>NZ_CP071663.1:0-5387500 GCF_051132135.1 Pseudomonas sp. R1-1
AGCTCAACCCGAGCGCCACCATCGCCAGCAACGCCCAGATCCTGTTTCTGGTGCTCAACGCCTCCTCCCTGACCCTGCTGCCGGTGACGATCTTCATGTACCGCGCCCAGCAAGGCGCGCCCGACCCGACTCTGGTGTTCCTGCCGATCCTGCTGGCGACCAGTTGCTCGACCATCGTCGGTTTCCTCTCGGTGGCGTTCATGCAACGTCTGCGCATCTGGGACCCGGTGGTGCTGGCCTACCTGATTCCCGGCGCCCTCACCCTTGGCGGCTTCATGGCCTTGCTCGGTACGCTGTCGGCGACCGCGTTGGCTGGATTGTCGTCGATCCTCGGCAATCTCACGCTGTTCGGCTTGATCATGCTGTTTTTGGTGATCGGCGCACTGCGCAAGGTCAAGGTCTACGAGGCGTTCGTTGAAGGCGCGAAGGAAGGCTTCGACGTGGCGAAGAATCTGCTGCCGTATCTGGTGGCGATGCTCTGCGCGGTGGGTGTATTGCGCGCTTCAGGCGCACTGGATTTTGGCCTCGAAGGTATTCGCCATTTGGTCGAGTGGGCCGGTTGGGATACGCGCTTCGTCGATGCATTGCCGACGGCGATGGTCAAACCGTTCTCCGGCAGCGCCGCGCGGGCGATGTTGATCGAGACGATGAAGACCTCGGGCGTCGACAGCTTCCCGGCGCTGGTGGCGGCGACGGTGCAGGGCAGTACCGAAACGACGTTTTATGTGCTGGCGGTGTATTTCGGCGCGGTGGGGATTCAGCGCGCACGGCATGCGGTGGGGTGTGCGTTGCTGGCGGAGTTTGCCGGGGTGGTTGGCGCTATCGCTGTTTGCTACTGGTTCTTCGGCTGATCACAGATCCCATTGTAGGAGTGAGCCTGCTCGCGATAGCGGTTTGTCATTCGCCATCATCGGTGACTGATACACCGTTATCGCGAGCAGGCTCACTCCAGGGATTGTGGTGTGTCAGCGCGGTTGTAGGGCCAGTTTCTGGCCTTGTTCGACCGCCCAGGCGACGATCTTGGCAGTAAGCCGATCACTGGCCTGACCGAACCCGGCCACCACTGCGGGTACCTGCACAGCGCTCAGTGGCTGGCGTTCTTCAAAGCGTCGACTGGCGAGTATCCGCTGGTCATAGCCGCGCACCAGCAACGCATCGACGCGCACCACGACGCTGGCCTGGGTGCCCTGATATTCGGTCTGGAATGCCTGCAGACTGCCGCCCAGTTCCAGGTCCGCCTGGAAATTGCTGTCATCGGTGCTGAGCAACGTCACCCGGCCGTCACGCTGAAAGCCGTCGAGCAGACGGTTGCGCAGCAGCACTGGCGCCGGATCGCTCCAGCGCGAGCCCTTGTAGCTGCTGATCACGTCACCCTGTGGAATCACCGCAATGCTCGGCCGGTTCAGCGCTTCGCTGGCCTGGAGCTTGTTCAGCCGCAACGACCACGACTGATTGGCCGCGGGGCTGGACGAGGCCGACACTGGCGCGGCGGGCAGGCGATAGACGTCCGAGGGTTCCGCCTGCGGCAGGATCGAGCACGCGCCGAGCAAGGTCAGGCCTGCACCGAGGAGGGCGATTCGGGTCAGTTTCATGGGGTGAATTCCTTGTTCTTGTCGCTGCCCAGCAGGTAGCCGCTGGGGTTGGCCTCGAGGCGTTGGGAGATGGCGCGCAGCGAGGTCAGGGTCTCGCGCAATTCGCGGATCGCCGGCGCCAGGCCATTGAGGCCCTGCATGCCGTTATCCAGCGAATTCTGGTTCTTGCTGAGCAGGCCATTGATGGTCACGCTGCTTTGCTCCAGCGACTTCATCGCCTGCTCGGCGCTGCCCAAGGCCTGCTTGCCCTGATCGTTGAGCAAGCCGTTGGCGTTGCGCATCAGCAGCGAGGTCTGTTCGAGCATGCTGCCGGCCTGCTTGCCGACGCTCGCCAGTTGCTGCATGGCCTGCTTGATGTCGCCACGCTGGTCATTGATGGTGCCGGTGGTCTGTTCGAGATGGGCGAGGGTCTTGCTCACACGCTCGACGTTCTCGGCGGAGAACATGTGATTGGCGTTTTGCAGCAACGCGCTGATGCCGGTCATCAAATCGCTGCTGTCGTTGAGCAGGCGCGAAATAGGCGAGGGCGAGGCGATTAGCGTCGGCAACTGACCGTCATGCCCGCGTAATTTCGGGCTCTCGGGCGTGCCGCCGCTGAGCTGGATGATCGAGGTGCCGGTGATCCCGGTCAGCGCCAGTTTGGCCTGGGTGTCTTCCTTGACTGGCGTGTCGCCCGCCAGACGAATCCGCGCCAGCACCCGGCGCGGGTCTTGCGGGTCGAGGCGCAGGCTGACCACGTCGCCGACCTTGATCCCGCTGTACTGCACCGAGCTGCCCTTGGACAGGCCGCTGACCGCCTCATTGAACACCACTTCGTAATCCTTGAACTCGGTGTCGACGCTGGACTTGGCCAGGAACAGACCGAAGAGCAGGGCGCCTGCCACCACGATCACCGTGAACAGGCCGATCAACACATGATGGGCTCGGGTTTCCATGTCAGACCTCGTTGAGCAGTTTGGCGGCGTCCAGCGCCGAGCGGCCACGCGGGCCGTGGAAGTATTGGTGAATCCACGCGTCGTCGGTTTCCGAGACCTCGTCGATCGGTCCGGCAACCAGCACTTTCTTCTGCGCCAGCACCGCCACCCGGTCGGTGATGGTGTAGAGCGTGTCGAGGTCGTGGGTCACCAGAAACACGCTAAGGCCGAGCGCATCGCGCAGGGTCAGGATCAACTGGTCGAAAGCCGCCGCGCCAATCGGGTCTAGGCCGGCAGTGGGTTCGTCGAGAAACAGAATGTCCGGATCCAGTGCCAGGGCGCGGGCCAGCGCCGCGCGTTTGATCATGCCGCCGGACAGCGACGCCGGGTACTTGTCCGCCGCCGACAACGGCAGCCCGGCCAGCGCCAGCTTCACCGCTGCCAGATGCTCGGCGTCGTGGCGACTGAGGCCGGCGTGTTCGATCAGGGGCAGGGCGACGTTTTCGGTAACGGTCAGCGAGGAAAACAGCGCGCCTTTCTGAAACAGCACGCCAAAGCGCCGCTCGATCAACGAACGCTCATGTTCGTCCAGATTCGGCAGGTTCTGCCCGAATACTTTGACCACACCTTCGCTGGGCCGGTTGAGGCCGACAATACTGCGCAGCAGCACCGATTTGCCGGTGCCGGAACCGCCCACCACGGCGAGGATTTCGCCTTTGTACACATCCAGATCGAGGTTCTCATGCACGCTCTGGCTGCCAAAGCGATTGCACAGGCCACGCACTTCGATCACCGCCTCGGAGGGCGCGCGGGGTAAACGACTCACCAGCCCATCTCCATGAAAAACAGCGCGGCCACCGCGTCGAGCACGATCACCACGAAAATCGACTGGACCACGCTGGAAGTGGTGTGCGCACCGACCGATTCGGCACTGCCGCTGACCTTGAAGCCTTCCAGACAACCGATCGCGGCGATCAGGAAGGCGAAGATCGGCGCTTTCACCATGCCGACCAGAAAATGCTGCACGCCGATATCCGATTGCAGCAGCGAAAGGAACATCGCCGGCGAGATATCCAGCGACACCGCGCAGACCACGCCACCGCCAATGATCCCCGAAAGCATCGCGAGAAAGGTCAGCATCGGCAGGGCCACCAGCATCGCCAGGACTCGCGGCACCACCAGCAGCTCCATCGGGTCGAGGCCGAGGGTGCGAATCGCGTCGATTTCTTCGTTGGCTTTCATCGAGCCGATCTGTGCGGTGAACGCACTGGCGGTGCGCCCGGCCATCAGGATCGCCGTCAGCAGCACGGCGAATTCGCGCAGGAACGAGAAGCCGACCAGGTCCACGGTGAAGATCGTCGCGCCAAAACCGGCCAGCACCGTCGCGCCGAGAAACGCCACCACGGCACCGACCAGAAACGTCAGCAGGGCCACGATCGGCGCGGCGTCGAGGCCGGTCTGTTCGATGTGCGCGATCATCGGCGTGATGCGCCAGCGCTTGGGGCGCAGCAGCCCGCGCGCCAGGGTTTCGAAGATCAGGCCGACGAAGCCGAGCAGTTGCAGGGTGTCTTGCCACACGGTGTCGACCGCGCGGCCGATGCGCGTGAGCAGTTGCACGCTGACGCTGACTTCCGGTTCCTTCAGCGGGACGCAGAAATCGCTCAACGAGCAATACACGGTCTGCAGCAAGGCACGATCAGCCGCAGACAGGGTGCAATCGGGATGTTCTGCGGATTTGCCAAGGCGTTCGGCGCCGAGCAACTCCACCAGCAACGACGCGCCGGCGGTGTCGAGCGCGCCGAGGTCGTTGAGATCGATCAGGGTATTGGCGTCGTACTGACCGTGGAGCTTTTCGCTCAGGTGCTTGAGCGCCGTGTAATGGGCGAGCGTCCAGTCGCCGCTGACCTGCAGGCGGGCAGGGCTGAGCGAGGTGTCCAGGCGGGCGCTGCCGGGCGTTGGGCTGCTGGTCATAAGCTCCGTGCTTGTACGGCTGTTACGAGAGCCTACGTAATAGCACGAACCGGATTACTTTTCTTTGGCCGGTGTGCTGTCGGTGATGGCGAAACGCAGCACACCGATCAGTTGACCGTCTTCGGTCAGCACCCGCACCTGCCACTTGCCCGCCGGGTTGCCGGGGAAGTTCTGCTTGTGCGTCCACGCCCGGTAACCTTCCTTGCGCCCGCCGTGGATGTCGAGGGCGATGCGGTCGACCTCTTTGCCGTTGAACTGCCAGACGTGGTAGATCCGCTCATCGAGGCCGCGCGGCGCGTTGATCGCGGTGTAGGCGTAGAGCCCGTCGGCGCGGATCTGCTCGGCGCTGACCGTTTCGAGGCTGGCCCCCGGGGTGCGATCCTGCAGGCTGGTGCTGATCGCCACATCGGTCATCCACAGCGTCGCCGGCGGCACCCACGAACGCAGCACCCAGCCAAGGCCGCCAATGCCAACGGTGATGCACAGAATGGCCAAGGCGTTGCGCAGCGTGCGGATCGGGAAGATCGACGCCAGGCTCGGAAACGACAACAGCACGGAAATGCCCAGCGCCCATTTGAAACTCTGCGCGGTGGTCAGGTGCATGATCACCGGCAATGCGGTGAGCAGGGCGGCGAACAGCGTCAGGGTGTGCAAAGCGAGAAACGCCCAGCGTCGCGGCGCCAGCCATTTGTAATACAGCGGGTCGACGATGGAGATCAGGGCGGCGACGCTGAGCAGGCCGGTGAAAAACAACTGACCGCTGTTCCAGGTGGTGGTGATGAAGAAAAACGGCAGGACGAAAAACAGGCTTTCCTGATGGATCATCTGCGTCGCGTAACGCAACAGCGGCTGGGGAATTTCGCGTTTGAAGATCCGCGTGAACAGCCCGGTCAGGGTGTTTTCCAGCATCAGCCAGATCCAGCTCAGCAGCATGATCACGGTGATCCAGCTCGCCAGCCCCTGCTGGCGATCGACCAGCATGAAACTGCCGACCCCGGAGATGAAACCACCCAGTGCAATGACCCCGGGATAGCGCTTCATCAGTTCGAGGAGGCGCTGGATCAGGAGCTGTAATTTCGGCATGGGGGGCGGTTCACGACAGAGTGGGGAGATACTTCGACAGAGTAGCGTCCGCCGGGCGATGTGGCGAGTTTGGGCTCGCACCGATTTTCCTTTGTGGGAGCGAGCCTGCTCGCGAAGGCGGCGTGTCAGGCGCCATCATCGTTGGATGAGCCGGCGCCTTCGCGAGCAGGCTCGCTCCCACAGGGTTATGTGTCAGGTCGCGCCGAGCGCTTGCCGCGGTGATACACGTGCCAGCCGATCAGCATAAGCAACACCACACCCAACCCACCGGCACTTATCCACAGCACCTGATCGTCACCGATCAACGGTTTTTCGATGCGCAAATAGCCTGGTTGCAGCAGCAATTCGCGCATGGCCTTGTTCGCCGCTTCCAGCGTCACACCTTGCAGCTGACGCGCGGGATTGGCGAAGCGCCCGTCCTGGTAGTCGGCCAACGCACTCCAGTAATAATCGGCCATCGCGCTGTTGCCTTGCACGGCCCACGCCTGATGGGCGATGGAGGCCTGTTTGATGCGGGCGAAGGTCGTCGGGTCGAGGCCGTTCTTCAGCAGATCGGCCTTGAGGTCTTCGAGCACCCGAATCGCTTCGTCGACGTCATCGCGGTCCAGATCAGCATTGAGACTCATGAAGCCGACACCGCCAAACACTTCGCGCTCGGCCCATGGCCCGTAGGACAAACCGTGATTGAGGCGAATTTGCCGGTACAGCGCCCAGTCGAGGTAATCCTTGAGGATGTCGAAGGTCTGGTCGTATTGGTCGTCCAGCACCGGCTCGGGCATCAGCCAGTGCAGCTTGGCGTTGTCGCCGATAAAGCCGCGGGTGAGGGTGCGCTCATGGGCGGCGCTGGCGCGAATGTCCGGCAGCGGCCGATGCTCGCTCGGGTCGACCGCTTCGAGCGCGCCCCAAGTGCGTTCGAGATAGGCCGGCAGCAGCTTGTCGAGTTCTCCGACGACGATCAGGGTCATGTTGTTCGGCGCGTACCAGGCTTTGCGGACCTTTTCCAATTGCGCCTGAGTCAGGTGCTCGACTTCGGCGCGTTGCGGGCACTTCAGACCCAGTTCGACGGCCAGTTGGTTGCTCGCGGAATGCCCCAGATCCTGGCGATCGAGGAACCGCCGCAGTTTGGTGTAATGGCCGCCGTCCTCGCGCTCGACCACGCGTTTGGCGGCGTTGATCGCGTTGTCATCGATGCGTGTCTGGGTCAGCAGATCGAGCAACAGGTCGAGTACCTTGCGCTGGTTTTTCGCCGGCGCCTCGATGACGAAAGTTGTGTCGGCGTTGCTGGTGAACGCATTCCAGTCACCGCCCAGTGCCTGCATGCGTTCTTCCAGTCCGCCTTCGCCGGTCGCGTCGATGCCGCTGAACAGCAGATGCTCAAGCAAGTGCGGCAGCTCTTTCTCGTCACAATCGAAATCGTCGAGACCGACGCCGACCACCAGCCGGATCGCCACATGGCCGCGCTCGGTGCCGGGTTTGAGCAGCAACTGCAAACCGTTGGGCAGCGCATAGCCTTCGACCTGAAACCGATCCAGGGCAAGGGCGGGCAGGGAACCGAGCAACAGACAGGCGAACAACAGGCAACGCATAACAGGCTTCCATACGGCTGATTTGGAGATCCGTGTCGCGGTCAGCCGCCTTCGCGGGGCTGACTGACTCTACATTTGGAATGCGATCCCTTGTAGGAGTGAGCCTGCTCGCGATAGCGGTCTCAAGGCTGAACCACTGTAACTGACTGACCCCAGCCCCAGACGTTCAAGGCGAATGCGTAATGTCAGTCATATCATCCACCGCCAACGCCCCGGTGTCGGCCGTTTCCAGCACCACATACGCGCTGCCGCAAAACAGCGAATTCAAGCGCTTCATGTCGGCGATCAGTTCAAGGTGCAGCGAACTGGTCTCGATACTCTGCACGATCTTGCGTTGCAAACGGCTCACATGCGCGTGAGCCAAGCGCCGTTCCTGGGCGCGAAAGCGGCGTTTCTCGCGCAACAACTGGCGGGCGCTTTCGCGATCGCCGCTGAGGAACACCGACAGCCCCAGGCGCAGGTTGGCGATCAATTGCTGGTGCAACCCGGCCAGATCCTCCAGGCCTTCTTCGGAGAACGAGCGGCGCTGCGAGGTTTTCTGCTGCTGGATCTTGCGCAGCATGCGTTCGATCAGGTCGGCAGCGAGTTTAAGGTTGATCGCCAGTTCGATGATCTCGGCCCAGCGCCGACTGTCGCGCTCGCCAAGGTCCTCGCGGGGCATTTGCGCCAGATACAGCTTGATGGCGCTGTACAGCGATTCGATGTCATCGGCGATCCGGCGCATTTCCTGGGTCACCGCCGTTTGCTTGCCGCGCAACACATCGAGGGTAGCGTCGAGCATGTTGTCGAGCAGGTCGCCGATGCGCAGGGTTTCGCGCGCGGCGTTGGCCAAGGCCAGGCTCGGGGTGACCAGCGCCGTCGGGTCGAGATGCCGCGGTCTGGCCGTGCCGTTGACTTCCGGCCGCTCCGGCAGCAACCAGGCACATAGCCGCGCCATCGGCCCGACGCTCGGCAACAGAATCAGGCAGCGCGCGGTGTTGTAGAGCAGGTGGAAGCCGATGACCATTTCCTGCGGGCTGAAATCGAGGCTGTCGATCCAGTGCACCAGCGGATCGAGTACCGGAATGATCAGCAGCAGGCCGATCAGTTTGTACAGCAGACTGCCCAGCGCCACCTGCCGGCCGGCGGCGTTCTGCATGCTGGTGCTCATGAACGCGAGGATGCCGCTGCCGATGTTGGCGCCGATCACCAGACCGATCGCCACCGGCAGGCTGATCACACTGGCCCCGGCCAGGGTGGCGGTGAGCAGCACGGCGGCGAGGCTGGAGTAGGAAATCATCGCAAACAACGCGCCAACCAGGGCGTCGAGCAAAATGTCGCCGGTCAGCGAGGCAAAAATCACCTTCACCCCTTGGGCTTGAGTGATCGGCGCCGCCGCTTCGACAATCAACTGCAGGGCGAGAATGATCAGCCCCAGACCGATCGACACCCGCCCCATCTGCCCGAGCCGTGTCTGTTTGCGCGACAGGAAGAATATCACCCCGAGAAAGATCAGCAGCGGCGACAACCACGACAGGTCAAACGTCAGCACCCGCGCCATCAACGCCGTACCAACATCGGCCCCCAGCATGGTCGCCAGCGCCGGCGTCAACGCCATCAGGCCCTGGCCGACGAACGAAGTCACCAGCATCGCTGTAGCGTTGCTGCTCTGCACCATCGCCGTGACCAGAATACCGGCGACGAACGCCAGCCATTTCTTCGACATGTTCTGGCCGATGACATGCCGCAGGTTGGTCCCATACACCCGCAGAATGCCGGTTCGGACAATATGCGTGCCCCAGATCAGCAGGGCCACGGCAGAAAGGAGATTGAGCAGGGTGAGCATGCAGACCCCCTCTAATAGCAGCGCCCCAGAGGGGCAAGTGGACGGCACCGCGCGGTTTCTACGTCTTTGATACTTAAGCTGTAGTTGGCGAACGGTCTCGGCGCCAGCATTGCACAGCTAAAGCGTGGATTGAAACAAAAGTGTCATGAAAAACGGGTTTGTCGGTACCTTCTGAATCCAGCACAAACAAATGTAGGAGTGAGCCTGCTCGCGATAGGGTCGTCCGCCTCAACATCTTTGTTAACTGACGGATCGCTATCGCGAGCAGGCTCACTCCTACAGATTTGACCGTGCAGGATCAGCTTGTGGCGACTTTTCATGCCCCGCTTCGATCCCGACCCACACTAATATCAATCAAATATTTTGCAGTCCTCGGATCTTCCCTGTCACAGTTTGCGTAGCACTTGATCAAGAGCAGTAAGCTGTACTTTCCCGGTACGTACAAATCAATGCCTACAGGCTGATCAAAGAGTGTGGCCTGTAGCCGCTCACGCTTGGGAGCGGAGTCCACGCTGAACCAGTCATTGTCTTCCAAAGGCTCAATCTTCCACCCCCGCGATTTGAGGATATTTTGCGTAGCAATCAATCGATCCAGAGCTTCTGCAAACGGCAAGGTTTCTGTCATCGGCGACGTCGTCAGTGTCGAGACTTTCTGACTCGCATAAGTAACGGCACCGAACACGGTCAGGGGAAGTTTGAAACCATGAACAGGGTCGTCGAACTCAATGATCGTCGGGCTGCTGATCCATGTAGAGCCGGGACGAGGGGGATCCGTCGGGTCATTAGGATCACCAGGATAGATTGCCGTTTTGTCTTCAACCGAAAAGGTTGAGTCCTTGATCACCTGTTCGTAAGGTTTTCCGATATGAACGGATAAGGTTTTCGTACCCCAGCTGGAGTACATCAAGCCCCCTGCGACCAGAAGAGCGAAAAAAAACAATATCAAAAACCGTCGCTTCGATTGAGTCACTGACGCACTCCATTGCCATCAGCGATATCACTGATGGAGCTTTGCAACTGACTTTTTGTCGTCGGGTTTTTCAGCAAATTATTGAATTGAGCAGCCGCACGCAGAACGAATTTCATTCGTTGATCCTTGTCCGCCAAATTTGCGAACGGATTGCTGCTGAACGTGACGCTTCGGCTGTCGGGCGCTTTGCACTGACTCGCCAATGTAAGTTGTATCCCTTCTGGTACGCCCGAAAGCAAGCCAGTGACGACAGATACCAAGTCTGAAGCGTGGGTGCCGCGGATGAGAGAGGCGAAATGCACGTCGTCATACATTGCAGGTTGCAGAATATTGATCTGCTCGTGAGCGGCCATGGAGTTAACGCTGTCGGCGATATTTCCTGCATCAATGGCTGCAAACGTATCAAAAATCTCTTTATGGGCGACCCCGAAACGAAAGGTTTTAGCGATTGGCCACATCACATCTTTGGCGATTTCCGGCCGACTTCGTAGGCATTTCTCCATTTCCTTGTATCCACGTACCATAAAAAAGCGGTGCAACGGATACACGTCCAGAAATAAGGCCGTGTTGCCCAACGCAAGCATTTCGTAAACGTAATCCAGTTGCTGTTGAACCAGCGATCTGGAACTGTCGCCTAAGGTGATGTCAGCAGTAGGAACCGGATTTTCTGACGTGGCCTTATCAACTTCGGCCTGAACCTTGGGATCAGTACGGCTGAACTTGAATCCAAAACCCTCGTATAGCGTCTCCGCTGGCGCTTCACGCAACTTTCGATGAGCCTCTTTTTCAGCGGCAATGCCCTTTTGCAACTTTGCAGCATGCAAAAGCCCACACCCCACCTGCTTCGAAGCAAACGCCGCCAACCCCGCCCACTGAAAACGATTATCCGCCAGCCACAACTGCGCATACGCGGCGTTGATTTTGCGGTTGCGGGCCTGGGGGTCGGCGATGAGGACGCCGCCGGGGGCGACCCATTCTTCGGCTTCTTTCTGGAAGCGCCGCCACAGGCAATTGCAGGTCAGCAGCGGGACTTCGACGCGGGTTTTCGGGTTGGGGCCGGTGGTGCTGGTCTCGCGTTTGCAGGTGGGCAGCTCACAGGTGCTGTCCCAAAGTTTTTTCATGTCCAGGTCGTCTGGCGCGATGCATTGTGCAGTCATGATTTCGTCCTTGAAGGTCAGGCGGTCCAGCGTACAACGGCGAGATCGGGCTGCAGGGTGGCGACGCTCTGCGTCATGCCCTGCGCATTGGTCAGGCCTGTCACGATACGGCCTTCAGCAGTTTCGATTTCATAGCCCTGTTCGGCGATAGGTTCGCCGTTGCCGGCGCTGACCGCTTTGAATTCGACCAAGGGCTGGCCGATGATCGGCAACGGTGGAACGAACGGCGCAGGGGTGTGCGAGCTGCCGATGATCACGTTACCGGAGCCGCCAACCACGACGCCGCCATGGCTGGCGGTGCTGTCGAGGGTCATGGCGTTCTTGCCATTGATGAACACGGTGGACGAAAAGGCACCGCTGAGCGCTTGTCCGCAGGTGCACTTGTCGCCGAGGCGGGCAGCGGCGAGGCCGTTGAAAAAGACGTCGCCTGAACCGCTGGCAATCGGGTTGGTGCCGTGACCGGGAATGGGGCAAGTGGTCGGGTCCGTGACACGCGCGGCGGGTTTTCCAGACATGAACGTTCCTTGTATGTCGTTGAGGCGAGCGGGGAAGCTAACGGCCAGAGCCTTGAGCGTCAACCGTTGTGCCCGGTAGCAACGGCGTTCCTGGCTGCACAGGACAAACGTGGGAGCACCGCAATCGAATGGCTGAACCCAGAAACAAATGTAGGAGTGAGCCTGCTCGCGATAGGGCCGTCAGCCTCAACATCGTTGTTGACTGACGGACCGCCATCGCGAGCAGGCTCACTCCTACAAGGCGTGAAGCTATGCAGTGTTTAGCGCAGTTTCACCGGATCCTGCTGCTTCTTCTTGCGGGCGATTGCGCCGCGCATCTTGATGTTGATCGCTTCGACCGCCAGCGAGAACGCCATGGCGAAGTAGACGTAGCCTTTCGGTACATGCACATCGAACGATTCAGCGATCAGCACGGTACCGACCACCAGCAGGAACGACAGGGCGAGCATTTTCAGCGACGGGTGCTTGTCGATGAATTCGCTGATCTTGCCCGAGGCCAGCATCATCACCAGCACCGCCACGATGATCGCTGCGACCATGACCGGCACGTGGGAAACCATACCGACGGCGGTGATCACCGAATCCAGCGAGAAGACGATGTCGATGATCGCAATCTGGATGATGGTGTAAAGAAAATTGCCGCCCTTGCCCGAAGGCGCGTCGTCGCTGTCCTCTTCACCTTCCAGCGCGTGGTACATCTCCTGGGAGCTTTTCCACAACAGGAACAGGCCACCGAAGAACAGGATCAGGTCGCGGCCGGAAATGCCCTGGCCGAACACTTCGAACAGATCGGCGGTGAGGCGCATGACCCAGGTGATCGACAGCAGCAACAGGATCCGCGTGATCATCGCCAGAGCCAGACCGAAGATTCGGGTGCGCTGCTGCATGTGCTTGGGCATGCGGCTGACCAGAATCGAGATCATGATGATGTTATCGATGCCGAGGACGATTTCCAGGGCGGTCAGGGTGAAGAAGGCAACCCAGATTTCGGGGTTGGTCAGCCATTCCATGTGTATTCCTTTGAGCAATTGTTAAACCGAAAAAGGTCCGGGCTTCAAACCGCGAAGCCAGGACCCGAATCGGTGAGTCTTGGGCTTATAGAGTGCTGAACACCGGGAAAGTCCCCAAAAGCAGCGCAGCAATCAGAATGCAGATACACACCAGGATCGCCCATTTCAAGGTGAAACGCTGGTGATCACCGAAATCGATACCCGCCAGCGCCACCAACAGATAGGTCGACGGTACCAACGGGCTCAGCAAGTGGACGGGCTGACCGACGATCGAGGCACGAGCCATTTCCACTGCGGTGATTCCATAGTGACTGGCCGCTTCGGCCAGCACCGGCAACACGCCATAGTAGAACGCGTCGTTGGACATGAAGAAGGTGAACGGCATGCTCACCAGCGCCGTGATCACCGCCAGGTACGGGCCGAGGAACTCCGGAATCACCGCCAACAGGCTCTTCGACATCGCATCGACCATGCCAGTGCCGGACAGGATACCGGTGAAGATACCGGCCGCAAAGATCAGCCCGACCACTGCCAGCACACTGCCGGAATGCGCAGCAACGCGATCCTTCTGCATCTGCAGGCACGGGTAGTTGACGATCATCGCGATACTGAACGCCACCATG
This sequence comes from Pseudomonas sp. R1-1, assembly GCF_051132135.1. Classification (NCBI taxonomy): domain Bacteria; kingdom Pseudomonadati; phylum Pseudomonadota; class Gammaproteobacteria; order Pseudomonadales; family Pseudomonadaceae; genus Pseudomonas; species Pseudomonas sp. R1-1. Next base: position 13,247 of record NZ_CP071663.1, read on the forward strand.
AACAGCACCGGCAGCGGCAGCAGGCCGCCGATCAGCGTGCACATCAGGCCGAAAGTCAGCGCGGCGTTGAACCAGATCAGTTTCGGCCGGCGCGCATCGGGGAATTGCGAGACGCTGATTTCGCTGTGATCGATCTCGTCGCCGACCAGATGCAGCTCGCCGAGGCGCGCACGCTCACGCTTGCCGTAGAAGTAGGCAATCAGCAGGATAGCCACTACACCGGCAGCCATCGCCGGGATCATCGGCACGAAAATGTCCGACGGATCGACATGCAGCGCGCTCGCGGCGCGGGCAGTCGGGCCGCCCCACGGGGTCATGTTCATCACGCCGCCGGCGAGAATGATCAGGCCGGCCATGATCCGCGGGCTCATGCCGATGCGGCTGTACAGCGGCAGCATGGCGGCCACGCAGATCATATAAGTGGTCGCGCCGTCACCATCGAGGGAAACGACGAGCGCCAGTACGGCGGTGCCGACCGAAACTTTCAGCGGGTCGCCCTTGACCAGTTTGAGGATCTTGCGCACGGCCGGGTCAAACAGGCCGGAATCGATCATCAGGGCGAAATACAGAATGGCAAACATCAGCATCACGCCGGTCGGCGCCAGCTTGGTGATGCCTTCGAGCATCATCGGGCCGATCTTCGGCGCAAAACCGCCGAACAGCGCAAACAGAATCGGGATGATGATCAGCGCGATCAGCGCAGACAGGCGCTTGGTCATGATCAGGAACATGAACGTGATGACCATGGCGAAGCCAAGGAAAGTCAGCATGGGAAATACTCCAGGCGTAGCGCAGCGAGTTGGGTGAGCGGATCAGGCGCGATCAGCGCAGAACGGCAAACACGAAACGTACGGGCGGAGTGACAGCGAAGAGGCGGGTTGCAGAGGACATCAGAATCACCATTGTTGTTGTTAAATGGGCCGGGGCGAGCGAGTCATCGCAAGCGTTGGCCAACCGGTCTGTTGCCGGGAGTGGGGCGATCCTAATCGGGGAAGCTTTCAGCTACCTTTCGCAGGTGAAAGCTCTGACAAGAGGCTGGATCATTTTCCTTCACAGCGAAATCCAGAAAAAAGACATGTTCCGTCAGACGTTTCTTTAGTTATCGAAGGGCCAGGTTCATCGCTGTATGGAAGAGAAACGCAATGCTAGGCTTGCGCCCACTGCAAAGTTTGAGAGGAGCTTCATCCAATGCTCGATAGCGTGGAACTAGACAATTTCGGTCCGTTGCGGAGGATTCGCTGGGGCAAGCTCTCAAACCTGAATCTGATCATCGGCGCAAACAGCAGCGGCAAGACTTTCATGCTCAAGGCACTTTATTGCACGATGCGTACGATTGAGGAGTATCAACGCGGCAACGAGCAACGCTCCGCAACGGAAATCCTGACCGACAAGCTTTACTGGACGTTTCAAACGGACAAGATTGGCGATCTTGTAACCAAAAGTACGCAAGGTCCGCTTGTATGCAAGGTGAAAGTCGACTCGCGTGAGTTTCGCTACAGCTTCGGCAAGGACACCTCCAAAAGCATTGCCTCACTGGAAAATCATGTTGCGCCGCGAGCCAGCAATTCGATATTTCTGCCCCCCAAAGAAGTGCTGTCACTTCAACACATCATTTTGAAGAGTCGTGATCTCGATAAGGATTTCGGCTTCGATGATACCTATTACGATTTGGCCAAGGCTTTACGCCTCGCGCCGACCAAAGGAAAGAACCACGCGCATTTCGCGAAAGCCCGAGAAAATCTCGAAGAAATGTTCGGTGGCAAGGTGGAATTCGATAGCAGTACCAATCGCTGGCAATTCAAGAAGGGCAACCAGAAGTTCCAGATTGGGTCGACGGCCGAGGGCATCAAAAAAATAGCCATACTCGATACGTTGCTCGGCAACCGATATCTGACCAAGGAGTCCATGGTATTTATCGACGAGCCTGAGTCAGCCTTGCATCCGGTCGCAATCACCAAATTGGTTGAGATCATTGTGTCGCTTGCCGAAAGCGGCATTCAATTCTTCATTGCCAGCCACTCTTACTTCGTAATCAAAGCCCTATATATCGCGGCGCAAAAGCACAACATGTCGATCCCGGTTCTGTCATCGGTTGACGGGGAATGGATAAGCGATGACTTGCTTAAAGGCATGCCGGACAACCCCATTGTGGATGAGTCCATCCGTCTTTATGAAGAGGAAGTGGAGTTGGCTTTAGGATGACTGTCACTATCGAAGAGTCGGGTATGGTCTTCGGACCATTCCCCGCGCAGCAGCTATTTCCGATTGAAAAAAGTCCGCTATCCAGACAAATGGGTGACGGCATCAAGGTTACCGAGTTTGTTCTACTCCGAGGAAGACAAGGCGAAGCTCAGGAAGCCTGGTTCATCGAGGCAAAATCGAGCGCACCTCGCCAAACCGCATTGTATATCGAAGACATCAGGCAGAAATTCACCAACTCGGTTCAATTGACACTGGCGGCTTGCCTTAAGCGACACCTTCGAAGCGAAGAATTTCTTCCGGGCGGATTTTTTGAACTTGATCTGTCGAGTTGCGCCATCAAATGCATTCTGGTGATAAACAACTTCCCCAGGGAGTGGATGGTTGGCCTCCGGGACGCATTGAGTAAGGCGATGAACTCACTGACAAAAACTCTGGGGCTGAAACCGGGTTCAGTCATCGTCATGAACGATCAGATGGCGCGCGAAAGAAGACTGATCAGTTAAACAGGAGCTTGATGTGGCAGCATCCCTGCACAATGGCGGTTGCCACTGCGGACATATCCGCTATCAGTTCAGCGGAGCACTGCATGACATTGCTCATTGCCATTGCTCCATCTGTCGCAAGGTCAGCGGCGGGATTGTCACGACCTGGATCACCATGCCGCGTGCGAGCTTTCAGTGGCTGGCTGCAGAACCGGCAAGTTATCAATCGTCCGACAGTTGTAACCGGTTCTTTTGTTCAAACTGCGGTGCGCAATTGGCGTTGGTGACGTCGTGCAGCCAGAATAGTATCGACGTGACGATCGCCACCCTTGATCAACCGGAGCTTGCCCCGGCCGAGCGACATATCTGGACGGACAGTCAGTTGCCTTGGTTGCATTTGGACGATCATCTGCCGGGAGAACCCGAGGAAACCTTGTAGCTTCAATCGGTTCTGTTCAAAAAACCGACAAATTCAACGGCCGCATCGCGCCCATCCAGATCGCGTGGTCGGTGTGGTCGAGCAAATCGTTGCCGGTATCGGGGTGCAGAAACACCACCAGCCCCTGGCGATTGAGCGCCAGCCACGGCAGGACAGTGCCGAGCAATTCGGGGCCAAAGGCCAATTGGCAGCTCCAGTCCGGGTGCGGACCGACCGGGCGCTCGTGGACGCGGCCCATTTTCAACGGGAACGTCTGCGCGGCCCGTTCGCACAAGGCGCGCGCCTGATGGATGGTCTCGGCGTCGAAATAGACGTGGGCGTGGTAACCCTTGATTGCGTACATCGCAAATCCTCTGATCGGTTCGAACCCTCGGCGTTTTCCACCGTCACAGGCCATATGGGCCAAGAACAAGGAAAACAGCCATGAAGAATGCCGAAACCCCGGCGGTAAAAGTGGTGCTCTATGGTGCCATGAGTAGCCTGGGCAGCGCGTTGATGGCTGAACTGCTGCGGCGCCAGCATGAAGTCATCGCCATTCTCGACGATCTCACTGCACTGGCACCACGCCCGGGTTTGCGCACCAAAACCGGTGATCTGTTCGACCCGGAGCGGGTCAACCAGAGCGTGGCCGGCAGCACCGCGGTCATCTGTTTACTCGATGCCCCGGGATTGCCGTTCAGCAGCGATCATGTTGAGCGCTCGGTGGTACTCGGCCCGGTCGAACAAGTGCTGGCGGTGGATGCGCTGATCGATGGCTTGCAACTGGCGAGTGTTGCGCGGCTGTTTCTGGTGGGTGATTTTGCTGTGCTCGACGAGGCGGACGTCGATGATCGCCTGCAACGCCACGCCGCGGAAGAAATTCGCGAGGCGCTGCAAAGCAGTTCGCTGCAATGGACACTGGTAAACGCGCCCCATGGAGTGGCGGGGCTGACCATCGAGCATTTCAGTCAGGTCGGCGGCAATCTCGAGCCGGGTCTGGCCGAGCCGCTGGAGCGCTTGAATCGCGCGGCGGTGGGGATTGCCGATGAATTACGGCTGAGTCTGCATATCGGTGAGCATGTGAATTTCGTCGCTGCCTCGCGATAGTCGCTCAGACAGCGATCGACGGCAGGGCAAGGCCGTTGAACGAGGCCGCGCTGCTGGCCTGCTCAGCCATCAACCAATCGACGAACAGTTGAATCAGTGCACCCCGACGTTTGCGCGGCGGCAGCACCACGTAGTAACCGAGGCGCGACAGGGTGGTTTCGGCCAACGGCCGGCACAGCAATCCCTGGGTCAGCAAGTTATCCACAAGGTGGCGCCAGCCGATCGCCACGCCTTGGCCACCGATCGCTGCCTGAATCAACAGCGTGTAATTGTCGAAACGCAATTGTCCCGGCGCCGGCGCGGTGGCCAGGCCCAGCTCGCGAAACAGGCCACTCCAGTCAAACCAGTTGCTGCTGTTCTCCCCACGCAAGTGCAGCAGCGAAAACTCCAGCAATGCCGGCGCGGGTAACGGTAGCGGGCGCCCCTTGAGCAACAGCGGGCTGCACACCGGAAACACTTCTTCGCTGAACAGCCAATGGCTTTCGCCCTGCTTGAAACGCCCGTCACCAAACAGCACCGCCACGTCGATATCGGTGCGCAGCATGTTGTGGTTGCGTTCGCTGGTCACCAGGCTGACATCGATCTGCGGGTTGGCTTCGTGGAAACGGTGCAGGCGTGGCATCAGCCAGTACGCGGCGAAGGCGAAATCCGTGGCGACTTGCAGCACTTCATGTTGCTGCTGGGTGCTGATTGCGCTTAAGCCGGCATCGATGTTTTGCAATCCAAGGCTGACCTGCTCGAACAGGATGACGCCGACCTCCGTCAGCTCGATGCCGCGATAGATGCGATCGAACAAGCGCGTGCCGAGTTGTTCCTCCAGCCGCTTGATCTGTTGGCTGATTGCCGGTTGCGTGGTGCCGAGCTCGACCGCCGCAGCGGTAAAGCTGCGATGCCGAGCGGCGGCCTCGAAGGCGCGCAGCAGGTCGAGCGACAGGTCACCCAAGGCTTCATACATAAGCTGTGCTTATCCTAGTCATTGTCTGGCGCAGGCTTTACCGAACAGAGCATGGACTCCATTCTCAATCGCAGCAATGTCGCATAAATATTCACTATGGAATGCCGCGATCACATGAAGCGCAAGAACATTCTTTTCATCATGGCCGATCAGATGGCCGCGCCAATGTTGCCGTTCTACGGCCCGTCGCCAATCAAACTGCCGAATCTGTCGCGCCTCGCCGAACAAGGCGTGGTGTTCGATGCCGCTTATTGCAATAGTCCGCTGTGCGCGCCGTCGCGTTTCACCCTGGTCAGCGGCCAGTTGCCGAGCAAGATCGGCGCCTACGACAACGCTGCCGATTTTCCCGCTGACATCCCGACCTACGCCCACTACCTGCGCCGCCTCGGCTACCGCACTGCGCTGTCGGGCAAGATGCATTTCTGCGGCCCGGATCAATTGCACGGCTATGAAGAACGCTTGACCAGCGACATCTACCCGGCCGATTACGGTTGGGCTGTGAACTGGGACGAGCCGGATGTGCGGCCGACCTGGTATCACAATATGTCGTCAGTCCTGCAGGCCGGCCCCTGCGTACGTACCAACCAGCTCGATTTCGATGAAGAAGTGGTGTTCAAGGCTCAGCAATATCTGTTCGATCACATTCGCGAGGACGGCGAACAGCCGTTCTGCCTGACCGTTTCGATGACTCACCCCCACGACCCGTACACCATTCCCAAGGCTTACTGGGATTTGTACGACGATGCCGACATCCCGCTGCCTGCGACGCCGGACCAGCACGAACTTGATCCCCATTCTCAACGCCTGCTCAAGGTTTACGACCTGTGGGACAAACCCTTGCCTGTGGACAAGATTCGCGATGCGCGCCGCGCTTACTTCGGTGCGTGCAGCTATATCGACGCCAACGTCGGCAAACTGCTGCAAACCCTCGAAGATACCGGTTTGCTGGAAGACACCATCGTGGTGTTCTCCGGCGACCATGGCGACATGCTTGGCGAGAAAGGCCTTTGGTACAAAATGCACTGGTACGAAATGGCTGCCCGTGTGCCGCTGCTGATCAGCGCACCGGGGCTGTTCGATGCCGGCCGGGTCAGCGCCGCAGTCTCGACCGCCGACCTGCTGCCGACGTTTGTCGAACTGGCCGGCGGCACACTCGAACCGGGCCTGCCGCTGGATGGCCGCTCGCTGGTTTCACACCTGCAACGGCAGGGCGGTCACGACGAAGTGTTCGGCGAATACATGGCCGAAGGCACCGTCAGCCCGTTGATGATGATCCGTCGCGGCGCCTACAAATTCATCTACAGCGAAAGCGACCCTTGCCTACTCTTCGACGTAGACAACGATCCACGGGAACTGGAAGAACTCAGCCAGTCGCCACACCATCGCCAACTGTTCGAGGATTTTCTCGCCGAAGCGCGGGCCAAATGGGACATTCCGACGATTCACGGCCAGGTGCTCGCCAGTCAGCGCCGCCGCCGTTTCGTCGCACAAGCCCTGACCCTCGGCAAGCTGAAGAGCTGGGATCACCAGCCGCTGGTTGACGCCAGTCAGCAGTACATGCGCAACCACATCGACCTCGATGATCTGGAACGCAAAGCACGTTATCCACAACCCTGCCAAAACCAATAATGTAAGGGGAAGTCCATGGGCAAGTTATCCACAGTCGTAACGGTTGGTCTGATCGCGTTGAGCAGCGCTTCGGCCTTTGCCGAGCAAAGCTGCGGCACGGTGAAAATGGCCGATCCGGGCTGGAGCGACATTGCGGCGACCAATGCCATCACCGGGTTCCTGCTCGACGGCATGGGTTACAAGGCCAAGATCGACACCCTCGCCGTGCCGATCACCTTCGGCGGTCTGAAGGACGGTCAGGTCGATGTGTTCATGGGCAACTGGATGCCGGCGCAGCAGGGCTTCTACGACAAGTTCGTCGCCACCGGTGATGTCACGCAACTGGCGAAGAACCTCGAAGGCACCGAGTTCACCCTCGCCGTGCCGGATTACGTGTGGGATGCCGGTGTACATGATTTTGCCGACCTGAACAAATACGCCGACAAGTTCGATCGCAAGATCTACGGCATCGGCTCCGGTGCGCCAGCGAATATTTCGCTGCAGGAAATCATCAAGAAGAATGATTTCGACATGGGCCAGTGGAAGCTGATTGAATCCAGCGAACAGGCGATGCTGGCGGAAGTCTCGCGCGCGGTGAAAAAGCAGAAGTTCGTCACCTTCCTCGGCTGGACACCTCACCCGATGAACGTGCAGCTGAAAATGCATTACCTGAAGGGCGGCGAAAAGTACTTTGGAAGCACGGGCAGTGTTTACACGCTGACACGCAAAGGTTACGCCGAAGCCTGCCCGAACGTGGGCAAGTTGCTGACCAACCTGGCGTTCACTCAAGACATGGAAAACAGCATCATGGCCGAGGTGGTGAACAAGAAGATCAGCAATGCCGAGGCGGCGAAGGCGTGGATCAAGGCCAATCCGGCGGTGCTCGACAAGTGGCTGGATGGGGTGAAAACCGTGGATGGCAAGGAGGCGTTGGCGGCGGTGAAGGCGAAGCTTTGATTTAGCACGCACAGATCGTTCCCACGCTCCGCGTGGGAATGCCTCAACGGACGCTCCGCGTTCGGCTTTGAATGGGACGCAGAGCGTCCCGGCTGCATTCCCACGCAGAGCGTGGGAATGATCGGCGTAAGGGCTGATACCCTTGTTTAAAATTTCAACCGCGAGGACCCATGGCCTTCCCCAGCCGCCACTCTCTCTTCCCTTTCCTCAGCTGGCTGCCACGGCAAACCCGCGCCAGCGTCGGACGGGATCTGATCGTCGGGCTCAGCGGAGCGATTCTGGCGTTACCGCAGTCGATTGCCTATGCACTGATCGCCGGCCTGCCGCCCGAGTACGGTTTGTATGCCGCGATTGTCCCGGTGCTGATTGCCTGTCTGTGGGGTTCGTCCTGGCATTTGATTTGCGGCCCGACGGCGGCGATTTCGATCGTGCTGTTTGCCAGCGTCAGCCCTTTGGCCGTGCCGGCATCGCAGGACTACATCACGCTGATTCTGCTGCTGACCTTGCTCGCCGGAATCTTCCAGTGGCTGCTCGGCTTGTTGCGCTTCGGCGCGCTGGTGAATTTCGTTTCGCATTCAGTCGTGCTGGGTTTCACTCTCGGCGCGGCGGTGGTGATTGCCATCGGCCAGTTGCCAAACCTGCTGGGGCTGGAATTGCCGGCCAAAGCCACGGCGCTGGCGAGTCTGCTCGATCTGCTCCAGCACCTGCGGGCTGTGGATAAACCTTCACTTGGGCTTGGTGTGGCCACGGTGCTGGTCGGCATCGTGCTCAAACGCTGGCTGCCGCGCTGGCCGACGCTGCTGATCACCCTCGTAATGGCCAGTGTGCTGGTCTGGCTGTGGCCGGCGATGTTCGGCCATGTGCATCTGGTCAGCGCCTTCGTCGGGCGTTTGCCGCCGTTCAGTGCCTTGCCACGGGACCTCGATCTGATTTTGCGTCTGCTACCCAGCGCCGTGGCAGTCGGCATGCTTGGCCTGGTCACCAGCCTGTCGATCGCGCGCTCGATTTCCGCGCGGTCGCAACAGTTGCTCGATGCTAACCGGGAAGTCCGTGCACAGGGCTTGTCGAATATCGTCGGCGCGTTTTTTTCTGGCTCGCTGTCCGCCGGCTCGTTTACCCGCTCAGGCCTGAGTTATGAGGCGGGCGCCTGCTCGCCGCTGGCCGGGGTGTTTTCGGCACTGTGGGTGGCATTATTCGCGATCTTTGGCGCCGGGCTGATCGCGCACATTCCGATCCCGGCGATGGCCGGGAGCATTCTGCTGATTGCCTGGGGCCTGATTGACCATCGCGCCATTCGGGCATTGCTGCGGGTCAGCCGCGCCGAATTCGTCGTCATGGCCCTGACCTGCCTCGCCACGTTGCTGCTGGAATTGCAGACCGCCATTTATGCCGGCGTGCTGGCTTCACTGTTCTTCTACCTCAAGCGCACCTCGCAACCGCGGGTGCAACACTGGCGCGATGGCGAAGACGATGTGCTGCGAGTTGGCGGGTCGATTTTTTTCGGCGCCAGCCATTACCTGCAAGTGCGCCTGCAACGCATGCACGGCAAACGGGTAGTGATCGAGGCGCAGCAGATCAACTTCATCGACTATTCGGGGGTGGAAATGCTGCATCAGGAGGCGCGCCGCCTGCTGCGGCAGAACCGCAGCCTGACCTTGCGTGGGGCGCGGCCGCAGGTGGTGGAGGAATTGAGGAAGCTTGAAGGGCCGGAGCAATGCCCGATCCGCTTTGAAGAGTGACTTAGGGAATTCCGCATAACCTGTGGGAGCGAGCCTGCTCGCGAAGACTGCCGCACATTCAACATTGATGTATCAGGCAGACCGCTTTCGCGAGCAGGCTCGCTCCCACAGGGAGATTATTGTGCGAGTTGGCGGCGCAGTTCGGCCAGCACCGGTGCCGTGTCCGGGCGTACTCCGCGCCACAGGGAAAACGCCTCGGCGGCCTGCTCAGCCAGCATCCCCAGACCATCCATCGACAGCGCGGCGCCCTGTTCACTGGCCCAACGGCAGAACGCAGTCGGCTCCTTGCCGTACATCATGTCGTAGCACAGGGTCTTGCCCGGTTCGATCAGGCTCGCGGCAATCGGCGGCACATCACCCGCGAGGCTGGCCGAGGTGGCGTTGATGATCACGTCCACCGACTCGCGCAGCCAGTCGAAACCGCTGGCCGACACCGGGCCCAGATCGCCAAACGACTCGGCCAGCAACTCGGCTTTGTCTACCGTGCGATTGGCAATGATCAGCGACGCCGGTTTCTCCGCCAGCAGCGGCTCCAGCGCACCGCGCACAGCACCACCGGCACCGAGCAGCAGAATGCGTTTGCCCGCCAGGCTGAAGCCGGCATTTACCGTCAGATCGCGCACCAGCCCGGCGCCATCGGTGTTGTCACCGAGCAGCGTGCCATCAGTCAGTTTGCTCAAGGTATTCACCGCACCGGCGCGTTGCGCTCGGGCGGTCAGGCTATCGGCCAGGCGATAGGCGTCTTCCTTGAATGGCACAGTGACGTTGGCGCCACGGCCTTGTTGAAAAAACCCCATCGCGCAGCCGGCAAAGTCATCAAGCGGGGCCAGCAAGGTGCGGTATTCAAGTTGCTCGCCGGTCTGCTGCGCGAACAACTGGTGAATCATCGGCGACTTGCTGTGGCCGATCGGGTTGCCGAATACGACGTAACGATCCATCGGAGGTCCTCAGGCTTCGGCGAGCCAGTCGCGGTCTTGCAGGAAGTACTCGGTCAGGCGCGCCTCTTCACTGCCGGGCTCGGCTTTCCAGTCGTAAGCCCAGCGCACTTGCGGCGGCAGGGACATCAGAATCGATTCGGTACGCCCACCCGATTGCAGACCGAACAGCGTGCCGCGGTCGTACACCAGATTGAACTCGACGTAGCGGCCACGACGGAATTCCTGGAACTCACGCTGCTGGGCAGTGAACGGATCATCCTTGCGGCGCTGCACGATCGGCAGATACGCCTCGATATAGGCGTCGCCGATTGCGCGCATGAAGGCGAAGCTGGTGTCGAAGTCCCAGTCGTTCAGGTCATCGAAAAACAGCCCGCCAATACCGCGCGGCTCATGACGATGCTTGATATGGAAGTAGGTGTCGCACCAGGCTTTGTAACGTGGATACACGTCAGCACCGAACGGCGCACACGCCTGTTCGGCCACGCGATGCCAATGAATGCAATCTGCTTCGTTGCCGTAATACGGGGTCAGGTCAAAACCGCCGCCGAACCACCAGACCGGCTCTTCGCCTTCTTTCTCGGCGATAAAAAACCGCACGTTGGCGTGGGAGGTCGGTACGTGCGGGTTGTGCGGGTGGATCACCAGCGACACGCCGAGGGCTTCAAAACCGCGCCCGGCCAGTTCCGGCCGGTGGGCGCTGGCCGAGGGTGGCAGACCGCTGCCAAAGACATGGGAAAAATTCACCCCGCCCTTTTCGATCAGCGTGCCGTTCTCCAGCACCCGGGTACGCCCGCCACCGCCGGCGGGCCGGGTCCAGGCGTCTTCAACGAAGCGCGTGCCGCCGTCTTCGTTTTCCAGAGCTGCGCAGATGCGGTCTTGCAGGTCGAGCAGATAGGCCTTTACGGCGTCGGTGCGGGTCGTCATGGCTTCACCTTGAATCGGGCGGCGCCCCCGGCAGGCGGGGCGGCGCAAATGGGCGCGTAGCATACCATCGCAGAACGGCGCGCCGCAGTTGACGAAGATCAAGCATGGGAGTTGGATAGGGGGCTTACAAAAGCCCCAAGGAGAGCAGGCAGATGGCAAAGCGTATCCAGTTCCGCGCCCACGGCGGTCCCGAAGTGCTCGAATATGTCGATTACGAACCCGCCGCACCCGGCCCGAATCAGGTACGGGTGGCGAACAAGGCCATCGGCCTGAACTTCATCGACACCTATTTCCGCAGCGGCCTGTATCCGCCGCCAGCGTTGCCGTCCGGGCTGGGCGCTGAAGGTGCGGGCATCGTTGATGCAGTGGGCGGCGACGTCACCCGCTTCAAGGTCGGCGATCGCGTGGCCTATGGCACCGGCCCGCTGGGCGCTTACAGCGAGTTGCACGTGCTGCCCCAGGACAACCTGGTGCATCTGCCTGACGGCATCAGCTTCGAGACGGCTGCTGGCGTAATGCTCAAAGGCTTGACCGTGCAGTATCTGCTGCGCCAGACCTATGAGCTCAAGGGTGGCGAGACCATTCTGTTTCACGCTGCGGCCGGTGGCGTCGGCTCGCTGGCCTGCCAGTGGGCCAAGGCGCTTGGCGTGAAGCTGATCGGTACGGTCAGCTCCAAAGAAAAAGCCGAACTGGCCAAAGCCAATGGCGCATGGGCAACGATCGATTACAGCCACGAGAACGTTGCCAAGCGCGTGCTGGAATTGACCGACGGCAAGAAAGTCCCGGTGGTCTATGACGGCGTCGGCAAGGACACATGGCTGACTTCTCTCGACTGCGCCGCGCCACGTGGCCTGGTGGTCAGTTTCGGTAATGCTTCCGGCGCGGTGGACGGGGTGAATCTGGGCATTCTTTCTGCCAAAGGCTCGCTGTATGTCACCCGGCCGACCCTGGCGACCCATGCCAACAACGCCGAAAACCTGCAGCGCATGGCCGATGAGTTGTTCGGGATGATCACCAGCGGCAAATTGAAGGTGGACATCAGCCAGCGTTATCCACTGGCCGAGGCGGCAAAGGCGCAAACCGAACTGTCGGCGCGGCGCACCACCGGCTCCACCGTTCTGCTGCCCTGAAAAACCCTCGACGTCTTTCCAGTCGGGGTTTGACACCACGACTGGCAAGACGACGCGAGCGCCTTCAGAAACCTGGTGGATGACACACCAACGGTTTCTGCGCCGCATGGCTAACCATCGCCTGATCCGGCTGTTGCACCGCCGCGAGGATCTGCCGCCACTCGGCTGACAACACCCAGTAATCGCCGCGTGCGCGATGGTCGATGTGCAGGGCATTGGAAGCGATCGGCATCAGGCCGAAGCGTTGGTAAAAACGCAGCTGTTGCGACCGGCACAGTGCGGTGACGCCCTGGTAGCCATTCCTGATCGCCCATTCGGCAGCGGCCGCCAACAGGCCGTTGACCGCAATCGGCAGTTGATGGGTCGAGTACGAGATCAAGCGGCTGAATTCGACATGCCGTGACAGCGCCACCGTGGGCGACACATGTTGTTGCGCCAGTAACGCCCATTCGAACGGTGCTGGAGTGGCACGCAATACCGCCAGCAGTTGATCGTGCCGGTACAGCAGAAAGTGCGTACTGCGCGACTTGATCGCCAGTTGCGTTTCGAGCAGCCGCGCACGTGAGGACAGCATGTAATGCTGCAACCGCAGCCGAAATTGCCGATCGATGAATCGATCGAAATCCTGAGTATCCGATCCCGCTTCAAGCGTCACGATACGGCAACCCTCGTGATGACTCTTTAACGTCGCCTGAAGCGCTTGCAGGTAATCCGTGAGTTGCAAATCCGTAGTGTCCATTCTTTCTCCGCAGTCCTTACTTATCGAAGTGTTTCGAGTGCAGGGAAAGGATGGTTGCTTTTGGCGATTTCGCCACGCCAGGAGGTCTGATAATCAAGTGGGAAAAGTCAATGAATCCGGGCAGTTGGCGATTTTTCCGACACGATGAACAGCACCGGTGCAGGACAAATCGCAGGCATGCGTAGTACTCCTCGTCTCACGCCGAGAAGTACTCACATTTTCCAATGTTTGGGTTGGATCAGTCGGGACGAATGACCTTGCCGCTCGCCAGGTCGCGGATGACGCTGGGGTTCTTGCGTCCACCCAGTTGCCCGCCGAGCACCAGGTCGATCTGCCCGCGGAAATACTGCTCGACCCGCAACCGCGTGCGCGCAGCCGGGCGACCCTGCGGGTTGGCCGACGTGGAAATCAGCGGGCCGACCAGTGAACACAGGTCGCGCACTTGCGGATGATCACTGACCCGCAGCGCCACGGTGTCGTGGATGCCCGTCACCCATTCGGGCAGCAAGCCCTGGTGCGGCACCAGCCAGGTGTTCGGCCCCGGCCAGGTGCTGGCCATGCGGTCGATCCATTCCTGCGGGAAATCTTCGAAGAGGAAGTCGAACTGGCGAATGTTGTCGGCGACCAGAATCAGCCCCTTGACCACCGAGCGATTCTTGATCGCCAGCAGCCGGTCGACCGCCTCTTCGTTCCATGGGTCGCAGCCCAGCCCCCAGACGGCTTCGGTTGGATAGGCAATCACCGCCCCGGCGCGAATCTCTCGCGCGGCTTGTTGCACACGCCAACTGTTGACCATGAAAAAATCTCCGCAATCAGGTTTCGCGCAGTTTACCGATCTTGTTGGTAAAACCTAGCGTGTCCTGGCCAGCCAACGACCGTTTTCGCACACCGCACGGCCGTCCATTTCCAGTTCGGTCAGCGCCGCCAGTACTTTGGGCAAGGCCCAGCCGCTGCTGCCGGCCAGCGCTTCGCTGGTGTGCGGGGCGGCGTGGAGCAGGGCGAGCAACGGATGATCGGCGTTCGCTGAATCTGTGGACGGCGGCACATGCTGCCAGCCGCGCAGGGCTTCGAGGATGTGTTCGATGGTTTCCACCAGCACCGCGCCATCGCGGATCAACTGATGACAGCCGCGTGCGCCCGGATGATGAATCGACCCGGGAATCGCATAAACCTCACGCCCCTGTTCCGCCGCCAGCCGTGCGGTGATCAAAGAGCCACTGGCGACACTCGCCTCGACGACCAGCACACCCAGCGACAAACCGCTGATGATCCGGTTGCGCCGCGGGAAGTTGCTCGGGGTCGGCCCGGCGTCCAGCGGAAACTCCGAAAGCACGGCGCCGCCGGACGCCATCATCGCCTCGGCCAGCCGTCGATTGCGCTGTGGATAAAAGTTTTCCAGGCCAGTGCCGAGTACCCCGACGGTCAGCCCGCCAACGTCCAGCGCCGCCTGATGGGCAGCCGCATCGATGCCCAGCGCCAGCCCGCTGGTGATGACAAAGCCGGCCCCGGCGAGGCTGCGCGAAAACGCCGCGGCGGTGTCCATGCCCGGACGGGAAGCGCGGCGGCTGCCGACCATCGCCAGTTGCGGTTTTTCCAGAATCTGCGCATCGCCGGCGACGAACAACAAGGGTGGCGGATCGGGGATCTGCGCCAGCAGCGCCGGATAATCGGCTTGGTCCCACATCAGTAAATGCTGGCCCGGCCGCTCTAGCCAGCGCATTGCATGGCTGGCGCCGTCGCGCACCTTGGGGCAACGCCGCGCCTCGGCACACGCCGCCGGCAAACCCAGCGAGCGCCAGGCGCTGGCCGGCGCACTGAGGGCTTTGGAGGCCGAGCCGAAGGCTTCGAGCAATTTGGCGAAGCGCTTGGGGCCGATATCCGGCAAGCGGTGCAGGCGCAAGCGTGCTTCCAGTTCCGCAGGAGAAACCGGTGTACAGACAGGAGACATCATGGATCATCCTTGATCGATATAAGGCCCGAACCTTTTGGCACAAGCTGTGGATAACTCTGTTGGTAACTTGTAGAGCAAGCTTACGGATTACGCACCTTGTCGAGCACGGCCAGCGAGCGCGATGCGTTGAGTACCAGGCCGTAGCTGAGTTTGTCGTAGGTGCGGAACACCATGAGCAAACCGGCGCGTTCGTCGGGAATTTTCAGCGGCTGGCCGGTGATCCGGTCACGCACGGTTTCGCCGGTTTTCATCACCACCAGCACGTTGCCCTCGGCGAGGCCGTCGCGTTTGCCCTTGTTCAACGTGACCACGTCCATCGCGCCGATCTGCGTGACGCCGCGCGGTACGTCGATAATCACCCCGTTGATATCGCGGGCGGGGGCGCTGGGCATGAAGGTCGAATTGATCGAACGTTCTTCGCCGCTGAACAAACGGTCGCCGAGGCGCACTTCCTGGGTGGTGCGTTGCAGCGCGAGGGTGGCAACGTCACCCTCGGTGGCGACGATTTCACCGCCGCCGATGTCGTCGGCGTTGATCCCGAGAAACTCCTTGGTTTGCGGGTCGGTGTAGACCTTGCCCTGACGAAAGATGCCGTACACCGGTTGTTCCAGGTCGAAATGGCCGCGGGCGAAGATGCGGTCACCGGTGCCACTGAGCACGCGCTCGGCATCGCCGGCGACGATGTACGGTGCCTTGTCGAAATCTTCGGCCTTGTCGACGATGCGGTTGCTCAGCAAAAAACTGTTGATGGACTTCAGCGGAATGCTCGGAATCGCCTCGGCCACCGGGCTGGTGCGAATGCGGGGCGAGAGTTTGATGGTGCCGCGCGACTCGCCACGGTTGACGGTCAGTTGCGGCTGGCCGTTGACGTAACTGAGCGTCAGCGTGTCGCCGGGATAGATCAGGTTGGGGTTATCGATCTGCGGGTTGGCCCGCCACAGCTGCGGCCATTGCCAGGGTTCGCGCAGGTATTTGCCGGAAATGTCCCAGAGCGTATCTCCTGAAACCACCGTGTATTGCTGTGGAAAACCATCCCTGAGTTGCACTTGCCCTTGCGCAGCGCCGGCCGAAGCCAGGAGCAGCAGGGCGAGTAGTGTTTTCCTCATGCCGTGAATCCCTTTATCATATGCGTTCGCGTGAACCGTCAGAGCCCCCGTGGCTCGCTTGGGCAAACTGCACAAGCTACGCTTCACAACGGTAGCCTGCATCTTCGGACCTGCCAGGCCATCGACCCGACTTTACTCAACGTGTGCAGCAATTAAGCCTATGGCCATTTTAAACATCCTCGAATTTCCGGACCCGCGTCTGCGCACTATCGCCAAGCCTGTGGCTGTAGTGGACGACGAAGTGCGTCAGTTGGTCGATGACATGTTTGAAACAATGTATGAAGCGCCGGGCATCGGCCTTGCCGCGACCCAGGTCAACGTGCACAAACGCATCGTGGTCATGGACCTCTCCGAAGACCGGACCGAGCCGCGGGTATTCATCAACCCCGAGTTCGAACCGTTGACCGAGGACATGGACCAGTACCAGGAAGGCTGCCTCTCGGTACCCGGTTTCTACGAAAACGTCGATCGCCCGCAAAAGGTCAGGATCAAGGCGCTGGACCGCGACGGCAAGCCCTATGAGCTGATCGCCGAAGGTCTGCTCGCGGTGTGCATCCAGCACGAATGCGACCACCTCAACGGCAAATTGTTCGTCGACTACCTGTCCACGCTCAAACGCGACCGGATCAAGAAGAAGCTGGAAAAGCTGCACCGCCAGAACGCTTGATGCCCCTCTTCAAAGGCTTGCTGCGGCAAGCCTTTTTCATTTTATGAGACGCCCTTCATGACTGAGCCATTGCGCATCGTTTTTGCCGGCACCCCGGAGTTCGCCGCCGAACACCTCAAGGCCTTGCTGAACAGCCCGTACGAGATCGTCGCGGTGTACACCCAGCCGGATCGTCCGGCCGGTCGCGGGCAGAAACTGATGCCGAGCCCGGTCAAACAGCTCGCCTTGGAAAACCATATCCAGGTGTTGCAGCCACCGACTTTGCGTAACGCCGACGCCCAGGCTGAACTGGCTGCGCTGAAGCCGGACCTGATGGTGGTGGTCGCGTACGGCCTGATCCTGCCGCAAGTGGTGCTGGATATCCCGCGTCTGGGCTGCATCAACAGCCACGCCTCGCTGCTGCCACGCTGGCGCGGTGCGGCGCCGATTCAACGGGCCGTGGAACACGGTGACGCAGAAAGCGGCGTGACGGTGATGCGCATGGAGGCCGGGCTCGACACCGGGCCGATGCTGCTCAAGGTTGTCACGCCGATCAGCGCCGACGATACCGGCGGCACTTTGCATGACCGCCTCGCCGAGATGGGCCCGCCCGCTGTGGTCCAAGCCATCGCTGGCCTCGCCGCCGGCACCCTGGAAGGCGAAGTGCAGAACGACGAACTCGCCACCTATGCGCACAAATTGAACAAGGACGAAGCACGCCTCGACTGGAGCCGTCCGGCGGTTGAACTGGAACGTCTGGTGCGTGCCTTCAATCCGTGGCCGATCACCCACAGCACCCTCAACGGTGAAGCGCTGAAAGTGCTGGCGGCGAATCTCGCCGAAGGCAAAGGCGCGCCGGGTGAAATCCTCAGCGCCAGCAAGGACGGTCTGGTCGTTGCCTGCGGCGAACAGGCCCTTTGCCTGACCCGCCTACAACTGCCCGGCGGCAAAGCGCTGAATTTCAGTGACCTGTTCAACAGCCGTCGCGAGAAATTCGCCGTCGGCACCGTGCTCGGTGCTGCGGTGGACGTTCAATGAACCCACGTCTGGCCGCCGCCAAGGCACTTGCCGCCGTGCTCAGCGGCAAGGCTTCGCTGAACAGTTCTCTGCCGACGCAACTGGACAAGGTCGAGGACCGGGATCGCGGTTTCACTCAGGATCTGGCCTTCGGGACCGCGCGCTGGCAGCCACGCCTGTCGGCATTGGCGGAAAAGCTGTTGCAGAAACCGTTCAAGGCCGCCGACGCTGATGTCGAGGCGTTGCTGCTGGTCGGTCTCTACCAATTGCTCTACACCCGCGTGCCAGCCCATGCCGCCATCGGCGAAACCGTGGGTTGCGCCGACAAGCTGAAAAAGCCCTGGGCCAAAGGCCTTCTCAACGCGGTGCTGCGCAATGCCCAGCGCGAAAGCGAAACGATTTTCGCCGAACTGGAGCGCGACCCGGTGGTGCGCACAGCTCACCCGCGCTGGCTGCAAAAATCCCTCAAGGCGTTCTGGCCTGAGCAATGGGAAGCGATTTGCGCGGCAAACAACGCACACCCGCCGATGATCCTGCGGGTCAACCGCCGTCATCACAGCCGCGACGCCTATCTTGGTCTACTGACTGAGGCCGGGATTGCCGCAACGCCCTGCGTATACAGCCGCGACGGCATCGTCCTCGAAGCCGCTGCCGATGTCCGCAGCCTGCCGGGTTTCGCCGAGGGCTGGATCAGCGTACAGGACGAAGCCGCGCAACTGGCCGCCGACCTGCTCGATCTGGCGCCGGGCCAACGCGTGCTCGACGCCTGCTGCGCGCCCGGCGGCAAGACTTGCCATATCCTCGAAGCCGAGTCGGCGCTGGCCGGCGTGGTGGCGGTGGATCTGGAAGCCAAGCGTCTGGTGCGGGTGAAGGAAAATCTCGAACGCCTCGGCCTCAGCGCTGAGCTGATCGCTGCCGACGGCCGCGACACGGCGAAATGGTGGGATGGCAAACCGTTCCAGCGCATTCTGCTCGACGCACCGTGCTCGGCCACCGGGGTGATCCGCCGTCATCCGGACATCAAGCTGACGCGGCAACCCGACGACATCGCCGCCCTCGCGCAACTGCAAGGCGAGCTGCTCGACGCGATGTGGCAAACCCTCGACATCGGCGGCATCCTGCTCTACGCCACCTGCTCGACGCTGCCGACCGAAAATACTGAAGTGATTGCTGCGTTTCTCGAGCGCACGCCCGGAGCCCGGGAGCTGGACCTGGCCACCGCGGCTGGCATCAAACAGCCCCATGGTCGCCAACTGCTGGCCCAGCAGGGCGGGCATGACGGGTTCTACTACGCCAAGCTGATCAAGATCGCTGCCACGCGCGGCTAAACGGAATCAACGGAGTGACTGGATGAAAATCATCATCCTCGGTGCAGGACAGGTCGGCGGTTCGCTGGCAGAACACCTGGCCAGCGAGGCCAACGACATTACCGTGGTGGACACCGACGGCGAGCGCCTGCGCGATCTCGGCGATCGCCTCGACATCCGCACCGTGCAGGGCCGTGGCTCGCTGCCTTCGGTGCTGCGTCAGGCCGGTGCCGACGACGCCGACATGCTGGTAGCGGTGACCAACAGTGACGAGACCAACATGGTCGCCTGCCAGGTCGCGCACACGCTGTTCCACACCCCGACGAAAATCGCCCGGGTGCGCGAAGCCTCGTATCTCAATCGCGAAGAACAACTGTTCCAGAACGAGGCGATTCCGGTCGACGTGCTGATCAGTCCCGAGCAGGTGGTGACCAACTACATCAAGCGCCTGATCCAGCATCCCGGTGCCTTGCAGGTGATCGACTTCGCCGAAGGCGCGGCGCAACTGGTGGCGGTGCGCGCCTATTACGGCGGGCCACTGGTCGGCCAGCAATTGCGCCAGCTACGCGAACACATGCCGAACGTCGAAACCCGCGTCGCCGCGATTTTCCGCCGTGACCGGCCAATCCTGCCGCAGGGCGACACGGTGATCGAGGCCGACGACGAAGTGTTCTTTATCGCCGCCCGTGAGGATATTCGCGCGGTGATGAGCGAAATGCGCCGCCTCGACGAAACCTACAAACGCATCGTCATCGCCGGTGGCGGGCAGATCGGCGAGCGCCTGGCCGAAGCCATCGAAAGCCGTTATCAGGTGAAGATCATCGAGATGAGCCCGGCGCGTTGCCGTTATCTCTCCGACACGCTCGACAGCACCGTGGTGCTGCAGGGCAGCGCTTCGGACCGCGACCTGCTGCTGGAAGAGAACATCGCCGATGCCGACATCTTCCTCGCCCTGACCAACGATGACGAAGCCAACATCATGTCTTCGCTGCTGGCCAAACGGCTCGGGGCGAAGAAGGTCATGACGATCATCAACAATCCGGCTTACGTCGACCTGATCCAGGGCGGCGACATCGACATCGCTATCAGCCCGCAACTGGCGACCATCGGTACCTTGCTGGCGCACGTGCGCCGTGGCGATATCGTCAGCGTGCACTCATTGCGCCGCGGCGCGGCGGAAGCCATCGAGGCGATCGCCCACGGCGATGCCAAGTCGAGCAAGGTCATCGGCAAACCGATCGAGAAAATCGGCCTGCCACCGGGCACCACCATCGGCGCGGTGATCCGCAACGAACAGGTGATCATCGCTCACGACGACACGGTGATCGAAGCGGGCGACCATGTGATTCTGTTCCTTGTGGATAAAAAGCATATTCGCGATGTGGAGAAGCTGTTTCATGTGGGGTTGAGCTTCTTCTGATCCGGATTATCGGCTGATCAGACTGGCGCCATCGCTAGCAGGCGAGGTCCCACAGGTGAAACGCATTCCAACTGTGGGAGCTAGCCTGCTAGCGATGGCGATCCAGCGTCCACTCATCAATAGCTGACAGTCTCTGAAAAGGAATCCACTGATGCTCGAATCTCTGGAAAAAATGCTCGCCAAGGGTGTGGATAACGCTCTGCTGCGCTTTGGCCTGGGCAAGGGTTATCTGGATATGGGCGAACATACCAAGGCCGCCGAGCATTTTCAGCGCTGCGTGGCGTTCGATCCGAAATATTCGGCGGCATGGAAATTATTGGGCAAGGCCCGATTGGCGCTGGGTGATTCTGCTGCCGCGCGGCAAGCCTGGGAACAGGGGCTGGAAGCGGCCAGCGCCCATGGCGACAAGCAGGCCGAAAAGGAAATGTCGGTGTTTCTGAAGAAGCTCGAGCGTCAGGCCCGGTAAATCTTACAAATAGCGCAAGCCGATGCCTTCAGCATCCACCGTGACCACTTCCATACGCACCCGCGGCGCACCTGTGGGTAAGTCCTGCACCTGACCATACACCACCGCCCCTTCGGGCAACGACGCCAGACGCGGATGCTGAACGTAAACGCCGGTGGGCGACAGATTGCGCGTCTGCCCGAGGCATTCGCCCAGGCTGTCGTGGGTGATCTTGATACGAAACGATTTGCGCTGTTCGGACATCTGCTGCGCCCTTGAATGAACGATTGTGGATAACTTCAGTGATTGGTTATCCACAGATCATGCCAATTTCTTCGATAACTCAGTACCAGCGTGCTTCACCCGGTGGACGCTTTTTGAAGCGCTTCATGCTCCACATGTACTGGCTCGGATACGCCGCGACGTAGCGCTCGACCACTTTGCTCATGGCCGCGCAGGACTCAGCGGTATCGGTGCTGTACATGGCTTCGGGCGCGGCTTCGAGGATCACCTTGTAGCCAGAACCGTCGGGCAGACGCAGGGCATGCAGGAACACGCCGACTGCTTTGCCGCCGGCGAGCATGTTCGGCACGAACTTGCTGGTCAGCGCCTGGGTGGCGAAGAATGGCACGAAGATCCCGGCGGATTCGGCCGGTTCCGGGTCGGCAGGAATGCCCACCGCACCACCTTTGCGCACTTCCTTGATAACGCTGAGGATGCCTTCCTTGGTCGATGCTGCCACTTTGTTGCCCAGTTGCACGCGCTGTTTGCGCAGCAATTCGTCCACAGCCTTGAGCTTGGGCGGGCGGTAGAAAATGATCGGTTTGCACTGGCTGCAATAGAAGTGGTTGAGTACTTCCCAGTTGCCCAGGTGGCTGGTGATGCCCACCACGCCTTTGCCAGAGGCCAGCGCTTCTTTCAATACGTCGAGGCCTTCGACTTCACGAACCAGATCGATCGAGCGCTGAGCCGGCCAGATCCACGCGCAGGCACTTTCGGTCAGCGACTTGCCGATGTCCTTCAGACTCTGGCCGACCAGACGCTCGCGTTCGGCCGCATCCATCTGTGGAAAACATTTGGCGAGGTTGATCCGCACCACGTCGCGGGAACGGTTGGGGGTTTTCCACATGATCCAGCCGATCGCCGAACCCACGGCCTGCACGGCCCGCCAAGGCAGCAGGGCAAACAGCCGCAGAGCGCCTACCAGCAAGGCGCCTTTAAACTTTTCCACAGGTCACTCCTGATCTTTGTGCTGTGCGCGAGGCGGGCATTCTAACCGGCGTTGACCAACTGCGCGTAGCGGTCGCAATCCTGGGTGTGATCCATGACCATGCCCGAGGCCTGCATCAACGCGTAGCAAATGGTCGGGCCGACGAAGGTGAACCCGGCCTTTTTCAGCGCCTTGCTCATCGCCAGCGCTTCGGGGGTGATCGCCGGGACTTCGCTGCGATCCTTGAAATGATTGACGATCGGCTGACCGCCAACGAACGACCAGAGCAACGCCACCGGGTCCTCCAGCGCCAGCCAGGCCTGCGCGTTACGCCGCGCGGCATTGAGCTTGAGACGGTTGCGGATGATCCCCGGATCGAGCATCAGTTCGTCGATTTCGGCGTCGCTCATCTGCGCGACACGCTGCACGTCGAAGCCGAACAGCACCTGGCGATAACGCTCGCGCTTGCGCAGCACGGTGATCCACGACAGCCCGGCCTGGAACCCTTCGAGCAAAAGCAACTCGAACAAACCCTGCGCATCGCGTAGCGGCGTGCCCCACTCCTGATCGTGATAAGCCATGTACAGCGGATCTTCGGTACACCAAAAGCAGCGTGGCATAAGGCTCCAGGGGGCGTGCGCAGCAACGAATCGGGTATACTCCCGCTCTTTAAATCGCAGCCCAAGAAACAGGTGAATTTCGTGAGCCAGCCTACGCCAGCCGTGCGTACCTTCCAAGACTTGATCCTCGCGCTCCAGCAATACTGGGCCGAGCAAGGTTGTGTGGTACTTCAGCCCTACGATATGGAAGTAGGCGCCGGCACTTTCCACACCGCGACCTTCCTGCGCGCCATCGGCCCGGAAACCTGGAACGCCGCGTACGTGCAGCCAAGCCGCCGTCCGACTGACGGCCGCTACGGCGAAAACCCGAACCGTCTGCAGCACTACTACCAGTTCCAGGTGGTCCTCAAGCCGAACCCGGACAACTTTCAGGAACTGTACCTGGGCTCGCTCAAGCATGTCGGCCTCGACCCGCTGGTGCACGACATCCGCTTCGTCGAAGACAACTGGGAATCGCCGACCCTCGGCGCCTGGGGTCTGGGCTGGGAAGTCTGGCTCAACGGCATGGAAGTCACTCAGTTCACCTACTTCCAGCAAGCGGGCGGCATCGAGTGCTACCCGGTAACCGGCGAGATCACCTACGGTCTCGAGCGTCTGGCGATGTACCTGCAAGGCGTGGATTCGGTCTACGACCTGGTCTGGGCTGACGGCCCGTTCGGCAAAGTCACCTACGGCGATGTGTTCCACCAGAACGAGGTGGAGCAGTCCACCTACAACTTCGAACACGCCAACGTCGACAAACTGTTCGAGCTGTTCGACTTCTATGAAAGCGAAGCCAAGCGCCTGATCGAGCTCGACCAGCCGCTGCCGTTGCCGAGCTACGAAATGGTTCTGAAGGCCTCGCACACCTTCAACCTGCTGGATGCGCGCCGGGCGATCTCGGTGACCGCGCGTCAGCAATACATTCTGCGCGTACGCACCCTGGCGCGTTCCGTTGCGCAAGCCTACCTGCTGGCCCGCGCCAAGCTGGGCTTCCCGATGGCGACCCCGGACCTGCGTGACGAAGTACTGGCCAAGCTGGAGGCAGCACAATGAGTGCGCAAGATTTTCTGGTTGAACTGGGCACCGAAGAACTGCCACCGAAAGCCCTGAATACCTTGGCTGAGGCGTTTCTCGCCGGTATCGACAAAGGCCTGCAAGCCGCTGGTCTGAGCTACGAGACTAAAACCGTTTACGCCGCACCGCGTCGTCTGGCTGTGCTGATCACTGCGTTGGCGACCCAGCAACCGGATCGCAGCATCAACCTCGATGGCCCGCCACGTCAGGCCGCTTTCGACGCTGAAGGCAATCCGACTCAGGCAGCCTTGGGCTTTGCCAAGAAGTGCGGCGTCGATCTGAGCGAAATCGATCAGAGCGGTCCGAAACTGCGTTACAGCCAGAGCATCGCCGGCAAGCCGACCGCGAGCCTGCTGCCGACCATCGTCGAAGATTCGCTGAACGACCTGCCAATCCCGAAACGCATGCGTTGGGGCGCACGCAAGGAAGAGTTCGTCCGTCCGACCCAATGGCTGGTGATGCTGCTCGGTGACCAGGTCATCGATTGCACGATCCTTGCGCAGAAGGCTGGCCGTGACTCCCGTGGCCACCGTTTCCACCACCCGGAAAACGTGCGCATCGGTTCGCCCTCGAGCTACCTCGCTGACCTGCGTGCCGCCTACGTGCTGGCCGATGCCAACGAGCGTCGCGAGATCATCAGCAAGCGCACCGAAGAACTGGCGACCCGCCAGGAAGGCACCGCGATCGTGCCGCCGGCGCTGCTCGACGAAGTGACCGCGCTGGTCGAGTGGCCGGTGCCGCTGGTGTGCTCGTTCGAGGAGCGCTTCCTCGACGTGCCGCAGGAAGCGCTGATCACCACCATGCAGGACAACCAGAAGTATTTCTGCCTGCTGGATGCCGACGGCAAGTTGCTGCCACGTTTCATCACTGTGGCCAACATCGAAAGCAAAGATCCGCAGCAGATCATCGCCGGTAACGAGAAAGTGGTTCGCCCACGCCTGACCGACGCCGAGTTCTTCTTCAAGCAGGACAAGAAGCAGAAGCTCGAAGCCTTCAATGATCGCCTGAAGAACGTGGTGTTCCAGGAAAAACTCGGCAGCGTCTACGACAAGGCCGAGCGCGTATCGAAACTGGCGGCGTACATCGCCGCTCGCATTGGCGGCAACGCTTCGTGGGCCGCCCGTGCAGGCCTGCTGTCCAAGTGCGACCTGGCCACCGAAATGGTCGGCGAGTTCCCGGAGATGCAAGGTGTTGCCGGTTACTACTACGCCCTCAATGACGGCGAGCCGGAAGACGTCGCGCTGGCACTGAACGAGCAGTACATGCCACGCGGTGCCGGTGCTGAACTGCCGGCGACCCTGACCGGTGCGGCCGTTGCGATCGCAGACAAGCTCGACACCCTCGTCGGTATCTTCGGTATCGGCATGCTGCCAACCGGCAGCAAAGACCCGTATGCCCTGCGCCGTGCGGCACTCGGCGTGCTGCGTATCCTGATCGAGAAACAACTGGACCTGGACCTGAACGACGCCGTCGCTTTCGCGGTGAACGCGTTCGGCGCCAAGGTCAAAGCGGCCGGCCTCAACGAATCGGTACTGGAATTCATCTTCGACCGCCTGCGTGCGCGTTATGAAGACGAAGGCGTTGATGTTGCCACCTATCTGTCGGTTCGTGCCTTGAAACCGGGTTCGGCGCTGGACTTCGACCAGCGTGTGCAAGCGGTGCAGGCGTTCCGCAAACTGCCGGAAGCCGCAGCACTGGCGGCCGTCAACAAGCGTGTGTCGAACCTGTTGAGCAAAGTCGAAGGCTCGGTGCCGACCGAGGTGCAAGCCAAGTACTTCGACAATGCCAACGAGTTCTCGCTGTACTCGGCGATCCAGCAAGCGGATCAGGCGGTGCAGCCAATGGCCGCGGCGCGTCAGTACAACGAAACGCTGGCACGCCTTGCAGCATTGCGTGAGCCGGTGGATGCGTTCTTCGACGCCGTGATGGTCAATGCCGACGACGCCAATGTGCGGGCCAACCGTTACGCGCTCCTCGCGCGTCTACGCGGCCTGTTCCTCGGCGTTGCCGACATTTCGCTGCTGGGTTGAGGGCTTGCTGTTGAAACTGCTGATTCTCGATCGGGACGGGGTGATCAATTACGACTCCGACGCTTACATCAAATCGGTGCAAGAGTGGATTCCGATCCCCGGTTCGATCGAAGCGATTGCGCAGTTGAGCAAGGCCGGCTGGACGGTGGCAGTGGCCACCAACCAGTCGGGCATTGCTCGCGGCTATTACGACCTCGCCACCCTCGACGCCATGCACGCGCGTTTGCGCGAGTTGGTGGCGGAGCAGGGCGGTGAAGTCGGGCTGATCGTGTATTGCCCGCATGGACCGAACGAAGGTTGCGATTGCCGCAAACCGAAACCGGGCATGCTGAAAACCATCGCCGCGCATTACCAGGTGTCGTTGACCAACGTCTGGTTCGTCGGCGACAGCCTTGGTGACCTGGAGGCCGCCAAAGCCGTCGATTCACAGCCAGTTTTGGTGAAGACCGGGAAAGGCGCAAAGACTCAGGGCAAAACCCTGCCGGTGGGCACTTTGATTTTCGACGATCTGGCGGCGATTGCCGCAGAACTTATCCACAACTAGAGTACTTCTGAATTCCTGACCAGGGATTGATCGGGGGTGCGCTTGAACAGACGGGCATTGTCCCGTAACGGTAAACGTCACTATGTCGATACTGCGGGCCATCAGGATTTTTCTCTTTTACCTGCTGCTGGGCACCACCTCCCTGCTGTGGTGCAGCTTGAGTTTTTTTATCGCGCCGTTTCTGTCGTTCAAGGCGCGTTATCGTTTCATCAATGTATTCTGGTGCCGTTGCGCCTTGTGGTTGACCAAGGTATTCCTCGGTATCCGCTACGAAATCAAAGGCGCGGAAAACGTGCCTGACCGGCCCTGCGTGATTCAATCGAACCACCAGAGCACCTGGGAGACGTTCTTTCTCTCCGCCTATTTCTCGCCCTTGAGCCAGGTGCTCAAGCGCGAACTGCTTTACGTGCCGTTCTTCGGCTGGGCCATGGCCATGCTGCGGCCGATCGCGATCGATCGCGACAACCCGAAAGCCGCCCTCAAGCAAGTCGCGGCCAAGGGTGATGAGCTGCTCAAGGACAATGTCTGGGTGCTGATCTTCCCGGAAGGCACTCGGGTACCTTTCGGCACTATCGGCAAATTCTCCCGCAGCGGCAGTGCGTTGGCGGTAAATGCGGCGCTTCCGGTGCTACCGATTGCACACAATGCCGGCAAATTCTGGCCGAAAGTCGGTTGGGGCAAGAAGTCTGGCGTCATTACCGTGGTTATCGGTGAGCCTATGTACGCTGAGGGCACTGGTCCCCGCGCGATTGCCGAGCTGAACGACCGGGTCCAGGCCTGGAATGAAAGGACGCAGCAGGAAATGGGCTCGCTGCCACCAGCGCCGCAAGCGCCGGTTGCCAATGAGCAAGTGCCTGCCTGACATTTTGTGGATAACCTGTGTACGGATTGTTCTAAATTGCCATCGGATTCGATGCAACTGATTGATTTAAAAGTCGTTTTTTGAAGACCCTGTAATCTGGCAAACCGTGCATAAGTTTATTTTCGATGTAAAAAAACCGGCTGATATAGCCGGTTTTTTGTGCCTGTTCATTCGGCAATCAAAGGTAGCTGCAGCATGAACGTCGTGCCTCGGTCGACCTCGCTGCGACATTCAATGCTGCCACCGTGATGATCGATCACCGCTTTGACCATTGACAGGCCCAGCCCTATGCCGTCAATGCCCTGCGCTGAGGAAAAGCGCCGGTATTGGCTAAACAGCTCCGGCAACTCGTGCTCGGCGATACCCTTGCCCTGGTCGATCAGTTCGCAACGCAGCCACTTCTCGTGACAGCTCACCCGCAACTGAACCGTAGAGCCAGCCGGGCTGTATTTGATCGCGTTTTCCAACAGATTGAACAATGCGCGGGTCAGCAAGCCCTGGTCCGCCATAACGAGGCGCTCCTGAGTTTGCTCATCCATGGCATGCCGCAGTTCGATACGTTTTTGCTGAGCGATGGGCAGCGCTTGATCGAGCACATCCAGCACCAACATTGCGAACAGGCTTGGCTGAAACTGGTAGGCCTCGGACTCCGCCCGTGCCAACAGGACAAATCCGTCCGTCAGGTCCAGTGCACGGCGGACCTGACGTTCGATCTGCTCGAACAACGGCGAATCGGCGCCAGCTTGATGTCGATGTACGTCGAGCAGCGCCAGGATGGCCGAGTGGGGTGCGCGCAAATCGTGGGACAAGAAGCGCAGCAACACACCGCGTTGTTCTTCGGCAGCGCGTTCGGCGCTGAGGTCGGTGAGGCTGAGCAGCCAACCGATGGGTGTATCGCCATCGGCGGTGAGCAATGCCGCACGGTCCAGACGCAGGCTGCGCTCCTTGTGGTCGCGAAATTCCAGCAGCGGCATAGCTGACAATGGCGGGCGTGGCGTTGGGGATAACTCCGGATAGCCCAGGCTGGCTAGCTGATCGAGCACATCGTTGCCCACCAGATCGTTATCGAAGAGTTCGCGTGCTTTGCGGTTGCCCAACAGAATCTGGCCCTTGGGGTCGCTGATCAGCGTGGCGACGGGCAGGTATTCCAAGCCATCGGCAATGAATCTGCGCGTATCGCGGGTGCGGCTCATGGCTTGTTCCAGCGCCATGATCTGGCCTTGCAAGCGATCGGTACCGGTGAACTGCGAACGGCGACGTTCCGGAAACACCTTTGGCTCGCTGTCCAGGCGCGCCAGTTCCCAACCGAAATAGGTCAACACCACACTCAGACGCCGCCAGTTCCAGATCAGATAACCGAACAACATGCCCAGCACCGCCGGCGTCGGCGACCACCAGTGTTGCGCCTGCGCCAGACCGGCACTGATCAACAGTGCGCAGGCCATGCCCATCAGGGAAATCCACAGCGCCCAGCGTGGACGCCATAACAATAGACTGAGAACGGCGGCTACCAGCCCCACCGATAACGACGCCCCCGTCGTCGACGAGATACCCTGCAAACTTGTCTGGGCGCGATAGGAAAGCACCGCGGTCAGCGGTAACAGCACCAGGCTTATCCACAGCCATTCGCGCACCAACTGGCGAAACAGTCGTTGCACTTGACTGGGCACTCGGCTTTCGCGCCGACGATTATTGTTCATGGGAGGAGGGCAGGGTGAATGGTTTCATGGGCAACTGGTCTGAGACGAAGATTCGAAGAATCATAGCGGACGTCGAGCGACGAGGGCCGCTTACTTTCATCGCACTGGCCAAGCGACTACAGTTGCCCCAACTGCCCAAGCGACAAGGAACCATCGCGTATGCGTGTTGCAATACTGGATGACGAACCCGCCGAATTGCGCCGGGTCGAGCAAACCCTGCAACAGATGGCCGAAGCTGGCGAACAACCCTGGGCGCTGCACAGCTTCGAGCGCGGTGAAGACCTGCTGCGGCAGTTGCGTCGGGAAACCTTCGACCTGCTGATCCTCGACTGGCAGCTGCCCGACCTCACCGGCCTGGCGCTGCTGCGCTGGACCCGCGAACACATGGACGCGCCACCGGCGGCGATCATGCTGACCAGTCGCGATGGTGAGAGCGATATTGTCCAGGCGCTGAACGCCGGGGCAGACGATTACGTGAGCAAGCCATTTCGGCCCAATGAACTGAAAGCGCGGGTCGCGGCGGTACTGCGCCGGCATAGCCAGCAACGTGCGGCAGCCTCGGAAGTGCTGAGCTTCAATGACCTGACGTTCGACGATGCCGAACTCACTGTCACCCGTGAGGGCAAGCCGATCGTCATGACAGAGCGCGAGTATCGGCTCGCCCGGTGTCTGTTCAGCAATCTGGGACGGCCGTTGTCACGCGACTATCTATATGAGCGGTTCTGGCCGCACGAGGAGATTGCATCGTCACGACCGCTCGATACGCATATCTATCGCCTGAGGAACAAGCTTGGGCTAACCGCGGATCGGGGTTGGCAGTTGTTGACAATTTATGGGTATGGGTATCGGTTGGAGAGTGTGGCATCTGCCGTCGAGTAAACCAGTGCGAGCAGAAGCATCAGGCACCGGAAATAAAAAAGGCCAACGCAATGAATGCGTTGGCTTTTTTTGTTGACGACAACCTGGATCAGAAATCCAGGTTCGAAACCGCCAGCGCATTGCTCTCGATGAAGTCTCGGCGAGGTTCGACCGCATCACCCATCAGGGTGTTGAAGATCTGGTCGGCGCCGATGGCGTCTTCGATGGTGACTTTCAGCATGCGGCGCACGCTTGGGTCCATGGTGGTCTCCCACAGCTGATCCGGGTTCATTTCGCCCAGACCTTTATATCGCTGGATGGTGTGGCGCTTGGTGCTTTCGGCCATCAGCCAGTCGAGGGCTTCCTTGAACTCGGTGACGGCTTTCTTGCGTTCGCCACGCTGGATGTACGCGCCCTCGTCGAGCAGGGTGCTCAGTTGAGCGCCGAGGGTGACGACGGTCTTGTAGTCATTGCTGCCGAAGAAGTCGCGGTTGAACGTGACGTAGTTCGACAGGCCGTGGGAGATCAGTTCAACCTCTGGCAGCCACACACCACGTTCGCGGTCTTCACGCAGGCTGGCCTTGTAGACCAGACCGGACTTCTCGACGGTACGCAGACGGGCTTCGTACTGGGCCAGCCATTCTTGCATCGCTGCGTGGTCGCCGAGTTTTTCCAGGCTCACCGCTGGCAGGTAGATGAAGTGCTCGGTCAGTTCCTGCGGGTACAGGCGCGACAGACGCTTGAGGGTCTTCATCACCATGCGGAAGTCATTCACCAGACGCTCGAGCGCTTCGCCGGAAATGCCCGGTGCGTCTTCGTTCAGGTGCAGGCTCGCATCTTCCAGGGCCGACTGCGTCATGTACTCTTCCATGGCGTCGTCGTCTTTGATGTATTGCTCTTGCTTGCCTTTCTTGACCTTGTACAGCGGCGGCTGGGCGATGTAGATGTAGCCGCGCTCGATCAGCTCCGGCAGCTGACGGAAGAAGAAGGTCAGCAGCAGGGTACGGATGTGCGAACCGTCGACGTCAGCATCGGTCATGATGATGATGTTGTGATAGCGCAACTTGTCGATGTTGTATTCTTCACGGCCGATGCCACAGCCCAGCGCGGTGATCAAGGTGCCTACTTCCTGGGAAGAGATCATCTTGTCGAAGCGCGCCTTCTCGACGTTGAGGATCTTGCCCTTCAACGGCAGGATCGCCTGGGTCTTGCGGTTACGTCCCTGCTTGGCAGAGCCGCCCGCGGAGTCACCTTCCACCAGGTACAGTTCGGACAGTGCCGGGTCCTTTTCCTGGCAGTCAGCGAGCTTGCCCGGCAGGCCGGCAATGTCCAGCGCGCCTTTGCGGCGGGTCATCTCACGGGCCTTGCGCGCGGCTTCACGGGCACGGGCGGCGTCAATCATCTTGCCGACGACCAGCTTGGCTTCGTTCGGGTTTTCAAGGAGGAAGTCGGAGAAGTACTTGCCCATTTCCTGCTCGACCGCGGTTTTCACTTCGGAAGACACCAGCTTGTCTTTGGTCTGCGAGCTGAACTTCGGATCCGGTACTTTCACCGAGATGATCGCGGTCAGACCTTCACGGGCATCGTCACCGGTGGTGGCGACTTTGTGTTTCTTCGCCAGACCTTCCTGCTCGATGTAGTTGTTCAGGTTACGCGTCAACGCCGAACGGAAACCCACCAGGTGAGTACCGCCGTCGCGCTGCGGGATGTTGTTGGTGAAGCACAGCAGGTTCTCGTTGAAACTGTCGTTCCACTGCAGGGCGATTTCCACGCCGATACCGTCTTCGCGCTGGATGTTGAAGTGGAACACCTGATTGACCGCAGTCTTGTTGGTGTTCAGGTATTCAACGAATGCACGCAGGCCGCCTTCGTATTTGAACAGCTCTTCCTTGCCGCTGCGCTCATCCTTGAGGACGATACCAACACCGGAGTTGAGGAAGGACAGTTCCCGAATGCGCTTGGCGAGGATATCCCAGCTGAAGTGAATGTTCTTGAAGGTTTCGCTGGAAGCCTTGAAGTGAATCTGGGTGCCGGTGGTTTCGCTGTCGCCAACGATGGCCATCGGCGCCTGAGGTACGCCGTGGACGTAGGTCTGTTCCCAGATCTTGCCGCTGCGGCGGACGGTCAGGACCAGCTCTTCGGACAACGCGTTCACTACCGACACACCTACACCGTGCAGACCGCCGGATACTTTGTAGGAGTTGTCGTCGAACTTACCGCCAGCGTGGAGGACGGTCATGATGACCTCGGCGGCGGAGACGCCTTCCTCTTTATGCACGTCTACCGGGATGCCACGACCGTTGTCTTTGACGGTGATGGATTCGTCCGGGTGAATGATGATGCTGATGTCGTCGCAATGGCCGGCGAGGGCTTCGTCGATCGAGTTGTCGACCACCTCGAACACCATGTGGTGCAGACCGCTGCCATCGTCGGTGTCACCAATGTACATACCGGGACGTTTGCGCACGGCATCCAGGCCTTTCAGCACCTTAATGCTCGATGAGTCGTACGTATTTTCTTCGCTCAATGCCTTCACTCCCGATGGTCGTGGGTCTGGGTGATACGGCCCTGTTCCACGTGGAACAAAGCGACTGGCGTTTCCGTCTGCCAGCCTTCCCTCAATAATTCGTGATCTACACAGGTTATGAACACCTGGCAGCGTAAGTCTTCCAGTAAGCGGCACAGCGCGCGGCGATGGCTCTCGTCCAGCTCGGACGGCAAGTCATCCACCAGATAAATACACTGACCACGGCGGGCCTGGCTGACCAGGTGCCCTTGGGCAATCCGCAGTGCGCAGACCACCAGCTTCTGCTGACCCCGGGACAATATGTCCGCGGCATTGTGTGCGCCCAATCTAAGACGCAAATCAGCGCGTTGCGGTCCGGCCTGGGTGTGCCCCATCTGCTGGTCCCGTTGTACGGAACCGGCAAGTACGGCGCTCAATTCGCGGTCTTTGTCCCAGCCTCGGTAATAGCTGAGCGTCAAACCCTCGAGCTCAACCAGTTCGCTCAAGGTCTGTTCGAAGACCGGTTTCAAGGCTGTGATGTAAGCGCGGCGGTATTCATCGATTTCAGCGCTGGCCTGGCACAGTTCCCTGTCCCAAACCGCTTGCGAAACGGCGTCAAGTGTACCATGCCGCAGCCAGGAGTTTCTCTGGCGCAAGGCCTTCTGCAAACGCTGCCAGGTCCCCATGAACCGAGGCTCGACGTGGAACACGCCCCAGTCGAGAAACTGCCGGCGAATCTTCGGCGCGCCTTCGAGCAGGCGGAAGCTGTCGGGGTTGATCAACTGCAGCGGCAGGATTTCCGCCAGTTGCGCAGCGCTCCGGGCGTTCTGCCCATCAATGCGGATTTGGAAGTCACCTTGGCGATCGCGAGAAATCCCCAACGCGCTGTGTCCGCCCTCGGCCAGTTCGACCTGACCGAATACCGTACAGGCGAGTTGTTCGTACTGGATGACAGGCAACAGGCGCGTGCTACGAAACGAACGGGCAAGCCCCAGCAGGTGAATGGCTTCCAGAACACTGGTTTTGCCGCTGCCGTTGGCGCCGTAAAGAATGTTGATGCGGGGGGAGGGGGAGAAGGTCACCGGGTGCAGATTGCGCACCGCGGTGACCGAAACACGACTTAACGACATTCAGAATCAGCTGATTACAGACGCATCGGCATGACAACGTAAGCCGAGTCGTCATTGTCAGACTCTTGTACCAGCGCACTGCTGTTGGAGTCAGAAAGGATCAGGCGAACCTGCTCGGTGGTCATCACGCCCAGCACGTCGAGCAGGTAGCTGACGTTGAAGCCGATTTCCAGCGAGCCGCCGTTGTATTCAACGCCTACTTCTTCTTCCGCTTCTTCCTGCTCCGGGTTGTTGGCCTGGATCTTCAACTGACCGCTGGCCAGTTGCAGACGGATGCCGCGGTACTTCTCGTTGGACAGAATCGCGGTACGGCTGAACGCTTCACGCAAGGCCTGGCGATCGCCCAGTACCAGCTTGTCGCCCCCCTTGGGCAGCACGCGCTCGTAATCCGGGAATTTGCCATCAACCAGTTTCGAGGTGAAGGTGAATTCGCCAGTGGTCGCACGGATATGGTGCTGACCGAGAACGATGCTGACATTGCCGTCCGGCTCGGTGAGCAGACGTGCCAGTTCGAGGATACCTTTGCGCGGGACGATCACTTGATGACGATCTGGCTGACCGATATCGGCCTGCATCGAGCACATGGCCAGACGGTGACCGTCGGTTGCCACCGCGCGGATGATGCCAGCAGAAACTTCCAGCAGCATGCCGTTGAGGTAGTAGCGCACGTCCTGCTGGGCCATGGCGAAGCTGGTGCGTTCGATCAGACGACGCAGTTTGCTTTGTTCAAGGCTGCAGGTCAGCGAGCCCGGACCTTCTTCAACGGTCGGGAAATCGTTGGCGGGCAGGGTCGACAGGGTGAAACGGCTACGGCCGGCCTTCACCACCAGTTTCTGCTCGTCGACCTTGATGTCGATCAGCGCATCGTTGGGCAGGCTTTTGCAGATGTCCATCAGCTTGCGCGCAGGCACGGTGATGGACCCTGTCTCTGCCGGCTCCTCGAGATGCACACGACCGACCAGCTCGACCTCAAGGTCGGTACCGGTCAGCGACAGTTGCTGGCCCTCGACAACCAACAGCACGTTGGAGAGTACCGGCAAGGTCTGTCGGCGCTCGACGACGCCTGCGACCAGTTGCAGGGGTTTCAACAGGGCTTCGCGTTGAATGGTGAAATGCATGGTCTAGTCCCTTGCCTTAATAAGCTGCGCTGGTGTTCATCAAGTGGTCAGTGTACGCAGCAGGTTCTTGTAGTCCTCGCGGATGTCCGCGTCGGATTCCTTAAGTTCGTTGATCTTGCGGCAGGCGTGCAACACGGTGGTATGGTCGCGGCCGCCAAACACGTCGCCGATTTCTGGCAGGCTGTGGTTGGTCAGTTCCTTGGACAACGCCATGGCCACCTGACGCGGACGCGCTACCGAGCGCGAACGGCGCTTGGACAGTAGATCGGAGATCTTGATCTTGTAGTACTCGGCGACCGTGCGCTGAATGTTATCCACAGAGACCAGTTTGTCCTGCAACGCCAGCAGGTCTTTCAGCGATTCGCGAATCAACTCGATGGTGATATCGCGGCCCATGAAGTGCGAATGGGCTATCACGCGCTTCAGCGCGCCTTCCAGTTCACGGACGTTGGAGCGAATCCGCTGGGCAATGAAGAACGCCGCGTCATGCGGCAGCTCGACTTTGGCCTGGTCAGCCTTCTTCATCAAGATGGCCACGCGCGTTTCCAGCTCCGGCGGCTCGACGGCGACCGTCAGACCCCAACCGAAACGCGACTTGAGGCGCTCTTCAAGACCTTCGATTTCTTTCGGGTAGCGGTCACTGGTGAGAATGACCTGCTGGCCACCTTCAAGCAAAGCGTTGAAGGTGTGGAAGAACTCTTCCTGCGAACGCTCTTTGCGCGCGAAAAACTGAATATCATCGATCAGCAACGCGTCCACCGACCGGTAGAAACGTTTGAACTCGTTGATGGCGTTCAGCTGCAGCGCCTTGACCATATCGGCCACGAAACGCTCGGAATGCAGGTAAACGACCTTGGCATTCGGGTTCTTCTTTAATAGATGGTTACCCACCGCGTGCATCAAGTGGGTTTTACCCAGGCCGACGCCACCATAAAGGAAGAGCGGGTTATAGCCATGCTTGGGGTTGTCCGCGACCTGCCACGCCGCGGCACGGGCGAGCTGGTTGGATTTACCTTCGACGAAATTTTCAAAGGTGAAGGTGCGGTTCAGATAGCTGGTGTGCTTGAGCGCACCCTCAACCTGCACGGTGCGCTGTTCGGCACGAACCGGGGCTTGTTGCGACGCTGCACCGGCCATCGGATCAAAGCTGTCGCGAGACGGCTCTTCACTGATTTCCTCGGTTTTCTGCGTTGCACGCTTGGTCGACACAGGCGCCGGAGCAGGGGCCGGCACGTTGGCAGGCGCGGCATTCGCCTGCGCCTGAGAAACCTGCGCCGCAGCCAGCGGTGCATTCGGGGCGGCACGCGGAGCCGAGCTGCGTTTGCTGCCTATTAACAAGGACAGCGCTGGAGCCATGCCATTGCCGTGCTCATCCAGCAGTTCCATGACCCGGCCCAGGTACTTTTCATTGACCCAGTCCAGCACGAAACGATTCGGTGCGTAGACGCGCAACTCGTCGCCTTCGGCTTCGACCTGTAGTGGACGGATCCAGGTGTTGAATTGTTGGGCAGGCAGCTCCTCGCGCAAAAGCTCCACGCACTGCTGCCAAAGTTCCACTGACACGGATATCCCCTAAGTTGAAAGCCGGTGAGGCAAAAACAAGCGGCCATTGTAGCGGCGAGCCGTCCACTTATCCACACGCAGGTTGCCTGGCATTCATCAATTGTCAGCAGGCTGGACCGATAAAAGGCGACCAACGGTTAGTGAATAAGCTCTGTGGATAACCGCCCCTGAGGGCACTGGACAACTAGGGGCTGAACTCGGTGGATAACCCCGCTGTGGATAACCACCCATTCCACACACAGGTTATCCGACAGCGCAGCACAGGCTGATCACGGTTTTCCACTGTAGTTGTCATTCTCTGTACACCAGGTAAATAAAGGTGTCCCGTCACTTATCCACAACGGAGGCATCGCCTAGCTTTAACAAGCTTTACAGAAAAGCTTTAAATAATTCCCTTCTTTATTTTTATGTCTGGCGGACAGTCTTTCAGACAGTACCGCCCTGGAGATCTATTTCTAAGGAAACGCTGGTTGGAAATTGACCTGAAGGCTTGCTTTCTCTAGAATCCCCGGTCTCTTAAAACGGGGGCCATTCCGGCCCGTTGTGGACGAACCAGGTAACACGACATGAAACGTACTTTCCAACCAAGCACTATCAAACGCGCTCGTACCCACGGTTTCCGTGCTCGCATGGCTACCAAGAACGGCCGCGCAGTCCTGTCGCGTCGTCGCGCCAAAGGTCGTGCGCGTCTGGCAGTTTGATAATCCGGTACTGGAGGTGAGTCAGGACTTCAGTCGGGAAAAGCGTCTGCTTACTCCCCGGCATTTCAAGGCAGTCTTTGACTCCCCTACCGGCAAGGTTCCGGGGAAAAATCTCCTGCTCCTTGCACGCGACAACGATCTTGATCACCCCCGTCTCGGGCTGGTTATCGGGAAAAAGAGCGTCAAGCTCTCCGTTGAGCGCAATCGCCTCAAACGTTTGATGCGCGAATCGTTCCGTCTGCACCAGGATTCACTGGTCGGCTGGGACATCGTTATCGTCGCGCGCAAAGGTCTGGGCGATGTAGAAAACCCCGAATTGATTCAGCATTTCGGCAAACTCTGGAAGCGTCTGGCGCGTAACAAGCCGGTTCCGGCAGTCAAAACCGAAACTGTAGGGGTAGACAGTCCAGATGCGTAAACTGGCCCTCGTTCCGATCCAGTTTTATCGCTATGCCATTAGTCCTTTGATGGCCAGCCACTGTCGCTTCTACCCCAGTTGTTCCTGCTACGCGTATGAAGCCATTGAAAATCATGGCCTTCTGCGCGGTGGCTGGCTGACCTTTCGTCGTTTAGGTCGCTGTCATCCGTGGAATCCCGGTGGTTATGACCCGGTTCCGCCTATCCCTACCTCCCGTTCTTCTTCGATGGCCGAGTAATCATGGATATCAAACGCACGATCCTGATCGTCGCCCTGGCAATCGTGTCCTACGTTATGGTTCTTAAATGGAACCAGGACTATGGCCAGGCTGCCCTGCCGACTCAGAATGTTGCTTCCAGTACGACTACATCCGGTTTGCCGGACACCGCCACTGGCACCAATGCTGCCGCCAGTGACGATATTCCGCGTGCCGCCAGCGATACCAGCGCCCCTGCCGAAACACCGGTAGCCGCCAGCAAGGATCTGATCCAGATCAAAACCGACGTGCTCGATCTCGCGATCGATCCACAAGGTGGCGATGTCGCTCAACTGACCTTGCCTCTGTATCCGCGTCGTCAGGATCGTCCTGATGTGCCGTTCCAGCTGTTCGATAACGGCGGCGAACGTGTTTATCTGGCCCAAAGCGGTCTGATCGGCACCAATGGCCCGGACGCAAATCCGGCCGGTCGTCCGGTCTATTCTGCAGAGAAGAAGACCTACCAACTGGCTGAGGGTCAGGATCAACTCGTCGTTGACCTGAAATTCAGCAAGGATGGCGTCAACTACATCAAGCGTTTCACCCTGAAACGCGGCCTGTATGACGTAGCCGTCTCCTACATTGTGGATAACCAGAGCGCTCAGCCCTGGAACGGCGCAATGTTCGCTCAACTGAAGCGTGATGCGAGCGCGGATCCTTCGTCCACAACAGCGACTGGCACCGCGACTTACCTGGGCGCTGCCCTGTGGACAAGTTCGGAGCCGTACAAGAAAGTGTCCATGAAGGACATGGACAAGGCGCAGCTCAAAGAAACCGTCACCGGTGGCTGGGTCGCCTGGCTGCAACACTACTTCGTGACGGCGTGGATTCCGGCCAAGGGCGAAAACAACATCGTCCAGACCCGTAAAGACAGCAAAGGCAACTACATCATCGGTTACACCGGTCCTACGCTGACCGCTGCTCCAGGTGCCAAGGTTGAAACCAGCGCTGTGCTGTACGCCGGTCCGAAAAGCCAGGCGGTGTTGAAAGAGTTGTCCCCAGGTCTGGAACTGACCGTCGACTATGGCATTCTGTGGTTCATCGCCCAGCCAATCTTCTGGCTGCTGCAGCACATCCACGCCATTGTCGGTAACTGGGGCTGGTCGATCATCTTCCTGACCATGCTGATCAAGGGGATCTTCTTCCCGTTGTCGGCTGCCAGCTACAAATCGATGGCGCGCATGCGTGCCGTTGCGCCGAAACTGGCTGCGCTGAAAGAGCAACATGGCGACGACCGGCAGAAAATGTCGCAAGCCATGATGGAGCTGTACAAGAAAGAGAAGATCAATCCGCTGGGCGGCTGCTTGCCGATCCTCGTGCAGATGCCGGTTTTCCTTTCGCTGTACTGGGTTCTGCTGGAAAGCGTGGAAATGCGTCAGGCGCCGTTCATGCTGTGGATCACCGACCTGTCGATCAAGGATCCGTTCTTCATTCTGCCGATCATCATGGGCGCGACCATGTTCATCCAGCAGCAGCTGAACCCGACGCCTCCGGATCCGATGCAGGCGAAGGTGATGAAAATGATGCCAATCATCTTCACTTTCTTCTTCCTGTGGTTCCCGGCTGGTCTGGTGCTGTACTGGGTTGTGAACAACTGCCTGTCGATTGCACAACAGTGGTACATCACGCGTAAGATCGAAGCGGCAACGAAAAAAGCCGAGGCGTAACTTGCACTGTGGATAACACCACTCAAAACGCCCCCTAGTGGGGCGTTTTGCTATCTGCCACTTTTGTCTGGATTCGGGTTTATGAGCACACCGCGTGAAACCATCGCCGCCGTTGCCACCGCACAAGGTCGCGGCGGTGTAGGCATCGTTCGTATCTCCGGGCCGTTGGCCAGCGTGGCGGCGAAAGCCATCAGCGGTCGCCAGCTGAAACCGCGTTTTGCCCACTACGGACCTTTTTTCAGTGACGATCAGCAGGTGCTGGACGAAGGTCTGGCGCTGTATTTCCCGGGGCCGAACTCGTTTACCGGCGAAGACGTGCTGGAACTGCAGGGCCACGGCGGCCCGATCGTGCTCGACATGTTGCTCAAGCGTTGCCTGGAACTGGGTTGCCGCTTGGCGCGTCCTGGAGAATTCAGTGAACGCGCGTTTCTCAACGACAAGCTCGATCTGGCCCAGGCCGAGGCGATTGCCGATCTGATCGAAGCCAGTTCTGCTCAAGCTGCACGAAATGCCCTGCGTTCATTGCAAGGCGCGTTTTCCCAACGTGTGCATAACCTGACCGAACAGCTGATCGGCCTGCGCATCTACGTCGAAGCCGCAATCGATTTTCCGGAAGAAGAAATCGACTTCCTCGCCGACGGTCATGTGCTGAGCATGCTCGATAAAGTGCGCATCGAGTTATCCACAGTACTGCGCGAGGCCGGACAGGGTGCATTGCTGCGTGACGGCATGACAGTGGTGATTGCCGGACGACCGAATGCCGGTAAATCCAGTCTGTTGAATGCACTGGCCGGTCGTGAAGCCGCTATCGTTACCGAAATTGCCGGTACCACCCGGGATATCCTGCGCGAACATATCCACATCGATGGCATGCCGTTGCACGTCGTCGACACTGCCGGTCTGCGTGATACCGATGATCATGTGGAAAAAATCGGCGTCGAGCGAGCGTTGAAGGCAATCGGTGAGGCTGATCGGGTGTTGTTGGTGGTTGATGCGACCGCACCGGAAGCGCTGGACCCGTTTGCCCTGTGGCCAGAATTCCTCGAAACCCGGCCGGATCCGGCCAAAGTCACCCTGATTCGCAATAAAGCCGATCTGACCGGCGAAGCAATTGCTCTGGCAACCAGTGAAGACGGTCATGTCACCATCAGTCTGAGTGCCAAATCAGCTGGCGAAGGCCTGGATTTGCTGCGTGACCATCTCAAAGCCTGCATGGGTTACGAGCAAACGTCGGAAAGCAGCTTCAGTGCACGACGTCGACATCTCGAGGCATTGCGCTATGCCAGCGCGGCACTGGAACACGGCCGCGCGCAGCTGACCTTGGCGGGCGCCGGCGAATTGCTCGCCGAGGATTTGCGCCAGGCCCAGCATGCGTTGGGTGAAATCACCGGGGCGTTCAGTTCCGATGACTTGTTGGGGCGGATCTTTTCCAGCTTCTGCATCGGTAAATAAATGCGGGCCTGTGGACAATTTATCCACAGGCCTGTTTCGTTTTACCAGTTGTAAGACACCGTACCGAGCATCGTGCGATCTTCGCCCCAATAGCAGCGTCCGGCATCGTTGCAGCCGGATACATATTCCTTGGCGAACAGATTTTTCGCGTTGAGATCCACGCTCCAGTGGCTGTCGATCTGGTAACCGATCGCTGCATCGACCAGCGTGACATCGCCGGCATCCAGCTTGCCGTAGAGAGACGGCGAGGTGTAGGCGAACGCACTGTCGAAGTAACGCACGCCGCCCGCCACGTACAGGCCTTTGAGATAGCCATCAAGGAAGCGGTATTTGGCCCAGACTGACGCCTGATTGCGCGGCACGCCTGTCATCTGATGACCTTTGATCAGTGAGGTTGCTGCATCTTTGGTGATGCGCGCATCGGTGTAGGTGTAAGCACCCGTAACATTCAGGTTTTGGGTCAGATTGCTGTTGAGCTCCAGCTCGACCCCCTTGGAACGGCTTTCGCCCACCTGGCGATAGCTCGACGTCGTCGAGTCGAAGTAGGTGTCGTCCCTTTTGCGCAGGTCATACACCGAAGCGGTGAATGCCGTATCCCAGCCGATCGGCTCGTACTTCAGGCCCACTTCGTATTGGCTGCTGGTGATCGGATCGAGCGGTGTGCCGGCGTTGGAAATCTGCTGCACCGGCACAAATGAGGTGGAATAGCTGACATACGGCGTCATGCCGTTGTCGAACTGATACATCACGCCGCCCTGATAGGTGAACTTCTTGTCCTCGGAACTGATGTCGCCGCCCTTTGCCACCTTGTCGCGAAAATCGCTGTCGACCCAGTCCTGCCGGCCACCGAGCAAAAACAGCCAACGGTCGTACTTGCTCTGGATCTGTGCATAAACGCCTTTCATCTGTTGCTCGAGCAAGGTGTTTTGCACCGCAATCGGCGTGGTCGGGTCGCGCAAGTAAACCGGGTTATACACATCGATCGGCCCGACGATGCCAGCGTTCCAATCCTGGCTGAACGAAGTACGGTCATAGCTGGCGCCGAACAACACGGTGTTTTCCAGACCACCAACCTCGAATTTGCCTTCCAACTGGTTATCCAGCGAATAGACCATCGACTTGTTGAAGCGATCGTAAGCGGTCATGTTCAGTCGCTTGCCGAACCCGCCGTTATTGAGGTTGCCTGGCCAGGTTTCATGCCGGGTGATGCGCGACTGCATATAACGCGAGTTCTGGCGGAACTGCCAGTCATCATTGAAGGAGTGGCTGAACTCATAACCGGTGCTCCAGGTTTCCCGTTCGAAGGTATTCCAGTCCGGATCGCCGAGCATCGTATCCTTGGATAACTGGCTGTTGGGGTTGCTCAGCAATGTCCCGGCCGCCGGCAGGCCGAGTTCCATGTTGGTGTGATCTTTCTGGTAGTTGGCCAGCAGCGTGAGCGTATTGAAGTCGTCGAAATTCAGGGTCAGCGAGGGGGCGATGTAAATTCGGTCATCCGGGACATGATCGGTCTGGGTGTCGGACTTGCGCCCAAGCATCACCACGCGCCCGAGAATGTTGCCGTTGTCGTTGAGCGGCCCCGACACATCGACGCCGATCTGCCGGCGATTGTTCGAGCCATAGCCCAGTTGCACTTCGCCCTGAGGCACGGCAGTCGGACGTTTACTGACCAGATTGACCAGACCGCCGGGGGCGTTTTCGCCATACAGCAGCGAGGACGGACCGCGGAACACTTCGACTCGCTCCAGTCCGTAAGGCTCGGTGCTGGTGTCATAGCGATTGCCCTGTACGCGTAGTCCATCGCGCAGCAGACCGTAGCCATAATCGGTGGCGTTGAAACCTCGGATGAAAAACAGATCGCCGGCCAGGCTGTCACCTGCCGCAAACGGAGGGGCAAAGATTCCGGGTACGTAGCCAAGCACCTCGGTGAGTGTCTGGGATTTCTGATCTTTCATGCGCTGGGCAGTTACGACAGATATGGAGCGCGGCGTTTCCGACAGCGGCGTGCTGGTTTTCGTACCGATCCGGCTGTTCTGCGCCTTGTAGCCGACATCGGCGGCGTAATCCAGATCCATCGGGTTGGCCAACTGAGCGTTGATGTTGGTCGGGGCCAGTTCCAGCGAATCAGCGTTTGGGAGCGCTTGCAGAATGTAGCTGTCCGGTGCCTGCGGCACGGCTTGCAACCCGGAGCCTTGCAGCAGTTGGGCGAAGCCTTGTTCGACGCTGAAATTGCCGTTCAGCCCGGTACTGGACAAGCGTAGCGTCTGTTGCGGCGAGAACGATAAAATCACATTCGCAGCGGAGGCGAACTGGCTGAGGGCATTATCCAGAGGGCCCGCGGCAATGGCATAACGCTGAGTGCTGCTCGCCGCGGATGCGCCAACGGGCATCACCAGACAAGACGCGGCACTGGTCATAAATAGGCTGTAGGCAAGACAGTGGTAAGAGAAGCGCTGACGGTACGTAGGAAGACACATGTGTGGATAAGCCCTGAAAATGGCAACGAGCCGCGTTTATCGCGATTACCTGTAGGGCCGGTTCAGGGCAAAAAAAGATAACCCCGTTGTCGATTTATTTTTCCCAGGTCTGGTATCGATCAGGCGCGGTGGCTGAGCGAGACCCAGTAACGGGTGAAGTAACGCACGTTGATCGGCAACGAAGCCTGTAGATTGGCCAACACGGCGTCGGTGGAATCAAGCCGAA
Source organism: Pseudomonas sp. R1-1 (assembly GCF_051132135.1). Lineage (NCBI taxonomy): Bacteria > Pseudomonadati > Pseudomonadota > Gammaproteobacteria > Pseudomonadales > Pseudomonadaceae > Pseudomonas > Pseudomonas sp. R1-1. Next base: position 56,732 of record NZ_CP071663.1, read on the forward strand.
ATGTACCTGACACGCGCAGATCCCTGGCACGAGCGTCGCAATGCAGAACACCGCGACGATAACGTTGCAGCTCATCAATCACATCGCCCAGTCGCGCGTCGAGGACAATCAACTGGCCATTGCTCCATGCCACTTGCGATGAGGCGAAGGGCCGAATGAGTCCGATATGCCGACGATCGAAATCTACGCCTTCGCCTGCCTGCAGAATTCTCGCAGCCGCTGAGGCATCAGCGGGCTGAACACTGACCCTGTCCTGCAGTACTCCCACCTTGGTTGAACCCGATAACAGCTGAACCGAAAAACGCGTGCCCAGCGCTTGAACCCGGCCATCATCGGTTTCGACAAAAAACGGCCGTGGATCGCCAAGCTTGCCGGTTTGAATCAGGATCTCGCCCGAGCGCAGGCGAATCAGCCGCTGCGTCGCGTCGAAAGCCACATCGATCGCGGTATCGGTATTGAGCTGAATCTGGCTGCCGTCGGCCAATGTCAGGTCGCGACGCTGACCGATCCCGGTTTTATAGTCGGCCCAGACATTCCCCAAAGAGGTGTGTTGCTGAACATTCCAGCCGACGAACCCGGTTCCTGCAGCGAGCAGTAAAAGCTTCAACACCTGGCGTCGTTGCTGTCCGGTACTCAGGGCGCGACGTTTCAAATCCTGCGGCAGGGTGCCGAGGTGGCGTTGCAGTTGTTCCACTTGGGTCCATGCCGCCAGATGTGCAGGATCGCTATCTATCCACAGCTGCCAGGTGTTCCTTTCGGCAAGCGTTGGCGGCTCTGCCTGAAACTGCACGTACCAGCTGGCGGCTGCTTCGAAAACCTGGCGGTCGGGTGCGATGGCCATCAATGCTGCGCCATGATCAGGGCACATTCCGTGAGGGCGCGAATCATGTGCTTCTTCACCGTGGTCAGCGAAACCTGCAATTGCACGGCAATATGTTGATAAGTCAGACCTTCTATCTGCGAAAGCATGAAGATTTTCTGCGTTCGCGCACCGAGGCCGGCCAAGGCTTTATCCACAGCCATCAGGGTTTCGATGATCAGCGCTCGATCTTCTTCACTGATTGCGCAGGCTTCGGCTCGGGTAGCGAGCGCCTGCAGATAAGCGGTCTCGATGGCGCTCCTTCTGTATCGATCAATCACCAGGCCGCGCGCGATGGTGGCCAGATAATCCCTTGGCTCGCGGATATGCGCCGCGCTACGGGCCGCCAGAATCCGCACAAACGTGTCATGCGCGACGTCAGCCGCATCGCAGGCATCATTTAATTTTCCCTTGAGCCAGCCGTAGAGCCACGAATGGTGTTGCTCGTAGATTTGCTCGATCGCAGCGGTGTGGGCGAGTAGGGGCATGGGAAAAGTAACGAGTTAATGATAATGCCTATTATTAGCCTCTGTTACGTGCTCTCACAATAGTCTTCGCACTTCCTTCCGCTGACTTCATGGGCGTCACCGCTATCTCGGTGGCGCCTTTTTTTTGCGTTCTGTCGTCATCGTTTGGACCGTTTCTGTGGATTAAGCCCTGTGAATAACTGCCACTGAGGTCGGTTGATAACAGGGCTCCAAAACTGGATATAAACCCCTCTGTGGATAACCACCCCTTTCATCCACAGGCTTAAGAGGCTTATCCAGTGTTCTCATTGGCACATGAGCACAGGGTTTTGAATCTCTGTACAGTCCATAATTAAAGGTCTGTAGAGATCTATCCACAGAAAGCATGCCCAGTAAGAATAAACATAAAAACAAAGGTTTTATAAATTTCTCTCTTTTTTATTCTTTTAACCGCGAGTTCTCCACAGCTGGTTAATTTTTGTGCAAAGGGTTCTTTAGAAAGGGCGAAGTCCCTATACTTGCCGACCAGGTCCAGAAACCTGAGCTCAAACTATTTCCTGAATGACCTATTAAGCAGGCACGAGGTGCGTGGTGGATTTCCCTTCCCGTTTTGAAGTGATCGTCATCGGCGGCGGTCATGCCGGTACCGAGGCAGCACTGGCCTCAGCACGTATGGGGGCAAAAACCCTGTTGCTGACGCATAACGTGGAAACCCTCGGTGCCATGAGTTGCAACCCGGCCATCGGTGGCATTGGCAAAAGCCATCTGGTCAAGGAAATCGACGCCCTCGGCGGCGCAATGGCCATGGCTACCGATTTGGGTGGTATCCAGTTTCGCGTGTTGAACAGCCGCAAAGGCCCGGCCGTTCGGGCGACCCGTGCGCAGGCCGACCGCATTCTGTACAAAGCGGCTGTCCGCGAGATCCTGGAAAACCAGCCGAACCTGTGGATATTTCAACAAGCGGCGGATGACTTGATCGTCGAGCAGGAACAGGTCCGTGGTGTTGTCACGCAAATGGGTCTGCGGTTCTTCGCCGATTCCGTGGTGTTGACCACCGGTACGTTCCTCGGTGGACTTATCCACATCGGTTTGCAGAATTTTTCCGGCGGTCGTGCCGGTGATCCGCCGTCAATCGCGCTGGCGCACCGTTTGCGTGAACTGCCACTGCGTGTAGGCCGCTTGAAAACCGGCACACCGCCGCGCATTGACGGCAAGTCTGTGGATTTCTCGGTAATGACCGAGCAGCCAGGCGACACGCCGATCCCGGTGATGTCGTTCATGGGCAACAAGGAACAGCATCCCCGCCAGGTCAGCTGCTGGATTACCCACACCAATGCCCGCACCCACGAAATCATCGCGGCGAACCTCGATCGTTCACCGATGTATTCCGCTGCCGGTGAAATCGAGGGCATCGGCCCGCGTTACTGCCCGTCGATCGAAGACAAGATCCATCGCTTTGCCGACAAGGAAAGCCATCAGGTGTTCATCGAACCGGAAGGTTTGACCACCCATGAGCTGTACCCGAACGGGATATCCACAAGCTTGCCGTTCGACGTGCAGTTGCAGATCGTGCAATCGATCCGCGGCATGGAAAACGCGCACATCGTGCGTCCGGGTTATGCAATCGAGTACGACTACTTCGATCCACGCGATTTGAAATACAGCCTCGAAACCAAAGTGATTGGCGGCCTGTTCTTTGCTGGCCAGATCAACGGCACCACCGGTTACGAAGAGGCCGGTGCACAAGGTTTGCTCGCTGGCGCCAACGCTGCGCTGCGCGCCAAGGGCAAAGAAGCCTGGTGCCCGCGCCGCGATGAAGCGTACATCGGTGTGTTGGTCGATGACCTGATCACCCTCGGTACCCAAGAGCCGTACCGCATGTTCACTTCCCGCGCCGAGTACCGCCTGATCCTGCGCGAGGACAATGCCGACCTGCGTCTGACTGAAAAAGGCCGCGAACTCGGTCTGGTCGATGACGCGCGTTGGGCGGCATTCTGCAAGAAGCGCGAAAGCATCGATCTGGAAGAACAGCGCCTGAAAAGCACCTGGGTGCGACCCAATACGCAACAGGGCGATGCGATTGCCGAGAAGTTCGGCACGCCGCTGACCCACGAATACAACTTGCTCAACCTCCTGAGCCGACCGGAAATCGACTACGCCGGTCTGGTCGAGGTGACCGGCAACGGCGCCGAAGATCCACAGGTTGCCGAGCAGGTCGAAATCAAGACCAAGTACGCTGGTTACATTGATCGCCAACAGGATGAAATCGCCCGTTTGCGCGCCAGCGAAGACACCAAACTGCCTGTGGATATCGATTACACCAACATTTCCGGTCTCTCCAAGGAGATCCAGAGCAAGCTCGGCGCGACTCGCCCCGAGACGCTCGGTCAGGCTTCGCGGATCCCGGGTGTGACCCCGGCAGCCATTTCGCTGTTGATGATTCATTTGAAAAAACGCGGCGCGGGCCGTCAGTTGGAGCAAAGCGCTTGAGTTCTAAGGTCACTTCGCAACACGCCGAAGAGTTATCCACAGGAGCCCGCGCGCTCGGTGTCGAGCTCACGCAAGCCCAGCATGAGTTGCTGCTGGGTTATCTGGCCCTGTTGATCAAATGGAACCAGGCCTACAACCTCACCGCTGTGCGCGATCCGGACGAAATGGTTTCGCGTCATCTGCTCGATAGTCTGAGCGTGATGGGGTTCATCGAAAACGGCCGCTGGCTTGATGTCGGCAGTGGCGGCGGGATGCCAGGGATACCGTTGGCAATCCTGTTTCCGGATTCGCAGGTGACCTGCCTGGACAGCAACGGCAAGAAAACCCGCTTCCTGACCCAGGTCAGACTCGAACTCAAGCTGGATAACCTGCAAGTTATCCACAGTCGTGTCGAGGCTTTCCAGCCTGTGGAGCCATTCAACGGGATCATTTCCCGGGCGTTCAGCAGCATGGAGAACTTCAGTAACTGGACTCGCCACCTGGGCGATGCCGATACACGCTGGCTGGCAATGAAGGGCGTTCATCCGGCCGATGAGCTGGTAGCATTGCCGGCAGACTTCAAACTCGATAGCGAACACGCCCTGGCCGTACCCGGTTGCCAAGGCCAACGCCATCTGCTGATACTGCGCCGCACGGCATGATTGGGAACACAAGCAAGAATGGCTAAGGTATTCGCGATAGCGAACCAGAAGGGTGGTGTGGGCAAGACCACCACCTGTATCAACCTCGCAGCATCGCTGGTCGCGACCAAGCGCCGGGTGCTGCTGATCGATCTCGATCCACAGGGCAACGCCACCATGGGTAGCGGTGTGGATAAACACGGCCTGGAAAATTCGGTCTACGACCTGCTGATCGGTGAATGCGATCTGGGCCAGGCCATGCATTTTTCCGAACATGGCGGTTATCAGCTGCTGCCGGCCAACCGCGATCTGACGGCGGCCGAAGTGGTGCTGCTGGAAATGCAGATGAAGGAAAGCCGTCTGCGCAGTGCGCTGGCGCCGATCCGCGACAACTACGATTACATTTTGATCGACTGCCCGCCGTCGCTGTCGATGCTCACGCTGAACGCGCTGGTCGCCTCCGACGGGGTGATTATCCCCATGCAGTGCGAATATTTCGCGCTCGAAGGTTTGAGCGACCTTGTGGATAACATCAAGCGAATCGCTGAACTGCTGAATCCGAACCTGAAAGTCGAAGGTCTGTTACGGACCATGTACGACCCACGCCTGAGCCTGATGAACGACGTCTCGGCGCAGCTCAAGGAGCACTTCGGCGAGCAGCTTTACGACACGGTGATTCCGCGCAACATCCGTCTGGCCGAAGCGCCAAGCTACGGCATGCCGGCGCTGGCCTACGACAAGCAGTCGCGCGGCGCGCTGGCTTATCTGGCCCTCGCGGGCGAGATGGTTCGCCGTCAGCGCAAAAATTCACGCATCGCCGCTGCCCAGCCAACTTAAGGAATCCCCATGGCCGTCAAGAAACGAGGTCTCGGACGTGGACTGGATGCACTGCTGAGCGGTCCGACAGTCAGCGCCCTGGAAGAACAGGCCGCGCAGGCTGATACCCGGGAATTGCAGCATTTGCCGCTGGACCTGCTTCAGCGCGGCAAATACCAGCCGCGCCGGGACATGGATCCGCAGGCGCTGGAAGAACTGGCGTCTTCGATCAAAGCCCAAGGCGTGATGCAACCGATCGTGGTGCGTCCGATTGGTGGTGGCCGCTTCGAAATCATTGCCGGTGAGCGTCGCTGGCGCGCCAGTCAGCAGGCTGGCCAGGAAACCATCCCGGCCATGGTCCGCGATGTCCCCGATGAGACGGCTATTGCCATCGCGCTGATCGAGAACATCCAGCGTGAAGACTTGAGTCCGATCGAAGAAGCCGTGGCCCTGCAGCGTTTGCAGCAGGAATTCCAGCTGACTCAGCAGCAGGTGGCCGAGGCTGTGGGTAAGTCTCGGGTGACTGTGGCTAACCTGTTGCGACTTATTGCATTGCCTGAAGTCATCAAGACCATGCTGTCCCATGGCGATCTGGAAATGGGTCATGCCCGCGCATTGCTCGGTCTGCCGGACAATCAACAGGTCGAAGGGGCGCGACATGTTGTCGCACGAGGCCTGACCGTGCGCCAAACTGAAGCACTGGTTCGCCAGTGGTTGAGTGGCAAACCGGAGCCTGTCGAAGCCGCCAAACCCGATCCGGACATCGCCCGCCTCGAGCAGCGCCTGGCCGAGCGCCTAGGCTCTGCGGTGCAGATTCGCCACGGGAAGAAGGGCAAGGGCCAATTGGTGATTGGTTACAACTCGCTCGATGAGCTTCAAGGTGTGCTCGCACACATCCGCTGAAACATTTCCTCATGTAGCGCGCAGTCGGAAATCACTACCTGACAGTTGAATAGGGGCAGAACCGCCCCTATACTCTGCGCGCATTTTGTCGGCACAAATTATGCCAAGTTAGTGAATTCTGGCAGCCGACCATTGGAGAGCAAACGTGATGGAAACCCGCAAGCCAAACCGCCTGCCGTTCCATCGCCTGGCAGTTTTTCCGGTGTTGATGGCTCAATTTGTCGTTTTGCTGATTGCCGCATTGGCGCTCTGGCAATGGCATGGAGTCGTTGCCGGATACTCGGGACTTTGCGGAGGCCTGATAGCCTTGCTGCCCAATGTGTATTTCGCTCACAGGGCATTTCGGTTTTCCGGCGCCCGAGCAGCCCAGTCCATCGTCCGGTCTTTTTATGCCGGCGAGGCAGGCAAACTGATTTTGACGGCAGTGCTGTTTGCACTGGTGTTCGCAGGTGTGAAGCCACTGGCGCCGATCGCAGTATTCGGCGTGTTCGTGCTGACGCAGTCGGTCAGCTGGTTCGCTCCCCTGCTGATGAGAACAAGACTTTCGAGACCTTAGGGCGTTTGAGGCAACCATGGCAGAAACAACCGCTTCGGGCTATATCCAGCACCACTTGCAGAACCTGACCTTCGGTCAGCTACCCAACGGCGGCTGGGGCTTTGCCCACACCGCAGCAGAGGCCAAGGAAATGGGCTTCTGGGCTTTCCACGTCGATACCCTCGGCTGGTCGGTCGCGCTGGGTCTGATCTTCGTGCTTCTTTTCCGCATGGCGGCGAAGAAGGCAACGTCGGGTCAGCCGGGTGCTTTGCAGAACTTCGTTGAAGTATTGGTCGAATTCGTCGATGGCAGCGTGAAAGACAGCTTCCATGGCCGTAGCCCGGTGATCGCACCGCTGGCACTGACCATCTTCGTCTGGGTGTTCCTGATGAACGCCGTCGACCTGGTACCGGTCGACTGGATTCCTCAACTGGCCATCCTGATCTCCGGTGATGCGCACATCCCGTTCCGCGCCGTGTCGACCACCGACCCGAACGCGACCCTGGGCATGGCGTTCTCGGTGTTCGCACTGATCATTTTCTACAGCATCAAGGTCAAGGGCATCGGCGGCTTTATCGGCGAACTGACCCTGCACCCGTTCGGCAGCAAGAACATCTTCGTTCAGGCGCTGCTGATCCCGGTGAACTTCCTGCTGGAATTCGTGACCCTGATCGCCAAGCCGATCTCTCTGGCTCTGCGTCTGTTCGGCAACATGTATGCCGGCGAGCTGGTGTTCATTCTGATCGCTGTGATGTTCGGCAGCGGCCTGCTCTGGCTGAGCGGCCTGGGCGTTGTCCTGCAGTGGGCGTGGGCTGTGTTCCACATCCTGATCATCACGCTGCAGGCGTTCATCTTCATGATGCTGACCATCGTCTACCTGTCGATGGCGCACGAAGAAAACCATTAAGGCCAGTCTCGACTAGTCTGATGTCCCTCCCGGTCAAACGGGAGGGGGCTCTTCACAGGGCACCTGAAACGATTTGTTTTACCGCTTTAATCTAAAAAACCTAAACCATACGACGTAAAAGTCGGGAGGAAAGATGGAAACTGTAGTTGGTCTAACCGCTATCGCTGTTGCACTGTTGATCGGCCTGGGCGCACTGGGTACCGCAATTGGTTTCGGCCTGCTGGGCGGCAAGTTCCTGGAAGGCGCAGCGCGTCAGCCAGAAATGGTTCCAATGCTGCAAGTTAAAATGTTCATCGTTGCCGGTCTGCTCGACGCCGTAACCATGATCGGTGTTGGTATCGCTCTGTTCTTCACCTTTGCGAACCCGTTCGTTGGTCAGATCGCTGGCTAATTACCCGGAGTTTTCCGAGTAATTTGATGTGATGGACAACGTAACTGCGAGGTGTTGGCGTGAACATTAATGCGACCCTGATTGGCCAGTCCGTTGCGTTCCTGATTTTTGTACTGTTCTGCATGAAGTATGTATGGCCTCCGGTCATCGCTGCTCTGCACGAACGTCAAAAGAAGATCGCTGATGGTCTGGACGCTGCCAGCCGTGCAGCTCGCGACCTGGAGTTGGCCCAAGAAAAAGCGGGTCAGCAACTGCGCGAAGCGAAAGCTCAGGCAGCTGAAATCATCGAGCAAGCCAAGAAACGCGGTAACCAGATCGTCGAAGAGGCTGTTGAAAAAGCCCGTATCGACGCTGACCGTGTGAAGGTTCAGGCTCAAGCCGAGATCGAACAGGAACTGAACAGCGTCAAAGACAAGCTGCGTGCCCAAGTGGGCTTGCTGGCTGTTGGCGGCGCCGAGAAGATCCTGGGTGCCACAATCGATCAAAACGCGCACGCAGAGCTGGTTAACCAACTGGCTGCTGAAATCTAAGCGAGGGCGATCATGGCAGAACTGACCACGTTGGCCCGACCTTACGCTAAGGCGGCCTTCGAGCACGCTCAGGCCCACCAGCAACTGGCCAATTGGTCAGCCATGCTCGGCCTGGCAGCAGCGGTGTCGCAAGACGACACCCTGCAGCGCGTGCTCAAGGCCCCGCGACTGACGAGCGCAGAAAAGGCCGCCACGTTCATTGACGTGTGCGGCGACAAGTTTGATGAAAAGGCACGCAACTTCATCAACGTCGTTGCCGAAAACGACCGTCTCCTGCTTCTGCCGGAGATCGCCGCTCTGTTCGACCTGTACAAGGCCGAACAAGAGAAATCGGTAGACGTTGAAGTGACCAGTGCTTTCGCATTGAACCAAGAACAGCAAGACAAACTCGCCAAGGTTCTCAGTGCACGACTCAACCGGGAAGTGCGCCTGCAAGTTGCGGAGGACGCTGCCTTGATTGGTGGTGTCGTGATCCGCGCCGGCGACCTGGTTATCGATGGCTCGATTCGCGGCAAAATCGCGAAACTTGCCGAAGCATTGAAATCTTGAGTTTGAAGGGGCAGCAGAGCAATGCAGCAACTCAATCCTTCCGAAATAAGTGAAATTATCAAGGGCCGCATCGACAAGCTCGATGTGACCTCCCAAGCCCGTAACGAAGGCACTGTCGTCAGCGTATCTGACGGCATCGTGCGGATTCACGGTCTGGCCGACGTCATGTACGGCGAGATGATCGAGTTTCCGGGCGGCGTCTACGGTATGGCCCTCAACCTGGAGCAGGACTCCGTAGGTGCCGTGGTATTGGGCTCCTACCAGTCGCTGGCTGAAGGCATGAGCGCCAAGTGCACCGGCCGCATCCTCGAAGTTCCTGTTGGTAAGGAATTGCTGGGCCGCGTAGTCGATGCACTGGGTAACCCTGTTGACGGCAAAGGTCCACTGGGCAACACCGAGACCGACGCGGTCGAGAAAGTTGCTCCAGGCGTGATCTGGCGTAAGTCGGTAGACCAGCCTGTACAGACTGGCTACAAGGCTGTCGATGCCATGATCCCGGTCGGCCGTGGCCAGCGTGAGCTGATCATCGGTGACCGTCAGATCGGTAAAACCGCTCTGGCGATCGACGCGATCATCAACCAGAAAGACAGCGGCATTTTCTGCGTCTACGTAGCGATCGGTCAGAAGCAATCGACCATTGCCAACGTGGTTCGCAAGCTGGAAGAAAACGGCGCCCTGGCCAACACGATCATCGTGGCTGCCAGTGCTTCGGAATCTCCTGCGCTGCAATTCCTGGCACCGTACTCCGGTTGCACCATGGGTGAATTCTTCCGCGACCGCGGTGAAGACGCGCTGATCGTTTATGACGATCTGTCCAAGCAGGCAGTGGCTTACCGCCAGATCTCCCTGCTGCTGCGCCGTCCACCAGGCCGTGAAGCTTACCCAGGCGACGTGTTCTATCTCCACTCCCGTCTGCTGGAGCGCGCATCCCGCGTTTCGGAAGAATACGTTGAGAAGTTCACCAACGGCGCAGTGACCGGCAAAACCGGTTCCCTGACCGCACTGCCGATCATCGAAACCCAGGCTGGCGACGTTTCCGCGTTCGTTCCGACCAACGTGATTTCCATCACCGACGGTCAGATCTTCCTGGAATCGGCCATGTTCAACTCGGGCATCCGTCCTGCAGTGAACGCCGGTGTTTCGGTATCCCGTGTGGGTGGTGCCGCTCAGACCAAGATCATCAAGAAGCTTTCCGGTGGTATCCGTACCGCTCTGGCTCAGTACCGTGAACTGGCGGCATTCGCCCAGTTCGCTTCTGACCTGGACGAAGCGACCCGCAAGCAACTTGAGCATGGTCAGCGCGTTACCGAGCTGATGAAGCAGAAGCAATACGCACCAATGTCGATCGCTGACATGGCGCTGTCGCTGTATGCCGCTGAGCGTGGGTTCCTGACTGACATTGAAATCGCCAAGGTCGGCAGCTTCGAACAAGCGCTGATTGCTTTCTTCAACCGCGATCACGCCGATTTGATGGCTAAGATCAACGTTAAAGGTGACTTCAATGACGAAATCGACGCTGGCATGAAAGCCGGTATCGAGAAGTTCAAGGCCACCCAAACCTGGTAAGCCGCAGCGGGAGCCGCGAGGCTCCCGCTTGCTAACCTGATAGGTGTTACATGGCAGGCGCAAAAGAGATTCGCAGTAAGATTGCGAGCATCAAAAGCACGCAAAAGATTACCAGCGCCATGGAAAAAGTGGCGGTCAGCAAAATGCGCAAGGCACAAATGCGCATGGCTGCTAGCCGTCCTTATGCGGAGCGTATCCGCCAGGTAATTGGGCATCTGGCCAACGCCAACCCGGAATACCGCCACCCGTTCATGATCGACCGCGAAATCAAGCGCGTCGGTTATGTCGTCGTGAGCAGTGACCGTGGTCTGTGCGGCGGCTTGAACACCAACCTGTTCAAGGCCCTGGTCAAGGACATGGCGGTAAACCGCGAAAACGGCGTCGAGATTGATCTGTGTGTCGTTGGTAGCAAGGGTGCGGCCTTTTTCCGCAACTTCGGCGGTAACGTCGTTGCAGCTATCAGCCACCTGGGTGAAGAGCCGTCGATCAATGATCTGATCGGCAGCGTCAAGGTGATGCTGGATGCCTACCTGGACGGCCGTATTGACCGCCTGTCCGTGGTGTCCAACAAGTTCATCAACACCATGACGCAACAGCCTACCGTGGAGCAATTGATTCCACTGGTGGCCACCCCGGATCAGGATCTCAAGCACCACTGGGACTATCTCTACGAACCGGATGCCAAAGAGCTGCTTGACGGCTTGATGGTCCGTTACGTCGAGTCGCAGGTCTACCAGGCGGTGGTCGAGAACAACGCGGCTGAACAGGCTGCGCGGATGATCGCGATGAAGAACGCTACCGACAACGCCGGTGATTTGATCAGCGATTTGCAGCTGATCTACAACAAGGCGCGTCAGGCTGCGATCACCCAAGAGATCTCGGAAATCGTCGGCGGCGCTGCCGCGGTTTAACGGTTCAAATATTCAGAGGATCCAGCTATGAGTAGCGGACGTATCGTTCAAATCATCGGCGCCGTTATCGACGTGGAATTTCCACGCGACAGCGTACCGAGCATCTACAACGCGCTGACTGTACAAAGCGCGGCCGCAACCACTCTGGAAGTTCAGCAGCAGCTGGGCGACGGCGTGGTTCGTACCATTGCGATGGGTTCCACCGAGGGCTTGAAGCGCGGTCTGGAAGTCAGCGACTCTGGCGCAGCCATCTCCGTACCGGTCGGTAAAGCGACCCTGGGCCGGATCATGGACGTCCTCGGCAACCCGATCGACGAAGCTGGCCCGATCGACACCGAAGAGCGCTGGGGCATTCACCGTCCAGCGCCTTCGTTCGCTGAACAGGCAGGCGGCAACGACCTGCTGGAAACCGGCATCAAGGTTATCGACCTGGTTTGCCCGTTCGCCAAGGGCGGTAAAGTCGGTCTGTTCGGTGGTGCCGGTGTAGGCAAAACCGTAAACATGATGGAACTGATCCGTAACATCGCCATCGAGCACAGCGGTTATTCCGTGTTCGCCGGTGTGGGTGAGCGTACTCGTGAGGGTAACGACTTCTACCACGAGATGAAGGACTCCAACGTTCTGGACAAAGTGGCACTGGTTTACGGTCAGATGAACGAGCCGCCGGGAAACCGTCTGCGCGTAGCCCTGACCGGCCTGACCATGGCCGAGAAGTTCCGTGACGAAGGTAACGACGTTCTGCTGTTCGTCGACAACATCTATCGTTATACCCTGGCCGGTACTGAAGTATCCGCACTGCTGGGCCGTATGCCTTCGGCAGTAGGTTACCAGCCGACCCTGGCTGAAGAGATGGGCGTTCTGCAGGAACGTATCACTTCGACCAAGGAAGGTTCGATCACCTCAATCCAGGCGGTATACGTACCGGCGGACGACTTGACCGACCCGTCGCCAGCGACCACCTTCGCCCACTTGGACGCTACTGTCGTTCTGTCCCGTGACATCGCTTCCCTGGGTATCTACCCGGCGGTAGATCCACTGGATTCGACTTCGCGCCAGCTGGACCCGAACGTGATCGGCCAGGACCACTACGACACCGCTCGCGGCGTTCAGTACGTTCTGCAACGTTACAAAGAGCTGAAGGACATCATCGCGATCCTGGGTATGGACGAGCTGTCGGAAGCCGACAAGCAGTTGGTTAACCGTGCTCGTAAGATCCAGCGCTTCTTGTCGCAGCCGTTCTTCGTGGCTGAAGTCTTCACCGGTGCTTCGGGTAAATACGTTTCCCTGAAAGACACCATTGCTGGCTTCAAAGGCATCCTCAACGGTGACTACGACCACCTGCCAGAACAAGCGTTCTACATGGTTGGCGGCATCGAAGAAGCGATCGAGAAAGCCAAGAAACTGTAATCCCGGCGCCCGGTAACGGGCGCTAATTTAGGTTGAGGCAATCAGATGGCTATGACAGTCCATTGCGATATCGTCAGCGCGGAAGGGGAAATCTTTTCCGGCCTGGTCGAGATGGTGATTGCGCACGGTGCACTGGGTGATCTTGGTATCGCTCTGGGTCACGCGCCGCTGATCACTAATCTCAAGCCGGGTCCGATCCGCCTGATCAAGCAAGGCGGGGAAGCCGAGGTGTTCTACATCTCCGGTGGTTTCCTCGAGGTTCAGCCGAACATGGTCAAGGTGCTTGCCGATACTGTGCAACGTGCCGCCGACCTGGATGAAGCTCAGGCTCAGGCAGCTCTCAAGGCTGCCGAGAATGCCCTGAACGAAAAAGGCGCGGACTTCGATTACGGCGCCGCTGCCACACGTCTGGCCGAGGCTGCAGCCCAGCTGCGCACCGTCCAGCAGATCCGCAAGAAGTTTGGCGGTTAATCCGTCAGCCGCTTGTTGTGCGATTGATAAAAAAGGGTAGCCTCGGCTACCCTTTTTTCTTTTCCGAATTCCCGAAAACCGGTCGCAGTCGCTGACCACCCAGGATTGGTAGCCAGTCATGTCTCTTGAAATCGTTATCCTCGCGGCCGGCCAAGGCACCCGCATGCGTTCTGCCTTGCCGAAGGTGCTGCACCCGATTGCCGGCGACTCCATGCTGGGTCATGTTATCCACAGCGCCCGTCAGCTGGACCCGCAACGTATTCATGTGGTGATCGGTCACGGCGCCGATGTGGTGCGTGAACGCCTGGCGGCCGACGATCTGAATTTCGTCCTCCAGGACAAGCAACTCGGTACCGGCCACGCCACGGCGCAAGCGGTGCCGTTCATTACTGCCGACACCGTGTTGATCCTTTACGGCGACGTGCCGTTGATCGAAGTCGAAACCTTGCAGCGTTTGCTCAAGCACGTCGTTGCGGGCCAGATGGGTTTGCTCACCGTCGAACTCGACGATCCGACCGGTTATGGTCGCATCGTTCGTGATGTTGATGGCAAGGTTGCCGCCATCGTTGAGCATAAAGACGCCAGCGAAGCCCAGCGCACGATTACCGAAGGCAACACCGGCATTCTCGCCGTGCCGGCCAATCGCCTCGCGGACTGGATGAGCCGCCTGTCGAACAACAACGCCCAGGGCGAGTACTACCTGACCGACGTGATTGAAATGGCAGTCAGCGATGGTCTGGTGGTGGCCACCGAACAACCGCATGACCCGATGGAAGTGCAGGGCGCCAACGATCGCAAGCAACTCTCCGAACTCGAGCGTCATTACCAGCTGCGCGCCGGCCGTCGTCTGATGGCGCAAGGCGTAACCCTGCGCGATCCGGCCCGTTTCGATGTGCGTGGTGAAGTCACCGTCGGTCGTGACGTGCTGATCGACATCAACGTGATCCTCGAAGGCAACGTGTTGATCGAAGACGATGTGGTCATTGGCCCGAATTGCGTGATCAAGGACAGTACCCTGCGCAAAGGTGTGGTGATCAAAGCCAACAGCCATATCGAAGGTGCGATTCTCGGCGAAGGCAGCGATGCCGGCCCGTTCGCGCGTCTGCGTCCTGGCACCGTGCTTGAAGCGCGCGCGCATGTGGGTAACTTCGTCGAATTGAAAAACGCCCACATGGGCGAGGGCGCTAAGGCGGGTCACCTGACCTATCTGGGCGATGCGGAAATCGGTGCACGCACCAACATCGGCGCCGGCACCATCACTTGCAACTACGATGGCGCCAACAAGTGGAAAACCGTGTTGGGTGCGGATGTGTTCATCGGCTCGAACAATTCGCTGGTTGCGCCTGTGGATATCTCCAGCGGGGCAACCACGGCGGCCGGTTCGACAATCACGCAAAATGTGGATAACGCGCAGTTGGCCGTAGGTCGGGCGCGGCAAAAAAACATTGATGGCTGGAAACGGCCGGTAAAAATCAACAAGTCCTGAGTTATCCACAGTCCTTTGACGGGAGTGAGCAGGCTCGCTCCCATACGAATCGCGTCATTTTTCTGAATTTTTCTCGCAACGGCTTGACGGCATTGTTTCGATAGGTTTTGATTGCTTACGTTATCTTTCGGATCGAAACTTAAGCCGCCATGTCGAAACGCAACACGCCCCAGCGCCGCCACAACATCCTCGCTTTGCTCACTGAGCGGGGCGAAGTCAGTGTGGATGAGCTGGCCAAGCGCTTCGAAACCTCCGAGGTTACGATTCGCAAGGACCTGGCTGCACTCGAAAGCCATGGTCTGTTGCTGCGCCGTTACGGCGGTGCGATCACCATGCCGCAGGAGCTGGTCGCGGAAACCGCGCAAAGTATCTCCAAATACAAACAGGCGATTGCCCGCGCCGCAGTGAAACGCATCCGCGAACACGCGCGGATCATCATCGACAGCGGAAGCACTACCGCCGCCATGATTCCCGAACTCGGCCAGCAGCCGGGGCTGGTGGTGATGACCAACTCCCTGCATGTCGCCAATGCCTTGAGCGAGCTTGAACACGAGCCCGTGCTGCTGATGACCGGCGGCACCTGGGATCCGCATTCTGAATCCTTTCAGGGTCAGGTCGCCGAGCAGGTACTACGCTCCTACGACTTCGATCAGCTATTCATTGGTGCCGATGGTATCGATCTGGTGCGCGGGACGACCACCTTCAACGAACTGCTCGGTCTGAGCCGGGTAATGGCTGAAGTGGCGCGCGAAGTCATCGTCATGGTCGAGGCCGACAAGATCGGCCGCAAGATCCCCAACCTGGAGCTGCCATGGAGCAGCGTCCATACCCTCATTACCGATGATCGCCTGTCCGATGAGGCCCGCGATCACCTTCAGGCCCGCGGTATCACCGTGATTAGCGCGGCTGTCAGTCAGGAGAAATAAACATGTGTGGAATTGTCGGCGCAGTGGCAGAACGTAATATCACCGCGATCCTGCTCGAAGGCCTCAAGCGTCTTGAATACCGCGGCTACGACAGCGCCGGTGTGGCGGTGTATACCAACGACGCCACCCTTGAGCGCATGCGCCGGCCGGGCAAGGTCAGCGAGCTCGAAGCAGCGCTGACCGAGCATCCTCTGGCCGGCCGCCTCGGCATCGCCCACACGCGCTGGGCCACCCACGGCGCGCCTTGCGAGCGCAACGCCCACCCGCATTTCTCCGGTGACATTGCGGTGGTGCACAACGGCATCATCGAAAACCACGAAGCGCTGCGTGAGCAACTGAAGGCGCTCGGTTACGTCTTCACTTCCGATACTGACACCGAAGTCATCGCCCACCTGCTGACTGAAAAGCTCAAGCAGCAGCCAGACCTGACCGTTGCGCTCAAAGCCACGGTCAAGGAATTGCACGGCGCTTACGGTCTGGCCGTGATCAATGCGCAACAACCGGATCGTCTGGTCGCTGCGCGCAGCGGCAGTCCATTGGTAGTTGGTCTGGGTCTGGGCGAGAACTTCCTCGCTTCCGATCAATTGGCCCTGCGTCAGGTTACCGACCGCTTCATGTACCTGGAAGAAGGCGATATCGCTGAAATTCAACGCGAGAGCGTGCAGATCTGGGACGTCAACGGTAACGCCGTCGAGCGTCAGACCGTGCAGTACACCGACGGTGCCGAAGCCGCCGACAAAGGCGAGTACCGCCACTACATGCTCAAGGAAATTCACGAGCAGCCAGCAGTGGTGCAACGTACCCTCGAAGGCCGCCTGAGCCATGATCAGGTACTGGTGCAGGCTTTCGGCCCGCAAGCCGCCGAGCTGTTTGCCAAGGTGCGCAATGTGCAGATCGTCGCCTGCGGCACCAGTTATCACGCCGGCATGGTCGCACGGTACTGGCTGGAAGAACTGGCCGGCATCCCGTGCCAGGTCGAAGTCGCCAGCGAATTCCGTTATCGCAAGGTGGTGGTGCAGCCGGACACGCTGTTCGTGACTATCTCGCAATCGGGCGAAACCGCCGACACCCTCGCCGCACTGCGCAACGCCAAAGAACTGGGCTTCCTCGCCAGCCTGGCGATCTGCAACGTCGGCATCAGTTCGCTGGTGCGCGAATCCGACCTGACCCTGCTGACCCAGGCCGGCCGCGAAATCGGCGTCGCGTCGACCAAAGCCTTCACCACGCAACTGGTCGGCCTGCTGCTGCTGACCCTGTCGCTGGGCCAGGTTCGCGGGACGTTGGCCAAAGGCGTTGAGGCCACGCTGGTCGAAGAGTTGCGTCGCTTGCCAACCCGCCTGGGCGAAGCCTTGGCGATGGACAGCACCGTGGAAAAAATCGCCGAGCTGTTCGCCGAAAAGAACCACACCCTGTTCCTCGGTCGCGGTGCGCAATTCCCGGTGGCGATGGAAGGTGCCTTGAAACTCAAGGAAATCTCCTACATCCACGCCGAAGCCTACCCGGCCGGCGAGCTCAAACACGGCCCGCTGGCGCTGGTGGATAACGACATGCCGGTGGTCACCGTTGCGCCGAACAACGAACTGCTGGAAAAGCTCAAATCCAACCTGCAGGAAGTCCGCGCACGCGGCGGCGAACTGGTCGTCTTCGCCGATGAGAAGGCCGGGATGACCAATGGCGAAGGCACCCACGTGGTACAGATGCCGCACATCCACGACATCCTCTCGCCGATCCTTTACACGATCCCGCTGCAGTTGCTGTCGTACTACGTTGCGGTGCTCAAGG
Source organism: Pseudomonas sp. R1-1 (assembly GCF_051132135.1). NCBI lineage: Bacteria > Pseudomonadati > Pseudomonadota > Gammaproteobacteria > Pseudomonadales > Pseudomonadaceae > Pseudomonas > Pseudomonas sp. R1-1. The sequence continues at coordinate 74,348 of NZ_CP071663.1, forward strand.
GCACGGATGTGGATCAGCCGCGCAATCTGGCGAAGTCGGTGACGGTGGAATAACATTATTTTCATTGAGAGCGCGACGTTTCGCGCTCTCGTGTAGGACGCTTGCTACTACTGCCAACTTCTTTTGATATATCCGCTAAAAAATCCGCGAACTACCCTGTAATTGGAAACCTCCTACATCTTTATAGGATGGGTAGATCGGGCCTTTCAGCGTATTCTTGAATCCGCAAAAAAATCCGCGTTTCGGGAGGCTGGATGGACGCTGAAAGAGTTCTGGGAACGCATTGGCTTGAGCCGCTTATGCCTGTTTTTCCCAGTGAGATTTTGAACTTGGCCGAGCAGGTGCCTTTTCAGGCGGGAAAGCTCAGCGCACTGGTTTCTCCACCCATGTTGCTTCGAGTCGGCGGATTACTTCGCGTGACCAGCAGTTTCTACAGCAACTTGATCGAAGGTCAGTTCACCGAGCCGGTGACTCTCGCACCGACATCTCCCAAGCGTCATCGTAAGGAACTGACAGAACTGGCGATGACGCATATCGGTACGCAGGAGGCTTTCGAGCGAGCATTGTCAATCCATAAGGGCCTCTCGTGGGAGGCGCTTTTCAGTCCAGAATTTGTTACGCGCCTACATAAAAGGCTTTTCTACGGTACAAGCGAAGAACAATTGACGTTGAGCGACGGTAGCCAATGGGTCCCCGGCGAATTACGCAACGTGACGGGGCGAGAGGTTTTGGTCGGCAATCATGCCGCGCCACACTGCCAATCTATCGCTCCCATGCTGGATCGAATGCAGCAGGTGTACGGACGCCTACCGGATGCACGGAGTCGCTTGATTTCCGTAATGGCCTTCCATCACCGACTGGCTTGGATACACCCCTTTGTTGATGGCAACGGGCGCACCATCAGGCTGCTCACCCATCTTCAACTGCAAAAACTCGGGCTGGTCTCGCCTTTATGGTCTTTGTCCCGAGGTCTTGCTCGACAGCAAGAAAGTTATTACGCCCGGCTAGCCAATGCAGACAAACCTCGGAGGGGGGATCTGGACGGTCGTGGCCAATTGACTCAGGCAGGTTTGTTCGAATTTGTTGGCTTCATGCTGGAAACCTGCCTGGACCAGATGCGCTATACCGAGCGGGCGCTGAACATAGCGAACATGCGCGAGCGGTTGCACAGCATTTTCGTCTGGAATGAGCGACTGAAAATGGCGGGGGTCAAGCCCGAGGTCGCGCGGGCATTGCATGTCTTGCTGACTCAGGGAACATTGAGCCGAGCCGATTTCAAAATCTTCACCGGACTGTCGGATCGCGTTGCCACGGATCAATTGAAAAGTTTGGTCCAGCTTGGGTTGGTCGAAAGCGCGACACCAAAAGCGCGTGATCTTTATCCGGGTTTGCCGATCTGGTTTGCTCAGTTGTTGTTTCCGGACCTGCACCAACGGATGACCAACGCGATTTAGGAGTCAGGGAATGGATCGCTTCCAGGAAATGCACATCTTCACCACCATCGCCCAAGAACAAGGTTTCTCTGCCGCTGCGCGGCGGCTGGGGTTGTCGGCGGCGAGTGTGACGCGGGCGGTGGCGGCGCTGGAGTTGCGGATCGGTACGCAGTTGCTGGTGCGGACCACGCGCAGCGTGCATCTGACCGAGGCCGGTCAGCGTTATCTGGAAGACTGTCGGCGGATTCTGCTGGAGGTGCAGGAGGCTGAGGACTCGGCGGCGGGCAGTCATGCGCAGCCGCGCGGGCAGTTGACGGTGACGGCGCCGGTGTTGTTTGGCGAGTTGTTCGTGACGCCGCTGATGGCGGCGTATCTGACGCAGTATCCGGACGTTTCGATCAATGCGCTGTTGCTCGACCGGGTGGTGAGCATGGTCGAGGAGGGCATCGATGTAGCGGTGCGCATCGGTGAACTGCCGGACAGCAGCCAGCACGCGATCCGCGTCGGCGAGGTGCGACGGGTGGTGTGTGGTTCGCCGCGATACCTGGCGCAGCATGGTCGGCCGCAACATCCGCAGGCGCTGTGCGCAATGCCGGTGGTGGCGACTTCTGCTGCCTGGCAGCCACGCAACTGGCCGTTTCTGGAACACGGCGAGCCGTTGTTCGTGCGCCCCGAGCCGCGGCTGGTGGTGACGGCTAACCAGGCGGCGATCACGGCGGCCTGTCTCGGCCTGGGGCTGACGCGGGTGCTGTCGTATCAAGTGGCAAGCAATGTCGCGGCCGGCGAGCTGGAGATTGTCCTCGCCGAGTTCGAGCTGCCCGCGTTGCCCATCCATGTCGTATACCAGGGCGGGCGCAAGGCAGCGGCGCGGGTGCGCAGTTTCGTCGACTTTACCGTGCAGACCTTGCGCGAACATCCGGCCCTGCAGAACGCTGTGTTATTGCAACCAGTGAAATAATTGATTGCGGTTGCTGGTTATTCTGTTGTTTTGCACAAACGTGGAAGATCGCTGCCATCGGTGAAGTCATCTCGGACGACACCCTCACCCAGCGGAGTCGACCATGCAAGCGATCAAACTCTACAACTTCCCGCGTTCCGGCCATGCCCACCGTGTCGAGCTGATGTTGTCTCTGTTGCAATTGCCGACCGAGCTGATTTTCGTCGACCTGGCCAAAGGTGAGCACAAGCAGCCGGCCTATCTGGCGATCAACAGCTTTGGCCAGGTGCCGGCCATCGATGACGGCGGCGTGGTGCTCGCCGACTCCAACGCGATTCTGGTGTACCTGGCGCAAAAGTACGGCCACGGGCGTTGGTTGCCGGCCGACCCGGTTGGCGCGGCGCGGGTGCAGCGCTGGTTGTCCGCCGCCGCTGGCCCGATTGCTTTTGGCCCGGCGGCTGCGCGACTGGTGACGGTGTTTGGCGCACAGCTGAATGCTGAAGAAGCGATCACCCGTGCGCACAATCTGCTCAAGATCATGGATATCGAGCTGGGCAAAACCGCGTTTCTGGCTGGCGACGAAGCGAGCATTGCCGACGTTTCCGCCTACAGCTATATCGCCCACGCGCCGGAGGGCAATGTCTCGCTGGACGACTATGGCAACGTTCGCGCCTGGCTGACCCGGGTCGAAGCCTTGCCCGGTTTCGTCGGCATGCCGCGCACGATTGCCGGTCTGCAAACTTCAGCCTGACAGGCGCAACCAGACTGCGCCGCTGGCGCAGGGGAGAATCGTGATGGAACGTTCACCTTGGCACGCCGGCGAACAACAGTTACAGGCCCACGTAGGGGTGGCCGAACGCATGGAGGCGTTCGGGCGCAAAGTCATTCGCAGCTGGATGCCCGATCAACACCGCGAGTTCTACCGGCAATTGCCATTCATGCTGCTCGGCGCGGTCGACGCGCAGGGGCGGCCGTGGGCCAGTGTGCTGGAGGGCGAGCCGGGTTTTGCCGATTCGCCGGATCCCGAGCATTTGCACTTCGCCAGCCGGCCGGCCGCTGACGACCCGGCGCAACTGCGCAACGGCGAGCCGATTGGTCTGCTCGGTATCGAACTGCACACGCGGCGGCGCAATCGCCTCAACGGGCATGTCGCCAACCTGACGGCTGACGGCTTCGAACTGAGCGTCGACCAAGCGTTCGGCAACTGCCCGCAATACATCCAGTTGCGCCAGTTTCAGCGTGTACCGCTGAGCGATCCGCAAACGCGCCCGGCTCAGCACCTGAACAGTCTCGATGAGGCGGCCTGCGCGCTGATCGCGAGCGCCGATACGTTTTTCGTCGCCAGCTATGTTGACGTCGACGGTCAGCGCTCGGTGGATGTGTCCCATCGCGGCGGTCAGCCCGGTTTCGTGCGCATCGAAGGCAATCGCCTGACCATCCCGGATTTCCCCGGCAATCTGCACTTCAACACCTTGGGCAATCTGCTGCTCAACCCCAAGGCTGGCTTGCTGTTCGTCGACTTTTCCACAGGCGATCTGCTGCACCTGAGCGGGCGTACCGAGATCCTTCTCGAAGACCCGCAGATCGAGGCGTTTCAAGGCGCGGAGCGGCTGTGGACATTCGAGGTGGAGCAGGTCGTGCGGCGCCCGGCGGCGTTGGCGTTGCGCTGGCGTTTCGACGGCATGTCGCCGACCAGCCTGCTCACCGGCAATTGGACTGAGGCGGAGGCGCGTTTGCAGGCCCAGGCACTCGGCAACCAATGGCGACCGCTGCGGGTGGCGAAGATCGAAGCGGAGAGCCGTCACATTCGTTCGATCTATCTGGAGCCGGTCGATGGCGCCGGGCTGCCGGTCTTTCTTGCCGGCCAGCATCTGCCGCTGCGTTTTACCCTCGATGGCGAGGTGCATATCCGCACCTATAGCTTGTCCAGTGCGCCGTCGGACGGTTTCTACCGCATCAGCGTCAAGCGCGAAGGCCTGATTTCATCGCACCTGCATCAGCAGATACAGGTCGGCGATGTGCTGGAAGCGCGGGCGCCGCAAGGGCATTTCACCGTGGCGCCACTGGCGCGCAGGCCGCTGGTGTTATTGGCGGCGGGTGTCGGCATCACGCCGTTGCTGTCGATGTTGCGCGAAGTGGTTTATCAGGGGCTGCGCACGCGCGGAATTCGTCCGACGTTACTGCTGCAAAGTTCGCGCAGCCTCGCCGATCAGCCGTTTCGTCAGGAGCTGGACCGCTTGCTCGAGCGCTCCGGGGAGGCCGTGCGGGTCCTGCGCTTGCTCAGCCAACCGGAGGCCGATGCGCAGGAGGGCGAAGATTTCGATCTGACCGGGCGCATCGATGGCGCCGTGTTGCGCAATCTGCTCGACGTCGACGATTTCGACCAGATCGACTTCGTCCTCTGTGGCCCCGGCGGTTTCACTCAGGGGCTGTACGACAGCCTGCGTGAACTGGATGTGCGGGACGCGCAGATTCATGCGGAAACCTTCGGCCCATCGACCTTGAAACGCCAAGCGGATGCGGATGCGATCGTCATCGAACAACCGCCAGCGGCGACCACTTCGGTGGCGGTGGTGTTCGAACGCTCGGCAAAAGAGGCGCGCTGGCAGCCAGACGGTGGCAGTCTGCTGGAACTGGCGGAAAGCCGCGGATTGCGCCCGGAATTCAGCTGCCGCGGCGGTTCCTGTGGCACCTGCAAGACCCGCCTGGTCAGTGGAGCGGTGAATTATCCACAGGCACCGGCGGAAATTCCCGAAGCGGGGCATGTGCTGATTTGCTGTGCGGTGCCGGCGCAGAGTGCGCAGTCGCTGGTGCTGGATCTCTGAACACACCCGCCAATACCCGTGTGGGAGCGAGCCTGCTCGCGAATGTGGACTGTCGGTGACGACTTCATCGACTGACTTGACGCTTTCGCGAGCAGGCTCGCTCCCACAGGGGGAATGTGTTTCGACCTGAATCAGGCGTAGGACAGGGCCTTTTCTTCCAGCAGTTCCTGATACAGCTTCGTCCACTTGCGACCCATGTCATCGGCGGTGAACAGCTGCCGATAGCGCGCTTCGGCCTTGACGCCCATGGCTGCGGCACGCTGCGGATCGTCCCAGAGCGTGCGCATGGCCTCGCGAAACGCCAGCGGCTGACTCGGTGGCACCACCAGCCCGGTTTCGTTGTGGATATTGATGTAACTGGTGCCGGTGCCGATCTCGCTGGAAATCATCGGTTTGCCGTACATCGCGCCCTCGAGCAGCGAAATGCCAAAGGCTTCGGAGCGCAGGTGCGAGGGGAAGACAATCGCGTAGCTCAGTTGCAGCAGGGCGACTTTGTCTTCATCGCTGAGACGCCCGAGGAAATGGGTTTTGCGCAGGCCCAATGCCTGCGCCTGTGCGAGCAGTTCCAGCTCCAGTGGCCCGGCACCGACGATCACCACCGGATAGTCCACGTCTTTGAGGGCATCGAGCAGAATATGCAGGCCCTTGTAGTAGCGCATCACCCCGACGAACAGGAAAAACTTATCCCCAAGCTGCTGGCGCCAGCGATTCATGCGCTCGCTGTCGGCCTGTGGATAACCGGCCTTGTTCAAGCCGTAGGGGATGACCCGGGTCTTGTCCTGAAATTGCTGCAGCACATCGCTGGTGTGCAGGTAGTTGGGCGAAGCGGCGACGATGCGGTCGGCGCTGGCGAGGAAGCGGTTCATCAGCGGCCGGTAGAGTTTGAGCAGGTGCTTCTGGCGAATGATGTCGGAGTGGTAGGTGACCACGCTCGGTTTGTTCAGCGCACTGGCGAAGTGCACCAGGTCCATGAACGGCCACGGGAAGTGGTAATTGACCACATCTGCCTCGGCGGCCAGTTCGCGGAACTGTTTGAACACGCTCCAGGAAAATCCGGTGGAGGCGAACTGAATGTCCAGTCGGGCCCGGTGCACTTCGTGCCGGCCGAGTTGCACCACAGGCGGTGTCGGGTCGGCACTGAGTGTCAGCACCTGACCGTCGATGCCGTGCTGGGCGCCGCTTTCGCAGAGCTGGAAGATCACTTGCTCGATGCCGCCGACCGAGTCAGGCAGGTACGTCTTGAAAAAATGAAGAACGCGCATTCAACCTCCCATGGCCTGGCGGTAGGCACCGGCCGTGGCCTGTGCACAACGCTGCCAGGAAAAAAGCCGGGCCTGCTGCAGGCCGGCCGCTCGGCATTCCTGCCAATGCGTTTGATCGTCGATCAGAAGGCTCATCGCATCGCGCAAGCCTTGTGCATCGTCAGCGTCGATATAGTTGCCGGCAGCGCCAGCGACTTCCGGCATCGCCGAAGACCGCGTAATCACGACGGGCGTGCCACTGGCCATCGCCTCCAGTACCGGCAACCCGAAACCTTCGTAACGCGAGGGGAAAATCAGCGCCCGTGCGCCCGCCAGTAATTGCGCAACATCCTCGTCGGGCAGATAGCCGAGCAAACACACATGCCCGCTGGCCAGCGCCTGGCGCAGTTCGTCGCTCAACTGCTCGCGCTGCCAACCGGCCATGCCGACGATCAGCAGCGGGAAGCGTTCGCGCAGGGCCTGCGGCAGCAAGGCGTGCGCGCGCAAGGCCAGACTCAGGTTCTTGCGCGGCTCCAGCGTGCCGACGCATAGAAAATACTGGCGAGCCTCGACGCCGTGGGCTTTGAGCACGGCGTCGACGGCGTTCGCCTCGCGCGGATAGAAACGCTCGGCGACGCCCAGTGGCGCCACGACAAAGCGCTCCGCCGGCAGACCGAAGTGCTGCTGTGCTTCGTCTGCAATCGCCTGGGAGTCGGTGAGGATCAAGCGCGCCTGCTGCACCCCGGTTTCCAGTCGGCGCTCGATTTCCTTGATCCGCGCTGCCGGCTGGGTGTCGGGATAATGCAGATGTGTCAGGTCATGCAGAGTGATCACCGTCGGCCCGTCGAACACCAGCGGCCACAGGCTTGGCTCATGGTAGAGGTCGATGCCGTGCGCGCGGCCCTGATCGAAGCGCTTCTGCTCCAGCCAGCGCCGTGCCTGATACGCGCCGGGGATCTGCCGCAGCAGCGGGGTCAGACGCGAATAACCAGGCAGCGCGGCTTGCGGCAGAGCCGAACTCCAACCCCAACCGTGAAACAGCGTCAGTTCGACATCGGGCTCGAGGCGTAAGGCACTGACCAGTTCGGCCACGTAATGGCCGATGCCGGTGCGCGGTGCCTGTAGAATGCGCGCGTTAAGAGCAATGCGCATGCTGACTCTCGGGGGCAGGCAGGGATGCATCCAGATGGCGCGAGATGCGTTCGACCAGTTGCGCGCTCGCCTCGCGCCAGCTCAGCCAGCGCCAGTCTTCGAGGCTCAGCGCTGCCGGGAACACACCGGAGTGCTCCAGGCTGATCACCAGGTCAGTCAGGCTCTGCGGGTTGGCCAGATCGAAATAGGCCATGTAGTCCCCGCCGATTTCACGGAATACCGGGATGTCGCTGGCCATGGCCGGCAGTCCGCGTTGCATGGCTTCCACCAGCGGCAGACCGAAACCTTCAACGTAGGACGGAAACACCAGCGCGGTGGCATGGGAGTAAGCGTGTTCAAGGCTTTTATCGGACAGCGCGTTGTACATGAACAAGCGCCGGTTCAGCTCGGGGTGTTTGCGGATGCGTTCGATCAATGCCTCGCACTTCCAGCCGATCTTGCCGACGATGCACAAACGGGCTGTCGAACCGCCGGCCCAGGCGCGTTCGAAGGCATCGAGCAGATAAGCATGGTTTTTGCGCGGCTCGATGGTGCTGACCATCAGAAACACCGGTTCAGGCGACACGAACATCTGCTGCAAGCCGCGATCGACCTCGGCAGCGGCTTCGCTCAGGTCCAGTTCGGAGCCCAGATGGAAGTAGTCGAACCAGCGCTGGCCGACCTGGTGCGAGCCGATCCGGCGCTGCATTTCCTCACGCACCTGATCGCGAATGGTCGTCGAGATCGCCACATAGCCATCGGCAGTCTGCGCGATCCAGTCGAACCAGTCGTTGAACACCTTGACCAGCCCGGCGTCGCAAAACTGCGGATGGGTCAGTGGGATCAGGTCGTAGATCACCGAAACAATGCCCACGCCGTCACGCTTGAGTTGTTCGGCGAGAGGAAAGAAATTGGCGTGCCATGAGGAGTCGAGCAGCACCAGTTGATCGCCAGCGCGGTGGGCCAGCGGCACGCAGCGCTCGGGTATGTGTTTGCCCTTCAGCGCGCGTTCCAGCAGGCGCATCGGCAAGCTGAAACAGGCGAACGCCGTGAGTCGGCAGCCAACGTAAAGAACCCTGCGGGTGAAATGCGAGCGGTTGAACGGCCAGCGCCGTTCCACCGCACGATGACGCAGCCAGAACGCATTGGCCCATTGCTCCAGTTTCACCCGCAGGCCGATCAAGTCGAGTTTGAGTGATTTCAGCGGCGCCAGGCTTTTCACTTCATACAGGCCGCCGTCGATCATCACCACCGGGATGCATTCAATGTTTTCGTCAGCAGCCGGCAGTTGCTGAATGACGTTGCGCACCACCCGTTGAATCCCCGAATTGGCGTCCGGGTGTTCGAAAACGTAGGTGCACTCGACCAACATGCGGGTCATCGCAGGCTCTCCGTGTCAGGCAACTGGACGAGTTTTTCGCTGCAACGGGTGATGTCGGTCTGCGCCTGCAACCAGGCGCAGCCGACGAAGTCCTCTTGGCGGTTGTTGATCACATGGAAGATCAAACCGTAGTCACGCCATTCGAAGTTGCGATCCAGGTGCGAGTCCAGCCGGGACAGGCTCAGGGCCACCGAGTAGTTACCCTTGCCCAGGCGCATGTCGAAGGCGAAACGGAACGTCACGCGCTCGCCGGCGCTTAAATCGGTGACGGCTTTATCCAGCCGATGGGTGTTGATGCCATAGATCGCCTGACCGAGGCGATCCTTGATCATGAAGCCGAGAATCAACCGTTCGATGTCTTCGCGGATTTCGGTCTGCACCTCCAGCACCACCGGTTGACCGACCTCGGCGACTTCGAGGCTGCGTCCCTGTGCATCGAGCAGGCGCACGCTGAGAATGCCCGCTTCGCCGGTACCTGAAATCGTTTGTACCTGACCGTTGGCGAGCATTTCCTGGCGCACGATCTGGCCTTCGCGCTGGGCGAGCATGGCGTTGTAATAGTCCATGACTTCTTCGGGTTTGCCGCGCATCGCCAGCCGGCCGTTTTCCAGCAGGATCGCGGTGTCGCAGATCGACTGAATGGCCGAGCGGTCATGGGACACGATCAGCAGGGTGGTGCCGGCCTTGCGGAAGCTGCGGATGCGCTCGAAGCTCTTGTGCTGGAAATAGGCGTCACCCACCGACAACGCTTCGTCGACAATCAGAATGTCCGGACGCCGGGCCGTTGCGACGCTGAACGCCAGGCGCATTTGCATGCCGCTGGAGTAAGTGCGCACCGGGTGATCGATAGCCTCGCCGATTTCGGCAAAACTCTCGATCTGCGGCATCAGCGCGGCGATCTCTTCGACCTGCATGCCCAGCAGTTGCCCGGCCATCACGGCGTTCTGCCGCCCGGTGAAGTCCGGATGAAAGCCCATGCCCAGCTCCAGCAGCGCGGCCACGCGGCCCTGCAGATGGATCTGCCCGCAGGTCGGTTGGGTGGTGCCGGTGATCATCTTCAGCAGGGTGCTCTTGCCCGCACCGTTGACCCCGACGATGCCCACGGCTTCACCGGGCTGGATCTCGAAGTCGACATCGCGCAGTACCCAGTGCAGGTTATGTCGAGCGCCGGAGAACGGCACCAGCCATTCCAGCAGGCGGCTCCAGCGGTTCGGGTATTGCTTGTAGGCTTTGGCCAGCCCGGTGACGCGTAGGTGTCCCATCAGAGTTCGTCCACCATTTCACCGACACGCTGGCGGAACAGGCGCAGCGCCATGGCGCAGAGCAGCAGTCCGATGACCAGTAACGGCAGCAGGGCAGGCCAGTGCGGCCATTGGTTGTAGAGGAAGATGTTCTGATAGCTGTTCATCAGCGCGGTCATCGGGTTGAGACTGATGATGTGCTGGATGCCCGGTGGTAGGATCGACAACGGATAGACGATGGGCGTAAGCCAGAACCAGAACTGCAAACAGATGCCGAACATTTGCCCGACATCGCGAAAGAACACATTGAGCATGCCCAGCAGCATCCCCAGTCCGGCGGCGAAAATCACTTGCACGATGAGCAGCGGTATCAACGCCAGCAGAGCCATACCGGGCAGGCGCCCGCTGATCAGCAGGAAGCCGAAAAACAGGCCGAGAATGATCGCGAAGTTGATCCCGGCATTGAGCAGGGTAATCACCGGCAGGCAGATGCGCGGGAAGCTGATTTTCTTCAGCAGGTTGGCGTTTTCCAGAAACATGCTCTGGCTGCGCGTGGTGATTTCCGCGAACAGGCCCCAGGTCAACAGACCGGCACACAGATAAACGCTGTACGCCAGACCATCCTCCACCCCCGGCAAGCGCGCGCGCATGATCTGCGAAAAGATCACCGTGTAGACGACGATCATCGACAACGGATTGAGCACCGTCCACAGGGCGCCGAACAGCGAGTTGCGATAGCGCGACTGAAACTCGCGCTTGACGCTGCCGAGGATGAATCCACGGTAGCTGCGCATCGAGCGGTACAGGGAAAGCAGCATTCAAACGGTCCTGCCGTATTGGTCTTCGAAGCGAACGATATCGTCCTCGCCCAGGTACTCGCCGCTTTGCACCTCGATGATGACCAGGTCGATCACCCCCGGGTTTTCCAGGCGATGGCGGTGGCCGGCAGCGATGAAGGTCGATTCGTTTTTCGCCACCAGATGGGTACCCGTACCGTTGTTGGTGACCTTGGCCATGCCTTCGACCACCACCCAGTGCTCGTTGCGGTGATGGTGCATCTGCAATGACAACTTGCCCCCGGGTTTGACCACGATGCGCTTGATCTTGAAGCGCGGGCCTTCCTCGAGAACGGTGTAGGTGCCCCACGGCCGGCTGACGGTGCGGTGCAGGCGATAAGCTTCGTGGGCTTTGTCTTTCAACTGCCTGGCCACGCGCCGCACATCCTGCGCGCGGTCGGCGTGGGCGATCAGCACGGCGTCGGCGGTATCGACGACGATCAGGTTATCCACACCGAGGGCCGCCACCAGGCGGCCTTCGCTTTGGACAAAGTTGTTGTGGCTGTCGATGAAAATCGCTTCGCCGCTGGCGCGGTTGTTGTCGGCATCGGCCGGAATCAACGCGGCGACGGCGCTCCATGAACCGATGTCGCTCCAGTCGAAACCGGCCGGGACGACCGCGACTTTTTCCGAGCGCTCCATCAGCGCGTAATCGATGGAAATGTCGGTGATCTCGGCGAACAAGGCTGGCGACAGTTCCTGTTGCAGGCAGCCGACGGTTTCCACCGGGGCGCTGGCGGCCATGCAGGCGCGAGTCTGCTCCAGCAACTCTGGCGCGTGCAGGTGCAACTCGGCAATCAGCGCGGCGGTGGTGAAGCAGAACATGCCTGAATTCCAGAGGAAATTGCCGCTTTCCAGATAGTGCGTGGCAGTCTGTAGATCGGGCTTTTCGACGAAGCGCTGCACTTTGGCGGCGCCTTTGGCGTCCAGTGGTGCGCCGGTTTCGATATAGCCGAAGCCGGTTTCGGGCGCGGTCGGCACCACGCCGAAGGTCACCAGATAGCCGTCCTTGGCCAGGTTCACGGCGTGTTCGACCGCGCTTTTCAGTGCGTCCTGATTGACGATCAGATGGTCGGCGGGCATCACCACCATGATTGCCTCGTCACCATGCAGTGCTTGCAGGGCCAGTGCGGCAGCGGCGATGGCCGGCGCGGTGTTGCGCCCGCTCGGCTCCAGCAGGAAATGCCCGCGATGGCGCGACACCTGCGCGGCGCAATAGTGATCCTTGCTCTGGAAGTAGTATTCGCGGTTGGTCACCGTGACGATGTCGCCCCAGCCGTCCAGCAACGCGGCCGCACGCTGGTAGGTCTTGCCCAGCAATGACTGGCCGTCGGGCAGGGTCATGAACGGCTTCGGATGGCCCTCGCGGGACACCGGCCACAAACGGGTGCCGGCACCGCCGGACAGAATCACGGGGATCAGCATGGCCTACTCCTTGGCGACGCGTTTCATGTCCGCATCCATCATCATGCGGATCAAGCCATCCAAATCGGTTTTCGGCTTCCAGCCCAGCACTCGCTGCGCCTTGGCCGGGTTGCCGAGCAGCACTTCGACTTCGGCCGGGCGGAAGAACGCCGGGTCGATCTTCACAAAATCGCGGTAGTCGAGGCCGACGTGATCGAAGGCGATCCGGCACATTTCCCGCACCGTGGTGGTGACGCCGGTGGCGACCACAAAATCGTCGGGCTTGTCCTGTTGCAGCATCAGCCACATGGCTTCGACATAATCGCCGGCAAAACCCCAATCGCGTTTCGCATCGATGTTGCCCAGGGCCAGCTCATGCTGTTTGCCCTGCTTGATGCGTGCTGCGGCGTCAGTGACCTTGCGCGTCACGAATTCGATGCCGCGCAGTGGTGATTCGTGGTTGAACAAAATTCCGCTGCTGGCGTGCAGGTTGAAACTTTCGCGGTAATTGACGGTGATCCAGTGGCCGTAGAGCTTGGCCACGCCATACGGACTACGCGGGTAGAACGGGGTGTTTTCGTCCTGCTGCTCCGCCTGGATCAGGCCGAACATTTCGCTGGTCGAGGCCTGATAGAAGCGCGTGTGCGGGCTGAACTGGCGGATCGCTTCGAGCAGATGGGTGACCCCCAGGCCGTCGACGATGCCGGTCGTGACCGGTTGATTCCACGAGGCGGCGACGAAGCTTTGCGCGGCGAGGTTATAGATTTCGTCGGGTTTGGCTTGAATGACCGCACGCTGTACCGAGCACGCATCGGCCATGTCACCGTCCAGATAGACGATGTCGGCTTCGACGCCCATTTCGCGCAGACGCCAGCGTGAATCGCTGCTGCGCCGGGCGACGAAGCCGTAAACCGTGTAGCCCTTGTCGAGCAACAACCTGGCCAGATACGCGCCGTCCTGGCCGGTGATCCCTGTGATCAGTGCACTTTTGGTCATTCTTGTCGTACTCGCGTCTCCCAGTCGGACAGGATCGTCCGCAGGGATTGTTGTGTGGTAATGGCCGGCGCCCATCCGGTGGCTGTGGCCAGTTTTGCGTGGCTGCCGCAAACGCGACGCTGATCGGCACGGCGCATCCGCGCCGGGTCCTGAACCAGTTGCAACTCGACCTCGGCAAGGTCGCCCAGCTGTTCGATCAGGCTGCGAATGCTTTGCTCGCGGCCCGAACAAATGTTGTAGACCTGCCCGGGCGTACCGCTTTCAAGCAGCGCCAGATAGGCCGAGATGACATCGCCAACATCGAGAAAATCACGGGTCACGTCGATGTCGCCGACTTCCAGTTGCGGCCCTTGCAGACCGAGTTTGATGCGGTTTATCTGGCGCGCGGCACTGGCGATGACAAAGCTGTCTTTCTGCCCGCTGCCAATGTGATTGAACGGCCGCGCGACCAGCACTGGCCAGCCTTCGCTCAGGCCCCATTGCAGGCTGAGAAACTCGGCGGACAATTTGCTCACGGCATACGGGTTGCGCGGGCAGGGCGGGTGCTGTTCGGTGATCGGCAGAGCGCTTTCGCCGACCTGTCCGTAGACATCGCCGGAGCTGACATACACAAAGGTGCCAGTGAAGCCCCGGGCCTTGAGCGCCTGCAACAGATTGAGGGTGCCGAACAGATTGATGGCGAGGGTGCGTGCCGGATCGCGGAAGGCTTCAGGAACGAAGGTTTGTCCGGCCAGATGAATCACCGCGTCGGGCATTTGCGGCCAGAGATCACTGAGGCTCTCGGCGTCCGTCAGGTCATAGGGCGCTGCGGCAGGCAGCAACTCCCAAGTCGAATCAGGCGAGGCCAGACGAGACTGAAGATGTTGTCCCACGAAGCCGGTCAGGCCCGTGACGAACAGACGTTTTTTCAAGCAGCGACCCCTTGGTCTTGAACTTGCGCACTTTCCCACAGAGTTTAAGGAGAGGTCTGTCAGACCGATGGAAAAACCGGTTGAAAGACGGGCGAAGTCCGTTGTTGTAGTTGTTTGTGCCCAATCTGTGCCAATTGCGCGGCAATTTCAACAGGGCAAACCGTGACCGGTCAGTTCTCGTCAGCGTAGCCGGATTTATTCTCGGCGGGCGGTTCCCGGAGCTGCGATGGATGTGTTTAGAATGGCCCTCGTCGCCATTCCCCAGGTTCGCTGTGGGTATTGCGCAACAGGGTGAAACCGACCACTAAAACAAGAACGAAGACGTGTCTGAGGTAGCGGGATCAGCAGCGGCAATGCCGGCTGAACCTCGTGCCCGGCCGTCATAGCATGAGGTTGCCGGGACGGCTGCTTCATCGTGGGATGCCATGAATTTCATTCTTTACTCGGACGTCAACGATCGCTCAATCAGTCAAAGTCTGGGGCGGCCGGAATACAGTTACTATTTCGTGCTCAAGGCCTATCGCCCGGTGCTGGAAAGCCTTGGTCAGGTGCATGTGGTGGCCTCGCCTGACGACGTCGATCCGTTGTATCTGCAACTGCGTCAGGCCGGTGAAGACTGCCTGTTCCTGTCGTTTGCGCCGCCGCACAAAACCCCGACCGGTCTGCAATGCCCGATGGTCTGCGTGATTGCCTGGGAGTACGACTCGATCCCCAGCGAATTCGCCGCCGGCGATGAACGCCAGGACTGGCGCCAAATGCTCGCGCGCCACGGCCGGGTAATCACCCTGTCCACCCATACCGCGCAGGCCATCCGCCGCAGTCTCGGTGCAGATTTCCCGGTACTGGTATTGCCCACGCCGCTATGGGAGCGCTTCGCTAACGTTCGCCAGAATTACCCCAGTGTTCCGGTAAACCCCGGCAGTACCTTGCAGATCAAGGGCTGCATCATCGACAGCCGCGCGTTGGGCCTGTCGGCCGATGGCTTGATCGCACCGATTCACAATGAACAGGAACTGGAGGTCCGTGGCCTCGCTGAACCAGCCGATGCGCTACCGCCCGAGCCGCAAGTCCAGCCCGAACTGACCCTGCAGCGAAGGCTTTTGATCAGCAAACATTATCTGCGCGAAGGCTACCGGGCGCTGACGACGCCTTCGGAGCACCGACCGCTGTTTCTGCTCAAGCACAACCTGTTGCAATGGTATCGCGAAGCGCTCAGTGATCTATTCACCGGGGCTGACCCGCAGGCGCTCGCCGCTGCGCCCGCACCTGCTGTCGATTGCTTGCCCGTCACGGTGGAACAAGCACAAGCGCAAGAGCAGACCGAACACCCGCAAGCCGTACTGCCCGACACCAACGCTCAGGTGCAGATCGACGTCAGCGGTGTGGTGTATGTCAGCGTGTTCAATCCAGAGGACGGGCGCAAGAACTGGCATCACTTGATCACGGCGTTCTGCTGGGCCATGCGCGATGTCGAAGACGCCACGCTGGTGCTGAAAATCACCCAGAACGACCTGTCGAGTTACTACGTTCATCTGATCACGTTGCTCTCGCAACTGTCGCCATTTGCCTGCCGGGTGGTGGTGATGCACGGCTATCTGGAGGACGAGGAGTTTGCCCGCCTGTATGGCGCCGCCAGTTTTTACGTCAACGCATCGCGCTGCGAAGGGTTGTGCCTGCCGTTGATGGAATTCATGTCCTGCGCCCGACCGGTAATCGCGCCTGACCACACCGCCATGGGCGATTACATCGACGAACGTGTCGGCTTCATCGTCAAATCGAGCCGCGAGCCGACCATCTGGCCGGAAGACGTGCGCATCCTCTATCGCACCCTGCGCCATCGTCCTGACTGGGGCTCATTGAAAGCCGCTTATGAAAACAGCTATGCCATGGCCAAACGGCAACCAGAGGCCTATCAGGCGATGGCGGCCGCTGCCAGTGAACGCATGCGTGAATATTGCGGTTTCGCTCCGGTGCAGCAGCGCGTAAAGACATTTTTCGACCAGCAGGCGACAAGTGAACTTACGCCCGTAGCAATCAAGAGCGGGGCGGCCTCATGCTGATCATCATTCATTCGGAAACCAACAAGAGCAACATCCAGCAGAACCTCGGGCGGCCCGAATACAGCTATTACTTTGTGCTCAAGGAGTTCCGCCCGGTGCTGGAGCGCATCGGTCAGGTGATCGAAGTCAGCAATCCTGACGAACTGGTCGACCGCTTGTATTTCGACTGCCAGAGCCGCGGCGAGGACTGCGTTTTTCTGTCGTTCTCGCCACCGCATCGCACGCCGATTCATTACGCATGCCCGACCATTCCAGTGTTCGCCTGGGAGTTCAGCACCATCCCCACCGAGAGCTGGCAGGGTGAACCACGGCATGACTGGAGGGTGGTCTTGCAGGCGTGCGGCCGGGCGATCACCCATTCGACGTTCACCGTCAACGCGGTGCGCGATGTGATGGGGGCCGACTATCCGGTGTGTGCGATTCCCGCGCCGGTGTGGGACCGTTTTGCCGCGCGCGGTGAAGCATTGCTCAAGCGCCCGGTGGTGCAGGGCGTGACGCTCAATCTGCGCGGTTTGCTGATCGACAGTCGCGAGACGGATCTGTGTCCATACGGCCCACCGGGGTCGTGCGAAGGCACGCCAATAGTGTTTGACGCACCGCCGCAGGATTGCCCGTTGCAATTGGACGGTGTGGTCTACACGTCGGTGTTCAACCCTTACGACGGACGCAAGAACTGGAAGGACATGATCAGTGCGTTCTGCACCACGTTTCGCGAGGTCAGCGATGCGACGCTGGTGCTGAAACTGACGCACCACGACATCGCCAATGCGCTGACCGACATGCTGCACCATCTGTACAAGAACCAGTTTTATCAATGCCGGATCGTGCTGATCCACGGCTATTTGGCCGATCCCGACTACGAGGCGCTGGTGCAGGCCACCAGTTATGTGGTCAACAGTTCCTATGGCGAAGGCCAGTGCTTGCCGCTGATGGAATTCATGTCCTGCGGTAAACCGGCGATTGCCCCGGTCAACACGGCGATGGCCGATTACGTCAGCGGCGACAACGCCTTTCTGGTCGATTTCACTGAAGAACTCACGGCTTGGCCGCACGACCCGCGCGCGGCCTACCGCACCCTGCGTTACATGACCGACTGGGATTCACTGTGCGTGGCCTATCGCGACAGCTACGCGGTGGCGAAAAACGATCCGCAGCGTTACGCCGCCATGTCCGCCGCAGCGGTGCAAAGCCTGCAACGCTTCTGCAGCCAGGCCAGCACCGAGCAGCGCTTGCGTGCTTTTCTCGAATCGCCGTTGCCCGCCGCCGCGCCGGTGCCTGCGCAAGCTTCCCTCGCATGATCAAGCGAATGCTCGCGCGATGGCTGCCGGCACCTGCCGCGCAACCTTCGGCTGAATCGCCGGCAACGCTGTCGCCGCGCGATGTCGGTTTGCACGACGCGGTGCTTGATGGCTGGTTCCTCAACGACAGCGGCGAGTTGCTCAAGGGCTTTGCGATCACTGCCGACGATTGCCTGCTCGATGTCGGTTGCGGTGAGGGTGTGGCGACGCTGTTCGCCGTACGCCAAGGCGCCTCGGTGATCTTCACTGACAGCGAACACGACAAGGTGCGTGACCTTGCGCTGCAGGTCGAGGCACACGGCGCAAAAGCCAGTCTTGGTCTGGTCAGCAACAGTTTGCCGTTGCCGCTGGCTGACGGCTGCGCGAGCAAAGTGGTGTGCATGGAAGTGCTGGAACACATCGCCGAACCCGAGCCGTTCATGGCCGAGCTGGTGCGCATGGGACGTCCTGGTGCGCAGTATCTGCTCAGCGTCCCGGCACCGGCCGGTGAACATCTGCAGAAAGGCATCGCCCCGGCCAGCTACTTCCAGTCACCCAACCATGTGCAGATTTTCAGCGCAGAGCGCTTCGCCGCGCTGGTGCAGGAGGCGGGTCTGGTGATCGAGCATCGTCAGGCCAGCGGCTTTTTCTGGGTAATGGGCATGATCTTTTTCTGGGCCGGCGAACGCGCCGCCGGGCGTGATCCGGGCGGCGCGGTGCGTGACCGCATCCAGCCGCCGTTCATGCCGTTGATGGAAAGCTGGGCGCGAACCTGGCAGGACTTGCTCACACAGCCTGGCGGACTGGCGATCAAACAGACCCTCGACAGCTTCCTGCCCAAGAGCCAGGTGATCATCGCTCGAAAGCCACTCGATGCCGGGGATGTGCCATGAGCGGCAAACGCATCATGGACATCGAAGTGCTGCGCGCCATCGCGGTTTTGGGCGTGCTGTTTCATCATTTGCAGGACAGCCTGTTTACCGATGTCGTGCCGCTGCTGGCCAAGATCCATGCCTGGGCGCAGCCGTGGTGGGGCGTCGACCTGTTTTTCGCCATTTCCGGTTTTGTCATCGCGCGCAGCCTGATCCCGGCCTTGCAAGGCTGCACCAGTCGCCAGCAATACTGGCAGCAGACGCGCAATTTCTGGCTGCGCCGGGCCTTTCGCTTGTTGCCGTCGGCCTGGCTATGGCTGGCGCTGATGTTGCTGGCGTGCCTGTTCGTCAACCGTTCGGGAGCGTTCGGTACGCTGTCAGCCAACTTGCAGGCGAGCCTCGCCGGGGTCTTTCAATACGCCAACTTTCGCTTCGCCGACAGCTTCTTCCGCTACGAATACGGCAGCAGTTTCGTCTACTGGAGTCTGGCGCTGGAGGAGCAGTTTTACCTGCTGTTTCCGCTGCTGATCGTGCTGTTTCGCAAGCGTCTGGTGTGGGTGTTGCTGGCGCTGGTCGCGGTGCAGATTTTTACGCTGCGCACGCCGTTGCTGATGGTGGTGCGTACCGACGCGCTGGCCCTCGGCGTGCTGCTGGCGATGTGGAGCGCGCAGCCAGGCTATCAGCGCTGGCGACCGGACATTCTGCGCCGGCCGTGGCTGGGGATTGGTGCGTTGATCGTGATCGCTGCGTTGCTGAGTTTCATGGCCACCGACCGCTTCACCTTCGCCTGGTATCGCATCGGTTCCATCGCCATTCTCAGCGCGGTTCTGGTGTGGATCGCCTCGTATGATCGCGACTATCTGATGCCGGCCGGCGTGCTGCAGCGCCTGCTGGGATGGATCGGCAGCCGTTCCTACGGCATCTATCTGATCCACATTCCGGCCTATCAACTGGTGCGAGAGCTGATCTTTCGTTTGCAAAGCGCCGGTCTGCCCAGCCCCGCCGGCCACCCGATACTGACGCTGTTGATCGCCTTTGGCCTCATCGGGCTGCTCAGTGAACTGAATTACCGTCTGGTCGAAATGCCCATGCGCAACCGCGGTGCCGCACTGGTGCGACGCCTCGGTACCGCGCGATCCGCCGTCCCTGCCACTGGAGCCACCTCATGTTGAGCCTGTTGAAAAAACTCACGGCGGCGACGCCAGCCCCGGCGTCGACGCAACCGGTTGCGCCAGCCGCCAGCAAAGTCGATCCGTACATGCTCGGCTTGTACGATGCCAAGCTCAGTGGCTGGTTCAACCAGGAAACCAACGAGCTGTTCAAAGGCTTCATGGTGTCTGCCGACGACACCTTGCTCGATGTCGGTTGTGGCGACGGCGGCAACGTGCATTTCTGCGGCATGCGCGGGGCGAAAATCATCATCGCTGACATTGATGCTGCCAAGGTCGAGGCGACCCGTCAGCGCCTGAGCGATACCCCGGCGCGGGACGTCGAATGCCATGTCACCGATTGCAACCCGCTGCCAATTGCCGATGCGACGGCCACGCGCGTGGTATCCACCGAGGTGATCGAACACGTCGACAACCCGGCGCAGTTTCTCGCCGAGCTGGTGCGCGTCGGTAAACCGGGTGCGTTGTACCTGTTGAGCGTGCCGCATCCCAGCTCTGAAGATCTGCAAAAAGACATCGCCGCGGCCGAGTATTTCCAGAAGCCCAACCACATCCGCATCCTCAGCGAAGAGCAGTTCAAGGCGCTGGTCAGCGACGCCGGGCTGGAGATCATCAGTCACAGCCAGTATGGTTTTTACTGGTCGATGTGGATGCTGCTGTTCTGGGAAGCCAAAGTCGACTTCAGCAATCCGGATCATCCGTTGCTCAATCACTGGGCCGAAACCTGGCAAGCGCTGCTGGATTCGCCGCGCGGCGCACAGATCAAGCAGGCACTGGATGCGGTCGTAGCGAAAAGCCAGGTGATCATCGCGCGCAAGCCCTGACCTACATTCCTGTAGGAGTGAGCCTGCTCGCGATAGCGTTGAGTCAGTCGAAACAGTTTTTAACTGACGCACCGCTATCGCGAGCAGGCTCGCTCCTACAGGGGTTTTGTGTAACCTTGCGGCCTCGTTTCCAAGGATCTGCAAGGTATGCGGCGTCTCGTCGGCTTTTGTATTTTGATGCTGCTGTGTGCCTGCAAACCGCAGGATGCGCCGCCCCTCGACCAGCAACTGTATGTCTGGCAACGCCAGTGGACACCTGCCCACGAGGCGGCGTTGCGTGACAGCCGCGCCGATTTTTCCACGCTGCGGGTGCTGGCGCTGCAAGCCTTTCCGAACGCAGGCTGGAGCCGGGCACGGGTCGATGTGCCATTGCTGGAGGCCGATGGCCGGGGATTGATCGCGGTGGTGCGCCTCGACGGCCAACTCAAGGCGCTGGATCAGGAGCAGGTCACCACGCAGATTCTGCAAGTGCTCGCCGATTGGCAGGCGCAAGGCCTGACAGTGAGCGGCATTGAAATCGACCACGACGCCGGTAGCGCGCGCTTGCCGGCCTACGCTGAATTCCTCAAACAGCTGCACTCGGCATTGCCGTCAACGTTGCCGCTGAGCATCACCGCGCTGCCGGCGTGGCTCGACAGTCCGCAACTGCCCGCGCTGCTGCAAACTGTCGACAGCAGCGTGCTGCAAGTGCATGCGGTCAGCGATCCTCGGCGCGGTCTGTTCGATCCCGAGCAGGCGCTGAAGTGGACCAGGGCCTGGGCCCGCATCACTGACAAGCCGTTCTATCTGGCACTGCCCGCCTATGGCGTGGCGTTATTGCCGGATGACGGTGGGGCACCGGTGGTGGAAAGCGAAGTACGACTGGAGCGGGGCGGTCAGCGTCGGGAACTGCTTGCCGATCCGCTGCAACTCAGCCGGCTCGGCCAAACATTACGCGATGATCCGCCGAAGCACTTGGCCGGGCTGATCTGGTTTCGCCTGCCGCTGGCCAATGATCGCCGCGCCTGGAGCCTGACCACGCTGGCGGCGGTTGCCCGTGGCGATCAACTGACCAGTCGGCTCGGCGTGACGTTCAACGAACACGCTGGCCTCTACGACATTCAGCTCGTCAACACGGGCAATCTCGACAGCGCCTGGCCTGCGCAAATTACCGTGAAGGCAAAAAACTGCGAGGGCGCCGATGCGCTCGCCGGTTACTCGTTGCAACAAAGTGCCGATCTGCTTACCTTCACCCGCCTGCGCGACGGCCGCTTGCCAGCGGGCGGACGACGCGCCATCGGTTGGGCGCGTTGCGCCATTATTGATCAAGGAGGTTCGCATGTTGTCCCGTAACTGGCCGCGTCATCTGCTTTGCCTGAGCCTCAGCCTGCCGCTGGGTTCGGCGCTGGCGTGCGGGCCGGATTTTCCGATGCGCCTGCTCGACGATCGCGGCCAGACCCTTGCCGATCTGCCTGAAGGCAACTTCAATTTCGAGCTCAGTCGTCTGGGTAAAACCATCGCCGGGCTGAAGAACGCGACCGCGATCACGCACAATCCCAACGATCTGTACGGCGAAGAAAACGCTGCCGCCATCGCTCGCGAACAAGCCGAGCAGACGGGCCTGAGCGCCGAGCAGCAAGCCTTGGTCAAACGACTGCGCGGGCTGACCGATGCGCATCAGGTCGAAGCGCAGGGCGCCAGTCTGCCCGAGGAAATCCGATGGTACGTTGCCGGCGCCGTAGCCTTTGCGACCGGTGATCACCAACAGGCAATCGAATACTTCAACAAAGTGCTAGCGCTGCCGGCCGATCAGCGTCCGCTGCGCAGCACCTGGGCGGCGTATTCGCTGGGCCGCACATGGCTGGCGGCGAGCGCCGAGGCCACTGATGCGATCTCCGCACTGGAGCAGGCACGCGCAGCGTACCGCCAGACACGGCAGTTGAGCATCGATGGCTTCAGCGATCCGCTGGAACTGGGCGTGGCCAGCCTTGGCGAAGAGGCGCGGGTGTTGCGCGGCGCCGGTGACTGGAGCGGCGCCATCGAACTGTATGAAGCGCAGAACCTGCACGGTTCGGCGGTGGGCTACACCTCGCTCAAGCAAGTGATGAACGAATTGGCGGAGCTGCCCGAAGATCAACTGGCAAAACTGCTTGAGCATAAAACGGTGCAGCAACTGGTCACGGCGTCGCTGGTCAGCCGCCAGGGCTGGTCATTCGGTGATCAGCCGCCGAACGAAAAGAAACTGGTGAAGCTGCTGCAAAACAGCACCCGTGGCAGCCTCGACAATGCTGATCGTCTGGCGGCGATCAGTTATCAACAGGGGGATTACGCGAGCGCCAAAGCCTTTCTGAAAAATGCTGGAGACGGCGGAATGGCCTGGTGGTTGCGGGCCAAACTGGCCGTGCGTGACGGCGACAAGAATGCCGCTGCGGCGGCGTATTCCAAAGCCGCGCAAGCCTTTCCGCAGACTGAGGACTGGGGTTACCGACGCACACCGGACTGGGCCTATGAAACCGTGCAGCCGAAGTGCCGGGTCGAGGGCGAGAGCGCGATTCTCGCCTTGCAACGCGGTGAGTACCTGCAAGCGTTCGTGCAGTTGTATCGCAGCAACAACGTCTATTGGTTTGACGCCGCGACCGTGGCCGAGCGCGTGCTGACGGTCGATGAGCTAAAACGCTACGTCGACGAAAACGTCCCTGCGCCGCCAGCGCTGACCCCGCAGGAGCGCGACAACTATGTGCCGCTGCCGGTGGCGGCCAGCCTGCGCAATCTGCTCGGTCGGCGCCTGCTGCGCGAAGGCCATTATCAGGAGGCGGTGGCTTATTTCGACAACCCAGACCTGCAAAACAAGGCGCGTCTTTACGGCGAACAACGCCTGAAGGCCGACTCCGCGTGGTGGCCGACCAAGCGCGCGAGTGCCTTGTACAACGCCGCGTGGACGGCCCGCGAATGGGGCATGGACATTCTCGGCTACGAAATGGCCCCGGATTACGCCACGTTCGGCGGCAATTACAGCCTGGAAAGCGCCGAGCTGAAGGTCGGCCCGCTGGTGTCCGAGGCGGAAGTGCAACGCCAGCAGGCCAGCGCCGCGCAGCCGGATCAGCGTTACCACTATCGATTTGTCGCCACCGAACTGGCCGGTCGCGCCGCCGATAACCTGCCGCATACCAGTCAGGCCTTTGCCGCGGTGTTGTGCAATGCGGCCGGCTGGAACAGCAGCCTGCAAGACCAGAGCGCGTTGTATCAGCGTTACGTCAAGCAAGGACCGTTCGTACCGTGGGCGGTGGATTTCGGCAATCAATGTCCGTACCCGGATTTCGAAAACGCCGACAAGCGTTACGTGACTCAAGTCACCGATGCAGTGCGATCGTCGCTGCGGCCGTACAAGTGGCCGGTGCAGATCGGCGCGCTGGCGCTGCTGGTCGCTGCGGCGTTGCTGCTGATCAGCCGTCGCCGGCGCAAGGCGGGCTAAGGCTAGGCCTGCTGGACAAAGGTCAGACGCACGGCGAAGCCGATCAACAGGCTGCCGAACAACCACTGCTGCACGCGCTGGGCCGTTGGATGATGTTGCAACCAACGACCCAGCGCGACGCCGGCCAGGGCATATGCGCTGTCGAACATAAAGCCGATGCCGACCAGCAATCCGCCGAGCACGGCGAACTGGCTGAGCACCAGCGTACCGTCATTGACGATGAATTGCGGCAACAGCACCGAGCAGAACAGCAACGCCTTGGGGTTGAGCAGGTTGGTCAGCAGGCCTCGGCGAATGGCCGTGCGCCATTGCCTGTGGCTGTTGCTGACGGCTTCAGCGTTCAGCGGCGGCAACAATGTGCTGCGCAGGCAGTGCAGGCCGATCCATAGCAGATACGCCGCGCCAGCCAGGCGCACCACCTCGAAGGTCCACGGTGCTGCCTTGAATAACGCCGCCAGTCCCAACGCGGCGAGCGCTACATGGCAAGCGCGAGCGATGCCCAGACCGATGGCGGTGGCCAGTGCCGGGCCGCGACCCTGACGGGCGCCGGTCTGCAACAGCAGGATCATGTCCGGGCCAGGCAATAAAAGCACCACGGCCAATGCTAGGAAAAACAGCCAGAGATTGGTCATGTTTGCAGCCCTTGTGCAGCGGATTCGGTGGGCCAATTCTAGGGCCGAAAGCGGGCGCAGGTGCTTGCGTAGTCAGCTTCAAAAGCGCTCGATTTTGGCATAACCTGCTGGCTTTCCACGTCCAGACCATCGGAATCTGCCAACCATGAAACTCGACGCTTTCGATCGCAAGATTCTCGCCGCGCTGCAACGCAACGGCCGCTTGAGCAATGTCGAGTTGGCGGAGGAAATCGGCCTGTCGGCCTCGCCGTGCCTGCGCCGCGTGCGCATGCTGGAAGAGGCGGGGGTGATTCGCGGTTATCAGGCCAACCTCGATCGCGATGAAGTCGGACTGGGGCTGACGGTGTTTGTCGGGGTCAAGGTCGAGCGGCACAACGAAGAACGGGCCAATGCGTTCTACGCCGCCGTTACCGCATTGCCGGAGGTGATTTCAGCGTTTCTGGTGTCGGGCGAGTCGGATTTTCTGCTGCAAGTGGTGGTGCCGGACCTGCGTGCCTATGACCGTTTTGTCAGCAGTCATCTGCTGAAACTGCCGGGAGTCAGCGACATTCGCAGCAACTTCGCCATTCACACGGTGAAGACGCCCGGGCCTTTGCCGCTGGGGCATCTGCCGGCCTGAGAACGGGGTGCCTTCATCGCTAGCAGTGCTAGCTCCCACACCATCCATTGTGGGAGCCAGCCTGCTGGCGATGGCGACAGCCGTTCGACGCTTACATCTGCGTGGCCATCCCTTCGACATTCATTGCCGCCTGGCGTAATGCCTCGGAACGTGTCGGATGCGGGTGACAGGTTAGGGCAATGTCTTCAGCCGAGGCGCTGAACTCCATCGCTACGCAAAATTCACCAATCATCTCGCTGACACTCGGGCCGACCAGATGCACGCCGAGCACTTCATCGGTGCGCTCGTCGGCGAGGACTTTGGCAAAGCCCTCGGTTTCGTGATTGATCTTCGCCCGGCTGTTGGCGGTGAAGGGAAATTTGCCGACCTTGTAGGCGCGACCTTCAGCTTTCAGTTGCTCCTCGGTCTTGCCGACGCTGGCCAGTTCCGGTTTGGTGTAGATCACGTTGGGGATCAGCTCGTAATTGACCTCGCCGGCCTTGCCAAGGATCTGCTCGACACAAGCCATGGCTTCGTCTTCGGCCTTGTGCGCAAGCATCGGCCCGGATGTCACGTCGCCGATTACCCAGACACCGGGGGCTTCGGTGCGGTGTTGTTTGTTGGTGAGCATGCCGCGCTTGTCAGTACTCAGGCCGACATTTTCCAGCCCCAGACCTGCGGTGTAAGGACGGCGACCGATGGCCACCAGCACGTAATCGGCGTCCAGTGACTCGGCGCTGCCGCCCGCGGCGGGCTCAATGTTGAGTTGCACGCCGCTGGCAGAGGACGTAGCGCCGGTGACTTTCGAACTCAGTTTGAAGTTGATGCCCTGTTTGCCCAGCGCGCGCTGTAAGGTTTTACCCGCCTCCGCGTCGACACCGGGGCAGATGCGGTCGAGGTATTCGATCACCGTCACCTGCGCGCCTAGCCGTCGCCAGACCGAGCCAAGCTCCAGGCCGATCACGCCGGCACCGATGACCACCAGATGACGGGGCACTTCGCTCAGGGTCAGCGCACCGGTGGAATCGAGGATGCGCTGGTTGTCGATCTCGACGCCGGGCAGGGGAGTGGGCTCTGAACCGGTGGCGATGATGATGTCTTTCGCGGTCAGTTCGACCTTGTTGCCCTGAGTGTCGGTCACGCTGACTTTGCCGGGGCCATCGATGTGGCCCCAGCCCTTGATCCAGTCGACTTTGTTTTTGCGGAACAGAAACTCGATGCCCTTGGTCAGGCCAGCGACGCTTTCGTCTTTCTGTTTCATCATCTGCGCCAGATTCAGCGTCGGTTTGACCTCGATGCCGAGGTTGGCGAATTCCGTACCCATCGCAGCGTCGTACAGTTCCGAGGCATGCAGCAAGGCCTTGGAGGGCATGCAGCCAACGTTCAGGCAGGTGCCGCCGAGCGTTGCGCGCCCTTCCACGCAAGCGGCCTTGAGGCCCAACTGACCGGCGCGGATCGCGGCGTTATAGCCACCGGGGCCGCCGCCCAGAATCACCACGTCATAGTTGCTCATGCGCTTGCTCCTGCTCGATGGATGCGGATCGTTGACGTTAGTCATCAATTAAAATTACGAGCGTAATATGTGCGCGTTCAGACATTTCGGTCAAGGCTTCAGGCAAGCGACAGGTCTGGCATCTTTGAATAAGCGCAATTGTGGACGAATATTTCACGCTTTTCGTTATATCGTAACGACACGAACGCGGGCCAATCAGTTTGGGGTGATATGCAAGTCGATCTGCAGGTTGAGGGCACGCAAGTGGCCGGACTGCCACGGTTCCAGCAGGCAGCCATTCAGGGCCGACGGCTACGACGTTGGGCGCTGGGGCTTGGTGGGTTGGCAGGGGCGGGCGTGGTGCTGGCGCTGTTTGTCGGGTTGTTCGCGCCGCAGTCCTCGTGGCAACCGTTATTGCTCAATCAAAGTGCCGCGTTGCTGGTGTTGGTCGCGGGGTTGCAATCGGCGTGGTGGCTGACGCAATGGCGTGCACGAGCGATCAATCCAACGCCCTCGACTGCGCTTGCAGACGAAGAAGTTTCACCAGCAGATGGCTGGTACGAACGATTGCTCGATCGCCTGAGCCAGCGCGGCCTGCATCTGCTCGGCCAGATTGGCGCAGCGACGTTGTGGCTGGCCAGCTGGGCGTTGCTGACGCTGCTCAGCGTTGAACAAGCGTGGAACCTGACATTGCCGAGCGCGGCGATGGGCCTGTCCGCCACCGTGGCAGCAGCGCTGGGGTTGCTGTTGGCGTTCGGTTTGCTGGTGTTCGAACGGCAACTGGCCCAGGAGAACCCGGCACAATGGCCGGAAGCGGGGTCGTTGGCGCAACTGACGCGGGTGGCGATCATCACGCTGATATTGAGCGCGCTGTGTTTGTTGTTCGCGGGCGAAAATGCGGTCTGGCCGGTGCGTGTCGCCGTGCTGATCGGGCTCTTGCCGGGCCTGGTCGCGGTGGAATTTTTATTGCGTGCCATGCTTTCGCTGTTCAGCCCGCGCCGCGAGCAGCTCGAACCGACGCTGCTGGGGCGCAGCTTTGTCGCCGACATGCTGCGCTGGCCACCGCAACCGTTGCTCGCCTTGCAGCACGAATTGCACAACCGTTTTGGCATCGATCTTCGGCAGATCTGGGCGTTCAGTTTCATGCGCCGGGCATTGTTGCCGGTGTTGGCGCTGGTGGCGGTGGTGGGTTGGCTGCTCACCGGCATTCATGAAATTCCCTTGCAGGGCCGGGGTATCTACGAACGTTTCGGCAAACCGGTGCAGGTGTTCGGCCCCGGTTTACAGGTGGGGTTGCCTTGGCCGCTGGGGCGCGTGTTGAGCGTTGAAAACGGCGTGGTTCATGAACTGGCAACCAGCGTCGGCGAGAACCCGGCGGCACCGCTGCAAGCCGACCCTGCCGAAGGTCCGGCACCGGCGACAGCCAACCGCTTGTGGGACGCCAGTCACGTCAATGACAAGTCGCAAGTTATCGCCAGCCGTCGCGGTGAGCAGCAGAGCTTCCAGATCGTCAACATGGACGTGCGTTTCGTCTATCGCATCGGCCTGAGCGATCAGGCCGCGCTGGCCGCGACTTACAACGCTGCCGATGTGCCGACGCTGATTCGCAGCACCGCCAGCCGGATTCTGGTGCACGACTTCGCCTCGCGTACGCTGGACGGTTTGCTCGGTGAGGACCGCGTCGACCTGGCCGAGGAAATCGGTCGCGCGGTGCAAAGCGATCTGGATTCACTCAACAGCGGCGTGGAAATTCTGGCCACGGTGGTCGAAGCGATACATCCGCCGGCCGGTGCAGCCAATGCCTATCACCGCGTGCAAGCCGCACAGATCGGCGCGCAGGCGTTGATTGCCCGCGAGCGGGGTGCCGCCGCCGAAGCAAGCAACCAGGCGCAATTGCAGGCCAGTCTGGCGCGCGATCTAGCTATCGCCAACGCGCGGGAAACCAGTGCCACAGCGCAGGCAGCGGATTCGAAATTCAGCGCCGAACAAAAGGCCTTCGCGAATGCCGGTCAAGCCTTTGTGCTCGAGCAATATCTCGGTCAGCTCAGCCAAGGCTTGAGCAAAGCGCGGCTGCTGATCCTAGACCACCGATTGGGCGGCACTGCCAACGCGCCGACCATCGATCTGCGCAATTTCACGCTGCCGGCTGACTCGACGCCCGCGCGCACCAACGCTCAGCCAGGAGTTGCCCATTGAGCCAGTCGCCTACTCACGATTCGCATGACCACAGCGGCCACGATCACGGCCATGGCGGGCATCACCACCCTCACGGGCATCACCATCACCACCACGGTGCGCCGCAAGAAGCCGGGCCGTTTCCGTGGCGGCGCATGGGCTGGGCAGCGTTGCTGGTCGCGTTTGCAGTTGCAGCGGCGAGCCTGGTGCAAGTGCGCTCCGGCGAAGCCACAGTCATCACACGCTTCGGCAATCCAGCGCGAGTGTTGCTGGATCCGGGCCTGAGCTGGCGTTGGCCGGCGCCATTCGAGGCGGCCATTCCGGTGGATCTGCGCTTGCGTACCACTTCCAGCGGTTTGCAGGATGTCGGTACCCGCGACGGCTTGCGCATCATTGTTCAGGCTTACGTGGCGTGGCAGGTGCAGGGCGACGCGGACAATGTGCAGCGTTTCATGCGCGCCGTGCAAAACCAGCCGGACGAAGCCGCACGGCAGATTCGCACCTTTGTCGGCTCGGCGCTGGAAACCACCGCCAGCAGCTTTGACCTGGCGAGTCTGGTCAACACCGATGCCAGCCAGGTGCGCATCGCCGATTTCGAGGCGCAGTTGCGCCAACAGATCGATCAGCAGCTACTCGCTACTTACGGCGTGCGCGTCGTGCAAGTCGGCATCGAGCGCCTGACCTTGCCGTCGGTCACGCTCACGGCCACCGTCGATCGCATGCGTGCGGAACGTGAAACGATTGCCACCGAACGCACGGCGATCGGTAAGCGTGAAGCCGCCCAAATCCGTTCCGCCGCCGAACGCGACGCACGCATCGTGCAGGCTGATGCGACGGTGAAAGCCGCCGACATCGAAGCGCAATCCCGCGTCGAAGCAGCGCAGATTTATGGCCGCGCCTACGCCAGTTCACCGCAGCTCTACAATTTGCTGCGCTCGCTCGACACCCTTGGCACCATCGTCACGCCAGAAACCAAACTGATTTTGCGGACCGATGCTGCGCCGTTTCGCGTGTTGGTCGACGGGCCGCCAGCACTCGACAATAAAGCCGGATTACAGCCATGACTGATGACGTTCCACGTGGAACACAAACATTGAACAGTCCATGGATTCAGGCTGGACGCCTGGCATTTCTTGCCTTGTACGCGGTGACGGTGCTGGCCGCGCTGGCTTGGGCATTTTCCAATGTGCGGCAGATCGACCCGCAGAATCGCGCGGTGGTCTTGCATTTCGGTGCGCTGGATCGCGTTCAGAACGCCGGCCTGCTCTTGGCCTGGCCACAGCCGTTCGAACAGGTGATTCTGCTGCCGGCAGCGGATCGGGTGATCGAACGGCGCGTGGAAAACCTGTTGCGCAGCGATGAGGCGCTAAGGGCAGATCGGGTCGCTTCGTTTGCCACGCCGTTGAGTGATGCGCTGGCGGGCTCGGGTTATTTATTGACCGGTGATGCCGGTGTGGTGCAACTGGACGTGCGGGTGTTTTACAAAGTCAGCGACCCGTACGATTTCGTTGTGCAAGGCAATCATGTCTTGCCGGCTCTGGATCGGTTGGTGACGCGCAGTGCGCTGGCACTGACCGCCGCGCGTGATCTGGATACCATTCTGGTTGCACGTCCGGAGCTCATCGGTGCGGACAGTCAGGCCGCCGAGCGCCGTGAGCGGTTGCGCGGTGATCTGGTCAAAGCGATCAATCAGCGCCTGGCTGAACTGAAAGCGGGCGGGCAGGGCATTGGTGTCGAAGTGGCGCGGGTCGATGTGCAATCGAGTCTGCCCGAGCCTGCGGTGAGCGCTTTCAATGCGGTCCTGACCGCCAGCCAGCAAGCTGACAAAGCTGTCGCCAACGCGCGCACCGAGGCGGAAAAACTCACCCAGGCCGCCAACGAACAAGCCGACCGCACGCTGCAGATTGCCCACGCCCAGGCCGGCGAGCGCTTGGCCAAAGCGTCGGCAGATACCGCCACGGTTGCGAGTCTGGCCAAGGGTGCCGACCCGCAGTTGCTCTTGCGTCTGTACCGCGAGCGCATGCCGAAGATTCTCGGCCAGGCCGGCTCGGTGACCACGGTCAATCCGAAAGACGATTCCCGCCTGATCATTCAGGGAGCCAGCCAATGACTGCGACCACCGCCACGCCGAGCCTGTTGTCCTCGACCGAACAACGCCGCGCCGCACGGCAACTGACCCTGGCCATGCTTGCGCTCGGTTTGCTCGGGCTCGGCCTGATCTGGCGTTGGTGGCTGCCGGAGCAAACCGGGGTCAGCCAATTGCTGCTGGGCTTTGCCTCGTTAATGGTCGGGGTGTCGGTGATGCGCTCGGCGTGGTACAGCCTGCGCTCTCCGAGTCTGCATGGCATTACCGATCAGTTGATTGCGCTGGCCATGCTCGGTGCTTGGGCAACCGGCGATCTGCTCACGGCGGCGTTGTTGCCGATTATCATGATCTTTGGCCATGTGCTGGAGGAACGCAGTGTCATTGGTTCGCAGGAAGCGATTGACGCCCTCGGGCAACTGACACGTAGCCACGCGCGCAAAATCCAGGCGGACGGCTCGGTCATCGAAGTCGACAACGGCACCCTCAAGCCGGGCGATACCGTCGAGGTACGGGCCGGTGATCGCGTGCCAGCGGATGGTCGGGTTCTCTCCGGTCAGGCCAGTCTCAATACCGCGTCGATCACTGGCGAATCAGTGCCGGTCGAGGCGGGCGTCGGCATGACTGTGTTTGGCGGCGCGATCAACCTCGACGGCTTACTGCGTATCGAAGTGACGCGCACCGGTGACGAGTCGACCTTGGGCAAAGTCATCGCACTGATGCAGAACGCCGAACGCTCGAAACCGCCGATCACCCGACTGCTCGAACGTTACGCCGGCAGCTACATGATCCTGGTATTGCTGCTGGCCGCTGTGACCTGGTTTATCACCAACGATGCGCAAGCGATGCTTGCAGTGCTGGTTGCCGCTTGCCCGTGCGCATTGGTGTTGTCGGCACCCGCCACAGCGATTGCCGGTGTGGCAGTCGCGGCGCGTCACGGCATATTGATCCGTAGCTCGGCTTTCCTTGAGGAGCTGGCGGATCTGACGTCCTTGGTGGTCGACAAGACCGGGACGCTGACCTACGGCACCTTGCGTCTGCAATCGATCACCGGCGCAGCAGCGGATCACGCGGCGGCGAAGACCTTGGCGGCCAGCCTCGGCGCAGCCAGCAGTCATCCGGTCAGCCGCGCCTTGGCCGGCCTCGTCAGTGCGCGAGACTATCTGCCTTTGAGCGAGATTCAGGAGCGGCAGGGGCTCGGCGTTGTTGCCATGACCGCGCAGGGCGAAGCGGCACTCGGGCGCCCGGAGCTGTTTGCGCAGTTGGACATCAGTACCACGTCCGTCCCAGAGCATGATGGGCCGATTGCCGGGTTGGCCTCGAACGGTGAGTTTCTCGCCTGGCTGCTGTTGGCCGACAGCGTGAAACCGGAGGCACGCTTTGCCCTTAGTGAATTGCGTGAGTTGGGCCTCGGCCGGCAGCTATTGTTGACCGGCGATCGTCAGAGCGTCGCGAACTCGCTGGCACAGGATGTCGGCTTGCACGAGGTCGAGGCGCAGGCCTTGCCGGAAGACAAGCTCAATCGTGTGCTCAAGGAAATCGACAGCGGCTTCCGGCCAATGGTGGTTGGCGACGGTATCAACGACTCGCTCGCACTCAAGGCTGGTGTGGTTGGCGTTGCAATGGGCGCGGGCGGCGCGGACATCGCGCTGGCCTCGGCCGATATCGTGCTGATCGGCAGCGACCTGCGCCGGCTCGGCACCTGCGTGCGACTCAGCCGCCAGTGCCGCAAGACCTTGCAGGTCAACGTGATCATCGGGCTGGGCTGGACGCTGGCAATCGTCGTCTTCGCGGCATTTGGCTGGCTTGGTGCAGCCGGGGCGATGATTGCTGCACTGCTGCACAACCTCAGTACCTTACTGGTGCTCGGTAATGCCGGGCGCTTGCTGCGGTTTCAGGAACCGCTGGCGAAAATAGATGATGAGCTTCGAAACGATTTGTAACGAACTGCCGGCCAAGTTAGCAGTCATTGGTAGAGAGGGCGCTCCATTTCAAGCCGCCATCGGCTGGAAGACGTGGGTGCAGGATGGCCTGATGGAGCGTCTGCGACGATAGCTTCGGCTAATCAATTCGATAGCCTGCTATTTTTCCGCGATGGTCTACCCTCAGATCTGACGTCTGAAACAAGGGGGGATTTCCATGCTCGCGCAACTTCCACCGGCCTTACAGAACCTGCAGCTTCCGCTTCGCCTGCGACTCTGGGACGGCCATGAATTCAATCTGGGGCCGACGCCCAGCGTTACCATCGTGGTCAAGGACCCACAGATGGTCACCCAGTTCACTCACCCAAGCCTCGATGCGCTGGGAGCGGCGTTCGTTGAAGGCAAGCTTGAACTGGAGGGCTCGATCAGCGAGGTCATCCGCGTCTGCGACGAACTAAGCAGTGCGTTGCTCGACGAAGATGAAGGCAGCCAGCCGGTGCGTTCAGTGCACGACAAGGAAACCGACGCCAAGGCCATCTCGTACCATTACGACCTTTCCAATGCCTTCTACCAGCTGTGGCTCGACAGCGACATGGTCTATTCCTGCGCCTATTTCGAGACCGGCAGCGAAACCCTCGAACAGGCGCAACAAGCCAAATTCCGCCATCTGTGCCGCAAGCTGCGCCTGCAGCCGGGCGAGTATCTGCTGGATGTCGGCTGCGGCTGGGGTGGGCTGGCGCGATTCGCCGCACGGGAATTCGGCGCCAGGGTCTTCGGCATTACGCTGAGCCAAGAGCAACTGAAACTGGCACGCGAGCGGGTCAAGGCTGAGGGGCTGGAAGATCAGATCGAACTGCAATTGCTCGACTACCGCGATCTGCCTCAGGACGGGCGCTTCGACAAGGTGGTCAGTGTCGGCATGTTCGAACACGTCGGCCATGCCAATCTCGCCGAATACTGCAAAACCCTGTTTGGCGCGGTGAAGGAGGGTGGCCTGGTGATGAACCACGGCATCACCGCCAAGCACACCGACGGCCGGCCCGTCGGGCGCGGGGCGGGCGACTTCATTGAGAAATACGTGTTCCCTAACGGCGAGTTGCCGCACCTTTCCATGATCTCGGCGCAGATCAGTGAAGCCGGGCTGGAGATTGTCGACGTAGAAAGCCTGCGCCTGCATTACGCGCGTACGCTGGACCATTGGAGCGAGCGACTGGAGGACAACCTCGAAGCCGCTGGCAAACTGGTGCCGGAACAGGCGTTGCGTATCTGGCGCCTGTATCTGGCCGGCTGCGCTTACGCGTTTGCCCGCGGCTGGATCAATCTGCACCAGATCCTTGCGGTGAAAGCGCATGCCGACGGCAGCCATGAATTGCCTTGGACCCGCGACGACATCTACAACCCCTGAGATCGAAGGCGTCTTCGCGCGGCGCCTTACAGGATCGGTGATATCAGCCGGGCGATCCGCATGCCGACTTGTTGCAGGCGGTGGATCTCCCGGCTTTCTTCCTTGGCCACTTCGTAGGCCTGGGCGAAGTCCGCTTCGAGCATGTGTTCCACGCTGGCGGCGAAGGCGCTGTCGACAGTCAGCAGCATGACCTCGAAATTCAAACGGAACGAGCGGTTATCGAGGTTGGCGCTGCCGATCGCGCTGATCTCGCTGTCGATCAACACCACTTTCTGATGCAGGAAACCGGGCTCGTAACGGAACACTCGCACGCCGGCGCGCACGGCTTCAAATGCATACAGACTTGAAGCTGCGTAAACGATGCGATGGTCCGCGCGCGACGGCAGCAGCAAGCGCACATCGACGCCGCGCAGCACGGCCAGTCGCAGTGCGGCAAATACCGCTTCATCCGGAATGAAATACGGGCTGGTGATCCACACCCGCTCGGTGGCGGCGTGGATCGCCTCGACGAAAAACAGCGAGCAGGTTTCATAGGCATCCGCGGGGCCGCTGGCGAGCAACTGGCAGAGCACACCATCCTCCGGATAGGCGTCCGGGAGGATCAGCGGCGGCAGCGATCGTGCGGCCCAGAACCAGTCTTCGGCGAAGGATTCCTGCATGCTCGCCACGACCGGTCCGCGGACTTGCACATGGGTATCGCGCCATGGTGCCAGCGGTGGTTTCTCGCCCATGTACTCGTCGCCGACGTTGTGCCCGCCGACAAACCCGACGATGCCGTCGACCACGACAATCTTGCGGTGGTTACGAAAGTTGACCTGAAAGCGGTTGAGCCAGCCACTGCGCGTGGCGAATGCTTTCACCGCAACGCCGCCGTCGCGCAATGCCTGCACGTAACTATGGGGCAGGGCGTGGCTGCCGATGCGGTCGTAGAGCAAATGTATCGTCACGCCTTCGGCGGCTTTTTTCAGCAGCAGATCGCGCAAGCGTTGCCCGAGTCGATCGTCGTGGATGATGAAGAACTGCACCAGCACGGCTTCTTTGGCTTGTTCGATCGCACTGAAGATTGCCTCGAACGTGGCTGCACCATTTATCAACAGCCGCACTTCATTGTTGGCCAGGCACGGCATGCGCCCGAGTTTGGGCATCGCACGCAACGAGGCATAGGCGTTGGAAGCACGCGCGGCGAGGGCTTCCTCGACCCACGGTCGCCAGTTCAGCTCGGAGATGGCCACGCGCATCTGTTCGTTGGCCTGGCGCCGCGCCTTGATGTAACCGTCGAAGGTGCTACGGCCGAAGACCAGATAGGGAATCAGCGTGAGGTAGGGAATGAAGATCAGCGACAATGCCCAGGCAATCGAACCCTGCGCAGTGCGCACGGTGAGTACCGCATGTATCGCGGCGATCGATCCGAGGGTGTGAATCAGCGCGATCAGATAACCGAAAATGTGCGGTCCAAAATAATCCATGGGGCAGCCTTGCTCCGGAAGATGCAATGCTTAACAGACCATGTTCAGCGGCGAATGTCGCTATTTAATTGGTCCATGAACCGAAGCAAGCGGCCGGCGTCTAACGGCCACTACTGATCAGGAGTTTGTCGATGAACGTTCGTCTGCTGGGTTTGGCACTGGGCCTGGGTTTGGCATTGCCGGTGGTTGCGCAAGCGCAGATGCTGCAGCCGGGGCTGTGGGAAATGACCTCGAGCAATTTGAAAGTCGACGATCAAGCGATGGATGTGCAGTCGATCCTTGGGCAGATTCAAGGCCAGATCACGCCGCAACAGCGTGCGGCACTGGAGAAGAACGGCATTAACATCGGCGGCAAAGGCATCCGCGCCTGCCTCACGCCGCAGCAAGTGGCGACCAACGATATCCCGCTGGCCGATCCACAATCGGGCTGCAAACAGCAGATCACCGAGCGCACCGGCAACCAGTGGAAATTCCGTTTCAGTTGCCCGAAAGCGCAGGGCACCGGGGTCGCGACTTTCCTCAGTGATCGCGAATTCACCACTGTCGCCAATGGCACGTTCAACGCCATCGGGATCAACCAGAAGGGCAGTCTGGAAACCCGCGCGGTGTGGTTGGGTCAGGATTGCGGGACGGTGAAGCCCCGCGCTTGATGCTTCACGTCATCTCTGGCTCAACGCCTTGTACAGCGTGTTGAGGTTGTACTCGAACAGGCCGGTGAACGTACTCGCCGGCCCGCTCGCAGCGAGCGCGTCCGAGTACAACGTGCCGCCGATATGCGCGCCGCTCTCATCGGCGATCTGCTTGAGCAGGCGCGTGTCCTTGATGTTTTCCATGAACACCGCTTTGACCTTGGCCTGACGGATCTGCGTAATCAGCGCGGCAACTTCAGCGGCTGACGGCTCGCGCTCGGTGGACAAACCCTGAGGTGCAATGAAGTCGATGCCGTAGGCCTGACCGAGATAACCGAACGCATCATGGCTGGTGACGATCTTGCGGTTGCCCGCTGGCAGTGAGCCCAGTTTGCTTTTGGCCTCGGCGAGCAGGGCGTAGATCTGCTTCAGATAGGTTTGGCTGTTGCGCTCGTAGTCGGTCTTGTTAGCCGGATCAGCCGCAATCAATGCCTTGGTGATATTGGCGACGTACAACTCCGCGTTCGCCAGGTTGTGCCAGGCATGCGGATCAGGCACGGTTTCGCCATCCTCGTCCAGAGATCGCGGAATCACCCCGCGGCTGGCATTGATCACCGTTGCCTGGGTGGCGGTGCTGCTGACCAGACGATCCAGCCATGGATCAAAACCCAAGCCGTTTTTAATGATCAGTCTGGCTTTGAGCAGGGCTTTGGCATCGTCCGGCGTTGGCTCGTAAGTGTGCGCGTCGGCATCCGGACCGACCATGCTGGTGACCTGCACGTGCTCGCCGCCAATCTGGTGAACCATGTCGGCGAGGATACTGAAGCTGGTGACCACCGGCATTTTTTCCGCCGCCGACAATGACATCGACAGCAACAAGCTGAACAGCACGAGTAGAGCGCGCATCGGGAAACACCTCATTGGGATGTGAGCAAAGGCGGGCGGCGCAGCAGACCATGGACCGGCCCGACGATCACCGACAACAGATAACCGGCGCCGGCGACCAGCACGATTGCCGGACCGCTGGGCAGCGAGTAATAGAACGACAGCAACAACCCCAGCCACACCGACAGGCAACCGATCACAGCCGCAACGGCAATCAGCACCGGAAGACGTCGGCTCCAGAATCGCGAAGCTGCAGCGGGCAGCATC
The DNA here is from genome assembly GCF_051132135.1 of Pseudomonas sp. R1-1. Lineage (NCBI taxonomy): Bacteria > Pseudomonadati > Pseudomonadota > Gammaproteobacteria > Pseudomonadales > Pseudomonadaceae > Pseudomonas > Pseudomonas sp. R1-1. Next base: position 111,891 of record NZ_CP071663.1, read on the forward strand.
ATCAGGCCGACGACCATCAAGGCGCCGATGGCCTGGAAACCGATGACCAGATTGAGCACGACCAGCGTCAGGAAAACACCGTGGGCCAGCGGGCCGAGACGGCTGACGGTTCGCAGGAACAGTGGATCAAGGGTGTCGAGTACCAGCGGTTTATAGATCAGAACCATAGCGATCAGGCTGCACAGCGAGACCCACAGCATGCCTTGCAAGGTGGGTCCATCGACGGCCAAGGCTGAACCGAACAGCAGATGCAGAAGGTCCAGGCGCTTTCCGGCGATACCCAGAATCAGCACGCCGCTGGCCAGCGAGATCGGGTAGATCGCGGCGAGGCTGGCGTCCTCGCGCAGGCCTGTGCGGCGAGTAATCCAGGCCGCCAGTCCGGCCATGCCCAGGCCTGCACCGAGGCCGCCGAAAGTCAGTGCCGGCAAACTGAGCCCGGCAAACCAGAAGCCCAGTGCAGCGCCGGGCAGGATTCCATGAGCGACCGCATCGCCGATCAGGCTCATACGCCGCAGGATCAAAAACACCCCGAGCGGCGCCGTACTGCAGGCCAGCACCAAACCGCCGAACAAGGCGCGACGCATGAACATGAATTCGTTAAACGGCTGCCAGAGTTGGCTGATTGCGAGCATCAGGCCACCTGGGTGTAGGGCGTTTGCTGAATCAGCTCTGCACTCGCCGCCAAGCGGCACTCGCGATGCTTGATCAGCAAGGTGCTGGGAATGTGCTGGCGTACCGCAGCGAGGTCATGACACACCACAACGAGTGTTCGGCCTTCGCCGTGCCATGCATGGATATGCTGCCAGAGCAGTTGTTGACCGAGTTCATCGAGTGCCGCGTGGGGTTCATCGAGCAGCAGCACGGGCGCGTCGGTCAGGCTCAAACGGGCAAGCAGGCCGCGCTGCAACTCGCCGCCGGACAGCGCCATCAACGGGCGCTGTTCGAGTCCGTGCAAGTGCCAGTTCTCCAGCGCGGCTTGCAACCGTTGCACGCGCAGTTGCGTTGATAACCGGCGCCCCCAGAATCCCGCGGCAACCAGCTCTTGCAGGTTGATCGGAAACTGCCGATCGAGATGCTGCTGCTGCGGGAGGAAGGACAATCCGCTTTGCCGTGGAACACCGAGCGAGACTTTGCCAGCCAGTGGCTTTTGTAGGCCGGCAATGACTTTCAGCAGACTGCTTTTGCCGCAGCCATTGGCACCGATGATTGCTGTGAGTGAGCCGCTGTCGAGTTGCAGGTTCAGCGGCGAAGTCAGCGGTTGGCCCGGGGCTCCCCAGCTCAATGATTGGCAACGAATCATGCCGACTCCCGCTGCCATTGGCTTTCGGCAACAGCGTCGTGAGCGTGCAGGCTTTCGGCGTGAACAACGCGCAGGCGGAAAGCGCTGACCCCTGGGATGCGGCGCAGCGCCAGATTCAAGCGGCGTGCAGCGTCTTCACAAAACATCAGATTCTGCCCGTTGGCGAGTGCGAAGGCTTGCTCGTCGGCACGCTTCACCGCAGTTTGTACGGCTGTGCCGAGCGCTGCTTCGGCAGCGTCGATGAGCGTATTCAGCGGTAACTCGTCGATGGATTGATCGAGATGAAGATGCAGTTGTGCAGTACTGCGCTGGCTATGAGGCGTGGCAACGATGCCGCGAGAAGAGCCGAGCCACGCCAGCACATCGGCGTGTTGCAACGTTTGGTTGGCGAAGTCATCGATGAATTGTTGCTGGATCAGTTGTCTGGCTAACGCCGCTGAGCAAGGGCAGGTCGAGGAATAGGGCAATTCAAGTTTTAGTTCCACGTGGAACATTTGCCTTTTCAGCGTGGCGGTAATGCACACTGGATAGGCCTTCCAGCCGGCCAAAGGGCTGACTAGCGCGGGGCGTTTCAGCAGTAACTCAGTGTGCAGATTGAGATAAGCGCAGCTGGATAAGCCCTCATGACTATCGAGAAATTGGCTGAGTACACGACGCAGTAAAGAAGGCGAAAGCTCCTTCTGTTCCAGTGCGTCCAACGCCAGGTACAGGCGCGACATATGTATGCCCCGCGCTTCGCCATCATCAAGGCTCACCCCCGCGTCTGCCTTGGCACTCAGAGGCTTTCCTTGCAGGTGGATCGGCAAGGCGATGCCCTGCATGCCTACCCATTCAAGCGGCACATTTTCGCGCAGCGCCTCTGCGGCAATATCCGGAAGTGTCAGTGAATTCATGGTTGTAACCGTCGATATGAACGAATCGGATGTTACAGTATAACAATGCGCACGCCATTGCTTGTTTCATGAATATATCTTTACCCAAGCAAGAAGCGGGAGTGCTTAGCACCCGGTCATTCGGCTACAGGTGAATTTCGCGCTACCTCCGCCAGAACTCGAAAAACGGTTGATCGTGGTCCAGCCCACGCGACGGGTGTAACCCACCCACGCCTCTCCGTTCGAAGCGATACCGGTAAAAAAGGTGAGCTGACCGAAGCGACTGTTGGTTTGTGCCCAATAGCGATGCCTGTCTTTTTCGAAGCCGCGCAAATAAAGCGTGTTGCCCACGGTGTTCACGCTGTAGCTATTGCCGTCAGCGTCCGCGCAAGCCAGAAGATTCGCACTCTGCGTGCAAGTAGCAGGTGGCCCCGGCTGCGCCAGCGTGCTTACGGCGGGCAGCAGGGCACAGCTCAGCGAAACCCCAAGCAGGGCGTTTTTCGTCATGGACCGTTTCAAGCGAGTACCTCAGGGCGAAACAAAAGCTGGTTTGTTTTTATGGTTATAACATAACATAAAAGCAACCCGGCCTCAGCCTCCATGATTTTGATTTTTTCAGATACCTACGTTGATTCAATGCAGCGATGGGATGCATGGCACTGAGGAATTCGCCCATTGCTGGCTCAAAGACAGGATTTATCCAATGTCAGAAAAATTGCCCGTCACCGTGCTTTCAGGATTTCTGGGTGCCGGTAAAAGTACGCTTTTGAATTACGTACTACGTAATCGAAGCGGAATGCGCGTAGCTGTAATTGTTAATGATATGAGCGAGATCAATATCGATGGCAGCGAAGTCCAGCGCGATGTCAGCCTTAACCGCGCTGAAGAAAAAATAGTCGAAATGAGCAATGGCTGTATCTGTTGTACGTTACGCGAGGACCTGCTTGAAGAAGTCAGCAAGCTCGCCCGCGAAGATCGCTTCGATTACCTGCTCATCGAATCCACCGGCATTTCCGAGCCGCTACCCGTCGCGGAAACCTTCACCTTTCGCGACGAACACGGCCAAAGCCTGTGCGATATTGCCCGTCTCGACACCATGGTGACGGTGGTCGACGGCGTGAACTTCCTTCCCGATTACCAGGCAGCAGAAAGCCTGGCCTCTCGCGGTGAAATCCTGGGTGAGGACGACGAACGCGCAATCACCGACCTGTTGATCGAGCAAATCGAGTTCGCTGACGTGTTGTTGATCAGCAAGATCGACCTGATCAGCCGGCCAGAACGTGAAGAACTGATCGCCATCCTCAAGCGCCTGAACGCGCAGGCCGAAATCATCCCGATGGTGATGGGCGAGGTGCCGCTGGAGAAACTGCTGAACACCGGCCGTTTTGACTTCGAAAAAGCCGCGCAAGCGCCAGGTTGGCTCAAGGAGCTACGGGGGGAGCACATCCCGGAAACCGATGAGTATGGCATCGCCTCGACGGCATACCGCGCGCGGCGGCCCTTTCACCCGCAACGCTTCTTCGACTTCATCAACCGCCCATGGCTGACCGGCAAACTGCTGCGCTCCAAAGGTTTTTTCTGGCTGGCGAGCAAGCCCACCGACGCCGGGAGCTGGTCGCAGGCCGGTGGCTTGATGCGTCACGGTTTTGCCGGGCGCTGGTGGCGGTTCGTACCGAAAGACCAATGGCCACAGGATCAGGAAAGCAGCGCAGCCATCCTGGAAAACTGGACGCCGAGCGTAGGAGATTGCCGCCAGGAGCTGGTGTTCATCGGCCAGAACATCGATTTCCTACAACTCACTGCTGAATTGGATGCCTGCCTGCTCACTGATGATGAAATGGCGCTCGGTGCCGAGGGCTGGCGAATGCTCGCGGACCCATTTGGTCCTTGGCACGAAGAGGCCGCCTGATGCCTGCACTCCAATTGCCGGGAAACCAAACCCGCCAACAGCATCAAGGCCCGACCCCACAGGCACTGACGCGCATTTTCGAAGACGAGGTGAATCTGGCCGTCTGGCAGCGACAGTTGCCACTGCACATCAGCGAGTTTGCCGATGTGCTGCTGTCGCTCAACCAGCCTTTGGCGCAGTCGCTGTGTCTGGAGTTGCCCGAAGAGGACGCCGAGCCGGATCTCACCGGGCTGGCTACGGAGTTTCGCGATGTGCAGGGTTACGAGGGCTTTATGGCCGACTTGCAATGGCTGGTCAGCGCCTTTGCCTGCTTGCTCGGTGCGCGGCGGATCGGCCTGCGCCTGCGGGCGCTGGACAAAGCCATGTGTCCGCGCTTCCACGTTGATCACGTACCGGTGCGGCTGATCACGACCTACGCCGGCGTCGGCAGCCAATGGCTCGCGGAGGGTGCGATGGATCGCCGTCAACTCGGCCAAGCCGACGCCGAACCCCACGCGGATATTCAGCAACTCAGCAGCGGCGAGGTTGCGTTGTTGAAGGGCGAAAAATGGCATGGCAACGAAGGTTTCGGCTTGATCCACCGCTCGCCGCAACCGTTAGTGGGCGAGCGCCGCTTGATTCTGACCCTCGACTGGCTCGGCTGATGCTTCAAGGCCTGAGCCATGACCCTTGGCTCTGAGCTTCACAATACGGTTTCAGGTACGCCGCATCAGTGGCCACACCGTAATAGTGGATGTCCTGGCGATAGGGCATATTGGTAACTTGCGCGTTGCTGCACACGCCAAACGCACCGCTCGGGCATTGATCGACGTATTGCACCTCGACTTTTTGCCCGGCCAGGGTCGGCTGGCAGAAGCCGTCATTAAACAGTTTCTCGGGAATGTTGCGGTTCTGCTGACAGACTCTGACGTCGAGCCGTTCGCCCTGGCTGTGCACCACACAGGCCTGGGCCCACGCTTCGCTCGACAGCAGCGCCAACAGCAACGACCATCCCATCCAACGCATCTTCTAATCTCCCAAAAGCTTGCCGCCATGTTGCAGAACATTCCCACCCATGTCATTGCTGGCCCTCTGGGCGCTGGCAAAACCAGTCTGATTCGCCAGCTCATGGCCCAGCGTCCGTCTGGCGAACGCTGGGCTGTGTTGATCAATGAGTTCGGCCAGATCGGTCTGGATGCCGCGTTGCTGAGCCGCGACGCAGCGGGTACCGACCTGGCTGAAGTCGCCGGCGGCTGTTTGTGTTGTGTCAACGGCGCGCCATTCCAGATCGGCCTCGCACGGTTGCTGCGCAGGGCCAAGCCGGATCGCTTGTTCATCGAACCATCCGGGCTGGGCCATCCGCTGCAGTTGCTCAGGCAATTGAGCGAGGCGCCATGGCTTGGCGTATTGGCGGTGCAGCCGAGTGTGCTGGTGCTGGATGCTCAGGCACTGCATGCAGGACAAGCACTGCCAGCAGCGCAACAACAGGCGTTGAGCGGTGCCGGCTTGGTCTTGATGAACAAAGCCGAAGGTCTCGTTGAGGACCAGCGGCAGAAAATCGCCAGACAGCTGCCGCCGGTCAGGCTGATCTGGACCAGCCAGGCGCAATTGTCCTTGAGTGAATTGCCGGGCTTGGCCGCGCAAGCGGTGAGTGGCGCGGATAATCTGCTCATGCCTCAGGGACCCGCGCAGCTCCCGGCCGTCTGGAGCGATCCGACCGTGCCGATTTGCCTGAGTCAGGCGCAGGAGGGCGGCTGGAGTATCGGTTGGCGTTGGCATCCGGGCCAGACGTTCGGCAAACAGCCCATTGCCGACTGGCTGCAGGCACTTCAGTGGAAGCGGGCGAAACTGGTGATCCACAGCCCGGATGGCTGGGTGTCGGCGAACGCACTGGATAACGCCAGTCTGGAATGGCAAACCAGCGAATGGCGCAAAGACTCGCGAATCGAGCTGATCTTTGCTGAGCCACAAAACACTGATGAATTGCAGGCAGGTCTGGCGCGCTGCCGGTTGCTCTGAGTCAGCTCACGGCTTCCACTTGGTGTGCTCCTGACGCCACTGACTCAGTTCGATCACTTCGGCGCGCGGCTTGCTGACTTCCACGACTGGCGAGGTATCGTCGAACGGCGCGGGGTAGGGCGCCAGTTCGATCTGCGCACTGTGCGCACCGAACTGAGTGATGGTGCCGTTGTGCCGGGTTTCGCCGGTCACGGTGAACTCGAAGTTATAGACCCGCGCCAGGCGTCGGCGACCGCTGGCATCCTTGATCAGGCCGATCTTCTTCAACGCGACGTTGCCGTCGAGCAATTCGACGCCGACATTGGTGCAATGCTGCTTGACCCGCTCCAGCGCGCGCTCGCGCAAGCCGTGGTTATGCCATAACCAGGCGCCGGCAGCGGCGAACAGCATCAGCACGAAGATGTTTTCCAGGGTCAGCATCAACATCGAACTCCAAAAGATGGCGTCAGCTTAACTGCGTCGCCGGTCTGTCGTACAGGCTGCGTTTCGTCGCATACTGCGCGGCTTGAATTTCAATCGTTTTACGGAATGACCCGAATGAAACGTACGCCTCATCTGCTCGCCATCCAGTCCCATGTGGTGTTCGGCCACGCCGGCAACAGCGCCGCGGTTTTTCCGATGCAGCGGGTCGGGGTCAATGTCTGGCCGCTCAACACCGTGCAGTTTTCCAACCACACCCAATACGGTCAGTGGGCGGGTGAAGTGCTGGCGCCGCAGCAGATTCCCGCGCTGATCGAAGGGATTGCCGCCATTGGTGAGCTGGGCAACTGCGACGCGGTGCTCTCCGGCTACCTCGGCAGCGCCGCGCAGGGGCGGGCGATTCTCAGCGGTGTGGCACGCATCAAAGCGGTCAATCCGAAGATGCTGTATTTATGTGACCCGGTGATGGGCCACCCGGAGAAAGGCTGCAGCGTGCCGACCGAAGTCAGCGACTTCCTGCTGGATGAGGCGGCAGCGGTGGCGGACATCATGTGCCCGAACCAGTTGGAGCTGGACAGCTTTTCCGGACGCAAGCCGCAATCGCTGTTCGATTGCCTGGCGATGGCGCGGGCACTGCTGGCACGCGGGCCGAAAGCGGTGCTGGTCAAGCATCTGGACTATCCAGGCAAACCGGCCGATGGCTTCGAAATGTTGCTGGTGACCGCTGAAGGCAGTTGGCACCTGCGCCGTCCGCTGCTGGCGTTTCCGCGTCAGCCGGTGGGCGTGGGCGATCTGACGTCCGGTCTGTTTCTGGCGCGTGTGCTGCTGGGTGACAGCCTGCTGGCCGCGTTCGAGTTCACGGCGGCGGCGGTGCATGAGGTGCTGCTGGAGACTCAGGCGTGTGCCAGTTACGAGTTGCAACTGGTGCGGGCGCAGGACCGGATTGCGCATCCGCGGGTGAAGTTCGAGGCGACGGCGATCAGTTTGTAATACCGCGTTGAATCCAATCGCGAGCAGGCTCACTCCTACAGGGAAACGCATTCCAATGTAGGAGTGAGCCTGCTCGCGATAGCGATTTTCTTAACGCAACAAATCTCAAGCGTCGCCCTTGATCTCCTGATAACGCTTTTCCAGCTCCTGACGAATCTGCCGACGTTGCTGCGCCTGCATGAAGCGGCGCTTGTCTTCGCTGTTCTGCGGTTGCAGCGGCGGTACGGCGGCGGGTTTGCGCTGGTCGTCCACGGCGACCATGGTGAAGAAACAGCTGTTGGTGTGGCGCACCGAGCGCTCGCGGATGTTCTCGGTGACCACTTTGATACCGACTTCCATCGAGGTATTGCCGGTGTAGTTGACCGACGCGAGGAAGGTCACCAGTTCGCCGACATGGATCGGCTCACGGAAAATCACCTGATCCACCGACAGGGTCACCACGTAGCGGCCGGCATACCGGCTGGCGCAGGCGTAGGCCACTTCGTCGAGGTATTTGAGCAGCGTACCGCCGTGGACATTGCCAGAGAAGTTGGCCATATCGGGGGTCATCAGTACCGTCATCGACAGCTGGGCGTTTCCGGGTTCCATAACGTTCTCACGGGTCAAGGCGGATGGCTGAAAGCACCTCTGCGGGTGCCTGGTCGCTTATCGAAAGCGCCGTTATCGGGACGCCGGGCGCAGGCTCGCCGTCACGCCGCAATCGATCTGTTTCCTTATATTGCACCGGCTTTCAGAAAGAAGTCGCGGTGTTAACCTGCAAAAGCCCTGCCCAAGGGCAATTCCTACAGCCGAAGCGGATTTTTACCCAGCCTGCGCAGACACTTTTGACGTCTGTCCGCGGCCTCGTCATTCAAGGAGCCCACACCATGCATGCCATCAGCTTCATTCAGGATCTGGCAGTGATCATGTTGGTTGCAGGTGTGGTGACCGTGCTGTTTCATCGTTTCAAACAACCGGTGGTACTCGGCTACATCGTGGCCGGCTTCATCATCGGCCCGCATACGCCACCGTTCGGCCTGATCCACGACGAAGACACCATCAAGACCCTCGCCGAGCTGGGGGTGATCTTCCTGATGTTCTGCCTCGGGCTGGAGTTCAGCCTGCGCAAGCTGTTCAAGGTCGGCGCCACAGCGTTTATCGCGGCATTTCTGGAAATCGTCCTGATGATCTGGATCGGTTACGAAATCGGCCGCTGGTTCGACTGGAACACCATGGACTCGCTGTTCCTCGGAGCGATCCTGGCGATTTCCTCGACCACCATCATCGTCAAAGCCCTCAATGATCTGAAGATGAAGAACGAGCGCTTCGCGCAGTTGATCTTCGGCGTACTGATCGTCGAGGACATCCTCGGCATCGGCATCATTGCGCTGCTGTCGAGCATCGCGGTCAGCGGCACGGTAAGCTCGGGCGAGGTGTTTTCCACGGTCGGCAAGCTGTCGCTGTTCATGATCGTTGCGCTGGTCATCGGCATCCTGCTGGTGCCGCGCCTGCTGGCCTACGTGGCGAAATTCGACAGCAACGAGATGCTGCTGATCACCGTGCTGGGCTTGTGTTTCGGCTTCTGCCTGCTGGTGGTCAAACTTGAATACAGCATGGTCCTCGGCGCCTTCCTCATTGGCGCGATCATGGCCGAGTCGCGGCAACTGCTGAAGATCGAACGGCTGGTCGAGCCGGTGCGTGATCTGTTCAGCGCAATCTTCTTCGTTGCCATCGGGCTGATGCTCGACCCGATGATCCTGCTCGAATACGCCTGGCCGATTGCGGTGATTACCGTGGCCGTGGTGCTGGGCAAGATGTTGTCCTGCGGCCTCGGTGCGTTTATCGCCGGCAATGACGGACGTACCTCGCTGCGAGTGGGGATGGGCCTGTCACAGATCGGCGAATTTTCCTTCATTATCGCCGCATTGGGCATGACCCTGCAGGTCACCAGCCATTTCCTCTACCCGGTCGCCGTGGCGGTATCGGTGATCACCACGCTGCTGACGCCGTATCTGATACGCGCGGCCGATCCGCTGTCGATCAAGTTATCCGCGGCCATGCCCAAGAGTCTCGGCCGGGTGCTGGGCATGTACGGTGAATGGCTGCGCAGCATCCAGCCGCAAGGCGAGGGCGCGATGCTGGCGTCGATGATCCGGCGAATACTGTTGCAGGTCGGGGTCAACCTGGCGCTGGTGATTGCGATTTTCATCGCCGGGGCGTATTTCGCCGAACGTCTGTCTGTCTGGCTGCAGGACTGGATCGGCGATCCGAGTTGGCAGAAAGCGTTGATCTGGGGCGGCGCGTTGCTGGTGTCGCTGCCGTTCCTGATCGCGGCTTATCGCAAGCTCAAGGCGCTATCGATGCTGTTGGCGGAAATGGGCGTCAAGCCGGAGATGGCCGGGCGGCACACGCAGCGAGTGCGTCGGGTGATCGCCGAGGTGATCCCGATTCTCTCGCTGCTGGTGATTTTCCTGCTGCTGGCAGCCTTGTCGGCCAGTATCCTGCCGACCAACAAGTTGCTGGTGCTGATCGCCGTGGTGGCGGCCGCGGTGGCGGCGCTGCTCTGGCGCTGGTTCATCCGAGTGCACACGCGGATGCAGGTGGCGCTGCTGGAAACCCTCGACAATCACAAGGAATCGTCAGGGCACTAAGCCGCCGGGGCGGCTGGCCGATCAGCTTTCCAGCCAGACGTCCCGCGCCCAGTGCCACACCGATTCCCAGGTTTCTTCGGCAATCAGCTCTTCTTCGGCTTGCCAAAGCACCACGGTGCCGTCTTCTTCGACACAGTAGTAGTCATCACCGTCCTGACAGATCGGGATCAAGCTGCGATCCACCCCCGCATCCCATGCATTGGCTGCGACATCCGGCAGATAGGTGTGGGATTGCGGGTCGGTGACGGTGACGGGTTCGAGACTGCCATAGACCACATCGCTGACGGTCAGCAAAAACTCCCTGAAGACAAATGGAATGTCGATGAACAATTGTTCTTCGATTTCGACCAGCAGGTCTTCGTCAGGCAATTCCAGGGGAACCGGTACGGGTTCGTTGGCTTCGCGTAGTTGTTCGATGATTTCTTCCACGTCCGGGGATCCTCTTGCTTGAATGGCGCGGTTTATAGGGGCCGGTTTATACAGTAGCTCGCTATAGATGCAACTGCGAAATAGAAAACCCCAGCCGAGGCTGGGGTTTTTTTATTACCGCAAGTCTAGCGCAGCAGGCAATCAGCCGTTCTGGCGGATACCGGCGACCAGCCAAGGCTGGTTGTCGCCCTGCGGACGCTCCATGTTCCAGCTTTCGCTGAACACTTCGCCCTGGTCGAAGCGCGAGGTCTTCGATACGCCGGTGAAGGTCAGGGTGGCGATGGTCTTGTCGGCGCGATCATCGACGCCGTCCAGTTGCACTTGCAGGTTGTCGATGTAGGTCGACTGGAAGCCATCACCCAGATCGGCGCGCTCACGCTTGAGGAACTCAAGCATTTGTGGCGTGACGAACTCGGCGATCTTGTCCATTTCGTTGGCGTCCCAGTGCTGCTGCAGCGACTGGAAGTGGCTGCGCGCGGCTTCAAGGAAGCGCTGTTCGTTGAACCAGGCCGGTGCGTTGATCACCGGGCGGGCAGCAGCCGGAGCGGCCGAACCACCGAAGATCGAACCCATGGCAGCAGGTTTCTGCTCGAACACTTCACGCTGCATCGGCGCGCCGGCCGGAGCGAACTGCTCCTGCTGCTTGCGACGACGGGCGGCGATGAAGCGGAAGATCACGAACGCGATCAGCGCCATGATCAGGATGTCGAAGATCTGCATGCCCTGGAAGCCTCCGCCCATGAACATGGACGCGAGCAGGCCACCGGCGGCGATACCGGCCAGAGGGCCGAGCCATTTGGAAGCACCACCGGCCTTGGCCGCAGCGCCCGCAGCACCGGCAGCGCCAGCGGTTGCAGCTGCACCGCCCACGCCTGGAGAAGAAGGAGCCATCTGGCTGGTCTGGTGCGTCGGCGCAGCGCCGGCGCTTTTGCCACCACCAAAGCGCTTGGCGTTGGCGTCGAGGCTCATCGTCAGGCCGATGCACAACGCCATGGCGATGCTAAGAAAACGTTTCATAAAGGGTATTCCCGTTTTGTGGAGACACGCGCGCCATGTTGCACAGCTGAAGTGTTACTGGCTAGCGAGAGAGTGTTTCCGGCTTTTGCCTGACAGGTTGCGTTCAGCTTGGCGAGACAATCAGCCGATGTACTTTTGTGTGTAGGAAAAGGCGATAGGTTCAGCTGGATTTGGGTCTTCTGTAGGAGTGAGCCTGCTCGCGATGAGGGTGTGTCAGTCAACACATTGATGACTGACAGACCGCTATCGCGAGCAGGCTCACTCCTACAGAAAGCAAGCGAAACCAGCGTCAGATGGCTTCGAGCTTGGCGTAACCGAGCATCAGCCACTTGCTGCCTTCGCCGAAGTTCACCTGTACCCGGGCCTGCGCGCCGGAGCCTTCGAAGTTGAGGATCACGCCTTCGCCGAAAATCGAATGGCGCACGGCCTGGCCGAGGACGAAACCGGTCTCCGGTATTTCGCTGCCGCTGAACAGGTTGCTGCCACTCATCGACTGGTTGCCGCCGAAGGGGCGGCTGACGCTGTTCGACAGACGCACTTCCTGAATCAGACCTTTAGGCACCTCGCGGACGAAACGCGAGACCTTGTTGTAGGTCTCGCTGCCGTACAGGCGGCGGGTTTCTGCGTAAGTCATCACCAGATTCTGCATCGCCCGGGTGATACCTACATAGGCCAGACGTCGCTCTTCTTCCAGACGCCCCGGTTCTTCGAGGCTCATCTTGTGCGGGAACAGGCCTTCTTCCATGCCCACAAGGAACACGTAAGGGAACTCCAGGCCTTTGGCGCTGTGCAGGGTCATCAGTTGGATGCTGTCTTCGTGTTCGTCGGCCTGGGTGTCGCCGGCCTCCAGCGAAGCGTGACCGAGGAACGCCGCCAGTGGCGTCAGCTCTTCGTCTTCTTCGGTGTTTTCGAAGTTGCGCGCGGCGCTGACCAGTTCCTCAAGGTTTTCTACCCGCGCCTGACCTTTTTCGCCTTTTTCCGCTTCGTGGTACGCGATCAGGCCGGACTGCTCGATGACGGTCTGGGTCATCAAGTGCAACGGCATCTCGGCACACTTGGCGGCAAGGTTTTCGATCAGCTCGATAAACGCACCCAGTGCGCTGGCCGCGCGACCGGTCAGGCCTTTGTTGGCGACCAGCAGGCGCATCGCTTCCCACATCGACACATCGCTGTGCCGGGCGTGCTCACGAATCGCCTCGACGGTTTTCTCACCGATACCGCGGGCCGGCACGTTGATCACCCGCTCCAGGGCCGCATCGTTGCCACGACCTTCGAGCAAGCGCAGGTAGGCCATGGCGTTCTTGATTTCGGCGCGTTCGAAAAAGCGCTGGCCGCCGTAGATACGGTACGGAATGCGCTCGCGCAACAGGGCTTCTTCGAGCACCCGCGACTGGGCGTTGGAGCGGTACAGGATCGCGATCTCGCTGCGCGCCAGGCCGCTTTTCAGCGCACTCTCGATGGTTTCGACAACGTAGCGTGCTTCGTCGTGTTCGTTGAACGCGGCGTACAGATTGATCGCTTCGCCGTCGCCGCCATCGGTCCACAGCTCTTTGCCCAGACGCCCGGTATTGTTGGCAATCAGCGCGTTGGCCGCCTTGAGGATGCCGGCGGTGGAGCGGTAGTTCTGCTCCAGACGAATGGTCACCGAATCCGGGAAGTCGGACGAGTACTGGTGGATGTTCTCGATCTTCGCGCCGCGCCAGCCGTAAATCGACTGGTCGTCGTCGCCGACTACCATCAGGCTGTCGCCGCCCTTGCCGAGCAGGCGCAACCAGGCGTACTGCACGGCGTTGGTATCCTGGAATTCGTCGACCAGAATGTGCCGGAAACGCTTCTGATAGTGCGCCAGCAGGCCGGGATGATCGCGCCACAGGTCGAGGGCGCGCAGCAGCAATTCGGAGAAATCGATGACCCCGGCGCGCTGGCACGCCGCCTCGTAGGCCTCGTAAATGCCCCGCATGGTCGCCAGGTACAGATCGCCGCTGGCCTGGATATGTTGCGGCCGCAGGCCTTCGTCTTTCTGCCCATTGATGAACCACTGCGCCTGACGGGCCGGCCAGCGTTGTTCATCCAGACCCAGCTCGCGGATCACCCGCTTGACCAGGCGTTGCTGGTCGTCGCTGTCGAGAATCTGGAAGGTCTGGCTCAGGCCGGCTTCCTGCCAGTGCGCCCGCAGCAAGCGGTGCGCCAGGCCGTGGAAGGTGCCGACCCACATGCCGGCCGGGTTGATACCCAGCAACTGCTCGATGCGGTGACGCATCTCGGCAGCGGCCTTGTTGGTGAAGGTCACCGACAGGATGGAGTGGGGCGAGGCGTTTTCGACCTGGATCAACCAGGCGATACGGTGCACCAGCACTCGGGTTTTACCGGAGCCAGCACCGGCCAGGACCAACTGACGGCCAACGGGGGCTGCTACGGCCTGGCGTTGGGCATCGTTGAGGGAGTTCAGCAGAAGGGAGAGATCATCGCGCATCGGGGCATTCTAGGGTGCGCCGCAGGCCCGGGCAAACCGCGTGTTGCATTAGCCGATGAAAGTGCTGTCGATGACGACCGGTCGGTCACCGCTGCAGGCTTCGGCCCGTCTCGCTTGAGCGGTTGCGACGGCGCCGGGACAAGGGCAAGTTTCGGCGCAATTGTGACCTGCAGCAGTTTGGCAACCGGAGCGGCTTGTGTATGCTCCGTCGACGTTTCGGGCGCACGCCCTCCTTATAAGAACAAGAACGTTGCCCATGATCCTCAGCGCCGAACTGTCGGGACCCTCTATGGAACCCCGGGTCATCCGCAAGCACTATGCCGTCGAAATGGCGGTCGAGCGCACGCGTCTGCTGTATCAGGGCTCGTTGTTGCCGACGCTGTTCATGTTGATCAATGGCCTGGTCTGTGCGGCGTTGCTCTGGAGCCCGCAGCGTTACTTTGTGGTCAGCATCTGGCTGGTGTGGCTGTTGTCGCTGGTGGCGCTGCGGGTGATTCAGGTGGCGGCGTTCGATTCGGCGATACCTGATCGTCAGGCTCAGCCGATCTGGCGACGCATGTTTCTGCTCGGCTCAACCATGACCGGCCTGACGCTCGCCGGTGCCGGCATCGCGCTGGTGCCCGCCGACAACTTCATGCAACAAGCCTGGGTGTTCGGCCTGATCGGCGCGGCGACCCTGTCGGCCAGTGTCGCTTACGCCGTAAGTCTGCCGGCATTCCTGTCTTTCACCTTGCCCTGCCTCCTGCCAGCGATCGGCTACCTGTTCTGGGGCGGCGATGAACAGGCGCGAGGTTGGGGCTGGCTCGGCTTGATCCTGCTCGGCTCGCTGAGCGTAGTCGCCTGGCAGGTCAATCGGTTGATCGATCGCGGTTTGCTGCGCCGCTTCCAGAACCAGCACCTGATCGAACATTTGCAGCAGACCCAGGTGCGCGGCGAGCAGCTCAACCAGGAACTGGGCAAAGAGATCGAACAACGCCGTGATGCCGAGAGCAAGCTGCGCGAGGCTCAGGTCGAACTCGAAGACCGCGTCGCCCAGCGCAGCCGCGAACTGGACGCGGCCAATCAGGCCCTGAGCAAAAGCGAGGCGCGTCTGGCGCTGGCGTTGAAGGCCAGCGAGCTGGGGTTGTGGGACTGGAACCTGCAGACCGACGAAGTCCACCATACGCAGATTCAGGAGCTGTTCGGCCTCGCCCCGGAATACGTCACCGCGCTGCTGCGCGATCTCAAGCCACGCTTGCATCCCGAAGATCTGCCGACGCTCAAGTACGCGTTGATCGAGCATTTGAAGGGGCGCAGCGAGGACTACCAGATTGAATATCGTGTGCGTCACGGTGACGGCCATTGGGTCTGGATCGAAGACCGTGGCCGCGCGGTAGAGCGCAGCGCCAGCGGGCGGGTGATGCGCATGGTCGGCACGCGCCGCGACATCAGCGCCAGCAAAAGTCTGGAAGAACAGCAACGGCTGGCGGCGACGGTGTTCGAAGCGGCCAGTGAAGGCATTGTGATTCTCGACCCGAACTACGCGCTGATCGCGATCAACCAGGCCTTCAGCCGGGTCACCGGCTATGACATCGACGACATGCTCGGGCGCAATGTCGTCGAGTTGCCGTGCAGCCGCGATGCCCGCCGGCATTACGTGGCGATCCGTCACGCGCTGGAACAGCACGGCAGTTGGCAGGGCGAACTGGTGGAAACGCGCAAGAACGGCGAGCTGTATCCGCAATGGCTGCAATTGAATGCGGTGCGCGACAATCGCGGCAATGTCAGCCATATCGTCGGCTTCTTTGCCGATCTGTCGGCGCGGCGCGAATCCGAAGAGCGCATGCGTTATCTGACTCACTACGACGAACTCACCGGCCTGGCCAACCGCTCGCTGTTTCGCGAACGCTTGCACGAAGCGCATCAGCGCTCACGGCAGAGCCGGCGCAGTCTGGCCCTGCTGCACATTAATCTGGACCGCTTCAAGCTGCTTAACGACAGCCTCGGGCATGAGGTCGCGGACCAGTTGCTGCAGAAAATGGCACGGCGGCTGGTCAACGCCTTGCCGGAAGCCGACACGATCGCGCGCTTGTCCGGGGATGAGTTTGCGGTGCTGTTCGATGCCTACGGCAACCTGTCGAGTCTGGCCCGCGTCGCCACAAGGTTGTCATCGAAGTTGCGCTTGCCGCTGACGGTGGAAGGGCACGAGCTGGTGGTCAGCGCGTCGATGGGCATCAGTTTGCTGCCGGACAACGCCCGGGAGATTTCCGCGCTGGTCAGCCAATCGAACATGGCCATGCAGCACGCCAAGCATCTGGGCGGCGACAACTTCCAGTTCTACACCGACAGTTTGCAGGCCAGCACCCTTGAGCGCTTGCAGCTGGAAAACCATCTACGCCGGGCCATCGAAGAGCAGCAGCTGAGTGTTTTCTATCAGCCGAAACTGTGCCTGCAAACCGGCCGCCTGAACGCCGCGGAAGCACTGGTGCGCTGGGAGCATCCGGGCATGGGCCAGGTGCCGCCGGCGGACTTCATCGGGCTGGCCGAGGAAACCGGGCTGATCGGGCCGATCGGCGAGTTCGTCCTGCGTCAGGCTTGCTGGCAGGCTTGCGAATGGCAGCGGCAGGGCCTGGCGCCGATCCGCGTGTCGGTGAACCTGTCGGTGCACCAGCTGCGCCAGGGCAAACTGGTCAGTCTGGTGCGGCAGGTGCTGGAGGAGACGGGACTGGCGCCGCATTGCCTGGAACTGGAGCTCACCGAAAGCCAGTTGCTCGACAGCGTCGAGCACATCATCGCGACGTTCCAGCAACTGCGCGATCTGGGGGTGAAACTGGCGATCGACGATTTCGGTACCGGCTATTCGTCGCTGAGTTATCTCAAGCGCATTCCGGTGGATTACGTGAAGATCGATCAGGCGTTCATTCGCGGTTTGGACGAGGGCAGCGAAGACGCGGCGATCACTCGCGCGATCATCGCCATGGCCCATGGCTTGTCACTGAAAGTCGTCGCTGAGGGCGTCGAGTGCCCGGAACAACTGGAGTTCTTGCGCAGCGAAGGTTGTGACGAAGTGCAGGGTTATCTGATCAGTCGTCCGGTTGACGCCGGCGCGCTGGCCGGGCTTTTGCGCGAACAGGGAAAACCGCTTTAAGGGCTACATGCAGGCCATCGCGCCAGATAGCGGGACATCGAGTTACGCATTGAGCAGGCAAAATGCCAATTCATGTAGTATAACTACAAGCGTGCTACATCCTTGCCCATAAGAAGAGTCCAGCCCCTTGAATCTGCTGCAACACATTGCCCAGTCACGTCACCTGTTACGCAAGTCGGAGCTCAAGGTCGCCGACCACGTGCTGCTTGACCCTGCGGCGGTGATGCACAGTTCCATGGCCGATCTGGCTCACAGCGTCGGCATCAGTGAGCCGACGATCGTGCGCTTTTGCCGCGCCATCGGTTGTTCCGGTTTTCAGGATCTGAAACTGAAACTGGCGCAAAGCCTGGCCGCCGGTGCCAGTTTCGGCCAGTTTGCGATCCATGAAGACGACTCGGTCGCCGATTACAGCCTGAAGATTTTCGACACCACGCTGCACACGCTGATGGAGGTTCGCGAGAAGCTTGATCCGGTGGAATTGCAGCGCGCGGTCACGTTGATGTCCCAGGCGCAGCGCGTCGAGTTCTATGGCTTTGGCGCGTCCGGTGCAGTGGCGGCGGATGCCCAGCACAAGTTTTTCCGTCTGCTGCTGACCGCGGCGGCGTATTCCGACCCGCACATGCAGGCGATGTCGGCGGTGACCCTGAAGCCGACCGATGTGGCGATCTGCATTTCCCAGTCGGGGCGCTCCAAGGATCTGTTGATCACCGCCAATCTCGTTCGCGAAAGCGGCGCCTCGTTGATCACCCTGTGCCCGAGCCAGACACCGCTGGCCGAGCTGTCGACGGTCAATCTGGCAATCGATGTGCACGAAGACACGGAAATCTACACGCCGCTGACCTCGCGCATCGCCCACCTGGTGGTGATCGATGTGCTGGCGATGGGCGTGGCCATGGCGCGCGGGCCGAGCCTGGTCAATCACCTCAAGAGCGTGAAGCGCAGTTTGCGCAGCTTGCGCTTGTCGCCCAAAGCCGTGAAAGCCCTTGATGACTGAAGTCATCCAGGGGCGTTCCGACCTTGATCGCGAGCAGGCTCGCTCCCACAGTGATCTACAGCGACACATGAAATCTGTGTCATACCGAGATCCAATGTGGGAGCGAGCCTGCTCGCGATGGCGTCCTGAAAAGCACCGCAACCCTGAGCAAGTTTCATCGCACTGTCATCCCCGCGCAGCCAAACCGTCATCCCCCGCGCCTATCGTGAAACTCCCGTACTCGCCTTGGGAGAATCGAAATGGCTCAGCCCTACGAAGAACGCAACAGCGCCGCGAAAACCCGTCGTCAGCAGGAAGACCAGCGCCGCATGGAATTCCGTCGCGCCATCGAAGATCGTTTCGAACTTCGCCAGCTTCAGGCCGAGATCGGCGATTTTCCCGAGGTTAATCTCTGGCAGGCAGCGCCCGCAGCTTCCCGTCGAAACGCTCAACCAGCGCGCTGATCTGCGCACGCTCGCTGCGGATAAACGCCAGGAAGGCATGCGCCACCGGTGACAGGCGTTTGGCTTTGGCCTGCACCAGGCACCAGCTACGCAGCAGCGGCAATTCCTCTACCGGCAGCTCGACCAGCCCGCCGGTCGCCAGCTCCAGGTTCAGGGCGTGACGCGTCAACAGCGCCACGCCCAGACCCGCCAGCACACACTCGCGCTGAGCCTCGGCCGAGGCTACTTCCTGAGTCTGGGTGAAGTGCACGCGTTTCTCTTTGAAATACTCTTCGCACGCCAGCCGCGTGCCCGAGCCCGGCTCGCGAATCAGCAATGTGTAGGGTTCAAGATCCTGCAGGCGCAACGGGCCCAGGTGTGCCAACGGGTGATCCGGACGCGCCACCGCAACAATCGGATTGTTCAGGAAAGGCAGAAATTCGAGGCCCATGTCTTGCGGTACCATCGACATGATCACCAGGTCATCGCGGTTGTCCGACAGCCGTCGAATGACCTGGCCGCGGTTGACCACGGTCAGTTGCAGATTGACCTCGGGGTGCTGGCGCTTGAACGCCGCAAACAAGTGCGGGACGAAATATTTGGCGCTGGATTCCACCGCCAGTTTCAGCTGGCCCTGCAGCGAACCTTGCATGTCCGACAGTTGCATATCGAGGTTTTCCAGGCGCCCGAAGATGTCGCGGCTGGCGCGTTGCAGGGCTTCAGCAGCCTCGGTCATGTAGAGTTTTTTACCGACATAGTCGAACAACGGCTGGCCAATCAGCTCTTCGAGCTGTCGAATCTGTAGGCTAACGGCCGGTTGGGTGAGGGACATTTCATCGGCTGCGCGGCTGTAAGAGCGCAAATCACACACTTCGTTGAAGATCTGTAGTTGGCGTAACGTCATACGCATCAAGGACTTACGCATTTTTCCAGGCTCTGAAGTGCGGTCGATGTTTCAACTATAAGTCTTTACTTATGCCTGACCCAATTTTTATTCATTTTTGTTAATCCCTTGCGAGCGCTAGTGTGGACCTGCGACCGAATTGAAACATTTGGTCACGCGTCGACCTGGGTCTAGCAGGTCGTGGTGCCACCGGCTCAAGGGAACCTCCAAGTGATAAAAAAGATCCTGATCGCCAACCGTGGTGAGATTGCCGTACGAATCGTACGAGCCTGCGCCGAGATGGGCATTCGCTCGGTAGCGATTTTTTCCGACGCCGACCGGCATGCCTTGCATGTGAAGCGTGCGGATGAAGCTCACAGCATTGGCGCCGAGCCATTGGCCGGTTACCTCAACCCGCGCAAGCTGGTGAACCTGGCTGTTGAAACCGGCTGCGATGCGCTGCATCCCGGCTACGGCTTCCTCTCGGAAAACGCCGAACTGGCGGAGATCTGCGCCGAACGCGGGATCAAATTCATCGGCCCGTCGGCGGAAGTCATCCGGCGCATGGGCGACAAGACCGAAGCGCGCCGCAGCATGATCAAGGCGGGTGTGCCGGTCACGCCGGGCACTGAAGGCAACGTTTCGGGCATTGAAGAAGCCCTGGCCGAAGGTGACCGCATCGGTTACCCGGTGATGCTCAAGGCCACTTCCGGCGGTGGCGGTCGCGGTATCCGTCGTTGCAACAGTCGCGAAGAACTCCAACAGAATTTCCCCCGGGTCATTTCCGAAGCCACCAAGGCCTTCGGCTCGGCGGAAGTGTTTCTGGAAAAATGCATCGTCAATCCCAAACACATCGAAGCGCAGATTCTCGGCGACAGCTTCGGCAACGTCGTGCACCTGTTCGAACGTGACTGCTCGATCCAGCGCCGTAATCAGAAGCTCATCGAGATCGCGCCAAGCCCGCAACTGACCCCGGAACAGCGCGCCTACATTGGCGACCTGTCGGTGCGCGCGGCCAAGGCGGTGGGTTACGAGAATGCCGGCACCGTGGAGTTCCTGCTCGCCGAGGGCGAGGTGTACTTCATGGAGATGAACACTCGCGTGCAGGTGGAACACACCATCACCGAAGAAATCACCGGCATCGATATCGTTCGCGAGCAGATCCGCATCGCCTCCGGCCTGCCGCTTTCGGTGAAGCAGGAAGACATCCAGCACCGTGGTTTCGCTTTGCAGTTCCGCATCAACGCCGAAGATCCGAAGAACAACTTCCTGCCGAGCTTCGGCAAGATCACCCGTTACTACGCGCCCGGTGGTCCAGGCGTGCGCACCGACACGGCGATCTACACCGGCTACACCATTCCGCCGTTCTACGATTCGATGTGCCTGAAACTGGTGGTCTGGGCGTTGACCTGGGAAGAGGCGATGGACCGTGGCTTGCGCGCGTTGGACGACATGCGCCTGCAAGGGGTGAAGACCACCGCCGCCTACTACCAGGAAATCCTGCGCAACCCGGAATTCCGCAGCGGCCAGTTCAATACCAGCTTCGTTGAAAGCCACCCGGAACTGACCAACTACTCGATCAAGCGCAAACCCGAAGAGCTGGCCCTGGCCATCGCCGCCGCCATCGCCGCCCACGCAGGCCTGTGAGGAATATAAGAATGAGCAAGAAGATCTTCGTTACTGACACCATCCTGCGCGACGCTCACCAATCGCTGCTCGCCACCCGCATGCGCACCGAGGACATGCTGCCGATCTGCGACAAGCTCGACAAAGTCGGCTACTGGTCGCTGGAATGCTGGGGCGGTGCGACGTTCGACGCCTGTGTGCGGTTCCTCAAAGAAGACCCGTGGGAGCGTCTGCGCCAACTGCGCGCGGCGCTGCCCAACACGCGTCTGCAAATGCTCTTGCGCGGGCAGAACCTGCTGGGCTACCGCCATTACAGCGACGATGTGGTCCAGGCCTTCGTCGCCAAAGCCGCGGAAAACGGCATCGATGTATTCCGTATTTTCGACGCGATGAACGACGTGCGTAACCTGCGCGTGGCCATCGAAGCGGTGAAGGCTGCCGGCAAACATGCGCAAGGCACCATCGCTTACACCACCAGCCCGGTACACACCATCGACGCTTTTGTCACCCAGGCCAAGCAAATGGAAGCCATGGGTTGCGACTCGGTAGCCATCAAGGACATGGCCGGTCTGCTGACTCCGTACGCTACCGGTGAACTGGTGCGTGCGTTGAAAGCCGAGCAGTCGCTGCCGGTGTTCATCCACTCCCACGACACCGCAGGCCTGGCCGCGATGTGTCAGCTCAAGGCCATCGAAAACGGCGCCGATCACATCGACACCGCGATCTCCAGCTTCGCCTCCGGCACCAGCCACCCGGGCACCGAGTCGATGGTCGCGGCGCTCAAGGGCACCGAATTCGATACCGGCCTGAACCTGGAGCTGCTGCAAGAGATCGGCCTGTATTTCTACGCCGTGCGCAAGAAGTACCACCAGTTCGAAAGCGAATTCACCGCGGTCGATACTCGCGTGCAAGTCAACCAGGTACCGGGCGGAATGATTTCCAACCTGGCCAACCAGTTGAAAGAGCAGGGCGCTTTGAACCGCATGGGCGAGGTGCTGGCGGAAATTCCGCGGGTGCGTGAAGACCTCGGCTTCCCGCCGCTGGTGACGCCGACTTCGCAGATCGTCGGTACCCAGGCGTTTTTCAACGTACTCGCCGGCGAGCGTTACAAGACCATCACCAATGAAGTGAAGCTTTATCTGCAAGGCGGTTATGGCAAGGCGCCGGGTGTGGTCAACGAAAAACTGCGGCGTCAGGCGATCGGCAGTGAAGACGTCATCGACGTACGTCCGGCCGATCTGCTCAAGCCGGAAATGACCAAGCTGCGGGCCGATATCGGCGCTCTGGCGACCTCGGAAGAAGACGTGCTGACTTTTGCCATGTTCCCGGACATTGGTCGCAAATTCCTTGAAGAGCGTGCCGCCGGCACCCTGACGCCGGAAGTGCTGTTGCCGATTCCTGAGGCAGGCGCTGTTGCCTCGGCGGGCGGTGAGGGTGTGCCGACCGAGTTCGTCATTGATGTGCACGGCGAAACCTACCGCGTCGATATCACCGGTGTTGGCGTCAAGGCTGAGGGCAAGCGGCACTTCTATCTGTCGATCGATGGCATGCCGGAAGAGGTGGTGTTCGAACCGCTCAATGAGTTTGTCGGCGGTGGCAGCAGCAAGCGCAAGCAGGCGTCGGCGCCGGGGCATGTCAGCACGACCATGCCGGGCAATATCGTCGATGTGCTGGTCAAGGAGGGCGACACCGTGAAGGCCGGTCAGGCGGTGTTGATTACCGAGGCGATGAAGATGGAGACCGAGGTTCAGGCGGCGATTGCCGGGAAGGTGGCGGCGATTCATGTGGTCAAGGGCGATCGGGTGAATCCGGGTGAGATTTTGATTGAGATCGAAGGGTGATTTAGCGCTTCGATGTGATGGTTTAAACCTCGGGGGGGCATGTGCTCCCCTTTTTTTTGGCTTTTTGACTTGGCGGCCTGTGGGCCGACCATGCTCTGGTTGTTTTGGGGGCATATCCGTTGCTTCGGGGGTTGCTTCTGGCGGTTTCGCCCTTACGGCGAGGCACTTTTTCCAGACGCCGAAAAAGTACCCAAAAAGGCTTGCTCCTGCGTTCGGCCCTCGCAGGCTCGGGTCCCTTCGTTGCGGGATCGATCCCGGCGCAGCGGCTACGGTTTGCTTCGCTGCACCTACTTCCGCTGTGTCTGGCTGCGCCAGACGGTCGCTGCGCTCCCACGCCCGGATCAATCCCTCCACTCAGCCTTCCGATGTCGCTGGTTAGGCAAGATCAAGATCAAGAGCACGCGAGCTAACGCTCATTGTTGAGTGGTGAAAAGCGGTTGTTCGACTTGGATTTCGTGTTGGTTTTCCCCTCACCCCAGCCCACTCCCTAGGGAGAGGGAGCCGATTTGCGTTGGCTTTGAAATCGCGTACGGCTCGGTATCCCTAGTCGGCGTATATCTCACATCCACCGCGATCAGTCCCCTCTCCCTTTGGGAGAGGGCTAGGGTGAGGGGCTTTTCCTGAAACACGGTAATCAGGCTAACAACTCACCCCATCAAAACGCCATCCGCCACTGTCCCATCACGCCATGAGTCCGGCTGTCGTTGCCTGCTTCGGCTGTGAGGCCGAAGCCGACGGTGTGGTTGGCGGAGAGGCCGAGGTCGAGTCCGGTGTCGATGGCAAGGCTGTTGCGGTCCAGTGCGGCGCCGGCGATTTCGAAGCGGTTGCCGCCTTTGATCAGTTGTTGGTGCGTGTGGTTGTCGATTTCGCCGTAGGTGTGTTTCCAGCCGGCGCTGAAGCGCGGGGTCAGGTGCATGCCGTTGTCGAGTCGGGTGGTGTGGGCGGTGCGCAGGCCGAAGGTGCTGCTGAGGTTGTCGCGGGTTTGTTCGAAGACTTTGAGGGCTGCGTCGCCGCCTTTTTCGCAGTAGCTGTCGCGCTGGTAGCGTTGATAGCCGAGGCTGGCGAAGGGTTCGAGGGTGGCGTTGTGGCGGCCGAAGTTGTAGCCGAGTTCGGCGAAGGCTTGCTGGGTGTGGGCGTTGTAGTTGCCCTGCAGGCGGTCGCTGAAGCCGTTGAAGGCGACGCGGCGTTTACTGCTGCCTTCGTGGCTGGCCCAGGTTGCGCCGAGGCGCAGTGCCAACGGGCCGTCCTGGCGTACGGCGTAGGCGCCGAGGTGCCAGCTGTCGAGGTCGCCGTCGTACTGGCGGGCGTCGAGTCGGGTTTGTGATTTGCCGCCGAGCAGGCCGACATGCCATTGCTCATCTAGCCGCCAGTCGGCGCCCAGGACCAGACCTTGGGTAGCGTGCTTGAGCGTGCTGTCGACATCGCGATCGACCTTGCCGCCATGGCCGAGTGCCTGAATCCATACCCGGCCGGTGTCGGCAGCGGTGGATGCCTGGCCTGGCGAGTTGGCCGATGTGTACGTCCTGTCCGAGTGGTTGCTCAACTGCTGCATCGCCGAAAGCATGCTGGCGCTCACCGGCGAGATACTGCTCAGCGTGGCTTTGGCGAGGTTGGCGTTGCTGCCGGCGGCGAGTTGTTCGAGGGCGATGGGGGCGGTGGCCTTGTCGCTGGACAGGAGTGCGGCGACTGCGGTGTTTGCCGGTTTAACCAGCGCAGGCACGGGCTGTTCGGCTGCTTGCTCTGCCTGTGCGATGACGGTTTCTTCGTTGATAGCGACGGGCAAGGATTCGGCAAGGGGCATTGACGCCAAAGCTGAAGCCGCTATCGAGGCCTGTTCCGGTGCAATCACAGCGGTAGAGGTAGAGATAGAGGCCGGGGTTTGAGTTGGGGTTGCAGAACGCAATGGCGCGACGGGCTCGACAATGCTCTTGGCGACCGCGCGGCCGGCGTCAGTCGTAGCCACCTCTTCCAGCGCCACGTCATTACGGGCATAAGTCAGTCCGACCGATTTCGAGTTGTATTGAGGCGTCGCGGTCATGAAGGCGAGGTTGTTGCGAATCGTGCCGAATTCACCTTCCACCGCACGCGCTTCGATGATCTTGTACTGGCTGCTCTGCGGATATTCCCCCTGCGCTGCGACGATATTCAAGGTGGCGCCGGCCAGCGCGGCAGTGCCATCGACCTTGATCGTTTGACTGCCAGAAGGCGTGACTTCATACGCCAGCTCGGCGGTTGGCGTCAGGCGCAGATCGCCTTTGACCCTCGGCGCCCCAAGCAATCCGTTGACGGTGAGCAGGCCGTCGACATGCAGATTGGTCACCGCGCCTTTGCCAGCAAAGCTGCCGCCGTTATCGACATAGACATCGCCTTTGATATTTCCGAGGTTGGTCAGGGCCGTGCCGCCTTGAACCAGCACACCTTCCTTGAAGTCACCTTTGGAGCTCGACGTCCAGTCGCCCTTGGCGACCACCAGGCCGTTGAAGTTGCGCGTGTCTTTCAGCGCGCCTCCCTCAGTCGCATCGAGAAACAGGAAATTGTCGCCCTCGCTACCGTCCAGTCGGCCGGTGAAGCTGGCACCGTCCCTGAGGCTGATCAGATCGTTGACCGCGGTGCCCTTGAAGGTTTTTTGCGCGGTTTCAAAAACGATGGGCACCGTCCCCGGGTCACTGAGAAAACTCTGAAGTCGTTCAGCAGCCTTCTCCCTGGCGCTGGCTTCGCTCGTCTGCGGTGTCGCGATGGTTGCAAGCGGCTCAGCGGCTTCAGAGGGTTGCTCGGCGTTGGCAAACTCTACGCAACCGAGTGTCAGGGAAATGGCCAGCGCCAGGTGTTCTGGTTTACATCCGTGTTGAGTACGCATCAAGGAAAGCCTTTTCCAGAAAGTGAAGACTCAACTCTATGGATGTCCTCAAAAATCCGCTGTCGGCTGCGTCCCGTACGCGTGCAGGCGACGTCGGAGCGTATCGGATGAAAAAGTCCGGCAGCTTCGAAACCGGATCTTTTTTACATGGCTTGATCGGCGCTTTTTCCTACAGCCAGGCCGGGCTGCGATGGCTGTCGAGGTGCTTAGAAACTCATCTGCCACTGCCCGATCAGCCCGTGGTTGCGGCTGTTGCTGCCGATCTCGCCGCTGTAACCCAGGCCCAGCGAATGCCGTGCCGAGACCCCGACATCAAGCCCGGCTTCCAGCATAAGGCTGTCGCGATCCAGCGCGCTGCCCTCGACATTGAACGCCGTGCCACCGGTTACAAACGCCTGGCGCGTCGAGCTGCTGACGTCGCCAAAGGTGTGTTTCCAACCGAGGGCCATGCGTGGGGTGACGCTCATGCCGTTGTCCAGGCTGCTCAAGTGCGCCAGGCGCAAGCCGAGGGTGCTGCTGAAATTGTCCTGGGTCTGGCTGTCGATTTGCAGCGCCGCGGCGCCACCTTTTTCCTGATAGCGGTCGCGGTGGTAGCGCTGGTAGCCGAGGCTGGCGAACGGTTCGGCGCTGAGCCGGCCGCTGCCCATGGCGTAGCCGAGTTCGGCTAAGGCTTGTTGGCTGTCGGCGTCGTAGTCGCCTTTCGGACGATCACTGAAACCGTTGAACGCAATGTGGCGCTGGCTCTCGCCTTGATGGGCGCTGTACGCCGCACCCAGGCGCAAGGCCAGCGGGCCGTTCTGATGCAGCGCATAAACCCCGGCGTGCCAGCTGTCGACCTCGCCATCGACGCCGCTGGCATCCAGATCGGTTTGCGAGTAACCACCGAGAACGCCCACCCGCCAGGCCGGGTTCAGCGCCCAATCGGCGCCGAGCAAGCTGCCCTTGGTGCGTTGCTCCAGGCCACTGCTGCCATGTTCACCATCAAGCTTGCCGTAGCCACCGATGCCTTGCAGCCAGAGCCGGCCGCGAGCGTTCGGATCATTGAGATTGCGCGCTGCCGCCGGCACGCCACTGGCGGCCAGCACCGGCGTGTCGCGCTGATCGAGACCGACCAGAAAACCCGGCCCGGCCATTTGCTGCATCGCTGCGAGCATGCTGCTGCCGACCTGACTGCTGGCACTGAGCGTGGCGCTGGTCAGGTTGGCATTACTGGCACCGGCCAGTTGTTCGATTGCCGCACCGGCGCTGTTTTGAGTGGTGTTGAGCAAGGCGTTGTACAGCGCACTGTTTTTGCCGATCGAGGCCAGGCTGTTGGCGGCATTGTTGCCGTTGGCAGTCGTGGCGAACTCGTTGAATGCTATGTCGTTGCGGGTGTAGGTCAGGTCGACCTGAGTCGCGGTGTAGGCGAGGGTTGGCGTCAGGAACGCGTAATCACTGCTGACCTCGCCGAAGGTGCCGTTGACCTGCGCTGCTTGCAGCACGGTGTAGTGACTCTGCCAAGGGTAGGTGCCGCTGCCGGGATTCACCGCGAGCGTCGCGCCATTGAGGTTGGCGACACCGCCGACGACTACCGGCGCGCTGCTGCCGTCGGCGTTGACGCCGTAGGCGAGGGTGGCGGCTTTGCCCATGGTCAAATCATGAACAATGGTCGCACGCCCCAAGCGGGTGTCGGTGCGCAGGGTGCCGTTGACGTTGAGGCTGCCGACCAAGCCGCCCCCGGCATACACGCCGCCGGCATCGACGGTCAGGGTGCCGGCGATGCCGCCGTGGTTGATCAGGGTGGCGCCATTGCGCACCGCGCCGCCATCGCTGAAATCGCCGCTGCCGGTCAGGGTCCAGGCGCCTTCGCGGACCTCCAGCCACTCGAAGTTGCGGCTGGCGCCAAAACTGCCACCGAGCGCATCGTCCATGACCAATCGATCCGTGCCGCTGCCGCCATCGACGATGCCGAGGAAACGGCTGCCGTTGCGCAGCGTCAGGCGGTCATCGCCACCGCCCAGGTCAAGCGCCAGGCCGTTGCTGCCGCTGATAGTGCCGCCGTTGATTACGCTGTCGGCGAACTCGCCGACGAACTTCGCGCCAAAACCGTTCAGGCCTTCGATGCGGCCGAAGTTCTCCAGGGTGGTCGCGGCCAGTCCCGAGTTGCCGCTGCCGTCGTCGACCAGAATCGCGCTGTCGGCACCGCTGATCAGCGCGCCGCTGGCGTTGAGAATGTAGCCGCCCCCCAGGGCGATGCCTTCGCTGCCATTGGCGAAACCGGCCTTGTCCACGCCGCCGGCGCCGACGCCTTGAATGGTGCCGTAGTTTTCGATGTGGGCAAGGTTGTCGATGTCTACGCCATCGCCGTCGCCGTTCGCTTGCAGGCCCGAATACGCACCGGTGATGGTGCCATGGTTGACCACCGAGCCATCGCCGTCGGAGCCAAACCCGGAACCGTTGCGCCCGGTGATCTGGCCGTAGTTGATCAAGGTCGCGCCGAGGTCGGTGGTGATGCCGTGACGACCGCCGGAAATCACCCCGTAGTTGCTGATCGACACGCCGCTGGCGGTGTCGATGTCGACGCCGTCGAACTTCTCATCGGCATTGTGCGAATCGCCGGTGGAGATCTCACCGTAATTGGTGAGGCTGGCGTTGGCGCCGGTCTTCATGCCGTCGCTGGCCTCGCCGCGAATCAGCCCGCCGGTGCGATTGATGATCGTGGTCTTCACCGCGTCGCTGCGCAGCGCGTCGAGATCCAGGCCTTGACCGGTGGCCGAACGAATCACCCCGCTGTTGTCGATCAACAGGCTGCCGCTGACGAAGTTGCTGTCGATGCGCAAAGCATCGTTGGCGCCGAGAATCTGCCCGCCACTGCGGTTGTAGATCGCGTAATTGCGCGCCTTGCTCTCATCGCCACTGCTGTCGATGGCCCGGCCGCCGCTGGAGACGATCTTGCCGGCGTTATCGATCACCACACCGGCACCGCTGGTGCTGTCTTTCAGGCTCACGGCTTTGCCACTGTTGGTGATACTGCCCCGCGCCGAAATCGTCAGCGTGTCGCTGCCGCCCAGGGTTTGCGAGGCGGTGGTGGCGGTGTCGATCTGCACGGTTTTACCGTGAGCAGTGGTGGCGCTGATCAGCAGGGCAATAGTGAGAGGCAGGCGCTGTGGCGGAAACGGCATGAAGGGAAGGCCTTTTTCTTATGGACGGGCCGTCCTGTATAGCGAGGGGTTTTTACAGAATGATGTCGGAGTCAATCTGCATTGTTTTGCGCGCCGTATAAGCGAAACAGTCCGTTATCTGCATTTTGTTGCAGATTACCCACCTCCAGTCCTTCTGAAATGCACTATATTGCATTCGGCGACACTAAAGCGCTGAGTTAAGTGCATTTAAATGCAGACGGGCGAAACCATGTACAACCTGACATTACAGATTTTCACAGCCGGTATCTGGCACGACGCGATGGTTCTGAGCTTCGATGATCCTGAAAAGGGCTTCGCGAGTCGCTGCAGCTTCGGCTATGAGACGGACTACCTCGCAGAAAACATAGAAGCCATAGGCTCGCCTTTTTCCAAGGCGGTGAGTGCTCTGTATCCGCTGGACTGGAACGGTCGGCGCTCCGAGACACCGGCATTTGTCCACGACATTGCCCCCGCAGGCGCAGCCAAGCGGTTCCTGCTTGCACGTCTGGGACAGGAAAAACCCGCGGATATCAGCGCCGATCTGTATCTGCTCGGGCGCAGCACCCCGGCCCCTATCGGCAACATGCGCATCAAGGAGTCTGCTGCGGCTGTTGATGAGCGCAAGCCAATCGGCTTCAAGCGTGAAGACGTCATTCACCGTGATCAGCGCTTTCTTGAGTACGCCTACGAATTGGGCGCGGCAATCGGTGGTGCTACCGGGGCAGGCGGGGAAGCTCCGAAATTACTGCTGGTCGAGAATCAGGCGGGTCTGTTGTACCCCGACGCGGTATTGAGTGATGAGGACGTCAGGCAGCATTGGTTCGTGAAGTTTGCCCGCAACCGAGGTGGGCTGACCGATCAGGACATCCTGCGTAGCGAATTCCATTACTACAAGGCGCTGCAGACGCTGGGCATCGACACGATCGCGGAGGACGGCCTGGCATTGGAGGAGGCGAACAAACCGAGTTTGTGGATGCACCGCTTCGACCGTAGTGTCGAGGACGGCGAGGTCAGCCGTTTTGCTGTCGAATCGATTTA
Organism: Pseudomonas sp. R1-1; assembly: GCF_051132135.1. Lineage (NCBI taxonomy): Bacteria > Pseudomonadati > Pseudomonadota > Gammaproteobacteria > Pseudomonadales > Pseudomonadaceae > Pseudomonas > Pseudomonas sp. R1-1. The sequence goes on from NZ_CP071663.1 coordinate 141,878, forward strand.
CTCGCTGGCTCAGGTGACGACACCCGGCAGTGCGATGAATCATCTGGAGGTTATCCGCCTGCTTGCCGGGCTCTGGCGCACGGCGGGGCAAGCCAGCCAGATCCCTGACCTCGTCGTGGATTACTTGCGTCGGGACCTGATCAACAAGATCCTCGGTAACTCGGATAACCATGGTCGCAATACCGCAATCATTCGCGAGGCAAACGCCTTTCGCCTGGCGCCGATTTATGACCTGGCGCCGATGGTCATGGACGATGAAGGCGTGACCCGTACCACCAAATGGCCAAGAGAGCTGGAGCGGGCGGGAGATATCGACTGGCGAGGCGTGTGCCGCGCACTGGCGGATATTGCCGAGCCAGGCGACCCGTCGGCAGTGGGTGACGAGTCGATGCTGTTTGAGCGCTTGCGCCAAGAGGCTCAACGCCTGTCGGCACTGCCGGATATTCTGGCTGACAGCGGTCTGCCAGCCAGAACAATGAACCATCCCGGCGTCCACCTGAAAAATCTGCAGCAACGCTTGAATGATTGGGGATTGAAATGAGCCTGTCTGTGGCTGAGCGCACGGCGCTGATCGAAAGCATCCAGCAAGCCCTGGCCCAAGGCACGCTGGACATCGGCGAAGCCGTGCGTCGACTACGGGTGGAAGTGACCGGTTTGCATCAGACCCAGTTCGCGCGGATGTGCAAGATCTCGGTGCGGACGCTGGTGCATATCGAGCATGGCGAAGGCAATCAGACGCTCAAATCGTTGAATGCCGTGTTTCGTCCGTTTGGTATGAAGATGGGCGTGGTGCGGATTCACCGGGATAACAGCTGACTCCCGCACGGGGCAGGGGCTCGCTGTTTCAACTACGCCGAACGTACGCCTTGCCGTAATGCCGCTCCATCTTCGCCTGGATCAATTCCAGTCCAATCGACATCAGCCAATAGATGATCGCCGCGGTGGTGAGCATTTCGATATAGCGATAGCTCGAGCGGCCGTACGACTGGGCGAGAAACATCACTTCCCAGACGCCCATCACCGAAATCAGCGACGAGTCCTTGAGCATCGAAATGAACTGATTGGTGGTCGGCGGGATGATGGTGCGCATGGCCTGGGGCAGGGTGATGCGCCAGAAGATCACCGTCTCGCGCATACCCAGCGCCAGCGAGGCTTCGCGTTGGCCATGGTCAACGCCGAGAATGCCGGCGCGAAAGATCTCGCTGAGGTAGGCGCCATAGTTCAGTGACAGGGCAATAATGCCGGCGACAATCGCACCGGGAACGATGCCCAGTTGCGGCAGGCCGAGGTAGATCAGCAGGATCTGGATCAGCAGCGGTGTGCCGCGAAAGAACGACGTGTAGAAACTGGCGATGCCAAACGCCAGGGCGCTGCTCGACAGGCGCGCCAGTGCCGTGACGAAGCCCAGCAGCGACGAGGCGACAATCGAGCACAAACACAGAAACAGCGTCAGCGCCGCGCCTTGCAGAAAGCCGTTGGGCGCCAAGTGCAGGCCGACCAGGTTGGGCAGCTTGTCGAGGATGATCGAGAACTTCAGGTCGAAGCTCAGAAAAAATCCGGCGAACAGGCAGAACAGCGCGGCCCATGTCAGGTACAGCCGCGTGCGAAAACCGAACAGCCGCTGCAAGCGTGATTCAGCCACCGGTTGCGGTGGCTGTGGAGGCGTCGGGAAAGAGGTCATTGGCTGATATCGGCGCCGATCCATTTCTGCGACAACTGGCTCAGGGTGCCGTCCTGCTTGAGTTGCGCGAACACCTCACGGACTTTCGCGTCCCACTGCGCGTCGCCCTTTTCGATGGCCACTGAATTTGGCTCGGAGTACAGCGCCGCGCCGGCCAGTTTGAAGCGCTTGTCCTGATTCAGGCGCGGCTGCGCGGTGACCAGGTTGGTGAGGATTGCATCGAGACGTACGCCCGCGCCGAGCCCAAGATCCTGGAAGGCGACATTGTCGGTGTCATAAGGGGCGATCTGCACCTCCTCGAACGGATACTGTAGTTGCGTGTCCTCGGCACCTTCGATGACCAGGTTTTTGTTCAGATAGCTTTCGTAACTGGAGGCGCTGGTCAGGCCGACTTTTTTGCCGCTCAGGTCCTTGGCGCTGTGAATCCGCTCATCCTTGGCGTTGACCACGATGACTGCCGGCGAAGCGTAATACTCGACCGGGAAATCGAAGACCTCGGCGCGGGCCTTGCTCGGTGTCATCGAGCAGATGCAGATGTCGTAACGTCCGCTCCAGCGGCCGGCGGCGATGACGTCCCAGGAGGGCGTCTCGAGGCGCAGCTTGACGCCGAGTTTCTCGGCCACGGCTTTGGCGACATCGACGTCGAAGCCGTCGAGCTGATTTTGCTCATTGAGAAACGAGAACGGGGGATAACTTTCCATCAGCACGCCGACCAGTTCTTTGTTCTGCTCGATGCGATCCAGCGTGGCGCCGGCAAAAACTTGTGTCGAAGCGGCGAGCAGGGTCAGGCCCAGAGCCAGTAATGGTTGCAGTTTCACGGGCGATCCCTGAGCAAAAAAAGAGGTTGTCATTAACCGAATGGTGAGCATTAAATAGTTATAACAAAGACTCTGGTAGTGAGTTTTTTTCATAAGCATATGAGTGAAAAGCATATGGGCGCAGCAAGCACAGTGATTCTCGATGGCGGCATGGGCCGTGAGTTGCAGCGCGCCGGGGCGCCGTTTCGTCAGCCCGAGTGGTCGGCGCTGGCGTTGAGCGAAGCACCGCAAGCGGTCGAAGCGGTGCATGCGGCGTACATCGCCAGTGGCGCCAATGTGATCACCACCAACAGTTACGCCGTGGTGCCGTTCCATATCGGCGAAGCACGCTTCGCCGCTGAGGGCCAGGCGCTGGCAGCATTGGCCGGAGAGCTGGCGCAACGTGCGGTGCACGCCTCGGGCCAATCCGTGCGCGTGGCGGGTTCATTGCCGCCGCTGTTTGGCTCCTATCGCCCGGATCTGTTCGAGGCTGCGCGTGTCAGCGAATTGCTCACGCCGTTGGTTCAGGGCCTGGCGCCGCACGTGGATCTGTGGCTGGCGGAAACCCAGAGTTCGACCGTCGAAGCCCGAGCCATCCACGCCGGATTGCCGAAGGATGGCAAGGCGTTCTGGCTGTCGTTTACCTTGCAAGATGAAGACACCGACGAGGTGCCGCGCCTGCGTTCCGGTGAGCCGGTCGCTGACGCGGCGGCGGTGGCGGCTGAACTGGGTGTGGAGACGCTGCTGTTCAATTGCAGCCAGCCGGAAGTCATCGGCGCAGCGATTGACGCGGCGCGCGCGACCTTCGAGCGTCTCGGGGCGAGCATCCATATCGGCGCCTACGCCAATGCGTTTCCGCCGCAGCCCAAGGAAGCCACGGCCAACGACGGCCTCGATCCGTTACGCGAAGACCTCGACCCGCCGGGATACTTGCAGTGGGCGCGGGATTGGCAGCAGCGCGGCGCCAGTCATTTGGGCGGTTGCTGCGGCATTGGCTCGGAACACATTGCGGTGCTCGCGCAGCAACTGCGTCGTTAGGCCATATCCGGCCAGTGGTGGGAGCGAGCCTGCTCGCGAAAGCGCTGGGTCAGTCAATGCAAGGGTGACTGACCCGCCGTCTTCGCGAGCAGGCTCGCTCCCACAGGGGCGCCTGTGAAGACTAGGTTCGGCACTCGGCCAGACCTTTCACCTGACCGGCCGGCGTCTGATTGTCATCGCTCAACCAGCGCTCGAAGCCTGCGCCAATCGCCGGCCACTCCGAATCGAGAATCGAATACCACGCGGTGTCGCGGTTCTGGCCTTTGACCACCATGTGCTGACGGAACACCCCTTCGAAGCTGAACCCCAAACGCTCGGCTGCGTATCTGGAGCGGGCGTTGCCGTTGTTGCATTTCCATTCGAGACGGCGATAACCGAGCTCAAAGGCATATTTGCCCAGCAGATACACCGCCTCGGTGCTTTTCGGCGAGCGCTGCATTGGCGCACCGAACGTGACGTGACCGATTTCGATGCGGCCCTGCGCCGGAACAATCGACATCAGGCTGAGAATGCCCTGCACCCGACCGGTTGCCCGATCGACAACGCTGAAAAAATACGGGTCGCTATTGGCCGCATGATTGTTCAGCCAGTCATTGAATGTACTGCGCTCGGGAAACGGCCCGTACGGCAAATAATCCCAGAGTTTTGGATCGGCCCCGGGGCCTTCAAGGGCGGCGTACAGCTCATCGGCATGCCGCGCCGGGTCGAGTTTTTCCAGGCGGATGAAGCGGCCTTCGAGCAAGGTGGCGGTGGGGGCGGGGGCGCCTTTCCAGTCAGCGAGTGAAGCGGTCATGTGCGCGTCTCCTTAGAGGGCTTTGCGAAACTGGATGAGGCCCGGGCGTTCGGCGATCCGTTCGTAGAGCTGAATCGCGGTGGCGTTGGTTTCGTGGGTCAACCAATGGACCTTGCCACAGCCGTCGGCTTTGGCAGTGGCGTAGACGTGTTCTATGAGCAAGCGGCCGACGCCACTGCCGCGGGTCTCAGGGACCACCAGCAAGTCTTGCAGGTAGCAGGAGTTTTCGATGCTCCAGTTCGAGCGGTGATAGATGTAATGCACCATGCCTACCGCTTTGCCGTCAGCCCAGGCCAATGCGGCATGGGTGGGTTCGCTTGGCTCGAGAAAACGCTGCCAGGTGCTGTGCGTCACCGTGTCCGGCAGTTCGGTGTTGTAGAAACGCAGGTACGCCTGCCACAACGGCAGCCACGCGGCATGGTCAGCGGCGCTGACCGGGCGAATGTCGATCTGACTCATGGTGATTTCCTTAACGCATCAAGCGGGCGAGGGTTTGATCGTTGACGTCGGGGCTGGCGGCGAGGCCGTCGCGAACGCCAGCAATGTCTTCGGCACTGCGGTTCTGGCTGAGCTTGCGTTTGCCTTCGAGACGCTCGATCGGAATGGCGAAACCGACGACGGCCTTGAGCATGCCATCGATGTAATCGGCAGGCGCGTCGGCGACGGCCCAGGGTTGTGCCCGGCCAGCTTCGTGGCGGTCGGTGAGGGTGCTGACGATGTCGAGCAGGCGCCCGCCATCGCTGAACGTCTCGGCATGCCCGTAGGCATGCACGGCAATGTAATTCCAGGTCGGCACGACTTTGCCGTGTTCGGCCTTGCTCGGGTAAAAGCCCGGGCTGATGTAGGCGTCGGCGCCAGCAAAGATCAACATCGCTTCGGCACCGTCGCGCAAGTCTTTCCACTGCCGGTTGGCCTTGGCCAGATGCCCGTACAGCGTGCCGTATTCGCCTTGTTCACAATGCAGCAGCACCGGCACATGGCTGGCTTGCAGGCCGTTTTCGCCGTGGGTGACCAGAATGGCGAGGCGGGCGGCCAGGATCAATTCATGCAGTTGGGACAGTTCTTCGATGGCAAAGGCGCGGGGTGTATACATGACAGAATTTCCTTGGCGAATGCCTGCATCCTAGGCAGGCTATTGGTCTGTTGTAAGAGCCATTGCTGACCAATTTCATAGGTCCATTGTCATGCCTGATTCAGCGCTGTTGTCCATGCCGTTCAATCCGGCCGGTATTGAACTTGATCGGCGTCTGGGTCTGAGCCGCCAGCTTTATCAGGCTCTGCGCCTGCGGGTTCTGGATGGACGCCTGGCGAGTGGCACGCGGTTGCCGGCCAGTCGTGATCTGGCGGCGGCGCTGGGCATTTCGCGCAACAGCGTGGTGCGCGCTTACGATCAACTGTATGCCGAAGGGTTTATCGAAGGGCGCGTGGGCGACGGTACTTATGTCGCGCAATTAGTGCCGGCAGCCACGCCGCCGAAAAAACTATCCACAAAACTGTCCACAGGCTTTTCAACAGGCTTACCCACAGCCTTATCCACAAATTGGCTGGATTTGCCTGTGGTTTCATCCAGTAAAGTTATCCACAGCGGCAGTTTTTCGCGCATCGAAAGCAATCATTTACCACGACCACCGAGCGGCCCGCCACGGGCATTCCGGGTCGGTGTTCCGGCGTTCGATCTGTTTCCGTTTGACGTCTGGGCCAAGCTGAACGCGGCTTTCTGGCGCAAGCCGGACCTTGAACAACTGTGCTACGGCGATCCCTCCGGCGATCAGCGCTTGCGCGCGATGATCGCCGCGTACTTGCGCAGCTCACGCGGGATGCAGTGCTCAGCTGAACAAATTGTGATCACCAGTGGTGCACAACAAGGCATTAGCCTTTGTGCACAGTTACTGGTGGAGCCGGGCGACAGTGTTGCAATCGAAAATCCGGGGTACCGCGCCGCCGGGCATGCCTTTGCCGTGGCGGGTGCTCGCCTGCGCGGAATTGCCGTGGACGCCGAGGGCATGGACTGCTCGGCGTTATCGGCCAGCGACGACTGCCGCGTGGCCTACGTGACGCCGTCGCACCAGTACCCGACCGGCGTGGTGATGAGCCTGGCGCGGCGCCTCGAATTGCTGGCGTGGGCCGAGCGCAGCCAGGGCTGGATCGTCGAAGATGATTACGATGGCGAATACCGTTACACCGGAGCGCCGCTAGCGCCGTTGGCAGCACTCGATCGTCAGGGGCGGGTGTTGTACGTCGGCACGTTCGGCAAGGTCGCGTTCCCGGCATTGCGCCTCGGTTATCTGGTGCTGCCGCCGGCACTGGTAGATGCCTTCTCGCAACGCCGCGCGGTAGATGTCCGGCATTCTGAAGTCAGTACCCAAGCGGTGATGGCCGAATTCATGGCTGCCGGGCATTTCCAGCGGCATATCCGGCGTATGCGTCGGGCCGCGTTGAGCCGCCGCAATGCCTTGCTCGACGGCTGGCCGCGTGAAATTGCAGGGGTGGGCGAATTGCCCGCCGTCTCGGCCGGGCTGCATTTGACCGTGGCGGTCGCAAGCCTTGAGCGCGAGCGGCAGCTGATCGAACAGGCCGCCCGTGTCGAGGTAGAGATCAATGGCTTGAGTGGTTACTGGCTCCCGGACTCCAGCACCCCGGCGGATCAGCGCGCGGGGCTGGTGCTGGGTTTCGCCGCCGTGCCCGAGCCTGCAATCAAAGCGGCGTTGATTCGCTTGCGGCAGGCTTGGCGGGCGTAGCAAACAATGCCAGTGCAGACGTGCTGGAAATACCGCTTCGATGGATATCGATCAGTGCCTGATTGGTTAGAAGGCGTGGCTCATAGGCCCCCGCCATGTGTCGTTGGGCCACGGTTTTCATATGACCGATGGGAAACGGCACGACGGGTGCCTGCGCGTTGCTGTAATGAAAGTGCGCATAACAGATCGCTTTGTGGGTCTGGACGTCGCGTATTTCGTATTCGTCGAGAAAGTCGGCAGTCTTACCCTTCAAGCGCTTGCGCGTCACCGTTTGGGCAAACGTCACTTCGCCCTGGTCCTTGAGCCACTGAACGCCGGCGGCTGTCGGGGCTTGTTGTTTGACCATTCTGATACGCGTGCGCAGGCCTTTCTCAATCAGACCGGTCGCGGCCTCGTCCAGCTTGTGGTTTAGCGCCTCGGTCGGCTTCTTGAGGTCGGCGGTCAGGTTGCTGGCGGTCAAGGCTTCATCGATGGCCGCATTGGCTGTGCGCAAAATGCCAGCCTGTTTGCGATATTCCGCTTCAGCCTCTATTGGTATCCGTGTACCTCGTTTGAGCCAGGCCTCGGTCCGCCGATGGAAAGCGGCCAGATCGTCGATCAGCGCCTGACCTTCACGAATACTTTTATTGAGATTCGGTGTGGCCTTGGCCGACGCAGGTTTTACCGTGCGCTGTTCGACCCAGACGCCTGGTGATTCTTCCTCGAATGTAGCGATGACGCCGGTCAGGTGGGTGCGTATCTCGACCAAACCAGAGTCTTCGCCGTCGACGCTTTTTTTCCGCTCGCCGACCAGCACGCCGCGCGATCGGGTCTTGATGATCCGGCGCGTCGATGCCGATGCGGATGCCGGCCGTGATGGACCCGGTTGCGGTTCGAGCAAGTGTTTGTAACGCAGCAGCTCGACCAGTTTTACATCGGCGCGGGCCTTGAATTCGTTGACCCGTTTGCGCACCAGCTCCAGTCGCTCGGTATTGACCTGCTCGGGATAGTCGATGAGCAGATCACCCAAACGCTGATCGATGGAAGTGAACCGTTCGGCGGCCGTGCTCAGTACTTCGGTGCGCTCGCGCAGGTTGTCGAGACTTTCGTCAGCGGTCAGGTTGAGCGTGCTCTGGATGCTCAGCGCTGCCTCTTCAATCAGTGTGCTCAGGCTCTGATAAGCGTTGGCGCTCGACGCCGAAGCACCGGTCTTGAGGCAGATCTCCTGGCCAAGGCTGATCTGCAACAGCTTGAGGTCATTGAGATCATAGCCAGGCAATGCGTCACGATAGGTCTTGATGATCCCGGTCGCATCCCGGCCGAGCAGGGCCAGCTCATCGAAACGGCTCTGCGCCAGCTCCACTTTGTCCATGATGGCCTGGGTCTGGTCGGTCATTGTTTCGAACGTCTGTACGAACGCCTGAGCCTCGAAGCGGGATTCGTCGGCGAGCATGGTCTGCATGGTTTTCAGGCTGGCCTGGAAGTCGTCCGAATGCAGGCCGAGCCATTCCTGGCCGAGAAACAACTGCATCTCCAGCCGCTGCATCATGACCGTGCGGTAATTGGGTATGGGCTCCTTGTGATTCAACGCTTTGATCTGTTCGATGTTCTTGCCATAGGCCTGGATTTGCGCCTCGAGCGTGGCCAGATAGCGCTCCCGCGCCGCGGTCTGCGCCGCCGGTAACGCTGCGGTGAGTGCGGTGTGGTCGGCGTTGCGCTGTTGTTGCTTGGCATCCATGGTCTTGTCGAACGCATTGATTTCGGCGGTCAGCTGTCGGGCGCCCATCTTGTTGACCTTTTGCAGTTCCTCGAGAGCACTGCCGAGTCCACCGCCACGCAGGCGCAAGCGCAGGTCGATCACCCATTCGCCGTTGGCGGTGCGGGCGAGCGATGGCCCGACCCGCGCAGCTTGCTGGCGTGAGTCGATGATCTGTACGTCGCCATGCTCATTGAGCATGACCTCGAACCAGCGCACGCCGACGGCCGCGTACCATTGCTTCTGGCGCGGATAAAGGTGTCTGTGCGCGCCGTTGCTGGCTGCAGCTCCGATGCCTTTGGGCTTGGCGATCTGAAAACTGTCGAGCAACGCCGTCAGAGCAACGGGCGAGCGTTTCAGCGGGGTGAAGCGATTGACCGATATCTCATGCGCGATGGGCAATGCGCCGTCGACGACGTCAGGCAATTGCGCGGGCTTGCTGGCGGGCAGCTCGGCGGTCGGGGTGATTGCCGGTGCTTCTTCGATGATCGAATCGCTGCGTGGCTGGTCGCCGACCGCTGCGCGATGGGCCAGCACCATGCCCAGCGCCAGCAGGATATCGGCGAGCGCGGCCCAGGCGGTTTTACCGGGTTGCTCGTTGGCCACATCGCTGATCTCTTGCAAGTCGTCCATGATCTGCCAGATCCACGCCGCCGCGCCAAGGCTGCGACCCATGAACGGCAATGCGGCGTTGAACAGCAGCCAGCCGCCGCTTTTCAGGGTTGCCCAGCGTGACTCCGCATCGGAAACCGATTGACGGTCGGCCTGGGTAATCACCGCCTGCACGTTGCGTTCATGCAGGCTCGTCAGCACATGGTGTTCAATATGCGCCATTCCCAGCGCGACGGCGCCGGACATGTCGAGGGCTGCGGTGGGATTGACCAGTAATTGGGGAATCGTCCACACCGAAGGCAGGCTGGCAGTGAACACGAACTGGCTGTAATTGAAACGCACGTCATCCGGCAGCCAGGCCAGCACCGACTCACGCAAGTCGCGTGAATGCTGGATCTGATAAAGAAGGTTGGCGTGGGAAGGGAATTGCATCAGGGCCATTTCGAACAGCGGCCGGTACAGCACGCACGGGCCTTTGCTGACCTCGCGCGGGCCGATGATGAACATGTTTTCAACGGTGTCGGCCCTGCTGCTGGAGCGATGAGCGATGAACGCCAGCGGACGAATAACGATTTCATCGTGATCGACGTGACGTTCATCGTCAGTGTTGGCCAGGGCGGCGGCGACATAGCGGTAACCCTGTTCGGTGATGCCGGCCTTGCCCTGGATCTTGTGTTGCAACGCCAGCAGCGGCAGCTCGATACGCAACTGGCTGGTATAGAGCGTTTGCAGCGCTGCGGCTTGTTCGCTGTCGTCGATCAGCATTTTCTGCAAGTGCGCGGGGTAGGTCTTGCCGATGTCGACGCTGCTTACCAGTTGTTCCAGATAGCTGGCGGTCATCCATTGCGGCACGTCGCTGCCATCCTTGTAGCGCACGGTCTTATTGCCGATCGGCTGTCCTGCGAGGTTCTGCAAAGCCAGTTCGATCAGCGATAGCGTGCGCGTCTGGGTATTGCTCGGCAAGACGAACGTGCCCCAGACCACCAGGCTGGTGATGGTGATCTGAATGTCCTCGATCTTCACCTCAGCCGCTTTCGGATGGTCCTTGAGCATCTGCTGTTTCAGGGCCTCCTGAGTGAACGCTTGCAGACTGACGACTTCGCTCTGGAACGTTTTGCCTTTGTTCTCATGCTGCACCGTGGTCAGGTCCAGCAGATGGCGGCTGTAGCGGGTCTGGTCGGCCGCAGGTGCGTTGTCGAGCCACGCTGGCAACATCGGGCGCAGGCGCTCGAAATGCGGTTTGAGACGCGGGGTCGGTCCCTGATGACTGCCCGCCGTTCCGGCATGCGGATAGGCGTTGCGCAGGCGCGTACCCTGGAAAAAATTGATCGCCCCGAGGGCGTCAGCCTCCAGAGCGATCAGAGAGCAGGCCTGATAATCGAAGAAATCGCCCTGCGGTTCGACCAGCCGCCATTTCAAGTCATTCCTGGCGGTGGCGTCCCAGTAATGGCGTGGCAGGGTCTCGCCGAGTTCTTCCAGCGACTCGAAGTTCTTGAAACCGTGAACCACCGAATGCGTCATGATCACGGTGCGCTGGTCATCGATGCCGATCAGTACTGCGGTATCGAGCAAGGTCAGATGTTGCTGCGCATCGCCGTCGCCCTGGTCGATATCGATCAGGCAAGCGCGGGTGTTGTATTTGTCGGCAGGCAGTCGCTGGGCTTTGTCCGGATGGTTGTAGAGTGCGGCGGCCATGGCCTGCTGAACGGCATCCCGATCAGGATTCGCATCGTTGCTCCACAGGTTGCGCAAGGCTTGCGACATTTGCTGCCAGCGCGGCTGACCGGGATAGGTGAACTCGTCCCAATAGCTGACGTGCTGTTCCTTGTAGGCAATGAACAGCAACGGCGCCAATTGGTTGAGCAACTGACCGATGGCGCTGATCTTGACCGGTAACTGGATGGCGGATGGCTGATCGGGCTGGCGGGTCAGGTAATGTTCGCCGTCGAGGTAGGTCACGGTGGTGCCGGTGAGCCCCAGGCGTACCAGTGTGTCGGTCAGCGATTCGACGAGATGGCGACCGGGCACCACCTGGCCAGCCTGAAGGGTCCAGGTCGGTCTGACGACCATGCTCGATTGCGGATCTATATCCTGATCCGGGTACAGTTTCTTCAATGTCGGGCGCAAGGTTTTCGAGGCGACTTCTCGCAGCGACGGACCGGTGACCAGTTGAGTGATGATATCGATGCTGCTGGGCGAGGGGATTTCGGGCATGGGGCAGGTCCTGCTCTGATAGGCGCACGCCGGAACGGCGGCGGTATCGGGCAAGGTAGTGGCGGGTCGTTTGCGGGCTGCGGTAGATAACTATCGCAGGGCAAAAAAAAGACCCGCATCGGCGGGTCGTTTGGCGGTTCCTGGCTGCCGGGATTTACCGTTCGAAACCTTCCAGCACATTCACTGCGTTGATACCGATCTCTTCCACGGCATAGCCGCCTTCCATGACGAACAGGGTCGGTTTTCCGAGCGCGGCGATGCGTTTGCCCATGGCCAGGTAGTCGGGGCTGTCGAGCTTGAACTGTGAGATCGGGTCGTCCTTGAAGGTGTCGACGCCAAGCGACACGACGATGACATCGGCGCCGTAACCTTCGATTTCCTTGCAGGCTCGCTCCAGTGCGGCGCTCCACGCATCCCAACCGGAACCGGCCGGCAATGGATAGTTGAAATTGAAGCCTTCACCGGCACCTTCGCCACGCTCGTCGTCATAGCCGAGGAAGAACGGAAATTCCGCTTCCGGGTGGCCGTGGATCGAGGTGAACAGCACGTCGCTGCGCTGATAGAAAATCGATTGGGTGCCGTTGCCGTGGTGGTAATCGACGTCAAGGATCGCAACCTTCGTGTGGCCCTGATCGAGGAACGCCTGCGCGGCGATGGCGGCGTTGTTGAGGTAGCAATAACCGCCCATCAGGTCACTGGCGGCGTGGTGTCCCGGCGGGCGGCACAGGGCGAAGGCGCTGCGTGCGCCACGCTGGATTTCGGCCTGTGCAGTCAACGCCACCTGCGCTGCGCTGTATGCTGCTTGCCAGGTCCCGGCAGTGATCGGTGCGCCGCCGTCGAAGCTGTAATAACCGAGCTGACCATGCAGGCTGGTCGGCTTGATCGCGCGCAGGGTGCGCGCCGGCCAGGTGTACGGCAGCAAATCACCGTCAGTATTGAATTCGGTCCAGCGCCCCCAGGCACCTTTGAAGAACTCCAGATAATCGCGGTCGTGGATGCGTGCGATCGGCTCCAGACCGAAATCCTGCGGCGCTTCAACCGGGCCGAGACTCTGGCTTTTCACTCGCTGCAAAACGTGGTCGGCGCGTGAAGGCATCTCGAAGCAGGGTTTGAGCTGGCCATCGATAAGCTCGCAGCGGCCATGGTGCAGGTGGTGATCGTCCGAGTAGATCGTCAGCATTTGTTGTTCTCCGCAAGGCTGGTTCGGTGGCCTTCAGTGTTGCGGCGCGAGGTGAAACGGAGAACGGCAGGAAAGGCCAAAAGGGGATGGATCTGGCCAAAAAAACTGACCTTAAATCGCCCCTTCTATTTGATCCACTATCAATCTGAGCTTGGAACAGGGCCCTGTAGGAGTGAGCCTGCTCGCGATAGCGGTCTGTCAGTTTCCAATATTGCTTACTGATACACCGCAATCGCGAGCAGGCTCACTCCTACATTTTGTCCTCAGTGTGGGCGAAACTGACTCGGTGCCACGCCGCTCCAGCGCACAAACGCGTGTCGGAAACTTGCGGTCTCGCTGAAACCCAGGGTCTCGGCAATGCGGTAGATCGGCAACTGATCCTCACACAGCATCTGCTTGGCCCGCTCGAAACGCAGCTCATCGAGCAGTTCCTGATAGCTGCTGCCCATGTCCTTGAGATGCCGGCGCAAGGTACGCGGTGAGCATTTCATCTGCTGTGCCAGACCTTCCAGACCCGGTGCCGCATTCAGCTGCGCGCTGAGCAACTGCCGAATCCGCCCGAGCCAGGCCTGGCGTCCGGTGAACTCCAGGTTCTGCTTGCGACAGCGCTCGGCCATGGCTTGATGGGTGATGCTGTCGGCCAATGGCAGCGGTTGATCCAGCCATTGGCGCTCGAAGGCGAACGCGTTGTCCCTGGCACCGAAGTGCAGCGGCGCATCGAAATGCTCGGCGTAACTGTCGCGGTAGTCCGGCGCGGCATGTTCGAAGCGTGCTGCGAGCAGTGGCAATGGATGCCCGAGCAAGTCATCGCAAATAACCTTCAGCGAGACCAGGCAGAACTCGGCGTTGAACACTGCCATGGCCGGGCTCTCACGGTAATCGGCGGCGGCGAACCAGATGCGCTCGCCGTCATCCTCAAGGTTCAACTCGAAAAGTGTTCCCAACAGCGCCGGATAACGGATCGCCAGGCGCAATGCGTCACCGAAGGTGGCACACGTGAGCAAGGCGTAACCGAGGATGCCGTAGCAGGAAACATGCATGCGCCGGCCCAGTTCCAGGCCAATGTCACGCTTGAGCGCGACCGCGTTGGCGCAGACCTGCATCTCCTGATTGGTGGTAATGCGCGTGTCGGCACGCTGCAAATCCGCCGCGGTGATGCCGCTGCCGGCCAGCAACGCCTCGCTCGACAAGCCTTCGGCCTTGAAGGTGTTGAGGATCAGCGAGACCGCGTTGAGGGTGGTGAGGTGGGAGTGGAGCATGGGATCTTCCAGCCTGGGGATACTGGAAACGGCAGCAAGTTGCATGCCGTACGAAGATCGAAATGTAGGAGTGAGCCTGCTCGCGATAGCGGTATATCAATAAACCTTTATGGCGACTGACATACCGCTATCGCGAGCAGGCTCACTCCTACAGGGTTTTGCGTTGTGTCAGATCAACTCACCACACAGATCCAGCTCGATCAGTTGGCGCACTTCAGCGATCTCAAGCCCGGCTCCCAGCAACCCATGCAACTTGCCGAACGCCGCCTCCCGCGTCATGCCACCGCCGGACAATACGCCAACGCTGCGCAAACGGCTGCCAGCTTCATACACGTCCAGCTCGACGCCACCTTCATGACATTGCGTCACTGCCACGACGATCACACCGTTGTCCCGCGCGCGGCCAAGGCTGGCGAGGAATCCGGGGTTGTCGCTGGGCCCGGTGCCGCTGCCATAACATTCCAGCACCAGGCCTTGAATACCGCTGTCGAGCAAGCCGTCGAGGATCCCGGCGCTGATGCCCGGGAACAGTGGCAGAACGGCAACTTTGGCCAATTGTTTTGGATGGTTGTAATTCAGCGCGGCTGGAATCGAAGGGGCCTTCACGCCACCACCCTGACGCTCCAGACGCTTGAACGGATGCCGCCCGAAGCTGCGCACTTTCGCGCAACGGGTCGGCGCCAGCAGTTCGCCGTGGAAGTACAAATGCACGCCGGGGGCCAGGCCATGGCCGAGCGCGACCAGTGCGCCACTGAGGTTTTCCCAGGCATCGCTGTCGGTAACGCCGGCGGGCAGCATCGAACCGGTGAAGCACACGCGAGCATTCAGGCCGAGCAGTTGAAAGCTCATCGCCGCCGCGCTGTACGCCAGCGTGTCGGTGCCATGCAGGATCAATACGCTGTCGCAACCCTGGACGTCGACGGCATCGACCACCGCTTCGCGCAGTTGCTGCCAGTAGGCCGGGGTCATGTTGGCACTGTCGATCAGCGGCGACATCTCGCGAAAGCGCCACTGCGGCACGACCAGCTCCGGCTGGCTGTGCAAATAGTCACGCATGCGCGCTTCGAAACCGGACGCCGGGGCCAGGCCGTTGGCGCTGGCCTGCATGCCGATGGTGCCACCGGTGTAGAGCACCATGACCTGTTGGGCGGCGGGATAAGTCGACGAATTCATGGGAATCTCCGAAACGATGAGGGCCCTGTGGGAGCGAGCCTGCTCGCGAAAGCGGTGTGTCAGTCAGCCTTGTAGCAACTGACGGATAGCATTCGCGAGCAGGCTCGCTCCTACAAGTTATTGCACCACAATAACTGACGGGCGCAGGGGATGCGCCCGTCATTCACCTGTCAGCGTTGCGCTGCAGGTACGCCTTGCGGCTCGGCTTCGGTGTTGCCCGCAGCTGCCGGCGGGTTGGCTGGCCAGGCGTTGCGATCCAGATCCAGATCGAGGAACTTGCCCGAGTCGAACACTGGCTGTTTGACGCCGGCGCGGCGCTGCTCGTCGTAGTCGCGCATGACGCGCATGCCGACCTTGAACAGCATGGCCAGAGCCACCAGGTTAACGAACGCCAGACAGGTCATGGTGATGTCGGCAAAGGCGAACACGGTCGTGAGGTCCTGCATCGAGCCCCACACCACCAGTGCCAGCACCAGACCGCGGAAAATCATCAGGGCGGCGCGGTTGCGGGTGAGGAATTGCAGGCTGTTCTCGCCCAGATAGTAGTTGTAGAGAATGCACGTGAAGACGAACAGCGACAGCGCGACGCTGACGAACATGCGACCCCAGTCACCGACCACGGCGGCCAGCGAGTTCTGGGTCAGGACAATGCCGTCACCTTCGAAACCCGGGGTGTAGAAGCCCGACAGCAGAATCAGCAGCGCGGTGCAGGTGCAGATCACGAAGGTGTCGAGGAACACGCTGAATGCCTGGACCACGCCCTGCGCGCCCGGGTGCTTGACGGCTGCCACGGCGGCGACGTTCGGCGCACTGCCCAGGCCCGCTTCGTTGGCGAATACGCCACGCTTCACGCCCATGACAATGGCGCTGCCGAGCAGGCCGGCAAAGGCCGGGTCGAGACCGAAGGCGCTTTTGAAGATGGTTTCCAGCATGGCTGGCACGTGTTCGATCTGGGTGCCGATCACGTACAGGGTCACGCCGATATAGGCCAGGGTCTTGATCGGTACCAACAGGTCGGACACCGAAGCGATGCGCTTGATGCCGCCGATGAAGGTGATGGCCAGCAGCACGGCCAGGACGATACCGGTGTGTTGTGGGTTGAACTCGAAGGCGTTCTGCAGCGAGTGCGTCACGGTGTAGGACTGCAGGCCAATGAAGGCGAAGCCGTAGGTGACCAGCAGCAGAATGGAGAACACCACCGCCATGCCTTTGAGCTTCAGGCCGTGCTGGATGTAGTAAGCCGGACCACCACGGTACAGACCGTCGCCATCGGCGCGCTTGTAGACCTGGGCCAGGGTGCACTCGAAGAAGCTGCTGGACATGCCGACCAGTGCGGTCACCCACATCCAGAACACCGCACCCGGACCACCGAGGGTCACGGCGATGCCGACACCGGCGATGTTGCCCGCACCGACACGCCCGGCGAGGCTGAGCATCAGGGCCTGGAACGAGCTGAGTTGCCCGGCGCTGCCTTTCAGACTGTCGCGGAACACCGCAAACATGTGGAAGAAGTGGCGCAGTTGAACGAAACGCGAGCGAATCGTGAAGTAGCTACCGAGCCCGACAATGAGCACGATCAGTACTTTCCCTGAGAGGAAGTCGTTGATGACTTCGAGCATGGATTTTTCCTCGCTGTTTTTTGTGAGAGCAAATGCTGGATCGGAGAAACATCGTGTTACACCGCTGTGCGCACGGCACAACGGGTGAGGCGAAGGTTTCGTCCCGGATCCATATCGCGGGTTTTGTTATTAGTTCGGGTTTCGCATGGGTTATGGCCTCGTTACCGACGACCGCTCACGCGAAGAGGGGCGGCACTATACCGATCAGTGGCGCGCCCGTCTGCACGGTTGTGGTGCAAGCGACGAAACGAAGCGTTGAAACACCCGGCGTTACCGGCGCCGGGCTTTTGTAGGAGTGAGCCTGCTCGCGATGCAGGCGCTGCGGTTCTAATGACACACCGCGTCATCGTTCATCGCGAGCAGGCTCACTCCTACAGAAGACGTTTGTCCTTCAAACAGTTAAAAAAAAGGGCTCGGGGACCAGGTCCCCAAGCCCTCAAAAGGTGAGAGGTGTCTAGTCCCTCGACCTGGTGAGCGGTGCTACAGATAACGTGTCGGTTCAGGCTTTGAGCGGAACCAGACGCGGGGCAATCATGTTTTCCGGACGCAGGATGTCGGCGAGCATGGCTTCGTCGAGCAGGCCTTCTTCGCGTACCAGTTCCAGCACGCCGCGGCCGCTTTCAAGGGCGAGGCCGGCGATGCGCGTGGCGTTTTTGTAGCCGATGTACGGGTTCAGTGCGGTAACCAGACCGATCGAGTGTTCGACCAGTTCGCGGCAGCGCGCTTCGTTGGCGGTGATGCCGACGATGCAGTGCTCGCGCAGCATGTCCATGGCGCGTTGCAGCAGGCGGATCGAGTCGAAGATCTTGAAGGCGATCAGCGGCTCCATCACGTTCAGTTGCAGCTGGCCGCCTTCGGCTGCCATGGTCAGCGCCAGATCGTTGCCGATGACCTGGAACGCCACCTGGTTTACCGCTTCCGGGATGACCGGGTTGACCTTGCCAGGCATGATCGAGCTGCCTGGCTGACGCGCCGGCAGGTTGATTTCGTTGATGCCGGTGCGCGGGCCGCTGGACAGCAGGCGCAGGTCGTTGCAGATCTTCGACAGCTTGACCGCAGTGCGCTTGAGCATGCCGGAGAACAGCACGAAGGCGCCCATGTCGGAAGTCGCTTCGATCAGGTCGGCGGCTGGAACCAGCGGTTGACCGCTGATCAGCGCCAGACGCTGTACCGCCAGCGCTTGATAACGCGGGTCGGCGTTGATCCCGGTACCGATCGCGGTGCCGCCCAGGTTGACTTCGGTCAGCAGCTCCGGGGCCAGCGTCTTCAGGCGGGCGAGGTCTTCGCCCATGGTGGTGGCGAAGGCACGGAATTCCTGGCCGAGGGTCATCGGCACGGCGTCTTGCAGTTGGGTACGGCCCATTTTCAGGACGTGATCGAACTCTTTGCCCTTGGCCGCGAACGCCTGGATCAGGCTGTCGAGGCTGGCCAGCAGAGTGTCGTGACCGAGCAGCAGACCCAGGCGAATGGCCGTCGGGTAGGCGTCGTTGGTCGACTGCGCCATGTTCACGTCGTCGTTCGGGTGCAGGTACTGGTATTCGCCTTTCTGGTGACCCATTGCCTCGAGCGCAATGTTGGCGATCACTTCGTTGGCGTTCATGTTGGTGGACGTACCGGCGCCACCTTGAATCATGTCGACCACGAACTCTTCGTGGAAATCACCGCGGATCAATCGGGCGCAGGCTTCGCTGATGGCAGCGTGCTTGGCTTCGCTCAGGTGACCCAACTCGCGGTTGGCGTCAGCGGCGGCCTGTTTGACCATCGCCAGGCCCACAACCAGTTTCGGGTAATGCGAAATCGGAACGCCGGAGAGACGGAAGTTATTCACCGCTCGCAGGGTCTGGATGCCGTAATACGCTTGCGCCGGTACGTCGAGGGCGCCAAGCAGGTCGGTTTCTGTGCGGAAAGATGCAGCGGAGGACATGATGGAAATCATCTCGATAAGGACCCGGTCTGTGCCGGAACGCTGCGAATGCTAGGCTTGTGGGGATTTTTGGGCCAATGCTGTTCAGCACTGCCCTATGCACATTCGGCATAATGTCGGTGTGACGCCGCTGGTGCGGCAGACGTGTGACCTGTTTTGGTGCGTGTCCGGGAGGACGTGATGAATCTGGAAAGCAAATGGCTCGAGGACTTCAGTGCTCTGGCCGCCACCCGCAGCTTCTCGCAGGCGGCCGAACGGCGTTTCGTGACCCAGCCGGCGTTCAGTCGGCGGATTCGCAGCCTTGAGGCAGCGCTGGGTCTGACGCTGGTCAATCGCTCGCGTACGCCGGTCGAGCTGACGGCGGCGGGGCAGCTGTTTCTGGTGACCGCACGCACCGTGGTCGAACAGCTCGGCGAAGTGCTGCGCCATTTGCATCACCTGGAAGGCGGGCAGGGCGAAGTCATACAGGTGGCGGCGGCGCACTCGCTGGCGCTGGGTTTTTTCCCGCGCTGGATCGCGCAGTTGCGCAACGACGGCTTGAACATCGCCACGCGGCTGGTGGCGACCAACGTCGGCGACGCGGTGCACGCCTTGCGCGAGGGCGGTTGCGATCTGATGCTGGCGTTTTACGACCCGGATTCGGCGATGCAGATGGACCCGGAAATCTTCCCGTCGCTGCATCTGGGCCAGACCGAAATGCTTCCGGTGTGCGCGGCGGATGCCGAGGGCAAACCGTTGTTCGATCTGGAGGGCGAGGCGAGCGTGCCGCTGCTGGCCTACAGCGCCGGGGCGTTTCTCGGGCGCTCGGTAAACGGTCTGTTGCGCCAGCGCCAGTTGCGCTTCACCACGATCTACGAAACCGCCATGGCCGACAGCCTGAAAAGCATGGCACTGGAAGGCCTCGGCATCGCCTGGGTGCCACAACTGAGCGTACGCGCTGAACTCGCCCGCGGCGAACTGGTGGTCTGCGGCGGTCCGCAATGGCATGTGCCGCTGGAGATACGCCTGTATCGCTGCGCCCTGGTGCGCAAGGCCAACGTGCGGTTGCTGTGGCGCAAGCTTGAGGGCGGAGCAGCACAATCCTCCTGACCCTACGCGGACCCCTTGTAGGAGTGAGCCTGCTCGCGATAGCGTCTGCACATTCAACGATAATGTGACTTACACACCGCCATCGCGAGCAGGCTCACTCCTACAGGGATTTACGGTGTTGTTTCGCTGACCTTCAAGTCAATAAAACCGGGCCTTTCGCTGATTTGACGGATGGTCGTTTCGGGGGCTGTTTATTGCTTTCTTTGCGGTATACTGCGCGGCCTTCGGCCGGCATGTCCGGCCATTTTTCGTACAATCAAGCCACGCAACCTGCGTGGCTTGTTGTTTTATGACGCGCCTGCGGGCGCTCCTGAGAGAAGAGGCGCGACGATGAGTGCACTGGTTGGCGTGATCATGGGCTCCAAGTCCGATTGGTCCACCCTTAGCCACACCGCCGACATGCTGGAAAAGCTCGGCATCCCCTACGAGGTCAAAGTGGTCTCTGCCCACCGTACCCCGGATCTGCTGTTCCAGTACGCCGAAGAGGCTGAAGGCCGTGGCATCGAGGTGATCATTGCCGGTGCCGGTGGCGCTGCCCACCTGCCAGGCATGTGTGCGGCCAAGACCCACCTGCCGGTGCTGGGCGTGCCGGTGCAGTCGGCCATGCTCTCGGGCGTCGATTCGCTGCTGTCGATCGTGCAGATGCCAGCAGGTATTCCGGTCGCCACCCTGGCCATCGGCAAGGCTGGCGCGATCAACGCCGCGCTGCTCTCGGCGAGCATTCTCGGCGCCAAGCATCCGCAGTTTCACGCGGTACTGAAAACCTTCCGTGCCGAGCAGACAGACAGCGTCCTGGACAATCCAGACCCACGTATTGCCTGAGGTTGTTGAGATGAAGATCGGTGTAATCGGTGGCGGCCAGTTGGGTCGCATGTTGGCCCTGGCGGGTACTCCGCTGGGGATGAACTTCGCTTTTCTCGACCCTGCGCCGGACGCCTGTGCGGCCGCACTGGGCGAACACCTGCGGGCCGATTACGGCGATCAGGACCATCTGCGCCAACTGGCCGATGAAGTCGATCTGGTGACCTTCGAATTCGAAAGCGTCCCGGCCGAAACCGTAGCGTTCCTCTCGCAATTCGTACCGGTCTACCCGAGCGCCGAAGCCCTGCGCATCGCGCGCGACCGCTGGTTCGAAAAGAGCATGTTCAAGGACCTGGGTATCCCGACCCCGGCCTTCGCCGACATCCAGTCGCAAGCCGATCTTGATGCGGCGGTTGCTGCAATCGGTCTGCCGGCCGTGCTGAAAACCCGCACCCTGGGTTACGACGGCAAGGGCCAGAAAGTCCTGCGCACGCCGCAAGATGTGGTCGGTACGTTCGCCGAGCTGGGCAGCGTCGCCTGCCTGCTGGAAGGCTTCGTGCCGTTCACCGGCGAAGTGTCGTTGATCGCCGTGCGCGCGCGCGATGGCGAGACGAAGTTCTACCCGCTGGTGCACAACACCCACGACAGCGGCATTCTTAAATTGTCGGTGGCCAGCACCGATCACCCATTGCAGGCGCTGGCGGAAGACTATTCCAGCCGCGTGCTCAAGCAGCTCGACTATGTCGGCGTGATGGCGTTCGAGTTCTTCGAAGTCGACGGTGGCCTCAAGGCCAACGAAATCGCCCCGCGCGTACACAACTCCGGGCACTGGACCACCGAAGGCGCCGAGTGCAGCCAGTTCGAAAACCACCTGCGCGCCGTTGCCGGCCTGCCGCTGGGTTCGACCGCCAAGGTCGGCGAGAGCGCCATGCTCAACTTCATCGGTGTGGTCCCGCCGGTTGAGAAGGTCATTGCGATCGAAGACTGCCACCTGCATCACTACGGCAAGGCCTTCAAGGCCGGACGCAAGGTCGGTCACGCCAACCTGCGTTGCGCCGACATGGCCACGCTGCAGGCGCAGATCGTCAAGGTCCAGGCGCTGATCGCCGAGTAAGACAGTTTCATGTGACAACGGCGGAACCATTCAGGGGCCGCCGTTCTCTCATGGCAGGATGCGAAACTCTGACTAGGCTTTCGCGTATCTACCAAATCAGAGGGAAATGTCATGGGAATTATCGGAACCATCTTTATCGGCTTGATCGTCGGCCTGCTGGCGCGGTTCCTGAAACCGGGCGATGACAGCATGGGCTGGATCATGACCATCCTGCTCGGTATCGGCGGTTCGCTGGCGGCCACTTACGGCGGCCAGGCTCTGGGTATTTATCAGGCGGGCGAGGGTGCCGGATTCATCGGCGCGCTGGTCGGCGCGATCGTGCTGCTGGTGATCTACGGCCTGATCAAAAAGAACTGATCCAAAGCGACAAAGCCCTCTCTGCCAAACTGGCCGGGAGGGCTAGAATGCTCGGCGATTCAACGTTCCTTCCTTTTTATGCCGAGCACCTTCATGCGCCGTCTTTTGTTGACTCTCCTCTTGCTGGGCAGCGGTTTGGCCCACGCCGGCGAACTGCCGGAAACCGACTGGCTCGAACTGATGCCCAAGTCGGATCAAAAGGCCCTTGAGGCCATGCCTGAAATCGACCACAACACCCCGGAAGCCACCGGCACCTTCACCGAGAAGGGCGGAATGAAGCAGGCCAAAGGTCTGCCTGCGGTGATGTACTCGACCAAAACCGTGGCGTCGATGAATGACAAGCACATCCGCATCGGCGGTTACCCGGTGCCGCTGGAGTCCGACGCCAAGGGCCGCAGCACGCTGTTTTTCCTCGTGCCGTATCCGGGCGCGTGCATCCACGTGCCGCCACCGCCGCCCAATCAACTGGTGCTGGTGCGTTATCCGAAGGGTTTGAAGCTGGACGATATCTACACGCCGTTGTGGGTGACCGGCACGCTGAAAATCGAGAAGGTCAGCAACGACCTGGCCGACGCGGCGTATGCGCTGGAGGCGGACAAGGTGCGAGTGGTGCAGGAGGCTGATCTCTAACAGCCACCCCAAACCAACTGTGGGAGCCAGCCTGCTGGCGATAGCGATCTGTCAGAGACTTTTCAATTGACTGACACGACGCCATCGCCAGCAGGCTGGCTCCCACATTTCGTATAGCGGTGTGGCTTAGAGCGGTGTCGCGGCGACGCTGACACCCATCGTATGGCTCGCCCCCGGCGCGAGGGTGACGATGTCATCCATCACATTCGCCGTCTCGATGCAGAGCATGCGCTGCCAGCCGTCGTTGTCCATGTCGGGCAATGCAGAGGCGCGGTCGATCCAGGGGTTCCAGATCACCGCCGTGCGCGACCCCGTCGAGGTCAGCACGATGCGTCGTTCCCAGGTCGGATCGACAATGCTCAGTTGTGGCGGGGCGTCGAGGTAGATGCGGTCGGTTTCGCCGGCAAACTGCAGAGCGCCTTGCTGGCTGGCAATGTTCCAGTCGTCCAGGGTCTCGATGTAATCCAGCCCGGCCACGCCGTCGACCTGCACGTTACGCACGTCGCTGACGGCGAAATACGTGTGCAGCGCCTGGCTGAGGGTCACGCTGTCGGCGCCGCGGTTGTGGCTGGTCAGGCTGTAGCTCAACTGATCTGCCAGATGCAAAGTCAGGGTCAGATCGACTTCGTGGGGCCAGCCCGGCAGGCCACCTTCCGGGTAGGGCAGTTTGAACTCGACCTTGACGCCGTCAGCCTCCGACTCGATGCCGCCCAGTTCCCAATCCATCGCCCGCACCAGACCGTGTGCGGGGGCTGGTTGTGCGCCGGTGTACATGGCCTGCACGCTCTGCGGGTTGCGTTCGAACTTGCCGAACCACGGCCAGCACACCGGCACGCCGGCGCGGATGCTCTTGCCGGTCTTGAAGTCGGCCTTGTCGTTGAGCCAGATGATCGGCGGCTGGCCGTCGACCTGGTAACTGAGGATGTGCGCGCCTTGCTGGGCCACCAGCACTTCGGCCTTGCCGTGGCGGATCCGCCAGCAGTTCAATTCATCCTGTTTCACGGCTTCAACGTTGGGCGTGTTCATGGGCAACTCTCGATCAGACACTGGGGACGACTATCGACCGCAAAACGGCCGCGAGGTTTAACGCGCGCGCGGCGGCACCGAACGGGTGCGGCCGCTGCCGTCGATGGCGACGAACACGAAAACTGCTTCGGTGACCTTGCGCCATTCGCTGGACAGTGGGTCATCGCTCCACACTTCGACCATCATCTGGATCGAGCTGCGGCCGATTTCCAGGGTCTGGGTATAAAAGGACAACTGCGCGCCAACGGCCACCGGCACCAGAAACGCCATGCGGTCGATCGCTACCGTGGCGACACGGCCACCGGCGACGCGACTGGCCATGGCGGTGCCGGCCAGGTCCATCTGCGCGACCAGCCAGCCGCCGAAAATATCGCCAAAGCCGTTGGTTTCGCGTGGAAGTGCGGTGATTTGCAGAGCCAGGTCGCCCTGCGGGATCGGATCTTCTTGTTCGAGCTCTATCATGCCGGGGGTGCCTCTGACCCGTGACTCTTCGTGGGTATTGCGGGTGGTAGCCGTCTTCGGGAAAAACGATTCAACACCGAACACACTGCGTTCGTCACGTTTTCCATCAGGCGCCTAAAGGGAAACTCTGCGAAAAAGGCTAATCCCGAGCAAAGGGCGGGCCAACAACGTTTTCGCACAGCAACCTCTTACAAAACCTGCGCAGGTGGCGAGTATATCGGTCGGTAGACTCCACGACGACCGTCCGGTTCTGATTTCGACCGTCAATTACGCGCCTCTATGTGCTTTTTCGAACAATTTGCTATGGTGCCGAACCTGCCCAAGCCACCGCCAGCGTTGTTGTGGCGGCAGATTCGACTATAAGAGAAGACCTTGCCATGACCACAGCGCCTTCGAGCCTCGCGCAGCCCGAGCAACCCGCACGACCGTTGACCCGCAATGACTACAAGACCCTGTCGCTGTCCGCCCTCGGCGGGGCGCTGGAATTCTACGATTTCATCATCTTCGTTTTCTTCGCCACCGTGGTCGGCAAGCTGTTCTTCCCGGCCGACATGCCCGAGTGGCTGCGGCTGATGCAGACCTTCGGCATCTTCGCTGCGGGCTACCTCGCCCGGCCGCTGGGCGGCATCGTCATGGCGCACTTCGGCGACCTGCTGGGGCGCAAGAAGATGTTCACCCTGAGCATTTTCATGATGGCCGTGCCGACCCTGATCATGGGCCTGCTGCCAACGTATGCGCAGATCGGCATCTGGGCGCCGATCCTGCTGCTGTTGATGCGCGTCATTCAGGGCGCGGCGATCGGCGGGGAAGTGCCGGGAGCATGGGTCTTCGTTTCCGAACACGTTCCGCAAAAACACATCGGTTATGCCTGCGGCACGCTCACCAGCGGTTTGACTGCCGGCATCCTGCTCGGCTCGCTGGTCGCCACGGCGATCAACAGCATTTATACGCCGGCGGAAGTCTCCGATTACGCCTGGCGGATCCCGTTCCTGCTGGGCGGTGTGTTCGGCCTGTTCTCCGTGTACCTGCGCCGCTGGCTGCACGAAACCCCGGTGTTCGCCGAGTTGCAACAGCGCAAGGCATTGGCTGAAGAAGTGCCGCTGCGCGCGGTGCTGCGTGATCACCGTGGGGCGATTGCGATCTCGATGCTGCTGACCTGGCTGCTGTCGGCCGGCGTCGTCGTGGTCATCCTGATGACCCCGACCGTGCTGCAAACGGTCTATCACTTCTCGCCGACCACCGCCTTGCAGGCCAACAGCCTGGCCATCGTCTTCCTCAGCCTGGGTTGCATCGGCGCTGGTGCACTGGCCGATCGCTTCGGTGCTGGCCGCGTCTTCGTTTTCGGCTGCCTCGGCCTGCTGATCAGCTCGTGGACCTTCTATCACAGCCTCGCCGACCACCCGGACTGGCTGTTCCCGCTGTACGCATTGACCGGTCTGCTGGTCGGCACCATCGGTGCGGTGCCGTATGTGATGGTCAAAGCGTTCCCGCCGGTGGTGCGCTTCAGTGGTTTGTCGTTCTCGTACAACGTGGCGTACGCGATCTTCGGTGGCTTGACGCCGATGGTGGTGAGTCTGCTGCTCAAGGAAAGCGCGATGGGCCCGGCTTATTACGTGGCGGTGCTGTGCGGAATGGGGATTCTTGTAGGTGCGTGGTTGTGGAGGAAGGGGCGCTGATTTTTCCTCCCTCCTGATCATTCCCACGCTCCGCGTGGGAATGCATCCCGTGACGCTCTGCGTCACCTCTCGAAGCGGACGCAGAGCGTCCCTGGCGGCATTCCCACGCAGAGCGTGGGAACGATCTGTCTCGACATGCTGGCCTTTCATCCAATTGTCATATTTCAGCCATAGAGTGTTCACACGGCCTGCTGATACTTGGCCCCGACTTAACACACCCTATCTGCTAGGAGTAAGGCATGAAACTGAAGCGTTTGATGGCGGCAATGACTTTTGTCGCTGCTGGCGTTGCGACTGCCAACGCGGTTGCCGCTGTTGACCCTGCTATCCCGAGCTACACCAAGACCACTGGTGTGTCGGGCAACCTGTCCAGCGTCGGTTCCGATACCCTGGCCAACCTCATGACCCTGTGGGCCGAGAACTACAAAAAAGAATACCCGAACGTCAACATCCAGATTCAGGCCGCCGGTTCCTCTACCGCGCCACCTGCACTCACCGAAGGCACTGCCAACCTGGGCCCGATGAGCCGCAAGATGAAGGACAACGAGCTGCAGGCTTTCGAGCAGAAGTACGGCTACAAGCCGACTGCCATCCCGGTTGCCGTGGATGCCCTGGCCGTGTTCGTGCACAAGGACAACCCGATCAAGCACCTGACCATGGCTCAGGTCGATGCGATTTTCTCCTCGACACGCCTGTGCGGCGCCAAGGCTGACGTCAAGACCTGGGGCGACCTCGGTGTGACCGGCGACCTGGCCAACAAGCCAGTGCAACTGTTCGGCCGCAACTCGGTATCCGGCACCTACGGCTACTTCAAGGAAGAAGCCCTGTGCAAAGGCGACTACAAGCCAAACGTCAACGAACAACCAGGTTCGGCGTCGGTGGTGCAGTCGATCAGCAGCTCGCTTAACGGCGTTGGCTACTCGGGTATCGGCTACAAGACCGCCAGCGTGAAAACCGTTGCCCTGGCCAAGAAAGAAGGCGGCGAGTTCATCGAAGACACCGAAGAAAACGCCCTGAACGGCAAGTACCCGCTGTCGCGTTTCCTCTACGTATACGTCAACAAAGCCCCGAACAAGCCTCTGGCCCCGCTGGAAGCCGAGTTCGTCAAACTGGTGCTGTCGAAGCAGGGCCAGGAAGTGGTGGTGAAAGACGGCTACATCCCGCTGCCAGCCAAGGTTGCTGCCAAGGCACTGGCTGACCTGGGTCTGCAGGAAGGCGGCTCTGTCGCCAAGCAGTAACAAATCGAGCCCGGCGTAACGCCGGACTCTTTGTGGGAGCGAGCAGGCTCGCTCCCACAATTACCAAATTTTCGACTCCGCTGCCGGGCCTTCCGGGTGGCGGATTTGCTGCGTCACTGCATTGTCATCTTTCTGTCATACAGGATCGCTAGGGTGTGCGCATGAATGATCTGGCCAATTCCCCAATGACTACGACTTCCCCTCCCAAGCGCATTGATTTCAATACGCCTGAGCTGCAACGCAAGCGCCGCATTCGCGCGCTCAAGGATCGCTTCACCCGTTGGTACGTCCTCGTTGGCGGCCTCGCGGTGCTCGCGGCCATCACCCTGATCTTCTTCTTCCTCGCTTACGTCGTTGCGCCGTTGTTTCAAGGTGCCGACCTGACCGCGAAAGACTCGATCACCCCGGCCTGGATGCAGGACGCCGGCAAGCCGCTGATGATCTCGCTCGAAGAGCAGAATCAGGTGGCGATGCGCGTCTCCGACAAGGGGCAGGCGTTGTTCTTCGATATCGACAGTGGCGCTGAACTCAAGCGCGTCGATCTGCCAGTGCCGGCCGGCGCCAGCGTGACGTCCATTGGTGAAGACCAGCCGGGTCATCCGCTGGTGGCCGTGGGCCTGTCCAATGGTCAGGCGCTGGTGTTCCGTCACACCTACAAAGTCAGCTACCCCGATGGCAAGAAAACCATCACGCCGGCCATCGAGTACCCGTACGGTGAGGCGCCGATTGCGCTGAACGAAAGCGGCGGTGCGCTGGAGCATGTCAGCCTCAATGCCACCGATACGACCCTGATGCTGGTCGGCTCGACCGGTTCGCAACTCAATGTTCTGTCGCTGACCAGCGAAGAAAACCTGATGACCGGCGAAGTCACCAACGAGCAGCAGCGTATCGATCTGCCGCAGATGACCGAGCCTGTGAAAAACATCTTCGTCGACCCACGCCAGCAGTGGCTGTACGTGGTCAACGGGCGTGCCCAGGCCGACGTCTTCAGCCTGCGTGACAAGAGCCTCAACGGTCGCTACAAGCTGCTGGAAAATGCTGACGCCGAAGTCACCGCGACCACGCAACTGGTCGGTGGTATCTCGCTGATCATCGGCGACTCCAAGGGCGGTCTGGCCCAATGGTTCATGGCCCGTGACACCGATGGCGAGCAGCGCCTGAAGCAGATTCGCACGTTCCAGATGGGCAGCACGCCCATCGTTGAAATCGCTGCCGAAGAACGCCGCAAAGGCTTCCTCGCGCTCGACGCCAGCGGCAAGCTTGGGGTGTTTCACAGCACCGCGCACCGCACGCTGCTGGTCGATCAGGTTGTCGACGGCCAGGGCCTGTTCGGTCTGTCGCCGCGCGCCAACCGGGTAATCGTCGAAGCCGGCGGCAAGCTGCAACCGTTGCTGCTCGACAACCCGCACCCGGAAGTTTCGTGGAGCGCGTTGTGGAGCAAGGTCTGGTACGAGAACTACGACGAGCCTAAGTACGTCTGGCAATCGACTGCCGCCAACACCGATTTCGAGCCGAAACTGAGCCTGTCGCCACTGACCTTCGGCACCTTGAAAGCCGCGTTCTACGCGATGCTGCTGGCCGCGCCCCTGGCCGTTGCCGCAGCGATCTACACCGCGTACTTCATGGCCCCGGGCATGCGCCGCAAGGTCAAGCCGGTGATCGAACTGATGGAAGCGATGCCGACGGTGATTCTCGGTTTCTTCGCCGGTCTGTTCCTCGCGCCATATGTGGAGGGGCATCTGCCGGGCATCTTCAGCCTGCTGATGCTGTTGCCGATCGGCATCCTCGTCGCCGGTTTCACTTTCAGCCGCCTGCCTGAGTCGATCCGCCTGAAAGTCCCGGACGGCTGGGAAAGTGCACTGCTGATTCCGGTGATCCTGTTCGTGGGCTGGCTGTCGCTGTACATGAGCCCGTTCATGGAGAACTGGTTCTTCGGCGGCGACATGCGCATGTGGATCTCCCACGACCTGGGCATCACCTACGACCAGCGCAACGCACTGGTGGTCGGCCTGGCCATGGGCTTTGCGGTGATCCCGAACATCTACTCGATCGCCGAAGACGCCGTGTTCAGCGTGCCGCGCGGCCTGACCCTCGGTTCGCTGGCCCTCGGTGCTACACCGTGGCAGACCATGACCCGCGTGGTCATCCTCACCGCCAGCCCGGGGATTTTCTCGGCGCTGATGATCGGCATGGGCCGCGCCGTCGGCGAAACCATGATCGTGCTGATGGCCACTGGTAACACCCCGGTCATGGAAATGAACCTGTTCGAAGGTCTGCGCACCCTGGCCGCCAACGTTGCAGTGGAAATGCCTGAGTCGGAAGTCGGCGGCAGCCACTACCGCGTGCTGTTCCTCTCGGCGCTGGTGCTGCTGTTGTTCACCTTCGTCATGAACACCCTGGCAGAACTGATTCGTCAGCGTCTGCGCAAGAAATACTCGTCGCTTTAAGCAAAGGTAGAAGTCTGTGAAACAGAACTCCCTGAAAGGATGGTTCAAGAGCGGCGCCCCAGGCGTCTGGATCAGCGGTGGCGCGGTGTCCATCGCGGTCATCATGACCATTGGCCTGTTGGCGGTGATTGCCGTGCGCGGTCTCGGTCACTTCTGGCCGGCGGACCTGATCCACGCGCATTACGACGTACCCGGCCAGGCCAATCACCTGATCGTCGGCGAAGTGGTGCAGAAAGAAGAAGTGCCGCGTGCCCGTCTGAAGAGTGCCGGCCTGCCGGTGCCTGACGAAGGTCCGGAATTCATGACCCGCGAGCTGGTCAAGGTCGGCAACCGCGACCTGAACGGCAACGACTTCACGTGGATCGTCGGCGACTGGCTGACCAAGCAGACCACGCCGCCCGAGTTGATGGCGATCGAGCGTCGCGAGTGGGGCAATTTCTACGGCTACCTGGTCAACGTCAAACAGGACGGCAAGGTCATCGCCGAAGGCGAGGCCGCATGGCCTGAGCTGCAAGCGCGCATCGATCGGGTCAACGATCTCGCGGCTCAACTGAAGACGCTGGAAAAAACCGACATCGGCGCGATCAACGCCGGCCTCGAGCGCATCCGTCTGCACGGTCGCAAACTCGAGCTGGAAGGCAAGCTGGACGCCACCGCGCAAGCGGACATGGAATCCGAGCGCGCCGAGCTGGACGCGCGTTACAAAGACATCGAAGCACGTCTGTCCGACCTGCATGCGCAGTTCAACCGCGACGCCTTGACCGCTCGCGACGCCAACGGCAAGGAAATCGAAATCGGTCTGGGCAAAGTCGTGCATGCCTACCAGCCAAACGGCATGAGTACGTTGACCAAGGTCGGCTTCTACTTCAGCAAGATCTGGGAATTCCTCTCGGATGACCCGCGTGAAGCGAACACCGAGGGCGGGATCTTCCCGGCGATCTTCGGCACCGTGATGATGACCCTGATCATGGCGATGATCGTGACCCCGTTCGGCGTACTGGCGGCGGTGTACCTACGCGAATACGCCAAACAGAACACCCTGACCCGCGTCATTCGCATCGCGGTAAACAACCTTGCCGGTGTACCGGCGATCGTTTACGGCGTGTTCGGTCTGGGTTTCTTCGTCTACGTGCTCGGCGGTTCGGTCGACCGCTTGTTCTTCCCTGAAGCTTTGCCGGCACCGACCTTTGGTACGCCGGGTCTGCTGTGGGCCTCGCTGACGCTGGCGCTGCTGGCAGTGCCGGTGGTCATTGTTGCGACCGAGGAAGGTCTGGCGCGGATCCCGCGTACCGTGCGCGAAGGTTCGCTGGCACTGGGCGCGACCAAGGCGGAAACGCTGTGGAAGATCGTCATCCCGATGGCCAGCCCGGCAATGATGACCGGCATGATCCTCGCCGTGGCCCGTGCCGCCGGCGAAGTGGCACCGCTGATGCTGGTCGGCGTGGTGAAACTGGCGCCGTCGCTGCCGGTGGATGGCAACTACCCGTACCTGCACCTGGACCAGAAGATCATGCACCTGGGCTTCCACATTTATGACGTCGGCTTCCAGAGCCCGAACGTCGAAGCGGCCCGTCCGCTGGTGTACGCCACGGCGCTGTTGCTGGTGCTGGTGATCGCGACGTTGAACTTGTCGGCGGTGTATATCCGCAACCACCTGCGCGAAAAGTACAAAGCACTGGATAGCTGATTTCTTATGTAGGAGTGAGCCTGCTCGCGATGGCATCACCGCGGTTTCATAGACAAACCGCAGTGCCTGAATCGCCAGCAGGCTGGCTCCCACAAAAACCGAACCGAATTTGTCAGCACAGGGAGCCTCCCATGCAGCACGAAACACACAGCCACGGCATCAACATGTCTGCCCTGGGCCGAGACAAGCAGAGCCTGAACCTCGAACAGGAAACCGTGGCCATCGAAGTGCCCGGCCTGAGCCTGTACTACGGCGAGAAACAAGCGCTGTTCGACGTCAGCATGAACATTCCGAAGCAGCGCGTGACCGCGTTCATCGGCCCGTCCGGTTGCGGCAAGTCGACTTTGCTGCGCACCTTCAACCGCATGAACGATCTGGTTGACGGCTGCCGCGTTGAAGGCGCGATCAACCTGTACGGCAACAACATCTATCGCAAGGGCGAAGACGTTGCCGAGCTGCGTCGTCGCGTCGGCATGGTGTTCCAGAAGCCCAACCCGTTCCCGAAGACCATCTACGAAAACGTGGTGTACGGCCTGCGCATCCAGGGCATCAACAAGAAGCGCATCCTCGACGAAGCCGTTGAGTGGGCGTTGAAAGGCGCGGCGCTGTGGGACGAAGTCAAAGACCGTCTGCACGACTCGGCGCTTGGCCTGTCCGGTGGTCAGCAACAGCGTCTGGTGATCGCCCGTACCATCGCGGTTGAGCCGGAAGTGCTGCTGCTCGACGAACCGTGCTCGGCCCTCGACCCGATCTCGACGCTGAAAGTCGAAGAGCTGATCTACGAGCTGAAATCCAAGTTCACCATCGTTATCGTCACGCACAACATGCAGCAGGCGGCGCGGGTGTCCGACTACACGGCGTTCATGTACATGGGCAAACTGGTGGAATTTGGCGACACCGATACCCTGTTCACCAATCCGGCGAAGAAGCAGACCGAAGACTACATCACCGGTCGCTATGGCTGATCGTAGAGCTGCAAGCCGCAAGCTTTAAGCGGCAAGTAAGATGCGGTGCGATATCAGGACTTATACATAACTGCTTGAAGCTTGCAGCTTGAAGCTTGCAACTTTCGCGGAGCGAACAATGATTTCCAAAGAAGGCCTTACCCATCACATTTCCGCGCAGTTCAACGCTGAACTGGAGGAAGTGCGCAGCCACCTCCTTGCCATGGGCGGGCTGGTCGAGAAGCAGGTCAACGACGCCGTCACAGCGCTGATCGAGGCCGACTCCGGTCTGGCTCAGCAAGTGCGCGAGATCGACGACCAGATCAACCAGATGGAGCGCAACATCGACGAAGAGTGCCTGCGCATTCTCGCCCGTCGTCAGCCGGCAGCGTCGGACCTGCGTCTGATCATCAGCATCTCCAAGTCGGTGATCGACCTCGAGCGCATCGGCGACGAAGCGACCAAGATCGCCCGCCGTGCCATCCAGTTGTGCGAGGAAGGCGAAGCGCCGCGTGGTTACGTCGAGGTTCGCCACATCGGCGACCAGGTGCGCAACATGGTCCGCGATGCGCTGGACGCGTTCGCGCGTTTCGACGCCGATCTGGCGCTGTCGGTGGCGCAGTACGACAAGATCATCGACCGCGAATACAAAACCGCCCTGCGCGAGCTGGCGACCTACATGATGGAAGACCCGCGCTCTATCTCGCGGGTTCTGAGCATCATCTGGGTCCTGCGTTCGCTGGAGCGCATCGGCGACCATGCGCGCAACATCTCGGAACTGGTGATCTACCTGGTCCGCGGCACCGACGTGCGGCACATGGGCCTCAAGCGCATGAAGGAAGAAGTTGAAGGCACCAGTGCCGAAACCGCTAATGTTCCGGGCGAAACTGACGATAAGTAAGATTGCCTGAGAAAAGCGCCCGGCCCTTTGGCCGGGCGTTTTTGTTTGTGCTTTTCACAGGCGACCGAATTGAAAAGCGAATTAAAAAGCAGCACCCGCGAACGAAAAGTCCCGGCGTGACTGAAGAGTTTTGGCAATGTGCCATCAGCCAGCGTTATGCTTGCCGGGATTTTAATAGGGGTGTTGGATGAGCAAGATCAGTGTGTTGGTCGTGGACGATGCTTCGTTCATTCGTGACCTGGTGAAAAAGTGCCTGCGTAATTACTTCCCGGGGATCCGCACCGAGGACGCCGTCAACGGTAAAAAGGCCCAGGCCATGCTGGCCAGAGAAGCTTTCGACCTGGTGTTGTGCGATTGGGAAATGCCGGAAATGTCCGGCCTCGAACTGCTGACCTGGTGCCGCGAGCAGGACAATCTCAAGACCATGCCGTTCGTCATGGTGACCAGCCGGGGCGACAAGGAAAACGTTGTGCAGGCGATTCAGGCTGGCGTGTCCGGCTACGTCAGCAAGCCATTCACCAATGAACAGTTGCTGACCAAGGTCAAGCAGGCGCTGAACAAGGTCGGCAAGCTCGACACCCTGATGAACAGCGCGCCGACCAAGATGAACTCGGCGTTCGGCAACGATTCGCTGAGCGCACTGACCGGCGGCAAGCCTGCGGTGGTCGGCGCTGCCCCGGCTGCGGCGGCCAACCCGTTTGCCAAGCCTGCGGCGGCTCCGGCAGCCGCTGCTGCGCCATCGCGCGGTTTGCTCAACGCGCCGCCAGTGCAGGCACCTGCCGCGGCGAAAGCGCCGGTCGGTGGCCGCGGTCAGGGCCAGTTGCGCCTGCCGAGCGGCACCCAGCAATGCGTAATCAAGGCGCTGAGCATCAAGGAAGCGCTGCTGGTAGTGAAGCGCACCGAGACCCTGCCGCAGATCCTCGACAGCGCCGTGCTCGATCTGGAGCAGGGCGACAACGCCGAAGTCGCGCGCCTCAACGGTTACCTGCACGCCGTTGTCGCGGTCGAGCAGAAGCCAGACAGTGAATGGCTGCAACTGACCTTCCGCTTCGTCGATCAGGACGCGCAGAAGCTCGACTACATCTCGCGCCTGATTGCCCGTGGCACGGCGCAGAAGCATTTCGTGCCGGGCGCCTGATCGTCCTCGCCTGACAAGTCGCTATCGCCAGCAGGGCTGGCTCCCACATTTGCAACGCATTCCAATGTGGGAGCCAGCCTGCTGGCGATAGGGCCATCAACAGCACCATCCATCTTCTGCACTGCCTATTTGCAACATCTGTCGACTAGCCTGGTCTGCTTCACCTGCTAGGCTCATTTCCAGGCCTTCTTTCGTCAGATTCTTGCCCATGCTCGCGCGCCTGCTGTTTCTCTGTGCTGTGTTTCTGGCCTCCACCTCGGCAGTGGCCATGACCATCTATAAATCCACCGATGCCAACGGCGTGGTTTCCTACAGTGACCGGCCGAGTAAAGGCGCGCAGGTGTTCGTGTTTCAGGACCGCATGGTCGAGCGCCTGGAGCGCCAGGTGTACCTCGATATCAAAAAGCAGAAAGGCACCGACGTGGTGTTCGTGCGCAACGATCTGTATGCACCGGTCGAGATTGCCTTGGCTTTTACCGGCCTGAGCAACGTGCGCGGCGCGCCGGTGCAGACCATTCGCCGGGTGCTGCCGGCGCGCAGCAACACGCGGCTGGCGCTGCTGACGGCGATATCCGCCGGTAAGCCGCTGGTGTATTCGCCGCAGTTCCATTATTCGCTGGGCGACCCCGCTGGCGCGGCGCAGAGCTATCGCTATCCACTGCCGTGGCGTGGCGGGCCGTTCCGCCTGAGTCAGGGCGCCAACGGCCAATACAGCCACTACGGACCGAAGAATCGCTATGCCATGGACATCGCCATGCCGGTGGGCACGCCGATCATTGCCGCGCGGGCCGGGGTGGTGGTCAAGACTGAAAACTCACAGAGCGGGCGCGGCACCGATGCGTCGGGCAATTTCGTGCGGGTGCTGCACGATGACGGCACGATGGGCGTGTACCTGCATCTCAAACAAGGTTCGGTGAGCGTACGTGAGGGGCAACGGGTCAAGGTCGGCAGTCCGCTGGCGCTGTCTGGCAACACTGGCAACAGCAGCGGCCCGCACCTGCACTTCGTGGTGCAGCGCAATACCGGCGAAGGGCTGGTGTCGATTCCGTATCAGTTCAACCAGCCGCTGGGGGCTTTGCCCAACTTTGCGTTGGGCAAGCAGTGATGAGGTGACCGTGCGGGCCCCTTCGCGAGCAGGCTCGCTCCCACAGGTTCGGTGTGATTCCTGTGGGAGCGAGCCTGCTCGCGAAAGCGGCGACGCGCTCCCGGATCAGCCCATCAATCCAGCATCAACACCTTGGCCAGCACAATCTTCGGCCCTTTCATCTTCTTGATGATGATCCGCAGGCCTTCGACTTCCAGCACTTCTTCCTCTTCCGGCACGCGTTTGAGGGTTTCATAGACCAACCCGGCGAGGGTTTCCGCTTCGATGTGATCCAGATCGATACCCAGCAGGCGTTCGACCTTGAACAACGGCGTATCGCCACGAACCAGCAGCTTGCCCGGCTGGTAGGCGAGAATGCCGCGCTCAGCCTTGCGGTGTTCGTCCTGAATATCGCCGACCAGCACCTCCAGCACGTCTTCCATGGTCAGGTAGCCGATGATGTTGCCGTCAGCCTCCTCGACTACGGCGAAGTGCGAGCCGCCCTTGCGGAACTGCTCCAGCAGCTGCGACAACGGCATGTGCCGTGACACACGCTCCAGCGGACGGGTCAGCTCGGCGAGGTTGAACGACTCCGGGATGTGGTCCAGCGCCGCAAGCTCCAGCAGCAGATCTTTGATGTGCAGCAGGCCGACGAACTCCTGGCGCTCGCTGTCGTACACCGGATAACGGCTGAATTTGTGGCGACGGAACATCGCCAGGATTTCCTTCAGCGGCGCGTTGAATTCGAGGGTGATCAGGTCTTCCCGGGAGTTGGCCCAGTCGACCACTTCCAGTTCGCCCATTTCCACTGCCGAGGCCAGTACGCGCATGCCTTGGTCGCTCGGATCCTGACCGCGGCTGGAGTGCAGGATCAGTTTCAGTTCTTCGCGGCTGTAATGGTGTTCATGGTGCGGGCCGGGTTCGCCTTGCCCTGCGATACGCAGGATCGCGTTGGCGCTGGCGTTGAGCAGGTAGATCGCCGGATACATCGCCCAGTAGAACAGGTACAGCGGCACCGCGGTCCACAGCGACAGCAGTTCCGGTTTACGGATCGCCCACGACTTCGGCGCGAGTTCGCCGACCACGATATGCAGATAGGAAATGATGAAAAATGCGGTGAAAAACGAGACGCCTTTGACGATCTCCGGCGAATCGACGCCGATCGCGCTCAACAGCGGTTCAAGGATATGCGCGAACGCCGGCTCACCGACCCAGCCCAGGCCGAGGGAGGCGAGGGTGATACCCAACTGGCACGCCGAGAGATAGGCATCGAGCTGACTGTGCACGGTGCGCAGGATATGTCCGCGCCAGCCATGCTGCTCGGCGATGGCTTCGACCCGGGTCGAGCGCAGCTTGACCATGGCGAACTCCGCCGCAACGAAAAAGCCGTTGAGCAGTACCAGGATCAGAGCAAAAAGAATCATGCCGAAGTCGGCGAAAATAGTAGCGAGGGACAAGCCAGGGGAAGGGTCCATGATGGAGTTTTGCAGGTTCCGTGTGATTCGAAAGTAAGGGAAAACAGCGCCTGAAAGGCAGGCGCAAGTCAGCCAATGTAGCGGCTGACTTGGCAATTGCCTAGTGGCGTGTGCCGGGCGGCATCACTCGGCAGCGCCGATCGCCCGTGCGCTGGCCACCTGGGCCGGGGCGAAGTGGCAGGTGAACGTGCTGCCGTGGCCGGGCACGCTGCTGATCTCCATGCGCGCGCGATGGCGCAGCAACACATGTTTGACGATGGCCAGACCGAGGCCGGTGCCGCCGGTGTTGGAGTTGCGGCTGGAATCGACGCGATAGAAGCGTTCGGTCAGGCGCGGCAGGTGTTTGCTGTCGATACCAATGCCCGAATCCTGCACGCTCAGGTGCGCGCCTTGATCGTCGCCCCACCAGCGAATCCGAATGTTGCCTTCGGCCGGGGTGTACTTGACCGCGTTGAACACCAGATTGGAAAACGCACTGCGCAACTCCGCTTCGCTGCCCTTGAGCAGCACGCCGGCATTGGCTTCGAGGGTGATGTGCTGATTCTTCGCGCCAGACAATTGCTGGGCGTCGCTGGTGATCGACTGCAGCAGTGCATCGATCTGCACCGGCTGGTTGTCCGACGGGTAATCGGTGGCTTCGAGCTTGGCCAGCAGCAGCAAGTCGTTGAGCAGCGTCTGCATGCGCCCGCCCTGTTGTTGCATCTGCTGCAAAGCCCGGCTCCAGCGCGGGTTCACTTCTTCGACGTTATCGAGCAGGGTTTCCAGATAGCCGCAGATCACCGTCAGCGGTGTGCGCAGTTCGTGGGAAACGTTGGCGATGAAGTCTTTGCGCATCTGCTCCAGTTGATGGATGCGCGTGACATCGCGCACCAGCATCAGGTGCTCGTTGTTGCCGTAGCGGGTCAGGTACAGCTGAATGCGCACGCGATCGTTGGTCGGCGAAGGGATTTCCAGCGGCTCGGCGAAGTTGTCCTGCTCGAAATATTCCTTGAAGCGCGGATGCCGCACCAGGTTGGTCACCGGTTGGCCGCTGTCTTGTGGGGTCTTGAGGCCGAGCAGGGTTTCGGCGGCGCGGTTCCACCACTCCAGGTTGCCGTCGCTGTCGAGCATGATCACTGCGTCTTTCAGCGCCGCGGTGGATTCCTGCACCCGGTCGATCACCGCTTGCAGCCGCCCGCGCACCCGTTGGTCGCGGCGTTGCAGGTGGTAGATGCTGTCGAACACTTCGCCCCACAGGCCATAGCCATCGGGCGGCGCTTCATCGGGCTGGTGCTGACGCAGCCATTCGTGCAGACGCAGCAATTGCTTGAGCGTCCAGGCCAGATACAGGCCCAGGCCCACCGCAAGGCTCCAGCCGTAATAGCCGCTGATCAGCCCGATCACCAGACACGCGGTGACCAGTAGCAGCATGTGGCGAATCAGGGTGCCATGCCAGTTTTGATTCACAAGGGCGTCCTTAGCCGCAGCGTCAAGTTTCAAGCTGCAAGCTAAAGCGGATCTGCTTTCACTTGCCGCTTGTAGCTAAAAACTTGCAGCCGCTTTTTTATGCTTTTGTGGAGAAGCGGTAGCCCGTACCGCGCACGGTTTGTACCAGATTTTCGTAAGCATCGCCGAGGGCCTTGCGCAGGCGGCGAATGTGCACGTCGACGGTGCGCTCTTCGACATAGACGTTGCCGCCCCAGACCTGATCCAGCAATTGGCCGCGGGTGTAGGCGCGTTCCTGGTGGGTCATGAAGAATTGCAGCAGGCGATATTCGGTCGGGCCCATCTCGGCCGGTTTGCCGTCGATGGTCACGCGGTGGCTGATCGGGTCGAGCAGCAGGCCACCGACTTCGATCGGCGCTTCGCCGTCGGTCGGGCCGGCGCGGCGCAGCACCGCCTTGAGGCGAGCGACCAGTTCACGCGGGGAAAACGGTTTGGTGATGTAGTCGTCGGCGCCGACTTCCAGGCCCTGGATCTTGTTGTCCTCTTCGCCCTTGGCGGTGAGCATGATGATCGGGATGTCGCCGGTCAGCTCGTCACGCTTGAGGCGCCGGGCCAGTTCGATGCCGGACGTGCCGGGCAGCATCCAGTCGAGCAGGATCAGGTCCGGTTTGCGGTCGACGATGATGGCGTGGGCCTGCTGCGAGTTCTCTGCCTCGAGGCA
Organism: Pseudomonas sp. R1-1; assembly: GCF_051132135.1. NCBI lineage: Bacteria > Pseudomonadati > Pseudomonadota > Gammaproteobacteria > Pseudomonadales > Pseudomonadaceae > Pseudomonas > Pseudomonas sp. R1-1. The sequence goes on from NZ_CP071663.1 coordinate 180,856, forward strand.
GTCATAGCCGGCCATTTCCAACGCCACGGCGATCATTTCGCGAATGGGCGCTTCGTCGTCGACGATCAGAATGCTCCTGCCAACCATGCCTTAATCCTCTTGTCATTTAACTGTCTTGCGCCGCATTAGATAACGGAATTATTGCAGTCGTGTGACAGTATTTCTGCCCGCCCACAAGTTTGACCATCCTGGACTAAGCTCTAAGTCCGAATCCTGACAACCACAAAAGAAGGTTTCCATGACTCAGATGACTGCTTCTTTCAAAGCCCTGCTGATGGCCGCGGCCCTGGCTCTGCCTGGCCTGGCGATGGCTGCCGATCCGGCGATGGAGAAGGACGGCATGTTCACCGATCACAAAGGCATGACCCTGTACACCTTCGCCAAGGACTCCGCCGGCAAGTCAGCTTGCAATGACAAATGCGCAGCGAACTGGCCGCCATTGATGGCGCAGGCGGGTGACAAGTCGATGGGCGACTGGACGGTAGTCAAGCGTGACGACGGCTCGATGCAGTGGGCTTACCAGGGCATGCCGCTGTACACCTTCGTGATGGACAAGAAGGCCGGCGACATGACTGGCGAAGGCAAGATGGACGGCGCCTGGAAAGTCGCCAAAGCCAAATAGACGCCGTCCCCTGTAGGAGTGAGCCTGCTCGCGATAGCGGTCTGTCAGCTGCATTTTTCGTCAACTGACACACCGCTATCGCGAGCAGGCTCACTCCTACACTGATTTGCGTTTAGCGTAGTGCGTAATCCACGACGATCCCGACAAAAATCGCCAACCCGGCCCAGTGATTGTGCAAAAACGCCTTGAAGCAACGCAGGCGGTCGCGATCCCGGGTGTACCAGAACTCCCACGCATAACAGCCAGCCGCCACCAGCAAGCCCAGGTTGAACCATATACCGAGTTCGAATTTCGAACCCGCCAGCAACAGGCAGCCCAACGACAACACCTGCAGGCCGAGGATGATCACCCGGTCCGCCTCGCCAAACAGGATCGCCGTGGATTTCACCCCGATCTTCAGGTCGTCATCGCGGTCGGTCATTGCGTAATAGGTGTCATAACCCACCGTCCACAGCAGGTTGGCAATCCACAGCAGCCACGCCGCTGCGGGCAACTCGCCAGTCTCGGCAGTGAATGCCATCGGCATGCCCCACGAAAACGCAGCACCCAGCACCACTTGCGGGTAATAGGTGTAGCGCTTCATGAACGGATAGGTACAGGCCAGCGCCAGACCACCCAGTGATAGCCAGATGGTCGGCGCGTTGGTGCACAGCACCAGCAGAAAACTGATGCCCATCAGCACGGCAAAGAATACCAGCGCTTCTTTCGAACTGATCTTGCCGCTGGCCAAGGGGCGCTGCGCGGTGCGTTTGACATGGCCGTCGACCTTGCGATCGGCCCAGTCGTTGATCACGCAACCGCCGGCGCGGGTCAGCACCACTCCGAGGACAAAAATCACTACGTTAGCCAATGACGGCGAGCCCTTGCCGGCAATCCACAGCGCCCACAACGTTGGCCACAACAACAGATAGATGCCGATCGGCTTGTCCATGCGCGTCAACTGAATGAAATCCCAGGCGCGCGGGGTCAAGCGGTTCAGGGACTTGAGCAGGCTCTGATACATCAGCAGTTCTCCGGATGGGCACGGGCGGTGCGCCACAGGCTCGGCAGGAAGATTTCCGCAACCAGCACGCTCAGCGCGCCACGGTCGAAACGCGAGCGCCGTCCCCACAGTTCAGGCGCTCTGACATCTATTGGCAGCCAGTCTTCAGGGTAGTGGCAAACTTCGAGGGCGCGGCGCTGAAACGCCTGGTCGCAAAACAGCAGTTCACCCAGCGAGCGGCTGCCGAGTTCGTCCATGTGCAAGCCGTCACCCTGCAATGCCGCACGCGAGGCGACGCTACGGGCGAACACCCAGGCCTCGCCGTGGCCACGCAGATACACCTCGCGCACCCAGCCTTCGCTGTCTTCGGCCAGCTCCAGCGCCGCGCATTCGTCGCTGCGCAGGGTGGCCCAGCCTTCGAACAATGGCGTCACGCTGAAGCCATCGCAGGACAGCCGCGTCAGACGGCGGGTCAGCGAACCTTCGTCGAACAACCAGTCCAGAGTCAACGGATCGGGGCGGGGTGACAGTCGGCTTTGGGGCAGCCAGAGCGGGGCGGGGCAGGCATTTGAATGTTGCACAATGAGTCATTATTGGCCGCAAATGAGGCGGCGAGCTTACCATGGCGGGCGGCGAGATTGATCGATCCGGGCTGCCGTTGCGCCGAACAGGCTTGCATCTGCCCGGCACCCTCAGTACAAAACGCCCTGAGCCGGATGGCAGCGCAACACCCATCGACCGTCCGCGCCAGCAATCGCCTGAACCTTGAGGAAGTATCCGAATGAAAAAGTGGCAATGCATCGTCTGTGGCCTGATCTACAACGAAGCCGACGGCTGGCCGGATGACGGCATTGCGCCGGGCACCCGCTGGGAAGACGTGCCGGCAGACTGGCTGTGCCCGGACTGCGGCGTCGGCAAGATGGACTTCGAAATGATCGAAATCAACTAAGCGAAATCAAGGAGTTAGGCATGAGCGCACCTGTCGTCATCATCGGCACTGGCCTGGCGGGCTACAACCTGGCCCGCGAGTTTCGCAAGCTCGACAGCGAAACCCCGCTGCTGCTGATCACCGCCGATGACGGCCGCTCGTACTCCAAGCCGATGCTCTCCACCGGTTTCGGCAAGAACAAGGATGCCGACGGCCTGAGCATGGCCGAGCCGGGCGCCATGGCCGAGCAGTTGAAGGCCGAGGTGCGCACCCACACGCGCATCAGCGGCATCGATGCCGGCCACAAACGTCTGTGGATCGGTGAAGAGGCGGTGTATTACCGCGACCTGATTCTCGCCTGGGGCGCGGAAACCGTGCGCGTGCCGATCGAAGGCGATGCTGCCGATCTGGTATTCCCGATCAACGATCTGGAAGACTACGCACGGTTTCGTGCCGCTGCGGCCGGCAAGCGGCGCGTGCTGTTGCTCGGCGCCGGCCTGATCGGTTGCGAGTTCGCCAACGACTTGATCCTCGGCGGCTACGAAGTGCAACTGGTCGCACCGTGCGAGCAGGTCATGCCGACCCTGTTGCACCCGGCCGCTGCGGCCGCCGTGCAGGCCGGGCTGGAAAGTCTCGGCGCAAAATTCCACCTCGGTCCGGTGCTGACCCATCTGCAGAAAGTTGCCGATGGCCTCGAAGCGCACCTGTCCGACGGCCAGGTCATCGCCTGCGACGTGGTGGTCTCGGCGATTGGCCTGCGCCCGCGCATCGATCTGGCAGCGGCGGCGGGGCTCCAGGTCAATCGCGGCGTCATGGTTGATCGGCAGCTTAAAACGTCCCACGCCAATATTTACGCCCTGGGCGATTGCGCCGAGGTCGACGGGCTGAATCTGTTGTACGTCATGCCCCTCATGAGCTGCGCGCGAGCGCTGGCTCAGACCCTGGCAGGAAACCCGACGACGGTCAGCTACGGCCCGATGCCGATCACCGTGAAAACCCCAGTGTGCCCGCTGGTGGTCTCGCCGCCGCCGCGTGGCAGCGAAGGCGTCTGGACGGTGGAGGGGCAGGGCGCCGACATCAAGGCGCTGTGCCGCAGTGCCGACGGTCAGTTGCTCGGTTATGCGCTGACCGGTGCTGCGGTCATGGAAAAACTTGCCCTTAACAAACAGCTTCCGGCCCTGCTGGCGTAAATGCCGGTCGTTCTGTCGTAAACACCCCGCTTTTGCCCCGACAAAGGTCGCGGGGAGACTGGCGTCGCCCGTATCCGCGTGCCATTCTCACTCCCGTCTGCCGCAGAGTAGAGCCTGCGGCGCCTTGGGCGCTGTTCCAACGAGAACAGCACGGACATAACAACAAAAAACCGTCAAAGGGGCTTCACTAATGCGTAAACCAGAACTCGCCGCCGCCATCGCGGAAAAAGCGGACCTGACCAAAGAACAGGCCAATCGCGTCCTCAACGCCGTCCTCGAAGAAATCACCGGCGCCCTGCACCGCAAGGACAGCGTGACGCTGGTCGGCTTCGGCACCTTCCTGCAACGCCACCGCGGCGCCCGCACCGGCAAAAACCCGCAAACCGGCGAACCGGTGAAGATCAAGGCCAGCAACACCGTTGCGTTCAAGCCAGGCAAATCGTTGAAAGACAGCGTTAATCCGTAATTGCGGCGAACCTCCTGAATAACGGGAGAACCGCTGAGAAAAATGGGCATTTCGATTGCGGTCGAATGCCCATTTTTTATGTCCGCCAATTAGTGGACCACGCGCGCTAATGCAAAGGCATTAATAAGGGCTTTTGATTAGCGCGGCGGCTTTGCATACCTTCGGGCGATTAATAATTTTTCATAAATGCTATCAATATGATGGCACCTTTAATGTTGTTTTGTTGTCGCGCAGTGATGCGTTGAAACAATACCGAAGTCTTTCGGAATCATCCTACATCCGAATTTTTCAAAAGCGGTCATGCTCCGAGCCTTCTTCGTCAGCACACATACGGGCGTTGCGGGGTTTTGGAACGAGCGCTCTGGATCGAGGGTTTCAGGCGTATCTCGCGCGAATGCACAGGCGAAGGGGGTATCAGGGATACCCTGACAGGATATAAGGAAACCTCCTACAACAAACAAAGAACACTTCGTCTTGTTGTTTAATCAGATGCTTGCTAGTGGCCATCATTGTGATTACGATGCGCCCACTTGAAAGAGCACATCTCAATTGGATGAGTCGCTGAACTGCTCTTCGATACTGTCCCGCGTGGCTGACACTCTATTCGCCCGCACGACTGTAATCCTTAATAAAGGCCATGGATGTCCTACTCAAGCAAACTTTCCGCCCATTACCTCGAACTCGCAAAAGTCTCTGTTTCCAAAGAGAATTTCGCGGGCGAAGACGTTCGTTTCTCGAGCGAATTCGAGGCGCTGGAAAGCGAGCTGGCCAAAGCCTCGTCGATGCACGAAAGCGGGCAGATCGACTGGTTGAAAATCCGCGAAAACAGCGAAAACCTGCTGCGTACCCAATCCAAGGATTTGCGTGTCGGCGCCTGGCTGACCTGGTCGTTGTACCAGCGCGAATCCTTCCCCGGGCTGCTCGCCGGCCTCGGTCTGCTGCACCATTTGTCGGAAAACAACTGGGCCGACGTTCACCCGCTCAAACCGCGCACCCGTGCCGCCGCGATTGGCTGGCTGGTGCCGCGTCTCGAGCAGGTCATTACCGAAAACATTGCGATCAAAGAACAGTTGCCGATGTTCCGGCAGCTCTCCGAGCACCTGTCCGGTCTCGAAGCCGCGTGCACTGAACATCTGGGCGATGACGCGCCACTTCTGCTGCCGATCTCCCGTCGCCTGAAAACCATGATCCAGCGCGCTGCCGACAATCAGCCGGCACCCGGCGTGGTCGGCGCGGCGGTGGCGCAGGTCAAGCAGGCCGCAACCCAGTTGCTCACGCCCGGCGCGCCGATCGACAACGAACGTGATGCGCACAAAGCCCTGCGTGCCCAGCAGGAAAGTGCCCGGCCGTTGTGTGCCTGGTGGCTGAAACAGAAAGCCACCGACCTGCGCGCCCTGCGCCTCAATCGTACATTGCTGTGGATGACCATCGACGCGGTACCCGAGCGCAACGCCGAGCAGATCACCGTGTTGCGCGGCCTGCCGCTGGAAAAGCTCAAGCTCTATCAGGACCGTTTCGATCAGGGCAAATACGCCGACCTGCTGGTGGAACTGGAGGCGAGCCTGGCGAAGGCGCCGTTCTGGTTCGATGGCCAGAGGATGGTCTGGGAATGTCTCCAGAACCTCAACGCCGAATTGGCCATGCGCGAAGTGGAAATCCACTTCGCGCTTTTGGTTCAGCGCCTGCCCGGCATTGTCGAGTTGCGCTTCCATGACGGCGCGCCGTTCGCCGATCCGTCTACTCGGGCGTGGATCGCCGCCAACGTCATGCCGCACCTGCAAAGCGCCAGTGCGCCGCGCAAGGTCGAGAGCGAAAACGTCGAAACCCAGCCCGCCTGGGAAAAGGCCCTCGAAGACGTCTTGCCACTGCTGCGCAAGGAAGGCCTCAAGCCGGCCGTACAGACCCTCAAGCAGGGTCTGCAATCGGCCCACGGCGGGCGCGAACGGTTTTTCTGGCAGTTCGCCCTCGCGCGGCTGTGCTTCATGGCCAAGAAATACGAACTGGCCAAGAACCAGCTCGAAACCCTCGATCAGACATTACAGGACTCAGGCCTGCACGCCTGGGAGCCCGATCTTGCATTGGAAGTGCTGCACCTGCTGCACAGTTGCTGCGAGTTGTTGCCGCAGAACCATGCCGTACGTGAACGCAAGGAAGAGATTTATCGCAGGCTGTGCCACCTCGACCTCGAAGTGGTACTCGAATAGGCCCCAGGGCCACAACCGCAAGGAGAAAAGCCATGGCCAAAGAAGGCTCGGTAGCCCCCAAGGAACGCATCAACGTCACCTTCAAACCCGCCACCGGCGGTGCTCAGGAAGAGATTGAACTGCCGCTGAAACTGCTGGCAATCGGTGACTACACCCACCGCAAGGACGATCGCAAAATCGAAGATCGCAAGCCGATCAGCATCGACAAGATGACCTTCGATGAAGTGTTGGCCAAGCAAGAACTGGGTCTGACGCTGAGCGTGCCGAACCGTCTGCAGGAAGATGGCGAGGCCGACGAGCTGGCTGTGCAACTGCGCGTCAATTCGATGAAGGACTTCAACCCGGCCAGCCTGGTCGAGCAAGTGCCTGAGCTGAAAAAACTGATGGAACTGCGCGATGCGCTGGTGGCCCTCAAAGGCCCGCTGGGTAACGCGCCTGCGTTCCGTAAAGCGATCGAAGGCGTGCTCGCCGACGACGAATCCCGTGGTCGCGTACTCGGTGAGCTGGGCCTGAACGCCGCAGCCCCGGACGCCTGAGACTCTTGCCAAGGAAGCCAACATAATGAGCACTAGCGCAGCACAAGAGAAGAGCGCCGCCAGCGGCGAATACAGCATTCTCGACAGCATCATCGCCGAAACCCGTCTGACTCCGGACGACGAAGCCTATGACATCGCCAAGCGCGGCGTGTCGGCCTTCATCGAAGAACTGCTCAAGCCGCAGAACAACGGTGAGCCGGTCAAAAAGGCCATGGTTGACCGCATGATCGCCGAGATCGATGCCAAGCTCAGCCGTCAGATGGACGAAATCCTCCACCACCCGGACTTCCAGGCGCTGGAATCGTCGTGGCGTGGCCTGCAGTTGCTGGTCGACCGCACCAACTTCCGCGAAAACATCAAGATCGAAATCCTCAACGTCTCCAAAGAAGACCTGCTGGACGATTTCGAAGATTCGCCGGAAGTCATGCAGTCGGGCCTGTACAAGCACATCTACACCGCTGAATACGGCCAGTTCGGTGGTCAGCCGGTGGGCGCGATCATCGCTAACTACTACATGTCGCCAAGCTCGCCAGACGTCAAGCTGATGCAGTACGTGGCCAGCGTTTCGTGCATGTCCCACGCGCCGTTCATCGCTGCTGCCGGCCCGAAATTCTTCGGCCTGGAAAGCTTTACCGGCCTGCCGGATCTGAAAGATCTGAAAGACCACTTCGAAGGCCCGCAATTCGCCAAATGGCAGAGCTTCCGTACTTCGGAAGACTCCCGCTACGTTGGCCTGACCGTGCCGCGTTTCCTGCTGCGCAACCCGTACGATCCGGAAGAGAACCCGGTCAAATCGTTCGTCTACAAGGAAACCGTTGCCAACAGCCACGAGCATTACCTGTGGGGCAACACCGCGTACGCGTTCGGCACCAAGCTGACCGACAGCTTCGCCAAATTCCGCTGGTGCCCGAACATCATCGGCCCGCAGAGCGGTGGCGCGGTTGAAGACCTGCCGTTGCACCATTTCGAAAGCATGGGCGAAATCGAAACCAAGATTCCTACCGAAGTATTGGTTTCCGACCGTCGTGAATACGAACTGGCCGAGGAAGGCTTCATTTCCCTGACCATGCGCAAAGGCTCCGACAACGCGGCGTTCTTCTCCGCAAGCTCGGTGCAGAAGCCGAAGTTCTTCGGCATCAGCGCAGAAGGCAAGGCGGCAGAGCTGAACTACAAGCTCGGCACCCAACTGCCGTACATGATGATCGTCAACCGCTTGGCTCACTACCTGAAAGTGCTGCAGCGCGAGCAACTCGGTTCGTGGAAAGAACGTACCGACCTCGAGCTGGAACTGAACAAGTGGATCCGTCAGTACGTTGCCGACCAGGAAAACCCGAGCGCCGAAGTGCGTGGCCGTCGTCCGCTGCGCGCTGCGCAAGTGATCGTCAGCGACGTTGAAGGCGAGCCGGGCTGGTACCGCGTGAGCTTGAACGTGCGTCCGCACTTCAAGTACATGGGTGCCGATTTCACCCTGTCGCTGGTTGGCAAGCTGGACAAAGAGTAAGAGCGACTCATGGACGGATACGGCAGCCTGTTCGAACGCCTCAACGGCGACGCACAACTACGCAATGGCAAGAGCCTCGAGGTTTCTGCCATGGCGTCGGTGGCTGCCCATCTGGCCAAAATGCTCAGCACCCGGGCCGGCAGCGTGCAAACGCTGGCCGACTACGGGTTGCCCGATCTCAATGACATGCGCCTGAGCCTGCACGACTCGCTGAGTCAGGCCCGCCTGGCCATCGAAAGCTTCATCGAAGCCTACGAACCGCGCCTGAGCAACGTGCGTGTCATTTCCCTGCCGCGTGACCACGATCAGCTTCGCCTGGCCTTCAGTATCGAAGGCCTGCTGGAAGTTGAAGGGTTCAAGCGTCAGGTCAGTTTTTCCGCGCGCCTGGATGGCAGCGGTCAAGTCAAGGTCAACTAAGGAGATCCCCGATGTCTGGCAAACCCGCAGCACGCGTATCCGACCCCACCGCTTGCCCGCTCCCCGGCCACGGCACCAACCCGATCGCCGCCGGTTCCGGCGACGTGTTCTTCGACGGCCTCGCGGCCGCCCGCCAAGGCGATGCCTCGGCGTGTGGTGGTGCGTTGGTCGGCGATCTTGCCACTACCGTGTTGATCAACGGAAAACCGGCTGCCACGGTCGGTTCGGTTGGATCTCATGGCAATAAAGTAACGGCTGGATCGGGGACGGTGATTATCGGCAATTCGCATTCGCCGGCGCCGTTTGTGCCGCCGTTGCCGGTAGAGATCAAATGGCCGTTTAACGAGCACTACGTCATCAATTGTCAGGACTCTGGGAAGCCACTGGCGGGAGTGGCATACAGCTTCAAAACAGCCTCGGGGAAAGTTATCAGTGGGGTCACGGGAGCCGACGGGAAGACGCAAAAAATCTCGTCCTCTATAGCGGAGTCCTATGAGTTGACTATTGAACAGCAATCTGAAGTCGTAATTGGATAAAAGGTGTTTGTTATGGCGGATACGAAAATAGCATCAAGTCTGACGCCGGCCAGTAACCAAACTGGTAAGTCTGCAGCTGTCCGTCAATTCAAAATCACAGACATACCTGATGCGATGGATAAGATGAAATGGCCAGTTGCTGCGAAGCTTATGCGCCACTGGTTTGATGGCGCGCCATGGCCAACCGCCGATGGTGCGATGAGTAAAGAGGTCAAAGACCATATTGCTCTTGCTGACATCGCCTACGTGAATGACACTATCGTAAAAATGGGCTGGTTGATGCAGTTTGAACCTGCGAAAGCTGTCATTGAAGAGCTTAAGTCTGCTTGGGATAATACTGCAGGTCGTAATAATATAAGCAAGAAGATTAAAGATAAGTATCTTGGCTCGGCGCCGGGTGTCTATCCTTTTAAGTTTGCGAGCGCTAGGAAGGTTGAAGAGTTTGGATACAGTAATAATCGAGCAGTTAAATTTGGCCTGATAGAGAAAACTGATGAGTTGCGAGCTGCGCTGGCAAACTTTAATGTCCGCGTATTTCCAGAAGGAAAACTGGTTATTTCCCTAGATAGCATTCAGCTGTTTGTGGAGCGAATTGGGTTTTATGCTGAGGACGCGTATGACTTCAATGACTCACCGGATGACAATTTCAGTCAGCCATTGGGGTTCTGGAACTTTGATGGTATAGCCAACCCTGCCTATGCGGCCACCGCAAATGCCGGTGCAGCGCAGATGAAGTCAGACATCGCTTCAAACCCCTATATCAGTGCGGAAGATTCTCAGGCGATGTTTAGGGAAATAGAGAGCTCGCGTTATTTCTATATTACAAATTCTCACTTTGTAAAATATCGGATGGAATTTAAAAAAGGCGGTGATTTCCAGGTTCTGTCTGATGTTCAATATCAAAACGTTCCCGCGACAGTTATTAATGTTTGGAATAAATGATGCGCATTTTTACTCATGTACAATCCGCTGTCGAACTGGGTGTGGCGAAAAAATGACTACGCTTAAAAAGAAATGGCTAGTGCCTATCAGTTTGCTCTTGGTGTTTATTGCATTGCTGATTTATTGCTTGAACGCAATGCTGGACTATCCTGCAAGTACAACTACAGCTAGTCCCTCGGGCCGCTACACAATTGAGAATGTACGTGTCGGCAGGATCTTCATGCTTGGTGGTATGGCGTATTTAAGAGTTATCGATTCAAAAGAGCCAGGAAAGGTATATCGAACCCCGCTGTATGATACTCAGTCATTGGACATGCGTACATTTGAAGATGATGCTGAGGTTGGAATTACTTGGATCGCCTTCGAAAAGAAAGATAAGGCTTTTGTAATTTCCATGCCGCAATGGGAAGAAAGCTGGCTGAATATTTTCATCAGTAATACACCCTACGAGATTCTGGAAAACTGATAGCAGTATGAACAGCTACGTCCGTCTCGCCCTATGTTTATCAACCCACGCCCTCGGATGCGTGGCTTATGCATTTCTGAATTACGCGGTTGTGCATGCTTACAAGCTTTTTAACGGCGGATTTACCTCCCATGGCGTCGCCATCGGCATTGCGACTTACGCACTGTTTTACATTTTTCTGAGCGTCAATCTGATCGTTGCGCTGACTCCAAATCTGGTTGCCAAGCTGGTCATCCTTTTTCTGATGGTGGGCTTCATCCTGCTCTGGATGCTACCCGACAACCCTTTAAGAGCCCTGTTCTACGGCGTGGCCCAAGGTTGCGTCACGTTGCTGGCGATCCTCACCACTCAAGTCATCGAGTTGCGCTGGGCTTTGCGAAACATCACAGGTCGCATTCAGCCAAGTCGGCCTGCAGGTGCCATCCAATGACCAAGTCGGGCGTCGAACGTAATCCACAGGTCGGTATTTCCATGAGCTCCACTACCAGGCAGGTACCCCGTGTCCTTTAACCACTACTACCAAAGCGAACTCACCGCACTGCGCCAGCTCGGTCGCCGTTTCGCCGAGCGTAGTCCGGCGCTGGCGCCGTATCTGGGGCAGGCCGGGCGGGATCCGGATGTGGAGCGGTTGCTCGAAGGCTTTGCGTTCCTGACCGGGCGGCTGCGCCAGAAGCTCGATGACGAGTTGCCGGAGCTCAGCCATTCGCTGATGCAACTGCTGTGGCCGAACTACATGCGCCCGCTGCCGGCGTTCAGCATTTTGCAGTTCGACCCGCTCAAGCGTTCCGGGCCGGCGCTGCTGGTTGAGCGCGATACGCCGATCGAGAGCAAGCCGATCGAAGACGTGCGCTGCCGTTTCCGCACCTGCTACCCGACCGAGGTGCTGCCGCTGGATCTGGCGGCGCTGAACTACTCGGTAAAGGGTGATGGCTCGCTGCTCAGCCTGCGCCTGGAGATGAGTGCCGACGGCCATCTCGGTGAGCTGGAACTGAGCAAATTGCGTCTGCATTTTGCCGGTGAGCGCTACATCAGCCAGATGCTCTACCTGAGCCTGCTGCGCAACCTCGACGGCATCGAACTGATCCCGCTCGATGGCGCCGGCAAGCCGATCGATGGCGTCAGCGGCAAGCCAATGGCGTTCAAGATTCCCGGCGACCGCGTGAAACCGGTGGGCTTTGCCGAAGAAGAGGCGTTGATCCCGTATCCGCTGAACACCTTCCGTGGCTATCGCTATCTGCAGGAATACTTCGCCTTCCAGGACAAATTCCTTTTCGTCGACGTCAACGGCCTCGACATTCTCAAGGCGCTGCCGGAAGACACGCTCAAGCAGATGCGCGGCCTCGAACTGCGTTTTGATATTCGCAAGAGCGGCATCATGCGTATGCGTCCGACGCTGGATAACGTCAAGCTGTTCTGCACGCCGATTGCCAACCTGTTTGCCCACGATGCACTGCCAATCCGACTCGACGGCAAACAGGACGAATACCTGCTGCTGCCGGCGGAATACGATCTGGAAAACTGCGGTGTGTTCTCGGTGGAAACCGTGACTGGCTGGAAGCCCGGCGGCCTCGGTTATCAGGAGTACGTGCCGTTCGAGTCCTTCGAGCACGACCCGAGTTTCGACGTCCCCAACAGCCGCCCGCATTACAGCATTCGCCAGCGTTCGTCCTTGCTGCACGACGGCCTCGACACCTACCTGAGCTTCGGCATCCGCCACACCGAAGCCCACGAAACCCTGTCGATCGAGCTGATGTGCACCAATCAGAACCTGCCGAAAAAGCTCAAGCTCGGCGACATCTGCATGGCCTGCGAAGAGACTCCGGAATTCCTGAGCTTCCGCAACATCACCCCGGCCACCCCGAGTTTTGCGCCGCCGCTGAACCGTGACTTCCTGTGGAAGCTGATCAGCAACATGTCGCTTAACTATCTGTCGCTGGCCGACGTCAATGCGTTGAAGGTGATTCTGGAAACCTACGACCTGCCGCGCTACTACGACCAGCACGCAGAAAAGGTCAGCAAACGCCTGCTCGGCGGCCTCAAGCACATCAAACATCACCACGTCGACCGCTTGCATCGCGGCCTGCCGGTGCGCGGTTTGCGCACCGAACTGACCATCGACCCGGAAGGCTATATCGGCGAAGGCGACCTGTTCGTCTTCGCTTCGGTTCTCAACGAGTTTTTCGCGCTTTACGCCAGTCTCAATTCATTCCATGAGCTGCGGGTAAAAAGCACACAGGGAGAGGTGTACCAATGGACACCACGTATGGGCCTGCAGCCCCTGCTCTAAGCGGGCTGACCAAGGTAATACGCGAGTACTCGCTGTTTCAGGCCGTGCTGCTGGTGATCGACCGGCTGCGCGAGGCCCACCCGCACCTGAGCGAAGACGATCTGTACGATCAGGTCGAGTTTCAGGCCAACCCGAGCCTGGGCTTTCCGCGCAGTGACGTCGATCGCGTCGAGTTTTTCGAAGAGCACGGCAAGATGCGCGCGCGCATGCGCTTCAACCTGATCGGGCTGGTCGGCTCCGGTTCGCCGCTGCCGGCGTTCTACGGCGAGCAGGCGCTGGGCGACAGCGAGGACGGCAACCCGACACGCAATTTCCTCGACCTGTTCCACCATCGCCTGCAACGGCTGATGCTGCCGATCTGGCGCAAATACCGCTACCGCGCGAGCTTTCAGAGCGGTGCGGTCGATCCGTTCTCGGCGCAGCTGTTCGCGCTGATCGGTCTGGGCGGCGACGAGATCCGCAAGGCCAAGGAACTCAACTGGAAACGCCTGCTGCCGTACCTCGGCCTGCTCAGCCTGCGGGCGCACTCGGCGGCGCTGATCGAAGCCGTGCTGCGTTACTACTTCAAGCACGAAGACCTGGTCATTGAGCAGTGCATCGAGCGCCGCGTGGAAATTCTCGATGAGCAGCGCAATCGTTTGGGCCGCGCCAACAGCCTGCTCGGCGAAGACCTGGTGCTCGGCGAACACGTGCGCGACCGCAGCGGCAAATTCCGCATTCACATCACCGAACTCGACTGGCAGCGCTTCCACGAATTCCTGCCGATCGGTTTCGGTTACCAGCCGCTCTGCGCGCTGGTGCGGTTCACCCTGCGTGACCCGCTCGATTACGACATTCGCCTGGTCCTGCGCCAGGAAGAAATCCGCGAACTGCGCATCGGTGAACAGAACGCCTGTCGCCTCGGCTGGACCAGTTGGCTGGGCCGCGAGAAAGCGGACGGCGTGGTGACCCTGGGCAGCAAAATTCATTAAGGACGTGAGCCATGATCAACGTAGACCTGCAACAACTCATCCAGGCGCTGGACGCCGAAACCCGGCGTGATCTGGAACGTTCGGCCGAGCGGTGCGTGGCCCGGGGCGGCAGCAAGATTCTCGTCGAAGACCTGCTGCTGGGCCTGCTGGAACGTCCGAACGGCTTGCTGTCGCGCGCCTTGCAGGATGCCGATGTCGATGCCGGTGAGCTGAGCGCCGCGCTGCAATCGCGGGTCGAGCACAGCGCTTCGCGCAACCCGGTGTTCGCCCCGGAACTGGTGCAGTGGCTGCAAGACGCACTGCTGGTGGCCAACCTGGAACTGGGCCAGACCCAGGTCGAAGATGCCGCACTGATTCTGGCTTTGCTGCGCAACCCGATGCGCTACGCCGGCAGCCGTTATCAGCCGCTGCTCGCCAAATTGAACATCGATCGTTTGAAGGAATTTGCCCTGTCGCAACAGGAGCAGCCGGCAGCCAACGGCAAACCGGCCGCGCAAGGCGAATCGCTGTTGCAGCGTTTCACGCACAACCTGACCCAGCAGGCCCGCGACGGCAAACTCGACCCGGTGCTCTGCCGTGACGGCGCGATCCGCCAGATGGTCGATATCCTTGCCCGTCGACGTAAGAACAACCCGATCGTCGTCGGTGAGGCCGGTGTCGGTAAAACCGCCATCGTCGAAGGTCTGGCCTCGCGTATCGCCGCCGGTGAAGTGCCGCAGGTGCTCAAAGGCGTTGAACTGCTCTCGCTGGACATGGGCCTGTTGCAGGCCGGCGCCAGCGTCAAAGGCGAATTCGAGCGTCGCCTGAAAGGTGTGATCGACGAAGTCAAAGCCTCGCCGAAACCGATCATTCTGTTCATCGACGAAGCCCACACGCTGATCGGCGCGGGCGGCAATGCCGGCGGCTCCGACGCAGCCAACCTGCTGAAACCGGCGCTGGCCCGTGGCGAACTGCGCACCATCGCCGCGACCACCTGGGCCGAGTACAAGAAATACTTCGAGAAAGACCCGGCACTGGCCCGTCGTTTCCAGCCCGTGCAACTGCACGAACCGACTGTCAGTGAAGCGGTGACCATCCTGCGTGGTCTGGCTCAGGTCTACGAGAAGAGCCACGGCATCTACCTGCGCGACGACGCAGTGGTCTCCGCGGCCGAATTGTCCGCGCGTTATCTGGCCGGGCGACAACTGCCGGACAAAGCCGTGGACGTCCTCGACACCGCTTGCGCTCGCGTGCGCATCAGCCTCGCCGCCGCCCCGGAAAGCCTCGAGCGCCTGCGTGGCGAACTGGCGGAAGGTGGCCGTCAGCGTCAGGCCCTGCGTCGCGATGCCGAGGCCGGTCTGCTGATCGACCACGAAGCGCTGGAAGCACTGGAAGCGCGTCTGGACGAAGCCGAAAGTGAAATGGTCGCGCTGGAAACCCTGTGGACCGAGCAGAAATCATTGGCCGAGCGCCTGCTGGAATTGCGTCAGCAACTGGCCAAGGCCCGCGAAGCCGCGGCTGTCGAGCCGACGGTCAGCGTTGAGGAGGACGCTGAAGGCACGGTGATCGAAACCCACGCTGCCGAAGTCGAAGAAGGCCAAAGCGTCGAAGCGCTGGAAGCGCAGCTGCACGAAACCCACACGGCGTTGACCGCTGCACAAGTCAAAGAGCGTCTGGTCAGCTTCGAAGTATGCCCGCGTCTGGTTGCCGAAGTGATCAGCGCCTGGACCGGCGTGCCGCTGGCGCAACTGGCCCGCGAACACAACGCCAAGGTGGCCAGTTTCGCCACCGATTTGCGCACGCGCATTCGTGGTCAGGAACAAGCCGTGCACGCGCTGGATCGCTCGATGCGCGCCACTGCGGCCGGTCTGAACAAGCCTGACGCACCGGTCGGCGTGTTCCTGCTGGTCGGCCCGAGCGGCGTCGGCAAGACCGAAACCGCGCTGGCCCTGGCTGACCTGCTGTATGGCGGCGACCGTTTCATCACCACCATCAACATGTCCGAATTTCAGGAGAAGCACACCGTTTCGCGCCTGATCGGAGCGCCACCGGGCTACGTCGGTTACGGCGAGGGCGGCATGCTCACCGAAGCGGTGCGGCAGAAACCGTATTCGGTGGTGCTGCTCGATGAAGTCGAAAAGGCTGACCCGGACGTGCTCAACCTGTTCTATCAGATCTTCGATAAAGGCGTGGCCAACGACGGCGAAGGTCGCGAGATCGATTTCCGCAACACGCTGATCCTGATGACTTCAAACCTGGGCAGCGACAAGATCAGCGACCTCTGCGAAAACGGTGCGCGGCCAACCGCTGAAGTGCTCGAAGAAACCATTCGCCCGGTGCTCAGCAAACACTTCAAACCGGCGCTGTTGGCGCGGATGAAAGTGGTGCCGTACTACCCGGTCGGCGGCCCGGTGTTGCGCGAACTGATCGAAATCAAACTCGGTCGTCTGGGCGAGCGCCTGAATCGTCGTCAGCTGGATTTCACCTGGTGCCAGAACCTCGTCGATCACCTGTCCGAGCGCTGCACGCAAAGCGAAAGCGGCGCGCGCCTGATCGACCATTTGCTCGACCAGCACGTATTGCCGCTGGTGGCCGATCGTCTGCTTGATGCGATGGCCACGGGTGAAAGCCTCAAGCGCGTGCACGCCACGCTCGACGGCGACGCCAGCGTGACGTGCGAGTTCGCCTGAGGTGGGTGTGATGTTCACTCGAGTGCCGCAGCCACTGGTCTACGCCGAAGCGTTGCTGGCGCAGTTCGCCAGTCTGTCGCGGGCGGCGGACGGTGCTGCGCTGCAGGGTGACTTCGTGCGCGGGCTGGCCGAGCTGAGCGGTTGCGAACTGACGCAGCTGTACCTGCTCGACGCCACTCACACTTGCCTGGGGATGAACGCCGAATGCCTGGATGGCGCGCTGCAACCGCGCCAGGCAGCGAGCCTGCCGGCCGATTACAACGGTGAACAGCTGCTGCAATTCGCCCTGTGCCAGAACCGCGTGGTGTGCCTCGACGATTTGAGCGGCAGTTTGCACGAGACCAGTTTTCTACCGGCGACCTCAAGCGCCTGGCAGTCGTTGCTGTGCGTGCCGCTGGTCAACAGCCACAAAGCGGTCGAAGGCTTGTTGCTCTGCGCCAGTCGTCGCCGCACCGACTTGCAGGGCTTTGCCGATTCCCTCGGTCAGCTCGGTTCGTTCGTGCTCGGTCAGTTGCATTTGTTGCAACGTCTGCGTCAGCCATCGGCGGAATCGGCGACGGCGGTGCGCAGCGTACCGAGCATCAGCGGCTACGGCCTGATCGGCAAAAGCGCGGCGATGCGCCAGACCCATTCGCTGATCAGCAAAGTCCTGCACAGCCCGTACACCGTGTTGCTGCGTGGCGAAACCGGCACCGGCAAGGAAGTGGTTGCCCGGGCGATCCACGATTGTGGCCCGCGCCGTTCCCAGGCATTCATCGTGCAGAACTGCGCGGCGGTGCCGGAAAACCTGCTTGAAAGCGAGCTGTTTGGCTATCGCAAGGGCGCCTTTACCGGCGCCGACCGCGACCGCGCCGGTCTGTTCGATGCGGCCAACGGCGGCACGCTGCTGCTCGACGAGATCGGCGACATGCCGCTGTCGTTGCAGGCGAAGATTTTGCGCGTGTTGCAGGAAGGCGAGATTCGTCCGCTGGGTTCCAACGACACGCACAAGATCGACGTGCGCATCATCGCTGCGACGCACCGTGATCTGGCAGCGCTGGTCGGCGAAGGCAAGTTCCGCGAAGACCTGTATTACCGCCTCGCGCAATTCCCGATCGAGTTGCCGGCCCTGCGGCAGCGCGAGGGCGACATCCTCGAACTGGCGCAACACTTCGCCGAAAAAACCTGTGCCTATTTGCAACGCGATCCGGTGCGCTGGTCGAGCGCGGCACTGGAACACCTGTCGGGTTACACCTTCCCCGGCAACGTGCGCGAACTCAAAGCGCTGGTCGAACGTGCCGTGCTGCTGTGCGAAGGCGGCGAACTGCTCGCCGAGCATTTTGCTCTGCGCATGGAGCCGATCCTCGAAGACAACAGCCATCTGAATCTGCGCGAACGCCTGGAGCAGGTCGAGCGCACCTTGCTGCTTGATTGCCTGCGCAAGAACGACGGCAACCAGACCCTCGCCGCCCGCGAACTGGGGCTGCCACGGCGCACGCTGCTGTACCGGCTCGGCCGTCTGAACATCAATCTGGGGGATTTCGATGGCTAGGCAAAAACGCATCGAACTGACCCGAAAAACCCATTTCAGCGCCGCCCGCAAGGGTCGGCGCTTTGTGCTTTGTCTACACCTGGAGACCCTCTGATGTCTGTTCGTCACTGGCACGCTGTCCTGCTGGCCCTCGTCGTTCTATGCGGCCTTGGCGGCTGTAGCGGCAATTACAAATTCAACGACAACGACTATCGCCCGTTGGGTGATCCGCAAGCGGTCAATCGCGGCAAGTGACCGCAAGGAGCATCAAACATGGAATTGGTTTTCGAAATGCTGAACACCAAGCAGTTCGTGCCCACCGAGTTGTGCCAGCGGACCTTCAAACAGGCCGGTGGCGTGATCGGGCGGGGCGAGGACTGCGACTGGATCATCCCTGACCGCAAGCGTCATCTGTCCAATCACCACGCAATTGTCAGCTACCGCGACGGCACGTTCTTTCTGACCGACACCAGCAGCAACGGTGTCCAGGACGGCAGCAGCCACGCGCGCCTGCACAAGGGCGAGCCGGTGCGCATCGAGCACGGCAGCACCTACATTCTCGGCGACTTCGAGATTCGCGCGCGGCTGGTGCGCGACCCGGCGACCTTCGACGGCGAAGTCGGCCGTCCGCGTGCTGCTGGCAGCATCATTCCGGACGACGCGTTCCTCGACCTCGACCCGCTCAATGCGCTTGAACAGCAGGAGCGCGTCTACTCGGAAATCGACGAGCTGCTGGCGCCCACGGCCAAACCGGAAGATTCGCGTCAGCGTGCCGACTACGCGCGCATCGACATGGAAAGCCTGCTGGTGCCGGAGCTGATCGCCGCCCCGGTCGAACCCGAGCCCGCTCCGGCCCCGAAAGCCGTCGAGCGTCAGAGCGACGGCTTCTGGGAGCATTTCGGCGCGGCGCTGGGGGTCGACGTCAAAGGCCTCAGCCACGACGAACGCGAGGCCATGGCGATCAATGCGGCGCGCCTGTTGCGCCAGAGCGTCGGCGGTTTGCAGCAGAGCCTGCGCACCCGCTCGGAGCTGAAAAACGAATTGCGTCTGGCCCAGACCACCGTGCAAGGCACCAACAAGAACCCGCTGAAATTCGCCGTTGACCCGAGCGAAGCGCTGGAGATTCTGTTGCAGCCGAGCAAGCCCGGGCATCTGCCGGCCGAACAGGCGATCTCCCGCGCGTTCCGTGATCTGCAGGCGCATCAAGTGGCCTTGCTCACCGCCAGCCGCGCCGCCGTGCGCGGCACGCTGGAGCACTTCTCGCCGGAGCAACTGACCCTGCGTTTCGAGCGCGACAACAAGCCACTGATCGCCACGTCGGGCGGACGCTGGAGAGCGTTCGGCCGTTATCACCAGGCGCTGCGTCAGGACGATGACTGGAGCGAGCGCCTGCTGGCCCGCGACTTCGCTCAGGCCTACGAAGAACAGATCCGCCTGATTTCCACCCTCCACACCGACCACCAAGGATGATGCGCATGTCTCGCCGCTCGACCGCTTTTTTCCAGACGCTGACTGCGCTCATCCTGCTGGTGCTGCTCGCCGGTTGCTCGTCGCTGTCGCCGTACTCGAAAGTGACCAAGATCAACCTGAAACTGACCGGCAGCGATCAGCTCAACCCGGACCTCAACGGGCGGCCGTCGCCGATCGTGGTGCGCCTGTTCGAACTCAAGCACCCGGTGACTTTCGAGAACGCTGATTTCTTCAGCCTCTACGAACGCGCCAAGGAAGCCCTCAACCCGGATCTGGTCGCCAGCGAAGAACTCGAACTGCGCCCGGGTGAAACCGTGGAGATGAAGCTCAAGGTGGAAGAGGGCAGCCTTTATGTTGGCGTTCTCGCCGCTTACCGCGACTTGCCGGACACCCAGTGGCGCCACACGGTTCAGATCACGCCGCTGGAAGTCACCGACGTCGATCTGACGCTGGACCAGACCGGAATCCGCAACACCCATCAAGTGCTCGCCAAGGCGGATGACTGAACATGAACACCCATAAAGTCATTTGGCAGGAAGGCATGCTGCTGCGTCCGCAGCACTTCCAGCACAACGATCGCTATTACGATCACCAGATGAAAACCCGCACGCAATTGCTCGGTGGCTACACCTGGGGTTTTCTCAATCTGGAAATCGACCTGCAGTTTCTCAACATGGGCAAACTGGTGATCAGTGAAGCCTCGGGAATTTTGCCGGACGGCAGCCTGTTCGAACTCGGTGGCAACACCGAACCGCTGGCGCTGGACGTGCCGCCGAACACCGGCAACACGCCGATCTATCTGGCGCTGCCGCTGGTTACCGGCAACCACATCGAGGCGCGCCGCCCGGAGCAATCCGACGTGCTCGCGCGTTACACCGCGTACGACGCCGAAGTTGCCGACTCCAACGCTGGCGACGATTCCGCCAGCCAGGTCAGCTGCGGTCGCCCGGACTTCAAACTGTTGCTCGGCGAGCAGCAGAGCGATCAGGCCTACGTCAAGCTGAAGATCTGCGACGTGCTCGACACCACGCCCGACGGCGTGATCAGCCTCGACCCGGATTTCGTGCCGACCTACATTCAGGCTCACGCGTCGAGCTATTTGCTGTCGTGCCTGAAAGAAGTCATCAGCATGCTCAACCACCGTGGCGACACCATTGCCGAGCGGATTCGCTCCAACGGCAAGGTCGGCGGCGCCGAGGTTGGCGACTTCATGATGCTGCAACTGATCAACCGCACCGAACTGCTGCTGCGCCATTATCTGGGGCTGGAGCAGGTGCACCCGGAAGAGTTGTACCGCACGCTGCTGACCATGCTCGGTGATCTGGCGACTTTCTCCGGCGAGAGCAAACGCCCGCGTCTGGACAGCCGTTATTCCCACGCCGATCAGGGCGCCAGCTTCCGCAAACTGATGGAAGCGATTCGTCAGGTACTGTCGATGGTGCTCGAACAGCACGCCATCGAACTGATCCTGCAAGCGCGTCAGTACGGCATCATCGTTTCGCCGTTGCACGACCACAAACTGCTCGGCTCGGCGTCGTTCGTGCTGGCAGCCAGTGCCGACTGCGACTCCGAAGAACTGCGCCAGCGTCTGCCGGCGCACCTCAAGGTCGGCCCGGTGGAGCGCATTCGCCAACTGGTCAACCTGCACCTGCCGGGCATCAAGGTCAAACCGTTGCCGGTGGCCCCGCGGCAGATCGCGTTCCACTCCAACAAAACCTATTTCATTCTCGAACTCAGTTCCGAAGACCTGGCACAACTCGAGCGCTCCGGCGGTTTCGCGTTCCACGTGTCCGGCGAATTCGCCAATCTTGAACTGAAATTCTGGGCCATCAGGAACTGACCGACATGATCAAGGAAACGGATTACAGCCAGGACGACAAAACCGTCCTGCTCGATCGCCAGGGCCACGGACCGGCGTCGAGTCCATTGACCGACTTCGCCGCGCCGCCGCGTTTCGAGCAACTGGAAGAACGCATGATCTACGCCGCGCGTTTGCGTCCGGCTGAAGCGTTCAACATCAGCCTCAACTCGCTGGTCGCGGCCTCGTCGGAACTGCTTTCGGAAGTGGTGCGCCTCAAGCACAGCGAAACCCGCGAAGACCTGTACGCGCTCAACGAGCGCCTGACCGCCGGGCTCAAGCTGTTCGAAGTGCGCGCCCTGCACAACGGCGCCGAAAGCAGCCAGGTGATGGCCGCGCGTTACGTGCTTTGCACCGTGGTCGACGAAGCTGTCGTGACCACGCCGTGGGGCAACGAAAGCGAGTGGTCGCAGATGAGTTTGCTCAGCAGCTTCCACAACGAAACCTTCGGCGGTGAGAAGTTTTTCCAGCTGCTCGATCGGCTGTCGAAAAACCCGGTCAAGCACCTGCCGATGCTCGAACTGATGTACCTGTGCCTGTCGCTCGGTTTCGAGGGCAAGTACCGCGTACAGGCACGCGGCATGCTCGAACTCGAGGGCATCCGCGATGCCTTGTACCGGCAGATCCGTCAGTTGCGTGGCGACGTGCCGCGCGAGCTGTCGCCGCACTGGGAAGGCCTCAACGACCAGCGCCGCAACCTGGTGCGTATCGTGCCAGCGTGGATGGTGGTGCTGTTCACGCTGGTCTGCCTGGTGGTGATGTACTCGGGCTTCGCCTGGGTCTTGGGCGAGCAGCGCGACACCGTTCTGCAACCTTATCAGCCGCTTGATCCGGCCGCGGTGCAACCGCAGTCGCAGCCGTAAACAGGGACGTGTGATGAAAAAGTTTTTCAAGAAAGTCGGCGCCTTCCTGCGCCAGACCTGGGTCTGGACCTTGCTGCTGGTGCTGTTTCTGGCGCTGCTGGTGTGGTTCGCCGGTCCATTGTTGGCGGTTGATGATTACAAGTTCTGGGAAAGCCCGACCTCGCGTCTGCTGACCATCGCCGTGCTGTTCCTGATCTGGGGCCTGACCATGGTCTTCGTCAGCTGGCGCGCCGGGATTCGCAAGAAAGCCGAGGAAGCCAGCGAAGACGGCCAGGACCGCATTCGCCGCGAAGAGCTGATCGACGAAGAGCAGAAAGAATTGAAGGCGCGCTTCAAGGACGCGCTGAAAACCCTGAAGACCTCGAGCCTGTATCGCGGCCGCAGCGAGCGCTGGCGCAGTGACTTGCCGTGGTACCTGCTGATCGGTCCGCAGGCTTCCGGCAAGACCAGCCTGCTGGACTTTTCCGGTCTGGAATTCCCGATCAACAAGATCGACCGCAAGCTGACCCGCGACACCCTCGGCACCCGTCACTGCGACTGGTATTTCGCCGATCACGGCGTGCTGATCGATACCGCCGGGCGCTACATGACCCAGCCCGACGCCGAAGTCGACGGCAACGCCTGGACCACCCTGCTGGAGCTGCTGCGCAAGCGTCGCCGCGGTCGTCCGTTGAACGGTGTGCTGGTGACCATTCCGGTGGAAACCCTGCTCGGCGGCAGTGAACAGGACATCGATACGCTGGCGCGTCAGGTGCGTGGGCGTCTGCAAGACGTGCATCAGAAACTGCATGTCGATGTGCCGGTGTATCTGGTGTTGAGCAAGGCCGACAAGCTGCTCGGCTTCGACGAGTTCTTCGACCAACTGACCCGCGAAGAAAGCGATCAGGTGCTCGGTACCAGTTTCCGCAAGGATCAGGTCGGCACCGACGTGGCAGTACTGCGCAACGAGTTCGAAGAGCTGCTGCGTCGTCTCAACAGCCAGGTGATCATGCGCATGCACTCCGAGCGCGATACCCAGCGCCGTGGCCGCATCCTCGACTTCCCGCATCAACTCGGGCAGATCGGCGAGCGCCTGTGCCTGTTCGTCGACATGGCGTTCACCGGCAACCGTTATCAGCGGGCCACGCAACTGCGCGGTTTCTACCTGACCAGCGCGCCGCACCTGACCCAGGAAATGGATTCGACCACCGCCGGTATCGGCGCCAGCCTCGGCATGAACGCCGGTGTGCTGCCGACCCTGCGCAGCGGCCGTTCGCGGTTCATTCATCACCTGTTCAGCCAGGTTATTTTCCCCGAAGCCGATCTGGCCGGTCTCGACAAGCGCGAGCGTAGCCGCATCCATTGGGGTCAACGCGCGCTGTACGTTGGCGCACTGGCGGCACTGGCGCTGTTCGGCATGCTCTGGGCTGGCGGTTTCTCGGCCAACTACGAGCGCCTGGAAAACCTGCGCACGCTGGCGCAGAACTGGACCCAGCAACGTTCGGCGCTGACGCCACGCGATGACGCCATGGGCGTGCTGAAAACCCTCGACACCAGTTACGCCGCGACCCAGGCCTTCCCGAAAAAGGGCGACGTGTCGTATCACGAACGCGGTGGGCTGTATCAGGGCGAAGACGTCAATCCGGTGGTCAAGCAAGCCTACGAGCATGAGCTTGAAGCGCAACTGCTGCCACGGGTAGCGACCATGCTCGAAGGGCAGATCCGCGCCAACATGAAGGATCGCGATCGCTTGCTCAACAGCCTGCGCGCATACCTGATGCTGAACATGAAGGACCGCCGCGATGCGGTCTGGCTGAAGGACTGGATCGCCACCGACTGGTCGCAGCGCTACACCGGCAACACCGCGGTGCAGAACGGTCTGACTGCGCACCTCGATCGTTTGCTCAAGCAGCCGTTCATCTATCCACTGAATGATCAGTTGGTCACGCAGGCGCGTCAGGTCCTGCGCAGCGAATCGCTGGCGACCGTGGTGTACCGCATGCTCCGCGAGCAGGCGCGCAACCTGCCGGACTACCGTTTCAGCCAGCACCTCGGCCCGCAAGGCTCGTTGTTCATCGGCACCGAATACGTGATTCCGGGCTTCTACACCCAGAGCGGTTATCAGCAGTACTTCTCGGTGCAGGGCTCGGCGCTGGTCACCGACATCCTGCGCGACAACTGGGTACTGGGCGAAGGCGCGGGCATCAGCGACATGGACTTGCGTCGCCTGATGGTCGAACTGGAGCAACTGTACTTCCGCGACTACGCCAACTACTGGAGCGAAGCGGTTGGCCAGGTTGCATTGCCGCCGATCAGCGACGCCGGTGAAGGCGCCGAGCAACTGGCGGGCCTGACCTCGGCCAACTCGCCGGTGCTGGCGCTGCTCACTGAAGTGCGTGAGAACACTCGCTTCGAAGCGACGGCAGACCCCGTGGAGGAAGCGGGTGATGCGGCCGATGCGCTGGCCGACCAGAAAGGCAAGCTGGGCAAGGTCGGCAAACTGGCGTCTGCCGTGGCGGACAAGGCCTCGGCGCTGAAGGTCGCCAAGAACCTGCCAGACACCGCGAAGAAGTCGCTGCAACGTCGCTTCGAACCGCTGCATCGCTTGCTCGATGACAACAACGGCCCGGCGGCGGACCTGACGCCTGCGCTGAGCGCGCTCAACGACCTGCAGCTGCAACTGGCCGGTCTGGCCCGTTCCAGCACGCCGGAACAAGCCGCGTTCGAACTGGCGAAAACCCGCATGAGCGGCCAGCGCGATGCGCTGACCAACCTGCGCAATGCCTCCGGTCGTCTGCCGCGTCCGCTGAGCGTATGGTTCAACGTATTGGCTGAAGACTCGTGGCGCCTGGTGCTCAACGATGCCTATCAATACCTGAACGGCCGTTATCAGAACGAGCTGTACAGCGTGTATGGCAAAACCATCAGCAAGCGTTATCCGTTCAGCGCCACCAGCACCAGCGACGTGGCGATCAGCGACTTCCGCGAGTTCTTCAAGGCGCAAGGCATCGTCGACCGCTTCTTCGACAACTACATGCGTCCGTTCGTCAGCGGCGATCCGGGTAACTACCGCATGCGCAGCGTCGACGGTCACAGCCTGCCGGTGTCCAAGGTCTACCTCGATCAGATGGCCGCAGCCCTGACGATTCGCCAGAGCTTCTTCTCGATCAACCCGGCCGAACCGACCGTGCAGTTCAAGCTGGAGCCGTACACCCTCGACCCGGCCGTCAGCCGTTCCGAGTTCAAGTTCGGCGACAAGACCATGGAATACCGTCACGGTCCGATCCTGCCGATGTCGTTCAAATGGCCGACCGACGCTGAAGACGGTCGCACCAGTCTGGTCATGGACAAAATGGCCGGGCGCCCGATCGGCATCGAGAAGAACTCCGGCCCATGGTCGCTGTTCCGTCTGTTCGACCTGATGCAGACCGAGTACATGACCGGTCGCGACGTGCTGGTGCTCAAAGCCGATGTGGGCGGCCTGCGCGCCAACTACCTGCTGACCAGTCAGCGCACGCCGAACCCGTTCGACATGGGCGTGCTGCGCACCTTCCGTATGCCGGTGCAGCTCTGATGCTGGTGGCCAGTGCCTGGCGCAGCGCGGCGCGTACCGACCCGGGCAAGGTGCGGGCGCGCAACGAAGATGCCTTCCTCGACCTGCCACAGCATGGGCTGTGGGTAGTCGCGGACGGTATGGGCGGTCATCAGGGTGGCGATATCGCCAGCCAGTTGATCGTCGCCAGTCTGGCTGAACTGCCGCAACACGAGGACTTCGACGAACGCCTCAAAGCCATCCGCCAGTGCCTGCACTGGCTGAACCGGCGTTTGGGGCAAGAGTTGACGGTCACCGCCGGGCGTCACGACAGCATCATGGGCAGCACCGTCGTCGCGCTGCTGGTGGAAGGCAATCGCGCGGCCTGCATCTGGGCCGGCGACAGCCGTTGCTATATGTGGCGTGGGCAACGTTTGTATCAGCTGTCCAAGGACCATTCGCTGCAACAGCAATTGATCGACGAGCAACAAATGAGCGTCGAACAAGCGGCAGCGCATCCGGCGGCTCAGGCGTTGACCCGAGCCGTCGGTGCTGCCGAACAACTGACCCTGGATGTGCTGGAACTTGAGGTCTATCCGGGCGATGCGTTTTTGCTTTGCAGCGATGGTTTGTACCAGGGCCTGAGCAGCGACGCCCTCGGCAACGCCCTCAGCCTCAGCGCGCCGCATGTGGCGCTGGAACGTTTGTTCGACGGCGCCCTGCGTGGCGCCGCGCGTGACAACCTGACTGCCGTGGTGATCCGCCAATGAGTGAACTCGAATCGCCCATCGATGACCTGCTGATCAGCGAAGAGCAGGCAAATAACCTGACCTATTTCGCTTTTGCCAAAGGTAATCAGGCAGAACCGTTGCTGGCGCCAACCAAGGCCAGCATCGGCGCACTGCCGGATGTACTCGCCGGTCGCTACCACCTCGAGCGTCTGCTCGGGGCCGGTGGCATGGGCGCGGTTTACCGGGCGCGGGATCTGCTGCATGAACAGTTCGGTGATCCCGATCCCTACATTGCGCTGAAAATCCTCAGCGAAGAATTTGCCGAATCGCCGGACGCCAGTGCCTTGCTCTACAGCGAGTTCGCCCTGACCCGGCGTCTGCGCCACGACAACGTCGTACGTGCGCACACCTTTGAAGTCGACACCGACTGCCAGCGGGCCTTCATCACCATGGAATACATGCGTGGCCTGACCCTGGACAAATTGCTCTGCGAGCGGCCCCTCGGCCTGCCGTGGAAAGAACTGCGCGACATCGTCCTGCCGCTGCTCGACACGCTGGCCTACGCCCACCGTCGCGGCGTGCTGCACGGTGATCTGAAGCCAAGCAACGTCATGCTCAGCGAAGACGGCCTGCGCCTGTTCGACTTCGGCCTCGGTCAGGCAGAGCAGGGCACCTTGCCCGGCCTGCCGCACCTGAGCCGTGAACGCTTCAACGCCTGGACCCCGGGCTACGCCGCCCCCGAACTGCTTGAGGGCCAACCTTTGTCGGCCAGCGCGGACGTTTACGGCGTGGCCTGCGTGATCTATGAACTGGCGAGCGGCAAACACCCGTTCCGCCGCTTGCCCTCGACCCAGGCTCGCGACGAGCATCTGGAGCGCGAGCTGCACGCCCCAGCGAATCTACCCCAACAGGGCTGGCAAGCGCTGCGAACCGCGCTGAGCTTCAACCCGGCAGAACGCACCATCACTGCCCAACAACTGCGTGACGCCTTGGGCGCCACTTCGTCCTGGCTGCAACGTCTGCGACTTCGGGCGTAACGGATGACATTCGAACAGGGAGCACACGATGTTCAACTCAGCTAACGAAACCCACTTCAGCCTCAAGGTCGAAGACTACGTCGGCGACCTGCAAGTGCTGTCGTTCACCGGCACCGAAGGCATCAGCCAGCCGTATCGCTTCGACCTCGAACTGGTCAGCGAAAGCCCCGATCTGGATTTGGAACAGCTGCTGCACAAGCAGGCGTTTCTCGCATTCGACCCACAGGGCTCGGGCATCCACGGCCAAATCTACCGCGTCGCCCAGGGCGATGCCGGCAAGCGCCTGACCCGCTACAAAGTGTCGATCGTGCCGCAACTGCAATACCTGCATCACCGCACCAACCAGCGCATCTATCAGCAGATGTCAGCGCCGAAAATCATCGCGCTGATCCTCGACGAACACGGCATCAAGAGCAACGCCTACAGCTTCCAGCTCAGCCAGCCGTGCCCGGACCGCGACTACTGCGTGCAGTACGACGAAACCGACCTGCATTTCGTCCAGCGCCTGTGCGAAGAAGAGGGCATTCACTACCACTTCCAGCACAGCGAAAAAGCTCACCTGCTGGTTTTCGGCGACGACCAGACCGTATTCCCCGACCTCGGCCAGCCGACCGCGTACGTGCAGGGCAGCGGCATGGTCGCCGACGAACCGGTGATCAAAGCCTTCAAACTGCGCCTGGAAACCCGCACCACCCGCATCACGCGCCGCGACTACGACTTCGAAAAACCGCGCCTGCAAATGGAGGCCGCGTACAAACCTGAAGGCGACAGCACCGAACCGGATCTGGAAGATTACGACTACCCGGGCCGCTTCATCGACCGCGCGCGCGGCAAGTTCCTCAGCCAGCGTGCCCTCGAACGCCACCGCGCCGACTACCGTCAGGCCGAAGGTCGCGGCGACCAGACCAAACTGGTCAGCGGCCACTTCATGGCCCTGTCCGACCACCCGCGCAGCGAGTGGAACGACCTGTGGCTGCTCACCGAAATCTTCCACGAAGGCAAGCAACCGCAAGTCCTCGAAGAAGGCGTGACCAGCGACACCACCGACAACAAGGACGACTTCCACCAGGGCTACCGCAACACCTTCCTCGCCACCCCGTGGGACGTGTTCTACCGCCCGGCCCTCGAACACCCGAAACCGCGCGTGCTCGGCAGCCAGACCGCCATGGTCACCGGCCCCAAAGGCGAAGAAATCCACTGCGACCAATACGGCCGCATCAAGGTGCAATTCCACTGGGACCGCGAAGGCCTCGCTGACGACAAAACCAGTTGCTGGCTGCGCGTCTCCAGCGCCTGGGCCGGCGACCGCTACGGCGCCATCAGCATTCCGCGCATCGGCATGGAAGTCCTCGTCACCTTCCTCGAAGGCGACCCCGACCAACCGCTGGTGACCGGCTGCCTGTACCACAAGGAAAACCCGGTGCCGTACGCACTGCCGGCGAACAAGACTCGCAGCGTGTTCAAAACGCTTAGCTCACCGGGTGGCGGTGGGTACAACGAACTGCGCATTGAAGACAAGAAAGGCGCCGAGCAGATCTACATCCATGCCCAGCGCGATTGGGATGAAAACGTTGAGCACGACCAGAAGATTCGGGTCGGGAATGAACGTCACGACACGGTGGTTAAGAACAGCTACACCGAGCTCAAGGCTGAAGAACACCGCACCACGATTTCCGACCGCAAGGTTGAGGCGAAGCTGGATGATCATTTGACGATTGGGCAGAACCAGCATGTGAAGCTGGGTACGGCGCAGCTCACCAGCGTGGGGAAAGAGATACACCTCAAGGCTGGGGACAAGATCGTTATTGAAGCGGGGACGGAGCTGACCATCTTGGGTGGTGGGAGCTTTATCAAGCTCGATGGCGGTGGGGTGACGGTGGTTGGGCCGGTGATCAAGATTAATGCCGGTGGCTCGGCTGGTTCCGGCACGGGGATCGGAATTAAACCGCCGGTGCTGCCGGGGGCGGCGGATAAGGATAAGGCGGGCAGTTTGATGGATCAGGCCTTGGGGAATGCGGTGCCTGAGAAGGTTAAGCCGAAGGCTTTTTTTGTGTTTTCTGAGTGATGAGTTCGTGATGACAAAGAACAATCGAGTGCGTCAATTCAAGCTGCAATGTCTGGCGTTTTTGGTGTTTGGGTTTTGTTCAGGAGCCTTTGCGGCACAATCGAGGACGGTGCAATGCCCGAGTGACAACTTCGCAGTTTTCGTAAAGGAGTTCTCGTCCAACTCCGAGGTGCAGCAAGCGTTTATCGCCTCACCCGTGATCGAGCAATCGGTGGTTGCCACCGATTCAGAGCCGCGAGTGTTCGAGCGAAAGTCGAGGGTGTTGGACCTTCAATCGTTGGTGATGCTTGCTCCTGACAACATCGCGAAGTCTGGGTTGAGTATGCAAGTCCAGCTGCCGAACAACGTGATTGTTCGCGATTCAAACGGTGAAGTGCTCAAGATCTTCACTTTCAAACATAACGACTGTTGGGTATTGATCCGTTCTGAAGACTGGTCGCTTGAGGCTTTGCTTGATGCTCAATACCCGAAGTTGAAGGCATTACCGGCTGAGCGCGCACTAAAAAGAGGGGCAATGTATAACCAACTGGCTATCGATATCGAATCCACCTCTTCCAGCCAGTTGTACATTTCTGCTCTGAACAGTTATTTGCATGGGGCAGATCAAGGCTCTGCAGACGCGGCTTTCGCAGCAGCGGGTATCAGCCTTTCAGGTCAAGCGCCACGGTTGGAAAATGCCAAGATCCTTCAGCTTCTGGAGTCAGCCGCCAAGAGCGTACCTGAGGCAGGGATCGCCCTTGCCGACTTCTATTGCGACGAAGGCAATTACGAAGAGACGCGAGCCTGTGTCAGTCCAGAAAAATCATTGGGAGCTCTCGTGACATCTGCCCAGCTCGGTTCCCCGGATGCACTGATTCAACTAGGCGGCGCCTATGAAACCGGCGCAATCATCCCTAGTGATTTGGCCCGGGCGGTGGCGTGTTATCAGGAGGCTGCCCAGAAAGGCAATGAGGCAGGTGCAAGAGGCGTTGAACGACTAAGCACCCAAGGCATTACCGCAAATAATTCAATTCATTGCCTTTAAAGCAGGATGCTATCGATGAGCACGGGTCTACTTGAACAGCGCGCCAAATACCCTTACAGCGGATACGAATACGGTTATGGTAAGGGCGGATCTGCGGACGAAGACGGTAACGGTCGGAAGGAAATTGATTGTTCTCACTTACTAAACCTAATGCTCCGTGATGCGGGGTATGACATCCCTTACCGCACTACAAGTCAACTTGCGACAGACACCACGCATTTCGAGTTCATTGCCCTCAACAGTGTTCAGCCGGGGGATATCGCGCTATGGACAGGTATGCACCATACCGGCGTGATCGAGGACATGGACGTTAACCGGGTCAAGGGGAATTTTTTCGGCTCACAGAGTTCAACCGGGCCAAAGTCCGCAAAGTACGGTGAGGGCAGCGGCTACTGGCCGATGCCGAACAAGTATCTCCGGCCGAAGGCGGAGTACAAGAGCGGTGCGCAACCGACGCCCGCTCCCGCGCCAGCAGCAACCCCTGCTCAAACAGGGTCACCGCTGATGAGCTTTCAATATCCATTCAGAAAGGCGGACGGGAAGCAGTTTGAGAGTGCCGACGAAATATATAAAGCGTTAGAAAAAGAAACGTCGGGGCACTATCTTCTGGGCAGTAATAAGTTCTGGCATGGTGGTATTCACATCAGCAATGCCAGCGCTCCTCAGTGCATCTTGAATGAACCAATTCGGTGTATGGCCGACGGTGAAGTCGTGGCCTACCGACTTAACGAAGATTATTTGGAATCTACGTTCGGTGAAAATGAGAAAAAACTGAAGTATTCCAACTCGTTTTGTTTGGTGCGACATGAGTACAAATCTGCGCTAAACCCAGAAGACGGACCGAATAAAGGCAAGCAAAACAAGCTGAATTTCTACAGCTTGTACATGCACCTTCTGCCCTTCAAGCGTTATCCGCTGACTGAGGAAGAAACTCCGAAGCCTCAAGTGACCATGAAAGTAAGTGACTTCAACGCTTACGACGATTTCCCTGAATCCAGTAGCGTTCAGAACGTTGGCAAGCTCGTTGCGGGGACCAAACTTGAAATACTGGATCAAAAGGCCCTAGGCAACGTTACCTACGCACAAGGGAAAATCCTGTCAGGTAGCGTGAAAAAAAGCGGTCATAAGGTTCGCGAGGCTGGCAGAGAGGTCTGGTTTGCATACTTAAAAGATGGAGAACCCTACAAAAATTCCAAACCTGCCCGTATATGGTTGGCAGATCCGATCCCGGAGCGCTTAAAGCCCAAATATTGGCAAGGGAAGGTGAAGGGAACCGCGTTGAAGAGATTGGATCTTTATCAGGATCCTGTCTCGGCTCAAAATGGGCAGGCGGCCGGTGCCAAAATTGGGTCGCTGCAGCTTAACCCTCAAAGCACGGTGGAGTTTGACAGCAAAGAGGTACTGAACCTCAATGTTTCAGGGACAATTCGTCGAATGGCGAAATGTACGAGCAGCGGTAGCTTGGCTGGGGATGGAAGCCTTCCTCCTAGCTTCTGGGCAATTGTGGAAAACGACTTTGTTGCTTGGGATGTAATCCCGAACAGCTTTGACTCTGTGGAGTCCGCAAGCACTGGAATCAAGGCTGGAGATCCGATTGGCTACCTGGGATTAACTGAAAACCTGACCGGCGAAGATGGCGGTGTAGCGAGCAAGTATCAAGTGCACGTCGAGATATTCACTGCTGAAGCAGACGTAAAAGACTTCCTCAAGAATACGGCTGGTCTGAAGATCGGCAAGCAATACCTGTACTTGCCAGCCGGAAGCGATCTGAAGAAAAAAGCACCTGCGACAGACAGTACGGTGCTGAAAACGGAACACGCAGTTGATTTGAACAAGACGCCGGTCATCAAAGTGGGTACCGACGATTACTACGATGTGACCGTTACTGACAATGCTCAGGCAGTCAATGGTCTAGTCAAGAAAGTGGGCGCACAAATTATCACTCAGCATGATTGGGAAAAGCTGGGGTTTCAGATCGTCGAAGAAACCAATGCGACAGCCGACGGGTTTCTCGATCCGAAGGATATGCCTGCGTTCTTTCAGGATCTATTCACGAAGGTCGATAAAGACCAGAGCGGGGACGTCGATCCGGCCGAGTTGGCCGAGGCGTTGAAAAACCCTGATACGCGGTCGCAATGGTCCAAGCTGGTTGCACATCATCCGACCGAATGGAAAGATAAGGCAGATGCCCCTAAATGGAGCCGGCTTGATACGGAGCTAGCACATGCACCCAAAACTTTAAAGCATGAAAAAGAAAGAATAAATAACTATGTTTTTTGGGGTGACCTGAAAGGTAAAGCCTCCATTGGCACCGGTCCGATTTGGCATTTCCACCCAGTTGAATTTGTTGCGAACGCTAAAGCGCAAAGCTCTATGATTATTACCTTGGCGATGCTTAAGGCGATCTTCAAAAGTGCTGATGATCCTTCCCAGTTACAGTTGTTGGCGGATGAGTTAAATCCTAGGCTTTCGGAATATAAACTCGATACCCCTCTAAGATTAAGCCATTTTTTTGCACAAGTTCGCGTTGAGGTCGGCGATAGTTATGCTCTTGTGGAATCGCTAAAATATCGTCCGCAAGTTTTGATTAATAACTTTGCGTATTTTAAGAATAGGCCGGACGAAGCTGATCTCTATGGGTTTAAGCCTAATGTGCAAAGTGCCAATCAAGTTGAAATTGCTAATAGAGCATATAATGGCGTTACTGGTAATTCAGATCTAGGCAATGGAAATATTGCAAGCGGAGATGGTTGGAAATATCGAGGTCGTGGGTTAAAGCAGCTAACTGGTCGGTATAACTACAATGATTTCACTAATAAGTACCCAGGGCTGTGGCCTGGCGAAAATTTGAATTTTATAAATAATCCGGCTTTGCTGGAGCAACCTAAGTATGCTGCTAGGTCGGCGGTCTATTTTTGGTTGAAAAATGAGCTTTATAACATTGCTGATAAGGGAGACTCTGAATCCTATGTTAACGATATTACAAAGGTTATAAATCTTCATACGGGTAGCTATGCTGAACGCCGCGCTCAATTTAAAAGGATATGGGAAAATGAAAAAATTTTTAGATAGTTTGATTTTTGGCTTGTTTATTTTTAGTTTTGCGGGCAGCGTCAGCGCAGGGGATTATCTTGTTATTAATGCTGACGTGACGGGGGATGGGCAAGCAGACGTCATAAAGTTGACCGAGGGGGGAGCTGATTTCTTTGTTCTTGTGATTACTTCTGGTGGGAAGGAAATTTTTAAAAATGACAGTCTCGTTCCAACAAAAAAAATGAACAATAGTGGAGGGCTGGATGTATCGCATGGCTTATCTGTGGTGGACGGAAATTTGGTGATTCAGTATTACTTCTGTGAACCATCAACCAGTGTTTGCTACAGCAGAAATGTTGTGGGCACTTATAAGGATGGAAGCTTTTTGTTTTCTCGTGAAGAAGTTGTCGCTGCAGCTGAAAAAACGATAACGCGACACGTTTTTTATCAACGCCCTGCCACGCCTCTGAGTGATCTAACCTATCAAAAATTTCTCGAGAACGATGACGATGCAAAGAAGTTATTTTCTTCTGCGTTTGGTACGTGTGTTCAAGAGCTAGGAGGGGATTCTCTGATGAAAATTTCCGATGAGTTGGAGAAAGAACGTCCCGCGGAGTGGGTCCGGAATACTGGTTGTGTGACACCTGCTTTGGTATTCAGTTTACAGGGTCAAGGATTGCTCACTATGGAAGCTGCTTTGCGGTATGTCAGCTCCTTAGCTATTAAGTGAAGCTTATTTAATTGTTGCAGGGAATGGGAACAGACCGCGGTTTGAGTAAGTACCCAAAAAACGTGGTCTGTCCCCTTTTTTCTCTTATAGTCAATCCCGATCGTGTGAAAGATGAACCATTTACTTATATTGATACGGCTGGCTGGTTTTGGGCAAAAAATAAACTGCTCGTAATTGCCGACTCTAATGATATTGCTCAAATGACAAGGCGTATAGGGGCGATGGCTCCAATGTTGGAACAGATGCTGAACACCCTTGGCCGGCTGCTGCAAATTTTCCAGCCCGAGAAACATTGACAAAAAAACTACTAACATTTTTCTGACGTCAGCCGAATGATTCGATTAACTATATTGCTTTTGTTTGTTTATAGTGGCGCCGCTTATTCTGGCTCAGCTGAGCATAGCCTATGAACCTGGTCAGAGTTCTGATTCGGCTAGGTTGACTCTTTCTTTTGAAGAGGAAGTCTTTTTTGTTAACAATACTGATCGCGGATGTCGGTCAGATTATGTCGTTAGACAAGCGCAAGGAACGGAAAATGAATCGATCATATTTTCTTATCCGACGAGTGACGATATGGGCTTAAATGCTCAAATAATGATTTTTGCTGCTTCAGCTAATGGCGGAGAAGCCCACTATATAGGAGATATTCCTGCTGGTGCTTCAGAACTAAAGGACGGAAATTATCAAGATATTTAGCAGGCTGGTGAGTCAATCTACGAGAATATCTACCGTATTGATGGTTCTAAAGTTATTACTTTGATGCCAGGGAAGGAGTTGATCATTTCCGGCGAACAGTGTGTTTATAAGAAAGCAGGTGACTCTGTTTGTCAGAAAATGCGAGGTAGCTTTGAAAAACCTGTGTGTGTCCTTAATGATGGTACGCGTAAAATCCTCGCCGTTGCGAGTGACTGCACAGAGCTGAAAGAAAACCTTTAAGGGGTGAAATGGGGACAGACCACAGTTTTAGAAACGGGTGAAATGGAACGGAAATGGGGACAGACCACGATTATGCGAAAAACGTGGTCTGTCCCCCTTTACCCTCTAAAGGCCACGTCAATTGCACCGGAGACCAAATAAGTATGAATATTAAGTTGCCTGTAGGTTTAGCTGTCGTAACTTTCGTGCTAGCAGGTTTCGCAGTCGCCGAGCCGCATGACGTGTATTCAGCCGATGTTGACGCCCAGTCTCTGACCGTTACTTGGTCAGGTGGTAGCAAAACAATAGAAGGCGTAGTCGGGAGTCAAGGCGAAACAACTAGGGAACTGGTTGAATTTAATGGAGGTAAGGCCCTCCATTACGAAAATCTCGCCTCGCGAGCTCCTTTTGAAGCCTATTTTACGTTAACTAGGCATGGCGCGGATGTTCTCATAGATTGCGTTTATACAAATATTCGGAACGAGCAGAATGGAGTTCTAATAAACAAAGCCGTTTGCGGCTTGGATCGCCCATTAGCTGAAGAATATGAGGAAGCAGTTTCTGAATTTTCGGATCAGTGGAAAAACTTGACTAGCAAGGTGGTTATAGCGCCTTTGTTGGGAACGCCCCCGGTATTGATAGAGGTTGAAGACTCGGCTTTCGGAGGGGTGAAGTTATCCAGAACCTATCATTCTCCCAATGACCTAAAGTTTTCGCGTCCCGAAAGCGTGGTAAAGAAAGACAAAGTCAGCCATTCCTTTGGTAATGGCTACGTATTTTCCGTTTACGCGTCTGGGGATTTAGCTAGTCCGCTCTATCTCGATGTGTCTTCTGGAAAGCTTGACAGTGCATTCGTAAGGTATGATCGGGCTGCTTTAAATAAGCTGTTCTGATCAACTCTTCTGGCCTCAAAGAAAGGACAGATCTGTTTGGTGTGCAATGCGAATTCTGTCTAGATTGCGAAGGCAAACAGATCTGTTCCGTTTACTCACTGGCTTAAATCATGGCAGTGGCAATTACAAACTAAGACCGGTTTTTCGTTACCAAGCCAAAGTCGGCATGTTTGAGAGTTACAACCGGACTGCGGCGATGGCTTCGTTAACCTGCGCGTCGACAAAAAAACGTAAGACGTTCCTCAGCACTTACTGGGGCATGAACGGAACAGATCAATGCATCACTCGATTCACCAAACGCAAAGCGTGAATGACTCAAGGAAGAACACCGTTAAACGTTTTGTTTTTACCCTGCTAGCCGCGCTGCTAATGCCAGTTTCAGCGGCCTACGCGCAGGACGACTGCCGAAATGTCACCTCAAGCCTGGAAATGGTGCCCTGCTCGGAGGCGGCGAAGAAGGCTGCCGATGCGCAGTTGAATGTCAGTTACAAGCAGTTGATGACGCGGCTTGAATCTGACTATCGAGCAGATCCGGCATTGGGCGCGGACTACGCCGCGAAGGTTAAAGAGTCGCAGCGTGCGTGGCTGAAATTGCGCGATGCGAATTGCCCATTGGAGGCGTTCGAGATCGAAGCTGGGATGCCGGCGCATGTGGTCGCCGTTAACTCGTGCATCGCCAGAATGAGTCGCGAGCGCTCGGCGTATCTGGACAAGATTGTCCCTGCGCTTGCATCCGACAAGAGCGCTTCGACGGCGCCAATCATCGATAACTGTCCCTCGGAGGAGTTCGCGCCTTTCCTGACAGCATTTTCCGCCAACACCGAATCACAGCGCCGTCTGACTGCGATGACGGTCAAGTCGCTGGTGTTGAAGCCGGTAGCGGGAAAGGAACGTAGCACCTTTGAGCCTTCGACCTCGGGTGTCAGTGGAACAATGTTCACCTATCCGCTGATGGCTGCAATCACACCCGGCAAAACACCTGGAGTTGAAATCCAAGAGGTCGACGACAGTCACGTCAACGTCGTGGATAAGCGAGCGGGCAACAGCAATGTGAAAATCTTCAACTTCTCTCGTCAGGCGTGCTGGGTGCTAGAGGGTATAGAAGACTGGTCGATCAGTGAGAAGGATTTGGTCGCAACACGTAACCCCGGAATGAGCCGCGCTGAAAATCTCTGTGAACAACGTGCTGAAGCTTTAGGAGGGCTGGGATTTCTTGAGCAATATCCGCTGACCGCGGAATTGATTGAGGCGTCTCTGGAAAATTATGTATGTGCCGCGGAGTCGGGTGATGCACAGGCGAGCCTGTCGGCGGCAAGCCTGAGTCTTTCGCAAATGGCTTCTCAGTTGGAAACGCCTAAGGTTGAGGCTTTGTTCAAAGCGGCTTCGAAAATACCGAGCGGCGCGTTGGCCTATGCCACGTTTTTCTGCATCGGAAACTCCACCGACTATAACGGTCCTTGCCTTCATCCCAAGCAGGCAGAGGAGCAGGTTATCCGCGCCATTGAGATGGGTTCAACGGACGCTATGGTTTATCTGGCTTCTACGTTCGAGGCTGGAGAGTTGGGAACAAAAGATCTGTCACGCGCACTGGCTTGTTATCAGATGGCGGCGGATAAAGATGAGCCCCGCGCGATTGAGCAGTTAAAACGTCTGGACTCGCATGGCCCGGAGCCAATCAAGGCCAGTCACTGTATTTGAAACCCGATCAAGCTTGATGCTTTTTCGCACGCATTGAGCCTGAATGGGACAGGGTAAAACGTTTAATTTTCGAGCATCAGACACATCCGGTTTTCATTTAAACTCCCCACCCCCAAGGAACGCGCTCAGGACACGGAATGCCAGCCTCTTCTTCCTCGCTTCGCCCAGCGTTGGTGCTTTGGCTATATGCCGCTGCGATCACGCATATCCTCGCCGGTCTTACCCTGACCTGGGCCGGTGACTCCGGCTTGCTCGATGGCTACCTGCAAGTCCTCGAACTGTCGTTCTGGGGCACCGATGCGGTGCCCGTGGCCGGACACGATCAACAGGTCTGGTGGCTCGCGCTGTTCGGCGCGACGTTGCAAAGTTATTCGCTGTACATGCTCGCGCTGGTGCATCTGGGCAATCGCTTGAAAGTCCCGGCAGTCTGGGGCTGGTTGATCGCCGGCATCCTGTTATGGGCGCCGCAGGATATGTGGCTCTCGGCGCAACAGCAGGTCTGGTCGCACTTGTGGCTGGATGGTTTTGCGCTGCTCGTATTGTTGCCGCCGCTATTTTGGCTCTATCGACATGATTGTCGGAAAAGCAATTGCGAGACCGAATCGAGCGACCCGAGCCGTGGCTGATGTATCACCGACAGGGCTCATAAAACCTCGCTACCTACGCAGCCTACTGTTTGGTTTTGCACTCACGCAGGTTAGCCATGCCATCGCCGCTAATAGCGTGTTGGTCGGTAATGCTTCCGATCAATTGCAGGCCGCTCAGGGGCCGGTTACCGCTTTGGTGGTTATGACACCCTGCCGGTTTTCGATGACGCTTACGCAAGATCAATGGCTGCAGTTCAATTCGCCTGATCTGATATTCGTTGCGGCAAAACAACTTCCCGACACATTGAACGCGCCGCACTTGTGGCAGGCGCCAAGCTCAAACAGCGCTGAGTGGAATTTCGAAAAGTCAGCGGGTCTGAGCGAACCATGGTTTGGTGTTATGTGTGAAAGTGCGGGAAGTTTTTCCGCTCTCACTAGTCAGCAGTTGCCGTCCGATGGCGCGATTGAGTTGCAGCTGTTGCGTGAAGCCAACGACCGCAAGTGTCCGGCAACTCTGACCGGTCACGGCTGGGGGCCAACGTTGTTGGCGGGAGATCCACAAACCTACACGTTTGAGTCGCTGAAGGGGGCAAAGTCGTCAGGATTCATCATCGGTTATCACGATGAGAGTCGACGTCTGTTCAGTCGCATCACCTTCTGCCTTATGCATAACGAACAAGTACTGATTGGGTCCGCGGAGTCTGGCTCATCCGCCCCGTTGGCGATAAGCGCTGAAGGATTTGAAGAAATCAAAACAGCAGTGCGGAGCATCGCCTTCGAGTGAGGATGTTGACGATGCATTGCATAGATGGAGCTACAGCGTGAAAGGATTTTCGGTTCTTCTCGGCAGCGTGATATTGGCTGCCGCGTCCATGGCATTCGCTGCCGATCCAGCCTTCAAGGATTACACCGTCACGCCAGTTTTCACCGGCCCCAACCATAAGCTGGTGCCGCAAGAAAACAGCAGCCCAATGATGGATCAGGCACGGGTGCAAGCCCTGAAAGGCAAGGTCAACTTCGCCGGCCATTACATCCTGCACAGGCTCGGTTGTGGCGGCAGCGCCATTTGCGGCGAAGTGCTGGACGCCCAGACCGGTGAAGTAGTTGGCGGTCTGCCGAATGCTTACGACGGCAGCACCTTCGGGATGGTTTACCAGCCCGACAGCCGCTTGATCATCGTCTCCGGCGTCACGCTCAACGGCGAAGAAGATGCGCAGGGGAAGGCGTTGGAAAGCGGTAACCGGGATCGTTACTACGAGTTTGTGAACAACGAATTCCGGCTGCTGAGCATGACCGATGTGGAATCATCGCCGATGGATGAGGAGTGAGTGGATGAACCGTCTTCTCGCGGGCAGCCTTAAGCGGATGATGATTGTCATGAGCCTGTTAGCTTCAGCCGATGCCTTGTCTGAAAATATTCAGATCGTGGGGGTTGGCGGGCACTTAGTGACGCTGAAGGACAAGACATGGGGCAGGCCTGCTCCGGAGGCGGCGGTTGCCTCGTTTACCGCCAATGGAAAAACGTTTCCCCTCTATGTACCCGCGGTGGGTACTGAAACGCATGAGGCTTGGCTAAGTCCCGACAAGAAAACATTACTCCTCCTTCAGACTCTGTATGGCGTTGTCATTGGCCAGGAGGGTGAAGAAATCCCGACAGAGGAAACTGGTTGCGGGGTCATTTCGATGGAGACCGGTTGCGTGCTCAGTCAGCCGGCAGCCAGGTTTTGCTACGGCAAGTGGGAGGGCAATCGGTGGACTTCCGGGGAAGAGGATGCGCCTGACCTCGTCATGCAGACGCCGTCTCCAAAGGACTTATTGAAGCAGGTCTCAAATATTGAGATGCCACAATCTCGCGTGGAAGAACTCGCATTCAATCTTCGCACTATAAGTCCAGAGTCCTATATGGCTTGTCACCCACCGTCGCGCAATGTTCAAGCTTTCAACGACCTGGCTTTCTACTTGGCCGAGGGCGGTAGAGATGAGCTGGCGCTGAAGTTCTATCGCGGCGTTGAGGCGGTTGGTAAACGCACGGTACTGATGTTGAACATAGCCGACTCGCTCTGGCGCCTTGATCGCAAAGATGAAGCGCAGCGCTATTACAGCCAGTACCGCGACGCGATGAGCACCGATGGCAAGACGCAGAAAATGCCTCAACGCGTAGTTTCGCGGTCCGTCATTCAGGGAGCGAAAAATTGAACATGTTTGCACGTTTTATCGCGTTGTCCTTTGGGTGTCTGTTTGTCTCCTGCGCGATGGCCGAGGACGACTGTAAAGAAATCACCGTGAGCGACCAGGTCGATCGGTGTGTGGAGGCGGCCCGCAGGGAAGCCGACACGCAACTCAATGCCAGCTACAAGAAACTGCTGGGACGGTTTGAGGCTCAACAGCGGCGCGACCCTGAACAGGGCAAGGCGCTGGTCGCCATGGCCAGAGAATCTCAGCGCGCCTGGATCAAGCTACGCGACACCACGTGCCCGCTTGAAGCCACGGAAATCGAGCCTGATACGGCGCTTCAGTTTACAACCGTCAATAGCTGCATCACCAGAATGAGCCTGGAATGCGCGGCATATCTGGACTGGATCGTGGCAGATGACTCGAGGGATGTGGTTGATATGAACAAAGTTTCCACATCCGGCACGAAACGTTACCAAGACGTAGTCGCGCGCTATCTCTACTCTTTCGACAACCCATGCCTGACGGTTCAGATTCTCGCGCCTGACGGTGGATGGCGAGTGCTGTCATCTGCGCAGCTCTGCAGTTTTGACGGCAAGTCATTCCGGTCCGGTTATACCGACGCCAGATTTGAGGAGCCTGTATTTGCAGATGACGGCCTGCACCTGACATTAAGCACCACGGAGCTTCGCGCGCCCGGGGAGAAGCGTCGCGCCTGTATGATTCCGATCAAGAACGAGCAAATCAAAGCGCTGAAATGTGGCGAACCTGAGTCATCGTGATGTCCTCGCGCCAGTTATTGAAGACTGATCAATTCGTCGATCAACAAGGAAGTAATGAAAGTGACCAAGTTTTTCAGTTGTGTGTGCCTGCTCATATCGACCATCAGTCTTACCGCGCAAACGGCTACGGCTGATGACCTGCAAACCATCAAACAAATGCATCCGCCGGTGGTGGCATCGGTGGGCGAGCAGAAGATCACCGTGTTGTTCTTGAAGAACACGCTCAAAGGTCAGACGACAGGCGCCTACGTTCCCGGTGGGGAGGTTTTCTACACGACAATGAGTGCCATGAGGCCAGAGCTCTCGTTTGTGGCGCCGCTCGTGGGTGATGAAGTCGCATCGGTGTTTTTTTTCGAACGCAAATTCCCTGAGCGAGCGGGGAAGTCCCTTTACGTGCTCATGAGGCAAAAAGAGTCAAACGGTGGTTTCGAAGGCTACACCTATTGGACGCTGGAATTGCCACTCATCAAGCAGGGCGAACAGTTGTCGTTACGGTTTTTTCGCGGTGATCCACCAGACCCTGAGTTGCAGGATTGCCGAGACGGCCGAGACCTTGAAAACGGCGTCGATGTTGTGTGTGGCTACAAGGATGCGGCGAGTATCAAAAAGCGCCTGGCAGACCTCGATGCAAAGATCATTGCTGATTCAAAGCTTCAACAGGACCTGCGCCAGCAGTCGGCCAAAACTAACGACGACGAGGCCAGTGTTGCTTGTCCTTCACCCGAGTTTTCAGCGTTCCTTGCAGCGTTTTCGGAGCGCGTCGACGTGCAACAAGCTTTCGTCCAGCAACCCCTGAAAATGGCCACGACCGTGGCCGGCGATCCTGAGCCTGAGATGGAAAAACGCAGTCTCAGCGGCGATCAGCTCAAGTTTCCAATCATCCCGGATCAAGCAAAGCGAGAGGCACAGGGCCTGACGTTGACCGTCAAGGACGAACGGGGCGAAAAGGCGATTGCGATCCTTCAGAAACCGGATACCGATTATGTCTTCGAATATCGGTTTGTTCGTGGGCAGTGTTGGCGGCTGGAAGAAGTGGCGGATTATTCGCTTTAGAAACACCGGCGTTCATCGACATAAGCGCCTTCAA
Organism: Pseudomonas sp. R1-1; assembly: GCF_051132135.1. NCBI lineage: Bacteria > Pseudomonadati > Pseudomonadota > Gammaproteobacteria > Pseudomonadales > Pseudomonadaceae > Pseudomonas > Pseudomonas sp. R1-1. Next base: position 223,539 of record NZ_CP071663.1, read on the forward strand.
CAGAACGGGTTCAGAGGGATTTGTGAAGAAGTTGTTTTTAGTGCTGCTGTGGGTGTTGCCGTTGGCTTCCCACAGTGAAGTTTCTACACAGGTAAGGTGCTTCCACACGCTGGAAGGCAAAAGCATCAATTTTGAGTTCAGAACCTATTACGACGTGGCCGCCAAATGGAGCGGTGCAAGTGTCAGGTACAGCAAGTCGAAGAAAGCCATTACTTTGGTTCATCACCGAACCGAAGAGTACGTCATGACGGAGAGCGGGCCCTACGAATTCACGACGACTTGGGTGGAAGTTTCAGGCGGTGCAGTGACGGGGCAGTACGTCATTGCAACGCAAGGCGCTCGGGTGAACTCGATGCGTTACACGAATTACGAATCCGCCAAACAGTATTCGTTCGATGAGGACTTCAGCATCGAGTCCTCTCCAGAGATGGGTTGTCAGTGGGGATGAATTCTTCAAGAAAGGGGACTTAACGTCCCCTTTTTTATCCGCAAATCTCGCTACGGCGTGGCTCAAGCTCACCCCGTCCTGCCGATGTGCGATGGCGTAAGTGGCTGAGGGCCGCGGATTGCTCGGACCAAGTAATCAGTGTCAGGTTATTTCTGTTTATGTTCAGACGCTTGGAAACGTCGATACCCTCATGGCCTTCGAAGATTGCCAGTGGTTGTCCATGTCCAGGATTCGAGGTAACGGGTATCGCTATCAGATCTGGCGATCTGAGGCGCGCAAGGCTGCGGAAGATATGGCGCGTGAAAGCCAAAATCTCAAGATCCGAGGTATCGAAACTACTCAAATCCGGTATGAGCCTATTACTCCCATTGCCATCGAAGCTGCGGATCTTTGGGGTGAGGAGGCGACGCTCTACCCGTGGCACGATGTGCATCAATGGAAACAGGCTGACACCCGTGGTTTTGATGTCTCGCTTTGGTTCAACCACGAGTTGTGTGGGTTGTGTTATGCGTCACCGCGCAAGAGCAAGCTATGTATCAAGATCGTCATTCTGGAGGGCAAGCCGGAAAGATCCCATCCGTTGCGGGGCACAGTGGCTGCTTTGGCATTAACCGCGATTGAAAACTACGCTCTCTTGATTGGCTGTACAGAGATTGAAGTTCAAGAGCCGGCAGTCGGCGCTATACCCATATACGAGAGTTTAGGGTTTGGCTTTGATCCGACGGGCCGGCTTGTTATTGCGGTTGAGCGGTAATACTATCCAGTTAAATTTCGAGACCCAAGAGGTTTCCATGAAAAAATCCAAACATGAACCTAAGCCTATGATGGCTGCCCGGTTCCAGGCTGAAGCTCGTGAAGTTTTGGCTAAACGTTCCGGTAAGCGCAGCCGCTTTCTGGATGCTGCACTGTCAAAAGGCAGTGATTTCGAGCCTGTCGGTCGACTGGCCGGTTGAAGCTTTCGCGACTCTTAAAAAAGCTGCCCTCGTTGGCAGCTTTTTTATGTCTGGATTTTTACGGACATTATTGGAAGGGGACTCAACGTCCCCTTTTTTCATCCGCAAATCCCGCTACGGCTTCGCCGCCGCGCTCTTCACCTCAATATGATCAAGCGTCCCTTCCACCATCAATCTCACCCCATCCGCCATTCTGCTCAGGGCCAGTGCCACAGAACGGCGTGAGCCATGGAGGTCGTCGGCCAGGTCGCAGGCGATGACGCTGATGGACAGGAGGTCTTCGGAGGCGTTGGCCATGAGGGCTTCGGCGTCGGTGCCGGGGGAGAGTTTGAAGAGGCCGGTTTCGCGCTTGGGGTGCGGTTCGGTGGGCGGTTTGAAGTGGTGGTCGAGGGCGCGCTCGGCGGCTTCGTGGAATTTCTTCGATTCCAGAGATTCGGAGGGCGATATGTCCGGGGTTTCCGGGGGGTTGGGTGTTGGTTTCTTCATTCGGTCTTACTCCAGTTTCAGGAGCTGGCACCGTTTCGCTCGCACTTCGAAAGGGGTGGCAGCTGTGCATAGGTGTGCAAGACCGGTGGAGTCACCCGGCAGACCCGAAGGCCTCCCATACACAGCAGCCATAACGATCCGCGAGCATAGGAAAACGCTCGGCGAATTGCCATAACCAATGTGTACTCCCGCCGGACGTGTACGTCCGTATCGCCGATTTTGCGGCGATGCTCAAAGCCTATCCCTAGCGCATCAACTCGCCTAGTTCACGGACAGCCCGGCACTTCGCTGGAAATTTCCCATAGGTTCGCGGGCCGGAAGATCAAAAGATCGCAGGCTTCGCCAACTCCTACACAGATGTGTTTCTTCAGTTGTAGGAAACGTGAGTGGTGAGACGCGGAGCGTCTCGGGATGCATTCCCACGCGGAGCGGGGGAACGATCAGAGTGGACATTGAATCGTGACTTGGCAGTCATCGTGCCGAAAATCGCCTACATAATCCTCAAACAGCGTCAGATACTGGCGTTATCGTCCGAATCCCTTACACTGCTCCGGCCGTTCATTTTCCTTTTGAGGCTGTGCGCATGAAATTTCGTTTTCTTCTGTGGATGATGGGTTTGTTGATGGCCAAGGCCAGCCGGACCAATCCTGCGTTCCAGCAGCAGTTGGGTGACAAGGATCTGGTGTTTCAGCTGCAGACGCTGGACGGGAAAGTGGCGCGGCATTTTGTGGTCAAGGATCAGCGCATCACCAGCAAGTCTGGCGTGGTGGCGGAGCCTGCGTTTGCGATTGCTTTTAAAGATGCCGGTTATGGCTTTGCGACGATGCAGGCGAAGAACAAGCAGTTGGCGTTTATGCAGGGGATCCAGGACAAATCGATCCAGCTCAAGGGTAATCCGGCGCTGGTGATGTGGTTTCAGGGCTTGATGAAATATCTGAAGCCGCGGAAAGCAAAGGCCACAGCATAAAAAGTCGCTGGCCCGAATAAACCCACGCAGGCGCGCTGAAAAATGGCGCGCTTTGTCTTCCAAAACCAGCAATCAGGCTTGTAAAGACACTCGAACTGTCATTTCTATCAGGTGTTTCGGCCCCCCGCGCGGTGCTCTACTCAAGTACCGGTCCTGCACAAAGGACTTCACTGACTTGATGGAGCAAGCATATGAGCCTGGCAGAGAGCATCTGGACCCCCAAGTTTCTCGACCCCACATTTGCCCAAGGCGGCGTGTTGACGTTGCCGATCCCTGGCATCGTGGGCGACGTAGCGGCCACCGTACTGGCGCTTTCCGATTCAAAATCGCTCGTTGCTGTTCCGTTAAGCGGAGCGGACGCCCCGGTTGCCATCGCGAGGTTGAATGAAGACGGTTCGCTGGACGAAACCTTCGGTCCAGCGCGCAAAGGTTTCGTTGAAATAACCCTGGAGAGCGCTCGAATCAGCCATGTGTACAGTGTGGCTGCCCTTATCGATGACGGTTGGCTTGCACTGATTCAGTACGCCTCGACGATCTCCAGTGACCGTGGCCTGGCTCTCGTCCGCCTGAAAAGTACCGGGGAACTGGACCTCTCGTTTGGCACCAATGGCTCAAGGTTGATCTCCCATCACGGCATTCCTGAACCTGCAAGCGCGCCGCGTACGGTAAGCCATTCGAATATGGAGGCTGCTCAAGTTGCGAGCGCTTCATTACCGTCAGCGGCTCTGCAGGTGGATGGCAAAATCATCCTGCTCCATTCGATTTTTGTGGATGAGGCATCTCCACTGCCTGTGTCCGTTGTGATTCGTCTTTTGGCGGATGGCTCGCTCGATCCATCATTCGGCGATTCAGGTTACGTAGTGGTCGATGTCCGCACCACTTCGAGCGCCACATTTGGCATTGCTGTTCAAACCGACGCCAAGGTACTCATCTGCGGTACATACCGGGACGGATCAGGAGGCAATGGAGTCTTTCTGGCGCGTCTGGATGCCAGTGGCGCGCTGGACAGTCAGTTCAATCCACTTACAGCACCGAACAGTAAGGTCACCACCGGTGGGGTCGTGCTGATGCCCGACGATGCAGGCGACAGCCATCTGCAAGCGGTCTCGGTACGTGAAAGCGACGGCAGGATTATTGTTGCTGGCCGAGCGCTGCGTGACGGTGGCGATGTCGGGTTGATCGCTGCGTTCACGACCAACGGTACCGCCAATCTTGTGTTCAATGGAGGCAAGCCGCTTTTTTCACCGTTCGTGGAAGGGTTAGCGTGGACGCATGTTTCGCAGAAGGGTGGTTCGATCATCGTGGTCGGTCAGGGTCACTCCGTCGTGGTCACGGCATGTTTCCTCGCTGACGGAAAACCGGATACAGGCTTCAGCGGTGTAGGGCAGGCGCTGTTTGAAGACAGCATGGGGGATGCCAGCGTGCGCGGTCTTGCAGTGCTCGAAGACGGCCGGATCGTCGTGGGTATCGGGCTGTTCAACAATGCTGATACATCAGAATTGGCAGGGCGGATCGTGCGCTACCTGGCCGGTTCTACGACGCTGAATAACGACCCGACCTTCGGCGACCGTGGCCTCCTCAGATTTCCATTTCCCGGGTTCACAGGGTACGACGTGCGGGCGCTGCTCGCGTTGCCGCAAAACAAGCTGCTGGTTGCCGTTCGCCTGTCGACGGAGGGCGCGCCCACGCAGATCGTCCGTCTGCTCGAGAACGGTTCTCTGGACAGCGCTTTTGGCGAGCAGAACAGCGGTTACGTTGAGATCAAGCTTAAAGATGATTTGTTCATGAGCCGCATCCTCGGTTTTACGCCTCTTGGCGATGGCGGCTGGCTGGTGGTGGCTCAGTACAGCGTGGAAGGCGAAAATTACTCGACGGGCCTGGTGCTGGTCAGACAGCGCGAGAACGGGCAACTGGAGCCGTCTTTCGCAGAGCAGGGACTGCTTTACCTGGCTTACGAGGACATGGGAGGCGGCGGATATATCGGGTTGGCGGAAGTATCTCCGAACGGTGCTACAGCTGCTGGTGCAGCTCGGACGGTCGCCCAACAAGCGGACGAAAAAATCGTCGTAGTCACTACCGTTGAGGACACTGGCGGTCACCCAAGAGGTATCGTTCTGCGGTTCGATTCGAACGGCTTGCCTGACACGACATTCAATGGCGCAGGCTTTGCATTTGTGGAGCTTGCGGGCATTTCACCTGCGGACACTATCGGACAATCCGTGGCAGTCCAGGCCGACGGTGGCGTGGTGGTCTGTGGCAATTATTTCGCCACGAATATCCACGGTGCCTATGTTATTCGCTTCGCCACTTCAGGCCAGGTTGACACCGGCTTCGGAAAAAACGGAGTGGTGGACATCCCCCGTGATCAATGGATCAGCCTGGATGTCGCGGCGATAGTCGGCGACAAAATCGTTGTGGCCGGCGGTGCGCAAGTGCAGGGGGTCAATCAGGGCCTGGTTGCCGTGCTCAATTACAGCGGCGAGTACAACCGTATCTTCAACGGTGGTGATCCACTGATTGATTCACCTGTTCCCCAAGGCGTCAGATGGTTGCATTGTGTGCCGCAGACGGACGGGTCAATCATCGTTTGCGGCAGCAGTGGTAGCGGCGCGTTTGACGATGACCTGAGTGCAGTCACCGCACGTATTCTGGCCGATGGCTCCCCAGACACCTCATTCTTCGGCACGGGATTCACCGTTTTCAATGAGGGCGAGGGTTTCGAATACCCTCACGGCATGGCCGTGAGGGAGGACGGCCGCATCCTGGTAGGCGGCGTGTTCTTCACGGATGCGGGATATGAGAAAGGTTGGGTGATCCGTTATCTGCATAAGTCGGCTTAGCCGGGAAAGGCTTGGAGCATTACGGGCAAGCTTTGTTTCACTTCGCGTCGCGTGCCCGCTTTTTTCCGCCTCGGCAGAACTGCGCAGCAATTAACGCAGCAGACGGCAGCCTCATTACTCCCGATATTCCCTTCCAGTTATTCCGCTATTCACGTTATCTCGGCAAAGGCGCATTTTTTGTCATAAAAGACTGACAGATCTGACAGGTGTGTTTTTTCAATGTTTGAGGCTTCATGAGGTAGTCCAGCAGTAAAGGGACTTATCTGGAATGGAGAATTCAATATGTCAGTACGAGCAGGTGAGCCTGATTCAACTTTCAATGGTGACGGCAAGCGCGATTGGACGTTCCCTGAGTTTGTGAGCATTGCCCCTCAGGTTGTTCTTTCATTACCTGACGGCAGAATGCTCGTCGTGGCGAACGAGAGAGGGGTGTTTCCTGGTTTTGTAATCGCCCGGCTCACCGAAAGGGGGCAGCTTGACGTTGGCACCGGTTTCGGCGAGAACCAGCAAGGGTTCGCGCGGATTTTGACTCCAGGAAAGGATTTGACCGGAAAATTTGGCGCGAGCTTGCTGAGCAACGGTGGGGTGTTGATAACTGTCGATTACTCTGGGCGGGCGCCGAATGTTGAAAGCGGTCTTGCCGCTATCCAGCTACTGCCAGACGGTCGACTCAACGACAAGTTTGGCGAGGGCGGTGTGGCGACCCTCGCTTACGGTTCAATACCCGTCACGCTGACCAGTGCGGCCAAGGCTGCGCGCGCCCGCCGAAACGAACCCCAGAATGTGGAACCTGCCATTCTCGGCAACGGCCACCCTGGAGCTTCGGGTATCGAGTTGCCAGACGGTAAAATCGCTCTGGCCTATTTCGGCTTTTACGATGCTGCACAGCAAATCAAGGGTTTGGTCATTCGGCTCAATCCGGATGGTACGTTTGACGAAACCTTCAACAAGGTCGGTTCCGCCTGGGTTGAATTGGCGGAATTGAGTCCGCAAAGTCAGATCGCTGCTCGTGGAGTGGCTGCGCAAGCAGATGGTGGTTTGGTGGTGTATGGCGACTTCCATGATGACGGTATCTTCGGCACCTATGCCGTTCGCTTCACCAAGAATGGAGTGCGGGACGACACGTTCAAGACAACGATCGTGTCATCGGATCGGTTGCCGATATTTCGTGATATCGCTGTGAGAAAAAAGGATGGAATGATCGCTTTGGTTGGAGGCCAGGACGGTGAAACTATGTTTGACGGTAACGGGGTGATTGTTGTGCTGCGTGCGGATGGCTCACCTCATCCCCTTTTCAACAATGGCCAGCCGTTAATCTCCAAAGTTGTGCCTGAAATTGGCCAAAATTGGTCGAGCTGCGCCTTTGGTGATGCGGATGAAAGCAAATTGATTGTCGCTGGCACCAGTGGTGGGGGTTTTGCTACTGATGAAATGCATGCCGTCTGTGCACGTTATGGCCTTACCGGCGAGCTCGATTCGATGTTCAACGGTACTGGTTGGGTATCCTTTGATCAAACTGACAAACTGGAAAATAGTTTAGATATGCACGTCACCGCGCAAAATAAAATTGTTATCTGCGGCGAGTATTGGAAAGACCGGTTGAGTTTTGCTACAGGCGGATGGATAGCGCGCTTCATTGCTTGATCAATAAACAAAGATGTCCGCTCTCACGAATGAAGTGATCCGTGAGAGCGGTTTTTTTATGCCTGGCTGAATTGCGAAGCCAGTTCCCGCAGCAACACTTCAGCCTCAAGGACTTTGCTGACCACATCATTGGCTTTATCGCGGCTCAGGCCGACACGCTCAAGCAGGGCGTCGGGGATGTCTTCATCCGGACCGGAGCCAATCCCGCGGCTGCGCAGCAGGCGCACGGCCAGGCAGACGAGGTTCGGGTATTCGGCGTAGGCGCCGTCGTAGCTTGGGTCGTGCTGGAAGCGCAGGGCGGTGGCCAGCTCATCCGGCATGTCCCAGTAGCGCATCAGCCACGAGCCGATCTGTTCGCGGCTGATACCCAGCAGGTGTTGCTCGATGTAGCTGTGGCACAGGTGCGGGTTGACCTCCAGGTGGCGGCAGATCAGCGAGAAGTGCGGCGGGAATACGTGGGCCAGCAGCAGATAGCCGAAGTTGTGCAGCAGGCCGGCCAGATAGGTCAGGCCGGCTTCCGGGCGCTGGGCGCGCGGCATGGCGCGGGTCAGGCCTTCGATGACGGCAGCGGTATAGATCGACTGCTGCCAGTACGGCGTGGTGTGTTGCGGGTGGTCTTTGGGCAGGCTCAGGGTTTTGCCGAGGGCGAGGCCCAGCGCCAGGTTGATCACCAGATCGAAACCGAGCACGCGGACGATCGCGTCTTCCACCGAACGAATCTTGCCCGGCGAGGCGTAGTACGGCGAGGCCGCCCAGCTCACCACTTGCGCGGCCAGCGCCGGGTCGGTTTCGACCACGCCGGTGATGTCGTCGATGGTGGCGTTGGGGTCGACGCGCAGCTTGATGATTTTTTGCGCGGTTTCGGCCAGTGGCGGAATTTCGATGGTCGCTTCCAGACGTTGCTGGATGCGCCGCGCGGTAAACGCCTGCACGGCCTGGGTGATTTCCTCGCGGTCATCGTCCGGGCGGTCGAGGTTGGGGCGGATACTGCTCAGGGCTTCGCCGAAATTGGCGGCGCTGGCCTTGGTCAGCATCGATTTGAAGTCATCGCTGCTGATTTCCAGCAGCAGGCCCGGCTCGCCGGAGTTGATCAGCAGCTTCGGCTCGCGCAGCAGGCTTTCTTCGTAGAGGCAAGGCGAACTGGTCAGCGCCGGCAGGCCCGGGAGCAGGCTCAGATTGTGTTTGCCGAGCATCTTTTCCAGGCGCTCGGTGGACACGGCTGTGAGGCGGCGACCAGTGAGTTCGGCGAGGCGGTTGAGATCCAGCAACTGGCTCTGTGGAAACAGCACCATCAACGCGCCGACGGCGTCGTCGAGCAACACGGCCTGCACTTTGCTCGAAGCATTGAGGCCGTGGTGGTCGAGCACTTCTTCGTAGGCAACGCCCAGCTTGTTGAGCAGCAGCCGAATAACAGACGGAGCTTGCGGAGATTCGGGGACGAGAGCAGCTTCGGTCATGGTCTGTATCCGTTTTTGAAACAATGGCAGGAGTATAACCACCTCTGCCGGAACGAGCTGTCGGAAACTGCGACAGTGCTCACACTTGGCCGTATTGCTGCCCATGCCGCAGCCAGCGATCAAGCAACGGGCTGACGTGGGTTGGCCAGCGTTCCAGCAGAGCTTGCGCGGCGTCGCGCACGGCGGGCAACAGATCGGCGTCGCGCATCAGGTCGGCGACCTTGAATTGCAGCAGGCCGGTCTGACGGGTGCCGAGCATTTCGCCGGGGCCGCGCAGTTCGAGGTCTTTTTCGGCAATGACGAAACCGTCGTTGGTCTCGCGCATGATGCCCAAACGCTGACGACCGATCTGCGACAGCGGCGGATGGTAAAGCAGCACGCAATGACTGGCCGCGCTGCCTCGACCCACCCGACCGCGCAACTGGTGCAGTTGCGCAAGGCCAAGGCGTTCGGGGTTTTCGATGATCATCAGGCTGGCGTTGGGCACGTCGACGCCGACTTCGATCACCGTGGTGGCGACCAGCAGTTGCAGGTTGCCGGCCTTGAACTCGGCCATCACCGCGGCTTTCTCGACCGGTTTCATGCGCCCGTGAATCAGCCCGACTTTCAGTTCGCCGAGGGCGAGAGTGAGGTCTTCAAACGTGGTTTCGGCGGCCTGGCAGGTCAGCTCTTCGGATTCTTCGATCAGCGTGCACACCCAATAGGCTTGTCGGCCCTCGGCACAGGCACCGCGCACGCGTTCGATGACTTCAACGCGACGGGTGTCGGTGACCAGCACGGTGTTGACCGGGGTCCGGCCGGGCGGCAATTCGTCGAGGATCGAGGTGTCGAGGTCGGCGTAGGCGCTCATCGCCAGCGTCCGCGGAATCGGCGTGGCGGTCATGATCAGTTGATGCGGGCACATGCGCCCGCCAACGCCTTTCTGTCGCAGGGCCAGACGCTGCTGCACGCCGAAGCGGTGTTGTTCGTCGATGATCACCAGGGCGAGGTTCTTGAACTGCACTTCGTCCTGAAACAGCGCATGAGTGCCGACCACCATTGGCGTGCCGCTGGCGATCTGTTCCAGCGCGGCGACGCGGTTCTTGCCCTTGAGCTTGCCGGCCAGCCACGCGACGTCGATGCCCAGCGGCTCGAGCCAGCGCTTGAAGGTGATGAAGTGTTGTTCGGCAAGAATCTCGGTCGGTGCCATCAACGCGACTTGATATCCAGCCTCCAGTGCTTGAAGTGCAGCGAGGGCGGCGACCACGGTTTTGCCCGCGCCAACGTCGCCCTGAATCAGCCGCAGCATCGGTTCGTGCTGGCTGAGGTCGTAAGCAATTTCGTTGCCGACCCGTTGCTGCGCGCCGGTCGGGCTGAAGCCGAGGTTCTTCAGGTATTTCGGTGGCAGCTTCGTGGCTTTCGGCATCGCCGGTGCGCGTAGCGAACGCAGGCTTTCGCGCAGGCGCTGTTGCGACAGTTGATGGGTAAGCAATTCTTCGAAGGCCAGACGATGCTGCGCCCAATGATGACCGAGGGCGAGTTCATCGACGTCGGCATCGGCTGGCGGGTTGTGCAGGTAGCGGATCGCGTCGGCCAGCGGCGCCAGTTGATAGTCGCGAGCGAGCTCGGTCGGCAGCCAGTCGGGCAGGGTCGAAGGTTCGAGCATGGTCAGGGTTTGCATGCACAACTGGCGCAGACGCTGCTGGGTCAGGCCTTCAGTGAGCGGGTAGACCGGGGTCAGGGTTTCATCCACTGGCGGCGGTTCGTCGCCGGTGATCGCACGGTATTCCGGATGGTAGATTTCCAGACCGGACGCGCCGGGCCGCGCTTCGCCGTAGCAGCGCACCCGCGTGCCACGCTTGAGGCCTTCTTTCTGCGCGTTGCTGAAGTGGTAGAAGCGCAGACTCAGTCCGCCAGTACCGTCCTGCAAGCGCACGACCAGGCTGCGACGCCGGCCCATGACCACGTCGGCACCGCTGACGGTGCCTTCGACCACGGCGTCCTGCCCCGGCCGCAGCGCACCGATCGGCACCACGCGGGTGCGGTCCTGATAACGCAGTGGCAGGTGAAACAGCACGTCCTGCAGATTCTCGAGGCCGACCTTGGCCAGCTTCTCGGCCATGGCCTCGCCGACACCCTTGAGTGCCGTCACCGACACTTGCGACAGCTCCGTCATGACCCTGGCTTAACCGGCCGCGACCGGCGCGGCAGGTTTGGCCACCGAGCACAGGCGAATGGAGTCGGCGAGAATCTCGATGGCTTTCGGCCGCGGGAAACTCGCGCGCCAGGCAATGGCCACGGTGCGGAACGGCACGGGCGCGGTCAGCGGACGGACTTCAATCACGCCCGGAGCGTAGTGATGGCTGTCCACCGCCGACAGCGGCAGGATCGAGATGCCCAGGCCGGAGGCGACCATGTGCCGGATGGTTTCCAGCGAGCTGGATTCGACCGTGGTGTGCTTGGCGCCGTCGTTGCCCTTGGTCAGGGTCGGGCAGGCTTCGAGCACCTGATCGCGGAAGCAGTGGCCTTCGCCGAGCAGCAGCAGGCTCTTGTCGTTGAGCAGGCCGGCGTCGATGGTTTCCTTTTTGGTCCACGGGTGCTGGGCCGGCATCAGGACGTAGAACGGCTCGTCGTACAGCGGCAGGGTCAGCACATCGGCTTCGTTGAACGGCAGGGCGATGATGATCGCGTCCAGTTCGCCGTTGCGCAGTTTGTCGCGCAGTACGTGGGTGAAGTTTTCTTCGATGTACAACGGCATCTGCGGGGCGACCCGGTGCAGTTGCGGAATCAGGTGCGGGAACAGGTACGGGCCAACGGTGTAGATGGCGCCGACTTTCAGCGGTGCGGTCAGCTGGTTCTTGCCGGCCTGGGCCAGTTCGCGAATGCCTTGGGCCTGCTCCAGGACTTTCTGCGCCTGAGCGACGATGCCTTCGCCGACCGGGGTCAGGCGCACGGCGCTTTTGCTGCGCTCGAAAATCAGCACACCGAGTTCGTCTTCAAGTTTCTTCACGCCCACCGACAGCGTCGGTTGGCTGACGTGGCAACGCTCGGCGGCATGGCCGAAGTGCTGTTCTTGGGCGAGGGTAACGATGTAGCGTAATTCTGTGAGGGTCATAGCAAGCGTCCATGAAGTTGCGCGCCAAGCATACCGGCTGCAATCGATAGACGCACGTTATCAGACTGTGGGCTGAGTGCGACACCAGACGATGTCGGTTTGCCGCAGGCAGATATGCGAAAGGCACCTTTCGGGTGCCTTTTATACTGTCTCCGGACTTGCAGATATCATTTGTAGGAGTGAGCCTGCTCGCGATAGCGGTGTTTCAGTCAGAAAATCATCATCTGACACACCGCTATCGCGAGCAGGCTCACTCCTACAGGGTTTTGTGTCGCATTAGCGGCGGCGTTCGAGGGAGTAAACAAACGGCGCAACAATTTCGATCGAGCCGTTGTTGAGCATGTCGGCCGGTGGCTTGGGCAGCGGTTGCGCGCGGCGGATCATGTCCAGGGTGGCCCGGTCCAGATCAGCGTTGCCGGAGCGGCCCACCAGTTCGAACGACAACACGTTGCCTTCGCCGTCGACCACGAAACGTAGACGATTCAAGCCCTCCTTGCCCCGTGCCTGTGCGCTTTGCGGGTATTTCTTGTACTTCTGCAGATGTGCGAGCAGGGTGCCTTGCCAACTGGCCTTGGCCGCCAGTTGTGCTGGCGATGGGCCTGGTGCCGGCTGGGCGGATTTCTCCGTCGGTGCCTGGGTCGGTTGGGTGTCGGCCGGCTTTTCCTCGGAAGGTTTTTCCTTCGGCGGGTCAGGCAGCTTCTTCTCGACCGGCTTCGGCGGTTTGGGCTTTGGCTTCGGCTTGGGTTTCGGTACCGCGATTTCCGCTTTCGGTGCTTCGGCCAGTTTCGGCATCGGCAGCTCTTCCACCGGCGCCGGTGGCTGTGGCGGTGTGACGACTTTCGGCGGAGCGGGCGGTGGTGGGGCAGGCACTGGTGCCAGCTCGACCATCATTGCCTGCGGCGGCAATTCGATGGGCGGGCGGGCGGTCCAGTTCAGCGCCAGCGCGATGGCTAACGCATGCACGCCCAGCACCACGGCCAGGCTACCGCTGTAACGCGTCAGCTTATGGCGCGTGTTGATCATTTCTTGGCTGCCGTCTCGAGACCGACCAGACCGACCTTCAGGTAACCGGCGGCGCGCAGGTTATCCATCACGCTCATCAGGTCACCGTAATCCACGCCTTTGTCGGCCTGGAAGAAGATCGTGGTGTCTTTCTTGCCCTGGGTCTTGGCGTCGAGGGTGGCGCCGAGTGCTTCGGCTTTCACTTCGTCGTCACCGAGGAACAGGCGCTGGTCAGCTTTCACGCTGAGGAACACCGGTTTTTCTGGCCGCGGCGCCGGTTTGGCGGTCGAGGCAGGAAGGTCGACTTTGATGTCCACGGTGGCCAACGGCGCGGCCACCATGAAGATGATCAACAGCACCAGCATCACGTCGATGAACGGCGTGACGTTGATTTCGTGGTTCTCGGCCAGATCGTCGTCTGCGCCTTCTTTCAAATGCAGGCCCATGGCCGATTACCCCACTTTGACCATGTGCGGCTGCGAGCTGCGCTCAGGCTGGTGGTCGAGGTCGCGGCTGACCAGCAGCAGGACTTCTGCCGACGCATCGGACACCTGCGCCTTGTAACCGGCGATGGAGCGGGCGAAGACGTTGTAGATCACCACCGCCGGAATCGCGGCAACCAGACCCAACGCCGTGGCCAGCAGCGCTTCAGCGATACCCGGCGCAACGACGGCAAGGTTGGTGGTCTGGGTTTTGGCGATGCCGATGAACGAGTTCATGATGCCCCACACGGTACCGAACAGGCCGACGAACGGTGCGGTGGAACCGATGGTGGCGAGTACGCCGGTGCCGCTGCTCATGTTGCGACCGCAGGCCGCGACCAGACGCTCGAGGCGGAAGCTCACGCGTTCCTTGATGCCTTCTTTCTCGCGGCTGTTGGCCGACAGGCGCATCTCTTCGAGCGCGTCGTGCACCAGCAGGTTGGCGAGGGTGCCTTCCTTGCCGGCCGTAGCGCTGGCTTCTTTAAGGGTGGTGGCTTTTTTCAGCGCAGCGATTTCGCCACGCAGACGACGCTTGGCGCCCATCAGCTCGAAGCCTTTGGCGATCCAGATGGTCCAGGTGATGATCGAGGCGATGGCCAGACCGATCATCACGATTTTCACGATGATGTCGGCGTTCTGGTACATGCCCCACGGCGACAGGTCATGGGCCATGCCCAGGCTGTTGTCGGCTTCGAGGACTTCAGGTGCGTCGACGGCTTGCACGCCCTGCACCGGATCGGTGGCGGCCGGTGCAACTGGCGCGGCGGCCGGGGCGTTCTGCTCGGCAGCGGCTGGTGCGGCCGGGGCCTGGGCGTCAGCGAATGCGGCGGTTGGTGCCAGCATCAGGCTGAGCACCAGAGCTGCCACGGCGCTCCAGGCGCGAGGTCGATTGGTTGGCGAAGCGGGAGTTTGATTACGTGTCATGCTGGCCGGACCTGAGATTGAAAAACGATGATGCTCTTCCAGGCCTCGTGAGGCCGAGAACAAAAGTGACGTGCATTATTGCAAGTAATTCTTGTTAACAAAAGTAATAGAGTATCTTTTTTTCCTCCATTGCTAGCCGTTCGTCCTCTGCCGACGCTAGTCTGTGCCTTTGTGATGGGAGTTTTCTGATGTCCTCGCCTTCTGTTTTGATTGCCGGTTGTGGTGATGTCGGCAGTCGTCTGGCCAAGCAATTGTGGGCTGCCGGCTGGGACGTTTTTGGTCTGCGGCGCAATGTGTCGCGACTGCCGGACGGCGTAACTGGCGTCGCCGGCGACCTGTTCAGCGAGGAGTGCCCGACGAACTGGCCAGTCGGCGCGATTGACTATGTGGTCTATTGCGCTGCGGCGACTGACCATGACGAAGAGGGATATCGCAAGGCATACGTGCAGGGTCTGCAGAACGTGCTCGGTTGGCTGAGTGACTACGGGCAAACGCCGGAACGCCTGATTTTCGTCTCCAGTAGCAGCGTTTACGGGCAGCAGGGTGGGGAGTGGGTCGATGAGACCTCAGAGACTGTCGCGGCTGGTTATTCCGGGCGGTTGATGCTCGAAGCCGAACAAGTCGCGCTCAGCAGCGGTGTTCCGGCCAGCGTTCTGCGCCTTACAGGCATTTACGGGCCGGGCCGCGAATGGCTGTTGACCCAGGTGCGCCGAGGTTATCGTGTGGCAGTCGAGCCGCCTCTATACGGCAACCGCATCCATGCCGACGACGCGGCCGGTCTGCTGGCGTTTCTGCTGGAAAAGGATCGCCAAGGCGTGAAGCTGGAGGACTATTACATCGGTGTCGACGATGCGCCGGCGCCGTTGGCAGAAGTGGTCGGCTGGTTGCGCGAATACCTGAACGTGACCGAGTGGGCCGAAGACGCCAGCGTGCGGCGCACCGGCAGCAAGCGTTGCAGCAATGCGCGGGTGAAGGCGTTGGGGTGGGTGCCGACTTATCCGACCTACCGCGAGGGCTACGCGGCGATTCTTGAGGGTCGCTGCTGACTTCCAGGCATCACAAAACAACTGTGGGAGCTAGCCTGCTAGCGATGAGGCCATGACAGTCAAAATCAATACTGACTGTCAGACCGCTATCGCTAGCAGGCTAGCTCCCACATGGGATTTGCGGTGTTTCAGGAATCGGGCTACTGCTTCTCCAGCAACCACTTGCGCTCACCCGCAGCGAACTGCGGCTGTTCATCCGCCAGCGCAGCATTCACTGCCTGCAAAATCTCCAGCTCGTTGCCCTTGCGCACAAAAATCCAGTTGTTGCCCTGACCGTTGAGCTGCAGCCACATGCTGTCGTTGCCGTTGCTCATCGACGCGCAATCACCCGCCAGGCACAAGGCATAGCGGTCAGCGCCCGGCAGGCCGGTAACCTGGCCATCCGCCTGAAACTGCACGGTGGCGCCTTCGCCCTCACCACTGACGATTTTCCAGTTGCCGCCCATGTACGCCGAATACAGTGCGCGTTCGAAGCTGGCACCAATCGGTGCGCCTTCCGGCACCGGAATCTGCGCGCGGTCGAACAGCTGTTCCGGTTCGTTATCGCTGGCAGCTTGCTGCAGATGGTTGCCGTCGCGTTTCAGCTCGCTGGCGGAGCTGCCATAAAAGTCGACTTTCCAGGCGCCGGACTGTTCGCCCAGCAGCCGACCTTCGACGTTCTCAAAACCGTTGGTGTAGCGAGCCTGACCGGCCTTGGTGTTGACGTCCCATTCCAGATTCGGGCCATAGGCCTGAAGCGCTTCGCGCAGGGGGCCGCCCTTGGCGGCGGCATCGATCGCCACCTGATTGATCCAGGTGCCGCTGATGTCACGGTCGGCAGGGTCGCTGGCGCAGCCGCCGAGGAACAGGGCGAGCAGCGAGAGAGCTAGCGCTTTGCGCATGGTGGAATCCTTTCAATACCTTTTCTTGCACAGCTGTCGGCGCGGCGGTCAGGCCGCGCCGTGCGCATCACTCGATGACCAGAATGGCATCCATTTCAACTTGCGAACCCTTTGGCAGGGCGGCCACGCCGATCGCGGCGCGAGCCGGGTACGGCTGGTCGAAATACTTGCCCATGATCTCGTTGACCTTGGCGAAGTGGCTCAGGTCGGTGAGGAAGATGTTCAGTTTGACGATGTCCTTGAACGAACCGCCGGCCGCTTCGGCCACGGCTTTGAGGTTCTCGAAGACCTGGACGGTCTGGGCTTCGAAGCCTTCGACCAGTTCCATGGTTTTCGGGTCCAGCGGGATCTGGCCCGACATGTATACGGTGTTGCCTGCCTTGATGGCCTGGGAGTAAGTACCGATGGCGGCCGGGGCCTTGTCGCTGGTGATGACGGTTTTGGTCATGTATGACTCCTTGTAATAGGCAGGTTATGCGCGCATGCGAGTGATGCGGATCACTCCGGTCAAGGCGCGCAGCTTCTTGATCACGCGGGCCAGGTGCACACGGTCGTGGACGCTGACCACCAGTTGCACGACGCTGATGCGACCATCGCGTTCGTCCATGCTGATTTTTTCGATATTGCCATCGGCCGCGTTGACGCTGCTGGCCAACAGGGCGATCAGGCCGCGCTGGTGCTCCAGCTCGACCCGCAGTTCGACATTGAATTCGCCGGTGACATCCTTGGCCCACGAAAGCTGGATGCATTTTTCCGGGTTGTGCCGGATTTCGCTGATGTTGCGGCAGTTGTCCAGGTGCACGACCATGCCTTTGCCTGCCGACAGGTGGCCGACAATCGGGTCGCCCGGGATCGGCGTGCAGCATTTGGCATAGCTGAGTACCAGGCCTTCGGTGCCGCGAATCGCCAGCGGGCCTTCCGGGCTTGGCAGTTGCTCGCCTTCGCCGAGCAGGCGACGGGCAACCACGTAGGCCATGCGGTTGCCCAGGCCGATGTCTTCGAGCAGGTCTTCGATCAGTTCGAGGCGGTACTCGGTGAGCATCGCCTTGACGCGTTCGGCCGGAATCTTCTCCAGCGAGCTGTCGAAGCCATTGAGAACCTTGTTCAGCAAACGTTCGCCGAGACTGATGGACTCGGAGCGGCGCTGCAGTTTCAGCGCGTGACGGATGTGCGTACGCGCCTTGCCGGTGACCACAAAGTTGAGCCATGCCGGGTTTGGCCGGGCGCCGGGTGCGCTGACGATCTCGACCGTGGAGCCGCTTTGCAGCGGTTCGGACAGCGGTGCGAGGCGACGGTTGATCCGGCAGGCGATGCAACTGTTGCCGACATCGGTGTGCACCGCGTAGGCGAAGTCGACCGCGGTGGAGCCTTTCGGCAGCTCCATGATCCGGCCCTTGGGCGTAAAAACGTAGACCTCGTCCGGGAACAGGTCGATTTTTACGCTTTCGATGAATTCCAGCGAGTTGCCGGCGCGTTGCTGCATTTCCAGCACACCTTTGACCCACTGACGGGCGCGCGCGTGAGTGCCTTTCGGCTGTTCATCGCCGCTGGATTTGTACAGCCAATGGGCGGCGATGCCGTTGTTGGCCATCTCTTCCATCTCGCGGGTGCGGATCTGGATTTCGATCGGTACGCCGTGCATGCCGAACAGCGTAGTGTGCAGCGACTGGTAGCCGTTGGCCTTGGGGATCGCGATGTAATCCTTGAAGCGCCCCGGCAACGGTTTGTACAAATTATGCACAGCACCGAGCACGCGGTAGCAGGTATCGACCTTGTCGACGATGATCCGGAACGCGTAGACGTCCATGATCTCGTTGAAGGCCCGACGCTTGCCGCGCATTTTCTTGTAGATGCCGTAGAGGTGTTTCTGGCGACCGCTGACTTCACCCTGGATGCCGTCGATGGCGAGGCAATGGCCAAGGGATTCTTCGATCTTGTTGACGATTTCCTTGCGGTTGCCCCGGGCGCGCTTGACCGCCTGGTAGATCCGCGCGGAACGCATCGGGTGCATGGCCTTGAAGCCGAGGTCTTCGAATTCGATACGGATCGCGTGCATGCCCAGGCGGTTGGCAATGGGCGCGTAGATTTCGAGGGTTTCCTTGGCGATGCGCCGGCGTTTTTCCCCGGACAGCACTTCCAGCGTGCGCATGTTGTGCAGGCGGTCGGCAAGCTTGACCAGGATCACGCGAATGTCGCGCGCCATGGCCATGGCCATTTTCTGGAAGTTTTCCGCCTGGGCTTCGGCCTTGGTCTCGAAGTTCATCTGGGTCAGTTTGCTGACCCCGTCGACCAGTTCGGCCACGGTTTCACCAAACTGCGCCTGCAGCGCTTCTTTGGCAATACCGGTGTCTTCGATCACGTCATGCAGCATCGCCGCCATCAGGCTCTGATGGTCCATGTGCATGTCGGCAAGAATATTCGCCACCGCAAGAGGGTGCGTGACGTACGCCTCGCCGCTGCGACGGCGCTGACCGTCATGGGCTTGTTCGGCGTAGAAATACGCTCGGCGGACCAGGTTGACCTGGTCGTTGCCGAGGTAGGTCGATAAGCGATCGGCGAGGGCGTCTATGCTCGGCATGATAAATCCTGCCGCAAGCTGTGATCCCGCGCCGTGCTACGTCGACCAGGCATAGGCTTAGACGGCCTCGTTGGACTCGTCCTCGAACGCTGCGAACAGCGGCTCATCCTGGACGATTTCCTGCTCGGCGATGTACTCGTAGCTCATCACGCCTTCAGCAATTTCACGCAGCGCGACAACAGTCGGCTTGTCGTTTTCCCACTGAACCAGTGGCTCTTTGCCGCCGGTGGCCAGTTGACGGGCACGCTTGGTAGAGAGCATGACCAGCTCAAAGCGGTTTTCCACGTGTTCTAGGCAGTCTTCAACGGTTACGCGGGCCATGGTATTCCTCGGAGCGAATGCAATATGCGCGCTGCCCGAATGGGCAAGCGGACTCAGCAGTTTAAAAAATCACCAGCGATTAGGGAAGCGCTGATTTTTTGACCAAACCCTTCAACGCGCTGCAAGCACCAATGTAAAGCGCTTGCAGGCATTTTGGGAAGTGCTGTTTTAACCGAGCAGTTCGGCCAGCAATTTGCCGAAACGCACCTGTTGACGCTTCTGTTGCAATTGATTGGCGCGGAAAATTGCCTTGAGATCGTCCAGCGCGTGGGCGAAATCGTCGTTGATGATCAGGTAATCGTAATCGACGTAGTGGCTCATCTCGCTGACCGCTTCGCGCATCCGCCCGTCGATGATTTCATCGCTGTCCTGGCCACGGTTGGTCAGGCGCTGGTGCAACGCTTGCAGTGATGGCGGCAGGATGAAGATCGAGCGTGCCTGCGGCATCAGCTTGCGCACTTGCTCGGCGCCTTGCCAGTCGATTTCCAGAATCAGGTCATGACCTTCGTCGAGCGTCTGCTGCAGACGGCTTTGCGAAGTGCCGTAGAAGTTGCCGAACACTTCGGCGCGTTCGAGGAAGTCGCCGTGTTCGCCCATTTTCACGAACTCTTCGCGGGTCACGAAGTGGTAATTCACGCCGTCCACTTCGCCGGGACGCATGGCGCGGGTGGTGTGCGAGACGGAAACGCGAATCTCCGGGTCAGCGTCGGTCAACGCCTTGACCAGGCTGCTCTTGCCCGCGCCCGATGGCGCGGAAATGATGTACAGGGTGCCGGTGTGTTGGGTCATCTCGGGGTAGCCTTACTCAATGTTCTGCACTTGTTCGCGCATCTGCTCGATCAACACTTTGAGGTTGACGGCGGCCTGGGTGCTGCGCGGGTCGAAGGCCTTGGAGCCCAATGTATTGGCTTCGCGGTTGAGTTCCTGCATCAGGAAGTCGAGGCGCCGCCCGGCCGCACCGCCGGACTTGAGCACCCGGCGTACTTCGATGATGTGGGTGCTCAGGCGGTCCAGTTCTTCGGCGACGTCGCTTTTTTGTGCGAGCAGGACCATTTCCTGCTCCAGACGCTGCGGATCCAGCTCGGCCTTCATGTCAGCGAAGCGGTCGAGGACCTTCTGGCGCTGGGTGGCGAGCATTTGCGGGACCAGCTCGCGCAGGGTCACGACGTCTTCTTCAATGGCGGTCAGGCGATCGTTGATCAAGCGGGCCAGCTCCGCGCCTTCGCGCTCGCGGCCAGCCTTCAGATCCTTCAAGCCCTGATTGAACAGCGCCAGCGCATCGGCGTTCAACGCTTGTGGATCCGTCGCATCACCCACCAGCACGCCCGGCCAGGCCAGCACTTCCAGAGGGTTCAATGCCGCAGGGTTGCTGATCAAGCCAGCGATGGTTTCGGCAGCAGCGACCAGTTGGGCCGCGCGCTCGCGGTCAACTTGCAGTGCCTTGCCGGTGCTTTCTTCGGTGAAGCGCAGGGTGCATTCGAGCTTGCCTCGCGACAGGCCCTGGCGCAACGCTTCGCGCACGGCGCCTTCGAGGTCGCGAAACGACTCCGGCAGGCGCAGGTGCGGTTCCAGATAGCGGCTGTTGACCGAGCGCAATTCCCAGCTCAGGGTGCCCTGGGCGCCGGCTTTCTCGACGCGGGCGAAGGCGGTCATGCTGTGCACCATGGCGGTGACCTCGCAATGCAGATCGGCGCAGCAGGGGTTCCGCAGGCGCGATATCAATGAATGTAAGCCGACTGGCAGCAAAGGCGCAGGATTGTAGCGCAGTGCGGCGAGCGCGCCCAAACACACCCTGTGACAAAGCGCTGCAGCCCGTCGGTAACAGGCGCTTCAGAGCCCTCGCCGGTCGGCCCGGCTTTTTAACCAGTGCCCAGTCGCGGTGCGCCGCTCTATAATGCTCGGTAGTTTTCCGTCCTCAGCACAGGTATTCCCTATGAAACGTCCAAGTGGTCGCGCTGCCGATCAGCTCCGCTCGATCCGCATTACCCGCAACTACACCAAACACGCCGAGGGATCCGTGCTGGTCGAATTCGGTGATACCAAAGTCATCTGCACCGTCAGCGTCGAAAACGGCGTGCCGCGCTTTCTCAAAGGTCAGGGCCAGGGCTGGCTGACCGCCGAATACGGCATGCTGCCGCGCGCCACTGGCGAACGTAACCAGCGTGAAGCAAGCCGCGGCAAGCAGGGCGGTCGCACCCTCGAAATCCAGCGTCTGATCGGCCGCTCCCTGCGCGCGGCGCTGGACATGTCCAAGCTGGGCGATGTGACCCTGTACGTCGACTGCGACGTGATCCAGGCGGACGGCGGCACCCGTACGGCGTCGATCACCGGTGCCATGGTTGCGCTGGTCGATGCACTGAAAGTGATCAAGAAACGTGGTGGCCTGAAGGGCGGCGACCCTCTCAAGCAGATGATCGGCGCGGTATCGGTCGGTATGTATCAGGGCGAGGCGGTGCTGGATCTCGACTATCTTGAAGATTCCGCTGCCGAGACCGATCTGAACGTGGTAATGACCAGCACCGGTGGTTTCATCGAGGTGCAGGGCACCGCTGAAGGCGCGCCGTTCCAGCCTGAAGACCTCAACGCCATGTTGGAACTGGCGAAGAAAGGCATGAACGAAATCTTCGAACTGCAAAAGGCTGCATTGGCCGACTGAACAGGTTTCCAACCGCAAGGAGGACGCGATGAGTGATGAGCAAGAGCTGCTGCCCAAACCGAGCCATGAGGTTCGCCAATGGGCGATGTTTTGTCACTTGTCTGCCTTGCTGGGGATCTGGATTCCGTTCGGCACGCTGATCGGGCCGCTGATCCTGTGGCAGATGAAGCGCGAGATGGACCCGTTCATCGATGCCCAAGGCAAAGAGGCGCTGAATTTCCAGATCACTGTGGCAATCGCTTCGGCGATCTGTTTTTTGCTGATGGTGCTGATCATCGGGTTTTTCCTGTTTGGCCTGCTGGCCATCGCTGCTCTGGTGTTGACCATCATTGCTGGCGTCAAGGCCAATGAAGGCTTCCCTTATCGGTATCCCTTCACTTGGCGGCTGATCAAATAAGCGAACCGAAAAATCAAATCAAACGCCCGAGTTATCCGGGCGTTTTTATTTGTGCAACGTAATAAGTTTCTGTCTTGTGTGGGAATAGTCTTTAATTGACGAGTGGTGTTTTTATATTAGTAGGTGTTGCGCAACTACATCTTTCGTCACAACTCGTTCGCGCAGTACCTGATCGAGTTCTTGTTATGGCCTGGTGCTGATTGTTAAAGTTACCCGGCGTCGTGTTTCCCTTGAAACATCTCGATATGTTCAAGCCATCGAAGGCTCTTGAATTTCCCAGTAATCAGTGTTGATCAAATCAGCCGGTTCATGAGTCGAGCCCAGGTAAACGCTCGCCTCCTGAATACATAGCCAAGAATAAATCCACATGATTCAGCTCGATTTCTACGGCACGCTCGTGGCCGCGTCATTAGTGTTACTACTCGGTCGCGGACTTGTTTCGCGTGTCGGCTTTTTGCGAAGTTACAATATTCCCGAACCGGTAGCGGGCGGCCTGGTGGTCGCCGTGCTGTTATTGATATTGCGCACCTTTGATATTGAAGTGCGCTTTGATACTTCCTTGCAAACGCCGTTGATGTTGGCTTTCTTCGCGACGATTGGCTTAAGTGCGGACCTCGCCAGCCTGAAAAAGGGTGGCCGCGTTGTCGGCATATTCCTGCTGGCAGTTATCGGCTTGCTGGTGGTGCAGAACGCCATGGGTATCGGGTTGGCAACCATGCTTGGGCTGGACCCGCTGATGGGCCTGCTGACCGGTTCGATCACCCTGGCCGGCGGGCATGGTACGGGTGCCGCCTGGGGAACGGTATTCAGCGAAAAGTATGGGCTGGCCTCCGCCTCGGAACTGGCGTTGGCCTCGGCGACGTTCGGTCTGGTCCTCGGCGGACTGATCGGCGGCCCGGTTGCGCGCTTGCTGATCAAGCGTGTGCAAGTGCCGGGCTGCAATCAGGAGCAAGCCCCGCGGTTACCAAAAGGCTTCGAGCAGCCGAATAAGGAGCGCTCGATTACGCCATTTTCCTTCGTCGAAACGCTGGCGTTGATTGCCGTCAGCCTGCTGGCTGGCAATCTGTTGAATGGCTTGCTGCAGGGCACTGCCTTCGAACTGCCGACGTTTGTCTGCGTGCTGTTCGTGGGCGTGGTGTTGCGCAATGGTCTGTCGGCACTGGGCTTGTATCAGGTGTTCGAGCGTGAGGTTTCGGTGCTCGGCAACGTCAGCCTTTCGCTGTTTCTGGCGATCGCGCTGATGTCGCTGAAATTATGGGATCTGGCGGCGCTGGCCTTGCCGATCTTTATCATTCTCGCTGTGCAGGCGCTGGTCATGGCGCTGTTCGCGATTTTTGTGACATTCCGGGTGATGGGCAGCAACTACGATGCCGCCGTACTGGCTGCGGGGCATTGCGGTTTCGGCCTGGGCGCCACGCCTACCGCGATCGCCAATATGCAGGCGGTGACGCAGCGCTATGGGCCTTCGCAGATTGCCTTTCTGGTGGTGCCGATGGTCGGAGCGTTCTTTATCGACATCATCAACGTCATCGTGATCAAGCTTTACCTGGCCTTGCCGTTGTTCGCCGCTGTCTAGGCTGCGTCTTTGTTCGAGACGAAAAAAATGCCCGCATCTGACGATGCGGGCATTTTCTGACGGCGATCGGACGTTTAGATGGTCAGCGTCCAGTCGTAGTCGACGATCAGCGGCGCGTGCTGCGAGAACCGTGGCTGACGCGGCAGGCGTGCGCTGCGCACGAAGCGCCGCAGGCCTGGTGTCAGGATCTGATAATCGAAGCGCCAGCCCAGATTGAGCATCTCGGCCTGTTCGTTATCTGGCCACCAGCTGTACTGATCGCCTTCGCGGCTGACTTCGCGCAACGCATCGACGTAGCCCATGTTGCCGACAATCTCGTCCATCCAGGCCCGTTCCGGCGCCAGGAAGCCTGGAGACTGCTGGCTGTCGCGCCAGTTCTTGATGTCGAGCTTCTGCTGCGCCACGTACAGCGAGCCACAATAAATGTACTCGCGACGTTTGCGCCGCTGTTTGTCCAGATACTTGCCGAAGTCGTCCATGAGCTTGAACTTCTGGTTCAAGTCCTCATCGCCGTTCATCCCCGAAGGAAGCAGCAAAGTGGCAATACTGACTTTGTCGAAATCTGCTTGCAGGTAGCGCCCGTAGCGGTCGGCCGTCTCGAAACCGAGACCGCTGATGACAGCCTTCGGTTGCAACCGCGAATACAAAGCCACGCCGCCTTGGGCAGGGACTTCAGCATCGCAGGCATAAAGGAAGTAGCCATCCAGTTGGAAGGCTGGGTCGTCCAGTTCAAAGGCGGAGGCACGGGTGTCCTGCAGGCAGATGACGTCGGCATTCTGTGCTTGCAGCCAACTGAGCAAACCGCGCTCGACTGCCGCCTGAATACCATTGACGTTCACACTGATGATCCGCATAAATGGCCCCAAAAATCGCGTGCGTGTATGATACACGGCGTCAAGCTAATTAGCTAAATCCGTGGTATTTGGGGTTTTTTTCATGCAAGCGTATCAGCGCGATTTCATTCGTTTTGCCATCGATCGCGGCGTTTTGCGCTTCGGTGAGTTCACCCTGAAGTCCGGGCGCACCAGTCCCTACTTCTTCAACGCCGGCCTGTTCAACTCGGGCTCGGCCCTGGCGCAGCTGGGGCGTTTCTACGCCGCCGCCATCGCCGAAAGCGGCATTCCTTTCGATGTTCTGTTCGGCCCGGCCTACAAAGGCATCCCGTTGGCAGCGACCACTGCCGTTGCGCTGGCCGAACACCATGACCGCGACCTGCCATGGTGCTTCAATCGCAAGGAAGCCAAGGCTCACGGCGAAGGCGGCAGCCTGGTCGGCGCACCGCTGACCGGCGACGTGCTGATCATCGATGACGTGATCACTGCCGGTACCGCGATTCGCGAAGTGATGCAGATCATCGCCTCGCAGGAGGGCGCCAAGGCCGCCGGCGTGCTGATCGCCCTGAACCGCCAGGAGCGCGGCAACGGCGAACTGTCGGCGATCCAGGAAGTGGAGCGCGACTTCGGTATTCCGGTGATCAGCATCGTTTCGCTGAATCAGGTGCTGGAATTCCTCGCTGACGACCCGCAGCTCAAGCAGCACTTGCCGGCCGTGGAAGCGTACCGCGCCCAGTTCGGCGTTTAAGCGCCGGCTTTGTGGGAGCGAGCCTGCTCGCGAAAGCGTCTCGCCAGCCGACATTGATGTTGAATAGAAGTCGGTGTTCGCGAGCAGGCTCGCTCCCTCATGGGTCCTTCCACATGGGTTTTTCGGTAAAAAAAAGCCCCCGTTCAGTCAGACTGAGCGGGGGCTTTTTGTTTGCGCGATCGCTTACGGACGCTTGCGATTGCTGATCAGCGTACCCACACCGGTGTCGGTGAAGATTTCCAGCAGAATCGCGTTCGGTACACGGCCGTCGATGATCAACGAACTGCCGACACCGCCCTGAACCGCTTCCAGCGCGCAACGGATCTTCGGCAGCATGCCGCCGTAAATCGTGCCGTCAGCGATCAGATCGTCGACCTGCTGCGTGCTCAGGCCCGTCAACACCGTGCCGGATTTGTCCATCAGGCCGGCGATGTTGGTCAGCAGCATCAGCTTCTCGGCTTTCAGCGCTTCGGCAACCTTGCCGGCCACCAGGTCAGCGTTGATGTTGTACGACTCGCCGTTCTCGCCCACGCCGATCGGCGCGATCACCGGGATGAAGTTGCCTTTGACCAACAGGTTCAGCAGTTCGGTGTTGATCCCGACCACTTCGCCGACATGACCGATGTCGATGATTTCCGGTTGGGTCATCTCCGGGGTCTGCCGGGACACGGTGAGCTTCTTCGCGCGAATCAGCCCGGCGTCTTTACCGGTCAGGCCGATGGCGCTGCCGCCGTGGCGGTTGATCAGGTTGACGATGCTCTTGTTGACCTGACCGCCCAGGACCATTTCCACTACGTCCATGGTGGCCGCGTCGGTCACGCGCATGCCGTCGACAAAATGGCTCTCGATCGACAGGCGCTTGAGCAGATCACCGATCTGCGGGCCGCCACCGTGTACCACCACCGGGTTGATGCCCACGGCCTTCATCAGCACGATGTCGCGGGCGAAGCCGGTTTTCAGCTCCTCGCTTTCCATCGCGTTGCCGCCGTATTTGATCACCAGGGTCTTGCCGACATAACGTCGGATGTAAGGCAATGCTTCGGACAGGACCTTGGCAGTGTTGGCGGCGGCTTCGCGTTCGAGGGTCATTCAGGGCTCCGGGTGGATCAGAACGGTAGTTGGAGATCAGGTGCAACGCGTTTCAGTTGGGCGTGGAACACATCCTTGATGCGCTGCAATTCAGCCTCGTCATCGGCCTCGAAGCGCAGCACCAGCACCGGTGTGGTGTTGGACGCGCGCACCAGGCCCCAGCCTTTGGCGTAATCGACCCGCACGCCGTCGATGGTGGTGAGGTCAGCGCCTTCACCCCACTGAGCATCGTGCAGTGCATCAATGATGCTGAATTTGCTCTCTTCGGTCACATGGATATTGATTTCCGGCGTAGAAATATCGTTCGGGAAGGTCGCAAACAGCTCTTCCGCGGTGGATTTTTCCTTGCTGAGGATCTCCAGCAGGCGTGCAGCGCTGTAGATGCCGTCGTCGAAACCGAACCAGCGTTCCTTGAAGAAGATGTGCCCGCTCATTTCACCGGCCAGCAGTGCGCCGGATTGTTTCATTTTCTTTTTGATCAACGAATGACCGGTCTTCCACATTAGCGGCCGACCACCGTATTCCTTGATCAGCGGCACCAGGCGGCGGGTGCATTTGACGTCGAAGATGATTTCCGCGTCCGGGTTGCGTGCCACCACGTCGCGGGCGAACAGCATCAGCAGGCGATCCGGGTAAACGATGCTGCCGGTGTTGGTTACCACGCCGACACGGTCGCCGTCGCCATCGAAGGCCAGGCCGATATCGGCGTTGGTTTCCTTGACCTTGGCAATCAGGTCGACAAGGTTCTCCGGCTTGCCCGGGTCCGGGTGATGGTTGGGGAAGTTGCCGTCAACTTCGCAGAACAATGGAATGACTTCACAGTTCAGTGCTTCGATCAGTTGCGGGGCGATCACGCCGGCCGCGCCGTTGCCACAGTCGACCACGACTTTCAGGCGACGGGCCAGTTTGATGTCCTGGACGATTTCGGTGTTGTAGCGGTCGAGGATTTCAACCTGGGTGACGCTGCCCTGGCCGCTGCTCAGATCGTTGTTCTTGATGCGCTGGTGCAGTACCTGAATCTGCTCGTTGGCGAGAGTGTCGCCGGCGATGACGATCTTGAAGCCGTTGTAGTTCGACGGGTTGTGGCTGCCGGTGAGCATGACCCCGGATTTGCCGGCCAGCACGTTGGCGGCGTAATACAGCGCCGGTGTCGGCACCAGGCCGACGTCGCTGACATGGCAACCGCTCTCGGCGATGCCGCGAATCAGCTCGGCGACCAGTTCCGGACCGGACAGGCGGCCGTCACGACCGACCGACACGTTCGGTTCGCCCTGGGCCAGGCTCTGTGAGCCGATGGCGCGGCCGATCCAGTAAGCGGTTTCACCGTTCAGAAAATCCGGCACGGTGCCGCGAATGTCATAGGCGCGGAAAATGCTCTCGGGGAGGGTCGGGGCGATCTTGGCTGGAGTGCTCATCTGCACAAATGCTCCATCTGGAAAGTGGCGGGACAGGCCGACGAATCGTTCGACGGCAGGCTCAAACTGAAGGGTATGACGGCGTTTTCCACAGAGAGTTCGTGCTATGAAAGGGCCATGACACCCAATACAGCGGGGCTTTGACCGGCCAATGCCTTGATTTACCGCGCTAAACCTTGCAGATGACAATTTCGGTTTGCGGTGAGCCAGTGAGCTGGCTTACCACCGGATCGCCCGACTGGATCACTTCGTTCCGGTATGCCCGAAACCGCCGGTGCCGCGTTCGGTTTCGACGAATTCCTCGACCATTTCGAAGTGCGCCTGAACCACCGGCACCAGCACGAGTTGCGCCAGACGTTCGCCGACGGTCATGGAGAAATCGCTCTGGCCACGGTTCCAGCAGGACACCATCAGCGGGCCTTGGTAGTCGGAGTCGATCAGGCCGACCAGGTTACCCAGCACGATGCCGTGTTTATGGCCCATGCCCGAGCGCGGCAGGATCAGCGCGGCGAGGTTCGGGTCGCCGATGTAGACCGACAGGCCCGTGGGGATCAGCACGGTTTCACCCGGCTTGATCACGGTGTCCTGATCCAGCATGGCGCGCAGGTCGAGGCCGGCGGAGCCCGGGGTGGCGTATTGCGGCAGCGGGAAGTCGGTGCCGATGCGTGGGTCGAGGATCTTGGCTTGCAAAGCGTGCATGTAAATTAAACCTGGTTCAGACGTTCGGCGATAAAAGTGACCAGCTGGCGGGCGATCTTGCCCTTGCTGGTCTGGGCGAAAACCGTGGCGTGCAGCTCACGGTCGATGACGCTGCAGGCGTTTTCTTCGCTGTTGAAACCGATGCTCGGGTTGGCGACGTCGTTGGCGACGATCAAATCGAGATTCTTGTCCTTCAGCTTGCGTGCAGCGTAGTCGAGCAGGTGTTCGGTCTCGGCGGCGAAGCCGACACTGAACGGACGGTCGGGACGGGTCGCGATGCTCGCGAGGATGTCCGGGTTGCGCACCATTTGCAGGACGAAACCGTCACCACTTGCAGGATCTTTCTTGAGTTTTTGCGGGGCAACGACTTCCGGGCGGTAGTCCGCCACGGCTGCCGAAGCGATGAATACGTCGCAGGGAATCGCCGACTCGCAAGCAGCGAGCATGTCGCGGGCGCTGACCACGTCGATCCGCGTGACGCGATCGGGGGTTGGCAGGTGCACCGGGCCGCTGATCAGGGTGACGCGGGCTCCAGCTTCTACCGCGGCTTCGGCGAGGGCGAAGCCCATTTTGCCGGAGCTGTGGTTGGTGATGTAGCGCACCGGGTCGATGTTTTCCTGAGTCGGGCCGGCGGTAATCACTACATGCTTGCCGGTCAGCGCCTGGCGCTGGAAGCAGTCGGCGGCGAGCAGCGCCAGCTCGGTGGCTTCCATCATACGGCCCATACCGACGTCGCCGCAGGCCTGGCTGCCGGACGCCGGCCCAAAGGTCTTCAGGCCACGGCTTTCGAGCAGTTGCAGGTTGGCCTGGGTGGCTGGATCGCGCCACATGGCCTGGTTCATCGCTGGCGCGACGGCGACGATGGCGTCGGTGGCCAGCACCAGCGTGGTCAGCAGATCGTTGGCGATGCCTTGAGCAAGGCGCGCAAGCAGGTCGGCGGTGGCCGGGGCGATCAGCACCAGATCGGCCCACTTTGCCAGTTCGATATGGCCCATCGCGGCTTCGGCGGCCGGGTCGAGCAAGTCGAGGTGCACCGGATGGCCGGACAGGGCCTGCATGGTCAGCGGAGTGATGAACTCGGCGCCGCCATGGGTCATGACCACGCGCACTTCGGCACCCTGGTCGATCAGGCGGCGAACCAGATCGGCGCTCTTGTAGGCCGCAATGCCGCCGCCGACGCCCAGAACGATGCGTTTCCGATACAGCCGCTGCATAGGTCTGCCTTTCATTTCGTTGATGACTGCGCGGCGATGCCCCTCCCCAGGGTTGAATCGCGCGCAAAAAAGATGGGCTACGATATCACAGCGACCGCTACGGAACAGCGGCGCCCACAGACAGGGAGTGTGTATGAGTATTCGCGATTGGCCGGCGGCAGAGCGGCCGCGGGAAAGGTTGTTGGAACACGGGGCAGGGAGCCTTTCGGACGCTGAGTTGCTGGCGATTTTTTTGCGCACCGGAGTACCCGGAACAAGCGCCGTAGACCTGGCGCGACATCTGCTGAAGCAATTCGGCAGCCTGCGTTTACTGCTCGAGGCCGATCAGGACGCATTCAGTAAACAAATGGGACTCGGGCCGGCGAAGTTTGCGCAACTGCAAGCCGCGCAAGAAATGAGCAAGCGCCATCTGGCCGAGCGATCACGGCAGAAGCCGGCACTGGAAAACCCCCAAGTCGTGCGCGACTACCTGAAAGCGATGCTGCGGCACGAGCCGCACGAAGTGTTCGGCTGCCTGTTTCTCGACTCGAAGCATCAAGTACTGAATTTCGAAGCGCTGTTTCGCGGCTCGATCGACAACACCAGCGTGCATCCCCGGGAAGTGGTGAAGCGCGCGCTGGCCAATAACGCGGCGGCGGTGATTCTGTGTCACAACCATCCCTCCGGGAACACCGACCCCAGCCAGGCAGATCGACTGCTGACCAAGCGGCTACAAAAGACCCTGGAGCTGATCGATGTGCGGGTGCTGGATCACTTCATCGTCGGCGATGGCGAGCCGCTGTCGATGGCGGAGTGTGGCTGGATGTAGTTCTCATGAATAACTCGCTCCCCTGTAGGAGTGAGCCTGCTCGCGATAGCAATCTTCCAGTCACCGCATGGGTTGACCGAAGTGCCGCCATCGCGAGCAGGCTCACTCCTACAGGTTTTGTGCAGGGCAGGTTATTTGAGGTTGACCTTGGAGTAGTCTTGCCGACCGAACGGGCTCACCGAATAGCCGTTGATGTCCTTGCGCGTCAGCGCATACGCCGTCGGGTGCGCCAGCGGCAGCCACAACGCCTGTTGCTGAATCTGCGCCTGCGCCTGTTCATACAGTTTGGTGCGCACGCCTTGTTCGCTGGTGGTCTTGCCCGCGCTGATCAGCTTGTCCAGATCGGCATTGCAGTAGCGGGCGAAGTTGGTGCCGGACTTGACCGCTGCGCAGGAAAACTGCGGCGTGAGAAAGTTGTCCGGATCGCCGTTGTCACCGGCCCAACCCATGAACAGCAGATCATGCTCACCCGCCTTGGCGCGGCGAATCAGCTCGCCCCATTCGATCACGCGGATCTCTGCCTGAATGCCGATTTCAGCCAGGTCCGACTGCAACATCTGCGCGCCGAGGCTCGGGTTCGGGTTGAGCAGGCTACCCGATGGCCGCGTCCAGATCGTGGTCTGGAAGCCGTCCTTCAGCCCGGCCTTGGCCAGCAACGCCTTGGCCTTCGCCACGTCGTGCGGGTAGCCCGGCAGGTTCTTCGCGTAGCTCCAGGTGTTCGGCGGATACGGGCCATTGGCGGCTTCGGCGGTGTCTTCGAACACAGCTTTGATGTAATTGGCCTTGTCGAAGGCGAGGTTGATGGCCTGACGCACTTCCGGCTTGTCCAGTGGTGGATGCTGACTGTTGATGCCAACGAAAGCGGTCATGAACGCGTCAGTCTTTTCGACTTTCAGCGTCGGCTCTTTCAGCGCGGCTTGTACGTCGAGTGGTTTCGGCGACAGGGCGATCTGGCATTCATTGCGCCGCAGTTTTTGCAGGCGCACGTTGGCGTCCGGGGTGATGGCGAAGATCAGCGGATCGACCGCAGGCTTGCCACGGAAGTAATCCGGGTTGGCCTTGTAGCGGATCGCCGCGTCCTTTTGAAAGCGATTGAACACGAACGGGCCGGTGCCGATCGGCTGGCTGTTGAGCTTGTCGGTCGCGCCGGCTTTCATCAGCTTGTCGGCGTACTCGGCCGAGTAGATCGAAGCGAAGCCCATGCTCAGGGTGGCGAGGAAAGTCGAGTCCGGGTGATCAAGGGTAAAGCGCACGGTCAGCGGGTCGAGCGCATCGATTTTCTTGATCAGCGCCGGCAATTGCATCGATTGCGCGTGGGGGAAGCCGCTCTGCGCGACTTTGTGCCAAGGGTTGGCCGGGTCGAGCATGCGGTCGAAGCTGAACTTGACGTCTTCGGCGGTCAGCTCACGGCTCGGTTTGAAGTAGTCGGTGGTGTGAAACTTCACCTGCGGATGCAGCTTGAATACGTACGTCAGCCCATCGGTGCTGACTTCCCAGCTGTCGGCCAGGCTCGGGATGACTTTGCCACTGGCGGTGTCGAAATCGACCAGACGATTCATCAGCACGTCTGCCGAGGCGTTGGTGGTGGTCAGCGAGTTGTACTGCACCACGTCGAACCCTTCAGGGCTGGCCTCGGTACAGACGCTCAGCGCGGCGGCCTGGGCCAGAGGGCTTAGCAACAGCGGGGCGAGCAACAGGGGTAGGGCAGCGAGGCGCATGGTCGGTTTCCTTTACAGATCGAAGGCCCATCTGCAAGTGCAGTCTGGAAAAGTCCTACCCTAGAGGTCTGAATTGCAAATGACTATCCCCTTTTTGTATTTTTCCAGGCACCGCGACGACACCGTTTCAGGTTGGCCTGCCCAGGAAAAAGTCTGAAGTGTCGTTGCAGGTGATTTTCTGCGACGAGCGGTAAAAATCGCCGCCAGCCTTTATTCAAGGGAACCGCAGGCCGAAAAAACGCCTTTTTGCCGATTGATTGCACACCGATTGTTGTTGCACCCCGGTCTTTCTGGTATAAAGCAGCGCTCTTTTCTAGGGGCCCGGTTCCTTCACTGTAGGTGTAGCCGGTAAGACCTCTAAAGAAACGCGGCGCCTGGCGCCAAATGACTGAGAGATTAAGCGGCCAACCCATGCCGGGTTGGGCATGTGGTTTTAGAGGGCTGAGGCATGTCGAGAGTATGTCAAGTTACCGGTAAGGGTCCGGTGACTGGGAATAACATTTCCCACGCAAACAACAAAACCCGTCGTCGTTTCCTGCCGAACCTGCAGCATCACCGCTTCTGGGTTGAAGAAGAGAAACGTTTTGTGCGTCTGCGCGTATCTGCCAAAGGCATGCGTATCATCGACAAGCGTGGCATCACTGTCGTGCTCGCCGAACTTCGCCGCGATGGCAAGATTTAAGGGAGCTAATCATGCGTGAATTGATTCGTTTGATCTCGAGCGCCGGTACTGGTCACTTCTACACTACCGACAAGAACAAGCGTACTACCCCGGACAAAATCGAGATCAAGAAATATGATCCGGTTGTTCGCAAGCACGTGATCTACAAGGAAGGCAAAATCAAGTAATTGATTTTTCCCGACTTACGAAAGAGGCCCGTATCTCACGATACGGGCCTTTTTTGTTGCCTTCAGATTGTATTGCCTGTCAGGGCCTCATCGCGAGCAGGCTCACTCCTACAATTGGATGCGGTCACCTGTAGGAGTGAGCCTGCTCGCGATAGGGCCGGATCAGCCGACGAAAATTTTCAAGCCTTCTGTTCAAAGATCACATAGATCTTGCGGCAGGCTTCCAGCACTTCCCAGGTTCCGCGGAACCCCGCTGGAATCACAAAGCGATCGCCGACACGCAAGGTCTTGGCGTTGCCCTCGCTGTCACGCAGCACCGAAACGCCCTGCAGAATCTCGCAATACTCATGCTCGGTGTAATTCACCGTCCACTGGCCCACCGCACCTTCCCAAACGCCCGCGCCCATCTGGCCACAGGGACTTTCGTATTGATGGAACACGGCTTGTTCAGGATCGCCCTTGAGCACTTTGGCCGGGTCTGGGCGATAGCGTTCGGCTTCGCTGCCGGTCAGGCTGATGTCGACGACGTTCTGGATGTTCATTGTTGTTTTCTCCGGTGATGACCGCGCGTGGACTGGAATGGGTGAAAGTCTATGTTTATTAAATTGAACACTGCAAGGCCGTATGGCCGGCTTATGTCAAATATATTGAAACAAACCCGGCCGCTGGTTTAGGGTGGCGGGTGCCTTGGGCCGACATGCAGGCTGGCCGGGCAGTATTCTTGATGAACGTCGCAGCACTTGCGGCGTTCGTATTCAAAAAGAGGAGGACACCCGAATGACCACCCTGACTCGTGCCGACTGGGAACAACGCGCCCGCGATCTGAAGATCGAAGGCCGCGCCTACCTCAATGGCGAATACACCGACGCCGTTTCCGGCGAAACCTTCGAATGCATCAGCCCGGTCGATGGCCGTCTGCTCGGCAAGATCGCCAGCTGTGACGCCGCCGACGCCCAGCGCGCTGTGGAAAATGCCCGCGCCACGTTCAATTCCGGCGTGTGGTCGCGCCTGGCGCCGAGCAAGCGCAAAGCGACGATGATCCGTTTCGCCAGCCTGCTCAAGCAGCACGCTGAAGAGCTGGCCCTGCTCGAAACCCTCGACATGGGCAAGCCGATCAGCGACTCGCTGTACATCGATGTGCCGGGCGCAGCGCAAGCGCTGAGCTGGAGCGGCGAAGCGATCGACAAGATCTACGACGAAGTCGCCGCCACGCCCCACGATCAACTGGGACTGGTAACCCGCGAGCCGGTCGGCGTGGTGGGCGCCATCGTGCCGTGGAACTTCCCGCTGATGATGGCGTGCTGGAAACTCGGCCCGGCGCTGTCGACCGGTAACTCGGTGATCCTCAAGCCGTCGGAAAAATCGCCGCTGACCGCCATCCGCATCGCCGCGCTGGCTGTCGAAGCCGGTATTCCCAAAGGCGTGCTCAACGTACTGCCGGGCTACGGCCACACCGTTGGCAAGGCGCTGGCCTTGCACAATGATGTCGACACGCTGGTGTTCACCGGCTCGACCAAGATCGCCAAGCAACTGATGATCTACTCCGGTGAATCGAACATGAAGCGCGTCTGGCTGGAGGCCGGCGGCAAGAGCCCGAACATCGTCTTTGCCGATGCGCCGGACCTGCAAGCCGCTGCCGAATCCGCCGCCAGTGCGATCGCCTTTAACCAGGGCGAGGTTTGCACCGCTGGTTCGCGTCTGCTGGTCGAGCGTTCGATCAAGGACAAATTCCTGCCGATGGTGATCGAGGCGCTGAAAACCTGGAAGCCCGGCAATCCGCTGGACCCGGCGACCAACGTTGGCGCGCTGGTCGATACCCAGCAGATGAACACCGTGCTGTCGTATATCGAATCCGGCCACAGCGACGGCGCCAAACTGGTGGCTGGTGGCAAGCGCATCCTTCAGGAAACAGGCGGTACGTATGTCGAGCCGACGATTTTCGACGGCGTGAGCAATGCGATGAAGATTGCTCAGGAAGAAATCTTCGGCCCGGTGCTGTCGGTCATCGCTTTCGACAGCGCTGAAGAAGCCATTCAGATCGCCAACGACACGCCATACGGTCTGGCTGCGGCGGTGTGGACGCAGGACATCTCCAAGGCGCACTTGACCGCCAAGGCCCTGCGCGCCGGTAGCGTGTGGGTCAACCAGTATGACGGCGGCGACATGACCGCGCCGTTCGGCGGCTTCAAGCAGTCAGGCAACGGCCGCGACAAGTCGCTGCATGCGTTCGACAAGTACACCGAACTGAAAGCGACCTGGATCAAGCTGTAAGCCGCTAACGCGAGCCCGGCCACCCTCGGGCTCCCTGGCAAAACAGAGATCCCCTGTGGGAGCGAGCCTGCTCGCGAAAGCGGTGAATCAGTCAGCCAATGTGCTGAATGTGAAACCGTATTCGCGAGCAGGCTCGCTCCCACAGTTGCTTGATGTGTCCTCTAAAAAATATCCACAGGAGCGTGGAACATGCGGTGGGCGACGTATTTCGCCGTGTTGGCGTCGGTCTTGAGTGTCGGCCTGGCCCTGGGCGTGAGCATGCCGTTGGTGTCGCTGCGTCTTGAAGGCTGGGGCTACGGCGCTTTCGCCATCGGTGTGATGGCGGCCATGCCGGCGATCGGCGTGTTGTTGGGGGCCAAGGTTTCCAGCCATCTCGCTGCGTATTTCGGTACGGCGAACCTGATGCGCTTGTGCCTGTGGGCCGGAGCCTTGTCGATCGGCTTGCTGGCGCTGCTGCCAAGTTATCCGGTCTGGCTGCTGCTGCGCCTGCTGATCGGGGTGATCCTGACCATCGTGTTCATCCTCGGCGAGAGCTGGATCAATCAATTGGTGGTCGAGCAATGGCGCGGTCGCTTGGTGGCGCTGTATGGCAGCAGCTATGCGTTGAGCCAACTGTCGGGGCCGTTGCTATTGGGTGCGCTCGGTACCGAGCATGACTACGGTTTCTGGGTCGGTGTTGGCTTGCTGACCGTTTCGCCGTTGTTGTTGCTGGGGCGCAGTGGGGCACCCAGCAGTGAAGCGAGCAGCGTGACCTTTGTCGACCTGTGGGGCTTCGCCCGTGAGCTGCCGGCGATCGCCTGGGCGGTGTCATTGTTCGCCGCGTTCGAGGCGATGATCCTGACGTTGCTGCCGGTGTATTGCCTGCAACAGGGTTTCACCGCGGAAATCGCCTTGGCCATGGTCAGCACCGTAGTGGTCGGCGATGCGCTGCTGCAATTGCCGATTGGCGCCTTGGCCGATTACCTGTCGCGGCGCACCTTGTTTGCTGGCTGCGCGGTGGTGCTGATGCTCTCGAGTCTGGCGATTCCGCTGCTGCTCGACACGCTGCTGATCTGGCCGTTGTGGGTACTGTTCGGTGCCAGTGCCGGCGGGCTGTTCACCCTGTCACTGATTCTGATCGGCGAGCGTTATCGCGACGATGCGCTGGTGCGCGCCAACGCGCATATCGCGCAGCTGTGGGGTATCGGTTGTCTGGTCGGGCCGTTGGCGGCGGGGGCGGGCAGTCAGTGGATCAATGGGCATGCGTTGCCGCTGTTGATGGCGGTGGGGGCGTTCGGATTGGTGCTCTTGCTGTTGCGGCAGGGCGCCTTTGGCACAACGGCAGAAGCTGCCTGAACACATCCCTCGTGGGAGCGAGCCTGCTCGCGAAAGCGGTGCATCAGTCAGCTCATTTGCTGGATGTGAAACCGCTTTCGCGAGCAGGCTCGCTCCCACAGGGGATTACCGTCAGCCGGAATCAGAGCATGCGCTCCAGACCCACGCTGGTGCTGAACCATGCATTGAAGCGCCGCCACCAGCTCCCCGGTTCCTTGGTCAGCGTGTGCATCTGGCCGTTGTCCTCGGTGACCCAGACGACCTGGCCGCTTTCCAGTTTCGCCTGGTAGCTCAGGTTCGGCGCCATGCCTTGCAATGCCAGTGCGCGGACATGCTCGGCCAGTTCCGGGCTGTCGACCAACACGCCGACTTCGGTGTTCCACAGTACCGAGCGCGGATCGAAGTTGAACGAACCGATAAACGATTTGCGTCGATCAAAGATCATCGCCTTGCTGTGCAGGCTGGAATCCGAGCCGCGATACGACTTGCTGTAGAACAGCCGCGGGCCACTGCCGTAGTTATCCCCAGGCTGGCGCCGCAGTTCATAGAGTTTCACGCCATGCTCCAGCAACGCCTTGCGATACGGCGCATAACCGCCATGCACCGCCGGCACGTCGGTAGCCTCCAGCGAGTTGGTCAGCAGATTCACCGAAACCCCGGCGTCGGCCCGCCCGGTCAGGTAAACCAGCCCTGGCTGACCCGGCACGAAATACGCCGAAATCATGATCAGCTCTTTGCTCACCCCGGTCAGTTCCGGCGCCAGTTGCGTGGTCAGCAGCAGGTGTGGGTCGGGTTCGCCCTTGGACAGCACCTTGCTCGGTGCATCCCACAACGCCTGATTCCACGCCCAGATCAGCTCTTTGCGCCAGATGTCCATGCGTGGGTCGGTCTTGAATTTCATCAACTGTTGATACAGCGCGTGATTCTGTTTGCGCGTTTCTTCCAGCGATTCTTCCAGGCGCGTGCGAGTGTTCTGCAGGTCCGCGGCGCTCGGTCTGGCCGAGAGAAATTCCTCGATCGGTTTGCTCAGTGCGCTGTTCCAGTACTGGTCGAAGCTGTGCCCGAGCTGCTCGGCAACCGGTCCGAGGCTGAGCATGTCGATGTCAGTGAAATTCAGGTTGGGCTCGGCATCGAAATACTCATCGCCCAGATTGCGCCCGCCGACAATCGCCGCGCTGTTGTCCGCCAGCCATAACTTGTTGTGCATGCGCCGGTGTTGCACGGACAGGTTGAACAGCCGTCCCGCCGCCCGCGTGACACCGGTGCTGCGACCCAGATGCAGAGGGTTGAACAAGCGAATCTGGATCTGCGGATGCGCCGCCAGCGTGGCGATGATCTGGTCGAGGCCGTCGCTGGTGGTGTCGTCGAGCAGAATGCGCACACGCACGCCACGGTCGGCCGCCTTGAGCACTTCCTCCACCAGCATGCGTGTGCTGATGCCGTCGTGAACGATGTAGTACTGCAGATCGAGACTGGTCTGGGCGTTGCGAATCAGCTCGGCGCGGGCGGTAAACGCCTCGCCGCTGTCAGACAACAGGCGAAAACCCGATTGCCCCTGGTAGGGCGCGGCCTGAGCCTGAATCGAACGGCCGAAAGCCGAGTCCGACGCCGGCAAGGCCTGGCTCGGTTCGCGCGGCACATCGAGGCTGGCGCAACCGCTCAGGAACGAGGCGAGTAACAGCAAAGCGAGTAGGGGCTGTCTGAGGCTCACGTAGGATCGTTCCGGTTGGCGGCTAAGGTCGGCATTTTGGACGCCGGGCGCGGGAAAAAGGTCAGTCGCTCTCGGCAAGCAATTTGATCGCGGCGGCACCGACCCTGCGCACTGCTTCTTCGATCTGTGCCGTTGGTTTGGCAGCGTAGTTCATCCGCAGGCAATTGCGGTACTTGCCCGAGGCAGAAAAGATGCTGCCGACGGCAATCTGTACGCCTTGATCGTGCAACGCACGATTCAGTTTCAGCGTGTCGAAGCCTTCCGGCAGTTCCACCCAGAGCATGAAGCTGCCCTGCGGGCGACTGGCGCGGGTGCCGACGGGAAAGTAGCGGGTCACCCAATCGATCATCGCATCACGATTGCGCTGGTATTGCATGCGCATACGCCGCAAGTGCGGTTCGAAGTGGCCGGCCTTGAGAAATTCGGCGATGGCAATCTGCGGCTGCGGCGCGGTCGAGCCGGTGCTGATGTATTTCATGTGCAGCACCCGCTCCAGATAGCGGCCGGGTGCGACCCAACCAATGCGCAGCCCCGGTGCCAGGGTCTTGGAAAACGAACTGCACAGCAATACACGGCCGTCCTCGTCGAAGGATTTGATCGTGCGCGGACGCGGGTAGGAATACGCCAGCTCGCCATACACATCGTCTTCGATGATTGCCACGTCAAAGCGTTGCGCCAGCGTCAGCAGCGCACGTTTACGCGACTCGGGCATGACGTAGCCGAGCGGGTTATTGCAGTTGGGTGTGAGCTGTATGGCTTTGATCGGCCACTGTTCCAGCGCCAGTTCCAACGCGTCGAGGCTGATGCCGGTGAGCGGGTCAGTGGGAATCTCCAGGGCTTTCATGCCCAGGCCTTTGAGCGTTTGCATGGCGCCGTGAAAACTCGGCGAATCCACCGCGACGATGTCGCCCGGTTCGCAGATCGCATGGATGCTCGTGGACAGCGCCTCGTGGCAACCGGTGGTGATCACCAGATCGCTGGCGCTCAACTGGCAGCCGGAATCGAGCATCAGCCGCGCAATTTGTTCACGCAGTTCGAGGTTGCCGTGGATGTTGTCGTAATACAGACCGGGCATGTCCTGCCGGCGGCTGATCCGCGCCAGACCGCGCAGCAGCGGTTTCATCGTTGGTGAGCCAACGTCGGGCATGCCGCGACCCAATTGCACGACGTCTTTGCGCGGCACTGCGCGGATCAGTTCCAGCACCTGATCCCATTGCGAAATCTCCACCGGCCGTTGTGCCGGGCGGCCCACGGCGGGCAGCTCCGGCAGCTCACGGCCGACCGGGACAAAGTAGCCGGACTTGGGTTTCGGCGTGGCGAGGCCGCTGTCCTCGAGCATGCGATAGGCCTGTTGCACCGTGCTCAGGCTCACTCCATGTTCAACGCTCAAGGCGCGCACCGAGGGCAAGCGATCGCCGGGCCGATAGAAGCCCTGTTCGATGCGGGTGCCGAGCAATTCGGCGAGGTTTACATACAGAGTCATGGCGCCCTCGGTGCAGTTGAGCGAAAACCAGTACAGATGCGGCAAAAATTGATCATTCAGTCGGCAGATCTATGAATCTGTATGGATTTAATACAGGTTCTTTGAATCTGTAATGCTTTTTCCCGCCCGCGCATCATGGAATCTCTGGCTACCCAAGTAAACAGGAGCGACAAAAATGAACGGCTTGAGCGATGTGCGGCTGACGTTACACAGTCAGGAACTGGCGGCAGGGCAGAAGGAGCGGGCGCGCAATGAACTGCGCAATGCACCGTCCGGGCTGAATCGCTGGGGTCTGTTGTGGCACCGTCTGCATACGCGCAAGGCGTTGCTGGCGCTGACGACCGATCAGCTCAAGGATGTCGGCCTGACCCGGGAGCAGGCACTGGAGGAGGGGTTGAAGCCGTTCTGGCGGATCTGACTTTCACCGATCGTTCCCAAGCTCTGCGTGGGAACGCCGCCCCGGACGCTCTGCGTCCACTGTGACGCAGAGCGTCACTGGATGCATTCCCACGCAGAGCGTGGGAACGATCTCTAAAAGCTGTCAGAGCAATTCTTTCAGCCGATGCCACAACATCCCCAGCGCCAACAACGGCGAGCGCAAATGCTTGCCGCCGGGGAAGGTGATGTGCGGCACCTTGGCAAACAAATCAAAGCCACCGCCATGCTGGCCACTGATCGCCTCGGCCAGCAGCTTGCCCGCCAGGTGCGTGGCATTCACGCCGTGCCCGGAATAGGCCTGGGCGTAATACACATTCGGCTGATCGGCGAGCCGGCCAATCTGCGGCAGGCGGTTGGCGCCGATGCCGATCATCCCGCCCCACTGATAATCGATCTTCACCCCAGCGAGTTGCGGGAACACCTCAAGCATCTTCGGCTGCATATACGCGGCGATGTCTTTCGGATCGCGCCCCGAATAATGGCAGGCGCCGCCGAACAACAAGCGTCGATCCGCTGACAGTCGGTAATAATCCAGGGCGACACGCTGGTCGCAGACCGCCATGTTCTGCGGCAGCAGGCTGTGCGCCTGCTCTTTGCTCAGTGGTTCGGTGGCAATGATATAGCTGCCGGCCGGCAGGACTTTGCCGCTGAGCTGCGGATTCAGGTCATTCAAATAGGCGTTGCAGCCCAGCACCAGGGTCTTCGCACGTACTGAACCCTGTTCAGTGTGCACCTTCACTTCGGCACCGTAATCGATGCGGATGACTGCCGATTGCTCGAACAGCTTCACACCCAATTGCTGCGCTGCTGCGGCTTCGCCGAGCGCCAGATTCAGCGGGTGCAAATGCCCGGAGCCCATGTCGATCAAACCACCAACGTAGCGTTTGGAGCCGACCACGGTGTGCATCTCGTTGGCTTGCAACAGCCGGGTTTCGTGGCGATAGCCAAGGCTGTGCAGCTCTTCGGCCTCTTCGGCAAAACCTTGCAGATCAGCAGGCTTGTTGGCGAGGTCGCAGTAACCCCAGGTCAGGTCACAGGCGATCTGGAAACGCTCGACGCGCTGGCGAACGATCTCCACCGCTTCCAGGCCCATGAGTTTCATCGCCCGCACGCCGTCGGTGCCGACAACGTTGGCGAATTGATCGAGGCCATGACCCACGCCGCGAATCAGCTGCCCGCCGTTGCGCCCACTGGCGCCCCAGCCGATCCGGTGCGCCTCCAGCAGGACGACGCTGAAGCCGCGTTCAGCCAGTTCCAGCGCGGTGTTCAACCCGGAAAACCCGCCACCGACCACACAGACGTCGGCCAGCACTTCACCTTGCAGCCGCGGATGGTCTGGCTGCGGCAGGCTGCTGGCGGCGTAGTAAGAGGCGGCGTGGGGTTGGCTCGCGAAAGTGTGGGCGCGGGCGGTCATGGGCGTCATCCTGAGGCGGTGTCGAGAAAATTTGACGGAGCATAAGCCGCACGGCCGAGCACGGGCAACATTGGTCGGCCTACGGTGTCTGGCCCAAGTCTTTTGCGGCACAATTGCCGTCCATTTCCCTTCGGTCACCGTTTCGATGAGCTGCAACAGCCAGAAAATCCGCACGTTGCGTCAGCAGATTCCCTCGTTCGAGTGCGTACCCGGCTGCCACGACTGCTGCGGGCCGGTGACCACGTCGCCCGAGGAAATGGCCCGACTGCCGCGCAAGACCCGCGCCGAGCAGGATGCGGCGATGCAAGAACTGAACTGCGTACACCTGGGGCCGAATGGCTGCACGGTGTATGAGGAACGGCCGTTGATCTGCCGGTTGTTTGGCACGACCAAAACGTTGCCTTGCCCGAATGAGCGGCGGCCGGTGGAGCTGATTCATCCGCGGGTTGAGAAGCAGATTTTCGAGTACATGGCGGCGAATCGGCAGGTGTTGGTTTGACTCGATAAACCGAGTCGCCTGCATCGCTAGCAGGGCTAGCTCCCACAGAGTTCGCAGGTGTGCACATTATTTGTGTTCACCACGGAACCTGTGGGAGCCAGCCTGCTGGCGATGGCTGCGGCACAAATTTCAGTCAGGAATCGGCAGGCACAGGCTCTCTTTGACTTCTTCCATGACGATATAGCTCTTCGATTCGCGCACATGCGGCAACTTGAGGAGGATGTCGCCGAGCAATTTGCGGTACGAAGCCATCTCGGAAATCCGCGCCTTCACCAGGTAGTCGAAATCCCCTGACACCAGATGACATTCCAGGACGTGGGGCAATTTCAGCACCGCACGTCGGAACTCCTCGAAAGTGTCGCCGGATTTGTAGTCGAGGCTGATCTCGACGAACACCAGCAGGCTACCCTTCAAATGCTGCGGATTGAGCCGGGCGTTGTAGCCCATGATGATCCCCTCGCGCTCCAGACGCCGCACGCGCTCGGTGCAGGGCGTGGTGGAGAGGCCGACCTTTTCCCCCAGTTCGGTAAACGAAATGCGCCCGTCCGCCTGCAGGATCCGCAGGATGTTGCGGTCGATCTTGTCCAACTCGCGCTTGGTCTGGGTGTTGGTCCGCATAGGGGATGCGCCTCCGTGAAAAGGTTTTTTACCGAGAATTGTCGCCAAATATAGGCGCTTATATAGTGAAAAGCACTGGCATTTCTTTTCTACACTGCGCTCATCATTGCTCTAACAACACAGCTCGGCACAAAGCCGCGATGAGGGATTGAAAATGCGCGTCATGGTCTTGGGTAGCGGCGTCATCGGTACCGCCAGTGCTTACTATCTGGCCCGTGCCGGGTTTGAAGTGGTGGTGGTCGACCGGCAGCCCGCCGCGGCCATGGAGACCAGTTTCGCCAACGCCGGCCAAGTCTCGCCGGGCTACGCCTCGCCGTGGGCCGCGCCGGGCGTACCGCTCAAGGCGATCAAGTGGCTGCTGCAACGCCACGCACCGCTGGCAATCAAGGCCACCGCCGACATTGATCAGTACCTGTGGATGGCGCAGATGCTGCGCAACTGCACCGCCAGCCGTTATGCGGTGAACAAGGAGCGCATGGTGCGTCTGTCCGAGTACAGCCGTGACTGCCTCGACGAATTGCGCGCCGAAACCGGCATTGCCTACGAAGGCCGCAGCCTCGGCACCACGCAATTGTTCCGCACCCAGGCGCAGCTGGATAACGCCGCCAAGGACATCGCCGTGCTGAAAGAGTCCGGCGTGCCGTTCGAAGTCCTCGACCGCGCCGGCATTGCCCGCGTCGAACCGGCGCTGGCCGGCGTCACCGATATTCTCGCCGGCGCCCTGCGCTTGCCGAACGACCAGACCGGCGACTGCCAGATCTTCACCACTCGCCTCGCTGACATGGCGCGCAAGCTCGGTGTGGAATTCCGCTTCGGCCAGGACATCCAGAAGCTCGACTACGCCGGCGACCGCATCAACGGCGTGTGGATCGACGGCAAGCTGGAAACCGCCGATCGCTACGTGCTGGCGCTGGGCAGCTATTCGCCGCAATTGCTCAAGCCGCTGGGCATCAAGGCCCCGGTATATCCGCTCAAGGGCTACTCGCTGACCGTGCCGATCACCAACCCGGACATGGCGCCGACCTCGACCATTCTTGACGAAACCTACAAGGTCGCGATCACCCGGTTCGACAACCGCATCCGCGTTGGCGGCATGGCCGAGATTGCCGGTTTTGACCTGTCGCTGA
The DNA here is from genome assembly GCF_051132135.1 of Pseudomonas sp. R1-1. Taxonomy (NCBI): domain Bacteria; kingdom Pseudomonadati; phylum Pseudomonadota; class Gammaproteobacteria; order Pseudomonadales; family Pseudomonadaceae; genus Pseudomonas; species Pseudomonas sp. R1-1. The sequence continues at coordinate 267,539 of NZ_CP071663.1, forward strand.
ACCCACGTCGACGTGAAACCCTGGAGATGATCGTCAACGACCTTTATCCTCAGGGCGGCAATCTGGCGGAGGCAAGTTTCTGGACCGGCCTGCGTCCGACCACGCCGGACGGCACGCCGATCGTTGGCGCCACGCCGTTCAAGAATCTGTTCCTCAACACCGGTCACGGCACCCTGGGTTGGACCATGGCGTGCGGTTCCGGGCGTTTGCTGGCCGATCTGATGGCGAAGAAAAAACCGCAGATCAGTGCCGAAGGCCTCGATATTTCCCGTTACGGCAACCAGACCCAGGAGTCCGCAAAACATGTCAATCCAGCGCCAGCTCACCAATGAGCGCATGAGTCAGATCGTCAGCCACAACGGTACGGTGTACCTGGCCGGGCAGGTCGGCGATGACTTCGATGCCGGGATTGAACAGCAGACCCGCGACGTGCTGGCCAATATCGAGCGCCTGCTCGATCTGGCCGGCACCGACAAACAGCATCTGCTCTCGGCGACGATCTACCTGAACGACATCGAGGCGCACTTTGCCGGGATGAACTCGGTGTGGGATCAGTGGCTGCCCAAGGGCGCCGCGCCGGCCCGTGCCACTGTCGAAGCGAAAATGGCCAAGCCGAGCATCCTCGTCGAGATCTCCATCGTCGCTGCGCTGCCGTAAGCCGTAACAAAGATCCCTCTCCCGGCGCTGTTGGCGGTTAACGCCGCCAGTCGGCGCCGGTTTTTCTTCCATGACTGCCTAGAAGTCCGCCGCCATGCGTCCTGCCCGTGCCCTGATCGACCTTCAAGCCCTGCGCCACAACTACCGAATTGCCCGCGAAGTCACCGGCGCCAAGGCGCTCGCGGTGATCAAGGCTGACGCCTACGGCCATGGCGCGGTGCGCTGTGCTCAAGCGCTGGAAGCCGAGGCTGACGGGTTTGCCGTGGCGTGCATCGAAGAAGCGCTGGAGCTGCGCGCGGCGGGTATTCGTGCGCCGGTGCTGCTGCTCGAAGGTTTCTTCGAGGCGGATGAGCTGGCGCTGATCGTCGAGCATGATTTCTGGTGCGTGGTGCATTCGCTGTGGCAGCTCGAAGCCATCGAGCAGGCGGCGCTGAACAAACCAATCACGGTGTGGCTGAAGCTCGACTCCGGCATGCACCGCGTCGGCCTGCATCCAAAAGATTATCCGGCTGCCTATCAGCGCCTGCTGGCCAGCGGCAAAGTGGCGAAGATTGTGTTGATGAGCCACTTCGCCCGTGCCGATGAGCTGCACGCGCAGAGCAGCAGCGAGCAGGTGGTTGTCTTCGAAGCGGCGCGCCAGGGCCTGGCGGCGGAAGTCAGCCTGCGCAATTCGCCGGCGGTGCTGGGTTGGCCGCAGATCCACAGCGACTGGGTACGCCCTGGCATCATGCTCTACGGTGCGACACCGTTCGAAGAAGCCAACGCCGTGGCCGAGCGTCTGCAACCGGTGATGACCCTGGAATCGAAAGTCATCAGCGTCCGTGAGCTGCCGGCGGGCGAGCCGATCGGTTACGGCGCGAAGTTCATCACCGACAAGCCGATGCGCATCGGCGTGGTCGCCATGGGTTACGCCGACGGCTATCCGCGTCAGGCGCCGACCGGCACACCGGTGCTGGTGGCTGGCCAGCGCAGCCGTCTGTTGGGGCGCGTGTCGATGGACATGCTGTGCATTGACCTCACCGACGTACCGGAGGCGGGCCTCGGTTCAACCGTCGAGCTGTGGGGCAAGAACATCCTCGCCAGCGACGTGGCGCAGTGGGCCGATACCATTCCCTATCAGATCTTCTGCAACCTGCGCCGGGTGCCAAGGCTCTATTCCGAGGCCTGACGCCAGCGCGGGGGCCAAGTGTTGTAAATACTGAACGCTGTCGCCATGATACCGCTCAATATTCTTACAACATCAGGAGGCTCCCGCCTTGGACGTCGGTGAACGACTGCAATCGATCCGCAAGCTCAAAGGGCTTTCCCAGCGCGAACTCGCCAAACGCGCGGGCGTCACCAACAGCACCATTTCGATGATCGAAAAGAACAGCGTGAGCCCTTCGATCAGTTCGCTGAGAAAGGTGCTCGGCGGCATTCCCATGTCCATGGTCGAGTTCTTTTCCGAAGAGATCCTGCAAGACCAGCCGACCCAGATCGTCTACAAGGCCAACGAGCTGATCGACATTTCCGACGGCGCCGTGACCATGAAGCTGGTCGGCCGCGCGCACCCCAGCCGCGCCATCGCCTTCCTCAATGAAATCTACCCGCCGGGCGCCGATACCGGCGAAGAAATGCTCACCCACGAGGGCGAGGAAACCGGGATTCTGGTCGAGGGTCGGCTGGAACTGGTGGTCGGTCTGGAAACTTTTATCCTCGAAGCCGGCGACAGCTACTATTTTGAAAGTACCAAGCCGCATCGTTTCCGTAATCCCTTCGATGTGCCTGCGCGACTGATCAGCGCAGCCACACCGGCGAATTTCTAAAGCAAGAGGCGCCAGGCCCTGATGGCCATGGCTCCCGAACCGTTTGACCGATGCGCAACAAGACCCCTTTAAAAATGGGGTTGTTTCAGTGTGGCGGGCTACCCGCTATACTTGCGCCCGCCTGCGAACCGTGGCCGCAGGCGTGAATAGCCACCATTGAGGGTGAACGCGTGAACCTAATTATGAAAATGCTGGCTGCACCAGCAACCGTACTGGCCCTCTGGGCTGTCAGCGCTCAAGCTGCGACTAACGACGACATTGCCAAACGCCTCGAGCCGGTTGGCCAGGTGTGTGTTCAGGGCAAGGAATGCAAGGGCATGGAAGTGGTTGCAAGCGCTGGCGGCGGCGGTGGAGCCAAGGCGCCTAAAGACGTGATCGCCAAACACTGCAACGCTTGTCACGGCACCGGCCTGCTGGGCGCGCCGAAAATCGGTGACAAGGCCGCCTGGAAAGAGCGGGCCGATCACCAGGGTGGTCTGGACGGCATCCTCGCCAAGGCGATTACCGGTGTTAATGCGATGCCACCTAAAGGCACTTGCGCCGATTGCACCGATGATGAGCTCAAGGGTGCGATCAAAGAGATGTCCGGTCTGTAATAGGCGGCGCTCTCGACGTAAAAAACCGTCTTCGGACGGTTTTTTTTGTGCTTGTGGTTTTCTGGTTCAGATCCAGTCAACCTTGCCCTCACCCCAGCCCTCTCCCAAAGGGAGAGGGGGCCGACCGGGTTGTCTGGCGCTCTACATCGACCTGAAAGACCTTAGCGACTATGGATTCAGTAAGGCTATTCCAAGTCGGCTTACCTCCCAAATATTCCCCATTCAGTCCCCTCTCCCTCCGGGAGAGGGTTAGGGTGCGGGTGGCGATTTGAGGTCGTAAACGAATCTGGAAAAAACGCTGATCCAGTCCCTAACGCTGTCCTTTGCAGCAAACTCAAGGCAATCTCGGTCTACCCCTATCAACGGAACGGGCGGGAGGCTTCAGATGGTGCAGTTGTGTTCGATCGAACAGGCAGTGGACGACGTGCTCGCGCGCCTGCCGGCGCATATCCACATGGGCCTGCCGCTGGGGCTGGGCAAGCCCAACCACTTCGTCAACGCGCTGTACCGGCGCATCAAAGACCTGCCCGAGCGCCAGCTGACGATCTACACGGCGCTGTGCCTGGGCCGGCCGAGTCTGGGCGATGGTTTGCAGAAGCGCTTTATCGAACCCTTTGTCGAACGGGTTTTCGGCGATTATCCCGAGTTCGATTTTCTCGCCGATCTGCAGCGCGACAGCCTGCCGGCCAACATCCGCATTCAACAGTTTTTCATGCAGCCCGGCAGTCTGCTCAACAGCGCACCGGCCCAGCAGGATTACGTCAGCAGCAATTACAGCCACGCCGCCCGGGATATCAACGCCGCCGGCCTGAATCTGGTGGCGCAGTTGCTCGCCAGCAGCAGCGAGCACCCGGACCGCCTGAGCCTGAGCTGCAACCCCGATATCACCCTCGACTTGTTGCCGATGATCGCCAGGCGCCGCGAAGCCGGCGAGACGATTGTGCTGGTCGGCCAGGTTCACACCGATCTGCCGTACATGCCCGGGGATGCCGAAGTCGATATCGACACCTTTGATCTACTGATCGACGAGAAGGACAGCAGCACGCTGTTCTCGACGCCGAACATGCCGGTCGGTTTTCAGGATCACTTCATCGGTTTGCATGCCAGCACGCTGGTGCGCGATGGCGGCACGTTGCAGATCGGCATCGGTTCGATGGGCGATGCGCTGACTGCCGCGTTGCTTGCACGGCAGGCCGACAGCGGCGGTTATCGGGCGCTGCTCGATGACGTCAATCTCAGCCAGTGGGCGCAACTGATCGAGCGCGAGGGCGGCACCGCGCCTTTCGCCAAAGGTTTGTATGGCTGCAGTGAAATGTTCGTCAACGGCCTGCTGGTGCTGGCGGAAGCAGGGATCATCCGGCGCAAGGTCTACCCGGACGTGCCGACTCAGCTGCAGGCCAACGCCGGTACCCTAGACGAGGCGGCGCAGCCTGACGGCATTTGCGTACATGGCGGCTTTTTCCTCGGCCCGCGCAGTTTTTATGAGCGTTTGCGTGAGCTGCCGCAAAGCAAATTGCTCGAATTCAACATGACCCGCATCAGCTACATCAACGAGCTGTACGGGCAGGAAGAGCTCAAGCGTTTGCAGCGCCTGGATGCGCGGTTCATCAACACGGTGTTCACCATGACCCTGCTGGGCGCTGGGGTGGCCGACCAGTTGCAGGACGGCCGCGTGCTCAGCGGCGTTGGCGGGCAGTACAACTTTGTTGCACAGGGCCATGCTTTGCATGACGCACGTTCGATCCTGATCCTGCGCAGCTGGCGCGAGTCGGGCGGCGAGGTCAGTTCGAATATCGTCTGGGAATACGGTCATTGCACGATTGCGCGACATTTGCGCGATATTGTCGTCACCGAATACGGCATCGCCGATCTGCGCGGCAAGCCCGACGCGGCGGTGATCGAAGCGCTGCTCAATATCAGCGACTCGCGCTTCCAGCCGGGGCTGATCGAACAGGCACAAAAGGTTGGCAAACTGCCAAAGGACTTCCGCATCGATCCACGTTTTGCCGACAACACGCCGCAACGCTTGCAGGCGATCGCCGTACGACATCCGAATCTGTTTCCGGAGTATCCGCTGGGCTGTGATTTCACCGCGATCGAGCGCGATCTGCTGCGCGCGCTGAACTGGCTGAAGAGCAAGTTCAAGCTGACCGAGATACTGGAACTGGGCAAGGCAGCGCTGGATGCGCCGGACGCTGCGTCGTTCCCGGAACACCTGGACCGGATGCAGCTCACGAACCCCGAAGGCCTCAAAGAAGAGCTTTTTCAACGCCTGCTGCTCACCGGCCTCAAAGCCACCGCGCAATAACTGCCCGCCCCAAAAACAACTGTAGGAGTGAGCCTGCTCGCGATGGCGGTGCATCAGTCACCGAAAGGGTCGACTGACACTACGCTATCGCGAGCAGGCTCACTCCTACAGGGGATCGGTGGGGTGGCGGATTATTCGATGAAGGCGACGACGCCATCCTTCAGCGACTTGACGCGGGCCAGCGACTCGACGCGGTAGCCCTGCGAATCCAGTTCGGCGCGGCCGCCCTGGAATGACTTCTCGATGACGATACCCAGACCGGCCACGGTAGCGCCGGCCTGTTTGATGATCGAGATCAGCGCTTGCGAGGCCTTACCGTTGGCCAGGAAGTCGTCGATGATCAGCACACGGTCGCTGCTGGTCAGGTGGCGTGGGGAAATCGCCACGGTGCTTTCGGTCTTCTTGGTGAACGAGTAGACGGTCGCCGACAGCAGGTTTTCAGTCAGGGTCAGGGACTGTTGCTTGCGGGCGAAGATCACCGGCACGCCGAGGTTCAGGCCGGTCATGATCGCCGGGGCGATGCCCGACGCTTCGATGGTGACGATCTTGGTGATGCCCGAGTCCTTGAACAGCGCGGCGAATTCGTCGCCGATCAGCTTCATCAGGGCCGGGTCGATCTGGTGGTTCAGGAAGGCGTCGACCTTCAGGACCTGGTCGGAAAGCACAATGCCTTGTTCGCGGATTTTCTGCTGCAATGCTTCCATGAAGCTGTCCTCATTTGGCGCCTGGTGCGCCGAAGGTCTAGTAAAAAGTGGTCAATTCTAGCGCTTTAACATCGCGCGTATGTCGGCCAAAGCGTTATTGCCGCGCACGGCTTTGACTTCGGTCGGGGTGTCGTCGTTGCCTTCCCAGGCGAGGTCGTCCGGCGGCAGCTCATCGAGGAAACGGCTCGGCGCGCAGTCGATGATTTCGCCGTACTGCTTGCGCTTGGCGGCGAAAGTAAACGCCAGGGTCTGACGGGCGCGGGTGATGCCCACGTAGGCCAGGCGGCGCTCTTCTTCGATGGTGTCGGCTTCGATGCTGGAGCGGTGCGGGAGGATTTCCTCTTCCATGCCCATGATGAACACGTAAGGAAACTCCAGACCCTTGGACGCATGCAAGGTCATCATCTGCACGCCTTCGGCGCCGTCCTCTTCTTCCTGCTGGCGTTCGAGCATGTCGCGCAACACCAGTTTGCCGATGGCGTCCTCGATGGTCATTTCGCCTTCTTCGTCTTTTTCGAGGGTATTTTTCAACGCCTCGATCAAGAACCAGACGTTGCTCATGCGGTAGTCGGCGGCCTTGTCGCTGGAGCTGTTGGTGCGCAGCCAGTTCTCGTAGTCGATGTCCATGACCATGCTGCGCAGCGCCGAGATCGGATCTTCGCCGGCGCACTGCTCGCGGACCTTGTCCATGAAGCGCTTGAAGCGCGACAGGCGATCGGTGAAGCGGCTGTCCAGATGCTCGCCGAGGCCGATTTCGTCGGTGGCGGCGTACATCGAGATCTTGCGTTCGGTGGCGTAATTGCCGAGTTTTTCCAGGGTGGTCGAGCCGATTTCGCGACGCGGCACGTTGATCACCCGCAGAAAGGCGTTGTCGTCATCCGGATTAACGATCAGGCGGAAGTAAGCCATCAGGTCCTTCACTTCCTGGCGGCCGAAGAAACTGTTGCCGCCGCTGAGGCGGTACGGCACCTGATGGTGCTGCAGCTTCAATTCGATCAGTTTGGCCTGATAATTACCGCGATAGAGAATCGCGAAATCGCTGTACGGGCGGTCGGTGCGCAAGTGCAGGCTGAGGATTTCCATGGCCACGCGCTCGGCTTCGGCATCCTCGTTGCGGCAACGGATCACGCGGATCTCGTCACCGTGGCCCATTTCACTCCACAGTTGCTTTTCGAATTCGTGCGGGTTGTTCGAGATCAAAACGTTGGCGCAGCGCAGGATGCGGCTGGTCGAGCGGTAGTTCTGCTCGAGCATCACCACTTTCAGCGACGGGTAATCGTCCTTGAGCAGCATCAGGTTTTCCGGGCGCGCGCCGCGCCAGGCGTAGATCGACTGGTCGTCGTCGCCGACCACGGTGAACTGGTTGCGCTTGCCGATCAGCATCTTCACCAGCAGGTACTGGCTGGCGTTGGTGTCCTGATATTCGTCGACCAGCAGGTAACGCACCTTGTTCTGCCACTTTTCGAGAATGTCGGCGTGTTCCTCGAAGAATTTCACCGGCAGCAGGATCAGGTCGTCGAAGTCCACCGCGTTGAACGCCTTGAGCGTGCGCTGGTAGTGGGTATAAACGATGGCGGCGGTCTGTTCCTTGGGATTGCGCGCGTTTTCCAGGGCCTGCGGCGGCAGGATCAGGTCGTTTTTCCAGGCGCCGATCATGTTCTTGATCTCGTCGACGCCATCGTCGCCTGCATATTCCTTCTGCATGATGTCGGTCATCAGGGCTTTTACGTCGGTCTCGTCGAAGATCGAGAAACCGGGTTTGTAGCCCAGCCGCGCATGCTCCTTGCGGATAATGTTCAGGCCCAGGTTGTGGAAGGTGCAGACCGTCAGGCCGCGGCCTTCGCCGGCACGCAGCAGGCTGCCGACCCGCTCTTTCATCTCGCGCGCGGCCTTGTTGGTAAACGTCATGGCGACGATGTACTGGGCGCGGATGCCGCAGTTCTGGATCAGGTGCGCGATTTTGCGCGTGATCACGCTGGTCTTGCCGGAGCCAGCACCGGCGAGCACCAATAGAGGGCCGCCGACGTAGTTCACGGCTTCTTGCTGCCGGGGATTGAGTCGGGACATACGAAAATTCGGGAGTCGTTGACGAAATGGGCCGGCATTTTAACAGGCTCAGCGAATTGTGCTGCTCTGTCCGACTTGTGACGTAGCACGCGATGCGGATTTGCCGGTTTTGTTACTTTCACGCAGGATGCGCGGTGATTTTGCGGCTAATGTTCTCATTTGTGACCAAAGATAACGTTTTGTCCGACGTTGATGGTCATGCGCATTGGTCAATGTTACACACAACGGCATAATGCCCAGCCCACATCATTGCAGAGTCTAGGGAGTCAGCTTGTCTACGCCTGTCGAGCCCTTGCGTTTGCTGTTACTGGCCGAAGAGCCAGCGTGGACAGCGTTATTGCGCGAGTGTCTGGCGCCCATGGGGAGCGCGGCGGTGCTGATCAGCGCGCCGAGCTGGGAGTCGGTCAGCAGCCTGTTCGAAGACAACCGCCACGCGGTGTTGTTGACCATTCCCGCGTTGCAACCGGCCCCGGGCCGTTGCAGCCTACCGACGGTATTGCTGCTGGATCACGAACCGGCCACCGCGCCGGACGGGGTCAGTGACTGGCTGGCATTTGATGCCCTCGACGCCGGCATGTTGCGCCGTTGCCTGCGCCATGTGCGCGAGCGCGGCGTGCTCGAAAACACCTTGCAACGCCTGGCCGAACAGGATCCGCTGACCGGTATCGCCAACCGCCAGGGTTTCCAGACCCTGCTGACGGCGCGTCTGGCGGAAAACGACGGCCGTGGCCTGGCTCTCGGGCATCTCGATCTCGACAACTTTCGCCACGCCAACGATGCTCTTGGCCATCAGGCCGGCGACCGGCTGATCCTGCAAGTCGTCGCGCGGCTGAAAAGCCAGCTAGAGGCCGGTGATCAACTGGCGCGCCTGGGCAGCGATGAATTCGCCTTGCTGATTGACACCCGCCGTGCGCCCGAGCGGGCCGAGTGGATGGCCGAGCGCATTACTGAAGCACTCGCCGAGCCTTACTGGATTGATGGCGAAAGCCTGTTGATCGGCTCCAGCCTGGGCATTGCCCACGCCCGCGCGCAGGCCGGCGCCGACCCGCTGATGTGGCATGCGCACATCGCCATGCAGCAAGCCAAGAGCACCCAGGGCTGCACCTTTCATATCTTCAACGAGCGCATCAACCGCAATGCGCGGAGCATGGCCGATCTGGAAAGCGAGCTGCGCCGGGCGCTGCGGCGCGATGAGCTGGAGCTGCATTACCAGCCACGGCTGAATCTTGAAGATGGCCAGATCGTCGGCCTCGAAGCCCTGGTGCGCTGGCGTCATGGCGAGCGCGGCCTGCTGCCGCCGAGCGAGTTCGTGCCGCTGGCCGAGCAGAGCGGTTTGATCGTGCCGCTGGGCTACTGGGTGATTTCCCGCGCCCTGCGCGACATGCAGGCGCTGCGCGAGCAAGGCCTGCCGGCGCTGCACATGGCAATCAACTTGTCGTTCCGCCAGTTTCAGGACAGCCAGTTGCTGCCGACCCTGAGCCGGCTGATTCTCGAACGTGGGGTCGAGGCGCAGTGGCTGGAATTCGAACTGACGGAAACCGCGGTGATGCGCCGCAGCGATCTGGTCAAGCAGACCATGGATGCCCTCGGCCGCCTCGGTGTGCGCTTTTCGCTGGATGACTTCGGCACCGGGTTTTCGTCGTTCGTGCACCTCAACAGCCTGCCGATCACCTTGCTGAAGATCGACAAAAGCTTCGTCGGCGGCATGGAACAGCGTGAAGAGAACCGCAAACTGGTGCACGCGATGATCAATCTTGCACATAACCTGCAGCTTGAAGTGGTGGCCGAAGGCGTCGAAACCACCGAGCAGCTGGAATTGCTGCGCGGTTTTGGCTGCGATCAGGTGCAGGGTTATCTGATCAGCCGGCCGTTGCCGCTGGCGGAGCTGGTGGAGTATCTGGTGTCTGGATCGAATCAGCAGCCAGCTCTCGAAATCGTGAGTTAACACCTGTCCCTTGTAGGAGTGAGCCTGCTCGCGATAGCGGTGTGTCAGATAATCATGATTTGTCTGACACACCGCTATCGCGAGCAGGCTCACTCCTACAGGGGATCTCATTCGGCTTGAGGAATGTTGAAGCCCTGAGATTGCGGCTCGCGCCGGATCATCCGCTGCATCTTCCATTCAAATGCCAGCGTCAAACTCACCGCTGCACACGCCAGGCCCAGCGCGAGGCCCCACCAGACCCCGGTCGGCCCCCAGTTCAGGTGGAACGCCATCCACCACGCCGCCGGCGCGCCGATCAGCCAGTAGCAAGCAAGCCCGACCAGAAAGGTAGTCTTGGCGTCCTTGAGCCCGCGAATACAGCCCATGGCGATCGTCTGCGTGCCATCGAACAGCTCGAACCAGGCCGCCACGGCCAGCAGGCTTACCGCGAGGCGGATCACCTCGGCAAACGCCGGGTCGTCATGGTCGAGGAACAACCCGACCAACTCGTTCGGCCACAGCCAGAACACCAGGGCAAAACCGAGCATTACCACCGCACCGAAGGCGATGCCGACGCGACCGGACATCCGCGCATCGAGCAGTTGCCCGGCGCCGTAATGCTGGCCGACGCGCATGGTGATGGCGTAGGACATCCCGGCCGGCACCATGAATGCCACCGAAACGATCTGCAACGCGATTTGGTGCGCGCCCATTTGCGTACTGCCCATGGTGCCCATGCACAGGGCGGCGAAGGCAAACAAACCGACTTCCACCGCATAGGTACCACCGATTGGCAGGCCGAGGCGCCACAGCTCTTTCAGGTACTGCCGGTTGGGCCGCGCCAGCCCGGCACGCAGAGGGTAAGCGTCGTATGCCGGATGCCGACGCATATGCCAGGCCAGCGCCAGTGCCATGCAGTTGGCAACAATTGCCGTAACCAGGCCGATACCGGTCAGCCCGAGCTGCGGCAGGCCGAACATGCCGGTGATCAAGGCGTAGTTGAGCAGGAAGTTGGCCACGGTGCCGGCGAGGCTGATGACCATCACCGGCGTCGCTCGCCCGATGGCACTGGTGAAACCACGCAACGCCATGAAGCTCAGGTAGCCGGGCAGGGCGAAGGGCAGGGCGATCAGAAATTGCCCGGCGGCGTTGACGTTGGTTTCCGTCTGGCCAAACAGCAGCAACACCGGTTTGAGGTTCCACAGCAACAGTCCGGCGCCCAGCGCCATCAGCCACGCCAGCCACAAACCGGCCTGGGTCAGGCGCGCCGCACCGATGATATCGCCGGCGCCCTGCCGAATCGCCACCAGCGTGCCGACGGCGGCGATTACGCCGATGCAGAAAATCGACACGAACGAATAGCTCGCCGCACCTAGGCCGCCACCTGCCAAGGCCTCCGGGCTAAGGCGCGCCATCATTAGCGTGTCAGTCAGCACCATGAGCATGTGCGCCAACTGCGAAGCGATCAGCGGCCCGGCCAGCCGCAGAATGGCCCAGAGTTCGTTACGCACAGGATGCTGCATGTCATCACCACTCGATTCAGAGGGAACAGAAGAGCGTCGATTCTCGGCGCGTGAGCGTGATTGCACAAAGGGATAAAAAGGATGGGTGGCATGATTAAAACTCATCCAGCGCCGATTCTGCTAAGTTGGCCGCATCCCGCTACCGGAGCTCTGTGCATGTCCCGTCGACTTCCACCGTTGTATGCCCTGCGCGCATTCGAAGCGGCGGCGCGGCATAGCTCGTTCACCCGCGCGGCTGAAGAACTGTCGATTACCCAGAGTGCGGTGAGCCGGCATATCCGCACCCTCGAAGAACACTTTGCCTGTCGGTTGTTTCAGCGCAGCGGGCGCAATCTGCAACTGACCGAAGCCGCGCGACTTTTATTGCCGGGCATTCGCGAAGGTTTCATCGCGCTCGAGCGCGCCTGCAATACCTTGCGTGCCGAAGACGACATCCTGCGCATGAAAGCGCCATCGACCCTGACCATGCGCTGGCTGCTGGCGCGCCTGAGTCGCTTCCGTCATCTGCAGTCGGGCAACGAAGTGCAACTGACCAGTGCATGGATGGACATCGATTCGGTGGATTTCAATGACGAGCCGTTCGATTGCGCAGTGCTGCTGAGCGACGGCCATTTTCCGCCGGACTGGGAAGCCAGCCTGTTGTTTGCCGAGGAGCTGATTCCGGTCGGTGCGCCTAATCTGCTCAACGACCAACCGTGGGATGTGGAGCGGCTGGCCAGCACCGAATTGCTTCATCCGACCCCGGACCGTCGCGACTGGCGCAGTTGGCTGGAATGCATGGGATTGTCGGATCAGGTTTCACTCAAGGGCGGGCAAGTGTTCGATACCCTCGAACTGGGGATGATCGCTGCGGCGCGCGGCTACGGCGTGTCGATGGGCGATCTGTTGATGGTGGCTGAAGATGTCGCCCAGGGACGTCTGAGCCTGCCGTGGCCTACGGCGGTCGCCAGTGGCCTGAATTATTACCTGGTGTGGCCGAAAACCCGTCCCGGAGGTGAACGTTTGCGCCGCCTCAGTGACTTCCTCCAGGGCGAAGTCCGCGCCATGGAACTGCCAGCGGTGGCGCGCTTGAGCTGAAACGTTGGAGCGGCGACAATGCAGGCCTTACGCCATACCCACGTTGCGCGCTCAAGTATTCGCATTCACCGCCGACTATGAGCAAGTGGAACCGTCGTGCCGGTTCCAGGCTGCACCCCCATTATTAGAATATTTTCCCGGGCATTTACCGCGATCAAGGAGGATTCGGTGGCTCGGCCAGGAGCTGTTCATGTCTCAACCTCGTGCTCGGATCGCCTCGCAGCTGGGCCTCGCCCTCGCCGTGATACTGGCGATTGTCATCAGCGGCAGTACGGTGTTCGCCCTGCGTTCGCTGGATTCTGCCAACCTCGCCACCCGTGAAGAGCATCTGGCCAGTGAGGCGCGGCTGCTGGCCGACCAACTGAGCACGTTCCACGGCACCTTGCGTGAAAGCACCCTGCGCCTGAGCGGCTTGTTCGAAAAGCGCTTCGGCAGCGGCCTGAGCGTGCACCCTGACCAGCCCGTGACCGTGGCCGGCGTGCAGACCCCGGGCCTGCATCTGGGCAACGAAGTGCTGAACAACAACTTCAAGGAAGTCGACGAGTTCAAGCAGATGACCGCCGGCGTGGCCACGGTATTCGTGCGCAGCGGCGAAGACTTCATTCGCGTCAGCACCAACGTCAGCAAGCAGGACGGCACGCGCGCCATCGGCACCGTGCTCGACCACGCCAACCCGGCGTACGCGAAGTTGATGGCGGGGCAGAGTTACGTCGGCCGCTCGCTGTTGTTCGAGCGCTATTACATGTCGCAGTACACGCCGGTGCGTGACGGCAGCGGCAAGATCATTGCCGTGTTGTATGTCGGCTTCGATTACACCGACGCGCAGAACGCCCAGTTCGCCAACCTCAAGCGCTTCCGCATCGGCCAGACCGGCTCGCTGGCGCTGCTCGACGAGCAGAACAAATGGCTGGTGCCGATCGCCGGTGTCGAGTCGCTGGACCAGGCGGTGCCAGCCATCAACGCACTGGTGAAAACTCCGGGCAAGGGTGAGTTCTGGAGCGATCAGGGCGAAGACTTCTACAGCATTGCCGTGCCGTTCGAAGGTGGCCCTTGGTCGGTGGTGGCGAGCATGCCGAAAGCCGAGATTCGCGCGGTGACCTGGAGCGTCGGCACGCAACTGGCGATTGGCAGTCTGCTGGCGATGTTGCTGGCGGTCGGTTCGGTGGTCTGGCTGCTGCGCAGCAAACTGGCGCCGTTGAGCGATCTGGTGCGGCAGGCCGAAGCGTTGGGCGCGGGCGATCTGAGCGTACGTCTGAACGTGTCGAGCAACGATGAAATCGGTCAGTTGTCGCGAGCGTTCAACCAGATGAGCCAGGCCTTGTCGACCATGGTCGAGCACATCCGTCGCTCCTCGGAAGAGGTCAATAGCCGGGCGCAGGCGTTGTCCGGTTTGTCCGGCGGTGCCTATGACGGCATGGAGCAACAGTCCGGCGAGATCACCAGCATGGCCGGCGCGGTGGAAGAGTTCAGCGCGACCTCGCTGAACATCGCCGACAACATGAGCGCCACCCAGCGTCTGGCACAGGAAAATGCTCAGCAAACGCAGATCGGCCGCAGCTCGATGGAAGAAGCTTCGTCGTCGCTGGAGCAAATTGCTGGCGCCCTCAACAGCACCGCCACCGTGATCAACACCCTCGGTCAGCGTTCCCAGGAAATCGGCGGCATCGTCGGCGTGATCACCTCGATCGCCGAGCAGACCAACCTGTTGGCACTCAACGCGGCGATCGAAGCGGCGCGTGCCGGTGAGCAGGGTCGCGGCTTTGCCGTGGTCGCCGACGAAGTGCGCAGCCTGGCCTCGCGTACTCGTCAGGCCACTGATGAAATCTCCAGCATGATTCACAGCATCCAGCAGGAAACCGGCAACGCGATCAGCACCATGGAGCAGGGCAATGTGCTGATGCAGGAAGGCCTGTCGCGCAACGCCAACGTCGCCTCGGCGCTGGCGCGGATTGATGAGCAGAGCCGTTCGGCGGGCCAACAGTTTGCCGCGATCACCACGGCGACGCAGGAGCAGAGTAGCACCGCGACGTTGCTGAGCAGCAACTTGCAGAGCATTGCGCTGGCTAACAGCGAACAACGCGAAGTGGTTTCCAACCTTGCGGTTACCGCCAAGGAGCTGGAAAAACTGGCGGCGGATCTGCGTTCCGAGGTTGATCGCTTTCGTTGATGCGCCTTTGAAATAGCTTTCGCGAGCAGGCTCGCTCCCACAGTTTTCGGTGTGATTCACAGATTTTGTGAAAACCCGGATCCCCTGTGGGAGCGAGCCTGCTCGCGATTGCGTCAATGAAGATCTTCGGCAGAACATGCGCCCCGTCGATCTAATGCACTTGCTGAAACGTTTCCGCAGCGCTATATAAATGGCACAACTCCAATAAAGGCTGCTGCCATGACCCCGCTCAAACTCGCCGTCGCACTCGGCGCACTCTCTGCTGCTTCCCACGCCATGGCCTGGGATTACGTATTGCTCGATAGCACCAAGTCCGCGCAAAACTGGACCATCACCAGCGCGCAATTGGGCGTGAAAACCGACAAACCCTTTTCCGTCAGCCTGCGCACCTTGCATGGCGGCCGGCAGGAAGGCGTGAGCATCGTCGATATCGATAACGGCACCATGAAACTCTCCGTAGTGCCGACCCGTGGCATGAACGTCTTGCAGGCGTCCGTCGGCGATGTGCGCATGGGCTGGGATTCGCCGGTCAAGGAGGTGGTCAACCCGGCCTTCATCGAACTCAACGGACGCGGTGGTCTGGGCTGGCTGGAAGGTTTCAACGAGCTGGTGACCCGCTGTGGCTATGAATGGGTCGGTCACCCCGGCATCGACAATGGTGAGCTGCTGACTTTGCACGGCCGCGCCGCTAACATCCCGGCCAGTACCGTCACCCTGCACATTGACGAAAATCCCCCCTATGCCATCAGCCTGCGTGGGGAGTTGAAAGAGCAGGCGTTCAAGAAAGTCGACTTCTCCGTGGCCACCGAACTGGTCACGGTTCCAGGCAGCGCCGCCTTCAGCCTCAACGATACGCTGACCAACAACGGCGATTATCCGAAGGAATATCAGGCGCTGTATCACAGCAATTTCAGCACGCCGTTTCTTGAGCAAGGCGCCCGATTTGCCGCGCCGGTCAAACAGGTTTCGCCATTCAACGACAAGGCCAAGGGTGATCTGGCCGACTGGCAGACCTATCGCGGGCCGACCAGGGACTACGACGAAACTGTCTATAACGTCGTGCCCTATGCCGATGCCAAGGGGCAAACGCTGACCGTGCTGCATAACAAGGCCGGTAGCCTTGGCGTTTCGGTTGGCTTCAATACCTCGCAGTTGCCGGTGTTCTCTCTGTGGAAAAATACCGATACCCAAGGGCAGGGCTATGTCACCGGGCTGGAGCCGGGAACCAGTTTTTCCTACAACCGCCGCTATCAGCGCCCGCTGAATCTGGTGCCGACCATTGCGCCGAAAGCGAGCCAGCAGTTCCAGATCAGTTACAGCCTGCTCGCGGACAAGGGCGCTGTGGATAACGCCTTGAAGCGTGTGACCGAGATTCAGGCCGGGCGTGAAACCGAAGTTCGGCAAACACCGCTGGTTGATCTGACCGAGCATTAAGGCGTCGCCGGCCGATATTGCAGCGCCTCGGCCAGGTGCTCGCGTTTGATGGCATCGGCTTGTTCGAGGTCTGCCAGTGTTCGGGCGACCTTGAGCAAGCGATGCGCCGAGCGTAGCGACAGGGTCAAGCGTTCGCAGGCGGTTTCCAGCCAGGTTTCATCGGCTGTGGATAACTTGCAATGCCGTTTCAGTCCCGGCAAATCGAGAAAGGCATTGGCGCAGCCCTGCCTTTTTTGCTGTCGTTCACGAGCCTCGGCAACCAACGCGGCAGCACTGGCACTGTCTTCGCCCGGCTTCACCTGCGGGTTCAACGCTGTCGCCTCGCGCGCCACCGTCAGGTGCAAATCGATCCGGTCCAGCAGCGGGCCCGACAGCTTGTTGCGATAGCGCTGGACCATGTCCGGTGTGCATGAGCACTTGCCGCTGGGCTCACCAAGATATCCACAGGGACAGGGATTCATCGCCGCTACCAACTGAAACCGCGCCGGAAACCGCACACGATCCTTGGCTCGTGCAATCACGATGTGCCCGGACTCTAACGGCTCGCGCAAAACCTCCAGTACCTTGCGATCGAACTCCGGCAGTTCGTCGAGAAACAGAACGCCATGATGAGCGAGAGTGATCTCCCCGGGTTGCGGTTTCGAGCTGCCACCGACCAGGGCCGGCCCGGAGGCTGAGTGGTGCGGTTGGCGAAAGGGACGCTGCGGCCAATGGGTCAGCGGCGCACCGCTGGCGACCGACTGGATCGCCGCGACCTCCAGCGCTTCACTCTCGGCCAGCGGCGGCAGAAGCCCCGGCAGACGACTTGCCAGCAACGTCTTGCCCGTTCCCGGTGGCCCGCTGAACAGCAGGTTATGCGCCCCCGCCGCAGCAATCAGCAACGCGCGTTTGGCGGCCATCTGACCCTGCACTTCATTCAAGTCGGGATAGGGCTTGCTGGCATGCATCAAGCCGTCAGACACATACGGCTCAACCGGCGTATGCCCGTTGAAATGCGCCACCGCTTCCAGCAAATGATCCACCGCAAACACCTTCAACCCCGAGGCCAGACAAGCCTCTTCCGCATTCGCCCGAGGCACCACTAATGCGCGCCCGGCCTTGCGCGCCGCCAGGGCTGCCGGCAACACCCCGCGAACCGGCCTTACCGCGCCGGACAACGCCAATTCGCCCAGACACTCCACCTCGTCCAGCGTCAGACACGGCACCTGCACACTCGCCGACAGAATCCCCAAGGCTATTGCCAGATCAAACCGCCCGCCATCCTTGGGCAGATCCGCCGGGGCCAGATTCAGCGTGATCCGCCGCGCCGGAAACTGCAGCCCGGAATTGATGATCGCACTGCGCACCCGATCCTTGCTCTCCTTCACCGCCGCCTCGGGCAGCCCGACCATGGTCAGCGACGGCAGACCGTTGGCCAGATGAACTTCGACGGTGACAGCGGGGGCTTCCACGCCAATCTGGGCGCGACTGTGGACGATGGAGAGGGACATGGTCGTTCCTTGAGCTGAATCGGGGAGCCGCTTCCTGCGGGTTTTTGAAGGGTAGTTGAGCCGGGTTTTAGTGCTGAAATAGAGGTTTACAAGACGTATCAAGACCCGATGGGCTGTCACTGCTTGCCTGAATTGGAGCGTTGACTCTCGCCCGGCATTAAAGGATCATTCCGTTCGAGGACTGCAACTGCGCATTCGTCGGGACTGGGCACCAGCAAAAGCTCCCCCGCATTTTCGGCAGCAGAGAAAGCTGGTTTCTCTGAAGTAGTGACGACGGGCCAGCTCGTCGGATTCTGAACCCATGGCTGCAAAGCCAGGAGTTAAAGAATCGCTGCGACTACTCCTCCAAACACAAAAAAGGCGTCCTATGGACGCCTTTTTATTTTTGACTCAGGATCTTCTACCGGCCAGCGGGCCGCTTGGCTCAAGCTCTGGCCCACACGTAACAGCAACTTCAATAAATCGCCGTTGGTTGGCTGACATATCCCCAGCCAACCGGAGTGCTTCGAGATGTAGTTCAACAATCTGAAGAAGCTTTGCCTTTCGCTTTTTTGGGCTCATACGCACCTCGTGCGATTAGGTTGTTGATTTCGATGTTATTGACCGTTCACAGAAATGACAAGCCGGTTGGTGTGGTCGAATTCGAACCCTAGTTTCCGGTAGTAAAAAACAACATTCGGATCAGGATCCTGAATCTCGATTTCTTTGCATCCTAGCGCTCGCGCATAGTGATCTGCGACAAGCAGAGCAATCGGCGCGATCCTGCCGCGAAGCGGGTGCGCCCTGTCCGGATGCCCTTCCAACAGAATAATCTTTAAGCAGATAGAGCTTGCGCGCGGAGTCGCATAGCACATGCCGCAAAGAATCTGTTTGAACCATATCGCCAAATCCAGACCTTTCGCATCTTTACTTTTCCAGTCTGCAACGTCATCCCAAGGGAAAATTGTTGGCCCCTCCCAGAGAAAGTATTGCTTTATCGCTGCTGGGGTAATTGGCTCAAACTTGACCGCTGCTGCATCAATATTTGGGATTCTCGGGGCAATGTCCTTGAGAAAGAATTTGTAGGCGATCTTTCGCGAGTTTGATCTGAATGTCTGGTTACGAAGATCCGTTGCCTTGCCTTTTCTTCTCATTGTTTTCATCTGTTCGGAGCGGGTCGCAAGAAGATAGCCAGCAGAGAGGGGGCAGCGAAATCAGACGTGGGGGACGCGTTTTGTAGGACGTTACTTCTGTGAGTGGAGGATTGCGGAGTAGGGGGGAAGATAACGACGACACAAAAAAGGTCATTTCAGTGGTATCGCTGAAATGACCTGTGGTGAGGTTGCAGCGCAAAATTCAGATCAATTGCATAGCCTTTCTCCACCATGAGTTCACAACCGTGCGGTTTATTTGTTCAGCTAGCTCCCACAGTAGATTGCGGTCTTATTCCGCAGGCGGCGTCAGCTTCGCTTCCATCTCGGCAACCTTTGCTTCAAGGCTCTCAAGCCGTGCACGCGTTCGGGCCAACACAACCATCTGACTGTCAAATTCTTCACGGCTGACCAGGTCGAGTTTGCTGAAGGCGCTTTGCAGCAGCATCTTGAACTGGCTTTCGATTTCGGCTTTTGGCAGCGGGGTGTCGCCGCTGAACAGGCGGGAGGCGGTGCCGCTCAGGGCGTCGAGGAAGTCTTTGGGCGCGAGCATGGTGGATGTCCTGGAAACAATGGCCGGCAGTGTATCACGCAGTGTCTATAGTCAATCCCGTGGTCAGGGATGCACGCTTTTCGCGCAGGCGGACGGACGGCAACGCACCGTTGTTGTGCGTATCGGCGCGGCGCTTTGCGCGAGAGGGCCTGCGGTAGCGGCCAAGGGATTGAAATCAGGGGATTTTGGCGAGATGGCAAGGTTTCTGCTTAGTCACCCTCGACCCATGCACTGATGCAGTCGCTGTGACGAATGCAGTGCGGCAGACGGAGCGGGGAGTTTCGTCTGGATGCGGTTAGCTGGCGTCAGTCGGGCAGGCAAGGCCGACGATGCGTTACAAAGCCAGGCACTGCGCTTAGACTTGAGTCGGGTTTGTTTTCCTGGGGCAAGTCCACCAATTCGGGAGAGAGTTTCATGAAGCTAGTCACTGCCATCATCAAGCCGTTCAAGTTGGACGACGTGCGCGAGTCGCTGTCCGAAATCGGCGTGCAGGGCATTACCGTTACTGAAGTCAAAGGCTTCGGCCGGCAGAAGGGTCACACCGAGCTGTATCGCGGCGCGGAATATGTGGTCGATTTTCTGCCCAAGGTGAAAATCGACGTGGCCATCGACGACAAGGATCTGGACCGGGTTATCGAAGCGATAACCAAGGCCGCCAACACCGGCAAGATCGGTGACGGCAAGATCTTCGTGGTCAATCTGGAACAGGCGATCCGCATCCGTACCGGCGAAACCGATACCGACGCGATCTAAGCCGCCACAAACCCCAACGCCCCAGGAGAAAACAATATGACTCTGCGTAAATTCGCAGGGCTAGGAGCCCTGTTGTCCATCGTAATGCCCGGCCTTGCAATGGCGGCAGACGAAGTGGCGGCCCCAGTCCTCAATTCCGGCGACACTGCCTGGATGCTCACCTCGACAGCCCTTGTGCTGTTCATGACCATTCCCGGCCTTGCACTGTTCTACGGCGGCATGGTCCGCTCGAAAAACATTCTTTCCGTGATGATGCAGTGCTTCGCCATTACCGGTCTGATCAGCATCCTGTGGGTCATCTATGGCTACAGCATTGCGTTCGACACCACCGGCATGGAGCAGGGCGTCGTCAACTTCAATTCGTTCTTCGGTGGCATGGGCAAGGCGTTCCTCGCCGGTGTCACGCCTTCGAGCATCACCGGCCCGGCGGCGCTGTTCCCCGAAGCGGTGTTCATCACCTTCCAGATGACCTTCGCGATCATCACCCCAGCGCTGATCGTCGGTGCGTTCGCCGAGCGCATGAAGTTCTCCGCGATGCTGATCTTCATGGGCATCTGGTTCACCCTGGTTTATGCACCGATCGCGCACATGGTCTGGTCCGGTAACGGCGGTCTGATGTGGGACTGGGGCGTACTCGACTTCGCCGGCGGCACCGTGGTGCACATCAACGCCGGTATCGCCGGTCTGGTGGCGTGCCTGGTACTGGGCAAGCGCAAAGGCTTCCCGACCACCCCGATGGCGCCGCACAACCTCGGTTACACATTGATGGGCGCGGCCATGCTGTGGGTCGGCTGGTTCGGCTTCAACGCCGGTTCCGCCGCGGCCGCCAACGGCACTGCCGGCATGGCGATGCTGGTCACTCAGATCGCCACCGCCGCTGCGGCACTGGGCTGGATGTTCGCCGAGTGGGTCACCCACGGCAAGCCAAGCGCACTGGGCATCGCCTCGGGTGTGGTTGCCGGCTTGGTGGCAATCACGCCGGCCGCTGGCACCGTGGGCCCGATGGGCGCACTGGTGATCGGTCTGGCGGCAGGCGTGGTGTGCTTCTTCTGCGCCACCACCCTGAAGCGCAAACTCGGTTATGACGATTCCCTGGACGCGTTCGGCGTGCACGGTATCGGCGGTATCCTCGGCGCGATCCTCACCGGTGTGTTTGCAGCGCCTGCACTGGGCGGCTTCGGCACTGTGACCGATATTGGCGCACAGGTCTGGATTCAGATCAAAGGCGTCGGCTTCACGGTGATCTACACCGCGATCGTCACCTTCATCATCCTCAAGGTCCTGGACGCGGTGATGGGTCTGCGCGTGACCGAGGAAGAAGAATCGGTCGGCCTCGATCTGGCACAACACAACGAACGCGGCTACAACCTGTAAGTACGCGCAGCAAAAAAAATTGCCCGGCTCGCCGGGCATTTTTTTGTCCGTGATTTGTCACTGTGAGAGCAGCTGAAAGGATTTTTCGTACGGCTTTGGTCGTGTTTACCCGTGGCGTTTTCACTCGGCGAATGGCTTACATCACAGTGGGAATATTAGGCTCTTTGTTTTTTCCCAGAGCGCGCTAGAATGCGCCCCGAACGTGCGGAGAACTGTATGTGGCAACAGACTCTGATAACCCTGCGGGCACGGCCCCGGGGCTTTCATCTGGTGACGGATGAGCTGATCGAAAACCTGCCTGAACTCAGGCAGTGTCGGATCGGTCTGTTGCATTTGTGGCTGCAGCACACCTCGGCGTCGTTGACCATCAACGAGAACGCCGATCCGGCGGTACGTCGCGACTTCGAACGATTTTTCAATCGTCTGATCCCACAAGGAACAGACGGCTATGAGCATAACGACGAAGGCCTGGACGACCTCCCGGCGCACTTCAAGGCCAGCGTGCTTGGCTGCCAGATCAGTCTGCCGATTGCGGCAGGTCGCTTGGCACTGGGAACCTGGCAAGGCGTTTATCTGGGCGAGCACCGTGATCATGGCGGTGCCCGTAAAGTCCTCGCCACCTTGCACGGTGAAGGGGCATGAACCGTTGGTCATCAATGGTTACCGATTTTTTTCCGGCGACTTTCGACAGTCGCCAAAGCTGGTCTATAACTAATCTGCTTTTCGCAAGTCATGAGGTAGAACATGAGCGACGATGATCTGGAAAACGACGACCTCGAAGTAGGCGACGAAGACGAGGCCGAGGAAGGTCTGGAAGCAGCAGCGGAAGATGTTGCTGAAGACGATGGCGGTGACGATACGCCGGCCCCGGCTGCCAAAGGCAAAGCCAAGGCTGCGGTGTCGGTGGATGAGTTGCCGAGCATTGAAGCCAAGAACAAGGAGCGCGACGCCCTGGCCAAGGCCATGGAAGAGTTCCTTGCGCGCGGTGGCAAGGTGCAGGAAGTGGAGGCCAACGTGGTCGCCGATCCGCCCAAGAAGCCGGACAACAAGTACGGCAGCCGCCCTATCTGAGGCGTGTCGCTCGCTTGAAAAAGCCCGCCGTCGCTGCGGGCTTTTTCATGTCTGGAATAAATGGAGCGGCTACCGAAATCCCCTGTAGGAGTGAGCCTGCTCGCGATAGCGGTGTGTCATTCAATTAGATGTATCTGATACACCGCTATCGCGAGCAGGCTCACTCCTACAGGGGAACTGTGTCAGTTCGAAGGAGCATTCCAGCGTGCGAGCACGGCTGGCAATTCCGTCAGGCTGCAAATCTCGGCATCCGGCAAGCGATCAGCTTCCCAGGCCTTGCCCGCCGGGTTAAACCAGATCGCCCGCAACCCGGCCTGCTGTGCCCCGGCAATGTCGTCGCCCGGATGATCGCCGATATGCACGGCGGTTTCGGCAGTGGCACCACCGCGCTGCAGCGCCTCATGAAACAGCCGCGCATCCGGTTTGGCGATGCCGATGTCTTCGGCGCACAGGGCAAACTTGAAGAAGTCCGCCAGCCCCAGTCGGCGCACGTCAGCGTTGCCGTTAGTGACCACGCCCAGCGCATAGTGATTGGCGAGGATCTCCAGCACTGGTTGGACTTCGGGGAACACCTCGATCTGGTGCCGCGCATGCAGGAACACTTCAAACGCCTTGTCGGCCAGCTCCGAGGCCTCGCCGTGGGCGTAACCGGACTCCTCCAGCGCATGGAACAGCACGCGCCGGCGCAAGGCGCTGATGCGATGTTTCAGCCCGGGCTCGCTGCTCAGGACGCGTTCGCGAATCGACCACAGATGCTCGACCGGCACCGCGCCCAGATTCGCTGCGTGCTCGGCAAGCCACTCACGCAGGACGGTTTCGGCGCTGGCGATCACCGGCGCGGTATCCCACAAGGTGTCGTCGAGGTCGAAGGTGATCAACTGAATGCTCATGAATCATCGCCTTTCATGCGTTTGGCCCGGGGGTGGGCACTGTCGTAGACCGCGGCCAGGTGCTGGAAGTCCAGGTGGGTATAGATCTGCGTGGTCTTGATGTCGGAATGGCCGAGCAATTCCTGCACGGCGCGCAGGTCCTGCGAGGATTCCAGCAAGTGGCTGGCGAAAGAATGTCGCAACATGTGCGGGTGCAGGTTCTGCCCCAGTTCGCGCTCGCCAGCCAGTTTGACGCGTACCTGAATCGCTCGCGGGCCGAGGCGCCGGCCTTGCTGGCTGACGAACACGGCATCGTCCGCCGGGTTGGTCATCGCTCGCAGCGGCAGCCACTGTTCGATGGCTTCGCGGGCCTTTTTACCCACCGGCAACAGGCGGGTTTTACTGCCCTTGCCGAGCACCTGAACCATGCCGTCGGCCAGATCGAGTTGATCGAGATTGAGCCCGGTCAGTTCGGAAAGGCGCAGGCCCGAGGAATAAAACAGTTCGAGAATCGCCTGATCACGGCGTGCCAGAAAATCATCCTCAACGGCACCTTCGAGCAGTTGCAGCGCGCGGTCGGTATCCAGGGTTTTTGGCAACCGACGTTCGCCTTTCGGTGGCGCCAGCCCCGTGGCCGGGTCGTGATCACACAGGCCTTCACGATTGAGGTAGTGATAGAGCCCGCGTACGGCCGAAAGCAGGCGGGCGAGGCTGCGCGAGGACTGGCCTTGCGAATGCAGGCGCGCGATCAGACTGCGCAGGCGCTGGATATCCAGCGCGGCCCAGCTGCCGATGTTCTGCTTGATGCACCAGCCGAGGACTTTATCGAGGTCGCGGCGGTAGGCCGACAGCGTGTGCGGCGACACCTGGCGCTCACTGCGCAGGTGTTCGCAGTAAGCGTCCAGTTGCCGTTCCATGTTCAGCGTACCGAGCGCAGCGAGCTGTTGACCCGTGGCAGCACGCGGCCCATGACTTCGGCGATGTAGCTGAGAAACAGCGTGCCGACCGAGCTTTTGTAGTGCTGCGGATCACGGCTGGCGATCGCCAGAATGCCGTGGATGCCTTGATGGCTGACCGCGACCACGGCGGTCGAGCCGATCTGCTTGCGCTGCTCTTCGCCGAAAAGAAAATCCAGTTCGTGCTCACGCAGGCTGCCGCTGACACTTTTGCCCTCGGTGAGCAGGCCGCCGATGGCCACCTGGGCGTCGGCGTGACTGACCCAGCGACCGACCGGGGCCGGGTTGTCGCCGAGCAGGATCAGGCTGACAAACGGCACCTGGAAATCCTGGCGCAGGCTGTCTTCGACACTGATCACTACGTCTTCCAGGCTGGAAGCGTCCATCAGGGCGAGGATCAGGCGGCGAGTCTTGTCGAACAGACGGTCGTTATCGCGAGCAACGTCCATCAGTTGCGAGAGGCGGTGACGCATCTCGATGTTGCGATCACGCAGGATGGTCATCTGTCGCTCGACCAGCGACACGGTGTCACCGCGACGGTGCGGGATGCGCATGGCCGGCAGCAGTTCTTCGTGCTCGACGAAGAAGTCCGGATGAGCCTCCAGGTAGGCGGCGACTGCTGCCGCCTGCAGATTCGCGGACGCGGATTCGTCGGACTGTCGGGCGGGTACCTGAGGCTTATCGGTCATGGTTTCTGCTCACTCAAAGACGCACTTGTCCTTCATATACACGCACTGCCGGACCGGTCATCAGCACCGGTTGGCCGGGACCGGCCCACTCGATGGACAGACGCCCACCGGGCAGGTCGATCAACAGCGGCGAATCCATCCACCCCTGGCTGATGGCCGCGACGGCCGCCGCGCAGGCGCCGGTGCCGCAGGCCTGGGTTTCCCCGGCGCCGCGTTCCCATACGCGCAATTGCGCACGGTGGCGGTCGATGACCTGAAGAAAACCGACATTGACCCGCGCCGGAAAGCGCGGATGGTGTTCGATCTTCGGTCCCAGCTCATGCACCGGTGCATTGTTGATGTCCTGCACGCGAAGCACCGCGTGCGGGTTGCCCATCGACACGGCGGCCAGTTCGACCGTGGTGTCATCGACTTCCAGCTGATAGCTGCTGGCCTGCGCTGGCGCGTCGAACGGAATGTCTGCCGGCACCAGGCGCGGCGCGCCCATGTTGACGCCGATCTGGCCGTCGTTACGCACGTCCAGTTCGATGATGCCGCCCTTGGTCTCGACGCGGATCTGCCGTTTCGCAGTCAGGCGCTTGTCGAGCACGAAGCGGGCGAAGCAGCGCGCACCGTTGCCGCACTGCTCGACCTCGGAACCGTCGGAGTTGAAGATCCGGTAACGGAAATCCACGTCCGGGTTGCTCGGTGCTTCGACGATCAGCAACTGGTCGAAACCGATGCCGGTATGGCGGTCGCCCCATTGCTTGGCGTGTTTGGGCTGAATGTGCGCGTGCTGGCTGACCAGGTCGAGAACCATGAAGTCATTGCCCAGGCCGTGCATTTTGGTAAAACGCAGCAGCATGGGTTACTCCGGCAGCAGGCTTTCGCCGGCAAACAGCTCAGCCACGGTTTCGCGGCGGCGCACTTCAAAAACCTGATCACCGTCTACCAGCACCTCGGCGGCACGGCCGCGGGTGTTGTAGTTGGAGCTCATGACGAAACCGTAGGCACCGGCCGAATGCACCGCCAGCAAGTCGCCTTCGGCCAGTGCCAGCTCACGGTCCTTGGCGAGGAAGTCGCCGGTTTCGCAGATCGGGCCAACGATGTCATAAGTGCGGGAAGCGGTATCACGCGGCTTGACTGCGGTGACGTCCATCCACGCCTGATACAGCGCCGGGCGGATCAGGTCGTTCATCGCCGCATCGACGATGGCGAAATCCTTGTGCTCGGTGTGCTTGAGGTATTCGACCTGCGTCAGGAGCACGCCGGCGTTGGCGACGATGAAACGGCCCGGCTCGAACACCAGCGCCAGATCACGGCCTTCGAGGCGTTCGCGGACAGCTTTGACGTAGTCGGCGGCCAACGGTGGCTCTTCATCGCGGTAACGCACACCCAAACCACCACCGAGATCGATGTGGCGCAGGTGAATGCCGCAATCGCCGAGGCGGTCGACCAGATCCAGCAAACGGTCGAGGGCATCGAGGAATGGCGGCAGCGTGGTCAGTTGCGAACCGATGTGGCAGTCGACGCCGACCACTTCCAGGTTCGGCAGATGCGCGGCGCGCACGTACACGTCTTCGGCGTCGGCGATGGCGATGCCGAACTTGTTCTCTTTCAGACCGGTAGAAATGTACGGGTGGGTGCCAGCATCGACGTCCGGGTTGACGCGCAGTGAAACCGGCGCGCGTACGCCCAGCTCGGCGGCGACCATTTGCAGACGCTCAAGCTCGTCGGTGGATTCGACGTTGAAGCAGTGCACGCCGACTTCGAGGGCGCGACGCATGTCGTCACGGCTCTTGCCGACGCCGGAGAAAACGATCTTGTCGGCGCTGCCGCCAGCGGCCAGCACACGCTCCAGTTCACCGCGCGAAACGATGTCGAAACCGGCGCCCAGACGCGCCAGGACATTCAATACGCCGAGGTTGGAGTTGGCCTTGACCGCAAAGCAGACCAGATGCGGCATGCCGGTCAGCGCATCGGCATAGGCCAGATACTGGGCTTCGATGTGTGCGCGCGAGTAAACATAGGTCGGCGTGCCGAAGCGGTCGGCGATGGCCGACAGCGCCACACCTTCCGCGAACAGCTCACCGCCGCGGTAGTTAAAAGCGTCCATGGCGATCCCTTAGTAAACGTCGTGCTTGTGTGCTTTGGACGGCTGCTTTTGCGACGATTGGGCTTGTTCGGCCGGGTCCTGATCGTCATCGGGCAGGTACAGCGGGCCTTTTTGACCGCAGGCCGAAACGAGGCAGGCAACCGCGACGAGCGCAGCAAGGGAAGAGATCAGGCGCTTCATGGCGAAATCCTTGAAAATGCGTTAATTGCGCCGGAGTATACCGGCCACCCGGCAGCTTGCCTATGTAATGGCCTTCCCGTCCGGCGGGCCTCGCGCAAAGCTCTGTAGGAGTGAGCCTGCTCGCGATAGCGGTATGTCAGCCAGCAGTGATGTTGAATGTACCGGCCATTCGCGAGCAGGCTCACTCCTGCAAGGATTAGTGTTTGGGCTGGGAAAGGCGCTTGGTCGTTATCCTTTGCAATCGGCTGGCAGCGTCCGTATCTTTCGGCGCTTGAGCCTGATCAGACAATTTTTGAGGTTGCCGCAATGAGTTTGTCCGAAGCCCGTTTCCACGATCTGGTCGATGAAACCCAGGAAAAACTGGAAGACATCTTTGATGAAAGCGACCTGGACATCGACCTGGAAGTCTCGGCCGGTGTGCTGACGGTCAAGTTCGAAAACGGCAGTCAACTGATCTTCAGCCGCCAGGAACCGCTGCGTCAGCTGTGGCTGGCGGCAGTATCCGGCGGTTTCCACTTCGACTACGACGAAGAAAGCGAGCGCTGGATGTGCGACAAGAGCGAAGAGCAATTGGGCGAGATGCTCGAGCGCATCGTCAAGCAGCAGGCTGGCGCTGAATTCGATTTCGAAGGCCTGTGATTCCGTGACCGATACTGCCCCGGTTCGCCCGCCGAAACCGCTCTACAGCAACATCAGCCCAGCCGTGCCTTCGCCGTGCAGTGGCGTGTGCCGGCTGGACGAACAGAAAGTCTGTCTCGGCTGCTTTCGCCATGTCGAAGACATTCGCGAATGGCGTTCGGCGGATGATCAGCGGCGCCGGGTCATCGTCGCCCAGGCGTCACAGCGCAAGCTGTCCAATGGGGCGTGACTTGTATATTTTTTGAGCTGTGATAGTGTCCGGACACGCCTCAACCCATCGAGGCTCGGTAAAAACCCCGTCTTTTTTGGCGGGGTTTTGCTTTTTTTGTGCAGAAGAAAGGAGTCTGCCCGGATCATGACCGCACCTTCCATCACCCTTACCCGTCTGGACGTGCAACGTCTGGAGCGCCTGATCGACAGCCTGAGCGAGAAAGACCAGGCTGCGCCGGGCGTGATTGCGCTGCAAACCGAACTGGATCGCGCCGACACCGTGGTCGGCCACGATGAAGTGCCGGCTGACGTCGTGACCATGAATTCCCGCGTGCATTGCCGCGAAGAAGGCAGCGGCAAGGATTACCACCTGACGCTGGTCTATCCCTGGGACTTTAAAACCGATGAAGGCAAGGTCTCCATTCTCGCCCCGGTCGGCAGTGCGCTGCTGGGCCTGAAGGTTGGTCAGCACATCGACTGGCCAGCCCCGGGTGGCAAGACCCTCAAGCTGACCCTGCTGGAAGTCGAGTCGCAGCCGGCCAACGGCGGCGCTTTTCCGGAATTGGTCCCGCGTTAAACCTGTTCGAGCGCCTCGTTCAGCGCGCGCTCCAGGTCTGCCTTGTAGCGCAGATACAGATTGCTTGAACTCTGCCCGTCACCGAGCAGGCCCGACAGGTCGAGGTCGGTGATGTAACAGCGGTAGCGCTCGGCTTCTCGGCGCTGCCCGACAATTTCGCGGGCGACCACGCTGAACAACTGGTCGCCATGCTCCAGCTCGCTGAATTCCCGCTGATTGCAATACAAGGTGACTTGCACTTCGCCCGGTGCGGCTTTGCCGACGATCGCCTGCACGTCGTAGAACGGCTCGTTGACCGGCGTCTGCGGCGCGGGCCGCGCTTCGACCCGGCGCGCGCGTCCCGGACCTGAAGGCAATACCTGGTAATACAGAATTTCCAGGCGACTGTCGGAGCCGGCCTCCATCGGCAGCACGGCTTCGCGGCGGAACAGGATCGATTGCAGGAAACGCTGCAACGGCACGAGCAGACTTTGCTCGTCGTGATAGGGCAAATGTTGCTGCCACAGTGCGTTGTACTCATCCAGCACGTACAGCTCGGCGTGTTGCTCGCTGATGCGGTAGAACACCTGAATGCATTCCGGCTGACCCATCGGCAGGATCAGCGCGAGGTCATGTTCCTCAAGTGCCATCGGGTCCAGGTGCAGCGGGCTGTAGCGCGGCTGTTCTTCGCCGAGGTAATCGAGCAGCGCCGGCAGGGTGGCGAGCGCCACGTGGTTGACCTGGCCCGGCACCAGCTCCAGCACGTGATAATGCTGCTGCACCTGAATCAGGTAGCGATGGTTCAGTTCGCTGAGCAGCAAGGTCTGTGCGGTGTCGACGATTTCTTCGACGCGACGGGCAATGAACTGCGCGCGGTTGTGGCAGAAGCAGCGCACTTTCAACGACGGCTGTAACGGCCCGCGCGGCAGATTGTTGAGGTAATCGCGCAGGCAGTCGAGCAAGGCGTGCGGCCCGTCGAAGCGGTTGACCAGCACTTCGTTCCAGCTGTTGAGCGTGACCTGATCCAGCGTCAGCACCAGATTTTCGCGCACGCCGGCGTAGCTCAGCGAGTCAGTGCGCTCGGTGGTCATCAGGATGTTCAGGTCGCGATGATGCTTGAGCGGATCAATCCCGACGTTGACCAGCATCAGCACCTCGCTCGGCACGGCGGCGCGCAGCAGCGCTTCCTCGGCCACGGTGGGCAAGGGCAGGGCGATGCACTGTTGCAGGCTGCCGAGCAGGTTGAACAGTTCGAATTCGCTCAGGTCGCTGTTGCCCGGATGCAGGGCCAGTCGCGTGCTGCTGTCGATCACGCCGTTGCGGTGGCACCAGGTCAGCAGTTCGAGCAGTTCGCGGCTGCGCTTGATCGGCGCGAAGTGTTCCCACTCCAGCGCGGTCAGGCTGCCGTTGTACAGGCCCCACTGGGTTTGCCCCGGCTCCTTTTTGTTGCGCGATTGCACCAGCGTCAGGGTGTCTTCGGCCAGATCCGGGGCGATGCCGGGGTTGATGAACTCGACCTTGTCGGCCTTGCGCTCGAACGCTGCGTACAGGCGACGACCGAGGACGTTCAAATCACGCTTGTTGATCAGGCTGACGGTCTGCTCGGTGCGGGCGAACTGGGTGAGGAAGCGATAGCTGTAATTCAGTTCATTGACCAGCGCGCGGCGTTCGGCGCTGACCTGGCGGACTTTCCACTGGCTGCGGCTGTCGAGCAGGGTCAGTTGCCGCTGATCCCAATGCCACTCGTTGGCCAGTCTCTCGAGCAGCGAGCGTTGCCAGCTCTGGGTGCGACTGTTGCCGGTGAGCTTGCGGTTGACCTTGAGGTACAGCGCGCGACGCACCAGCTCGAGGCGTTCCGGCTCATTGCGGGCAATCAGGTATTCCTCGATGCGCCGGTACACGACCATGTACGGGTCCAGCTCATCGAGGTCCAGCTGATTGGCGAACACGGCTTTCTTGAAACGCAGACTCAGGCACTGCACGTGCGGGTGTTCGCTGGCATAGACCTCGGTCAGCAACAGCTTGAGCACCGATTTGTACGGCGACTCGATGCCCTTGAACAGTTGCCACAACCCGGCACCGATGAACTCGCCCGGCGGAATGCTCGCCATGGGCCCGAGATCAAGGGTTTCGTCAGCGCGAATGAAGCGTTTGGACAGCAGCGTGTGGGTGTAGGCGTCGTAGGTGCTTTCTTCATACACCGGCACCAGCCACCAGATCGGCGTGCGCCCGGCCAGCCAGATGGCGGTGCGGTAGAACTCGTCCAGCAACAGAAAGTGCTGCGTGCTGCCGCAGTTTTCCGAACTGAGCTGCGAGTCGCGTTCGCCTTTGACGAAGCGCACCGGATCGATCAGAAAGAAGTGCGCCTCGGCGCCCTGACTTGCGGCCCAGGCTTCGAGCAACTGGCATTTTCTCTGCAGTTCGGCGAGTTCGCTTTCGCTCAGATCCGGCGCGTGGCATACCCACACGTCCATGTCGCTCTGATCGGCCTGAGCCAGCGTGCCGAGGCTGCCCATCAGGAACAGGCCCTGAATCGGTCGCGGCGGGTTGCTGCCATGGCGCGGCTTGTACGAGAACGAGCGGGTCAGGCGCTGGGCTTCGGCGAGGCTGTCGGCGTCCGGCTCGTAATTCGACAGGCCGGCCGGCGTGCTGCCTGAGACATAGCCGGGCAGCAGCGGGTGATTGACGTGGAAGAACAGCGGCAGCAGCGTCAGCACGCTCTGTTGTCGGGTCGACAAGCCTTCGAGCGCGCGACCGAGGCGGCCTTCATTAAGCTTTAGAAAACGCGCGCGCAGTTGGCTGAGCGTCTTGCGGTCAATGCCCTCGTCCAGGTCGGGGCGGATTTCGTGGGTGCGCGTCATGTCAGCTCAAACCGGCTCGCGGGCTCGGATGTAGAGGTCTCGGAATGGGAGGCAGTTTAGCCGTAGCGCAGCGGGACTTTTAGCTGAATTTGTTTTTTGACGTCAGATTTCTACCGTGACGCGGCACGGCAGGCCCGCGGAAATCCCTTGGCAGGAGTTTCCGTGGGCAAAGTCAGGGGATCAGGCGGTTTCCTGCTCTCTCAGAATGGTCAGCACGGTTTGCACGTTTTGCGCGGCATCGCGACCGAGGCTGGTCAGATAGCCGCCATCGGGCTGGTCGGTGAGGTCTTTGTCAAACAGGCGCTGGGCAGCGGCGATGTGTTTCGGGGCAGCGGTCTGATGAATTTTCAGACCTTCCTGGGAACTGTCCAGGGGAAAGAGTGCGAGGACTTCCAGTTCGGCAACCAACTCAGGGGTAAGCGACATAAGGACTCCAGACTTTCTAGGAATTGGACGACAGCGCCCCTAAGGTGAACCTGCGGGTGCGGCCTGTCCAGTGCTCAGATCAAGGGATTTTGTCTTGAGACGGATTCCAGTGTAGTCAGGGCCGGGGAGTTGGCTGGATGGATACGTTACAAACATTGTAGGAGTGCGCATGTTCGCGATAGCGGAGTGCCTGTCAGCATATTCTTCACTGACAGAACGCTATCGCGAGCAGGCTCACTCCTACAGGGTGGGGTTCACTGCGTTTCTGGTGGCAACTCAGGCAATGCACGCAACGCCGCTTCGTACCATTGGGTATCGAACGGGCGGTCTTCATCCAGCATCGCGTCTATCTCGTGAGCCAGCACATGCGCCATCAGTTCGAGGATCTCTTCGCGCTCGACACCCACCAACGTCAGCTTGTTGAACGTCGCTTTAGCCGCCGGCGGATTGCCGCTCTCGATCTGGTTTTCGATGGCTTCGATCAGCGTTGCCTCGGTGAATGCTTCTTCGTCGTCATCGTTGACGATATCTGTCGGCTCGCTCATGGCAGGCTCCTCAAGGAAAGGCGCCCAGTTTACCCGCATTCAGCGGCGTGATGCTGCTGGCGGGAATCGTCGTGGCGATCTATAAACAGGCACTGCCCACCCCGCACGGCCTGGAGGCTCTGTGATGTTCAAGCTCTACGGTTTCTCTGTCAGCAATTACTACAACATGGTCAAACTGGCGCTGCTGGAAAAAGGCCTGCCTTTCGAAGAAGTGACTTTCTATCCGACACAAACCGCAGAATCGCTGGCGATCAGCCCGCGCGGCAAGGTTCCGGTGCTCGGCGTGGACGCCGGTTACATCAACGAAACCGCGATCATCCTCGAATACCTCGAACAAACCCAAAAAGGCACGCCGCTGCTGCCGAGCGACCCGTTCGAGCGCGCGCAGGTATTGGCGATCGCCAAGGAAATCGAGCTGTACATCGAGCTGCCGGGCCGCGCCTGTTACGGCGAAGCCTTTTTCGGCATGACCCTGCCGGACGCGATCAAGGACAAGACCCGCACTGAGCTGCAGCTCGGTTTTGCCGCGCTGGGCCGACACGGCAAGTTCGCCCCGTATGTGGCGGGCGACAGTTTGAGCATCGCGGATCTGTATTTCCTCTACAGCGTGCCGCTGGCGTGTGCGGTCGGGCAGAAGCTGTTCGGAATCGATTGGCTGGCAGAGATGCCACAGGCGAAGGCGCTGCTGGAGCGGCTTGAGCGCAATCCGCATGTGCAGAAGATTGCGGCGGACAAGGATGCGGCGATGCCGGGGTTTTTGGCGATGATTGCTGCCAAGAAGTGAGATTTGTGGGGGACTGAAAAAAGCTATCGCGAGCAGGCTCACTCCTACAATTGGAATGCGTTCCTGTGTAGGAGTGAGCCTGCTCGCGATGCTTTTTAGCGGCTGGCCAGCAGGGCCTGACCGCGCGCCACCGCTGCCTTGACCTGCGCCGGCGCCGTGCCGCCGATATGGTCGCGGGCATTCACCGAGCCTTCCAGGGTCAGCACGGCAAACACGTCCTGCTCGATCTGGTCGCTGAACTGGCGCAGTTCTTCCAGGCTCATCTCGGCCAGATCCTTGCCGGTGTCCACGCCATATTTCACCGCGTGGCCAACGATTTCGTGGCAATCGCGGAACGGCAGGCCACGGCGTACCAGATAGTCGGCCAGATCGGTCGCGGTGGAGAAACCACGCAGTGCCGCTTCACGCATGATCGCGTGCCTGGGCTTGATTGCCGGGATCATGTCGGCAAACGCACGCAGCGAATCGCGCAGGGTGTCGGCGGCGTCGAACAGCGGCTCCTTGTCTTCCTGGTTGTCCTTGTTGTAGGCCAGCGGCTGGCCTTTCATCAGGGTCAACAGGCCCATCAGCGCGCCGAACACACGGCCGGTCTTGCCGCGCACCAGTTCCGGCACGTCGGGGTTTTTCTTTTGCGGCATGATCGAGCTGCCGGTGCAGAAACGGTCGGGCAGATCGATGAACTGGAACTGCGCGCTGGTCCACAAGACCAGCTCTTCGGAGAAGCGCGACAGGTGCATCATCGCGATGCTCGCGGCCGAGCAGAATTCGATGGCGAAATCGCGATCGGAAACGTTGTCCAGCGAGTTGCCGCCAACGGCGTCAAAGCCCAGCAGTTGCGCGGTGTATTCGCGGTCGATCGGGTAGGTGGTGCCGGCCAGCGCGGCGCTGCCCAGCGGCATGCGGTTGGTGCGCTTGCGGCAGTCGACCAGACGCTCGTAATCGCGGCTGAGCATTTCGAACCAGGCGAGCATGTGGTGACCAAACGTTACCGGTTGCGCGGTCTGCAGGTGAGTGAAGCCCGGCATGATGCTCTCGGCTTCGCGCTCGGCCTGCTCCAGCAGGCCTTTTTGCAGGCGCGTGATCTCGGCCAGGATCAGGTCGATTTCGTCACGCAGCCACAGGCGGATGTCGGTGGCGACCTGGTCGTTGCGGCTGCGCCCGGTATGGAGTTTCTTGCCGGTCACGCCGATGCGATCGGTCAGGCGCGCTTCGATGTTCATGTGCACGTCTTCGAGGTCGACGCGCCAGTCGAACTGGCCGGCCTCGATTTCGCCCTGAATGGTGTTCAGGCCATCGATGATGCTGTCGCGCTCGGCATCGGTCAGCACGCCGACCTTGGCCAGCATGGTGGCGTGGGCGATCGAGCCCATGATGTCGTGGCGATACAGGCGCTGGTCGAAAGTGACGGAGGCGGTGAAGCGGGCGACGAAGGCGTCGACGGGTTCACTGAAGCGGCCGCCCCAGGACTGATTGGTCTTGTCAGTGTTCATGAATTCGCTCGTATCGGCTTGAAGAAAGAAGGCGTGAAACGCTGGCGCGGATAATAACAGGGTTGCCAATCCTGTCGCTGACACCGGTCGATACGTTTTTATCTGCACATGTCGGCCTTGGCCGGCGCTGCCCGCCTTGAATTTGCGCAAGGATATTTTTCGATTGAGCAATATCGCTCCGACGAACGTCTACAGTTGGACGTAAGGGTCGGCGTGGCTTTGTCTCGCGCAAAGGGCACGGCGCCGACTATAAGAAGAGGGGGTGGGTGGATTGTCCTTCGGCAAACCCCGTGAAAAACGCAAGAAACAGCGGGCTTCGAGCAGTACGACCCGGACACTGGCAAATATTGCTGGCCGACGTACGGCACTTTTTGGCGCTCGGGCTAGTCTTAGCGTGGATCGCGGTGACGGACGTCACTTCACCTGTCTAGCTATCCTTGTGCGAGACTCACGCAGGAATCCAGCGCAATATGAATGTCCTGATCGTTGATGACGAACCACTGGCTCGCGAGCGCCTCAGCCGAATGGTGAGCGAGCTTGAGGGTTATACAGTTCTGGAGCCCAGCGCCACCAATGGCGAGGAGGCGTTGGCACTGATCGACAGCCACAAACCGGATATCGTCTTGCTCGATATCCGCATGCCAGGCCTCGATGGCCTGCAGGTCGCTGCCCGTCTGTGCGAACGCGAAACGCCGCCGGCCGTGGTGTTTTGCACCAGCCCCGATGAATTTGCCGTGGAAGCCCTGCAGGCCAGCGCCGTGGGCTATGTGGTGAAACCCGTGCGAACCGAACATTTGCAGGACGCCCTGAAGCGGGCTGACCGTCCCAACCGGGCACAACTCTCGTCGCTGACCCGTCCCGCTGCCGAAAGCGGCAACGGTCCACGCAGCCATATCAGTGCCCGCACCCGCAAAGGCATCGAGCTGATCCCGCTGGATCAGGTGGTCTATTTCATTGCCGACCACAAATACGTGACCTTGCGCCACGAGGCCGGCGAAGTGCTGCTGGACGAGCCACTCAAGGCGCTGGAAGACGAGTTCGGCGAACGCTTCGTGCGCATCCACCGCAACGCGCTGGTCGCCCGCGACCGCATCGAGCGTCTGCAACGCACGCCGCTGGGGCATTTCCAGCTGTTCCTCAAAGGCCTCAATGGCGATGCGCTGATCGTCAGTCGCCGTCATGTCGCCGGCGTACGCAAAATGATGCAGGGGCTCTGACCCGGTCACTCCGGGTGGCTCCGTTTCCTTGATACCGGGCATCACAGGCCAGGGAGGCCACGTCGTTTCTGATTCAAGTCAAAGTGGATTTGGCTGAGCTGTTATTATCCGCCGTATCTATTCAGTACGGATTGATCCATGTCCTCTCGCGAAATCCGCATCGCCACCCGTAAAAGTGCACTGGCCCTCTGGCAGGCCGAATACGTCAAAGCCCGGCTGGAAGCGGCCCATCCCGGCTTGCAGGTAACGCTAGTGCCCATGGTCAGTCGCGGCGACAAGCTGCTCGACTCGCCACTGTCGAAAATCGGCGGCAAGGGCCTGTTCGTCAAGGAACTGGAAACCGCGCTGCTGGAAAACGAAGCCGACATCGCCGTGCATTCGATGAAAGACGTGCCGATGGACTTCCCCGAAGGCCTCGGTCTGTTCTGCATCTGCGAGCGCGAAGACCCGCGCGACGCCTTCGTTTCCAATACCCATGCCAGCCTCGAAGCATTGCCTGCCGGGAGCATTGTCGGTACATCCAGCCTGCGTCGTCAGGCGCAATTGCTGACGCGCCGCCCGGACCTGCAGATCCGCTTCCTGCGGGGCAACGTCAATACGCGCCTGGCCAAGCTCGATGCCGGTGAGTACGACGCGATCATTCTTGCTGCGGCCGGTCTGATCCGCCTCGGTTTTGAAGACCGGATCACCTCGGCGATCAGCGTCGATGACAGCCTGCCGGCCGGCGGCCAAGGCGCGGTGGGCATCGAATGCCGCAGCGCCGATACGCACATCCACGCGCTGCTCGCGCCTTTGCATCATGCCGACACCTCGTCGCGCGTCAGCGCCGAACGTGCGCTCAACAAGCATTTGAATGGCGGCTGCCAAGTGCCGATCGCCTGCTATGCCGTGCTCGAAGGCGAGCAATTGTGGCTGCGCGGTCTGGTCGGCGAGCCCAGTGGCGGCAAGCTGCTCAGTGCTGAAGCTCGTGCGCCGCGAGCCGACGCTGAAGCGTTGGGCGTGCAGGTCGCCGAAGACTTGCTGCGCCAGGGCGCCGACGACATCCTCAAAGCGGTGTACGGCGAGGCAGGTCACGAGTGACGGGCTGGCGCCTGCTGCTGACGCGCCCCGCAGACGACTGCGCGGCGCTGGCCGAAACCTTGGCCGCGCAGGGGATCTTCAGCAGTTGCCTGCCGCTTTTGGACATTGCTCCGCTGCCGGTGTCTGCCACAATCCGTCGCGCGCTGGCGCGACTGCCTGATTGCAGCGCGGTGATCGTGGTCAGCAAACCGGCGGCGCGCATTGCCCTGGATCTGCTTGATACGTACGAGCCGCAGCCACTGACGATGCCGTGGTTCAGCGTCGGCGCGGCGACCGGCGAGATACTCCGCGAGCATGGCTTGGACGTGCATTTTCCGGACGCCGGCGATGACAGTGAAGCCTTGCTGCAATTGCCGCGTCTGCGTGAGGTGCTCAGCCAGCCTGGCACGCGGGTGATGATCTTTCGCGGCGAGGGCGGGCGCGAGCTGCTCGCCGAGCGTCTGCGCGAGTCTGGTGCTAGTGTCGAGTATCTGCAGTTGTATCGACGCGAGTTGCCGAGCTATGCGCCGCAGGAACTGCCACGGCGGATCGAAGCGGAACGCTTGAACGGCCTGGTGGTCAGCAGTGGACAGGGTTTCGAGCACCTGCGCCAAATGGCCGGTGAAGCCTGGGCAGGCATCGCGCAGTTGCCGTTGTTTGTACCAAGCCCGAGAGTCGCCGAGCTGGCACGTGCCGCCGGGGCTCAAACAGTTGTGGATTGCCGCGGCGCGAGTGCCGCGGCTTTGCTGACGGCGTTACGGGAACATCCCGTGGCCGTTCTCTGATGCAAAGGATGGATACGTGAGCGAAACAGCCTTGCCTAAAGATGATGTGCAACCTGTGACCGATTCCCAGGTTGAAACTCCACCGCCGGCCACAGAGCCGCGCCGAGGCAATGGACTGGCCATCGTCGCCCTGTTGCTTGGCGCCGCCGGTGTCGCGATCGGAGGCTGGGGTGTCTGGCAGGTCCGCCACCTGCAGACCAACACCCAGCAACAATCCGGTCAGGTGCAGGCGTTGAACGATCAGGCGCAGAGCCTGAAGCTCAACGAGCAACGCCTGACCGAGCGCCTCGCGCAATTGCCAGGGGCTGATGAGCTTGCCGAACGCCAGCGTCTGGTGACGCAGTTACAGGGCGATCAGCAGCGCCTCAATCAGCGTCTGGAAACCGTGCTGGGCGCTAGTCGCAAGGATTGGCGTCTGGCCGAAGCCGAACATTTGCTGCGTCTGGCCAGCCTGCGCCTGTCAGCCCTGCAAGACATCAGCAGCGCTCAGGCGCTGGTGCAGGGCGCTGACGAGATTCTCCGCGAGCAAAACGATCCGGGTTCGTTCGCCGCGCGCGAGCAAGTGGCGAAAACCCTGGTGGCGCTGCGCAGCACCGCGCAGCCGGATCGCACCGGGTTGTTCCTGCGTCTGGGCGCGCTGCGCGATCAGGTGATCAATCTCACCGAGCTGGCGCCGGAGTACAAGGATCGCGGCGAATCGCTGCTGGGCCTGACCGCCGACGGTGACGGCGCCAGTCGCTGGGCACAGTGGTGGGACAAGGTCTCGCGCTACATCCGCATCGATTTCAACGCCGACAAGAATGTGAAGCCATTGCTCGCCGGGCAAAGCCTGAGTCAGGTGCGTCTGGCCCTGAGCCTGGCGCTGGAGCAGGCGCAGTGGGCAGCCCTCAACGGGCAGGCGTCGGTGTATACCCAGGCGCTGGCCGAGGCGCGTGATGTGCTCAAGGGCAATTTCAACCCGGACAATCCGCAAAGCAAGGTGATGCTCGAGCAGGTCGGCGAGCTGAGCAAGGAACCGGTGACGGTCGTCACACCGGATCTGGCCGGGACCCTCAGCGCGGTGCAGGCCTATCTTGAGCGACGCAACGTCAACGCTGAAGAATCGGTGAAACCGTTTGCCAAGCCTGCTGCCAACACCGCGCAGGAGGCCACGCCATGAAACGCCTGTATGTGATCGTGTTTCTGGTGATCGCGGCGACGGCGGCGCTGGGGCTGGCGATTGCCGAACATTCCGGTTACGTGCTGGTGGCCTACAAGAGCTTCCGCTATGAATCGAGCCTGTGGGCAACCCTGGCAGTCATCGCCGTGTTGTGGCTGATCGTCTGGGGCATCAAGGCGTTGATCGAATTGATCATGACCTCCAGCGGTGTGGTCAACCCGTGGTCACGGCGCAACCGCAGTCGGCGCGTGCAGGTGGCGATCGAGCATGGTCAGCTGGATCTGGCCGAAGGCCGCTGGGCCAGCGCGCAGCGGCATCTGTCGCGAGCCGCCGAAGCCGAGCGTCAGCCGCTGCTGTACTACCTCGGCGCGGCACGCGCAGCCAATGAACAAGGGCACTACGAGGAATGTGATCGTCTGCTTGAGCGCGCACTCGAGCGTCAGCCGCAGGCGGAACTGGCGATCGCCTTGAGTCATGCGCAATTGCAGACCGACCGTGGCGATACCGACGGCGCCCTGGTGACTCTGCAAGCGATGCACGAGCGCCATCCGCACAATGCGCAGACGCTGCGCCAGTTGCAGCGTTTGTATCAGCAGCGCGGCGAATGGTCGGCGGTGATCCGTCTGCTGCCGGAACTGCGCAAGGACAAGGTTCTGCCACCGGCCGAGTTGGCCGAGCTAGAGCGCCGTGCCTGGGGTGAAAACCTGTCGCTGGCCGCGCAGCGCGAAGAAGACGGCAGCGTGGGCCTGCAATCGCTGACGCGTGCCTGGCAGCAACTGACCTCGGCGCAACGGCAAGAGCCATCGCTGGTGCTGGCGTATGCCGAACAGCTGCGCCAGCTGGGCGCTCAGGTCGAGGCGGAAGAGGTGCTGCGCACCGCGCTCAAGCGCAAATACGACAGCCATCTTGCCCGCCTCTACGGTTTGGTGCGCGGCAGCGATCCGGCGCGTCAGTTGCAGACCGCCGAAGGCTGGTTGAAGGATCACCCGAACGATCCGAGCCTGCTGCTGACTTTGGGTCGGCTGTGTCTGCAAACCAGTCTGTGGGGCAAGGCGCGCGATTACCTGGAAAGCAGCCTGCGCGTGCAGCGTAATCCGGAGACCTGTGCCGAGTTGGCGCGCCTGCTGGCGCAATTGGGCGATACCGAGCGCAGCAATCAGTTGTTCCAGGAGGGCCTTGGCCTGCTGGATGAGCGCTTGCTGGCGGCACCGTTACCGGTGCCGACGGCAGTCTGAAATGGCGAGGGAGTTGCCACCCTCGCTACCGCTTACCGCTGAAATTCGATCTTCAGCGGGGCTGCGGGGCAAAGTCCTACAGCGTGCTACATCAATTCCTCTCGAACCTGTCGGGTTTTCCCTACACCTCTGGTGAACTGTCCGCAGGGCCTCGCCTTGAAAGGCTGACACGCTTTCCTCTACCGTAACCGCCTGTCTCTACTGTTACGGAAAAGCCATGTCGTTGGCCTGCTCACGCTCCTTGTTCTTCATGGCTTTCATTGCGGGGGCCTTTGCTCTGGGAGCTTCCTATTATCTCGAATACGCGGTTGGCCTGACGCCTTGCAGCCTGTGCCTGGTACAGCGGCTGTTTCTCACGCTGCTGTGCGTTTGCAGTGGTGTGGCGGCGGTGCACGGTCCCAGGCGCGTGGGTCTGTGGTTGTACTGGCTGCTGACCTTGGGGGCGACTCTGGGTGGCACCACGGCGGCCTGGCGGCAGGTGCTGATTCAGAGTGATCCGGTGCTGCAACTGCACCATTGCATAGCGGCTCCCGAGTCGTTTATGGGGGGGCTGCCGTGGATCTGCGCGCTGCAACGGATGTTTACCGGCGGCGCCGAATGCGCAGAAATATCCTGGACACTGTTCGACCTGAGCATCCCGGAATGGAGTCTGCTGTTCTTTGTCGCGGTATCGATTCTGGCGGTGTATCAATTGTTGCGGCTGGTCTGGAGCGCTCTGCAACGCCCGCTCAGCGGCGAAGCGTCGCACGCACTGCTGCTGCGCGATTAAACACTTGTATGAACTTTATCTCCTGCGTACCTTGAAGCCATAAGCGCGCGGGCATAATCTGGCCCGCACGTGTCATTGGAATCGTGTTGCTCGATGACGCTCTGCCCGACCGTCCCCCCAAGCCAGATCAGAACAGGGGCGCGGGTGTAGAGCAGCATGACCCACAAGGGAAGAGAGATCGCCATGCTCGAAAGTTGTCAGAATGCTCAGGAACGCTGGGGTGGAGTTCATCTGCTGATCGACCGCTGGTTGCAGGAGCGTGAAGAACTGATCGGCGCCTACGACAAGCTCGGTGCGCAGCCTGAAGCCTTGTCGCAGAGCCGCAAGCCTTTGCAGGAATTCTGCGGTGTGTTGGTTGATTACGTGTCGGCCGGCCACTTCGAAATCTACGAACAGCTGACTGGCGAAGCCAAGGCGTTCAACGACAAACGCGGTCTGGAACTCGCCGAGACGATCTACCCGCGCATCGACGTCATCACCGAGAAGCTCCTCGCGTTCAACGACCTGTGCGATGAAGGCAAATGCGTCGCCGAGAAATTCAAGGAGCTCGGCGGTCTGCTGCACGAGCGCTTTGAACTCGAAGACTGTCTGATCGAAGTGCTGCATACAGCGCACAAGGCTGAGGAACCTGTGCAGGCCTGATTGTTGAAGCCTGAGCAAAAAAAGGTGCGCCCAAAGCGCACCTTTTTTTATGCCTGATCAGCTCGTCGCGCCACGCAATTCCACTTCGAACACCAGCGGCGTGAAGGGCGCGATCAAGTCGCCGGCGCCATCAGCGCCATAAGCCTGATCCGATGGAATCACCAATCGCCATTTCGCCCCCACCGGCATGTTTTGCAACGCGCTGCGCCAACCTGCAATCACGCTGTCGAGATTGAACCACTGCGGTTGGCTGTTCTGATCGAACACGGTGCCGTCCGGTAGCTTACCGACATACAGCACCTGCACTTTTCCATCGGGTCCGGCCTTCGCACCGTTACCCGGAACGAGTTCAGTCAGCAGGATGCCATCGGCCAACTCCTTCACGCCGGGTTTGGCTTTTTCAGCCGTCAGAAAACGCTGTTCGTTTTCCATCGCAGCGTCGCTCGAATGCAGCGATGCCTGCTCAGCATTCTTCGACTCATGGTCAGCCAGAATCTGCTCGATACGCGCTTCACTCAACGCCAATGGCTTGCCTTGATAAGCCTGTTGCAAGCCCTCGATCAGCGCTTGGATCTGCAACTGCGGAACCTCCTGACGCAGACGCTCGCCGAGGCTCGCCCCAAGGCTGTAAGCCAGATCATGAGCATCGTTCGCAGCGTTTTTTTCGTCGGCATGGGCGACTGAAAAAAACACGCAAAGGGATAAAAAAACGTAGCGCGACATGGGCACTCTCCGACCTGAGATGCGCTGGATTATGCCAGCGCAAAGCGCTGCAACGGTGAACTGCTTTGGTTTTCCTGCAGGACATTTTCGCTTCGGTGCAACGCAACGGTTTCGATACTGTCAAGATGCCCTAGCGGCGGTATCAGCAGAGGTCTAGTATGAGCCGCACTCACGTCAGCCAGGAGGTAAACCATGTCGGCCACCAAGAAGCCTGTAAATACTCCGTTGCACTTACTCCAACAGCTCTCGGGCAGCCTGCTCGAGCATTTGGAAAACGCTTGCTCGCAAGCCTTGGCTGATGCTGAAAAACTGCTCGCCAAGCTGGAAAAGCAACGCGGCAAGGCGCAGGAAAAACTGCACAAATCGCGCACCAAATTGCAGGACGCAGCAGCCGCCGGCAAAGCCAAGGCACAGACCAAAGCCAAGGGCGCGGTGAAAGAACTGGAAGACCTGCTCGATGCGCTGAAGGATCGTCAGTCCGAGACGCGCAGCTACATTCTGCAGCTCAAGCGCGATGCCCAGGAAAGCCTGAAACTGGCGCAGGGCGTCGGTCGCGTGCAAGAAGCCGTGGGCAAAGTCCTGTCCACCCGCGCTGCCAAACCAGCCGCAGTACCGGCGAAAAAAGTCGCCGCCAAACCGGCCGCCAGCAAGACTCCAGCGAAAACCGCAGCGGCTAAACCTGCGGCTAAAACGGCAGCCAAACCTGCTGCCAAGGCACCGGTGAAAGCCGCGGCCAAGCCGGCAGTGAAAGCCGCTGCGAAACCTGCAGTGAAAAAACCGGCTGCGGCGAGCGCTGCAAAACCGGCGGCGAAAACCACCGCTGCCAAACCAGCTGCCGCCAAGCCTGCCGCTAAAACTGCCGCCGCCAAACCCGCTGCGACCAAAGCCGCTCCGGCGAAAACCGCAGTTGCCAAACCGGCCGCTAAACCTGCGGTGAAACCCGCTGCAAAACCTGCTGCTAAAACCG
This sequence comes from Pseudomonas sp. R1-1, assembly GCF_051132135.1. Lineage (NCBI taxonomy): Bacteria > Pseudomonadati > Pseudomonadota > Gammaproteobacteria > Pseudomonadales > Pseudomonadaceae > Pseudomonas > Pseudomonas sp. R1-1. The sequence goes on from NZ_CP071663.1 coordinate 311,028, forward strand.
CTGCTGCCAAGCCTGCCGCGAAACCAGCTGCAAAAACTGCCGCCAAGCCAGCTGCAAAAACAGCAGCAAAGCCAGCAGCAAAGCCAGCAGCTAAAGCCGCCGCCAAACCGGCAGCCAAACCAGCCACCGCCGCTGCCAAGCCTGCTGCTGCAAAACCAGCGACCGCCGCTGCCAAGCCAGCCGCCAAACCAGTTGCAAAACCTGCCGTGAAAAGGCCCGCCGCTGCCAAACCAGCCGCCGCGAAACCGGCCACCGCTCCAGCTGCCAAGCCTGCCGCGCCAGCCACTGCGGCCACGCCAGCCGCCGCTGCACCTGCCGCTACTACCTCGATCCCTACGACTGCGCCATCGCCAGCCGCTGCATCGAGCGTCAGCAACAACCCGACCAGCGCTTCCTAAGTGCCGGTTGCCGCGACGCGCAGCACTTGCAGCGCGTCGCGGTTCGGGCTGACCGCCGTGCCGGCCAGTTCTTCAAGCCAGGTGGTCGAGCCGGCAGCGTTTCGCGCCCACGCCTGCGCTACACCTTCAAGCCGTGACAGCAATGCTCGCTCAGCCTCAAGCTCGAGTGACTTGATCTGCTCGCGCATACCTTTCAATACGGCATCGTCGACCGCCCGGGCTTTCCATTGCATGCGCAGTGTTCGCAGCGGCTGCACCATCTCGGCATCCCAAGGATCGGTCAGCGTGCGCAGCAGGCTCACGCGCTGCTCATCACACGCTACCGCGCGTTGTTCCAGCCACAAACCGCACAGCAACAGGCACACATTTGCACCCGCTGTTTGCAATTGCAGGCAGGCATCTTCTACGCCCGGTCGGGCGTAGACATTCAGGGCAAAGCTCCACAGGTCAGAGGACATCGTGCTACTCGCGCCAGTTGTGAGCGAAGCTGGTAGACTCCGCCGCCATTATGATCCGACTTCAGAACCTGACTTTACAGCGTGGCCCGCAACGTCTGCTAGAAGACGCCGAGCTGACTCTGCACGCCGGCCACAAAGCCGGCCTCATCGGTGCCAACGGCGCCGGCAAATCCAGCCTTTTTGCCTTGCTGCGCGGCGAGTTGCACCCGGATTCGGGCGATTGCCTGCTGCCGGCCGACTGGCGCATCGCGCACATGCGCCAGGAGGTCGACACCCTCGAGCGCCTGGCGGTCGACTATGTGCTCGACGGTGACCTGCGCCTGCGCGAAGTGCAGCGCGAGCTCGCCGCCGCCGAGGAGGCCCACGACGGCACCGCGCTGGCGCGCCTGCACGCCGAGCTCGACAGCGCCGACGGCTACACCGCCGATGCGCGGGCGCGCAAACTGCTCGCCGGTCTCGGTTTCAGCAACGAGCAGATGGATCGTCAGGTCGGCGATTTCTCCGGTGGCTGGCGGATGCGTCTGAACCTGGCGCAGGCCTTGATGTGCCCATCGGACCTGTTGCTGCTCGACGAACCGACCAACCACCTGGACCTCGACGCGATCATCTGGCTCGAGGACTGGCTGAAAAGCTATCCGGGCACCATGCTGCTGATTTCCCACGACCGCGACTTCCTCGATGAAGTGGTCGATCACGTGGCCCACGTCGACCAGCGCAAGCTGACGCTCTATCGTGGCGGCTACACCGCGTTCGAGCGTGCCCGTGCCGAGCGTCTGGCCCAGCAGCAACAGGCCTACGAGAAGCAGCAGGCGCAGCGTGCACACATGGAAAGCTACATCGCCCGCTTCAAGGCACAAGCGACCAAGGCTCGTCAGGCGCAGAGCCGGATCAAGGCCCTTGAGCGAATGGAAGAACTGTCGGCGGCGCACGTCGATTCGCCGTTCGATTTCGTTTTCCGCGAATCGAGCAAGATCTCCAGCCCGCTGATCGATCTTTCCGATGCGCGTCTGGGCTACGGCGACAAAACCATCCTGGAGAAGGTCAAGCTGCAACTGACCCCGGGCGCACGGATTGGTCTGCTGGGGCCGAACGGCGCGGGTAAATCGACCCTGATCAAGAACCTCGCCGGCGAACTTGAGCCGCTGGCCGGGCGCCTCACCCGCGGCGAAAACACCGTAGTCGGCTACTTCGCTCAGCATCAGCTCGACTCGCTCGATGCCAAGGCCAGCCCGTTGCTGCACTTGCAGCGTCTGGCACCGACCGAGCGCGAGCAGACCTTGCGCGATTTTCTCGGCGGTTTCGACTTCCGCGGCGCGCGCATCGATGAGCCGGTGCTGAATTTCTCCGGTGGTGAAAAGGCCCGTCTGGCGTTGGCGCTGATTGCCTGGGAACGGCCGAACCTGCTGCTGCTCGACGAACCGACCAACCACCTCGATCTGGAAATGCGCCTGGCGCTGACCATGGCCCTGCAGGAATTCAGCGGCGCGGTACTGGTGGTGTCTCACGATCGGCATTTGCTCAAGAGCACCACCGACAATTTCTACCTGGTCGCTGATGGCAAGGTCGAAGAATTCGATGGCGATCTCGAAGACTATGCGCGCTGGCTGGTCGAGTACCGTCAGCGCAACGCGCCGGTGAACAACACCCCGGTCAACCCGGACAAAACCGACAAGAAAGCCCAGCGTCAGGCGGCTGCAGCGCTGCGTCAGCAACTGGCGCCGCACAAGCGTGAGGCCGACAAGCTCGAAGCCGAGCTGGGCAAGCTGCACGAAAAACTTGCCAAGATCGATGCCAGCCTCGGCGACAGCGACATCTACGAGCCGGCGCGCAAGAACGAACTGCGCGATCTGCTCGCCGAGCAGGCCAAATTGAAGGTTCGCGAAGCCGAGCTTGAAGAAGCCTGGATGGAAGCGCTGGAGACTCTGGAAAGCATGCAGGCGGAGTTGGAGGCGTTGTCCTGATGGAGGCGTTCAAGCTGCCGCTGCCGGCAATGTGGATCGAGCCGATCTGGCTCGGCGTGCAGATTCTGTTGATCCTGCTCGCCGGCTACCTGACCCAGCGCGTGGTCGCCAGGGGCCTGACCCGTCTGGGTGAGCGCTATCCGTTCCCGCCACAATTGCTGATGCCGCTGCGTGGTGTATTGCGCTGGCTGATCATGGGCAGTGCGGTGATCTTCGTGCTGGAACGGCTCGGGGTCTCAGCGACGGTGCTGTGGACCGCGCTCTCCGGTTTTGTCGCGGTGGCGGCGGTGGCGTTCTTTGCCATGTGGAGCGTGTTGTCGAACCTGCTCTGCGCCATTCTGATCTTTACCGTCGGGCCGTTCCGCCTGGGCGATGTCGTCGAGCTGGTCGATACGACTGACAAACCGGGGGTCAAAGGGCGCGTGGTGGCGATCAACCTGCTCTACACCACGTTGATCGAGGCCGAAGAACTCGGCACCGGCAGCGCCATGGTCCAGGTGCCCAACAGCCTGTTCTTCCAGCGTTCGGTACGGCGCTGGCGCGGGACGGATGTGTTTCCTTCCAGCGGGTTTGAGAAGTAATTTCTACGTCGTCTGTTCCGACGCCTTCGTCGGAACGCCGCCCGGAGCAGGCTCGCTCCCACATTGGAATGCATTCCCCTGTGGGAGCGAGCCTGCTCGCGAAGGGGCCGTCAGCCGCACCTGCAGCATTCAGCAAGAAATCGGTAGTCATCCACACGAACCCGCATTAGCTTATGCCTTTGTCACAAGCACGAGCCGAGGTGTGCGATGGAGTTTCAAACATGGCTGGCGTTTTTCGCCGCCTGCTGGGTGATCAGTCTGTCGCCGGGTGCCGGCGCCATCGCGTCGATGTCCAGCGGTCTGCAATACGGTTTCTGGCGCGGTTACTGGAACGCCCTCGGCCTGCAGCTCGGCCTGGCGGTGCAGATTGCGATTGTCGGCGCCGGAGTCGGCGCGATCCTCACGGCTTCCGCCACGGCGTTCCATGCGATCAAATGGTTCGGCGTAGCCTATCTGGTTTATCTGGCGATCAAGCAATGGCGCGCACTGCCCATGGACATGAGCGATGACGCCGCGGTGCGGCCGATCGGCAAGCCGCTGGCGCTGGTATTTCGTGGGTTTCTGGTGAACATCAGCAATCCCAAGGCGCTGGTGTTCATGCTCGCGGTACTGCCGCAGTTCATCAACCCGCATGCGCCATTGCTGATTCAGTATCTGGTGATCGGGGTGACGATGATCTTCGTCGATCTGATCGTCATGGCGGGCTACACCGGGCTGGCTTCGAAGGTGCTGCGGTTGCTGCGCACGCCGAAGCAGCAACGCCGCATGAACCGGACGTTTGCCGGGCTGTTCATCGGTGCGGCAGCGTTTATGGCGACATTGCGCAAAGCGGCGGTGTAAACCGCGCAGGCACAAAAAAAGGCGACCCGGGCGGGTCGCCTTTTTTGTTTTCTGTTGACTGACAGAGTGGGACGCAGAGCGTCCCGGGATGCATTCCCACGCTGAGCGTGGGAAATCAGTCAGCGCAGAATCACCGGCGCAGTGTCGCGCGGCAGATTGTTGCGCTGTGGTGCCTCGCGCGGCTGCTCGTAGCCGTCGCCACCGAGCTGCATGCTCAGCTGTCCGGCCACGTCTTCACCCAGCGCCTTCGACACGTCACGCACCACCCGTGGGCGGTTCAGCGAGATCTTGATGTCGCGCTGGTTCACCAGTTTGGTGTCCTGCGCTTCGCCCATCGCCGTGAAGGCCGAAGTGATCTCGAAGGTCCTGGTGTTGATCAGGCTGAAATCCGCCACCAGCGTCAGGCCCAGTACCGCCGAATAGCTGTCGGTGTGCGCCAGCTCATTGATGTCCTGGGTGAAGTCGATATCCGACACGGTGCCGAAAAGCACGTAGTCGGCGCCCTTGAAGTTGCCGGCCTTGATGCGTTTGATCACGTCGTACACATCGCCCTTGGACGAGGCGGTGTACGGCGTGCCCTGCACCAGCTGGAACATGCCGGTACGCAGGATCTCACCCTTGATGTCGCCGGTGAATTTACGCAGCTCGCCCTGCTCGATGTAGCTGGTGGTCGCTTCGATCTCGTTGTAGCTCGAAGAACCGCTGGAGCTGTAGTAACCCTCGCGGTGATTGCTCTGCGCCGAAACGATGTGGATGTATTGCTCCACGCGTTCCTGGTACGCCAGATCCGTCACCGCGACTTTCGGGGCCGCTTGCACGCTGAACGCGCAAGCCAGGGCCATCATGCCAATCCATGTGCGCATTGCTTAACGCTCCGTGGTTTTGCGGATCTCTTTTTCGTCCATCCACTCGGCCAGACCGCTTTCGACGTCGATCAGTTGCAGGCTGAATTTGTAGAAGACGTCCTTGTAGTCGCTGCTGCGCTTGACGATCGAGCTGATCGAACCTTCGATGCGGTACTTGGCGGCGATCATGTTGCCCGTCTTGGCCACGGTGCTCTTTTTGTACAGACCGCTCTGGTTCTGCAGCTTGAGCTGGTCAACCTGGCTCTGCATCGCATTGTTGTCGCTGGCGAAACGCGCAACGCCGGTCTTCATCAACTGGGTCTTGATGCTGGTGGTGATTTCGCGGGTATCGATGTACTCGCTGGTCTTGTTCTTCACATCGTAGACCTGAACCACGGGACGGCCCTGCAGAATGCCGGACTGAGCCAGCGAGCGGGTCATCGACTCGGCGATCATTTGCAGGTCGGTCGAACCGAATTCGTTGGTCACGGTTTCTACCGCTTTGGTGTCGCCGTAGCTGATGTTCTTGCTGCCCAGCGTCGGCGAGGTGTTGGCGCAACCGGAGGCCAGCAGGGCGATGACAGCGATGCAGGAAAAGCGTGCAAACATGGGAGTGATCTCTGAATCAGGAATAGGATGACGGGCTTAGGGCGTTTTGATTTCCAGACGGAAATCCATCGCTTTCGGGGTCGGGGCGATGGCCTGAATGAAGCTGGTCTGGGCGCCGTACATCATCTGGCTTTTCCAGACTTCTTCTTCGGCCACCGGGAAACCTTCTGCGCCAAGCCAGGCGAAGCGGTAGTAGAAAATCTTGTTGCTGTTGAGGGTGTTGCTCAACTGCACGTTGACCGTCATGAAGCCGTTCTCGCGAGCGACGCGCATGGCGCCGACGACGATGTGTTTCTGCGGGCCCATGGCCACGACTTTGCTCGCGGCGCTGCCCGGCTCTGGCGGTGGCGGGGTGGCGCAGCCGCTCGCCAGCAAGGCGAGGGCGGCGACGGCGATGAGTTTGAAGCGCATGCAAAGACTCCGTTCTTAAGGTTGTTTGAGGCTGGCGACGCTGGTCGCGGCGGCATTCGGGATGACGTGGGCAGCGAGGCCCCCAGCGAACACGTGATTGCCCACGGCGCGCAGGCTGATCACCTGGTAACGCTGGTCGACGCTGACCTTGACCACCGAGCCGCCCACGGCGCTCGGCAGCGTGACCTGATGTTCGCCCTTCTTCAAGCGCAGACGCACCACCTGAGTGTTGTCTGGCAGCGTGCGCCATGTACGGGTATCGGCACCTTCGAGCACCGCTGAAGAAATACCCACGGCGAGGCCAGCCAGCGGGTTGGTTTCGTTGATCTGTTTTTGTGCCACGCCTTTGGTGATCGCCCGCACGGTGGTGCGCACGATGATCCCTGGCATATCGTCACGCAGGGCACGGCGCGACATGGCGGTGGTGCTGTTGAGCGCGGTCAGGTCGACTTGCTGGCCGTCGACGCCAATCTGCGCAAACGGCGCGGTGGAGGTGTCCGGCTTGATGATCGGGAACGACAGCGGGGTGATCACCACGTTGTTGGAGATCGGCAATGGCAGCGGCACGCGGATCGAATCGCGGGCTGGGGCGAGACCGCTTTGCACCACAATCAGGATGTCGCTGTCGTCGGATTTGCTCGGCTTGTCGAGATTGACCAGGGCCTGCTCCAGCAACGGTGTGTTCGGGCGCAACTCGGCGGCTTTGCGATAACCCGGTGCAGCCAGATCCTTCTCGCCCAACGCTTCGTAAACGAAGCCGGCGAGGTAGTGGCTGAACGCACTCTGATAGCTGTTTTTCAGGCCCACCACTTCCGGGGCGTCGAGACTGGCGACCGGGTAACCCTGCAAATCCTTGTACTGGGTCTTGATCCCTTCTTTCTCGGCCTCTTCTTCGCTCTTGAGGTATTCCTTGTCGCGCAGATCGGCGATGACTGCCTCACGCTCGTGAGTGCGCTTGATCGCGGTGCGCGCGCCGTCGAAATCGTTGACCGCAAGCAGGTTCAGGGCCATTTGCGTGGTCAACATGACCTTCTCGTAGTCGTAGCCTTCGTAGCGACGGACTTTGTCGTTGACCAGGAAACTGCCGAACTGGGCGAGGTACTTTGCGCTGTCGAGCTTGACTGCGTCTTCCCACTGACCGACCACTTGATCAGCGCTGGTCCAGGCATTCTGGCTGCCGGACAGGTCACCCTTGGCGCGCAGCAGTTCACCTTTCTCGAAGTAATAGAGCAGGTCTTTGTCCGGGCCGCTGTTGTTCTTTTCCAGCAGGGTCAGTGCGGCGTCAACGTTGCCGGAGGCCAGTTGCTGGTTGGTCTGGGCCAGTTCGGAGTCGTAATTGCGAAAGGCCGAGCAGCCGGACAGCAGCGTGACGGCGCTGAGCGCGAGCAGAGTGGGAGCGCGGAATGCCATGGGTACTTCTTCCCTGAGTAGCGATAACTGCAGCCGCGGGTGCTGGTCGGGCTGATGTGACCGATCGACAGGGGCCCTGGCCTCCTGCCAATTCCTCTTGCGAGAGGAGCTTTGATGCCGGCTCGCCGGAGGCGAGGGCGCGGCATTATAAGCGTGGCGTGATGGCTATGTAATGCCTTTTTGATACCGCTTTATGCTTCGATGCCACTATCGCGTCGAGTCCGCCACTGCGCGGGAGGGCTGGAAGGCGCTGCCGTTGGCAAACACTCTGGCGCCGAGCGCGCGCACGGTGACGACCTGACGATTCTGATCGATACGGATTTTCAGCGGCGCGCTGCCGATGGCATCAGGCAAGGTGATCGAGTGCTCACCTTGTTTCAGGCGCAGGCGCACTACCTGGGTCAGATTGGGCAGTGTCCGCCAGGTGCGCGTGTCGGCGTGTTCGAACCCGTCCCAATGGGTCACATACGACGCTTTGCTCGGGTCGCGGCGGTTATCCCGGCCTTGCACGTCAGCAGCGAGGAAGGCTCGGTAGGTGGTGCGCTGGATGATGCCGGGCATGTCGTCGCGCAAGGTGCGCCGAGACATGTCAGTGATGCTGTTGACCATGGTCAGCTTCCTTTGCCGGCCATCGATGCTGATCTCGGCCAGCGACGGCGTTGAGGTGTCGGGCACCATGACCGGAAACGAGATGTTGGCGACAATGACCTGTCCATCTTCCAGTTTGACTGGATAAGGCACACGCAGCGAACTGCGCGCGGGTGCGAGGCCGCTTTGCACGATGATCAGCACATCGCTCTCGCCGGCCTTGAGGCCGGGGCTGTCGAGGTCGCGCAGCGCCTGTTGAAAAAATGGCAGATCCGGGCGCAATTCGATGGCCTGACGATAGCCGGGTGCAGCGAGATCCTTTTCTCCCAGCGCTTCATAGGTAAAGCCAGCAAGGTAATGACTGAAGGCGCTCTGGTAACCGTTCTTCAGGGCGATCACCGCCGGCGCGTCGAGCATCACCACCGGATACCCCTGCAGATCTTTGTAGTGCACGCGAGCGCCCTGTTTTTTCGCTACCTCTTCGACGCGTTCGTATTCCAGCTCGCGCTGTCGGGCGATCAACGCTTCGCGTTCGTGGGTTTTCTTGATGTCGGCGCGGGCACCGTCGAAGTCATTCACGGCCAACTGGTTCAGGGCCATCTGTGTGGTCAGCATGACCTTTTCATAGTCGTAACCGTCATAGCGACGCAGCTTGTCATTGATGATGCCGCCCCATTCCTTACCCATCGCTGCCAACAGCTTGTCGCCGGTGGTTTCAATGGTGTCCTGACGCTCGATGACCATTTGCTCGGCACTGCGCCAGGCGGCCTGACTCTGTGGCAGTGCCCCGCCCGCACTCAACACCGCGCCCTTCTCGAAGTAATAGAGCAGGTCTTTTTGCTCGTCGGGGTTGTGCGCCTCGATCAGGGCGAGGGAGCCGTCAACGTTGCCCTGCTTCAATTGCTCGGTAGTCTGCTCCAGCTCCAGATCGTAGTTGCGATAAGCCCCGCAGCCGACCAGTTGCACAGCGGCGGTCAGTAGCAGCGAAAACAGCAGGCAGTGGCGCATGGAACAGGTCGTCCTTGAGGGTAGCGGGCGGCTGCCCGTTGCGGGTGCCGATGGTGGCATAGTGCTTGGTGGTTGCAAACATTCCTGCCGATATCGACAAAGCTTGAGTGAAACGTCTACGAAGTGAACAATATGTAACTTCGCATTTCCATTTGAGACTCGTTCATGACTGCCTCGTCCCGATTGCTGGCCTGGCTGCTGTTCCCGTTGTTTGCCCTGAGCAGCCTGCCGCTGCTGGCCGATACCGTGGAAGGCGCGCCGCAGGCGTTGCACCTGCTCGATTACCTCAGCGCGGATTACCCGCCAACGGTCGAGGCGGGAAAGGTCGTCGACGACGCTGAATACCGCGAGCAACTGGAATTCACCCAGGCGCTGCAAGGGTTGATTGCCGGCATGCCGGCCAAACCGGAAAAAGCCGCACTGGAGCAAGGCGTCAGCGCCTTGCACACTGCGATCAGCGCCAGGCAGAACGGTGCCGAGGTTGCGCGGCAGGCGCGGCAATTGGGCGCGCAACTGGCGGTGGCGTACGAAGTCAGTCAGGCCCCGATCATCACCCCCGACCCAACCCGTGGCGCACCGTTGTATGCGCAGAATTGCTCGGTGTGCCACGGCGACAGCGGTGCCGGTGACGGCCCGGCCGGGCTCGGCATGTCCCCAGCGCCGGCGAATCTGCGCGACGCGGCGCGGATCGATCACCTGAGCCTGTACGCGATCTACAACACCCTCGGCCAAGGCGTCGAAGGTACCGATATGCCGGCGTTTGCCGATCAGCTCGACGATCGGCAGCGCTGGGATCTGGCGACCTACATCGCCGGTTTCAGTGCCGACGCCACGGCGGCAAAAGCCGACAAGACCTACAACATTGCTGATCTGGCCCGCCAGACCCCGGCCGAAGTGCAGGCCGACGAAGGCCCGCAAGCTGCGGCGACGTTCCGTGCGCAACGGGCGCAGCCGCCGCAGGTCAAGCGTGGCCCGGCGCAGTTGCTCAACTACACCGCGGCGACGCTGGACAAGAGTCTGGCGGCCTACCGCGCCGGTGAGCACGATCAGGCTTACGACCTGTCGGTCGCGGCGTATCTGGAAGGCTTCGAGCTGGTCGAAAGTTCGCTGGATAACGTCGACGCCAACGTGCGCAAGGACACCGAAAAATCGCTGATGGCGTATCGGCAATCCTTGCAGGACGGCCTGCCGGTCGAGCAGGCCGAGCAACGTCTGGACGCGGCCAAGGGCAAACTCAAGGAGTCGGCCGGTCTGTTGGGCAGCGATGGCCTGAGCTGGTCGCTCAGCTACATCTCCGGGCTGCTGATTCTGCTGCGCGAAGGCCTGGAAGCGATTCTGGTGCTGGCGGCCATCCTCGCGTTCCTGCGTAACACCGGGCAGCAATCGGCAGTGCGCAGCGTCAACGTCGGCTGGGGGCTGGCATTGCTGGCCGGCCTGGGCACCTGGGCGCTGGCGGCGTATGTGATCGATGTCAGCGGTTCGCAGCGTGAATTGCTCGAAGGCGCGACGGCCCTGTTCGCCAGTGTCATGGTGTTGTGGCTGGGCGTGTGGATGCACGATCGCCGGCATGCGGCCGCCTGGCAGGACTACATCAAGAGCAGTCTGGTTGGCGGTGGCGGGCGTTTCGGCTTCGCAATCCTCGCGTTCTTCTCGGTGTATCGCGAGCTGTTCGAAGTGATCCTGTTCTATGAAACCCTGTGGCTCCAGGCCGGACCTGCCGGGCACAACGCGGTGCTGGCAGGCGGGGCGACGGCGCTGGTGCTGCTGGTCGGTCTGGCGTGGGTGATCCTGCGCGGCTCGGCGAAATTGCCGCTGACGTTGTTCTTCAGCATCAATGCGGCACTGTTGTGCGCGTTGTCGGTGGTGTTTGCCGGGCATGGCGTGAAAGCGCTGCAAGAGGCCGGGATCTTCGGCACGCGGCCAGTGGCGTTCTTTGAATTCGACTGGCTGGGTATCCATGCCGATGCCTATTCGTTGGCGGCGCAGGCGGTGGCGATTCTGGCGATTGTTGTGTTGTATGGGCGTAGTTGGGTGGCGGAGAAGCGCCGGGTAACGGCTTAAAGGCATTCGCTGCGCTCATATTCGCGAGCAGGCTCGCTCCCACAGGGTCGGTGTGTATCCTGTGGGGCGAGCCTTTGTTTTGGAGGTAGAAAATGCGTGTCTGGATTGATGCCGACGCCTGCCCGCGGGCGGCGAAGGATCTGGTGGTGAAGTTCGCCCTCAAGCGCCAGTTCGAGGTGGTGCTGGTAGCTGGGCAACCGCAGACAAAGCCAGGGCTGGCGATCGTCAAACTGATCGTGGTGCCGAGCGGGCCGGATGCGGCGGATGATTATCTGGTCGAGCACGCGGTGCCCGGTGAGCTGGTGATCTGCAGCGATATCCCGCTGGCCGACCGCTTGGTGAAGAAAGGCGTGGCAGCGCTGGATCCGCGCGGCAAGGAGTTCGATGCGCAGAACATGGGCGAGCGTCTGGCGGTGCGCAACCTGTTCACCGATTTGCGTGAACAGGGGCAGGTCAGTGGCGGCCCGGCGCCGTTCGGCGAGCGCGAGAAGCAAGCGTTTGCCAATGCGCTGGACCGGATTCTCACCCGACTGACACGCGCCGCCGGTTGATGATCGTTCCCACGCTCTGCGTGGGAATGCAGCCTTGGACGCTCTGCGTCCGCTGTTATTGGTCTACATCTGGGGTGAGGCCGGAACGCGGAGCGTCCCTGAATGCATTCCCACGCGGAGCGTGGGAACGATCAGGTGAAAGAGCGGATCAGGCGTCGTTTTCGTGGGTCAGTTCGAGCACGCGGTCGACCAGTTTGTTGATGCCCGACGCCGCTTCACTGATGGTCTGCGCCAGCATGTAGGCCGGGGTGGTGACGAGTTTGCGCGCCTTGTCTTCGACGATCTCGGTCACTGCGCACTCTTCGTGGGTCGCGCCCATTTTGCTCATGGCCGCGGCGGTGTCGGCATCGTTGCCGATGGTGCAGGTCACGCCGGGGCCGTAGATTTTCGCTGCCAGCGCCGGGGAAATGCAGATCAGGCCGACCGGTTTGCCCGCTTCGGCAAACGCCTCGGCCAGCGCCAGTACTTCAGGCTGAACGCTGCAGCCAGCGCCTTCGATGGCGAAGTTCGAGAGGTTTTTCGCCGCACCGAAACCGCCCGGCACGATCAGCGCGTCGAACTCCTCGACGTCGGCGTCGCGGATGTCCTTGACGTTGCCACGGGCAATGCGCGCCGACTCCACCAGCACATTGCGCGATTCGGGCATTTCCTCGCCGGTCAGGTGATTGATCACATGCAATTGCGCGATGTTCGGCGCGAAGCACTGCACCTGCGCGCCGCGCTGATCGAGGCGCAGCAGGGTAATCACGCTTTCCTGGATCTCGGCGCCGTCATACACGCCACTGCCGGACAGGATCACTGCAACTTTTTTGCTCATGGGTTTCTCTCCAGATTCATGGCGCTCAATGTCCACTAAATCGTCGCGCGTTGCCAGAGGCGCAACGGGCGGCGGTATCGGGCACAGAACCCTCTCTTCATGGATCGCAACGGCGGCGGGGTGTTCATTTTTTGCGGGCGACGCAAGCGTGCCGGGAGGGGAAACAGTAGGGCGTGAAGACCCGGCGCACCGGGCATGGCCGCAGGCATGAGAGCGTGCGGCGCTTTATTCGGTCGGGGTCTTGGGTTCGGCGGGGCCGGAGGCTTCGGCGTTGCGCAACTGTTCGTCCTCAGCGGCTTTGGCCAGTTGCTCGTCCTGATAAATCTGCCTGGCCAGGCGCGCGTTCTTGAAGCGCCGGCGCAGCCACAGCCCGAGGCCGAGGATCAGCAAGGCGCCGAGCACCCAAAGCTCGTATTTCTTGATGCTGCCGAGCATGCCTTCAAGCACCGCACCGAAATGATACGCGGCCGCTGCCAGTGCCGTGGCCCAGATCGCCGCGCCAATGCCGTTGAGCAGCAGGTAACGTCCCGGCGGATAACCCGACAGGCCGATCGCCACCGGCATCACGGTGCGCAGACCATAGACAAAGCGAAAACTCAGGACCCAGATGTCCGGATGCTTGCGGATATGCTCCAGCGCACGGTCGCCCATCAGCTGCCAGCGCGGCTTGCGCGCGAGCAATTTGCGCCCGTGCTTGCGGCCGAGGAAGTACCACAGTTGATCGCCGGCATAACTGCCGCAGAAGGCCACGACCACCACCAGGTTGATGTCCATGTATCCGCGGAACGCGAGGAAGCCTGCGAGCACCAGAATGGTTTCGCCTTCGAAGAACGTGCCGAGAAACAAGGCAAAGTAGCCAAAGTCGTGCAGAAATTGTTGGAGCATTGTCTGGGTGCTGGCGAAATGAACGCGCAGCCTAACCCTTCGGACACATTCATGAAAGTGTCCAAATGTGTCTCGACGTGAACATTTCCTACGCTGACAATGGAATGCGGCTACGTGACACGGGGCACACATAACTGTCATCTGTTGGTCATAATGGCCGTCTATAACTGTCACGCTCGCCCGTTTGCCCGGGCTCAGGAGTCCGCCGTGAGCTTTACCCCCGCCAATCGCCTGTTCCCTGCCACCCGTCTGCGTCGCAACCGCCGTGATGATTTTTCGCGTCGGCTGGTGCGGGAAAATGTGCTGACGGTCGACGACCTGATCCTGCCGGTGTTCGTGCTCGACGGCGAAAACCGCCGCGAAGCGGTGGCGTCGATGCCGGGTGTTGAACGGCTGACGATCGACTTGCTGCTCGAAGAAGCGGCCAAGTGGGTCGAACTGGGGATTCCGGCGCTGGCGCTGTTCCCGGTCACCCCACCGGAACTGAAATCCCTCGACGCTGCCGAAGCCTGGAACCCGCAAGGAATCACCCAACGCGCGACCCGCGCGCTGCGTCAGCGTTTTCCGGAGCTGGGCATCATCACCGACGTGGCGCTGGATCCGTTCACCACGCACGGCCAGGACGGCATCCTCGACGAAGACGGCTACGTGCAGAACGACATCACCGTTGATGCATTGGTCCGCCAGGCGTTGTCCCACGCGGAAGCGGGTGCGCAAGTTGTCGCGCCGTCGGACATGATGGACGGTCGCATCCAGGCCATTCGTGAAGCGCTGGAAATCGCCGGTCACGTCAACGTGCGGATCATGGCCTACTCGGCCAAGTACGCCAGCGCCTATTACGGCCCGTTCCGCGATGCGGTCGGGTCGGCCAGCAACCTGGGCAAAGCCAACAAGGCGTCCTACCAGATGGACCCGGCCAACAGCGACGAAGCGCTGCACGAAGTCGGTGCGGACCTGGCCGAAGGCGCGGACATGGTCATGGTCAAGCCGGGCATGCCGTACCTGGACATTCTTTTGCGGGTAAAAGATGCCTTCAAGGTGCCGACCTTCGTCTATCAGGTCAGTGGCGAGTACGCCATGCACATGGCCGCAATTCAGAATGGCTGGTTGAGCGAAGCGGTGATTGTCGAATCACTGACCGCCTTTAAACGTGCCGGTGCAGATGGCATCCTGACTTACTTTGCCATTCGTGCCGCTCAATTGTTACGAGAGCAGAAATAGCCCTCCCAGGAACATGCGATGAATACCGAAGGACTCACTGAAGTTGCCGTAAAAGAAGCTCAGCCGGTGGTCGAGCAGATCGCCGAGACCCCGCCGGAACTCGAGCCAGCGCCACCTGCGCCGGTCGCCGAACCCGCCGCGGCGGTGCCGGCGATCGCCATTCCCGGTCTGGATGACAGCAGCCTGTACATCCACCGCGAGCTCTCGCAACTGCAATTCAACATCCGCGTGCTGGAACAGGCGCTGGACGAGTCCTACCCGTTGCTGGAGCGGCTGAAGTTTCTATTGATCTTCTCCAGCAACCTCGACGAATTCTTCGAAATCCGCGTCGCCGGGCTGAAAAAGCAGATCACCTTCGCCCGTGAACAGGCCGGCGCCGATGGCCTGCAGCCACATCAGGCGCTGGCGCGGATCAGCGAGCTGGTCCACGGTCATGTGGACCGCCAGTACGCGATCCTCAACGACATCCTGCTGCCGGAGCTGGAAAAGCATCAGGTGCGCTTCATCCGTCGGCGTAACTGGACCACCAAGCTCAAAACCTGGGTGCGCCGTTACTTCCGCGACGAGATCGCGCCGATCATCACCCCGATCGGCCTCGATCCGACGCACCCGTTCCCGTTGCTGGTGAACAAGAGCCTGAACTTCATCGTCGAGCTCGAAGGTATCGACGCCTTCGGTCGCGACTCCGGCCTGGCGAT
Organism: Pseudomonas sp. R1-1; assembly: GCF_051132135.1. Lineage (NCBI taxonomy): Bacteria > Pseudomonadati > Pseudomonadota > Gammaproteobacteria > Pseudomonadales > Pseudomonadaceae > Pseudomonas > Pseudomonas sp. R1-1. The sequence goes on from NZ_CP071663.1 coordinate 326,370, forward strand.
CATCCCGGCGCCGCGCCTGCTGCCACGGATCATCAAGGTGCCGGAAGAAGTCGGCGGCGCTGGCGACAACTACGTGTTCCTGTCATCGATGATCCACGCCCACGCCGATGACCTGTTCCAGGGCATGAAGGTAAAAGGCTGCTACCAGTTCCGCCTGACCCGAAACGCCGACCTGGCGCTCGATTCCGAAGACGTCGAAGACCTGGCCCGCGCGCTGCGCGGCGAGCTGTTCTCGCGGCGTTACGGCGACGCGGTGCGTCTGGAAGTTGCCGACACTTGCCCGAAACACCTTTCTGACTACCTGCTCAAGCAGTTCAACCTGAGCGAGACCGAGTTGTATCAGGTCAACGGCCCGGTCAACCTGACGCGGCTGTTCAGCATCACCGGTCTCGACAGCCACCCGGAACTGCAATACACGCCGTTCACCCCGCAGATTCCGAAACTGCTGCAGAACAGCGAAAACATTTTCAGCGTGGTCAGCAAGCAGGACATCCTCCTGCTGCACCCGTTCGAGTCGTTCACGCCGGTGGTCGATTTGCTGCGTCAGGCGGCGAAAGACCCGCATGTGCTCGCCGTACGCCAGACGCTGTACCGCTCCGGGGCTAACTCAGAGATCGTCGATGCGCTGGTCGACGCCGCGCGTAACGGCAAGGAAGTCACCGCGGTGATCGAACTGCGTGCGCGGTTTGACGAAGAGTCCAACCTGCAACTGGCCAGCCGTCTGCAAGCGGCCGGTGCGGTGGTGATCTACGGTGTGGTCGGCTTCAAGACCCACGCCAAGATGATGCTGATCCTGCGTCGTGAGGCCGGCGAGATTGTGCGTTACGCGCACCTCGGCACCGGTAACTACCACGCCGGCAACGCTCGTCTGTACACCGACTACAGCCTGCTGACCTCCGACGACGCCTTGTGCGAAGACGTCGGAAAACTGTTCAGTCAGTTGATCGGCATGGGTAAGACCCTGCGCATGAAAAAGCTTCTGCATGCGCCGTTCACCCTGAAGAAAGGCATGCTCGACATGATCGCCCGCGAGACGCAATTTGCCCTCGACGGCAAACCCGCGCACATCATCGCCAAGTTCAACTCGCTGACCGATCCGAAGATCATCCGCGCGCTGTACAAGGCCAGCCAGTCGGGCGTGCGCATCGATCTGGTGGTGCGCGGCATGTGCTGCCTGCGGCCAGGCATCGCCGGGGTTTCGCACAACATCCATGTGCGCTCGATCATCGGCCGCTTCCTCGAGCACACGCGGGTGTTCTACTTCCTTAATGGCGGCGATGAACAGATGTTCCTCTCTAGCGCCGACTGGATGGAGCGCAACCTCGACAAGCGCGTCGAGACTTGCTTCCCGGTGGAAGGCAAAAAGCTGCTGACCCGCGTGAAGAAAGAGCTGGAGCTGTATTTGACCGACAATACCCACAGCTGGAGCTTGCAGTCGGACGGCCGCTACATCCGCAACACGCCGACCGGCAACCAGAACCCGCGCAGTGCGCAGGCGACGCTGCTGGAACGACTGGGTAGCCCCATCCTTCCGGTAAGCAGCTAAAAGCCCCTCACCCTAGCCCTCTCCCAGAGGGAGAGGGGACTGACCGAGGTGTCTTGCGTTATACGCTGACCTGGGATTTCAAGTCGAACCTGAAATTTGAAGCCGGTGGAGATCGGCTCCCTCTCCCTCTGGGAGAGGGCTGGGGTGAGGGGAAGGTTCACCTCAGCTCTCAAGCCGAGCCCAATAAAAAAGGCGATCCCAACGGATCGCCTTTTTTGCATCTGCCCGCTAATCAGTGAACCGTCAGCACAATCCCCACCCGCGTCAGCCACTCCGCCTCAAGCCCGAAATCCGCCTGGGTCAGCTGATTTTCATCCAGCCAGTTCTCCGGGAATTCCACCTCGAGGCTGTCGCCATTGGCATGCAGCACCACCTGCGGCATCGCCTGTGTGCCGCGAATATGGTGGAACAGAATGGCAAAGCGCAGCAGCACGCACAGGCGAATCAGCTTGATGCCGTCATCGCCGAATTCGGCGAACTTGTCCTTGGGAATATTGCGCCGATGGCCGCGCACCAGCAGCGCGAGCATTTGCTGGTCTTCGCGGGAGAACCCGGCGAGGTCCGAGTGCTCGATCAGGTAGGCGCCATGCTTGTGATAGTGATAGTGCGCGATATCGAGGCCGACTTCGTGGACTTTCGCCGCCCAGCCGAGCAGTTCGCGCCAGATGCCGTCGTCCAGCTCCCAGTCTGCCGCGACCTGATCGAACGCGTGCAAGGCTTTGCGCTCGACCCGCGCCGCTTGTTCGAGGTCGACATGGTAGCGTTCCATCAGCGAGGTCAGGGTGCGCTCGCGCACGTCTTCGTGGTGATGGCGGCCGAGCAGGTCATAGAGCACGCCTTCGCGCAGTGCGCCTTCGCAGTGATCCATGCGTTGCAGTTCGAGGGCATCGAAGATCGCTTCGAGAATCGCCAGACCCGCCGGGAAAATCGCGCGGCGGTCGGGTTTGATGCCTTCGAAATCGATCTTGTCGACATCGCCAAGCTTGAACAGCCGGCGCTTGAGCCAGGCCAGGCCTTCGGCGTTGACTTCGCCGGTGCCGTGGCCGCCGGCCTTCAGCGCCAGGCCGATGGCGCGGATGGTGCCCGAGGAGCCGATTGCTTCATCCCAGGTCAGGCGGTGCAGGGCGTGCTCGATGCTCATGATCTCCAGCCGCGCCGCGGTGTACGCCTGGGCGTAGCGGGCCGGGGTGATCTTGCCGTCCTTGAAATAGCGCTGGGTGAAGCTCACGCAGCCCATCTGCAGGCTTTCGCGCAGCAGCGGTTCGAAGCGCTGGCCAATGATGAATTCGGTACTGCCGCCGCCGATGTCGGCGACCAGACGTTTGCCCGGCGTATCGGCGAGGGTGTGTGACACGCCCAGGTAGATCAGGCGCGCTTCTTCACGACCGGAGATGACTTCCACCGGATGGCCGAGGATTTCTTCGGCGCGGTGGATGAAATCGATCCGGTTGCGTGCTTCGCGCAGGGCGTTGGTGCCGACGATGCGCACGGCGCCCAGCGGCATGCCGTTGATCAGTTGGGCGAAGCGCTTGAGGCAGTCGAGACCGCGCTGCATCGATTCTTCGTTGAGCTGGCGCGCATCGTCGATGCCGGCGGCCAGTTGCACCTTTTCGCCGAGACGCTCGAGAATGCGGATCTCGCCGTTCTGGGCCTTGGCCACGACCATGTGAAAGCTGTTGGAGCCCAGGTCGATTGCGGCGATCAGGGACAGATTCTTGGCTTGGGATTGCGGCATGATCAGGGAGTCTCGGTCGATAACCCCGCCATCGTGCCACGATCACACGCTGACGCCAACGCGCACGGTTCAAACCGTTGATCCTGCGCAGAAAGACCGGTGACCGCTGCGCGGTCAATCGCTAGCAGGGCTAGCTCCCACAGGTAAATGCGTACCGCTTGGGGTTTTCTTTGATCCCCGATTGGAATGCATTCCCCTGTGGGAGCCAGCCTGCTGGCGATGAGGGCCTTGAAGGCGCTCGAGGGGCTTCAGGCTGTAGCTTCGACAGTGCCGATGAAATTCGCCAGCTCCGCCGTCTGCGGGTTGGCAAACAACACCTTCGGATCGCCCACTTCATGCACTTTGCCGTGGTGCATGAACACCAGTTTGTCGCCCACTTCGCGGGCGAAGCGCATTTCGTGGGTGACCATGATCAGGGTCATGCCTTCTTTAGCGAGTTGCCGGACCACGGCGAGCACTTCGTTGACCAGTTCCGGGTCGAGCGCCGAGGTGATCTCGTCGCACAGCAACACCTTTGGCGACATCGCCAAGGCCCGGGCGATCGCCACCCGCTGCTGCTGGCCGCCGGACAGCCGATCCGGGAAGGCATCGAATTTCTCGCCCAGACCGACCCGCTCGAGCATCCCGCGCGCCAGTTCGGCCGCTTTGGCCTTCGGCACTTTCTGCACCACTTGCGGGGCGAGCATGACGTTTTCGCCCACGGTCAGGTGCGGGAACAGGTTGAACTGCTGAAACACCATGCCGACTTTCTGCCGCAGGCTGCGCAGGTCGGCGCGGGCGGCGTCGAGGTATTCGCCATCGACTTCGATCACCCCGTCGTTGATCGACTCCAGCCCATTGAGCGTGCGCAACAGGGTCGATTTGCCCGAGCCGCTGCGGCCGATGATCGCCACCACCTGGCCCTCCTCGACGCTGAGGTCGATGCCTTTGAGCACATGATGGTCGCCGTAATACTTATGCAGGGCGGAAATTCTAAGCAGAGGCATGCAGTCTCCTTTCCAGATAGCGCGCACTGAGCGACAAGGGGTAGCAGAGGAGGAAATAGCCGAGAGCGACGAGGCCGTAGACCATGAACGGTTCGAATGTGGCATTGGCGAGCATGCCGCCGGTCTTGGTCAGCTCGGTGAAGCCGATGATCGAGGTCACCGCGGTGCCTTTGACCACCTGCACCGAAAAACCCACGGTCGGTGCCACGGCGATGCGCAGCGCCTGCGGCAGGATCACGTAACGCAATTGCTCCAGCGGATTGAGGGCCAGGCTCGCCGAGGCCTCCCATTGGCCGTTGGGGATCGACTCGACGCAACCGCGCCAGATCTCCGCCAGATAGGCACTGGTGAACAAGGTCAGGGCAATCGCGGCGGCCATCCACGGCGAGATTTCGACCCCGGCCAGCGCCACGCCGAAAAACACCAGAAACAGCTGCATCAACAGTGGCGTGCCCTGAAACAGCTCGATCCAGGTGCGGGCGATACTGCTTGGCAACGAGTTTTTCGAGATGCGCATGATCAGGATCAGCAGCCCGACGATGCCGCCGCCAATGAACGCCACCAGCGACAGCGCCAGCGTCCATTGCAGGCCGGTGAGCAGATTGCGCAGGATGTCCCAGAAGGTGAAGTCGCTCATGCGCGGCTCCTGCTGATATAGCGCCGGCCGATCCAGTTGAGCAGTTGGCGGATCAACAGCGCCATGCACAGGTAGATCAGCGTGGTCAGCGCGTAGGTTTCAAAGGCGCGAAAGTTGCGCGACTGAATGAAGTTGGCGGCGAAGCTCAGCTCTTCGGTGGCGATCTGCGAACACACCGCCGAACCGAGCATGACGATGATGATCTGGCTGCTCAGCGCCGGCCAGACCTTGCCCAGCGCCGGCAGCAGCACCACATGCCGAAACGCTTCGAAGCGACTCATCGCCAGCGCCGCAGCCGCTTCCAGTTGGCCGCGCGGAATCGCCTGAATGCCGGCGCGGATGATTTCGGTCGAGTAAGCGCCAAGGTTGATCACCATCGCCAGCACGGCAGCCTGCCACTCGGAAATCTGCACGCCGAGCGACGGCAAACCGAAGAAGATGAAAAACAACTGCACCAGAAACGGCGTGTTGCGGATCAACTCGACATAGACGCCGAAGATTGCCGCGAACGGGCGGATATTCCACGCCCGCACCAGCGCGCCGACAATTCCGACGCCGACCCCGAGCACCGCGCCAATGGCGGTCAGCTCAAGGGTAAATAGCGCGCCGCGCAGCAGCAGATCGGTGTTTTCCACCACCGGCAAGAAATCGAACTGATAAGCCATGAAAGTCTCCCGCGCGGTCGATCAGAGATCGGCCGGCAGCGGTTCTTTCAACCAGGTCTGCGCATTCTTTTCCAGCGCGCCGTCAGCCTTGGCGGTGGTGAGGATGTCGTTGACCTTGGCCAGCAGCGCGGCTTCGTTCTTGTTCACGCCGACATACACTGGCGAATCCTTGAGCTTCACTTTCAGCGCGGGTACGCGTTTCGGGTTCTTCTCGCTGATGGCGACCATCACCACGTTGCCGCTGGCGATCAGATCGACTTGCCCTGCGAGGTAGGCGGCGATGGTTGAGTTGTTGTCCTCGAAGCGCTTGATGGTCACGCCTTCGGGGGCGACCTTGCTCAGTTCGATGTCTTCGATGGCGCCACGGGTGACGCTGATGGTTTTGCCTTTGAGGTCATCGAGGCTGCTGATCGCGGCATCTGGCGGACCGAACACGGCGAGGTAGAAGGGGGCGTAGGCGCGGGAGAAGTCGATGACTTTCTCGCGCTCGGGGTTCTTGCCGAGGCTGGAGATCACCAGGTCGACCTTGCCGGTGGTCAGGAACGGAATGCGGTTGGTGCTGTTGACCGGGGTCAGCTCGAGCTTGACCTTGAGCTGGTCGGCCAGCAGTTTCGCGGTGTCGATGTCCAGGCCGCGGGGTTTCATGTCCGGTCCGACTGAGCCGAAGGGCGGGAAGTCCTGGGGCACGGCAACTTTCAGCGTGCCGCGTTTGACCACGTCGTCCAGACCGTCGGCGTGAGCGGGTGTCTGGCACAGCAGCAGGCCGGCAAACAGGGAAGCGAGGAGGGCGCTGTAACGCTGGGTCATGGACAATCTCCGGATCGGCGGGAAGTGATTTCTGCGATCTGACAGAGCATGGGCCGTGCCAAGACTGCGCATTCGTTGCGCCAGGCCACGGTTTCAGCGGCTTCGTTCGGTCTTACTGGTCTGAACAGTCAGGAGGCTTTTCGCACCCCGATGGCGCATCAGCGATGCGCACCGAACCCCACTGGGGCACGACTTGCCGGGCCCGCCGAATAGCTTTACAACTAGCCGCACATTGACCCTGGCGCGTCCGAAAAACCATGAACTCGATTTCCCGTGCGGTACCTGAAGTGGCGCTGCAAGCGATCCGCAAACTGATCACCGAACAGGGCTTCGGCGCCGGCGATGCCTTGCCGTCGCAACGGGATCTGGCCCTGCAACTGGGCGTCAGCCGCGCGTCATTGCGTGAAGCGCTGTCCTCGCTGAGTGCGCTGGGCGTGGTCAGTATTCAGCCGGGCAAAGGGGTGTTCGTGCAGGCGCCGGTGGAACTGGCCAATGGCGACAGCGCACCGGGCTGGGCCTTTGCGGCGCAGGCCTCGCCGCTGGATATCTTTCAGTTGCGCTATGCGCTGGAAGGGTTTGCCGCGGGGTTGGCGGCGGTGACGCTGAGCACGTTCGATCTGGATGCGCTCGAGGACAACGTTGCGGCGATGCGGGAGCAATTGCGCGCCGGGGATTTCGAGGCAGCCGCAAAACTCGACTTCGAATTTCACCGGAGCATCCTGCTGGCCAGCGGCAATCAGGCGATGCTGAGCATTCTCACCGCCAGCGCCGAGATCTTTCTCGAGAGCCAGAAATTACCGTTCATCCGCGCCGAACGGGCCATGGAAACCTGGCAGGAACACCGCAAGATCCTCCGCGCCCTGGCCCGCCGCGCATCAGCCGCGGCGCAAAAAGCCATGCAGGAACATGTGCGCAACGCGGCCCTGCGCACTGGAATCGCGTTCATCGCCCCCGCCGCCGGCTGACTTGAACCATACCCAAACTCATCAGTCACCATAGCAAGACTCAATCAACTGCAGCTTCCTGAACACGGGAAGGGCGGCTATGATGGGCCACGTTTTTTTGCTTACAACCTGGAGAATTCCATGAGCAGCGATCTGATCAAACACGTTAGCGACGCTAGCTTCGAAGCCGACGTACTCAAGGCCGAAGGCGCTGTCCTGGTCGACTACTGGGCTGAATGGTGCGGCCCTTGCAAAATGATCGCACCGGTTCTGGACGAGATTGCCGAGACCTACAAGGGCAAGCTGACCGTCGCCAAACTGAACATCGACGAAAACCAGGAAACCCCGGCCAAGCACGGCGTGCGTGGTATCCCGACGCTGATGCTGTTCAAGAACGGCAACGTTGAAGCGACCAAGGTCGGCGCCCTGTCGAAGTCGCAGTTGGCGGCTTTCCTCGACGCCAACATCTAAGCGTCGCGGTAAAACGTTGAAAAAAAGCCCCGCAAATCGCGGGGCTTTTTGCATATTCAGGGCTAGACGCTCCGAAACTCAGGTGGTACATTCGGCCCCGCACTGGTTTCTCCACTGCCCCCTGCTAGCCGTCGCCGACGCACTCCTTTTCGAATTAGTTCGCGATCCTGTCGCCTTCTCCGCGGCGCGGCCTCATTAAGCCAAAAGCTTAATTTCCCCCCTCCATAAATGATTACGTCATTCCTATATGAATCTGACTGAACTCAAGCAAAAGCCGATTACCGAACTGCTCGAATTAGCCGAACAGATGGGCATAGAAAATATGGCCCGTTCGCGCAAGCAGGACGTGATTTTCTCCCTGCTGAAAAAACACGCGAAAAGCGGCGAGGAAATCTCCGGTGATGGCGTGCTGGAGATTCTCCAGGACGGCTTCGGCTTCCTGCGCTCCGCAGACGCTTCCTACCTGGCCGGCCCGGACGATATCTACGTCTCGCCGAGCCAGATCCGCCGCTTCAACTTGCGCACCGGTGACACCATCGTTGGCAAGATCCGCCCTCCGAAGGAAGGCGAGCGGTATTTCGCACTGCTCAAGGTCGACACGATCAACTTCGATCGTCCGGAGAACGCGAAAAACAAGATTCTCTTCGAGAACCTGACCCCGCTGTTCCCGACCGTGCGCATGAAGATGGAAGCCGGTAACGGTTCCACCGAAGACCTGACCGGTCGGGTGATCGACCTGTGTGCGCCGATCGGCAAAGGCCAGCGTGGTCTGATCGTTGCACCGCCGAAAGCCGGCAAGACGATCATGCTGCAGAACATCGCGGCGAACATCGCGCGTAACAACCCTGAAGTGCACCTGATCGTGCTGCTGATCGACGAACGTCCGGAAGAAGTGACCGAAATGCAGCGCACCGTGCGCGGCGAAGTGGTTGCCTCGACGTTCGACGAGCCGCCGACCCGTCACGTCCAGGTTGCCGAAATGGTGATCGAGAAGGCCAAGCGCCTGGTCGAACACAAGAAAGACGTGGTGATCCTGCTCGACTCCATCACCCGTCTGGCCCGCGCCTACAACACCGTGATCCCGAGCTCCGGCAAGGTCCTGACCGGTGGTGTCGATGCCCACGCCCTGGAGAAGCCGAAGCGTTTCTTTGGTGCTGCGCGTAACATCGAAGAAGGCGGCTCGCTGACCATTATCGCCACCGCGCTGGTTGAAACCGGCTCGAAGATGGACGAAGTGATCTACGAAGAGTTCAAGGGTACCGGCAACATGGAACTGCCGCTGGATCGCAAGATCGCCGAAAAGCGTGTATTCCCGGCAATCAACATCAACCGCTCCGGCACCCGCCGCGAAGAGTTGCTGACCGCCGACGACGAACTGCAGCGCATGTGGATCCTGCGCAAGCTGCTGCACCCGATGGACGAAGTCGCTGCCATCGAATTCCTGGTCGACAAGCTGAAAACGACCAAGACCAACGACGAGTTCTTCTTGTCGATGAAGCGCAAGTAACACGCAAGCCGTTGAAAAGAGCGCTCCGCAAGGGGCGCTTTTTTTTTGCCTGTGGTTTATTTGTATCTGGATTGAAATTTGCCCGACTGATAAGTTCGCGCCTTCAAGGGACTTTGTATCCAGAACAGGTAAGGTTTTTCATGCACACGTTTGGCAATCGCCGTGATATCGACGGTTTACGCGCACTCGCGGTTCTTCCCGTTGTGCTGTTTCATTTCGGATTCAGTACATTCAGCGGCGGCTTTGTCGGCGTCGACGTTTTTTTCGTCATCTCCGGTTTTCTGATCACCTCGATCCTGTTTCGCGAGATCAGCGCCCAGCGCTTCAGCTTCCTCGATTTCTGGGGCCGTCGCGCCCGACGTATCCTGCCGGCATTGACTGTGGTCGTGGTGGTGACGCTGGCGCTGGGCTGGTTGTTGCTGACGGCCAAGGACTTGTCCGATCTGGGGCGGACAATTCGTTACCAGTCGCTGTTCATTTCCAACATCCTGTTCATGCGCGAGGACGGCTACTTCGAACCGGCCTCCGATCTCAAACCCTTATTGCATACCTGGTCGCTGGCCGTTGAAGAGCAGTACTACATCTTCTTTCCGCTGATGATGGTGCTGTTGATGCGCTATGTCCGGCATTGGCGCTGGATGCTGTTCGCCGTGCTGCTGGTGTCGTTCGGGCTGAACATCGTCTACATCGAGCGGCGCCCGGAATTCGCCTTTTTCTCCCTGCCGACCCGCGCCTGGGAATTGCTCTGCGGCGCCATGCTCGCGGTGCTGCCGGCAGCAAAACATGCGCCGCGGCTCTGGGTCCGGCAGACGGTCGGCCTGGCGGGACTGGCGGCGGTGCTGCTGGCGGTCTTCACCTTTGACAAGTCCACGCTGTTCCCGGGCTGGGCCGCCTTGCTGCCGGTGCTTGGTACGACGGCATTGATCTGGTCGGGCGCGCGCGGTCCGACACTGGCCGGCCAGTTGCTGAGCCTGCGGCCGATGGTGTGGATCGGTCTGCTGTCGTACTCGTTGTATTTGTGGCACTGGCCGATTTACGTATATGCCAACGCGATCTCAATCGATGGCATCCAGCCGCTCGAAGCACTTGGCTGGATCGCCCTCGCCGTGGCACTGGCGTGGCTGAGCCTGCGCTATGTCGAATTGCCGTTTCGCGAGAAGCGTGTGTTCGCCAGCCGTAACTCGGTGCTGGTCGGTGGCCTGGTTTCCATCGCCGCCCTGGCGGTAGTTGGCTCGGCCATTCGTTCGGCGGACGGCGTGCCGCAGCGTCTGAGCGGCAAGGCACTTGAGTATGCGCAGTCCCAGGAATGGAACGCCGGTCAAATGAAGTGCATGCACATGAGCAAGGACAAGACTCTGGACAAGGCTTGTCGCGTGGGCGGTGACCAGCAGATCGCGCCGACCAAGATGTTCTGGGGCGACAGTCACACCGCCGCGCTGCTGCCGGCCATTGAAGGCAACAGCCAGCGTGACGGTCAGCCCGTTTGGCTGTACAGCCTGACCGGGTGCCCACCGATCATTGACGACGCCTTGCGTGCACAGTGCAAGCAGTTCAACCAGCGCAACATGCAACGGGTCCGCGATCTGGGCATCAAGGATGTGGTACTGGCGGCGAACTGGAGTCTGTACGTCTACGGGCGTGAGGACGGCGACGGCGACAAGCAGTTCCTGCTCGATCCTTCGCGCAATGTGGCGCAATCGGAGCAACGCATGGCGGCGGCGATCAAGGCGCAAGTCAGCGAACTGCGTGAGGCGGGAGTGCAGGTCTGGCTGTTCAAGGAAGTGCCCTTGCAGCACAAGAGTTACATCAGCCGCCTGACCAGCCTGGCGCGCATCGGCCGCTCGGCCGAAGGGCTCGGTCGCCCGCTAAGCGAGCATCTGGCGCGGCAGCAGTTTTTCACCGGTTTGTTCGGCTCGATGAGCGCTGCCGATTCCGGCGTGCATGTCATCGACCCGACGCCGCTGATGTGCAAGGGCGGTCTGTGCATGATCGATGTCGACGGCCATTCGCAGTACAAGGATGCCGATCATCTTTCCGACGCTGGCAGCGCGCGTTTGAGCCCTTTGTTTGCGCCGATGTTGCTGGGCACCAGGCGCCATTGAGCGATGCCGGGCACTGACGGGCTGCTGTTTGCCCGTCAGAGCAGGTAGGATGTACGCCTATTTTGAGGGTGCCATCGTCAATGAAATTCAAGGATCTTCGGGATTTCGTGCAGCAGCTTGAGCAGCGCGGAGAGTTGAAACGCATCCAGATTCCCGTCTCGCCGGTGCTGGAGATGACTGAGGTGTGCGACCGCACGCTGCGGGCCAAGGGCCCGGCGCTGCTGTTCGAAAAGCCTACCGGCTACGACATTCCGGTGCTCGGCAACCTGTTCGGCACCCCTGAGCGGGTAGCCATGGGCATGGGCGCCGAGTCGGTCAGCGAGCTGCGCGAGATCGGCAAGCTGCTGGCCTTCCTCAAGGAGCCGGAGCCGCCGAAGGGCTTGAAGGACGCGTGGTCGAAACTGCCGATTTTCCGCAAGATCATCTCGATGGCGCCGAAAGTCGTCAAAGACGCGGTGTGCCAGGAAGTGGTCATCGAAGGCGATGATGTCGATCTGGCGATGCTGCCGGTGCAGACCTGCTGGCCCGGCGACGTCGGCCCGCTGATCACCTGGGGCCTGACCGTTACCAAAGGCCCGAACAAGGAACGCCAGAACCTCGGTATTTATCGTCAGCAAGTGATCGGCCGCAACAAGGTGATCATGCGCTGGCTCAGCCACCGTGGCGGCGCTCTCGATTTCCGCGAATGGTGCGAGAAGCATCCGGGCCAGCCGTTCCCGGTGTCCGTGGCCCTTGGCGCCGACCCGGCAACCATTCTCGGCGCAGTGACGCCGGTGCCGGACAGCCTTTCCGAATACGCTTTCGCCGGACTGTTGCGCGGTAACCGCACCGAACTGGTCAAATGCCGTGGCAACGACCTGCAAGTGCCGGCCACCGCCGAGATCATCCTTGAAGGCGTAATCCATCCGGGCGAAATGGCCGATGAAGGTCCATATGGCGATCACACCGGTTACTACAACGAAGTCGACAGCTTTCCGGTGTTCACGGTCGAACGCATTACCCACCGGATCAAGCCGATCTACCACAGCACCTACACCGGCCGTCCGCCGGATGAGCCGGCGATCCTTGGCGTGGCGCTGAACGAAGTGTTCGTGCCGATCCTGCAGAAGCAGTTCCCGGAGATCACCGACTTCTACCTGCCGCCCGAAGGCTGCTCGTACCGCATGGCCATCGTAACCATGAAAAAGTCGTATCCGGGGCATGCCAAGCGCGTGATGCTCGGTGTCTGGTCGTTTTTGCGACAGTTCATGTACACCAAGTTCGTTATCGTCACCGACGACGATATCAACGCCCGTGACTGGAACGATGTGATCTGGGCCATCACCACGCGCATGGACCCCAAGCGCGACACGGTGATGATCGATAACACCCCGATCGACTATCTGGATTTCGCCTCGCCGATTTCCGGCCTGGGCTCGAAGATGGGCCTGGATGCCACTCACAAGTGGCCGGGCGAAACCACCCGCGAGTGGGGCCGCGTGATCGTCAAGGACGACGCCGTGACTCAACGGATCGATGCCATCTGGAATCAGTTAGGAATAGATTGATGCGTGTAACCCTGCAGCCTTCCGGAGCAGTGCTCGAGATACAGCCCGGTGAGCGGATTCTCGACGGCGCGCGACGCCTGGGCTTTGATTGCCCGCAAAGCTGCCGCAACGGTAACTGCCACGTGTGTGCGGCGCTGCTGGTCGAAGGTCGCGTCGAGCAGAACGGCCAGGTCCATGATCATGGCGAGTTCTACACCTGCATCGCCGAGCCGCTGGAAGATTGCGTGCTGCTCTGGGATGGCGTCCTTGCGCTGGGCGAGTTGCCGGTGCGCAGCCTGTCGTGCCAGGTCATCGAATGCCGCGAAGTCGGCGGCGACACCTGGCGTGTGCGTCTGCGTGCGCCGGCCGGCAAGCCGCCACGCTATCACGCCGGGCAGTATTTGATGATCGAGCGCGAGAACGGCGAGAAATCGGCGTTCTCCATGGCCTCTGCGCCGCACGGCGGGCGTGATCTGGAAATCCATGTGCTGGCGCGCGAAGCCAGTGCACTGAGCCTGATCGAGCAGCTGCAACGCAACCCGATGGTGCGCGTCGAGTTGCCGTTCGGCGACACCCATCTGGCTGAACTGCCTGACGGCCCGTTGGTACTGGTCGCCGCCGGCACCGGCATGGGCCAGATTCATAGCCTGATCGAGCACTGCCGCGCCAATGGCTTCAAGCACCCGGTGCATCTGTATTGGGGCGTGCGTCGACCGGAAGATTTCTACCAGATCGAACATTGGGACGAATGGTTGAAACTGCCCAACCTGTTCCTGCACAAGGTCGTCAGCGATCAGTGCGGCTGGGAGGGGCGCTGCGGGATGCTGCACGAAGCGGTTTGCGAAGACTTTGTGGATCTCAAGCCTTTGCACGTCTACGCCAGCGGTTCACCGGCCATGGTTTACGGCACCTTGGACGCGCTGGTCGAGGCGGGGATGGATGCCCATCAAATGCGCGCTGACGTATTCGCTTATGCACCGCGTTCCTGAATTCATATAACTTCGTATATAGCCGATCGGTATTTATGTAATTGAATGAATATCGGTAGGTTATATCCATCAGGCCGTCAAATAATCTTTGTGCCATGGCACTTAATTTGCCTGAAAACATATGTGCCTTATTGTTACAGCGGTGCGTTCTATTAAGTAATTCTTCACCCGCGGGGAGCTGAACGCTATTCGCCATGAGCGCCATTGAAAACGCTTTTCTGAACCTGGCTTACCCTCCGCGGCTCGAACTCGGGCCGCAGCTGACCCACGAGCAATTGCTCGCCTCCGTGCAATCGACCATGGCGCGCCACAAGGGCGGGCCGGTGTGGCTGTTCGCATACGGTTCGTTGATCTGGCGCCCGGAATGCACCGCGGTCGAGAGAATGCGCGGTCGCGTACATGGTTATCATCGTGGCCTGTATTTATGGTCGCATGAACACCGCGGAACGCCGGAATTGCCCGGGCTGGTGTTCGGTCTGGATCGGGGCGGTTCATGCAGCGGCTTCGCTTATCGGCTGCCCGAAGACAATCTCGATACCGCGCTGTACGCCTTGTGGAAACGCGAGATGCCGGTGCCGTCGTATCGGCCGCACTGGCTCAACTGCCGGCTCGAAGATGGCACTCAGGTGCAGGCCTTGGGCTTCGTACTGGAGCGGCACCTGCCCAGCTATGCCGGCAACCTGCCGGACCATGTGCTGAGCCAGGTGTTCGCCAGCGCCAGCGGGCGCTACGGCACCACTCGCGATTATGTCGAGCAGACCGCACACGCCCTGCGCAGCCACGCCATGCCAGACCGTAATCTGGAGGCGCGGCTCAAGCGCTGTCAGTCAACCAGCGATCAGGCGACCGCTTCACGGCTCTGACTAGCGACTTGCTTGTGCCATAGCGTCGGGGCGAGGAAGGCCATTGCCAACAGGCAAGCGCCGACCAGCAACACGAAGCCGCCGTCCCAGCCGAAATGGTCGACGGTGTAGCCCATCGCCGCACTGGCCGCGACCGAACCGCCCAGATAACCGAACAAACCGGTAAAACCTGCGGCGGTACCGGCGGCTTTCTTCGGTGCCAGTTCCAGTGCCTGCAAACCGATCAGCATCACCGGGCCGTAGATAAGGAAGCCGATCGACAGCAGGGCGATCATGTCGACCATCGGGTTGCCGGCCGGATTCAGCCAGTAGACCAGGGTCGCGACCGTTACCAGCGCCATGAACACCATGCCGGTCAGGCCACGGTTGCCGCGGAAAATCTTGTCCGACATCCAGCCGCACAGCAGCGTGCCCGGGATGCCCGCCCACTCATAGAAGAAATACGCCCACGAGGTTTTATCCACGGTGAAGCCCTTGGCTTCCTTCAGGTAGGTCGGCGCCCAGTCCAGCACGCCGTAGCGCAGCAGGTAGACAAAGACGTTGGCGAGGGCGATGTACCAGAGCATTTTGTTGCGCAGCACGTATTTGACGAAGATTTCCTTGGCACTGAATTCGTCTTCGTGGCTGGCATCGTAGCCTTCCGGGTAATCGTTCTTGTACTGCTCGATCGGCGGCAGGCCGACCGATTGCGGGGTGTCGCGCATGGTGATGAAAGCAAATACCGCCACGCCCAGCGCCACCGCCGCCGGCACGTAGAACGCCGCGTGCCAGTCGTTGAACAGGCCCATGCCGATCAGGAACAGCGGGCCGATCAGGCCGCCACCGACGTTGTGCGCCACGTTCCACACTGAGACCACACCGCCGCGTTCCTTCTGCGACCACCAGTGCACCATGGTCCGTCCGCTCGGCGGCCAGCCCATGCCCTGCGCCCAGCCGTTGATGAACAACAGGATGAACATCATGGTCACGCTGGACGTGGCCCACGGCGCGAAACCGAAAATGAACATCACCCCGGCCGACACCAGCAGGCCGAACGGCAGGAAGAAGCGCGGGTTGGAACGGTCGGATACCAGGCCCATGAGGAATTTCGACAGACCGTAGGCGATGGCGATCGCCGACATCGCCAGACCGAGGTCGCCGCGGCTGTAGCCTTCGTCGATCAGGTAGGGCATGGCCAGCGAGAAGTTTTTGCGCAGCAGGTAGTAACCGGCATAGCCGATGAAGATACCGGCGAAGATCTGCCAGCGCAGGCGTCGGTAAGTGCTGTCAATTTTTTCTTCAGGCAAAGGAGCCTGATGTGCGGCAGGACGTAAGAAAGCAAACATTCAAGAGCTCCAGTTTTCTTGTTTTGACTGCGGATGCGAATGTTACAGTTTCGTTACCGAAAATAGCACCGCTTCATGTCGGCTAAAAAGCGGAAATGTGGGCAGTCGAGCGTTCCTTTATGAACATGTCGCTCAGACGTAAGAACAGGGCGTTGTGGGAATAGTTACCGCGGCCGGTTTCTGCGGTATTTCGGGACAATTAAGGTCATGTCTTTCGGAAATGTCCTGCGCGTGAACAGGACGTCAGCAACTGCTCAAGCCTGCGACGACGCCCTAACCTGATTGCTTTTCCAAGCTCGAACCGAGCGCAAGGGAGCGATATGAACTGGATAGGCATGCTGTTGCTGTTGGTGTTAGCCACTGCGAGTCAGGCAGGGGAAGTGTTTCTGATCCCCGAGTCCAATCCCGGTCCAGACTATCCGCGAGTATTGCAGCGCGCCGGGATTACCGGGGACGTGCGGGTCTCATTCACCGTGCATGCCGATGGTTCGGTGAACAAAGTCAGTGTCCTGCAAAGTGATCATCCGGCGCTGGCGGAGTCTGCCCTGGCGGCGGTCAAGCGCTGGCGATTCAAACCGTGGACGGTGGAGGGCGATAAACCGGCCGAGCAGGAGGTTCATGCACCCTTGGCGTTTCGCATGCAGGCGCCTCCAGGCATCAATCAATGGATCAAGGCGTTGCCGTGTCGAGAGGTAAATGCCCACCTGGCGAATGTGGCGGAATACTCGTGGGTCGATTCCCTGCCGTTCCATTACACGCGCAGCTATCTTTCAAATACTTTCTTTCAGCATCAGTTATCGAACGAACAGCGTCTGGCGTTGATCGCCAGGCTCAACCGGAGGGTGTCGGACGTCGTTGTACGTTGTCGGGAACGGCCAGCGAGCAAGTTCATGACTTTTCTACCTGAGGACATTCGCCAGCTTTTATGAGCGATGACTCCAGGCGCGGCAACGATCCGGGTCAGTGACCCGGACCGCTGTGTGGTATCAGCGCACCTGCACCACGACTTTACCAACAGCCTTGCGCTGCCCGAGATCATTGATCGCCTGCGCCGCATTACTCAGCGGATAAACCTGCGACACCAGCGGTTTCAACTTGCCCTCGGCAAACCAGCCGAACAACTGCTGGAAGTTTGCCGCGTTGTCCTGCGGCTGGCGCTGGGCGAACGAGCCCCAGAACACGCCGAGCACCGCCGCGCCCTTGAGCAGGGCGAGGTTTACCGGCAACTCCGGTATGCGCCCGCTGGCGAAGCCGACCACCAGCAGCCTGCCATTCCAGGCGATGGCGCGGATGGCCTGATCGAACAGGTCGCCGCCGACCGGGTCGTAGATCACGTCGGCGCCCTGGCCGTCGGTGAGGCGTTTGATTTCGTCCTTGAGATTGGCTTCGCTGTAATTGATCAGCTCATCGGCGCCAGCGGCTTTCGCCACTTCGAGCTTTTCCGCGCTGCTGGCAGCGGCAATCACCCGCGCGCCCATGGCCTTGCCGATTTCCACTGCCGCCAGACCGACACCTCCGGAGGCGCCGAGCACCAGTAAGGTTTCACCCGGCTGCAGGTTGGCGCGTTGCTTGAGCGCGTGCATCGAGGTGCCATAAGTCATGCTGAACGCGGCGGCCGTATTGAAATCCATCGACGGCGGAATCGGCAGCACGTTGTAGCCAGGCACCGCGACCTGCTCGGCAAAGCTGCCCCAGCCAGTCAGGGCCATGACCCGATCGCCGACTTTCAAATGGCTGACCTTTTCCCCGACTTCGCGAACCACGCCAGCCGCTTCACCACCCGGCGAGAACGGGAAGGGCGGCTTGAACTGGTACTTGCCCTCGATGATCAGCGTGTCCGGGAAGTTGACCCCGGCGGCGTGCACCTCCAGCAGGATTTCATTCTTCTTGGCGACAGGACTGGCGACGTCTTCCAGCACCAGCGATTCGGCAGGGCCGAAGGCTTTGCACAGCACGGCTTTCATCAGGGCTATTCCTTTGGGAGTGATGGCCGATAAGTGTAGGTGTATGAATCAACGGGTCAACGAGCATGCCCGGCCCTGATAGTCAGGCATAAGCTTGTGCTTGTGCGGCGGGTCGTTATGCTAGGCCGCAAACCGGATAAGGAGCGAATTGTGAAAGCGTGGATCATGTTGTTGCTGGCCCTGTCTCTGCCTGTGGCAGCGCTGGCCGAAGAAGCCAAAGAAGGCGAAGCGCCGAAGGTCAATTACATTACCCTCAGCCCGCCGTTCGTCGGCAATTACGGCCTGGACGGCACGACCAAGCTCAAGGTCTACAAGGCCGATGTGGCCCTGCGCGTGACCGGTGAGGAGGCGACCAAACTGGTCAAGGCCAACGAGCCGCTGATCCGCAATCAGCTGGTGGCGCTGTTCACGCAGCAGAGCACCGAAGCGATGGGCAGTATCGAAGGCAAGGAAAAACTGCGTCAGGAAGCGCTGAAGCAGACGCAGCAAGTGATGAATGATGAGACCGGCAAACCGGTGGTTGAAGACCTGTTGTTCAACAACTTGATCATTCAGTAAGGCTTCTGCTGTCCGGGCGGGTCCCATCGCGAGCAGGCTCACTCCTACAATTGGAATGCGTTCCCTGTAGGAGTGAGCCTGCTCGCGATAGCTTTTTTCAGGGGCCAAATGAATCAGGGTTTGAGCGCAATCACCGCCGCCCACTGCTGCGCTGTCACCGGCATCACCGACAACCGCGATCCCTTCTGCACCAGTGGCATCTCGGCCAGCGCGGTCTGCTGCTTCAGATAATCCAGTTTCAATACTCGAGCAAACGTCTCGACGTGCTCGACATCAATTGCGCTCCAGGCATTTTTCTCCGCCGTAGCCTTCGGATCGAAGTAATGACTTTCCGGCTCCAGTGCGGTGGGGTCCGGGTACGCCGCCTCGATGATCCTGCCAATCCCGGTAATCCCCGGCTCCGGGCAGCTGGAGTGGTAGAAAAAGAATTCATCGCCTACCGCCATCGCTCGCAGGAAGTTGCGCGCCTGATAATTGCGAACCCCGTCCCAGCGCGCCTTGCCGAGCTTCTCCAGGCCTTTGATCGAGAGCTCGTCGGGCTCGGATTTCATCAGCCAATAGGCCATGTTGGGTGCTCCTGAAACGGTCGTTGGGCAGGTTGTCGGGCAATTTTATGACAAACCGACAGTCGGTTGACGTCAGCGTTTGCGCACCGGTTCACGTTGCCGCAAAATGCCGGCCTTTAAAGCTTGACGCTGCTGCACGGCCTACACACGGAAACCGCTGCTGTCATCGTGATGATGTGCCTTGAGGGGGGCAATCGATGAAACGCAAACCGGATCTACTATGGACTTTGGTAATTTTGTTCGGCCTGGGCGTTGTGACCACCGGTTACGCGCAGAGCCTGTGGGCGAACAAGGCTGATGCACCGATTGAGATTGCACAACAGGTGCAACAGTCGACGGCCTTCAAACGCTGAAACTGTCTTCTCCGACGCCGCTGTTCTGGCGGCGTCCTGTCACGCGAAATACCACGCCTTGTCGGTGACCGTGCCCTGTAACGGTACATCCCAGCTCGCCTGCGCCAAACGTTCGACCTTCTGACATTCATGGGCCAGGCCCAGCAGCGTCGGCTTGCGCCAGTTTTTGCGCCGGGCCAGATAGGCGAGGCTGCGATCGTAGAAACCGCCGCCCATGCCCAGCCGACCGCCGACATCGTCGAACCCCACCAGCGGCAACAGCACCAGGTCCAGTGCCCAGACCTTGCGTTGCCGAGCCAGACTGGCCTGCGGTTCGAGGATGCGGAAGCGATTGAGTTTGAGCTTTTCGCCGGGACGAACCCGCTGAAAAACCATCTTGGTCCGCGGCCAGGCGCTGAGTACCGGCAGATAAGTCGCCTTGCCCCGGCGCTGGGCTTCGCGCAGGAGCAACCGCGGATCGATTTCGCCATCGGTGGGCAGATACAGGGAGATGTGTTTCGCCCGACGAAAATGCGGGTCTTGCGCCAGTTGCCGGAACAGGCCTTTGGCAGCCTGATGTTGCTCGGCTTTGCTCAGCGAGCGGCGCGCCTTGCGCAGCAGGCGGCGGAGTTGCGGGCGGGGCAGCAGCGCGGGTTCAGTCATGGTTCGGCTTCGGCAGGGTGGACGAAAACGTACGCATAAAAAATCCGATGTCGGCATAAACCGACATCGGATTCGAATCAGGCTCCCCGGATGTACCGCTGTCAACTCAGCCCTTGAACCCGAAAGTTCAAGGTGGAAGAAGCAGTAGACTTTAAGGCTTTCCGTCTAGCGGACATGCACACCAGCCCAACGTGCAACTTCCAGGGTAGTGCGAATCGGCTCCGGGACATCGTCAACTGGCAAGCACCCCAGGGAGTGCCGTGAGTATACCTCAAGCTGCCAGTCGAATCAGCCCTTGGCGGTGTTCTGATCGTCGGCCAGGACCAGATCGACACGATCGAGCAAGTCGCGCACCTGTTCGCGGGTCGAGCCGCTGGCCTGGATGTCCGGGCGCTCTTCTTTGTGCAACAGGTCATGGGTGATGTTCAGCGCGGCCATCACCGCAATGCGATCGGCGCCGATGACTTTGCCGCTGCTGCGGATCTCGCGCATCTTGCCGTCCAGGTAACGGGCGGCACTGACCAGATTGCTGCGTTCTTCCGGCGGGCAGATGATCGAATACTCTTTGTCGAGGATCTGCACGGTGACGCTATTGCTTGAACTCATGAGTCTTGCTCCAGGGCCTTGAGGCGCGAAATCATCGATTCGACCTTACGCCGGGCGATTTCGTTTTTTTCAATGAGGTGAGCGCGTTCCTCGCGCCAGGTCTTTTCCTGAGCTAGTAAGAGTGCGTTTTGACTCTTTAGTTGCTCGACTCGGCCAATCAGCAGTTCGAGTCTGGCCATCAGCGCTTGCAGGTCGGTGTCTTCCATTGTGTCCACTGGGTTGGAGTCTGTCTGATGGGATAGCTGGCGGACAGCCTTTAATAGTCTTGGCGAGTCTGTCGATGTAGGATACAAGGCCTTCATTCTAGACATAGCGCCGTCTGGCGCCTAGCTGCCCATGACCATTGCGAATTCCCCGTACCAAGCCTTTGCCACCCTGCTGACTGCCAGCGGCCACAACGTCTCGCCTGCCGAACTGCATGGCCTGCTGCTCGGACGCAGTTGCGCCGGTGCCGGCTTCGACCACGAAGGCTGGCTGATCGACGCCGCCGAACTGCTCGAAGGCGACATCCAGGACAGCGTCCGCAATGCCCTGATCGGCCTGCAGGAAATGGTCAAAGGCGAACTGACCGGCGAGGACGTCACCGTCGTTCTACTGCTGCCGACCGATGACGCGCCGCTGTCCGACCGCGCCGCTGCGCTGGGCCAGTGGTGCCAGGGCTTCCTCAGTGGTTTCGGCCTGAACTGCCGCGACAGCAGCATGCTCAGCACCGAAGCCACCGAAGTGCTGCAGGATCTGGCCGCCATTGCCCAGGTGCAGGACGCTCTGGAAGAATCCGAAGACGGCGAATCCGACTACATGGAAGTCATGGAGTACCTGCGCGTCGCGCCGCTGCTGCTGTTCTCGGAAACCAAAAAAGCCGATGCGGCGCCTGCCGCCAAGCCGTCGCTGCATTAATCGCGTGCCAGGGAAAGCCATCTGCCCATGACCCATATCCCCAAAGCGGAATACAGCCGGCGCCGCAAGGCGCTGATGGCGCAGATGGAACCCAACAGCATCGCGATCCTGCCCGCCGCCGCGGTAGCCATCCGCAACCGCGATGTCGAGCACGTCTATCGCCAGGACAGCGACTTTCAATACCTCAGCGGGTTTCCCGAGCCACAAGCGGTGATCGTGCTGATGCCCGGCCGTGAGCACGGCGAATACATTCTGTTCTGCCGCGAGCGCAACGCCGAACGCGAATTGTGGGACGGCCTGCGCGCAGGGCAGGAAGGCGCAATCCGTGATTACGGCGCTGACGATGCATTCCCGATTACTGACATCGACGACATCCTGCCGGGCCTGATCGAAGGCCGCGACCGGGTGTATTCGGCGATGGGCAGCAATCCTGAATTCGACCGGCACCTGATGGACTGGATCAACGTGATCCGTTCCAAGGCCCACCTCGGCGCCCAGCCGCCGAACGAATTCGTTGCCCTGGATCACCTGCTGCACGACATGCGCCTGTATAAATCGGCGGCAGAAGTGAAGGTGATGCGCGAAGCCGCGCGGATCTCGGCGCAAGCGCATATCCGCGCGATGCAGGCCAGTCGTCCGGGGCTTTACGAATACAGCCTCGAAGCCGAACTGGATTACGAATTCCGCAAGGGCGGGGCGAAGATGCCGGCTTACGGCTCGATTGTCGCCGCCGGGCGCAATAGCTGCATCCTGCATTACCAGCAGAACGATGCGCTGCTCAAGGACGGTGATCTGGTGTTGATCGACGCCGGGTGCGAGATCGACTGCTACGCCAGCGATATCACCCGCACCTGGCCGGTCAACGGCAGGTTTTCGCCGGAGCAGAAGGCGATTTACGAATTGGTGCTTGCTTCGCAGGAAGCGGCGTTTGCCGAAATCGCCCCGAACAAACACTGGAACCAGGCGCACGAAGCCACGGTTCGAGTGATCACCACGGGGCTGGTAAAGCTCGGTTTGCTGCAGGGCAACGTTGACGAACTGATCGCCAGCGAAGCCTATAAAGCGTTTTACATGCACCGCGCCGGCCACTGGCTGGGCATGGATGTGCACGACGTTGGCGAATACAAGGTCGGCGGCGAATGGCGGGTGCTGGAGGTCGGCATGGCGCTGACCGTGGAACCGGGCATCTACATCGCCCCGGACAATCAGAACGTCGCGAAGAAATGGCGCGGCATAGGCGTGCGCATTGAGGATGACGTGGTGGTGACCCGAAACGGTTGTGAAATCCTCACCGGCGGCGTGCCCAAGACCGTCGCCGACATCGAAGCGTTGATGGCACAGGCAAGGACACACGCGGCATGAGTCGAGTCAATCTGGCAATCATCGGTGGCGGTCTGGTCGGCGCCAGTCTGGCGTTGGCCCTGCAGGCCGGGGCCAAGGCCCGTGGCTGGAAAATCGTCCTGATCGAACCGTTTGCCCCGGGCGACAGCTGGCAGCCGAGCTACGACGCACGTTCATCGGCGCTGTCCTTCGGCTCGCGGCAGATTTATCAACGGTTGGGCGTGTGGCAAGAAATCTCCCGCCGCGCCGAGCCGATCAAGCAGATTCATGTCTCCGATCGTGGCCGCTTCTCCACCGCACGCTTGTCGGCGATGGAAGAGGGCGTGCCGGCGCTCGGCTACGTCGTTGAAAACGCATGGCTCGGCCAGTGCCTGTGGCAGCACCTCGACAAAGATGTGATCACCTGGCGCTGCCCGGCCGAAGTCTCGCGCATGGAGCCGTTGCCCGACGGCTATCGCCTGATGCTCAATGATGAAACCACTCTTGAATGCGACCTCGCGGTGCTCGCCGATGGCGGGCGCTCCGGGCTGCGCGAGCAGTTGGGCATCAACGTGCGCACGCGTCCATACAACCAGAGCGCGCTGATCGCTAATATCACCCCGAGCGAAGCGCACAACGGCATGGCGTTCGAGCGCTTCACCGACGAAGGGCCGATGGCTTTGCTACCGTTGCCGGACAACCGTTGCGCACTGGTCTGGACGCGGCTGGGCATGGACGCGCAGCGTCTGGCCGAGTTGAGCGTACGGGATTTCCTCAGTGAATTGCAGGGTGTGTTTGGTTACCGCCTCGGCACGCTGAAACAGGTCGGCGCGCGGCACCTGTATCCGCTTTCGCTGGTTGAAGCCGAAGAGCAGGTGCGTTCGCATCTGGCCGTGCTCGGCAACGCCGCGCACAGTCTGCATCCGATCGCCGGCCAGGGTTTCAACCTGTCGCTGCGCGACGCCGATGCCCTGGCCGCCGCGTTGCTGGGCAGCGATAAACCACTCGGCGACTTCGCCACGTTGCAGGCCTATCGCGAGCGTCAACGGCTGGATCAGGACCTCACCGTCGGTTTTTCCGATCAGGTCACGCGCCTGTTCGGCAGCACCCAGCCGCTGGTCTCGCTGGGGCGCAACATCGGCCTGCTCGGCCTCGAGCTGCTGCCGCCGGCCAAGCGCTGGTTCGCCCGTCAGGCCATGGGCCTGGGAACGCGTCCGGATGCTTAAGCGGTTGATCGCCAGGTTCACCCTCGACGAGACGTTGCTCGCCGACATCCGCCGGCAGACCGCCGATGGCGAAAAATACCTGCCGCAGTTGCAGGTCGATATTCATGACGGCGCCGGCCATCTGGTGGCGCGGGTCGGTAGAACCCTTTACGTGCGGCTCAAGCCGCCAGCGAGACAGGCCTAAAGCATGGAAATGCGCGCAGATCTGCTGATTGTCGGAGCCGGAATGGTCGGCAGCGCCCTGGCGCTGGCGTTGCAGGACAGCGGCCTGGAAGTGCTGCTGCTCGACGGCAGCCCGTTGAGCGTCAAACCGTTCGCGGCCGAGGCGCCGTTCGAGCCGCGGGTGAGCGCGCTGTCGGCGGCCAGTCAACGCATTCTCGAACGCCTTGGCGTGTGGGACGGCATTGTCGGACGGCGCACCAGCCCGTACACCGACATGCACGTGTGGGACGGCAGCGGCACCGGGCAGATTCACTTTTCGGCGAGCAGTGTGCATGCCGATGTGCTCGGCCACATCGTCGAAAACCGTGTGGTTCAGGATGCCTTGCTCGAGCGCCTGCATGACTGTGATATGGGCCTGCTGGCCAATGCACGGCTGGAGCAGATGCGCCGCTCCGGCGACGACTGGTTGCTGACCCTGGCAGATGGGCGCAAGTTGCGCGCGCCGCTGGTGATCGCCGCGGACGGCGCCAACTCGGCGGTACGCCGCCTCACTGGCGTCGCGACCCGCGAGTGGGATTACCTGCATCACGCCATCGTCACCAGCGTGCGCAGCAGCCAGCCGCATCAGTTGACCGCGTGGCAGCGCTTCACCGATCACGGGCCGCTGGCGTTTCTGCCGCTGGAGCGTGACGGCCAGCAGGACTGGTGCTCGATCGTCTGGTCGACCACACCGAGCGAAGCCGAGCGCTTGATGGCGCTGGATGAAGTGGCGTTCTGTGCTGAGCTGGAGCGGGCTTTCGAAGGGCGTCTTGGCGACGTCGTCAGTGCCGACCCGCGCGTCTGCGTGCCGCTGCGTCAGCGTCATGCCAAGCGCTACGTGGCCGAAGGTCTGGCGCTGATTGGCGACGCGGCGCACACCATTCATCCGCTGGCGGGGCAGGGGGTGAATCTGGGCTTCCTCGATGCGGCGGTGCTGGCAGAAGTGTTGTTGCAAGCCCACCAACGCGGCGAGCGCCTGGCGGATGTGAAAGTGCTGAGCCGCTACGAGCGTCGGCGCATGCCACACAACCTCGCGCTGATGGTGGCGATGGAAGGCTTCGAGCGGTTGTTCCAGGCCGATCCGCTGCCAGTGCGCTGGTTGCGCAATGCCGGGTTGAAACTGGTGGAGCGGATGCCGGAGGCCAAGGCTGTGTTTGTGCGTGAAGCCCTCGGGTTGACTGGTGATCTGCCGGCGCTCGCCAAGCCCTGACATCTTCATTGAATCTGATGGCCTCTTCGCGAGCGGGCTCACTCCTACAGGGGAACGCGTTCCAATTGTAGGAGTGAGCCTGCTCGCGATGGCGCCAGTCGATTCACCACCGCATTCCGGCTGTGCAACATCTGGTAACGCCTTCCCCAAGTGTTCGATTGTGATGGTAAATGTGAGTCCTTATCATTTGGCCCACATTTCCCGACCGAGAGACCACTCCCATGTTGGCACCCAAGCGTCTTCTGACCGCACTGGCCCTGACCCTGATCGGCAGCACCACTGCCCAGGCCGCCGACGAAGTGGTGGTTTACTCGTCGCGCATCGATGAGCTGATCAAACCGGTGTTCGATGCCTACACCGCCAAGACCGGGGTGAAGATCAAGTTCATCACTGACAAGGAAGCGCCGCTGATGCAGCGCATCAAGGCCGAAGGCGAGAACGCCACCGCCGACCTGCTGCTCACCGTCGACGCCGGTAACCTCTGGCAAGCCGAGCAAATGGGCATCCTGCAGCCGTTCACCTCGAAAACCATCGACGCTTATATCCCGTTGCAATACCGCTCGTCCACGCACGCCTGGACCGGCCTGAGCCTGCGCGCACGGACCATCGCCTACTCCACCGAGCGGGTGAAACCGGGCGAACTGACCACCTACGAAGCCTTGGCCGACAAGAACTGGGAAGGTCGCCTGTGCCTGCGCACGGCGAAGAAGGTCTACAACCAGTCGCTGACCGCCACCATGATCGAAGTGCATGGCGCCGAGAAGACCGAGAAGATCCTCAAGGGCTGGGTCAACAACCTGTCCACCGACGTGTTCTCCGATGACGTTGCCGTGCTCGAAGCGATCAACGCCGGGCAATGCGATGTCGGCATCGTCAACACCTACTACTACGGGCGCCTGCACAAGCAGAAGCCGGAGTTGCCGGTGAAACTGTTCTGGCCGAATCA
The DNA here is from genome assembly GCF_051132135.1 of Pseudomonas sp. R1-1. Classification (NCBI taxonomy): domain Bacteria; kingdom Pseudomonadati; phylum Pseudomonadota; class Gammaproteobacteria; order Pseudomonadales; family Pseudomonadaceae; genus Pseudomonas; species Pseudomonas sp. R1-1. The sequence goes on from NZ_CP071663.1 coordinate 352,962, forward strand.
GGCCGATCGTGGCGTGCACGTGAATCTGTCGGGCATCGGCCTGACCAAGCATGCACCACACCCGGAAGCGGCCAAGGCTCTGGTTGAATGGATGACCACGCCAGAGGCGCAGAAGATTTTTGCTGACGTTAACCAGGAATTCCCGGCCAACCCGGCGGTGGCGCCCTCCGAGGAAGTGGCGGCGTGGGGCAAGTTTGTTGCCGATACCCTGCCGGTGGAAGTGGCGGGCAAGCGCCAGGCCGAGGCGATCCGGATGATGGATCGGGCGGGTTGGAACTGATTCTGGTGTCTTGATCGTTCCCACGCTCCGCGTGGGAATGCAGCCCTCGACGCTCTGCGTCGTGCCGCTGAAAGCGTGACGCAGAGCGTCACAGGATGTGTGCCCACGCAGAGCGTGGGCACAATCATTTAAACGAGATTGTCTTCTTGGCCCACCCCGCCCAACGCCGCTGGTACCCCATCGTCTTCACCATCGCCGCGCTGGTGCTGTTGCCCCTGAGCGTTCTGTTGCTCTCGTGGCAAACCATCGATCAGCAGATCTGGTCGCACCTGTGGCAAACCCAGATGCCGCGCCTGCTCGGCAACACGCTGACGCTGGTGCTCGGCGTCGGGGTTGGCGTGACGCTGCTCGGTGTCAGCCTCGCGTGGCTCACCAGCCTCTGTGAATTCCCCGGTCGGCGCTGGCTCGACTGGGCGTTGATGTTGCCTTTTGCTATTCCCGCTTATGTGCTGGCGTTCGTGTTCGTCGGCCTGCTCGACTTCGCCGGCCCGGTGCAGACCCTGCTGCGTGAATGGTTCGGCAGCGGCCTGCGTCTGCCGAGGGTGCGCTCCACCGGCGGGGTGATCATCGTGCTGGTGCTGGTCTTCTATCCCTACGTTTACCTGTTGGCGCGCACTGCATTTTTGGCACAGGGCAAGGGCCTGATGGAAGCCGCGCGAGTACTGGGCCAGTCGCCGTGGCAGGCATTCTGGCGCGTCGCACTGCCGATGGCGCGGCCGGCGATCGGCGCGGGGGTGGCGCTGGCATTGATGGAAACCCTGGCGGATTTCGGTGCGGTGTCGGTGTTCAATTTCGACACCTTCACCACGGCGATCTACAAGACCTGGTACGGCTTCTTCAGCCTTTCGAGCGCCGCGCAACTGGCCAGCTTGCTACTGCTGGTGGTGATGTTGGTGCTGTACGGCGAGCGTCGCGCGCGCGGGGCGAATCGGGCGGGCAACGAGCGGCCGCGGGTCAAGGCGCTGTATCACTTGCGCGGGCTCAAGGCCTTCGCGGCGATGAGCTGGTGCGGGCTGGTGTTCGCCTGTGCCTTTGTGATTCCGGTATTCCAGCTGGCCTTATGGTTCTGGCAGCGCGGGCGTTTCGATCTGGATGAGCGTTACGCCGGGCTGATTTTGCATACCTTGTACCTGGGCGGTATGGCCGCGTTGATCACTGTCAGTGTCGCCTTGCTGCTGGCTTTCGCCCGGCGGCTGGCGCCGACGCCGGCAATCAACAGCGGCGTCGGCCTGGCCAACCTTGGTTACGCGCTGCCGGGGTCGGTGCTGGCCGTGTCGATCATGCTTGCCTTCAGTTATCTGGATCGCGAGCTGGTGATTCCGCTCTCCGCCTGGCTCGGTGGCGCGGGCAAACCCTTGCTGCTCGGCAGCCTGGCAGCGTTGCTGATGGCCTATCTGGTGCGGTTTGTTGCCGTGGCGTACGGGCCCCTGGAAAGCAGTCTGGCGCGTATACGGCCGTCTTTGCCCGAAGCGGCACGTAGCCTGGGTGTCAGTGGGCCGCGACTGTTTTTCAAAGTGTATCTGCCGTTGCTGCTGCCCGGCACGCTGAGCGCGGCACTGCTGGTATTCGTCGACGTGCTCAAGGAAATGCCCGCGACCCTGCTGATGCGGCCGTTTGGCTGGGACACGCTGGCGGTGCGCATCTTTGAAATGACCAGCGAAGGCGAGTGGGCGCGGGCGTCGTTGCCGGCGCTGACCCTGGTTCTGGTCGGATTGTTGCCGGTCATCGGCCTGATCCGTCGTTCCGCGCACCGAAACACTTAGTAGTGAGTCCTACATCATGCGGCTACAATGCGCGGCATTCGGTGCGGTCCGTCTGACAGACCCGTACGCTGGAATCGGCTGAAAGCCCTGTTCATCAGGGCTCTCTTCCGCTTAGCGGCGGTCCGCACCCTCGCCACGCCCGGAAGGAGAAACCCATGGGACAGCGTACGCCTCTGTATGACCTGCACCTCGCCCTCGGCGCGAAGATGGTCGATTTTGGCGGTTGGGACATGCCACTGCATTACGGCTCGCAGGTCGAGGAGCACCACGAAGTGCGCCGCGATTGCGGGGTGTTCGATGTTTCCCACATGACCGTGATCGATGTCAGCGGCGCCCAGGCCAGGGCCTGGCTCCAGCATTTGCTGGCCAACGACGTCGACCGCCTGCACCGCCCCGGCCGGGCGTTGTACAGCACCATGCTCAATGAGCGTGGCGGCATCGTCGATGACATGATCGTTTACCGCCTCGACGACGCGTACCGGCTGGTGTTCAACGCCTCCACCCGCGATCAGGATCTGGCGTGGATGAACGCGCAACTGGGAGGTTACGACGTGCAGCTGCACGAACGCAGCGAGCTGGCGATGCTCGCCATCCAGGGCCCGCAGGCCCGGCACAAGATTGCCGAGCTGGTGACGCAGTCCCGCGCAACCCTGATCCAGCAGCTCAAACCCTTCGAAGGCTATTGCGACGGCGACTGGTTTATCGCTCGCACCGGTTATACCGGCGAGGATGGCCTGGAAATCTGCCTGCCGGCCGATCAGGCGCCGGGCTTCTTCAACGATCTGGTCGGCGCCGGAATTTCCCCGATCGGCCTCGGCGCCCGCGACACCTTGCGGGTCGAGGCCGGAATGAACCTCTACGGGCAAGACATTCATCAGGACGTTTCGCCACTGGCCTCGAACATGGCGTGGAGCATCGCCTGGGAACCGGCCTCGCGCCAGTTCATCGGTCGTGCGGCGCTGGACGCGGAAAAAACCGCCGGGGTGGCGCACAAACTGGTCGGCCTGGTACTGGAAGAACGCGGTGTTTTGCGTGCTCATCAGGTGGTTCGTATCGCTGATGTTGGCGAAGGAGAGATCACCAGTGGTAGTTTCTCTCCTACGTTAAGCAAATCGATTGCCCTGGCGCGTGTACCGATGGCAACTGCCGACCGCGCCGAAGTGGAAATCCGTGGCAAGTGGTACCCGGTGCGAGTGGTGAGACCGACCTTCGTGCGCCATGGCAAGACTTTGATCTAACCTTTTTCCGGCGGACCGACCGCTGACCAATTTCTGAGGACACTGAAGATGAGCGATATCCCTGCCGAACTGCGTTTTGCCGAAAGTCACGAATGGGCGCGTCTGGAAGCCGACGGCACCGTCACCGTAGGCATCAGCGATCACGCGCAGGAAGCGCTGGGTGATGTGGTGTTCGTTGAACTGACCGAAGTGGGCAAGGTGTTCGCTGCGGGCGATCAGTCCGGCGTGGTCGAGTCGGTGAAAGCCGCTTCCGACATCTACGCCCCGGTCAGCGGTGAAGTCATCGCGATCAACGAAGAGCTGGGCGGCTCGCCCGAGCTGCTCAACTCCGACCCATATGGCGCGTGGATCTTCAAGCTCAAGCCAAGCGACAAGGCCGAGCTGGACAAGCTGCTGGATGCTGGCGCGTACAAGGCTGCCATCGGCGAGTAAGTCGTCAGCCATACCCAAAGCCCCGATTCGTCGGGGCTTTTTTATGCCCGCGACAAATCCCCTGTAGGAGTGAGCCTGCTCGCGATAGCGTTCTTTCAGACGCCTTATACTGACTGACACACCGCTATCGCGAGCAGGCTCACTCCTACAGGGGTTATGCGGAGCACTTGAAAATAGCTTGTCACACAGACTGCTATGCTGGTTTGACCGTGTCGCCTTGACGCCCAGCACCCGCCAGGAGAGCCCGTCATGTCCCAGTTGCCGTCCCTGCGCCAGTTATGCGATCCCGATGCCTTTGCCCGCCGTCACCTTGGCCCGGATGCCGCTGAGCAGCAGGCGATGCTCGACAGCCTCGGCCTCGGCAGTCGGGTCGAACTGATCGAGCAGACCGTGCCGCCGGCCATTCGCTTCAACCGTGCGCTGGAGTTGCCAGCGGCCCTCGATGAACCGGCGGCGTTGGCGAAACTGCGCGGTTATGCTGAGCAGAATCAGCTCTGGACCAGCCTCATCGGTATGGGCTATCACGGCACCCTGACGCCGACGGTGATCCTGCGTAACGTGCTGGAAAATCCCGGCTGGTACACTGCGTACACGCCGTACCAACCGGAGATCGCGCAGGGCCGGCTCGAAGCGCTGTTGAATTTCCAACAACTGACCATTGACCTCACCGGCCTCGAACTGGCCAACGCCTCGCTGCTCGATGAAGCCACGGCGGCGGCTGAGGCCATGGCGCTGGCCAAGCGCGTCGCGAAATCGAAGAGCAACGTGTTTTTCGTCGATGAAAACTGCCATCCGCAAACCCTTTCCGTGGTGCAGACCCGCGCGGAAGGTTTCGGCTTCGAACTGATCGTCGACGCTGTGGATAACTTGAAACAACACGAAGCGTTCGGCGCGCTGCTGCAGTACCCCGACAGCCATGGCGAGATTCGCGATCTGCGGCCATTGATCGACCACTTGCATGCGCAGCAAGCGCTGGCCTGCGTCGCCACCGATCTGTTGAGCCTGTTGCTGCTGACGCCGCCGGGCGAACTGGGCGCGGACGTGGTGTTCGGTTCGTCCCAGCGATTTGGCGTGCCGATGGGTTATGGCGGCCCGCACGCGGCGTTTTTCGCCAGTCGCGAAGAATACAAACGAGCGATCCCGGGGCGGATCATCGGCGTGTCGAAAGATGCCCGGGGCAACGTCGCGTTGCGCATGGCCCTGCAAACCCGCGAACAACATATCCGCCGCGAAAAAGCCAATTCGAACATCTGCACCGCGCAGGTGCTGCTGGCCAACATCGCCAGTTTCTATGCGGTGTATCACGGCCCGGAAGGTCTGCGGCGAATCGCCCAGCGTGTGCATCGGCTGACCTGCCTTCTCGCCGCAGGGCTTGAGCGCCATGGGATCAAGCGGGTCAACGCGCAGTTCTTCGACACGCTGACGCTCGACGTCGGCGGGGCACAGACCGCGATCATCGAAAGCGCCAGGGCCGCGCAGATCAATCTGCGCATTCTGGGCCGTGGCCACCTCGGCCTGAGTCTCGACGAAACCTGCGATGAAAGCACCGTGGCGCGGCTGTTCGATGTGCTGCTCGGCGCCGATCATGGCTTGGACGTCGACGCGCTGGATGGCGAAGCCATCGCCTCGGGAATTCCCGACGACCTGCAACGCACCACGCCGTACCTGCGTCATCCGGTGTTCAACGCCCATCACAGCGAAACCGAGATGCTGCGCTATCTCAAGCAACTGGAAAACAAGGATCTGGCACTCAACCAGTCGATGATCCCGCTGGGCTCCTGCACGATGAAACTCAACGCCACCAGCGAAATGATCCCGATCACCTGGCCGCAGTTCGCCAACCTGCACCCATTCGTACCGCGCGAGCAGGCGCTGGGTTATACGTTGATGATCGAAGAGCTGGAGCGTTGGCTGTGCGCGATCACCGGCTTCGATGCGATCTGCATGCAGCCCAATTCCGGCGCGCAGGGTGAATACGCCGGGTTGCTGGCGATCCGCAAATATCACGAGAGTCGCCAGCAGGGCGCGCGCGACATCTGCCTGATTCCGGCGTCAGCCCATGGCACCAATCCGGCGTCGGCGCAGATGGCCGGCATGCGCGTGGTCATCGTCGAATGCGACGAGGCCGGCAACGTCGACCTCGATGATCTGAAAGCCAAAGCCGCTGAAGCGGGAAACAAACTGTCGTGTCTGATGGCGACCTATCCGTCGACCCACGGGGTGTACGAAGAGGGCATCAGCGAGATCTGCCAAGTAATCCATCAGCATGGCGGCCAGGTGTACATGGACGGTGCCAACCTCAATGCGCAGGTCGGCCTGGCGCGGCCGGCGGACATCGGTGCCGATGTCTCGCACATGAATCTGCACAAGACCTTCTGCATCCCGCACGGTGGTGGCGGGCCGGGCATGGGGCCGATTGGTATTCGCGCGCACCTGGCGCCGTTCGTGGCCAACCATCCGGTGGTGCCGATCGACGGGCCGCTGGCGCAGAACGGCGCCGTCAGCGCCGCGCCTTGGGGCAGTGCGAGCATTTTGCCGATCAGCTGGATGTACATCGCCATGATGGGCCCGCAACTGGCCGATGCCAGTGAAGTGGCAATTCTGGCGGCGAACTATCTGGCGCAGCATTTATCCGGCGCGTTCCCGGTGCTGTACACCGGGCGTAACGGGCGGGTGGCGCATGAGTGCATTCTTGATCTACGCCCGCTGAAAGCGCAGACCGGCATCAGCGAAGAAGACGTGGCCAAGCGCCTGATGGATTACGGTTTCCACGCCCCGACCATGTCCTTTCCGGTGCCGGGCACGTTGATGGTCGAGCCGACCGAGAGCGAATCCAAGGCCGAACTGGACCGCTTTATTGGCGCCATGCTGAGCATCCGCGCCGAGATCAACGAAGTACAGAACGGTAACTGGCCGGCGGAAGACAACCCGCTCAAACGCGCGCCGCATACCCTGGCCGATGTCACCGGCGCCTGGGAACGGCCCTACAGCATCGATCGGGCGATTACCCCGGATGCCCACACCCGGTTGCACAAATATTGGCCGGCGGTGAATCGGGTGGATAACGTTTACGGCGATCGCAATCTGTATTGCGCCTGTGTCCCGGTGGATGATTACCGCTGATTCACACCGGTCCCTTGTAGGGGTGAGCCTGCTCGCGATAGCGGTGTATCAGTCTCTGAAAAGGCTGACTGGCAGACCGCTATCGCGAGCAGGCGAAGGCCTACAGGAGGCGGTGGCGGTTGGGAAATTCGAGCAAAAAAATGCCGCTCAATCGAGCGGCATTTTCATACGCGAAAGGCTTACTCAGAAGCCACGGCATTCTTCGCGAGGATCGCGTTCGCCAAGTCCATGTCCGACGCTTGCAGGCCCGGATTGTCGGCGCGGACTTTCTGCATTGCTGCTTCCAGGTACGGGCCACGAATACCGCCGTCGCTGGCAACGAAGCTGCCGGCGTCGTCCTGGGCGGCAACGATCAGCTTGTGATCCTTGAAGGTCAGATAAGTGGAGCCGGTGGTGGCGCCGGACGAGATGACGTTACGCCAAAAGCTGTCCGCCATGGCCGAACCGACGGGAAGGGACAACAGGGCCATGGTGGCGACAGCAAGTTTGAGACGCATGATGAGGTGACTCCTGGGGGATTAACTACGGCGTTGGATCGTCGTTCCCGGATCCGGTTCCGTGGCGGATTATCTCTGCTCGCTTTGCGGTGTCACCCGCAACACTTCCTCAACCGTGGTCAGCCCCGCCGCGACTTTCTGCGCGCCGGACAGGCGCAGGCTGCGCATGCCTTCCTTGAAGGCCTGACGGCGGATCGCCGTGAGGTCGGTGTCCGGGGTAATGAACGCCTTGAGGCTGTCGCTCAATTGCATGATTTCGTAAACCCCGGCGCGGCCGCGATAGCCGGTATCGCGGCATTCGACGCAGCCGATCGCCCGTTGCGCATGACCCGGCAACGGCGCCTGCCAGGGGCGGGTCAGTGTCTGCCAGTCGTCCTCGTCCAGTGTCTGCGGCGCCTTGCAGTGCGGGCACAGGGTGCGCACCAGACGCTGGGCCATGACCCCGAGCACCGTGGCCTTGATCAGGTAATGCGGCACGCCGAGTTCGAGCAGACGGCTGATCGCGCTCGGCGCGTCGTTGGTGTGCAGGGTCGACAGCACCAAGTGCCCGGTGAGCGCAGCCTGAATCGCCATTTCCGCGGTTTCGAGGTCGCGGATCTCGCCGATCATGATGATGTCCGGGTCTTGTCGCATCAATGCGCGCACGCCGGCGGCAAAACTCAGCTCGATGTTGTGCTGTACCTGCATCTGGTTGAAGGCCGGCTCGACCATCTCGATCGGGTCTTCGATGGTGCAGAGGTTGACCTCCGGGGTCGCCAGTTTTTTCAACGTGGTGTACAGCGTGGTGGTCTTGCCCGAACCGGTCGGCCCGGTGACCAGAATGATGCCGTTGGGCTGGCGGGTCATATCCTGCCAGCGGCGCAGGTCGTCGGCGCTGAAGCCCAGTTGATCGAAATCCTTGAGCAGCACTTCCGGGTCGAAGATGCGCATGACCATTTTCTCGCCGAACGCCGTGGGCAGCGTCGACAGGCGCAGCTCCACCTCGCCGCCGTCCGGGGTCTTGGTCTTGACCCGGCCGTCCTGGGGCTTGCGCTTTTCCGCAACGTTCATGCGGCCGAGGCTTTTCAGGCGACTGACAATCGCCATGGTCACCTGCGGCGGGAATTGATAGACGTTGTGCAACACGCCGTCGATGCGAAAACGCACGGTGCCTTGCTCGCGGCGCGGTTCGATGTGGATATCGCTGGCGCGCTGCTGAAAGGCGTACTGGAACAGCCAGTCGACGATGTTGACGATGTGCGCATCGTTGGCGTCCGGTTCCTGATCGCTGGCGCCGAGGTTGAGCAGTTGTTCGAAGTTGCCGAGGTTGCCGCCCTGTGCATCGGCATTGCTGGCGCCGCTGACCGATTTCGCCAGCCGAAAGAACTCGACGCTGAAACGCTGGATGTCCGCCGGGTTGGCTACCACCCGCTTGATCGGCAACTTCAGCACATGGGTCAGGTCGGCCTCCCAACCGGTGACGTACGGCTGAGCGCTGGCGACCGTCACCGAGTCGCGGTCCACGGCCACGGCGAGAATCTTGTGCCGCTGGGCGAAGGCGTAGGACATCAACGGCGTGATCGCGGCGACGTTGATTTTCAGCGGATCGATGCGCAGGTAGGGCTGGCCAGCCTGTTGCGCCAGCCACAGGGTCAGGCTTTCCAGATCCAGGTGCTTACCCGGGCGGCTGAGGTCGTCGAGTTGCTGGCTGGCAATGAATTCCAGCGGATGCTTCTGCGCGTGCGCCGCGTGACGGCGACGCGCATTCAACGCCTGCTCGGCGGCGTCCTGGCAGATGAAGCCTTGCGCGACCAGCTCGCGCAGGACTTCATTGAGGTCCAGCCAGCGGTCCTGAAGAGCGAGTTGAACGGACATGCGGGCTTCCTTTTCAAGCGACATTGCGCAAAAGAATAGCCGTGGCCCTGCTGACCGTTGGGCCACTACCCGACGAAGCCGTTGCCGGATTTGTCAGCCGGCTGCCTGTGCCGGAGCATCCCAAGCGCTGTCGGCGGTCTGCAGGTTGACCGAGCAGACGCTGATCAGGTTACGAAGTTTTTCCGCGATCACTTGTGCGCGGTGCCAGCTCAGGCCGCCCATGACCAGATCGATCGACAGCAGATCATCCATGCGCTGCACGTTGACCTGCTCGGGCGTAAGAAACTGCAAGGCGAACAGGTTCAGCACCCGCACCAGCAGATCCGGCTCGGCCTCGGCAAGAATCTGATACTGCGCCAGGCAATGGGCATTGCTGACGTTCCAGACGTCGGCGCGGGTCGGGGCGTTGTTTACGGCTTCAAGGTGCGGCATGGCAAGTCTCCAGATCACTGAAGAAAGTTTTACATTCGCTGCCGGGTATTTCTTGGCTAAGATCGGTGATATTGGCGATTGATCGACGCAATCAATTCGTATTATTTAGCTTCTGAGGTTTTTCTATGCACAGCGAGCTGGACGCCTACGACCGCAAGATACTCGCCCTGCTGCAAGAGGATGCGTCACTGTCCAGCGCACAGATCGCCGAGCAGGTCGGGCTGTCGCAATCGCCGTGCTGGCGGCGGATTCAGCGGATGAAGGAGGAGGGCATCATTCGGGGGCAGGTGACCTTGCTCGACCGCAAGAAGATCGGCCTGAACACGCAGATTTTTGCCGAGATCAAACTCAACGCCCACGGGCGTTCGAACTTCACCGAATTCACCGAGGCGATTCGCGGCTTCCCGGAAGTGCTGGAATGTTATGTGCTGATGGGCGCGGTGGATTTTCTGTTGCGCATTGTCGCCGCGGACATTGAGGCGTATGAGCGGTTTTTCTTTGAAAAGCTGTCGCTGGTGCCGGGGATTCAGGAAGTGAATTCGATAGTGGCGTTGTCGGAAATCAAATCCACTACCAGCCTGCCGGTTCTACCCTGATCGTTCCCACGCTCCCGCGTGGGAATGCCTCAACGGACGCTCTGCGTCCGCTTTGGGACGCGGAGCGTCCCGGGCTGCATTCCCACGCGGAGCGTGGGAACGATCAATCCACTACCAGCCTGCTGGCGATGGCGGTATTACATGCGCAGGAGCATTTTCCACGCGCGATTCTGGTAAACCGCAATCGCCTGTTGCTTGCGCGCGTCGAGAAGTTCGTCGGTGATGGTCGGCTCGTTGGCCAGTTGCGCCAACTTGTTCAGCTCGCCGTAGAGGCGATCCATTTCCGAGATCTCCAGCACGTTGCGCGCGTGGTGCAGCCAGACCTGAATGCGCTCGATGCGCGGCAGTTGTTCAGCAAGGTCTTCCGGCTGCTGCTGATAGCGCTGCAGTTGCAGGGCCGTGGCTTCTTCGCCGAGCAGGCGCGGCAACCAGCTGTGCAGCTGCGCGCCGCCCTGACGGTTGCCACGCACGTTGCGGTCGGCGGTCCAGGTGCGGGCCAGCAACCAGCGCGAAGTGCTCAGCGAGAACAGGCCCCAGCGCGGATCTTCGAGTTCTTCGAGGAACTGCTCCGGCGCGGCTTTGCGCACATCTTCGTCTTCGATGCCGACCTGCACCAGCGGGCGCCAGTCTTCGAGCAATGCATCCAGTGCCACACGCAGGTCGTGGGTCGACTGACGCGGCGCGGCCTGGCCGAGGCTGCTGAGCAGGGCGCGCATTTCTGCGAGGTTCTCGACCCAGTCCTGCAGCAGGCGCCAGTGGCCGTTGAAACGATACTGCTCGGCCAGACGCTGGCTGCTGCCGAGCAAGTGCCAGCTCAGCGCGGCGAAGGCGTCGTCGAGTTGGGTTTCCGGGGTCAGTTGCGGCGCCGGCAGGCTCAGGGAATAGCTGTTGGCGTCGTACAGACGGTAACCGCGCTCGGCCTTGCTGATGTCGCACGGCATCAACGCCAGGGTTTCGGCCAGCTCAGCTGCGAGTTCCAGCAGCGCGGCAGGCTCGCCTTCGCGCAGTTCCAGTTCCAGCTCGCAGATTTCTTCTTTCTGCTTGCCGACCACGACGTGACCGAGGTCCAGTGCGGCTTCGATGACCACTTTGGTCTTGCCACGGCCCCAGGCGATTTCGGCGCGCTCGCGGACGAAGTCGGTGGTGAAGATCGGCTTGAGGGTTTTCTTGTCCAGCTCGGCCAGCGACTCGGGCCAGCATTCGCCGTCGAGTTTCTTCACATCGAGCTTGGCTTTCGGCAGTTTCCAGTCGTACTCGTTACGTTCGGACAGACCGGCGACGCTCTGGCCGCGTGTCTTCAGGGTCTGGATGACCTCGTCGCCATCCTTGCGCAGCCGCAGGGCGACCTTGGCCTGGGCCAGATCGCGCTCCGGGGTGTCGAAGTACTGGTTCATCAACTCACGGCGTTCCCAGCCACTTTTGTTGCGTTTCTTCAGGAGCGGGTGCTCGCGCAGCGCGGCGAGGGTTTCGCGGCTGACGCGGAGTTTGATTTCGGTTTCTTTCTGCATGGCCGGAAAATCCAGAGTATCGGGAGCGCAGCCGGGGGAATGTGTGGCTGCCAAGGCCGTGCAGTGTACAGGAGTCAAACTTCCTACGCCCTGCGGCGGTTTATTCCGAGCGCCGGATGGTTCTATGATGGACCTCAATCCGGGAGTTGGAGTCAGCGATGCCTTTGCCATCCATGCAAGACCAGTTCGCTGCGCTGATTGCCGCGCCATCGGTCAGCTGTACCCAACCCAGCCTCGATCAATCCAACCGCGCCGTTATCGATCTGCTGGCGGGTTGGCTGGGTGACCTAGGCTTCAGCTGCGATATCCAGCAAATCAGCCCGGGCAAATTCAATCTGCTCGCCAGCATCGGCAGCGGCCCCGGCGGGCTGGTGCTGGCCGGGCATAGCGACACGGTGCCGTATGACGACGCGTTGTGGCAGACCGATCCGCTGAAACTCACCGAAGTCGATGGCCGCTGGGTCGGTCTCGGCAGCTGCGACATGAAAGGCTTCTTCGCGCTGATCATCGAGGCGGTGCAGCCACTGCTCGATCAGCCGTTCAGGCAACCGCTGCTGATCCTCGCCACCTGCGATGAAGAAAGCTCGATGTCCGGCGCCCGCGCGTTGGCCGAGGCCGGGCAACCGCTGGGCCGGGCGGCGGTGATCGGCGAGCCGACCGGGCTCAAGCCGATCCGCATGCACAAAGGCATCATGATGGAGCGCATCGACATTCTCGGGCAGAGCGGGCACTCGTCGGACCCGCGCCTGGGTCACAGCGCCCTCGAAGCCATGCACGATGCAATCGGTGAGCTGCGCGGCCTGCGCCTGTTGTGGCAGCGCGAATTCAACAACCCGCAATTCAGCGTGCCGCAGCCGACCCTGAATTTCGGCTGCATCCACGGCGGCGATAATCCCAATCGTATTTGCGGCCAGTGTTCGCTGGAATTCGACCTGCGCCCGCTGCCGGGCATGGACCCGAAGGTCCTGCGCGCGGAAATCCTGCGCAAGCTCAACCCGGTGGCCGAGCGGCATCAGGTGAGGATCGACTACAAACCGCTGTTCCCGGAAGTGCCACCGTTCGAGCAGAGCGAAGATGCAGAATTGGTGCGCATTGCCGAAAAGCTCACCGGCCATCGCGCCGGAGCAGTGGCGTTCGGCACCGAAGCGCCTTATCTTCAGCGCCTCGGCTGCGAAACCGTCGTGCTCGGCCCCGGCGACATCGCCTGTGCCCACCAGCCCGGCGAATACCTTGAAATGTCACGTTTGCAGCCTACCGTGCAGCTATTGCGGCAGTTGATTGAACATTACTGCCTGACAAGTGCCCCAACGTCACAGGATTTCAAGTGACCCTTTGTAGGAGTGAGCCTGCTCGCGATAGCGGTGAGACATTCCCGGAGATATTGACTGACACTCCGCTATCGCGAGCAGGCTCGCTCCCACAAGGGGACTGTGTTTTATCCGCACAAAGACTGTAAATTGCCAACACCCCAACCCGTATTCATGAGGAGAGCGCGCGTGTCGCCAAGCCTGTTCCGACGATAACCATCAGCCCGCTGTGCGTTTTTTCGTTTCGCCCCTTTTTTCGGCTGCTCTTTATTACAGGCCCAGGTTCATGCCCGAATACGTTAATTGGCTTCGTCACGCGTCCCCTTACATCAATGCTCACCGCGATTGCACCTTCGTCGTCATGCTGCCCGGCGACGGCGTGGAGCATCCGAATTTCGGCAACATCGTCCATGACCTGGTCCTGTTGCACAGCCTCGGCGTGCGCCTGGTGCTGGTGCATGGCTCGCGCCCACAGATCGAAACCCGCCTCGCCGCGCGCGGCCTGACCCCGCATTACCATCACGGCATGCGCATCACCGACGCGGCGACGCTGGAGTGTGTAATCGATGCGGTCGGCCAGTTGCGCATCGCCATCGAAGCGCGGCTGTCGATGGACATGGCTTCCTCGCCCATGCAGGGCTCACGCCTGCGCGTGGCCAGCGGCAACCTCGTTACCGCGCGGCCGATCGGCGTGCTCGAAGGCGTTGATTATCACCACACCGGCGAAGTGCGCCGGGTCGATCGCAAGGGCATCAACCGCCTGCTCGACGAGCGCTCGATCGTGCTGCTGTCGCCGCTGGGCTATTCGCCGACCGGTGAAATCTTCAACCTCGCCTGCGAAGACGTCGCCACCCGCGCCGCCATCGATCTGGGCGCGGACAAACTGCTGCTGTTTGGCGCCGACCTCGGTCTGATCGACGAGAACGGCAAACTGGTGCGAGAGCTGCGTCCGCAACAAGTCCCGGCGCACTTGCAGCGTCTGGGCAGCAGCAACTATCAGGCGGAACTGCTCGATGCCGCCGCTGAAGCCTGCCGTGGCGGCGTGGCGCGCAGCCATATCGTCAGCTACGCCGAAGACGGCGCGCTGCTGACCGAACTGTTCACCCGTGACGGCGGCGGTACGCTGGTCGCGCAGGAGCAATTCGAACTGGTGCGCGAGGCGGCGATTGAAGATGTCGGCGGCTTGCTCGACTTGATCAGCCCGCTGGAAGAGCAGGGCATTCTGGTGCGCCGTTCACGCGAAGTGCTGGAGCGCGAGATCGAGCAGTTCAGCGTGGTCGAACGTGAAGGCATGATCATCGCCTGCGCGGCGCTGTATCAGATTGCCGATTCCGACGCCGGCGAGCTGGCTTGCCTGGCAGTAAATCCGGAGTATCGCCATGGCGGCCGCGGTGATGAATTGCTTGAGCGCATCGAAACCCGCGCGCGGGCGCAGGGTTTGAAAACCTTGTTCGTGCTCACCACGCGGACTGCGCACTGGTTCCGCGAGCGCGGTTTCGAACCGAGCAGCATCGAGCGCCTGCCAGCGGCGCGGGCTTCGCTGTACAACTACCAGCGCAATTCGAAGATCTTCGAAAAGACCCTGTAACTTCCCCATCGATCGTTCCCACGCTCTGCGTGGGAATGCCTCAACGGACGCTCCGCGTTCGGCTTTTGATGGGACGCGGAGCGTCCCGGGCTGCATCCCCACGCAGAGCGTGGGAACGATCAATTCGCGGAACCGATGTGGGAGCGAGCCTGCTCGCGAAGCTTTTTAGTGCGCGATGAACTTCGCACTGACATACGGCGAATAATCCGTCAGCACCGTTTCGACCTTGCCCTGTTCCTTGAGGAACTTCGCTGTCTCGCCGATCGCCTTCGCCGTGCCGCCGTCCAGCAGCGCAGGGGTCTGCTGCGCTTGGGCATCCGGGAATGTCGAGCCAGCGAGCAGTTCCGGTACATCGGCGGCATTGGCACCGGTCAGTTTGGCGATTTTCTGTACCGGCACCGAGTCGGCCGTCCAACTGTCTTTGTGCGCGGCGTAATCGGCGAACGAGTCCAGCGTGACCTTGGCGAATTTCGCCACGACGTCCGGGTGCTTCTCGGCAAAATCCTTGCGCGCCACCCACACTTCAAAGGTCGGCGCGCCCCACTGGCCGACCTGCGCGGCATCGGTCAACGTCTTGCCGGTCTTGCGGATTTCACCCAGCGCCGGCGACCAGACAAACGCCCCGTCGATGTCGCCACGCTTCCACGCG
Source organism: Pseudomonas sp. R1-1 (assembly GCF_051132135.1). Classification (NCBI taxonomy): domain Bacteria; kingdom Pseudomonadati; phylum Pseudomonadota; class Gammaproteobacteria; order Pseudomonadales; family Pseudomonadaceae; genus Pseudomonas; species Pseudomonas sp. R1-1. Next base: position 368,229 of record NZ_CP071663.1, read on the forward strand.
GCGGCAATCTCCGCCGGTTGCAGATTGACCACTTTGACTTGCGAGGTCGTCAGGCCCCAGTGCTTCAGTGCCCCGAGCAAGCTGTAGTGAGAAGTGGACACGAACGGTGTGGCGATGGTCTTGCCGATCAGATCCTGCGGCTTATCAATGCCACTACCATTGCGCACCACCAAGGCTTCGGCGGCATTGATCTGCGCCGACACGATAAACGCCACGATCGGCAGATTGCGCGACGCCGCTGCTGCCAGCGGGCTCGAACCGAGATTGCCGATCTGCACATCACCTGAAGCAATGGCTGTCACAACTTCCGGGCCGCTATTGAAGCGCCGCCAGTCGATCTTTTCGCCGATGACCTCTTCATAGACGCCGTCCGCCTGGGGCACTTTGCTCGGGTCGATGCCCGTCTGATAACCCACGGTCAGACCAGCGGCATGTGTGGAAAAAGAAAACAGTGCCGACACACAAACTGTAACAAATTGACTTGATAGTGCGCGTTTCGCCATGATGCGTCGCCTTTTCGATAGGGTTTGACGTAGGTGGGAGTACGGCAAAGCTAATCGATCTAAAAAAAGGTCAACAAATACCATTTAGGAATGAGCTTAGGCGCCGATACGCTGTTTCCCGGCGCGGATGGCCATTAATCGGCCATATACCCGAATGGTATTAAAAAGAATGAATAAATTCTTTTTGGCTTTATCAGGAAGTCTTTACTGTGCACGGACCCAATCACAGCGATTAGACGATGGTCGTAGACACACAAGGTTACGATTGACTTGGCAGTCACGGTCTGGCGCTAATCGCGCATCTTAGGATTCAGGGCAAATCGACCCCGAACCAGGAACACAAGAATTAGAACGAGAGGAGCGATACATGAACAAGTCCACCTTGGCCCTGGCTGTGGCCGTTGGGGTTATGGCGCAGCAGGCAGGCGCCGCCGGTTTTATCGAAGACAGCAAGGCAACTCTGGGGCTGCGTAACTTCTACATCAACACTGACAACCGTGATGGCGCTGGCGCCAACAAGAACGAAGAGTGGGGCCAAGGCTTCGATCTGCGTTTCATCTCCGGTTACACCCAGGGCACCGTCGGTTTCGGCCTTGACGCCATTGGCCTGCTGGGCATCCGTCTGGATTCGGGCGGCGGCACCAACGGCAACAGCGGCACCGCTTACGGCGGCACCGTGTTCCCGAGCGAGTCCAACGGCAAAGCCGTGGACAACTTCTCCAGCCTGGGCCTGACTGCCAAAGCCAAGATTTCCCAGACTGAACTGAAGCTGGGCACCCTGCAGCCAAAACTGCCGGTCATCGTGACCAACGACGGTCGTCTGCTGCCGCAAACCTGGCAGGGCGGCCAGATCACTTCCGGCGAGATCAAGGACCTGACCCTGGTCGGCGGTCAGATCGAAGCGGTAAAAGGTCGTAACTCCAGCAACAACGAAAACCTCTCGATCGGCGGCGCCAACTCCCGTGGCACGGCGTTCCGTGACAGCAACAAGTTCATCTACGCCGGTGGTGACTACAAGATCACCAAAGACCTGACTGCCCAGTACTACTACGGCAACCTGGAAGACTTCTACAAGCAGCACTTCCTGGGTCTGGTACACAACTGGTCGATCGGCCCGGGCGTGTTGAAGTCTGACCTGCGTTACTTCAACAGCTCCGACGACGGCAAGAACGGCACCGATTCGGCTTACTACAGCTCGGGTAACTACACCGGTTTCCGTAACGGTCGTGGCGAAGTCGACAACAACCTGTACAGCGGCCTGTTCCTGTATACCGTTGCCGGCCACACCTTCGGCGGCGGCTATCAGGTTTCCAACGGTAGCAGCGACTTCCCTTGGCTGAACCAGGGCGACGGTTCGTCGAACTACACCATCACCGACATGCAGATCCAGAAGTTCGGCCGTGCCGGTGAGAAAACCTGGCAAGCTCGCTACTCCTACGATTTCGCCAAGGTTGGCGTACCTGGCCTGACCGCCGGTGTGGTTTACCTGAAGGGCGACAGCATCGACACCGTTGGCAGCAACGGTCGCGAAAGCGCTTCGAACCGTTCCGAGTGGGAACGCGACTTCACCATCGGTTACGTCGTGCCGGAAGGCCCGTTCAAGAACGTCGGCCTGATGTGGAAAAACGCTGTATGGCGCACCGACCTGCCGAACACCCGTTCGCAGGACGAAAACCGCCTGATCGTCAGCTACTCGATCCCGCTCTTGTAATAGCGCGGTTCGATTCGCAGACGTAAAAAAAGCCCCGTCCGGCATCGCGCCGGACGGGGCTTTTGCGTTTTCGAGTCAGGCCCACCCCCGTAAGCCTGTCCCGAATTTCCCTCTTTACTGCAACTCAAGGCCTTCTCGAACCTTGGAACCGATGTTCGTCGCGATGGCGCCGAGCGTCCAGTGAACAGAAGTTTAATATTCACTAAAGATATAAATATCTCGTTATTTATTCTTTTTCATCATGGCAAATCCCGAGCTACAGTTGAGGTCTCCAACAACTCCAACAGGAGCCGCATCATGAGCCTCAGACTTGGCGACATCGCCCCCGATTTCGAACAGGATTCCAGCGCCGGCAAGATTCGTTTCCACGAATGGCTGGGCGATAGCTGGGGCGTGCTGTTCTCTCATCCAGCGGACTTCACCCCGGTGTGCACCACCGAACTGGGCTTCACCGCCAAGCTCCAGGATGAATTCAGCCAGCGCGGCGTCAAAGCCATTGCGCTGTCGGTCGACCCGGTGGATTCGCACCACAAGTGGATCGAAGACATCAACGAAACCCAAAACACCGTGGTCAATTTTCCGATCCTGGCCGATGCCGATCGCAAGGTTTCCGACCTCTACGACCTGATCCATCCGAACGCCAGTGACACCCTGACCGTGCGCTCGCTGTTCGTCATCGATCCGAACAAGAAGATTCGCCTGACCATTACTTATCCAGCGAGCACCGGGCGTAACTTCCACGAGATCCTGCGGGTGATCGACTCGCTGCAGCTCACCGACAACTACAAGGTGGCCACCCCGGCCAACTGGCAGGACGGTGAAGAAGTGGTGATCGTGCCTTCGCTCAAGGATGAGGACGAGATCAAGCAGCGCTTCCCCAAAGGCTATCGCGCAGTGAAGCCGTACCTGCGCCTGACGCCACAGCCGAACAAATGATTTCCGCGGTGTAGCCGCTGGTGCCATCGCGAGCAGGCTCACTCCTACGTTTGGAATGCGATCCCCTGTAGGAGTGAGCCTGCTCGCGATGGCGATAGTCCAGTCACCACGGAACCACAGAGCAGGGGAATTCAGGCCGTTTCGACGGCCTTTTTTTTCGCCCGAATAAAGGTTTTTGATATATCTCTAAAACGCATAACCAAATGAATAAATATGATTTATGGATATATAAATCTACTGGTAAGGTCATTCCATTGAAGCGAGATCGCAACCTGCGAATCGCCGCTAACGTTTAAGGAATCGTCGCAATGCTGGTCGTCTCACTGGGTGGCAGCCCCAGCCTGCGCTCCCGCTCCGGGGTGCTGCTGGAGCGCTCGCAACGCTGGTTGCAACAGCACGGAGTGGAAGTGGTGAGTTATCGGGTGCGGGACTTCCCGGCCGAGGATTTGCTCCACGCGCGCTTCGACAGCCCGAAAGTCCTCGACCTGTTGCAACAGATCGAAAACGCCGACGGCCTGCTGATCGCTACGCCGGTATACAAGGCTTCGTTTTCCGGCGCACTGAAAACCCTGCTCGATCTGCTGCCGGAACGTGCGCTGAGCCACAAGGTCGTCTTGCCGATGGCCACCGGCGGCAGCATCGCCCACATGCTGGTCGTCGATTACGCCCTCAAGCCAGTGCTCTCGGCGTTGAAAGCCCAGGAAATGCTCCAGGGGATTTTTGCCGAGGACAGCCAGATCGCTTACGGCGAAGGCAGTGCCGATGCGCAACTGGCGCCGACCCTGGAATTGCGCCTGCATGAAGCGCTGGAGCAGTTTGTCGGGGCCATGGCGCGGCGGCCGAAACCGCTGGAGCCGGGCCTGTTGAACGAACGTTTGTTGAGTGCTCGCTGGAGCATTTAAGCCTCATCGAAATTGAAGTACTGGCCTTACTCGCCCGCCAACGGGCAAGCAGGTGCAGCCACAACCCAACAGCAAAAAGGAGAGCGCCATGCGCCCTGTATTTTTGCGTCGTGGTCTGGTCGCTCTGTTTGCTGCGGCTGTGTCCATCGGCGCCATGACTCAAGCTCAAGCCGAGACCTTGCGGATCGGTTATCAGAAGTACGGCACGCTGGTGCTGCTCAAGGCCAAAGGCACGCTGGAAAAACGTCTCGCCGCCCAAGGCGTCGACGTGCAATGGACTGAATTTCCCGGCGGCCCGCAACTGCTCGAAGGCCTTAACGTTGGCTCGATCGACTTTGGCGTGACCGGCGAAACCCCACCCGTGTTCGCCCAGGCCGCTGGCGCCGATCTGCTCTACGTGGCTTACGAACCGCCAGCGCCGAACAGTGAAGCGATCCTTGTGCCGAAAGACTCGCCGATCAAGTCGGTGGCCGATCTCAAAGGCAAGAAAATCGCGCTGAACAAAGGCTCCAACGTCCACTACCTGTTGGTGCGTGCGCTGGAAGACGCCGGCCTCCAGTACAGCGACATTCAAACCGTGTTCCTGCCACCGGCCGATGCCCGCGCGGCGTTCGAGCGCGGCAGTGTCGACGCCTGGGTGATCTGGGATCCGTATCAGGCTGCCGCCGAACAACAGCTGCAGGCGCATACCCTGCGTGACGGTAAAGGCATCGTCGATAACCACCAGTTCTATCTCGCCACTGAACCTTACGCGCAGAAACATCCCGAGGTGATCAAGACCCTCGTCGAAGAAGTGCGCGTGGTCGGCGAATGGTCCAAAGCCAATCCGCAAGACGTCACTCAACAGGTGGCGCCGTTGCTCGGTCTGCCGGCAGACATCACCCTGACCTCGGTGAAACGCCAAGGCTACGGCGCGCTGTTCCTGACCCCGAAAGTGGTCGCCGCGCAACAGAAAATTGCCGACACGTTCTTCCAGCTCAAGCTGATTCCCAAGCCGCTGAGCATCAAGGACGTGATCTGGACGCCTCCGGCCGCTGTGGCCCAAAGCTCTCAGGCGCAGTAATTCGAATCCACAAGGAGACCACTCCATGAGCCTCAATATTTTCTGGTTCCTGCCTACCCACGGCGACGGCCATTACCTTGGCACCGCCGAAGGCGCCCGCGCGGTCGACCACGGTTATTTGCAGCAAGTCGCGCAAGCGGCGGATCGCCTCGGTTTCGGCGGTGTGCTGATTCCTACCGGGCGCTCCTGCGAAGACTCGTGGCTGGTGGCGGCGTCGCTGATTCCGGTGACCCAGCGCCTGAAGTTTCTGGTCGCCCTGCGCCCCGGGATCATTTCCCCGACGGTGGCGGCGCGTCAGGCTGCAACACTGGATCGCTTGTCCGGCGGCCGTGCGCTGTTCAACCTGGTGACTGGCGGCGACCCTGAAGAATTGGCCGGTGACGGTCTGTTCCTCAACCACGAAGAACGCTATCAGGCCTCGGTGGAATTCACCCGTATCTGGCGCCGCGTGCTGGAAGGCGAAACCGTTGATTACGACGGCGAGCACATCAGTGTGAAAGGCGCCAAGCTGCTCTATCCGCCGATCCAGCAACCGCGTCCGCCGCTGTATTTCGGCGGCTCATCGGAAGCGGCGCAGGATCTGGCCGCCGAGCAAGTAGAAATGGTCCTGACCTGGGGCGAGCCGCCAGCGGCGGTGGCCGAGAAGATTGCACAAGTCCGGGCCAAAGCCGCCAAGCTCGGACGCACCGTACGCTTCGGCATTCGCCTGCATGTGATCGTCCGTGAAACCAATGCCGAAGCCTGGCAAGCAGCGGATCGGCTGATTTCGCATCTGGACGACGACGCCATCCAACGTGCGCAGGCTTCGCTGGCACGCTTCGATTCGGTCGGCCAGCAACGCATGGCCGCGCTGCACGGCGGTAGCCGCGACAACCTCGAAGTCAGCCCGAACCTGTGGGCTGGCGTCGGTCTGGTGCGTGGCGGTGCCGGCACGGCGCTGGTCGGCGATGGCCCCACCGTGGCGGCGCGGGTCAAGGAATACGCCGATCTGGGCATCGATACGTTCATCTTCTCCGGTTATCCACACCTTGAAGAATCCTATCGCGTCGCCGAGCTGCTGTTTCCGCACCTCGACGTCGAGCGCCCGGAACTGCCGAAAAGCGCCGGTTACGTCAGCCCGTTCGGCGAGATGGTTGCCAACGACATCCTGCCCAAAGCCGCATCGCAGAGCTGAGGCGCGGCCATGAAGAAATTTATCCACAGCCTCGCGCCTTGGGCGTTGCCGGTGTCGCTCCTGGCGGTGTGGCAGTTGTCGGTGTCGGCCGGTTGGTTGTCGACGCGGATTCTGCCGGCACCGGTGGCGGTGCTCGAAGCCGGCGTCAGTCTGGTGCGCAGCGGCGAAATCTGGACGCACCTGGCCATCAGCGGCTGGCGCGCGGCACTCGGCTTCACCATCGGCGGCAGCATCGGCCTGTTGCTGGGCTTTATCACTGGCCTGTCGAAATGGGGCGAACGCTTGCTCGACAGCTCGGTGCAAATGATCCGCAACGTGCCGCATCTGGCGCTGATTCCGCTGGTAATCCTGTGGTTCGGCATCGACGAGTCGGCGAAAATTTTTCTCGTGGCGCTGGGCACGTTGTTCCCGATTTATCTCAACACCTATCACGGCATCCGCAACGTCGACCCGGCGCTGGTGGAGATGGCGCGCAGTTATGGCCTGAGCGGTTTCGGCCTGTTCCGTCAGGTGATTCTGCCAGGCGCGTTGCCGTCGATTCTGGTTGGCGTGCGCTTTGCCCTGGGCTTCATGTGGCTGACGCTGATCGTCGCCGAAACCATTTCGGCCAGCTCTGGCATTGGCTATCTGGCGATGAACGCCCGCGAGTTCTTGCAGACCGACGTGGTGGTGCTGGCGATCCTGCTTTACGCGGTGCTGGGCAAACTGGCTGACCTCGCTGCCCGTGGGCTTGAGCGCGTGTGGTTGCGCTGGCACCCGGCTTATCAAGCGGCCAAGGGAGGTGCGGCATGACTGCTCAACAGCCGCCACGCTTGCTGCGCGGGATTCCGCTGGCGCTGCGCAACCTGCAGAAAACCTTTGGCTCGCGGCAGGTATTGCGCGATATCGATCTGCACATTCCGGCGGGGCAATTCGTTGCCGTGGTCGGGCGCAGCGGTTGCGGTAAAAGCACCTTGCTGCGCTTGCTCGCCGGGCTCGATCAACCGACTGGCGGCGACCTGCGCGCCGGTTCCGCGCCGCTCAACGAAGCGCGCGATGACACCCGCTTGATGTTTCAGGAAGCGCGCCTGCTGCCGTGGAAAAAGATCATCGACAACGTCGGCCTTGGCCTCAAGGGCGACTGGCGGGCGCAAGCGCTGGAAGCACTCGAAGCCGTGGGGCTGGCCGATCGCGCCAATGAGTGGCCAGCCGCATTGTCGGGCGGACAGAAACAGCGTGTCGCCCTGGCCCGGGCGCTGATTCATAAACCGCGCCTGCTGTTGCTCGACGAACCACTCGGCGCGCTGGACGCCCTGACCCGCATCGAGATGCAGCAACTGATCGAACGCCTGTGGCAGCAACACGGCTTCACCGTGCTGCTGGTGACCCACGATGTCAGCGAAGCGGTGGCGATTGCCGACCGGGTGATTCTGATCGAAGACGGCGAAGTTGGCCTCGACCTGCACGTCGAACTGCCGCGCCCACGCGCGCGTGGCTCGCATCGCCTGGCCGCACTGGAAACCGAAGTGCTCAACCGTGTTCTGTCTCTGCCCGGCGAACCGCCGGCGCCGGAACCTGTTTCACCCTTGCCTACGCAATTGCGTTGGGCGCAATAACTCAGTTTCATCAACGACAGGAATCAATGCCATGACTATCAAAGCCATCAACGTGCGCAACCAGTTCAAAGGCTCGATCAAGGAAATCGTCCTCGGCGACGTGCTGTCGGAAATCGACGTGCAGACCGCTTCGGGCATCGTCACTTCGGTGATCACCACTCGCTCGGTGAAAGAGCTGGAACTGGTGGTGGGCAGTGAAGTGATTGCCTTTGTGAAATCCACTGAGGTGTCGATCGCCAAGTTGTAAGCCAGTGAATAAACAACAACCCCGAAGGGTGTGAGCCCTTCGGGGTTTTTTGTGCCTGCCTTGAAATCAGCGGCGCGGCCATCGCTGGCAAGCCAGCTCCCACAGAGTTATTTGTCGGTCATAAATCCCTTGTGGGAGCTGGCTTGCCAGCGATGAGGCCAGTCAGAGCACTAGAGATCTTTTGGGCAGATAAGGCGGCAAGTACAACCCGATATAGGCATCAAACACCCGCATCCCTTCCTCGGCCATGCGCGGGGTGATCTGCCCGTGCTGTTGCACCGAGCGCGCGTACACCCGGTCGCCCAGCTCCATCGCCAGGGCAAACACATCTACATCGTCCGGCAGTCTCGGCAGCTCGAAATGCTGGTCGAACAGTTTGTTCATCAGCTCGCCCAGCTCCAGGTCGTGCTGGCGGTCAGCCTGGGTCACTTCGGTCAGCCCGTGCTGGGCGAGAATCAACTGGCGTGCCGCAGCGTCTTCGCCGTAGATCTCGAGCATGCGCTGTTCGACCAGTCGTGACAGATCGCGCCAGTCGCGCAAGGCCTCATGATCAATCGGCGCTTGCAGGCAGGCGCGAAAGGCAGCGTGCACATCCGCGGTCAACGCTTCGAGCAAGGCCGGTACGCTGGCGAAGAAGTGATAAACGGAGGAGGGCGGAATCTGCGCCCGCTCAGCCACGCTGTAGATCGACAGGCTCGCCACGCCCTCGGCGGCCAGCAGCGTACGCGCGGCATCGAGAATCGAATCGATCCGCGCCTGACTGCGGGCGCGGGGTTTGCGGACGGGGGCGGGACGCGTCATGAAAGTCTCCTGCGGGGCAGCGGGCATTGTACGAGCCGGGTTCGATGTTGTCTTGTCGGCCGCCATCGCTGGCAAGCCAGCTCCCACAGGTACTGTGTTGAACATTAATTCTGAGTACGCAACAGAACCCTGTGGGAGCGAGCCTGCTCGCGAACCGCCGCAGGCGGCCATAAAAAAACGCCGCGGGCTGCGATAGCCAACGGCGTCCTTTTGCACACTACAACCGCTTAAACGGTATGCAGATACCAGTTGTACTCAAGGTCGGAGATGGAGTGTTCGAACTCCTCCAGCTCGCTTTCCTTGCAGGCGACGAAGATATCGATGTATTTCGGATCGATGTACTTGGCCATCACCTCGCTGTCGTCCAGCTCGCGCAGGGCATCGCGCAAGTTGTTCGGCAGGCTTTGCTCGTTCTGCTCGTAGCTGTTGCCTTCGACAGGCGCGCCCGGCTCGATCTTGTTGACCAGACCGTGATGCACACCGGCCAGCACCGAAGCCATCAGCAGGTACGGGTTGGCGTCGGCACCGGCGACGCGGTGTTCGATACGTACGGCGTCGGCAGAGCCGGTCGGTACGCGAATCGCCACGGTGCGGTTGTCCAGACCCCAGCACGGCGAGTTCGGTACGTAGAACTGCGCGCCGAAACGACGGTACGAGTTGACGTTCGGGCAGAGGAACGCCATCTGCGCGGGCAGGGTCTCGAGCACACCGCCGATCGCGTGACGCAGCGCGGCGTTCTGCTCGGGATCCTCGCTGGCAAAAATATTCTTGCCGGCCTTGTCCAGAATCGAAATGTGCACGTGCAGACCATTGCCTGCCTGGCCTGGGTACGGCTTGGCCATGAAAGTGGTGTCCATTTCATGGTCGTAGGCGATGTTCTTGATCAGCCGCTTGAGCAGTACCGCGTAGTCGCACGCCTTGATCGGGTCGGCGACGTGGTGCAGGTTCACTTCGAACTGCGCCGGGGCACTTTCCTTGACGATCGCATCGGCCGGGATGCCTTGCTCTTTGGCACCTTCCAGAATGTCCTGGAGGCAGTCGACGTATTCGTCGAGGTCGTCGATCAGGTAGACCTGCGTCGAGTGCGGACGTTTGCCGGAGATCGGCGAGCGTGGCGGCTGTGGACGGCCGTTCACGTTTTCCTGGTCGATCAGGTAGAACTCGAGTTCGAAGGCGGCGCAGATGGTCAGGCCCAGTTCGTCGAACTTGGTCACCACCTGGCGCAGCACTTCACGCGGGTCGGCGAAGAAGGGGTCGCCTTCGAGTTCGTGCATGGTCATCAGCAGTTGCGCGGTCGGGCGCTTCTGCCATGGCTCGTTGCACAGGGTATCGGGGATCGGATAGCAGATACGATCGGCGTCGCCGATGTCCAGGCCCAGGCCGGTGCTTTCCACCGTCGAACCATTGATATCCAGAGCAAATAGAGAGGCCGGCAGGTTGATGCCTTTCTCGTAAACCTTGTGGAGGCTGGTGCGTTCGATGCGCTTGCCGCGCACCACACCATTCATATCCGCAATCAGAAGGTCAACGTACAGAACCTCAGGATGTTCCTTAAGGAACGCGTTCGCTTCGTTAAGCTGAACGGCACGCGGGGGTACCGACATGATGCAACACCTTTGTTGTTAAAAATATCAATCATTGATCTTTTCTGGTTTCAGTCAACCCGAACAGCCTGCCGAAGTCAAGCGAGGCCTTTTTTGCCCTAAAAAAGCGCCGTTGGGGCATTTATGGGGCATTTCGGGGCGTTTTTGCGTCCTGCATGTGTCGGGCACCCGCAGGCTTGAGCAGGCCGTGTTGTATTTTTTACGGGAGTGTTGTGTAAAAAAATGAACAAGGCTAAGCTCCGGTCAAACCCATAACAGCAATAATACCGGGGTGCTTCATGTCTCGCCTGCCGTTAATCGGCGTCACCGACTGCTCGCAACAGTCCGGTCTGCATGCTTATCACATCAGTGGCGATCCATCCGTCCGTAGCGCGGCCAATGAGGCTCGCAGCTTGCCGTCGCTGCTCGGCGCAGCAACCACCCAAACGGCAGCGTCCGATATTCTGGACGCAGACAACAGCATCCTGTTTATGGCGTCTCCTTTCAATATAGATCGCTTTCATCGTCACAACCTGCGCCGCTTCCCCAGCCGTGCTCACGATTCTGCACGCCCTGAGTGTGCACAGGAAATGCAACGCCAGCGTCAAGGGCAGGTAAGCTCCTCGTTCATTGTCTATGCGCGGTGCCAGGCGTAAGCCGGCACTGCGCGAGCAAGCCCCCTTTAACGCGACGCCCCAAGCGTCAAACTTGCCTGACATCGCGTCAGGAGACTCAGCCCAGAGGCATTTATGAGTACCAACCTCGACCAGCTCACCGATTGGTTGAAAGACCGCAAGATCACAGAAGTCGAATGCATGATCGGCGACTTGACCGGCATCACCCGCGGCAAGATCTCCCCGACCAACAAGTTCATCGCCGAAAAAGGCATGCGTCTGCCGGAAAGCGTTTTGTTGCAGACCGTGACCGGCGACTACGTCGAAGACGACATCTATTACGAACTGCTCGACCCGGCCGACATCGACATGATCTGCCGCCCCGACCAGAACGCCGTCTACCTGGTGCCGTGGGCCATCGAGCCGACCGCGCAGGTGATCCACGACACCTATGACAAGCAAGGCAACCCGATCGAGCTGTCGCCGCGCAACGTCCTCAAGAAAGTCCTCAAGCTGTATGCCGACAAGGGCTGGCAGCCGATCGTCGCGCCGGAAATGGAGTTCTACCTGACCAAGCGCAGTGACGACCCTGACTATCCGTTGCAGCCGCCGATTGGTCGTTCCGGTCGCCCGGAAATCGGTCGTCAATCGTTCTCCATCGAAGCAGCCAACGAATTCGATCCGCTGTTCGAAGACGTCTACGACTGGTGCGAATTGCAGGAGCTGGACCTCGACACGCTGATCCACGAAGACGGCACGGCGCAGATGGAAATCAACTTCCGTCACGGTGACGCACTGTCGCTGGCCGACCAGATCCTGGTGTTCAAGCGCACCATGCGCGAAGCCGCGCTCAAGCACGACGTGGCTGCGACGTTCATGGCCAAACCGATGACCGGCGAGCCGGGCAGTGCCATGCACTTGCACCAGAGCATCATCGACATCCACACCGGCAAGAACGTCTTCTCCAATGAAGACGGGACCATGAGCCAGTTGTTTCTGCACCACATCGGTGGCCTGCAGAAACTGATCCCGGAATTGCTGCCGCTGTTCGCCCCCAACGTCAACTCGTTCCGCCGCTTCCTGCCGGACACTTCGGCGCCGGTGAACGTGGAGTGGGGCGAAGAAAACCGCACCGTCGGCCTGCGCGTACCGGATGCCGGCCCGCAGAACCGCCGCGTGGAAAACCGTCTGCCGGGGGCCGACGCCAACCCGTATCTGGCGATCGCCGCGAGCCTGCTCTGCGGTTACATCGGCATGGTCGAAGGGCTCAACCCAAGCGCGCCTGTGGTGGGCCGCGGCTACGAGCGCCGCAACCTGCGCCTGCCGCTGACCATCGAAGACGCGCTGGAGCGCATGGAAAACAGCAAGACCGTCGAGAAATACCTCGGCAAGACTTTCATCACAGGCTACGTGGCGGTCAAGCGGGCCGAGCATGAAAATTTCAAGCGCGTGATCAGTTCCTGGGAGCGTGAGTACCTGCTCTTCGCCGTCTGATACGCCGGGCGCGTCGCTCAGGCGGCGCGCCTTCACCGATAACAAGGAGAATTGGCATGACCAGCAACAACCCGCAAACCCGCGAGTGGCAAGCACTCAGCAGTGATCACCACCTGGCCCCGTTCAGCGACTTCAAGCAACTGAAAGAGAAGGGCCCGAGGATCATCACCAATGCCAAGGGCGTTTACCTGTGGGACAGCGAAGGCAACAAGATCCTCGACGGCATGGCCGGGCTCTGGTGCGTGGCGATCGGTTACGGTCGCGATGAACTGGCCGATGCTGCCGCCAAACAGATGCGCGAACTGCCGTACTACAACCTGTTCTTCCAGACTGCGCACCCGCCGGCATTGCAACTGGCCAAGGCGATTGCCGACGTTGCACCGGAAGGCATGAACCATGTGTTCTTCACCGGTTCCGGCTCCGAAGGCAACGACACCATGCTGCGCATGGTTCGCCATTACTGGGCGATCAAGGGTCAGCCGAACAAGAAAGTCATCATCAGCCGCAAGAACGGTTACCACGGTTCGACTGTGGCCGGCGCGAGCCTCGGCGGCATGACCTACATGCACGAACAGGGCGACTTGCCGATCCCGGGCATCGAGCACATCGCGCAGCCGTACTGGTTTGCCGAAGGCGGCGACATGACGCCGGAAGAGTTCGGCGTCTGGGCGGCCAATCAGCTGGAAGAGAAGATTCTCGAAGTCGGCGTCGACAACGTCGGTGCCTTTATTGCCGAGCCGATCCAGGGCGCCGGTGGCGTGATCATTCCGCCCGACACCTACTGGCCACGCATCAAGGAAATCCTCGCCAAATACGACATCCTGTTTGTGGCGGACGAAGTGATCTGCGGCTTCGGTCGCACCGGTGAGTGGTTCGGTAGCGATTTCTACGACCTCAAACCCGACATGATGACCATCGCCAAAGGCCTGACCTCCGGCTACATCCCGATGGGGGGCCTGATCGTTCGTGACAGTGTGGTGGCGGTGCTCAACGAAGGCGGCGATTTCAACCACGGCTTTACCTATTCCGGGCATCCGGTGGCAGCGGCGGTGGGCCTGGAAAACATCCGCATCCTGCGCGATGAAAAAATTATCGAGAACGCCCACAACGAAACGGCACCGTATTTGCAGAAACGTCTGCGCGAGCTGAACGATCATCCGTTGGTGGGTGAAGTTCGCGGCGTCGGTCTGCTGGGGGCGATCGAGCTGGTGCAGGACAAGGCCACGCGCAAGCGTTACGAAGGTAAGGGCGTGGGCATGATCTGCCGGCAGTTCTGCTTCGACAATGGCCTGATCATGCGCGCGGTGGGAGACACGATGATCATCGCGCCGCCGCTGGTGATCAGCAAAGCCGAGATCGACGAGCTGGTTACAAAGGCACGCAAGTGTCTGGACCTGACCCTCGGTGCGCTGCAGGGCTAAGTGCTAGGCTTTGAGCGAGCAGGTTGCGGCTTGCTCGATCAAAGCTGTCAGAAAGGCCGGTCTTCTGTTGAAAGACCGCCTCGGATCTTGCCAGACTAGCCGCGGTTCCAGTTGTCCGGGTTCGGCCGCTGAACAATGTGGTTCAAAAAAGAAAAATTTGGAGCATGACGCATGAAGGCATTAGGTAAAAAGCTTGCTGGCAAGACACTTCTCGCGCTGTCCGTGGCGGGCATGATGGCGGGTGCGGTTCACGCGGACGACAAGGTACTGCACGTTTACAACTGGTCCGATTACATCGCGCCGGACACCGTGGCCAACTTCGAAAAAGCCACCGGGATCAAAGTCGTCTACGACGTCTTCGACAGTAACGAAACCCTGGAAGCCAAGCTGCTGGCCGGCAAGTCCGGTTATGACATCGTGGTGCCTTCCAACAACTTCCTCGCCAAGCAGATCAAGGCCGGGGTTTACCAGGAGCTGGACAAGTCCAGGCTGCCAAACTGGAAAAACCTCGACGAAGACCTGCTCAAGGCCGTTGGCGACGCCAGCGACCAGGGCAACAAACACGCTTTCCCGTACATGTGGGGCTCGATCGGCATCGGTTACAACCCGGCCAAGGTCAAGGCTGCGCTGGGTATCGACAAGATCGATTCGTGGGACGTGGTGTTCAAGCCGGAAAACATCGAGAAACTCAAAAGCTGCGGCGTGAGCTTCCTCGACGCCCCGACCGAGATGATTCCGGCGGCGTTGCACTATCTGGGCAAGCCGACCAACAGCAAGGACAAGGCTGACCTGAAAGCCGCCGAAGACCTGTTCCTGAAGATTCGTCCGTCGGTTGCCTACTTCCACTCCTCCAAGTACATCTCGGACCTGGCCAACGGCAACATCTGCGTCGCCGTCGGTTACTCGGGTGACCTGGAGCAGTCCAAGACCCGCGCCCAGGAAGCCGGTGACAAGGTCAAACTGGCCTACACCATTCCAAAAGAAGGCGCCGGTACGTTCTACGACATGGTCGCCATTCCCAAGGATGCCGAAAACGTCGAAGCCGCCTACAAGTTCATGAACTACCTGCTCGAGCCGCAAGTGATGGCCGGCATCACCAACGCCGTGCGTTTCCCGAACGGCAACAAGGCGGCCACACCACTGGTGGACAAGGACATCACCAGCGATCCGAGCATCTACCCGTCGGCTGAAGTGAAGAAACAGCTCTACGCGATCAGTGACCTGGACGCGGCGACTCTGCGCCTGATCACCCGCAGCTGGACCAAGATCAAATCGGGCAAATAAGCCGGTTTGTCGCTACAACCACTGGCCGTCGTCGCCGCGACGGCGGCCAGCGGATAATTAAATGACAGAAAGTTTTGCTGGATCGGTTTTTCGAGGGTAAGTTGCGCGCCGGTTTTGTTGTCGGGCAGCCATGCCTATCATGCAGCGCGGGCAACTTGGGCCCAATCAATTTAGAGGACCTCCACTTGCCTGTATTTTCTTCTTTGCGCAAAGCCCTGCTGGTCGCCGCCGGCCTGACAATCGCTGTCGGAGCCCAGGCCGCCGGTACGGTGCATATTTATAACTGGTCCGATTACATCGGCGAATCGACCCTGGCCGACTTCGAGAAAGAGACCGGGATCAAACCGGTCTACGACGTCTTCGACTCCAACGAAACCCTGGAAGGCAAGCTCCTCGCCGGGCGTACCGGTTACGACGTGGTCGTGCCGTCGAACCACTTCCTCGGCAAACAGATCAAGGCCGGCGCCTTCCAGAAACTCGACAAGGCGCAGCTGCCGAACTATTCCAACCTGGATCCGGTACTGCTCAAGCGTCTGCAGCAGAACGATCCGGGCAACCTGTATGCCGTGCCGTACCTGTGGGGCACCAACGGCATCGGTTACAACGTCGACAAGGTCAGGGCTGTGCTGGGCATCGACAAGATCGATTCCTGGGCCGTGCTGTTCGAGCCGGAAAACATCAAGAAACTGCACAGCTGCGGCGTGGCGTTCCTCGATTCGGCCGATGAAATGATGCCGACCATGCTCAATTACCTGGGCCTGAACGCCAACAGCACCAACACCAAGGACTACGAAAAAGCCACCGCCAAGCTGCTCGCAGTGCGTCCTTACGTGACCTATTTCCACTCCTCGAAATACATCGGCGATCTGGCCAACGGCGATATCTGCGTGGCGATCGGTTTCTCCGGTGACATCTTCCAGGCGAAGAACCGTGCCGAGGAAGCCAAGAAAGGCGTGAACATCGCCTACTCGATCCCGAAAGAGGGCGGCGCGCTGTGGTTCGACATGCTGGCGATCCCCAAGGACTCGTCCAACGTCAAGGAAGCCCACGCCTTCATCAACTATTTGCTGAAACCTGAGGTGATCGCCCAGGTCAGTGATTACGTCGGTTACGCCAACCCCAACCCGGGTTCGGACAAGCTGATGGAACAATCCATCCGCACCGACGAAGCGGTCTACCCACCGCAAGCAGTCCTCGACAAGACTTACGTGTCGACCGAGTTGCCAGCCAATATTCAGCGTTTGATGACCCGCAGCTGGACCAAGGTCAAGTCGGGCAAATAACGCACAAACTATCCAGTGTTCGTCTTGCGTGGCGAACCGCTGCTTCTGTTGGGAGTTTCGTAAATGGCAGTTGCCTCCGGCGCCTACAAGAAAGCCCTCGAGGGCGACCAGACACCGAAACAGGTGCTGGTCAAGATCGACCGGGTCACGAAGAAGTTCGACGAGACGATTGCCGTGGACGACGTGTCCCTGGAAATCAAGAAAGGCGAGATCTTCGCCCTGCTCGGCGGTTCGGGATCGGGCAAATCCACCCTGCTGCGCATGCTCGCAGGGTTTGAACGGCCCACGGAGGGGCGCATTTTCCTCGACGGCGTCGACATCACCGACATGCCGCCGTATGAACGCCCGATCAACATGATGTTCCAGTCGTACGCCTTGTTCCCGCACATGACCGTGGCGCAGAACATCGCCTTCGGCCTGCAGCAGGACAAGATTCCCAAGGCCGAGATCGAAGCCCGTGTGGCCGAGATGCTCAAGCTGGTGCAGATGAGCCAGTACGCCAAGCGCAAGCCGCATCAGTTGTCGGGCGGCCAGCGTCAGCGCGTGGCACTGGCGCGTTCGCTGGCCAAGCGGCCAAAACTGCTGCTGCTCGATGAGCCGATGGGCGCTCTGGACAAGAAGCTGCGTTCGCAGATGCAACTGGAACTGGTGGAAATCATCGAGCGCGTCGGCGTGACCTGCGTGATGGTGACCCACGACCAGGAAGAGGCCATGACCATGGCCGAGCGCATCGCGATCATGCACCTGGGCTGGATCGCGCAGATCGGCAGCCCGATCGACATCTACGAAACCCCGACCAGCCGACTGGTCTGCGAATTCATCGGCAACGTCAACATCTTCGAAGGCGAAGTGATCGACGATGCCGAGGGCCACGCGACCATCACCTGCAAGGACCTCGACCGGCAGATCTACGTCGGCCATGGCATCAGCACCTCGGTGCAGGACAAGTCGGTCACCTACGCGATTCGTCCCGAGAAGCTGCTGGTCACCGCCGAGATGCCGACCTGCGAGTACAACTGGTCGAGCGGCAAGGTCCACGACATTGCTTATCTGGGCGGTCACTCGGTGTTCTACGTCGAGTTGCCGAGCGGCAAACTGGTGCAGTCGTTCGTGGCCAACGCCGAACGCCGCGGCGCACGTCCGACCTGGGGCGATCAGGTCTACGTGTGGTGGGAAGATGACAGCGGCGTGGTACTTCGCTCATGAACATGCGCAAATTCAAACGCCGCATCAACCGGATCATCCCCAATGGCCGGCAACTGGTCATTGGCGTGCCGTTCATCTGGCTGTTCCTGTTCTTCATGCTGCCGTTCTTCATCGTCCTGAAGATCAGTTTTGCCGAAGCCGACGTGGCGATCCCGCCGTACACCGAGATCTACACGTTTGCCGAGCAGAAGCTGCAATTGCTGCTGAACCTGGGCAACTACGCGCTGCTGGGTGACGATGAACTTTACATCGCCGCCTACCTCGGCTCGCTGAAGATGGCCTTCATCAGCACGCTGCTGTGCCTGTTGATCGGTTATCCGATGGCTTACGCCATCGCCAGTGCGCGCAAAGAACTGCAAACGGTGCTGGTGCTGCTGATCATGATGCCGACCTGGACGGCGATCCTGATCCGCGTCTATGCGTGGATGGGCATTCTCAGCAACAACGGCCTGCTCAACGGCTTCCTGATGAGCATGGGCCTGATCGACGAGCCGCTGCAGATCCTCAACACCAACCTGGCGGTGTACATCGGCGTGGTCTATTCGTACCTGCCGTTCATGATCCTGCCGCTGTACGCCAACCTGGTGAAGCACGACAACAGTCTGCTCGAAGCGGCCTCGGACCTCGGTTCGAGCACCTTCAACAGCTTCTGGAAAATCACCATTCCGCTGTCCAAGAACGGCATCATTGCCGGCTGCATGCTGGTGTTCATTCCGGTGGTCGGTGAGTTCGTCATCCCGGAACTGCTCGGCGGTCCGGAAACCCTGATGATCGGTAAAGTGCTCTGGCAGGAATTCTTCAACAACCGTGACTGGCCGGTGGCGTCCGCGCTGGCGGTGGTGATGCTGGCGATCCTGATCGTGCCGATCATCCTGTTCAACCGCAGTCAGGCCAAGGAAATGGAGGGTAAAGAATGAAGCGCTTCCGTTTCTCCAGCCTGATGCTGGTATTGGGTCTGATCTTCATCTATCTGCCGATGCTGATCCTGGTGATCTACTCGTTCAACGCCTCGAAACTGGTGACGGTGTGGGGCGGCTGGTCGGTCAAGTGGTACGTCGGCCTGCTCGACAACTCGCAACTGATGGGCTCGGTGCTGCGCTCGCTGGAAATCGCCTGCTACACGGCGGTGGCGGCGGTGGCACTGGGTACACTGGCGGCGTTCGTGCTGACCCGCATCACCCACTTCAAGGGCCGCACGCTGTTCGGCGGCCTGGTGACGGCGCCGCTGGTCATGCCCGAAGTGATCACCGGTCTGTCGCTGTTGCTGCTGTTCGTGGCCATGGCGCAGATGATCGGCTGGCCGCAGGAACGCGGTATCGTCACCATCTGGATCGCCCACACCACGTTCTGTGCGGCGTATGTGGCGGTGGTGGTGTCGGCGCGTTTGCGTGAGCTGGACCTGTCCATCGAAGAGGCGGCAATGGACCTCGGCGCGCGGCCATGGAAGGTGTTCTTCCTGATCACCATCCCGATGATCGCGCCGTCGCTGGCGGCGGGTGGGATGATGTCGTTCGCCCTGTCGCTGGATGATCTGGTGCTGGCGAGCTTCGTCTCCGGGCCGGGTTCGACGACCCTGCCGATGGAAGTGTTCTCGGCGGTGCGCCTGGGCGTGAAGCCGGAAATCAATGCCGTGGCCAGCCTGATTCTGCTGGCGGTGTCGCTGGTGACCTTCCTCGTCTGGTTCTTCAGCCGCCGCGCCGAAGAAGCGCGCAAGAAAGCCATCCAGCAAGCCATCGAAGAAAGCGCAGCCGATTCCTGGAAGCAACCGGACGCGCGCCGCGCACCGAGTCCGGAAGCGGCGTAAGCAATACCGGGTTGGCGCCTTTCCAAAGGCCAACCCAATTCAAACTGTAGGAGTGAGCCTGCTCGCGATAGCGGTGTGTCAGTGACGAAATACTTGGCTGACACACCGCTATCGCGAGCAGGCTCACTCCTACAGGGGATTTATGCAGTCCAGGGAGACCGGCGGATGACCTCGACGAAGTTCAGCGGTTTGAACCCCGGCTCCTGATCCTTCAGCACATCGGTCTTCACATTCCCGAACGTTGTCTGCGGACGGTGACGCAAGCCATCGGCAAACGCGCAGATGATGCATTCCTTGAAGCCTTCACCGCGTGGATGCGCATGCACCACCGCCTCTCGCTGCACGCTGCTGAACGCCGCGTAATCCATGCCCAGCACATCCATTTCCACCCCGGCAGTGACCAGCGCCACGGTCGGACGCAGATGTTTCGGCACGCCCGGTGTCGTGTGCAGCGCAATCGACAACCACACCTGTTCGATATCGTCGTCGCTCAGTCCGTAAGGCTTGAGAAACGCTGCGGCGGCATTGGCGCCATCCACTTCGAAACGTTCTTCATCACTGCGATGACCTTCGACCAGACCGAGGTCGTGGAACATCGCGCCGACGTACAACAGCTCCGGGTTGTAGGCCAGTTGCTGGCGCTCGCCGCTCAGCGCGCCGAACAGAAACACCCGGCGCGAGTGGTGATAGAGCAGGTCGGATTCGATGTCGCGAATGTACTCGGTGGTGGCCCGGGCGAGGGTGCTGTCGGGGATCTTGATGCCGGCGATAGTGGTGCTCATAACGCTTTCCTCGTCGAAAACGCCGTGATGGCGCTGATGAGGAAAGTCTGTTCCTTGCGCGAAAGGCGAACAATCGAAGCGTGGCTGCGATCCTTGCCCATCAACCTGCAAATCGTGCCAACCTCGCTTGTTGGGTATGGATTGGCTAGGGTTGACGCGATCACCAAGTCAGACACGGCCCATGCGGGAGCGAGCCTGCTCGCGAAAGCGGTGTGTCATTCGACAGCCAGGTTGCGTGTGATGGCCTCTTCGCGAGCAGGCTCGCCCCCACAGGTTTGTGTGTTTGTCACAGGTATCGAGGACGTTTGAATCATGAACAAAACCGTCGCCATTGTGGTGTTTCCCGGCGTGCAGTCGCTGGACGTCAGCGGTCCCATGGACGTGTTTGCCGAGGCCAACCGGTTCCTCGCTCCGCAGGATCACTATCGGCTGGAAGTGATCGGCGTCGAGCACGGGGCGATGGCCTGTTCCAACGGGCTGAGCGTCACTGCCCATCGGCATTTCAGCGAAGCGCTTGGGCCCTATGATCTGTTGCTGGTCGCGGGTGGGCCGCAGTTGCCGTTCATGGATTTCGGCAGCGCATTCGATGGCTGGCTGCGTGAGGCCTGCGCGCGAGCGCAGCGCTTTGGTTCTATCTGCAATGGTGCGTTCATGCTGGCGCGGGCGGGGTTGCTGGACGGGCGCACGGTGACTACTCACTGGAACGATGCCGAGGCCTTGGCGCAGTTGTGCCCGGCCACGCAAGTCGAGGCTGATCGCTTGTACGTCGAGGATGGCGCGCTTTACACCTCGGCCGGGGTCACGGCGGGCATCGATCTGTCGTTGTATCTGCTGGCGCGGGATCACGGCGCCGAAGTGGCGCTCAGCGTGGCCAAGCGGCTGGTGGTGTTCACCCAGCGTTCCGGTGGGCAATCGCAGTTCAGCCCGTTCCTCACTCCGCACGCCGAGCCGACGTCAGCGGTAGCGATGGTGCAGTTGTATGTGCTGGCCAATCTCACCGGCGATCTGACGATTGCCGATCTGGCCAATGCGGCGAACATGAGTGCGCGCAATTTCTCCCGGGTGTTTGCTCGGGAGGCGAAAGTCACGCCGGCAGAGTTCGTTGAGCGCGCGCGGGTTGATGCGGCGCGGGTGATGCTGGAAAGCACCGCAGCGCCGCTGAAGACCGTGGCCTATCAGTGCGGGTTTCGCGATGCGCAGCATATGCGCAGCGTGTTCAACCGGCGGCTGGGGGTGACGCCGCAGCAGTTTCGGATGAATTTTGCGCTGGATGTTTGATGTGGGCTTGAGCTCGAAAGCCCTCACCCCAGCCCTCTCCGAGGGGGAGAGGGAGTCGATTGGGGGATATTGAAAAAGTACGCCGACGTGAAAGGCTCATGCTGAATCCATAATCGACACCGCGCTATCAGGGCGATGTATAACGCCAGACACTTCGGTCGGTCCCCTCTCCCTCTGGGAGAGGGCTAGGGTGAGGGGCTTTTAACGTACTCGCGCCGGCAACAACTTCAAGGTACTGCGCGTATTCGCCGTCACTTCTTCCTCGCTGAAATGCGCCTGCACATAGATCCCTTCCACATACGCCTCGGCCTGATCGTCGTAATGACTGTCGAACGGCACGCCGCTCTGGCCCACCGGGTTGATCGTCAGCCCGTGCGCCGGATCGGCGAAATCCACCAGTCGCCGCGTTGATGGCCCATACGTAACGGGCCACGGTGCCGGGCCGATTTTCGCTGAGAGGTTGTTCGGCACTTCATGGCTGCCCGGCGCCGGGAACGGCCCGACGTTGAACAGACGATCCAGCGGTTTTCGCTGGCCCAATGGATGGCCATGGGTCAGGGTATGCGCCGCGCCCCATTGCCACGCCGCCACATCGTCGCCAAGGGTCAGCTTCAGATGGTGCAGGCTCGCCTGCCATGCCGCGCGGACGATATCGGCGCGAGTCTCTTTCGCGGGCGTGCTGCGGTTGTCCCACCACGGCGAATCGGCATTCGCCGCCAGCCTCGGCAACGCTCCATCGATCACCCGCGTCGACAGCAGCGTGTCGAAAAACTCGTTGCCCAACTCATCGCGCATCGCCGCATCGGCCAGGTCATAGACGAACTGATTGAACAGCGTCGCACTGACCGAATCCAGCGGATAGTCGCCGGGCCACTGCGCCAGTTGCTCAACCAGTCTCAGTTGCGCCGGATCGCTCACCATCTGGCGCAACACCGGCAGCAGCGGTGCGAGCAAACGCGGGCCGTAGCCGGTCGCGGTGCCCAGTTGCAGCTTCTGATTGGCTTCATTGCTCCACTTCAGGTTCTTGTCGCTGAGCTGACGATTGAGCTGCTGGCCGCGATCGGCAAGGTTGTAGTAACCGGGAATCGGCATGCCGGTCGGCGACACGGGCTGGAAGTTGGCCGAGACGATATAGCCGCGCGGCGGGTTCTCTTCCTGCGGGTTGGCGCTGAACGGGTAGTAGCCGTCCTTGTCCGCCTGATTCGTGCTGCCATCGAGAATGAATTCCGGCCTGACCCCGGCGGGCCGCTTCGGTAGCAACGCCGAGGCCCACCAGGCGATGTCGCCCTTGGCATTGGCGTAAACCAGATTCAGTCCCGGCGCCTGGACTTTCGCGGCGGCGGCGCGGGCCTTGGCCAAGGTGTCGGCGCGGTTGAGCTGATAAAAACCTTCAAGGATCGGGTTCGGCGTTTCGAGAAAGGCCCACCACATGGCGATCGGGGTTTTGCCGGCCGCCGCACCCAGTGCATCGTTGACGATCGGGCCGTGGGGCGATTGGCGCAGGGTCAGGGTCACCGGTGCCTGGCCCTTCACCTTGATCTGCTGCTCGCTGACCAGCAGGTCGCTCCACTGGCCGCGATACCAGATCTGGTTGGGATTGTTCGGGTTGACCTTCTCGGCGATCAGGTCCAGATCGTCGTTCTGGAACATGGTCAGGCTCCAGCCGAACTCCATGTTGTGGCCGAGGAACGCGAACGGCACCAGCGCCTGATGATGACCGTACAGCTCGAAACCCGGTGCCGACAGCTGCGCCTCGTACCACACCGACGGCACTGAGAAGCGGATGTGCGGATCGCCGGCCAGCAACGGCTTGCCGCTCTGGCTGCGACCGCCGGCAATCACCCAGGCGTTGCTGCCTTCGAACTGCGGCAGGCCGTTGTCGATCAGCGCCTGCTCACTGAGGCGGGCGAGGGCGTTGAGGTCTTTCCAGTCACCGGCGGCGAGGGCGGGCGCGGCGTGGCTGTGGTCGTTGGCAAGGACGCCTTTGCCTTGCCAGTCGAGGTCGAACACGTTGAGGTAATCGGCGCCGAGTTGATCACGGACGAAAGTCAGCAGCGGCTCGGTGCGAAACGCCGCGGCGAAGCTGTAAGCCATGTAACCGGCGACGCTGATGCTGTCTTCGGCAGTGAACGGCCGCTTGGGGATGCCCAGCACGTCGAACTCGATTGGCGCAGCGTGGCTGTCCTGATATTGGTTGATGCCATCCAGATAGGCTTGCAGGCCCTTCCACGCCGGCGACTGTTTATCCAGGCTGGCGACGTAACTGGCGGCGCGCTCACGAATGCGCAGGCTGCGAAACAGTTTGTCGGTGTCGAGCAGTTTCGGCCCGAGCACCTCGGCCAGCTCGCCGCGGGCGAGACGACGCATGGCTTCCATCTGGAACAGTCGATCCTGGGCATGTACATAGCCGAGGGCACGATAGAGGTCGGTTTCGTTCTCGGCGCGAATGTGCGGCACACCGCGCTCGTCGTAGCGCACGGTCACCGAGCCCTGCAGATCGCGCAGCTCGACCTGGCCCTGACGCGTTGGTTGCTTGCTGTAGAGGTAACCGCCGACCCCGATGGCGGGAATGACGATCAGCAACGCAAGTACGGTCAGGCCTTTTTTCATGAAAAATCTGCTCCCTGTCGTTCTATTTATATGAAGGCATTGATGGTGCTGATCTAGTTGAAGATCGCAACCGGGATTTCATAACACAGTATTTCTTGAATAGGAAGTTTCCTTCAGGTTTTTGGGAAGTGCACTACAAGTTTGTTGTTGCGGCGTTTAACAGGGCGGGCCTATAAAAGACCTCGAGAAAAAGCAGAGGGCGAAATCGAAGTTAGCGAATTCAATACATGGAATAACTGACATGGAGAAGTCGTATGAGTGATATTGAAAATTATCTTGGACCTCACAGGCAGACCGGGCCGGGCAGATATGAACTGGCTCCCATACCGGTTCGGGACAGGGCTCCGTCTCGATTGGGGCAGGGTGGGTTTTTCTCGGGAAGTTGGGGTTTGAATGAAGGACCGCATAGAGGGACGGGTCAAGGGTCTGGGAAACTTGATCCGTTAACTCCCTTTATCTGGAATGATTTGATGAAGGAGCAACAGAATGCTCAGGCATATACTGATCTTGAGTATGCTGGAGTATTCAGCAATATTCTGGCGGCTTCAAATAATGAAGTGGAGCAGGCCAGACAAACAGCCAGTGCAGGACTTTCTCCGGCGCAAAAGGTCAAGGTCGATCAGGAAGTAACCATTCAGGTTATACATAAGAAGTTGTTGGAGTATCGGGCTCATACCGAGACCGCTTACTCGTTGTATGGACATAATCCATTTTTCCTGATGAAGGATTTATCCTTCAAAAAGATACGCGACAGTCTGGCATCGCCCAATCCGGATGTGTCCGTTGCCTACGCCGCGATTGATAGGGCATACCGTTCGGCAATGGAGCTCCGGCGCCTTTCCTGGGTGATGGCTATTATCGCCAATCAACTTCCGGAACTGGCCGCAAGAAGAAGCCAGGTTGAGGCCGCGACTCCAACCACCAGGGACGCCCAGCAGATTCTTTCTGCCGAAAGGCTATCCGTGGTGAATCTGGAAACGAATATCCACCTGCATTTCCTGCCAGGTTTTCTGGTTGAAAGAATCGCCGCTGCAGCGGGCTCAACCGGAGGTAGCCTCTCTCAAACACTCATGAATTATAAAATCGCAGCGCACAACATCCGTGCTGTCGAGCAGGCAGCTGTCCGGCCTTATGCAATCGCCAATCCGGCGATCAACGCCCCGTTGAGCAAGCCTGAGCTCGAGGCGCTGAAGAACCTGGTGGATTTGCAGGCCACGACCGAACTGGGCAAGCGCTGGCAGGACTATCACGGGTCACTCCTGCACTCGGAAAGCGCGCGGCATATGGCAGCGGCGGCGGACGCATTTGCCGGTCTGATCGCCCGCGCCCAAGAGGCGGAGCGTCTGCAGGAGCAGATACGCATTGCCCTTGAGCAGGAAGCCCGGCATTTGCAGGAACAGGCACGTATTGCCGCGCAGGCTGAAGCCAGGCGTGTTGCCGAGGAGCAGGCACGTATACGGGAGCAGGCTCGAATTGCCGCTGAAGCAGAGGCAAGGCGCCTTGCCGAGGAACAAGCGCGCATAGCGGCAGAGGCCATTCGCAACGCCCATACCTTCCGCGCGCCAGGTGCCCCTTCGGCGACAGGGCCGTTGTTCATGACGTCAGCTGGAGTCGTGGCAGTTGCCGAGGCCGCTGCGGCCAGTCTGCAAGCTGCCGTTCGCAGCGCCATCGCGAGCTTGGGCAGTCTTGCAGCGAGTGTCGGGGCTGGCGCTGTCGTCGGTGTTTCAGCGTTGGTCTACTCGTCGAAACTGGGCAACGGGGAGTTGCCGGACCGTTACGCGTTCAGCACGCCGCTGTCGGACCTTGCGCCAGATTTTGCAGTAGGTCTGCACGCCATCGCGGCGGCTGGCGGGACGGTTGATCTGCCTTTCCGCGTCAGTTCAAAGACCGGAGCGAACGGGCAGTCAGAGGTTTTTGTCGTCAAGACTGATGGGCGGAATATTCCGTCGGCGGTCAGGGTGGTGGCAGCCTCCTACGACGCCGAACGCAACGTCTACACCGCGATCACCACCGATGTTCCGCCACGCACACTGACGTGGACCCCGATCGTCAATCCGGGAAACAGCTCGACGACCTCACCGGCCGGACAGCCGGATGTGCCTGCCTATACTGGGGCGACGGTGATCCCGGTTGAGGGTCGCCTCGATTCGTTCCCGGGCATTTTCGAAGCCGGATTCGATGACTATGTCCTGGTGTTCCCGCAGGACTCCGGGCTGCCGCCGAACTACACGATGTTTCGGGATCGGCGGGAGGATCCGGGCGTCGCGTCAGGTGTGGGGCAGGCGGTATCGGGCAACTGGCTCGGGAGCGCATCGCAGGGCGAAGGCGCCCCGGTGCCGGCGCAGATTGCCGATCAGTTGCGAGGGCGGGAGTTCAGGAATTTTCGGGCGTTTCGGGAGGCGTTTTGGAAGGCGGTGGCCGATGATTCTGAGCTAGTAAGTCAATTTAATAATAGTAGTGCTTTTGAAATGAAAAATGGCCGAGCTCCGTTTGTTCGAAAAGTTGATAGGGTGGGAGGGCAAGTGAAGTTCGAGCTTCATCATCCCGTCTATATATCTAGAGGAGGGGAGGTTATGGATGTAGATAACGTTCGAGTAGTTACTCCTAAACAGCACGGCGCGATACATTCGGAGGGGGATTGATATGGGCGCAAAAGGGTTCGAGGACTACACCGAGGAGGATTTTTTGTTGTTTGTTAAAAAAATCTATAATTCTTCGTATTCGACTGAAGAGCAGCAAATAGAAGCTGTTTTTGAGTTTGAGCGTTTAACTCAGCATCCAGATGGTTCGGATTTGATCTACTATCCTCGCGATGGTAGGGAAGATAGTCCAGAGGGAGTCGTTAAAGAAGTTAAGGAGTGGCGGGCTTCCAGCGGTAGGCCAGGATTTAAACCGGGATAGTTTTTTGGTAGTGCCCTTGCTACTCGAGTAATGGTAAGGGCACTTTTTGTGTTGGGATTTTGATTTGGGGGTATTGTCGTGTTGAATAAGCGTGTAAGTGATATGTTGGAGTCAGATTTTTTGAGCTTTGTTACAAGGGTTTATAATATTGACTACGATACTGAGGAGCGGCATATTGATGCTGTTTTAGAGTTCAAGGCCTTGAGCGAGCATCCATCCGGCTCGGATCTGATCTTTTATCCGGAGCCAGGAAAAAGTGGGCCAACAGCAGTGGTTGAAGAAGTGAAGGCGTGGCGGGCGGCCAACGGCAAGCTTGGTTTTAAAGTGCTTTAGTTGTGGAGTGTGGCGAAATTCTCACTCCCCACTCAACCACGGGCAGTAGCAACCGACCGCCAACGTATGAGTCGCATTGACCGGGCGATCATCACTCAACGCTTGCAGGATCGGTTCGATAAAACTGTTGCTGGAATTGCAGGTCAGGCCTTCGCTGTACGGGCCGAAGTAGGCCAGTTTGCCGCTGCGGTCCCAAATGGCCACGGCGGGGCTGGCGGGGATCTGTTCAGAACCGGGCAGGACGACGATGGTTTTCAGGCTGGCGAGGGTGGCGGGCAACTGGCCGTGGCTGCCGGGTTTCTGCACTGCAAAAAATTCCACGCCGCGGGTGCCGAACTGCTCGACCATCTCGCTCAGGTGCTGTTGGTTGCCGACGTTGCACGGGCAGGCCGGGTCCCAGAAATGCACCAAGCGGATATTGCCCGGCCCAGCGAGGTCATCCGGCAGGCGCAGCGGATCGCCGGAAAACACCGCCGTGTGCTCGCTGAATGCGCGCAGATAACGGCCCTGAAACCAGTCATACGCGGCCCACAGCACGCCGGCGCAGATCAGCGCGAGCAGGATGGCGAACAGTGCGGTGCGGTAGGGCGAACGCATGGATTTGCTTCCTCAGAGGCGGGCTAGCTTGCCATGCTTGCCGCGACAGATGAATATCGCAGGCCGATAAAGTCTGATTACCGTTCTGGAATTGCCGCATGCCTGCCACTTTCGACCCCGATCAAATCCGCGCGAGCCTCAAGCCTCTGGCCGAGTGGCAGCCGTTGTCGGACGAGGCGAAGGCGTATCAGCGCTTCTACCAGACCGATTTCCCCGAGCGCGATGTCTGGCGCGGCATGGGCCGTTTCGAAGTCGATGGCTACGAGCTGGTCAGCCATTGCTGGTGGCCGGAGAAGGTCAAGGCAACGTTGTTCCTGCTGCACGGTTACTACGATCACACCGGGCTCTATCGGCATGTGATCGAGTGGGCGCTGGATCAGGATTTTGCCGTGATCGCCTGTGACTTGCCGGGGCATGGCCTGTCGAGCGGGCCGCGGGCGAGCATTCGCGATTTCGCGGAATATCAGCACATGCTCCAGGCGTTGTTCGCCGAAGCGCAGTCGATCGCGCTGCCGCAGCCGTGGCACTTGTGCGGGCAAAGCACCGGTGGGGCGATCGTGGTCGATCATCTGCTCAATCATGGCGAGGGCAGCCCGGCGCAGGGCCAGGTGATTCTGCTGGCACCGCTGGTGCGACCGCGGGCGTGGGGCTGGTCGCAGCTCAGCTATTACCTGCTCAGGCCCTTTGTTCGCGGCGTTGCGCGGCGCTTCAGCGAGAACTCCAATGACCCGGATTTCCTGCCGTTCCTGCAGGCCGATCCGTTGCAGCCGCGGCGCTTGCCGACACAATGGGTGGGCGCGTTGTCACGCTGGATCATTCGCGTCGAGCACGCAAAAAAAAGCCCGCGACGGCCGCTGATCATTCAAGGGCAGGCGGACATGACGGTGGACTGGCAGCACAACCTGCAAGTGTTGAAATGGAAGTTCGACCGGCCGCAGATCCTGCTACTGGCCGAGGCGCGGCATCACTTGGCCAATGAAACGGTGGAGATGCGCGAGGAGTATTTCGAGTTTTTGAGCAAGCGGATCAGGGGCCGGAATCTCTAGTGACTGTGAGGGCCTCTTCGCGAGCAGGCTCGCTCCCACAGGGAGCAGAGTCGTTCACAATTTCGTGTCCACCTAAGACCCAATGTGGGAGCCAGCCTGCTCGCGATGACGGTGGGTCAGGCGATGAATGTGTGGGCTGGGCTGGCCCCTTCGCTTGCAGGCAAGCTCCCACAGTGGACTGAGGTCGTTCACAATTTTGTGTCCACCTAAGATCCAATGTGGGAGCGAGCCTGCTCGCGATGACGGAGGGTCAGACGATGAATGTGTGGGCTGGGCTGGCCCCATCGCTTGCAGGCAAGCTCCCACAGGGGACTGACGTCGTTCGCACTTTGTGTCCACCTAACCTTCAATGTGGGAGCCAGCCTGCTCGCGATGACGGTGGGTCAGGCGATGAATGTGTGGGCTGGGCTGGCCCCTTCGCTTGCAGGCAAGCTCCCACAGGGGACTGAGGTCGTTCACAATTTTGTGTCCACCTAAGATCCAATGTGGGAGCGAGCCTGCTCGCGAAGGCGGTTTGTCAGGCGAAGAAGATTATTGGCCGACCGCAAGCCCCGCGCGAATCGCCGCCAGCGCCGCTTGGTAATAGGCCTTGCCCTCTGCCGACTCGGCAAAGGTCGCAAACTCTTCCAGCTCTTCATCCGACAGCTCGCGATAGACGTACAGCAGCGTGTTGTTCAGATCTGCGCCGATCTGGTCCATCAACCGCTGGCGCTGGCCGTTGAGCATGCCTTGGGCCTGACCGCCACCCAGCAGCCCCGGAATCATCGAGCTCAGACTGTCCGCCGCGACACCGGCGATCGCCAGGCTGACTTCCGCCCCGGCTTCACGCGCCGGCAAGGCCTGGGCGAGGTGGCCGATGATCAGTTGGCGGTTGTCGCTGACCTGCATTTTCGGCAGGCCCTTGGCGTTTTTCGCCAGTTGATCGCGGCGGGTCGCGAGCAGCTCGGCGGCGACGATTTTCTTGCCCAGCGGCGACTGGAAGAAGGTCAGCGCCGGTTTCGGGTCGGCGAGCTTCTGCCGCAGTTGCGCTTCGGCGCGTTGATCCACGGCCTGCGGGGCAAAGCGCTGGTTGCTGTTGTTGACCAGCGCTTGAAACACCGCTGGCGGCAGGCTGTTCTGATAGCGCTGCTGGGCGGCACTCAGGGCGTCATTGAAATGCGCACGTTGATCTGGCCAGCCGGCGACCTTGTACAACTGGTCGTAGCCGTCCGCCCAGGCGGGCAACACACAGAACATCAACAGTGAAAAAAGCAAACGGCGCATAGGGACTCCTGTCAGCAGCGGACTATTCTCCGTGCGGTGCCGGTACTTGTCGAGAATTCGTATCAAGCCGCTGCGTGGCTCTGTCGGATTTGTTGCCGCAGGCATACTATGCGCGCCATGCAAATATCCTCTGAACACCCACTGCTGTTACGCATTGTCGACGACCTCGCCGAGCACGGCTGGTCGCAGCAGAACATTTTCCTGCCCGCCGGTCTGACCCGCGAGCTGGCGGCCGAGTGCCGCAAACGTGAAGCCGAGGGTGAGCTGGCGCCGGCGGCGGTCGGGCGCGGACCGTTTTCAGAGATTCGCGAGGGGATTCGCGGCGATCATATCCAATGGATCGACCCGGGCCAGGCCGAGGCCAGCGATCGCTATCTGAGCCTGATGGAGAGCCTGCGCGAAGCGCTCAACCGTGGCTTGTTCCTCGGCCTCGAAGATTTCGAATGCCACTTCGCGCTGTATCCGCCCGGCGCGTTTTATCGCCGGCATGTCGACCGTTTTCGCGACGATGACAAACGCATGGTTTCGGTGGTGGTCTACCTCAACGACGGCTGGCTGCCGGAGGATGGCGGTCAACTGCGCATGTATCTGAAGAAAGACCGCGTGCATGACGTGCAGCCTACCGGCGGCTGTCTGGTGGTGTTCCTCTCCGGCGAAGTGCCGCATGAAGTGCTACCGGCCAACCGCGAGCGGCTGTCGCTGACCGGTTGGTTCCGCCGCCGTGGCAACGAGCCGTTCTGAGATGCACAGGATTCTGGTCAGCCGCTGCCTGTTGGGCCATCGCGTGCGTTATGACGGTGGCGCCAGCGGGCCGTTTGATCTGCTCGAGCAGTGGATTGCCGAGGGGCGAGTGGTACCGTTGTGTCCGGAGGTCGCAGGCGGACTGCCAACGCCACGGGCGGCGGCGGAGATCCCGGGCGGGCAGGGTGGCGATGTACTGGATGGCACGGCGGCGGTGATCACCACTGAGGGTGAGGATGTCAGCGCGCAGTTTCTCGACGGTGCGCGGCAGGCGCTGGAGCTGGTACGCAGGCATGACATTCGGGTGGCGGTGCTCAAGGCCAACAGTCCGTCGTGCGGGAATCTGCTGACGTATGACGGCACGTTCAGTGGCGTGAAGGTCAGTGGCGAAGGGGTGACGGCGGCGTTGCTCAAGCGTCATGGGGTTCAGGTATTCAGCGAGCTGGAGCTGCCGCAGGCCGCGCAGGTCCTGGCGCTACTCGATTAGTCAGGCACCACAAAATATTGTGGGAGCTAGCCTGCTAGCGATTGCGTTGGATCAGTCGCCATCTTTTTCAACTGATCAACCGCTATCGCTAGCAGGCTAGCTCCCACAGGTTTTGCTCACTTCGGATTGTCAGTGTCCTTTGCGGTGAGCCACTTCTGCGAAAGCGCCGCCAAACGCCCATCCGCCTTGATCCGGTCCAGTGCACTTTGCAAACTGGCCTGAAACGCCGGATTACCCTTCTGAAACGGAATCGCCAGCTCCACCGGTTCAACAGCCTTTGGCTGCTCTGCGTTCAACGCCTGCACCAGTACCATTGGCCGCGGCGTCTCATCCTTCTTCGCCAGCAACTGCCCGTCGACCTTGCCGTACGGCGCGCTGAAGTCGAAACGATCCTTGAGTTCGGGTGTCAGTGCTATGTGATTCAGCGCGACGTCGTACTTGCCGCTTTCAACGCCCTGGAGCAGATCGCCCTCGTCGGTGACGATGAAGTCAGCGCGCACATCCAGCTCTTTGGCCAGAAGTTGCCCAAGCTCGACCTCGAACCCTGTCAGGGTGTCGCCTTCCTTGTAATTGAAGGGCGGTGTATTAGCCTCAAGGGCTATGCGCAGCTCGCCACGGTCGTTGACGTCATCAATCAGTTCGGCGTGAGCCAGCGGGCTCAGAAGGGGTAGCAGGCAGATCAGGCCAGGCAGAAAGCGCATGGTCACTCCTTTGAAATCATTATCGCGATGCTCTGATTCAGGCTCGCTTTGCTATGGTTGTCGAGTGCCTTCGACAACGAATGGTCATGAAGTTGTCATGACCGTGCGGATTTTACGGAAAAACTGGAGAAGAAAATGAAAAGCTTTATGTCACGTGCAGCGTTGGCCGGTGTGCTGATGGGTGTTTCGGTGCTGGCCAGTGCGGCGACGCCGGCGCCGAAGGATGCTGAAGTGTTCATCGTTTCTCCCGAAGACGGGGCCACGGTTTCTCAGGAATTCAAGGTCAAGTTCGGCGTCAAGAACATCGCGTTGGCACCTGCCGGGGACGTCACCAGGAACACCGGCCACCACCATCTTCTGATCGACGTCGACGACCTGCCGGCCGAAGGTGCGCCGATTCCGACGGATGCTCACCACATGCATTTCGGCAAGGCGCAGACCGAAGCCACGATCAAACTGGCCCCTGGCAAACATACTTTGCAGCTGATTCTTGGTGACAGCGGCCACATGCCGTTCGACCCGTCGATCGTTTCCGAAAAAATCACCGTCAATGTGAAATAAAAAAAAAGGGAGCCCTGCGGGGCTCCCTTTTTGTTTGCTGCGAACGCTGCTTTAGAACAGCACGCGGCTACGGATAGTACCGTTGACGTGTTGCAGCTTTTCTTGCGCCAGCTCCGAGTATTCGGCGTCGACGTCGATCACCACGTAGCCGACCTTCTCGTTGGTCTGCAGGAACTGACCGGAGATGTTGATACCGTTTTCGGCGAAGACCTTGTTGATCTCGCTCATCACGCCCGGGATGTTCTCGTGGATGTGCAGCAGACGGTGCTTGCCCGGGTGAGCCGGCAGGGCCACTTCCGGGAAGTTGACCGACGATACCGACGTACCGTTGTCGCTGTACTTGACCAGTTTTTCCGCCACTTCCAGACCGATGTTGGCTTGCGCTTCGGCGGTCGAGCCACCAATGTGCGGAGTCAGGATCACGTTGTCGAGGCCACGCAGCGGGCTTTCGAACTCTTCGTCGTTGGAACGCGGCTCGACCGGGAACACGTCGATGGCCGCGCCGATCAGGTGCTTGTCCTTGATCGCTGCCGCCAGGTGGTCGAGCTCGACCACGGTGCCGCGCGCGGCGTTGATCAGGATGCCGCCCTTCTTGATGGCGCGGATTTCCTTCTCGCCGATCATCCACTGGGTAGCAGCGGTTTCCGGAACGTGCAGGGTGACGATGTCGGACATGCCCAGCAGCTCGTGCAGGTTGTTGACCTGCGTAGCGTTGCCCAGCGGCAGCTTGGTCACGGTGTCATAGAAGAACACCTGCATGCCCAGGCCTTCGGCCAGAACCGACAATTGCGTGCCGATCGAGCCGTAGCCGACGATGCCCAGCTTCTTGCCACGGATCTCGAAGGAGTTGGCCGCGGACTTGATCCAGCCGCCACGGTGGCAGGAAGCGTTTTTCTCCGGGATGCCGCGCAGCAGCAGGATCGCTTCGGCCAATACCAGCTCGGCGACCGAGCGGGTGTTGGAGTACGGCGCGTTGAACACGGCGATGCCGCGCTCGCGGGCTGCGCCCAGGTCAACCTGGTTGGTGCCGATGCAGAAACAGCCGACCGCGACCAGCTTCTTCGCGTGATCGAAGATCTCTTCGGTCAGTTGCGTGCGCGAACGAATGCCGATGAAGTGAGCGTCAGCGATCTTTTCCTTGAGCTGGGCATCCGGCAGAGAACTGGTGTGGTACTCGATGCTGGTGTAGCCCGCCGCCTTGAGGACGTCGACAGCCGATTGGTGGACGCCTTCGAGAAGAAGGAACTTGATCTTGCTCTTATCGAGAGAAGTCTTGCTCATCTGCGTAAACCTGTATCCCGGAGAAAAATGGCAGGGAGGGAGCAGCCTGGAGCTGACCCGCACGGCAACAAAGCCGTCACCGCGGATCTGGCCTTGGGCACTGTCCTGCGGGGTCGGTATGCTAGCATAGCCACCCCGCTAAACACTCATTCCTGCGACGTGAAGCGTTCTCAGGATGACCATGAATTGTTCGAGAGTTCTGTCGATGACCAATCCTGCGCTGATTGATGAACTGAAGACCCTGGTCGAGCCCGGCAAGGTCCTGACCGACGCCGACTCCCTGAATACGTACGGCAAGGATTGGACCAAGCACTTCGCCCCGGCGCCGAGTGCCATCGTGTTTCCCAAGACCATCGAGCAGGTGCAGGCCGTGGTGCGCTGGGCCAATACGCACAAGGTTGCGCTGGTGCCATCGGGCGGGCGCACCGGGCTCTCCGCCGCCGCAGTCGCGGCCAACGGCGAGGTGGTGGTCTCGTTCGATTACATGAATCAGATTCTCGACGTGAACCTCACGGATCGCACCGCCGTGTGTCAGCCGGGCGTGGTCACCGAGCATTTGCAGAACGTCGCCGAAGAAAACGGCCTGTACTACCCGGTCGACTTCGCTTCGGCGGGTTCCAGCCAGATTGGCGGCAACATCGGCACCAATGCCGGCGGGATCAAAGTGATTCGCTACGGCATGACCCGTAACTGGGTCGCCGGCATGAAAGTCGTCACCGGCAAGGGCGACGTGCTCGAGCTGAACAAGGACCTGATCAAGAACGCCACCGGTTACGATCTGCGCCAGTTGTTCATCGGCGCCGAAGGCACCCTGGGTTTCGTCGTCGAAGCGACCATGCGCCTGGATCGCGCACCGAAAAACCTCACCGCCATGGTCCTCGGCACTGCCGATTTCGATTCGATCATGCCGGTGTTGCACGCCTTCCAGGGCAAGCTCGACCTGACTGCCTTCGAATTCTTCTCCGACAAGGCCCTGGCCAAAGTCATGGGCCGTGGCGATGTGCCGGCGCCGTTCGACACCGACTGCCCGTTCTACGCCCTGCTCGAATTCGAGGCGACCACTGAAGAAGTGGCCAACAGCGCGCTGGAAACCTTCGAACACTGCGTCGAACAGGGCTGGGTCCTCGATGGCGTGATGAGCCAGAGCGAAACCCAGTTGCACAACCTGTGGAAGCTGCGCGAGTACATTTCCGAAACCATCTCGCACTGGACGCCGTACAAGAACGACATCTCGGTCACCGTTTCGAAAGTGCCGGCATTCCTGCAGGAAATCGACGCGATCGTCGGCGAGCACTATCCGGATTTCGAGATCGTCTGGTTCGGCCACATCGGCGACGGCAACCTGCACCTGAACATCCTCAAGCCGGATAACCTGAGCAAGGACGAGTTCTTCGCCAAGTGCGCCACGGTCAACAAGTGGGTGTTCGAAACCGTCGAGAAGTACAACGGTTCGATTTCCGCCGAGCACGGCGTCGGCATGACCAAGCGTGATTACCTGACCTACAGCCGTTCGCCGGCCGAGATCGAGTACATGAAAGCGGTCAAAGCGGTGTTCGACCCGAACGGCATCATGAACCCGGGCAAGATTTTCGCGGTTTGATCAGCAATCTCTGATGAATCAATGAACGCAGGAGTCGGTAAATGAGCTATCAGCACCAGTATGTCGACGGCACGCGCATCCACTTCCCGATCGGGAAAGTCGTGTGCATTGGCCGTAATTACGCCGAGCACGCGAAGGAACTGGACAACCCGGTCCCGACCGAGCCGCTGCTGTTCATCAAACCGGGCAGTTGCGTGGTGCCGCTGGAAGGCGGTTTCAGCATTCCCACCGAGCGCGGTTCGGTGCACTACGAGGCGGAAATCGCCGTGCTGATTGGCAAGCCGCTGTCGACCAGACCGAGCCGCGAAGAAGTGCTCGATGCGATTTCCGGTTTCGCCCCGGCGCTGGACCTGACCCTGCGCGACAAGCAGGCCGAACTGAAAGCCAAGGGCCTGCCGTGGGAAATTGCCAAGTCGTTCGACGGCGCGGCGGTGCTGGCGCCGTTTGTGGTCGGCAGCACCTTCCCCGACCTGACCGACATCGGCATCCGCCTGACCATCAACGGCGAAGTGCGCCAGGACGGCAACAGCAGCGCCATGCTCAACCCGATCGTGCCGATGATCCAGCACATGGCCGGCTGCTTCTCGCTGCAGGCCGGTGACGTGATCCTGACCGGTACGCCCGTGGGCGTCGGCCCGCTGAACGTTGGCGACGACATCGTCCTCGAACTGGTGGGCGCGAGCCGCTTTGAGAGCAGCGTGCGCTAACCGCCACACCGCAAAACAACTTGTGGGAGCTAGCCTGCTAGCGATTGCGCTCTGTCAGTCAATACTGCCTGGCCTGACACACCGCCATCGCTAGCAGGCTAGCTCCCACAGGGGTTTGTGGTGTTTTGAAAATGGCTGGCAGTGCACGGCAATCCCGCCATTTGCCGTTTTTTTCACATCCTGTACGGATAATTCCGCGCATTCTGGCGTCTGAGCCGGCCTCTTTGTGCTATTACCCATAGCCTGAATTTTCGGAACGCGTCCTTCGATGTCATCTCAAACTCAGCTCAAAACTCCCCGCCGCCCGCGTTTCGCCCTGCGCTGGTACGTCTGGTTGCTGCTCGCGCTGGCCGCCGCTTATGCGCTGGCGTTCGCCATGCACTGGGATGATCGCGGCGCTTTATGGGTACTCGAGCGATTCGAGAGCAAGGCCGAGCAGAAGGAGAGCATCTGGCTGCCGGATTACCACGTGGTGATCGATGCCAAGCCGCTGCCGGGCATGGAAAAGGACGAAGCCTCGGACCTTTCCTACAACCCGCAGAGCAAAACCCTGTTCTCGGTGATGGGCAAAAATCCGTTTCTGGTTGAGCTGAGCCTGCAAGGCGAGGTGCTGCGCAAGATGCCGCTGGTGGGCTGGAGCAATCCGGAAGGCCTGACCGTGATGGAAAACGGCCTGATGGCGATTGTCGATGAGCGTCAGCACACGCTGTCGATCGTCAAGGTCGACGCCAACACCCGCGAACTGAACATCGCTGATTTCCCTAGATATGACCTCGGCCCGTCGAAAGACCAGAACAAGGCCTTCGAGGCAATTACCTGGGATGCGCGCAACCAGCAGTTGCTGCTGGGCGAGGAGCGGCCGCCGGCGCTGTTCACCTGGAAAAGCGATGGCAGCCAGACACTCAAAGGCGACAAACAAAAGCTGACCAGCGATGAACTGGATATACGCAATCTTTCCGCGCTGGAGATTGATCCGCGCACCGGTCACACCTTGTTGCTGTCCGCCGATTCGCACCTGCTGCTGGAGCTCGATGAAAAGGGTGGGCAAGTCAGCTTCATGACTCTGCTCGGTGGCTTCAATGGCCTCAAGGACACCATCCCCCGCGCCGAAGGCGTGACCATGGACGAGGCGGGCACGCTGTATATCGTCAGCGAGCCGAACCTGTTCTATCGCTTCGAAAAGCAGCGGTAACTTTGCCTACGACAATTGCAGACTTCTGCGGTTGTCCTCGAAGGCAAGTGGCCATTAAGCTTCAGTTCAGACAGGCGTGATATTTCATCCGCCTGTTCTGCTCCCGAGCCCATCCGAATGCGTCGACTTGCCCACCCCAAGCCTCTGGTTATTTTCCTCTCGGTGATCGCCCTGATCGCGTTGATTGGTATCGGCCAATACATGCGCCTGTTCGAGCGCGCGTGGTTCAACCTGCATACGTTGTGGCAGCCGCTGAGTGGCGAGGCCATCGGTCTGGACCAATATCGCGTGGACATCGAAGCGCGGGTAATCGAAGGCCTGGACGATGACGTGTCAGCGCTGACCTACGATCCGGTGCGCAAGAGCCTGTTCACGGTCACCAACAAAAACTCGGAGCTGATCGAGCTGTCGCTGCAAGGCCAGATTCTGCGGCGTATCGCCCTGGTCGGCTTCGGCGACCCGGAAGCCGTCGAGTTCATCAGCGCCGACACCTACGTGATTACCGACGAGCGCCAGCAGCGCCTGATCAAGGTGCACCTCGATGCCGACACCACGTTTCTCGACGCCGACGATGCCGAGCAAATGACCCTCGGTGTGCACATGGCCAGCAACAAGGGCTTCGAAGGGCTGGCCTACGATTCGGTGGGCAAGCGTCTGTTCGTCGCCAAAGAGCGTAACCCGATGCTGATCTATGAGGTGCACGGCTTCCCGCATTTCAATCCGGAAAAATCCTACGCTGTACATGTGATCAACAACCCGAAACGCGATGCCGGGATGTTTGTGCGCGATCTGTCGAGCCTGCAATACGACGAACGCAGCGGCCATTTGCTGGCGTTGTCGGATGAGTCGCGACTGATTCTGGAGCTGGACGTCGACGGGCGGCCGCTGAGCACCATGTCCATCAGCGGTGGTCGCCAGGGTTTGCAGAAAACCGTGCCACAGGCTGAAGGCATTGCGATGGATGATGAGGGGACTTTATATCTGGTGAGTGAGCCGAATTTGTTTTACGTGTTCAAGAAACCTTCGCCAAACTAACGAACACCGCAAAAACATTGTAGGAGTGAGCCTGCTCGCGATAGCGGTCTGTCAGTCGACCTCAATATCGACTGACAGACCGCTATCGCGAGCAGGCTCACTCCTACAGGTTATTTCGGCGCCTTCAAGCTCTTTATTCAGCCTTGAGAGTTTTCACACCTTCGCTAGTCCCAAGCAACAACAAGTCCGCCGGGCGCGCTGCGAAAAGGCCGTTGGTGACAACGCCAACGATCGCGTTGATCTGCGCTTCCAGCTCGACCGGGTTGGTGATCTGCAGGTTGAATACATCGAGGATGATGTTGCCGTTATCGGTCAGCACACCTTCGCGGTACACCGGGTCGCCGCCGAGTTTCACCAGTTGGCGCGCCACGTGGCTGCGGGCCATCGGGATCACTTCGACCGGCAGCGGGAATTCACCGAGCACCGGCACCAGTTTGCTGGCGTCGGCGATGCAGATGAAGGTCTTGGCCACGGCCGCGACGATCTTCTCGCGGGTCAGGGCGGCGCCGCCGCCCTTGATCAGGTTCAGGTGTGCGTCGCTTTCATCGGCGCCGTCGACGTAGAATTCCAGGTCGCTGACGGTGTTCAGCTCATACACCGGAATGCCGTGGCCCTTGAGGCGCGCGGCAGTGGCTTCGGAGCTGGCAACGGCACCATCGAAAGCGCCCTTGTGCTGGGCCAGGGCATTGATGAAGCAGTTGGCGGTGGAGCCGGTGCCGACGCCGACGATGCTCTTGTCGTCGAGTTTCGGCAGGATGAAGTCGACGGCGGCCTGGGCCACGGCCTGTTTGAGTTGATCCTGGGTCATGCGGGCTCCGAAGCGGGCAAGGGGTGGGCAGAAAGGCCGGCATTATAGCCGCAAGCGTGGCTAAAACCTCTGGATTCGTGTGGTCGCATCGGCAAAAGCCGGGTTAGACTCCCGGGTCCCGCCCAACCGCTCAGTGATGCTTTCCGATGCTTGAACAGTACGTCAAAAAGATCCTCACCTCGCGCGTTTATGACGTTGCCGTAGAAACCCCGCTGCACAACGCCCG
Organism: Pseudomonas sp. R1-1; assembly: GCF_051132135.1. Classification (NCBI taxonomy): domain Bacteria; kingdom Pseudomonadati; phylum Pseudomonadota; class Gammaproteobacteria; order Pseudomonadales; family Pseudomonadaceae; genus Pseudomonas; species Pseudomonas sp. R1-1. Next base: position 407,999 of record NZ_CP071663.1, read on the forward strand.
TCAGCTCTCCGAGCGGCTGGGCAATGACATCTGGCTCAAGCGTGAAGACTTGCAGCCGGTGTTCTCGTTCAAGATTCGCGGGGCCTACAACAAGTTGACGCAACTGAGCGACGAAGAGCGCGCCCGCGGTGTGGTCACCGCGTCGGCGGGCAACCATGCGCAAGGGCTGGCGCTGGCGGCAAAAGTGCTGGGTGTCAAAGCCACCATCGTCATGCCCAAGACCACTCCGGAGATCAAGGTCGAGGGCGTGCGGTCGCGCGGCGGCAAAGTAGTGCTGCACGGGGATTCGTTCCCGGAGGCGCTGGCTTACTCGCTGAAACTGGTCGACGAGAAAGGCTACGTCTACATCCATCCGTACGACGATCCGCACACCATTGCCGGGCAAGGCACCGTGGCGATGGAAATCCTCCGTCAGCACCCACAGCCGCTGGACGCGATCTTCGTCCCGGTGGGCGGCGGCGGTCTGATTGCCGGCATTGCGGCCTACGTGAAATACCTGCGCCCGGACATCAAGGTCATCGGTGTCGAACCGGACGATTCCAATTGCCTGCAAGCGGCGATGGCGGCGGGCGAGCGCGTGGTTCTGCCGACCGTGGGCATCTTTGCCGACGGCGTGGCGGTGGCGCAGATTGGTCAGTACACCTTTGAAATCTGCAAAGACTACGTCGATGAAGTGATCACCGTCAGCACCGACGAGATCTGCGCGGCGATCAAGGATATCTACGACGATACCCGCTCGATCACTGAACCTGCCGGCGCGCTGGGCGTGGCAGGGATCAAGAAATACGTTGAGCAGCGCGGAGTCAGCGGGCAGACCTTTGTCGCCATCGACTCTGGCGCCAACGTCAACTTCGACCGCCTGCGCCATGTCGCCGAACGCGCCGAGCTGGGTGAAGGCCGCGAAGCGATCATCGCTGTGACCATTCCCGAGAAGGCCGGCAGCTTCAAGGCGTTCTGCGAAGCCGTCGGCAAACGCCAGATCACCGAATTCAACTACCGCTACAACACCGGTAGCGAGGCGCACATCTTCGTTGGCGTACAGACGCACCCGGACAACGACCCGCGCAGCGCACTGCTGGCGAGCCTGACCGAGCAGGGTTTCCCGGTGGTCGACCTGACCGACAACGAACTGGCCAAGTTGCACATTCGTCACATGGTCGGCGGGCATGCCGCGCACGTCATCGATGAAATGGTGTTCCGCTTCGAATTCCCGGAACGCCCGGGAGCGCTGTTCAACTTCCTCAACAAGCTGGGCGGGCGCTGGAACATTTCGATGTTCCACTACCGCAACCACGGCGCCGCCGACGGCCGTGTGGTCGCGGGGCTGCAGGTGCCCCATGACGAGCGGCATCTGGTGCCAGCGGCATTGGCGGAAATCGGTTACCCGTACTGGGATGAAAGCGAGAACCCGGCCTATCAGCTGTTTCTCGGCTGAGCGGCTACGCTGAAGGGCATCGCCCAAGGAAGAGAATTGCATGGAAACCCTGACAACCCTGAAGGTCCTTCACGTCGTGGCGACCGTGGTCATCCTCGCGAGCGGGCTGGTGCTCGCCGTCCTGACCTGGCGTAATCGCAGCGAAGGCCCGGCCACGACGATGCGGCGGCCCTGGCTGTTTCTCTGGTGTCTGATGCTGCTGGGTATTCTCAGCATGCCATTCACCGGCTGGTGGCTGGTGCACCTGACTGGCTGGCCACTGGGGCAATTGTGGATTCTGGGCTCCAGCGTGATCTATGCCGTGGCCACGTTCAGTGCGGTCTGGCTGCTGGTACGACTGGATCGGCTTTGGATTACCGGGGTGGGCAACCGCACATTCAGTCTGGCACTGGCGATTGTCAGCGGCGTTGGATTTCTGGCCATTGCGGCGTTGATGGGGGCCAAGCCTGTTTAGGGCTTGAGACCGTGTCGCCCCGATCGCGAGCAGGCTCGCTCCTGCAAGGGAACGCATTCCACATGTAGGAGTGAGCCTGCTCGCGATAGCAATATCAGCCGCGCAACGAAATCACCGGCCAACCACGCTTCTCGGCCTCGGCGCGCAGATTCGGGTCCGGATCAACCGCCACCGGATTCGCCACCTGCTCCAGCAGCGGCAAGTCATTCATCGAATCGCTGTAGAAATAGCTGCCTTCCAGCGAGTAACCGGTTTCTTCCAGCCAACGATTCAAGCGCGTCACCTTGCCTTCACGGAAGCACGGAATGTCGGTGCTGCGCCCGCTGTAGCGGCCGTCGATCATTTCGCATTCGGTGGCGATCAGGGTTTCCACGCCCAGGCGCACGGCAATCGGGGCGGTGACGAAGCGGTTGGTCGCGGTGATGATCACCAGTTTGTCGCCGGCGTCGCGGTGTTGTTTCAGCAGTTCCAGCGCCTTGGGCAGCATGATCGGCTCGATGCAGTCGCGCATGTAATCGCTGTGCCAGGCGTCGAGCACGGCCATTTCGGTGCGGCCGAGAATCTCCAGGCAGAAATTCAGATACGCCGCGTTGTCCAGCTTGCCGGCCAGGTAATCCTGATAGAACTCGTCGTTGCGCGCCTTGTAGGCGATCGGGTCGAGGAAGCCGCGCTCGCACAGATAGTCGCCCCAAGCGTGATCGCTGTCGCCGCCCAGAAGGGTGTTGTCCAAATCGAATAGAGCCAGGCGCATTGCAGTTACCCGCTGAAAAGTCAGTAAAAAGGCCACAAGAATACGGTCTTTTCACAAGAGTGCACATAAGCTGGGAAGCTTCGTTGCCGCCTGATCAACCTTTGTGGAACAATGCGACGACATGCGTTTGCGAGGTTGTTGCCGTGATCGACCCCGATGGTTTCCGTCCCAATGTCGGGATCATTCTGACGAATGACGCCGGCCAGGTGCTATGGGCTCGCCGTATCAATCAGGACGCCTGGCAGTTTCCGCAAGGGGGAATCAACCCTGAAGAGACGCCGGAAGACGCCTTGTACCGCGAGCTGAACGAAGAAGTTGGCCTGGAACGTGAAGATGTTGAAATACTGGCCTGTACCCGAGGCTGGTTGCGCTATCGTTTGCCGCAACGCCTGGTGCGTACCCACAGCCAACCGCTGTGCATCGGCCAGAAGCAGAAATGGTTTCTCCTGCGCCTGATCTCCAACGAGCAGCGGGTGCGGATGGATTTGACCGGTAAACCGGAATTCGATGGCTGGCGCTGGGTCAGCTATTGGTATCCGTTGGGCCAGGTGGTGACATTCAAGCGCGAGGTGTATCGACGCGCTCTCAAAGAGCTTGCCCCGCGCCTTTTAGCGCGCGACTGACGACGGAGTTCGACCCCGAGCCATGCTCAATACGCTGCGCAAGATCGTCCAGGAAGTTAACTCCGCCAAGGATCTCAAGGCGGCGTTGGGGATTATTGTGTTGCGCGTCAAAGAGGCCATGGGCAGCCAGGTCTGCTCGGTCTACCTGCTTGATCCCGAGACCAACCGCTTTGTCCTGATGGCCACCGAGGGCTTGAACAAGCGCTCGATCGGCAAGGTCAGCATGGCACCCAACGAAGGTCTGGTCGGTCTGGTCGGCACGCGTGAAGAACCCCTGAATCTCGAGAACGCCGCGGATCACCCGCGCTACCGCTACTTCGCCGAAACCGGTGAAGAGCGCTATGCCTCGTTCCTCGGCGCGCCGATCATTCACCACCGCCGCGTCGTTGGCGTGCTGGTCATCCAGCAAAAAGAACGCCGTCAGTTCGACGAGGGCGAAGAAGCCTTCCTCGTGACCATGAGCGCGCAGCTCGCCGGGGTGATCGCCCACGCCGAGGCCACCGGTTCGATCCGCGGCCTGGGCCGGCAGGGCAAGGGCATTCAGGAAGCCAAGTTCGTCGGCGTGCCGGGCTCGCCGGGCGCGGCGGTCGGTACCGCGGTGGTCATGCTGCCGCCGGCCGATCTCGACGTGGTGCCGGACAAGACCATCACCGACATCGACGCCGAGCTGGCGCTGTTCAAGACCGCCATCGAAGGCGTGCGTGCCGACATGCGCACGTTGTCGGCCAAGCTCGCGACCCAGTTGCGCCCGGAAGAACGGGCGCTGTTCGACGTCTACCTCATGATGCTCGACGATGCCTCGCTGGGCAGCGAAGTCACCACCGTGATCAAGACTGGCCAGTGGGCGCAGGGCGCGCTGCGTCAGGTGGTCACCGATCACGTCAACCGTTTCGAACTGATGGACGACGCCTACCTGCGTGAGCGCGCCTCGGACGTCAAAGACCTTGGCCGCCGCCTGCTGGCTTACCTGCAGGAAGAGCGTCAGCAGAACCTGGTCTACCCGGAAAAAACCATTCTGGTCAGTGAAGAGCTGACCCCGGCGATGCTCGGCGAAGTGCCGGAAGGCACGCTGGTCGGTCTGGTGTCGGTACTCGGTTCGGGTAACTCCCACGTCGCGATTCTCGCCCGGGCCATGGGCATTCCGACGGTAATGGGTCTGGTCGATCTGCCGTACGCCAAGGTCGACGGCATCGAAATGATCGTCGACGGCGTTCGCGGCGAGGTCTACACCAACCCGAGCGAAGTGCTGCGCAAGCAGTTCGCGGAAATCGTCGAAGAAGAGAAACAACTGGCGCTGGGCCTCGATGCCCTGCGCGACCTGCCGTGCGTGACCCTCGACGGCCACCGCATGCCGCTGTGGGTCAACACCGGCCTGCTGGCGGACGTGGCGCGGGCGCAGAAGCGCGGCGCCGAAGGCGTTGGCCTGTACCGCACCGAAGTGCCGTTCATGATCAACCAGCGCTTCCCGAGCGAGAAGGAACAACTGGCGATCTACCGTGAGCAGCTCGCCGCGTTCCATCCGCAACCGGTGACCATGCGCAGCCTCGACATCGGTGGCGACAAGTCGCTGTCGTACTTCCCGATCAAGGAAGACAACCCGTTCCTCGGCTGGCGCGGCATTCGCGTCACCCTCGACCACCCGGAAATCTTCCTGGTGCAGACCCGTGCGATGCTCAAGGCCAGCGAAGGCCTGAACAACCTGCGGATTCTGCTGCCAATGATCTCCGGCACCCATGAACTCGAAGAAGCCCTGCACCTGATTCACCGGGCCTGGGGCGAAGTGCGCGACGAAGGCACCGACGTGCCGATGCCACCGATCGGCGTGATGATCGAAATCCCCGCCGCGGTCTACCAGACCAAAGAGCTGGCGCGGATGGTCGACTTCCTCTCGGTCGGTTCCAACGACCTGACCCAGTACCTGCTGGCGGTCGACCGCAACAACCCGCGCGTGGCCGATCTTTACGACTACCTGCACCCGGCGGTACTGCAAGCCTTGCAAACCGTGGTGCGTGACGCGCATGCCGAAGGCAAGCCGGTGAGTATCTGCGGCGAGATGGCCGGCGATCCGGCGGCGGCGGTGCTGTTGATGGCGATGGGGTTCGACAGCCTGTCGATGAACGCCACCAACTTGCCGAAGGTCAAGTGGATGCTGCGTCAGGTCAATCTGAGCAAGGCGCAGGAGTTGTTGGCTGAGTTGATGACCATCGATAACCCGCAAGTGATCCACAGCTCGTTGCAATTGGCGCTGAAGAATCTTGGGTTGGCGAAGATGAATGCGCCGGTGGTTAACAAAGCGCTCTGAACTGTCTCAAGATCAAAAGCCCCTCACTAGCCCTCTCCCCGAGGGAGAGGGGACTGATTGGGGGTTGCTGCAGAACTCCGTCGACCAGAAAGTGCTTCGCCGAATCCATAATCGACTTGGTCTTTCAGGTCTATGCACAACTCACGACACCTCGGTCGGCTCCCTCTCCCTTTGGGAGAGGGCGGGGGGTGAGGGTAAGCTTTTGAACTAAACGCAAATCTCAACTTCGCCCAAATGCCCCCCATACGGCCCAAAACTGCGCTCCACCATCCGCCGCGTCCCATCTGCCTGCACCACCAGCGCCGTACTCGCCCGCGTCCCGTAACTCTGGCTGGCGATAAACACACTCGACAGCAGCGCTTCAGTCGCCATCCCCACCCCGGTATCCGGCAGCTCGGCTTCGGGCGGCGTCTGCGCATCACTCAATAACCCCAGCAATCGCTCCGGCTGCGGATCGTCCAGCACCGCGTTCAGCGCCGCTTTGGCCTTGAGCAGTTTCGGCCACGGCGTATCCAGCCCGGCATTGGACAGTCCGTAAACCCCAGGAACCAACATCACCGGCTCGGACGCTCGCGCATTGAAGTGCCACAGCTCATGACTGTTGCCGAGCAGCAAGTTGAACCCGGCATATTCCCCGGCGCGGCCAACCACATCGCTCAAATAATCATCAATCGATGTATTGCCACTGAGAAACCGCGCCACCAGTTCCCCGCGCGACTTCAGCGCCGGCGGCTGTTGTGGGTCGCGAATGTTGGTCAGCGCGGCAAAGCGCCCGTTGCCGCCAATCCCCAACCAGGTGCCGCCGGCCTCCAGGTCTCGTCCGGCGTGGACCTGCGGCGCTTCGGGCCACGGCGCCAGTGGCAGGCTCGGCCGAGCGTAGAACTCGTCGCGGTTGGCCGCGACGATCAGCGGCTGGGCATGGCCCGGGCGCCAGGCAAAAACAATCAGGCACATAAGGTGGTCCTTGTGTGATTTTTGCTCACTCTACGCATCCGGCGTCCGTGCATCCATCGCCAGTGGAGCCAAAGGGTGTGCATCCGTTACCATGCCGCTCCTGTTTTGCGGATGCGGTCCGGGGAGACGCTCGTGGAATTTCTGCTCTATCTGGCGCTGGGCGCCTGTGCGGGCGTGCTGGCCGGGCTGTTTGGCGTCGGCGGCGGGATCATTATCGTCCCGGTGCTGGTGTTCAGTTTCACCCTGCAGGGTTTCGATCAGTCGATCCTCACGCATCTGGCGGTCGGCACGTCGCTGGCGACGATCATCTTCACCTCGGTCAACGCCGTGCGTGAACATCATCGCCGGGGCGCGGTGCGCTGGCCGATCTTCCTGTGGATGACCGTCGGCATTCTGCTCGGCGCCGGTTTCGGTGCACTGACGGCCGAGGCGATTTCCGGGCCGAACCTGCAAAAGATCATTGGTGTGTTCGCCCTGCTGGTCTCCGTGCAACTGGCGCTGGACGTCAAACCCAAGGCCAGCCGAACGGTGCCGGGTAAACTCGGTCTGACCGCCGCTGGCACGGTGATTGGCTGGGCCTCGGCGATTTTCGGTATCGGTGGCGGATCGCTGACCGTGCCGTTTCTGACCTGGCGCAGCGTGCCGATGCAGCAGGCCGTGGCGACGTCGTCGGCCTGTGGTCTGCCGATCGCTCTGGCCAGTGCGGCAAGTTTCATGATTCTGGGGTGGCACGATCCGTTGTTGCCACCGCATAGTCTCGGTTTTGTGTATTTGCCGGCGCTGTTGGGCATTGCCCTGACCAGCATGGTCTTCGCCCGTCTCGGCGCGCGTCTGGCGCACAGGTTGTCGCCGCGCTTGCTGAAACGGCTGTTCGCCGCTTTGCTGTTCAGCGTCGGGTTGAGCTTCCTGCTGTAAAAATCCTGGCTTAATCCTGTGGTGGCAGCGTCGCCCGGGAATTCTGGTTTCACTCTTACGAGGAGTCGCAATGCTGCCTTACCCGCAGATCGACCCGGTGGCCTTGGCCATCGGTCCGCTGAAAATCCACTGGTACGGTCTGATGTACCTGATCGGCATCGGCGGCGCGTGGCTGCTGGCGTCGCGCCGGCTCAACCGTTTCGACCCGACGTGGACCAAGGAGAAACTTTCCGATCTGGTGTTCTGGCTCTCGATGGGGGTGATCATCGGCGGGCGCTTGGGTTACGTGCTGTTCTACGACCTGAGCGCTTATCTGGCCAACCCGACGCTGATCTTCGAAGTGTGGAAGGGCGGCATGTCGTTCCACGGCGGCTTCATCGGCGTAATGCTCGCGGCCCTGTGGTTCGGCAAGCGCAACGGCAAATCGTTTTTCCAACTGATGGACTTCGTTGCACCGATGGTGCCTATCGGTCTGGGCGCCGGGCGCATCGGCAACTTCATCAACGCCGAGCTGTGGGGCAAGGCCACCGACGTGCCATGGGCGATGGTGTTCCCGCCGTTCAGCGACCCGGCGCAACTGCCGCGTCACCCCTCGCAGCTGTATCAGTTCGCTCTCGAAGGCGTGGCGCTGTTCCTGATTCTCTGGCTGTTCTCGCGCAAACCGCGGCCAACCATGGCAGTGTCGGGCATGTTCGCGCTGTTCTATGGCATCTTCCGTTTCATCGTCGAGTTCGTGCGCGTGCCGGATGCCCAACTGGGCTACTTGGCCTGGAACTGGCTGACCATGGGCCAGGTGCTGTGCGTGCCGATGATCATCGGCGGGCTGTTCCTGATCTGGCTGGCCTATCGTCGCGCCCCGGCAGCGCCGCTCGCCCCGACGGCTTAAACTACGAACCCCGGCGCGCGACGCCGGGGCTCAAAGGACACAGGTAACTCATGAAGCAATATCTCGAACTGGTCTCGCACGTCATCCAGAACGGCACCAAGCAGGCCAACCGCACCGGCATCAACACCATCAGTTTCCCGGGGGCGATGCTGCGTTTCGATCTGCAGGAAGGCTTCCCGGCGATCACCACGCGCAAAATGGCCTTCAAGTCGGCCATCGGCGAGATGTGCGGCTTCCTCCGTGGCGTGAACAACGCTGCCGAGTTTCGTGCGCTGGGCTGCAAGGTCTGGGACCAGAACGCCAACGAAAATGCGCAGTGGCTGGCCAACCCGTTCCGTCAGGGTGACGACGACCTCGGCGAAATCTACGGCGTGCAATGGCGCAAATGGCCGGCCTACAAGCAGATCCCGCTGAGCAACACTGCCGCCATCGAACAAACCCTGAGCAACGGCTACAAGCAGATCGCCCAGGGCGAAGAAGACGGCCAGGCCTACGTGGTGCTGTACAAAGCCATCGACCAGGTGCGCCAGTGCGTCGACACGATCATCAAGGATCCGGGCAGCCGTCGCATTCTGTTCCACGGCTGGAACGTCGCTCAGCTCGATGAAATGGCCCTGCCGCCGTGCCATCTGCTGTACCAGTTCCACCCGAATGTCGAGACCAGAGAGATTTCTCTGACCCTCTACATCCGTTCGAATGATCTGGGCCTGGGCACACCGTTCAACCTCACCGAAGGTGCCGCGCTGCTGAGCCTGATCGGTCGCCTGACCGGCTACACGCCGCGCTGGTTCACCTATTTCATCGGTGATGCGCACGTCTACGAGAACCATCTGGACATGCTCAACGAACAGCTCAAGCGCGAGCCGTTCGCCATGCCGAAACTGAAGATCTCCGATCGCGTGCCGGAGTTTGCCAAGACTGGCGTGTACCAGCCGGAGTGGCTGGAGCGGGTCGAGCCGAGTGATTTCTCGCTGGAAGGCTACGAGCACCATCCGCCGATGACCGCGCCGATGGCGGTCTAGTCGCCACCGCAACACACCTGTGGGAGCTAGCCTGCTAGCGATAGGGCCATCAGACTCGACAGAGATGTTGACTGACAGTCCGCTATCGCTAGCAGGCTAGCTCCCACAGTGTTTTGTGGCGTTCTTAATGGCCGTGGCTACGGCCCACGTGGGAGTGTTCGACCTCGGTCGCAACAACCCCGCCACTCACCTCCAGCCGCTGCAAGATCCCGCATTGATCCGCCTCCGGCCCTTCGCCACAGCGTTGGCGCAGGTCGAGCAGTTGCGTCTGCAACGCCAGCAACCCATCAATCCGCGCCTTCACATGCTGAATGTGTTCGTCGATCAGTGCATTGACGCTTTCGCACTGGTCCTGCGGGCTGTCGCGCAGGGCGAGCAGGCTGCGGATTTCTTCGAGGGTCATGTCGAGGGTGCGACAGTTGCGGATGAACGTCAGGCGTTCGGCGTGGGCCTGGGTGTAGACGCGGTAGTTGCCGTCGCTGCGAGCCGGTTCCGGCAGGAGGTTTTCGCGTTCGTAGTAACGGATGGTTTCCACCGCGCAGTCGGTGAGTTTCGCCAGTTCGCCGATTTTCATGAAGGCCATCTCCAAAAAGGGTGCTTGACCCTATAGTGGCTACAGGGTCTTTACTTGGCAACAGGCACCTTCATGGACGCGACCAATGAGCGATTCCCTGCACACCCACAAGCCCGGCGACGGCCACGATCACAGCCATAAATTGCAGCCTGTGCACAAACATGAGCACGGCGGCGATTCCTGCTGCGGGTCGAAAGTCGCAACGCCTGCGCCAGCTCATGCGCACGTAGATGCCTGCTGCTCGTCGAAAGCGGCTGCGCCTACGCTGGTGCAACTGAGCGAAACGACCAACGCCGATGCGCGCCTGAGCAGTTTCCGCATCGAGGCGATGGACTGCCCGACCGAACAGACGCTGATCCAGAACAAGCTGGGCAAACTGGCGGGCATCCAGCAGTTGGAATTCAACCTGATCAACCGCGTGCTCGGCGTCACCCACAACCTGGCGGACACGGCACCGATCGTGGACGCGATCAAGTCGATTGGCATGCACGCCGAGCCGCTTGAGGCGGGCGTCGAAGCGCCGGCTCCGGCGCCGGTGAAAAAACACGGGTGGCCGCTGGCGCTGTCCGGGGTCGCGGCGCTGGCTGCCGAAGTCATTCACTTCACTGATGCCGCGCCGACGTGGGTAGTGGCGATCATTGCGCTGGTCTCGATCCTCAGCGGCGGCCTCGGCACTTACAAAAAGGGCTGGATTGCCCTGAAGAACTTCAACCTCAACATAAACGCACTGATGAGCATCGCCGTGACCGGCGCGATCCTCATCGGCCAGTGGCCGGAAGCGGCGATGGTGATGTTCCTGTTCACCGTTGCCGAGCTGATCGAAGCACGCTCGCTGGACCGGGCGCGCAATGCGATCAGTGGCTTGATGCAGATGACCCCGGAACAAGCCACGGTCTTGCAGGCGGACGGAAACTGGACCGAACAGGAGGTGAAAAGCGTCGAACTCGGTGCCCGCGTGCGGGTGAAGCCGGGCGAGCGTATCGCGCTGGACGGTGAGGTGATCAGCGGCAGCTCGACCATTGATCAGGCACCGATCACCGGTGAAAGCCTGCCGGTGGAAAAAACCGTCGGCGATAAAGTCTTCGCCGGCACCATCAACCAGGCCGGTTCGCTGGAATACACGGTCAGCGCGGCGGCGAACAACTCGACCCTGGCGCGGATCATCCACGCCGTAGAACAGGCCCAGGGCGCGCGTGCGCCGACCCAGCGCTTCGTCGATCAATTCTCGAAAATCTACACCCCGGCGGTGTTTGTGTTTGCCCTGGCCGTGGCGATCATTCCGCCGCTGTTCATGGGCGCCGTGTGGTTCGACTGGATCTATCGCGCCTTGGTGCTGCTGGTGGTCGCGTGCCCGTGTGCGCTGGTGATTTCCACCCCGGTGACCATCGTCAGCGGCCTCGCCGCGGCGGCGCGCAAAGGCATTTTGGTCAAGGGCGGCGTGTACCTGGAGGGCGGTTTCAAGCTCGATTATCTGGCGCTGGATAAAACCGGGACGATCACCCACGGCAAACCGGTCCAGACCGATTACCTGTGCCTGGAGGCAACCGCCGAGAGCACCGCGCCGGCCATCGCAGCCGCCTTGGCCGGGCGCTCCGATCACCCGGTATCGCTGGCCATCGCCAATGCCGCTGTGGATAAAAACTTCGCCGCGCCGGTTGTGGATAACTTCGAAGCGCTCGGCGGGCGTGGCGTCAAAGGCCAGATCAATGGCCAGACCTATCACTTGGGCAACCATCGTCTGGTTGAAGAACTGGGCCTGTGCTCGCCGCAACTGGAAGAAAAACTCTTCGCGCTGGAGAAGCAGGGCAAGTCCGTGGTGCTGCTGCTCGACAGCTCTGGCCCGCTGGCGCTGTTCGCAGTGGCTGACACGGTCAAGGAAAGCAGCCGCGAGGCGATTCGTCAGTTGCATGAGCTCGGGGTGAAAACCCTGATGCTCACCGGCGACAACGCGCACACGGCCGAGGCGATTGCCGCGCAGGTCGGTATCGACGAAGCCCGAGGCGATCTGTTGCCGACCGACAAACTGCAAGCCATCGAAGATCTGTACAAAAAGGGTCACCGGGTCGGCATGGTCGGCGACGGCATCAATGACGCGCCGGCACTGGCCCGCGCCGAGATCGGTTTCGCCATGGCCGCTGCCGGTACCGACACTGCGATCGAAACCGCCGATGTCGCGCTGATGGACGACGATCTGCGCAAGATCCCGGCGTTCATCAGCCTGTCGCGCAATACCGCCAGCATCCTGAAACAGAACATCGCCCTGGCCTTGGTGATCAAGGCTATCTTTCTTGGGGTAACCTTCGCCGGGCTCGCCACCATGTGGATGGCAGTGTTCGCCGACATGGGCGTGAGTCTGTTGGTGGTGTTCAACGGTTTGCGCCTGCTGCGCAAGTAAGTGATGAGGGTGGGTTGTGCTGAGTGCCGAGCTGAAAGCGTTTTATATGGTCGCCCGCCTGGGCAGCATCACGCTGGCGGCGAAGAAACTCGGCCTCAGCCAACCGACCGTGACCACGCAGATCCGCAATCTGGAAAGCCAGTATTCGGTGGAACTGTTCTACCGCGGGGGTCGGCGTTTGAGCGTCAGTGACGAGGGTGCGCGGTTGCTGCCGATGGTCAAGACGCTGTTGCAGCAGGAAGCCGATATCGAGTTCTTTCTGCGCAACAGCGGCCAGGTGCAAGGCACGTTGCGCATCGCCGCGACGGCACCGTATTACATCCTCGATCTGGTAAAGACCTTTCGCGAGCGCTTGCCGCAGGTGGAAGTGTCGGTGGAAATCGGCAACTCGCAGCAGGTCCTCGAAGCGCTGGAGGATTACCGGGTGGACATCGCCGCGTCATCGCAGCTGCTGGATGACGCGCGGCTGATCCGCCGGGTGCTGGGCACCGATCCGCTGGTGCTGGCCGTGCATCGCAACCATCCGTTGGCGACACAGACGCATGTGGCGTTGGCGGCGCTGGCCGGACACACCTTGTTGATGCGTGAATCCGGCTCGACCACGCGGCGGTTGACCGAAGAATTGCTGGCCGGCGCCGGCGTGAGCTTCGGGCCGTTGCTGGAGATTGGCAGCCGCGAATCGATCCGCGAGGCGGTGCTGCGCAACATCGGCATCAGCATCATCGCTCGCCAGGAGGTGCCGCACGATCCGCAGTTGCGCGTGCTGAGTATCGAGAATGCGCCGCAGATTCCCGAGTATCTGTATTGCCTGAAGGAGCGCAAAGGCGCGCGATTGCCGGCGGCGTTTCTTGGTTTGGCGCAAGAAATGTCCCCCGCCTGAGATCTTCAGTGCTGGTGCTGGCCCCATCGCTAGCAGGCTAGCTCCCACAAGGGATTTGCGTTGTGAATACGGTCCAGTGTGGGAGCTAGCCTGCTAGCGATGGCGTCAGCCCGGGCGACACAGAATCAAACCCAAATCCCTGAATATCACTATCGGCGCTTTTTGCCTCACTGCCACATGACGGACGCATTACAACCCTAGGATTGGCCTCATCCGTTTGATGAGGTCTGTCCATGAACCCTGCCATCGCAACTGCCCTGACCAATCCCGGTGCGCCGATGAAAGTGCGCAGCGTGCAGAAGCGCTTCGGCGCGTTTACCGCGCTGGATAACGTCTCCCTTGATGTCGCCGCTGGTGAACTGGTGTGCCTGCTCGGCCCGTCGGGCTGTGGCAAGACCACGTTGCTGCGCTGCATTGCCGGGCTGGAGAAACAGGACAGCGGCGAGCTGTACCTCGGCGATCGCGACGTCTCGCACCTCGCCCCGCAAGCGCGGGACTACGGGATTCTGTTCCAGTCCTACGCGCTGTTTCCCAATCTGACCGTTGAAGCGAACATTGCCTACGGCCTCGCCGGCAGCGGTCGCGATGAAGTGCGCCGCCGCGTCGGGCAGATGCTCGAGCTGGTCGGCCTCAGCGGCAGCGAGAAAAAGTACCCCGGCCAATTGTCCGGCGGCCAACAGCAGCGTGTTGCGCTGGCCCGCGCGCTGGCGCCGGCACCGTCGCTGCTGTTGCTCGATGAACCGATGTCAGCCCTCGACGCTCGCGTTCGTGAGCATCTGTGCACCGAGCTGCGCCAACTGCAGCGCAACCTCGGCATCACCACCCTGATGGTCACGCACAATCAGGACGAAGCCATGCTGATGGCCGACCGCATCGCCGTGATGAACAACGGCCGCGTCGAGCAATACGCCACCCCGCAGGAAATCTACAACCGCCCGGCCACGCCGTTCGTCGCCGAGTTTGTCGGTCAGGGCAACTGGCTGCCGTTCCAGCGCAGCAGCGACAGTCATGCCCAGGTCGGCGGGATGAATCTGCGTCTGGCCGATGGCAGCGTGCAGAGCGCCTCGGGTCGACTGTTCTGCCGCCCGGAGGCGATCAACGTCAATCCGCCGGTGCACGAAGAAAACCTGTTCCCGGCCAAGGTCCGCGAGATCACCTTTCTCGGCAACCGCTGCCGCATGAGCTTCGAACTCGATCAATTGCCCGGCCATGCGCTGCTCGCCGAACTGGCACCGGAAGCCATGCCGCGTCTTGGCGCCCAGCAGATCATGGTCGCCTTGCCGCCGCGCAGTCTGCAGGTGTTTGCCTGATGAACAGCAACCTCGCGCTGCCGCTACCGCACAAGCAGGTGCGCCAGTCTTCGACAGCCGAAATCGGCGATCGGATTTTTGTCGTTGGCGGCAAAATCCTCTTGCTGCTGTTGCTCGGCGTCGCGGTGCTGCTGCCGTTGCTGGCGATCTTCTGGCGCGGCTTCAGCAGCGAGGCCGGGCAGGGCGGCGGCTGGGTTGCGGCGAAAGAGTTGGTGAACAGCGCGAATTTCCACTGGCTGCTCGGCAACAGCCTGAAGGTTTCCCTCAGCGTTGCGGCCATCGTCGTACCGCTGGCGTATCTGTTTGCCTACGCGTTGCAGCGCACGCTGATTCCTGCGAAGGGCATCTGGCGCGGCATTTCTTTGCTGCCGCTGATGGCGCCGTCGATGTTGCCGGGGATTGCGTTGGTTTACCTGTTCGGTAACCAGGGCATGCTGCGTGGGTTGCTCTCGGACAACATCTACGGATTCTGGGGCATCGTGCTCGGCGAGGTGATTTACACCTTCCCGCATGCGCTGATGATTTTGCTCTCGGCGTTGTCGCTGGCCGATGCGCGCCTGTTCGACGCCGCATCTAGCATGGGCGCCAGCCCGGCCAAGGCGTTTCGCAGCATCACCTGGCCGGCGACGCGGCAGGCGGTGTTCGCCGCGTTCTGTCTGGTGTTCACCCTGACCATCACCGATTTCGGTGTGCCGGTGGTGGTTGGTGGCGACTATCAAGTGCTGGCGCTGGAAGCCTACAAAGCCGTGGTCGGCCAACAGCAATTCGGGCGCGGTGCGTTGATCGGCATGGTGTTGCTGCTGCCGGCGCTGTTCAGTTTCGGGGTCGATGCCTGGCTGCGGCGTCGGCATGGCGATTCCATGAGCGGTCGCGCGCAGGTGTTCAAACCGACACCGTCGACCCTGCGCGACGGCTGCTATCTGGCGATTGTCGTGTTGATCAGCGCCGCGTTGATTCTGGTGTTCGGCATGGCGGTGTTCTCGTCCCTGGTGAAGTTCTGGCCATACAACCTGTCACTGTCGCTCAACCATTACCAGTTCAACGAGACCGCTGGCGGTGGCTGGCTGGCCTACGGCAACAGTTTGAAAATGGCATTGGGTACGGCGCTGATCGGCAGCGTGCTGATCTTCACCGGCGCTTATCTGATGGAGAAAACCCGCACCCAGCGTGGGCTCAACCTGGCTTTGCGCATGCTCAGCTTCGTGCCAATGGCAGTGCCGGGGCTGGTGCTTGGCCTGGGTTATGTTTTCTTCTTCAACCTCACCGGCAACCCACTGCACGTGCTGTACGGGACGATGACGCTGCTGATCGTCTGCACCATCGCGCACTATCTGACCACCGCACAAATGACCGCGACCACCGCGCTGCGCCAGCTCGATGCCGAGTTCGAAGCGGCGGCGCTGTCGCTGAAGGCGCCGCTGTATCGGCATTACCTGCGCGTGACCGTGCCGATCTGCTTGCCGGCGCTGCTGGACATCGTGCGCTACCTGTTCGTCTCCGCGATGACCACGGTGTCGGCGGCGATCTTCCTCTACAGCCCCGACACCATCCTCGCCGCGGTCGCGGTGCTGAACATGGATGACGCCGGTAACGTCGGCGGCGCGGCGGCGATGTCGACCCTGATTCTGTTCACCTCGGCGGGCGTGTCCTTGCTGCTGGCGTGGGCTTCGCGCGGCTTGCTGCGCCGTTCCCAGGCCTGGCGGCAAACCGCGCCCGGTCACTGATTGCAACTGCCCTCAACTCAAAAGACAGGAAACCGATCATGTTCAAGCCTATGGCCTTGGCCGCTGCTGTGCTCGCCTCTTTCAGCCTGAACGCCTTCGCGGCGAAAACCGAGTTGACGGTGTACACCGCCCTCGAAGCCGAGCAACTGAAGTCCTACAAGGAAGCGTTCGAGAAAGCCAACCCCGACGTCGAGATCAAATGGGTGCGCGACTCCACCGGGATCATCACCGCCAAACTCCTCGCCGAAAAAGCGCGACCGCAGGCTGACGCGGTGTGGGGCCTGGCCGCTTCCAGCCTGGCGATCCTCGATCAGCAAGGCATGCTGCAAAGCTACGCGCCGAAGGACCTCGGCAAGATCGGCGCAAACTACCGCGACGCCGCCAATCCGCCAGCCTGGGTCGGCATGGACGTGTGGGCGGCGACCATTTGCTTCAACACCGTCGAGGCCGAGAAACAGGGTTTGACCAAGCCAGTAAGCTGGCAGGACCTGACCAAGCCTGAGTACAAAGGCAAGATCGTCATGCCCAATCCGGCGTCGTCCGGCACCGGTTTTCTCGACGTCAGCGCCTGGCTGCAAACCTTTGGCGAGAAGCAGGGCTGGGCGTATATGGACGGCCTGCACCAGAACATCGGCCAGTACGTTCACTCCGGTTCCAAGCCGTGCAAACTGGCGGCCGCCGGGGAATTCCCGATCGGCATTTCCTTTGAATATCCGGCTGTTCAACTGAAGCGCCAAGGCGCGCCGCTGGACATCATCCTGCCGAAGGAAGGCCTGGGTTGGGAGATCGAAGCCACGGCGGTGATCAAAGGCACGCCGCACGAAGAGGCGGCGAAGAAGCTCGCTGACTTCTCTGCCAGCGCCGAGGCGATGGATCTGTACAAAGAGAACTTCGCCGTGCTCGCCCAACCGGGGATCGCCAAGCCGCAGACCGAACTGCCCGCCGATTACGAGCAGCGTCTGATCAAGAACGACTTTGCCTGGGCCTCGAAGAATCGCGACGAAATCCTGACCGAGTGGCGCAAGCGCTATGACGGCAAGTCCGAGAAAGTGGCTGCCAAGTGAGATCTTTATCGACTGACAGGGCCTCATCGCGAGCAGGCTCACTCCTACAGGGGACGCGTTCCAATCTGATCGTTCCCACGCTCCGCGTGGGAATGAATCCCGTGACGCTCCGCGTCACAAAGGACGCGGAGCGTCCTTGGCTGCATGCCCACGCAGAGCGTGGGAACGATCATTGAGGTAGCGACATGACACACCCCAAAGACCTGCTCATTGTAGGCGCCGGCATCCTCGGCCTGTCCCACGCCTACGCCGCAGCCAAGCGCGGGCTTAAAGTCGCCGTGTTCGAACGCACCGCTACGCCCCTCGGCGCCTCGGTGCGCAACTTCGGCCAGGCGCTGGTCACTGGCCAGCCGCCCGGCACCATGCTCGAACTGGCCAAGGCCAGCCGCGAAATCTGGGGCGACTGGGCGCAGCTCGCCGATCTGCAGATCAAGCGCAACGGTTCTTACCTGTTCGCCCGCAGCGAAGCCGAAGAGCATCTGCTCGAAGCGTTCTGCGCCGGTCGTGCGCGGGAGCACGACTACAATGTCGAGCTGCTGCGCGGTGCCGCACTGCGTGATCTGTATGGCGGTCAATTCAGCCATCACCGCGCCGCGCTGCACGGCCGGGACGATCAGCAGCTGTATTCGCGCGAAGCGATTCCGGCGCTGATCGACTACCTGCGCCGCGACCTCGGCGTGGATTTCCACTTCTCCACTCTGGTCCGCGACGTCGAGCCCGGGCGGTTGCACAGCACCGCCGGCAGTTTTACCGCGGCGCAGATCATCGTCTGCTCCGGTCACGATTATCAGACCTTGCTGGCCGAGCCGATTGCCGCGCTCGAACCGCAAATCTGCCGCCTGCAAATGCTCCGCGCCAAACCGCAAACGCAACTGAACCTGCAACACGCCTTGCTTACCGGTTTGAGCTGCGTGCATTACGGCGCCTTCGCCGGTCTGCCCGAAGCAACGGAGGTGCAGGCGCAGATCCTGCGCGAGCAACCGCACCTGCATGACAACGGCATCCACCTGCTGATCAGCCCGACGCCGTATGGCGAACTGATCATTGGCGACTCGCACCATTACAGCAGCGATCCGTCGCCGTTCAACGCCGAGCAAGTGGATAACTGGATGCTCGAACTCGCCGAGCAGACCCTCGGTTGCAAGGTGCAAGTGGTCGAGCGCTGGCAGGGCGTCTATGGCGCTCGTGGACCGGGGCCGTTTTCATTCCTGCGCCCGGCACCGGGCTTGAGCGTGGCGCTGATGCACACCGGCGTCGGCATGAGCGTCGGCCCGGCCATGGCCGAGCGCAACCTTGCGCAGTTGCTGGAGGAAGCATGAATCCGGAACAAGTGGTGGCGCGGGTGTTCGGCTTGTACGAACGTTTCGGCGCCAGCGATTACATCGGCGAACCGGTGTCGCAGATCGAGCACATGTCGCAAGCGGCCGAGCTGGCGATGGCTGAGGGCTGCGATGATGAAGTGGTGCTCGCCGCCTTCTTTCACGACATCGGCCATTTGTGCGCCGAGGGCGCGCAGCACATGGGCGGTTATGGCGTGGTCAGCCATGAGCGGCTGGGTGCGGATTATCTGCGGGAGGCGGGTTTCAGCGAGCGGCTGGCGCGGCTGGTGGAGTATCACGTTCAGGCCAAGCGTTATCTGACGCTGCGTGAACCGGGGTATTTCCAGCGCTTGAGTGAGGCGAGTCGGCGCACGCTGGCGTATCAGGGCGGGGTGATGACCGAGGCTGAGGCGCAGGCGTTTGAGCAGGATCCGCTGTGTGCGCTCAGCCTGCGGATGCGCCAGTGGGATGAGTTGGCGAAGGAGGTGGCGGTGCCGGTGATTGATTTGGGTGTGCTGAAAGAGAAAGCGGCGCGATTGCTGGCTGCTTAGGTCTTGGAACTGGGTTGCTGCCATCGCTAGCAGGCTAGCTCCCACAGGAATTCGGGTGTTCACAAAGTTTGTGTTCACTGAAGATCCAGTGTGGGAGCTAGCCTGCTAGCGATAGGGCCAGTCCAGGCACTACAAATCTGCTGCCAGTAAATCAACCTGCTCCTGCCTTTCCGCCTGATTCAGCTTCGGATGCGGATTGAGCGACGACCACTGCGGATGCGCCCGAGCCTTGTTCAAGGCTTCCGGCAACTTGCCTTCGCGCCAGGTTTTATCCACAGGTGTTGCAACCTGAACCGCGTCCATCGCCGCATGCCCGCGCTGATCGAGCGCCGAGACCAACTGCCGCTGCCGCAACGCCAACAGCCGCAACACACCATCATCCACGGTCAATTCCCGCTGGCCTTTGATCTTGCCGAGCAAGCGGCTGCCATAACTGCGTGCCGTTTGCAGGGCGCCGCCGGCGATCGCCCCGGCCAGTGCCGCTGCGCCGAGGGTGATGCCGCCGACCAGCAGATCGACGCCGGCTCCGGCGGCCGCGCCTGCCGCGATCCCGCCGCCGACCCGTACGCCGAGCTGTTTGAGAGTTTCCGGGTTGAACAGGTCATCGCCCCAACGGCCGTCGAGCAATGGCAGGTCACTGGCTGCCGCGTCCTGCGGGCGGAACGCGTAGAGCTTGAGCAACGCCTCGACGCATTTCTGCTCACGCTGACGGACTGCCTTGCGCAGTTCGCTGATCGCCTGCTGTTCCTGTTCGGCCTCGCTGACCACGCTGCGTCGGCAGGCGGCGCAGTCGATCAACAATTCGGCGATCAAGCGTGCCGCGCTGTGCTGACGGGCGAGGCGCTGGACCTGTTGATCAGCGATCAGTCGCTCGAGTTGCGGGCGGGCGGTTTCCAGCAGCAGCGCCAGGCTTTCATACAAGCGCCGCTCGCCATCTTCCGGCGGCGCCACGCTGTCGAAACGCACCAGCGCATGCAGGCCCAAGCGTGCCAGCGCTTCGCGCCAATCGGGTTCGCGATGGTTGGCGCTACTGACGAAATTCAGCACCGGCAGCAGCGGTTTGCCGCAACTGGCGAGCACTTCCAGTTCGTCGCGGTACTTGGCCAATACCGGTTCGCGGGCATCGATCACGTACAGGCCAGCGTCGGAGGCGAGCAGTTGCCGCAGCACCTTGGCCTCCTGCTCGAAACGCTGGCGCGCCTCGCTGCCCTTGAGAAACCGCGCCAGCCGCGCCGGGCCGTCGAGGCGTTCGCCGGGGCGTTCCAGGCGTTCGAGAAAATCCAGCAGGGCGATGGCATCTTCCAGCCCCGGCGTGTCGTAGAGATCGAGCAGCGGTTCGCCGTCCACCGACAACCGTGCGCCTTCGACATGTCGCGTGGTGCTCGGGCGATGGGAGACTTCGCCGAAGCCGACATCGCGGGTCAGCGTGCGCAGCAGTGAGGTCTTGCCGACGTTGGTATGGCCGACCACCGCGAGTTTCAGCGGCGCTTTACGCAGATCAATCATGGCCCGTCTCCAGCCAGTTCAGCGGCGCGCAATCGGCGAAAGGCAGTTCCAGCTGTTGCAGAGCAACGTGCCAATCGCCCAAGCGGTCGGCATCCAGCGCTTCGCCAGGCGGTGCTTGCAGCAGCCAGACGCGCGTCGCGCCGGCATTGCGCGCCAGTTCGGCGATCAGCGCGAGGCTGCCGCGATCCGGCGAGCGTCGCGGATCACAGGCGATCGCCAGGCGTGCCGGGGGAAAACGGCTGAGTTGTTCGAGGAGCTTGTGCCGCGACTCGCGGCTGTCGAGGATGCCGGCGTTGCTGACGGTTTTCGGTAACGCGGGCGGCCAGGGGCGCTGCTCGTCGAGTTCGATGGCGACCAGCAGCGCGCCCTCGCTGGCGAGCTCGCCGACGCTGCTTTCGACGCGGTGCAGCTGCGCCGGCTCAGGGTCGTTGACGCCGAGGCGTTCGCTGGTCGGCATCAGCCGCTCGCGCAATTGCGCGTAGCCGGGCAGGTTGAGGTCCAGACGCAGCGCGGCTTTGCCGCTGTTCCAGCGCCACCGGCACAGCAGTGTCAACAGCAGGCGCGGCAGCACGCCGTAAACCACCAGCACCCCGACCAGCCAGGTCGCCCAGGCCTGCCGGGCGCTTTCGATA
Source organism: Pseudomonas sp. R1-1 (assembly GCF_051132135.1). Lineage (NCBI taxonomy): Bacteria > Pseudomonadati > Pseudomonadota > Gammaproteobacteria > Pseudomonadales > Pseudomonadaceae > Pseudomonas > Pseudomonas sp. R1-1. The sequence goes on from NZ_CP071663.1 coordinate 429,296, forward strand.
TCCAGCGCCGCGTCGCCGCTGGCGCGAATCATCTCGACCGTCGGCACATTGAAGCCGAGCAGCGCTGGCAGGCTGCCCAAGGTCCGGGTCATGTGGATAAAGGTGTCGGCGCTGAGAATCGTGGTTTCCCAGACGAAGCCGTAGCGTCGGGTGGCCATCAGCATCAGCAGTACGACCAAGGCACTGAGCATGGCCAGCAACCATAAACCGTTGACCAGCGTGCCGAGTGCCCAGCGATTGAGTTTGCGGCGTTGCAGCAGCAACAGCAGCGCCGGCGCCAGTTGCGCGGCTTTGGCGTCGCGGGCGAGTTTTTCGCTGAGCCACAGCCACACGCGGCCCAGCGTCGCGCCGTGTTCGCCGGCGAACACCAGGCCCAGCGCCCAGCTCAACAGCAGAATAAAGTTCAGCCCGAGCAGGCTGCCCAAGGCCCAGAAGACGTTGACCGGCGTCTGCCCCAGTGCGGCGAAGGCCAGCCCGGCGCCGCTCAATACGGCGAAAATGCTCAGCAGCACCAATGCCAGACGAGCGCCTTGCAGCCAGTGCTTGAGTGCCGGCGTCAGCCCGTCGCGGTCGGCCAGCCAGCGCGCCCGGCGCTGAATGCGGCTCGGCAGATCGCCGCCACCGGTGCGCGCCAGGCGATTGGCTTCCAGGTCATCCAGAGGGCCTGCGTGTTCTTCGCGCAGGCGGATGGTTTCGCTGAGCCAGAGGTTTTGCAGTGGAGTCAGTTCAGTCACGCGGCGTCTCGTCGCTTAAATGAGCGTTGAGCATAACCGCTGTGGCGCTTATCGGGGTAAGCGCGGCTCTGGTATCCTCGCCGGCATGACTAAATCACTGCCCCTCAGCCTGATCGCAGCGCTCGGTGAAAACCGTGTGATCGGCGTCGACAACAGCATGCCCTGGCACCTGCCGGGGGATTTCAAATACTTCAAGGCCATGACCCTCGGCAAGCCGATCATCATGGGCCGCAAGACCTGGGATTCGCTCGGCCGACCGCTGCCGGGGCGCTTGAACATCGTCGTCAGTCGCCAGGCCGACCTGTCGCTCGAAGGCGCCGAGGTCTATCCATCGCTGGACGCCGCCGTCGCTCGCGCCGAAGAATGGGCGAAAGAGCAAGGCGTCGATGAGTTGATGCTGATTGGCGGCGCGCAGTTGTATGCGCAAGGACTGGCCCAAGCGGATCGTCTGTACCTGACCCGCGTCGCGCTGAGCCCGGAAGGGGATGCATGGTTTCCGGAGTTTGATGTGAGCCAGTGGACGCTGGTTTCCAACGTTGAAAATCCAGCGGTTGAAGATAAGCCGGCGTACAGCTTCGAAGTCTGGGAGCGTGCATGATCGTTCCCACGCTCTGCGTGGTAACGCCTCAAGGGACGCTCCGCGTCCAGTGACGCGGAGCGTCACGGGCTGCATTCCCACGCGGAGCGTGGGAACGATCATTTTGGCTTAAGCCTGAGCGAGTTCCGCATGCTCATCAGCATCGAGCAGCTCTTTATCGGTCTGCTGCATCACTTGGCTGGTAATCGCACCGGCGGTGATCGAACCGCTCACGTTCAACGCCGTACGGCCCATATCGATCAGCGGCTCAACCGAAATCAGCAGCGCCACCAGCGACACCGGCAAGCCCATCGCCGGCAATACGATCAGTGCGGCGAAGGTCGCGCCGCCGCCGACACCGGCCACGCCCGCTGAACTCAAGGTCACAATCGCCACCAGCGTGGCGATCCACAGCGGGTCGAGCGGGTTGATGCCCACGGTCGGTGCAACCATCACTGCCAGCATGGCCGGGTACAGGCCGGCGCAACCGTTCTGGCCGATGGTCGCGCCGAACGATGCGGCAAAACTCGCCACCGATGACGGAATACCCAGGCGCCGGGTCTGCGCTTCGATGCTCAGCGGGATGGTCGCTGCGCTCGAACGGCTGGTGAACGCGAACGTCAGTACCGGCCAGATCTTGCGGAAGAACCGCAGCGGGTTGATCCCGGCCGCCGACACCAGCACGCCGTGGACCACGAACATCAGGCCCAGACCCAGGTACGAGACGACGACGAAACTGCCGAGCTTGATGATGTCCTGCAGGTTGGAGCCGGCGACCACTTTGGTCATCAGCGCCAGCACGCCGTACGGGGTCAGTTTCATCACCAGCCGCACCAGTCGCATCACCCAGGCTTGCAGGGTGTCGATGGCGTTGATCACTTTCTGACCTTTCTCGACGTCATCCTTGAGCAGTTGCAGCGCAGCCACGCCAAGGAACGCGGCGAAAATCACCACGCTGATGATCGAGGTCGGCTTGGCCCGCGCCAGATCAGCGAACGGGTTCTGCGGAATGAACGACAGCAGCAGTTGCGGCACATTCAGGTCGGCGACCTTGCCGGCGTAGTCGTTCTGAATGGTTTGCAGACGAGCCATTTCCTGCGTGCCAGCAACCAGCCCCTCGGCGGTGAGACCGAACAGGTTGGTCAGGCCGATGCCGATCAGCGCGGCAATCGCCGTCGTGAACAGCAGCGTGCCGATGGTCAGGAAGCTGATCTTGCCCAGCGACGAAGCGTTGTGCAGACGCGCCACCGCGCTGAGGATCGAGGCGAAGACCAGCGGGATGACGATCATCTGCAGCAACTGCACGTAGCCGTTACCGACCAGATCGAACCAGCCGATCGAGGCTTTCAGTACCGGGTTACCCGCACCGTAAATCGTGTGCAGCGTCACGCCGAACGCCACGCCGAGCACCAGCGCCAGCAAGACTTTTTTCGCCAGGCTCCAGGAGGTGTGGCGGGTTTGCGCCAGACCGACGAGCAGGGCAAGGAACACCAGCAGGTTGAGAATCAACGGTAGATTCATGACGACTCCAGAAAAGACTTTGCCAACAGCCATCCGGGGCTGCTGCGAACCGGCAAGCCTAACAGCTTGATTTGCAATGATTTAATACCGAAATGGCTGGGTGTCCGTCGTTTTTGGAATAAGCACGTGTCGCTGTCGGCAATGCATCTGGCGCGATACGGACGTGTACGGTCGCAGGCAGGCGAGGGTTGTCACGCTTATTTGTTAGCGTCGAACTCTTTCGATCGGGGAGTAGCGCTATGAGAATTGCACGCACGTTGTTGGCGGTAGCACTGGCGGCGGGCCTGGCGGGTCAGGCCTTGGCCACGGACCTCAAGCACTGGCCGGCGGATCAGGCCAAGGCGCTGGAGGCGATGATCGCGGCCAACGCCAACAAGGGTAACTACGCGGTGTTCGATATGGACAACACCAGTTACCGCTACGACCTCGAAGAATCCTTGTTGCCGTTCATGGAAAACAAGGGCCTGATCACCCGCGACAAACTCGACCCGTCGCTGAAACTGATGCCGTTCAAGGACACCGCCGAGCACAAGGAAAGCCTGTTCAGTTACTACTATCGTCTTTGCGAAGTCGACGACATGGTCTGCTACCCGTGGGTGGCGCAAGTGTTCTCCGGTTTCACTCTCAAGGAGCTCAAGGGCTATGTCGATGAGCTGATGGCTTCCGGCAAACCGGTGCCAGCGACCTATTACGAAGGCGATGTGGTGAAGAAACTCGACGTCAACCCGCCGAAGATCTTCACCGGCCAGCAAGAGCTGTACAACAAGCTGATGGAAAACGGCATCGAGGTCTACGTGATGACCGCCGCCTCTGAAGAACTGGTGCGCATGGTCGCGGCGGATCCGAAGTACGGCTACAACGTCAAACCGCAGAACGTCATTGGCGTCAGCTTGCTGCTGAAGAACCGCGAGACGCAAGAACTGACTACCGCGCGCAAGCAGATCACAGCGGGCAAGTATGACGAGCAGGCCAACCTCGGCCTGGAACTGACGCCGTACCTGTGGACCCCGGCGACGTGGATGGCCGGCAAGCACGCGGCGATTCTCACCTACATCGATGAATGGAAAAAACCGGTACTGGTCGGCGGCGACACCCCGACCAGCGACGGCTACATGCTGTTCCACGATGTCGACGTGGCCAAGGGCGGCATCCACTTGTGGATCAACCGCAAGGACAAGTACATGACGCAAATCAACGGCATGATGGCCAAACACGCTGCGGCGCAGGCCAAGGAAGGCTTGCCGGTGACGGCGGATAAAAACTGGGTGATCGTCAAGCCTGAAGATATTCAGTAACCCACACCGTATTCCTGTAGGGACGTGAGCCAGATTTGATCGTTCCCACGCTCCGCGTGGGAATGCAGCCCGTGACGCTCCGCGTCACTGGACGCGGAGCGTCCCTTGAGGCATTCCCACGCAGGAGCGTGGGAACGATCAGTGTCAGACGGATAAAAAATGCCCCGCACGTTGGCGGGGTATTTTTGTTTCTGCGCCTGGACGCTTACAAGCCGTCGAGCATCGCTTTGTTGCGTACAGCACCCTTGTCGGCGCTGGTCGCCAGCAGGGCGTAGGCCTTGAGGGCGGTGGTCACCTTGCGTGGGCGCTGTTCGACCGGTTTCCAGCCTTTTTTGTCCTGTTCGGCACGGCGTGCCGCCAGTTCTTCGTCGCTGACCAACAGGTTGATCGAGCGGTTCGGAATGTCGATCAGCACCTTGTCGCCATCCTGCACCAGACCGATCGCGCCGCCGGCGGCAGCTTCTGGCGAAGCGTGACCGATGGACAGGCCCGACGTGCCGCCGGAGAAACGGCCGTCAGTGAGCAAGGCACAGGCTTTGCCCAGCCCCTTGGATTTCAGGTACGAGGTCGGGTAAAGCATTTCCTGCATGCCCGGGCCACCTTTCGGGCCTTCGTAGCGAATGATCACGATGTCGCCTTCCTTCACTTCGTCTGCGAGGATGCCGCGCACGGCGCTGTCCTGGCTTTCGAAGATCTTCGCGTTGCCTTCGAAGACGTGGATCGACTCGTCGACACCTGCGGTTTTCACCACGCAACCATCCTGCGCGATGTTGCCGTACAGCACGGCCAGGCCACCTTCTTTCGAGTAGGCGTGCTCGAAGCTGCGGATGCAGCCGTTTTCACGGTCGTCGTCCAGCGTTTCCCAACGGGTCGACTGGCTGAACGCAGTCTGCGTCGGAATGCCCGCAGGGCCGGCCTTGAAAAAGTGATGCACAGCCTCGTCGCTGGTCTGGGTGATGTCCCACTTGGCGATGGCTTCTTCCATGCTGCGGCTGTGCACGGTAGGCAGGTCGGTGTGCAGCAGGCCGCCACGGGCCAGCGAACCGAGGATGCTGAAAATGCCGCCGGCGCGGTGCACGTCTTCCATGTGGTACTTCTGAATGTTCGGCGCAACCTTGCACAGCTGCGGAACACTGCGCGAGAGGCGATCAATGTCGCGCAGGTCGAAATCGATTTCGGCTTCCTGAGCGGCGGCGAGCAAGTGCAGGATGGTGTTGGTCGACCCGCCCATGGCGATGTCGAGCATCATCGCGTTCTCGAACGCCTTGAAGTTGGCGATGTTGCGCGGCAACACCGACTCGTCGTTTTCGCCGTAGTAGCGCTTGCACAGCTCGACGATGGTGCGGCCAGCCTGCAGGAACAGTTGCTCGCGGTCGCTGTGGGTGGCGAGCGTCGAACCGTTGCCCGGCAAGGCCAGGCCCAGCGCTTCGGTCAGGCAGTTCATCGAGTTGGCGGTGAACATGCCCGAGCACGAACCGCACGTCGGGCAGGCGCTGCGCTCGTACTCGGCGACTTTCTCGTCAGAAGCGCTGGAGTCGGCGGCGATCACCATGGCGTCGACCAGATCGAGGCCGTGGGAAGCGAGTTTGGTCTTGCCGGCTTCCATCGGGCCGCCGGAAACGAAGATCACTGGAATGTTCAGGCGCAGGGCCGCCATCAACATGCCCGGGGTGATCTTGTCGCAGTTGGAGATGCAGACGATGGCGTCGGCGCAGTGGGCGTTGACCATGTACTCGACGGAGTCGGCGATGATCTCGCGGCTCGGCAGCGAATAGAGCATGCCGTCGTGGCCCATGGCGATGCCGTCATCCACGGCAATGGTGTTGAATTCCTTTGCCACGCCGCCGGCGCGTTCGATTTCGCGGGCGACCAGTTGGCCCAGATCCTTCAGGTGTACGTGACCCGGGACGAACTGGGTGAACGAGTTGGCAATGGCGATGATCGGCTTTTTGAAGTCGTCATCCTTCATCCCCGTAGCGCGCCACAGTGCGCGGGCGCCGGCCATGTTGCGGCCGTGGGTGGATGTTTTGGAACGATAATCTGGCATGGAACACTCCGGGCGGCTAATCAGGTGCTAATCAGGTGCTAAAGGGGAGTGAGCTTCTATGGACCTCTGGAACATGCGGAAATAGCCGTGTGTTTCGGAAGCTGCCGATGACGTTGCGGGATCGCCGCTGGTCTCAGCCTGAGCTCATAAACCCGCCGGGGATGAATGGCGATGAATGAGGCGATTCTACACCGCTGGCGTCTGGAGGGAATGGCGCAACGTGCTGCGCCGTGCAGACGGTCGGTGTGGAATGACGACTGGCAGCTTCAATCGCCGCCGCTCTGCGCCAAGGCACTGGCAGCAAGGTTGCTCGCACGCCGGCTGAGCCGGTGGTTGAGCAGCAGCGCTGTTGCGCTCAACAGCACGAAGCAATAACCCAGCGTCGCTTGCAGATTGCCTGGGCTGAAGCTGATCAACGCGCTGATCAGCCCGCCGCAAATGAAGATGATCGTGCTGCCCGCTGAAGCCGAGGTACCGGCGTTTTCAGGAAACAGGCTCATGGCCCGCGATGTCGCGGCAGGGCGGGCGATGGTGGTGCCAGCGGTGCAGATCAGCATCGGAATCAGCACCGTGACCGGGGCCAGCGCATGCGCAGCGGCCAGATACAGCATTGCCAACCCCGCCAGCAATATCAGGCCGAGCCCGGTGAATATCTGCTGCACCGGGGTGATGCGCCGGTTCAGCACCGCGGCAAGAATGCCACCGACGACATAAGCGGCACCGTATAGCAGCAGAATCAACGAAAAGTCATACGGCGCGAGCTGCAGTTGATCCATGAAGATCAGTGGTGAGATCACGATGAAAGAGAAATGGCAGGCGAAGGCAAACGCCGAGATCAGCCAGTAACCGACAAATTCAAATTCACCCAATACGCGGCGATAGGCGCGGATGAAGCCGACCCGTGCACGGCTGTCAGCCGGCCGGCTGTTTTGCAAAAACACCCAGGCCTTGACCAGCACCACGGCAGACAGCGCCGTGAATACCCAGAAGCTGCCGCGCCAGCCGAGCGTGGCCTGCAGAAAAGTCCCGGCCAGCGGCGACACCGAGATGAAAATCCCGGTGGCCGTGACCATCAGGATGCGCAGCCGGTCGCGCTCAGCCCCTTCGAACAGATCCTGCACCAGCGCCTGGGACAGCACGAAGCATCCGCATCCCACGGCTTGCATGACCCGGAATATCAGAAACAGCGTGTAATCGCGGGTCATTACGCAACCGACTGCGCCGAGCATCGACACGCTCATGCCCGCCAGCAGTAAGCCCTTGCGGCCGATCACGTCGGACAGGGGGCCGATCAACAACTGGGCAAACGCGATGCCCACCGCAAACAGGCTGATCGATAGCGCAATGTCTGCCGGTGAACGGGCAAAGTGCGCCGCCAATGCCGGAAACGAGGGCAGCAACACATCCAGCGGGAATACGCCAAGCAGCACCATCGCCAGCAACAGGCCCACCGCTGCGCGGCGCTGCCTGACGGTTACCACGGAGGTTGCCTTATGCATCGATCAGTCCTGCCCTGGCAAAAAGTGTCTGGTTATGGGGCAATGCAAAAAAACCGGCCTTGCGCAGTGCATCCAGCGTAGCGATGGCACCTGATCGCGCCCGTGCGCGATTGGCCTGCACGGTGGCCATGCCGCTGACGATTTCCATTACGTCCGTCTCGGCAATGCCCGCGCCGCGCAGGCTCTGTTGCAACCAGCGTTCGTCGGCCTCGAAAAAAATACCGATGATTTCCAGCAGGGTCCTGCTGACGAAGGTGCGCTGGCGGCTGAGCATCGACAGCCAGAGGTAATGGAACACTTCGGCGAAATAACGGCTGTGGCGGGCCTCGTCGGTCAGGTGGTCGCGCAGCATGTCACTCACGCTGGACACCAGGCTGTCGCGACACACGTCCAGCAGCTCGCGGGCGATGATGGTTTCCGAGACGAAGCCGAGCAGAAACCATGCCAGTGGTCGGTGCTTTTCCGGAGTGCGGGCGATCAAGGCGTTGAGGCGTGCGATGCGCTTGGGCAGTGCCGGACGCCCGCTGATGCCATAGAAACCGGCGATCTGCTCAGCCAGCCGATTGGAGAACAACGCGTGGTAGCCCTCGTCGGTATAAAGCTGCAACGCCGCGTGTTTCATCGCCAGCGGCACGAAAACCGGCAGCTCGCGGTGCACGATCACTTCCACGGCGCGATTGACGATGCGGTGTTCGAGCAGGGTGGTGTAATCGAGAAAGTGCACCAGGTGGTTGGCGGACAATCGGTGCTGCACGTCGAGCCCTGCCGCCTGGATGGCCGGGTGCGCCAGATAGGGAATGAAGGCTGGCGGAAACCAGTGACGGGTTTGCAGCTGCGCGGCCACGTCGTCCGGTAACAGATAGTCATGGGTACTGCTGCGCACCGAGGCGCGGCTTTCCCAATCCTTGAGGGTGAATTTCAGTGCCCATGACACAGGCGCCTCATCCGGCTCGGCCGTCGTCAGGCTCATGCTTGGCCCTCGCTCAGCAGTTGATGGATCTCGTCGCACATCGCTTGGCCGTCACTGTGCCCACAGCCGACGAAGAACAGCGGTTGTTCGGCGCTGCCCTCAAGCGAAAGCAGGGCTTCGACCTGCTGATCGGCAAACGCACCGGTCAGCCAGCTGTTGAGGCCAAGCGCGGTGGCGACCAACTGGAAGGATTGCGACAGGTGGCCGGCCTCGACGAAGGCCATGCGGTAGGCCCGTGAGTGTTCGTATTTCCACCAGAGCCGGTCAAAACGCGCGGTGATGAACACGCCCAACGGCAGGTTGTTGATGAAATGCTGGCCAGCGAGCAATTGGCCCAGTGCGGGCTCTGGCAAAGGATTGACCGGGCTCAGTGAATGCTCGGCCGGATGGTAGCTGTAGACGCCCGGCTCCAGGTCATCGACGTTCTGCACCAGCAAAAAGGCTTCGCAGGCATTCAGCCCGCCAGCGGAAGGGCTGCTTCGACGGGCGCCGAGGCCGTGGGCGATGCTGTCGTCGCGGTCATGCTCGCGTTCTTCGAGATAACCGAAAGACAGATAAAGCAGCGTACCGAGATCATCCAGCGTGACCGCTGCGCCTGTGTAGGTCCGACAGGTTTTACGCTGCAGCAGGGCGCGCATCAGGCTCTCGTCTTTCAAGGCGCGGGGCCGGGGCAGAGCAATGCGTCGGTCTGCCTTGCATCCCGGACGATCAGTCGTCGGTGGCGGTGCGGCGAGCACTTCATTGCAGTGGGCCAGATAATGTCTGGACCACTCATGGATATTCTGTGGCGTATGTTCACAGGGAATATTCTGGGTGCCGATATGATAAATCCTCGACAGTTCGTCCCAGCCCCACAGTGAGTCGTCGGGTTTTGAATTGGTTAGAATGCTTGCATTCAATAGTTCGGTGTCTATGATGTTTTGCGTGTCGTACAGTTCGGGGTTGTCGATTAATTGCGCAAGACGAATTGTATAGTCGAGACCAAGTTCATATTGAGTGTGGTCTTTATAGTTCCAGATGACTTGTCCGGAAGGGCGCGGCAATATGAAAAGAAAGGGATTGATGTGCATGAGGATATTCACTCTGGGTAAAGTCAAAAGGACGCCGGGTGCCGGCACTCCCCGGCGTCCTGCCTTACTTAGCGGGCTTTAGCGGCAACCAGAAAAGCCAGGTTTGCGAGTTTTTTACTTTCCAGAGAAATACTTTTCATGATCTGAACTCCATGTTCATTGATAGTTGAGGTCACCTCGTGGTGACAACTTCATAATAGTTTGTAATGGACTATTGGCAAGCGGATATTCGGTAGGAAAATTCCAGTAATTTTGTCAGAGCTATCTTTGTGCTTAATTGAACTTGTAGGCAAGGTTTCAATAATTGAAAGGCGGAGAGAAACGTCCTGCATGGCTGGAGGAAAGTAATTGTAGGAAGTTTGCAGAACAGTCGAAAAAACACACCGGGCGGTGTACAAACAAACGGGGGAGCCTGCTGGCTCCCCCGTTATCCGCGCGAATCAGCTGTTGGGCAGCAGGCGGCAGGTAATGCTCTTGATGTAGCGAGTTTCGGCGATGGCCGGGTGTACCGGGTGGTCCGGACCCTGCCCGCCACGCTCCAGCAACTGAATGTTGCGATCCAGGTGACGGGCGCTGGTCAGCAGGATGTTCTGCAGATCGTCCTCGGGCAGGTGCATCGAGCACGACGCGCTGACCAGGATGCCGTCCTTGTTGAGCAGGCGCATGGCTTGCTCGTTCAGGCGACGGTAAGCGCCTTCGCCGTTTTTCATGTCTTTCTTGCGCTTGATGAAGGCAGGCGGGTCGGCAACGATCACGTCGAAACGCTCTTCGCTGGCTTTCAGCTCTTTCAGGGCCTCAAAGACATCGCCTTCGATGCAGGTCATCTTGTCGGCGAAACCGTTCAGCGCCGCGTTACGCTCAACACCGTCGAGGGCGAACGCCGAAGCGTCGACGCAGAACACTTCGCTGGCGCCGAATGCGGCCGCTTGCACACCCCAGCCACCGATGTAGCTGTAGAGGTCGAGGACGCGTTTGCCTTTGGCGTAAGGAGCGAGGCGGGCGCGGTTCATGCGGTGATCGTAGAACCAGCCGGTTTTCTGCCCCTGAATCACCGGCGCTTCGAATTTCACGCCGTTCTCTTCCAGTGCAACCCATTCCGGGACCAGACCGAACACGGTTTCGACGTAGCGGTTGAGGCCTTCGGCATCACGGGCGGCGGAGTCGTTCTTGAACAGAATGCCGCTTGGCTTGAGCACTTGGGTCAGGGCGGCGATCACGTCGTCCTTGTGCGCTTCCATGGTCGCCGATGCAATCTGCACCACCAGAATGTCGCCGAAACGGTCGACCACCAGGCCCGGCAACAGGTCGGAATCGCCGTAGACCAGGCGGTAGAACGGCTTGTCGAACAGACGCTCGCGCAGCGACAGGGCCACGTTCAAGCGGTGCACCACCAAGGACTTGTCCAGCGCCACTTTAATGTCGCGCGACAGCAAACGGGCACAGATCAGGTTGTTCGGGCTCATCGCGACGATGCCCAACGGCTTGCCACCCGCGGCTTCGAGAATGGCCTGATCGCCGGCATTGAAGCCGTGCAGCGGGGTAGCGGCTACATCGATTTCGTTGCTGTAGACCCACAGGTGACCGGCGCGCAGGCGACGGTCGGCGTTGGCTTTGAGGCGCAAGCTAGGCAGGGACATGACGTCGCTCCGGAAAAAAGAGCGGGAGTATAGCGTGTTGAAGTTTGCGCAGGGCCGTGGATGCGATGAAACGCTGATGGCGCCTTCGCAAGCAGGCTCGCTCCACATTGGTATTACGAATACCAGTGGGAGCGAGCCTGCTTGCGCAAGGGGTGCCGAAGATTACGCAGCCAGTGCGTCGATCAAAGCCTGACTGAACGCCGGCACATCGTCCGGCTGACGGCTGCTGATCAGCTTGCCGTCCTTGACCACTTCCTGATCCACCCAGTTGGCACCGGCATTGACCAGATCGTCCTTGAGGGTTTTGTAACTGGTCATGGTCTTGCCATCGACCAGCCCCGCGGAAATCAGCAGCCAGCCGCCATGACAGATCACCGCGATCGGCTTGCCGGCCGATGCGGCGGACTTGACCAGTTGCTGGGCATTTTCATCGATGCGGATGGTGTCCGAGTTCTGCACACCGCCGGGCAGGACCACGGCGTCGTACTGATCGATGTTGACGGCCTGGAAGGTATTGGCGACGGGGAAGTCGTCCGCTGGTTTGTCATGATTCCAGCCTTTGACCGTGCCGGATTTCGCCGAGAGGATTTCGGTCTGCGCGCCGGCCTGGTCGAGGGCGTCCTTGGGACCTGTCAGTTCCACCTGTTCGAAACCATCGGTTACCAGAAAAGCGACGCGTTTGCCGTTCAGGGAATTAGCCATCGATAAGCTCCTGAGTCTGTGGGGATTTTTCACCGCGCCGGACCTGAAAAGTGCAGCGGGCCTCACACAGTCCGAAGCCTGGGCTTGAATGAAAGTTCCGGCGATGTGCCCGTCGGTGTGTCGCCCCGCGTTTTCAGCGGTTAGAATCGCCGCCTGTCCCAGAGTGTGTACTTATGTCCCAAGAGCTGACCACCGAACAGATTCAACAATCGCTGCAAGGCATCAGTGTGCCGGCGCAACCGCAGATCATGGTGGATCTGCAAATGGAGCAGTACATGCCCGACCCGGATCTGGAGGTGATCGCCAAGCTGATCTCCCAGGACCCGGGCCTGTCCGGCGCACTGCTGAAAATCGTCAATTCGCCTTATTACGGCCTGAGCAACAAGATCACTTCGATCCAGCGCGCGGTGAACCTGCTCGGCAGCCGTTCGATCATCAACCTGATCAACGCGCAGTCGATCAAGGGCGAAATGAACGACGACACCATCGTCACCCTCAACCGCTTCTGGGACACTGCTCAGGATGTGGCGATGACCTGCCTGACCCTGGCCAAGCGCATCGGCACCCAGGCCGGCGATGAAGCCTATGCGTTGGGGCTGTTCCACGATTGTGGCGTGCCGTTGATGCTGCAGCGCTTCCCCGATTACATGATCGTACTCGAAGAGGCCTACGCCAGCGCCAGCCCGGAATGCCGGGTGGTCGACACGGAAAACCGTGTGTTCAACACCAACCATGCCGTGGTCGGTTACTACACCGCAAAATCCTGGCGCCTGCCAGAGCATGTCAGCGCGGCCATCGCCAATCACCACAACGCGTTGGCGATCTTCAGCGACGAGTCGTCGAAGAACAGCCAGCTGAAAAACCTGCTGGCGATTCTGAAGATGGCCGAAAACATCTGCGCGTCGTATCGGGTACTGGGCAACCAGACCGAAGACTTCGAGTGGAACGCCGTTGGCCCGCTGGTGCTCGATTACGTAGGCCTGTCGGACTACGACTTCGAAACCCTCAAGCAAACGATCCGCGACCTCGGCGCGCATTGATTCGAGGACAGCATGCCTGAACTGCCGGAAGTCGAAACCACCCGCCGCGGCATCGCCCCGCATCTGGAAGGCCAGCGCGTCAGCCGGGTGATTGTGCGTGACCGGCGGCTACGCTGGCCGATCCCTGAAGATCTCGACGTGCGCCTGTCGGGGCAGCGCATCGTGCTGGTCGAGCGCCGCGCCAAGTACCTGTTGATCAATGCCGAGGTCGGCACGCTGATCAGCCATCTGGGCATGTCGGGCAATCTACGTCTGGTCGAAGCCGGGTTGCCGGCGCTCAAGCACGAGCACGTCGACATCGAGCTGGAGTCGGGGCTGGCGCTGCGCTACACCGATCCGCGGCGTTTCGGTGCGATGTTGTGGAGCAGCGATCCGCTCAATCATGAATTGCTGATTCGCCTCGGGCCGGAACCGCTGACCGATCTGTTCGATGGCGAGCGGCTGTTTCAGCTGTCGCGCGGGCGGGCGATGGCGGTCAAGCCGTTCATCATGGACAACGCCGTGGTGGTCGGGGTCGGCAATATCTACGCGACCGAAGCGCTGTTTGCCGCCGGGATCGATCCGCGTCGAGCAGCCGGCGGAATTTCCCGAGGGCGCTATCTGAAGCTGGCGATCGAGATCAAACGCATCCTCGCCGCAGCGATCGAGCGCGGCGGCACCACGCTGCGTGATTTCATCGGCGGCGACGGGCAGCCGGGATATTTCCAGCAGGAGCTGTTTGTCTATGGCCGCGGCGGTGAACACTGCAAGGTCTGCGGCACCGGCCTGCGCGAGGTCAAGCTTGGGCAGCGCGCCAGTGTGTTCTGCCCGCGCTGCCAGACCTGAAAACATCCTCGGGTCTATAATGAGGAGTCTCACTGCTCAGCCCGAAGGATCGCGCCATGAAATGCCTGCAAGTCCTCTTCGTCACGCTGCTGTTGTGTTCCAGTCTGGTCGCCCGGGCCACGGAAAGCGGCAGCGGTGATCCGCGCTACACCATCCAGAACCCACCGGCCTACGCCATGCTCGGCGATCTATTGATCGCCCGGCCATTATTGGTCGTGGCCACAGTGATCGGTGCCGGCGCGTTTGTCGTGTCGTTGCCGTTCACCGCGCTGGGCGGCGGAGTCGGCGATGCGGGGAAGGCGCTGGTGGTCGACCCGGCGAAGGCTGCTTTTGTGCGCTGTCTGGGGTGTACGGGGGAGGGGTTTGAGCAGCGCGAGTGAGCTGATCAGATTTCAGCAGTGTGGCTGATGGCCCTATCGCCAGCAGGCTGGCTCCCACAGGGAATGTGCATCGACACAAAACCACTGTGGGAGCCAGCCTGCTGGCGAAGAGGACCTGACAGGCGCTGAAAAATCAGGCCTTGCCGGTAATCTTGCGGTACTTCTCCATCAATTGCTCTTCAGTCTCCGGATGGGCTTCGTCCAGGGGAATGCAATCCACCGGGCAAACCTGCTGGCACTGCGGTTCGTCGTAGTGGCCGACGCACTGGGTGCACAGGTTGGGGTCGATCACGTAGATCTCTTCGCCTTGGGAGATGGCGGCGTTCGGGCACTCGGGTTCGCAGACGTCGCAGTTGATGCAATCGTCGGTGATGATCAGGGACATGCTAACTCCAGCCGGGGCGGCAGGCCCGGGCGCTATAAATCAATGCGCGCAATTGTGCCGCATTGGCGCCCGCAGTGCACGCGGGCGCCGTTTGAACGGTCGTTACTTTTTAAAGCGCAGGGTCAGCGCATCGGCCACGGCCGGGTGGACGAACTTGCTGATATCGCCGCCCAGCGCGGCAATTTCCCGTACCAGCGTCGAGGAAATGAACGAATAGCGTTCCGACGGCGTGAGAAACAGACTCTCCACATCCGGCGCCAGCTGGCGGTTCATGTTGGCCAGCTGGAATTCGTATTCGAAGTCCGACACCGCGCGCAAACCACGCAAGAACACATTGGCGTTCTGCTCTTTAGCGAAATGCGCCAGCAGCGTCGAGAAACCGACCACTTCCACGTTCGGCAAGTGCCGGGTGACTTCGCGCGCCAGTTCCACGCGTTGTTCCAGCGGGAACAGCGGGTTCTTTTTCGGGCTGGCGGCGACAGCAATGATCACATGGTCGAACAGGCGCGAGGCGCGTTCGACCAGATCGCCATGGCCCTTGGTAATAGGGTCGAAGGTACCTGGGTACAACACTCGGTTCATCGCGTCGTCCTGGCGGGAGTCCGTTGGGGAGTCGGATGGTATCGCAGCCTAACCGGT
The DNA here is from genome assembly GCF_051132135.1 of Pseudomonas sp. R1-1. Classification (NCBI taxonomy): domain Bacteria; kingdom Pseudomonadati; phylum Pseudomonadota; class Gammaproteobacteria; order Pseudomonadales; family Pseudomonadaceae; genus Pseudomonas; species Pseudomonas sp. R1-1. The sequence continues at coordinate 444,617 of NZ_CP071663.1, forward strand.
CGGCCAAGTCGCGTGTTGGGTAAGAACGCACTATAGACGCCGGCAATCATCGGTTTTTTCATGGGTTTCTCAGCCGATCGGCGAGGGACGTCGCGAGTTGCGCGGTCAAGCCATACACCGACAATTGCGGGTTGGCGCCAATGCTGGTGGGGAACAGCGAGCCGTCGTGAATCGACAGATTGGCCAATTGATGATGGCGCCCGAGACTGTCGGTCACCGCGCTTCTGGCATCCTCACCCATGGCGCAGCCGCCCATCACATGGGCGCTGCCCAGGCGCGTGCGATACAGCTCAAGGCTCAGCCCGTCGATCAGGCTGCGCGCTTCGCCCAGGGTTTTCACGTAGCGGGCGTCGGCATGCATTGGCATCACCGATTTCGCGCCACCGGCGAACTGGATTTCCGCCATGACGTGAAAGGCCCGGCGCAGACCGTCCCAGGCGTAGGGTGAAAGCTGATAGTCGAGCACCGGCGAACCGTCGCCGCGCAGCTCGACCGAGCCACCCACGCTATCCGGGTGAAAACCGTCACGCAGCAAGGCGAGCATGGCGTGGGTGTGCGGCAGGTCGGCCATGTGCTGCGCATTTTCTGCACCAAAGCCGCCGAGCAACGTCGCCGCGAGCGCCGGATGCAGTGGCGGCACTTCGAGTTTGAAGGCCATCGGCCCGGTGGTGCCGTCCTTCCACTGGAAATGGTCGGAGTAAATCGACTGCGGCGCGCCGTAGAACGGGTTGATGACTTCGTCAAAGCGCGCGGCGGACATGTTCACCGGGTGCAGGAACGTACGCTTGCCAAGATTCTCATGCGGGTCCGGCGCGTCCGAACGCAGCAGCAGCGCCGGGCTGTTGATGCCGCCCCCCGCCAGCACGTAATGCCGCGCCTGAACGGTGATGCGCCGACCTGTCGGCTCGACGCAGCGCTCGTCCATGGCCACGCATTGCAGACCGGCCACCTTGTCGCCGCTGATCAACAGTTTTTCTGCACGCGCCAGATAAAGCAGCTCGCCACCCTTTTCCAACGTCGCCGGAATGGTCGTAACCAGCATCGATTGCTTGGCATTGGCCGGGCAGCCCATGCCGCAATAACCCAAATTCCAGCAGCCACGTACATTGCGCGGAATCACATGCCAGCTATAACCGAGCTGTTCGCAGCCTTTGCGGATCACGTCATTATTGGCATTCGGCGGCACCCTCCACGGCGCAACGCCGAGACGCTGCTCCATTTTTTCGAACCACGGTGCCATTTCGACCGGGCTGTGGCCTTTGACGTTGTGTTCCCGAGCCCAGTGTTCGAGGGTCGGATCGGGCGTGCGAAAGCTCGAAGTCCAATTGATCAGCGTCGTGCCGCCGACCGCGCGGCCTTGCAGGATAGTGATCGCACCGTCCTTGCTCATGCGCCCGATGCCTTCCTGATAGAGACTGCTGTAGGCCTGGCCCTCAAGCAGTTTGAAGTCGGAGCTGGTTTTCAGCGGGCCTTCTTCGATCAGCAGGACTTTGTAGCCGGCCGCGCTGAGAATTTCCGCAGTGGTACCGCCGCCAGCGCCGCTGCCGATGATCGCTACGTCGGCTTCAAGGGTCAGGTCATCGGTCAGTTGCGAACCGTTGTAGGTTTTCCAGCCGCGGGCGAGGCCTTCGCGGAAAGGATCGGGTACGGGCATCGGTCGGGCTCTCTTTTATTATTTTTGGATGCAAGGTGTGGCGACTGGCCCCTTCGCGAGCAGGCTCGCTCCCACATTGGAATGCGACCCCCTGTGGGAGCGAGCCTGCTCGCGAAGGCCGCGCCGCCGATCTCAAACCGTGGGCGGGCCGGGATATCCGCAGTGCGCCCAGGATTCCGGGCGCGTGTACCACGCCATCATCACCATCTGCTGCAACGAGCTATGGCCCATGCGCAACAGGCTCAGCGAGCTGTTTTCCCAGCGCTGGAGAAAATGCCGCATGGCCGCGGGGCTGGCGTTTTCCCAACTGCCCCAGATGCCGGTGAGCGGCCCGCGGGTGACGGCCATGCCCAGCACGTCGAACAGTTGCCGGGTGAGCTTGAGCATTTCTGGCGACAGGTGATCGAGGCTGTAATCCAGCGACTGGAGCGTGCCCTCGACCGCCGTCGGCAGCTTTTCTGCCGCGACGGCGCCGTCGAGCATCACCGGAATCAGCGCGCGCAGAAACAGCAGATCGCCGTCGCGCAGTGAGACAAAACCGTTGGCGGCGATGCTCGACGAGCAACCACTGAGGCTGGCCCCGAGGCCGGCGGTGGCGAGGAAGGCCGTTGCGCCGAGGCTGAATTTCAGCAGGCCACGGCGCGACAGCGCGGGTGTTGCAGTCAGGCTTGGGTGCATTGTTGTTATTACCCGGCGGTGACCAGCGTTTAGCGAATGAACAGCTTCTGAATCAGCTTCTGCACGGTTTTGCCGTAGGGCGGGTAGATCAGCCTGGCGGCGTTGAAACGCTGTTTGATCAGCACGCCTTTGGCTTTGCTGAACGTCAGGAAACCTTCGTGACCGTGGTAATGACCCATGCCGGACGCACCGATGCCGCCGAACGGCATGTCGTCCTGCGCGACATGCAGCAGCGTGTCGTTGAGGCAGACGCCGCCGGAATGGGTTTCATGCAGCACGCGCCGCTGTTCGCGTTTGTCGTAGCCAAAGTAGTAAAGAGCCAGAGGACGTGGGCGCTGATTGATGTAAGCAAATGCCTGCTGCAAATCCCGATACGGCACGATTGGCAGCAGTGGGCCGAAGATTTCGTCCTGCATCACGGTCATGTCATCGCTGACATTCAGCAGCACGCTGTGCGGCATGCGCCGGCCCTGGCCCTGTTCGAACAGCGGAATCAGCAGCGCGCCCTTGCTGGTGGCATCGCTGATGTAGCCGTTGAGACGCGCCAGCTGACGCTCGTTGATGATCGCCGTGTAGTCCGGATTATCGGCGAGCGTCGGGTAAAAACCCTGTACGGCCTGGCGATAGGCTTCAACGAACGCACCGACGCGATCTTCCGGCACCAGCACGTAATCCGGGGCGACGCAGGTCTGCCCGGCGTTCAGGGTCTTGCCGAAGGCGATGCGCTCGGCGGCGTCCTTGAGCGGCACGTCGTGCGAGACGATGGCCGGGGATTTGCCGCCCAGTTCGAGGGTCACCGGGGTGAGGTTTTCCGCCGCGGCGCGCATCACATGTTTGCCGATGCTGGTGGCGCCAGTGAACAGCAAGTGATCGAAGCGCAGGCGGGAAAATGCCACGCCGACATCGGCCTCGCCAAGCACCACGCAGACCAGATCCTCGGGGAAGATGCGCGCCAGCAGCTGCTTGAGCAGTTGCCCGGTGGCCGGGGTCGACTCGCTGAGTTTGAGCATGACCCGATTGCCCGCCGAGAGCGCGCCGACCAGCGGGCCGACGGCCAGATACAATGGGTAATTCCACGGCACGATCACGCCGACCACGCCCAGCGGCTGATACACCACTTTTGCCGACGCCGGCTGGAAGGCCATGCCGACCTTGCGCCGTGAGGCTTTCATCCAGCCTTTGAGATGGCGGCTGGCGTAATGGATGCCGTGCAGGCTCGGCATCAGTTCAGCGAGCAGGGTTTCATCGGCGCTGCGATGGCTGAAATCCGAACTGATGGCCGCAGTCAATGCCTGCCGTTCGCTGCTGAGCAGATCCGCCAGTGCCTTGAGCCATTGCTGGCGCTGCGCGGCGGGCGGCATCGGATTGGCGGCGTAGGCGGCACGTTGCGCCTCGAACAACCGATCAAGCTCGGCCAGCGCGGGCTGCAACGTTTGCAGGTAGGCAATATCGGCAGTCATGCTCTGCTCCGGATTTTATTGTAGTGACGAACTTTTTAGAGTCTATGCTCTAGAAAGTCAAATGACTTCCATGCACAGCGGTGTTTTATCCATTTCCGGTTAGGTCGTAAGATGCCCCTACACGCACCCTGAATTAAAGCTCAAGCCATGGCCCCACGAATAAAAACCAGCGAGCGTATCGTGCTCAACAGCCTCGAACTGTTCAATCAACAGGGCGAGCGCAGTATCAGCACCAATCACATTGCCGCCCACATGGAGATTTCTCCGGGCAATCTGTACTACCACTTCCCCAACAAGCAGGCGATCATCGCCGTGCTGTTCAGTGAGTACGAAAGCCTGGTCGACAGCTTTTTGCGCCCACCGCAGGGCCGCGCGGCGACGGTCGAAGACAAGCGTTTCTATCTTAAGGAACTGCTCTCGGCGATGTGGCGCTACCGCTTTTTGCACCGCGACCTTGAGCATCTGCTCGACAGCGATCCGGAACTGGCCGCGCGATACCGACGCTTCTCCCAGCGCTGCGTGATTCAGGGCGCGGCGATCTACGAAGGTTTCGTTGCTGCCGGGATTCTCGACATGGACCGCGTGCAGATCGAATCACTGACTCTCAACGCGTGGATCATCCTGACTTCGTGGGTGCGCTTCTTGTGCACCACCCGGGAAAACTCCAACCACCTCAGTGAACAAGCCATCAAGCGTGGCGTGTATCAGGTGCTGGTGCTGGAAGCCGGGTTTGTCACCGCGCAGGCGCGCGACGAGGTCAATGCACTGTTCGAAGAATTCTACGTGCCGCTGGCCCAGGCCCTCGAAGACGTCAAATAAGCCTTTTGTGTTGATACCCAGGAGCCCGTTATGCCGATTGCGCAACTGATCAGCCCCGTCGCACTGGACGCCCGCAAGGCGCAGCCGGGGCTGGTGATCCTCGATTGCCGTTTCGCCCTCGAAGACCCGGACTACGGTCAGCGCAGCTACGCCGAAGGGCATATCGCCGGGGCGAGCTTCGCCGATCTCGAACGGGACCTGAGCGGCAAAGTCATCAAGGGCGTGAGCGGCCGTCATCCGCTGCCCGAGCCGGCGGCGCTGATCGAGCGCCTGCAGGATTGGGGCATCAGCAATGACAGCGACGTGGTTCTCTACGACGACGGCCCGGGTGCCTACGCGGCACGGGCGTGGTGGTTGCTGGCGTGGCTGGGCAAGCGCGACGGCGTGTTCATTCTCGACGGCGGGCTCAAGGCCTGGCATGCGGCCGGGCTGCCGCTGAGTCTGGATCCGCCGGCCATTGCTCGTGGCAATTTCAGCGGCGAGCCGGACATGAGCCTGCTGCTCAGCGCCGAGCAATTGCAGCAGCGTCTTGGTCACCCGTCATTGACCTTGATCGATGCCCGCGCACTGCCGCGCTTCAAAGGCGAAGTGGAACCGATCGATCCGGTCGCCGGGCACATTCCCGGTGCACAGTGCGCGGCGTTCACCGACAACCTCGGCAGCGACGGGCGCTTTCAGCCGGCCGATCAGCTCAAGCGGCGTTTTGCGGCGAAACTCGGCGATCGCTCGCCATCGGAGTTGGTCGCCTACTGCGGCTCGGGGGTGACGGCGTGTCATAACCTGTTCGCCCTGTGCCTGGCCGGTTATCCGCTGGGTGCGCTGTATGCCGGGTCGTGGAGCGAGTGGATCAACGAGCCATCGCGAGGCATTGCCACGGGCGAATAAACAACGCGTACCCCTGTAGGAGTGAGCCTGCTCGCGATAGCAGTGTGTCAGTTAAAGATGAAGTGACTGACAGGACGCCATCGCGAGCAGGCTCACTCCTACACTGGCCGTGTGCGCAACCACTGCGGAATTCGCCGCTCCAGGTAATAACCGGGCGTGCGAACCGAGCCATCGACAAACCCGACATGCCCGCCGCGCGGCTGCAGCTCGAATTGCGTGCAGGCCGACAGTTCATCGGCCTGCGGCAGGCTGTGCGGGAATACGAACGGATCGTCGGCCGCCTGAATGATTAGCGTCGGAGTGCGAATCTCACCGAGGAAATAGCGACTCGAGGCGCGGCGATAGTAATCCTCGGCGTCGTTGAAACCATGCAATGGCGCGGTGATGCGGCCATCGAAATCCCAGAACGTGCGCATGTTTTCCAGCGAACCGAGCGCCGCCAGTTTCGCCAGGCCATCCTCACGACCGTCATGCTGAAACTGCCGCTGCTTGTTCTTGATGTAAGCGACCATCTCACGCATGAAGTGCGCCTGATAAACCTTGGAAAAACCCTGGCCGATACGGTCGGCGCACTGATCGAGGCGAAACGGCACCGACACCGCCACCGCACCCTGCAGGCCACTGGCGCTACCGGTCTCGCCCAGATGCTTGAGCAGAACATTGCCGCCGAGCGAGTAGCCGACCGCAAACAACGGCGCCAGCGGGCGTTTCGCATGCAGGTGTTTGATGGTCTCGGCCAGATCTTCGCTGGCGCCGGAATGGTAGCTGCGCGGCAGCAGGTTCGGTTCGCCCGAGCAGCCACGCCAGTTCAGCGCAACGCTGGCCCAACCCTGATCAGCCAAGGCCTTTTGAATGCCCGCCACATAAGGCGAGTTGGAAGAGCCGGTCAGCCCGTGCAACACCAGCACCAATGGCGCTTCGGCGCTGTGCGGACCATGCCAGTCGAGATCGAGAAAATCGCCGTCCTCCAACCACAGACGCTCGCGCTCGCGTTCGATGTGCACGGTTTTGCGCCACAGCGGCCCCCACAAAGTCTGTAAGTGCGGATTGCCGAGACCGAAGGCGGGAGTGAAACGCTCTGAGGAAGGGGGCACGATGATTCTCGATGTGCGTAGGGCAAGGGAGCAGGCTCCCTTGCCACAGGTTGTCGCTCGCTACAGGTCAGGCGTCGATGTGCGTCGAACGCTGCCACAGCGCATAGTAGACCCGACCGGACTTCTGCTCGCGGTGCAGGCGCCAGTTGCCCGGCAGGCCGAGGGTCGACGGCGCGGTTTCGCTTTCAGTGTAGATCCACGAATCGGTCGCCAGCCACTGTCGCTCTTCCAGCAGCGAGCACACCGCCGGCAGCAGGTTCTGGTTGAACGGCGGGTCGAGGAATACCAGATCGAACGGCGTTGCGGTCTGGGTTTCCAGATAACGCAAGGCGTCGGCGGTCTGCACCTGGCCGGTGGTGCAGCGCAGGGTGCCGAGGTGTTCCTTAAGGCTGGACACGGCGATGTTGCTCGTGTCCAGTGCCTGGCCCATCGCCGCGCCACGGGACAGCGCTTCGAGAAACAGCGCGCCGCTGCCGGCGAACGGGTCGAGTACCTTGGCCCCTTCAACGTACGGCGCCAGCCAGTTGAACAGGGTTTCGCGCACACGGTCCGGCGTCGGGCGCAGGCCCGGCGCGTCGGGGAAGCTCAGCTTGCGGCTGCGCCATTGGCCGCCAATGATGCGCAACTGGTTCACACCGTTGTGGACGTTGTGCGCAGGTTTTTTAGGGGTACGAGTCGCCATTAATGCTCCGGAACCCCGAGCGGTTGCTCGGCAGGTTTATCAGATGGGGCCGGTAACGGCTTTTGCGGCACGGTCGGGCCAGCGGTGACGATGACCATTTTGTCCGTGCTCAGGTGTTTGTTCAGCGCGTCGCGCACTTGTTCGACGGTCAGGCTCTGCGACTGACGCATGAAATCGTCGAGATAGCTCAGCGGCAGATTATAGAAGCCCATCGCCCCGAGCTGGCCGACGATATCGGCATTGCTCGCAGTGGACAGTGGGAAGCTGCCGGCCAGTTCGCGTTTGGCGTCGTCGAGTTCTTTCTGCGTTGGCCCGGTTTTCAGGTAATCGGCGAGTACGTCCTGCACCAGTTTCAGGGTGCCTTCGCTCATTTCCGCGCGGGTCTGCAGGTTGATCATGAACGGACCGCGAGCCTGCATCGGGCTGAATGCCGAGTACACGCCGTAGGTCAGGCCACGTTTCTCGCGCACTTCACTCATCAGGCGTGTGCCGAAGCCGCCGCCACCGAGGATCTGGTTGCCCATCGACAGCGCGGCGTAATCCGGGTCGTCACGGTCGATGCCCAGTTGCGCGAGCATCAGGTTGGTCTGTTTCGACGGAAACTCGATGTGGTTGACGCTGGCTTTCGGCTCCTGCGGTGCCGCGATTTTCGCCAGCGCCGGGCCTTTTGGCAGTGCGCCGGACACCTGATTGGCAATCGCCTCGGCTTCGGCGCGCGACAAGTCACCGACCAGGGCAATCACCGCGTTGCCGGCGGCGTAAGCCTTGGCGTGAAAATCACGCAACTGCGCCAGGGTGATCTTCGGCACGCTTTGCACGTTGCCGTCGCTTGAATGCGCGTACGGGTGATCGCCGTACAAACGCTTCATCAGCTCGAGGCTGGCGAGTTTGCCGGGGTTCTGTTTCTGGTATTCGAAACCGGCAAGCATCTGGTTCTTGATGCGCGCGAAGGAGTCGGCGGGGAAGGTCGGTTTGCCAACCACTTCGGCAAACAGCTTCAGCGCCGGTTCACGTTTGTCGGCCGCGCTCAGGCTGCGCAACGAAGCGAGCGCCATGTCCTTGAACGCGCCGTTGCCGAAATCCGCACCGAGACCTTCAAAACCCTGCGCGATGGCGCCGACATCTTTGCCAGCGACACCTTCGTTGAGCATCGCGTTGGTCAACACCGCCAGTCCCGCTGCGTTGCCGTCCTGACTGCTGCCGGCGGCGAAAATCAGGCGCATGTCGAACATCGGCAGCTCATGGGCTTCGACGAACAGCACCTTGGCGCCCTGGGTGGTGGTCCAGGTCTGCACGTCGAGCGTGCGGCTGGCCGGCGCCTTGCCGTCGAGTTCGGCCAGCGATTGCAGTTTCTGCGTGGACTTGGCGTTATCCAGCGCTTCGCTGGCATGGCTGTCGGCGCTCGGCGACAGATAAACTGCTGCCGAGCCGATTACCGCGACAGCGATCAGGCCAAGCAGCATCAGGCGTGGGGCTTTGCGCTCACTCATGAGTCGTCTCCAAAGGCAGGACATGGGCGACGCTGAGACGTTCGCGGGTGAAATACTTTTTCGCGGCGTTCTGGATGTCTTGCGGGGTCACGCTTTCCAGATCGGCCAGCTCGGTGTCCATCAGCTTCCACGACAGACCGACCGTTTCCAGTTGGCCGATGGCGGTGGCCTGGCTGGTGATCGAATCACGTTCGAACACCAGACCGGCGATCACCTGCGCACGCACGCGCTTCAGCTCTGCGGCCGACGGCGCGGTGGTCTTCAGCTGCTCTAGGAGTTTCCACAACCCGGCTTCAGCCTGAGCGATGGTCTTTTTCTTCTGCGTATTTGGGGTCGCCGACAGGGTGAACAGACTGTCACCGCGGGTGTAGGCGTCATAGTCCGACGAGCCGCCGGAGACCAGCTCTTCGCCGCGTTCCAGTTGCGCCGGGATGCGCCCGCTGTAGCCGCCGTCGAGCAGCGCCGAGATCAGGCGCAGGGCGTTGACCGAGCGTTTGTCATCAGCAGTAGCAATGCTCGGCACGTTGAAGCCAAGCATCAGGCTCGGCAGTTGGGTTTGCACGCGCAGGGTGATCTGGCGTTCGCCGGGCTCGGCCAGTTCCAGCGGTTTTTTCGCCGGTGGCACGTCGCGTTTGGCGACCGGGCCGTAGTAGCGCTGGGCGAGGGTTTTCACTTCGTCCGGAGTGACGTCACCGACCACGACCAGCGTGGCGTTGTTCGGCGCATACCAGGATTGGTACCAGTGGCGCAGTTCCTCGACTTTCATACGGTCGAGGTCAGCCATCCAGCCGATGGTCGGCGTGTGATAACCGCTGGCCGGATAGGCCATGGCCTTGTAGCGCTCGTAGGCCTTGGACATCGGCTTGTCATCGGTGCGCAGGCGGCGCTCTTCCTTGATGACTTCGATCTCCTTGGCGAACTCGTCGGCCGGCAGGCGCAGGTTGGCCATGCGGTCGGCTTCCAGCTCAAACGCCACGCCGAGGCGATCGCGGGCCAGCACCTGGTAATAAGCCGTGAAGTCGTCGCTGGTGAACGCGTTCTCTTCGGCGCCGAGGTCGCGCAGGATCAGCGAAGCTTCGCCGGGGCCGACTTTTTCGCTGCCCTTGAACATCATGTGCTCGAGCGCGTGGGACAGACCGGTCTGGCCCGGAGTCTCGTAGCTGGAGCCGACCTTGTACCAGATCTGCGAAACGACCACCGGCGCACGATGGTCCTCGCGCACGACGACCTTGAGGCCGTTGTCGAGGGTGAATTCATGGGTCGGTTGCGGGTCGGCCGCCAGGGCCGAAAGGGGCAGGCAGACTGCGCTGAGCAGCAGGCCAGCAGCGCGGCGGGCTAGAGCATTCATTCGTTTTTCAACCTGTTGGGCTGCCCGCTTGGTCTTAGCGTCGGCGGGCGAGAGGGTGCTAGGATACTGATCCGTTTTACCGGCGACCACGCCTATCAGGCTTCGAACGCTGATCGGGCTGTATGGGTTCATGGCAGAATGCTGCGGTTTATCAACTAAACTTAGCGTTTTCGCCGATTTTTACCGGTTTAACCCTTCGTTAAAACGATCCTTGAGGTGCCTTCGGCGCCTCGACAAAATGTTGCGCGTGAACAAGCTGGGTGAAACACAGTCTGTTCTGCATCGAATATTTATTTGCCGGGGCGCCCTTATGGCGCGTCGCTACCGTGAGATAGCCGTCCTCCATGTTTGGTTCCAACGACGACAAGAAGAGCCCAGCTGCGGCTGGCGAGAAGAAAAGCCTGTTCGGATGGCTGCGGAAAAAACCGCAGGAACCCGTCGTCGAACAGCCGCCCGCGATTGCCGAGCCCGCGCCGGCTCCTGCTATAAAAGAAGAATCTGCGCCGATCGTGCTGCCGATCGCCGAGCCGGTGTTGCAGCCGGAGGTCGCGGCCGAGCCTGAAGCGCCAGTGGCTGCGGAGTTGCCGCTGACGCCGGCCGCCGAGCCTTGGCTGACCTTGCCGGTAGCGGAAGAACCGGTGGCCTTCGTTGAAGAGGCAGCGCCGCATGTGACGCCGGTAATCCCCGCGCCGGCTGCAGAGGTCGCCGAGGAGCCTGTAGCGCAACCGGTTGTTGAACACGCGCCGGTCATTTCCGAACCCGTCGCCCCGGTTGTCCCGCCGTCCGAGCCTGCACCTGCACCTGCACCTGCACCGGTTGCCGCTGCGCCAGCTGTCGCTCCGATCGTGCCGGTCGAAGCGCCGGCAGAAACACCCGTCGAAGCCCCGCGCACCGAAGAAACCAAGGCCGGTTTCTTCGCCCGCCTCAAGCAAGGCCTGTCGAAGACCAGCGCCAGCATCGGCGAAGGCATGGCCAGCCTGTTCCTCGGGCGCAAGACCATCGATGACGATTTGCTCGACGACCTCGAAACCCGTCTGCTCACCGCCGACGTCGGCGTCGAAGCCACCACGCAGATCATCCAGCGCCTGACCCAAAAGGTTGCGCGCAAAGAGCTGGCCGACGCCGATGCGCTGTACAAGTCGTTGCAGGCCGAGCTGGCAGCCATGCTCAAGCCGGTCGAACAGCCGCTGAAGATCGCCTCGCAGAACAAGCCGTTCGTGATTCTGGTGGTCGGCGTCAACGGCGCCGGTAAAACCACCACCATCGGCAAGCTGGCGAAGAAGCTGCAACTGGAAGGCAAGAAAGTCATGCTGGCCGCCGGTGATACCTTCCGTGCCGCAGCAGTCGAGCAATTGCAGGTCTGGGGCGAGCGCAACAAGATTCCGGTCATCGCCCAGCACACCGGTGCCGATTCGGCTTCGGTGATCTTCGACGCCGTGCAGGCCGCCAAGGCTCGTGGCATCGATGTGTTGATCGCTGACACCGCCGGTCGTCTGCACACCAAAGACAACCTGATGGAAGAGCTGAAAAAGGTGCGCCGGGTCATCGGCAAGCTCGACGCTGACGCGCCGCACGAAGTGCTGCTGGTGCTCGACGCCGGCACCGGGCAGAACGCGATCAACCAGGCCAAGCAATTCAACCAGACCGTTGAACTGACCGGCCTGGCCCTGACCAAGCTCGACGGCACCGCCAAGGGGGGGGTGATCTTCGCCCTCGCCAAGCAGTTCGGTCTGCCGATTCGCTACATCGGCGTCGGTGAAGGCATCGACGACTTGCGTACTTTTGAAGCAGAACCCTTTGTCCAGGCACTGTTTGCCGAGCGGGAGCGTTCATGATTCGTTTCGAACAGGTCGGTAAACGCTACCCGAACGGTCACGTCGGCTTGCATGAGCTGAGCTTTCGAGTGCGTCGTGGCGAGTTCCTGTTTGTCACCGGTCACTCCGGTGCTGGTAAATCCACCCTGTTGCGCCTGTTGCTGGCGATGGAGCGACCGACCAGCGGCAAGCTGCTGCTCGCCGGGCAGGACCTGAGCACCATCAGCAATGCGCAGATTCCGTTTCTGCGCCGGCAGATCGGCGTGGTGTTCCAGAATCACCAGTTGCTGTTTGATCGCACCGTATTCAATAACGTCGCCTTGCCGTTGCAGATCCTCGGCCTGTCCAAGGTTGAAATCGCCAAGCGCGTCGATTCGGCGCTGGAGCGTGTAGCGCTGTCGGATAAAACCGATCTGTACCCCGGCGACCTGTCCACCGGTCAGCAACAGCGCGTCGGCATCGCCCGCGCCATCGTCCATCGCCCGGCCTTGCTGCTGGCGGACGAACCGACCGGTAACCTCGACCCGCGTCTGGCGGCGGAAATCATGGGTGTGTTCGAAGACATCAACCGTTTGGGCACCAGCGTGCTGATCGCCAGTCACGACCTGGCACTGATCGCGCGCATGCGTCACCGCATGCTCACACTGCAACGCGGCCGCTTGATTGGCGACGGGGAGGCCGGGGTATGAGTGCGACACGCAGCCCGAAGGTTTCCGAACGTGTGGCCCCGAAAGCCGCCGATCCGCAGCCGCCGAAAAAGAAAAAACACGACGATGACGATGGCCCGGACTTCGCCACGCTGTTCCGTGCGTGGATTGAAAGTCACCGCGCCAGCCTGCTCGACAGCCTGCGTCGCCTCGGCAAGCAGCCAATCGGCAGCTTCTTCACCTGCATGGTGATGGCCGTTGCGTTGAGTTTGCCGATGGGCCTGTCGCTGCTGCTGAACAATGTCGAACGTCTCGGCGGTTCGTGGCAGCGCGCGGCGCAGATCTCGCTGTACCTGCAACTCGACGCGACGCCGGAGCAGGGTGAGTCGTTGCGCGAGCAGATCAAAGGCATGCCCGGCGTCGCTGATGCTGAATATGTCGGCCGCGATCAGGCGCTCGAGGAGTTCCAGCAGCAGTCCGGCCTCGGCGAAGCCCTGCGTGAGCTGCCCGAGAACCCTTTGCCCGGTGTGGTGCTGGTGACACCGAACGAAGTCGACAAGCCGACACTCGAAGCATTAAGACAAAAACTTTCCGAGCTGCCCAAGGTACAACAGGCGCAACTTGATCTAGTCTGGGTCGAACGTCTGGCCGCCATCCTCAAGCTGGGCGATCGGTTTGTCTTCGGTCTGACGGTGCTGCTGGTTTCTGCATTACTTTTGGTGATAGGCAATACCATTCGTCTTCATATTGAAAACCGCCGAACCGAGATAGAAGTGATTAAACTCGTCGGCGGCACTGACAGTTATGTACGGCGTCCCTTCCTTTATATGGGCGCGTTGTATGGCTTCGGTGCAGGGCTTTTGTCCTGGGGTGTATTGGCGTTCGGCCTGAACTGGCTGAACGATGCGGTGGTTGGACTAGCCGGCTTGTACGGCAGTGATTTCGCCCTGGCCGGTGTGCCAGCGGCCGACGGTCTGTCGCTCTTGCTTGGCGCGGTGCTGTTGGGTTATATCGGTGCATGGATTGCAGTCGCACGTCATCTCAGGGAGCTGGCGCCGAAGTAGAATCTTTTTTGCGCGTGATTGACCTTGCGGTTTTTATGGGAACTTGTACCTGAGTTCCCGGTCAATTTTTCGCAGTGCCGAGAGGCACGAGTATGTAAGTGGGAGGTTTTTTCGCATGACCAATTCTTTGCAACCTGCGTACGCGTTGGTTCCGGGTGCGAACCTGGAAGCCTATGTGCACACCGTGAACAGCATTCCATTGCTGACGCCGGAGCAGGAGCGTGAACTGGCCGAGAGTCTCTACTATGAGCAGGATCTGGGGGCGGCTCGGCAGATGGTGCTCGCCCACCTGCGATTTGTCGTACACATTGCCCGTAGCTATTCCGGCTACGGTCTGGCTCAGGCTGACCTGATCCAGGAAGGTAACGTCGGTCTGATGAAGGCCGTGAAGCGCTTCAATCCGGAAATGGGTGTGCGTCTGGTGTCGTTCGCCGTGCACTGGATCAAGGCGGAAATTCACGAGTTCATCCTGCGCAACTGGCGCATTGTGAAAGTCGCGACCACCAAGGCCCAGCGCAAGCTGTTCTTCAACCTGCGCAGCCAGAAGAAGCGTCTGGCGTGGCTGAACAACGAGGAAGTCCACCGTGTAGCGGAAAGCCTCGGCGTCGAGCCGCGAGAAGTACGCGAGATGGAAAGTCGCCTGACCGGCCATGACATGGCCTTCGACCCGGCCGCGGAAGCGGACGACGATAGCGCTTTCCAGTCGCCGGCCAATTACCTGGAAGACCACCGGTACGACCCGGCGCGTCAGCTGGAAGACGCTGACTGGAGCGACAACTCCAACAGCAACCTGCACGAAGCGCTGGAAGTGCTGGACGAACGCAGCCGTGACATCCTCTACCAGCGCTGGCTGGCCGAGGAGAAAGCCACGCTGCACGACCTGGCGCAGAAATACAACGTGTCGGCCGAGCGGATTCGTCAGCTTGAGAAAAGCGCGATGAACAAGCTCAAATTGTCGATCGCCGCGTAACCGGCGCCCGGCAAACAAAAACGCCCCGATCAGCGATGATCGGGGCGTTTTTATTTCCGATGCCGCACAAAACCCCTGTAGGAGTGAGCCTGCTCGCGATAGCGGTGTATCAGGCGAAATCTTCGTTACTGACACACCGCTATCGCGAGCAGGCTCACTCCTACCTTTGATCTTCGGTGCTATTCAGACCAAGGCGCCCGCCGCGAATCATTGAGCCCAAACAGATAACTATCCCCGCCCAACTGACTCATCTGCTGACGAATCCACCCGGCCCGGCGCGACACATAACCGGTCGGATGGCTCGCGCTCCATACCCGCGGATTAGGCAACACCGCCGCCAGATAACTCGCCTGCTGCCGCGACAGCGACTTTGCACTCACGCCAAAGTGATGACGAGCCGCCGCTTCGGCGCCAAACACGCCGTCATCCCATTCAACGCTGTTCAGGTACACCTCAAGAATCCGCTGCTTGGGCCAGAACACCTCGATCAGCGCAGTGAACCAAGCCTCGAGCCCTTTGCGCAGATAACTGCGTCCGGCCCAGAGAAAGAGGTTTTTCGACACTTGCTGACTCAGGGTGCTGGCGCCGCGAATCGAACCGCCCAGCTCGTTATGGGCCAGCGCCGCCTGAATGGCGCGCAGATCAAAGCCCCAATGCTCGGGGAATTTCTGGTCTTCGCCGGCAATCACCGCCACTTTCAGATCGTCGGAGATCTCGTCCCACGGCTTCCAGGTGCGCTGCAGGTCGATCGGCTCGCCGTCGATCCACGATTCAACCTTGCGCTCGACCATCAGCGCGGTGCCCGGTGGCGGCACGAAGCGAAACAGCAGCACCAACAGGATGCTGCCACCGACGAACCAGAGCAGGGCCTTCACAAGACGACGGAATATTGAACGCAGCATAGAGATGGCTTGGCCGAACCGGTGGAGCGGGCCATTATACAGACCCTGCCGATTGCGTCTGACTGGAGTTCCCAATGCTGCGTGGCTTTTTGATGCTGGCTGCTTTTTTCGGTTTCACCGGGGTCGCATTGGGCGCGTTTGCCGCCCACGGCCTGAAAAATCGCCTGACCCCAGAATATCTGACGATCTTCCACACCGGCGTCACTTATCAACTGGTGCACACCCTCGCGCTGTTCGGGGTCGCGCTTCTCGCCACGCAGATTCCGGGGCGGCTGATCACTTGGGCCGGCGTGTCCTTTGCCGTCGGCATTCTGTTGTTCTCCGGCAGCCTGTACCTGTTGACCCTGACGGGCATCAGCAAGCTCGGCATCATCACGCCGTTCGGTGGCCTGGCCTTTCTCGCCGGCTGGGTATGTCTCGGCCTCGCAGCGTGGCGTTTGCAGCCGACCGCTTGACGCTTGGTACTGACCTTTAGGTCATGATCGGGCTAGAATGCCAGCCCCTAAAATGATGGCGGCGTTGTGCATGCGCATTCAATTGAACGGCGAACCCCTTGAATTGCCCGACGGCGAGACCGTTGCGGCGCTGATTACCCGCCTGGAACTGACCGGACGCCGGGTAGCAGTTGAACTCAATCTGGATATCGTCCCGCGCAGCCAGCATGCCGAGACCACGCTTAATGACGGCGACAACGTCGAAGTGGTGCACGCCATCGGCGGCGGTTAATCGGCCCGGCCCGCAAGGGCACAGAATTCTGCAAGACCCTCACTCCTAAAGAGGATTCCTTATGAGCATCGTTCGTAGCGACAAGCCTTTTGTGCTGGCCGGTCGTACCTACCAGTCGCGTTTGCTGGTCGGTACCGGCAAGTACCGTGACATGGAAGAAACCCGTCAGGCCATCGAAGCCTCGGGTGCCGAGATCGTCACCTTCGCCGTGCGCCGCACCAACCTCGGTCAGATCGAAGGCGAGCCGAACCTGCTCGACGTGCTGTCGCCGGAGCGCTACACCTTCCTGCCGAACACTGCTGGTTGCTACGACGCCATCGAAGCCGTGCGCACCTGCCGCCTGGCCCGTGAGCTGCTCGACGGCCACAACCTGGTGAAGCTGGAAGTGCTGGCCGACCAGAAAACCCTGTTCCCCAACGTGATCGAAACCCTCAAGGCCGCCGAAACGCTGGTCAAGGAAGGCTTCGACGTGATGGTCTACACCAGCGATGACCCGATCATCGCCCGGCAACTGGCGGAAATAGGCTGCATTGCGGTGATGCCCCTGGCCGGTCTGATCGGTTCGGGTCTGGGCATCTGCAACCCGTACAACCTGCAGATCATTCTCGAAGAAGCCAAGATTCCTGTGCTGGTCGATGCTGGTGTCGGCACTGCGTCCGACGCGACCATCGCCATGGAGCTGGGTTGTGACGCCGTACTGATGAACTCGGCCATTGCCCACGCTCAGCAGCCAGTGCTGATGGCGCAAGCCATGCAACACGCCATCGTCGCGGGTCGTCTGGCCTACCTCGCTGGCCGTATGCCGAAAAAACTCTATGCCAGCGCCTCTTCGCCGCTGGATGGTCTGATCAAGTAAGAGCCATTGATGACTGAATCGAACGACACGCCTGTCCAGCCGGACGAAGGCGATGAGCGCCAACACCGCCGCATCAAGAGTTTCGTGATGCGCGCCGGGCGCATGACCGAAGGCCAGCAACGCGGCCTGGACCAGGGCGCGCCGCTGTACGTGCTGCCGCTGGCTGATGCGCCGGTCGATTACGACCAGGTCTTCGGCCGCTCGGCACCGCGCTCGCTGGAAATCGGTTTCGGCATGGGCCACTCGCTGCTGGAAATGGCCGCGGCCGCACCGGAGCAGGATTTCATCGGCGTCGAAGTGCACCGTCCGGGTGTCGGCGCGCTGCTCAATGGCGTACTGACGCAGGGCCTGACCAACCTGCGGGTTTACGACTGCGACGCGATCGAAGTGCTCAATCGCTGCATCGCCGACAACAGCCTCGATCGCCTGATGCTGTTTTTCCCCGATCCATGGCACAAGAGTCGTCACCACAAGCGCCGCATCGTTCAGGCGTCCTTCGCTGAACTGGTGCGCAGCAAGTTGAAGGTCGGCGGCATTCTGCACATGGCCACCGACTGGGAACCGTACGCCGAATACATGCTGGAAGTGATGAACGTCGCCCCGGGCTACCGCAACCTTGCCGAAGACGGCAAATGCGTGCCGCGCCCGGCCGAACGCCCGATCACCAAGTTCGAACGCCGCGGCGAACGTCTTGGCCACGGCGTGTGGGATCTGAAGTTCGAAAAGCTCGCTTAAGCATCACGCAATAAAAACTGTGGGAGCGAGCCTGCTCGCGAAAGCGGTCTGATCGTCAACGATGATGTTGAATGTTAAGACGTCTTCGCGAGCAGGCTCGCTCCCACAGTTGTTTCTGGCGTTTGCTCAAGTTTGTTCATGAACCGCCGAAAGCTCCAAGCCCCCTCATTTGTAAAGGAAGACAAATCTTGAAAGCCATTTTTGCCTGCACGCTGGTTCTCGGCCTGCTTTTTTGCGGAGCATGCGAACGGGTTGTCACCCCTGAAGAATATTTCGCCAGTGCGCAGAGAACCGCGCAAAAAATCGAGCGTGAAGCCAATGAACGCATCAAGCGGGAGGCCGCCGGGGAAAGCGTTCAATACACACCCGAACAGCTGCGAATTGCTGAGGGCGATCTCGAAGCTCTTGTCGGCAGTCTCAAGCATGCGTCGGACGGCGGGCATACGCTGGCCACTTACTTTCTGGCCAGCCTGCAGGACAACCCGATGTTTTCCGAGCAGACGCGCCTACAGACCTGCGGCCTTTATCAAAAGGCTATGAGTGATGGATTGGTGGCGGCTGCGGTGGGTTATTACCATCTGTGCGACAAGGCGTATGAACGATTTGATGCGCAAAATCCTGATCATTTGAAATTCTTGCAATCTCTCGAGCAGTTGCTGCTCAAGCCTGATACGCATGCTGACGACTATCCGTTGCAGGCCAAACGTTCGTTGTGTTTCGAAGAAAACGGAGCGCCTGCCGGCAAGGTCGGGCCGATTGCCGCCATGCGAGCCCGCGCAGCTGGCTTGGTATTGTCCGAAGACCAGTTTCGGGCTGAGGCCTACTACATACTCGCGTTGACTCGTGTAAACGGCAGCGATCTGCGCGACAGCGGGAATATCGAACACTTGGATAAAGCGATAGCGCTGGGCTGCAAGGATTCCATTGGCCTCAAGGCGATTCTTCAGGCGCAGAGCCGCTTATCGAAGAATCAGTGAACCAAGGCCCGATAGTGGGAGCGAGCCTGCTCGCGAAGAGGGGTGTCAGTCGGCGTGAATGTTGAGTGTCAAACAGCTATCGCGAGGAGGCTCACTCCTACAGTAGTTATGAGTGTCTCGGATTTACAGTTTGATCATGAAGTGGGGGGGTACGTGGTCTGTCAGCCATACGCCGTTTTCGGCCTGATAGAACTTGAAGCCTTCTTCCTGCATTTGCTGCGCGGCGATTTCAAGGATCACCACGCTGCCGTAGCGTTGACCTACCGAAGTGGCAGTGGCGATTTCTTCCGAAAGATGCACATGATGGCGTGATCCAGGGATTAAACCTTGTTCATTGATTGAATCGAGAAAACGCGTCGCTGTGCCGTGATACAGCATTTGCGGTGGGTGTTTCTCGTCGAACTGCAACTCGACAGTCTCCGTCGAATGGCCCTGAACAGCGCGGATGCACAAGCCGTCAGTGGAAATCGAGAAACGCTTCTTGTCGCTACTCGCCACCACAGCTTCAATCAAAACACGATCTAGGGTACGTCCGTCTCGGGCCGCGCCACTAATCAGTGCGTTGATATCTGCCCAGCCATGCGAATCCAGCGTCAGACCAATCTTTTGAGGTTCGTGGCGCAGTACGTAGCTGAGAAATTTGCTCGTTTCATCCAGCAGTTTTTTACTCATGTCCTTCCTTGAATGAGCCAATGATCGTTCCCACGCTCTGCGTGGGAATGCAGCCCAGGACGCTCTGCGTCCCAAAGCGGACGCAGAGCGTCCATTGAGGCATTCCCACGCGGAGCATGGGAACGATCACAAGCGGCTGAAAGATTAGCGGCGGTCAGCGACGACGCCGATCAGCACCAGCACCACCAACAACACCGGCGCGAGGCTGTAGTTGTTGAACTGGCTCAAGCCCTTCACTACCCACGGCGTGGCGTAGATCAGTGCGGCGCCGCTGCCGATCACGCACAGCAGGGCCATCAGCGGTACGCGCAGGGCGCCGGCGATGCTGCCCAGGCGTTGCTCGACCCAGCCTTTGAAATCCGCACCGAACAGCACCAGCAGGCAACCGACCAGTGCCAGGGCGATTTCCGAGAGGTTGCTGCGGCTCCAGCGGGAGACGGTGGCGAGCAGGTCGAGTATCAAATCCATGGGTTTATCCTTAGGCCGCCGTTGGGCTCAGCTCAGAAATTGTTGCAGCAAGTCGTTGAGGAACAATTGTCCGCGCTCGGTGGCCGCCAGACGTGACGGTTCGACCTGCATCAGGCCGCTTTGTTCGGCCTCGCGTCGGCCTTCGGCAAGCGTGTCCAGCGACAAGCCGGTGCGCTCCGGGTAGAGGCGTGATTCGACGCCCGCAGTCAGGCGCAGCGCGTTCATCAGGAAGTCGAACGGCAGCTCATCGTTGCTCAAGGCTTTTTCGCCGGCCTGAAAGTTTTTTGCCGGGTTGAGATAGTCCTTGGGCAGCCGGGTTTTCCAGGTGCGCACGATGCGCCCGTCCGGGTGGCTGAGCTTGCCGTGCGCACCGGCGCCGATGCCGATGAAGTCGCCGAAGCTCCAATAATTGAGGTTATGCCGCGCCGGTTTACCGGGCTGGGCGTAGGCCGACACTTCGTACTGCGCGTAACCGTGCTCGGCCAGCAGCGCTTGCCCTGCTTCTTGGATGTCCCACAGCGTGTCGTCTTCCGGCAGCACTGGCGGCTGGTTCCAGAACACCGTGTTTGGCTCTAGCGTCAGTTGATACCAGGAAATGTGCGTCGGCCGCAGTTCGATGGCCTGGCGCAGATCGCTCAAGGCATCGTCCAGCGATTGATCGGGCAGGCCGTGCATCAGGTCGAGATTGAAGTTATCGAACCCGGCCTGGCGCGCCATACCGGCGGCGCGCACCGCTTCGTCGCCGTTGTGGATGCGCCCGAGCGCCTTGAGTTTTTCCTGCTGGAAGCTCTGGATGCCAATCGACAACCGGTTGATGCCGAGCTGGCGGTAGGCGACGAACTTTTCTTGCTCGAAGGTCCCCGGATTTGCCTCAAGGGTGATTTCGATGTCGTCGGCAAACGGAATGCGCTGCTCGACGCCCTGCAACAAACGCCCAAGCGCCTCGGCGCTGAACAGGCTCGGAGTCCCGCCGCCAAAGAAAATCGAGGTCAGCTCACGGCCATACGCCGCATGCAAATCCTGATCGAGGTCGGCGAGCAAGGCGTCGACGTATTCCTGCTCCGGTAGCACGGGGCTTGCGGTGTGCGAGTTGAAATCGCAATACGGGCATTTGCGCACGCACCACGGAATATGGATGTACAACGACAGCGGCGGCAGCGTTGGCAGCGGTGCCCGAGGCGAGGAGGCAGCGCCGCCGACAATCAGCGACGACGCATTAGCGTCACGGGTCATTGCAAACCCAGACGCTGGCGCAGCAGCACCATGGCGCGGGCGCGGTGGCTTATCTGGTTCTTGTCGGCCGGGCTCAGCTCGGCGCTGGACACGTTACGTTCCGGCACCCAGAACAGCGGGTCATAACCAAAACCGTGTTCGCCGCTGGCCGCGGTCAGAATCCGCCCATGCCACAGGCCTTCGCAGAGAATCGGCAACGGATCGTCAGCGTGACGCACCAGCGCCAGCACGCAAACGAACTGCGCGCCGCGCTCGGCTTCCGGCACGTCCTTCAGCGCATCGAGCAGTTTTGCGTTATTTGCCGCATCGCCCTTGCCGTCGGCGTAGCGCGCCGAATAGATGCCCGGCGCACCCCCGAGGTAATCCACTGCCAGACCGGAATCGTCGGCCAGCGCCGGCAGCCCGGAAATGCGTGCAGCGTTGCGCGCCTTGAGGATCGCGTTTTCGACGAACGACAGACCGGTCTCTTCCGGCTCGACCTTGCTCCACTCGCCGATCGAGCGCAGTTGCACCGAGTCGCCGAGCATCGCTTGAAGTTCTTTGAGTTTGCCGGCGTTATGGCTGGCCAGTACGAGCTGCTTGATGTTCATCATTCGCCGGGAAAGAGTTCTTGGTTGAAATTGAGGGTGTTGATCCTGTCGCCGTTCTGCACCTTGATTTCAAAGGTGCGGGTTTCCTGCTGCGGCACCGGATACTGGGCGATGTAGTAGATCGCCCCCTGTTCGGTGACCTGACGGAATTTCAGCGGCACGCTGGCGCTGGTCAGGTCTTTGACCGTGCCGGTGACGCTGGCGATCACTGGTTTGCCGTCCTTGATCACCGAGACGTTGATTACGCCCTGGTTCTTGCTGCGGATCAGCTCGGCAGCCTTGGCGATGTCCGGTTGCAGGTACGTCGAGTTGAAGGTGTTGTAGTGCACCGTGACGTCGCCGAAGGTTTCCTTGCGCTCGCCTTTGATGACGCCCGCCGCCAAGGCGCTGGCGCTCAGGCAGGCAGTCAGTAACAACAACGCTAGACGACTCATGTTCGTGCTCCTCGAATAACCCGGCTCAGACCGCGACCTTGTGGTCGGCCAGCAGCGGGCTGCTGACCCGGTAGATACCGATTTCACCTAACAGATTAGGCCATAGCTTACTGGCCCACCCGTGGCGGTGCTGTTGATCCACGGCAAGCCGATCAATGACCTTGGCGTCACGTTCGCGGCACAGTGCTTCAAAGTCTTCAAACGTGCAGAAGTGGATGTTCGGCGTGTTGTACCAGGTGTACGGCAGAAATTCCGACACCGGCATGCGGCCCTTGCTCGCGAGGTACCAGCGGCAGCGCCAGTGACCGAAGTTCGGGAAGGTAATGATGCACTGACGGCCGACCCGCAGCATTTCGTCGAGGATCTTGTCCGGGTAGTGCACGGCTTGCAGGGCCTGGGTCATGACGACGATGTCGAAACTGTTGCTGGCGAAATTGCCCAGCCCCTTGTCCAGATCCTGCTCGATGACATTGATGCCTTTGGCCACGCATTCGGCGATGTTCTCGGCGTCGTTTTCCAGGCCATAACCGGTGACGTTCTTGTTGTCGCGCAGCCAGCTCAGCAGCTCGCCGTTACCGCAACCGAGGTCGAGGACGCGGCTGCCGGCGGGGATCCATTCCTGGATGATTTCCAGATCAGCTCTCATGGCTTTCTCACAGCGTGATGCGGTTCATGTAATTGCCGAACGCCTGCAAGTAACGCGGGATCGGAATCAGAAAGGCGTCGTGGCCCTGCGGTGCGTCGATTTCCAGATAACTGACGTCCTTGCGCGCCGCCATCAGCGCGTCGACCAGCTCGCGCGAGCGGGCCGGGGAGAAACGCCAATCGGTGGTGAACGACATCACGCAGAATTTCGCCGTGGCGTTTTCGAAGGTTTTCGCCAGATCATCGTTGAAGTTCGCCGCCGGATCGAAGTAATCCAGCGCCTTGGTCATCAACAGATAGGTGTTGGCGTCGAAGCGTCCGGAGAATTCTTCACCCTGATAGCGCAGGTAGCTTTCGACCTGGAACTCGACACTGTGGAAGTCGTAGTTGAGCTTTTCACTCTTCAGGCCACGGCCGAATTTCTCGCCCATCGAGTCATCGGACAGGTAGGTGATGTGCCCGACCATGCGCGCCAGCATCAGCCCGCGCTTGGGAATCACGCCTTGTTCCTGGAACGAACCACCGTGGAATTCCGGGTCGGTGAGAATCGCCTGCCGTGCCACTTCGTTGAACGCAATGTTCTGCGCCGACAACTTCGGTGCCGAGGCGATGGCCAGGCAGTGCCGCACGCGGTCCGGGTAAGTGATGGTCCATTGCAGTGCCTGCATGCCGCCGAGGCTGCCGCCGATCACTGCCGCCCACTGGGCGATGCCGAGCAGGTCGGCCAGACGCGCCTGGCTGTGCACCCAGTCTTCCACGGTGAGCACCGGGAAGTCAGCGCCGAACGGCTTGCCGGTTTCCGGGTTGACGCTGCTCGGGCCGGTGGAGCCATTGCAGCCGCCGAGGTTGTTCAGGCTGACCACGAAGAACTTGTTGGTGTCGATCGGCTTGCCGGGGCCGATGCAGCTGTCCCACCAACCGGGCTTGCGGTCATCGACGCTGTGATAGCCGGCCGCATGATGATGGCCGGACAGCGCGTGGCAGATCAGCACGGCGTTGCTCGCCTGCGCGTTCAGCGTGCCGTAGGTTTCGTAGATCAGATCATAGGCGGCCAGCGAACGACCACAGGCCAGCGCCAGCGGCTCGCTGAAGTGCGCAGTTTGCGGCGTGACCAGACCAACAGAATCGGGGGGAAAGGCAGTTGGCATCGACCCTGCTCTCGTTGAAATGAGGCGTAAGTCTAAAGACCGGGGTCGGTAGCGGCAAGCGGCCCTCACCCTAACCCTCCCGAAGCGTCGGACCGCCCGGAGGGAGAGGGGACTGACCGAGGTGTTCTGTCGAACTGTGCCGACCTGATAATTTTGAGTCGAACTTCAACTCGAAACCCAGCACAAATCGGCTCCCTCTCCCTCGGGAGAGGGCTGGGGTGAGGGGCGCAGGCGACGCCGATATCAAGACCAGCGCCCAGCCCTCGACCTCACATCAGCAAACGCAGAATCTCCGGCATCATCGTCATCGCCGCCAGATTGTTGATCACCAGCATGTCGATCAGCTTCAGCGCGAGGAAGGCGAAGATCGGCGACAGGTCCAGACCGCCCAGATTCGGCAGGAAGCGGCGGAACGGTGCCAGCGCCGGCTCGCAGATCTGGTTGACCAGCTCAGCGCCCGGGTTGTGGCTGCCCGGTGCAACCCACGAGAGGATCACGCTGATGATCAGGGCGAAGAAGAAGATCTTCAGGAACAGTGCGGTCACGCCGATCAGCGACCAGACCAACAATTGCAGCGGGTTGCCAGTGGTGCCGTAGGTCAGCAGCAGTGTCAGTGCCATCAGCAGCAGCTGCACCAGGATCGCCAGCACCAGCGACGACATGTCGAGGCCGAACAGGCTCGGGATGATCCGGCGCAGCGGTTTGAGCAGCGGCTGGGTGGCTTTGACAATGAACTGGCACAGCGGATTGTAGAAATTCGCTCGTACCAGTTGCAGGACAAAGCGCAGCAGCACGATCAGCAGGTACAGGCTGCCGAGGGTTTGCAGCACGTAAACCGCTGCGGTGTTCAATCCGATCATGTAAGGCTCCTTTATTTGCCCAGTTGTTCGGCCATTTCGGCCGAGCGGTGCGCGGCGGCGCCGAGTGCGGTTTCAACCAGCGCTTCGAAGCCGCCAGCCTGGAATGATTTGATTGCAGCTTCCGTGGTGCCGTTGGGCGAGGTCACACGGCGGCGCAGTTCGGCTGCATCGACTTCGCTGGACACTGCCATGTGCGCGGCGCCCAAGGCGGTCTGCACGGTCAGTTGCTCAGCGATTTCTTTTGGCAGGCCAAGTTTGACGCCAGCGGCGGTCATGGCCTCGATCAGCAGGAAAAAATACGCTGGGCCGGAGCCGGACACCGCGGTCACTGCATCCAGTTGCTGTTCTTCCTCCAGCCACAAGGCGATGCCGACGGCAGACAGCAGTTCTTCGGCTTGCTGACGCTGCTCGGCGGTCACTTCACTGGTCGCGTACAAACCGCTGACGCCCTGACGCAGCAGCGCCGGGGTGTTGGGCATGCAGCGCACGATCGGCTGTTCGCCGAGCCAGGCGGTCATGCTTGCGCAGGTGATACCCGCGGCAATCGACACCACCAGTTGATCGGATTTCAGGCTCGGGCGAATTGCCTCACAGACGGCTTTCATCGCCTGTGGTTTGACCGCCAGCACGATGACATCAACGCCGTCGATCGCCTGGGCGTTGTCGGCAAAGGTTTCGATGCCGTGTTCGGCGCTGACTTTGGCGCGGGTGTCTTCGCCCGGATCGCTGGCGCGGATCTGCGCCGCTTCCAGACCTTTGGTGCGCAGGCCGCCGATCAAGCTGGCCGCCATGTTGCCCGCACCGATAAACGCAATACGTGTGTTGCTCATGTGTGGTCCTTATCTGGAAACGTTCAAGACTGGGAATAATCTCGGGCGCCAAACAGCGCGGTACCGATCCGCACCCAGGTGGCGCCTTGGGCGATGGCCGATTCGAGGTCGTGGCTCATGCCCATCGAAAGTGTGTCGAGCGGCAGGTCGAGGCTCG
The DNA here is from genome assembly GCF_051132135.1 of Pseudomonas sp. R1-1. NCBI lineage: Bacteria > Pseudomonadati > Pseudomonadota > Gammaproteobacteria > Pseudomonadales > Pseudomonadaceae > Pseudomonas > Pseudomonas sp. R1-1. The sequence goes on from NZ_CP071663.1 coordinate 470,455, forward strand.
CCTGCAACTGCTGAACGGTGGCGAATGCAGCATCCTGTTCGGCGCGATCGTCAGTCGGCTCGGGAATCGCCATCAGCCCGCGCAGTTTCAGCCGCGGCAGTGCGCTGATGGCCGCGGCCAGCGCTGGCAGGTCGGCCGGGGTGCAGCCGGATTTGCTCGCTTCGCCGCTGACGTTGACCTGAATGCAGATATTCAACGGCGGCAATTCGGCCGGGCGCTGTTCGGACAGGCGTTGGGCAATTTTCAGGCGATCCACGGAGTGCACCCAGTCGAAATGCTCGGCGATGGCGCGAGTCTTGTTCGATTGAATGGGGCCGATGAAGTGCCAGATCAAGGGCAGATCGGCCAGCTCCAGCTGTTTGCCGAGGGCTTCCTGCAGGTAGTTCTCGCCAAAGTCGCGCAGGCCAGCGGCGTGCGCTTCGCGCAGGGCCTCGGCGGGTTTGGTCTTGCTCACGGCGAGCAACTGGATGCTGTTTTCGTCGCGGTGTGCAGCGTTGGCCGCTGCCTGGATGCGCGAACTAACCTGAAGGATGTTGTCTGCTATCGTGGACATCAAGAGGCGCCGGCGGTCTGTAGGTTCGCGGCATTCTACTGGAATTGAGGGACGCTATGGATATCACTGAACTGCTGGCCTTCAGCGCCAAACAGGGCGCTTCCGACCTGCACCTGTCGGCCGGGCTGCCGCCGATGATCCGCGTCGATGGCGATGTGCGGCGGATCAATCTGCCGGCGCTGGATCACAAGCAGGTGCACGAGCTGATCTACGACATCATGAACGACACCCAGCGGGTCGACTTCGAGAAACATCTGGAAACCGACTTTTCCTTCGAAGTCCCCGGTGTGGCGCGGTTCCGGGTCAATGCGTTCAACCAGAACCGAGGCGCAGGGGCGGTGTTTCGTACGATCCCCTCGAAAGTGCTGAGCATGGAAGACCTCGCCATGGGCGACGTCTTCCGCAAGATTACCGACGCACCGCGCGGGCTGGTGCTGGTCACCGGGCCGACCGGCTCGGGCAAATCGACCACGCTGGCGGCGATGATCGATTACCTCAACACCCACCGTCACCATCACATCCTGACCATTGAAGACCCGATCGAATTCGTCCACGAATCGCGTAAATGCCTGATCAATCAGCGTGAAGTGCATCGTGATACCCGCAGCTTCGCTACCGCGTTGCGTTCAGCGTTACGTGAAGACCCGGACGTGATTCTGGTTGGCGAGATGCGCGATCTGGAAACCATTCGCCTGGCGCTGACTGCCGCCGAGACCGGGCATCTGGTGTTCGGCACATTGCACACGACCTCGGCGGCGAAAACCATCGACCGTGTGGTTGACGTGTTTCCCGGCGACGAGAAGTCGATGGTCCGCTCGATGCTGTCGGAGTCACTGCTGGCGGTGGTCTCGCAGACGCTGATCAAGAAGATCGGTGGCGGGCGGGTGGCGGCGCACGAGATCATGTTGGGGACGTCGGCAATCCGGAACCTGATTCGCGAGGACAAGGTCGCGCAGATGTATTCAGCGATTCAGACCGGCGGGTCGCTGGGCATGCAGACACTCGATATGTGTCTGAAGGAGTTGGTGAGCAAAGGCTTGATCAGCCGAGAGAGTGCACGGGAGAAAGCGCGCACCCCCGATAATTTCTGAGGGAGTGATCGTTCCCACGCTCTGCGTGGGAATGCAGCCCGGGACGCTCTGCGTCCCTGCCGAAGCGGACGCGGAGCGTCCATTGAGGCATTCCCACGCGGAGCGTGGGAACGATCGGTATGGTGTTAGCGCTGGACTATGCGTAGTTGCTGTTGTTCTTTCGGCAACACGCGCTTGGCCACAACATAGTGCTTCTGCCAATACGGCTTGTTCAGCGTGTCGATGCTCACCGCTTTACCGCGGCGCGGGGCGTGGATGAAGCGGTCGTTGCCCAGGTAGATGGCAACGTGGTTGACCCGACGGCTCTTGATATTGAAGAAGATCAGATCGCCCGGCTTCAGATCCTTGCGCTCGACTTTCTCACCGTGACCGCTGGCCATGGCATTGGAGGTGCGTGGCAGGTCGAACGTGGCGTCGTTGAACGCGTATTTCACCAGGCCGCTGCAATCGAAGCCTTTACTTGGGCTGCTGCCGCCCCAACGATAAGGTGTACCGAGCACGTTCACCGCACGGCTGAGCACGTTGCTGCTTTCCTTGCTCGCCATCGGTGGCACCAGCTTGCTGTGGCTCTTGCTGCTCAGCGTGGTGGTTTTGCTTTTGCTGCTTTTGCTCGAAGGAGCCGAAGCATGGGATTTAGGGGTGAAGCCGTTGACGTTTGGAAGACGTTGCTCACGATTGGTGGCGTGGGCGGCCAGTGGCATTAACAGGCAGATGGTTAGCCATGTCTTGAAAAATGGTCGCATTAGGCGTGGCTCTTGAGTGATAGCGCGCAACTTTATAACAGCTTTTATTGCCGCTCCGAGGCCGTTCATCGATTCATTCGGCCTGCCACGGAACCAAAAAACCGCAAAAAGGACGCGATTGTCCGACAGAAGTCAGGTTTTACAAGGGGTTCGCGCTAGCAACGGTAACATTTGCCATACGTCGGCTACCTGTAAAAAAGTCACAAAGAAATGAAGAATATTTATCTATCGAGCGCAATGAGGTCTTAATGAACAGCTATCAGCTACCCCGCGTGAAGGAAAAAGACACTCACAGCAAAGTCATCGGCTACCTGTTGTGGATCTTCGGGTTCACCGGTGCCCACCGCTTTTATTACGGCAAGCCGGTCACCGGAACGATCTGGTTTTTCACCTTCGGTTTGCTGGGGATTGGCTGGCTCATCGACGTATTCCTGATCCCGGCGATGGATCGCGAGGCCGACCTGCGCTTCGCGGCCGGACCGATCGAATACAACGTGGCGTGGATCCTGCTGACCTTCCTCGGTGCGCTCGGCGTGCACCGGATGTACCAGGGCAAGTGGATCAGCGGGCTGGTTTATCTGCTGACCGGTGGGTTGTTCTTTCTGGGGGTGCTGTATGACTTCTGGACGTTGAATGATCAGGTGTCGGTGCGCAACGCGCAGAATCGCGGCGCTTTTCAATAAGTCATCGCCAGCAGGCTGGCTCCCACAGGGGATTTGTGGCGTTCACAGATCCAGTGTGGGAGCCAGCCTGCTGGCGATTGGAGCGACGCGGTATCAAGCCTGGTGACTGATCCGCCCATCCACCAACGTATAGCGCACCACACCCGGCAGACTGTGCCCAATGAACGGGCAGTTCTCACCCTTCGACAGCCAGCTTTCACCGGCCACCGTCGATGCCTGTGGATCGAACAGGACGATATCCGCCGCGCCGCCCACCGCCAGTTTGCCCGCCGGCAAGCGCAGCGCCTCGGCCGGGCCTGCGCTCAGCCGCGCGAGCAAGGTCGGCAGATCGAGCAAGCCATCCGCAACCAGGGTCATCGCCAGCGGCAGCAGCAGTTCGACGCTGCTGATGCCCGGCTCGGTCGCGCCGAACGGCGCCAGTTTGGCGTCGCGCTCGTGGGGCTGGTGATGGCTGGAAATCGCCGAGACCACGCCGGATTTCACCGCCTCGCGCAGACCATCGCGGTCAGCGCGGGTGCGCAGCGGTGGCTGTACGTGATAGAGGCTGCTGAAGTCGATCAGCGCTTCGTCGGTCAGAATCAACTGATACAGCGCCACATCCGCCGTCACCTTCAAACCACGCGCCTGAGCCTGTGCGATCAGGGCGACGCCGCGGGCGCTGGTCAGTTGGCTGAAGTGCGCACGTACGCCGGTCTGCTCGACCAGCAGCAAGTCGCGGGCGAGGGCCACGGTTTCTGCGGTTTCCGGAATCCCTGGCAGGCCGAGGAAACTCGCCACTGCGCCTTCATGAGCCAGGCCGCCATCGGCGAGATCGTGGTCCTGTGAGTTGAAAATCACCGTCAGGTCGAAAGTCGCCGCGTATTCCAGCGCCCGGCACAGGGTGCGGGTGTTGCGAAAGCTCTCCAGACCGTTGCCGAAGGCCACACAACCGGCGTCACGCAAGGCCACCAGTTCGGCCAGTTGCTCGCCGTCCAGGCCCTTGCTCAGCGCACCGATCGGGAACACCTTGGTGTTGCCCGCTTCGCGGGCGCGGTCGAGAATCAGCTCGGCCACTGCCGACGTGTCGAGCACCGGTCTGGTCTGCGGCGGGCAGCACAGGCTGGTCACGCCACCGGCCGCGGCGGCGCGGGTTTCGCTGACGATCGAGCCCTTGCGGCTGTAGCCCGGCTCGCGCAGGGCGACGTTCAGGTCGACCAGCCCAGGCGCGGCAACCAGACCGCTGGCATCGATGGTTTCGACGGCTGTGAAACCGGCGGGCGCCGCGCCGAGGGCGACGATCTTGCAGGCTTCAACGTGAATGTCGGTGACTTGATCCAGCCCGCTGGCAGGATCGATGACGCGTGCGCCGAGGATGCTGAGCTTCACTGGGCGTTCTCCTGCTCGAATTGACGTTGCGCGGTCTGCCCGCTCATGGCCATGGACAGCACGGCCATGCGAATGGCGATGCCATAGGTGACCTGATTGAGGATTACCGAGTGCGCGCCGTCGGCCACTGCAGACTCGATTTCCACGCCGCGATTGATCGGCCCCGGGTGCATGACGATGCAATCGGGCTTGGCCCCGGCCAGGCGCGCCGTGGTCAGGCCGAACAAGCGGTAAAACTCGCCCTCGCTCGGCAGCAGGCCGCCGGTCATGCGCTCACGCTGCAGGCGCAGCATGATCACCACATCAACGTCTTTCAGGCCTTCGGTCATGTCGGTGTAGACCTTGACGCCGTACTGCTCGATGCCGATCGGCAGCAGAGTCTTCGGTGCGATTACGCGGATATCCGGGCAGCCGAGGGTTTTCAGCGCGAGCATGTTCGAGCGCGCCACCCGCGAATGCAGGATGTCGCCGACGATCGCCACCGAGAGGTTTTCAAAACCGCCCTTGTGCCGACGGATGGTGAGCATGTCGAGCATGCCTTGCGTCGGGTGGGCGTGACGGCCGTCGCCGCCGTTGATGATCGCCACCTGCGGGCAGACATGCTCGGCGATGAAATGCGCCGCGCCGGAATCACCGTGGCGCACGACGAACATGTCGGCGGCCATCGCTTCGAGGTTGCGCAGGGTGTCGAGCAGGGTCTCACCTTTGCTGGCCGACGAGGTCGACACGTTCAGGGTGATCACGTCCGCCGACAGCCGCTGGGCCGCCAGTTCGAAGGTGGTGCGGGTGCGCGTGGAGTTTTCGAAGAACACGTTGCACACGGTCTTGCCGCGCAGCAACGGGACTTTCTTCACCGCCCGGGCGCCGACTTCGAGGAACGAGTCGGCGGTGTCGAGGATTTCCGTCAGCAACTCGCGGCGCAGGCCGTCGAGCGAGAGGAAGTGGCGCAGCTGGCCCTGATCATTGAGCTGCAGCGGGCGCTTGGTATCTAGAGGCGTCATCGCGAAGGGGACTCTCAATAGGGCGGATTAAAGGGGCAAGTCTTGCAGTTCGAGGGCCAGCGGCTCGGGGCCGGAGAGCTTCACGCGCTGATTGGCGGCCAGTGTCAGGGTCGCGCCGACCACGTTCGGGCGGATCGGCAGCTCGCCGGCGTCCAGATCGAGCAGGCAGACCAGGGTCACGCTGGCCGGACGGCCGTAATCGAACAGTTCGTTCATCGCGGCGCGGATGGTGCGGCCGCTCATCAGCACGTCGTCGATCAGCACCAGGTGCTGGCCTTCGATCTCGAAGGGCAGGGCGGACGGGCGTACTTGTGGGTGCAGGCCGTTCTGGCTGAAGTCGTCGCGGTAAAAGGACACGTCCAGCGTGCCCAGTGGCGCATCGCTGCGCAGCTCCTTGAGCAGCGCCTGCGCGACCCAGATGCCGCCGGTGCGGATGCCGATGTAACGCGGTTCGCTGATGTCACGCTGGGCAAGGTGCGCCTTGAGGCGGGTCGCCATCTGGCTGATCAGATCGGCGGGATTGGGCAGGCTCATGGTTGCTCCTTCGTGAATCCGGGCCGCGTCCTGCCGGACAGGCCCGGTTTATAACCAAAAGAAAAGCGCCGAAGCGCTTGTCAGGATTCAAACAATGCAGTGTTTTCATCGAGCCAGCCCTGCAGCAGCAGGGCGGCGGCGATGGCGTCCACCGGGTTGTCGCGGTAACTGCCCTTCTGGCCGCCACGCACCAGGCGTTCGCCTTTGGCTTCGAACGTGGTCAGGCGCTCGTCGTGGGTATAGAAGGGCAAGTTGTAGCGGCCATTCAGGCGTCGGGCGAATTTCTCTGCGCGCACGCACATGTCGCTGGGCGTGCCGTCCATGTTCAAGGGCAGGCCGACTACCACGGCGTCGGGTTTCCATTCCTTGATCAGTGCTTCGACCTGATCCCAGTTCGGCACGCCATTTTGCGCTTTCAACGTACACAGCTCGCGGGCCTGGCCGGTAATCACCTGGCCGACCGCGACGCCGATCTGTTTGGTGCCGTAGTCGAAGCCGAGAATCAGGCGCAGGGCCATCAGGCGTGACCTGCCTGGCTGGTGAGCAGGTTCAGATCAATGCCCAGATGCCGCGCTGCCGCGTCCAGGCGCAGCTCGCTGCTGGTGTTGAACAGGATATCGGCGTCGTACGGACAGGTCAGCCAGGCGTTGTCAGCCAGTTCGGCTTCCAGTTGTCCGGCCTCCCAGCCGGCGTAACCGAGGGTGATCAGGCTTTTCGCCGGACCGACGCCGTCGGCGATGGCGAACAGCACGTCCTGCGAGGTCGAGAGGGCCAAGTCGCCGTCCAGTTGCGCGGTGGCCTGGAAAGTCTGGCCGGCGGGATGCAGGACAAAACCGCGATCGGTCTGCACCGGGCCGCCGATGAAGATCGGTACGTGCTGGCACAGTGCTGGCGGCTCGATGTCCGGGCGCAATTGCTCAAGGATGTCGGCCAGACTCAACTCTTGCGGTCGGTTGACCACCAGCCCCATCGCGCCATTGGCCGTGTGCTCGACGATGTAGGTCAAGGTGTGGGCAAAGTTCGGGTCGGCCATGTGCGGCATGGCGATCAGGAAGTGATGCTTGAGGTAGCTGGGGCTGACGTTTTTCATGTGCGCTAGTGTGGCGTTCGAGGGGCGAACTGACAAGGTGGAGATGCTGACAACAACACAGATCCATTGTAGGAGTGAGCCTGCTCGCGATAGCGGTGGGTCAGCCAGTATCTATGTTGACTGACACACCGCTATCGCGAGCAGGCTCACTCCTACAGGGGGATGCGGTGTATCTAATTGCTGGACAGTCTGTCGCCGCGGGCAAATTTCCAGGTGCGGATGATTTCCAGACGATCGACATCCGACAGATCGCCGGTAAACGGCGCAAACGGCGCCGCCAGTCTGACGATCCGTTGCGCGGCCTGATCCAGCAGTGGCTGGCCGGAAGATTCCAGTACCAGCACTTCGTACAGCGAACCGTCGCGGTTGATCGAGACCATCAGGCGCAGGTTGCCGTAGATCTGCTTGCGTCGGGCTTCTTCGGGGTAGTTGAGGTTGCCGATGCGTTCGACTTTCTTGCGCCAGTCGTCCTTGTACCAGGCGCCCTTGTCGCGCATGGTCGAGGCGGCGCTCAAGCGGTGGATGCGCGGGCGTTTGGCGTACAGCTGTTGTTCCTTGGCCAGTTCGGCTTCGAGGCTGGCGATGTCGCTGGACAGCTGCGAACTGTCGAATTCCGGCGCGTCGACGGTCGGTTTGACCTCGGTCTTGCGCTCTTCCTTCTGGGTCGGGGCTTTTTTCGGCTGCGGCGCGACGGTGGTCACCGCTGCTTTGGGCGCGGCCTCCCGTACTTCGGGTTTGGCAGCCGGTGGCGGGGTGACCTTCTTGACCTGATTGTCCTGGAATGGCGCCACTTCGGTGGTCTTGGGCAACGCCTTCTTGTCCAGCGTGCCGCTGCCCTCCTGGTTTTCCTGGGCGAGAAAATCAGCCTTCTCCGGCTTCTTTTCGCTCTTGAACGTGGCGAGGGTGATTTCCAGGGTTTTGCTGATCTGTTTCGGCTCGACCATGCTGAAGCCGACACCGAGCAGCAGCGCCAAATGGATCAGCGCCGCCAGAAACAGGGTAAAGCCGAGGCGATCGGCCGGGCGCACGCCACGATGGGCGAGTTCAGCGGGCAGATCGGACGGGAGGGTCATGACAAGAAAACCAACATCGCGTTTTTCAGAGGCTGCGCATGATAACGCAATGTTGGTTTCGCGCCTTGGGCTTCACGCTTCAAGCGACAGACTGCATGTGACGTGCATCAAGCTTGTGGCTTTTTGCCGGCCGCTTGCAGCTTCTTCTCGATCGCATCCATCAACATGCCGCCAATGTCGGTGCCAAAGGCATTGTCGATTTCGCGGATACAGGTCGGGCTGGTGACGTTGATTTCGGTCAGATGCTCGCCGATCACGTCCAGACCGACGAACAGCAGGCCTTTCTCGCGCAGGGTCGGGCCGACCTGAGCGGCGATCCAGCGGTCCTTGTCGGTCAGCGGACGGGCTTCGCCACGGCCACCGGCGGCGAGGTTGCCGCGGGTTTCGCCGAGCGCCGGAATCCGTGCCAGGCAATAATCCACCGGCTCGCCGTCGATCATCAGGATGCGCTTGTCGCCGTCGACGATGGCCGGCAGGTAGCCCTGAATCATGATCTGCTGCTTGCCATGCAGGGTCAGGGTTTCGAGGATCACCGAGAGGTTCGGGTGGCCAGCGGTGTGGCGGAAGATCGACGAACCGCCCATGCCGTCCAGCGGCTTGAGGATCACATCGCCGTGATGATCGGCGAACTGGCGCAATACGTCCGGGCGACGGCTGACGATGGTCGGCGGCGTGCACTGCGGGAACAGCGTGGCGAACAGCTTTTCATTGCAGTCGCGCAGGCTCTGCGGCTTGTTGACCACCAGCACGCCGGCGGCTTCGGCCTGTTCCAGCAGGTAGGTGGAATAGACGAATTCCATGTCGAACGGCGGATCCTTGCGCATCAGGATCACGTCCAGGTCGCTCAGCAGCTTGTCCTGCTCGGCGTCCAGTTCGAACCATTTTTCCGGGTTGGCGAAGACTTTCAGTGGCGCCATGCGCGCGCGCGCCTGACCCTCGGCCTGATACAAATCCTTCTGTTCCATATAGAACAGTTCCCAGCCACGCTTCTGCGCGGCCAGCAGCATGGCCAGCGAGCTATCCTTTTTATAGGAGATGCTGGCGATAGGGTCCATGACAATCCCGACGCGAACGCTCATTGGGTTTTCCTCGAAAATTGGCTACCGGATCGGTATTGAAAAAGTGCCGCCAGAGTGGCGCCGGGCGGGTTTTCGGTCAAGGAAAAACCCGTCGATAGATTGCATCTGGAGACTGTGCTAAAAAGGCTGGCAGAGCGCGCCGACCCTTGGGTATCAAGGGTTTGGGGCCATTAATGAGTGCAAGACGGACAAATTGATTCGCAAAGGCGACGGTAGAGCCCTCTTATGGAACAGCAGTCCAGCGCCTTGAAGGTCATGGTGATCGACGACTCGAAGACGATTCGCCGCACCGCCGAAACATTGCTCAAGAATGTGGGTTGCGAAGTGATCACCGCCATCGATGGTTTCGACGCCCTGGCGAAGATTGCCGACCACCATCCCGGAATCATTTTCGTCGACATCATGATGCCGCGTCTGGATGGCTATCAGACCTGCGCCTTGATCAAGAACAACAGCGCCTTCAAGGCCACGCCGGTGATCATGCTGTCCTCCAGGGACGGCCTGTTCGACAAGGCCAAGGGGCGGATCGTCGGTTCCGATCAATTTCTGACCAAGCCGTTCAGCAAGGAAGAACTGCTCAGCGCGATTCAGGCCCATGTACCGGGCTTCGCCGCCGTAGTGTCGCAGTAACGAAGACTCAGAGACACGCGGCCAGCGGGCCGGGCGTCGACAAGAAAATGGGGAAAACCATGGCACGTATCCTGATCGTCGATGATTCGCCGACCGAAATGTACAAACTGACCGGCATGCTCGAAAAGCACGGCCACGAAGTGTTGAAGGCCGAGAACGGCGCCGACGGCGTGGCCCTGGCCCGCCAGGAAAAACCCGATGCCGTGCTGATGGACATCGTCATGCCCGGCCTCAACGGTTTTCAGGCGACCCGCCAATTGACCAAGGACGCTGACACCAGCCACATCCCGGTAATCATCATCACCACCAAGGATCAGGAAACCGACAAGGTCTGGGGCACACGCCAGGGCGCCAAGGACTACCTGACCAAACCGGTCGACGAAGACACCCTGATCAAGACCCTGAACAACGTGCTCAAAGGCTGATCGCGCAATCATGAGCGAATCGCTGACCGCGTTCGAATTGCTCTGGCAGATCGACCAGCGCTGCCGCTTGCTGGCGGCCGACCTGCCGTCGCAAACGGCACGCGAAGAGCGCTGGAGCGGCATCGGTTTCCGTCTCGGCGAGCACTGGTATGTGGCGCCGATGGGCGAAGTCAGCGAAGTGCTGCATGAGCCGCGCTTTACCCAATTGCCCGGGGTCAAGCCGTGGGTGAAAGGTGTGGCCAATTTGCGCGGGCGGCTGCTGCCGATCATGGACCTGTGCGGCTTCTTCGGCCATGAGCTGTCGCCACTGCGCAAACAGCGGCGGGTGCTGGTGGTGGAGCATGAAGACGTGTTTGCCGGGGTGATGGTCGACGAGGTCATCGGTCTGCAGCACTTCGATCAGCACAGCTTCGAACCGCTGTCGATCAGCAAGCGCCAGGGTTCGAAGGCCGAGTTCGTCAAAGGCTATTTCCGCCGCGAGCAGAACTGGCGGGTGTTCAGCCTGTTTGCCCTGGCGAAATCGCCGGTGTTCATGAGCGTCGCAATATAGTCGAAACAACAGAGAACCCCTGTGGGAGCTAGCCTGCTAGCGATTCAGACACCGCGGTGTATCAGGCACACCGCGTATCGTTCAATCGCCAGCAGGCTGGCTCCCACAGGTGCTTCGGTAGGCTTCAGACAGGCGAGGACCGATGACAACAGCAAAAACAGGCAAGTCGGCAGAAGCGTCGCGCAGCCGCGCGCAGATCATCGTGCTGTTCATCGCACTGATCGTGTTCATCATGCTGCTGTTCGCCAACTTCGCTTACCTCAACACCCAGGCGAACTACGACAAACAGTACATCGGCCACGCCGGTGAGCTGCGCGTGCTGTCGCAGCGCATCGCCAAGAACGCCACCGAAGCCGCTGCCGGTAAAGCCGCCGCGTTCAAGCTGCTCAGTGACGCGCGCAACGATTTCGCCCAGCGCTGGGGTTACCTGAAAAAAGGTGATCCGAACACCGGCCTGCCGCCGGCACCGGCGACCGTGCGCCCGGAAATGCGCGCGGTGCAGCTGGACTGGGAACGCCTGCTGAAAAACACCGACGCGATTCTTTCCAGCGAACAGACCGTGCTGTCGCTGCATCAGGTCGCCGCAACCCTGGCCGAAACCGTGCCGCAGTTGCAGATCGAATACGAAAAAGTCGTCGAAATCCTTCTGCAACGCGGTGCGCCAGCGGCGCAAGTGGCGATGGCCCAGCGTCAGTCGCTGCTTGCCGAACGCATCCTCGGCGCGGTCAACACGGTGCTGGCCGGTGACGAAAATTCGCAGCAGGCCGCTGACGCTTTTGGTCGTGATGCGACCCGTTTCGGTCAAGTGCTCAACGGCATGCTGCAGGGCAACCCGGCGCTGAAAATCACTCAGGTCGAAGACCGCGATGCGCGCGCCCGGCTGAGTGAAATCTCCGAGCTGTTCCAGTTCGTCTCAGGCTCGGTGGATGAAATCCTCGAAACCTCGCCCGAGCTGTTCAAGGTGCGCGAGTCGGCAACCAATATCTTCTCGTTGTCGCAAACCTTGCTCGACGAAGCCTCGCACCTGGCCACCCGTTTCGAAAACCTCGCTGGCGGGCGCAACACCGACACCATCGGCGGTTACGTGCTTGGCTTGCTGGCGCTGGCCTCGATCATCCTCATCGGCCTGGTGATGGTGCGCGAAACCAACCGGCAACTGCGAGAGACCGCCGAGAAGAACGAGCGTAATCAGAACGCGATCATGCGCCTGCTCGATGAAATCGAAGACCTCGCCGACGGCGACCTCACCGTCACCGCTTCGGTGACTGAAGACTTCACCGGGACCATCGCCGACTCGATCAACTATTCCGTCGACCAGTTGCGCGATCTGGTCGCGACCATCAACCTCACCGCCGGCCAGGTCGCCGCCGCCGTGCAGGAAACCCAGGCCACCGCCATGCACCTGGCGCAAGCCTCGGAGCATCAGGCCCAGCAGATTTCCGAAGCGTCGACCGCGATCAACGACATGGCGCAATCGATCGATCAGGTCTCGGCCAACGCCGCGGAGTCGTCGGCGGTTGCCGAACGCTCGGTGGAAATCGCCAACAAGGGCAACGAGGTGGTGCACAACACCATCCACGGCATGGACAACATTCGCGAACAGATTCAAGACACCGCCAAGCGCATCAAGCGCCTCGGCGAGTCGTCCCAGGAAATCGGCGACATCGTCAGCCTGATCGACGACATCGCCGACCAGACCAACATTCTTGCGCTCAATGCAGCGATTCAGGCGTCGATGGCCGGTGATGCCGGGCGCGGTTTTGCTGTGGTGGCCGATGAAGTGCAGCGCCTGGCCGAACGCTCGTCCGCCGCCACCCGGCAGATCGAAACCCTGGTGCGGGCGATTCAGACCGACACCAACGAAGCCGTGATCTCGATGGAGCAGACCACCACCGAAGTGGTGCGCGGCGCGCGACTGGCGCAGGATGCCGGTGTGGCCCTGGAAGAAATCGAAGGCGTGTCGAAAACCCTCGCGGCGTTGATCCAGAGCATTTCCAACGCGGCGCAGCAGCAGACGTCTTCGGCCGGGCAGATTTCGCTGACGATGAACGTGATCCAGCAGATCACTTCGCAGACCTCGTCTGGCTCCACCGCCACCGCCGAAAGCATCGGCAACCTGACGAAGATGGCCAGCCAGCTGCGCCGCTCGGTGTCCGGATTCACCTTGCCGGCGGCGACAGACAAAGCGTGAGTGGAGTGGTTATGGGTGCCCGGCACGACTACGTGGCCCTCGAGTGGGTCAAAGGCGCAATCGCCGATACGCTGAAGCAGGCGCATCAGGCGATTGAAGCCGTGCTGGATGATCCGCAGGCCTTTCCGGGACTGGACGAGTGCCTGGATTACGTCCATCAGGTGCACGGCAGTTTGCAGATCATCGAGTTCTACGGCGCCGCGCTGCTCGCCGAAGAAATGGAGCACTTGATCGAAGCCCTGCAACACGACCGCGTCAATCATCGCGATGAGGCCCTGCACCTGTTGTTGCAAGCCCTCGGGCAGTTGCCGATGTACCTCGAACGCGTACAGAACGCGCGGCGTGACCTGCCGCTGGTGGTGCTGCCGCTGATCAATGATCTGCGCAGCGCCCGTGGCGAAAGCCTGCTGTCGGAAACCAGCCTGTTCAGCCCGCAATTGCCTGAACTGGCGCCGCTCGGCGCGCAGGCGCTGGCGCAACTGCAACCGCCGGAACTGCCGAACGTGCTGCGCAAGCTGCGCCAGACCCTGCAAATGGCCCTGGTCGGCCTGTTGCGCGAACAGGATGACCCGGCTCATCTCGGTTATCTGGGCAAAGTCTTCGCCCGCCTCGAAGCGTTGAGCGGCGATGCGCCGCTGAGCCCGTTATGGCAGATCGCGGCGGCGCTGGTCGAAGGCATGCGCGACGGCGTCATTGCCAACAGCCCGGCGCTGCGCAGCCTGTTCAAGGAGGCCGACAAAGAGCTCAAGCGCCTGCTCGAACAAGGCATGGCCGGGCTCAACCAGCCCGCGCCGCCGGAGCTGCTGAAAAGCCTGTTGTTCTATATTGCCAAAGCCGAACATCCCACCGGGCAGATGCTGACCATGAAAGATCGCTACTCCCTGGACGACGCGCTGCCTGACAGCGCAATGGTCGATGAAGAACGCGCACGCCTCGCCGGGCCCGATCGCGACGCGATGCGCTCGGTGCTCGCGGCGCTGTGCGAAGAACTGGTGCGGGTCAAGGAGCGTCTCGATCTGTTCGTGCGCAGCGACCGTCAGCACGCAGCAGATCTGGACAGCCTGCTCGCGCCGCTGCGGCAGATCGCCGACACCCTCGCAGTGCTCGGGTTCGGCCAGCCGCGCAAGGTCATCATCGATCAATTGGCGGTGGTGCTCAGCCTGGCGCAGGGTCAACGCGAACCGAACGACGCGATCCTGATGGACGTCGCCGGCGCTTTGCTCTACGTCGAAGCGACCCTGGCCGGGATGGTCGGCACCGTCGAAACGGAAAGCGCGGAAGACGCGCAACTGCCGACCACCGATCTGACGCAGATTCACCAGATCGTGATCAAGGAAGCGCGCATCTGCCTGCAACAGGCCAAGGACATGATCGCCGACTACATCGACGCCGACTGGGATCGCCAGCAACTGCAAGCGTTGCCGGCGCTGCTGACGCAGGTGCGCGGTGCGCTGGCGATGATTGCCTTGAGCCGGGCGGCGAGTCTGGTCGAGGCCTGCAACGGCTTCATTCGTGAACATCTTCTGCTCGATCCGCATGAGCCGGGTTGGCAGCAACTGGACGCGCTCGCCGATGTCATCAGCAGCCTCGAATACTATCTCGAGCGCTGGGGCGACGACCCGCTGGCGCCGAGTGAGCAACTGCTGGACGTGGCGCAGAAGCGCCTCGCCAGCCTCGGTTTCTTCCCCGACGATCACGCCGACGAGGCGCCCGGCGAGCAGCAGGTGCCGGTGCTCGACGAGGTGCTCAGCCCCGATGAAGCACTGGTGATGCAGGATCTACAAACGCTGGATGATCCAGAGGTCGTGCAATCGCTGGCCGACGTCCTCGCCAGCCCGGTTTCGGCGGTCAACCCGCCGGCACGCAGCACCCCCGAAAGCCTGCTGCCGCCGCCCGCCGATGAAGAACCGGTCGATGACGAGTTGCGCGAGGTGTTCCTCGAAGAGACCGACGAAGTGCTCGCCGTCCTGCATGAATACCTGCCGCGCTGGAGCGCCGATCCACAGGATCGCGAAGCGCTGAGCGAACTGCGCCGGGCCTTTCATACGCTCAAGGGCAGCGGGCGTATGGTCCGCGCGCTGATCCTTGGCGAGCTGGCGTGGGCGGTGGAGAACTTGCTCAACCGCGTGCTGGAGCAAAGCGTCGAACCGGGTTCGGTGGTGCAGCGCTTGCTCACCGACACCGTTTTGCTGCTGCCCGAACTGATCAGCGAATTCGCCACGCAGCGCCAGCGTCAGCGCAGCGATGTCGACCAACTGGCCGCCCGTGCCCATGCGCTGGCCAAGGGCGACGAGCCGCTAGCCGCTGAAGACGTCGACGATGTCGCCGCGCTCGATCCGCTGCTGCTGGAGATTTTCCGTAAAGAGGCGGAAACCCACCTCGCCAGCCTCAACCGCTTCCTCGACCAGGCGGCCGAGCATGTGCCGCTGCCGGCCAGCGATGAATTGCAACGCGCCCTGCACACGCTCAAGGGCAGCGCGTCGATGGCCGGCGTGGTGCCGATTGCCGAACTCGCCGCGCCACTCGATCAACTGGCCCGCGAATTCAAGGCGCACCAGTTGCCGCTGGACCTCGACGAGGTCGAGTTGCTGCTGGAAGCCGAAGGCCTGCTACGCGTCGGCCTGCGCCAGCTCAAGCACGATCCGCTGGCGCCGATTGTCGGTGCGCAGTCACTGATCAAGCGCGCGCAAAGCCTGCTCGCCGAGCGACTGGCGTCGATCCTCGATGCGCCGGACACCGGCCAACGGGTCAAGCGTGATCCGCAACTGATCAACAACTTTCTCGCTCAGGGCATGGACATCCTGCTCGACGCCGAAAGCCTGTTGCAGCGCTGGCAGCAGCATCCCGGCGAACGCCAGGAACTGAGCGCCTTGCTCGACGAACTGACGACCCTCGGCGAAGGCGCGCATCTGGCCGATCTGCTCTCGGTCGACGTGCTCTGCGAGGCCTTGCTCGACCTTTACGGCGCTGTCGAAGAAAGCAGCCTGGCGGTCAGCGAGCGGTTTTTCCACGAAGCGCAGCAGGCCCACGAAGCGCTGATCAACATGCTCGACGAACTGGCCGCCGGCCAGGAAATCACCCCGCAGCCCGAGCGCGTTCGTGCCCTGCATGAACTGCTCGATGAAAGCCTTGATCCTTCGTCCATGGGCCTGATCCGCAGCGACGGCAGCCGCACCCTGAGCATCCGCGAGCTGGGCAGCGCCACCGCCGAATTGCAGCAATCCGCCGCACCGCTGGCGGCGGACGACGAAATCGTCGAGATCTTCATAGAAGAGGCCATCGACATTCTCGACAGCGCCGGCCAGGCCTTGCAGCGCTGGCTCAGCGAACCGGATAACGGTGCACCGCTGTCGTCGTTGCAGCGCGACCTGCACACCCTCAAGGGCGGTGCGCGGATGGCCGAGGTCGAGGCGATCGGCGACCTCGCGCAAGAACTGGAAAACCTTTACGAAGGTCTGGCTGATCGGCGTTTCAGCCACAGCAGCGCGCTGGCGCAGTTGCTGCTCAACGGCCATGAGCGTCTGGCGTTGCTGGTCGAGCAACTGCAAGCCCGGCAAGCGCTGGAGCCGGCGCAGGCCTTGATCGAAGCGCTGCGCCAGGCGCGCCATGGCGCGAGCGCCAGCGAAACGCCGACAGCCAGCGCCGACCCTGACAGCGGCGGCCACGATCCGGAATTGCTGGAAATCTTCCTCGAGGAAGGTTTCGACATCATCGAAAACTCCGGCGCCGCGCTGCTGCGCTGGCAGGCCGAGCCGGGCAACCGCCAGGAAGTGGAAACCCTGTTGCGCGACCTGCACACCCTTAAAGGCGGCGCGCGGATGGTCGAGATCGGCCCGATCGGCGACCTCGCCCACGAACTCGAATACCTTTACGAAAGCCTGTCCTCCGGCGCCTTGCAGCCGTCGGCAGAGCTGTTCGCTCTGGTACAGCGTGGCCATGACCGGCTCGCGCAAATGCTCGACGGGGTGCGCGCCGGGCAACCGTGCCCACCGGCGGACCGCTTGATCAATGCGATCCAGAATTTCAGCCATCCGCTGAGTGCCGAAGTGCCGCCAGCGCCGCCATTGCCGGCGAAATCCGAGCCGACGCCAGCGCCCGCCGAGGCCGCTGCGGACATGGTCAAGGTCTCCGCCGAACTGCTCGATGAGCTGGTCAACCTGGCCGGAGAAACCTCGATCTTCCGTGGCCGTATCGAGCAGCAGGTCAACGATGCGCAAGTCGCGCTGAACGAGATGGAAACTACCATCGAGCGCATGCGCGATCAGTTGCGCCGCCTCGACACCGAAACCCAGGGGCGGATTCTCAGTCGCCAGCAAGTCGACGGCGAACGCCTTGGCTATGAAGAATTCGATCCGCTGGAAATGGACCGCCATTCGCAGTTGCAGCAACTGTCGCGGGCCTTGTTCGAATCGGCGTCCGACCTGCTCGACCTCAAGGAAACCCTCGACCGGCGCAACCACGACGCGGAGAACCTGTTGCAGCAACAGGGGCGCGTCAACACCGAATTGCAGGAAGGTCTGATGCGTACGCGCATGGTGCCGTTCGAGCGCATGCTGCCGCGGCTCAAACGCATCGTCCGCCAGGTCGCTGAAGAGCTGCACAAGGACGTCGCTTTCGTCGTCGGCAACGCCGAAGGCGAGATGGATCGCAACGTGCTGGAGCGCATGGCCGCGCCGCTGGAACACATGCTGCGCAACGCCGTCGACCATGGTCTGGAGTCCGCCGAAGTGCGGCTGGCGGCAGGCAAACCGGCACAGGGGCGGATCACCCTCGACCTGTCCCGTGAGGGCGGCGACATCGTTTTCGATATTCGTGATGACGGCGCCGGGGTGCCGCTGGAAGCGGTGCGGCGCAAGGCGATCAAACGCGGCCTGCTCGCCCCGGAAGCGGAGATCAGCGACCGCGACGTGTTTCAGTTCATCTTGCAGCCGGGGTTTTCCACGGCGGAAAAGATCACCCAGATTTCCGGGCGCGGCGTCGGCATGGACGTGGTCCACGAAGAAGTGCGTCAGTTGGGCGGCAGCATGAGCATCGATTCGGTGCCGGGGCAGGGCGTGCATTTCCGTATCCGGCTGCCGTTCACCGTGTCGGTCAACCGTGCATTGATGGTGCAGTGCGGCGAGGATCAATACGCAATTCCGCTGCACACCATCGAAGGCATCGTGCGCGTATTGCCGAATGATCTGGAAGGGCACTTTCGTCAGGACCCGCCGCGCTATCACTACGCCGGCCAGACCTATGAACTGTGCTACCTCGGCGAGCTGCTGAAAACCGCGCCACGACCGAAACTGCTCGGGCAGAATCTGCCGCTGCCGGTGTTGCTGGTGCACTACAACGACCGGCGCATCGCCGTGCTGGTCGACGCCATGGCCGGTACCCGGGAAATCGTGGTGAAGAGCCTCGGCCCGCAGTTCGCCGCGTTGCAGGGCGTGTCCGGCGCGACGATCCTCGGCGATGGCCGGGTGGTGCTGATCCTTGACCTGCTCGCACCGATCCGAGCGATGCAGGCACGGGTGGCGCAGCAGCCAGCCCTGAGCGACCTCGACAGCGAACCGCAGAAACCGTTGCTGGTGATGGTGGTCGACGACTCGGTGACGGTGCGCAAGGTCACCAGCCGCCTGCTCGAACGCCACGGCATGAACGTACTGACCGCCAAGGACGGGGTTGACGCCATGCTGCTGCTCGAAGAACACCTGCCTGACGTGATGCTGCTCGACATCGAAATGCCGCGCATGGACGGCTTCGAAGTCGCCACGCAAGTGCGCAACGACGAACGCCTGCAGCACCTGCCGATCATCATGATCACCTCGCGCACCGGCCAGAAACACCGCGACCGCGCCATGGCCATCGGCGTCAACGATTACCTCGGCAAGCCGTATCAGGAATCGGTACTGCTCGAAAGCATTGCCCACTGGAGCAACAGACATGCATGAACACGGGCACTCGTTGCGCAGCAGCCAGCTCACCGGCCTGTTGTTGCCGCTGGCGGATCGCAATCTGATCCTGCCCAACGTCGCCGTCGCCGAACTGATCGACTACCAGGCCAGCGCCTTCGACCTCGACACACCACCGTGGTATCTGGGCCGGGTGACCTGGCGCGAGCGGCAGATCCCGCTGATCAGTTTCGAGTCAGCGTGCGGGCAGAAGATCGTCATCGGCGAGCGGGTACGGATTGTGATCTTGAATGCGCTGGGCGGGCTGCCGGAGCTCAGGTTCATCGCATTGCTGGTGCAGGGCATCCCGCGCTCGTACAAGCTCGACAGTCAGTTGAGTTACGTCGACGTGCCGCTGTGCAGGCTGGAGCGGGCGGCAGTACAGGTCGGCGAACAGGTGGCGAAGGTGCCGGATTTGTTGGCGCTGGAGCAGTTGTTGGTGGAGGCGGGGCTGGTCCATTGATCCAGAATGGGTGGTGCTCAGACGGGCCTCATCGCTGGCAAGCCAGCTCCCACAGGGTTTTGTGTGGTACACCGAATTCGGATACCACTCGGACTGTGGGAGCTGGCTTGCCAGCGATGGGGCCAGTTACATCACCAAATTCTTACAGGAAAATCCTCAATTTCTGCAGTGCAATAAACACCATTTAACCAAGCTGTTTAAAGACACTCGGCGTTACGGCTCACCAGCCTACAAATCCTTGCGCCGCTGCCTACGCATGCACCAGAATCCGCCGGCTTGTGCGCCTTGGGCTGGCTGCGTAACTTGATTCCGTCACTGATTTCCAGTGATCGGGTTTAGTAGCCCGTCATATTTGGGGCGTATAGCTCATCAGACAGTCAGGTACTCCATGCCTGCACTTTATGGTGGTTGTGCGCAGGGCGCCTTCGGGCGCGCCGGTTTCCCAGATCCCCGGTCTACTAACCTGCGCACAGCTGCCTCCACTTCTTTTAGTAGGGAAGCGATGGCTAGCCCGAATGAGGATCTGGTAAATGTTCAAAGTAACGCCTAACCCCCCGCTCACCGACCCCGCATCCCCCTACGAATCCACCGACTCAAAGAAATTCCACGAAGCCGCCGAACGCGCGCTTGACCACTACCTCGGTCCGACCAACGCCGACCTTATGGCCACGCCCTACACCCCCAACACGCTGTATATGGCCAACCCAAATGCCGACACCGAATCTCTGCTGGCCGACGCCAGCGAAACCCTCGGCTCCGCCACCGTCATGCTCAACAATCATGCGGCGATGGTGGAGGGCACGCACCGCAAGACCGTGCAGGGTATTGCGCAAGTGGTGATGGTGGCGGAGATGGCTGTGAATCGTGTGTTGGACAGGTTGGTGCCGACGGAGTGACTTCAAAGCCGACCCTCACCCCAGCCCTCTCCCGGAGGGAGAGGGGGCCGACCGAGGTGTCTGGCGTTGTACATCGACCTGAAAAACCGAGTCGATTATGGAGCTGGTAAACCTGGGTAAATCCCGGATTCAGTGCAACATTGCCAGGCCGTCGCAATTCCCGAATATCCCCCAATCGGTCCCCTCTCCCTCCGGGAGAGGGTTAGGGTGAGGGCGCTCTTGATCATTACGCTGAACGTAACGATTCACCACCGTGCTTGATTGATGCCCCCACCTCACACGCCTACCTTGGCTCCACGACAGCGAACCCGTGGAGTGAGCATGACAACAATAATTTCCCCCGACTCGCGCTGGACGCGGCGGCGCGATGAGAAGCAGCGCCGGCTCGACAAGGTGCGCGGGCTGGCCGATGGTGCGGTGTTGCCCAGCGACAAGATCGTCGCCGCGCTCGAAGCGCTGATCCATCCGGGCGACCGTGTG
Source organism: Pseudomonas sp. R1-1 (assembly GCF_051132135.1). NCBI lineage: Bacteria > Pseudomonadati > Pseudomonadota > Gammaproteobacteria > Pseudomonadales > Pseudomonadaceae > Pseudomonas > Pseudomonas sp. R1-1. The sequence continues at coordinate 491,235 of NZ_CP071663.1, forward strand.
GTGCTGGAGGGCAATAACCAGAAGCAGGCGGATTTTCTTTCGCGTTCCCTGGCCAAGGCCGACCCGCAAAAGCTTCACGACCTGCACATGATCATGCCCAGCGTCGGCCGCTCCGAGCACCTTGATCTGTTCGAACGCGGCATCGCCCGCAAGCTCGATTTCTCTTTCGCCGGCACCCAGAGCCTGCGCATCAGCCAGTTGCTTGAAGACGGCCTGCTCGAAGTCGGCGCGATTCACACTTACATCGAACTCTATGCACGGCTGGTGGTGGACCTGATCCCCAACGTCGTACTTTCGGCCGGGTTCATGGCCGACCGCGCCGGCAATATCTACACCGGCCCCAGCACTGAAGACACCCCGGCACTGATCGAACCGGCCGCGTTCAGCGATGGCATCGTCATCGTTCAGGTCAACCAGTTGGTGGATGACGTCAGCGAACTGCCGCGCGTGGACATTCCTGCCTCATGGGTCGATTTCGTCGTGGTGGCCGACAAGCCGTTCTACATCGAACCGCTGTTCACCCGCGACCCGCGCCACATCAAGCCTGTGCATGTGTTGATGGCGATGATGGCAATCCGCGGGATCTACGAAAAACACAATGTGCAGTCGCTCAACCACGGCATCGGTTTCAACACCGCCGCCATTGAGCTGATCCTGCCGACCTACGGCGAATCCCTCGGCCTTAAAGGCAAGATCTGCCGCAACTGGACCCTCAACCCGCACCCGACGCTGATCCCGGCGATCGAAAGCGGCTGGGTCGAAAGCGTGCATTGCTTCGGCACCGAACTGGGCATGGAGAACTACATCGCCGCCCGGCCAGACGTGTTCTTCACCGGCCGCGACGGCTCGCTGCGTTCCAATCGTATGGTCTGCCAACTCGCCGGGCAGTACGCGGTTGACCTGTTTATCGGCGCGACATTGCAGGTCGATGGCGACGGGCATTCCTCGACGGTGACCCGTGGTCGACTGGCCGGTTTCGGTGGCGCGCCGAACATGGGCCATGACCCGCGCGGTCGCCGTCACGACACCCCGGCGTGGCTGGACATGCGTCACGGCGATGCGCCGCAACCGATGCTCGAACGCGGCAAGAAACTCGTGGTGCAAATGGTCGAGACGTTCCAGGAGGGCGGCAAACCGACCTTCGTCGAAACCCTCGACGCGGTCGAAGTGGCGAAGAAAAGCGGCATGCCGCTGGCGCCGATCATGATCTACGGCGACGACGTTACCCACCTGCTGACTGAAGAAGGCATCGCCTACCTGTACAAGGCGCGCTCGCTGGAGGAGCGCCAGGCGATGATCGCCGCGGTGGCCGGCGTCACCGCGATTGGCCTGCGCCATAACCCGAAAGACACCGAGCGCATGCGCCGCGAAGGCTTGATCGCCTTGCCCGAAGACCTCGGCATCCGCCGCACCGACGCCACCCGCGAACTGCTCGCGGCGAAAAGCGTGGCGGATCTGGTCGAGTGGTCCGGTGGCCTGTACAACCCGCCCGCCAAATTCAGGAGCTGGTAATGCACGCATTCAACCTGCAAGCACAACCGCTGTCGCTGGCTGATCGCTTGGCCGATCTGGCGGTGGACGCGTTGATCGACGAAGCCGACCTGTCGCCGAAACCGGCGCTGGTCGACCGTCGCGGCAACGGCGCCCATACCGATCTGCACCTGGGCCTGATGCACGCTTCGGCGTTGGCGTTGTGGCCGGCGTTCAAGGAAATGGCCGAGGCCGCGCTGCACATGGGCGAAGTCGGTCTGCCGTTGCGCGAAGCGATTGGCCGGATTGGTCGCGAAGGCGAGCAGGCGATGCTCGCGACCACTAACGGTGTGAATACCCATCGCGGCGCAATCTGGGCGCTGGGTCTGCTGGTCACCGCCGCCGCGCTGCAACCGAGCTCCGTCGCTCTTTGTGCGGCACGCCTGGCGTTGCTCGACGACCGCTACGCACCGAAGCCACTCAGCCACGGCGCTCAAGTCGCCCAGCGTTACGGCGCACGCGGTGCTCGCGAGGAAGCGCAACTCGGCTTCCCCTCGGTGCTGCAACGCGGCTTGCCGCAATTGAAGAACAGCCGCGCCAACGGCGTCGGCGAACAGAACGCCCGGCTCGACGCCTTGCTGGCGATCATGACCGAGCTGGCCGACACCTGCGTGCTCTATCGCGCCGGCGAACAAGGCCTGCACGCCATGCAAAGCGGCGCGCAAGCGGTGCTCGATGCCGGCGGCAGTGCCAGCCTGACAGGCCGCCGTCGCCTGCACGAACTGGATCAACAACTCATCGCATTGAATGCCTCGCCCGGTGGCGCCGCCGACTTGCTCGCCGCCACGCTGCTGCTCGACCGAATCGAGCGCGACGGCATCCTTCAGGGAGCGTTTTGATGGAAAGCCTATCGTTTGAATTTCCCGCCGGGCAGCCGCCACGCGGGCGTGCGCTGGTCGGTTGTGTCGGCTCGGGCGATCTGGAAGTGCTGATCGAACCTGGCCTGGCCGGCAAGCTGACGATCAACGTGCAAACCTCGGTCAACGGCGCGCAACAGCGCTGGCAGCATCTGTTCGCGCGGATGTTCGACGGCACCACGCCACCGGCGATGGCCATCGATATCCACGATTTCGGCGCGACGCCGGGGGTGGTGCGCTTGCGTCTGGAACAGGGTTTCGAGGAGATCGGCCATGACTGACAGCGCCGCGTTGCTCAACAAACACAGCTTCGTTGAACTCGGCGCGCGGCAACGGGCGAAAGCCTTGCTCGACGCCGGGACGTTTCGCGAACTGCTCGATCCGTTTCAACGGGTCATGTCGCCGTGGCTGGAACGCCAGGGCGTGGTGCCGCAGGCCGACGACGGCGTCATCATCGCCAAGGGCAGCCTCGACGGTTTGCCCGTGGTGATTGCGGCGATCGAAGGCGCGTTTCAGGGCGGCAGCCTTGGCGAAGTCGGCGGGGCGAAAATTGCCGGCGCGCTGGAACTGGCCGCCGAGGACAACCGCAAAGGCATACCGACCCGAGCGGTGCTGCTGCTGGAAACCGGTGGCGTGCGCTTGCAGGAAGCCAACCTCGGCTTGGCGGCGATTGCCGATATTCACGCAGCGATTGTCGATTTGCAGCAATACCAACCGGTGGTCGCCGTGGTCGCCGGCAGCGTCGGTTGCTTCGGCGGCGTGTCGATTGCCGCGGCGCTGTGCAGCTATCTGCTGGTGACTCAGGAAGCACGTCTTGGCCTGAACGGCCCGCAAGTCATCGAACAGGAAGCCGGGATCGAGGAATATGACTCACGCGACCGGCCGTTCATCTGGAGCCTGACCGGTGGCGAGCAGCGCTTCAACAGTGCTCTGGTGGATCGTTACGTTGGTGATGACGTGGCGCAGATTCGTCAGCAGGTCGGCGAATTGCTCCAGCAGGGTTTGCCGGCGCAGCCACGCAGCCAAAGCGCCGAGTGGTTCCTGCAGCGTCTGGGCAGTCTGAACACTGACCAGCAAATCGAGCCCTCGGTGGTTCGCGATCTGTATCAAGGAGAGCGCTCATGAGCGGTTATTCATTGCGCGGTTTGAACTGGTTCAACGCCTTGAGCGCGGGCGCTAAAAATGTCGAAGGCCTGCCGCCGTCGTTGAAAGTTGCTGACGCTGAACTCGGGCGTTTTATCGCCGTGGTCGCTGACCCGGACAATCGTTTCCCACGTGCTCGCAACGGCGAAGTCGGCTTGCTCGAAGGCTGGGGGCTGGCCAAGGCGGTGGATGACGCGATCAGCGCTGATCGCGATAACGCGCAAAAGCGCCCGATCATCGCCATCGTCGATGTGCCGAGCCAGGCCTATGGTCGGCGCGAAGAAGCGCTCGGTATTCATCAGGCGTTGGGCGGCGCGGCGGGCAGTTATGCCCGTGCACGGCTGGCCGGGCATCCGGTGATTGCCTTGCTGGTCGGCAAGGCCATGTCCGGAGCGTTTCTGGCGCACGGTTATCAGGCCAACCGCCTGATCGCCCTGCGCGATCCCGGCGTGATGGTGCATGCGATGGGCAAGGCGTCGGCGGCGCGGGTGACGTTGCGCAGCGTTGAAGAACTGGAAGCGCTGGCCGCCAGCGTGCCGCCGATGGCTTATGACATCGACAGCTACGCGAGCCTCGGTCTGCTCTGGGAAACCCTCTCGGTGCAGCAGATTGAACAGCCGACGGCAGAGGATCTGGCGCGCGTCAGCGAATGCCTCAAGCAAGCCATCGGCGATATCACCGGCACCGACCTGAGCAATCGCCTCGGTGCCAGCAATCGCGCGGCGTCGAGCAAGGTTCGCGAATTGCTGAGGGCGCAGTGGTGAACATGCCACTGGCCCACGACCTGCTCTGGGGCATGATCCCGGCGCAGTTGCCGGCGGATGCGCCGCAGTGGGCGATCGAGTCGCTGGCCGCCGGGCAACCGGTGGTGGTGCGGCGCGCGCTGAGTGCTGGAGGTCTGATTGCGGTGGGCGTGCGTGGGTTGCTGCGTGAGCAGCGGCTGGCGGCGTTCATGCGCGTCGATTCGATTGTGCGGCGGGTCAGTCCTGAAGCGTTGTGTCATGTCGACAGCGCGCGTGATCTGCCGGTCATGCAAGCGCTCAGGCAATTGCGGCCGATGCTCGATGACTGTGGTTGGGTCTGGGGTGTCAGCGGCAGTGTCGGCTTTGAGCTGGCCAGCGGTTTTGCCGCGATGCACGCGGCCAGCGACCTCGATCTGATCCTGCGCGCAGCGCAACCGATTACCCGTCAGCAGGCACGCGCGCTGGTCGCGTTTTTTGATCGAGCCGCGTGCCGGGTCGACATGCAATTGCAAACCCCATTCGGCGCGGTGGCGTTGCGCGAATGGGCCAGTGGGTCGGCGCGGTTGCTGCTGAAAAATGCGCAACAGGCGCAATTGGTGGTCGATCCATGGCAGCCGCAGGAGCAGGCAGCGTGAGCAGTCTGCTGGTGTTCCCCGGCCAGGGCGCGCAGCAAGCCGGCATGCTCCAGCGTTTGCCTGGGGAAGTGTTGACCGAGGCCAGCGATGTGCTCGGTGAAGATGTCTTGCGGCTGGATTGCACCGAAGCGTTGCGCACGACGCGGGCGGTTCAGCTGTGCCTGCTGATCGCCGGCGTCGCCGCCTCACGGCAGTTATTGCAGGAAGGGCTGACGGCGGATTACGTCGCAGGCTTGTCCATCGGCGCCTATCCGGCTGCAGTGGTCGCCGGGGCCTTGAGCTTCAGGGACGCGTTGCATCTGGTCAGCCTGCGCGGTGAGCTGATGCAGCAGGCTTATCCACAGGGCTACGGCATGACCGCGATCATCGGACTGCAATTGTCCACAGTCGAAACGCTGCTGGCGCAGGTGCACGGCGAGGATTCGCCGGTGTATCTGGCCAATATCAACGCCGATAATCAGGTGGTGATTGCCGGTAGCGACGAGGCCATGCAAGCGGTGGCCGAACTGGCGCGCAGTCGTGGCGCCGGTCTGGCGAAGCGTCTGGCCGTGAGCGTGCCGTCGCACTGTCCGCTGCTGGACGAACCGGCGCAAACCCTCGCCGAAACCTTTGCCAGGGTTGAATTGAAAACCCCGAAAATCGCTTACCTGAGCGGTAGCCGTGCGCGGCCTGTGACCAAGGTAGAAGCGCTGCGCGACGACCTCGCCTTCAATATGTGCCGCGTGGTGGACTGGCGCGGCACCGTGCAAAGCGCCTACGAGCGCGGCGTGCGTCTACAAATCGAACTGCCGCCCGGTGCGGTGCTGACCGGACTGGCGCGCCGGATGTTCGAGCAGGGCACCGTCACGGCCTTCGACAGTGCCCGCCTCGACACCCTGCAAGCGCTGTTGCGAGAGGAGGGTGGCCGCCAACTCTAAAACCGCCGCGACTCAAGCTTCGAACAACAAAAACAACATTCGACGATGCACTTTGAGGACTACAACAATGATTATTTACGGTGTGGCGTTTCTCGCCTTTTGTACGCTGGTCGGTATCTGGATCGGTGAATTGCTCGGCAAGCTGATCGGCGTGCCGGCCAACGTCGGCGGTGTCGGCATTGCGATGCTGCTGCTGATCGGCCTCGGCAGTTATCTGTACAAAAGCGGCTGGCTCAAGGGCAAGACCGAGCAGGGCGTGGAGTTCTGGAGTGCGATCTACATTCCCATCGTGGTTGCCATGGCGGCGCAGCAGAACGTCTACGGCGCGCTGAAGGGCGGGCCGATGGCAATTCTCGCCGGCACGCTGGCCGTGGTGATCGCCTTTGCTCTGGTGCCTGTGCTGACGCGCATGGGCAACAAGCAACAGACGCCGATTGCTCCAGCCAAGACTGCGGGGTAATCGCCATGTACGAATCGATGATGAAAGTGATCACCGGCTACGGCCTGATCAGCGGCTTTTTGATTGTCGGCCTGACCATGTGGGTGTCCTACTGGATGTCCAACACCTTCACCAAGGGCCGCCTGCACGGCTCGGCGATTGCCATTCTGCTCGGCCTGGTGCTGTCGTATGTCGGCGGCGCGCTGACCGGCGGGCAGAAGGGCGTGGTGGATATTCCGTTGTTGTCCGGTATCGGCCTGCTCGGCGGCGCCATGCTGCGCGATTTTGCGATTGTCGCCACCGCGTTTGGTGTCAGCGTCGACGAGCTCAAACGCGCCGGGTTTGTCGGTGTGCTGGCGTTGTTTGTCGGCGTCGGCACCTCGTTTGTTGCGGGCGTGGGTGTGGCGATGGCGTTCGGTTACACCGATGCGGTCAGCCTGACCACGATTGGCGCGGGCGCTGTGACGTATATCGTCGGGCCGGTGACCGGCGCGGCGATTGGCGCCAGTTCCGAGGTGATGGCGCTGTCGATTGCGGCGGGGCTGATCAAGGCGATTCTGGTGATGGTGATGACACCATTCGTGGCACCAATGATCGGCCTGAACAACCCGCGCAGTGCGGTGATTTTCGGCGGCTTGATGGGCACTTCCAGCGGCGTCGCTGGCGGGTTGGCGGCGACGGATCCGAAGCTGGTGCCTTATGGTTGCCTGACGGCGGCGTTCTATACCGCGCTTGGCTGTTTGCTTGGGCCTTCGCTGTTGTTTCTGGCGATGCGTGGGTTGATGGGCTGACTGCCGAAAAGCTAACCCTCACCCTAGCCCTCCCGAAACGTCGGACCGCCCAAAGGGAGAGGGGACTGACCGAGGTGGATGCATGAGTTTCATCGACCTGAAATTTCTGAGTCGAACTCAGGTTCTGAAAAGCCCCCGATCTGCTCCCTTTCCCCTCTCCCCCTTGGGGGAGAGGGCTGGGGTGAGGGGGTAGCTCTTGATCTTGATCTTCTGTCGATCATGGGCTGACCTGGCGATTGGCATACATCCGACACTCCGCCAGCAACGCCAGCAAATTCGGGTCCCTCTCCTTGGCCTTCAAGAACACCACCCCGATGTGCTGCTGCAACCGATACTTTTCCTGCAACGGAATCAGCTTCACTCGATTCTCGTACACCGCCGCAATCCGCCCCGGCAACAACGCATAACCCACGCCCGAGCTGACCATGCTCAACAAGGTGAAAATGTCATTCACCTGCATCGCCACTTTCGGCTCGAACCCCGCCTGCCTGAACACCCGGTTGCCATCCTGATGCGTGGCGAAGCCCTGGGTCAGGGTGATGAAAGTTTCATCGCGCACCTCGGCCAGATCGACTTCACTGCGCTGGGCGAACTTGGAATCCGCCGGTGTGGCGAGAAAGATGTCATCGGAAAACAGCGCAATCTGCTCGCAGTCCGGGTCGTTGATGCTGTCGTCGAGCGACACCAGAATCGCGTCGACCTCCATGTTTTTCAGCTTGTAGAGCAGGTCGATGTTCGAGCCGAGGATCAGGTCGATGTTGAGTTCGCTGCGACGGATTTTCAGGCCCATGATCAACTGCGGCACGGTCTTCACCGTCAGCGAATACAGCGAGCCAAGCTTGAAGCGTTCGGCCGAGAACCCGGCGGCTTCGCGGGTCAGGCGCACGCTGTCGACCACGTCGTTAATCAGCTTCTGCGCACGTTCTTCCAGCACATAAGCACTTTCCAGCGGCGTCAGGTTGCGCCCTTCGTGTTTGAACAGCGGGCAGCGCAGGGCACTTTCCAGCGAATGAATGGCGCGGTGCACGCTGACGTTGCTGGTCTGCAATTCGGCGGCGGCGCGGGCGAGGTTGCCGGTGCGCATGAAGGCGAGGAACACCTCGAGTTTTTTCAGGGTCAATTCTTCGTCGATCAGCATGGCGCGGGCTCTTTTTGGTGTCGACCGATTGTGCCCAATTCCGGCGTGCCGCGCAGGCGCGGTTGAACAGAAACATTGCGCTTTTACGCTCAAGGCCCGAGCCTTGCGCGCTGCGGTGATGAAGACGAGGTGTGAAACACATGTATCACGGGGAAAAACTCAACGCCTGGACCCATCTGGTCGGGGCGGTGGCGGCGTTTATTGGCGGCGTGTGGATGCTGGTGATCGCCAGTCTCGACGGCAGTCCGTGGAAGATTGTCAGCGTGGCGATCTACGCGTTCACCCTGCTGGTGCTCTACAGCGCCTCGACCGTGTACCACAGCGTGCGCGGGCGCAAGAAAGCGATCATGAAAAAGGTCGATCACTTTTCGATCTACCTGCTGATTGCCGGCAGCTACACACCGTTTTGTCTGGTAACCCTGCGCGGGCCATGGGGCTGGACGCTGTTCGGGATCGTCTGGGGGCTGGCGCTGATCGGCATCCTGCAAGAAATCAAACCGCGCTCGGAGGCGCGGATCCTGTCGATCGTGATTTACGCGGTGATGGGCTGGATCGTGCTGGTCGCGGTCAAACCGCTGATCGCCGCGCTGGGCACGGCGGGGTTTGCCTGGCTGGCGTCGGGCGGGGTGTTGTATACGGTGGGGATTATCTTTTTTGCCCTCGACCACCGGCTGCGCCATGCCCATGGGATCTGGCATCTGTTCGTGATTGCCGGGAGCTTGCTGCACTTTGTGGCGATTCTGTTTTATGTCTTGTAGACCGAGGCGCTGCCAATCGCTAGCAGGCTAGCTCCCACAGGTGATCTCCAGTGAATACAGAATTTGTGCACACCCAAAATCCAGTGTGGGAGCTAGCCTGCTAGCGATGAGGCCTTAGAAGTCACCCCAAAGCTGCTGGGCTACCGCCAGCGCTACAACCGGCGCGGTCTCGGTGCGCAGCACCCGCGGGCCGAGGCGGGCGGCGTGGAAGCCGTTGCCTTTGGCCTGCTCGACTTCAGCATCGGACAAGCCACCTTCCGGGCCGATCAAAAACGCCAGCGTCGCCGGTCGGGCATGACTGACCAGCGGCTCGGCCACTGGGTGCAGCACCAGTTTCAGCTCGGCTTCGGTCTGCTTGATCCAGTCCGCCAGCAATACCGGTGGATGAATCACCGGCACTCGTGAACGTCCGCATTGCTCACACGCGCTGATCGCTACCTGCCGCCAGTGCTGCAGGCGTTTGTCGGCACGTTCGTCCTTGAGACGGACTTCGCAGCGGTCGCTGAAGATAGGGGTGATTTCATTCACGCCCAGTTCGGTGGCTTTCTGAATCGCCCAATCCATGCGCTCGCCCCGGGACAAGCCCTGGCCGAGGTGGATGTGCAGCGGCGACTCGACCTGACCCGGCAGTTGCTCGTCGATCTGCACGACGACGCGCTTCTTGCCGACCTCAACCAGCGATCCGCGAAACTCATGGCCGGAACCGTCGAACAACTGCACCGAATCGCCTTCGGCCATGCGCAACACGCGGCTGATGTAATGCGCCTGGGCTTCCGGCAGTTCGTGTTCGCCGGTGCTCAGCGGGGCGTCGATAAAGAAGCGGGACAGTCTCATGCGGGGTCTCTTTAAATTGATCGTTCCCACGCTCTGCGTGGGAATGCCTCACCGGACGCTCTGCGTCCGCTGTTGGGACGCGGAGCGTCCCGGGCTGCATTCCCACGCGGAGCGTGGGAACGAGCGGTGTTGCTAGCCCGGATCGCGGAAGCCGGGATGGAAATCTTTCGGCACTGCCACGCTCACGCTGTCACGCGTGGCGATATCAATGCCTTCACTCGCCACTTCGGCGAGAAAATCGATCTGCTCCGGGGTAATCACATACGGCGGCAGGAAATACACCACACTACCCAGCGGCCGCAGCAACGCGCCGCGCTCCAGTGCATGCTGGAACACTTTCAAGCCGCGGCGTTCCTGCCAAGGGTAGGCCTCTTTGCTGGCTTTATCCTTGACCATCTCGATCGCCAGGACCATGCCGGTCTGGCGTACTTCGGAGACGTTCGGGTGATCAACCAGATGCGCCGTCGCCGAGGCCATGCGCTGCGCCAGGGCTTTGTTGTTTTCGATGACGTTGTCCTGCTCGAAGATGTCCAGCGTCGCCAGCGCCGCCGCACAAGCGAGCGGGTTGCCGGTGTAGCTGTGCGAATGCAGGAAGGCGCGCAGGGTCGGGTAGTCGTCGTAGAACGCGCTGTAGACGTCATCGGTGGTCAGACACGCGGCCAGCGGCAGGTAGCCGCCGGTCAGGGCTTTCGACAGGCAGAGGAAATCCGGACGAATGCCAGCCTGCTCGCAGGCAAACATCGTCCCGGTGCGGCCGAAGCCGACGGCGATTTCGTCGTGAATCAGGTGTACGCCGTAACGGTCGCAGGCCTCGCGCAGCAATTTCAGGTAAACCGGGTGATACATGCGCATGCCGCCGGCGCCCTGAATCAAAGGCTCGACGATCACCGCCGCAACGCTGTCATGATTCTCCGCCAGCGTCTGTTCCATGGCGGCGAACATGTTGCGCGAATGCGCTTCCCAGCTCATGCCGTCGGGGCGCAGGTAGCAATCCGGACTCGGCACCTTGATGGTGTCCATCAACAGGGCTTTGTAGGTCTCGGTGAACAGCGGCACGTCGCCGACCGCCATCGCCGCCATGGTTTCGCCGTGGTAGCTGTTGGTCAGGGTGACGAAGCGCTTCTTGTTCGGCTGACCGCGGTTGAGCCAGTAGTGAAAACTCATCTTCAGCGCGACTTCGATGCACGACGAGCCGTTATCGGCGTAGAACACCCGATTCAGACCTTCGGGGGTCATCTTCACCAGACGCTCGGACAACTCGATCACCGGTTGATGGCTGAAGCCGGCGAGAATCACATGCTCGAGCTGATCGACCTGATCCTTGATGCGCTGGTTGATCCGCGGGTTGGCGTGGCCGAACACGTTGACCCACCACGAGCTGACCGCGTCGAGGTAACGCTTGCCTTCGAAGTCTTCGAGCCAGACGCCTTCGCCGCGCTTGATCGGGATCAGCGGCAGTTGTTCGTGGTCTTTCATCTGGGTGCAGGGATGCCATAACACCGCGAGATCGCGTTGCATCCACTGGTTATTCAGGCCCATTTACAGTCTCCTCGAGGCGGCTCGCGGCAGGCGCGGGCAAACAATCGCGCAAGCCTATGCAATGCATCGCGCCGGGACAACCCATTGTGTCGATTGATCTACTTTGTCTGAGCCGATAGACGCCGCTGGCGGCGTTTTGATGGCTAACGTATTCTTCGCGGTTCTTTGGGTCGTCTGACCCGCCAAACTGCTTTTTCCCACATGTTTTTCCGGAGTTCGCTGAATGTCTGTCGGTTGGCTGCGCGCCTGTGCGCTGGTGATGTTGGGGCTGTTCAGCGTTACAGCGCTGGCCAAGGATAAAACTGCAATCGTGATCGGCGGCGGCCTGTCGGGCCTGACCGCCGCTTATGAGCTGCAAAACAAGGGCTGGCAGGTCACCTTGCTCGAAGCCAAGCCGAGCCTGGGCGGACGCTCGGGCATGGCCACCAGCGAGTGGATCGGCAACGACAAGACCCAGCCCGTGCTGAACAAGTACGTGTCGACCTTCAAGCTCGGCACCACAGCAGCACCGGAATTCGTCCGTACGCCGAGCTATCTGATCGACGGCGACTATTTCTCCGCCGCGGATCTGGCGACCAAGCAACCGGCCACCGCCGATGCCTTGAAGCGCTACCAGAAAACCCTCGACGATCTGGCGCGCTCGATCGACGATCCGCAAAACCCGGCGGCGACCGCTACCCTGCACGCGCTGGATCAGATCACCGTGTCGAGCTGGCTCGACAAGCAGAACCTGCCGGCGACTGCGCGTCAGTTGATCAATCAGGACATCCGCACCCATTACGACGAGCCTTCGCGGCTGTCGCTGCTGTACTTTGCCCAGCAGAACCGCGTCTATCGCGGCGTTTCCGACCGTGACCTGCGTGCTTCGCGTCTGGTCGGCGGCAGCCAGGTGCTGGCCCAGGCGTTCGTTAAACAGATCAAGACCATCAAGACCAACTCGCCAGTCTCGGCGATCACCCAGGACAAGGACGGCGTCACCGTCAAGGTCGGCAGTGTCGGTTATCAGGCTGACTACGTGGTGCTGGCCGTGCCATTGCGCGCACTGAACAAGATCGCCCTGACCCCGGCGCTGGATGCCCAGCATCTGGCAGCGATCAAAGGCACCAACTACGGCTGGCGCGACCAGATCATGCTGAAGTTCAAGACGCCAGTGTGGGAAAGCAAGGCGCGCATGTCTGGCGAGATCTACAGCAACACCGGTCTGGGCATGCTCTGGATCGAGCCGGCGCTGAAGGGTGGCGCCAACGTGGTGATCAACCTGTCCGGCGACAACGCCCGCGTGATGCAGGCGTTCGGCGACAAGCAGATGGTCGATCAGGTGTTGATCCGTCTGCACGCGTTTTATCCACAGGCCCGTGGCTCGTTCACCGGGTATGAAATCCGCCGCTACAGCACCGACCCGTCGATGGGCGGCGCCTACCTGGCTTACGGTCCGGGGCAGATCAGCAAGTTCTGGCGGCTGTGGGAACGTCCGCTGCAACGCGTAGCGTTCGCTGGCGAACACACCGACACCTTGTACCCGGGCACCCTGGAAGGCGCACTGCGCACCGGCCAGCGCGCGGCCAGCCAGGTTGAAGATCTCGCGGCGGGCAAATCGTTCGAACCGGCTAAAGTGGTTCCGGCTGCCGCAGCAGGTGCGGCGGGCGCGGTGGCGGCGAAGAAGGGCAACTTCTTCAGCAACCTGTTCGGTGGCTCGGATGATGAGAAGAAGCCAGAACCGGTGAAGGCTCCAGAACCGGCACCTGCTCCGGTCGCTCCAGCACCTGCGCCGACCCCGGCACCTGCTCCAGCGCCGGTGGAAGCGCCGAAGCCAGCCGCTCCGGTGAAAGCTGAGCCGGCGAAGAAAGCCGCGGCCAAGCCAGCGGCGAAGAAGCCTGCGGCGAAAACCGAAACGAAAAAGCCCGCGGCGAAACCGGCAGCGAAAAAGGCTGAACCGGCGAAAAAGCCAGCGGCCAAACCCGCAGCCACGCCTGCGGCAACCACCGAGACCAAAGCGCAGTAAGGCTTTGCTCCCATGAAAAACGCGGCCCTCGGGGCCGCGTTTTTTTTTGCGCGAATTTTTATCCTTCACAGCCCGGTCAAGCAGCTTACCGGCGTACCGGAGCCTTCCCACAAGACACTCGGAATGAGGTGATGGCGGTAGCCAGACCAGCGACCTTATGCTGGGAAAAACCGGAGATTCTGGATGAAACCCCTCACGCTCATGCTTTTACTGATGGCTCTTCCCGGCTGTACCAACGGGCATTTCTTTCCCGGCGGTTACGGCTCTGAACTGGCGCACAAGTGCAAGATTGATCCTTACAGTGCCGATTGCCTGCAACCACCGGCGGTATTGCATAACTGATACGGCACACGTTTACGGCGATTAAAACTCCCACTTGAAGAATTCCGTCCCGTTCGGCAGTTTTCTCAACCAGCGTTGCCTGGGTTTGCGCAGGCGTCCGGGAATGAAACCGAAGCGCGCCCAGCGCAGACTTCCCGTGCGCTGGTCATAAATCACCAGGTTGCCGTCGTCCTGCACGGTCATGTAAGTGTGGTACCACAGCGACTTATCGGCGCTGTGCGTGCTCTCCGCGATCCATAGTCGCCGCCTGGCCGGGTCGTAAAGGAAGCCGCTGTTGCTGATCACGAACTGCAGCGGCTCGCGCATTCTCTTCGGGTGCAACGTCGCGCTGTAAGGTTGATGGCTGTCCGCAATCCAGATAACGGCCTCGCCGTCCTTGAGGATCAGATTTCCATCACTTTGCAGGATCAAACGGAATCGACCGTTCTCCGATTGCAGGTATTGTCCCGCCGACATCGTCTGATTGGGAGGCAGCACGGAAGAACCGCTTGCTTGGAACGGGATATATCGCAGAGCCATATTTGCGCCTGTCTGAATGATGAGGGAATCTCATTCGAACAGGCCTGAAGGTCGCATCTGCGGTACATGCTTATCGGCCTCGAATGTTCAGGTCTGCGTGCTGTGGATGTTGCCCGGAGACACAACACCACTCATCCATCCAAGCGCCCCACGCCGAAATCGCCTTTAATCCTTTCTTAACACCTCTCTTGCAGACTCTTGATCGTATTTCTCGATATTTCAAAGCAAAATTTTCCGCTTTAATTCGATAGATAACTCGCTAGTCTTGGTTCGCAGTTCTCACAGGATTTGGGCAATGCAGCTACGTAACTCTTCTTCGCGCTATGGTTGGGTCAGCATCTTCATGCATTGGGGCGTGGCGCTGGTGGTCTTCGGGCTGTTTGCGCTGGGTCTGTGGATGGTCGGGCTGGATTACTACAGCACCTGGCGCAAAGACGCGCCGGACCTGCACAAGAGTATCGGCCTGGTGCTGCTGGGGGTGATGGTGTTGCGGGTGCTGTGGCGCTTTATCAGCCCACCGCCGTCGACGCTGCAAAGCTACAGCCGCATGACCCGCCTTGGCGCTAAATTCGGCCACGGGTTTCTGTATCTGGCGCTGTTCGCTGTGATGATTGCCGGTTACCTGATTTCCACCGCAGACGGTGTCGGGATCCCGGTGTTTGGCCTGTTTGAAGTTCCTGCACTGCTCTCCGGACTACCGGATCAGGCAGATACCGCTGGGGTGATTCATCTCTGGCTGGCGTGGGCGCTGGTAATTTTTTCCGGCCTCCATGCGTTGGCAGCATTGAAGCACCACTTTATCGATCGTGATGCGACCCTCACCCGAATGCTCGGTCGCAAAGCCTGAAATTCAACCTCGACTCAAAGGAAAAGAAAGCATGTTGAAAAAGACTCTGGCCGCTCTGGCAGTCGGTTCTGCCGTGCTGTCCGCCAACGTAATGGCCGCTGACTACGTAGTCGACAAAGAAGGCCAGCACGCCTTCGTTGATTTCAAGATCAGCCACCTGGGCTACAGCTTCATCACCGGTACTTTCAAGGACATCGACGGCAAGTTCAGCTTCGACGCTGCCAAGCCTGAAGACAGCAAGATCGAATTCAACGTCAACACCGCCAGCGTGTTCACCAACCACGCCGAACGCGACAAGCACATCGCCAGCGCTGACTTCCTCAACGCCAGCAAATTCGGCAAGGCCACCTTCGTTTCCACCAGCGTCAAATCCACCGGTGCCAACACCGCTGACGTGACCGGCGACCTGACCCTGCTGGGCGTGACCAAGCCTGTCGTCGTGAAAGCGACCTTCCTGGGCGAAGGCAAGGATCCATGGGGCGGCTACCGTGCCGGCTTCGAAGGCACCACCACCATCAAGCGTTCCGATTTCGGCAAGCAGAAAGACCTCGGGCCGAAGTCCGATGCAGTCGAGCTGTATGTTTCGTTTGAAGGTGTGAAAGCGAAGTAATTTTCGCCGCCATACAAAACGCCCCCGGTCGAAAGGCCGGGGGCGTTTTTTATGGCCTGCGATATTCTTCCCTTCGCCGCAGAACCCTGTGGGAGCTAGCCTGCTAGCGATGACGGCAGCACATTCAAAATGGATGCTGGCAGACCCACCGCTATCGCTAGCAGGCTAGCTCCCACAGGGGGGGGGGTGCGGTGTTTCAGGGATTTGGGGCAGGACAAAAAAATGCCCCGGCTCTTTCGAACCGGGGCATTTTTTATTGCGGCGTCAACTCAGCGATTGCGGGTCAGCAGTGCTGGTTTTTCGCCACGCGGGCGGCTTGGCAGTTGATCGAGCTGCTCAGGGGTCGGAAAGCGGTCGGCTTTCGATTCCTTGTGCATGATCTTCGGCCCGGTGCTGCGCGGGTTCTGCACGGCTGGCTCACTACGTGGCTGATCGTCACGGGCTGGACGGCGGTTGCGCGACGATGAAGAAGACTCGTCACGACGACCCTGACCGTCACGCGGTGCGCCGTTGCGCGGGCCGCTGCGTTTGGCTGGTGGGGTGCCGGTGCTCGAACCGTTGCTGTTGCGCGGGCCGTTCTGGCGACCTTGCGACTGACCGCCGCGCGGTGCGCCGGCACCTGCGCCTTGAGCCGGTGCGCCTGGGCGACGACCACGGCCGCCGGCCGGTGGGGCTTTTGGCACGTAGTCAACGCGGTTACCGAAGTTATCGATATCGTCGTCGAGGAACTCGTCCGGCGCACGATCCGCCGCTGCGCGTGGTGGCTGGCTTGGACGCTGTTCGCGGCTCGGCGTACCTTCACGCGGCTTCTGCTGGCGGGCAGGGCGCTCGCCACGTTCGCCGGCGGGTTTTTCCTTGCCCTTGTCCTTGCCCTTGTCTTTACGACCGCCGCCACCGCCGCCGCCATTCGGGCCGTCGCCGCGTGGGCCACGAGGGTTGCGCGGGTTGCGTATGTCCGGACGCTCGCGGGCTTCCGGCTTCTCGGCTTCGATGGTGCTCGAGTCGAAGCCCATCAGGTCGCCATCGGCGATCTTCTGCTTGGTCATGCGCTCGATGCTTTTCAGCAGTTTTTCTTCGTCCGGCGCGACCAGCGAGATCGCCTCGCCCGAACGACCGGCACGGCCGGTACGGCCGATACGGTGCACGTAGTCTTCATCGACGTTCGGCAGCTCGAAGTTGACCACGTGCGGCAACTGGTCGATGTCCAGACCACGGGCGGCGATGTCAGTGGCAACCAGAATGCGCACCTGGTTGGCCTTGAAGTCGGCCAGCGCTTTGGTGCGCGCGTTCTGGCTCTTGTTGCCGTGGATCGCCACAGCCGGCAGGCCGTGCTTGTCGAGGTACTCGGCCAGACGGTTGGCGCCGTGCTTGGTGCGGGTGAACACCAGCACCTGTTCCCACGCGCCGGCGGTGATCAGGTGCGCCAGCAGCGCACGCTTGTGACTGGCCGGCAGGCGGAACACGCGTTGCTCAATGCGCTCGACCGTGGTGTTCGGCGGCGTCACTTCGATGCGTTCCGGGTTGTGCAACAGCTTGCCGGCGAGGTCGGTGATGTCTTTGGAGAAGGTCGCCGAGAACAGCAGGTTCTGGCGTTTGGACGGCAGGCGCGCGAGGACTTTCTTCACGTCGTGCACAAAACCCATGTCGAGCATGCGATCGGCTTCGTCGAGGACGAGAATTTCAACGTGAGACAGATCAACGCTGCCCTGGCCGCAGAGGTCGAGCAGACGACCCGGGCAGGCGACGAGCACGTCGACACCGCGGGACATGGCCTGAACCTGCGGGTTCATGCCGACGCCGCCGAAGATGCAGGCGCTGACGAATTTCAGGTCACGGGCGTAGATCTTGAAGCTCTCGTGCACCTGGGCCGCGAGTTCGCGGGTCGGGGTCAGGACCAGGACGCGCGGTTGGCGCGGGCCGTGACGCTGGGATTTGTCCGGGTGACCGTTGGGAAACAACCGCTCCAGGATCGGAAGGGCGAAACCGCCGGTTTTACCGGTACCTGTCTGTGCCGCAACCATCAGGTCGCGACCTTGCAACACGGCGGGAATGGCCCGCTGTTGCACCGGAGTAGGCTCGGTATAGCCCGCATCTTCGATGGCGCGGACTAAAGCCTCGGAGAGACCGAGGGAAGCAAAGGACATGAGTAATCCTGTTTTAGTTAGGGCTTGGCCCAATGGGAGTCTTGCCTGGCGCGAATGGCGTTTAAGAGGACGCAATCCCGTCCGGTCCTGCTGCGGTTCCGAAGGCACGTCGGGAGCGCTCGCGCGGGCTGCAAAGCTGCGCTGTAGCGGGTCGGGAGGCCTGTTACGGTTCCGGGCGTCCGGGCGTGAGCCTGGCGGGAACGCCGGAGTATAACAGAGCAATCACCGCGCGCCGCTTTCCTGCTGCTCAACGGTTTTGCTGCTGACCGTCGCCGGGTTCAACAAAACGCCCGCCACGGGCGCCGCACCGTAGCGCGCGCTCAGCTCGGCGTAAGCCGGCTCGCGCTTGAAACGCTTGAGCTCGGCACCGAATCGCTGCACCAGCAGATCCATGCCGGCATTGCGCCGAACCGCCAGGAACTGGCTCTGGCGGCTAATAATCGTGGGGTTTTCGGTGATCAGGCTGCGTATATTCAATTCATCGAGCAAATGCTGACCGACGCGGCGATCGGTAATCAGCAGGTCGATGCGCCCGCGTACCAGTTTCCCAAAGTTGGCTTCATGGGTCGGTGCCGGTTCGCGGGTAAACAGCTGCGACTGGCTGAAATCTTCGCTATATAAATAGCCGGGCGAGGTGCCGATGGTCAGGCCCTTGAGTTCTTCGAGACGCTTGAACGGGTGCGGCTGGTCATTGGCGTAGAACATCACGAACTCGACGTCCGACAATGGCTCGCTCGGATAGAGCAGGGTGCTGTCGCGCTCAGCGCTGTGAAAAATATCCAGCGCACCGTCAGCATGACCGGTTTCAAGCATCGACAGGCAGCGTTTCCACGGCAGGAACTGCCATTCGACTTCGATGCCCAGACGCTGGAACACGATGGCTGTGGTTTCGTAGTCGAGGCCGAGGTTCTTGCCGCTGTCTTCGTACACGTACGGCGCCCACGGCTCGGTGACAATACGCAACTTCTCGCCCCGAGCGGTGAAGCTCAGGCAAGCAAATACCAGCACGGCGAACAACTGTGTGATCAAAGGCATGGCTGGAGATTACGACGAGAATCGCCAAAGAGCCAGAAAGCGGCCGCACAAGCTCTGTTTCGCGGTTTCAAACAAAAAAATCGCAGCCCTGACGACCCAACAAAGGCGTTGCCAAACACTGCGATCTCTTGATCTTGCTTGTAGCTTTCAGCTCGAAGCTTGCAGCTGCTTCAGCGCGGTAACTTCAGGTTGTTCCAGATCGCCAGGCTAGGCTCGGCCTGGTTCATGGAATAGAAGTGCAGCCCCGGTGCGCCGCCCTGCAACAGGCGCTCGCACATCTCGCTGACGACTTGCTCGCCAAAGCGCTGAATGCTTTGCGCGTCATCGCCGTAGGCTTCCAGTTGCTTGCGGATCCAGCGTGGAATTTCCGCACCGCAGGCATCGGAGAAGCGCGCGAGTTTGCTGTAGTTGGTGATCGGCATGATCCCCGGCACGATCGGCAGATCCACACCCTGCGCCTGCAAGCGCTCGACAAAGTAGAAGTAGCTGTCGGCGTTGAAGAAATACTGGGTGATCGCACTGTCGGCACCGGCACGGGCCTTGCGCACGAAGTTGGCGAGATCGTCTTCGTAGTTGCGCGCCTGCGGATGCATCTCCGGGTAGGCGGCGACTTCGATGTGGAAATGGTCGCCGGTCTCTTCACGAATGAATTCGACCAGTTCATTGGCGTGACGCAGCTCACCGCTGGTCATGCCCATGCCGGATGGCAGGTCACCGCGCAAGGCGACGATGCGCTTGATGCCGGCAGCCTTGTACTCGTTCAGCAGGCCGCGCAGGTCGTCCTTGCTGTCGCCGACGCACGACAGGTGCGGTGCGGCCGGTACTTTGACTTCGCTTTCCAGCTGCAGCACGGTGTTGAGCGTGCGGTCACGGGTCGAACCGCCCGCGCCATAGGTGCAGGAAAAGAAGTCGGGGTTGTAAGTGGCCAGCTGACGGGCAGTGGCGAGCAGTTTTTCATGCCCAGCATCGGTCTTGGTCGGGAAGAACTCGAAGCTGTAGCGACGGTCTTGGGACATGGTCATACCCTTGGAAACAAGAACCTTCGAGGCGCTGCAATCCCTTGTGGGAGCGAGCCTGCGCGCGAAGCGGGGGTCAGACAACCGTGATGTTGAATGAGCAATCGCTTTCGCGAGCAGGCTCGCTCCCACAGGGAGAGCGAGCAGTCAGCGCCTGTTAGTAGCGGTAGGCGTGCGGCTTGAACGGGCCTTCGACGGTGACGCCGATGTAGTCAGCCTGTTGCTTGGTCAGTTGAGTGACCACGCCGCCGAAACCGCGGACCATTTCCAGGGCCACTTCTTCGTCGAGTTTCTTCGGCAGTACTTCCACGGTCAGACGCTCGGCTTTCTGCGCTGGCGACAGGTCGGCGTACTTCTGGCCGAACAGGAAGATCTGTGCCAGAACCTGGTTGGCGAACGAACCGTCCATGATGCGGCTCGGGTGACCGGTGGCGTTGCCCAGGTTCACCAGACGGCCTTCGGCCAGCAGGATCAGGTAGTCGTCGTTCTGTGGGTCGAAGCTGCCGACACCGGTGCGGTGAACCTTGTGCACCTGTGGCTTCACTTCTTCCCATGCCCAGTTCTTGCGCATGAAAGCGGTATCGATTTCGTTGTCGAAGTGACCGATGTTGCAGACCACGGCGCGCTTTTTCAGGGCCTTGAGCATGTTCGCGTCGCAAACATTGACGTTACCGGTGGTGGTCACGATCAGGTCGATCTTGCCCAGCAGCGCTTTGTCGATGCTCGCTTCGGAACCGTCGTTGATACCGTCGATGAACGGCGACACCAGTTCGAAACCGTCCATGCATGCTTGCATGGCGCAGATCGGATCGACTTCGGAAACCTTGACGATCATGCCTTCCTGACGCAGGGACTGGGCCGAACCCTTGCCCACGTCACCGTAACCGATGACCAGCGCTTGCTTGCCGGACAGCAGGTGGTCGGTACCACGCTTGATCGCATCGTTGAGGCTGTGACGGCAGCCGTACTTGTTGTCGTTCTTGGACTTGGTCACCGAGTCGTTGACGTTGATGGCCGGGATTTTCAGCTCGCCCTTGGCCAGCATGTCCAGCAGACGGTGTACGCCGGTGGTGGTTTCTTCGGTCACGCCGTGAACGCGGTCCAGCACCTGCGGGTATTTCTTGTGCAGCAGCTCGGTCAGGTCGCCGCCGTCGTCGAGGATCATGTTGGCGTCCCATGGCTGGCCATCTTTCAGGATGGTCTGCTCCAGGCACCACTCGTACTCTTCTTCGGTTTCGCCTTTCCAGGCGAACACCGGGATACCGGCAGCGGCGATAGCGGCAGCGGCCTGGTCTTGGGTGGAGAAAATGTTGCACGACGACCAGCGAACTTCGGCACCCAGGGCAACCAGGGTTTCGATCAGCACGGCGGTCTGGATGGTCATGTGAATGCAGCCAAGGATCTTGGCGCCTTTGAGCGGCTGCTCGCTGGCGTACTTGCGACGCAGACCCATCAGGGCCGGCATTTCCGATTCGGCGATGATGGTTTCGCGACGGCCCCAGGCGGCCAGGGACATGTCGGCGACTTTGTAATCGGTAAAATCTGCAGGCGTGATAACAGCGCTCATGAAGAGCCTCCATTCGTAATGTATGCGAATGGGCGCCGTTGTGCGTTTAGTGTCCAGCCTGCGGCCGGTCAACGCCCCATCCGAGCCTGACAGGTCGAACCTGCTGCAGCGCCCCTCGGACAGGTGGCGGGAAAACGGTAACAAGCGATCATTACCGTTTTGAAACGGTGGCGATTATAGCCGTCTAGACTGATCTTCCAAAGGGTTTCTGTCGGCTGGATGAAGATCGTTAATGGCGACCATAGTCGAAGCCGCATGGAGCATGACCGCCCGGTCTGCCAAGATGGCGCCATCATTCGGCAAGAGACTCAAGGAGTGCAGATGAATTTCCACACCCGCAAATGGGTAAAACCCGAAGACCTCAACCCCAACGGCACCCTGTTCGGCGGCAGTCTGCTGCGCTGGATCGACGAAGAAGCGGCGATCTACGCAATTGTCCAGCTGGGCAACCAGCGCGTGGTGACCAAGTACATTTCCGAGATCAACTTCGTCAGCGCCTCGCGCCAGGGCGACATCATCGAACTGGGCATCACCGCCACGGAGTTCGGCCGCACCTCGATCACCCTGACTTGCGAAGTGCGCAACAAGATCACCCGCAAGAGCATTCTGACCGTTGAGAAGATGGTTTTTGTGAATCTGGGTGAAGACGGTTTGCCGGCGCCGCACGGGCGAACCGAGATCCGGTATGTGAAAGATCAGTTCAAGGATGACGAGGCCGTTCAATAAATTCGGCGGTGTTTTCTTCGCTAGCAGGCTCGCTCCCACAGCGGTGACAATGTGCCTGTGGGAGTCAGCCTGGCGATAGCGGTGGTGCCATCAGCGAAGATTCACCTGGCCACTGAACAGCCATGAAGCGCAACGGTCGTAGCTAAATCGCCCCCCACGGTTGCCACGCCATGACCACGCCCACCAGCGACAAAACCCCCGACCTCTCGGCCAAAGAGCAGCACGAAGTCGAGAAAAGCCAGCCGCCTCGCGCGGCCGTCCTGCATGAAATCATCCGCACCCAAGGCGATCAGGAACTGGAGCGCAGCATTGCCGCGCTCTGGTGGTCGGCGTTGGCCGCCGGGCTGACCATGGGCCTGTCGCTGATGGGCATGGGCCTGCTCAACTCGCGCCTGCCCGACGGCGATGAGTTCAAGGTAATCGCCAGCTTCGGCTACTGCGCCGGTTTTCTCGCGGTCATCCTGGCGCGTCAGCAGCTGTTCACCGAAAACACCCTGACTGCGGTGTTGCCGGTGATGACCAAACCGACCCTGCTGAATTTCGCCCGATTGATCCGTCTGTGGAGCGTGGTGCTGATCGGCAACCTGTGCGGCACGATTCTGGTGGCCTACGTGATGCTTGAACTGCCGATTTTCGACAGCAAGACCGACGTGGCTTTCCTCGAAATCGGCCGCAAGGTCATGGAACACAGTGCCAGTCAGATGTTCGCCAAAGGCATCGTCTCCGGCTGGATGATCGCCACCATGGTCTGGATGATCCCGTCCATGGAGAGCGCGAAGATGTGGATCATTATCCTCATCACCTACTTCATGGCATTGGGCGACTTCACTCACATCGTCGTCGGTTCGGCGGAGGTTTCGTATCTGGTGTTTGCCGGCGAACTGCCGTGGAGTGATTTCTGGGCGGTGTTCGCCGGGCCGACACTGGCGGGGAATATCATCGGCGGCAGTTTCATCTTTGCGCTGATCAGCCATGCGCAGATTCGCAGTGAGAGCGGGGTACCGAAGGAACCTGCGGATCAGGCGAGGAAAACTGATCCGCAGTCGACCCGGAAATGATCAGTGGTGGGCTGGTTCGGTCGCGCCTTTCGGCTCGTTGCGCGTCGCATGCTTGACCAGTTTGCCGATGCTCAGGCCCTGGAGAAGGATCGATGACAGCACCACGATGTAAGTGATGCTCAGCAGCAGATCGCGCTCCGGGCCCAGCGGCAGGGCCAGCGCCAGGGCTACCGAGACGCCACCGCGCAAACCGCCCCACGTCAGGATGCGGATGGTGCCGGCCGGCACTGAGCGCCAGCGCCGCAGCAACAGAATCGCCGGGGCGACGGTGAGCAGACGCGACAGTAGAATCGCCACCGCGAGCAAACCTGCTGCGGCCATGTGCAGCCAGTTGAACGGCAGCAGCAACAACTCCATGCCGATCAGCGCGAACAGCAAGGCGTTGAGCATGTCATCGAGCAATTCCCAGAAACCGTCGAGGTAGCGGCGGGTCATGTCGTTCATCGCCAGGTTACGACCCAGGTTGCCGATGATCAGCCCGGCAACCACCATCGCGATCGGCGCCGAGACGTGCAGCTCGGTGGACATCGCCGAACCGCCGATCACCAGCGCCAAGGTCAGCATCACGGTGATCTGATGCTGCTCGACGCTTTTGATCATGCGATAGACCAGATAACCGATCAGCCCACCGAACAGCACGCCGCCCAGCGCCTCGTGTGCAAACAGCATGGCCGTGGCGCTGATGGTCGGGGTCTCGCCCAGTTGCGCGATGCCCAGCAGCACCGTGAACACCACGACCGCGGTGCCATCGTTGAACAGCGACTCGCCGACGATGGTGGTTTTCAGCGGTTTCGACGCGTTGGCCGTCCGCAATACGCCGAGCACTGCAATCGGGTCGGTGGGTGAAATCAGCGCGCCGAACAACAGGCAGTAGAGGAAACTCACGTGCCAGCCGAACAGGGCAAAAATGTAATAGGCGAGGCTGCCGATCACCGCAGTGGCAATCAATACACCGAAGGTCGCCAGCAGGCCGATGGGCCAGCGGTAGCTGCGCAAGTCATTCAGATTGACGTGCAGGGCGCCGGCGAACAGCAGGAACGACAACATCCAGTTCATCAACAGATCGCCGAAGTCGATCTGGCCGATCAGTTGCTGCACACGGTCTTCGAGGCCGGGGAAGCCGAGCACGCTGAGGCCTTGCAGGATCAGCGAGAACAGCAGGGCGGTAACCATCACGCCGATGGTCGGCGGCAGGCCGATGAAGCGGAAGTTGACGAAGGTAAGAAGGGTTGTCAAGCAGATGAAAGCGGCGACAAGTTCAAGCATCCGGGGTCCTTTGGATGAAGGGTGAATGGAGCGCGACCGGAATTTTGGGCGCGGGGGTTTGATGGGGTGGGGTTGGCTGAGGGCACATCCGGATTCGGCGTTGCGCTCAACAGCCCCTCACCCCAGCCCTCTCCCAAGGGGAGAGGGAGCCGAATGGGGGATGCTCGAGAGATACGCCGACCTCGGAGTTTCTCGGCGAATCCATAATCGGCACGGTGTTTCAGGCTAATGCATCACGCAAGACAACTCGGTCAGTCCCCTCTCCCTCTGGGAGAGGGCTAGGGTGAGGGCTCTATCTGGCACACCACAATCAGTCCGACACATTGACCGCAACCGCCCGCCGACGTTGCAGATAGATAAACCACAACGCCGCCAGCACCGTCAGCACACCGACCAGCGCCCCGGTGCACGGCAGATCTGCCAGATCCGCGCCACTGGCCACCACCAGTCCACCAATCCATGCCCCGGCCGCATTGCCCAGATTGAAAGCGCTCTGGTTCAACGTCGAGCCAAGGTTCGGCGCTTCATGGGCCTGATCGATGATCAACAGTTGCAGAATCGGGCACAGCGCAAAAGCGAAAATCCCCCACAGCACCAGGGTGATCGCTGCTGGCACCACTGAGCGGCTGGTCTGGCTGAACGCGGCCAGAATCACCACTACCGCCAAAGCCACGCCGACCAGCGACGGCAACAAACGGCTGTCGGCGAGGCGCCCGCCGAGCATGCTGCCACCCGTCAGGCCAACGCCAAACAGCAGCAACATCACCGTGACGCCGTGCGGGCTGACGCCAGTGATGTCTTGCAGAATGGGTGCGATGTAGGTGAACACACTGAACAGACTGGTCGAGGCCAGCACACTCATGCCCAGCGCCAGCAGCACGTTGACCTTGCCCAGCACTTTGAATTCGCTGGCGAGGTTGGCCTTGTCCATCGCGATGTGTTTTGGCAACCACAGCCATTGGGCGAGTGCTGCGATGATGCCGATCACCGACACCGCCCAGAACGTCGAGCGCCAACCAGCGTATTGGCCGAGCGCAGTGCCCAGTGGAACGCCGAGCACGTTGGCCAGCGTCAGGCCAGTGAACATCATGGCGATGGCCTGGGCGCGCTTGTTCGGCGCGACCAGTCCGGCGGCGACCACCGAGCCGATGCCGAAGAACGCACCGTGGCACAGGGCGGTAACCACGCGCGCGGCCATCAGCGTGGCGTAATTCGGCGCGAGGGCGCACAGCACGTTGCCGAGGATGAACATCAACGTCATCCCCAGCAAGGTTGCTTTGCGCGGCATGTTCGCGGTGCCGATCGCCAGAATCGGTGCGCCAAAGACTACGCCCAGCGCGTAACCGGTGATCAACAGGCCCGCGTGAGGAATGCTCACGGCTAGGTCGCGGGCGACATCGGGTAGCAGGCCCATGATCACGAATTCAGTGGTGCCGATGCCGAAGGCGGCGACGGCGAGGGCAAGCAAGGCGAGTGGCATGCGCAAGGTCTCTGTTAGTAGTCTTGACGCTTTGATCAGGCATACGCGCGCCGACGTCCGTTCTCTGGGAAGAACGGCGCAGGCAGCATTTATTGGTATTTTTCTGTGCGCAACTGAGTGCGGCGTGGTCGCGGGCAGTATAAACAGCCATGGACACATCGCGAATCAATAATCTGACTAATTGAACTCAACATCAGCGGTGAGGGCGAGAGCGGCGACAGCTCTGTTGCTGCAGGCGGCGTGGAATGTCCGGTTGTCAGCTACGCTCTGGTGCTGTGGGCGATGCAGTCGGGCTCAGTGTGATCCGTGTGGCTTGTCGGCATGCGTTACCTCAAGAACCTTTCGGTCGCGGGCGGCTCTTAGCCTTGGGCGGGCGATGTCGTTCTGCCTGCCCGCGAATTCAAAAATCAAAAAGGATGGTGTTATGACGGTAGCTCTGTGGTGTGTGTTGATCGCGATTTTCCTGCCGTACGTGTGCACGATCGTGGCGAAGGCGTCAGGCGGGTTCCGGCTGAAAGATAATTACGATCCGCGGGACTTTCTCGACAGCGTCGACGGTGTGGCCCGACGTGCGCATGCCGCGCAACTGAACAGTTTTGAAGTGACCCCGGCATTTGCCGCGGCGGTGCTCGTTGCGCACCTGGTCGGTACGGCGCAATTGGTAACGGTCAACGTGCTGGCGGTGCTGTTCATCACCAGTCGCCTGCTGTACATCATTTGCTACCTGGCGGACTGGGCGGCGTTGCGCTCGGTGGTGTGGTTTGTGGGGATGGGCTTGATCGCTTCGTTCTTCTTTGTGTCGATCTGATTGTCGGGTGTTGCTGATGGCCACATCGCGAGCAGGCTCACTCCTACAGGGGAACGCATTCCAAATGTAGGAGTGAGCCTGCTCGCGATAGCGGTCTGACCGCCTCAGCGAATCGGAAGGGTTACTTCTTCGGTGTATCCGCCACCTGCGGCACTTGCGGCAACGGCGCGCCTTTTGGCCAGAGCATCCAGATCTGCCCCTGCTGTTTCATGTCGCCGGCCAACTGCCCGGCGGCATCGCCGGTGCCCCAGAACAGGTCCGCGCGAACCTCACCGGCAATCGCGCCCCCGGTATCCTGCGCAGCCACCGGGCGCACCAGCGGCGTGCCATCCGGGCGCGTAGTCGACAGCCACAACAGACTGCCCAGCGGAATCACCTTGCGATCCACTGCCGCGCTGTAACCGGCGGTCAGCGGCACGTTCAGCGAGCCGCGCGGGCCTTCGTTACTGTCCGGGTTGCGAGTGAAGAACACGTAACTCGGGTTGCTGGCCAGCAGTTCGGGAATCCGTGACGGATTGGCTTTGGCCCAGTTGCTGATAGCGCTCATGGTCACCTCTTCTTTCTTCAGCTCGCCCTGCTCGACCAGCCAGCGCCCTATAGGCCGGTAGGGATGGCCGTTCTGATCGGCGTAGGCAATTCGCAACTGCTTGCCGTCCTCGGTCTGAATCCGTCCGGAACCCTGAATCTGCAGGAATTGCAGGTTCATCGGATCAGTCAGGTAAGCCACCACCGGCGCTTTCACGCCTTTGGATTCGATGGTCGCCGCATCGTCGTAAGGCTTGAGCACCCGCCCCTCGAGCCGGCCGCGCAGGCGCTTGCCTTTGAGCTCCGGGTAAATGCTGTCCAGGGAGACGATGATCATGTCTTCCGGCACGCCATACACCGGCACGTTGGCCGCCTCGGTGGGCGTCAGACTGCCGGGATAGACCGGTTCGTAATAGCCGGTGATCAGGCCATTGGCGTTATTGTTTTCCGCACGCAAGCCATACACATCGAGGTTCTGTTTGAGGAAGGCGCGGATCTCGCTGGCACTCTGCGGCACATTGACGGCAGCTGCGCAGGTCGGGCCCCAGACCGCATCGGCTTTCAATCGGGTGCAGGCGCTGCGCCACGAGCCGAAACCGGCGACCAGATCGCTGTCGGACACCGCGGGCAGGGCTTCCCAGGTGGCGCTTGAGTAAGTCGCCAGCGCATGGGTTTTCGGCTTGTCGCTGTCACCGCCGGTGCAGCCAGCGAGTGCGGCCAGCAGTGGAAGGGTGGCAAGCAGTGGGTGACGCCAGGCCTGGAAACGGCGATTCATGGAGTGATTCCTGTGCCGGTTGCCCGAGTGCTCCATGCGCTCAAGCAACCCGTATTTTTAATAGGGCTATTGGTGTTTGACGGTGACGCGAGGATACTGGCCGCCGATTTCCGCGACCTGAAGCCGCCATGACTCTCAAACGAATTGCTGTTGTATTGCTGGCCTGTGTGGGCCTGTCCGCCTGTGGCGGCGTCGATCCGAATTCCCCGCTGGGCCAGCGCAAGGCCATCTTCAAACAGATGCTCAAGACCAGCGAAGACCTCGGCGGCATGTTGCGTGGACGCATCCCGTTCGACGGGCCGAAATTCACTGAGGGTGCGGTCAGGCTCGATGCCTTGTCCCATGAGCCGTGGCAGCATTTCCCGCAGGTTCGCGAAGAAGATCACAGCAGCGCCAAGGATGATGTCTGGCAGAAGCAGGCACAGTTTCAGCAAATGGCCCGAGACCTTGAGGCGGCTACCGGTGAATTGGTCATCGCCAGCAAGGTTCAGCCGTACAAGGCCAGCAACCTCGGGCCGGCCGTGCAGAAAGTTGAAGATGCCTGCAGTGCTTGTCATAAGCAGTTTCGAGATCATTAAGCGGTGTCGTCTGAGCTGCCTTCGCGAGCAGGCTCGCTCCCACATTAGATCTGCTTACTTGTCGATCTCGTCCAGCGCTTCCTGCAGCTCTTTACGCGACTCGGCCAGTTTTTCCTTTCGCTTGTTGATTCTCTCCGGATCGCCTTTCTTCATGGCCTTGTCGAGGTCGGTCTGACGCTGGCTGACTTCATGCTTGGCCTCAAGCACCTTGTTCTCGCGTTCTTTTTTCAGTCCGGAGTCGGTGCAGTGCTCGGTCACTTCACGCAGGGCTGTTTCCAGACCAGCCTGCTGCTCCATGTTGCCGCGCGACTTGGCCTGTTCGATCTGGTTGATGATGCCCTGCTTCTTGGCAGCGCAACCGGTCAGGCCCGGGCCTTCTTCTTCCGCCATCGCCGGGACGGCCAGGACGCCGCACAGGGTGAACAGGGCGAGCGGTGCGAGAAATTTCATAAAAGCTCCATGTGCATAAACAATCGGGTTGGAGGGCACTGCGCTGTTGGAGCGCCGGGCCGGCCATTGGGTTCCCGTCGAGCGGGGAAGGCATGTTCAGAAGCCGTCGATCCCGGCGGCCTGCAAGGTCTCGCTCAAGGCTAACACTTGCGGGTCGCGAAAGAAGGCGCTCAGTTGCGCGGCACGGCCGGGCCCGATGCCGGGTTCTGCCTGCCATTGTTCGGTATCACGTTGTGCCAGCGCCTGCCAGGAGTCAGCCAGTTGTGCCTGACCGGTCGGCGGCAGGCCCAAGGCTTTGAGCCACTGCGCGAATGGTCGTTGGCGAGCGCTGTGAAAGCTGTTAATCAGGCGGGCGCTGCTGCGTTCGCCGAAGCCGGCGATGTTAGCAAGCTCTGGCTCGTCGAGGGTCAACCAATCCAGCAGGTTGTTCAGGCGGCCTGTTTCGAAAAGTTTCTCCCAGGTGCCGCGACCGACATGCGCCATCGCCAGCCCCTGCTTGCCGCTGAGCCAGGCCAGACGCGCGAGAAACTGGCTTTCGCAGCCGGCGGTGGGTTGCCAACAGCTCAGAGCGTGGAAGTCCTGCGCATTCGGAACGGATAGCTCTGCGCGCTCGGCAGCCCGCACAACCACGCTGTCGAGTCGCGGTATGGTCAGTCCGGCGAGGCTGATCGCCACTTGATCACCGGGGCGGATATCCATCTGCTGCCAGCGTTTCAATGAGCTGACGCTGACCCGTTTGATCTCGCGGTCGTCGAGCATCGTCGGGTTCAGCTCCAGCACCGGCGTGATGCGCCCGGTCCGACCGATCTTGAAATTGACCTTGCGGACGTCGGCCAAGGCCTGTGCAAACGGATATTTCCAGGCGATCGCCCAGTACGGCGCGCGGGCCTGCCAGCGCTCGGCGGGTGGTCGTTGACTCTGGCGCAGGACCACACCATCGGTGGCAAACGGCAGCGGTGAGCGATACCAGTGCTCGCGCCATTTTTGAGCCTCGGCGAGACCGGTGACGGCGTGGCTGTAAGGTTCGGTCGTGGCGAAACCCAGTGTCGCCAGCCGGGTTATTCGCTCGGACAAATCCACGGGACCTTGCGGCCAGTCCCACACGAACAGACCGATCCCCGCGGCTTGTTGCACGTCCAGCGATTTGCGCCCCATCAATCCGGCAACGGTAGCGCGGGCCTTGATGCTGCCGGCACGGGCTTGTACGTGATCTGTCAGGCGCCAATAGAGTTCGCCTTGCACCAGCAGGTCTTGCGGTTGGCTCAGGCGTTGCGGGATCGCGGGGATCTGGCGCGCCGAGGCTGTCCAGTCCTGTCCCGAGAGGCCGTCGCCACGGCTGATGGCTAGTTGTAACAGGCCTTGGCGATAGATCAGGGTGACCGCCACGCCATCGATTTTTGGTTGAATCCAGACAGCCTTGCGCGACCGCAGCCAGCGTTCGACGTCTTCGGCTTGATGAAGTTTGTCCAGGCCTGTGTGAGCGACGGGATGCTGGATTGGGCCGGTGGCGCTGCGCAATGGCGCGGGCGGCGAGGGCAGTTGGAAGCATTGTCGCCACGCTTTCAGACGCAGGCGCGACTGGTCGTAAAGTTCATCGGCGATCAGCGAGCGGCCTTCGCGGTGGTAGGCGTCGTCCCATTGGTCGATCTGGGTTTGCAGGGCGGTGATTTCGCGTTCGGCTTTGGGGGGTGGCCAGTCTGGGCAGTCGGCGTGGGCGTGGAGGGTGATGAGTGTCAGCAGGAGAATCGACAGCAGGCGCAGGTTGAAGGGCATGTGAGCTTCCTTGCTCGGAGGTGATGGTTGAAGCGTAGGTGGGGATTTGGGGAGCGGTGGCGGGGTGTTTTGCGGGGTGTTTCCAGGAGGGCGATTTGTGTTGCGTGGACGACCGTAATCGCTAGCAGGCTAGCTCCCACAGGGGATCGGGGTGAGCATGGGAATTTTTCCGGGCATTAAAGAGCCCCGCACGGCGCGAACCGTGCGGGGCTTTTTGTAGCCGGGGAGGGCTTACAGGCCGGCAGCGGAACGCAGGGCGTCGGCGCGGTCGGTTTTTTCCCAGGTGAACGTGGTGAAGCTGTCTTCGCCGACGGTCTTGGTCTGCGGCGCGCGACCGAAGTGGCCGTAGGCTGCGGTTTCCTGGTACATCGGGTGCAGCAGGTCGAGCATGGTGGTGATCGCGTATGGACGCAGGTCGAACACTTCGCGGACCAGTTTGATGATCTTGTCATCGCTGATCTTGCCGGTGCCGAAAGTGTTCAGCGAGATCGAGGTCGGCTGGGCCACACCGATCGCGTAGGACACCTGGATCTCGCAACGCTCGGCCAGGCCGGCAGCGACGATGTTCTTGGCCACATAACGGCCGGCGTAGGCCGCCGAACGGTCAACCTTCGATGGATCCTTGCCGGAGAACGCGCCACCGCCGTGACGGGCCATGCCGCCGTAGCTGTCGACGATGATCTTGCGACCGGTCAGACCGCAGTCACCCACCGGGCCGCCAATGATGAACTGGCCGGTCGGGTTGATGTGGAACTGGGTGTCCTTGCTCAGCAGTTCGGCAGGCAGTACGTGCTTGACGATCAGCTCCATCACGCCTTCGCGCAGGTCTTTGTACGACACTTCAGGGTTGTGCTGGGTCGACAGAACCACGGCGTCGATACCCACTACCTTGCCGCCTTCGTAACGGCAGGTCACTTGCGACTTGGCGTCCGGACGCAGCCAAGGCAGCAGGCCCGATTTGCGGGCTTCGGCCTGACGCTGCACCAACTGGTGCGAGAAAGTGATCGGTGCTGGCATCAAAACGTCGGTTTCGTTGCTGGCGTAGCCGAACATCAGGCCCTGGTCGCCGGCGCCCTGATCTTCAGGCTTGGCACGGTCAACGCCCTGGTTGATGTCGGGGGACTGCTTGCCGATGATGTTCATCACGCCGCAGGTCGCGCCGTCGAAGCCGACTTCGGAGCTGGTGTAGCCGATGTCGCAGATCACGTCACGAACGATCTGCTCCAGGTCGACCCAGGCGCTGGTGGTCACTTCACCGGCAACGATGGCCACGCCGGTCTTGACCAGCGTTTCCACGGCCACGCGAGCGTGTTTGTCCTGGGCAATAATGGCGTCCAGCACCGCATCGGAAATCTG
This sequence comes from Pseudomonas sp. R1-1, assembly GCF_051132135.1. NCBI lineage: Bacteria > Pseudomonadati > Pseudomonadota > Gammaproteobacteria > Pseudomonadales > Pseudomonadaceae > Pseudomonas > Pseudomonas sp. R1-1. The sequence goes on from NZ_CP071663.1 coordinate 523,436, forward strand.
GTCGGCGATTTTGTCCGGATGCCCTTCGGACACGGACTCGGAGGTGAAGAGGGAGTATTCGCTCATCTCGATGTTTTCCTGAATTTACCGATGGTGAGTGTCGCCAGCCGGTCGCTGAAAATGGCGGACCTGGATCTGGAAACCATTACGTAAGCCTACATAGAGGCTTTCCCCGGGAACGAGTCCCGCAGCGGTGGCCCAACGGGCCAGATCGTCCTGTTCAAACCCCAACCAGAGATCACCGCAGGCCTCCCTGGCCCAACTCTGGTTGTGGCTACATAACTCTGTCACGAGCAGGCTACCGCCCGGTTGCAGCAGGTCGGCCATGTGTCTGAGCGCATCGGCCGGGGCGGCGAAATGGTGCAACACCATGTTCAACACCACGCAATCGGCCTGAACGCTGCTGCCGTTCAATGCATCGGCCAATTGCAGGCTGACGTTAGCCAGCTGTTCACGTTCACACACCTGACGCGCCAGTTCGAGCATCGCCGGGCTGTTGTCCAGCGCGGTAACGCTGGCAAAACGGCGCGCCAGTTCCGGCAGAAAAGCGCCGTCGCCGGGGCCGACTTCGATGGCCGTGGCAGCACCATTGAAGTTCAGCTTGTCGAGCAGGGCCAGCACGCTGTCGCGGTACTGCGGCAGACCGGCGATCAAATCCTGCTGGGCGCGAAACTTCTCCGCAACCCGGGCGAAAAAATCCTGACTGGCGGCGGCGCGTTGCCCGTGGACCTGTTCGATCCGGGTTTGCACGTCGTCCGGCAGCGCCAGATCGTCGACTTCTTCCAGCAATGCCGCGTGCAGCTTGCCGCCGAGCAATTCGGTATGGGGCAGGGCGCGACGATAGAAAATCGCGTTGCCTTCACGGCGGGTCGCCACCAGATCGGCCTGCGCCAACACTTTAAGGTGATGACTCATGCCCGACTGGCCGATGCCGAAAATCTGCGCCAGCTCCAGCACGCCGAACGAATCGTTGGCCAGCGCGCGCAAGACATTCAGCCGCAACGGATCGCCGCCGGCCTTGCACAGGGCCGCCAGCTCGTCGCAATCGTCATGGCGAATGGAAGGCACGCGTAGGTTCATAGGGCTGGCAGTCTAGAGACGGTGAGGGGGCATCGCAAGGTCAATATCAAAAAGTTTTGATATTGCTCGATAAATGGCACTTCTCATTAGACGGTGGTCTCTACAAACCAACAGCGGAAAGGTTTCACCAGAAGAAACCAGCGCTATCGATTGGAAAAACGCCTCCGGATTACTATCTGTCATTGCCCCGAGGCGCATGGGTGAGGGAAAATGCCCTCCTTTTTTCCGTTTCAATCTATTCACACCCAGGAGATCAGCGATGCCTAGCCGTCGTGAGCGTGCCAACGCCATTCGTGCCCTCAGCATGGATGCCGTGCAAAAAGCCAACAGCGGCCATCCCGGTGCCCCCATGGGTATGGCAGATATCGCCGAAGTGCTGTGGCGCGACTACCTCAAGCACAACCCGAGCAACCCGTCGTTCGCCGACCGTGACCGCTTTGTGCTGTCCAACGGCCACGGCTCGATGTTGATCTACTCGCTGCTGCACCTGACCGGTTACGACCTGTCGATCGACGATCTCAAGCAGTTCCGTCAACTGCACAGCCGTACCCCGGGTCACCCGGAATTCGGCTACACCCCGGGCGTTGAAACCACCACCGGCCCGCTGGGTCAGGGCCTGGCCAACGCCGTCGGTTTCGCGCTGGCAGAGAAGGTTCTGGGCGCGCAGTTCAACCGTCCTGGCCACGACATCGTCGACCACCACACCTACGTGTTCCTCGGTGATGGCTGCATGATGGAAGGCATCTCCCACGAAGTCGCCTCCCTGGCCGGTACTTTGGGTCTGGGCAAGCTGATCGCCTTCTACGATGACAACGGCATCTCCATCGACGGCGAAGTCGAAGGCTGGTTCACCGACGACACGCCGAAGCGCTTCGAATCCTACAACTGGCAAGTGATCCGCAACGTTGACGGTCACGACCCGGAAGAGATCAAGACCGCCATCGACACCGCGCGCAAGAGTCCGCTGCCGACGCTGATCTGCTGCAAGACCACCATCGGTTTCGGTTCGCCGAACAAGCAAGGCAAGGAAGACTGCCACGGCGCCCCACTGGGTGACGCGGAAATTGCCCTGACCCGTCAGGCGCTGAACTGGAACTACGGCCCGTTCGAAATCCCGGCCGACATTTATGCCGAGTGGGATGCCAAGGAAAAAGGCCGCGCCGCCGAAGCCGAGTGGGACCAGCGTTTTGCGGCTTACTCTGCAGCGTTCCCGACTGAAGCCAACGAATTGATTCGTCGTCTGAGCGGCGAGCTGCCAGCCGACTTCTCGGAAAAAGCCTCGGCCTACATCGCCGAAGTCGCGGCCAAGGGCGAAACCATCGCCAGCCGTAAAGCCAGCCAGAACACCTTGAACGCGTTCGGCCCGCTGCTGCCGGAACTGCTCGGCGGTTCGGCTGACCTGGCCGGTTCCAACCTGACCCTGTGGAAAGGTTGCAAGGGCGTCAATGCTGAAGATGCCAGCGGCAACTACATGTACTACGGCGTGCGCGAATTCGGCATGACCGCGATCATGAACGGCGTGACCCTGCACGGCGGCCTGGTGCCGTACGGCGCAACCTTCCTGATGTTCATGGAATACGCCCGCAACGCGGTGCGCATGTCGGCGCTGATGAAGAAGCGTGTGATCCACGTCTACACCCATGACTCCATCGGTCTGGGTGAGGACGGCCCGACGCACCAGCCGATCGAGCAACTGACCAGCCTGCGCACCACGCCGAACCTCGACACCTGGCGTCCAGCCGATGCCGTGGAATCGGCAGTCGCCTGGAAAAACGCCCTGGAGCGCAAGGACGGCCCATCGGCGCTGATCTTCTCGCGTCAGAACCTGCAACACCAGGAACGCGATGCCGGCCAGATTGCCGACATCAGCCGCGGCGGTTACGTGCTGAAGGACTGCGCTGGCGAGCCTGAGCTGATCCTGATCGCCACCGGTTCGGAAGTCGGTCTGGCCGTTCAGGCCTTCGACAAACTGACCGGGCAGGGCCGCAAGGTTCGCGTGGTTTCCATGCCGTGCACCAGCGTGTTCGATGCACAGGACGCCAGCTACAAGCAATCGGTGCTGCCGTTGCAGGTGGGCGCGCGTATCGCCATCGAAGCGGCCCATGCCGATTTCTGGTTCAAGTATGTCGGTCTGGAAGGTCGCGTGATCGGCATGACCACCTACGGCGAATCGGCTCCGGCTTCGGCACTGTTCGAAGAGTTCGGCTTCACCCTGGAAAACATCCTGGGTCAGGCGGAAGAGCTGCTGGAAGACTAAGTCCGACAGTTGTGTTGTCCGGGCTGGCGCCATCGCGAGCAGGCTCACTCCTACAGGGTTTTACGTTGCCCATGTAGGAGTGAGCCTGCTCGCGATAGCGTCGGTTCAGACAATAAAGAGCTTTCTGATTCACCACGGTAATCGAGAACCCCATGCCTCAACCGCGTCCCTACAAAGTTGCACTCAACGGCTACGGCCGCATTGGTCGTTGCGTGTTGCGTGCGCTGTTTGAGCGAGGCGAGAAAGCCGGGTTTGAAGTTGTCGCGATCAACGATCTGGCCGACATGGCCAGCATCGAATACCTGACACGCTTTGACTCCACCCACGGCCGTTTTCCCGGCGAAGTGCGCGTAGAAGGCGATTGTCTGCACATTAATGGCGACTGCGTGAAGGTCCTGCGCAGTGCCACCCCCGAAGGCATCGATTGGGCGTCGCTGGGCGTCGATCTGGTGCTCGAATGTTCCGGTGCCTATAACACCCGTGAAGACGGCCAGCGCTTTCTCGATGCTGGTGCGCCACGCGTGTTGTTCTCGCAGCCGATGGCCAGCGAGGCGGATGTCGACGCCACCATCGTTTACGGGGTCAATCAGGATTGCCTGACCGGTGATGAACGGCTGGTGTCCAACGCGTCCTGCACCACCAACTGCGGCGTGCCGCTGTTGCGCCTGCTCGACAAGGCGATCGGCCTGGATTACGTGTCGATCACCACGATTCACTCGGCGATGAACGATCAGCCGGTGATCGACGCCTATCACCACGAAGACCTGCGCCGCACCCGTTCGGCGTTCCAGTCGGTGATCCCGGTGTCCACTGGTCTGGCGCGGGGTATCGAGCGCCTGCTGCCGGAACTTGCCGGGCGAATTCAGGCCAAAGCCGTACGCGTGCCGACGGTCAACGTGTCCTGCCTCGATATCACGATGCAGACCGCCACGGCGACCGACGCCAACGAGATCAACCGGATCCTGCGCGACGCCGCCACCAGCGGCCCGCTCAAGGGGCTTCTGGCCTATACCGAGTTGCCGCACGCCAGTTGTGATTTCAACCATGACCCACATTCGGCCATCGTCGATGCCAGTCAGACCCGTGTTTCCGGCCCAAGGCTGGTGAACATCCTGGCCTGGTTCGACAACGAGTGGGGGTTTGCCAACCGAATGCTGGACGTTGCAGACCACTATCTGCAAACAGCAACTTCAAAAAAACCGTAGGAAATGCGACCCATGACCGTGTTGAAGATGTCCGACCTCGATCTGCAAGGCAAGCGCGTATTGATCCGCGAAGATCTCAACGTCCCAGTCAAGGACGGTGTGGTCACCAGCGACGCGCGAATCCTGGCTTCGCTGCCGACCATCAAGCTGGCCCTGGAAAAAGGCGCGGCCGTGATGGTCTGCTCGCACCTGGGCCGTCCGACCGAAGGCGAGTTCTCTGCCGAAAACAGCCTCAAGCCTGTCGCTGACTACCTGAGCAAGGCCCTGGGCCGCGAAGTGCCGCTGGTGGCCGATTACCTGGGCGGTGTTGACGTCAAGGCCGGCGATATCGTGCTGTTTGAAAACGTGCGCTTCAACAAGGGCGAGAAAAAGAACGCTGACGAGCTGGCCCAGCAATACGCCGCTCTGTGCGACGTGTTCGTGATGGACGCTTTCGGCACTGCTCACCGCGCCGAAGGTTCGACGCATGGTGTAGCCAAGTTCGCCAAAGTTGCAGCCGCTGGCCCACTGCTGGCCGCTGAACTGGACGCACTGGGCAAAGCCCTCGGCGCGCCGGCCAAGCCAATGGCGGCCATCGTTGCCGGCTCCAAGGTCTCGACCAAACTCGACGTGCTGAACAGCCTGAGCCAGATCTGCGATCAACTGATCGTCGGCGGCGGCATCGCCAACACTTTCCTCGCGGCAGCCGGTCACCCGGTGGGCAAGTCGCTGTATGAACCGGATCTGCTCGACACCGCGCGCGTCATCGCCGCCAAGGTCAGCGTGCCGCTGCCGGTTGACGTCGTGGTTGCCAAGGAATTCGCCGAAACCGCCGAAGCCACCGTCAAGCTCATTGCTGACGTCGCTGCTGACGACATGATTCTGGATATCGGCCCGCAAACCGCGGCCAACTTCGCCGAGCTGCTGAAATCGTCGAAAACCATTCTGTGGAACGGCCCGGTTGGTGTGTTCGAATTCGACCAGTTCGGTAACGGCACCAAGGTGCTGGCCCAGGCCATCGCCGAAAGCTCGGCATTCTCCATCGCTGGCGGTGGCGACACGTTGGCGGCGATCGATAAATATGGCGTGGCTGAACAGATCTCCTACATTTCTACCGGTGGTGGCGCGTTCCTCGAATTCGTCGAGGGTAAGGTGCTGCCGGCCGTGGAAGTCCTGGAAAGCCGGGCCAAGGCCTGAGGCCGCCCGTTTGGCCAGGCAAAGGAGTGTTCACATGGTCAAGTCGTTAGCGCTGTTGTTGCTGACCGCTACGCTGGCAGCCTGCGGGAGCAATCCCAAGGCCGAAGCCACGCCGGCACCGAGCGAGCCGCAGAAAGGCTGTTACCAGGCCGACTGGCAGGCCGAAACCAACCCGGTGCTGAACAAGCGTTCCGGGCCGGATGGCCTGGAGAAATACGAGACGCAAACCCCGGCCAAGGAACATGGTTGTCCTTGACGGGTCTGACTCTTAACTCAGGGCTGGCGGCGTGCGCCGTCAGTCGAGGAACACGGATGAAAGGCTTGATCGCCATTGCGGCGTTGGCATTGTTGGGCGGTTGCGCGCAGTTGAACCTGTTCCAGTCGTCAGCTCCGGCAGACAACTGGACCACCTGGACCTGCGACAGCCAGGCCAAAGTGCTGTGGCGTTACGCCGATGCCGGTCAGAAGGAAGTCGATGTGCGACTGGGCGGCGGCGATCAGGTCTATCGCCTGAAAGAAGAGCCGGGCGCCTCGGGCACGTTGTACAGCGACGGTATGCTGGCGTTTCACGTCAAGGGTGAAGAAGGCCTGGTGTACTGGGTCGCCACCAATGACCTGATTGGCCGGGGCTGCAAGGCCGAATAATTGCAACACCGCAGGCCCAATGTAGGAGTGAGCCTGCTCGCGATAGCAATTCTGCAGTCAACACTGCAGCGACTGTCAGGCCGCTATCGCGAGCAGGCTCACTCCTACAAGGGGTCTGCGCAGTTCTGAAGAATTGGCTTTATCGAATCACCAGACCGGGCCTCAACCCCCGATCTGCATTAACTTGAATAGCCGCCGCCGCTCCGGCAGGCTGGCACGATCAACGACCCTCAACCGGGAGAGACACACACAATGGCACTTATCAGCATGCGCCAGATGCTGGACCACGCAGCCGAGTTCGGCTACGGCGTTCCAGCCTTCAACGTCAACAACCTTGAGCAGATGCGCGCCATCATGGAAGCCGCTGACAAGACTGACTCCCCGGTGATCGTTCAGGCTTCGGCCGGCGCCCGCAAATACGCCGGCGCGCCTTTCCTGCGTCACCTGATCCTGGCGGCGATCGAAGAATTCCCGCACATCCCGGTGTGCATGCACCAGGACCACGGCACCAGCCCTGACGTCTGCCAGCGTTCGATTCAACTGGGCTTCAGCTCGGTGATGATGGACGGCTCGCTGGGCGAAGACGGCAAGACCCCGACCGACTACGACTACAACGTCCGCGTGACCCAACAAACCGTGGCCATGGCCCACGCCTGCGGCGTTTCGGTAGAAGGCGAGCTGGGCTGCCTGGGTTCGCTGGAAACCGGTATGGCCGGTGAAGAAGACGGCATCGGCGCCGAGGGCGTTCTCGATCACAGCCAGATGCTGACCGACCCGGAAGAAGCCGCTGACTTCGTCAAGCGCACTCAGGTCGATGCCTTGGCCATCGCCATCGGCACCAGCCACGGCGCCTACAAGTTCACCAAGCCGCCAACCGGTGACGTGCTGGCGATCGACCGCATCAAGGAAATCCACAAACGCATCCCGAATACCCACCTGGTGATGCACGGCTCGTCCTCGGTGCCCCAAGAGTGGTTGGCGATCATCAACCAGTACGGCGGCGACATCAAAGAAACCTACGGCGTACCGGTTGAAGAAATCGTCGAAGGCATCAAACACGGCGTGCGCAAGGTCAACATCGACACCGACCTGCGCTTGGCATCCACCGGCGCAATGCGTCGCCTGATGGCCACCAACCCGAGCGAATTCGACCCACGTAAGTTCTTCGGCGCGACTGTGACTGCGATGCGTGATGTATGTATCGCTCGTTATGAAGCGTTTGGTACTGCGGGCAATGCTTCGAAGATCAAGCCTATCTCTCTGGAAGCGATGTACCAGCGTTATCTGAAGGGTGAGTTGAACGCTAAGGTTAACTGAGCCTGAGTGTTAATTTGCTGATACAAGAAACCCGCCGAAAGGCGGGTTTTTTGTGCTCTGGGGGTTACCCTTTTGTTAAATTCATATTGTAGGTTTTACCCACGTTTGGCCCGCCTGCGAGAACTTTAACAGTACCGCCCAACTGATTGTCGTTGCCGTCGGACGATTTCAGGTTGATGGTGAGCGAACTGTCCCCATGGCCATATTCATCTCCATCTGAAGCTTTTGCTTTCGCCTGGAGATTAAAAGATCTGGAAGTCTTTGTGGTATAGCTACCGGTGACGGTGAAGTTAAGTCCGTAGTATTTCATTCGTCCATTATTTAACTTGCCACCCTGTGGGCTTAGATCATCAAATGTAAGTGTGGCGGGATTGCTTTCGCCTAGATCAGAGACGGTTCCTTGGAAAGTAGGCATTATTTTATTAACCTTTTGCTCGCGATATTTAAGGCTCGGGCTACATTTCAGTCCGAAGTTGGTTTTCCGGTATCACGATGATGAGGTTAGGTTGAAGTCTGTTTCTTGTAACCTGATAAAAATGACAGTTTTTTATAGTTATTCGCAATGTTTTGTTCACGTAGTTCATATATTCGGTATAAGAAGTTGTAATTTAAGCGGTTCTTTCCCCTTTATTTCCATACGGCGTATCGGTTGAAGAAATCGTCGAAGGCATCAAGCACGGCGTGCGCAAGGTCAACATCGACACCGACCTGCGCGATGCGTCGCCTGATGGCCACCAACCCGAGCGAATTCGACCCACGTAAATTCTTCGGCGCCACTGTGACTGCAATGCGTGACGTGTGCATCGCTCGTTATGAAGCGTTCGGTACCGCCGGTAATGCTTCGAAGATCAAACCGATCTCGCTGGAAGCGATGTACCAGCGTTATCTGAAGGGTGAGTTGAACGCCAAGGTTAACTGAGCCTGAGTGTTGAGCTGATTCAAAAGAAACCCGCCGAGAGGCGGGTTTTTTGTGGGCGGGATTCTCTTGCGCTAATGAAGCTACCTAAAAGTCAGAGAAAATGGCGCTGCCGCGTGCTCGATGGCATTGAACACATGGGGCGCCTGTTCGCGATAGTGGGAGTAGCGTTTGAGCACGACTTCAACTGAGGCAAGCAGACGCTGAATTCGCTCCTTGGGTTGGTCGATTTCACAGGTGTGAGCGAATTCCAGGAGTCCTTGTCGTGAGGCGAACATTGACTTGTTGCCCGCCAGATCCAATGCCAGAACATCTTCTGGAATATAGGCCGTGGTGTTGACGATGTCGTAAGCCGGCGCCAGATGCGCATCGCGTTGCGTGGGTTCTGAATAGAGCAATCCGAAATTCTTCAAATGAGCGTCACCGTTTCCGACGATGCAGCTCAGGGCGACGCTATCGAAGAGTTGATCAAGCGACGTACGCAAGTGTTCCACCGGACAAAAAACCCGGACAGCCTTGGCGATTGCCGCATAACTCTTGCTGTACTTCTGATTAGCCGACAGCCCCATCAGCACCGCCATGTCTTCAAATCCAATCGGATTGAGCTGGTCGTCGCGGTCAAATCGACGCATGACAAACAGCTTGGCGTTGTCGGAAAGGTAAAACGGTGGAACAGGAATCCCCGCCTCTTTCGCCATGGACATGCAAAGGAATTCGTTGATCGCCAGGCCGGGGAATTCGTCACGCCCGCTTTTGATGATCAGATCCGATGTTTTGGATGTCACTCGAGGTAATCCAGCCTCTTGTCGTTCCGGTACCAACAATTTGGGTTGAACACCTGAAATGCCCGCCCGCAGGATGTAGCGATCAAGCATGTTGGCAAAGATATCTTCCGTGCCGTCCCAAGTCAGAATCTCTTCGAGTTTTTCTCCCGGAAACTCTTGCTCTTCCAATAAGGCGTCGACTGTTTCAGAGCGTACGTGAACCCTGCCGATGGGCGATGTGCTGCCAGACAGCGCCAGTAGCAGCATTGGGTCGACGTTCACGGTCTTGGCCAAGCGGTTGCGCAACTGCTCCAGTACGTAGCCTTCTGGCAGGTTCATTTGAAAAACAGGGTGCAGCTCGCGCTGGCGAAACTCGTCAAGCCGCACAGGCATCGAAAGGCTGATTGCCATTGGTGGCGATGCGTCTTCGTGATAACGAAAAGTGAAATCCTTGGCGTCGCTGAAAAGCCTGCCACTTTTGCCTTGAGGGGTACTGATTTGAAGAGAGATCATTTTCATTCGAATAAATCCCCAAGCTCTTCAAGGGTTGGCATCGTTGCTGGAACCACCGCAAGTTCGCAGTCGAGAGCAGCCAAAACGCGCGCGTAAGCGATCATGCCGACAGAAAGGGTACCTTTCTCCACCGCGATGACTTTGTATCGCGTCAGTCCCGCCAGATCGGCAAGCTGAACCTGCGTCAGGCCTCGATTCAGACGTTTTTCGCGCAATTGCACGCCGAGGCGGCTTATCAAAAAAGAATAGTCCATGTTGCGCTACCGTCACATTTTGGTCTCAATGTAGCGTATACGGAACATTAAAGCCATTTGCGAAAGAAACCCGCCGTGCGGCGGGTTTTTGTGCGGGTTTTATTCTTTAAGCTCAACGTGGTCCAGCGCCTGATTCACCGCCAACTCACCGAGCATGACCACTTGCGCGATACCCAGCGCAGTCTTGCGGTGCGAGGTGTCGAGCGTCGCGGCGAAGTTGCTAAGCATTTCGCTGGCCGAACCCAGGGTTTCGCTGGCGTTGGCCAGTAGGGATTCGGTGTTGTACTTCGGGTTGGCGAGGTACATCGCCTCGGGTTCGTGGACGCACGTCATGATGTGTGCGGCGGGGTTGAGGTAATGGTCGAGGGCGCGTTCGGCGGCGTCGTTGAGTTTTTTTGAATCAAGGGATTCATACCGGGATACGGGATCTGTTTTTGGCGGGTACGGCGTTGATCTGAGCATGTTTCGTCTCCGGTAAAAGGAGCCGACACCGGATCGCTACTAAACGAAGAGGGTGGCAGCTGAACGCAGGTTAGTAGACCGGGGAGACGCGACCGGCGCACCCGAAGGCGCCCTGCGTACAGCTACCATCAAGCGCAGGCGTAGAAATACCTGACTAAACGGAATGCACATACGCTTCGCGTAACCTCGGGCTACTAAACCCGATCACTGGAAATCAGTGACGCAAATCAAGTTACCGATGGTCCGCCAAGCGCACAAGCCGGCGGATTCTGGCGCAGTGGTAGGCAACGGCGCAAGCTGTTGTAGGCATCTGGAGGCCATAACCGACAGGTTTAAACGGCGCGTTTAAACAGCCGAAAAAGGCTCATTTATCGTGATCAATATCCAGCTTCGAAAACGTCACCTGCCCACCCTCACTCGTATACCCGGTGTTGTCCTGCACATACACCCCAGCCTTGAAGTACAACGGCTTGTCCCGCCACGTCGCGCTGATCTGTGAATCCCACTGATAGCCCGCGGCGCTCACACCCAGCGCGCCGCCGGGGCTGAGGTGGATGAGGTAGTTGAATTCGCGGTCGAGCTTGATCCCGGTGGCCAGTGTGATAACGCGGCTTTCCGCGTCGTCGGGGCGCATGCGCACTTTGATTACCAGGTTGCCGGTTTCGGTTTTGGTCTTGTACTGGTATTCGAGCTTGACCATTGGCCGCTGGCTTTCATAAGCGTGGATCTGGCCGATGACGATCTTGCCGGAGCTCGGCACCTTGTTTACGGTGAGGGTTGCGCGCAGCAGGTTATCGGCGTCCGGGTAATACCAGTTGCGCAGGGTGCCGTTGCTGAAGGTTTCACGCAGTTCGGTGCGCGGATAAATGGCATTTTCGGTTTTCGAGCCGGTCACCGGTGACCAGAAGAACAGGGTGCCTGTGTCGGAATGGAAGTACTGATCCTTGAAGCCATCCACCAGTTTCGAGGTTTCGACGGTGTACGGCGGGCTGCCAACAGGAACGCTGAGGTTCCAGGTTGCGAGATCGATCATGACGGTTCTTCCACTCAATTCATCCGGAACGTCGGTGCCAGAAGCTCTAGCCCGCGCGTTTTCGGGCGCCTTTATAAGCGTAGCGGCAATTTTTGTTAATGCCCGTCCGGCGATTACTTGACGTCAAAGTCCTGTCGAAATGCCATCCCGCCCGGTTTTCGGGGGCTGCAGAGGTGACCGTTAGTCGGCTGGGTTGAGCATTGTCTGGATGATGGCGGGATGACAGCTTCTGCTTTCACCGATCCGCGTCTAGAGTGAAGGCTCAGTACGTCTACGTTTTTGCCGGCAACGGTCCCGAAAAGAGAAGCAGCATGGAATGCGCGCAACCCCAGCCAGGTGAAGGCAGCTCTGTCCTTTTGATCGTTGATGATTACCCTGAAAACCTGATCAGCATGCGCGCGTTGCTGCAGCGTCAGGATTGGCATGTGATCACCGCCGCCTCCGGTTTCGAGGCGCTGAATATCCTGCTCGAACAAGACGTCGACCTGGTGCTGCTGGATGTGCAGATGCCCGGTATGGACGGTTTTGAAGTGGCGCGGTTGATGCGCGGCAGCCAGCGCACACGGCTGACGCCGATCATTTTTCTCACCGCCAACGAACAATCCCAGGACGCCGTGATCAAGGGCTACGCCAGCGGCGCGGTGGATTACCTGTTCAAACCCTTTGACCCGCAAATTCTCAAACCCAAGGTGCAGGCATTGCTGGAACACCAGCGCAACCGCCGCGCATTGCAACGTTTGAGTCATGACCTGGAAGTTGCGCGAGCCTTTAACGCCTCGGTGCTGGACAACGCGGCCGAGGGCATTCTGGTGCTCGGCGAGGACGGTTTGATCCGCTTTGCCAACCCGGCAATTTCGCGCTTGCTCAACGCGCCGGTGAAGGAGCTGCAGGGCAAGGAATTTCTCGATTATTTGCAGAAACCGCACATTGCGCTGTGGGCCGATTCCGAGTTTTATGCCGGCTATAAACGTGGCGAGACCTTGCGACTGCACGATGCCTTGCTGCGCACGGCGCCGGGCCAGCAAGTGCCGGTTGCGTTGTCCTGCGCGGCGCTGCCGTCCGAGCAGCATGCGATGGTGGTGACCGTGCTCGACATGTCGGTGGTGCGGCATCTGCATCAGCAGCTGGAGTTTCAGGCCGTGACCGATCCGCTGACGGGACTGCTCAACCGTCGCGGTTTCTACCAGACCGTTGAAAACCTGCTGTTGCGTGGTGAGCGCAGCGACAGCAGCTGGGTGCTGCTGTATCTGGACCTCGACGGCTTCAAACGGGTCAACGACTCCCTCGGTCACGATGCCGGCGACCGGGTGCTGCGCTGGGTTTCCGAACAATTGAAAGCCTGCCTGCGGCCGTTCGACATTCTGGCGCGCATGGGTGGCGATGAATTCACTGCGCTACTGGATCTGGAGTTTCCCGAGCAGGCGGCGAAGATTGCGGAAAAACTCATCGAGCGCGTATCCATCTGTCAGCAGATCGAAGGGTTGGACATCGTGCTGGGCGCCAGCATCGGCATTGCTACGTACCCGGATTGCGGGGCGAATCTCGACGGCTTGCTGCGTGCCTCTGACATCGCTATGTACGAAGCCAAGCGCGCCGGGCGTCAGCAATATCGCTTTTACGATCATGAAATGAACGGCCGCGCGCGTTCGCGGCTGATGCTTGAGGAAAGCGTACGCGCTGCGATCGAGAATCGTGATTTCAACCTGGTCTACCAGCCACAGGTGGCGATTGGCAGCGGCCGGATTCGAGGTTTCGAGGCGTTGCTGCGCTGGCAACATCCAAGCGTCGGCGATGTACCGCCGGGTCTGTTTTTACCGCTGCTGGAAGAGGCGCGGCTGATCAGTCGTCTCGGCAGCTGGATTTATCATCGCGGTGCCGGGCAGCGTAAAGCCTGGGAAAGCCTGTTTGCCGATGATCTGGTGTTGGGTGTAAGTTTGAGCAACACCCAGTTCAGCCTGCCGAATCTGGTTACCGAATTGCGTCAGGTGATGGAGCGTCACGCCTTGCAGCCGCGACAGCTGGAGGTCGAGATCACCGAAGAAGCCTTGATGCAGAACCCCGACGAAACCCGCAAACAGTTGCGCTTGCTGAGTAATCTCGGCGTGCGCGTGGCGCTGGATGACTTCGGTTCCGGGCCGTGCTCATTGGCGCATTTGCGCGATCTGGAGCTGGATACGCTCAAGCTTGATCGCCATTTGATCGCCCGGTTACCTGATTCGCCCCGCGACGCCTCGCTGGTCAGTACGGTGATCAGTCTGTGCAAACAATACGGTTTGCTGGTGATCGCCGAAGGGGTGGAAACCGTCGAGCAATACCAGTGGCTACAAGCTCATGGCTGCGAGTATGTGCAAGGCTTCCTGGTGGCGCGGCCGTTGATCGCCGAGGACGCGGCAAGCTTCGCCGAGCCGTTTGACTGGGGCGCGCTGGCCGGTTGAATTCGCTACACTGGCGCACCTTTTTGCCAACCGTGCTGCCCGTTGATGACCGCTTTGAAATACCTCCAGGCCTATCCCGAACGTTTGCAGGATCAGGTACGCCAGTTGATCGCCGAAGGGCGTCTGGGCGAATACCTCGATCAGCGCTATACGGGCCGGCACGACGTGCAGAGCGACAAGGCGTTGTACAGCTATGCGCTGGACCTCAAGCAGGAATACCTGCGCAATGCGCCGGCGATCGACAAAGTGCTGTTCGACAACCGCCTCGACCTCACCCACCGCGCGCTCGGCCTGCATAGCACGGTGTCGCGGGTGCAGGGCGGCAAGCTCAAGGCCAAGAAAGAGATTCGCATCGCCTCGTTGTTCAAGGACGCCGCGCCGGACTTTCTGAAAATGATCGTCGTGCACGAACTGGCGCACTTCAAGGAGTCGGACCACAACAAGGCGTTTTATAAATTGTGCGAGCACATGCTGCCGGGGTATCACCAGATCGAGTTCGACCTGCGCGTTTACCTGACCTGGCGCGACATGCAGGCTTGATCAGCTATCAGGAAGATGTGGATGGACGTCAGCAAGACCAAAAGCAGTTTCTATCGCCGCCTGTACGTGGCGTACCTGATCGACAGCGGCCTGGCGCCGGGCGTGCCGGCACTGACCGAAGTCACCGGCATGCCCCGCCGCACGGCGCAGGACACGATCGCGGCGCTGGCGGATCTGGATATCGTCTGTGAGTTCGAGCAGGAAGAGGGTGCGCGCAATCATGCCGGGCGCTATCGGATTCGCGATTGGGGGGCGATTGATCGGGGCTGGATCGAGCGCAATTTGCGCCAGATCAAGGCTGTGCTGGAGTATCCCTGAATCCTGAGTGGACTGGGCTGACGCCATCGCTGGCAAGCCAGCTCCCACAGGTTTTTCTGGTGTTCACACAAGTTGTGAACGACGCAATTCCTTGTGGGAGCTGGCTTGCCAGCGATGGGGCCTTCAGGAGCGACGCATACCGATATGTGGAATGTCATCCTCAAGATATTCCTCACCCGCCACCACAAACCCGTACCGGCCATAATACCCCTGCAGATGCGCCTGCGCCGACAGGTAGATCGGCACCTGCGGCCAATGCTTCTCGGCCTGTTTCAACGCCTGCTCCATCATCTTGTGCCCCAGTCCTTCGCCGCGACCGGCCGGTGCCGTCACGACGCGGCCGATCACCACGTCGCCGCCCTGAGACTGCGGATCCAGCAGGCGCAGGTACGCGACCAGTTGGTCGTTCTCCCAGCCCATCAGGTGATGGGTGTCGCCGTCGAGGTCTTGGCCATCCAGGTCTGGGTAGGCGCATTTCTGTTCGACCACGAACACTTCCGAGCGCAGTTTCAGAAGCGCGTACAGCTGTTCCTTGCCCAGATCGCTGTGATGTTTGCAGATCCACTCGATTGTCATTTGCCGATTCCTTGTTCGTGTCGCCCGATACTAAGCGCACGCGACGAAGATGTCTTTATGGCGTAAGAGTCTGTGATAAAGGTCAAAATGCCATCATTCCTTTCGCGCAGCCGTGCCGAGTTTGTGTAATCTGCTGGAGAGCGCCGTGCACTGGCTGTAATGAGCTAATGTTAGTGCCTGGGTTTTTGCCGGTAAGGGGTCTTGGTTTTTTGCCGTGAGACGCGTCGGGCCGCTGCCCGCTGAGGATGTTCAAGCATGCCGCGATTGCTTCAAGCCGTTGCTTTGATCGGACTGCTGTTGCTGGGCCAGGATGCGACAGCGCAGAAGCTGCGACTGGTCTTCGATCATTGGCCACCCTTTACCGACGACACGCTGGTCAACGGCGGGCTGGCCACGGATATCGTCAGCACCGCGCTGGCCCGGGCTGGTTACGCCAGCAGTTATGAACAGGTGCCATGGGCGCGGGCCTTGCTCGGCGTCGACGAAGGTCGTTACGACGTGCTGGTCAATGCCTGGTACAACGAAGACCGCACCCGCTACGGGCAATTCTCCGGCGAATACCTGACCAACCGGATTCGCTTCCTCAAGCGCAAAGACGCGCCGATCGATTACAGCAATCTGCAGGAACTGCACACCTATCCGATTGCGGTGGTACGCGGCTACGCCTATTCGGCGGTATTCGATGCCGATACGGCGATGCAGAAAGTCCCTGTGCATAACTTCGCCATGGGTGTGCGCATGCTCGCGGCGGATCGGGTCAAGTTGACCCTTGAAGACGAATACGTGGCCAAGTATTACCTGGCGCGCGAGTCAGCCAAGGTGCGCAATTCAGTGGAATTCCTGCCCAAGCCGCTGAGTGAGAACAGCCTGCATATTTTGGTCAGCCTGAAGAATCCGCAGCATGAACAGATTATTGCGGGGTTCGACAGGGCAATTGCGGCGATGAAGGCGGATGGCAGCTACGACAAATTGCTGCGTCAGCATGGGATGTGAGGGCTGATCCCTGATTTGCTGTGTGGCTGATGGCGCTATCGCGAGCAGGCTCACTCCTACAATTGGAATGCGGTCCCCTGTAGGAGTGAGCCTGCTCGCGATAACGCCTTGTCAGCCGCCGCTGATCTCTGAGGTGTCCTTGATAAGGTGCGCCGCCAACGTGCGCAACGGCCCCAACTGGCGGCAGATCAACGCCAGTTGCGTCTGCACCAGCCGCTGCCCTTCATCAATCTCATCGGCCATTTGCTCCAGCTCGTTAGCCAGTGCTTCTTCCTCATCGCTCTGAATCGCAATCGGCTGTTTGCTCGCCAGCCCTTGGGCGATTTCGTCGATGCTCGCCGCCAGCTTCACCCCGGCGCCGTCGATCAAATGCTCGCGAACATCCGCCGGCAATTGCGTCTCGCGATGCGCGCCCAGCCCTGACAGATAACTCAGCAGAGTGTGCGAGAGCACCAGAAAGCGGAAGCCGACATCCGCTTCCTTACGAAAATGCCCCGGCTCCATGAGCATGTTCGCCAGCGTCGTCGACAGCGCCGCGTCGGCGTTGTGCGCGTTGCGGCGGGCCAGGCGATAGGCGAGGTCGTCGCTCTTGCCAGCGGCGTATTGCTGCATGATCTGGCGCAGATAAATGCTGTTGCAGGTCAGCGTGTTGGCCAGCACTTTGTTCAGGCGTCGGCCCTGCCAGTCCGGCAGGAACAGGAACACCGCCAGCCCGGCGATCAGGCTGCCAAGCAAGGTATCGAACAGGCGCGGCAGGAACAGCCCGTAGCCATCGCCGACCTGGTTGAAGCAGAACAGCACCATGATGGTGATCGCCGCTGTCGCCAGGGTGTAACGCGTGGTGCGGTTGGTAAAGAACACCACCCCGGCGGCGATGGCGAAGCACGACTGCACGAGTGGGTTGGGGAACAGGTCGAACAGCGCCCACGCCACCGTAAGGCCGATCGCTGTACCGAAGATCCGCTGACCAAGTTTGCGCCGCGTCGCGCCGTAGTTCGGCTGGCAGACGAACAGCGTGGTGAGGATGATCCAGTAGCCTTGCGACGGGTGAATCAGGTGCACCATGCCATAACCGATACTCAGCGCCAGTGGCAGGCGCAGGGCATGACGGAACAGCAGCGAGGTTGGCGTCAGCTGGGTGCGCAGACGAATCCACACGTCTTTGAGATTGCGCGGCGAGCGGTCGAGCAGGCTGCTGTCAGTCGCATCGGCCAGGGCATCAGGATTGCTCGCATCGCTGAGCAAACGGTCGAGGGTGCCGAGGTTGGCCGCCAGTGCGCGCAGCGAACGGAGCAAACCGCGCCACGCGGGATTGCTCTGGATGCGCAGGTGTTCGAGAGAGGCGTGCAGGTCGCCCAGGGCTTCGGCAAAACTCGCGTCATAAACGAAGGGCTGGCGCATCTGGATCGATTCGGCCAGGGCGCGGCAGGCCTTGCCTTGCTGGCGCAACAGACGCTGGCAGCGGAACAGCACGTCGCTGTGAAAAAACGCCTCGGCGAGGGCGTTGTACGGATAGTGCGAAGAGCTGGCGCGTTCGTGGATGTCCTGCGCAAGAAAGTAAAGCTTCAGGTAACGGCTCACTTTTGACCCGGGGCGGCCGTTGCCGACCCGGTGGAGAATGATTTCCTTGGCGGTGTTGAGCGCGGCGACCACACGGCCATTCTGCTGCGCCAGTTCCAGACGCCGGGCTTCGACGTCCATCTGCCGGATCGGCTCGAACAACGACGACTTCAGCTTCAGATAAAAACCCAGCTCACGAAACAACCGCGCCAGACTCTGCTGCACTGGCTGGTTGGAAAACAGCGCCTGCCACAGCACCGAGAGCAAACCGTACCACGCTGCACCGGCGACCAGCAGCATCGGCTCATGCCAGAAGTCGGTGACCGCGCCGCCACGCTGATCGACGCCGATCATCGTGTACACGGACAGGATCAAGGTTGCCGAGGCAATCGCCCCATAACGCTCGCCCAGCGCACCGAGCATGGTCAGGCCAAAACTGGCCAGCGCCAGGGCAACGGCGAAAATGATCGGGTAGGGGAACAGCAATTCCACCGACAGCGCGGCGATGCTGAAACACACCAGCGTCACCGCGAGGGCATTGAGGCGGCCCTGCCAACTGTCGTCGGTTTCGGCCAGGGCGCTGGCGATGATGCCGAGGAACAACGGAATCAGCAGGCCCATTTCATCCTGATACCAGCACAGCACCATGCTGCCGGTCAGGGCGATGAACACCCGCACGCTATAACTGAATTTATCCAGCGCCCACAGGCGCCGCAAAGACTGACGAAACGAGGTCGAGGACATGAAGTGCGAAGGCCTTCCGAGGCGATGCCGCTAAATTGAGCCAGTAATGACGCCGACGCAATGGCGCCGAGCACATCTGACAGCAAAAAGTGTTCCTTACTGCATCACACATGACAATTGTAGGAGTGAGCCTGCTCGCGATAGCGGTGTGTCAGCCAATAAATTTGGTGACAGACACACCGCTATCGCGAGCAGGCTCACTCCTACAGGGTTTTATATTTGGCCTTGAGTTAAGCGTACTGCGCAGCCGCGTACCCGGAAGCCCACGCCCATTGAAAGTTGAACCCGCCCAGATGCCCGCTGACGTCGAGCACTTCGCCGATGAAATACAGGCCGGGGCTTTTCAGCGATTCCATGGTTTTCGACGAGACCTCGCGGGTATCCACGCCACCGAGCGTCACCTCGGCCGTGCGATAGCCTTCTGTGCCCGCCGGTACGACTTTCCAGCTGCCCAGCTTGTCGGCGATCTCGGCCAGTTCGGCGTGGGTGTACTGCTTCATCGGTTTGGAGACGAACCAGTTGTCTGCGAGCAGGTTGGCCATTTTCTTGGTGAAGATCTCGCCGAGTAGCGTCTTCAGCTCGCTGTTCGGGCGTTCGGCCACTTGCTGTTGCAGCCAGCTCGCGGCGTCGTGATCCGGCAGCAGGTTGATTTCCACTGTGTCGCCGGATTCCCAGAATGAGGAAATCTGCAGAATCGCCGGGCCGCTGAGGCCACGGTGGGTGAACAGGATGTTTTCGCGAAAGCTCTGCTCGTTGCAGCTGACCAGGCAATCCACCGAAGTGCCGGACAGCTCGGTACACAGTTCCTTGAGCTGATCGGTGATGGTGAATGGCACCAGCCCGGCACGGGTCGGCAGCAATTCATGGCCGAACTGTTTGGCTACCTGATAGCCAAAACCGGTGGCGCCCAATGTCGGGATCGACAAGCCGCCGGTGGCGATCACCAGTGACTGGCACTGCACCTGGCCCAGAGTGGTGTCGAGCAGGTAACCGCTGTCGACTTTCTCGATGGTCTGGATCGAGGTGCCCAGATGCAGCTCGACGCCGGCCTGATCACATTCATCAAGGAGCATTTCGAGGATGTCGCTGGATTTGTTATCGCAGAACAGCTGACCGAGTTTTTTCTCGTGGTACGGCACGCCGTGCTTGCCGACCATGCCGATGAAATCCCACTGGGTGTAGCGCGCCAGTGCGGATTTGCAGAAGTGCGGGTTTTGCGAGAGGAAGTTGCTCGGCTCGGTGTACATGTTGGTGAAGTTGCAGCGACCACCGCCCGACATGAGGATTTTCTTGCCGGCCTTGTTCGCGTGATCGAGCAGCAACACCTGACGCCCGCGCCCGGCAGCGGTCAGTGCACACATCAACCCAGCGGCGCCAGCGCCAATGATCACGACTTCGGTAGAGCGCAAAACGGTGTCCTCAGAAATTTCACCACAAAACCCACTGTAGGCCTTCGCCTGCTCGCGATAGCGGTGTGTCATTCAACATAGATGTTGGCTGAGAGATAGCTATCGCGAGCAGGCTCACTCCTACAGGGGAATTACGTTGTTCTTACAAAATGCGTACGCGCAACGAACGGCCCTTGATCTTGCCGTCATTCAAGCGCTGCAAGGCCTGCATGGCCACCGTGCGTTCCACGGCGACGTAGGCCTGGAAATCGAAGATCGCGATCTTGCCCACCTGCGCACCGGGAATCCCGGCTTCGCCCGTCAACGCACCGAGAATGTCGCCCGGGCGCACTTTGTCTTTGCGCCCGGCGCCGATGCACAGGGTGGTCATCGGCGGTTGCAGCGGTGCCAGGCCCTGGGACTTGAGGTTGTCGACCTGATCCCAGTTCAGCGGCGATTTCTGCAGTTGTTCGATGGCTTGCGCACGGTGCGCTTCGCCCGGTGCGACCAGGCTGATGGCGATGCCTTTTTCGCCGGCGCGACCGGTACGGCCAACGCGGTGAATGTGGATTTCTGAATCGCGGGCCAGCTCGACGTTGATCACCATGTCCAGCGCATCGATGTCCAGACCACGGGCGGCGACGTCGGTGGCAACCAGCACCGAGGTGCTGCGGTTGGCGAACATCGCCAGCACCTGGTCGCGATCACGCTGTTCCAGATCGCCGTGCAGGCCGACCGCAGAAATGCCTTTGGCGGTCAGATGATCGACGGTTTCCTGCACCTGCTGCTTGGTGAAGCAGAACGCCACGCACGAGGCCGGGCGGAAGTGATGGAGGACCTTGGTCACCGCGCTCATGCGATCTTCCGGGGAAATCTCGTAGAAGCGCTGCTCGATCTGGGTGTCATCGTGGAACGCTTCAGCTTTCACCGTTTGCGGGTCACGCATGAACTTCGAGGCCAGTTGCTTGATGCCCACCGGGTACGTGGCCGAGAACAGCAGGGTCTGACGGCGCTCCGGGGTCTTGACGATGATGTCTTCGATGGCGTCGTAGAAACCCATGTCGAGCATGCGGTCGGCTTCGTCGAGGATCAGCGTGTTCAGGCCATCGAGCACCAGCGAACCCTTGCGCAGGTGCTGCTGAATGCGCCCGGGCGTGCCAACGATGATGTGCGCGCCGTGTTCCAGCGAAGCGATCTGCGGGCCGAACGACACGCCGCCGCACAGGGTCAGGACCTTGATGTTGTCCTCGGCGCGAGCCAAACGACGGACTTCCTTGGCGACCTGGTCGGCCAGCTCACGCGTCGGGCAGATCACCAGCGCCTGGCAGCCGAAGTAGCGCGGGTTGATCGGGTTGAGCAGGCCGATGCCGAACGCGGCGGTCTTGCCGCTGCCGGTCTTGGCCTGGGCGATCAGGTCCATCCCCTTGAGGATCACCGGCAAGCTCTGCGCCTGGATCGGCGTCATCTGGGCATAACCGAGTGATTCGAGGTTAGCCAGCATGGCGGCGGACAGGGGCAGAGTATTAAAAGCGGTGGCGATGGTGGTCACGGGACGGGCCTGCAAAACAAAATGTCGCGCAGTGTAGCAGCCCCGTGCCACTTTCTTCGAAAGTTCTGGACGAACAGCGGTCAATGTTCGATGTGTTGTTCCGGACGTTTGGGCCGACGTCCGTCTTCCTTCGACAGTTGCGAGAAAATCGTCGCCGCCAGCATCGCCATCACGCCCACCGTGACAAAGGTCAGCTGGAATGCACCGAGCACGGTGTCCACGCCGTCGTTGCCGATCTGCGCGGTAAACCCGCCGAGCAGCGCACCGGCGCAGGCCACGCCGAGGCTCAGCGACAACTGCGCGACCACCGACAGCAGGCTGTTGCCGCTGCTGGCGCTGGCGTCGTCGAGGTCGATCAGCGTCACCGTGTTCATCGCCGTGAACTGCAACGAGTTGATCGCGCCGAGCACCGCCAGCAGGCACAGCAGCAGCCAGTACGGCGTCTGTTCGCTGACCAGTGCCATGCTCGCCAGCATGATCCCCAGCGCCAGCGTGTTGCCTGTCAGGACGATGCGATAACCGAGGCGTTCGATCAGCGGCCGCGCCACCCATTTGGCGACCATCGCCGCCGCCGCCAGCGGCAGCATGCTCATCCCCGCTTGCGACGGTGAATAACCCAGCGCCACTTGCAGCAGCAACGGCACCAGAAACGGCAGGGCGCCGCTGCCCAAACGAGCGAACAGATTGCCGAGAATGCCGACGGCAAAGGTACGGGTCTTGAACAGCGACGGTGCGAACAAGGGATTATCGATGTGCCCGGCGCGCAACCAGTACGCCGCCAGACAAGCCAGGCCGGCGAACAGCAGCAACATCACCCGCAGGTGCGGCAGGTGCAATTCACCGAGGCCTTCCATGGCGATGGTGATGAGGATCATCGCCGCGCCGAACAGCAAAAAGCCCAGGCTATCGAAGCGCGTACGTTCGCTGCCGCGCAGGTCGGGGATGAACTTCCATACCGCGTAGCAACCGATCAAACCGACCGGCAGGTTGATCAGAAAGATCCAGTGCCACGTCAGGTACTCGACCATCCAGCCGCCCATGGTCGGGCCGATCAACGGGCCGAGCAATCCGGGAATGGTGATGAAGCCCATGATCCGCACCAGCTCCGAGCGGGGGTAGGCGCGCAGCACCACCAGCCGCCCGACCGGGAGCATCAGCGCACCGCCGAGGCCTTGAATCACCCGTGCGCCGATCAGCATGCTCAGGCTGCTGGACAAGGCGCAGAGCAGCGAGCCGAAGCTGAACAGCAGAATTGCCCCGAAGAAGATTTTCTTGGTGCCGAAACGGTCGGCGATCCACCCCGAGGCCGGGATCAGCAAGGCCACGGTGAGCATGTAGGCAATGATCACGCCCTGCATGCGCAACGGGTCTTCGGCCAGATCGCGGGCCATCGCCGGCAGAGCGGTATTGAGGATGGTCCCGTCGAGGGACTGCATGAAAAACGCAATGGCGACGACCCACGGCAACCAGCGGGCGGTGATGGCGTCGAGGGGCGGGCGGTTGGGCATGGAACCTCATGTGGTCAGTGCATGTTCGGAGTGATGATCGTTCCCACGCTCTGCGTGGGAATGCCTCAACGGACGCTCCGCGTCCGCTTTTGGCTGGGACGCGGAGCGTCCCGGGCTGCATTCCCACGCAGAGCGTGGGAACGATCGCCGTCAGAGGGTCAGGGTCAACCGGCTGACCAAAGCCCCCGGTAGCAGCGACGACGAGGTGTTGCGCTGGCTATAGGTGCTCGCCGACAGCAGCAACTCCCGTTCGGCGGTCAACGCTTCCAGCTGCGAACCGAGCAGGTTGTAGGCGCTGTCGTCGAAACGCATGGTGCTGACCGGCGCCTGGATCTCGCCATTCTCGACCCAGAAGGTTGCGAAACGGGTCATGCCGGTCATGCGTGCGGCCGGTTGATCCGAGTAGTTCAGGTACCACAGGTTGCTGATGTACAGCCCGGTGCCCAACTGCTGGAGGATCTGTTCCTGCGACAAGTCACCGGCGGCCATGTTCAACGCACTGGGCATTTCGCCGCCGCCCGCGCCGTTCGCCGCCAGGCCATATTCGGCGGCACTGCGCGAGCCGACCAGTTGATCGCCAGCCTTGCCCTCGACAATCAGGCGCAAATCGCTGCGCGGATAGCCCTCACCGGAAAACGCCGGACTGAGCGAAGTGCTGACTTTTTCGTCCAGCGACACCAGCGGGCTGAATGCCTGATCGCCGACATACAACTTTTGCAGCGGGCTGCTTTTGCTGGCAATCGACTGCGCCGAAAACCCGCCCCAACTGAGCATGCCCATGATTTCTTCCAGCGCTGCCGGTGCCAGATAGGCGCGGTACTGCCCCGGCGCCAAAGTGCGTAACGGTCGGCCGAGAAACTCAAGCTGCTCGCGCGCCTGAGCGAAGCGTTTGGCGAAGCCTTCACTGCTCCAGTCATGCCCCGCGTAGCTGGCCTTCACCGCCTCGCCGTTGTCGTGGAACAGGCTGAAATCGAAATTGAAGCTGTTGGCCTGATGCCAGCCAAACGCCCCCGACGAACTGGCGAAACCCCGGCTGATCGGCCCGGCGGCGTAAAACCCGACCAGGTCCAGACCTTCAGCAGCAGCGCAGATTTCATCCACCACCTGCTCGGTATCCGGCAGCGGATGCTCCTGCACGTTCTCGCTCTGCCAGCCGTTGTGGTTGAGCAGCAGGTACGGGTCCTGCGGCAGCAGCGGCAGGGTTTCGCGCAATTGTTGCAGACCTTCGCCGAGCCTGCGCAGATCGCCTTCCTGATCGCCGGACAGGGTCACTTGCAAGTCGGCGTGGCGACCGTCGTTGATCAGTTTCAGAATGACGTTGGCCTGCTGCACTTGCCCGGCCTGACGCACCTTGGCGTGATTGAAGCGCACGAACGCCGAGGCTTCGGCGGCGTAGCTGAGGGTGAACTGTTCCGGGTCGCGCACGCTGTCGCGCAGCCAATCGACCATGACCTTGAAGGCGTCGGACGGATTCTTCGAAATGCTCATCAGGCGTCTCCCCCAAACACATCAATATTGCTGAATACGCAGGCCGGCGAAGCGTGGCCGACGCGAATCACCTGATTCGGTTCGCCCTTGCCGCAGTTCGGCGTACCGAGCACCTTGACGGTGTCGGCGTTGCCCACGGCGCGCAGGCTTTTCCAGAAGTGCGCAGAAATTGCCCGGTAGTTGGGATTTTTCACCACGCCTTTAAGTTCACCGTTCTCGATCAACTGGCCCCATTCACAGCCGAACTGGAATTTGTTGCGCGCATCGTCAATCGACCACGAACGGTTGGTGCTCATCAGAATGCCGTGTTCGATGCCGGCGATGAGTTGGCTCAGCGGCTGGTCACCCGGTTCGATATTGAGGTTGGCCATGCGGTCGATCGGCGCGCGGTTCCAGCTGCACGCGCGGCTGTTGGCGACGCCGTCGAGCCCGGCGCGGTATTGCGACAGCGCCCCGCCCAATGGGCGCAGCAACAGGCCGTCGCGGATCAGGAATTGTTTGCTCGCCTGGCTGCCGTCGTCGTCATGCCCATAGCTGGCGAGCTCTTCGGGAATGCCCGGATCGAAGGTTACGTTGAGCAGGTTCGAGCCGTATTGCAGGCTGCCGAAATCACTGGTCTTGACGAAACTGGTGCCGGCGTAATTGCGCTCGTCGCCAAGGATCCGGTCGAGTTCCAGCGGGTGGCCGATCGATTCGTGGATTTGCAGCATCATCTGATCGGGCATCAACAGCAGGTCGCGCGGGCCTTGTGGGGTGTTCGGCGCGAGCAGCAATTGCAGCGCCTGATCGGCGACTTGCGGGCCGGCGCCGACCAGGCCGCAGCGGCTGATCACATCGGCGCCGCCCTGCTGGCCGAAATTCTCGCGGCCAAGGCTGCGGGTCTGGCTGTCGTTGCCGTCGTAGGCGGTGACGTCGAGGCTCGGATAAACGAAGCGCTGGGCCTGACGCAATTCGGCGCCGGCGCTGCTCAGGTAGATCTGCTCTACGTGGGTAATGCCGATGCTCACTTGCCAGTTCACCAGGCGCTCATCCTTGGGCACCGAGGCGGATTCCGCGCCGAGCAATTCATAGCATTCGCTCAGCGACGGAAAGGGTTGTTCGAGGTTGGGCGAAAAATAATCAGCCCGATCGCTGCTCAGCGGCTGATCGCGCAGGTCGAGCAAGGCATGCGGCTTGAGTCGGCGGGCTTGCTGCTCGGCGCGCTCGAGCGCGGTTTGCAGGCCTTGCTGCGAGAGATCGTTGGTCGCCGCGTAGGCTTCGACGCCGTTGACGCGCACGGTGAGCATCGCCCCCTCATCGCGGCTCAGGCTCGGCGGTTCGGCGACGTTCTTGCGTACCGACAGGTACTGCCCGGACTCGCGGACATAGCGCAGGGAAAAAAACTCGGCGCCCGTGCGCAAGGCAGCGAAGCGCTGCTTGAGCTGGGGGTGGAAATCGAACATTCGGAAACCTCCTTGTAGGGGCAAGCGGCACAGCGACGGCGGGGGAGGGGTGAAACGGTTGCGCGAGGTCTAGAGTAGGCCTGCGTGGGGGTAGGATCAAGTAAAGAGGGGGTGTAGGAGGTTTTACTGTGCAGCAGAGGAATTTGTGTTGAATGGTAGGGCCTCATCGCGAGCAGGCTCACTCCTACAGTTAATCTCCAGTGTTCACAGAATTTGCGTGCACTGGAGATCCTTGTAGGAGTGAGCCTGCTCGCGATCAGCCTTGATGCGGTGTAACTGAATTACTGAGTAACGGGGGTGATATCACGCATCGGCTTGCCCTTCACCGGCGCACCATTGGCCACGTAGTAAGCGGCATTGCTGCGCGGCAGCGGCTTGCGGCCACGGATCTTGTCGGCGATTTTCTCGGCCATCATGATCGTCGGTGCGTTGAGGTTGCCGGTGGTGATGATCGGCATGATTGAGGCATCGACCACGCGCAGGCTCTGCATGCCGTGCACACGACCTTCGCCATCGACCACGGCCATCTCGTCGGTGCCCATCTTGCATGAGCAGGACGGGTGGAACGCGGTTTCGGCGTGTTCGCGGATGAACTTGTCCAGCTGCTCATCGGTTTGCACGTCAATGCCCGGGCTGATCTCGCGACCACGGAAGGCGTCCAGCGCCGGCTGCTGCATGATTTCGCGGGTCAGGCGGATGCCGTCACGGAATTCCTGCCAGTCCTGCTCGGTGGCCATGTAGTTGAACAGGATGCTCGGGTGCTGGCGCGGATCCTTGGATTTGACCTGGATGCGGCCACGACTCGGCGAACGCATGGAGCCCATGTGCGCCTGGAAACCGTGCTCTTTCACACCGTTGCTGCCGTTGTAGTTAATCGCCACTGGCAGGAAGTGGTACTGGATGTTCGGCCATTCGAATTCCGGACGCGAACGAATGAAACCGCCGGCCTCGAACTGGTTGCTGGCGCCAATGCCGGTGCCGTTGAACAGCCACTCGGCACCGATCGCCGGCTGGTTGTACCAGAGCAGCGACGGGTACAGCGAGACTGGCTGGGTGCAGGCGTATTGCAGGTATAGCTCAAGGTGATCCTGGAGGTTTTCACCAACGCCCGGCAGGTCGTGGACCACCGGGATATCGAGGCTTTCCAGCAGTTTCGCCGGGCCAACGCCGGAGCGCTGCAGAATCTGCGGCGACGCGATGGCGCCGGAGCACAGCAGGACTTCCTTGCGTGCCTTGGCTTCGACGCGTTCTTCGGCGTCGCCGATCAGGTAACGCACGCCGACCGCACGCTTGCCTTCGAAGAGAATCTTGTCGGTCAGCGCGTGGGTGACGATGGTCAGGGTCGAGCGCTTCTTGGCAACGTCGAGATAACCACGGGCGGTGGAAGCACGGCGGCCGTTCGGCGTCACGGTGCGGTCCATCGGGCCGAAGCCTTCCTGCTGGTAACCGTTCAAGTCTTCGGTGCGCGGATAACCGGCCTGTACGCCGGCTTCAACCATGGCGTGGAACAGCGGGTTGTTGCCGGCTTTCGGCGTGGTCACGCTGACTGGACCGTCGCCACCGTGGTAATCGTTCGGGCCGATGTCACGGGTTTCCGCCTTGCGGAAGTACGGCAGGCAATCAAGGTACGACCAGTTTTCCAGGCCCGGCAGTTTCGCCCAGCCGTCGTAGTCCATGGCGTTACCGCGGATGTAGCACATGCCGTTGATCAGCGATGAGCCACCGAGGCCTTTGCCGCGACCGCATTCCATGCGGCGACCGTCCATGTGTGGCTCTGGATCGGTTTCGTAGGCCCAGTTGTAGCGGCGGCCCTGCAGCGGGAACGCCAGCGCGGCCGGCATTTGCGTGCGGAAGTCGTAACGGTAATCCGGACCGCCGGCTTCGAGCAGCAGAACGGTGACGCCTTCGTCTTCAGTCAGACGGGTGGCAAGTGTGTTACCGGCCGAGCCGGCCCCGATGATGATGTAATCGAATTCTTGGGACATTGAATGCACCCTCTTTGAAGTTGGTCAGGTCAGGCCTTGGCGAGTGCTGTGCACTTAATCGCCAGCAGGCTGGCTCCCACTGGGGGATTGGGGATGCCACAGATCTGGTGCATGACACCAAACCTGTGGGAGCTGGCTTGCCAGCGAAGAGGCCTTCGCGGGCAATGCAAATCTCGGGTTAGAACACCGAGACGTAATCGCCCAGCTCGACCTGTACCGATTTGATGCGGGTGAAGTTGTTCAGCGAGCTGATGCCGTTCTCACGGCCCACACCCGACTGCTTGTAACCGCCCACCGGCATTTTCGCGTCGGACTCGCCCCAGGCATTGATCCAGCAGATACCGGCTTCCAGCTGATGAATCACGCGGTGCGCGCGATTCAGGTCACGGGTGACGATACCGGCGGCCAGGCCGAAGTCGGTGTCGTTGGCGCGGCGGATCACTTCTTCTTCGGTTTCGTAGGAGAGGATCGCCATGACCGGACCGAAGATTTCTTCGCGAACGATGGTCATGTCGTCGGTGCAGTCGGTGAACACGGTCGGTGCCACGAACGCGCCTTTGGCGAATTCGCCGTCGGTCAGACGACCGCCGCCGCACAGTACACGCGCGCCTTGTTCCTTACCTTTCTCGATGTAAGCCAGCACGCTTTCCATGTGGGCGAAGCTGACCAGCGGACCGAAGTTGGTGTTTTCGTCTTCCGGGTTGCCGACGCGGATGCGCGCAACGCGCTCAACAATCTTGTCTTCGAAAGCCGCTTTCAGGTGCGCCGGTACGAACACGCGGGTGCCGTTGGTGCAGACCTGACCGGAGCTGTAGAAGTTGGCCATCATCGCGGTGTCGGCGGCGCGATCCAGATCAGCGTCGTCGCAGATGATCAGCGGCGACTTGCCGCCCAGTTCCATGGTCACGTCTTTGAGCGACGAGGCCGAAGCGCTGGCCATGACTTTCTTGCCAGTGTCGGTGCCGCCGGTGAAGGAGATTTTCTCGATACGCGGGTGCTCGGTCAGCCAGGTGCCGACTTCGCGGCCGCTGCCGGTCAGCACGTTGAAGACGCCGTTCGGCACGCCGGCTTCGGTGTAGATCTCGGCCAGTTTCAGGGTGGTCAGCGAGGTCACTTCGCTTGGCTTGAAGATCATCGCGTTACCGGCCGCCAGGGCTGGCGCGGATTTCCACAAAGCGATCTGGATCGGGTAGTTCCACGCGCCGATACCGGCGACCACGCCCAGCGGCTCGCGGCGGGTATAAACGAAAGAAGTGTCACGCAGCGGGATCTGCTCGCCTTCGATGGCGGGCACCAGGCCTGCGTAGTATTCCAGCACGTCGGCGCCGGTGACGATGTCGACGTACTTGGTTTCGGAGAAGGATTTACCGGTGTCCAGGGTTTCCAGTGCGGCCAGCTCATCGTTGCGCTCGCGCAGGATGTCGACGGCGCGACGCAGGATGCGCGAACGCTCCATGGCGGTCATCGCGGCCCAGATTTTCTGGCCCTTTTCGGCGCTGACCACAGCGCGCTCGACGTCTTCCTTGGTCGCGCGTTGCACTTGGGCGAGGACTTCACCGTTCGCCGGGTTGATGGCTTCGAAGGTGGCATCGCTGCCAGCGTCGGTGTACGCGCCATCGATGTAGAGTTTTTGCAGTTCGAAACGGGCCATAGTGTCCTCGCAAGTGCATTGGTTGTTGGCCTTGACCACCGCGATGACGCTACGGTGGGGTTCAGGCGTCGAGCGGTTTCTGTGTGCTCTGACCTGCCTGCTTGGCCAATTGGAAATCCATGTATTCGTAAGCGATCCGTTGCGCCTGCGCCGTGTCGAAAGCGTCTCCCGACAGCGCGCCGCGCAACCACAAGCCGTCAATCAACGCTGCCAGGCCTCGCGCGGCATTGCGCGCTTCTTCGAGCGGCAACACCCGGCGGAACTCGCAGCACAGGTTGGAATACAGACGGTGATCGTTGATCCGCTGCAACCTGTGCAAAGACGGCTGGTGCATGCTGGTGGCCCAGAAGGCCAGCCAGGTTTTCATTGCCGGGCCATTGACCTGGCTGGCGTCGAAGTTGCCTTCGATGATCACCTGCAGATGCGCCCGTGGGCTGTCATCTGTCAGCGCCTGACGGCGCGCGGTGACGTTCTCGCTGAGGACGCTCATCAGGTACCGCATCGTGGCGGCGATCAGGCCGTTCTTGTCCTGAAAGTAATGACTGATGATGCCATTCGAGACACCGGCCAAACGGGCGATCAGCGCAATGCTGGCGTCCCCCATTCCGACCTGATCGACCGCTTGCAACGTGGCTTCGATCAGTTGTTGACGGCGGATGGGTTGCATACCGACCTTGGGCATCTTGCACATCTCCTTAGGCCTTCCGAGGGGCGAATGACGCCGATCGGATTGAGGGCCAGTCTATTTTGTTTTGATTGAACGTTCAATCAACAAAGAATAAGATCTGCGACAATTCGTCGCTGCCTACAGCTTTTTCCTACGTGTAATGACGATAAAAACCGACACCTGAAACGGCTCGAAACCTGCGTGGGGCATGGCGCGGTTCGCGATTCAATGGACGTGTTGAAAGGGCAAGACGCTCGGGACCAGGTTTCGGATGAACGTCCGCACACCAGGGCCACGAAAGCGATCAGCGCGCCATTTCGGCAGGTTCGGGCTTTTTTCGGAGTGTCTTTATATCACCCGCCGGTCGGCTGCCAACTAACCGATTGGTCGGGTTCCGTGATGCCTTGTGTTCTTCTCTCGCACTGCCTGGAGCATTTGTGCCATGAGTTCTGCCTCGCTAATAAAGACCCCGCCCGAGAAGGTGACGGTCAACGGTTGGGTGTTCTACACCTCGACCGCGTTGATTCTGTTGTTGACCGCCATTCTGATCATCGCCCCGCAAGAGGCCGGCAGAGTGTTGGGTA
The DNA here is from genome assembly GCF_051132135.1 of Pseudomonas sp. R1-1. Taxonomy (NCBI): domain Bacteria; kingdom Pseudomonadati; phylum Pseudomonadota; class Gammaproteobacteria; order Pseudomonadales; family Pseudomonadaceae; genus Pseudomonas; species Pseudomonas sp. R1-1. The sequence continues at coordinate 554,486 of NZ_CP071663.1, forward strand.
TCGCTCAGGCCTGGTTGTCGCGCAGCTTCGGCTGGTACTACATGGTGGTGATCGCCGCGTACCTGGTGTTCGTGGTCGGTCTGGCGTTTTCCTCGTACGGCAAACTCAAACTGGGCAGCAAAGACGACACCCCGGATTTCAGTTACGGCGCCTGGGCGGGGATGCTGTTCTCGTCGGGTATCGGCATTTCGCTGTTGTACTTCGGCGCGTCCGAACCGCTGGATCACTACTTCAATCCGCCGGAAGGCACGTCGGCCAGCAATCTGGCGGCGCGTCAGGCGGTGCAGCTGACGTTCCTGCATTGGGGCCTGCATGGCTGGGCGATCTACGCACTGGTCGGCCTGGCGGTTGCTTACTTTGCTTATCGGCATAACCAGCCGTTGGCCTTGCGTTCGGCGCTGTATCCGCTGGTTGGCGAGCGCTGGGTCAAAGGCGCGGCCGGGCATGCGGTGGACGGCTTCGGCATGTTCGTGACGCTGCTGGGGCTGGTGACCAACCTGGGCATCGGTTCGCTGCAAGTGTCCTCGGGGCTGGAAAACCTGTTCGGCATGGAACACAGCAACACCAATCTGCTGATCGTGATTATCGTCATGAGCACCGTGGCGACCATCGCTGCCGTGTCCGGTGTGGAAAACGGCATTCGACGTCTGTCTAACCTTAACATCGTGCTGTTCAGCGGCTTGCTGATCTTCGTGCTGCTGTTCGGCCCGACCCTGCACCTGCTCAACGGCTTCGTGCAGAACATCGGTGATTACCTGAACGGCGTGGTGCTGAAGACGTTCGATCTGTACGTCTATGAAGGCGACAACGCCAAGTCCGATCGCTGGCTGGGCCTGTGGACGCTGTTCTACTGGGCGTGGTGGATTTCCTGGGCGCCATTCGTGGGCATGTTCATCGCGCGGATTTCCCGTGGTCGCACCGTGCGTGAACTGGTCGCCGGCGTGCTGCTGATTCCTCTGGGCTTCACCCTGGCGTGGCTGTCGATCTTCGGCAACTCGGCACTGGATCTGGTGATGAACCAGGGCGCGGTGGAGCTGGGCAAGACGGCGCTGGAACAGCCGTCGATGGCGATCTATCAGTTGCTTGAGCATTACCCGGCGTCGAAAGTCGTCATCGGTGTGTCGATCTTCGTCGGCTTCGTGCTGTTCCTGACCCCGGCCGACTCCGGCGCGGTGATGATGGCGAACCTTTCCTGCAAGGGCGGTAATGTCGACGAAGACGCGCCGCACTGGCTGCGGATTTTCTGGTCGGTGGTGATCACGCTTGTGACCATCGGTCTGTTGTTCGCCGGTAACTTCGAAGCCATGCAAACCATGGTGGTGCTGGCCGGCCTGCCGTTCTCGGTGGTGCTGGTGTGCTTCATGTTCGGCCTGCACAAGGCGATGCGTCAGGACGTGCAGATCGAGCAGGAGCAGGCGCAACTGGCCGAACGCGGACGTCGCGGTTTCAGCGAGCGCTTGACGCAACTGGATCTGCAACCGAGCCAATCGGTGGTGCAGCGTTTCATGGACAAGCACGTTACCCCCGCGCTGGAAGACGCCGCCGCGCAATTGCGCAATCAGGGTATTGAAGTGCAGACGCTGTTGGGTAAAGCCAAGCGTTGCATGGGCGTGCGGGTTGAGATGGAAGAGGGCAATCCTTTCGTTTACGAAGTGAGCCTGGAGGGTTATCTGGCGACTCCGACTGAATCAGCGCAATCGGATGAGGCGCGTCAGCGTTATTACCGGGCTGAGGTGTATCTGCACAACGGCAGTCAGGATTACGACTTGATGGGCTTTACGCCGGAGCAGATCACGCGGGATGTGCTGGATCAGTTTGAGAGTCATCGGCAGTTGCTTGGCCGGGTTTACAGCTAAACCGTTAAAACAAAAGGGGCCCGATTGAGCCCCTTTTGCATGATCGTTCCCACGCTCTGCGTGGGAATGTCTCAATGGACGCTCTGCGTCCGCTGTTGTGGGACGCGGAGCGTCCCGGGCTGCATTCCCACGCGGAGCGTGGGAACGATCAGGGATAACTGCAGCATCCTCCGGTCAGCCCCCTCTCCCTTTGGGAGAGGGTTAGGGTGAGGGGCTTTTTCCTGACCCAACAAGAAGGGATCGCTCACCGCGATCCCTTTTTTTTATCCCACTTGGCGCATTACCCCAGATTCTTGCCCAACAACGCGTGATACAACTCGCTGTCGCCCAGAATCCCCACCACATGATTGTCATCGTGCAGCACCAGCTTGTTGCCGGTCTGATAACGAATCTGCAGCGCGTCGCGCATGCCGATGTTGGAGTCCACCAGCGTTGGCTTGCGCTCGAGACCTTCCACCGCTTGCCCCGGTGCCCAGTTCTGCAGGTTCAGCACCGAACCGTTCTGCCGCGCGCCTTTGATGGTGTTGCCTTCGGCCAGGTCCAGCCACGAATCGCCGCCCGGGTCGAGGCACACCGAGCCGTTGATGCGTTTGCACTTGTCCAGTGTGCGCATCAGGCTGCGCCCGCAGAGCACGTTGAGCGGGTTGGTATGCGCAACGAAAGTGCGCACATAGTCGTCTGCCGGGTTGAGGACGATTTCTTCCGGCACGCTGTACTGAATGATCCGCCCGTCTTTCATGATCGCGATACGGCTACCCAGTTTTAGCGCCTCGTCGAGGTCGTGGCTGACGAACACGATGGTCTTGCTCAGCTTGCGCTGCAGTTCCAGCAATTCGTCCTGCAGACCCTGACGGATCAGCGGGTCGAGGGCCGAGAACGGTTCGTCCATCAGCAGAATGTCGGCGTCCATCGCCAGCGCGCGGGCGAGGCCAACGCGCTGTTGCATGCCGCCGGAAAGTTCGTCGGGCTTCTTGTTGCGCCATTGGGTCAGGCCCACCAGTTCGAGTTTTTCATCGACCAGCTTCTTGCGTTCCTTTTCCGGTCGACCCTGCATTTCCAGACCGAAGCTGATGTTTTCGCGCACCGTCAGCCAGGGCATCAGGGCGAACTTCTGGAAGACCATGGCGATGCGTTTGGTGCGCATCATTTTCAGTTCGGCCGGGGAGCAAGAAGCGATGTCGATCTGGCGGTTTTCATGCTCGACGAACAGCTTGCCGCGGCTTACGGTGTTGAGGCCGTTGATGCAGCGCAGCAGGCTCGATTTGCCCGAGCCCGACAGGCCCATCAGCACGCAGATCTCGCCCTTGTTGATGTCCAGCGTGGCTTTTTCCACGCCGACGATCTGCCCGGTTTTCTTCAGGATTTCGTTGCGGGTCATGCCCTGATCGAGCAGCTTGAGTGCCTCGCGCGGGTCCTTGGCGAAGATTACGTCGACGTCTTCAAAGCGAATAATGCTCATGCGTCACCCCCTACTTTGGCGTCGGGTTGTTTGCAGATACGGTCGAGCATGATCGCCAGCAGTACGATTGCCAGGCCCGCTTCGAAGCCCAGCGCAATATCAGCAGTGTTCAGTGCGTTGACCACCGGTTTGCCGAGTCCGTCGGCGCCGACCAGTGCCGCGATCACCACCATCGACAGCGACAGCATGATGCACTGGGTGATGCCGGCGGCGATGCTCGGCATGGCGTGGGGCAGTTCGATCCGTGAGAGTAGCTGGCGACGCGAGCAGCCGAAGGCCTTGCCGGCGTCCATCAGTTCTTGCGGGACATCACGGATGCCCAGGTAGGTCAGGCGGATCGGCGCAGCGATGGCGAAGACCACCGTGGAGATCAGGCCCGGTACCACACCCAGCCCGAAGAGGGTCAGGGTAGGAATGAGGTAAACGAAGGTCGGTACGGTCTGCATCAGATCGAGCACCGGCCGCATCATGGTGTAGAACATCGGTTTGTGCGCAGCGACGATGCCCAGCGGCACGCCGATCAATACGCAGACCAGGGTGGCGAACAGCACCTGGGCGAGGGTTTCCATGGTTTCCTGCCAGTACCCCAGGTTGAGGATCAGCAGGAACGAGGCGACCACGAACGCGGTCAGGCCCCACTTGCGTTGAATCAGATGGGCGATGATGGCAATCAGGCCAATCAACACCAGCGGGTTGAACCAGGTCAGCGCAAACGTCACGCCGTGGATCATCGTTTCCAGGGTCACGGCGATTGCATCGAAAGTGTTGGCGCCGTGTTGCGTCAACCATTCGACGAAGCCCGCGATGTACTGGCCTAAAGGTATTTTCTGATCAATCAGCATGGTAGTGAACGTCCGCATGCAAGGAAATTAACAGCCCGGGCAGGCACGCCTGCCCGGCATAAGCGATGCCCCTCGGATCAAGGCGCGAGCTTGGCTTTCACGGCCTCCAGGCCTGGTTTTCCGTCAATGGTGGTCACGCCAGCGAGCCAGGTATCGAGCACCTGTGGATTCTTTTTCAGCCAGGCCTTGGCGGCCGCGTCAGGCTTCATCTTGTCGTCAAGGATGTTGCCCATCAGTTCACTTTCCATGTCGACGGTGAACTCCAGGTTCTTCAGCAACTGACCGACGTTGCTGCATTCTTCGGCGTAACCCTTGCGGGTGTTGGTGGCCACGGTGGCGGCACCAAAGTCGGGGCCGAAGAAGTCGTCGCCGCCGGTCAGGTATTGAATCTTGAAACGCTTGTTCATCGGGTGCGGCGCCCAGCCGAGGAAGACCACGGCGGTGTCGCGCTTCTGCGCACGATCAACCTGCGAGAGCATGCCGGCTTCCGATGACTCGACCATTTTGAAACCGGCGGTTTTCAAACCGAAGGCGTCCTTGTCGATCATGCTCTGGATCAGCCGGTTGCCGTCGTTGCCTGGCTCGATGCCGTAGATCTTGCCGTCGAGCTCTTTCTTGAATTTGGCGATGTCGGCGAAATCGTGCAGTCCTTTGTCATACAGGGCTTGCGGGACGGCGAGGGTGTACTTGGCGCCCTTGAGGTTGGTGCGCACGGTGTCCACGGTGCCGGCATCGCGATACGGCTTGATGTCGTTTTCCATGGTCGGCATCCAGTTGCCGAGGAACACGTCCATGTTCTTGCCGTCGGCCAGCGACTTGTAGGTCACGGGTACGGAGATCATGGTGGTTTTGGTCTTGTAGCCGAGGGCGTTGAGGACAACGGAGGTGGTGGCGGTGGTCGCGGTGATGTCGGTCCAGCCGACATCGGAGAAGTTAACGAGGCTGCATTGCGCCGGTTCTGCGGCTTGCGCCAGTAACGGCAGACTCAGCATGGCGGCCAACAACAACGACGGGGAACCTTTCATGGATGGACTCCTTGGTGTTTTTTTTGGCAGTGTTCCGACTGTGGACCACCGCACTTATGGGTTGCGGTTGGGTGGCGTTCTGAAGACAGCTCTACCGCAGCGCCTGGCAATCGAGTCATCCCGATCATGTACCAGTGAAAATCTGACGCCTACAGGGAGGGTCGTATCCAGTACAGGGATGGTCGCTTCCAGTGTCGGTGACGTCGCTTACAGCTTTTTTCCGCCCTCGATGGCCTTCTGATCTGCATAAAAACGGCGCATTTGCGGGGCGAAAACGTAACGGCGCTGCTGGACATGAGTGCGTCGGTGTCAGACGCCGTGCGCGCCGACAAAAGCCCGATGATGCCGGCATTCGGCGGATCGCAGCTTGAGCGTAGCAGCTCCGCCAGCGGGCGCTTTTGCCGCCCGGACCGGTATTCTCAGGAGCTCTGCAGCAATGGCTATCAGCGTTTTCGACCTGTTCAAAATCGGCATCGGCCCTTCCAGTTCCCATACCGTGGGGCCAATGCGCGCCGCGGCATTGTTCGTCGAGGCGTTGCGCGACAAGCACCAGCTGGAGCAGGTGCGCCGGATCGAGGTGCAACTGTTCGGTTCGCTGTCGGCCACCGGCGTCGGTCACGGCAGCGATAACGCAGTGATCATGGGCCTGATGGGCGAATGGCCGGACGCCATTGACCCGGCGCAGATCGGCCCGCGCATTCAGGCACTGCGCGAAACCGACACGCTTCTATTGGATGGCCGCCTGACGGTGCCGTTTGTCTGGGCGCGCGACATGCGCCTGATCGATGAAAACCTGCCGTTCCATCCCAATGCCATGACCATCGTTGCCGAGGGCGATCACGGTGAATTGCATCGCGACACCTACTATTCAGTGGGTGGCGGTTTTGTCGTTGATGAGGCACAGGCCAGCAGCGGTGTGGTCGATCTCGACCGCACCGAATTGCCCTACGACTTCTCCAGCGCGGTCGAGCTGCTGGAACTGTGCAAGAAGCACAACCTGCGGGTTGCCGAACTGATGATGGCCAACGAAAAAGTCTGGCGCAGTGAAGAAGAAATCCGCGCCGGGCTGATGAAGCTGTGGCGGGCGATGCAGGATTGCGTCGAGCAAGGCCTCAAGCACGAAGGTATCTTGCCCGGCGGCTTGAATGTGCGGCGGCGCGCGGCGAAGTTGCACCGCAGTCTGCAGGAGCTGAACAAACCCAATGTCATCGGCTCGACGCTGAGCGCGATGGAATGGGTCAACCTGTTCGCGTTGGCGGTCAACGAAGAGAATGCCGCCGGTGGGCGCATGGTCACGGCGCCGACCAACGGCGCGGCGGGAATCATACCCGCGGTGCTGCACTACTTTATGAAGTTCAGCGAGGCGGTGACGGACGCCAATGTCGTCGACTACTTCCTTGGTGCGGCGGCGGTGGGAATCCTGTGCAAGAAGAATGCATCGATCTCGGGCGCCGAAGTCGGCTGTCAGGGCGAGGTCGGTTCAGCTTGCGCGATGGCTGCGGCGGGGCTGGCGGAGATTCTTGGCGCGACGCCGGAGCAATTGTGCAACGCGGCGGAGATTGGCCTGGAACACAACCTCGGCCTGACCTGCGACCCGGTCGGCGGCCTGGTGCAAGTGCCGTGTATCGAGCGCAATGCGATTGCCGCGGTGAAGGCGATCAACGCGGCGCAGATGGCCTTGCGTGGCGATGGTCAGCACTTTATCTCGCTCGACCGGGTGATCCGCACCATGCGCGATACCGGCGCGGATATGCATGACAAATATAAAGAGACCTCGCGCGGTGGCCTGGCGGTCAGTGCGGTTGAGTGTTGAAACCGAGTTGCCCCGATCGCGAGCAGGCTCACTCCTACAATTTGAAATGCGTTTCCCTGTAGGAGTGAGCCTGCTCGCGATAGCGCCAGACCAGTCAAAACTGCTCGCCAAACGATCATCACATTTCAACCGCGCCACCTTTTGGCGCGTCGCAATCAGATAAGAGTGGTTGTCAGTCGTGACCGCCGAGTCGCTACTCGACCGTCCATCGCCCGTGCTTGCGGTGACACTCTTTGCAAAACCCCTGCAGCCCTGTTCCCACAAGTGCTACCGATCTGCTCACAGACAGCGGGGCAGGGCCCTGTCGGCGCTTGATGGCACTTCGAAATGTCCGGTTCGCAGGTCTCGAATAGACACGTCGCGAGGTCGTTTTCAGGAGTTATTGAATGGCCGTCCAATTTTAGGCATGGCAATTGCTCTGTCATAACAAAGCCCGTCTCTCACGCGAGAACACTGGCAATAACAAGAGCCTCCGCCTGAGGCCATCACCCGCTTTGTGTGAGGAGATACCGCGATGACGTCGTTCAACTCCGGGGCCCAACCCCAGAACCGTGCGCCTCAATCCATCGGCTTTCTGCTGCTGGACAATTTCACGCTGATTTCTCTGGCGTCCGCAGTTGAACCGCTGCGCATGGCCAATCAGTTGTCCGGTCGCGAACTGTATCGCTGGAGCACCCTCACCGTCGACGGCGGCCAGGTCTGGGCCAGTGATGGTCTGCAAATCACCCCCGACGCGTCCATGCACAAAGCCCCGCCACTGGACATTGTTATCGTCTGCGGCGGCGTCGGCATTCAACGCACCGTGACCCGTGAACATGTGTCCTGGCTGCAAAGCCAGGCGCGGCAGTCCAAGCGCCTCGGCGCGGTGTGCACCGGCAGTTGGGCGCTGGCCTGCGCCGGCCTGCTCGACGGCTTCGATTGCAGCGTGCACTGGGAATGTCTGGCGGCGATGCAGGAAGCGTTTCCGCGAGTGGCGATGAGCACACGCCTGTTCACCCTCGACCGTAACCGTTTCACCAGCTCTGGCGGCACCGCGCCGCTGGACATGATGCTGCACCTGATCAGTCGTGATCACGGCCGCGAGCTGTCGGCGGCGATCTCGGAAATGTTCGTCTACGAGCGCATCCGCAACGAGCAGGATCACCAGCGCGTGCCGCTCAAGCACATGCTCGGCACCAACCAGCCGAAGCTGCAGGAAATCGTCGCGCTGATGGAGGCCAATCTTGAGGAGCCGATCGATCTGGATGAACTGGCGGTGTACGTCGCGGTGTCCCGTCGGCAGCTGGAGCGACTATTCCAGAAATACCTCCACTGCTCACCCTCGCGCTATTACCTCAAGCTGCGGCTGATCCGCGCCCGGCAGCTGCTCAAGCAGACGCCGATGTCGATCATCGAAGTGGCGTCGGTGTGTGGTTTTGTTTCGACGCCGCACTTCTCCAAGTGCTACCGCGAATACTTCGGCATTCCGCCGCGTGACGAGCGCGTAGGCTCCAACACCACCCAGCAAGTGGCGATGCTGCCGCTGCCGCAGGCGATTGTGATGTCGCCGCTGTCGGGGCCGATGTCGGCGTTGAGTCAGGCGCGCAATGAATCGACGTTTGCCAGCGTAAGGCTTTGATGTGATCGTTCCCACGCAGAGCGCGGGAACGATCAGGCAAGGCTGTAGACCGCGTTATCGTTTATCGCCAGCAGGCTGGCTCCCACAGTGACCGGGTTCTTTCATTGAGAATGCGGTCGAATGTGGGAGCCAGCCTGCTGGCGATTGGTTTTTCAGGCGCTGTGGGATTGTTGGTAATCGGAGAGGGCGGGCAGCAACTGTTTGTCGATCGCCTGGCGCACGGCCGGCTGAATGCTCGCGCCGCTGGTGTACATGTCCTTGACCATCTTGCGCAGTTCAAAGGCGCGCACGTTGTCCAGCCCGCGCACTGCACACTCGCAGGCCTGTTCGGCGGTGGTGCCGCTCGGCACTTGAATGCCCAACGCCTTGAGCTGGCCCAACAGGTCTTCCTGATCAATCAAATCGGCGTACATCATCACGCAAATCCTTCTGTGGCAACGGAGGTCTGGCTCGATTCTGGTGGCCCCGACCGGAGGCGGCAAGGGCGTTTTGTCGCAGTGGCCGGGACGACTATGAACAGGTCGTTTTCGGCTAACCGACGAAAATGTCGACTAGGCACACTGGCCTCAGCTCGCTTCACGAAGGTTTGGTCACCCTCGCCTGGCAGCTCCTCGACAGTACCCTCCTCAGCTCCGATCCTGTCACGGCTTGATCGGGGTTTTTTTTGCCTGTAAATCAGTCAAACCGAGATGGATTCATCGCCAGCAGGCTGGCTCCCACAGGGAAATGTGCACTGCTCTTTGTGGGAGCCAGCCTGCTGGCGATGAACGATGACGCGGTCTAGCGCTGCAACACCAGAATCCGTGACAACAACTCATCCCGGTCGACATAGCAGCCCTGAAAATGCCGCGCCCCGCTGGCCGGGTCGAATGCATTGCGCGCATGCAACGTGCGGCGGTTATCGAAGCACCACAATTCACCCGGTTTGAGCCGCTGCATCAGACGAAACCGCGGCTCGCGGGTCATGGCGATAAACCGTCGATAGGCGCGATACAACAACGGCATCTGCTCCACCGACGTCTCAAATGCTCCGCGCAAGAAGTTCGCCATGCGAATCTCCGCGACCCGCCCCAACGCATCCAGGGCGATAATCGGCACCAGGCAGCGGTAGTCGCTGTGACGGTCCTTGTTGCGAAACTCCACGGGGGTTTCGCACAGCGCCTGAAACAGCGACGGTTCTTCCTGACGCAATGCATCGGCAATCGCAAAGCCGTCGACGAAAATACTTTCGCCACCCTCGGCGTCATTCACCAGGCAATGCAGAAACTGCAGCCCCGGTTGCAGCTCGCGGGTGGGCAGGTCGGTGTGCAGCGGCAAGTTGAAAGCGGTGTAGGCGTTGCTGTCGGCGTCGGCTTTGGATTGCACGTTGAACAGCACGCCGAAGTTGCTTTCGCGAATGAAGGAAATCCGCTGGGCGATGAGTTGCAGCGAACCGGGCTCGGTGGGCACGCCGCGCACTTGTGTCAGGCCGATATCGCGTACGGCGAGCAACCACTGCAGCAGGGCAGCGTTGTCGTTCATCAGCGCGGCGTAATCGAACACCGGCAACTGCAGATCGCTGCGCCACAAAAAGCTTTTGGGTCTGGCGGCCAGACGTTCAGCGCGGGACTCGTCGTCATAAGCATGCGCGCGCAACCATCCTGGATCGAAACGGCTGAGGTGGCCGTCCTGCCAATCGATGCGCAGGCAGCCTTCGGTATCAACGTAGGCGGCGCTCGGTTGCAGTTCGTCAGGCGCATCGACGATCTCGAAAACCTGCTCGCGAGTCACGCTGTAGACGCACTGCTGGCAGGGGCAGTTATCCCGCAACCAGACATGATGAAACGGGCTGACGCGGCCGTCAGCCCATTTGATGACAACCCGATCCGCCAGACTCTGCACGCCACTCAGCGCGCTGATCAACGGATAAGTACGAAAATCGGCAACAGCGGCAGCGGTGTTCATGGCGGCTCCAGATGATCGATGAATTTACCGGGCGGGTGGCAGCGCAATGACGCGGCCGACGTAAGCGGGAGCGGGCAGGTCCTGCTGCTCGGCGACGATGCTTTGCAGGTGACTCAAGGTCTCGGCACTGAACGGCGCCGAGCGCGGGCCGGCGAGGTCGACGTGCAGCAGCATCTGTTCGTTGCCGGCCAGTTCCTGCGCATCACCGACCTTGTACAGGCTGTGGTAGAGGTGCAGGCGTTTGTTGTCGTGGCCGATGATCTGCGTGCGCACTTCGACCTCGGCGTCGAGTTTCACTTCGTGCAAGTAATTGAGGTGCAGTTCGAGGGTGAACAGCGAATGGCCGCTGGCTTCGCGGTTGTTGCTGTCCATGCCGAGACGGTCCATCAGCGCGTCGGTGGCGTAGCTGAAGATCAGCAGGTAGAAGGCATCGCGCAGGTGGCCGTTGTAGTCGACCCAGTCGGGGATGATGATGGTTTGGTAGGTGGTGAGGTGGGGCATGGTTTCGATTCCCGCAGTTGATGGGTGAAGATCAAGAGCAACCCCCTCACCCCAGCCCTCTCCCCCAAGGGGGCGAGGGGGAAAGGGAGCCGATTCTCGAGCTTTTCAAGTCCAGAGTTCGACTCAGTGGTGCAAGTCGGCGTAGCTTGCAAAAACACCTCGGTCAGTCCCCTCTCCCTCAGGGAGAGGGTTAGGGTGAGGGCAGCAGTGTCATGCCATACGCATTATTCGCTGAAACTCATCCCATGCTTCTCTTTGGTGGTTTTCACCGCCTCAAGCACCGCCAGCAAACAATCATCACGATAGCGCTCCAGCGCCGAAATACTGTGTCGGCCCAGTTGATCAGTGGTCCCATCAACGACATCATCGATCAGCTTGTCAGTCAGCTCCGGTGCCTGCAGATAAGTCCACGGCAATTGCAACGCCGGGCCGAACTGCGACATGAAGTGGCGCATGCCGGCATCACCACCGGCCAGGGTGTACGTCAGGAAAGTGCCCATGAACGACCAACGCAACCCGGCGCCAAAACGGATCGCATCGTCGATCTCGCCGGTGGTCGCTACGCCGTCGTTGACCAGGTGCAACGCTTCGCGCCACAGCGCTTCGAGCAAGCGGTCGGCAATGAAGCCCGGCACTTCCTTGCGCACATGCAGCGGTCGCATGCCGAGAGACTCGTAGACCTGCATCGCCGCCTGAACGGCCTCGGGTGCGGTGTTCTTGCCGCCCACCACCTCTACGAGCGGCAGCAGATAGACCGGGTTGAACGGATGCCCGACCACGCAACGCTCCGGGTGCGTCGAACTCTCGTAGAACTCGCTCGGCAACAGGCCCGAGGTACTTGAACCGATCAGCGCATCGGGTTTGGCCGCTGCGCTGATTTTGCTGTGCAAATCGAGTTTCAGTTCCAGCCGCTCGGGGGCGCTTTCCTGAATGAAATCGGCATCGCGCACGCATTCCTCGATGGTCGCGACAAAGCGCAGGCGATCCTGCGAAGCGCCCGGCGCCAGGCCGTTTTTCTCCAGCGCACCCCAGGCATTGGCCACGCGTTTGCGCAGCGCGGCTTCGGCGCCCGGTGCCGGGTCCCAGGCCACTACGTCGAGACCGTGGGCGAGGGCGCGGGCAACCCAGCCACTGCCGATGACACCGCTGCCGAGGGCGGCGAAGGTTTTGATTTCGGTGATAAAGCGCATGGTGGATTCCTGAATGTTTTGAAGATCCCTGTGGGAGCGAGCTTGCTCGCGAATTCGGTGGCACTGCTGATGAAGATGCTTCGGATGTACCGGCCTCTTCGCGAGCAAGCTCGCTCCCACAGGGTTTTGAAATGAGTTCTTTTAGCCGCGCTGGGTCAGGCCCATCTTTTTGCGACCTTCAGCCGGGGTCAGCACGCGGGCGCCGAGGCGGCTGAGGATTTCGCCGGCGCGTTCGACCAGTTGGCCGTTGGTCGCCAGCACGCCCTTGTCCAGCCACAGGTTGTCTTCGAGACCCACCCGTACGTTGCCGCCCAGCAGCACTGCTTGCGCGGCCATCGGCATCTGCATGCGGCCGATGCCGAAACCGGCCCACACCGCGTCGGCCGGCAGGTTGTCGACCATGGCTTTCATGGTAGTGGTGTCGGCCGGCGCGCCCCACGGTATGCCCAGACACAGCTGGAACAACGGGTTGTCGAGCAAGCCTTCCTTGATCAGTTGTTTGGCGAACCACAGGTGACCGGTGTCGAAAATTTCCAGCTCAGCCTTCACGCCCAGTTCGGTAATGCGCTTGGCGCCGGCGCGCAGTTGCGCCGGGGTGGACACGTAAATGGTGTCGCCGTCGCCAAAGTTCAGGGTGCCGCAATCGAGGGTGCAGATCTCCGGCAGCAGCGCTTCGACGTGAGCCAGACGGGTCAGCGGGCCGACCAGATCGGTGTTCGGGCCGAACTCCATCGGGTTCTCGCCAGCGCCGATTTCCAGGTCACCGCCCATGCCGGCAGTGAGGTTGACGATGATGTCGACGTCCGCTTCGCGGATGCGCTCCATCACTTCGCGGTACAGCGCGACGTCACGGCTGAACTTGCCGGTCTGTGGATCGCGCACATGGCAGTGCACGACAGTGGCGCCGGCCTTGGCGGCTTCGACGGCGGCAGCAGCGATCTGTTTCGGGGTGACTGGCACGTGCGGGCTCTTGGCGGTCGTGTCGCCAGCACCGGTGAGTGCGCAGGTGATGATGACGTCGTGGTTCATGGTGCGGTTTCCTTGAGGCGTGATGGGTCTGTCCGCAGCCCTTTTCGGGGCTGCGAAGCGTCGTCCGGTTCCCTCTCCCTCTGGGAGAGGGTCAGGGTGAGGGGCTTTTCAAAATGAGGGTTATTTGCTGGTCAGCTGGAGGTTTTCAGCGGCCGGTTTGCCGTCGAATGTGGTCACCCCTTCGAGCCAGCGCTGCTTGTCTTCAGGGTGATCCTTGAGCCATTGCTTCGCCGATTCGAAGGCGTCTTTATGGTCGAGCAGCGGCTGCATCATCCGGCTCTCGTCTTCGGCGGTGAAGGTCAGGTTGGTCAGCAGGCGGCCGATGTTCGGGCACTGCTCGGTGTATTTCGGCGCCGTGACGGTCCAGACGGTGGCCATGCCTTCGTTCGGGCCGAGGGCGTCTTCGCTGCCAGTGAGATAGGTCATCTGGATGTTGACGTTCATCGGGTGCGGCGCCCAGCCGAAGAACACCACGGCTTCCTTGCGGCGCACCGCGCGATCGACGGCGGCGAGCATGCCGGCCTCGCTCGATTCCACCAGCTGGAACTTGCCGAGGCCGAACTGGTTCTTGGCGATCATTGCCTTGATCTGCGTATTGGCGCCCGAGCCCGGCTCGATGCCGTAGATCTTGCCGCCCAGCTCCTTCTGGAACTTGGCGATGTCGGCAAAGGTTTTCAGGCCCTTGTCCGCCAGATAGGTCGGCACCGCGAGGGTCGCGCGGGCGTCTTTCAGGCTTGGCGCCTCTAGCACCTTGACCTGATTGGCCTCGACGAACGGGGTGATGGTCTGGGTCATCAGCGGGTTCCAGTAACCGAGGAACAGGTCCAGGCGCTGATCGCGAATCCCGGCGAAGATGATCTGCTGGGAGGCGCTGGTCTGTTTGGTGCTGTAGCCGAGGCCGTCGAGCAGGACCTGGGTCATGGCACTGGTGGCGATCACATCGGTCCAGTTGACCACGCCCATGCGCACGTTCTTGCAGGACGCCGGTTCGGCCGCCATGACGCCGGTGCTCAAAAAAGCGGTACCGCTGAGTGCAAGAACGCAGCTGCTGATCAGTCGTTTCATGTCGGGTTCCTCGGCAGTTCGATTATTGGGTTTCCGGCATCTGGCGCGCCGGTGGTGCCAAGTTACGCAGCAACGGCCCGGTGAAAGCGCACTGCGGCGACTGGCAATTGCACTGTAGCGACCTGCACGCTTGAATGCCGCCGGCAAACGGCGTATCAACGTTGCACGCGACCCGCCAACCGAGTGCGCCCATGTCCCAGGATTTCTACTTTTTGCTGATGCCGGGGTTCTCCGCCATTGGCTTTATTTCCGCGATCGAACCGCTGCGCGTGGCCAACCGTTTTCGTGGCGAGCTGTATCGCTGGCATGTGCTCAGCGCCGATGGAGGGCCGGTGCTGGCGAGCAATGGCATGTCGGTCAACGCCGATGCCGCGCTGGAGCCGCTGAAGAAAGGCGCAACCTTGCTGGTGGTGGCCGGGTTCGAACCGCTGAAGTTCATCACGCCGACGCTGGAGCACTGGTTGCGTCGGCTGGACAACGACGGTGTAACGCTCGGTGGTATCGACACCGGCAGTTTCGTCCTCGCCGAAGCAGGCCTGCTCGACGGCCATCGCCTGACGCTGCACTGGGAGGCGCTCGACGCGTTCAAGGAATCTTATCCACAGCTCAGCGTGACCCAGGAGCTGTTCGAGATCGACCGGCGGCGCATCACCTCAGCCGGTGGCACGGCATCGATTGATTTAATGCTCGATCTGATCGCCCAGGCCCACGGCCCGCAACTGGCGATTCAGGTCAGCGAACAGTTTGTGCTGGGGCGCATCCGCCCGCGCAAGGACCACCAGCGCATGGAAGTCGCCACGCGCTACGGCATCAGCAACAAGAAGCTGGTGCAAGTGATTGGCGAGATGGAGCAGCACAGCGAACCACCGCTGACCACGCTGCAACTGGCGGAGTCGATCAAGGTCACCCGGCGGCAACTGGAGCGCTTGTTTCGGCTGCATCTGAACGATACGCCGAGTAATTTCTATCTGCGCTTAAGGCTTGAGAAGGCGCGGCAGCTGTTGCGCCAGACCGACATGAGCGTGCTCGAAGTGAGCATTGCCTGCGGCTTCGAATCGCCGTCCTACTTCACCCGCAGCTATCGAGCAAAATTTGCCCGCTGCCCCCGCGAAGACCGGCGTACTGCCCAAGCCTGAACGGCTGCACACAAAACCCCTGTAGGAGTGAGCCTGCTCGCGATAGCGGTCTATCGGCTGACATGTGCGGGGACTGACCCACCGCTATCGCGAGCAGGCTCACTCCTACAATTTGATCGGCATTACCGCTTCACCAACGCCGAGCACGCGGCTTTGTAAGCCTCATGCTGATACTTGTTCAACGTCCCCGGCAGTTCGAAATTGTGCTTCTTGGCCTGCGCATTGATCGTCTGCGGCGACAGCAGCGTCACCGCACAACCCTCCAGCAACTGCAAAATCCCTTCAATCTTGAACGTCGTCGGCCCACCGGCAAATTCGCCTTTCTTGCTGCGCTTCTTGATCGCAATCCGGTCCACCGAGTTCTCCCGCACAAACGACGCCACCTGCGCCGCGAACAGCTTCACGTTGGCCGCTTCGTCATCGTCATCGAGGGCGATCTTCTTGGTGGCAAGAGGAATGTGGCTCAAGGACGAACCGTCGAGAGCGGCTACGGCGATGATCGCTTCGCTGCCTTTGATTTCGATGCCGCAGATGTTCATGTGAATTCCTTTGAATGAAGAGGGCAGCCTACAGTTCGAGCTGACTGGCTGTGATACCGAACGCGGCGGCAATTTTCTCGCGGGTGGCCTTGCGTGGCTTGGCGACTGTTTCCTGTTGAGCAAATGCCGGTTGCGAAATACCCATGCGCTTCGCCACCTCTTCCTGAGTCAGATTGAGATGTTCGCGCCAGGCGCGGATGGGTGTTGCCCCGTCAACGATCCGGCTGACAACCTCATGGGGAATCAGATCGGGCTGTATTTTCTGCGCGACATATTGAGCGTAGGGGATAACCACGAACGCAGGGTTACCCTCGGCGTCATTGATTATTTGAACGTCAGTAGGTGCGTTCATCACGTTTTTTGACCTCTTGAATACTGACCACTTTAATTTCGCCATCCCAGTCGAACATGACTCGATAATTGCCGACACGCAGCCGGTAAGCGTAATCATGACCAACCAATGATTTTACGTTGCCAACATCGGGCATGTCGGCGAGCGCCGTCACGGCGTCGCGAACCTTCCCTTGGTGCACGGAATGCAATTTCAAAAGCTGCTTAACAGCTTTGCGAGTCCAGTGGATGCTGTTCATAGAAGAATATAAGTCTTTTATAAGATTCGCGAATCTTTACTTATATTTTTCCAATGACCAATAAACAAGGCGTGTCGGGTGTTGCGCGGTCGCGTCACTCTTGGCTATCAAAGCGAAGCGTGACGGCCCGATCACAATGGTGAGGAAGGAGTTCGGTCGATAAGCCCGCGGTAGCCTTCTAAAAATCCGATCACTCCTGCCCGATCGACTCCAAAAACTCTGACCGTTCATCACTCATCCGCGCCACACAATCATTCTGCGCAATGGTGAACGCCTTGCTGCCTGCGGTCGCCGGGAACGCTTCCACTGCGCAATCCGCATCGCGGGTTTTCAGCCACTGCTGCTGAGCGGTCTTCAACTTGGCGGTGATGTCGGCCAGTTGCGTCGGGTTCTTGCCGTACGCCGTCTGCAGGCGTTCGTTGAGGCTGGCGTAGTTGTCCTTGAGCAGGTCTTCGGCGGTGCTGCGGCTGTAAGCGGAGCATTCCAGGGTCTGGATGTCGTTTTCTACTGCGTCGCACGGGTTGTTCTCGGATTCTTCGGCGGCGTGGGCGCCGGTCGCAATCAGTGCCAGGGCGAGGAAGATCGATTTCATTGGGGTCGCTCTAATCCGTTGGTATGTGCAGGCTGCGGCAGATTCTGGCGCAAGCGCGCGGGCTTGAACAGGTAGCTGATCGGAGCGGCGCACGACCCTTTGTCGCGGATTGACGCTTTCGGCAATTCCCCTGTCGTTTTTGCACCCGGTCGCCCCGACACCTAGGCATATGCTGGCCCCAAAGCGCCGGCAGACGATTCGGCGCATGAATCGCCAACAAGGGGACGCCTGATGAGCCCAGCCGAATTACACGCCGACAGCATCGTTATCGACGGTCTGATCATTGCCAAATGGAACCGCGAGCTGTTCGAAGACATGCGCAAGGGCGGTCTGACGGCGGCCAACTGCACTGTGTCGGTGTGGGAAGGCTTTCAGGCGACCGTGAACAACATTGCCGCCAGCCAGAAGCTGATCCGCGAGAACAGCGACCTGGTGATGCCAGTGCGCACCACCGCCGACATCCGTCGTGCCAAGGAACAGGGCAAGACCGGCATTCTCTTCGGCTTCCAGAATGCCCACGCCTTCGAAGACCAGATCGGCTATGTCGAGGTGTTCAAGCAGCTCGGCGTCGGTATCGTGCAGATGTGCTACAACACCCAGAACCTGGTCGGCACCGGTTGCTACGAGCGTGACGGCGGGCTGTCGGGCTTCGGTCGCGAAATCGTCGCCGAGATGAACCGCGTCGGCGTCATGTGCGACCTGTCCCACGTCGGTTCCAAGACCTCCGAGGAAGTCATCCTCGAATCGACAAAACCGGTGTGCTACTCGCACTGCCTGCCGTCAGGGCTCAAAGAGCACCCGCGCAACAAGTCCGATGCAGAGCTGAAGTTCATCGCTGACCACGGCGGTTTCGTCGGCGTGACGATGTTTGCGCCGTTCCTCGCCAAGGGCATTGATTCGACCATCGACGACTATGCCGAAGCGATCGAATACACCATGAACATCGTCGGCGAAGACGCGATCGGCATCGGCACCGATTTCACTCAAGGCCACGGCCAGGACTTCTTCGAATACCTGACCCACGACAAGGGCTATGCCCGCCGCCTGACCAGCTTCGGCAAGATCATCAACCCGCTGGGCATCCGCACCGTCGGCGAATTCCCCAACCTCACCGAAACCCTGCTCAAGCGCGGCCATTCCGAACGCGTGGTGCGCAAGATCATGGGCGAGAACTGGGTGAGCGTCCTCAAGGACGTCTGGGGCGAGTAACGCTTTCTCGAGACCGCCGCCGATCTGCCCCCTCTCCTGAGGGAGAGGGCTGGGGTGAGGGCCGCGGCCAACACTGAACCATCATTTTTCTGGAGTTAAGTTTCCATGGCCAAGATCGCCCCGCAATTGCCTATCGAAGTCGACAGCGAGACCGGTGTCTGGACGTCCGACGCCCTGCCGATGCTCTATGTGCCACGGCACTTTTTCGTCAATAACCACATGGGCATCGAAGAAGTATTGGGCGCTGACGCCTACGCCGAGATCCTCTACAAGGCCGGCTACAAGTCCGCCTGGCACTGGTGCGAAAAAGAAGCCGAATGCCACGGTCTGGAAGGCGTTGCGGTGTTCGAGCACTACATGAAACGCCTGTCGCAACGCGGCTGGGGCCTGTTCAAAATCCAGGACATCGACCTCGACAAAGGCACCGCCAGCGTCAAGCTCGAGCACTCGGCGTTTGTCTACGTCTACGGCAAGGTCGGACGCAAGGTCGATTACATGTTCACCGGCTGGTTTGCCGGCGCCATGGACCAGATCCTCGAAGCGCGTGGCAGCAAGATTCGCACTGTGGCCGAACAAGTCTACGGAGGCTCCGAAGAGGGCCACGATGACGGCCTGTTCACCGTCAAGCCGTTGTAAGCCGAGGACCGTGAAATGGCTTTCGAAGCAATGTTCCAGCCGATCCAGATCGGCAAACTGACCATCCGCAACCGCGTGCTCAGCACCGCGCACGCCGAGGTCTACGCGACTGACGGTGGCATGACCACCGACCGCTACGTCAAATACTACGAAGAGAAAGCCAAGGGCGGTATCGGCCTGGCCATCTGCGGCGGTTCGTCCGTCGTGGCGATCGACAGCCCGCAGGAATGGTGGAGCTCGGTCAACCTGTCCACCGACCGGATCATTCCGCACTTCCAGAATCTGGCCGACGCCATGCACAAGCATGGCGCCAAGATCATGATCCAGATTACCCACATGGGCCGCCGCTCGCGCTGGGACGGTTTCAACTGGCCGACGTTGATGTCGCCGTCGGGCATCCGTGAACCGGTGCACCGCGCCACCTGCAAGACCATCGAGCCGGAAGAAATCTGGCGGGTGATCGGCAATTACGCCCAGGCCGCGCGCCGGGCCAAGGCCGGTGGTCTGGACGGTGTCGAGCTGTCGGCCGTGCACCAGCACATGATCGACCAGTTCTGGAGCCCGCGCGTCAACAAGCGCACCGATGAGTGGGGCGGCAGCTTCGAAGGGCGAATGAAGTTCGGCCTGGAGGTACTGAAAGCCGTACGCGCCGAGGTCGGTGACGACTTCTGTGTGGGCATGCGCCTGTGCGGTGACGAGTTCCACCCGGACGGCTTGTCCCACGAGGACATGAAGCAGATCGCCAAGTATTACGATGACACCGGCATGCTCGACTTCATCGGCGTGGTTGGCTCGGGTTGCGACACCCACAACACCCTGGCCAACGTCATTCCGAACATGAGTTATCCACCGGAGCCGTTCCTGCACCTGGCTGCCGGGATCAAGGAAGTGGTCAAGGTGCCGGTGCTGCACGCGCAGAACATCAAGGACCCGAACCAGGCCACGCGGATCCTTGAGGGCGGTTACGTCGACATGGTCGGCATGACCCGCGCGCACATCGCCGACCCGCACCTGATCGCCAAGATCAAGATGGGCCAGATCGACCAGATCAAGCAGTGCGTCGGTGCCAACTATTGCATCGACCGCCAGTATCAAGGTCTGGACGTGCTGTGCATCCAGAACGCCGCGACTTCCCGTGAGTACATGGGCGTGCCGCACATCATCGAGAAATCCACCGGGCCGAAACGCAAAGTGGTGATCGTCGGTGCCGGCCCGGCCGGGATGGAAGCCGCACGCGTGGCCGCCGAGCGTGGCCATGATGTGACCCTGTTCGAGAAGAAGGAATTCATCGGCGGGCAGATCACTACCGCGTCGAAAGCGCCGCAGCGCGACCAGATCGCCGGCATCACCCGCTGGTTCCAACTGGAGCTGGCGCGCTTGAAAGTCGATCTGCGCCTGGGCACGGCGGCGGATGCCGACACCATCATGGACCTGCGTCCGGACGTGGTGGTGCTGGCAGTCGGCGGGCATCCGTACCTGGAGCAGAACGAGCACTGGGGCGCCGCCGAAGGGCTGGTGGTCAGCAGCTGGGACGTGCTCGACGGCAAGGTCGCGCCGGGCAAGAACGTGCTGGTGTACGACACGATTTGCGAGTTCACCGGCATGTCGGTCGCCGACTTCCTCGCCGACAAGGGCAGCCAGGTCGAGATCGTCACCGATGACATCAAACCGGGCGTGGCCATTGGCGGTACGTCGTTCCCGACCTACTACCGCAGCATGTACCCGAAAGAAGTGATCATGACCGGCGACATGATGCTGGAGAAGGTCTACCGCGAAGGCGACAAGCTGGTGGCGGTGCTGGAGAACGAATACACCGGCGCGAAAGAGGAGCGAGTGGTCGATCAGGTGGTCGTCGAAAATGGCGTGCGCCCGGACGAGGAAATCTACTACGCCCTCAAGGACGGCTCACGCAA
Source organism: Pseudomonas sp. R1-1 (assembly GCF_051132135.1). NCBI lineage: Bacteria > Pseudomonadati > Pseudomonadota > Gammaproteobacteria > Pseudomonadales > Pseudomonadaceae > Pseudomonas > Pseudomonas sp. R1-1. Next base: position 575,443 of record NZ_CP071663.1, read on the forward strand.
CAAGGGCCAGATCGACGTCGAAGCGCTGTTCGCCATCCAGCCGCAGCCTTCGTTGAGCGAAGCGGGTGACGGCTACTTGCTGTTCCGCATCGGCGACTGCGTGGCGCAGCGTAATACCCACGCCGCGATCTATGACGCACTCAGACTGTGTAAAGACTTTTAAGGCTTGCACATAACCCTGTGGGAGCGAGCCTGCTCGCGAATGCAATCTGCTAGTTGACGCTGATGTCGACTGACCCAGCGCTTTCGCGAGCAGGCTCGCTCCCACAGTAAAGCGGATCGTGTTTCTCCAGGCTGTCTGGTGGGAGCTTCACCATGTTGAACACCCTTCTTCCAATCCTGTTGTTCGCAGCCCTGGGCCTTGCGCTCCTCGGCGCGCTGCGGCGGATGAACATGTGGCGTCGTGGCCGGGCGTCGAAGGTCGATCTGCTCGGCGGTCTGCTGGCCATGCCCAAGCGCTACATGGTCGACCTGCACCACGTCGTGGCACGGGACAAATACATCGCCAACACCCACGTTGCCACGGCGGGCGGTGCCGTGGCGTCGATTGTGCTGGCGATTCTGGTGCACGGTTTCGGCCTGCATAACCGCATCCTCGGCTACGCCTTGCTGCTCATGTCGGCGGTGATGTTCATCGGCGCGATCTTCATGTACCTGCGTCGGCGCAACCCGCCAGCGCGTCTGTCGAAAGGCCCGTGGATGCGCCTGCCGAAAAGCCTGCTGGCGTTTTCCGCGTCGTTCTTTCTGGTGACCTTGCCGGTGGCGGGGATCCTGCCGGAGAACTTCGGCGGTTGGGTGCTCGCGGCCATTCTCGGTGTTGGCGTGCTGTGGGGCGTGTCGGAACTGTTCTTCGGCATGACCTGGGGCGGGCCAATGAAACATGCCTTCGCCGGCGCGCTGCACCTGGCCTGGCACCGTCGCCCGGAACGTTTTGGCGGTGGTCGCTCGACCGGTTTGAAAGCGTTGGACCTGAGCAATCCAGACGCACCGCTGGGCGTGGAAAAACCCAAGGATTTCACCTGGAACCAGTTGCTCGGTTTCGACGCCTGCGTGCAGTGCGGCAAATGTGAAGCCGCGTGCCCGGCGTTCGCCGCCGGCCAGCCGCTGAACCCGAAAAAACTCATTCAGGACATGGTCGTCGGTCTCGCCGGTGGCACTGACGCGAAGTTCGCCGGCAGTCCGTACCCTGGCAAACCAGTGGGCGAACACGGCGGCAATCCGCATCAACCGATCGTCAACGGTCTGGTCGATGCCGAAACCCTGTGGTCGTGCACCACCTGTCGCGCCTGCGTCGAGGAATGCCCGATGATGATCGAGCACGTCGATGCGATCGTCGACATGCGCCGCCACCTGACCCTGGAAAAAGGTGCGACGCCGAACAAGGGCGCCGAAGTCCTCGAAAACCTCATCGCCACCGACAACCCCGGCGGTTTTGCACCGGGCGGGCGGATGAACTGGGCAGCGGACCTGAACCTCAATCTGCTCAGCGAGAAGAAATCCACCGACGTGCTGTTCTGGGTCGGCGACGGCGCTTTCGACATGCGCAATCAGCGCACCTTGCGCGCCTTCGTCAAAGTGTTGAAAGCGGCGAAAATCGACTTCGCCGTGCTTGGCCTCGAAGAACGCGACAGCGGCGACGTGGCGCGGCGGCTCGGTGACGAAGCGACCTTCCAGTTGCTCGCCAAGCGCAATATCCAGACCCTGGGCAAATACAGCTTCAACCGCATCGTCACCTGCGATCCGCACAGTTTCCATGTGCTGAAAAACGAGTACGGCGCGTTCGACGGCCATTATCTGGTGCAGCACCACAGCACCTACATGGCCGAGATCATCCAGGCTGGCGCACTCAACCTCGGCCAGCACAAAGGCAACAGCGTGACCTATCACGACCCGTGCTACCTGGGCCGCTACAACGGCGAATACGAAGCACCGCGCGAAGTGCTGCGTGCGCTCGGCATCGAAGTCAAAGAAATGCAGCGTTCCGGTTTCCGTTCGCGCTGCTGTGGCGGTGGCGGCGGCGCGCCGATCACCGACATTCCGGGCAAGCAGCGCATCCCCGACATGCGCATGGACGACATCCGCGAGACCGGCGCCGAACTGGTGGCCGTGGGTTGTCCACAGTGCACGGCGATGCTCGAAGGCGTGGTCGAACCGCGTCCGCTGATCAAGGACATTGCCGAACTGGTCGCCGACGCGCTGCTCGAGGACGCCGCGCCGAGCAAACCGGCGGCACCGGCCAAACGTGAACCTGCGGAGGTGCATTGATGAGCGACATTATCCGCCGCGACCCGCGCGCCGAATGGATCGCGCGCAACCGTCTGCATCCGCTGCACGCGGCGATGCAACCGGCGCAACACAGCTGGATGGGGCCGAATGGCGTTATCCGCAAGAATCTGCACGGCATCGGTTTCATCGGCCCCAACGGCATCAAACGCATTGACCGCAGTGGCGCGCAGCAGGGCGGGGCGGTCAAGCGTTCGGCCGCGGTTGAAGTGCAATTGCCGTTGCATCAGGTGCCAACGCCGGCGTTCTACATCTGCGTGGTGCCGGACATGGTCGGTGGCCGCTTGAGCAGCCACGACCGCGATCTGCTGGGCCTCGCTCATCAACTGGCGGGCACGGACGGCGCGGTGTTGGCGGTGGTGTTTGGCGAGCACAAGGAAAGCGCTTTCGCCACGGCGGGTGTTGATCGCTTGCTGGTGCTCGAAGGCGACGAGTTCAGCGGTTATGCACCGGAACAACGGGTGCAAGGCCTGCGGGCTGTGGATAACCAGTTCAACCCGCGTCACTGGCTGCTGCCGGACAGCCGCAGCGGTGGTGGCGAACTCGGCCGACGCTTTGCGGCAGCACTGGGCGAACGCCCGGCAACGCGGGTCTGGCAGGTCAAGGATCAAGAGTGTATCGGCCGCGCCGGCGCCGGGCTGCAGGACTTGGCCCGTCCGGTAGCGCGGTTGATTCTGGCGGCGGCCGAATGCGCCGAGCCGGTCAGCGAAACCCGTCATGAAGCGTTGCCGGCGGAGTTATCCACAAGCGTGGCGCGCAGCCTGTCGCGGATCGAAGATCTCGGTGCGGTAGCGGTGGACCCGGGCGCGATTCCGATGGCCGAAGCCGAATTCATTTTCTCGGGTGGCAACGGCGTGAAGGACTGGGCGCTGTTCCACGAAACAGCCGCTGCACTCGGCGCCACCGAGGGCGCGTCGCGGGTCGCCGTGGACGATGGTTTCATGGCCCGTGATCGCCAGGTCGGCGCGTCCGGCACCTGGGTCACCGCGCGGGTGTATGTCGCCGTGGGTATTTCCGGGGCGATCCAGCACCTGCAAGGCATTGGCGCCTGCGACAAGGTGGTGGCGATCAACCTCGATCCGGGCTGCGACATGATCAAGCGTGCCGACCTTTCGGTGATCGGCGAAAGCGCAGAGATTCTGCAAGCGTTGATCGAAGCGGTCGCGGCTTACCGCAACGACGCCAAGCGCGATGCGGCTTAAGGAAACCCTATGAACACGAACGTTATCAGTCTGGTCTCGATTGGCGCCCATCCAACCTCCGGCCGGCCACGGCGCGCCGAACAGGACGCCCGCGCGGTCGAGCTGGGCTTGCGACTGGCTGGGGATAACCTGCAAGTGCTGCACGCCGGCGATATCGCCGAACCGGCCCTGCGCGCCTATCTGGGCATGGGCCTTGAGCAGATGCACGTGCTGGAACAACCGGCAGGCGCCGATGCGCTGCCGGCGCTGACCGCGTACCTGCGTGAGGCAGGCGCGCAAGTGGTATTGACCGGCAGCCAGGCGGAAACCGGCGAAGGTTCGGGGATGTTGCCGTTTCTGCTCGCCGAAGGGCTGGGCTGGCCACTGGTGGTCGGGCTGGCGCAGGTCGAGTCGATCAATGACGGCTCGGCACTGGTGCTGCAAGCATTGCCGCGCGGGCAGCGGCGACGCTTGAAGGTCAAGCTGCCGTTTCTGGCGACTGTGGATAATGCCGCGCCGAAGCCTCGGCAAAGTGCTTACGGACCGGCGCGACGGGGCGAGTTACAGGCTGATGAAGTCGAGGTGGTGGACGACCAGCTTCTGGCCGTCGCCACGCTGCAACCGGCCAAGCTAAGGCCCAAGCGCTTGAAAGTGATCAAGGCCAAGAGCGGGGCTGACCGGATGAAGGCCGCCACGGCGAAAGCCAGTGGTGGCGGTGGGCAAGTTCTGAAAGGTGTGACTGCGCAGGCGGGTGCAGAAGCCATTCTCAAGTTGCTGATCGAAGAGGGTGTGGTGCGCTGAGAAGCCCCTCACCCTAGTCCTCTCCCAGGGGAGAGGGGACCGACCGCGGTGAATTGGCCAGATGCATCGACCTGCGCCGTCGCGGTGGCCCCGGTTTGGCCAAGTCTGTGACCGCCTCGATCGCTCTATTCGATGTACCTTTATGAGTCGACTCGGTCGGCTCCCTCTCCCTCCGGGAGAGGGCTGGGGTGAGGGTAGCGGTTTACCCACAATCCCTGTTGGCGATTCTGTGGATAACGTGTTCGCCCCTCCCTACATCCCGCGATAATCAAGCCTTCCAGCCCGATGATCAGAAAGTGATCAGTGTAACTTACGGATTTCCAGAGGTTTTTCTACAACACCCTGCGAAAACTTGCCCCCAATCTCTGTTGGCGCTTCTGTGGACAACGTGTTCGCTATCCGCTGAAAGCCTTATGGAACAAGGCTTACAAAGATGTGATCATATTTTGATCAAGTGAAGCCTTTCTGCGGTAAAAGTCCCATGGACGAGGTCTTTTCCCCAGCCTCGCGCGCTTTTCCACAGAACAAGCGAAGTTACCCCCGATCTCTGTTGGCGCTTCTGTGGATAACGTGTTCGCTACCCGCTACAGGCCTTTAAAAACGTGACCTGTAGAGATCTGGTTAAAAAGTGATCGGTTGTGTTCGGGAACACTGATTTTGAATAAGTCACGGTTTTTCTTTGCAAATCAGCGGGATATTTGATGGTTCATCCACAGTTACCCCCAATTGCTGTGGGTGGGTATGTGGATAACTTGTTTGCGGAAGGCTGGGGGGCTTGCTGGGTATGGCTGGCGGGGTGGTTGATCAGAAATTGTGCAATCAAGGCTTGGGATTGGGTGTATGTGAAATAGCTATCGCGAGCAGGCTCACTCCTACAGGGGAACGCATTCCAAACTGTAGGCGTGAGCCTGCTCGCGATGCTTTTGCTTTTTAACCCTGAACCGGTACACCTTTGAGATAAGGCGCTGGCTCAGCGCCGAGGTTGTTCAGCATCCGCTCGCTGTACCAGTCGACGAAGTTGACCACGCCAAACTCATAAGTCTTCGAGTAGGGCCCCGGCTGGTAGGCGGTGGAGTTGATCCCGCGCTGGTTCTCTTCTGCCAGGCGACGGTCCTGATCATTCGTCGCGTCCCATACCTGGCGCATACGCTCGACATCGTAATCGACGCCTTCAACGGCATCCTTGTGCACCAGCCATTTGGTGGTGACCATGGTTTCCTGAGCGCTGATCGGCCACACGGTGAAGACGATGATGTGGTCGCCCATGCAGTGGTTCCACGAATGCGGCAGGTGCAGGATGCGCATCGAGCCCAGATCCGGGTTCTTGATCCGCCCCATCAATTTCGCGCAGCCCTGCTTGCCATCGAGGGTCATCGACACGGTGCCTTTGAGCAGTGGCATGCGCACGATGCGGTTGCGCAGGCCGAAGCTGGCGTGGGCGTACGGAATCTTCTCCGCTTCCCAGGCAGCGGCGGAGGCAGCGACGTGGTCCTTGAACGCCTGGTCGGCGCGCGGGTCGGTGACGTCGTCCCATTCCAGCAGGGTTTTCAGCAGTTCCGGGTGCGACGCGTTGCAGTGGTAGCACTCGCGGTTGTTTTCCAGGACGAGTTTCCAGTTGGCCTTTTCCATCAAGGTGGTGGTGATCGCCACCTTGGTGTTCTCCATATCGTACGGTTCCATGTAATGGTTGAGCGTCGACAGGAAGTCATCAATAGCCGGCGGGTTTTCCGCCAGGCTGATGAAGATGTAGCCACCGGCAGTTTTCACGTTCACCGGTTTGAGACCGTACTGCTTCATGTCGAAGTCGGCGCCCATCTCGGTGCCGGCGAACAGCAGGCGGCCGTCCAGTTCGTACGTCCACTGGTGGTAATGGCAGACCAGTTTGGCGACCTTGCCTTTTTCACTGGTGCACAGGCGCGAGCCACGGTGGCGGCAGACGTTATGGAACGCGTGCACCACGCCTTCGGCGCCACGAATGACGATGATCGGGTTCTTGCCGACCTGCAGGGTCAGGTAGTTGCCCTTGGCCGGGATTTCGCAGGTCATGCCGGCGATCAACCACTCTTTCTGAAAGATCTCCTGCATGTCGATATCGAACAGGCGCTCGTCGCTGTAGAACGGCTGCGGCAGGGAGAAGGTCCGCTCGCGTTCCTGGAGCATTTGTGCGGTGGCCTTGCGTGCGGGTTCCAGCGGATCGCCCAGGCTGATTTTTGCGGTGACGTCCATCGATGTAATCCTCATGGCCCTCTGCGTGGCCGGCGAAAGTGGCTGATCAGGTGTGCTGCAAAACGGTTGCTACGCAAGGTGTAAAGAAGTCGTCTTGTGTTGGGGCGAGTGTGGGGCCGGCGCTGCCCCGAACCTTATCCATGGGCGACATGGTGCAATCTGTTCCCGACGCGCAAGCCCCGGTGGTTGGGGGCTGGTCGCGATAAGTATGTCAATGTCGCGGATAGGTAAACGGACGGTCCGCGCTATACGCAGAATCGCCGACATGAGGCCGACAGTCGGCCGTGGAGAACAGCATGTCCAACAGCTTCCTGAATCCAGTCACCACCCAGACCTGGGCCAATGGCCGACACATTGTCCGTTGCGTCAAAGTCATCCAGGAAACCTGGGATGTGCGCACGTTCTGCTTCATGGCCGACCAGCCCATCATGTTCTTTTTCAAGCCGGGGCAGTTCGTCACCCTGGAACTGGAAATCGAAGGCCAGCCGGTCATGCGCTCGTACACCATATCCAGCTCGCCGTCGGTGCCGTACAGCTTTTCGGTAACCATCAAACGCGTGCCAGGCGGCAAGGTTTCCAACTGGCTGCACGACACGCTGCATGAAGGACAAGAGCTTGCAGTGCATGGCCCGGTCGGGTTGTTCAATGCGATCGATTTCCCGAGCCCAAAAGTTCTGTATCTGAGCGGCGGCGTCGGTATCACGCCGTGCATGTCGATGGCGCGCTGGTTCTACGACACCAACGCCAATGTCGACATGACCTTTATCCACAGCGCGCGCTCGCCGAAGGACATCATCTATCACCGCGAGCTGGAACACATGGCGTCGCGGATCGACAACTTCAGCCTGCACCTGATCTGCGAGAAACATGGTCTCGGTGAGCCATGGGCCGGTTATCGCGGCTACCTCAACCACAAGATGCTTGAGCTGATGGTGCCGGACTTTCTCGAACGCGAAGTGTTCTGCTGCGGCCCGACGCCGTACATGACCGCGGTCAAGCGCTTGCTGGAAAACGCCGGCTACGACATGTCGCGTTATCACGAGGAATCCTTCGGCGCCACGCCACCGGAAGCGCGTGCCGACGCGGTGGAACAGGCCGAACAGGCAGCCGATGCGCCGGAAATCGACGCGGCGGATCTGCATCAAGTCGAATTCACCGCCTCCGGCAAGAGCATCCGCGTGGCACCGGGCGAAACCGTGCACGCGGCGGCGGCCAAGCTGGGCTTGATGATTCCGAAAGCCTGCGGCATGGGCATTTGCGGAACGTGCAAGGTGATGAAGCTCGGCGGCGAAGTGGAGATGGAGCACAACGGCGGGATAACCGAGGATGACGAGGCGGAGGGTTTCATCCTTTCTTGCTGCAGTGTGCCTAAAGGCGATGTGCGGATTGAGTTTTAATCGGCATCTCGCACGCACGACAGCTGATCGTTCCCACGCTCTGCGTGGGAATGCAGCCCGGGACGCTCCGCGTCCCATTTCAATACCAGCGCTGAACCTCGATCAGTCCCTCAGTTCCTGCGTAGTCCCTGGCACTCGAATACCGCCAATGCTCTGGTAAATCCACGTAACCGCGTTTCACCGGGTTGTTGTGGATGTATTCAAGTTTCTGGCGCATCACTGATTCGCTGTAGACCATCTCTGCGTGCGCGCCTTCTTGCCACAGTTGATAAACCCGATCCTGCTTATGCGCGCGTTTGCTGAAGCGCAGACGCTGCAGGGCTTTGTCGGCGCCTTTGGTTTGCAAGTCATTGATGATCTGTCGCGCGGTGAATGATTTGAACTGGCTGAGGCATTTGCTCAGATCGGGTGCTTGAGCGACGAAGTGCAGGTGGTTTTCCAGGATCACGTAGCCATACAGCTTCAAGTCGTGATGAGTTTGTTGATAGCGCCAGCAATGGAGCAGGTGCTCAACGATGTATGGGCGAATGAATAACGGCAACCATTCCATAACGGTACAGGTCAGGAAGTGCGGCTTGTCGGCTTCGGTAATCGTGTAGCGGCTGCGGCCCATGGGATTCGATCCTTGAATCTTGCGGTGCGAAGGAGATGGAACGCGGAGCGTCCCGAGAGGCGTTACCACGCGGAGCGTGGGAACGATCGGAGTGGGGCGTGCGGATTTATCGCGCTAGAGGAAGAAGTCACTGGTGTGCGTGGGAAACGTCATTTTGACGCGGGATCGTTCCCACGCTTTGCGTGGGAATGCAGCCACTGACGCTCCGCGTCATAGCGGTGTTCAATGTGGCGATGGTGGTGGGGCTGGAACGCGGAGCGCCCCGGGAGGCATTCCCACGCGGAGCGTGGGAACGATCAGAGTGGGGTGTGCGGGATGTTCGCGATAGAGGGGAAGTAGGGTATTGCGGTGGGAAAAGTCAGTCCCGACCCAAGATCGTTCCCACGCTCTGCGTGGGAATGCAGCCACTGACGCTCCGCGTCATAGCGGTGTTCAATGTGGCGAAGGTGGTGGGGCTGGAACGCGGAGCGTCCCGGGAGGCATTCCCACGCGGAGCGTGGGAACGATCAGAGTGGGGCGTGCGGGATGTTCGCGATAGAGGGGAAGTAGGGTAGCGGTGGGAAAAGTCAGTCTCGACCCAAGATCGTTCCCACGCTCTGCGTGGGAATGCAGCCACTGACGCTCCGCGTCATAGCGGAGTTCAATGTGGCGATGGTGGTGGGGCTGGAACGCGGAGCGTCCCGGGAGGCGTTCCCACGCGGAGCGTGGGAACGATCAGTGTGGCGGGGGGATCAGGCCGACATCACTTCGCGGATGTCACGCGCCAGTTCGCGCACGCGCTCTTCTTCGGTGTCCCAGGAGCACATGAAACGTGCGCCGCCCTTGCCGATGAAGGTGTAGAAGCGCCAGTTCTTCGCAGTCAGCGCGGCGATGGCCGGCTCGGACAGTTGCAGGAACACGCCGTTGGCCTGGACCGGGAACATCAGTTCGACGCCGGGAATGTCGCTGACCAGTTCGGCCAGCAGTTGCGCGCAGTGGTTGGCGTGGCGCGCATATTTTAGCCAGGCGCCGTTTTCCAGAATGCCGACCCAGGGCGCCGACAGGAAGCGCATTTTCGACGCCAGTTGCCCGGCCTGTTTGCAGCGGTAATCGAAGTCTTCGGCCAGTTTGTGATTGAAGAACAGGATCGCCTCGCCCACGGCCATGCCGTTTTTCGTACCGCCGAAGCACAGCACATCGACGCCGGCCTTCCAGGTCAGATCAGCGGGCGAGCAGCCGAGGAATGCGCAGGCGTTGGAAAACCGCGCGCCGTCCATGTGCAGGTGCAGGCCCAGCTCCTTGCAGGTGGCGCTGATCTCGCGGACTTCTTCCGGGGTGTAGACGCTGCCGACTTCAGTGGCCTGGGTCAGGGTCACCACGCGCGGTTTCGGATAGTGAATGTCCTGGCGCTTGAGCGCGACTTCGCGGATCGACTGCGGGGTGATCTTGCCGTTTTCAGTGCCGGCGATCAGCAGTTTCGAACCGTTGGAGAAAAATTCCGGGGCGCCGCATTCGTCGGTTTCGACGTGGGCGGTTTCCGAGCAGATCACGCTGTGGTAACTCTGGCACAGCGACGACAGGGCCAGCGAGTTGGCCGCGGTGCCGTTGAAGGCGAAGAACACTTCGCAGTCGGTTTCGAACAGGTTGCGGAAATGATCGGCCGCGCGGGCGGTCCATTCATCGTCGCCATAGGCGCGCTGGTGGCCGTGGTTGGCCTGTTCCATGGCAGCCCAGGCTTCCGGGCAGATACCGGAATAGTTGTCGCTGGCGAATTGTTGGCTCTTGTCGGTCATGGCCGGCTTCCGTAATCGAGACTCTTGTGAAGGCTCGTGGTCAATGAAGATGCGCACTTTACCGAAGATCTTCCGGGGAGCACATGCGATGTCGGGTGCAGGAAATTACCAGTTTATGGGCCGATTATGCACCTGAGCCGACGCGACGGCGCGCTGGATCTGCTCAAGTGGCTGGCGCTATTGAGTATGGTCCTCGATCACCTGCGATATGTCGGCTTTTCCGCCGATTGGCTGTACGTGCCGGGGCGACTGGCCTATCCGTGGTTTTGCCTGGCGATGGCGGCGAATCTGGCTCGCGACGGTTCACGGAAAATGGAGTGGCGCTATCTGGGCTGGCTGTTGCTGTTCAGCGCCGTCAGTGAAATTCCGTATCGCTTGTACATTGCTGATCCCGATACTTTGAACGTAATGCCGACGCTGGCGCTGGGTTTGTTGGTGGCGCGCGGTTGGCAGGACTCCTCGTCGGTTTCGCGACTGCTGGCCGCCGCTGCGCTGCTGGCCGCGGCGGTTTTTTCAGAGCGACTGATGTTTGGTTTCTTTGGCGTTCTGCTGCCTTTGGCGATGCTCGTGGTGTTTCGTCATCCCTGGTATCTCGGTCTGCTGCCGGGCCTGATCTGTGTCGCCGCGAATCAATGGCAGGTATTGCTCGAATCGGCGCGGTTCGGCAATCGCGTGGCGATTGTCGGTCTGGCGACTTGTCTGTTTGCGCCAATGCTGGGGATGTTCCTCTTGCGACATGGGCGACATCTTCAGTCGCCACCGATGCGCCGGTGGGCGTATGCCCTTTACCCCGCGCATTTCTTGATGTTGCTCGCCGTCCGCCAAGTCATCACATAACCCCTGTAGGAGTGAGCCTGCTCGCGATAGCGGTGGATCAGCCAGCATAGGCGTCAACTGATCCACCGCTATCGCGAGCAGGCTCACTCCTACAAGGGATCTGTGCAGGTTCGACAAGTCATTTCCAGCCATGTCGTAAACGCACCTTTGCGTGGCGCGCGCAGGCATTTGAGCTGTCTGTGCCGGTCATACCATCGCATCAAAGGGCACCGCTGCGATTGCCGGTGCCTTACCGAGACGAATGGCGCACAGATGCCGCTGGGAGAGACGCGATGTTCAGCAAGCAAGACCAGATCCAGGGTTACGACGATGCACTGCTGGCGGCGATGAATGCCGAGGAGCAACGTCAGGAAGATCACATCGAGCTGATCGCGTCGGAGAACTACACCAGCAAGCGCGTCATGCAGGCGCAAGGCAGCGGCCTGACCAACAAGTACGCTGAAGGCTACCCGGGCAAGCGCTACTACGGCGGCTGCGAGCATGTCGATAAAGTCGAAGCGCTGGCGATCGAGCGCGCCAAGCAACTGTTCGGCGCCGATTACGCCAACGTCCAGCCGCACTCCGGTTCTTCGGCCAACAGCGCGGTGTACCTGGCGCTGATCCAGCCGGGCGACACCATCCTCGGCATGAGCCTGGCTCACGGCGGCCACCTGACCCACGGCGCGAAAGTGTCGTCCTCGGGCAAGCTCTACAACGCCGTGCAGTACGGTATCAACACCGACACCGGGCTGATCGACTACGACGAAGTCGAGCGTCTGGCCGTTGAGTGCAAGCCGAAAATGATCGTCGCCGGGTTCTCGGCTTACTCGAAGACTCTGGACTTCCCGCGCTTCCGCCAGATCGCCGACAAGGTTGGCGCACTGCTGTTCGTCGACATGGCCCACGTCGCCGGTCTGGTCGCCGCTGGCCTGTACCCGAATCCGCTGCCGTACGCTGACGTCGTCACCACCACGACCCACAAGACTCTGCGCGGTCCACGCGGCGGGCTGATCCTGGCCAAGTCCAACGAAGAGATCGAAAAGAAGCTCAACGCCGCAGTATTCCCCGGTGCCCAGGGCGGCCCGCTGATGCACGTCATTGCCGGTAAGGCGGTGTGCTTCAAGGAAGCGCTGGAGCCGGGCTTCAAGGCTTATCAGCAACAAGTGATCGACAACGCTCAGGCGATGGCCAGCGTGTTCATCAAACGTGGCTACGATGTAGTGTCCGGCGGCACCGATAACCATCTGTTCCTGGTCAGCCTGATCCGTCAGGGCCTGACCGGCAAGGACGCTGACGCCGCTCTCGGCCGTGCCCACATCACTGTGAACAAGAACGCCGTGCCGAACGACCCGCAGTCGCCGTTCGTGACCTCGGGCCTGCGCATTGGCACCCCGGCCGTCACCACCCGTGGCTTCAAGGTCAGCCAGTGCGAAACCCTCGCCGGCTGGATCTGCGACATCCTCGACAACCTAGGTGACGCCGATGTCGAGGCCAATGTTGCCCAACAGGTGTCGGCCCTGTGCGCAGACTTCCCGGTTTATCGCTGAGCGTTCTGGAGTAAATGACTATGCAACGCTATTCGGGCTTCGGCCTCTTCAAACACTCGCTCAGCCACCACGAAAACTGGCAGCGCATGTGGCGCACGCCGACGCCGAAAAAAGTCTACGACGTGGTCATCGTCGGCGGTGGCGGGCACGGTCTGGCGACCGCCTATTACCTGGCGAAAGAACACGGCATCACCAACGTCGCGGTGGTCGAGAAGGGCTGGCTGGGCGGCGGTAACACCGCGCGCAACACCACCATCGTCCGCTCCAACTACCTGTGGGACGAGTCGGCGCACCTTTACGAACACGCGATGAAATTGTGGGAAGGCCTGTCGCAGGACCTCAACTACAACGTGATGTTCTCCCAGCGCGGCGTCTACAACCTGTGCCACACACTGCAAGACATCCGTGATTCCGAGCGTCGGGTCAGCGCCAACCGCCTCAACGGCGTTGATGGTGAACTGCTCAACGCCAAGCAAGTGGCAGACGAAATTCCCTACCTCGATTGCTCAAAAAATACCCGCTACCCGGTAATGGGCGCCACCGTGCAGCGTCGCGGCGGCGTCGCCCGTCACGATGCCGTGGCCTGGGGCTTTGCCCGTGCCGCCGATGCCTTGGGCGTGGACCTGATCCAGCAGACCGAAGTGATCGGTTTCCGCAAGGAAAACGGCGTGTGCATCGGCGTCGAAACCAACAAGGGTTTCATCGGCGCCAAGCGCGTCGGCGTGGTCACTGCCGGTAACTCCGGGCACATGGCCAAGCTCGCCGGTTTCCGTCTGCCGATCGAATCCCACCCGCTGCAAGCGCTGGTGTCCGAGCCGATCAAGCCGATTATCGACAGCGTGATCATGTCCAACGCTGTGCACGGTTACATCAGCCAGTCCGACAAGGGCGACCTGGTGATCGGCGCCGGTATCGACGGCTACAACGGCTACGGCCAGCGTGGTTCGTACCCGGTGATCGAGCACACCGTGCAAGCGATCGTCGAGATGTTCCCGGTGTTGTCCCGCGTGCGCATGAACCGCCAGTGGGGCGGCATCGTCGACACCACCCCGGACGCCTGCCCGATCATTTCGAAAACCCCGGTACCGAACATGTTCTTCAACTGCGGTTGGGGCACCGGCGGCTTCAAGGCCACACCTGGCTCAGGCAACGTGTTTGCCGCGAGTCTGGCCAAGGGTGAAATGCACCCATTGGCCGCACCGTTTTCCATCGACCGTTTCCACAACGGCGCCCTCATCGACGAACACGGCGCTGCTGCCGTCGCCCACTAACAGGAGAAATCCCATGTTGCATATCTTCTGTCCTCACTGCGGCGAACTGCGCTCCGAAGAGGAATTCCACGCATCCGGGCAGGCGCACATTCCGCGTCCACTGGATCCGAACGCCTGCACCGACGAGGAGTGGGGCGACTACATGTTCTTCCGCGATAACCCGCGCGGTCTGCACCACGAGCTGTGGGACCACGTCGCCGGTTGCCGGCAGTACTTCAACGTCACCCGCGACACCGTGACCTACGAGATTCTCGAGAGCTACAAGATCGGCGAGAAGCCACAATTCACCGACAAGGCTGGCACTGCAAAAACCGCCACGACGGCGCTGGGAGAGAAGGTATGAGCCAGACCAATCGCCTGTCCAACGGCGGACGGATCGACCGCAACAAAGTGCTGAGCTTCACCTTCAACGGTCAGACCTACAAAGGTTTCGAGGGTGACACCCTGGCCGCTGCGCTGATTGCCAACGGCGTCGATATCATCGGCCGCAGCTTCAAGTACTCGCGTCCACGCGGCATCTTCGCCGCCGGTGCCGAAGAGCCGAACGCGATCCTGCAGATCGGCGCTACCGAAGCCACGCAGATTCCCAACGTGCGCGCCACGCAACAGGCGCTGTACCAAGGTCTGGTCGCGACCAGCACCAACGGCTGGCCGAGCGTCAACAACGACATGATGGGCATTCTCGGCAAGGTCGGCGGCAAGCTGATGCCGCCGGGTTTCTACTACAAAACCTTCATGTACCCGCAATCGTTCTGGATGACTTACGAGAAGTACATTCGCAAGGCCGCTGGTCTTGGCCGTTCGCCGACCGAGAACGATCCGGACACCTATGACTACATGAACCAGCACTGCGATGTGCTGATCGTCGGCGCCGGCCCGGCCGGTCTCGCCGCAGCCTTGGCGGCTGCACGCAGCGGTGCCCGAGTGATTCTGGCCGATGAGCAGGAAGAGTTCGGCGGCAGCCTGCTCGACTCGCGCGAAAGCCTCGACGGCAAACCAGCGATGGAGTGGGTCGCCAGCGTCCTCGCCGAACTGAAGAACACCCCGGACGTGCTGCTGTTGCCGCGCGCCACGGTCAACGGTTACCACGACCACAACTTCCTGACCATTCACGAACGCCTCACCGATCACCTCGGTGACCGCACGCCGATCGGTCAGGTGCGTCAGCGCATTCACCGCGTGCGCGCCAAGCGTGTGGTGCTGGCGACCGGCGCCCATGAGCGTCCGCTGGTCTACGGCAACAACGACGTGCCGGGCAACATGCTTGCCGGTGCGGTATCGACTTACGTGCGTCGCTACGGCGTGGCGCCGGGCAAAAAACTGGTCCTCAGCACCAACAACGATCACGCCTATCGCGTCGCGCTCGATTGGCTCGATGCCAGTCTGCAAGTGGTGGCGATCGCTGATGCGCGCAGCAACCCGCGCGGTGCGCTGGTGGAAGAAGCGCGCGCCAAAGGCATTCGCATCCTCACCGGCAGTGCGGTGATCGAAGTGCGTGGCAGCAAACGCGTCACCGCTGCCCGCGTTGCGGCGATTGATGTGAAAGCACACGCCGTGACCAGCCCGGGCGAATGGCTCGACTGCGATCTGGTCGCCAGCTCCGGTGGTTACAGCCCGGTGGTGCACCTGGCGTCGCACCTGGGCGGCAAGCCGATCTGGCGTGAAGACATCCTCGGTTTCGTACCGGGCGAGGCACCGCAGAAACGCGTGTGCGTCGGTGGCGTCAATGGGGTTTACGCGCTCGGCGATTCTCTGGCTGACGGTTTCGAAGGTGGCGTGCGCGCTGCCGCTGAAGCTGGTTTCCAGACCGTCGAAGGCGTGCTGCCGAAAGCCTTGAGCCGCGTCGAAGAACCGACGCTGGCGCTGTTCCAGGTGCCCCACGAGAAAAACTCGGCACGTGCGCCGAAGCAATTCGTCGACCTGCAGAACGACGTCACCGCCGGTGGCATCGAACTGGCGACCCGTGAAGGCTTCGAGTCGGTCGAGCACGTCAAGCGCTACACCGCGCTGGGCTTCGGCACCGATCAGGGCAAGCTCGGCAACGTCAACGGTCTGGCAATTGCCGCGCGTTCGCTGAACGTGACCATCCCGCAGATGGGCACCACGATGTTCCGCCCGAACTACACGCCGGTGACTTTCGGCGCCGTAGCCGGTCGTCACTGTGGGCACATTTTTGAACCGGTGCGCTACACCGCGCTGCATGCCTGGCATGTGAAGAACGGCGCCGAGTTCGAAGACGTCGGGCAGTGGAAGCGTCCATGGTACTTCCCGAAAAACGGCGAAGACCTGCACGCCGCGGTCAAGCGCGAATGCAAGGCTGTGCGCGACAGCGTCGGCCTGCTCGATGCCTCGACCCTCGGCAAGATCGACATTCAAGGCCCGGATGCCCGCGAGTTCCTCAACCGCGTGTACACCAACGCCTGGACCAAGCTCGACGTGGGCAAGGCGCGTTACGGTTTGATGTGCAAGGAAGACGGCATGGTCTTCGACGACGGTGTGACGGCGTGTCTGGCCGACAACCATTTCGTCATGACCACCACCACCGGTGGCGCTGCCCGCGTACTGCAATGGCTGGAGTTGTACCACCAGACCGAATGGCCGGAGATGAAGGTGTACTTCACCTCGGTCACCGACCACTGGGCGACCATGACCCTGTCCGGGCCGAACAGCCGCAAGCTGCTCAGCGCCGTGACCGACATCGATCTGAGCAACGAAGCGTTCCCGTTCATGACCTGGAAAGAAGGTCTGGTCGGTGACGTGCCGGCGCGGGTGTTCCGTATCTCGTTCACCGGTGAGCTGTCGTACGAAGTCAACGTCCAGGCCGACTATGCGATGGGCGTGCTGGAAAAAATCGTCGAGGCCGGCAAGCAGTACAACCTGACCCCGTACGGCACCGAAACCATGCACGTGCTGCGCGCCGAGAAGGGTTTCATCATCGTCGGCCAGGACACCGACGGCTCGATGACCCCGGACGACCTGAACATGGGCTGGTGTGTGGGTCGCACCAAACCATTCTCGTGGATCGGCCAGCGTGGGATGAACCGTGAAGACTGCGTGCGTGATCAACGCAAACAGTTGGTCGGCCTGAAACCGGTCGATCCAACCAAATGGCTGCCGGAAGGTGCGCAACTGGTGTTCAACACCAAGCAGGCGATCCCGATGAGCATGGTCGGCCACGTGACTTCCAGCTACGCGCACAACTCCCTGGGTTATTCGTTTGCCATGGGTGTGGTCAAGGGCGGTCTCAAGCGCATGGGCGAGCGGGTGTTTGCACCGCTGGCCGATGGCAGCGTGATCGAGGCGGAAATCGTTTCTTCGGTGTTCTTCGATCCGAAGGGCGAGCGGCAGAACATTTGATGGTCGGCTCCTGGGGAGTGCAGTTGCACCGCGGTGACTTCATCGCGAGCAGGCTCACTCCTACAGGTGATCGCGTACCCCTTGTAGGAGTGAGCCTGCTCGCGATAGCGGTAGATCTGCCTACACAGGGCTCAAGTCAGAATTCAGAAGGTGCTTTATGACCACAGCCAATGTGTACCAACAACGCCCGACCACCGGTGCCCGCGCCGAGTCGTCGCTGCACCATGCCGACCTCGCCAGCCTGGTCGGCAAGGGCCGCAAGAACGCCGGCGTGATCGTGCGTGAGAAAAAACTCCTCGGCCATCTGACCATTCGTGGCGATGGCCACGATGCCGCCTTCGCCGCCGCTGTGCACAAGGCGCTGGGCATTGAACTGCCCGGCGCCCTCAGCGTCATCGTCAAAGGCGAAACCAGCCTGCAATGGATGGGCCCGGACGAGTGGCTGCTGATCGTGCCCAGCGGTGAGGAATTCGCCGCCGAACAGCAACTGCGCGCAGCGCTGGGCGACCTGCACATCGCAATCGTCAATGTCAGCGGCGGCCAGCAACTTCTCGAATTGAGCGGGCCGAACGTGCGTCAGGTGCTGATGAAGTCGACCAGTTACGACGTGCACCCGAACAACTTTCCGGTCGGCAAAGCGGTGGGCACGGTGTTCGCCAAGTCGCAGCTGATGATTCGCCATACGGCCGAAGACACCTGGGAATTGCTGATTCGCCGCAGCTTCTCGGATTACTGGTGGTTGTGGTTGCAGGATGCGTCGGCTGAGTACGGCCTCAGTGTTCAGGCCTGAAAGACCAAAAGCCCCCCTCACCCCAGCCCTTCCGAAACGTCGGACCGCCCCCAAGGGGGAGAGGGGGAAAGGGAGCCGATTTGTGTTGTTTTCGACCTGAGTTGGATGATCGTTCCCACGCTCTGCGTGGGAATGCATCCCGGGACGCTCCGCGTTCCAAGAGCGGACGCAGAGCGTCCATGGCGGCATTCCCACGCAGAGCGTGGGAACGATCAGAGGAAAAAATATGAGCCGTGCCCCAGATACATGGATTCTGACCGCCGACTGCCCCAGCGTCCTCGGCACGGTGGACGCGGTGACGCGTTTTCTGTTCGAGCAGGGCTGCTACGTCACTGAGCACCATTCTTTCGACGATCGCCTCTCCGGGCGCTTTTTCATTCGTGTGGAATTCCGCCAGCCCGACGGCTTCGACGAACAATCCTTCCGCGCCGGCCTGGCCGAACGCGGACATGCTTTTGGCATGCTGTTCGAGCTGACCGCGCCGAACTACCGGCCGAAAGTCGTGATCATGGTGTCCAAGGCCGATCACTGCCTGAACGATTTGCTCTATCGCCAGCGCATCGGCCAGTTGTCGATGGATGTGGCGGCGGTGGTTTCCAACCATCCGGATCTCAAGCCGTTGGCCGACTGGCACCAGATTCCCTACTACCATTTCCCACTCGACCCTAATGACAAGCCGGCGCAGGAGCGTCAGGTCTGGCAGGTGATCGAAGCGTCCGGCGCCGAACTGGTGATCCTCGCCCGCTACATGCAGGTGCTGTCGCCGGAGTTGTGCCGCAAGCTCGATGGCAAGGCGATCAACATTCACCACTCGCTGCTGCCCGGCTTCAAGGGCGCCAAGCCGTATCACCAAGCCTACAACAAAGGCGTGAAACTGGTTGGCGCGACGGCGCATTACATCAACAACGATCTGGATGAAGGGCCGATTATTGCCCAGGGCGTCGAGGCGGTGGATCACAGTCATTACCCGGAGGATTTGATTGCCAAGGGGCGCGATATCGAAGGCCTGACGCTGGCGCGGGCGGTTGGGTATCACATTGAGCGCAGAGTGTTTCTCAACGCCAATCGCACCGTCGTTCTTTAGATTGCTTTCGCGAGCAGGCTCGCTCCCACAGGGGTACGCATTCCAAATGTAGGAGTGAGCCTGCTCGCGATGAGGCCATAACAAACAACGCAAAACCCAACAAGCAATAACCCGAGCACTCAACGCGCTGCCCTTCTTGGGGCAACGCGGTTCCATAAAAACAACAGTGAGGTGAAAGCATGTCTGGCAATCGTGGTGTGGTGTATCTCGGCGCTGGCAAGGTCGAAGTACAGAAAATCGACTATCCGAAAATGCAGGACCCGCGCGGCAGGAAGATCGAACACGGTGTGATCCTGCGTGTGGTTTCCACCAATATCTGCGGCTCCGACCAGCACATGGTGCGCGGCCGTACCACGGCGCAGACCGGTCTGGTGCTAGGCCACGAAATCACTGGCGAGGTCATCGAAAAAGGCTCCGACGTCGAAAACCTGAAGATCGGCGACCTGGTCTCCGTTCCCTTCAACGTGGCTTGCGGGCGCTGCCGTTCCTGCAAGGAGCAACACACCGGCGTCTGCCTGACCGTCAACCCGGCCCGTGCCGGTGGCGCTTACGGTTACGTTGACATGGGCGACTGGACCGGCGGCCAGGCCGAATACGTGCTGGTGCCGTACGCCGACTTCAACCTGCTGAAACTGCCGGACCGCGACAAGGCCATGGAGAAGATCCGCGACCTGACCTGCCTCTCCGACATCCTCCCGACCGGTTACCACGGCGCAGTCACCGCCGGCGTCGGTCCGGGCAGCACCGTGTACATTGCCGGCGCCGGCCCGGTCGGTCTGGCCGCTGCCGCTTCGGCACGTCTGCTCGGCGCGGCAGTGGTGATCATCGGCGACGTCAACACCATCCGCCTGGCCCACGCCAAGGCGCAGGGTTTCGAAATCGTCGACCTGTCCAAGGACACCCCGCTGCACGAACAGATCGCTGCACTGCTGGGCGAGCCGGAAGTCGACTGCGCGGTCGACTGCGTCGGCTTCGAAGCCCGCGGCCACGGCCACGACGGCGTCAAGGCCGAAGCCCCGGCCACCGTCCTCAACTCACTGATGGGCGTGGTGCGCGTTGCCGGCAAGATCGGTATCCCGGGCCTGTACGTCACCGAAGATCCGGGTGCCGTCGACGCCGCCGCAAAAATGGGCAGCCTGAGCATTCGCTTCGGTCTGGGCTGGGCCAAGTCGCACAGCTTCCACACTGGGCAAACCCCAGTGATGAAGTACAACCGCCAGTTGATGCAGGCGATCATGTGGGATCGCATCAACATCGCCGAAGTCGTGGGCGTGCAGGTGATCAGCCTCGATCAGGCGCCGGAAGGGTATGGCGAGTTCGATGCGGGCGTGCCGAAGAAGTTTGTGATTGATCCGCATAAGTTGTTTAGTGCGGCGTAGGGTTTTATTGCAACGCAAAACGGCGACCTCAGGGTCGCCGTTTCTCGATGTATCCTATTCGACTCTAACTTCCTCCGCTTGTTTGCCTTTCTGTCCTTGCGTTGCGACATAAGAAACAATTTGCCCTTCCTTCAAGCTTTTAAATCCATCCGATTGGATGGCTTTGAAATGGACGAAAAGATCATCACCGCCATTTTTTGGAGTGATGAAACCAAAGCCTTTGTCATCGTTAAACCATTTAACGGTACCGGTTTCTCTGTTTGACATGTTCGTGCTTCCTGACTTTATGGGATGGCTAAAACAATACAAAACCAAGGTTGAGGGCTATCAACCTTGTCCTCGTCCTAAGCCAATTTAAGATCTACAGCGTAATAACGACCGTTGTCCCCGCGCACAAGGTCATAAGTCACCTTCTGCCCCGCTTTGATGTGTTTGATGATCGGATCGTCCGGGCTGATGCAAAAGATGATCGGCGGGACATCTGATTTGAGCAGTTGATCGCGCGTATGGCATAGCTTTTCCATCTCTGTATCTCCCGTTGAATAACCGTTGTTAGCACCTCGCTTTAATCTAACTTTTGATTCATCAACAGCGTATTCGAGTCCAAGCATCAGCACACCTGTCAGATCTGACAGGTGTTTAGTGTTTTTGGGAATAGCTGCGTCTAAGGTAAGTAATAAAGCGCCTAAAAAATCAAAGCGCGGCTAGCGAACCTTGATAAAGAACCGGTCCGGTTGGCTTGCCAGTCGGTGACCCACCTTTGGGCTCTAGCGTTACCGCCAACACAATCGGCTTGCCGATCAAGGCTTTCTGCGCCTCGCTCAACTCGACCTTGCCCTTGCCCCCAACCGGAACCACACCCAGTGAGATCGGCGTGCCACCGTCGGGAATCGCCCACAATTCGAGGCTGCGATCCGCCTCCACCGCTGCAAGTATCAGCGGTTCGACCTGCAGATAATCCGCATGCGCTTCGACCTTCAGCGCCGGTTTTGCATCGGCGCTTAACAGAGTGGCGCTGTAGCGGGCGTCGTCACGGTTGTACAGCGAGCCGATGAACACCAGCGCGACGATGGAGCACGCCGCCGCTGTGAGCCGTAGCCAATTCCAAAACGGCCGTTTCTCGGGTACGTGCAGCACTTGCGGTTCGATGCGCGCGGTAATGCTGTGCCACACACGCTCCGGCACCGGTTGTTCCGGCAACGCTTCGGTCAAAGAGGTCAGGCTTTCCTGCCATTGCGCCAGTTCAACCCTTAATGCCGCGTCATCCACAAGCAACTGTTCAAAGCGCCGCCGCGCCGGCGCAGGCATCAAGCCGATTGCATAGTCGGCGGCGAGGGCGCGGCGCAGGGCAGGGGTCTGGTAGTTCATGATTCAAGGCACCGGCGCAGGCGTTCCAGGCCTCGGCGAATCCACGATTTGACGGTTCCCAGGGGCGTGGCCAGATGTTCGGCAAGTTCGCTACAGGACAACCCCTGAAAATAGGCCACGGTGATCGATTGGCGCTGCATGCCGTCGAGGGTTTTCAGGCAGCGCTTGAGCGCGTGGGCTTCGCGGGCGCTGTTCAGTTGTTCGTGCGCCGAGGGGCTTTCATCCGATAGCGCGTCTTGCTCAACCTCGCTCAGCGGCCGCTCGCGCTGCTTGCGCAATTGGTCGATGGCTTGATTGCGGGTGATGTTGATCATCCAGGTCAGCGGCGCCGACAAGTGCGCCTCGTAGCGCGAGGCGTTGTGCCAGATGCGCACGAAGCTTTCCTGCAGCACCTCTTCGGCCAGATCGGCACGGCCCATGAAGCGCAGCGCCACGCCGTGCAGGCGCGGCCCGACGCTGCGGTACAGCGTTTCGAAGGCGCGCCGATCCCCTTGTGAGCACTGGGCGAGGAGCTGGCGCAACTGATCGGTGTCGGCGATGGAAATGACCATTCTCCAGACAAGCGTGAGCGCACGAGGGCGAGGCTCGAACTGTTCACAGGCTAGTTCAGCGACAGCGGTTGTGCCATTCATCGCGTCGGCGTCCGGGTTTCACGTTTTATATACGCAGGTCAGATGAAAATGGATGCGCCGCGCCGGAACATGCGCCTGGATACCCGGTCAAACCGGCAGTTTTACTGCCCGTCGACCGGGTGGTTTTCACAGCTCGAGAGGATGTCTGAATGAAGATTTCACGCGGTTTTGCCCTGGCATCGCTCCTGACCCTGGCTGCCGGCCCGGTGTTTGCCGGTTTCAGCCTGAATGACGTGGCCGGTGCGGTCTCGGGCATGCAGGGTGGCGACAAGGCCGCCGCGGCGGCGCCGACCTCGGAAACCGCCGGTTTGCTCAGTGCCCTGAGTGCGCTGGACGTGACGCCGGAGCAAGCGGTGGGCGGCACCAGTGCGATGCTGGGCCTGGCGAAAAACCAGCTGAGCAGCACCGACTATTCGCAACTGGCCAAGGAAGTGCCGGGGATCGACAAGTTGTCCGGTGGCAGCGGCAATCTGGCCGCGCTGGGCGCGTTGCTCGGTTCGTCGGGCAAATCCGCCGGGCTGGAAAAGGCGCTGGGCAACGTCAAGGACAGCAGCGACCTGAACAATGCGTTCAGTGCGCTGGGCATGGACAGCGGCATGATCGGCCAGTTTGCCCCGGTGCTCCTGCAATACCTCGGTCAGCAGGGTGTCGGCGGTTCGCTGCTGAGCAGCCTGGGCAATATCTGGGGCGCTGGCACCGGTAGCTGAGTCAACGGCGCTGGTTGCGCAGTTCGGCGATTCGCTGATCTTTCTCGGTCCAGAGCTGGTTGACCCAGTTCTGGACGCGCTCGCGAAATACCGGGTCCTTCTCGTAATCGCCCTGCCACAGCGCCGGGTCGAGTTCGCGGGTCTTGATGTCGATGATGACTCGCGGAACACTGCCACTGATCAGATCCCAAAACCCCGGAATTTTTTCTTGCGGGTAGACCACCGTCACATCGAGCATCGCATCGAGCTGTTCGCCCATCGCCGCGAGCACGAACGCCACGCCACCGGCCTTGGGTTTGAGCAGGTGATTGAACGGTGATGTCTGTTGTGTGCTTTTCGCCAAGGTGTAGCGGGTGCCTTCCAGATAATTCACCACGGTCACCGGCTGACGTTTGAACAGCTCGCACGCCGCTTTGGTGATCTCCAGATCCTTGCCTGCCAGTTCCGGGTTCTTCGCCAGAAAGGCCTTGGTGTAGCGCTTCATGAACGGGTAATCCAGCGCCCACCACGCCAGCCCAAGGAACGGCACCCAGATCAGCTCTTTCTTGAGGAAGAACTTGAAGAACGGCGTGCGCCGGTTGAGGGTCTGGATCAGCGCGGGAATGTCGACCCACGATTGATGATTGCTGACCACCAGATAGGAGGTGTCGCGACGCAAATCGTCGCCGCCACGAATGTCCCACTGCGTCGGAATGCACAGCTGGAAGATCAGCTTGTCGATCTCGGCCCAGGTCTCGGCAATCCACATCACCGCCGCGGACGCATAATCGCGCCAGTGCCCCGGTGCGACCAGTTTGAGCAAGGCAAACACCATCAACGGCCCGATCAGGATCAGGGTGTTGAGCAACAGCAGCAGGGTGACGAAACAGCCGGTGAGCAGGCGGCGCATAGGCAACTCTACGAAGTGTCAGGGGCGGGCCATGATAAGCAGCTTCGCGCGACAGGCCAAATCGGTGGTGACGAATGTTTCACTTTAGTCGCGTTAACCTGATCGTTCCCACGCTCTGCGTGGGAACGCCGCCCGGGACGCTCCGCGTCCCTGTGACGCAGAGCGTCACTGGAGGCATTGCCCACGCAGAGCGTGGGAACGATCAAGCGCGCAACGGTCTAAAATCCCGTTGCCCAACCTCTCCCAAGGAAGCCCCCTACGTGAAATCCCTCCTTGCACTGTTTGCCCTCGTCGCCCTGCCGGTCATGGCCGCCGAGCCGACCCTGTACGGGCGCTATGAATACATCGCGCTGCCGGAAATCGGCGGTGAAGTGCTCAAGGCCAAGATGGACACCGGTGCGCTGACCGCCTCGCTGTCGGCCAAGGACATCGAGACCTTCACCCGCGATGGCGATGACTGGGTGCGTTTTCGCCTCGCCACCAAGGACGCCAGCAACAAGGTCTACGAACACAAGGTCGCGCGCATCAGCAAGATCAAGAGCCGTTCGGACGAAGAGGACGAGGGTGAAAGCACCGACGTCGCCAAGCGCCCGGTGGTCGATCTGGAGCTGTGCCTGGGCAACGTCAAGCGCACCGTCGAGGTCAACCTGACCGACCGCAGCCACTTCAACTATCCGCTGCTGATCGGTGCCAAGGCCTTGCGTGAGTTTGGCGCCGCAGTCAATCCGGCGCGGCGCTTCACCGCCGACAAGCCGGACTGCTGAGTGGTCTCATTGACGTAACGTCAGGCTTGGGGCACCGTTCGCGCACTTAACCCACAGGCTCGGACGCCATGCCCCATATCCTGATTGTCGAAGACGAAGCGGCGATTGCCGATACGCTGATTTTCGCCCTGCAGGGCGAGGGCTTCAGCACCACGTGGCTGAGCCTCGGCGCGGCGGCGCTGGAGCATCAGCGGCAGACCCCGGCCGATCTGATCATTCTTGATATCGGTCTGCCGGACATCAGCGGCTTCGAGACCTGCAAACAGCTGCGGCGTTTCAGCGAAGTGCCGGTGCTGTTTCTCAGCGCGCGGGATGCCGAGATCGATCGCGTGGTCGGCCTGGAAATCGGCGCCGACGATTACGTGGTCAAGCCGTTCAGCCCGCGTGAAGTTGCCGCTCGGGTGAAGGCAATCCTCAAACGCATGGCACCGCGCCCGGTGATTGAAGCCGGTTCAGCGCTGTTTCGCATCGATGCCGATCGGGTGCAGATCATCTATCGCGGCCAGACCCTGAGCCTGACCCGTCACGAATTTCGCCTGTTGCAATGCCTGCTCGAACAACCCGAGCGGGTGTTCAGTCGCGAGCAACTGCTCGACGCCTTGGGCGTGGCTGCCGACGCCGGCTACGAGCGCAGCATCGACAGCCACATCAAAAGCGTGCGCGCCAAATTGCGTCTGGTGCGCGCCGACGCCGAGCCGATCCAGACCCATCGCGGCCTCGGCTACAGCTACAGCCCGGGGCACAGCTGATGTCGCTGGGGCTGCGGATTTTTCTCGTGTATGTGCTGTTCGTCGGCCTGACCGGGTATTTCGTGCTCAACACGGTGATGGAAGAAATCCGCCCCGGCGTGCGCCAGTCCACCGAAGAAACCCTGGTCGACACGGCCAACCTGATGGCGGAAATCCTGCGCGACGACTTCAAGGCCGGCACCCTCAGTGAAAACCGCTGGCCGCAATTGCTGCGCGCCTATGGCGAGCGCCAGCCGCAGGCGACGATCTGGGGCTTGCCGAAGAATCAGGTCAACCACCGTATCTACGTGACCGACGCCAAAGGCATCGTCGTGCTCGACTCCAGCGGCGTCGCGGTCGGCCAGGATTACTCGCGCTGGAATGACGTCTACCTGACCTTGCGCGGCGAATACGGCGCGCGCTCGAGCCGCAGTGATCCTGACGATCCGAACTCCTCGGTGATGCATGTCGGCGCGCCGATCCGCGACAACGGCAAGATCATCGGGGTGGTCACCGTGGCCAAACCGAACAGCTCGTTGCAGCCCTACGTCGATCGCACTGAGCGGCGCTTGCTGATTTACGGCGCCGCGCTGATCGGCCTCGGCCTGTTGTTCGGCGCGTTGTTGTCGTGGTGGCTGAGCCGCGCGCTGCACCGGTTGACCGGTTATGCCCAGGCGGTGAGCGAAGGCCGGCGTGTGGAAGTGCCGCATTATCGCGGCGGCGAACTGCAACAGCTCGCCACCGCGGTGGAGCAGATGCGCACACAGCTTGAAGGCAAAGCCTACGTCGAGCGCTATGTGCACACGCTGACCCACGAACTGAAAAGCCCGTTAGCGGCGATTCGTGGTGCGGCGGAGTTGCTGCAAAGCGATATGCCGCCCGTCCAGCGCCTGCGCTTTGTCAGCAACATCGACAGCGAAAGCGCGCGGATGCAGCAGTTGATCGAACGCTTGCTCAATCTGGCGCAGGTCGAACAACGTCAAGGCCTGGAAGAGCGTGTGGCAGTGCCGCTGACGCTGTTGATCGCAGAGTTGCTGCAGGCGCAGGCTGCGCGGATCGAGGGCAAGCAGCTGCGCGTCGAGCAAGCGATTGGCGCGGATCTGTTGCTGATTGGTGAGCCGTTTCTGCTGCGTCAGGCGTTGGGCAATCTGCTGGAAAATGCTCTGGATTTCACTCCGGCGCGGGGGCTGTTGCGCTTGAGTGCCGAGCGGGTTGGCGAGCAGATCGAGGTGCGACTGTTCAACGAAACTGCGCCGATTCCCGATTACGCCTTGCCGCGCCTGACCGAGCGGTTTTACTCATTGCCGCGCCCGGACAGTGGGCGCAAGAGCACCGGGTTGGGGCTTAACTTCGTTGAAGAAGTGGTCAAGTTGCATGGTGGATCACTGAGCATTCGCAATGTTGAAAGCGGTGTGGAAGTTTCATTGCGCCTGCCTTGAGACCGAGTCGCGGCCATCGCGAGCAGGCTCACTCCTACAATTTGAAATGCGATCACCTGTAGGAGTGAGCCTGCTCGCGATAGGGCCGGTACATTCTCCACACAATCTCCATAATTTCCCCATAAACCCCCCACACCATCTCAGCAGACTCTCCCCATCCAAACAGGGAGAGTCCCATGAACCGAAATCTGACCATCAAGCTCGGCGCCATCGCCTTGCTGATCCTGCTGTTGCTGATACCGCTGCTGATGATCGACGGCGTCATCGACGAGCGCCAACAGTTGCGCGACGGTGTGCTCGATGACATCGCCCGCAGCTCCAGCTACAGCCAGCAGCTGAGCGGGCCGGTGATGGTGGTGCCGTATCGCAAGGTCGTGCGCACCTGGAAGACCAACGAAAAAACCAATCAGCGCTACGAAGAAGTCGGCGAAGAACGTGGGCGCTTGTACTTTCTGCCGGAGCGTTTCGAACTCGACGGACAGGTGGAAACCGAGCTGCGCAAGCGCGGCATTTATGAGGCGCGGCTGTTCCACGCCGACAACCGCATCAACGCTCATTTCACTGTGCCGGCGCAATTGGGCATCAAAGAGAATTTCACCGATTACCAGTTCGACGCGCCGTTCCTGGCGGTCGGCATCAGCGATATTCGCGGCATCGAAAACGCCTTGAAACTGGAACTTGACGGCCAGCGCCTGGACTTTGTCCCCGGTTCGGAAGTGGGTTGGATCGGTGAAGGTGTGCACGTAACGCTGCCAGCGCTGGACACTGGCAAAGTTACGCAACTGAGCTTTGCCTTCGACCTGCGCCTGCAAGGCACCGGCTCGTTGAAAGTATTGCCGGTGGGCAAGACCAGCAGCGTCAGCCTGAAGGCCAACTGGCCGCACCCAAGCTTCGTTGGCAACTTCCTGCCGGCCAAGCGTGAGATCAACGATGAGGGTTTTAGCGCGGAATGGCAGACCTCGTTTTTCTCCACCAACCTGCAAGAGGCGATGGACCGCTGCATCGTCGGCGACGGCGATGGGCTGAACGGTCGCAGCTTTGGCGTCAGCTTCATCGACCCGGTCGATCAGTACCTGAAAAGCGACCGAGCGATCAAATACGCCTTGCTGTTCATCGTCCTGACCTTCGCCGGTTTCTTCCTCTTCGAAGTACTCAAGAGCCTCGCGGTGCACCCGGTGCAGTACGCGTTGGTCGGTGTGGCGCTGGCGTTCTTTTACCTGTTGCTGTTGTCGCTGTCCGAGCACATCGGCTTTGCCCTGGCCTATCTGCTGTCGGCCAGTGGTTGCGTGTTGCTGATCGGCTTTTACGTCTGCCATGTGCTGCGCAGCGTGCGTCACGGCTTGAGTTTTTCCGCCGGGCTGGCAGCGTTGTATGGCCTGCTTTATGGATTGCTGAGCGCTGAGGATTACGCGCTGCTGATGGGCTCTCTGTTGCTGTTCGGACTGCTCGGGGTGCTCATGGTGCTGACGCGCCGGCTGGACTGGTATGCGCTTGCGCAGAAACCGGCGAAGCCGCTGGAGTTTGATCTGGGGGTGGTGGAATGAGCGGGGTGGGATTGAGAGAGGATCAGCGTTGGAAGGATGAGTTGGTGACGCGGATCATTTGCTTTTTACCTGTGGAACCGAGGTGGTGCCATCGCGAGCAGGCTCACTCCTACAGGGGAACGCGGTCAATTGTAGGAGTGAGCCTGCTCGCGATGGGGGCAGAACAGGCGCCGCAGCATCAAGGCTTGGGCATTGTCGCGACCATGGAAGGCCGCTGACTCACTTCAAAATACCAGTTGCCCAGTTGTGGATTGGCCGCGCGCCAGTCCATGTCCGGGAAGCGCAGATCCAGATAACCCAGCGCACAGGCGACACTGATGGCGGCCACGTCAAAGTGGCTGGTCAGCTCGGCAATCGCCTCGCTCTCCAGCACGGCGAGGGCGCGGCGGATCTTGTCGCGCTGCGCGTCGAGCCACTGCTCCCAGTGTTTTTCCACCGGGCGCAGGACGGTTTCGTAACGCACCATCACCGAGGCGTCCATGATCCCGTCGGCCATCGACGCCAGCGTCAGCCGCCGCCAGCGCGCCGCACCTTCACGCGGGATCAGCGGATTGCCGACGTGCTGCTGATCGAGGTATTCAAGGATCACGCGGCTGTCATGGATGACATTGCCATCAGCCAGACGCAGGGCAGGGATCTTGCTCAACGGGTTGTCGGCGATCAGCGCCAGGTCCGGGCTGACCGGGCTGAGCACACAGTCTTGCAGCGCCACGCGATCCTGCTGCCCGGTTTCGTGGAGCAACACCATCACTTTGCGCACGAACGGGGAGAGGGTGTTGTGGTACAGGGTCATGCTGGGGGCGGACATGGGCAAGGTCTCGATCAGGACAATGATGGCGCAGCATAGCCTGTTACACGCCCGGCTCAAGCCGAACACCTACCCTCTGTAGGAGTGAGCCTGCTCGCGATAGCGGTGGGTCAGTCAGAAAAGAAGTTACAGACAGACCGCTATCGCGAGCAGGCTCACTCCTACAAGGGATTTTCAGCTTCGCGGCACAAAGCCTCTTATCGCCAGAAATGCCGGCACGCCGAGGCCGACCCAGCTCAACGCATCCCAGATGCCGTCCCCCAGCAACGCCGCAAACAACCCCGCCGCACTGAGCAGGGCGATCACGATCGGTGTGCTGAAGACCTTCCAGAAACTCGACTGACGCGGCTTCATGCCGAGGCCTCCGCGGTTTCGGCAACGCGGTTCGCCGCTTTGCGCCGCACCACCCACAGGTACACGCCGCTGGCCAGCACGATGATGGTCAACACATCGAGCGTGGCCCACAGGATTTTCATCGGCATGCCGCCGTAATCACCGAAATGCAAAGGCTGGGACATGCCCATGGCGTCCATGTACCACGGGCGCTCGGCCACGGCGGTGACTTGCAAGGTCGTGGCATCGATCAGCACCGGCGTCAGCAGATGCGAAGTCAGGTGCGTGCCGCCCTTCATGAACACCGCGTAATGGTGTTCGCTGGAAAAACGCGTGCCTGGGAAGGCGATGAAATCCGGCTTCATGCCCGGCGCGACTTCAGCGGCGATGTCGAGCAAACGCGTGGCTGGCGCCAATTGCGTCAGCGGCGGCGCGTCGCGGTACGGCGCAATCAGCGTGGTCAGCGCATCGTTGCGCCACGCGGCGATCAGCAGGTCGGCGCAGGCGCTGATCACCCCGGTCACGCCCACCACCAGACACCACGTCAGCGTCACGACGCCGATCAGGTTATGCAGGTCGAGCCAGCGCAGCCGCGTGGATTTGTCCTGGCGCACAGTGCCGAATTTCAAGCGACGCATGAACGGCAGGTACAGCACCGTCCCGGACACGATCGCCACCACAAACAACAACCCCATGAACGCCAGCAGCAGTTTGCCCGGCAGCCCGGCGAACATGTCGACGTGCAGGCGCAGGATGAACAGCATCAAGCCGCCGTTGGCCGAGGGCGTTTCCAGCGCTTCGCCGGTGCGCGCATCGAGCATGAAGGTGTGCGACGAGTTCGGTTCGGTGTCGGCGGTTTTCGCCATGATCGCGAAGGCGGCGTTCGGGTCTTCGTCGTCATAGCCGAAGTACTGCATGACTTCGCCGGGTCGATGCTGCTGCGCGGCATCGACCAGTTGCTGCAAATTCAGCTGCGGCGTGTCGGCCGGCATCTCGCGCAACTCGGGAGCGTTGCCCAGCAGATGATCGATCTCGTGGCTGAAAATCAGCGGCAGACCGGTCAGTGCCAGCATCAGCAGAAACACCGTGCAGATCAGGCTGGTCCAGGTGTGAATGAACGACCAGCGGCGGATGGTTTTACTTTTCATTGCATGACCTTCAAAAACACCGAAGCCGTCCCCTGGGGACGGCCTGGTAATTGGGCCTGTTTTCAGCTCACGCGCTTACCACTTGTAAGTGGCACTGGCGACGACGCTGCGCTGGTCGCCGTAGTAGCAATAGAAGCTGTCGCAGGTGGAAATGTATTCCTTGTCGAACAGGTTGGTCGCATTGACCGCCAGCGACGCGCCTTTGAGGCTGTTGTCGAGGCGGCCGAGGTCGTAATGCACCGAAGCGTCGAACACCGTGTAGGCGTCGGCCTTGCCCAGCCAGGTGTTGGCCTTGTCGCCATAGGTATTGCCGGTGTAACGCACGCCGCCGCCAATGCCGAAGCCGTCGAGCACACCACTGTGCCAGGTGTAATCGGTCCACAGCGAAGCTTGCTGGTTGGGCATCAGTTGCAGGCGATTGCCCTTGTCGACGCCGTTTTGCACTTCCGACTTGGCCAAGGTGTAGGCAGCGATGACTTTGAGGTTGTCGGTCACGTCGGACACCGCTTCCAGCTCCAGGCCTTTGACTTTGACTTCGCCGGTCTGGCTGGTGATCGAGACGTTGTTGACGAAGGTGTTGACCGAGACGTTCTTCTGGGTGAGGTCATACACGGCAGCGGTCAGCAGGGTCTTGCTGCCCGGCGGCTGGTACTTGATGCCCAATTCCCATTGCTTGCCTTCGGTGGGTTTCAACGAACCGGTGGACGTGGCGTCGGCGCCGGTGGTTGGCTGGAACGACTCGGCGTACGACAGGTACGGCACAAAACCGTTGTCGAACACGTAGCTGAGGGCTGCGTTGCCGCTGAATTTCTTGTCGCGCTGAGTGTTGGTGGCATCGCCCTGGTTGATGAATTGCGTGCTGGTGTGCACCCAGTCTTCACGGCCACCGAGGGTCAGGCGCCATTGATCGAGGGCCATTTGATCCTGCACGTACAGGCCGGTCTGGTAGGTTTTCTGGTCGTAGTCGTAAAACGCCGTGGAGCGCGCCGGACGCACGATCGGCTGGCCGTAGATCGGGGTGATCACGTTGGTGGTCAGGCCATCGCCGAAAATCGAGGTGTAGTTGGTATTGCTGCGCTGGTGATCCAGACCCAGCAGCAGGGTGTGGCGGATGTCACCGGTAGCGAAATCGGCCTGGAAGTTGTTGTCCACGGCGAACTGGCTGATGTCTTCTTCGACGCTGGTGCTGGTGCGACCGACGTTGCCTTGCTCATCCACCATGGTGAATGGATAAGAGCCCGGCGTCAGCACCTGAAACGACAGATCCGATTTGGTGTAGCGCAGGTTCTGCTTGAACTGCCAGACATCGTTCAGCCGATGTTCGAAGGCGTAGCCCAGCGCGTAGTAGGTGCGATCGTAATATTCCCAGTCTGGATCGCCGAGGTTCTTGTGGTGAGAGATATCACCGAACGGCGAATTGATCTTGGTGCCCTGGATCGGCAGAAACTGGCTGGTGATGCCGGTGTCGTCGCGGGTGAACTGGCTCAGCAGGGTGAATTTGGTGTCGTCGTCGATGTTCCAGGTCAGGCTCGGCGCGATGTTGTAGCGCTTGTTGTCGACGTGATCGACCTGCGTGCCGCTGTCGCGTACCACGCCGCTGATGCCGTACAAAAACTGCCCGGCGTCATCAATCTTGCCAGTGCTGGCGAAGTTGATCTGGCGGTGGTTGTCGCTGCCGTATTGCAGCTGGATTTCGTTGCTCGCTTCCGCACTCGGGCGGCGGCTGACCATGTCGAGCAGGCCGCCCGGCGGGGTCTGGCCATAGACCGAGGAGGCCGGGCCGCGCAGCAGGGCGAGGCGGTCGAGGTTCCAGGTTTCCTGTTTCGGGTTGGCGTACACACCTTTGGGCAGCGGCAGGCCATCGAGGAACTGGGTCGGTTCGAAACCGCGCACACGCAGCCAGTCAGCGCGGGTGTCGCTGCCGTAGCTGCTGGCGGTGATGCCCGGCATGTAGCGCACGGCATCGTCGAGACTGTGCACGCTGCGGTCGTCCATTTGCTGACGGGTCGCCACCGAGATCGAGCGCGGCGCTTCGACCAGTGCGGTGTCGGTCTTGGTGCCGGCCGCGGTGCGGGTGGCGGTGTAGCCCTCGACCGGGCCCCAGGCGGTTTCCAGATTTTCCACGCCGATGACCGCCGTTTCCGGCAGGGCCAGCGTACCTTCAGGCACCGCGACCAGGGTGTAGGTGCCGGCGCTGCTTTGTTCCAGTTGCAGACCGGTGCCACGCAGGGCGGCGCGCAGGGCGCCGGCGGCATCGTACTGGCCGCTGACCGGCGCCGAAGTCTTGCCTGCCGCCAGCGACGGGTTCAACGACAAAGCGAGGCCGCCCTGACTGGCGATCTGGTTCAGCGTGGTCGACAGCGGCGCGGCCGGCAGGTTGTAGGCGCGCACGCTGGACGCTTGCTCGGCGGCGAGCAATGGGCTGCTGATCAGCGGGGCGCCGAGCGCAATGGCGACAGCCAGCAGACTGGGACGCAACAAGGTGTCTAGCGAACGGGACATACGGCGGCTCCTGAATGGAAATATTTCTCAATTGCCTGTGTGCCGGACGAGATTGGAAAAGTGATAGGGCTGGATGAAAATAATTTTTTCGCTGCAAATCATGTGGGGGGCTGATGCCGCCATCGCGAGCAGGCGAAGGCCTACAAGGGAACGCATTCCAACTGTAGGCCTTCGCCTGCTCGCGATAGCCATTTCACAGCCTGCGAATTTCTAAGGCGTGGGCTCGGCCTTCGCCACGGTGACCCAATAAGGTGTATGCCGCTCGATCTGCACCGGCAACGTCGGCAGCAGTGCGCTCAGGGCTTTATCGGTATCGAGCAGCGGGAAGCTGCCGGTAATCCGCAGGTCCGCCACCTCCGGCGCCACGCCGAGGTATCCGCGACGATAGCGTCCCAGTTCATGCAGCAGATCGCCGAGGCGCGCGTTATCGACCACCAGCATGCCGCGGGTCCAGGCATCGGCGCCGGGATTGAGCGCGGCGACCGTGCCGAGGCCATCGCGGCGCAGCAGCACTTGCTGGCCTGCGCGCAGAATCTGTTCCTGCGGGTTGGCTTGCCCATGGGCGGCCACCGCCGACTGCAACACGCTCAACCGCGTGCCGTCTTCTTCACGCTTGACCAGAAATCGCGTGCCCAGGGCACGCATGCTGCCTTCGCGGGTTTCGACGATAAATGGCCGCGCATCACCATGGCCGGTCTCGACCAGAATTTCGCCTTCCTGCAAGACGATCAACCGGCGCTGGTCATCGAAACGCACGTCCACCGCGCTGTGGGTATTGAGATTGAGCACGGTGCCATCCGCCAGGCGCACGGTGCGCTGCTCGCCGGTCGCAGTGCGCTGGTCGGCCAGCCAGTAATCCAGCGGCAGAAAGCGTTCACTGGCGAACAGCCCCAGACCGACGATCAACGCCACACTGGCCAGACCGCTGCCGAGTTTGCGCACGCGCCGGCGTATGCCCTCGCGCGATTGCAGCAAGGCACTGCGCGCCGGACCTTTGGCCACGCTGAAACGCTGATCGAGCATGCCCAACTGGCGCCAGGCGCGGGCGTGTTCCTCATTCGCCGCGTGCCATTTGGCGAACTCCTCGCGCTCCAGCGGGCTGCTCGAATCAAGGGTCAGTTGCCAGGCAATCGCTGCATCCAGCACGTGCGCCGGCACCGGTCGGGAACTGGCCGGGTTCATGTTGGCTCACCGTACAGGGCGATGTAGCACTGGCGAATCCCTTGCGCCAGATACTGACGCACACGCGGCACCGAGACGCCGAGGCGGGTGGCGATCTCGGCATGGCTGAGGCCATCGAGGCGGTTATACAGAAACGCGGCGCGGGCCTTGGTCGAGAGCTTGCCGAGCAAGCGGTCGATGGCCTTGAGGTCGTCGAGGATCATTTGCTGTTCTTCCACCGACGGTTGTTCGGCTTCGGGGATCAGCATCAATTCAGTGAGGTAGGCCTGTTCCAGCGCGGCGCGGCGGAAGTAGTCGAACAGCAGGCCTTTGGCGATCGCCACCAGAAAAGCGCGCGGCTCACGCGGTGTCAGCAACTCATCGCGACCGAGCAGGCGCACGAAGGCGTCCTGGCTCAGGTCTTCGGCACGCTGCGGACAAGCCACATTGCGCCGCAGCCACGCCAGCAGCCAACCACGATGGTCGCGATACAGCGCACCGACAAGCTGACTGTGAGGGCTTGGGACTGACGACACCGGACATCACCGATTGGGAAAGATTAACTAACGCGAATTGTTCGCGATTCTGGCAGAGGTGGGAATGGTTAGCAATTGGCCACTGGTCAGGTGATGTCTGGAAAATCGCGTTATCGTTCTTCGCGAGCAGGCTCGCTCCCACATTTGGAATGCGCTTCCCTGTGGGAGCGAGCCTGCTCGCGAAGGGGACTGGGCAGGCGCCGAAGTCTTAAAAAGACGGCGACTGCTGCCGCCGCTTCCACTGACTCAAGCGCTGCTGCAAATTTCGCGGGCTGTGAATCTGCTGCGCCCGCGCACGGCTGAACAGGATCAACGCCAGTTCCGCCGTCGCCAACGCATCGGCACTGGCGTTATGCCGTTCGAATACCTCAAGTTTGAACCACTCGATCCACTCATCCAGCCCGGCCTCGCGAATCTGTGCCTGCGGGCAAACCAGCGGGGCAATATCGGCCACGTCGAGAAACACATGCTGGAGTTTGTGCCCCAAATGCTCCTTCAAGGCACGCCCGAGCATGTGCTGATCGAACGGCGCATGAAACGCCAGCACCGGGCTGTCGCCGATGAATTCCATCAGCTCCAGCAACGCCTCGGCCGGATCGCTGCCGGCGGCGATCGCGCTGGGCGCCAGGCCATGGATCAGCACGCTCGGGCTGATCTTCAATTCGCGACATTGCAGCGTGCGCTCGAACTGCTGGGCGAAATCGATCGCGCCGTCTTCGATCACCACGGCACCAATGGATAACACGCGATCCTTGTTCAGATTGAGCCCGGTGGTTTCCAGATCCAGCACCACCCAGCGCTGTTCGCGCAGCGTGCATTCGCGCAACTCGGTGACCACCGGCAACTGCGCCAGGCGTTGTTGCAACTGAGCCGACACCGGCGTGCTGGGCGGACGTAGCCACGAGAACAGGCTCATAGCTGATACCGCAAGGTCAGGCTGCTTTGCAGGCGCTGAGCCTGACGCAGGGATTCGCGCAGGATGCGCCGGTCGAGATGGTTGAGGCTGTCCGGGTCGACGCGGTTGGAGTACGGCAGATTCTCGCGCGTCTGCAGTTGGTGCTGCTGCATGCGCGTTTGCTGAATGAAGTGATACGCCTCTTCATACGCCGCGCCGTCGAGGGGTTCGATGACTTCTTTAGCAACCAGTTGGCGGAAGCGTTCGAGGGTGTTGTTGGCGTCGATGCCGTTGGCCAGCGCCAGCAGGCGTGCACCATCGACAAATGGCGTCAGGCCTTGGATCTTCAGGTCCAGCGTGGCTTTTTCGCCGTTCTTGCGCGCCAGCACGAACTCGCGGAAGCGCCCGACCGGTGGCCGATTGCGCAGGGCGTTCTCGGCCATCATGCGCTGGAACAAGCGGTTGTCGCCGACCTGCTCGAGAATTCCGCGACGCAACTGCTCGCAGCTTTTCTCATCGCCCCAGACCACGCGCAGATCGAAAT
Organism: Pseudomonas sp. R1-1; assembly: GCF_051132135.1. Lineage (NCBI taxonomy): Bacteria > Pseudomonadati > Pseudomonadota > Gammaproteobacteria > Pseudomonadales > Pseudomonadaceae > Pseudomonas > Pseudomonas sp. R1-1. The sequence continues at coordinate 611,958 of NZ_CP071663.1, forward strand.
AAATGCTCGAGCCGAGCAGGTTTTCCGGCGTCGCCTCACGAATGAACGCCGCGAAACGCCGCGCCCATTCCGCTCGCGACAGACACAGCTCGGGATTGCCGGCCATGACGTTGCCTTTGCACAGAGTGAAACCGCACTGCGCCAGGCTGTGGTTGATCTGTTGGGCGATCGGCAGCAGCTTGCCGCGAATCTCCGCGGCATGCGCAGCGTCGCGGGCGTCGAACAGAATGCCGTTGTCCTGATCGGTGTGCAGCGTCTGTTCGCGGCGGCCTTCGCTGCCGAAACACAACCAGCTGAACGGCACGCCGGGGTCGCCTTTTTCCGCGAGCGTCAATTCGATCACTCGGCACACGGTGTGATCGTTGAGCAGGGTGATGATGTGGGTGATCTGCGTCGAGGAGGCGCCATGAGCAAGCATGCGCTCGACCAGTTGGCCGATCTCGCCGCGCAGGCTGACCAGTTGTTCGACGCGCTGGGCGCTGCGGATGGTTCGCGCCAGATGCACCAGATCGACCCGTTGCAGCGAGAACAGATCGCGCTCGGAGACCACGCCGCACAAGCGCTGATCCTTGACCAGACAGACGTGCGCAATGTGCCGTTCGGTCATGGCAATTGCCGCGTCGAATGCGCTGTGATCCGGCGACAGATAAAACGGTGCGCGGGTCATGTGGCGCTCGATGGCTTGATTGAAATCAGCAATGCCTTCGGCCACGACATGACGCAAATCGCGCAGGGTGAAAATCCCCAGCGGCGCCTTGTGTTCATCTACCACGACGATGCTGCCGACCTGCTGCTCGTGCATCAGCTTCACCGCTTCGCGCAGTGGCGCGTCGGGCGCGCACGTCACCGGATGCCGCATCGCCAGTTCGCCCAGACGTGTGTTCAGCGAATACTGGGTGCCGAGGGTTTCCACAGCTTTCTGCTGCACTTGCTGATTGACCTGATCGAGCAGGCTGCTGACTCCGCGCAAGGCGAAATCGCGAAACGGGTTGGAGAGGGCGAACAGTTTGATGAACGCCAGTTTGTTCAATTGCAGGCAGAAGGTGTCTTCGCCGGCGAGGTGCTCGGTGCGCGTGGCGCGCTCGCCCAACAGCGCCGCCAGCGGAAAGCATTCGCCGGTGGTGATCTCGAAAGTGGTTTCGGTGCCGCCCTTGGCGGTGTGCGGACGCTCGCCGACCACCCGGCCCTGTTTGACGATATGGAAATGTTCGACCGGGCCGTCGGCGGGTTTGATGATGCTCTCGCCCTGGGCGTAAAACCGCAGCTGACATTGCTCGACCAGATAAGCGAGGTGGGCGTGTTCCATCTGATTGAAGGGCGGGAAGCGCTGGAGGAATTGCAGGGTGCCCTGAATGTTCTGCAAAACCGCGGTTTTCCCTGCCTGGGTGAAGGCGTCCGCTTTACTCATAACCATTACCGCAGTCTTTTTCGAATTGTTGTTGTCGGATCGTTGCGGCCATGGTCGACCCCTGCGGCCGGGGTGCCCATTGGACGTAAGTCTAGGTTTTGCCATCATCGGCATGGTTTCGGAGATGCCCTACGCAAGCAGTCGGAAATTACCCTGTTCAGCCCCTTGGAAAAAAATCCGACGAAGTGCACATTGAAGCGCTGCCGGGCGATGTCAGACGACTGTGCCAGGTGATTGATTCGAATACTTAGAGAGCGCCATGTCCGACCACGATATTTTGAGCGATGCCGAGCGCGAAGCGCTCAGCGCAGTCATGCTCGAGCCCGATCTGCCACCGCAGCGCGTCCTGATCGTCGATGACGACAAGGATGCCCGCGAGTTGCTCTCGGAAATTCTTGCGCTCGACGGCATCCGCTGCCTGACCGCAGCCAGTGGCGAAACCGCGCTGAAAATGCTCGAAGAAAAGCCTTCGATCGGACTGGTGATTACTGACCTGCGCATGGGCAATGTCGATGGCCTGGAGCTGATTCGCCAGGTGCGCGAGTCGGAGCGGGCGGCGATGCCGATCATCATTGTTTCCGGCGATGCCGACGTGAAGGATGCGATTGAGGCGATGCACTTGAGCGTGGTGGATTTTCTGCTCAAGCCGATTGATACGGAGAAGTTGTTGGGGTTGGTGAAACACGAGTTGGGTATCGAACCCTAGGACCTGCCGCTCTTTCGCTGATCGTTCCTACGCTCTGCGTGGGAACGCTTCCACGGACGCTCCGCGTTCGGCTTTGGAAGGGACGCAGAGCGTCCCGGGCTGCATTCCCACGCGGAGCGTGGGAACGATCAACAAACCCAATCCCAGCGCACAAACAAAAAAGCCCTGATCTTTCGATCAGGGCTTTTCACATCCATCATCTACGCAACTTACAGACCATTCGCAGCCTTGAACTCGCGACGACGACGGTGCAGCACCGGCTCGGTATAACCGTTCGGTTGTTTGGTGCCTTCAATCACCAGCTCGACCGCCGCCTGGAAGGCGATGTTGCTGTCGAAGTCCGGTGCCAGCGGGCGATACAGCGGGTCGTTGGCGTTCTGCCGGTCGACCACGGGCGCCATGCGCTTGAGGCTTTCCATGACTTGCGCTTCGCTGACGATGCCATGGCGCAGCCAGTTGGCGATGTGCTGGCTGGAGATACGCAGCGTCGCACGGTCTTCCATCAGGCCAACGTCATTGATGTCCGGCACCTTCGAGCAACCTACGCCCTGGTCGATCCAGCGCACCACGTAACCGAGAATGCCCTGGGCGTTGTTGTCCAGTTCGTTCTTGATCTGCTCCGGCGTCCAGTTCGGATTGACCGCCAGCGGAATGGTCAGAATGTCGTCCACCGAAGCGCGCGCACGTTTGGCCAGTTCGGCCTGACGGGCGAACACGTCGACCTTGTGGTAGTGCAACGCATGCAGCGCAGCAGCAGTCGGCGATGGCACCCAGGCGGTGTTGGCGCCGGCCAGCGGGTGGGCAATTTTCTGCTCGAGCATCGCCGCCATCAGGTCGGGCATGGCCCACATGCCTTTGCCGATCTGCGCACGACCTTGCAGGCCAGTGCTCAGACCGATATCGACGTTCCAGTTTTCGTAGGCGCCGATCCACTTCTCAGCCTTCATGTCGGCCTTGCGCACTACCGGGCCGGCTTCCATGGAGGTGTGGATTTCGTCGCCGGTGCGGTCGAGGAAACCGGTGTTGATGAACACCACGCGCTCGCTGGCGGCCTTGATGCAGGCTTTGAGGTTGACAGTGGTGCGGCGCTCCTCGTCCATGATCCCGACTTTCAGCGTGTTGCGTTGCAGGCCCAGCACGTCTTCGATGCGACCGAACAGCTCGTTGGTGAACGCTGCTTCTTCCGGGCCGTGCATCTTCGGTTTGACGATGTAGACCGAACCGGTACGCGTGTTGCGGCGCGACGTATTGCCGTTGAGGTTGTGCATCGCTGCCAGGCAAGTGACCAGACCGTCGAGGATGCCTTCCGGCACTTCATTGCCTTGACTGTCGAGGATCGCGTCGATGGTCATCAGGTGACCCACGTTGCGCACGAACAACAGCGAACGGCCGTGCAGCGTCACTTCACCGCCGTTCGGCGCGGTGTAGGTGCGGTCCGGGTTCATGGTGCGGGTGAACGTCTGGCCACCCTTGGACACCGATTCCGCCAGGTCGCCCTTCATCAGGCCGAGCCAGTTGCGGTAGATCAGCACTTTGTCGTCGGCATCGACGGCAGCCACGGAATCTTCGCAGTCCATGATGGTGGTCAGCGCCGCTTCCATCAGGATGTCTTTGACGCCGGCGGCATCGGTCTGGCCGACCGGGGTGCTGGCGTCGATCTGGATTTCGAAGTGCAGGCCGTTGTGTTTCAGCAGGATGGCGATTGGCGCATTGGCGTCGCCCTGGAAACCGATCAGTTGAGCATCGTCGCGCAGGCCACTGTCGCTGCCGCCCTGCAAAGTAACGACGAGTTTACCGTCAGCGATCTTGTAGCCGGTCGAGTCGACGTGGGAGCCGGCGGCCAGTGGCGCGGCTTCGTCGAGGAACGCGCGGGCGAAGGCGATGACTTTGTCGCCACGCACCTTGTTGTAGCCTTTGCCTTTTTCCGCGCCACCTTCTTCGCTGATCGCGTCGGTGCCGTAGAGGGCGTCGTACAGCGAACCCCAGCGGGCGTTCGAGGCATTGAGGGCGAATCGCGCGTTCATCACCGGCACCACCAATTGCGGGCCGGCGGTACGGGCGATTTCGTCATCGACGTTTTGCGTCGTGGCCTGGAAATCAGCCGCTTCTGGCAGCAGATAACCGATCTCTTGCAGGAAAGCTTTGTAGGCCACGGCGTCGTGCGCCTGGCCTGCATGCTGCTGATGCCAGGCATCGATGCGCGCCTGGAAGTCATCGCGTTTGGCGAGTAGGGCTTTGTTCTTCGGCGCCAGGTCGTGAATGACCTTGTCGGCACCTTCCCAGAATTGTTCGGCGGTGAGGCCGGTACCGGGAATGGCTTCGTTGTTCACGAAGTCGAACAGGACTTTGGCGACCTGCAGGCCACCGACTTGAACGTGTTCAGTCATTGCTTGCCTCACTCTGCTCAGCTATTTCGCTTTTCAGCTCTTCAATTTAAACAATGAAGCCTCGGGCCATTTAAACCACAAACCTGCCGACCAGTACATGCCATTGCTGGCGGCTGGGCTAGGACCAATCAACGGCTTGAGGGCCTTGCTGACGGGGCTTTCAGGGTTGCGAACAGGCCTGGGCGGACATCGATCCGGCGTTATGTAGTGCGCGCTGCGGCATACTACATGATGAGTTGCGCTTGTGAAAATCAGACTAATTACGTCGTTCTGCGACCTCATGACGCATTGCGGTCACGTCGCGGAACGGGATGTTCTCAAAAAAGCATTGGATTGTTCCAGTTAAATATCAAAAGTTGTACACGATTTGTCTTTCGCGCAGATCCGCAGTGCTGTCATTCGCGAGCAGGCTCGCTCCCACAGAGGATTGCATTCCAAATGTGGGAGCGAGCCTGCTCGCGAAGGGGCCAGTCGATTCAACGCAAAACAAGCCCTTGCCTATACTTGCCCTTCGATAACAAAAGTCATGCACAGAGGGCTGCGCCATGGACCATCTCGTACTCACCGTTTTCGCCCCGGACAAGCCCGGGCAGGTCGAGCGCATCGCCCAATGCATTGCCGAGCACGGCGGCAACTGGCTGGAAAGCCGCATGTCGCGGATGGCCGGGCAGTTCGCCGGGATCCTGCGCGTGGGCGTACCGGCAGAGGCTTACGATGAATTAGTCGATGCCTTACAAGCGCTGACGGCGCACGGTATCCGCGTACTGGTCGCCGAAAGCGGCATCGAGCAATCCTGCACCTGGAAGCCGATCGCCATGGAGCTGGTCGGCAATGACCGGCCCGGCATCGTCCGCGACATTACTCGGCTGTTGAGCGAGCAGGGCGTCAACCTTGAAAGGCTGGTTACCGAAGTGCGCCCGGCGCCAATGAGCAGCGAGCCGCTGTTTCACGCCGAGGCGATTCTAGCCGTGCCGCTGACGTTGTCGCTGGACGTATTGCAGGCGCGACTGGAAACCCTGGCCGATGATTTGATGGTCGAGTTGGTCTTACGCACAGAGGTTTGAGCCGCGCAGGTTATCCAGTTTAAACGTGCACCTGCCTGTGGATAACCTGTAGAGACCGAGCGCCGCGCCACGTCCGCCGTGGCTTTGCGACGATTGATCAAAAAACCGCCAGTATTCAAAGACTTGCACACAAACCGCGGGGATCACGCTGTGGATAACCTTGGGAAGGAACGATACAGGCCACGAGAATCGTGGCCTATGGAGGTTTGTGCGTTTTTTGATCAGCTACGTCGACGCAGACTTATCCACGCATCGACGCTGTACACCGCCAGACCGGCCCAAATAAACATGAACGCTACCAGTGTGCTCGACGACAAGTGCTCGCCAAACAGCAGCACCGCCTGCAGCAGCACCAGGGTCGGCGCGATGTATTGCAGGAAGCCGATGGTGGTGTAAGGCAGATGCCGGGTCGCTGCGTTAAAGCACACCAGCGGTACCAGCGTCACCGGGCCGGCGGCGACCAGCCACCAGGCTTGCGAGGTGCTCCAGAATTCAGGTTGTACGCTGGTCGCGGTCTGGTTGAACAGCAACCACGCAATCGCAATCGGCACCAGCATCCAGGTTTCCACCACCAGCCCCGGCAAGGCCTTGACCGGTGCCTGCTTGCGAATCAGACCGTAGAAACCGAAGGTCAACGCCAGCGCCAGCGACACCCACGGCAGACTGCCGACCTGCCACACCTGCTGCGCCACACCAACCGCGGCGAGCCCCACCGCCAGCCACTGCATGCGTCGCAGTCGCTCACCGAGAATCACCATACCCAACAACACATTGATCAACGGGTTGATGTAGTAACCGAGGCTCGCTTCAAGCATGCGCCCGTTGTTCACCGACCACACATAAGTCAGCCAGTTGGCCGCGATCAGCGTGCCGCTCAAGGCCAGGATCGCCAGACGCTTGGGGTTGTCGAGCAGTTCGCGCAGCCAGCCCGGGTGCTTCCACACCATCAGCAGCAGCGCGCCGAACAGCGCCGACCACAGCACACGATGAATGATGATCTCGACCGCCGGCACTTCGGCGATGGCTTTGAAATAGATCGGGAACAGGCCCCAGATGATGTAGGCACTCAGGCCCAGAATGTACCCGCGACGCGGGTTGGCGGCTTGCATGCAGAATCCTTGCTTTGGCAGCTGACAAAGGAGGGATTGTAAGGAGATTTGTCCGCAGATGTCTGAGCTGATTGGTCAGAAATGTGTGAACACAGGACTCCTGTGGGAGCTAGCCTGCTAGCGATTGCGGTAGTCCAGTCAGCGCAGTGCTGAATGTGAGTCCGCTATCGCTAGCAGGGCTAGCTCCCACAGGGAAAAGATGGTGTGTCAGAAGAGTTTCAATGGTTCTTCATTCAGCGCCGCCAGTTGCTCGCGCAGCGCCAATACCTGATCGCCCCAATAACGCTCGGTGCCGAACCACGGAAAGCTGTGCGGGAACGCCGGGTCATCCCAGCGTCGCGCCAGCCATGCGCTGTAGTGCATCAACCGCAGGGCGCGCAGCGGCTCGATCAGCGCCAGTTCACGCGGATCGAAATCGTGGAATTCGTTGTAGCCATCCATCAGTTCCGACAACTGCCCCAGACAGTCCTGACGATCACCGGCGAGCATCATCCAGATGTCCTGCACCGCCGGGCCCATGCGGCAGTCATCCAGATCGACGATGTGGAACATTTCGTCGCGGCACATCATGTTGCCGGGGTGACAATCACCGTGCATGCGGATGTTCTGATGCGGGGTATTGGCGTAGGCATCTTCGACGCGCTTGAGCAGGTTGCGGGCGACGGACTCATACGCGGGCAGCAGGCTTTTCGGAATGAAATTGCCTTCCAGCAGGGTATTCAGCGAAGCGTGGCCGAAATTCTGCACGGCGAGGGCTTCGCGGTGTTCGAACGGTTTGGTCGCGCCGACCGCGTGGATGCGCCCGAGCAACTGGCCGAGGCGATACAACTGATCGAGGTTGCCCGGCTCCGGCGCGCGCCCGCCGCGACGCGGGAACAGGGTGAAGCGGAAACCGGCATGCTCATGCAGGGTTTCGCCGTTGTGAACCAGCGGCGCGACTACAGGGATGTCCACCCCGGCCAATTCAAAGGTGAACTGGTGCTCTTCGAGGATGGCGTCGTTGGTCCAGCGCTGCGGGCGGTAGAACTTGGCGATCAGCGGCTCGGAGTCTTCGATGCCGACCTGATAGACGCGGTTTTCATAGCTGTTGAGCGCCAGAATGCGCGCATCGCTGAGAAAACCGATGCTTTCAACGGCATCGAGGACGAGATCGGGTGTGAGGGTTTCAAACGGGTGGGCCATGCTGACTCCTGCGCGCAGCAGGCTGCCGCGTCCGGCCCGGCATGTTAGCGCAGATGGCAGGCAGTGAGGAATTTGGTGTCCGTGCCCACGCCATCGCGAGCAGGCTCACTCCTACATTTGGAATGCATTCCCCTGTAGGAGTGAGCCTGCTCGCGATAAGGGATTATCAGGCGCCGACAATGCCACCGTCTTCACGGGTAATCGCCATCACCGACGACCGTGGCTTGCCATTGGGCAGGTGCTCGGGGAAAGTCGAACCGCCGTTTTCGCCCGGATGCTGGATCCCGACAAACAGGGTTTTCTGATCAGGCGAGAAGCTGATCCCCGTCACCTCGCAACCCACTGGCCCGACCATGAACCGGCGAATCTCACCGGTCTTCGGATCGGCGCAGAGCATCTGGTTGTTGCCCATCCCGGCGAAGTCGCCGGCATTGCTCGAGTCGCCGTCGGTGAGAATCCACAGGCGGCCGGCCTTGTCGAAACCCAGGCCATCCGGGCTGTTGAACATGTTCTGCGGGGTGATGTTGGACGAGCCGCCCTTCGGCGTACCGGCATGTACGCCGGGGTTGCCGGCGACCACGAACAGATCCCAGGAAAAGGTCTTCGATGCATGATCGTCGCGGTCGGTGCGCCAGCGCAGAATCTGTCCGTAGACGTTCTTCTCGCGCGGGTTCGGGCCGCCCACCGGTTGGCCGTCCTCGCCACGTTTGGCGTTGTTGGTCAGGGTGCAATAGACCTGGCCGTCCTTGGGGCTGACGACGATCCATTCCGGGCGATCCATGCGCGTCGCGCCGACGACACTGGCGGCGAGGCGTGCATGAATCAGTACTTCGGCCTGGTCGGCAAAACCGCTGCTGGCGTCGATGCCGTTTTTGCCGTGGGTCAGTTCGATCCACTGGCCCTGGCCTTTCGGGTGATCGGGATTGCCGTCACCGGCATCGAATTTGGCCACATACAAGGTGCCGTGATCGAGGATATTGCGGTTGGCTTTGGCATTGCGGTGATTGATGCGGTCGCGGCTGACGAATTTGTAGATGAACTCGCCACGCTCGTCGTCGCCCATGTACACCACGGCACGGCCGTCGTCGGTCTCGGCGAGGGCGGCGTTTTCGTGTTTGAAACGGCCCAGCGCGGTGCGTTTGACCGGGGTCGATTGCGGATCGAACGGATCGATCTCGACCACCCAGCCGTGACGGTTCAACTCGTTCGGGTTCTTGGCCATGTCGAAACGCGGATCGTACGGGTGCCAGTTGATCTCGCGGCTGGCGGCCGTTACGCCGTAGCGTTTTTGCGCGGCGTCAAATTGCTGCTGGGCATTGCTGCTGCCGAAGCAGTCGGTGAAATTTTCCTCGCAGGTCAGGTAGGTGCCCCACGGGGTTTTGCCGTTGGCGCAGTTCTGGAACGTGCCGAGGACTTTTTTGCCGTGCTTGTCGGCAGCGGTTTTCATCAAGTCGTGACCGGCGGCCGGGCCGCTGATGCGCAGCGGCGAATTGCCGTGGATGCGCCGGTTGTAGCGCGAGCCCTGAACGAACTGCCATTGGCCGTTCTTGCGCTGCACTTCGATCACCGAGACGCCTTCACACGCCAGCGCCTTGCGCACGTCTTCAGCCGACTGCGGCATGCCGCCGTGCGGGTAGAGGTAGCGATAGTTGGTGTATTCGTTGTTGATCGCCATCAGCGCGCGGTTGCGGTCATCCGGGAAGGCGAACAGGCTCATGCCGTCGTTGTTGTCGCCAAACTGCACTTCCTGTGCGGCCGCGGTGCCATTGCCGCTCGGGTCGAAGGCCGGGCCGTTCTTGTGCAGCGGCTGGCCCCAGCTGATCAGCACCGAAGACTTGTAGCCCTTGGGCAGGCTGATCGCGTCGCTGGTCGCGGCGGGAATGCTGTCGAAACCGAGCAGACGGCTGTTGCCGGCGCTGACACTGGCCGCCATCACGCTGCGGCTCAGCAGGTTGCCGCCCAGAAACATCGCGGCACCGCACAACGCACCGGCGCTGATGAAACCGCGACGGCTGAGGCCGACCATTTTTTCCAGATCGGTGGATTGGTTTTCTTCTAACAGGCTCATCTCAGGCTCCCTGCATGGTTTTGGCAGCCACCTTAATGAGCAACGATGACGCTTTCGTTGCAGCGCCCGCTCAGAGCGGCGTACCGATCAGCACATTGCTCGGCGAAAACTGCACGCGCACCGGCTGGCCGACACTCAACCCGCGCTCACGCAACTCCAGCGGTTCGGCCAACGCGCAGAGGGTGTGACCGTTGGGCAAAGCAATCCGCACTTCGCTGGGGCCGTCTTCGGCGTCGAGGATTGCCTCGATGAGTCCGTCGAGAAGATTGTGTCCCGACGTTGCGACTTGCTCACGGCCAAGCAATTCCAGCCAGCCGGCCTTGATCAGCGCGACCACTGGCGTGCCGATCTGCAGCTCGAGGTGCAGGGTGCTGTCGTGAGTGATTTGCGCATCGAGGCACAGGCCTTCGGCCAGTTCGAGGCGGATCAGGTCATTGCGGCCCTGACTGCCGATCGCTACCACCTTGCCGTGCAACTGATTACGCGCGCTGGTTCTGAGCATCAGCCGCCCGAGCAGGTCCAGGTCACTGGCATCTTCGGCGGCTTCGAGCACTTGCGCCTGCAGGGCCTGCAACTTTTGATAGAGGCGCAGCACACGTTCGCCTTCGCTGGACAATCTGGCACCACCACCGCCCTTGCCGCCGATGACCCGTTCAACCAGCGGTTTATGTGCGAGGTTGTTCAACTCATCGATGGCGTCCCACGCCGCCTTGTAACTCAGGCCCGCGCTTTTCGCCGCGCGGGTGATCGAGCCCTGCTCGGCGATGTGTTGCAACAGGGCGATGCGCTGCGGACGGCGCACGATGTGTTGGGAGAGGAGGGTGGGTAGGGACATATCAGAACGCTTCTGGCGCGGGCGACGAGATGGACGTTGGCCATTTGCAACGCACGAGTCAAGCCGAACACAAAATCTGTAGGAGTGAGCCTGCTCGCGATGGCGTCATCAAAGGCGACATCTATGCTGGCTGATCTACCGCTATCGCGAGCAGGCTCACTCCTGCAGGGAATTGTGAGCAGCTCAGCTTCCGGGTTTTGGCGTGCGCGCCAGGCAATACATATCGACCCGCGCGGCGCCCGCGCTCATCAACAACCGCGCCAGCGCCTGAGCCGTGGCGCCAGTGGTCAGTACGTCATCGATCAGCGCGAAATGCCGACCGCTTACCGCTGCGTTCGGCACAAGATCGAAGGCATTGCGCAAATTACGTTTACGCGCATTGGCGTCGAGATCCTGCTGCGCATCGGTCTCCTTGATGCGGCGCAGTATCTCTTCTTCGCAAGGTAATTCCAGCGATTTGCTCAGCCACCGCGCAAGCATGGCCGCCTGGTTGAACCCGCGTTGACGCAAGCGTTTACGCGCCAATGGCACCGGCACCAACGCATCGGGCCTTGGCAGATCTTCATCGAAGCGATGTTGCAGGTATTGCCCGAGAACATCGGCGAGCAGGTGGCCAAACGGCCATTTTGCGTTGTGTTTAAAACGCGTAATCAGACTGTCCACCGGGAAGCCATATAGCCAAGGCGCGGCGACTTGGGTAAACGCCGGAGGCTCTAGCAGGCATGCTCCGCACGTCAGACCCTCGGCAATCAAGGGCAAAGCGCAGCGCTGGCAATGGCTGCCGAGCCAAGGCAACTCGGTTTCGCAGGCCACGCAGATTGGCATTTCTGCTTCGGCGGGCTCATCGCATAACAAGCAGGTCTGTACATTATTCAAACAGATGTAAACCGGTCCTTCGTATCGTGGTTGACAGCGCATGACACTTCCTTAAATATGCCGAACATCCGTGTAGCGCCTGTGGGTATTCCGTTTCCCCGGCGCCAGCCAAGCATAACCAAGGAATTGCCCATGAGCGCGAGCACCACCGCCACCCTGCGTCACGACTGGTCTCTGGCCGAAGTCAAAGCACTCTTCGTACAGCCATTCAACGACTTGCTGTTCCAGGCGCAAACGGTGCACCGCGCGCACTTCAACGCCAACCGCGTTCAAGTCTCGACGCTGCTGTCGATCAAGACCGGCGCCTGCCCGGAAGACTGCAAGTACTGCCCGCAGTCCGGTCACTACAACACCGGTCTGGAAAAAGAAAAGCTGATGGAAGTGCAGAAAGTCCTCGAAGAGGCGGCGCGCGCCAAAGCCATCGGCTCGACACGCTTCTGCATGGGCGCGGCGTGGAAACATCCATCGGCGAAAGACATGCCCTACGTGCTGAAAATGGTCGAAGGCGTGAAAGCCATGGGCCTGGAAACCTGCATGACCCTCGGCCGACTGGACCAGGAGCAGACCGAGGCGCTGGCCAAGGCTGGCCTCGACTACTACAACCACAACCTCGACACCTCGCCGGAGTTCTACGGCAGCATCATCACCACGCGCACTTACAGCGAGCGCCTGCAGACGCTGGCTTACGTGCGTGAGTCGGGCATGAAAATCTGCTCCGGCGGCATTCTCGGCATGGGCGAGTCGCTGGATGACCGCGCCAATCTGCTGATTCAACTGGCCAACCTGCCAGAGCATCCGGAATCGGTGCCGATCAACATGCTGGTCAAGGTTGCCGGCACGCCGCTGGAAAATGCCGAAGATATCGATCCGTTCGATTTCATCCGCATGCTCGCCGTGGCGCGCATCCTCATGCCGCAGTCCCACGTACGCCTGTCCGCTGGCCGCGAAGCGATGAACGAGCAGATGCAGGCGCTGGCGTTTTTCGCTGGCGCCAACTCGATCTTCTACGGCGACAAGTTGCTCACCACCGCCAACCCGCAGGCGGACAAGGACATGGAGTTGTTCGCCCGCCTGGGCATCCAGCCGGAAGCGCGCGAAGAGCATGCCGATGAAGTGCATCAGGCGGCGATCGAACAGGCGTTGGTGGAGCAGAAGAGCAGCGAGCAGTTCTATAACGCTGCCGTCTGATTTTTTGAAGCGATGCAAGCACCTGTGGGAGCTGGCTTGCCAGCGATAGCGGACTGACTGTCGACATGGATGCTGAATGTGCTGCCCTCATCGCTGGCAGCCAGCTCCCACAGGTGCCGTGTCTATCTGGATTCATGTGTTCTGATTTTTTCGAGGCCTGCATGTCTTTCGATCTCGCCGCACGCCTTGCCGCCCGTCGTGCCGAAAACCTCTACCGCCAGCGCCCGCTGCTTGAATCCCCGCAGGGACCGCAAGTGGTGGTCGACGGCAAACCGTTGCTGGCCTTCTGCAACAACGATTACCTGGGCCTGGCCAATCATCCGCAAGTGATCGAAGCCTGGCGCGCCGGGGCCGAGCGCTGGGGCGTCGGCGGTGGCGCCTCGCATCTGGTGATCGGCCACAGCGGCCCCCACCACGCACTCGAAGAAGCGCTGGCCGACTTCACCGGTCGGCCGCGTGCGCTGTTGTTCACCACCGGTTACATGGCCAATCTCGGCGCGGTCACGGCGCTGGTCGGGCAGGGCGATACGGTGCTTGAAGATCGGCTTAATCACGCCTCGCTGCTGGATGCCGGTCTGCTGTCCGGTGCGCGCTTCAATCGCTATCTGCATAACGACGCGCAAAGCCTGGCCAAACGTCTCGAGAAAGCCACCGGCAATACCCTGGTGGTCACCGATGGCGTGTTCAGCATGGACGGCGATATCGCCGATCTGCCGGCATTGGCCCGTGAAGCCAAGGCCAAAGGCGCCTGGTTGATGGTCGATGACGCCCACGGTTTCGGCCCGCTCGGCGAGACAGGCGCGGGCATCGTCGAGCATTTTGGCCTCAGCCAGGAAGACGTGCCGGTACTGGTCGGCACCCTCGGCAAAGCCTTCGGTACGGCAGGCGCATTCGTGGCCGGCAGCGAAGAGCTGATCGAGAGCCTGATCCAGTTCGCCCGCCCATACATCTACACCACCAGCCAGCCGCCGGCACTGGCTTGTGCAACGCTAAAAAGCCTCGAGCTGTTGCGCAGCGAACACTGGCGTCGCGCACATCTGCAGACGTTGATCCGTCAGTTCCGCCACGGCGCCGAGCAGATCGGTCTGCAATTGATGGACAGCTTCACGCCGATCCAGCCGATCCTGATTGGCGATGCCTGGCGTGCAGTGCGCCTGTCGCAGATGCTGCGCGAGCGCGGGTTGATGGTCACGGCGATCCGCCCGCCGACCGTCCCCGCTGGCAGCGCGCGGCTGCGTGTGACCCTGACCGCCGCCCACAGCGAGGCGCAGGTACAGCTATTGTTAGAAGGACTGGCCGACTGCTTCGCACGGCTATCGTCGGAGTCCAGCCATGCGTGATCGTCTGATTTTGCTACCCGGTTGGGGTCTTGGCATTTCGCCAATGGAACCTCTGGCCGCCGCATTGCAAGGACTGGATGAGCATCTGACGGTCAGCATCGAGCCGTTGCCGGAGCTGGATTCCAGTGACCCGCAGGATTGGCTCAATGAGCTCGATGAACGTATTCCTCAAGACGTGTGGCTTGGCGGCTGGTCGCTGGGCGGCATGCTCGCCGCCGAGCTGGCAGCGCGCCGTGGCGAGCATTGCTGCGGCGTGCTGACGCTGGCGAGCAATCCTTGTTTTGTGGCCTATGAGCAGTGGCCGAGTGCGATGCCGGGCGAAACGTTCGATGCGTTTCTGGCCGGGTGCCAGGCCGACCCGCGCGCGACCCTCAAACGTTTTTCGCTGCTGTGTACTCAGGGTGCGCAAGATCCGCGTGGACTGTCGCGCCTGTTGCTCGGCGCGGCGCCAAACACCTCGCCCGCGGTATTGATGGCCGGGCTGGAATTGCTCGCGCAGATGGATATTCGCGAGGCGCTGCAAGCGTTTCGCGGTCCGCAGTTGCACCTGTTCGCCGGCCAGGATGGTCTGGTGCCTGCGGAAGCCGCCGGCGCCTTGTTTGCGCTGTTGCCGGATATCGAAATTGGCCTGATCGAACAGGCCAGCCATGCGTTTCTTCTGGAAGACCCCCACGGACTGGCGGGCGCAATCCAGGCTTTTCTACACGAGTGCGCCGATGACTGATTTGTCTTTTGTGCTGCCTGGCGGCTTGCCCGACAAGCGTCAGGTTGCCGCGTCTTTTTCCCGAGCGGCGGCCAGTTATGACAGCGTCGCCGAGTTGCAGCGTGATGTGGGTACACAATTACTCGCGCGTCTACCGCTGGATTTCGTCCCCGCACGTTGGCTGGATCTGGGCTGTGGCACCGGCTATTTCACCCGTGCGATGGCCGCACGTTTTGCTGAAGGCCAGGGGCTGGCGCTGGATATTGCCCAGGGCATGCTCAACCACGCGCGGCCGCTGGGCGGCGCCGAGCATTTTATTGCCGGCGATGCGGAGCGCCTGCCGTTGCAGGATTCGACCTGTGATCTGATCTTCTCCAGCCTCGCGGTGCAGTGGTGCGCGGATTTCGAGGCGGTGCTCAGCGAGGCGTTTCGCGTGCTGAAACCGGGCGGGATTTTTGCATTTGCTAGTCTTTGCACAGGGACGTTGTTCGAGCTGCGCGAGAGCTGGCGGCAAGTCGACGGGCTGGTGCATGTCAACCGCTTCCGCGAATTTGCTCGATATGAGCGGGCGTGTGCAGCCAGTGGCCTGCGTACGTTGAGTCTGGCGAATCAGCCGCACGTGCTGCATTACCCGGATGTGCGCAGTCTGACCCATGAGTTGAAAGCTTTGGGTGCACACAATCTTAATCCCGGGCGGCCAGGTGGTTTGACCGGGCGCGCGCGGATTCTCGGGCTGGTCGAGGCTTACGAGCGGTTCCGCGAGGCGTCGGGATTGCCGGCGACTTATCAGGTGGTCTACGCCGTGTTGGAGAAACCCGTATGAGCGCAGCCTATTTCATCACCGGCACCGACACCGATGTCGGCAAAACCACCGTCGCCGCCGGTTTGCTGCACGCGGCGCGCTCGGCGGGATTGAGTACGGCAGCGGGCAAGCCAGTGGCGTCGGGGTGCGAAGTCACGCCCAAGGGTTTGCGCAACGCCGATGCGCTGGCGCTGCTGGCCGAATGCTCGTTGCCGCTGACGTATCAACAGGTCAATCCGCTGGCTTTCGAACCGGCGATCGCACCGCATCTGGCGGCGCGCGAAGCGGGGGTGGCGTTGACCGTGCAATCGTTGTTGGCACCGATGCGCGGGATTATTGCCATGAACGCCGATTTCACTTTGATCGAAGGTGCCGGCGGCTGGCGGGTGCCGTTGGCCGATCAGGATAATCTGTCCGATCTGGCGATCGCACTGAAATTGCCAGTGATTCTGGTAGTGGGCGTGCGGTTGGGTTGCATCAGCCATGCCTTGCTTACGGCCGAGGCGATTGCTCGGGATGGTCTGCAACTGGCCGGGTGGGTGGCGAATATCATCGATCCGAAGACCTCGCGACTCGAAGAGAATCTGGCGACATTGGCTGAGCGGATCCCGGCGCCGTGCCTGGGCCGCGTGCCGAAACTCAAGGCGCCGAGCGCCGAAGCCGTGGCCGAGCATTTGCAGCTGGATTTGCTCGACTAAGCTTTTGTCTATGGGCAGGCACTGTGCCATTAGTGTTTTTGACGGGTGTTTTTCTGGCGGCTCTGCTTCAATGGCGTCTATTGATCCTTTCCAGGGATGAGAGCTGTTATGGAAATCTCCGGTAGTACCGCTTTTTATGCAGGTCTGAGCTCGATTCAGAGCGGACAGAACCGCGTCGATCAGGCTGCCAGCCAGATCGCCAACAACACCATCGAACGTTCGGTGACCAGCCAGTCGTCCGAAGTGCAGGTCGACCGTCTGCGCGGAGTGGATCGCGCTCAGCAATCGGATCTGGCCAGCAATATCGTCGAGATGGCCCAAGGCAAGGTCCAGGCAGAGCTGGGCGTGAAGGTGGCCAAGGCTTCCGACGAAATGCTCGGGACGATCATCGACACCTTCGCTTGATCTGTTTCTCTTTTCGCTAGTGAACGCCGCGCCTTGTCGCGGCGTTTTCGTTGTAAGTCCTTCTCTCTCAACTAATCTTTTCGCAGCGCCCACGACTCGTTCGAGTCTGTGGCGATTTGCTGTGCGCGCCTCTGAAAAAAACCTGAAGACGAACGGCAAAAGATCGCCGCTTGACAAGATTTCGGCGTAAACGTATGTTTCAAACAACTGTTTGACCGTCACAAACAAATCAATGCGGTCGTTCATTCCCGGTTACATCAGCAGAGGTTTATCGCTATGCCTGACTACAAGGCCCCCTTGCGTGATATTCGCTTCGTTCGTGACGAACTGCTCGGCTACGAAGCGCACTATCAGAGCCTTCCGGCTTGCGCAGACGCAACTCCGGACATGGTTGACGCCATTCTCGAAGAAGGCGCCAAGTTTTGTGAGCAGGTACTGGCACCGCTGAACCGCGTGGGCGACCTTGAAGGTTGCACCTGGAGCGAGTCCGGCGTGAAAACCCCGACCGGCTTCAAAGAGGCTTACAAGCAATTCGTCGAAGGTGGCTGGCCAAGCCTGGCTCACGACGTGGCGCATGGCGGTCAAGGCCTGCCGGAGTCGTTGGGTCTGGCAGTCAGCGAAATGGTTGGTGAGGCCAACTGGTCGTGGGGCATGTACCCGGGGCTGTCGCACGGCGCGATGAACACCATTTCCGAGCACGGCACCCCTGAGCAGCAGGACGCCTATCTGACCAAGCTGGTCTCCGGCGAATGGACTGGCACCATGTGCCTGACCGAACCGCACTGCGGCACCGACCTGGGCATGCTGCGCACCAAGGCCGAACCACAGGCCGACGGTTCCTACAAAGTCTCCGGCACCAAGATCTTCATCTCCGCCGGCGAACACGACATGGCCGATAACATCGTCCACATCGTACTGGCCCGCCTGCCGGACGCACCGGCTGGCACCAAAGGCATCTCGCTGTTCATCGTTCCCAAGTTCATGCCGAATGCTGATGGCACCGTCGGTGCACGCAACGCAGTGACCTGCGGTTCGCTGGAACACAAGATGGGCATCCATGGCAACGCCACGTGCGTGATGAACTTCGACGGCGCCACCGGTTACCTGATCGGCCCGGCGAACAAAGGTCTGAACTGCATGTTCACCTTTATGAACACCGCACGTCTGGGTACCGCGCTGCAAGGTCTGGCCCACGCCGAGATCGGTTTCCAGGGCGGCCTGAAATACGCTCGCGATCGCCTGCAAATGCGCTCGCTGACTGGCCCGAAAGCGCCGGACAAAGCTGCTGACCCGATCATCGTCCACCCGGACGTACGTCGCATGCTGCTGACCATGAAAGCCTTCGCCGAAGGCAATCGGGCGATGGTGTACTTCACCGCCAAACAGGTCGACATCGTCAAATACGGCGTCGACGAAGAAGAGAAAAAGAAAGCCGACGCACTGCTGGCGTTCATGACGCCGATTGCCAAAGCTTTCATGACCGAAGTCGGTTTCGAAGCCGCCAACCACGGCGTGCAAATCTACGGCGGTCACGGTTTTATCGCTGAGTGGGGCATGGAGCAGAACGTTCGCGACAGCCGCATTTCGATGCTGTACGAAGGCACCACCGGTATCCAGGCCCTCGACCTGCTGGGCCGTAAAGTGCTGATGACTCAAGGCGAAGCCCTCAAGGGTTTCACCAAGATCGTCCACAAGTTCTGCCAGAACAACGAAGGCAACGAAGCCGTCAAGGAATTCGTCGCACCGTTGGCTGCCCTGAACAAGGAATGGGGCGAGCTGACCATGAAGGTTGGTATGGCCGCCATGAAAGATCGCGAAGAAGTCGGCGCGGCCTCCGTGGATTACCTGATGTACTCCGGTTATGCCTGCCTGGCGTATTTCTGGGCCGACATGGCACGCCTGGCTGCCGAGAAGCTGGCAGAAGGCACTGGCGACGCGGCGTTCTACACCGCCAAACTGCAGACCGCGCGCTTCTACTTCCAGCGCATCCTGCCGCGTACCCGCACCCACGTGGCCACTATGCTGTCGGGCGCCAACAACCTGATGGACATGAAAGAAGAAGACTTCGCGCTGGGCTACTAAGTCCTGCCGCTGTCCGCTGAAACCGCTGCCCTCTGAGGGGCAGCGGTTTTTTTATTGCCGATTCGCTCAGATAGTCAGGGCTTCTGCCGTTACAGAGACAGCATGTGATCTGGATCACATTGTGAGTGCTTAAACGAGCACATTGCAGGCACAATGCTATCTCTTTGCCATGACGGGTCGGAGCTTTACCCTTGCCGCGTTCTTCCGCTGTACGTTTCAGTCACTTCCTCCCCTCACTGCTATTGTTGCTGGCGGGGTTGGCGGCTGCGTACGTCAAAGACCTCAGTGTGTTCTTCACTTCGCTGTTCAACGTGCTGCCAACTCTGGTGTTGCTGCTGGGCGGTGCGTATTGCGCGGTTTACCGACGCCAGCGTGAGCTGTTTCTGATGCTCACCGTGTACATCGCCTACTTCTTGCTCGATACCCAGACCGATTATTACCGCGACAACGGCAAGGTCCGTGAAGACGCTGCGGTGGTGTTTCATCTGGTGTGTCTGCTGTTGCCGCTGTTGTTCGGCCTGTTTGCGGCGTGGCAGGAACGTACGCACCTGTTTCAGGACATGGTCGCGCGCTTTGCCGTGCTGCTGGCCTTCGGCAGCGTGGCACTGGGGCTGGAGCAGAGTTATCCCCAGGCGCTGCTGATGTGGTTGTCGGAAATCCGTTGGCCGGCGCTGCACGGGGCATGGATGAGCCTGATCCAGCTGTCCTATCCGGTGTTCATCTTGTCGTTCCTGCTGCTGGCCTGGCAGTACTGGTGCCACCCGCGCCCGCTGCACGCGGCGCAACTGGTCGGCTTGCTCGGCGTGTTCTGGATGCTGCCGAAAACCTTCATCCTGCCGTTTACCCTGAACATCATGTGCAGTCAGGTGATGTTGATGATTGCCGCCGCCGTTGCGCACGAGGCTTATCAAATGGCCTTTCGCGATGAGCTCACCGGTCTGCCGGGCCGTCGTGCGCTCAACGAACGCATGCAGCGCCTGGGACGCAACTATGTGTTGGCGATGAGCGACGTCGACCATTTCAAGAAATTCAACGACACCCACGGCCACGACGTCGGTGACCAGGTCTTGCGTCTGGTCGCCAGCAAGCTGTCGAAAATCAGCGGTGGCGGTAGGGCATATCGCTATGGCGGTGAGGAATTTGCCTTGGTGTTTGCCGGCAAGACCCTCGAGGAATGCATGCCGCACCTGGAGGTGATCCGCGAGTCGATTGCGTCCTACAGCATTCAATTGCGCAACCAGGAAAACCGCCCGCAGGATGACCTGCAAGGTCGTCAGCGCCGCGCAGGGTCAGGAGCGTCCGCAGTGTCGGTCACTGTGAGTATCGGCGTCGCCGAACGGCTGGAACAACGCACGCCGGAAGAAGTGCTCAAGTCCGCCGACCAGGCGCTGTACAGCGCCAAGGGCGCCGGGCGTAACTGCGTGATGGCGTTCGGGCAGAATCGCCGTGGCGCGGTGCGCATGGACACCGCTGCGGGTTGAGTGATGACGGCGCATTCAGCGCCTGCACAATGATTGTCGGGTGGGGTGGCCGGCAGTAGGTTGAATCGATCTGCTGACGGAGAAGCCACCATGCCTGAGTACAAAGCTCCCTTGCGCGACATGCGCTTTCTGATCGACCACGTCTTCGACTTTCACAGCAACTACGCCGCCCTCGGCGCCCATGACGCCAGTCCTGACATGATCAACGCGATTCTTGAGGAGGGCGCGAAGTTCTGTGAGAACGTGCTCGCACCGCTCAACCGCAGCGGTGACGAAGAGGGCTGCCATTTCGATAACGGTGTGGTGACAACGCCTACAGGCTTCAAGCAAGCCTTCGCACAATACGTGGAGGGCGGTTGGCACGGTCTGGCTGCGGATCCGACCTATGGCGGCCAGGGCCTGCCGAGTTCGCTGGGGCTGGTGATCAGCGAGATGGTCGGCTCCAGCAACACATCCTGGGGCATGTACCCGGGCCTGACCCACGGCGCCATGTCGGCGATCCATGCCCACGGCAGTAGCGAACAGAAAAACACCTACCTGAGCAAACTCACCGCCGGGCAATGGACTGGCACCATGTGCCTGACCGAAGCGCATTGCGGCACCGATCTGGGCATCATCAAGACCCGCGCCGTGCCACAGGCCGACGGCAGCTACGCGATCACCGGCAGCAAGATTTTCATCTCCGCCGGCGAGCACGACATGAGCGACAACATCGTTCATCTGGTGCTGGCCAAGCTGCCGGATGCGCCGGCCGGGACCAAGGGCATCTCGCTGTTCATCGTGCCGAAGTTTTTGCCCGATGCGGAAGGCGAAGCGGGCGAGCGCAACGGCGTTTCCTGCGGTTCGATCGAACACAAGATGGGCATCAAGGCCTCGGCCACCTGCGTGTTGAATTTCGACGGCGCCAAAGGTTTTCTGATCGGCGAGCCGAACAAGGGCCTGAACTGCATGTTCACCATGATGAACCACGCACGCCTCGGCACTGGCATGCAGGGTTTGTGTCTGGGCGAGGCAAGCTTTCAGGGTGCGATCAAGTACGCCAACGACCGCTTGCAGATGCGCTCGCTGACCGGCGCGAAAGCGCCGGACAAAGCCGCCGATCCGATCATCGTCCACCCGGACGTACGGCGCATGCTGCTGACCATGAAAGCCTTCAACGAAGGCAATCGGGCACTGACTTATTTCACCGCCCAGCTCCTCGATAGCGCGCATGTGAGCAGCGACGCCGAGGCGCGTCAGGACGCCGAAGACCTGTTGGCGTTTCTCACGCCGATCTGCAAAGCGTTCATGACCGACACCGGGCTGGAAGTGACCAACCACGGTATGCAGGTGTTTGGTGGCCATGGGTTCATTCGCGAATGGGGCATGGAGCAACTGGTGCGTGACTGCCGCATCGCGCCGATCTACGAAGGCACCAACGGCATTCAGGCGCTGGACCTGCTCGGGCGCAAGGTGCTCGGCAGCCAGGGCAAGTTGCTGCGCGGCTTCACCAAAATCGTTCACAAGTTCTGCGCCGCCAACGCCGAGCATGCGCAGTTGGGCGCTTTCGTTGCGCAGCTCAATGAGTTGAATCAGCAGTGGGGCGATCTGACCCTGAAGGTCGGCATGGCCGCGATGAAAAATCCCGACGAAGTCGGCGCGGCATCCGTCGATTATCTGATGTACAGCGGATACATCATTCTAGGCTATCTGTGGTTGCGCATGGCCCTGGTGGCGCAGGCGCAACTGGACGCGGGCACAGGCGAGGCGGATTTCCTGCGCGGCAAACTGGCGACGGCCGAGTTTTACTTCAAACGCCTGCTGCCACGCACCGCTGCACATCGCGCGGCGATCGAGGCGGGTAGCGATTGTCTGATGAAATTGCCGGCGGAGCTGTTCGCGCTCTAAGGGTTGGCGGCAGAAAAAGAGCCCGCTGATTGCGGGCTTCTTTTTTGGATATCTGTCGATGACTAAAAATAACAAATCAGTCATGGCCTGACCCTATGTGTCGGAAAAGTTGTTGAGGTACACTCCGGCTCACAGAAAACATCATTCCACGAATCACCTATTCCAGATCCTGCGAGGTTTGCCATGGCCGACTACAAAGCGCCGCTGCGCGATATGCGCTTCGTCCTCAATGAAGTGTTCGAAGTCGCCAAACTCTGGGCCGAACTGCCGGCGCTGGCCGAGACCGTCGACGCCGAAACCGTTGAAGCGATTCTCGAAGAAGCCGGCAAGGTCACCAGCAAAAGCATCGCCCCGCTGAGCCGCGCCGCTGACGAAGAAGGTTGTCACTGGGCCGACGGTGCCGTGACCACGCCGGCCGGTTTCCCCGAGGCTTATCAGACTTATGCCGAAGGTGGTTGGGTCGGCGTCGGCGGTGATCCGGCTTATGGCGGCATGGGCATGCCCAAGGCCGTATCGGCTCAGGTTGAAGAAATGGTCAACTCCGCCAGCCTGGCGTTCGGTCTGTATCCGATGCTGACCGCCGGCGCCTGCCTGTCGATCAACGCCCACGCCAGCGAAGAGCTGAAAGCGGCGTATCTGCCGAACATGTACGCGGGGATTTGGGCCGGCTCCATGTGCCTGACCGAACCGCACGCCGGCACCGACCTGGGGATTATTCGCACCAAGGCCGAGCCACAGGCCGACGGTTCCTACAAGGTCAGCGGCACCAAAATCTTCATCACCGGCGGCGAACACGACCTCACCGAGAACATCATCCACCTGGTGCTGGCCAAGCTGCCGGACGCCCCGGCGGGCCCGAAGGGCATCTCCCTGTTCCTGGTGCCGAAGTTCATGGTCAATGCCGATGGCAGCCTCGGCGCGCGCAACCCGGCCAACTGCGGTTCGATCGAACACAAGATGGGCATCCAGGCGTCCGCGACCTGCGTGATGAACTTCGACGAAGCCGTGGGCTATCTGGTCGGCGAGCCGAACAAAGGCCTCGCCGCGATGTTCACCATGATGAATTACGAACGTCTGGGCGTCGGTATTCAGGGGCTGGCGACCGGCGAGCGTTCGTATCAGAACGCGGTTGAATACGCCCGCGATCGTCTGCAAAGCCGTTCGCCGACCGGCGCGCAGAACAAGGATAAGGTCGCTGATCCGATCATCGTTCACCCTGACGTGCGACGCATGCTGCTGACCATGAAAGCCTCGAACGAAGGCGGCCGGGCGTTCTCCACGTATGTGGCGATGCAACTCGACACCGCCAAGTTCAGCGAAGACCCGGCGACGCGCAAACGTGCGGAAGATCTGGTCGCACTGCTGACGCCGGTAGCCAAGGCGTTTCTTACCGATCTGGGTCTGGAAACCACCGTGCATGGCCAGCAGATCTTCGGCGGCCATGGCTACATCCGCGAGTGGGGCCAGGAACAGCTGGTGCGTGACGTGCGCATCACGCAGATCTACGAAGGCACCAACGGCATCCAGGCGCTGGACCTGGTCGGGCGCAAGATCGTCGGCAGCGGCGGTGCGTTCTATCAATTGTTCGCCGATGAGATCCGCCATTTCACTGCTACCGCGAGCGCCGATCTGGGTGAATTCACCAAGCCTTTGAACGACGCAGTCGATACCCTGGACGAGCTGACTTCATGGTTGCTGGACCGAGCGAAAAATAATCCGAACGAAATCGGCGCGGCCTCTGTCGAATATTTGCAAGCATTCGGTTACACGGCGTACGCCTACATGTGGGCACTGATGGCCAGGGCCGCGCTGGGCAAAGAAGCGCAGGAAGATTTCTACGCGAGCAAGTTGGGCACCGCACGCTTCTATTTCGCCCGTCTTCTGCCGCGTATCCACTCGTTGAGCGCGTCAGTGAAGGCCGGCAGCGAGTCGTTGTTCCTGCTGGATGCCGCTCAATTCTGATGCATTAGCGTCATGTAAGCATTCGCTTACATGACGTGCTGCTGTTCTCCCATAGTCGCCAATTGGATCCACGGCTAATCTACATTTCATGGACGTCGCGCAGGAAGCGCAAAGCAACAACACGGACACGTAGGATTCTGCCAGGGTGGCGGAGTGAAATGGATGTCAGGGAAACAGTCTGCAAAGCCCCGCTTCGGCGGGGTTTTCTTTTGCCTGAAGAAAAGTTTTCAGGCCAGCGGATCCAGCGCCGGTTTCACTTCGCGTTCCAGCACTTCTTCGAGCAAACCGCGCAGCAGCGTGAGTGATGCCTGCTGGCGTTGCACATCGCGACACACCAGGCCGACCTTCAGCGGCACCCGTGGCTCGCTCAGCGGTTTCCACAGCAGATCCTCATCGTCGTACTGCCGCTGGGATTGCCCCGGCAGCACCGTCGCCAATCGGGTGTGCGGCAGGCTGTCGAGAATCCCCACCATATTGTTCAGTTCGGCCTGTACCTGCGGGCGCCGACCGAGGCTGGCCAGTTGCGCCTGCCAGATCTGGCGAATCTGAAATTCCTCACCCAGCAGCAACATCGGCAACTCGGCAGCCTGGCGCATCGAGACTTTCTTGAATTCGCGCAACGGATGGTCTGCCGGAACCACCAGGGTCAGTTCATCTTCGTAAAGCATCACGCCGTGCAGACCCGGTTGGCGCGGGGGCAGATAGCTGATGCCGATGTCCAGCGAACCATTGAGCAAGCGCCGTTCGATTTCCAGTCCCGTCAGCTCGTAGATCTGCACCACCAGATGCGGTTGCGCCTTGCGCACCCGTTCAAGCATTTGCGGCACCAGGCTGGTGTGCACTGTCTGCAATACGCCGATTGCCAGCGTGCGCAACGCCTGACCCTTGAAGTTGCCCAGCGCTTCGCGCGCCCGTTGCAAACCGTCGAGCAGCGGCAAGGCGTGGTTGTACAAGGTGTGCGCGGCAAGCGTCGGCAGCAGGCGCTTGCTGCTGCGCTCGAACAAGGTGACGTCGAGGTTCCGTTCGAGCTGGCGAATCTGTTGCGACAGCGCCGGTTGTGAGATCGACAGGCGTTCGGCAGCGCGGCCGACATGACCCTCTTCGTAGACCGCGACGAAATAACGCAGTTGTTTGAAATCCATAAGTAACGCTTATCGAAATGGCTGGTAAATCGAAATGGCCCGGAGCCTTCGGTGAGCCTAGTCTAACCGCATTCACAAGGCTTGCAGGGTCAGAAAGCGCAATGATCAGCGTTCGCTTCGACAGGGTTTGCATAGGCAGTTCAAAACACCTCGAGCGAGGTGTTTTTCAATGAATCTGTTCAATCTTCGGCGCCAGGCGCCGGATCTCGATGACCTCGTTATGGGCAACTGCGCAACCGAGGCTGACGGTGACCTTAGCGCCGAGCGTCTGATGCCCAGCGTCCAGCGTCCACAGCAAGTGTTTGTTCGCGGGCAGGGTTCCTGGTTGTGGGACAGCCATGACCGCGCCTACCTCGACTTTTCCCAGGCCGGCGGCGCGAACAGTCTCGGGCACAGCCCGTCGGCACTGGTCAAAGCCATCGCCAACCAGGCGCAGGCGCTGATCAACCCCGGTTTCAACCTGCACAATCGCGGCATGCTCAGCCTCGCCGAGCGTCTGTGTGCCAGCACCGGCAGCGATCAGGCCTATCTGCTCAACAGCGGCAGCGAGGCCTGTGAAGCGGCGATCAAACTGGCGCGCAAATGGGGACAACTACATCGTGCCGGTGCTTCGCGGATCATCGTCGCCAAACAGGGCTGTCATGGCCGGAGCCTGGCGACGATCTCCGCCTCGGACAGCTGCAACCTGGCGAACCGTTTCGCGCCGTTGCTGCCGGGTTTCGATCAGGTGCCGTTCAACGATTTGCCGGCGCTGCATGCGGCCGTCGATGCGCAAACGGTGGCGATCATGCTCGAACCGATCCAGAGCGATGCCGGGGTATTTCCGGCCAGCGAGCACTACCTCAAAGGCGTCGAACGCCTGTGCCGTGACTTGGGCATTCTGCTGATCCTCGACGAAGTGCAAACCGGCATTGGCCGCTGCGGCAGCATGCTCGCCGAACAGTCCTACGGCGTGCGCGCCGATATCGTCGTGCTCGGCAAAGGCCTCGGCGGCGGTGTCCCTTTGGCGGCGTTGCTGGCGCGGGGCAAGGCTTGTTGTTTCGACGCGGGTGAGTTGGGCGGGACGCATCACGGCAACGCCTTGATGACAGCGGCGGGCCTGGTCGTACTCGACAGCGTGCAGGACCGCAGCTTTCTCGCTCAGGTCAGAGAAAACGGCCAGCACCTGCGCGAAGGCCTGGCCCGATTGGCACACCGCTACGGGCACGGCGACCTGCGCGGCCAAGGCTTGTTCTACGGGCTGACGCTGTCAGATGATTGCGCCAACGCCGTAGTCCATGCGGCCCTGCACGAAGGCCTGCTGCTCAACGCCCCGCAAGCCAACTGCCTGCGTTTCACCCCGGCCCTGACTGTGAGCAAAACCAACATCGACGAAATGCTCCTGCGCCTGGGCCGCGCGTTCTCCCGAGTGCGCACCGCACAGTTGCAGTGCCGTAAAGGGATTGCCGTTTGAGCTGACTTTTCCTATCCGATTTCCAGAACCGTCTCGCGGTATAACGCACGCCCCACGCCTGATTCCTTTTTGGCGTGGGGCGTTTTTTTGTGGGTGGTGGCGATGAAATGGCAGAAGCACTGAACCCTGACGAACGGCGCAGGTCGATTAGCTTGTATGGCTCAAGTGAGCCAACCCCCATTCAGGAGCTGCCCCATGGACTTTATTCGCATCATCATCGCTATTCTGTTGCCGCCACTGGGTGTGTTTCTGCAGGTCGGGTTCGGCGGGGCGTTCTGGTTGAACATTCTGCTGACGCTGTGCGGGTACATTCCGGGGATCGTGCATGCGGTGTATATCATCGCCAAGCGCTGAGTTCAGCGTCAGCCTATAGACCGCCATCGCTAGCAGGCTAGCTCCCACACTGGATTTGTGGCGCTCACGAAACCTTGTGGGAGCTAGCCTGCTAGCGATTCGGGCAACCCCGGATTTCAGTCTGCAAACCCCATCACCCGCCGATAAAACTGCCACTCCTGGTCCAGCGCATGCGCCTGATTGGTGGCGCGGCGGAAGCCGTGGCGTTCATCGGGATAGTAATGGGCTTCGACCGGAATGCCGTTGCGTTCAAGTGCGGCGACCATGTCACGGGTCTGCTGCGGCACGACCACAGCGTCCAGTTCACCCTGAAAGAAAATCACCGGCACGCTGATATTGTCTGCGTGAAGCAACGGTGTGCGAGCGGCATAGCGTTCGGCGTCCCGCTCGGGATCGCCGATCAGCCAGTCGAGATAGTCGCCTTCGAACTTGTGCGTTGCCCGGCCCAATGCCACCGGGTCGCTGACACCGTACAAACTCGCCCCGGCGCGGAATACTTGCTTGAACGCCAGCGCACACAATGTGGTGTAGCCGCCCGCGCTGCCGCCCCGGATGAACGCGCGCTGCCCGTCGATCAAGCCTTGGTCGGCGAGATACGCGACGACGTTGCACGCATCCTCGACATCCAATTCACCCCAGCGCAAATGCAAAGCCTGGCGATATTGCCGGCCGTAACCGCTGCTGCCGCGATAGTTGAGATCGGCGACCGCAAAACCGCGCTGCGTCCAGTACTGGATACGCGGGTCGAGCATCGGGTAGCAGGCCGATGTCGGGCCGCCATGGATAAACACCACCAGCGGCGGCCTGGTCTCGCCGCCCATGGCCGGGTAAAAGAAACCGTGCGCCTCACCTGAACCGCTTGGATAACGCAGGGTTTGCGGACGGCTGATGCGTTCGGCGGGCAACGGTGCTGTGCCACCGGCCAACACGGTGACTTCGTGCGTCGCTCGATCAATGGCAATGATCGCCGAGGGGCTGATCGGCGAGGCAGCAATGCAGTAGATGTTTTGCTGATCTGCGGCCAGATGACGGAAGCGGCTGTAGTCGCCAGTGAAATCTACTTCGCCAAGAGTAAGGCGACCGAAACCGCCTTCGCTCCAATTGGCCAGGAAAGCATCGCCAAGCGGCAGCCAGGTGCAGCCACCGAGCTGCCACGGAGCCGGCGCATGATCGGCCAGTGCGGCCGGCAATGATTCCAGACCGTCGACAGTTTCCGCCCACGGTTGCCAGAATCCACCGCGATCGGTCAGGAAATACAGGCGACCCTCGTCATCGAAGCGCGGTTGTTGAATCGACTCTTCAATGTCATCGCCAGCCACGCAGCGCGGCGAAGCGAATCCGCCATCGGGCAAGCGCTGGGCGGTCATCAACCGGGTTGAGGTCCACGGCTGATGCGGTCGGCTCCACTCGATCCACGCCAGGCGTTGGCCGTCCGGGCTCAACAGGGGCGACGCATAAAAGTCTGCGCCCTCAGCCAATACGTGCCGAACACCATCAGCCAGATCAACCGCCACCAATCGATGTTGATCGCGCTGCTCCTCAACCGCCAGGATCTGGCCGAACGCATACTGCAAATCACCAAAGCGGCAATCGCCGGAGGTCAGTGCTTCAGGCGCACCATTGAGGTTTTGCCGATACACCTGCTGGTCCGCCTCGTTGACGAAAACCACCCCGTCAGGCGTCAGACAAAACGCACCACCGCCATATTCGTACACGCGGCTGCGCACGCTGAAGCCATCCGGCGTCAGACATTGCGCCACGCCATCGCGCCAGTGCCAGATCCGGCATGCCGCATCCTGTGGGCGATATTCATTCCAGAACAAGCCGTTGGCGCCGAGCTGCAATTCGGCGAAATCGACGCCGGCGGCGACGGCTTGCGCGGCGCTGAAGGGCTCAGCCCTTGGCGATGATGCGTGAGTTTCGTTCATTGCGAAAGGCCAGTTGTTCGATGGTATGCGTGGCGCTCTCGGCTTCTTCGCGGGCCTTGAGGATCACGCCGTGATGTTCGGATTTGCTGCACACAGGGTCGGCGTTGCTCGCATCACCGGTGAGCATGAATGCCTGGCAGCGGCAACCGCCAAAGTCCTTTTCCTTCTCGTCGCACGAGCGGCACGGCTCGGGCATCCAGTCGTAACCGCGGAAACGATTGAAACCGAACGAGTCGTACCAGATGTGCTGCATGCTGTGATCGCGCACATTGGGGAACTGCACCGGCAATTGACGCGCGCCGTGGCAGGGCAGGGCGGTGCCGTCCGGTGTCACCGTCAAAAAGATACTGCCCCAGCCGTTCATGCAGGCTTTCGGGCGTTCTTCGTAGTAATCCGGGGTGACGAAAATCAGCTTGCACGGGTGCCCTTCGGCTTCCAGCTTCGCCCGGTATTCGTTGGTGATGCGTTCGGCGCGCACCAGTTGCTCTTGGGTTGGCAACAGGCCTACGCGATTGAGCTGCGCCCAGCCATAGAACTGGCAGGTGGCGAGCTCGACAAAGTCGGCCTCCAGCGCAATGCACAGCTCAATGATGCGGTCGATCTTGTCGATGTTGTGCCGATGAGTAACGAAGTTCAGCACCATCGGGTAACCATGGGCTTTCACCGCGCGAGCCATTTCCAGCTTCTGTGCGAAAGCTTTTTTCGAGCCGGCGAGCAGGTTGTTCACTTGCTCGTCGCTGGCCTGGAAACTGATCTGGATGTGATCGAGCCCGGCCTTCTTGAAGTCGCTGATTTTCCGCTCGGTCAGGCCGATGCCGGAGGTGATCAGGTTGGTGTAGAAACCCAGCTGCCGCGCTTCGTGAATCAGCTCGGCCAGATCCTGACGCACCAGCGGCTCACCACCGGAAAAGCCCAGTTGCGCCGCGCCCATCTCCCGCGCTTCGCGGAACACCTTGATCCACTGTTCGGTCGTCAGCTCTTTGCCCTGCTCAGCGAAATCCAGCGGATTGGAGCAATACGGGCATTGCAACGGGCAGCGGTAGGTCAGCTCGGCGAGCAGCCACAGCGGCAGGCCGACTTCAGGTTTGGCCGGCAGATCAGCCAAGGGTGAGCCAGTGTTGCTCACGGGCAACCTCCATGAATTGCTCGATGTCGTCACCGAGTTCCGGCACGCCGGGGAACTGCTTGTCGAGTTCGGCGATGATTGCCGCTACATCGCGTTGGCCGTCAATCAAACCGCCGATCAGCGCGGCGGTGTCGTTGAGCTTGATCATGCCTTCCGGGTACAGCAGCACGTGGCCTTTTTGTGCCGGTTCGTACTGGAAGCGGTAGCCGGGACGCCAGCTCGGGACTTTGCTGCGGTCGAAACTCATAAGCTGATTCCTTTATGCCAGACCCGTTGATCAGTGACGTTGTGATACGGCGGACGGTTCAGTTCGTAGGCCATGCTCATGGCATCGAGCATGCTCCAAAGAATGTCCAGTTTGAACTGGAGAATTTCCAGCATGCGCTCCTGGCCTTCACGGGTCTTGTAGTGTTCGAGCGTGATCGCCAGACCGTGTTCGACATCCCGCCGCGCCTGACCGAGGCGGGTGCGGAAGTATTCATAACCGGCCGGATCGATCCACGGGTAATGTTGCGGCCAGCTGTCGAGGCGCGACTGGTGGATCTGCGGTGCGAACAGTTCGGTCAGCGAACTGCTGGCGGCTTCCTGCCAACTGGCGCGGCGGGCGAAGTTGACGTACGCGTCGACGGCGAAACGCACGCCGGGCAGCACCAGTTCTTGCGAGCGCAGTTGGTCCGGGTCGAGGCCGACCGCTTGGCCGAGACGCAGCCAGGCTTCGATGCCGCCGTCTTCGCCGGGAGCGCCGTCGTGGTCGAGCAGGCGCTGAATCCACTCGCGGCGGATTTCCCGATCCGGGCAATTGGCGAGAATCGCCGCGTCTTTCAGGGGAATGTTCACCTGATAATAGAAGCGGTTAGCGACCCAGCCCTGAATCTGCTCGCGCGTGGCGCGGCCTTCGTACATCGCCACATGGTAGGGGTGGTAGATGTGGTAATAGGCGCCTTTGGCGCGCAGGGCCGCTTCGAAATCGGCGGGGGACAGCGGGGTGTCGGTCATTGCGGTTCTCCGGGGAACAACCGTTGGATTCTGTGTTGTCTGCCAGGACGCCATCGCTGGCAAGCCAGCTCCCACAAGGTTTGCGGTGTTCACAAGACCTGTGGGAGCTGGCTGGCCAGCGATGGGGTCAACAGCTACAGCACAATACTCATGCCATCAAATGCCACTTCAACATTGCGCCGCGTGAGTTCTGCGCGCTCGGGCGAATCCTCGTCAAGAATCGGGTTGGTGTTGTTGATATGAATAAGGACTTTGCGTTGCTCGGGAAGCTGTTCCAGCACTTCGAGCATGCCGCCAGGGCCGTTCTGCGCCAGATGGCCCATCTCGCGACCGGTGCGGGTGCCGACGCCACGACGCTGCATTTCGTCGTCGTCCCACAGCGTACCGTCGACCAGCAGGCAGTCGCTGCCGGCCATGATCTCCAGCAATGGCGCGTCCACTTTGCCCAGGCCCGGCGCGTAGAACAATTTGCCGCCGGTGTTGAGGTCTTCGACGATCAAACCGATGTTGTCGCCCGGATGCGGGTCGAATCGGTGTGGCGAGTACGGAGGTGCCGCACTGCGCAAAGGCAGGGGAGTGAAGCGCAGGTTCGGGCACGACGCTACCGTGAAGCTCTGATCGAGTTCGATGCGGTTCCAGTCCAGCCCGCCGTTCCAGTGGCTGAGCATTTTGAACAGCGGGAAACCGGTGCTCAGGTCTTCGTGAACCATGTCCGTGCACCAGACCGGATGCGGGCAGCCTTCGCGCAGGCTGAGCAGGCCGGTGGTGTGGTCGATCTGGCTGTCCATCAGAATGATCGCGCTGATGCCGGTGTCACGCAGGGCGCGGCCCGGTTGCATCGGGGCAAAGCTTTGCAATTGCGCGCGGATGTCCGGCGAGGCGTTGCACAACACCCAGTTCACGCCATCATCGGAAATGGCGATGGACGATTGGGTGCGGGCCTTGGCATTCAGGCTGCCGTCGCGAAAGCCGGCGCAATTGGCGCAGTTGCAGTTCCACTGCGGAAAACCGCCACCGGCGGCCGAACCCAGAATCTGGACGAACATGAACGCTCCATCATTTCAACGCGGAAAATAAAACGCCCCGGCGAGCCGAGGCGTTGCACTGCGATTCTGCGTAAGCAGAACTCAGCGGCTGGCGAAGTACATGGTGACTTCGAAGCCGATACGCAGGTCGGTGTAAGCAGGTTTGGTCCAGGCCATGAGATGTCTCCTTCTGTGGGTTGGGATAGCGCTATCCATAGGTATAGTCCACGGCAGCGCGGTGATGTTCCAATTAGTTAGGCGGCTATGTTACTCAAAATTTCAACGCGATGACCCGTGAATCTTTGAGAAAGCTCCTTGCAGCCTCGGTAATGATCACTTCGTCGCTTGCCAGGGAGCGGCAGGAGCCGGAGCGCTGGCGAGGCAGAGCCAGCCGCCTTCGGCGTCGAGCAGGCGCTGCGCGGCACTGAGGAGTGTCGAACGGTCCAGTGCAGCAATGGTGGCGACTAACCGCTCAAGGTAATCCGACGAATGGCCGGCGAGCCGGGCCTGCCAGGCCAGCTCGGCCGCTTCTTTGAAGTCGATTTCAGCCGCATCGAATTGATCGGCGAGGCTCCGCCGATGCTGGCAGAGACTGGCATCATCCAGTTGTTCAATCAGCGCTGGAAGGCCGTTGAGGAACTGGTGGATGTGCTCAAGCAGTGCGTCAGGCTTCACGTTGGGCGACTGCACGCCAAACACCAGCGCGACGCGGCCATGGACCTGACGCAATGCGCTGAACACCGCGTAGCCCAGTTGAAGCTCGACGCGCAGGCGCTGATAGAACGGCGTCTGCAGCAATTGAGCGAGCAAGCGCCAGGCGGCTTCATCGGCCACGTCCTGGCTGGCGCTAGGGCAAAACAGTAGCACGGCGTGTTCGCTGGATGCCGTGTCGATGTGCTGCCAAAGGCGCCGACCGTTGATGGCGCAAGGCGCAGACAGCTGATGGTCCGGTTGGCCGGGGATGCGGCTCAAGGCCAGGCCCATCGCAGATTGACTTTGCGGGTTGAACCCTAGCGCGAAGCCGTCCCACCGTGCAGTTGTCCACAGATGCGCAGCGTCATCAGACGCGCCGACAGGCTCCAGGCAACTCTCCGGCAAGGCCTTGAGCAATTGGCGGATCGGCATCAGCGGCGATTCCGGCTCGCCACGCGGAGAATCGGCTGAGACTGATGTCAGACATTTCAGCGCATGCTCCAGCACGCTGGGCATGGGCTCTTGCAGGCCGGTCAGTTTCAGCAGCCATTGGTTGCCTGTTGCGCTGAACGACGTCTCGACCCCGGCCTTGCTGGAATCTTGCCGGATCAGCTGAAGGCTGCCCTGCAGCCGCGCTTGCAGGTCAACGCTGGCGGGGGCGTCGACCTGCCAACGCAGATAAATCGCGCCTTCATCACCGTTACCCGGCACTGCCTGGCTGAACTGCATCGGCGAGCGTTCGCGGCGCCCGCGCGAGCGGTCCTGAGCGAACGTGCGCAGGCCGCGGTGCGCGCTGGTCTGGCCGCGAATCAGTCCGGCGTTGGCCAACGGCTCGTTGGCACGCAGGAAGGGGTTGGCGGCTGGCAAGC
The DNA here is from genome assembly GCF_051132135.1 of Pseudomonas sp. R1-1. Taxonomy (NCBI): domain Bacteria; kingdom Pseudomonadati; phylum Pseudomonadota; class Gammaproteobacteria; order Pseudomonadales; family Pseudomonadaceae; genus Pseudomonas; species Pseudomonas sp. R1-1. The sequence goes on from NZ_CP071663.1 coordinate 645,727, forward strand.
GCCAGTGTGGGCTGAAGTTATCCACAGCACCGAGTTCGCGCAGAATGTTTTTCAGTGCTTCAGCGGCGCGATCAGGCAGGCCGTTTTGCATCTGTTCACTGTCCAGCCGCGCCAGTTGCAGCGCACCACTGGTTTGCTGCTGCCGTTGCTGCGCGGCAGCATATTCCTCGCGCAGCGGCGCCCAGTCCTGTTGCGCGAAGAAGCTCAGCCAGTCCCGCAAATGTTGGCGAATCATCTTCAGCGATTCGGCACCCGCGTTGAAGTGCAGATGCAGCAGCGCCTGCCCGTCGAAATGATAAAGCGGCAGCGCCTTCAAACCCTCAGCGAGATTGTGCTGCTGCAAATACGCCAGTAATCCACCGGGCTTGGCGCTATTGAGCCAATGGCAAAGAAACGCCAAGGCTTCCACAGAAAGTTGCGGCAATGCGTCGAACGCAAACAGCAAATTGCCGTGCGGCCCGTCGACCTGTTGATAACTTTTCACCGCCAACGGCACAGGCGCTGCCTGCGCAACTTTATCCCCAGCCGGTAACGCAGCGGCGAACTGTTCGGCCAGCACGCGCAACTGTTCCAGGCGTTGCGGCCCGGTCAGACTCAATGTCATTTGCCCGGTGCGATAAAAGCGCTGATGAAACTCTCTCAACGCCTGTTGAAACGCCGGCAGTTCGACTTTCAGGCTGTCGCGATTGCCGGCATGAAAACCCCGCAGCGGGTGTTCTGCCGGTAAACCTTCGTACAGGGCAAGCTGCTTTTGCGCTGTCGGATCCTGCGACCAGGCGACATATTCCGCCTGCAGCACTTCACGTTCGCGCAATTGATCGTCCAGATTCATACGCGGATGCGCGAGCATGTCTGACAGACGCTCCAGCCCGCCGCTGAAAGATCGCACAGGCAGCTCGAAGAAGAAGTCGGTGGTGCGTTCGCGGGTGCTGGCGTTCACTTGGCCGCCGTGGCCCTGCACGTAGGCCATCAGCCCTTCGGTTGCCGGAAACCGCTCGGTCCCGAGAAACAGCAAATGTTCGAGAAAATGCGCCAGACCTGGCCACGCCAGCGGCACGTCGTGGCTGCCGGCCGCCACACGCAACACGGCAGCGCTACGCTTGAGGCCGGGCACATGACGCAGGGTCACGCGTAAGCCGTTGGCCAGAGTTTCAGTGTGGGGGCGGGGGGGAGTCGGCGCAGGCATGGGCACTTCCAGAACAGTGAAGTGCCAATGCTAGCGGATTAGCGCTGGTTCAGCGCGGCGTAAAGTTCGGGGCGGCGATCGCTGAGGTAGCGATTGGCGGCCCTCGAGTCGTTCATCAACTGACGATCCAGCTCGCCGACAATCAGCGCTTCGTCGAGACCGGCCAGGGCGATGCGGCTACCGTCCGGTGCAGCAATGCTGCTTTGTCCGCAATACTGGATATCGCCTTCGTGACCGCAGTAATTGGCGTAGGCCACGTAGCACTGGTTTTCGAACGCGCGCGAACGCACGGTGACATCGGCAACGAAATCGAACGGAATCATGTTGGCTGTCGGCGCCACGATCAACTCGGCGCCAGCGAGCGCCAGACGGCGGGCGTTTTCCGGAAACTCGAGGTCGTAACAGATGAGAAAGCCGAGCTTCCAGCCGTTCAGCTCGACCACCGGCAAATCCGCCTCTCCCGGACTGAACATCGACCGGTCGAGGTCGCCGAACAGATGCGACTTGCGGTAATTGGCCAAGCGCTCGCCTGTCGAGTCGATCAACTGCACGGCGTTGTAAATCTGCCCGTCCGCGGTGCGCTCGGGATAACCGTAAACGATCGCCATGCCCGCAGCCTTGGCAATCCGGCCGATCTGTTGCGCCCATTCACCGTTGTAGACCTCGGCCAGGGTGCTGACCGCTTCGGCACCAATGTTGTAGCCGGTCATGAACATTTCCGGCAGCACCAGCAGGTCCGAGCCCTTGGCTTCCATCGCCACCCGGTGCAAGCGGTGCAGGTTGGCGGCGGGCTCCAGTGGCAGCGGCGGGCATTGGTAAAGGGCTACACGCATCGAAGAATCCTCTTACTCGGGCAGGGCGATAGGGCCGATGTCTTTGAACACATCACCCGGGCCCGGGTTCGCTTTATGTGTCGAACCGCCGAAATGCTTCATGATCCCCCACACCGCATTAAGCGAAGTCTGCACCGCACCTTCGACCCAGGCCGGCGTCCACGACACGTCGTCACCGGCAATGAAGATGCCGCGCTGTTCGGCCGGCATCTCGCCCTGCATGAAGTGCGCGTACATGCGCTGGTTGTAGCGGTAATGGCCGGGCAGGGCGCCTTTGAAGGCGCCAAGGAAATAAGGGTCGGCTTCCCACGACACGGTGATCGGGTCGCCGATGATACGTGCGGCGATGTCGACTTTCGGGTAGATCTTCTTCAACGCGTTCAACGCCAGCTCAACACGCTTTTCCACCGGATGTGGAAGCATTTTCAATGCGTCGCTCATCCACGAATACGACAGGCAGATCACCCCAGGCTTGTCGTCGCCGTTATCGAACAGGTAGGTGCCACGGGTCAGGCGATCGGTGAGGGTCATGCTCATCAGGTCGCGACCGGTTTCCGGGTCCTTGTCCTTCCAGAACGGCCGGTCGACCATCACGAAGGTTTTCGACGACTGCATATAGCGCGTGCGGTCCAGCGCCATCCACATCTTCTGCGAAAACAGGGTTTCGTCGCACTCGATCTGGGTGGTCAGCAGCCAGCTCTGGCAAGTGGTCAGCACGGCGGCGTATTCGCGGGTGTCGCCGTTGTTGTCGGTGACCGCGAAACGGCCTTCCGGTGCATGGGCAATTTTCTTCACACCGGAACGCGGCGCGCCACGGTGCAAGGACTTCAGGCTTGTGCCTGCGGGCCAGTGTGCGCAACGCTCCGGCACATGCCGCCAGATGCCTTGCGGCACTTGCTCGACACCGCCAACCACCAGGTGCTGGTGATCGTCGCAGTTGGTCATCACCACACGGAAAATTTCCAGCATCGAGTTGGGGAAGTCCGAGTCCCAGCCGCCGGTACCGAAACCGACCTGACCGAAGACCTCGCGGTGCTGGAACGACAATTTGGCGAAGGCTTTCGAGGTCGCGACAAAGTCGTAGAAGGTCCGGTCGTCCCACAGCGGCACGAGCTTGTTCCACAGCTCTTTGAGGCGCGGCACATCGCGGTCACGGATGGCTTGCTGGATATCGGAGAACTGCGAACCGGCCTCCAGCGCATCAGCCCAGGCGTCGGCCACTTCCTGAAACAATGGGGGAAGATCCTTCAGGCTTTCTGCGTAATAGGTTTCGCCTTCGAGGTCGATCACGGTGCTGCCGGAGGCGCCGGTCAACGGGTTGGGGAAAGGCTTGGTTTCGAGGCCGAGTTTGTCGACGTAGTGATAGAACGCCGTGGATGAAACCGGAAAGCGCATGCCGCCGAGTTCAGCAACGATGGCGTCGGTACCGTTGAAGGCTTGCGAGCGCAAACGGCCACCCAGCTTCGACGCCTCGTACACCACGGGTTTCAAGCCGAGTTTCATCAGTTCGTACGCAGCCACCAGACCGGCAATACCAGCGCCGACAATCGCCACTTCAGCGCCGTGATGGTGCTCGGGAATACTGCCCAGACCGGCCGGATGTTCGATCCAATCGTCAAAGGCGAACGGAAAGTCCGGACCGAAAATGGTGACTGGTTTCTTACCGTCTGCAGGATGGCGATTGTTCTTGTTCATGGCTGACCTTGCTGGCGACCCGACGCGGAATGCGCGTCTGAGTATAGGAAAAGATGGCAGCCATTCTAGGGAGCATGGAACACGTTAATAAGACGCAATGTGTCGTCGTTTTGCTATTAATCTGTGCAGAACGACGATTCTGGGCTTCACATCGATCACTGTGGGAGCGGGCTTGCCCGCAAAGAGGCCTGCACATCTAGCCGAGAACCCAGTGGGAAAAATTCAAACCGGCTGCCCGCGATCAATCTTGCTACTCAAAATGATCGAAGTCGTAGTCTTCTCGACCCCGTCGACACTGCCGATCTGATCCAGCAACTGATCCAGTTGCTCCGGCGAATCGGTCCGCAACCACGCCACATAATCAAACTCGCCACTCACCGCACACAACTGCTGCACCTGCGCCATCGCACTCAAGCGACGCAATACATCCTTGCCGGACCGCGGCTGCACCTTGATCCCGACATACGCCTGCAGCCCGCCATCAACCACACGCTGACCCAAGCGCACGCCATAACCGGTGATCACTTTGGCTTTTTCCAGCCGCGCCAATCGTGAGGTCACCGTGGTACGCGCGATGCCTAGCTGCCGGGCGAGCATGGCCACGCTTTCACGGGCGTTGATTTGCAGGGCGGCGATCAGCTGGCGGTCGATTTCGTCGAGGGTGGGGGGGCGGGTGTCGGGCAAAGGGGGCTCCATGGTTAGCAGGTAGGAATTGCGCATGTTACAGACACTGTCAGCGGCATGCTGCGGGCTGTGGTTAAACAGTCAGCCGCGGGGTGAGCGTTATCCCTGCGCTGAAACAAAACATCGCATATTTGATTTGACTTGCCCTGCCTGTTTGTCAAGAATGCCGCAAGAGCGCGAAATCTGCTGCCTTGCAGGGCATTAGCGGACGTAGGTACCTCAGCGATGCTGCAACATCGGTGTAAGGTGAGACCTCTTCATCCCATTTCCTGAGGATGCAAATATCAGGATTCAAATATCAAGGGCAGCCAAATGGCTGCCCTTTTCTTTGTCTCCAATAATGTATCGCTTGAACAAAAGGTCACCCTGGCGGTGCTTGTTCATCGCTCTGGCCGGAGCATGCAGGAAATTCCAGAGAATTTGTCCTTCTCGCACGTCGACAACTACAAGCATGTCGTTCTTTGCTTCGTAGGCGTTGATGAATGCCATTCGATATCGCCCATTATCGTAAAGGACTTTCCAAACTTCGAAAGGTCCCTTCAACGTATCGATGGCATGTCGAACATAGCGCTCTCTAGAGTCTGAACGTTTTTCGACGATATCAGCCAGTTTGTCTCTCATGACCGCGACATTTCCGATCGGCGTGATGATAGTCACGGCCAGTACGGATTCATCGACGAACCCGAAATGATCCAACAATATTTTGAGGGCGCTTTCTGCGTCTTCAGCCCTTTTTACTTCTTCTATTGCGGCTGTCCGGAGTTCTCGAGATAACGTTCTAAGAACGGGTAACGCAAGATTGATCCATGTTTGTTGGTTGGCGGCTTCCTTTATCGGATGCGCAATATTCACGAGCATGAAAAATCCTGTTCGGGCGGAGGCGTCAGGACATTACTCGTCTGATGAAATGCTCAACAATAGATTGGGAGGAGAGAAAACATATCTTCAGAATATGCCTACAGCATTGTGGAAGTCTTCTGAGCATGGCATTCGTCAGATCAACGTTCACCGCCCACCCGCCCACAAAAAAGCCGCGCATATAGCGCGGCTTTCAATTTGGTGGGCCCACACGGACTTGAACCGTGGACCAAAGGATTATGAGTCCTCTGCTCTAACCAACTGAGCTATAGGCCCTCAGTAGGTCGCGGATTATAGCGACGGTTTCTCGGCTGTGCTATCCGAAAAATCCGATACGGTTACACGTAGAAACGTTGCAGCGAATTCTTCCGGTGGCAGCGGCAGGCTGACGATGTAGCCCTGGATCTGTTCGCAGCCTTCGGCGGCGAGGAATTGTTGTTGTGCCTGGGTCTCCACCCCTTCGGCGATGACGGTGAATTGCATGCTCCGGCCCAGTGCGATGATGGCCCGGACAATCGCCGCGTCGTGCGGGTCGTCGGGCAGGCCGCGGACGAATGACTGGTCGATCTTGAGGATGTCCAGCGGCAAGCGTTTGAGGTAGCTGAGCGAGGAATAACCGGTGCCGAAGTCGTCGATCGCCAGTTGCACGCCGAGGTGTTTGAGCTGGTGCAGCACGGCCAGTGCCTCTTCGGCCTGACTCATGATGAAATTCTCGGTAATTTCAAGTTGCAGTAAATCCGGCTGGAGGCGGTTGTCCTTGAGCAGTTGCTCGATGCGTCCGAGCAGGTTTGGCTGGCGCAGTTGCGCGCCGGCGAGGTTGACCGACAGCGGGCCGAGGCTGTCGTAGACCTGATTCCATTCGAACATTTGCCGGCAGGCGGTTTCGAGCACCCAGTCACCGATCTGCAGGATCATGCCGTTTTCTTCGGCCAGTGGAATGAAATGTTCGGGCGGTACGTCGCCGAACGTCGGGTGACGCCAGCGGATCAGTGCTTCGGCGCCAACCAGGCGATGGTCGTTGAGGCTGATTTTTGGTTGGTAATAGAGGAACAGTTCGTCGCGCTCGATGGCGCGGCGCAGCTCATGCTCCAGCGCAATGCGCTCGCTGGCCTGGGCGGTGAGATCTCGGGTGTAACTTTCGACGCGGTTGCGGCCCTTGGCCTTGGAGCGGTACATCGCTGCATCGGCGTTCTTCACCAGCGTCGCGACGTCGCTGCCATCGCGCGGATACAGGCTGGTGCCGATGCTGGCGCTGATGAAGAACTCATGCTCGCCAGCCTGAAACGGTGCGCCAAAGCAGTTGAGCAGTTTACTGGCGATGTTGTCGGCATCACTGGCCTGTTGCAGACCGGGCAGCAGAATGATGAATTCATCCCCACCCAGGCGCGCAACGGTATCGATGTCGCGCAGTTGCTCTTTCAAGCGAATGGCGATGCCCTTGAGCAACAGGTCGCCGACCGGGTGACCGAGGCTGTCATTAATGTGTTTGAAGCGGTCGAGATCGAGAAACAACACAGCACCTTGACCGCCGTTCTCCTGCTGACCGTTCAGCGCCATTTGCAGACGACTTTCGAACAGCGTGCGGTTCGGCAGGCCGGTGAGCGGGTCGTGATGTGCCTGATAATCGAGCTTGGCCTGGGCGTGCTTGAGGCTGGATATGTCGGCGAACACCGCGACAAAGTGGGTGATGAACTTGTCCCGATTGCGCACCGCACTGATGGTCAGCCAGCTCGGGTACAGCTCGCCGTTTTTGCGCCGGTTGGAAATCTCGCCCTGCCAGTGACCGTCAGCGGTAAGCTGGTGCCACATTGCCGCGTAAAAAGCGCTGTCATGCAGGCCGGAGGCGAGCAGGCGCGGGGTATGGCCAAGCGCTTCGCTTTCGCTGTAACCGGTGATCTCGGTGAAGGCGCGGTTGACCGCGCTGATGTGCTGTTGAGTATCGGTGATCAGCACGCCCTCGGCGGTGCTTTCGAACACGGTGGCGGCCTGCTGCAGTTTTTCCTGCATCAGATGGCGCTCGGTGATATCTCGCGCAATAGTCAGCATGCAGTCTTCTTCGCCGATCGGCAGCGGCCGGCTGGACACTTCGCAAAGGCGAATCTGCCCGTCACTGCGGCGGATATGGCAGGTGAAGTCGCGCACGAAGCCGTCGCGCTGCAGCAAGTCGAGCATCTGTTTGCGCTCATTGAGATTGACCCAGATGCCCAGATCAAGTGTCGAGCGGTCCACCGACATGGCGCTGTTGAAGCCGGTAATCCGGCTGAAGCCCTCGTTGACTTCCAGCAGCAGGCCATCGCTCTGGCGCGACAGCAACAAGCCGTCCGGCGAGGCGTGGAAGGCCTTGGCAAATTTCTCTTCGGATGTTTGTAGTTGCTGTTGGGTTTCCTTGAGCTGGGTGATGTCGCGAACCACGACCACCAGCGCCGCGGTGGCATCCAGATCAAATGGCTCGGCGGAAATCAGACCGGTGAACACTTGGCCGTTGTTGCGGCGAAAAGGCATCTCCAGGTTGCGGATACTGCCTGCCTGTAAACGCAGGAGCAGTCCCGGGCCGACGCCGGGAATACCCCAGATATTCAGATCGGTCGCGGTCTGCCCGAGGACGTCCCTGGCTTTCAGTCCGATCTGCTCTTCAAACGCTTCGTTGACCTCCAGCAGGCAGCCATCCGACAGGCGCGCAATCACCAGAATATCCGGGCACTGTTGGAAGACCGAGGCGAATTTCTGCTCCGAGAGACGTAGCGCTTCTTCCGTACGCTTGATCTCGCTGATGTCGATCATCAAACCGCGCATCACCGGTTCGTGTCCATGTTCAATCAGGCTGACGATGTCGCGTACCCACAGACAACGGCCGTCGGCAGTGATGACCCGGTAGTCGACAATGTGATCGCGACCCTCACGCAGGGCCTCTTTGCAGTAGTTTTGCGTGCGGGTCAGATCCGCCGGGTGAATGATGTTGTGCCAGAAACCCGGTATCAGCCAATGGGATTGCGGATAGCCGAGCAAGTCCTCGGCATGGGGCGAGACATAGCTGTAGGTGAAGTCGCTCATTCGCGCTTCCCAGGCGATGGCCGACAGGCTCTCCACCAGACCGCGATAGTGGTACTCACTGCTGCGCAGTTCCTGTTCGAGATCGATGCGCCGGGCGATCTCCGAGCTCAAACGGCGATTGATGCGGATCATCACGGCAAGAATCGTCACCAACAACAACAGTCCCGGTAAACCGTAAATCAACAGATCTGACCAGAATGTCCGGTGATCGAGGACGTTGCCGACCCACTGTTCCTGAATGCTGCTGATTTCATCCGGGCTCATGTCGGCCAGAACTTTGTCGAGTATCCCTACCAATACTTTGTTGTCGCGCGGCACGGCCATCGCCAATTGGTAGCGATAAGGGGTTTCGCCGCTGACATACAGGCCGTCGAGCTTGAGCTGGCGCAGGCTCCAGACACTGGACGCGAGATCGCCAACGACCGCGTCGACTTCATCGGTGGCGAGTGCCTGCAACGCCGAGCTGACGTTGGGCATGGCCACCAGGTTCAGATCCGGATGGTGGGTGCGCAGCAATTCGTGTGGGGCGTAATTTTCCACCACAGCGATCTTCAAACCGTACAGATCGCCTATTTTGCGTGGCTGCGCGCCACCGATATGGGCGAGGATGACGATTGGGAAGTCCAGATAGGGACGGGTGAACGACAGGTAGGTCTGGCGCTCAGGAGTCGACATGATGCCAGGCAGCAGATCGATCTTGCCGCTTTTGACCTGTTCCAGCACCACCGTCCAGCTCACCGGTTCGATCGGCGTCAATTTGATCGACAAACGTTGGCGAATCACTTCGATATAGTCAGCCGCCAGACCCTGATAGCGGCTCTGATCGTCACGAAACTCGAAAGGTGGCCACGACGCGTCGACACCCAGGCGTAAATCCGGGTGAGCCGCGAGCCAGCTGCGTTCTTCTTCGGTCAGAGTCAGCGCGTCAGCCGTTGCGGTCCAGATCATCAGTGACAGCAAAAAAAGCACGGGCGCCAATCTGTGCATAACGCTCTCGTTATGGCTCGGGGATGATTGGTTCGAGTGTAGACGCGGTAGGCGGGGGAGGGGCGGTGCGAAGAATTTAATCTGCCATATAAACAAAACCCCCGGCCTGGGCCGGGGGTTCTGGTATCACTCGTCGAGGAAGGAGCGCAGATGCTCGCTTCGCGTCGGGTGGCGCAGCTTGCGCAGCGCCTTGGCTTCGATCTGACGGATCCGCTCACGCGTTACGTCGAATTGTTTGCCCACCTCTTCGAGCGTGTGGTCGGTGTTCATGTCGATACCGAAACGCATGCGCAGTACCTTGGCTTCACGGGCGGTAAGGCCCGACAGCACTTCGCGAGTCGCTTCTTTCAGGCTCTCAACGGTGGCGACATCGATTGGCGACTGCATGGTCGAGTCTTCGATGAAGTCGCCCAGATGGGAGTCTTCGTCATCACCGATCGGGGTTTCCATGGAGATCGGCTCTTTGGCGATCTTCAATACCTTGCGGATCTTGTCCTCAGGCATTTCCATGCGTTCGCCCAGCTCTTCCGGGGTCGGTTCGCGACCCATTTCCTGCAACATCTGCCGGGAAATGCGGTTGAGCTTGTTGATCGTCTCGATCATGTGCACCGGAATACGGATGGTGCGGGCCTGGTCGGCGATCGAGCGAGTGATCGCCTGACGGATCCACCAGGTGGCATAAGTCGAGAACTTGTAACCACGACGGTATTCGAACTTGTCCACCGCTTTCATCAGGCCGATGTTGCCTTCCTGGATCAGATCGAGGAATTGCAGGCCGCGGTTGGTGTACTTCTTGGCGATCGAGATCACCAGACGCAGGTTGGCTTCAACCATCTCTTTCTTCGCGCGGCGGGCCTTGGCCTCACCGATCGACATGCGACGGTTGATGTCCTTGATTTCTGCGATGGTCAGACCGGTTTCGGTTTCCAGCGCGATCAGCTTCTGCTGGCAACGAATGATGTCCGGCTGTACGCGACCGATGGCTTCGGCGTACTTGCTCTTGCCTTTGGCCAGAGCGTCGGACCAGCTTTCGTCGACTTCGTTGCCCGGAAACTGACGCAGGAAATCGGCGCGCGGCATACGTGCATCACGTACGCACAGTTGCATGATCGCGCGCTCTTGCTGACGCAGACGATCCAGGGCACTGCGAACACGCTCGACCAGGCCTTCGAATTGCTTCGGCACCAGTTTGATCGGCATGAACAGCTCGGCCAGTGCGAGCAACTCGGCAATCGCTGCCTTGTTGTTGCGACCGTGCTTTTTCAGGGCCTTGCGGGTGACTTCCATCTGGTCGGCGACGGCGCCAAAGCGCTGTGCAGCGATGACCGGATCCGGACCGCTTTCCGCTTCTTCTTCGTCATCGGAAGCTTCGGCATCATCGTCGTCGGTATCGTCGTCGGCCTTGACGGCTTTCGGGTCAACGGGCGGCGGCACTTCTGCCGCTGGCGGCGCAATGCCGTCGTCCGGGTCGATGTAACCGCTCAGAACGTCGGACAGGCGACCACCTTCGGTGGTGACACGCGTGTACTCGGAGAGAATGTGGTCAACCGTGCCAGGGAAGTGCGCGATAGCGCTCATCACTTCACGAATGCCTTCTTCGATCCGCTTGGCGATTTCGATTTCGCCTTCACGAGTCAGAAGCTCTACCGTACCCATTTCACGCATATACATGCGCACAGGGTCAGTGGTGCGACCGATATCGGTCTCCACCGCTGCCAACGCAGCGGCTGCTTCTTCCGCAGCGGCCTCGTCGGTATCGGCGTCGGCCAACATAAGGGCGTCCGCATCCGGAGCACTCTCGTGTACGGGGATCCCCATGTCGTTGATCATGCGGATGATGTCTTCCACCTGCTCCGGATCTGAAATATCCTCGGGCAGGTGGTCGTTGACCTCGGCGTAAGTCAGATACTTCTGCTCACGACCCAGTTTGATCAACTCAATAATACGAGACTGCTGTTGCGCTTTTCCGGACATAACACCCTATCCACTGAAGGTCTTGGCGGGCAAAAAACAAGCCGAGGATTATACCTGAGCTATGACCTCACGCGCCAGTTGAGGTCGGGTTTGATGCGGAAACATTGCGACTTAAAAGGTCGCGCAGTTGATTTTTCTCTTCGACGCTCAGTTCGCTTTGCCGCGCTTTCCTGAGTAACTGTTCGAGATTTCGCTCGCGTTGGCGGGCTGACAAGCTAGTAATGGTGTCGAAAAACTGTTGTTCAAGGTTTTCTCCGTCAATCAGCCATTCCTTTTCTGCCAGTGCCTTGAGCAAGCGTCCCTGTTCAGTGCCGTGCCATCGCGCGATCAACTGAAATGAGTTTAGTCGGGGATTCTTCTGTACGGCTTCGAGCAGTGCCACAAGTAACTGGGCATTGGTCTGATTTTCGTCGGCAATATGCCCGGCGTCTTCGACGCGCTTGGCCAATTGCGGGTGATGAAGCAGTGTGCGCAGGGCGGTCAGGGTCGGCGACTCGACACCGATCGGCGTGCGCGGACGCTGCTGATCGCGATCGCTGCCACGCTTGCCGTTCTTGTCCCAGGGTTTCTTGTCCCACTTCTTGCCGCCGGCGCCGGGTTTCTTTGGCGTCCACTCCTGCTGCGGCACATACATGTCCTGCGCCTGCGGCTGATGATAGTCGCCGTAGTCCGGCATGGCGTCGTAATCGATACCGGGGTCGTACGCCGGTGGGGCTTCCTGCGGCGCGCTCTGCGCGAGCTGGCTGACGGTTTCGCTGCTCAGGCCGGTGATTTCGCTCAGGCGCTGACGCATCAGAATGCGCAGATTCGCACCCGGTACTTTGTCGATCAGCGGCGCGGCAAGGGTAGCCATGTGCGCCTTGCCTTCGAGCGAACGTGGGTCGGCTTCTTCGGTCAGTTGCTGGAAGAAGTAATCGGCCAATGGCTGCGCATGTTGATTGATCCGTGCCTTGAAGGCATCGGTGCCCTCGGCGCGAACCAAGGTATCCGGGTCTTCGCCTTCGGGCAGAAACAGGAACCGCGCACGCCGTCCGTCCTGCAGGCACGGCAGGGTGGCTTCCAGCGCCCGCCACGCGGCGTTGCGGCCAGCCTGGTCGCCGTCGAAGCAGAACAGCACGTTCGGCACGACGCGAAAAAGCCGCTTCAAATGTTCTTCGCTGGTGGCGGTGCCCAGCGTCGCGACAGCATTGCGCAAGCCTTGCTGGGCAAGGGCGATGACGTCCATGTAACCTTCGACGACGATAATTTCGTCGAGGTTGCGATTGTTCTTGCGCGCTTCATACAGGCCATAGAGTTCCTGGCCTTTATGGAATACCGGGGTTTCCGGGGAGTTCAGGTACTTGGGCTTGTCGTCACCCAGCACGCGGCCGCCGAACGCGATGATCCGGCCACGGGTGTCGCGGATCGGGAACATCACGCGATCGCGGAAGCGGTCATAGCGTTTGCCGGTTTCAGCATTCTCGATCAGCAGGCCGGCGTCGATCATGGCCTTCTGTTGCAGGGTATCGCTGCTCAAATGCTTGAACAGATTGTCCCAGCCTGGCGGTGCAAAGCCGAGGCCGAAATCCCGGGCGATCTCGCCGGTCAGTCCGCGTCCCTTGAGGTAATCGACCGCCGCTTTACGCGCGGGATGGCTCTTGAGCGCCTGCCGATAAAAATCGGCGGCTGCGGTCAGCAGGGGGTACAGCGGCGAATCAGTCGGTTGCCGGGGTTTGCGTTCGCGGCCGCTTTCTTCGCGAGGGATTTCCATGCCGGCGGCTTTGGCCAGATCTTCGACGGCCTGGGGGAAATCCAGATTGTCGTGATCCATGAGAAAGCCAAGGGCATTGCCGCCGGCGCCGCAGCCGAAGCAATAATAGAACTGCTTGTCGGGGCTGACGCTGAAAGACGGGGTTTTCTCTTTGTGGAACGGGCAGCAGGCGGTGTAGTTCTTGCCGGCCTTCTTCAATTGCACGCGCGAGCTGACCACGTCGACGATGTCGGTGCGGTTCAGCAGGTCGTCAATGAAGCTCTGGGGTATCAGCCCGGCCATGGCGTTCTCGTCGTCTGCGCTGCAAGAAGTCCGTTGCGACAGGCTGTCGAACGCGGGTCTATGTTGGAAGCGCGCAAAATGTGCGGCTCGACCGGTGTCGTCTGCATGATCGCTGTCGGGAAGTGTATCTGCCGAAAATCCACTGACGTTAGTACCTATCAGTCTTCGACTATTTGAAAGTGTTGCGCTGAGTCCGCTGACGGCCGGTAAAGGGCCTCGGATAGCTCAATAAAGCGGGCACGCATGAGGTGCCTTGGGCTGATCGTCGTAAGAGGAATCAGTGGGTGTGCTCGTCAGTAGCCTTGAAAGGCTCGTCAGAAAAGACGTGCACCGCTGGCAAAAAAGCCAGGCCTGACGCGGTGAAGCGGATTTGTCTCGGTCGCATCTGCGGCGTCGACGGTGAAGCATCAAGCGTTTTACGCAAATGCCATTAGCCCGGCAGTGAGCCGGGCTTAGGCAAGAAGCTTGCTACGAACGTCTGTGTATTAGTACAGACGAACGGCGCGGCGCTGTTCGCGCTGAACTTTCTTGGCGTGGCGTTTAACAGCAGCTGCTGCCTTGCGCTTACGCTCAGAAGTTGGCTTCTCGTAAAATTCGCGGCTACGAACTTCAGCCAGTACACCGGCTTTTTCGCAGGAGCGCTTGAAACGACGCAGAGCTACGTCGAAGGGTTCGTTCTCTTTTACTTTGACGGCTGGCATCCAGAGCTACCTTCATTCATTACCGGGGTCAACATCCTCGCGGCAAAAGAGCACTTGAAGACGTCGGTTTTTAAGGGTTGCGGATGTTAACCCCTCATCGCTCGGAATGCAAAGCCTCTGATCGAAAACCGCTGGTCGGGGCATCCCGCGGCGACTATTATGCGCGCCTTCGAATTCAGCCTAAACAAGGCGCAAACCCATGCTAGTACTGGGATTAGAAACCTCCTGCGACGAAACCGGCGTCGCCTTATATGACAGTGAACGCGGTCTGCTGGCCGACGCGCTGTTCAGCCAGATCGACCTGCACCGCGCTTACGGCGGAGTAGTGCCCGAGCTGGCCTCGCGTGACCACGTCAAACGCATGCTGCCCTTGATCCGTCAGGTGTTGGCCGAGGCCGACTGCGTGCCCACCGAGATCGATGCGATCGCCTATACCGCAGGTCCCGGCCTGGTTGGCGCGCTTCTGGTTGGTGCGTCTTGCGCTCAGGCGCTGGCGTTTGCCTGGGGCATTCCGGCGCTCGGTGTGCACCACATGGAAGGCCATCTGCTGGCGCCGATGCTGGAGCCGAAACCGCCGCAATTCCCGTTCGTCGCTTTGTTGGTGTCGGGCGGGCATACGCAGCTGGTTCAGGTCGATGGCATCGGCCAATACAGCCTGCTCGGCGAGACGCTCGACGATGCCGCCGGCGAAGCGTTCGACAAAACCGCGAAAATGATGGGCCTCAATTATCCCGGCGGTCCGGAAATTGCCAAGCTGGCTGAAAAGGGCACTGCAGGACGTTTCACTTTCCCGCGTCCGATGTGTGATCGCCCGGGTCTGGATTTCAGCTTCAGCGGCCTCAAGACCTTTGCCCTCAACACCTGGCAGCAATGCGTCAGCGCCGGGGACGACGGCGAGCAAGCCCGCAGCGACATCGCGCTGGCGTTCCAGCAGGCCGTGGTGGAGACTTTGACCATCAAGTGCAAGCGCGCGCTGAAACAGGCGGGCATGAAGCGTCTGGTGATCGCGGGTGGCGTCAGTGCCAACAAGGCTTTGCGGGTTTCCCTGGAGAAGATGCTCGGCGACATGCAAGGCGAGGTGTTTTATGCCCGCCCCGAGTTCTGCACCGACAATGGCGCAATGATCGCCTTTGCCGGCTGCCAGCGCTTGAAGGCCGGCCAGCAGGAAACCTTGGCGATCAGCGTGCAGGCGCGCTGGCCGATGGAGCAATTGTCGGCGTTGTGATGCTTGGCGCTCGGCGGGGTTATTTAGAAATGCCGTTCGCGCCCGGCAAACAGGTCGCGTAGATTGCCGCGGTGGCGCCAGACGATCAGCAGCGTCAGCGCGCTCATCGGCAGCAGCGCCGCCGGTTCCTGCCAGGCCAGCAACGGCAGGGTCAGCGGAGTGGCAATCAGCGCCGCCAGCGAGCTGGTACGGGTCAGGTAGAACGTCAGCAACCAGGCGCAAACGGCCAGCAGCGCGGCGGGCGGATACAGGCCCAGCAGCATGCCGGCAGCGGTAGCGACGCCTTTGCCGCCACGGAAGCGGAAATACAGCGGGAACAGGTGACCGATTACGGCGCAAACGCCGATCCACGCCTGATCCTGCACCGAAAGGCCCGCAGCCGCTGCGATCAGTACCGGCAGCAGGCCTTTGCACAGGTCACCCAGCAGGGTCAGGATCGCCAGTTTGCGACCGGCCAGGCGCAGCATGTTGGTGGCGCCGGCATTGCCCGAGCCACTCATTCGCGGATCCGGATTTCCGGTCAGGCGGCTGAGCAAAATGGCGAAGGACAGCGAGCCGAGCAGGTAGGCGAGAATCGCCAGTAACCAAAACATGCTAACTATTCCGGGCGAGGACGCCCTGATTCTAACGGCGCATTGCGCCCTTGTCGTGCAGCGGAGAGAAGTGCTTGGACAGAGTGTTTATCGAGGGCCTGGAAGTCGACACCGTCATCGGTGCCTATGACTGGGAGCGCGGCATCCGCCAGTGCTTGCGACTTGATCTGAGCTTCGCCTGGGACAACCGCCCGGCCGCCGCTGGTGACGACCTGACCCTGGCGCTCGACTATGCCAGCGTTTCCGCGCGCATTCAGGCGTTTGCCGAGCAGGCGCAGTTTCAACTGGTCGAGACCTTCGCCGAGCGTCTGGTCGAAGTGCTGATGAGCGAATTCAACATCACTTGGGTGCGCCTGAAGCTGACCAAACCCGGCGCGGTGCCGGCGGCCAAGGGTGGTGTAGGTGTGGAGATCGAGCGCGGATGTCGCTGACTCAGGTCTACCTCGGGCTCGGTAGCAATATCGACCGCGAAACTCATTTGTGCGCCGGGCTCGACGCTTTGGCGATGTTTCTGGTGGATATCCGCTGTTCGGCGGTGTTCGAAAGCCAGCCGGTGGGCATCAAGAGCGGTCCGTTTTTCAATTTCGTGGTGTCGGCGCAGACCGATCTACCATTGATGGAGCTGGACCGACGACTGAAATTCATCGAAGCGGACAATGGCCGCTACGCCCCGGATCGCAAAGGCTTGCCGCTGGATATCGACGTGCTGTTGTACGGCGATCTGGCCGGCAATTTCGATGGTCTGGTGCTGCCGCGGGCGGAAATCCTGAAAAATGCCTTTGTGCTATGGCCGCTGTCGCTGATTGCTCCAGATCGGGTGCATCCGGGTGTGGGAAAAAGCTTTTCGACGCTGTGGGCCGAGGCGCAGATTGATCAGGTGTTGGCGCCGGTTGCATTCGAATGGCGCGGGGAGCAGCTCACGCCTGCGCATTTGCGTTGATATCAAAGGCGCCTTCGCGAGCAGGCTCGCTCCCACATTGGATCGAGGTCGCCTGTGGGAGCGAACCTGCTCCGGGCGGCGATCCGACGAAGCTTTTATCCTGACGCCGCTTCTTTGTAAGCCTTCAGAGCTTTGAGCCGTTCGCGCTTCAGCGCTTCGCCCAGCGCCGGTCCCTTGAAACCCTGCTCCAGCAATGGCTGCACCGCCACCCCGCGCGCTGCAGTTGCGGCTCCGCGCAGATAATCCGCCTGTGGATAACTCCGCTGCTCCAGGCCTTTGCGTCCACGAGCGTCCATTTCGCAGGCAGCAATAAATTCTTCGAAACGCTGCGGGCGGCGATACACGTCGAAACTCTGCAGCAATTCCAGCAGTGTCGAAGCCTTCAACTCCAGCGCCCGGTGACCATGGGTGTGGTACTGGCCGACCAGCAGCGCCAATTCCTGGCAATCCTTCGGCGCCTTGAAGCGTTCGTTGACCGCTTTGATCAGCTTCAATCCGGTGTGCTCATGGGCGATGTGCCGTGGCCACTCCGCTTGCGGCGTCAGTCCTTTGCCGAGATCGTGCAGCAGGCAGGCCCAGCGTACCGTCAGCGGTTGTTTATGCAGCGCCGCCTGTTGCAGCACGCTGAGGGTGTGCAGCCCGGTGTCGATTTCCGGGTGATGCGCTTCGGGTTGCGGCACGCCAAACAGCGCGTCGACCTCAGGCATCAGCACCTCCAGCGCGCCGCAATCACGCAGCACCTGAATGAACACGTGGGGCTGATCTTCCATCAAGGCTCGGGAGATTTCCTTCCAACTGCGTTCAGCGGTCAATGCTTGCAGTTCACCGGACTCGCTGAGCTGGCGCATCAGCTCCAGAGTTTCTGGCGCAACGGTAAAGCCGAGGCCGGCATAACGCGCAGCGAAACGGGCAACGCGTAATACCCGCAGAGGATCTTCGGCGAATGCCGGCGAAACGTGGCGCAGGATTCGCGCTTGCAGATCGCGCTGGCCATGATACGGATCGGTCAGATTGTGCTGATCGTCTTCGGCCATGGCATTGATGGTCAGGTCACGGCGAATCAGGTCCTCTTCGAGGGTGACTTCGGGGCTGGCGTAAAACGTGAAGCCGCCATAACCGCGGCCACTCTTGCGCTCCGTACGGGCGAGGGCGTATTCCTCGCCGGTTTTCGGGTGCAAAAAAACCGGAAAATCCGCGCCAACCGGGCGGAATCCCTGGGCGAGCATCTCTTCGGTCGTTGCGCCGACCACGACCCGGTCGATATCGGTGACCGGCAACCCCAACAGGCGATCGCGCACCGCGCCGCCAACCTTGTAAACCTGCATAAAAAACCTCCGTTAGCCCGACAGGATAACCCTTGCGTCAGACTTTCGGAGGCCTAACCGGCTCAAAGATGAATCACTGCCAGATCAAGTCGACCGTAATCCCCTTCACTGTGTTCGCTACGTGGCGGAACGTGATGGGTTTTCATGATCTGGTCGCCCTGCAGGGTTTCCAGGTGAATGTCGAAACCCCAGAGTCGATGCAGGTGCTTGAGCACCTCGTCAGTGGAGTCGCCCAGCGGTTTGCGGTCATGCTGCTGATGGCGCAGGGTCAGCGAACGGTCGCCACGTCGATCAATGCTGTAGATCTGCACGTTCGGCTCACGATTGCCGAGGTTGTACTGCGCAGCCAGAGTTTCACGGATGATCCGATAGCCGCTTTCGTCGTGAATGGCTGGCACCAGCAGATCGTCTTTCTGGTCATCGTCGAGAATGCTGAACAGTTTCAGGTCGCGAATCACCTTCGGCGACAGGTACTGCAAGATGAAACTCTCATCCTTGAAGCTGCTCATGGCGAACTTGATAGTCGACAGCCAATCGGTCCCGGCGATTTCCGGAAACCAGCGGCGATCCTCCTCGGTGGGCTCTTCACATATGCGCCGAATGTCGCGATACATGGCAAAGCCCAGCGCATAAGGGTTGATGCCGCTGTAATAGGGGCTGTCGAAACCCGGCTGGAACACCACGCTGGTGTGCGAGGTGAGGAATTCCATCATGAAACCGTCGGTGACCAGCCCTTCGTCGTACAGGTCGTTCATCAACGTGTAATGCCAGAACGTGGCCCAGCCTTCGTTCATCACTTGGGTCTGACGCTGTGGATAAAAATACTGGGCGATCTTGCGCACAATGCGCACGATCTCGCGCTGCCAAGGCTCCAGCAGCGGCGCGTGCTTCTCGATGAAGTAGAGGATGTTTTCCTGCGGCTCGGCCGGGAAGCGTGCGTTGTCCTTGTCGCTGTACTTGTCCGCGCCTTTGGGAATGGTGCGCCACAGATCGTTGATCTGCTTCTGCATGTGCTCTTCGCGATCCTTCTGCCGGCGCCGCTCTTCTTCGGCAGAAATCGGATAGGGACGCTTGTAGCGGTCAACCCCATAATTCATCAATGCATGGCAGGAATCGAGGAGGTCTTCCACCGCATCGATGCCGTGGCGCTCCTCGCATTGCATGATGTACTGCTTGGCAAACACCAGATAGTCAATGATCGAACTGGCATCGGTCCAGGTGCGGAACAGGTAGTTGCCCTTGAAGAAACTGTTGTGGCCATAGCAAGCGTGCGCCACTACCAGCGCCTGCATGCAGATGGTGTTCTCTTCCATCAGGTAGGCAATGCACGGATCGGAGTTGATCACAATCTCGTAGGCCAGGCCCATTTGCCCGCGGCTGTAGGACTTCTCGGTGCTGAGGAAGTGCTTGCCGTAGGACCAGTGGTGGTAACCCAGCGGCATGCCCACCGAAGCATAGGCGTCCATCATTTGTTCGGCGGTAATCACTTCGATCTGGTTGGGATAGGTGTCCAGCGCATAGCGGGCCGCAATCCGAGCGATCTCGCGGTCGTAGGTCTGGATCAGCTCGAATGTCCATTCCGAGCCGGTGGAAATGGGTTGGCGCTTCTGCTCTTTGGCGGTCATGTCACTAACCTGCGCTGGAAGAGTTCACGGAAGACCGGATAGATATCTCCGGCCGAGACCAGTTGCTGCTGGGCAAACGTGTCAGAAAAGGCTTCGGCGATGCGTTCGTATTCGTACCACAAGGCCTGATGTTCGCGCGGGGTGATCTCCACGTAAGTGTAGTACTGCACAAACGGCATGATCTGGTTGATCAGAATGTCACGGCAGATCGGCGAGTCATCATTCCAGTTGTCGCCGTCGGAGGCCTGAGCGGCATAGATATTCCACTCGTTACTCGGGTAACGCTCGGCCATGATTTCCTGCATCAGTTTCAAGGCGCTGGAAACGATGGTGCCGCCGGTTTCCCGCGAATAGAAGAACTCCTCTTCGTCGACTTCACGGGCGCTGGTGTGATGGCGGATGAACACCACGTCGATCTTGTCGTAATTGCGCTTGAGGAACAGGTACAAGAGGATGAAGAAGCGCTTGGCGATGTCCTTGGTCGCTTGGGTCATCGAACCGGAAACGTCCATCAGGCAGAACATCACGGCTTTCGAGCTGGGGTTTGGCTGTTTGATCAGCAGGTTGTATTTCAAGTCGAAGGTATCGAGAAACGGTACGCGATGGATGCGCGCGCTGAGTTTTTCGATTTCCGCCTCCAGTTCCTGTATATCGCCGAAGTTGTCTGGTTCTTCGCGTCTCAGCCGTTCCAGCTCTGCTTTGACCTCGCGTAGCTTCGCCCGGCTGCTGCCGGACAGGGCGATACGCCGTGCGTGTGCCGAACGCAGGGTGCGGA
The DNA here is from genome assembly GCF_051132135.1 of Pseudomonas sp. R1-1. Taxonomy (NCBI): domain Bacteria; kingdom Pseudomonadati; phylum Pseudomonadota; class Gammaproteobacteria; order Pseudomonadales; family Pseudomonadaceae; genus Pseudomonas; species Pseudomonas sp. R1-1. The sequence continues at coordinate 666,211 of NZ_CP071663.1, forward strand.
TGATATTGATGCGTGACGGGTTGCCTTCGTTGCTGATCCCGGCGCGCACGGTTTTGAAGGTATCGGTGCCGCTCAGGTTGCGCTTGACCAGGTTCGGCAGTTCGAGGTCTTCGAACATGAACTCGAGAAATTCCTCCTGGGTAATCTGGAAGACGAACTCGTCCATGCCCTCGCCGGAGTTGCCGGCCTTGCCCGGACCGCGTCCGCCACCGCCGCCCGGCGGACGGGCGATGTGTTCGCCGGCGGTGAATTCCTTGTTACCGGGATGAACCACGGTCTGTTTGCCGCCGCGGCCGTGGTGAAGCACCGGTTCGTCGATGTCGCGACCGGGAATGCTGATCTGTTCGCCGTGTTCCATATCAGTGATGGAGCGCCGGCTGACCGCCTCTTCGACGGCCTTCTTGATGTGGTCACGGTAACGTCGCAGAAAACGCTGACGGTTCACCGTGCTCTTGTTCTTGCCATTGAGGCGTCGGTCGATCACATAGCTCATAGGCCCCTCCGGGGAGCTTCAAGTTTTGAGCTGCAAGCTGCAAGTAGAAGCGAATGACCCAGGATTCAGGGCTTACGCGCTTTGTCTTGCAGCTTGTGGCCTGTAGCTTGCAGCTGCCTCACTGCGACTTGCGGACCCGCAGGTACCATTCGGACAGCAGTCGTACCTGTTTATCGGTGTAGCCACGTTCAACCATGCGTGTAACGAAGTCGTTGTGTTTTTGCTGGTCCTCTTTGCTGGCCTTGGCGTTGAAGCTGATGACGGGCAGAAGGTCTTCGGTGTTGGAGAACATTTTCTTTTCGATGACCACCCGCAGTTTTTCGTAGCTGAGCCAGGTCGGGTTCTTGCCGTTGTTGTTGGCCCGGGCGCGCAGGACGAAGTTGACGATCTCGTTGCGGAAATCCTTCGGATTGCTGATGCCGGCCGGTTTTTCGATTTTCTCGAGTTCTTCGTTGAGCGCGACGCGGTTGAGGATTTCGCCGGTTTCCGGGTCGCGGTACTCCTGATCCTGAATCCAGAAGTCCGCATAGAGCACGTAGCGGTCGAAGATGTTCTGACCGTACTCGCTGTAAGACTCGAGGTAAGCAGTCTGGATTTCCTTGCCGATAAACTCGATATAGCGCGGCGCGAGGTATTCCTTCAGATAGCGCAGGTAGCGTTCGCGGGTCTCGGCCTGGAACTGTTCCTGTTCGATCTGCTGTTCCAGCACATAGAGCAGGTGTACCGGGTTGGCGGCGATTTCATGCGGGTCGAAGTTGAACACCTTGGACAGGATCTTGAAGGCGAAGCGGGTCGACAGACCGTTCATGCCCTCATCGACACCCGCCGAGTCGCGGTACTCCTGAATCGACTTGGCTTTCGGATCGGTGTCCTTGAGGTTTTCGCCGTCGTAGACGCGCATTTTCGAATAGATATTGGAGTTTTCCGGCTCCTTGAGGCGCGACAGTACGGTGAACTGCGCCAGCATCTTCAAGGTGTCCGGTGCGCAATGCGCCTTTGCCAGTGAACTGTTGAACAGCAGTTTGTCGTAGATCTTCACTTCGTCGCTGACACGCAGGCAGTACGGTACTTTGACGATGTAGATCCGGTCGATGAACGCTTCGTTGTTCTTGTTGTTGCGGAAGGTGTGCCACTCCGATTCGTTGGAGTGAGCGAGCAGGATCCCGGTGAACGGAATCGCGCCGAGGCCTTCGGTACTGTTGTAGTTGCCTTCCTGAGTCGCTGTCAGGAGTGGGTGCAGCACCTTGATCGGTGCCTTGAACATTTCGACGAACTCCATCAGGCCCTGGTTGGCCCGGCACAGCGCACCGGAATAGCTGTAGGCGTCGGCGTCGTTCTGTGGGTACTCCTCGAGTTTGCGGATATCGACCTTGCCGACCAGTGCGGAAATGTCCTGGTTGTTCTCGTCACCCGGTTCGGTCTTGGCCACGGCGATCTGATTGAGGATCGACGGGTACAGTTTGACCACGCGGAACTGGCTGATATCGCCGCCGAATTCGGCCAGGCGTTTGGTTGCCCACGGCGACATGATGGTATTGAGATAGCGCCGCGGGATACCGAAGTCTTCTTCGAGAATCGCGCCATCTTCGGTGGCGTTGAACAGACCCAGTGGCGATTCGAATACCGGTGAGCCCTTGATTGCGTAGAAGGGCACTTTTTCAATCAGCTGTTTCAGCTTCTCGGCCAGGGACGATTTACCGCCGCCGACGGGGCCGAGCAGATAAAGGATCTGTTTCTTCTCTTCCAGGCCCTGAGCGGCGTGGCGGAAATACGAGACGATCTGGTCGATGCATTCTTCCATCCCGTGGAAGTCTTCAAAGGCCGGATAGCGGCGGATCACCTTGTTGGAGAAGATGCGCGACAGCCTCGAATTGGTCGAAGTGTCGAGCAGTTCCGGTTCGCCAATCGCCAGCAGCAGACGCTCGGCGGCGGATACGTAGGCGCTGCGATCCTTTTTGCACAGTTCCAGGTATTCCTGCAGAGAGAATTCTTCCTGGCGTGTGGATTCGAAGCGTTGTTGGAAGTGGCTAAAGATACTCATGACGTCACCTCGCTCGATACGTGGAGCCGACGCCGGATCACTCAGTCGATGCTGGCAACAGCCACAGTGGCAGCCGTTGTTTACCCCCCAGAACTCTCCCGCAGTGGACAACCACGGAAGCTACTCCCGATGACCCGTGCGCCGGTGTACCGGCTCTCCCCTGTTTTGGATGGCCTGCGCTTAAGGATAGTTGGGAATTCGAGAGGTAAAGGCGAGATACGTAATTAGTTGTGGCAGACCGTTCGTCTGCCTCGCGCAGGCCCGCGGAAGCCGGGGGCTGCGCGTGACAAAAAAATTATTCGTCGCTGCCTTGCGCAGTTTCCGAAGGATAGGTCGTACGCCACAGCTCAAAGCCACCGTCCATGCTGTAGACGTCGGAAAAGCCTTGGCTGATCAGGTAGGCCGCAGCGCCCTGGCTGGAATTGCCGTGGTAGCAGACCACAACGGTCGGTGCATCGAGGTCGGCGGCCTGGATGAAGGCGTGCAGCGAATGATTGTCCAGATGCTTCGAACCGCTGATGTGCAGTGCGGAAAAGGTTGCCGGATCGCGCACGTCAACTACAACTGCGCCTTGTTCACGCAAGGCCTGGGCCTGCTCCGGGGGGATTCGTTTGAATTCGGTCATGGCTGTGTTCCTGTTGCTCAACTGATAGCGCAGTCTAACGCGGCGCGTTGACTGGCGAAATTTCGGGTATGGATGGCGCGACTGAAGGTGCAAGTCCGCCATGTTCGTCGCATTTGCACGACAGGCGTTCACCGCTGTCGACGTTCATCAGGGTCAGGCTGCCGCCCCAGACACAACCGGTGTCCAGTGCAGAGATACCCGGCTCGTGGATGTTGCCTTCCAGCGCCGCCCAATGGCCGAAGATGATGCGCAGGCCGCGGGTCTTGCGCTCCTTGTGCTGGAACCACGGTTTATAGCCGGGCGGAGCAGCGTCGAGGCCTTCCTTGCTTTTGAGGTCGAGTTTGCCTTCGGCGGTGCAAAAACGCATGCGTGTGAAATAGTTGGTGATCACGCGCAAACGCTCGACGCCTTTGAGATCGCTGTCCCACTTCGCCGGATCGTTGCCGTACATGCCATCGAGAAAGGCCGGCAACATATTGTCATCGCGCAACGCCGTCTCGACCTCGGCGGCGCACTTCAAGGCGCGGCGTAGTGACCATTGCGGCGGGATGCCGGCATGAACCATGGCGACATCACGTTGCTCGTCGTAGTGCATGAGTTTTTGCTGGCGTACCCATTCGAGCAATTCGGCGCAGTCCGGCGCTTCGATGATCTCGCGCAGGGTGTCGGATTTTTTCAGGCGTTCGATGTTTTTTGCGGCGGCAAGCAGATGCAGATCGTGATTGCCCAGTACGCAAACCAGCGACTCGCGCATGCCGTACAGAAAACGCAGGGTTTCCAGCGATTGCGGGCCGCGGTTGACCAGATCACCCACCAGCCAGAGTCGATCGAGCTGCGGATCGAACGCGACTTGCTTGAGCAGGCATTTGAGCGGTTCGAGGCAGCCTTGCAGGTCGCCGACGGCATACGTCGTCATCAGTGCAGGGCTCCGGGCACGGCAAGGCGGAACGGTTTGATGATCGCGTCGAAATGCTTGCCGTCGTCGGCGACCATTTCATAAGAGCCCTGCATGGTGCCGACCTTGGTGGTCATCACCGTACCGCTCGTATATTTGTGGCTCTCGCCAGCGGCGATCAGTGGCTGCAGGCCGACAACGCCTTCACCACGGACTTCTTCGACATGGCCGTCACCGTCAGTAATCACCCAATGCCGGGACAGAAGCTTGGCCGGCATCTGACCATTGTTCTGCACGGTGATGGTGTAGGCGAAAGCGAAACGGTCATCTTCGGGTTGCGATTGTTCTGCCAGATAGCGGGTGACGACGCTGACATCAACCTTATAACGGGAATCGGACATGCAAAAAGGCCTTAACGAAGCGGAACGCGGGGCGTAGCTGATGGGGAATCAGTCTAGGCAAGTATCGGGCAGTAAACCAGAGTGGTGTGCTGCCCGATAGCGTTCATCGCCGGTCAGTCGGCGGCAGGGGTGGCCGGGACTTGTACGGCGAGCTGGTCTGCCAGGCGCACGAACGCGGCCAGATCCAGTTGCTCGGGACGCAGGCTGCCATCGACGCCGGCGGCTTCGATTTCGGCATTGCTGAGCAGTTGCTTGAGCGTGTTGCGCAAGGTCTTGCGGCGCTGGTTGAACGCTTCGCGCACCACGCGTTCGAGCAGGCGATGATCCTTGGCCGGGTGCGGCAGTACCGCATGCGGCACCAGACGAACGATCGCCGAATCGACTTTCGGCGGCGGATTGAACGCGCCCGGGCCGACGTTGAACAGGTGTTCGACGCGGCAGTGGTACTGAACCATGATCGACAGACGCCCCCAGTCACCACCGCCAGGACCCGCAGCCAGACGCTCGACCACTTCTTTTTGCAGCATGAAGTGCATGTCGCGAATGATGCCAGCATTGTTCAGCAGGTGAAAAATCAGCGGTGTCGAGATGTTGTACGGCAGATTGCCGACCACGCGCAGGCTGTTCGGCGCGGCGTTGAGCGTGTTGAAGTCGAACTTCAGTGCATCGCCCTGGTGCAGGTTGAAATTATTCTTGCCGGCAAACTGCTGGTTGAGAATCGGAATCAGGTCCTTGTCCAGTTCCACCACGTCGAGCTGGGCGCCGGAAGACAGCAGGCCGGCGGTCAATGCGCCCTGGCCCGGGCCGATTTCCAGCAGACGGTCGTCAGCCTTGGCATGGATGGAACGCAGGATGCGGTCGATAACGCCGGCATCGTGGAGGAAGTTCTGGCCAAAGCGTTTGCGCGCCTTGTGTTGGTATTGCTCGTTCATAAACGGGTCTCGGCCATCTGGTAGGCGGTTTCCAGGGCGACTTGCAGGCTGCCGGTGTCGATCTTGCCGCTGCCGGCCAGATCAAGCGCGGTGCCGTGATCGACCGATGTGCGGATGATCGGCAGGCCCAGCGTCACGTTGACGGCTGCGCCAAAGCCTTTGTACTTCAACACGGGCAGGCCCTGGTCGTGGTACATCGCCAGCACTGCGTCGCAGTGCTCCAGATATTTGGGGGTAAACAGAGTGTCGGCAGGCAGCGGGCCACGGAGGTCCATGCCCTCGCCGCGCAGGCGTTCCAATGTCGGTTCGATGATGTCGATTTCTTCACGGCCCAGATGACCACCTTCGCCGGCGTGCGGGTTGAGTCCGCACACCAGAATCCGTGGCTGGGCGATGCCGAATTTGTTTTGCAGGTCGGCATGCAGGATGCGCGTAACCCGCTCCAGCCGCTCCGGTGTGATCGCGTCGGCAATCTCGCGCAAGGGCAGGTGAGTGGTGACCAGCGCCACGCGCAGACCTCGGGTGGCGAGCATCATCACCACTTGCGCGGTGTGAGTCAGGTCTGCGAGGAATTCGGTGTGTCCGGAAAACGCTATGCCTGACTCGTTGATCACGCCCTTGTGCACGGGCGCGGTGATCATCCCGGCGAAGTCGCCGTTCAGGCAGCCGTTGCCGGCGCGGGTCAGGGTGTCGAGGACGAACGCCGCGTTGGCCTTGTCCAGTTGCCCGGCCACCACTGGGGAGCTCAGCGGCGTATCCCAGACATAAAGGCTGTTGGCGGGCGCCGGAGCGTCCGGCCAGTGATCAGGCCCGACGTCCAGCAGATCGACAGCCAACCCCAGCTGCGCGGCCCGCTCGAGGAGCAGGCCGCGGCTGGTGATGGCGACCAGAGGATGTGGCTGGGCTTGCGAAGCGAGCAGCAGGCACAGGTCGGGACCGATGCCGGCTGGCTCGCCGGGTGTCAGCGCGAAACGCTGGGGTTTCACTGCGCTGCCTGGTCTGCACCAGGAAGTTTGATTTCGACGTACGCTTCGTCACGGATCTGACGCAGCCAGGTTTGCAGCTCTTCGTCGTATTTGCGGTTACGCAGGACGGTCAGGGCTTGCTGCTCACGGGCCTGTTCGGTGCTGTCGGTGGCGCGACGGCCAAGGACTTCCAGAACATGCCAGCCGTATTGGGTCTGGAACGGCTTGGACAGCTGACCTTGTGGGGTAGTGGCCATCACTTCGCGGAATTCCGGTACCAGTGCGTTCGGATCGATCCAGTTCAGGTCACCGCCATTGAGCGCCGAACCCGGGTCTTCGGAGTAGTTTTTCGCCAGCTCAGCGAAATCTTCACCGGCAGTGATGCGGTCATACAACGATTGCACCAGCGCCTTGGTCTTGGCTTCGTCGCGAATCGGGCTCGGTTTGACCAGAATGTGACGAACATGCACTTCGTCGCGCATCTGCGCTTCGCCGCCACGTTTGCCCAGCAGTTTCAGGATGATGAAGCCGCCCGGCGTGCGTGCAGGTTGAGTGATGTCGCCAACGGCCATGCTGCTCAGCTCGCGATCGAACGGCGGTGGCAATTGCGCGGCTTTACGCCAGCCCATGTCGCCGCCTTCCAGTGCGTTGTCGCTGCCGGATTTGGCCACGGCCATCTGACCGAAGTCGGCGCCTTGCTTGAGCTGCTGGTAAACCTCCATGGCCTGACGCGCGGCGCTCTGAATCGCTTCGGAGTTGGCGCTTTCCGGGGTCGGAATCAGGATGTTGGCCAAGTGCAGTTCTTCGGACAGTTGCATCTTGCCCAGGTCGGAGGCGAGGAAATTCTTCACTTCCTGCTCGGAGACCTGAATGCGTTCTGCCACGCGACGCTGACGCACACGGCTGATGATCATCTCGCGTTTGATCTGGTCGCGGGCATCGTCATAAGACAGGCCATCGCGCGCCAGAGCAGCACGGAATTGATCAATGCTCATGTTGTTGCGCTGGGCGATAGTGCCGACGGCCTGATTCAGCTCTTCGTCGGTGATGCGGATGCCGGAGCGTTCACCGATCTGCAGTTGCAGGTTTTCGACGATCAGACGCTCGAGCACCTGCTGATCCAGCACGCCCGGAGGCGGCAAGCCGCCGCCACGCTTGGCGATAGTCTGCTGCACTTCGTGGACGCGCTGGTCCAGTTGGCTCTGCATGACCACGTCGTTGTCGACGATCGCTACCACTTTGTCGATGGACTGTACGGCGGCGTTGGCCGCCGTACCCAGGAACAGCGCGCCCAGCATCAGCGGGCGCAGACAATCAGAAAGCTTGGTCTTCACGTTCACGATAACCTTGAATGCCTTTGTCGAGGAAGCTCTCTACCTTGGCGCCGGTGAGGCCGCCGAGTCCCTTCAGAACAATTTGGAGGAAGACGCCATGGTCGCCTTTTTCGTTTTGCGGAGCTTCCTGGCTGAACTCGTCGTAGGAAACCCAGTAACGGTTGATCAGGCGCAGTTTCCAGCAGCAGTTGTCGTACTCGAAACCGCCGAAGGCTTCCAGCGTGCGGTTGCGGTTGTAGTCGTACTGCCAGCGGCTGATCGCGCTCCACTGCGGAACGATCGGCCAGATGACCGAGAAGTCATGCTGCTGGATCTTGTAGTAATCCTTCACGTAGCCAGGGGTGCCCGGCGTGCCGTAATCACCGCCGCCCACCGACCATTTACCGGTGTTCTGGTCGAAGCGCACCTGGTCGTTGCGATAGCGGTAGCCAAGGTTGACGACCTTGTTCGGGTTGTCTTCAGGCTGATAATGGAACATCGCACTGCCGGAACGCGGACTGTGGCTGTCCGGATCCCAGTTGTAGTCGGCCGTGGTGCGCCAGTCGCGGTTCCAGCGGTACTCGTATTCAAGCGCGTAAGGCGAGACGTTGGATCTTGCGTCATCGCGATCCTTGAATGCGATACCGGGCAATTGAACCTCGCGGTCCTTGAAGTACAAGGCTTGACCGACACTGATGCGCTGTCGTTCGAAGCCATCGTCTTCGATCCAGCGGCTGGTTACACCCAGCGACAGCTTGTTCTCGTCGCCAACGCGGTCAGCACCGGAGAAGCGGTTGTCGCGGAACAGCGAGGCATAGTTGAAGGTGTATTCACTGGTGTCGAAAACCGGAATGTCTTCCTGGTCCACTTCAGGGACGTAGAGGTAGAACAGGCGTGGTTCCAGGGTCTGGCGGTAGTTCTTGCCGAAGTACGAAGTGTTGCGGTCGAAGTACAGGCCACCATCGATGCTGGCGATTGGTACGCCGCGGTTCTGGTTGCTGTCGAATTCGCCGTTGAGCTTCTTCTGCTCGGCGGTCATCGCATCGATCTGCGATTTGCCTGTGTTGTCCAGATCAAGCTGGTACTGAGTGTACTGATACTTCAGCGATGGCTTGAGGAAGCCATACGTCCAGTTCATCGGCAAGCTGACGCCTGGCTTCAGATTCAAGCGGTCGCCATTGGCGCGGGCCAGACCCTGAATATTGTTGTCCAGACGCGGCTCGGTGGTGATGCCATCTTCCTGAACAAACGTGCCGCTGCGCAGATCACGATCGAAACGAACCAGCTCGGTTTCGTAATCGAAGTTCAAGCCTTCCGGGTGGTAGGGCAGTTGACCGTTGAAGGTGATTTGCGGCAAACGACCGTAAGGCGTGATGTTCGAAACAGTCGCCAGCTGATACTGCTGAGCATTCAGGCGGGCGGTGTAGCTGTCGCCACGGTAAGTCACAGCGCCTTGCTGGTTCACGAAGTCGCTGCTTTTAACACCAATCTGATCGGTCTGCAGATCCTGGAAGTAGTACGGATCGCTGATCTTGGTGTAATCAACTTCGGTGAGCACGCGGGAGTCAAGACCGCCCTTGTGCTGCCAGTTGTACATGTAGCGTGTCTCGCTGTAGTCGGACTGGCGCTTGCGATCGTCATCTTCGTCATTCAGATACGCCGCACCAAACTGACCTTCACTCGACTTGGTCAGATAGCGGAATTCGCCTTCCACCAGCATGCCGCGCTTGCTCATGTAACGTGGGTACAACGTGGCGTCATAGTTCGGCGCCAGGTTGAAGTAGTACGGCGTGACCAGCATGAAGCCGGTATCGCTGCCGCTGCCAATGGTCGGCGGCAGGAAGCCCGACTGACGACGGTCATCGATCGGGAAGTAGATGTAGGGCGTGTACAGGATCGGAATGTCTTTGACGCGCAACGTCACGTTGGTCGCGGTACCGAAACCGGTGGCCGGGTTCAGGGTGATGTTGTTGCCCTTGAGCTGCCACGCGTTGCTGTTCGGTTCGCACGTGGTGTACGTGCCGTCCTTCAGACGAATGATCGCGTTTTCGGCACGCTTGGCATACAGCGCGTTACCGCGGATGCGCGATTTGTGCATCACGTATTCGGCGTTGTCGACCTTGGCTTCGCCGGTGTCGAGCTGCACATCGGCGTGATCGCCAACGATCAGCGCGCCGTTGTCGCGAATGCGTACGTCGCCATTGAGTTCGGCACGGCTTTCGGCCTGGTACAGGCTGGCCTCGTCGGACTCGACCTGCATGCTGCCCTGACGCAGGACCACGTCACCGGCCAGCGTACCGACTTGATCATCGGTGTTATAGCGCGAGGCTTTCGCGCCGATAAAGGTCGGAGCGTCGCTTTTGTTCGTCTTGTCGTTCATGCCAGGACGAGTCGGCTCGATGTAGGCACCGGAGCAGTAAGGCCCGGTCTCGGCCAGTTGGGCGGCGGTGAGCTTCTCGCGCGGAACCCAGTCGAGGTGACTGTAGTCTTCGCTACGGGATTTCAGACCGCGGCCCTTGGCTTCGGTGACGAGTGCGGTTTTCGGGCCGGTGTCGGCCGTCGAACCGTTCTCGCTTGGCGCATCGCCGGTGGCGCTGACGGCACTGCCGTCATGCACCGGGCGCGGCGGCAACGCAGCGGCCGGTGATTTGGGCGCACAGTCCCAACCACCCGTAGCCGAGACGGAGCAGTCATACTGCTCGGCGGCAACAACGAATTGACTGGCCAGAGGTTGCATAGCCAGCAGACTGCCGGTTACCAACAACGGAAATTTTTTACGAAACGCGGGGGATTTCAATGCCATCTTATTAGTCCGGGCTTCCTGCGTGCCATCTGCCCGCGGTGTGGGCCGCACGCCTCTCGATGGTCTGAAAAAGATGCTGGATAATAAAGCATGACCCGCTTGACGGCTAGCGCCGTCGGAGACCCTTGCAATGCCTGACCAAGATGTACGCTTGCAACACCTGAAAGTTTGGCTCGATGAGCAGTTGGCGAATCTGTTTGCACAACAAGGCTGGGGCACCGTGCCCCCGGCCACGTTGACCGCGGCCAGCAGCGACGCGAGTTTTCGCCGTTACTTCCGCTGGGAAGGTGAGGGTCGCAGCTTTGTCGTGATGGACGCGCCGCCGCCTCAGGAAAACTGCAAACCGTTCGTGGATATCGCCTTTTTGCTGGCGAAATCCGCAATCAACGTGCCGAAAATTTATGCCGAAGACCTCGAACGCGGCTTTCTTTTGCTCAATGACCTGGGCAATCAGACCTATCTCGACGTGATCAATGGCGAAAATGCCGACGCTTTGTTCGACGATGCGCTGCAGGCCTTGCTGGCCTTTCAGCAATTGCCGATGGTTGCGCCGCTGCCCAGCTACGACGTGGCGTTGCTGCGCCGTGAGCTGGAATTGTTCCCTGAGTGGTATGTGAAGCGCGAACTGGGTGTTGAGTTCGATGCGGCTCAACAACGGCAATGGCAGCACATCAGCGATCTGCTGATCGACAGCGCCCTGGCCCAGCCGAAGGTGCTGGTGCACCGCGACTACATGCCGCGCAACCTGATGCTCAGCGAACCCAACCCTGGCGTGCTGGATTTCCAGGATGCGGTCTACGGCCCGGTGACCTACGACGTCACTTGCCTGTTCAAGGACGCGTTCCTCAGCTGGCCTGAAGAGCGTGTACTCGGCTGGCTGGAAAAATATTGGCAGCAAGCGCTGGCGCTGAATATTCCGGTGCAGGCCGATTTTGACGATTTCCTGCGCGCCAGCGACCTGATGGGCGTGCAGCGTCATCTGAAAGTCATCGGTATTTTCGCGCGCATCTGCCACCGCGACGGCAAGCCACGCTATCTGGCGGACGTGCCGCGCTTCTTCTCTTATATAGAAGAGGTGATTGCCCGTCGTCCTGAACTGGCGGAACTGCAAGCGCTGTTCAGCAGCTTGCGTGCTGGAGCGACGGCATGAAGGCAATGATTCTGGCGGCAGGCAGAGGCGAGCGCATGCGCCCGCTGACCCTGACCACCCCTAAACCGCTGGTGCGTGCCGGCGGCGTGCCGTTGATCGAATATCACCTGCGCGCCCTCGCCGCGGCTGGCTTCAACGAGATCGTGATCAACCACGCCTGGCTCGGACAGCAGATCGAAGACCATTTGGGCGATGGCTCGCAGTTCGGCCTGAGCATCCAGTACTCGCCGGAAGGCGAGCCGCTGGAAACCGGCGGCGGGATTTTCCGTGCGCTGCCGCTGCTTGGTGACGATGCGTTTCTGGTGGTCAACGGCGATATCTGGACCGATTACGATTTCAGCGTCCTGCATCAACCGATCAGCGGACTGGCGCATCTGGTGCTGGCAGATAATCCGGCGCATCACCCCAATGGCGATTTCTCCCTCGTCGACGGCAAGGTGCAGGACGGCCAGCCGGATACGTCGACGCTGACTTACAGCGGCATCGCCGTGCTCCATCCGCAATTGTTCGACGGCTGCAACGACGGCGCCTTCAAGCTGGCGCCGCTGTTGCGCAAAGCCATGGCGGCCGGCGAGGTCAGCGGCGAGCGCTTGGAAGGGCACTGGGTGGACGTCGGTACGCACGAGCGTCTGGCCGAAGCTGAAACCTTGATAAAAGCGAGTCGCTGATATGTTGTGGCCAGGGACTCTGATTGGAGCCGGAGCGGGTTTTGCGATTGCCAGCATTCCGGGGGCCATGCTTGGGGCATTGTTGGGGCAGGCGCTGGATCGGCGCCTGAATCTGCAGAGCTGGGGGCATTTGCGGGAAAAGCTTGGCGGCCGGCCGATGTTGCGCAACGACGAACTGTTGTTTGTGCTGCTCGGGCGGCTGGCAAAAAGCGACGGTCGCGTAACGGACGGGCATATCCAGCAGGCGCGCAATGAAATGCGCGCGCTGGAAATGAGCGAACCGGCCACGCGTCGAGCCATTGCTGCGTTCAACCGTGGCAAGTCGGGCAACGATAATCTGCGCGGTTATCTGCGCCGTCTGAGCGCGCAGCCGCATGCCGCCGAAGGTGTGTTGCGCGCCTGTTGGCGGATGGTCTGGGCCGACGGTCGCGCTGGCGTCAGTGAGCGAGAGCTGCTGGCACAGTGGGGCAAGTGGCTGGGCTGGACGCCGCAGCAGATACAGGCGCTGGCCAGTGATTACGAGCCGGGCAAGCGGCCGATCGTTAGTGCCGCGGTGAGTTATCAGGAAGCCATGAAGCTGCTCGGCGTCTCGGCGAGCAGCGAACCGGCGCAGATCAAGCGCGCTTATCGGCGCCTGCTCAGTCGCCATCATCCGGACAAGATCGCCGGCAGCGGGGCGTCAGCGGCGCAGGTGCGCGAGGCGACCGAGCGTACTCGCGAACTGCACAATGCCTATACGTTGATTCGCGAGCGGCGAGATTTTCGCTAATCGTTGAATGTGTGTTGTCTGAACTGGCCCCTTCGCGAGCAGGCTCGCTCCCACAGGTGATTGCATTCCAACTGAAGGCACTCGATCAACTGTAGGAGTGAGCCTGCTCGCGATGGGCGCTACTCGGTCTACTGGTCAGTCCGTGTTCTGCGGATTCAACCAGCCACGCACCCGGCGCAACAGTTGTTCTCCCTCAGCCTTTTTGTCCGGCAATGCCTTGAGCGCGACCTGGCTGAACGCCGACGTCTTCAGGCGTTTGCTCGCCTGCATGCGCTCCAGCGCCGCGTTGCGATCCAGCGGCTTGTCCATGTAGAAAATATCCGCCGTCGGCAGCTTCAGCGTCGGCGTCAGCTCGGCCAGTGGCGGCTTGGCCTTGGCCGGCGCCTGTGCATCGACCATGACGAACTTTTCGACCTGCGCCGTTTGTTTCTCGCTCAGATAGCGCGCCGCCCAGTAGGCGCCGGTGCCGTGGCCGAGCACGACGATGCTGCGCGCGCTCTGCTGTTCGGCGTAGGCAATCGCCGCGTCGATGCGCGCGAAGATCCGTTCGGCGTCAGCCCGGGATTGTTCCTGGGTGGTTTCGGCGACGACCTGATCGGCGACTTCGGCTTCGCCACCGGCGGCCTGTTCGATCGGCTGTGCTGTGGTTGAATCCTTGCTGCCGGACTCAGGCGCTTTCGGCGCTGCGGCGGGCTCGATGACCCGCGGTGCGATGGCATCGCTTTGCAGGTCGGGCAGGGTGATACTCAGGCTGCTCCACTGCGCGTCCGGCAGTTTGCGCCGCAACGGGCCGATTGCCTGCGGCCAGTCTGCGGTTTCGCCGGCGCCTGGAATGATGATCACCGCGCCTTTGGGCTCGGCCGTGTTGGCTGGTTTCCACAGTGCCAGGAAAGTTTCGCTGCCGGCCTGCAGTTGTTGTTGCTCTTGCGCCGGCAGAAGACGTTCCAGTGCAGCGGCTTCTTCCTGACTACGCTCAAGCAAGGGCTGGCGTTCGACCGGTTTCTCTTCGGCCGGTTTTTCTGCCGTGGCGGCAGGCGCCGGATCGGCGGCTTCGACGGAAAACGCACAAGGCAGGATCAGCGACAGGCACAATGCTGGCATTGCCAGGCGATAAACAAAGGGCATCGGTTATTCCAGGCCAGAAAGTATCCCGGCAGCCTAATGGGTTGGTCAGAATTTGTCAGTGTATGAGACGTCAATGAAGCGATTTTGCTGCCTGTGGGTTATCGGCTGTTTGTGGTTTCCCTTGATGGGCTGGGCCGCGCCTGCGCCACCGCCGCACCTTGCGCAATTGTCGGCGGGCCAGCAGCAATGGCTGGCGCAGCACAATGAGCTGCGCGTCGGACTGGTCTTGCAGGCGCCGTACGCAACGTACGATCGGCGTTTGCAGCGACTGTCGGGGGCCAATGTCGAGCTGATGAAGCTGTTGGCCAAAGCGCTGAATATCGAATTGAGCTGGCGCAACTTTCAGGACCTCGGTCAGTTGGAAAACGCCTTGCGCGACGGCGAAATCGATATCGCCCCGGGTCTCAGCCAGACCCCGAGCGCGCTGCGCCTGTGGCAATTTTCCGACCCTTATATGCGCGTACCGCAACTGGTGGTCAGTGACCAGAAAGGCGCCGGCGTGGTCGATCTGGAAAAAATCGACAGCCAGACCCGCGTCGCGGTGCGCATGCCGAGCACCACGGCCGATTATCTGCGCAGCAACTATCCGCACCTGAACCTGCAAGGCGTGCCGCTCGAACGTCAGGCATTGCAGTTGCTGTTGAGCCAGCAAGCCGCTTACGCCGTCGTCGATGAAGCCCAGTTGGGGCGACTGTCGGTCGAACCGGAGTTTGCCGAGCTGGTGGTCGTTGGCGACATTGGCCTGCCGCAACTGCTACGTGTGGCGTCGCGCCGCGACTGGCCGGAACTCGCCGGTATCGTCCAGAGTGCTTTGCGCGCGATCCCGGCCAAGGACCTGGAGCAGCTGCACAACCAGTGGCTGCAGCCGAAATATCCACGATTGTCGGAATCGCCGGGGTTCTGGCAGAACCTCAGCCTGTTGTTTGCGGTAATGCTGCTCAGTTGTGCCGCGATTGTGTTCTGGCAGCGGCGCCAACAGCACAGCCTGGAACAGCGCCTGCTTGCCGCGCGTGAAGACATCGCCCTGCGTACCGCGAGTGAGGAGGCGCTGCGCCTGACGCAGTTTTCCATCGATCAAAGCACCGTCGGCATCCTCTGGGTCAACTGGGACAGCCATGTGCGCTACGCCAACCGTGCGGCAGAAAGCATGCTCGGCTATCCCGCCGGTGGCCTGATCGAACGCCCGCTGATCGACGTTGAGCCGGGCCTGCACATGGATCGCTGGCTCAACCTGTGGAAGCGCGCGCGGACCAGTGAAGAGGGGCCGCTGAGTTTCGAAACCAGTTGCGTGCGCGCCGACGGCAGTGTACTGCCGGCGGACGTTTCGCTGAGTTTTCTGCGTTTTCGCGACAGTGAATATTTGGTGGTCTACCTCACCGACGTGACTGAACGGCGTCGCGCCCTGGCGGCGTTGCAGGAAAGCGAAGCGCGCCTGCAGGGCATCGCTGCCAACGTGCCGGGGCTGGTGTTCCGTCTGGAGCGGGCGCCGGTCACCGGGCAGATCGATTTCGCCTACATCAGCGAAGGCAGTGAAAGTCTGGTCGGGTACGCCCCGGCCGCCATCGCCCATCGCGACATGGGCCTGCGCGGTCTGGTCCACCCGGATGACAAGGCCAGCTATCACCGCACCCAGGATCAGGCCCTCGACAGTGACAGCGACTGGTCGTGGCAGGGACGCATCCTCACGCGTCAGGGCGAGCAGCGCTGGGCCGAGATCAAGGCAATCACTCGGCAACTGGAGGACGGCGCGTATGTCTGGGACGGCATCGTCTGGGACATCAGCGAGAGCAAGCGCATCGAGCTGGAACTGGCCGCCTCGCGCGAACAGCTGCGTGAATTGTCCGCGCACCTTGAAAGCGTGCGCGAAGAAGAGAAGGCGCGGATCGCCCGCGAAGTCCATGATGAGCTGGGGCAGATGCTCACGGTGCTGAAACTGGAAACCTCGATGTGCGAATTGGCGTATGCGCAACTCGATCCCGGTCTGCATGAGCGACTCAACAGCATGAAGCGCCTGATCGCCCAGTTGTTTCAGTTGGTGCGGGATGTCGCAACGGCGCTGCGGCCACCGATTCTCGATGCCGGGATTGCTTCGGCGATCGAATGGCAGGCGCGGCGGTTCGAGGCGCGTACGCAGATTCCCTGTCTGGTGCAGGTGCCGGACAATCTGCCGGCGCTCAGCGATGCCAAAGCGGTGGGGCTGTTCCGGATTTTGCAGGAGGCCCTGACCAACGTCATGCGCCATGCCCAGGCGCACACGGTGGAACTGACGCTGGCGCTGGAGGGCGATGAATTGTGTCTGACGGTCAGCGATGATGGCGCAGGATTTATCGCCGCTACCGGTCGGCCGACTTCGTTTGGTCTGGTCGGCATGCGCGAGCGGGTGCTGATCATGGGTGGGCGTTTGCTGCTGGAGAGTGAGCCGGGGGAGGGCACCAGTCTGGTGGTGCGCGTGCCGGTGGGTGAGGTTTGAAGATTGGCAGTGTCTGGGCTGACGCTATCGCGAGCGGGCTCGCTCCCACAGGGATTGGTGTGTACCTGAAATCTGGAGAATCGATGTGATCCGTGTACTGGTAGCCGAAGACCACACCATCGTCCGTGAGGGCATCAAGCAGTTGATTGGCCTGGCCAAGGACCTGCAAGTGGTCGGCGAGGCGAGCAATGGTGAGCAATTGCTGGAAACCCTGCGCCATGTGCCGTGCGAAGTGGTGCTGCTGGATATCTCCATGCCCGGGGTCAATGGTCTTGAGGCGATTCCGCGTATTCGCGCGTTGAACAATCCGCCGGCGATTCTGGTGTTGTCGATGCACGACGAAGCGCAGATGGCCGCCCGTGCATTGAAAGTCGGCGCGGCCGGGTATGCGACCAAGGACAGTGATCCGGCGCTGTTGCTGACGGCCATTCGCAAGGTTGCCGCGGGCGGGCGTTACATCGACCCCGATCTGGCCGACCGCATGGTGTTCGAGGTCGGCCTGACCGATGCACGGCCGCTGCATTCGCTGCTGTCCGAGCGTGAGTTCTCGGTGTTCGAACGCTTGGCCCAGGGCGCCAACGTCAACGACATCGCCCAGCAACTGGCGCTCAGCAGCAAGACCATCAGCACGCACAAGGCGCGCCTGATGCAAAAGCTCAACATCACCTCGCTGGCCGAACTGGTGAAGTATGCGATGGAGCACAAGCTTCTCTGAATCCACCACAAATTCCTGTGGGAGCTGGCTTGCCAGCGATGAGGCAATGTCAGTCACATCAATGTCGGCTGACCCACCGCTATCGCTGGCAAGCCAGCTCCCACAGGATTCTTTGTTCAACTCGCGATTCCGGGCATATCCGTTAGCGACAAACGCTTTCGCCCGTTCTTGCAGCTCGCAGCCAGCCGCTTGCCGCTGCGTTTGCCAAAACGCGCCATCCTTGTAGGGCAATCCCTACCCCGAACCTTCCATCCGGCTTAAGCCATTCTCTCCTGCGCCCCGATTTGCGTGGCTGTCAGCAGCCACTAGGCTTGACTCACAAGCAGTCATCAACAACAAAGGTGCGGGTATGAGCCAGGTCGATTCAAACGCAGGGGCCAGTGATGTGCTGGTCAGCTTTCGTGGTGTGCAGAAGAGCTACGACGGCGAGAACCTGATCGTCAAAGACCTCAACCTGGACATTCGCAAAGGCGAATTCCTCACCCTGCTCGGGCCGTCCGGTTCCGGCAAGACCACCAGCCTGATGATGCTCGCCGGTTTTGAAACGCCGACTGCCGGCGAAATCCTCTTGGCCGGGCGCTCGATCAACAACGTGCCGCCGCACAAGCGCGACATCGGCATGGTGTTCCAGAACTATGCGCTGTTCCCGCACATGACCGTCGCGGAAAACCTCGCCTTCCCGCTGACCGTGCGTGGCTTGAACAAAAGCGACGTCAGTGAGCGGGTGAAGAAAGTCCTCAGCATGGTCCAGCTCGACGCGTTCGCTTCACGCTATCCGGCGCAGTTGTCCGGTGGTCAGCAACAGCGTGTGGCATTGGCCCGCGCCTTGGTGTTCGAACCGCAACTGGTGCTGATGGACGAACCGTTGGGCGCCCTCGACAAGCAGTTGCGCGAACACATGCAGATGGAAATCAAACACCTGCACCAGCGCCTCGGCGTGACCGTGGTCTACGTGACCCACGATCAGGGCGAAGCGCTGACCATGTCTGACCGTGTCGCCGTGTTTCATCAAGGTGAAATCCAGCAGATCGCCCCACCGCGTACGCTTTATGAAGAGCCGAAAAATACCTTCGTCGCCAACTTCATCGGCGAGAACAACCGCCTCAACGGTCGTCTGCTCAGCCAGAGCGGCGAGCGTTGTGTGGTTGAGCTGGGTCGTGGCGAGAAGGTCGAGGCGCTGGCGGTCAATGTCGGCCAGACCGGCGAGCCGGTGACCCTGTCGATCCGTCCGGAGCGGGTCAGCCTCAACGGTTCGAGTGATCAATGCGTCAACCGCTTCTCAGGGAGGGTGGCGGAATTCATCTATCTGGGCGACCACGTCCGGGTGCGCCTGGAAGTCTGCGGCAAGACCGACTTCTTCGTGAAACAACCGATTGCCGAGCTCGATCCTGCGCTCAGCGTCGGCGACGTGGTTCCGCTTGGCTGGCAGGTCGAGCACGTACGCGCGCTCGATCCTCTTTCAGAGGCGCATTAAGCGCCCCGGCAATACCAACACCAACCCTGCACGTGGAGAGAACAATAAATGTTGAGATCCCTGAAGTTCACCGCCCTGACCCTGGGCCTGATGGGTGCGACCGGCGCAATGGCCGCCGGCCCGGATTTGACCGTGGTGTCGTTTGGCGGGGCGAACAAGGCTGCGCAAGTCAAAGCCTTCTATGCACCGTGGGAAGCAGCGGGCAACGGCAAGATCGTCGCCGGTGAGTACAACGGTGAAATGGCCAAGGTCAAAGCCATGGTCGACACCAAGAGCGTGTCGTGGGATCTGGTTGAAGTGGAGTCGCCAGAGCTGTCCCGTGGTTGCGACGAAGACATGTTCGAACAACTCGACCCGGCACTGTTCGGCAAGACCGAAGACTACGTCAAAGGCGCAATCCAGCCATGCGGCGTGGGCTTCTTCGTTTGGTCAACCGTCCTGGCATACAACGCCGACAAGCTGAAAACCGCACCCACCAGCTGGGCGGATTTCTGGGACACGAAGAAATTCCCCGGCAAGCGTGGCCTGCGCAAAGGCGCCAAGTACACCCTCGAATTCGCCTTGATGGCCGACGGCGTGGCGCCGAAAGACGTCTACAAAGAGCTGGCGAGCAAGGGCGGTCAGGACCGCGCCTTCAAAAAGCTTGATGAGCTGAAACCGAGCATTCAGTGGTGGGAAGCCGGCGCGCAACCGCCGCAGTACCTCGCCTCCGGTGACGTGGTGATGAGCTCGGCCTACAACGGTCGCATCGCCGCCGTGCAGAAAGAATCCAACCTGAAAGTGGTGTGGAACGGCGGCATCTACGACTTCGACGCGTGGGCCATCCCGAAAGGTCTGGACGCCAAGCGTGCCGAAGCGGCGAAGAAATTCATCGCCTACTCGGTGCAGCCGCAGCAGCAGAAGACCTACTCGGAAAACATCGCCTACGGCCCGGCCAACACTCAAGCCGTACCGCTGCTGGCCAAGGATGTTCTGAAGGACATGCCGACCACCCCGGAAAACATCGCCAACCAGGTGCAGATCGACGTCAGCTTCTGGGCTGACAACGGCGAGCAACTGGAACAGCGCTTCAATTCCTGGGCGGCGAAATAACCGCACATAGGGACCGATGGCTTTCCGGATGATCGTTCCCACGCTCTGCGTGGGAATGCCGCCCGGGATGCTCCGCGTCCCTGTGTGACGCAGAGCGTCACTGGATTCATTCCCACGCAGAGCGTGGGAACGATCACTGGCAAAAGTTCGAGGTGGCTCGCCACCTCTGTAACGATCAAAGATTTGCGGAGTACGTCATGGCCATCGCCGTTCCCCTGAACGAGGGCGCCAGCCCCACCTTGAAGCAGAAGCTCAAGCGCGCCGAGCGGGTCAACCGCTGGAAAGCCCAGGCGCTGATTGCGCCGCTGGTGCTATTTCTGTTGCTGGTGTTTCTGGTGCCGATCGTGGCGCTGCTCTACAAAAGCGTCGGCAACCCTGAAGTGGTCGGCGGCATGCCGCGCACCGTAACGGCCATCGCCGCCTGGGACGGCCGCGGCCTGCCCGCCGAACCGGTGTACAAAGCCGCCAGCGAAGACCTCGCCGAGGCGCGCAAAAACCAGACGCTGGGCGACTTGTCAAAGCGCTTGAACATGGAGTTGGCCGGCTATCGCAGCCTGCTGACCAAAACCGCCCGGGCGCTGCCATTCGCCAGCGAACCGGCCTCGTATAAAGAAGCCCTCGAAGGCCTCGATGAGCGTTGGGGCGATCCGGCCTACTGGCAAGCGGTCAAACGCAACACCAGCAGCATCACCCCGTATTATTTGCTGGCGGCAGTCGACCACCGTATCGACGACCTCGGCGAACTGGCCCCGGCGACCCCGGATCAGGCGATCTACCTCGATATTTTTGCTCGCACCTTCTGGATGGGGCTGGTCATCACGGTGATCTGCCTGCTGCTCGCTTATCCATTGGCCTACCTGCTGGCGAATCTGCCTTCGCGGCAAAGCAACCTGCTGATGATTCTGGTGTTGCTGCCGTTCTGGACCTCGATTCTGGTGCGTGTCGCGGCGTGGATCGTGCTCCTGCAATCGGGCGGCCTGATCAACAGTGCGCTGCTGGCCATGGGCATCATCGACAAGCCGCTGGAACTGGTGTTCAACCGCACCGGCGTATACATCTCGATGGTGCACATTCTGCTGCCGTTCATGATTTTGCCGATCTATAGCGTGATGAAAGGCATCTCGCCGACTTACATGCGGGCGGCGATTTCCCTCGGCTGTCACCCGTTCGCCAGTTTCTGGCGGGTGTACTTCCCGCAGACCTACGCCGGTGTCGGCGCCGGCTGCCTGTTGGTGTTCATTCTCGCCATCGGCTACTACATCACCCCGGCGCTGCTCGGCAGCCCGAACGATCAAATGGTCAGTTACTTCGTCGCGTTCTACACCAACACCAGCATCAACTGGGGCATGGCCACCGCGCTCGGCGGGCTGCTCTTGCTGGCGACCGTGGTGCTTTATCTGATCTACAGCTGGCTGGTCGGCGCCAGTCGCCTGCGCTTGAGCTAAGGAGAATTCGAAATGCTCAGTCCTTACATGTCGCCCATCGAACGGGTGTGGTTCTACAGCCTGCGGATTCTCTGCGGCCTGATCCTGCTGTTCCTGATCCTGCCGGTGCTGGTGATCGTGCCGCTGTCGTTCAACTCGGGCAGTTTCCTGGTCTACCCGCTGCAAGGGTTCTCACTGCAGTGGTACCACGACTTTTTCGCTTCGGCGGAATGGATGCGCGCACTGAAGAACAGCATCATCGTCGCCCCGGCCGCGACGGTGCTGGCGATGATCTTCGGTACGCTGGCGGCGATCGGCCTGACGCGCGGCGATTTCCCTGGCAAGTCGCTGGTGATGGCCTTGGTGATTTCGCCGATGGTGGTGCCGGTGGTGATCATCGGTGTCGCGAGTTACCTGTTTTTCGCACCGCTGGGGCTGGGCAACAGCTTCTTCTCGCTGATCGTCGTGCACGCGGTGCTCGGTGTGCCGTTCGTGATCATCACGGTGTCGGCGACCTTGCAGGGTTTCAATCACAATCTGGTGCGAGCGGCGGCGAGTCTCGGTGCTTCGCCACTGACTGCATTCCGCCGGGTGACCTTGCCGCTGATTGCGCCGGGGGTGATTTCCGGGGCGCTGTTCGCCTTCGCGACATCGTTTGACGAGGTGGTGGTGACGCTGTTTCTCGCCGGGCCCGAGCAGGCAACGTTGCCGCGGCAGATGTTCAGCGGGATTCGCGAGAACCTGAGTCCGACGATTGCGGCGGCGGCGACGTTGCTGATTGCCTTCTCGGTGATCTTGCTGCTGACGCTGGAATGGCTACGCGGGCGCAGCGAGAAACTGCGTACTGCGTAGGTCTGAGATCAAGGTCAAAAGCCACCCCTCACCCCAGCCCTCTCCCCAAGGGGGCGAGGGGGAAGGGAGCAGATCTTCGTGGTTTTCGCGGCCGGAGTTCGACTCGGTAATTCAGGTCGATGTATTTCGAGCGTACAACCCGGTCAGTCCCCTCTCCCTCCGGGAGAGGGTTAGGGTGAGGGGCTCTTGATCTTGACCTTATCCAGCATTCACCAACGGAATAGCAGACAACCCCAAATCCCCAGCTACTCTTGTGCCCAGCTCCCCTATCCATAAGAGGCTGCGCCCAATGAACCTGTCCCAGTTCAAAATCGCTCACAAACTGATCACCGGTGCCGCAGCCATCGAACAACTGGCCGCCGAACTCGCCCGCCTCGATGTCGATAATCCACTGATCGTGACCGATGCCGCGCTGGTCCAGTCCGGTACCGTCGAGCTGGCGTTGGCGCAACTTGGCGGGCGTGACTACGAGATCTTCGACCGCGTTCTGCCCGACCCGGAAATCGCCATTGTCGAAGACTGCATGCGCGCCTACCGCGACGGCGGGCATGACGGTTTGATCGGGCTCGGTGGCGGCAGTGCCATCGACATCGCCAAGAGTGTTGCCGCCTATGCCGGTTACCACGGCGCGCTGGAAGATCTGTTCGGCGTCGACCAGGTGCCGCGCAAAGGCCCGCCGCTGATCGCCATCCCGACCACCGCCGGCACGGGGTCCGAAGTGACTAACGTGGCGATTCTGTCCGACAAGGTCGCGCAACTGAAGAAAGGCATCGTCAGCGACTATCTATTACCGGACGTGGCGCTGGTCAGCCCGCAGATGACCCTGACCTGTCCACGCAGCGTCACCGCCGCCAGCGGTGTTGATGCGTTGGTGCATGCCATCGAATCCTATTTGTCGGTGAATGCCTCGCCGATCACCGATTCTCTGGCTATCGGCGCAATCAAACTGATCGCCAGCGCTTTGCCCAAGGCCTACGCCAACGGCGCCAACCTGCAAGCCCGCGAAGACATGGCCACCGCCAGCCTCATGGCGGGCATGGCGTTCGGCAATGCCGGGGTCGGCGCGGTGCATGCGCTGGCGTATCCACTGGGCGGGCGCTTCAACATTGCCCATGGCGTGAGCAACGCCTTGCTGCTGCCTTATGTGATGACCTGGAACAAGATGGCCTGCGTCGAACGGATGCAGGATATCGCCGAAGCCATGGGGCTCAAGACTGCGCATCTGAGCGCGGCCGAAGCGGCGGACAAAGCCGTGCAGGCGATGACCGACTTGTGCGCGGCGGTGGAAATTCCGGCCGGATTGCGCAGTTTCGGCGTGCCGGAAGAGGCGATCCCGGCGATGGCCGTGGAGGCCGCGGGCATCGAACGGCTGATGCGCAACAACCCGCGCAAGCTCAGCGCCGCGGACATCGAGAAGATCTACCGCGCGGCCTACTGAGTCACTGCCGAACCGGCGGCATGGCACAACCCAATCATCGCGGTCACGGTGCGTGCGCACAAACTTGAGGTATACAATGCGCGCCATCGTGATTTAGCTCAGCACAGGTGCGTCATGCAGCCCTTCGTAATTGCTCCGTCGATCCTCTCCGCCGACTTCGCCCGCCTCGGCGAGGAAGTGGACAACGTTCTCGCCGCTGGCGCCGACTTCGTCCACTTCGACGTCATGGACAACCACTACGTGCCGAACCTGACCATCGGCCCGATGGTCTGCGCGGCTCTGCGCAAGTACGGCGTGACCGCGCCGATTGACGCGCACTTGATGGTCAGCCCGGTGGATCGCATCGTTGGCGACTTCATCGAAGCCGGCGCCACCTACATCACTTTCCACCCGGAAGCCACGTTGCACGTCGATCGCTCGCTGCAACTGATCCGCGAAGGCGGCTGCAAATCCGGTCTGGTGTTCAACCCGGCGACCCCGCTGGACGTGCTCAAGTACGTGATCGACAAGGTCGACATGGTCTTGCTGATGAGCGTCAACCCGGGCTTCGGCGGGCAGAAGTTCATCCCTGGTACCCTCGAAAAACTGCGCGAAGCGCGGGCGATCATCGATGCCTCGGGGCGTGATATCCGTCTGGAAATCGACGGCGGCGTCAACGTCAACAACATCCGTGAAATCGCCGCCGCTGGCGCCGACACCTTCGTTGCCGGCTCGGCGATCTTCAATGCACCGAACTATCAGGAAGTCATCGACAAGATGCGCTCCGAACTGGCGCTGGCCCGCCCATGAGCGGGTTCGAGCAGCTGTTTCCGGGGAAACTGCCGCGGCTGGTGATGTTCGATCTTGATGGCACGCTGATCGACTCGGTTCCCGACCTGGCAGCGGCGGTGGACAACATGCTGCTCACCCTCGGTCGCCCGCCTGCGGGCATCGACGCGGTACGCCAGTGGGTCGGCAACGGCGCACCGGTGCTGGTGCGTCGCGCGCTGGCCGGCGGTATCGATCATTCGACGGTGGATAATGCCGAGGCCGAACGCGCGCTGGAAATTTTCATGCAGGCCTACGGTGCCAGCCATGAGCTGACCGTGGTCTATCCCGGTGTGCGCGACACCTTGAAGTGGCTGGACAAGCAAGGCGTGGCCATGGCGCTGATCACCAACAAGCCGGAGCGCTTCGTCGCGCCGCTGCTGGATCAGATGAAGATCGGTCGCTACTTCAAATGGATCATAGGCGGCGATACCTTGCCGCAGCAGAAGCCCGATCCGGCGGCGCTGTTCTTCGTGATGAAAATGGCCAATATCCCGGCCTCGCAATCGTTGTTCGTCGGCGACTCGCGCAGCGACGTGCTGGCGGCGAAAGCGGCGGGGGTCAAGTGTGTCGCGCTGAGTTACGGCTATAACCATGGCCGGCCGATCGCCGAGGAATCGCCGGCGCTGGTGATCGATAATCTGCGCGAGCTAATTCCCGGTTGCCTCGGTTCAGCCGCTGAGATAACGTTGCCCGACGCTGCTCAATCCCGTTCTGGAAACGCCATCGTGGTGGTCACTCGCAAACTCTGGATGAAAGTCATCAAGGCCCTGGCCCGCTGGCGTTGGCGCGCCTGACTTGTTCCTGGCCGGCCTGCCGGCGCGTTTGCATACCTGACCGATTGCCCCTCACACCACGAGGCACCTCATGATCCGCGAAGAATTCCTGCGCTTGGCCGCTGACGGCTACAACCGCATTCCGCTGGCCTGCGAAACCCTGGCCGACTTCGACACACCGCTGTCGATCTACCTGAAACTGGCCGACCAGCCCAATACCTACCTGCTCGAATCGGTACAGGGCGGCGAGAAATGGGGCCGTTATTCGATGATCGGCCTGCCGTGCCGCACCGTTCTGCGCGTGCACGACCATCATGTCAGCATCACCGTTGATGGCGTCGAGACCGAAAGCCATGACGTTGAAGATCCATTGGCCTTCGTCGAAACCTTCAAGGCGCGCTACAACGTGCCGACCATTGCCGGCCTGCCGCGTTTCAACGGTGGTCTGGTCGGTTACTTCGGTTACGACTGCGTGCGTTATGTCGAAAAACGTCTGGGCAAATGCCCGAATCCTGATCCGCTGGGCGTGCCGGACATTCTGCTGATGGTTTCCGATGCCGTTGTGGTGTTCGACAACCTCGCCAGCAAGATGCATGCGATCGTGCTGGCCGACCCGGCGCAGGCCGATGCCTTCGAACAGGGTCAGGCGCGTTTGCAGGAGTTGCTCGAGCAACTGCGCCAGCCGATCACGCCGCGTCGTGGCCTGGATTTCAGCAAGCAGCAGTCGGCAGATCCGCTATTCCGCTCGAGTTTCACCCAGAACGATTACGAAAAAGCCGTCGACACCATCAAGGAATACATCCTCGCCGGCGACTGCATGCAAGTGGTGCCGTCGCAGCGTATGTCGATCGATTTCAAGGCTGCGCCGATCGATCTGTACCGCGCCCTGCGTTGCTTCAACCCGACGCCGTACATGTACTTCTTCAACTTCGGCGACTTCCATGTCGTCGGCAGTTCGCCGGAAGTGCTGGTGCGCGTTGAAGACAATTTGATCACCGTGCGCCCGATCGCCGGTACGCGCCCACGCGGCGCCACGGAAGAAGCCGATGTGGCGCTGGAGCAGGATCTGCTCTCCGACGACAAGGAAATCGCCGAGCACCTGATGCTGATCGACCTGGGCCGCAACGATACCGGGCGAGTCTCGGAGATCGGCTCGGTGAAACTCACCGAGAAAATGGTCATCGAGCGTTATTCGAACGTGATGCACATCGTCTCCAACGTCACCGGCCAGTTGAAAGCCGGGCTGACCGCGATGGACGCACTGCGGGCGATTCTGCCGGCGGGCACCTTGTCGGGCGCGCCGAAGATCCGCGCGATGGAAATCATCGACGAACTTGAGCCGGTCAAGCGTGGCGTGTACGGCGGTGCGGTCGGTTACTTCGCCTGGAACGGCAACATGGACACCGCGATCGCGATTCGCACCGCGGTGATCAAGAACGGCGAACTGCACGTGCAGGCCGGTGGCGGCATCGTCGCCGACTCGGTGCCGGCGATGGAATGGGAAGAAACCCTGAACAAACGCCGCGCAATGTTCCGCGCTGTGGCGCTGGCCGAACAGACCCCGGATTGAGATAGCTCCCCTGTAGGCCTTCGCCTGCTCGCGATAGCGCAATAACATTCAACCCATCAGTTGACTGAACCACCGCTATCGCGAGCAGGCTCACTCCTACATTTGGACTGTGTAGAGGCATTAAAAAAGCGGCGCCTGTGAGGGCGCCGCTTTTTTGCATCTGCGAATCAGAAGTCCAGCACCACCCCGACATTCAACCCCTGCTGCTTGAAGTCATCATCCTTGCGGAACGTATAACCACCGCGCAGCGCCAGATCCGCGGTGAGCTTGTGGCTGACGCCCAGGCTCAAACGGTTCAAGTGGCTGGCCGGCGTGTAGCCTTCCAGGGTGAAGTCATTCGCCGGCAGGGTGTTGAGCGCAATATTGACCTTCTGCACGTCGTCTTCGTACTCGCGCTCATGGGCGTATTCGCCGAACACCTGAGTCTGCGCGGTGATGTTGTACTTGCCCTGCAAGCCGAGGCCGAGGCGTTTCGAATCGCGGCTCTGATCGTCGAAGGTCAGCGCCGTGGCACGGTTGCTCTTCTCTGAGTAGCCGTCGACATCGACGCTGGCGTAGTCGGCGCTGACGAAGGGCGACAAGTGCCATTCGCTGCCCGGCTGGGCAATGTCGTAACCGACGCGCGTACTGAACGCCCACAGGCTGCCATCGGTATCGCCTTTCTCGGCGCCTTCGCTGACGCCCAGGTCGAATTTGCGCTTGAGGTTGTCGTAGTCGAGTTTGCCGCCGGTCAACGCCGCGTCGGCCCACCAGCGATTCTGCTGGAACTGGGCAAAGGCCGTGGCCATGTAGCTGTTGAGTTTGTAGTCCGAGTCGTTATGCCCGGCTTCCAGATTCTGCCGGTACAAACCTGCGGCCACGCCAACGCGCCAGGCGTCATTCAAGCGATAGCTGCCGCCGACGTTGAGGTTGTAGCCGCTGCCATCAGCACTGGCGCCGCTGCTTTGGCTGTCGACGTCCAGATGCTGCCCGCCCGCCGACACAATCGCCCGCCATTGGCCTACCGCTTGCCAGTTTTCCCAATCGGCCTGCCATTGGCTGCGCAGTTCATCCTGGTGCGCGCGCACGGTGGAGTGGGCCATTTCCGGCAGCAGGGTCAGCTCCCAAGGCGCGGCCAACAGCGAGTAGGCGTAGTCGGCGATCAGTTTCTGCCCGGACTCGGTCGGGTGTACGCCGTCGTTGTAGATCAGTTTGGTTGGATCTGGCGTAGCGCTGTTGATGCCGTAACGGGCGTTCTCAGGGCAGCCGCCGCCGCTGAAGCACGTTGCGGTCAGGTTCTGGTCAGTCGCCAGACCGAAGCGCCCCGGATCGGCGAACACTTCCGAGAGCAGCACCGGAATGTTCAGCGGAATGACTTCGGCGTTGATGCCTTGCAGGCGTGTCACCAACTGGCTGTTGAACTGGTTGGCGAGGGTGCTGCTGAACGCTTGTAGCGGTGTACCGTTGAGTGCCGGCGTCAGGCCGACGTCGGGCAGGAGCCAGACCATCACGTATTTGGCACCGGCGGTTTGCAGGGCTTGCACACTGTCTGCCAGCCGATCAGCGGCGGCGTTGGCCTGGGGCAGGCTGAGAACGCGGCCCTGCAAAAAGTCGTTACCGCCGCCGGAAACGTAATAGAGCGCATTCGGGTCGGCGCGAAAGCCGTTCGATGGCAGATAACCTGGGCGCGTGCGTTCGCCAGTGGCCGACTGGCTGGTGATCGAATCGAGAATCTGGTCGGTGCGATAGCCGCCGACCGCCCAGTTGTTGCCGTCCGCCTGGCCGTTTTCAGCACGTACGGCCGAGCTGGAAGACGCTGTCTGGTCGGCACTGAAGCCCAAGCGTGCGCCGAGCAGTTGGGTGGAATTCAATGAATACACTTCCCCGCTGCCGTCCTGATAGACCGGCCCGGTGCGGTTGGTATAACGCTCGGTCGAGCCTGCCGGGCCGCCAGCGTCGGCGAAGGTACCGGCATCGTTGAGGCTGTCGCCAAATACGATGAAGCTGGAATAAGGGTTTGGCGCTGCATTCGCCTGAGCACAGGCCAGTGCAAGCAGGCATCCGGCCAGCGGTACAAACAACGTCTGTCTGATCATGAGCAAGTCCGTTTATTTATTGTTTTAGGTGAACGAAACGACAGTACCAAAAAATCCCGGCGTTTTGCCATCGGTCGCGAATCGTCTCCCCGTTTTAACTCCCGCAGGCCCCGCCATATTGCACGCTCTGCCCAGCTAAGTTACTGTGCCGGAACGCATGAACGAGACCTTCCCCGTGTTGATCACCAGCAAACTTCTGGATCAAGTCATCAAGGCACACGCCCGCTGGCGTTGGCGCGCCTGAATCTTTTCTGCCGGCCCCGCCGGATCTGCATCGCTTTGCCTTCCTTGCCTGTCTGAAATGCCGCTGTGCCGACGCACCTGACTGCGTCCGACATCGTGCAGCGCCCTGCGGGCAAGTGTTCTGAAGGCTGTTTTCAAATCAGAATTCAAGAGGTTCGACACGCCATGTTGCTGATGATCGACAACTACGACTCCTTTACCTACAACGTTGTGCAATACCTCGGCGAGCTGGGTGCCGAGGTCAAAGTGGTGCGCAACGACGAACTGACCATCGCCGAAATCGAAGCGCTCAACCCCGAGCGCATCGTGGTGTCCCCCGGCCCATGCACGCCGACCGAAGCCGGCATTTCCATCGATGCGATCAAGCACTTCGCCGGCAAGCTGCCGATTCTCGGGGTCTGCCTTGGCCACCAGTCCATCGGTCAGGCCTTCGGCGGCGATGTGGTGCGGGCACGGCAAGTGATGCACGGTAAGACTAGCCCGGTATTCCACGAGGACAAGGGCGTATTCAACGGTCTCAACCATCCGCTGACCGTCACCCGCTACCATTCGCTGATCGTCAAACACGAGAGCTTGCCCGATTGCCTGGAGCTGACCGCGTGGACACAGCACGATGACGGTTCGGTCGACGAGATCATGGGCCTGCGTCACAAGACCCTGAACATCGAAGGCGTACAGTTTCACCCCGAGTCGATCCTCACCGAACAGGGCCATGAACTGTTCGCCAACTTCCTCAAACAAACCGGCGGCATGCGCTAAGGACTTTGCATGAATATCAAGACAGCCCTGAGCCGTATCGTCGATCACCTCGACCTCAGCACCGATGAGATGCGCGATGTGATGCGCGAAATCATGACTGGCCAATGCAGCGATGCGCAGATCGGCGCGTTCATGATGGCCATGCGCATGAAAAGCGAGAGCATCGACGAGATCGTCGGCGCCGTGTCGGTCATGCGCGAGCTTGCCGATCAGGTTGAACTCAAGACCCTCGACGGCGTGGTCGATGTGGTCGGCACCGGTGGTGACGGGGCGAACATCTTCAACGTGTCGACCGCGTCTTCCTTTGTTGTCGCGGCAGCCGGTTGCACCGTGGCCAAGCACGGCAACCGCGCCGTCTCGGGCAAGAGCGGCAGCGCCGACCTGCTCGAAGCCGCCGGCATCTATCTGAACCTGACGCCGGTACAAGTGGCGCGCTGCATCGACAATGTCGGCATCGGTTTCATGTTTGCCCAGACCCACCACAAAGCCATGAAATACGCTGCCGGCCCGCGCCGCGATCTCGGCCTGCGCACGCTGTTCAACATGCTCGGCCCGCTTACGAATCCGGCCGGTGTGAAACATCAGGTAGTGGGCGTGTTCACGCAGGCACTGTGCCGACCATTGGCTGAAGTCTTGCAGCGTCTGGGCAGCAAGCACGTGCTGGTGGTGCATTCGAAGGATGGGCTGGATGAATTCAGTCTCGCCGCGCCGACGTTTGTCGCCGAACTGAAGAACAACGAAATCACTGAATACTGGGTCGAGCCGGAAGATCTCGGCATGAAGAGCCAGAGCCTGCACGGCCTGTCGGTCGAAGGCCCGGAAGCGTCGCTGGCGCTGATACGTGATGCCCTCGGCAAGCGCAAAACCGAAAACGGCCAGAAAGCCGCCGAGATGATCGTGCTCAATGCCGGTGCTGCGTTGTACGCCGCCGACCTGGCCAGCAGTTTGAAACAGGGCGTGGAGCTTGCGCACGACGCTTTGCACACCGGCCTCGCTCGAGAGAAACTCGAGGAGCTGGGTGCCTTTACCGCGGTATTCAAAGTGGAGAATGAAGGATGAGTGTACCGACGGTTCTGGAAAAGATTCTCGCCCGCAAAGTCGAGGAAGTGGCTGAGCGTAGCGCCCGCGTCAGCCTCGGTGAGCTGGAGACTCTGGCCAAGGCGGCCGATGCACCCCGTGGTTTCGCCCAGGCGTTGCTGACGCAGGCGAAGAAAAAGCAGCCGGCGGTGATTGCCGAGATCAAAAAGGCTTCGCCGAGCAAAGGCGTGATCCGCGAAGACTTCGTTCCCGCCGACATCGCCAGAAGCTACGAGAAGGGCGGCGCGACCTGCCTGTCGGTGCTGACCGACATCGACTATTTCCAGGGCGCCGATGCGTATCTGCAACAGGCCCGTGCCGCGTGCAAACTGCCGGTGATCCGCAAGGATTTCATGATCGATCCGTACCAGATTGTCGAAGCCCGCGCACTGGGCGCGGACTGCGTGCTGCTGATCGTCTCCGCACTGGATGACGTGAAGATGGCCGAACTGGCTGCGGTGGCGAAAAGCGTCGGCCTCGATGTGCTGGTGGAAGTGCACGACGGCGATGAGCTCGAACGCGCCTTGAAGACACTCGATACGCCGCTGATCGGGGTCAACAACCGCAATCTGCACACCTTCGATGTCAGCCTGGAAACCACGCTGGATCTGCTGCCGCGCATTCCCCGAGATCGCTTGGTAATCACCGAAAGCGGCATCCTCAACCGTGCCGATGTCGAACTGATGGAAATCAGCGACGTGTACGCGTTTCTGGTTGGCGAAGCGTTCATGCGTGCAGAAAGCCCGGGCACCGAGTTGCAGCGTCTGTTCTTCCCGGAGCGTGGCGGTCCGGTAGTCAGCGGTTCGACCCTCGACTGATTCGACGCCATCGCGAGCAGGCTCACTCCTACATTTGGAATGCGTTCCCCTGTAGGAGTGAGCCTGCTCGCGATGAGGCCTTGAAATCCGCTAAAGATGTCCAATCTGCCGGAGCCCTGCATGCTACCAACCCCCCTGACCATCGAAGCCGGCCTGCAAGCCGAGCAAGATCTGTTGGCCTCGGTGTGCGCCGGCGACGCGGAATTCGCTCTGCTGTTCTGGCAACCCAGCGACCGCGCGCTGGTCATGCCGCGCCGCCTCAACCGGTTACCCGGTTTCGACCACGCTTGCGAAGTTTCCGCTGCGGCCGGTTGGCCGGTGCTGCTGCGCGAAACCGGCGGCGAGCCGGTCCCGCAATCTGCCGCGACGATCAACATCGCGCTGGTTTACGCGCCGCCGCGCAGCGAGGGCGATCTCAATCGTATCGAAACCGGCTACCGACGTTTGTGCGATCCGATCTGTCAGTTGCTCGATGAGTTGGGCGGCACGTCTTCGCTGGGCGAGATTGACGGTGCGTTCTGCGACGGACGCTTCAACGTCAATCTGGACGGACGCAAGATGGTCGGCACCGCGCAGCGCTGGCGGCAGAGTCAGGGCGGCCAGCGTCCGGTCGGGCTGGTGCACGGTGCGATGCTGATGGATGACGAGCGTGAGTCGATGGTTGCAGCGGTCAATCGCTTCAACGAGGCCTGCGGCCTGGAGCAACGGGTACGAGCGCAAAGCCACATCGCCCTGCATGAGAAATTCAACGCGCCACAGGCTTTGGCGCGTCTCGATGAACTGTTTCGTCTGATGCTGGCGCAGATCTACGGCGGCTGATTCTCAGGATTCAGCGCGTACCGAAGACCACCATGGTCTTGCCTTTCACATCGACCAGGTTGCGCTCTTCCAGATCCTTGAGCACGCGACCGACCATCTCCCGCGAGCAACCGACAATCCGCCCGATTTCCTGACGCGTCACCTTGATCTGCATGCCGTCCGGGTGGGTCATGGCGTCCGGTTGTTTGCACAATTCCAGCAGGCAACGAGCCACACGACCGGTGACGTCGAAGAAGGCCAGATCGCCGACCTTGCGCGTGGTATTGCGCAAGCGTTGTGCGATTTGTCCGCTGAGTACGTAAAGAATGTCCGGGTCCAGCTGGGACAGTTCGCGAAACTTGGCGTAGCTGATTTCCGCTGTTTCGCATTCGACCTTGGCCCGGACCCAGGCGCTGCGCTCCTGCTCCTGACCGGCTTGCTCGAACAGCCCCAGCTCACCAAAGAAATCCCCGGCATTGAGGTACGCAATGATCATTTCGCGGCCGTCATCATCCTCGATCAGAATCGTCACCGAGCCCTTGATGATGAAATACAGCGTGTCCGAGCGGTCGCCGGCACAGATGATGTTGCTCTTGGCTGCATGGCGACGGCGCTGACAATGCATCAACAACTTGTCGAGATTCTTGATTCTGGATGTGGGGGTAATAGCAACCATGGTTGTATCCCGAAAAGACTGCACGGTGATGTTTGGTTTTTTTATGAGGCGCTGAAGAGGGTCGCTGCAACAGCTGACGACACGGGCTGACATGGGCGCCAGCGAATTGGCGCCAGCTTAACAGACACTTCGTCGCAAATTCGAGAAATTACCTACAGTCCAGGGGTGTACGTCCTAGGACGTCATTCCTGTCGGGGCAAATCGCTGTGCTAAGCTGGCGACCCTTTTTTTTACAGTGGAGTCTGGGCGATGAAGGCACGCATCCAATGGGCTGGCGAAGCCATGTTCCTCGGCGAATCCGGCAGCGGTCATGTCGTGGTGATGGACGGTCCGCCGGACGCCGGTGGCCGTAATCTGGGTGTTCGGCCGATGGAAATGCTCCTGCTGGGCGTCGGCGGTTGCAGCAACTTCGACGTGGTCAGCATCCTCAAGAAGTCGCGTCAGGCTGTTGAAAGCTGCGAAGCGTTCCTGGAAGCCGAGCGCGCCACCGAAGATCCCAAGGTCTTCACCAGGATCCACATGCATTTCGTCGTCAAGGGTCGTGGCCTGAAAGAAGCTCAGGTCAAGCGTGCCATCGAGCTGTCCGCCGAGAAGTATTGCTCGGCCTCGATCATGCTCGGCGCGGCTGGCGTGGCGATTACCCACGATTACGAAATCATCGAACTCGGCTGAACCGACATTCAACTATCATAAAAGCAGTGCAGACTCTGGCGATCCCCCGCTGACGTCTGCATAATGCGCCACTTTTTTCAGGGCAGTGATCGGTCAGCCGACGGATCATCCGCCTGAACAGACAACCAAAATCGCCATCGCGAAGAGGTGTTAACCGTCCTACGCAGGTGCGTCGTTCGCACTTGACGGGCATGCTTGATCACGCGGCCGGGCCGCATACATAGAGAGTTTTTAACGGTGAAAAGCAAACTCAAGCTCCACGGGTTCAATAACCTGACAAAGACCTTGAGCTTCAACATCTATGACATCTGCTACGCGGAAACCCCGCAAGACCAGCAGGCTTACGTCGAG
Source organism: Pseudomonas sp. R1-1 (assembly GCF_051132135.1). Taxonomy (NCBI): domain Bacteria; kingdom Pseudomonadati; phylum Pseudomonadota; class Gammaproteobacteria; order Pseudomonadales; family Pseudomonadaceae; genus Pseudomonas; species Pseudomonas sp. R1-1. The sequence continues at coordinate 700,478 of NZ_CP071663.1, forward strand.
TACATCAATCAAGAGTACAACGCGAAACGCCTGACGCAGATTCTCACAGAAGTTGTCGAGATCATTGGTGCCAACATCCTGAACATTGCCAGTCAGGACTACGAACCTCAGGGCGCCAGCGTCACGATTCTGATTTCTGAAGAGCCGGTGACCCCGACTGACAGTCAGATCGAAGAATCGCCGGGCCCGTTGCCCGAAATTATCCTGGCCCACCTCGACAAGAGTCACATCACGGTGCACACCTACCCGGAGATTCATCCGGACGACGGTATTGCAACTTTCCGTGTGGACATCGACGTGTCGACCTGTGGGGTCATTTCACCGCTTAAAGCGCTCAACTTCCTCATTCACCAGTTCGATTCGGACATTGTGACCGTGGATTACCGTGTGCGCGGTTTCACCCGTGACGTTGAAGGCAACAAGCACTTCATCGACCACGAGATCAACTCGATCCAGAACTACCTGTCCGAAGACACTCGCGACGCGTACCAGATGACCGACGTGAACGTGTATCAGGAAAACCTGTTCCACACCAAGATGCTGCTGAAGAACTTCGAACTGGACAACTACCTGTTCGGCGACGCCACCAGCAATCTGTCCCCCGAGCAACGTACTCAAGTGACCGACCGGGTGAAACACGAAATGCTCGAGATCTTCTACGCACGCAACATGCCTGCGTAAGATTTCCAGGCAAAAAAAAGGCGACTCCTTTCACGGCAGTCGCCTTTTTCATGTCCGAAGCACAGCCCCGTGTAGGAGCGAGCCTGCTCGCGAAGGGGCCATCAGCCGCAATAACTATCTCAAATTCGATATGTACTCTTGGTCATCACTTTGGCCAAAATACTCATCCCGAACTTCACCGGCGCCGGAAAGCGAAAACCACCTGCATCCAGCGCACTCTCCGCATGATGTTCTTCGTCAGTGCGCATCTGCTCCAGAATCGCCCGGGATTTCTCATCCTCGGCCGGCAGTTGCTCGAGGTGTTCATTCAGATGCTTGCACACCTGATGCTCGGTCGCCGCGACAAAACCGAGGCTGACCTTGTCGCTGATCAGCCCGGCCACTGCACCGATCCCGAAGGACATGCCATAAAACAACGGATTCAGCACGCTGGTATGGCTGCCCAACTGATGAATGCGCTGTTCGCACCAGACCAGGTGATCGATCTCTTCTTCGGCCGCATGCTCCATGGCCTCGCGCACCTGCGGCAGTTTGGCGGTGAGCGCCTGCCCTTGGTACAACGCCTGAGCGCAGACTTCGCCGGTATGGTTGATGCGCATCAGGCCGGCGACGTGGCGGGTGTCTTCGTCGCTCATTGGCGTGTCCGGCTGCAGGATGGCCGGTGACGGGCGGTATGGCTGACCGCTGAAGGGCAGCAAAGTCCGCATCGCGGCATCGGCTTGCAGCAGAAGACGGTCAATCGGCGAGTAGTGACGTTGGGTAGTCATGCTGACCTCCGGGAAAAATCTCGACGGCCAGTTTAACCGAATCAGCCGGCGAAGGTTTGCGTTGGGTCATTGGTCGCGCGAGCAGGCTTATGTGGGAGCGAGCCTGCTCGCGAATGTGTTGGGTCAGGCACTGTCGTGCTGGATATGCCGACGTCTTCGCGAGCAGGTTTGCCGCGGATCAGCCCGGCGGCCAGTTCATCTGGCGCTGACCCAGTACATGCATATGAATGTGATAGACAGTCTGCCCACCGAGTTCATTGCAGTTCATCACTACGCGGAAACCTTCCTCGCAGCCCAGCTCCAGCGCCAGGCGTTGCGCGGTGAACAGAATGTGCCCGGCCAGTGCCTTGTCGTCTTCGGTCAGGTCGTTGAGGGTGCGCACCGGTTTCTTCGGGATCACCAGGAAATGCACAGGTGCCTGCGGGGCGATGTCGTGGAACGCCAGAACCTGGTCGTCCTCGTAAATGATCTTCGCCGGAATCTCCCGGTTGATGATCTTGGTGAACAGAGTATCCACTGCTGTTTCTCCGTTATAGGGGCTGAGTCGAGTGTACCGCGTTGAATTCGGAATTTTCAGCGCGGGCAATAGGCTTTGTTGACCATGCCGACGATGGTCCGGTTGAGCCAGCGCGAGCCGAACCTGGGCAAAAAGGCCAGCCAGCGGTTACGCCGTCCCGGAATGATGATCGCGCGGTTCTTTTCCAGGGCGCGCACGGTGTACAGCGCAACTTCCTCGGGGCTCATCAGTTTTGCGCTTTCATCGAGTTTTTCGCTGTTGAGCTGCGCCGTCCGGAAAAACGCCGTGCGTGTCGGGCCAGGGCAGAGCACCGAAACCTTCACCGCGCTTTGTTTGAGTTCAACGCGCAAGGCTTCGGAGAAGTTCAGGACGTAAGCCTTGCTTGCGTAGTAAGTGCTCATCCACGGACCGGGGCTGAAAGCCGCCACCGAGGCGACATTGAGGATCTGCCCGCCACCCTGCAGCGCCATGCTGTTGCCGATGGCGTGGCAGAGGCGGGTGAGGGCGAGGATGTTCACCTCGATCAGATCCTGCTCAGTCATCCAGTCCTGCGCGAGAAACGGGCCGCAGGTGCCGATGCCGGCGCAGTTCACCAGCAAATCGATCTGCCGGTCGCCTTCCTCCAGTTCCAGCAGGAAGCCGGACAGGCGCAGCGGTTCGCCCAGGTCGCAGGCGCGAAACAGCACTTCGACGCCGAAGCGTTGGGTCAATTCCAGGGCAATACTTTCCAGCTGATCACGCTGTCGAGCCACCAGAATCAGGCTGCGGCCGCGGCGGGCCAGCGCTTCGGCCATGGCCAGGCCGATGCCGCTGGACGCGCCAGTGATCAGAGCGTAACGGGTCATGCAGTTCTCCATCGCAACAGCTCCGCGCCGGCGACGCGGGTGTCACGGCGGGGAGCGCTGTTCATTCTTGCGCAGAGTCTACAGGGGGCTGCGCCGCTTCGGCTGCATCGTCGCCGGAAATCACTGGCGGTTCGACCTCTCCGTCGATCTCGTCGGTGGTCACCGAACCACTGTCATAGCTGCTTTCGACGCTGCTTTCGTATTCCTGCTGGATAGCCGAGATACCACCGAGCATTCCACCGACGAAGATCAGCGCGAAGAACACGATCCACAACGAGCACAGGACTTTGACGGCGGTGCTGTTGGGCGGTGGCGGTGGCCCGTAACGGTTGGCACCGGCGTTGCCCGGCACGACCATGATCACCAGCGGAAAGAAGCTGCCCACGAACGGCACCAGGTTCAGCAGCCAGAGCCAGCCAGACCAGCCGATGTCATGCAGACGCTGGACGCTGAATAGAATGCTGACGATCAGGAAAGCGACGAACAGGAAGAAAGCGAGGATCCCGCCAATGATCAGGCCGGTGGTGGAGTCGCCAGCGACCAGCCCCAGAGCCATCAGGGCAAACACGCCGACAATCGGCAGCGTCACCAGGCTCAGGACCATTGTCCAGGCCAGAAAACGCAGGCGGCCAATTCGCCCTTCGACGCTGAACGGCTTGAGCGTGGCGAACGCCGGCATATTTTCGCCGACGCCGGCGCGCGGCGGTGCGTAAGGGGAGTCGGTTTCCGCCATGACCGCGGATTGCTCGTGGACGTCAGAAAGGTTCAGGTCGATGACGGTTTCGGTTTCGACCCGCGCATCGATGCCAGTCTTGTTCAGCGCCTGCAGATAAATCTGCGCATCGCTGTGCGACAAGTCACGCTTGAGGGCTACGGTGCGGCCATTGAACAGACGCTCAATGCCGGCAACATCGCTTTTGAACAGGTCCGCCAGATTGAGTTTGGCGGTGGTGAGATCGACACCGGGCTGCAGAGCGCCGTCGAAGACGATCTTGTAACGGGGTTCGCTCATGGTCGAGGCATCCTTGTCGCGAATTGTTGGAAAGGTCAGCAGTGTAAGGCCAGGGCATCAGCGCTGGCCTGGTTTTTTCTCAGCGTGGCCAGCGGCTCGGTAACTGTGCTGCGCGAATTTGCGCCTGGCGGTACTCGGCGTCCAGTCGTGCAATCAATTGATCGACTGTCGGCAAGTCGTCGATTTGTCCCACTCCCTGACCCGCTGACCACACGGTTTTCCAGGCTTTGGCTTCGTCGTTGATCGGCTTGAGCTTGTCGCCGAAATTCACCTCGCCTGTACCTTGCAGGGCGGCCATATCGAAACCGGCCGCTTCCAGGCTTTGGCGCATGAAACTGGCCGGTACTCCTGACACCGCTGGAGTATGGATGATGTCCGCGGCCTTGGCTGTCAGCAGCATCTGCTTGTAGGCGTCAGGCGCATGACTTTCGCTGGTGCCGATAAATCGCGTACCGAAGTAGGCCAAATCCGCACCCAGCAGTTGTGCAGCGAGAATCTCATGGCCGTGGTTCAAACATCCTGCAAGCAGCAGCGTCTTGTCGAAGAACTGGCGGATCTCGGCTATCAGCGCAAACGGGCTCCAGGTCCCGGCATGCCCGCCGGCGCCGGCCGCGACTGCAATCAAACCATCGACGCCGGCTTCGGCGGCTTTCTCTGCATGCCGGCGTGTCGTCACGTCGTGGAATACCAGGCCGCCATAACTGTGCACTGCGTCGACCAGCTCCTTCACTGCACCGAGGCTGGTAATCACGATCGGCACCTTGTGCTCAACGCAGATGTCCAGGTCAGCCTGCAAGCGTGGGTTGCTGTTGTGCACGATCAGATTCACCGCATACGGCGCCGGGTTTTCCAGTGCGGCCAGACCCGCCTCGATCTCTTCCAGCCAGGCCTTGAAACCACTGCTTTCGCGCTGGTTCAGCGCGGGAAAGCTACCCACCACGCCATTGCGGCAGCAGGCGAGCACCAGTTGCGGATTGGATATCAGGAACATCGGCGCAGCCACCACAGGCAGACGCAGACGTTGTTCGAGCAAAACGGGCAGCGACATTGGAGTACCCCGAAATGGTGTAGTTATCGAAACTAGAACGGCCGGACCACGACCAGAATGACGATAGCCAGCAATAGCAGAACCGGCACTTCATTGAACCAGCGATAAAAGACATGACTGCGGGTGTTTTCGCCACGGGCGAAGCGTTTGACCTGCGCGCCACACATGTGGTGGTAGCCGATCAGCAGCACGACCAGGGTCAGCTTGGCGTGGATCCAGCCGCCCTGACTGAAGATCGTCGGGTTGAGGTAGATCAGCCAGCCGCCAAAGATCAGGGTCGCGATCATCGCCGGGCCCATGATGCCGCGATACAACTTGCGCTCCATGACGCTGAAGCGCTCCTTGCTGATCGTGTCTTCGCTTTGTGCGTGATAAACGAACAATCGCGGCAGGTAAAACAGCCCGGCGAACCAGCAGACGACACTGACGATATGCAACGCTTTGATCCACAGATAGAGCATTTTGGTTATTCCCTCATTCACGGTAAGCCAGATAGTAGAGGCTTGAGCGTCCGCACGTCACCTTGGCGGTTGTCGCAGGGGCGTGCGGCCCCTATCATCGACGGTTTCCAGTGGTTTCGTTGAGGGCAGGTTTATGGTCAAGGTCGGTATCGTCGGCGGCACGGGTTACACCGGTGTCGAACTGCTGCGTCTGTTGGCACAGCATCCGCAGGCAGAAGTGGTCGTCATCACTTCCCGATCCGAGGCCGGTCTGGCCGTGGCTGACATGTACCCGAACCTGCGCGGTCATTACGATGGCCTGGCGTTCAGCGTGCCGGACGTGAAAACCCTCGGTGCTTGCGATGTGGTGTTCTTCGCCACCCCGCACGGTGTTGCGCACGCGTTGGCAGGTGAGTTGCTGGCCGCGGGCACCAAAGTCATCGACCTGTCGGCGGACTTCCGCCTGCAGGACGCCGACGAATGGGCGAAGTGGTACGGCCAGCCTCACGGCGCACCGGAACTGCTGGATGAAGCGGTCTACGGTCTGCCGGAAGTCAATCGCGAGCAGATCAAAAAGGCACGTCTGATTGCAGTGCCGGGTTGCTATCCAACCGCGACGCAACTGGGTTTCCTGCCATTGCTGGAGGCCGGGCTGGCTGATGCTTCGCGCCTGATCGCCGACTGCAAATCCGGTGTCAGCGGTGCCGGCCGTGGTGCGGCTGTAGGCTCGCTGTACTCCGAAACGTCGGAAAGCATGAAGGCGTATGCGGTGAAAGGTCACCGTCACCTGCCGGAAATTCGCCAGGGCTTGCGTCGTGCGGCGGGCAAGGACGTCGGTCTGACATTCGTCCCGCACCTGACTCCGATGATCCGTGGCATTCACTCCACGCTTTACGCGACCGTGGTCGATCGCTCGGTTGATCTGCAAGCGCTGTTTGAAAAACGCTATGCCAACGAACCGTTCGTCGATGTAATGCCGGCCGGCAGCCATCCCGAAACCCGTAGCGTGCGTGGCGCCAACGTCTGCCGTATCGCGGTGCACCGTCCGCAGGATGGCGACTTGGTGGTGGTACTGTCGGTCATCGACAACCTGGTCAAAGGCGCGTCGGGGCAGGCAGTGCAGAACATGAACATCCTGTTTGGCCTGGACGAGCGCTTCGGTTTGTCCCACGCCGGCATGCTGCCTTAAAAGCAGCTACGAGCTTCAAGCTCCAAGCTAGAAGTCATCAGCCGCAAGCTTGAAGCTCAGCGCTTGAAGCTTGCCGCTGCTCCTCTAATAGTTGACCAATTTTCTAGGACAAGCGGATAATGCGCGTCATCACGCATTATGGCGGCGTAACGCCGGGAGATAGTCAGCATGAGCGTCGAATCCTTCACCCCCACGGCTTTGCAATTCACTCAAGGTGCTGCGCACAAGGTGAAGAGCCTGGTCGATGAAGAGGGGAATGATCGCTTGAAGCTGCGCGTATTCGTTACGGGCGGCGGTTGTTCAGGGTTTCAATACGGTTTCACCTTCGATGAAGATGTGGCCGATGATGACACCATTGTCGAGCGCGAAGGCGTGAGTCTGGTGGTCGATCCGATGAGCTTCCAGTACCTGGCTGGTGCGGAAGTGGATTATCAGGAAGGCCTGGAAGGTTCGCGGTTCGTGATCAAGAACCCGAACGCCACCACCACGTGTGGTTGCGGGTCGTCGTTCTCGATCTGATAGCAGCGTCTTTACAGCGTTTTCGCTTCGCATACTGAAACGCCGCAGAGCCTCACGGTTTTGCGGCGTTTTTTGTTGTCTCGCGATTCACTCAGGCCGGATAGATCGCGCCAAGCACTCGGAGGCCGCGGGCACCGGTGACGCTCGGACGATTGGCGGCGATACCTTCGAGGCAGCAATGAGCCAGCCAGGCGAAGGCCATCGCTTCGACCCAGTCAGGATCAACGCCGTGGCTAGCGGTACTGGCGACGGTGGTGTCGGGTAGCAGCGCTGCCAATCGTGTCATTAAAGCCGAGTTGTGTGCTCCGCCGCCGCAGACCAGCAACTCCTGTGTATTGGCTTGAGCGCTTTGCAGCGAGGTGACGATGGTTACGGCGGTCAGTTCGAGCAATGTGGCTTGCACGTTCTCCGCAGCAAGCGCGGGAAAACGCGAAAGATGTTGTTCCAGCCAGGGCAGGTTGAACACTTCTCGCCCGGTACTTTTCGGCCCTTGGGTGATGAAGAACGGATCGCTGAGCAGTGCTTCGAGCAGTTCAGGTTCAACAGTGCCGGTCTTCGCCCAATCGCCATTACGGTCGTAGTTCTCGCCGCGTTGCTGCTGAATCCAGGCGTCCATCAGAACATTCCCCGGGCCGCAGTCGAAACCGGCTACAGGCCTGGTCGGCTCGATCAGACTCAAATTGCTGAAGCCGCCGACATTCAAGACTGCCTGATTGCCAGAACGCTCTTCGAACAAAGCCTCATGGAAGGCGGGCACCAGCGGTGCACCCTGGCCGCCGGCCGCGACGTCGCGGCTACGGAAGTCACTGACGACCGTGATGCCGGTCAGTTCGGTGAGCAGGGCCGGGTTGCCGATCTGCACGGTAAAACCGCGCGCCGGTTCATGGCGAATGGTCTGGCCGTGACTGCCGATCGCACGAATAGCTTCAGGTTTGAGGTGCTGGTTGCTCAGTAGCGCGTGTACACCCTGCGCGGCGAGCTTCACCCAGTGTTGCTGGGCGATGGCCGAGCGGGCAATTTCATCAGCGCCGCTGGCGCACAAGCCAAGCAGCTCGGCGCGCAGGGAGTCGGGCATGGGAATGTAGTGGGTGGCGACCAGTCTGATCGCCGAGGTCTGCTCGATCAGGGCTATGTCCAGCCCGTCGAGACTGGTGCCGGACATTACCCCGATATACAAGGCCATGACTTAACGCTTGCTCGAGGCCAGCATGGTGGCCTTTTCCTGGTCCATGCGCGCCATCAATGGCTGGCTTTGCGCCAGGAAACGAGCGCGCTCAGACTTGGCTATCGGGTCGGCCATCGGCAATTTCTGCCCCAGCGGATCGACGTGCACACCGTTGACCTGGAACTCGTAGTGCAAATGCGGACCGGTCGACAGGCCTGTGGTGCCAATGTAGCCAATCACCTGGCCTTGCTTGACGGTACCGCCGGTTTTCACGCCCTTGGCAAAACCTTGCATGTGACCGTACAGCGTACGGTAGGTGTTGCCGTGCTGAATGATCACGGTGTTGCCGTAACCGCCGCGGCGACCGGCGAGCAGCACTTTACCGTCACCGGCAGCCTTGATTGGCGTACCACGTGGTGCAGCGTAGTCAACGCCTTTGTGGGCGCGGATCTTGTTGAGGATCGGGTGCTTGCGGCCCATCGAAAACTTCGAGCTGATACGAGCGAAGTCCACCGGCGTGCGGATAAAGGCCTTGCGCATGCTGTTGCCATCGGCGGTGTAATAGCTGCTGTTGCCTTGCTTGTTCGTATAACGCACGGCGGTGTAGGTCTTGCCGCGGTTAGTGAAGCGCGCCGAGAGAATCGGACCGTTTCCGACTGCTTTGCCGTTGACCACTTTCTGCTCGTAGATCACATCGAATTCGTCGCCCTGACGGATGTCCTGAGCGAAGTCGACGTCATAGCCAAAAACACTGGCCATATCCATGGTCAGGCTGTGCGACAGGCCCGCGCGAGCTGCGGATTGCGACAGCGAGCTGTTGATCACGCCGTGAACATAAGCGGTGCGAACGGTCGGCTTTGCGGTGACGCGATTGAACGCGTAGCCCTTGTCATTGCGTGTCAGGGTGATGGTTTCGACGTCGCTGACCTTGCTGTGCAGGCTGGTCAGCTGGCCTTCCGGGCTCAGTTCGAATTCGAGTTTCTGGCCGCGCTTGAGCTGGCTGAATTGTTTGGCTTGTTTATCGCTGGCCAATACTTCATGCACAGAGGCGCCTGGCAAACCGACCTTTTCGAAGAGTGTGGACAGCGTATCGCCCTTGGCCACAACGACTTCGCGGTGACCTGGGGCTTTAGCTTTTTCTTCAATTACAGGTGCGGGGGCAGGGGCTGCATCCGCGGTTTGTGCGGTGCTGTCTTCAGTGTTTTCGATTTGCGCAAACGGCGATGCGACGGGTTCATTTGTGGCTTGAGCCGCGTCAGCAGCGTCTTGATCTTGTGTCAGTTGTTCAGCAGGACTTTCCAGTTCAAGGCTCAGGGTCGTCTTTTTGGCTTCTACATCACTGGAAGGGAATACCAGGAGCGCCAGGCTGAGAAGGGCGGCGATTCCACTTGCGGCAAGCAGGTGGGTCTTCGGGTAAAGCGGGGGCGCTTTAGACGGTTCTGTGGTCATAGGTAATTTTGACTTTGAAAAATGATGAATTGGAAAAGATGAATGACATGATGAAGATGAAATAACTGTATAAAATATAACCAAATCATCTCTGAAGCAAGTCTACAGACAGTGAGTCTGCGGATTGGTGGTCGTTGCGCCGGGCAAAACTTGTAATTGGTGCGCGATATTGTATGGTTGGTTCCCTTTGAATCTGAGCCTTGCGGGTCTGTTATGAAGTCGGTTGAAGAGCAGCTAGCGCTGATAAAACGTGGTGCGGAAGAAATACTGGTCGAGTCCGAGCTGATCGAGAAGCTCAAGCGCGGCCAGCCGCTGCGTATCAAGGCTGGTTTCGATCCGACCGCGCCGGATCTGCATCTGGGCCACACCGTGCTTATTAATAAGCTGCGCCAGTTCCAGGAGCTGGGGCATCAGGTGATCTTCCTTATCGGTGATTTCACCGGGATGATCGGTGATCCGAGTGGCAAGAGCGCTACGCGCCCACCGTTGACTCGCGAGCAGGTTCTGGAAAACGCCGAGACGTACAAGACTCAGGTGTTCAAGATTCTCGATCCGGCGAAAACCGAAGTCGCGTTCAACTCCACCTGGATGGATCAGATGGGGCCGGCGGACTTCATTCGTCTGACTTCGCAGTACACCGTCGCTCGCATGCTCGAGCGCGACGACTTCGACAAGCGCTACACCACCAATCAGCCCATCGCCATTCACGAGTTCCTTTATCCGCTGGTTCAAGGTTACGACTCGGTAGCTCTGCGTGCGGATGTGGAGTTGGGCGGTACCGATCAGAAATTCAATCTGCTGATGGGGCGCGAGCTGCAACGTGGTTATGGTCAAGAAGCCCAGTGCATTCTGACTATGCCGTTGCTCGAAGGTCTGGATGGCGTGAAGAAGATGTCCAAATCGTTGGGCAACTATGTCGGTATCCAGGAAGCGCCGGGTGTCATGTACAGCAAGCTGGTTTCGATCCCGGATGCGCTGATGTGGCGCTACTTCGAACTGCTCAGCTTCCGTTCGATGGATGAAATCAATGCATTGCGAGCTGATGTCGAGGCGGGTGCCAATCCGCGTGACGTCAAAATCAAGCTGGCGGAAGAAATCGTCGCGCGTTTCCATGGTGAAGAGGCTGCGGCCAATGCTCACCGTGCAGCAGGTAACCGCATGAAGGATGGCGAGTTGCCGGATGATCTGCCGGAGATCGAGTTGGCTTCCGCTGAGGATATGCCGATTGCCGCTGTCCTTAACAAGGCAGGGCTGGTGAAGAACTCGGCGGCTGCGCGTGACCTGCTGGCGTCTGGCGGTGTTCGTGTTGATGGTGAAGTGGTTGATCGCTCCTTTATATATGTACTGGGTGCGACCCACGTTTGCCAGGCCGGGAAAAAGGCATTTGCCCGGATTACATTGAAATCCGAGTAATGTTTCAAATAAGTGTTGACGGCGAATTTCAGATGTCTATAATTCGCCCCACTTCCGGCGCAGTCGAAACGGAAAACTCCTTGAGATTCAACGAGTTAAATAGGTTTCGGCGGCAGACGGCTTCAGTTTATAGAAGCCCGAAAGGAAGTTGAAAAAGAGGTGTTGACAGCGGCGTGTAACGCTGTAGAATTCGCCTCCCGCTGACGAGAGATCGGAAGCGCAAGTGGTTGAAGTTGTTGAAGAAATCTTCGAAAGCTTCTGAAAATAATCACTTGACAGCAAATGAGGCTGCTGTAGAATGCGCGCCTCGGTTGAGACGAAAGATCTTAACCAACCGCTCTTTAACAACTGAATCAAGCAATTCGTGTGGGTGCTTGTGGAGTCAGACTGATAGTCAACAAGATTATCAGCATCACAAGTTACTCCGCGAGAAATCAAAGATGTAACCAACGATTGCTGAGCCAAGTTTAGGGTTTCTTAAAAACCCAAAGATGTTTGAACTGAAGAGTTTGATCATGGCTCAGATTGAACGCTGGCGGCAGGCCTAACACATGCAAGTCGAGCGGATGAAAGGAGCTTGCTCCTGGATTCAGCGGCGGACGGGTGAGTAATGCCTAGGAATCTGCCTGGTAGTGGGGGACAACGTTTCGAAAGGAACGCTAATACCGCATACGTCCTACGGGAGAAAGCAGGGGACCTTCGGGCCTTGCGCTATCAGATGAGCCTAGGTCGGATTAGCTAGTTGGTGAGGTAATGGCTCACCAAGGCGACGATCCGTAACTGGTCTGAGAGGATGATCAGTCACACTGGAACTGAGACACGGTCCAGACTCCTACGGGAGGCAGCAGTGGGGAATATTGGACAATGGGCGAAAGCCTGATCCAGCCATGCCGCGTGTGTGAAGAAGGTCTTCGGATTGTAAAGCACTTTAAGTTGGGAGGAAGGGTTGTAGATTAATACTCTGCAATTTTGACGTTACCGACAGAATAAGCACCGGCTAACTCTGTGCCAGCAGCCGCGGTAATACAGAGGGTGCAAGCGTTAATCGGAATTACTGGGCGTAAAGCGCGCGTAGGTGGTTCGTTAAGTTGGATGTGAAATCCCCGGGCTCAACCTGGGAACTGCATTCAAAACTGTCGAGCTAGAGTATGGTAGAGGGTGGTGGAATTTCCTGTGTAGCGGTGAAATGCGTAGATATAGGAAGGAACACCAGTGGCGAAGGCGACCACCTGGACTGATACTGACACTGAGGTGCGAAAGCGTGGGGAGCAAACAGGATTAGATACCCTGGTAGTCCACGCCGTAAACGATGTCAACTAGCCGTTGGGAGCCTTGAGCTCTTAGTGGCGCAGCTAACGCATTAAGTTGACCGCCTGGGGAGTACGGCCGCAAGGTTAAAACTCAAATGAATTGACGGGGGCCCGCACAAGCGGTGGAGCATGTGGTTTAATTCGAAGCAACGCGAAGAACCTTACCAGGCCTTGACATCCAATGAACTTTCCAGAGATGGATTGGTGCCTTCGGGAACATTGAGACAGGTGCTGCATGGCTGTCGTCAGCTCGTGTCGTGAGATGTTGGGTTAAGTCCCGTAACGAGCGCAACCCTTGTCCTTAGTTACCAGCACGTTATGGTGGGCACTCTAAGGAGACTGCCGGTGACAAACCGGAGGAAGGTGGGGATGACGTCAAGTCATCATGGCCCTTACGGCCTGGGCTACACACGTGCTACAATGGTCGGTACAAAGGGTTGCCAAGCCGCGAGGTGGAGCTAATCCCATAAAACCGATCGTAGTCCGGATCGCAGTCTGCAACTCGACTGCGTGAAGTCGGAATCGCTAGTAATCGTGAATCAGAATGTCACGGTGAATACGTTCCCGGGCCTTGTACACACCGCCCGTCACACCATGGGAGTGGGTTGCACCAGAAGTAGCTAGTCTAACCTTCGGGAGGACGGTTACCACGGTGTGATTCATGACTGGGGTGAAGTCGTAACAAGGTAGCCGTAGGGGAACCTGCGGCTGGATCACCTCCTTAATCGACGACATCAGCTGCTCCATGAGCTCCCACACGAATTGCTTGATTCATTGAAGAAGACGATAGAAGCAGCTTTAAGCTCCAAGCTGATAGCTCCAGGCTAACAGTTACGCGCTCGAAATTGGGTCTGTAGCTCAGTTGGTTAGAGCGCACCCCTGATAAGGGTGAGGTCGGCAGTTCGAATCTGCCCAGACCCACCAATTTTGTTATGGGGCCATAGCTCAGCTGGGAGAGCGCCTGCCTTGCACGCAGGAGGTCAGCGGTTCGATCCCGCTTGGCTCCACCATATAAACTGCTTCTGAAAGCTTAGAAATGAATATTCGGTGCGAATATTGATTTCTAGTCTTTTGATTAGATCGTTCTTTAAAAATTTGGGTATGTGATAGAAAGATAGACTGAACGTTACTTTCACTGGTAACGGATCAGGCTAAGGTAAAATTTGTGAGTTCTCTTAATTGAGAAATTCGAATTTTCGGCGAATGTCGTCTTCACAGTATAACCAGATTGCTTGGGGTTATATGGTCAAGTGAAGAAGCGCATACGGTGGATGCCTTGGCAGTCAGAGGCGATGAAAGACGTGGTAGCCTGCGAAAAGCTTCGGGGAGTCGGCAAACAGACTTTGATCCGGAGATGTCTGAATGGGGGAACCCAGCCATCACAAGATGGTTATCTTGTACTGAATACATAGGTGCAAGAGGCGAACCAGGGGAACTGAAACATCTAAGTACCCTGAGGAAAAGAAATCAACCGAGATTCCCTTAGTAGTGGCGAGCGAACGGGGACTAGCCCTTAAGTTGATTTGAGATTAGCGGAACGCTCTGGAAAGTGCGGCCATAGTGGGTGATAGCCCTGTACGCGAAAATCTCTTGTCAATGAAATCGAGTAGGACGGAGCACGAGAAACTTTGTCTGAATATGGGGGGACCATCCTCCAAGGCTAAATACTACTGACTGACCGATAGTGAACTAGTACCGTGAGGGAAAGGCGAAAAGAACCCCGGAGAGGGGAGTGAAATAGATCCTGAAACCGTATGCGTACAAGCAGTGGGAGCCCACTTTGTTGGGTGACTGCGTACCTTTTGTATAATGGGTCAGCGACTTATTTTCAGTGGCGAGCTTAACCGAATAGGGGAGGCGTAGCGAAAGCGAGTCTTAATAGGGCGTCTAGTCGCTGGGAATAGACCCGAAACCGGGCGATCTATCCATGGGCAGGTTGAAGGTTAGGTAACACTGACTGGAGGACCGAACCGACTACCGTTGAAAAGTTAGCGGATGACCTGTGGATCGGAGTGAAAGGCTAATCAAGCTCGGAGATAGCTGGTTCTCCTCGAAAGCTATTTAGGTAGCGCCTCATGTATCACTGTAGGGGGTAGAGCACTGTTTCGGCTAGGGGGTCATCCCGACTTACCAAACCGATGCAAACTCCGAATACCTACAAGTGCCGAGCATGGGAGACACACGGCGGGTGCTAACGTCCGTCGTGAAAAGGGAAACAACCCAGACCGTCAGCTAAGGTCCCAAAGTTATGGTTAAGTGGGAAACGATGTGGGAAGGCTTAGACAGCTAGGAGGTTGGCTTAGAAGCAGCCACCCTTTAAAGAAAGCGTAATAGCTCACTAGTCGAGTCGGCCTGCGCGGAAGATGTAACGGGGCTCAAACCATACACCGAAGCTACGGGTATCACCTTCGGGTGATGCGGTAGAGGAGCGTTCTGTAAGCCTGTGAAGGTGAGTTGAGAAGCTTGCTGGAGGTATCAGAAGTGCGAATGCTGACATGAGTAACGACAATGGGTGTGAAAAACACCCACGCCGAAAGACCAAGGTTTCCTGCGCAACGTTAATCGACGCAGGGTTAGTCGGTCCCTAAGGCGAGGCTGAAAAGCGTAGTCGATGGAAAACAGGTTAATATTCCTGTACTTCTGGTTATTGCGATGGAGGGACGGAGAAGGCTAGGCCAGCTTGGCGTTGGTTGTCCAAGTTTAAGGTGGTAGGCTGAGATCTTAGGTAAATCCGGGATCTTAAGGCCGAGAGCTGATGACGAGTTACCCTTTGGGTGACGAAGTGGTTGATGCCATGCTTCCAAGAAAAGCTTCTAAGCTTCAGGTAACCAGGAACCGTACCCCAAACCGACACAGGTGGTTGGGTAGAGAATACCAAGGCGCTTGAGAGAACTCGGGTGAAGGAACTAGGCAAAATGGCACCGTAACTTCGGGAGAAGGTGCGCCGGTGAGGGTGAAGGACTTGCTCCGTAAGCTCATGCCGGTCGAAGATACCAGGCCGCTGCGACTGTTTATTAAAAACACAGCACTCTGCAAACACGAAAGTGGACGTATAGGGTGTGACGCCTGCCCGGTGCCGGAAGGTTAATTGATGGGGTTAGCTAACGCGAAGCTCTTGATCGAAGCCCCGGTAAACGGCGGCCGTAACTATAACGGTCCTAAGGTAGCGAAATTCCTTGTCGGGTAAGTTCCGACCTGCACGAATGGCGTAACGATGGCGGCGCTGTCTCCACCCGAGACTCAGTGAAATTGAAATCGCTGTGAAGATGCAGTGTATCCGCGGCTAGACGGAAAGACCCCGTGAACCTTTACTATAGCTTTGCACTGGACTTTGAATTTGCTTGTGTAGGATAGGTGGGAGGCTTTGAAGCGTGGACGCCAGTTCGCGTGGAGCCATCCTTGAAATACCACCCTGGCAACTTTGAGGTTCTAACTCAGGTCCGTTATCCGGATCGAGGACAGTGTATGGTGGGTAGTTTGACTGGGGCGGTCTCCTCCTAAAGAGTAACGGAGGAGTACGAAGGTGCGCTCAGACCGGTCGGAAATCGGTCGTAGAGTATAAAGGCAAAAGCGCGCTTGACTGCGAGACAGACACGTCGAGCAGGTACGAAAGTAGGTCTTAGTGATCCGGTGGTTCTGTATGGAAGGGCCATCGCTCAACGGATAAAAGGTACTCCGGGGATAACAGGCTGATACCGCCCAAGAGTTCATATCGACGGCGGTGTTTGGCACCTCGATGTCGGCTCATCACATCCTGGGGCTGAAGCCGGTCCCAAGGGTATGGCTGTTCGCCATTTAAAGTGGTACGCGAGCTGGGTTTAGAACGTCGTGAGACAGTTCGGTCCCTATCTGCCGTGGACGTTTGAGATTTGAGAGGGGCTGCTCCTAGTACGAGAGGACCGGAGTGGACGAACCTCTGGTGTTCCGGTTGTCACGCCAGTGGCATTGCCGGGTAGCTATGTTCGGGAAAGATAACCGCTGAAAGCATCTAAGCGGGAAACTTGCCTCAAGATGAGATCTCACTGGAACCTTGAGTTCCCTGAAGGGCCGTCGAAGACTACGACGTTGATAGGTTGGGTGTGTAAGCGCTGTGAGGCGTTGAGCTAACCAATACTAATTGCCCGTGAGGCTTGACCATATAACACCCAAGCAATTTGCGAACTCGAAAGAGACCAGATTGCGGTGTGTGAAGACGAAACGAACCGAAAGTTCGAAACGCAAACACCAGCTGTCACATACCCGATTTGCTGAAGCGAGGCCATCTGGTCACGACTCAGTACCCGAATTTCTTGACGACCATAGAGCGTTGGAACCACCTGATCCCATCCCGAACTCAGCAGTGAAACGATGCATCGCCGATGGTAGTGTGGGGTTTCCCCATGTGAGAGTAGGTCATCGTCAAGATTAAATTCCGAAACCCCAATTGCGAAAGCAGTTGGGGTTTTGTTTTGCCTGCGAGAAATCTATGCGCTTGATTTCTATGCAATGGCCCGGTGCATGGCTATTATTCGGGCCTCATTGTGAGGCGAGACCTGCATGCTGACGTTGTTAAATCTCTTGAGGGATGGTCGATTCCATTCTGGTCAGGATCTGGGTGCTGCTCTGGGAATAAGTCGGAGCGCAGTATGGAAGCAGCTTCAGCACCTTGAGGCTGAACTTGGATTGTCCATCCATAAGGTTCGAGGGCGGGGCTATCAATTGGCTGCGCCATTGACTCTGCTCGATGCGGTGGAAATCTCGGCAACAGTGCCGAAGTGGCCGGTGACTGTGCTGGATTCAGTCGACTCGACAAACGCTGAAGCGTTGCGCGCCATTGGCCAAGGTGCTTCTGCACCGTTTTTGGTTCTCGCTGAGCGGCAGGTCTCTGGCCGTGGGCGTAGAGGTCGTAAATGGGTCAGTCCGTTTGCAGAGAATCTTTATTACAGCCTCGTCCTGCGTATAGATGGTGGGATGCGCCAGCTTGAGGGCTTGAGTCTCGTCGTGGGTTTGGCTGTTATGCAGGCTCTGCGAAATTTCGGTGTCTCGTCTGCCGGGTTGAAGTGGCCCAACGATGTTCTGGTCGCAAACAAGAAAGTCGCGGGCATCCTCCTTGAGCTCGTCGGCGATCCAGCGGATGTTTGTCATGTTGTGTTGGGTATTGGCATCAACGTGAACATGCAAAAGGCTGACGAAGTCGACCAGCAATGGACTTCGATACGGCTCGAATCCGGCAATAGTATTGACCGTAATGCTTTGGTGGGTGAGTTGAGCGCACAGTTGAATTCCTATATCCAGCGCCATCAGTTGAAAGGCTTTTCTACGCTTCGGGTGGAATGGGAAGCCAATCATTTGTGGCAGGATCGTTCGGTATCATTGATTGCAGGTTCAAGCCAGATAGACGGCGTGGTAGTTGGAATCGATAGCCAGGGTGCGCTGCGGCTGAAGGTGGATGGGGTGGAAAAAGTCTTTAGTGGTGGTGAGCTCAGCCTGAGGTTGCGTGATGATTCTTGAGCTCGATTGTGGAAACAGTTTCATCAAGTGGCGAGTATTGGAATCTGCGTCGGGAGTCTTGTTTGCCGAGGGTGTTGTCGACTCTGATCTGGCATTGCTGGAGAGCTTGAAGGCGCTGGATGGGCTTGCCCTCCGCAGATGTCGCGTGGTCAGTGTCAGGACAGCAGAGGAAACAGATTCTCTGGTTGATGTTCTTGAGCGCGCGTTCGCTATTTCGGTAGTGCGCGCCACGTCCGCTCGGCAAATGTCCGGCGTCAGGAACGGTTACGAAGATTATCAGCGCCTGGGGCTTGATCGCTGGCTGGCCATGCTAGGCGGTTTCCACTTGGCATCGGGCAAGGCGTGCTTGGTACTCGATTTTGGTACAGCGGTAACGGCTGATTTCGTAGCTGCTGACGGGGAGCATCTGGGAGGCTTCATTTGTCCTGGAATGCCATTGATGCGAGATCAGTTGCGCACGCATACCCGAAAGATCCGCTATGGAGACTTGGCGGCTGAGCGCGCGCTGTCCAGTACAGCTCCAGGGCGGACAACCGTAGAAGCGGTGGAGCGCGGGTGTTCTTTGATGTTGCGAGGATTTGTGTTGACCCAGCTGGAAATGGCGCGCGCACATTGGAGGGAGGATTTCGCAGTTTTCATCACTGGCGGTGACGCTCAACTTGTAGCAGATGTTGCGCCTGAAGCTCGGGTCGTCCCGGATTTGGTATTTGTAGGATTGGCTATGGCGTGTCCTTTTTCCTGAGGTTTGTATGCGTTGGTTGTTTCTCCTGCTTGTCGTTCTCAACGTTTTTTACTATGTCTGGCATCAGCAGGAGGCGCCTTTGCGCGCAAAGGATGTTACGCCTCTAAGTTTGTATCGCGGTTCCCAGCAAGACATTCGTTTGCTCAGTGAGTCGAACGGTAATGTTGGGGTAGAGCAGGAAGGGCGGCGGCAAGACTGCCTGTTTCTCGGCGGCTTTGCCCGGCAGGAGTCGATAGCACGCCTTCAACAACGTTTGGCAGGAATGGGCGTGGAGGTGCGGTCTTCGGCAAAAGATGTTTCGGGAGAGGGTTATTGGTTGTCTGTCGCGCCTCAGAGCCAGCGTTTGCTGGGCGATGTTCAGCTGCAAAACCTTTCCAATGAATTCAATGAGTTAAAACATAAAATAATGCAGTGTGAGGGGGTTGCACCTGTTCAATAGTTTGCATAGAATGGCGCCCGCTCCACAGCGAAGACCTGAAGAGGTAGTTGAAGTGGAGTGATGTGTCAGTGCAGCTAACCTCAGGTTTTTAAATGAGAAAATGCTTGACAGGGGTTTGGCATAGTATAGAATGCCGGCCTGATTAGGAGGGGTTCCCGAGCGGCCAAAGGGATCAGACTGTAAATCTGACGTCTACGACTTCGAAGGTTCGAATCCTTCTCCCTCCACCAGATTTAAGCGTGAGCTGCAGGCTCTGCGGGTATAGTTTAGTGGTAGAACCTCAGCCTTCCAAGCTGATGATGCGGGTTCGATTCCCGCTACCCGCTCCAAGTTTGCAGGTTGTGCAAAGTGTTTTGCTCTTGTAGCTCAGTTGGTAGAGCACACCCTTGGTAAGGGTGAGGTCAGCGGTTCAAATCCGCTCAAGAGCTCCATCTAACAAGGCAGATATGAAAATATCTGCCTTTGTTTTAATGGTTGATATTGTTTTTCTAATTCTTCTGTTTGAGGGTGATATCGATGGCTAAGGAAAAATTTGATCGTTCCCTGCCCCACGTCAACGTTGGGACCATTGGTCACGTTGACCACGGTAAAACCACTCTGACCGCTGCTCTGACTCGCGTCTGCTCCGAAGTTTTCGGTTCGGCCGTCGTTGAATTCGACAAGATCGACAGCGCTCCAGAAGAAAAAGCTCGCGGTATCACCATCAACACCGCTCACGTTGAGTACAACTCGACTATTCGTCACTACGCTCACGTTGACTGCCCAGGTCACGCTGACTACGTGAAGAACATGATCACCGGTGCTGCCCAGATGGACGGCGCGATCCTGGTTTGCTCGGCCGCTGATGGTCCGATGCCACAAACCCGTGAGCATATCCTGCTGTCCCGTCAGGTGGGCGTTCCGTACATCGTGGTTTTCCTGAACAAGGCTGACCTGGTAGACGACGCTGAGCTGCTGGAACTGGTTGAGATGGAAGTTCGTGACCTGCTGTCGACCTACGACTTCCCGGGCGACGACACTCCGATCATCATCGGTTCGGCTCGTATGGCGCTGGAAGGCAAAGACGACAACGAAATGGGCACCACTGCCGTTCGTAAACTGGTTGAAACTCTGGATACCTACATCCCAGAACCAGTTCGTATGATCGACAAGCCATTCCTGATGCCGATCGAAGACGTATTCTCGATCTCGGGTCGCGGTACTGTTGTGACTGGTCGTATCGAGCGCGGTATCGTTCGCGTTCAGGATCCGCTGGAAATCGTTGGTCTGCGTGACACCACCGTTACTACTTGCACCGGTGTTGAAATGTTCCGCAAGCTGCTCGACGAAGGTCGTGCTGGCGAGAACTGCGGCGTTCTGCTGCGTGGTACCAAGCGTGACGACGTTGAGCGTGGCCAGGTTCTGGTCAAGCCAGGTTCGGTCAAGCCGCACACCAAGTTCACCGCAGAAGTTTACGTTCTGAGCAAGGAAGAAGGCGGTCGTCACACTCCGTTCTTCAAAGGCTACCGTCCACAGTTCTACTTCCGTACTACTGACGTGACTGGTAACTGCGAGCTGCCAGAAGGCGTTGAAATGGTAATGCCAGGCGACAACATTCAGATGACTGTTACCCTGATCAAAACCATCGCGATGGAAGACGGTCTGCGTTTCGCTATCCGTGAAGGCGGTCGTACCGTCGGCGCCGGCGTCGTAGCTAAAATCATCGAGTAAGTGGTTGTAATGTATTTTTCGGGCCGGCATAATGGTCGGCCTGATTTTGTTTTAGGTCAGTAGCTCAATTGGCAGAGCGACGGTCTCCAAAACCGTAGGTTGGGGGTTCGATTCCCTCCTGACCTGCCAGATTCACTCAGTGTGTCTGGCTTTCTTTTCACAGGATCTTCATAGATGACTCCTAAAGCTGAAGCTCAAGGCTCTCGCTTCGATCTGCTCAAGTGGCTTGTAGTTGTCGCTTTGGTAGTTGTTGGCGTTGTTGGCAATCAGTATTACTCTGCTTCGCCGATCCTGTACCGTGTACTCGCTTTGCTTGTCATCGCTGCTGTAGCTGCCTTTGTAGGCCTGCAGACTGCGAAGGGCAAGTCTTTCTTTGTACTGGTTAAGGAAGCTCGGACCGAGATTCGTAAAGTCGTGTGGCCAACTCGCCAAGAAACCACGCAGACCACCCTGATTGTGGTGGCTGTTGTTCTGGTTATGGCGTTGCTGTTGTGGGGTCTTGATTCCCTGCTCGGCTGGCTTGTTTCCTTGATTGTCGGCTAAGGGTGTCCCGTGGCTAAGCG
Source organism: Pseudomonas sp. R1-1 (assembly GCF_051132135.1). NCBI lineage: Bacteria > Pseudomonadati > Pseudomonadota > Gammaproteobacteria > Pseudomonadales > Pseudomonadaceae > Pseudomonas > Pseudomonas sp. R1-1. The sequence goes on from NZ_CP071663.1 coordinate 721,777, forward strand.
TTGGTATGTTGTGCATGCTTACTCGGGTTACGAGAAGCATGTGATGCGCTCGCTGATCGAGCGCGTAAAGCTGGCTGGCATGGAAGATGGCTTCGGCGAGATTCTGGTTCCCACTGAAGAAGTGGTTGAAATGCGTAATGGCCAGAAGCGCAAAAGTGAACGCAAGTTCTTCCCTGGCTACGTGCTGGTCCAGATGGATATGAACGAGGGTACTTGGCACTTGGTCAAGGATACTCCTCGGGTGATGGGCTTTATCGGTGGTACTGCTGACAAGCCTGCGCCGATCACTGATAAAGAGGCAGAGGCGATTCTGCGTCGTGTCGCTGACGGTAGCGACAAGCCGAAGCCGAAGACTCTGTTTGAGCCAGGTGAGACGGTGCGCGTCAATGACGGTCCATTTGCTGATTTCAATGGCGTCGTCGAAGAAGTTAACTACGAAAAGAGCCGGATCCAGGTCGCGGTGCTCATTTTCGGTCGCTCTACTCCGGTGGAGCTCGAGTTCAGTCAGGTCGAAAAGGTCTAGCTGGACAAGCAATCCCAACCCCGCAGCCCTAGGCTGTGGGGTTTTGTCGTCACTGGGATAAACGCGCAAGTAACCGGGGAGCCTTTCGAGGCGTTCGAACCCGTAATTGGAGTGCCTCATGGCCAAGAAGATTACCGCTTACATCAAGCTGCAAGTGAAGGCCGCTCAGGCTAACCCAAGCCCACCTGTTGGTCCTGCTCTGGGTCAGCACGGCGTGAACATCATGGAATTCTGCAAGGCCTTCAACGCCCGTACTCAGGGTCTTGAGCCAGGTCTGCCGACTCCAGTGATCATCACTGTCTACAGCGACCGTAGCTTCACTTTCGAAACCAAATCCACCCCTGCTTCGGTTCTGCTGAAGAAGGCGGCCGGTCTGACCAGCGGTTCCGCTCGTCCGAACACCGTTAAGGTTGGCACCGTTACCCGTGCTCAGCTGGAAGAAATCGCGAAAACCAAAAACGCGGATCTGACTGCAGCTGATATGGATGCAGCCGTGCGTACTATCGCCGGTTCTGCTCGTAGCATGGGCCTTAACGTGGAGGGTGTGTAATGGCTAAGCTGACCAAGCGTCAAAAGGCTATCGCCGGCAAGATCGAAGCAGGCAAGGCCTACAACATTGTAGACGCTGCTGCTCTGCTGGCTGAGCTGTCGACTGTCAAGTTCAGCGAGTCGTTCGACGTTGCTGTAAACCTGGGTGTAGACCCGCGTAAATCCGACCAGGTTGTTCGTAGCGCTACCGTGCTGCCACACGGCACTGGCAAGACTGTTCGCGTTGCTGTGTTCACTCAGGGTCCAGCTGCTGAGGCCGCTCTGGCTGCCGGCGCTGACCGTGTAGGCATGGACGATCTGGCTGCCGAAATGAAAGGCGGCGACCTGAACTACGACGTAGTGATCGCATCCCCGGATGCCATGCGCGTTGTAGGTCAGTTGGGTCAGATCCTCGGTCCACGTGGTCTGATGCCTAACCCTAAGGTTGGTACCGTGACTCCAGACGTAGCTACCGCGGTTAAAAACGCCAAGGCTGGTCAGGTTCGTTATCGCACCGACAAAAACGGCATCATCCACACCTCCGTTGGCAAAATCGGTTTCGACGCCGTCAAGCTGAAGGAAAACGTTGAAGCCCTGATCGCTGATCTGAAGCGTATCAAGCCAGCTTCTTCGAAAGGTATCTACGTCAAGCGCGTTACCCTGAGCACCACTATGGGCCCAGGTCTGGTTATCGACCAGAGCTCGCTGGACGCGTAACACACAGATTGGCGCGAGAGATCGCGTCAGTTGAAAAATTGGGGTCCCTGCCTGGCGGGGGCTATCCAAGACCGTAGGCGACGCAAGTCTTAAACCATCAGCCTACGCAGATGGTGCTCCCGGTTCCTTACCGAATCAGACACCAAAACGACATTCGGTTTCGATCGAATGAAACGGTAACAAGCAGGAGTTAAACCCGTGGCAATTAATCTCGAAGACAAGAAGGCCATCGTCGCTGAAGTCAACGAGGCTGCCAAAGTCGCTCTGTCCGCTGTCGTGGTTGATGCACGTGGCGTAACAGTAGGCGCAATGACCGGACTCCGTAAAGAGGCTCGTGAAGCTGGCGTTTACGTACGTGTTGTACGTAACACCCTGCTCAAGCGCGCTGTTGCTGACACTCAATACAGTGTCCTCAACGACGTGTTCACCGGCCCGACCCTGATTGCATTCTCCAACGAACATCCGGGCGCTGCTGCCCGTATCTTCAAAGAGTTTGCCAAGGGTCAGGACAAGTTCGAGATCAAGGCAGCTGCGTTCGAGGGCAAGTTCCTCGCAGCTAATCAGATCGACGTACTGGCAACTCTGCCGACCCGTGACGAAGCAATTTCTCAGCTGATGAGCGTGATTCAAGGCGCTACCAGCAAATTGGCTCGTACTCTGGCGGCAATTCGCGACCAGAAAGAAGCTGCCGCAGCCTAAGGCTCGTCAACTTCTCGCGTTTTTTGTTTATTTCGATGGTCGCGTAGGCCGTCCCCCAATTCAGGAATTGAGTCATGTCTCTGACTAACGAACAAATCATCGAAGCAATCGGCCAGAAATCCGTAGTGGAAATCGTTGAGCTGATCAAAGCGATGGAAGAAACCTTCGGTGTTACCGCTGCTGCCGCTTCGGCTGGCCCAGCTGCTGCTGCCGCTGTTGTTGAAGAGCAAACCGAGTTCAACGTTGTTCTGCTGGAAGCTGGCGAGAAGAAGGTTAACGTGATCAAGGCAGTTCGTGAACTGACCGGTCTGGGCCTGAAAGAAGCCAAAGAGAAAGTAGACGGCGCTCCTCAGGTTGTAGCTGAAGGCGTTTCGAAAGAAGCGGCTGAAGACGCCAAGAAGAAGCTGGAAGAAGCAGGCGCTAAAGTCGAGCTGAAGTAAGCATCGACTTTGCTCCTCCAGCCCGAGCGTCAAGCGACAGGCTGATGGCTGGTGGCTCTTGCCACCGGCCTTTTTCCGTTATTGGCAGCCGACTGGGTCGGTGCTGATAAAGGCGCTGTAACCACCCGATGCGGTGGCGCAAACCATGGGGTTTGCACGATTTTCTGGCTGCTCCCGTCGGGAGGGGCCAAACAAGCAGGTGACCAAGCTGGGGAACGCTGATGGCTTACTCATATACTGAGAAAAAACGTATCCGCAAGGACTTTAGCAAGTTGCCGGACGTCATGGATGTGCCTTACCTCCTGGCCATCCAGCTGGATTCGTATCGTGAATTCTTGCAAGCGGGAGCGACTAAAGATCAGTTCCGCGACGTGGGCCTGCATGCGGCCTTCAAATCCGTTTTCCCGATCATCAGCTACTCCGGCAATGCTGCGCTGGAGTACGTCGGTTATCGTCTGGGCGAACCGGCATTTGATGTCAAAGAATGCGTATTGCGCGGTGTAACTTTCGCCGTACCTTTGCGGGTAAAAGTGCGCCTGATCATTTTCGACAAAGAATCGTCGAACAAAGCGATCAAGGACATCAAAGAGCAAGAAGTCTACATGGGTGAAATTCCCCTGATGACTGAGAACGGTACCTTCGTAATCAACGGTACCGAGCGTGTAATCGTTTCCCAGCTGCACCGTTCCCCGGGCGTGTTCTTTGACCACGACCGCGGCAAGACGCATAGCTCCGGCAAACTGCTGTACTCCGCGCGCATCATTCCTTACCGCGGTTCGTGGCTGGACTTCGAGTTCGACCCGAAAGACTGCGTGTTCGTGCGTATCGACCGTCGTCGCAAGCTGCCGGCATCCGTGCTGCTGCGCGCGCTCGGCTATACCACTGAAGAAGTGCTCGACGCGTTCTACACCACCAACGTTTTCCACCTGAGCGGCGAAACCCTCAGCCTGGAACTGGTGCCGTCGCGCCTGCGTGGCGAAATCGCAGTTCTGGACATCCAGGACGACAAGGGCAAGGTCATCGTTGAAGCAGGCCGCCGTATTACCGCGCGCCACATCAACCAGATCGAAAAAGCCGGCATCAAGACGCTGGAAGTGCCTCTGGACTACGTCCTGGGTCGCACTACCGCCAAGGTCATCGTGCACCCGGCTACCGGCGAAATCCTGGCTGAGTGCAACACCGAGCTGAACACCGAAGTCCTGGCAAAAATTGCCAAGGCCGGCGTTGTACGCATCGAGACTCTGTACACCAACGATATCGACTGCGGTCCGTTCGTCTCCGACACACTGAAGATCGACTCCACCAGCAACCAATTGGAAGCGCTGGTCGAGATCTATCGCATGATGCGTCCAGGCGAGCCGCCAACCAAAGACGCTGCCGAAACCCTGTTCAACAACCTGTTCTTCAGCCCTGAGCGCTACGACCTGTCTGCGGTCGGCCGGATGAAGTTCAACCGTCGTATCGGTCGTACCGAGATCGAAGGTTCGGGCGTGCTGTGCAAGGAAGACATCGTCGCGGTACTGAAGACTCTGGTCGACATCCGTAACGGTAAAGGCATCGTCGATGACATCGACCACCTGGGTAACCGTCGTGTTCGCTGCGTAGGCGAAATGGCCGAGAACCAGTTCCGCGTTGGCCTGGTACGTGTTGAGCGTGCGGTCAAAGAGCGTCTGTCTATGGCTGAAAGCGAAGGCCTGATGCCGCAAGACCTGATCAACGCCAAGCCAGTGGCTGCGGCGGTGAAAGAGTTCTTCGGTTCCAGCCAGCTCTCGCAGTTCATGGACCAGAACAACCCGCTGTCCGAGATCACCCACAAGCGTCGTGTCTCTGCACTCGGCCCTGGCGGTCTGACTCGTGAGCGCGCTGGCTTTGAAGTCCGTGACGTACACCCGACTCACTACGGTCGTGTCTGCCCGATTGAAACGCCGGAAGGTCCGAACATCGGTCTGATCAACTCCCTGGCTGCGTACGCTCGCACCAACCAGTACGGCTTCCTGGAAAGCCCGTACCGCGTAGTGAAAGAGGGTGTGGTCACCGACGAGATCGTGTTCCTGTCCGCCATTGAAGAAGCCGATCACGTGATCGCGCAGGCTTCGGCGACCATGAACGAGCAGAAAGTCCTGATCGACGAACTGGTTGCCGTACGTCACCTGAACGAATTCACCGTCAAGGCGCCTGAAGAAGTCACCCTGATGGACGTTTCGCCGAAGCAGGTAGTTTCGGTTGCAGCGTCGCTGATCCCGTTCCTCGAGCACGATGATGCCAACCGTGCGTTGATGGGTTCGAACATGCAGCGTCAAGCTGTACCAACCTTGCGCGCCGACAAGCCGCTGGTAGGTACCGGCATGGAGCGTAACGTAGCCCGTGACTCCGGCGTTTGCGTCGTGGCTCGTCGTGGTGGCGTAATCGATTCCGTTGATGCCAGCCGTATCGTGGTGCGTGTTGCTGATGACGAAGTTGAAACCGGCGAAGCTGGGGTCGACATCTACAACCTGACCAAATACACCCGCTCGAACCAGAACACCTGCATCAACCAGCGTCCGCTGGTGAGCAAGGGCGATCGCGTTCAGCGTAGCGACATCATGGCCGACGGCCCGTCCACCGACATGGGTGAACTGGCGCTGGGTCAGAACATGCGCATCGCGTTCATGGCATGGAACGGCTTCAACTTCGAAGACTCCATCTGCCTGTCCGAGCGTGTGGTTCAGGAAGACCGCTTCACCACGATCCACATTCAGGAACTGACCTGTGTGGCCCGTGACACCAAGCTTGGCCCAGAGGAAATCACTGCGGACATCCCGAACGTGGGTGAAGCTGCACTGAACAAGCTGGACGAAGCCGGTATCGTTTACGTAGGTGCTGAAGTAGGCGCAGGCGACATCCTGGTCGGTAAGGTCACTCCGAAAGGCGAGACCCAGCTGACTCCGGAAGAAAAACTGCTGCGTGCAATCTTCGGTGAAAAAGCCAGCGACGTGAAAGACACCTCCCTGCGCGTGCCAACCGGCACCAAAGGTACTGTCATCGACGTACAGGTCTTCACCCGTGACGGCGTTGAGCGTGATGCTCGTGCACTGTCGATCGAGAAGTCCCAGCTGGACGAGATCCGCAAGGATCTGAACGAAGAGTTCCGCATCGTTGAAGGCGCGACTTTCGAACGTCTGCGTTCCGCTCTGGTAGGCCACAAGGCTGAAGGCGGCGCAGGTCTGAAGAAAGGTCAGGACATCACCGACGAAGTACTCGACGGTCTTGAGCACGGCCAGTGGTTCAAACTGCGCATGGCTGAAGATGCTCTGAACGAGCAGCTCGAGAAAGCTCAGGCCTACATCGTTGATCGTCGCCGTCTGCTGGACGACAAGTTCGAAGACAAGAAGCGCAAACTGCAGCAGGGCGATGACCTGGCTCCAGGCGTGCTGAAAATCGTCAAGGTTTACCTGGCAATCCGTCGTCGCATCCAGCCGGGCGACAAGATGGCCGGTCGTCACGGTAACAAGGGTGTGGTCTCCGTGATCATGCCGGTTGAAGACATGCCGCACGATGCCAATGGCACCCCGGTCGACGTGGTCCTCAACCCGCTGGGCGTACCTTCGCGTATGAACGTTGGTCAGATCCTTGAAACCCACTTGGGCCTCGCGGCCAAAGGTCTGGGCGAGAAGATCAACCGGATGGTCGAAGAGCAGCGTAAAGTCGCTGAACTGCGTACCTTCCTGGACGAGATCTACAACCAGATCGGCGGTCGTAACGAAGATCTGGACAGCTTCTCCGATCAGGAAATCCTGGATCTGGCGAAGAACCTGCGTGGCGGCGTTCCAATGGCCACTCCAGTGTTCGACGGCGCCAAGGAAAGCGAAATCAAGGCCATGCTGAAACTGGCAGACCTGCCGGAAAGCGGCCAGATGCAGCTGACCGACGGCCGTACCGGCAACAAGTTCGAGCGTCCAGTTACCGTTGGCTACATGTACATGCTGAAGCTGAACCACTTGGTAGACGACAAGATGCACGCGCGTTCTACCGGTTCGTACAGCCTGGTTACCCAGCAGCCGCTGGGTGGTAAGGCGCAGTTCGGTGGTCAGCGTTTCGGGGAGATGGAGGTCTGGGCACTGGAAGCATACGGTGCTGCATACACTCTGCAAGAAATGCTCACAGTGAAGTCGGACGATGTGAACGGCCGTACCAAGATGTACAAGAACATCGTGGATGGCGATCACCGTATGGAGCCGGGCATGCCCGAGTCCTTCAACGTGTTGATCAAGGAAATTCGTTCCCTCGGCATCGATATCGATCTGGAAACCGAATAACACGTGACGCGAATCGAGAGCGGGGCAGGATTGCCCGCTCTCTGCTCCGCCAGGAGGAAAGGCCTTGAAAGACCTACTGAATTTGCTGAAAAACCAGGGTCAAGTCGAAGAGTTCGACGCCATCCGTATCGGATTGGCATCGCCTGAGATGATCCGTTCGTGGTCGTTCGGTGAAGTTAAAAAGCCGGAAACCATCAACTACCGTACGTTCAAACCAGAGCGTGACGGCCTGTTCTGCGCCAAGATCTTTGGCCCGGTAAAGGATTACGAGTGCCTGTGCGGTAAGTACAAGCGCTTGAAGCACCGTGGTGTGATCTGCGAGAAGTGCGGCGTTGAAGTTGCACTGGCCAAGGTTCGTCGTGAGCGCATGGCGCACATCGAACTGGCTTCGCCGGTTGCCCACATCTGGTTCCTGAAATCGCTGCCGTCGCGTATCGGTTTGCTGATGGACATGACCCTGCGTGATATCGAACGCGTTCTCTACTTCGAGAGCTATGTCGTTATCGATCCAGGCATGACCACCCTTGAAAAAGGTCAGCTGCTGAACGACGAGCAGTACTTCGAAGCGCTGGAAGAGTTCGGTGACGACTTCGACGCCCGCATGGGTGCTGAAGCTGTCCGCGAACTGCTGCACGCTATCGACCTGGAACACGAGATTGGCCGTCTGCGCGAAGAAATTCCGCAAACCAACTCGGAAACCAAGATCAAGAAGCTGTCCAAGCGTCTGAAGTTGATGGAAGCCTTCCAGGGTTCCGGCAACCTGCCAGAGTGGATGGTGCTGACCGTTCTGCCGGTTCTGCCGCCGGATCTGCGTCCACTGGTCCCGCTGGATGGCGGTCGTTTCGCGACTTCCGACCTCAACGATCTGTATCGTCGAGTGATCAACCGTAACAACCGTTTGAAGCGCCTGCTGGATCTGTCCGCTCCGGACATCATCGTGCGCAACGAAAAGCGTATGTTGCAGGAAGCTGTCGATGCACTGCTCGACAACGGTCGTCGTGGCCGCGCTATCACCGGTTCCAACAAGCGTCCTCTGAAATCCCTGGCTGACATGATCAAGGGTAAGCAGGGTCGTTTCCGTCAGAACTTGCTCGGTAAGCGTGTTGACTACTCCGGTCGTTCGGTAATTACCGTAGGCCCGACCCTGCGTCTGCACCAGTGCGGTCTGCCGAAGAAGATGGCTCTCGAGCTGTTCAAGCCGTTCATTTTCGGCAAGCTGGAAATGCGCGGTCTCGCGACCACCATCAAAGCGGCCAAGAAAATGGTCGAGCGCGAGCTGCCAGAGGTTTGGGACGTTCTCGCTGAAGTGATTCGCGAACACCCGGTCCTGCTCAACCGTGCACCGACCCTTCACCGTCTGGGTATCCAGGCGTTTGAACCGGTACTGATCGAAGGTAAGGCTATCCAGCTGCACCCGCTGGTCTGCGCCGCGTACAACGCCGACTTCGACGGCGACCAAATGGCCGTGCACGTACCGCTGACGCTGGAAGCCCAGCTCGAAGCGCGTGCGTTGATGATGTCGACCAACAACATTCTGTCGCCAGCCAACGGTGAGCCAATCATCGTTCCGTCGCAGGACGTTGTATTGGGTCTGTACTACATGACCCGTGAAGCGATCAACGCCAAGGGCGAAGGTCGTGTGTTCGCGGATCTGCAGGAAGTTGACCGTGTGTTCCGTGCCGGCGAAGCCGCATTGCACGCCAAGGTCAAGGTTCGTATCAACGAAACCGTCAACGACCGTGACGGCAACAGCGTGAGCGGTACCCGTATCGTCGACACCACTGTCGGCCGCGCGCTGCTGTTCCAGGTTGTGCCAAAAGGGCTGTCGTACGACGTCGTCAACCTGCCGATGAAGAAAAAGGCGATCTCCAAGCTGATCAACCAGTGCTACCGCGTGGTTGGTTTGAAAGAGACCGTGATCTTCGCTGACCAGTTGATGTACACCGGTTTCGCTTACTCGACCATCTCCGGCGTTTCCATCGGTGTTAACGACTTCGTTATCCCGGATGAAAAAGCCCGCATCATCGGTGCAGCCACCGACGAAGTTAAAGAGATCGAGAGCCAGTACGCCTCCGGCCTGGTAACCCAGGGCGAGAAGTACAACAAAGTGATCGACCTTTGGTCGAAGGCGAACGACGAAGTTTCCAAGGCGATGATGGCCAATCTCTCGAAAGAGAAGGTTATTGACCGTCATGGCGTTGAAGTCGATCAAGAGTCCTTCAACTCGATGTACATGATGGCCGACTCGGGTGCGCGGGGTTCCGCAGCACAGATTCGTCAGCTGGCCGGTATGCGTGGTCTGATGGCCAAGCCGGACGGTTCCATCATTGAAACGCCGATTACTGCGAACTTCCGTGAAGGTTTGAGCGTACTTCAGTACTTCATCTCGACTCACGGTGCTCGTAAAGGTCTGGCGGATACCGCGTTGAAAACTGCGAACTCCGGTTACCTGACTCGTCGTCTGGTAGACGTGGCGCAGGACTTGGTAGTAACCGAGATCGATTGCGGCACCGAACACGGTCTGCTGATGACTCCGCACATTGAAGGCGGTGACGTTGTAGAGCCGCTGGGTGAGCGCGTATTGGGTCGTGTTATTGCCCGTGACGTATTCAAGCCAGGTACCGAGGACGTTATCGTTCCTGCCGGCACCCTGGTAGATGAGAAGTGGGTCGAGTTCATCGAGCTGAACAGCATCGACGAAGTGATCGTGCGTTCGCCGATCAGCTGCGAAACCCGCTATGGCATTTGCGCCAAGTGCTACGGCCGTGATCTGGCGCGTGGTCACCAGGTGAACATCGGTGAAGCGGTCGGCGTTATCGCTGCCCAGTCCATCGGTGAGCCGGGTACCCAGCTGACCATGCGTACGTTCCACATCGGTGGTGCGGCAAGCCGTACTTCCGCAGCCGACAGCGTTCAGGTGAAGAATGGCGGTACCGTCCGTCTGCACAACCTGAAGCACGTTGAGCGAGTGGATGGCCACCTGGTAGCCGTGTCCCGTTCGGGTGAACTGGCGATCGCTGATGACTTCGGTCGTGAGCGCGAGCGTTACAAGCTGCCGTACGGTGCCGTGATTTCGGTTAAAGAAGGTGACAAGGTCGACGCTGGCGCAATCGTGGCCAAGTGGGATCCGCACACTCACCCGATCGTTACCGAAATGAAAGGTACCGTGACCTACGTGGGCATGGAAGAAGGCATCACGATCAAGCGTCAGACTGACGAATTGACCGGTATGACCAACATTGAAGTACTCGACGCGAAAGATCGTCCAGCTGCCGGCAAGGAAATCCGTCCTGCAGTGAAGATGGTCGACGACAACGGCAAGGATCTGTTGCTGCCAGGCACTGACGTTATCGCTCAGTACTTCCTGCCAGCCAACGCCCTGGTCGGTGTAGCGGATGGTGCGAAGATTGCGATCGGTGATGTTATCGCTCGTATTCCTCAGGAAACTTCGAAGACCCGTGACATCACCGGTGGTCTGCCGCGTGTTGCCGACCTGTTCGAAGCTCGTCGTCCGAAAGAAGCGTCGATTCTGGCTGAAGTCAGCGGCACCATCGCGTTCGGTAAAGAGACCAAGGGCAAGCGCCGTCTGGTCATTACCCCGAACGACGGTAGCGATCCGTACGAAGAGCTGATTCCGAAGTGGCGTCACCTGAACGTGTTCGAAGGCGAACAGGTAAACCGCGGCGAAGTTATCTCCGACGGCCCGAGCGATCCACACGACATTCTGCGTCTGCTGGGTGTAAGTGCGCTGGCCAAGTACATCGTCAACGAGATCCAGGACGTTTACCGTCTGCAGGGCGTGAAGATCAACGACAAGCACATCGAGACTATCCTGCGTCAGATGCTGCGTAAAGTTGAGATCTCCGAGTCCGGCGACTCCAGCTTCATCAAGGGCGACCAGATGGAACTGACTCACGTTCTGGTAGAGAACGAGCGTCTGAGCACGGAAGACAAGTTTGTCTCCAAGTTCACTCGCGTTCTGCTGGGTATCACCAAGGCGTCGTTGTCCACCGAATCGTTCATCTCGGCGGCTTCCTTCCAGGAAACCACCCGCGTACTGACCGAAGCGGCAGTCACCGGCAAGCGCGATTACCTGCGCGGCCTGAAAGAAAACGTCGTCGTGGGTCGTCTGATCCCGGCGGGTACCGGTCTGGCTTATCACAGCGAGCGCAAGCGTCGCCGTGATGCAGACAAGCCGTTGCGCGTAAGCGCCAGTGAAGTGGAAGCTGCACTGACCGAAGCGCTGAACTCGAGCGGTAACTGAGTTCTGCGGTAAATGAGCGTAAGGCCCTGATCGCTCCGTTCGTCGAATCGAGACATTTAGTCGAGGTTCGAAGGGCGGGGAGGTCGGGGCCTTGCCTTGACTGGGGCCAAGATCCTCTTTAGACTCTTGATCCCCTAAATTTGGCGGGAATTCGTTCCTGCCATTTTGCTTTTCTTGCAAGACAATAGCGTCGCAAGACAACAGTGGAGCTAGTAGATGGCAACTATCAACCAGCTGGTACGTCAGCCGCGTAAGCGTATCGTCGAGAAATCCGACGTACCTGCGCTGCAGAACTGCCCGCAACGTCGTGGCGTGTGCACCCGTGTGTACACCACCACGCCGAAAAAACCTAACTCGGCACTGCGTAAAGTATGCCGTGTGCGCCTGACCAACGGTTTCGAGGTTTCCTCGTACATCGGTGGTGAAGGTCACAACCTGCAAGAGCACAGCGTGGTACTGATCCGCGGCGGTCGTGTAAAAGACTTGCCGGGTGTTCGTTACCACACCGTTCGCGGCTCCTTGGATACTTCCGGCGTTAAAGGCCGTAACCAGGGTCGTTCGAAGTACGGTACCAAGCGTCCGAAGTAATCGGCCGTTTTGCAGTTTTTCAATTTTATTGAGTCGATAAGAGTAAGGTCGGGCACGCATCCTCTGGATCTGTCCCGAGCTAACCTGAAGACCGCTTGAGGGCTTATCATGCCAAGACGTCGCGTAGCAGCAAAGCGTGAGATTCTGGACGATCCGAAATACGGAAGCCAGATCCTCGCCAAATTCATGAACCACGTTATGGAAAGCGGCAAGAAGGCCGTTGCCGAGCGTATCGTTTATGGTGCCCTGGAAACCGTTGCGGCCCGTAAGGCTGGCACCGATCCCCTGGAACTCTTCGAAAAAGCACTCGACGCCATCGCTCCGCTGGTCGAAGTGAAGTCGCGCCGCGTTGGTGGTGCTACTTACCAGGTTCCGGTCGAGGTTCGTCCTTCCCGTCGTAACGCTCTGGCAATGCGCTGGTTGGTAGACTTCGCCCGTAAGCGTGGCGAGAAGTCTATGGCTCTGCGTTTGGCTGGCGAACTGCTGGATGCTGCTGAAGGTAAAGGTGCTGCTGTTAAGAAGCGTGAAGACGTGCACCGTATGGCCGAAGCCAACAAAGCTTTCTCGCACTACCGCTTCTAATTTTAGCTTCACTAATTTTGCGAGGGCTTTATGGCTCGTACTACTCCGATTAGCCGCTACCGTAACATCGGTATCGTCGCTCACGTGGATGCTGGTAAAACCACCACCACCGAGCGCGTACTGTTTTACACCGGCAAAAGTCACAAAATGGGCGAGGTGCATGATGGCGCCGCGACCACAGACTGGATGGTTCAGGAGCAGGAGCGTGGTATTACCATTACTTCTGCTGCCATTACCGCCTTCTGGAAAGGTTCCGAGAAGCAGTACCCGCACGAACACCGCTTCAACGTAATCGATACCCCGGGCCACGTAGACTTCACCATTGAAGTTGAACGTTCCCTGCGCGTACTCGACGGCGCTGTCGTTGTATTCTGCGGTACTTCGGGTGTTGAGCCGCAGTCGGAAACCGTATGGCGTCAAGCCAACAAATACGGCGTTCCACGTCTTGTTTATGTAAACAAGATGGACCGTGCCGGTGCCAACTTCCTGCGCGTGATCGGTCAGATCAAGCAGCGTCTGGGTCACACTCCGGTGCCGATCCAGCTGGCTATCGGTTCCGAAGACAACTTCCAGGGTCAGATCGATCTGATCAACATGCAAGCTGTCTACTGGAACGACTCTGACAAGGGTATGGTCCCTGTTCGCAAGGACATTCCTGCCGAGTTGCAAGAGCTGGCTGAAGAGTGGCGCAACAACATGGTTGAAGCTGCCGCCGAAGCCAACGAAGAGCTGATGAACAAGTACCTGGAAGGCGAAGAGCTGTCGATCGAAGAGATCAAAGCTGCTTTGCGTCAGCGTACTATCGCCGGCGAAATCGTTCTGGCCGTTTGCGGTTCTTCGTTCAAGAACAAGGGCGTTCCCCTGGTTCTCGACGCCGTTATCGACTACCTGCCTGCTCCGACCGATATTCCTGCGATCAAGGGTTCCAACCCTGATAACGAGGAAGAGGAAATGGAGCGTCACGCAAGCGATGACGAGCCGTTTGCTGCTCTGGCGTTCAAGATTGCTACCGACCCATTCGTGGGTACTCTGACCTTCGTCCGCGTTTACTCGGGCGTGTTGAACTCCGGCGACGGCGTGATCAACTCGGTCAAGGGCAAGAAAGAGCGCGTGGGTCGTATGGTGCAAATGCACGCAAACGCCCGCGAAGAGATCAAGGAAGTGCGCGCTGGCGACATCGCGGCCCTGATCGGCATGAAGGACGTCACCACTGGTGAAACCCTCTGCAACGCTGACAAGCCAATCATCCTGGTTCGCATGGACTTCCCGGAGCCGGTTATTTCGGTTGCCGTAGAGCCCAAGACCAAGGATGACCAGGAAAAAATGGGTATCGCTCTGGGCAAACTTGCTCAGGAAGACCCGTCTTTCCGCGTTAAAACTGATGAAGAGACTGGTCAGACGATCATCTCCGGCATGGGCGAGCTTCACCTGGACATCCTGGTTGACCGGATGCGCCGTGAGTTCAACGTCGAAGCCAACATCGGCAAGCCTCAGGTTTCGTATCGTGAGCGCATCACGAAGAACTGTGAAATCGAAGGCAAGTTCGTTCGTCAGTCCGGTGGTCGCGGCCAGTTCGGTCACTGCTGGATTCGTTTTGCTCCTGCTGACGAAGGTCAGGAAGGTCTGCAATTCGTGAACGAAGTTGTAGGTGGTGTGGTTCCTAAGGAATACATCCCGGCTATCCAGAAGGGTATCGAAGAGCAGATGAAGAACGGCGTAGTTGCCGGCTATCCGCTGATCGGCCTGAAGGCTACCGTGTTCGATGGTTCTTACCACGACGTCGACTCGAACGAGATGGCGTTTAAAGTGGCTGCTTCCATGGCGACCAAGCAACTGGCCCAGAAGGGCGGTGGTGAGTTGCTCGAGCCGATCATGGCTGTAGAAGTTGTTACGCCTGAAGACTATATGGGTGATGTGATGGGCGACCTTAACCGTCGTCGCGGCATGATCCAGGGTATGGAAGACACAGTGTCCGGCAAGGTTATCCGTGCCGAGGTTCCACTGGGTGAGATGTTCGGTTATGCGACCGACGTTCGCTCCATGTCCCAGGGTCGCGCAAGCTACTCTATGGAATTCAAAAAATACGATACGGCTCCGTCGCACATCGTCGAATCCGTAACCAAAAAACAAGGCTGATTCAGCCCCTTTAGGCTAGGAGTTAATTGTCGTGGCTAAAGAAAAATTTGATCGTTCCCTACCGCACGTCAACGTTGGCACCATCGGTCACGTTGACCACGGTAAAACCACTCTGACCGCTGCTCTGACTCGCGTCTGCTCCGAAGTTTTCGGTTCTGCCGTCGTTGAATTCGACAAGATCGACAGCGCTCCAGAAGAAAAAGCTCGCGGTATCACCATCAACACCGCTCACGTTGAGTACAACTCGACTATTCGTCACTACGCTCACGTTGACTGCCCAGGTCACGCTGACTACGTGAAGAACATGATCACCGGTGCTGCCCAGATGGACGGCGCGATCCTGGTTTGCTCGGCCGCTGATGGTCCGATGCCACAAACCCGTGAGCACATCCTGCTGTCCCGTCAGGTAGGCGTTCCGTACATCGTGGTTTTCCTGAACAAGGCTGACCTGGTAGACGACGCTGAGCTGCTGGAACTGGTTGAGATGGAAGTTCGTGACCTGCTGTCGACCTACGACTTCCCAGGCGACGACACTCCGATCATCATCGGTTCGGCTCGTATGGCGCTGGAAGGCAAAGACGACAACGAAATGGGCACCACTGCCGTTCGTAAACTGGTTGAGACTCTGGATACCTACATCCCAGAACCAGTTCGTATGATCGACAAGCCATTCCTGATGCCAATCGAAGACGTATTCTCGATCTCGGGTCGCGGTACTGTTGTGACTGGTCGTATCGAGCGCGGTATCGTTCGCGTTCAGGATGCACTGGAAATCGTTGGTCTGCGTGACACCACTACCACCACCTGCACCGGTGTTGAAATGTTCCGCAAACTGCTCGACGAAGGTCGTGCTGGCGAGAACTGCGGTGTTCTGCTGCGTGGTACCAAGCGTGACGACGTTGAGCGTGGCCAGGTTCTGGTCAAGCCAGGTTCGGTCAAGCCGCACACCAAGTTCACCGCAGAAGTTTACGTTCTGAGCAAGGAAGAAGGCGGTCGTCACACTCCGTTCTTCAAAGGCTACCGTCCACAGTTCTACTTCCGTACTACTGACGTGACTGGTAACTGCGAGCTGCCAGAAGGCGTTGAAATGGTAATGCCAGGTGACAACATTCAGATGACTGTTACCCTGATCAAAACCATCGCGATGGAAGACGGTCTGCGTTTCGCTATCCGTGAAGGCGGTCGTACCGTCGGCGCCGGCGTCGTAGCCAAAATCATCGAGTAAGACTTTTTAAAGTCAGCTTGATGGATTGAAAAAGCCCCCGCTCAGCGGGGGCTTTTTTATTGGGTTGACACCTATCGGGGGCGTCTATAGAATTGCGCCTCCTTTTAACGGGCGTATTGCGCCCGGTGGGAATAGCAGCCGGAGTCTGAAATCCAATGCAAAATCAGCAAATCCGTATCAGGTTGAAGGCTTTTGACCATCGCCTGATCGACCAATCAACCCAGGAAATCGTGGAAACCGCGAAACGTACTGGTGCTCAAGTGCGTGGTCCAATTCCACTGCCTACCCGTAAAGAGCGGTTCACCGTTCTGGTTTCCCCGCACGTCAACAAAGACGCGCGCGACCAGTACGAGATCCGCACTCATAAGCGCGTTCTGGACATCGTCCAGCCAACGGATAAAACCGTTGATGCTCTTATGAAGCTTGATCTTGCGGCCGGTGTGGAAGTGCAGATCAGCCTCGGCTAAGACTCGGTCTTAGTCGTGTAACGCTCTGAAATGGGCGGCCATAGCGGGTGAAAGCCCCGTACACTCATGAGGTTTACAACATGACTATTGGTGTAGTCGGTCGTAAATGCGGTATGACCCGTATTTTCACCGAAGAAGGTGTCTCCATTCCGGTCACGGTCATTGAGATCGAGCCGAATCGCGTCACCCAGTTCAAAACTGAAGAGACCGATGGCTATCGTGCAGTGCAAGTCACTGTCGGCGAGCGTCGTGCTTCGCGTGTAACAGCAGCTCAGGCTGGCCACTTCGCTAAAGCGAACGTTGCCGCTGGTCGCACCACCATGGAATTCCGTCTTGAAGAAGGCGAGTACCAGGCAGGCGATCTGATCAACGCTGAAATCTTCGCCGCTGGTCAACTGGTTGATGTAACCGGTCAGTCCAAGGGTAAAGGCTTCCAGGGTACGATCAAGCGTTGGAATTTCCGCGGGCAAGATAACACCCACGGTAACTCCGTATCCCACCGCGTCCCAGGCTCTATCGGCCAGTGCCAGACTCCTGGTCGTGTATTCAAGGGCAAAAAAATGTCCGGTCATATGGGCGCTGAGCGCGTGACCGTGCAGTCCCTGGAAGTAGTGCGCGTGGACGCTGAACGCAATCTGTTGTTGGTCAAGGGTGCTGTTCCTGGCGCTACTGGCGGCAACCTGGTTGTACGTCCAGCAGCCAAGGCTCGCGGTTAAGGGGAAGCTGACATGCAATTAAATGTAAATGACGCTCAAGCGATCGAAGTTTCCGAACTGACATTTGGCGGCGAATTCAACGAGACGCTGGTTCACCAAGCAGTCGTGGCCTACATGGCCGGCGGCCGTCAAGGTAGCAAGCAGCAGAAGACCCGTTCCGACGTTCGTGGTGGCGGCAAGCGCCCGTGGCGTCAGAAAGGTACTGGCCGTGCTCGTGCCGGTACTATCCGTAGCCCAATCTGGCGTGGCGGCGGTACCACTTTCGCAGCTCGTCCGCAGGATCACTCCCAGAAGCTGAACAAGAAGATGTATCGCGCAGCAATGCGTTCCATCCTTGCTGAGCTGGTGCGTACTGATCGTCTGGTCGTGGTTCAGGATTTCGCTGTTGAAACTCCGAAAACCAAAGATCTGCTGGGCAAGCTGAACAACATGAGCCTGACCGATGTTCTCATCGTGTCGGACGCTGTTGATCAGAACCTGTACCTGGCTGCTCGCAACCTGCCGCACGTAGATGTACGTGACGTGCAAGGTTCCGATCCAGTTAGTCTGATCGCATACGACAAGGTGTTGATCACCGTGTCGGCCGTGAAGAAATTCGAGGAGCTGCTGGGATGAACCAGGAACGCGTATTTAAAGTTCTGCTTGGCCCGCACGTTTCCGAGAAGGCTACGGTTCTGGCAGACAAGAAAGGCCAGTTCGTTTTCAAGGTTGCTACTGACGCAACCAAGCTGGAAATCAAGAAGGCCGTCGAAAGCCTGTTCAGCGTGAAAGTAGAGCGCGTCACTACCCTGAATGTTCTGGGTAAGAGCAAGCGCACTGCTCGCGGTCTGGGCAAGCGTAATGACTGGAAGAAGGCAGTTATCTCCCTTCAGCCAGGCCAAGATCTCGATTTCAGCAGCAGTGCTGAGTAAGGAAGGGGTGCATCATGGCAATCGTTAAATGCAAACCGACTTCCCCTGGCCGCCGTTTTGTGGTCAAGGTGGTCAACCAGGAGCTGCATAAAGGCGCTCCTCACGCACCGCTGCTCGAGAAAAAATCGAAGACTGGTGGTCGTAACAACAATGGCCGTATTACCACTCGTCACATCGGTGGTGGTCATAAGCAGCATTACCGTATGGTCGATTTCCGTCGCAACGACAAAGATGGCATCGTCGCCACTGTCGAGCGTATCGAATACGATCCAAACCGTACTGCTCACATCGCACTGCTGTGCTACGCAGACGGCGAGCGCCGCTACATCATCGCCCCTAAAGGCGTGAGTGCTGGCGACCAGCTGATCGCAGGCGCTCTGGCTCCAATCAAGCCAGGCAACGCTCTGCAACTGCGCAACATTCCAGTCGGTTCTACCGTACACGGCATCGAATTGAAGCCAGGTAAAGGCGCACAGATCGCTCGTTCCGCTGGTGCTTCGGCTCAGCTGATCGCTCGTGAAGGTGTGTACGTTACCCTGCGTCTGCGTTCGGGTGAGATGCGTAAAGTCCTGGCTGAATGCCGTGCGACCCTGGGCGAAGTCTCGAACTCCGAGCACAGCCTGCGTTCGCTGGGTAAAGCTGGTGCCAAACGCTGGCGTGGCGTTCGCCCAACCGTTCGTGGTGTTGCCATGAACCCGGTTGACCACCCACATGGTGGTGGTGAAGGTCGTACCTCTGGTGGTCGTCATCCGGTATCGCCATGGGGCTTCCCGACTAAGGGCGCGAAGACTCGTGGTAATAAGCGTACCGACAAAATGATCGTCCGTCGTCGCAAGTAAATAGAGGGATACGACAGTGCCACGTTCTCTGAAAAAAGGTCCTTTTATTGATCTTCACCTACTGAAGAAGATCGAAGTGGCGGCGGAAAAGAACGATCGCAAACCAATTAAAACCTGGTCGCGTCGTTCCATGATCCTGCCACAAATGGTCGGTCTGACCATCGCAGTACACAACGGTCGTCAGCACGTCCCGGTTCTCGTTAACGAAGACATGGTCGGCCACAAACTGGGCGAGTTCGCCGGTACCCGCAACTATCGCGGGCACGTGGCTGACAAGAAAGCCAAGCGTTAAGGGGTAAGGAAATGGAAGTAGCCGCTAAGTTGTCGGGCGCTCGAATCTCCGCCCAGAAAGCCCGCTTGGTCGCCGACCAGATCCGCGGGAAGAAGGTGGGCGAAGCGCTCAACCTGTTGGCTTTCAGCAGTAAGAAAGCCGCCGAGATCATGAAAAAAGTGCTGGAGTCGGCCGTAGCCAACGCCGAGCATAACGAAGGCGCAGACGTTGATGACCTGAAGGTCAGCACCGTTTTCGTCAACGAAGGGCGTTCGCTGAAGCGCATCATGCCACGTGCCAAAGGCCGTGCTGATCGCATCGTCAAGCGGTCTTGCCATATCACTGTCAAGGTTGCTGACAAGTAACGGAGTCGAAGAGATGGGTCAGAAAGTACATCCCATTGGCATTCGCCTGGGAATCGTCAAGGAGCACACCTCCGTCTGGTACGCAGACGGTCGGACTTATGCGGACTACTTGTTCGCAGATCTGAAAGTGCGTGAGTATCTCCAAGACAAACTAAAAAGCGCGTCCGTAAGCCGTATCGATATCCATCGTCCGGCCCAAACTGCACGCATCACCATCCACACCGCTCGTCCAGGTATTGTTATCGGGAAGAAAGGTGAAGATGTTGAGAAACTGCGTCAGGACCTGACCAAGCAAATGGGTGTGCCTGTGCACATCAATATCGAAGAGATCCGTAAGCCGGAGCTCGACGGTATGCTGGTTGCGCAGAGCGTAGCTCAGCAGCTGGAGCGTCGCGTAATGTTCCGTCGCGCTATGAAGCGCGCAGTACAGAACGCCATGCGCATTGGTGCCAAAGGCATCAAAATCCAAGTGAGCGGTCGTCTCGGCGGTGCTGAAATCGCACGTACTGAATGGTATCGCGAAGGTCGTGTGCCATTGCACACCCTGCGTGCCGACATCGACTATGCCAACTACGAAGCTCACACCACTTACGGTGTGATCGGTGTAAAGGTTTGGATCTTCAAAGGCGAAGTTATTGGTGGTCGCCAAGAAGAACTGAAACCACAAGCACCAGCGCCTCGTAAAAAAGCTGCTAAGTAAGGGGTACGCCAAATGTTGCAACCAAAGCGTACGAAGTTCCGCAAGCAGATGACCGGCCACAACCGTGGTCTGGCACTGCGCGGTAGCAAAGTCAGCTTCGGCGAGTTCGCGCTGAAGTCTGTTGCTCGTGGTCGTCTCACCGCTCGTCAGATCGAGTCAGCGCGTCGTGCTCTGACCCGTCACGTAAAACGTGGCGGCAAGATCTGGATCCGTGTATTCCCGGACAAGCCGATCTCCAAAAAACCTCTAGAGGTTCGTATGGGTAAAGGTAAGGGTAACGTGGAATACTGGGTTGCCCAGATTCAGCCAGGCAAAGTCCTGTATGAAATCGAGGGTGTTTCTGAAGAGCTGGCGCGTGAGGCTTTCGCCCTGGCTGCTGCAAAGCTGCCGCTCGCCACCTCCTTTGTTAAACGGACGGTGATGTGATGAAAGCGAATGAACTTCGTGAAAAATCCGCACAGCAGCTGAACGAGCAACTGCTCGGCCTGCTGCGCGACCAGTTCAATCTGCGCATGCAGAAAGCAACTGGCCAGTTGGGGCAGTCTCATCTGCTCTCGCAAGTTAAGCGTGACATCGCTCGCGTGAAGACTGTGCTCAACCAGCAGGCAGGTAAGTGATCATGGCTGAAGCCGAAAAAACTGTCCGTACGCTGACTGGCCGTGTTGTCAGCGACAAGATGGACAAAACCATCACCGTTCTGATCGAGCGTCGCGTTAAGCACCCGATCTACGGTAAATACGTTAAGCGTTCGACTAAGCTGCACGCGCACGACGAAACCAATCAGTGCCACATCGGCGACAAAGTCACTATTCGTGAAACTCGTCCGATGGCCAAGACCAAGTCTTGGGCACTGGTTGATGTTCTCGAACGCGCTGTGGAAGTCTAAGGGCTAGGGGTCGGAGAAATTATATGATTCAGACTCAATCCATGCTCGATGTGGCCGATAACAGCGGCGCTCGCCGTGTTATGTGCATCAAGGTGCTGGGTGGCTCCCATCGTCGTTACGCTGGTATCGGTGACATCATCAAAGTTACCGTGAAGGAAGCAATTCCTCGCGGTAAAGTGAAAAAAGGCCAAGTGATGACTGCTGTTGTAGTCCGCACTCGTCACGGCGTACGTCGTGCTGATGGCTCCATTATCCGCTTTGATGGCAACGCTGCTGTTCTTCTGAACAACAAGCAAGAGCCGATCGGCACCCGTATCTTTGGGCCAGTGACCCGTGAACTTCGTACTGAGAAGTTCATGAAGATCGTCTCGCTCGCCCCAGAAGTGCTGTAAGGAGATCCGACATGCAAAAGATTCGTCGTGACGACGAGATCATCGTGATCGCCGGCAAAGACAAAGGTAAGCGCGGTAAGGTGCTGAAGGTTCTTGCTGACAACCGTCTGGTTGTTGGTGGTCTGAACCTGGTCAAGCGTCATACCAAGCCTAACCCGATGTCGGGCGTACAGGGCGGTATCGTCGAGAAAGAAGCGCCACTGCACGCTTCCAACGTCGCCATCTTCAACGGCGAAACCAACAAGGCTGACCGCGTTGGTTTCAAAGTAGAAGACGGTAAGAAAATTCGTGTCTTCAAGTCGACCCAAAAAGCGGTTGATGCTTGAACACTGCTAGGTAGAAGACCATGGCACGACTAAAAGAGATTTACCGGAAGGAAATCGCTCCGAAACTTAAGGAAGAACTTAAGCTTTCGAACGTGATGGAAGTTCCGCGCGTTACCAAAATCACCCTGAACATGGGTCTGGGCGAAGCGATCGGCGACAAAAAAGTCATCGAACACGCTGTTGCTGACCTGGAAAAGATCACCGGCCAGAAAGTCGTTGTGACCTACGCTCGTAAATCCATCGCAGGCTTCAAAGTCCGCGAAGGATGGCCGATCGGCGTCAAAGTGACTCTGCGCCGTGAGCGTATGTACGAGTTCCTGGATCGTCTGCTGTCGATCTCCCTGCCTCGGGTTCGCGACTTCCGCGGCCTGAATGCCAAGTCCTTCGATGGTCGTGGCAACTACAGCATGGGCGTGAAAGAGCAGATCATTTTCCCTGAAATCGACTACGACAAGATCGATGCTCTCCGCGGTCTGGACATTACCCTGACCACCACTGCCAAGAACGATGATGAAGGTCGCGCGCTGCTGCGTGCTTTCAAATTCCCGTTCCGCAACTGATTGGAGTAGGAAAATGGCCAAGAAGAGCATGAAAAACCGTGAGCTGAAGCGTCAGCTCACCGTTGCCAAGTACGCCACCAAGCGTGCAGCGCTGAAAGCTATCATCGTCGATCTGAACGCAAGTCCAGAAGCGCGTTGGGAAGCTACCGTAGCTCTGCAGAAGCAACCACGTGACGCAAGCGCTTCTCGCATGCGTAACCGTTGCCGCCTGACTGGTCGTCCGCACGGCGTTTACCGCAAGTTCGGCCTCGGCCGTAACAAGCTGCGTGAAGCTGCAATGCGTGGTGACGTTCCAGGTCTGGTTAAAGCCAGCTGGTAATAGTCGTCAAAGCCTCGATGGCCGGGTTTGCAAAAACCTGACCATCGGTGCCTTGAATGTGAATCAAGCCCCTTTTGGGGCTTGATTCATTTCTGGGGTGTGTCTAGAATGACCGGCTCGCCTGAGCCCGTGTTTTTTCATGCCCGGAAGTTCTCGGCGACAAGTAGTAGCCGCAAGGCTAATTTTTCTGTATTAGGAGCGTCTAGCCCATGAGTATGCAGGACCCGTTAGCGGACATGCTAACTCGAATCCGTAATGCCCAGATGGCTGAAAAGTCTGTCGTAAGCATGCCGTCTTCCACGTTGAAGGCTGCTGTAGCAAAAGTCCTGAAGGACGAAGGTTACATCGCGGATTTTCAGATCACCACCGACGCCAAGCCGTCGTTGTCCATCTCGCTGAAGTACTTCGAAGGCCGTCCGGTTATCGAAGAAGTGAAGCGCGTTAGTCGTCCAGGCCTGCGTCAGTACAAGTCCGTTGAAGATCTGCCGAAAGTTCGTGGCGGTCTTGGCGTGTCTATCGTCTCCACCAACAAAGGTGTGATGACGGATCGTGCTGCGCGCGCTGCCGGTGTCGGCGGCGAAGTTCTTTGCACTGTGTTCTAAGGGGGGATAAGCATGTCTCGCGTCGCTAAGAACCCCGTTAAGCTGCCAGCCGGTGTCGAAGTCAAATTCGCAGGCCAACAGCTTTCGGTGAAGGGTGCCAAGGGTACTCTTGAACTGAACATCCATTCGTCCGTTGAGATCGTTGAAGAAGCTGGTGAGCTGCGTTTCGCTGCTCGCAATGGCGATCAACAGACTCGCGCAATGGCCGGTACCACGCGTGCGTTGGTAAACAACATGGTCCAGGGCGTAAGCCAAGGCTTCGAGCGCAAGCTCCAGCTGGTCGGTGTTGGTTACAAGGCGCAAGCAAAAGGTCAGGTTCTGAACCTGGCTCTTGGCTTCTCGCACCCAGTGGATTACGAACTGCCGCAAGGCATCACCGCTGAGACTCCTAGCCAGACCGATATCCTGATCAAGGGCATCGACAAGCAGCTGGTAGGTCAAGTGGCCGCTGAGATCCGCGACTTCCGTCCACCAGAGCCGTACAAAGGCAAAGGTGTGCGCTACGCGGACGAAGTCGTCCGTCGTAAAGAAGCCAAGAAGAAGTAGGGCATAGCAAATGACCGACAAAAAAGTTACTCGACTGCGTCGCGCTCGCAAAGCACGCCTGAAAATGCACGAACTCGAAGTCGTGCGTCTCTGCGTGTTCCGCTCGTCGCAGCACATCTACGCCCAGGTCATCTCGGCCGACGGCAACAAAGTCCTGGCAAGTGCCTCGACTTTGGATAAAGAACTGCGTGATGGTGCCACTGGCAACATCGACGCGGCCACAAAGGTTGGCCAGCTGGTCGCTACGCGTGCTAAGGCCGCTGGCGTATCGCAAGTGGCTTTCGACCGCTCTGGCTTCAAGTATCACGGCCGCGTTAAAGCGCTGGCTGATGCTGCTCGTGAAGCTGGGCTGGAGTTCTAAGTTATGTCAAATAACGACCAAAAGCGCGACGAAGGCTACATCGAGAAGCTGGTTCAAGTTAACCGCGTAGCCAAAACCGTTAAAGGCGGCCGTATCTTCACTTTCACCGCGTTGACCGTGGTTGGTGATGGTAAAGGGCGTGTTGGCTTCGGCCGTGGCAAGTCGCGTGAAGTGCCTGCTGCGATCCAGAAGGCAATGGAAGCTGCTCGCCGCAACATGATTCAAGTTGACCTGAACGGCACCACTCTGCAGTACGCAATGAAGTCCGCTCACGGCGCTTCGAAGGTGTACATGCAGCCTGCTTCTGAAGGTACCGGTATCATCGCTGGCGGCGCTATGCGTGCTGTCCTCGAAGTTGCTGGCGTTCAGAACGTTCTGGCCAAGTGCTACGGCTCGACCAACCCGGTAAACGTGGTTCACGCCACTTTCAAGGGTCTGAAGGCTATGCAATCTCCTGAGTCCATCGCTGCCAAGCGTGGCCTGCGTGTTGAGGAGATCAAGTAATCATGGCTACCGTTAAAGTAACGCTGATCAAAAGCATGACCGGCCGCATCCCTAACCACAAACTGTGCGTTAAGGGTCTGGGTCTGCGTCGCATCGGTCACACTGTAGAAGTCCAGGATACTCCCGAGAATCGCGGGATGATCAACAAGGCTTACTACATGCTGCGTGTCGAGGGTTAATCGATGAAACTCAATGATCTGAGTCCAGCGCCGGGTTCCCGTCGCGAAAAGCATCGTCCGGGCCGTGGTATCGGTAGTGGTTTGGGCAAGACTGGTGGCCGTGGTCACAAAGGTCAGACCTCCCGCTCCGGTGGCACTATCGCTCCAGGCTTTGAAGGCGGTCAACAGCCGCTGCATCGTCGCCTGCCTAAGTTCGGTTTCGTTTCCCTGAAAGCCATGGATCGCGCAGAAGTGCGTCTTTCCGAGCTGGCCAAAGTGGAAGGCGACATCGTTACTGTGCAGTCCCTGAAAGATGCCAACGTGATCAACGTCAACGTACAGCGTGTGAAAATCATGCTGTCCGGTGAAGTGACTCGCGCTGTCACTATCGGCAAGGGAATCGGCGCCACCAAAGGTGCGCGTGCGGCTATCGAAGCAGCTGGCGGCAAGTTCGAGGAATAAATGGCTAAGCAAGGTGCTCTCTCTGCGCTCGGCAAAGGCGGTATGTCTGAACTCTGGGCTCGTCTGCGTTTTCTGTTCCTGGCGATTATCGTCTACCGAATAGGCGCACACATCCCGGTTCCAGGTATCAACCCGGACCGACTCGCAGACCTGTTTCGACAGAATGAGGGGACCATTCTTAGCTTGTTCAACATGTTCTCCGGCGGTGCGCTGGAACGGATGAGCATCTTTGCATTGGGGATCATGCCGTACATTTCGGCATCGATCATCATGCAGTTGATGACCGCCGTCAGCCCACAGCTGGAGCAGTTGAAGAAGGAAGGTGAAGCTGGCCGTCGCAAGATCAGCCAGTACACCCGCTACCTCACCGTCGCTCTCGCTCTCGTTCAGGCTATTGGCATGTCCATTGGTCTGGCGGGGCAGGGCGTGGCGTTCACTGGTGACTTGGGCTTCCATTTCGTCGCGGTAACCACATTTGTGGCTGGTGCGATGTTCATGATGTGGCTGGGTGAGCAGATTACTGAGCGTGGTGTTGGCAACGGTATCTCGATGTTGATTTTTTCGGGTATCGTCGCCGGTCTTCCGAGAGCAATCGGGCAGTCTTTCGAGTCTGCGCGTCAGGGTGATATCAACATCTTCGCCCTGGTTGCCATCGGTTTGCTGGCAGTAGCGATTATCGGTTTCGTGGTGTTCATTGAGCGTGGTCAGCGTCGTATTGCTGTTCACTACGCCAAGCGTCAGCAGGGCCGCAAGGTTTTTGCTGCGCAGACCAGCCACTTGCCGCTGAAGGTGAACATGGCCGGTGTTATTCCGGCTATTTTCGCGAGCAGCATTTTGCTGTTCCCGGCTTCGCTGGGTGCCTGGTTCGGTCAGTCTGAAGGTATGGGCTGGCTGCAGGACATCTCGCAGTCGATCGCTCCTGGTCAGCCGTTGAATATTCTGCTGTTTAGTGCAGGGATTATTTTCTTCTGCTTCTTCTATACGGCGTTGATGTTCAATCCGAAAGACGTAGCGGAAAACCTGAAGAAGTCCGGTGCCTTTATTCCGGGTATCCGTCCAGGTGAGCAGTCTGCGCGCTACATTGATGGCGTTCTGACTCGTTTGACCCTGTTCGGTGCTCTTTACATGACGGCCGTGTGTCTGTTGCCCCAGTTTCTGGTGGTTGCGGCAAACGTACCGTTCTACCTTGGCGGGACCTCGTTGCTGATCGTGGTCGTGGTTGTGATGGACTTCATGTCCCAAGTACAATCGCACCTCGTTTCGCACCAGTACGAATCCCTGATGAAGAAAGCCAACCTGAAGGGTTACGGCAGCGGCATGTTGCGCTGAGTACCCATAAGGTTCGAGGAGTTGGTGATGAAAGTTCGTGCATCGGTGAAAAAGCTGTGCCGTAACTGCAAGATTATTCGCCGCGAAGGTGTTGTTCGAGTAATTTGCAGCGCGGAACCGCGTCACAAACAGCGCCAAGGCTGAGTGTGATTGTGCTTCAAGCCCGGTAGCTAGTGCGCTACCGGGTTGATTATTTGTTATTACAGCGATATTATCTCGCGCCCTATTTCTTGGCTTCCGGGGCGTAGGTAGCTGTCAATTGGAGTCCCACTGAATGGCCCGTATTGCAGGCGTTAACATTCCAGATAACAAGCATACTGTTATCTCGCTGACCTACATCTATGGTGTTGGTCGCACTACTGCGCAGAAGATCTGTGCAGTGACTGGGGTAAACCCAGCAGCAAAGATCAAAGATCTGAGCGACGAGCAAATTGAACAGCTGCGTGGCGAAGTGGCGAAGTTCACCACTGAAGGTGACCTGCGTCGCGAAATCAACATGAAAATCAAGCGCTTGATGGACCTCGGTTGCTATCGCGGTCTGCGTCATCGTCGTGGTCTGCCAGTACGCGGTCAGCGTACCAAGACCAACGCGCGTACCCGTAAAGGTCCGCGTAAGCCGATCCGCAAGTAATCGCCCCAGCGAATCGACAGGAATTTAATCATGGCAAAACCTGCTGCTCGTCCTCGTAAAAAAGTTAAAAAGACAGTGGTTGATGGCATCGCCCACATCCATGCATCTTTTAACAACACCATCGTGACCATTACCGACCGTCAAGGTAACGCTCTTTCCTGGGCTACCTCCGGTGGTTCGGGTTTCCGCGGTTCCCGCAAGTCCACCCCGTTCGCTGCTCAGGTAGCTGCTGAACGTGCTGGTCAAGCTGCGCTGGAATACGGCCTGAAAAACCTCGACGTCAACGTCAAGGGTCCAGGTCCAGGTCGTGAATCCGCAGTCCGCGCTTTGAACGGCTGTGGCTACAAGATCGCCAGCATCACCGACGTGACGCCAATCCCGCACAACGGGTGCCGTCCGCCGAAGAAGCGCCGCGTGTAATCCAGGAGATTGTAAAGAATGGCTCGTTACATTGGTCCAAAATGCAAACTCGCTCGTCGCGAAGGCACCGATCTCTTCCTGAAGAGCGGCGTGCGCGCGATCGAATCGAAGTGCAACATTGAAGCAGCACCTGGTATCCACGGCCAGCGCCGCGGTCGCCAGTCCGATTACGGCACCCAACTGCGTGAAAAGCAGAAGGTTCGTCGTATCTACGGCGTTCTCGAGCGTCAGTTCAGTGGCTACTACAAAGAAGCTGCTGGCAAGAAAGGTGCAACCGGTGAAAACCTGCTGCAACTGCTCGAATGCCGTCTGGACAACGTCGTATACCGTATGGGCTTTGGTTCGACTCGTGCCGAATCCCGTCAGCTGGTATCGCACAAGTCGATCAGCGTTAACGGTCAGACCGTAAACGTTCCGTCGTATCAGGTTCGTGCTGGTGACGTGGTTGCAGTTCGCGAGAAAGCAAAAAACCAGCTTCGCATTGTCCAAGCTCTCGATCTGTGTGCCCAACGTGGCCGCGTAGAATGGGTAGAAGTAGACACTGAGAAGAAGTCGGGCGTTTTCAAGAACGTTCCTGCTCGCAGTGATCTGTCCGCCGACATCAACGAAAGCCTGATTGTCGAGCTCTACTCCAAGTAAGGGCTAGAAAATAGGTGCATCCATGCAGATTTCGGTAAATGAGTTCCTGACACCCCGCCACATTGATGTGCAGGTTGTCAGTCCAACCCGCGCCAAGATCACTCTCGAGCCTCTCGAGCGTGGTTTTGGCCACACCCTGGGCAACGCGCTGCGCCGCATCCTGTTGTCCTCAATGCCCGGCTGCGCAGTAGTCGAGGCCGAGATTGACGGTGTGCTCCACGAGTACAGCGCCATCGAAGGTGTACAGGAAGACGTAATTGAAATCCTGTTGAACCTTAAAGGTCTGGCCATCAAGCTGCACGGTCGTGACGAAGTTACGCTGACCTTGTCGAAGAAGGGTTCGGGGGTGGTTACCGCTGCCGATATTCAGCTGGATCATGATGTCGAGATCGTTAATCCCGATCACGTAATCGCTAACCTGGCGTCTAACGGCGCCCTGAACATGAAGCTCACCGTAGCTCGTGGTCGTGGTTATGAACCAGCCGACTCGCGTCAGAGCGATGAAGACGAAAGCCGCAGCATCGGTCGCTTGCAGCTCGATTCTTCGTTCAGCCCGGTTCGCCGTATCGCTTACGTGGTGGAAAACGCCCGTGTCGAGCAGCGTACCAACCTGGACAAGCTGGTTATTGATCTGGAAACCAACGGTACTCTGGACCCTGAAGAGGCTATCCGCCGCGCTGCAACCATTCTGCAACAGCAGTTGGCTGCGTTCGTCGACCTCAAAGGTGACAGTGAGCCAGTGGTTGTCGAGCAGGAAGACGAGATCGATCCGATCCTGCTTCGCCCGGTTGACGATCTGGAACTGACTGTACGTTCGGCTAACTGCCTTAAGGCGGAAAACATCTACTACATCGGCGACCTGATTCAGCGTACCGAAGTAGAGCTGTTGAAGACTCCGAACCTGGGCAAGAAATCCTTGACTGAAATCAAGGACGTTCTGGCCTCCCGCGGTCTGTCCCTCGGCATGCGCCTCGACAACTGGCCGCCTGCAAGTCTTAAGAAGGACGACAAGGCGACTGCCTGATCGTCGTAATCACCGAACGTAGTGTTTGGTAAGGAATGAACCATGCGTCATCGTAAAAGTGGTCGTCACCTGAGCCGCACCAGCTCGCACCGCAAGGCCATGTTCCAAAACATGGCGGTGTCGCTGTTCGAGCACGAGCTGATCAAAACTACTCTGCCAAAAGCCAAAGAACTGCGCCGGGTTGCCGAGCCGCTGATCACTCTGGCCAAGACAGACAGCCTGGCTAACCGCCGTCTGGCTTTCGACCGTACTCGTTCGAAAGCTATCGTTGGTAAGCTCTTCAACGACCTGGGCAAGCGTTACGCTACCCGTGAGGGTGGCTACCTGCGCATCCTCAAGTGCGGTTTCCGCGCTGGCGACAACGCGCCTATGGCGTACGTCGAGTTGGTTGATCGTGCTACTGCTGGCGAAGCTGTATCCGCCGAGTAAGACGTCAGTCTGAAACAAAGAACCGGGCCTAGTGCCCGGTTTTTTGTGCCTCCAGAAAATGCGCGGTTCGTACAAGTATCTGACACAGTCGTAATGCCACTATGTGGTGGGAACATGATTAGTAATTATCTATCGACTGCTGCAAGTTAATGAATTTGTGGCTGTCGCTTCGATGATCAATACTCCCCACCAAGCCATTAGCCGGCAGTTCAAGACTGACAGAGGAAGAAGACCGCATGAGCCAGACCAAAACGCTTACAACCGCCAGTGGCGCACCTGTCGCCGATAACCAGAATTCTCGCTCCGCCGGCCCGCGCGGTCCGTTGCTGCTCGACGACTTTCATCTGATCGAGAAGCTCGCCCACTTCAATCGCGAAAACATCCCTGAGCGCCGCGTACATGCGAAAGGCTCGGGTGCTTACGGCACTTTTACCGTCACCCGCGATATCACCGAATACACCAGCGCCAAATTGTTCGAAGCGATCGGCAAGCAAACCCCGACGTTCCTGCGCTTCTCCACCGTGGGTGGAGAGCGCGGTTCAGCCGACACCGAGCGCGACCCACGTGGTTTCGCGCTGAAGTTCTACACCGAGGAAGGCAACTGGGACATCGTCGGCAACAATACGCCGGTGTTCTTCATTCGTGATCCGCTGAAATTCCCTGACTTTATCCACACGCAAAAGCGCCTGCCGCAAAGCAATCTGAAAAGCGCGCAGATGATGTGGGATTTCTGGTCGCATTCGCCCGAAGCGCTGCACCAGGTGACGATTCTGTTCTCGGATCGCGGCATTCCTGACGGCTACCGCCACATGCACGGCTTTGGCAGCCACACCTACAGCCTGATCAGCGCCAAGGGCGAGCGTCACTGGGTGAAGTGGCATTACAAGACGCTGCAAGGCATCAAAAACCTTGCGCCAGCCGATGCTGCGCGTTTGGCCGGTACTGATCCTGACTACGCTCAGCGCGACCTCTTCGAAGCGATCGAGCGCGGTGATTTCCCTAAATGGCGCGTGTGCATCCAGATCATGACTGAAGCGCAAGCGGCGGCGCATTACGAGAACCCGTTCGACGTAACCAAAACCTGGTCGCAGAAGGAATTCCCGCTGATCGAAGTCGGTGAGCTGGAGCTGAACCGCAACCCGCTCAACTACTTCGCAGAAGTCGAGCAGGCCGCGTTTGGCCCGAGCAACATGGTCCCAGGTGTTGGTCTGTCGCCAGATCGCATGCTGCAAGGTCGTGTGTTCGCTTATGCCGACGCACACCGCTACCGCGTCGGCACTAATCACCAGCAACTGCCGGTGAACGCCCCGCGCAGCCCGGTGAACACCTATCAGCGCGACGGCTCAATGGCTTTTGGCAGCAACGGTGGTGCGGCGCCTAACTACGAGCCGAACAGCTACATCGAATCGCCTAAGCAAGCTCCGCACTATGCTGAACCTGCGCTGGCCTTGAGTGGTGCGGCCGATCGTTACGATCACCGCGAAGACACCGATTACTACAGTCACGCCGGTGCGCTGTACCGTTTAATGAACGATGAGCAGAAGGCGCTGTTGGTCAGCAACATTGCCGGTGCGATGGCCGGGGTTTCGCCTGATGTCGTAGACCGCCAACTGCAGCATTTCTACAAAGCCGATCCGGCGTATGGAGAAGCAATCGCAAAGCTGCTCAACGTACAGCTTAACGAAGTCTAAACGAGAAGCAGAACCGCCCTCATTTGGGCGGTTTTTGCGTTATTTAGCCTGCTTTTCTCGGATATTCTTCACTTTTATTGCGCTCGGCGGGTGACCTTCCGGTCAGGTTGGTTCAAACTACAGACTTTCCAGCAGGGAGATGTAGGGCGATGCAAGGCCACCCAGACGTAATCGATTACCTCAACACGTTGCTGACCGGCGAACTGGCCGCGCGTGACCAATATTTTGTTCATTCGCGGATGTATGAGGACTGGGGGTTCACCAAGCTCTACGAGCGAATCAACCACGAAATGGAAGAAGAGGCAGGCCACGCCGACGCGCTGATGCGGCGGATTTTGATGCTCGAAGGCACGCCGCGCATGCGTCCGGATAATCTGGATGTGGGCACCACGGTGCCGACCATGCTCGAAGCGGATCTGCGCCTTGAATACAAAGTTCGCGCTGCCCTGTGCAAAGGTATCGAGCTGTGCGAGCAACACAAGGATTACGTCAGCCGTGAGATCCTGCGGGTGCAGCTCAACGACACCGAAGAAGATCACACCTACTGGCTGGAAAAGCAGTTGGGGCTGATCAAGCTCATCGGTCTCGAGAACTACCTGCAATCCCACGCGTCCTGATTGCCTCCGATGTAAAAAAGCCCCTGTCACTTCAACAGTGACAGGGGCTTTTTCATGCCTGGCGTCTACGCCCGATCGCGGATCAACAGCGGCTTGAGGTAATGGCCAGTGTGAGATTGCTTCATCTCGGCCACTTCCTCCGGCGTACCGGTGGCAATGATCTGCCCGCCCTTGGAACCGCCCTCTGGACCAAGATCCACCAGCCAGTCGGCAGTCTTGATCACATCGAGGTTGTGCTCGATCACCACCACCGTGTTGCCGTGATCGCGCAGGCGGTGCAGCACGTCGAGCAATTGCTGGATATCGGCGAAGTGCAGTCCGGTGGTCGGCTCGTCGAGGATATACAGGGTTTTGCCGGTATCACGCTTGGACAGCTCGCGTGACAACTTGACCCGCTGCGCTTCACCACCCGATAGCGTGGTCGCCGACTGCCCGAGCTTGATGTACGACAAGCCCACATCCATTAACGTCTGCAGCTTGCGCGCCAGCGCCGGCACCGCGTCGAAGAATTCGCGAGCTTCCTCGATGGTCATCTCGAGGGTTTCGTGAATGCTCTTGCCCTTGTATTTGATCTCGAGGGTTTCGCGGTTATAGCGCTTGCTCTTGCACACGTCGCACGGCACATAGATGTCCGGGAGGAAGTGCATCTCCACCTTGATCAGGCCATCGCCCTGGCAGGCCTCGCAACGACCGCCCTTGACGTTGAACGAGAAACGCCCCGGCCCGTAACCGCGTGAACGCGACTCCGGCACGCCGGCGAACAGTTCGCGAATGGGCGTGAACAAACCGGTGTAGGTCGCCGGGTTGGAGCGCGGTGTACGGCCGATCGGGCTCTGGTCGATATCGACGACCTTATCCAGGTGCTCGAGGCCTTTGATGCTGTCGTGTGCGGCCGCTTCCAGCGTGGTCGCACCGTTGAGCGCGGTGGCGCTCAGCGGGAACAGCGTGTTGTTGATCAGCGTCGATTTGCCCGAGCCGGACACGCCGGTCACGCACGTCAGCAGGCCGATCGGAATGTCCAGATCGACGTTGCGCAGGTTGTTGCCGCGCGCGCCTCTGAGCGACAGGTTGAGCTTCTTGTTGCGCGGTGTGCGCTTGGCCGGCACTTCGATCTTCACCCGGCCCGACAGGTATTTGCCGGTCAGGGAGTCCGGGTGCGCCATGACTTCGTCCGGCGTACCTTCGGCAACGATTTGCCCGCCGTGTACACCGGCGCCCGGGCCGATGTCGACGACATAGTCAGCCAGGCGAATTGCGTCCTCGTCGTGCTCGACCACAATCACCGTGTTGCCGATATCACGCAGGTGTTTGAGGGTACCGAGCAAACGGTCGTTATCGCGCTGATGCAGGCCAATGGACGGTTCATCGAGGATGTACAAGACGCCCACGAGACCGGCGCCGATCTGGCTGGCCAGACGAATCCGCTGCGCCTCGCCGCCGGACAGAGTGTCGGCGCTGCGATCCAGCGACAGGTAATCGAGGCCGACGTTGACCAGAAACTGCAGACGCTCGCGGATTTCCTTGAGAATCTTGTCGGCGATCTCGCCGCGGCGGCCGGTCATCTTCAGGTCGGCGAAGTATTCGCAGGCGTCGCCGATCGGCAGGTTGGTCACGGCCGGCAGGGTTTTCTCGCCGACCCACACGTGCCGCGCTTCACGACGCAGGCGGGTGCCGCGGCAGTCTGGGCAAGCCTGGTGGCTGAGGAACTTGGCCAGCTCTTCGCGTACGCTTGCCGACTCGGTCTCGCGGTAGCGACGCTCCAGATTCGGCACGATGCCTTCGAACGGGTGCGAGCGTTTGACGATATCGCCGCGGTCGTTGAGGTATTTGAAGTCGACATTCTGCGAACCGCTGCCGTGCAGGATGTTTTTCTGCTGCTCGGCGCTCAGTTCGTTGAAGGGCTTGTCGAGGCTGAACTTGTAGTGCGAAGCCAGCGAACCGAGCATCTGGAAGTAATAGACGTTGCGCCGGTCCCAGCCGCGGATTGCACCTTCGGCCAGGGTCAGCTCGCCATTGACCAGTCGCTTGATATCGAAAAACTGCTTTACCCCCAGGCCATCACAGGTCGGGCAGGCGCCGGCCGGGTTGTTGAAGGAAAACAGCTTGGGTTCCAGCTCGCTGATCGCATGGCCGCAGATCGGGCAGGCGAAGCGTGCGGAGAAGATCATTTCTTCGCCGGGCTCGTCATCCATCGGTGCCACCAGGGCAATGCCGTCGGCCAGTTTCAGCGCGGTTTCGAACGACTCGGCCAGCCGCTGCTGCAGATCGGCGCGGACCTTGAAGCGGTCGACGATCACGTCGATCGAGTGCTTCTTCTGTTTATCCAGTTTTGGCAGTTCGTCGAGCTCGCAGATGCGGCCATTGACCCGAGCGCGGACAAAGCCCTGCGCGCGCAGTTCTTCGAAGACCGACAGGTGCTCACCTTTACGCTCGCGAATTACCGGCGCCAGCAGCATCAGCTTGCTGCCTTCCGGCTGGGCCAGCACCAGATCGACCATCTGGCTGACGGTCTGTGCTTCCAGCGGAATGTCGTGGTCGGGGCAGCGCGGCGTACCGACGCGGGCGTAGAGCAGGCGCAGGTAGTCGTAGATTTCGGTGATGGTGCCGACCGTGGAACGCGGGTTGTGCGAGGTCGACTTCTGTTCGATGGAGATCGCCGGCGACAGGCCTTCGATGGTATCGACGTCGGGTTTTTCCATCATCGACAGGAATTGGCGGGCGTAGGCCGACAGCGATTCGACATAGCGGCGCTGACCTTCGGCATACAGCGTGTCGAACGCCAGGGACGACTTGCCGGATCCGGACAGGCCGGTGATGACAATCAGTTTGTCCCGTGGCAGGGTCAGGTCGATGTTCTTCAGGTTGTGGGTACGGGCCCCACGTATCAGGATCTTGTCCAAAGTGGCCTCGCTCGGCGGGCGTCGAAAACGTAGGAGTATACGGCCAAATACTGGATGGATGCACACTATCAAACGAAGGGCGTTTCACCGTTCATGAAGAGAGTTTCATCTATACGCGTCATAGCGTCGCGATATACCCCGTCTTCCGATGGGACTGGTAGAATCGCCGCCGGTTCACACGAGGTTTTTCCATGCACGATCCCCACAGCGAACGCATGAGTGGCAGCGAGACCCGCGCGGCGAGCGGTCTGGCCCTGGTGTTCGCCTTCCGTATGCTGGGCATGTTCATGGTGTTGCCGGTACTGGCGACCTATGGCATGGATCTGGCCGGCGCGACCCCGGCCCTGATCGGCCTGGCGATCGGCGCTTACGGCCTGACCCAGGCGATTTTCCAGATTCCGTTCGGGATCATTTCCGACCGCATCGGCCGCCGTCCGGTGATTTATCTGGGACTGATCGTTTTCGCCCTCGGCAGTGTCCTGGCCTCGCAGGCCGATTCGATCTGGGGCGTGATTGCCGGGCGGATCCTGCAAGGTGCCGGGGCGATTTCCGCAGCGGTGATGGCGCTGCTGTCCGACCTGACCCGCGAACAACACCGCACCAAAGCCATGGCTATGATCGGCATGACCATCGGCCTGTCGTTCGCCGTGGCCATGGTGGTCGGGCCGTTGCTGACCCGTGCGTTCGGGCTGTCGGGGTTGTTCCTTGCCACTGGCGGCATGGCGCTGGTCGGCATTCTGATCATCATGTTCATGGTGCCGCGTTCCACCGGGCCGCTGCAGCATCGTGAATCCGGGGTGGCGCGCCAGGCATTGCTGCCGACGCTCAAGCATCCGGACCTGCTGCGCCTCGACCTGGGTATCTTTGTGTTACATGCCATGTTGATGTCGAGCTTCGTCGCCTTGCCACTGGCTTTGGTGGAAAAAGCCGGCCTTCCCAAGGAGCAGCACTGGTGGGTGTATCTCACCGCGCTGGTGATTTCCTTCTTTGCCATGATCCCTTTCATCATCTATGGCGAGAAGCGACGCAAAATGAAACGAGTTTTGCTCGGTGCGGTGATGACACTGATGCTGACTGAACTATTCTTCTGGCAGTTCGGCGACAGCCTGCGCGCTCTGGTGATCGGCACGGTGGTGTTCTTCACCGCGTTCAATCTGCTGGAGGCTTCGTTGCCATCGCTGATCAGCAAGGTTTCACCGGCAGGCGGCAAAGGCACGGCCATGGGCGTGTACTCCACCAGCCAGTTCCTCGGTTCGGCACTCGGCGGGATACTTGGCGGCTGGTTGTTCCAGCATGG
The DNA here is from genome assembly GCF_051132135.1 of Pseudomonas sp. R1-1. Lineage (NCBI taxonomy): Bacteria > Pseudomonadati > Pseudomonadota > Gammaproteobacteria > Pseudomonadales > Pseudomonadaceae > Pseudomonas > Pseudomonas sp. R1-1. The sequence goes on from NZ_CP071663.1 coordinate 758,136, forward strand.
CGGTCTGTCGGTTGTGTTCCTTGGATGTGCCGGGCTGGCTGCACTTTGGCTGGCCTTTGCTGTTACCATGCGCGAACCTCCCTACGTGACGAGCCTGCGCTTGCCGTTGTCGCCCGAAGCGATCCGCGAAGCGGGTCTGGTCGAGCGTCTCAAGGCCCTCGTAGGGGTAACGGATGCAGTGATAGTCGCTGACGAGGCGGCTGTTTACATCAAACTGGACAAAGAATTAGTGGATCGCGACACCCTCGAACGCCTGGTGAACAACCCGGCCGGGGCTGCGTGCTAAGCCTAGGAGAACGTTATGGCCCGTGGGGTTAACAAAGTCATATTGGTCGGCACTTGCGGCCAGGATCCCGAAGTTCGCTACCTGCCGAACGGTAACGCCGTGACCAACCTGAGTCTGGCCACCAGCGAACAATGGACCGACAAGCAAACCGGTCAGAAGGTCGAGAAGACCGAGTGGCACCGCGTTTCGATGTTCGGCAAGGTTGCCGAAATCGCCGGCGAATACCTGCGCAAGGGTTCGCAGGTGTACATCGAAGGCAAGCTGCAGACCCGTGAATGGGAAAAAGACGGTATCAAGCGTTACACCACTGAGATCGTGGTCGATATGCAAGGCACCATGCAACTGCTCGGCGGCCGTCCACAACAGGGCGACCAGCAAGGCGGCGGCAACAACTACCAGCAGCAGGCGCCACGCCAGCAGGCTCCGCGCCCGCAGCAGTCGGCACCGCAGCAGCGTTCGGCGCCGCCAGCGCCACAGCAGGCCGCACCGCAACCGGCTCCGGATTTCGACAGCTTCGATGACGATATTCCGTTCTGATTTGCCGCTGCATCCGCTGTAAATGAAAAGGCCCGTCGCATTGCGCGACGGGCCTTTTTTGTACCTGTGGGAGCGAGCCTGCTCGCGAAAGCGGCCTGTCAGTCACCCTTTGCATTGACTGGCCTGGCGCTTTCGCGAGCAGGCTCGCTCCCACATGGGGTTTGGTGTTTTTAGTCGAGAATCAGGTGAGGCAGGAAACGGCTCGAATCCTTGGTGATCAGGCTGTTGTCCTCACGCACGCCGATCCCCGCCGCCTCATCACCAATCACCCACGAGCCGATCAGCGTGTAGCTGTCGCCAAACTTCGGCAACGGCGCAAACTCCTGCAGGATAAATGGCGCATCGGTGTAAGGCCCGTCCTCTTTGACGATCATCCCTTCAGCGGTTTGCAGCTCGATGTTCGCACCTTCGCGGGAGAAGTACGGCTTGCGCACCCAGCCTTTCGGCACTGCACATTGCGGATTCGGATCGAGATGCGCTGCCAGCAGATTCGGGTGGCCCTTGTGCATTTCCCATAACAAGGGCAACACGCCTTTGTTGGACAGAATCGCTTTCCACGCCGGTTCGAAGAATTGCGTATCGCATTCGGCAATCGCTGCGCCGAACGGTTCGTGGAAGATGAATTCCCAGGCATGCAGCTTGAACAGGTGTGGGATCCAGCGATCCTCGAGGTCGACAAAGCGACCCTCGGCCGTCAGGCCGATGTCTTCTATATCGATGTGGCGCGACTCGATGCCGACCTTTTCCGCGATCAGCCGCAGGTAATCGGTGGTGCCCTTGTCTTCGACCGAATCTTTCATCGAGGCGAAATAGAACGGACGCTTGAGTTGCAGCTCGGCGAAGGCCTGGTGCAGTTTGGTGTCGATGCTGTTGAACTGGTCGGCATGGCGCGGCAGCATGCCACGCTCGATACACTCTTCCAGCCAGCCCCACTGAAACGCTGCGGCTTCGTAGAGGCTGGTCGGCGTGTCGTAGTTGAGTTCGAGCAGTTTCGCCGGGCCGTTGCCGCTGTAGGAAAAGTCCATACGCCCGTACAGATGCGGGTGACCTTCCAGCCAGGATGTGCGGATCATGTCGTAGTACGACGGCGGAATGCTCAGGCGGTCCAGCAGTTCTTCGCTGTGCACAACGCGGTCGACCAGGTCCATGCACATCTCGTGCAGTTCGGTGGTCGGGTCCTCGAGATCGTTTTCGATCTGCGCCAGGGTGAACTGGTAATACGCGCTTTCGTCCCAGTACGGCTCGTCGTCGATGGTATGGAACATAAAGCCGAGGCTCTCGGCGGTGCGCTTCCAGTCGGGCCGCTCGGCGCAGGCAATTTTCTTCATGGTCAGCTGCTCGAGCGCCCGGAACTGCTGCTCCAGCCACCCCAGCCGCTGCGGGCACTGGACTGGCTGCCGAAGCCGCCCCGGGACGTTGAGGAAGCCACGTTGACCGGTTTGCTCTTGCTGCTTTCGTAGTCCGCTTGGCTGCGCGCGGTCGTTTCGGCGCGGCGGTACTGCGTCGAGGTGTTGTAGGTCTGGCGGGTTTCGCGATCGCGATATACCGTACGGTCGGCGTTGTTGCTCATGGCATTGCCGATCAGCCAACCGGTCAGCCAGCCATTACCGCCGCCACCACCGCCACCGGAATAGTGCGAGGTGGCTTGCGCATTCTGTGCGGTGCTGTCACCGGCAGGCATTTGCGCATTGGCGATGGCATCGAGGTTCTGTGCGGCTTCACCGTTCTGCGGGACCTTGAAGCCGCCCAGTTTCGGCACGAAGCGGCCATCGGAATTTTTCTGACACCAGTCAGCGGCGAAATCCGCATCGCACTTGGCCTTGTTGTCGTACGCCGGCGCGATGCGTCGGTGTTCGGTCAATGCCGCGACGTAGGCGTTGGAACAGACATCGGCGGCCACTTCGGCATCGACGCATTGCTCGACGCTGGTGAAGTTGCGCGGTTGATCGGCGGCGCTCGCCTGGCCGGAAATGGCCATGGCCACCGAGGCGGCGAGGGACAACTGAACGTATTTGCTGCGTTTCATCGAAGGCTTCCTGCCGATCAGTTGGACGGGGTCATGCAGGCGGCATTGAGCATGCCGACGCTGATCGCCACCGCAGCCACATAAATGCCGGCAGCCACTTCGCCATTGGCGATGCGCTGAGAGGTGCCTTTGAGCACTAGCCCTGTCGCGACGAACGCCAGCAATTGCACGACGGCGGCAATGACCGCCCAGAGTATGAAGTCGAGCACGTTGACCGAATAAGCGATCACGTTACTGGCCGGAATGGCGAAACCGATGATTGCGCCGGACAGCGCGATCGCAGCGGCGGTATTGCCGGCGCGGATCAGCTCGAATTCCTTGTGCGCGGTGATGCGCGTATAGACAAATTGAAACAGCATGAACAGCAGCACGGCGCCAATCAGGTAGACGACGAAACCGACCAGCGCGGTCTTGTTCAGGGAAACGGCCAGCACTTCCAGCATGAAAAACTTCCTTTTTTAAATGGCGCTCAGATCAGTCGTGTACAGCGAGATGCCCAGCGAAGTGCTCAGGCTGACGGTGCCTTCTTCGTCCTGTTCGACGGAGAACAGCAGCAGTTCGCGGCGATCGGTCAGGCCGGTGTCGCGCGCGTAAAGCATTGAATGGTGGTTGATGGTGTAGCTCTCGTCCGGATTGACCACGTGTTCGGTCATCGGTACCAGCTCGGTCTGGCCCTGTTCGGTGCCCCATTCGCGGATATAGGCGATGCCTTCGTGGGTGTAGTTCGGCAAACCGATCTGGCTGTTCGGGCCGGCCAGACGCTGCAGTTCGGCGTCACTGTTGACGGTCACGTAACTGAGGTAATTGAACAGCGTGACGGATTCGACCTGGTCTTCACCGGTGACGTGGATCTGCACCCAGAAATCTTCGTCGTTCATGTAATAGCGGTGCAGTTTGTTGGACTGGCCGAGGTCGACCCAGCCTGCGCTCCAGACTGCCTGATCGAAGGGCACCCGCACCGAAGTCGAGCCATCGAGCAGCAAGGCCAGGGTCGTGTCGAAACGCACGCCTTTGCCCTGCGCCATCCCGAGCGGGCCGCTGGCGCCGGTGCTCGTTGGCGCAGCGGCCTGCCAATTGCTGGTGCCGAGCAAGTCTTTAAACCATCCCATGGGTACGTTCCTTGAAGCGGGTGGAGGTGTTCGTTGGCGAAAAAGTGGCGCTAGTGTACCGGGCGCAGCGGCGAACGAGCAGAGGGCATTTCACGCCGAAAATCCTGTAGGAGTGAGCCTGCTCGCGATGGCGGCGGTTCAGACAACATTGATGTTGAATGTACCGGCCTCATCGCGAGCAGGCTCACACCTACAAGGGTTTTGCGCAGGTCTTATTGAGCGGACTTCTGCTTCAGGCGCTCAAGAATCGCATTGGCGCTGCCTTCGTTCGGCGTGATGCCGGCGTCGCGCAGTTTGCGTTCCAGGTCGTTGCCGGTCGAAGCGTCGGCCAGTTCGTCGGCAGCGCTCAGTTCAGCGGCGCGTTGCTGCTGCTTGGCTTGCAGGCGGTTCAGGGTGCCGACGGCGGTTTCCAGTTTGCCGTTGGCGCCACCGCTGGCGATGGAAGCACTGACCTGCGCTTTCTGTACGCTGTCACGGGCCTTGGCCATGTCCACTTGCTGGCGCAGGCTCTTGATCCGCGACTCGGCCTTGCTGATGTCCTTGCGCATGTTGTCGGCGTAGGCGCCGAATTCATCGCTGAGTTTTTTCTCGGCATTCAGGTCGTTGGTCAGGGTCGAGATCGCTTCGGCGACTTCCAGCGCCAGGTCTTCGCGACCGGCATTCAGCGCTGAGACAGCCTTGGCTTCGAGGTCCTTGATCTTGGCGTCGTACTCGCTGACGCGGTCGGCGGCCAGTTTGTGCTTGGCCATGATGGTGACCAGTTCGCGACGGGCATTGGAAAGCGCGCTGTCGGCGTCGCGGATTTCCTGATCGAGGATGCGCAGGGCCTGCTGGTCGGCGATGGCTTCGCCGACTTCATTGGCGCCGCCGCGCAGTGCGGTGAACAACTTGCTCCAGATGGACTGAGTCATTGGATATTCCCTGTTGATTACTTGAAGAAGTGTTCGAAGGCTTCGCTGGCGCGCTGCACGTTATCGACCAGGGTTTTCACCTCGGTGACGATGTTGGTCAGGCTCGAGTCGGCGCTGAGGGCGCCAAACATGTTGTAAACGGTCTGCCCGTTGGGCATCGACTCGATGCCGATCGACGACAGCGGGAACATCTCCCGGCTGCGCAGCACGGCGTCGTTGAAAGCCTGGACGTTGCTGATCGAATCGACGTCCACCAGAACGGTGTCAACGATGATCTGCTGGCCGGCCAGGGCGATGTGAATCGGCAGACCGCCGAATTCGTTCATTTCCAGCTTGATGCTCGGCTCGGAGCTCTGGATCAGCGACAGCGTGATTTCTTGCGAAGCCACCTCGTCCAGGGCCTTGAGGGCGTTGAAGAGGCTATCGATGGTCCAGTTGTTGCCTGCGCTCATGTAATTCTCCGACATGAATGAGCCAGCCAGAATCGGTTGGCGTAGCTGTTGCTCCATTTGCTTGAGCAAGCTTCGGTTTTCCGGAAGCACCCAAGTTTCGTGTTTCACATAACCGGCGGCCGCCAGACCCGCGCGCATCTGCTTCATGTAAAAGCTCGATGGTTTCTTTGCGGAGGTTTTGGCGCGCTCGCCTTTCGAGCTTGCTGCGGCGTGCGCCTTCGTGCGGCTTGTCATGGCTGAAATCCGGTTATGAATGTCTCACGCGTGGGCCACACTACAACCAATCCAAAGTGCCATCAATGACTCACGCGTGAGATTTTCATGACAGATGCAAAAGGCCCGCAACGCGGCAGGCCAGTGGGCATTGCAGTTGTTGCTAGGCGTTGCTGCGCAGGAATTCGTCAGTCGACACCACGCTGGCATAAGCGAAACCCAGCGCCGACATGAACGCGGCATGCGCCTGCGCAGCCGGGACGGTCAGGCCGTTGAACTCCAGATCACGGCTGGCGCAGGCGTCGTGAACGACCGTGACGCCGTAACCCATGTCTGCCGCTGCGCGAGTGATGCCATCGATGCACATGTGACTCATGCTGCCAACCACGACCAGGTCAGTAATGCCTTTTTCATCGAGGAGCGCTTTCAGCTCGGTTTCGCGAAACGAGTTAACGAAGTGCTTGAGCACCACCGGCTCGTCGGCGCGGTTGAGCACTTTCGGATGCAGCTTGGCGCCGTCCGAGCCGGGAGTGAAAAACGGCGCCTCAGCCGACGTGAATTCGTGGCGAATGTGCACCACCGAATCGCCCGCCTCGCGGAAAGCTCCGATCAGTCGGGCGGCATTGTCGGCAGCGGCGTCAGCACCGGCCAGCGGCCACTTGCCTTGAGGGAAGTAGTCATTCTGGATATCGACTACGATGAGCGCTTGCTTGGCCATGGGTGTGTCCTCGATGTGTTGGCTGGAAGTGACTTGAGTATTGGCGCTGATGAGCGATTCGAGGATTGGCCGCACCGACAATAGACAGGGGAAAACTGACAATGGGCGCAGAAAACGCCGCCATCGCTGAACTCGGTGTGCTGATTTATCCCGGCGCGCAGATGGCGGCCGTGCATGGGCTGACGGACCTGTTTGCAGTGGCCAACCGGATTGCTGCCGAGCAGCAGGCGGCGCAATTGCCAAGGCTGCGGGTCAGCCACTGGCAGGTCGAAGGCAATCTGCCGCCGACGCGGATCTACGCCAGTCTTGCAGGCGATGAATCCAGTTTGCAAGCCGTGCTGATTCCGCCGTCGATCAGTGGCTTTTCGGCGGCGCAAATGCCGACTCGGCTGATGCAATGGTTACGGGATCAGCACACAAGCGGGGCAACGCTGGGCGGGGTTTGTGTGGGGTCGCTGATGCTCGCCGAAAGCGGTTTGCTCGATGGCCGCAGCGCCACGGTGCACTGGACCGCGGCGCAGGGCTTCAGCGAACGCTACCCGAAGATCCAGCTCAAGGCCGACACGCCGATCGTCGACGATGGCGACCTGATCACCACGGCCGGGCTGATGGCCTGGTCGGAGTTGGGCCTGCGCCTGGTCAACCGCTTGCTCGGCCCCAGCATCGCCACTCGCACCGCGCATTTTCTGGTGATGGAGCACAGCGACAGCGCCAGCGCCTGCGGCAGCAACTTCGCGCCGATTCTCAGCCATGGCGACGCCGCCATTCTGAAGGTCCAGCACTGGCTGCAAAGCACCGGCGCGACGGATGTTTCGTTAGCCGCAATGGCCGAACGCGCGACGCTGGAGGAACGCACGTTTCTGCGCCGGTTTCGTGCCGCGACCGGGTTGAAACCGACCGAGTATTGCCAGCATTTGCGGGTGGGCAAGGCGCGGGAGATGTTGGAGTTCAGCAATGGCACGATCGATCACATTGCGTGGACGGTGGGCTATCAGGATCCCGGCGCGTTTCGCGCGATTTTCAAGAAGATTACCGGGCTGACGCCGAGTGATTACCGAGGGCGGTTTGGTCTGTCCCGTTAGTCAAACCAACGACTATCCAATGTAGGAGTGAGCCTGCTCGCGATAGCGGTGGGTCATTCAATGCGGTTGTGACTGATATACCGCTATCGCGAGCAGGCTCACTCCTACAGGTGCGGTGCGATATTCGAAATCGTGCAATTTGCCGGAATTTTCCGCGCTGTCGTGCAGTTTGAAACAGGCGCGGTGCCAGCATCTTTTTCCTAACTGAATGATTCGAATAGATTTTTCTGCTAGATGCCGTTGGCCTGATCTCTGCACCTCTCAACGGGAAACCATTGAACCAGCAAAAGGGGAACGCATGACCCCGACACCGCGCAACAAAATCGTCGTCGCTCACTCGGTGCGTCCCGACGCGCCGCAACACGAAGTCCAGACCAACAAAGCCCTGGCGCGCTGGCTGGCGCAGATTCTCGGCTGCAAATTCGGCGGCAGTTACGAGGCGCAAAAACACCGCGGCCGCGACCTGTATCTACTGCCCACGCAAACCATCGTCGGCGCCGCCCACGCCGAGGACCTGGGCATCAGCGGCCCGGACGATCTGTGGGGAGGCTTTGTCGAACATGACTTCATCTGCACCAAAGCCATCAGCCACGGTTTGCGCAGCCACCTGGCCCGCGCGCCGTCGGGCTGGTCGCCGCTGTTTTCCGAACGGGTGCGCAACGTCGTGCTCGATGGACTCAGCGTTTTTGCCCTGGAAGATGCACGGCCAGCCGCCGAACATCTGCTGTATGCCGGGCCGATCCGCATCAAGCCGATTCATGCGTGCGCCGGTCGCGGCCAGGAAGTCATCAAAAGCCTCGACGCCTTCGATGAAATCCTCGCCCGGCCCGACGCCGAAAAGCTGTTCGGCGAAGGCGTGGTGCTCGAGCAGGATTTGAGCAAAGTGGTGACCCACAGCGTTGGCCAGTCATTCATCGTCGGCAAAGTGCTGAGTTACTGCGGCGAGCAATATTTGACCAAGGATGGTCAGGGCGAAGAAGTCTACGGCGGTTCCAATCTGCTGGTGGTGCAGGGTGGTTACGAAGCTTTGCTGGCGCTGGGTCTGCCCGACGACGTGCGCCTGGCCATCGAACAGGCCCAAGTGTTCGACAGCGCTGCGGATGAAGCCTACCCGCGATTCTTCGCCTCGCGACGCAATTACGACATTGCCCAAGGCCTGGACAGCAGTGGCAATCCGCGCAGCGGCGTGCTCGAGCAATCTTGGCGTATGGGCGGGGCGAGCAGCGCTGAAGTCGCGGCGCTGCAGAGTTTCGTCAACGATCCGGGGATGCGCGCGATCCGCGTGTCTTCGGTGGAAACCTACATCGATCAGGCGCTGCCGGCAGACGCCATCGAGGTCTATCGGGGCCCCGCCGAGAACAGCGAATTTCTTCTCAAATATGTAACGGTCAAATCTTATGACGGCTAGAAGCGAAAGCATTCAAATCGACATTGACGACGAACAGATGAGCGGGACTTTCCTCAGCCCGAAATCGAAGGTGCCGGGCGTGCTGTTCGTGCACGGTTGGGGCGGCAGTCAGGAGCGTGATCTGGAACGCGCCAAGGGCATCGCCGGTCTGGGTTGCGTGTGCCTCACCTTCGATTTGCGCGGGCACACCGGCGGCACCGGTATCCCGCTGAGCCGCGTGACCCGCGAGGACAATCTGCGCGATTTGCTCGCCGCCTACGATCGCTTGCTGGCGCACCCGGCGCTCGATACTTCAGCGATCGCCGTGGTCGGCACCAGTTACGGCGGCTATCTGGCCTCGATCCTCACGTCGTTGCGCCCGGTGCGCTGGCTGGCGCTGCGGGTACCGGCGCTGTATCGCGATGAGCAGTGGCACACGCCCAAGCGCGATCTGGACAAGGCGGATCTGCGTGACTATCGCGGCACGCTGGTGCGCGCTGACAGCAACCGCGCTTTGCATGCCTGTTCGCAATTTTCCGGGGATGTTTTGCTGGTGCAGTCGGAAACCGATGACTTCGTCCCGCACGCAACGATCATGAGTTATCGCGCGGCGTGTCAGCAGACCCACTCACTGACGCACCGGATCATCGACGGTGCCGATCACGCGCTGAGCGATCCGGTGTCGCAGCAAGCCTATACCTCGATTCTGGTGGACTGGATTACCGAGATGGTGGTCGGGGAGCGGTTGAGCATTATTCAGTCCAGATGATTTATTGATTTTTCGGGCCCCATCGCTAGCAGGGCTAGCTCCCACAGGGAATGTGTTCCAGGACTGGGATCGCAGCTGCTGCCATGATTTGGATGCATTCCAACCTGTGGGAGCTAGCCCTGCTAGCGATGGCGCCGTCAGCCTCACCGCAATGCTCAGGAAGGTTTCTTCTCGATCCGCAACGCCTTGGCCTTCGCTTCCACCACCAGATACATCACCAGTGTGATCAGCAGCGGCAATAGAAAGTAAATCGCCCGATACGCCAGCAACCCCGCCACCAGGCTGCCGCGCGAGACCTCGTGTTGCAGCAGCGCGACGAACACCGCTTCGAGTACGCCAAGTCCGGCCGGAATATGCGTGATGACCCCGGCAATCGCACTGATCAGCAACACGCCCAGCACCAACGGATAATCGAGCTTGCTTGGTAACAGGGTGAAAATCACCGCCGCCATCAGCGACCAGTTCAACGCGCCGAGCAGCAGTTGCAGGACCGCCATGCGCAGCGACGGCAGGTTGATTTCGACGTTGCGAATCGACCATTCACGGCGTTTGGAAAAGCGGCATGCGGCCAGATATCCGGCGCTCACCAGCAACAGCAGAACGCCGATGCCCTGCAACGCGGTGCTGCTGATTTTCCAGCCCGGTGGCATGCTCACCAGACCGCTGGTGAAGACCACGCCGGCGATGGTCATGTAGCCGAACCAGTTGGTCGCCAGGCTCAGGCCGAGGATCTTGGCAATGTTGCTCTTGCTCACCCCCAGCCGCGAATACAGGCGATAGCGCATGGCGATGCCGCCGACCCAGGCGCTGAGATTGAGGTTGAATGCGTAGCTGATGATTCCCACCGGCAGGATCTGTTTCCAGGTCAGATCCTGACGAATGTAAGTGCGGCCGATCAGGTCGAAACTGGCGTACACCAGAAAGCTCAGCAGCGTCAGGCTGGCAGCGATGATCAGCGTACGCAACTTGAAGTCGGCGAGCGTTTGCAGGACCTCGGCCCATTCGATGCGCATGGCGAACATGGTCAGCAAGACGATCAGGGCGAGAAAGAACAGCAGCGTCAGCGGACGCTTCCAGCGGCTCCATTTCGAATGTTGCCCCGGCGCCGACTGCTCGGCCGAATGTGTTTCGGTATGGCTCATGTCAGGTCTCCTCGAAATGGCTTGAGCCTTGGTTTATGTGCCGGCAGCCAACCGGCCATTGCCGGGAAGTGCCTCAGGAAGTGGAACACCAGAAACCCCACGGTCATGTGCCAGATGCGCCCGCGCGGCAACTTCGCCGGGTCCATGGCTTTGCAGTGGTTGCGGCTGAGGTCTTCGAGGCGCTCGTACAGATGTTGATTGAATGCGCGATCGCGGATCAGCACATTGGCTTCAAGGTTCAGTGACAGGCTCAGCGGATCGAGATTGCTCGAACCGACGGTGCTCCATTCTTCGTCCATCAGCGCGACTTTGCCGTGCAGTGGGCGCTGGCAATATTCGTGAATTTGCACGCCGGCCTTGAGCAGATAATCGTAAGTCATGCGTGCGGCGATCTTGGCCACCAGCATGTCCGGCTGACCTTGCAGAATCAGGCGTACTTCAACACCCCTGCGCGCGGCATTACGGATCTCGCGCAGCAAGCGATAGCCAGGGAAGAAATAGGCGTTGGCGATCACCACCCGGTGTTTGGCGTGGCGCAGCGCCTGCAAATACACATCTTCGATGTCGGTGTGGTGCTGATCGTTATCGCGGAACACTAGGCGCACCTGGCCGTCGTGGTCATTGAAAGCCATTTCGGCACGCCGTTGTCGCCGGCGCTGCCACCAGAATTTCGCCCGTCCGGGACGACCGCTTTGCAGCAGGGCGAAGTGGTGAATATCGGCGACCGCCGGGCCCTGGATTTCCACCGAGTAATCCTGCTTGGCTTCGGGGCCGAAATCGGCCAGGTGATCGCCGGAAAAATTGATCCCGCCAATGAATGCGATCGTGCCGTCGACCACCACGATCTTTCGGTGCAGACGGCGGAACCAGTTGGTGCGAATGCCTAGATGTTTGGGCGCCGGGTCGAAGATTTGCAAATGCACACCGGCGTCGCTCAATGCGGTGAGGTAGCCGGTGCTCAGCTCGCCACAGCCAAAACCGTCAAGGCTGACCGTGGTGCGCACGCCACGCCGCGCGGCGTCGATGAGGATTTCCTGAAGCTCGGCGCCGACCTTGTCTTCAAAAACAATAAACGTCTCAAGAAGAATTTCGCTTTTCGCCGCGCGCATCGCCTCGAACACTCGCGGGAAATACTCCTCGCCGTTCTCCAGCAGTTCGATGCGGTTACCGCCGTGCCAGCGGTACTGCACGTCAACGTGGCCGGGCTCGCGCATCGGCGGGGTGATGGTCATCGGCTCCACGGCGGATTTCTCCAGTGGCGAGCTGCTCATAATTGGATCTCCACCGACAACGGGACATGATCGGAAAGGTGTGACCAGGGCCGATTGGCCAGAACTTTCGGCTGACTGGCCTTGAGGTTGCGCACGTAGATGCGGTCCAGGCGCAGGGTCGGCAGGCGCGCCGGAAAGCTGCGCGCCGGCTTGCCCTGATGCTCGGCGAACACTTCGCGCAAACCGCACGGCTTGAGTTGCGCATCGGCGCGCTGGCGCCAGTCATTGAAATCGCCGGCAACGATCACCGGCGCGTCCTGCGGCAACTCGGCCAGGCGTTGCATCAGCAGATCCAGTTGCGCGTTGCGATGACTCTCACGCAAGCCCAGATGCACGCAGATCGCATGCACCTCGGCGCCGTCGCCGGGCAAGCGCAGCACGCAATGCAACAGGCCGCGGTTCTCGTGGCCGCTGATCGACACGTCGAGGTTGTCGTGACGGATGATCTGGAATTTCGACAGCAGCGCATTGCCGTGGTCGCCATCCGGGTACACCGCATTACGCCCGTAGGCAAACTGTGGCCAGAGACTGTCGGCGAGAAATTCGTACTGCGGCATCGTTGGCCAGTTGTCGAAGCGCTTGTGGTGGTGTTCGTGGGTGCCGTGGACCTCCTGCAAAAACACCACATCGGCGGCGACGCTGCGCACCGCTTCGCGCAACTCCGGCAGGATGAAGCGCCGGTTGAGCGCAGTGAAGCCCTTGTGCGTGTTGACCGTCAGCACGGTGAAGGTGCGTACCGCAGGTGCGACCACCGAGCCTTCGTCGGTAAAGCCGACCGGTTCTGGAATGCTCATGCCAACACTCCTTCGCCAGCGGGTTCGCCAGGCGCGGTGGCGAGGTCCTGGTCGAGATCGAAGCGCTGCAACAGGTTGCGCGCGTCATAGGGCGCACGGACTTTGATGTCGTTATCGAAATAGCAGAACACTTCGCGGGATTTGCGCGGTCGCGGTTTCAGGCGCGGGGCGATCAGCTGCGCGTCTTGCGGTTGCCCGCCGTGGTGCCAGGCATCGATGCGTTCGGCCCAGCGTTCAAGGGCTTCGGCGCTGTAGCCGCTGGCGTAGAGTTCTTCGGCACCGTGCAGGCGCAAGTAGAGAAAATCGCTGGTGACGTCTTCGCGGTACGGCCATTTATTGGCGGTGTCGGCGATCACCAGCGCGGTGTTATGGCGCTTGAGCAGGCGTACGAATTCTGGATCGATAAAGCTGTCGTTGCGGATTTCCACCGCATGGCGCAGCGGTTTCTTGCGCCAGGCTTTGACGCTGACCGGGCCACGCAGGTGCTCATCATGCTGACGGGCGAGCGCGGCGGCGGCTTCGGTGTCGCGTGGCAACTGAGCGAGGAAGTTTTCGAAGCGTTCGGGCTCGAACTTGAAGTTGGGCGGAAACTGCCAGAGGATCGGCCCGAGCTTTTCCTTGAGTTCCAGCACGCCTGAGGCGAAGAAGTTCGCCAGCGGTTTTTCGATCTCGCGCAAGCGCCGCACATGGGTAATGAAACGCGGTGCCTTGACGCTGAACACAAAGTCGTCCGGGGTTTCTGCGTACCACTGGGCGTAGCGTTCCGGCCGTTGCAGGGCGTAGAACGATCCATTGATTTCGATGCTGTTGACGGCGCGCGAGGCGAATTGCAATTCGCGCTTCTGCGCCAGCCCCTTCGGGTAGAAGTCCCCGCGCCACGGGGTGTAACGCCAGCCTGAAATACCGATGTGAATCGCCGCCATCCCATCCTCCCGTAGAAAGTCCTCGTGTTGCCGGTGTTTTGTGATGACTGCGGCGGGGGCGGGAAAGTTTCGGCGGTGTTACGGGCGGTCGCGATCGCCAATCGCCTCCGATTCATTGTGGGAGCGAGCCTGCTCGCGAAAGCGGTGGGTCAGTCAGCAAAGAGGTTGAATATAAAGCCGCCTTCGCGAGCAGGCTCGCTCCCACAGGGGATGTGTGTGGTCCTGATGGCTGAACTTGCCGCGCAATTACCGATCAGTTCCTTACAGGTTCACCCACAGGAGTCCCGCGTTTTGACCAGGTTCAGGATCGCCATTGTGCTGGGCGCGCTGCTGTTTCTCGGCGCCAGTGAAGTCGAGGCTGCTGCGTTGCCGGGCGTTCCGGCCAGCGCCGAAACCACTGAAAAAGCTGCTGAACCCGAGCCGCTGGTGCAGGGCGGGTTGCTCGGCGCGATCAGTACCAGCATTGATGACGTGCAGGAAAAACTCGACCTCAACGAAGATCTGGTCGACGCCTGGCGCCTGCGCGCCGACCGCGCCGCCGATGAAGTCGACAAACTGGTCAAGCAACCCTCGAACCGCTCTGGCTGGAGCGTCGCCGGGGATTTCCTCACCTTGTCCGGCGCCTGGCTGGGCAGCTTTGCCGTGCTGACCGTCCTCGGCAGCCTGTTGACCAAACGCCTGCGCGAAGGCCGCTGGCTGCGTACGCGCCAGCGCGGTCAGGATTTGCTCGGTTATCTGCTGCCGTACACCGTGCCAGCGTTGATCTGCCTGCCGCTGACCCTGTACGTCAGCCACTTTCTGCAAGCCTCGGTTGGCCGCGCGCTGGCGCTGTGTCTGGCGTACGCGACCAGTAGCGGCATCTTTTCCACCTCGATGCTGCTGTGCGTGGTCGTGGTGTTCAATGTCGGGCACAAACGCACCGCCGCGCGAATCATCCGCCAATATTGCCCGCGACCGCTGTTCCTGATCGGCTTTCTTGCCGCGCTCAGCGATGCCTTGACCAGTCCGCAGATCGCCCGGCAACTGGGCGGCAACATCACCAGCAGCATCGCCGTGTTCACCGGCCTGATCGCTTCGATCATTTTCGGCTTGCTGGTGATCCGCCTGCGCCGCCCGGTGGCGCATCTGATCCGCAACCGCTCGCTGAGCCAGCGCTTGAAACAGCCGTCACTGCAAGAGTCGCTGCGGATTTTTTCCGGGCTGTGGTACTGGCCGATCGTGCTGATGGTGCTGGTCTCGGCGGTCAGCCTGATCGGCATCGGCGAGGACAATCAGAAAGCCCTGCGCTGCGCCTTGTTCACTACGGTATTGCTGATCGGCACGGTATTTCTCAGCACCGTGCTGCAGCACCTGTTCAAATCGCGCAAGGCCGAAGCGATCCAGCGCAGCAGCGCCTACAAGGAACGTTTTCTGAGCCTGCTGCACGCGTTGTTGCGGATCGTCATCGCGATAGCCTTTCTCGATATTCTCGGGCGGATCTGGGGCGTGTCGCTGCTCGATTTTGCCCAGAGCAGTGCGGTGGGCCGGGCGATCAGCGAAGCCTTGAGCAGCATCGGCCTGATCTTTCTGGTGACGTGGCTGCTGTGGGTGGTGCTGGACACGGCAATTCAGGAAGCGCTGAAACCGCCGCTGAGCAAACGCGCAGCGCGCCAGCCGAGTACGCGGGTGAAAACCATCCTGCCGCTGCTGCGCAACGCGATCAAAATCATCCTGGTGGTGATCTGCGCGATTACCACCATGGCCAATCTGGGGATCAACGTTGCGCCATTGCTGGCGGGTGCCGGGGTGGTCGGTCTGGCGATCGGTTTCGGCTCGCAGCAATTGGTCCAGGACGTGATCACCGGGTTGTTCATCATCATCGAAGACACCCTGTCGATCGGCGATTGGGTGGTGCTCGATTCCGGGCATGCCGGCACGGTCGAAGGGCTGACCATCCGCACCCTGCGCCTGCGCGACGGCAAGGGCTTCGTGCACTCGGTGCCGTTCGGCCAGATCAAAGCGGTCACCAACCAGTCGCGGCAGTTCGCCTTCGCGTTTTTCTCGGTGCAGTTCACCTATGACACCGATGTGGACCGGGCCATCGAACTGATCCGCGAGACCGGCGATTCGATCCGCGAAGACCCGTTCCTCAAGTACAACCTGCAAGGCCCGCTGGATGTATTCGGGGTCGACCGGATGGACCTCAACGGCGTGGTGCTGACCGCGCAATTCCGCACGGTCTCGGGCGGGCAATATGCGGTTAGCCGGGCGTTCAATCAGCGTTTGAAGAAGCTTGTGGATAACACTGCGAATGTACATTTTGCGCAGACTTATCCACAGCAGGTGATGTTGCCCAAGCGTCAGGCGGTGGAGGAGGTGGCGGGGGCGGAGGTGCCGCAGGAGTCGCGGATCTGATCTGAATGACGCGTTGCATGTCCCGGCCTCAATGTCGGATCAGCTTGCTGTGCACCTGCTCCGCCGCAGCGTGATCCAGCTCCACCCAGATCTGCTGCTTGCCTGCAATCATTGCCGCCACCGCAATCCCATCGCGATACACCAGCCGATTACTCGCCAAGGCCGGCACTTTCACCCCCGGCAACAAGGTCCCGGCGAGGTTCAGCGGATCGACCCCGCAAACCATCACCAGACTGCCGTCATGCGGGCGCCGACGCACTTCGCGCAGCAGGGGAATCGCTTCGGGCAGGGCGAATTGTTCACCCGCCAGACCACTGACAAAGCGTCCGCCACGAATCTCGCCACGCGCTTCGAGTCGATGGAACGTGCGCAGTAGCTCGCGCCAGCTCGGCAACCAGTCCGCCTCACGTTCAAGCAAGCGCCAGAACACCACGCCGTAGCGGCGCAGCAAGGTCATGGCGACATGCTCCAACGTTTGGCTGTTATCCACAGCCGCACCGCGGCGCAACAACGCCCAGCGTCCGGCATCGTCCATACCGCCGACAAACGCGCCGCGCCCGCGCCGACTGCTGCGCTGCTGGCGCTTGCTCGGCGGGGTGATCAGCGCGCGCAGGCCGGCGAAGCTGTCGGCGTTTACCAACCCGGCGCCGACCAGTTCCTGCAAGGCGATTTCCAGTTCGCTGCGCAGCAGGTGCGCTTCGTGAGTCAGCTCATCGAAAAACAACGCGCCGTGCTGGCTCAAGGCGTCGAAGACCTTGCGGGTCTTCGGCGACAGTTCGTCCACCGGCGTCTGTTCCGCCAGCGCACTCCACAAGCCGACCTGACTGCGCGGCAGCAACACGATCGGTGTGCTGCGCAACGCCGTGCCGCTGACCTTTTGCCGAGCGCTGAGGCGCGTCCACACCAGTTTGCCGTTGCGGCACAGATCATCCAGCCAGCTCGGCGAGTAGTCCTTGAGCCGTGCCGGCAAAATGTCGCTGTCCCACGCCGAAGCCGCTGCCGCGTAGCCTTCGAACTGGCCGACAATCGCCGGCAACACCGCGCTGCCCTGACCACGCGTCGAGGCCGACAAGTGCTGCCAATCGAACAGGAAGCGCATGAAATCCTGCAACGCCACCGGTTCGATTTCCCGGCGCAGACGCTTGACCGTGTAGCGATGGATGCGCGCGAGCAGATGCCGTTCGCACCATTCTTCGTGATCAAGATTCGGCGTGAACTGGCCACGCAGCACATAACCCTCACGCTCCAGCTGAGCGAGGGCTTGCGCGACCTGCGCAGTCGGCAGCGCCAGTGGTTGCGCAATGGCGGGTAACGGCAGCGGGCCGAACCCGGCGAGGCGCGCGCGGATCACTTCGACCAAGGCATCATCGAAGCTCCACGCCGCGTCGAAGCCCGGTAACGCGTCCAGTTCGGGATGCGGCGTGGCCTGTGGATAAAGCGCTTGCAGGCAGGTCAGGCGTTCGCGGGCCAGCCATAAAGAATGCTCGGCATCGACCTGCAGGCAACACGCGCGACCGCTGCTGGCCAAGGTTTGCAGCCAGTCGTGCCAGCCGTCATTCGCGGCAACTTCCGCTGCGCTGATACAGGCCAGACTCATCAGCGCTTCGTGCATTTCGTCCGCCGAGTTCGGCGTAGGCCAAGCCTCTTCACACACGGCGACGATCGCCTCGGCGTCCAGCGCACCAAGGTCATCGGTCGATTGCGGGTCGCTCCAGCGCCGGTTGATCACCGCTTGCGTGCGGCGCTCTTCCAGCGGCGCGTCATCAAGAAAGGTGTACGGCCGCGCGCTGAGAATTTCTGCGGCGAGCGGCGAGGGCGCCGGCAGGTCGCGGCTGATCAGGCGCACCTCGCCGCGTTCCATGCGTCGCAACAGCGTAAGCCAGCCTTCGCTGTCCATCGCTTCGTGCAGGCAATCGTCGAGGGTTTGTTCGATCAGCGGGTGTTCGGGAATCTCTCGTTCGCCGGCGAGGTTTTCCAGGCAGGCGATCTGATCGGGAAACACGCTGGCGATCAGGTCTTCGCTTTTCATTCGCTGCAACTGCGGCGCGACTTTGCGCCCGCCGGTAAAGCGCGGCAGCGCCAGCGCGACCCCGGCATTCCAGCGCCAGCGTACGCCGAACAGCGGCGCGTCGAGCACGGCCTGGATCAGGACATGTTCGGCGCTGTTGCTGTGCAGGTAGCGCCACACCTCGTCGAGTTCAAAGCTGTGACTGGTCGACAGCGACAGCACGATCGCGTCTTCGCTGGCGGCGGCCTGCAATTCGAAATTGAAGGTGCGGCAAAAGCGCTTGCGCAGGGCCAGGCCCCAGGCGCGGTTGATGCGGCTGCCGAACGGCGTGTGGATGATCAGTTGCGTGCCGCCGGATTCGTCGAAAAACCGCTCCATCAGCAGCGTGTCCTGCGAGGGCAGGGCGCCGAGGGTCTGCCGTGCGCGGGCCAGATACTCGACCAGTTGTTCGGCGCTGGCGAGGTTGAGGCCCAGGGTCTGGGTCAGCCAGTCGAGCGCCGGTTGCAGATCGCCGGGGCTGGCGCCGAGCAATTCGTCGAGCTGCGCTTGCAGGCGTGCCACCGCGGCGGACAGCTCATCGCTGCGCCCCGGGGCTTCGCCGAGCCAGAACGGAATGGTCGGCGGCTGGCCGTGGGCATCCTCGACGCGCACCTTGCCGGCCTCCACGCGCAGGATGCGGTACGACGTATTGCCGAGCTGGAACACGTCGCCGGCAATGCTCTCGACGGCGAAATCTTCGTTGACGCTGCCGATGTTCAGGCCCTGCGGTTCGAGCAGCACGCTGTAATCGGCGTTGTCCGGAATCGTCCCGCCGCTGGTCACAGCGGTCAGTTGCGCACCGCGCCGGCCGCGCAAGGTGCGGCTGACGGCGTCGCGGTGCAGATACGCACTGCGGATGCCCTGGCGGCCGTTGTAGCCTTCGGCGAGCATGCTCAGCAGCGCCTGATAGTGTTTTTCGTCGAGATTGTGATAGGGCGCGGCGCGGCGGAACATGGCCAGCAAGGCGTCTTCCGGCCATTCCTGACAGCTGACCTCGGCAATGATTTGCTGCGCCAGCACATCCAGCGGCGCCTGGGGAATATGCAAAGTGTCGAGTTCACCGCGACGCACGCAATCGAGCAGGGCGGCGCATTCGATCAGATCGTCACGGGTGGTGGCGAACAACCGTCCCTTCGGCGTGCCGCCGACCTGGTGGCCGGAGCGGCCGACCCGTTGCAGGAAACCGGCAATCGAGCGCGGCGAGCTGATCTGGCAGACCAGATCGACTTCGCCGATATCGATGCCCAGTTCCAGCGACGCGGTGGCGATCAGCACCTGCAGTTCGCCGCGCTTGAGCCGCTGCTCGGCATCGAGGCGAAACTCCTTGGCGAGACTGCCGTGGTGCGCCGCCACCGCATGCTTGCCGAGGCGTTCGCTCAGGTGCCGGCTGAGGCGTTCGGCCAGGCGCCGGGTATTGACGAAAATCAGCGTGGTGCGATGTTCGCGGGCCAGATCGGCGAGGCGGTTGTAGACCAGCTCCCAGACGTCATTGGCCATCACCGCCGACAACGGCACCGGCGGTACTTCAATGCCCAGTTCCCGTGGGCGGGCATGACCGATGTCGACGATTTCGCAAGGCCGTTCATGGCCGACGAGAAACTGCGCCACGGCTTCGACCGGTTTCTGCGTGGCGGACAGGCCGATGCGCGTCAGTGGTTCGCTGCACAAGGCTTGCAGGCGTTCCAGACTCAAGGCCAGATGACTGCCGCGCTTGCCGGCAGCCATCGCGTGAATTTCGTCGATGATCACCGTGCGCGTGGTGCCGAGCATCTTGCGGCCTGACTCGGAGCCGAGCAGTACGTACAGCGATTCCGGCGTGGTCACCAGAATATGCGGTGCGGTCTTGCGCATGGCCGCGCGGTCTTTCTGCGGGGTGTCGCCGGTGCGCACGGCGGTGGTGATCTGCAGCTCGGGCAGGCCCAGTCGGCGCAGTTGTTCGGTGATGCCGGCCAGCGGATTCTGCAGGTTGATCTGGATATCGTTGGACAACGCTTTGAGCGGCGAAACGTAAACCACCAGGGTTTCATCGGTCAGGCCTTGGGGGGCTTCCAGGCCGCGATGAACCAGATCATCGAGTACGGCGAGAAACGCGGTCAGGGTTTTGCCGGAACCGGTCGGCGCGGCGATCAGCGTCGAGCGGCGCTGACGGATCAACGGCCATGCACGGGCCTGGGCAGCGGTGACCGCCGGGAACGTGTGGCTGAACCAGGCGCTGACGGCAGGGTGGAAACCGGCCAGGGCGCTGTCGGCGGGTAGGGGCAGATTCATGGATAAAGTTATGCGGGCGGGGGAGGGAAGATGCAAGTACCGCTGGGGATCTTCAGCGGCTGGAAGTACGCTATCGCGAGCAGGCTCACTCCTACAGGGGGACGCGTTCCAATTGTAGGAGTGAGCCTGCTCGCGATAGCGGTAGTCGGGACAATACAAATTGCGGGATGTGCACATTACGGATGACGGTTGCGCACTAAACCCGCAAAATGCAACGATTCCGGCAATTATCGACGACGGTTCCACGAGATCCGTCGCTAAAGCCATCGTTCCAATCAGACTGGGCCTGCTGACTCTATGCGAATGCGCCTTATGTTACTGGGCGGCGGAAATGCCCTTGGGCAGGCGCTGATTCGCCTCGGTGCGGAGGAAGACATCGGTTTCCTCGCCCCCCGCCCGCCCGAAACCGGCTGGGATGCCGCGAGCCTGACGCAACTGCTGGACGACACCCGTCCCGATGCGTTGATCAACCTTGCCTACTATTTCGACTGGTTCCAGGCCGAGACCGTCAGCGAAACCCGCATGGCCGGGCAGGAACGCGCGATCGAACGTCTGGCCGAACTGTGCCGGCACCACAACATCGTCCTCGTGCAGCCGTCGAGTTACCGGGTGTTCGACGGTTCGCGCGCCACCGCCTACAGCGAAAAAGACGAACCGGTGCCGCTGGGCCTGCGCGGGCAAGCCTTGTGGCGTATCGAACAGAGCGTGCGCGCCACCTGCCCGCAGCACGTGTTGCTGCGTTTCGGCTGGCTGCTCGATGACAGCCCGGACGGCACCCTCGGGCGTTTCCTTGCCCGCGCCGAGCAACCGGAAGAGTTGCTGCTGGCCGATGACCGCCGCGGCAACCCGACCCCGGTCGACGACGCTGCACGGGTGATCATTTCGGTGCTCAAGCAACTCGATTGCGCGGCGCCGCTGTGGGGCACGTATCACTACGCCGGCCATGAAGCGACCACGCCGCTGGCGCTGGGCCAGGCGATTCTCACCGAAGCACGCAGCCTGCACGCACTGGCCATCGAAGCGCCGACCGCCCAGGCACACGCCGCACGGCCCGACGCTGCCGAAGAGCCGCAACACGCGGTGCTGGCCTGCAAGAAAATTCTGCACACTTTCGGGATCAAGCCACGCGCCTGGCGTGCCGCACTCCCGGGCTTACTGGACAGGTTCTACCGTCATGGCTGAAGGTATCGTTCTAATCACCGGCGGAGCCGGTTTCATCGGCTCGCACCTGACCGACGCGTTGCTCGCCAAGGGTCACTCGGTGCGGGTGCTCGACGACCTGTCGACCGGCAAACGCAGCAACCTGCCGCTGGATAATCCCAAGGTTGAACTGATCGTCGGCGATGTCGCCGATGCGGCACTGGTGGCGCAAGCCATGCACGGCTGCAGCGCAGTCGCCCACCTGGCGGCGGTGGCGTCGGTGCAGGCGTCGGTGGACGATCCGGTGAAGACTCACCAGAGCAATTTCATCGGCACGCTGAATGTCTGCGAAGCGATGCGTCTGGCCGGCGTCAAACGGGTTTTGTACGCCTCCAGTGCAGCAGTCTACGGCAACAACGGCGAGGGCGAGTCGATCAGCGAAGACACGCCGAAAGCTCCGCTGACCCCGTACGCCTCGGACAAACTGGCCGGCGAGCAGTATTTCGATTTCTATCGCCGCCAGCATGGCCTGGAACCGGTGATCTTCCGCTTCTTCAACATCTTCGGCCCGCGCCAGGATCCGTCCTCGCCGTACTCCGGGGTCATCAGCATTTTCAGCGAACGCGCGCAGCAAGGCCTGCCGATCACCGTGTTCGGCGATGGCGAGCAGACCCGCGATTTTCTCTATGTCGAGGATCTGGTCAATCTGCTGGTGCAGGGGCTTGAAAAGCCTGATGTGCAGGTGGGCGCGGTGAACGTTGGCTGGAACCAGTCGATGAGTCTCAAGCAAATGTTGGAAGCATTGAAAGTGGTGGTCGGTGAACTGCCACCGATCAGTTATGGCCCGGCGCGGGCGGGTGATATTCGCCATTCGCGGGCGGATAACCGGCGTCTGCTGGAGCGGTTTGAAATGCCGGCGCAGACGCCGATGAGTGTTGGGTTGGCGCGGTTGTTGGGGCGTGGCTGATAGAGCCCTCACCCTAACCCTCTCCCTGTATGTACCGGAGACATGGTGGACACATGTTCGGAGACATGGTGGACGGTTTTAGATCTTCTTACCTGCCGTCACGATCTGCAAGTTCAAGTCGATTCGAGCGACACGATGTCTACTCCAGTAGACATCGTGGATGCCGTCCTCCGTCGTCTCCCTGATCGCTATGCACCTGCCATAAAAAGCCTTTCCAATCTTGTATTCCCGATTCCTCCAAAAGATTTCGCCTCCCACCTGTACCTTCCTGACCACATCCGCGTCGCTGTACTCCGGTTCCGCCGGTCGCTCCTGATATTCCCTTGGGCTGCCACTGTAACGAGCCGCCGGCACCGCCATGCCCAGCGCCTGATGAGGGCGTTTTTGGTTGTAGATGTCGCGCCAGGTATCAAACGCCCGTTGTGCGTCGTCGAGATCGGTGAAAAACCGGCCTTGCAGGACTTCATTTTTCAGGCTGCGGTGGAAGCGCTCCAGTTTTCCCTGAGTCTGAGGATGATAAGGCCGGGAGTGACCGACCTTAATGCCCTGGCTCATCAGCCAGACTTCCAGCGCAGTATAAACGCCAGTCTGATCGCCCCATGGCGAGCCGTTGTCCATCGTCATGCGCAACGGCAGGCCGTAGCGTCGAAACGTCCGGATTAGATGGTCTTGTACAGTTTGGCGCTGTTCATTGGCACATGCGGCAATGCATAGCGAAAAGCGTGAGTGGTCGTCCAGTATTGTGAATGGATGGCAGCGTCCGTGGCTCAGACTGAAATGTCCCTTGAAGTCGATCTGCCATAGATCGTTAGGCGCTTCGTGCTCAAAGCGGATAAATGGTTTGATCTCGGTAGCCTTTGGATCAACACGCGAATGACGCTGCAAAACCGCATGCACAGTGCTGACAGAGGGCATCACAGCGCCTTCATCTTCCAGCACGCGCTTGAGCTTGCGGGCACCCCAGGCCTCGTATCGCTGACTCATGGTCAGAATCCGCTGCTCAACCTCATCAGCACAACGTTTCGGTGATGTTTTCGGTCGACGGGACTGATCGTGCAACCCCTCTACACCTGATATTTCAAACCTGTTGAGCCATTTGTAGGCAGTACTTGGGCTGATATTGAATCGACGGCAAAGCTGCCGAACATTCGCTCCTTCTTGCCGAGCTAAATGCACAAACTCTGTACGAAGTTGCATGGTGGATGCCTCTTGCCAGGACACAGGTCATCTCCTTGATGATGAGCAATGTGCCTATTAAAAAGTGTCCACCATGTCTCCGAACACCTGTCCACCATGTGTCCGGTACATACACTCCCAGGGGGAGAGGGGACTAACCGAGTTGTTCTATCGAGTTACGCCGACCTGAAATACCGAGCCGAACTCAAGTTTTGAAGAACTCCAAATCGGCTCCCTCTCCCTCGGGAGAGGGCTGGGGTGAGGGGCGAGGATTTCGAACGCACCCAAAATCCCCACCTATGAAAAAGGCGCCCTTTGACAGGCGCCTTTTTCACGGCCGGAATATGTCGCTACTCCTGTGGCAAGGGGATGTTATCCCCCGATCAACTGCGTACGGTCGCCGTCAGTTCTATGCCTGCTCGCCACCAAGCCTCATTCACCACCACGTGAACGTTCGGTCAATCGCCTTAGAACTTATAGCCCAAGCCGACCATGTAGATGAACGGATCGACATCGACGTTGACCCGAGCACGAGTGCCCGGCGCGACGGCGTTGTTTTCGACGGTAGCGCGGGTGTCGATGTCGATGTAGCGCACCTGGGCGTTGAGCATGATGTTGTCGGTCAGCATGTAGTCGGCACCGACCTGCCAGGCCAGGCCCCAGGAGTTTTTCGCCTTGAAGTTGCTGAAGCCGTTGGCGCTGGCTTCACTGCCGACGTGCTCGTCATAGATCCAGGTGTAGTTGATGCCGCCGCCGACGTAAGGCTGGAACGCCGATTTCGAATCCAGCGGGTAGTACACGACGCTGAGGGTCGGTGGCAGGTGTTTCAGGGTGCCGAGCTTGCCATTGGCAGCCGGCAGGGCGGTGCCCTTGAGTTTGACGTCATGCTCGAACGGCGTGGCCGCGAGCAGTTCGAGGCCGACGTGGTCGGTGAGCATGTACGCGAAGTTCAGACCCAGTTGGGTGTCGCTGCTCATGGTCGCCTTGCCGCCCAGATTCGCGCCGCTCAACGGACCCTGATCGACCTTGACGCTGGAGCTGTCGGCCTTCGGGTTGACGGTGATCGCACCGGCGCGGATCAGAATGTCGCCGGCCTCGTGGGCGTGGGCGAGCGGGGCTGCGAGCGCGAGGGCAAACAGCGAGGCGCTGAGCAAGGACTTGTTCATGGGGGCTCCGAAAGGACATAAGAAAAATCTGATGCCCTATGGTACGAAGCCAGCTGATCCGGTCTTTTGACTCAGCTCAATGAAACTGTGATGGGAAAGTTTTGCGGAACCTTTGATGGCCCTATCGCGAGCAGGCTCACTCCTACATTTGGAACGCGTTCCCCTGTAGGAGTGAGCCTGCTCGCGATACCAACTGATCAGACAATACAAAACTGCAGGACTCACTCCGGCAGCTCATACGCATAAATCTTCTGCGCCTCCATCTGATACCCGGCATCCGCCAGTTCGCTGCTCGATGCCTTGACCTGCAACGGCCCCTCGACCCAGTACGGCTGATACAGCTCATCGAGCTTCACACCGAGTTCGCTTTTCACATGCACGATCTGGTTCGACGGCGGTGGCGGCACATGGATGCAGGCGCCGAAATACGGCACCAGCAGGAAATCCGTGGTGCGGCCTTCTTCGCTGACTTCCAGCGGCACGATGTAGCCTGGCAAACGAATGTTCTGGCCGTCGAGGCTCTGTACCACCGGCGCATTCGGCAGGTCCTGCTTGGCCGCCGGGGCGGATTCGGCCGACAGCGCATCGCCCATCTTCGACAGGTCATGCAACGGGGTCATGTTCGGCACTTCCGGTGCGGCGTCCGGCGGAATCATTTCCGACCACGTCAGGTCCTTCGGCGCTGCCGCCCAAACGGGCAGGGCGATCAGCAACAGCAGCGCGAGCACGGCGCGGGGCATGGTGAACTTCCTCATAAACGGATCGACAGGCCGTCGGCCAGGGATTGGCGATAAGCGCGCCAGGCCGGCACGCTGCCCATCAGCAGCGCGGCCGCCAGAATGCCACCGAGCAGCGTCCATTCATACTCGCTCGGCCACGCCAGCGGCAGATACAACCCGTAGTTGGCCTGCACGTAACCCTGCGCGGCGGCGATGCCGATGTACAACAGCGCCAGTCCGGCGATCGCCCCGGTCAGCGCCAGGGCAAACGCCTCCAGCACCAGCAGGCTTGCGATGTGCCATGGCCGCGCGCCCACCGAACGCAGAATCGCCATCTCGCGGCGCCGCTCGTTGAGGCTGGTGAGAATCGCCGTGAGCATGCCGATCAACCCGGTCAGCACCACAAACAGCGAGACCACGAACAACGCTTTTTCTGCAGTGCTCATCAAACTCCACAATTCCTGCAGCGCCACGCCAGGCAGAATCGCCAGCATCGGCTCACCGCGAAATTCATTGATCTCGCGCTGCAAGGCGAAGGTGGAGATCTTGCTGTTGAGGCCGAGCATGAACGCGGTGATCGCTTGCGGCGTCAGGTCCATGTTACGCGCCTGATCCGCGCTGATCCGGCCGTTGCCGCGCGCCGGCACACCGTTGTGCCAATCGATGTGGATCGCTTCCATGCCGCCGAGACTGATGTGCAGCGTGCGATCGACCGGGGTACCGGTGCGCTGCAAAATGCCGACCACGGTGAACGGTTTGTCGTCGTGCTTGACCAGGCTGATCGCCGCGACGCCGTGGGCCAGCACCAGTTTGTCGCCGAGCTTGTAGTGCAAGGCTTCGGCCACTTCGGCACCGAGCACCACTTCGAACGGATCTGTCGCAAACGCGCGCCCGTCGGCCAGCGCCAAGTGCTGCTGACGCCCGTATTGGTAGTGCTCGAAATAGGCTTCGGTGGTGCCCATCACCCGGTAGCCGCGATGCGAGTCGCCGAGGGACATCGGGATCGCCCACTTCACTTTCGGGTTGTTGGCGAAGTGCTCGAAACTGTCCCAGCGAATATTGTTGGTGGCGTTGCCGATGCGAAACACCGAGTACAACAGCAGGTTCACCGAGCCGGAACGCGCGCCGACGATCAGGTCGGTGCCGCTGATGGTGCTGGCGAAACTGGCTTTGGCTTCGGTGCGCACGCGCTCGACCGCCAGCAGCAAGCACACTGATAAAGCGATGGCGAACGCGGTGAGCAAAGCGGTGAAACGGCGGTTGGCCAGGCTGGCCATGGCCAGACGAAACAGATACATCTCAGACCTCGGCAGACGTGGCGGCGCGATTGAGTTCGGCCAGGGACAGGTGACGATCGAACAGCGGCGCCAGGCTTTGATCGTGACTGACGAATAGCAGGCTGGAGCCCGCCTCGCGGCATTCGGCGAACAACAGGCGAATGAAGTTCTCCCGGGCGTCGTAGTCCAGCGCCGAAGTCGGCTCGTCAGCGATCACCAGTTCCGGCTGGCCGATCAGAGCGCGCGCAGCGGCGACCCGTTGTTGCTGGCCGATCGACAAGGAATCGGCGCGGCGGCTGAGGAGGCTTTCGTCCTTCAACCCCAAGTGAGCGAGCAGGGTCGCGGCGGCCTGATCGACGCTGCCATGGCGCTGTTTCGCTCGCTGGGCGCGCAGTTTCGAAAAATGGCAGGGCAGTTCAACGTTCTCGCGCACCGAGAGAAACGGCAGCAGGTTGAACTGCTGGAAAATGTAGCCGGTATGGTCGACACGAAAGGTGTCGCGGGCACCGGCAGACAGCTCGGTCAGTTCCTGGCCGAGCAGGCGAATGCTGCCACGGCCCGGCTTCTGCACACCGCCGAGCAAACCGAGTAGGGTGGTCTTGCCGCTGCCGCTCGGGCCTTTGAGAAACAGGGTCTCGCCGGCTTCCAGACGAAACGCCGGAATGTCCAGCAACGGCGGGTGACCGGGCCAGTTGAAGCCCAGGTCGGACAGTTCGATGAGTGCTTGGGTCATGTGCAACCGGTCAGGTAATTGAGTGACGCTTTTGTAGGAGTGAGCCTGCTCGCGATAGCGTCGTGTCAGTTGATAACAAGTTGTCTGACATACCGCTATCGCGAGCAGGCTCACTCCTACAGGGGATCTTCATACAGCTCAGAATTTCAGCGACGCCGCCTTGGCCGTCACTTCCGTACCTTGCTGGCCGCTGGCGCTGATCAGTTGTACCTGAATCTTCTGCGTGGCCGGGAAGGTCTTGAACAGGTTCGCCAGATCCAGCGTCTTCAACGCGCCCGGCGTAGTGCAGGTGAACTGATAGTGCGCATGGATTTCGCTGTGCTCGTGGTGATGCTCATGACCGTCCTTGTCCGCTTCATCTTCGTCATGATCGTCGGCTTCCGGCTTGTCGCCGAACAGCGGACTTTCCAGTTCCTGACTGGCCACCTTGCAACCGGCCGCCGCCGGCAGGCTGAACAGCGCCAACGGTTTTTCCAGCTGCGCACGAGCGGCAGCGACCTTGGCCTTGTCAGCGTCCGAAGTGGCCGCATGCTCGAAACCCACCAGGTTCATCGCCGGGCTTTCCAGCTCAAGCTCCAGAGTCTGGCCATCGAGCGCAGCATTCAGTCGACCCACGCCATGCTCATGGGCGCCGAGGCTGCCGTGCTCATGGTCATGATCGTGGTCATGCTCGTCAGCGGCGTAGGCAACGGCCAGCGGCAACAGGGCAAACGGCAAAGCGAGCAACAAACGACGCATGGCGAACTCCAGAGCGTAAAGTGAAAAGTGAAAAGTTTGTTATGTAATCTTATAACGAAAGCGCACAGAGTTTGCCCGTGTGCTCCGCTTTGCGCAAGACATGACTATGCACCGCCCGTGATGGATTTACGGGCGGTGCATAGACTCGATGTCACGCTTGTTGAATCAGAAGCCTGCGCCGGGATATTCAAACCAATAGTGTCCCGATAGGACATTGTTGATCAGATTAGCGTCGAAAACGCCAGGAGCGTCGCGAGTGAAACGCTGTCGCCAAGCAGGCAGCCACCAGTAATTGATGGCCGTTCCGCGTGGCAATAATACGAGTTTCATCACTTCTTGATCGATGCTGTGCTCTGCGTACAGTAGATGGCTGCGATCCATGAAGGCCATGTATTCAGTGATTGGCAACTCGAACATCAACGCTGTGGTGAAGATTTTTTCAGTCTGGCTGAACGCCGGGCTTTGCAGTATTTGCAAGGCCTCGCAGACGTAAGTCTCCGGCTGGTTGATAATGGTTTGGCCATCGAGAGTGGAAATTATGTCGAATCGATCGTCCATATCTTTCCAGTCGGTGCGGTTGTTTCGCTCGAAGTAGTCGCGAATGACATGCGTAAGTGGGCCTGAGGCAGCGTCATCTGGGGGACACGCTGAAAAATCCGCAGGTGACCAGAATCGCCATACCACGATGAGCAAGAGCGGGATTGTCAGAAGGAACCAGTAAGACCGTTTCATTGTGGAGTGCTGTACTTGTAGCCTCCCTTGGAGGCCAGTTTTCTTCCCGAAGACATTAGGGATCCTTCCCGCGAAAAAAGAAATTAATGTAGTCGATCGCCCGAGAATTACCAGATGTGTTTGACGGCCTTTACTTGGCGCTACACAAGTCCCGTGGGAGCATGCAGGTCGGAAAAAGGCAGGAGCGAAATCAATGTTGCGGATACGCGGAACCGTCGGCGCGCTGCCGGTGGATTTGACGGTGGAGCTGGATGACAGTGACTGGGCCAGGCTTGGTTCGGTGCTGAGTGCTCAGGCACCGCTTGCGCCGTCTGAAGTGGCTGCAGCGGTGCCGGCGGCGAAACCGCAGGGGCAGGACGATGCGTTGTGGCAGGTGGCGAAGGATCTGTTGCGTCAGGCCGGGCAGCTCAGCGGGCCGGACCTGCTTGATCAGTTGGAAGGGCTGACCGGCAGTGCGGCGGCCGGCAAGCGTTTGCTGGTGCGCTTGCGCCACAGTTCGCAGGTGAAAGTGCAGAGCGGCGCCGACACGCCGCTCTATAGCTGGATCGAGTGAACGCTTAGTACAGCGCGGCGAAGACCTTGCGGCGGTAAGCGGTCACCAGCGGGTGATCGTTGCCGAGCAGTTCGAACACTTGCAGCAGGGTCTTGTGCGGCAGGCCTTCGCCGTAGCTGCGGTTGCGGATGAACAGTTTGAGCAGGGCTTCCAGCGCCGCCTCGTATTGCTGACGCGCCAGTTGCTGGATCGCCAGTTGATAGGCCGCTTCATCGTCCTGCGGGTTTTGCGCCAGACGGCTTTTCAGCTCGGCGGCGTCCGGCAGGTCGCGGGCCAGCCCGAGGAACTGGATCTGCGCCTTGGCGCCGGCCAGTGCGGCCTTGTGCTCGTCACTCTTGACCGCGTCGAGTACGGTCTGCGCTTCACTCAGCTCACCGCGCTCGGTCAGGCAGCGGGCATACAGAATCAGCGCCTTGGCATTGCTGTTGTCTTCCTGGAGCATGGCTACCAGCGCCGCTTCGGCGTCGGCGTAGCGTCCGTCATCGAACAGCGCCTGAGCCTGTTCGAACGGGTCGGCAGCGGCCGGTGGCGGCATTTGCACATGTGGTTCGAGCAGCGCGCGCACGGCGGATTCAGGTTGCGCACCGGCAAAACCGTCGACCGGTTGACCGTCCTTGAACAGCACCACGGTCGGCAGGCTGCGAATGCCGAAGCGGGCGACGATGTCCTGCTCGACGTCGCAATTGACCTTGGCCAGCAGCAACTCGCCCTGATAGCTCTCGGCGATGCCTTGCAGCATCGGCATCAGCGCCTTGCACGGCGCGCACCATTCGGCCCAGAAATCCACCAGCACCGGTTTGTTGAAAGAAGCCTCGATCACCGACTGGTCGAAATCGGCCGTCGTGGCGTCGAAGATGTACGGCGTTTGCTCACTCATGGGGGATCTCGTCAAAGCGTGGATGGGGCAACTATAAGGCTTGCCGGGGGGTGGCCGGAAGCGGGGCAGGTTTTGAAGGTGTGTCGTCTGAGCGGGTGCTTTCGCGAGCAGGCTCGCTCCCACAGAGGATTTGTGAACGCCACAAATCAAATGTGGGAGCCAGCCTGCTGGCGATGCTTTCAGCTAGCGCCGCGCATGGTAGAGGCTGACATGTCTGAATTCTTCGGGCTCGGCCAGATCGGGGAGGGTCATCGCCTCGAGCATCTCGATCCGCTCATATAGCGGATGCTGGAAATCCCGCACCCGCGAATCCGCCACCAGCGCCTCGCGCCCGCGGCTGAGAAACGCATCGAGCAGCGGCAGATTCGCCCGGTCGTACAGCACATCCGCGACCAGTATCAGATCGAAGCGATCGGCTTCTGCAAAGAAATCCGTCGAATAACTCATCTGCACATCATTGAGCAGGGCATTGGCCCGACACGCCGCAATCGCCAGCGGATCGAGATCGCAGGCCACCACTTCCAGCGCGCCGGCTTTCACCGCCGCGATCCCGGCAATCCCGGAACCGGCGCCGAAATCCAGCACGCGCTTGCCGCGCACCCACTCGGGAAACTCCGCCAGATAGCGCGCCACCGCCAGGCCGCTGGCCCAGCAGAAACTCCAGTAGGGCGGCTCGTGCAGGATGCGCTGGGTTTCTTCCTGGCTGAATTCGCGGGCCATGTTGTCGCCGTCGATCAGCCACAGCTGCAAATCGGTGTCCGGCAACGCGCAGGCTTTCAATCTGGCGTCGCCGAGCAATTCGCCCAAGGCCTGTTGCAGGTCGAGCGGTGCCGTCATGGGGCTTTGACAAATTGCAGTTGGCCCAGCGCCTGGGTGGTCGGCTGAGTAATGGTCTGCGACGGCAGATGCAGAATCAACTGACCGGACTGGCTGGCGCGACCACGCAGCTCAACCCGCGCACCGGCCGGGAAGGCCTCGGGGTTGAAGCGCAGGCGAAACGGCAGCAGCTGATTGGTGCCGATCAGACTGGAGCTGGCGAGCAGTTGTTGCGGGCGATCCTTTTCATCGATCACCAGCAGCGCCAGTTCAACTTCGGCCCCGGCGGGTACGCCTTGCAGCGTGCCGCTCAGCTCCCGTTGATAGGCCGGCAGCGGGCCGAGTTCGGCGGCCTCTTTGGCTTTTTTCTGTGCCTGCTGTGGCGCTGGGCCTGGCGTTGGCGGCTGCAGCTTGGGCGCGTCGCTGCCACAGGCCACCAGCAGGCTGAAAAGACTGAGCAATACGAGCGGACGTAACGGCATTGGAGGCTCCGGCAGAATGAATTCCATGGATCAAACAATCATGCCGTTCTGTATACCGCAAAGGCTATGGCTTGTCTTGCCACCGGGATGCGCTACCATGGCCCTCCCTTTTTTTGTTGCCAGCCACCATGCACTGTCCCTTCTGCGGTGCCAACGACACCAAGGTCATCGACTCGCGTCTGGTCGCCGAGGGCGAACAGGTGCGCCGCCGGCGTGAATGCCTGGCCTGCGGCGAACGTTTCACGACGTTCGAGACGGCCGAACTGGTGTTGCCGCGCCTGATCAAAACCGACGGTAGCCGTCAGCCGTTCGACGAAGAAAAACTCCGTGCCGGCATGCAGCGCGCGCTGGAGAAACGTCCGGTGAGCGTCGAGCGCCTCGAATCCTCTCTGGTCCACATCAAGCACAAGTTGCGCGCCACCGGCGAGCGCGAGGTCAAATCCCTCGTCGTCGGCGAACTGGTGATGGCCGAACTGCAAAAGCTCGATGAAGTCGCCTACATTCGTTTCGCCTCGGTGTACAAACGCTTCCAGGACCTCAACGAATTCCGCGAAGAGATCGACCGCCTCGCCCGCGAACCGGTGCAAGAATGACCGCCGCCGAGCAGGCCATCCTCGACGCGCATTTCATGGCGCGCGCGCTGGAACTGGCACGCAAAGGTCACTACACCACCCATCCCAACCCGCGGGTCGGTTGCGTGGTGGTGCGCGATGGGCAGATTGTCGGCGAAGGCTGGCATGAGCGCGCCGGCGAACCGCACGCTGAAGTCCATGCGCTGCGCGCTGCCGGTGAGCAAGCCCGCGGTGCCACGGCCTATGTCACCCTCGAACCGTGCAGCCACCATGGCCGCACGCCGCCGTGCGCCGATGCGCTGGTGAATGCCGGCGTGGCGCGGGTAGTAGCAGCGATGCGTGACCCCAATCCGCAAGTCGCCGGACGCGGTTTGCAGCGCCTGGCCGATGCCGGCATCGCCACCGCAAGCGGCGTGCTGGAGGCCGAAGCGCGCGCGCTCAATCTAGGCTTTCTGAAACGCATGGAGCACGGCTTGCCGTTCGTGCGGGTCAAGCTGGCGATGAGCCTCGATGGCCGCACGGCGATGGAGAGCGGCGAGAGCCAGTGGATCACCGGCCCGGCGGCGCGTTCGGCGGTTCAGCGCTTGCGTGCCGAGGCGGCGGTGGTGCTGACCGGCGCCGATACCGTGTTGGCCGACGGTGCGCGCTTGACCGTGCGTGCTGACGAGTTGGGTCTGGACGCCGAGCAAACCGCGCAAGTCATGAGTCGCCCGCCGTTGCGCGTGCTGATCGACGGGCGCCTGCGGGTGCCGCTGGATGCGCCGTTCTTCAAGGCCGGCCCGGCGCTGGTCGCCACCTGCGTGGCGGTCGAAGAACAGTACGCCAACGGCCCGGAATGCTTGATCGTTCCGGGTGATGACGGTCAGGTCGACCTGCATCAATTGCTGCTGGAGCTGGCCCATCGCGGCGTAAATGAGGTGCTGGTCGAGGCCGGTCCGCGTCTGGCCGGGGCTTTCGCGCAGCTTGGTCTGGTCGACGAGTTCGTGATCTTTATGGCCGGCAAGTTTCTCGGTTCCACGGCGCGTCCGCTGCTCGACTGGCCGCTGGCCTCTATGAAGGATGCGCCGGAGCTGAAAATCACTGAAATTCGTGCGGTCGGCGATGACTGGCGAGTCACTGCCCGCCCTGTCCCTGCGGCGCGCGTATAATTCCCGGCCATCGCCTTAGCGCTGGCTCCGTTCTCAAGGAGAACCCCATGTTTACCGGCATCATCGAATCCATCGGCAGCATCCGTGCACTGACCCCCAAGGGCGGCGATGTGCGTGTGCATGTCGACACCGGCAAGCTCGACCTGAGCGACGTCAAACTCGGCGACAGCATCGCCGTCAACGGCGTCTGCCTGACCGCAGTTGAGCTGCCGGGCAACGGTTTTGCCGCCGACGTCAGCCGCGAAACCCTCGACTGCACCGCCATGAACGACCTGAAAAGCGGCAGCCCGGTCAATCTGGAAAAAGCCCTGACCCCGACCACCCGTCTCGGCGGGCATCTGGTCAGCGGCCACGTCGACGGTGTCGGCGAAGTGGTATCGCGCAGCGACAACGCGCGCGCCGTGGAATTCTGCATCCGCGCGCCAAAGGAACTCGCCAAATACATCGCCCATAAAGGCTCGATCACCGTCGATGGCACCAGCCTGACCGTGAACGCCGTCGATGGCGCCGAATTCATGCTGACGATCATCCCGCACACCCTGAGTGAAACCATCATGGGGTCGTACAAGCCAGGTCGCCGGGTGAATCTTGAGGTCGACCTGCTGGCGCGTTATCTGGAGCGTCTGCTGCTGGGTGACAAGGCCGCCGAGAAGACCGCTGGCAGCACGATCACCGAAAGCTTTCTGGCCCAGAACGGCTACCTCAAATCCTGAAGCTCAAAATATAAGAAGGGGGTGCCTTGTGGCGCTCAACAGCATCGAAGAACTGGTTGAAGACATCCGCCAAGGCAAAATGGTCATCCTCATGGATGACGAAGACCGCGAGAACGAAGGCGACCTGATCATGGCCGCCGAGTGCTGCCAGGCCGAGCATATCAACTTCATGGCCAAGCACGCCCGTGGCCTGATCTGCATGCCGATGAGCCGCGAGCGCTGTGAGCTGTTGAAGCTGCCGTTGATGGCACCGCGCAACGGTTCCGGCTTCGGCACCAAGTTCACCGTCTCGATCGAAGCCGCCGAAGGCGTGACCACCGGCATCTCCGCCGCTGACCGCGCGCGCACCGTGCAGGCGGCTGCCGCCAAAGACGCCAAGGCTGAAGACATCGTCAGCCCGGGCCACATTTTCCCGCTGATGGCCCAGGCCGGCGGCACCCTCGCGCGCGCCGGCCACACCGAAGCGGCGTGCGATCTGGCGCGCATGGCCGGTTACGAGCCAAGCGGGGTGATCTGCGAAGTGATGAACGATGACGGCACCATGTCCCGTCGCGCCGAACTCGAAGCCTTCGCCGCCGAACACAACATCAAGATCGGCACCATCGCCGACCTGATTCACTATCGGATGATCCACGAACGTACCGTTCAGCGGATTGCCGAGCAGCCACTGGACAGCGAACTGGGCCAATTCAACCTGGTGACCTATCGTGATTCGGTGGAAGGCGACGTGCACATGGCGCTGACCCTGGGCACCGTTTGTGCCGAAGAGCCGACGCTGGTGCGCGTGCACAACATGGACCCGCTGCGCGACCTGTTGATGGTCAAGCAACCGGGTCGCTGGAGCCTGCGCGCCGCCATGGCTGCGGTCGCCGAGGCGGGCAGCGGTGTGGTGTTGTTGCTCGGCCATCCGCTCGATGGTGATGTATTGCTGGCGCACATTCGCGAAACCGGCGATCAGCCAGCGCCGAAAAAACCGACCACTTACAGCATCGTCGGTGCCGGTTCGCAGATCCTGCGCGACCTCGGCGTGCGCAAAATGCGTTTGATGAGCGCACCGATGAAGTTTAACGCGATATCCGGTTTCGATCTGGAAGTTGTAGAATACGTGCCCTCCGAATAATGACCGGCTGTTTCCGGATTCCAATTCGCGGCAAATAATCACTGAGGGGCGCGTAGCAGACGCGTCCCGGCTCTTTAAGAGAACTGACGAATGACCCTGAAGACCATCGAAGGTACCTTCATCGCCCCCAAAGGCCGCTACGCTCTGGTAGTGGGCCGCTTCAACAGCTTCGTGGTTGAAAGCCTGGTCAGCGGTGCCGTTGATGCCCTGGTTCGCCACGGCGTGAGCGAAAGCGACATCACCATCATCCGCGCACCGGGCGCCTTCGAAATCCCGCTGGTTGCGCAGAAAGTCGCGCAGAAAGGCGAGTTCGCCGCAATCATCGCCCTCGGCGCGGTCATTCGTGGCGGCACCCCGCACTTCGAATACGTGGCGGGCGAATGCACCAAGGGTCTGGCTCAGGTATCCATGGAGTTCGGCGTGCCGGTCGCGTTCGGCGTCCTGACCGTTGATTCCATCGAGCAAGCCATCGAACGTTCCGGCACCAAGGCCGGTAACAAAGGTGCCGAAGCTGCCCTGTCCGCTCTGGAAATGGTCAGCCTGCTGGCGCAGTTGGAGGCCAAGTGATTAGCGACGAAAGCGATCGTTTCAACCCGCGCGATCCGAAACCTGCGGATGCCGGCAAGCCCTCGAAAAGCGTCAAGCGTCGCGAAGCCCGTCAGCTCGCGACTCAGGCGCTGTACCAGTGGCACATGGCCAAGCAATCGCTGAACGAGATCGAAGCGCAGTTTCGCGTTGATAACGATTTCACCGATGTCGACGGCGCCTACTTCCGCGAGATCCTGCACGGGGTTCCGCAATTCAAGAGCGAAATCGACACCGCCCTGACGCCTTGCCTGGATCTGGCGATCGAAGAGCTGGACCCGGTTGAACTGGCGGTTCTGCGCCTGTCCACCTGGGAACTGCTCAAGCGCGTCGACGTGCCGTACCGCGTGGTGATCAACGAAGGTATCGAACTGGCGAAAGTCTTCGGTTCGACCGACGGCCACAAGTTCGTCAACGGCGTGCTCGACAAGCTGGCCCCGCGCCTGCGTGAAGCTGAAGTGAAGGCGTTCAAGCGCTGATTGGCGCTTGAGCACTTTGTCTCAGCCATGGGCGAGTTTGAGCTGATCCGCAATTTCTTCGCCGCCGCGCCTTGTGCGCAGGGCGGCGAAGGCGTTGCTCTCGGGATTGGCGATGACTGTGCCTTGCTGACGGTTCCCGCCGGGGAGCAGTTGGCCATTTCTACCGATACGCTGGTGGCCGGTGTGCATTTCGCCGATCCGTGCGATCCTTTTCTGCTCGGTCAGCGCTCGCTGGCCGTCGCGGTCAGTGACCTGGCCGCCATGGGCGCCACGCCCGTTGCCTTTACCCTTGCCCTGACTGTGCCGACGGTGACCGCCGATTGGCTGCAAGCCTATGCCCGCGGTTTGAACCGCATGGCGCAGAGTTGCGGCGTGGCGCTGGTTGGCGGCGACACCACGCGTGGGCCGTTGAGCCTGACGGTCACCGTGTTTGGCCGCGTACCCGCAGGCCAGGCGTTGACCCGCAGCGGCGCGCGAACGGGCGATCTGCTCTGTGTCGGCGGTGAGTTGGGCAATGCTGCCGGAGCGTTGCCGCTGGTGCTGGGGCAACGCGACGCCGCGGCCGAAATCGCCCAGCCGCTGCTCGATCATTACTGGTCGCCACAGCCGCAACTGGCCTTCGGTCAGGCCTTGCGGGGCAAAGCCACAGCGGCGCTGGACATCTCCGACGGCCTGCTCGCCGACTGCGGTCATATCGCGCTGGCGTCGAAGGTGCGACTTGAGATTGAACGCGAGCGTGTACCGTTGTCGGATGCCTTAGTGGCGTTTCTCGGTCAGCGCGGTGCCGAACGTGCAGCGCTCAGCGGTGGCGATGATTACGTGCTGGCCTTTACGCTGCCGTCCGTCGAGCTACCGGCACTGCTCGCAGCCGGTTGGCCAATCCATGTGATCGGCCGCGTCAGCGACGGCCAGGGCGTGGTGCTGCTGGATCGTGACGGTCGCGATATCACCCCGCATACCCGCGGTTATCAACATTTTCAGGAGACACCGTGACAGATCACCCGAAACAGGTTCCGGCTGACTTCGTGCCGCCGTCGGTCTGGCGCAACCCCTGGCATTTCCTCGCGTTCGGCTTCGGTTCCGGCACGCTGCCGAAGGCGCCGGGCACCTGGGGTTCGCTGGTGGCGCTGCCGTTCATTCCGTTGTGGCAGATGCTGCCCGACTGGGGTTACTGGCTGATGCTGGGCATCACCATGCTGTTCGGCTTCTGGCTGTGCGGCAAAGTCGCCGATGATC
Organism: Pseudomonas sp. R1-1; assembly: GCF_051132135.1. NCBI lineage: Bacteria > Pseudomonadati > Pseudomonadota > Gammaproteobacteria > Pseudomonadales > Pseudomonadaceae > Pseudomonas > Pseudomonas sp. R1-1. The sequence continues at coordinate 795,694 of NZ_CP071663.1, forward strand.
TGCGCGTGCATGACCACGAAGGCATCGTCTGGGACGAAATGGTCGGCATGTGGATCACCCTGTGGCTGGTGCCGGAAGGCTGGTACTGGTTACTCGCGGGTTTTCTGGTGTTTCGCTTTTTCGATATTCTCAAGCCGTGGCCGATCCGCTGGATCGATAAACACGTGCATGGCGGCGTCGGCATCATGCTCGACGACGTGCTCGCCGGGGTGTTTGCCTGGCTGGCGATGCAGGGCCTGGTGTGGCTGTTCGCCTGATCAGGGTCAGGGGCAAGTGAGGGGCAGGTAAATGCTGCGACGCGGGTTGGCGATGCTGGTTTTGGTTCTGCTGGGCGTGTTTGCCCAGGCGCATGAAATGCCGCCGCCTGCGGTGATCCATCTGGCCAGCGAGGACTGGCAAGACTACACCGCCGCCGACGGCCATGGTCTGGCCTGGGATGTACTGCGCAAAGTGTTCGAACCGGTCGGCGTGAAACTGGACATTCGCACGGTGCCGTATACCCGCTCGATCGGCCTGGTGCAATTGCAGGAAGTCGACGCGCTGGTCGGCTCCTATCGCGATGAAGCCCCGCAGGTGCTGTATCCGCAGTGGAATTTTGACTCCGACCACATTTACGCACTGGGGCTGGCCAGCAGTCCCGAACCCACCCAGGCGACCCTGGGCAAATACCGCTTGGCGTGGGTGCGCGGCTATCGCTATGAAAACTACCTGCCGAACATCAAGCGCTACAACCAGATCGAGCGGCGCAGCGGCATTCTGTCGATGCTCAAGCAGGGGCGGGCCGATTACTACATCGACGCGCGGACCGAGGTTGAAGCCGTGGTGCGCGATGCGCTGGACCCGGCGCAGTACCGTTATTCGCATCTGGCCGAGTTGCCGTTGTTCCTCGGTTTCGCCAATACCCCGCAGGCCCGGGCGTTGATGGCGTTGTATGACCGGCGTATGGCGAAGTTGGTCAAGAGCGGCGAGTTGAAGCCGATCTTTGAAAAGTGGAAGCAGCCGTATCCGTTTGACGCAAACTGAAGCCCAACACAAATCCCCTGTAGGAGCGAGCCTGCTCGCGATAGCGGACTGACATTCAACAATGATGTCGCCTGATCATCCGCTATCGCGAGCAGGCTCACTCCTACAGGGAGGGCGATCAAGGTCATTGTCATCAAACTTTTTGATCGTTATCGCCGATAATTCAGCCTAAGCGTCCACAGGTACCTGCTGTTACAATGCCGGCCTGCGAATTTCAGACTCTTCAGATCAGGAGCACAACGGTGCCTGTCGTCTTTGTTGCCGCTTGCAAGCTGCCAACGCCTTATGCGCAATTCACCATGCACGGGTTTCTCGATGAAACCACCGGCCGCGAGCACGTCGTGCTGAGCCTGGGTGAAATTGCAGATGGCGCGCCGGTACTGGGCCGTTTGCACTCCGAATGCCTGACCGGCGATGCCCTGTTCAGCCAGCGTTGCGACTGTGGCTCGCAACTGGACGCCGCCCTGCAGGCGATCGCCCGCGAAGGCCGTGGCGTGCTGTTGTATCTGCGCCAGGAAGGTCGCGGCATCGGTCTGCTGAACAAGATCCGCGCCTACGAATTGCAGGACGGCGGCGCCGACACCGTAGAAGCCAACGAGCGTCTGGGCTTTGCCGCCGATCAGCGTGACTACGCCATGTGCCTGCCGATGCTCGAACATCTGGGAGTCAAATCCCTGCGTCTGATGACCAACAATCCACGCAAGGTCAAAGCCTTGACCGAGATGGGCATTGTCGTCGCCGAGCGTGTGCCGCTGCACACCGGCCACAACCCGCACAACAAACTCTACCTGGCGACCAAGGCCAGCAAGCTCGACCACATGATGGGCAACGAGCATCAGGGCGAGGTGGACCGCGCGTGACGCGCGGACAGGTGCGGCGCCGATTGTCGGTGGCCTGGTGGCAATACCTGGCGCTGGCGCTGGTACCGCTGTTCGTCATCAATGCGTTGTTCGGCGCGGGCGAGGAGCTGCTGCCCGTCTTGGCGATGCCGTTGTTCATCGCCGGCGTCGCGTCGATGTTCGTCAGCCTGAAGTTTTTTGGCCGCTACAAACATGCGCTGATCGCCACGCAAAAAGCCCTCGATACTCCTGATGAACCGGCCGCGTGGATCGCGCTTGCGGCATGTCGCCGCGCGGCGTTCCTGGTCGCCTCCCTGCCGGCGTGGATCGGTGCGCTGGCGGTGTTCGTCGGCCTTAAAGCGGTGCCGCTGATGCTGCTGGCGCTGTCCACGGCGGTGCTGTTTTACCTCTACCGTATTCCGCGTCAACTCGGCTGATGCGCCGGCTCTGGCTGGCGGTTCTGCTGCTGATCGGCGCTGGCCCGGCGCTGGCGGATCTGCGCGTGGTCAGCCTCGCCCCGTCGTTGTCGGAAATTGTCGTTGAACTGGATTCAGCCGATCTGCTGGTCGGCGTGCTCGATGCCGGGGAGCGCCCCGCGCCGATTGCGCATGTCGCCTCGGTTGGACGTTACGGCCAGCTCGACATCGAGCGTTTGCTCAGCCTCGAGCCTGATCTGTTGTTGCTCTGGCCCGGCAGCGTCGGTGCAGCGCAGCGTGATCAGCTCAAGCGCCTGGGTATAGCGACTTTCGTGGCTGAACCGCATTCCCTCGAACAGCTCACCATTCAGATTGAAGCGATTGCCACGCGCCTGGGACGACCGGAGCGCGGACTGAAGCGCGCGGACTATTTACGCCAACAGCTCGCCGACCTGCGCCAGCGCTATCGCCGCGAGGTGCCGTTGCGAGTGTTCTATCAGGTCTGGGACAAGCCGCTGTACACGATCGGCGGCGGGCAAATCATCAGCGATGCGCTTGAGGTCTGCGGGGCGCGGAATGTCTTCGCCGACCTGAATCTGCCGGCGCCGCAGGTAAGTGTCGAAGCGGTGTTGCAGCGTGATCCCGAGGTGATACTGGCCGGGGATCAGGCGCAGCTGGAGGCGTGGAAGAGCTGGCCGCAGGTGGCGGCGGTGAAGCAGGGGATGTTGCTGTTGGTTGCTGACAAAGGGCTTGAGCGCCCAAGTGGGCAAATGATCGGCGCCACTGCCAAGCTCTGCCAATTGATCGCGCCCGACCGTTGAGACCGCAGCGCCTGCATTCGCGAGCAGGCTCGCTCCCACTTTTGATCGGGGTTTAACCCGGGATCTGAGTGCAACGGAGATCCATTGTGGGAGCGAGCCTGCTCGCGAAGAGGCCCGCCAAACCACCACATAATGATCAGAGTTCCGGCGTCCAGGTCACCCCAAACATCCACACCCGACCTTCCTCGCGATACCCATACGAATTGCCGTCATAGCTGTAATTGGCTCGGCTGTAACCCTTGTCGAAAAGGTTATTGACCTTCAGATCCAGCTTGATCTCGCGATTCAGCGCCCAACTGCTGCGTAAGCCGAACAGCGCATAGCCACCCAATGATTGCTGGTTGTCGCGATCATCATAACTGTTGCTCACCGCCTGCCAGCTCGCGCCCAGGCTCAAGCGGTCGAACTGCCGATCCAGATCCCAACTCAGTGTTCGCCGCGCACGTCGTGCCAGGGTGTGCCCGCTGTCGCGGTCGCGCGGATCGATGATCGAAACGCCCAGATTGCTCTGCCAGCCAAAGAGGTCCTGCTTGAGGGCCGCTTCAAAGCCATTGATCCGTGCCGAAGCGACATTTTCCGGGCGTGAATTGCTGCCGAAAATAATCGCGTCTTCCAGATCGGTGCGATAGATCGACGCCTCGAGGCGGCTGCTGTCGCTCAACTGGCTGCGCCATTGCAGCTCATAGCTTTTCGAGGTTTCCGGTTTCAGCTGAGGATTACTGAAGTCCGGGTAGTAAAGATCATTGAAGGTCGGCGCGCGGAAGCCTTCGCTGTAGCTCAGCAACAGGTCGTTGTCCGGGTTCAGCGGCAGGGTGAGCGTGCCGCTCCAGGTGTTCTGGCTACCGAACTGCTGATTGTCGTCGTGGCGCAGGCCCAGCTCGGTGGAAAAGCTGTCGCCCTGATAGCGATGCTGGATGAATGCGGCGCGGTTCCAGCGGCTGTCCTCGTCGAACGCAGTGCTGCTGTTGATGCGGTCTTCGTACCAGTCGCCGCCGAGAATCAGGCTGTTGCGCGGATCAAGGGTCAGGTCGTTCTGCCAGTTCACCGAATCACGGTAAGTATTGAACACTGAGCGCTCTTCGCTGAGCTTGTCGAAGGTTTTTTCGCGGTTCTCTGTGTGGCCAAACTCGAGGCGAGTTTTCCAGCGTTCATTGACCCGCGCGTCGACGTAGCTGTTGAGGCTGCTGACGTTGAAATCGCTGTAGGGCTGTTGCTGCAGCGACTCGAACGTAACCGGGTCGAAGCGGCCGAACGGATTGTCGAATTCACTTTTGCCACGGTTATCCAGCAGATTGGCGCCGACTTCGATGTCGTCGGTCACTGCATGGCTGAGGCTCAGGCTGACGGACTTGTTGCGGTAGGCGTCGTGATCGCCGTCGCTCGGGTATGAGCCGTGAGTGCGGTCGATGCCGGCGCTTTCATCGAGGCTGGCACCAAGGTTAAAGCGGGTTCTGTCGTCGCCCCCGGACACACCGAGGCTGCGCTCCCAGCTCTGGTTGCTGCCCAAGCCCATGTGCAGGCGTGGCTGCAAGCCTTGGCCGGTGCCGCGGCGGGTGAAGATCTGGATGACGCCGCCGATCGCATCGCTGCCATAAATCACCGAGCGTGAGCCGCGCAGCACTTCGACGCGCTCGATCTGCTCGATATTCAAATGCTGCAGGTTACTGTCGCCGGAGGTCGAGTTGCCGATGCGTTGGCCGTCGACCAGCACCAGACTCTGCGCCGACTGCGTGCCCCGGATATAAATGCCCGGCAGGCTGCCGCGCCCGCCGGTCTGTGCCACTTGCACGCCCGGCACGCGGCGCAGCAGGTCCGGTACGTCGCTCGGTTGCAGGCGGTCGATGTCTTCGCGGGTGAACACGGTACTGGCGGCGCTGCTGTCGTTGCGGGCTTCGACCTGGCGGTTGGCGCTGATCAGTGTGTCGGGCAGCTTCAGGGCCTGATCGCGTTCGAAGGTGTCGGCGACAGCGCTGGCGGTCGGCAGCAGGAAGAGAGGCAGGGCGAGGCGCGAGAGGTTCATCAACATTCCACAGGTGTTTCAGGTGTGCACAAAAAATCGGGTTTCACAAAACACTGTGGGAGCGAGCCTGCTCGCGAAAGCGAACTGTCAGTCAAAGTAGTGTTGACTGATAGACCGTATTCGCGAGCAGGCTCGCTCCCACAGGGGGTATTGCGTTTACTGGTCGAGCAGCGCCAGGCGCTGACGAATCGACGCTTCGATCCCGGCTTCATCCAGACCGCATTCGGCCAGCATCTGCGCAGGCTTTGCGTGCTCGACGTAGATATCCGGCAAGCCGAGGTGCAGCATCGACTTGAGGATGTTCTCGCGCGCGAGGAATTCGCTGACCGCGCCACCGGCGCCGCCCATGATCGCGTTTTCTTCGATGGTCACCAGCAGCTCGTGGCTGGCGGCGATCTCGCGCACCAGGGATTCGTCCAGAGGTTTGACGAAACGCATGTCGACCACGGTGGCATCAAGCTTATCGGCGACTTTCAGCGCTTCGGCCAGTTGCACGCCGAATACCAGCAGGGCGACTTTGCTGCCCTGACGGCGGACGATGCCTTTACCGATTTCGATTGGCGCAAGGTCTTTCTCGATGGTCGCGTTCGGGCCGCTGCCGCGCGGGTAACGCACTGCCGCCGGGCCGTTGAACAGGTGTCCGGTGGTGAGCATCTTGCGCAGCTCGTTTTCATCGCTCGGGGTCATGATCAGCATGCCCGGGATGCAGCGCAGGTACGACAGGTCGAAGCTGCCGGCGTGGGTCGGGCCGTCTTCGCCCACCAGACCGGCGCGGTCGATGGCGAACAGTACGTCGAGGTTCTGTACCGCGACGTCATGCACCAGCTGGTCGTAACCGCGCTGCAGGAACGTCGAGTAGATCGCCACCACCGGTTTCGCGCCTTCGCAGGCCATGCCCGCGGCGAATGTCACCGCGTGTTGCTCGGCAATCGCCACGTCGAAGTAGCGCAGCGGGAAACGTTCGCTGAACGCCACCAGATCCGAGCCTTCCTTCATCGCCGGGGTAATCCCGACCAGACGTGGGTCGCTGGCGGCCATGTCGCACAGCCACTCGCCGAACACCGCCGAATACTTCGGCCCGCTGGCGGCTTTCGGCGCAGCAGCCGGCGCGTCCAGCGGCTCGAGTTTGGTGATGGCGTGGTAACCGATCGGGTCGACTTCCGCCGGGGCGAAGCCTTTGCCTTTCTTGGTGACGATGTGCAGGAACTGCGGGCCTTTGAGGTCACGCATGTTGCGCAGCGTGGCGATCAGGGTCGGCAGGTCGTGGCCGTCGATCGGGCCGATGTAGTTCCAGCCCAGTTCTTCGAACAGCGTGCCCGGGACCAGCATGCCTTTGGCGTACTCTTCGGTGCGACGGGCAATTTCCCAGGCGCCCGGCAGGCGCGAGAGGACTTTCTTGCTGCCTTCGCGCATGCTCGCGTAGGTGCGGCTGGAAAGGATCTTCGCCAGATAATTCGACAGCCCGCCAACGTTGCGCGAGATCGACATGTCGTTGTCGTTGAGGATCACCAGCATGTTGGCGTTGACTTCCGGCGCGTGGTTCAGCGCCTCAAAGGCCATGCCGGCGGTCAATGCGCCATCGCCGATCACCGCGATGGCCTTGCGATCGCTGTCCTGCAGGCGGGCGGCAATCGCCATGCCCAGCGCGGCGCTGATCGAAGTGCTGGAGTGGCCGACGCCAAAGGTGTCGTACTCGCTCTCGGAGCGACGCGGGAATGCGGCGATGCCGTCCTTCTGGCGCAGGCTGGCCATGCGCTCGCGACGGCCGGTGAGGATCTTGTGCGGATACGCCTGATGGCCGACGTCCCACAGCAACCGGTCGTCCGGCGTGTCGAAGACGTAATGCAGCGCGATGGTCAGCTCGATCACGCCCAGGCCGGCACCGAAATGCCCACCGGTCTGGCCGACCGTGTAGAGCAGTTCCAGGCGCAACTCATCGGCCAGGGTTTCCAGCTCGGCTTCGCCTAACCGGCGCAGGCCGTCCGGCGTGTTCGCGCGGTCGAGCAGGGGCGTGGTCGGGCGCTTGCGGGGAATCTCATGAAACGTCGTGGGCATCAGGCGAATCGTTATAGGTATAGAAGATGCGGCAGTTTACCTGATGCATCGGCCCCTGCCCACGCGTTGGTCTTTTTTGGCCGATTCGCCGTCAGTTGCGCCGCTCGACGATATACCGGGCCAGCTCACGCAACGGCTCGGCCGCCGCGTCAAACGGTCGCAGGGCATGCAGCGCCTGATCTCGCAGCTCCAGGGCATAGGCTTTGGCCGCGTCGAGGCCGAGCAGGGCCGGGTAGGTCGGCTTGTCGCGCGCGATGTCGGCGCCCTGGCGTTTGCCGAGGGTCGCGGTATCGCTTTCAACGTCGAGAATGTCGTCCTGGACCTGAAACGCCAGACCGATGGCCTGTGCATACGTCTGCAGGGATTTCAGTTCGTCCGCCTCGGCCCGGCCGCTGGCGAGGGCGCCCAGGCGCACGCTGACTTCGATCAGCGCGCCGGTCTTGTGCCGGTGCATCTGTTCGAGGGCTTTCTGATCGAGTTTCAAGCCCACCGAGCCGAGATCGATGGCCTGGCCGCCGACCATGCCCGCCGGGCCCGCAGCCTGCGCCAGCGCGGTGACCATTTGCAGGCGGATGTCGCTGCTGCAATCGCTCAGACGCGGGTCGAGCAGAGTGCTGAACGCCAGACTCTGCAAGCCGTCACCGGCGAGAATCGCGCAGGCTTCATCGAATTTCTTGTGGGTGGTGGGTTGGCCGCGACGCAGATCGTCGTCGTCCATCGCCGGCAAATCATCATGCACCAGCGAGTACGCGTGAATCAGCTCCACCGCGCAGGCCGCGCCGTTGGCTTGCTCGGCCTTGCCACCGAGGGCTTCGCACGCGGCGTAAGCCAGCAACGGACGCACGCGTTTGCCGCCATTCATCACGCTGTAGCGCATGGCTTCGTAGAGCCGCGCCAACTCCGGCAGCGGCGCATCGAACAAGCTTTCCAGCGCCGCGTTGACCCGGCCCTGGCTGGTCGCCGAATACGCTGCAATCATTCTGGCTGTTCCGCGTCGAAGGGTTCCTCGGCGAGTTCGCCATCGCGCTCCAGCAGCACTTGCACCTTCTGCTCGGCCTGCGCCAGCGCTGACTGGCAGTCACGGGTCAGACCGATGCCCTGCTCGAAAGCGGTCAGCGAGTCTTCCAGCGACAATTCCCCGTTCTCCAGACGCTCGACCAGTGTTTGCAGGTCGGCGAGGGACTGTTCGAAATCCAGTGCAGCTTTTTTGCGGGCCATGGCGGCAATTTCCGGTAGACGTTAAACCGGCGCGACACTAGCAGATAGGGGGGGTATGGGCAAATGAGCGGGCGTGCCCTGGTGCTCGGCTATGACAACTGGCTAGCTGATCAAGCGAAGCAATATGTGGCGAAACGGCGCCTCCTTCAAAAAATCGTTCGCAATTAAAGGCTGTTCTTTCAGCAGGCTGAGAAAGGCCTTTATCCACTTCTCCCGTTCAAGAACGAGTGCCGCACTTTGTAGCCCCAGCATGTCTCTGGCTTGGCGCACCAAATGCTTTTCTCTTCTATTGAGTGCGGGCATGGGCTCCAGCGAGCCATCCGACGATAAGGAGAACCGCTCGTTACAACCGGGGGCCGGTTCGATGGGAAGAAGTCGATCACCTTTTCGTTGCCCGCATCCATCAGCCCTGATGCATCCGTGAGCATAGTTGGTATACGTGAATGTCAGGTGCGGATGTGCGTCATTGCCGCGCTTAGGCTTGATGTGGTCGATTTGGCCTTTATCGGATTCCAAAGGCATTTCGCAGTAAGCACAAAGTCCACCCTGATCCGAATGAAGGCTCGCCTTGACGATTTTCTTTACCTGATGAAATGCTGCGCCATCGAAATCGCTCGGTCCCGCCTCTGGGTAGCTGGCATTGAACTCGACAAGGGCCCGAGGTACCGCAGGATTGTGAGCCAACTCAATCATTGCGTGTCTTCCTGACTTGCGCTGCGAGAAAGGTCCAAAGCGCCATGTCCGCATTGGAAATCTCATATCCCGCTTCATCCAGCTCCTGCCTCAACTGTTTTGCTTGTGGACTGGTGCCTGCGCCGTCGCGAAAAAGCTGTTCATAAGCGTGAGCTGTTTCGACTATCGACATAGGAGGGCGAGTGCTCACATTCATGACTCCGGCCAGCGCATCGCCCGAAGCTTGTGCCAGAGGGCTCATCGCGGGTTGTTCGGAGATCCAGCCGTGCTCGTCTTTGTGTACTACGCGGATCTGTTCGCGATTAACCGTCGTCAATACTTGCGGGCTATGAGAACTGACAATGAATTGGATCTTTGGAAATGCATTGCGCAGGGCTGGCAAGACTTGTTGCTGCCAGGCCGGGTGTAAATGCAGATCGACTTCATCAATCAGCACAATGCCTTCTGTTAAAAGAGAGGCTTGCTCTTGATAATGACCATTCAAGCGTGCACAACGAAACGCCATGTCGGCGGTCATCGAAATCATTGCCCGAACGCCGTCACTGAGCAAACTGATAGGCAGCAGCCCATGGTCAGGGTGAGACATTGCGAGGTCTTCGAAGCTGAGGCTGTAATGGAAGTTGCTCCATCCCTCGTTTTCCAGTACCAGGTTAACGGCGTTTTGAATCCCTGCAATCCTGGGCTTTAGATCCGACCCCTCATACCCTGGCAGCTCTTGTTGTTGTAGTAATGCCATTGTTGCCTTGCGTATCCACTGTTGCATTTGCAGAAAATTCGACGCAGAAGAAAGACAGTCCTCATAACCGGTCGTCCGACTGGCACTAACCACAGCTTTTCGAGAGCTGTTTTTATGAGTAATCCACAGACGTCCAGCTGGGTAATAGCTGATCAGCGGCAAGGCTGTGCCTGCGTCGGTGCGTAGTGATTCCTGAAGTTTTTTGCCCCAGCTTGCAAGTGCAGACGCCTCTTTGGTTGTCGTCCGGCTTTTGGGGCCATGGAGGGCTCTTTGCCACTCAATAAAAGGTTCATCCAGGACTGCATCAACGACTACTGGAAATTTCTGCTCGTTTTCGAAGCTGTTGCCTAAACGCACATAACGAGCGTCTGTGCGCTCGATGTGCTTGGATTTGCCCATATCGAATGCCCCGATAAATGGGCCGAGAGCAGTCGCAATGGCTTCCAGGATGGTAGTTTTACCCTGCCCGTTACGTGCAGCAATAACCGTCAGCTCAGGATGGAAATCTATCTCGATTTCCTCGAATCGACGGAAGTCCTTTAATTTCAATTTGCGCAGTTTCACAAGGCGACCTCAGGTTCTGCCGTCCTTGCCGACGGCTTTGTGGCGGTAGTTGATCATGAGAAGACCTTGAGCTCCAGCCGAAATCAATGCCGGGGCCTCACGTATTCGGCTCATTTTGTGAGCCGAATAAATTCGCTATTCGGCTCACGCCCTCTCGAAAGCGCAATTCCTACAGCAAAAGCACATGTATCCGATTGTTAAAAAACTGCCGAATCGCTAATCTTCGCGCCTTCGACGACCCGCATTCGCGGGTCCATCAGACGAAACGCAGTTCATCGCTGTGAAGCGCCGAGGATCGGGTGCAAGGTTTCGTTGGGGCATGGCAGGAGGCATCACATGCGTTCATTTCTGTTGCTGCTGATCGGCCTGGCCTGTGCGCCGGGGCTGTGGGCGGCCGCGCCGAGCGCCGAATTGTCGGAGCCGGTGGGGGGCTGGCGCTATCACGGTTTGCTCGATCGCACGGAAAACCCGCAGGTCGCCTATCCGACGCCGCCGATCGATCGCGGTATTCAACGCAATCGCACGATGATTCAGGGCCAGCTCAAGGCCCTCGGCCATATGCGTCCGCCGCATAGCCTCGCGGTGAATGGCAATCCGCTTAATCTGTACACCGACGACCAGGGCCGCTTCGCCCGGCCGTATGCGTTCGGCGCCGGTTCCAACAGTGTCGAGGTGATCAGCGCCGAGGGCCAGTCGCTCAAGCGCGTGCAATTTTATGAAGCAAACGATTTGCGCACGCCGGCACGAATTCGTCTTGTCCTGGGATGGGACGACCCGAAAGCCGAACTCGATCTGCATATTGTCACTCCCGACGGTCAGCATGCGTTCTGGGCGCGACCGGCGCTGAGCAATGGCGGCGGTCTCGACCCGGATGGCGTCGACGGGCCGGGCCCGGAAATGTTCACCATGACCGCGCCGCTGCACGGCACCTATCTGGTTTACGTCAACTATTGGGGCAACTACGGCGACGGCGGCTATAACTTCGAGGAGACCAGCAACCAGAACGAGGTGATCACCTCGCAAATCACGCTGGTGCTCAACGAAAACACCGTCGACGAGAAACGCGAAACCTTCATCGTGCCCCTGCAGGCAATCGGTGATCTGCTGCTGGTCAAGACTTTCAACTATTAAGCATCCCGCCACGGATGAACTCGGATGTTGTGCACATGAGCGATAACACTGCTACCCCGGCTGCCGCTACGCCAGCGGCCAAACCTTCGCGGCGCTGGCCGTTTCTGTTGCTCGGGCTGTGCCTGATCGCCGGCGTGGCGGGCGGATTCGGCTGGCTGCTGCTCAAGCCCAAGGCGCCGCCGGCCGAGCTGGCCAGTGACAAGCTCGGTCTCAGTCGCCCGGACGCGTTGCTGGAAACCCGCTCCTTGAGCCAGCTGCCTAAAGACCTGCTGACGGTGCCGTTCCTCAAGGCCACGCTGACCGAGGATTTCGTCTTCTATTACGAAACCCACGCCGATCGCCTCGGCTTGATTGGCAGCTTGCGGCGGATCGTCTACGAGCACGATCTGAAATTGCAGGACAGCCTGATCGAGCAGCTTTTCGATCAACCGGCCGATGTCGCGCTGTGGCGTGGCGCTGATGGTCGCTTGAAGGATTTTCTGTTGGTGATGGATCGCGGCGGGCTGGCGAAACTGCTCGAGCCGCTGGCGAAAGTCGCGCTGGATGACAGTCAGCTCAGCGTCATCGACAACCTCAAGGTCGGTGGCGACGAAGTCCCGCTCTATCAGCTCAGCTACAACGCCAGCAAATCGCTGTTGTTCGCCTCGCGCGGCGACAAACTGGTGGTGTTGTCCAACCCGGCCAAGTACTACGACCCTGAACACGGCGCGTCTGAAGAATCCGGCCACGTTTCCTCGCAAGCGCTGGCGGCGCTGCTCAACGGCGAAAAACTCTTTCCCGAAGCATTCGGTCTGCCGGCGAAGAGCCCTGAAACCAAGCAGCGGCTGTCGGTCAATGCCAGCGTGCTTGCCATGGGCTATCAGCGCTTTATCCCGAATTTCGCCGGGCTGCGTTTCGACATGGACGACAAGGGCTGGCACAGCTACCTGGCCATGGACGAGCTGGAAAACCAGCCGGATTTCGATTTCAAACCGGTGTGGCAGGCGATGCCGCTGGGCGCCAGCGCCTGTGTGACCCTGCCGGTGGCAGCCGAACCGCAGAAGCCGCTACTAATGAAGCTCGGCGCCGACGACGCCGTGGCGCAGACGCTGACCGAGCACGTCGCCGGTGCGGCGGGCCTGTGCTGGTACGCCGATTCACGCTTGTACACGCCGCTGCTGGTGGCCAGCCTGAAAGACGAAGACAGCAGCAAGCTCGACGGCGATCTGGGCAAGCTGTTCGGCTCGATGGTCGGCGCGTTCGAGCCCAACATCGCGGAAAACGTGTTCCCAGTGGTCGAGAAGCAGGAAGGCCAAAGCCACGTCTGGCAGCGCCAGGTCAGCTCCAGTTTCGGTCCGTATGCGGCGAAGACTGCGCAGAACCCGGAGGCGGTATCCGGCAAGGCGTTCATGAAGGTCAGCCTCGCCCGACACGGCTCGACGCTGCTGTTTTCGCTGGACGACAAACTGCTCGACAAGGCCCTCGGCACCCTCGACAAACGCTTCCCGCCGATGGCCGACGTATTGCCGAAAGACGTGCTGATGCCAATCTATTTCGGCCCGGATTCGATGGCCCAGCTGATGCAGCAGGAAACTCTCGACAGCCTGCCGCAGGACATGGAGCCGGTGTTCTACAACGCCGCACAAACCTATCTGCTGCCGAAACTGCGCGCCCTTGGCGGCTACGGTAAATACGCCCTGACCTTGCCCGAAGGCAGTGAGCCGGACGGCCACTGGCAGTGGCTGCCGCTGGAATGGAAAGCGCTGTGACGACATTGATCCGCAGCCTCGGCCTGCTCGCGCTGTTGCTCAGCGCGGGCGCCCGCGCCGTCGACTCTCTACCTTTAAAAGCCCCGGCGCTGGACCCTGCGCAATCGCAGGTGTTCCGCGCCTGGTTCGTGCGCATTGCCCAAGAGCAACTGAGCCAGGGCCCGAGCCCGCGCTGGTATCAGCAGGATTGTGCCGGGCTGGTGCGCTTCGCCGCCAACGAAGCGCTGAAAGTCCACGATGACAAGTGGCTGCGCAGCAATGGCCTGTCCAATCGCTACCTGCCGCCAGAGCTGGCGCTCAGCGACGAACAACGCAAGCTTGCGCAACAGTGGCAGCAGGGCGGCGGCGAGGTCGGGCCGTACGTCAACGCGATCAAACTGATTCAGTTCAACAGTCACTTGGTCAGCCGCGATGTGTCGCAGGCGCGCCCCGGTGACCTGATGTTTTTCGATCAGGGCGACGACCAGCACCTGATGATCTGGATGGGCCGCTACATCGCCTATCACACCGGCACCACCACTCCCACAGACAACGGCATGCGTTCGGCAAGCCTGCAGCAACTCATGACATGGAAGGACACCCGATGGATACCCGACGCAGCCAACCCCAACTTCATCGGCGTCTATCGACTGAATTTTCTCTCCCAATGACCGGTGCCCGCATGTTGCGACTCTGCTCCCGAATTCCACTGCTGCTCGCACTGTTGCTGCCACTGGCGAGCGTGAATGCTGACGATTCGGTCGAACCCAGCGGCTACACACCGGTGTCCGGCGAAAGCTTCTTTCTGCTTGCCGACAGCAGTTTCGCGGCAGACGAACAGGCCATGGTGCGCCTCGAAGCGCCCGGCCGTGACTACCGGCGTTTCCGCATGGAACCGTATGGCGGCGCCGACATTCGCGTGTACCGCATCGACAAACCGCTGGATTTTCTCAAGCGTCAGAAGAACCTGCACCGGGTGGTCAGTGACGGCCAGTTCAAGGGTGAAGGGCTATCCAATACCCTCGCGTATCTGTGGGACAACTGGTACCGCAAATCCCGTCGGGTGATGCAGCGTGCGTTCTCCTACGAGTCGCGCAAACAGGTCACCGAAGAAGTGCCGGAACTGAAAATGGGCGACGCCATGGCCGCGCCGACGCCGTACGACGCGCAGCCGCAATTTGCACTGATTCCGGGCCTGCCGGTGGTCAGTCAGTTCCGCTATCCGCTGTGGCAGGCCAAGCCGATCCAGCCGCCGGCCGGGGTCGATCTGGCCGGTTCTTCAAGCGATTTCGTCAGCGTCGCGCCAGGCAACGTCTACATTCCGTTGGGTCATCTGAAACCGGGCCTGTACCTGGTCGAGGCGCTGATCGGCAAGTACCGCGCGACGACCATGGTCTTTGTGTCCAACACCGTGGCGGTGAGCAAGATTGCCGGTGACGAACTGCTGGTCTGGGCCGCACGCAAACACGAAGGCAGCTCGGTGCCGAAGGTCAATGTGCTGTGGACCGACGGCCTTGGTGTAATGAGCAGCGGCGCCACCGACAGCGATGGTTTGCTGCGCCTGAAACACGTAAGCCCCGAGCGTTCATTCGTCATCGGCGAAGACGAAGAGGGCGGCGTGTTCGTTTCGGAAAACTTCTATTACGACAGCGAAATCTACGACACCAAACTGTATGCCTTCACCGACCGGCCGCTGTATCGCCCGGGGGATTGGGTTTCGCTGAAAATCGTCGGTCGCGAATTCAAGAATGCCCGGGATTCGGTATTGCCGGGCGCGGCGGATGTCACCGTTAGCGTGCTCGACGCGACCGGTACCGAGTTGCAACACCTCGACCTCAAACTCGATTCGAAGGCCGGTACGCAGGGCCGTTTCCAATTGCCGGACAATGCCGTGGCCGGGGGGTACGAGATCCGTTTCAACTACAAGGATCAGGCCTACAGCAGCGCCTTCCGCGTCGCCGAATACATCAAGCCGCACTTTGAGATTTCCCTGAATCTGGCCAAGCAGGATTACCGCACCGGCGAGCCGGTCAAAGGCAGTCTGGTGCTGCTCTACCCGGACGGAAAACCGGTGGCCAATGCCAAACTGAGCCTGAGCTTGCGCGCCCAGCAATTGTCGATGGTCGACAATGAGCTGCAATATCTGGGGCAATTCCCGGTGGAACTGACCAGCGCCGAACTGACCACCGACAGCAAAGGCAATGCGACCCTCGACCTGCCGGCCGCCGACAAACCGAGCCGCTACATGCTCACCGTGTTTGCCAGCGATGGCGCGGCATATCGGGTCAAGACCACCAAGGAAATCCTTATCGACCGTGGCGCGGCGAGTTTTCGCTTGAGCGCGCCGCAACGCTTCAGCGCGGTCGGCGACAAGGTTGACTTCAGCTACGCCAACGAGGGCGGCAGCGAGCAGAGCAAAGCGGTGACGCCAAGCAGCTATGGCTGGGTGCGTCTCGAAGACCAGAGCACCGGCGAAGGCAAACTCGCCGCCACCGACAAAGGCTTCAGCCTCGCGTTCGAACGTCCGGGCACCTACAACCTGACGCTGAAGGATCAGCACGGTCGCGTCCTCGGCGCCACTGGCCATTCAGTGACTGGCGATGGCGTAAAAGCCGTGCCGGGGACCGTCGAGATCGTCCTCGACAAGCCTGAATACAAGGCCGGCGATGAAGCGCTGGCGCTGATCACCTTCCCCGAGCCGGTCAGCGATGCATTGCTGTCGCTGGAACGCGACAAGGTCGAAGCCACCGCGCTGCTGGCCAAGGGCGCGGACTGGCTGAAGCTGGAAAAGCTCAGCGACACGCAATACCGCGCGCGCATCCCGGTAAAGGACAACTTTGCGCCGAACCTGACCTTCTCCGTGCTTTACACCAAGGGCGGTCAGTACAGCTTCCAGAACGCCGGGATCAAAGTGGTCGCGCCGCAGATCGACGTGGCGATCAGCACCGACAAAGCGGTGTATCTGCCGGGCGATACGGTCACGGTTGACCTGACCACGCAATTCGCCGGCAAAGCCGTGCCGGCGCACCTGACGGTCAGCGTCGTCGATGAAATGGTCTATGCGCTGCAACCGGAAGTCGCGCCGACCATCGACCAGTTCTTCTATCACCCGCGCCGTAACAACGTGCGCACCAGTGCCAGCCTGTCGTTCATCAGTTATGACGTGGCGTTGCCGGGCAGCCCCGGCGCACCGGGCAAGGCCAACCGCAGCGAGCGCGGGGTGAAAGTGCTGGAGCGGCCGCGTCGCGAAGACGTCGACACCGCCGCCTGGCAGCCGGAACTGCTGACCGGCGCCGACGGCAAAACCCGTTTCACCTTCAAGATGCCGGACTCTCTGACCCGCTGGCGCATCACTGCTCGCGCGATCGCCGATGACGGTCAGGTCGGGCAGAAGAAGCAGTTTGTTCGTTCGGAAAAACCGCTGTACCTGAAGTGGAGCGGGCCGAGCAAATTCCGCCAGGGCGATCAGCCGCAACTGGGCGTGTTCGCGTTCAGCCAAGCCGAGAAACCGTTCAAGGCTGAACTGGTCACTCGTTATGCCGGTGCTGAGCAGCGTCTGCCGGTGACCTTGAACAACGGCATTAACTACCTGCCGATCCCGGCGTTCGCCCTGGCTTCCGGTGAATGGACGGCGGAACTGGTGCAGGACGGCAAAACCGCTGACGCCTTGGCGGTGCGCCTGAGTGCAACCGGCGATGGCTGGCAAGTGACGCAAACGCAAAGTCTCGAGGTTGCCAGCGGTGATACGCCGTTGGGTCTGCCGGCCGATGCCACGGATATTCGCCTGCGTCTGGATGACAGTCCGCAAGCGCTGTTCCGTTCCGCCCTTGATGATCTGCTCAGCTACCCGTACGGCGGCGTCGAGCAGACCGCCAGCGGTTTGCTGCCGCTGAGCATTGCTTATCCCTCGCTGGCGTCGAACCCGCAGATTCGCGATCGCTTGCGCCTGATCATGCAAAACAGCCGCTTGCGGCTGGTGCAAATGGCCGGGCCGTCGGCGAGCTTCACCTGGTGGGGTTATGACGGCGAGCCGGATGCATTCCTCACGGCCTACGCTTACTACGCCGACTGGAACGCCAGTCAGGTGCTCGAGCTGACCTTGCCGCCGGAGCATTGGCAGCGGGTGCTGGAGGTCTACGCCAAGCAAGCGCCGAATACGCCGCTACTGCAACGGGCGCTGATTCTGTCGTTCGCCAAACAGATGCATCTGCCGGTGAACACGCTGCTCAGCGGTTTGATCGACGATCTGGCCAAGGCCGGTGAGGGCAGTGCAGAAACCGTGCTGGACGATGGCGAAGACAGTCTGGTGATGAACGATCCGGATTCGGCGCGCGGTCTGGCGGCGGCGCGGGTATTGACCGCCTCACTGGCCACGCAAGCGAAAGTGACATTGCCGGAAGCGTTCAATCGTCAGGTGTCTGCGGCACAACAACGTCTGGCGGTCAGCTCGCAGCCCTTCGTTGAAGCGCTGGACCTCTCGCTGCAACCGTTCGATCAGGGCCGTGCGACAGCGCTGCTGCAACGTCTGCTGCCACAGCAATCGACCCTCGAACGCGCGCTGGCGCTGACCTGGCTGCAACGCAGCATCGCCCAGGCGTCGCCGACCATCGCCCTGACACCGGGTGAAGGCTGGAAGAAACACTATGGCGCGAGCGGCGAGATGTACTGGATCTGGCAGGGCCCGACGCCGGTGCCAAGCGTGTTGAGCGTGTCCGGCACACAAGAGCGTCCGCTGCGCGCGGCGCTGAGCTTCCAGACCCAACAGCCAGCGGTCGATCCGATGGCCGTGACCATCACCCGTCGTCTGTCGCGACTGGTGCCGGGCGACGAAGCGTTCACCTTCAAACTCGAGCCGGTCGGCAGCAAACCGCTCTCCAGCGACAGTCTGTATCTGGACGAAGTGATCCTCACCAGCAAAGCGCCGAAACCGCTGCGCTACGGCATGCTCGAAGTGCCGCTGCCACCGGGCGCCGATGTCGAGCGCACCACCTGGGGCATCAAGTTGCAGGGTAAAGACGGCAGCGAGCCGACCGCGCTGGAAAAGGCCCGTTTCGAGCCGGGGCAACTGGCCTACGCGGTGCCGGTGGATGCGCTGAGCGGTGAACTGCGCCTGCGCCATCTGGTGCGTTTCTCGCAAAAAGGTCAGTTCAACCTGCCGCCGGTGCGTTTCAAACAGGTCTACGCGCCGCAGCATCAGGCTCAGGAAACCAAAGCCGCGCTCGGCCAGGTCACGGTCAACTGACATGACCCGGCCGCTGCTGTGGCTGTTGATCGGGATCATGCCTGCGCTGGCAACGGCGCAGGACGAGCCCTTACGCCTGGCTTATCAGGGCGAACTGTTGTCGCTGAGCCAAACGCAACTGATCGCGCGCGAGCCGTTGCCTCCCTCGCTGGAGGCGCCGCTGGGCAGCCTGTGGAAATTGTTCGTATACGCATGGCTGGTCGATACCGGCGCGCGTGAGCCGGCTTATGAATGTCGCGGGCAGTCGAAAGAAGAAGTCTATTGCTGCACCGCGGGCGGCAAGATCGAGCGCGATCAGGCGTTGGTGAAATCCTGCGGTTTGTATTTTGAACCGGCGCGGTTGGGCGTTTCTGCTGCCGATTGGCGCAGCTATTGGCAGGCGCGACAGGCACCGCCGTGGTTGCTCGATCTGCCCTCGGTGCAGCCAGCGCAGCGGGTTTCCGTTGTGGAGTTGCTCAAGGTGCTGGCCTCGCTGCCGGCGCAGGATCAGGCGCGGCGGGTGTTGCTCGACGTGGTGCTGAACGCGGCGGACGGCAATGTCGTCGGCGAACTGGGCGGGCGCTTGCGGGTGAAAACCTGGAGCTGGCTCGGCGATCACGATCCGCAGTCGCGTCAGGGTGGCTTTGCCGGCTGGACGGCGGATGGTGCGCCGGTCTGGGCCGGCGGGCGTGGCACCAGTCAGATGGTCTTGCGGCATTACGGTCAGGCACTGGCGACGGTTTTGCCAGCGGCATGGCCGGCAGAAGCGGGGCGTTGTGTCGAAGTCGGGCTGTTTTCGAAGTACCCGCTTGCGAGGGTTTCGGCGGGCGAGCGAACAGTGATCTCCGGACCGTTACTGGGTGACTACCGCGTCGAATTCGCCAACGGCAATGCGCTGGATATCCACAGCAACGGCGAATTGTTCCTGCTCAACGACAAACTGGTCGCCCGGCTTGATCGTGAGGAGTATGTCGCCCGCGTCCTCGAGCGTGAAGCCAAGGCGCAACCCGCCGAAGCCGCCAAAGCCCTCGCTGTGGCGATCCGCACCTACCTGTTGCAAAACGCCACGCGCCACGGCGACTGCCTGAGCATCGACGACAGCAGCAACCGCCAACGCGTCGCGCCTCGCCCGGCCTCTGCCGAATCACGCAACATCGCCGCCTGGACTGCTGATCTGGTCCTCGCCGGCAGCACCGTCACCTATCACTCCGAGCAACCCGGCCCGGACAAACTCGCCTGGCAGCAAGCCGTCGAGCAGGCCAACGCCGGCCAGCGCTACGACGCGATTCTGCTGCACGCCTACCCGCGCGCCAGCCTCAGCCGCTGGGACAACCCGGTCGCCTCCTGCGAAGCGCTGCCCGCCGCGCAAGACTGGCTGCAAAAACAGCGACGCGGCTGGCGGCCGAAGCTTGCCAGCGAAACCGGCTACAACGAAGTCAGCACTTTCGCCGTATGCAAACTTGCCTTCGGCCGGCCCTTCGTCGACCGCGAACGGCAGCGCATCTACGTACGCGGCGTTCTGACGCTGCAGGATCGCCTCGACCTGACTCACGAATACCTGCACCTGGCTTTTGAAGCACACCCCAACGGCCAGGACGAAACCTACATCGAAGGGCTCGCCCGTCACCTTTTGCTGGAATAGACCATGACACTCCGTTATCCACAGGTCTTGCTGCTGCTCTGCACGCTGACCGCGCTGGCGCCGGCCCAAGCCGCCGACAGCGTCAAGCTCGACACCCCGATCAGCGGCTGGCGCAGCGGCGCCCCGGAAGGCGAGGGCGAGAGCTTTCGCCAGACCGTCAACTACCCGGCTTCGTCGGTAAACACCCCAATCGGCCAGGCCAGCACCGCGCGCATCAGCGGCGAAATCAAAGCGACGGCCAAAAACAACCAGCCCGGCCGCCTGATCGTCAACGGCGTCAGCATGCCGCTGAAAATCGACGCCAGCGGCCGCTTCGACCGCCCGTTCTCCTTCCCCAACGGCAGCAACAGCGTCGAAGTGCGCAGCCCCGACGGCCAACAACGCCACCGCACCCAGTTCCTCAACACTCGCGGCGGCGCCACCCCGGCCAAACTGCGCGTACTGCTGGCGTGGGACAGCGACGGCACCGACCTCGACCTGCACCTGATCACCCCCGACGGCGCGCACATCTGGTACGGCAACCGCGTCGCCCCCAACGGCGCCGCCCTCGACGTCGACGTCACCACCGGCTACGGCCCGGAAATCGCCGCCATGCCCGCGCCGATCAAAGGCCAGTATCTGGTGTATGTGAATTATTACGGCGGTGGCTATCGCGAGGATGACGAGGGCGCGGGCGAGGCGGTGCAGGCGTTGACCACGGCGCAGGTGACGGTGATCACCGAGGAAGGCACGCCGAGTGAGAAAATGGAGACGTTTTTGATCCCGATGCGGGCGGTGGGGGAGTTGACGTTGGTGAAGTCGTTTAGTTATCCGTGAGGGGATTGGTCAGCAGGTTGCTGACCAATTGTTCTTGATCGCTTAGTGCACTAATTCTGGTCGAAAGCTGCTGGTAGCCAATCGCTTGAGCGCAATTTCCAAAGACTGATCATCGAACAGCTTGCTTTTGCGAGCCGCAGCACCGGCACCGCCATCCCAGCGTTTTAACGCCTCACGTATTGCAGGAACAGTCGCAGGCACCCCTTCCTGGTTCAACAGCCAATCAACTGTGGCCAATAACTCCATGCCAAAGGGCGATTCGAAGCCGTCAATCAGTTGAGCCGTGCGCTCCAATGCTTGCGAATAGTCCTTCGCCTCAGTCTTCAGATACGTCTGCAAGAACGCTTTGCGCTCTTGATCAAACCAGATCACATCACTAATGCCTGCATCACTGATGCGTTTGTCACAGTGAAGATAACTGCCATCGAGGTTATCGAGCAGATGTTCCAGCCGGTTGGCGTATGGCCCATATTTGTGCGCGACAAATTTTAGATTTAGAGGGTTCTCTGTATCCGGCAACTGCTCAATTGCGCGCTCAAGAAACCAGGCCAGCTTCTGAATTTCCAGCAGACTGCACTGCATGCCTAAAACCCAATAGCGACGAACCAGTTCGGCGATAAGAGCGCGGGCAGGCGTGAGTTTTTCTACACCCGTACGCTTGGCGACATTCAGATACTGATTGGACGGCTCGAATACCAATACATCAGCATCCAGGTCCCCCAACACGTCGACAATCTGCTCACGGACTTCGGTCCACTTCAAACCGCCATTGCCAGCACCCAACGGTGGAATCGCGACGGATTTCACATCGTTTTCAAGCAGGAACCGCCGCAGATCATGCAAGCCTTCGGTTATCCATGCCATTTGCGACGGCGACCGCCAGTGGCGCTTGGTAGGAAAATTCACAATCCAGCGAGGGCCATCGAGTTCGTCGGTGGCAGTCACGTGCATTTTGCCGGTTTCTACTTCCCCGGCCTTACATGCCGCTGCATACACGCGGTAATTCTGCGCAAAGCGCTCTTTGAACATCAGCGCGATGCCCTTACCCATGACGCCAACGGTATTCACCGTGTTGACGAGGGCTTCGGTTTTGGCTTCCAGCAGGTTGCCTTGGGTGAATCTGATCATTGGAAATACCACTTGGGGCGCGCATGAACCGGCAACGTCAGGCCTTTTGCGGCAACGTCTGCTTCTATGCGTACTTTCATTGCATCGGTGTGGTACATGATGCCCAGTAGTCCCGTAATCGGTAAGTGATGGTGGATCAACGCCTCAGCCTGATAACGCTCCATTTTGCGAGGGTCATCAGGGAAGTCGTTCGGTTATTGGTGATCCCCGGCTAGTCTGGAAAGACCCCGCAAAGCGCATTGCCCTGATAGCCATGAACAACTGGCCCCAGCACCATGAACGGGCCGCAGGCATAGAACGGCGAAGGTACAGTTTGTTTTGAATTGAGCAAAACGATTTCCTCGCCATACGCGTCACGTCCGAAGGACTGCTCGGAGTACGACGAACACACGGGCAATTTCAACGGCACAGGAATGATCAGCGCCCAAACCGTGATGCCGCACCATTCACGCGTGGGTGTTGATTGCACGGTTCGGGTGACCGCTGGGTGGATCGAGCGAGCGTTAAGGGCTTTGTACTCGTCAGTTTTGAGCGTGGTTTTCTCAGGCAATGCCACGATGGTACCGACGCAGCCGGAGATGCAAAAGCTCAAAGCAATGAGGATGGTCAATTGAAAAGGTGAGGGGCGATAAGCGAGACGCATATGTTACTTCCTTGTACGCGTTTTTATTTTAAAAAATGATTCGCCTCGGACGGCTTGTATCTGGTAAATCACTTCGTATCAGGTGCGGGATGGCAAGCGATCATGCGCAACCTCGTAAGCAGCCTCACGCTCGCGTTTGCCGATAGCGACCACGAACACCAAGATTTCCTGGTCAAGCACCTGGTAGATCAATCGATAACCGGCACTTTTCAATTTCACTTTGTAGCAATCCGGTAGCTCACGAAGGCGATTGGCTTCGATTCGAGGATTCTCCAAAACCTCAGCCAGTTTCTTTTTGAACTGTTGGCGAATCGTATCCCCTAGCTTGTTCCATTCTTTTAAAGCACGACGATCAAACTCAAGCTCATAAATCATCCAGACTCACCTTGACTCGCTGCGGTGAGGCGAGGCGTTCGGTGACGACGGCGATGAGCGCTTCATCTTCTTCGCTGAGCAACGCCGCTTTGAAAGGTAGCTTGCCCCGCTCGGCGACGTATTGAAGCGTTTGGCGCAGAAGCTCGGAAGGCGTGACGCCAAGCTTCTCCAGTTCGGCAAAGGAGCGTTGCTTCAGCTCATCGTCGATACGGATGTTGATGGAGGCCATGATGAGATACCTGTAGTGACGTTTGTCGTTACGGTAGCAAGGTGACAGAAGCTAGACAAGTGCAAATTCGGCTTTCGGACGGGTAGGGCTGCCGCTCTTTCAGGCATTAAAAAGCCGGCTTGTGGCCGGCTTCTCGGGGACTGGCTTGGCTTATTTTTGGTAAGCCGCGCCAGCCTTCAAAACGTACATCCGGATCTTGCGTCCGGCTGTGGGACTTGGTCAGACGTTGGTCTGCCGCGTCGGGCGTCATCTGAGCCGCGGGAGCGGGTCGATGCGCAAATGTGGGGCGCAGGATACTGAGTTTTGTTAGGGATTCCCAGTCTGAAGTGCGGTTTAGAGCGACCGCAGTCGAACAAATTTTGGATTTGTACCGATTATCAGGGCCTCATCGCGAGCAGGCTCACTCCTACAGGGGGGCTATGTAGGCCCTGATATCAGAGAAACGGCACCACCGGCCGGCGCTTGCTCACCGTCGACCACCAGAACACCCAGCCCAATATGTGAATCCTTTGCTCCTCGATCTGTGCCGGGCGGAAGACCTCGTCGGGGTATTCGGCGCTGTTGTGGCTGCGCAGGCGCAGGCCGTTGCCGGGCATGCGGTGCAGGTATTTGATGCGCAGCATGCCGTCGTGTTCGATGGCGTAGATTTCGCCGTCGACGACCTGGGTCAGGCTGCGGTCGATGGCGACGATGGAGCCGTCTTCGATGCGGTCGGCCATGCTGTTGCCGATCATGTGGGCGCAGATGGCGTCGCCGGGGCGCACTTCCAGCTGGTCGAGGTGGGCGCGCAGCAGGCGGATCGAGAGGTCCGGGTCCTGGATGACGTGGGTCTTGTCGGAGCTGTCGAGCGGCGTTTCCTTGAAGAAGGCCAGTTCGACATCGTTGGGGTGGATGAATCGGTAGCTGCCCTGCGGGTCGTTGGCGTCGAAATGGTCGCCATTGCTCGCCGGTGGGCTGAGGCTTGGGGATTCCTTGGTGCCTTCGCCGGTTTTCAGCCATTCGCTATTGACGGACAGCAGGCGTGAGACTTCTTCCATGCGATACGCCGGGACGCCCCGGGTGTACCAGTTGTGGACATTTTGGGCTTCCGTGCCCCAGAACTTTGCGAAACCCGTCGTCGAGATGTTCGCAGCTTCCAGGAGTGCCTTGAATCTTGGACCGCTAGTGTTCTTTCTCATAAACACGGAGTCTACGGCCGTGCCAGAGCGGTTTGAATAAACCGCGCGTTCAAAATCGGGCTGAATTTTGCGACGGGATGTAAGCCGCACTTGTGGGAAATTACACGGCTTAAAACTTTTCTGTAGTCCGCTCTAAACAGCTTGTTTAAGCGAGCTTTGGCCGGACATAAAAAACCCCGGATCAACCGGGGTTTTCTCAAGCATCACGCAGCGAGCCGTCGCTTAGCCTTTGTAGGCGGCAACCGACTTGATGATCGCTTCGCGGGCGGCGTCTGCGCCGGCCCAGCCTTCGATCTTGACCCATTTGCCTTTTTCGAGATCTTTGTAGTTCGCAAAGAAGTGCTCGATCTGCTGGATCAGCAGTGGCGGCAGGTCGGTGTATTCCTTCACGTCGACGTACAGCTGCGACAGCTTGTCGTGTGGCACTGCGATGACTTTGGCATCGCCGCCGCCGTCGTCGGTCATGTTCAGAATGCCGACCGGACGTGCGCGGATCACCGAACCTGGGGCAACCGGGTAAGGGGTCACGACCAGCACGTCGAGGGGATCACCGTCGTCAGCCAGAGTGTTCGGGATGTAACCGTAGTTGGCCGGGTAGAACATTGGGGTGGCCATGAAACGGTCAACGAACAGGCAATCGCTGTCTTTGTCGATTTCGTATTTGATCGGCGCGTGGTTGGCCGGAATCTCGATCGCGACGTAGATGTCGTTCGGCAGGTCTTTGCCAGCCGGAATCTTGCTGTAGCTCATTGGGCGTTGCCCCCGTAGTTGACCAAAAACACTTGGCCGGATTGACCAAAAAGTGGCGGCGATTATAGGCATATTCTGCCGTCGACGCCATGGACCGAAAGTCGTGTGCAGCTTAGTCGTGCGCCTGATAGACCGGGTCTGTGGCCTGAAGTTGCCGCAACCTGCCCAACGGGTCCTGGCGGTAGAAAAGCTGCAACTGCGCGTACACCTGCGGATAGGCCTCGTGCAGCAGATCCGGGGCGCTGAAGAAGTATTCACTGGTGACTGCGAAGAACTCCGCCGGGTTCTCCGCCGCGTACGGATCGATGGCGGTTTCGGCATCGGGATCATGGTCTAGCTGGCGGTTGAGATCGTCGTAGGCCGCCTGCATCACCTCGGCCCAGTCGCTGACGCGCATGTCGGCATGCAACGGCGGCAGGCCGTTGGCATCGCCATTGAGCATGTCGAGTTTATGCGCCAGTTCGTGAATGACCAGGTTATAGCCTTCCCAGCCACCGCTGGCCATGACGCCCGGCCAGGCGAGAATCACCGGCCCCTGTTGCCAGGCTTCGCCGCTGTGCTCGCCGTCCCACTCATGCTCAATGCCGCTGGCGTCGCGATGGCGTTGCGGGCTGAGGAAGTCGTCGGGGTAGAGGACGATCTCATGAAAGCCTTGATACCAGTTCAAATCACCGAGGTTAAGCAGCGGCAACTGCGCTTGGGCGGCGAGCAACAGGCGTTGTTCCTGATGCAGTTCGACGCCGGGCAGGGCACTCAGGTGTTTGTCTTCGAGGAACAACACACAGGCGTCGCGCAGCCACTGGTCTTGCGCAGCGCTGAGGCCATCGAGAAAACTCAGGTGATGCCGCACCCGTTGCCAGACATCGTCGGCAATCGGGTGCTTTGCCAGAATGCGTCGGCGACGCCAGGCGCTCAACAACCACATTGCTTAGTGCGATTGCGCTTTGGTGCCGCCGAAACGGCTGCGCACCACACCGATGATCATCGGCACCAGCGACAGCAGGATAATGGCCACCACCAGCAGCGACAGGTTCTTCTTGATGAACGGCACGTTGCCGAAGAAGTAACCGAGAGTGACCAGGCCGCCGACCCAGAGGATCGTGCCGAGTACGCTGAAACCGAAAAAGCGCGGATACGGCATGCGTGCGATGCCGGCGACGAATGGCGCAAACGTACGGATGATCGGCAGGAAACGCGCCATGGTCACGGTCTTGCCGCCGTGCTTGTCGTAGAAGTCGTGGGTTTTTTGCAGGTAGTCGCGGCGGAATATTTTCGAGTTGGGGTTGCTGAACAGCTTCTCACCCGCCGTACGACCGATCACGTAGTTGGTGCTGTCGCCGAGAATGGCCGCGAGCATCAGCAGACCACCGAGCAATACCGGGTCCATGCCACCACCCGCCGCCACGGCGCCGGCAATGAACAGCAGCGAGTCGCCCGGCAGGAACGGCATCACCACCAGACCGGTTTCGCAGAAGATCACCAGAAACAGGATGGCGTAGATCCATGGCCCATAGTTGTTCACCAGCAAATCGAGGTAGACGTCGAGATGCAGGATAAGGTCGAGCGGGTTGAAATCCATGGAGGCACCTGTATGGCGGCCCGACTCGGCAGGCCTGTGCGGATGACTTCGTGTAAGCCTACAGCGGGGTGTAGTTTTTCTTACAAGCCGGAAAGCTCGCGATTATACGGTCTGGCAGGAGGAAAGCGTGTCGGTTTTGTCGCGAGGAGTGTCGCCTGTGATCAATTGTCAGGCAGACCCGACGTGTGGCGAGGGAGCGCGCTCCCTCAGCACCCGGTCGGTGGCGATCAGAGCTCGTCGCTGATCGGCAATACGTAGTTCTTGAACTCGGTGTCTTCCTTGAATCCGATGGATTCATAGGTTTTTTGTGCCACTTCGTTGTCGGCGCTGGTGGAGACGCGCATGCGCACGGCTTGGGTTTCCTTGGCCATTTTTTTTGCGGTGCGGATCAGATTGTCCGCGACCAATTGCCGACGGGCGTCTTCGGCGACATAGATGTCGTTGAGAATCCACACGCGCTTGAGCGACAGCGAGGAGAAGCTTGGATAGAGCTGACAGAACCCCATGAGTTTCTTGTCGTCATCATCGGCCAGGGCCAGGTAAATCACCGATTCCTTGCGGCGCAGGCGCTTTTCGAGAAAGGCGCGGGAGGAATCCGGGTAAGGCAGGGAACCGTAGAACTCGCGATATTTGACGAACAACGGGGTCAGCAAATCCAGATGTTCGAGGGTCGCTTGAATAATCCGCATGATAGGTCTCGTCTTCAAGTGGCTGTCTTCAACTGCTCTGACGGCGATGGGAAACCCTGGCGGCCGTGCTTCGATCCTGCCTGAAACCAGCGCAGAAAGGCAATGCGGAAACGGTTCAGGCGGGCGGCGGGTCGAGCAGGAAATTGCCCTTCATGTTCACCTCATCGTCCGGCTCCAGCGTCTGCACCTGGGCTTCGTCCTTCAAGTTGACCCCCGACAGCTGCCGTCGACAGGCTTCACGCATCAGATACAGCAGGCGATGCGCCGCCATGCCGTAGCTCAATCCCTCCAGGCGGACATTGGAGATGCAATTGCGGTAAGCGTCGGTCAGGCCGACCTTGGGCGCATAGGTGAAATACAGGCCGAGGCTGTCCGGCGAACTCAGGCCCGGCCGCTCGCCGATCAGCATCACCAACATTTTCGCCCCGAGCAACTGGCCGATTTCGTCACCGATGGCGACGCGGCCCTGTTCCACCAGCAGCACGGGCGCGAGCGACCAGCCATCGGCGCTCATCTGTTCTTCCAGGCGCTTGAGAAACGGCAGGGTATGCCGATGCACGGCCAGGGCCGACAAGCCGTCCGCGACGACAATCGCCAGATCGACGCCGCCCGGATGGGCGCTGGCGTAATCACGCAGGGATTGCGCCGACTCGTCGCTGAGCTTGCGGCCCAGGTCCGGGCGTTGCAGATACGTGTGGCGATCCGGCGCCGCGCTGTGCAGCAGCAGGCTTTGGCGCCCGCCCTCCTGCAACTGTGCGCTGAGCCCGGCATGATCGAACGGCAGGTGCACCGCATCGCGCGCCTGCGCATGGGCAAACTGGAAATCCAGCTGAGCGCTGGTCGGCAGGCTGGTGCCAGTGCGGCCCAGAGCAATGCGCGCCGGGGTCAGGCGGCGCAGTTGCAGCCACGGGTTTTGCGGGTCCACGGGCGGTTTTTCCATGCGAGTCATCCCAATTGCGCCAGCGCCTGGCGGAAGGCCGGCGGCAGATTGTTACCAAAGCGCACCTTGCCATCGGCTTGCGTGAAGATGCCCATGTTGGCCAGCCACTGCTCGAACTCCGGCGCCGGTTTCAGGCCCAGGGTCTGCCGGGCGTAGAGGGCGTCGTGGAACGAGGTGGTCTGGTAATTGAGCATGATGTCATCGGAGCCGGGGATGCCCATGATGAAGTTGATCCCGGCCACACCCAAGAGCGTCAACAGGGTGTCCATGTCGTCCTGATCGGCTTCGGCGTGGTTGGTGTAGCAGATGTCGCAGCCCATCGGCACGCCAAGCAACTTGCCGCAAAAATGGTCTTCGAGGCCGGCGCGGATGATCTGTTTGCCGTTGTAGAGGTATTCCGGGCCGATAAATCCTACGACCGTGTTCACCAGAAACGGCTTGAAATGCCGCGCCACGGCGTAGGCTCGCGTCTCACAGGTCTGTTGATCGACGCCATGGTGGGCATTGGCCGACAGCGCACTGCCCTGACCGGTTTCGAAATACATCAGGTTCTGCCCGAGCGTGCCGCGGTTCAGGCTCAACCCGGCGTCATAGCCTTCCTGCAACACATTCAGATTGATACCGAAACTGGCGTTGGCCGCTTCGGTGCCAGCGATCGACTGGAACACCAGATCCAGCGGCACGCCACGGTTGATCGCCTCGATGGAGGTGGTGACGTGGGTGAGTACGCAGGCCTGGGTCGGAATGTCGTAGCGCTGGATGATCGCATCGAGCATTTCCAGCATGGCGCAAATCGAGGCAATGCTGTCGGTGGCCGGGTTGATGCCGATCATCGCGTCGCCGTTGCCATAGAGCAGGCCGTCGAGAATGCTCGCGGCGATCCCGGACGGCTCATCGGTCGGGTGGTTGGGTTGCAGGCGGGTCGACAGGCGACCTTTCAAGCCGAGGGTGCCGCGGAATTTCGTCACCACGCGAATCTTTTGCGCCACCAGCACCAGATCCTGTACGCGCATGATCTTCGACACGGCCGCGACCATTTCCGGCGTCAGGCCGGGGGCCAGCAGGCGCAGACTGGTTTCGTCGGCGGCGTCGCTGAGCAGCCAGTCGCGAAAGCCACCGACGGTGAGATGGCTGACGACTGCAAAGGCCTGCTTGTCGTGAGTGTCGATGATCAGTCGGGTGACTTCATCGGCTTCGTAGGGGATCAGCGCTTCCTGCAGAAAATGCGTGAGCGGGGTGTTAGCCAGGGCCATTTGTGCGGCGACGCGCTCGCCGTCATTGAGCGCGGCGATTTCCGCGAGAAAATCCCCCGAGCGTGCCGGGCTGGCCTTGGCCATGAGGTCTTTGAGGCTGTCGAAGCGGTAGGTCTGCGCGCCGACCGTGTGAGCAAAACTGGCCATTCAGCGTTCTCCGTGACGGCGCAGATACCTCTGCGCCGTGGTTTTCGACAATCAGTGCAAGGCTTGTTCAGCTTTCTGAATCGCCGCGAATTCTTCTTCCGGCGTGCCCGCTACCAAGTGATGCCGACTGTAGAAGGCAAAGTAAGCAATTAACACTCCATAGATGATGGCGGCGCCGATCACCACCCGTGGATCGACGAGGAACCCCGCCACCACGGCGATGCACGCCAGCACCAGCGCCACGCCCGAAGTGAAAATACCGCCCGGCGTGCGATACGGCCGATCCATTTTGGGGCGGCGGATGCGCAGCGTGATGTGCGCGGCCATCATCAGCACATAGGAAATGGTCGCGCCGAACACCGCCACCAGAATCAGCAGGTCGCCTTGACCGGTCAACGACAGCCCGAAGCCGATAATTCCGGGAATCACCAGCGCCAGCACCGGCGCCTTGCTCTTGTTGGTCTGCGACAATTTGCGCGGCAGGTAACCGGCCCGCGACAACGCAAAGATCTGCCGCGAGTAGGCGTAGATGATCGAGAAGAAACTGGCGATCAGCCCGGCCAGGCCGACGAGGTTGACGAAGCTGCCCATCCAGGTCGAGCCGCCATAGGCTTTGCTCAAGGCTTCGACCAGCGGATTGCCGGAGGTCAGCAGCGAATTGGCGCCAGCGCCACCGGGGCCGACGATCAGAATCAGCAGGGCGAACATCAACAGCACCAGCATCGCGCCGATCAGGCCACGCGGCAGGTCGCGCTTGGGATTTTTGGTTTCTTCAGCCGCCAGCGGCACGCCTTCGACGGCGAGGAAAAACCAGATCGCATAGGGAATCGCTGCCCACACGCCGACATAGCCGAACGGCAGGAACGGGCTGGCGCCGGCCGCGGCGGTAACCGGGATGTCGAGCAGGTTGGCGACATCGAAGTGCGGCACCATCGCCACCAGAAACACTCCCAGTGCCAACGCGGCGACAGCGGTGATGATGAACATCAGCTTGAGCGCTTCGCCTACGCCGAAAATATGGATGGCGATAAAGATGATGTAGAAAGCCAGATAGATCACCCAGCCGCCGATGCCGAACAGCGACTCGCAGTAGGCGCCGATGAACACCGCGATGGCGGCGGGCGCGATTGCATATTCGATGAGGATTGCGGTGCCAGTGAGAAATCCGCCCCACGGCCCGAACGCGCTGCGGGCAAAGCCGTAACCGCCGCCGGCGGTGGGGATCATCGAGGACAGTTCGGCGAGGGAGAAGCACATGCACAGGTACATGGTCGCCATCAGCAGCGTGGCGAGAAACATGCCGCCCCAGCCACCCTGGGCGAGGCCGAAGTTCCAGCCGGCGTAGTCGCCGGAAATCACGTAAGCAACGCCCAGGCCCACCAGCAGGACCCAGCCGGCGGCGCCTTTTTTCAATTCGCGTTGTTGGAAGTAGTCGGTGCCGACTTTTTCGAAGTCGACGGAGGAGCCGGTCGCCGGAGCGCCAGCCGGGGATTCGCTTGGCATAGGGTTCACCTTTCTTATTGTTTTATTGCCCCGGCGGTATCGCCAGGAACCTGATCGTTCCTTTGCTGCGCGTGGGAACGATCAGTGCCGCAGAGTTAGAAAAAGCCCAACGGATTGATGTCGTAGCTCACCAGCAGGTTCTTGGTCTGCTGATAATGGTCGAGCATCATCTTGTGCGTCTCACGGCCGACACCGGACTTTTTGTAACCACCGAACGCGGCATGCGCCGGGTACAGGTGGTAGCAGTTGGTCCACACGCGACCGGCCTTGATCGCCCGGCCCATGCGGTAGGCGCGGTTGATGTCGCGGGTCCACAGACCGGCGCCGAGGCCGAACTCGGTGTCGTTGGCGATCGCCAGAGCTTCGGCTTCGTCCTTGAAGGTGGTGATGCTCACCACCGGGCCGAAGATTTCTTCCTGGAACACGCGCATCTTGTTGGTGCCCTTGAGCAGGGTCGGCTGGATGTAGTAACCGGTGGCCAGGCTGCCTTCGAGTTTTTCCACTTTGCCGCCCGTCAGCAGCTCGGCGCCTTCGCCCTTGGCGATTTCCAGGTAGGACAAAATCTTGTCGAATTGCTGCTCGGATGCCTGGGCACCGACCATGGTGTCGGTGTCGAGCGGGTCGCCGCGTTTGATCTGGCTGACTTTCTTCATCACGGCCTGCATGAATTCGTCGTAGATCGATTCCTGTACTAGCGCGCGCGACGGGCAGGTGCACACTTCGCCCTGGTTGAAGAACGCCAGCACCAGACCTTCAGCGGCTTTTTCGATGAAGCTCGGCTCGGCCTGCATGATGTCTTCGAAGAAGATGTTCGGTGATTTGCCGCCCAGTTCCACGGTGGACGGAATGATGTTTTCCGCTGCGCATTTCATGATGTGCGAACCGACCGGGGTCGAGCCGGTGAAGGCGATCTTGGCGATGCGCTTGCTGGTCGCCAGTGCTTCGCCGGCCTCTTTGCCGAAGCCTTGCACGACGTTGAGCACGCCCGGCGGCAGCAAGTCACCGATCAACTCCATCAGCACGCAGATGCCCAGCGGCGTTTGCTCGGCGGGCTTGAGTACCACGCAGTTACCGGCGGCCAGCGCAGGCGCCAGTTTCCACGCGGCCATCAACAGCGGGAAGTTCCACGGGATGATCTGGCCGACCACGCCCAGCGGTTCATGAATGTGATAGGCCACGGTGTTGCCGTCGATTTCCGCGGCGCTGCCTTCCTGCGCGCGCAGGCAACCGGCGAAGTAGCGGAAGTGGTCGGCGGCCAGCGGAATGTCGGCGTTGAGGGTTTCGCGGATGGCTTTGCCGTTGTCCCAGGTTTCGGTGATCGCCAGCAATTCGAGGTTGGCTTCGATGCGGTCGGCGATTTTCAGCAGGATCAGCGAGCGCGCCTGCACCGAAGTCGCGCCCCAGGCATCGGCGGCGGCATGGGCAGCGTCCAGCGCCTTGTCGATGTCTTCGGCGGTGGAGCGGGGGAATTCGGCAATCGGCTGGCCATTCACTGGCGAGGTATTGGTGAAGTACTGACCTTTGACCGGCGCGACGAACTCGCCGCCGATGTAGTTACCGTACTTGCTCTTGAACGAGACCTTGGCGCCGTCAGTACCGGGGTGAGCGTAACGCATGATGATGTTCTCCTTGGCTTTGTACTTATTAGAGAAACGCGCAAGTGCGCTTGCTATAAGCGTAGAGCAAGGGCCGGGCCATTGCCGCGCAGGTCAGGCAAATCAGGGCGTTGCACGGTTTGTCTCGGACGAGCGGGTCGATGCTGTGAGGGTTTCGGTACAGCTGCGGTGACGATTTGTACCGTTTCTGGCACAGCCCGTGGCCGGGCGGTCTTGCCAGCATTGCAATGCGCCGGTGCCTGGAGGATGCTGGGCGTCACCTCAGCATTGGGCCGCCGCGCCTCGGGGAGAACAATAAGAAATGCACGACAACCATTTGAGTCGCCATGCCCGCCAGGTCCTCACCGCCACCCAGGGCAAGCCGCATTTGCACGGCCCCGGTGCCGACCCGTCGATCGCCCGCTCCTGGCTGCGGTGTCTGCAGGACTATCACCTCGACCCGGCCCTGAGCATGGCCCCGACCGTGCTCGAACACGGGCGTGTGCTGGAAAGCCGCGAACGTCTGCAGCAAGTGCTGCAAATTGCCGGGACGGAAATGAGCAGCCTGCATCAACAGCTTTCCGGCGCCGGCCACGCGGTGCTGTTGACCGATGCGCGGGGGGTGATCCTCAACTGCGTCGCCGCGCCGGCCGAACGCAAGATTTTCGAACGCGCCGGCCTCTGGCTCGGCGCCGACTGGAGTGAAGCCTGCGAAGGCACCAACGGCATCGGCACTTGCCTGGTCGAGCGCCAGGCGCTGACCATTCATCAGGACGAACACTTTCGCGGCCGCCACACCGGCCTGACTTGTTCGGCAAGCCCGGTGTTCGATCCGCATGGCGAACTGCTCGCTGTGC
Source organism: Pseudomonas sp. R1-1 (assembly GCF_051132135.1). Lineage (NCBI taxonomy): Bacteria > Pseudomonadati > Pseudomonadota > Gammaproteobacteria > Pseudomonadales > Pseudomonadaceae > Pseudomonas > Pseudomonas sp. R1-1. The sequence continues at coordinate 829,482 of NZ_CP071663.1, forward strand.
TCGATGTGTCTTCGGCGCGCCACGAGGTTTCGCGCCAGAGCCAGTTCCACACCATGACGCTGGTCAATCTGTCGGCGAAGATGATCGAGAGTTGCTACTTCCTGCGCTGCTTCGATAACCAGTGGTTGTTGCGCTTTCATCTGCAGGCCGAGTCGGTCGGGCTGTTCAGCGAAGGCTTGCTGGCGTTCGATGGGGAAGGGCGGATCAGCGCAGTCAACCAGAGTGCGCTGAACCTGCTTGGGCATATGCGCGGCGGCTTGCTGGGCAAACCGGTGGAAGCGTTTTTCGATTGCTCGCTGGATGAGCTGCTCGTTCGCGCCAGCGCCAATGCCAGCGCCAGTTGGCCGCTGCGCACCCGCGATGGGCGGCATCTGTTTGCCGTCCTGCGCGGCGAATCACGCAAACCGCTGCCGATCCCGGCCCCGGCGAAGATCATCGAAGCGCCGCGCCTGCCCGGCATCTGCCTCGGTGACGAGGCGTTGCAAGCCAGTTTCCGCAAAGCCCTGCGCGTGTTCGAACGTGATGTGCCGCTGCTGATCAACGGCGAAACCGGCACCGGCAAGGAAGCCTTCGCCAAGGCTGTGCATCAGGCCAGTCAGCGCTCGGGCAAAGCCTTCGTCGCGCTCAATTGCGCGGCGATCCCGGAGAGCCTGATCGAGAGCGAACTGTTTGGCTATCGCGGCGGCAGCTTCACCGGCGCACGCAAGGACGGCATGCGTGGCAAGTTGCAGCAGGCCGATGGCGGCACCCTGTTTCTCGATGAAATTGGCGACATGCCGCTGGCTCTGCAGACCCGTTTGCTGCGGGTGCTGGAAGATCGCCAGGTGGTGCCGCTCGGCGGTGAACCAGAGACGGTCAATGTGCGGATCATCAGTGCCACCCACCGCAATCTGCTCGAGCGGGTCGAGGACGGCAGTTTTCGCGAGGATTTGTATTACCGCATGAACGGGCTGGAAGTGGCGTTGCCGGCATTGCGTGAGCGCAGTGACAAGGCGCAGTTGCTGGATTTTCTGTTGGCCGAAGAGGCGGGCGGTGAGGCGATTGTGATTGAAGAGCCGGCGCGTCAGGCGTTGCTGGCGTTCGACTGGCCCGGCAATGTCCGGCAGTTGCGCAATGTGCTGCGGACGTTAGCGGCGTTGTGTGATGAGGGCCGGGTCGGGGTGGAGGATTTGCCGGGGATGATTCGGCAGGTGCGGCCGGTGGTTGTGGCGCAGGACTCTTGCGAGCGACCGCTGGAAGATGCCGAGCGTTCTGCGTTGCTTAATGCGTTAGAGCAGACCCGCTGGCACATGACCCGTACCGCGGAACAGCTGGGCGTGAGTCGAAATACGCTTTATAGAAAGCTGCGCAAGCATGGGATTGAGCGGCGTGTCAGTTAAATGCCCCTCACCCTAGCCCTCTCCCAGAGGGAGAGGGACTGATCGAGGTGTTCTGGCGATTTACGTGGACCTGAATAATCGAGCCGAACTTGATCGTTCCCACGTTCTGCGTGGTAACGCCTCCCCGGACGCTCTGCGTCCGCTTTGGGACGCAGAGCGTCCCGAGCTGCATTCCTTTGCTGCGCGTGGGAACGATCAACCCGAGATGTAGCGGCCTGCGCGCGCGCAGACTTCACCTAAAGAGTGCCATTTCCCCCTCCCTACGCTAACCTGCGGCCATGTTTTACGAGGTCGACTATGCACATTCATATTCTGGGTATCTGCGGGACTTTCATGGGCTCGATGGCGGTGTTGGCCAAAGAGCTGGGCCATCATGTGACCGGCTCCGACGCCAACGTCTATCCACCGATGAGCACACAGCTCGAAGCCCAGGGCATTCAGCTGACTCAGGGCTACGACCCGGCGCAGCTCGATCCGGCGCCGGATCTGGTGGTGATCGGCAATGCCATGTCCCGTGGCAACCCGGCCGTGGAATACGTGCTGAACAAAGGCCTGCCGTACGTCTCCGGCCCGCAGTGGCTGGCTGATCATGTGCTGCAAGGTCGTTGGGTGCTGGCGGTTGCCGGTACCCACGGCAAGACCACCACCAGCAGCATGCTCGCCTGGGTGCTGGAACACGCCGGCATGAGCCCGGGTTTCCTGATTGGCGGTGTACCGCAGAACTTCTCGGTGTCGGCGCGGCTGGGCGGTACGCCGTTCTTCGTGATCGAGGCCGATGAATACGACAGCGCGTTCTTCGACAAGCGTTCGAAGTTCGTCCATTACCGCCCGCGTACGGCCATTCTCAACAATCTGGAATTCGATCACGCCGATATCTTCCCGGATCTGCCAGCGATCGAGCGGCAATTCCATCACTTGGTCCGCACCATCCCGAGCGAAGGTCTGGTTATTCACCCGACCACCGAGCCGGCGTTGCAGCGGGTGATCGAGATGGGTTGCTGGACCCCGGTGCAAACCACCGGTGCCGGCGGTCAGTGGCAGGTCAAACTGCTCAGCGAAGACGGTTCGGCGTTCGAAGTGATGTTCGAAGGCGTGTCGCAAGGCACCGTTGAATGGGAGCTGACCGGCCAGCACAACGTCGCCAATGCCTTGGCGGCGCTGGCAGCAGCGCGGCATGTCGGCGTGGTGCCGTCAATGGGCATTGCCGGTCTCAGCGCATTCAAGAACGTCAAACGCCGCATGGAAAAAGTCGCGGAAGTCCGCGGCATCACCATTTACGACGACTTTGCCCACCACCCGACAGCCATCGCCACCACCCTTGATGGCCTGCGCAAGCGCATTGGCGACGCGCCGCTGATCGCGATCATCGAGCCGCGCTCCAATTCGATGAAGCTCGGCGCGCACCGTGACGGTTTGCCGGACAGCGTGGTCGATGCCGATCAGGTGATCTGGTACGCCCCGGCCAATCTTGGCTGGGACCTGGCCGCGACTGCCGCGCTGTGCACGGTGCCGTCGATTGTCAGCGATTCGCTGGAAGGCATCATTGAACGCGTGAAGAGCCAGGCCCAGCCGGGCACGCATGTGGTGATCATGAGTAACGGTGGCTTCGGTGGTCTGCACGGCAAACTCGCCGAGGCGCTGCAATGAACGGTTACTCGCAGGCCGGTGGCCCGGAACGCATCACGCTGGCGATGACCGGCGCGTCCGGCGCGCAGTACGGTTTGCGTCTGCTCGATTGTCTGGTGCGTGAAGATCGCGAAGTGCACTTTCTGATTTCCAAGGCTGCGCAACTGGTGATGGCCACCGAAACCGACGTGTCGTTGCCGGCCAAGCCACAGATGATGCAGGCGTTTCTCACCGAATACACCGGCGCAGCCGCCGGACAGATTCGCGTGTACGGCAAGGAAGACTGGATGTCGCCGGTGGCCTCGGGCTCCGGTGCGCCGGCGGCAATGGTCGTGGTGCCGTGCTCGACCGGCACGCTGTCGGCCATTGCGACCGGCGCGTGCAACAACCTGATCGAGCGCGCCGCCGACGTCACGTTGAAAGAGCGCCGCCAGTTGATTCTGGTGCCGCGCGAGGCGCCGTATTCGAGCATTCATCTGGAACACATGCTCAAGCTGTCGAACATGGGCGTGACGATTCTGCCGGCGTCGCCGGGTTTCTACCATCAGCCGCAGACCATCGATGACCTCATCGATTTCGTCGTAGCACGCATTCTCAATCTGCTTGGTATCCCGCAAGACATGCTGCCGCGGTGGGGCGAGCATCATCTGAGCAGCGATGAATAAGCTGCTGGCGCTGGTGCTGGCCGTGCAACTGACCGGCTGCGCCACAGCGCGGACGCTGGACGCGGCGAAACCCGGCGCGCCGGTGGTGTATTCCGGTACGCGACTGGATTGGTATGCGCTCAATGGTGGCTGTTGTGCGAAAGACCGCTTCGGCGCCGAGGCGCCGAGCTATCCCGGGGTGGACCTGCCGGCCAGTGCGCTGCTCGATACACTGTTGTTGCCGTTGTCGTTGCTCACTGTGATTGGCGTGGGTTTTCAGGCGACGGGCGGATTGTAGGGAGTGCTGCGCACTCCATCGCCAGCAGGCTGGCTCCCACAGGTTTCCTGGTTGCCCACAAAAGGTGGGTTCACTGAGAATCAGTGTGGGAGCCAGCCTGCTGGCGATAGCGATTTCCGGTTATTTACCCAATTTCCTCAGCTCATCCGACTCGATCACCCGCACCCCATCCTGCTCTTCCAGCGCCAGCCGCCACATCGCTCGCGCCAACTGGCAGGCTTCGATGCCGCGGTACTTGCCCGGAATCAGCTTCGACAGTGGCCCGGCCAGTTGCTCGGCCAGACGCGGCTCGACTCGCTCACCCAGCAACAATGAAGGCCGGCAGATGGTCAGTTGCGGCCAGTCCTGCGCGCGCAGTGCCTGCTCCATTTCGCCCTTGACCCGGTTGTAGAACACCGAGGATTTCGGATCCGCGCCAATCGCGCTGATCACGATCAGATGCCGCGCGCCCATCTCCCGCGCGCGTTTGGCGAACGCCACGACCATGTCCAGATCCACCGCGCGAAAGGCTTCTTCCGAGCCCGCCTGCTTGATGGTGGTGCCGAGACAGCAATAGGCGATATCGACGCGCCCGCTCAGTTGCGGCAGAAACACCTGCGGATCGCCGACCGGGTTTTCCAGGTGCGGATGTTCCGCCAGGGGGCGACGCGAAGGGGCGAGCACGCGTGAAATCGTCGGTTCGTTGAGCAGGCGATCGAGTAGATGTTCACCGGTCAGTCCGGTGGCTCCGGCAAGCAATACGTGCTGAGGCGTCAAGTACATAGTGTCTCTCCCTTGATACTGTTCAGCTTAGTTGCCTTTTGTCGCCCCGTCGTTCAACGCAGCACTTTGCAACGCTTTACGGGCCTGCTGTTTGCGCAGCAGTTGCCAGTGCGACAACACGGTTTTCGGCGCCCAGATCTGCGGCTCCGAAGCCTCGAAACCATCCGCCAGCTCGCGCTCGGCGACGGTGGCCCTGGCCAGTTTGAAAGCCTGCTCCAGATCATCGGTCTGGTTCAGCGCCTGGGCGAACAGCGCGTCACCAAAGTAGGTGAAATTGGCTTCTTCGGAACAGCCAAACGACACCCGGTCGGCGCGCGAGGCGGTCATGATCAGGGTGCGTTCGTCCTTCAGCGCTGGAATGAAACCGCCGGAGTAGCACGACGAAATAACGATGATCTTGTCACGGTGCTTCAGCGGCGCCAGCACCGCGGCGAGTTCGTCGGCGGGCAGGTCGGCCAGCTCCATGCGTGGCTGATCGAGCACCAGTTCATGCTCGGCGGTGCCGTGGCTGGTCAGGTAAATGAACAGCAAGTCTTCCGGGCCACTGCGTTCGGCCAAGGCTTGCGCGGCCCGGCGCAGGTTTTCGCGGGTGGCCATCGGCCGGTCGCCGAGGTGGTCGCGGTGGTTGACCAGACGAATCTGGCCGAACGCACCAAAACGCGTATTGAGCATATTGGCGACGAAGTCGGACTCGCGCAGAAACACACTTTGCTTGCCATCGCCGCCGAGGGTCAGGGTGTACAGCTCCACGGCCGGAGTCGAGGCGGGAATTGCCGTCAGTGCTTCGTCGAGCAAACGACCTTGGGCGAGCAGACCGAGTTCAAGGGTATCGGGCAGCAGTTTGCCGTCGGCGTCGCGCACGCGCTGGCCGTTGATCCAGGTGCCGCTGAGCACGCTGCCATCGGTCAGTACCAGGGTGCCGCGCCCCGAATAGCTGTCGTTGTCGAAACCGCCGATGTAGAAGCTGCCGTCAGAGAGGTTCAAGCGGCCCTGGCCGGTGAAACGCCAATCATTGAATACGCCGATGTAATGGCTGCCGTCGGCGCCGATCAGTTCGCCCTTGCCGGTCAGCGCGCCTTCCTTGAACTGGCCGAGCCAGACATCGCCGTCGGCGTTTTCGTAGCGGCCCTTGCCGTGCAATTGATTGTTTTTGAACCCGCCGACATAGATGTCGCCATCGGCGCTGTTGAAGGTGCCGTTGCCTTCGAGTTGGCCGTTGACGAAATGCCCGGTGAACGAGTTGCCGCTGGCATCGCCGCGCTGGCCTTCACCGTTGGGTTTGCCGTGGGCGAACTGGCCCTGATAGGAGCTGCCGTCCTCCATTTCCAGACGGCCGAGCCCGGAATACTGGTCGGCACGGAATTCGCCACGGTAGGTCATGCCGTTTTCTTTCAGCGTGCCTTCGCCGTCGCGCCGGCCCTGTTTGAAGCCGCCGGTGTAGCTGCTGGCGTTGGTGGTCAGGCTGCCCTGACCGTCGAACAGCCCCTGCGCAAACTGGCCGCGATAGACCTCGCCGTTGCTGCCGTGCCATTCGCCCTGACCATGCCACTGGCCCTTGTCGAACTGCCCGGCGTACCAGCTGCCATTGGGGTAGTCGACGCGGCCCTGGCCTTGCAGCAAGCCATCGACCAGTTCGCCGCGATAGCGTCCGCCGTCCGGCAGGCGTGCATCCGGCGGCAACAGCGATTCGCCGTCGCCGCAAGCGGTGAGCATCAGGGTCAAGGCAAGGGGTGCAAGACAAGCAAGTGAGCGCATAGCGGGATCCGGGCAATTAGGCGACCGAGTATGCCGCAGCTATGCGTCGCATATATAGAGAGGTGACGCGAAACAGCGTGCGCTGCTTCGCATCCGGAACGATCAGACGAAGCAGAGCGACAAGGGTTCGGCAATATAGGCCGGTTTCTCCGAGCCCTCTATCTCGAGGGTTGCGATAGCCTTGAGCAACCACTGGCCGGGTTTTTTCTCGGTCACTTCAACCAGATCGACCTTCAATCGGACTTTCGAGTCGACCTTCACCGGCTGAATGAAACGCACGCTGTCCAGGCCATAGTTGACCACCATCTTCACGCCTTCCGGCAATACCAGAATGTCTTCCATCAGTTTCGGCATCAGCGACAGCGACAGGAAACCGTGGGCGATGGTGCTGCCAAAGGGCGTTTGCGCGGCTTTGGCCGGGTCGACGTGAATGAACTGATAATCACCGGTGGCTTCGGCAAACAGGTTGATGCGTTCCTGATCGATGGTGAGCCATTCGGAACGTCCGAGTTCCTTGCCGACATGATCTTTGAGCTCTGCAACGGGAACATAGGGCATTGAGACTCTCCTTGGGTTCATCGGTTTTATAGTTTTTCAGGTGGGGGATTTGACCGCCCTGCGAACCACTGTAGATCATCACGGCGATTTGCTGCGGTCAACCGACCATGCTTTTGGCGAATGCCGATCCATAGCGCAGGCGTGCTTATAATGCAGGCGACTTGCGCGGAGAGATGTCTGATGTTGCTACGTGGCCTGACCCTGCTGGTGCTGTTTCAATTGCTCGGCACGGCGCTTAATCATTTGCTGTTGCCGGTGCTGCCGGGGCCGATCATCGGTCTGCTGCTGTTGCTGGCGTTCCTGATCATTCGCGGTGAAGTCGGTGAGCCGCTGAACCTGGCGGCGGGCAGTCTGCTGCGTTATCTGCCGTTGCTGCTGGTGCCGCCAGCCGTGGGTGTGATGGTTTACGCCGCAGCGATTGCTGCGGATTTCTGGGCGATCGTCGGCGCGCTGGTGCTGTCGCTGATCCTGTCGATGGCCTTTGCCGGTGTGCTGATGCAGCGCCTGGTCAAACGCCACGCGCCGCCGGCGGAGGAGTCCTGATGCTGTTCGATTGGCAAGGTGCCTGGGCGTCGGTCATTCATCATCCGCTGTTCGGCATCGGCATCACCCTCGGTGCCTATCAACTGGTGCTGGCAGCGTTCGAGAAAACCCGCTGGATCTTTCTGCAGCCGGTGCTGGTCTCCATGTTGCTGGTGATCGGTGTGCTGGTCGGTTGTGGCGTGACGTACGCCGAGTACCGCAAGAGCACCGAGATCCTGAGCATCCTGCTCGGCCCGGCGACGGTGGCGCTGGCGGTGCCGCTGTATCTGAATTTGCGGCGCATTCGGCAATTGTTCTGGCCGATTTTTACTACGCTGGTGATAGGCGGGGTGGTGGCGACTGGCATGGGCGTGGCGCTGGGCTGGTGGTTTGGCGCCGAGCACATGATTCTGATGACCATGGCACCGAAGTCGGTGACCTCGCCGATTGCCATGCTGGTGGCCGAGCAGATCGGTGGCGTCGCGGCGCTGGCGGCGGTGTTCGTACTGATCACCGGGGTGATCGGGGCGATCTTCGGCCCGGCGCTGCTGACCCGTCTCGGTGTGCACAGCCCGGAGGCACGCGGCATGGCGCTGGGCATGACCGCTCACGCGGTCGGCACGTCGGTCGCGTTGCAGGAGAGTGATGAGTGCGGCGCCTTCGCGGCGCTTGCGATGAGTCTGATGGGCGTGGCCACGGCGGTGTTCCTGCCGTTGGCGGTGTCGATGGTGGTGTAAGGAAATGTCTATGAGTCTGCCGCTTTTCCCGCTGAACACGGTGCTGTTCCCCGGCTGCAACCTCGATTTGCAGATCTTCGAGGCGCGCTACCTCGACATGATCGGCCGCTGCATGAAACAGGGCGTCGGCTTCGGCGTGGTGTGCATCCTGGAAGGCAGCGAAGTCGGCGTCGCGCCGCAAGGGTTTGCCCTGGTCGGTTGCGAGGCACGCGTCACCGACTTTCAGCAACAGGACAATGGCCTGCTCGGTATTCGCGTGCAGGGCGGCCGCCGCTTCACGGTATTGCGCACCGAAGTGCAGCACGATCAGCTGATCCTGGCCGACGTCGAATGGCTCGACGACGAGCCCGAACAACCGCTGCAGGACGAAGACGCCGATCTGGTCGCGCTGCTCAAGGCGCTGGCCGAACACCCGATGGTCGAAGCGCTCGACATGGGCGCCGACGCTGCCGGTCAGCAATCGCTGGCCAATCAACTGGCCTATCTGTTGCCGTTCGCTGAAGAAGACAAGATCGACCTGCTGCAACTCGACGATCCCCAGCAGCGGCTGGACGCGATCCAGGCCTTGCTCGATGAGTTGCAAGGCGAGTTGTTCGCCTAGTTGTTCATCTGGTTGTACTTTGAATCAACTGATCGCGTTTGCCAGCATTGTCGCACTGATGACTTTGTCTTACTTTCAAGTGGCCCGCAGGACGCGGGTAATTTGAATAAGAACAAGGAAGAAGTCATGACTGTATATGAAGATGAATGGGCATTCTGGGACGATATTGCCGGCAAGTATATTTTGAAACATGCCGAGACCGACCATAACGTCAACAATGTGATTGAAGCTGCATCGACATATGCCGATCGCATGGTCATTGCCCGACGTAAACGAAAATCGGCAAAAGTACCCGAAGGGGATATCCCTCGGATGGCTGCATCCGCCTCGACCCTAGTGGCATCCGCGGCTGTTTGAAGACTTTTCCTTTTTCGATATTGCCTGTCGTGGGTATATAGCCGACGGCAGGATGCCTACAGGTGCAAACCATGTCCATAACCAAAGTCAACAGCAAAACATTCAATGCGCATCTTTATCTGAACGGCCGGCCGGTGGTGCTCAATCAACAGCGTCTGCAAAAGGCCCTTGGCCAACAGCGCATAACCAAGAGCGAGCAACTGGAAGCCGAGGTGGGGCTGGCGGATACGCGTGTCGCCAGCTTCATTACGCTGGCCGATCATGAAGACGACGAACCGCTGTTACTGAAGCTCGTCCCGCAGGGTGACAACTATGAGATCTCACTGGTGCATACGGGAGCGTTTGCCAATGCGCGCTTTTACATAGAGGCCCTAACGCATAATCTCTTAGCCAGCACCAGTGCCGCCGCGCAGCACTTTTCCATCATTACGTACGGCGTACCCAAAGCTTCGCTGGGCGACTTCGAGGCGGGCCCGGCCCATCTTGAGTTGAGCAGCAAAGCGCTAGACAGTAAATCCAGAAGCAAGCCTGTTTACCACCACGTAAGCAGCGGCTTGGATACCTTTGTGAATGAAGATCCCAACCCTACCGGGCACAACGCTTTCAATAACAAACCGGCGACGTTCGTGATCAAAGTGGTTCGATAGTCATAGGCTTCACATCAGTAAAAAACGCGCCATTCATCATGGAATGAATGGCGCTTTATCTCACGTTCGGTAATGTTCGGCCACTGGCCAGGTTATGTCATTGGAACGAGTATCTTGACCTTTGGGCAGCTTCAATACGACACCACCAGAACGGGCAATTTTATCTATCAGTCCGTCATAGGCATTATTGCCGTATCGATCATAATCATTTGTCCCTGACCAGGTGGCTTTCTCGATAGCTTCGGCTCTGTCACCGGCCTGCAGAAAAACATCCTCTACTCTCGCCGCCCGGCTCAGATCTGAACTCACCAGCCAGATCCGCTCGGCACTGATACCACGCGTCGGCATCGATATCCGGCCCTCAAGCGTATCGCCGTCGAAATCCTTGTTGTTCAGATAAATGTTTTCCACGCGTGGGACTACTTCGATGCTGCGGGTGTCGATGACATACAGAAAACCAAGGTTCTGGTTGCGCCGTAGCAAGGGGTAATCACGCGACTCGTCCATCTCGAAGGACGTGTCGGACTCTTCGCCTGAACTGTGTCGGAATCCACTGGAAGAATCGCTATCGGAGAAATGTCCCGGGTAACGGTTGGCCTGGCTGTTGTAATGCCGAGGGTTGGAGTAATAATCGAAGCCCATGTAGGACAAGGCGTTGGCCACACCGAAGGTTGAACTGAATGCCCGTTTGGTCGTTGAGTCAGACGGATTGCCGCGCAATTTCACCAGGCGTTTGTCTCGCGCCAGTTCAAAAGGCGTTCGCAAGTCGGCGCGGAACATTGCCGGAATGTCTGTCCGGTAGAGGTAATCGTGCTGGTTGCGCTTGTATCCCGCGTATTCCAGATAACTGTTGAGGAAGTCTGATTCATAGCGCTGGGAGAGGGGAGGCAAATCGTGCTCCTGGAACTCGCCTTCTTCTCTCAGTTTGAGAGTGAAGGGTCCAAGCTCCTGTGCAATATGCTCAAACCTCGTAACGTCCGACTCGCTCAGGGTCAAGCGCTTGTGCTGTTCGGCCCACTCAGGAAACGAACCATGTTCCATTTCCAGACGCAGGCGATTCTGTTGAGCAATGCTCAAATTGTAGCTGCGCAAGATCTCCGTTCGTTCCTGTCGGGATTTATCCGGGTACGGCCATCGCAATGAGTCGGTCAGATACTTGTGAATGTCTGGTTCGTGAAAGCGTGTAGCCCAATCGGGCGCTCTTCCGGCTGCTTCGGCTTCGATGCGGAATACCAGGGCCCGCGCGCCCTCCAGGCGGTAAGTACTCCAGATTTCGCCATCGCTCCAGTGCGCCAGCTTCACGGGTATCGTGCTGTCTGCGCGTGCTTCATTCGGGTCGACGCGTATCAGACCGCCATTTTCGTCGACAAACGCCAGACCCGCATTTCTGTCCACAATCTGCCGTTCATACCATTTGCCGTGCTCGCCCGAGTATTCGATCAGCCTGATTTTATCCACTGAATAATATCCGCGGCTGTCGGCGATATGAGACTGGGTGTACTGCTTGGGATCATAGTATTCAAACGGCTTGTGCAGACTCCAGGTATTGCTCTCGCCGATTCGATAGAGCGGTGGTCCCGAAGCCTCTCGCTCGGTCGATAGCCTGGCCCGGTAGACCTTCATCATTTCGTGATACACGACCATCACTGTCTGCATGGCGGTTGTTGCGTCGTCGCTGACATCAGCAAACTTTCTGCCTTTGTAGCTCCGCAGCCCTTCAGCATCGTAAGCGGAGAGTCCGCTCAAGGCGTTTTGTCGATAGCGTTCCAGAGGGGAAAAGGGGACTGGCGCGAGTGGTTCGACGATTTCGCTCATTCGTGTGACCGTCACTGCAGTCTCTGCCTGCAGTGCTTCGTCGGTCCTCCCGTCGGCGCTGCGCCGCGGCGGCTCGTCGAGAGCGCCCGAACGCGGCCGACCGGACAAGTGAAAATCCAGATCGACAGGCTGGTCACCTGTGGGTCGAGGCGTTGACGGGCCGGATGTGTCAGGTGTTGGCGAAGGGCGTAGAGGACCCGTGTTTTTGCGCATGAAATTTCATTCCTTTGTGTGAATCAGCCTTCCATTGGCTGAAAGGGGTACCCGGTGCCTGGAGGCATAGCCGTGGGCGTCTTCAAGGTGCACTGCTGCAGCCATCCGTGCAGCAGTGCACCGTTATTGTCGGTTGATAATTATCAAGCGGTTGGCGTGGGCGTGATCAACAGATCTTCAGGCTCGATACGTACCTTCGGATCTGCGCCCAGGCTCCAGTGCTGCTTCGTCGAGCGGTAGACCAGCGTGCCGGTTTTTCCCTTGGCGCAGAGATGGGTCGCGTGCACGCTGGCGGCCAGTTCGTTGCGCAGTCGATGCGCGTCGAGATCCACCAGCAGTGCGGCGACGCTGGCGTAAGCGCTGGCATCGATGACATACAACTGAAGAACTTCGAACAGCAACGACACTTCGTAAATATGCCCCGCGGACGTCACCACGCTGACCGACTCGACCGGGGCGTCGTCGTCGACTGTCGGCAGTTCGATCACGGCGCTGCCGATGCGCAGGCGGTTGGTATCGAGGTCAATGTCATCGCGCTTGATCGTCTCCGTCATGGCGCTGGTGAAGATGTTCCAGACCGATGCGTTGGCGGTTTTGGCTGCGGCGCCCGGTGTTGACAGGCGCACGATCGAGTTGCTGGTCAGGTACACGTCGTACGTCGAACTTTGCCCGTGGAGCACATGAATGCCGGTGTGCGGCCCGGCGGGAATCACCACTTTGCTCGGGTGCGCCGGCAGTGCCAGTTTTTCTCCCGCCAGCGGCCGGGTGAACAGGTAATTGCCGGTACGCCGCTTCAGGCAACTGCGGGTGCTCTGGCTACGGGGGCCGGGGTTGCGGGCGTCGTCCTGGTAGTTCAGTTCCGGCACCTGCAGGCGGTATGAAACCTCATCCTGCAGAATCAGGACGATGTCCTGAGCAAGCAGCGGCGTGGTGACTTTCAGGCTGTTTCTGCCGCTGTAGCCGGTGGCTGCGGCGATAGGCTGAATGACCCCTTTGAAGGTCACGGTTTTATCCGGCAGATGCAGCGCCAGGTCGATGTCTTTGTAGGTCAGGTGAGTATTGCCGGAGACACCCTTGCGGATTTCGACTTCATGACTGACCACGACGTCCTTGATTTCGATGCTCTTGAAGTCGAGGTGAACCACGCGCGAAGTGCGTGTCGCATGGCGTTTGGCAACGAACTCGATATCGCCAGGCAGGCGCGACACATAATGCCGTTTGCGCCCCAGATCATTGATGTCCACCGTACCGCTACTGATGATCTCTGCGGTTGGGCTCGGTTTGCCGATGATGGTTATTGCGACATCGACACGTTCGATCAAGGCCTCGCCCGGTTTCGTTGGCAACAGTGCCAGCAACTCATATTCGTCCTGAGTCTTGAATACCAGCTTGGCGTTCTTCAACTGGCGCTCGCCGTCGATCCGTTGGTAGACGTTTTCAATGGTGAGGACATGCTCGGGATCGCTGCCGTCGACGCCGCGCAGGGAGCGCACCACCAGTGAGGTGTCGTTGATTTCCCAGTGCTGGATGACGTCCCGCGGCCAGCCAAACTCAATCAGGCTGGCGTGTTCGCCGTCTTCGATAATCGTGGTTCGCGCGCAGGTGTCGGCGATGTAATAGCGGTCCATGCCGCTACCGCCATTAACCCGACAATCGATGCCGCCGATGGCGATGGTGTCGTCGCCAGCGCCGGCATTGACCCGGTCGTAACCATTGGCGGCGATCCGGTTGGCTTCGTCGCTGCCGGTCACGCGACTGGTGCCTTTGCGCAGCGTCGAGACGTTTTCGATCGACGTCAGTTGGGCGACATGCACGGCGCCGATATCGACATCCAGCCCGCGCAGGCTGATCTTGCCGGTTTGCAGGTTGATGTCGTGTCCGAAGTGGGCAGTGTCGTCGAGTGGACGACTGCCTTCGAACGCCAGCGTGTCAGAACCGGCGCCGCCATCGAACACGTTCAGATGAGCCGGTTTGCTCGCCCGGTTGAGTTCGTCATGGGTCACTTCGTGGTAAAACGCGTCGCTCTTGGCACCGCCCGTCAGGGCCTTGTGGCCGGCGCGGAAGGAAAACATGTTGGGCTGATCGTCCACCCCGATCACACGGTCATTGCCATCGCCGAGGCGCCAGAACACCCCTTTGCCATCGCCCGCCGTGCCGGAAACCTTGCCTTCGAGGTCCGCTGGCAAGCCTTTGCCAGCGTCTATTTCATCGTCACCGTCGATGACCGCCGCGTGGCTATCGAGCTTGAACGGCTGTTCGCCAGCCTGCTCATTCCACTGGTAGCGCCAGAGTTCGACCGATTTGAGTTCGACCCGAAATGCGCCGTTGACCACGTGCTCAAGGGAGTGCTTGTAGGCGCCTTCGAGCATCTGTCGGGCAGACAATTGCAGTTGGTCCTGATGGTCGCGATAACCCTTGGAGACCTTGAAGCGGTCCATGACCTCCTTGTCCAGTTCCTTGCCGGTGAAGGCGAACCAGCCTGAGCGCAAGCGTTCGTGGGCGGTCAGCTCGATGTAGTCGTCGATGTCATCGACCACGCGCGCGGCCTGATAAATCATTGAAGCGGCGATCAAGACTCCGGCCGCGGCCAGGCCGAGAGGTCCCGCAACGCTGCCGAAGCCGGCCAGGGCCGCCACGCCCAGTGCGAGGCTGATGCCCGCGCCGGCAACACTCAGACCGCCGCTGACGTAGTGGTCTTGCGCCACCTTGCCGGAGGTTGCCGCTGCGGCATTGAACGATTTCACCGCATCTTTGATGTCGAAGGGCAGCGTGAGGATGCTGGCGAACATGCCGGCGCCGCGGCTCAGGAATTTGCCGACAGAAGTCCGCGGGAAATAACGGAAGATCATCCCGCCGTTACGGATCATTGCCTGGCCACCCTTGCTGAAGCCCTGCTCAACGATCAGCGAACCCAGCTCGGCGGCAATCGAGCCGCCCTGCAGCCACGCTTCCCCGGTTTCACCGTGTTTGATTGCATCCACCATGGCCATGTAACCGCTGTAGATGCCGAACGCTTGCATGCCGACACCGGCACCGCTCAGCAGATAGCTTTTGCCTCGACTGACCCAGCCTGGGGAGTTTTCAAAGGCGTCGACGCGCTGGATATCAAGCTTTTGCGCGGACCGACCCAAACGATTGAGACGCTCGAAGGAACTGCCGGATTCGATGGTGCCAGCGCGCACGAACAATTCCCCGGCATCGGGCGAGCGCTTGCAGCAGATTTCGAAAAACAGCATGGCAGGGGCGCCGCTGTCGGCGATGTCGGCGGAGCGCAAGCGTGCATGGACCTTCTCCGCATCGAAATTCAAACCGTCGAGAAAGGCTTGATCAACACTCTGCATGCCGGCATTCGCCGGGCTGATGGGTTGGCCGTGGACCGTTGCGCCGAGGGCCTGCAATTCGACGCGACTGGTCATGACTTCGCCAATGCGTAACGGGCCGAAATGTTTGTCGAGGCTGGCCAGCGTACGTCGGTAGGGTGCGTCCGGGTCCGCCGCAGTAGCCGAAGGTGGCGCAGTCAACCGAGCAGGCTGGCGCCCGAACGGGTTGGCTGAAGCACTGATTTGCTCCATGCCGAGGGCGCGGGCTTCGAGGGCGGCGAGGCTGGGTGTGATGAGTTTTGACACGGTATCAGTCCTTTAATGATGTGTTTGACCGGCTTCCATGCCGGGTGCTTCAGTGCAGGCCGTTGCGTACTCACGGCCAGGTAATGTCGTAGGCGAATTCGTTGCGGTTGCCGGAAAGCCTGACGATCGGCTTGGCTGCCGCTTCGGCGCTGTCGATCAAGCGGTCGTACTCCCAGGCATTGGCATGGCCGGCGCGGGTCGCGGCTTCGATCAGCTCGGCGCGGTCGCCGGCCTGCGCGGCGATGTCATCGATGCGGGCGGCTTTGGTCTGCGCTGAATTGAGCAGCCAGATGCGCTCGGCCGGCAAACCGCTGCGGGTGACTGAAATCAGCCCTTCGAAATCATCGGAAGGGAACCAGGTTGGCGGCGTGTCGCGGGCCGCCGAGTTGAACAGCATGTTTTCTTCATGCGGGACCACTTCCAGGCCGCGCGTGTCGAGGACGTAGAGAAACATCTCCTGTTGTTTAGAGCGGCTGCTGCGGTATTGGCGATCGTTGTCCCACGGAATCGGACTGGCCGGATCCGACCAGTCGGAGGACGTCGCGCTATCACTGTCACTCGCATCACTGACATCGCTGTCCGAGGACGATTCATCGGCGTCGCGCCCCGGATATTTGTTGGTCTGGCGCTCGTAACGCAGATATTCCGGGTCCGGTTGGCGTGCGTACATCTGGCCCTCGTTGAGGCTGAAGGTCGCGCTCAACGGTTTGTGCGTTGTTGCTCCCGGTTCGTGGTGATAACGCGGCAGCATGGTGCGGTCATCAGCCAGCTCGAACGGCGTGCGTTCATCACCGCGAAACAGCGCCGGGATGTCGGTGCGGTACAGGCAGTTGTTCTTGTTGCGCAGGTAGCCGAGCTTGCTCAGCAGGGCTTCACGGACCTCGTTGGTCAGGCTGCTTTGCGGGGCGTACCAGTCATGCCGGGCGTCGCGCTTGAGGTTGAGCTCGGTGGTGGCGTCGCGGCTCAATTGTTCGAGACGCTGCGCATTGCCGACATCCTCGGTCAGGCGCTTGTGCGCCTCGGTCCATTCCGGCATCGCCAGTGTGCTTTTGAGTGCCTGGCGCAGGCGGGTCAATTGGCTCGGTAGCAGGTTGTAGGCCTGCAGGAAGGTTTCACTTTGCGCACGGCTCATGCCTGGGTGCAGCCAGCGCAGGGCGTTATTCAGCAGATCGTTGTGCGGATTGGCGGTCTCTCGAGCTTCGACCCAGCCCGGTGGCTTGCCGCTGGATTGAGCTTCGGCGCGAAAACGGGTGATCTGCGGCCCTTCGATGCCGTACAGCATCCAGATTTCACGATCGGTCCAGGATTTCAGCTGCGCAGGTTCTGCACTGAAGCCAGCCGCTGGCGCAATGACCCGCACGGGGTTGCCGTATCTGTCCATGAAGGCGAACTGAGCGTCGGCGGGGTTGGTGCTCGGGAATGGCATGAACTCGTAATAACCCTGAGCGTCCGGCGAGCGCATCGTTTGCCGGTAAAACATCTGATTGATGTGCGTGCGAGTCGACGCCGGTCGCGGTTGCCTGGCGGCACTGGCCTCGGTGCCGGGCATGGCGGGGCGCTTATGCGCAGATGAGTCGAGCATTGATCGTTCGGCGCCGACTGCGGGAACTGCGCCGGGCTGTTCGGTCAGGCGCCAGGTCGAACGGCCGGCATTTTTGTACAGTCTGGGGCCGGAGGGGCTGCGCTCGGTCAGCAGTTTGCTGCGCCAGACGCCGTCATCATCGAGCCCGACATGGGCGGTTTCGACGCCGCCGGCGTATTCGACGTCGACGAAGCGCCGGCCGACGATCCAGCGGAAACCATCTTCATCGGCTGCTTGCATGCCGCGTAGAAATTCCGGTTGCAACCAGTATTGATCCACTGCGCCGGCTTGGCGGGGCAGCGCAGGGGTTTGCGTCGGCAGGGTAGTGATGGTGATGGCCGGGGCGGGCTCGGTATCGGCGCGGGCATCAATGTTTCGCGTGGTGCTGACGGGGTCGGCAAAACCGGGCAGCCGCCAGGTTGCAGAGGTGCCGGGCGAGGGCGCGGGAATCGGCGTGTCGGGTTGTCGAAGAGTGGCGGTGGGTTTGCGTGGCAGCTTTGGGCTCATGAATGACTCGAATCAATGGATCAGCAATACAGTCTCAACTTCAAAGTCTGATTAGTTGAAGTGTTTTGATGATCGAAGTTATTGAATTTGACGAGTCAATCTAATGCTTTTTCTTAAGTGCGGAATTGCTTATCGCAGTGTGCAGGGGTTGAATTGTGTTACCCGGTTTTTTCAAATATTTACAGGTGGGAAAGTTGCCGTGTTGTTGCGCGAAAATTTACGAGCAATGAGAAAGTTTGAATAAGTTAATCGCGCTGCCCTTGTCGGAACTTTCCGAAAAGAGCAGGGCTAGAAAATAACGCTTGTGCAGTTTCAATCAATAAGCGTAACGCAGCAGCGTATGTGGAAGATGGCGCAGCACGAAGAAACCGAACATCGCCAGCATCGCCGGCAGGACCAGCCACCAGACTTTGAAAGGCATCGCATTAAGCGAGGTCGAACGCTGACTCAGCCACAGGCTCGCCGCGCACAGGCAACTGGCGAGCATGGCGCCGGCCAGCACATCGGTCGGCCAGTGCGCGCCCAGATACACTCGCGACAGGGCAATGGCCAGCGCCGGTATGCAACCGATCAGCAACCAGGTCAGGCGCATGCGCGGCGGCTGGCCGCGACCGGCCAAAACCGCGAGGCTCAGAAACAGCGCGAACGCGCCGGAGGCGTGGCCGCTGGGCATGCTGTAAGTGGTCAGCGGATCGCTCAGCACTTCCGGGCGTACCCGGGCGAAGAAGTATTTGGTGCCGGTGTTGGCCAGCGCCGTGACCAGCAGCGTAGCGCCGGTAAACAGTGCGTGGCGCCATTGCTTGCACACCAGCAGCAGGATGACCAGCAAGGCGCTGAACATCAGCATGTTGCGGAATTCGCCGATCAGAGTCAGCGTCACCGCGATCTCGTCGAGCGCCGGCTGTCGATGTTCCTGGACCAAGGTCATCACGCCCTGGTCGAGCGCCGTGAGGTAGGGATAGCCGATGAACAGACCGATCAGGATCAGCAGGCTCATGCTGCCGATCCACAGCGTGGCGCGGCGATGGCGGCGCAAGCTGCTGTTGACGCTCATCCCCACCATGACGGCAATGCTGGCAGCGACGATCCCGGCTTCGAGCCAGAAGCCCTCGGGCAGCGGCAAGCGGAACGCCGCGCCGGTGGCCCAGCCCGGCAGCAGGTAGGCGAGGCTCCAGCCGGCCGCAGCGAGCAGGCTGACCGCAATAAAACGTGGGAACGGCATGTCGCACATGCCTGCCACCATCGGCAGCATCGGTCGTAACGGGCCGATAAATCGCCCGACCAAGAGGCTGGCGATCCCGTATCGATGAAAATACGACTCGGCGCCGGCCATCCACTCCGGATGGCTGCGCAGCCCCGGCAGGCGACGGATGTTCTGGTGAAAATGCCGACCGAGAAAATACGAAATCAGATCGCCGAGAATGCCGCCGAGAAAGCCCAGGAGCAGGGTTTCGCTCAACGACAGCGCGCCGCTGCCGGCCAGAACCGCGACGGCAAACAGCAGAACGGTGCCTGGCACGATCAGTCCGGCGATCGCCAGGCATTCCACCAGCGCCACAAGGAACACCGCCGCCGCCAGCCACTGTGGATTGGCCGCCAGCCAACCGGTCACGCTATCGAGCCATGGGCCCATACAGAAAAACTCCATTGATTCTCAATTGATATTCGGGGCTGACTACTCACCTGTGGGAGCGAGCCTGCTCGCGAATGCGGAATGTCAGACGATTAAAATTGTCCGGCAGACCTCTTCGGGAGCAGGCTCGCTCCCACAGGCGGATATCATTTATTCGCGCAATCGACGCTGGCTCCAGGCAACAGAAAATAATCCCGGCCTTCGACCTGGCCCCGGCGCAGCGGGTTCCGCGTGCACCATTGTGCGTAGGCCGCATCGACGAAGCGGTACATCAGGTGCTCGTCTCGTCCAAGCGGAATGCCCAGACGAGTCGTTTGAATAATGTGTGAGGGCGCGGGACCGGTGTCTTCCACCAATAACAGTTGATGGTCGAAACGCTTGGCATCCCACATCGGTACTTTCAGCCCGAGTGCCTTGCACAGCAATGTCTGCCCGGCGCAAAGCTTCTGCGCTGGGCGGGCGCGACCCTGAGCGTCGGGGTTGTTCAGGAGCATTTGTGCCATGCTCGCCGGACCGCTGATTTCATCGACCCATGGATACGCCGATTTGATCAGCACGGCGTTGCCCGGGCCCTGCGCGCTGAAGTTCAGCGAATCGCCGCCACGGGCGTAGTACATATAGATGTGCCCGCCATCCAGAAACAAAGCCTTACGCTTTTCCGTGTACCCGAGTGAGGCATGGCTGCCTTTTTCGGCGCAGTAATAGGCTTCGGTTTCGATGATCCGCGCGCTCAGCCACAGATCGCCGACGCGATGGCGGATGACTTTGCCGAGCAGATCCTGCGCCAGTACCTGGGCGTCACGCTCGAAAAAGCTGTCCGGCAGGCCCACGGGCAGGCGTGTGGGCTGAGAGTGTTGAGGCTCGTTGCTCATGATGGGCACGGTTGATCCAGGCTCAAGAGGCCGTGATGATAACAATGCTGAGCTTAATTACGTCTGAACGATGGCCATTCGAGGCTCATTTTGACCATCCGCCCGTCACCGCTGTTAGTCGGGGGACGTGACAGCTATAATCTGCCGCTTTCCTCTTTGCCAAGACCCCAGCAGACCATGACTGAGTCCGTTCTTGACTACATGACCCGATTGGGTCGCGCCGCCCGCAGCGCTTCCCGGGTCATCGGCCGTGCCAGCACCGCGCAGAAGAACCGCGCCCTGCAGGCGACCGCCAATGCTCTGGATGCGGCGCGTGCCGAGCTGGCTGCAGCCAATGAACAGGACTTGGCCGCCGGCCGCGCCAATGGCCTGGAGCCTGCGTTGCTGGAACGTCTGGAACTGACCCCGGCACGCATCGACGGGATGATCGTCGGTTTGCGGCAGGTCGCTGCGCTGCCGGATCCGGTCGGCGCGATCCGTGACATGAGCTTCCGTCCGTCGGGGATTCAGGTCGGCAAGATGCGCGTGCCGTTGGGCGTGATCGGGATCATTTACGAATCCCGGCCCAACGTGACTATCGACGCCGCCAGCCTGTGCCTCAAGTCCGGCAACGCGACGATTCTGCGTGGCGGCTCCGAAGCGATCCATTCCAACCGGGCGATTGCTGCGTGCATTCAACGCGGTCTGGCCGAGGCCGAATTGCCCGCCGCCGTGGTGCAAGTGGTAGAAACTACCGACCGTGCCGCCGTCGGCGCGATGATCAGCATGCCCGAATACGTCGACGTGATCGTGCCGCGCGGTGGCCGTGGCCTGATCGAACGCATCAGCCGCGATGCCCGCGTACCGGTGATCAAGCATCTGGACGGCATCTGCCACGTGTATGTCAGCGAGCACGCCGATCTGGGCAAAGCCCAGCGCATTGTCTTCAACGCCAAGACTTATCGTTATGGCATCTGCGGGGCGATGGAGACCTTGCTGGTCGATCAGACGGTTGCGCAGGATTTCCTGCCGGCGATGGCCGCGCAATTCCGCGAAAAAGGTGTCGAACTGCGCGGCTGCGAGCGCACCCGAGCGATCATCGAAGCCGTAGCAGCCACCGAGGACGACTGGAGCAGTGAATACCTGGCGCCGATTCTGTCGATCCGCGTGGTCGACGGGCTGGATCAGGCCATCGAACACATCAACCATTACGGCTCTCACCACACCGACTCGATCGTCAGCGAAAACCTCGCCGACACCCGGCGCTTCGTGGCGGAAGTCGACTCGGCCTCGGTGATGATCAACACGCCGACCTGCTTTGCCGATGGATTTGAATACGGATTGGGTGCCGAGATCGGCATTTCTACTGATAAGCTGCACGCCCGCGGCCCGGTGGGCCTCGAAGGTCTGACCTGCGAGAAGTACATTGTGGTCGGTGATGGCCAGTTGCGCGGCCAGGCGACGGTCTGACTTGACCGACCTCGACCTGACAGCGCCGCACACCGGCAGCGAGTCGCGCCCACGACGCATCGGCGTTCTGGGCGGCACGTTCGACCCGGTGCACATCGGCCATTTGCGCGGCGCGCTGGAAGTCGCCGAGGCGCTGGCGCTCGATGAGCTGCGCATGCTGCCCAGCGCGCGTCCGCCGCACCGCGGTACGCCGCAGGTGTCGGCGCAGGATCGGCTGGCCATGGTCGAGTGTGCGGTGGCCGGTTTGCCGCCGTTGATGGTGGACGCCCGCGAATTGCAGCGGGACAAGCCGTCCTGGACCATCGATACCCTGGAGTCGCTGCGCGCAGAGATGCCCGCCGAGACCCAGGTTTTTCTGCTTTTGGGCTGGGACGCATTTTGCGGCCTGCCCACTTGGCACCGCTGGGAAGAGTTGCTCCAGCATTGCCACATCCTGGTGCTACAGCGCCCGGACGCCGACAGCGAACCGCCGGATGCCTTGCGCAACCTGCTGGCAGCGCGTTCGGTGAGCGACCCGCTGGCCCTGAAAGGGCCGAGCGGACAGATTGCATTCGTCTGGCAGACACCGCTCGCGGTTTCCGCCACCCAGATCCGTCAACTGCTGGCCAGCGGTAAGTCGGTACGTTTCCTGGTGCCCGACGCGGTCCTGGCCTACATCGATGCGCACGGTCTGTACCGTGCGTCGAACTGAACAAGGCGTGCTTCACGGATACGAATCACCGTATCCCCAAGCCGCCGAATACATGAGCAAAACGAGTTTCATATGACTGATAAAGATCTACCGAAAGTAAAGCGCAAAGGCACGTTCAAGAGCGCGCCACTGCCGGAAGCCGTCAACACCAACGAGCCGCTCAAGGGCGACGAACTGGTCAAGATTGCCGTCGCTGCGCTGGAAGACGTCAAGGCCCAGGACATCCAGATCATCGATGTGCGCGACAAGCAGAGCATCACTGACTACATGATCATCGCCACCGGTACCTCCAATCGCCAGATCAACGCGATGCTCGACAAGGTTCGCGAGGAAGTGAAAAAGCAGGGCGCCAAGCCGCTGGGCGAAGAAGGCAAGGGCGACAGCGACTGGGTGCTGCTCGACCTCGATCTGGTGATCGTGCACATGATGACCGCCTCGGCGCGTCAGTTCTACGATCTGGAGCGCCTGTGGGCCGGTGCCGAGCAAAGCCGTGCTGCCGATGCCAAGCACCACAGCCCGGAAAACACCCACGAGCATTTCACCAAGCTCAACAAAGACCAGTTCTAAGGGATTGCTGTGCGACTGCGCCTGATCGCCGTCGGTTCACGCATGCCCAAGTGGGTGGAAGAAGGCTGGCATGAATATGCCAAGCGTCTTCCGTCCGAGCTGGCGCTGGAACTGGTGGAAATTCCGCTCAATACCCGTGGCAAGAATGCCGACGTGGCCCGTTTCATCCGCCAGGAAGGCGAAGCCATGCTGGCCAAGGTCGGGCACAACGAGCGGATCGTCACGCTGGAAGTTCACGGCAAGCCCTGGAGCACCGAGCAACTGGCGGTCGAACTCGATCGCTGGCGGCTGGACTCGCGCACGGTCAATTTCATGGTCGGTGGTCCCGAGGGGCTGGCGCCGGAAGTCTGCGCCCGTGCCGATCAGCGCTGGTCCTTGTCGCCGCTGACGTTGCCGCATCCGTTGGTGCGCATCCTCATCGGCGAACAGTTGTATCGTGCCTGGACCGTGTTGTCCGGTCACCCTTACCACAAGTAAGCCTGCCCTCATGTCTCAGCCGATCCGCATCAAGGACCACGAAAAGGACGCCCGCCTGGTGCGCAGCCGCGTCGTGTTCGGGGCCATCACGGTGATGTTGCTGATCGTTGTGCTGATAGCGCGGTTGTATTACTTGCAGGTGATCCAGTACGAATATCACTCGACCTTGTCGGAGAACAACCGCGTCCATGTGCAGCCGATACCGCCCACGCGCGGGCTGATTTTCGATCGCAACGGCGTGGTGGTCGCGGACAACCGCCCAAGCTTCAGCCTGAGCATGACCCGCGAGCGCTCCGGCGACTGGCAGCAGGTGCTCGACGTCATCGTCGAAGTGCTGGAGCTGACGCCCGAGGACCGGGTGATCTTCGAGAAGCGCATGCGGCAGGGGCGCCGACCGTTCGAGCCGGTGCCGATCCTGTTCGAGCTGAGCGAAGAGCAGATTGCCCGCATCGCGGTAAACCAGTTCCGCCTGCCGGGCGTCGAGGTGGTCGCGCAACTGGTCCGTCACTATCCGCAGGGCGCGCATTTTGCGCATTCGGTGGGCTACATGGGACGGATCAACGAGAAAGAGCTGAAGAGCCTCGATCCGGTCAACTACAGCGGCACCCACCACATCGGCAAAACCGGCATCGAGCGTTTCTACGAGCCGGAATTGCACGGGCAGGTCGGTTACGAGGAAGTCGAGACCAACGCCCGGGGCCGCGTTTTGCGCGTGCTCAAACGCACCGATCCGATTCCCGGCAAGGACATCGTCCTGAGTCTGGACATCAAGTTGCAGGAAGCCGCCGAGGCCGCGCTGGGCGGGCGGCGGGGCGCGGTGGTAGCGCTCGATCCGAAGACCGGTGAAGTGCTGGCGATGGTCAGTCAGCCGAGTTTCGACCCCAACCTGTTCGTCACCGGGATCAGCTTCAAGGCTTATGCTGAATTACGCGATTCCATCGACCGGCCGCTGTTCAACCGCGTGCTGCGCGGCCTGTACCCGCCGGGCTCGACGATCAAACCGGCGGTGGCGATCGCCGGCCTTGATGCCGGCGTCGTCACGGCGTCGAGCCGGGTGTTCGACCCGGGCTATTACATGCTGCCCAACTACGACCACAAGTACCGCAACTGGAACCGCACCGGGGACGGCTTCGTCGACCTCGACACGGCGATCATGCGGTCCAACGACACCTACTTCTATGACTTGGCACACAAGCTCGGCATCGATCGGCTGTCGGCGTACATGAACAAGTTCGGCATCGGCCAGAAAGTCTCGCTGGACATGTTCGAAGAATCCCCCGGCCTGATGCCGTCGCGTGAATGGAAGCGGGCGACCCGCAAACAGGCATGGTTCCCCGGCGAAACCCTGATTCTCGGGATCGGCCAGGGCTACATGCAATCGACACCGCTGCAACTGGCCCAGGCCACGGCACTGGTGGCCAACAAAGGCATCTGGAACCGTCCGCACCTGGCCAAGTCGCTTGACGGGGTCAAGCCTGTGGATGACAACCCGATGCCGAACATCGTGCTGCGCGATCCGTCCGACTGGAACAAGGTCAACCACGGCATGCAGCAGGTGATGCACGGCGCCCGCGGCACCGCGCGTAAAGCGGCGATCGGTGCGCAATACCGCATCGCCGGCAAGTCGGGTACCGCCCAGGTCGTGGCGATCAAGCAGGGCGAGAAATACGACCGCTCCAAGGTCCAGGAACGCCACCGCGACCACGCCTTGTTCGTCGGCTTTGCTCCGGCCGAAGATCCGAAAATCGTCGTGTCGGTGATGGTCGAGAACGGTGAGTCCGGTTCCGGCGTCGCTGCGCCAGTGGTGCGTCAGGTCATGGATGCCTGGCTGCTCGATCAGGACGGACATTTGAAGGCCGAGTACGCCAGCCCAATCACTGCGGAGGCCACGGCCCGTGATGAATAACTTCGATCGCATGCTCTCCAGTGAGGATGTGATGCGTCGCCGTGCGACGTTGCTGCAAAGACTTCACATTGATGGCCCGCTGCTGATCCTGCTGCTGATCCTCGCCGCCGGCAGCCTGTTCGTGCTGTATTCGGCCAGCGGCAAGAGCTGGGATCTGCTGGGCAAACAGGCGACGTCGTTCGGCATCGGCCTGGTGGCGATGATTGTCATTGCCCAGTTCGAACCGCGGTTCATGGCCCGTTGGGTGCCGCTCGGTTATGTCATTGGCGTGGTGTTGCTGCTGGTGGTGGACATCATGGGCCACAACGCCATGGGCGCCACACGCTGGATCAACATCCCCGGGGTGATCCGCTTCCAGCCTTCGGAATTCATGAAAATCCTCATGCCGGCGACTATCGCCTGGTACTTGTCCAAGCGCACCTTGCCGCCGCAACTCAAGCATGTCGGTATCAGCCTGATGCTGATCGGCGTGCCGTTCGCGCTGATCGTGCGTCAGCCCGATCTCGGCACCTCGCTGTTGATTCTTGCCGGCGGCGCTTTTGTGCTGTTCATGGGCGGGTTGCGCTGGCGCTGGATCCTCAGCGTGCTGGCGGCGGCGGTGCCGGTGTCGGTGGCAATGTGGTTTTTCGTCATGCACGACTACCAGAAGCAGCGCGTGCTGACCTTCCTCGATCCGGAAAGCGATCCGCTGGGCACCGGCTGGAACATCATCCAGTCGAAAGCCGCGATCGGTTCCGGCGGTGTCTTCGGCAAAGGCTGGTTGCTCGGCACCCAGTCACACCTGGACTTCCTGCCGGAAAGCCATACCGACTTCATCATTGCCGTACTCGGTGAAGAGTTCGGGCTGGTCGGCATTTGCGCGCTGTTGCTGATTTATCTGCTGCTGATCGGACGCGGGCTGGTGATCACCGCTCAGGCGCAAACCCTGTTCGGCAAATTGCTCGCCGGGGCGTTGACCATGACATTTTTTGTTTACGTTTTCGTCAACATCGGTATGGTCAGTGGCCTGTTGCCGGTCGTAGGGGTGCCGTTGCCGTTCATTAGCTACGGAGGAACTTCGCTGGTGACACTGCTGTCAGCGTTTGGGGTTTTGATGTCGATCCATACCCATCGCAAGTGGATCGCACAGGTTTGAATAAGGTGAACAGTTCAATGCAAGTCATGCGTGGCTGGGCGACTCGATGCGCGCCGCTGGTTGGCCTGATGGGCCTGCTGGGCAGCGTCCAGGAAGCGCTGGCCGGCGAATACGAAGGCTCGCCGCAGGTGGCCGAATTCGTCGGTGAAATGACCCGCGACTACGGTTTCGCCGGTGAGCAATTAATGGCGGTGTTCCGTGAGGCGCAGCGCAAGCAGGCGATTCTCGATGCCATTTCCAGGCCTGCCGAGCGGGTCAAGCAGTGGAACGAATACCGCCCGATGTTCATCACCGACGCGCGCATCGCCCGTGGTGTCGACTTCTGGCGTCAGCACGAGGCAACCCTGGCGCGTGCCGAGCAGGAATACGGCGTACCGGCACAAGTCATTGTATCGATCATCGGCGTTGAGACCTTTTTCGGACGTAATACCGGTAATTACCGGGTAATCGATGCGTTGTCGACGCTCGGTTTCGACTATCCTCCCCGTGCCGAATTTTTCCGCAAGGAATTGCGCGAGTTTCTGCTGCTGGCGCGTGAAGAGCAGGTCGATCCATTGACCCTCAAAGGCTCCTACGCCGGGGCCATGGGCCTGCCGCAATTCATGCCGAGCAGCTTTCGCGCCTATGCGGTGGATTTTGACGGTGACGGCCACATCAATATCTGGAACAACCCGGACGATGCGATCGGCAGCGTTGCCAGCTATTTCAAGCGTCACGGCTGGGTTGCCGGCGAGCCGGTGGTCAGCCGCGCCGATGTTGACGGCGAGCACGTCGATGAAGGCCTGACGAGCGGTATCGAGCCGACGAAAACGGTCGCAGAGTTGCGGGCGCTGGGCTGGTCAAGTCATGATGCGCTGCGCGATGATATGCCGGTTACCGCATTTCGCCTCGAAGGCGACAATGGCCCGGAATACTGGATGGGCCTGAAGAATTTCTACGCAATCACGCGTTATAACCGCAGCGTGATGTACGCCATGGCCGTACATCAACTGTCTGAACAGCTGGTACAAGCACGGGGCGTCAAGTAATGCAGGCATTGCCTAACCATAAACCCCTGAAGCTGGTGGCTTTCGCTGCGTTGGCAGTTCTGGTCGCCAGTTGCACGACCAGCCGCACCCCGACGCAGAAAGCTCCGTCCACCGCTGTCCGCGCCCAACCGGGCCTGGACATCAACCGCGCGCACAAAGACGGCGCGCCATGGTGGGACGTCGATGTTTCGCGTATCCCGGATGCGACGCCGACCCTGCACACCGGGCCATACAAGGCCAACCCTTACACAGTGCTGGGCAAGACCTACTTTCCGCTGCAGGAATCCAAGACCTACGTCGCTTCCGGCACGGCGTCCTGGTACGGCACCAAGTTTCACGGGCAGAACACCGCCAACGGCGAGGTCTATGACCTGTACGGCATGAGTGCCGCACACAAGACCCTACCGTTGCCAAGTTACGTTCGGGTGACCAACCTGGACAACAACAAGACCGTGATACTGCGCGTCAACGACCGCGGGCCGTTCTATTCCGATCGCATCATTGACTTGTCCTACGCGGCGGCGAAGAAACTCGGTTACGCCGAAACCGGCACCGCGCGGGTCAAGGTCGAAGGCATCGATCCGCAGCAATGGTGGGCCGCCAAAGGCCGTCCGGCGCCGCTGATGCTCAACGAGCCGCAAGTGGCGCAGACCAGCGCTCCGGTGATCACGGCCTCGGCCGGCACCGTCGAGCAGTGGACGCCGCCGCCGCAGCAACACGCCGCGGCCGTCGTGCCGGTGCAGATCGACGCAAAAAAAAACGCTTCTGCAACAGCGTCTGGCCAGTATCTGCAGGTGGGCGCGTTCGCCAACCCGGACGCTGCCGAACTGCTGAGGTCGAAGCTCAGCGGGATGGTGAGCGCTCCGGTGTTCATCAGCTCGATCGTGCGCAATCAGCAGACCCTGCACCGGGTTCGCCTGGGGCCGATCGGCTCGCCGGGTGAAATCGCCCAGGTGCAGAACAGCGTGCGCCTGGCCAACCTGGGTTCGCCCAGTGTGGTCACCGAGTAAAACGTAGACCTTGATTGACGGTTCACTTGCGGTATTCGGGGGGTGGACCAGGTTGTTGGCTCGTCGAAGAACAAAAGCCCGGCAAGGGTGACTGGAGTGAACGACTGAACACGCGATGGCCCGTTAGAAGGCTGTCTGAACAAGTTTTGCCCTCGGGCAAGTTTCCATTAGCGATTTCGAGAGACGGATGAACATCACCACCTTTGCCAAACGCCTGTGTCTGCTAGTCCCGCTGCTCCTCTCGCCAGCCGCTTTTGCGGCCGAGATGATGCCGTCGCCACCGCAACTGGCGGCCAAAGCCTACGTTCTGATGGATGCCAGCAGCGGCAACGTGCTGGTTGAAAACAACGGCGACCAGCGTCTGCCACCGGCCAGCCTGACCAAGCTGATGACCGCGTACATCGCGACCCTGGAAATCCGTCGCGGCCAGATCGGTGAAAACGATCCGGTGACCGTCAGCGAAAACGCCTGGCGTACCGGCGGTTCGCGGATGTTCATCAAAGTCGGCTCGCAGGTGACCGTCAGCGACCTGCTGCATGGCATCATCATCCAGTCCGGCAACGACGCCAGCGTCGCGCTGGCCGAGCACATCGCCGGTAGCGAAGATGCCTTCGCCGACCTGATGAACAAGACGGTTACCGAACTGGGCATGACCAATACCCACTTCATGAACCCGACCGGTCTGCCGAACCCTGAGCACTACTCCTCGGCGCACGACATGGCGACGCTGGCTCGCGCGATCATTCACGAAGACCCGGCTCACTACGCGATCTACTCGCAGAAAGAGTTCTTCTGGAACGGCATCAAGCAGCCTAACCGCAACCTGCTGCTGTGGCGCGACAAGACCGTCGACGGTCTGAAAACCGGTCATACCGACGAAGCCGGCTACTGCATGGTGTCTTCGGCGGTGCGTGACGGTCAGCGTCTGATCGCCGTGGTGTTCGGCACCAACAGCGAAGTGGCCCGTGCGGCTGAAACCCAGAAGCTGCTGACTTACGGCTTCCGCTTCTTCGAAACCCAGACCTTCTATCAGAAGGGCACCGAACTGGCGCAGGCGCCGGTGTGGAAAGGCACCACCAATCAGGTCAAGGCCGGTCTGGCGCAAGACCTGACCATGACCCTGCCAAAAGGCCAGCTGAAGAAGCTCGCTGCCAGCATGACCATGAACCCGCAACTGACCGCGCCTATCGCCAAGGGCGACGTGATCGGTAAAGTCGAAGTCAAACTGGAAGACAAGGTCGTGCACAGCGCTGACCTGATCGCTCTGGACGGCGTCGAGGAGGGTGGTATCTTCCGCCGCATGTGGGATAGCATCCGTCTATTCTTCTACGGCTTGTTCAACTGATTTTGTGTTGACCTGCATGGCCCCGCCCCGATCCGGAGCGGGGCCATGTGCGTTACCACGGCTTGTGCTATTAGAGGCCGTTACGCCATGACCGATACCGAAGTAAAGGCGCCAAAGATCGAATTCCCTGTTACGGATTATCCCGTCAAGGTGATCAGCGATACGGGCGTCGGTCGCAAAGACCAGATCATTGAAATCGTCAAGAAACACGCGACCATCAACGACGAGCGCATCGACGAGCGGCAAAGCAGCACTGGCAAATACACCACCATTCAGCTGCACATTGTCGCCACCGATCAGGATCAGCTGTACAACATCAACAGCGAACTGCGGGCGACCGGCTTCGTGCACATGGTGTTGTGATGCCCGGCACGCTGGGCTTTCGTGAACTTGGCCGGATGGCTTACGAGCCGGTCTGGCATGCCATGCAGCGCTTCACCAACGAACGTGGCAGCGCTGCCGCCGACGAAATCTGGCTCGTCGAGCACCCGCCGGTGTTCACTCAGGGCCAGGCCGGCAAGGCCGAGCACTTGCTGCTGCCGGGAGATATTCCGGTGGTGCAGGTCGATCGCGGCGGCCAAGTGACTTATCATGGTCCCGGCCAACTGGTGGCCTATCTGCTGCTGGACGTACGCAAGCTGGGTTTCGGCGTACGAGATCTGGTCACACGCATGGAACAGTGCCTGATCGATCTTTTGGCCAGCTACGGCGTGACCGCAGCGGCGAAGCCGGATGCTCCCGGCGTTTACGTCGAGGGCGCGAAAATCGCGTCTCTGGGTTTGCGCATTCGCCACGGTTGTTCCTTTCATGGCCTGGCCCTGAACGTGGATATGGACCTGGAACCGTTTCGACGGATTAATCCCTGCGGCTACGCCGGGCTGGCGATGACCCAGCTGAGCGATCACGCAGGATCGATTGAATTTGCCGAGGTAAGTGCCCGGCTGCGTGCGCAGCTCGTCAAACACCTCGACTATGCTGAGCAGACGACCCTCACGGGCGGAATCGACTGATATGACTACTGATGCAGTGCAAACCATGATCCCGACGCTCGACGTGACCGAGCGCCCGGCCCCGCGTCCCAAGGTCGAAGCCGGCGTCAAGCTGCGCGGCGCCGAGAAGGTTGCACGCATCCCGGTGAAGATCATTCCGACCACCGAACTGCCGAAAAAGCCTGACTGGATTCGTGTGCGCATCCCGGTGTCGCCGGAAGTCGACCGGATCAAGAGCCTGCTGCGCAAGCACAAGCTGCACAGCGTCTGCGAAGAAGCCTCCTGCCCGAACCTCGGTGAATGCTTCTCCGGCGGCACTGCCACGTTCATGATCATGGGCGACATCTGCACCCGTCGCTGCCCGTTCTGCGACGTCGGCCACGGTCGTCCGAAGCCACTGGACGTCAACGAGCCGGAAAGCCTGGCGATCGCCATCGCCGATCTCAAGCTCAAGTACGTGGTGATCACCTCGGTTGACCGCGACGACCTGCGTGACGGCGGTGCCCAGCACTTCGCCGACTGCATCCGCGAAATCCGCAAGCTGTCGCCGAATGTGCAGCTTGAGACGCTGGTCCCGGACTATCGTGGCCGCATGGACATCGCCCTGGAAATCACCGCCGCCGAGCCGCCGGATGTGTTCAACCACAACCTGGAAACCGTGCCGCGTCTGTACAAGGCCGCGCGTCCGGGTTCGGATTACCAGTGGTCGCTGACCCTGCTGCAACGCTTCAAGCAGATGATGCCGCACATTCCGACCAAGTCCGGTCTGATGCTGGGTCTGGGCGAAACCGACGAAGAAGTCATCGAAGTGATGAAGCGCATGCGCGAACACGACATCGACATGCTGACCCTCGGTCAGTACCTGCAACCTTCGCGCAGCCACTTGCCGGTGCAGCGTTTCGTGCACCCGGACACCTTCGCCTGGTTCGCCGAGGAAGGTTACAAGATGGGCTTCAAAAACGTCGCCTCGGGCCCGCTGGTGCGTTCTTCGTACCATGCCGATGAGCAAGCGAAGCTGGTCAAGGCCGAGCTGCTGGGTTCCTGATCCGCATTGGATGAAAAATGCCCGCCGAGGTTAGCCCGGCGGGCATTTTTTTGCCCGTCTCACATCCAATGCTGACTTTTCCTGCAACTTGCGGCGGGGTCGACCCTCTTCTGTTTGCCCGCGTTCCTGACTACTGTGTGTGCATGAATTCATTGAGAGATCCAAGGATGACCATTCGACCGACTCACACGCTTTGCCCGCACAGAGCCGTGCCTGCGCTGCCGTCAGAAGGGCTGATCGGCGTCATCGCACCGGCCGGGCCCGGCAAGCTGGACACGGAAAAGGCGCTGCAATGGATGCGCGCCCGTGGCTATGGGCTGAAAGTGTTTCCCGGCGTTTACGAGAAGGACGGTTATCTGGCCGGCAGCGATGAGGTGCGCCTGCGTGACCTGCACGCGGCATTCGCAGATCCCGAAGTCGACGCGATCATCTGCCTGCGCGGCGGTTACGGCACGCCGCGGTTGCTCGACCGGATCGACTACGACCTGCTCAGTCGCCACGCCAAGCCCTTCGTCGGCTACAGCGACATCACTGCGTTGCACCTGGCGATCAGCCGCTATGCCGGCTTCGTGACCTTTCACGGGCCGTTGCTCAATGCTGATTTACTGGGCGACAAGGAACCGCCGACCGTCACGTCGTTCTTCGCCATGTTGCGCGGGCAGTCGAAGGCGGGAAATGTGCTCAGCCACCCAGTGGCTTATCCGTTGACCACCGTCGAGCCGGGCATCGCGCATGGGCGCCTGCTGGGCGGCAATCTGGCAATGATCGCCGCAACGTTGGGCACGCCTTATGAAATCGATGTCGAAGGGGTGATTCTGCTGATTGAGGACATCAACGAGCCGCTGTATCGCATCGACCGCTTGCTGACGCAGATGCGTCTGGCGGGCAAGTTGGCGAAATTGCGTGGCGTGTTGGTGGGGGATGTCGCGGGGGTCGATATTCAGGCACTCAACCGCTTGCTCAAGCAGACCTTCGAGCCGTTGCGGATTCCGGTTTTGTCAGGCTGGCGCAGCGGGCACTGCGACCCGAACCTGACGCTGCCGATGGGCGCGCTGGTGCGCCTGGATGCGGGGAAGCAGGAATTGCTGCTGGAGCAGGATGTGGTGATCAAGGCTTAGACATTAGTCGCCTGACAGTAGGTCTTCGCGAGCAGGCTCGCTCCCACAGTGACCGCGTTTCAACTGGAGAATGCGGTCGAATGTGGGAGCGAGCCTGCTCGCGATGGCGCCATCAGCCATACAGCCTGCCCACTACTGGGCGCGCAGGCTTTCCAGCAACTTATGCGTCGGATAACCATCCGCCGGCCAGCCCAGTGACTGCTGCGCGCTGCGAATCGCCTTGCGTGTGTTGGCGCCGATGATCCCGTCCGCCGTGCCAGCGTCGAAGTTGCGCGCGCTCAACAAGGTCTGCAATTCCATCCGCTCGGTGCGGCTCAGCGGCAGGTCGTCTTTCGGCCAGGTTCCGTTGATCAAGCCGCCGCCATTGAAACGCTCCGACAGCAGACTCACCGCCAACGCATACGACGACGAGTTGTTGTACTTGAGGATCGCCCGGAAGTTGTCGAGGATCAGGAACGCCGGACCGCGATAACCGGCCGGCAGCAGCAAGGCGGCGGACAGTTGCTCAGAGCCGACCGGCACTTGCGCACCGTTCGGCAGGCTCACGCCCAACTGACGCCATTCGGCGACGCTTTTGCGAATCGCACCGTCGGCCAGGGTGTAATCGAAGGCGCTCGGCAATAGCACTTCGAAGCCCCACGGTTGGCCACGCTGCCAGCCCGAACTCTGCAAATAATGCGCAGTCGAGGCCAGCGCATCGGCGGGGCTGCCCCAGATGTCGCGGCGGCCGTCGCCGTCAAAATCCACGGCGTGAGTGTTGTAGGTGGTCGGAATGAACTGGGTCTGACCCATGGCGCCGGCCCAGGAGCCAAGCATTTTCTCCGGCGTGATATCGCCCTGTTGCAGGATTTGCAGCGCGGCAATCAGTTGCGCGTGGGCAAAGCCCGGGCGGCGGCCTTCGTAGGCGAGGGTGGCCAGCGAGTTGATCACCGACTTGCTGCCCTGGAACTGGCCGAAGTTGCTTTCCATGCCCCACACCGACACCAGCGCCTGGCGATCAACGCCGTAGCGTTGTTCGATGTCGCGCAGGATGTCGGCGTATTGATTGACCAGCGTCTGGCCTTTGCGCACGCGCAGCGGCGACAGCGCGCCATCGAGGTATTCCCACACCGGGCGGGAAAATTCCGGCTGACTGCGATCAGCGCGAATCACGCTGGCGTCGAAACTGACATCGGCAAACGCACGATCGAACAGCTCAGGGCGAATCCCGGCGGCCAGGGCATCCTTGCGGAACCCCGCCTGCCATTCGGCAAAAGTCTGGGTGGGTTGCAGATCGAGAGGGTCAGCGGACGGCACTACCGGCGGGATGATCGCTGGGGCCGTGGCAACAGGTGCGGCTTGCAGGGGTTGCGCATCGGCGGCGGTGGGTTTTTCCGCGCAGGCGACTAGCAGAATGAAGCTGGAGGCAGCGATCAATTGGCGAACAGGCCAACGATTGGAAAGACTGAAGGGCATGCACGGTTCCAGGGGATACGAATCAGGTGCAGACCTTAACATGACCGAGGGGTACTGCGCTTCAGGCAGCCAGAAAGTAAGAAGCCTCCCAGCTGTCAGACTGGAAGGCTTCGCGGCGGTAGCTGCCTTTGCCCTTGGAGGGTCGTTCCTGACGACTGCGGAACAAGGGCTGGGCGACAATGGATTTGGCCTTGTTGGGGCCATGTTTCGCTGGCTTTTTGCTCATGAGGAATCTCTCGAGTGAGTGGGTTTTGCGGGGGAAATAATCTGCCGATGTTGTGTGTCTGTCCAGTACCGCTTGTATGCAAATGTGAAGGCGCTTTCGCGAGCAGGCTCGCTCCCACAGTGGACAGCGATCACCTGTGGGAGCGAGCCTGCTCGCGAATGGGACCATGCAATTGAAAGCCTTACTCGGCGGGGAGTGTCAGCCGCTGTCCGGCCATCAACAACGCCAGTCGACTCAAGCTCATCCACGGCGAACCCGCAGCCTGGCCCTTGATCTGCGCATCGATACGCTGGGCTTCGAGCAGCAATTGCGCCCAGCGTTGCGCCGAGTAGCGTTGCAGGGCTTTGCTGACCAACGGCTTGCGCTTGTCCCAGACCGGTGGTTTCGACTGGCTGAAGCATTTGTCTAGCGGCGTGCCCTGGCTGTATTGCAAGGCGATGTTGGCCAACAGCCGCAACTCACGGGCCAGCGCCCAGAGAATCACCGGCGGTTCGACCCCTTCGCCACGCAAGCCTTCAAGCATGCGCAGCGCATGGGCCGGCTCACCGTTGAGCACCGCGTCGGTCAGGCCAAATACGTCAAAGCGGGCACTGTCCGCCACGGCGGCCTGTACGGTTTCGACGGTAATCTGACCACCTTCGGCCATCAGCTTGAGCTTTTCGATTTCCTGCGCGGCGGCGAGCAGGTTGCCCTCCACGCGCGCGGCGATCAGTTCGACAGCGTCCTGACTGGTCGACAAGCCGGCCTGGGACAGACGCTGGCGAATCCAGCTCGGCAACTGATTGGCGTCCACCGGCCAGATCTGGATGAACTGGGTCTGCTGGCCCTCAACCAGGGCCTTGCCCCACTTGGTCTTCTGCGCGCTGCCGTCAAGCTTGGGCAGGCTGATCAGCAGCACGGTATCTTCAGCCGGGCGTGAGCAATATTCGATGAACGCAGCAGCGCCCTTGTCGCCGGGCTTGCCCGACGGCAGGCGCAGTTCCAGCAGGCGTTTTTCGGCAAACAGCGACATGCTCGCGCCGGCCAGCAGCAACGTGCCCCAATCGAAATTGGCGTCGGCGGCGAACACCTGGCGTTCGTCGAAACCTTGCTGGCGCGCAGCACTGCGGATGGCGTCGGCGGCTTCCTGGCACAGCAGCGGGTCATCGCCGCTGATGATATAGACAGGCGCGAGTGCGCCTTGCAGGTGTTTGCCGAGTTGAGCGGGAGCGAGCTTCATAAGAAAAGTCGATCGGGGCGCCTGAGCGCCCCGAACAGCTTATTGCTGCGGTATTTCGAGCGGCGACTGACGCGGGGTTTCCGCTTCAGCCTTTTGTGCCGCTTCCAGCGCATCGGCTTCAGCCTTGGCGCGGTCGTTGGCGGCTTGCTGCAGTTGCTGCAACTGGCCCGGCGTCAATTGCTGCAGGCGCAGCATCATGCGTTGCACGAGCTCGCGGCGGGTTTCGCGACGGGCGTCGTTGGCTTCCTGATCGGAACCGACGAGGTTGTTGCCGTCGTGAATGAACACCTTTTGTACTTCCAGCTTGTCGCTCAGCAATTGCAGGTTTTTCTCGCCACGGATTTCGTAGCTGAGGATCGTACTGACCTGATATTCACCGGTCCGGCCTGCGCCGGCATAGCTGAGAATGCGCTGGCTTTCCTGCTCGTCAGCCAGGAACAGCTTGTACGGCGCGCCGCTGTAGACCTTGACGCCGCTCGACTCGAGCACCTGACGCAGTTGCGTCACGGTTTCGCCGTAGCTGTTGCGGGCGCTCAGATCGAGTTCCCTGATCGACAGTTCGTTGGTGCCGGTACCGCGCAGCTGGAAGCCACAGGCGCTCAACAGAACGGCGAGGCCCATCACCAGCAGATTGCGTTTGATCATTGTGTTGCTCCCCTTGAAACCAGGTGGGCCGACCGTGCGGCCCGAAAGGTTTTATCCGGCGTCAGGCGAACCTGACGCTTGATCCAATTAGCTGGCGACGATATTGACCAGTTTGCCCGGCACCACGATCACTTTGCGAATCGTCAGGCCATCGACAAAGCGCAGCACGTTTTCGTTGGCACGCGCGGCCGCTTCGACTTCTTCGCGGGTCGCGCTGGCCGGCATTTCAATCTGCCCGCGCAGTTTGCCGTTGACCTGAATCACCAGGGTCAGGCTGTCCTGCACCAGCGCGGATTCATCCACTGCCGGCCAGCCCGCGTCGATCACCGCACCCGCGTGACCGAGTTGATTCCACAGCTCGTGGCTGATGTGCGGAGTGATCGGTGCCAGCAGCAACGTGACGGCTTCGAGGCCTTCGTGGATCAGTGCGCGATCCTGTTCGGTGGCTTGTGCGGCTTTTTCCAGCACGTTCATCAGCGTCATTACCTGAGCGATGGCGGTGTTGAATTTGTGGTTCTGGCCGACGTCATGGCTGGCCTGCTTGATCGCCAGGTGAATCGCGCGGCGCACGGCTTTCTGCTCGTCGTTCAGGCTGGCGATGTCCAGTTTACCCGGCAGGCCCTGCGTGACATGAGCCTGCGCCAGGCGCCAGACGCGCTTGAGGAAGCGGTGCGAGCCTTCCACGCCGGAGTCCGACCATTCCGCACTCATGTCAGGCGGCGAGGCGAACATCATGAACAGGCGGCAGGTGTCGGCGCCGAACTGGTCGATCATCGATTGTGGGTCAACGCCGTTGTTCTTCGACTTGGCCATTTTCTCGGTGCCACCGATTTCCACCGGCAGGCCGTCGGATTTCAGTTTGGCACTGATGACCTTGGCTTTGCTGTCGCGCTCCAGTTCCACGTCCGCCGGGTTGAACCAGGTGTAGGCACCGTTGGCTTCGCGACGGTAGTAGGTTTCGGCGATCACCATGCCCTGGGTCAGCAGGTTCTTGAACGGCTCGTTGGAGCTCACCAGCCCTTCGTCACGCATCAACTTGTGGAAGAAGCGCGCATAGAGCAGGTGCAGAATCGCGTGTTCGATGCCGCCGATGTACTGATCGACCGGCAGCCAGTGATCGGCCGCGGATTTTTCCACCAGCCCACCGGTGAAGTGTGGTGAGGCGTAGCGGGCGTAGTACCACGACGACTCGACGAAGGTGTCCATGGTGTCGGTTTCACGTTTGGCAGGCTGGCCGCATTTAGGGCAGCTGCACTCGTAGAACTCGGGCATGCGCGCCAGCGGCGAGCCGGCGCCGTCCGGCACCACGTCTTCCGGCAGGACCACCGGCAGTTGATCTTCCGGCACCGGCACGTCGCCGCAGGTATCGCAGTGGATGATCGGGATCGGGCAGCCCCAGTAGCGCTGGCGGCTGATGCCCCAGTCGCGCAGGCGGAACTGGGTGCGCGAGGCGCCCAGTTGTTTCTTGATCAGGGCGACTTCCATGGCGTCGAACGCGCCGGCGAAATCGAGGCCGTCGAATTCACCGGAGTTGATCAGCGTGCCGTGCTCGCCGTAGGCGTCTTGCCACGGGGCCGGGTTGCTTTCGCCGGAACTGGTACGCACTACCGACTTCACCGGCAGGTTGTACTTGTGGGCAAATTCGAAATCGCGCTCGTCGTGCGCCGGTACCGCCATGACCGCGCCGTCGCCGTAGTGCATCAGCACATAGTTGGCGACCCACACCGGGAGTTTTTCGCCGGTCAGCGGATGCTCGACGAACAGGCCGGTCGGCAGGCCTTTTTTCTCCTGCGTGGCGACGTCGGCTTCGGCGACGCTGCCGCCCTTGCATTCAGCGATGAACGCTTGCAGCTCAGGGTTGTTTTTTGCCGCCAGAGTGGCCAGCGGATGCTCGGCCGCCACCGCGACGTAGGTCGCGCCCATCAGGGTGTCCGGACGGGTGGTGAAGACTTTCAGGGTGCCGGCTTCGCCGATCGAAGCGACGTTGTACGGGAACTGCACTTCCATCCCGCGCGACTTGCCGATCCAGTTGCGCTGCATGGTCTTGACCTGTTCCGGCCAGCCATCCAGTTCGTCGAGGCTTTCAAGCAGCTCATCGGCGTAGGCGGTGATCTTGAAGTAGTACATCGGGATCTCGCGCTTTTCGATCAGCGCGCCGGAACGCCAGCCGCGACCGTCGATCACCTGCTCGTTGGCGAGAACAGTCTGGTCGATCGGGTCCCAGTTGACGGTGCCGTTCTTGCGGTAGATCACGCCTTTTTCGAACAGGCGCGTGAACAGCCATTGTTCCCAGCGATAGTAGTCAGGCTTGCAGGTGGTGACTTCGCGCGACCAGTCGACCGCCAGACCCAGGCTGCGCAGTTGGGTTTTCATGTAGGCGATGTTTTCGTAGGTCCACTTGGCCGGTGCGACGTTGTTCTTCATCGCGGCGTTTTCTGCCGGCATGCCGAATGCGTCCCAGCCCATCGGTTGCAGGACGTTCTTGCCGAGCATGCGCTGGTAGCGGGAAATCACGTCGCCGATCGTGTAGTTGCGCACGTGCCCCATGTGTAGCTTGCCGCTGGGGTAAGGGAACATCGACAGGCAGTAGTAGGTTTCCTTGCCTGGCTGTTCACTGACTTCAAAGGACTTTTGCTCGTCCCAGAACGACTGGGCGGCGGCTTCGATCTCACGGGGTTGATATTGTTCGTGCATGGCTACTTTTTGTACTGGATAGGGGTGGCCTAATCCTCTTCGACGGCGACAGGCGGGGTGGCCCGAATGTGCTGGAAGTGGAATGACAGGAAGCGCCGTAGCATACATGACCGCGCTTGGCCTAGGGAAACCCTGATTCAGCAGTTTGGCCCGGCCGGTTCGGGGCGAGGGCCGTTTGTCGCGGCGTGCAGCCGGTTTGCGCAGTGAAGCTAAGCTCTAGGTGGGGAGTGAGTCTTATCTTCAATGAGGTGAGGGATGGTGGAGCAAAGGCAGAAAAACGTGACGAAACCCGAGTTGTACGAAAGGTTGATCGATCGTCTGGGCATGGCCCTGGACGCTGTAAAAACCGCTGACCGGCTGCGCGATGAGCGCCCCCTGGAACTGGAATTGCGTGGCTTGAGTCCCGCCGAGTTCAAACTGGTCAAGGCTTATCTGGATCGCAGCGAGCGGGAAATGCAGGGTTGCCTGTCTCAGGCAGTCAAGCAGCTCGATACAGCACATTCGGCCAAGGTCATCTGGCTCAAGGACCGGGCACCCGGCAAAGACACCGTCAAGGTTCGCTCGTCGCGGGCCAGGTAAACGCATGGCAGGTCAGGAAACGGATCTTTTTCATCAGGATCCGGCCTATTGGTTGTAACGCATCAGCAACACTCTTAGGCTTCGGGCGTCTGTGGAGATGCCCGATGCCATTTCGTTATCTGATCAAACAATTACTGTTGCCGCCCGGCATTCTCTTGCTGCTGTTGCTGGCCGCCTGGTGGCTGCGCCGTTCGCGGCCGCGGCTCGCTGGCGTGTGTTTCGCGCTCGGCCTTGGCGGCCTGTGGCTGATGAGCCTGCCGGTGGTCGTGCAATGGGGCGCCAAGGCACTGGAACGCGAGCCGCCGCTGGCCCGCGAGGCGTGGACGACGCTGGCGCAGCGGGCCGATGCGATTGTCGTACTCGGTTCCGGTCGCGAGCGGGGCGATCTGGCGTGGGGTGAAGACCAGCCGACCGGTGTCGGGCTCGAGCGCCAGCGCTACGCCGCGCGTCTTGCCAAAGCCTCCGGGTTGCCGATCCTGACCAGCGGCGGCTTGCATTACGGTACGCCGCCGACCGAGGCGAAGTTGATGGCGGATTCGCTGCGCGATGATTTCGCGGTGACGGTGCGTTGGCAGGAAGGTGAAAGCCGCACCACGTGGGAAAACGCCAGATTCAGCGCCGACATTCTGTTGCCGCAGGGCATCAAGCGCGTGGTTGTGGTCACGCAGGCCTGGCACATGCCGCGGGCGGTGTGGAGCTTCAAGCAGGCTGGATTCGACGTGGTGCCGGCGCCGGTCGGCTTTCTGGGCACGGATAACGCCCGACCGTTTGGCGGCTGGTTGCCGGAATTCAAATCGATCTGGCAGAGCGGGCAGTTGCTGAACGAGGCGGTGGGGCAGGTGGGGTATTCGGTGTTTTACCGAGGTGATGGCAGTCCCGATTGATCGGCTGCTGCTGATGTCCTCTTCGCGAGCAGGCTCGCTCCCACATTTGGAATGCGTTCCAGTGTGGGAGCGAGCCTGCTCGCGAAGCTTTAAAGGGTTTTCGACATCCGGTTGGCCATCAGCGCCCAGCCGAACAACAGCAGGCACAGCACAATCAGCGGCCATGAACGCCATTGCAGATACGGCGTCAGGTCGTGCATCGGCACCACATCACCGTACAGCACACCCTGTTCGAACTGCGGGATCTGCGCGGTGATCTGGCCGAACGGGTTGATCAGGCCGGTCACGCCGTTGTTGGTGGCGCGAATCATCCAGCGCCCCGCCTCAAGTGCGCGCATCTGCGCCATCTGCAAATGTTGCAGCGGGCCGATCGAAGTGCCGAACCAGGTGTCGTTGCTGATCGTCAGCAGCAGATCGCTGCGCGCCGACAGCCCGGCAGCAAACTCCGGGTATACCACTTCGTAACAAATGAATGGCGCGATCTGGTAACCCTTGGCTTGCAACAGTGCCTGATCGGACGGGCCACGGGCGAAGTCGGACATCGGCAGGTCGAAGAATGCGATCAGCCCGCGCAGGATGTCCTGCAACGGTACGTATTCGCCGAACGGCACCAGTTTCTGCTTCAGGTAAGTGCCATCGCCTTC
Source organism: Pseudomonas sp. R1-1 (assembly GCF_051132135.1). NCBI lineage: Bacteria > Pseudomonadati > Pseudomonadota > Gammaproteobacteria > Pseudomonadales > Pseudomonadaceae > Pseudomonas > Pseudomonas sp. R1-1. The sequence goes on from NZ_CP071663.1 coordinate 870,722, forward strand.
GCCGACCACGGTGATGCCGTTGAAGAAACGTCTTTCCTTGTGCACGATCTGGCGGATCGGCACGCCGGTAATCAGTGCTGACTTACGCTCGGCGGCAAAGTTACCCATCATGTTCAGGTAACCCTCGGCAGATTCCTTGAGCACCGGCACCGCAGTTTCCGGCCAGATCAACAGATCGACCGGTTTCGAGCGAAAGCTCAAGTCCCGGTACAGCGCCAGTTGCGCATTGAGTTCGGCCGGGTCCCATTTCATGCTCTGCGCGACGTTGCCCTGAATCGCCGCGACGCTCAGCGGCGCGCCCGACGGACTGGTCCAGGCATGACCCTTGAGCGCGATCCCGGCCGCCCATGGCCCGACCAGCAACAACAATCCAGCAGCCATAAAAGCTTTGCGACGAGTTTGCAGCAAACGCCGCGCGTTGTAGATCAGCGCGGCGGTCAGCGCCAGAACGAACGACACCAGCCACATGCCGCCGACCGGTGCGAGCCCGGCCAGGGGCCCGTCGAGCTGGCTGTAACCGGAATACAACCACGGGAAACCGGTGAGGAACCAGCCACGAAATGCTTCTTGCCCGACCCACAGCGCGGCGAACGCCAGAGCATCGGCCACCGGTGCTTCATTGCGGCGCAACCAGCGCGCCCACAACCAGGCGGGCAGGGCGAAAAACCAGGCGATCGCTGCAGTGAACAGCAGCATGAGGAATCCGGCGAGCAACACTGAAGCGCCGCCAAAATGGTGAATGCTGTAATAGATCCAGCTGGTGCCGGCACCGAACAGACCGAAGCCGAAGCACCAGCCGCGACCCAGCGCCTGACGTGGGCTCAGCTCGCGCAACCCGGCATAAAACAAGCCGACCGCCAGCAAAGCCAGCGGCCAGATGTTGAACGGCGCAAGCGCGAAGGTGGTGATTGCACCGGCCGCCACGGCCAGCAGGTTACCGGGCCAGCCGGGGCGGGTAGTCCAGCGCAGGGGGTATGTCATCAGCTATTTCCTGTATCGCGCCGGGCCTGCTGTTACGTAGGGCAAGGCACGAGGAGTGTGGTTTGGTTTTTCAAATGAGCGACGAGTAACGCAGCCCTACGTAACAGCAGGCCCGGCCCTTCGGGTTGTGCCTGAAAGCGGGCCATGCTGCGTTGCAGTCCTTGGAAAGGGAATGCCATTCCCTACGGACTGCGTCTTGCCTGGCCCGCTTTCAGGCGCAACGCGATGCAGGAAATAGCTGATGACATACCCCAATCCTTAGATTTTCTTACCGGGCGATAGGGGTCAGACGCAGCAAATGAATCCGACGGCTGTCGGCATTCAGGATGCGGAAACGATAGGCGCCGATTTCAGTGATTTCGTTGCGTTTTGGCAAGTGGCCGAACGCGCTCATCACCAGACCGCCGACCGTGTCGAACTCGTCATCGGAGAACTCGCTGTCGAAGAACTCATTGAAGTTCTCGATCGGCGTCAGCGCCTTGATCAGGAAGTCGCCGCTGGGCAGCGGCTTGATGTAGCTGTCTTCTTCGACGTCGTGCTCGTCTTCGATGTCGCCGACGATCTGTTCCAGCACGTCTTCGATCGTCACCAGACCGGCCACACCGCCGTATTCGTCGATGACGATGGCCATGTGATTGTGGTTGGCGCGGAATTCACGCAGCAACACGTTCAGACGCTTGGACTCCGGCACGAAGGTGGCCGGGCGCAGCAGGTCCTTGATGTTGAAGCTGTCGCCGTTTTCCTTGAGGATCAGCGGCAGCAGATCCTTGGCCAGCAGCACGCCCATCACGTCGTCATGGCTTTCGCCAATGACCGGATAGCGCGAGTGGGCCGAGTCGACCACGGCAGGGAGAAATTCGCGAGGTGTCTGGGTCGCCTTGATGCTGATCATCTGCGAGCGCGGGACCATGATGTCGCGTACTTGCAGGTCAGCCACCTGAATGGCGCCTTCGACGATGGCCAGCGCTTCGCTGTCCAGCAGTTTATTCTGATGTGCATCACGCAGCAGCTCGAGGAGCTCCTGACGGTTCTTCGGCTCGTGGGCAAAAGCCTGGGTGAGCTTACCCAGCCATGACTTCTGCCCGTTGCTCGATCGATCTTCGCTCATAGCGATTACTCTGAATCCTTTGTTGTAACAGTAGGGGATGGTTCGGTTTCGTCGTCCGCGTACGGATCGGCAAAGCCGAGTTCAGCAAGCAACTCGCGTTCCAGTGCTTCCATTTCTTCGGCTTCGTCATCTTCTATATGGTCGTAACCGAGCAGATGCAAGCAGCCGTGAATGACCAGATGTGCCCAGTGGGCGTTAAGTTCCTTGCCCTGTTCGGCGGCTTCGCGTTCAACCACGGCGACGCAGATCACCAGATCGCCGAGCAGCGGGATATCCAGCAGCTCGTCGGGGACATCGGCGGGGAACGACAGGACGTTGGTTGCGTAGTCCTTGTGCCGCCAGGTGTGGTTGAGCTCGCGACCTTCGTCCTCGTCGACCAGACGAATGGTCATTTCCGAGTCGGCGGTGCGCTGGCGCAGGGCCAGTTCGCACCATCGGCGGAAATGGGCTTCACTCGGCGCCGACGCTTCGGTAGCGATTTGCAGATCGAGCTCAAGCATCGCGCGCGGCTTCCTTGGGTGCATCGGCGCGGCTTTCGAAGCGCTCATAGGCTTCGACGATCCGCTGCACCAAAGGATGGCGCACCACGTCTTTGGGCTGGAAGTGCGTGAAACTGATGCCCGGCACGTCTTTGAGCACTTCGATCACATGATGCAGGCCGGACTTGGTGCCGCGCGGCAGGTCGACCTGGGTGATGTCACCGGTGATCACTGCGGTGGACCCGAAACCGATGCGCGTCAGGAACATCTTCATCTGTTCGACGGTGGTGTTCTGGCTTTCGTCGAGAATGATGAAGCTGTTGTTCAGTGTGCGACCGCGCATGTAAGCCAGCGGTGCCACTTCGATCACCTGACGTTCGATCAGCTTGGCCACGTATTCGAAACCGAGCATTTCGTACAGCGCGTCATAGAGCGGGCGCAGGTACGGGTCGATCTTCTGCGACAGGTCGCCGGGCAGGAAGCCGAGTTTTTCACCCGCTTCAACCGCCGGACGCACCAGCAAAATGCGCCGGATCTGCTCACGCTCCAGCGCATCGACGGCGCAGGCCACGGCCAGATAGGTCTTGCCGGTACCGGCCGGGCCGATACCGAAGTTGATGTCGTTGCCGAGGATTTCCTTCACGTAGCGCTGCTGATTCAAGCCGCGTGGGCGAATCATGCCTTTTTTCGTGCGCAGGGCGACGGACGGTTCGGCGGGCGCGTGGTTGTCCAGTTGCTCGACAGCCGATTCCTGCAGGAACAGGTGGACCATGTCCGGCGACAACTCGGTCGCCTTGGTTTCCCGGTACAGACGGCGCAGCAGGTTTTCCGCAGACGTGGTGAGCTTGGGGTCGCCGATCAGTTCGAATTGATTGCCGCGGTTGCGGATCTCGATGGCCAGGCGCTGTTCGATCAAGCGCAGATGCTCGTCGAATTGCCCGCACAGATTGGCGAAGCGGCGAGCCTCAAAGGGCTCGAGAATGAAACGATGTGGTTCGATGGGTGCGTTCAAGGTCGTATTTAGCCGCCCTGGGGCAATTGAGGTGAAATCAAGGATAACGCCAGAGGCGTGGGGGCGAAAGCTCTTAAATCAGCTCAGCCGATAAGCGCCGCTGCGCTGTACCTGTGGGAGCCAGCCTGCTGGCGAAGGCGTCGTATCAGCCACTCTCTAGTTTGCTGATACATCGTTTTCGCGAGCAGGCTCGCTCCCACAGGGGAGATGCGGTGTTACTGAACCAAAGAGCCGCGCAACGAGTGCGGTTGCGCCGCGTCGATGTGCACGTCGGCGAACTGGCCGATCAGGGTTGGATTGTCGCAGCGGAAGTTGACGATACGGTTATTCTCGGTGCGCCCCTGCAGTTCGCCGGGGTCTTTCTTTGAATAATCGGTCACCAGAATGCGCTGGATCGAACCGACCATTTGTCGGCTGATTTCGAACCCTTGCTGGTTCAGGCGATGTTGCAGCGCATTCAGACGTTCTTTCTTCAAATCTTCCGGGGTGTCGTCAGCCAGGTCTGCCGCCGGGGTGCCGGGGCGCTGGCTGTAGACGAACGAGTAGGAAAAGTCGAAGCCGACATCGGCGATCAGCTTCATGGTCTGCTCGAAATCTTTCTCGGTCTCGCCGGGGAAACCCACGATAAAGTCCGAGCTGATGCAGATCCCCGGCACCGCCGCGCGCAGTTTGCGCAGTTTGGATTTGTATTCGAGCGCGGTGTGGTTGCGCTTCATCGCCGCGAGAATCCGGTCGGAACCCGACTGCACCGGCAAGTGCAGGTGTTTGACCAGCTCCGGCACCTCGGCGTGGGCCTGGATCAGGCTGTCGGAAAACTCCAGCGGGTGCGACGTGGTGTAGCGGATGCGGTCGATGCCATCGACGGCCGCGACCACACGAATCAGCTCGGCCAGATCAGCCATGCGCCCATCATGGGTGGCGCCGCGGTAGCCGTTGACGTTCTGCCCCAGCAGGGTCACTTCACGCACGCCGTGTTCGGCCAGGTGAATGATCTCGGCGATCACGTCGTCGAACGGTCGGCTGACTTCTTCGCCGCGGGTGTAAGGCACCACGCAGAACGTGCAGTACTTGCTGCAACCTTCCATCACCGACACGTAAGCGCTCGGGCCATCGATGCGCGGCTCGGGCAAGTGGTCGAATTTTTCGATTTCCGGGAACGACACATCGACCTGTGGCAGCTTGCTGCTGCGCGCGGCGTCGATCATTTCCGGCAGGCGGTGCAGGGTCTGCGGGCCGAAAACCACGTCGACGTACGGTGCGCGATCACGGATCGCCGCGCCTTCCTGGCTGGCGACGCAACCGCCGACCGCAATGACCATGTCCGGGTTGGCCAGTTTCAGTTCGCGCCAGCGCCCGAGCTGCGAGTACACCCGATCCTGGGCGCGCTCGCGGATCGAGCAGGTGTTGAGCAGAATCACGTCGGCGTCTTCCGCGCGAGCGGTGACTTCCAGGGCCTGATGTTCGCCCAGCAGATCGACCATGCGCGAGCTGTCGTACTCGTTCATCTGGCAACCGTGGGTTTCGATGTAAAGCTTCTTGGCCATGGAATAGTGTCGTCACGTGATTCGAAGAACCGCGCATTATAGGGAACAAGCCGTCAGGTTCCTACCGCTGTGCGTCCGGTGGCTATGCTATAGTTCGCGCCCCCATTTTTACCCCGATGTTATCCGCCCGCCATGACCAAACGCGAAGCTCCAATCTACAAGGTGATTTTCCTCAACCAGGGCCAGGTGTTCGAAATGTACGCCAAGCAGATCTATCAAAGTGATCTGTGGGGTTTTCTGGAAGTGGAAGAGTTCGTCTTTGGCGAGCGCACGCAAGTGGTCGTCGACCCGAGCGAAGAAAAGCTCAAGGCGCAGTTCGAAGGCGTGGTGCGCAGCTTTGTGCCGATGCATTCGATCGTGCGTATCGACGAAGTAGAGCGTCTGGGTACACCGAAAATCAGCGAAGCCCGCGGCGCGGTCGGCAATGTCATGCCGTTCCCGATGCCGATGCCCGAGAAGTAACCCGGTTTCCGATGATCGTTCCCACGCTCTGCGTGGGAATGCCGCCTTCGACGCTCCGCGTCGGTGACGCGCAGCGTCACGGGATGAATTCCCACGCGGAGCGTGGGAACTATCAATGGTCAGGGAAGTGGCGAAAACGGCGTACGCCCATCGGCGCTCTGCAATTCCATCAGGTATTTGCGGAAGATCTGCCCGAGCACCTGAGTCGCGGTTTCGAGGTCTTCGCGGGACATGTTCTCGGAGACTTCATCGGCCGTGTCCAGCGCCTCTTCGGCACCGTTGACCGCCGCCATCTTCAGCACGATGTAGGCCTGGATATTGTTGGCCTGCACGCCTTCGCCGTGGAAGAACATGGTGCCGAGCTTGAACTGTGCCTGAGCGTGGCCTTGCAGCGAGGCCTTTTCGAAATAGCTCAGGGCTTGATTGAGGTCGCGCGGCGCGTTCTTGCCGTCGTAGTAGTACTCACCCAACTCGTATTGTGCTTGTGCATCCCCTTCGTCCGCCGCTTTCTGGCAGGCGGCCAGTGCCTGCGTGACGTCTTGCGGCTGAGTATTGAGGGTGCAACGACCCATCGCCGGGATCAACAACGAGTTGCCGCCTGCTTGTGCATGCGCGAGCAGGGGCTGAAGGAGCAACAGGCAGCCCAATGCAAGGGTGCGGCCGGTGCGGTTCATGGGAATCGACTTACCTCTGAAGGGCGCGCGGACCCGTCGGGGGATCCAATAAGCGCGCATTATGAAATAAGCAGGGCCAACCTTACAAAGTCTTTACTCGTTTTTCTGCTGCGTGGGGGATATATCGCCCACTTTCTACAAGATTTTTAGCAGCGGCGTGGGAAAAACGGCAGGGGTGTAGGTGAAAGCTGACGCTGGCGATAGCCAACGTCAGCGGTACGGCGATTATTTCAGTGCGGCGAAGGCACGCTCGGCGGCGTTCAGCGTCAGTTGCAACTCGGCTTCGCCGTGGGCGATCGAGGTGAAACCGGCTTCGAAAGCGCTCGGAGCGAGGTACACGCCACCTTCGAGCATCAGGTGGAAGAAGCGCCCGAACAGTGCCGCGTCGCTGGCCATCACGTCGTCAAAGGTGACGATGTCGTCGGCGCCGCTGAAGTACAGACCGAACATGCCGCCGGCCTGGGTGGTCACGAACGGAATGCCGGCGGCATCGGCGCGTTGTTGCAGGCCGTCGAGCAGGCGCGTGGTGTAGTCGGTCAATTCGGCATGGAAACCCGGACGGCTGATCAGACGCAGGGTGGTCAGGCCAGCGGCCATCGCCAGCGGGTTGCCCGACAGCGTGCCCGCCTGGTACACCGGGCCCAGTGGCGCGATGCGCTCCATGATTGCGCGCTTGCCGCCAAAGCAGCCGACCGGCATGCCGCCGCCGATGATCTTGCCGAAGGTGGTCAGGTCCGGGGTGACGCCGTAGTTCGCCTGCGCACCGCCGAGGGCGACGCGGAAACCGGTCATCACTTCGTCGAAAATCAGCACCACGCCGTGCTTGTCGCACAGCGAACGCAGACCTTCGAGGAACCCCGGAGCCGGTGGCACGCAGTTCATGTTGCCGGCAACCGGCTCGACGATGATGCAGGCGACGTCTTCACCGACTTCGGCAAGCATCTGCTCAACCGCTTCGATGTCGTTGAACGGCAGGGTCAGGGTGTGTTTGGCGAACGCCGCCGGTACACCGGCCGAACTCGGTACGCCCTGGGTCAGCGCGCCGGAACCGGCCTTGACCAGCAGGCTGTCGGAGTGGCCGTGGTAGCAGCCTTCGAATTTGATGATGCTGTCGCGGCCGGTGTAACCACGGGCCAGACGGATCGCGCTCATGGTCGCTTCGGTGCCGGAGCTGACCATGCGCACCATGTCCATCGACGGCACCAGCGAGCAGACCAGATCGGCCATCTCGGTTTCCATCGCGGTCGGCGCGCCATAGGACAGACCGTGTTGCAGCTGATTGCGCACAGCATCAAGTACGTCCGGGTGGCTGTGGCCGAGGATCATCGGCCCCCACGAACCGACGTAATCGACATAACGCTTGTCGTCTTCGTCGGTAACGTAAGCGCCTTCCGCGTGTTTGAAGAACAGCGGCGTACCACCGACGCTTTTGAACGCGCGCACCGGCGAGTTGACGCCACCGGGAATGTGTTTCTGGGCATTGGCAAACAGGGTTTCGGAACGAGACATGATCGGGCTCTCAATCTTCAGGCTTTGAACAATTCATTGAACGCGCGGGCGCGGCGAGTCACTTTGGCGGTGTTTTCAGCACCGAACAGGCCGTGGACCACCGCCAGCAGATCGACCCCATGGGCCACCAGTGGCGCGGCGTTATCGAGGGTGATGCCGCCAATCGCGCAGACCGGCAGATGCAGCGTGCGTTTGGCTTCGTCGAGCAATTCGAGGCTGCAACTCGGCGCGCCGGGTTTGGTGCTGGAGTTGAAGAAGCGGCCGAAGGCGACGTAGCTCGCGCCTTCTTTGGCGGCTTGTTCAGCGAGGGCGAGCTGATCGTGACAGGTCGAACCGATGATCGCTTTCGAACCGAGCAGGGCGCGGGTCGGCGACAGTGGGCCGTCGGTCTGGCCCAGATGCACGCCGACATTCAGGCGCGCGGCCAGCTCGGCGTCATCGTTGATGATCAACTGGGTCTTGTAGCGCTCGCATAAATCACGCAGCGCTTCGGCCTCGCGCAGGCGGCGGGCCTCGTCGCTGCTTTTGTCGCGGTATTGCAGCAGGGTGACGCCGCCTTCCAGCGCCGCCTCCACGTAAGACAGAAACTTGCCGGCCAGCAGTGTGCTGTCGGTAATGGCATACAGGCCACGTAGTTTCATCAGGCAGACCTCACGACGTTACGAGCAGAAATCCAGCGGCAGGCGACGCGGGACGAACTGGCCTTTGCCCAGTTGTTCGGCATCGCGCAGGGTGCGCCAGGTGTAATCCAGTGCGCTGCGCACAGCGCTGGCCAGGTGTTCGCCCTGGGCCAGGCGACCGGCGAGGGCGCTGGCCAGCGTGCAACCGGAGCCGTGATAGCTGCCGGGCAGACGCTGGCAAATGAAGGTTTCACGCAGACCGTCGCGGCTGTACACGCGGTTGTGGATTTCAGTTTCGTCGCCATGGCCGCCGGTGATCAGCAGGTTTTTGACGAATGGCAGGAGTTTTTCTGCGCATTCGTCCGCGGTGCCGTCAGGCAGTTCGGCGAGGATGCGCGCTTCGGGCAGGTTGGGCGTGGCAATGATCGACAGCGGCAGCAGACGCTCGCGCATTGCATAACCGACTTCGTCCTTGCCTAGGCGTCCGCCGCCGCCGGCGCGCAGCACCGGGTCGCAGACCACCGGCAAATGCGGGTGCGCCGAGAGCAGTTCGACAACGGTATCGACCATCGCCAGCGAACCAAGCATGCCCAGCTTCACCGCCGCGACTTCGGAATCGTTGAGCACGGCATTGGCCTGGGCCAGTACCCACTCACGGTCGAGGACGCGAAAGTCAGTGACGTTGACCGTGTCTTGCACGGTCAGGGCGGTGACGGCCGGAGCCGCATGGCAACCTTGCGCGAGCAGGGCTTCGATATCTGCCTGCAGGCCGGCGCCACCACTGGGGTCGTGGCCGGAGAGACAGAGGACAACGGGGCGGGAGCTGTAGATATTCATGGTGCGCGAGCTTACCACCAAAGCTGATTTGCGGGTTCAGTGCCGTTGACCCGGACCGATATCCCGGGCAGAGAATCCAGGCCTATTCTGACAAGTTGACCGACTCAACAGCTCTAGTCCGCAGCTTTGCTCTGAAACGCCCGTTCTAGAGCCTTTGTAGGAAAAGTTTCGATGGTGCTTAATGGCCATCAACGGCTATGCTAGGCTGGATCCAAACCAATAACAGGTAATACCGGTTTTATGTCTACTCAAAGGGAATGGGGGGCTTCCTGACACAACCGGACGAGCCACGCTGGGGCTTCAATGCGCTATTTGCTGATGTTGCTGTTCTGCTTGCCCCTCATGGCGAGCGCCGTCGAGTTCGACGAATTCACCCAGAGCCTGCCACTGGGCCGATCGCTGCAAGTGTTCGAAGACCCGAGCGGTCAGGCGAGCCTCGCTGACGTTCGCGCGCAGGCTGCCGCTGGCCAGTTCAAGGCGCACGACAAGGCCACACTCAACGCCGGTTATTCGCGTTCGGCGTTCTGGCTGAAGATCGACCTGCATTATCGTCCGAGCAACCCCGCCGCCCAGCGCACCTGGTTGCTGGAGCTGGCTTACCCACCGCTCGATCATCTCGATTTGTATCTGCCCGATGCTGCTGGCGACTATCGGCTGGTGCGCCAGACCGGCGATGCCTTGCCCTTCGCCAGCCGCGAGATCCGCCAGAACAATTACCTGTTCGACCTGCCATTCAAGCCCGATCAGCAACAGACGCTGTACCTGCGACTGGCCAGCGAAGGCTCGATCCAGGCGCCGGTGACGTTGTGGTCGAGCACCGCTTATCTCGAAGACCAGCCCGTGCGCCTGTACGTGCTCGGCATCATTTATGGCGTGTTGCTGGGGATGCTGGTCTACAACCTGTTCATTTTCCTGAGCGTGCGTGACACCAGTTACCTCTATTACATCTTCTACATCGGCTCGTTCGGCCTCTATCAGTTGTCGGTGAACGGCGCGGCGGTCGAGTATTTCTGGCCGGACAATCCATGGTGGGCGAACGCTGCCACGCCATTTTTCATCGGCTGCGCCGGCCTGTTCGGCAGCCAGTTCGCCCGCAGCTTCCTGCAAACCCACACCCACAGCCGCTGGCTCGATCGCTTGCTGATCGGACTGATTGCCTTCAGTGCCGTGGTGATCGGCCTGTCGCTGATGACCAGCTATGCGCTGGCCTTGCGTCTGGCGACGACACTCGCGCTGACCTTCACCGTGGTGATTTTCGCCGCAGGGATTCTCGCCTGGTGGCGCGGTTTGCGCGTGGCGCGCTATTTCATCATTGCCTGGTCGGCGTTTCTGCTCGGCGGCATCGTCAATACGCTGATGGTGCTGGGTCTGCTGCCCAACGTGTTCCTGACCATGTACGCCAGCCAGATCGGTTCGGCCATCGAAGTGGCGCTGCTGTCACTGGCGCTGGCCGACCGCATCAACGCCATGCGTGAGCAGCAGGCGCAGACGCTGTACGACGCCGGGCAGAAGCTTGAAGTGCTCAACCAGCAACTGGCGCACAGCAACAAGCTCAAGGACGAATTCCTCGCCACCCTGACCCATGAGTTGCGCACGCCCATGAACGGCGTGATCGGCTCGCTGGAATTGATGCAGACCGTCGAGATGGACCCGGAGCTCGAGCAATATCAGCAGACGGCCGCCGGTTCCGCACGCGACATGATGCGCATGGTCAACGGCATCCTCACGCTGACCGAATTGCAGGCGGGCAAGCTCAAGGCGTCCTCGGGCACGTTCAGCCTGCGCGCGGTGATCGAGGCACTGCGCGTGCAATTCGAGGGCAACGCGGCGAGCAAGTCGCTGGACTTCAAGGTCGATGTTCTGCCAACGCTGCCGGATCGCCTGCACGGCGACAGCGCCAAACTCGCGCAATGCCTGGAATGCCTGCTGGACAACGCTATCAAGTTCACTCGCGTCGGTGGTCTGGCGCTGCGCGTGACCGGCAAACCCTCGACGGACAATCGTCTGGCGCTGTCGTTTGCGGTCATCGACACCGGCATCGGCTTTACCGATCTGGGCGAGGCGACGATGTATCAGCGCTTCTTCCAGCTCGACGGCTCGATGACTCGTGAATACGGCGGCCTCGGTGTCGGCCTGGCGATTTGCCGACAACTGGTCGAACTGCTCGGCGGCAAGCTGACCCACCGCTCCGAGCCGGGGCGCGGCAGCCGTTTTCAACTGGACGTCGAGTTTGAACTGCCGATGATCGAACCGGCGCCGGAATTCTCGTCCACGCAGGAGCGAATTCGTTTGCCGCAGGACTGCACGGTGTTGCTGGTGGACGACAACAGCGTCAACCAGTTGGTGATGCGCGGCATGCTGCTCAAGCTCGGCTTTCGCGTGCGCACCGCCGACAACGCTGCGGCAGCACTGGCCTGCTTGCAGCGCGAAAGCTTCGACGCCGTGCTGATCGACTGCCAGTTGCCGGCCCACGACGGCGCCTCGTTGTGCTGCCAGATTCATGCGTTGCCGGGCTGCGCGCACCTGCCGGTGTTCCTGCTCGCCCTGCAGGCCGAGCGCGACCTGTGCGCCACCGGCGTGGCCATCGATTACCTGAACAAACCGGTGAAATTCGAAGATTTGCAGTCGGCGCTGGAGCGTCGCGTACTGTGCTGAAAGCAGGGTAAAAGCGCCGCAAATTCGGCGTATATGCCACTTTGATCGGTGTGAGGGCGGTGCTTAACTGACCCTCTGCCGAATCAAGGAGTCGCCGCGATGAACCTGCATCAGTTCGCCGAAACCCACGAAGTCACCAACCAGCCACCGTCGCTGGACGGCACCAATCTGTACCGTATCGACCTGCCGTTGCAGGAGTGGTCGCGACGGTTTGGCGCTGGTTGGGCTGAGTCGCGGATCGATGCCTATGGGGCGCTCGCCGGTGGCCCGTTGATGGAGGCCGGCTTCCTCGCCAACCAGAACAAGCCGGTGTTCGCCAGCCATGACCGCTACGGTCATCGCATCGATCTGGTGGAGTTTCATCCGGCGTATCACCAGTTGATGCGCAGCGCGATCGAACACGGTCTGACCTCGCTGCCGTGGGCTCAGCCGCAGGACGGCGCGCATGTCGTCCGCGCCTCGATGACTTATCTGCACAGCCAGGCCGAGGCCGGCAGCGGTTGCCCGTTGACCATGACCTTCGCCAGCGTGCCGGCCCTGCGTTTGCAGGCGGATCTGGCCGAGCAATGGCTGCCGAAAGTCCTCTCCACCGAATACGACCCACGCAACGTCGGCATGGCGCACAAGGCCGGCGTGACCCTCGGCATGGCGATGACCGAGAAGCAGGGCGGCACCGACGTGCGCGCCAACACCACCAAGGCTTATCCGGTCGGCGCCAGTGGCCCGGGCCAGGCGTATGAACTGGTCGGGCACAAGTGGTTCTGCTCGGCGCCGATGTGCGATGCCTTCCTTACGCTGGCGCAGACCGACAAGGGCTTGAGCTGCTTTCTGCTGCCTCGCCATCGCCCCGACGACACGCGCAATCAGTTCTACATCCAGCGTCTGAAAAACAAACTCGGCAATCAGTCCAATGCCTCCAGCGAAGTGGAGTTTCGCGGTGCGCTGGCGTGGATGATCGGCGAAGAAGGCCGCGGCGTGCCGACCATCATCGAGATGGTGGCGATGACCCGTTTCGATTGCATGGTCGGTTCCAGCTCGCTGATGCGCCAGGCGCTGACCCAGGCCAGCCATCACTGCGCGCATCGCAAGGTCGGCGGCAAACTGCTCAGCGAGCAGCCGTTGATGCAGAACGTGCTGGCCGATCTGGCGCTGGAAAGTGAAGCCGCGCTGGCGCTCAGTTTGCGTATGGGCAAGGCGCTCGATCATCTGGATGATCGCCACGAATCGCAGTTTGCGCGGCTGGTCACGGCGGTGGGCAAATACTGGATCTGCAAACGCGCGCCGGGAATGATCAACGAAGCCGCCGAGTGCATGGGCGGTGCCGGTTATGTCGAGGACAGCATCCTGCCGCGGCTGTACCGCGAAGCGCCGGTGAATTCGACGTGGGAAGGTTCGGGCAACGTGCAATGCCTGGATGTGCTGCGCGCCTTGTCGAAGGAGCCGGGTGTGCTTGATGTGTTGTTCAGCGAACTCGGCGATGGCCATGGCGACAAGCGTCTGGCCGCGCATATCCAGCAATTGCAGGCGCAGTTCAAGGACACCAGTGACATTCAGTATCGGGCGCGGCAGCTGACCGAAGATATAGCCCTCGGTTTGCAGGCCAAACTGTTGCTCGAGGCCGGTAACGCGGCGGTCAGCGATGCGTTCATTGCCAGCCGCTTGAGTTGCGGCGGCCGGGTCTACGGCGCGTTGCCGCGGGGGCTGGATATCGAAGCGATCGTCGCGCGCTCGACCCCACAGGGTTTCTGAAAGCCCACAAATCCCCTGTAGGAGTGAGCCTGCTCGCGATAGCGGTGTGACAGTCAATGCAATATCGACTGATAGACCGCTATCGCGAGCAGGCTCACTCCTACAGGGTCTGGATGCGACCGATATATTGTGCTCTTGCCAACATGCCACTGTTCCCGTGACGCGACGATGCAGGCAAGATGAAGCTCTGCAAGTCAGAACACAGGAAGCTGATCGTGACCGAAGCGTTTATTGTCGTTCAAACCGCCGAACAAGCCGTGGATCGTCTGGCCGAGCTACATGAGCGGGCCACCAGTGCGCTGAATTCGGCGCTCAAGCGTTACCTCAAGGACCGCGTCGAACCCGACGCTGAACAGCGCGCCCTGTTTCGTTATCCCGAACTGCGTCTGACCTATCACTGCCAGGGCGAAGTCCCGCAGACCACTCGCGCCTACGCCAAGGTGCAGTTGCCCGGCACTTACAGCGTCACCGTCACTCACCCGGCGGCATTTCGCAAATACCTCCTCGAACAACTGACGCCGTTGATGCACGACTTCACCGTGACCGTCGAAGTCGGCGTCAGCCAGCAGAACATTCCGTACCCGTACGTGGTCGAGCAGGGCGATGAGCTGGCCGGTTCCGGCGTTACCGCTGCGGTGCTGGCGCGAGTGTTCCCGAGTACCGACCTGTCCGCGGCCACCGATGGCATCGCTGACGGTCTCTACGATTGGGAAAACACCGATCCGCTGCCGTTGGCGCTGTTCGACGCTGCGCGCGTGGATTTTTCGCTGCGCCGTCTGGTGCACTACACCGGCAGCGACTGGCGCCATGTGCAACCGTGGATCCTGCTGACCAACTATCACCGCTACGTTGACCAGTTCATCGTTCATGGCCTGGAGCAACTGCGCAACGACCCGCGTTTCGTGCGCATGGTCTTGCCGGGCAATGTGATTATCGAGAAGGGCATGGACCACGGTGAAGCCTCGGCCATCGCCGCCGGTGTGGTCTGGCACCGTTATCAGATGCCGGCCTATCACCTGATCGCCAACGATGGCCACGGCGTGACGCTGGTGAACATCGGTGTCGGCCCGTCCAATGCCAAGAACATCACCGACCACCTCGCCGTGCTGCGTCCGCATTGCTGGCTGATGATCGGCCACTGCGGCGGCCTGCGTCAGTCGCAGACCATTGGCGACTATGTACTGGCCCACGCGTATATGCGTCGCGACGGCATTCTCGACCGCGTAGTGCCGCCGAATATCCCGATCCCGGCGCTGGCCGAAGTGCAGCTGGCGCTGCAGCAGGCCGCGGCCAACGTTACCGGCGAAAAAGGCGACGATCTGAAAAAACGCCTGCGCACCGGCACCGTGCTGACCTACGACGACCGTAACTGGGAACTGCGTTGGGCGCAGGAGCGGCCGCTGATCAACCTGTCCCGTGCTGTCGCTGTGGACATGGAAAGCGGCACGATTGCCGCGCAGGGGTATCGCTTGCGGGTGCCGTACGGCACGTTGCTCTGCGTCTCGGACAAACCGTTGCACAGCGAAATCAAGCTGCCGGGCTCGGCCAACGCCTTCTATGAACGCGCGGTCAGCCAACACTTGAAGATCGGCATCGAAGCGGTGGATCTGCTGCGCACCGAACTCAACTCGCTGCACTCGCGCAAACTGCGCAGCTTCGACGAGCCGCCATTCCGTTAACGGTTAGTCGTGGTCATTTGGCGGTCGGGGCACTAGCATTGTCAGCCCTGATCGCTGAATGTTTTTTCTTCTTATGTCCCGTCCTCCGCGTCCACCTTCCCGCCGCCCTGGCGCGAAGCCTCAGACTTCATCTCCGCGCCGTGTTGCCAAGGCACCACCGGCCGAGCCGAAACTGATCCTGTTCAACAAACCGTTCGATGTGCTCACGCAATTCAGCGACGGAGAAGGGCGGGCGACGCTCAAGGATTACATCGATGTGCCCGGCATTTACCCGGCCGGACGCCTGGATCGCGACAGCGAAGGTTTGTTGCTGCTGACCAATGACGGCCAGTTGCAGGCGCGCATTGCCGATCCGAAACACAAACTGGCGAAGACTTATTGGGTACAGGTCGAAGGCGTGCCGACCGCCGAGCAGTTGCAGCGTTTGCGTGACGGTGTCGAGTTGAACGACGGCATGACCTTGCCCGCCGAAGCGCGGCAACTGGACGAGCCTGACTTGTGGCCGCGCAATCCGCCGGTACGCTTTCGTGCGACCATACCGACTTCATGGCTGGAACTGGTAATTCGCGAGGGGCGCAACCGTCAAGTGCGGCGCATGACCGCGGCGGTCGGCCTGCCGACGTTGCGTCTGGTGCGGGTCAGGATTGGTGACTGGACGATCGATGGGCTCGATCAGGGCCAGTGGAAAGAAGTGCCGGCGCGCTTATAACGCGCCGGATTCGATCAGGCCGATCACCACACTCTTGATGATGAACGCGGCCACGCCCAGGCCCAGTACGAAAAACAGAATGAACGAGCCAAAGCGCCCGGCCTTGGACTTCTTTGCCAGATCCCAGACGATGAAACCCATGAAAATGATCAGGATGCTGACCAGGCCGGTCATCATCCATTCTTCGAGCAGTGCTGGATCCATTGGCGATCTCCGGCGCGGGGCAGGCTGAAAGGGCGGCGGGGAGTATACGGCATGGTGGGTGGGGTGGCATTGATCTGGGTCTGATCCGCAATGGTTGCCCTCACTGTAGAGACCGGTACATCCTTTACAAATTAGACCGGGGACATCGTTTACACCTTTACAGGCTTGAAACGCGTTTGGCGCCGCTTTCAAGCCTGCCTAAACAATGGCTGCAAAGGTACAGTTCCCAAGCGTCATCAGCCACTTCCTTCAGCGCAATGTCCTCTCCAATCAGAGCCTCTCCTAGAAAAATCAGCTGTCCTTTCCATTTAATTTCCCCATTTGACCGAACCTTGCGTACTTCAACATCGGAACCGTATTCAAGCGCAGGCAAGTAACCTGGATAAGCGCGTATCGACGGGCTATAGACAGATGCCGGCGGTTTCATGCCCAGCGCGGTGTGCGGTCGGTGGTAATTGAAGTCTTGGATGAAATCCTCAAAAGCCAGCTGCTGGCGCACCAAGTTTTCCGCCGGTGGCACTGCTGCCTTTAGCGTTCGATGCATCCGTTCATGTCGACCATTTTGGTCGGGGCGGCCAGGCGTAATCGTTTCGACATGGATTCCAAGTCTGATGAACCAAACCGATAATTTCGAAAGTCGCGCCAGACCTGTCGACGCGAAAGGAGCGCCGTTGTCAGTGCGGATCACATCCGGCAGCCCATATTCTCGAAAAGCCCACTCAAAGCCTTCCCGCGTTGGCGCTCCGTGCGTACTGGGCAAAGCGCGACAGACGAATAAAAAGCGGCTCATCTGATCGGTAATGGTCAGCGGATAGCACCAATTACCGTCCTGCATTTTGAACTGCCCTTTGTAATCAGCACACCAAGTCTGGTTGGGCGCGTCGACCGGACGCAAGTGTGTTGGAGCACGGGGGCGCGGGGGATACGGCCGTCGCGCCACCACCAAACCAGCTTTCTTCAACCACTCCCCGGCGGTACTCGCCGCCGGCCATTGGATATGCGGGTCGGAATCGCGCAGGCGATCAATGATCTGTTTGGGTCCCCGATCGGGATGTTCGTTTTTCTTGGTTAGCAGCGTGGCAATGATTTCATCGGGAGTTTGATGAGGGCAGTTCAATGGCTTGCGCGATTGCTCTTTCAAACCATCCACGCCCAACGCTGCATACCGTTCCAGCCACTTGTCGATGGTTGGACGGCTGACGCCGTAGCGCCGGCTTAATTGGCTCTTGGTGTAACTACCGCTAAGCCAGTCACTGACTAACTTCACTCGTTGATCCATTGGGGACTCTTGATTCCAGGGCATGGTCAGCACCTCCTGACCATGATTAATACCTGTAAACCATGTCCCCGGTCTCAAACGTAAAGGATGTACCCGGTCTTTACCCACCCTAGCCCTCTCCCGGAGGGAGAGGGGACCGACCGAGTTGTCTGGCGTCATACATCGACCTGAAAGATCGAGTCGATTATGGATTCACAGCAGAACTCTCAGGTCGGCGTACTTCTTCAGCATCTCAAGGTCGGCTCCCTCTCCCTCTGGGAGAGGGCTGGGGTGAGGGGCCTTTGATCAGCTACGCAAATGGGTCAGCGGCAATTCAGTGCTGTTCAAAACCTGATTCAGCACAAAGCTCGATCGCACACTCGTAACTCCCTCGATACGGGTCAAATGTCCCAACAACAATTTCTGATAGTGATCCATATCCGGCACCACCACCTTTAACTGGTAATCCGCATCCACGCCCGTCACCAGACTGCACTCCAAGACCTGCGGCAACGTCCGGATCGCTGCCTCGAAATTCTCGAAACGCTCCGGTGTATGGCGGTCCATGCCAATCAGCACATAGGCCGTCAGGCTCAGCCCGAGCATCTTGCGATCGAGCAACGCGACCTGGCGCGAAATGTAGCCGTCGTCTTCCAGTTGCTTGACCCTGCGCGAGCAAGGCGAGGGGGACAGACCGATGCGCTCGGCCAGCTCCTGGTTGGAGATGCGGGCGTCGCGTTGCAATTCCGCCAAAATACTCAGGTCGTAACGGTCGAGTTTGCTCATCAATCTGCCCTTGGCTGTAACTATTGCGGCAGATTATCTATCCAGGGTTAAAAATTGCGCAAGTGGTGTTTATTTGAGCAATCTTCGCAATCATCTGTCGCGGTGTCCGGCCTATTCTTATCACCAGAATCACTGCTCGGTAACACAGTCCACGCGGCCCGCCCAATCCGGCCCGCCGCGGCCGCCACCCCACCGGGGTTGTGCCGGCCCCCGAGCTGCACACTGTCCAGAAGACGGCGTGAGGTGAGCCGACGTCAAAAGCGTCGAGCCAGGACGCAATTCTCTAAAAGGGAGGCCGACGGGTCTCCCTTTTTTCTTGCCGGCGATTTCATCTTGCCGCCTCAATAAATAAGTCGCGCGACTGATAACCTGTCGCAGAACCCGGTGGGCCTGTTTCGAGTCTTAGCAACAGGCCCACCCAATGACAGGCTCCCCCGCAGTGAGGAACAACATGAATTCGCGCATCTGGCGTCTGGCCGGTGTTGGTTTGCTGTGTGTGAGTGTCGGTGCGCAAGCGCTGGCCGACGAGCCGCAGAATCGTGGACCCGATGGCGACGGGCGTGGCCAGCAGCATCAGGGCAACGATCAGGGCCGTGGCGCTGATCAGCCGCAACGCGGGCCGGGCAATGGGCCGCAGTATCAGCCGCGGCCGCAGAACAACGAAATCATTCGTGGCGACAATAGCCGCCAGTTCGAGCACAACGGCCAGTCGCACAACAATGACGGTCAATGGCAGGACCGCAACCGCCCCGATGATCGGCCAGAACCGCCGCGGCAACCGGGCAATAACCTGCCGATCCAGCCACGTCCCGACACTGTGCGCCAGACTCAGGAACCGCGTCAGGGTTACTACCGCGACGAACGTCCGCAGAACGGTTACCACAATCAGCAGTGGCAGACGCAGAACCGTCCCGATGACAACCGCTGGCCGGGGCGTCCGAACGGTCATGGCAATGGCTGGGGGCCGGGTCCGCAATACCGTCCGGGCCATGTGATCGACCGCTTCCCGGACCGCGATTACCGCGTGCCGTATCGGGGTCAGGATTATTTCTATTCCGGTGGTTACTGGTATCGCCCGCAAGGCCCGCGCTACATCGTCGTGCAGCCGCCGCGCGGGATCCGCATCCAGTATTTGCCTGATTACGCCCGCGAAGTATGGATCGGCGGCTCGCTGCTGTTCCTCGCCGCTGGCTCCTATTACGCCTACCAACAGGCGACGCAGGATTACGTGGTGGTCGAGCCGCCGGTACAGCAACCGCCGCAACCACAGGCTCAAGGTTATGATGTCGAAGCTTATCCAGCGAATGGCCAATCGCCGGAGCAGGTCCAGCAAGACGGCTATCAGTGCTACCAGTACGCAGTGCAGCAAAGCGGTTTCGACCCGCGCACCGCGACCTATCAGCCGGCGCCTGAAGTGGTCCAGGCGTACCGCCAGGCCCAGGGCAACTGCCTGAGCAGTCGCGGTTATCGGGTCAACTACTGAGCCCTGGCAGCCAGTACCACTTCCTGCGGATCGGCGTGCACCAGCACTTCGGCCCGTGGGTAGGCTTTGTGAATGGCGTCGGCGGCTTGATCGCTGATGCCGTGAGCGATTGACAGCGTCAACTCTCCCGGCAACTCCAGATGCAACTGCACGAACCAGTGGTTGCCGGAGATGCGCGTGCGCAAGTCATGCGCGCCCAGTACACCCGGCACGCTGCACGCCAGTTCAAGCATGTGCTGGCTGACGTCGGTCGGCAGTTCCTCGTCCATCAACACTGAAAAACTTTCGCGGGCGATCTGAATCGCGCTCCACAAAATGTAGGCGGCAATACCCAGTCCGAACCACGCATCCAGTTGCTCGAAACCGAACCCGGCCAATACCAGCGCCAGCAGAATGCTGCCGTTGAGCAGCATGTCCGAGCGATAGTGCAGCGAGTCGGCACGCACGGCGTTGGAGCCGGTCTGCTTGATCACCCGATGCTGCAACACCAGCAATGCCGCGGTCAGCAGCAATGAAAACACGATAACCCCAATGCTCAGCCATGGCGCACCGAGTGGCTGTGGCGTCTGCACACGCTCGTAGGCCTGAAACGCGATCAGCAGCGCGCTGCCACCGATGAACAATGCCTGCGCCATCCCTGCCAGGGACTCCGCTTTGCCGTGGCCATAACGGTGATCGTCATCCGCCGGGCGCAAGGCGTAGTGCACCGCGAGCAGATTGAGCATCGAGGTGACGCCGTCCAGCGCCGAGTCGGTGAGGCCGGCGAGCATGCTCACCGAACCGCTGAGCCACCAGGCAATGGCTTTGGCAATGATCAGCGTGCACGCCACCGCCACCGAGGCGCGGGTCGCCAGCCTCAGCAGGCGGGCGTGTTCGGGGCTGGAGGTCATCGATCTTCCTTTTTATGCGGCGGGTTGCAGGCCGAACATCGCCAGTTGCTGGGTGCTGCCCTTGTGCTGGATCAGACGCGGATCATCGAGTGGGAAGTCTTTGCCCAACTCGCTTTCGAGAATCGCCTGCAACTTGAGATTATCGACCTGACCATCCGGGCCGATGGCTTGCTTGAGCTTGGCCGGATCAACCTGCGCGGTGTGGCCCGGTTCGAAATAGATCGCGCCGGTAGCGAAGTCGACGGCAAACGCGATCAGCCCGGGGATGATGTAGAACAGCAGGCCGACAGCGTCGAGCGCGGCAATCGCCGGGTCGATCTTGCCGTCGATCTGGCCGCGACGGTCCGGGTAGAAAATCGACCCGCACGCAGTGATCTGCGTGAGCAGGGTGGCGACCAGAACACTGCCGATCAGGCGAAAAGGTAAGCGCATGAGAAAATCTCCTGATTCATCTAAGAACGAAGCTTCGTCGAGTGAAGTTAAGACCCTGACGAACCGCTAGCAGTTCGCCGTTATACTCGCCGATGGCAGGGCGTGCCCACAGTAAATTGCGGCCTCGTCTCACCCCACCGAGATACGTTGAGGATCGAAGTTGTTTTCTCCAGATCGACACCGCGTGAAGGCCAATGAATCCTGTCGGGGTTCGGCCCTCCGGGCTAAAGCTGTGAGCGCGCCATGCTGCGTTGCGGGACTTGACAAGGAAACCCCCCTTGCCTGCGTCCCGCGCCTTGCCTGGCACGCTCACAGCTTTAACGCGACTCGCAATTTACTGTGGGCACGCCCTGGGGAGCCAGCATGATTTCTTTGCCGATCGACGATGTTTTACCCGCGCTGCGTGAAGCCCTCGCGTCACGCCACGAAGCCGTGCTCGAGGCGCCGCCCGGTGCCGGTAAAACCACCCGCGTGCCGCTGGCCCTGCTTGATCAAGCGTGGCTCGCCGGGCAGACCATTCTGATGCTTGAACCGCGCCGACTGGCCGCGCGTGCCGCTGCGGAACGTCTGGCCAGCGAGCTGGGCGAGCAGGTCGGGGAAACCGTTGGTTATCGCATTCGTCTGGACAGCAAGGTCGGCCCGAAGACGCGCATCGAAGTGGTCACCGAAGGCATTCTTACCCGTCGTCTGCAAGATGACCCGGCGCTGGAAGGCGTCGGTCTGCTGATTTTCGATGAGTTTCACGAACGCAGCCTCGACGCCGATCTGGCGCTGGCCCTGAGTCTGAACGGTCGCGAGCTGTTTCGGGCTGAACAGCCGCTGAAGATTCTGCTGATGTCGGCGACGCTCGAAGGCGAGCGTCTGGCCGGATTGCTCGATGACGCGCCGATCCTGCGCAGCGAAGGACGGATGTATCCGGTAACGATGCGCTGGGGCCGACCGTTTCAGCCCGGTGAGTACATCGATCAACGCGTCACGCAAACCGTGCTCGAAGCCCTCAACGATGAAACCGGCAGCCTGCTGGTGTTCCTGCCGGGGCAGGCGGAAATCCGTCGTGTGCATCAGCAATTGGCCGACGCCATCGGCGCGCGCAGCGATGTCTTGCTCTGCCCGCTGCACGGCGAACTCGACCTCAATGCGCAGCGTGCGGCGATCGATCCGGCGCCGGCCGGTCAGCGCAAAGTGGTGCTGGCGACCAACATCGCCGAGACCAGCCTGACCATCAACGGTGTGCGCGTGGTAATCGATGCGGGGCTGGCGCGAGTGCCGCGTTTCGACCCGGGCAGCGGCATGACCCGTCTCGACACCCAGCGCATTTCCAAGGCCAGCGCCACCCAGCGTGCCGGCCGTGCCGGGCGACTCGAACCGGGCGTTTGCTACCGCTTGTGGTCGCAGGATCAGCACGAACAACTGGCGGCTTACGGCAGTGCGGAAATTCTCTCGGCGGACCTCGCCAGCCTCGCCCTGCAACTGGGGCGCTGGGGCGTAACGCCAAATGAACTGGTGTGGCTGGATGTGCCGCCTGCGGCGGCGTATGCACAAGCGCAGGACTTGTTGCAGCGCCTCGGTGCGCTCGACGGCGAGGTGCTGACCCCGCATGGCCAGGCCATGGCCGAACTGCCGGCGCATCCACGGATCGGCCATTTGCTGTTGCGCGGTCAGGCCTTGGGCCTGGCGAACATGGCTTGCGATGTCGCAGCTCTGCTCGGCGAGCGCGATATCCTGCGAGGCGCTGGCGCGGACTTGCACAGTCGTCTGGCCCTGCTTTCGGGCGAAGAACGTGCAGCGCGCGGCGCGCAGGGCGGGGTGCAACGCGCTCGGCAACTGGCGCGGCAATATCGCGGTTTTTTGCGCGGCAAGGCCAGCGCGCCGGTCAGCGATCCTGAGCATCCGCGCTGGCTCGGCGCGTTGCTGGCGTTGGCCTACCCGGATCGCGTGGCGCAACAACGGCGTGCCGGTGGCGCGGAATATCGTCTGGCCAACGGTCGCGCCGCGCTGTTCGCCGAAGCCGACAGCCTGATGAAAGAGCCATGGATCGTCATCGCTGACCTCGGTAGCCGCCAGAGCCAGCGCGAGGAGCGGATTTATCTGGCGGCGGATTTTGATCCGGCGCTGTTCGACTCGGTCTTGGCCGAACAGGTACACAGTGTCGATCAACTGGATTGGGACGAACGCGAAGGCGTGCTGCGCGCCGAGCGTCAGCGCAAGGTCGGCGAGCTGATTCTCAGTCGCGAACCGCTGACCGGTCTGGATGAAAATGCGCGCAGTCAGGCGCTGGTCAATCTGGTCCGACGCAAAGGTCTCGAGTTGTTGCCGTGGACCCCGGAACTGCGCCAGTGGCAGGCACGGGTGGCGCTGCTGCGCCAGCTCGATCTGAACAATCAGGACGACAGCCAGTGGCCGGATGTCAGTGACGCATCGCTGCTCGACACTCTAGAAGACTGGCTGATGCCGTATCTGGGCAAAGTCTCGCGACTCAGCCATTTTGCCAACCTCGACCTGTCGAGCATCGTGCGCAATCTGCTGCCATGGCCGCTGCCGCAAAAGCTCGACGAACTGGCACCGCACCATCTGAGCGTGCCGTCGGGCTCCTCGATTCGCCTGGATTACAGCGAGTCTCCGCCGATTCTCGCGGTGCGCTTGCAGGAGCTGTTCGGCCTCGCCGACACACCGCGAATTGCCGGCGGGCGGCAAGTGGTCAAGTTGCATCTGCTATCGCCGGCGAGACGGCCGGTGCAGGTGACGCAGGATCTGGCCAACTTCTGGCGCAGCACTTATGCCGAAGTGAAGAAGGATCTGAAGGGGCGCTATCCGAAGCATTACTGGCCGGACGACCCCTTGGTCGCCGAAGCCACGGCGCGGGCAAAACCACGGGGCACCTGACCGTGGTGGCGGCGCGCTATTAGCCCATCCGTGCTAATTGCCCTTGGTTGTGCAGGCTCGCAAAATCGCGGCCTGAACAATAACGAGTGTTGCTGCCTGCAACGTGTGCCCAAGGAACGGAACTGCCCATGACCTCTTTCTTCACGTTCAAGAAGTTGTGCTTCTTGTCGGCTACGCTGCTGGTCGCCTCCAGTTCGGCAATCGCCGAAGAGCCCAATGCGATTGGCGACTGGTGGATTATCTACGGCAACGGCGTTGCCCAAAAAAACATCATGTACGTAGCGGATGCGACGTCGGTGGTGCCTTCGGAAAAAACCAAAGGCGCGACCATGGTCGCGGTCACCCTGGTCTACGAAGAGCCCGGCAAACCGATGATCGACGTCTACAACCTCGAAGCCCAGTGCTCTACGGGCAAGGTACGTTTTATCAACGGCCAGTCCATCGAACGTCTCGCTTACACCCTGCGTCATCTGAAAGTTGCCAATCAATGGCAGACCCCGAAAGAGTTCTGGGTTCAGCAGGCGCTGAAGTTTGCCTGCGCGCCGGGCAGTCGAGCTAAAAACGACATGGCCGCGGTGGGCAAGATGGAATACCTGCAGATGATCGAAATGCTCCAGCAGATGTTCTTCAAGCTCGCGCCGATTCAGCAAAAGAGCCAGATGATGGACAACATCGACAGTCTGCTCGAACTTAAAAAATAAGCCGGGACTTCACATGACTTGCACACGCTTATTGCTGACAACCCTGTTGGCGGGATTGCTCTTGGCCGGCTGTTCCACTATCGCGCAGAGCCGTTGGGAAGGCCGCGACCTTCAGGAAGCACTGAACCTGTTCGGTACGCCCGATTCGATGCAAAAGGAAACCGGCCCGAACGGCGAACCCTTGGCCGTGCTCACCTGGTTCAAGTCCGCGAGCTGGACCACCACCGAAGCGGCCGGCACGTCGATGAACCATACCGGTAATGGCATGGTTTACACCGAGCACTACCAACAGGTCGGGCACAGCTCCACCTGCAAGTTGCAGGCAAAGGTCAATCAACAGAAAAAGATCGCCCAGTTCCTGATCGAGGACGGGCGGATACTGCACGGCAAGTGCGCCAATGTTCGCTATGTGCCCGGTTATGTCCCTCCGGGCCTCTGAAGCGAACCATGATTATGGTGATGTGAAAACCGTCTCGACCCAGCCTTGCAAGGTGTATTTGCGATAGATCTGTTCGGGCACATCGACGTATGGCGTAGAAACGAATGCTGGCGGAATCACCGGATCGGCCTCGTCGATCACCAGAATGTTCGCCGGGTTGTAGAAGTCATAATCGACCACGCTCGGGTTGGTGGTAATGACTTTCTTGCGTGCGGCCATGGCTTCGAAAAAACGGAAGCTCAACCCGGCCTGACCGGGTTTGGCGATGTCGAGAATGATCCGCGAGCGTTTGACCAGCGCGCCGACGGTGTCCAGTGGCAGGCGTTGCTCGAAAAACGTGATCCCGGGATGCGCGCCCGGGATCGGTTTGCACTGCACCAGAAACTTGTAGTCGCTGACACCGAACCGATCAAACGCTCGCGCCAGGCCTTCAAGCGCCGGGACACGGTCCTTGCCGGCCATGACGACGAAGGCGCTGTAGTCACCTTCGTCAGCGTCCGCGTCGTAGTCGTCATAAATGAAGTTGTGCAGTTTCTTCAGGCCGTATTGCTGCGCGTTCTGCGGATCGAACGAGAACACCTCATCGTAGACGGCCAGCGCTTCGCGGCTCATTGGCCAACGACTGAAGCTGTCGTAGAGGTAGGCGATCTTGCGCGTGCAGACCTCGAAGGCGGCGGCCAATTGCTTCGCCTCGATCTGGGCCGGATTAATCACCAGCAGGACATCGAATTGCCCGTGCGTGCGCAGGGCTTTGTTGAACTCACGCAGTTGCGCCCAGCGTTTCAGCGGGCGACGAATGATCTTCGGCGCTCGTGCAAAGCGCTCGGACAGCGAAGAGGTATCGATGAAACAGACCTGATTGTCGCGAGCCACAAAGTCCGCCAGCTTGCGCGCATAACCGCCAATGTCCTTGCACACCAATAAGATTTTCATGGCATTCCATGTCGTGAATTGCGGGCCGTCGACTACACCGGTCGTTCGCCGTGCAGCTAAGGCGCGGCCGGTAACAAGAAGCGCGCAATCACCGGCAGGTGGTCGGAAATGCGCAACGTGTCGTCCTGACGCACCCGTGCTTCGATGCGTTTGATCTTCGGGCTGTAGAAAAGGTAGTCGACGGTACGATCCGGGCCGTTCAGACCAGGGTCGTTGGGATAATGGGTCAGCCACTTGGCGCGATCAATACCGCTGGCTTCATTGTTGGTCGGGATCATCGGGTACTTGTCCCACAGCAGGTGCAGCTCGCTGTCGGCCGAGTAGGGCATGCGCTGTTCGGTTGAAAGGCGCCGGTACTGGCCCAGCGGCAGCAGGTTGAAGTCGCCGCCGATCAGCCATGGCAAGCCCTGGCTTTCATATTTGTCGAGCACCTTGGCCACCGCGCTGACTTGCGCCTGCAAGGTCGCGTCCGGACGGCTGGTGTGTTCCAGATGAGTGTTGAAAAGGGTCAATTGCCCGCCATCGCTCAGCGGCAGTTTGCTGACCAGCAGCGCATCCTTGGGCTGGAACTGGCGGCTGAGGACATTGGCGTCCGCCACTGGCAGTTGCAGGCGCTCGGCGTGTTCGATGCGATAGCGGCTGAGGGTTGCCAACTGCCGGCCAACGCTGCCGAACACCTGCGGCTCGGGGACAAAATCGGCTTTCCAGTCAAACGCGCTGACGCTGCACGGATACAGATCGGCGACCCGTTCCTGCAACAATTTGAGCTGGTTCTGGTAGTCGCTGGCCTTGGCGCCGTCGTCGAGTTCCTGCAATAGCACCACGTCGGGCTGTTCGTCGCGAATTACCCGCGCCACTTCGTCGAGGCTGAACGCCATGTCTTCGGCGGTCGGTGCTTCGTCGTTGCCCTGGGCCAGGTCATTCCAGAATACGTAACGCTTGCCGGCGAGGTATTGCACGTTCCAGGTCATGACTTTCAGCGCCTGGCCCGGCACCAGCGTCGGCGCTGTGGCGGTGCAACTGACCGGCAGGGTTTCGCGGGCGTCGGGGCGCCAGGTCAGGCTGAAGATCAGCGCGCCGATCACCACGATGGCCAGTACAACCAACAACAACGAGTAGCGCAGTAGACGGGTCATGGCTCGGCTTATGGCGTTACATAAAGTGGTCCCGAGCATACCTGACGGGCGGTGTGATGCCCAAGCGCTGCGCGGTCAGATCGCTCCGTCACGCTTGTCAGGCAATTCGCTGATAAGCATGAACAGGCGGAACAGGACGACGCTGGTGAACAGTTGCAGGAAGCTGTGCGCACTGTCGATCAGCATTGCAATCAACGGATTCTGCGGCTCGGGATACACCGCCAGCGTCGCGCCTTTGAGCAGCCACAGCGGCGTCATCACACAGAGAATACACAGCAGGATCCGCCAGAAATGCCCGCGGGTCAGGCGCAGGCTTTCCTTCATCGCCTGCAATGGGCCCATGCCGCGCAGCACCAGCAGGTACTCGCCGAACGCGAGCATGACCATCAGCATCAGCCCCGGCAGGAAGTACAGCGACAGGCCGAGCAGAATCAGCAGGGTATTGAGCGCCGTCAGCAGGGCGAAGCGCGGCCACAGGGTCGCGGCCATCGCCAGCAGGTCGCGGTTGCGCGGCGACTCGCCACGGCTGCGCGCATCGAGAAACAGGATCAGTGCGGCGGTGTACAGCGGGTACACCAGCAGGCCGACGACGATGCTGACTGCAGAAAAGCCTTCGGGCCCGCTGGCGTGATCGACCGCCTGCTGCAAAAACGCTTCGAAGACCACCAACGGCAGGCACAGCTGCACGATGCGGCCCAGGTGGCGTTTGAAAAAATACAAAGAGTCGCGCAGTACTTCGAGGGCATTCATCAGTCGGTATCGCAGGTCGAAAACAGTGGCTCACTTTAACCGATGCAACGCGGGGCGACACAAACGTAAACATTCGGTAAAGGGCATTGAAACGTTTTGCCACTGTCTCCATTTACAGGAGAGCACCGCGCCCAGAGTGGTCGCGGGCACGTTATTACCGGCAATCTACGAGGTCGCCATGAACAGCGAAGAGCAAACCCTGATCGATGGACTGTTTTCCCGGCTGCAACAGGCCGAAACGGAGGCAGCCCCGCGTGACGCCCAGGCCGAGGCGCGGATCAAGGAACACCTGACGCGCCAGCCGGCGGCAGGCTATTTCATGACCCAGGCGATTCTGGTGCAAGAGGCGGCGCTCAAGAGCCTCAATGAACAGAACCAGCAACTGACCCAGCAAGTGCAGCGTCTGCAGGCCGAGTTGCAGTCGGCCAAGGCGCAAGGTGCTGCACCGGCAGCGAGCGGTGGCGGTGGCTTCCTGTCGAGCATTTTTGGCGGTGGCAGTTCGCGCCCGGCGCAGACGCAAAATCCCGCCCCGGCATCCACCGGTGGCTGGCGTGAACCGGCGCCGCAGCAGAATTACGCGGCCCCGGCGCCACAAGCGAACTTCGGCGCAGCGCCGACCAATTACGCACAACAAGCCGCGCCAGCAGCGGGCAACAGCTTCCTCGGCGGTGCGTTGAAAACCGCGGCAGGCGTTGCCGGCGGCGTGATGCTCGCGCAAGGCATCAGCAGCCTGTTTCATCACAACCAGCAGCCGCAGGAAATCGTCGAGGTGATCAAGGAAGAACCGGCCCAGGTCGCCGACCAGAGCAATAACGGCTGGGGCGATGACCAGCGCGTGGCGGACAGCGGTTTCACCGACACCGATTACAGCAACGACAGTTCGTCGTTCTTCGATGACGACGATTCCTTCGTCTGACTTCACCATTCGTCCGGAGCCCCTCGGGGCTTCGGGCCGATTATTCGCGGAATCTTCCCTCGGGCTGGCATACTGAGCGCCTTTTTCAGGCCCTGGGCCTGATCCCGCTTCGTGCGCGTGCGCACCCACAGGAACTCCGGTGAAAAAAATCGCAGTGTTCGCCGACGTGCAGAACCTCTACTACACCGTGCGTCAGGCCTATGGTTGCCATTTCAACTACGCCGCTTTGTGGGCCGACATCAGCAAGGACGGGCAGATCGTCGAGGCCTATGCCTACGCGATCGACCGCGGCGACAGCAAGCAGCAGCAATTCCAGCAGATCCTGCGCAACCTCGGTTTCACCGTGAAACTCAAGCCCTACATCCAGCGCAGCGACGGCTCGGCCAAGGGCGACTGGGACGTGGGCATCACCCTCGACATCATGGACGCCGCCGACCACGTCGACGAAATTGTCCTGGCGTCCGGTGACGGCGATTTCGACATGCTGCTCGAACGCATCATCAGCAAACACGGGGTGCAGGCAGTGGCTTATGGCGTACCCGGCCTGACCGCCAACTCGCTGATCCGCGCCGCCAGCCGCTACGTGCCGATCGAAGGCGCACTGCTGCTGAAGAATTAAGCTCAAAAAATGATTTGAACGGAGTTGAACCCGGTTTGGAACGCATTGCAGTCATCGACTTTGAAACCACTGGCCTGGCGCCGAACAGCAATTGCCGCGCCACGGAAATCGCCGTGGTCATGCTGGAGAATGGCCGCATCGTCGAGCGTTACCAAAGCCTGATGAACGCCGGTGTGCGCGTCCCGGCGTTTATCGAACAACTGACCGGCATCAGCAACGCCATGCTGCGCAGCGCGCCGTCAGCCGAACGGGTGATGGAAGAGGTCAACGAGTTCGTCGGCTGCACACCGCTGCTGGCGCACAACGCCTCGTTCGACCAGAAGTTCTGGGATTTCGAACTGGGGCGGATCAAGCGCACCCGCTTGCAGAACTTTGCCTGCTCCTTGTTGCTGGCACGGCGCCTGATGCCCGCGGCTCCCAATCACAAGCTCGGCACCCTCACCACCTTCGCCAGCCTGCCACACACCGGCCAGGCTCACCGGGCCATGGCCGACGCCGAAATGGCAGCCAACCTGATGGCGCATCTGGCCGACGAGCTACGACACAAGCACGGCGTGCGCGAACTGAACCATGACCTGCTGTGCAAATTGCAGAAAGTCCCGGCTGCCAAGGTCAACGAACACCTGCTGCGCTATCGCTGATCCCGAGACCGACAACGAACCCCTGTGGGAGCCAGCCTGCTGGCGATAGCGGTGTGTCATTCAATCTATCTTTTGGCTGAACTGACGCCATCGCCAGCAGGCTGGCTCCCACATGGGTATGCGTAGATTCTGCCTGTTCATCGTTGGATTCGAAATTCTCTCACGGCGTGTTCGCTGATTCCGAGACCGACAACGAACCCCTGTGGGAGCCAGCCTGCTGGCGATAGCGGTGTGTCATTCAATCTATCTTTCGGCTGAACTGACGCCATCGCCAGCAGGCTGGCTCCCACATGGAAATGCGCCGTTTCAGATTGATTTGCCGTTGGCTTCGAAATCAGACTTTCGAAACCGCGGATAAACCCGACGATCTCCCTGTTTTCAAAAGTGTACCGGCGCGATAAACAGGTTTTGTAACTTATCTTTGCGGGCGCGCCTTTCTAGAATACTCAATTTCCTGACACTGACTGTCGAGCTGCCCATGCCTGCCTTGCGCCGTTTTTCCTTGCCGCTGATCGCCGCGTTTTTTGCGCTGTATGTGATTTGGGGATCGACCTACCTGGTGATCCGCATCGGCGTTGAATACTGGCCGCCGCTGATGCTGGGCGGGGTGCGCTTTGTGATTGCTGGCACGTTGATGTACGCCTTTCTGCGCTGGCGTGGGGCGCCGGCGCCGACCTGGGCGCAGTGGAAAGCGGCGGGGCTGATCGGGATTTTGCTGCTCAGTTTCGGTAATGGCGCGGTGAGCGTGGCCGAACACACCGGTGTGGCTTCCGGCGTGGCGGCGCTGGCGGTGGCGACGGTGCCGCTGTTCACCTTGTTGTTCGGTTATTTCTGGGGCGCGCGTAATACCCGTCTCGAGTGGGCCGGGGTGGCGCTGGGGATTATCGGCATCGCCATGCTCAACATGGGTTCAAACCTGCAATCGAGCCCGCTCGGCGCCGCATTGCTGATTTTCGCTGCGGCGACCTGGGCGTTCGGTTCGGTGTGGAGCAAGTATCTGCCGTTGCCGCAGGGGGCCATGGCCAGCGCGGTGGAAATGCTGGTCGGCGGCGTGGTGCTGTTGATCGGCAGCGCGGTGAGCGGTGAACACCTGCAAGCGCTGCCGCCGGTCGAAGGCTGGCTGGCGCTGGCCTATCTGATCTTCTTCGGCTCGATCATCGCCTTTAATTCCTACATGTACCTGCTCAAGCATGTGCGCCCGGCAGCGGCAACCAGCTATGCCTATGTCAACCCGGCCGTCGCCGTACTGCTGGGGATCGTGTTTGTGGGCGAGACCATCGGCATCGAAGAAGCGCTGGCGATGCTGGTGATCATCAGCGCCGTATTGCTGATCAGCCTGCCGCAGTGGCGGCGGCCGAAGCAAGTGCTGGTCGAGGAAGCGCAAGCCGATCCGACGGAAGCGCGGACGAATTAGGGTAAACTGCGCGGCATTGCATCCCCGCGTCATTTTTTCCTACGGTACTCCCATGACTTTCGCCTCCCTTGGCCTGATCGAACCCTTGCTGCGCTCCCTTGAGACGCTCGGCTACCAGACCCCGACGCCGGTGCAGGCGCAAGCCATTCCGGCCGTGCTGGCCGGTCGTGACCTGATGGCGGCGGCGCAGACTGGCACCGGCAAGACCGCCGGTTTCGCCTTGCCGCTGTTGCAGTTGCTGGCCATGGAAGGGCCGAAAGTCACCGCCAACTCGGCGCGTGCGCTGATTCTGGTGCCGACCCGCGAACTGGCCGAGCAGGTCCACGAGGCCGTGCGCCAGTACGCGGAAAGTCTGCCGCTGCGCACTTATGCGGTGTACGGCGGTGTCAGCATCAACCCGCAGATGATGAAGCTGCGCGGCGGCGTCGATGTGCTGGTCGCCACGCCCGGTCGCTTGATCGACCTGTTCCGCCAGAACGCGCTGAAACTCAATCAGCTACAAACTCTGGTGCTGGATGAAGCCGACCGTATGCTCGACCTGGGCTTCTCTGAAGAACTGGCGAACATTTACCGCATGCTGCCGAAAAAGCGCCAGACGCTGTTGTTCTCGGCGACGTTCTCCGATGACATCCGCCTGTTGGCCGGGCAGATGCTTAACGATCCGCTAACCGTCGAAGTCAGCCCACGCAACGTGGCGGCCAATACGGTCAAGCAGTGGATCGTCACAGTCGACAAGAAGCGCAAGGCCGAGCTGTTCGTGCACTTGATGCGCAAGAACAAGTGGAAGCAAGTGCTGGTGTTCGCCAAGACCCGTAACGGCGTCGATGCGCTGGTGGAAAAGCTCCAGGGTCTGGGCGTCAACGCCGACGGTATTCACGGCGACAAACCGCAGGCGACCCGCCAGCGTGCGCTGGACCGCTTCAAACTCAGTGAGGTGCAGATTCTGGTGGCGACCGATGTGGCCGCCCGTGGTCTGGACATTGAGGATTTGCCGCTGGTGGTGAACTTCGATCTGCCGATCGTGGCCGAGGATTACATTCACCGCATCGGTCGTACCGGGCGCGCGGGCGCGACCGGTGAGGCGATCTCGCTGGTGTGTGCCGATGAAGTGAACATGTTGTCGGCGATTGAAATGCTCACGCGTCAGACCTTGAAGCGCCAGAACGAGCCGGATTTTGAGCCGGAGCACCGCGTGCCGGATACCGATGCCAGCGGTCAGGTGATCAAGAAGCCGAAGAAACCGAAAAAGCCGAAAGCGTCCGGCGGTGGCGGTGGAAAACGTAATCTGGGCAAGTGGGTCGACAGCGGTGATACGCAAGCGCCGGAGCCGTCGATCAAGCCAGTGCGTAAAGTGCCGGTGTTCAATACCGGGCCGCGTAAGCGTAAGCCTTAAAGTCAAAAGCCCCTCACCCTAACCCTCTCCCAGGGGGAGAGGGGACTGATTGGGGGATATTCGGGAACTACGCCGACCTGATCCGACTGTTGTGAATCCACAATCGACAGAGCTTTCGCCAGACACTTCGGTCGGCTGACCAAATCCATAATCGACTCGGTGTTTCAGGTCGATGTGGCACGCCAGACACCGCGGTCGGCTCCCTCTCCCTCTGGGAGAGGGCTGGGGTGAGGGTTTAGCTTTCGAGCCACTGCACAATACCCAACCCCGCCGCCCGCCCGCTGGCAAAACACCCCGTCAGCAAATACCCGCCCGTTGGCGCTTCCCAATCAAGCATTTCACCCGCACAGAACACCCCCGGCAGCGCCTTGAGCATCAAGCGCTCGTCCATCGCCTCGAAGGTCACCCCGCCGGCGCTGCTGATCGCTTCGTCCAACGGCCGGGTTTTCACTAAAGTCAGCGGCAGCGCTTTGATCGCCCGTGCCAACAGCGCCGGGTCGGCGAACGTCTCGGCATCGGTCAATTCACGCAAAAGCGCCGCTTTCACCCCATCAATTCCGACCTGACTGTGCAGATGCTTGGCCATCGAACGCGAGCCGCGCGGTTTGCTCAACGCCGCGTGCAATTTATCCACAGGGCGGCCGGGCAGCAGATCAATGTGGATAACCGCCGCGCCATAGCGATTGATCGCCTCGCGGATCGGCGCCGACAGGGCATAGATCAGGCTGCCTTCGATCCCGGTCGCGGTGATCACGCATTCGCCCAAGCGCGGAGCATCGTCGTCCAGACCGATGGCGATGTTTTTCAGGGGCGCACCGGCGAATTTGTTCACCAGCAGTTCGCTCCAGGCCTGCGCCTCGAAGCCGCAATTACTTGGCTGCAACTGCGCCAGGGCCACGCCGCGCTGCTCCAGCGGCAACATCCACGCGCCATCCGAACCGAGGCGCGACCAGCTGCCGCCGCCGAGGGCCAGCAGGGTGGCGTCCGGGCTGACGCGGATTTCGCCGTTCGGGCTATCGATGCGCAAGGCGCCGTGCTCATCCCAGCCGAGCCAGCGGTGGCGGGTGTGGATAACCACGCCGCTGTCGCGCAGGCGTTTGAGCCAGGCGCGCAGCAGCGGTGCGGCTTTCATGTCGGTGGGGAACACGCGGCCGGAGCTGCCGACAAAGGTTTCGATGCCCAGCGCATGAATCCACTGACACAACGCATCGGCGTCGAAACCGCGCAGCAGCGGGGCGATGTGCGGTGCGCGTTCGGCGTAGCGCGAGAGGAAGGCCGGGTAAGGTTCGGAGTGGGTGATGTTCATGCCGCCGACCCCGGCCAGCAGGAACTTGCGTCCTACCGAGGGCATGCCGTCGTACAGATCGACGCGGATTCCGGCCTGGCTCAGCACTTCGGCGGCCATCAGGCCGGCGGGGCCACCGCCGATGATGGCGACGTGAGCAGTAATGGGGGCGGAGTTCTGGGTCATGGTCGGTGCGCTGCGGTATGGCGGGATAAGGCGCGTATTCTAACAGCGCCGCCCCTTGTAGGAGTAAGCCTGCTCGCGATAGCGGTTGATCAGCCGGCATCAATGTTGAATGTCAGTCCGCTATCGCGAGCAGGCTCACTCCTACAGGGTTTTTCGGGCTGGCTAATTATTAACCAGTCTTCTCAACGCCACGGTCCATATGGCTTGCAACCCCTTTCACTCAGGTTATCCACAGGCAGTTCCACAGCGATTGTGGGTAACGCGGCATACTTCAGTGACAACCGTGTGAATCCCACACCCGTTGCGCGCTGTGGTGGAGGATGCCGTGGCGGCGGGCGAGGGCGTAACGGTCCTTGCTGTAGCCGCCGCCGATGACCCCGACTACCGGTATGTCGCGGCCCAGACAATGACGCATCACGCTTTCATCGCGGGCAGCCACGCCTTCGTCGGTCAATTGCAGATAGCCGAGGGCATCGTCCTTGTGTACATCGACGCCGGCGTCGTACAGCACCAGATCCGGTTGATACAGCGGCAACAGGTAGTTGAGCGTGTCATCGACGACCTGCAGATAATCGGCATCGCCCATGCCTTTGGGCAGCGGAATGTCCCAGTCGCTGTCGGCCTTGCGTGCAGGAAAATTCTTCTCGCAGTGCAGGGAAACGGTAATCGCCTCCGGTGTGTCGTGGAGAATCCGCGCGGTGCCGTCGCCCTGATGCACATCGCAATCGAAGATCAGCACGCGATTGACCCGGCCGCTTTGCAGCAGGTACTGGCTGATGATCGCCAGGTCATTAAAGATGCAGAAACCCGCCGGATAATCGTAATGCGCATGATGGGTACCGCCCGCCAGGTGGCAGGCCAAGCCATGCTCCAGGGCTTTCTCTGCTGCGAGGATCGAACCACCGACCGCGCGTACCGTGCGCCGCGCCAAGGCCTTGTTCCACGGCAGGCCGAGGCGCCGTTGGTCTTCGCGGGACAACTCGCCGCTCATGTAGCGTTCGATATAGCTGCGGTCATGGGCGAGGGCGAGGATATCGTTGGGGCAGATCTGCGGCCGCAGCAGATCAGCGTCGCGGGTCAGGCCCGTGTCGACCAGGTGATCGCGCAGCAGGCGGAACTTGTCCATTGGGAAGCGGTGATCCGCCGGGAACTCGGGGCTGTAGTCTTCGTGGTAGATCAGCGGCAAAGGCATGGTGATGTCTGATATTGGCGGGTCATTCGGGAATTCGGCGCAGCGCTGACGATCCTACCAGCGATGTAGACTGGCGGCATGGAAATGGAGAAGACGATGGAGCCAATACTGGAACTGCAAAGCGCACGCTTGCTGATGCGACAGTGGCAGGACGAGGATTTGCCGGCGTTCGCGGCGATGTGTGCCGATCCGCAGGTGATGCGCTACTTTCCGGCACCCTTGACCCGGCTGGAAAGCGCGGCGGTGATCGGGCGCATACGCGGGCATTTTTCCGAGCACGGCTTTGGCCTGTGGGCGCTGGAACGCAAGGACACCGGCGAATTCATCGGTTTCACCGGGCTTGGCGTGGTCGGCTTCGATGCGCCGTTCACCCCGGCGGTGGAAATCGGCTGGCGCCTGGCCAAGGAACACTGGGGGCTGGGTTATGCCAGTGAAGCGGCGTGGACCGCGTTGCGCGCCGGTTTCGATCAACTGAAGCTGGAGGTAATCGTCTCGTTCACCGCGCAAAGCAATCTGCCCTCGGAGAAGGTCATGCAGGCGATTGGCATGCACCACGATCCGCAGGATGATTTCGATCACCCCAAGCTTGCCGCCGACCATCCGTTGCGCCGACACGTGCTGTACCGCATCAGCCGCGAACAATGGTTGCAAACCTTGCATGAATAAGCCGACACGGATGTTTACAATGGCCGCCAAATCATTGGCCCGCGCCAGAATCTGAATCGGCCGCCGCAGCCAAGACTGCGCGGCACTGCTTTGTGTGAGGAGAGTCTGAATGAGCCAAGTGTTGGAAGATCTGGTCGACTTGCTGACCCTGGAACCGATCGAAGAAAACCTTTTCCGTGGTCGCAGCCAGGATCTGGGTTTCCGTCAGCTGTTCGGTGGTCAGGTGCTCGGCCAGTCACTGTCGGCGGCCAGTCAGACCGTTGAAGAAGCGCGGCATGTGCATTCGATGCACGGTTATTTCCTGCGCCCGGGCGACGCCAAGTTGCCGGTGGTGTACTCGGTCGATCGCGTGCGCGATGGCGGCAGTTTCAGCACCCGCCGCGTCACGGCGATCCAGAAGGGCCACCCGATCTTCACTTGCAGCGCTTCGTTCCAGTACGACGAAAAAGGCTTCGAGCACCAGAGCCAGATGCCGGTGGTGGTCGGCCCGGAAAACCTGCCCTCGGAGCTGGAACTGACCCAGCAACGCGCGCACCTGATCCCCGAGCACATGCGCGAAAAACTGCTCTGCCCGAAACCGATCGAAGTCCGTCCGGTCACCGAAAAAGACCCGTACAACCCGCAGCCGGCCGATCCGGTCAAATATGTCTGGTTCCGCGCCGATGGTGCCCTGGCCGACATTCCCGCACTGCATAAATACCTGCTGGCCTACGCCTCGGACTTCGGCCTGCTGACCACCTCAATGCTGCCCCACGGCAAATCGGTTTGGCAAAAAGACATGCAGGTCGCCAGCCTCGATCACGCGCTGTGGTTCCACAACGATCTGCGCGCCGATGACTGGTTGCTCTACGCCATGGACAGCCCGTGGGCTGGAAATTCCCGCGGGTTCTCCCGTGGCAGCGTGTACAACCGCGCCGGGCAACTGGTCGCCTCAGTGACGCAAGAAGGCCTGATCCGCCACCGCCAGGATTGGGCATGAGCCTGGCCGAGGTGCGTCATTGGGTGTTCGACATGGACGGCACCCTGACGGTGGCCGTGCATGACTTCGCCGCCATTCGCGTGGCGCTGGCGATCCCGCCGGAAGACGACATCCTCACCCACCTCGCCGCGTTGCCGGCCGCTGAAGCGGGGGCGAAACACGCGTGGCTGCTCGAACATGAGCGCGATCTGGCGCTGGGTTCGACCCCGGCCACCGGCGCGGTGGAGCTGGTGCGCGAGCTGAACGCACGCGGTTATCGCCTCGGCATCCTCACCCGCAACGCACGGGAACTGGCGCATGTGACGCTGGAGGCGATCGGTCTGGCCGACTGCTTCAAAGTCGAGGACGTATTGGGTCGCGATGAAGCGCCGCCAAAACCGCACCCCGGTGGCTTGCTGAAACTGGCGCAGGCCTGGGATGTGCCGGCCAGTGAAATGGTCATGGTCGGTGATTACCGCTTCGATCTCGATTGCGGACGAGCGGCGGGCGCGCGGACGGTGCTGGTGAATCTGCCGGATAACCCGTGGCCGGAATTGACCGATTGGCATGCACGCGATTGTGTGGAGTTGCGACGGATGCTTCAGGCTTAAGGAATATTTTGTTTGTGATGGCCTCATCGCGAGCAGGCTCACTCCTACAATTTGAAATGCGTCCCCCTGTAGGAGTGAGCCTGCTCGCGATAGCGTCGGCACATTCAATAAAAAGCTCACTGATCGAACAACGCCTTCTGCCCCTCCGCCGAGGTCAACATCTCATCACCGTTATGCCCAACCCCAGGCACTTCAATCAGCCGCTGGTTTACGCCCTCCGGATGCCGGCGCAGCAAATACCCAAAATACAGCTTGCCCCGCATCAACCGATAAGCGCCTTGCGCCTCGGCGGCGCAGCTCTTGTCCAGCGCCGGGTGCTCGGGGTCGGTGTCTTGCTGGCCGAGCAGATATATAACTTCGCGTTTGACGTAGCGGCTTTCCACCTGCAACGGCGTTTGCCCACCGGCGTACACCGGCATGTCGGCCAGGCCATATTTCCAGCGATTGAAGCCTGGACAGGCAGCATGATCGAACGCCACCGGTCGCTGCTCGTTGAAATAGGCGTATGAAGAAGGATTGGCGACGACGTAGCGCAAGCGGATGCCGTTGGTTTTCAGCGCCGGCTGATCCTTGGCAAGCAGGGCATAGCGTTGCACAACCTGAGCGCCGCCGGAGTGGCCGAAGATCACCACTTGCTTCACGTCGGGAAACTGTTTGCGATCGCTGACGCGCGCGACGATCTCATCAAGGGCTGCGTAGGAACTCAACGGGTTCGGCCCGATCGACAAGCCGCCGCCCATCCAGTCGTTGCCCTGCCAACGCAGCAGTGTGGCGGGCAGCGAATACAGGGCGACGTCGCTTTCATTGAGAAACTGCGGTGCGATCACCAGCGTGTGGCTGCTTTGCCCGGCCAGCTCGGTGGCGCTTTCGGCACTCTTGCGGTAGGTCTCGGCGTTGCGCAAGCGGCCGTGAACAACGATCACTACGCGCTCGATTTTCTCAGGCGCCGGGCCGATGCCCACCGCCATCTCTCCAGCCTTCAATTGCAAGCGACCGGAGCTGACCGCATCGACACCCGCAGCTTGCGCTGTGCCAGCAACGATCATTAACGCCAAAAGCCATTTATGCATTTACAGGTTTTTCGCCGCGAAGGTGTCGCACTGGCCGACCTGGCCTTGCGCGAATCCGGTTTTGAACCAGCGCACCCTTTGCGCTGACGTGCCGTGGGTAAACGAGTCTGGCACGACCCGGCCCTGACCCTGTTGTTGCAGGCGATCATCACCGATGGCGTTAGCAGCGTTCAAGGCTTCTTCGATATCGCCGGGCTCAAGCCAGTTGAGACGCTTCTGCGCGCTGTAGGCCCAGACGCCGGCGAGGCAGTCGGCTTGCAGTTCCTGCCGCACCAACAGGCCACCGTCGCCCTCCATCTGCCGACCTTGCTGGCGCGCGGTCTGCATTTTCGCCGAGACGCCGAGCAGCGTTTGCACATGGTGGCCGACTTCGTGCGCGATCACGTAGGCCTGGGCGAAGTCGCCGGCAGCTTTGAAGCGTTGCGACATTTCCTGGAAGAACGCCATGTCCAGATAGACCTTCTGGTCGGCGGGGCAGTAGAACGGGCCGCTGGCCGAAGTCGCCATGCCACAGGCGGAATTGACCCGATTGCTGAACAGCACCAGGGTCGGGTCTTTGTATTGCCGCCCGGCCTGCTGGAAAATCGCGCCCCAGGTGTCTTCGGTATCGCCGAGGATCGAACGGACGAATTCGGCTTGCTCATCGTTGGCCGGCGGTGCCTGACGGGTTTGAGACGTGGGTGCCGATTGCTCCATTTGC
Organism: Pseudomonas sp. R1-1; assembly: GCF_051132135.1. Taxonomy (NCBI): domain Bacteria; kingdom Pseudomonadati; phylum Pseudomonadota; class Gammaproteobacteria; order Pseudomonadales; family Pseudomonadaceae; genus Pseudomonas; species Pseudomonas sp. R1-1. The sequence goes on from NZ_CP071663.1 coordinate 910,286, forward strand.
CCGGTCAACTGGCCGAGAATCTGCAGCGGGTCCTGGCCGGTGATCCAGCCGATGCCGACGATCAACAGGATCGCCCCCAGGCTCAGGCCTTTGCCGCCGCCAAAACGCATACCGCCGCCACCGCCTGAGTCATCACCCCGGGCATCGACGACGTTGTCACTGCGTCGGCCTTTTTTCCATAGCATGTGGGAATCCTCTTTTATTGCCGGTGATGAATCAGATGGTGATGAGTGTTGCCGCTGTGTGAGTGTGGCGCCAGTCCGGTCGTCCGTCCATTCACCAGTGCCCGCGTCGGGCGGGCTTGTTATTGACGGTCGGCAGGTCCGCAAATTCAATCCACAGCAGAATTTCTCCGGGCATTTGCGTGAACTGGCACTTTAGACAGCAGTCTGTGATGGGGCAGGCTGCGCGCCGACATGGCCGGAATCTTGCCTTGCTCTTTTGCTCAACGGCGGTTTCCCGGCGAAGATGTTTCAGGTCGGTTCGGCTTGCTGAAAGCTCGGCCAGCTATGATTGCCGAAGCCGATCGCCATCGTATTGTTCTCAGAGATTGCCAATGACCGTCAGCACTCCGCTCTCCGGCGTCAACCAGCCCTTCAAGGGGATCCTGCTGATTGTCGTGGCGACGTTTCTGTTTTCCAGCCACGACGCGTTGTCGAAATACCTCTCCGGTTTCTATCCCATCGTAATGGTGGTCTGGGCGCGTTATGTGGTGCACACCTTGTTGATGGCGGGGATCTTTCTGCCGCAATCCGGGTTACGCGTGCTGCGCACCAAAAAACCGTTGTGGCAACTGGCGCGTGCGCTGTGCCTGCTCGGCACCAGTCTGTTTTTCACCACGGCGCTGCTGTACATCCCGCTGGCCGAAGCTACGGCGGTCAACTTTCTTGCCCCGGTATTGGTCACGGCGTTGTCGGTGCCGCTGTTGAAGGAGCGGGTCACGCGCGGGCAGTGGATTGCAGTGATCTGCGGTTTTATCGGTGTGCTGATCATCGTCCACCCCGGCGGTGAATTGTTCACCCCGGCGATCCTGCTGCCGTTCTGTTCGGCGCTGTTCTTCTGCTTCTATCAACTGCTGACGCGCAAGCTCGCCGAAGTCGACAGCCCGACCACCAGCAACTTTTTCGCCGGGTTGTGCAACACCTTGGTGATGAGTGCGCTGGTGCCGTTCTTCTGGCAGGTGCCGACCCTGACGCATGCCGCGCTGATGCTGGCGCTGGGCAGTTGCGGGATGACCGCGCACCTGTTTCTGACCCAGGCGTTCAGGCATGCCGCGCCGGCGCTGCTGGCGCCGTTCGGTTATTGCCAGATCGTGTTTGCGGGGTTGCTGGGCTGGTTGCTGTTCAGTCACACGCCGAGTTTGCTGACGGTGGTCGGCATCGCAGTGATCTGTTGCAGCGGGCTGGCGGCAGCGTGGCAGCAGAGCCGCCGCTGAGGAAACCGACATACCCTTGTGGGAGCGAGCCTGCTCGCGAAGACGGTGAGTCAGTCAACATTGATGTTGAATGAAAGTCCGCATTCGCGAGCAGGCTCGCTCCCACAGGTGGGTTTTTCACAGAGGAATGGTGTAGCGGGGTTATTCGCTGACAGTCGGGATCTTGCGCGGTGCCATGAAGTACATCCACGTCAGCGCAAGGAAATACATCGCCGGAATCAGGGTGAACAACACGGTGTAGTTATTGTTGGTGACGGTGAGGATGTGGCCGACGATCTGGGTCATGAACATCCCGCCGATGGCCGCGCACATGCCGCCGAAACCGAACACCGTGCTCATCATGTGCTTGGGCGTATAGTCCATTACCAGGCTCCAGATGTTCGCGGTCCAGGCCTGGTGCGCACCGATCGCCAGCGAGATCGCCGCCACCGCTACCCACAGATTCGCCGTACCGGCTGCCATGACCACGCCGATGATGCAGCAGGCGAACAGCAACATCGACAGCAGCCGCGCCTTGATCGAGTTCATCCCGCGACCGATCAGGAACGACGAGAGAATGCCGCCGCCGACACTGCCGAAGTCGGCCGTGACGTAGATGATGATCAGCGGAATACCCATCTGCGTGACGTTGATGCCCAGGTTGTATTGCTGATTAAGAAACGGCGGCAGCCAGTACAGATAGAACCAGAACACCGGCGCGGTCAGCGAGTAGGCGAGGGCGAAGGCCCAGGTGCCGCGCATCCGCAGGATTTTCGAGAACGGCACGCGCGCCTGCTCCGGTTCGACTTCTTGCTGAATGTAGTCCAGCTCCGACTGTTTCACGCTCGGGTGATCTTCCGGGTTGAAATACTTCAAACCCCAGAACAGCAGCCAGATTCCGCCCAATGCCGCCATGCACAGGAACGCCGCCTGCCAGCCCCAGACGTGCAGCACCAGCGGCAGCAGCATCGGCGTGAACATCGCGCCGACGTTGGTACCGGCGTTGAAGATGCCGGTAGCAACCGCGCGTTCGCCGGCCGGGAACCACAGGCGCGTGGTTTTCACGCAGGCCGGGTAGTTGGCCGCTTCGGTCAAGCCGAGGATGAACCGGCAGACCATGAAGCCGACCGCCGACGTCGCCAGACCGTGGGCACCGGTGGCCAGGCTCCACAGCAGCACGGCGCAGAAGAACACGCGCTTGACGCCAACGCGGTCGATCAAGCGACCTTGCAGGACGAAACCGATCGCGTAGCCGACCTGAAACCAGAAGTTGATGTTGGCGTAATCCATCGCCGTCCAGCTCATTTCCTTGGCGAGGATCGGCTGCATGACGCCGAGGGCGGCGCGGTCGATGTAGTTCAGGGTGGTGGCGAAAAACACCAGCGCCAGCATGCCCCAACGGGTCTTGCCGACGGCCATGGCGCCGCGGATCTTGTCGCCGATGCCACCCGTGGCAGTGCTCATGGCCGGAGCCATGCGGGAAGTCTGTGAAGGAATCATGTGTTCCACCCGTTTTTGGATTTGTTATTTGGTGTGCTTTTGCTTGCACGCTGCGACCGGTGGTTCAGATCCGGACTCAATGTGCGGTCGATGTTGGGCAGTGGACGAAAAATCGTCAATTCGCCAAACCGCCATTGTGTTCGATAATCGCACGCAAAACTAACCGGGTAGTACACTTTAAATTGCTGCCGGAAACGATGCAGCCAATAATTTGCTCATCCTATAAAAGCGGCGCGGCTCACGCAGCCGCCGTCTCCAGCGGGAGTTCAAACATGCAGCGTTCCATCGCCACCGTTTCCTTGAGCGGCACCCTGCCGGAAAAACTCGAAGCCATCGCCGCCGCCGGGTTCGACGGGGTAGAGATTTTCGAAAACGACCTGCTGTATTACGACGGCAGCCCGCGCGAAATCAAGCAGATGTGCGCCGACCTCGGCATCGCCATCACGCTGTTCCAGCCGTTCCGGGATTTCGAAGGCTGCCGCCGTGATCGGCTGGCGCGCAATCTGGAACGCGCCGAGCGCAAGTTCGACCTGATGCAGGAGCTGGGCACCGACCTGGTGCTTGTATGCAGCAACGCCGCGGCCGACAGCGTCGGCGATCAGCAGATTCTCGTCGATGACCTGCGCCTGCTGGCCGAACGCGCCGACGCACGGGGTTTGCGCATCGGTTACGAAGCGCTGGCCTGGGGCCGCCACGTCAACACTTATCAACAGGTCTGGGACATCGTGCGTCAGGCCGATCATCCAAGCCTTGGCGTGCTGCTCGACAGCTTCCACACCTTGTCGCTCAAGGGCGATCCCGCGGCGATCGCCGAGATTCCAGGCGACAAGATCTTCTTCGTGCAAATGGCCGACGCGCCGATCCTGCAAATGGATGTGCTGGAGTGGAGCCGGCATTTCCGCTGCTTCCCAGGGCAGGGCGAATTCGATCTGCCTGGCTTTCTCGCACCGATCATCCAGAGCGGCTACACCGGGCCGTTGTCGCTGGAAATTTTCAATGACGGCTTCCGCGCCGCACCGCCGCGGGCCAATGCTGCCGATGGTCTGCGCTCGCTGCTGTATCTGGAAGAAAAAACCCGCCAGCGTCTCGAGCAACAAGCCGAACCGGTGGCCAATCGCGAGATTCTGTTCGAAACGCCGAAGGCCAGCGAGTACAACGGCATCGAATTTCTCGAGTTCGCCGTCGACGAGGCGCTGGGCGCCAAGCTCAGCCATTGGCTGGAGCGCCTCGGTTTCGTCAAGGCCGGGCAGCATCGTTCCAAGAGCGTCAGCTTGCTGCGTCAGGGCGATATCAACCTGATCCTCAACTCCGAACCGTATTCCTTCGCGCACAGTTTCTTTGAAGCCCATGGCCCGTCGTTGTGCGCCACGGCGGTACGGGTCAAGGACAGCGCCAGTGCGCTGGCCCGGGCCGTTGCCTATAAAGGTCAGCCTTATCGTGGACTGGTCGGCCCCAACGAGCTGGAACTGGCGGCGGTCCGTGCGCCGGACGGCAGCCTGATTTATCTGGTGGATGAAGAGGCGGACGTCTACGGCACCGATTTCAATCTGCGCGCGGACGCGCAGGCCCGTGGCGGCCTCAAGCGCATCGATCACATGGCCATGGCGCTTCCCGCCGACAGTCTCGACAGCTGGGTGCTGTTCTATAAAAGCCTGCTGGACTTCGAGGCCGATGACGAAGTGGTGCTGCCTGACCCGTACGGCCTGGTGAAGAGCCGCGCCTTGCGCAGCCGCGATAGTTCGATCCGCTTGCCGCTGAACATCTCCGAGAACCGTAACACCGCAATTTCCCACGCGCTGTCGAGTTATCGCGGTTCTGGCGTGCATCACATTGCCTTCGATTGTGATGACATCTTCGCCGAAGTCAGCCGCGCCAAAGAGGCGGGCGTGCCGTTGCTGGACATTCCGCTCAATTATTACGACGACCTCGCCGCGCGCTTCGATTTCGATGACGAGTTTCTCAGCGAACTGGCGTATTTCAACGTGCTGTACGACCGTGATGCTCAGGGCGGCGAACTGTTTCACGTCTACACCGAACCGTTCGAGGGACGCTTCTTCTTCGAGATCATCCAGCGCAAGAACGGCTATGCCGGTTACGGCGCGGCCAACGTCGCCGTGCGTCTGGCGGCGATGGCCAAATCGCGCAGTGGCGCGGTACGCCAGGCGAAGTTGTAGGAATTTCGTAAACGCGCGGTTAAACGCTGGCTGCGCGGCTTCCTTCACTGTGTCGCGCGGCCCATAATCGGCGCTTGTGCAGTGATGGCCGTGAGCCCGCAATGACCGTGAATTCAGAACTGTCCGTCGCCCCGGATGCCGCCGCCGCAGAGCCGCGCAAGGGCCGCAAGAACAACCCGGAAAAGACCCGCGAAAACATTTTGCAGGAGGCGATCGTCGAGTTCGTCCAGCAGGGCTTGTCCGGTGCGCGTGTCGACGCGATCGCCGAGCGCATCCACACTTCCAAGCGCATGATCTATTACTACTTCGGCAGCAAGGAGCAGTTGTATGTCGAGGTGCTGGAAAAGCTCTACGGCGACATCCGCAGCACCGAAAACCGCCTGCACCTGGACGAGCTGCCACCGGAAATGGCGATCCGCCGATTGGTGGAATTCACCTTCGATCACCACGACCACAACGTCGATTTCGTGCGCATCGTCAGCATCGAAAATATCCACAACGCCGAATACGTGAAACGCTCCGATGCGATCAAGGCGCTGAACAACACGATCCTCGATACCCTCGGCGCGATCTTGCACAGAGGTGCTGACGAAGGGCTGTTCCGTCGCGGGGTCAATGCGCTGGACGTGCATCTGCTGATCAGTTCGTTCTGCTTCTATCGCGTCTCGAACCGCCATACGCTGGGCGAGATCTTCCAGATCGATCTGCCCGATCCGCAGATCAAACAGCGCCACCGCGAGATGATTTGCGAGTCGGTGTTGCGTTACCTGCAGGCCTGACGCGATCCCCTGTAGGAGTGAGCCTGCTCGCGATAGCGGTATGTCAGCTAAAAATTTATTGACTGATACACCGCTATCGCGAGCAGGCTCACTCCTACAATGGGGGGGCGCAGGGTTCAGCCATTCATGCGCTGAAAATGCTCAAGCATGCGTTGCGCATCCGCCGCCATGCCGCTGAACAGTTCAAACGCTTTCACTGCCTGAAACACCGCCATGTTGCCGCCGTCCAGCGTGCGGCAACCGAGGGCGCGGGCGTTGCGCAGCAGTTCGGTTTCCAGCGGGAAGTACACAATTTCCGCTACCCACAGGTCCGTGCGCAGCAGCTCGACCGGCACCGGCATGCCTGGCAGTTTGGCCATGCCCATCGGCGTGGTGTTGACCAGGCCGTCGGCCAGATTCATTGCGCTCGGCAGGTCGCGCCCGGCGACGGCGCGACCGGCGCCGAAATGCTGATTGAGGTTGTATGCCAGACTCTCGGCGCGCTCACTGTCGACGTCGAAAATGTTCAATTGCTGTACGCCTTCGCTCAATAACGCGTGGGCTACGGCCGCACCAGCGCCGCCAGCGCCCATCTGCACCACACGCTCGCGCGGCGCGTCCTTCAGGCCCCGGCGAAAGCCTTCGGCAAAACCGAGGCAGTCGGTGTTGTGACCGATACGTTTGCCGTCCTTCAACACCACCGTATTTACCGCGCCGATCCCGCGCGCTTCCGGCGACAGCTCATCGAGCAGCGGGATGATCGACTGCTTGCACGGGAAGGTGATGTTCAGGCCGGTGTAGTTCATGCGCTCGGCAGCGAGCAGCAGGTCGGGCAGGGCGTTGCTGTCGAGGTGCAATTGATCGAGATCGATCAACCGGTACAGGTAACGCAGACCCTGCGCATCACCTTCGTGTTCATGCAGTGCCGGCGTACGGGAGGCCTGAATACCGGCGCCGATCAGCCCGGCGAGTACCGCGTTAGCGCGCGCCATGTTTCGCCCCCTGCAACCGCTGGCTGAAATGCTCCAGCGCCAAGCGGTAACCGTGGCTGCCAAAACCGCAGAGTACCGCTGTGGCAATCGCCGAGACGAACGAGTGATGACGAAACGGCTCGCGCGCATGCACGTTGGACAGGTGCACTTCGATCACCGGCAACTCGCTCGCCACCAGCGCATCGCGAATCGCCACCGATGTGTGCGTCCACGCCGCCGGGTTGATCACGATCCCGGCGCAACGGCCGCGGGCAGCGTGAATCCAGTCGAGCAATTCGCCTTCGTGATTGGTCTGGCGAAATTCCACCGTCAGGCCGAACTCCTCGGCGGCACGCCCGCACAGCGCAGAAATGTCAGCCAGGGTTTCATGGCCGTAAGTCGCCGGCTCACGAGTGCCGAGCAGGTTCAGGTTCGGGCCGTTGAGCACCAGAACGATAGGGGACATGGGGGCAAACTCCACTTATTGTTTTTGGCTTTGGCCGTAGGTCTCGGCCTGTGGGGATAAAATGTACTAGATGGTTACCATGGTCAATCGAACAAAAAATACCTTGGCGTTATGTGTTCGGTGATCGCACAAACAAAACAGCAGGCACAAAAAAGCCGTCAATCACGACGGCTTTTTCGTATCCGGCATCAGTATCAACGGCGGGTCAGCAATACACCCGATTCCATGTGATGGGTCCACGGGAACTGGTCGAACAGTGCGCAGCGGGTGATGCGGTGCGTGTCGTGCAACTGGGCGATGTTGGCGGCCAGGGTTTCCGGGTTGCAGGAGATGTACAGGATGTTGTCGAAGCGCCGGGTCAGCTCGCAGGTGTCCGGGTCCATGCCGGCGCGTGGCGGGTCGACGAAGACGCTGCCGAACTCGTAGCTTTTCAGGTCGATGCCGTGCAAGCGGCGGAACGGGCGCACTTCGTTGAGGGCTTCGGTCAACTCCTCGGCGGACAAGCGCACCAGAGTGACGTTATCCACAGCGTTTTCGCTGAGGTTGCTCAACGCAGCGTTGACCGAAGTCTTGCTGATTTCAGTGGCCAGCACTTTTCGCACGCGAGTGGCGAGCGGCAGGGTGAAGTTGCCGTTGCCGCAGTACAACTCCAGCAGATCGTCAGGCCGATCGCCCAGCGCTTCGTACGCCCAGTTGAGCATCTTCTGGTTCACCGTGCCGTTGGGCTGAGTGAACGCGCCTTCCGGCTGGCGATAGCTGAAGGTGCGGCCGCCGACGTCGAGTTTCTCGACCACATAATCGAGGCCCAGCACTTCGCGTTTGCCCTTCGAACGGCCGATGATGCTGACGCCCAGATCCGCCGACAACTGCGTTGCAGCGGCATGCCAGTGTTCATCCAGCGGGCGGTGATAACACAGGGTGATCATCGCGTCGCCGGACAGCGTGGTGAGAAATTCCACCTGAAACAGCTTGTGGCTCAGCGCTGAACTGGCCTGCCACGCAGCCTTCAGTTGCGGCATCAACTGGTTGATGCGCAGGCTGGCGATCGGAAAGTCTTCGATGAGGATCGGTGTGCGCTTGTCGTCCTGGGAAAACATCGCGTAGTGCCGTTCACCGGCCTCGCGCCACAGACGGAATTCGGCGCGCAGGCGGAAGTTCTGTAGCGGCGAGTCGAACACCGCCGGCTCGGGAGCATCGAACGGTGCCAGCAGGTCACGCAAACGCGTGACCTTGGCTTGAAGTTGTTCGGCGTAAGCCTGGGAATCGAAAGTCATGCGTTGAACCAACCCAACTTGATCACGAACAGAATCGACAGGATCACCAGCGCCGGGTTCAGCTCGCGGGCGCGGCCCGACAGCAGCTTGATCACGGTCCAGGAAATGAAGCCGAACGCGATGCCGTTGGCGATCGAATAAGTGAACGGCATGGCCAGCGCGGTGACCACGACCGGCGCGGCAACGGTGATGTCGTCCCAGTCTATTTCCGCCAGGCCCGAAGTCATCAGCACGGCGACGAACAGCAGTGCCGGTGCGGTGGCGAATGCCGGAACGCTGGCCGCCAGTGGCGAGAAGAACAGCGCCAGCAGAAACAGAATCGCCACCACGATGGCGGTCAGACCTGTGCGGCCGCCGGCACTCACGCCAGCGGCGGATTCGATGTAACTGGTGGTGGTCGAGGTGCCCAGCAGCGAGCCGGCCATGGCCGCGGTGCTGTCGGCGATCAGCGCACGCCCCATTTTCGGCATGTGGCCGTCCTTGCCCATCAGGCCGGCGCGCTTGGCGACGCCGATCAGGGTGCCGGAATTGTCGAACAGGTCGACGAACAGGAAGGCGAAGATCACGCTGACCAGACCGATGTCCAGTGCGCCTTTGATGTCCAGTTGCAGGAACGTCGGGGCCAGCGAAGGAGGCATCGAGGTGACGCCGCCGAACGGCGTGAAGCCCATGACGATCGACACGATCGTCACCGCGAGAATGCCGATCAGCACCGCGCCGCGCACTTTCAGTGCTTCGAGCCCGACAATCAGGGCGAAGCCGAGGGTGGCGAGAATCGGTGCCGGGGCTTTCAGGTCACCGAGGCCGACCATGGTCGCCGGGTTGCTGACGACGATGCCGGCGTTGTGCAGGGCGATCAACGCGAGGAACAGGCCGATACCGGCCGCAATCGCCGAACGCAGCGGCAGCGGGATGCTGTTGATGATCCACTCACGGATGCGGAAGATCGACAGCAGGAAAAACAGCACGGCGGAGATGAACACCGCACCCAGCGCCACTTGCCAGGTGTGGCCCATGTGCAGCACCACGGTGTAGGTGAAGAAGGCGTTCAGGCCCATGCCCGGTGCGAGGGCGATCGGGTAGTTGGCGATCAGGCCCATGACCGTCGAGCCGATGGCGGCCGCCAGACAGGTGGCAACGAACACCGCACCCTTGTCCATGCCGGTCTCGCCGAGAATGCTCGGGTTGACGAACAGAATGTAGGCCATGGCCAGAAACGTGGTGATGCCCGCGAGAATCTCGGTGCGCACGTTGGTGTTGTGTGCCTTGAGTTGAAACAGCCTTTCCAGCATGTCTGCTCCCCGTGGCGCGCGTGGCGCCGTGAATGTATCGACCTCAACAGCAAAGCACAGACCATCGCAAGCGCCTGGAAAATTGTGCTGGGCCGGAAAAAGCCGCGCATCATACCAGCAGCGTGAGCAATATGGCGGTTGTCGGTGTCGATCGTCGGCGAAGTTTTGCGCAGCAAACAACTGCGCCATACTGCGCGCTGAATTTTTCCGGGTGAGCGACGCATGAGCAAGGGCTGGGTGGCAGGTTGGGGCTTGATGGCGGTGCTGACGGCGGGTGCGCCAGCAACATGGGCTGCTTCGGCGGCAGCGTTGACGCAGGTAAAAGTCATCAAGGTGCAATCGCCGAGCTGTGGTCTGGAAGACATCGCCGATAACCAGCCGCAGACCCAATGCAATCACAGCGGGCCGAGCATCAAGGTCTATGTGCTGGAAGTCGGTTACGGCCAGAACCAGCCGCACGCCACGCTGGACGGTTTCGAAGTCAACGGCAACCGTTCCCCGGTGTGCGCGTACGACAATGGCAATCTGACCGAATGCACGCCCGGGCGCACAACCGTCGGTTCGCTGTATACCTTCGATCTGGCTGGCAAACAGGACGGCACCTTCAGCTTCAGCAACACCTCGATCAATGCCCCGCGCAATACCATGTCGACCCAGCTTTACATCAAGTAACGGCTGACGCTGCGCGATCCGGGGGAAGCTGACTACGCTTGAAGGATCACCCTGTGGATAACGCCCATGACTTCAAGAGTGCTGATTACCCTCGCCGAGGGCATCGATGATCTGCAAAGCGTGACATTGATTGACGTGCTGCGTCGCGCCGAGATCGAAGTGGTCGCAGCCAGTATCGAAGGCCGGCGCATGCTCACCTGCGCCCGCGGCACGCGCCTGACCGCCGACGGCATGCTGGTCGATGTGTTGGCGCAAAGCTTCGATCTGGTCGTGCTGCCCGGCGGCGCCGTCGGCTCACAGCACCTGGCGGCGCATCAACCGTTGCAACAGTTGCTCAAGGATCAGGCCAGCGCCGGACGCCTGTTCGCCGCTATCGGCGAATCGCCGGCCGTCGCCCTGCAAGCCTTCGGCGTGCTGCGCCAACGCCGCATGACCTGCCTGCCCGGCGCCAGTCATCAACTGTCGGGTTGTACGTTTGTTGACCAACCGGTGGTGGTCGACGGCAACTGCATCACTGCACAGGGCTCCGGCGCCGCATTGGAGTTCGCCCTGACGCTGGTCGAGCAGCTTGGTGGCAAGGGATCGCGGGCAAGAGTGGCTGCGGAGCTTCAAGCCTGAGTAACTTCAGACCTTCGTCTCTTCCACCGGCACATGCATCCGGTCCCGATTCGCCAAGGTCGGGAACAGTTTGATCCACGTCCCCGTCACCACCAGCGTGCCGATCCCGCCCATGACCACCGCCGGGACGGTGCCGAACCAGTGGGCGGTGAGGCCGGATTCGAATTCGCCCAGCTGGTTCGAGGCGCCGATGAACAGGCCGTTGACCGCGCTGACCCGGCCGCGCATTTCGTCGGGGGTTTCCAGTTGTACGAAGGAGGCGCGGATGACCATGCTGATCATGTCCGCCGCGCCGAGCACCGCCAGCACCGCCAATGAGAACCAGAACGAGGTCGACAGGCCGAAGGCAATGGTCGCGACGCCGAACACGCCGACTGCGGTGAACATCACACGGCCGACGTTGCGTTCCACGGCAAACCGCGCGAGGAACAGCGACATCGCCAGGGCGCCGACTGCCGGTGCCGAGCGCAGCAGGCCGAGGCCCCATGGACCAGTCAGGAGAATATCCTTGGCGAATACCGGCAACAGCGCCGTGGCGCCGCCGAGCAACACGGCAAACAGATCCAGCGAAATCGCCCCGAGAATGTCCTGGCGGCTGCGAATGAAGCGAATGCCTGCAAGCAACGAATCCAGGGTGGCTTTGCCTTTGTTCAGCGGTGTTTGCCGCGCCGGCAGGTTCAGCATCAGCGTGCAGGCAATCACGTAGAGCAGCACGGTCGGGCCATACACCCAGACGCTGCCGAACGCGTAGAGCAAACCGCCGAGGGCGGGCGCGATGATCGTTGCCGATTGTTGTGCCGACTGCGCGGCCGCCACTGCCCGCGGAAACAGCGCGCTGGGCACGATGCTTGGCAGCAATGCCTGGGTGGTCGGCATCTCGAACGAACGCGCCGCACCGAGGAGGAACGCGAGGATGAAGATCATTTCGCGGGTGACGTGATCGGTGGCGCTGCCGATCGCCAGTGCGAGGGCGATCATTGCCTGCAGCGACTGACAAAGCGCTGCGACTTTGCGCCGGTCATAGCGATCGGCGACATGTCCGGTGTGCAGCATGAACAGCACGCGCGGGGCAAACTCGACCAGACCGACCAGACCCAGGTCGAGAACGTTGCCGGTCAGTTGATAAAGGTTCCAGCCAATCGCCACGGTGAGCATCTGAAAGCCGCTGGCGGTGAAGATCCGCGCGAACCAGAAAGCCAGAAACGGACGATGGTGACGTAACAGCAGGGGCTCTTGGCTGGGCATCTGAAGGCAGGTCTGGCTCGAGGGGAATCGCGAGATTATCACCAGTCTGTAACAGGAAGTTGCTACGAGTGAAAAATTTACTTAGCCAGACATCGAATTGTCCCCGTCAGCGTGCGAAGCCATTGGCCGACGTCCTGTCAGGACGATGAGGCAACTTGTCACGCGGCAAACGACCACGCCGTTCAACGGCAAAAATGGGACTACTCTTTTACCGTTGCTTGATCCAGATCAACACCTCTCGAGGGTTTGATCTGACGGCCAGTTGGCCAGACTCCCTGCGTTGCGATGGCTGTAAAAAAAGAACGAATCCGAATTCGCCGCACTCCATATCCGTGGGGGCAGTGGTGCAGGCCTCCGGGTCTGCCACCCGTATTACCTGACAGAGGAAGCCATATGTTCGGTTTAGAGGCTCTCGATCTCGCCCGAATTCAGTTCGCGTTCACCATCTCGTTCCACATTCTGTTCCCGGCCATCACCATTGGCCTGGCGAGTTACCTGGCGGTGCTCGAAGGTCTGTGGTTGAAGACTCGAAACGACACCTACCGTGACCTTTACCACTTCTGGTCGAAGATTTTTGCCGTCAACTTCGGCATGGGCGTGGTCTCCGGCCTGGTCATGGCCTACCAGTTCGGCACCAACTGGAGTCGCTTCTCGGACTTCGCCGGCGCCGTCACCGGGCCGTTGCTGACCTATGAAGTGCTCACGGCGTTCTTCCTTGAGGCCGGTTTCCTCGGCGTTATGCTGTTCGGCTGGAACAAGGTCGGGCGCGGGCTGCACTTCTTTTCTACGGTCATGGTGGCTATCGGCACGCTGATCTCGACCTTCTGGATTCTCGCTTCCAACAGCTGGATGCAAACCCCGCAGGGCTTCGAAATCGTCAACGGTCAGGTGATCCCGACCGACTGGCTGGCGATCGTCTTCAATCCTTCGTTCCCGTATCGCCTGCTGCACATGGCGACTGCGGCGTTCATCGCTACGGCTTTCTTTGTCGGCTCGTCAGCGGCCTGGCATTTGCTGCGCGGCCGGGACAATCCGGCGATCCGCACCATGCTCTCGATGGCCATGTGGATGGCGCTGATCGTTGCACCGATCCAGGCGGTCATCGGCGACTTCCACGGTCTTAATACGCTCAAACATCAGCCGGCGAAAATCGCTGCCATTGAAGGTCACTGGGAAAACCACGGTGACGAAGCAACGCCGCTGATTCTGTTCGGCTGGCCGGACATGAAAGAAGAACGCACCAAATTTGCCGTCGAGATTCCGTACCTCGGCAGCCTCATTCTGACCCACTCGCTGGACAAGCAAGTACCGGCACTCAAGGAGTTTCCGCCGGAAGACCGGCCGAATTCGACCATCGTGTTCTGGTCGTTCCGGGTGATGGTCGGCTTGGGTTTCCTGATGATCTTCACCGGTCTGTGGAGTTTGTGGCTGCGCAAGCGTGACTCGCTGTATACCTCGCGGCCGTTCCTGCATCTGGCGCTGTGGATGGGCCCGTCCGGCCTGATCGCGATTCTGGCTGGCTGGTTCACCACTGAAATCGGCCGCCAGCCGTGGGTGGTCTACGGCTTGATGCGCACTGCGGATGCGTCGTCCAACCACAGCTTCCTGCAGATGAGCATCACCCTGATCATGTTCGTCGTGGTGTATTTCGCCCTGTTTGGGGCCGGCCTCGGCTACATGATGCGCCTGGTGCGCAAAGGTCCGAAGCTCAGCGAGGGCACCGGTACGCCGGACGGTGGTCCAGGCAAGAAGCGCACCCCGGCGCGTCCGTTGTCCGCTGCCGACGATCCGGCCGATGGCGAGCACGAAGACAACACTCGCTTGACCAAGGAGATTTGAGCCATGGGTATTGATCTTCCGCTGATCTGGGCCGTGATCATCATCTTCGGCATCATGATGTACGTGGTCATGGACGGTTTCGACCTGGGCATCGGGATTCTCTTCCCGTTCGTTCCGGGCAAGACCGACCGTGACGTGATGATGAACACCGTCGCTCCGGTCTGGGACGGCAACGAGACCTGGCTGGTACTCGGCGGCGCGGCGTTGTTCGGCGCGTTCCCGCTGGCGTATTCGGTGGTGCTCTCAGCGTTGTACCTGCCGCTGATCTTCATGCTGATGGGGCTGATCTTTCGCGGCGTGGCATTCGAGTTTCGCTTCAAGGCCAAGGATGAAAAACGTCATCTGTGGGACAAGGCGTTCATCGGTGGCTCGATCGCGGCGACGTTCTTCCAGGGCGTGGCGCTGGGAGCGTTCATCGACGGCTTGCCGGTGGTCAACCGCCAGTTCGCCGGCGGTTCGATGGACTGGCTGACACCGTTCACGCTGTTCTGCGGCGCCGCCCTGGTGGTCGCCTATGCCTTGCTCGGCTGCACCTGGCTGATCATGAAGACCGAAGGCAAGCTGCAAGAGCAGATGCACGATCTGGCGCGGCCACTGGCGTTCGTGCTGCTGGCAGTGATCGGGATTGTCAGTCTGTGGACGCCATTGTCGCATCCGGAAATCGCCTCGCGCTGGTTCAGCATGCCCAACCTGTTCTGGTTCATGCCAGTACCGATTCTGGTGCTGGTCACCCTGTATGGCTTGATCCGGGCCGTGGCGCGTAACGCCAACTACACGCCGTTTCTGCTGACGCTGGTGCTGATCTTCCTTGGCTACAGCGGTCTGGGCATCAGCCTGTGGCCGAACATCGTGCCGCCATCGATCTCGATCTGGGACGCCGCGGCACCGCCGCAAAGTCAGGGCTTCATGTTGGTGGGCACGCTGTTCATCATTCCGTTCATCCTGGGTTACACCTTCTGGAGCTACTACGTGTTCCGCGGCAAGGTGACCCATGAAGACGGTTATCACTAGTCTGCTGCTGGGCTTCTCTTGTGGGAGCGAGCCTGCTCGCGAGGGCGTCCTCAGTGACGCCTTGGCTTAACGGAGATCGATGCAATGACCGGCAAACATTCCCTGCACGACATTGAACAAGCCGAGAAGAAGCCGCTGTGGCAGCGGCTCGGCTGGCTGGCCCTGATCTGGGTCGGTAGCGTGGGTGTGCTGTTTATCGCCGCCAGCCTGATGCGTATGTTCATGAACGCAGCAGGCCTGACCACACACTGAAATCATCCTGTCCCCGGCGCCTTCGGGTACAGATTTGCCAACCCTCCTTGCGGAGGGTTTTTTTCGTCTGCGGGTTTATTTGCGCGCTTTGAGGATGACAAACTTCGGCGTGGCCGCCACTTGCTCGACGCCACGGAACAGCCTCGCCAGTTTGCTGTGGTAACCCAGATGGCGGTTGCCGACGATGTACAGTGCACCGCCTACCACCAGCGCGTCGCGCGCCTGCTGGAACATGCGCCAGGCGAGGAAGTCACCGACCACCTGCTGTTGATGGAAAGGCGGGTTGCACAGCACCACATCCAGCGATTGCGCTTCTTGTCCGGCCAGGCCATCGGCGGCACGCACGATTACCTCGCGATCGCCCAGTGCGGCCCGCCAGTTTTCCAGGGCCGATTGCACCGCCATGAATGACTCGTCGACCAGCGTGTAATGCGCATCCGGGTTTTGCAAAGCACTGGCGATGGCCAGCACGCCGTTGCCACAACCCAGATCGGCGACTCGGGCCTGGCCGAGGTTTTTCGGCAAATGCGGGAGGAAGGCCCGGGTGCCGATGTCCAGCCCTTCGCGGCAGAACACGTTGGCGTGGTTGAGCAATTCGATCGGCGGCTCGTCGAGGCGATAGCGCGTAGGGTAGGGCGAGGCAGCCGCAGCCTTGGCTTCAGGCGTGGCAATCAGCAGGCGGGCCTTCTTCACCGCCAGCGAGGCCTGCACCGGGCCAATGTAACGCTCAAGCAGGTCACCGGCGGCACGCGGCAGGTGCTTGACCATTGCTGCGGCGATCACTTCGGCGCCGGGCGCCAGTTGCCCTTGCAGGCGGATCAGTTGTTCTTCCAGCAGCGCGAGGGTTTTCGGCACCCGGAGCAGCACCCGGTCGAACGGCCCGACCAAAGGCTCGCTCGCCGGGATACCGCGCACCGCATCGAACGCCTGGCCGTTGCGCAGCAGGTTTTTCTCCAGCCCTTGAAAGCCGAGAAACGAGTCGCCGCTGCTGCTGACCTTGACCTTGCCGAGCAGGCTGGCTGCCAGCGCCCCGAAGCTGTCGTTGAGCACCAGCACACGGGTGTCGGCCGTCGGTTGCTGCGCCGCGAGATGATTGAGCAGGTACTCGTCGGCGGCATCGAAGGCTTGCAGCGGTTCGTTCTGCTGCTCGGGCTGGCGGATCAGGTCGAGTTGGGCGAAGGGTGTTTCAAGCAAAGGCATGGGGCGGGACTCAGGGATGATCAACGGATATTCCGCAGCCCTGGCGTGTGCGGCGGAACCGACCGAGTGTAAGGCAACGCGTTCTGCTGGCGTCATCACTCAGGAAGGTTACGAATGTTACGTTTATTTCTTTGGCATTACCCGTGTGATTACAAGGAAAGCGCGGCTGAGCGATCAGATGATGCCGGCTCTGGCGGCTGCGATAACGGCGGAAATCTTGTTGCAAACGTTGAGTTTGATGATCAGGTTCTGCACATGGTAATTCACCGTGCGTTCGCTGAGGCTGAGGATTTTCGAGATTTCATAGGCGGTCTTGCCAACCGCTGACAGTTTCAGGACCTGCAGTTCTCGCGTGGAGAGGTGAGGTTGGCGGGGCCTGAGCGCTTCTGCCGGCAGGGTCCGGGCGAACAGTTCACTCAAGTGGCTGCTGGCATAAAACATATAGCCAAAATGCTCATACAGCTCCAATGGGCTGATGGAACAGTGTCGGCGCGCCAGGCTGATAATACTGCACAGACCACTTGGTTCATGATGAAAGGACTGCGACCAGCCATTTTGTAATCCATGTTTTTGCAAGCCCAGCCATATGTCGTGGGATTCTGTAAACAACGATTCGGTCCACACTATGGGTGACATGGAGTGATTGCAGTGTGATATCAGCGGATCTGTTTTTATGTAACTGTTTTGTTCATATTGACTGTTCCACTCTTCAGGATAGTTATTGATTTGCAAGGGCTTGAGCTGCATGTCGCGGTGTAATGGAACAACTGAAATCGCACCAAAATTGAACCCGAGATTTTCGGCAAATCGCAGCAATATCGGATAAGCAGCATCGATGCCCTTGGCAAACGTCAGTTGTTTCAGCTGTGATTCCTTCCATGTTTCCATAATGAAACGCTCCATGACGTTACCGGGGGCGCCTGATGGATCCAAAAAGATCCGGCACGCAGCGAAGTGTAGGACGTTTCATACAGAGGGCTATAAATTTTTTCGGTATTGAACAGTAAGATATATGGATAAAGGGTTCTTAATACATCGGCGTATTACATTGAAGTTGTCATCTGAAGTAATTACTCAAATTCTGACCTGTGTGACCACTTCAAATGAATCTCTGGTTTGATACGGGCTCAATACCATTATCAATCGTCGGTGTTTAACCGCGTCTTTTTGCGCGAGACTGGCAGCAACCGTTCAATGGAGTCCCCCATGACCGCCAGCGCTGAGAAGTACACCACGCAAACTTTGCTCGACGTCAGACCTGTGACCCCGAACCTGTTTACCCTGCGCACCACTCGTGATGCCGGTTTTCGTTTCCGCGCCGGGCAGTTCGCCCGGCTTGGTGTGGCCAAGGCCGATGGCAGTGTTGTCTGGCGCGCCTATTCGATGGTGTCGTCGCCGTTTGACGAGTTTCTCGAGTTCTTCTCCATCGTCGTCCCGGGCGGTGAGTTCACCAGCGAACTGAGCCGGCTACAGGTGGGCGACACGTTGCTGGTCGATCGCCAGGCATTCGGCTACCTGACCCTTGATCGTTTCGTTGATGGCCGTGATCTCTGGCTGTTATCGACGGGTACGGGGGTGGCACCGTTTCTGTCGATTCTGCAGGACTTCGAAGTCTGGGAAAAATTCGAGCGCATCATTCTGGTGTACAGCGTGCGCGAGGCCCGCGAGCTGGCGTATCAGGAACTGATTGCCGGTCTTAACCAACGCGACTACCTCAGCGAATACGCGCACAAGTTGAGGTTCATCGCGACGGTGACGCGCGAGGCGCACCCGGGAGCGCTGCACGGGCGCATTACAACGCTGATCGAAAGCGGTGAACTGGAACGTGCGGCGGGCGTGGAGCTGTCGGCGGAGCATTCACGGGTCATGTTGTGCGGCAATCCGCAGATGATCGACGAGACCCGAGCGCTGCTCAAGCAACGGGACATGCGCCTGAGCCTGACGCGCCGGCCCGGCCAGGTCGCCGTGGAAAATTACTGGTAACGAAAACGGCACCCGCAGGTGCCGTTTCTTGTTGAGGCAAATGACTCAGGGCCGCTCGTTCTGCGCCTTGAGCAGGTCGCGGATTTCGCCCAGCAGTTGCTCTTCCTTGCTCGGGATCGGCGGTGCGGTCGGGGCCACGGCCTCTTCGCGCTTGAGGCGGTTGATGGCTTTGACGCCCATGAAGATAGCAAAAGCGACAATGATGAAGTCCAGCACCGTCTGGATGAATTTGCCGTAAGCCAGCATCACTGCGGGCGTGTTGCCCTCGGCGGCTTTGAGCGTGATGGCCAGATCACTGAAGTCCACCCCGCCGATCAACAGGCCGATTGGCGGCATGATCACATCACCGACAAACGACGACACAATCTTGCCGAACGCCGCACCGATGATGATACCGACGGCCATGTCGACCACATTGCCTTTGACCGCGAAGGCCTTGAACTCGCTAAGCACGCCCATAGTTATTTCCTTGTTACAGATGAGTTTGGTGAAGGCAGTGTAAATCAGCGAAACGCGTCCTGCGCGAAACACCTTCTTACAATCCCCGTTTTTATCGACACATCAATATACGATTAGTTTGCAAAGTGCCAGCAATCGCGCGCGAAATAGCGCGTAAATCGCTGACCGGGAAGCCATTTTTCTCAATCATGGTGTTACGTTCTTTCTATTTATGTTCATCGCCGCAGGCCTCTAGCCTTGGCTTGGCGCACCTGGATGCGCCGCCAAAACAACCAGAGGATCCTGATATGACTTCCTTACCTGGACTGGGGGCTTTTCCCCGTCGCCGCACGCTCGGTGTACTTACCGCCGGCCTGCTGAGTTTCTCCGTGAATGCAGCGCCACTGACCCGTGACAACGGCGCAGCCGTCGGTGATAACCAGAATTCGCAGACCGCTGGCGCCAACGGCCCGGTTCTGCTGCAGGACGTGCAACTGATTCAGAAACTGCAGCGTTTCGACCGCGAGCGCATTCCCGAGCGCGTGGTTCACGCCCGCGGTACCGGTGCTCACGGCACATTCACGGTGACCAACGACCTCAGTGACCTGAGCAAGGCCAAAGTGTTTGCTGCGGGCCAGACCACACCGGTCTTCGTGCGCTTCTCGGCAGTGGTGCATGGCAATCACTCGCCGGAAACCTTGCGTGACCCACGCGGTTTCGCCACCAAGTTCTACACCGCCGACGGTAACTGGGACCTGGTGGGCAACAACTTCCCGACCTTCTTCATTCGCGACGCGATCAAGTTTCCCGACATGGTTCACGCGTTCAAGCCTGATCCGCGGACCAACCTGGACGACGATTCGCGTCGCTTCGACTTCTTCTCCCATGTACCGGAAGCCACCCGTACGCTGACCGAGTTGTATTCGAACGCGGGCACACCGGCCAGTTATCGGGAGATGGATGGCAACGGTGTTCATGCCTATAAGTTGGTCAACGCCAAAGGCGAAGTTCATTACGTCAAGTTTCACTGGAAGAGTTTGCAAGGGCTTAATAACCTGACGCCAGAACAAGTCGCCAAAGTTCAGGGTCAAGATTACAGTCATATGACCAATGATCTGGTGAGCAATATCAATAAAGGCAACTTCCCGAAATGGGACTTGTACGTTCAAGTTCTGAAACCGCAGGATTTGTCCAAGTTTGATTTTGATCCATTGGATGCCACCAAGATCTGGCCGGGTATTGCAGAGCGGAAAGTTGGACAAATGGTCTTGAACCGTAATCCGGCGAATGTCTTTCAGGAAACCGAACAAGTAGCCATGGCGCCGGCGAATGTGGTTCCGGGTATCGAACCCTCCGAAGACCGTTTATTGCAGGGCCGAGTGTTCTCCTACGCCGATACACAAATGTATCGCCTGGGCGCCAATGCTCTGCAATTGCCAATCAACGCGCCGAAAGTTGCGGTGAACAATGGTAATCAGGATGGTGCGATGAACTTTGGCGCCAGCAGCAGCGGTGTGAACTATCAGCCAAGCCGTCTGCAACCGCGTGAAGAGACCTCGAGCGCGCGTTACAGCCAACTGGCGCTGTCGGGCAGCACTCAGCAGGCGAAGATCCAGCGTGAGCAGAACTTCAAGCAGGCCGGCGATCTGTATCGCTCGTACAGCAAGCAGGAACGTCGCGACCTGATCGACAGCTTCGGCGGTTCGCTGGCCACCACCGATGACGAGAGCAAGCACATCATTCTGTCCTTCTTGTACAAGGCCGATCCGGAATACGGCACCGGCGTGACGCAAGTGGCCAAGGGCGACTTGAGCCGGGTCAAGGCCCTGGCGGCGAAACTGGTCGACTGATAGTGCGGTAACACCTGCGGGGCCTGCATCAGGCCCCGTTCCGTTCAAGGAGACTGCTGATGCGAACCTGTCTTTTCCTATTGGCCGCGTGCCTTTCGCTCACCGCTTGGGCGGCACCGATCGACCAGAGTCCCGAGGCGATCCAGGCACAATTGCGCGACTACTATTTCGACGCCGCGCGGCGCGGGGATGTGCCGATGCTCGAGACGTTCATCGAGTCGGGCTATTCCCTCGACACCCGCGACAGCAAGGGCTACACCGCGCTGATCCTCGCCGCTTACCACGGTCAGGCGCCCGCGGTGGAACGCTTGCTTGCTGCTGGCGCCGACGCCTGCGCTCAGGATCAACGCGGCAACACGGCGTTGATGGGCGCGATCTTCAAGGGCGAAGTCCAGATCGCCCGGCGCTTGATGTCCACCGATTGCAGCCCCGATCAACGTAACGGCGCCGGGCAGACGGCGGCGATGTATGCCGGCTTGTTCAAGCGTCTGGAACTGCTCGATGCGCTGAAAGCCCAGGGCGCCGACCTGAACGCCGAAGACCCGTTGGGCAACAGCGCCGCACGTCTGGCCAGCGGCGAAATCCGTACGCCGGCGCCGCGCTGATCTCCGGCCTGTGGGTTATCATCGCGGTTTTTGTCGGGGGTTCTGATGGCCAAGGCCAAGCGCATGTACGGCTGCACCGAGTGCGGCGCAACCTTTCCCAAGTGGGCCGGCCAGTGCGGTGAATGCGGCGCGTGGAACACGCTGACCGAAACCATGATTGAAAGCGGCGGCGCCACGGCACCCACCGGGCGCACCGGTTGGGCCGGGCAACAAGCGCAGATCAAGACCCTGGCCGAAGTCAGCATCGAAGAAATCCCGCGTTTTTCTACAGCGTCCGGTGAACTCGATCGCGTGCTCGGCGGCGGTCTGGTCGACGGTTCGGTGGTGCTGATCGGCGGTGATCCGGGCATCGGCAAGTCGACGATTCTGCTGCAAACCCTGTGCAACCTCGCCAAGAGCATGCCGGCGCTGTACGTCACTGGTGAAGAATCCCAGCAGCAAGTGGCCATGCGCGCACGCCGCCTCGGCTTGCCGCAGGACCAGCTACGCGTGATGACCGAAACCTGCATCGAAACCATCATCGCCACCGCTCGCCAGGAAAAACCCAAGGTGATGGTGATCGACTCGATCCAGACGATTTTCACCGAACAACTGCAATCGGCACCCGGCGGCGTTTCCCAGGTGCGCGAAAGTGCGGCGCTGCTGGTGCGTTACGCCAAGCAGAGCGGTACGGCGATTTTCCTCGTCGGCCACGTTACCAAGGAAGGCGCATTGGCCGGTCCCCGTGTGCTCGAGCACATGGTCGACACCGTGCTGTATTTCGAGGGTGAGTCCGACGGTCGCCTGCGCTTGTTGCGTGCGGTGAAGAATCGTTTCGGCGCAGTCAACGAGCTGGGCGTGTTCGGCATGACCGACAAGGGTTTGAAAGAAGTCTCCAACCCTTCGGCGATCTTTCTCACGCGCGCCCAGGAAGAAGTCCCGGGCAGTGTGGTCATGGCGACGTGGGAAGGCACCCGGCCAATGCTGGTGGAAGTGCAGGCGCTGGTCGATGACAGCCATCTGGCCAATCCGCGCCGGGTGACGCTGGGTCTGGATCAGAACCGCTTGGCGATGTTGCTCGCGGTTCTGCACCGCCACGGCGGGATCCCGACTCACGATCAGGATGTATTCCTCAACGTGGTCGGCGGGGTCAAGGTGCTGGAAACCGCTTCCGATCTGGCGCTGATGGCGGCGGTCATGTCGAGCTTGCGCAACCGGCCGTTGCCGCATGATCTACTGGTGTTTGGCGAGGTCGGTCTGTCCGGTGAAGTGCGCCCGGTGCCGAGCGGGCAGGAGCGCTTGAAGGAAGCGGCCAAGCATGGTTTCAAACGCGCGATCGTGCCCAAGGGCAACGCGCCGAAGGAATCGCCGGCAGGGCTGCAGATCATTGCTGTGACCCGCCTCGAACAGGCCCTCGACGCACTCTTCGAATAACCACAATTCCCTGTAGGAGTGTGCCTGCTCGCGATAGCGGAGTGTCAGCCAACAGATTTGTTGAATGACGAACCGCTATCGCGAGCAGGCTCACTCCTACATTGACCGGTGGAGGACGCTAGATTTCGATCAGGGCGCCCAATTCGCGCTCGAGCTCGGCCTCATCCGCCAGGTTCAGCTCGATCAGCCGCCGCAAGCGCTGGATCGACTCCAGGCTGATATGTCGGCAGATGAACCCCAAATGGCCGTTTTCCTCGTGGGCCAGTTGTATGTCCATTTGGATATCGACGTCATCGCTCAGATGAATGTCGACGAAAAAATCCTTTTCCCGATCGCCGAGCCACGGCTCCGGCCGCTCGATCAACAATCCCTTGAGTGACAGGTCGATCAGTTTGACCGGCCAGATGTACTCGCCTTGGCTCAGCTCGGTTCTGGCATCGAACGCAATACGTTTGAAGCGACGACGGTTGGCTGGGTGCTCGCTCATGGCGCAATCCTCCGAAGGTTCGCTGACTATAGACCCGCCTTGTCCGAGCGTGCCAGCGCGAAAGGGCTCAGATAGACCTATGTCGGGGTATGGCCTTTGGCACCGTTAGCGCTAAACTCGGGGTGGCTGTCTTTCTTGTCCACCCTGGCTGGAATAAAAAAATGAAAAATAATAATAGCCTGCTACGCCACTTACCCTGGCTAGTGCTGGCAATCGTAGGAGCGTGCGCCCTGGGCGTAGTGGCATTGCGCCGCGGCGAGGCGATCAACGCCTTGTGGATCGTGGTCGCTGCTGTGGCCATTTATCTGGTTGCGTACCGTTACTACAGTCTGTTCATCGCCAACAACGTGATGCAACTGGATCCGCGTCGGGCCACCCCCGCCGTGCTCAACAACGATGGTCTGGACTATGTGCCGACCAACAAACACATTCTTTTCGGTCACCACTTCGCGGCCATCGCTGGCGCGGGGCCGCTGGTCGGCCCGGTATTGGCGGCGCAGATGGGCTATCTGCCCGGTACGCTCTGGCTGATTGCCGGTGTGGTGCTGGCGGGCGCGGTGCAGGACTTCATGGTCCTGTTCATGTCGACCCGACGCAACGGCCGTTCCCTGGGCGATATGGTGCGTGAAGAAATGGGCCGGATTCCCGGGACCATCGCGCTGTTCGGCTGCTTCCTGATCATGATCATCATCCTTGCGGTGCTGGCGCTGATCGTGGTCAAGGCACTGGCGGAAAGCCCATGGGGCATCTTCACCGTGATGGCGACCATCCCGATCGCGATGTTCATGGGCATCTACATGCGCTACATCCGCCCGGGCCGCATCGGCGAAATCTCCGTGGTCGGCGTGTTGCTGCTGCTAGGTTCGATCTGGCTCGGTGGGCAGATTGCTGCCGATCCGGTGTGGGCCAAGGCGTTCACCTTCACCGGTGTGCAGATTACCTGGATGCTCGTCGGTTACGGTTTTGTCGCCGCGTCGCTGCCGGTCTGGCTGATTCTCGCGCCGCGTGACTATCTATCGACCTTCCTCAAGATCGGCACCATCGTCGCGCTGGCGATCGGCATTCTGGTCACCATGCCCGAGCTGAAAATGCCGGCGCTGACCCAGTTTGTCGACGGCACCGGGCCGGTGTGGAAGGGCGGCCTGTTTCCGTTCCTGTTCATCACCATCGCCTGTGGTGCGGTATCGGGCTTCCACGCACTGATTTCTTCGGGTACCACGCCGAAGCTGCTGGATAACGAAACCAACGCGCGCTACATCGGTTATGGCGGCATGCTGATGGAATCGTTCGTGGCAATCATGGCCATGGTTGCCGCTTCGGTGATCGAGCCGGGCGTGTACTTCGCCATGAACAGCCCGGCTGCCGTGGTGGGAAGTGATGCCGCGTCAGTGGCGCAGATGGTCACCAGTTGGGGCTTCGCGATCACGCCTGAAGCGCTGCAAGCGGTTGCCCATGACATTGGTGAAACCACCATTCTGGCCCGTGCCGGCGGTGCGCCGACCCTGGCGGTGGGGATTGCGCAGATTCTGCACAGTGTCCTGCCGGGTGAAAACACCATGGCGTTCTGGTACCACTTCGCGATTCTGTTCGAAGCGCTGTTCATTCTGACCGCAGTCGACGCCGGTACCCGTGCGGGGCGTTTCATGCTGCAGGATCTGCTCGGCTCGTTCGTTCCGGCGCTGAAACGCACCGAATCGTGGACCGCCAACCTGATCGCCACCGCCGGCTGTGTGGCGATGTGGGGTTGGTTGCTGTACCAGGGCGTGATCGATCCACTGGGCGGCATCAACACCCTGTGGCCACTGTTCGGCATCTCCAACCAGATGCTCGCCGGTATCGCGCTGATGCTCGGCACCGTGGTCCTGATCAAGATGAAGCGCCAGCGCTACATCTGGGTCACCCTGCTGCCTGCTACCTGGCTGTTGATCTGCACCACGACCGCAGGCTTCATCAAGCTGTTCGACGCCAACCCGGCGATCGGCTTCCTGTCGCTGGCGAAGAAGTACAGCGATGCGCTGGCCAATGGTCAGGTGCTGGCACCGGCGAAAAGTGTCGAGCAGATGCAGCACGTGATCTTCAACGCCTACACCAACGCAACGCTCACCGCGCTGTTCCTGTTCGTGGTGTTCAGCATCCTGTTCTATGCGCTCAAGGTCGGCATAGCCGCCTGGGGCAAGAAAGAGCGTACGGATAAAGAATCGCCATTCCAGGCCCTGCCGGATGCGTAACCAGAGGATTGCAGCATGTTCAATGACCTGAGTCGCCTCGGTAAATACCTCGGTCAGGCCGCACGCCTGATGGTCGGCATGCCCGACTACGACACCTACGTCGAGCATATGCAAACCAAACACCCGGACAAACCGGTGATGAGCTACGAGATGTTCTTTCGCGAACGTCAGGAGGCGCGTTACGGTGGCAAGGGTGGGCCGAAGTGCTGTTGAGCTGACAGTATCAGGTTGAGGTAATCCCCTGTGGGAGCTGGCCTGCCAGCGATGGCGGAGTGTCAGTCGACGGAAATTTCGACTGACACACCCTCATCGCCAGCAGGCTGGCTCCCACAGTTGTTTTTGTATTGTTCATTCATTGTGAAGGAGATCGAGTTTTGTCCTCTCCCATTCCGGTCACGGTCCTCAGCGGTTTCCTCGGCGCCGGCAAGACCACTTTGCTGCGCCATTTATTGAAAGCCGAGCACGGCCTGAAAATCGCCGTGATCGAAAACGAATTCAGCGACGCCGGCATCGACACCCAATTGCTCGGCGACGAGCCAGTGCAAGTCATGACCCTGGCCAACGGCTGCGTCTGCTGCACCATTCACACCGACCTGACCAAGGCGCTGTATTTGCTGCTCGAACGGCTGGACAGCGGCGAGATCGCTTTTGATCGTCTGGTGATCGAGTGCACAGGCCTTGCCGATCCAGCGCCGGTGGCCCAGACCTTTTTCATCGACGAAGAACTGCGTGAGCGTTATCTGCTCGACGGCATCATTACCCTGGTCGATGCCGCGCATGCCGACGTGCATCTGAGCCAGACCATCGCCCAGGCGCAGATCGGTTTCGCCGACCGCCTGTTGGTGAGCAAGACCGATCTGGTTGACCATGCCACTTTCACCGCGCTGAGCGAGCGGCTGACGCGGATCAACCG
The DNA here is from genome assembly GCF_051132135.1 of Pseudomonas sp. R1-1. NCBI lineage: Bacteria > Pseudomonadati > Pseudomonadota > Gammaproteobacteria > Pseudomonadales > Pseudomonadaceae > Pseudomonas > Pseudomonas sp. R1-1. The sequence goes on from NZ_CP071663.1 coordinate 936,889, forward strand.
CCGTGCGCCGATCCGTGTGGTCGAGCACGGCAACATCAATCTGGCGGAACTGCTGGATGTGCGCGGCTTTAACCTGAATGCCGATCCTGGCGGCGGCTTGAGCCTGCGTCCGGTGGGCCAGGCGCCGTCGATCGATCGGATTTCCAGCCTGGTGCTGCGCACCGATCAGCCGCTGGATATCGATCAGCTCAGCGAGTTCATGAACGAACTGCTGGAAGAGCACGGCAAGCAATTGCTGCGTTACAAAGGTGTGTTGAACATCGCCGGGGAGGATCGGCGGCTGGTGTTTCAGGGCGTACTGAAACTTTACGGTTTCGATTGGGACACCGAATGGGCCGAGGGCGAGAAACGTGAAAGTGTGATGGTATTTATTGCCGATGATTTGCCGGAAGAGCAGATTCGGGCGGGGTTTGCGCGGGTGGCTTCTGCCTCATAGTTCATCGGTGTGAGTGAGGGACCTATCGCTAGCAGGCTAGCTCCCACAGGGAATGCATTCCAACGGTAAGAATGCGCTCCACTGTGGGAGCTAGCCTGCTAGCGATAGCGGTTTAACCCACACTGTAATGCTCAAGGTCTGACCCCAGCAGTGCCTGCTCAAGCTGATCCAGATGCTGATTCATCAACATCATGGCTTCAGCGACTCTCCCGGATGCCATCGCCTCAACCAGCGCCAGATGCTCCTGCCAGGCGCAACAGCTGCGCGTAGAGCCCTCGCATCGCGCAATCGCCAGCGATGTCAGCGGCACCAGACTGCTCAAAAAATGCGCCAGCGGTGCGTTACCCGCCATCCGTGCCAACTGCAGATGAAACTCCCCCGACAACCGAATCGCCGTACCGCGCCGGTCCTGCTCGATGGCGCGCTTCTCGCGCTCTATCAACGTGCGCAAGCGTTTCAAATCATCTGGCTGCGTACTCTGACAGGCCAATCTGACCAGCGTGTTCTCAGCCAGCCGACGCGCATGCAAGGCCTGGCGGGTCTGTTCCGAGTCAGGCGCGGCGATGCGTGGTCGATGATTGGCCCGCAGCACCACGATGTGCTCATGGGCAAGTTGCGTCAGCACCCGGCGGACGTCAGCGCGGCTGGCACCGAATAGTTGTTTCAGGCTGTCTTCGGTAAAACGGCTGGCCGGGGTGATCCGCTGCTCCAGAATCGCTTCGAGCAGGCGTGGATACAGATCGTCCACCGCGGCGCGCAGGCGCGTGAAGGGCAGAGGGGCGCCTGCAGAGTGAGCGTGCGGCGTTGCGGCGACACTGTTCATGGCCGGTCTCCAGATAGAGCTTCAGTTGGGCAGGTTGTCTTCCGGGATATTCAGCTCGATGCCCATGCGCTGGCCTTCTCGCAGAATGTGCCGGCGCATTTCGGCGCTGGCCTGGGCGCTGTTCTTGCTGCGGATCGCGCGGACCACCGCTTCGTTTTCTTGCAGACGTTCGGCCAGATGCTCGGGAGAGTTGCGCAGTACTTCGGCGCTTTGCTTGAGCGCGTTACTGGTCTGCTGCACGACGCTTTGGAAAATCGGATTCGAAGTCAGGGTGAACAGCTCTTCATGGAAGGCGATGTAGGCGCTGACGCCGGCTTCGCTGTCGCCCGCTTCGAGGGCTTCGCGCATGTCCATCAGGGTCAGGCGCAACTGTCCGACTTCCTTGCTGCTGATCGATTGCGCGACCAGGCCGACAATGAACGGCTCGAGGGTGTAGCGCAGTTGCAGCACGTCTTCGAGGCTGGCGCCGGCGACTGCGCTGTCGTGGCTCGGGTTGTCGCTCAGTTGCGCGTCGAGCACGACCACGCCCTTGCCCGGCATCGCACGCACCAGGCCAAGGGTTTCCAGAACGATCACCGCTTCGCGCAGGCTCGGCCGGCTGATGCCTAATTGTTCGGCCAGTTCACGCTGGCCCGGCAGCATTTCACCGCTGCGCCACTGACCACGGGCCAGCGCCGCGCGGAGCTTTTCCACCACTGAGTTGACGACGGTTGAAGTTGTAATCACGTATTGGCTCCTGCGCCGTGCCCGCCTGTCAGCAGGCACCGCGATCAATCAGAATTCTTTGGCCGCCGCCTGGGCGACGGTTTTTCTCGGCTGGAAGTTATAGCCCTGTTCGCCGTTGAGCACTTTGTTGGCCCGTTGCACGTCGATGTCCTTTTCCCAGCGGGCGATGGCGACGGTGGCGACGCAGTTGCCGATCAGGTTGGTCAGCGCGCGGCCGATGCCCATGAACCAGTCCACCGCGAGCACCAGCACCAGACCGACCACCGGGATCGCCGGAATCGCGGTCAGCGTTGCCGCCAGAATCACCAGCGCCGAACCGGGAATGCCGTGGGCACCTTTGGAGGTGATCAGCGACACCAGCAAAATTGTCAGCAGGTCGGTCATCGCCAGCGGTGTGCCAGTGGCGTTGGCGATGAACACGATGGCCAGGGTCAGGTAGATCGAAAAACCGTCGAGGTTGAACGAGTACCCGGTTGGAATCACCAGCCCGACGGTCGAACTGCCGATGCCCAAGTGTTCGAGCTTGCGCATGATCTGCGGCAGCACGGCGTCAGAGGAGGCGGTGCCCATGACGATCAGCAGTTCTTCGCGCAGGTACTTGAGCAGCGGCCACATGCGCAGGCCGGAAGCACGCATCACCAGACCGAGAATCACGCTGACAAACGCGATGCAGGTGAGATAGAACAGACCGACCAGGCTGCCCAGATGCTGCAGCGAATCCAGGCCATATTTGCTGGTGGTGAAGGCGATGGCGCCGAACACGCCGATCGGTGCCAGACGCACGATCATGCCCATGATGCGGAAGATCACATGGCTCAGTTCGTTGATCAGGCGCGAAATTCCCGACGCCGCTTCGCCGACCAGATTCAGCGCGCTGCCGAACAGCACCGAGAACAGCAGCACTTGCAGGATGTTGTTGTCGGCGAAGGCACCGATCACCGAGGTCGGGATCAGGTCCATCAGAAATTGCGTGGTGGTGTGCATGTGCTGGCCGCGCTCGGCGAGGTCGCCCATGTCAGCGCGGGACAGTTGTTCCAGATGAATATTCGCGCCGCTGCCGATGCCGGTGCTGAAGGCGAACACCAGGCCGATCACCAAGGCGATGGTGGTCAGCACTTCGAAGTAGATCACCGATTTGAGGCCGATGCGCCCGACCTTCTTCAGGTCGCCCGCGCCACTGATGCCGCTGACTACCACGCAAAACACGATCAGGCCGATGAGCATCTTGATCAGTTTGATGAAACCGTCGCCGAGCGGTTTGAGCTGAGCCGAGTATTCCGGGAGGGTCAGCCCGCAGACGATGCCGAGCATCAGGCCGAGAACCACTTGGAGGAAGATTGAACGCGAGCACCATCTGAGCATGGGAGGAATCCTGGGTCGGTGTCCTGGCTGCCGCACGCTTGGCGCATCGGATTCAGGACTTAATTATTGTGGCCTTACCGGTATGTCCAGTGCAGGCGCAGTCTAGGCGCTGATTTTCCATCATCGCAAGTGAAAATTGACGAATTGGCATGACCGGTCTGACCAGTTCAGCGGCAAGCCCCATGCTTGAGCGGTTCAGGCGTTTGAAAAAATACGGGCGAAAAAAAACCGGCCAATCACTTGGCCGGTTTTTCCTGCTGCGGGTGTAGTCGCGATTTACGCGCCGTATACCGGCAACTTCTTGCAGATGGCTTTGACTTTTTCACGAACGGCGTCGATCACCGCTTCGTTGTTCAGGTCAGCCAGGATGTCGCAGATCCAGCCGGCCAGCTCTTTGCACTCAGCCTCTTTGAAGCCGCGAGTGGTCACTGCCGGAGTACCGAAACGCAGACCGGAGGTAACGAACGGCGAACGTGGATCGTTAGGCACGGAGTTCTTGTTCACGGTGATGAACGCTTTGCCCAGCGCGGCGTCGGCGTCTTTACCGGAGATTTCCTGCTTGATCAGCGACAGCAGGAACAGGTGGTTTTCAGTACCGCCCGAAACCACGTCGAAACCGCGCTCGATGAATACGCTGGCCATGGCCTGGGCATTTTTCACCACTTGTTGCTGGTAGACCTTGAACTCAGGCTGCAGCGCTTCCTTGAAGCAGATCGCCTTGGCAGCGATCACGTGCTCCAGCGGGCCGCCCTGGGCGCCCGGGAATACGGCGGAGTTGAGCTTCTTCTCGATGTCGGCGTTGGCGCGCGCCAGGATCAGACCGCCACGTGGACCGCGCAGGGTCTTGTGCGTGGTGGTGGTGACGACGTCAGCGAACGGCACCGGGTTCGGGTAGACGCCAGCGGCGACCAGACCGGCCACGTGGGCCATGTCGACGAACAGGTAGGCACCGACTTTGTCCGCGATGGCGCGGAAGCGCGGGAAGTCGAGGATCTGCGAGTAGGCAGAGAAACCGGCCACGATCATTTTCGGCTTGTGCTCGACCGCCAGGCGCTCGACTTCGTCGTAGTCGATCAGGCCGTTGGCGTCGATGCCGTACTGCACGGCGTTGTACAGCTTGCCCGAGGAGGAAACGCTGGCGCCGTGGGTCAGGTGACCGCCGTGGGCCAGGCTCATGCCCAGAATGGTGTCACCGGCCGACAGCAGGGCCAGGTACACAGCGGCGTTGGCTTGGGAACCGGCGTGCGGTTGAACGTTGGCGTAATCGGCGCCGAACAGTTCCTTGGCACGGTCGATGGCCAGTTGCTCGACCACATCGACGTACTCGCAACCACCGTAGTAGCGCTTGCCCGGGTAGCCTTCGGCGTACTTGTTGGTCAGGACCGAGCCTTGAGCTTCCATCACCGCTGGGCTGGTGTAGTTTTCCGAAGCGATCAGCTCGATGTGTTCTTCCTGACGCTGAGCTTCTTGCTCCATGGCGGCAAAAAGGTCGGCGTCGTACTTGGCAATAGTCAAATCACGGCTGAACATGGCGGTCCTCAAGGATCGGGGGGGCAGAAAAGGGGGGCATTCTAACCCAACCGCTTTTGGATGGCATATGAAACGGCATCATGTCGCAGACAAGTGGCGTTCATGCGCAGATAGATGGTGGTTGTGCCGGCCTCATCGCGAGCAGGCGCACTCCTACAGGATCCCAGGTTGATCGTTCCCACGCTCTGCGTGGGAATGCAGCCCGTGACGCTCCGCGTCACTTGCCGAAGCGGACGCAGAGCGTCCAGTGAGGCATTCCCACGCAGAGCGTGGGAACGATCAACGTAGGCCGCGCCGCAGATTTTCAGTCGAACATGAACAGCGCGTCATTGCTGAACTGCGCCTCGAACCGTCCCGCCGGCATCGGCCGGCCGAACAGGTAGCCCTGCACCTCGTCGCAACCGTGCTCACGCAGGAAGTCCAGTTGCTCGTGGGTTTCCACGCCCTCGGCGATCACCGCCAGGTTCAGGCTGTGGGCCATGGCGATGATCGCCCGGGCGATTTGCGCGTCCTGTTCGCCCGAGGGCAGGCCATCGACGAAGGTGCGGTCGATTTTCAGCACATCAATCGGGAATTGCTTGAGGTAGTTCAGCGATGAATAACCGGTGCCAAAGTCGTCGACGGCGATGCTCAGGCCAAGGTTCTTCAGGCCGGCGAGAATCTGCATCGCCTCGCTGACCTCGCGCATCAGGATACTTTCGGTCAGTTCCAGCTCCAGACACGCCGGCGGCAGACCGGTTTCGCGCAGGATCGTGGCGATGCGCGTGCCGAGCTGGCCGTCGGAGAACTGCCGCGCCGAGATGTTCACCGACACCTTCGGCACGCGCACCCGTTGCTGGTGCCAGGTTTTCAACTGGCGGCAGGCTTCGCTGATCACCCAGTCGCCGACGTCGACCACCAGCCCGAGTTCTTCCAGCACCGGTATGAAATCCCCCGGCGGCACCAGCCCGCGACGTGGATGGCGCCAGCGCAGCAGCGCTTCGGCGCCGGTCAGGCGTTTGCCGTCGCCGCTGAACTGCGGCTGGTAATACAGGACGAATTCGTTCTGCTCCAGGGCGTGACGCAAGTCGCTTTCCAGCTCCAGACGCTCCAGCGCACTGGCGTTCATGTCAGCCTGATAGAACTGGAAGTTGTTCTTGCCGCGCTCCTTGGCGTGGTACATCGCCGTGTCGGCGTTCTTCATCAACTGGCTGAGTTCGTTGCCGTCCTGGGGACTGAGGGCGATGCCGATACTCGCAGTGACAAAGAATTCGCGGCCCTCGAGCACGAACGGCCGCACCAGACTGCCAAGGATCTGCTCGGCGACGTGAATCGCCCGGTTCAGGGCCAGTTCGCGGCTGGACCGATGTTGCAGCAGCAGGGTGAATTCGTCGCCGCCCATGCGCGCCACAGTGTCGTCTTCACCGACACAGGCCAGCAGACGCGTGGCCATGTCCTTGAGCATGCGATCGCCAGCGGCGTGGCCGAGGGAGTCGTTGATTGGCTTGAACCGGTCGAGATCAAGGAACATCAGCACCACCCACGACTTCTGCCGTTCAGCCGCTTGCAGCGCGGTGTGCAGGCGATCCTGGAACAGCGTGCGATTGGGCAGATGGGTCAGGGCGTCGTAGTAGGCGAGGCGGTGAATGCGCTGTTCGCTGGCCTTGCGCTCGCTGATGTCGCTGAAGAAACACACGTAGCTGGCCAGATCGCCCTCGTCGTCGAGCACTGCGGTAATCCCGACCCACGCAGGATAATGCTCGCCGTTGCGGCGCTTCATCCAGACCTCGCCTTCCCAGGTGCTGTGCTCGTGCAGTTGCTTGAGCACGTAGCGCAGGTGCGCGTCCTGCTGTTCATCGACGGTGAGCATGTTGGGCAACTGGTCGAGCACTTCGCCCACCGCGTAGCCACTGACGCGGCTGAACGCTTCGTTGGCCTGGACGATGTAACCGGCCGGGTCGGTGATCAGGATGGCCGAGGTCGAATGCTCGAATACCGTGGCGGCCATGCGCAGGTCTTTTTCGGCGCGGCGTTGCTGGCTGATGTCGCGGCCCACGCCGAGCACGCCTTCGAAGGCCCCATGCTCGTCCCAGACCAGCACCAGGCGCAACTCGATCGGGATCTTGCGGCCATCGGCGCGCAGGCAGTCGAACAGGAACAGTTGCGTCTGCACCTGACTGCGCAGCAAGGCCAATTGTTCGGGCTTGTCCAGGGCTTTGCTGACGCGGTCCATCAGGGCGTAGATGCCGTTCAGTTGCCCGGGATTGGCGATGGTCGATTGCCAGCCGTTGTGGAAAATCCACTCGGCGTTGTAACCCAGCACCGCTTGCACCGACGGGCTGACGTAGTTCAGCGAGAGCTTGCTGTCGGTGGAGAAGATCACGTCGCTGATGCTTTCGGCGAGCATCCGGTAACGCTGCTCGCTGTCGCGCAGGGATTCGCTGGCCTCGATCTGCTCGGTAATGTCCTTGGCCACGCCGATGATCCGCGTGACCTGATCGTGCTTGTCCCGCGCCAGTGCCTGTTCACGGATATCGAAGCGCCGCCACTTGCCGTCGCGATGACGGAAACGCAACTGGCATTGCAGCAACTGGCTGTAACCGGCGTGGCGCTGCAGCTGCCGCGAGCGATGGTAGTGGTCGGCATCTTCCGGGTGCAGGAGGATTTCCCAGAAGTATTCGCCCATCTGGTGCAGTTCGCTGCGGTTGTAGCCCAGCGTCTGGCCGAGGTGATGGTTGCTGAAAATCATCCGCTGGCTGATCACATCCTGCACATACAGATGGTCCGGCACGGTGCGCACCACATCCGACCAGAAACCCTCGCGCTCGAGCAGCGACAGTTCGATCAGCTTGCGGCTGGTGATGTCGTTGATGCTGAGGATCACCGCTTTGTAATCGTCTTGTTCGTTGGGCAGGCGCAGCACCATCCACAGATGTTGGTCGCGACCGTTGCCGTCCGGCAGTTTGATTTCCAGCTCCAGCTGATCCTGTTGCAGCAAAACCGCCTCGAGAATTTGCTGGCCGATGACGCAGTGCTGATGCGGTTGGCCGGCGATCAGCAGTTGCCACGCGTGCTCGCAGGAATTGACGTTGAGCAACTGCAGCGCGACCTGGTTGACCTCGGTGACGCGCAGTTCCTGAAGCAACTGCTGGCGTTGCTGCGGCTGGTCGAGCCAGGCCTTGAGCTGGTCGCTGCTCTGGATCTGCGCCTTGTCGAACGCCTGCTTGAGGCCCGACAGATCGAGCACGCAGAGGGCCACGCCGGTGCCTTCGAAAATGTCCTGATAACGGCGGCGCCCTTCATGCAGCTGGCGCTGACGCCGACGCATGTTCAGCAGCGCGATCACCGGCAACATCGAAAACGCCAGGCCCAGCAGGCATTTGCCGATGAACGCCGGCAACAACTCTTCGAGCACCCGCTGGCGGTCGAACAGGCCACGCAACTGCCAGTCGCTGCTGCTCAGCGGCACGGTCAGCACGGTATTGGCCAGGTCCTCCGGGGTCAGTACGCCGGGTTTGGTCGACGGCTGCGCTTTGTCGCGGCTGATGATCTGATGGTTGACGCGGTTTTCCACCAGCCACAGCGGACGCAGGCCGGCTTCACCCTGTTTGGTCAGTGAATCGAAAAACGTCGGCGTCAGGCGCAGTGCCCAATAACCACGGGTGCTGCCGCTGGCCTGGTGCAGCAACAAATGCACCACCGAGCCATCGTCGGCGTTGCTGAAATAATGCGCCTGGGCACGGCTGCGCCGGACCAGTTCGGTGAGGTAGTCGGCGTCGTCGCTGTTTGCGGCGCTGTCGCTGATGATCCGCCCGGAAGGGCTGAGCAAGGCCATGCTGCGTAGATCGGGCAGCGATTGCTGGAGCTTGCGCAACAGCGCCTGCTGTTCGTCGGCTGATTGCGGCTGTTCGACGATCGGTAGCAGATTGAGGGCGATTTGCGCGTTCAGCGCCATGTTCAGGCTGACCTGGGCGGCGAGGTCGGCGGTGTAGTCGATGGTGTACTGGCGCTGGTTTTTCTGGGTTTCGCGCAGTTGATCGAGCAGTTGCCAGAACAGCAGCGCCAGCAATAAAAGCACGAGCGTCGCCAACGCACCCTTCAATGTGCCGCGCAGGGACGAGCCGGGCGCCGCTGGGGTGCTGCTCACAGAAGCTGGCGGAGTGACGTTGGACAAGCTGTGATCCTGCGGATTGGCTGGACTGGCGCGACGTGCACTATAAGCCGGACGCCCAAAGGGCGGCTAGCATGCCTTGACTCGTGGCTAAGTGCCAGCCCCTCGCGGCTGGACTGCCTGTGAGCATTCAGGTAGCTTTGCCGGTTAGACCGGGGGCGTTCCAGCCCCTACAATCAGACTTTTTCCTGCGCGCACGCATTGATCGTGATCACGTGAACGACGCGCACCGGTCTGGCCAGGCCTCGCCTGCGCTCCAATCATTCATCTGTCACTGACCCAAGGTTCTCCATGGCTCAATACGTCTTCACCATGCATCGGCTGGGCAAAGTTGTTCCGCCGAAGCGGGAAATCCTCAAAAACATTTCGTTGTCCTTCTTCCCCGGCGCCAAGATCGGCGTGCTCGGCCTCAACGGTTCGGGCAAGTCCACGCTGCTGAAAATCATGGCCGGCGTCGACACCGAGTTCGAAGGCGAAGCCCGTCCGATGCCGGACCTGAACATCGGTTACCTGCCGCAAGAGCCGCAACTCGATCCGACCAAGACCGTGCGTGAAGTGGTCGAAGAAGCGGTGAGCGTGATCAAGGATGCGCAAGCGCGTCTGGACGAGGTCTACGCTGCCTACGCCGACCCGGATGCCGACTTCGACAAACTGGCCGCCGAACAGGCCAGGCTCGAAGCGATCCTGCAGGCCAGCGACGGTCATAACCTGGAGCGTCAACTGGAAGTCGCCGCCGATGCGCTGCGTCTGCCAGCCTGGGACGCGAAAGTCGAACACCTGTCCGGTGGTGAAAAGCGTCGTGTGGCCCTGTGCCGTCTGCTGCTGTCCGCGCCGGACATGCTGCTGCTCGACGAACCGACCAACCACCTGGATGCCGACTCCGTGGCCTGGCTGGAGCACTTCCTCCACGATTTCCCGGGCACTGTGGTGGCGATCACGCACGACCGTTACTTCCTCGACAACGTCGCCGGCTGGATTCTCGAACTCGACCGCGGTGCGGGCATTCCTTACGAGGGCAACTATTCGGGTTGGCTCGAAGCCAAGTCCGACCGTCTGGCCGCTGAATCCAAGCAGCAGTCGGCCCACGAAAAAGCCATGAAAGAAGAACTGGAGTGGGTGCGCAAAGGCGCCAAGGCCCGTCAGTCGAAATCCAAGGCCCGTCTGCAACGCTTCGAAGAAATGCAATCGCAGGAATTCCAGAAGCGCAGCGAAACCAACGAGATCTACATCCCGGCCGGTCCGCGTCTGGGCGACAAGGTCATCGAATTCAAGAACGTCACCAAGGGCTACGGTGATCGCGTCCTGATCGACAACCTGTCGTTCTCGATGCCAAAGGGCGCCATTGTCGGCGTGATCGGTGGTAACGGTGCCGGTAAGTCGACCCTGTTCCGCATGCTGATGGGCAAGGAAACCCCGGATTCCGGCTCCATCGAAGTCGGCGAAACCGTGCAACTGGCCTGCGTTGACCAGAGCCGCGAAGATCTGGACGGCAGCAAGACCGTGTTCCAGCAGATCTCCGACGGTTCCGATCAGATCCGCATCGGCAACTACGAGATTCCGTCGCGCACCTACGTCGGTCGCTTCAACTTCAAGGGCGGCGATCAGCAGAAGTTCGTCAAGGACCTGTCCGGTGGTGAGCGCGGTCGTCTGCACCTGGCGCTGACCCTGAAGGAGGGCGGCAACGTCCTGCTGCTCGACGAACCGTCCAACGACCTCGACGTGGAAACCCTGCGTTCGCTGGAAGAAGCGCTGCTGGACTTCCCGGGCGCGGCCATTGTGATCTCTCACGATCGCTGGTTCCTTGACCGTGTCGCCACGCACATCCTGGCGTACGAAGACGACTCGCAAGCGGTGTTCTTCGAGGGTAACTACACCGAGTACGAAGCCGACCGCAAAAAGCGCCTCGGCGAAGCAGCGGCCCAGCCACATCGGGTACGGCACAAGAAACTGGCCTGATTGGGCTGGTTGCATGACAAAGCGGAGCCTTCGGGCTCCGTTTTTTTTTGCATTGGTTTTTTCCAGAGAAACCGAGTTGCGGCTATCGCGAGCAGGCTCACTCCTACATTTGAAATGCATTCCCCTGTAGGAGTGAGCCTGCTCGCGATGGCGGTATCACTATTGGTGCATGAGCCGAATGTGTTCTCACCATTGAGATGCAAAACAGGTCGAAAACCATGCTTATTTATATCCTGTGCACCATTTAATTTCATAACTGCGACATTTTGCTCTGTTCCTGTGCGCAATCGGTTTGTTACAGTCCGGCCCAATCTCTTCCAACGACAATAAATTTGCCGAGACTTTCACCCATGACCGAATCCGTCGAATCCTTCCTTGCGCGCCTGAAAAAACGCGACCCCGATCAACCCGAATTTCATCAGGCCGTCGAAGAAGTGCTGCGCAGTCTGTGGCCATTTCTCGAAGCCAACCCGCGTTACCTGACTTCTGGGATTCTGGAGCGCATCTGCGAGCCGGAGCGCGCGGTGGTGTTTCGTGTGTCGTGGGTCGACGATCAGGGCAAGGTTCAGGTCAATCGCGGTTTCCGCATCCAGATGAACAGCGCCATCGGCCCGTACAAGGGCGGTCTGCGTTTCCATCCGTCGGTGAACATGGGCGTGCTGAAATTCCTCGCTTTCGAACAGACCTTCAAGAACTCGCTGACATCGCTGCCGATGGGCGGCGGCAAGGGCGGTTCGGACTTCGATCCCAAGGGCAAAAGCGACGCAGAAATCATGCGTTTCTGCCAGGCGTTCATGAGCGAACTGTATCGCCACATCGGGGCGGACGTGGACGTACCGGCCGGTGATATCGGTGTCGGCGCGCGAGAGATCGGTTTCCTGTTCGGTCAGTACAAACGCCTGAGCAACCAGTTCACCAGCGTGCTCACGGGTAAAGGCATGACGTATGGCGGCAGCCTGATTCGCCCGGAAGCCACCGGTTTCGGTTGCGTGTACTTCGCCGAGGAAATGCTCAAACGCCGCGGGCAGGGCGTTGAAGGCAAGCGCGTGGCGATTTCCGGTTCCGGCAACGTTGCTCAGTACGCGGCGCGCAAAGTGATGGATCTGGGCGGCAAGGTGATTTCCCTGTCCGACTCCGAAGGCACGCTGTTCTGCGAAGCCGGCTTGAGCGAAGAACAATGGCTGGCGCTGCTGGAGCTGAAGAACGTCAAACGCGGGCGCATCAGCGAACTGGCGGCCGCATTCGGTCTGGAGTTCCGCGCCGGGCAGTTGCCGTGGGCGCTGCCGTGCAATATCGCGTTGCCGTGCGCCACGCAGAACGAACTCGACGCCGAAGCGGCGCGCACGCTGCTGCGTAATGGCTGTGTCTGCGTGGCCGAGGGCGCGAACATGCCGACCACGCTGGAGGCTGTGGATATCTTTATCGAGGCGGGCATTCTGTTCGCCCCGGGCAAGGCGTCCAACGCCGGTGGGGTCGCGGTGAGTGGTCTGGAGATGTCGCAGAACGCCATGCGACTGCTGTGGACGGCCGGCGAGGTCGACAGCAAGCTGCACGCGATCATGCAATCGATCCACCACGCTTGCGTGCATTACGGCGAGGAGAACGGCCAGATCAATTACGTCAAAGGCGCGAACATCGCCGGCTTCGTCAAAGTCGCCGATGCGATGTTGGCCCAAGGCGTGGTTTAAGCCGGTTCGATGCGGATCACTTCAATGATCTGATCGCCGGCGGGGCGCTGCCACAGCACCTCATCGTTGAGCCGCGCGCCGAGTAGCGCCCGGCCCAGCGGTGAGGCCCAATTGATCAGCCCCTGACTCGCATCGGCCTGATCTTCGCCGACCAGTTGCACGCGGTGTTCGGTGTCGTGCTCGTCGGCATAGGTCACCCAGCTGCCGATCTGCACTTTGTCGGTGGACGTCGCGGCGACAGCCACTTGCGCGCTGCTCAGGCGTTGATTGAAGTAACGCAGATCCCTTTGCAGATCCGCCAGACGCTGCTTGTCGGCCTGCTCACCCTTGGCCGATTGTTCGGCATGCAGGGCTTGCAGCTCGGCGACTTTCGCCTGCAACTGCGCCAGACCTTGCGGCGTCACGTAATTGGGCTGCGTGCTGACCTGCCGCTCGACCGGCTGATCGGCTTGTGCGGCGGCGTTGTCCTCGTTGACGAATGCGCGACTCATGGTGTCCTCCTCTAAAGGATTTGGGCCATGCTCGCCGGCATTTGGTTTCACTGGATGTCCGAGAACGACTATTGCGAGCGATAGGCCCGCCCGGCGTCCTGATCCTTCTGTTGCTGCCAGGCGCGTTCGCGTTCGTCCCAATGTTCGTTGCGATACTCTTCGCGGCTCTTGTTTTCCAGCATCGCCTGACACTGGCGGAAACCGTCGGTCCAGCCATCGGCGTACTGCCTGTCCTTGAGATAGCGCGGCACGTTCTTGCGAAACTCGCCGCTGATCGAACCGGCGGCTTGCCGGCCGCTGACGCAACCGTCGTCGAACCCGTCGGCGAAGGCTGGTGGATAACCCTTGGCAATCAGATCCTCATGGGTCGACTGACAACCGCCTAGCACCAGCAACACGCCCAGCACACCCGCACACCGCCACATTGCACTCTCCCGCGCCGATACCCGGCTCATAGGGAAAGTCTGGAAGGGGATTCATGAGGCGGCTGTCGAAGGCCTGTGAAAAATCCATTGCACACCACAAAGCCCCTTGTAGGAGTGAGCCTGCTCGCGATAGCAATTCTTCAGTCAGTGCTGCTGTGACTGACATACCGCTATCGCGAGCAGGCTCACTCCTACAGGGGATATGTTCGAAGTCAGTAGTGATACCACTTCACTTCGAGCATGACTTCGGTCTCGGGCGTGGCGAGATGGCTGAATTCACGCTGCGCACTCAAGCGCAAACCGAGGTTGCGCGACAGCTCCCACTGCTGATTGAGGCTCAGACTGCGGCGCACTTCGCCGTTGAAGAAGTAATCGCCCTTGGCCTCCAGGCTCAGATTGCCCAGCGGGTTTTTCCACAGCACGCCGGTATTGAAACCGCCGGCCGGGGACACGAACTCGGCGAAGTCATTGTTGTGCTCAACACGTACGGTGCCGAGTGCAAAGCCGAGCACGTCTTCGCCCAGTTGCCACGTCCCGCCGCCGCCACCGTTGACGTGGCTGACCAGCGTCTCGTCATCATGCTTGCCCGGCACCCGCTCAAGGCCACCGGTGACTTGCCATGACAATGGCTGCAGCAGCTCATTGCGCGGTGTCAGCGAACGAATGGTCGCCAGATCCAGTTGCTGCAACTGCCAGTCATTGCCTTCGTACTGGCGCAGCTTGAGTTGCAGGATCTCGATCTGTGCGCCGAGCGGGAAGCTTTCGGCGTTGTCATTGAGATCGTGATAGGCCATGCGCAAACCGTATTCGCCGAACGCACGATCGCCGCGCGTGCCGAGGCCGGCCTGCCAGGTGCGCGACTCGTGCCCGTCTTCCGGCAGCCCCGGCTGCGGAATGTTCAATTCCGGAGCCGGATTCTTGTTGATTGCCCGCAGCAGTTCGAAACTGCGCTGCGCCCGTTGCGGATCACGTTCCTGGCCGTTGGCGCGGTAGCGCTCCAGGCGATAGGCCGCATCGACGATCAACGCCTGACGCGCGCGCGGCAGCGCCTTGAACGTCGAATCCTGCAAAACCTGTTGATCGGCGCTGACCTTGAGCACCCACTGTTGTTCGTCATCGCTCAACGGCTCGGCACGGCTAAGCAATTCGCGCTCGCGGGACGGACGATATTCGATGTGCTCGACCAGCCCGGCCTCTTTCACCGCTTTGACGGTGTCGGTGGGGATCGCGGTCAGCGGGAATTGTTCGGTCAGGCGCAGGCTCGGCCGCGCCACTTGCAGCAACTCGAGCAAGCGATAGGAGCAGTTTTCGTCGAAGAAGAAATAGTCGAACTGGATCTGCTTGAGCTCCCAGACATGCTCGACCATGCGCGCGGTTTCTTCCTGCGTCAGGTTCAACCGGTATTCCCACAGGTCGCGGTTTTCCAGGCTGCGGTATTCGGAGAGTTTTTCCTGATAGGGCACCAGCGCGAACAGCCCCGGATAGCCGCCCATCAAGCCTTTCCAGGCGTAGAGAATGCTGTTGTCGGAGCCTTCGATGTAGGCGCCGAAGTTGATCGCGTAGCTGAGCAGCGAGGTTTTGTCGGCCTGTACATCGGCCTGATCGATGCGCAACAGGGTGTGGCCGAACATCGACGAAGGACTGTTGAGGTAGGCGGCCGGGAAAATCATCACCGCGCTGTGCGGCGAGACGTCCTTGAACCACTGCTTGTACTCGGCGCACTCCGGCGTCGGCAGATCGTTGAGGTTGAGCTGCGCTTTCAGCCAGCGCGTGCGCGCCGGGTAAACGCATTGTGCGTGCTGTTCGCCAAGGCTGACTGGCGCATACAGCGCCTGCACGGTCGCGGCCAGTTCACGGTCGGGATGTTCGTTGCCATCGGGCGCGAGAAAGAACTTCTTGTCGCTGACATAGCTGCGCCAGCCACCGAGCTTGGCGGTCTCATAGTGACCGAGGGAAATCCAGAAGCGGTCGTTGGCCAGTTGCTGCAAACGTTGAGGGTCGATGTGAGGCGCGGCGGACAGCGGGGCGCAGACACAGAGCGCCAGCCAGGCAAGGCGTTTGAGCATAGTCGGCAACTTGAACAGGAAAGAAATAAAAGACCCAAAGAGGGACGGGCCAAAAAAACAAAACCCGCTTCCCGAAGGAAGCGGGTGGGGTCGAGCTTAAGCCTGAGTCGCGTACTTGGCCAGACGTGGGTCCGATTTCAGTACCGCCAGGGTGTTGGTATGCACGTCTTCTGCGGTCACGTCAGCCTTGCTGAAGATCTGCTGGAAGTGCTCGTGAGTGACAGCGGCAAAGTGCGCGCGATCTTCTGGTGCCACGCCCAGTACCACAGCGTAAGTCGTCAGCGCTTCGCCGTTGCCTTTGGCCATGTCTTCGGACAGCTCGTTCATCATGCCATTCATGGCGAACCAGGATTTGCCGCCGTAGGTCAGCGACGCGTTGGTCGAGCAACCGTTGGTACCGGAAGTCATACCGAAGGTAGCGTTACCGGAAGTGCCGTTGGTGGTGGAAGCGAGGAAGTGAGCCGGGGTGCCACGCTGACCTTCGAACAGCATGTTGCCCCAACCGCAATCCGGGCCGCCTGGAGCTTGAGCCATTGCGTTGATGGATACAGCGGTGAAGAGAGTACCGAGAAGAATCCGTTTCATAGCTTTTTTCTCTTTATGTGCATACCAATGGACAGGGTTCTGACTTTCCGGTGCTGCGTGAAACAGAGCCGAATATAGCCAGTGGGCCAGTATTAGTTCCAGCCGCGCAGTTTGGAGTTTAGGCACGTTCCGAGGGTTCCGTGGTTTTTTACAAAATATTTGGAATAAACCCCGGTTTTACGGGACGCGCCACCGGGCTGGTCGGTTGTCTATGCTTTGTCATGTGGCGCGCCTTGCCAGTGGGGCACGGGCAGCGCCAGAATGCCGCTATCTGCCCCGCCCGATTGTTAAGGAAGCCCGATGCCTGATTCTGTTGCTGCCAGCTTGCGTCTCGCGCCTGAAGCGCTGACCCGTCCGTTTTCCGCTGAACAGTTCAGCTTCACTACCACCAATGATCTGGAGCCCTTTCGCGGTGTGCTCGGCCAGGAACGCGCGGTCGAAGCCTTGCAGTTCGGTGTGGCCATGCCACGCCCCGGTTACAACGTATTCGTCATGGGCGAACCCGGCACCGGCCGTTTCTCGTTCGTCAAACGCTACCTGAAAGCCGAAGGCAAACGCCTGCAAACCCCGGCGGACTGGGTCTACGTCAATAATTTCGACGAGCCGCGCGAGCCGCGCGCACTGGAGTTGCCATCGGGCACCGCCGGCGCCTTCATCGGTGACATCAACGGCTTGATCGACAACCTGCTGGCGACTTTTCCGGCCGTGTTCGAACACCCGTCCTACCAGCAGAAGAAAAGCGCTATCGACCGCGCCTTCAATCAGCGCTACGACAAGGCCCTCGACATCATCGAGCGCCTGGCTTTGGAAAAGGACGTCGCCCTGTATCGCGACAGCAGCAACATCGCCTTCACGCCAATGCTCGATGGTAAAGCGCTGGATGAAGCCGAATTCGCCCAGTTGCCGGAAGCCGAGCGCGAGCGCTTTCACGATGATATTTCCGGCCTCGAAGAGCGTCTGAACGAAGAACTCGCCAGCCTGCCGCAGTGGAAGCGCGAATCGAATAATCAACTGCGCCAGCTCAACGAAGAAACCATCACCCTGGCTTTGCAGCCATTGCTGGCGCCGTTGTCGGAGAAGTACGCGGAAAACGCCGCGGTCTGCGGTTATCTGCAGGCGATGCAGGTGTACCTGCTGAAAACCGTGGTCGAGCAACTGGTCGACGACAGCAAGACCGACGCCGTCGCGCGCAAACTGCTCGAAGAGCAATATGCGCCGAGCCTGGTGGTCGGGCATCCGGCCAGCGGCGGTGCGCCGGTGGTGTTCGAGCCGCACCCGACTTACGAAAACCTGTTCGGCCGTATCGAATACACCACCGATCAGGGCGCGCTCTACACCACTTATCGGCAGTTGCGCCCGGGCGCCTTGCATCGTGCCAACGGCGGTTTCCTGATTCTCGAAGCGGAAAAAATGCTCAGCGAGCCGTTCGTCTGGGATGCGCTCAAGCGCGCGCTGCAATCGCGCAAACTGAAAATGGAATCACCGCTGGGCGAGATGGGCCGTTTCGCCACGGTGACCCTGAACCCGCAGCACATTCCGCTGCAGGTCAAAGTCATCATCATTGGCGCGCGGCAGCTGTACTACACGCTGCAAGACCTCGATCCGGACTTCCAGGAAATGTTCCGCGTGCTGGTCGACTTCGACGAAGACATCCCGATGGTCGACGAGAGCCTCGAGCAGTTCGCCCAACTGCTGAAAACCCGCACTTCGGAAGAAGGCATGGCGCCGCTCACTGCCGATGCGGTGGCACGTCTGGCGACCTACAGTGCGCGGCTGGCCGAACACCAGGGGCGTTTGTCGGCGCGCATCGGCGATCTCTTTCAACTGGTCAGCGAGGCGGATTTCATCCGCCATCTGGCTGGTGATGAAATGACCGATGCCGGGCACATCGAGCGAGCCCTGAAAGCCAAGGCCACCCGCACCGGCCGGGTGTCGGCGCGGATTCTCGACGACATGCTCGCCGGGATCATCCTGATCGACACCGATGGCGCGGCGGTCGGCAAGTGCAACGGGCTGACTGTGCTTGAAGTCGGCGACTCGGCGTTCGGCGTGCCGGCGCGAATTTCCGCCACGGTGTATCCGGGCGGCAGCGGCATTGTCGACATCGAGCGCGAGGTCAACCTCGGCCAGCCGATCCACTCCAAGGGCGTGATGATTCTCACCGGCTATCTGGGCAGCCGTTACGCGCAGGAATTCCCGCTGGCGATTTCCGCGAGCATCGCGCTGGAGCAATCCTACGGTTATGTCGATGGCGACAGCGCGTCGTTGGGCGAGGCCTGCACGCTGATTTCGGCGCTGTCGAAGACCCCGCTCAAGCAGTGCTTTGCGATCACCGGTTCGATCAACCAGTTCGGCGAAGTGCAGGCGGTCGGCGGGGTCAACGAGAAGATCGAAGGCTTCTTCCGCCTGTGCGAAGCACGCGGACTGACCGGCGAGCAGGGCGCGATCATTCCGCAGGCCAACGTCGCCACGCTGATGCTCGACGAAAAAGTCCTCGCGGCGGTACGGGCCGGGCAGTTCCACGTTTACGCGGTGCGTCAGGCCGATGAAGCGCTGAGCCTGCTGGTCGGCGAACCGGCGGGTGAGCCGAATGAGGATGGGCAATTCCCGGAAGGCAGCATCAACGCACGAGTGGTGGAGCGTCTGCGTGATATTGCCGAGATGATCAGCGAAGAGGATCTCAAAGAAGCCGAGAAGGAACTGGCGCAGGAGGCACTGGCCGAAGCCAAACCCGCTTAAGCCAAGCGCGGTCAAACTGTAGGAGTGAGCCTGCTCGCGATGGCGGAGTGTCAGTCGGCAAAAATGTTGCCTGACCCGCCGCCATCGCGAGCAGGCTCACTCCTACATTGTTTTTCAGCATTAGGATTTGCATCGATCTTCGGCAAATGTGTCACGACTCTGACGTCAATATTCACACAATGACCATTCGGCGCCTTCTGGTTCCATTCGGCTTGCGAAGGACACTTTTCTTCTATTCTCAGGTCAAGGATATCGACAGTATCACTGGATCGAGCCAGTCCTCCCGTGGGGGCTGAATACCGGCTTTACCGAGGGTCGCCGCCATGTCGCGCAACCTCTGCCTCACCCGTCAATGCCTGGGTCTCGTGACCCGGATCGAATGCGCCGTCAAACCGCTGGCCGGCGATAACGGCATGTGGACATTGCTCTTCGCCGCCGGTATGGCGGGCGAACAACCTTCTGCGATCAAGGCCCAGGGTCCGTTTCACGGCCCGGTGGCGGCCGAGTCGATTCTCGACACGATCGTCGAAAGCCTGACCTTGCATGGTTATGAACTGGCCGACGATCCGCAAATCTGGAGCCTGCATTTGCAGGCCCAGTTGCGCCAGATCAACGGCGGCCGGGGCCGCAGCCTCAACAGCTAAGGCGCGGTTGGCGGTAACGGCGCCTTGTCGAGCTTGACCTCGAAACCGTACTGCACGGTGCTGAGGTCGGTTCGCTGATAGGTCTCCACGTGTGTCGGGCGGCCATAGAAATAATGCACGCCGAACAGCGCCGGGCCCTCCGCGCTGGCGTCATGGCTGACCGAGAGAATCTGCTTCAGGTAATGACCGCTGTCGTCCTTGACGTAAAAGCGCCATTCATTCGGGGTGAACAGTTTCTGATCGACCACCAGCGTGTTGTCCTTGATCTGCAGGCCTTTAGGCAAAGACCCGGCGTCGTACACCTGCTTGTCCACCGTGGCGAGAAACAGCGGCATCGAGCCGACCGCAATCGCCGGTGTCTCCGGGAACAGATTGAGGTCGTAGGTGATGGTGGCTTGCAACGGGTCGACCTGATACGCCTCGGGCGGCAGTTCGATCGGTTCGTCGAGTTTGCCGCCACGCTTTTCGGTAAAGAACGTGACCGGGCTGACGCCGGGATTGAGCTCGTCGCCGAGCAATTCATCATTGAAGCTGCGGCGGTGCGAGAACTCGATGCGCGCGCCACTCGGCTCCTCCACCGATTGATGAATACGCACGCCAGCCTTCAGTTGCTCCTCGGTCAGCGTCGCGCCATTGAGCCAGTTGGCGGCGAGATCGTCGTAAACCACGACCGGCAGGTCCAGCGGCTGCACGGCTTTGGCCGTGGTATGCGAATTGAAGGTGCGAACCGGCAGGTTCAGGTCTTTGCGCGTGACCGTTGCTGAAGAAAAGTCCAGCACACTGACTTCCAGCGTTTCGATCGGGCCGTGGAAATACACCTTGTTGTAGCGACGTGGATGCTCCTTCTCGAACGCTTGCTGGTCGTCGCTGAGCTGTTTTTCCAGGCTGTCGCTCCAGGTCTTCTGCTGCTGCAATTGCGCCAGTTGTTTTTGGTAGAACGCCACCTGTTCCGGGCTTTCGTTGATCGAGCCGGCGCGCACCAGATATTGCCCGCTGGCGTCGCGGGCCTGGACGATCAGCGGATTGAGGCGAGTCTCGGCCACTTCCGCGGCCAGCGGCAGGCTGTTGCTGACTTCGACCTCGGCGTAGTTGTTTTCAAGCTTCAGCAATTTGACGCTGAGGTTGTCGTTGCTGCGGGTCTGGCCGACGTCTTTCTGCGTCAGGTCGAAACTGTACAGGCGCCGCGGCGCGATGACTTCGACCTGGCCTTGCAGGCTGACCGGTTGCGGCAGGGTTTTCTTGTCGACGTTCAGGCCGTCGATGAACGGGTAGGTCACGGTCAGGTCGTCGGGGTTGGTGACGTTGGAGCTGGACGGGCTGAGCTGAATGCCGGGATCGGTTTCCGACCATTCCGGCTGCCAGGCGATTACGCGTTTGTTGCTGAGCGTCACCGAGCGCCATTCGATGGCATGCGGAAACAGGAAGCCGCCGGGAATGTTCAGGTTGAAGGGGAATACCGGCTGCAGGTCGGTGAGGTAATCGGAACTGGCATCCTTGTGCAGCACGAACAGACCGTTGATGAACGTATCGACCAGTGCCTGCGGGGTAGGGTAGTGCTTGAGCACGGCGAGAGCGTCTTCGCCGTATTCGGTGTGCGGCGCAAGGTCGTCGAGCTTCAGTCGGGCGCGATCGAGCAATAGCAGCGAGCCGCCGAGTTCAGTGATGGCGTCCTTGAGTTTCGGATCGCTGATCGCGTCCAGCGACTGTTCGAAGGTGGCAGTCTTTTCGTCAAGGTTGACGACGCGTTTTTCATCGCCGGGCGAGCAACCGCTGATCAGCAAGGCAAGGCAAATTCCGGCGGTCGTTAGCGGCAATCGCACATCCATTTCCACGCGTCCTGTCTACGGTCACTGGGCTGTCAATGCTTTGGACACTAGCAGAAAACAAATGACAAACACACGCAGGTGGCGGATTTACGGGCGGTTTCTGGCTGTCACAGGTGGCTGTTATACTCGCCGCCACTTCCAGCCCCCCTTGTGTGAGATTCAATGGAACGCTTTATCGAAAATGCAATGTACGCCACGCGCTGGCTGCTGGCGCCGATCTACATCGGCCTGTCCCTTGGCTTGCTGGCGCTGGCATTGAAGTTCTTCCAGGAAATCGTGCATATCCTGCCCAATGTGTTCGCCATGGCCGAGTCGGAACTGATTCTGGTGCTGCTGTCGTTGATCGACATGGCGCTGGTCGGTGGTCTGCTGGTTATGGTGATGATTTCCGGCTACGAAAACTTCGTCTCGCAACTTGACATCGACGAAGGCAAGGAAAAGCTCAGCTGGCTCGGCACCATGGACTCTTCGTCGCTGAAGATGAAAGTCGCGGCGTCGATCGTGGCGATCTCCTCGATCCATTTGCTGCGCATCTTCATGGATGCCAAGAACGTCGATCCCGAGCACCTGATGTGGTACGTGATCATTCACATGACCTTCGTGATCTCGGCGTTCGCCATGGGTTACCTGGACAAGGTCACCAAGCACTGATCAACCGTGGATCAAGGCAAAAAAGCCGCCCGTCTGTTGTGAAACAGACGGGCGGCTTCGCTTATACCTTGTGCTTTGTTCTGTACAAGCCTATCCCTGTAGATTCTGGCTCGCCACTGCTTGAGGTGTCCGATGAACCTGCAAGAGCTGAACGCGTTCGCCATCGCCGGCAAGGTCGATGAGTTGAATCTGATTTCCATGGAGGGTGGGATCTATCTGCTGGAAGCGCGTATGCATGGGGCGGCGCATCCGCTTCGTGACGGGCACGGTAAAACCTTGAGTCTGCGCTCGATCGAGCATGCACGAGACATGTTGCAGACCTTTCCGGTGCTGCCGTTCAATCTGGTGCACACCTCGGTGCATGATGAAATGTGTGGCCTGGGCGGTGGCATCAGTGAAAGCCTGAAGGTGCCGCTCGCCTTTCGCTCGGCCCTGTAGGCCCGGCGCCCCACGTCCGGGGCATCTGTGCTAGTCTGCTCGCCCTTTTGGTTCCGGGCGCGCCGGGACGCGCTGTGCTCGCACGGCACGTCTTGTGGCCGTCCGCACAGCGGAGCAGTGTCATGTCCGAAGTAAATCTGTCCACCGACGAAACCCGCGTCAGCTACGGCATTGGCCGTCAGTTGGGTGACCAGCTGCGCGACAACCCGCCACCGGGCGTCAGCCTGGACGCGATTCTGGCTGGCCTGACCGACGCCTTCGCTGGCAAGGAAAGCCGCGTGGGTCAGGAAGAGATGTCCGCGAGCTTCAAGGTGATCCGCGAAATCATGCAGGCCGAAGCGGCTGCCAAGGCTGAAGCCGCGGCTGGCGAAGGCTTGGCCTTCCTGGCAGAAAACGCCAAGCGTGACGGCATCACCACTCTGGCTTCCGGCCTGCAGTTCGAAGTGCTGACCCAGGGCGACGGCGCCAAGCCGACCCGTGAAGACCAGGTGCGTACGCACTACCACGGCACGCTGATCGACGGCACTGTGTTCGACAGCTCCTACGAGCGCGGCCAGCCTGCAGAATTCCCGGTCGGCGGCGTGATCGCCGGCTGGACCGAAGCCCTGCAACTGATGAATGCCGGCAGCAAATGGCGCCTGTACGTGCCAAGCGAACTGGCTTACGGCGCTCAAGGCGTTGGCAGCATCCCGCCGCACAGCGTTCTGGTGTTCGACGTCGAGCTGCTGGACGTTCTGTAATTCCGAGCCTGCCTCGCGGCGGACTAACTAATGTAGGAGTGAGCCTGCTCGCGATTGCGTCCTGTCAGTAGTTGATTGGCTATCTGACACACCGCTATCGCGAGCAGGCTCACTCCTACAGTTTTTACCGCGTTTCATAGTTCGATCTTGTTGTGCAGTTCACTGCTGGGGCGCAAGGCCCGGGCATAGCAGAACAGGAACAGGTTGCGCACCAGCTCCTTGAGCACCAGCGGCTCGCTGGAATTGAGGCTGCTGACGTCCAGATCGCCTTGATCCTGCAGCTCATGCAACGCTTCTTCTTCAAGCACCGCACAGACTTCGCCGGTTTCCCGATGGAGGATTCTGAGATAGGGGTGCGGGCGATCCAGCCAGGCGTCGATCAAATAAGTCATGGGTCGTTTCTCCTTGAAAGGTTTCAATGAGAATAATTCTTATTCGTCAAATAGCAAGTGCCTATTGGCGGATGATGCCCTTTGTGTGGGAGTGAGCCTGCTCGCGAAGGGGCAAAACTGATGTTTCTTTGAGGCGCAGCGTAGAGGGCGAAGCCCCATCCCACGGCTGGCGCGGGATGGATGACGCAAGGCTCAGACTTTTCTGACGAACTCGGATTTGAGTTTCATCGGACCGATGCCGTCGATCTTGCAATCGATGTCGTGGTCGCCATCGCACAGGCGGATGTTCTTGACCTTGGTGCCGACCTTAACGACCAGGGAGGTGCCCTTGACCTTGAGGTCCTTGATCACGGTGATGGTGTCGCCGTCCTGCAGGACGTTGCCGACCGAATCTTTCTTCACGTCATCCGTGGACGCCACTTCGGCTTCGCCGCCGGCAGACCACTCGTGGGCGCACTCAGGGCAGACCAGTTGCGTACCGTCTTCGTAGGTGTATTCGGAATTGCATTTCGGGCAGGGTGGCAACGTGCTCACTAAGGTTCCTTGGGTATCAGGAGGATAAAAGGGCGCACATTGTATAGGGTTTTATGCTCGGCAGGGCATAAGCCAGAAACAACTGTGGGAGCGACGGTGCGACGATTCGACCTGCTCGCGAAGGCGGCTTTTCAGACAACATTGATGTCATCTGACAGACCGCTTTCGCGAGCAGGTCGAATCGTCGCACCGTCGCTCCCACAGGGGATCAATCAGTGCGTGCGGGCGACCGCAAACTCGCTCAGTTCCACCAGCGCATCGCGGTATTCGCTGGCTGGCAGCGCCTCGAGGCAGGTGATCGCACGGGCCACGTAGTCGCGGGCCAGTTGCGCGGTGTACTCCAGCGAACCGGAAGCTTCCACGGCGATGCGGATGCTTTCCAGATCTTCGATCCCGCCTTTCTGAATCGCCTGGCGCACCAGTGCAGCCTGTTCCGGCGTGCCTTCGCGCATGGTGTAGATCAACGGCAGGGTCGGTTTGCCTTCGGCCAGATCGTCACCGACGTTCTTGCCGAGGGTTTCCGCGTCGCCCTTGTAATCCAGCAGGTCATCAACCAGCTGGAAGGCCACACCCAGATGATCGCCGAAAGTGCGCAGGGCTTCGCTCTGCTCGGCGGTGGCACCGGCCAGTGCGGCGGCGCTGTGAGTCGAGGCTTCGAAGAGCATCGCGGTCTTGCCGCGGATGACTTCCATGTAGGTTTCTTCGGTGGTGCTGGCGTCACGCACCTTGGACAGTTGCAACACTTCGCCCTCGGCGATGATGCGCGTGGCCTGGGACAGGATCTTCATCACCGGCATCGAGCCCAGTTCGACCATCATTTCGAACGAGCGCGAGTACAGGAAATCGCCGACCAGCACGCTCGGGGCGTTGCCCCACATGGCGTTGGCGGTCGAACGGCCACGGCGCATGCCGGACATGTCGACCACGTCGTCATGCAGCAGGGTCGCGGTGTGCAGGAATTCGATGGTGGCGGCCAGCAGACGCATGTCGTCGCCTTCGCGACCCAGGGCCTTGCCACACAGCAACACTAATAAAGGACGCAGACGCTTGCCGCCAGCCGAGGTGATGTAATCGCCGATTTTCGATACCAGCGGTACTCGGGAAGTCAGCTGCTTCTTGATGATGCCGTCGACGGCGCTAAAATCGTCCGCCACCGCGCGGTAGAAAGCTTGGGGTTGCATCAGCGAGAGTCGCTCCAGAAGGGTTGCGCGGCATGCTAGGACCCCCACCCAGACCTGTCAAGGCGCGATAGACGGCTACTTGCAAGCCTGGTGCGGCTTGCGTACAATCGCGCACCCTGAACTTCCTGGGCAGCACCTGCCTTACGCAATTGCACTTGGGCCGTTCCAGCCCCATGCAGCCATGCCAGCCAATACCTCTTCTTATAAAGAGCTGGGTGAGCAGGATTATCGGAGAAATACCATGTACGCAGTAATCGTTACCGGCGGTAAGCAATACAAGGTCGCTGAAGGTGAATACCTGAAGATCGAAAAACTGGAAATCGCTACTGGCGAATCCGTGACTTTTGATCGCGTTCTGCTGGTCGCCAATGGCGACGACGTGAACATCGGCGCACCAGTTGTTGCTGGCGCAACCGTCAAGGCTGAAGTGATCTCCCAAGGTCGTCACGATAAAGTCCGCATCATCAAGTTCCGTCGTCGTAAGCACCACATGAAGCGTATGGGCCACCGCCAGTGGTTCACCGAGATCAAAATCACCGGTATTCAGGCTTAATTACAGCCTAATTCCTCACTAGGAGAATTGAACTCATGGCACACAAAAAAGCTGGTGGTAGTACCCGTAACGGTCGCGACTCAGAAGCCAAACGCCTTGGCGTGAAGATGTATGGCGGCCAGGTCATCAAGGCCGGCAACATCATCGTGCGTCAGCGCGGCACCCAATTCCACGCTGGCTACGGCGTTGGCATGGGTAAGGATCACACTCTCTTCGCTAAAATCGAAGGCGTGATCAAGTTCGAAGTAAAGGGCGCCTTCGGTCGTCGTTACGTGAGCGTAATCGCGGCTTAATCGCGAGATCGCTGGAGAAGCCCTGTCTTGCGACGGGGCTTTTTCGTTTGTGGGGTGAGTCTCTTGCAAAGCTGTTTGTATGGGCTGTCGGCGTGCGATGCAGGTCGTGTCTTGGGGTCGCTGCGCTCATTTTTGCAAGAGTCTTATGTCTTGATTGTTTTTCGGCTCGTCCGTACGGCGAGAGGCGTTGGTTATGAAGTTTGTTGATGAAGTATCGATTCGCGTAAAGGCTGGTGATGGCGGCAATGGCGCCATGAGTTTCCGTCGGGAAAAGTTCATTGAAAACGGTGGCCCGAACGGGGGTGATGGCGGTGATGGCGGTTCCATCTACATGATGGCCGACGAAAACCTCAACACCCTGGTCGACTACCGTTACACCCGGCACTTCGATGCCGAGCGTGGTTCCAACGGCGGCAGCACCGACTGCACCGGCAAGAAGGGCGAAGACCTGATCCTGCGCGTGCCGGTCGGCACCACGGTGATTGACTCTGCCACCCAGGAAGTCATCGGCGACCTGACCAAGGCCGGTCAGAAACTGATGGTGGTGCAGGGCGGCTGGCACGGTCTGGGCAACACCCGGTTCAAATCCAGTACCAACCGTGCGCCGCGCCAGACCACGCCGGGCAAGCCGGGCGAGCAGCGCGACCTGAAACTGGAAATGAAAGTGCTGGCCGACGTCGGTCTGCTGGGTTTGCCGAATGCCGGTAAAAGTACCTTTATCCGTTCGGTCTCGGCCGCCAAGCCGAAAGTCGCTGATTACCCGTTCACCACGCTGGTGCCGAACCTGGGTGTGGTCAGCGTCGACCGCTGGAAAAGCTTCGTCGTTGCCGACATTCCGGGTCTGATCGAAGGCGCTTCCGACGGCGCCGGTCTGGGCATTCGCTTCCTCAAGCACCTGGCGCGCACGCGTCTGCTGCTGCACCTCGTCGACATGGCGCCGCTGGATGACTCCAGTGCTCCGGACGCGGCTGAAGTGATCGTCAACGAGCTGATCAAGTTCAGCCCGTCGCTGGCCGAGCGTGATCGCTGGCTGGTGCTGAACAAGTGCGACCAGATCCTTGAAGAAGAGCACGACGCTCGCGTCAAGGAAATCGTCGACCGCCTCGAGTGGACTGGTCCGGTGTACGTGATTTCGGCCATCGCCAAGATCGGTACCGAGCGTCTGTGCCACGACATCATGCGTTACATGGAAGATCGTGCCGATCGCCTGGCCAATGACCCGGCCTACAAGGAAGAGCTGGCTGATCTCGACCAGCGCATCGAAGACGAAGCCCGTGCGCAGCTGCAGGCGCTGGATGACAAGCGTGCGCTGCGTCGCAGCGGCGTGAAGTCGGTCCATGACATCGGTGACGATGACTGGGACGAAGAAGATGTGGATGACGAAGACGGTCCGGAAATCATTTACGTGCGTGACTGATTCGTTGCAGTAAACTTAAGCGCCGCTCAATCGAGCGGCGTTTTAGTATCTGGAAATCGATCGTTGGTCAGCAATAGCCACGATTAACGTCATGGGTGGTATCAGGTCATGCTGCCCTCAAGCTAAGGTTGAAGATGATGCGGAGCAAGGTGACAGGTGCGCAGCGTTGGGTCGTGAAGATCGGCAGCGCTTTGCTGACAGCGGATGGCAAAGGGCTCGATCGCGCGGCAATGAGTGTTTGGGTCGAGCAGATGGTGGCCTTGCATGAGGCTGGCGTCGAGTTGGTGCTGGTGTCCTCCGGGGCGGTAGCGGCCGGCATGAGTCGTTTGGGCTGGACTGCGCGACCCAGTGCGATGCACGAGCTTCAGGCGGCCGCGGCAATCGGTCAGATGGGTTTGGTGCAGGCGTGGGAATCGAGCTTTGCCGAGCATGGCCGGCACACCGCGCAGATCCTCCTGACTCACGATGACCTGTCTGATCGCAAGCGCTACCTCAACGCCCGCAGCACCTTGCGTGCGCTGGTCGAGCTGAAAGTCATCCCGGTGATCAACGAAAACGACACCGTGGTCACTGACGAAATCCGTTTCGGCGACAACGACACGCTGGCGGCGCTGGTGGCCAATCTGGTCGAGGCGGATCTGCTGGTGATCCTTACCGATCGCGACGGCATGTTCGACGCCGATCCGCGCAACAACCCCGATGCGCAGATGATCTTCGAGGCGCGCGCCGATGATCCGAGCCTCGACGCGGTAGCGGGTGGCACCGGTGGTGCGCTGGGGCGTGGCGGCATGCAGACCAAGCTGCGCGCGGCGCGGCTGGCGGCGCGTTCCGGTGCGCACACGATCATTGTCGGTGGGCGACTGGAGCGAGTGCTCGATCGCCTGAAGGCTGGCGAGCGCATCGGTACCTTGCTGTCGCCTGAGCGCGGCATGCTCGCGGCACGCAAGCAGTGGCTGGCCGGGCATCTGCAAACCCGTGGCACGCTGGTGCTGGATGACGGTGCGGTGTCGGCGCTGTCACAAGGCAACAAGAGTCTGCTGCCGGTGGGCGTCAAACTGGTGCAAGGCAGCTTCCGTCGCGGTGAGATGGTGGTCTGCGTGGCGCCGGACGGTCGCGAGATCGCCCGTGGCCTGGCCAACTACAGCGCGCTGGAAGCACAAAAAATCATCGGTCAGTCGTCGGATGCGATTGTCGGTTTGCTCGGTTACATGGCGGAGCCGGAACTGGTTCACCGTGACAACCTGATTCTGGTTTAAGGAAAACTCGATGCGCGTAGCAAAAGGATTGTTGGGTCTGCTGATGGCGCTGCCATTGCTGGCCTCGGCCGAAGAAATCGGTCAGGTGTCGACGGTGTTCAAGTTCGTCGGTCCGAATGACCGCATTGTGGTCGAAGCCTTTGATGATCCCAAGGTCGAGGGCGTGACCTGCTACCTGTCGCGCGCCAAGACTGGCGGTGTTAAGGGCGGTCTGGGTCTGGCTGAGGATCGCGCGGAAGCGTCGATCGCTTGTCGCCAGGTGGGGCCGATCAAGTTCAAGGGTGAGCTGAAGGATGGCGACGAGGTGTTCAAGGAGCGCACTTCGCTGGTGTTCAAAACCATGCAGGTGGTGCGTTTCCTCGACAAGAAGCGCAACACGCTGGTGTACCTGGTCTACAGCGATCGCTTGATCGAGGGCAGTCCGCAGAATGCCGTGACGGCGATTCCGATCCTGCCGTGGGTGCCGGTCCAGCAGTAAGTGCTGCAAATCCAGGCGACGTGCGAGCCGGTCCGGCAATTTTTTGCGGGCCGGCTCGCTGCATTCCGGCGTTTGGATTTGGTCGGTTGCAGTCTGAAGCGCTTCAGAGCTGAGCGCGCCGCATCTCTGCCCATTCAATCAGCGCCTGGATGGACGGCCCGAGGGCGTGGCCAATGGGCGTGAGCTGATATTCCACTCTGGGTGGCACCTGCGGGTACACCGTGCGCAACACAATACCGTCCTTTTCCAGTTGCTTGAGCTGCTGAATCAGCATCTTCTGGTTGATCCCGTCGATCAGCTTCTCCAGATCCGAGAAGCGCAGCGCGCCCTTTGCCGAGAATAGCTGGCAGAGGATGATGATCTTCCATTTCCCTTCCAGTACGCGAAGCGTTTCAGTCGTTGCCTCGGCCCAGATCTTTCGATTTTGCGGGTCTTCGCAGTTCCACTCTCGGTCCATTTCTTCCTCGCGGGTGAGTTACCCACCTTTTGGTCGGTACTTACCATTATCACATCAGCCCCCTAACATCGGTGCAGCTAATCATTGAAGAGGGGTTTGAATCATGAAAATCGGCATCATCGGCACCGGTAACATCGGCGGTGTTCTCGCTCACAAGCTTAAGGCTGCCGGTCATGAGGTCCGCGTGGCGAACTCTAGAGGCATTGACGGCGTGCGTGCGTTTGCTGAAGAAATTGGGGTTGAGCCTGCGGATATTCGAGGTGCGGTAGAAGGGGTGGAGGTGATCGTGTTGTCGATACCGCTGCCGGCGTTGAGTGCGTTACCTGCTGATCTGTTTGCTTCTGTGCCATCCGGCGTCCCGATCGTCGATACCAGTAATTACTACCCCGGTTTGCGCGATCCGAAGATTGAGGCAATCGATCAGGGAATGACGGAAAGCATCTGGGTCACCCGGCAAATCGGCCGTCCCGTGATCAAGGCTTTCAACAATCTGTTGGCCTATACCTTGGCTGAGCTGGGTCGTGCGCAAGGTGCTGAGGATCGTCTGGCGGCAGCCGTGGCGGGTGATGATCAAAAGGCCAAAGAGACGGTGATGTCCCTGGTTGATCAGGTCGGTTTCGATCCAGTTGATGGCGGTACGCTTGACGAGTCCTGGCGGCAGCAGCCGTGCACGCCGTGCTATTGCTGTGACTATGACGCGCAAACCATGCGCAGGGCTCTGGCGTTGGCGGTGAAAGGGCAGGCGCCGGCCTTACGAGATGAATTGCCCCGGCACTTCCAGTTGCTCGGTCCGAACCCGAGCCATGACGACGTCGTGGCGATGAATCGTTCTTTCAATCCGCTGGATTGACGCTAGTCGGGTGCGTAGCGGCGCCTGGCTCTTTGAGGGCTCGGCGCTGCCTCGCTCGCGAAGCTGGTCAAATCACAGGCAATAAAAAACCGACCCTGAGGTCGGTTTTTTAATGACTACGTCGATTAAGCAGCTTCTTTCAGCGCTTTGACGTGGCCATTCAGACGGCTCTTATGACGAGCAGCCTTGTTCTTGTGGATGATGCCTTTATCGGCCATGCGGTCGATAACTGGCACAGCCAGAACGTATGCAGCTTGAGCTTTTTCAGCGTCTTTTGCGTCGATGGCTTTAACTACATTCTTGATGTAGGTGCGAACCATGGAACGCAGGCTGGCGTTGTGGCTGCGACGCTTCTCAGCCTGTTTTGCACGTTTTTTGGCGGAAGGTGAGTTGGCCACCGTCGAGCTCCTCGAAAGACTTTTTAGGAAATAGCAAACAAAATAGGCCGCGAATCATGCCGATGAAGACTTGTCTTGTCAAGGGCACTTGAATCGTTCCGCTAAGTGGTAGGTATAAAGAGGCGGGATATTTATTTCCGGCGCTTGACCTGTAAACTCGCGAGCTTTGGCTCTGTGCTGTTGCGGCGCGGAGTATCGCACAAGTAGGCGCATTGTTCGCCTGCTGTTTATCGACAGGCACCCATTCTCTCAATGAATCTGCTCAAATCGCTGGCCGCGGTCAGCTCTATCACCATGCTTTCCCGGGTTCTGGGTTTTGTACGGGACACGTTGATCGCGCGCATATTCGGCGCCGGTATGGCCACGGACGCCTTCTTCATTGCGTTCAAACTGCCCAACCTGTTGCGGCGGATCTTTGCCGAGGGCGCATTTTCCCAGGCTTTCGTGCCGATTCTCGCCGAATACAAAAGCCAGAAGGGCGAAGAGGCGACGCGTACGTTCATTGCCTACGTGACCGGCCTGCTGACCCTGGTGCTGGCGCTGGTCACGGCGTTAGGTATGCTCGCTGCGCCTTGGGTGATCTGGGCGACGGCGCCGGGTTATACCGATACGCCGGAAAAATTCCAGCTCACCTCTGATCTGCTGCGGGTGACCTTTCCTTATATATTGCTGATCTCGTTGTCCTCGCTGGCCGGCGCGATTCTCAATACCTGGAACCGCTTTTCCGTGCCGGCGTTCGTGCCGACGCTGCTCAACGTCAGCATGATCGTGTTTGCGCTGTTCCTTACGCCGTACTTCGATCCGCCGGTCATGGCCCTTGGCTGGGCGGTGCTGGTCGGCGGTCTGGCGCAGTTGCTCTATCAACTGCCGCACCTGAAAAAGATCGGCATGCTCGTGCTGCCGCGCCTGAACCTGCGCGATACCGGCGTGTGGCGGGTGATGAAGCAGATGCTGCCGGCGATTCTCGGGGTTTCGGTCAGCCAGATTTCGCTGATCATCAACACGATTTTCGCCTCGTTTCTGGTCGCCGGCTCCGTGTCGTGGATGTATTACGCCGACCGTTTGATGGAATTGCCGTCCGGTGTTCTCGGCGTCGCGCTCGGTACGATCTTGTTGCCGACGCTGGCGAAGACCTACGCCAACAAGGATCGCCACGAATATTCGCGGATCCTCGACTGGGGCCTGCGCCTGTGCTTCGTGCTGGTGCTGCCGTGCGCGCTGGCATTGGGGATTCTCGCCGAGCCGCTGACGGTTTCGCTGTTCCAGTACGGCCAGTTCAGCGGCTTCGACGCTGAAATGACCCAGCGTGCACTCATCGCCTATTCGGTCGGCTTGCTGGGGATCATCGTGATCAAGGTGCTGGCGCCGGGCTTTTATGCGCAACAGAACATTCGCACGCCGGTGAAAATCGCCATCTTCACCCTGGTCTGCACGCAGTTGTTCAACCTGGTATTGATCGGTCCGTTGGCCCATGCCGGTCTGGCGCTGGCGATCAGTGCCGGGGCCTGCCTGAATGCCGGGCTGCTGTTCTATCAATTGCGCAAGCAGAAGATGTATCAGCCGCAGCCGGGCTGGGGCAAGTTCGGTTTCAAGCTGGTTGTGGCGGTCACGGTCATGTCGGCGGTGTTGCTGGCGGGCATGCATTTCATGCCAGCATGGGATGAGGGGCACATGCTAGAGCGCTTCCTGCGTCTTGGCGCTTTGGTGGTTGCCGGGGTGGTGGCCTATTTCGGCATGCTACTGCTGCTCGGTTTCCGCCTGCGTGACTTCAATCGCAAGGCCTTGAGCTGAGGTTTCAGCCTTTATCCACAGGCGTGTGCCGGCAGTTTTGTCGGCTCGATCACTTTGCGTTACGGTGTTGCCTGTCGTCGGCCGTCGGGTGTGGTTATAATCGACCACTTTATGAGCAAGAAGCGCGTTATGCAGCTGGTTCGAGGCCTCCACAACTTGCGCCCCCAGCATCGGGGCTGCGTCGCCACTATTGGCAACTTTGACGGTGTTCACCGTGGTCACCAGGCTATCCTGGCCCGGCTGCGTGAGCGTGCGCTCGAGTTGGGCGTACCCAGCTGCGTGGTGATTTTCGAGCCGCAGCCACGGGAGTTCTTTGCCCCCGAGACTGCGCCGGCGCGTCTGGCCCGCTTGCGTGACAAGCTGCAATTGCTGGCTGCCGAAGGCGTCGACCGGGTGTTGTGCCTGGCGTTCAACCAGCGCTTGAGCAAGCTCAGTGCCAGCGAGTTCGTCGATACCATCCTGGTTGACGGTCTCGGCGTGCAGCATCTGGAGGTCGGTGACGACTTCCGCTTCGGTTGCGATCGCCTCGGTGATTTCGATTTTCTGCTGCAGGCCGGGCAGATGCACGGTTTCAGCGTTGAAGCGGCGCAAACCGTCGAGCTGGACGGCATTCGCGTCAGCAGCACGCAAGTGCGCAACGCCCTCGCCGCCGCCGATTTCGCTTTGGCCGAACGCTTGCTCGGCCGCCCGTACCGGATCGCCGGTCGTGTGCTGCATGGCCAGAAACTGGCCCGGCAACTGGGTACGCCCACTGCCAATGTGCAACTCAAGCGTCGTCGCGTGCCGTTCACCGGGGTGTATCTGGTGAATGTCGATGTCGACGGCAAGACCTGGCCCGGTGTCGCCAACATTGGCGTACGGCCCACGGTACAAGGTGATGGCAAGGCCCACCTCGAAGTCCATCTTTTAGATTTTGCCGGCGATCTGTATGACCGGCGTTTGACGGTGGTTTTCCACCAGAAGCTGCGTGAAGAGCAGCGTTTCGCCTCCCTGGAGGCACTGAAAACGGCGATCAACGCGGATGTCGCCGCCGCCCGTGCACTAGCCGCACCTAGCGCCCATCGCTAATGAAGAGCCTTAAATGACCGACTATAAAGCCACGCTAAACCTTCCGGACACCGCCTTCCCAATGAAGGCCGGCCTGCCACAGCGCGAACCGCAGATCCTGCAGCGCTGGGACAGTATTGGCCTGTACGGAAAGTTGCGCGAGATTGGCAAGGATCGTCCGAAGTTCGTTCTGCATGACGGCCCTCCGTATGCCAACGGCACGATTCACATCGGTCACGCACTGAACAAGATTCTCAAGGACATGATCATCCGCTCGAAGACCCTGTCGGGCTTCGATGCGCCGTACGTTCCGGGTTGGGACTGCCACGGCCTGCCGATCGAGCACAAGGTTGAAGTGACCCACGGCAAGAACCTGGGCGCGGACAAGACCCGCGAACTGTGCCGTGCCTACGCCACCGAGCAGATCGAAGGGCAGAAGTCCGAATTCATCCGGCTTGGCGTGCTGGGCGATTGGGCCAACCCGTACAAGACCATGGACTTCAAGAACGAGGCCGGTGAAATCCGCGCCCTCGCCGAAATCGTCAAGGGCGGTTTCGTGTTCAAGGGTCTGAAGCCGGTGAACTGGTGCTTCGACTGCGGTTCGGCGCTGGCCGAAGCGGAAGTCGAATACGAGAACAAAAAGTCCTCGACCATCGACGTCGCGTTCCCGATCGCTGACGAAGCCAGACTGGCTGCCGCGTTCGGCCTGCCGTCGCTGAGCAAGCCTGCCGCGATCGTGATCTGGACCACTACCCCGTGGACCATCCCGGCCAACCAGGCGCTGAACGTTCACCCGGAATTCAACTACGCGCTGATGGATATCGGCGACAAGTTGCTGGTACTGGCTGAAGAGCTGGTCGAAGCCTGCCTGACCCGTTATGGCGTCGAAGGCTCGGTCATCGCGACCACCACCGGTAAACAACTGGAACTGATCAACTTCCGTCACCCGTTCTACGATCGTCTGTCGCCGGTGTATCTGGCTGACTACGTCGAACTGGGCGCCGGTACAGGCGTGGTTCACTCCGCGCCGGCCTACGGCGTGGACGACTTCGTGACCTGCAAGAAATACGGCATGGTCAACGACGACATCCTCAATCCGGTGCAGAGCAACGGCGTGTACGTGCCGTCGCTGGAATTCTTCGGCGGCCAGTTCATCTGGAAGGCCAACCCGGCGATCGTCGACAAGCTGACCGAAGTCGGTGCGCTGATGCACACCACGGTCATCGAACACAGCTACATGCACTGCTGGCGCCACAAGACCCCGCTGATCTACCGCGCCACCGCGCAGTGGTTCATCGGCATGGACAAAGAGCCCACCCGCGGCGACACCCTGCGCGTGCGTTCGCTCAAGGCCATCGAAGACACCACATTCGTGCCGGCCTGGGGCCAGGCGCGTCTGCACTCGATGATCGCCAACCGTCCGGACTGGTGCATCTCGCGTCAGCGCAACTGGGGCGTGCCGATCCCGTTCTTCCTCAACAAGGAAAGCGGCGAACTGCACCCGCGCACCGTCGAACTGATGGAAGAAGTAGCCAAGCGCGTCGAAGTCGAAGGCATCGAAGCCTGGTTCAAGATGGACGCGGCCGAACTGCTTGGCGATGAAGCGCCGCTGTACGACAAGATCAGCGACACCCTCGACGTCTGGTTCGATTCGGGCACCACGCACTGGCACGTCCTGCGCGGTTCGCACCCGATGGGCCACGAAAGCGGCCCGCGTGCCGACCTGTACCTGGAAGGCTCGGACCAACACCGTGGCTGGTTCCACTCGTCGCTGCTGACCGGCTGCGC
This sequence comes from Pseudomonas sp. R1-1, assembly GCF_051132135.1. Taxonomy (NCBI): domain Bacteria; kingdom Pseudomonadati; phylum Pseudomonadota; class Gammaproteobacteria; order Pseudomonadales; family Pseudomonadaceae; genus Pseudomonas; species Pseudomonas sp. R1-1. The sequence continues at coordinate 972,600 of NZ_CP071663.1, forward strand.
CATCGACAACCACGCGCCGTACCGCGAACTGCTGACCCACGGTTTCACCGTCGACGAAGCCGGGCGCAAGATGTCCAAGTCGCTGGGCAACGTGATCGCGCCGCAGAAAGTCAACGACACCCTCGGCGCCGACATCATGCGTCTGTGGGTCGCTTCGACCGACTACTCAGGTGAAATGGCGGTATCCGACCAGATCCTGCAGCGTAGCGCCGACGCTTATCGTCGTATCCGTAACACTGCGCGTTTCCTGCTTTCCAACCTGAGCGGCTTCAACCCGGCCACCGACCTCCTGCCGGCTGAAGAAATGCTCGCGCTGGACCGTTGGGCGGTCGACCGCACCTTGCTGCTGCAACGCGAGCTGCAAGAGCACTACGGCGAATACCGTTTCTGGAACGTCTACTCGAAGATCCACAACTTCTGCGTGCAGGAGCTGGGCGGTTTCTACCTCGACATCATCAAGGACCGTCAGTACACCACTGGCGCGAACAGCAAGGCCCGCCGTTCGGCGCAAACCGCGCTGTTCCACATCTCCGAAGCGCTGGTGCGCTGGATCGCGCCGATCCTCGCCTTCACCGCTGACGAACTGTGGGAGTACCTGCCGGGCGAGCGTAACGAATCGGTCATGCTCAACACCTGGTACGAAGGCCTGACCGAACTGCCGGACAACGTCGAGCTGGGCCGCGAATACTGGGACCGGGTGATGGCGGTCAAGGCAGCGGTCAACAAGGAAATGGAGATCCAGCGAGCGGCCAAAGCCGTCGGTGGCAACCTGCAGGCCGAAGTGACGCTGTACGCCGAAGACGCGCTGAGCGCCGATCTGGAAAAACTCAGCAACGAACTGCGCTTCGTCCTGATCACTTCGACCGCCAGCGTTGCGCCGTTTGTTCAGGCACCGGCGGACGCGGTCGCCACTGAAGTCAGCGGTCTGAAGTTGAAGATCGTCAAATCGGCCTTCCCGAAGTGCGCCCGTTGCTGGCACTGCCGCGAAGACGTCGGCGTGAACCCGGAGCATCCGGAAATCTGCGGTCGTTGCGTCGACAACATCAGCGGCACTGGCGAGGTTCGTCACTATGCCTGATGCCATTGGCCGTTTCGGACGGTTGAGCTGGCTGTGGTTGAGCCTGCTGGTACTGGTTATTGACCAGGCCAGCAAGTTCTACTTCGAAGGCAAGCTTGAGATGTTCCAGCAGATCGTGATCATTCCCGATCTGTTCAGCTGGACTTTGGCCTACAACACCGGCGCGGCATTCAGCTTCCTGGCCGACAGTTCCGGCTGGCAGCGCTGGCTGTTCGCCCTGATCGCCATCGTGGTCAGCTGTGTGCTGGTGGTCTGGCTCAAGCGCCTGGGCCGCAACGACACTTGGCTGGCCATCGCGCTGGCGCTGGTGTTGGGCGGCGCGCTGGGCAATCTGTACGACCGCATCGCCCTGGGCCATGTGATCGACTTCATTCTGGTGCACTGGCAGAACCGCTGGTACTTCCCGGCGTTCAACTTCGCCGACAGCGCGATCACAGTTGGCGCGATCATGCTGGCGCTGGACATGTTCAAACCGAAGAAAACCGAAGAGACCGCTCATGACTGAACAGGTATCGGCTGAGCAACGCATCGGCCAGAACACGGAAGTCACTTTGCATTTCGCATTGCGCCTGGAAAACGGCGACACCGTCGACAGTACATTCGACAAAGCCCCGGCGACCTTCAAGGTCGGTGATGGCAACCTGCTGCCGGGTTTCGAAGCGGCGCTGTTCGGCTTCAAGGCCGGCGACAAGCGCACGCTGACCGTCGAGCCGGAAAACGCCTTCGGCCAGCCGAACCCGCAAAACGTACAGGTCATCCCGCGTTCGCAGTTTGCCGACATGGAACTGTCGCCGGGTCTGCTGGTGATCTTCAACGATGCGGCCAATACTGAACTGCCGGGCGTGGTAAAAGTGTTCGACGACGCGCAAGTGACCGTCGACTTCAACCACCCGCTGTCCGGCAAGACATTGACCTTTGACGTGGAAATCATTTCCGTCAAAGCGATCTGAAATGTAGGAGTGAGCCTGCTCGCGATGGGTGCCTGACATTCAACATTGATGTTGACTGACATACCGCCATCGCGAGCAGGCTCACTCCTACAATGGTTTTTCATAGCTTTTGCGCGCAAGACACGAGGCACAGCATGCAAATCAAACTCGCCAACCCCCGTGGCTTCTGCGCCGGCGTGGACCGGGCGATCGAAATCGTCAACCGCGCCCTCGAAGTGTTCGGGCCGCCGATCTACGTGCGCCATGAAGTGGTGCACAACAAGTTCGTCGTCGAGGACCTGCGCAGTCGTGGAGCGATTTTCGTCGAGGAACTCGATCAAGTGCCGGACGACGTCATCGTGATCTTCAGTGCCCACGGCGTTTCCCAGGCCGTACGCAATGAAGCCGCCGGCCGTGGTCTGAAAGTTTTCGACGCCACCTGCCCGCTGGTGACCAAGGTGCATATCGAAGTCGCCAAATACAGCCGCGATGGCCGTGAGTGCATCCTGATCGGCCATGCCGGGCATCCGGAAGTCGAAGGCACCATGGGCCAGTATGACGCCAGCAATGGCGGCGCGATCTACCTCGTCGAAGACGAGCAAGACGTGGCCGAACTGCAGGTACGCAACCCGGAAAAACTCGCGTTCGTCACCCAGACGACCCTGTCGATGGACGACACCAGTCGCGTTATCGACGCCTTGCGTACACGTTTTCCGGCAATTGGCGGCCCGCGCAAGGACGACATCTGCTACGCCACGCAAAACCGTCAGGACGCGGTCAAGCAATTGGCTGACGAATGCGACGTAGTGCTGGTGGTCGGCAGCCCGAACAGCTCCAACTCCAATCGTCTGCGCGAACTCGCCGAGCGCATGGCCACCCCGGCCTTCCTGATCGACGGCGCCGAAGACATGCAAAAGAGCTGGTTCGATGGCGTCGAGCGTATCGGCATCACCGCCGGTGCCTCTGCCCCGGAAGTGCTGGTGCGCGGCGTGATTCAGCAGTTGCAGGCCTGGGGCGCCACCGGCGCCGATGAACTGGCCGGGCGCGAAGAGAACATCACCTTCTCGATGCCTAAAGAGCTGCGCGTGCGTTCGATCTGACCCGCTTGGCTTGCTGACACAGCGCCTGTTCCGCCTTCGTGCGGCTCAGGCGCACGCGACCGGTCGCGGCCAGCACAATCTGCTGCTGGCTGACCGGCTCGCGCGCCGAGCAGACATGTAATGTCCCTGCCTGAAAAGCCCGCCCGGGCATCAGCGGTTGTCCCAGGCTGCTGAAGCGCACGTAACGACTCACCGCCCAATTGCCGACAATCGGCACCTGCATGGCACTTGCCTGTTCCACTAGCAGCGGATTGCTGACGTCTTTGGCGCCCTTGCCACTGATGTCGAGAATGATCCGCCAACCCTGGCTCCAGTCGCCATTGATCCCATGGATCACCACGCTCTGATTGCGCGTGATGGCCAGGCTGCGGGCGTTGCGGATGCCTTCGTATAAGGACTGCGCCGCCTGATCGCGGCGGCTGGATTCTTTGAGGCTGGCAAGCGCGGGGCTGACCAGCAGCAGAACAATTGCGCCGATCGCCAGTCCCATAAGCAATTCGATCAGGCTGAAACCGTGTTGTGACATGAAGACTCCCTCCGTGGAACGTGATGGATGGCGCGCTCCGTGCGCCGGGCAGGGCAAATCAACCGACACAGATCGGCTGAATGTTCTAGCGTGTAGAAGCAGGTATAGCCGACGGCAACGGAGGGCATCGATGGATCTTCGTACAAAAGGTTTCACGCTGATCGAGTTGCTGGTAGCGATCGCCGTGTTTCTGGTTTTGATCACGTTGGCGGTCCCGGCCTTTACCCGTTCGATACAGGGCAGCAAGGCCGATACCGAGATGGGCGATCTGCAACGGGCGATCAACTTTGCCCGCCTTGAGGCGATCAACCGTGGGGTCACCACACGCTTGCGCCCGACGGCTGGCGGCAGCGTCTGGACCGGTGAACTGGCGGTCTACGACAGTACTGGCAATCCGGCCAATGTATTACGGGTTGTTCCAGCGATGAGCAGCGGCGCGACTCTGACGCTACCCTCAGGAGTGACTGCGCTGGATTTCAATAATCTCGGCGGTCTGGCGGCACCGTCGACGGCGGTGGTCATCGGTTACACGCTGGGTACGCAAAGCAGGACGCTGAACGTGTGTCTGAATGGAAGAATTCAACTGGGTGGAAATTGCGGATGAGGGCAGGGAGTCAACGGACGCAGCGAGGGATGACGCTGATCGAGGTGCTGGTCGCGTTGTTGATTCTGACGGTCGGCTTGCTGGGCGCAGCGGCAGTGCAACTGAATGCGCTGAAGTACACCGACAGCTCGCGGATGACCAGCCAGGCCAGTTTCATCGCCTACGACATGATGGACCGCATCCGCGCCAATTCCGCCGCCGATTACACCGCCACGCCGCCGACATCGGGCAATCTGTCGGTGGCGCGGGATCAGGATCTCTACGATTTCACCACCAACATTGCCAGCTTCGGCGGCCCGACCGCCACGGGCAGCATCACCCGCAATCAACGCGTGTACACCATCACCATCACCTGGAACGACGCGCGCGCCGCCAACACTGCTAGCGCTGCGCGTAGCTTCGTCCTCAGCAGCCGCGCCGCGGTCGATCCGGTGGTGTCGCCATGAAGCGTCGGCAACTGGGTTTCGGCCTGATCGAATTGCTGGTCGCCCTGGCGCTGGGCCTGATCGTGGTACTCGGCGTGGTGCAGATTTTCATCGCCGCAAAAAACACTTACGTCAGCCAGAACAGCGCCGCCGCGATGCAGGAAGACGCGCGCTTCGTGTTGAGCAAGATGATTCAGGAAATCCGCATGGTCGGCATGTTCGGTTGTCTCGGCACCATCACCGACTCCAGCAGCACCGGCGATTTCAACGGGGCGCAACTCGCGCCGATCAGTTGGGACAATGCCAACCTGAAACTGACCCTGGTCACCGCCGACGTCGGCAACGCCGGCGGTACACCGACCTGGACGGTGCTTTCCGATTGCCGCAACAGCGCCGTCGCCTACACCGGATTACGAACCGCAGCCAGCGGGCAGATCGCGTTCCCGATTCGGCGGTTGATCTATAGCTTCAGCAATAATCAGATCCTGATGGGCACCGGTAGTGGCAACCCGACGCAACAGGTACTGGTGAATAACGTCAGCGCATTCAATGTGATGTTCGGGCTGGCCAGTTCAGCCACGGATATCGCGGCGTCGACTTACAGTGCCAACCCCAGCGATGCCGCGCGGATCCGCAGTGTGCGCCTTAGCCTGACCCTCACCGATCCGAACAATCGGGTCGCCAGTCAAACCTTCAACGTGGTTGCCGCCTTGCGCAACCGCTTGCAGTGAGGGGGTGATCATGAGGATTTCTCTGCATCAACGGCAAGCGCAACGCGGCATGGTCTTGCTGGTAAGTCTGGTGTTCCTGTTGCTGCTGACCTTGATTGGCCTGTCGTCGATGCAGAGCGCCAACCTGCAGGAAAAAATGGCTGGCAGCGTCAGCCTGCGCAACCAGTCGTTTCAGGCTGCCGAAGCCGCGTTGCGCATCGGCGAAAGCGCAGTGCAACTGGACAGTTATTCGCTGGCGGTGTGCAGCGGCACTCAATGTGCGCCACCGGCAGAGTCGACGGTGGTCAGCGCGGCGGGGCTCAACTCGACGTCCGGGGTGACCTGGATCGCTGCCGGTAACGGCTTCTATGGGGTGCAGAACATCGGCACGACATTGACCGCGGTCAACGTGCCGAGCAACACCTCGGCGACCCTGTACCGCGTCACCGCTGTCGGTATCGCCGGTAGCTCGCGCAGTGTGCTGGAGAGCGTGTATGCGAAGTTTTGAGCGCTGCCGGACGTTGCTGCTCGGCATGCTCCTGAGTTTTTATCTGAGCTCGCCGGCCTACGCCTTCACGCCGTCCGACTCGCCTTTGCTGAGCGCAGCAGCCGTGCCGCCAAACGTGATGCTGCTGATCGACGATTCGGGGAGCATGAACAGCATCATTTATGCCGCCGGGTTTGATCCGAACGTCAACCGCACACCGGCGCGGCAGTGCAATGCCTTTCTCGGATTGTGCTCTGCGCTGAATGCCCCGCAGATCACCGGCGACCTGGTGTTTCTCTCGAGCTTGCCGAACTCGGGTTGCTCCGGCGGCGCCTATGCGTTTTACAACAATAGCCCAGCACCGTTGTGCCTGAAACTGCCCGACCCGGTGGGCAACGAGAACACCCGCTATTCCGCCGATTACATTGCCTACATCGTCAGTCTGGCGATCAGCAACGGCACCCGCGATTTCACCACCGGAGCGATTCCCAACGATTACCGGATGAACGTGGCACGCAACGTGTCCACCGCGCTGGTCAGCAGCAACCGCACCTTGCGCATGGGGCTGGCGACGTTCAACCCGGCCACCAGCGCCAACCCCGGTAACGGAGGTTTCATCCCTCGCGCGATTACCGATCTGTCGCCGGTAGCGGGCAGCGTGACCCAGGCGCAGGCCGATACCAACTACAACGCGCTGATTTCATCCATCAACGGTTTGAACGCGGTGGCCAATACGCCCTTGGCGGAAAGCTATTACGAGATCACCCGTTATATGCGGGGCATCGCCCCTTTCTACAACGGCACGCCGAGCAGCTACACCAGCCCAATTCAATATCGCTGCCAGAAAAACTACGGCGTGGTGATTACCGACGGCTTGCCGACCTACGACCGAACCTTCCCGACCAACGATCCATTGGGCGGCAATCGGTTGCCGAACTGGGATGGCGTCAACAATGACGGCGATAACCTCAACGGCGATGGTGAGGGCGATACGCTGTACCTGGATGACATCGCCAAGTTTGCCTTCGACATCGACATGCGCTCGACCGGCACCGATGCGGCGGGCAAAAGCTGGAACGCGGTGGATTTTCCCAAGCAGAACATGAACACCTACACCGTCGGTTTCGCGGCGGATAACGACATGCTGTCCGACGCCGCCAGTTATGGGCAGGGCCGGTATTACCAGGCTACCGACAGCTCCGGACTCAACGCGGCCTTATCGTCGGCATTGAGCGACATTACCTCCAAGGCCGGCTCCGGCGGTGCCGGTGTCGCCAGCAGCAGCTCGTTGAGCAGCGGCAGCAGTTTTTATCAGACCACTTACGATCCAAAGGATTGGCGCGGGACGATCCGCTCGTTCGGCTTTACTTCGGCCGGTACGGTGAATACCTCGAGCGCCCAATGGTCCACCGATACCACCATTGTGCCGTCCGCCACCGCACCGACTTTCCAGTCGTGGAACACCGTGAGCAATGCACCGATATCCTTGGCCTTCGGTAACTTTTCCCCCGCGCAGCAAACCACCCTGAACCTGGGCTTGCCCACCGGAATCACCGGCAACGATCTGGTGGAATGGAGCAAAGGCACCAACAAGGCCGGGCTCAAGGTGCGCAGCGTGTTGCTCGGCGACATCATCAATTCGCCGCTGGTGCTCGCATCGCCTTCGGACAAGACCGCGTCCGATCTGTCCGCCGATACGAGTTACACCACCTACCTGACGACCAAAGCGGCCAACATGAATGCCAGTCTGGTGGTCAACGCCAACGACGGTTTTGTCAACGTGATCAATTCGGCGAACGGCACGCGCCGTTATGCCTACATGCCATCCAGCGTGCTGCCGTCGTTGCGCCTGATCGCCGACACCAACTACGTCAACGGCGTCAGCCACAAGTTTCTCGTCGATGGTCAGGTCGGGGTGTTTGACGTGCAGTCCGGCACTACCTGGAAAACCCTGGCCATCGGCGGCACCGGTGCCGGCGGTAAAACCTTCTACGGGCTGCAACTGTTCGATGCTTCGGCGGGCAATGTGATTCGTGCCCTGTGGGAGGTCAGCGCGCCGGCCACCGCCAGCACGGCCAACGCTTTCAATGATCTGGGTTACGCCTACGCCCGTCCGGAAGTGGCACGCTTGGCCGATGGTCGCTGGGCCGCGTTCATTGCCAATGGCTACGGCAGCAATTCCGGCGTCGCGGCGTTGTACGTGCTGGATGTGCGTGATGGCTCGTTGATCAGGAAAATCGTTATCGACAATACGGAAACCACCAATGGCCTGTCTTCGGTCGAACTCAGGGTGAATTCGTCGAACGTGGTGCAGGCGGCTTACGGCGGTGACTTGAAAGGGCGGATGTGGAAATTCGATTTGAGCGCGACAGCCCCGGAAAGCTGGGGCGTGGCGTTTGCCGGCAAACCGTTGTTCACCGCACCGGGCGGGGCGACGCAGCCGATCACCGCGCAACCGCTGCTGGCGGATAACCCGCAGGGTGGCAAGCAGTTGTTCTTCGGCACCGGTAAATTCAACGAAACTGCCGACAAGACCAACAAGGATCTGCAAGCGTTCTATTCGGTATGGGACGCCGATGGCGGCTCGGGACAAATTACCGTCAGCAGCTTGCAGGCGCAGGCGATTACCGGGTCGTTCTCCGGCAGCACCGGCCAGTTCGTGACCACTACGCAAAATGACACGACGTATCCGGGCGAGAAGGGCTGGTATTTGCCGCTGGTGTATAACAACGTGCTGACCGGCGAGCGGGTGATCAATCAGGCGAGCATTGTGCTGGGGCGCGTCGTCTTTACCACGGCCAGCGTCGATACCACCGATCCCTGTGCAAGTTTCGGCACGGGCAAACTGGTCGAACTGGAGGCGTTCAGCGGTAAGATGCTCAACTACGCCGTGATCGACACCAATGCTGATCGTTTGGTCGACGGCAATGACACGATATCCAGCGGAGTGGTGTTCACTGGGGGCATCCCGACCCTTAACGTAGTTTCCGCCGATGCCAAGACCAAGCTTGTAACCGACACCAGTGGTGTAGTCACCACCGTCGTGGAAAAGGGCGGTGGCGGCAGCCGTCGTATCATGTGGCGACAAATCCAGTAAGCGAGAATTTGAGGCATGCGCAGAGCCAACCGAGGTTTCACCCTGATCGAAATCATGATCGTGATTGCGATCATCGGGATCGTCATTACCATCGCTGCACCGAGCTACACCGAGTACCTGAAAAAGGGCCGTCGCGCCGAGGTGGTATCGCTGCTCTCGGAACAGGCGCAGATCCTCGAGCGGTTCTACACCCGCAACAATGTCTACACCGGCGTCACCGGGCTGAGTGCCGGCAATGATTTCTATACCCTCACGCCGACGATCACTGACCAGACCTTTGTGCTGACCGCAACACGCAAGAGCGGCACGTCGATGGCCACTGACAAGTGCGGCGATTTCACCCTGACCAACACCGGTGTCAGGAGCATGAACAACGCGACCACCGGACTGACCACCAAGGATTGCTGGGGCCGCTGAGGCGCTTTCTTTCGGGCGCCTTTTGCGCCCACTGTCTTTTTTACGGTTGGATCAAACATGACCAGGCAACAGCAAGTGGTGATTGTCGGTGGCGGGGTGATAGGCCTGCTGACCGCCTACAATCTCGCCTCCGAAGTGCGCAGCGTGGTGCTGCTGGACCGTTCGAACCTGGGCCAGGAATCGTCCTGGGCGGGCGGCGGTATTGTTTCTCCGCTGTACCCGTGGCGCTATAGCCTGGCGGTCACCGCGCTGGCGCACTGGTCGCAGGATTTTTATCCACAGCTCGGCGCGCGGCTGTTCGCCGACACGGGGGTTGATCCAGAAGTGCACACTACCGGCCTGTACTGGCTGGACCTGGATGACGAAGCCGAGGCACTGGCGTGGGCCGAGCGCGAAAACCGCCCGCTGCGCTCTGTGGATATCTCGGCGGCGCATGACGCGGTGCCGGTGCTGGGCGGCGGATTTTCGCGCGCAATCTACATGGCCGATGTTGCCAATGTGCGCAATCCGCGGTTGGTGAAATCCCTGAAAGCAGCGTTGCAGGCGTTGCCCAACGTGACCATTCACGAGCAGTGCGAAGTCAGCGGCTTCGCCCGTGACGGTGAGCGTGTGATTGGCGTTGAAACGGCCGGTGGTGTCATCGCTGGCGATCAGGTGGTACTGACCGCTGGGGCGTGGAGCGGCGACTTGCTCAAGACCCTGGACCTGACACTGCCGGTGGAACCGGTCAAAGGGCAGATGATTCTTTATAAATGCGCTGCGGACTTCCTGCCGAGCATGGTGCTGGCCAAGGGGCGTTATGCGATTCCGCGTCGCGACGGGCATATTCTGATCGGCAGTACGCTGGAGCACGCAGGCTACGACAAGACGCCAACCGACGTCGCGCTGGAAAGCCTCAAGACATCGGCGCTCGAGCTGTTGCCGGCGCTGGTCGATGCCGAAGTGGTCGGGCACTGGGCCGGGCTGCGTCCGGGCTCGCCGGAGGGGATTCCTTATATCGGGCGAGTGCCGGGGTTTGACGGCTTATGGCTCAATTGCGGGCATTACCGCAACGGGCTGGTGCTGGCGCCGGCGTCGTGTCAGTTGTTTGCCGATGTGATGTTGGGCAGGGCGCCGATAATTGATCCGGCGCCGTATGCACCTGAGGGGCGTATTTGATCTGATAAGTCTTCTGTGTCTGATAGGCCGTCATCGCGAGCAGGCTCACTCCTACATTGGTCCTTGGTGTTCAAAAAAATTGAGTACACCAAAGGACATTGTAGGAGCGAGCCTGCTCGCGAAGGAGCCCTCAATCCAGACCGAGTTTCTTCAGCCGGTAACGCATCGAACGAAACGAAAGACTCAAGCGCTGCGCTGCCGCCGTACGGTTCCAGCGCGTCTCTTCCAGTGCCTGCAAGATCAGCTTGCGCTCGACGTTCTCCAGATAATCTTCAAGATTGTCGATCTGCGTCAGATCGGCAATCGCGCCGTCTGCCGCACAGTTGCCCTCGCTGAGGCGCAAATCACCGGCCTCGATCGTACGGTTCTCGCACAGGGTATGGGCTCGCTCGAGGACGTTTTCCAGTTCGCGCACATTGCCGGGGAAGCGGTAGTTCTTCAGTGTTTCCAGCGCCTGCGGGTGTAGACGTGCGGCTGGCTGGCCGGTGTCCTTGGCCAAGCGCTTGAGCACGTGCGTCGCCAGTACCTCGATGTCATCGCGCCGCTCGCGCAAAGACGGCACGCGTAGCTCGATCACGTTCAAGCGGTAGTACAAATCCTGACGAAAACGCTCGGCGGCGACCTCGGCATCGAGGTCCTTGTGCGTGGCGCAAAGAATCCGCACGTCGACCACGGTTTCCTGCTGGCCGCCGACGCTACGCACGGCTTTTTCCTGGATAGCTCGCAGCAGCTTGACCTGCATCGACAACGGCAAATCCGCCACTTCATCAAGAAACAATGTGCCGCCATGGGCCGCTTGAAACAGCCCTGGCTTGTCCTCGACCGCGCCAGTGAAACTGCCTTTGCGATGGCCGAAAAACTCGCTTTCCATCAACTCCGAGGGAATCGCCCCGCAGTTCACCGGCACGAACGGCTGGCTGGCGCGCGGCCCTTGCTCGTGGATCAGCCGCGCGACGAGCTCCTTGCCGCTGCCGGATTCACCGCTGATGTACACCGGCGCCTGACTGCGCGCGAGTTTGTCGATCTGCTTGCGCAAGTTGCGCATTGGCGGCGAATCGCCGAGCAAGTGCCGATCAATCGGAGTGCTATGACCACCGGCGGCCGGCATGCGCAAGGCACTGCTGACCAGTTCGCGCAGGCGCGTGAGATCGACCGGTTTGGTCAGAAAATCGAACGCCCCGGCCTTAAGCGCATTGATTGCGGTTTCCAGGCTGCCATACGCGGTGATCATCGCCACTGGCACTTGTGGATAACGCTGCTGGATGTGCTGCACCAGCTCCAGCCCCGTGCCGTCGGGCAGGCGCATATCGGTCAGGCACAGATCGAACGCTTCGCGTTGCAAAAGTGCTTGTGCCTCGGCCAGATTGCGCGCGCTGTAAGTGTCGAGTTTCATCCGGCCCAGGGTGATTTCGAGGAGTTCGCGGATGTCCGGTTCGTCGTCAACAATGAGAACTTTTTGCCGTGGGCTTGTATTCAACTTTGTTTCCGTCCGTGAGCAAAGGTGATGCGAAAGCAGCCGCCGCCTTGGCGTGATTGAAAGTCTAGGCGCGCTTGGTTGCTTTCGCACAGCTCACGGGACAGATAAAGACCCAGGCCGGTGCCCTGGCTGCTGGTGGTGAAGAACGGTTCGAACAGATGCGCCTGTTCTTTGGCCGGTACGCCGGGGCCGTTATCCTGTACCTCAAGTACCGCCAACTGGCTGTCGGGGTCAGTGAACAGCGCCAGCCAGACCTCAGCCTGTTCGTGCAGCAGGGCACTGTGACGCCAGCCGTTGCGCAACAGATTGTCGAGGATCTGCCGCAGCTGGTTCGGGTCCATCAATGTGGTGAAGTCCCCGGAGTTGATCCGCAGATGGATCTGCTGACGCTCGCCGGCTTGCTCGCGGCTTTCGGCAACGAAGCTCTCCAGCCACGGTTTGAGGTCCAGCCGTTGCGGGGCACTCTGCTGACGACGGGACAGTTGCAGGACGTTTTCGATGACTCGATTCATGCGCTGGGAGTGGTCTTGAATAATCTGCGTCAGACGCCGATCGGCACTATCGAGTTCCTCGGACTCGGCCAACAGTTGTGCGGCATGGCTGATCGCCCCCAGCGGATTGCGAATTTCATGGGAGATGCCAGCGGTCAATCGGCCGAGCGCGGCGAGCTTCAATTGCTGCGCCTGCTGTGCGATTTGCGCGAGGTCTTCGAGAAACACCAAAGTGCGCGGATTCGGGCTCTGTTCGAGGGCGATGAAGCTCGGTTGCAGTTCTATGCCATTGCCGGCGACTTTCAGGCTTTGCGGGCGCAGGGTCGGGTTGTTCATCCACAGTTGCAGGCGCTCGACCAGCGTCGGCGAATATTCATCGATCAAATGGCCTTGCAGGTGTGATCGGGCGAGCAGGATTTGCGCGCTGTGGTTGGCCAGTAACACTCGACGCTCATGATCAAGGACGAGGATGCCGGTGCGCATGCGTTGCAGAATCAGAGCATTGAGGGCTTCGAGGCCCACCACTTCGCTGGCGCGCTGCTCGGCCAGGGTTTCGCTGACCTCGAGGCGACGGATAAGCCCCTGCACCAATAGCGAGGCGGCAAAGCAAAGCGCGCCGAGCGTACCGGCCTGCAGGTATTCATTGGCGCTCAGGGGATGGCTCAGACCGAGCAGGAAACTCGAACCGACGATGCCCAGCGCGGCGATGGCCGCAATCAACAGACCGATGCGCCGGCGCAACAGGGTGTTGCTGATCGCTACCGACACGATCAACAAGTTGCCCAGTGCACTGCCAACCCCGCCTGCTGCGAAGAACAAACCGCACAGAAGCAGCACGTCGACCAGTGCCAGGCTGAACAATTGCCCGGGCCGACGGGTATTTTCGAGAAACACCACCAGCAGAATATTCAGAACCAGATACAGCCAACTGCCGCCGCGCAGCAAATCGTCGTTGGCCGACGTCAGCAGGCGGTTGTCCATGTTGCTCGAGATCAGCAACACCAAGGTGATGCCGACGCTCAGACGGTACAGGTGATAAAGACGCAGCAGACGCTGCGCCTGTTTGCTGTCGGTGTGGGCAGCCTCAGCGACCACTGGCGCTCGGGCCTTGCTCGAGATGAGCCTGGCTGCAATACCACTGTTGCTGATTGCCCAGCGCGCGATCGCGGGGCAGGTGCACGCCGCAATGGGCGCAGCGCACCATGGGCGCGGCGTCTCGCTCGCGAGAATTGCGCTGGGACTGATTGGAGGTGGCGGGTGCCTTGAATTTACGCCAGAGCCAGATGGCGGCGAAGATCACGGCGATCCAGAACAATAAACGAAGCATGATGAGCGGCTTTTCGACTGATGATCCGGCAGTTTAGCCAAGGAGCCGGGCAGCGCACAGCGGATTAAAGCGCGGCCATGAAAAAGGGAGATCCGCAGATCTCCCTTTTTGTTACCGCCAGTGTGCTCAGTCGAACACGCCGAAGGTCATGTAGCTGAACCACGAACGGTCAGTGTCGGTGGACTCTGGCTCCGGCTCTTCGATCACGTCGCCGTTTTCGTCTTTCGGCTTGAGCTCGTTCGGGATCGCGTCTTTAGCGTCCTGGAACTGCTTCTGCACGTCCTGGTTGGCGCGGGTTTCGCCCGGCGGCAGCGGTGGACGCGATTCGATCAGGCCCAAAGTCGCCTTGCTCAGGAACGAGCGGTTGTCGGCTTCGGCAACGCGCGGCACGAACTGGCCGTCCTGCAGGCTCGGGTGATCCGGGTAGTTAAGCTTCAAGGTTTCCAGACTGGTGGCCGCCAGATCGTCCAGGTGCAGACGCTGGTAGGCTTCGGTCATCACCGCCAGGCCGTCGCCGACCGATGGGGTTTCCTGGAAGTTTTCCACTACGTAACGGCCACGGTTGGCGGCGGCGACGTAGGCCTGACGGGTCAGGTAGTAGTCGGCCACGTGGATTTCGTAGGCGGCCAGCAGGTTGCGCAGGTAGATCATGCGCTGCTTGGCGTCCGGCGCGTAGCGGCTGTTCGGGAAGCGGCTGGTAAGCTGGGCGAACTCGTTGTACGAGTCACGGGCGGCGCCCGGGTCACGCTTGGTCATGTCCAGCGGCAGGAAGCGCGCCAGCAGGCCGACGTCCTGGTCGAACGAGGTCAGACCCTTGAGGTAGTACGCGTAATCCACGTTCGGGTGCTGCGGATGCAAACGAATGAAACGCTCGGCGGCGGACTTGGCAGCTTCCGGCTCGGCGTTCTTGTAGTTGGCGTAGATCAACTCCAGTTGAGCCTGATCGGCGTAGCGACCGAACGGATAACGCGACTCCAGAGCCTTCAGCTTGGCTGTGGCGCTGGTGTAGCTGTTGTTGTCCAGATCAGTCTGAGCCTGCTGGTACAGCTCGGCTTCGCTGAGGTTTTCGTCTACGACTTCCTTCGATGAGCAAGCAGCGGTCAATGCGAGGATGGCGATCAGCAGCAGGTGTTTCACTTGCATGGCGGCTTGCGTCCCTATGACGGCCGCTGTCTTGGGCGGGGCCGTCCTGTTATGATGAGCGCCCCGTTGAAAAGCCTCGGGGCAAAAGACGCCGTATTTAACCACAAGCGCGCAGCCGAAACCAAAGGCTGTGCCGACGCCCAGTCCGAGCATGTCCGATAAAATAGAACTTAGCGCAGAGGTGCCGTCCGAATTGGGCGGCCAACGCCTCGATCAAGTCGCCGCCCAACTCTTCGCTGAGCACTCGCGCTCGCGCCTTTCCGCCTGGAT
Source organism: Pseudomonas sp. R1-1 (assembly GCF_051132135.1). Lineage (NCBI taxonomy): Bacteria > Pseudomonadati > Pseudomonadota > Gammaproteobacteria > Pseudomonadales > Pseudomonadaceae > Pseudomonas > Pseudomonas sp. R1-1. The sequence continues at coordinate 987,839 of NZ_CP071663.1, forward strand.
CAAAGAAGGTCGCCTGACTGTGGACGGGGCGGTGATCCGCCCGCGCGACATCGTGCATGGCGGTGCCGTCCTCGAACTGACGGCCGAGCAGGAAGCCCAGGGCGAGTGGATCGCCCAGGACATCGAGCTCGACATCGTCTATGAAGATGACGACATTCTGGTGATCAACAAGCCTGCGGGCCTGGTGGTGCACCCGGCTGCCGGCCACGCCGATGGCACTCTGCTCAACGCCTTGTTGCACCACGTGCCGGACATCATCAATGTCCCACGGGCCGGCATCGTCCATCGTCTGGACAAGGACACCACCGGTCTGATGGTGGTGGCCAAGACCATCCAGGCGCAGACCAAACTGGTCGCGCAGTTGCAGAGCCGCAGTGTCAGCCGCATCTATGAATGCATTGTGATCGGTGTGGTCACCGCCGGCGGCAAGATCAACGCGCCGATCGGCCGTCACGGCCAGCAGCGTCAGCGCATGGCGGTGATGGAAGGCGGCAAGCCTGCCGTCAGCCACTACCGCGTACTCGAGCGTTTCCGTTCGCACACGCACGTGCGGGTGAAGCTGGAAACCGGTCGTACGCACCAGATTCGCGTGCACATGGCGCACATCAACTTCCCGTTGGTCGGCGACCCGGCGTACGGCGGGCGTTTCCGCATTCCGCCAGCGGCGAACCCGACCATGGTCGAATCGCTCAAGCACTTCCCGCGTCAGGCCCTGCACGCGCGCTTCCTCGAACTCGATCACCCGACGAGCGGTGAGCGGATGAGCTGGGAATCGCCGCTGCCGGAAGATTTCGTCTGGCTGCTGACCCTGCTCAAGCAGGATCGCGAGGCATTCGTCGGATGAACTGGCTGACGCCGGACTGGCCTGCGCCGGCCAGCGTCAGAGCCTGCGTCACCACCCGCGAGGGTGGCGTCAGCGAAGTGCCATTCGACAGCCTGAATCTGGGCGATCATGTTGATGATCGTCCTGAGGCTGTTGCCGAGAACCGTCGTCGTCTGACCGATCACTTCTCCATACAGCCTGCCTGGTTGCAGCAAGTACACGGGATTTCCGTGGCGCAAGCTGATCCGGATGTGGTCGCGACCGCCGATGCCAGTTGGACAGACAAGCCCGGTATCGCCTGCACGGCCATGACCGCCGATTGCCTGCCGGCATTGTTCTGCGATCGCGCCGGCACCCGTGTCGCGGCAGCACATGCCGGTTGGCGTGGCTTGGCGGCGGGCGTGCTTGAAGCCACCCTCGATAGCCTCGATGTTGCACCTGAAGACGTGCTGGTCTGGCTCGGTCCTGCCATCGGCCCGCAAGCCTTTGAAGTCGGCGCGGAAGTTCGCGAAGTCTTCGTCAATCAGTTGCCGGAAGCGGCGACAGCCTTCGTGCCGAGCCACAATCCCGGCAAGTTCATGGCCGACATCTATCACCTGGCGCGCCTGCGTCTGGCTGAACGCGGTGTAACAGCGGTTTACGGCGGCGGTTTCTGCACCGTGACCGATCCGCGCTTCTTCTCTTATCGCCGTGCGTCGCGCACCGGTCGCTTTGCCTCCCTCGTTTGGCTTGAGGCGCCCAGCCTCACAAATACGATTCTTTTTTGACGGCGTCTGTTCCCGTCATGCGGCGTTGCCGCTCCTCGCCATAGCGGGCTATGACTCGTCGCGGCGCCTTGCCTGACGAAAACAGCCACTCGTCAAAAGAGGATCGTATTTGCGAAGCTGGGCGCCAGCTAGACTCTCTGATCTGCATCAACCCTTTGACGCTTGAATCTTGCAGAATCGACCGCATCTATAGCGGTATCTGGCAGGTTTCTTTATTCAGGATGGTTTCTTAGGTCCGGCCTGCTCAAAAGGAAGGTGACCCATGCGTATAGACCGTTTAACCAGCAAATTACAGTTGGCCTTGTCCGATGCCCAGTCGTTGGCAGTCGGCCACGATCATCCGGCGATTGAGCCGGCGCACTTGATGCAAGCCATGCTTGAACAGCAGGGCGGTTCGATCAAGCCGCTGCTGATGCAGGTAGGCTTCGACGTCAACAGCTTGCGTAAAGAGCTGACCAAAGAGCTCGACCAATTACCGAAAATCCAGAACCCGACCGGCGATGTGAACATGTCGCAGGATCTGGCGCGCCTGCTCAATCAGGCCGACCGCCTGGCCCAGCAGAAGGGCGATCAGTTCATTTCCAGCGAACTGGTGCTGCTCGCCGCCATGGACGAGAACAGCAAGCTCGGCAAGTTGCTGCTCGGTCAGGGCGTGAGCAAGAAAGCTCTGGAAAACGCAATCAACAACCTGCGTGGCGGCGAAGCAGTCAACGACGCCAATCACGAGGAGTCGCGTCAGGCACTGGATAAATACACCGTCGACCTGACCAAGCGTGCCGAAGACGGCAAGCTCGATCCGGTGATCGGCCGTGACGACGAAATCCGTCGCACCATCCAGGTCCTGCAACGCCGCACCAAGAACAACCCGGTGCTGATCGGTGAACCTGGCGTGGGTAAAACTGCCATCGCCGAAGGCCTGGCCCAGCGCATCATCAACGGCGAAGTGCCGGACGGCCTCAAGGGCAAGCGTCTGCTGTCGCTGGACATGGGCGCTCTGATTGCCGGTGCCAAGTACCGCGGTGAGTTCGAGGAGCGCCTCAAAGGCCTGCTCAATGAGCTGTCGAAGCAGGAAGGGCAGATCATTCTGTTCATCGACGAACTGCATACCATGGTCGGCGCCGGTAAAGGCGAAGGCTCAATGGATGCGGGCAATATGCTCAAGCCTGCATTGGCCCGTGGCGAGTTGCACTGCGTCGGCGCGACCACGCTCAACGAGTACCGCCAATATATAGAGAAGGATGCGGCGCTGGAGCGGCGTTTCCAGAAAGTGCTGGTCGATGAGCCGAGCGAAGAAGACACCATCGCGATTCTGCGTGGCCTCAAAGAACGTTATGAGGTGCACCACAAGGTGGCTATCACCGACGGCGCGATCATCGCCGCGGCCAAGCTCAGTCATCGCTACATCACGGATCGGCAATTGCCGGACAAGGCCATCGACCTGATCGACGAGGCGGCCAGCCGCATCCGCATGGAGATCGACTCCAAGCCGGAAGTACTGGATCGTCTTGAGCGGCGCCTGATTCAGCTGAAAGTGGAATCCCAGGCGCTGAAGAAAGAAAGCGACGACGCGGCGAAGAAGCGTCTGGAAAAACTCCAGGAAGAAATCGAGCGTCACGAGCGTGAGTACTCCGATCTGGAAGAAATCTGGAACTCGGAAAAAGCCGAGGTGCAGGGTTCTGCACAGATCCAGCAAAAGATCGAGCAATCGCGTCAGGAACTGGAAGCGGCCCGGCGCAAAGGCGATCTGAACCGCATGGCCGAGTTGCAGTACGGGGTGATCCCGGATCTGGAACGCAGCCTGCAAATGGTCGACCAGCACGGCAAGAGCGAAAACCAGTTGCTGCGTAGCAAGGTCACCGAGGAAGAGATCGCCGAAGTCGTGTCGAAATGGACCGGCATCCCGGTGTCGAAAATGCTCGAAGGCGAACGCGACAAGCTGATGAAGATGGAAAGCCTGTTGCACAAACGCGTGATCGGCCAGGAAGAAGCAGTCGTGGCCGTGGCCAACGCGGTACGCCGTTCGCGTGCCGGCTTGTCCGACCCGAATCGTCCGAGCGGCTCGTTCATGTTCCTCGGCCCGACCGGTGTCGGTAAAACCGAGCTGTGCAAGGCGCTGGCCGAATTCCTCTTCGATACCGAAGAGGCGATGGTGCGCATCGACATGTCCGAGTTCATGGAGAAACATTCCGTGGCTCGTCTGATCGGCGCCCCACCGGGCTACGTCGGCTATGAAGAGGGCGGTTATCTGACCGAAGCGGTACGGCGCAAGCCTTACTCGGTAATCCTCATGGACGAAGTCGAGAAGGCGCACCCGGATGTGTTCAACGTCCTCCTGCAAGTGCTCGAGGATGGGCGCCTGACCGACAGCCATGGCCGTACGGTGGATTTCCGCAACACGGTGATCGTGATGACCTCGAACCTTGGCTCGATGCAGATCCAGGAACTGGTCGGTGATCGTGAAGCGCAGCGTGCAGCAGTCATGGACGCGCTGACGTCGCACTTCCGTCCGGAGTTCATCAACCGCGTCGACGAAGTGGTGATCTTCGAGCCGCTGGCGCGTGATCAGATCGCGGGCATTACCGAGATCCAGCTGGGCCGTCTGCGCAGCCGTCTGGCCGAGCGCGAACTGAAGCTGGAATTGAGCCCGGAGGCGATGGACAAGCTGATTGCCGTCGGTTACGACCCGGTGTATGGCGCACGGCCGTTGAAGCGTGCGATTCAGCGCTGGATCGAAAACCCGCTGGCGCAGTTGATCCTTTCCGGTCACTTCATGCCAGGCGACACCGCAACCGGCACCGTCGAGAACGAGGAAATCGTTTTCAACTGATGCCATGTGGCAAGGAAAAAACCGAGGCCCCACATTGTGGGGCCTTTTTTTTCGTTAGGCTGTTGAACTCAAAGGAAAAGGCTTGTAAAGTGCGCCCCGCAGTCAGTCACCGGCAGCGTTTCAACTCACTGGGTTGAAAACTGAAATAAGTTGCAAATCATTAACTTGAAAGCAATTTAGGGGGTTGACAGAGGTGTTCTAGGTTGTAGAATAGCGCGCCTCAGACACACGAACGCAGCGATGCGAAAACGGTGTCGAGAAGCTTCAGGTTTCACCGTTGTAAATTGAAATATGTAGTTCCGTGATAGCTCAGTCGGTAGAGCAAATGACTGTTAATCATTGGGTCCCAGGTTCGAGTCCTGGTCACGGAGCCAATTTCAAACCGGGGTATAGCGCAGTCCGGTAGCGCGCCTGCTTTGGGAGCAGGATGTCAGGAGTTCGAATCCCCTTACCCCGACCATTTTTGGGTCGTTAGCTCAGTTGGTAGAGCAGTTGGCTTTTAACCAATTGGTCGTAGGTTCGAATCCCACACGACCCACCATTTTTGAAACCAGTTAGCGCTGGGATCGAATCTTAAGATCAGAGGCCAAAAGCGCTGATCGAAGAAGGCGATCTTTGAAAGGTCGCCTTTTTTTTACCGGGGTATAGCGCAGTCCGGTAGCGCGCCTGCTTTGGGAGCAGGATGTCAGGAGTTCGAATCCCCTTACCCCGACCATATTGAAAATCCTCGTATCGAAAGATACGGGGATTTTTTTTGTCTGCTGAAAAGATAAATCCCTTCAAGTCGTCATACAACCGGCCGATAGCCCGCTAACACGAGGGGACTGCCATGGCTTCGCCCCTCGCATCTGGCCAATACAAGAATAAGGGCGTTCGTCATGTTGCTTCGTCAGTTGAATATTGCTCCGCGGGCTGCCTTGGGCTTCGCCCTGATCGCGGTATTGGTGGCCTTGCTGGGCGTGTTCGCCCTTAGTCAGATGTCGAGCATTCGCGACAGTGAGGTCGCCGTGGAGACTCAGTGGCTGCCCAGTATTCGCGGCGGCGATGAGATCCGCGAGCTGATGCTGCGTATCCGCACGATCTCCTTGCGCATGGCGCTGGACGAAGACCCGAAGAACATCCCGACGTACCGCGGGCAGATGGATACCCGCGACAAAGAGCTCAGCGAAAAAATCACTGCCTACGACAATCTGGTCACCACGCCCGAGGGCCAGCAGCTCTATGACCAGTTCAAGCAGACCTTTGCCGCCTATCGCACCGGGATTGCCCAATCGTTCACCCTGGCCGAGCAGGGCAAGCGTGACGAGTTGACCAAATTGCTGCTTGTCGACATGAAAACCGTGGTCGATGGCTCCGGTAAACAACTCAATGATCTGGCGGATCTGTTCGCCAAACAGGTCGCGCTGGAAAGCCAGAAGTCAGCTGCCCATTACGCCACGTCGCGGACCATCGTCAGCGTGTTCATCGCCCTGGCGGCGCTCGCTACCGTGGCGCTTGCCATGCTGCTGACACGCAGCATCGTGCGACCGCTGAGCAGCGCAGTCAGCGCCGCTGAAAGCGTGGCTCAGGGCGATCTGACCCGTCCTATCGAAACTCAGGGCAATGACGAAGTCAGCCGTTTGCTCAAGGCACTGGCGACCATGCAGCAGAACCTGCGCGAGACCTTGCAGGGCATCAGCGGCTCGGCCACGCAACTGGCCTCCGCTGCCGACGAACTCAACGCAGTGACGCTCGACAGCTCCCAGGGCCTGCAACAGCAGAACAATGAAATCGAACAGGCGGCCACCGCGGTCAACGAAATGACCACGGCGGTGGAGGAGGTCGCGCGCAACGCCGTTTCGACCAGCGACGCCACTCGCCAATCCAGCGATTCGGCGCAACTGGGGCAGGAGCGGGTCAGCGAGACTGCCAGTGCCATCAGTGCCCTGGCCGCTGATGTGCAGCACACCGGTGAGTTGGTGCAATCGTTGGCCAATCAATCCCAGGACATCGGCAAGGTGCTCGACGTGATTCGGGCGATTGCCGAGCAGACCAACCTGTTGGCGCTCAACGCGGCGATTGAAGCGGCGCGGGCGGGCGAAAGCGGGCGCGGTTTTGCCGTGGTCGCCGATGAGGTGCGCGCGCTGGCCCATCGCACCCAGCAATCGACCCAGGAAATCGAGCAGATGGTGCAGGGCATGCGCAACGGTTCGAGTCTGGCGCTGGAGTCGATGCAGGCCAGTGCCGCGCGTGCCAGCACCACACTGAGCATGGCGGCGCGTGCCGGTGAGGCGTTACAGACGATTACCGCGTCGGTGCACGAGATTCACGAGCGCAATCTGGTCATCGCCAGCGCCGCCGAGGAGCAGGCGCAGGTGGCGCGTGAAGTGGACCGCAATCTGGTCAACATTCGTGATCTGTCGGTGCGCTCGGCCGCGGGCGCCGACCAGACCAGCGCCTCCAGCCATGAACTGTCGAAACTGGCCAATGCCCTGCAAGGCATGGTGCGGCGCTTCCAGTTGTAAACGGCCGGCATGAAAAAGCCGCGCTTGTGGTTAAAAAGCGCGGCTTGATTACCTGCTGAATCAGGCGCCGTCTTGATCCTTCAGATGCTCGAACAGGCCTTTGGGCATCTTCTTGCCATTGGCTTCGAAGTTGGCCTTCACGTTGTTGTAGGCCTCTTGCTCGTCGATGAAGCCGTCGTGGTTGGTGTCGATCTTGTCGAAGTCGGACTTCGGCGCGACCTTGATGAACTCCGCGCGGGACACCTTGCCATCACCGTCGCTGTCGGTCCTGGCCATCGAAGCATCACCGCATTTACCTTCACCGCATTTGCCTTCCGGCGTCTTCACCGAGGTTTCGGCCGAGGCGACCATGTAGCCCTGCGCCAATGGCTGGGCGGCAAATACCGAACCGGACAACATCAGCCCACCGGCGAGCGCGGCGCCGAACAGGCCAATGGATTTTTTACCGAGGGTCGAAGTACGCGACATTGACATTCTCCTGGCTGCACAGCGCAGCCACACGTTAAGGACGAAGCCCTGAGCGGGTGCGCTCGGGTGTGGCCATTAGGCGGCGGCGGTGTATCGCGACTGTGTCGTGGGGCGCGGAGTTTGTAATACAAGGTGCCGATGAATGACGCAGATACAGTGCGAAACATATCTGCCATTCAATACAAAACCATGTGGGAGCGAGCTTGCTCGCGAAAGCGTCAGATCAGTCGGCAACATTATTGACTGACAGAATGCATTCGCGAGCAAGCTCGCTCCCACAGGAACAGTATGTAGCCCGGACTCCGAGCCCGGCACAAGACAATGTGGGAGCCAGCCTGCTGGCGATGAGGGCGTGTCAGGCAAGACATCAGCCGGATGACACTCCGCGATCGCCAGCAGGCTGGCTCCCACAGGGATGGTGTATCGGTCAGAACTCCCGACAGGCCTTGATCAATGCAGCTTCAGACGCGGCTCGGTGCCGCGGCCGATCTTGCTGCCCAGCATCAGCATCGCCGTGCGAAACGGTCCGTATAACGCCATCTGGTGCATGCGGTACAGCGACACGTAGAACATCCGCGCCAGCCAGCCCTCGAGCATGACGCTACCAGTCAGATTACCCATCAGGTTACCCACCGCTGAAAAGCGCGACAGCGAAATCAGCGAGCCGTAATCGGTGTACTTGTACTCCGGCAGGGTCTTGCCTTCGATGCGCAGCTTCAGCGACTTGGCCAGCAGCGACGCCTGTTGGTGTGCCGCTTGCGCCCGTGGCGGCACGTTGCGATCGCTGCCCGGTTGCGGGCATGCGGCGCAGTCGCCGAAGGCGAAGATGTTTTCGTCGCGGGTGGTTTGCAGGGTCGGAAGCACTTGCAGCTGATTGATGCGGTTGGTTTCCAGGCCATCGATGTCCTTGAGGAAACCCGGCGCGCGAATACCTGCCGCCCAGACTTTCAGACTGGCCTTGATCTGGTTGCCGTCGGCAGTGATCAGGCTGTCGGCGGTCACTTCGCTGACCGAAGCATTGGTCAGCACATTGACCCCGAGTTTTTCCAGGGTCTTGTGCACCGGCCCGCTGATGCGTTCCGGCAGCGCAGGCAACACCCGTGGGCCGGCCTCGATCAAGGTGATGTGCATGTTTTCCGGTTTGATCCGGTCCAGACCATAGGCCGCCAGTTCATGCGCCGCGTTGTGCAGCTCGGCCGCCAGTTCGACGCCGGTAGCGCCGGCACCGACGATGGCCACGCTGATCTGCTCGACCACATCGGTCTGCCCGGCGTGGGCACGTAGATAGTGATTGAGCAGTTGCTGGTGGAAGCGCTCGGCCTGCTTGCGGGTGTCGAGGAACAGGCAGTGCTGCGCCGCGCCCTGAGTGCCGAAATCGTTGGTGGTGCTGCCGACGCTGATCACCAGCGAGTCGTATGGCACTTCACGCGCCGGGACCAGCTCGATGCCGTTTTCGTCGTAGGTGGCCGCCAGCTGGATTTTCTTCTGCGCCCGATCAAGCCCGCTCATGCGCCCGAGCTGGAACTCGAAGTGGTTCCATTTCGCTTGGGCGACATAGTTGAGCTCATCTTCGGAAGAGTTCAACGACCCGGCGGCCACTTCGTGCAGCAGCGGTTTCCAGATGTGCGTGAGGTTGGCGTCGACCAGCATCACGCTGGCGGTGCCGCGCTTGCCCAAGGTCTTACCCAGGCGGGTAGCCAACTCCAGACCGCCGGCGCCGCCGCCGACAATGACAATACGATGGGACATAGGGATAACTCGCAAGGTTTTTAAAGGAAATCGGTGCGGTTACCCAAGCGAGCGCGAGGCTGCTCATAGCGTCAGGTAACTGATAAGTCGGCTCAACAGGCCAAGACCAATGGTCACTGCCAGCACCAGCACCAGGAGCATCCACGGCCGGAAAGGCCGGCGCTCGACTCGGTGTTGGGACAGTTGCAGGTACTCTTCGACATGCTTTTGGTCTTCGGGTTTCAGGCGGCTGGTCATATTGGCCTCGTCAGGTAGACGTTGCTGGATGGGCACACGCTACAGCGGTTTTTTATCCGGGGTTGAACGCAGCATAGCCGCTGTCCGGCACCGGTTCGACGCTGACCCGGTCATCGAGGCGAATGATCCCGCTTTGTAACACCCGTGCGGTAATTCCGCCATGTCCGCGCACCGCTTGAAAAGTGCCTGGGCCAAGGTTGTTCTGCAGGCGTGCACAGGGCTGACACCAGCCGGTGGTTTCGAATATTGCCTGACCGATGCGGAAACGCCGACCCTTCAGACTAAACAGATTGATACCGCTTATGACCAGATTGCGCCGCAGGTCTTCGGGCCTGATCGGGTTGTCGTCGGCGCGGCCCATCAAGGCGTTGATCACCGCCAGATGTTCCCACTGAATCAGTGTCACCTGACGCGCGTTGCGCACACCGGGGCGGGCATGATCGCCGGTCAAACCCGCCTCCAGACGTGCCTCAACGGCATCGAGCTCCAGCATCGGTCCGCGTGATTCGGGACGCACGCCGATCCAGCGTACGCGTCCGGTTTGCGGCACATCGGCAATCAATTGTTGAAGTGGCGTCACAGGCTGATCCCGACATCAAAGACGATGCTGCGCCCCAGGTTGCTGCGCAGGAAGTCCGGTGCATCCGGGTGTGCGAACAACACGCGGGCGAACGTCGGGCCGACCAGCGACAGCGAGCGCCAGCCCTGACGCAAATATTCGGTCGGTGGCGGGAAATGACTGTTCAGGTCGAGCACTTCGCGTTTAAGGCTGGCGAAAGCAATGATGTCCAGTTCGCCCAGATCCATGCCGCGTTCCTTGTAGTTGTGGGCTTTCTTGCGCAGGGTCGGGGCGAGCCGCAGGAGAAATTCATTGGCCGGAATACGCTTGGGCTTGGCTTCGCGGCGCACCAGTTGGCTGAGCGAAAAAGCGCTGCGCCGCCTCTGCAATTCATCGCGCCATTCATCGTTGAGCCGGCGTCCTTCGTCGAGCACGAAGAACACTTCGAAGTTGGCGTCACGAAACAGCACATCCGGCGGTTCACCGGCCGGCGCGAATTCGTCGGCGCGGTAGGGGATGTTCAGACCTTGCAGCAGGCGTTGGCAAACCCAACGCTCACGCTCCCATTTGCGGGCATTGGACAGAAAGGCGTTGGCTTGCTCGGCCGCGATGGTCAGCAGGCGTAAATAATCTGAATCATCCATAAGCCCAAGCTTAGCGTTCAAATGCGACAAGCAGATAGCTTTGCATCGACTGGTGCGCATCCGGTGGCGGTGTAGACTGCGACGAGGTGGTATGTCCATGGAGAAGGTGGGGAATAATGATCGGTGCCGAACTGCTGTCCTCGGCGAGTCTGACGCTCGGCTGGCTGATTTATCTGCCAGTGCTGCTGTGGGCGATCGTGCGCGCGCCATGGGTCGAGCTGTTCAGTGACAGTCGGCGTCAGCATTTGCTGTGCGCAACGGTGTTCGCCTTGTTTCTGCTGTGGCTGATGCGCCGGGATTTCGATACTGGCGTGTCTTATCACTTCCTCGGCATGACTGCGGTGACCTTGCTGCTGGACTGGCCGCTGGCGATCATTGGCGGAGTTGTGGCGCAAATCGGCCTGGTGCTGCTCGGGCGACAGGATCTTGCGGCACTCGGGGTCAATGGTGCCTTGTTCATTTTGCTGCCGGTGCTGGTCACCGAATGCGTAGCCATCCTTGTCGAGCGTGCGCAGCCGCGCAATCCGTTCGTGTACATCTTCTGTTCCGGCTTCTTCGCTGCGGCGTTGTCGGCGCTGTTGTGCCTGATTTTCGGCCTGACGCTGCTGTGGTTCGATGGCCTGTTCGCCATGCCGGAATGGCTGGAGGATTTCATCGGCTACGTGTGGCTGATCATATTCCCCGAGGCCTTCATCAACGGCATGATCGTCAGTGCGCTGGTGGTGTTCAGCCCGGAATGGCTGGAAACCTTCAACCGTACACGCTACCTCTCGGCCCCTTGGAATGACGACGATCGCAAGCCTTGATCCACGTCAAATCCGCCATCGGCTGAAAATTTCATGCTCACGCAAATCCCTTCAGGAGCAGCGGCATGAGTGTGTATGAATGGGCTAGGCAGGAAACCCGGCAGAGTCTGGAGATGGCGCAGGAGGTCGGCCTTGATCCGGGGTTGAGCTTGCGCGCCTTGCTCAGTGCTGTGGTGCAACAGAGCAAGGCTGTGCGCAACGCCGAAGACCTGGCGGACGAGTTGCGGTTTCTCGCGGAAAACCTCGACGACGAACAGGACTACGGCTTCATGCGGCCTTGACCGGGCTCAGTGACGCGGATCGAAATCGCCGGAAAACAGCTCGTCCTCGGCATCCGGTGCAACCGGAATCTTGTGTTCTTCCGAGGCCCAGGCGCCGAGGTCGATCAGCTTGCAGCGGTCGGAACAGAACGGGCGAAACTTGTTCGCCGGGGTGAATTCCACGGGGGCGCCACAGGTCGGGCATTCAACGGTTGGGGTCTGGCTCATGCTTGGCCTCCGGATAAAGTCAGGTAAAAGTGATGCAGACGCTCGATCTCGCTGTGCAGCCAGGCGAGGTCGCGGTCGTTGACCACCACGTCGTCGGCGCGGCTCAAGCGGTCTTCGCGGCTCAGTTGGGCCTTGAGGATCGCCTGTACCTGCTCGGCGCTGGTCTGGTCACGTTGCAAGGTGCGTTCGATCTGCAGTGGTTGCGGGGCGTCGATCACCAGGATGCGCTGGGTCATGCTGTATTGCCCGGATTCGATCAACAACGGCGAAACCAGAATCGCATAAGGCGATTTTGCCAGCGCCAGGTGATGGGCGATTTCCTCGGCGATCAACGGATGCAGCAGCGCTTCCAGCCAGCGCCGTTGCTCCGGCACCTCGAAGATCAACTTGCGCAGGGCTGCACGGTTGAGCGTGCCGTCGCTTTGCAGCACATCAGGACCGAAGTGATCGGCAATCTGCGCCAGTGCCGGGCGCCCGGGCTCGACCACCCAGCGTGCCGCGTGGTCGGCATCAACGACATGCACGCCGAGGTCGATGAAGTGCTGCGCCGCCGCGCTTTTGCCGCTGCCGATGCCGCCGGTGAGGCCGAGAATCCAGGGTTTTTCCACAGGGGTATTCATTTCAAACCGACAGACTGCCAATAGAAGTCGGTTATTTGACCACCCCAGAGCAAGGCAATCCAGCCGGCAATGGCCAGATAGGGACCGAAAGGAATCGGCGTCGAGGTTTTCTGCTCGCGCAGGCGCAATAGAATCACGCCGATCACGGCGCCCACCAGCGATGCCAGGAGGATGGTCAGCGGTAGAATCTGCCAGCCGCCCCATGCGCCCAGCAGCGCCAATAATTTAAAGTCGCCGTGGCCGATGCCGTCCTTGCCGGTCAGCAGCTTGAACAGCCAGAACACCGACCACAGCGCCAGATAACCGGCCACCGCCCCCCACAATGCATCGTGCAACGGCACGAACAGCCCGAAGCTGTTGACGATCAGCCCCAGCCACAACAACGGCAGCACCAGCACATCGGGCAGCAATTGATGTTCGGTGTCGATCAGACTCATCCCCAGCAAGCCCCAGGTGAGGAACATCAGCAGCCCCGCCTGCCAGCCGAAACCGAAATGCCAGGCAATGAAGGCCGACAGCACACCGCAGCTCAGTTCAGTCAGCGGGTAACGCTTGCTGATCGGTGCAGCACACGCCGAGCAACGGCCACGCAGGCACAGATAGCTCAGCACGGGAAGGTTTTCCCAGGCGCGAATCCGGTGTGCACAATGCGGGCATTCGGAATGCGGCAGCATCAGGTTGTAATCGGGTTGCGGCGTTTCGATCGGCAGGCCAAGTACATCGTGTGCCTGCTGGCGCCAGTCGCGCTCGAGCATTTTTGGAAGGCGCCAGACCAGCACATTGAGAAAGCTGCCAACCACCAGTCCGAGCAGCAGCGCGGTGCCGACAAAGGCCAGCGGATAGAGGGCGAACAATTCGTCGAGGGGCATATCAGACCGCTGAGCCGAGCTGGAAGATCGGCAGATACATGGCCACCACCAGACCGCCGACGACGACCCCGAGCACGACCATGATGAACGGCTCCATCAGGCTGGTGAGGTTGTCGACCATGTTATCCACTTCCTCTTCGTAAAAGCCGGCGACCTTGTCGAGCATATCGTCCAGCGCGCCGGACTCTTCGCCAATCGCGGTCATCTGCACGGCCATGGTCGGGAAGACCCCGGTGCTGCGCATGGAAAAATTCAGCTGCATCCCGGTTGAGACGTCCTGACGGATTCGCAGGATGGCCCGTTTGAACACGACATTGCCCGCAGCGCCGGCCACCGAATCAAGGGCTTCCACCAGCGGTACGCCAGCGGCGAAGGTAGTCGACAAGGTCCGGGCAAATCGCGCCACCGCAGACTTGTACATCAACGTACCCACCAACGGCAGTTTCAGCATCCAGGCGTCGCGGTGATCGCGTAACGCTTGAGACCTTTTCAGTGCATGGCGGATGCCGAAAAACGCTGCGATCAGTGCGCCGAGAATCGCCCACCACCACGCCTGCATGAATTCAGACAGGCTGATCACCATCAAGGTGAACCCTGGCAACTCGGCGCCAAACCCGGAAAACACCGACTGAAACTGCGGCACCACTTTCACCAGCAAAATGCCGGTCACCACGGCTGCCACCAGGAGGACGGCGCTCGGGTAGGTCATGGCTTTCTTGATCTTGGCCTTGAGCGCTTCGCTTTTTTCCTTATAGGTGGCGACGCGTTCGAGCAGGGTGTCGAGTGCCCCGGACTGTTCGCCGGCATCGACGAGGTTGCAATACAACTCGTCGAAATATTGCGGCTTCTTGCGCAGCGCTGCGGCAAAGCTGTTACCGGCGGCCACCTCTTGTTTAACCTCGTCAATGACTTTGCGCATCGCCGGGTTTTCGAAGCCTTCGCCAATGATGTCGAACGACTGCAACAGCGGCACGCCGGCCTTCATCATCGTTGCCATTTGCCGAGTGAACAGGGCGATGTCCTGAGCCTTGATGCGTTTGCCGAAACTCAGCAACGAGGCCGACTTCTTGCGCACCTTGCCCGGAGTAATCCCCTGTTTGCGCAACTGCGCCTTGATCAATGCGGCATTCTGCCCGCTCAACTCACCGGTGACTTTGCTGCCTTTGCGGTCCGTACCTTCCCAGGCGTACGTGCTGGTTTTCGCTGCCTTGACCGCCATGTTCAATCCTTGGTGACCCGGTTGATTTCTTCCAGGCTGGTGGTGCCTTGCATGGCCTTGTGCAGACCCGCGGTGCGCAGATCGTCGAAGCCGTCGCGGCGCATCTGCATATCGATTTCCAGCGAGTTGCCTTCGGCCATGATCAGGCGTTGCAGCTCAGGCGTGTTCTTCACCACTTCATAAATCCCCACGCGTCCCTTGTAACCGTTGTTGCAGTGATCGCAACCGACCGGCTCGTAGATCGTGAAACTGCCGATGCGTTCCTCAGGGAAGCCTTCCTTGATCAGGGTTTCGCGAGGCACTTCAATCGGTTTCTTGCAGTGATTGCACAGCTTGCGCGCCAGGCGCTGAGCGATGATCAGACTGACCGAGGTGGCAATGTTGAACCCGGGGATGCCCATGTTGTGCAAGCGGGTAAGGGTTTCCGCGGCGCTGTTGGTATGCAGGGTCGAGAGCACGAGGTGACCGGTCTGCGCGGCTTTGATAGCGATCTCGGCGGTTTCCAGGTCGCGGATCTCGCCGACCATGATCACGTCCGGGTCCTGACGCAGAAACGAACGCAGGGCCTGAGCAAAATCCAGCCCCTGGCGCGGATTGACGTTGACCTGATTGATGCCTTCCATGTTGATCTCCACCGGGTCTTCGGCGGTGGAGATGTTGATATCGACGGTGTTGAGGATATTCAGCCCGGTGTACAGCGACACGGTTTTCCCCGACCCGGTAGGGCCGGTGACCAGAATCATGCCCTGCGGCTGTTTCAGCGCGGCCATGTACAAGTCTTTCTGTTCCGGTTCATAACCGAGGGCATCGATACCCATCTGCGCGCTGGACGGGTCGAGAATCCGGATCACCACTTTTTCGCCCCACAGCGTCGGCAGGGTATTGACCCGGAAGTCGATGGACTTGCTTTTCGACAGGCGCATCTTGATCCGACCATCCTGCGGTTTGCGTCGCTCTGAAATATCAAGGCTGGCCATGACCTTCAGGCGCGCGGCGATGCGCCCGGCCAGTTGAATCGGCGGTTTGGCGACTTCACGCAGCATGCCGTCGGTGCGCACCCGCACCCGATAGTTCTTTTCATAAGGCTCGAAGTGCAGGTCGGAAGAGCCGCTTTTGATCGCATCGAGCAGCATCTTGTGGACAAAGCGCACCACCGGCGCATCGTCGGCGTCGAGCCCGCCGATGGTGTCCTGTTTGCTGTCGCTGACGGATTCGACGTCAAGGCCATCGAGGTCGACGTCGGCCATTTCTTCCAGGCCGGTGGCATGACTGTCGAAGAACTTGTCGATGGCATCGCTGAGCTTGTCATCCTCGACCAGAATCGCTTCGGTACTCAGGCCTGTACTGAACTGAATATCACTGATTGCCTGCTGATTGCTCGGGTCGGAGAGGCCGACGAAGAGTTTGTTGCCGCGTCGCCACAATGGTAGAGCGCAGTGCTGGCGTATCAGTTTTTCGCTGACCAGGCCCTTGGGCTGGGTTTCCTTATCGAGGCAACTGAGGTCGAGCAGGGCCATGCCAAAGTGTTCCGAGGCAATCTCGGCGATCTGCCGGCTCTTCACCAGTTTGTTGTGCACCAGGTAGTTCACCAGCGACACGCGATTGCGCTGCGCCTGCTGCCAGGCTTGCTGGGCACCTTGTTCCGTCAGCAGTTCGGCCTGCACCAATTGCTTGGCCAGACCGCTCAGAGCGATGTCATTCATGGGGATTCCGCATGCTTGCCGTTCATGACTTATAGCCTAGTCAAGTGACAGCGCCAAACACGGCCGGTGCAGGTGACAAAAAGTGTCAGATAGTGCGGTTGCAGGTTGTAGGAAACGGCGCAGTGCGCAGTTCGCGTCCATCAGGCAGGGCTCCGGGGCATTGGCATGGCCTATGCTGGGTCTTTTTCAGATCATGAGATTTCCCCTCATGCATGGAGCGTGTCTATGAAAAAACAACAAGGTTTTACCCTGATCGAGCTACTGATCGTGGTGGCGATCATCGGGATTCTGGCGACGATTGCCTTGCCGCAGTATTCGAAATATCAGGCGCGGTCGAAGGTGACGGCGGGGCTGGCGGAGATCAGCGCGATGAAGGTGCCATTTGAGGACGTCATTAACCAAGGAACCGATCCATCACTGACTAACGTCGCGGGCAGTGCGACGGTCACCACTTCCAATTGCTCGGTATCCGCCTCCGGGACAGCATCTTCTGGCGCAGGGTCGATTGTCTGCACGATCAAAAATGCTCCGGGTCCGGTTCTCGATAAAACCATTACGCTGACGCGGTCTTCCGGGACGGGTGCAGGTGTCTGGACGTGCGCTACCACCGTTGCCCCCGACTATTCGCCAAAAGGCTGCACTGCCAGCGGTACGTAAGCCGCTGCGGCAGAATCTGATGCCCCGCCTTTGCGGGGCATTTTTCATGGCGCTGCGCTTGAAAAAAGCTTCAATAATTTCAGCAGCTTATGAACTTTCCAAAAAACCGCAACTTGCATGCGAATAAACCGCGAGTCATGCAAATTGCATGAAAACGAAAATTTCCCGTTTCATTAACTCCTTGTTTTTAAAGGATTTTATTAAAACAAAAAAGTTGGCACAGCGTTCGCAACTACCTTGGTAACCCTGCTGAAGACATCTCCCAGCAGACTTTCCAGAAAAACAGGAGTTACTCGTATGAAGAAGTTCGCTATCACTGCCGCTGCTACCGCTCTGACCCTGACCATGGCTGGCGGCGCTTTCGCCCAGACCACTCAGGCTACCCAGTCGCCAATGGTTCTGGCTGCCGGTGAAGTTACCGAGATGAAGCAGGACACTTCCGATACCTGGATCACCACCAAGGTCAAAGCTGATCTGGTCACCGAAAAAGGCATTCCAGGCACCGATATCAAAGTAGAAACCAACAAAGGTGTGGTATCCCTGTCGTCGACCACCCCAGTGACTGAATCGCAAAAAGACGTAGCCGTATCGATCGCCAAAAAAATCAAAGGCGTTAAAGCGGTCTCCGCTGACGGCCTGAAAGCCGAATAAGGCAAGGCTTCTCGCCTGGACCGGGAGAAGACGCGACAGACGGGCCGAGCCATACGTCTGCCGCACCTTTAGAGTTCATGCGAACGGTCACACGGAGGTGACCATTACAGGCCCCGGCACTTGTGTCGGGGCCTGTTCTATTTCAGGGGCAACACAAAACGAATGTAGGAGTGAGCCTGCTCGCGATAGCGTTCTGTCAGTTGATCAAGCGTTGACTGACAAGCCGCAATCGCGAGCAGGCTCACTCCTACAGGGGATGGGGTTGGATCAGGGGCCGCGTTTGCTGTTGATCTGCCGCAAGCGGTTACCTTCGAAGCGCAGGTATTGATACATGCCGTTGCTCGGGCCGTAGGTCCATTCCTCGACCTGAAACTCCTCGCGGCGGTTGGCGCTGCGCTTGTAGCCGAGCACGTCACGGCTGACCGGCTCGCCGCATTTCTCCAGGACTTCGCTGGTGCGATCGCCAAGGCTGATCAATTGGCTGCCGCAGCGCAGCGTATCGGACGCTGCGGCATGGCTGGCGGCAAACGCCAGCACCCCTGCGACCAGCCATTTGCAACTCATCACTCTGCATCCAGGTGCATTTGCGTCACCACACGACCGTCGCTTTCAGCTTCACCGAGGTTGGCGTCGATGAAATACACGCGGTCATCCTCAAGCTTGCCCTTGTCGACCAGGTAATCCTTGATGGTGCTGGCGCGGTCCTGGCCCAACTGGCGCAGCAACACATCGCTGCCGCTCCAGAACTTGATCACCCCTTCGCGCAGCTTCGCGGTGCGTTCTTCCTTGCCCAGATCCTTCCATTCGGCCGGTGGCTGGGTTTTCAGACGGGTGCGGTAGATGCCCTCGAGCAACGGGGCTTTTTCGCCGTCGGGTACTTGCAGGAGCGAGGCCTGCGCCGGGACTTTATCGCCACGGCGCTGGAGCATCTTGTAGTAGTTGTACTGATATTCACGTTCCAGTCGCTGCTCGGCGAGCAGCGGGCCATCGCTGCTTTTTGCGGCGGTGCCTTCGATTTCCAGACGCAACGCCGGACGTTCCTTGAGCGCCTGAGACAGTTTCACCAGCGCGGCTTCAGCGTCCTTGCTCAGATCGCTGGAGCCCGGTGCGAAGGACACGGTGCCCAGGTCCTCGGAGCCACCACCACTGACCAGCCCGCCAATCATCTTGAACGGCGCCGCGGCGGCTTTGACGATCAGGTTGCGCAGGGTCTGCCAGACAATCGGCATGACGCTGAACTGCGGGTTGTTCAAGTCACCGGTCACCGGCAGTTCGATGGAGATCTTGCCGTCGACGTCCTTGAGCAGGGCAATTGCCAGTTTCAACGGCAAGCTCACGGCATCCGGGCTGTCGACCTTTTCACCGAGCTGCAATTGCTCGACCACCACTTTGTTCTCGGCTTTGAGCTGGCCCTTGGTGATCAGGTAATGCAGATCGAGATTGAGCCGGCCCTTGCGAATTCGATAACCGGCGAACTTACCGGAGTAGGGTGTCAGTGTGGTCAGCTCGACGCGCTTGAAACTGGTGGCGATGTCGAGGCTGGCCATCGGGTCAAACGGATTGACCGCGCCTTTGATGGTGACCGGCGCGTAACGGTCGACCTTGCCTTTGATATCGACGCTGGCCGGTTTCGCCTGCCGGCTGTCGATGGTGCCGATCTGCCCGTTGAGTTGCTGCACGGCGGTGGCGAAGTTCGGCGTCAGGCTGAAGTCGGCGAAGTTGGCCGAGCCATCGTTGATCGCGATGCCGCCGATGTGAATGCCCAGCGGCTTTTCATTGCTCGCCGGTTTCGCGCCTGCGCTTTTTGCGCCGCTATCGGCCGGTTGCGGGATCAGCAGGTCATCAATGTTGGTGCTGCGGTCATCGTTGATCATGAACCGCGCATAGGGCTGAAACAGGTTGACCTTGTCGATCGACAGGCTGTCACCGTGCTGGTAATTCAGGCCTTCGACCACCACTTGCTGCCACTTGAGAAAGTCGCGGGTTTTCAGGGTGTCGAGGGTGTGCAGCTGATCGATCTGCGCGCGCCCGGTCACGTTGAGAGCCAGCGGTTCGGTACTCTTGAGATTGACCTTCAGATCGCTGCCGAGCATGCCGCTGCGCAGTTCCAGGCGAATGAACGGATTGATGTACGACTGGGCGACGCGCAGGTCGATGTCCTGGGTCTTGACGTTGAGTTGCGCGTTGACCGGGGCGAGGTTGAGCGTGCCGTCGGCGAAAATCCTGCCTTGCTTGCCGACGCCGCTGTCGAGCTTGAGCTTGAAGGGCGAACCATTGAGGCTGTCGAAATCTTGCAGATCGACGTTCAGCGGTGTCAGGTCCAGCGCCACCGGCGGCTGTGCCGAGCGATCGGCAAGGTGCACGGTGTAGTTGCGCAATTGCACATCCTTGAGCAGCACTTGCCATGGCTTGCTTGGCGCGGCTGGTTCAGGCTTCGGTGAATCGGCCGCGGCCGGCGTGCTGGCCGGCTCTGCAGCGGCTTTCGCCGCCGGTTTCGACGGTTGGCTGGCAAACAGTTTCTGCCAGTCCAGTTGCTTGTCGGCTTCGAGGGCGGCCCAGGTTTCCAGCTTCTGGCTGCGGATCTTGCCGACCACGACTTGCTGTTTGGCGAGGTCGACGCTGGTTTCGCTGACATCGAGGCGTTCAAGCCTGGCCAGTGGGCGGCCGTCCGGGGCCTTGATGGCGAATGGCGCGATGCTCACCGCGACGTTGTTGAGCAGCAGTTCGGTTTGTTTCGACAGGTTGAGTTTGTAGTCGGTGCTTAGGCTGACGACGCCGTTTTCGAGAACCAGCGGCACCGCGTCGCGCACATAGGGCCAGAAAGCTTTCATCTGGCCGTCGGTGACTTTCAAGGTGCCTTCGGAGGTAAACGGAATCAGGCTGAAATTACCGCTCCAGTCGATCCGCCCGCCAGCCGGGCCGATGGCGACCAGAGTCATGTCGGCACTGTCTTCGGGCAGGGTACTGAGGTTTTTCAGCTCGAAACTGAGGTCGTCGTAGAGAAATTCGATCGGCTCGCTCGGGCGCACGTCCTGAAAGTGCACCACGCCGCTGGCCAGTTTGATGTTGTCGATACGCAGCGGGAACGGCTTGGCGTCGGGGTCGGCGGGCTTCGGTTCGCTGGCCGGCACATTGAACAGGCCGAGCAGATTGAGCTTGCCGTCCTTGGCGAAGAGGATCTCGGTCTTTGGCTTGTCCATTTCGATGCTCGCCAGATGCAGGGCCTTGCTCCACAGGCTGTCGATCTGCAAGTCGGCGTACAGACGTTCGAAGCCGACCTGCTCCTTGCCCGGCTCGCCGATGACCAGCCCCCACAGTGTGACTTCAAGGCTGAACGGGTTGAGCTCGATACGCTGGATATGCGCAGGTACGGTCGCGTAATTGGCGAGTTGCTGATTGGCTACCCGCAGCGCAATGCCCGGCAAAATCAAAAACCCCAGCAAGCTGTAGAGCGCCAGAGCGGTTAGCAAGGCGCCAATCGCGCGAATCAATCCTTTGGGCATGTGCGGCTTCATCTGTCTGAATCGGAGTGCCTTGGAGTATGGCACGCGATTCTGGTTCCGAAGTGCTTGATGTGGGGCAGGATTGTTCAGAAATTTTTGTAGGAGAAAATCTCTATTGTAGGAGTGAGCCTGCTCGCGATAGCGGTGTGTCAGTCAGCAATACTGGTACTGACAGACCGCTATCGCGAGCAGGCTCACTCCTACAGGGAAAGGGGCGTGTCTAGAAGAAGGCGTCAGAGCTGCAGAATCAGCGTCTTCAACGGCGGTTGCTGATCCATCGAAGGGAAATCGGCGCCCGGGGTCATCACGCTCCACTCGCGCACTGGCCGCCCGGCCTTTTCCGCACAGCGCAAAACCTGTTCACGCCAGTCGTCCATGCTGACCTTCGCCAGATTGTTGCAGCAGATCAGCACGCCGTTCTCGGCGGTGGTCAGCAGGGCAGGTTTGAGCAGGCTTTGATAGTCGCGCAGCAGGTCGACGGTGCCGAACGCGCTTTTCGCCCAAGCCGGTGGGTCGAGCAGCACCAGATCATATTGACGCTGTTCGAGGCGTTGGTAGCTCGGCAGTTTTTGCCCGCGCCGCTGGCTGATCGGCAGACCGGCGAGCTGGCGGATGGCCGGGAAATAATCGGACTGGATGAACTGCATTTCCGGCAACTGCGGGTTGAGCAGACCGTTTTCGCGACCGACCGCCAGATTGCCTTCGGCGAAATCCAGGTTGCACACCTCGCGCGCACCACCGGCCGCAGCGCTCAGCCCCACGCCGCAGGTGTAGGCGAACAGGTTGAGCACCGATTTGCCTTTGGCGTGATCCTTGACCCAGCCGCGGGTGTTGCGCAAATCGAGAAACAACAGCGGATCCTGCCCGGCATGGCGCCCGCGCACGCGATAGTTTAGGCCCCATTCGTGACCGACCAGATCCGCCAGCGCGGCTTCGTCGGCTTTATAGACGTGGTCTTCGCGATCAATGCGCGAATTGCCTCGGGAACGGTCGTTGTAGACCAGCAGGGATTCAAAGCCCAGCGTCTGGTTGACCATGGCATGCAGTTGCAGCAGGTCATCGCGCTCCATCGTCTGGTGGAAACTCTGCACCAGCAGTTGCGGGCCGTAGCGGTCGATGGTCAGGCCGCCGGCGCCTTCCTGGCTGCCGTGGAACAAGCGATAGCAATCGGTGCCCTGGCTGTGCAGCTCAGCAAGCAGGTCCTGACGTTGATCGAGGGCGGCGCGCAGCGCCTGATTCAAGGAAGACATGCGGGCGCCTTGCTGAGGGGGAATAGGGCGCGGGAGTTTAACAGTTTGACGTGAGATCGCGTGATGGCCTTCGCGAGCAGGCTCGCTCCCACAGGTGACCGCAACCAAATGTGGGAGCGAGCCTGCTCGCGAAGCTTTTCTGAAGCCTATTGATTTAAACGCTTATCGACCAATGTCTGCACCACACCCGGATCAGCCAATGTCGAGGTGTCACCCAGGCTGTCGAGTTCGTTACAGGCGATCTTGCGCAGGATCCGCCGCATGATCTTGCCCGACCGGGTTTTCGGCAGGGCTGGCGCCCACTGGATCAGGTCCGGTTTGGCGAAGCTGCCGATTTCCTTGCTGACGTGCGCCAGCAGGTCCTTTTTCAGCTCGTCGTTCGCTTCGGTGCTGTCCATGGGCGTGACGAAGGCGTAGATGCCCTGGCCTTTGACGTCGTGCGGGTAACCGACCACGGCTGCTTCGGCGATGCTGTCGTGCAGCACCAGTGCGCTTTCGATTTCAGCGGTGCCGATGCGATGCCCGGAAACGTTGATCACATCGTCAATGCGCCCGGTGATCCAGTAGTCGCCATCTTCATCGCGGCGCGCGCCGTCGCCGCTGAAGTAATAGCCGGGGTAGGGCTTGAAATAGGTGTCGACCATGCGTTGCGGGTCGCCATAAACGCTGCGGATCTGCGCCGGCCAACTGGACTTGATCGCCAGCACGCCGCTGCCGGCGCCTTGGATTTCCTTACCCTGTTCATCGAGCAACACTGGCTGCACACCGAACATCGGCTGTGTGGCGCAACCGGGTTTGATCCGCTGGGTGCTGACCAGTGGGCTGAGCATGATGCCGCCGGTTTCGGTCTGCCACCAAGTGTCGACGATCGGGCAACGCTGTTCGCCAACCACGTTGAAATACCATTCCCACGCTTCCGGGTTGATTGGCTCACCGACGCTGCCGAGTAATCGGAGGCTCTGCCGCGAAGTTTCCTTCAGCGGCCCGGCACCTTCGCGCATCAACGCGCGCAGTGCGGTCGGCGCGGTGTAGAAAATGTTGACGTTGTGTTTATCGATGACCTGCCAGAATCGCGAACTGCTCGGGTAACTTGGCACTCCTTCGAACATCAGCGTGGTTGCGCCGTTGGCCAGCGGGCCGTAGACAATGTAACTGTGGCCGGTGACCCAGCCGACGTCGGCGGTACACCAGAACACTTCGCCGTCACGGTAGTCGAGCACGTATTTGAAGGTCATCGCCGCTTGCAGCAGGTAGCCGCCGGTGGTGTGCAGCACGCCCTTGGGTTTGCCGGTGCTGCCGGAGGTGTAGAGGATGAACAGCGGGTCTTCGGCGTCCATCGGTTCTGGAGGGCAATCGTCGCTGACCTCGCGCACGGCCCGGTGATACCAGACGTCGCGGCCTTCGGTCCACTCGACCCCACCCTGGGTGCGCTCGACCACCACCACGGTGCTGACGTCAGGGCAACTCTGCAGGGCTTTGTCGACATTCTGTTTCAACGGCACGAACTTGCCGCCGCGTACGCCTTCATCGGCGGTGATCATCGTGCGGCAATCAGCATCGAGAATACGGTCACGCAATGAGTCGGGGGAGAAACCGCCAAACACCACCGAATGGATGGCACCGATCCGTGCGCAAGCGAGCATGGCGTAAGCCGCTTCCGGGATCATTGGCATGTAGATGCACACCCGGTCGCCTTTTTTCACCCCACGGCTTTTCAGCACATTGGCCAGTCGGCAAACGTGATGGTGAAGTTTTTTGTAGGTGATCTGCGCTGATTCGGCAGGGTCGTCGCCTTCCCAGAGCAGCGCGGTCTGTTCACCGCGTTTTGCGAGGTGGCGGTCGATGCAGTTGTAGCTGACGTTGAGTTTGCCACCGGCAAACCAGGCGGCTTCACCGGTTTGCAGATCGCAGCGCTGCACGGTCTGCCACGGCGTGCTCCAGTCGAGGAAGCGTGTGGCCTGTTCGGCCCAGAAGGTGTCGGGGTGTTCAATGGATTCGCGGTACAGACGCCGATAATCGTCCTGACTCAACTGAGCAGCCCGGCGCACGGCATCGGCTTTGGGGAACGTACTGATATCGAACATGACGGTTCCTTATTCTTGTGGTGCGACAAGAATAAAGATGCGCCGAGAGACGCAAGGGTTCAAGCCGGATCAGGAAACTGATGGCTGGACCTGACTTTGAAGGCGCCCCAAAACAACTGTAGGAGTGAGCCTGCTCGCGATAGCGGTGTGTCATTCAACATCAATGCTGACGGATACACCGCTATCGCGAGCAGGCTCACTCCTACAAGGGATCTCTGTGCCCACAGGATTTGGGTTGAGCCAAACCTTGTGGGCCAGGCCATCAAATCAACCGCGGTGACGTCCGCGGAAGTAGTTGATCAGGCCTTGAGTCGAGGCATCGTCAGCAACGCTTTCGTCGCTGCCGACCAGGCGGTTGTAGACGCCTTTGCCCAGTTCCTTGCCCAGCTCCACGCCCCACTGGTCGAAGGCGTTGATGCCCCAGACCACGCTTTGCACGAACACCTTGTGTTCGTACATCGCCACCAGCGCGCCGAGACGACGCGGGCTGATGCGCTCAACCACCAGGGTGTTGCTAGGACGGTTGCCCGGAATCACCTTGTGCGGCGCGAGTTTGCGCACGTCTTCTTCGCTCATGCCTTTGTCGCGCAGCTCGGCTTCGGCTTCCGGCTGGGTCTTGCCGAGCATCAGCGCCTGGCTCTGCGACAGGCAGTTGGCGTACAGCCACTGGTGGTGATCAGCAACCGGGTTGAAGCTGACGATCGGCACGATGAAGTCGGCCGGAATCAATTGGGTGCCCTGGTGCAGCAACTGATGGTAGGCGTGCTGACCGTTGCAGCCGACGCCGCCCCAGATCACCGGGCCGGTATCGGTCGATACCGAGGTGCCGTCCTGGCGCACGCTCTTGCCGTTGGATTCCATGTCCAGCTGTTGCAAGTGCTTGGTGATGTTGCGCAGGTAATGGTCGTACGGCAGGATCGCGTGGCTTTGCGCGCCCCAGAAGTTGCCGTACCACACGCCGAGCAGGGCCAGCAGCACCGGCATGTTCTGTTCGAACGGCGCGGTCTGGAAATGCTGGTCCATGGTGTAGGCACCGGACAGCAGTTCCTTGAAGTTGGACATGCCGATGGCCAGGGCGATTGGCAGACCGATCGCCGACCACAGCGAGTAACGGCCGCCGACCCAGTCCCACATCGGGAAGATGTTTTCTTCGCGGATACCGAACGCAACGGCAGCAGCGTTGTTGCTCGAAACGGCAATGAAGTGACGATACAGCTCGGCTTCCGAACCGCCCTGCGCCAGGTACCAGGCACGTGCGGCCTGGGCGTTCTTCAGGGTTTCGAGGGTGTTGAAAGATTTCGACGAAACAATGAACAGTGTGGTTTCGGCGCGCAGCTTTTGCGTCAGCTCGTGGAACTCACTGCCGTCGATGTTCGCCAGATAGTGGCAGCGCACGCCTTTCTGCGCGTACGACAACAGCGCTTCGGAGACCAGCTCCGGACCGAGGAACGAGCCACCGATGCCGATGTTGACCACGTCGGTGATCGGCTTTTCGGTGTAACCGCGCCACAGACCGTCGTGGATGCGGCCGACCAGATCGGTGATCTGGTTGAGCACCTTGTGGACGTCCGGCATCACGTTGACGCCATTGACCGACAGCTTGTCGCCGACCGGACGGCGCAGCGCGGTGTGCAGCGCCGGGCGGCCTTCGGAGGCGTTGACGATCTCGCCGTCGAACAGCGCTTTGATCGCGCCCTTGAGGTCGACTTCATTGGCCAGACCCACCAGCAAATTGCGGGTCTCGGCGTTGATCAAATTCTTCGAATAATCGAGAAACAGTCCGCAGCTGCTGAGAGTGAACTGATTGAAGCGCTGCGGATCGGCGTTGAAGGCTTCGCGCATGCTGAAATCCTGCATGGCTTGGCGGTGATCTTTCAACGCTTGCCAGGCAGGCAGAGCGGTAACGTCATGAGGAGTGCGGTAGTACGCCATCGCTGCGGTTTTCCTTTTTACTTGAACGGCCTTTTGAACACTGAACTGACCCGGCACGCCCTGTTATGGCGCGGGATCGACTGCATCGACACGATTTGCGGACGCAGGGCGAATACAGTAAACCTCGCGCTGCGATCTGTCTTGACTTTGTCTGACCAGATCCCTGTACTTTTTTAACATCCGAACAGGGATTTGGCCGACAAACGGAGGGGGAGCGGGAGCTGCGGCGGTTCAGGCGAGCTGAACGGGGATGGCATTGCTGGTGTGGCTCAGCTCGTTGCCGGGCGCCATGTAGAGCATGCGCGGTTTGAAGTTGACCAGCTCGGCTTCGCTGTAATGGGCGTAAGCGCAAATGATCACACGATGACCGACGCTGGCCTTGTGCGCCGCAGCACCGTTGACCGAGATCATCCGCGAACCTTCTTCGCCACGAATCGCGTAGGTGGTGAAACGCTCGCCGTTGTCGACGTTGTAAATCTGGATCTGCTCGTATTCACGAATGCCGGACAGGTCCAGCCATTCGCCATCGATGGCGCACGAACCTTCGTAATCGAGCACCGCATGGGTGACTTCGGCGCGGTGCAGTTTGGCCTTGAGCATGATCGCGTGCATTGGGGTTTCCCGGGTTGGAATCGAACGGCGGGCAGTGTGCCCGAAGGCTATGAGAGCGGCAATCCAGCTGGAATGAGATCTTCATTACACTGAAAACCACTGTGGGAGCGAGCCTGCTCGCGAAGGCGGTGTGTCAGCAACCAATATGCTGAATGACACACCCCATTCGCGAGCAGGCTCGCTCCCACAGAGGGATTACGGTGATGCTTAAACGGGGGTATCGAGATTCAAGTGCAGGTTATCGATCAACCGCGTGGTACCGAGAAACGCCGCCACCAGAATCACCAGATCGCGATCCTCAGCCGTTGCCGGACGCAGGGTCAAACCGTGGCGGATCTCCAGATAATCCGGACGCAGGCCGGCC
Organism: Pseudomonas sp. R1-1; assembly: GCF_051132135.1. NCBI lineage: Bacteria > Pseudomonadati > Pseudomonadota > Gammaproteobacteria > Pseudomonadales > Pseudomonadaceae > Pseudomonas > Pseudomonas sp. R1-1. The sequence continues at coordinate 1,015,175 of NZ_CP071663.1, forward strand.
GCTTCCAGCGCGTGCAACTGCGCGCTGATCAGCGCCGGGAAATCCCGTTCACCTTGCTTGATCGATTCGGCAATGTTGCTCAGCGAGCGATACACCGCCGGTGCCACCGCACGTTGTTCCTCGCTGAGGAAGCCGTTGCGCGAGGACAGCGCCAGGCCATCGGCGGCGCGTACGGTCGGCTCGCCGATGATCTGGATCGGCATGTTCAGGTCGTGCACCAGCGCGCGGATCACCGCCAGTTGCTGATAATCCTTCTGGCCGAAAATCGCCAGGTCCGGCTGGACCATGTTGAACAGTTTGCTGACAACGGTCGCCACGCCTTCGAAGTGCCCGGGACGGCTGGCGCCACACAGGCCTTCGGACAATTGCGGGACGCTGACGCGGGTCTGCCCGGCCATGCCGTCGGGGTACATCTCTTCAACGGTTGGGGCGAACAGCAGCGAGCAGCCAGCCTCGAGCAGTTTTTCCTGATCGGCTGCCAGCGTACGCGGGTATTTGTCAAGGTCTTCGCCGGCGCCGAATTGCAGCGGGTTGACGAAAATGCTCGCGACGACGAAATCCACTCGTTGCGTGGCTTTGGTCACCAGCGCGACGTGACCGCTGTGCAGGTTGCCCATGGTCGGCACGAAGCCGATGCGCTTGCCTTCGCTGCGCGCGCGGGCGACGGCGGCGCGCAGTTCGCGTACGGTTTTGACGGTGTTCATGCGGAGAATCCGTGTTCGATGCCGGGGAACGTAGTGGCTTTGACTTCGCTGACGTAAGCCTTCAGCGCCGACTGAATGCTGTCCTGGCCGTGCATGAAGTTCTTGACGAATTTCGGCACGCGCCCGGTGATCGACAGGCCGAGCATGTCGTGCAGTACCAGAACTTGGCCATCCGTGGCGTTACCGGCACCGATTCCAATCACCGGAATCTTCACCGCCTGGCTGATCTCCGCGGCCAGTTCGCTGGGCACGCATTCAAGCAGCAACATTGCCGCACCGGCCTGTTCCAGGGAGATCGCATCGGCGCGCATCTGCCGCGCCTGGTTCTCGTTGCGACCCTGCACTTTATAGCCACCGAGAATGTTCACCGCTTGCGGGGTCAGGCCCATGTGCGCGCAGACCGGCACACCGCGCTCGGCGAGCAGGCGGATCGACTCGGCCAGCCACAACGCGCCTTCGACCTTGACCATGTGCGCACCGGCCTGCATCAGCGTGGCGCTGTTGCTCAGGGTCTGTTCGAGGGTGGCGTTGGCCATGAAAGGCAGGTCGGCCAGGATCAGCGCGTCGCTGTTGCCGCGTTTGACGCAGGCGGTGTGATAGGCCATTTCTGCGGTGGTCACCGGCAAAGTACTGTCGTGACCTTGCAGGACCATGCCGAGGGAGTCGCCCACCAGCAGCACTTCGACACCGGCCTGGTTGCAGGCGTGGGCGAAGGTCGCGTCATAGCAGGTCAGCATGGTGATCTTTTCACCTTTCTGCTTGAGGCTCTGGAGCGTGGTCAGGGTAATGGCTGGCATGTAAAAAATCCTCGTTCAGGCGCTCTGGAAACTACAGCGAGTAACGCGCGTGATTCGTCATCTACTCAGGCGCACGCTCTTTTGTCGTGCTTATAAGGCCTGGATTGCGCCCGTATGTGCCGGGTTGGCGGCAGCGGGACGCCTATAGTCGTGAGGAGCCAAGCGGAAGTCAATTGCGTGTGTTACCGCATTGTTACGCGCGCGGTGTTACCGGCGTTACTGATGCGATTCAGCGGCGCGGCGGGGCTGATTCGAGGATTTTTTGTCGGACAAGAATCGTGAATATGATGCGATCAGCTGTAGGAGTGAGCCTGCTCGCGATAGCGGTGGATCAATCAACATTTCTGTGACTGACCCACCGCTATCGCGAGCAGGCTCACTCCTACAATCTGGATTTTTATCAGCCTTGGGAGATGCGTTCCAGACCGACGAACGGGCAGGCGGCCAGCAGGTCTGTCAGCGTGCGGCCATCGGCGAGGCGCAGATCCTGTGGCGCCAGTTCAGCCAGTGGATACAGCACGAAGGCACGTTCCTGCATTTGATAATGCGGAACCTTCAATCGTGGCTCGTCGATCAGACGATCACCAAACAAAAGGATATCCAGATCCAGCGTGCGCGGGCCCCAGCGCTCAAGGCGTTCGCGACCTTGATCGTTCTCGATGGCTTGCAAGGCATCCAGCAATTCAATCGGTGCGAGCGAGCTGTCGAGCGCGGCAACCGCGTTGGTGTAACGCGGTTGGCCCGGCAGCAGCGAGTCGCTTTGATAGAAGGCAGAAACGCCGATAAAACGGGTTCGCGGCAATCGCCCCAGCGCGGCGATGGCGCTGCGCAACTGTTCGGCCGGGTCAGCCAGATTGCTGCCCATGCCGATGTAGATGCGTTCCATTGCCTTACTCGCCTGTAGCGCTCGGTGCGCCGGCGCGTTTGCGCTTGGCGCCGCTGCTGCGACGACGCTTGCGTGGTGCGCCGCTGGCGTCGTCACCCTTGCCGCCGAGGTCGCGGATCATGTCGCGACGTTCGCTGTCGTTGGCGTCCTGATAGTCGGTCCACCATTCGCCAAGACCGTCGGTTTCCTCACCAGCGCTTTCACGCAGCAGCAGGAAATCGTAACCGGCACGGAAACGCGGGTTGTCCAGTAGCAGGTCGGCACGCTTGCCGCTGCGCCGTGGCAGGCGCTCCTGCATGTCCCAGATCTCACGGATCGGCATGGTGAAGCGTTTCGGAATCGCGATGCGCTGGCACTGCTCGGCGATCAGCTCATGGGCGGCTTCCTGCATTGCCGGGATCGGCGGCATGCCACGTTCCTGCAAGCGCAACACGCGCGCCGGCAGGGCCGGCCAGAGCAGGGCGGCAAACAGGAACGCCGGGGTCACCGGTTTGTTCTGCTTGATGCGCAGGTCGGTGTTGGTCAGGGCTTCGCTGATCAGCGTGTGGGTGTATTCCGGGTTGTATTCCAGCGCCTCGGCACTGGCCGGGAACAGCGGGGCGAACAGTTGCAGATCAACCAGCATTTCAAAGGTGATCGCGCCGTGGCCCGAGAGGAACAGCTTGAGCACTTCTTCGAACAGCCGCGCCGAAGGAATCTCGCGCAGCATCGGCGCCAGTTCGCGGATCGGCTGCACCGTGTGCTTTTCGATACCGAAGTTGAGCTTGGCGGCGAAACGCACGGCCCGCAGCATGCGCACTGGGTCTTCCTGGTAACGCTGCTTCGGGTCGCCGATCAGCCGGATCAGGTGATTGCGGATGTCGTGTACGCCGTTGGCGTAGTCGAGGATGCGCTCGCTGACCGGATCGTAATACAGGGCGTTGATGGTGAAGTCGCGGCGTTGCGCGTCTTCTTCCAGGGTGCCGTAAACGTTGTCACGCAGAATCCGCCCGCTCTCGTTGCGCGAAGACTGGTTGCTGTCTTCGTCGTCTTCGTTGACCGGGTGGTTGGCGCGGAAGGTCGCGACTTCAATGATTTCGCGACCGAAATGGATGTGCACCAGCTTGAAACGCCGGCCGATGATCCGCGCATTGCGGAATTCGGCACGCACTTGCTCGGGCGTAGCGCTGGTGGCGACGTCGAAATCCTTGGGCGTGATGCCCAGCAGCATGTCGCGCACGCAACCGCCGACCAGATAGGCCTGGTAACCGGCACCTTGCAGGCGTTCGACGATATTCACCGCATAGCGGCTGAATTGCGTTTTCTGCAGCGAATGTTGGCCGCTGTTGAGCACTTCAGGGGTGCTGCGGATGTGTTGCGTACGACGCACGGGAGTTCGGAATGACTGGAACAGCTTCTTCAGCATGGGATGCACTGTTTGAAGGAATGTTCGGCCATACCAAAGAATGACCGCATGATGGGCGCAGATTCTAGCATTTAGTCGAGGGATGGTGTAGGACACCGCAGATATGAGCTGTAAGCCGCAAGCTGCAAGGGTCGAGCGGGGGTGTTCGGGAGATTTTTTACCGAAGGGAGAAACTACAAGGGGAGCCGAAGCTCCCCAAGAAGTAGTTGCGTGCTCTTTTTATTATTGATTCGGGCTTCTTGTTTTTGTTGAGTGCCCTCGCCACGAAGTGTTTCCTTCGTGACCCTCCCAATCGGGAGCCAAGAGCAAACGGATTGCTTTGGTCGCTGAATTGCAGTGATCTGTCGATCCAACCAGTACAGGCTCTGTCTTAGGACAGTTTTTGTTGTTCTCGGCCTGGTCGTGGGGCAAGCCCCAAATACAACGCCTCTCCAAAAGAATCAGTTAGCTGCGCCTCTCGCCGTCTTGTTTTTATTGTGCGTGAGTCGATTCGTCTTATTTTTATTGTCTTGTGCATTGCTTGTTATTGTTCTTGTACCAAACATATAGCAGGGTGCGTGCCAACTTTTGCGAACCCCAGCAAAACAAGGGGTTAGGTCGTTATAACCGTTTTGCAGGGGCGAAAAAAAGCCGGGGATTCGTTACCGATAACCCCGGCTTCTGTTACGTGAATCGACTGCGGTAACAGTTTTTTCACAATCTCATGCGTTACCCGCGCAGGCGACAGGTAACGTTCAGCTTTCGCTCGCTACCCCGGTCTTGCGCCGTGGAATGCCCAGACGCTGACGGCGTTCCCACAGGCACTTGCGACTCACGCCCAGTTTGCGCGCCAGTTCGGTCTCGGTCATGTGGTCCTGATGCTCGAGAACGAAGTGCTGGAAGTAGTCTTCCAGTGACAGATCCTCGGTCGGCTCATGGCTGCTGTTGCTGGCGCTACCGCCGGTTTGCGGCGGCAGGCCGATGAACTCGTCGTCATCCAGATCGCTCAGCTCGATGTCGATGCCCAGCAGGTCGGCCGAAATCTCCGGACTTTCACTGAGAATCACCGCGCGCTCGACAGCGTTCTCCAGCTCGCGCACGTTACCCGGCCAGGAATAATGCCGGATGGCCTGTTCGGCATCGGCGGCAAACTTCAGGTCGGTACGGTTGATGCGCGCGCTCTGGCGGGCGAGGAAGGCGTTGGCGATTTCGTTGACGTCGGCGCCACGCTCACGCAGGGCCGGTAACTTCAGGGCGATCACGTGCAGACGGTAATAAAGGTCTTCACGGAACTGACCGATTTTCGCCAGGCTCTTGAGGTCGCGGTGGGTCGCGGCGATCAGGCGCACGTCGACTTTCTGCGACTGCACCGAGCCGACCCGGCGGATTTCGCCTTCCTGCAATACACGCAACAGGCGGGCCTGGGCTTCGAGTGGCAGTTCGCCGATCTCGTCGAGAAACAGCGTGCCGCCGTCCGCCGCTTCGACCAGGCCGGCACGCCCGGCGCTGGCGCCGGTGAACGCGCCTTTCTCGTGGCCGAACAGTTCGGACTCGATCAGGCTTTCCGGAATGGCCGCGCAGTTCACCGAGATCATCGGTGCCTTGGCGCGCTTCGACAGGTTGTGCAGGGCGCGGGCCACCAGTTCCTTGCCGGTGCCGGACTCGCCCTGGATCAGCACATTGGAATCGGTCGGCGCGACTTTGCGGATCTTGCTGTACAGATCCTGCATCGGCGGGCACGAACCGATGATGCCGATTTCACCGTTGCTGTTATCCACAGAGGCTTTGCCGTTGCCAGTGGCAGGTTTGCTCGAGGCGGTTTCAGCGGCAGCCGGTGCCGACTGACGATCGCGCAGGATGCGCGCCACGGCTTGCAGCATTTCATCGTGGTCGAAAGGCTTGGCGATGTAATCGACCGCGCCCATCTTCATCGAGTCGACCGCCGAGCGCAGGCTGGCGTAGCTGGTCATGATCAGCACCGGCGTGCCCTGGCCGAGCTTGATCAGCTCGGTACCCGGAGCGCCAGGCAGGCGCAGGTCGCTGACGATCAGATCGAACGTAGGAATGGTGAAGCGTTCTTGTGCTTCCTGCACTGAACCGGCTTCGCTGACCTGATACTGGTTGCGTTCCAGCAGGCGGCGCAAGGCGGAGCGGATAATTGTTTCGTCTTCGACGATCAAAATGTGCGGCATTGATTCGATACTCTCGACGGTCTCAGTTCACAGCGGACGTCGCTTCGACATGACGCGGCAATGTCACCCGGATACGGGTGCCGCGCTGGCTGGTTACATCAGCCGGGCTGTCGATGGTGATTTGTCCATAATGCTCTTCAACGATGGAATAGACCAGTGCAAGGCCCAGACCGGTGCCTTCACCCGGATCCTTGGTGGTGAAAAAAGGTTCGAACACTCGGTCCATGATGTTCTTCGGAATACCGCTGCCTTCGTCTTCGACGATCAGATCGACCGTGTGTTCGCCGGCTTCGCTCTTGACCCGCACCGCACTGTGCGGCGGCGAGGCATCGCGGGCGTTGGAGAGCAGGTTGATCAAGACCTGGGCGAGCCGCTGCGGATCGCCTTCGACCCAGTGCTCGGGGTCGCACAGGTTATAGAACTGCACTTCGAAATTGCGTCGGTTCAGCGCCAGCAGGCCAATCGCGTCCTGCGCCACTTCGGCCAGACAAACTGGCTCGTCGCTGTGCTGGTGGCTGCCGGCATGGGCGAAACTCATCAGCGACTGAACGATGCGCGAGACGCGTTTGGTCTGTTCGAGAATCTGCCCGCTGATTTCCGTCAGTTCGCCGTCGTCTTCGCGTTCCTCGCGCAGGTTCTGCGCCAGACAGGCGATGCCGGTAATCGGGTTGCCGATTTCGTGGGCCACGCCCGCTGCCAACCGACCGATGCTGGCCAGACGTTCGGAGTGCACCAGTTTGTCTTCGAGCATTTGTGTTTCGGTCAGGTCTTCCACCAGCAACACCAGACCACTGTTACCCGGCGCCAGCGGTTCATCAATCGCCGCTTTGTGCAGATTCAGCCAACGGGTCTGGCCATCGAGGGTCAGGTGCTGTTTGTGCAAATGCTCATCGGGCAGATCGATGAAGCCCTGCAACAGATCTTTCCACGGCTCGCCAATGGTACTCAAGCGCGAACCGACGACACGCTGCGCGGCGATCCCGGTGAGTTCTTCCATGGCCTTGTTCCACATCAGGATCTCCTGATCCTTGGCCAGCGAACACACACCCATCGGTAGTTCCTGCAGGGTCTGGCGGTGGTAGCGGCGCAGTGCATCGAGTTCAGCGGCAAGCCCGGTGAGGCGCGAGTGGTAATCCTCGAGGCGGCTTTCGATGAAATGGATGTCTTCGGTGACGTAGTTTTCGCCACCGGCCTTGTACGGCAGGAAGGTTTCGACCATGTCCTGCGCGACGCTCGGGCCCATCAGCCCGGACAGGTTGGCCTCGATGCGGTCGCGCAAACGGCGCAAGGCGTACGGGCGGCGCTCGTCGAATGGCAGATACAGATCACGCAGCGCTTGCTCGACTTCTTTCTGCGCAGCCTTGGCACCCAGCGGTTTCGCCAGTTGCGTAGCGAATTCCTGCGGCGAGGCGGCGTGCAGTTCGCGGCGTTGTGGTCGACGCACGTTATCCACTGCGCAGGCTTCAGCGGCGCTGGCTTCTTCAGGGCTAGCGTTGGTGAACAGCGAAATCAAGGTGAACATCAACACGTTGGCGGCCAGCGAGGCGATGGCCGCCATGTGCCAACTGGTGTCGTCGAGCACGTAGATCATGTTCAACAGTGGAATGTAGAAACCCTGCAGATTGCCGACCAGCGGCAACAGCATGGTCACCACCCACACCATAATCCCCGCCAGCAGACCGGCGATAAACCCGCGCCGATTGGCGGTCGGCCAGTACAGCACCGACAGCACTCCCGGCAAGAACTGCAGGGTCGCGACAAACGCGACGATGCCGAGGTTGGCCAGATCCTGCTCGGCACCGAGCATCAGGTAGAAGCCGAAACCGGCCATGATGATCGCGACGATCAGCGCGCGGCGGGTCCACTTCAGCCAGCGGTAGATATTGCCTTCGGCCGGCGGCTGGTAGAGCGGCAGCACCAGATGGTTCAGCGCCATGCCTGACAGTGCCAGCGTGGTGACGATGATCAGCCCGCTGGCCGCCGACAGCCCGCCGACGTAAGCCAGCAACGCCAGCGGTTTGCTGTTGGCGGCGATACCGATGCCGAGGGTGAAATATTCCGGATTGGTCGTGGCGCCGAGTTTCAGTCCGGCCCAAAGAATCAGCGGCACCGCAAGGCTCATCAGCAGCAAAAACAGCGGCAGGCCCCAACTGGCGCTGACCAGCGAGCGCGGGTTGAGGTTTTCGGTGAAGGTCATGTGGTACATGTGCGGCATGACGATCGCCGAAGCGAAGAACACCAGCAGCAGCGTGCGCCACGGCCCTTCCTGCAACGGCGTATGCAACGCGGCGAGGGCGGTCTGGTTTTGCAACAGCCAGAGTTCAAGCTGTTGCGGGCCATCGAACACGCCGTACAGCGCATACAGGCCAACGCCGCCGAGGGCGACCAGTTTGATCACCGATTCAAAGGCAATCGCAAATACCAGCCCTTCGTGTTTCTCGCGAGTAGCGATGTGGCGCGAGCCGAAGAAAATCGTGAACAGAATGATCAGCGCGCAAAATGCCAGGGCGACGCGGCTCTGGATCGGCTCGCCGGTGAGGATGCCGATCGAATCGGCCACGGCCTGAATCTGCAGGGCCAGCAGCGGCAGCACGCCGATCAGCATGAAAATCGTCGTCAGCGCGCCGGCCCAGGTGCTGCGAAAACGAAACGCGAACAGGTCCGCCAGCGACGACAGTTGATAGGTGCGGGTGATTTTCAGGATCGGATAAAGCAGCACCGGCGCCAGCAGAAACGCACCGGACACGCCGAGGTAACTCGAAAGAAAGCCGTAGCCATATTGATAGGCGAGGCCGACCGTGCCGTAGAACGCCCAGGCACTGGCGTAGACGCCCAATGACAAGGTGTAGGTCAGCGGGTGGCGAATGATCGCGCGCGGGATCATGCCCCGTTCGCTGACCCAGGCAACGCCAAACAGCGCCGCCAGGTACGCGGCGCTGACCAGGATCATCTGGGTCAGGCTAAAGCTCATCGGCATCTTTTTGGCTCTGCAGGATGAAGGTCACGACAATCAGGATCAGCCAGAGCAGATAGGGGCGATACCAGGCGCCCGTAGCGTCGATCCACCAATCCATGATGGCGGGGGAAAACAGGTAGATCCCCACGACTAAAAGCAGGACCAAGCGATAGATGTACATCCCGGCCTCTCTTTTTTATGCGCGTGCCCGAAAACGTGCGGCGATGGTAACGGATGGGCGCGTGACTGCAAGGGGCGTCATTGCAGTTGCGCCTCGGGCAGAGTCAGTGTGCGCGGGATCTGCGTGGCATCCCAGTGCGCACAGCCCCAGGCGAGCAGTTCCTGCGGCGAAGCGTGGGCGAGTTCGGCGCCAGGGTTTTGCCCCAGTGCGCGCAGGGCTCGCAGCAGTAACGGTGTGGCCTGATCGGCCGCAAGCGGCGGCGAGCGGTAGGACTTGCCGAGCTTGTTGCCGTCCGGCTGGGTGATCAGCGGCAAGTGCAGGTAGCGCGGCTGACGCAAGCCGAGCAGTTCTTGCAGATACAACTGGCGCGGCGTCGAGTCGAGCAGGTCGGCGCCGCGCACGATGTCGGTGATGCCTTGCCAGGCGTCATCGAGCACCACCGCCAGTTGATAGGCGTAGAGCCCGTCGCGACGACGAATCACGAAATCGCCGACATCCCGGCCCAGGTGCTGGCGATACTCGCCCTGCACGCGGTCGGTGAAGTGATATTCCAGCTCCGGCATGCGCAGGCGGATCGCCGCGTCCTGTTGATCATGACCGGCATTGCGACAAAAGCCCGGATAAATGCCGTTGTAAGGCTCGAGCTGTTTGCGCGAGCAGGTGCAGGCGTAGGCCAGACCGTGATTGAACAGGCTGTTGAGCACTTCAGCGTAGGCGTCGTGGCGATCGCTCTGGCGCACCATCTCGCCGTCCCATTCGAAACCGTAACTCTCCAGCGCCTTGAGAATCGCCGCTTGCGCGCCGGGCTCCTCGCGCGGCGGATCGAGATCTTCCATGCGCACCAGCCAGCGCCCGCCGACCGAACGGGCGTCGAGGTAAGAGGCGAGCGCGGCGACCAGCGAACCGAAGTGCAAGTGGCCACTGGGGGTCGGGGCGAAGCGGCCGATGTAGGCGGGGGAGGTTTTGGCGGTCATGAAAGCGAAGCTACTTTTCAGGGAATATGCAGGTCAACCTGTAGGCCTTCGCCTGCTCGCGATAGCGGTGTGACATTCAACAAAAATATTGACTGATCCATCGCTATCGCGAGCAGGCTCACTCCTACAAAAAACAAAGGCAGAAGCAAAAGGTAGAAACAAAAACGGAGCGTTCGCACGCTCCGTTTTTCGTTCAGGTCAAAATCACTTGCCGACCTGTTTTTCCTTGATTTCCGCCAAGGTCTTGCAGTCGATGCACAGATCCGCCGTCGGGCGGGCTTCGAGGCGCTTGACGCCGATCTCGATGCCGCAGGATTCGCACCAGCCGTACTCTTCGTCTTCGATCAGTTGCAGGGTCTTGTCGATTTTCTTGATCAGCTTGCGCTCGCGGTCGCGGGCGCGCAGTTCGAGGGCGAACTCTTCTTCCTGGCTGGCACGGTCGGCCGGGTCAGGGAAGTTGGCCGCTTCGTCTTTCATGTGATCAACCGTACGGTCGACTTCCTGCATCAAGTCCAGTTTCCACTTGTTCAGGATCTTGGTGAAGTGCGCGCGCATCGGAGCGCCCATGTACTCTTCACCCGCCTTCGGAACGTAAGGTTCGAAGCCGCTGATCGTCGCTTGCTGCTGTTGCTTTGCTTGGGTGGACATGAAATAGACCGCCTCTACTCTTGTAATCCATTGCGCAGGATTGCTCCATCACCGACACCTGCCGGCCCTGCGGCTGCAAGCGGGCGAACTTACCAGATCAAATCAGCCTGCGCTACTCCCGGATGTCGAGCCCCCGGCGGGTGGCGCTTGCAGATGTTTGGCAAGCCGTGTCTGTGGGAATGGAGACCTGTTCAATCACTGATTTTAGTCAATCCTGGAGCGTACGTTCAGATCGTTACAGTCCAGCGTTCTTGAGGCTGTGACCTTCACGGGTTCTCGCTCGTTCCGGCAGACAGGTAGAATCGTGTCTTTTTTCCCGTCGAAGGCATTCCAATGGCCCCCTACAGTGCGCGCAGTCGTGCGATCGAACCGTTCCATGTGATGGCGCTGCTGGCGCGGGCCAATGAATTGCAGGCCGCCGGGCATGACGTGATCCATCTGGAAATCGGCGAGCCGGACTTCACCACTGCCGAGCCGATCATTCGCGCCGGGCAAGCGGCGCTGACGGCGGGCAAGACCCGCTACACCGCGGCGCGCGGGATTCCTGAGTTGCGTGAGGCAATCGCCGGGTTCTATCAGTCGCGGTACGGGCTGAACATCGATCCGCGACGGATTCTGATCACCCCGGGCGGCTCCGGCGCGCTGCTGCTGGCCAGTGCGTTGCTGGTCGATCCGGGCAAACACTGGTTGCTGGCTGACCCCGGCTACCCGTGTAACCGACACTTCCTGCGGCTGGTCGAAGGCGCGGCGCAACTGGTCCCGGTCGGGCCGGACGTACGTTATCAACTGACCCCCGATCTGGTCGAGCGGCATTGGGATCGCGACAGCGTCGGCGCATTGGTGGCGTCGCCGGCCAACCCGACCGGGACGATTCTGACTCGCGATGAACTGGCAGGGTTATCCACTGCCATCAAGGCGCATCACGGTCATCTGGTGGTGGACGAGATCTATCACGGCCTGACGTACGGCACCGATGCCGCCAGTGTTCTGCAAGTGGATGACGGTGCGTTCGTGCTCAACAGCTTTTCCAAGTATTTCGGCATGACCGGTTGGCGCCTCGGCTGGCTGGTCGCGCCGGACGCAGCGGTCAGTGAGCTGGAAAAACTTGCGCAAAACCTTTACATCAGCGCGCCGAGCATGGCGCAGCACGCGGCCCTGGCCTGTTTCGAGCCGGCGACGATCGCGATTTTCGAGGAGCGCCGCGCCGAATTTGGCCGTCGCCGCGATTACCTTTTGCCGGCACTGCGCGAGCTTGGCTTCAACATCGCCGTCGAGCCTGAAGGCGCGTTTTATCTGTATGCCGATATCAGCCAGTTCGGCGGCGATGCCTTCGCGTTCTGCCAGCATTTCCTCGAAACGGAGCACGTTGCCTTCACGCCGGGTCTGGATTTTGGCCGCCATCAGGCCAGCCACCATGTGCGTTTTGCCTACACGCAAAACCTTGCGCGCCTGGAAGAAGCGGTGGAGCGCATTGCTCGTGGCCTGAAGAGTTGGCAAGGCTGATGCGTTTTTATCCACAGCTTGAAGAAGCGCGCCTGATCCGCCGGTACAAACGTTTTCTCGCCGACATCGAAACGGTGGGCGGCGAGTTGCTGACCATTCACTGTCCGAACACCGGGTCGATGCTTAATTGTCAGGTCGAGGGCGGGCAGGTCTGGTTCAGCCGCTCGAACGACCCGAAACGCAAGCTGCCCGGCACCTGGGAGATCGGCGAAACCCCGCAGGGGCGCTTGTTCTGTGTGAATACCGCACGGGCGAACGGGCTGGTCGAAGAAGCCTTGCAGGCCGGGATCATCACCGAGTTGAACGGCTTTACCGCATTGAAGCGCGAAGTCGCCTACGGGCAGGAAAAAAGCCGCATCGACTTTCGCCTCGAATACCCGAGCGGCCCGGCTTATGTCGAAGTGAAGAGCGTCACCCTGGGTTTCGACGGAACGGCGGTGGCAGCGTTTCCCGATGCCGTGACCCAGCGTGGCGCCAAGCACCTGCGCGAGCTGGCGCATCTGGCGCGAGACGGCATTCGTGCGGTGCAGCTGTATTGCGTGAACCTGACCGGCATCGAAGCCGTGCGCCCGGCTGCGGAAATCGATTCGGCCTACGCCGAGGCGCTGCGCGAAGCAGTCGCCTGCGGTGTGGAGGTGCTGGCTTATGGCGTGCGCCTTGATCATGAGGAAATGATTATCGACCGCCGACTCGAGGTTCGGCTCAACGGTTAAACATTTATCCACAGACCTTGTGCGTTTTCCTGGCATTCAATCGCCGTGAGCGATTGTCCGGCACACGGGCCGGCGACACATTCACCGTCCTCGATCAAAAACAGTGCGCCATGGGTGGCGCACTGGATCAGGCTGTTGCTCGGGTCGAGGAACCGGTCAGGTTGCCATTCCAGCCCGACGCCACGGTGCGGGCAACGATTGAGATAGACATACACCTGCCCGCCACGGCGCACGGCAAGCAGTTTGTTGCCGTCAATTTCGAAGCCGCGACCGCTGGCTTCGGCCAGCTCAGCGCCGGCGCAGAGAAACTTCATGGCTATCCTCAAGAGTCTGCTCGTGTCTGGATATGTCCGAGCTTGACGTTTAAATGCAAACAATTATCAAATGGCGGCCTTGTCCCGCAGGGAGTCTGGCAGATGTCGAGGATACTTGGCTCGCTGTGCGGATGCCCGGGAAACCTTGTTCAAGGAAGCTGTGTATGCGCCTGAGTCCCCGCATTGCTGCGTTGTGTGTCGGCTGGCTGTTCAGTCATCACGCTGTCGCGGCTGATTTGCCGCAACGCTGGGTCAGCGCCGGCGGTGCACTGTCGGAGTGGGTCAGTGCGCTGGGCGGCGAGGCGAAACTGGTCGGCGTCGATACCACCAGCCAGCATCCGCAATCGCTCAAAGCGCTGCCGAGCATCGGTTACCAGCGCAGCCTGTCCGCCGAGGGCATTCTCAGCCTGCGTCCGGACATTCTCATTGGCACCGAAGAAATGGGCCCGCCGCCGGTGCTGGCTCAGGTCAAGGCAGCCAAGGTCCGCGTGGAGCTGTTTTCCGCACAAGCGGATCTGCCGACGCTGACGCAAAACCTCACTCATCTGGGCCAGTTGCTGGGCGCCGAGGCGCAGGCGAAGCAACGGCTGCAAACTTATCAACAGCAACTCGATGCGCAACAGGCGCGGGTGGCTCAGGCGCAAACCGCGCAAAAAGCCCCGGGCGTGCTGCTGTTGCTCGGGCACGCCGGAGGCAAACCGCTGATAGCCGGCAAGGACACCGCCGCCGATTGGCTGCTGCAACAGGCAGGCGGACGTAACCTCGCGACTCACAGCGGTTACAAACCGTTTTCGGTGGAATCGCTGGCCGGCCTCGATCCCGAAGTGTTGGTATTCGCCGACCGTGCGCTGAGCGGCGAGGCGGCGAAAACCGCGCTGTTCAAGGAAAATCCGATTCTCAATTCCAGCCGCGCGGCCAAGGCCGGGCGGGTGATGGAGCTGGATCCGACGCTGCTGGTCGGCGGACTCGGGCCGCGTTTGCCGGCTGCGCTGAAAACCCTGACTGACGGTTTTTATCCAGCCAAGGGCGGCCAATGACCACACTGGTCAAACCGCGCGGCCTGTTCATCGGCCTGACGCTGCTGTGTCTGCTGGCGACCTGGTTGTCGTTGGCGCTTGGACCGGTCAGCTTGCCGCTGTTCGACACGTTGCGCGCAGCGTTGCGTCTGTCAGGTGTGCCGCTGGCGCCGGACGGCCTGGAGCAGGCTGAACTGATCCTCGGCCAGATTCGTCTTCCGCGCACCTTGCTCGGTCTGGCGGTGGGCGGTGTGCTGGCGCTCTCCGGCGTGGCGATGCAGGGCCTGTTTCGCAATCCGCTGGCCGATCCGGGGCTGGTTGGTGTTTCCAGTGGCGCGGCGCTGGGGGCGGCGATTGCGATTGTCGGCGGCACGGTGTTTGGCGATGTGCCGGAGGGGTTTGCGCCTTATCTGTTGTCGGTGTGCGCGTTTCTCGGCGGACTCGGCGTAACGGCGCTGGTCTACCGACTCGGCCGGCGCAACGGGCAGACCCACGTCGCAACGATGTTACTGGCGGGCATCGCGCTGACGGCGCTGGCCGGCTCGGCCGTCGGCCTGTTCACCTATCTGGCGGATGATGCGACCCTGCGCACGCTGACCTTCTGGAATCTCGGCAGCCTCAATGGCGCCAGTTACGCGCGGCTGTGGCCGTTGTTGATCATCAGCGCCGGAGTCGCGTTATGGCTGCCGCGGCGGGCCAAGGCCTTGAATGCGTTGTTGCTCGGCGAGTCGGAGGCCGGGCATTTGGGGATCGACGTCGAGCGGCTCAAGCGTGAACTGGTGTTCTGCACCGCGCTGGGTGTCGGCGCGGCGGTGGCGGCGGCGGGCATGATCGGTTTCGTCGGGCTAGTGGTGCCGCATCTTGTGCGACTGCTCGCCGGGCCAGACCACCGCGTGCTGTTGCCGGCCTCGGTGCTGGCCGGTGGCAGCCTGTTGTTGCTCGCCGATCTGGTGGCGCGTCTGGCGCTGGCGCCGGCGGAATTGCCGATCGGTATCGTCACGGCGTTTATCGGCGCGCCGTTCTTTCTGTATCTGCTGCTGCGAGGGCGGGCCTGATGCTGCGTGCGCACAATCTGCAGATTCAGCGCGGGCGCAAAACCGTGCTCGACGAAGTTACGTTGCAACTGGAAAGCGGCGAAGTGCTCGGCGTGCTCGGCCCGAACGGTGCGGGCAAAAGCACTTTGCTCGGCGCGTTGTGCGGCGAGTTGGCCGCCAGCGCGGGCGAGGTGTCGCTTGACGGCAAGCCATTGCACGACTGGGCGCGAAGCCAGCGTGCGCAACGCTTGGCAGTGTTGCCGCAGGTTTCGACGCTGGATTTTGCCTTCCGTGTCGAAGAAGTGGTGGGCATGGGCCGCTTGCCGTATCAAAGCGGCCGCGTGCGTGACGACGAAATCATCGCCGCAGCATTGGCGGCCGCCGATGCCGGGCATCTGAGCGGGCGCAGTTATCTCGCGTTGTCCGGCGGCGAGCGCCAACGCGTGCATCTGGCGCGGGTGCTTGCGCAGCTGTGGCCGGGGCAGGCCGGGCAAACGTTGTTGCTCGACGAGCCGACTTCAATGCTCGATCCGCTGCACCAACACACCACCTTGCAGGCGGTGCGTGAATTCGCCGATCGCGGCGCGGCAGTGCTGGTGATCCTGCATGATCTGAACCTCGCCGCGCGTTACTGTGACCGCATCCTGCTGCTGGAAAATGGCCGGCCGGTGGCCCTGGATACGCCGGAGCAGGTGCTGCGCCCGGATACACTGCAAGCGGTGTTCGGACTGGAAGTGCTGGTGCAGCCGCACCCGGAGCGCGGCCATCCGCTGATCATCGCCCGCTGACTGAATCGTCGAGGTGTGTACATGCGAGCACTGTGGTTATTGATGCTGATGTTGCTTGCAGGGTGTCAGCATGCTGTTGCGCCAGCACCGGTCGGTGGCGAAATTCGCGACCTGCACAGCGGTGAAGTGCTGACCGCAGAGCAACTGGTGACGCGCCTTGCGCAATCCGAGCGACTGATCATTGGCGAGCAGCATGACAATGCCGATCACCACGCTGCACAGTTATGGCTGCTGCAAGCGCTCGGCGAGCAGCGCCAGCAAGGCAGTCTGCTGCTGGAAATGCTCACAGCGGATCAACAGTCGAAAGTGCCTGCCGCGCGCCAGATGCTGGCATCCGCCGATGTTGCCAAAGCGCTGGACTGGCAGGACGGCTGGGACTGGACGCTTTATGGGCCGATCGTGCGCTTCGCGCTCTCGCAACCGTATCCGCTGCTGGCGGCCAATGTCGATAACGACGAAATCCGCGCTGTCTATCGTGAGCCTCCGCCACTGAGCGGTGCGCGCAGTAACGCGGCAGCGGTGAAGGACACGTTGCTGCGGCAGATCAGCGAGTCCCACTGCGGCTTGCTGCCCGAATCGCAAATGCCGGCGATGCTGGCGGTTCAGCAGCAACGTGATCGGCGCATGGCTGAACGTCTGCTCGCAGCGCCTGCGCCCTCGATGCTGTTGGCCGGGGCGTGGCATGCGCGTAAGGATGCCGGCGTGCCGCTGCATGTTGTCGATTTGGACGTGGCCAAGGCGCCCACGGTGTTGACTCTGGCAGAGGAGGGCGACGCGGTGACGGCTGCGATGGCCGATTATGTCTGGTACACGCCCGCCACGGCCAAGCCGGACTACTGCGAACAGATGCGTCAACAGTTCAGCAAATGACTTTTTCGCAGGCAAAAAAAGACCCGGTAAAGAACCGGGTCAAATAACCGTGATTAGCCTGATGAGGAGATAATCTGAGAGTCCGAACCAAGGGCTTTTCAGAATATCGACTGATCTCGCGACCAGTTGTGATAATCATAGCGATTCTCATTACCGCGTCAACCATTGATTTTCCATTTTTACCATTTCGTCAGGGAATTGGCTGGAATGCCGCGTAACTAAAGGGCTTCAGCGCTGGCCTTCAGTGACCTTTGTGGGTGCGATCTGCCGGTTCAATTGGCCGATGCGCCGCGCCATGCTCTCGATCAGGCTATGCGCAATCTTCGGGTTGATGCGGGTCATGCTCAGAAACTGATCACCGGGAATCATCATCACTGTACTCGGGACGCGCGCGATCACCGTGGCGTTGCGCGGCTCGCCAGTGAAGATCGCCATGGCACCAAAAATCTCGTCCTTGGGCACGTCGCCGACCTTGTGTCCGTCGACAAACGCTTCGGCATGCCCGTCGATGATCACAAACACATGATCAGCAACGTCTCCCTGTCTGATCAGGGTGGCGCCGGCCTCGACCCGTTTGAAACCGTTGCTGCTGCGAAATTCACGCGGTTTCAACTCCGCTACGGCGAGGGCGAGAATCGCCAGGTGGCCCTGCAGGTATTCGACGAACTGCTGCGCCCGGCGTGCGTCAGCGAACAGATGCCGAAACACCTCCTCGCGGCGGTAAGGCTGCAAACGCAGCGGCGCATCGCAGCACCAACGACAATCAGCCCAGGCATCACCTTGCTGCAGACCAATCAAATCGCCTTCCTGCCAGTAAAACAGCGGACGCGCACCGATGCAGCCGTTGATCACACCGTCGCTCAGCAGAAACAACTGTTCAGCGGGCAACAGGGGCAGCAAGTCATCCGTCGCATCGACCTTCAAAACCGGCCCGCTAGGTGCGAGATCTCGCAACCACTGCGCGGGCAGGCTTTGCAAGCGGTTGATCAATGCATCGGTATGCGTCGATTGTTCGCCGAGTAAATACATGACGGTCGCAGCCCGTTCAGTTCTTGTGACGCGCGGAAATGGCTTCGAGCTGCTTGTTCAGGGCGTCCTTGCGCTCGGCCGGGATGTCGTTCCAGTGCACATCCATCAGCGCGCCTTCGATCGCATACAACAACACCTTCGATGCACGAAACCCGCGGGTACGCACGGCCCGGTAGGCGTCCACTGCGCCGAGCCGACGCAAGTCCGAGGCGCTGTGGATGCCCACGGCATGCAGCCATTGCGCCGACGTCTTGCCAAGATTTTTCAGGTGTTGCAGTTCATCATTCATCAAGCCTCCTTGCGACGGCCGAATGGTGCGTGGGCGAGCTTCTCAGGAGTGTAGCCATCAGTAGGAAAAGCGTGGTTGTTTGGTCGGATTCGACGCAAATGCTTCTAAGAAACGGCGTTTGAACGGCCTGCGAGCGCAGAAAGGAGGGGGACACAAATCAATGTAGGAGTGAGCCTGCTCGCGATAGCGGACAGGCAGGCAATCTATTTGTTGAATGTTAAGCCGCTATCACGAGCAGGCTCACTCCTACAGGGGATGGCGTTTTGTCAGGAAGTAATGGGCTATCAGCGTGTGCGATAGCGCAGCCGCGTACCGAAATTCATCGACATCAGAATCTCGTCGGCACTCAGCTCCGGTGGGAAATACGCGCCGGAAATCTGCGCGTGGGCCAGGCTTGCGCCTTCCAGCTGTGCGTTACGGAAGTCGATGCCACGCAAGTCGGCGGAACGGAAATACGCGTCGCGGAAATCCACGCCATCGGCATTCAACTCGCGCAGATCGAGACCGCGGAAATCGCCGCCGACCATGTCGATCGGGCCGTCCTGCGGACGCTCCTTGTTGAAGCCAGTGATGTCGTCTTTGTGCAGCAGGGCATACAGCGGGGTATCGAGAAGTTTCGGCTGGCTCATGTCAGATCACCTGTTGGTTTTATGACGCCAGTATAGTGCCACTATTTGACGGCCGTGAAGCGAGCGAGGGCTTCACGGCCGAAATAGTTTCTTACAGGCCTGGCAGGCGCTGACGAATCTGCGCGACCACTGTGTCGAGCGTGCCGGATTCATTGGTCTGCACGCGTTTGCTGCGCAGAATCTCTTCCGGCGTCAGCGCTTCGCGGTTGGCCTGTTGCGCTTCGATCACCGCCAGGGTGGCGTCGGACGGGTCTTTCTGGTCGGCCTGACGCACCGCCAGCCAGCTCTCGATCACCGCTTGCGGCGCGTTGCAATCGAGGATCAGGAACGGCGTGCCGGTGGCCTCAGCGATTTTCGCCGCGTTGTCGCGTTGTTCGCGTTTCAGGTACGTGGCATCGATTACCACCGGGAAACCGGCATGCAGGATCACTTCGGCGATTTCGTGCAGGCGCGCGTAGGTCGCGGCGCTGGCATCGGCGGTGTAAATCCCGGCCTGTACGTCATTGATGACGCTCTGCTCACCAAACAGGCGCTTGCGCTCGACATCCGAACGCAGACGGATCGCACCCAGAGCCTCGACCAGGCGCATGGCAACGTGGCTTTTGCCGACCGCGGACACACCGTGGGTGATCGCCATGAAGCGCGACGGAATGGTGCTGTAGCTTTCCGCCAGGTTGGCGTAGTTGCGGTACTGGCGCAGGGTGGTGGCGCGCTGCACGGCGGTTGCGTCCGCCGGCATGCTGAACAGCGCGACCTTGGCGCGGACCAGTGCGCGGTAGGCTTTATAGAAGTTCAGCACTTCCAGGCCTTGATAGTCGCCGGTCAGTTCCAGGTACTGACTGATGAAACGGCGCGCCAGTGATTTCAGGCCGCGGTCTTCCAGGTCCATCGCGAGGAAACCGGTGTCGGCCCAGACGTCAGTGAAACGGAAGGGCTCGTTGAACTCGATGCAGTCGAAGATCACCACGTTGCCATCGATGACCGTGGCGTTACCCAAGTGGATGTCACCATGGCATTCACGGGTAAAACCCGCGGCCTTGCGCTGGGCGAACAATGGCTTGAGACGTTCGAAGCTGCTTTCGGCCCAGGCTTTCAGCGCCTCGAGTTGCAGCAGGTCGTTTTTGTCGCTGAGAAACGGCAGGATCTGCTCAAAGTTCTGCGCGACCGGCGCCATTACGCTGTCCGGGGTGCCGGCGTCATGCTCGGCCGGGACTTTCGGCGCGTTGAGGTGGAAGCGGGCAATCTGCGCGGCCATCGCATCGATGTGCTGGGTGGTCAGCTCGCCGTTGGCTTGCAGCGTGCTGAGCAGGCCGGTCTGCGGGAACTGACGCATTTTCAGCACGTATTCGATCGGTGCACCGTCGCCACCCAGCTGTGGCGCTTCAACGCTGCCGGTGACTGGCAACACTTCCAGATACAAATCTTCAGTCAGGCGCTGGTTGAGGCGCAGCTCTTCGGCGCAGAAATGCGCGCGAGATTGGAGGCTGGTGAAGTCGAGGAAGCCGAAATTCACCGGCTTCTTCACTTTATAGGCAAAGGGGCCGGTGAGGATCACCCACGAAATGTGGGTTTCGATGACCTGGAACCCTTCGACGGGGTGCGGGTAGAGGGCCGGGTTTTGCAGGGCAGCGATCAGGGACTGGCTCACGGGCGATCCTTCAGAGACGGGAAATTCGAGGCCGCCATTATGGCCGCTTGCCCGCCGGACGCAAACCTCTGAGGGTGCCTGTTGAGGATCGATAAAGTGCGTATAATCCGCCGCCATGACTCGATCCCGATCCCCCCGTACCAAGAAAAAACCACCGTCCAAGGGCCTGGGCCCGTGGCTGAGCTGGGCCATCAAACTCAGTCTGGTCGGCCTTGTCGTGCTGGCCGGCTTCGCCGTTTACCTCGATGCCGTGGTGCAGGAGAAGTTCTCCGGCAAGCGCTGGACCATCCCGGCCAAGGTATACGCGCGCCCGCTCGAGCTGTTCGTCGGACAGAAGCTCAGCAAGGACGATTTCCTTACCGAACTCGATGCCCTCGGTTATCGCCGCGAAGCCGTTAGCAACGGCCCCGGCGCTGCTGCCGTCAGCGGCAACACGGTCGACCTGAATACCCGTGGCTTCCAGTTCTACGAAGGCCTGGAAAAACCGCAACCGGTGCGCGTGCGTTTCTCCGGCGATTACGTCGCCGAGCTGTCGGCGACCAACGGCTCCAAACTGTCGGTGGTGCGTCTGGAACCGCTGCTGATCGGCGGCATTTATCCCAAGAATCTTGAAGACCGTATTCTGATCAAGCTCGATCAGGTGCCGCCGTATCTGCTCGAAACCCTGGTCGCTGTGGAAGACCGCGATTTCTATAGCCACTGGGGCGTGTCGCCAAAATCGATCGCCCGTGCGGTCTGGGTTAACACCTCTGGCGGCAAGATGACCCAGGGCGGCAGTACCCTGACCCAGCAGTTGGTGAAGAACTTCTATCTGACCAGCGAACGCAGCCTGACCCGCAAGCTCACCGAAGCGATGATGGCAATGTTGCTGGAGCTGCATTACGACAAGAAGGAAATCCTTGAGGCCTACCTCAACGAAGTCTTCGTCGGGCAGGACGGTCAACGTGCGGTGCATGGTTTCGGTCTGGCCAGTCAGTTCTTCTTCGGTCAGCCGTTGTCCGAGCTGAAGCTGCATCAAGTGGCGTTGCTGGTCGGCATGGTCAAAGGCCCGTCCTACTACAACCCGCGGCGTAATCCGGAGCGCGCGCTGGAGCGCCGTAATCTGGTGCTCGACGTGCTTGCACAACAGGGCGTAGCCACGCCGGAGCAGGTTGAGGCGGCGAAGAAAATGCCGCTGGGCGTGACCACTCGCGGCAAGCTGGCCGACAGCTCGTACCCAGGCTTCATCGATCTGGTCAAACGTCAATTGCGTGAGGATTATCGCGACGAAGACTTGACCGAAGAAGGCCTGCGCATCTTCACCAGCTTCGACCCGATTCTGCAAATGAAGGCCGAAGCCTCGGTCAACGACACCTTCAAACGCCTGTCCGGGCGCAAAGGCTCCGATGACGTTGAAGCGGCGATGGTCGTGACCAACCCGGAAACCGGCGAAGTCCAGGCGATGATCGGCAGCCGCCAGGCCAGTTACGCCGGCTTCAACCGCGCGCTGGATGCGGTGCGGCCGATCGGTTCGTTGATCAAACCGGCTGTTTATCTGACCGCGCTGGAAAAACCCAGTCAGTACACCCTGACCAGTTGGCTGTCGGATGAACCGTTGTCGGTCAAAGGCGCGAACGGGCAAGTGTGGAAGCCGCAGAACTACGATCGCCGTTCCCACGGCACGGTGTTCCTCTACCAGGGGCTGGCGCATTCCTACAACCTGTCGACCTCGCGTCTGGGCCTGGAAGTCGGTGTGCCGAACGTGCTCAAGACCCTCGGTCGCCTCGGTGTTACCCGCGAGTTCCCGGCATTCCCGTCGATGCTTCTGGGTGCCGGCGGCATGACCCCGATCGAAGTGGCAACCATGTACCAGACGCTGGCCAACGGTGGTTTTAACACGCCGATGCGCGGGATTCGCAGCGTACTGACCGCCGAAGGCGAGCCGCTCAAGCGTTATCCGTTCCAGATTCAGCAGCGTTTCGACCCGGCCTCCATCTATCTGATCCAGAACGCCATGCAGCGCGTGATGCGCGAAGGTACCGGCAGTTCGGTTTATAACGTGCTACCCAAGACTCTGACGCTGGCCGGCAAGACCGGTACCAGTAACGATTCGCGCGACAGTTGGTTCGCCGGTTTCAGTCAGGATCTGCTGGCGGTGGTCTGGCTGGGCCGCGACGACAACGGCAAGACGCCCTTCACCGGGGCGACCGGTGCGTTGCAGGTCTGGACCAGTTTCATGCGCAAGGCCGATCCGCTGCCGCTGGACATGCCGCAGCCGGACAACGTCGTCCAGGCCTGGGTCGATTCGCGCACAGGCCAAGGCTCCGATGCCAACTGCCCCGGCGCGGTGCAGATGCCGTATATTCGCGGCAGCGAACCGCCACCCGGCGCCGCGTGCGCAAGCGAAACGCCTGCCTCGCCGGAGTCGGTGATGGATTGGGTCAAGGGCTGGATGAATTAAGCAAAGAGGGTTTCAAGTGAACAAGTGGTTGATTCCAGCGGTGACCGCCGTGGCTTTGCTCAGCGGCTGCTCTACCGTACAGCGTGGTTCGATTCCCGTCGTCGACTCCGGCACAGCGGTGTCCAACAGCGAGCGCATCGGTGCCAACGGCGGTTTCCGTCAGACAACGGTCAAGCGGCCGGTGCAGGGCCAGACTCAGGCCATTCCGCAGGGCGATACCGGCGTGGTGGTGATGGTGCCTGGCGGCGGCGCGGCCGTGTCGACACCGATCAGCTCTTCGCCGATCGTTCCGGGCCCGGCCTCCGGCGGCATCACGTCGGGGCCTTACAACCCGTCGGCGGTCGAATCGGCGCCGGCCAACTCCGGCAGCTACAGCATGCCGTCGACGCCGAGTGGCATTCCGTCGGCGAGCAGCGGCGGTGGCCTGTCGGCCGATGAACAACTGGAAGGCCCGGTGCTGGCCTTGCTGACCACTGCACAACAGCAGCAGGCCGGTGGCGACCTCAACGGTGCGTCGTCGAGCCTGGAGCGCGCCCAGCGCGTTGCGCCGCGTGAGCCGCAAGTGCTTTATCGCCTGGCGCAGGTGCGCATGGCCCAGGGCGATGCGCCGCAAGCCGAGCAATTTGCCCGCCGTGCGTTGACCATGGCCAACGGTCGTCCGGACCTGCAAGCCAGCCTGTGGGAGTTGATCGCTCAGGCCCGTGAGAAACAAGGCGATTCCGCGGGCGCCACGCTGGCCCGGCAGAAGGCCAAGGTCTCCCTGTGATGGATGCCCGTTTCCCGAAAATCGCTGATCAGTTGCTACTGATCGAGCGTGAGCTGCGCGCCCGAGGCTGGTGGGATGAGGTTGAGCCTTCGGCCGAAGCCTTGAGCAGTGTCGAGCCGTTTTCTGTCGATACGCTGGACTTCGAACAGTGGCTGCAATGGATCTTCCTGCCGCGCATGAAGATGATTCTGGAACAGGATCTGCCGCTGCCGAACGCCTCGGGTATTCAGGAAATGGCCGAGATGGTTTTTGCCCAGCGCAACCTTGGAGGCAAGGATCGTCAGTTGCAGGTGCTGCTCAAAGAGTTTGACCTGCTGATCACCGCCTCACGCTGAACCGCACACTGCCAGTGATCACTGGCAGTTCTGCGCAATCTGCTTCTGCGCTTCGACGATGCGCTCCTGACGCTGCGCATCGTCAAGCCGCTTCAACCGCCCCTCGACTTCCTCTCTCAAACGCGGATTGTTTTGCAGCTGCGCAAGGTTGGTCCGTGCCTGCTCGCAAAACGCCTGAAGCTGCGCCTGTTGCTCGGCCACCTGCTTCTTGACCTTGGCGTTGATCGCTTTCTGATCGCCGAGTACGCCGCTGCCCGGCATGGCCGAAGGTTTTGCCGGTGGCGGGGAGGGCGTTTGCACGGTGGTCGACGGCTGACCGGCAGGCGGCTGCGCATCGAAGTGGGTGACACCCTGGGCATCGACCCATTTGTAGATTTGAGCGGCCGAGCACCACGGGCTGAGGCCGATCAGCAGAGTCAGGAGGAGCGTTCGCATGCTGATTCCTTGGCAAAATTGCGCAATTGACGCTAACAGAGTAGCGCTTTTCAGGTTTTTTCTTGCGTTCTCATGTGCTTACCCACAATTAACCACACAGACGACTTGACTTGCAGAGGGCGAAACAGAAGAATCCAAAGTCCGCTGTAGAGGGACTGCCAGAAGCAGACCCACTCGGTAGATCATGAGGCGCACATCCGCGCCGACCTGTTACACCCGCAACGCGTTACCTCGCGCTGGGTGGGAAAGGCCCGCAACACTTGGGACGATCCCAATACTTGCTCAGTCAGTGCTGACGTAGTCGGCGACCACCGTCGCTCATGCTCTGCCGAGAAGTAAACCTATTAAGACCCGCCCCTTTTTGTGGACGGTATTCTGGCGTTTTAGAGGTGAACAACGTGGAGCTTTTATCTGGCGGTGAGATGCTCGTCCGCTTTTTGCGTGACGAAGGCGTCAAATATATCTACGGGTACCCGGGTGGTGCTCTCCTGCATGTTTACGATGCCCTGTTCAAAGAACCGGAAGTGACCCACATCCTGGTTCGTCACGAGCAAGCGGCAACCCATATGGCTGACGGCTACGCCCGTGCC
Source organism: Pseudomonas sp. R1-1 (assembly GCF_051132135.1). Classification (NCBI taxonomy): domain Bacteria; kingdom Pseudomonadati; phylum Pseudomonadota; class Gammaproteobacteria; order Pseudomonadales; family Pseudomonadaceae; genus Pseudomonas; species Pseudomonas sp. R1-1. The sequence goes on from NZ_CP071663.1 coordinate 1,040,296, forward strand.
ACCGGTAAAGCCGGCGTGGTACTGGTGACTTCCGGTCCAGGCGCCACAAACGCCATCACCGGTATCGCCACCGCCTATATGGACTCGATTCCAATGGTGATCATTTCCGGTCAGGTGCCGAGCACCATGGTCGGCACCGACGCGTTCCAGGAAACCGACATGATCGGTATCTCCCGGCCGATCGTGAAGCACAGCTTCATGATCAAGCACGCTTCGGAAATCCCGGAAGTCATGAAGAAAGCGTTCTACCTGGCGCAATCCGGCCGTCCGGGCCCGGTCGTGGTCGATATCCCGAAAGACATGACCAACCCGGCCGAGAAGTTCGAATACATCTTCCCGAAAAAAGCCAAGCTGCGTTCCTACAGCCCGGCCGTTCGCGGTCACTCCGGGCAAATCCGCAAGGCAGCCGAAATGCTCCTGGCGGCCAAGCGTCCGGTGCTGTACTCCGGCGGCGGGGTGATTCTCGGCAATGGTTCCGCACCGCTGACCGAGCTGGCAAAAATGCTTAACCTGCCGGTGACCAATACGCTGATGGGCCTGGGCGGCTTCCCTGGCACCGATCGCCAGTTCATTGGCATGCTCGGCATGCACGGCAGCTACACCGCCAACCTGGCGATGCACCACGCTGACGTGATTCTCGCCGTCGGCGCACGTTTCGACGACCGCGTGATCAATGGCCCAGCGAAGTTCTGCCCGAACGCCAAGATCATCCACATCGACATCGACCCGGCGTCGATCTCCAAGACCATCAAGGCCGACGTGCCAATCGTTGGCCCGGTCGAGAGCGTCCTGACCGAGATGGTCGCGATCCTCAAGGAAATCGGCGAGACCCCGAACAAGGAGTCCGTGGCCAGTTGGTGGAAACAGGTCGATGAATGGCGTGGCGATCGCGGGCTGTTCCCTTACGAAAAGGGTGATGGCAGCAAGATCAAGCCGCAAACCGTGATCGAAACCCTGTGCGAAGTGACCAAGGGCGATGCCTTTGTGACCTCCGACGTCGGTCAGCACCAGATGTTCGCGGCACAGTACTACACGTTCAACAAGCCGAACCGCTGGATCAACTCCGGTGGTCTGGGCACGATGGGCTTCGGCCTGCCGGCGGCGATGGGCATCAAACTGAGCTTCCCGGACGACGATGTTGCCTGCGTCACCGGCGAAGGCAGTATCCAGATGAACATCCAGGAACTGTCGACCTGCCTGCAATACGGTTTGCCGGTGAAAATCGTCATCCTCAACAATGGTGTGCTGGGCATGGTTCGCCAGTGGCAGGACATGAGCTACGGCAGCCGTCACTCGCACTCCTACATGGAATCGCTGCCTGACTTCATCAAGCTGGCTGAAGCCTACGGCCACGTTGGCGTACGCATCACCGAATCGAAAGATTTGAAGTCGAAGATGGCCGAAGCTTTCGCCATGAAGGATCGCCTGGTGATCATCGATGTTTCGGTCGACACCAGCGAGCACGTCTATCCGATGCAGATCAAAGACGGCTCGATGCGCGATATGTGGTTGAGCAAGACGGAGCGTACTTAATCATGCGGCACATTATTTCCTTGCTTCTGGAAAACGAACCTGGCGCTCTGTCTCGCGTAGTCGGCCTGTTCTCGCAGCGCAACTACAACATCGAAAGCCTGACCGTGGCGCCGACCGAAGACCCGACCTTGTCGCGTCTGACGCTGACCACCGTGGGCCACGATGAAGTCATCGAACAGATCACCAAAAACCTGAACAAGCTGATCGAAGTGGTCAAGCTGGTGGACCTGTCGGAAAGTGCTCATATCGAGCGCGAGCTGATGCTGGTCAAGGTCAAGGCCACTGGCGCCCAGCGCGCCGAGATCAAACGCACCACCGATATTTACCGTGGACAGATCGTCGATGTCAGCGCCAGCGTGTATACCGTTCAATTGACCGGTACCAGCGACAAGCTCGACAGCTTCATTCAGTCCATCGGCACTGCATCGATTCTGGAAACCGTCCGTAGCGGCGTGACCGGCATCGCCCGCGGCGACAAAGTACTCAGCATCTAAACCAAATTAGCGCATGGCCTGAATGGCCGGATATAAGGGGAAATTCATGAAAGTTTTCTACGATAAAGACTGCGACCTGTCGATCATCCAGGGCAAGAAAGTTGCCATCATCGGTTACGGTTCCCAGGGCCACGCCCAGGCGTGCAACCTGAAAGACTCCGGTGTCGACGTTACCGTCGGTCTGCGTAAAGGTTCGGCCACCGTTGCCAAAGCTGAAGCCCACGGCCTGAAAGTGACCGACGTGGCTTCCGCTGTCGCTGCAGCCGACCTGGTCATGATCCTGACCCCGGACGAGTTCCAGTCCTCGCTGTACAAGAACGAAATCGAGCCAAACATCAAGAAAGGTGCCACCCTGGCCTTCTCCCACGGTTTCGCGATTCACTACAACCAGGTTGTGCCACGCGCTGACCTCGACGTGATCATGATCGCGCCGAAGGCTCCGGGCCACACCGTACGTTCCGAGTTCGTCAAAGGCGGCGGTATCCCTGACCTGATCGCGATCTACCAGGATGCCTCGGGCAATGCCAAAAACGTTGCACTGTCCTACGCTGCCGGCGTTGGCGGCGGTCGTACCGGCATCATCGAAACCACCTTCAAGGACGAGACTGAAACCGACCTGTTCGGCGAACAAGCTGTTCTGTGCGGCGGTACCGTTGAGCTGGTCAAGGCCGGTTTCGAAACCCTGGTTGAAGCTGGCTACGCGCCGGAAATGGCCTATTTCGAGTGCCTGCACGAACTGAAGCTGATCGTTGACCTCATGTACGAAGGCGGTATCGCCAACATGAACTACTCGATCTCCAACAACGCTGAATACGGCGAGTACGTGACCGGTCCGGAAGTGATCAACGCCGAATCCCGTCAGGCCATGCGCAACGCCCTGAAACGTATTCAGGACGGCGAATACGCCAAAATGTTCATCAGCGAAGGCGCAACCGGCTACCCTTCAATGACCGCCAAGCGTCGTAACAACGCCGCTCACGGTATCGAAATCATCGGCGAGCAACTGCGCTCCATGATGCCGTGGATCGGTGCCAACAAAATCGTCGACAAAGCCAAAAACTAAGTCGTCGTTGCTTGTATGAAAAAACGCGGCCTCGGCCGCGTTTTTTCGTTTGAGGCGGTGGTTCTGGTATAAAGCTGCATCGTTTGTGGCCGAACTGTCGTCCTCAAGCCTCTGTCGAATTTTCTCCAAACCGTTGCAAGGTAATGTCCATGAGCGAACGTCCCGAAGAGCCGAACAAGGCTTCTGACGCCGAAAGTCTGCTGCCCGTCGATGAACACATCGAAGAAGGGCACGACGCGGAAGGTCGTAAAGTCCGGCATCGTGGTATCTATCTGCTGCCGAACCTGTTCACCACTGCGAACCTGTTCGCAGGCTTTTATTCCATCATCAATTCGATGAGTGCCCAGGCTGCGTTGAGCGCCGGTGATTCGGCGAATGCGAGCAAGTATTTTGCTTTTGCCGCGATTGCGATTTTCGTCGCCATGGTGCTCGACGGCCTAGACGGTCGTGTCGCGCGCATGACCAATACGCAAAGTGCCTTCGGCGCCGAGTACGACTCGCTGTCGGATATGGTTGCGTTCGGTGTCGCCCCGGCATTGCTGGCGTTCGGCTGGGCACTGGGTGATATGGGCAAGGTCGGCTGGATGGTCGCCTTCATCTATGTAGCAGGCGCGGCGTTGCGTCTGGCGCGCTTCAACACTCAGGTCGGCACCGCTGACAAACGCTATTTCATCGGTCTGGCAAGTCCGGCGGCTGCCGGCGTGGTGGCTGGTATCGTCTGGGCGTTCAGTGATTACGGCATCCAGGGTTCGAAGATGTCGTTCCTGGTCGCGCTGATGGTCGCGGCGGCCGGCATGCTGATGGTCAGCAACATCAAGTACAACAGCTTCAAAGAGCTGGACTTGAAAGGACGTGTGCCGTTCGTGGCGATCCTGGCGGTGGTATTGGTGTTCGCCGTTGTGTTCAGCGATCCGCCGCGAATCCTGCTGCTGGTGTTCCTCGCCTATGCCGCTTCCGGGCCGGTGCAGTACCTGTTGCGTCTTCGTCGTCACAAAAACGCCGAGTGATGTAATTTCCCGCATACTCCGCAGTCAATGGGTGCATCAGTCCTCCAAAGCTGCGGAGTTGCCATGTTGATCAAAGTCCCTAAAGCGTCCGACTGCCATGAGTCGGATGTCACGCCTGAATCCATTTATCTCTCTCGTCGCCAATTGCTCGGGGCTACGGCCGCTGGTATCGCCGTCAGCACTCTGCCGCGCTGGGTGAGCGCCGCGGATGCCTCTCGTTATTCCGATGTCGAGCCTGGCAAAGCGCCGGCCTGGTTTGCTGAAAAACTTCCTTCGACCCAGTGGGGCGCGGTCAACGTCAAGGATGAGGCGATCACGCCTTATAATGACGCCACTCACTACAACAACTTCTATGAGTTCGGCACCGGCAAAGGCGATCCGGCGTCGAACGCCGGATCGCTGAAAACCGAACCGTGGAGCGTGGTGATAGATGGGGAGGTGGGGAAGCCGGGGCGATACGCGCTGGAAGATTTCATGAAGCCGTATCAACTCGAGGAGCGCATCTACCGTCTGCGCTGCGTCGAGGCGTGGTCGATGGTCATTCCGTGGATCGGCTTTCCGATCTCGGCATTGCTCAAGCAGGTCGAACCGACCTCCAAAGCCAAGTACATCCGCTTCGAAACCCTGCAGGATCCGAAGAGCATGCCGGGGCAGCGCTCGGGTTTCGCTCTGATCGACTGGCCTTATGTAGAAGGCTTGCGCCTGGACGAGGCGATGAACCCTTTGGCGATTTTTGCAGTGGGCATGTATGGCCGCGAGTTGCCGAATCAGAACGGTGCCCCTCTGCGTTTGGTGGTGCCATGGAAATATGGCTTCAAGAGCGTGAAGTCCATCGTACGCATCAGTCTGGTCAGCGAGCAGCCAAAGACCACTTGGCAAAGCATCGCCGCGGATGAGTACGGCTTCTATGCCAACGTGAACCCGGCCGTTGACCACCCGCGCTGGACGCAAGCGCGCGAACGGCGCCTGCCGAACAGTCTGTTCAAGCCGAACGTTCGTGATACGCAGATGTTCAACGGCTACGCGGATGAAGTCGCTTCTTTATATACAGGGCTCGATCTGCGGAAGAATTACTGATGCGATTCCTGTACTGGCGTATAGGCGTGTTCGTTGCGGCGGCCATCTGGCCGTTGCTGTGGTTGTATCAAGCTCTGGAGGATTCACTGGGGCCTGATCCCGGCAAAGTCCTGGTTGATCGTTTGGGGCTGGGGACGTTGATCCTGCTGCTGATCACCCTGAGCATGACGCCTCTGCAGAAACTGACTGGGTGGGCGGGGTGGATTGCGGTCCGCCGGCAGCTGGGGCTTTGGTGTTTTGCCTATGTGGTTCTGCATCTGGGCAGCTATCTGGCGTTTATCCTCGGTTTCGATTGGTCGCAACTGGCGGTCGAGTTACGCAAACGGCCGTACATCATTGTTGGAGCATTGGGCTTTCTTGGATTGCTGGTGCTAGCGGTGACGTCCAATCGCTACAGTCAACGTCGGCTGGGTGTGCGCTGGAAGAAGTTGCATCGCTTGGTTTATGTGATTCTGGGCTTGGGCTTGCTGCATATGTTGTGGATCGTTCGTGCAGATCTCGAAGAATGGGCGATCTATGCCTTTATCGGTGCAGTGCTGCTCGTTCTGCGTGTGCCGCCTGTGATGCGCAGGATCCCGCGGTTGAAGGCTGGGAAGCAGGTTTTGCAAGAAAAGCGAAATTAACGGTTGACGGCAGATCTGAGGTGTCTATAATTCGCCCCACTTCCGGCGCAGTCGAAACGGAAAACTCCTTGAGATTCAACGAGTTAAGAGGTTTTGGCAGTAAGCGGCTTCAGTTCATCGAAGCCCGAAAGGAAGTTGAAAAAGAGGTGTTGACAGCGGCGTGTAACGCTGTAGAATTCGCCTCCCGCTGACGAGAGATCGGAAGCGCAAGTGGTTGAAGTTGTTGAAGAAATCTTCGAAAGCTTCTGAAAATAATCACTTGACAGTAAATGAGGCTGCTGTAGAATGCGCGCCTCGGTTGAGACGAAAGATCTTAACCAACCGCTCTTTAACAACTGAATCAAGCAATTCGTGTGGGTGCTTGTGGAGTCAGACTGATAGTCAACAAGATTATCAGCATCACAAGTTACTCCGCGAGAAATCAAAGATGTAACCAACGATTGCTGAGCCAAGTTTAGGGTTTCTTAAAAACCCAAAGATGTTTGAACTGAAGAGTTTGATCATGGCTCAGATTGAACGCTGGCGGCAGGCCTAACACATGCAAGTCGAGCGGATGAAAGGAGCTTGCTCCTGGATTCAGCGGCGGACGGGTGAGTAATGCCTAGGAATCTGCCTGGTAGTGGGGGACAACGTTTCGAAAGGAACGCTAATACCGCATACGTCCTACGGGAGAAAGCAGGGGACCTTCGGGCCTTGCGCTATCAGATGAGCCTAGGTCGGATTAGCTAGTTGGTGAGGTAATGGCTCACCAAGGCGACGATCCGTAACTGGTCTGAGAGGATGATCAGTCACACTGGAACTGAGACACGGTCCAGACTCCTACGGGAGGCAGCAGTGGGGAATATTGGACAATGGGCGAAAGCCTGATCCAGCCATGCCGCGTGTGTGAAGAAGGTCTTCGGATTGTAAAGCACTTTAAGTTGGGAGGAAGGGTTGTAGATTAATACTCTGCAATTTTGACGTTACCGACAGAATAAGCACCGGCTAACTCTGTGCCAGCAGCCGCGGTAATACAGAGGGTGCAAGCGTTAATCGGAATTACTGGGCGTAAAGCGCGCGTAGGTGGTTCGTTAAGTTGGATGTGAAATCCCCGGGCTCAACCTGGGAACTGCATTCAAAACTGTCGAGCTAGAGTATGGTAGAGGGTGGTGGAATTTCCTGTGTAGCGGTGAAATGCGTAGATATAGGAAGGAACACCAGTGGCGAAGGCGACCACCTGGACTGATACTGACACTGAGGTGCGAAAGCGTGGGGAGCAAACAGGATTAGATACCCTGGTAGTCCACGCCGTAAACGATGTCAACTAGCCGTTGGGAGCCTTGAGCTCTTAGTGGCGCAGCTAACGCATTAAGTTGACCGCCTGGGGAGTACGGCCGCAAGGTTAAAACTCAAATGAATTGACGGGGGCCCGCACAAGCGGTGGAGCATGTGGTTTAATTCGAAGCAACGCGAAGAACCTTACCAGGCCTTGACATCCAATGAACTTTCCAGAGATGGATTGGTGCCTTCGGGAACATTGAGACAGGTGCTGCATGGCTGTCGTCAGCTCGTGTCGTGAGATGTTGGGTTAAGTCCCGTAACGAGCGCAACCCTTGTCCTTAGTTACCAGCACGTTATGGTGGGCACTCTAAGGAGACTGCCGGTGACAAACCGGAGGAAGGTGGGGATGACGTCAAGTCATCATGGCCCTTACGGCCTGGGCTACACACGTGCTACAATGGTCGGTACAAAGGGTTGCCAAGCCGCGAGGTGGAGCTAATCCCATAAAACCGATCGTAGTCCGGATCGCAGTCTGCAACTCGACTGCGTGAAGTCGGAATCGCTAGTAATCGTGAATCAGAATGTCACGGTGAATACGTTCCCGGGCCTTGTACACACCGCCCGTCACACCATGGGAGTGGGTTGCACCAGAAGTAGCTAGTCTAACCTTCGGGAGGACGGTTACCACGGTGTGATTCATGACTGGGGTGAAGTCGTAACAAGGTAGCCGTAGGGGAACCTGCGGCTGGATCACCTCCTTAATCGACGACATCAGCTGCTCCATGAGCTCCCACACGAATTGCTTGATTCATTGAAGAAGACGAAAGAAGCAGCCCGAAATTGGGTCTGTAGCTCAGTTGGTTAGAGCGCACCCCTGATAAGGGTGAGGTCGGCAGTTCGAATCTGCCCAGACCCACCAATTTTGTGTGGGAAACGCCTGTAGAAATACGGGGCCATAGCTCAGCTGGGAGAGCGCCTGCCTTGCACGCAGGAGGTCAGCGGTTCGATCCCGCTTGGCTCCACCACTACTGCTTCTCTTGTATAAAGCTTAGAAATGAGCATTCCATCGTTGTGATGGTGAATGTTGATTTCTAGTCTTTGACTAGTTCGTTCTTTAAAAATTTGGGTATGTGATAGAAAGATAGACTGAACGTTACTTTCACTGGTAACGGATCAGGCTAAGGTAAAATTTGTGAGTTCTCTTAGTTGAGAAATTCGAATTTTCGGCGAATGTCGTCTTCACAGTATAACCAGATTGCTTGGGGTTATATGGTCAAGTGAAGAAGCGCATACGGTGGATGCCTTGGCAGTCAGAGGCGATGAAAGACGTGGTAGCCTGCGAAAAGCTTCGGGGAGTCGGCAAACAGACTTTGATCCGGAGATGTCTGAATGGGGGAACCCAGCCATCATAAGATGGTTATCTTGTACTGAATACATAGGTGCAAGAGGCGAACCAGGGGAACTGAAACATCTAAGTACCCTGAGGAAAAGAAATCAACCGAGATTCCCTTAGTAGTGGCGAGCGAACGGGGACTAGCCCTTAAGTTGATTTGAGATTAGCGGAACGCTCTGGAAAGTGCGGCCATAGTGGGTGATAGCCCTGTACGCGAAAATCTCTTGTCAATGAAATCGAGTAGGACGGAGCACGAGAAACTTTGTCTGAATATGGGGGGACCATCCTCCAAGGCTAAATACTACTGACTGACCGATAGTGAACTAGTACCGTGAGGGAAAGGCGAAAAGAACCCCGGAGAGGGGAGTGAAATAGATCCTGAAACCGTATGCGTACAAGCAGTGGGAGCCCACTTTGTTGGGTGACTGCGTACCTTTTGTATAATGGGTCAGCGACTTATTTTCAGTGGCGAGCTTAACCGAATAGGGGAGGCGTAGCGAAAGCGAGTCTTAATAGGGCGTCTAGTCGCTGGGAATAGACCCGAAACCGGGCGATCTATCCATGGGCAGGTTGAAGGTTAGGTAACACTGACTGGAGGACCGAACCGACTACCGTTGAAAAGTTAGCGGATGACCTGTGGATCGGAGTGAAAGGCTAATCAAGCTCGGAGATAGCTGGTTCTCCTCGAAAGCTATTTAGGTAGCGCCTCATGTATCACTGTAGGGGGTAGAGCACTGTTTCGGCTAGGGGGTCATCCCGACTTACCAAACCGATGCAAACTCCGAATACCTACAAGTGCCGAGCATGGGAGACACACGGCGGGTGCTAACGTCCGTCGTGAAAAGGGAAACAACCCAGACCGTCAGCTAAGGTCCCAAAGTTATGGTTAAGTGGGAAACGATGTGGGAAGGCTTAGACAGCTAGGAGGTTGGCTTAGAAGCAGCCACCCTTTAAAGAAAGCGTAATAGCTCACTAGTCGAGTCGGCCTGCGCGGAAGATGTAACGGGGCTCAAACCATACACCGAAGCTACGGGTATCACCTTCGGGTGATGCGGTAGAGGAGCGTTCTGTAAGCCTGTGAAGGTGAGTTGAGAAGCTTGCTGGAGGTATCAGAAGTGCGAATGCTGACATGAGTAACGACAATGGGTGTGAAAAACACCCACGCCGAAAGACCAAGGTTTCCTGCGCAACGTTAATCGACGCAGGGTTAGTCGGTCCCTAAGGCGAGGCTGAAAAGCGTAGTCGATGGAAAACAGGTTAATATTCCTGTACTTCTGGTTATTGCGATGGAGGGACGGAGAAGGCTAGGCCAGCTTGGCGTTGGTTGTCCAAGTTTAAGGTGGTAGGCTGAGATCTTAGGTAAATCCGGGATCTTAAGGCCGAGAGCTGATGACGAGTTACCCTTTGGGTGACGAAGTGGTTGATGCCATGCTTCCAAGAAAAGCTTCTAAGCTTCAGGTAACCAGGAACCGTACCCCAAACCGACACAGGTGGTTGGGTAGAGAATACCAAGGCGCTTGAGAGAACTCGGGTGAAGGAACTAGGCAAAATGGCACCGTAACTTCGGGAGAAGGTGCGCCGGTGAGGGTGAAGGACTTGCTCCGTAAGCTCATGCCGGTCGAAGATACCAGGCCGCTGCGACTGTTTATTAAAAACACAGCACTCTGCAAACACGAAAGTGGACGTATAGGGTGTGACGCCTGCCCGGTGCCGGAAGGTTAATTGATGGGGTTAGCTAACGCGAAGCTCTTGATCGAAGCCCCGGTAAACGGCGGCCGTAACTATAACGGTCCTAAGGTAGCGAAATTCCTTGTCGGGTAAGTTCCGACCTGCACGAATGGCGTAACGATGGCGGCGCTGTCTCCACCCGAGACTCAGTGAAATTGAAATCGCTGTGAAGATGCAGTGTATCCGCGGCTAGACGGAAAGACCCCGTGAACCTTTACTATAGCTTTGCACTGGACTTTGAATTTGCTTGTGTAGGATAGGTGGGAGGCTTTGAAGCGTGGACGCCAGTTCGCGTGGAGCCATCCTTGAAATACCACCCTGGCAACTTTGAGGTTCTAACTCAGGTCCGTTATCCGGATCGAGGACAGTGTATGGTGGGTAGTTTGACTGGGGCGGTCTCCTCCTAAAGAGTAACGGAGGAGTACGAAGGTGCGCTCAGACCGGTCGGAAATCGGTCGTAGAGTATAAAGGCAAAAGCGCGCTTGACTGCGAGACAGACACGTCGAGCAGGTACGAAAGTAGGTCTTAGTGATCCGGTGGTTCTGTATGGAAGGGCCATCGCTCAACGGATAAAAGGTACTCCGGGGATAACAGGCTGATACCGCCCAAGAGTTCATATCGACGGCGGTGTTTGGCACCTCGATGTCGGCTCATCACATCCTGGGGCTGAAGCCGGTCCCAAGGGTATGGCTGTTCGCCATTTAAAGTGGTACGCGAGCTGGGTTTAGAACGTCGTGAGACAGTTCGGTCCCTATCTGCCGTGGACGTTTGAGATTTGAGAGGGGCTGCTCCTAGTACGAGAGGACCGGAGTGGACGAACCTCTGGTGTTCCGGTTGTCACGCCAGTGGCATTGCCGGGTAGCTATGTTCGGGAAAGATAACCGCTGAAAGCATCTAAGCGGGAAACTTGCCTCAAGATGAGATCTCACTGGAACCTTGAGTTCCCTGAAGGGCCGTCGAAGACTACGACGTTGATAGGTTGGGTGTGTAAGCGCTGTGAGGCGTTGAGCTAACCAATACTAATTGCCCGTGAGGCTTGACCATATAACACCCAAGCAATTTGCGTCGAAGAGACCAGATTGCGGTGTGTGAAGACGAAACGAACCGAAAGTTCGATGTTCACAAAACACCGAAAGCTGTCACATACCCGATTTGCTGAAGCGAGGCCATCTGGTCACGACTCAGTACCCGAATTTCTTGACGACCATAGAGCGTTGGAACCACCTGATCCCATCCCGAACTCAGCAGTGAAACGATGCATCGCCGATGGTAGTGTGGGGTTTCCCCATGTGAGAGTAGGTCATCGTCAAGATTAAATTCCGAAACCCCAATTGCGAAAGCAGTTGGGGTTTTGTTTTGCCTGCGGGAAAGTTATTTGCGCGCAGTAACGAACAAATTTGCACAGTTATTTTCCAATCACAGCACTAGAATAGCCCCACCTTTTTCGGAGCCAGAGCCTGTATGTCAGAGCCGGTTGATGCCCCCGGGCTGTCAGAATTACCGCTGGAAGACCTGGTAGCCTGTCATGAGTGCGACCTGCTGATGCGCAAGCCTCAACTCGCTCACGGCGAGAAGGCCGTCTGCCCGCGTTGTGGTTACGAGTTGTACGCCCACCGCCATAACGTGGTGCAGCGCAGCCTTGCCTTGGTGATAGCTGCGCTGCTGTTGTATATCCCGGCAAACTTTTTACCCATCATGCAGCTCAATATCCTCGGCCAGTCCTCGCAAGACACCGTTTGGAGCGGTGTTGTGGGCCTGTTCAACACCGACATGCAGGGCGTTTCGATTGTCGTTTTCCTGTGCAGCATGGCCATACCGCTGCTGAAGCTGCTGTGCCAGTTATTCGTTTTACTGACGATCCAATTCAATTTCGGTCGCAGTTACGGCTTGCTGCTTTACCGCATTTACCACCACCTCAGAGACTGGGGAATGCTCGAGGTTTACCTCATGGGCGTGCTGGTGGCGATCGTCAAACTGGCAGATATGGCAGCGATTACTGTCGGCCTTGGCTTGGCGTGCTTTATCGGTTTGTTGCTCGTACAGGTCTGGCTGGAAGTGGTGATGTCACCGCATCAGATCTGGCAGGCGTTATCAGGAGAGAATGCCCATGCGGGCGATTGATGCTGGGATTCTGGTGTGCACCGAGTGCCACGAACTGAACAAGCAGGAAGCCGATACCGATGAGCAGACGTGCACCCGTTGCGGTGCGCTGGTACATGCCCGGCGTCCGAATAGCCTGACCCGAACCTGGGCGCTGCTGATCACCGCTGCGATCATTTATATCCCGGCCAATGTCCTGCCGATCATGACGGTCAGTTCTCTGGGGCAGGGCGATCCAAGCACGATCATGTCCGGGGTGATCCAGTTGGTGCAGCACGGCATGATTCCGATTGCAGCCGTGGTGTTCATCGCCAGCATTCTGGTGCCGACCTTCAAACTGGTTGGCATCGCGTTGCTGCTGTTTTCAGTGCAACGACGTCAACCGTTATCCGCGCGTCAACGCATCTGGATGTACCGCTTTATCGAATTCATCGGTCGCTGGTCGATGCTCGATATTTTTGTGATCGCCATTCTGGTGGCGGTCGTCAACTTCGGCCGACTCGCCAGTGTCGAAGCCAATCTTGGTGCCGTCGCCTTCGCCAGTGTGGTGATTCTGACGATGCTCGCCGCAGTAACTTTTGATCCCCGGCTGATCTGGGATAACACGGAGTCGGACGCCGACCATGACTGATTTGCCTGTAGCGAAAACCCGACCGGCCTCGAACTGGTCTGCCATCTGGGTGTTGCCTCTGATCGCGCTGGTCATCGGCGGCTGGCTTGGCTGGCGTGCCTACTCCGAAACCGGTATCGAAATCCAGGTTCGCTTTGAAAGCGGCGAGGGCATTCAGGCCAACAAGACTGAAGTGGTCTACAAAGGCATGTCGGTCGGTAAGGTCAAGGCGCTCAAGCTCGACGATGAAGGCAACTCGAAGGGCGTGATCGCCACCGTTGAGATGAACAAGGACGTCGAGCAGTATCTGAAGACCAGCACGCGGTTCTGGCTGGTCAAGCCGAGCGTGACCCTGGCCGGCATCACCGGTCTGGAAACGTTGGTGTCGGGTAACTACGTCGCTATCAGTCCGGGCGAAGGCGAGCCGACGCGCAAGTTCAAGGCGCTGGCCGAAGAGCCTCCGCTGTCTGACGCCAAGCCCGGCCTGCACCTGACCATCAAGGCTGACCGTCTCGGCTCGCTGAATCGCGGCAGCCCGGTGTTCTACAAACAGATTCAGGTGGGTCAGGTTAAAAGCTATTTGCTGTCGGAGGACCAGAGCACCGTTGAACTCAAGGTTTTCATCGAGCCGACCTACGCCAAACTGGTGCGCAAACACACGCGTTTCTGGAACGCCAGTGGCATCAGCATCGACGCCAACCTGTCCGGGGTGAAAGTGCGCAGCGAGTCGCTGGCCAGTATCGTCGCCGGCGGTATCGCCTTCGCCACACCAGAGAACCGCAAGGACAGCCCGCCGACCGATCCAAGCCTGCCGTTCCGTCTCTACGAAGACTTCGATGCGGCCGCAGCGGGGATCCGCGTCAAGGTCAAACTCAGCGATTTCGAAGGCCTGCAGGCCGGTCGCACACCGGTGATGTACAAAGGCATTCAGGTCGGCAACCTGAAAGCCCTCAAGGTCGATCCGGATCTGAACAGCGCTACTGCCGAGCTGACCCTCGATCCTCTGGCCGAAGATTATCTGGTCGACGGCACTCAGTTCTGGGTGGTCAAACCGTCGATTTCTCTGGCCGGTATTACCGGGCTGGAGGCGCTGGTCAAAGGTAACTACATCGCCGTGCGTCCGGGCGACAAAGGCGCGGCGCCGAAGCGTGAATTCGAAGCGCGACCGAAAGCGCCGCCACTCGACCTGCGTTCACCGGGCCTGCACCTGGTACTGTTCACCGATACCCTCGGTTCCATCGATGTCGGCAGTCCGATTCTGTACAAGCAGGTCAAGGTCGGTTCGGTGCAGAGCTACCAGTTTTCCAAGACCCGCAAGCAGCTGGTCATCGGCGTGCACATCGAGAAGGAATACGAAAGTCTGGTCAACGCCTCGACACGCTTCTGGAATGTCAGTGGCGTTACGCTGACCGGCGGTTTGACCGGCGGGATTCAGGTCAAGAGTGAGTCGCTGCAGACGCTGATGGCTGGCGGCATCGCCTTCGAGACGCCGCAGGCCAAGGCGCCGTTGCAGAAGCGTATTCCGCGTTTCCGCCTGTTCGCCAGTCACGACGAGGCCAACCAGAAGGGCGCCGTGGTCACTATCAAGGTTGATCGCGCGGATGGTCTGCGCAGCGGCACGCCGGTGCGCTTCAAAGGTCTGGACGTCGGCAAGATCGAAAGCGTCGACCTGACCGACGATCTGCAATCGGTCATCCTCACCGCACGCATTACCGAAGTGCCGGATAGGATCGCCCGGGTCGGCAGTCAGTTCTGGGTGGTCAAACCGGAGCTGGGCCTGATCAAGACCGAAAATCTGGAAACCCTGGTCACCGGTAAGTACATCGAGGTGCAGCCAGCGGCGAAGAACCTTGGCCCGCAGAAAAACTTTGTCGCCCTGGCTGAGGCTCCGGAAGTGACGAAGCAGGAAGCAGGTTTGAGTCTGGTATTGAGCGCGGCGCGCCGTGGCTCGCTGAAGCCGGGTGTGCCGGTCACCTATCGCGAAATCACCGTGGGCAAAGTCACCGGTTATGAGCTGGGCCAGACGGCTGACCGGGTACTGGTGCATATTCTGATCGAGCCGAAATACGCGCCGTTGGTGCGCAGTGGCAGCCGCTTCTGGAACACCAGTGGGGTCGGTTTTGATTACGGCTTGTTCAAAGGCGTGACGGTGCGCACTGAATCGCTGGAAACGCTGATTCAGGGCGGTATTGCTTTCGCCACGCCGGATGGAGAGCGCATGGGTAACCCGGCGCGGGCTGAGCAGACGTTCCCGTTGTTCGACAAGTTCGAGGATGAGTGGCTGACGTGGGCGCCGAAGATTTCGCTCGGTAAGTAAATCCTGCGGTGTCTGAAGTGGCGCCATCGCGAGCAGGCTCACTCCTACAGGGAAACGCATTCCAACTGTAGGAGTGAGCCTGCTCGCGATAGGGCCAGCCAATTCAGCACAAAACTCAAGCCATGAAAAAGGGCCGCGATCCCATCGGATCGCGGCCCTTTTTTGTTTTCAGTCAAAGCCGATCAAACCGCATCCAGCTCCGGCTCGTCTGCCTGAACATTCAGCGTGGCCTTCACCACATCATGGCGACGGATGTATTTCCAGTCCGCCTCATCGATGTAGATACCCGCCGGGCCGCTACCGCCCTCGAGGTCGATAGCAACACTGGCGCAGACCTGCGGCTTCACACTCGCCAGGATCGGCACGAAGCCCAGTTGCAGACTGGTTTCCAGCAATGCGGCCTGGTTCTTCTCGTCGATGTCCGCTGCCTCGTCGAGGTAGTACGGCAGGCGCACGCGGCCGGCCAGGTCACGGTCCATCAGGTGGAGCAACAAGTACATGTTGGTCAGCGCCTTGATGGTCATGGTCGTACCGTTGGACGCGGCGCCATCGATGTCGGTGTGGATCACCGGCTGACCGTTGACCTTGGTGATCTCGAAGGCCAGTTCGAACAAGTCCTTGAGGCCGAGCTGGTTGTGGTTCGCCGCCACCAGCCGTGCCAGATACTCCTTGGCCTCTTCGTTCTTGTTGTCCTGCTCGGCGCTCTGGCTCAGATCGAACACCGACAGGGTTTCGCCTTCTTCGTACTGCCCGGCGCTGTGGATGATCTGATCGATGTGCTTGAGCGCTTCCTTGTTCGGCGCGAGGACGATACGGAAGCTCTGCAGGTTGGAAACCTGACGCTTGTTGATCTCGCGGTTGAACAGCGCCAGTTGATGTTCGAGGCTGTCGTAGTCGCTGCGGATGTTGCGCAGGGTGCGTGCGATGTCGGTGACCGCCGCGCGGCGCGCCTTGCCCAGCGTAAGGGCTTCATCGGTGCGGTGCGCGTAAGCGTTGATCAGCAGCGAGAGGCGGCGCTCCATGTCGTCTTCGCTGTCGAACTTGGCCACGCCTTTGAGGCGCACCTGCGCATACAGCGCTTCGATCTGGCCATCGGCACGCAACAGGCCCTGCCAGCTGTCCTGATAGTCGTTGAGCAGCGGCAGCAAGTTGTCCATCGAGTCGTCGACCGGGTCCATGAACGGCGTGCCGAACGGCAGATCCGCCGGCAGCAACTGACGACGACGCAGGGCATCGTCGAGGGTGCGTTGCTTGGCTTCCATGTCGGCGATCTGCCGGCCAACCAGTTGCAGCTTGGCCGACAGTTGCTGGACGCGCTCGGTGAAGGCATCGCTGGAGCGCTTGAGTTCGTCCTGCGCGGCTTCCATCTGCGCCAGTTGCTCAAGCTTGTCGGCTTCTTCGGCGCTGAGGGTTTGCGTGCGGCGGAAATCTTCCAGCGCTTTCTGCGCGTCCAGCACTTGCTGGTACAACGCTTCGGTCTGGGTCTTGCTCGCGGCGCGGTCGGCGGCCACGGCTTGCTGGGTTTTCAGTTGCTTGAGTTCTTTTTCCAGACGCTCTTTCTGATCGCGCAGCGCGGCGCGGTCGGCCAGCGCTTGCAGGGCCGGCGGCTCGATGTGCGAGATGTCGATCGCCAGGCCCGGCACTTCGAAGCGCTCGCCTTTGAAGCCATCTAGAATCAGCTCGACCGATTTCACCCACTCGCCATTCTCGTCGAGGGTGATGCCATGTTCGCCCAGTGGCAGGCTGAACAGCGCGCTGTTGAACAGACGCATCAGGCGCTCGACGTCCTGTTGCGAGAATTCTTCGCGCAGACGGGCGTAGCTGTTGTTGTCGGCGTTATCGAGTTGCTGCTTCACCGACTTCAGACGTTTTTCCAGATCGCGCAGACGCTCTTCGAGATCTTCGGCGCTGAACTGCCGCGACTGTGCCAGCGCACCGGCCAGTTCGTCGTGGGCGTCTTTGGCGGCGAGCAATTGTTGCTCAAGCAGTTTGACGTCATCGACCAGCGCGAAGCGGTTCTTCAGCACCGACAGCTCGCCGAGCCAGAGCTGGATCCCGGAAATCTCCCGCTCCAGACGCATCAGTTCCTGAGTGCCGCCGCGCTGATCGTTTTGCAGGTCGTCCTGCTCGCGGCGGTAGTGCTCGGCTTGCAGGGTCAGCTCTTCCTTGCGCGCGGTAGCGTAGTCGGACCAGGTGCCAAGCAGCGAATCGAGCAGCGGCGACAGGCGATGCAATTTGCCACGCAATACGTCGCGCTGCTTTACGCCGTTGGCCAGTGCTTCAACCAACGGACCGGCGGCGACCAGCGAGTTGTAGTCCTGTTCCATGCGACGTACGTCGCGGAAGGCTTCTTCGCACGCGGCGATGTAATCGACGCTGCCGGAGCGCAGGCTGTGCTCAAAGGCATCGAGGAACAGCTGCTTGAGCTTGGCCGCAGTGATTTCGCGCATGTGCAGCAGGTTGATGAACAGCGCACGGAAGGTTTTCAGGCTTTGCTCGCTGGTCGAGCGCAACGGAATCAGCGTCAGGTCGAGCGGGATCGACGTGTGACCGCCGACCAGCAAACGACGCAGTTCGTCAGGCTTGAGTTCGTAGGCTTTCAGGCCTTCTTTCTCAAGGTTGTTGAACAGCTCTTTCTGGCGCAGGCAGGTGTCGTTTATCTGGTAATGGGCCAGGTCGAGTTTGCCGGCGTAGGCAAAGAACTGGTGACCGAAACCCCCGCCCGGGCCACGACCGACCACACCAATCACGTGCGGGCCGTGAGGCAGGTTAACTTCGACGAGGATGTAGCTGGTGTCGGAGGCGAAGTAGAAGCGCCGCGATTGCTCGAGGCTGTACTTGCCGAAACTCATGTCCGACATGCGCGCCAGAATCGGGAACTGCAAGGCGTTGATCGATGCCGACTTGCCGAGGTTGTTCGCGCCGTAAACCGATAGCGGTTCTTCCAGCGGGAACAGGCCGAGGCTGTAACCGGCGGTGTTCAAAAGGGCAAAGCGGCGGATGCCGTAGCGTTCCTGGCTCATGCGTCGGACTCCTGTTCTTCGGCAATGGCGCGGGCCAGTGCGTCTTCTTCGCTTTCTTCGGCAAACTCATTGAGATCCAGTGGATCGTCGGTTTCGAGGAATCTGGCTTCCGCCGCTTCGTCGATCAGCACTGGTGCCGGCAGCGGCAGCACGCTGTGCACGCTGGCCGCCAGGTCGCGGTCCTGCTGCACCGACAGGCACACATCGAGGAAACGGTGCATCGGCGGCAAGAAGCGGTACACGCCGTTTTCTTCGCCGGCGAAACCCAGTTGAGTCATGCGGCGCATGATCTTTTCTTCGAGTTCTTCAACGGTCTGCACTTCGGCCTGGATGAACAGGTCGCGATACTTGTCCAGCAGCGACGGCAGTTCTTCACGGCCGAGGCTGCCGCCGTCGAGGACGGCGATCGGGTCGCGGCCCTGATCAGCCAGATGCTCAACGAGGATGAAGGTGAACAACGCCAGACGCTGGGCGGTCTTGTTCACCGCCGCGGCGGCCATGTCCGGCACGAAGTAGTAGAAGCCACGGGTGTCGCAGACCAGTTCAAAGCCCAGCGCCTTGAACAGCGTGCGGTACTGGTCCTGGAAGTTCGACAGCTGAGTGTACAGCTCCGGGTCGCGGCGGCTGACGTGGTAACCCTTGAACAACTCGCGGAAGATCGGCGCCAGTTGCGACAGTTCGGAAAGATCAAGATGCATGAGGGATGCTCGCAGAATCCTCGGCGGCGGTGTCGCTGGCCGAGAGCAGGGCGAAGGAGCGCAG
This sequence comes from Pseudomonas sp. R1-1, assembly GCF_051132135.1. Classification (NCBI taxonomy): domain Bacteria; kingdom Pseudomonadati; phylum Pseudomonadota; class Gammaproteobacteria; order Pseudomonadales; family Pseudomonadaceae; genus Pseudomonas; species Pseudomonas sp. R1-1. Next base: position 1,059,286 of record NZ_CP071663.1, read on the forward strand.
GCTGACCTGATGCTCGTGAGTGTGGTATTCGCGGCGTTCCAGACGCTCGCGCTTGAAGCGTTTTTCCCGCGACAGACGCGAGAACCAGTAGAGCAATTCGTCGGTGGCGCCGTCCGGTTCCTGCTCCAGCAGCCAGGTCATCAGATCCGGCATCGGCAGCGATTCTTCGCAGCGGTCGACCATTTCGCGCACGGTGCGCGGCGCACGCGGTGCATCGCCGGCCTTCTGGGTCTTGTGCGCCTTGGGGAAGCGCGCCGGTTTCGGCTCGAAACGCGCCAACGCATAGACGTAGGCTTCGACCTGACTGGCGCTGCCGAGGAAGGTGCTTTGCGGACGGGTGAACAATGGCATCGCCGCCTGTGGTACGGCGTCGATGCCTTTACGTCGGATCGCCGCCAGCGCCAATGCCGCGCCACGGGTTACGGCGTTGTGCCGACGTGCTTCTTCACGCAACGGCAGCAGCAGTTCGCGGGCGTGACGCAGAGTGAGCTGGGCGCTGGTCTGCATTTCGAGGATGCGCGCGTGGGTGCGCAGGAGCATGTCGTCATCGACCAGATGGCCGAGGCGCTGCTGTTCGCTGAGCATTTTCAGCAACACCGTTTCGACCTTGCGCACGCCTTGTTCAAAGGCGCCGTCGGCGTTGACCAGATCGATCATCGGCTCGACGTATTCGTCCCACGTCGCCAGTACTTCGGCGTAACGCTGACGCAACGGAATCTGCCGGTCGCTGGTCTTGGCGCGTTCGGCCACAGCGACCAGCGCCTGTTCGTCGTTATCGAGTTTCTTCAGCACGTCGCGCACGCGCATGTCGAGCAGGCGCAACTGGCGGGCGAGGTCGTTGCCGTCGCGTACTTCGAAAGCGTCCTGGATGTAACCGGCCAGACGTTCGAGGTGACGCAGGTAGGCTTCGATTTCCAGGCACAGGCCCAGCCGGTGTTCGCGGCGCAGGTAGGCAAGGAAGTCGTGGATCTGCGCGTTCAGCTCGAAACGGTTCGGGCTTTTCGCCACGGGCACCAGAATGTCGAGGCGAATCCACACGTCGAGCAGGCTGGTGATGTCCTGCGGCGTGCTGTCGAGTTGTTGGGCGGCCAGTTGCGTGCGCAGTTCGTTGAGGCTCAGGGTGCCTTGGTCGAAGTGCTCGCACAGTGGCTCCAGAAGTGCCCAGTGTTCAGCGAGGGCGCGCAAGACGCGCTTGGGTTCGATCATCGGAATGGCCGGCTGGTTGGCGATTAAAAGCCGCGATTGTACTGCATCGAAGCCGATGCGATTCACTCTCGGGACGGACTGCTGCCTTTCTTTTCAATCCAGTGCATCGATCAACAGCAGGCGATCTTGCGCGAAGGGCGGTAGAATCAGCGCACTTTCCGTTATCCACAAATGGCCGACCCTTGCTTATCGAGTCCCGCCGCCGCGCCTATTTGAACGCCATGCAGGTGGTCAACTGGCTGCCGCGCACCGAATTGCCTTTCGCCGCGCCGTCCCGGCCGGAGTTGCTGGACATGCCCGAGCCTGAGCTTGAAGTGACTGTCGCGCCGGCGCCTGAGGTCCAGGCATCGGTGCAGGCGGCAGTCGCGCGGCCGAGCGAACGGCCGAAAATCGAAGTGCCACGGCCTTCGCTGGCCAGCACCCGCAATGGTGCCAAACCGGTGGAAGAAGTCGACGCCACGCCAGTCGTCGCCAAACCCGCCCCGGTGCCGCCACCCCGTTTTGCCCTGCAATTGTTGCGCGCCGGGCGCTGCCTGCTGCTGGTCGAGTTACCCACAGGCGAAGCGTTCCAGAGCCGCGATCCGGCTTATCTGTTGCTCAAGGACATGCTGCGCGCCGCCGGTCTGCCGGATGCGCCGCAAATCGTCGGTGAGCCGGTGCGCTGGCCGTGGCTCAATCGCGGTACGCTGGATCAGGGCCCGGAAGCAGCGCGGGACTTCGTCCAGGGTTTCCTCTCGGTACAAATGGAAGCGGCACCCTGCGCCTGCCTCTGGCTGATCGGCCTGCCGGCCGTGCGCTTTGCCGGCGAAGCGGACGCCGAGGCGTTCAATCGTGAATTGCAGATCGAAGGTCTGGGCCCGGCCTGGGCGATTCCCGGGCTGGAATTGTTAATGGAAGAGCCGCAGCGCAAAGCCGCTGTGTGGCAAGCCATGCGTCGGCTGATGGCGCGCTGGAAAGAATCGAATGAGTGACGCGGTTACCTTTCGCCCGATGACCGAGGCGGATCTCGAGGCGGTGTTGAAAATCGAGTACGCCGCTTACAGCCATCCGTGGACCCGCGGGATTTTTCTCGACGGTCTCGGCAAATACCAGATCTGGCTGATGTTCGAAGGGCAGCAGCAGGTCGGGCATGGTGTGGTGCAGATCATTCTCGACGAGGCGCACCTGCTCAACATCACCGTCAAGCCTGAGAATCAGGGGCGTGGGCTGGGGCTGACGTTGCTGGAGCATCTGATGTCGCGGGCGTATGCGGCTGAAGCTCGGGAGTGTTTTCTCGAAGTGCGCGACAGCAATAAAGCGGCGTTCAAGCTTTACGAACGGTATGGCTTCAACGAGATTGGCCGGCGTCGGGATTATTATCCGGCGGTGGGTGGGCGTGAAGATGCGGTGGTCATGGCCTGCACCCTTGTTGACTGAAGCTTAAAAGCATCGCGAGCAGGCTCACTCCTACAATTTGGAATCCGTTCCCCTGTAGGAGTGAGCCTGCTCGCGATAGCGATTTATCAGGTGCCGCTGTTCAGCGCTTGCCATCCAGCGGATCCAGGTCCGCCAGTTCAGCTTCGTCCAGCCCGTCACCGCCGCCGATATCATCTTCACCGACCACGCTCAAATCCCAATCTGCCTGATTGCCCTCACCAATTTCTTCGGCATCGCGAGCGCCATCGTCGCGGATCAGCGTTTCCGGGCTCAAGTCGTCGTCAGTTGGCTGATGATCATCGACCGAGCCGCCGGTCAGACCTGCCTCTCGCACGCGTTCACCGGGCATCAACTGCTCGCGTTCGCGCTCAGGAATCTCATCACCGATCTTCGCGCTGGGCTCTTCGTCGTCGAAATCCAGCTCATGCACCGAACCCATGCGGTCTTCGTTATCATCGATGGGCTCCGGTTGCGCCGCATCGTAGGGGCGTCGTGAATCAGTCATGGCAAATCCTCATACTGTGGGCCTTACTTGGAGTGGACTCATCCGGCGCACGAGAATTCCAACGAAAACACTTTGCCCAACCGGCGTGACTCCGATGGGCGGTCGTCTATCAAACCAGCGCATCTTTCTTGAGGCCTTATCCATGCACGATTTACAAGACCTGATTGATAACAACGAGCGTTGGGCTGACGCGATCACCAAGGAAGACCCGGATTTCTTCGCCAAACTGGCGCGCCAGCAGACCCCCGAATACCTGTGGATCGGCTGTTCCGACGCGCGGGTGCCGGCCAACGAAATCGTTGGCATGCTGCCGGGCGATCTGTTCGTGCACCGCAACGTTGCCAATGTGGTGCTGCACACCGACCTCAATTGCCTGTCGGTGATCCAGTACGCCGTGGACGTGCTCAAGGTCAAACACATCCTCGTCACCGGCCACTATGGCTGCGGCGGTGTGCGCGCATCGATGCAGGACCGCCAGTTCGGTCTGATCGATGGCTGGCTGCGTTCGATCCGCGATCTGTACTACGAGAAACGCGAAGAACTTGCGAAGCTGGCGACTGAAGAAGAGCAGGTAGACCGCATGTGCGAACTCAACGTGATCCAGCAAGTGGCGAACGTCGCGCACACCAGCATCATCCAGAACGCCTGGCATCGCGGGCAGAGCCTGTCGATTCACGGCTGCATCTACGGCATCAAGGATGGCCGCTGGAAAAGTCTCAACACCACCATCAGTGGTTTCGAGCAACTGCCGCCGCAGTATCGCTTGCGCCCGATTGGCCCGGCGTAAAGCCGCTCAGCGCTGGCCCGATTGCCGCCAGCGCTGGAGAAAATGCAGGCCTTCCAGGCTTGGCGGTTGATCGTAACCGGTGATCCAGCCACGACAACGCGATGAGCCGCAACCGCAGGCAAACTGGCGCAACAGTTTGTCTTCGGTGGCGGCGTAATCGATGCTCAGATGCTCGCCGGGCTGAATGTCCTTGAGCGACCACAGCCACAACTCAGTCATGTCGAGGAACGCGTTCGGGTCGCAGGCGTGTTCGAGCAGTCCGCAAAAGCGTGGGTCGTACAGGTGAATGCCGCTGAGCAATTGCCGGGTCTGTCGGCAGCGATAGGGCAGCAATTGCCCGGAAACCCTGCACATTCGGTGTGTACCGAGAAAATCCCGGCGTGCAGCGATTGCCACCGGGTTGGCGTAGCGATCGTGAATGATCTCGAAGTCGGCACTGGAGGGAAACCCAAGACGCACGGGCAGGCCGGAGAAGGGGTAGATGCCTTCGGTATCGTGCGGGGCAGAGCCTGCCACGGCGTGGGTATGCATAATCATCCTTTGTCGCGCGGATGTGCGACGTTGCCGGGACGACGTCCTGTCGGCCCTTCTGGAAATCATGGATCCAATCTAGTGGTTTAGGTATAGCCGGTCTACTGTCAGATCTGACAGGCGAGAATCGCGTATTCCCGCGTCAGCCAAGGCTGACACGGGAACCCGATCGTTGTTTTTACAAGTGCGGAGCAGGAATGGCAGTCGTCGGCAGGGGCGCTTTCAATTGTTGCAGTTGCGTCTTGATCGGTGGGGTGGCGCATTTGGCTGCGGCTTGTTCCGCGGTCAGGTCGCGGATCGATGTGTAGAACAGTTCGCAGGTTTTGACTTTCTGCGTGACCTGCCAGGTCTGTGTGCAAGTGTTCAGCGTGGTTTGCGCGTTGCTGCCCGGTTTGCTGCCCATGCCGGCCTGCCAGCAGGCGGCGCTCAAATCCTGACCCATGACTTTCAGGCCCGCGGCATCGGCCTTGGCCTGCGCATCGTCGCCGGTGTAGCTCTTTGGATCAGCGGCATACCAGATGTAACTCGGATGGTTGGAACCGAGCACCGGCACCTGCACGCCCTCGCTCGGGCTGATGGTCGCCAGGCCCAATACGCTGACGGTCGGACCGTATTGCTGCTTGATCCAGTTACGCACCGGCGCACCGAACGCGACCATCGGCAGCGTCGTGCCGCTGGTGGTCTGGCTGAACTGTTTGACCAGCGTGGTCTGGTAGTCCTTGAAATAGTCGTACACGCCTTCCAGGTCGCTACCGGCATTGGACGGCGCGGCAATCGGGGCGATGTCGATGATGGTCTGATAAGCCGGCGTCTGCTCAGCGGGAATGCCATTGTCAGTGAGCAACGTCGCCCAGCGATCAGTGGTGTTGGAGCGCAAGTAATCCTGCGCCTGAGTCAGCGAATAATCCGGCGGGAAGTGCAGCAACTCGACGCTTTTGCGGTTTTCCAGGGCCATGCCCAGCGGCAGGAACAGATACCAGCTGTACGCCCATTTGCCATCGGCATTGAGCTTGCTGGCCCCGTTGTAAGCCAGATCTCCCGCATCGAGCAGCGCAGTCAGCGGTTTGTCGTAATCCTGCGGCACGCCAGTGATTTCGGCGTACAGCTGATCGTTGTCGGTCTTCACCAGCACCTTGGCGTCGGCATAACCATCGCGCTGCACGCTCTGGGTCAGGTAATGCGCAACGGTCTGCTCCAGCGTCCAGTTGCGGTAACAGATGACGTGACAATTATTGGGATAAGCGAAGAGGCGCGTGACGCGTTCGGTGCTGCCCAGTTTCAGGTCGACATCGGCGTGGGCGGCGGCGCTCAGCGTCAATGCGGTGAGGGCCAGTGCGGCGGGGGATAGTCCAGTGAATTTGTACATGCTCAGATCCTTTTCAGCGTGGGGTTCCCCGCAAGTGTCGGGGGCGCTTCATAGTGGATCAGCCGTGTGGCACAAAAAAGCGGGTCGGTACGGTTTTTTCAGCAAGCAGCGCAATAAATGTGGGGCCAGCCTGCTGGCGATAGCGGTATGTCAGGCAACACTGAAGTCGACTGATAGTTTGCTATCGCCAGCGGGCTGGCTCCCACAGTTGCAGCAGGCAGCTACTTGATGGCTACGGCATCACCGGCGGCGTATACGTCAATGTCGTCCCCAGCGCCCACAGCAGCACCAGCACCAGCGGCGTATGCACCAGCAGTTGCACGAACGAGAAGCCGATCAGATCCCGAGCCTTCAGCCCGAGTACGCCGAGCAGCGGCAGCATGTAGAACGGGTTGATCAGGTTCGGCAGTGCTTCGGCGGCGTTGTAGATCTGCACGGCCCAGCCGAGGTGGTACTGCAAGTCGTTGGCGACCTGCATCACGTACGGCGCTTCGATGATCCACTTGCCGCCGCCCGACGGAATGAAAAAGCCCAGAATCGCCGAGTAGACGCCCATCAGCAGCGCATAGGTGTCGTGCGAGGCGATGCTGACGAAGAACGTCGAAATGTGGTGCGCCAGAGTCTGCGCATCCGCGCCTTTGACCGTGGTCATCAACGCGGCGATCGAGCCGTACAGCGGAAACTGGATCAGCACGCCGGTGGTGGTCGGCACCGCGCGGGCCACCGCATCGAGAAAGCTGCGCGGGCGCCAGTGCAGCAGGGCGCCGAGCATGATGAACAGGAAGTTGTAGGTATTGAGCCCGGAAATCGCAGTGATCGCCGGTTTGCTGGAAAATTCATGGAACAACCATCCCGCCGCCAGCAGCACCAGCACGATGATCAACAGCGGGCTGTGTTCCAGCCATTCGCCTGGTCGTGTGCGCGGTTGCAGCGGTGGCAGGTTGAACGCCGGGTCGATGCCGCAGGCCTTCGCGTCGCGCGCCGAGTTCGGGCCGGGTGCGGTGGCGTAAGCGATGATGATCGAGATCACAATCAGCGCCAGCAACATTACGCCCGACTGCCAGAGGAAAATGGTTTCGGTGAACGGAATCACCCCGGTGATCGACAGAATCGATGGCGGCAGACTGGCAGGGTTGGCCTGCAGTTGTGCGGCGGACGAGGACAAACCCAGCGCCCACACCGCGCCAAGGCCTAGATACGCTGCGGCGCCAGCGGCGCGGTAATCCATTTTCAGGTCGGTACGGCGGGCGAGGGCGCGCACCAACAAACCGCCGAAGACCAACGACAGGCCCCAGTTGAGCAAGGACGCGACCATCGAGATCAATGCGACCCAGGCCACGGCGGAGCGGCCATTTTTCGGGATTCGCGCCAGTCGGTCGATCAGTTTGACCGCGGGCGGCGAGCTGGCAACCACGTAGCCGCCGATCACCACGAAGGCCATTTGCATGGTGAACGGAATCAGGCTCCAGAAACCGTCGCCGAAGGCCATCGCTGCCGCGGTGGGTTTGGCACCCATGGCCAGCGTGGCGAGGGCAACGATAATGACAGCCAGCGCGGCGAATACCCAGGAATCGGGAAACCAGCGTTCGGCAAAACTGGAACAGCGCAGGGCAAAACGCGCAGAGCGGCTATCTTCGATATCAACGGCCACGGGGAGTACCTCGGTGTTTTATGGTTATTTTGATCTGACAGGCGAAACACAAATCCCTTGTAGGAGTGAGCCTGCTCGCGATAGCGCAATCACATTCAACACATTCAGTGACTGGCGCACGCCATCGCGAGCAGGCTCACTCCTACAGGGCAGCGGTATCCATCCTGCAGACAGGCATTTACAGTAAATCAAGCGCCGCCCTTTTGTTGAGCAGGTTTTCGCAAACCATGACTATGGTCTAACGGGTTGTTCCCCCGCCCATTTGCGTAGACCATGGGCGCCTTGGTTTTTTGCCTGATCCAGAGTTCTTTGCGATGACTGCCCAAACCCCGGCCAGACCTGCGCCGTTCAGCCGCTCCGATTACAAGACCCTTGGCCTTGCGGCCCTCGGCGGGGCGCTGGAAATCTACGATTTCATCATTTTCGTATTTTTTGCCCTGACCCTCAGTCAGCTGTTCTTCCCGCCGGAAATGCCCGAGTGGCTGCGCCTGCTGCAGAGCTTCGGCATCTTCGTCACCGGCTATCTCGCACGGCCGCTGGGCGGCATCCTGATGGCGCATTTCGCCGACCGTTTGGGCCGCAAAAAGGTCTTCAGCCTGAGCATCCTGATGATGGCGCTGCCGTGCCTGCTGATCGGGATCATGCCGACTTATGCACAGATCGGTTATTTCGCACCGCTGCTGTTGCTGGCGCTGCGCATCCTTCAGGGCGCAGCCGTGGGGGGCGAAGTGCCGAGTGCCTGGGTATTCGTCGCCGAACACGCACCGTCCGGTCACCGCGGTTACGCCCTGGGCTTTTTGCAGGCCGGGCTGACCTTCGGCTATCTGATCGGCGCACTGACCGCGACATTCCTCGCCCAGGTCTTCACTCCAGCGGAAATTCTCGATTACGCCTGGCGTTATCCCTTCCTGCTCGGCGGAGTGTTCGGGGTGGTTGGCGTTTATCTGCGCCGCTGGCTGAGCGAAACACCGGTGTTCATCGCCATGGAAGCGCAGCGTGAGGCACGTGTCGAACTGCCGCTGCGCACCGTGCTGCGCGAGCATCGACTGGCGATGTTGCCAGCGATGCTGCTGACCTGCGTGCTGACCTCGGCGGTGGTGGTGTTCGTGGTGATCACGCCGACGATGATGCAAAAGACATTTGGCATGACCGCCAGCCACACCTTCGGCCTCAGTGCGCTGGGCATCGTTTTCCTCAACATCGGTTGCGTGCTCGCCGGCCTGCTGGTCGATCGCATCGGCGCGTGGCGCACGGTCATGCTCTTTAGCCTGTTGCTGCCATTGGGCATCGGCGTGTTGTATGCCTGCCTGATCGCAGGCGGGCGGTGGGTCGGCCTGGCTTATGCCGTGGCCGGGCTCGGTTGCGGAGTCGTCGGCGCAGTGCCTTCGGTGATGGTCGGGCTGTTTCCTGCGCGTATTCGCGTGTCGGGCATTTCCTTTACCTACAACATTGCCTACGCCGCGTGGGCGAGCATTACGCCATTGTTGCTGATCGGGCTGATGCCCTGGAGCCCGTGGATCTGCGTGATGTTCTGCGCAGTGATGGGTGTGGTGGGCATGCTGACGGCGGCGTATTTCGGCGCTCGCTTGCCTCGCACAGGGCCCTGTCAGGCCGCCGGCGCTGCCTGAGCCGAAACCGCTGAACTATTTTCGACTGACGGGTCTCGCAGCCGCTTCAGAAAAGCTCCGCAAGGCCGATGGCTAGGTTGTACGCCGCGTTCAACCCTGCCATTGGTGCTTTCCCATGTTCAATAAACGCTTGAAGCAAGAGCTGGCCGCTCTCCGTGAAGAACTCTCCAGCCTTGTGCAAGTGAAGGAAAGCCTGGAAAGCGAAATGCTGGCGCTGACCCTTGAGCCCGACGGGCGGATTCGTTCGGTCAACCAGAACTTCCTTGGCGAGATGCTATACAAGAGCCAGGACCTGATCGGCCGGGCGCTCGAGGACATCGTCCCGGCCCACGTCAAAACCAACGAATTCCATCTGCGCTTCAAGAACGCAATGACCCGTGGCGAGCATTTTGCCGGAGCCGTGCGCCTGGTGCGTGGCAATGGCGAGGAGGCGTGGCTGCGCTCGATCGTCCAGCCGGTGCGTTCTTCCGATGGCCGGATCAGACATATTTCGTTCTACGCCAGCGACCTGACCCGTACTATCGAAGCCTCTCGCGAGCATGAAAACCTGATCGGCGCGCTGGTGCGCTCTACCGCCGTGATCGAATTCGATCTCAACGGTAACGTGCTGACAGCCAACGATCGCTTTCTCAACGGCATGGGTTACAGCCTGGCGCAGATCAAGGGCAAACATCACCGCACGTTCTGCGCGCCGGAGGAATACAACAGCGGCGAGTATCAGAACTTCTGGCGGCGCTTGAACAATGGCGAATTTGTCGCGGGTCGTTTCAAGCGTATCGACAGCCATGGCCGTGATGTCTGGCTGGAAGCGTCCTACAACCCGGTGGTCGATGCCAACGACAAACTGTACAAAGTGGTGAAGTTCGCCACGGTCATCACCGATCAGGTCAACCGCGAACAAGCCGTTGCCGATGCGGCCAGCATCGCCTACAGCACCTCGCAACAAACCGACAGCACTGCGCAACGTGGCACGACGGTGGTCACCGAGGCGGTCAACGTGATGCGTGACTTGTCGCGGCACATGCAAGCCGCCGGGGAGGGCATCGAAGCGCTCAACGAGCAGTCGCAGGTGATCGGCACCATCGTCAAAACCATCAGCGGCATTGCCGAACAGACCAACCTGCTGGCGCTCAACGCCGCGATCGAAGCCGCCCGTGCCGGCGAGCAGGGCCGGGGTTTTGCCGTGGTCGCCGACGAGGTGCGTCAACTGGCCTCGCGCACCAGCCAGGCGACCGAAGAGATCGTCACCGTGGTGCGGCAGAACCAGGAGATGGCCCGCAATGCCGTGGCGCTGATGACCGACGGCAAGCTGCAGGCCGAGCAAGGCCTGGCGCTGGCGGCAGAGGCGGGGACGGTGATTGTCGAGATTCAGGACGGAGCACAGAAAGTCGTGGACGCGGTGGGGCAGTTCGCCAATCAGCTATCGCACTAACACCCCGCTGATCAACTGTGTGGAGCCTGCTCGCGAAGGCGGTGTGTCAGTCACCAGCAGCGTTGCGTGAATCGACGCTTTCGCGAGCAGGCTCGCTCCCACAGGTTCTGTGTTTCTCCAGTCGCAGCGCTACAATCGGCTCCTTTACCCGCGGAGCAGACCCCCATGAGCGAATCCCACCGTCGCCCGGTACCCTTGAACAAAGCCTACCGCTTGCTCAATCACGGCCCGACCGTGCTGGTCAGCGCGGCCCAAGATGGCCAGCGCAACATCATGGCCGCCGCCTGGGCCATGCCCCTGGATTTCGAACCGCCGAAAGTCGCCGTGGTGCTCGATAAGTCCACCTGGACCCGCCAGTTGCTCGAAGCCTCGGGCACCTTCGTACTCAACGTTCCTTGCGCCGATCAAGCCGACATCGTGCAAACCGTCGGCAACACCTCGGGGCTGGAAATAACCCAGAGCAAGGGACGGGACAAATTTCAGGCCTACGGTCTGCAGACCTTCATTGGCGAACAGGTTGCAGCACCGCTGCTCGACGGCTGCGTCGCCTGGCTCGAATGCCGCCTGCTGCCGGAACCCCGCAACCACCAGCAATATGACCTGTTCCTCGCCGAAGTCATCGCCGCCCATGCCGACGAGCGGGTGTTCAGCGAAGGGCGCTGGCATTTCGACGGGCACGACGGCTTGCGCACGCTGCACCATGTTGCCGGGGGCCATTTTTTGAAGATTGGTGATGCGGTGGATGGCAAGACGTTGTCGATCGATTAGCCGAGCTTTGCGGGTTTGATAAGACTCTCTGCTGGAATTCCGAATAATTCGCGGAGCTTCCATATCATGGGAAGCGTCAACGCACGCTTGCCATTAAGGACCTCATACACTCGGTTCGTCCTGCCAATGGCGGGTGCCAGATCTGCTGCCGAGAGTCCCGATTGTTCCATGCGGAACTTGATGGCTTCGATTGCATGAGGTAAGTCGAGCGGAAACTGTTTGGCCTCATAAGCTTCGATAAGGGTGATCATTACGTCGAAGTAATCCCCTTGAGGCGTATCTGGTTCCGGCTCATTGTCAAAAAATGCCGACACCTCTTTGAGTGCTGCACGATATTCCTCTTCCGTATGAATTGGATGAATGTTCATGGGTTACTCCATTGCGACGATATCAACGTCGATTGCCGCTGAACGGTCACTTACTGTATCCGCCTCAGTTGATCTTCGAGGTAGGAAAAAGCGACGGGGCGCAGATGAACAGAACCTATCGGCAACAAAAAAGGCCTACCACCCGGTAAGCCTTTTCTTTTTACATCGTAGCCTCAGTCGCCCAGCGCTTCGCCTTCACGCCGTGGATCGGCGCCGCCCTCCAATGACACCTTCCCCTGCGCATCCTTTACCCGCACGATGGCTTGGGTGCCGCTGGTCATGTCGATTTCGCTCACGGTATGCCCTTTGTCTTTCAGCGCCTGTACCAGCGCCGGGCTGAACTGGCCCTGTTCCAGTTCGGTCGGGCCGTTGCGGCTGCCGAAGTTGGGCAGGCTGATGGCGCGTTGTGCGTCGAGGTTCCAGTCGAGCAGGCCGATGGTAGTTTTGGCCACGTATTCGATGATTTGCGAACCGCCAGGCGAGCCGACCGTGGCGACGAATTCGCCGCTCTGGCGATCAAAGATCAGCGTTGGCGCCATCGACGAGCGCGGGCGTTTGCCGGGTTCGACGCGGTTGGCGACTTTCTGACCGTTCTCTTCGGGGATGAACGAGAAATCGGTCATCTGGTTATTGAGCAGAAAGCCCTGAACCATCAGGTGTGAGCCGAATGCGGCTTCGATGGTGGTGGTCATCGACACCGCGCCGCCAAGGTCATCCACCGCGACCACTTGCGAGGTGGAGATGCGCAACGGCGAACGATCCGGCGCGTACGCCACCTGCACGCCCGGCGGAGTGCCCGGTTTGGCAGTGCCCATGCTGCGTTCGCCGATCAGGCTGGCGCGGCTGGCCAGATAATTCGGATCGACCAAGCCTTTGACCGGCACTGGCACGAAGTCAGTATCGGCGACGTATTGCGCGCGGTCGGCGTAGGCCAGCCGTTCGGCTTCGGCGATCAAATGCACGGCTTGCGGATCCGGTTCAATGCCGGCCGGTTTGTCGGTTTTCACTGGTTTGAGCGGTGTGAGAGAAAGGCGTGGGTCGCGGGTCTCCAGCGCCTGCAACGTGCCGAGAATCTGCGCCACGGCGATCCCGCCCGACGACGGTGGCGGCATGCCGCACACCTGCCAGCGTTTGTAGTCCGTGCACAGCGGCGCACGCTCCTTGGCTTGATAGCGTTGCAGATCGGTCAGCGACAGGCTGCCAGGGTTGGCGTGTCGCTGGACCTTGGCGACGATTTCCTCAGCGATCGGACCTTTGTAAAACGCATCTGCGCCTTCATTGGCGATGCGCTTGAGCACTGCGGCCAAAGCCGGATTCTGCAGGCGCGTGCCGACGGCTTTGACGCTGCCATCGCTGTTCAAAAAGTAGGCGGCCATGTCGGGCGACTGGCGCAGCGCCGAATCAGCGGCAAGAAGCGAATACAGGCGTGGCGAAATCGCAAAACCCTGCTCGGCCAGTTTGATCGCTGGCTCGAACAACCTGGCCCACGGCAGGTGGCCGTGTTGTTTGTGAGCCAGCTCTAGCGCACGTAACACCCCCGGCGTGCCGACCGACCGGCCGCCAATCTGCGCCTGAGCGAAGGCCATTGGCTTGCCGTCCGCTTGCAGAAACAGCTTCTCGGTTGCGCCGGCCGGCGCCGTTTCGCGACCGTCATAGGTGCGCACCTGTTTACCGTCCCACAACACGATCATCGCCCCGCCGCCAATCCCGGACGACTGCGGCTCGACCAGCGTCAGCACCGCCTGCATCGCAATCGCCGCATCAATTGCCGAACCGCCCTGGCGCAACATCTCCCGACCGGCCTCGGCAGCCAGTGGATTGGCGGCAGCAGCCATGTGTTTGCTGGCGTGGCGAGTTTGCAGATCGGTGCGGTAACCAGAAGCCGCTTCCGGTGCCAGCGGCAACGTCGAGGAGGGCGGGGCGTTGCACGCGGTGAGGGTCAGGGCGCTGACAAGCAGCGTCAGGGCAGGCAGGCGAAAGCGGCTCAGGGGCAGGGTTGAAAACACGCGGGCTCTCCGTCCGTGGGATAAAGTGTTGGGGGACTTTAGCGAGCGGGCGGTGGGGGTGCAAACCGGGTGAGGATCTGATCCTTGGTCAAAGTGTTTCGGAATCACTCGGGCTTCTCGTAATAGGCTCAGTCAAATCAAAGGTTTTGTACTTGTAGTACTCCGCTCTGGGTTGGTATTTGCCATTCATTTCTCCTACAGACTTTTCAGGTCGACAACCTACGCACCCTTGCCTGAGGATGTTTTCTATTGAATTTCCCAGGATGGATTTCAGGTAGAGGTGCAAGTCCGTTGTTATTCAACTCCATTTCCAGTCGGCCATCGTCATGAGCGTTTCCAATGAGGAGGACCGCGCTTTTCTGGTGGCGATGGGCAGTCGCATTGCTCATTTACGCACAGTGCACGAGATCACACAGACTCGGTTTGCACGGGCTTTAGGTCTTTCTCGGCAGACCTTTCAGGGTTACGAAGAGGGCACGCGCAGCATGCCGGTCACGACACTGGTGAAGATGGCATTTGCGCTGCGCGTTCCTGTTGAAGAGCTGCTCGGGGTTCCCTCGTACACGGAAACGCCCAGACGCAGCTTGACCTCGACCTGGTATCGACGGCTGCAGTCCATCAATGAGCTGCCGAAAGTCCAGCAGAAGGTCGTAGCGCAGATGCTCGATGCCCTGATCGCACAAGCAACTAGCAAGGCAAGCAACGAAGAAAGAGAAGTTTGAAGTAACTAAAAAAACGCGGAACCAAGGTGCTACCAACACTTTGGCCCGCTAACCACAAGCAGCTAAGAAGGAGCTAATTATGGCTAAGGCCGATCATACGTCATCAACCCCCATCACTGAACGCCGGTTGAAAATCGCCGCAGACTTTTACCCGGTCCACATAAAGGATAAACCTCACAGCCCCGCCAAACTGGTGCCCTGGATCAGGCTACGCGGACTGTGGTTAAGACAGGCAGGATTCGAGGTGAACGAGAACGTGAAAGTGCGAGTGATGAAAGGGTGCCTGGTGATTACAGCGGAATAAGAGTCGCGTCGACTTTTCTCGGGGCATAAAAAAACGGCCTACCTTTCGGTAAGCCGTTTTTAGTACTTGGTGGCTACACAGGGACTTGAACCCCGGACCCCAGCATTATGAATGCTATGCTCTAACCAACTGAGCTATGTAGCCAAGTGGCGCGCATTATTCCCCTGAAATGGAAAAGCGTCAAGCGTAAATCCAAAATATTTCTTCTTATTTTCAACCGCTTATCCTCCGGCCCCGGAAATCGGGGCCGGGGAGGGTGTCAGCGCAGGCGGAATCTGGCGGTATTGGCGCTCAAGGCCTCGCTGCCCTGGCTCAACGTGTCCGCCGCAACGTTCACTGCCCGTGCGCCTTCGAGCAAACGCACCGCCGCTTGATCGACCTGCTGGATGTTGCCGCTGACCTCATCGGCGGTGCTCGCCTGCTCCTCAACCGCCGTGGCGATCTGCGCCAGGGTGTCGGTGACGCTCTGCACGGCGCTGGCAATTTCGCCCAGGCGTTCACCGAGGCCGGTGACGGCGGCGGCGTCCGATTGCGCCTGGCCGCACGCGGCTTCCATCAGGCTGACTGCTTCATTGACGGTGGCGCGCAGGCTGTCGACGGTGCCGGCGATCTGTGCGGTGGACGATTGGGTGCGTTGTGACAGGCTGCGCACTTCGTCGGCGACCACGGCAAAGCCACGGCCCTGTTCACCGGCACGTGCCGCTTCGATGGCCGCGTTTAGCGCCAGCAGGTTGGTTTGCTCGGCGACGCCGCGAATGGTGTCGACGACCAGTTGGATCTGCTGGCCTTGTTCGCTGACTCGGCCCAATGCAGCGGCTGTGTCGTTCAAGCGCTGATTGAGCTGCTGAATGCTCGCGGTGGTGCGCTGGCTGTCGCGGCTGCTGTCGGCGGCGATGCGCCGGGTGTGCTGGGCGCTGCCGGAGGCTTGTTCGCAGCTCTGTGCGACGCCTTGCGAGGTAGCGGCCAGTTGCGTGGCCGCTGCGGCGATCTGGCTGATCTGCAACTGCTGCGCCTCGACTTCGCTGAGCGCACCGCTGGAATGGTCGTTGAGGCTGCGTACCGCGTTGCTCAGTTGCGAGGTCTCGTGATCGACACCGAGCATGCTGCTGCGCAATTGCACCACGGCCACGTTGAGCGCGGTGCTGATGGCCGCCAACTCATCACGGCCGACCACCGGCACTTGCAGGCTCAGATTGCCGTCCCGCAGGGCTTCGGCGAGCAGAGTGATGCCGCTGGCGCTGTGACGGATTGAGGCTTGCAGGCAGATGAACAGGTACAGCGCCGCGAGCAGCAAGCAACCGAAGATCGCCGCGACCAAGATGAACTGACGGATCGCCGAGCTGTGATAAGCATCGAGCCGTTGATCCAGCGACACCAGCGATTGCTGGCGCAGGGACGCTAGGTCGGTCAGCAGGGCGTCGAGGCTGCGCTCGAAGTCTTCCGGTTTCAGATTGATGCTGCCGCCGAACACGCCGTCGTCGAGCACCTTCAAGCCGCTGTCGAGGTGTTTGAGGCTGTCGTGGTACTGGCTGGCCCAGATCTGCTGATCTTTCGGCAGGCGTGCTTCGAGCAGCGTGGCGGTTTTGACCAGTTGCTCGCGGGCGTCGCCGATGCGGCTGCGCAGATCACGCAGTTGCAAGCGACTCTGCAGGGTGAACTGGCCGGAGACCACCGAGGCCTGGCCGACGGCGGCGAGGCGGCCGATTCGCTCGATCAGGTCCGGCGCGTGTTGCGTGGAGATCTGCGTCAGCAGATAAGTTTCCAGCCACGGCGCGAGCGTCAGGCGATTGTCCATGACGATCTGTTCGCGTAGTGCTTGCAAGGCGCTGAGGGCGTTGGTGAATCGATCGTAGCCGTCTGGCCACCAGCCGACGCTGCTGAGGCTTTTCGAATCCAGACCATTGAGTGCGGTTTGCAGCGCTTGATAGCGGGTGAGGGTTTCGCCTTCTGCGCCTTCGTTTTTCAGGGCGTTTCCCAAATCCGTCGTGGCTTGCTGTACGGCCGGTTGTACGGCGTCAAACGCGCCCATCGCGGCGAGAGTGGCCGGCGTCGGTTGGCGATTGGTTTCCGTGGCGCGCCAGCGGGCCGCGCGGTCGCGTTGCGCGGCGAGCAGGTTGTCGAGCGCATCCAGCGCCAGCAATTGGCGCACGCCGGCGCGTTCGCCGGCAATCAGAGTGAGCTTTTCCCGATAGTCCTGGCCGATCATCAACAGGCTACCGGCCAACGGCAGAATGAACAGCAGAAACAACAATTGGAATTTACGTGCGAAGCCAAATCGCCCCAGCAATTTGATCCCCGGCGAAAGAAAAGCCTGCATGCCCCATGACTCCCCTGGACACCACGCACCATTGGCGTGCACCACGGTCGTTCGACCTTGATGTTGTGCCCTGCTAAAAGGCCTCGAAAGTTCACTCTTGCCCGCTCTGTAGGCCGGCTCTGTAGCGAAACTTCCCATTGTCGGTCGTCTTTGTAAGGCGGCCGCGTTCAAGCAGAGAAGCAAGGCAAGATTCAGACCATGGCGTTGCGCTATCACCTTGCAGTCGACGATCCGTCAGTTAGTTAGCTGGCTAAGGGGATAGCGCAGATGCACCGAAAAATGGCACATTGACGCACCTGCCTGCGGGCACCCCTCTGCTGTCCGGAAACTTCCATGGCTATCAGCAACGCTCAGACCGCCGCTGCCTCGGCGACCGCTGCTCCACAGAGCAGCCCTTTGGTGATGCGCATCATCGGCGCGGTGGCGCTGGCGCATTTGATCAACGACCTGATTCAGTCAGTGCTGCCGTCGATCTATCCGATGCTTAAGGCCAGTTACGGCCTGACGTTTACCCAGGTCGGCCTGATCACTTTGACTTTCCAATTGACGGCGTCGCTGTTGCAGCCGTGGGTGGGTTATCACACGGATCGACACCCGAAACCCTGGCTGCTGCCGGCCGGTTCGATCTGCACGCTGATTGGCATCGTGATGATGTCGATGGTCGGCAGCTTTCCTTTGATTCTGCTGGCGGCGGCGCTGATCGGTATCGGCTCCTCGACGTTCCACCCCGAAGCCTCGCGGATTGCGCGACTGGCTTCGGGTGGGCGTTACGGTCTGGCGCAATCGACCTTTCAGGTCGGCGGCAACGCCGGTTCCGCGTTCGGGCCGTTGCTGGCGGCGGCGATCATCATTCCGTTCGGTCAGGGCAACGTCGCGTGGTTCGGCCTGTTCGCGGTGTTTGCACTGTTCGTGCTGTACCGCATCAGCCGCTGGTACGCCCATCACTTGAACCTGTTCAAGCTCAAGGCCGGCCAGGCGCCGACTCACGGCTTGTCGAAGGGCAGGGTGATCAGCGCGCTGGTGGTGCTGGGGCTGTTGGTGTTTTCCAAGTATTTCTACATGGCCAGCCTCACCAGCTATTTCACCTTTTACCTGATCGAGAAATTCGACCTGTCGGTGGCCAGTTCGCAATTGCACCTGTTCCTGTTTCTCGGTGCGGTAGCGGCGGGGACGTTCTTCGGCGGGCCGATCGGCGACAAGATCGGCCGAAAGGCAGTCATCTGGTTCTCGATCCTCGGCGTGGCGCCGTTCACTCTGCTGATGCCGCACGTCGACCTGTTCTGGACCAGCGTGCTCAGCGTGGTGATCGGCTTCATTCTGGCTTCGGCGTTTTCGGCGATTGTGGTGTACGCACAGGAGCTGGTGCCGGGTAATGTCGGGATGATCGCCGGGGTGTTCTTCGGTTTGATGTTTGGTTTCGGCGGGATTGGTGCGGCGTTGCTCGGGCATCTGGCGGATATACACGGGATTGAGTATGTGTATTTCCTGTGTTCGTTTTTGCCGTTGTTCGGGGTGCTGGCGATTTTCCTGCCACGCACGAAATAGGCGTGATTCAACAGACATCCTCTGTGGGAGCGAGCCTGCTCGCGAATGCGGTGTGTCATCCGCAGAGATGTGACTGGTACTCCCTCTTCGCGAGCAGGGGGATGTGGTGTGACGGAGAATGTTTCAGGCACAAAAAAGCCGCGTATCAAACGCGGCTTTTCGCAGGATCATTAACGTAGGCACATAGAGAGAAAGCCAGACTTATATTCGGCAACATTCATTTTCGTAGCGGGAAGTGTTTTTGGTAGGCAGCTTGGTAATCTTTTTTTACATTCCTGAAGTAAACTATCATTGTCGAAAAACAGAATCGTCGGCCCCTTGTTCTCATTTTGGTTTGCAAGAAATAAATTCAAAAACTCAACGATCTTTGCCGTGGTGGCTTCGTTGGTAGAGTTGTTCGGGTTTATGGCGGCCCTACCAAAAAAGTCTAAATATTCAATGTGTAGCTCTTCAAAAAGTTTAAAAGTCCTAATTCTTGAACCTGCAAAAAAGTCTAGCCTAGGGAAAATTCTTAAGTCTAGAATGCGGCAAGGTTGATACTTTTTGGCGAACTCAAAAAAGGCGCCGCTTTTAGTCATTTCTGGCTCTCGCATCAGAACAACTGTGCCGTTTGTTGATGGGGATTCTGAAAACTTCATAACGGCTTCCTCAATTTTAGATCGAGTTCGTGGAGAGCTGTCTGAAACGGGGACTGAGTGAAGTCTCCGTATTTTAGGAGCGTAATTACTCATCTGTAGGGCTCATGAGATTGGCAGTCAAGCGATCTTCAATCTCTTTATAGTCAATGCGAAGGAGGCCGGATGCCCACTCAGGCTCTCCAATAAACATTTTTCCGGAACTGTCTTTTAGCGGACGATTTTTTATAAATGCGCGTTTATAAAGCCTTGGCGCCACCCCAGTAAAAGGGCGAAACAAAACCCTCGGGTGATCTTCTTTGTCGCTTGACTTAATTATGATGTCACTAGGTGCCACCCAGCCATCGATTGACTGAGCTATTGCATCGCTATGTAGCTTGAATGCGAGGCTTTTTGGGTATGGTTCAATGTATTGAACTTCGTCCACACCGGCAGAAATAATGTGCCGAGCACAGTAATGACAAGGATAGGTTGTAACAAATAGTCTACCACCTACTGGCGATGCACCTTTGCGGGCGGCACTTAGTAGGGCATCCATCTCTGCGTGCACAGCTCTACTGAACTCAAGAAGACGCCCAATTCCCGTTTTTTTTAGCTGGAGCTTGAGATCACTCAACTTAAGAGCGTTCAGCTCAGGGATGGTATCAATGAGCTCTTTTACGATCGTTTCTTGATATTGGTTGCTACTGCAATATTCGTTGGTATATGCACAGCGGTGGTCGTGAGGTGTTTGGCCAGTTTGTGTAGAGAAATTGCTACCGTATACGCCCCCTCCCGCGCTCGGTACTTCGTTAGTGCCCGTAGATATTATATTGCCAGACTTATCCATTAACGCTGCGCCGACCTGACGCGACAAACATGCACTAGTCATTTGCGCGCCATAAGCATGAAACATTCCTGTTTCGCTAGGGAGCGGTCGGACAACTTTAGAGTGCGTTAAGATATCTATCAGGCGGCCAAGTTCATCATTGACATCCCAGAGCGGATTTTCTTTTTTACGCTCTTGGTCTAAAAACCGGGAGGCCGTATTGTCGATAAAGAAGTCCGCTAGATGAAATGTATCGGTAACTTTTTGGCCGTTATTAATTCCGGAGTCTTCATCCCTAGCAATAAAATTATCAATTTCGGACCCCGCGGAAACGCGGCATTTGCTGTCTCGAAGGCGGGAATGCCTCATCCCTTCTTCACAGACTACGCCAATCAGACAAAAAGCCTCTTGGTACACACTTCTTAATAATTCAACTTCTGCAGGGTGTTTCAGGGAGTCAAGTATATAAACCCGAAATTTTTTTCCAGCCTCGGACGGTGTCAAATCTTTTTCCGATGCGAGACGGATTTTTTTTATTTCTGAAACTAAGCTGACGGCGACTCCGGCAGTGTCTATGCTGCGTATTTTATCGCCTGCATCTTGTAAGGATTGGGCTCGCGCCAGCTTTGATTCTGACTTTATTTCCGTTTCATGCATCACTGCCCAGCTTTCAATGGCTGCACTTGCTTTGAGAACGGTAACTTCGACATCAGTTATTGCAGTTTTTAGTCGTTGCTCAAGAGCTTTTGCAATCCAGCTCGTTCCGGAGCCCGCCGGGCCAACGACTGCAAAAATGAGTTCATTTGCTACGATTTCTTTCAAAATCGTGTTCGAACCCTTTCTGCTCTCATTCGATGCAAATTGAACTGCCTGTCGAGCTACCGCCATTTTCAAAATTCCTTTTGAGTTGTCGCTTTCTCAGTGCGTTATGTACGTTAGCAGTGAGAGAAGCAATGTGTTAATCATAGAACGATAAAATTAGCGCCGAATAAAATATCTCAGCGAAATCATTTCCGACTGTGATTTTGGGAGGAATCCAGCCTCGCGCCTAACGGTCCATCAGAAATCAGGCAAAAAATGAGCCTTCTTTAGATTTCTATGGTTGGAAAGCTGAAGAATTTAACTTTTTTAGACGTTGAAGCGGAAGTGCATCACGTCGCCGTCCTTGACGATGTATTCCTTGCCTTCCAGACGCCATTTGCCGGCCTCTTTGGCACCGGCTTCGCCCTTGTACTGGATGAAGTCGTTGTAGGCGATGACTTCGGCGCGGATGAAGCCTTTTTCGAAGTCGGTATGAATCACGCCAGCGGCTTGCGGGGCGGTGGCACCGACCTTGACGGTCCAGGCGCGGACTTCTTCGACACCGGCGGTAAAGTAGGTCTGCAGGTGCAGCATTTCGTAGCCGGCGCGGATCACACGATTCAGGCCCGGCTCTTCCAGGCCCAGGGCCTCAAGGAACATGTCCTTTTCTTCGCCGTCGTCGAGTTCGGCGATTTCCGCTTCGATCTTGTTGCAGACCGGCACGACCATGGCGCCTTCTTCTTCGGCGATGGCGCGAACCACGTCCAGGTGCGGGTTGTTGTCGAAGCCGTCTTCAGCGACGTTGGCGATGTACATGACCGGCTTGGTGGTCAGCAGGTGGAAGCCCTTGATCACTGCCTTTTCGTCAGTGCTCATGTTCTTCATCAGGCTGCGCGCCGGTTTGGCTTCGGTGAAGTGCGCGATCAGTTGCTCCAGCAGCGCCTTCTGCACCACGGCTTCCTTGTCACCGCCCTTGGCGTTGCGCGCGACTTTCTGCAGTTGCTTCTCGCAGCTGTCGAGGTCGGCGAAGATCAGTTCCAGGTCGATGATTTCGATGTCGCGCTTGGGGTCGACGCTGTTGGAAACGTGGATCACGTTTTCGTCTTCGAAGCAGCGCACGACGTGAGCGATCGCGTCGGTTTCGCGGATGTTGGCGAGGAACTTGTTGCCCAGACCTTCACCTTTCGAGGCGCCGGCCACCAGGCCTGCGATGTCGACGAATTCCATGGTGGTCGGCAGGATGCGCTTCGGATTGACGATTTCCGCCAGCGCTTGCAGGCGCGGATCCGGCATCGCCACGATGCCGCTGTTCGGCTCGATGGTGCAGAAGGGGAAGTTTTCGGCCGCGATACCGGACTTGGTCAGGGCGTTGAACAGGGTGGACTTGCCGACGTTAGGCAGGCCGACGATGCCGCAATTGAATCCCATGGTGTTTCCCCTCGGGTAAAAGTCAGGCCTTCTGGCTGTGCAGGTTTTTCATCGCGCGGTTCCATTCCCCGGCGAGGATATCCGGCAGCACGCCGAGGGCAAAGTCGATGCTGGCATCGAGTTTTTCCTGTTCGGCGCGTGGCGCACGACCCAGGACGAAATTTGAAACCAAACTGGCAACGCCCGGGTGGCCAATGCCAAGCCGCAGGCGGTAGAACGTATTCTGATTGCCCAGTTGCGCAATGATGTCGCGCAACCCGTTGTGACCGCCATGGCCGCCGCCCTGCTTGAGCTTGGCAACGCCCGGAGGCAAGTCGAGTTCGTCGTGCGCCACGAGGATTTCTTCAGGCTTGATGCGAAAGAAACCGGCGAGTGCCGCTACGGCCTGGCCGCTGCGGTTCATGTAGGTCGTGGGAATCAGCAGACGAACATCCTGACCCTGATGCGAATAGCGCCCGGTCAGGCCGAAATATTTGCGATCGGCCACCAGATTCACGTTCTGGGCGTGGGCGATGCGCTCAACAAAAAGGGCCCCTGCGTTATGCCGGGTCTGGTCGTATTCAGCGCCTGGATTTCCCAGGCCAACGATCAGTTTGATGGCAGTCACGATAGGGGCCCTTCCTTTGAGTGGTGAATAACATCGCCGCAATCTGTGACAGCGGCGAAAGTGGACGAAAGATGCTCATTTACCATGAATGTAAACTCCGCGTTCTCGCCCGCTTTCTCGCTACGTTCCAGTCCGCGATGTTACTTGCTCACTCAGGCTAGACAGAGTGAATTACTCTGCTGCGCCTTCTTCGGTAGGTTCTGCAGCAACACGTGGAGCGTGGACGTTGGCAACAGCCTTGTCATCGCCGTGTGCCAGAGCAACGAACTCAACACCTTTAGGAGCTTTGAGGTCCGACAGGTGAATGATGGTGCCGATTTCTGCTTTCGTCAGGTCGACTTCGATGAACTCAGGCAGGTCTTTCGGCAGGCAGGTCACTTCGATTTCAGCAACAACGTGCGAAACTTCGCCGCCTTTCTTCACTGGCGCTTCTTCGCCAACAAAGTGTACAGGCACGATGGCGGTCAGTTTCTGGCCGGCAACAACGCGTACGAAGTCAGCGTGCATCACGTGGCCTTTGGCCGGGTGACGCTGCAGAGCCTTGATGATTACGTTTTGCTTGGTGCCACCAACGTTCAGCTCGATGATGTGGCTGTAAGCCGCTTCGTTTTCGAGCAGTTTGGCAACTTCTTTGGCCAGCATGCTGATGGATTCAGGGGCTTTGTCGCCACCGTAAACTACAGCTGGAACCAGGCTTGCGAGACGACGCAGGCGGCGGCTCGCACCTTTCCCCAGGTCGGAACGCACTTCAGCATTCAGAGTAAAATCGTTCATTTTGTATCTCCAAAATAGCCATGACCGCGTGGCGTTTGCGACCAGCGCCGAGCACGGTATGGGCAAAAAAGCCCCGCCCCGGCAGAGATGCCGGGGCGGGGCGCTTTTCGTCAACGAAACATTTCGCGAAGGGCTGAGCCCTTAACGGAACATCGCGCTGATCGATTCTTCGTTGCTGATGCGGCGAACCGCCTCGGCAACAACCGGTGCGATATCCAGTTGACGGATACGCGCACAGGCTTGTGCTGCAGCGGACAGCGGGATGGTGTTGGTCACCACCAGCTCGTCCAGCACGGAATTTTCGATATTCTCGATGGCCCGACCCGACAGCACAGGGTGTGTGCAATAGGCAAAGACCT
This sequence comes from Pseudomonas sp. R1-1, assembly GCF_051132135.1. NCBI lineage: Bacteria > Pseudomonadati > Pseudomonadota > Gammaproteobacteria > Pseudomonadales > Pseudomonadaceae > Pseudomonas > Pseudomonas sp. R1-1. Next base: position 1,083,250 of record NZ_CP071663.1, read on the forward strand.
TGGCTGCGCCATGCTCTTTCAGGGCCTTGGCCGCGTGGCACAGGGTGCCGGCGGTATCGACCATGTCATCAACCAGAATACAGGTACGCCCCTGGACATCACCGATGATATGCATCACTTCAGAGTGATTGGCTTTCTCACGGCGTTTGTCGATGATCCCGAGATCGACACCCAGCGACTTGGCAACAGCCCGTGCACGCACGACGCCACCAATGTCCGGGGACACGATCATCAGGTTTTCGAAGCGCTGATCTTCAATGTCATCCACCAGAACCGGGGAGCCGTAGATGTTATCTACCGGAATATCGAAGAAGCCCTGAATCTGGTCAGCATGCAGATCAACCGTGAGAACACGGTCGATGCCGACTACGGTAAGCATGTCAGCGACGACTTTCGCGCTGATGGCCACACGTGCGGAACGCGGACGGCGATCCTGACGGGCATAACCAAAATAAGGAATAACAGCAGTGATACGAGTAGCCGAGGAGCGGCGGAAGGCATCAGCCATCACTACCAGTTCCATCAGGTTATCGTTGGTCGGAGCGCAAGTCGGCTGAATAATGAAGACGTCTTTACCACGAACGTTTTCATTGATCTCGGCTGTGATTTCGCCGTCGGAAAACTTGCCGACAGAGATGTCACCGAGAGGGATATGCAGCTGACGTACGACACGCCGAGCCAGATCGGGGTTAGCGTTCCCCGTAAAGACCATCATCTTGGACACGCGCAGTACCTAGAGGCTGAGGGTAACCTGGATGAGTAGAGAAAATGGCAGGGGCGGCTGGATTCGAACCAACGCATGGCAGGATCAAAACCTGCTGCCTTACCGCTTGGCGACGCCCCTGTATCTGTTGCATCAAGTGCCGAGCACCTGGTTCCTTTAGAGCAGACTTTGCAGCTTGCGGTGCAACATCGAAACGTTGCTGCCTTTGGCTACAAACCCTGTAAGGGTCTCTGTCAGAAGGGCCGAGACTTTATCAGCTTCAGCTTTGCTTGGGAAGCCCCCAAACACACAACTTCCAGTTCCGGTGAGTTTTGCTTCGGTAAATTTACCTAACAAATTCAATGCGTTACGTACTTCTGGATAACGCCTTGCAACCACCGGCAAGCAGTCATTTCGACTGTTTCCCTCGGGAACGGGGCGCACTTTAATGGGCGGTGTGTTACGTGTCAACAAAGGATCGGAAAAAATTTCTGCCGTACTAACAGAGACTTGCGGCACGAGTACCAGATACCACGGTTCTTCGGGGTCGACCAGGGTGAGTTTCTCGCCCACGCCCTCGGCGAACGCCGCGTGGCCACGCACGAAAACCGGCACGTCGGCGCCGAGTGTCAGACCCAGCGCGGCCAGTCGGTCTTCATCCCAGCCCAACTGCCACAGGTGATTGAGGCCGAGCAATGTTGTCGCCGCATTCGAACTGCCGCCACCGATGCCGCCACCCATGGGCAGCACCTTGTCGATCCAGATATCGATGCCGAGCGTGCAACCGGAGTGTTGCTGAAGCATTTTCGCCGCGCGCACGATCAGGTTGCTGTCGTGCGGCACGCCGGCGAACTCGGTGTGCAGTCGGATCACGCCGTCATCGCGCACGGCGTAGGTGATTTCATCGCCGTAATCGACAAACTGAAACAGCGTCTGCAATTCGTGATAGCCGTCGGCGCGGCGCCCGAGAATGTGCAGCATCAGGTTGAGTTTGGCCGGCGAGGGCAGGGTCAGGCGCGCAGCGGTCATCGATTACTGCCCCAGCTTGCGCGGTTGCCAGGTCTTGATCACCAGCGTCACGTCGAGGTCGGTGCCGTGCAGCTTGATGCGCTCGGGCAACCAGTAACCATTCTGTTCGGTGTAGGCGAGGTATTCGACGTTCCAGCCATCCTGTTCGAGGCTGGCCAGACGGCTGTTTGCGTCCAGGTTCAGGCGGCTTTTGCTGTCAGGGGCTGGCAGGCCACGCACCCACCATGCCAGGTTCGACACCGGCAACTTCCACCCAAGCTGTTCTTCGAGCAGGGCTTCCGGCGATTGCGCTTCGTAGCGGCCCTGATTGGCGACTTCCAGCGAGACTTTGCCCGGGCGCCCGGTCAGGCGTGCCGCGCCACGACCGAGCGGGCCGGACAGGCGAATGTCGTAATAGTCCTGACGCTGCAGCCAGAACAGCGTGCCGCTGCCGGAATCCTTCGGGGCGCGGATGCCGATCTTGCCGTCGATCTGCCAGCCATCGAGGCCGGTCAGTTGCTGTTTGTTGGCGGCCCATTGCGCCGGGCTGCCGTGACCCTCGACCGATTCGCGAGTACCAAAACCCGAGCAACCGGCGAGCAGGGCGATGAAGCTGAAAACGATAACGTGGCGCAAAAACATGGGTTAAAGAGTCTCGGATCCGGTCAGGCGCTTGATGGTGCTGCGCAGAATGGTGCTGTCGGGCTGGTCCTTGAGGAATTTGCCCCACACTTGTTTGGCTTCGCGTTGATTGCCCTTGGCCCACAGCACTTCACCCAGATGCGCGGCGACTTCGTGGTCGGGGAAGCGCTCCAGCGCCTGACGCAGGTATTTCTCCGCGTCGTCCAGATTGCCCAGGCGGTAATTCACCCAGCCGAGGCTGTCGAGGACCGCCGGATCTTCCGGGTTGATCTGGTGTGCCTGCTCGATCAGGGTTTTTGCTTCAGCGTAGCGGGTGGTGCGGTCGGACAGGGTGTAGCCCAGCGCGTTGAGCGCCATGGCGTTGTCCGGGTCACGCTTGATGATCAGGCGCAGGTCTTTTTCCATCTGCGCCAGATCATTGCGTTTTTCCGCGAGCATCGCCCGGGTGTAAAGCAGATTCAGGTCGTCCGGGTATTGCACCAGCGCCTGCTGCAGAACCGTCCAGGCCTTGTCGTCGTGTTTGTTGGCCGACAGGGTTTCCGATTCGATCAGGAACAACTGGATCGCGTAATCCGGTTGTTCGTCACGTTCAGCGCCGAGTTTTCTCTGTGCTTCGGCGGTCTTGCCGTTGCTCATCAGAATGTCGGCCTGACGCAATTGCGCCGGCAGATAGTCGTTGCCCGGGCCGACCTGGGCGTACTCGATGAGCGCGCCTTGCGGATCGTTGCGTTCCTCGGCGATGCGGCCTAGGTTCAAGTGCGCCGAATCGACATGGCTTTCGCGGGCGATCAGGTCTTCCAGATAGCCCTTGGCCTCGTCCCAGGCCTTGGCTTCCAGACACACCAGCGCCAGCGAATAACGCAGTTCGTCGTCTTCCGGGTATTGCTGGACGAGGCTGGAGAACTCGGCCTTGGCGTCGTCCATGCGGTCCTGCTCAACCAGCATGCGCGCGTAAGTCAGGCGCAGGCGCTTGTCGTCCGGGTATTTCTTGATGCTTTTCTGCAGCAGCGGCAGCGCTTCGTCGCCACGGTTGAGGATCTGCAGCAAGCGTGCACGCAACAGGATCGGCGCGATCTCGCCGTCTTCCGGCGGATTGTCTTCGAGCAGGGCCAGCGCACCTTTGTTGTCGCCGTCCTGTTGCAGCAGCAGGGCCTTGCCGAAAATCAGCTGGCTGTTGTTCGGGTGGCGCTGGAGCAAACGGTCGAAACTTTTCATCAGGCCGTTGCGGGTTTCCTGATCGGTGTCGGCGGCCGACAGCGCGAGGAAATCGAAATGGGTGTCGCCCTTGCCCTGCAGGACTTTCTCCATGTACACCATGGAGTCGTCATAACGCCCGGCGCGCGCCAGTTGCACGGCGGCGGCGCGTTGCGCTTCGAGATCGTCCGGGGCGTTTCGCGCCCAGATCAGCGCGGTATCGAGGGCCGGTTGATCGGCGCCCAGATACTCGGCGATGCGGAAGGCGCGCTCGGAAATGCCCGGATCCTGCGTGTTGATGGCCTGGGTCACGTAGTTGTCCAAGGCAATGTCGAAGCGATTGCGCTGGCCGGCGAGTTCGGCGCTCAACAGGCTGAAAACGGTTTCCTCGCTGAACGAGCCGTAAACCTTGGGCTTTTCAGGTGCGGGCGTGGTGTCTTCGACCGACGGCGTGCCGCTCGGCGAAACGGGAGCCAAGGCCTGGCAGCCGCTGAGGAAGACAAAAGCGAGGAGCAACGCGGAAGATCTATTCATATAGGAAGAGGACGGCTAACCTGCGGTCGGATCATCATGACACAAGCCTTCGGCCAAACATAACCGAGTCTCGATTGTGGCCATTATAGGGGCCGACAATTGGGACAATAGTCAGCGGTAGTTGTTCTGAATCTTTCGAAGTAGGACAATTGCCGGCTTCACGTCACCACCAGCGACCTTGAATGGCCTTCCTTGCACTCGGTATCAACCACAAGACTGCTTCCGTAGACGTCCGCGAGCGCGTGGCCTTTACGCCAGAACAGCTGGTGGAGGCCTTGCAGCAGCTCTGCCGACTGACCGACAGCCGCGAAGCCGCGATCCTCTCCACCTGCAATCGCAGTGAGCTCTATATAGAACAGGATCAGCTGTCGGCGGATATCGTGCTGCGCTGGCTGGCCGATTATCACAACCTCAGTCTCGACGAGCTGCGCGCCAGTGCTTATGTGCACGAAGACGATGCGGCAGTTCGTCACATGATGCGCGTGGCTTCCGGGCTCGATTCGCTGGTTTTGGGCGAGCCGCAGATTCTCGGCCAGATGAAGTCCGCCTACGCCGTGGCCCGCGAGGCCGGCACCATCGGCCCGCTGCTGGGGCGGCTGTTTCAAGCTACTTTCAATGCCGCCAAGCAAGTGCGCACCGACACCGCGATCGGCGAAAACCCGGTGTCGGTAGCGTTTGCCGCGGTCAGCCTGGCCAAACAGATTTTCAGTGACTTGCAGCGCAGCCAGGCCTTGCTGATCGGCGCCGGCGAGACCATCACCCTGGTCGCCCGCCATTTGCACGAGCTGGGGGTCAAGCGCATCGTCGTCGCCAACCGCACGCTGGAACGTGCCAGCCTGTTGGCTGAACAGTTCGGTGCCCACGCCGTGCTGCTGTCGGATATTCCGGCGGAACTGGTGCGCAGCGATATCGTCATCAGCTCGACCGCCAGTCAGTTGCCAATCCTCGGCAAAGGCGCAGTCGAAAGTGCGCTGAAGCTGCGCAAGCACAAACCGATTTTCATGGTCGATATCGCCGTTCCCCGCGATATCGAACCGGAAGTCGGTGAGTTGGACGACGTTTATCTCTACAGCGTCGATGACCTGCACGAAGTGGTCGCCGAAAACCTCAAGAGCCGCCAGGGCGCAGCGCAGGCGGCGGAAGAGATGGTGTCGGTCGGCGCCGACGATTTCATGGTGCGCCTGCGCGAATTGGCGGCAGTCGACGTGCTCAAGGCCTATCGTCAACAGAGCGAACGCCTGCGCGACGAAGAGCTGCAAAAGGCCCTGCGCCTGCTGGCCAACGGCGGCAACGCTGAAGATGTGCTCGGGCAACTGGCCCGTGGCCTGACCAACAAATTGCTGCATGCGCCCAGCGTGCAGCTGAAAAAGCTTTCTGCCGAAGGCCGCCTCGATGCGCTGGCCATGGCCCAGGAACTCTTTGCCCTTGAGGGCTCACCGGATAGTTTTTCGGATAAAAAACCGCAATGAAAGCGTCACTGCTCAACAAGCTGGACATCCTCCAGGACCGTTTCGAGGAACTGACCGCGCTGCTCGGCGACGCCGAAGTCATTTCCGATCAGGTGAAATTTCGCGCCTATTCCAAGGAATACGCCGAACTCGAGCCGGTCGTGCAGGCTTATAAAAAGCTGCTCAGCGTACAAAGCGACCTTGAAGGCGCGCAGGCGCTGCTCAAGGACAGCGACCCGGACATGCGCGAAATGGCCGTGGAAGAAGTCCGCGAAGCCAAGGAATTGCTGATTACGCTGGAATCCGACCTGCAGCGCATGTTGCTGCCCAAGGATCCCAACGATGGCCGCAACGTGTTCCTCGAAATTCGCGCCGGCACCGGTGGCGACGAGGCGGCGATTTTCTCCGGCGACCTGTTCCGCATGTACTCGCGTTACGCCGAGCGCCGTGGCTGGCGCGTGGAGATCCTCTCGGAAAACGAAGGCGAACACGGCGGCTATAAAGAAGTCATCGCGCGCATTGAAGGCGACAACGTTTACGGCAAGCTGAAATTCGAGTCCGGCGCGCACCGCGTACAGCGCGTACCGGCCACCGAATCCCAGGGCCGGATTCACACTTCGGCGTGCACCGTGGCGGTATTGCCAGAGCCGGACGAGCGCGAAGCCATCGAGATCAACCCGGCGGATTTGCGTGTCGACACCTACCGCTCCTCAGGCGCCGGTGGTCAGCACGTCAACACCACCGACTCGGCGATCCGCATCACCCACATTCCGACCGGCACCGTGGTTGAGTGCCAGGAAGAACGTTCCCAGCACAAGAACCGTGCGCGGGCGATGGCCTGGCTGTCGGCCAAACTCAACGATCAGCAAAACGCCGCGGCGGCCAACGCGATCGCCAGCGAGCGCAAATTGCTGGTCGGCTCCGGCGATCGTTCCGAGCGCATCCGCACCTACAACTATGCTCAGGGCCGGGTCACCGACCATCGCGTCAACCTGACCCTGTATTCGCTGGATGAAATTCTCGCCGGTGGCGTGGAAGCGGTCATCGAGCCGTTGCTGGCCGAATATCAGGCAGATCAGCTCGCGGCGATAGGTGAATAAATGACCATCATCGCCAGCCTGTTGCGCGCCGCCGAACTGCCGGATTCGCCGACGGCGCGTCTGGACGCCGAATTGCTTCTCGCCGCAGCGCTGGGTAAATCGCGCAGCTTTCTGCACACCTGGCCCGAGCGCATCGTCCCGAGCGAGGCGGCGCTGATTTTTGCCGAGTATCTGCAACGACGCCGTGGCGGCGAGCCGGTGGCCTACATTCTCGGCCAGCAGGGCTTCTGGAAACTCGATCTGGAAGTGGCACCGCACACGCTGATCCCGCGTCCCGACACTGAATTGCTGGTGGAAGCTGCGCTGGAACTGCTGCCCGCGACCCCGGCGAAAGTGCTCGACCTCGGCACCGGCAGCGGTGCCATCGCCCTGGCCCTGGCCAGCGAGCGCCCGGCGTGGCGAGTGACGGCGGTGGATCGCGTGCTCGAAGCCGTCGCGTTGGCCGAACGCAATCGCCAGCGCCTGCACTTGAACAACGCCACGGTGCTGAGCAGTCACTGGTTCAGCGCGCTGGCTGGTCAGCGCTTTCAACTCATTATCAGCAACCCGCCATACATCGCGGCGGCCGATCCGCATCTAGTCGAAGGCGATGTGCGCTTCGAGCCGGCCAGTGCGCTGGTCGCCGGTGAAGACGGTCTCGACGATCTGCGTTTGATCGTCGCACAGGCGCCGGATCATCTCGAAGCCGGTGGCTGGCTGATGCTCGAACATGGTTATGATCAGGCCGAAGCCGTGCGCGATCTGCTGCTGACCCGCGGTTTTACCGAGGTTCACAGCCGCACCGATCTGGGCGGTCACCAACGCATCAGTCTGGGGCGCCTGCCGTGCTGAATGATCAGGAATTGCTGCGCTACAGCCGGCAGATTCTGCTGCAACACATCGACATCGATGGGCAACTGAAGCTCAAGGACAGTCGCGTATTGATTGTCGGCCTCGGCGGTCTCGGCGCACCGGTGGCGCTGTATCTGGCCGCTGCCGGTGTCGGTGCATTGCATCTGGCCGATTTCGACACCGTCGACCTGACCAACCTGCAACGGCAGATAATTCATGACACCGACAGTGTCGGCATGAGCAAGGTCGATTCGGCGCTCAAGCGCCTGGGTGCGATCAATCCCGAGATTTATCTGATTGCCCACCGTCAGGCGCTCAATGAGGACTCTCTGGCAGCCGCGGTGACGGCGGTGGATCTGGTCCTCGACTGTTCGGATAACTTTTCCACCCGCGAGGCCGTCAATGCGGCGTGCGTAGCGGCGGGTAAACCGCTGGTCAGCGGCGCGGCGATTCGCCTGGAAGGGCAGTTGTCGGTGTTCGACCCGCGGCGTGCCGAGAGCCCTTGTTATCACTGCCTGTACGGGCATGGCAGCGAAGCCGAATTGACCTGCAGCGAGGCGGGCGTGGTCGGGCCTTTGGTCGGTCTGGTTGGCAGCCTGCAAGCACTTGAAGCGCTGAAGATGCTGGTTGGTTTCGGCGAGCCGCTGGTAGGGCGCTTGCTGCTGATCGATGCGCTCGGTTCGCGTTTCCGCGAATTGCGCGTCAAGCGCGATCCGGGCTGCAGTGTCTGTGGTTCGCGCCATGCGTGAAGCGCCGATCGGCGTGTTCGATTCCGGCGTCGGCGGCTTGTCGGTACTGGCGGAAATCCAGCGCTTGCTGCCCAATGAATCGCTGCTCTATGTTGGCGATTGCGGGCACATTCCCTACGGTGAGAAAACCCCGGAATTCATCCGCCAGCGTTGCAGTGCGATGGCCGGTTTTTTCCGCGAACAGGGCGCCAAGGCGTTGGTGCTTGCGTGCAACACCGCGACCGTGGCCGGCGTGGCCGACCTGCGTCGAGACTTCCCGGACTGGCCGATTGTCGGCATGGAACCGGCGGTCAAACCTGCCGCCGCCGCAACCCGCAGCGGTGTCGTCGGCGTGCTGGCCACCACGGGCACCTTGCAGAGCGCCAAGTTCGCCGCGCTGCTCGATCGCTTCGCCGCCGACGTGAAAGTCATCACCCAGCCGTGCCCAGGGCTGGTCGAGATGATTGAAAACGGCGACCTGCTCAGCGCGCAATTGCGCGTGCTATTGCAAGGCTACGTCGCGCCATTACTGGCTCAGGGCTGCGACACAATCATTCTTGGCTGCACGCACTATCCCTTCCTCAAGCCGCTACTCAAGACGATTATCGGCGACGATATCAGCCTGATCGATACTGGCGCTGCCGTGGCGCGGCAACTGCAACGGTTGCTCGGTGAACGTGATCTGCTTGCCGCAGGCCCAAGCCAGCCTGTGAGGTTCTGGTCCAGCGCCGATCCGACGTCCTTCAGAAAAATCCTGCCGATGCTGGGCCAACCCGCCGCGGATGTGCAAAACTTCGACTTGTAAAAAAAATGTGAAATAAGTCGAAATAAGCTGAACTTCTGTTCGAGCGCAGATTTCTATAGCGACAGCAGCAACTAAAAACCAAACGATCGTTCCGGAAAAGGAAGTTTCAAAGTGAAGCGACTATTCTGCTTGGCCGCGATTGCGGCCGCACTGATGGGGCAAAGCATTTCTGCACAAGCCGCTGGCGTTGAATTCGCCGTTGGCGGTACCAGCGATTCGACCATGACCTATCGCCTGGGCATGAATTTCGACTGGGACAAAAGCTGGCTGCAGAGCGACGTCGGTCGCCTGACCGGCTACTGGAGCGGCGCTTACACCTATTGGGAAGGTGACAAAACCTCCAGCAACAACAGCCTGTCGTTCTCGCCTGTTTTCGTTTACGAGTTTGCCGGCCAGTCGGTCAAGCCGTACGTTGAAGCGGGGATCGGTGTGGCGTTGTTCTCCAACACCGAATACGAAGACAACAAACTTGGTGGCTCCTTCCAGTTCGAAGACCGCATCGGTTTCGGCCTGCGTTTCAATGGCGGGCATGAAGTCGGGATTCGCGCGACGCACTATTCCAACGCCGGTCTGTCCAGCGATAACGATGGTGTAGAGAGTTACGCGCTGCATTACACGATGCCGCTGTAAGCACTACGCAGCTCCCATTGTGGGAGTGAGCCTGCTCGCGATAGCGGAGTGTCAGCCAAGCAATTTTTGACTGACACACCGCTATCGCGAGCAGGCTCACTCCTACATTGGTTTGTGGTGTTTGAAAAGTCAGCGGTAGGCCGTGCTGATGCCTTTGCGTTCCTCAAGGCACTCCGGTGCACCCATTTCGAATTCGCGGCAGATCAGCGGACGTTTTTCGTAGATCGTGCACATCATGCTGTCGCGATCCAGCGCTGCGCACCAGCCGTCGTCCAGACGCAGCATCACTTCGCCGCCCCATTCATCGGTATCGATAAAACGCTCAGGCACACCGGTGTCGGTGATCAACATGACCTCGAGCTGGCAACAGCAGGCTGCGCAGGTCGAGCAGGTGACCGCCGGTTCGGCGATTTGTTGGTGGGGAATGGTTTTCATGGCGCCAGTGTAAGGCAGCGGCCGCTGTGCGTGTGAAAGCGCTGACAGACGCTCACTGCGCCAGGCGCCGGGCCATCGCGTGCAGCAACGGAAACACCAGCGCCCACAGCACACCGATGCCGATCAGCGTTGGCCACTCGCCGTAGGGAAATTGCACTCCGGCCAGACGCCCGCCTGCGTAATACGACAGTGCACCGCCGACTGCCCCCAGCGCGCTGGCCAGCCACCACGGTTGGGCACTCCATTGCAGGCAATGGCGCAACGTTGTCGCCAGCAAGGCCCAGAGCAACATCAGCCACAGCGGAATCAGCGGCGATTCGTCGCTGAACTCGAACACGCCCAACGCGCGCAAAATACTGTCCAGCGCCGTGCCGACAATCACCACGCTGAGCACCAGGCGCCCCTCGGCCGCCCAACTGCTGAGCCAGCGCAGATGAATCACCAGCACCGCCAATGCCAGCAGCAACCACAGACTGTTGCCGCCGATCACGCAGGTCAGCCAGCCGAACTGGAACAGCACGGCGTTGGCGACATTTTTAAGCATCGAAGCGCCCAAGCAGCGGCGCGGTGATCGCCGCCGGTTTCGCCAGCAGCAGTTGCGCGGTGCCAATCGCGCGTTCGAGGAAACCACCCTCGCAATAGCACAGATAGAACTCCCACAAACGCAGGAAATAATCGTCGTAGCCCAGCTCGGTCAAACGCCCATGGGCGTGGCGAAAGTTCTCGTGCCACAAGCGCAGGGTCCGCGCGTAATGCAGGCCGAAATCTTCCATGTGCAGCAGGTTCATGTCGGTGTCGCGGCTGACCACGTCGAGCATTTTCTGCACGCTGGGCAAGGCGCCGCCGGGGAAGATGTAGCGCTGGATGAAATCGACACTGCGGCACGCCTGTTCGTAGCGCTGCTCACGAATGGTGATGGCCTGGATCAGCATCAGCCCGTTGCTCTTGAGCAACTGCGCGCACTGCTTGAAGTAGGTCGGCAGGAAGCGATGGCCGACCGCTTCGATCATCTCGATCGACACCAGTTTGTCGTATTGCCCGGTGAGGTCGCGATAGTCCTGCAACAGCAGCGTGACGCGGTCTTGCAGGCCCAGTTGTTCGATGCGTTGCGCGGTGAATGCGTACTGCTCTTTCGACAGGGTCGTGGTGGTCACGCGGCAGCCGTAATGCTGCGCGGCGTAAAGCGCCATGCTGCCCCAACCGGTGCCGATCTCCAGCAAGTGATCGCCGGGTTGCAGGGCAAGCTTCTGGCAGATGCGCTGCAGTTTGTTCAGTTGCGCCTGTTCGAGGCTGTCCTCGGCACTCAGGAATTGCCCGGCCGAGTACATCATGGTCGGGTCGAGAAATTGTTCGAACAGGTCATTACCCAGGTCGTAGTGCGCGGCGATGTTTTTCTGCGAACCCTTGCGCGTGTTGCGGTTGAGCCAGTGCAAACCTTGCACCAACGGCCGACTGATACGCGCCAGGCCCCCTTCCATTGCATCGAGCACGTCGAGGTTGCTGACGAACACGCGCACCACCGCGGTCAGATCCGGCGAACTCCAGTAGCCGTGAATGAACGCCTCGCCAGCGCCAATCGAACCGTTGCCGGCGACCATGCCCCAGAGTGCTGGATCGTTGACGTGGATTTCCCCCAGCAGCGTGCTGCCCGGAGTGCCGAACAGCAGGCGTTCGCCATCCTCGACCACCAGCAGCTGTCCGTGTTTAAGCAAGCTCAATTGGCGCAAGACGCCACGGCGCAACAGCGACCCGGTCAAACCGTTGGTGCTGAGCCAACCGGCCGACAGACTAGAGGATTTCATGGCGGTGCTCCTTGGGAGGCACAGTGGCGGTTTGAAAGCTGCCGTCGGCAGTCTGGTGGGAGAAAATCGGCGCGCGCTTGAGCAACAGGCGCAGCGCCTGCCAATAAATGGCCAATGCGGTTTTTGCGGTCATCCAAGGAAAGCGCCGCAGGTAGCGGTGCAGGCTGTGGCGATCGAGGCGTTCGCGTTGCAGGTTGAGCGTGGCGTCGAACAGTTTCTGCTCGCCCTGCCAGTCGGCCATGTGCACGCCGAGGTTCTGCGCGGCGGGGCTGAAGCTCATGCGGTATTCGAGATCGCGCGGCAAAAACGGCGACACATGAAAAGCCTTGGCCACGGCGAAGTGCTGATGAAAATCGCCCAGACTGACCGGTGCACGCGCCGGCAGCACGTAGTGATAACGCTCGCGCCACGGCGTGTTGGTAACTTCGCAGACAATCGCCGCCAGTTGCCCGTCCGCCTCATGGCAGTAGAAAAAACTCACCGGGTTGAACGATAACCCCCAACTGCGCACCTGGCTCAGCAGGCAGATCGAACCCTGCGGCTCGTGGCCGATGGCCACGCCGACCTGTTGGCGCACCGCATCGATCAGGCGCATGCCCTGGCCGGTGAAGGCCTTGAGGTAGTCGGTCTAGCGGAAGGAAAACGGCGCAAAGCGACTGCGCCCGGCCAGCGGCGACAGGGCGAGAACGGCGTCCTGCTCGCTCAGGTCGAGATACAGCAAGCCGATGCGATAGCGGAATTCATGGCGACGCGGCGAGAAGCGCCGGTGGCCGATCCAGCCGCTGTACAGGGCGCTGTTCATAGGGTTTCCCCGAACGCGGCGGCCACGCGCAACCCGCTGACCACGCCGTCCTCGTGAAAACCGTTGGCCCAATACGCGCCGCAATAATGCGTGTGCTGCGCGCCATCGAGTTCGCCCCAGCGTTCCTGTGCTGCGACAGCCGCCAGGCTGAACTGAGGGTGCGCGTAGGTGTAGCGCGCAAGCACCTTGTCCGGGCTGATGCCGGCGCTCTGGTTGAGGCTCACGCAAAACGTGGTGTCGCTTTGTATGCCCTGGAGAATGTTCATGTCGTAGGTGACGGCGGCGTGGGTGTGGCCGGCGCCGCTGAGCCGGTAGTTCCAGCTCGCCCAGGCCAGTTTGCGTGTCGGCAGCGGGCGCGTGTCGGTGTGCAGCACCACTTCATTGTCGGCGTAGGGCAGGGCGCCGAGGATCGCCCGTTCGGCATCGCTCGGTGTCGCCAGCAGTTTCAGTGCCTGATCGCTGTGGCAGGCGAACACCACGCGGTCGAAGTGTTCGATGCCGGCCGGGCTGTGAGTAACCACGCCATGGGTGTCGCGATCGACGCGGGTCACCGGGCAATGGGTGCGAATGCGTTCCTTGAACGAAGCCGTCAGCGGCGCGATGTAGGCGCTCGAGCCGCCCTCGATGACTTGCCATTGCGGGCGGTCGCTGACCGACAGCAGTCCATGATTCTTGAAGAAGCGCACAAAGAACTGCAGCGGGAAATTGAGCATTTCCGCCATCGACATCGACCAGATCGCCGAGCCCATCGGCACGATGTAATGCAGGATGAAACGCTCACCGTAGCCGCCGGCCTTGAGGTATTCGTCCAGCGTGGTATCGGCGGCGATGCGCAGTTCGAGCAGGTCGCGCTGGGCTTCTTTGTTAAAACGCAGAATGTCGCGCAACATGCCCCAGAACCCCGGCGACAACAGGTTGCTGCGCTGGGCAAAAAGACTGTTGAGGTTGTTGCCGTTGTATTCCAGACCGGTGTCGGGATCGTTCACCGAGAAGCTCATCTCGGTCGGTTTGAACGCCACCCCGAGTTGCCCGAGCAAGCGGATGAAGTTCGGATAGGTCCAGTCGTTGAACACGATGAAACCGGTGTCCACCGCATAGTCACGCCCGTCGACCGTGACCGGCACGGTATGCGTGTGGCCGCCGACCCAGTCGCTGGCCTCGAACACCGTGATGTCGTGGCGGCGATTGAGCAGGTAGGCGCAGGTCAGCCCGGCGATGCCGCTGCCGATAATGGCGATTTTCATGTCGGGTCCGTCAATGGCGGAGATTTGCGCACCATGCGTTTGCCGATCGCCAGTTGCACACGCGACGGCAGCTTCGACAGCGGCCACAGCGCCGCCATGAACAGCGCCGGAAAAGCGATCTCCAGTGGCCGGTCCTTGAGCTTGGCGAAGATGTGCCGCGCGGCTTTATCCACAGGCCAGCTCAGCGGCATGGGGAAATCGTTTTTCGCGGTCAGCGGCGTTTCGACGAAACCGGGGCTGACCACGGTGACCTCGATGCCCTCGTCGGCCAGATCAATGCGCAATGATTCAAACAGGTAGCGCAGGCCAGCCTTCGACGCGCCATAGGCTTCGGCGCGTGGCAGCGGCAGGTAAGTCACCGAACTGGCGACGCCGACCAGATGCGGCGCGGTGCCTTTGCGCAGCAGGGGCAGGGCGGCTTCGATGCAGTAGCTGCTGGCGAGCAGATTGGTGCGCACCACGTGCTCGATGATCGATGAGTCGAACTGTTTCGCGTCGACATACTCACAGGTTCCGGCGTTGAGGATCACCGAATCCAGCGAGCCCCAGTCTTCGGCGATCTGCTCGCCGATCTCGCGCACGGTCTGGCTGTTGGTCAGGTCGCCCGGCACCACCAGCACTTGTCCCGGATAGCGTTGCGACAAGACTTTCAGCGGCGCGATCTGCCGCGAGCTGACCGCCAAATGCGCGCCGGTTTTCAGAATTTCCTCAGCCAGTGCCGCGCCGATGCCACTGCTGGCACCGGTCAGCCAATAACGCCGTGGAGGTGTACGACTCATCCCATTCTCCTTTTTAGCCAGGCGATGACCCGGCCCAATACGGGTAAATGCTCATACAGCAGCGCCCCGGCATCGAAATAATCCCGATGGCGATAAACCTTGTCGTGCCACAGCAAATGCGAGCAGCCGCTGACGCGAATCATTTGCCCGCTGGCCAGACGCGGGTGGCGATAACTCATGACCCAACGCAAGTAGCCTTCGCCCTCAGCGATCTGGTCGTAACCGTGAAAGTCGAAGCGCAGTTCGCTGACGTTGGCGTACAGCTCATTAAAGTAATCGCGCAATTGCTGCAAACCCTGCACTTCGTGCAGCGGGTCGGTGAAATGAATGTCGTGGCTGTACAGCTCGCCGAGGCGCTCCAGGTTGTCTTTGTTCAAGGTGGAAAATTGCCCGGCGAAGCGGTACAGGAATTCACTCATCACGGCCTCCGGCTGGCTGGCGCGACGGCAGGTTCTTGAACGCGGCCAAGGCACGCTCGCGCGAGGCGCTGAGGTTGACGATCGGTGCCGGGTAATCCGCCACGCCAAACAAGCCGCCGAGTTTGGCCGGGTTGTGCACATCTTTTTTGTTCAAACCGGCCAGTTCCGGCAGCCAGTGCTTGATGAACAGGCCTTCGCTGTCGAACTTTTCCGACTGGCTCAGCGGATTGAAAATCCGGAAGTACGGTGCCGAATCGGTGCCGGTCGAGGAGCTCCACTGCCAGCCACCGTTATTCGCCGCCAGATCGCCATCGATCAGATGTCGCATGAAAAAGCGCTCGCCTTCGCGCCAGTCAATCAGCAGATTCTTGGTCAGGAACATCGCCACGACCATGCGCAGGCGATTGTGCATCCAGCCGGTTTCAAGCAATTGGCGCATGGCCGCGTCGATGATCGGCAGGCCGGTCCGCGCTTCTTGCCAGGCAGCCAGTTCGGCCGGCGCGTCACGCCAGGCCAGCGCTTCGGTTTCCGGGCGAAACGCGCGATGGCGCGAGACCCGCGGATAACCAACCAGAATGTGTTTGTAGAATTCGCGCCAGAGCAGCTCGTTGATCCAGGTGACCGCGCCGACCTTGCCGCTTTCGAATTCACCCTGATTGCTGTGCAGCGCGGCATGCAGGCACTGACGCGGCGAGATCACCCCAGCCGCCAGATAGGCAGACAGCTGGCTGGTGCCGGGTTTGGCCGGGAAGTCGCGCTCGCTCTGGTAATAGTCGATTTGCGCGTCGGTGAAGCTGTCGAGACGGCGGCGGGCTTCGTCTTCACCGGCCGGCCACAGCGCTTGCAGGGTTTGGCTCGGCGTGGCGAAACCGTTGATCGATGCGGGAACCGGATCACTGTCGATGTGCAGCGCGGCTTGTTTAC
Organism: Pseudomonas sp. R1-1; assembly: GCF_051132135.1. NCBI lineage: Bacteria > Pseudomonadati > Pseudomonadota > Gammaproteobacteria > Pseudomonadales > Pseudomonadaceae > Pseudomonas > Pseudomonas sp. R1-1. The sequence goes on from NZ_CP071663.1 coordinate 1,099,278, forward strand.
CCGGGGCCTTGATCAGCGCCGGCAACGAGCGGTGCAGGCGTTCGTAACAGACTTTGCGAAACTGGCTGAACACCTGGAAATAGGTGTCGGTCTTGGTCAGCACGGTGCCGGGTTTGAACAGCAACTGATCGAGGTAGCTGTGGAATTCGATGCCCGCGGCTTGCAGCGTTTCGCTGACGGCAGCATCGCGGCGACTTTCATGGACACCGTATTCCTCGTTGACGTGGACTGCCTGAATTCCTAGCGCCTTGCACAGTTTCAGCAGTTGCGCGGGTGCCTGATCCCAATGCGTCGCTGTGCGAATCAGCAGCGGAATGTTCAGTGCGGCGAGGCTTTGGCTAAGGATGGTGAGGTTGCGCAACCAGAAATCGACCTTGCACGGTGCATCGTCATGTTCCTGCCATTGCTGCGGGCTCAGCAGGTACACGGCCACGGTCGGCCCACGCGCGGCAGCGGCGGCCAAAGCGGTGTTGTCATGTAGGCGCAAGTCGCAGCGCAGCCAGATCAATTGCATGTCGGAACTCACTGCGTCCATTTAGATCAATCCACGCTGAACCAGTGCCTGGTGGGCCAGAAGCACATCTTCTGCCAGGAGCACATCAGCCATCTCGGAGGCTTTTACGGATAACTCTGTGTGGTGGATGCATACCGTTGGTCCGGCGATCATTTTCGGGCAGTCGATGCCATTGAGCAGCTTCGGTAACTGCCCAAGGTTCATGGCTTTGCTGGAATACAGCAGCACGCCGCGCGCCTGCAGATGTTCCACCGCCAGCGCCAATTCGGCCGCGGGCAGCGGCCAATCGAACACTTGCACCGGGCAATCGGCACTGCTGATCAGCCACGCGCACAGCCACAGATGCGGTTCCAGTGGCAGGTCGGAATGGTTGATCAACAGCAACGGCGCGCCGTGGAACTGGCGGTTGTTGTGGTAGATGCGGGTGCCGAACTTGCTGCGCAGCCAGGAATAGAAGAACACCCGCTCCATCTGCGCGCCGAACTGGCCCTGCCAGCGCTGCTCCAGTTCTGTCAGCAGCGGCATCAGCAACTGCTCGCACAGGGTGCGCGGCGGGTACAGCGCCATGGCTTGATTGACGCTGTCGTCGAGCAAGCGCTCGTTGAGTTGGGTGACTGCGGTCATCAGCGTCTGGTGCAATCGCTGCCAGTCGTTCTCCACCGTTTCGCTGAACGCCTGCGGCGTGTCGAGCAACGGCTTGACCTGACTGACCGCGACGCCGCGGTTGAGCCAGGTGAGAATCGCCAGAATGCGCTGCACATGTTCAGCCGAATACAGGCGATGGCCCTTGGGCGTGCGCTGCGGCACGACCAGCCCGTAGCGACGCTCCCAGGCACGCAGGGTGATCGCGTTGACGCCGGTCTGCCGTGCGACTTCGCGAATCGGCAACCAGCCCTCATCGAGGGCCTTTTTGAAGTCGGCGCCGAGATCTTCCTGGGCGCTGCTGTCGGTTTTATCGTTCATTAGATAGCGTTTCGCAGACTGAGGTTTTCCGGGTGCGGTTGCAGGTAAACCTGCTGCGCAATGTACGGATCCGGATGGAGGCGAAAGTGATGCTTGAGCAGGGTCAGCGGCACCACCAGCGGCACGATGCCCTGGCGGTACTGGCCAATGACGTGCTGCATTTCTTTTTTGTCTTCGGCGCTCAGCGATTGTTTCAAATAACCGCTGATGTGCAGCAAGACATTGCAGTGGGTGCCACGGGTTGCGCATTTCTTCAGGGCGGCCATCAGCTCGCTGAAGTAGCGCGGGCCGAGTTCGGCTGGATCGCTGTCGGCCATATTGCCGAGCAGTTTGCCGAGGGCCTTGTATTGCAGCGGGTTGTGCGCCATCAGCAGGTATTTGTAACGCGAGTGGAATTCGGTCAGGACGCGGCGGCTCAGGCCTTGTGCAAGCACTTGCTGCCAGGCGCTGTAGGCGAGTACGCGGGTGATGAAGTTTTCGCGCAGGACCGGGTCGTTCAGGCGTCCGGCTTCTTCCACGGGCAGGTCGGGGTGTTCGGCGCAGAAGGTCTGGGCGTAAATGCCGCGCCCGCCGCCGTTCACCGGGGCGCCGTTGGCGTGGTAGACCTTGACGCGCTCGAGGCCGCAGGACGGTGATTGCTGCATGAAGATGTAGCCGCAGATATCGTTGAGTTCGGCGGCCATCTGCTTGCCGTATTCAGCCAGCGGTGCAGTGACGTTGATCGTCGGGTTTACGGTACCGACGGCTTGTGGCTGCTCGGGGTCGCCGACCAGGCGGATCGGTTCGCGGGGGATGCCCATGCCGATGGCGACTTCGGGGCACAGAGGGGTGAAGTCGAAGTATTCGGTGAGGGTGCGGCTGCACAGGCGCGATTCCTTGTGTCCACCGTTGTAGCGCACTTCGGCGCCGAGCAGGCAGGCGCTGATGGCGATTTTTGGCTTGGACGTGGGGGTAGCGGACATGGGCACCTCGCGATCTATACCTGTACAGTGGGTTTGGTCTGTACAACTTTTTGTCAGCATAGATGGGTTGGTGTACAAGTCAAATAGTTTGTACAAGATTTTTGCTGTTGGAGCGGTTGGAGCGGTTGGAGCGGTTGGAGCGGTGGTGGTGGCTTTTCTGTGGGAGCTTGCCTGCAAGCGATGGCTTTCTTTCAGGCGGTGAGTTTTGGAGTACATATCCGTTACTGCGGTAACGGCTGCTTAGGGTTCCGCCCTGACGGCGGGTCACTTTTTTCAAACGCCAAAAAGGTAACCCAAAACGCTTGCTCCTACGTTCGGCCCTCGCAAGCTCGGGTCCCTTCGCTCCGGGACTGATCCGGGCGCAGCGGCTACGGTTTGCTTCGCTGCACCTCCTTCCGCTGTGTACGACTTCGTCGTACGGTCGCTACGCTCCCACGCCCTGATCAATCCCTGCGCTCAGCCTTCCGACGTCGCCGGTGACGCAAGATCAAGATCAAGAGCACGCGAGCTAACGCTCATTGTTGAGTGGTTAGAAGCGGGTGGTTGGCTTGGGATTTGGGGTGGGGCTGCCCCTCACCCCAGCCCTCTCCCCAGGGAGAGGGAGCTGATCTGCGTTGGCTTTGAAATCGTGTACGACTCGGTATCGCAGGCCGGCATAGCCATCACATCCACCTCGGTCCGTCCCCTCTCCCTCCGGGAGAGGGCTAGGGTGAGGGTAGGCTTTTGCTGTGCCTCGGTTGCCATTGAAGGCGAGCGGGTTATCGTCCATCGCCAGCAGGCTGGCTCTCACAGGATTTATTTCCAGCCCAGAATCCACTGCTCGGCATTCTTCAGCACTTGCCATTCCATCCGCTCGCTGCGTTTGGTCAGCACGGCCTGCAGTTCGATTTCCAGTACGGTGCCTTCTTCGTCGCGGAACAGTTCGGTGACGAGGAAGTGTTTTTCGCGGTGTTGTGGCTGTGCTGCTGTCCATTTCGACAGCAGCAGTTTGCTCGGGTTGAGGCGGTTCATTGCAGGTGTTCGTGCAGGCGGCGGGCGGCTTCCTGGCCGCTAAGCCAGGCGCCTTCGACGCGGCCGGACAGGCACCAGTCGCCGCAGGCGTACAGGCCGAGGTCGGCGTCGGCGAGGGTGCCCCATTCGTGGCCGATGGCGGGGCGTGCATAGAGCCAGCGGTGGGCGAGGCTGAAGGTGGGCGCGGGCATGGCGCTGTGCAGGAGTTCGGCGAAGGCGCCGTGCAGGTGTTCGATCACCGCTTCCTTGGACAGGTCGATGTGTTGCCGGCTCCACGCGCTGGTGGCGTGCAGCACCCAGGTGTCGAGGGTGGTATCGCGTCCGGGTTTGCTGCGGTTGCGGGCCAGCCAGTCGAGTGGGCTGTCTTGCACGAAGCAGCCTTCGATCGGGGTGTCCAGTGGGGTTTCGAAGGCCAGGGCGACGGCCCAGGTCGGGTCCATTTTGACCCCGGCGGCGGCCGCGGCGAGTTTCGGTGCGGCGGCGAGCAGGGCGGTGGCTTGCGGTGCCGGTGTGGCGATCACGACGTGGCTGAACGGACCGTGGGTGAAGCCCTCGGCGTCCTGTAAATGCCAATGTTGTTCGCCACGAAACACTTCGGTGATGCGGCAGGCGAACTGCGCATTCAGGCCGTCGAGCAGGCCACGGGTGATGGCGCTCATGCGGGGTGCGCCGACCCAGCGGGTCTGCTCGTCCGGCGACATGTTCAGTTGCCCGCCCTGATACGAATAGAGCTGCGGCGCCCACTCGGCGACCCAGCCCTGGCTCTGCCAGCGCTGCACTTCGGTGACGAAGCGACGGTCGCGGGCGGTGAAGTACTGCGCGCCGAGATCCAGCGAACCGGCGTCGCTGCGTTTGCTCGACATGCGCCCGCCGCTGCCGCGGCTTTTGTCGAAGAGTTGCACGGTGTGCCCGGCCTCTGTCAGAGCCTGGGCGGCGGAGAGTCCGGCGATGCCGGTGCCGATGATTGCGATAGGTACAGTCATAGGGGCCTCGTTTACCTTTCTGTACAGACTACGCCGTCGATGAAACCTGTACAATTATGTTTTTTGGTATAACTTCTGCCAATCTCGTTTCGTTAGCTTGGCCTATGGTTAAACAATAGAGCCCGCCCGATGGAAAAGATCCCTGCTTATAAAAATAGACTAGTGATCCGGGTTAAATGCCACGCGAGGAAGATGTCATGCACATATTGCTGACCGGCGGTACTGGTTTGATCGGACGTCAGCTCTGCCACCACTGGCTGGAGCAGGGCCATCGGCTGACGGTGTGGAGTCGCAAGCCCGAAACGGTGGCGAAGATCTGTGGCGCGTCGGTGCGTGGCATCGCTCGTCTGGAAGACCTCAGCGAGGAGCCGCTGGACGCGATCATCAATCTGGCCGGCGCGCCGATTGCCGATCGGCCGTGGACGCATCGGCGCAAGGCGTTGCTGTGGAGCAGCCGGATCAAGCTCACCGAAAGTCTGTTGGCCTGGCTTGAGACGCGCACGCAAAAACCAGCAGTGCTGATTTCCGGCTCGGCGATCGGCTGGTACGGCGACGGTGGCGAGCGCGAGCTGACGGAAGAGTCGCCGCCGGTGATTGACGATTTCGCCAGTCAGTTGTGCATCGCTTGGGAAGAGACGGCCCTGCGTGCCGAGAATCTGGGTATGCGCGTGGTGCTGGTGCGAACGGGTCTGGTGCTGTCGGCCGAGGGCGGCTTTTTGTCGCGCCTGCTGCTGCCGTTCAAGCTGTGTCTGGGCGGGCCGTTGGGAAATGGGCGGCAGTGGATGCCGTGGATTCATATCAACGACCAAATCGCCCTGATTGATTTTCTTCTGCACCGCGAGCAGGCCAGTGGTCCTTATAATGCCTGCGCACCAAAACCGGTGCGCAATCGCGAATTCGCGCAGACGCTGGGCAGCGTGTTGCATCGCCCGGCGTTCATGCCAATGCCGACGCTGGCGCTGAAAGTCGGCCTTGGCGAGATGTCATTGTTGTTGCTCGGCGGCCAAAAGGCCATGCCGGTACGCTTGCTGGAAGCGGGCTTCACTTTCCAGTTCACGGATTTACGCGCGGCTCTGGACGATCTCTCCAGCCGCCTCTGAAATAGGACGTTGCATGACCGATCACGCCTTGCTTCTGGTCAACCTGGGTTCCCCGGCCTCGACCTCGGTGGCCGATGTGCGCCGCTACCTCAATCAATTTCTGATGGACCCGTACGTCATCGACCTGCCATGGCCGGTGCGGCGGTTGCTGGTGTCGCTGATCCTGATCAAGCGCCCGGAGCAATCGGCGCATGCCTATGCCTCGATCTGGTGGGAGGAGGGTTCGCCGCTGGTGGTGCTCAGCCAGCGTCTGCAACAGCAAATGACCCAAACGTGGAAGCATGGCCCGGTTGATCTGGCGATGCGTTATGGCGAGCCGTCGATTGAAACCTGCCTGCTGCGTCTGGTGAAGGCCGGGCACAAGAAGATCACCCTGGCGCCGCTGTATCCGCAGTTCGCCGACAGCACCACCACCACGGTGATCGAAGAAGCCCGACGCGTTTTGCGCGAGCACAAGCTCGATGTGCAGCTGTCGATCCTGCAGCCGTTTTACGACCAGCCGGAATACATCGATGCGCTGGTAGCCAGCGCTCGCCCGCATTTGCAGCAGGATTTCGATCACTTGCTGCTGAGCTTCCACGGCTTGCCGGAGCGGCATCTGACCAAGCTCGATCCGAGCGGCAATCATTGCTTGAAAGGCGCCGATTGCTGCCAGACCGCGTCGCCGGCGGTGCTGGCGACCTGTTACCGCGCGCAGTGTTTCCGCACCGCCGCCGAGTTTGCCAAGAGCATGGGGCTGGCGGACGGCAAGTGGTCGGTGTCGTTTCAGTCACGCCTGGGGCGGGCAAAGTGGATCGAGCCGTACACCGAAGCGCGGCTGGACGAACTGGCAAAAAGCGGCGTAAAAAAGATTTTGGTGATGTGCCCGGCATTCGTCGCTGACTGCATCGAGACGCTGGAAGAAATCGGCGATCGCGGCAAGGAGCAGTTCCGCGAAGCGGGGGGCGGGGAGCTGGTGCTGGTGCCCTGCCTGAACGACGACCCGCAATGGGCCAAGGCCTTGGCAACGCTCTGCGAACGCGCGCCGCTGGCCCTCTAAAAGCATCGCCAGCAGGCTGGCTCCCACAGTGGATCTGCGGTGTACACAAACACTGTGGCACCAGAGATCAAATGTGGAGCCAGCCTGCTGGCGATAGCGGTGTGTCAGGCGCTGCAGATCTGTAGGTTTAGATCAGCGGTTCATCCGCTTTCTTCTGCTTCCAGCCATCATTGCCCGGCAGGATCAGGTTCAGCGCAATCGCCACCACCGCGCACAGCGCGATGCCTTTGAGGCCGAAGTCGTCAGGACCGGTGCCGGTGCCGACCAGCACACCGCCAATACCAAACACCAGCGTCACCGAGACGATCACCAGATTGCGCGCTTCGCCCAGGTCGATCTTGTGGCGGATCAGGGTGTTCATCCCCACCGCCGCGATCGAGCCAAACAGCAAGCACAGAATCCCGCCCATCACCGGCACCGGAATGCTTTGCAGCAGCGCGCCGAACTTGCCGATGAACGCCAGGGTGATGGCGAAGATCGCCGCCCAGGTCATGATTTTCGGGTTGTAGTTCTTGGTCAGCATCACCGCGCCGGTCACTTCGGCGTAGGTGGTGTTGGGTGGGCCGCCGAACAGCCCGGCAGCAGTAGTGGCGATGCCGTCACCGAGCAGGGTGCGATGCAGGCCCGGCTTCTTCAGGTAATCGCGACCGGTCACGCTGCCGACCGCAATCACCCCACCGATGTGCTCGATCGCCGGCGCCAGGGCCACCGGAACGATGAACAGGATTGCCTGCCAGTTGAACTCCGGCGCGGTGAAGTGCGGCAGGGCGAACCAGGGCGCCGCTGCAATCTTCGCGGTGTCGACCACGCCGAAATAAAACGACATGGCAAAACCCACCAGCACCCCGGAAATGATCGGCACCAGGCGGAAGATGCCTTTGCCGAACACTGCCACAATCAACGTGGTCAGCAGCGCCGGCATCGAAATCAGCATCGCGGTCTGGTAGGGAATCAGTTCAGAACCGTCGCCAGCCTTGCCCATCGCCATGTTCGCGGCAATCGGCGCCATGGCCAGGCCAATCGAGATGATCACCGGACCGATCACCACCGGCGGCAGCAGACGGTCAATGAACCCGGTACCTTTGATCTTCACGGCCAGACCGAGGAAGGTGTAGACGAAACCGGCCGCCATCACCCCGCCCATGGTCGCGGCGAGGCCGAACTGGCCCTTGGCGAGAATGATCGGGGTAATGAAGGCGAAGCTCGACGCCAGAAACACCGGCACCTGACGCCCGGTGACGATCTGGAACAGGATCGTCCCAAGACCGGCGGTAAACAGTGCCACGTTCGGGTCCAGGCCCGTGATCAGCGGCATCAGCACCAGCGCGCCGAACGCCACGAACAGCATCTGCGCGCCGGACAGCACCGTGCGCCAGAGCGGATCGTTGAACTCTTGCTGCATGCTTACGCGTCCTTCTGCTTGGTGCCGAAAATCTTGTCACCGGCGTCGCCAAGCCCAGGAATGATGTAGCCGTGCTCGTTCAAACGTTCATCGATGGACGCGGTGTAGATGGTCACGTCCGGGTGCGCCTTTTCGACGGCGGCGATGCCTTCTGGCGCGGCGACCAGAACCATGGCGCGGATGTCGCGGCAACCGGCCTTCTTCAGCAGGTCGATGGTCGCAACCATGGAGCTGCCAGTGGCGAGCATCGGGTCGATAATCATCGCCAGGCGTTCGTCGATTTCCGGCACCAGTTTTTCCAGATAGGTGTGCGCTTGCAGGGTTTCTTCGTTGCGGGCAACACCGACAGCCGAAACCTTGGCACCCGGAATCAGGCTGAGCACGCCTTCGAGCATGCCGATGCCGGCGCGCAGGATCGGCACGACGGTGATTTTCTTGCCGGCGATCTTTTCCACCGACACGGTGCCGCACCAGCCGGCGATGTCGTAGGATTCAAGCGGCAAATCTTTGGTAGCTTCATAGGTCAACAGGGCGCCGACTTCCTGAGCGAGCTCACGGAAATTCTTGGTGCTGATGTCAGCGCGGCGCATCAGGCCGAGTTTATGGCGGATCAGCGGATGGCGGATCTCGAGAATGGGCATGGAAAAACTCCGGCGGCGGGCAAAAAAACCGGCCTAGATTAATCTATCCGAGGGTGATGTCCTATAGGACATACAGTACGTTAGTCCATAAAGGCTTGATTCAGCCGTTGCGGATGCGTACCTTTGCCCGCTTTTCCGAATCCGAAGCCCCCCTGGAGAGCGCCATGTCCGCTGATCTCGAGCATATCCGTCAAGTCATGCGAGAGGCTGACTGCCTGTACACCGAAGCTGAAGTCGAGGCGGCCATCGCCCGTGTCGGTGCGCAAATCAACGAACAACTGGCGGACACCAACCCGGTGGTGTTCTGCGTGATGAACGGCGGCCTGATCTTCTCCGGCAAACTGCTGACGCATCTGCAGTTCCCGCTGGAAGCGTCCTACCTGCACGCCACCCGTTATCGCAACGAAACCAGCGGCGGCGACCTGTTCTGGAAAGCCAAGCCGGAAGTCTCGTTCATCGACCGCGACGTGCTGATCATTGACGATATCCTCGACGAAGGTCATACCCTGGGCGCGATCATCGATTTCTGCAAACACGCCGGCGCGCGCAAAGTGCACACCGCCGTACTGATCGACAAGGACCACGACCGCAAGGCGCGTCCTGACCTGAAAGCCGACTTCGTCGGCCTGCCGTGCATCGACCGCTACATCTTCGGTTACGGCATGGACTACAAGGGTTACTGGCGCAACGCCAACGGGATCTACGCCGTTAAAGGCATGTAAGACCCCCGGAGTTATCCCCAACCCCCTGTGGGAGCTAGCCCTGCTAGCGATAGCGTCCTGTCAGCCAACATCAGTATTACTGACAGACCGCCATCGCCAGCAGGCTGGCTCCCACAGTTGTTTTGTGTGTGCTGATGCATCTGCGACACCCATGCTAGAGTGCTCGGCCCCGCCCTCCGGAGCCTGTCATGCGCCTCTTGTCCCGCAGCCTTGCCGCGCTGTTGCTGTCCCTCAGCCTGCCGTTGTCCGCCGCGCCGATGCACAGTCAATTCCTGCCGCCCGACGATCTGACCGTGCGCGATGCCGAACCCGAGCAGCAGCAACTGATGCAGGTCAGCGAGTACTCGGTGGTGGTCGGTGCGCAACGCCAATCCAACCAGCAGCCGATTCCGGTCACCTCGTCGTTGTTGATCCGCCTCAAAGGCAAGTCGCTGAACAAGGGCGCGACCATCAGCCAGGTGCTGGTGAGTTTCGACGGCGAAAGCAAGAGCCTGAAAAAACCGGCCTACGACGACAAGAGCAAAACCCTGACGCTGTTTTATCCGCTCGCCCAGTACCGTGTGGTGATGGATTTGCTGCGCAACGACACCGTGTATGTGCAGTTCCTCAGTTACGCCAATGGTCATATCTGGGCCGATTTGCACACCGGTGCGGTGCGATCGCGTTGAGCAGGGCGGCCGGGCAGGGGTAAACTGCCCGCCCCGTGTCATGTCTGCGAGCTGGAGTCGGCAATGCGTAAAGATAAGAAACAAGTGATTGGTGACGAGATCGGCGATGCGCAGATCAAGCTGTTCCTCGATTTTGAGCCGGTCGATTCCATTTCGCCGTCGCTGCACAAACTGATCAAGGCGTATCGCGGTCTGCGCATCGATGACTTCGAGCGTTTTCTGGGCTTCTTCGTCGAGGCCGGTTACGACGTTGATGGCAAGGATGCGCAGGGCAAGACCTTTGTCGAGCTGATCGCCGATCAGCGCAATGCCGCTGAATACATCGAGCTGATCGACAAGGCTCGCGGCTGAGGCATTCGATTCATTGCCAAGGCATAAAAAAACGCCCCGCACTCATTGAGTACGGGGCGTTTTTTATGCCGCGAGATCAAGCGTAGCTTGGCGTCTCGCTGTTTTCTTCTACCAGTTCCAGCGCGATGTTGTTCTGCGTGTTGATCTTGCGATACAGCGCAGCATCGGTTTCCAGGACTTTCTCACGAGCCGGGAAGATCTCGGCCAGTTTGCCGGCCCATTCGCCCTTGGCCTTGTCCGCGAAGCACTTCTCGATCAGTTCCAGCATGATCGAAACGGTCACCGAAGCGCCTGGCGAAGCGCCGAGCAGGGCGGCGAGGGAGCCGTCCTTCGCAGCAACCAGCTCGGTACCGAATTGCAGGATGCCGCCCTTTTTCGGGTCCTTTTTGATGATCTGCACCCGTTGGCCGGCCACTTCCAGGCGCCAGTCTTCGGCTTTCGCCTGCGGGTAGAAACGGCGCAGGGAATCCAGGCGCTGCTCCATCGATTGCATCACTTCGCTGACCAGATACTTGGTCAGGTCCATGTTGTTTTTCGCCACCGCCAGCATCGGCCCGATGTTGCCGGCGCGAACCGACAGCGGCAGGTCCATGAAGGAACCGTGCTTGAGGAATTTGGTGGTGAAACCGGCGTATGGCCCGAACAGCAGGGATTTCTTGCCGTCGACGACGCGGGTGTCCAGATGCGGCACCGACATCGGTGGCGAACCCACAGCTGCCTGGCTGTAGACCTTGGCCTGATGCTGCTTGACCACTTCCGGGTTGTCGCAACGCAGCCACTGGCCGCTGATCGGGAAGCCGCCGAAGCCTTTGCTTTCTTCGATGCCCGAAGCCTGCAGCAATGGCAACGCCGCGCCGCCCGCGCCGAGGAAGACGAATTTGGCGTCGACTTCGCGGGTGTTGCCGTTGTTGACGTCCTTGATGCTCACGGTCCAGCCGTTGCCGTTACGCTTCAGGCCGGTGACGCGCTTGCAGTATTTGACCTGGGTGTCCGGAGCGCTGGTCAGATGCTTGAGCAACTGATTGGTCAGGGCGCCGAAGTTGACATCGGTGCCGTTCATCACGCGGGTCGCGGCGAGGACTTCGTCCGGCGAACGGCCCGGCATCATCAGCGGCATCCACTCGGCCATCTTGCCTTTGTCTTCGGTGTATTCCATGTCGGCAAAGGCGTGGTGCTTGCTCAGCACGTTGAAGCGTTCCTTGAGGAACGATACACCGCTGTCGCCCTGAACGAAGCTCAGGTGCGGCACCGGGCTGATGAAGGATTTGCACGAGCCGAAGGTGCCTTTTTTGGTCAGGTACGACCAGAACTGTTTCGACACCTCGAACTGGGTGTTGATGTGCACGGCTTTCTTGATGTCGACGCTGCCATCGGCAGCCTGCGGCGTGTAGTTCAGCTCACACAGACCCGCGTGGCCGGTACCGGCGTTGTTCCAGGGGTTGGAACTCTCGGCGGCACCGGAATCCATCAGCTCGACGACTTCCAGCTTGATCGCGGGGTCGAGCTCTTTGAGCAGTACGGCCAGGGTGGCGCTCATGATGCCGGCCCCTACCAGAACTACGTCGACTGCTTCGTTATGCGCCATTTAACGCGTCTCCAAAATCTGCAGCACCAAATTGTCGGCATGGCTGCCAGGCGTTCCGGGACAGGTCAGTGGTGTCCGGGCTATCCGTGGTCAGGTTCGCCATGTCCGAATCTTCGCAATTTTTCGCAACTTCGACGGATGCGTGCGGCCTGGCTTCAAGGGTTCCATGAACTCATTTGTGCGCAAGGCTGGCAATTCGACTTATGGTCGAGACATCCGTTTTGTGCAACCAAATCCGTAGCGGACAGGCTTCAGGCTCCGGTATTCGAGGTATACCCGGTCCTGTGTCGTTGGGCTGTTTCAGACGCTAATGGTGCATGTTCAGACGCAAAACTATTCATTTGCTCGCCACACTCTTGTGAAGTTGTGAAAACCCGTTTTTTTCACGCTCTTTTGAAGACGTGAACCTCAAAAAAGGGCTGTCTTGGCCTGGCACCTGCCCGCAAGGGCAAAAACACGCGGTGGCCGAGCGTCATGACAGCTCTGCAGATTCGCGAAAAGCGGGTTTTTGCCGGAAGAACAGGCAAGCGCGCCAACTTCACTCGATCTGTGTGGGCGGCTCTCTGTGGGCGATTTTTGGTGTCGATGCATGCGCATTGACGCTGTTGCGGGGCCCGATCAGGAGACGTCCTTATAATCGGGGGGAGATTGTAGCGAAGAAATGCGCGCAGTTGCTCGTGTTTAATGACTTTTATTAGGCATCCGGTCAGATGCTCAACATCGCCTGGACCCGTGTGCGAGGCTGCGACGCTATGACGCGGGCGCTGGCCGGCAGTGGCTGGTGCAACCAGTTGAGGCGGATTTCTTCGATTTCCACCCAACCGTCGCCCATCGGTTGCAGGCTGCACTGCTTGAAGGCTTGGCAGTGGCCGTTGCGGTCGAGCAGGGCAAAGCAGCGATGCAACGGACGTGGGGCGAACAATGAGATCAGATAACGCATGGCTGAGTACCTTGTTGGGGGACTGAATGAAGCTTGGCCTCAAGCCGTGACGTCGTGGTGTATGGACGGTGAAGAATCTGTGACAGGAACCGCTTTCGACGGGGTTTGTCAGACATTTCAGTATTCACTGTGCGGCGCTGGTTACCCGCAGTGGCCCACCGCTATACTGCCGGCCTGTTTGTGCCTGATTCTGGAGAGAAAAGCATGTTGCAACGCCTGTTGTTCGGTTTGATCACTGTGGCCGGTTTGACCCTGGCCGGCTGCGCCCACAGCCCGCAACAACTGAATCCGGAGCCGAAGCTGACCACGCAACTGCCTGCGGTCGGCCGTGGCCAGCCGGTTGTCGTGCGCGTGGTCGACGGTCGTCCGTCGCCAACCCTCGGCACCCGTGGCGGCCTGTACCCGGAAACCAGCGCCATCACCGTGCAGCGCGAGCAGATCCTGCCCAAGTTGCAGGCTCAGGCTGAGGCCGCCGTGCGTCTGCTCGGCTTCACCCCGACCAACAACGCGCCGAATGCACCGCAGCTGACCGTGACCCTGGCCGAGCTGAAATATCAGTCGCCGAAGGAAGGCATGTACGTCACCGAAGCGACTATCGGCGCGACCTTCCGCTCCGACGTGCAGAACGCCAACCGCCGCTACAGCGGCCGTTACGGTGCTTCGCTGGACCAGCGCTTCGGCATGGCGCCGAACCAGGAAACCAACACCAAACTGGTCAGCGATGTGTTGAGCGATGCGTTGACGCGTCTGTTCAAGGATCCGACGGTGGGTCAGGTTCTGGCTGAGTAAGTTTTCAGCGGATGTGAAAAAGCCCGGGGCCAGTGATGGTTGCCGGGCTTTTTTGTGGGACCTGAAATCCTACCCCCTCACCCCAGCCCTCTCCCCCAGGGGGGCGAGGGGGAAAGGGAGCCGATCGGGGGCTTTTCAGAACCGGAGTTCGGCTGGATATTTCAGGTCGATGCACCTCGACCAAACACCTCGATCAGTCCCCTCTCCCTGCGGGAGAGGGCTAGGGTGAGGGGCTTTTAAGCTTTTGACGTTCAGGCAGCCTGCGAATAAAAGTCGAGCACGCTCACCCCAGTCAGCAAATCCGTCTCCGGCAAATCCGCATGCTGGTGCCCGCCCAGTGCGCAATACACCAGCCAATGCCGATCCTGCACATTGAACGCAAGGCTGCCGACCAGACTCTGTTGTTCGTCGTAAGGCGTGATGAGGTACAGGCGATCCTGGTTTTCCGCGTGCAGCATGGTGCATTCCATTGAGGTTTCGAGGCGCGCAGGGTGCAGCATCTACATGACGAAGCCGTGACACAGGACAGCCATCGGTCGATTGTCAGGTTATTTGTCGCAAAGGCTGGGGCAGGGCGCTCGGGTTTGGGTAGAATCCGCGCCGCGGTCGTCGGTCTGGCGTCTGCCGAACCGGTCTAGATTGAGGTCTGTGATGTCGCTGCACTTGATGACACTGTTTACCGCCCATCCCGCCAAATTGATCAATTTGCTGGCGCTGTTGCTGGCGTTTCCCGGCAGCTGGCTGCTGCACGCCACCCGTCGCCGCGAACAACGCGCACAGGCCAGCCTCGCCGCCCAGCGTCAGGCGCAGCCGAATGCCGAGCCGCTGCTCGATTGGGCGACCTTGCGCATGAACCGCTTTTTCTATCGTTTCGGTTTTGCCTGCCTGGGCCTGGCCTTGCTGGTGTCGTGGATCAGCACGCGTTTCTGACTCGTTCAGGCTTGAAAAACGGCGCCCGCAGGCGCCGTTTTTGTGTCTGGCTCAGACTGCTTACAACGGCAGGCCAGCCTTGACCCGGTACTGATTGCGCACCGGCGTCGCGTATTGCAGCACCAGATACGGACGATGCTCGGCGGGGCAGGCGTCCAGCCGGCTCTGCCATTCTTCCTGCGCCTTGGCCAGTTCGTCGGCCGGGAACACCTCGGCCGCCTGCGGCACATTCAGTTGCGGATCAGCGTCAGCCCACTGCGCATACGCCAGGTAATGCACCGGGAACAAGCGGTAGCCGCCGAGAATCTGCTTGTCCATCTCGGTCGCCAATTGCTTGGTGTCTTCGTAGACCTCGGTGATCGGCGCGGCGAAGTTGATGTGCACGCGGCCCTTGTAGCCGGTGATGCCCTTGGCAATGCTCACGTCATCCTCACCCGGCGCCTTGCAATAGGTGCCGGTGGTGGCGCGGATGTACAGCTCGCGGGCCTTGGCCTGATCGCACGGGTCGTATTCATAGCTGATCGACACCGGCGTCACATTGAGCGAGCGGATCACTTCGCCGAACGGCTCGTCCTTGCGGCTCATGTGGAACATCTTGAGGATCGCCGACTCGGTGCGGTCGTCGCCGTCCTTCGCCCGGCCTTCCGCCTGGGCGATCCAGATCGAGGCGCAATCGTTGCGGATCGAGTGGTTGATGTACGCGGACAGCAATTGATACGCGGCCATTTTCTCGCGTCGACCGGTGATCGAGCGATGCACGATGAAGCTCTTGTTCAAGCGCATCAGGTCGCTGACGAAGGGCTTCTGCAGCAGGTTGTCGCCAATCGCGATGCGCGGCGTCGGCAGACCGGCGTGGTACACGGCGTAGTTGACGAAGGCCGGGTCCATGACGATGTCGCGGTGGTTGGCGATGAACAGATAGGCGCTGCCGGACTTGAATTGCTCGACCCCGGTGTAGGTCACGCCGTCGGTGGCGCGCTCGATGGTGTGATCGACGTAAGACTCGATCTTGTCCTGCAAAGTCGCCACCGACACCACGTCGGCGAACTCACGACGCAGCCGATGGGCTATAAGAGGTTTGAGCATCCAGCCGAAGGCACCGGCAAAACGCGGGAAGCGGAAGTGGGTGAGGATATCTAGAAACGCCTTGTCGCCGAGCAGTCTTGCCAGTACCACGGGTACTTCGCTGTCGTCGTAAGGTCGGATGGCATCGAATTCGCCCATCATGCTCTCTTGTTGGAAACGGCTAGGGTAAGTAAAGGGTTTGATCGAAAACCCGCGGGGCACGGTCTGAAAAAATAGCCAGACACCAATAGCCCTGCCAATAGACCGGCGATTATACGCACAAGTCACTTGGGAGACCGCGATGCTGGAAGCCGCTGAGTATGAATGTCCGTATTGCGGGGAAGAAGTCGAGACCACGCTGGATCTGTCCGGTGGCGATCAGACGTATATCGAGGACTGTCAGGTGTGCTGCCGACCGATCACCTTTGTTTTACAGGTGCATGAAGATGAATGGCACCTGGAAGTCTTCAGCGAAAATGAATGAGGGGCGCCCATGCAGCGAATCTACGAACCGGCCAGCCTGATGGAAGGCGAAATGCTCAAGGGCATGCTCGCCAGCGAAGGTATCGAGGCGCACCTGAGCGGCCGCGATCTGCTCGGTGGCACGGGCGAGCTGCCTATTTTCGGGCTGTTGGGGTTGTCGGTGGATAACGGTCAGGCCGAGTACGCCCGTGAGTTGATCACCGCGTACAATGCCGCGCTGCCGCTGCCCGGCGATGAACCGGAAAGCTACCCCGGTACGCTGGTCTGTTAGGCTGGCGTCGGTTTTATTCAAGAGTCGTGTTGCCCCATGTGTGGACGTTATGCCCTGTTTCGCTGGAACCGCGATTTCGCGGCCCTGCCAGGTTTTCCCGCCGATCAGCAGGCGCAGTGGAACATTTCCCCCAATGATTCAGTGCTGATGCTGCGCGCCGGTGAAGACGGCGGGCGCACCCTGGCCCGCGCGCGTTGGGGGCTGACGCCGCGGTGGCTGACCGATTTGTCGAAAACTCCTGCCCACGCCCGGGCGGAAACCGTGGCCGAGCAACCAATGTTCCGTGAAGCGCTGCGCTTGCGCCGCTGCCTGTTGCCGGCCAACGGTTTTTACGAATGGCGCGGAACCCAGCGTAAACGTCCGTTCTGGCTGACGCCGGGGGAGGGCTCATCGCTGTTTTTTGCGGCGATCTGGGAGGCGTATCCGGTGCAGGAGCAGGTCTGGCTGAGTACCGCCGTCATCACCCAGCCGGCGGCCAGTCAGCGCCGACCGTTGATTCTCGATGAGGCGGGGCAGGCGGCATGGCTTGATCCGGAAACACCGCTGCATGTGTTGCAGGGCTTGCTGGCCAGTGAGCCGGCGGTATTGCGCGAGCGGGTGTTGGCGAATCTGGTGAATGATCCGAAGTTGAACGGGCCGGAGTGTTTGACCCCGGGCTAAGTCTGTAGATCAAAAGCCCCTCACCCTAGCCCTCTCCCGGAGGGAGAGGGGACTGAATGGGGGATTTTGAAGATATGCGCCGATTTGCGTGTATTTCACTGAATCCATAATCGCCGCGGTTTCGCGGGTCGATGCAGGGTGGCAGACAACCCGGTCGGTCCCCTCTCCCTCTGGGAGAGGGCTAGGGTGAGGGGCTTTTGATCTTCAGACCTTGAACTGATTGATCAACCGCCGCTGCTGTTCCGCCAGTTTGGTCAACCCGGCACTCGCCGAACTCGATTCATCCGCACCGCCCGCCACTTCATTGGCCACCTGACCGATATTGATCACGTTGCGATTGATGTCATCGGCCACCGCACTCTGCTCCTCCGCCGCGCTGGCGATCTGCGTGTTCATGTCGTTGATCACCGAGACTGCATGAGTAATCGTCTCCAGCGCCTCGGCGGCTTTCGCCGCGTGTTGCACGCTTTCGTCGGTGCGGTTCTGGCTGTCTTCCATGACCCGCACCACATCGCGGGTGCCTTGTTGCAGTTGCTGGATCATGCTCTGGATTTCTTCGGTGGCTTGCTGGGTTTTCTGCGCCAGGTTGCGCACTTCGTCCGCCACCACCGCAAAGCCGCGACCTTGTTCGCCGGCGCGCGCCGCTTCGATCGCCGCGTTCAACGCCAGCAGATTGGTCTGCTCGGCAATCCCGCGAATCGCCGTGAGGATCGCGTTGATGTTCTCGCTGTCCTTGGCCAGGGTTTGCACGACCTCGACCGCTTTGCCGATTTCCCTGGCCAGCACACCGATCGAGTTCGAGGTGTCACGCACGATCTGCATGCCCTGAGTGGCCGCCTGATCGGCGTGGCTCGCGGCCTGCGCCGCTTGCGTGGCATTTCGCGCCACGTCTTGCGCGGTCGCGGTCATTTCCTGCACCGCTGTTGCCACCTGATCAATTTCGGCCATTTGTTTCTGGATGCCGATGTTGGTGCGAATAGCGATGTCGGCGGTGTGCTCCGAGGAATCGCTGACGCTCTGCACCGAGGTCACCACTTGGGTGATCATCGCCTGCAATTTGGCCAGGAAGGTGTTGAAACCCTTGGCGATCGAGCCGAGTTCATCGCTGCGGTCACTGCTCAGGCGGCGAGTCAGATCGCCTTCGCCTTGCGCGATGTCATTGAGCATGGCGACCATCTGCTTGAGTGGCCGGGCAATGCCGTGACCGACCAGCCAGATCACCAGCAAGCCGAGGCCGGCGATCAGCAAACCGACCATGGCCATGCCGAAGGTGTCGGACTTGCGCTGGGCATCGAGGTCGGCCTGCAGCGTTTGCAGATCGGCCATCACCGCGTTGAGCGGCAGTTGCAGCATCAGCGTCCAGCGCGCGTCGGTCTGACCGATGCCGAACGGCAGGTACAACTCGATCCGGCCCTTGTCCTTGTTAACGGAGTAAGTCACTTCGCCGCGCTTGAGGTTGGCCATGTTGGCGGACTGTTCGGCATCGAGAATGTCGCTGACTTTTTCGCCGAATTTGCTCGGGTCCTTGGTGTAGGCCACGATCCGGCCGTTGCTGCCGACCAAGGCCATTTCCCCGGCACCGCTGTAGAGTTTCTGGTTGGCACCCAGCAGCATCTCTTGAATGAAGTTCACCGACAAATCAGCGCCGACGATGCCTTGGAAAGCGCCGTTGAGCATGACCGGTTCGATAAACGAGGCAAGCATGACCACCTTGTCGCCGACCTTGTACGGCGCCGGATCGATCACGCAGGGCTTCTTGCTTTCCTTCGAGCACAGGTAGTACTCGCTGGCGCGCACGCCGGTCGACAGGGTTTTCTGGTCGTCGACGTCGATCAGTTTGTCGAGGCCGAGGGTGCCGTCCTCGTTGCGGAACCACCACGGCAGAAAGCGCCCGTTGCTTGCGTCGATACCGACCACGCTGGTGCCGACGTAGGCCGCGTCGTTGTGGTCGAGAGCATTCTTTTCCCAGCCAATGTACGTGCCGAGAATTTTCGGGTTCTTTTCGACGTTCTCTTTGATCAGGCTGATCAGTTGCTCGCGGCTGACGCTCAGGCGTGGCTGGCCATCGGCGCCCGGCGTGCCAAGCAGAGCGTTGACGCGCACCAGGCCGCCGGCAATCAGCAGCGGTGCTTCGAGTTCACGCTGGATCTGGCTGACCTGGGTTTGCGCCAGCGCGGTCAGGCGCTGCTCGATGACCTGCTCGAACTGGGCCTGGGTGCGTTGTTGCACCATCGCTTGGGTGCGCGCGCCGGCAAACAGCGCATACAGCACCAGCGCCGCTACCACGCTAAGGACAATGGCGCCGGCCAGGGCAGCGACGGAAAACTGGATCGATTTGAACTTCATGGGAGCTCCGCAGGCAGGAGAATATCTGCGAAAGATTTATCGGCGGCGGCTGCGGGGCCATGAGTGGCGCTGGTCGGAATCGGCCCGGGATGTCGTAAATCGGCTTCTGCGTGACGCAGCGGCTGTGTGGCTGGCGGTCGCCTGGATATTTTTCGATGCGGGCAATGTCTGAGAAGCCACTGCTACATGTCCGTTGTATCTGGCGTCTATACAATTACCCGCCTAGGATACGCCACAGGTTTTCAGGGAGCTTTTCAATGAACAAGACATTGGTTGTTAGTGCACTGAGCGCAGCGCTGTTGCTGGCCGGTTGTCAGTCGGTCAACACCACCAGCGGCGGCGCCGTCGGGGTGGAGCGCAAGCAGTACATGTTCAGCATGCTGTCGGCACAAGAGGTCGATCAGATGTATGCCCAGTCTTATCAGAAAACTGTTGGCGAGGCGTCCAGCAAAGGTGTGCTGGACAAGACCAGCCCCGAGGCCAAGCGAGTGCAGGCGATTGCCAACCGCTTGATCGCGCAGGCGCCGAATTTCCGTCCGGATGCGGCGCAGTGGCAGTGGGAGGTCAATCTGATCAAGAGCGACGAGCTCAACGCCAACTGCGGTCCCGGCGGCAAGATCATTTTCTACACCGGGCTGATCGACAGCCTGAAACTCACCGACGATGAAATCGCTGCGGTCATGGGCCATGAAATCGCCCACGCCTTGCGCGAGCACGGTCGTGAAGCGATGTCCAAGGCTTATGGCATCGAGATGGCCAAGCAGGGCGCCGGTGCGTTGTTCGGTCTGGGTCAGGACAGCCTGGCGCTGGCCGACACCGTGGCCAACTACGGCATGACCTTGCCCAACAGCCGCGCCAATGAAAACGAAGCCGACCTGATCGGCCTGGAACTGGCCGCCCGCGCCGGCTACAACCCGAATGCGGCGATTACCCTGTGGGACAAGATGAGCAAGGCTTCGGAAGGTTCGCCGCCGGAATTCATGAGCACTCACCCGGCCTCGACCAGCCGGATCGCCGCGTTGCAGGCAGCGATTCCGAAGGTCATGCCGCTCTACGAAAAAGCCCCCAAATCCTGAGTCAGTGATCGTTCCCACGCTCTGCGTGGGAACGCCTCAAGGGAGGATCCGCGTTCCAATGGGACGCAGAGCGTCCCCGGCTGCATTCCCACGCAGAGCGTGGGAACGATCCTTCTCTCAGGGTTAAATCCAGCCACTGCTCTGCATCGCTTTGTACACCGCAACAATCGCCAGAATGAAAAAGGCCGATGCCGCCAGGCGACGGATCAAGGTCAGTGGCAGTTTGTCCGCTGCAAAATTACCCGCCAATACCACCGGCACGTTGGCAATCAGCATGCCCACGGTGGTGCCAATGATCACCAGCCACAATTCCGGGTACTGCGCGGCGAGCATCACCGTGGCGATCTGGGTCTTGTCGCCGATTTCGGCAAGAAAGAACGCAATCAGCGTAGTCAGGAACGGGCCGAACTTGCGCGCGGTGCTGGCTTCGTCGTCGTCGAGCTTGTCCGGGACCAGCGTCCACAATGCCGTGGCGGCGAAGCTGGCAGCGAGAATCCAGTGCAGGACGCTGTCGGAGAAGAAGCTGCCGAACCAGGCACCCACCGCACCGGCTGCCGCGTGGTTAGCCAGGGTCGCGGCGACAATCCCGGCGATGATCGGCCAGGGTTTGCGGAAGCGAGCGGCAAGAATCAGCGCGAGCAGTTGCGTCTTGTCGCCGATTTCGGCCAAGGCAACGATTGCGGTGGGAACGAGTAACGAGTCCAGCATCAGGGATTTCCTAAGGGGCGGGTCGACACGGCTATGACACGTACAGCCTTCCCGCCCCGGGTAAGGTGTGCGTGTCATAGGTCTTGTCAAACCCTGCGATCCGTCTGTTGCGGACGCTTGGGTCGCATACGCCATGATCTGAGGATCAAGTATGTTGACGTATGCCGGACGAGCTTGGCGCTCGTGGGAGACTACTCCCCTAGGACGGAGCGGATTCTGCCTAGGCAAATCCGATTGGGCAAGCGACTTTTTACAAAGCGCTTTCAGCCGCGCTTGGCCCGGTAGATCCGGAAACCGTTGCCTTCGGCCTTGATTGCACAGACGCCCAGATGTTCTTCGATCAACGGCTGATATTTCAGGAAGCTGTTCGCGACCAAGCGCAGTTCGCCGCCGTTTTTCAGATGTTTGGCCGCTTTTCGCAGCAAGTTTTCGGTAGCGAAATAATCCGTATGCACGCCGACGTGGAACGGAGGGTTGCTCAAAATCGCGCTCAAACCCATCGGCGCAGCATCGATGCCATCACCGGTCAGCACTTCGGCTTCGAGGCCATTGGCGGCGAGGGTCAGACGGCTGCTGGCGGCGGCGAACGCATCGACATCGAGCAACGTCACCTGATTATGCGGGTAGCGACGTTTGACCGCGGCACCGAGCACGCCGGCGCCGCAACCGAAGTCGAGCAAATGGCCGCTTGGCAGCTTGTCCAGATGCTCCAGCAACAGGGCGCTACCGCGATCGAGGCGACCGTGGCTGAACACCCCTGGAAGGCTGATGACTTTCAACGGGCCTTCGGCCAAGGGCAGTTCGTACGTCTGCGCCAGGCTTTCCAGTGATTTGGTTTCAGGCGCGTTGGCCACGGTGACCTGCCAGAGCTGGCAATGCCGCGCGCTGTCGAGCTTGCGTGGTTTGCCGAACGGGTTGAGCTGTTTCGCCGCCCCTTCGATGCCGCTGCGTTTTTCCCCGACCAGAAACACCTCTCGACCGGCCAGGCGCGAGGCAACGGCGTTGAGAATGTAATCGGTCAAATTCTTGGACTTGGGCAGAAACACCACCGCGCTGTCGAATTCACGCTCCGGGATGTTCACGCCAAAATCGCTGCGGCCTTCGAAACGGGCCTCCAGCGCGGCTTGATCGCCGGCGTGCCAGCACCAGCCAAAGGCATTAGGCAGGTGCCCGAGCAAATCGTCGGCGGGCAATCCGGCGAGCAACAGCGAACCTTGAAACCATTCAGGCTGACGAAGCAGTACTTCACTGCGCGGATCCATAACTGCTCCTCGAAAAAAAAGTGCCGCAGTTTATCAACTGACGACCCGCAGCGCCTTAGCGCTGAAGAACGCCTGTGCGTTTTCACTGAGTTGGCCAACGATGCGCTGGCGTGCTTCGCGACTACCCCAGGCGTTGTGCGGGGTGACGATCAGGCGCGGAATATCGTTCGCCAGCAGCGGATTACCCTGAGCGGGCGGCTCGACGCTCAGCACATCCGTCGCCGCGCCGCCGAGGTGCCCATTGCGCAAGGCATCGGCCAGCGCCTGCTCATCGATCAGGCCACCGCGTGCAGTGTTGACCACGAACGCGCCGGGTTTCATCAAGGCCAATTCACGCGCACTGATGAAATGGCGGGTGTGTTCATTGAGCGGGCAGTGCAGGGTCAGGGCGTCGATCTGCGGCAGCAGTTCATCCAGTGGCACGCGATCGGGGCGGGCAGGGCGCCCGGGAATCTGCCCAAGCAGCACGCGCATGCCAAACGCTTCGGCCAGCCGCGCCACGGCGCCGCCGAGTTCGCCGTGACCGAGCAGGCCGAGGGTTTTGCCCTCAAGCTCGACGATCGGATAGTCGAGCAGACAGAACTGCTTCGCCTGCTGCCAGCGACCTTCGCCGACCGCTTTCTGATAGTCGGCCAGTCGTGTGGCGAGGTTGAGCAGCAGCATGATCGTGTGCTGCGCCACCGACGGCGTGCCGTAGCCCTGGCAGTTGCACACCGTGATGCCTTGCGCGCGAGCGGCGGCGAGGTCGACGTTGTTGGTGCCGGTGGCGCTGATCAGGATCAGTTTCAATTGTGGGTTGGCTGCCATGGCGGCCGCGTCGATCACGACTTTGTTGGTGATCGCCACGCTGGCGCCGTGCAGGCGTTCGACAACCTGCTGCGGCGTGGTCTGGGCGAACAACTGCAGATCGCTGAAACAGTCGCGCAGTGGATTGAGGTCGAGGTCGCCGAGATCCAGCGACGGGTGATCGAGGAATACCGCGCGGTGCGTGTTCGTCATCAACTGTACCTTTTGTGCGAAGAGCGTAGGGCGTACTCTGCCGAGCCTACCAGATGAAACAAATTGATACGCCTGGCCGAAAGGAGCCCCCATGTACTGGACCGAGTTCTTGACCGTTGCATTGATCCACTTGCTGGCCGTCGCCAGCCCCGGCCCGGATTTCGCCGTGGTGGTGCGCGAGAGCGTGACCCACGGTCGTCGCGCCGGTACGTGGACGGCGCTGGGTGTTGGCACGGCGATTTTCCTGCACGTCGGTTATTCACTGCTGGGGATCGGCCTGATCGTGTCGCAATCGATCGTGCTGTTCAACGCCTTGAAATGGGCGGCAGCGGCGTATCTGCTGTACATCGGCTTCAAGGCCTTGCGGGCGCAGCCGGCGAAACCTGTGACAGATGATCTGCACAAGGAGGCTGGCTTGCGCACCGCGCGCGGCGCCTTCACCTCGGGTTTCGTGACCAACGGCCTGAACCCGAAAGCCACGCTGTTCTTTCTGTCGCTGTTCACCGTGGTGATCAACCCGCACACGCCTTTGGCGGTGCAGGCCGGTTACGGCGTTTACCTGGCTGTGGCCACCGCAATCTGGTTTTGCCTGGTGGCGATGCTGTTCAGTCAGCACCGCGTGCGAGCCGGTTTCGCCCGCATGGGCCACTGGTTCGACCGCACCATGGGCGCGGTGCTGATCGCTCTCGGCGTGAAAATCGCGTTTACCGAGATGCATTGAGAAGCGGGTGATGATCCGACATTTACGGGGCTTGGCAGACTGTAGCTCCTCACCCTAGCCCTCTCCCGAGGGAGAGGGGACCGATTGTGGGAAGTTGGAGAAATACACCGACTTGAACGACTTTCTCCGAACCCACAATCGCCTCGGTCTTTCAGGTCGGCGTTTGGCTCAGCACAACTCGGTCAGTTCCCTCTCCCTCTGGGAGAGGGCTAGGGTGAGGGCTTTTGAAGCGGTTCAGATCATCGTCAGGCGAAGCAACCTTTCGCTGCTGCTCTCACAGGTCCGCCCGCCGCTCGCTTCGCATGGCCTCTGATTCAGTCACCGGATGCTGGCGCAAAGCTAGCATTTGTACGGCTGTGCAAATCATTCCTTTGGCTGATTTGACTGTCATGCAGGCGCACTAGAGTACAAAGCTCTCCGCCAACACCGTGCAGTCAGAAAAGGGATTCTTATGTTGCAGACTCGCGTCATTCCCCCGGCCGACGGGGCCTACCAGTATCCATTGCTGATCAAACGGCTGCTGATGTCCGGCGCCCGGTACGAGAAAACCCGCGAGATCATCTACCGTGACCAGTTGCGCTACAGCTACCCGACGCTGATCGAGCGCGTCGCACGGCTGGCAAACGTGCTGACGGCGGCCGGGGTGAAGGCCGGCGACACGGTGGCGGTGATGGACTGGGACAGCCATCGTTATCTGGAATGCATGTTCGCGATCCCGATGATCGGCGCGGTGATCCACACCATCAACGTGCGCCTGTCGCCCGAGCAGATTCTCTACACGATGAACCACGCCGAGGACCGCTTCGTGCTGGTCAACAGCGAGTTTGTCGGCTTGTACCAGGCGATTGCACCGCAGCTGACCACGGTCGAGAAAACCCTGTTGCTGACCGATCTGCCGGAAAAAAACGCCGAGCTGCCAGACCTGGTCGGCGAATACGAACAACTGCTGGCTGCTGCGAGTCCGCAATACGAATTCCAGGACTTTGACGAAAACTCCGTCGCGACCACCTTCTACACCACCGGCACCACCGGTAATCCCAAGGGCGTGTACTTCACTCATCGGCAACTTGTCCTGCACACCATCGGCGTGTCGACGATCATGGGCTCGATCGACAGCGTGCGTCTGCTCGGTACCAGCGACGTGTACATGCCAATCACCCCGATGTTCCACGTACATGCCTGGGGCTTGCCGTACGTGGCGACCATGCTCGGGCTTAAACAGGTTTATCCGGGGCGTTACGACCCGGAGTTTCTGGTCGAGTTGTGGCGCAAGGAAAAAGTCACCTTCTCGCACTGCGTACCCACCATCCTGCAAATGCTGCTCAACGCCAAAGGCGCACAAGGCGTCGATTTCGGCGGCTGGAAGATTGTCATCGGCGGCAGCGCGCTCAATCGCTCCCTGTACGAAAACGCCAAGGCGCGCGGCATCCAGCTCACTGCCGCGTACGGCATGTCCGAGACCGGGCCGCTGGTGTCCTGCGCGCACCTCAACGATGAGCTGATGGCCGGCACTGAAGACGAACGCACCACTTACCGGATCAAGGCTGGTGTGCCGGGGCCGTTGGTGGAAGCGGCGATCGTTGACGGCGAGGGCAACTTCCTTCCGGCCGACGGCGAAACCCAGGGCGAACTGGTGCTGCGGGCGCCGTGGCTCACCGAGGGCTATTTCAATGAGCCGCAAAAGGGCGCCGAACTGTGGAGCGGCGGCTGGCTGCACACCGGCGATGTCGCCACACTCGACAGCATGGGCGTGATCGACATCCGTGACCGCATCAAGGACGTGATCAAGACCGGCGGCGAGTGGATCTCGTCACTCGACCTCGAAGACCTGATCAGCCGTCACGTCGCGGTACGCGAAGTAGCAGTGGTGGGGATTGCCGATCCGCAGTGGGGCGAGCGCCCGTTTGCCCTGCTGGTGGTTCGCGAAGGCCATGAGATCGGCGCACGCGAGCTCAAGGAACACCTCAAGCCATTCGTCGAACTGGGGCACCTGAGCAAGTGGGCGATCCCGAGTCAGATTGCCCTTGTTACCGAAATTCCCAAGACCAGTGTCGGCAAGCTCGACAAGAAGCGCATCCGTCTCGACATCAGTGAATGGCAAGCCAGTAACAGCACCTTCCTTTCGACACTTTGAGTGTCTGCTGGCGCGCCGAAACCGGCGCGCCAGACCCACCAAGCAAGCGCTTGGCTTGTGAAATCGAAAAAATCAGCCATCCTTGCCGTGCCGACTTGTGTCGGACTGGCGAAAGGACTGTTCCAGAGTGGTTGGCGACTGCAAATCACACTTTAGAGGGATCAAGCAGTACCCCCTGCTGGCTATAGTCCGCTCAAGGACTTTTTAAAAACGGAGCACACGCACTGATTGGGGCGAGCAACTTTGAAGCGGTTTCGGACAGCCTTGGCTTCCGGCCCTTCACAGCGTTTTTGAAAGTACTCACTGCCATAACAATAATGCACATGGAGTAGCGTCGATGACCTCAGTAAACCAGTTCTGGCGCCGGGCGAAACTGCCTTTGGCAGTCAGTCTTGCCTCCTCGCTCGCCGGGCCCGCATTCGGCGTCAGTTTCAACGTCGGTGAAATCGAAGGCCAGTTCGACTCGTCCCTGTCGATCGGTGCGAGTTGGTCTACTCAGAGCCCGAACAAGAACCTCATCGGCGTCAACAATGGCGGCCACGGCCTGTCGCAAACCTCCGATGACGGCCACGCCAACTTCAAGAGCGGCGAAACCTTCTCGAAAATCTTCAAGGGTATCCATGACCTTGAACTGAAGTACGGCGACACCGGCGTGTTCGTCCGGGGCAAATACTGGTACGACTTCGAACTCAAGGATGAAAGCCGCGAGTTCAAGGACATCAGCGACAGCAATCGCAAAGAGGGCGCCAAGTCCTCTGGCGGGCAGATTCTCGACGCCTTCGTCTACCACAACTACGCGATCGCCGATCAGCCAGGCTCCGTGCGTCTGGGCAAGCAGGTGGTCAGCTGGGGTGAAAGCACCTTCATCGGCGGCGGCATCAACTCGATCAACCCGATCGACGTTTCCGCATTCCGTCGTCCGGGCGCCGAGATCAAGGAAGGCCTGATTCCGGTCAACATGTTCTACGTCTCGCAGAGCCTGACCGACAACCTTTCCGCCGAAGCCTTCTATCAACTGGAATGGGACCAGACCGTCGTCGACAACTGCGGCACGTTCTTCTCCCAGCCGGACATCGTGGCCGACGGTTGCGACAGCAACCTGCGCGTGCTGAACAAGCGTTCGCAGATTCCAGCCATTGCCCTTGGGCCTTTGGCGGGCGCAGGCGTCGATGTCAACCAGGAAGGCGTGCTGGTGCGCCGTGGGCCGGATCGCGATGCCCGCGATAGCGGCCAATGGGGCGCCTCCCTCAAATACATGTTCGAGCCACTCGACACCGAGTTTGGCGCCTACTTCATGAACTACCACAGCCGTGCACCGATCTTCAGCGCCACCGGTGCACCGCAATCGGTCTACAACACCGCTGCCGGCTTGCCGGGCCCGTTTGCCGCACTCGCGCCATTGCTGGTGGCGGGCAACTCGCAATACTTCATTGAATATCCTGAAGACATCCGCCTCTACGGTCTGAGCTTCTCCACCACCCTGCCTACCGGTACGGCGTGGAGCGGTGAGATCAGCTACCGTCCGAACGCACCGGTGCAGTTGAACTCCACCGACATTCTGTTCGCCGGCGTACGCCCACTGGGCGGCGCGCTGACCAATGCTTCGCTGCTCAATGGCGTGCCGGGTCAGGATCTGCACGGTTACGAGCGCAAGGAAATCACCCAGCTGCAAACGACCTTCACGCACTTCTTCGATCAGGTCATGGGCGCCAGCCGTCTGACCCTCGTCGGTGAAGTCGGCGCGACTTACGTCGGCGGCCTGGAAAGCCGTTCGGAAAAACGTTATGGCCGCGATCCGGTCTACGGTCCGGGTGAATTGCCAGCGACTGGCACTGCCAACACCTGCGCCAACATCCTCAACGCCAGCACCATCAACGGTGCAGGTCCGGGGTCGCCGCAGAACAACCGCAGCCGCAATTGCGACAACGACGGTTTCACCACCTCGATGTCGTGGGGCTACCGCGGTCGCGCGATCTGGGAATACAACGACGTGTTCGCCGGGGTCAACCTCAAGCCGAACGTGGCCTGGTCCCACGACGTCAGCGGTTACTCGCCAGGCCCTGGCGGCAACTTCGAGGAAGGTCGCAAGGCGGTCAGCCTGGGCGTCGATGCCGAGTACCAGAACACCTACACCGCGAGCCTGGCTTACACCAACTTCTTCGACGGCAAGTACACCACCGTGGATGACCGCGACTTCGTTGCGCTCAGCTTCGGCGTGAACTTCTAAGCACTGCATTTCAGGACGAACGAATTTATGAAAATAACAAAGAGTCTGTTCCACGCCGGTGTTCTGGGTCTGTCGCTGCTGGCAACCAGCGTCATGGCCGCCGTGCCTGCCGCTGAAGCCGACAAACTGGGCAAGAGCCTGACGCCGATGGGCGCGGAAATGGCCGGTAACGCCGACGGTTCGATCCCGGCCTGGAAACCCCTGCCGAAGAATGCCGGCAGTGTCGACAGCAAGGGCTTCCTGTCCAACCCTTACGCCAGTGAGCAGCCGCTGTTTACCATCACCGCCAAGGATGCCGACAAGTACAAGGACAAGCTTGCGCCGGGCCAGTACGCGATGTTCAAGCGCTACCCGGAAACCTTCAAGATGCCGGTTTACCCGTCCCATCGCGGCGCCACCGTGCCGGATAACGTGTTCGCCGCCATCAAGAAGAACGCCACCAGCACCAACCTGGTGTCGGGCGGCAACGGTCTGGAAAACTTCGATACCGCCGTGCCGTTCCCGATTCCGAAAAGCGGCGTGGAAGTGATCTGGAACCACATCACCCGCTATCGCGGCGGCAGCGTGACCCGTCTGGTGACCCAGGCCACGCCGCAACCGAACGGCTCGTACAGCCTGGTGTACTTCCAGGACCAGTTCGTGTTCCGCGACAAGATGAAGGATTACGATCCGGCGAACCCGGGCAACATCCTGTTCTACTTCAAGCAGAAAGTGACCGCGCCGGCACGTCTGGCCGGTGGCGTACTGCTGGTGCACGAAACCCTCGACCAGGTCAAAGAGCCACGTTCGGCGTGGGTCTACAACGCCGGTCAGCGTCGTGTGCGCCGCGCACCGCAAGTGTCCTATGACGGTCCGGGTACTGCGGCAGACGGCCTGCGTACCTCCGACAACCTCGACATGTACAACGGTGCCCCGGATCGCTACGACTGGAAGCTCGAAGGCAAGAAGGAAATGTATATCGCCTCCGACAGCTACAAACTCGACGATCCGAAACTGAAGTACTCGGACATCATCAAGGCCGGCCACATCAACCAGGACCTGGCGCGTTACGAGCTGCGCCGCGTCTGGCACGTGACTGCGACGCTGAAGGAAGGCCAGCGCCACATTTACGCCAAGCGTGACTTTTACATCGACGAGGACACCTGGCAGGCAGCGGTGATCGACCACTACGACGGTCGTGGCCAACTGTGGCGCGTCGCCGAGGCGCACGCCGAGAACTACTACGACAAGCAAGTGCCGTGGTATGCCCTGGAAACCCTCTACGACCTGCAGTCCGGCCGCTATCTGGCACTGGGCATGAAGAACGAAGAGAAGAGTGCGTATGACTTCGGCTTCACCGCCACCACCAGCGACTTCACCCCGGCCGCTCTGCGTCAGGATGGTGTCCGCTAAACCGCGGTAAACCCGAGGCCGCATCTTCGTGAAAACGCCCCGACCGGTTCGGGGCGTTTTTGTGTCTGTAGTCTTTTTGTAGCCATTTGTAGCAGCAACCTTCATAACCGGTTCGATTAAGGCTAGGCTGCGGACATCTGCAACGCCGCCAACCGCCATTCGAACAAGAGCCGGCCATGACTGATCTGTCCCCGCTTCCGGGTCCTGCAAAGGTTGCCATCACGGCATTGGACGGGCGTTTTTTTCGCCCGCCGCTGCCCGACGGCTATGTGCTGCGACCGCGTCTGTGCGAGCGCTTGCAAGCCGGGCTCGGCGGGCGCCTGCTGCTGGTCAGCGCTCCGGCGGGGTTCGGCAAGAGTTCGCTGGCGGTGGAGTTCTGTCAGAGCCTGCCGGCGCACTGGCAAAGTCTCTGGCTGGGATTGAGCGCGCGCGACAGTGATCCCGGACGCTTTCTCGAACGCCTGCTCGAAGGCATGCAAGATTACTTTCCAGCGTTGGGTGCCGGCGCCCTCGGGCTGTTGAAGATGCGTCAGCGCCATCAGCCGTTTGCCTTCGAAGAATGGCTCGACGGCCTGCTCGACGAACTGGCGCTGCGTCTTGATCCCGTCGCGCCGTTATTGTTGGTGCTCGACGATTATCATCTCGCCCAAGGCCCGGTACTCGATCGTTGCCTGCAGTTTTTCCTCAATCATCTGCCCGATGGTCTGTTGGTCATGGTCACCAGCCGCCAGCGCCCGGACTGGCATCTGGCGCGCTTGCGCCTGTCGCGACAGCTGCTCGAATTGCATGAACAGGATCTGCGCCTGACCCACGACGAAGCGTTGGCTCTGCTCGATCGCCACAGCACTTCACTGCGCGGCGAAGCGCTGGAAAACCTGATCCAGCGCAGCGAAGGCTGGGTCGCCGGGTTACGTTTCTGGTTGCTGGCGGCGTCCGAGGCGGGCAGCGAGGCGGCATTGCCGCAAGCGCTGAACGGCGGAGAAGGGCTGATCCGCGATTATCTGTTGGAAGAAGTCATCGATTGCCTGCCGGCCGAGGTGCAGGCATTCCTGTATGACACCGCGCCGCAAGAGCGCTTTTGCAGCGAGTTGTGCGACGCGGTGCGCGAAGCCCATGACAGCGCCGAGATCCTGCGTTTTCTGCTGGCCCATCAGGTATTTCTGGTACCGCTCGATGAGCATGGTCACTGGTACCGTTATCACCATTTATTTTCGGATCTATTGCGCAGCCGTCCTCCCACGCAAGCCTTGGTACCGACAGCGACACTGCACTTGCGCGCCTGTCGCTGGTTCAACGCGCAGGGCCTGCTCGATGAGGCGGTTGAACAGGCACTGCGCGCCGGTCACCTCGATGTGGCGGCGAATCTGGTGCAGAACCTGTCCGAGGAACAACTGCTCGCCGAGCAGAACATCGGCATGCTGCTGCGCTGGAAAATGGACTTGCCCGACAGCCTGCTGATCAGCACACCACGGCTGATCGTGCTCTACAGCTGGGCACTGGGGCTGGCCTGCCAGTTGGATGCCGCCGAAGAGTTGTCCAGTCATCTGAGTCGCTTTCTGCCGGCGCCTTCGGCCACCGCTCAGAAGTCGATGCTGGCGCAATGGCTGGCGCTGAGCGGGATCATCGCCCGTGGGCGCGGCCATCGTGAATTGACGATCCGATATTGCACCGAAGCCCTGGAAAGCTTGCCGGCCAAACGGTATGGCCAACGGCTGATGTGCTTGTCGACCTTGTCCAATCTCGCGATTGCCGATGGTGACCTGTGGCGCGCCCGTGGCCTGAACCGTGAGTCGCTGGAGCTGGCGCAGCGTGTTGGCAATCCGCTGTTCGAAGCGCTTGCGCATTACGACCGGGCGCGGGTGTTGCAGTCGCGAGGCGAGATCCTGCGAGCACTGGATGAAGTGCATCAGGGCCTGGAACGCTTGCGCGGTTTGTCACCGCAGCGCTTGTACGCGGTGCGTGCGCGGCTGACGTTGTATGAAGGTTTTCTGTTGGCGATGCGCTTGCAGCCTCAAGCGGCACGAGTGCGTCTGCTGGCGGGGCTTGGCGAAGCCCGCGCCTGTCGCGATATCAGCGTGTTGATCGGCCATTGCGTGATTGCGCGTCTGGACGGTAGCCGTGGCGAATTCGCCAAGGCCTTTGCCGAACTCGCCGAAGCCGAACGCCTGATGCACATCTGGGACGTACCGCCGATCTACTATCTGGCAATGATTACCTTGGTCAAATGCGAGTTGTGGCTGGCGCAGGGGCGTACCGATCTGGCCGAAGCCTGGCTGGCGCGATTGGGCCAGACCTACACCGGCGAACACGCTGCCGCACCGCCAGAGTTTCATCCACAGCTGCCATTGCATGTGGAACTGCAACAAGCGCTGCTCGATATGATTCGGGGTCAACCCATGCTTGCGGAAGGACGGCTCAATGCACTGCATGAAAACGGTCAGCAAACCGGACGACAGTTGCTAAGTGTGATGGCGTTGACGCAAAAGGTCGCGTTGTTGCTCGCCGTGGGCCGTGAGCCGGAAGCCCGCAAGGTCCTCATTCAGGCATTGGAAGCTGCGACTGGCGGTGTGCTGCAGCCGTTTGATGCTTTACTGAAGGGGCACGCGGACTGGTTGCGTGGGCAGGTGCAGAATTCGCCCGCTTTGGCCGGGCAACAACTGCTGAAACAGTTTGCGCCAAAGGCGTTGGGTACTCCCGTAGAATCCGCCAGTACTGAGCAACTGAGTAGCCGGGAACTGGCGGTACTGCGCCTGATCGCCCAGGGTTGTTCGAATCAGGAAATCAGCGAGCAGTTGTTCATCTCGTTGCATACCGTGAAAACCCATGCCAGCCATATCAACAGCAAACTTGGCGTCGAGCGCCGTACGCAGGCAGTCGCGCGGGCCAAGGAGCTCGGGGTGCTAGGTTAAATAGGCGGTGATTCACAAGCCAAAAGAAACGCCCCGAATCATCGGGGCGTTTCTGGTATGGCGGCACGTTTGAAAGGCCGCCCGCGATTGCATCAAGCGTCAGGCTACGAGATCGGTAACACTGAAGTTGTTCACGCCGACCAGCTGAATTTCAAAGTCCGCGCCGGCATTGCCACTGACATTGCCCGACAGTACATGGTCAACGAAGCGCAGTTGGCCTGCTCCGGTGAAATCGGCAGCGCCGATGAAACTGAAGTTGTTGAAGCCAGCCTGCAACAGGTTAGCGTCAAATGCCCTCAGATCTATCTTGTCACCTTCCATTTGGCTGAAATCGGTAATCACGTCGCGTAGTACGCCGAGTCCGGTTTCATGCCAGTCGTTGAATACAAACAGATCGGCACCTGAACCCCCAGTCATGGTATCCGCACCCAGCCCGCCGATCAGCGTGTCATTACCCGCCATCCCATTGAGCGTGTTGCTGCCCTCGTTACCCAGCACCCGGTTGTTGAGTTCGTTGCCGGTGGCGCTAAGGTCCGCGGTACCGGTCAGGATCACGTTTTCCACGTTGGCGCCGAGGGTGTAGTCGATGGAGGTGAAGACGCGGTCGTACTGGGTCGCGGCATTGTTGGTTTCGACCACGACATCGCCAATGTTGTCGACGTAGTAAGTGTCGTTGCCGTCGCCACCGATCATGGTATCGACACCCGCCAGACCATTGAGGGTGTTGCTGCCTTCATTGCCGGTCAACAGGTTGTCCAGCTGGTTGCCGTTCAGGGTGAGATCGGCGGAGCCGGTCAACAACCCGTCTTCCACGTTGGCGCTGAGGGTGTAGCTGACGGAGGTCCTGACCAGATCGTGACCTTCGTTGGCCAGTTCGGTGACGGTATCGGCGGCATTGTCGACGATATAGGTGTCATTCCCGGCGCCACCAATCATCGTGTCAGCACCGGCCATGCCGTTAAGCAGATTGTTGCCGATGTTGCCCAGCACCCGGTTGTTGAGCTCGTTACCGGTGGCGTTGAGATCTGCGGTACCGGTCAGGATCACGTTTTCCACGTTGGCGCCGAGGGTGTAGTCGATGGAGGTGAAGACGCGGTCGTACTGGGTCGCGGCATTGTTGGTTTCGACCACCATGTCGCCAATGTTATCGACATAATAAGTGTCGTTGCCGTCGCCACCGATCATGGTGTCGGCGCCTGCCATCCCATTGAGCGTGTTGCTGCCCTCGTTACCCAGCACCCGGTTGTTGAGTTCGTTGCCGGTGGCGCTAAGGTCCGCGGTACCGGTCAGGATCACGTTTTCCACGTTGGCGCCGAGGGTGTAGTCGATGGAGGTGAAGACGCGGTCGTACTGGGTCGCGGCATTGTTGGTTTCGACCACGACATCGCCAATGTTGTCGACGTAGTAAGTGTCGTTGCCGTCGCCACCGATCATGGTATCGACACCCGCCAGACCATTGAGGGTGTTGCTGCCTTCATTGCCGGTCAACAGGTTGTCCAGCTGGTTGCCGTTCAGGGTGAGATCGGCGGAGCCGGTCAACAACCCGTCTTCCACGTTGGCGCTGAGGGTGTAGCTGACGGAGGTCCTGACCAGATCGTGACCTTCGTTGGCCAGTTCGGTGACGGTATCGGCGGCATTGTCGACGATGTAGGTGTCATTCCCGGCGCCACCAATCATCGTGTCAGCACCGGCCATGCCGTTAAGCAGATTGTTGCCGATGTTGCCCAGCACCCGGTTGTTGAGCTCGTTACCGGTGGCGTTGAGATCTGCGGTACCGGTCAGGATCACGTTTTCAACGTTGGCGCCGAGGGTGTAGTCGATGGAGGTGAAGACGCGGTCGTACTGGGTCGCGGCATTGTTGGTTTCGACCACCATGTCGCCAATGTTATCGACATAAAAAGTGTCGTTGCCGTCGCCACCGATCATGGTGTCGGCGCCTGCCATCCCATTGAGCGTGTTGCTGCCCTCGTTACCCAGCACCCGGTTGTTGAGTTCGTTGCCGGTGGCGCTAAGGTCCGCGGTACCGGTCAGGATCACGTTTTCCACGTTGGCGCCGAGGGTGTAGTCGATGGAGGTGAAGACGCGGTCGTACTGGGTCGCGGCATTGATGGTTTCGACCACGACATCGCCAATGTTGTCGACGTAGTAAGTGTCGTTGCCGTCGCCACCGATCATGGTATCGACACCCGCCAGACCATTGAGGGTGTTGCTGCCTTCATTGCCGGTCAACAGGTTGTCCAGCTGGTTGCCGTTCAGGGTGAGATCGGCGGAGCCGGTCAACAACCCGTCTTCCACGTTGGCGCTGAGGGTGTAGCTGACGGAGGTCCTGACCAGATCGTGACCTTCGTTGGCCAGTTCGGTGACGGTATCGGCGGCATTGTCGACGATATAGGTGTCATTCCCGGCGCCACCAATCATCGTGTCAGCACCGGCCATGCCGTTAAGCAGATTGTTGCCGATGTTGCCCAGCACCCGGTTGTTGAGCTCGTTACCGGTGGCGTTGAGATCTGCGGTACCGGTCAGGATCACGTTTTCCACGTTGGCGCCGAGGGTGTAGTCGATGGAGGTGAAGACGCGGTCGTACTGGGTCGCGGCATTGTTGGTTTCGACCACCATGTCGCCAATGTTATCGACATAATAAGTGTCGTTGCCGTCGCCACCGATCATGGTGTCGGCGCCTGCCAGGCCGTTGAGGGAGTTATCGAGTGCGTTCCCTGTCAAAGTGTCGCTAAAGGCAGAGCCCAGTGCATTTTCGATCTTGGCGCCAATGGCGATCGCCAGGCCCAGGTTTGTTGCCGTTTGAGTGTTCAAATCCACAAACGCTTTACCGATCTGGCTGAACGTACCCTCATTGAGGTTGATGCTGACAGCCGCGAGCTGATTACTGCCATCAATGGTGTCGTTACCACCGGCATCCCAGATGGTTTCGAAGACCGATTGGTTTGCGTCCCATTTGTAAACGTTGTCGCCGGTCTGCCACAACATGTTAGCGCCGTACAGCGTCTGGATGACAACGATGTCCAGGACCATGGGCGTGGTTGGCAGATAAGAATAGTTGTTGTTGTAGCTCATCACTGTGAAGTGAACATCATCCATTGATGGATCCAGCAACGTTTTGTTCGTCGGGCTGACATCGAATGGATGTTTGAGACCTAGCGCGTGGCCTATCTCGTGCACGAATGTCAAATAGTCGTAGCTACCCTTGCCCGGGGTTGGATCGTTGGTTTGCGGTCCGATCCAGACATCACCAGCCACCGGTGAATTGCCCGGAAAATACGCCCACGCGGCAGTTTGGTCGTCCATCAAGCGATAGGCGCCAAACCGCAGATCACCTACGTTATTGATGTTGTCGCTGGTAAGAGTAAAGGTCAGATTCGCAACGGCACTCCAAGCCCCCAAGGCGGAAGTCACGGCACTCTGCTGGCCGGAAGTCAGCGCATACAGCGCGTTGTATTCGTTATCCGGGCTATAGTCGGTTACGAAATATGAAGTCACTGGCGCCATGAAGCTATAGCTCAGATTGGTCGCGCCGTATGGACTCCAGTTAGACCCCAGCCAATAAGTGCCGGAGATCAAGCTGTCGATCAGCGTGTTGCCAGTCAAAGAAGCCGAAAAGCTGAAGGAGTACGTCGAGGGAGTAGGCATTTCTGTATATTTTCCTGAGTGCGCTGCGGCCCTTCCCGAATGCGACCGCTACAAAAAAGGCGATTGTGCATCAGAATTGGAATGCATGACATCATATAGCCATTATTTTCTGATGTATGGCGTCAAATTACTGGCTTGGAATCATGTATCGGCTTGTGCGTTAAAATCCTGAGTAACGCTATCGCCGCCTGCCGAGGACTCCCATGCCAGCCGTAACGACGTTACTCATCCGTGAAACCTTCCCCGTCGGCCCTTTGCAGTGCAACTGCACGATCATCGGCGACCCGATTACAAAAAAAGCCATCGTCGTCGACCCGGGCGGCAACCCGGACCTGATCATGGCGCGCCTTGATGCCCATGGTCTGAAGGTCGTCAACATCATCCACACCCACGCGCACCTCGATCACTTCCTCGCTTCCGGGCAGATGAAAGAAAAAACCGGCGCGACCCTGCATCTGCACAAGGAAGACCAGTTCCTCTGGGACAACCTCGAGATGCAATGCCAGATGTTCGGCGTGCCGTACACCCCGGTGCCGTCGCCGGACCGCTGGTTGAGCGATGACGAAGAACTGGCTTGCGGTTGCGGTGTGGCATTGCATACGCCGGGGCATACGCCAGGTTCCATGAGCTTCTGGTTTTCCGAGGTTAAGCTGTTGATAGCCGGCGACACGCTGTTTCGTCGCGGTGTCGGGCGCACGGATTTGTGGGGCGGCGATCAGGCGACCATCGTGCGTTCGATCAAGCAGCGGCTGTATACGCTGGACGAGGATGCAACCGTGGTGACCGGCCATGGGCCAGACACTCGCTTGGGCGACGAGATGCGTGAGAACCCGTTTGTGCGTGCCTGAATTTTTTGTCACGGGTGCC
Organism: Pseudomonas sp. R1-1; assembly: GCF_051132135.1. Lineage (NCBI taxonomy): Bacteria > Pseudomonadati > Pseudomonadota > Gammaproteobacteria > Pseudomonadales > Pseudomonadaceae > Pseudomonas > Pseudomonas sp. R1-1. Next base: position 1,136,643 of record NZ_CP071663.1, read on the forward strand.
GGGCGGAATTTTTAGGCATTGTCATGATCCAACGCCCGCACGGGTCCATTCATCGATGGCCGCTGCACCATAGAATGCAAAAAATGTAGGAGCTCTCCATGTTCACCACGCGTCGTTTGATTATTGTCGCTACTGCCGTGGCCTTGCTGTCCGGCTGCGCCTCGCCCAATCCGTATGACAATCAGGGGCAGGCCGACGGTGGCTCGCAAGGCATGAGCAAAACCGCCAAATACGGTGGCCTCGGTGCCTTGGCCGGCGCGCTCGCCGGTGCCGCGATCGGTCACGATAACCGTGGCAAGGGCGCGTTGATCGGCGCCGCCGTCGTCGGTGCCTCGGCTGCCGGTTACGGTTACTACGCCGACCAGCAGGAAAAGAAACTGCGCGCGAGCATGGCCAACACTGGCGTCGAAGTGCAGCGTCAGGGCGACCAGATCAAGCTGATCATGCCGGGCAACATCACCTTCGCGACTGATTCGGCGAACATCGCTTCGAGCTTTTACCAACCGTTGAACAACCTGGCCAACTCGTTGAAAGAGTTCAACCAGAACCAGATCGAAATCGTTGGCTACACCGACAGCACCGGCAGCCGCCAGCACAACATGGACCTGTCCCAGCGTCGTGCGCAGAGCGTGGCGACCTACCTGACTTCACAAGGTGTCAGCGGTGCCAACCTGTCTGCTCGAGGCGCCGGTCCGGATAACCCGATCGCCAGCAACGGTGACGTCAATGGCCGCGCGCAGAACCGCCGGGTTGAGGTCAACCTGAAGGCGATTCCGGGTCAGCAGTATGGTGGTCAGCAGCAGCAGCAGCCGGGTACGGTGCAGCAGTATCCATAAGCGATTGCCTGAATGAAGAAATGCCCGGTCTTGTGACCGGGCATTTTTTTGTGTTGGCCGTTATGGCCCCATCGCGAGCGGGCTCACTCCTACAGGGGCATGCATTTCAAAATGTAGGAGTGAGCCTGCTCGCGATGGCGATGAAATGGGCACCACAAAATCATCGGATACAAAAAAGCCCCCGGACACTTCACTGTCCGGGGGCTTTTTTTTATCAGCGAAGGATGATTACTTCTTCAAACCGTAATGCTCGTCGAGCATGCCCGGCGAGTTTGGGCTCTTCGGCGCATAATCACGCGGCGGTTCCTGATCGCGCGGTGGCGTCAGGCGTTCGCGCGGTGCCTGTGCGGCGTCGGCGTGCAGGGCGGCGATCAGGCGCTGGCGGGTCTGTTCGTCGAGGGCCAGACGGTTGGCGCCCTCGGCAAGATGATCCTGCACTTCCTGATAGCTCTGAGTGAGCTTCTTGACCAGCATCGCGGTGCTGTTGAAGTGGGTGACCACCTCGTTTTGATAACTGTCGAAACGCTCCTGGATATCATCCAGTTGACGCTGCGTACGGCTCGGTGCGGCGTTCGGCGCAACGCGCGCGATCAGGAATCCAATGGCGACACCCACAACCAGGGCAAGAGTCGGTAACAACCAAACTAAGAGCGAGTGTTCCACGAGTCCTTCCTCTATAAACGGCTTTGCTTTACGTTAACGGCTCGAACCTGCGCTGTATACCGCGATTCACTCGCAATAGATCGGCACAGACAATTTGCTAGACGAGTCGACCCGATTCGAGGTCACGGAGTTCCTCCCTTGCTGATGCGTGAAACCCCTGTAGTGATTGCCGGCCCGGTGGGTCAATTGGAAAGTCTTTACCTGGACAACGAGCAGCCGCGCGGCATCGCGCTGATCTGCCATCCGAACCCGGTGCAGGGCGGCACCATGCTCAACAAGGTCGTTTCGACCCTGCAGCGCACCGCACGCGACGCCGGCCTGATCACCTTGCGCTTCAACTATCGCGGCGTTGGCGCCAGCGAAGGCACCCACGACATGGGCACCGGTGAAGTCGATGACGCCCAGGCCGCCGCTGCGTGGCTGCGGGAAAAACACCCGGACTTGCCGCTGACCCTGTTCGGTTTCTCCTTCGGCGGATTTGTTGCAGCAAGTCTCGGCGGCCGTCTCGAAGCCGAGGGTGTGCAGCTAAAACACCTGTTCATGGTCGCGCCGGCGGTAATGCGCCTCGGTGATGAGGATCAACTGCCACAGCACGGCGAACTGACGTTGATTCAGCCGGAAACCGATGAGGTCATCGATCCGCAGCTGGTTTACCAATGGTCGGAACAACTCCAGCGCCCCCATGAGCTGCTGAAAGTGGCAGAATGCGGACACTTTTTTCACGGCAAGCTGACCGATCTCAAGGATCTGATCCTGCCGCGTCTCTCGAATTGATTGCAGTCTGACAAGCGATTACCCATGACCAACCGTACCCGCATCCTCACCGGCATCACCACCACCGGCACGCCGCATCTGGGCAACTACGCCGGCGCGATCCGCCCGGCGATCCTCGCCAGCCGCGACAGCAATGCCGATTCGTTCTACTTCCTGGCGGACTACCACGCCTTGATCAAATGCGATGACCCGCTGCGCATCCAGCGCTCGCGTCTGGAAATCGCCGCGACCTGGCTGGCCGGTGGCCTGGATGTCGACCGCGTGACTTTCTACCGCCAGTCCGACATTCCGGAAATCCCCGAGCTGACCTGGCTGCTCACCTGCGTTGCCGCCAAGGGCCTGCTCAACCGTGCGCACGCCTACAAGGCTTCGGTGGACAAGAACGTCGAGACCGGCGAAGACCCGGACGCCGGTATCACCATGGGCCTCTACAGCTACCCGGTGCTGATGGCCGCAGACATCCTGATGTTCAACGCGCACAAGGTGCCGGTCGGTCGGGATCAAATCCAGCACGTCGAAATGGCCCGGGATATCGGCCAGCGTTTCAACCATCTGTTCGGCCAGGGCAAAGAGTTCTTCACCATGCCCGAAGCGCTGATCGAAGAAAGCGTGGCGACCCTGCCAGGCCTCGACGGTCGCAAAATGTCGAAGAGCTACGACAACACCATCCCGTTGTTCTCCAGCGCCAAGGAAATGAAGGACGCGATCTCGCGGATCGTCACCGATTCCAAGGCCCCGGGCGAAGCCAAGGATCCGGACAACTCGCACCTGTTCACGCTGTACACGGCGTTCGCCACACCGGCGCAGGCTGACGAATTCCGCAGCGAACTGCTTGGCGGTCTGGGTTGGGGCGAGGCGAAGAACCGTCTGTTCCAGTTGCTCGACAACCAACTCGGCGAAGCGCGCGACAAGTATCACCAGTTGATCGAGCGCCCGGCGGATCTGGAAGACATCCTGCAAATCGGCGCGAAGAAGGCCCGTGCCGTGGCCACGCCGTTCCTCAATGAACTGCGTGAAGCGGTGGGCCTGCGTTCGTTCGTCAACCAGGTGCAGGTCGCCGCAACCACCAAGAAGAAAGCCGCCAAAGCCGCGCGCTTCGTCAGCTTCCGCGAAGACGACGGCAGCTTCCGTTTCCGTCTGCTGGCGGCCGATGGCGAGCAATTGCTGTTGTCGCGCAACTTCGCCGATGGCAAAACCGCCGGGCAGGTGACCAAGCAGTTGCAGGCCGGCGAGCCGCTGGACGTGCGCAACGATGACCTGAGCTTCAGCGTCTGGCTGCAAGGCGAATGCGTCGGCGACAGCCCGGCGTTCGCCGACGCGGCTGCGCGGGACGCGGCCATCGCCGCACTGCGCGTCGCGCTGACCCCGGCTCAGGACTGATCGGCGGCACGGCCCGACCAAGGGCCGATTGCCATTCCTGCGGGCCGTCGCTACAGTGACGGCCCGTTTTTGTTGCCTTGCTAACGAATTATGACGCCCCTAGAACGATATCAAGCAGATCTGAAACGCCCGGACTTCTTCCATGACGCTGCGCAGGAAACGGCTGTGCGTCATTTGCAGCGTCTGTACGACGACCTGATCGCCGCCGACCAGAGCAAGCCGGGGTTCCTTGGCAAGCTGTTTGGCAAAAAGGATCAGACGCCGGTCAAGGGCCTGTACTTCTGGGGCGGCGTAGGTCGCGGCAAGACTTACCTGGTCGACACCTTCTTCGAAGCGCTGCCGTTCAAGGAAAAGACCCGCACCCACTTCCACCGTTTCATGAAGCGCGTGCACGAAGAAATGAAAACCCTCGGCGGCGAGAAAAACCCGCTGACCATCATCGCCAAGCGCTTCGCGACCGAGTCGCGGGTGATCTGCTTCGATGAGTTCTTCGTCTCCGACATTACCGACGCGATGATCCTCGGCACGCTGATGGAAGAGCTGTTCAAGAATGGCGTGACCCTGGTTGCGACCTCGAACATCGTCCCGGACGGTCTGTACAAGGACGGTCTGCAACGCGCGCGTTTCCTCCCGGCGATTGCGCTGATCAAGCAGAACACCGAGATCGTCAACGTCGACAGCGGAGTCGACTACCGTCTGCGTCACCTCGAACAAGCCGAGCTGTTCCACTATCCGCTCGACGAGGCCGCTCACGAAAGCCTGCGCAAGAGCTTCAAGGCGCTGACGCCGGAGTGCACCGCCGCGGTCGAGAACGATGTGCTGATCATCGAGAACCGCGAAATCCGCGCCCTGCGCACGTGCGACGACGTGGCCTGGTTCGACTTCCGCGAACTGTGCGACGGCCCACGCAGCCAGAACGATTACATCGAACTGGGCAAGATCTTCCACGCCGTATTGCTCAGCGGTGTCGAGCAGATGAGCGTCACCACCGACGATATCGCCCGACGCTTCATCAACATGGTCGACGAGTTCTACGACCGCAACGTGAAGCTGATCATTTCTGCCGAAGTCGAGCTGAAGGATCTGTATACCGGCGGCCGCCTGACCTTCGAATTCCAGCGTACGCTGAGCCGTCTGCTCGAGATGCAATCCCACGAATTCCTGTCGCGGGCGCACAAGCCGTAGGCTGTCGAAAGAAAGGCCTGCGATTGCAGGCCTTTTTCATTCATAAAGTACGGCTTTTGACTGCTGCAAAACGCGGGCTTGAATGCCGTACGATCTGATCGAGGATTGCCGTATGAGGTTTGTGGGTGCGGATGGTTTGAGAGGGATCGCCTGCCTGATTGTATTAATCCTGCATTCGTTTTATTTTTTTTTCGATGGTCTGAATGGTTTTATTACCGGGTTGCCGAAAATAGGCGTTTGGTTGTTCTTTGTTTTAAGTGCCTTCCTGCTAACCGTGAAATTCGAGACGCAAGGTTTTTCAACTCAGGCCTTGCTTGTTTATATGGTTGGGCGAGTGGTACGTATTCTGCCCCTGTATGTTTTGTTTGTGCTGGTTTATTGGTGGCTGGGAACTGCGGGGATCAATAGTGTTGATGATCTGACTCGGGCATTAATGCTAGGGGGTACTTATGCGCATCTTTGGACAGTGCCTGTCGAGTTCAAATATTATTTTTTTCTGCCGCTGGTGGCTTTCATTCTCATAACCAGCAAGCAGCGTCTGGGTGCCGTTGGGTGTTTTTCCGTCGGTATATCGCTGATCATTGTAGAGCAAATGCTATGGCCATATTGGAATGCGCCTACGGCCGGTTCAGAGGTAAAGTGGTATTTGTCCTCTTTTGCTCTCGGTTCTCTGGCCGCGATGTTCAGAAGCGAATCGGTCAAATGGGCCAGTGCTCGTAACTCCGATGTGGTCGTCTTGGCTTTTCTTATCGTGATTGTGTTGATAAGCCCTTACAGTCGCTATCGGTTACTTGGGCTTGAACCTGATCAGTATCTGATAAACAAGTTTTTGTATCTAAGCGCGCTGTGCGCAGTGCTGATGCTCTTTGTTGTGCACGGGCAAGGGATAATCGGTCGAGCGGTAAGGTCGCGGCCTTTGAGGTACATAGGTTATTGGAGCTATCCGATATACCTGGTGCATTGGCTCATCGTTGTAAAACTTTCTTCACTGTATCCCGGCAGTTTAGGTGCATCGTTTCTGGCCGTCATGGTTTCCATTCTGGCTGGAGGTATTGTTCACTATGCCTTGGAAGTACCGCTCGAAAGATTCAGGCGCTGGAGTCTTGCACGTCTTTCTGCGCCAGACTTCTTGATTTTGATATCCGATCGCTTGCCATGGCGAAACAGATCCTGAACTAACGGACTCAGCACGCTTTGGTTTTCACAGCGGGATTTGCCGCTGTGAAAACTCAACGTTAATCAGGTTGTTCTAAGCTGCTTGCTGAAACTGCTGCCGATACTGGTTCGGCGACAATTCGGTGTGCTGGCGGAACAGCCGCGCAAAGAAGCTTGCGTCGTCGTAACCGACCTCATAGCTGATGGTCTTGATGCTCTTGCGGCTGCCCGACAGCAAGCCCTTGGCGGTTTCGATGCGCAGGCGTTGCAGGTAGTGCAGCGGCTTGTCGCCGGTGGCGGTCTGGAAACGGCGCATGAAATTGCGGATGCTCATGCCGTGCTCGCGCGCCACGTCCTCGAAGCGGAACTTGTCGGCGAAATGCTCTTCGAGCCAGTGCTGGATCTGCAGGATGATCACATCCTGGTGCAGCTTCTGCCCGCCGAAACCGATGCGTCCCGGCGAATAGCTGCGCTGCACTTCGTAAAGAATGTCGCGAGCCACGGCTTGCGCCACGTTTGCGCCGCAAAAGCGTTCGATCAGGTAAATGTACAAGTCGCAGGCCGATGTGGTGCCGCCGGCGCAATACAGGTTGTCGGCATCGGTCAGGTGCTTGTCCTGATTCAGATGGACCTTGGGAAAGCGCTCGGCGAAGGCATTGAAAAATCGCCAGTAGGTGGTCGCTTCCTTGCCGTTGAGCAAACCCGCTTCGGCCAGCCAGAACACCCCGGTCGCCTCGCCGCATAACACCGCGCCCCGGGCGTGTTGCTCACGCAGCCACGGCAGGATTTGCGGGTAACGGCTGCACAGCGTGTCGAAATCATCCCAGAACGCCGGAAGGATAATCACATCGGCGTTTTCCAGGCCGCCATCGACCGGCATCACCACGTCACTGAAACTGTTCACCGGTTTGCCATCGGGGCTGACCAGGCGCGTTTCGAACGCCGGTGTCAGGCCCTGGCCCAGTTGTTTGCCATAACGCAGGCTGGCCAGATGGAAGAAATCCTTGGCTTGCATGAGGGTGGAAGCGAAAACCCGGTCGATTGCCAGGATGCTGACGCGCCGCAAGGGCGTGGAGACGTGCTTGGACATAATTCAACTTTTGTTTTGTTTTTATAAGGGAAAGTGGTCACCAGACGGCTGGATCGTCTTATTTTTTGTCGGATGTGTCCAGTGTCCCGTGACGCTGGCGGCGCATAGTCTCTGAAGGACGTATCCCTCCAACAAGAAAGACAGGTGCCGCATGATCCCCAGAACCTTGTTCAGCGCAGAGCACGAATTGTTCCGCGACAGCGTACGAACCTTCCTCGAAAAAGAAGCCGTGCCGTTCCACGCGCAATGGGAAAAACAAGGCCACATCGATCGCCAGCTGTGGAACAAGGCAGGGGAGGCGGGGATGCTCTGCTCGCACCTGCCAGAGGAATACGGCGGGCTGGGCGCGGATTTTCTCTACAGCGCGGTGGTTATCGAAGAGGTCGGGCGACTGGGTTTGACCGGGATCGGTTTTTCTCTGCATTCGGACATCGTCGCGCCGTACATCCTGCATTACGGCAGTGAAGCGTTGAAGCATAAATACCTGCCGAAACTGGTCTCCGGCGAGATGGTTACGGCGATCGCCATGACCGAGCCCGGTGCCGGCTCCGATCTGCAAGGGGTGAAAACCACGGCGGTGCTGGACGGCGACGAGTACGTGATCAACGGCTCGAAAACCTTCATCACCAACGGTTTTCTTGCGGACCTGGTGATCGTGGTCGCCAAGACCGATCCGAAGGCCGGCGCCAAGGGCACCAGTCTGTTTCTGGTGGAGGCGAACACCCCGGGCTTCGAGAAGGGCAAGCGTCTGGAAAAGGTCGGCATGAAGGCCCAGGACACGTCGGAATTGTTCTTCCAGGACGTACGCGTGCCGAAGGAAAACCTGTTGGGGCAGGCCGGGGCAGGGTTCGCTTATCTGATGCAGGAATTGCCGCAGGAGCGCCTGACCGTGGCGATCGGAGGCCTCGCCTCGGCCGAAGCGGCGTTACAGTGGACGCTCGACTACACCCGCGATCGCAAGGCGTTCGGCAAGTCGATTGCCGATTTCCAGAATACCCGCTTCAAACTGGCCGAGATGGCCACGGAAATCCAGATCGGCCGGGTGTTCGTTGACCGCTGTCTCGAACTGCATTTGCAAGGCAAGCTGGATGTGCCGACGGCGGCGATGGCCAAATACTGGGGCACCGACCTGCAGTGCAAGGTGCTCGACGAGTGCGTGCAGTTGCACGGCGGCTACGGCTTCATGTGGGAATACCCGGTGGCCCGGGCGTGGGCGGATGCGCGAGTGCAGCGGATCTATGCCGGGACCAATGAAATCATGAAAGAGATCATTGCGCGGTCGCTTTGACCCTCGCGCGACTGACAGACCGCAATCGCGAGCAGGCTCGCTCCTATATTTTGAAATGCGTTCCCCTGTAGGAGTGAGCCTGCTCGCGAAGCTTTTGCCGGTCGGTTATGGCGCGGGATTCGGATGATCCTTGTGAATCGCCTCGATCCCGGCCAGCACTTCATCGGAAAGTTTCAGATCGAAACTGGCAATGTTGCTGTCCAGTTGCTCGAGCGTTGTCGCGCCAATGATGTTGCTGGTGACGAATGTTTGCTGATTGACGAACGCCAGGGCCATCTGCGCCGGATCGAGGCCGTGCTCACGGGCCAGGGCGACGTAACGGCTGCACGCTGCCTCTGACTGCGGGTTGAAATAGCGGCTGAAGCGGCTGTAGAGGCTCAGGCGACCTTTCGCCGGACGTGCGCCGCCCTCGTACTTGCCCGAGAGGAAGCCGAACGCCAGCGGCGAATAGGCGAGCAGGCCGCATTGTTCGCGGATGGCGATTTCCGCCAGGCCGACTTCAAAGCTGCGGTTGAGCAGGTTGTACGGGTTCTGGATCGACACCGCACGCGGCCAGCCACGGGCTTCGGCCAAGGCCAGAAAGCGCATGGTGCCCCATGGTGTTTCGTTGGACAGGCCGATGTGGCGGATCTTGCCGGCTTTCACTTGCTCATCGAGGGCTTCGAGGGTGTCTTCCAGCGGCGTCAGGTTGGCTTCGGTCTTGTGCTTGTAGCCCAGCTGTCCGAAAAAGTTGGTGCTGCGTTCCGGCCAGTGCAGTTGATACAGGTCGATGTAGTCGGTCTGCAGGCGCTTGAGGCTGCCGTCCAGCGCTTCGGTGATGTGCTGGCGGTTGTGGCGCAGGTTCTTGTCGCGAATGTAGTCGATGGTGTTGCCCGGGCCGGCGATCTTGCTGGCGAGGATCCAGTCGGCGCGGTCGCCGCGACTCTTGAAGTAATTGCCGATGTAGCGCTCGGTGGTGGCGTAGGTTTCGGCTTTCGGCGGCACCGGGTACATCTCGGCGGTGTCGAGGAAATTGATCCCGGCCTCTTTGGCGCGTTCGATCTGGGCGAAGGCTTCAGCTTCAGTGTTCTGCTCGCCCCAGGTCATGGTGCCGAGGCAGATTGCACTCACGTTCAGGTCGGTACGGCCTAGCTGGCGATAGTCCATCGGGTGCTCCTTGGGCAAAACAATCATAAAAGCAGGTTGAAATATTTTTCGCAATCTGCATAATTGCGGACCTCTTTCTGCAGTGGAAGTGATGCGCCGCCGCCGAAGAATCTTGCCGTTGAACGGACGCGCCGACCCGAGCCCCCGAAAGCGTCTGTATCCGGCTGCCTTTGACTTGTCAAAGTACGCACTATTCAGTAAGATCCGCCGTCTTATTTACAGGCGGCCCCTGAGGCTATAAAGAATGAAAACTTTTACTGCTAAACCGGAAACAGTAAAGCGCGACTGGTTTGTCGTCGACGCTGCTGGTCAGACCCTGGGTCGTCTGGCCACCGAAATCGCGAGCCGTCTGCGTGGCAAGCACAAGCCTGAGTACACTCCTCACGTTGACACCGGCGACTACATCGTCGTCATCAACGCCGAGCAGATCCGTGTTACCGGCGCTAAAACCACTGACAAAATGTACTACTCCCACTCCGGTTTCCCGGGCGGCATCAAGTCGATCAACTTTGAAAAGCTGATCGCCAAAGCCCCTGAGCGCGTGATCGAGACCGCGGTTAAAGGCATGCTGCCTAAAAACCCACTGGGTCGCGACATGTACCGTAAGCTGAAAGTCTATGCGGGCGCTGCTCACCCACATACTGCTCAGCAGCCCCAAGAACTGAAGTTTTAACGGAATAGTACATTATGTCGGCGACTCAAAATTACGGCACTGGCCGTCGCAAGACCGCAACCGCACGCGTTTTCCTGCGTCCGGGTACTGGTAACATCTCCATCAACAACCGTTCGCTGGATAACTTCTTCGGCCGCGAAACTGCCCGCATGGTAGTTCGTCAGCCGCTGGAGCTGACCGAGACTGTCGAGAAGTTCGACATCTACGTCACCGTGATCGGCGGTGGTGTAAGTGGTCAGGCTGGCGCAATCCGCCACGGCATCACTCGCGCTCTGATGGACTACGATGAAACCCTGCGTAGCGCTCTGCGCAAAGCTGGCTTCGTTACCCGCGACGCCCGTGAAGTTGAACGTAAGAAAGTGGGTCTGCGTAAAGCGCGTAAGCGTCCGCAGTACTCGAAGCGTTAATTCCGCTTCCACGTTCAAAAAGAACGCCCGATTCCTCACGGAATCGGGCGTTTTTTTATGCCTGCATTTTTTCCAGAAAGAATTGCGCTGTGACAACTTGCCTCATTCGCAGACCCCCTATACTGCAAGGCTTAGGGGGTGAGAGCTCCGGGTAATTCCCTTGTCAGAATTGGGGCTTTTCATTACCATTCGGCAAAATTTTTATAAGTAGCATGCGGTTTATTTAGTAGACGCCTGATTTAACAGGCCAAAAAAGCTGATGGGAGAGGACTGAATGAGCAATGACGGCGTGAATGCAGGCCGGCGTCGCTTCCTGGTAGCAGCCACATCCGTGGTGGGTGCTGCAGGAGCGGTGGGGGCTGCGGTCCCGTTCGTAGGGTCATGGTTTCCCAGTGCCAAGGCGAAAGCCGCCGGCGCACCGGTGAAAGTGAATGTCAGCAAAATCGAGCCAGGCCAGCAAATGATTGCTGAATGGCGCGGCCAGCCGGTATTCATTGTCCGCCGTACCGAGGAAATCCTGGGGAATCTGAAAAAGATCGAGGGCCAGCTCTCCGATCCGACCTCGAAAAACTCTACGCAACCTACCTATGTCGACCCTGAAGTGCGCTCGATCAAGCCAGAAATTCTGCTGCTGATCGGGATTTGCACGCACCTGGGTTGCTCACCGACTTTCCGTCCCGAAGTGGCACCTGCTGATCTGGGCAAAGACTGGGTAGGCGGTTATTTCTGCCCTTGCCACGGTTCCCACTACGATCTGGCTGGCCGCGTCTACAAGTCGCAACCTGCGCCTTTGAACCTGCCAGTTCCCCCGCATTCCTATGAGACCGATGACCTGATTGTCATTGGCGTCGATACGGAGAAAGCGTGATGAGCAAATTCATGGATTGGGTTGATGCGCGCTTTCCTGCAACCAAGATGTGGGAAGACCATCTCAGCAAGTATTACGCTCCGAAAAACTTCAACTTCTTCTATTTCTTCGGCTCTCTGGCGCTGCTGGTGCTGGTCAACCAGATCGTCACCGGTGTCTGGCTGACCATGAGCTACACGCCGTCGGCAGAAGAAGCGTTTGCGTCTGTCGAAGGCATCATGCGTGACGTCAATCACGGCTCGATCTTGCGTTCGCTGCACGCTGTTGGCGCTTCGATGTTCTTCATCGTGGTGTACCTGCACATGTTCCGCGGCCTGCTCTACGGTTCGTATCAGAAGCCGCGCGAGCTGGTCTGGGTGTTCGGCATGCTGATCTACCTGGCGCTGATGGCCGAAGCGTTCATGGGTTATCTGCTGCCATGGGGCCAGATGTCGTACTGGGGCGCTCAGGTGATCATCTCGCTGTTCGGTGCGATTCCGCTGATCGGCGATGACCTGACCCAGTGGATTCGTGGTGACTACCTGATCTCCGGGATCACCTTGAACCGCTTCTTTGCACTGCACGTCGTGGCGCTGCCCATCGTGATTCTCGGTCTGGTGGTGTTGCACATTCTGGCGTTGCACGAAGTGGGTTCGAACAACCCTGACGGTGTCGATATCAAGAAGCACAAGGACGAAAACGGCATCCCGCTGGACGGCATTGCGTTCCACCCGTACTACACGGTGAAGGACATTGTCGGTGTCGTGGTGTTCCTGTTCATCTTCTGTTTCATTGTGTTCTTCTTCCCGGAAATGGGCGGCTACTTCCTCGAAAAGCCTAACTTCGAGCCGGCCAATCCGTTCAAGACCCCTGAGCATATTGCACCGGTCTGGTACTTCACGCCGTTCTACGCGATCTTGCGCGCGATACCGGACAAGCTCATGGGTGTTATCGCCATGGGGGCGTCCATTGCGTTGCTTTTTGTCCTGCCCTGGCTGGACCGAAGTCCTGTCAGGTCGATGCGCTATAAGGGCTGGATGAGCAAAATCTGGCTGGTCGTATTCTGTATTTCTTTCATGCTGCTTGGCTGGACCGGTGTGAAAGCTCCGACGCCATCTCTGACGTTGCTGTCGCAGGTCTGCACCTTCCTGTACTTCGCCTACTTCATTCTGATGCCGTTCTATACCCGGCTCGAGAAGACCAAACCGGTTCCGGAAAGGGTGACTGGCTGATGAAAAAGTTATTTTTCGCTCTGATTTTTGTTGCGCTGCCTTCCCTGACTTTTGCAGCCGGGGGCCATGGTCCGGAACTCGAAAGTGTCGACATCGATGTTTCCGACAAGGCGGCTTTGCAGGATGGCGCGCGGACCTTCGCCAACTATTGCATGGGCTGCCACAGCGCCAAATTCCAGCGTTACGAGCGGGTCGCCGATGACCTCGGTATTCCCCACGAATTGATGCTGGAAAAACTGGTGTTCACTGGCGCCAAGATTGGCGACCACATGAACATCGGCATGCAGCCGGCCGACGCCAAGACCTGGTTCGGCGCAGCGCCGCCGGACCTGACCCTGGTGGCCCGCGTGCGCGGTACTGACTGGCTGTACGGTTACCTTAAGTCGTTCTACGAAGATCCGGCGCGCCCATGGGGTGTGAACAACAAGGTCTTCCCGAACGTCGGCATGCCTAACGTACTGGTCGGCCTGCAAGGTCGCCAGGTGGTGGGCTGCAAGCAGGTGCAGATCGTCGAAGACGGCAAGAAGCAATATGATCCGTTGACCGGCACGGCTTTGACCCATGAAGCCTGCGATCAGCTGACCATCGTGCCCAAATCCGGTGCTTTGAACGAAGAGCAGTTCGATGAGAAGGTCAAGAATCTGGTAACCTTCCTGGCTTACTCGGCTAACCCGGTTAAGCTGCAACATCAGCGCATCGGTACTTATGTCTTGCTGTACCTGGCGTTCTTCTTTGTGTTCGCCTACCTGCTCAAGCGTGAATACTGGAAAGACGTGCACTGATACGCTTCAAGCATTGCTGTTAATCGCGCGCGCCCAAGGGCGCCTCCGATAAAGCAGGGTCTGCTCGGTCAGACCCTGCGGGAGGTGCCCTCTGGGCGCGCGCGTTTTTCCGGTTCCGAAAAATTCAACAAGCGAGGAGGATCGCCATGGGCGTGACCAATCGGTTGGCCTGTTACTCCGACCCCGCCGACCACTATTCCCATCGAGTGCGCATCGTGCTTGCAGAGAAGGGTGTCAGCGCTGAAATCATTTACGTGGAAGCCGGCCGCCAGCCGCCTAAACTGATTGAGGTGAACCCTTACGGCAGCCTGCCTACGCTGGTCGATCGCGACCTGGCGTTGTGGGAGTCGACCGTGGTCATGGAGTATCTGGACGAGCGTTACCCGCACCCGCCGTTGATGCCGGTTTATCCGGTGGCGCGTGCCAACAGCCGTCTGCTGATTCATCGCATTCAGCGTGACTGGTGCGGTCTGGTGGATCTGATTCTTGATCCCAAGGCCAAGGAAGCAGCGCGAGTGGTGGCGCGCAAGGAATTGCGCGAAAGCCTGACGGGCGTGTCGCCGCTGTTTGCCGACAAGCCGTTTTTCCTCAGTGAGGAACAAAGTCTGGTTGATTGCTGCCTATTACCCATACTCTGGCGTTTGCCGATCCTGGGTATCGAACTGCCGCGGCCGGCCAAGCCGCTGCTTGATTATATGGAGCGCCAGTTTGCGCGTGAGGCTTTCCAGGCGAGTTTGTCTGGTGTCGAACGCGACATGCGCTAAGGCTTAAGGAGCCGCTATGAACTCCAGTCGACCTTATCTGGTCCGCGCGCTCTACGAGTGGATTGTGGATAACGATTGCACCCCGCACATGCTGGTCAACGCCGAATACCCGGCGGTGCAGGTGCCGCAGGGTTTCGCCAGCGACGGGCAGATCGTGCTGAACATCTCGCCAAGCGCCGTGCGTCATCTGCACATGGACAACGACGTGGTGACATTCGAAGGTCGCTTCGGTGGTGTGCCGCACAGCCTGTACGTGCCGATCAGCGCGATTCTGGGCATCTACGCCCGGGAGAACGGTCAGGGCATGGTGTTCGATCTCGAGTCGCCGCTGGATGACGAAGACGAAATCGAACAGGATGACGACCAGCCGCCACCGGACAGCGAGCCGCCGCGCCCCAGCGGCCGGCCAAGCCTGAAAGTGGTGAAGTAATAAAAAAGGCGATCCGGATGGATCGCCTTTTTTGTGTCTGTCGTTCAGCGTCAGTCGATGTACTCGAACAGCTTCACGATCTTCTGCACGCCGGAAACGCCTTGAACCAGATTGGTCGCCTGAGTGGCTTCTTGTTTGGTCAGCAGGCCCAGCAGGTAGACGATGCCGTTCTCGGTAATGACCTTGATGCGCGAGCCCGGAATGCTCGCGTCGGTGAGCATCTGCGTTTTGATCTTGGTGGTCAGCCATGCGTCATTCTGGCGGGCCAGCAGGGACGAAGGCTGCAACACTTGCAGTTCGTTGTGGACTTTCTTCACCCGTTGCACATTGGCGGCAGCCTGTTCGGCCTTGGCCTTGAGGTCTTCGCGCGGGGTCTGGCCGGCGAGCAGGACCACGCCGTTGAAACTGGTGACGACGATGTGCGAATCGTTGTCCAGCGCCGGGTCGGCTTTGGCCACGTTCACGCCGACCTTGGTTTCGATCAACGAATCGTCGATCTTGCTGCCGAAGGTGCGCGTGCCACGGTCGTCTTCGATCGGCGCTTCACGGCTGGCATTCACCACCGAGGTGCAGCCGCTGATGCCGAGGCACAGAGTCAAGGCCAGAAGGCCAAGGCGATTAGGGGTCATTCTTCACTCCCGAACAGTTGGCTGTCGATCAGATCGCAGAGGCAATGGATCGCCAGCAAGTGGACTTCTTGAATACGTGCAGTGACATTGGCCGGTACGCGAATCTCGACGTCCTCGGGCAACAGCAGCGACGCCATGCCGCCGCCATCGCGTCCGGTCAAAGCTACGACAATCATTTCGCGATCATGTGCGGCCTGGATCGCTTGAATAATGTTCGCCGAGTTACCGCTGGTCGAAATCGCCAGTAACACATCACCTGGCTGACCCAGCGCGCGGATCTGTTTGGAGAACACTTCGTTGTAGCTGTAGTCGTTGGCGATCGAGGTGATCGTCGAGGTGTCGGTGGTCAGCGCAATCGCCGGCAGGCTCGGGCGCTCGCGCTCGAAACGGTTGAGCAGTTCCGAGGAAAAGTGCTGCGCGTCACCGGCGGAGCCGCCGTTGCCGCACGAGAGCATCTTGCCCTCGTTGAGCAGGGCGTTGACCATGACCTGGCTGGCTTGCTCGATGTGCGGTGCAAGTACGTCCATCGCCTGTTGCTTGGTGTCGATACTGGCCTGGAAAAGCTGGCGAATTCGGGATTGCATGTCCATCTGTGTGACCTTAAGTAGCGCGGCTGTCCGGCACATGAATGTGCAGCCCGCAAAGCAAAGAGCAAAATGTGTCGGTGGGATTGTCCGGGTCGCAACGCCGGCGATCAACTGTCGAAAGCATTCTGCAACCAGTTCAGCTGATCCGGGTGGCTGTCGATGGCCACCACATCGAAGCGGCAGGGGGAATTGGCCCAGCGCGATTCACGCTGAAGAAAATACTGCGCGGCGAATATCAGTTTCTGCTGCTTGCGCGCATCGATGCTGGCAAGCGCGCCACCCCATTGAGTGTTCTTTCTATAGCGAACTTCGACGAATACTACTGTATCGCCATCAAGCATGACCAGATCAAGCTCGCCGCGTTTGCATAACCAGTTCTGCGCCAGCAGGCGCAGACCCTGGTTTTGCAGATGCTCGAGCGCTTGGCGCTCGGCATCCTTGCCGCTTTGCGAGCGTGACCTGTCGGGCATCAGCGCGGGGTGTCCGGCAGACGCTGCACCTGGCCGCTGACGAATTGCGCCCAAGGCAACTGACGGACGACGCGTTGGGTCTGGGTCATGCCGAGGCTGCCCGACTCGCCGTCGATGCGGCTGTCCGGCAGGGCTTTGAGCTGGCCCAGACGCGGTGCCAGGCGATAGGCGTCCACGCCCATTGCGTACAGACGGCCGAGGCTGCCGGCGGCTTGCGGCCACTGGGCAACCACTTGCTGGCGCAGCGGATCACTGGTGTCCAGCAACCATGGGGTTTCGCAGAAGCGAATGCCGTTCATGTCGTTGTACTGGTTGACGTCACCGCTGGCGCTGTAGACGTGCGAAGTCGCGTAGACCGGAACGTCACCGGCGTACTGGAAGTTCAGGGTCGGCTTGATCTGCTGCGCCTGTTGTGGCGTGGCGGCGAGGAAGATGAATTCGATGTCCTGGCGACGCGAAGGCTGCGCGGCGACGTTGGTGCCGGCAGCGTTCTGCAGGCTTTTGGCACGGGCTTCACTCTGACGCAGCTGGAACATGTCGGCGATCTGCTGGGCCAGTTGCACCGGTTGATCAACGCGCTCGGTGGCGACGATGCTGCCGCCGTTGGCCTGCCAGTCCTGGCTGAACGCACGCAATACGCGGTCACCCCATTCGCCTTTCGGCACCATGATTGCGGCGCGGTGCAGGCCATCGGCACGGGCGCGACGCGAGACTTCGCGGGCTTCGTCTTCAGCGGCCAGACCGAACTGGAACAGCTGCGCCGGGCCTTGATCGCCTTCGCTGTAGTTCAACGCGAGGGTGGTAATCGGCAGTTGCGGGCGGGTGCTCAGTTGCTTGACCAGCGGTTTTTCCAGCGGGCCAACTACCAGTTGCACGCCGTCAGCCTGGGCCTTGCGGTAGAACTCGTCCATCGAGGTCAGCCTGGAGCTGTCGTAGAACTCGATGGCTGGCGGTTTTTGCCCGGCTTGTTGTGCCTGGTAGTGCGCCGCCATGAAGCCTTCACGCAAGGCTTTGCCGACTGCGGCCAGTTGGCCATCCTGAGGCAGCAGCAGGGCGATCTTGCTCAGTGGCTGGCTGGCCAGTTCCTTGAGTTTGGTCAGCGGCAGCGGCAGGTTGATCGCGGCCGGGTGCTTGGGGTTCTGCGCGCGCCAGTTGTCGATCGCCGCTTGCTGCTGCTCCAGCGTGCCAGCGGTTTTTACCGCCAGGGCCAGAGCCATCCAGCCGCCGAGGTCGTCGGTGCTGTTGGCTTGCAGTTGGTCGGCCGGCAGCGAGCCGATCAGGGTCCAGATCGCTTCGTGGTTCTTGCTCGCGGCTTCACCTTCGAGCATTGGCGCAATGAACACGCGTTCACGGGCGGCGGCCAGAGTCTGGCCATCGGCTTCAAGGGCGCGCGCATGCACGGTGCCGGTGCGCACTTGCTGCTCTTCCGGCATCTCGCCAAGTTTCTGCAGGCTTGGATGACTCAGGGCGGTCAGCGCAGCTTTCGGCTGATTGCGGGTCATGGCCAGTTCGGCGGAAAGCGTGTTGGCGAAAATCTGCTGGCCCGGCTTGAGTTGCTCGACGGGCACTTGTTGCAGGATTTGCGCGGACTGGCCGGCATTGCCCTGACGATAGGCCAGATCGGCGGCGCTCAAGCGCAACAGAGCGGCTTTTTCCGGGGTCTTGGCCTGGGTCGCCTGTTCGAGCAGTTGCTCGATGCTGGCATCCGGAGTCCGTGGAAGTTCGCCAAGGCTGGAGGAAGGGGAGCTGGCGCAAGCCGCCAACAGGGCAGCGAGGCAGAGGGCAGTGAACAGCCGCAGGCAAGCGATCATGTAAGTGTTCCTGATACTCGATCAAATTAGCGTGGAATTGTACCCAAGCACTGGCCGGGGCGCGATGTTACTGGCGTGAAACGGGCAATTTAGCTGGAGTAAATGTTGCGGCGGCCCACAACTGTGCGAAAAACCACGCTCGGCGCGAGCACGTCGCAAGCCTCGTGACGCGCTACAATGGCCGCTTTTACCGATCACGAGGTGTGCGCTTTGACTGCTCCAGGTTCCCTGAATTCCGCTGCTGGCTCGCTTTATGTGGTGGCGACGCCCATCGGCAACCTGGACGACATCAGCGCCCGGGCCCTGAAAATCCTCCGCGAAGTGGCGTTGATTGCCGCCGAAGACACGCGGCACTCGGCGCGGCTGATGCAGCACTTCGGCATCACCACGCCATTGGCGGCCTGCCACGAACACAACGAACGGGATGAAGGTAGTCGCTTTGTTACCCGTCTGCTGGCCGGTGACAATGTCGCACTGATCTCCGATGCCGGCACGCCGCTGATCTCCGATCCGGGGTATCACCTGGTGCGTCAGGCGCGAGCGGCGGGTATCAATGTGGTGCCGGTGCCAGGCGCCTGTGCATTGATCGCGGCGCTGTCGGCGGCCGGTCTGCCGTCCGACCGGTTTATCTTCGAAGGCTTTCTGCCGGCCAAGTCGGTGGGACGCAAGGCCCGTCTCGAAGCCGTCAAGGAAGAGCCGCGCACCTTGATCTTCTATGAAGCGCCGCACCGCATTCTTGAATGCCTGCAGGACATGGAAGAAGTGTTCGGCGGCGAGCGTCAGGCCTTGCTGGCCCGGGAAATCACCAAGACCTTCGAAACGCTCAAGGGTTTGCCGCTGGCCGAGTTGCGCGCATTCGTCGAATCGGACAGCAATCAGCAGCGCGGTGAATGCGTGGTGCTGGTGGCGGGCTGGACGGCGCCTGAATCCGAAGACGCGGTCAGCAGCGAGGCGATGCGCATCCTCGATCTGCTGCTTGAGGAAATGCCGCTCAAGCGCGCCGCTGCGCTTGCTGCACAGATCACCGGTGAACGTAAAAACGTGCTTTATCAGGTCGCGCTGGATAAACAGAAAGGCGTGTAAGCCGTCGCCCATAACGGTCTTGCGGGTTTTAGCGCTTGTTCTTCCGCCGCTCTGCCGTTAACCTTCGCGGCGGAGAGTCGATCGGACAGTCGCTGCCCTCTATGAAAATTAGGGGGGGGAGGAAAGTCCGGGCTCCATAGGGCGAAGTGCCAGGTAATGCCTGGGAGGCGTGAGCCTACGGAAAGTGCCACAGAAAATAACCGCCTAAGCGCGCAAGCGCCGGTAAGGGTGAAAAGGTGCGGTAAGAGCGCACCGCACGTCTGGCAACAGTTCGTGGCTAGGTAAACCCCACTTGGAGCAAGACCAAATAGGGT
Organism: Pseudomonas sp. R1-1; assembly: GCF_051132135.1. Taxonomy (NCBI): domain Bacteria; kingdom Pseudomonadati; phylum Pseudomonadota; class Gammaproteobacteria; order Pseudomonadales; family Pseudomonadaceae; genus Pseudomonas; species Pseudomonas sp. R1-1. The sequence goes on from NZ_CP071663.1 coordinate 1,156,189, forward strand.
CCCAAGGCGTGGCCCGCGCTGGGACCGGGTAGGTTGCTAAAGATGTCCAGTGATGGCCATCGTAGACGAATGACTGTTCAAGACAGAACCCGGCTTACAGATCGACTCTCCACCTTTTCTTTCCCTGCTTGAATCAATGGCAACAGGGCTGTGTAATATCAGCAGGCCTGGGCTGAAAGTCCGGCAGCGGCAAACGCGGTAATAGCCATTTCCCACCTCGCTTCAATCAACAGCAGAAGCGCATTTGTAATACCGAAAAAATCTTACTCTTAACAAACTACTTTAACTTTCGAGCGCAGCTGTCAGTGCTGCATCAGGTTATTGGTCAAAAGCCTCCGTCAGATTCTCGTTGTGCCTCCTTTTAAGCTGCTAAATCTCCGTTCTGTAAGGGTTTTCCTTTAATCCGCGCCTTGACGGTGTGGTGGGCGCATTCCTATAGTGTGCGCAAGTGGCGGAAAGTGGCATGAAGTGGGTTTTTTGAGCTCAAAACGATAAAAATTGGAGAAACGCAGACGTGTTTCGCGGAGCTAACGCTATCAGTCTCGATGCAAAGGGCCGTCTCGCCATGCCGAGCCGGTACCGTGACGAGCTCGATTCGCGCAGTTCCGGCCAATTGATCGTGACCATTGATGCCGTAGATCCATGTTTATGTGTCTACCCGCTCGACGAGTGGGAAATCATTGAAACCAAGTTGCGCGCGCTCCCTTCGCTTCGCGAAGAGAACCGTCGCCTGCAACGTTTGCTGATTGGTAATGCCGTCGACCTCGAGCTCGATGGCAGTGGTCGTTTTCTGGTTCCACCGCGTCTGCGCGAGTACGCCAGGCTCGATAAGCGCGCAATGCTGGTGGGCCAACTGAACAAGTTCCAACTGTGGGACGAGGATGCATGGAACGCGGTGTCTGCCGCTGACCTTGCTGCTATTCAACAACCGGGCGCGATGCCTGATGAACTGCGTGATTTGATCCTGTGACTATTGATAGCGGCTTTAACCACATCACCGTACTGCTTGACGAAGCCGTCGAGGCTCTCGCCGTACGTCCTGATGGCTGCTATCTGGACGGCACGTTCGGGCGCGGCGGGCACAGCCGGTTGATCCTGAGCCAGCTCGGCACGGACGGTCGGCTCATCGGATTCGACAAGGACCCTCAAGCGATTGCCACCGGGCAAACGCTAGCGGCCGAAGACGGCCGCTTTGTCGTTGTGCAGCGCAGCTTTGCCGAGCTCGGTTCGGTGGTTGCCGAGCAGGGTCTGGCCGGCAAGGTCAGCGGTATTTTGCTCGACCTCGGGGTATCGTCGCCGCAGCTCGACGATGCCGAGCGCGGTTTCAGTTTCCTCAACGACGGCCCGCTGGACATGCGCATGGACCCGTCCCGTGGCATCAGCGCGGCCGAGTTCGTCAACACCGCGCCGGCGGAAGAAATCGCCCGGGTGTTCAAGGAATACGGCGAAGAACGTTTTTCCGGGCGCATGGCCCGTGCCGTGGTCGAGCGTCGCGATATCAAGCCGTTCGAGCGTACCGCCGATCTGGCTGAAGTGCTGAAGGTCGCCAACCCGGCGTGGGAAAAGGGCAAGAATCCGGCCACCCGCGCTTTCCAGGGTTTGCGTATTCACGTCAATAACGAACTTGGTGATCTGGAAGCCGGCCTCGAAGCCGCTCTGGATGCGCTGGAAGTCGGCGGTCGTCTGGTGGTGATCAGCTTCCATTCGCTGGAAGACCGCATCGTCAAACTGTTCATGCGCAAACTGGTGAAGGGCGAGGCCGACAACCTGCCGCGCAACCTGCCGGTGCGCCACGTTGCCTTCGAACCGAAAATCAAAGTCCACGGCAAAGCGCAGACGGCCTCCGACGCCGAACTCAAAGCCAACCCACGTTCCCGTAGTGCGGTCATGCGTGTCGCGGAGAAGTTGCGGTGAGCAAGCTTTTCGCCAAGCCATTGCCTGGCGGCAGCTTTCTGATGCTGCTGCTGTTTATCGGCGTGCTTTTTTCGGCGATCGCCGTGTCGTACAGCGCGCACTGGAACCGTCAGTTGCTCAACACCCTTTATAACGAACTCAGTGTGCGCGACAAGGCGCAGGCCGAGTGGGGCCGGCTGATTCTCGAACAGAGCACCTGGACCGCGCACAGCCGCATCGAAGTGCTGGCCACCGAACAACTGAAAATGCACATTCCCGGCGCGGCTGACGTGAAGATGGTGGCGCCATGATGAAACTCGAAGGCGCACTCTTCCCATGGCGCTTCCGCCTGATGGTGGCGCTGCTCGGCCTGATGGTTGCGGCGATCTGCTGGCGGATCATCGACCTGCAAGTGGTCGACCGTGATTTCCTCAAGGGGCAGGGCGACGCGCGCAGTCTGCGGCACATCCCGATTCCGGCGCACCGTGGTCTGATCACCGACCGTAATGGCGAGCCTCTGGCCGTGAGTACCCCGGTGACTACGCTGTGGGCCAACGCCAAGGAAATGCAGTCGGCCAAAGAGAAGTGGCCGGCACTTGCTGCGGCGCTGGGGCAGGACCCGAAAGCCCTGGCCGAACGCCTCGAAGCTCAGGCCAATAAAGAATTCATTTACCTGGTGCGCGGCTTGACCCCCGAGCAGGGCCAGGCTGTGCTCGACCTGAAAGTGCCGGGCGTTTACGGCATCGAAGAATTCCGCCGGTTCTACCCGGCCGGCGAAGTGACCGCGCACATGGTCGGCTTTACCGACATTGACGATCACGGTCGCGAAGGTGTCGAGCTGGCCTATGACGAATGGCTGGCCGGGGTCCCGGGCAAACGACAAGTGATCAAGGATCGCCGCGGGCGGCTGATCAAGGATGTCCAGGTCACCAAAAACGCCAAGGCCGGCAAGCCCTTGGCGTTGTCGATTGACCTGCGTCTGCAATACCTGGCCAACCGCGAGTTGCGCAACGCGATCATCGAGAACGGCGCCAAGGCCGGCAGTCTGGTGATCATGGATGTGAAGACCGGCGAGATTCTCGCCATGGTCAACCAGCCGACCTACAACCCGAACAACCGTCGAAACCTGCAACCGGCGATGATGCGCAACCGCGCGATGATCGACGTGTTCGAACCGGGTTCGACGATGAAAGCCATCTCGATGAGTGCGGCGATCGAAACCGGTCGCTGGAAACCGAGCGACACCGTCGAGGTGTACCCGGGCTCGTTGCAGATCGGCAAATACACCATTAAAGACGTGTCCAAGAGCGAAGGCCCGGTGCTCGACCTGACCGGCATTCTGATCAATTCCAGTAACGTGGGCATGAGTAAAGTCGCCTTCGATATCGGCGGCGAGACGATTTTCCGCCTCGCGCAGAAAGTCGGTCTCGGCCAGGACACCGGTCTGGGCTTCCCCGGCGAACGTGTCGGCAATCTGCCGAACTACCGCGAATGGCGCAAGGCTGAAACTGCAACCTTGTCTTACGGCTACGGTATTTCCGTGACCGCTATCCAGTTGGTGCACGCGTTCTCGGCGCTGGCCAACAACGGTCGTCTGGCGCCACTGACCCTGATCAAAACCGACAAGATGCCGCAGACCACGCAAGTGCTGCCCGAAGCCGTGGCGAAAACCATGCAGGGCATGTTGCAGCAAGTGATCGAAGCGCCGCGCGGCGTGTTCCGTGCGCAAGTGCCGGCTTATCACGTCGGCGGCAAGTCGGGTACGGCGCGTAAAACTTCGGTCGGCACCAAGGGTTACGCCGAAAACTCCTACCGCTCGCTGTTCGCCGGCTTCGGCCCGATGAGCGATCCGCGATACGCGATCGTGGTGGTGATCGACGAACCGACCAAGGCCGGCTACTTCGGTGGTCTGGTCTCGGCGCCGGTGTTCAGCCGCGTGATGTCCGGCACCCTGCGCCTGATGAACGTGACCCCGGATAACCTGCCGACCACGCAACAGGCCAACGCCACCCCGGTCATTCCGCTGAAAGCCAATGGAGGGCGCGGCTGATGTCATTGAGTCTGAACAAGATATTCCCCCACGCCGGCCACGATCTGTTGATCCGTGAATTGGCGCTGGACAGCCGCAACGTGCGCGCCGGCGATCTGTTTCTCGCCGTGCCCGGCGGCAAATTCGACGGCCGTGCGCACATCGCCGATGCCCTGCAACGCGGCGCCGCAGCCGTGGCGTATGAAGTGGAAGGTGCCACCGTGCTGCCGATCACCGATGTGCCGCTGATTCCGGTCAAAGGTCTGGCGGCGCAGCTGTCGGACATTGCTGGGCGCTTTTATGGCGAGCCGAGCCATCACCTGAATCTGATTGGCGTGACCGGCACCAACGGGAAGACCAGCGTGACCCAACTGGTTGCGCAGGCACTGGATCTGCTCGGCCAGCATTGCGGCATCGTCGGCACCTTGGGTTCCGGCTTCTATGGCGCGCTGGAAAGCGGCCTGCACACCACGCCGAATCCGATCGCCGTGCAGGCAACCCTGGGCGACTTGAAAAAGTCCGGTGCCAAAGCCGTGGCCATGGAAGTGTCCTCCCATGGTCTGGATCAGGGCCGGGTGACTGCGCTGGCGTTCGACGTGGCGGTGATGACCAATCTGTCCCGCGATCATCTGGATTATCACGGCACCATGCAGGCGTACGCCGAGGCCAAGGCCAGGCTGTTTGCCTGGAATGACCTGAAATGCCGCGTGGTCAACCTTGATGACGACTTCGGTCGGCAACTGGCGGCGGAAAAACGTGAATCGCGCTTGATCACCTACAGCCTGCTCGACAGCAGCGCGTACCTGTTTTGCCGCGAAGCGCAGTTCGACGATCACGGCGTGCGCGCCACGCTCGTTACACCCCAAGGTGAGCATCATCTGCGCAGCACACTGCTCGGGCGTTTCAACCTGAGCAACGTACTGGCGGCCGTCGGCGCCTTGCTCGGTCTGGATTACGCCCTCGACGAAATTCTCAAAGTGCTGCCGAAGCTCGAAGGTCCGGCCGGGCGCATGCAGCGTCTGGGTGGCGGCACACAACCGCTGGTGGTGGTCGATTACGCCCACACCCCGGATGCGCTGGAAAAAGTTCTGAGCGCACTGCGCCCGCACGTCAAAGGTCAGTTGCTGTGCCTGTTCGGCTGCGGCGGTGATCGCGATCGCGGCAAGCGTCCGTTGATGGCCGAAGTGGTCGAGCGCTTGGCGGACAAAGTATTGGTCACAGACGACAACCCGCGCACCGAGGACCCGGCCGTGATCTTTGATGACATCCGCGCCGGGTTCACTGCTGTGGATAAAGTCACCTTCGTCGCCGGCCGTGGTCAGGCGATTGCGCAATTGATTGCCGGCGCGACGGCTGACGACGTGATTGTTCTCGCTGGCAAAGGTCACGAGGACTATCAGGAAATCAACGGCGTGCGCCATGCCTTTTCCGATCTGGTCGAGGCCGATCATGCCCTGACCGCGTGGGAGGTTGCCCATGCTTAAGGCCCTGACGCTCAGCGAACTGACCAACGCCCTCGACGCCCGCTTGATCGGCAGCGATGCCAGCTTCAATGGCGTCAGCATCGACAGCCGCGCGATCCAGCCAGGCCAATTGTTTGTCGCCCTGACCGGTCCGCGTTTCGACGGCCACGATTATCTGAACGATGTCGCTGGCAAGGGTGCCGTTGCTGCACTGGTCGAGCGTGAAGTCGCCGACAGCACGCTGCCGCAATTGCTGGTCAAGGACAGCCGTCAGGCGCTGGGCCAATTGGGCGCCTTGAACCGTGCCGCCTTTACGCAGCCAGTGGCAGCGGTGACCGGATCCAGCGGCAAGACAACGGTCAAGGAAATGCTCGCGAGCATCCTGCGCACCCGCGGTCCGGTGCTGGCCACCCGTGGCAATCTGAACAATGACCTCGGCGCGCCGCTGACCTTGCTCGAACTGGCCCCGGAGCACACTTCGGCGGTGATCGAACTGGGTGCCTCGCGTCTCGGCGAAATCGCCTACACCGTGGGCCTGACCAAGCCGCACGTCGCGATTCTCAACAATGCCGGTACCGCCCATGTTGGCGAGTTTGGCGGGCCGGAAAAAATCGTCGAAGCCAAAGGCGAAATCATCGACGGCCTCGCCGCTGATGGCATCGCCGTGCTCAACCTCGATGACAAAGCCTTCGGTATCTGGCAGGCCCGCGCAGGCGCTCGCAAAGTGTTGACCTTCGCTCTGAGCAACATTCAGGCGGATTTCTACGCCAGCGACTTGAGCACCGATGCCCGCGGTTGCCCGGCGTTCAATCTGCATACACCTGAAGGTAGCGAGCGAGTGCAGTTGAACCTGCTCGGCACCCATAACGTCGCCAATGCCATGGCCGCCGCCGCTGCGGCTCATGCATTGGGCGTGTCGCTGTTCGGCATCGCCACCGGGCTTGGCGCGGTGCAACCGGTCAAGGGCCGCACCGTCGCGCAACTGGCGAAAAACGGCATGCGCGTGATCGACGACACTTACAACGCAAACCCCACCTCGATGTGCGCCGCCGTTGATATACTCGCCGGCTTTTCCGGCCGCACCGTCCTGGTGCTCGGGGATATCGGCGAGTTGGGCGAGTGGGCGGAGCAGGGGCACCGCGACGTGGGCGAGTACGCCCGAGGCAAGGTTTGCGCGCTATACGCTGTCGGGCCGAACATGGTCCACGCCGTGAACGCTTTCGGTGAGCAGGCGCATCACTTCGGCACGCAAGCCGAACTGATCCAGGCCCTCGACGCCGAGCAGGACACAAACACCACCATTTTGATCAAGGGCTCGCGCAGTGCAGCGATGGAAAACATCGTTGCGGCTCTGTGCGGGTCCAGTCTGGAGAAACATTAATGCTGCTGCTGCTAGCGGAGTATCTGCAACAGTTCTACAAAGGCTTCGCGGTCTTTCAGTACCTGACCCTGCGCGGGATTCTCGGTGTGCTGACCGCGCTGGTCTTGTCGCTGTGCTATGGCCCGTGGATGATCCGCACCCTGCAGAACCGTCAGATCGGCCAGTCCGTGCGCAACGACGGACCGCAATCGCACCTGTCCAAATCCGGTACGCCGACCATGGGCGGCGCGTTGATCCTGTCTTCGATCGGCGTCAGCACCTTGCTCTGGGCCGACCTCAGCAACCGTTATGTCTGGGTGGTGTTGCTGGTGACCCTGCTGTTCGGCGCCATCGGCTGGGTTGACGATTACCGCAAGGTCATTGAGAAGAACTCGCGTGGCCTGCCAAGCCGCTGGAAATATTTCTGGCAGTCGGTGTTCGGCCTCGGTGCGGCGATCTTCCTTTATATGACCGCATCCACCCCGGTGGAAACCACGCTGATCCTGCCGATGCTCAAGGACTACAGCATTCCGTTGGGCGCCGGTTTCATCGTGCTGACCTATTTCGTGATCGTCGGCTCAAGCAACGCGGTCAACCTGACTGACGGCCTCGACGGTCTGGCGATCATGCCGACGGTGATGGTCGGCGGCGGTCTGGGAATTTTCTGCTACCTGTCGGGTAACGTGAAATTCGCTGAGTACCTGCTGATCCCTTACGTACCGGGCGCAGGCGAGCTGATCGTGTTCTGCGGCGCGCTGATCGGTGCCGGCCTCGGCTTCCTGTGGTTCAACACCTATCCGGCGCAGGTGTTCATGGGCGACGTTGGCGCCCTGGCACTCGGCGCGGCACTGGGCACCATTGCGGTGATCGTCCGTCAGGAAATCGTCCTGTTCATCATGGGCGGCGTGTTCGTAATGGAAACCCTGTCAGTGGTCATTCAGGTTGCGTCCTTTAAGCTCACCGGTCGCCGAGTGTTCCGCATGGCACCGATCCATCACCACTTTGAACTCAAGGGCTGGCCCGAGCCGCGCGTGATCGTCCGTTTCTGGATCATCACCGTGATTCTCGTGCTGATCGGCCTTGCCACCCTGAAGCTGAGGTAGAACGAGTGTCTCTGATCGCTTCTGACCACTTCCGCATCGTTGTCGGCCTCGGCAAGAGCGGCATGTCCCTGGTTCGCTTCCTGGCGAACCGGGGCGTGGCGTTTGCCGTGGCCGACACGCGGGACAATCCACCGGAACTGGCCACGCTCAAGCGTGACTATCCGCACGTGGAAGTGCGTTGTGGCGAGCTGGACGTCGAATTCCTCTGCCGTGCCGACGAGCTCTACGTGAGCCCCGGCCTGGCGCTGGCGACTCCGGCCCTGCAAGCCGCTGCGGCGCGTGGCGTGAAAATGTCCGGCGACATCGAGCTGTTCGCGCGTAACGCGCGGGCGCCGATCGTCGCGATCACCGGTTCCAACGCGAAAAGCACCGTCACCACACTGGTCGGCGAGATGGCCGCTGCGGCCGGCAAACGCGTCGCCGTCGGTGGCAACCTCGGTACGCCGGCGCTGGATCTGCTCAGCGACGACATCGAGCTGTACGTGATGGAACTGTCGAGTTTTCAACTGGAAACCACCGACCAGCTCAACGCCGAAGTCGCCACCGTGCTGAATATCAGCGAAGACCACATGGATCGCTACAGCGGTCTGCCGGCGTATCACCTGGCCAAGCACCGGATCTTCCGTGGTGCGAAGCAGTTTGTGGTCAACCGTCAGGATGCGCTGAGCCGTCCGTTGATCGGCGAGGGCCAGCCGTGCTGGACCTTCGGTCTGAACAAGCCGGATTTCAAGGCATTCGGTCTGCGTGAAGAGGGCGGCGAGAAATACCTGGCTTTCGAATTCCAGAATCTGCTGCCGGTACGTGAACTGAAAGTGCGCGGCGCGCATAACCAGTCCAACGCCCTTGCGGCGCTGGCGCTCGGTCATGCGGTCGGTCTGCCGTTCGACGCCATGCTGTCGGCCCTGCGCAACTTCACCGGGCTCGAACACCGCTGCCAGTGGGTGCGTGACCTGGATGGCGTTGCCTACTACAACGATTCCAAAGCCACCAACGTCGGCGCCGCACTGGCCGCGATTGAAGGTCTGGGCGCGGACATCGACGGCAAGGTCATTCTGATCGCCGGCGGCGATGGCAAGGGCGCCGAGTTCAATGACCTGCGTGCGCCGGTCGCGGCCAACTGCCGCGCCGTGGTCCTGATGGGCCGCGACTCGGACAAGATCGGCGAAGCGCTCGGCGATGCCGTGCCCCTGATCCGCGCGACCTCGCTGGTCGATGCCGTCGCGCAATGCCGCGCCGCCGCGCAACCGGGCGATGTGGTGCTGCTGTCGCCGGCCTGCGCCAGTTTCGACATGTTCAAGAATTATGAAGACCGTGGTCACCAGTTCGTCCGCGTTGTGGAGGAATTGGCATGAACCTGAGAAACATCATTAAACCGTACCCGTCGCCGTTGATCACCGGGCGTGGCATCGACCTCGATTTCCCGATGCTCGCCGGGTGTCTGGCGCTGCTCGGTCTCGGTTTGATCATGATTGCTTCGGCGTCCACCGAAGTGGCAGCGGCGCAATCGGGCAGTCCGCTGTATTACATGATTCGCCACCTTATATATGTGGTGCTGGGCCTGGGCGCGTGCATCGTCACCATGATGATCCCGATCGCTACCTGGCAACGCCTCGGCTGGATGATGCTGATCGGCGCGTTCGGCTTGCTGGTGATGGTGATCATTCCCGGCATCGGCCGCGAAGTGAACGGTTCGATGCGCTGGATCGGTTTCAGCTTCTTCAACGTGCAGCCCTCGGAAATCGCCAAGGTGTTTGTGGTGATCTACCTCGCCGGTTATCTGGTGCGTCGCCAGAAAGAAGTGCGCGAGAGCTGGATGGGCTTCTTCAAGCCGTTCATCGTGCTACTGCCGATGGCCGGTCTGCTGCTGATGGAGCCGGACTTTGGCGCCACCGTGGTCATGATGGGTGCGGCCGCAGCGATGCTGTTCCTGGGCGGGGTCGGGCTGTTCCGCTTCTCGCTGATGGTGGTGCTGGCAGTCGGGGCCGTGGTCTTGCTGATTCAGATGCAGCCCTACCGGATGGCGCGTCTGACCAACTTTGCCGACCCGTGGGCCGACCAGTTCGGCGCCGGTTATCAGCTCTCGCAAGCATTGATCGCATTCGGTCGCGGTGAGTGGCTGGGCGTAGGCCTGGGCAACAGCGTGCAGAAACAGTTCTACCTGCCGGAAGCGCACACCGACTTCGTGTTCTCGGTACTCGCTGAAGAACTCGGCGCGGTCGGTTCGTTGTGCACCGTCGCGCTGTTCGTGTTCGTGTGTGTTCGCGGCATGTACATCGGCTTGTGGGCCGAGAAGGCCAAGCAGTTCTTCGCCGCTTATGTGGCTTACGGTCTGTCGTTCCTGTGGATTGGTCAGTTCCTGATCAACATCGGTGTGAACGTCGGCCTGCTGCCGACCAAGGGTCTGACTTTGCCGTTTCTCAGTTACGGCGGCAGTTCGCTGGTGATCTGCTGCGCCTGTCTGGGCTTGTTGCTGCGCATCGAGTGGGAGAGTCGAACCCACCTGGGCAGCGAAGAGATGGAATTCCATGAAAGCGACTTCGCCGAGGAGCCGACTCATGGGCGCTAACGTCTTGATCATGGCCGGCGGAACCGGCGGCCACGTATTCCCGGCACTGGCCTGTGCCCGCGAGTTTCAGGCGCGCGGCTACACCGTGCACTGGCTCGGCACGCCACGCGGCATCGAAAACGAACTGGTCCCGGCGGCAGGGCTTGAACTGCACCGGATCAATGCCAGCGGTCTGCGCGGCAAGGGCAAGCTGTCTTTGCTCAAGGCACCGTTGATGTTGCTGAAATCGGTGTGGCAGGCGCGGGCGATCATGCGTCGCCTGAAGCCGGTGTGTGTGGTCGGCTTCGGTGGTTATGTGACTGGCCCCGGCGGCCTCGCCGCGAAACTGGCCGGGGTGCCGGTGATTGTTCACGAGCAGAACGCCGTGGCCGGCACCGCCAATCGGTTGCTGGTGCCGTTCGCCGCCCGAGTGTGTGAAGCGTTCCCCGACACCTTTACTCTGTCGGACAGCCGCCGTACCACCGGCAATCCGGTGCGCAGCGAGCTGTTCCTCGATACCTCGCGTCCGGCGCTGGCCGGGCGCAAAGCGCGTTTGCTGATCCTCGGCGGAAGCCTGGGCGCAGAACCGTTGAACAAATTGCTGCCTGAAGCCCTGGCCCAAGTCGCTGCCGACCTGCGCCCGGAAGTGTTTCATCAGGCCGGCAAGAATCACGATGCAGTGACTGCCGAGCGCTACCGCACCGCGGGTGTGGAAGCGCAAGTGCAGCCGTTCATCAAAGACATGGCTCAAGCCTATGGCTGGGCTGACCTGGTGGTGTGCCGCGCCGGCGCGTTGACCATCAGTGAACTGGCTGCCGCCGGTCTGCCCTCGATGCTGGTGCCTTTGCCCCACGCGATCGACGATCACCAGACCCGCAACGCCGATTATTTGGCTCGCGAAGGCGCTGCCTTCCTGATGCCGCAAAGAACGACTGGCGCCGCGGACCTTGCCGCGCGCCTGACAGAGGTCTTGATGCAACCGCAACGACTCGAAGCAATGGCCCAAGCGGCCCGCCGTCTGGCCAAACCCGATGCCACCCGCAGTGTGGTCGATACCTGTCTGGAGGTGGCCCATGGTTGAGAATCAGAAAGCCATGCCACAACCGGAAATGCGCCGCATCCGTCGTATCCACTTCGTCGGTATCGGCGGCGTGGGCATGTGCGGTATCGCCGAAGTGCTGTTGAACCTGGGCTATCAAGTCTCTGGTTCCGACCTGAAAGCCTCGCCGGTCACCGAGCGCCTGGAATCCTTCGGCGCGCAGATCTTCATTGGCCACCGCGCCGAGAACGCTGCGGCCGCCGATGTGCTGGTAGTGTCGAGCGCGGTAAATACGTCCAACCCGGAAGTCGCGACCGCGCTTGAGCGCCGCATCCCTGTGGTACCGCGTGCGGAAATGCTCGCCGAGCTGATGCGCTATCGCCACGGCATCGCGGTCGCCGGTACGCACGGCAAAACCACCACCACCAGCCTGATCGCTTCGGTGTTCGCTGCCGGTGGCCTCGATCCGACCTTCGTGATCGGTGGTCGTCTGAACGCGGCGGGCACCAATGCCCAGCTCGGCACCAGCCGTTACCTGATCGCCGAAGCCGACGAGAGCGATGCGAGCTTCCTGCATCTGCAGCCGCTGGTGGCCGTGGTCACCAACATCGACGCCGATCACATGGCGACCTACGACGGCGACTTCAACAAACTGAAGAAAACCTTCGTCGAATTCCTGCACAACCTGCCGTTCTACGGGCTGGCGGTGATGTGCCTGGACGATCCGGTGGTGCGTGAAATCCTGCCGCTGGTCAAGCGTCCGACCGTGACCTACGGCTTCAGCGAAGACGCCGACGTGCGCGCGATCAATGTTCGCCAGCAAGGCATGCAGACGTTCTTCACCGTGCTGCGCCCGGATCGCGAGCCGCTGGAAGTGTCGGTGAACATGCCCGGCAACCACAACGTGCTCAACTCGCTGGCGACCATTTGTATTGCCACCGACGAGGGCGTCAGCGATGAAGCCATCGTTCAGGGCCTCTCGGGTTTCCAGGGCGTGGGTCGACGCTTCCAGGTCTACGGCGAACTGCCGGTGGACGGCGGCAACGTGATGCTGGTCGACGACTACGGCCATCACCCGACCGAAGTCGCCGCGGTGATCAAAGCCGTACGCGGTGGCTGGCCGGAACGCCGTCTGGTGATGGTGTATCAGCCGCACCGTTACAGCCGCACCCGCGATCTGTACGACGACTTCGTCAACGTACTGGCCGATGCCAACGTGCTGCTGCTGATGGAAGTCTATCCGGCCGGCGAAGAGCCGATCCCCGGTGCCGACAGCCGCAAGCTGTGCAACAGCATCCGTCAGCGCGGCCAGCTCGATCCGATCTACATCGAGCGTGGCGTCGATCTGGCGCCGCTGGTCAAGCCGCTGCTGCGTGCCGGCGACATCCTGCTGTGCCAGGGCGCGGGTGATATCGGCGGTCTCGCGCCGAAGCTGTTGAAAAGTGAATTGTTCGCTGGCGCCGTGGCGGCGTCAGTCGAGGGGAAGTTGAAATGACTGCTGCCTACGCCAAGCTGTTTTCCTCCATCGCGCCGAAAGACTTCGGCCGCGTCGCCGTGCTCTTCGGCGGCCTGAGTGCCGAGCGTGAGGTTTCGTTGAAGTCCGGTAACGCCGTGCTCGAGGCGCTGCAAAGCGCCGGCGTGGACGCGTTCGGCATCGATGTCGGCGAAGACTTTCTGCAGCGTCTGCTCAGCGAGAAGATCGACCGTGCGTTCATCATTCTCCACGGTCGTGGCGGCGAAGACGGCAGCATGCAGGGCCTGCTCGAATGCGCGGGCATTCCCTACACCGGCAGTGGCATTCTGGCCTCGGCACTGGCCATGGACAAACTGCGCACCAAGCAGGTCTGGCACAGCCTCGGAATTCCGACGCCGCGTCACGCCGTGCTGTGCAGCGAAGCCGATTGTATTTCGGCAGCGACGGAACTGGGCTTCCCTTTGATCGTCAAACCGGCGCATGAAGGTTCAAGTATCGGGATGGCCAAAGTGAGTTCTGCGTCCGAGTTGATCGACGCATGGAAAGCGGCCAGTACCTACGATTCACAAGTGTTGGTCGAGCAATGGATTCAAGGTCCGGAGTTCACCATCGCCACTCTGCGTGACCAGGTGTTGCCTCCTATCGCCCTGGGTACACCGCACTCGTTCTACGACTACGACGCCAAGTACATCGCCAACGATACCCAGTACCGCATTCCGTGCGGGCTGGATGCCGCCAAGGAACAGGAACTCATGGATCTCACGGCCAAGGCCTGTGAGGCGCTGGGTATTGCTGGTTGGGGCCGGGCGGACGTGATGCAGGACGCCGACGGGCAGTTCTGGTTCCTCGAAGTGAATACCGCACCGGGCATGACCGATCACAGTCTGGTGCCGATGGCGGCGCGTGCTGCCGGTCTGGATTTCCAGCAACTGGTTCTGGCCATTCTGGCGGCCAGCGTTGAAGACGCCGGCAATAAAGAGGCGCGAGGTTAAGACCATGCAAGGCGCTCATCTGCGACATCAGCCCCCCGCACCCGGCCGCAAGCCGGTGCCGCGTGGCGCCAGCCGAATGGTGGCGAAAGAGCCGATGTCCGCGCGCCTGCCGAAAGCCAATTTCGGCTTTCTGAAAAGCCTGTTCTGGCCGGTGCTGCTGGTGGCGCTGGGCTTCGGTACCTACGAAGGCGCGCAGCGTCTGCTGCCGTACGCCGACCGGCCGATCAGCAAGATCGCGGTACAGGGCGACCTGAGCTACATCAGCCAGCAGGCGGTGCAGCAGCGCATCGCACCATTCGTGGCGTCGAGCTTCTTCACCATCGACCTGGCCGGGATGCGCACCGAGCTTGAGCAGATGCCATGGATCGCCCACGCCGAAGTGCGTCGCGTGTGGCCGGATCAAGTGGTGATCCGCCTCGAAGAGCAACTGCCGGTCGCGCGTTGGGGCGACGAGTCGCTACTGAACAACCAGGGCCAGGCGTTTACGCCCAAGGAACTGGCGAACTACGAACATCTGCCGCAACTGTTCGGCCCACAACGGGCGCAGCAGCAAGTGATGCAGCAGTACCAGGTATTGAGCCAGATGTTGCGGCCGCTGGGTTTTTCGATTGCACGCCTGGAATTGCGTGAACGCGGCAGCTGGTTCCTGACCACCGGTGCCGGCAGTTCCGGCCCCGGCATCGAGTTGCTGCTGGGACGCGGCAATCTGGTGGAAAAGATGCGCCGCTTCATCGCCATCTATGACAAGACGCTGAAAGAGCAGATTACGAACATTGCGCGCATCGATCTGCGCTACGCCAACGGCCTCGCTGTTGGCTGGCGGGAACCCGTAGCGCCGACGACAGCCCAACCCGCTGTCGCAAAGAATTAAGAAGAGGCAGGACCCATGGCAAACGTGCAAAGCGGCAAAATGATCGTCGGTCTCGATATCGGCACCTCCAAGGTGGTGGCGCTGGTCGGCGAGGTCTCCGACGACGGCTCGCTGGAAATCGTCGGGATCGGTACCCATCCGTCCCGTGGCCTGAAGAAGGGCGTGGTGGTCAACATCGAGTCCACCGTGCAGTCGATTCAGCGCGCGATCGAAGAAGCCCAGCTGATGGCCGGCTGCCGCATTCACTCGGCGTTCGTCGGCGTGGCCGGCAATCACATCCGCAGCCTGAATTCCCACGGCATCGTCGCGATCCGTGATCGCGAAGTCAGCTCGGCCGACCTCGAGCGTGTACTGGATGCCGCTCAGGCCGTGGCGATCCCGGCTGACCAGCGCGTGCTGCACACCCTGCCGCAGGATTACGTGATCGATAACCAGGAAGGCGTACGCGAGCCACTGGGCATGTCCGGCGTGCGTCTGGAAGCCAAGGTTCACGTGGTCACCTGCGCCGTCAATGCCGCGCAGAACATTGAAAAATGCGTGCGCCGCTGCGGTCTGGAAATCGACGACATCATTCTCGAGCAACTGGCCTCGGCCTACTCGGTACTGACCGACGACGAGAAAGAGCTGGGCGTGTGCCTGGTCGACATCGGCGGCGGCACCACCGACATCGCGATCTTCACCGAAGGCGCGATCCGGCATACCGCGGTGATCCCGATTGCCGGTGATCAGGTGACCAACGACATCGCCATGGCGTTGCGCACCCCGACCCAGTACGCCGAAGAGATCAAGATCCGTTACGCCTGCGCCCTGGCCAAACTGGCCGGCGCCGGCGAAACCATCAAGGTGCCAAGCGTAGGCGACCGTCCACCGCGCGAACTGTCGCGTCAGGCCCTGGCCGAAGTGGTCGAGCCGCGTTACGACGAACTGTTCACGCTGATCCAGGCCGAGCTGCGTCGCAGCGGCTACGAAGACCTGATCCCGGCCGGCATCGTCCTGACAGGAGGCACGTCGAAAATGGAAGGCGCCACTGAACTGGCCGAGGAAATCTTCCACATGCCGGTACGCCTCGGTGTTCCGCATGGCGTCAAAGGCCTGGATGACGTGGTGCGCAACCCGATCTATTCCACTGGCGTTGGTTTGTTGATGTACGGCCTGCAAAAGCAGTCCGACGGGGTTTCGTTCTCCGGTATCGGCAGCCGCGACAGCTACAGCAACGAAGAGCCGCAGGCACCGTTGCTGGACCGCTTGAAGAAGTGGGTTCAGGGCAACTTTTAAAAGCCGCTTGAAGCGACAAGCTTCAAGCGGCAAGCAACTGCAGTAGATACACCGCAACAAACAGCAGTAGGCGAAAAAACTAGAGAATGTAAGGAGAGGGAAAATGTTCGAACTCGTAGACAACATCCCCGCAAGCCCGGTAATCAAGGTTATCGGTGTCGGCGGTGGCGGCGGCAACGCTGTCAATCACATGGTCAAGAGCAACATCGAAGGCGTTGAGTTCATCTGCGCCAACACTGATGCTCAAGCGCTGAAAAACATCGGCGCGCGGACCATCCTGCAACTGGGCACCGGCGTGACCAAAGGTCTGGGCGCGGGCGCCAACCCTGAAGTCGGTCGTCAGGCCGCTCTGGAAGACCGTGAGCGCATTGCCGAAGTGCTGCAGGGCACCAACATGGTGTTCATCACCACTGGCATGGGCGGCGGTACCGGCACCGGTGCAGCGCCGATCATCGCCGAAGTGGCCAAGGAAATGGGCATCCTGACCGTTGCGGTCGTGACGCGTCCGTTCCCGTTCGAAGGCCGCAAGCGTATGCAGATCGCCGATGAAGGCATCCGCATGCTCTCGGAAAGCGTCGACTCGCTGATCACCATTCCGAATGAAAAACTGCTGACCATCCTCGGTAAAGACGCAAGCCTCCTATCGGCTTTCGCCAAGGCAGACGATGTACTGGCCGGTGCCGTTCGCGGTATCTCCGACATCATCAAGCGTCCGGGCATGATCAACGTCGACTTCGCCGACGTGCGTACCGTGATGAGCGAAATGGGCATGGCGATGATGGGCACTGGTTGCGCCAGCGGTCCGAACCGTGCACGTGAAGCCACTGAAGCGGCTATCCGCAACCCGCTGCTCGAAGACGTCAACCTGCAGGGCGCACGCGGCATCCTGGTGAACATCACCGCAGGCCCTGACCTGTCGCTGGGTGAGTACTCCGACGTGGGTAGCATCATCGAAGCCTTCGCTTCCGAGCACGCGATGGTCAAGGTCGGTACCGTTATCGATCCGGACATGCGCGACGAGCTGCACGTCACCGTAGTTGCTACCGGTCTGGGCGCGAAAATCGAGAAGCCTGTGAAGGTCATCGACAACACCGTTCACACCTCGATGGCTTCGGCGCAGGTGCAACAACCGGCTCCGGCCCGTCAGGAAGCGCCAGCGGTGAACTACCGTGATCTGGACCGTCCGACCGTCATGCGCAACCAGGCTCAGGCCGGTGCTGCGGCTGCCGCGAAAATGAATCCGCAAGATGACCTGGACTACCTGGACATCCCGGCATTCCTGCGTCGTCAGGCCGATTGATGGAATGTATCAGGCCTATGAAGGTGATTGGTGTTCAGCAAAGGCATGGTCTGCTATCATCGCCAGCCTTTGTTGATACCAGTTCGCAATTTGCGCTGAAGCGGCCCAAGCCATGATTAAACAACGCACACTGAAAAATATTATCCGTGCCACAGGTGTAGGCCTGCACTCCGGTGAGAAGGTCTATCTGACCCTCAAGCCTGCGCCTGTCGACACTGGCATTGTGTTTTGTCGCGCTGACCTCGACCCTGTGGTGCAGATTCCTGCCCGCGCGGAAAACGTCGGTGAAACCACTATGTCGACGACGCTGATCAATGGCGACGTCAAAGTGGACACGGTAGAGCACTTGCTCTCGGCCATGGCTGGCCTGGGCATCGATAACGCCTACGTCGAGCTCTCCGCGTCCGAAGTCCCGATCATGGATGGCAGCGCTGGACCCTTCGTATTCCTGATTCAATCGGCAGGCCTGGAAGAACAGGACGCCGCCAAGAAATTCATCCGCATCCTGCGTGAAGTGACAGTGGAAGACGGCGACAAGCGCGCCACTTTCGTGCCTTTCGAAGGGTTCAAGGTGAGCTTCGAGATCGATTTCGATCACCCGGTTTTCCGGGACCGCACCCAGAGTGCAAGCGTGGATTTTTCCAGCACTTCGTTCGTAAAAGAAGTCAGCCGCGCGCGTACCTTTGGTTTCATGAGTGACATCGAGTACCTGCGCAAGCACAACCTCGCACTCGGCGGCAGCGTTGAAAACGCAATCGTGGTCGACGCCGATGGCGTGTTGAACGAAGACGGTCTTCGCTATGAAGACGAATTCGTCAAACACAAGATCCTCGATGCAATTGGCGACCTGTACCTGCTGGGCAACAGCCTGATTGGTGAGTTCAAAGGCTTCAAGTCCGGTCATGCACTGAACAACCAGCTGCTGCGCAAGTTGATTGAGCAGACAGACGCTTGGGAAGTGGTGACGTTCGAAGACGCCAGCACCGCACCGATCTCTTACATGCGCCCGGTTGCGGCCGTGTAAGTAAAAAACCTCTCTAGTTTTTTGAAGGCCATCCCTGGATGGCCTTTTTTTATGCCCTTGGTTTTTGTGTTGCCAGCACTGGCCTCATCGCTGGCAAGCCAGCTCCCACAGGTTTACGGGTGAGGCAAAAATTTGCAGCACACCTCAAATCCTTGTGGGAGCTGGCTTGCCAGCGATGGGGCCATCACCTCCACCGCAAGGCTTCAGGTTGATACCACCACCCGATTACGCCCGCCTTCCTTGGCCTGATACAACGCCTTGTCCGCCGCAAACAGCAACTGCTCCAGCGTCATCTCGCTGGCCGTCGTCCAGGTCGCAATGCCGATACTTACCGTCATCGCCCGCTCAGCCCCGTCCATCAGCGGTAATTGCTCGACTGCCTGGCGAATTTTCTCGGCAATGCGTTGCGCGCCCTGGCTGTCGGTCTCGGCCAGAATTACCGAAAACTCTTCACCGCCATAACGCGCGACCAGATCCGCCGGGCGCCGCACGTTTTCGCCAATCACCTTCGCCAGGTTTTTCAGTGCCTGATCCCCGGCCTGATGCCCGTGGCGGTCATTGAAGGCCTTGAAGTGATCGGCATCGATCATCATCACTGACAACGGCTGGCCTGAGCGTTGGGCGCGAAACCATTCATGACGCAAGGTCTGATCGAGCATACGCCGGTTGGCCACACCGGTGAGATCGTCAGTGGCCGCCAGTTGCGCCAGCTCGCGCTCGGCACGCTGGCGCAAGCGCAGCTCGCGGGCGAGCAGCCAGGTCAGCCAGAGCAACCCCACGCACAAAATCCCCGTCGCGCCACTGATCAGCAGCGCGGTGCGCCGCCAGGTGCCGAACACTTCGTCGCTGGACAGCGCGACCATCACCGTCAGCGGCAGATTGCCGACCCGAGAATAGGTATACAGACGTTGTTGCTGATCCATGCTTGAGGTGCTGGTGAAACTGCCGTTACCGTCCTTGTCGCTGAGGATTTTCACCACATTGGGACGGTTGCCGAAGCTTTTGCCGATCGAGTCGCTTTGCAGATAGGGCTTCTGCGCGAGCAGCACGCCGTCACTGTTGATGATGTTCAACGTGCTGTCTTTGCCAATGTCGAGGCTGTTGAACAACTGATCAAAGTAATCGAGCTTCAGCGACGCCACGGCCACGCCGGCAAACTCGCCGGTTTGTGTGGAGATGCGTCGACTGAAACTGATCCGCCACTGATTGGCTTCATCGCAGTCGCAACGGGTCTGAAACGGTTGGCTGATGAACATGCCGATGTCGCGGTTGAAGGCGTGGGCGAGGAAATAATCGCGGTCGGCAAAATTGCCCGGCTTCGGCTCGACCCGCGAAGAGTCGGCGACGACATTGCCAAGCTTGTCGAGTAGCAGGATCTCGCCCTTGTAACGCGCCGTGGTCGAGCGGTCGAACAGCGCCAGATGACGGATCTGCGGCGATACGTTTTGCAGGTCGTCCCGTTGCGCGGCGGCAATCAGGCCTTGCAGCGTCAGGTCATACAACTCGACCGTGCGTAGCAAATCGGCGTCGATCAGTTGCGCAATCGTCGTAGCGCTGCGAGTGGCGGATTCCTGGGCGCTGGCGTGCTCGCGGATGAGCAGGAAGGTGACGATGCACACGATCGCGATCACGCTGAGCAGACTGCCACAGATCAGCAGGCGCTCGGGGCGTTTGGATTTGCCCGTGGAGGACGGGGTACGGCTTACGATCATGGTGGGCTGTCGGTTGGGATGATCTTCTTAGCGTAGTTAAACACACACCACAAAACCGTGTGGGAGAGAGCAATCCACAACGAAAAAAGGCCGCTGAATATCAGCGGCCTGCAATGACGACGGTTGAACGGGAAGAGCCAAACAACCGCGTCGAGGGAAACGGTGGCGCGGTGCGCGACTCAGCTGTCGGTTTCACCGACTGGCGTCTGCGAGGTGGCAGCCTGCGGGGCTTGCGTGGCATTTTGGGTCTTGGCCATCACTTCGGCCTGATGCTGATCGAATGCTTGCGCACGGGCGATGTTGTGCGCCACGAATGTTTGCGATTCTTCAGCCATCGCCATCGGCGACAGGAACAATGAGGACAAAACGAACGCGCTGGCAATACCCATACTGTTGGACATCTTGAAAACTTCTCGCTTGGCGAGTGCTGTTTGGTGCGGGCAAAGATAAGATTGCCGAGCAATGGGAAACAGCGTGATTTTCATAAATGACTGTTGCGTAGGAGGTAAAAGTCCAGGATTGCGGTGCAGCCAAGAGCAACCCCCTCACCCCAGCCCTCTCCCCCAAGGGGGCGAGGGGGAAAGGGAGCTGATCGGGGGCTTTTCAGAAATTGAGTTCGACTGGGTATTTCAGGTCGATGCAGCTCGAGAGAACAACGCGGTCAGTCCCCTCTCCCTCCGGGAGAGGGCTAGGCGGGCGGCGTTCCGATGAGGGGCTTTTAGATCGGCAGATGCATTCCAAAGGTATTAACCCCCCGATCACTGCGCACAAACACATCCCCACCATGCATCAACGCAATCGCCTTGACGATCGCCAGCCCCAAGCCATGGTTATTGCCGCTATTACGGCGCGACGCATCGACCCGGTAAAAACGCTCGAACAAGCGTGGCAGATGTTCGCTGGCAATCGGTGATCCTGGATTGGCCACACCGATACTCACCTGATGATCTTCGGCCTTGATACACACCTCAATCACCTGACCCGGCTCGGTGTGCTGCACGGCGTTGCTGAGCAGATTGATCAATGCCCGACGCAAATGCGCGACTTCGATCTGCACCTGCGCGTCGCCGCTGACCTGCACCTGAACTTGCGCGTCCTCAAGGATGAAATCCAGATACTCCAGGGTCGTCGCCACTTCATCCGCCAGCGAAGTGGACGTGAGTCTGGTCGCCTTGTTGCCCTGATCGGCACTGGCCAGAAACAGCATGTCATTGATGATCGAGCGCAGTCGCTCGAGCTCTTCCAGATTCGATTGCAGCACTTCGAAGTAATGCTCTGCAGAGCGCCCGCGGGTCAGCGCCACTTGCGTCTGGCCAATCAGGTTGGTTAGTGGCGAACGCAGTTCATGGGCGACGTCGGCGTTGAATGATTCCAGGCGCGAGTAGGCCAGTTCGACGCGCTCCAGCGTCGAGTTGAACGACTCGACAAACTGCGCAAGCTCCGGCGGCAGTGGCGACAGACGCAGGCGCCCGGCCCGCAGTGGCGGCGCCAGACGCTGGGCTTCCTGAGACAGCTTGATCAGCGGCTGCAAGCCAATCCGAGCCACCCAATAACCCAGCGCCGACGCCAGCAGCACGCCGACGATCGCCAGGCTGACCAAGGCAATCAGCAACTGGTGCTGGGTCTGGTGAAACGTCTCGGTGTCGATGCCAATCATGAAGCGCAGCGGCGGACGCTGGTCCTTGGCCGGGAACTGGCTGACCAGCACTTTCAGCGGCGCGGGCTGATCGGGCAATTGCAGGTCACGCATGCCCAGCGGGCCGTTGGCGACCGCGCGGATCGGTGGCGTGAGGTTGCCGTATTCGTATTGCGGGTTGCCGCTGCTGATCCAGAAACTGATGCGCTTGTCTTCCTCGCCGAGCAGCTTGAGCTTGTTGTTGATCTTCACCCAGTGCTCCGGCGTGCCGTAACGGCCGACGGTGGATTCGAGCACGCTGTAACGCGCATCGAGTTCGGCTTCGGGAAGCAGGCCAAGGCCTTTGTCGACCTGCTGATACAGCGCGCCGCCGATCAACACAAACACCACCAGCGCCACCAGCGTAAACATCCCGCTGAGGCGAAGGGCAATCGAGTTACTGGACATTACGACTTTCCAGCACATAACCCATACCACGAATGGTGTGCAGCAGTTTCTCCTCGAACGGCCCGTCGAGTTTGGCGCGCAGGCGTTTGATCGCGACTTCGACGACGTTGGCGTCACTGTCGAAATTGATGTCCCAGACCATCTCGGCAATTGCGGTTTTCGAGAGGATTTCACCCTGGCGGCGGGCGAGCACGCTGAGCAGCGAGAACTCCTTGGCCGTCAGGTCCAGACGGGTGCCGGCGCGGGTGGCTTTGCGGCTGATCAGATCGATCCACAGGTCGGCGATGCTCACTTGCACCGGTTCATGGCCGCCACTGCGGCGGGTCAGCGCTTGCAGACGCGCGACCAGTTCAAGGAAGGAAAACGGTTTGCCGAGGTAGTCGTCGGCACCGTCGCGCAGGCCTTTGATACGGTCCTCGACGCGCTCGCGGGCGGTGAGCATGATCACCGGGGTCTGCTTGCGCGCACGCAGGGCACGCAGCACGCCGAAGCCATCGAGCGCCGGCAGCATGACGTCGAGGACGATCACCGCGTAATCGCTTTCCAGTGCCAGATGCAGGCCTTCGACGCCGTCGCGGGCGACGTCCACGGTATAGCCTTGTTCAGTGAGGCCGCGGTGCAGATAGTCCGCGGTTTTTTCCTCGTCTTCGATAATCAGAACGCGCATGACCGCCTCAGTCTGTGGTCGCCAATGCCGTTGCCGGCACCGGTCGGGGCCGGTGGAACAGCCGCTCAAGCCATAAGTATATGACCGGTGTAGTGAACAGCGTCAGCATCTGGCTGACCAGCAAACCGCCGACCACCGCGATACCCAGCGGCTGACGCAGTTCGGCCCCGGTGCCGTAGCCGAGCATCAGCGGCAGCGCGCCGAGCAGGGCGGCGAGGGTGGTCATGATGATCGGCCGGAACCGCGTGATGCACGCTTCGAAAATCGCCTCCTGCGGGGACAGGCCGCGCTGGCGCTGCGCTTCGAGCGCGAAGTCGATCATCAGGATGCCGTTTTTCTTGACGATGCCGATCAGCAACACCAGCCCGATCAACGCCATGATCGAAAAGTCCTGGCCGCAGATCCACAGCATGATCACCGCGCCCAGACCGGCCGCCGGCAATGTCGAAATGATCGTCAGCGGATGCACGAAGCTCTCGTAAAGCACGCCGAGAATGATGTACACCGCGACTAGCGCCGCGAGGATCAGCCACGGCTGACTGGCCAGCGAACTCTGGAACGCCTGCGCCGCACCCTGGAAATTGCCGCTGATCGCGGTGGGCATGCCGATTTCGGCTTTGGCCTGATTGAGCAGAATCACCGCATCACCCAGCGCCACACCGGGAGCGAGATTGAACGACAGATTCGCCGCCGGGAACATGCCGTCGTGGGCGATCGACAGCGGTCCAATGGTCGGCGCATCGAATCGCGCCAGCGCCGACAGCGGCACCATCTCGCCACTCAGCGGCGAACGCAGGTAGAAATAATTCAGGCTTTCGGCTTTGCCGCGCTGTTTGATGTCCAGCTCGAGGATCACGTTGTACTGGTTGACCTGGGTCTGGAACTCATTGATCTGTCGCTGGCCGAAGGCGTCGTACAGCGCTTCATCGACATCGCTGGCGGTCAGGCCGAAGCGCGCGGCGGCGCTGCGGTCGATGCTGATATGGGTGATGCTGCCGCCCAGTTGCAGGTCATTGGAAATGTCGCGGAACGCCGGGTTGCTGCGCAGTTTTTCGGTCAGGCGCTGCGTCCACGTCGCGAGGGTCGCGCCGTCATTGCTCTTGAGCACGTACTGGTACTGGGCACGGCTCGGGCCGGAGCTGAGGTTGATGTCCTGGCCGGCGCGCAGATACAGCACGATGCCAGGGACTTTCATCAATTGCGGGCGGATGCGGTCGATGAACTGGCTGGCGCTGACGTCGCGATCGCCGCGTTTCTTCAGGGCGATCCAGAAGCGTCCGTTGGCGATGGTCTGGTTGCTGCCGGAAACCCCCACCGAATGGGAAAACGCCTGCACCGCCGGGTCGGCGGCGACAATTTCGGCCATCGCCAGGTGTTTTTTCACCATGTCGCCGTAGGAGATATCCGCCGCCGCTTCGGTGGTGCCGAGGACGAAACCGGTGTCCTGTACCGGAAAGAAACCTTTCGGGATAAAAATGTAACCGCCGATGGCCAGCGCCAGCGACAAACCGAACACGCCGATCATCAACTTCTGATGGTCGAGGGCGCGGCGCAGGCCGCGTTCATACCAGCCGAGCAAGCGCTCGCTGAAGCCCGGTTTGTCGTGGGCGTGGTGCGTCGGTTTGCGCATGAACAGCGCAGCCAGCGTCGGCGCCAGCGTCAGCGACACCAGCACGGAAATCATGATGGTCGAAGTCGCGGTCAGGGCGAATTCCTTGAACAACCGTCCGACCACACCGCCCATGAATAACAGCGGAATAAACGCCGCCACCAGCGAGCAGCTGATCGAAACCACGGTGAAACCGATCTCGCCCGCGCCTTTGATCGCCGCTTCGCGCATGTCGTCGCCGGCCTCCAGATGCCGGTGGATGTTTTCCACCACCACAATCGCATCGTCGACCACGAAGCCGACTGCGACGACGATCGCCACCAGCGTCAGGTTGTTCAGGCTGAAACCGAGTAGGTACATCAGGGCGAAACTGGCCACCAGCGACACGCCGAGCACCGCCGAGACGATCAGCGTCGCCGACAATTGGCGCAGGAACAGCGCCATTACCGCCACCACCAGCAGAATCGCGATCAACAAGGTGATTTCGACCTCATGCAGCGAGGCGCGAATGGTCTGGGTGCGGTCGATCAGGGTTTTCACCTGCACCGAGGCTGGCAGCATGGCTTCGAGGCCGGGCAGGGCGGCTTGAATGCGGTCGACGGTCTCGACGATGTTGGCGCCGGGCTGGCGCGAGATCACCAGGTTTACTCCCGGACGATCACCGGCCCAGGCCTGCACGTAGGCATCTTCGGCACCATTGACGACTTTCGCGACGTCGCGCAGGTGCACCGGGGCGCCATCCTTGTAGGAAACGATGAGCTGGCTATAGTCCTCGGGGTGGAACAACTGGTCGTTGGTCGACAACGTGGAAATGCTCGACTCGCCGTACAGCGCACCCTTGGCGAGGTTGAGGCTGGTCTGCTGAATAGCCAGACGAATGTCGGCGAGGGTCAGGCCAATCGCCGCCAGTTTGTCCGCCGAAGCCTGCACGCGAATCGCCGGGCGTTGCTGACCGGTTATGTTGATCTGGCCTACGCCATCGATCTGACTGATCTGACGCGCCAACAAGGTTTCCACCAGGTCGCTGAGTTCGGTGCCGGGCATTTGCGTAGAGCTGACGCTGAGGATCAGCACCGGGCTGTCAGCCGGGTTGACCTTCTTCCAGGTCGGCAGCGTCGGCATGTCCTTGGGCAACTTGCCGGCGGCGGTGTTGATCGCCGCTTGCACTTCCTGAGCGGCGGTGTCGATGCTTTTGTCGAGGGTGAATTGCAGGGTCAGCAGGGTCGAGCCCAGCGCACTGCTCGAGGTCATCTGGGTCATGCCGGGGATGGCGCTGAATTGCACCTCCAGCGGCGTGGCCACCGATGAGGCCATGGTGTCAGGGCTGGCGCCGGGCAACTGCGCCGACACCTGAATGGTCGGAAATTCCGCCTCCGGCAGTGGCGCAATCGGCAAGCGCGGGAAAGCAATCACGCCCACCAGCACCAGCGCGATGGTCAGCAGAATGGTCGCGACCGGGTGATCGATGCACCAGGTCGAAACACCTTTGTGCGCCTTCATCGGCCCGGCTCCGCTTGCACCACTTGCGGCGGCTCGCTCATGACTTGCACGGTCGAGCCGGGCTTGAGCCGCGACTGGCCATCGGTGACCAGCACATCGCCGGCGTTCACGCCTTTGATGATGTCCTGGCCGCTGCCCTGATAAACCATCTGCACCTGCACGGCTTCAACCTTGTCGCCGTTGACCCGGTAAACGAAGTGTTGATCGAGGCCGCGCTGTACGACGGTGGGCGGAACCACCAGCGCAGCCTTGTCGAGGGCGGTCTGAATTTTTACCGTGACCAGCAGACCGGGCCAGAGCTTCTGGCTGGCGTTGGCGAACTCGGCCTTGGCGCGGATGGTGCCGGTGTTGGCGTTGATCTGGTTATCGATCAGGGTCAGGTGACCTTCGCCGAGCAGGTTGGCGGTTTCGTCATCGGTGTCGGCGCCGATGTAGGCCTTGACCGGCGCGCGCTGCGGATCGCTGATCAGGCTTTGCAGGGTCGGCAGCATTTGCTGGGGCAGGGAAAACTCGACAGCGATCGGGTCGATCTGGGTCACGGTAAACAGGCCGGCGGTGTCGGTCATGCGCAGGAAGTTGCCTTCATCGACGGTACGAATGCCGACGCGGCCGGTGACTGGGGAGCGAATCTGCGTGTAGGACAGTTGCACCTGCGCTGCATCGATCGAGGCCTGGTTGCCTTGGGCGGTGGCCTTGAGCTGATTGACCAGTGCTTGCTGCTGGTCGTAGGTCTGTTTCGACACGCCGTCATCGACGCTGAGCAGTTTGTAGCGTTTGAGGTTGACCAGGGCGACTTGCAGTTGCGCCTGGCTTTCGCCCAGTTGCGCACGGGCCTGATCGAGGCTGGCGCGGATCGAGCGGTCGTCGATGGTGGCCAGCAGGTCGCCTGCTTTGACCAACTGGCCCTCCTTGACGAGGATTTTGGTGAGGATGCCGTCGATCTGTGGGCGCACTACCACGCT
This sequence comes from Pseudomonas sp. R1-1, assembly GCF_051132135.1. Taxonomy (NCBI): domain Bacteria; kingdom Pseudomonadati; phylum Pseudomonadota; class Gammaproteobacteria; order Pseudomonadales; family Pseudomonadaceae; genus Pseudomonas; species Pseudomonas sp. R1-1. Next base: position 1,183,090 of record NZ_CP071663.1, read on the forward strand.
GTGCAGGGATAGGACCGAGCCGATGCCGCTGGTGTAGCGGGGGACGTCTTTGGCGCTGACCGTTACTACTCGCACCGGGATGGCGTTGGGGGCGGCGAGTTTGGCCGGGGCGGGTTTGAGTGCAAACCAGAGGCCTGTGGCTGCCAGCAGGATGAGCAGGGTGGCGAGCAGGGCTTTGTTTTTTTCGATTCGCATGCGGTGTGGCGCCGAAGGGTTGGAGTTTGGGCAGGTTGGAGCTTTATATACGGGTTTGGGGGTCAGGAGGGTGACGGCTGGCTGACAGCGGTGTCAGTTTGGGCTGTTTACTTGGCGGCCTTGGGGCCGACCATGCTCTTGGGGTTTGTTTTGGGTGAATATCCGTTGCTTCGGGTGCTGCTGCTGGCGGTTTCGCCCTTACGGCGAGTCCCTTTTTCAGACGCCGGAGTGCCGGCCCAGCAAAAAGGAACCAAAAGGCTTGCTCCTGCGTTCGGCCCTCGCAAGCTCGGGTCCCTTCGCTGCGGGATCGATCCGGGCGCAGCGGCTACGGTTTGCTGCGCTGCACCTCCTTCCGCTGTGTCTGGCTGCGCCAGACGGTCGCTGCGCTCCCACGCCCGGATCAATCCCTCCACTCAGCCTTCCGATGTCGCTGGTTAGGCAAGATCAAGATCAAAGGCACTCGAGCTGGCGCTCATTGTTGAGTGGTTAGAAGCGGGTGGTTGGTTTGGGATTGGTGGTGTGGCTGCCCCTCACCCCAGCCCTCTCCCCCAGGAGAGGGAGCCGACCTGCTTTGGCTTTGAAAATCTCATACGACTCGGTATCCCGAGTCGGCGTAGTTCTCGCATCCCCCACGATCAGTCCCCTCTCCCTCCGGGAGAGGGCTAGGGTGAGGGGGGGTGTTACGAAGCGCTGAAGACCTTCAGCGGCAAAGGCATCGTCACGTATCGGCAAACCGTTCGGCGTGCGACGCAATTCTTCAGGTGCCGAGCCCGGGCGTGCAGGTATACTGCGCGCCTTCGCGGCTCACTGATCGGGCCCGACTTGCTGCTTTGCGGAGCTTTTATGACTTCCCCGACCCTGCCGCCGGTTGACGACGCTGTGAGCGCTGTCCCGGTTGAATTGGCCGACGCCAACGACACCAAAGCCGAAATCCCGGCGTTCAAATTCCCGTTCAAACCGGGTGACCTGGCCGCTGCCAAAGGCTCTAATCAGCCGTGGTACAAGAACGGCGCGAAGAATGGGCACACCAAGACCCCGGGCATGGCGCCGCCGGGTACGCGTCGGTCGATGGGCAAGCGCTGAGTTTTATTCACGCCTTGTTTCATGAATTCGGCGGCAGCGTCAGGTTGGCGATTGAAGGTGCTTGCTCTGCCGTCATCGCCAGCAGGCTGGCTCCCACATGGGGGCCGCGTCGTTACGCAAATCCCCTGTGGGAGCTAGCCAGCTAGCGATTGGGCCATTGGCCTCAGTGCAAAATCCGGATCAAGCCGCCCGCAGCGATATAAACGCATAGGTCTGCGCCGGCTCAGCCACCACGCGTGCCCCGGCCGCGGCGACTTGCCCGGCAACATCTTCCCCTGACAGATGAAACAGCCACTCACTCGGTGCAGCTGTCGAGGTCTGCTCGCTCACCTGATCGATCATCGCCGCGAACGCACTCATATTCGGCAGATACGCAGTAAAGCCGTCGCCCTTCAGCGCCGTGGTGCGAATCCCGAGCATTGCGCAGATCGCGTCCTTGCTTTGAATGTCATCGCGATCGGCCTGTCGTGAGCGCTGGATCAACTCGATCAATTCCTGATCAACCAATTCGCCCCCGACAATCAACAACGGTCCCTGCTCCCACGACTCTGGTGGGCAGTCCTTGGCCGCCGGGCTGAGCGGGATGTGCGGATTGATTTCCGCCGGGTAGATGCGGCACACCAACGGCCGCCGCTCATAGATACGGCAGAGCTTGTCTTCGTCAAGATTCCGGCAGGGGCCGACGTTGTAGGCGGCGAAGGTGATTGCCACATGGGCATCGGTGCTGCCGCTGCGAACCCGCACTGAACGGCGTTCGGCGTGTTCGCGCTGCTGCATCGGCAGACCGAGGCCGTTGCCAAGGAAGGCTTCGACCAGCACGATCACCTGACCGCCGTCCGCCGCCCACATACGGGCTTCGGCGAGGGTCAGCGGGACATGGTGATCGGTGCAGCATTTACCGCAGCCTATGCAGGAAAACGTCGTATTCATTGAGCGATCTGTCTTCAATCAGGGTGTGAACCGGCGGCGGAAAACCACCGTACAGGCCTGCGTCGAAGCAAGTTGTGCGCCACTCAGCGGCTTTTGGCGGTCGGGCGGATCGAGTCCCACTCGGTGACGAACGCGGTTTTCGCGGATTTGCTGTACAGGCACAGCTCGGTGCCTTGCTGGCCTTTCATGTGTTTTTGCGGGTACTGGCCCTGCAGTAGCACGGCGGTGTAGCCGACGCGGTCGTCGAATTGCGCCGGAGTGCCGACCGGTTTGGCGTTTTTCAGGCCGCTGGCCTTGGTGCAAATGGCGAGCACGGTTTTGTCGTAGGCGGCCCAGGCGTCGGGGCTGGAGGCATTGGCTTGAGAGGTGAGGGCGGCGAGGCAGAGCAGGCTGGCGGTGAGGGCTTTCATGGTGGGCGTCCTTGGTTGTTTGTGGCCAAGGTTGGAGTTTGCCTTAAAAGGGAAGTTGCCTGGGCTGGCCGCTTCGCGAGCAGGCTCGCTCCCACAGGTGGAATGCGATTCAAGGGTGGGAGCGAGCTTGCTCGCGAAAGCGGTGGGTCAGGCCGGCACCAACTCCCGGCGAACCACATACATCCCGGCACTTTCATACAGCCGCTGCGCCCGCCGGTTTTCTTCCAGCACCTTCAGATCGACAAACCCTTCGCGCCGTTGCTGAAACGCTTTGAACGCATTGAGCAACAACGCCCGGCCCAGTCCGCGCCCCTGGAGCCGCGGATGCACCACCAGATTCTTGATGTACGAACTGGTCCAGCACTGCGCCACTCCCACCACGCCGTCAGCATCGCTGGCGACAAAGCACAGCGCCGGATCGTATTCGGGGTCGCTTTCGAACCGTTGCTGCCAGACCTCAAGTGCCGGCACCCGACCACCGCCCTCGCGGTAGCCGAGTTGCATCAGCGCGTGCACGGCGGCTGCGGATTGCGCACGATACGTGCTGACTTCAACAGCGTCCGGCCAGCGGATCTCCGGCAGATCTGCGTGCAGATCGCGGCGCATCAAAAAGCAGAATGTCTCAGCCAAAACTCAATGGCCCTGGGCCGCGACGTGTTTGGCCGCTTCGATCAGGCAATGGGTCAGTTCAGGTGAGGAGAATTTGGTCAGCACGCCGTTGGCCCCGGCCAGCCGCGCTTTCTCGCTGTTCATCGCGCTGTCGAGCGAGGTGTGCAGCAGCACGTACAAGTGGGCGAAGTCCGGGGTCTCGCGCAAGGTGCGGGTGAAGGCGTAGCCGTCCATCTCGGACATCTCGATGTCGGAGACGATCAGGTTGATCTGTTGCGCGGTGCCTTGCAGGTCGAGCAGGCAGTCGATGGCCTCCTTGGCGCTGCGTGCGGTGTGGCATTGCAGGCCAAGGTTGCGCAGGGTGTGCACCGATTGCTGCAGTGCCACCTGACTGTCGTCGACCACCAGAATCCGCGCGTTGCCGAGCACTTCGGCGTCTTCCATGGTCAGGTCGGTCGGGGCCATTTCGATCTGCGCCGGGGCGATGCTGTGGATAACTTTTTCGATATCCAGCACTTGCACCAAAGTCCCGTCGACCGAGGTCACGCCGGTGATATAAGCGCGCGAACCGCCGGAGCCGAACGGCGGCGGTTTGATGTCAGTGGTCAGGCAATGAACAATCTTGCTAACCGCCTGAACGTGCAGACCCTGCTTCGAACGGCTGACATCGGTGACGATCAGGCAGCCGCCATTCGGGTCTTCCAGCGGTCGCTCACCGATGGCCCGGCTCAGGTCGATCACCGACAGCGAGGCTCCGCGCAGGGTGGCGATGCCTTTGACGTGCGGGTGCGACTCCGGCAGCTTGGTCAGCGGCGGGCAGGGGATGATTTCGCTGACTTTCAGCAGGTTGATCGCCATCAGCTTGCCGCTGCGCAAGGTAAACAGAAGAAGCGAAAGTGAATCTGCGCGGGCTTTTGTCGAGGACATTTGGACCTTCTGTGGAAAAAGGTGATGGGCGAGGTGGGAGTCACCAGAAACCATTGATGCCGGGTTATCGGCTTGAAAGGGGTGGGCTTTAGGTGGTTGTCGGCTGGCATGCAGATCAAGAGCCCCTCACCCCCGCCCTCTCCCGGAGGGAGAGGGAGTCGACCGAGCTGTGTTGCGTTATACATCGACCTGAAAAAACGCATCGATTATAGATTCGGCAGAGCAGACTCAGGTCGGCGGAGTTCTTCAATATCCCCCGGTCAGTCCCCTCTCCCTCCGGGAGAGGGCTAGGGTGAGGGTGCTTTTAGCCCTTCATCCCCAACCGCTTGGCCATCCGCCCAAGATTCGCCCGATCAACCCCCAACTCCCGCGCCGCACTCGCCCAGTTATCCTGATTGCGCGCCAGCGCCGCGCTGATCAACTGGCGCTGAAACTGCTCGGTCGCGCTGCGCAGATCGCCGCTGATCGAAGGCAATTCCCGAGCACTAGTCTCCATCTCCACCGGGTTATTCACAACCTCACACGGCAAATCCAGATCCGCCGCGCTCAAGCTGAGAATCTTCGGCCGCACCTTGCAGTTGCCAAGCGCCTTCAGCGCGCTGCGGCCGATCAGATGTTCGAGCTCGCGTACGTTGCCCGGCCAAGTGTAGGCGAGCAGCGCTTCCTGGGCGTCACTGTTCAGGCGCAGGCTGTTGAGGCCCATGCGCGAGCGGTTCTGCTCCAGGAAGAAACCGCTGAGCAGCAGCACGTCGCGCCCGCGATCGCGCAGCGCCGGGACCCGCAGCGGGTAGACGCTGAGGCGATGATAGAAGTCGGCACGGTAGCGGCCGCTGCGTACTTCTTCGGCGAGGTCGCGGTTGGTGGCGGCGATCAGGCGCACGTCGACCTGATGCTCCTTGTCCGAGCCCAGGCGCTGCAACTGCCCGCTCTGCAACACCCGCAGCAATTTCGCCTGCACGGTCAATGACAGTTCGCCGACTTCATCGAGAAACAGCGTGCCGCCATTGGCCAGTTCGAACTTGCCACGGCGGTCGCTGGTGGCGCCGGTGAAGGCGCCGCGCACGTGGCCGAACAGCTCGCTTTCGACCAGCGTATCCGGCAGCGCGGCGCAGTTGAGGCTGATGATCGGCTTGTCGGCGCGCGCCGAGGCGGCGTGTATCGCTTGGGCAACCAGTTCTTTGCCGACCCCGGTTTCGCCGGTGATCAACACGGTCAGGTCGCTGCCGCCGACCAGATTGATCTCCTCGACCAGGCGTTTATGCGCTTTACTCTGACCGATCATTTCACGCTGCTGCTGGCCGCTGGCCTGACGATAGACCTCGGCGCGCTGATGCTCGTCTTCAGCGCGGCTGGCCAGCCGTTCGATGCGTTCGGCGGCGTTGACCGTAGCCGCGGCAAGGCTGGCGAAGGCTTGCAGAGCGTCCAGTTCGATCGGCTCGAAACGTTCAGGATCGAGCGCGTCGAGGGTGATCAGGCCCCAGAGCTTTTCATCGACGAATAAAGGGCAGCCGAGACAGTCGTGAACTTCCAGATGATCGTCGAGACCGTCGACCAGTCCGTCATAAGGGTCGGGCAGTTCGCTGTCGGCGGCGAAGCGCGTCGGCCCGGCGCCGGCCAGCAGAATTTCGAAGCGCGGATGTTGGCTGACCTTGAAGCGGCGCCCGAGGGTGTCGGTGCTCAAGCCGTCGACGGCCAGCGGCACCAGCGATTCACCGTCCAGCCGCAAAAGCGCGGCGGCGTCGCAGGGCAACAGGGCGCGCATGGCTTCAAGCAGGCGCCGATAGCGCTCACCCTCCGGCAGTTCGCGCGACAGATCGGCAACCAGAGGGAGCAGGGCGGTGAGCAGCGATTTGGCGATCATTAGTCAAATAGACCTCATGTAGTCACTAGGACTATAAGGTGTCACAGGTCTTTTTGACCATAATAAAAATAACTCGTTGATTTATATGGATAAATCAATTGGCACGAAAACTGATACTCCACTAGCAATCTTTCAATAAAGCTCAGGAGTCACCCTTATGCTTAGTGCCCAGGACCGTGTCATCGTCCAATCCACCGTACCCCTGCTGGAAAGCGGTGGTGAAGCGCTGATCACCCACTTCTACCGCATGATGCTGTCCGAGTACCCCGAGGTGCGCCCGTTGTTCAACCAGGCCCACCAGGCCAGCGGTGATCAGCCACGTGCTTTGGCAAACGGCGTGTTGATGTACGCCCGCCACATCGATCAGCTCGATCAGTTGGGCGATCTGGTGGCTAAAATCATCAACAAGCACGTCGCCCTGCAAATTCTCCCGGAACACTACCCCATCGTCGGCACCTGTCTGCTGCGTGCGATCTCCGAAGTGCTCGGCGATGAAATCGCCACGCCAGAAGTGATGAGCGCCTGGGGCGCGGCGTACGGCCAGTTGGCGGACATCCTGATCGGCGCCGAAACCGCCATCTACGACCAGAAAGAGCAGGCGGTTGGCGGCTGGCGCGGGGCGCGAGAATTCATCGTTGCAGCCAAGGTCGAGGAGAGCGCCGAGATCACTTCGTTCTATTTCGAACCCGCCGATAAAGGCCCGATTCTCGCCGCAGAACCCGGTCAGTACATCGGCATGAAGCTGATCCTCGACGGTGAAGAAATCCGCCGCAATTACTCGCTGTCGGCGCTGGCGAACAACGGCCAGTACCGCATCAGCGTCAAACGCGAGCCGGGCGGGCGTGCTTCCAATCACTTGCACGATCAGTTGCAGGTCGGGGCGAGCATTCAGCTGTTCCCGCCATCGGGCGAGTTCACCTTGTCGGCCAGCGACAAACCGCTGGTGCTGATCAGCGGCGGTGTCGGCATCACCCCGACCCTGGCGATGCTCGAAGCGGCGCTGCAAACCGAACGGCCGGTGCATTTCATCCACTGCGCGCGTAATGGCAGTGTCCACGCCTTCCGCAACTGGATTGACGACCTCGCTGCGCGCCACCCGCAGCTCAAGCGGTTTTACTGCTACGCCGAGGATGACGGGATCAGCCCGGCGGCGGACAAGGTCGGCCTGTTGAGTCAGGAACAGCTCGGCGAGTGGTTGCCTGCGCAACGTGACGTCGACGCTTACTTCCTGGGGCCGAAAGGTTTCATGGGGGCGATCAAGCGTCATCTGAAAGCGCTGGGTGTGCCGGAGAAGCAGAGCCGTTATGAGTTCTTCGGGCCGGCTTCTGCTCTGGAATAATTCTCAAGACCGAGTCGCCGCCATCGCCAGCAGGCTGGCTCCCACAGGTTATGCGCAGGCCAATGTGGGAGCCAGCCTGCTGGCGATTCGCTTCTGCAGCAGCCGAAATCCTTGAGGTTAATGGTTCCTTAACCGCTCTATCGTTTATTGCCCCGGTGTAGACTTGCGGCGACCTTCAGCCGCAAGCCAGCTGAACCATGGACAAACAAGGGAAAGGCAATGAGCGAGGAAACGATTCGATTGGGCCGTGAGCGGCGCTTTCTGGTGCTGCTGGGCGTGATCTGCCTGGCGCTGATCGGTGGTGCCCTGTACATGCAGGTCGTGCTCGGCGAAGCGCCGTGCCCGCTGTGCATTCTGCAGCGTTATGCGTTGCTGCTGATCGCGCTGTTCGCGTTCATCGGCGCGGCCATGCGCAGCCGTCGCAGCATCACCGTGTTCGAAGCGCTGGTGGTGCTTTGCGCGCTTGCCGGCGCCGCGGTCGCCGGGCATCACGTGTACACGCAGTTCTACCCGGCGGTCAGCTGTGGCGTCGATGTGCTGCAACCGATTGTCGACGAGCTGCCGCTGGCGAAGATCTTTCCGCTGGGCTTCCAGGTCGACGGCTTCTGCTCGACGCCATACCCGCCGATCCTCGGCCTGTCGCTGGCGCAGTGGGCGCTGGTGGCGTTCGTGCTGGTGGTGATTCTGGTGCCCTTGCTGACTTCGCGTAATCGAAAAGCACTGCGCTGAGTCAACTTTTCGCAAGCGTGGCCGATACACAAAACGCCCCGATTGGCGGTTCAGCCAATCGGGGCGTTGCACGTTTCAGAGTGGGGCTGAACTCATCCTGACGGACGGCAAGCGAGGGTGTGACAAGTGTGCGACATGTTGTCACACAGGGGGCGCCGCAGAGGCGCCCGCAGACTCCGATTGCGTCGTTGTTACAAAAAAGGATTGGTCGGTCCGACGGTTTTTTTGCTTTAGGACGTGAGTGCCAGAGCAGGCAGTTCTAACAGCTTCAGGCAGGTGGCCAGAAGCCTTGGGTTATCGGGCTTTGCGCCGTTCCGCTGTGCGGAAAAAACCTTCGGAGCTGTCTGAACTGACGCGGGTGTGCTTACCGGTTTTGCGCTGTTTGTTGAGAATGCCTTTCAAAAACAAGCGGCACTTTTGCAAAAATGGCGAGGGATTGTTGCTGTAAAAGATAAAAATTATTTCGGGATAAGACATGGTGTATAGGGCGCTACCTATCTACAATCGCCCGCACTGAATTCCCGGCGCTGTTCAGCCTTTATTAAGGAACTGATCAGAAGGTCGGGTGTCGAGCGAGCCGTGAGGCTTTCGAGACACCCAGGTGTCGGTGCCTTTCCAACTTTCCGCACCAAATGGAATTGGTCTGTAACAAGGCCTTTGACCACGAATTCGAATAAGAACTGAACGCTGTCCCAAGGTTTTGTCGAGCGTCTGACGCGCGACGGGCGGCCCTTATTCAATCCAAAGAAAATGCCAACCCTTGGCAGGGTGAAGTGTTGGCGATCAAAACCCAACTGCATTGCGCAAGCTGCTTTAGAGGTCGTGAGATGAGTAAAAACAGGTACCCCAGATTACTAGGCCTAGTGCCGCTGCTCGGCACGTTGTTGCTGGGAGGCTGCAACATGACCTTGCTCAATCCAACGGGCCAGGTTGGCCTGGAACAGCGAAACCTGATCATCACCGCGACCCTGCTGATGCTGTTGGTCGTGGTGCCGGTTATCGTCATGACCTTCCTGTTCGCCTGGAAATACCGCGCGTCGAACAAGAACGCCGTCTACACCCCGAAATGGTCGCACTCGACCAAGATCGAAGTGGCGGTCTGGACCATTCCTGTCCTGATCATCATCGCTCTGGGTTACATCACCTACATTTCCACCCACGAACTGGACCCGTATCGTCCGATCCAGTCCGACGTCAAGCCTGTGACCATCGAAGTGGTCGCACTGGACTGGAAGTGGCTGTTCATCTACCCGGAACAAGGCATCGCCACGGTCAACAAGATCGTGTTCCCGGCGCACACGCCAATCAACTTCAAGATCACCTCTGACGCCGTGATGAACTCGTTCTTCATCCCGGGTCTGGGCGGCCAGATCTACGCGATGGCGGGCATGCAGACCAAGCTGCACCTGATCGCCGACCGCAACGCTGAAATGGACGGTATCTCCGCCAACTACAGCGGCGCCGGTTTCACCGGTATGAAATTCAAGGCTATCTCCACCACTCAGGAAGATTTCGACGCCTGGGTAAGTGAAGTCAAGAAGTCACCTAAACAGCTTGATCAAGCTGAGTACGCGGCCCTTGCCAAACCGAGCCAGAACAACCCAGTCGAGCTCTACTCGTCGGTCACGCCGAACCAGTTCCAGATCATCGTCGACAAGTACGAAGGTATGAAGCCGGGCAAGCCGCTGAAGCACGAGAAGAAAGAGAAAGAAGTGGCGGCCACGGATATTGACGCGGGTTCGCATTCAGCTGCCGGGGCAGAGGAGTAAACGATGTTTGGTAAATTAAGTTGGGAAGCAGTCCCATTCCACGAGCCGATCGTGATGGTGACCATCGCCATGATCGCCCTCGGTGGTCTGGCGCTGTTCGCTGCGATCACTTACTTCAAGAAGTGGACGTACCTGTGGACCGAGTGGCTGACGTCGGTCGACCACAAGAAAATCGGCGTGATGTACATCATCGTCGCCATGGTCATGCTGCTGCGCGGTTTTGCCGACGCGATCATGATGCGTACCCAGTTGGCCATGGCCACCGAAGGTTCGCCTGGCTACCTGCCACCTGAACACTATGACCAGATCTTCACCGCTCACGGTGTGATCATGATCATCTTCATGGCGATGCCATTCTTCACCGGCCTGATGAACCTTGCAGTGCCGCTGCAGATCGGCGCGCGTGACGTGGCGTTCCCGTTCCTCAACTCCCTGAGCTTCTGGCTGCTGGTGTCCGGCGTTGTGCTGATCAACCTGTCGCTGGGCGTCGGCGAATTCGCCAAGACCGGTTGGGTTGCCTATCCGCCGCTGTCGGGTCTGCAGTACAGCCCTGGCGTGGGGATGGACTACTACATCTGGGCGCTACAGCTGTCCGGATTGGGTACGACGCTAACGGGGGTCAACTTCCTCGCGACCGTACTGAAAATGCGTACCCCTGGCATGAAACTGATGGACATGCCGATCTTCACCTGGACCTGCACCTGGGCCAACGTTCTGATCGTGGCTTCGTTCCCGATCCTGACCGCGACCCTGGCACTGCTGACGCTTGACCGTTACATGGATTTCCACATTTTCACCAATGAACTTGGTGGCAATCCAATGATGTACGTCAACCTGTTCTGGGCGTGGGGCCACCCTGAGGTTTACATCCTGATCCTGCCGGCCTTCGGCATCTTCTCGGAAGTGATCTCGGCCTTCACCGGCAAGAAACTGTTCGGCCACCACTCGATGATCTACGCCTCGGGCGCGATCTCGGTACTGGGCTTCATGGTTTGGCTGCACCACTTCTTCACCATGGGGTCGGGTGCCAGCGTCAACGCCTTCTTCGGTCTGGCGACGATGCTGATTTCCATCCCGACGGGTGTGAAACTGTTCAACTGGCTGTTCACCATCTACCAGGGCCGTCTGCGCTTCACCAGCCAGGTGATGTGGACTCTGGGCTTCATGGTGACCTTCGCCATCGGCGGCATGACCGGCGTACTGCTGGCCATCCCGGGTGCTGACTTCGTGCTGCACAACAGCCTGTTCGTGATCGCGCACTTCCACAACGTGATCATCGGCGGTGCGGTATTCGGTTACATCGCTGGCTTCGCGTTCTACTTCCCGAAAGCGTTCGGCTTCAAGCTGCACGAAGGCTGGGGTAAAGCAGCGTTCTGGTTCTGGATCTCGGGCTTCTTCGTCGCGTTCATGCCGCTCTATGCACTGGGCTTCATGGGCATGACTCGTCGTCTGAACGCCACCACCAACCCTGAGTGGGTACCGTACCTGTACGTTGCCATGTTCGGTGCGGTGATGATTGCTGTCGGTATCGCCTGCCAACTGATCCAGCTGTACGTCAGTGTGCGTGACCGCAACAAGCCAGAGAACGTTTGCGATCACGGTGACCCGTGGAATGCGCACACGCTGGAATGGTCGACCTCGTCGCCACCACCGTTCTACAACTTCGCTGTGCTGCCTAAGGCTGACTGCATCGACCCGTTCACTGAAGCCAAGGAAAACGGTACTGCGTACCAGCGTCCGGCCAAGTACGAGCCGATCCACATGCCGAACAACACCGCCACTGGCGTGGTGATGGGCGCACTGTTGACCGTCTTCGGTTTCGCGATGATCTGGCACATCTGGTGGTTGGCGATCGCCAGCCTGGCCGGCACCGTCATCTACTTCGTGATCCACGCTGCACGTGATGACCAGGGCTATATGGTTCCGGTTGAAACGATCGAGCGTATCGAAGCCGAGCAGCACAAGCGTCTGGTCGCGGCAGGGAAAATCCCGGCCGGTGCCACCCGTGTTGAAACCTCGTTGGAACAGGCTTAAACCATGTCGAACTTAGTGACCAATGTTGGACACGCCCATGGTGACCATGGGCACGATGACCATCACCACGACTCGGGCGAGATGACCGTATACGGTTTCTGGCTCTACCTGATGACCGACTGCATTCTGTTTGCGTCGATCTTCGCGGTGTACGCAGTACTGGTAAACAACGTTGCCGGTGGCCCGTCGGGCCACGACATCTTCGAACTGCCTTACGTACTGGGCGAAACCGCTCTGCTGTTGTTCAGTTCGATCACCTACGGCTTCGCCATGCTGGCGTTGTACAAAGGCAAGAAGCAGGCGGTCCTGGGCTGGTTGTTCATGACCTTCCTGCTCGGCGCAGGCTTCATCGCCATGGAGATCAACGAGTTCCACCTGCTGATCTCCGAGGGCTTCGGTCCTAGCCGTTCGGGCTTCCTGTCGGCGTTCTTCACCCTGGTCGGTACTCACGGTCTGCACGTTTCGGCCGGTCTGATCTGGATGGGCGTGATGATGTACCAGGTCAACAAGCACGGCCTGACGGCGACCAACAAGACCCGTCTGAGCTGCCTGAGCCTGTTCTGGCACTTCCTGGACGTGGTGTGGATCTGCGTATTCACCGTTGTTTACCTGATGGGGACTCTGTAATGGCTAATGCACACTCCCATGACAGCCATGATGCTGGCCACGGCAGCGTCAAGTCGTACGCGATCGGCTTCATCCTGTCGGTGATCCTGACTGTCATCCCGTTCGGCCTGGTGATGTACCCGAGCCTGCCGAAGGCGACGACGCTGGCAATCGTGCTGTTGTTCGCAGTGATCCAGGTGATCGTTCACCTGTATTACTTCCTGCACCTGGACCGTTCCATTGCTCAGCGCAACAACGTGATCGCCTTCGTCTTTACGGCGATCGTGATCGTGCTGCTGGTTGGCCTGTCGCTGTGGATCATGTTCAGCATCCACACGTACATGATGGCGAAGTGAGGTAGACCCGATGTCGCTCAAGCACTTTATCCAAATCACCAAACCGGGGATCATTTTCGGTAACGTGCTTTCTGTGGCAGGCGGGTTCTTCCTGGCCTCGAAAGGGCATGTCGATCTGGCGGTGTTTCTGGCCGCCATGATCGGTACTTCCCTGGTCGTGGCCTCCGGTTGCGTGTTCAACAACTGCATCGACCGCGACATCGACCTGAAGATGGAACGCACCAAGAACCGTGTGCTGGTCCAGGGCTTGATCTCCCTGAAACTGGCACTGGTTTACGCGACCATTCTGGGTGTTCTCGGCGTTGCCTTGTTGTACAAGGTGGCCAACCCCTTGGCTGCCTTGTTCGCAGTAATCGGCTTCATCATCTACGTCGGCTTCTACAGCCTGTACCTCAAGCGCAAGTCGGTTCACGGCACGCTGGTGGGCAGTCTGTCGGGCGCCATGCCGCCAGTGATCGGTTACGTCGCCGTGACCAACAGCTTCGACATGGCCGCGCTGACCCTGCTGGTGATGTTCAGCCTGTGGCAGATGCCGCATTCCTACGCCATCGCGATTTTCCGCTTCAACGATTACCTGGCCGCCTCGATTCCGGTGCTGCCAGTGAAGCGAGGCATTCAAGTGGCGAAGAAGCACATCCTGCTCTACATCCTGGCGTTCCTCGTGGCGACCCTGATGCTGACCTTCAGCGGCTACGCCGGCATGAGCTACCTCGCCGTCGCCGCGGCCATGGGGATGTACTGGCTGTACATGGCCTGGACCGGCTACAAGGCAGTGGATGACACGGTCTGGGCACGCAAGCTGTTCGTGTTCTCGATCTTCACCATCACCGCGCTGAGCGTCATGATGTCCCTGGACTTCAAGGTGCCAGGCGAGCTGCTGCTGACGTACGCGCCGTAAGGTTTACAGGCTTCACGAAAAACCCCGCACATTGAGAGATGTGCGGGGTTTTTTGTTGGTGGCTTTAATGCCTATTTGCATGCCGCCTGCTCCAACAGCTTGCCGCGGTGGCTTGATGGGTGTGTAACGGCATTTATGCGGGCGGTGAGGCAGTCACCCGTCTCATGAATTCATCAAACAGCGGAACGGTGAATGCGATAAGTGCATATTCCGGACTGTAGATCATGCCCTTTTTGATCAGACTGTCGCGTACCGGGCCCAGGCTCGTAGCGTTTCTCCCTAGCGCTTTCGCAACGTCAGCAGAGCGCTGCGGTCCTTCTCCCAACTCTGCAAGGCAACGCATGTAGTCTCGTTCAGCCGGGGTTGTGCGATCAAAGCGGACCCTGAAAAACGACTCGTCAAGTTTACGGATACTTTCCTCCGTTGCTGCCTGCGCATCTGCCTGCGTTATAGACTGTCCCTTGGCGATGTTCCAAGCGGTATAGCCCCACTCCTGCAGAAAATAGGGATAACCGTGGGTCTTTTCAAAAATCTCGCGTAACGCTTCGTCAGAGATACTGGCGCCTTCCTCTTCAACAGGGTCCCGCAAGGCTTTCCAGGCATCTATCTCTAACAGAGCGCCTAAGCGAGGAAATTCGAATAGCCGCTCAGCATAGCTTTTTGCATCGCCCGCTTGCCCAGCAAGCTGCGGAAGACCCGCGCCAAAAAGGATCAGAGGCAGAGCTGCCTGGTTTACTGCATGGATGCCGCGGATAAGCGCGCCAAGCTCTTCTTTCGACAGGTACTGTAATTCATCAATCAATATGGCTACCGGTTGACCTGCGTCGCGAGCGGCCTCTGCTGTTGCTATCAAGACGTCTCGCAGATCGTCTTCAAGATGCCCACTGTCGGCATAGCCGGCTTCGGAATCTCCCCCAAGCGTAACTTCGGCGCCTCCCGCTGCTATTGTGATATTGCCGATAAAGCTACGGAGGATGCGTATTCCTCTTTTGACCGTCTCGACTGTGTTCTGCATTCGATCCAATCGTAATAGCACGCGGCGTAACACCGGAATCAGGAGCTGCTTCAGCTCGGCGCCGTCATGGGCTTCCTGCATTTCAGCGAGGTAGCCCAATGCTAAAGCACGGTCTTTGATTTGATTCAGAAGCACCGTTTTTCCGACGCCGCGTAAGCCTAGAATCATCAGCGATTTCGCATGCTTGCCCCGCTTCGTACGAGCCAATGCGGTATCTGCCGTTTCCAGCACCTCAGATCGTCCTGCTAATTCGGGTGGGGAAACGCCTGCTCCGGGATTGAATGGATTGGTGTTTTTGTCCACAGCTTGATCTCATACGAACTTATTTATAGTTATAGTGATAAACATGTATAACTGCAAATAAATAGCTAGGGTCGTCCCGATAGAGGGGCGGTTTACGTCTAGGCCAGAAGCTGTGTGACCCTAGGCTCACGCTCGAAGGGAAACAATCGTAGCGATGTGCCGCGTAGCGTCATGTCGGTGCGGTGAGTCAGCTAAAGCGCTTTGAAACCAGCTACCCAGAGGCTTCTTGCGAAGCCTTGGTAAAAGTTTTAGATTTGGATCCAAATGTGTCGTTGGTTCGTTCGCAATCGTGGTGCGGCCTTCAACTGTCGAAACAAGTGACTTAAACCAAAGGCTGGGCGCAATGACCGAACGGATGACCTGCGATGAGCGCTTTATCGCCCTGGCTGAAGAACTGAACTACGACATTTATGGCGAGAACACCGCCGGTGGCAATTACGCGCCGTTGATTCGGCATCACGATGAGCTGTACATCAGCGGGATGGTCCCGCGGGTCAATGGCAAGATTCTGTATCCGGGCCGGGTCGGGCTGGAGTTGACCCTCAAGGACGCGCAAGCCGCCGCGAGCATCAGCGCCATGCGTTGCCTGGCACTGATCGTCGATGCGGTGGGGTCGCTGGACAAAATCCGCGCGCTGCTGCGGGTGACGGTGTATGTGAAGTCGACGGCTGATTTCGTCGACCTGAGCGAAGTGGCCAACGGCGCTTCGGATGTGTTCAGCCACGTGCTGGGCGATGCCGGGCGGCATACGCGCACGACTATCGGCGTGTATCAGTTGCCGAAGAATGCGGCGATTGAAGTGGATATGATTGCGGCGGTGCATGCTTCGGTTTGAGGTCTGCGGTGGCTGTTTCCTTCACCCTCTCCCAGGGGGAGAGGGGACTGATTGAGTCGTTCTCTGAACCTGCGTCAACTTGAGATGTTCAGTGAACGCGGCTTGTTGAACCCACACAATTTAGCTCCCTCTCCTGGGGGAGAGGGCTGGGGTGAGGGGCTACGATCGAACCAACACCGCCAACCCCAAGCCGAAAAAAAAGCCCCGCCTGATCACTCAGCGCGGGGCTTCTTCACAAGCACTCGGCGAATTACTGCGCCGCGATGCTATACCCGTCAAACGCCGTCTTCTGCTGCAGCGCAGTAATGATGTTCTTACGGTTCACAGCCTGTTCCGTCCCGGCATTATCCAGGAAAGTTTCGCTTTCCAGCTCCGCCTCATCGCCTTCACCGACGAAGGTGAAACCAAGGAATTCCAACGCTTCGCGGTCCACATTCAGACGCGAACGCGGCGTGCGCAGCGGCAGGGTCACGCTGGTGCCGTCCTTGCTGATGGTGAAGATTTCGACTTCTTTCTTCTTCGCAGCCTTGCCTTTGCCGCCGCCCGGATTGCTGATCGCCTGATGGGTCTGGTTCAGCACTTTCAGCGCGAGGCCGTAGACGATTTCCTGAAACGCGGGGTCGTCCTTGAAGCTGGACAGAATGCGCCCGATCGAGAACTTGCTGCTCAGGTCTTCCAGCGCGGCGAGGTCCGCGGCCTCGGCGTCTTTCAGCGCTTTGAGTTCGCCCATCAGTTCGTAGGCCTTGTCGTCATCGAAGCTGTCGTGAGCCTGACGAATGGCGGCGCGCAGTTCGCGGATCTGGTCGCTCTCGCGGGTCGACTGGAACGCGTCGAGGACCATCTCGCTGATGATTTTGGCTTGTGGCAGGTGTTGTGAAAGATTGATGGAGTTTTCGTATTCCGCTTTGGACGACTGGGTGACTACGGATTCAGCGGTGTTGAAATCGGACATTGAAATTTCACTACTTTTAACTTGAATGGAGACGAACAAGCCCAGGGCTTTTTCAGGCCGACTAATTTAGGGGAGCGGGGCGGCGTTGTCACGGAGCAACGGGCTGGTGGTCGGGTTTTTTCCCTGCCGCTGCTATTTCTGGCGCCGACGCTCCATAGCAATCACCGAAGTTTCGAAGCCAAGACTGGCGAAGAAGGCTTCCGCGCCGTCGCGTCCCGCACGCAGCACCCAGGTGATGTCCGGGTCGTCGCCCATCACATGCTCAACCAGCGCCCGGCCAATGCCCTTGCGTTGATGCTGAGCATCAACCACCACCATCGACAGGTAGCCATTGGAGATTTCATCAGTGATGCCGCGGGCGAAGCCGACGATCTGATCGCCGAGCAGGGCGATGGCAGTGCGTTGCGAATTGCCGATCAAGCGAGCGAACGATTGGGCATCGCCGGTGCGATGGCGCCAGCCATGCTCGCCGAGAAACAGCCGCGCCGACTCTGTTTCATCGGGACGCAAGTCGCGAACGTTGAGCGTGTTCTGCATGGATTGAAGTCCTTTTCAGCTTTCGATGGTTGAGCGCTTGGCGTCAGGTTTGCCCCACGTGCGCATCGCAAATTCGACGAACCTGCGCAGCTTCGGCAAACGATAACGATCCGGCGCGTACAGCAAATGCATCGGCCGACTCGGTGGCGGGTAATCGGCGACTACCTTGACCAGTTTGCCTTCGCGCAGGTCCTGTTCGACCAGTGCGTCGGGCAGCATCATGATCCCCATGCCGTTGCGCGCGGCCTGGTGCAAACCGGCGGAACTGTTGATCAGCAGCGGGCCGCTCACGTCGACGAGGACTTCTCCGTCCGGGCCGCTGAGGCGCCAGCGCTTTTCCACCGATTGCCAGTCATCGCCCGCAGGGTAGGCGAACGACAGGCAGTCGTGTTGCTGCAAGTCCTGTGGCGTGTGCGGCATGCCGCGTCTCGCGATGTAATCGGGCGAGGCGCAGACCGTCAAGGTGTAGTCGATCAAGGGGCGGGCGATCAGGTTGGACGACTCATCGAAACTGCCCAGGCGGAACGCGACATCGAGGCCATTCTCCAGCAGGTCCGGGCGGCCGTTGGTCAATACCACGTCGAGTTTTACTTGCGGATACAGCAGGGCGTATTCGCTGAGCGCCGGGGTCAGGCGTTCGACGCCAAAGGTCAGCGGCGCGGCAATGCGCAGCAAGCCGCGTGGCTCGTCGAGGGCCTGCTCGGCCAAGCGTTCAGAGTCGGCGACCAGACCGAGCACGTCCAGGCAGCGTTGATAATAAACGCTGCCGAACTCAGTGAGCCGCTGACGGCGGGTGGTGCGCTGCAGCAATTGCACGCCGAGCCGTTGCTCCAGCGCGCGCAGGTGGTTGCCGACCATGGTCGTCGACATGTCGCACTGCAGAGCGGCTGCAGTCATGCTTCCGCCCTCGACGACTTTGACGTACACGCTCATTGACTGGAACAAATCCATTATCAAGTCCGGCTTTCAAATGATTGAAGTTTTGCCGAGTTTATCCAGTTTCGCTGGCTAACCATACTGCCAGTACACCGACCCGAACTGGAGTTTCACGTCATGACCGCCGCGCTGATGAACACCTACCAACCACTGGCCCTCAGCTTCACCAAAGGCCTGGGCACGCGCCTGTGGGATCAGGCCGGTCGTGAATATCTGGATGCGGTGGCTGGAGTGGCGGTGACCAATGTCGGCCACTCGCATCCGCGCATTGTCGCGGCGATCAGCGAACAGGCAGGATTGCTTTTGCACACCTCCAACCTGTACAGCATCGACTGGCAGCAACAGCTGGCCAGGCGGCTGACCCGGTTGGCGGGCATGGAGCGCGCGTTCTTCAACAACTCTGGTGCCGAAGCCAATGAAACCGCGCTGAAACTCGCGCGTTTGTCTGGCTGGCGCAAGGGGATCGAACAGCCGCTGGTGGTGGTCATGGCCAACGCGTTTCATGGCCGCACCCTCGGCACCTTGTCGGCCAGCGATGGCCCGGCGGTGCGCCTGGGTTTCAACGAACTGCCGGGAGATTTCGTCAAAGTGCCGTTCGGCGATCTCGTCGCACTGGAACAAGTGCAGCGTAAACACGGCGAGCGCATCGTGGCGATTCTGGTCGAGCCGATTCAGGGCGAAAGCGGCGTGCGGGTCGCGCCGCCCGGTTACCTCAAAGCCCTGCGCGATCAGTGCAATCGCCATGCGTGGCTGCTGATGCTCGACGAAATCCAGACCGGCATGGGCCGCACCGGGCAGTGGTTCGCCTTTCAACACGAAGGCATCGTTCCCGACGTCATGACCCTGGCCAAAGGCCTCGGCAATGGCGTGCCGATCGGCGCTTGCCTGGCACGCGGCCGCGCGGCCGACCTGTTCACCCCGGGCAGCCACGGCAGCACCTTCGGCGGCAACCCACTGGCCTGCCGGGTCGCCTGCACCGTGATGGACATCATCGAAGAGCAAGGTCTGCTGGACAACGCGCGGGTACAAGGCGAGCGCCTGTTGACCCGGATACGCGCGGAGCTTGCCGACAACCCCAATGTGCTGGCAATTCGCGGACAGGGACTGATGATCGGCATCGAGCTGAAACAACCGGTGCGCGACCTGACCCTGATTGCGGCACGGGATCACGGCTTGTTGATCAACGTCACACGCGGCAAGACGATACGGCTGCTGCCACCGTTGACGATTGATGAGCGGGAGGTCGGGATTATTGTCAGAGGGGTTGGGCGAGCACTGGCCGCGAACTGATGGCTTGCCCATTTCACTGTGAAAGCGAGCCTGCTCGCGAAAGCGGAGTGTCAGTCGACATCTGTGTTGACTGACACGTTGCATTCGCGAGCAGGCTCGCTCCCACACTTGATAAGTGAGGTCTTACTCAAGCTCATCCCCCAACTCCGGCGCCAACATCCGCGTCTTCACCGCCCCATTCGAGTTGTGCTGAATAATCTCTCGCGGCTGCCCCTGTTCATTGAAAAACACCTGACCAATCCCCGCTGAATTCCACAACCGTTCCCCGGCCTCGGCATGTTCGGGCGTGTACGGCACGATGCGCATCTGCCGGCGTTTGGTGAACCAGTTCAACGGCGAGCGCGGCGAGTAGAGCCAGCGGTTGAGGCGGTCGAACCATTCCAGCAGGGTCGGTGGGAATTCGTTTTTGATGCCACTGCTGGTGATCTGCCAGATGCGCGGGCCGGCCTTGCGATGGCGGATCAGCACTTCGTAGACGAACGAATAATGCACGTCGCCCGACAGCACCACGTAGTTACCCGGTGTGCGCGAGTGGCGAAAAATGTTCAGGATCACCTGCGCGGCGCCGCGATGGGCCATCCAGTTTTCCGCATCGACCAGCAGCGGATAGCCGCACCAGCTGAAGACCTTTTGCACGGTCTCGATGAGCTTCACGCCAAAGATCGGTGCCGGGGAAACGATGATCGCCGACGGGTGATCGAGCAGTTCCTGCTGCAGTTCGCTGAGCGCTTCCCAATCGAGCAAACCCGAAGGTTGCTTGAGCGCCATTTCACTGCGCCAGCGTCGCGTGCGCGTGTCGATCACCACCAGCGCCGGGCTGCTCGGCAGAACGAAATGCCACTGCTGAAAGCGCAGCAACTGATCAATCAGATCGTCCTGCACCGGTTGGTCCAGATAACCGTCATCACCGCTGGCGCTCAGCTGTCGGGTCTTGGTCAACACGTCCTTGAACGCATCGGGATTGTTGCCCCAGCCCTGGCACAACAGATAAGCGATCAGCGCGTTGCCGATGATGCGCTTGGAAAACGGATGGCCGTAGGCGGTTTCCTCCCACTGCGCGGACAGGTTCCAGTCATCGGTGATGTCGTGATCGTCGAAAATCATCAGGCTCGGCAGATGCGCCAGTGCCCGGGCGACGTTGCCCAGGCCAGCCTTGAAGGCATCGATGCGCGTCTGTTCGAGGCGGTAGCGCTTCAGGCGCGGTGGCGTCAGCGTCGGTGCCTGCGGATTGATCAGCGACCACGGCGTCGGCGACCACACCAGCAGGTACATCGCCATGACTTCGGCGAAGGTCACCAGATGATTGTCGGCGCTGCTGCTGGTGAAGATCGGCTTACGCGCACCGCCGAAAAATCGCTCACGCAACGTCTCGTTGCTCTCCAGCGCCGGTAACAAATCCGCACGGTGATAGTAGCTGGCCGGGTGTTCGTAGAGCTTGGCGCTGTCGATGACCACCGCGCCTTCGAGATGTTCGTCGAACAGGCCGAGCCGTTCGATCAACCCATGAATCGCCCGCAGCATCGGCCCGGCGACATCGTCGGCGTAGACCTGATCGCCGCTCATCATCAGCAGCGCCGGGCGTTGCTGCGGATCGACTTCCTCAGCCAGCAACTGGTCAACGCAAAGCAGGCCATCGATTGCCGGATGGTGCGGCTTGCGACAGGAGCCATGCAGCAACTGATCGATCCGCGCGCGCAGGACGAAGTTCGGACTCGTCGCATTGGCGTACAGCAGATGCGGCGCCCAGTCGGCAATACCCGCGGCGTTATCAATCAGCAGGTCATAGTCGATACGCGTATCGCAGGGCAGGGCGCTGTCGAGGGCAACATCAATGAGGTGAACAAATGCGTGGCGGCCTACGGGAATGACCGTGCATTTCCCGGCATCGAGGGGAATGTCTCCTACACCTTGCAGACGCAAGGTCAGCGTGAGTTCACGACTGCCGACCAGCCACATGACCAGCCGCGTTGGCTGCAGACGGCGCAACAGCGGACCGGCCAGAACCGGCGGCAGCAAAGAGGGATCGGTCAGGTGTCGAGACATCGAAGGGCAAAGCTCAAGGCGCACAGGCTGGCGATGATAACGCAGCCGGCGCCTTGAGCGCTTAAGCGAGGCTTAAGAGGCGGCTTTTTGTACTTTCAGCGCCAGCAAGCGCCATTCGCCAGCCGTCGCGTCAACCCGTGGCTGCTCTTGCACAGAGCAATCGAAACGGTAGGTGACATCGTCGCCATTCATGTTGCGCGCGGTGACGCTGTTGCTGAAGGTGTACACCTGATTCTTGAAGCGATGGCTGACCAGCGCTTTGCTATCGGCAAAACGCGCCGATGCAGGATAGCGCAGGGTGCTGGTCACGAACGGGCTGCACATCACATAGGCGATCATCGACTTGTCGGCCTGTTCGTCGCTGCGCAATTTCTTGTTCAGCGCGGCCAGGGCCATGCGCCCCTCATAGTCGCTTTGATTGAGCACGGTCTGCACCGCCATGGTTTTTGGCGCCCGGCTGGCGTAGTTCGGCAACAACGCCGAGTCGGCAGGAGAAGGCGTTTCGTCCGGCTCGATGGCCGCAAAAGCCGGCGCATCTTTCAGCTCGGTGGCGGGCGTGACCGCCTCGGCTTCAGGCAACACGGAGGTCGGCTCGACGTTTTGCGCCACGACGCTCTCGGGCTGCTCGTCTTTATACGCAGAAGGAAACAGCGACAGCGTGATCGACAACACCACCAACCCGACAATGAAACCGCCCGCCGCGCCAACGATGTTGCTGTAGAAAATATTCCAGCTACCGCGGTTCTTCACCACCCAGCGCCACATCAAACCCCAGACCGCGACAAACGCCAGAAAACGCAGAAACTCCATTTGATCCTTTCCCTTGAACCTTCATAACCTGAAAACAGCACTCATCGACGGTGTGTGCCAGAGATGGCCGGCAAGATAGCAAAATAGACGCACCGTCCGGTTACGCTTGCGGAAAATAATTAGCCGCCAGAAACACCAGCGTGACCATCCCCGCAGCGAAGCCACAAACGCCTGCGAGCAGTTGTCGGGCAACCGGATGCTTTGGCTGTCGCCGCTTGGCCATCCACAACCACACCCCCGCCAGGACGCCGGCGCTGGTCATGAAACTCACCAGGCTGCCATGCAGTCCGGGCGTTGCCATGGTAGTGCCGAACAGCCCGTCGTAAATCAGCGTGAAGACGATGCCCGCCACCACAGCGCTGCCAGCCCCGGCAAGGTTCGCCAACAGCAGATTCCAGTTCCCACGCTGCCGCACGACCCAAAACCACATGGCAGCCATGACCCCTGCACACAACAAAGCATCCATCGAATTTTCCTTCCTTCCACGAGACAGAGACGACGACTGGAAGCGTCAGTAGAGAGTGGACGGCACGATAGCAAAATAGTAGCGTCGCGCCATGCCTTCTCTGTCATGGACTGCGCATCGCTGATCAGAAGAAATACCGGGATGTTTTCTCAAGCAATGCCCGCGCGGCATCAAAGAATGTCGCGCAAATACGCCTTGATCGCGAGCAGCGGCTGCCCCAACTGCTCCAGCGACTGCGCCTGACTCAACTGCGCCGACAACTTGCTCAACTCCCGCCCCAACGGCTTCTCGACACCGCCCAACGCATCCATCGCCAGGCTCAGGCATTCACTCATCTTGAACTGAATCGCCTGCACATCGCCGCGCTTGACCAACAGCGCGAAAATGTCCTTCTGGTAATCACCCATGACCATGTCATTACGCAGAATCGGGCTCAGGCCTTCCTCCTCGTAGGCGAGTTTGAGGGAGAAGAGGGCGATGGTTTCCAGTGAGGTTTCCATGGGGTGTCTTGTCAGTTTAAGTGGAGGGCTTGAAACCGCTGCGCACACGAAGATGCCGCCGGCAGGCCTATAGCGCGGGCGTGATTATACGAGTGGCTGGCGCAGCGTTGACATTCATTTTGATGTGGCGGTTTGATTGGAATTGCGGTGGAACGTCAGCGCGCATCCGATCTCGAAATGTGACGGAGATCTATAAGCGCCAACACGGTACCAGCCGATCTGCCTCCGAAATAGCGAAAAAGGCCGGTTCGCTAACCGAGCGCTTTTTTGAATGTTGAGAGCGGCAATCCAGGCTAAGTTTCGTGCTAGGTTTGCCTTTCGAAAGGATTTCATGACAGGAGTCATCCATGGCTAACCCAGCCGCACGTAAGAGCGATCCCTCCAGCTGTCCAGTTCCCGGGCACGGAACAAACCCCATCGCGACAGGTTCTGCTGACGTGTTTTTCGATGGCCTGCCCGCAGCTCGCCAAGGCGACACATGCACCTGCGGCAGTGCGCTCTCCTCGGGGCTTTCCTCAACCGTTTTCATCAATGGCAAAAACGCTGCCACCATCAATACGGGCGGTACGCACGGCAGCATTGTCATCGGTGGGTCGAGCACGATCATCATTGGTGATACGCATACACCCTGCAAGTTTGTTCCGCCGGAACCGCTAATCGGGCAAGCCAGATGGATTGGTTTCAGAATACCTGCTGAGGAAAGCTATGAGGGCTTATCGTGCGTCGCGCATTTTGAGGATGGATCGTCGCTGCAAGGTGTCTTCGATAAAGACAATGCAGTTAAATTCGCGAACCCATCCGGCAAGACGTGTTTGATGCTCAAATTCGAGGAGGAACAGCCCGCCGAAAGCTCGTCTCTCACTGAAAGCCTCTTGAGCAAAATATTGGGATAAGGACCGTCCTATGACCGAGCCGTACATTGTGACAGGCAGCTACGTAGTCCAGCGCGAGCATGCCCTGCAGGATTCGCCACTTGATAGAGCTTTAGAGCTGATGGAGGGCACCGCGCTGAGATTTTCACTGGATGCGATCTCTGATGAAAAGATCAGGGCAAGCTATCTCAGGAATATCAAACGCATGTCTCTACAAACGATAGAGGATGTTAAGGCGGGCAAGATTTCCGCCCAGGAAGGGGTGGCATTCAGTCATGAGATGCGAAACAGAATCTTGATAGAACATCGCAAATTGACCTCTGCGCAAGGCTTGGCGGTTGTTCAAAAAAAGAAACTGGATGGCAGGACGCTGAAGTGGCTACTGGACCGTTACTCGAATGAGCTCTTCAAAAAAAGTTATGAAACTCTTTCCGCGGCAGAGCAGCATAAGGTTCATTACACCATATTGGAAGCTGCCGGTCGGGATGATCCCAAATTCACCAAGGGCACTAAAAAAATGGTGATGATGGGCAAACTTGGCGTTCTCGTGACCGCCGCTTTGGCGACGTATCAAATACTGGAAGCAGATAACAAGCCTAAAGAAGCGGCACGCCAAGGGATCATCGTAGGTGGCGGCGCCGCAGGCGGCATCCTTGCTGGCGCAGGAGTCATTGCGTTGTGTGGCCCCGGCGCTCCCATATGTGCAATCGCGGTGGTCTTGGTCGGATCTATTGTCGGCGGAGTTGCTGGAGGACTGGTTGCTGACTCACTGGATGAAGAGCTGGAGGAGTTTTCCCATTGGGACATCTTCTGACTGAACCACAACTGACAAGCGTTAGAGCCGCATTATCAGAGCCTTTCAATCATTTCCCCACTGATTATGACTACGTCGCTCGTCAGCTCAAGGACGTGGATCCAGCCGTACTCTATGAGATTTTCTATGCCGAAGTAGCGCCAGTGTGCTTCATGAATATTGCTGCAGTTTTGCCCACTGTATGGACTGGCTTCGACCCGGATTGGCTCAGGACCGAGATAGAGGAAAGGCTCGTGGCGCGCCGCCGCAATTGGTTTCGCAGGCAGTTCGACAAATTGCTGGTACGTTGGTTGGAATATAACTATGACTATATGTGGAAGGAGATAGCCTCTAGGCTATAGGGTGATCAAGCGCTACACCATCCATATCCTACGGATGAAAAAAGGTCTTGCTTCGCAAGACCTTTTTCTCTACGTAAGTGCCCGAGGGAGACTGGAGTGTTCCATAGGGGCCGCGGTCTGCGAAGGCATTTTAAGCGAAGGGATACAGATAGGGATACATGGTTTTGAGTGCTGGTAATGTCTTAGCCACGCTAAGTCTGTTGATATCGTCGAAAATAAAAGTCGTCTATAGATACACTGAACGTCAATCAAGCCAGCCAGGATGCTCACCTAATGCCTTTTATTTTGTCGATTCCAACGACTGATGGTCATGTTTCTCTCACTCTCGAGAATGGGACATCCGCAATTTTGGTGGGCGCCAACGGAGCTGGCAAGAGTAGGCTCGCCGTTTTCCTAGAAGACGCCGGTGGTGAAGAGGTACACAGGATTTCAGCTCATCGGGCGCTGGAGCTTAAGACTGACGTAGCGAAGATAAAAGAAAGCCACGCCTTAAATGGCCTGCGATTCGGTCATGCCGGTGAAGGTATTAATCTTCAGTACAGAACAGGTCACCGGTGGGGCTCCAAAGCCGCCAGCAAGCTATTGAACGACTTTGACTTCCTCCTACAGTCTTTATTTGCGGAGCAGTCACGCACAGCCCTCACGACTCATCAGAACTCACGCGCAGGAAATAATCACCAGGCTTTAGCTACTAAATTTGAACAGCTCAAAATGATTTGGGAGCATTTGTTACCGCATCGTGAACTTGTATTTAGCGGAGACGATATTCAGGTGCGGTTCCCAGGCAGTGAGGATCTGTATAGCGCATCGGATATGAGTGACGGTGAGAGAGCAATTTTCTACCTCATCGGGCAAGTATTGGTAGCGGCCGATAACTCTGTACTGGTAATTGACGAGCCTGAGCTGCACATTCATCGATCGATTATGAGTAAGTTATGGGACCAGTTAGAAAGCTCCCGTCCGGATTGTGCGTTGTTATTTATTACGCATGATCTCGAGTTTGCGGCTTCGAGGGTTGGCCAGAAATTTGTGATTCGCGATTACCAGCCAGTTGGTCCTACATGGGGCGTCGATGTTGTGCCCGCAGATACAGGCTTTTCGGAAGAGGTGACAACACTATTACTTGGCAGTCGCCGGCCAATTCTTTTCGTTGAAGGCGATAATAATAGTCTAGATAAAGCTGTCTACCGATGCGCATATCCGGAATGGACTGTGATGGCTCGAGGCTCCTGTCAAGATGTCATCCATGCGGTTGTAACATTGAGATCCAACACCGCTTTCACGCGAATTCACTGCGCTGGGGTTGTCGATGCCGATGGGTATGAGGAAGCGGAGATTGCACATCTCGGGCGTATGGGGATAGCGGTATTGCCAGTTTCAGAGATCGAAAATCTATTTTTACTTCCTGAGGTCAGCCGGGAGATAGCTATCTCGGAACATTTGGCAGGTGAAGAAATTGAAGAGCGGCTTTCGTTATTGCAAAACGATCTCCTCTCCATGGCAAGGCAATCTGCTGCGATAGAGCAAGTCGTACGGATGTACTGCCTACGACGCATTGACCGAACACTAAAGCGGACTGATCTAAGTCAGGAAGCTACTGTCGAAGCGATCGGCGTGGCCTATCGGCAACAGACAGCGAGTCTCGACGTTCAAGCTATTGCTACGGAACGGCGAGACAATATTGCTGAAGCAATTGCAGAGTGCGACCTTTCTAAACTGCTGTCATTAGTGGACAACAAAGGAATGCTGGCTAAAGCAGCAAGTCGATTGAAGAATACTAGCCGTGCTCCATTTGAAGCATGGATTACACGTATGCTTCTCAACGAGCGGGCTCCCGGACTCGTGAGCGCTTTGCGTCGGGTGCTGCCAGAGATCCCGCAAATTCAATAGGTCACGGGCCCGTGCAATCAAGGTTCTGTTGGTATGAATACTGCGGGGGACCCTGAGGAATCTCCTTCGGCACGGGGTCGGAAACCCGCAGGACTGTGTTAGTGGGAGGATTTCAAAGTTACTGAAATTTCAGGCATTGAAATCGAAAGAATTCTGCTGAAAAAAGGCCATCGTTACCGCAGCGGTAACGATGGCGTTTTGTGTTGATGATTATGGACACCTTGGGCTGTCAACCAAGTCAATCTGTCAACCAATGTACAAAAATCAGCCACTGCCAAGATCACGCGGGTTTTGTGCCCCGTGTCTTTCAGATTTGCTCAGGGTCCCCGGCGACTTTCCGAGACACTGTGCATTCGCACTGGTGAACGATGTGTTCACCCGGTTCACCTGTTCACTAAGCTAGGCACCTGTCCGCTAACAAAGTCCGGCGGGTTTCCGACCCCGTGCAGATGTTATCTGCTCAGGGGCCCCTTCTCGGTCGGGGCGCATTCGCTGATGGCACCCCTTGCTTACGGGGAGTGGGGGCGAATACCTATCAAAGGAGGTGTAACCCGTGTAACAGGTGTAGCGAAGACGCTTAAACTATTGAAAATAAAGGATAAATAACCGCTACACGTGATTTTTGGTTTGTCCTGCGCGTGGTGTAACTACGCATGCTGGTGTAACACATTTCGGCTTTCACCCAGGATCTTACCGTCCGTCAGAGCAGAGCCTTAAGAGGTTAGGCCAAAATCCAAGAAGAACCCACAGCTACATAATTATGCTTAACGTCCGGATTGTTATGTAACTACACTTCTTCCGGTTAGTAACCCATAGTGATGCGCCTCAGAGCCGAATGTCATGCTCAAGATGATTGGAGAGCTAAGGCTAAATCAGGAAGAGACAACATAGGGCAGGAGTGAACAAATGAGCATTGCAGGCATACGCTCTAATCGAGGCGACGTCTACCAGACCTTGGTTGCATTCGACTGGGCGCTGACAGTACTGTCAGATCAAGACTTTCAATGGATTGAAATAGATTCGATCACCTATTCCGTAGATGACGTCGTAATCAGTAAAACTGATGGTACGTTGATCGCCTGTCAGTGCAAAAAAAATCAAACCGATTTCAAGGCTTGGTCGATGAGCGACCTCTCCGATGAGTTGGAGAAAGCCTCTAAATTAGTAGCGGCTAATCAGAGCGCGTATGTAAGGTTTTATTCTAGAAGTAACTTTGGTGATGTCGCAAAATTAAAAGAGCATTGTTCGACACAGTCCACTGAAGCTAGTTACAGAAGTAGCTTGGGTATAGAGCTTAAGGCTGTAGATGCAAGCTTAACGGCGTTGCTTGCGAAATTTGCAAAAAATGTCTCAGTCTTTGAGTTTCTTCGTCGAACAAATTTTATAACTAGTGACGACTTGGACCGTATGGAGGGTCTGTTGCGTGAGCGTCTGCGCGGCATGGTGAGCAATCCTGACTCAGCATTTGCGGCACTTTGGACAAGCCTAGACAGATTGGGTGCACGTTTTGTTGGTATTAATTCCTCTGCTGTAATCCAGGATCGCTTGACCAAAGGTGACCTTAAGAACATTCTCCAAAAGGCGGGTGCACTTCTGGTTCCACTAATGGACCTAAAAGATATACGCCATTCGTTCTCAAGCACTTCGGCAAT
The DNA here is from genome assembly GCF_051132135.1 of Pseudomonas sp. R1-1. Lineage (NCBI taxonomy): Bacteria > Pseudomonadati > Pseudomonadota > Gammaproteobacteria > Pseudomonadales > Pseudomonadaceae > Pseudomonas > Pseudomonas sp. R1-1. The sequence continues at coordinate 1,212,092 of NZ_CP071663.1, forward strand.
CGGTCGATCTTGGCGACGAGACATCGCTGGCCACCGTCTCAGTAACGGGGTGTTGGAGGAGCTTCTTGTCTCTATCGATGCTCAAAAAAGATCAATTTTGCTAACAGGTCTTCCAGGATCAGGGAAATCCTGTGTAATGCTGGAATTGCAGGAGGCGCTAGAAAAAAGAGCACAAACTAACCCTGATATTGTGCCACTCTTTATCCAGTCCCGTGAGTTCGCAGATCTGGCAGCATCAGAGGATCGTGCAGCGCAGGGCTTGTCTAGTCTATGGGTTGAGAAAGCCGCCAGATTAGCTGAAGAAGCACAGGTAATTGTACTAATTGATTCGTTGGACGTATTGTCCATTGCACGCGATCATCGAGTGCTTCAATACTTCTTAGCACAAATAGACCGTCTTCTGTTGATTCCTAATGTCACAGTAATTACTGCCTGTCGCGAGTTTGACCGGCGCTATGATAGAAAGATTGCTGAGCGAAAATGGGCGTGTGAGTTGAGGTGCAATCCTCTAGATTGGTTGGGCGAGATTGTCCCCTTACTTGAAGCATTGGGGATTTCGACTGGTACTATTGATGCTAGTACTCGCCATTTAATACAGAATCCCCGCGAGCTCGCATTATTCGTCGAGTTAGCCCAGCGTGATGGAAGTTTCAATGTTGTAACCAGCCAAGCTTTGGGGCAGCGTTATCTCGATACGATCGTGCGCTCCAATAATGAATTGGGAGATGTGGCTGTACAAGCAATTGAAGCTCTCGCATCAGAAATGCTAAAAGTTAGAAGCTTAGTGGTTCCCCATCAGCGATTCGCGGCTTCTCAAGAAATTCAGCGTAAACTTTGTAGCCTTAACGTGTTGCAAGAAACGCAGGACGGAAAATTAACATTTGGGCATCAAACTTTATTGGATGTCCTAGTAATTAGTGGTGCATTACGTAGTGGTGTCACCCTAAATGAGTTTATACAAGGTCTACCGCCCGTTCCTTTTGTAAGGCCCAGCATACGTAGTTTTGTCGCACAGTTAGTATTGGGTGAGCGCCGGGAATTTAGAAAACAACTCAGGTCGGTGTTGATGGGCACTGGAGCGTTTCATATCAGACGTTTGGTAGCAGAGTCTTTTGCTGAGCAGTTACCGCATGAGGAGGATTGGCCACTAATACGTGACTTGCGGGACAGGCACCGGGATGTCTTTCAGGTGATTTATGGTTTGGCCAGTGCAGTTGAATGGCATCATTTTTGGATCGAGCACTTAGTACCCGCTTTGCGAGTCGCGCAGGATGCGGAAGGATTGAAAGTACATGCTCATCGCGTTGCACAATGGAGCAATGTTGAATGCTCGGGCGTGTTGACTTTCTGGATGGAAGTATTGTCTATAAGCTGGCTCGACAGCACTGAAATTGCGGAGCGACTAGGAGTTTATTTATCCGAAATCAAGTCGGAGCACATGGCGCTCATCGTACCGCTGCTTCAGCGACTACTTGGAATGCCGCAGAGGGAATATAGTTTTCTCGGTAGGGTTATTTCTAATTGTGTGGAGGCAGGTGTTGTTGAAGATGAAGTACTCTGGCGTTATGTGTCGGGTGACATAAGCGACGAGGATGCTCTTAAATTCAGGCTGGATAACAAGTTGCGTTGTCAGGCGCATGAATTTGGGGACAGAGATAAAAACTTTATCAACACACGAATGCTGCAGTCCACTAAATTGCTGGATATGGCGATTGAGTCAATCGAGCACTGGAGCAATGTCCGCGCATCACGTTTTGGTGACACCCGTATAGGCTATCGGGCTGGGTTTCTCAACGAAACCTCATATCAAGATGCGCATAGTCGAAGAGATATGAGCCATAAGGGTAGTTTGAATGTTCTTTTTGATGCGATTGAAGCATCAGTTATTCATCACGCGGAAAACAATTCCGAATGGTGGAATACTAATAGAGAGCGGCTTTGTTTCAATCACGAAGGCGCGTTACTTTATTTTGCCATTCTTGCTTGCACTGCATCTCCATCAACCAATCTTCCTCTGATCGGCAGGATGTTGTGTGATCAAAATATGCTGGAGTTTGAGCTGTCTTACGAATTGGGGTCTCTAATTAATACGGCATTTATTTTGCTAGACGTCTGTGTGCAAGACCTTGTAACGGCCAATATCCTCGGTGTCTGGAAAGAACACGATTCAGAGATGTCAACGCTATGGGTGCTGAGGGCGAAAACTGAGCTAATAATAGCTATTCCTAGCTATCTCCGGTCAAGTGAGTTGCAGTCGATAGTGGACCATTACGAGAAAAAAGAAGGAGCAATGATCAGGCAGCCAAGGATTAACTCTTTCGGCGGAATGGTTCGGCCGCCATTCACATTCGAAGTTTTTTGTGACGCAACTGATAGTGGTGTATTGAGATTGTTATCCCACTACTATGGTCACTCGGATTGGGGAGGCTCGGATTTTTTGGTCGGCGGGGAGCGTGAAGTTGGTTGGCAGTTGCGGGAAGCCTCTTCCCGGCATCCCTCCAGATTTTTGAGTTTACTATGTCTCAATTGGAATGTAATGCCACAGGTTTTCCGCGATGATGTTATGGATGGGGTTGCCACCTACTTGGCACATCGGTATGGGAACTTGAAAGCAAATGAAGCTTGGCAGCCAATCGAAGAAACTCAAGCCGAACTGCTGTCATGCCAGATTCTCGATGAATTAGAACGACATCCAACAGAATGGCGCCATCGACGCTCTACAGCCAAAGCGCTTGAAGCTTGTGCCTACGTTATAGACAGCCCGCAAGAAGCGGTACGGCTTGTATCTTTGGCCGAAGAATTTTTGGAGCTTTATGAGGCTGACCCAATTGAGGGGGACTCTGTAGGGTTGATTGAATTAGGTATTAATATGGCAAAGGGAGACGTCGCTGATGCCTTAATGATATTGGCCAATAATTTCGGAGAGCGTAATTATGAACTTCCGGACTCCTTAATATCCACGCTTAAACGTTTTGCCTGTGATAATCAACCTGCGATCCGCGCCATGATCATGCGACGATTACCATATTTGCAAAGTGTGTATTTCGATTTTGGATGGGAGATGTTTGATCTCGCCATTCAAGGCGGGAATGAACTTTGGAAAATTGCCGAACCGTGCCTTTATTATGCTTATCACAATAATTTCGAAGTTGTCATGCCCGTGCTCGCTCGTCTTTGTGAGGAGGGGGGAGGTGAGGGATTAGAGGTATGGGGTCGTATTTCCGCGCTAGCTACAATGACTAATCATATAAATATTTCTGAGTTTGTTGAGGACTTGAGTGCGCTGGACAGTACAGACGCTTGGCGGGGTGCGGCAACCGTTTGGACGTATCACGAAAATATTCAAAAGAATCGTGCGCAGTGCTTAACCGGTATCGGCCTTGGATTAAATGTAGGTGGCGCTCACGCCTTATCTGTTGCCGAGCAAATGGCTCATATTTTCGACGATAGAATCGAAGCGATCTCGATTCCAATAGAACTTGTTGAACAATTTTTTTCAGTCTATGCAAGTAATAGGGAGGAGGAAAAAAGACAGCATCGTCTCTTCGGATTTCATGAGTGGCTGAACACCATCGTACAGCGTGATCCAGACCTGGCCTTAGCGTCAACAGAAAGTTATATTGCTTATGTCAGTGCTGGAAGCGTTCACCTGTATGATCATAAAAATAGCTTGACCCAGCTCATGACACGGCTCTTCGCTGAAGCGGAAGAGCGTGAGGACTACGATAGCGGTTCAATGTTGCGGCGCGTAGTTGTAATACAGGATGCTCTACTGTCACTTGGCGTTAATGGCGTAAATGATTGGTTGAAAGCTGCTGAGAGGCCATAATGCGTATGTTTCTGCAGCAGGATCCTCAGCGGTAAGCAATTGCTTTGCTCGATATTAAAAAAGGGCCTACATAGGCCCTTTTTTCAGGTGTTGCCATCTTATCTCTTCAGCCATCCCTCGACTACATCGGCGCCGTGTTGTGCTTTCCACTCTTTCAAGGCTTTATGATTTCCACCTTTGGTTTCGATCATTTCCCCAGTATTGGGATTTTTGTAGACCTTGCGTTCGCGTGGTTTGCGTGTGCTTGTGGCCGGGGCCGTAGATTGGCGCATTGCAGAACTTTGCGGATCAAGTAGGTTGATGATGTGCTTAAGGCTGAAACCATACTGATCGAGCAGTTTGCGCAGCTTCGTTTCGAACTCGATTTCTTTTTTCAGTCCATCATCACCTTTCAGTGCTTCCAGTGCTTGGAGCTGCTCAGCGAGGTGTTTTTCCAGCTGGCGGTACTCTGCGAGTTTGGACATAGTCTTTCCCTTGTTCGAAGTGGTCATGCCTAGTTATTAAGATAAAACGAAATGCCTATAAGTTCAGCGCTATTTTCGACGGTTCAGTTGGCTGTCAATGTGCGTCATTTCCGATTTAATCGCATTAATCGTTAACGTTTGTATCTGACTGGATTTGCCCGGCCCTGCGTTCATGGTCGACAGCAGGGCATTGAGATGGGCCTTACGAGTTTTGAGCGTGTCAGACCAACTGACGCTGTTCTGTATCGGTTTGTTCATTGCGTTCATCCTTGCGTTGTTCTTGATTGTTCATGTCTTCGGGCGGCTGCGGTACCACTGAGCTGTCGAGCTGTAGTAAGTCCCGCGCGTTGTAGTGGCGCGAGCGAGCTGATAGCTCTTCCCATGTCCACCTCCCAAAGTTCTCGCCTTGCTCTGGAACCACCAGCTTCATGAGTCCAATCTGGTCGCGGCCAAGAAGGTTGTAGTTCGCCCACAGTTTTCCTCCCGCCTCAAACAACGCTTTAGCAGCCTCGTTCCACTGCTCTTCGAGTACAGTCTGCGATAGCAACAGGGCAGTGCGCTCTATCTCTTTATGCTTTAGCTGTGCTTCTGCTATGTATTTATCTACCGTGACCAGCTCCTGCTCTAGAGCTGTCATAATCAGGTGTTGGCGACGATTGTGTTCGGTGGCCACGGTGAGGTTCTTCGCAGCCTTTTGCGCATCGGTATTGGCTGTCTTCTCGCCTTCGGTGTCGCCCCACGCTACAGCCTGCGCGTACGCCGTGGCGGCGTCCGTTTCGGCCTGGCGAGCTTTCGCCATGTCCTCTTCCGCCTGCTGCTGAATTTGCTCCAGGCGCGTGTTGAGGCTCTGGCGCTTTTCCTTCAGCTCCTGCTCATCAGCCTTCCAGTTATCCATCTCCTCGATGTGAGCCGTCATCAAAGATTCGCAATTAGCGAGGTTTTCGGTGCGACTAATCCTGCGATCCAAAAGGTCAGCATTGAGATTGCGCGAATCGAAGTCCCGTTTCAGCTCGTTGTACGTGTCGCGTAGTTCGCGCTCCAGAGTCGGCTCGATGGTTTCCTCACTTTCCAGCACAGCCTCAAGGGGCAGCAATTTGGCGTGCAGCTGTTCTGCCTCGCTGCGCAGATGGTCGCGACGGTCTTTAAGGTCTTGAATCTCGTTCATGTGTTTAGTCTCTGTTCAATTTGATTGTGTATTGGGTTGAGTGGCTGGCGAGGCCGGAATAAGCCGGCGCTACCTCGATCAGCAGAGATGGCCTCAGGCGGCCCGAGCCTCGCTCTCATCCATTCCCGGAATCGTCTTCACGATGTAGCAGCGTTGCGTGCCCAGACCAGGTAGCCGGATCAGGCTCGACGCCTTACCGTCCTTCCCCGGTTCCAGAACACCGCGCTGTAGCAGTTCCTTGTTCACCGCGTTGATGTTCATGCCTCGGAAGATTTCCGAGCGCCATAACTCGGGGAGCACGTAATAGGTGTTGGTTGTGTGCAGGGAATCACCAAGACCGTGCTCCAACGTTTTACGAAAACCGAGTCGGTCGATGGTGCGCGGACCGTGTTCGTCGATCTTCGCCGCCGTCGATTCCCAACGCGTAAAGCGGCTTTCACCGAAGCGCTCGATGATCTGTCTAAGTCGCGCCACGATTGCATCGCCTTCGAAGTTGCCGGCGCCGCCACGCTCGTTCATCCATGCATTGAGGCACACGCGAGCAGCGGTGGTGGCGGTCCCGTCGGGCCAGCCGGTAATCCCCATCGCGGTTGCCAACTCGCCCGCTGCAGCGGCGAGACCGAAGCGAGCGGCGGCACGGTGCGCCTGTCCACTGGCCGATGCTGGTAACGACTGGGCGATAAAACCTTCCAGCGTACGGCGCAGGATGGCTGTCCAGCCGTGACGCTTACCGGGTTCACACAGGGCGGTAAGGAAGGCTGTGAGCGGCGTGCCGTAGTACTTCGCTACGCGTGCTTTGAGCGCGTCGGACAGTGCCGCTGCGTCTTCAAAACCGTTAAACGCATCGAACATGCCGAGGCCTTTGCTGGCATCGGCAGGAACGGCAAGCATGCGTACCTCCATGCCCGCTTTCAGCTCCTTATTTGCCTCGGCCATGTGCTGGGCCAATGTTTTCTCCCCGGTAGAGAGAAAGAGCAAACGCCACTCCTGTACCTGTCGGCCAGCTTGGCCTCGATCGTTTGCGCGTGCCTTGCCGGTGCCGTTGCCGAGCATGTACACCGTCTCGCCAATGATGCGCGGGTCACACATACCGATTTCATCCAACACCAGAAGGCCGTCGGAATGCGCGGCGGCGATGGACTCCAGCGCGTTGTCGGTGGAACGCCACGAACGCACCAGTCGCGGTCCACCGTAGACCGAGGCCGCAACTTGCAAGTGTGTGGTCTTGCCGCCGGAGCTGTCGCCATACAGATGAAAGCCGCCTGATTCATGGCCGAGCATGTGCAGCAGCGGCCCTGCGAAGGCCACTCCAACGACAAATGCCAAACGATGGTTACCGACGCAAAGCGCCCCAATCTGCTCCCGCCATTGTTCAAGCGTGCCCGCTTCGCTGATAGGCGGAAGTTGCGAGCCGGCCTCGTAGAAGTGCAGGTGCTCGCTGTGCGTGCCGACCTGCTGCTCGGGCAGTAGAAAGGCTGTGTCATGCCATCCCAGTCGCGTGACCAACCGTGCCCTTTGGGCGCTGTCGAAGCCACCGAGATAGCTCTGCAGGTCATTGCGTGCATTGCGCCCTGACCGACTGCCTGCGAGACGTAGCCCCATGTCCACCAGCGGGCCGAGCACGTCTTTGCCAAAGTCACCGGTCATGGTGCGCGCCGGAATGTTCCAGCGTTTCTTGGCGCCGTCGGGATCGTCGAATTCGACTAACAAGCCCCAGTTCTGACCTTTGTCGTCGCGAGTACGGGCGAGGATCTCCAGTGGCGAGCACACCGGACGCGCCTCACCGTCGTCACCGGCATAAAACACACCTTCGGAGTTGAGTCGAAAGCCGCCGGGCATCAGGTCGGTTTTCGATTTTGTCGGGCGCTTGGCTGCGGGTTTCGTTTTCGCGTCCGGCTTGGCTTCAGTTTGCTCCGAGGATGGTTTTTCCTCGATCAAACCAAACAGCTTGCCGCTGCTTTGCAGCTCGGCGAAATGCGCGGCTGTCCAATTTTTGGTGAGCGCATCGGCAGCGTCATCACCATCATCCCATTGACCACCTTTGGCGAAAGCGGCGCGGCCACTCTTCAGCGTGGGCTTGTGTTTGAACAAGTCCAGATCGATGAAGCGGACCGAGGCGGCGCCGATTTCGCGCAGCTTCTCGGCGACGGTTTTCATGCAAGCTTTGCCGCTGTCGTCGTTGTCAGGCCACAACAGCACATCGCGACCCTTAAGTGATGTTAGGTCAGCTTTATGCCAAGAGTTGGAACCGTTCGGCCAGCAGGTGGCCACGTGGCTCGGCAGCAGTTCGGCGGCAGCGTCGGCAGCTTTCTCGCCTTCGCACAAAACCACTGGCGCGTCTCTGCGCTGAGCCAGTTCATCAAGTCGCAACAGCGGACGTGGATCGGGCAGACCCTGCCAGCGCCATTGCGCGGTCTGGCCATCGGCGCGCTGACACCATGTCAGGGGTGCAAAAACCTTCTTCGGTTTGCCGTCCTCGTCAGGGGCGAGGTCGAAGCGGTAAAGCGCCATTAGTGGCTGGCCTTGCGCATCACGGTAGATCCAGACCATCGACGGCACGCCGTGCTGCCGATGCTTGGCAGGGCACTTGTTCATGGCCTCCGCTGGTATCGGCTGAATGGCAATCCACTCAGGTGCCTTTGTTTTGGCAGGAGCTGTCTTCGCCTGGGCGGCGCCGGGCGACACGTTGAGCAATTCTGCGAGTTGGTTGCAGGCCTCGATGTCGGTGCCGCCGTCCAGATAGCGCACCAGATCAATCAGGTCGCCGCCCTTGTCGCCGGTGGCAAAGTCGGACCATGTGCCTTTGCTCAAACTGATCTTGAGCGAACCGGCGCGCTTGTCGCTGCGGGTTGGATTCGGTGCGGTGTATTCCTTGCCGCCATCGACGCGCTTGCCGTTGGGCAGCCAGTGCGACAAGACACGATCAATGTCTTTCAGAGCGGCGGCCTTCACGTCGGCAAAACTTGGACGTTTGGTGTTGCTACTCGGGCGCTGGCTCATGTGTCAGCCCTCGGCAGAAACAGTGCGTCGTTGATGTCATCAATCAGCGCTTTGGCCATCTCGCCAAGGTACAGAGCAGGCCAACTGAAACGCTCACCGCTGTCGCTCATGGCGGCGTCGAAGGTGAGTTGGTTAGCGTGATGCTGCAGCAGGGAAACCATCTCCATTGCATCCTCGACAGGTACTCCGGCATTGACCCGGAACAACTTCAAGTCGGAGGCGTTCACGCGAGTGAAGGTGGCATGCCCGAGGGTGGTGGAGGTATTCATAGCGCACCGCCTTTCTGCGCAGCAGGCGTCGAGGTGGAGTCTCCGTGCAAGGTCAGTGTTTTAATCAAACCAAGAGTGCCGCGCACGTCCCAGAGGACGGCCGCGATAACGTGGTTAGCAAGGCGCGAGGAGTCGCTTTCAAAGTGTTCTTCAAGCAACGTCAGCACCGAGTCGGCGCGAGCAATTGCGCAGGTAATGGCGTCGATGGGCACACCGGCTTCTGCGGTCGGATTCACGCAGAGCAGGTCTTCGGGCAGGGCGAAACTCAAAGCGTTGTTCATTGGGCACCGCCTGCGGTTTCGAGTGCGCGGGCTTTGGCCATGTGAGCGTTGTAACGGGAGAGGCGTGTAGCGAGGCTGGAATTGGCGTGTAAAGCGGCGAGAGCCATTGCACGGTGTGCAGCGGCGCGAATTTTGGACGGATTGACAGCGTTCATGTAGAGCTCCTTTTGCTGAGGAGCTGCCACCGCTTGCGGCCAAGCAAGGAATGGTGACAGCTGTACGCGGGTTGGCCGACCGGGGCAAAAGGGACCCGGCACACCCGAAGGTGTCCCACGCACAGCCGCCATAACACGATACGGCGGGCACAAAAAAAGCGCCTGCGTTCGGATGGAGGGCGCTTGTGCGCCTTTTGCGGTTCGGACGGCCAAGTCCGGTCACTGAATTTGCAGCGACGGTCAGAGAGTAACGTCCGTTTTTCGAAAGTGCAACTGCGCTGATGACTTGCGGTTTTTTCAGGTGCGGCATAAATTGTTTGTGCATGTAGATTGACCTCAACGCCTCCGGATCGCCCCCGGAGGCGTTTTCGTTTCAGGCATGGGCTTCCCAGCGCAGGGATAGGAGTGGTAGAAAACCGCCGCTGAGCATCGAGCGGGCGTCTTCGTAGGCTTGGGTTTGCTGGCCTTCGTCGACGATCACTGCGGCGGTTTTTTCGCAGTGGAGGGAGAGGGCGCACCAGGTACCGTCGGCCCAGCTCAGTACGCTGACCACGCGGCCTCGCTTTTCCTGGTGGCTGCGGTGGCGTTCAAGGCGCTGCATGAGGCGAGTAGAAAATCCGATGCGGCGCAGCACGGAGAACGGATGCATCAAGGCGTTATCAGCGATCTTGCGATTCATGCTGCCTCCTGCGCATTAGCGAACAGTGGCGGCGGTGTTTCACCTTTGAGCCAGGCGAGGATCTTGCTGTCTTCAACACAGCGGCGACGGTGTACAACGACCATCTGCTCACGGCGTTGTGCAACACACTCCTCGACATAACCGTTCAGGTCGGAGGTCAAGCGCATATCTTGATGAGCGCGCTCGCTTGTCGTCTTCTCGACGGCAAGATCCTCATCAATGATGCGTTGCCATACCGCTGGATCGTTCGCGAATCCCGCTGATTGATCGACGAGCCAGTAGGTAACCCAGTCGGTCATGCCGCGCGATTTCAACGAGGCGAGGCGGCTTTCGCTCATAGCAAAAAAGCCGGAGCCGTGAACGCTCGAAAACTCTCTGCGCACCGCATTTTTGCGGATCAGCTCGGGCAGTTCCCAAGGATTGGCTTTGAGTGGAAGTGCGAGGCCGTCAGGGCTGAAAAAGAACGCTTCTTGCTCTTCGCCGTTCCAGCTCACACCCGCAATAGTGCGATGGCGCCAGTTGATCCCCCCGGGCTGGTAGAGGCGGAATCCGATGCTGTAGGAGTCTAGAAATGGTGCCTTGAAAGGGCAGTAATTGCGCTTCATGCGGCCACCTGGTCACGGGCAGCGATACGCGCTCGTGTCCACGCCTGTACCTCTCCCAATACCCATGCAACTGGAGCACTTCGGGCGTTGCTGGTACTCAGCTTCACTGGCAGCGGGAATCCGCTCTCAGGTCGGCGCATGAGCTTGTAGATAGTCGGGCGTGCGAGCCCTACGATTGAAATGACCTCCGGCATGCGAATGAGCGTCGTAGCGGGGTCGTGCGGGGTGATGGTTTTTAGTTGGGTAGTCATAGCGATCCAAACCTGTGTGAATAGAGACAACAGGTCATACGCTACGGGGGGGAGAGGGAACGGACTGTGTCTGTTCCCCTTTTTATTTCAAGGGTCTAAGGCCTAGGGCGGTCAAATGCTCTCGGATGGTTTTTTTTGTGCCATGTACTGTTTGATCGAAAAGAAGGTTGGTTAGCTCCGCATCGCTAAGGCTTCGCTTTTCAATCTTGCGTCCCTCAATGATCGTTTCTGCGGCAGCCTTGATTTTTGACCGTCGATCCATGGCCTCCGTTTGTGTTTTTGAGCTGGGGTCTAGGTTGCCTTTACCTGCCTCTTGGCCACGCCTCGTTGCTTTCGCTGAGAAAGCTTCGTCGAGTAGTCGGCGCATTAGACTTGATGTGTTGAAACCATTTTTGGATACATCCATGCGCTCCACTTGTTGATAAAAATTTGCCATCAACAGCGTCTGATTAGCCTCTCCCATAAAAACAGCAAATTGCTCTCGTGCTCGAATTTCAAGTCCGCTACGTCGATATCGCTCTTTCTCAATGAGGGCGAGGTACTGGCGCGGCGATTCATTTCTCAGTTGCTCTATCAGGTCGGCATCGATGTCGTAAGTCGCTAGCTCAAGTTCGAACAGCCAATTCGCGAGGACCTCCAATGCTTGGGTACCGAGCACTAGGGCGAAGGCCGCGACCAGTTGCGAGTCCGTTGCTTGATGATTGAAGCCTGGGAGCTGTCGAATGACATTTGGCAAAGAGCCGGCTTCCGTGGCACTAGCATGTTCGTCGATGACGTCACGGAGTCGAAACAAGGTTCCTGTGACGCGCTCGGCACAGAGCGCGTAGGCCCCATCCTCAAGCCAGAATGAAGTGGCGGCATTGATAAGATCGAATGTTTCTCGAAAATAGTCGTTGAACTGCGGGTACAGCGCTAACTCTAGAACAGCTGTTTCGATATCGTCCATGTCCCTAATTAGGCATTCGACGTCGACTCCTGCAATTTCCAGCTCCCCTAAGTCAGCGTCCAGTTCAATATCCATTCTGGCTCCCCCGTCGCCCCGGAATCGGCGTGTTATCGCAGCGGCGCACGTCAAATGGATAGGCCGCCAGCATGGCTGAGGGGGGTAGAGTCCTGTTACACGATTCAGGGACGTTACACATAGAAAGGGCCGATGTTTTGCCGCGTGTAACTGGAAATAAAACGAATGAAATCAATTGGTTGCCGTTTTTAGTTACACCTGTAACACGCGTTACACTGGTTTTGCACTGGGTGATAGGTAGGGAAGTCATATTGCCTTTCCAAACTGGCCTTGCACTACATTGCCAGCTGCAAGTCCATCAAGATGATCGGCATACCACTGCATCATGGTTACGCGCTGCTCTAAGTATTGAGCTTTGTTGTAGATCCCTGAAATACCTTCTTCCTTGTGTGCTAGCTGCGCTTCAACATGCTCCTTCGGCCAGCCATGTTCTCGAAGCAATGTACTCGCTGTGTGCCGAGTACCGTGCCCAACGAGGCGACCTTTGTAGCCGATGGTCGCGAAGACTTTGTTAATTGTGTTTTCGCTGATGGTCGGGTTCTTGGCTCCTACGCCGGGGAAAAGCCAGCGACTCCGTCCTGTTAGGCAGTGCAGTTCCTTAAGGGCGGTAACCGCTTGCTGGGGCAAAGGGCACACAAAATCCCGACGCATCTTCATCTTGGCGGCGGGCGTAGTCCAGATGGCTTTCTCAAGGTCGAACTCTTTCCATTCGGCCAAGCGCACCATGCCTGGACGCGATGCTGTCCATAAACAAAGCCATGCAGCTGTGCGGGCTGTCAGTCTGCTCGGAGTGTTTTTTAGTGCGTGAAGAAATTCAGCCAGCTCAGGTTCAAGCAAGTGTGGGTGTTGCTGAGTCTTAGGGGCCTGCGCTGCAATATCACGAAGGCGGCTGCCCGGATCGTTTTCAGTCAGTCCTAATCCGATAGCACGGCCGAAAATCTGGTTGACCCAGGTGCGACACTTTTCCGCCACGTTGTGTGCGTTTCGGGCTTCGAGGGATGCCTGAAGATTCGCGCAGTCGGTACGGGTTATTTCATCGAGTGGCTTATCTCCCAATGCTGGGAGTATGTCTTTGTCGAGGTAGGTGCGAATTTTGTTAAGGGTGGAGGTGGCGAGGCCCTTTTCCTCTTTGGCCTTCAGCCAAGCTTCAGCAGCCGCTCGAAAGGTTCTAGTCTTGGCAGCGTTAATGGCTGCTTTGGCAGATCTCTTCTGTTCGAGAGGATCGGCACCGCTACTTACGATTTTGCGTAGATCGGCCGCTTTGTCTCGTGCAAGTGCACCGCTTACTTCCGGGTAACCCCCGAGCCCCATCCATGCCCAATTGCCCGCCGGACGTTTGTAGCGAAGCTGCCAAGACTTGCCACCATCAGGTTTGACCCTGAAATAGAGGCCGTTTCCGTCTAGCTCCCGGTATTCCTTTGATTCCGGCTCCAATCCCGCGAGTGTCGTGTCAGCGAGAGGGCGGCGCTTGATGTCTACGCGCTTCATCCTTGTATCCCAAAGTTCGGTAATTTTCTCAGGATACAAGCAGGGATACAGGGATACAACGGATAAAGGGATACAGGAGTAGATAGCCAGACACAAAAAAAACCGGCTCAAGTGGCCGGTTTCTCTGGGTCTGAGAGTCTGGTAGAGACTTTCAGATACTGCTATATGGTGCCCCGAGGGAGACTCGAACTCCCACTCCTTTCGAAAACGGATTTTGAATCCGCCGCGTCTACCAATTCCGCCATCAGGGCTCAATGGCGGCGAAGTATAGAGAGGTCATTACCGTTGGTCAATCACGTTTCATGGTCAATTTTTGATATTTCCGCTAGACTTTCCGGCCCTGCTAGACGAACCCCATCATGCGCGTTGCTGACTTTACTTTCGAGCTTCCTGATTCGCTGATCGCCCGCCATCCTTTGGCCGAGCGTCGCGGTAGTCGCCTGCTGACCCTCGATGGGCCGAGCGGCGCCCTGGCACACCGTCAATTCACTGATTTGCTTGAGCATTTGCGCCCGGGCGATTTGATGGTGTTCAACAATACCCGGGTGATTCCGGCGCGGCTGTTCGGGCAGAAAGCGTCCGGCGGCAAGCTGGAAATTCTCGTCGAGCGCGTGCTCGACAGTCACCGCGTGCTGGCGCATGTGCGCTCGAGCAAGTCGCCGAAGCCGGGGTCGAAGATTCTTATCGACGGCGGTGGCGAAGCCGAGATGCTGGCGCGTCACGATGCGTTGTTCGAGCTGGGCTTCGCTGAAGAAGTGCTGCCGCTGCTCGATCGTGTCGGGCACATGCCGTTGCCTCCTTATATAGACCGCCCGGATGAAGGCTCGGATCGCGAGCGTTATCAGACCGTGTACGCGGAGCGTCTGGGCGCGGTGGCGGCGCCGACGGCGGGGCTGCATTTCGATCAGCCGTTGCTGGAAGCGATTGCGGCCAAGGGCGTCGAGACGGCGTTCGTCACGCTGCACGTCGGCGCGGGGACGTTCCAGCCGGTGCGCGTCGACAAAATCGAAGATCACCACATGCACACCGAGTGGCTGGAAGTCGGCCAGGACGTGGTCGATGCGGTTGCCGCTTGTCGTGCGCGCGGTGGTCGAGTGGTCGCGGTCGGCACGACCAGTGTGCGTTCGCTGGAGAGTGCCGCGCGCGATGGTGTGCTCAAGCCGTTCAGTGGCGACACCGACATCTTTATCTACCCGGGCCGGCCGTTTCATGTGGTCGATGCTCTGGTAACCAATTTCCATTTGCCGGAGTCGACGCTGTTGATGCTGGTTTCGGCGTTTGCCGGTTACCCGGAAACCATGGCTGCCTACAAAGCCGCGGTCGACAACGGTTACCGCTTTTTCAGCTACGGTGATGCGATGTTCATCACCCGCAATCCCGCTCCAACTGCCCCTGAACAATCAGGCCCAGAGGAAACAGAATGAGTCGCGAATGTCGAATGTCCTTTGAGCTGCTGGCCACCGACGGCAAGGCTCGCCGTGGTCGCCTGACCTTCCCCCGTGGCACCGTCGAGACCCCGGCGTTCATGCCGGTCGGCACCTACGGCACGGTCAAGGGCATGTTACCGCGTGACATCGTCGCCACGGGCGCGGAGATCATTCTGGGCAACACCTTCCACCTGTGGCTGCGTCCCGGCACGCAGGTGATCAAGGAGCACGGCGACCTGCATGATTTCATGCAGTGGAAAGGTCCGATCCTGACCGACTCCGGCGGCTTCCAGGTGTTCAGTCTCGGTGCGATGCGCAAGATCAAGGAGGAGGGCGTGACCTTCGCCTCGCCGGTCGATGGCGCGAAAGTGTTTATGGGCCCGGAAGAATCGATGCAGGTGCAACGCGATCTCGGCTCCGACATCGTGATGATCTTCGACGAATGTACGCCGTACCCGGCCGACGAAGATGTCGCGCGGGTATCGATGGAACTGTCGTTGCGCTGGGCGCAGCGTTCGAAGAATGCCCATGGCGACAACACGGCGGCGCTGTTCGGCATCGTCCAGGGCGGCATGCATGAAAACCTGCGCATGCGCTCGCTCGAAGGCCTCGACAAGATCGGCTTCGACGGCCTCGCCATTGGCGGCGTGTCGGTGGGTGAACCGAAGCACGAAATGATCAAGGTGCTCGATTACCTGCCGGGCCAGATGCCCGCTGACAAACCTCGTTACCTTATGGGCGTTGGCAAACCGGAAGATCTGGTTGAGGGTGTGCGCCGCGGTGTGGACATGTTCGATTGCGTGATGCCAACCCGTAATGCCCGCAATGGGCATCTGTTCATTGATACTGGCGTGCTGAAGATCCGTAACGCGTTCCATCGCCATGATGAATCGCCGCTGGATCCGACCTGCGATTGCTATACCTGCCAGAACTTCTCGCGCGCTTATCTGCATCACCTGGACAAGTGCGGCGAAATGCTCGGCAGCATGCTCAATACCATCCATAACTTGCGCCATTATCAGGTGCTGATGGCTGGTTTGCGCGAGGCTATTCAACAGGGTACATTGGCCGCCTTTGTCGATGCCTTCTACGCCAAACGCGGGCTTCCCGTTCCGCCTTTGGACTGAGTTTTCTGACCCCAAGATTCAACATTTGCAACTGGAGTGCTAAATGAGCTTTTTTATCTCTAACGCCATGGCTGACGCAGCTGCACCGGCTGCTGCAAGCCCAATGGGCGGCGGCTTCGAGTGGATTTTCCTGGTCGGTTTCCTGGTCATCTTCTACCTGATGATCTGGCGTCCACAGGCCAAGCGCGCCAAAGAGCAGAAGAACCTGCTGAGCAGCCTGCAGAAAGGCGACGAAGTCGTGACCACTGGCGGCATCGCCGGCAAGATCACCAAGGTTGCCGATGACTTCGTGGTTCTGGAAGTCTCCGACACCGTTGAAATGAAGTTCCAGAAAGGCGCCATCGCCGCCACGCTGCCAAAAGGCACGCTGAAAGCGATCTAAGAGCAACAACTTCTACTCAATCGACGGGGCGCGCAAGGCGCCCCGCGTTCATAACGGGCGGCGTGATGCTGAACAAATACCCTCTGTGGAAATACATTCTGATCCTGGCGGTGCTGGCGATCGGTCTGATTTATTCCGCTCCCAATCTTTACCCCGATGACCCGGCCATTCAGATCAGCGGCGCCAGCACGGCCCTGCAGGTCAATCAGGCTGATCTGGATCGCGTCAGCACGGCGCTGAAAGAATCCGGCATCAACGTCAAGGCAGCCACGCTGACCGCGGGCGGCAAGGGCGGTCTGATCCGTCTGGCCAAGGCTGAAGATCAGCTGCCGGCCAAGGACGTTGTGCGCAAGGCATTGGGTGATGACTACGTCGTCGCGCTGAACCTGGCACAGACCACTCCGCAATGGCTGCGCAATCTGGGCGCACACCCGATGAAGCTGGGTCTGGACTTGTCCGGTGGTGTGCACTTCCTGCTTGAAGTGGACATGGACAAAGCCCTCGATGCACGCCTGAAAGTCTACGAAGGCGACGTCAAGAGCCTGCTGCGCAAAGAGAAGCTGCGCTATCGCAGCCTGCCGCAACTGGGCGGTGCCATTCAGCTGGGCTTCGCTGACGAAGACAGCCGCGAACAGGCTCGCAGCCTGATCCGCAAGAACTTCAACGATTTCGACATTGTTCCGGCCGACCTCAACGGTCAACCGGTGCTGCGTCTGGCGATGACCCCGGCCAAGCTGGCGGAAATCCGCGAATACTCCATCAAGCAGAACCTGACCACGGTACGTAACCGCGTCAACGAGCTGGGTGTTGCCGAACCGATCGTTCAGCGTCAGGGCGCTAACCGCATTGTGGTTGAACTGCCAGGCGTGCAGGACACTGCCGAAGCCAAGCGTATTCTCGGTAAGACGGCCAACCTTGAGTTCCGTCTGGCCGCTGAGCCGGGCGCTTCGAAAGCCACTTCCGAGTCGTTCGAATTCCGTGAAGGCAATCGTCCGCCAGCGCAGATCGAACGTGGTCTGATCATCACCGGTGACCAGGTCACCGACGCCAAGGCCGGTTTCGGCGAGCACGGCACGCCGGAAGTGAACATCCGTCTGGATGGCCACGGTGGCGAGCTGATGAGCCGCGCGACCCGTTCCAACGTCGGTCGCAGCATGGCGGTGATCTTCATCGAACAGCGTCCGGTGACGACTTACACCAAGCAGATGGTCAACGGCGTCGAGAAAGACGTGCCGGTGCAGACCTTCAAGGAAGAGAAGAAGATCATCAGCCTGGCGACCATTCAGTCGCCGCTGGGTGCGCAGTTCCGTATCACCGGCCTGAACGGCCAGGGCGAATCGTCCGAACTGGCACTGCTGCTGCGTGCCGGTGGTCTGGCGGCGCCGATGTACTTCGCCGAAGAGCGCACAATCGGTCCGAGCCTGGGTGCTGATAACATCACCAAGGGTATCGACGCGTCGCTGTGGGGCATGCTGTTCGTGTCGCTGTTCATCATCGCCATCTACCGCTTCTTCGGCATCATCGCCACCGTCGCGCTGGCGGTGAACATGGTGTTGCTGCTGGCGCTGATGTCGCTGCTGGGGGCCACGCTGACCCTGCCGGGCATCGCCGGTATCGTGCTGACCATGGGTATGGCGGTCGACGCCAACGTGCTGATCTTCTCGCGGATCCGTGAAGAGATCGCCGCCGGCATGACCGTGCAGCGTGCAATCAACGAAGGCTTCGGCCGGGCATTCACCGCGATTCTCGACGCCAACCTGACCACCTTGCTGGTCGGCGGCATTCTCTTCGCCATGGGCACCGGCCCGGTGAAGGGCTTCGCAGTGACCATGTCCCTCGGGATCTTTACCTCGATGTTCACGGCCATCATGGTGACCCGCGCAATGGTCAACCTGATCTTTGGCGGGCGTGACTTCAAGAAGTTGTGGATTTAAGGGGCTGCCATGTTACGTACAATCAACTTCATGGGCGTTCGCAACTTCGCGTTCGGCGTCACGGTTTTTCTGACCCTGCTGGCGGTATTCAGCGTTGTCACCAAAGGCATGAACTGGGGCCTGGACTTCACCGGCGGTACGCTCATCGAGCTGACCTACGAGCGTCCGGCCGATGTCACCAAGGTCCGCGAGCAGTTGGCGACTTCGGGTTACCACGAAGCCGTCGTGCAGAACTTCGGTGCCACGACAGACCTGCTGGTGCGCATGCCGGGTGAAGACCCGCAGCTCGGCCATCAAGTCGCGGAAGCGCTGCAAAAGGTTGGCGGCGACAACCCGGCGACGGTCAAGCGTGTCGAGTTCGTCGGCCCGCAGGTCGGTGAAGAACTGCGCGACCAGGGCGGCCTCGGCATGCTGCTGGCGCTCGGCGGCATCCTGATCTACCTGGCTTTCCGCTTTCAGTGGAAATTCGCGGTCGGCGCCATCGTGTCGCTGATCCACGACGTGATCGTCACCATCGGTATCCTGTCGTTCTTCCAGATCACCTTCGACCTGACGGTGCTGGCGGCGGTACTGGCGATCATCGGTTACTCGCTGAACGACACCATCGTCGTGTTCGACCGGGTGCGGGAAAACTTCCGAGTCCTGCGCAAGGCGTCGCTGATCGAGAACATCAACATCTCGACCACCCAGACCCTGCTGCGGACCATGGCGACGTCGATCTCGACTTTGCTGGCGATCGCGGCGCTGCTGATCTTCGGCGGCGACAACCTGTTCGGCTTCTCCATCGCGCTGTTCATCGGCGTACTGGCAGGTACCTACTCGTCGATCTACATCGCCAACGTGGTGCTGATCTGGCTGAACCTGACCACCGAGGATCTGATTCCTCCGGCCAACACCGAGCAGGAAGTCGACGACCGTCCATAACGGCCCTCGAAATCCCGGCTGTCAGGCCATGAAAGGCGCGAGTTGAACTCGCGCCTTTTTTTGTGCTCCAAGGCTGGGAGAAGCGCGGGCGCGTCCCGCATGTGATGGTCAGGAGGTTCATGTGAACAAGTCGTTGCTGGTTGGTGCGGTATTGGGTGCTGTCGGTGTTACAGCCGGGGGTGCTGTTGCCACCTACAGCCTGGTTAAAAGCGGCCCTGAGTATGCGCAAGTGCTAGCCGTTGAGCCGGTCAAGACACAGATCAAGACTCCACGTGAAGTATGCAAGGATGTAACGGTGACCCGTCAGGCGCCGGTAAAAGATCAACACCAGATCGCCGGGACCGTGGTCGGCGCGCTGGCCGGTGGTTTGCTGGGTAACCAGATTGGCGGCGGCACCGGCAAGAAAATTGCCACGGTGGCCGGTGCGGTCGGTGGCGGTTACGCGGGCAACAAGGTGCAGGAGGGCATGCAGGAGCGTGACACCTACACCACCACGCAAACCCGCTGCAACACGGTCAATGACATCAGCGACAAGGTCGTCGGTTACGACGTGCGTTACTCGCTCGATGGTAAGGAAGGCAAAGTGCGGATGGACCGCGATCCGGGCAATCAGATTCCGGTCGACAAGGAAGGCAAGCTGATCCTGTCGCAGAACGAGCCGGGTCAGTAAGGTTTCACGGTTTTAAAAGAAGCACCCTGCGGGGTGCTTTTTTTGTGCCTGCGATTTATGGCCGCGCGATTCTCACCTGTGGGAGCGAGCCTGCTCGCGAATGCGGTCCATCATTCAGTATCCATTTTGCTGATACACCGCTTTCGCGAGCAGGCTCGCTCCCACATGAGATCCACAGGGCCTGAAAAATGGGCATAAAAAAAGCACCCCGAAGGGTGCTTTTCTGATTCGTCCGAAGCTTAGCGCTTCAGCGAAGCCGGCAGGTGCGGCTGGATCGCCGTCAGGACTGCCTTGAAGCATTTGGTGTTGCCGGCAACGATGTGGCCTTTTTCAAGGAAGTCGTGACCGCCGGTGAAGTCGCTCACCAGGCCGCCGGCTTCTTGAATCAGCAGGGCGCCTGCCGCCATGTCCCACTCGGACAGGCCCGACTCCCAGAACGCATCGAAACGACCGGCAGCCACGTAGGCCAGATCCAGGCTCGCTGCGCCAGCGCGGCGGATGCCGGCGGTCTGGCCTACCAGGGAGCGGAACATGCCCAGGTAGTTGTCGAGGTTGTCCATCTGGTCGTTACGGAACGGGAAGCCGGTACCCAGCAGGGCGCCGTCAAGGCTGGTGCGGCCGCTGACGCGCAGGCGACGACCGTTCAGTTGTGCGCCGCGACCACGGCTGGCGGTGAATTCTTCCTGGCGCACCGGGTCCAGAACCACAGCGTGTTCCAGGCGACCACGGTATTTGCAGGCGATGCTGACCGCGAAGTGCGGGATGCCACGCAGGAAGTTGGTGGTGCCGTCCAGTGGATCGATGATCCACAGGTATTCTTCGCCTTCGATGCCGGTGCCGGCGTGCAGGCCGGTCTCTTCACCCTGGATCGAGTGATTCGGGTAAGCCTTGCGCAGGGCATCGATGATTTTCTGTTCAGCGGCGCGATCAACCTCGGATACATAATCCTTGGCGTCTTTTTCGTCGACCTTGATGGTATCCAGGCGCTCGATGGAGCGGAAGATCAGTTCACTGGCGCTGCGGGCGGCGCGCAGCGCGATATTCAGCATGGGCTGCATGGATGTGTCACCTAAGGTTGTTAAAGAAAGCCGCGCATTCTATCAGAACTTTTCTTCAGGTGAAGGACGCTGTTCGCTTTCATAGCTTAACGGTAGGCTGTTCTGTAAGATTTGCCCCCCTTTCCAATGTCCGAGAGCGCCTCCCTTGCTGCAGAACATTCGTGTCGTCCTGGTCAACACCAGCCACCCCGGCAATATCGGCGGGGCCGCGCGCGCCATGAAAAACATGGGTCTGTCGCGGCTGGTGCTGGTCGAGCCACGCCAGTTTCCGCATCACGAAGCCGATGCCCGTGCATCCGGTGCCGGAGACATCCTTGAAAGTGCGCAAGTCGTCGCCACTTTGGAAGACGCCTTGGTCGGCTGCAATCTGGTCTTGGGTACCAGTGCGCGGGATCGGCGTATCCCATGGCCGCTGCTCGATCCGCGTGAATGCGGAACCAAGGTTATCGAAGAAGCCGGGCAGGGCGCCGAAATCGCTCTGGTGTTCGGTCGTGAAGATTCCGGCCTGACCAACGAAGAGCTGCAGCGATGTCACTTCCACGTGCACATCCCTTCCGACCCGACGTTCAGTTCGCTGAACCTGGGGGCGGCGGTGCAGGTGCTGAGCTACGAAGTGCGCATGGCCTGGCTGGCCTCGCAGGGGCAGCCGAGCAAGGTCGAGAAAGAAGAAGTGGCTTCGGTGAAAAGCGCCGAGCTGGCGACCATGGATGAGCTGGAGCGCTTTTACGAGCATCTGGAGCAGACATTGGTCGCGATCGAATTTCTCGACCCGGAAAAACCCCGGCACTTGATGGCACGCCTGCGCCGGTTGTACGGACGCAGCTCGGTCAGCCGGGCGGAAATGAATATTTTGCGGGGCATTCTCACGGAAACCCAGAAAGCGGCCCGTGGTGAGCTTCTTAAGCGGAAGGACTGAATGATGTTTGAGCGTTTGCGTGAAGATATCCAGAGCGTATTCCATCGAGACCCGGCGGCGCGTAACGCTTTTGAAGTCCTGACCTGCTACCCCGGCATGCATGCGATCTGGATTCATCGACTGGCCGGCATGCTCTGGCGCAACGATCTGAAGTGGCTGGCGAGGCTGGTGTCGAACTTCGGTCGCTGGCTGACCGGCATCGAGATTCATCCGGGCGCCAAGGTTGGGCGGCGTTTCTTTATCGACCACGGCATGGGTATCGTGATCGGTGAGACCGCCGAGATCGGCGACGACGTGACCATCTATCAGGGCGTGACCCTTGGCGGCACCAGTTGGAACAAGGGCAAGCGCCATCCGACGCTGGGTGACGGTGTGGTGGTCGGTGCGGGCGCCAAGGTGCTCGGTCCGTTCACGGTCGGTGCCGGTGCCAAGGTTGGTTCCAATGCGGTGGTGACCAAGGAAGTGCCACCGGGCGCTACCGTGGTGGGGATTCCGGGGCGCATCATCGTCAAGTCCGATGAAGAGCAGGACGCCAAGCGCAAGGCCATGGCCGAGAAGATCGGTTTCGATGCCTATGGCGTTAGCGAAGACATGCCCGACCCAGTGGCGCGCGCCATCGGCCAGTTGCTCGATCACCTGCAAGCGGTGGACGGGCGTCTGGAAGGCATGTGCGGCGCATTGAAGGATCTGGGTAGCAATTACTGTGCGAAAGATCTGCCTGAGCTGCGTGAAGAAGACTTCGCCTGCGTCAAAGGCAAGGATCAGAGCCAGGCCAGTTAAACCGAGGCGCTGCTATCGCGAGCAGGCTCACTCCTACAGGAGAGCGCATTCCAAATGTAGGAGTGAGCCTGCTCGCGATGAACGATGGCTCGGTATCACTGGCTGTACGCCACGGGCCTTTGCTATGATGCGCGCGCTCTTTTGCGGGTAAACCCGACTAAAGCACTAGGTCTTATAGTTGACTTAAATGCTCGGGAATTGCATACTCCCGCCCATTCTGAACTCCGTGGTAACTGTCCATGCGACTGACTACAAAAGGCCGATACGCCGTGACCGCCATGCTTGACCTGGCGTTGCACGCGCAGCACGGGCCGGTGTCCCTGGCCGATATCTCCGAGCGCCAAGGCATCTCCCTGTCCTACCTCGAACAGCTGTTCGCCAAACTGCGCCGCAGCAACCTGGTTTCCAGTGTTCGCGGTCCGGGAGGTGGCTACCAGTTGTCCCGCGACATGCAGGGCATCCAGGTCGCCCAGGTGATCGATGCGGTGAACGAATCGGTCGACGCCACCAAGTGCCAGGGCCAGGGCGATTGCCATTCCGGCGACACCTGCCTGACTCACCATCTGTGGTGCGACCTGAGCCTGCAGATTCACGAATTTCTAAGTGGTATCAGCTTGGCTGATCTTGTGACTCGCCGTGAGGTGCAAGAAGTAGCCCAGCGTCAGGACCAGCGCCGTTGCAACAGCAAGGCGCCACGCCTGGACAAGATTGAAGCGTCCGCCGTCGAATGACCGCCAGAGAGCCAGCGGCACGCCAGCCCTGATTTAGGAGATAGTCCATGAAATTGCCGATTTACCTTGATTACTCTGCGACCACCCCGGTTGATCCGCGTGTTGCGCAAAAAATGAGTGAATGCCTGCTGGTTGACGGAAACTTCGGCAACCCGGCGTCGCGCTCCCACGTATTCGGCTGGAAGGCTGAAGAGTCGGTCGAAAACGCCCGTCGTCAGGTGGCCGATCTGGTCAATGCCGATCCGCGCGAAATCGTCTGGACCTCCGGTGCCACCGAATCCGACAACCTGGCAATCAAGGGTGCGGCACATTTCTACGCCTCCAAGGGCAAGCACCTGATCACCAGCAAGATCGAACACAAGGCCGTTCTCGACACCATGCGCCAACTGGAGCGCGAAGGTTTCGAAGTGACTTACCTTGAGCCGACCGAAGACGGTCTGATCACTCCGGCGATGATCGATGCGGCACTGCGCGAAGACACGATTCTGGTGTCGGTGATGCACGTGAACAACGAAATCGGCACTGTGAACGACATCGCTGCAATCGGCGAACTGCTGCGCTCCAAGGGCGTGCTGTTCCACGTCGACGCCGCTCAGTCCACTGGCAAGGTCGACATCGACCTGCAGAAACTGAAAGTCGACATGATGTCGTTCTCCGCCCACAAGACCTATGGTCCTAAAGGCATCGGCGCGCTGTACGTCAGCCGCAAGCCGCGTGTGCGCATCGAAGCGACCATGCACGGCGGCGGTCACGAGCGTGGCATGCGTTCCGGCACCCTGGCGACCCACCAGATCGTCGGCATGGGCGAAGCGTTCCGTGTGGCGAAAGAAGACATGGCCGCTGAAAACGTCCGTATCAAAGCCTTGAGCGACCGTTTCTACAAGCAGGTCGAGCATCTGGAAGAGCTCTACGTCAACGGCAGCCTGACCGCCCGCGTTCCGCATAACCTGAACCTGAGCTTCAACTACGTTGAAGGCGAGTCGCTGATCATGGCACTCAAGGATCTGGCGGTTTCGTCCGGTTCGGCGTGCACCTCGGCATCGCTGGAGCCTTCGTACGTATTGCGCGCCCTGGGCCGCAACGACGAACTGGCACACAGCTCGATCCGCTTTACCTTCGGCCGCTTCACCACCGAAGAAGAAATCGACTACGCCGCGCAGAAAGTCTGCGAGGCCGTTACCAAGCTGCGCGCTCTGTCGCCGCTGTGGGACATGTACAAAGATGGCGTCGATATCTCGAAAATCGAGTGGGCGGCACACTAACCAAAGA
Organism: Pseudomonas sp. R1-1; assembly: GCF_051132135.1. Classification (NCBI taxonomy): domain Bacteria; kingdom Pseudomonadati; phylum Pseudomonadota; class Gammaproteobacteria; order Pseudomonadales; family Pseudomonadaceae; genus Pseudomonas; species Pseudomonas sp. R1-1. The sequence continues at coordinate 1,236,517 of NZ_CP071663.1, forward strand.
AGCCGCCGGATACAGGTCATGTAGCGACGCGGCGGTTCACGCAGCGCAGTTGCAGGGTCTCAAGAGCGGCCCTGATGAGTGAGGATTGAGAATCATGGCTTACAGCGAAAAGGTCATCGACCACTACGAAAACCCGCGCAACGTCGGCAAGATGAACGCGGAAGATCCTGATGTCGGCACCGGCATGGTCGGCGCTCCGGCGTGCGGCGATGTGATGCGTCTGCAAATCAAGGTCAACGACCAGGGCGTTATCGAAGACGCCAAGTTCAAGACCTACGGCTGCGGTTCGGCTATCGCTTCCAGCTCCCTCGCCACCGAGTGGATGAAGGGCAAGACCCTGGACGAAGCTGAAACCATCAAGAACACTCAGCTGGCCGAAGAACTGGCCCTGCCGCCAGTGAAAATCCACTGCTCGGTACTGGCTGAAGACGCTATCAAAGCGGCTGTTCGCGATTACAAGCAGAAGAAAGGCTTGATCTGACTTTCTGGATCTGGCGACGAGTAAGGAGTCAACGATGGCTATCAGCATGACAGAAGCGGCTGCTCGGCACGTGCGGCGCTCCCTCGACGGGCGCGGCAAAGGTGAAGGGATTCGTCTGGGTGTTCGCACCACAGGCTGTTCCGGCCTTGCCTACGTGCTGGAGTTTGTCGACGAGGTGGTTGCGGAAGATCAGGTGTTCGAGAGTCACGGTGAAAAAGTGATCATCGACCCGAAAAGCCTGACCTACCTGGACGGCACCGAGCTCGATTTCGTCAAGGAAGGGTTGAACGAAGGCTTCAAGTTCAACAACCCCAACGTACGCGGTGAATGTGGCTGCGGCGAAAGCTTCAACATCTGAGGCTTGTCGTGGGTATTCCTTGTCATTTCGCTTTATTCGAGCTGCAACCGAGCTTCCGCCTGGATCTCGAGCAGTTGGCCACGCGCTATCGCGAGCTGGCGCGCGGGGTTCACCCTGACCGCTTTGCCGACGCTTCCGAGCGCGAGCAGCGTTCGGCGCTCGAACAGTCGGCACGGCTAAACGACGCCTACCAGACGCTCAAGAGTCCGGCCCAGCGCGCGCGCTACCTGCTGAAAATCAGCGGGCATGAAGTGCCGATGGAAGTCACTGTCCACGATCCAGAGTTTCTTTTGCAGCAGATGCAATGGCGCGAAGAGCTCGAAGACCTGCAGGACAGTGCCGATCTCGATGGTGTCGCGGTATTCAAGCGTCGCCTCAAGGCCGCTCAGGAACAGCTCAATGAAAGCTTCGCAGCCTGTTGGGATGACGCAGCGCAACGCGAACAGGCCGAACGCCTGATGCGGCGCATGCAGTTCCTCGACAAGCTCACCTACGAAGTGCGCCAGCTAGAAGAGCGCCTCGACGATTAACCCAGTGCTGCCCTGATTGCACGCCTGATAGACAGACAAGACCTGATTACCATGGCTCTACTGCAGATCGCCGAACCCGGCCAAAGTCCTCAACCGCACCAGCGTCGTCTGGCTGTCGGCATCGACCTGGGCACTACCAATTCGCTCGTCGCTGCGTTGCGCAGCGGTGTCTCCGAACCGCTGGCCGATGCCGAAGGGCAGGTCATCCTGCCTTCCGCCGTGCGTTATCACGCCGATCGCGTCGAAGTCGGCGAGTCGGCCAAGCTGGCCGCCGCCTCTGATCCTTTGAACACCGTGCTGTCGGTCAAGCGCTTGATGGGTCGTGGTCTGTCCGACGTCAAGCAACTGGGCGAGCAACTGCCGTACCGCTTCGTCGGTGGCCAGTCGCACATGCCGTTCATCGATACCGTACAGGGCCCGAAAAGCCCGGTCGAAGTCTCCGCCGATATCCTCAAGGTCCTGCGTCAGCGTGCTGAAGCGACCTTGGGTGGTGAGCTGGTTGGCGCGGTGATTACCGTTCCTGCCTACTTCGATGACGCACAGCGCCAAGCCACCAAAGACGCGGCAAAACTCGCCGGTCTGAACGTGCTGCGTCTGCTCAACGAGCCGACCGCCGCTGCTGTGGCGTACGGCCTCGACCAGCACGCCGAAGGTCTGGTTGCGATTTATGACCTGGGCGGCGGTACGTTCGATATTTCGATTCTGCGCCTGACCGGCGGTGTGTTCGAGGTTCTGGCCACTGGCGGCGACAGCGCGCTGGGCGGCGATGACTTCGATCACGCGATTGCCGGCTGGATCATCGAGAGCGCGGGCCTGTCCGCCGATCTCGATCCAGGTGCACAACGCAATCTGCTGCAAACCGCTTGTGCGGCAAAAGAAGCCCTGACCGACGCGGCCAGTGTTGAAGTGGCCTATGGCGACTGGAAAGCCCAGCTGACTCGCCAGGCCTTCGATGCGCTGATCGAGCCGATGGTCGCGCGCAGCCTGAAAGCCTGCCGCCGCGCCGTTCGCGATTCCGGCATCGAGCTGGAAGACGTCCACGCTGTCGTCATGGTTGGCGGTTCGACCCGCGTGCCGCGTGTTCGTGAAGCGGTCGCCGAAGCCTTTGGTCGCCAGCCGCTGACCGAAATCGACCCGGATCAGGTGGTGGCCATCGGCGCTGCGATTCAGGCTGACACTTTGGCAGGCAACAAGCGCGATGGTGGCGAGCTGCTGCTGCTCGACGTGATTCCATTGTCCCTAGGGCTGGAAACCATGGGCGGCCTGATGGAGAAGGTGATTCCGCGCAACACCACCATCCCCGTCGCTCGCGCGCAAGATTTCACCACCTATAAAGACGGCCAGTCGGCCATGGCGATCCACGTATTGCAGGGTGAGCGCGAGTTGATCAGCGATTGCCGCTCGCTGGCGCGCTTCGAGTTGCGCGGCATTCCAGCGATGGTCGCCGGTGCAGCGAAGATTCGTGTGACCTTCCAGGTCGATGCCGACGGTCTGCTCAGCGTCTCCGCCCGTGAGTTGGGTTCGGGCGTCGAGGCGAGCATCCAGGTCAAGCCGTCCTACGGTCTGACCGACGGCGAAATCGCCAAAATGCTCAAGGATTCGTTCCAGTACGCCAGTGATGACAAGGTCGCCCGTGTTCTGCGTGAACAGCAAGTCGATGCCCAGCGCCTGCTCGAAGCGGTGCAGGGCGCTCTGGAGGCGGATGGTGAGCGTTTGCTCGACGCCGAAGAGCGCATGATCATCGACCTGCAGATGCAGGAACTGGCTGAACTGATGAAAGGTACCGATGGTTATGCCATCGAGCAGCAGACCAAGCGTCTGTCGCAAGTGACCGATGCTTTTGCTGCCCGCCGCATGGATCAGACGGTCAAAGCCGCTCTGTCGGGGCGCAACCTGAATGAAATCGAGGATATCTGATGCCGCAGGTCATTTTTCTGCCCCACGAGAAGTTCTGCCCTGAAGGCATGGTCGTCGAGGCTGCGCCCGGCACATCGATTCTCGAACTGGCCCACGAACACCACATCGAGATGGAAAGTGCCTGCGGCGGCGTCTGCGCCTGCACCACTTGCCACTGCATCATCCGCGAGGGTTTCGACTCGCTGGAAGAAGCCGATGAGCTGGAAGAAGATTTCCTCGATCGTGCCTGGGGTCTGGAAGCGCAATCGCGTCTGGCCTGTCAGGCCATAGTTGGTGAAGAAGACCTCACCGTCGAGATTCCGAAATATTCGCTTAACCATGCGGCCGAAGCGCCGCACTGACTGGTAAGACTGTCATGAGCTACGGTTGGAATGATGTTCAACGCATTGCCGAAGAGCTGGCCGAGGCCCACGAGGGCGTCGATCCGTACTCGGTAGGTTTCGTCAAGCTGCAGCAGATGATCCAGGCACTTCCCGATTTTGACGACACCTCTGGCCGCGTCGGTGAGAAGGTGTTGGAAGCGGTCCAGACCCTTTGGGCCGCAGAATTGGACTGATCGTCTCGCAGGTTAGGCAATACCCAAGAACCCGCGTATAATTCGCGGGTTTAATTTTTCGCAAATTACCGTTTCTGGAGTTACACCATGGCTGTTCAACGTACTTTCTCCATCATCAAGCCTGACGCCGTTGCTAAAAACGTGATCGGCAAGATCACCACTCGCTTCGAAGACGCTGGCCTGCGCGTTGTAGCTTCGAAACTGAAGCAACTGTCCAAAGCCGAAGCCGAAGGCTTCTACGCTGAGCACAGCGAGCGCGGTTTCTTCGGTGACCTGGTTGCTTTCATGACTTCCGGTCCGGTTGTCGTTCAGGTGCTGGAAGGCGAAAACGCCATCGCTCGCAACCGTGAGCTGATGGGCGCTACCAACCCTAAAGAAGCGGCTGCCGGCACCATCCGTGCTGACTTCGCCGAGTCGATCGACGCCAACGCCGTTCACGGTTCGGACTCCGAAGCCGCTGCCGCTCGCGAAATCGCTTACTTCTTCGCAGCTACTGAAGTAACCACTCGCTAAGCATTGGCTTAAGAGTGAAGGTGAATCCATGACGACATCGACTGTGAAAACCAACCTGCTGGGTCTGACCCAGCCGGAAATGGAAAAATTCTTCGACTCAATCGGGGAGAAGCGTTTCCGTGCCGGTCAGGTAATGAAATGGATTCACCACTTTGGCGTCGATGATTTCGACGCCATGACGAACGTCAGCAAGGCCTTGCGCGACAAGCTCAAGGCCATTGCCGAAGTGCGTGGTCCGGAAGTGGTCAGCGAGGACATCTCCAGCGACGGCACCCGTAAATGGGTGGTGCGCGTGGCGTCCGGCAGCTGCGTCGAGACCGTGTACATTCCCCAGGGCAAACGCGGCACTCTGTGCGTTTCGTCCCAGGCAGGCTGTGCCCTGGACTGCAGTTTCTGCTCCACCGGCAAGCAAGGCTTCAACAGCAACCTCACCGCCGCCGAAGTCATCGGTCAGGTGTGGATTGCCAATAAATCTTTCGGCAGCGTCCCGGCCACCGTCGACCGCGCCATCACCAACGTGGTGATGATGGGCATGGGCGAGCCGCTGCTGAACTTCGACAACGTCGTCGCCGCCATGCATCTGATGATGGATGACCTCGGCTACGGGATCTCCAAGCGCCGCGTGACCCTGTCCACCTCGGGCGTGGTGCCGATGATCGATGAGCTGGCCAAGCACATCGACGTGTCCCTGGCGTTGTCCCTGCACGCACCAAATGACGCATTGCGTAACCAATTGGTGCCGATCAACAAGAAATATCCGCTTAAGATGCTGCTCGAGTCGTGCCAGCGCTACATGTCCGCCCTCGGCGAAAAGCGTGTGCTGACCATCGAGTACACCTTGCTCAAGGACGTCAACGACAAGCTTGAGCACGCGGTGGAAATGATCGAGTTGCTGAAGGATATCCCGTGCAAGATCAACCTGATCCCGTTCAACCCGTTCCCGCATTCCGGGTACGAGCGGCCAAGCAACAACGCGATTCGCCGCTTCCAGGATCAGTTGCATCAGGCCGGTTTCAACGTCACCGTGCGCACCACCCGTGGTGAAGACATCGACGCTGCATGTGGTCAATTGGTAGGGCAGGTGCTGGATCGCACCCGTCGCAGTGAACGTTACATCGCTGTGCGTGAGTTGAGCGCCGACAGCGATCAGGCTCAGAACGCCACGAACACTCACTAAGAGAGGATCTCTATGTCCCTGCGCTTTGCGCTGCTGTTGCTGTTGGCCAGCCTGTGTGCTGGTTGTGTCCTGTCGGGTGACTACAACCCGATGAAGACCAGCAAGGGCCGCGATGAAGCGCGGGCTGCCTACGTGCAGTTGGGGCTGGGTTACCTGCAGCAGGGCATGACCGAGCGGGCCAAGGTGCCATTGAAAAAGGCCCTGGAACTCGACAGCTCCGATCCTGACGCCAACGCCGCGCTCGGCCTGGTCTTTCAGTCCGAGATGGAACCCCAACTGGCCGACGAGCACTTTCGCAAGGCCTTGTCCTCGCGTCCCGCCGATGCACGCATCCTCAACAATTACGGCAGTTTTCTCTACGAAGAGCAGCGCTATAAAGAAGCCTACGAGCGATTTGAACAGGCTGCCGCCGATACCCTGTATCCTGAGCGTTCGCGGGTGTTCGAAAACCTCGGCATGACTGCAGCGAAGCTTGGGCAACGCGATCTGGCGCAGCAGCAACTGGAAAAAGCCCTGCGTTTGAACCGTCAACAACCGCGCGCGCTGCTGGAAATGGCTGAGTTGTCCTTCGAAGACAGGCATTATGTGCCCGCGCGTGACTTTTACGACCGTTTCAGCCAGTTGACCGAACAGAATGCACGTAGTCTATTGCTCGGCGTTCGGCTGGCAAAAGTGTTTGAAGATCGCGACAAGGCCGCCAGTTACGGCCTGCAATTAAAACGACTCTATCCCGGTACGCCGGAATATCAGCAATACCTGTCGGAGCAATGATGAAAGCGGCGCATCCCGAAGTTGTAGCAGCGAATCGCGTAAACCCCGGTGAGACCCTGCGCCAGGCCCGCGAAAGCAATGGCTGGTCGCTGGCCGAAGTGGCCCTCAAGCTCAACCTCACCGTGACTTCCCTGAGCAATCTAGAAGCCGGCGCGTTCGACAAGCTGCCGGGGCATACCTTCGCCCGTGGCTACATTCGCGCCTATGCCAAATTGCTCGGCATGGACCAGAGCGTGCTGGTCCAGCAATTCGACCAGTCCACCGGCACCGATTCCCAGGGCAGCAACGTTCACGCCCTCGGTCGTATCGAAGAGCCGGTGCGGGTTTCACACACCATTTTGCGTATTGTCAGTCTGCTGTTGCTGATCGCGGTCATCGGCGGCGGCTTCGTCTGGTGGCAGGATCAGACCTCGCTGCGCACCAAGGATCTGGCCGCTCTGACGCCGGAACACGTTGAAGTCGAAGGCGCGGACGGCACCACGCAGATTCATCCGATCGACGAGCCGGAAGATCAGGCTGTCGAAGAGAATCAGGCTGACAGCTCGACCGCGCTGGCGCTGCCACAATCCGAAACCAGCGCCGAATCGACCGGTGCCGAAGCCACTGCGCCGGCCACCGCGCCAGCGGCACCTGTGGCTCCGAGCGTCGCGCCGACCGCCCCGGCTCATACCCCAGCGCCAACCGTTGCCGCACCCGCCGCTCCGGTGCCAAATGTCGCAACGCCGGCGCCAACCGTCGCCGCTCCAGCCGCGCCCGTTGCACCCGCGGCCAGCCCTGAAGCGGCAGCGCCGGTTGCCGGCGAAGGTCAGGTCCAGTTGCAGTTCAGTGCCGATTGCTGGGCGCAGGTGACCGACGGCCGTGGCAAGGTGATTTTCAGCGGTCTGAAACATAAAGGCGACAGCGTGACCGTGGCCGGCAAGCCGCCGCTCAACGTCCGCCTGGGTGTCGCTCGCGCCGCACAGGTCAGCTACAACGGCCAGCCGGTCGATATCGCTCCGTTCACCAGTGGCGAGACTGCTCGCCTGAAGTTGGGTCAATAAGTCATGCACGGCGAATCTCCAATCAAACGTCGCGTTTCGCGCAAGATCTGGGTCGGCAACGTACCGGTGGGCGGCGATGCGCCGATCGCGGTGCAGAGCATGACCAACAGCGACACCAATGACGTCGCCGCCACCGTTGCGCAGATCAACCGTCTGGAAGCTGCCGGCGTCGACATCGTCCGCGTTTCGGTGCCGGACATGGACGCCGCCGAGGCGTTCGGCAAGATCAAGCAGCTGGTCAAGGTGCCATTGGTTGCCGACATTCACTTCGATTACCGCATTGCCTTGCGCGTCGCCGAACTGGGTGTGGACTGCCTGCGCATCAACCCGGGCAACATCGGTCGCGAAGACCGTGTGCGTGCAGTGGTCGATGCAGCGCGTGATCGCGGGATTCCGATCCGCATCGGGGTCAACGCCGGCTCGCTGGAAAAAGACCTGCAAAAGAAATACGGCGAGCCGACCCCGGCGGCGCTGGTTGAATCCGCCTTGCGTCACGTTGAACACCTCGAACGCCTGAATTTCCAGGACTTCAAGGTCAGCGTGAAGGCCTCCGACGTGTTCATGGCCGTCGAAGCCTACCGCCTGCTGGCGAAAGAAATCGTCCAGCCGCTGCACCTGGGTATCACCGAAGCCGGTGGATTGCGTTCGGGCACAGTGAAATCCGCCGTCGGCCTAGGTATGCTGCTCGCCGAAGGGATTGGCGATACTATCCGCATCTCGCTGGCGGCCGACCCGGTCGAGGAAGTGAAGGTCGGTTACGACATTCTCAAGTCTTTGCATCTGCGTTCCCGTGGCATCAACTTCATCGCCTGCCCAAGCTGCTCGCGGCAGAACTTCGATGTGGTGAAAACCATGAACGAGCTGGAAGGGCGCCTTGAAGACCTGCTGGTGCCGCTCGATGTCGCGGTGATCGGTTGCGTGGTCAACGGCCCCGGCGAAGCCAAGGAAGCGCATATAGGCTTGACCGGCGGCACGCCAAACCTGATTTACATCGATGGCAAGCCGTCGCAGAAACTGACGAATGACAATCTGGTGGATGAGCTGGAACGGCTGATCCGCGAGAAAGCGGCCGAAAAGGTCGAAGCTGACGCAGCGGTTATCGCGCGCGGCTGATCGAACGAATTAAGGAATTTTTGTGAGCAAGTCTCTGCAAGCCATTCGTGGCATGAACGACATCCTGCCCGACCAGACCCCGTTGTGGCGTTATTTCGAGGGCACTGTTGCGCGTCTGCTGGACAACTACGGTTACAAGCAGATCCGCATGCCGATCGTCGAGTTCACCGAGCTGTTCAAGCGCTCGATCGGTGAAGTGACCGATATCGTCGAAAAAGAGATGTACACCTTCGAAGACCGCAACGGCGATTCGCTGACCTTGCGTCCTGAAGGGACTGCCGCGTGCGTGCGCGCTGTGCTCGAGCACGGCATCACCGGCGGCGGTCAGGTGCAGAAACTCTGGTACATCGGCCCGATGTTCCGCCACGAGCGTCCACAGAAAGGCCGGTATCGTCAGTTCCACCAGATCGGTCTGGAGGTGTTCAACCTCGACGGTCCGGACATCGACGCCGAACTGATCATCATGACCTGGCGCCTGTGGGGCGAGCTGGGCATTCGTGATGCGGTCAAGCTCGAACTCAACAGCCTCGGCACCAGCGAGTCCCGCGGGCGTTATCGTGAATCGTTGGTCGAGTATCTCTCGGCGCACCACGACAAGCTCGACGAAGACAGCCAGCGCCGTCTGAAAACCAACCCGCTGCGCGTGCTCGATACCAAGAACGCCGACACTCAGGCGGTACTGGTCGATGCGCCGAAAATGGCCGACTACCTCGATGACGAGTCCCGTGCTCACTTCGAAGGGCTGAAGGCGCGGCTCGACGCGGTCGGGATTCCGTACGTGCTCAACCCGAAACTGGTGCGCGGCCTCGATTACTACAGCAAAACCGTTTTCGAATGGGTCACCGACAAGCTCGGCGCCCAGGGCACCGTGTGCGCGGGCGGCCGTTATGACGGTCTGGTCGAGCAGATGGGCGGCAAGCCGACCACCGGCGTCGGTTTCGCCATGGGCATCGAGCGTCTGGTGCTGATGCTCGAAACCCTCGAGCAGATCCCGGCAGAAATTTCCCGTCAGGTCGACGTCTACCTGTGTGCCTTCGGTGAGCAGGCTGAACTGGCCGGTCTGGCCCTGGCCGAGCGGGTTCGCGATCAGCTTCCAAACCTGCGCCTGCAAGTCAATGCCGGCGCCGGCAGCTTCAAGAGCCAGTTCAAGAAAGCCGACAAGAGCGGTGCGCTGTACGCACTGATCCTCGGTGACGACGAGATGGCCCAGCAAGTGGTAGGTTTCAAACCCCTGCGTGGCCAGGGCGAACAACAAAGCATTGCCTGGGATGCGCTCGCCGCTCACCTGGCCACCTGCGTCGTGCAGGGTTGAAGCTGTCTTAACAGCCGATTTAGCGATTAAGGAGTATTGGGGTGTCGAGTACCGAAGACGAACAGTTGGCGGATTTGAAGGACTGGTGGACACGCAACGGCAAACCTCTGGTCACCGGCGGCCTGTTGGCGCTGGTCATCGTGTTCGGCTGGCAGGCTTATCACAAGTATCAGAGCAACCAGTCGCAAGGCGCTTCGGTGCTCTATCAGCAATTGCTGGAAACCACCCTGACGCCTGACGGCAAGCCAGACGCCGCGCGCGTTGCGGACCTGGCCGGCAAGCTCAACAGCGAATTCGGCGGTTCTGCCTACGCGCAGTACGGCAGCCTGTTCGTCGCCAAGGTCGCGGTCGACAGCGGCAAGCTGGACGATGCAGCCACCGAGCTGAAAGCCATCGTCGACAAACCGGCCAACCCGGCGCTGGGCGAGATCGCCCGTCAGCGTCTGGCGCAGGTGCTGGGCGCGCAGGACAAGACCGAAGACGCCCTGAAACTGCTCGACGGCGATGCCGACAAAGCGTTCCTGGCCACTCGCGAAGAACTCAAGGGCGACCTGCTGGTGAAGCTGGGCCGTACCGATGACGCGAACAAGGCGTATCAAAAAGCCAAGGCAGCACTGTCGGATGAAGCGGCAGTCGGTGGCCTTCAAATCAAGCTCGACGACCTGGCCAAAGGGGATGCGTGACGTGATCCGTTGGAAGCATGCAGCATTGCTGGCTCTGGCCCTACTGGCCGCGGGTTGCAGCAGCAACAGCAAGAAAGAATTGCCACCGGCTGAACTGACCGACTTCAAAGAAGAAGTGGTTCTGCACAAGCAGTGGAGTCGTTCGATCGGTGACGGTCAGGGCGAAACCTACAACATGCTGGTACCGGCGATCGATGGTGACACCATCTACGCCGCCGATGTCACCGGCGTGGTCATGGCCATGGATCGCAGCAATGGCGACGTGAAATGGGAACAGGATCTTGAACTGCCTGTTTCCGGCGCCGTTGGCGTTGGTTACGGTCTGGTGTTGATCGGTACCCTGCGTGGCGAAGTCGTCGCTCTGGACACCAGCAATGGTGAAGAGAAGTGGCGTGCGCGCGTCAACAGTGAAGTCCTCGCGCCGCCGGCCAATAACGGTGACGTGGTGGTGGTGCAGACCCAGGACGATCGTCTGATCGGTCTGGATGCCTCCACCGGTAATCAGCGCTGGGTCTATGACAGCACGCCGGCGGTACTGACCCTGCGGGGCACCAGTGCACCGCTGGTGACCAACCGCCTGGCGCTGGCTGGCTTGTCGACCGGTAAAGTGGTCGCCCTGGATATTTCCAACGGCGTGCCGGTGTGGGAACAGCGCATCGCCATTCCACAGGGTCGTTCGGAACTGGAGCGCGTAGTCGACATCGACGGCGGTCTGCTGCTGTCCGGCGGTACGCTGTACGTGGCCAGCTATCAGGGTCGCGTCGCAGCACTGGACGTGGAAAGCGGTCGTCAGCTCTGGCAGCGCGATGCCTCGAGCTACGCCGGTATCGCTCAGGGTTTCGGCAGCGTCTACGTGAGCCTGTCCTCGGGCACCGTTGAAGGCGTCGATGAGCGTTCCACCACCGCATTGTGGAGCAACGATGCGCTGGCTCGCCGTCAGCTGTCGGCTCCGGAAGTGTTCTCCAGCTATGTTGCAGTGGGTGACCTGGAAGGTTATCTGCACCTGCTGAGTCAGGTTGACGGTCGTTTCGTCGGCCGTGAGCGCATCGACAGCGACGGCCTGCGCGCCCGTCCGCTGGTGGTGGGTGACATGATTTATGTGTATGGCAACAGCGGCAAACTGGAAGCCCTGACCATCAAGTAACAACTATGCTTGGGGTTAACCCCCCAGGCGGCCCCGGATTCATGGGGCTTGCAGCGCTATCAGGCGTTGCCCCGAGCACCAGCCGCTGCCTCGCAGCGGCTTTTGTATTTTCTGAAATAACGAAGTGGAGAGCCGCATGGTTCCCGTAATCGCCCTGGTGGGCCGACCGAACGTCGGCAAGTCCACCTTGTTCAACCGCCTGACTCGGACTCGCGACGCCATCGTCGGCGACCTGTCCGGTCTGACCCGTGATCGCCAGTACGGTGAGGCCAAGTGGCAAGGGCGTTCCTACATTCTGATCGACACCGGCGGTATCTCCGGTGACGAACATGGTATGGACGAAAAAATGGCCGAGCAGTCGCTGCTGGCCATTGAAGAAGCAGACGTTGTGCTGTTCCTGGTAGATGCCAAGGCCGGTTTCACCGCCGCCGACCAGATGATCGCCGAACACCTGCGCAAGCGTAACAAGCGTTCCCACGTGGTCGCCAACAAGGTCGACAACATCGACCCGGAAATGGCCCGCGCCGAATTCGCCCCGCTGGGCATGGGCCACGCGATCCCGATCGCTGGTGCTCATGGCCGTGGCATCACGCAGTTGCTCGAAGCCGCCCTGAGCGACTTCCCGCGTGATGATGACGAGCCGGCTGAAGGCGAAGAGGAAGAGATCGTAGCCGAAGGCGAGGAAGCCAAGCGCATTCCTGGCCCGAGCGAAAAAGACGGGATCAAGATCGCCATCATCGGCCGTCCGAACGTCGGCAAGTCGACCCTGGTCAACCGCATGCTCGGTGAAGACCGGGTGATCGTTTATGACCAGCCCGGCACCACCCGCGACAGTATCTACATCCCGTTCGAACGCAACGAGGAAAAATACACGCTGATCGACACCGCCGGTGTGCGCAAGCGCGGCAAGATCCACGAAGAAGTCGAAAAGTTCTCCGTGGTCAAAACCCTGCAAGCGATCAAAGACGCCAACGTGGTGATCTTCGTGATGGATGCCCGCGAAGGTGTGGTCGATCACGACCTCAACCTGCTGGGCTTCGCCATCGAGTCGGGTCGTGCGCTGGTGATCGCGATCAACAAGTGGGACGGCATGACGCCGAGCGAGCGCGACTTCGTCAAGGTCGAGCTGCAACGTCGTCTGTTCTTCGTTGACTACGCCGACATCCACTTTATCTCGGCACTGCACGGCACCGGCGTGGGCAACCTCTACGCTTCCGTACAGAACTCGTTCAAATCCGCTGTCACCCGCTGGCCGACCAACCGTCTGACCCAGATCCTGGAAGATGCGGTAGGCGAGCACGCGCCACCGATGGTCAACAACCGCCGGATCAAACTGCGTTATGCGCATTTGGGTGGTGCCAACCCGCCGATCATCGTGATCCACGGTAACCAGATCGAGAAAGTGCCGAAGTCGTACGTACGCTATCTGGAGAACACTTATCGTCGTGTGCTGAAGCTGGTCGGTACGCCGATCCGCATCGAGTTCAAGGGCGGCGAGAACCCGTACGAAGGCAACAAGAACACGCTGACCGACCGCCAGGTCAACAAGAAGCGTCGCTTGATGTCGCACAACAAAAAAGCCAGCAAGAAACGCCGCGACAAGAAATAAAAAAGCAGCTTCAGGTTTCGAGCTGCAAGCTTTAAGTAAAAGCAGAGAGGGCTTCGTATGAAGCCCTTTTTTGTGGGCGCGGGTTTTTGCTTGCAGCTTGTAGCTTGAGGCTTGAAACTTGCGTTTCACCTGCAAGGGGCCTCCGATGATCACCAGCAAGCTGCCGAATGTCGGCATCACCATTTTCACGCAGATGTCTCAGCTCGCGGCGCAGACCGGGGCGATCAACCTGTCTCAGGGTTTTCCGGATTTCGACGGCCCGCAGTCGCTGCGTGACGCAGTCGGTCGGCACATCGCCAGTGGCCATAACCAGTATTCGCCGATGACCGGCCTGCCGGCGCTGCGTCAGCAGATCGCCGCGAAAATTGCGCGCAGCTACGGCGCCAGTGTCGATGCCGATCACGAAGTGACCGTCACGCCCGGTGCCACGCAAGCGATATTCTGCGCCATTCAGGCAGTTATCCACAGCGGTGACGAAGTCATCGTCTTCGACCCGGCTTACGACAGTTACGAGCCTGCGGTGGAACTGGCCGGCGGCCGCTGCGTGCATGTGCAGCTGGGCTTGAAGGATTTTTCCATCGATTTCGATCAGCTCAGTGCTGCCCTGACCCCGCGCACGCGGATGATCATTCTCAACACCCCGCACAACCCGAGCGGCGCGCTGATCAGTCGTGCCGAACTGGATCAGCTGGCCGCGTTGATTCGTGATCGCGACATCTACGTAATCAGCGACGAAGTCTATGAACACCTGGTATTCGACGGTGTGCCGCATGTCAGCGTGCTGGCTCATGAGGAGCTGTATCAGCGCGCGTTCGTGGTCAGCTCGTTCGGCAAGACCTACCACGTCACTGGCTGGAAGACCGGCTACGTCGTCGCACCGCCAGCGCTCACTGCCGAGCTGCGCAAGGTGCATCAGTACGTGAGTTTCTGCGGTGTCACGCCGCTGCAATACGCGCTGGCCGATTACATGGCCGAGCACCCGGAACACGTCGAAGAGCTGCCGGGTTTCTATCAGGCCAAGCGCGACCTGTTCTGCGACCTGCTCGCGTCGTCGCGTTTCAGTTTCACTCGGGTCACCGGTACCTATTTCCAACTGGTCGATTATTCGCAGATTCGCCCTGACCTGAATGACGTCGAGATGGCCCTGTGGATGACCCGCGAACATGGCGTGGCGAGTATTCCGGTGTCGGTGTTCTACCGGAAACCGCCGCAAGACCAGCGCCTGGTGCGTCTGTGCTTTGCCAAACGCGAGGAGACGCTGCGTGAAGCGGCGGCAAAACTATGCGTGATCTGAGTGCGTTGCCAGACCTCAACCTGGCGCTGATCCAGACCAGCCTGGCCTGGCATGACCGCCAGGCCAACCTCGAGCATTTCGAGGGGCTGCTGGAGCAGGCGCGTGGTGCCGATCTGATTATCTTGCCGGAGATGTTCACCACCGGTTTTTCCATGGAATCGGAAACGCTCGCCGAAGCCGAGAACGGCCCGACCAGCAAATGGTTGCGGGCGCAGGCGGCGAAATTCGATGCGGTAATCACCGGCAGCGTGATCATCCAGGCCGCCGACGGCAGCCATCGCAACCGCCTGCTGTGGGCACGCCCGGACGGTGAGGTGCTGCATTACGACAAGCGCCATCTGTTCCGCATGGCCGGCGAACACAACCATTACACCCCCGGCGAGCGTCAGGTGCAGTTCGAATTGAAAGGCTGGCGCATTCGCCCGCTGATTTGCTACGACCTGCGTTTCCCGGTGTGGAGTCGCGACGCCCAGGACACCGACCTGCTGCTGTACACCGCCAACTGGCCCGGCGCGCGGCGTCTGCACTGGAATCGCCTGTTGCCGGCCCGAGCCATCGAAAACCTCTGCTATGTGGCAGCGGTGAATCGGGTTGGCAGCGATGGCAAGGGCTTCGCCTATACCGGCGACAGTCAGGTGCTGGATTTCCAGGGCGAAACCTTGCTGGCAGCGGGGGAGGCGGACGGCGTGTTCGAGGTGATGCTGGAGGCGGCGCCGCTGGCCGCTTACCGCGAGCGGTTTCCGGCGAATCTGGATGCCGACACCTTTGAGTTCACCTGAGGTTTCCAGTGCCTGACAGGGCGCTATCGCCAGCAGGCTGGCTCCCACAGGGATCGTGTTCACACCACAAATCCCTGTGGGAGCTAGCCTGCTAGCGATGGGGCCGGTGAAGGCGGCACAAAAGACTCAGGCAAGAAAAAGGCCCCGCAGCTTTCACTCCGGGGCCTTTTGCATTTCAGCGCTCGATCAAGCCGCTTTCGCCTCTGGCTGGCTCAGCGAGCGGTTCAGTGCGCTGAACAGTGCCTTGAAGCTGGCGGTGGTGATGTTTTCATCGATCCCCACGCCGTGCACCGCACGTTCGCCGTTCACGCGCAGCTCGATGTAGGCCGCTGCTTTGGCGTTGGTGCCGGCGCCGATCGCGTGTTCGTTGTAGTCCATGATTTCCACCGGAACCGGCAGGCCGGCGACCAGTGCTTCCAGCGCACCGTTGCCCTTGCCGCGCCAGTGCAGGTTGGTTTCGCCCTGACCCTTGCTCGCCACTTCCACTTCGACGGCGCTGTTGCCGTTTTCTTCCTGCAGGCGATGGCTGACCAGCGCGTACGGGGTGTTGGCTTGCAGGTATTCGCTGATCAACAGCGAGTGAATCTGCTTGGCGGTCATTTCCAGGCCGAGACGATCGGTTTCACGCTGCACGACCTGGCTGAACTCGATCTGCATGCGACGCGGCAGGCTGATGCCGTATTCCTGCTCCAGCAAGTAGGCAATGCCGCCCTTGCCCGACTGGCTGTTGACGCGAATCACCGCCTCGTAGCTGCGACCGATGTCGGCCGGGTCGATCGGCAGGTACGGGACTTCCCAAAGGGCGTCCGGTTTCTGCTGGGAGAAGCCTTTGCGGATCGCATCCTGGTGCGAGCCGGAGAACGCGGTGTGGACCAGGTCGCCAACGTACGGGTGACGTGGGTGCACCTGAATCTGGTTGCACTCCTCAACCACTTTGCGCACGCCATCGATGTCGGAGAAATCCAGCTGCGGATCGAGGCCCTGGGTGTACATGTTCAGCGCGACAGTGACGAGATCGACGTTACCGGTGCGTTCGCCGTTGCCGAACAGGCAGCCTTCGACGCGGTCGGCGCCGGCCATCAGGCCCAGCTCGGTCGCCGCAACGCCGGTGCCACGGTCGTTGTGGGTGTGCAGGCTGATGATCACGCTGTCACGACGGTTGATGTTGCGCCCGAACCACTCGATCTGGTCGGCGTAGACGTTTGGCGTCGCGCATTCAACGGTGGCCGGCAGGTTGAGGATCATCTTGTGCTCAGGCGTCGGGTTCCACACCTCGATCACCGCGTCACAGACTTCCTTGGCGAACTCCAGCTCGGTGGCGCTGAAGGTTTCCGGGGAGTATTCGAAGGTCCACTCGGTGTCCGGCTGCATCGCTGCGTATTTGACGAACAGCTTGGCCGCGTTGACCGCGATGGCCTTGATGCCGTCCTTGTCCTGATTGAACACGATGCGACGGAACGACGGCGATGTAGCGTTATAGAGGTGAACGATGGCTTTCTTCGCCCCGCGCAGGGATTCGAAGGTGCGCTCGATGAGGTCCTCACGGCCCTGGGTCAGCACCTGAATGGTGGTGTCGTCCGGGATGTGGCCTTCTTCGATCAGGGTGCGCACGAAGTCGAAGTCGGTTTGCGAAGCCGCCGGGAACGATGCTTCGATTTCTTTCACGCCGACCTGCACCAGGGTTTTCCAGAAGCGCAGCTTCTTCGCCGCGTCCATCGGTTCGATCAGCGACTGGTTGCCGTCACGCAGGTCGGAGCTGCACCAGATCGGCGCGGTGTCGATGGTCTTCGACGGCCAGGTGCGATCCGGCAGGTTGATGACGGGAAAGGCGCGGTATTTCGAAGACGGGTCTTTGAGCATGCTCATCGGGAAATTCCTTGTTGTCTGGGCCGAAAAGAGGCGGCCTGCCGGTTGAACGATTGTTCTTGGAAAAGCGTAGGACGAGGCGCAGCGATTCAGCCTGGCAGTCGTGCGCTGACGAGGCACAGGCTGCGGTGCTGGCGAAGCTGAATGAGGGTGTGAGAGGTTTTCATGCCCTCAACCCTAACCGCGAGGGGGGAGGATGGCAAGCAGTCGGAAAAAATTGAGAGGAATCCTCGGAAAGCCGGGTTCTGCGAGATTTTATTGTGCTGGAAGGCAAGGAGCTTCTTGATTTTTGCGCGGGGCTTGGATGGGGCGCAATCGAGGGTGGTGGGGTTTCAGGTGAATTGCGGTGTCAGTGAGTCAGTCATCGCCAGCAGGCTGGCTCCCACATGCATTCCAACCTGTGGGAGCTAGCCTGCTAGCGATGAGGCCATCAGCCTCAACCGATGATTCAAGGTTGGAAGGCACCAATGAAAATCGCTGGATCCACCCGCGCATCATTCAGGCTGACATTCCAGTGCATGTGCGGCCCGGTCGCCCGGCCGGTGGCGCCGACCTTACCGACCACCGCGCCACGGGCCAGTTGCTGGCCGTTCTTCACGTCGATCTTCGACATATGGCAGAACATGCTGATAAAGCCCTGGCCATGGTCGACGAACACGGTGTTGCCGTTGAAAAAGTAGTTACCGATCAAAATCACCTTGCCCGCCGCCGGCGTCTTGATCGGCGTACCGGCTGGCACCGCGAAGTCGAGACCGGCGTGGGGGTTGCGTTCTTCGCCATTGAAGAAGCGGCGCACACCGAACTTGCTCGACAGCGGCCCGTTGACTGGTTTGTCCAGCAGCAGGTTGCTCGGCGTGTTCGGGCTGAAGCTGCGATAGGCCTTGATCTGCTCGGCCAGTTCGCCCTCGATGCGCTTGAGGTTCGACTGGTCCGGATTGACCTGCTGCTTGTTCTTCAGGGTGATGCGCTGCTCCGGGTATTGCTTGCTGCCCACGGTGAACGGCAGAGTCCGGCCGCCGCTGCTGATCTGCTGCGCACCGGGTTTGACGGTCAGCGGCACGCCGACGATCGCCAGCCAGTTGTTCTGTTCTTTCACCACCAGCACCGGTTTGCCCTGATACGTGGCTTTCGGCGCTTGTGCTGCCGCACCCAGATCCACCACGGCGACGCCGCCCGGCACCGGTTTGTTGAGCAGGCGAGTGATGTAACTGTCAGCGTGGGCGTTGAAGGTCAGGCACAGCAACAGCAGGGGAGCGAGAAAGCGCGGCATGGATCAGTCCAGTAAAGAAAGGGTGACGGGCGTCAGGTGGTTATCCTCGACGCGCACTTGCAGCTCGCCTTCGCCCAGTCTGGCTTTGAGGCGCTGGCCGGTGTGGGTCTGCGCGGCGTCGCGGATCGCGTGACCGCGCTCATCGAGCAGAATGCTGTAGCCGCGACCGAGGGTTGCCAGCGGGCTGACCACATGCAGCGTCTGCATCTGGCTGTGCAGTTGCAGACGGCGGTTCTTCAGGCCTTCACGCATGGCCCGAGGCAAACGGTCGGCGAGGCTGTCGAGACGCTGGCGCAACATCGCCAACTGGCGACCCGGATGTTGCCCGGCGAGGCGGGTTTCCAGGCGGATCAGGCGTTCGCGGCGGGTGTTGAGATGACGCTCGAACGCCCGGCGCATGCGCATGTCCAGATCATCCAGACGCTGCGCCTGCTGGCGCAAACGCTCACCGGGATGACGTAAGCGCCGGGCCATGCCTTCCAGCCGCAGTCGGTCGCGCATCAAACGATCACGCATGCGCATCACCAGACGGCGATGCAGGCTTTCGACCTGGCGGATCAGATGGCTCGAATCCGGCGCAAGCAGTTCGGCCGCGGCGGACGGTGTCGGCGCACGCACGTCGGCGACAAAGTCGCTGATCGATACGTCAGTTTCATGGCCGACTGCGCTGACGATCGGTGTGACGCAGGCATCGACGGCGCGCGCGACGGCTTCTTCGTTGAAGCACCAGAGGTCCTCCAGCGAGCCGCCGCCACGGGCGAGGATCAGCGCGTCGAAACCGCGGGCGTCGGCCATTTTCAATGCGCGGACGATTTGCGCGGTGGCTTCGCGGCCCTGTACGGCGGTGGGAATCAAGGTCAACTGGATCTGCGGCGCGCGGCGACGGAACACACTGATGATGTCGCGAATCACCGCACCGGTCGGCGAACTGATGATGCCGATGCGCTGCGGGTGCGCCGGCAACGGCACTTTGCGTTCGGCACTGAACAGACCTTCGGCGCTGAGCTTTTCCTTCAGCGCATCGAAGGCCAGGCGCAGCGCGCCGTCACCGGCCGGTTCGACCGTGTCGAGAATCAACTGGTAGTCGCCACGGCCTTCGAACAGTGAGACCTTGCCACGCACTTTCACCGCCAGGCCATCCTTCAGCGCCTGACGCACCCGCGCGGCGTTCTGCCGGAACAACGCGCAACGCACCTGGGCGCCGCTGTCCTTGAGAGTGAAATACACATGCCCCGACGCCGGACGGGCGAGGTTGGAGATTTCGCCTGCGACCCAGATGTTGCTGAACACGTCTTCCAGCAACACCCGCGCGCGGCCGTTGAGCTGGCTGACGGTCAGGACTTCACGGTCCAGGCCAAGTCTTGCAAAGGGATCTTTAATCATGGGGCGCAGTTTAAAGGCATTTGCCGTCAGATCACCACCAATCCCCTGTAGGCCTTCGCCTGCTCGCGATAGCGGTGGGTCAGCATATATTGATGTGTCTGACCCACCGCTATCGCGAGCAGGCGAAGGCCTACAGGGGGATGGTACAGTCAGCGGTCTTATAAAGGATGCGGGCCGATGAACGTTATGGAGCTGTTGGGGGCGTGGTCGTGGGGCGCGGGCGGTTGGGCGGTGATCGGCTTGGGCATTGCTTTGGCCTACATCGTATTCGGCATCGCCGGGTTCGGTACGGCACTGGTCGCGGGGCCGATTCTGATTCTGTTCATGCCGCTGTCGAAGATCGTGCCGCTGCTGGTGCTACTGGATTTTGTCGCAGCGTTCGGCAATCTGCTGCCGTCGCGGCGCGATGTCGCCAGGCCCGAATTGTTGCGGCTGCTGCCGTGCATGGCGGTCGGTTGCACGCTGGGGGTGATCTTTCTGCTCAACCTCAAATCCGATGTGCTGCTGTTATTGATGGGGCTGTTCATCAGCGCCTATGCGATCTACAGCCTGTGGATCAAGGCGCGGCCGGCGCAGTTGTCGGCGGCATGGGCCGTGCCGATGGGCACGGTGGGCGGGTTGTTCGGTGCGTTGTTTGGCAGTGGCGGGTTTCTCTACGCGATCTATCTCAACAGCCGCTTATCCAAAGAAGCCGCGCGGGCCACGCAAAGCGCGCTGATCAGTTGCAGCACCGTGGTGCGCCTGAGTCTGTTCGTTATCGCCGGGGTGTATGCCGAGCTACCCTTGTTGATATTGGCGCTGTGCCTGTTGCCGGCGATGGCGCTGGGCTTGTGGATCGGCCGACGGCTGAGCATGAAGTTGTCGCGCGAAGCGTTTGTGCGGCTGGTGACGTGGCTGGTGCTGGCCAGCGGGATTGCCCTGATCGGGCGTTATTTCAGTGCTTGACCGGATTTTGTCAGGGATTAAGCTGCCGGCCGCATTTCCTTTGTAGGAGTGAGCCTGCTCGCGATAGCGGTGTATCAATCAAAATTGATGTGTCTGACCCACCGCTATCGCGAGCAGGCTCACTCCTACAGAGGGTGTCCCGGTATTTTCAGCAGGCTCGACCATGAACACGCAAAGCATCATCGTCCCGAAAATCTCCACCCTGCCGGTACACGAACCCCGGGCGCGGGCGATCGTGCGTTGGCTGGTGCGCAAGAACATCGTCGAAGAACAACTGACCACCTGCGGGCGCACCGGCAACCGCATGGCGCACGCCATCGCCGACGGCGCCCGCGCAGTGGTGCTGCACCCCGAGGCGCTGCCGTTCGGTGAGCCGATCAATGGCCTGGAAATTGTCACCAAGCGCTGCATCTACACTCCGGCCAAAGGCTTTCTCGAAGAAGCCGGCTGTGCCGAATGCCGCCGCGAAGTCGGCGAAGCGCTGTTCGAAAGTCTGGAAGACTGGTTTCCCGGTCGCACCGACAATTTCACCTGCCCCGAATGCGGGCACGAAGACGACATCAACGGGTTCCTGTTCTTGCAGGAATGCGCGTTTTCCAACCTCGGTTTCATCTTCAACAATTGGTTGGGGGCCGGGTTCAAGCAGAGCTTCATCGACGAGTTCGCCGACTGGCTCGATCAACCTGTCTCGTGGGTCAAGGTGGAGCTGTAGGGCCGGGCTTTTCCTTCTATCAATTAGGCTGAGTTTTACATTGAACAGCAGGGGGTGTCTGACTATAATGGCGCGCTTCCATTTTCCCGCTCGGGAGCCCCCGCGATGCTGCGTATCAGCCAAGAAGCTCTGACATTCGACGACATTCTCCTAGTGCCCGGTTATTCCGAGGTACTTCCCAACGAAGTCAGTCTCAAGACCCGTCTTACCCGTGGCATCGAACTGAATATTCCTCTGGTTTCTGCCGCCATGGACACCGTTACTGAAGCCCGTCTGGCAATTGCCATGGCTCAGGAAGGTGGCATCGGCATTATCCACAAGAACATGACCATCGAGCAGCAAGCTGCCGAAGTGCGCAAGGTCAAGAAGTTCGAAGCCGGTGTGGTCAAGGATCCCATCACCATCGAGGCCGATGCCACGGTGCGTGATCTGTTCGAACTGACCCGTCTGCACAACATTTCCGGCGTGCCGGTACTGCACGATGGCGACCTGGTCGGCATCGTCACTTCCCGTGACGTACGTTTCGAAAACCGTCTGGAAGCCACTGTCCGCGAAGTGATGACGCCTAAAGATCGTCTGGTCACGGTCAAGGAAGGCGCCAACAAGAACGACGTACGCGAACTGCTGCACAAGCACCGCATCGAGCGCGTGTTGATCGTCGACGACAAATTCGCCCTCAAAGGCATGATGACCGTCAACGACATCGAAAAAGCCAAAGCCTACCCGCTGGCCAGCAAGGACGATCAAGGTCGTCTGCGTGTTGGCGCTGCGGTCGGCACCGGTAAAGACACCGGTGATCGCGTCACCGCATTGGTCAACGCTGGCGTGGACGTGGTGGTGGTCGACACCGCGCACGGTCACTCCAAAGGCGTGATCGATCGCGTTCGCTGGGTCAAAGAGAACTTCCCTGAAGTGCAGGTGATCGGCGGCAACATCGCCACCGGCGCCGCTGCCAAGGCGCTGGCCGAAGCGGGCGCCGACGCAGTCAAGGTCGGTATCGGCCCTGGCTCGATCTGCACCACCCGTATCGTCGCCGGTGTCGGCGTGCCGCAAATCAGCGCGATCGCCAACGTCGCCGCCGCCCTTGAAGGCACTGGCGTGCCGTTGATCGCCGACGGCGGCATCCGCTTCTCCGGTGACCTGTCCAAGGCCATCGTCGCCGGTGCGTCCTGCGTGATGATGGGGTCGATGTTCGCCGGTACTGAAGAAGCCCCGGGCGAGATCGAACTGTTCCAGGGCCGTTCTTACAAGGCTTATCGCGGCATGGGTTCGCTGGGCGCCATGTCCCAGGCCCAGGGTTCTTCCGATCGTTACTTTCAGGATTCCTCGGCCGGCGCCGAGAAGCTGGTCCCGGAAGGCATCGAAGGCCGCGTGCCTTACAAAGGCACCCTGAGCGCGATCATTCACCAGTTGATGGGCGGTCTGCGTTCCTCGATGGGTTACACCGGCAGCGCCAACATCGAAGAAATGCGCACCAAGCCTGAGTTCGTGCGGATCACCGGTGCCGGCATGGCCGAATCCCACGTTCACGACGTGCAGATCACCAAGGAAGCGCCAAACTACCGCGTAGGTTGAGGCTTTCAGCAAAACGTTAAATCACCGGGGCTGTTCATTCAGCCCCGAGTTGTTTCTGATTCACTACATGAGAATGAGTCATGGCCCTCGACATTCACGCTCACCGCATCCTGATCCTCGACTTCGGTTCGCAATACACCCAACTGATTGCCCGCCGCGTGCGCGAGATCGGTGTGTACTGCGAACTGCACCCGTTCGACATGGACGGAGATGCGATCCGCGAATTCGCCCCTAAAGGCGTCATCCTCGCCGGCGGCCCCGAGTCCGTGCACGAAGCCAACAGCCCGCGCTGCCCGCAGGCGGTTTTCGATCTGGGCGTGCCGGTGTTCGGCATCTGCTACGGCATGCAGACCATGGCCGAGCAACTGGGCGGCAAGGTTGAAGGTTCCGAGCTGCGTGAGTTCGGTTACGCCCGCGTTGACGTGGTCGGGAAGAGCCGCCTGCTCGACGGCATCGAAGACCACATCGACGCCGACGGCCTGTTCGGCCTCGACGTGTGGATGAGCCACGGTGACAAAGTCACGAAGATGCCGGAAGACTTCCACATCCTCGCCAGCACCCCGAGCTGCCCGATCGCCGGCATGTTCAACGACGATCGCGCGTACTACGGCGTGCAGTTCCACCCGGAAGTGACCCACACCAAGCAGGGCGGCCGCATCCTTTCGCGTTTCGTGCTCGACATCTGCGGCTGCGAAGCCCTGTGGACACCCTCGAAAATCGCTGAAGACGCGATCGCTAACATCCGCGCCCAGGTCGGCACCGACAACGTCCTGTTGGGCCTGTCCGGAGGTGTCGACTCCTCGGTCGTTGCTGCGCTGCTGCACAAAGCCATCGGTGATCAACTGACCTGCGTGTTCGTCGACAACGGTCTGTTGCGTCTGCACGAAGGCGAGCAAGTGATGGCCATGTTCGCCGAGAACATGGGCGTCAAGGTGATCCGCGCGAACGCTGAAGAGCAGTTCCTCAACAACCTGGCCGGCGAAGCCGACCCGGAGAAGAAGCGCAAGATCATCGGTCGCACCTTCATCGATGTGTTCGATGCCCAGTCCAACAAACTGGAAAACATCAAATACCTCGCTCAGGGCACCATCTACCCGGACGTGATCGAGTCGGCTGGCGCGAAAAGCGGCAAGGCCCACGTGATCAAGTCGCACCACAACGTGGGCGGCCTGCCGGAAGAGATGAACCTGAAACTGGTCGAGCCACTGCGCGAACTGTTCAAGGATGAAGTCCGTCGTCTGGGCCTGGAACTCGGCCTGCCGTACGACATGGTCTACCGCCACCCGTTCCCGGGCCCGGGCCTGGGCGTGCGCATCCTCGGCGAAGTGAAAAAGGAATACGCCGACCTGCTGCGTCGTGCCGACCACATCTTCATCGAAGAACTGCGCAAGGCCGACTGGTACCACAAGGTCAGCCAGGCCTTCGTGGTGTTTCAGCCAGTGAAATCGGTGGGCGTGGTCGGCGACGGCCGTCGTTACGCCTGGGTCGTGGCCCTGCGTGCCGTAGAAACCATCGACTTCATGACCGCGCGTTGGGCACACCTGCCTTACGAATTGCTGGAAACCGTCTCCGGCCGCATCATCAATGAAATCGAAGGTATCTCGCGCGTCACCTACGACGTGTCGAGCAAGCCGCCGGCGACGATTGAGTGGGAGTGATTCAGGTAGCCGGTTCGTCCGGCCTCCGCTAGGCGCCAGGGTTAGAGGCGCCTGACCATCTCTTGAAAAATGCCAGTCAGTTTTGCTGACTGGCATTTTTTATTAATGGCGCGGAAGGCTTCCACGTGCAGTTGCATGTACAGCAGTGAGCACGCCTGTCGCAGATATCAAAGATATTCGGACCGAATCAGATCCGTATCGAACGGCGTCAGCCCTCGATCTGGAGCGAACACCGTCTGCGCCAGCTCTGCCGAGGCCACTCGTACGCCTCGTGCCCGCACATGTAAATCGAAAAGCGTGTGCAGATCCGGCCGCGGTGTATGCACCAAGGCGCGCAGCATCAGCGAAACTCCGCTGAGGTTGTTGTCGACGTTGTTCCAGCGGGGCGATGAAGTCAGCCCCAGGTCGGCCCAGATCATGCGTCTCTCGTGTAAATCCATTACGAAGGGCAGGCAGATGCCGGTGTCGGAGGCGATATCGATGCGGTCAACCACTGTGCGTGGCTCGAACACTTCGCCCGATGCCGTATCGGCACGCGCCATCCAGCCGGCGAAGCATTCCGGTAGATCACAATACGGCTGCCGTGTAAACGAATTGAGGGACGTGACGACATAGCGGACACCCTTCGCGACGAGAGCATCAAGATCGAGGTCGATGAACTCGGAAGCGCCTTTGGGTGCGTCGACAATGTCGCCGCTATGGTAGCCCCCATAGCCTTTCAGGTTGTAATACGCGACCACGTCCCGGAAAACGAAGTCGCTGTCGAAGAAGGCAGCAGACAAGTCAATGTCCGTGCGTTCACGGCCATTCTTCCACCACAGGAACAGGCGAATGAATCGCGTATCAGGCATCGGCAATCGACTGCCGCGTACCAGCGTGCGCAGCGATTTCGCTGCGGCCCGCTGTGCCAGTGGCACTCGATATTCGCGCAATGCAGGATCGACGAAGCAGCGGCCCAGCGGTGGCAACGATGCAAAGCGCGTTATCAGGGCGTGTTCGCATATCTGTGCGGCACGCGCCAATACTGGTGGTGCGATTGGATCGCGACGATCTTTGGTGCCGAAGACTTTGGCCAGCGCTCCTTTCGGTGTGAACGCCCGCAGGGGCAGGGGGCGCGGGGCTTGTACCTGAGCCAGCAACTGCAGCAAAACAGGCGAGGACACTTTCGCTGCAACAGTTTCAAAAGCGTCGAGTACCGCGTCTGGATCGGTGGCACGGCGCAATGTTACATCCAGACGTCGGGCGAATTCTCCGGGACGATCTTGCAGCACGGGTGTCAGCGCGGCGATCTCGCGTTCGGCAAGCATGGTTTCGACACGCGACCCAAACGAAGCCGGTGCATCGTTGCGTCGCGCTGCGGTGATGGCGGCGAAAGCTTGCGGATACTTGTCAGCGTAATCGCCCGGATGCAGGACTTCGGCCAGGCGTTTCCAGCGTTCGGCCTGGCGCATCACATCTTCCGTAGCGTTGGGCGCGCGGTCGAGCAGGTGCAACAGCCGGCGACGCATCGAACGCTTCATTTTGCTGAAGCGCGTCAGCGCTGTCGCCAGCGACACGTCCCCACCATGCAAGGCGATCGCCACGCGCAGCACGTCGGTTGCCGTTTCGACGTTTTGTTCCAGAAATGCTTCCACCCCGGCATTGTCACCAACATGCAGAATCAATGCTCCGGCGAGCAATGCACGAATTTCACGGAACGGGATGGTTTCGGGCAACAGACGGAACACGTCGTTTTTATAGGTTTGAATAAACCAGATGACATCGGCGGCTTCCTCGTCGGACAGCGAGGTGCGCGAGGAGACCAGCGGTTCGAGCAGTGACTCGAATTCGCTGACGCTTCCCGGTTCGATCACCCAATGGATGAAGTTGCCTTCAAGCAGGGCCGGCCGAACCTGCTCACTGGGCGGCACGCGTCGCAGGGTGTGATAGTGCAGGACGGCGTTGAGATACAACTCCGCCTCTGAAGCGTCGAGAACCTGATTGGGAAAATCGGGATAAAACGGTCGGTGATGGACGTGAGCGCCGCTGCGTCGCCGAAGTACTCGGATAACCTCACGCAGCCAACTCCTGAGTTCTTCCGCAGAGAGCATGCCAATTTGCTCAATCAGCGGCTCGGAGAACACGCATCGGAACGCCGTGACTTCTTTGACAGCCGATGCGACCTGCGCACGCGTGGCTCCGCCGGTACCCGCAGGGACGTGAAATTTAGTACGGCGCCGCAGGAACAGCTCCTGATTGATCATGATTTCTTCCTTGGTCGCCGTTTCCAGTGAGCGGAGGCTCACCTGTGCAATTGATACGAAAACGCCTGCAATAAGCAGGCGCAGTGTGGAGAGCGGAACCCCTAGTTCATAGGGGATAGAAGGAAGGTGTTCCATAGCCACGGCGGCATACTAACGGAGGTCATCGGGTTTGTCAGCGAACCACATATTTTGAAACCAGCTCGCTTGTCAGCGGCTGTCAACGCCGCGCCACATCCGAAAAATAAAACTTGTCCAGCGTATGCCGTGACTCGGTGTATTCGAACTGCCGGCCGTCCTGCAGGAAGGTCTGGTTGCTGACCACGATGACGTGGCTCTGGCCGTCGAGATCCAGATGCAACTGATCGTCCTTGCTGCGCGGCACTGCTTCGATGGTGCGCTGGGCATAGGCGATCTGTAATTGCAGGGTCTGCTCGATGTGGGCGTAGATCGACTGCTCGGCGATGTCCAGAGACAGGCCAGGAATCACATCGCTGACGAAGTGGTTGATGTCGAGGATCACCCGTTTGCCGTCGATCCGCCGCACGCGCTTGATCCGCGTGATCAGGCTGCCGGGTTCGGCATGGATGTGTTCGAGCAAGGGGCCTTCGAGGGCGAACTGGCTCAGTTCGACCACTTCGGTGCTGACGTCGTTGCCCAGGCGCGGGTAGGTTTCTTGAAAGCTGACGATGCCGCCGAGCTGAAACTCGATCGGGTTGGTCGAAAGTACGAAGGTGCCTTTGCCGTGAACCTTTTGCGCGAAGCCGCGTTCCTGCAGCAGTTCGATCGCCTTGCGCACCGTGCCACGGCTGGCCTGATAGCTGTCCATGAGTTCGGTTTCGGACGGCAGGCGGGCACCGCGCTCCAAGCGTTCAGTGGTGATACTGGCCAGCAGATCGTTGTAGATCTGGTTGTATTTGCTCATGGACGGGCTCGGTGCCGAGGCTGCTCAAAGCTTCGAACCTTAAGGCCAGGGTAGGGCTTTGTCCATGTGGACGATAGAAATCGGCTTAGGGAGAAGTAGGAAATTTCGCGATTGGTCTGGCGGGAATATGCATAAACAAACTCGTCTGTACGAGTTGTTGCATTAACTCGTCTGTACGAGTATTTTTCGCTTCGGCGTGCTGCCAATAACAACAATCCACAGCGGAAGAACAAGCATGAGCCACGACTACCCGAACATCGCCAGGGACTTGCTGCAAAGCCTCGGTGGCGCCGATAACCTCGAACAGGCCGCGCATTGCGTCACGCGTTTGCGTCTGGCTCTGAAAGACCCGAGTCTGGTCGACACCGCTACGCTCAATCAGATCGATCTGGTCAAAGGCTCGTTTTTCACCGGCGGTCTCTATCAGGTGGTGATCGGTCCGGGGGAAGTGGAAAAGGTCTACGCCGAACTGCGCAAGCAGACCGGTCTCGCCGCGTCGACCATTGCCGACGTTAAACAAAAGAGCGCGGAAAAGATCAACGCCATGCAACGGCTGGTGCGGGTGTTCTCCGACGTGTTCATGCCGATCCTGCCGGCACTGATCATTGCCGGCCTTCTGATGGGCATCAATAACCTGCTCGGCGCCAAGGGCATGTTCATCGACGGGCAGACCCTGCTCGATGCCTATCCGAAACTCGACGGGCTGTGGAGCCTGATCAACCTGATGGCCAACACTTCGTTCGTGTTTCTGCCGGCGCTGGTGGGCTGGTCGGCGGCGAAGCGCTTTGGCGGCAGCGAAATTCTCGGCATCGTGCTCGGCCTGATGCTCGTCCATCCGGACCTGCTCAACGCCTGGAACTACGGCAAAGCGGTGGCCGGGCTGGACGGGCAGCAACTGCCGTACTTCGACATCCTCGGTTTGTTCCAAGTGGAAAAGGTCGGTTACCAAGGGCAGATTTTGCCGATCCTGCTTGCTGCCTACGTCATGAGCGTGATCGAAAAATGGCTGCGCACCCGTGTGCCCAACGCGATTCAATTACTGGTGGTGCCGATCACCACCATTGTCGTCACCGGCGTGCTGGCGCTGGCGATCATCGGTCCGGTGACGCGGCACATCGGCATCTACATTACCGAAGGTCTGGTGATGCTGTTTGATCTGGCGCCGTTGGTGGGCGGTCTGATTTTCGGGCTGCTGTATGCGCCGCTGGTGATCACCGGCATGCACCACATGTTCCTCGCCGTGGACCTGCAATTGATCTCGAGCCAGGGCGGCACCTTCATCTGGCCGATGATCGTCATGTCCAACCTCGCCCAGGGCAGTGCGGCGCTGGCGGTGTTCTGGATGACGCGCAATGCGCGGGACAAGAGCATGGCTTCGACCTCAGCGATTTCCGCTTATTTCGGTATCACCGAGCCGGCGATGTTCGGCGTCAACCTGCGCTACAAGTTTCCGTTCTACGCCGCGCTGGTCGGCTCTGCACTCGGCTGCATATTCCTTTCGCTGAACCGCATCCAGGCCTCGGCGATTGGCGTCGGCGGTCTGCCGGGGTTCATTTCGATCATTCCGCAGTACATCCCGATGTTCGTGATCGGGATGCTGATTGCCATGCTCGTGCCGTTCGTTCTGACCTGCGCATTGAGCATGAAGATTGTCCGTCCCGGTTTTCGGGTTGCCTGAGATATCTGAAGGAGTTGTGCCATGCAGGACTGGCAGCGTTCGGTGATCTACCAGATCTACCCGAAGAGTTTTCATAGCCATGCCGGCAACCCGACCGGGGATCTGCTGGGGATTGTCGCCAAGCTCGATTATCTGCACTGGCTGGGTGTCGATTGTCTGTGGATCACGCCGTTCCTGCGTTCGCCGCAGCGCGACAACGGCTACGACATCAGCGATTACTACGCCATTGATCCGAGCTACGGCAGCATGGCCGACTGCGAATTGCTGATTGCCGAAGCGGGTAAGCGGGGGATCAAGCTGATGCTCGACATCGTGGTCAATCACACCTCGATCGAACACGTCTGGTTTCAACAGGCGCGCAGCAGTCTCGACAATCCTTATCGCGATTTCTATATCTGGCGCGATCAGCCGAACAACTGGGAGTCGAAGTTCGGCGGCTCTGCCTGGGAGTACGAGGCGCAGACCGGTCAGTATTACCTGCATCTGTTCGATCACACACAGGCCGACCTGAACTGGGACAATCCGCAGGTGCGCGCCGAAGTCTTCAAAATGATGCAATTCTGGCGCGACAAAGGCGTGGGTGGTTTCCGCCTGGACGTGATCAACCTGATCTCCAAGCCCGAAGACTTTCCCGAAGATGACAGCGATGGCCGGCGCTTCTATACCGATGGGCCGAACGTGCATGCGTACTTGCAGCAGATGCACCGCGAAGTCTTCGAAGGCTACGACCTGATCAACGTCGGCGAGATGTCATCCACCAGCCTCGAACACTGCATTCGCTATTCGAATCCGCAGTCGAAAGAGCTGTCGATGACCTTCAACTTTCATCACCTGAAAGTCGATTATCCGAACCTGCAGAAGTGGGTTCGCGCCGACTTCGATTTCCTCCAGCTCAAGCGAATTCTCTGTGACTGGCAGACCGGCATGCAGGCCGGCGGCGGCTGGAACGCGCTGTTCTGGTGTAACCACGATCAACCGCGGGTGGTCTCGCGGTTTGGCCATGACGGTGAGTATCGCGAGCTGTCGGCGAAGATGCTCGGCACCGCGCTGCACTTTCTGCAGGGCACGCCATTCGTGTATCAGGGCGAAGAGCTGGGCATGACCAATCCGGGCTTCGAGTCGATCGAGCATTACCGCGACGTCGAGACTTTGAACATCTTTCGCCTCAAGCGCGAGGCCGGTAGCAGCGATGCCGACAACATGGCGGCAATCATGCAGAAGTCCCGCGATAACGGGCGCACGCCGATGCACTGGGACACGACGCCGAACGCCGGTTTTAGCGTTGCCGAACCGTGGATCGGTGTGCCGGCCAATGCCGCGCAGATCAACGTTGCTCAGCAGTTCGATGACCCGGACTCGGTGCTGCACCACTACCGCACGCTGATCGCACTGCGGCGCAGCGAGCCATTGATCACCGACGGTCTGTACCGGCAGTTATTGCCCGAGCATCCGCAAGTCTGGGTGTATCTGCGTGAGGGCGACGCCGAGCGCTTGCTGGTGGTGAACAACTTCTACGCCGCGCCGTGTGCAATCGAATTGCCCGCAAGCGTTATCAGCGAATCGATGCGCCAGCGAACCTTGATCAGTAACTATCCGGACGCCACGCCGCGCACTCGCCAGTTGATCTTGCGACCTTACGAATCGTTCGTAGTGCACCTGATCGACCCCTGATTCCTAACCCGTAAAACCACGTTTGAAAAAACACGCAGAACCCTGCGCGGGGGAGCTTTGCGCGCTGAATTTCTGCAAACACACAATAAAAATAATGGGATGGCTTATGAAAACAACAATAAAGCGCAGCCTTGCAGTGACAGGTGTTTGCCTGGCGTTACCCGCCTCGACACATGCGCTGGAGTTCGGCGGTTACTTGCGCAGCGGTGTCGGTACGTCGGTCAACAGCAGCAGCCAGTCGTGCTTTCAGTTGCCCGGCGCGCAAACCAAATATCGCCTGGGCAACGAATGCGAACAATACGGCGAACTGGAGCTGCGTCAGGATCTGTACACGCTGGAGGACGGTTCGGTGCTGAGCGTCGACGGCATGGCTTCGCTGTACAACCGCTACGACCGCAAACCTACATTCAAAGACCACACTGGTTCGATCCGTTTGCCCCAGGCCTACGCCCAATGGTCGGCGATGCCCGCGCTCAACGGTGGTTCGTTGTGGGCCGGGCGCCGTTACTACAAGCGTAACGACATCCACATTTCCGACTTCTATTACTGGAACCAGAGCGCCACCGGCGGCGGCATCGAAGACGTGTTGATCGGCGATCTGAAGTACAGCTACGCGTTCTCGCGCAAAGACAACCTGTACCAGAAGGACTACATCAATCGCCACGATTTCAACGTGGGCGGGTTCAAAAGCAACCCCGGCGGTGAGCTGGAATTCGGGCTGAGCTACATCGACAAGCCCGACAGCCGTGACGCCCATCGTGGCTGGGCGATCACCACGCAACATGTGCAGAGCGGATTCCTCGGCGGCAAGAACAAACTGGCCCTGCAGTACGGCGAAGGGCCCGGCACCGGGTTGGGCTATACCGGCGACGTCGGACTCGACGACAGCAATAAAAGCTATCGCATCGTCGAGTTTTTCGACTGGCAACTGACGCCGCGTTTCGGCGGACAAATCGCCGCGGTGTATCAAAAGGATATTCGGGCGAACAGCGCCGATCAGAACTGGCTGTCGCTGGGCGTGCGGCCGGCCTATGCGTTCACCGAGCAGTTCAAACTGGTCACCGAGCTGGGCCACGATCAGGTCGATGCGCCAGGCGGTACGCGCAAACTGAGCAAGTTTACCGTTGCCCCGACCTGGTCGCCGAAAGGCCCGGCCTTCTGGGCACGGCCGGAGGTGCGGTTGTATTACACCTACGCGACATGGAACGAGGCGGCGAAACGCGCGGCCAATCAACTGGCGAAAGGCTCGGCACTGTCCGACAGCGGCGCCTTCGGCAATGCCCGGCACGGTGCGAATGTCGGATTGCAGGTCGAATACTGGTGGAAATAAGCGATGCTGACGGGAGCATCGCGCCCCGTCGGTACTTCAATACGAACATTGCAGGTGACGTCATGGCCACACCCCAACCCTTACAACTGCTGGCGCCGCTGTCCGGCGTGCTGATGGCGCTGGACCGGGTGCCCGATCCGATGTTTTCCGGGCGCGTGATCGGCGACGGTCTGTGCATCGACCCGACCTCGTCGACCCTGTGCGCGCCGCTGGCCGGTGTGGTCAGCAACGTGCAGGCCAGCGGGCATGCCGTGAGCATCACCGATGAGCACGGCGTGCAGGTCTTGATGCACATCGGCCTGGATACGGTGAACCTCGCCGGCCAGGGTTTCACTCGTCTGGTCGAAGAAGGGCAGCAGGTGGCTGCCGGTCAGGCGCTGATCGAATTCGATGCCGACTACATCGCCCGCCACGCCCGCAGTCTGCTGACCTTGATGCTGGTGGTCAGCGGCGAGCCGTTCAGCTGGCTGGTCGAGCCGAGCGGATTGGTCGAACGCGGCCAGCCGTTGCTGGAGCTTGCAGGCGCGCAATCATCCAGCGAGACGCCGGACGCGCCACAAGGCCAGACACTGTTTTCGCCAACACTGATCTTGCCCAACCGCAACGGCTTACACGCGCGACCGGCAGCGGTGTTCGCCCAGGCCGCCAAGGCGTTTTCCGCAACGATTCATCTGCATAAGCAGCAAGCGCAAGCCAACGGCAAATCGCTGGTGGCGCTGATGGCGTTGCAGACTGCGTTTGGCGACAGCGTGCAGATCAGTGCGGCGGGCGACGATGCGCAGGCGGCCATCGACACGCTGGCCCGCTTGTTGGCTGAGGGCTGCGGAGAACCGGTGACGGCGCAGGAGCCCGTTGCGGTCGCCACGAATGAGCCGCTGACGCTGTTGCGCGGGGTGTGCGCGTCTCCCGGCTCGGCGTTGGGCACTGTGGTACAGGTCAGCGAGCCGAGTTTCGACGTCAACGAATTCGGCGGCGACGTCGATGCCGAACGCGAAGCACTCGCCACCGCCCTGATCGAAGCAGATCTGGCGTTGCAGCATTTGCGCGATACCGCCGTGGGCGAGGCCGAAGCGGAAATCTTCAAGGCTCATCAGGAACTGCTCGAAGACCCCGGCCTGCTCGATCAGGCCGCGGCGTTGATCGACACCGGCAAAAGCGCGGCATTCGCCTGGCGTACGGCAACCGAAACCACCGCAGCGATGTTCCGCCAGCTCGGCAACGCGCTACTGGCAGAGCGCGCGGCGGACCTGAGCGATGTCGGCCAACGTGTGCTGAAGCGCCTGCTGGGCATCGACGAGCAAACGCTGGACCTGCCGCAAGGCAGCATTCTGATCGCCGACCAACTGACGCCGTCGCAAACCGCCCTTATCGATACCAGCAAAGTGCTCGGTTTCGCCACGGTCGGCGGCGGCGCGACCAGCCATGTGGCGATTCTCGCCCGGGCGTGCGGCTTGCCATCGATCTGCGGCGTGCCGGTGCAAATGCTCGCTCTGAGCAATGGCACCGAGGTTCTGCTCGATGCCGACAAGGGTGAATTGCAGGTGCAGCCGGACGCCGCGACGATCCAGCAATGGCGGGCGCGCCATGCGCAACAGCGACAGCGCCATGCCCTTGACCTGGAGCACGCTGCGCTCGCCGCCTGCACTCGCGATGGGCATCACGTCGAGGTCTCGGCCAACGTCGCCTCACTGGCGGAAACCGAGCAGGCCATGGCCATGGGTGGCGCCGGTGTCGGGCTGCTGCGTTCGGAGTTTTTGTATCTGGGCCGCAACCATGCGCCGAGCCATGACGAGCAGGTCGCGACCTACAGCGCCATCGCTCGTTGTGTCGGGCTTGAACACAATCTGGTGGTGCGTACCCTCGATGTCGGCGGCGACAAACCGCTGGCCTATGTGCCGATGGAGAGTGAGAGCAATCCGTTTCTCGGTCTTCGCGGCATTCGCCTGTGCCTGGAACGCCCGCACCTATTGCGTGAGCAATTGCGCGCCATGCTCGGCTGCTGCGCACTGACGCGCCTGCACATCATGCTGCCGATGGTCACGCAATTGGCGGAGCTGCGTCTGGCCCGGCAGATGCTCGAAGAGGAGGCGCTGGCGCTGGGGCTCACTGAATTACCGAAACTGGGAATCATGATCGAAGTGCCAGCGGCGGCGCTGATGGCCGACCTGTTCGCGCCGTTGGTGGATTTTTTCTCGATCGGCACTAACGACCTGACCCAGTACACCCTGGCCATGGATCGTGATCATCCGCGTCTGGCCAGCCAGGCCGATAGTTTTCATCCCTCGGTGCTGCGCCTGATTGCCACGACGGTCAAGGCTGCGCACGCCCACGGCAAATGGGTCGGGGTGTGTGGCGCGATGGCGTCCGAGCGTCTGGCTGTGCCGCTGTTGTTGGGCCTGGGTGTGGACGAGTTGTCGGTGAGCGTGCCGATGATCGCCCCGATCAAGGCCACCGTGCGCGAACTGGCGCTGGCCGATTGTCAGGTCATCGCCAAACAGGTGCTTGGCCTGGAAAGCGCCGGACAGGTGCGCGAGGCATTGCAGCTGTTTCACCAAGCGAGCCTCGACACCGCACACGTTATGGAGAGCTGAAGATGTTCGATCAATTGCAAAAAGCCTTTTGGAAAGCCCTGACCCCGGACCTGGTGCTAGATGCACCGAACGTGCAAGCCACGCCTGACGACGGATTGAGCGCTGCCATCGTTGCCGCGTTGGGCGGTGTGGATAACCTGCAATCGCAGCAGCCGGTGGCATTGACGCGGGTGCGGGTGACGTTGCGCGATGTGTCGCGGCTGGATGAACAGGCCTTGAGCGATGCTGGTGTGGCTGGCGTCATGACCCTGGAAAACGGCGTGGTGCATTTAATTACCGGGCTGCGCGCTTAGCCTGCAACTGATGTGCGGCGGCGGGTCGCCCTTACTGTTTCTCAACCGCAGGTGTATCGTATTCGCCTTTTGCGGGCCCTAGGGCCTGTCGCTGATACGTGAGGTAGTTGAGTTCATGTCCTTTACCCGTCGCCAAATCCTCGGTGGCCTGGCCGGTCTTGTTGTCGTTGGCATGGGGGCGGGGGGCGCGTCGCGTTACTGGCTCGGCAAAATGGCCGACGCCGAGGCGGGCCACGACTATGAACTGATCGCCGCGCCGCTGGACGTCGAGCTGGTGCCGGGGCACAAGACCGAGGCCTGGGCGTTCGGCCCGTCGGCGCCGGGCACCGAGCTGCGCGTACGTCAGGGCGAATGGCTGCGAGTGCGCTTCATCAACCACTTGCCGGTGGCGACCACCATTCACTGGCACGGCATTCGTCTGCCGCTGGAAATGGACGGCGTGCCCTATGTGTCGCAATTGCCGGTGCTGCCGGGTGAATACTTCGATTACAAATTCCGCGTACCGGATGCCGGCAGTTATTGGTATCACCCGCACGTCAGCAGCAGCGAAGAACTCGGTCGCGGGCTGGTCGGGCCGCTGATCGTCGAAGAACGCGAGCCGACCGGTTTCCAATACGAAAAGACTTTGAGCCTGAAAAACTGGCACATCGACGATCAAGGCAACTTCGTCGACTTCAGCATTCCTCGCGAAGCCGCGCGGGGCGGTACAGCGGGGCGTTTATCGACGATCAATGGCGTGCCGTTGCCGGTGATCGATTTGCCGGCCGGGCAGATCACCCGCGTGCGCTTGCTTAACCTCGACAACACCCTGACTTATCGCATCAACATTCCCGGCGTCGAAGCGAAAATCTATGCGCTGGATGGCAACCCGGTCGAGCCGCGGCCGCTGGGCAAGGAATACTGGCTCGGCCCGGGCATGCGCATTTGCCTGGCGATCAAAGCCCCGGCAGCGGGCGAAGAATTATCGCTGCGCAATGGCCCGGTGCGCTTGGGCACATTGCGTTCGGTGGCCAATACTGATGCGCCGACGGACTGGCCCAAAGCCCTGCCGGCCAACCCGGTGGCCGAGCCTGATCTGGCCAATGCCGAGAAACTCAACTTCAATTTCGAGTGGGTCGGTTCGGTTTCGGTGAATGTCGACAACGGCAAACCGCCGAGCCTGTGGCAAATCAACGGCAAGGCCTGGGACATCACCGACAAGACCTGCGCCGATCGACCGATTGCCAGCCTCAAGTTGGGCCAGAGCTACATCTTCGAATTGAAAAACATGACCCAGTATCAGCACCCGATCCACCTGCACGGCATGAGCTTCAAGGTCATTGCGTCGAACCGGCACAAGGTGATTCCGTATTTCACCGACACCTACCTGCTGGGCAAGAACGAGCGCGCGCAAGTGGCGCTGGTGGCCGATAATCCGGGGGTGTGGATGTTCCACTGCCATGTGATCGACCACATGGAAACCGGCCTGATGGCCGCCATCGAGGTGAAGTGATGCGCCAGATTCGCCCCGCGGCGATCATCGACCGCAGCCGCGACCGCGACTTCATGCGCGAAGCCCTGACGCTGGCCGCACAAGGCGCAGCGCTGGGCGAAGTGCCGGTGGGCGCGGTGCTGGTGCAGGACGGCGAGATCATCGGCCGCGGCTATAACTGCCCGATCAGCGCCAGCGACCCGAGCGCCCATGCGGAAATGGTCGCGATCCGCGCCGCTGCCCAGGCTGTGGATAACTATCGTCTGCCGGGCAGCACACTGTATGTAACGCTTGAGCCGTGCAGCATGTGCGCCGGGCTGATCGTGCACTCGCGGGTGTCGCGGGTGGTGTATGGCGCGCTGGAGCCGAAAGCCGGGATTGTGCAGAGCCAGGGGCAGTTTTTCACCCAGGGCTTTTTGAATCACCGGGTGTTGTATGAGGGTGGGGTGTTGGCGGAGGAGTGCGGGGCGGTGTTGACCGAGTTCTTTCGCGCTCGCCGCGCGAAACCCGCTGAATAAACACAAAACCAAACTGTAGGAGTGAGCCTGCTCGCGATAGCAATCTGACAGTCACCTCAAAGTTGAATGTTAGACCGCTATCGCGAGCAGGCTCACTCCTACAGGGGGATGCGGTGTTTGTGAAAGTTACTTCCTGGCGACGATCACGGCCCGCATCGGCGCCGGCAGCCCCTCAACCGTTTTGCTGTGGTCCTCAGGATCAAGGAAATCGCTCAGCGACTGATACTTCATCCACTCCGTCCCGCGCTGCTCCTCGACCGTAGTGGTACTGACATCCACGCATCGAATATCGGTGAAGCCCGCGCGGCGCAGCCACAATTCCAGCGCCGGCACCGACGGCAAGAACCACACGTTACGCATCTGCGCATAGCGATCTTCGGGCACCAGCACCTGATGCTTGTCGCCTTCGACCACCAGCGTTTCCAGCACCAGTTCGCCGCCCTTGACCAGGCAATCCTTCAGCGCCAGCAAGTGTTCGATCGGCGAGCGACGGTGATAGAACACGCCCATGGAGAACACTGTGTCGAAACCTTCGAGGTTCGCCGGCAGGTCTTCGAACGGGAATGGCAGGTGCCAGGCGTTCGGCTCGGACAAGTAGCGCTGCACCGCCTGGAACTGGCAGAAGAACAGCCAGTTCGGGTCGACGCCGATCACGCTGTCCGCGCCGGCGCCGAGCATGCGCCACATGTAGTAGCCGTTGCCGCAGCCGACATCGAGGATGCGTTTACCCTTGAGGTCCAGGTGCGGGGCGACGCGCGACCATTTCCAGTCCGAGCGCCATTCAGTGTCGACGTGCACGCCAAACAGGTCGAACGGGCCCTTGCGCCACGGCGACAGGCCCATCAGCGCGGTGCGCATCTGCGCGCGTGTCGCGTCGTCGCAATCGGTGTCGAGTTTCAGCCCGTTGAGCAAATCCACTTCGCTTGGCTGGATCTTCGGCAGGGCGTCCAGCGCACTTTGCCAACGTTCCAGGTCGCCGTGACCTTTCTCCATTTTCTTGTCGAGTTGCGCCTGCAGGGTGCTGGCCCATTCGGCCAGCGGGGTACCGGCCAGACGGCGGGCGAGGGGGGACAGATCAATCATGGCAAGGCAATCAACGAGGCAAAGTTAAGACACTGGAACCACGGCACGACTTTCGAGAACCCGGCGGCCAGCAGGCGTTCGCGGTGTTCTTCGAGACTGTCGGGCTTCATGACGTTTTCGATGGCGCTGCGCTTCTGGGCGATTTCCAGTTCGCTGTAGCCGTTGGCGCGTTTGAAGGCCACGTGCAGATCGGTGAGCAGCGCGTGTTCTTCGGCATCGTTGAAGCGCAGCTTCTCCGACAGGATCAACGCACCACCCGGCAGCAACGACTGGCGAATGCGCGACAACAAAGCGGTGCGCTGATCCGGGGCGATGAATTGCAGGGTGAAGTTCAGCGCCACCACCGAAGCGGGCTGGAAGTCGAGGGCGAGGATGTCGCCTTCGATGACTTCGACCGGCAGCAACTCCTGGAACATCGAGTCCTGACCGTTGAGGTATTCGCGGCAGCGCTCGACCATCGCCGCCGAGTTATCCACAGCAATCACCCGGCAGCCGTCGGTGCGCACATGGCGGCGCAGGGCCTGTGTCACGGCACCGAGCGACGAGCCGAGATCGTAGAGCACGCTGTTGGGCCGGGCGAATTGCGCGGCGAGCACGCCGAGGTTTTCGACGATGGTCGGGTAACCCGGCACCGAGCGCTTGATCATGTCCGGGAACACCCGTACCACGTCTTCGTTGAAGGCGAAGTCAGGCACCTGGGCCAAAGGCTGGGCGAAAAGGCGATCGGGTTCTTTGCTCACGGCGGTTTCCGGCGGTGTCGATGGAAAAGGCCGGCATTTTAGCCAAAGTGGCGCGGGGATGCTTGGGTTGCTGATAAAGCACCGCGTCAGGAGGCGTAGTCCTTGCTGTCAGGAACATAGCTTTCGCGAGCAGGCTCGCTCCCACAGAGAATCGCGGTGTCCTGTGGGAGCGAACCTGCTCGCGAAGAAATCAACGCGGTTTCGCGAGTCAATTCACCGAGATGGCGCAATCGAAAGTTTCCACTGGCAGCACTTCCGGCGCCCACGGTTGTTGCGAAGTCAGGCGCAGACGCCCGGTGCCGGCCGCGAAGGCCTGGAAGCGCCAGGTCGAAACACCCGCCGAGCCGACCACGCCGGCATCTTCCGGGTTGCTGTAAACCTCGGGGCTGAGCGCACGCAATACGCCGCCGGCCGAATCCTGGATGGCCCAGCGGTAGCCGGTGGTGGGGTTGCTTGGCAGCATGACGATAAGGTTTTGTCCGGCGCTTAGCCGCACCGGGCATTCGCTTTGTTTTTCCACGGTCACGTTGTGTTTTGGCTGCGAGGCACAGGCGGCCAGCAACGAGAGGGCGAGGGGGAGAAACAGGCGAGTGGGGGACATGGGGTCAGTGGCTCCGGCGGTTACGACGAACGGCGAGCATAACTGAAGATGAGGCGATGTGTGACAGTGCCGAGCCCTCACCCTAGCCCTCTCCCAAGGGGAGAGGGGACTGACCGAGGTGTCTTGTGTCGTACATCGACCTGAAAGATCGAGTCGATTATGGATTCAGCGATGAAATTTCAGGTCGGCGTAGTTCAGCAATATCCCACGGTCGGCTCCCTCTCCTTGGGGAGAGGGCTGGGGTGAGGGGCTACGCGCTACCGGTCAGAACAAAACCTTCGCCACATCGGCAAACCGCTTGGCGAAATGCACGGTTATCCCTTCCTTCAGATAATCCGGCAGTTCCTCGAAGTTGCCCCGGTTCGCTTCCGGCAGGATCAATTCGAAGAGCTTCTGCCGCCGCGCCGCAATCACCTTCTCGCGCACCCCGCCAATCGGCAGTACATGCCCGGTCAGCGTCAGTTCACCGGTCATCGCCACGCCCTTTTTCGGTGGCTGATTACGCGCCAGAGACAACAGCGCGCTGGCCATGGTTACGCCGGCACTCGGGCCGTCTTTCGGCGTGGCGCCTTCCGGTACGTGCAGGTGGACGAAGGCTTCGTCGAAAAACTTCGCGTCACCACCAAATTGCTTCAGGTGCGAGCTGACGTAGCTGTAAGCGATTTCCGCCGACTCTTTCATCACATCGCCCAGCTGCCCGGTGAGCTTGAAGCCGCGGTTAAGCGTGTGAATCCGCGTGGCTTCGATCGGCAAGGTGGCGCCGCCCATGCTGGTCCAGGCCAGACCGGTGATCACGCCGGTGCCGGACAACACTTGTTCGTTGCGGAACACCGGATGGCCGAGTGACGCTTCGAGGTCTTTGGGGCCGAGTTTGATCACCGCTTTCGGATCGTCGATCAACTTCATCACCGCTTTGCGCACCAGTTTGCCCATCTGCTTTTCCAGCTGGCGCACCCCGGCTTCACGGGCGTAACCATCGATCAAGGCCTTGAGGGCGCTGTCGCTGATGCTCAGGCTGCCCTTGGACACACCGGCCTTTTCCAGCAGTTTCGGCCACAGGTGACGCTTGGCGATGGCGACTTTTTCTTCGGTGATATAGCCCGACAGGCGAATCACTTCCATCCGGTCCAGCAGCGGGCCGGGGATCGAATCCAGTGTGTTGGCGGTGCAGACGAACAGGACTTTCGACAGGTCCATGCGCAGGTCGAGGTAATGGTCGAGGAATTCGACGTTCTGCTCCGGGTCGAGGGTTTCCAGCAGCGCCGAGGCCGGGTCGCCCTGGTAGCTCTGGCCCATCTTGTCGATCTCGTCGAGCATGATCACCGGGTTCATCACTTCGACGTCTTTCAGCGCCTGCACCAGTTTGCCCGGCTGAGCGCCGATGTAGGTGCGGCGGTGGCCCTTGATCTCGGCTTCGTCGCGCATGCCGCCGAGGCTGAAGCGATAGAACGGCCGGCCGAGGGATTCGGCGATCGACTTGCCGACGCTGGTCTTGCCCACGCCCGGCGGGCCGACCAGCAGCACGATGGAGCCGCTGATCTCGCCTTTGTAGGCACCGACGGCGAGAAATTCGAGGATGCGGTCCTTGATGTCGTCCAGTCCGGCGTGGTGCTTGTCGAGAATTTTGCGCGCGTGCTTGAGGTCGAGTTTGTCTTCGCCGTACACGCCCCACGGCACCGAAGTGGCCCAGTCGAGGTAGTTGCGGGTGACAGCATATTCCGGCGAGCCGGTTTCCAGGATCGACAGTTTGTGGGTTTCTTCTTCCAGGCGCTTTTGCACCTGCGCCGGCAGGACTTTGCCCTCCAGGCGTTGTTCGAACTGTTCGAGGTCAGCGCTGCGGTCGTCCTTGGTCAGACCGAGCTCCTGCTGGATGACCTTGAGCTGTTCCTTGAGGAAGAACTGGCGCTGGTGTTCGCCGATCTTGCGATTGACCTCGGCGGATATCTCTTTTTGCAGGCGCGCGACTTCGACTTCCTTGCGCAGCATCGGCAGGACTTTTTCCATGCGCTTGAGCATCGGCACGCAGTCGAGCACACCTTGCAGCTCGGCTCCGGTGGCCGAGGTCAGGGCGGCGGCGAAGTCGGTCAGCGGCGACGGGTCGTTGGGGCTGAAGCGGTTGAGGTAGTTCTTGAGCTCTTCGCTGTACAGCGGATTGAGTGGTAGCAGTTCCTTGATCGCATTGATCAGCGCCATGCCGTAGGCCTTGACCTCATCGGTCGGCTCGGTCGGCTGGTGCGGGTATTCGACTTCGACCAGATAAGGCGGGCGGTGGTGTTTAAGCCAGGTCTTGATGCGCACGCGGCTCAGGCCCTGGGCGACAAACTGCAGTTTGCCGTTCTCGCGGCTGGCGTGGTGGACTTTGACCAGCGTGCCGTATTCGGGCAGGGCGCCGGTGTCGAAGTGGCGTGGGTCTTCCTGGGGTGTGTCCATGAAGAACAGGGCCAGCGAGTGGTGTTCGGATTTGCTGACCAGTTCGAGGGTTTCGGCCCAAGGCTCTTCGTTGACGATGACCGGCAGGACCTGTGCCGGGAAGAACGGGCGGTTGTGGATCGGGATGATGTAGACCTTGTCCGGCAGGTTCTGGCCGGGCAGGGCGAGGCCGGTGCCGGAGCTGGTGTGTTCGATGTGCTCGGCTTCGCTGTAGTCGTCGGGGTTGTCCGGGAGTTCCTGCTGGTCGGTCATGGGGCACCTGCGCAATGGGGTATGGGGTCTTAGATGGGGCAGGGGTGGGGTGGTTTCAATGGGGCGGGTGTGTTTCTGCTTGTGTTCAGGGTTTTGACAGGGGGTGGCCTTGGCGGCCTCTGGGCCGACCAGGCTGTGGTTGTTTTGGGGGTATATCCGTTTTTTTCGGTGTGGCTACTGGCGGTTTCGCCCTTACGGCGAGGCACTTTTTCCAGACGCCGAAAAAGTGCCCAAAAAGGCTTGCTCC
Source organism: Pseudomonas sp. R1-1 (assembly GCF_051132135.1). Taxonomy (NCBI): domain Bacteria; kingdom Pseudomonadati; phylum Pseudomonadota; class Gammaproteobacteria; order Pseudomonadales; family Pseudomonadaceae; genus Pseudomonas; species Pseudomonas sp. R1-1. Next base: position 1,279,273 of record NZ_CP071663.1, read on the forward strand.
TGCGTTCGGCCCTCGCAGGCTCGGGTCCCTTCGCTCCGGGATCGCTCCGGGCGCAGCGGCTACGGTTTGCTGCGCTGCACCTACGTCCGCTGTGTCTGGCTGCGCCAGACGGTCGCTGCGCTCCCACGCCCGGATCAATCCCTCCACTCAGCCTTCCGATGTCGCTGGTTAGGCAAGATCAAGATCAAGAGCACTCGAGCTGGCGCTCATTGTTGAGTGGTTAGAAGCGGGTGGTTGGCTTGGGATTTTTGATAGGGCTACCCCTCATCGGAACGCCGCCCGCCCAGCCCTCTCCCGAGGGAGAGGGAGCCGATTGGTATGCGTTTCAAGTTTTGCGTTCGACGCGCAATTGCAGCTCGATGCAATTCTCAAATTCCCTGCGATCAGTCCCCTCTCCCTCTGGGAGAGGGTTAGGGTGAGGGGCTTTTGGTTTTTTCACGATCTGCATTTGGGTAGGGGCTTGCCTGACCAGTTCATTACAAAGGCCACGTCAGCTTCTGGAGCAGAAAGAACCCGTTACAGGTGAGTTCACGTGTGTCATTCGTGCGGACTGCCTTGCCGGACAGTTTGAAATCGTTGAAGGCGTATCGGTAGAGGCTTTGTTCGGGATCGAGTTTAGTAACCTCGATTGTTGAAGAGGACTCCATTGCATAGTCATAAATCACGATACCCCGTTCTGTAACGACACTTTCAGAGTAGCGAGGCGGAGATGGAACCTCCAGGTTGCGAAGGGAGATGGACAGGGTTCGTTCGCTCGACAAGCCATCGTTGTCCCGGAAGAAAAAGTCGTAACCCCCTAATGGATTGATATGTACCGATGAGGCGGTCGTGGTATAGCGGGTAAGGTCCAGATATTTACCGAAAATGGTGCCTTTCACATCAATGGTCAGTGAACCGACTGCGAAGACTGCTGGGGATTCTGTTGAAGTGTTCACGTGTGCTTCCTTGACTGACTTAGGTTGGAGAAGGAAGTCTGGAAGAAGCGGCATAAACAGTTAACTGTCACATCTGACAGGTTTTTATGCCTGTTCGCGATTGTGCCTTACAAAACGAGTTATAGGGCCCAAGAGATGATCCGCTACGGGGTGGGCCTGCTCGCGAAAGCGGTGTGTCAGTCATCACAACGGCTGAATGGGCCGACATCTTCGCGAGCAGGTTCGCTGCCACAGGGGATTAGTTGTGTGTTGGAGATTGCGGGATTTCGTGGTTATCCAGCACCCGATTCACCGCCAGTTCGGCCAGCATGATGATCTGCTGGATCGCCAGAATGGTCCGGCGTTGCGGCAGGTCGATGTAGGCGGCGATGTCGCTGGTCATCAGGCTGGCCTGGGCCAGGGATTCGCAGGCGTGGACCAGCAGACTTTCGCTGTCCTGCTCGGGGGCGACCTGGAACATGGTGCTGGGTTTGTGAAAGCGCAGGGTCAGGGCGTTGGGTTTGAGGTAGTGGTCGAGGGCGCGGTCGGCGGCTTCGTGCAATCGCTTCGAGCCGGGGAATTCGTAGGGGGTGGTGTCTTCGGTTTCGGGGGGATTGGGTGTCGGCTTTTTCATTTATTGCTCCTCAGGAATTGGGCCATTCCTCTGATTGCCGCGACGCAAAAAGAGGGGTGGCAGCTGTACGCGGGTTCGCGGACCGACCTGAGGCATTCGGCATACCCGAAGGTATCCCGCGTACAGCCACCATAAAACAAGCACTCGGGGTGCTGTTGTTAAGCGGTGGCGATTATGCCCCAGAAGTCGGGCCGCGACGCCCGTTCGCTGAATTTGCAGCGACGCTACGAGCCTATCCAGCCGATTTCCGAGGCACAACCGACGCGATGTGTCGGAAAACTCCGCGCAATCAGCAGCGTTTGTAGGACGAGCACAATTCCCACGTACAAACGTTTTTCAACCTGTGGGAGCTAGCCTGCTAGCGATGGGGCCCTGTCAGTAAACAGAGATGTTGAATGTCAGACCGCAATCGCTAGCAGGCTAGCTCCCACAGGTGATCTGCGGTGTATTCAAAAAACTGGCGTGCACAAAAAAGGCGATGTCCCTCACGAGACATCGCCTTCATTTTTACCGCGGCTAACGCTTATTCCGGCAGTTTGTACGCAATGATGTAGTCACCCATCTTGGTACCCAGCGAGCCGTGACCGCCGACAACCAGCAGGACGTATTGCTTGCCATCCTTGCCGGTGTAGGTCATCGGTGTAGCCTGACCACCGGCCGGCAGACGCGATTTCCACAACTCTTTACCGGAGTTGACGTCGTACGCTCGCAGGTACTGGTCGAGGGTGCCGCTGAGGAAGCCGACGCCGCCGGCGGTGACGATCGAGCCGCCCATGCTTGGCACGCCGAGGGTGAAGCCGATCGGGATCGGCGAGCTGTCGCGGCTGGTGCCGTTCTTGCGTTTCCACACGACTTTGCCGGTGGTCAGGTCGATACCGGCAACGTAGCCCCAGGCCGGGGCCTGGCACGGTACGCCGAGTGGCGACATGAACGGGTGCATGATCACCGCGTATGGTGCGCCAGTGTTTGGCTGCACACCCGAGGTTTCGCTTTCGCGTTTGCTGCCCGCTTCGACTTGCTCGCGTGGCACCATTTTCGACACGAAGGCCATGTAGTTCGGGCTGGTGAACAGCATCTGGCGAACCGGGTCGACCGAGACGCCGCCCCAGTTGAACACGCCGACGTTACCCGGGTAGATCAGGCTGCCCTGTTCTGATGGCGGGGTGTACTGGCCTTCGTAACGCAGTTCCTTGAACTGGATGCGGCACAGCATCTGGTCGAACGGGCTCGCGCCCCACATGGCTTTTTCGGTGAGTTCCGGGGCCAGCAGGTTGAGGTCCGAACGGGCCTGGGTCGGTGCGGTGTGGTCGCCTTTGACAGCGCCTTGCGGTACCGGGATCTCCTGGATCGGGATGATCGGCGTGCCGTCACGACGGTCGAGGACGTACAGGCTGCCCTGTTTGGTCGGGGCGATCAGCGCCGGTTTCACGCCGTCGGCAGTTTTCATGTCGAGCAGGGTTGGCTGGCTGCCCACGTCCATGTCCCACAGGTCGTGGTGGGTGAACTGGTAGTTCCAGCGCACTTTACCGGTGGCCAGGTCCAGCGCAACGACGCCGGCGCTGAACTTCTCGGCGCCCGGGGTGCGGTTGCCGCCCCATTGGTCAGGGGTCTGGTTGCCCAGTGGCAGGTAAACCATGCCGAGTTTTTCGTCGACACTGGCCAGCGACCACATGTTCGCCGAGTTGCGGCTGTAGGTTTCGCCCGGGGCCAGAGGCTCGGTGGCGTCCGGCTTGTCGCTGTCCCAGTTCCATACGAGGTGGCCGTCGCGCACGTCGAAGGCGCGGATCACGCCGGATGGCTCGTTGGTCGACTCGTTGTCGGTGACGTGACCGCCCATGATCACCAGATCACGAGTGATTGCCGCCGGCGAAGTGGAGTAGTAGCCGCCAGCGGTGAACGGGCCGATGCCCTGGGTCAGATCAACCACGCCGTTGGTGCCGAAGCCTTCGCAGATCTTGCCGGTGTCGGCGTTCAGTGCGATCAGGCGGGCATCCGCGGTTGGCAGGTAGAGGCGACGCGGGCAGGCCTGGGCAACGGCCTGGCCGGCGGCGGAGATGACTGCGGAGCTGGCGTTTTCCGACTTGGCGTAAGCGGCTTCGTCGTAGTACGACACGCCACGGCAGGTCATGTGCGCAAAGCCTTTGAAGCCGACCGGGCTCTTGATCTGCGGGTCGAAGCGCCACAGTTCTTTACCGGTGTCCGGGTCCAGGGCCAGCACCTTGCTGTGCGCAGTGCACGCGTAGATCATGCCGTTGGCTTTGAGCGGGGTGTTTTCGTTGGTCAGCTCGACCGGGTCATCCTCGGTTGGCAGGTCGCCGGTCTGGATGCGCCAGGCTTCTTGCAGCTTGCCGACGTTGGCCGGGGTGATCTGCTTCAGCGGCGAGTAACGGTCACCGAATTCGGTGCGACCGTAGGCCTGCCAGTCGCCGTCCGGCATGGCCGGTGCGGTGCTGGTGGTGCCAGCGGTTTCGCGGCCCAGTTCGCCGAAGGTCTCGCCCGGATGGGTGAACAGGCTGGCCAAAGCGGTAACGCCGGCCAGGATCACCGCGACGGTCAGACCGCCGGTGCCCATTTTCGCCGGGCCGTTGAGCAGCAGCGGCCGGCGGAACCACGGCAGCAGCATCACGAAGCCGAGGACAAACCACAGCGCCAGACGCGGCACCAGTTGCCACCAGTCCAGACCGACTTCCCACAGCGCCCAGACGGTGCTGGCGAACAGAACGATGGCGTACAGGCCCAGCGCCGCACGACGACGCATCAGCAGCAGAATGCCGCTCAAGGCGATGCCGATACCGGCCAGCAGGTAATACAGCGAGCCGCCCAGCGTGCTCAGCTTTATTCCCCCGGCCAGCATGGCCAGGCCCATCAGTAGAAGCAGGATGCCGAGCAGGGCGGGTAGCAGCCGCCCCCGGCTCGAAGCACTTTCGGTGCTCATAGTGTGATTCTCCGTGACGTTTATGTAGTCCCGCGCTGTAGTCACTTTAGATGACGATTTGGCGCAGGCATGGTTCAGATAAAAACTTGTTCGGCTAACGAAATGCATTTGTGTAGGAGTGAGCCTGCTCGCGATAGCGGTTTTTCAGTCACTGGAGAGGTCGCCTGGAACACCGCTATCGCGAGCAGGCTCACTCCTACAGGAGGTTGCGTATTCTTTAGAACGACGACTGGATCTTGATCCCGCCGATCAGGGCGTCGTCGACGTCGTTCACGCCACCGGGGTGGCGGATGTATTGCAGGTTCGGGCGTACGGTCAGCCAGTTCGTCACGTGCACGCCGTAGTACAGCTCGGCGCTGTATTCGGTGTCTTGCGGTGGCAAAAAGGACGGATCGTCGTAGTCATACACGGCGTTGGCGCGGTTGCTCACTTCGGCGTTCTTGCGATAGGCCGGGTTGACGTGCACACGGGCCAGGGCGAAACCGATATCGTCCCTGGCGCGCGCGTCGAACGGGCCTTTATAGGTGAGGCCGGCCTGTACGTAGTTGTCGATCGCGTTGGTTTTCTTGTCGTGCATTGTTGCGTTGGCGAACACGCTCAGGCCACGGCTGTTGTCGCTGGCCACGCTGGTGATCTGCTGCTGGACGCCCAGCCACACGCCGTGTTTGCTCGACGCACTGCGATAGGCTGCGCCGCTGAGGGCCGCTGGTCGATCGTTCTGGTCTTTGTAAACGTCCGAAGCCTTGGCATTGCTGTAGTAGTAGCCGGCGCGGTATTCGCCCGGCAGGCCGTTGAGCTTCGGCGTCCACACCAGTTCGATCGGCAGGATGGCCCCTTGGGTGCCGCTGCCGCTGAGCTTGAAGCCATTGCCGCGATCGAGGTTCGACGGGTTCTGCTCGTAGGCGCCAACCTGTGCGTACAGCTCCGGGGTCAGGTGGTATTTGACCCGCAGCGCCCACTGGCTGACCGGCCAGTTGTACCAGATGCCGCCGACCCAGTTGCCGACCTGCGAGCCGCAGAACGCCAGGTTCTGGAAGTCGCAGGGGAAGCTGTTGAAGTCTTCGCCTTCGCCGAAGCGGCCGACCTTGATGTCGAGCTTCTGATCGAAGAACTTCTGCTGATACCACATCTGGGTCAGGCGGGTGGTCTGGCCACGGCCCCAGACTTCCTGGGCAGAGGTGAAACCACCGACCCGTGGATCGTTGATGCGGTCGTTGCTGATGTTGTTGCCGCTGCGCTTGGTGATGGTCAGCTGAAACTCGGCGGCGTCCCAACCGAGGATTTTCTGCAGGTCCAGGTGCGTGCCGAGGCCGAACTGGTCGCTGTAACGCGCGGTACGGTCATGGTCGTAGCCGCCGTGCAGGTTGCTGCCCATTTCGCCGGTGTAATCGAGTTTGAAGTCGTAGCCTTTTTCCGCAAGTTCAGTCCGCGTGCCGTTCCAGTCACCGAGCATGTACGGTGAGTCACTGTCGAACGCGGGCGCCGCCTGGGCGCACGTGGCGAGGCCCAGCGCAGTGCAGCCGCCAAGGATGCGCAGGGTGGAGATAGCGCTGTCTCGGGAGAAGGAAAAATCAGCCATGGATAAGTCTTTTTTTGATGTTTTGGGAGTGCAATTTCGGCGCTTCAATATGACGCAGGCAGTGAAGCGATTCAGCGGAAGGGCGGCAGGATAATGATCTGTAACAAATTGAGAAAGGGCTTTTGCAGACATGCAGCGTTTCGGATTCGGTAACAGTGCGGCAAACGGGCGCATTGTCGCTCGCTTGCCGGCCTGCGATGTTCTCGGGTTGACCTACATTTACAGTCAGGCCTTTCACCCGATCCCCCCCCTCGGCTAAGGTGCGCGGCTTTACGCATTTTCACTTCGCTCGAAGGCCTGGCATGAACGAACCAACCCCTGATCCGCTGCACGGCGTGACCCTTGAACAGATCCTCAACGCACTGGTGACCCACTATGAATGGTCGGGGCTGGCCGAGCGCATCGATATCCGTTGCTTCAAGAGCGATCCGAGCATCAAGTCGAGCCTGACCTTCCTGCGCAAGACGCCGTGGGCGCGGGAGAAGGTCGAGCGTCTTTACATCAAGCTGATGCGCACCAAGCGACCGCTTTGAGATGGACGCAATCTGGCGTCAGCGCCTGATCACCTGCGCCGCCGTTTTGGGCTGGGCCGGATTGGGCATTCAGTTGTACCTGATTTTCTTTGCGCGCTTGAGCGTTGGCGCCGGCCTGCTCGGCGGGCTAGTGAGCTTCTTCAGCTACTTCACGGTATTGACCAACACGCTGGTGGCCACGGTGCTGACTTGCGCCGTCACCCCGCGCGAATCGGCGGCGCGGCGCTGGTTCTTGCAGCCGTGGGTGAGCAGTGGGGTGGCGGTGAGCATCACCGTGGTCGGCCTTGCTTACAGCATTCTGCTGCGGCATTTGTGGCATCCCGAAGGCTGGCAATTCGTTGCTGACGAATTGCTCCACGACGTGATGCCGCTGCTGTTTCTCGGCTATTGGTGGTGCTGCGTCCCCAAAGGCACGTTACGCCTGTGGCATCTGCCGCTGTGGCTGCTCTATCCGTTGGTGTACTTCGTCTACGCCTTGCTGCGCGGGCATCTGCTTGGCGCGTATGCGTATCCGTTCATCGATGTCGCGGTGCTGGGTTATCCACAGGTGTTTATCAATGCCGGGGGGATATTGGTGGGGTTTGTGGTGGTGGGCCTGCTGGTGATAGGTCTGGATCGACGACGTTCAATGTAGGAGTGAGCCTGCTCGCGATGGCGGTGTGTCAGTCAACAGAAATACTGAATGTCAGACCGCTATCGCGAGCAGGCTCACTCCTACAAGGGGATGTGTATCAGTGGAATATCACTCGTCGTCAGAGCCCTCGGCACGCCAGTAGCCGGCGGCCTTGATGAATTGCTCATCGAGCCCGTGCTCATCGATCAGCACCCGGCGTATCTGCCGTGAGACTTTGGTTTCGGTCGCGACCCACGCATACAGATTGCCCTTGGGCACCTGCAATTGTTTGACGGTGGTCAGCAGGTTGTCCTTGCCACCCTCGCGCAACACCCAGATCACATTGACCTGCGCGGCGCTTTCCAGCCGTTGCTGCTCGGCGCCGTTTTCGATTTCCACGACCACCAGCGCCTTGCGATTGGCCGCCAGGCCTTCGAGGCGGCGGGCGATGGCGGGCAGGGCGGTTTCGTCGCCGATCAGCAGGTAGCTGTCAAAAATATCCGGCACGATCATCGAACCACGCGGGCCGCCGATGTGCAGAAACTGGCCGGGTTGCGCCTGTTCCGCCCAGGTCGACGCAGGGCCGTCGCCATGCAGGACGAAGTCGATGTCCAGCTCCATTTTGTCCAGGTCGTAGCGACGCGGAGTGTAGTCGCGCATTTCAGGCTTTGGACCTTCATCCTTGCCGGCGCCGAGCACCATCGTTTCCAGCGCTGCTGCCTGTTCGGCGTTCTGCGGGAACAGCAATTTCACGTGATCGTCCGTGCCCAGGCTGATGAATCCGGCGAGCTCCGGCCCGCCGAGGGTGATGCGGCGCATGCGCGGGGTCAGGTCGATCACGCGCAACACTTGCAGCTTGCGGCGTTTGATTTCATGCATGACGCGGTGAATGGTCTGAGTATCGACGGCGGTCATTCGGCATTCTCCGGTGCATGTCGAGCGGCAGGGCCGTCGACGATGGCTTTGGCGGTGTTGTTGAGCAGGTCGCGTACGCGCAGGATTTCTTCTTCGCTCCAGCGTCCGTGATGCATTTGCAGAGCGTGGCGCAGGTTGTGCACCGCTTCGTGGATTTCCGGCGGCCGGTCGTGGCCGCGCAGCGAGCGTTTGCTGACCTCGATGCGCATGCGTACGCCGTCCAGCGCCACCGCTTGTTCCTCAAGCGAGACACGACCGGCGTCGGTGACGCTGTAGCGTTTTTTGCCGCCCTCGGCGTCGCCGCTGATCAGTTCGCTTTCTTCGAGAAAAGTCAGGGTCGGGTAGATCACCCCGGGGCTCGGGCTGTAGGCGCCGTCGAACATGCTTTCGATCTGGCGGATCAGGTCGTAGCCGTGGCACGGCTGTTCGGCGACCAGCGCCAGCAGCAGCAATTTCAGGTCACCGGGGGCGAATACCCGCGGTCCGCGGCCACCGCGTTCGCGGCCGGGGCGACGGTCGAAACCGTCGCGGGGGTCACCGTGTTCGCGGTGGGGGGAATGATGGTCTCTCATTTCAGTCTTCTCTCGTCGTGTTTAGATACAACTTAAGATATATCTTAAGTCGGGTGCAAGACGTTTTTTCTCTGCGGTCTGCGTGGCTGACGAGCGGCAGGCGCCGGCGAAACGCAAGCACAGAAATTACGCAAGCGGAGCCACGCGCAATGACCGGAAAGTTAAAGTCATGGCTCTAGTTGCTGTAGAGTATAAGTTCTAAAAGTTGCGAAGTTACTGCCGGGGCGGGGCGAAGTTGCTGTATGGTTTTTTAACTAAAACTGTCTGTAGGGCATCGCTTACAGTTACTGTTTCGAATATCGCTATTTAGCTGTTTTTTCTTGCGGGTCATAGGGTTGTTTAACTACGAGGTTGTCGGAAGTTGCCTGCTTACATTCCAGAGCTAACAGCCGATGATGGCCACACATTGAAAGTTCAAGTTGATCTGGCTCAACTCGGGCGACGACTCGGGCAGTGTCTGCTTGAACTTTCAATGTTCATCCCCCTATCAAGTAAACAGGTACATAACGATGTTCAAGAAACTCGCAATCGCCGCTCCACTGGCTCTTCTGGCAATGACCTCCACTGGCGCATTCGCAGCCGGTGAAGCGTCGCACTCGATCAGCCTTGTCGCGCATGTGCCGACCAACGGTTTCTACGTCGTGCCAACCGACCCGGATCTGGTCAACAAGGACCAGGACATGAGCTACCAGCCGACTACCGGCAAGATGGCCGACGTCAATGGTTTCTTCGACGTGCGTAACAACAACGGTTCGGTACACGCCAGCCTCGAAAGTGCACCAAAACTGGTATCCGGCAGCACCTCGATCGACCTGCAGGTGATGCTCAACAACAAGGAACTGACCCTGACCCCGCAAATGGTCGTTGGTGAAGCCGAGTCTGACGTCAACTACCGCGCACCGCTGAAAATTTCTGCCAAGGGCAGCAACTTCCAGCCGGGCGATTACACAGGTTCCGTGGCAATGATCTTCGACGCCGTGCCACCAGTGGGCGGCAACTGATCACTTGATCAGTCTCTGAACGCTCGCTTTCACGCGTGGCGTCAACCGACGGGGCAGGCAGTGATGTGTGCCCCGCCGGACTTTTATTGTCAGTAAATCAGAGTACGAGTTCATGTTCCCGATGACCCCCATCGCGGCTGCGCTTGCGCGGTTGTTTTGTGCCAGCGCAGCCGTCGCATCCAACACCGCCGGTACCACGCCCCGCAGTCTGTTGGCACAGGCCAAAGGCTTGCCAGCGGATTTCGAGGAGCATTTCTTTGATGTGCCGCTGGCGGTGCGGGTCGAAGTCGACCAGCAGCCGCTGGGCGAAGCCATGGTGGTGTTGTCCCGCGATGATCGCATCACGCTTCTCGAATTCACCGACACCAGCGAAAACCGGTTCGGCCCGGCCGAGCGGGAAAAGTGGGCCAGTTATCTCAAGCCCGGCGTGCCCTTGGGTGGGTGCAGCGGTTCCTGCCCGGATCAGTTTCTGGCCGTGCACTACAACCTGGAAGACTCACTGGTTTCGATTGTCACCGAAAACGCCGAGCGCGACGTCGAGGCCAAGCGTTATTACGAGCAACCCAGCGGCGGCAGCAGCGGCCTGATGGTGCGCAATCAGCTCAACCTCAACGGCGGTCAGGATCAGGACCTCGGTGGGCGGTTCGGCCTTGAGGCCAGCGCGAGCCTGGGCAACTGGAGCCAGACGCTCAACCTGCAAATGGCCCGTCTCGGCGGCCCGGACGACAAGCTCTATCACGCCGTCCACGAGTTGCACACCCAACGCGAACTGCAAGGCAGTTTTGTCCGTCTGGGCTATTTCACCCCCAATTCCGAAGGGCTGACTCGCCAACCGCGCACGTTCGGCACCAGCCCCGACACCGCTGTCGGCGTGATGTACGGCAGCTCCGACAGCCTGGCCATCAACAGCCCGATGCCCAGCGTGTACCCGATCTATGTCACCGCCAATCGTCAGGGCTCGGTAGAGATCTGGCGCGACGGCTTGCTGATCAATACGCAATCGGTGCCAGCCGGGTTGCAGACCCTTGATACCCGGCCATTGCCCGGCGGGATCTACGAAGTGGAAGTGCGCCTGATCGAAGACGGCCAGATCACCTCCACCACTCAGGAGCTGGTGTACAAGCCGAGCAACTGGCGCAACCTCGACGAACGCTGGCGCTACAACCTGTTCGCCGGCGAAGAAAGCAAACTGCTGAGCAACTGGGATACGCAATCGAGCGGCAGCCCGACCGCCGGCGCGGCGGTAAACTACCTGCTGCATCCGCGGGTGATTGTCGGCGCATCGGCGCGGCAGATCCGCGAAAAGCTGCAGTACGGCACGTCCATCGACTGGACGCTGGCCAATCACGTCAGCCTCTACGCCAACGTCTACAAGACCGAGGATTACGGCACCGGTCTCGATCTGCAGAGCCTGTACAACTACGGCGCCGGCAGCATTGTCGTCAGCCACAACCGCAGCTGGCTCGACACCACCAACACCTACGACACCTTGCCCGATGGCACGCGCATCCGCCCGCGCAATGTGTTCGTCGGCCAGACCAGCAATTCCTCGCTGGCGCTCAACCATCGCGTCAGCAGCAAGAGCTCGGTGAATGCCCGAGTGGCCCACAGTGAGGGCAATGTCGAGGGCTTCGGTGTCGACCTCGGCTGGACTCAGCGCACCACGCTGCTGGGCAGTGACGCCAGTTGGCGCCTGTCGATCTTCGATCGGCCGGGCAGCTACAGCAGTGGCGATGCGCGCAATCGTGGCGTCGACTTGAGCATCAACCTCGCGCTCGGTGCGCCCGGCCAGCAGATCACCGGCAGCATCGGCTCGCGCACCGCCCGCGATGGCCAGCGCGACAACAACGCCTCACTCGGCTGGCGCCGGGACTTCAAGGATCACGTCCTGCAAAACGTGTCGCTCACCGCGCTCACCGACACCTATGGCCTGGGCATGTCCGGCCTGACCAACTTCCGCACCGATGCGGTCAATGGCGACGCGTTTGTCCAGCGCTCCTCGTACAACGGCAATTACACCGGCGGCCTCAACGTCGACAGCACGTTGGTGATCGGCGGCGAAAAAATGCTCCTGACCAGCCAGAGCGAAGTGCGCGGCGCCGGGCTGATCGTCGACGTCGAATCGGACATCGACGACATCGTCCTGCGCGCCGATGACTACAGCGGTGGCGGTGCGGCGTTGAAGCCGGGGCGCAATTTCATTCCGATCACGGCGTACCAGAACAGCTCGGTGAGTTTCGACTTCGAGGGCAACAACGTACCGGCCGCCTCCATCGAACCGGCGCGCACCCGCTACCACCTGAACAAGGGCGGCGTCGAGTACCGCAAGGTGCGCGTGATGAAAACCTTCACCGTGCTCGGTCGACTGGTCAATGCCCAGGGTCAACCGCTCAAGGGGCACCACGTGATCAACCACGCCAGCCGCGGCGTGACCGAAGTAGACGGGTTCTTTTCGATGGAAATGAACGCCGGTTCGCCGACCCTGGAAGTGCGCCAGGGCAATCGGTTGCTGTGCCAGTTCCGCCTCAACGAGGCCGACCATCGCAGTGAAAACAATGTGCTGATGATCGGTGATCTGCGCTGCACACCGGATACGTTGGCGGATGTTGCATCCACTGAACAGAAGGCGGGTTGATTCTATGAGAATAATCACCATCGGTTGCGCATTGGCGTTGGCGCTGAGCGCGTTTCCGGTAAAGGCCTTGAATCAGGAAATTCGGGCGTTGTTTCAGCCCGATCCTGCGCAGCCGAGCAAGAACCTGTTCGTCAATCAGACGCCCAACAGTGGGTATTGCGTCAATTTCCCCACCCAATGTGCGGCCAACAACATATTCAGTATCGAACTGCCCATTCGTTACAGCTCGACCCGCGCGATCATGCCTGGGGAGGACGTTTCGCTGCGCGTGCCTGCGGGCTGGCGACCCTTGACGGTCACCAATATGGACACCCAAGAAACGGAAGTCGTCGAAGTGCGGGTAACCGGCATCGGCTCCCGATTTGTTCTGGGCGATACCGTGAAAAATCTGACGGGGGTCGAGCAGCCCACGGGCCATGACATCCTCTGGACGTCGCAGTCTGGCTGGCTCTACGCACCGGCACCTTGCCTGGGCTCCGGCGTCGCAAGCTACAGCGATGTCAGCTATCGATTTTTCTGGCGCACGCCCGTTGAAGCTGCGTGCACCAAGACGGCGGCTTTTCGCATTCCGTCGATGTACTACGAGACGATTGATTTTGCCTACGAGCTGAAAACGCCCAACCCGTTGGGCATGAGCAGCGGTTTGTACACCGGATCCCTGAACTACATCATGGCGCCCGGCGGTGATTTCGATATGGGCACTATGTTCCAGCCCGACGACAGCAACCTGACCCTCGACTTCGTCCTCGACGTGCAGCACACCCTCAAAGTCGACCTGCCGCCCGGTGGCAACAACGTCACTCTGGAACCCGAAGGCGGCTGGGCGCCATGGATAAACAGCGGGCGCAAGCCGAACAGGATTTTCCGCGATCAGCCCTTTCACATTTCGGCGTCCTCACGCTTCAAGGTGATGATGCTGTGCAGTTCGAGTGGAGGGAATGTCTGCAGGCTGGGCAGCACGGAAGGTAACACTACAGAGGTCGAGGTGTTCATGACCTTGCCGCCGGGCATCACCCACGGTGGTGGCCTTGAGGTCAAGCGGCTACCCCTGCGCTTCAACAACTGGATCGGGCCATTTCAACCAGGCCTTTATCTGGACCGCAAACCCGGTGCGATTCATTTCGAAATGACGCGGTTTGCCATCGATATTCTTCTCAGGCCCGGCGTCAACGACCGCCTGCGCGGCAACGTCACCATCATCTGGGATTCGGAAGCATGAGCCTTTCAGTCCGCGTCTTCGCACCCATTCAGGAGTTTTCAACGATGAACCGTGGTTTTCTGCTGGGCGTGCTCAGCCTGTTTTGCCTGACTGCACAGGCCGGTCCGCAGATCAATGTCGGCACCGTGTACGACTATCTCGACGCCGATAAGAGTACCTACCTCAAACGCGTGTTCAACAGCGGCGACGCCACCGCGTTCGTGAAAGTCAACGTGCTGGAAATCGTCTATGCCGCCGACGGCACCTCGCAGGAAATCGCCATCGAAAACGCCGCCGACGGCGCCTCGCGCAATGGCCTGATGGCCAGCCCGGCGCGGTTGATCGTGCCGGCCCAGGGCATGCAGGGCACGCGCCTGTTGTACATGGGCGAACGTGAACGCGAGCGCTATTTCCGCGTGCGCTTCGTGCCGGTGGTGCCGGAAAAGGAAGATGAGTTCGTGGTCACCAACGAAGAGCGCGAGGACTACAAAAGTTCGCTGTCGGCCGGGGTCAACGTCATGACCGGCTTCGGCACGATCTTCTTCGTACGGCCAAAAGACGCACGTTTCGACACCGTGATCAACGACAGCCCCAGCCGCTACGAACTGCGCAATAACGGCAACACGGTGATCATCGTCGATGAGTTCAAGAGCTGTTCGCTGACCAGGGACAGCGATTGCGGCGCGACCACCAAGCACCACGTGCTGGCCGGCAAGACTTTCGCCTTCGACAAGGAAAAGGACCGCGAATACCGTTTTTTCCTGATCGAAGGGGCTGACAAAAAGGCCCTGAAAATCGCCAGTCGCTAGGGCTGTTTCCACTGACGCATCGGGTAATCAACATGATCAAGCAATGCACCGCCGCCGCGCTGATGCTCGCCACCGGGCTGACCGGCGCGCTGGCGTGGGCGGCCCGGGAAGAGCACACCTTCGAAGTGTCGCTGACCATTCCCAGCCGGCCGTTTTATGTCATTCCTGCCGAGCCGGACTGGATTCACCGACCGCAGCGGCTGGACTGGGATTATCCCAAGGCCACCCTGGGTAGCCTCCAAAAGAACTTCGACGTGCACCACGACAGCAGCGCCATCGATGCGCGTCTGCTGTTCGATCCGTACCTGGAAAACGGTCGGCCCAACGAGGTGATCATGCTGCGGGTCACGTTCAACAATGTAGAGCTGAGTTCGCAGCCCGTTGCCCGGCAAGTGGTCTCCAGGGAAGAGGCCGCCGCTGGCAAACGCGTGGCGTTGAAGATCGAGCCTATCGAGCCGGCCGGCGGTTATCGCTCGGGTGACTACAACGGCAACGTGCTGCTGATGTTCAGCGCTGCCGCGCCGGCCGGGGAACTGGAGCCATGAGTTTCAGGCGATTTCAACGATGAATAAAATCACCTTGGCGCTGGGGTTGCTGTTGATGGCGAGCGTCCCTGAGGCGCAGGCGTTGAATCAGGAGATTCGCGCACTGTTCCAGCCTGACTCGTCTAAGCCTACCAAGAACGCGTTCGTCAACCAGACGCCGAACAGCGGTTATTGCGCGACACATCCGACCGAATGCGCCAACTTCCGCATGTTCAGCATTCGCGTACCTGCGCGTTTCACCTCAAGCCGCTACGTCGGCATTTTCGACTCGGTCGGTGTAAAAGCCCCCGCCGCCTGGCGCAATCTGACCGTGACCAACACCCAGACCCAGGCCACGGAAATGCTCGCGGTGCGCATCATCGGGCTTGGCTCCAACTATGTGCTGAGCCACCCGGCCATGCGTCTGGCCGGTGGCAGCACGCCGCTTGAAGCGCATGGCAGGCTGTGGACGACAAACAGTTGGGTCAACGGCGTACCGGGCCCGTGCACCTACAGCGGCGTCGCCGAACATGGCCCGGAAACCTTCCGGTTTTTCTGGAAGACTCCGTTCCAGGCGATGTGCGCAAAGGTCCCGGCCTACCACATTCCCGGAATGTCGTTCGATACGCTGGATTTCGCCTACGAAATGCTGACGCCCAATCCGCTGAGCATGGCCTCCGGTCGTTATGTCGGCTCGCTGACCTACACGCTTGGCCCCGGTGGCGACTTCGACATGGGGCCACTGATGCAGGCGGACGATCCCGCCCTGACCCTGGACTTCGTCCTCGACGTGCAGCACACCCTGAAAGTGGATGTCCCTTCAGGCGGCAATCACATCGTGCTGGAGCCGCAGGGCGGCTGGCGCAGCTGGCTGGAAAACGGACGCAAGCCTGTTCGGCTATATCGTGATCAGATCTTTCATATTTCCGCGTCGTCGAAGTTCACCATGAAACTGGAATGCGAGCACAGCATGGGCGTGGGCTCTGGCTGCGCCATTATTGACCGCGAAAGCCGTTACGGCGGGGCGGTCGATGTCAGCGTCAGCCTGCCCAACGGTCTGACCGACAGCGCCGGTCAGCCGGTCAAACGTTTTCTGTTGCGGCCGCAGACCAGTCCGGTATTTCAGCCGAGCATCTACGTCGACCGCAAACCGGGAACGCTGCATTTCGAAATCGACAAGAACTACATCGACCTACTGATCGACAACGCCAAGGGCCGACCTTACCAAGGCAACATCACAGTAATCTGGGATTCGGAAGTCGGTTAGGAATTGCCAGCGCGGCCGAGCGGTGAGGCGCCGGCCGCGCTGAACATTCATAGACCGGCTCTTTTCAGTGCCTCACGGGTCAGCCGGCGCGACAATTCGTTGCGCTGATAACCGATGCCGATCAACAGCTCTTCATAACGGGCGTCGCTCATTGGCGCGTCATCGAACAGGTCCGCCGCCCTGGAAATACCTAACTGGTCGGCGAGGGTCTGAATTCTTCGCGCGAGCGTGTGCAGGTCGGTCTGCTTTTGCGGGTTGGCCCACTCGGCCCTGGCATCGCGCAGTTCATCCAGCCAGCCTTCCTTCGGCTCGAACTCGCGTGCGTTGCGTTCGTATTGGTCCGGGTAGGTCTTGAGCAAATGTTCCTCCCAGAAATTGTCGTAATACAAATCGAGCATGCCGTTGACCAGGCCATCGCCCTGTTCGGCTTTGGTGATCGTGTTGTAAGCGAGGTCGACTTTCTCTTGGGTCACACCCGAGCGGGGCCGGTAAAGCATGCCTTCTGATTGCCAGGGCAGTTGCAGGCGCTCGGCCAGCCCCGTTTCGTACGCCATGTGCACTTCGACTTCGTCCGGTGGCAAATTGCGCGAGTCGTTTTTGTTCAGTTGTACCTGTGTCTTGTATTCAAGCGCAGCTTCGTCGGTCACTCGGTTCAATCGCGCCGCGGCGCGGGCCAGGCGCACAAGCTTGTCTTCAAGTACGGCGGACGATGTCGATTCGCCGTAGGCCTTGGACACCAGCACTTTCATGCCCAGCGAATTGAACAGCTGCGCGCCAAGATCGCCGCAGTCATCGGGCGTGACGATCTGCTGGAACAGCGTCTCTCGCAGTTTCGCGTCCAGCGCCACGGCATCGACCATTTCCCAGACGCGCTGCGTCAATCGCTTGCGGCCGTCATCGGTATGGTAATCGGCGCTTTCTCTAAGCTTGCGAATTACGCTGAAAAAACCGGCGCTGTCCGGTTCTGCCATCAGGTCGTGCCAGGACTCTTCGCGGTACTTGTTAAAGGATGCTGACGGGCTGAACGTGTCGGATTGTTGAGGAAACGATCGCCAGTGGCGAATCTCGTCATCGGCTGCGGGGAAATAATCCTGCACAAACCCCAGGCCGACAGATTCGCGATAGCCGCCAAGGCGAACGCGATCCTCAACGGACAGCCGCGACGTATCGAACCGCGCCCGACTGAGGATACGCGCCTGCGCCGAGCCGGACGTGACTTCGGGCAATGTCTTGATCGGCGCGGCGCGCATATCCAGCATGAAGCTTTGCGGTCGTTGCTTGTCCACCGCACCAACCCTGAACAGACCTTCGGGCCAGCTCTCGATACGGGTGCTGGCCAGGCTCAGTTCGGTCAAGTGGTTCATCGCGCCGACATCCGGTGGCAGGTCCAGCGGATTGCCGTTCAGGTTCAGCGTGCGCAGCTGTTCCAGCTTGCCAAGCTGTTGCCGCGATTCGGGCGTCAGTTTGATTCTGTTATCGGCCAGATCCAGGTCCTGCAAAGGACGCATCAGCCCGATGATGTCCGGAAGCGCCTGCAACTCACACTGCCGAGCGCTCAGTTGGCGCAGATTGGGCAAGCTGCTCAGCATCGCACTCGGGTCCGACGACAGGCGTGTCCTGTCGAGTTTCAGCGCGGTGATGCGGTCCAGGTACGCCTTCATTTTCGGCCGCGTGAGCAAGGCCCGCCACCAGCGCTCCAGATCATGGCGCATCAGGTCGGAAGACAAGTCGAGGGTGAAGCCTTGATCCGGATGGGCGCTGCGCTCGCCGAACATTTCACTGCAGCGCTCGAAGCACTCGATCAGGCGCTTCTCGATGAAATCGCCGCCCTTGTGCAGATAGTCCGAGGACAAGCCCGGATAACCGGTTTCCGGATCGACCTCTGTATAACTGCTGCGCCAGTCTGTTAACTCGTTTTGCAGATCCTTGCGTTCCTGCTCGAGCCGCGCGATGGCGTCTTTCGGCTCGCCCTTGCGCGTCAGTGCTTCAAGAAATGTGCTGGCTTCTCTTTCCGTCATCGCCGGATACAGATCGCGGATCCGTTCCTCAGGAGTCGAGCGGCGCAGAAACCTCGGCAAGCCCAGCAGTGTTTCGGTTTCGACGCTCGCCACCGGGCGAATCGGCGGTTCAGCGAGGACCGTGCGACGCTCGGCGGGGGCTGCTGCGAGCTCCATCAGCCAGACCTTCAGCGCAGCGCCCTGGCCGCGTCGATAGCCGATGCTCGACAGTGTTTCGTCAGGCAAGGCACGCAAGATCGCTTCATGAAACTCGGCGGCGGAATGCAGCGAACGGGCGTTGGCGTCAAACACTTCGTAGCGGCCGCGTTCATCCCTGATCAGGCGTCTGAGTGTCTTCGCGCTGTCCGGTCCGCTGCTGCAACGCAAGGGCCCGTCGAAGGTGCCGTCACGCACCTCGATGCGCAGGTCGGCGAAGGTGTCGGTGTGCAGGCGCAAGGTGCCCAGCGCGAGGCGTTCGCTGTCGGCGCTCAGTTGATGGTCGCGATAGAAACCCTCGTAGGCTCGGCTGCTTCTGGCTTCGAAATCCATCTCCCGCGCCTGATTTTTCAGACGCAACGGCAAGCGCTGTTCGTTCAGGGTGCGTTGCATTTCAGCGGTGCTGGCCTGGCCGAGCAGTTGTTCACCCAGCGGCACCGGCAGCTCGGGGAAGGTCTTGCGCACCACTTGCAGGTCGGCCGTGCTGGTGCGATCGGCCGCTTGATAAAGACGCTTCGACACGTCCTCGCGGCGTTTGTCGACAGCATCGGCGAGCTTGTTGCGCAGCGCTTGCAGCCGTTCGGCGGCGGGCACGTCACGGCCCAATAGCGTGCGCATTTGCCCCTCGTCAAGAAAGGTCAGCAGGCGCTCCGGCAACTGCCCGGCGTTGAGCTCTGCCTGGGTAACAGTCAGCGTGTCGGCAGCGCTGGCCATCGGGTTACCGTACTGGCGGGAATAACCGTCGAGATGGTCATACTCAACCTTCAACGCGCGTTCATATGGCCAGCCCGGCAGGCTGGTGGCGATCGGTTCGAACCAGTCCGACTCGGCTGCAATCGGCTTGCCGGCGCGGATGTTGGCGCTGGCGAGCTGCGCATCATCGTAGGCTGCAAAACGGGTCAGACTGTCGGTCAGCAACGGCGGCGGCGGGCTGCTGTCGCTGTGCATCCGGCGCAGGTGATGGTGGCCGGTGCCGCTGCTGATGCGGATCTGCTCTAGTTGCGTGGGCGAGAAGCGCTCGGCCCGATGGCCCAGGCGCGGCATCAGTGCGTGGTCATCCCAGTCTGCCGGATTCTCCGCCTCATGCCGCCACGCACCGTGCTCGTTGTGTTCCAGCACTGGCTTGTAGGCATTGGCACGCTCGGGATGCTTGGCCCGCCAGGTTTTCACCTCGGGACGCGACGAGGCCTTCTCCACGCTGTAGAGCTTGCCATCGAGCGGCAGCAGGCGTTCGCGGCCGTTATCGTGCAGGCCATGGGCGTCGGGTCTGGAGGCGATATCGAGTTGCAGGTTCTTTTGTTCATAGGGGCCAAGATCGGGGTGCCACAGCGATGCTTTGCCATCCGGCAATCGCACCGGCTTCATGCCGTCCACCAATGGCGACAACTTGACCTTGAACGCCCCGGCGATTTCCGCACCGGCGCCGAACGCGGCCAGTTCAATCAGGTTGGTGACCACACTGATGACATGCTCGCCAGCTTCCTGCCACAGACCTTCGGCCAGATCGACAATGCCTTCGATGACGTCGGTGGTCAGTTGATAAGCGGTATAGACCATCATCAGCTCACCCAGCCCCGGCACGAACGGTGCGGCGATCAACAGGGCGACATTGAAAATGTCGGAGAGGATTTTCTTGAAGTTGTCCCACCAGGCCCAGCGCGCCTTGCTGTCAGTGTCGGCGGTGGAGACGGCGATTTCCCGAGCGTCATTGAGAATCTTGTTGAGCTTTTGCTGATAGGCATGGCGCCAGTATTCGCCGGGCACTCTCAGCCGCTTGAATCGCAGGTCGGGGTTGTCTACGGCATCTTTGCGCCACGCCGGGCGCTGGTCGGTCGCATCGGCAGGCGGGTGATAGCGGGTGATGAACAGGCGCTGTTCGAGTTCGGCGAAAAAATGCCCGCGTTGCTGCTGATCGACGAACTGGCTGAAGAACTGCCGGTAGGTCTGTTGCGTTGCCTCGCTGAAGCGGTCCTCGCGAAGTTGCCGGGTCAGTTCCACGCGAAAGGCTTTCAGCGAGGTGTATTCCTTGAGCGGGTGATCGGGGTCATGCGGGATGTAGACGATCAGACGACGAACGCCGCGGCTGTCCGACTGTGCGTGTGTCAGCAGCAGGATCCCGGTCAGTGCGGTGTCGAGTAGCGACAGGTCGGCGCACACCAGCGAGCGGCCGTTGAGCATCAGCAGCGGTTTGTTTTCGCTCAGGCTGAGGATCATTTTGTACGCGTCGTAGGCGATGTCCTCCTTGATCAGCGCCAGGTGCGCGGCGGCGCCAAGGGCGTGCTGCTGACTTTGGCTGACCTTGTATTGCAGCACGCTTTCGGCCAGCGGTTCGCCGGGCAGCAGATAGCTCTCCAGGTGCTTCTTGTACTGCGCGCCAATGTCCAGTTCGCGGCATAGCTTTTGGAAATCGCTGATGGGCATGGCGCCTTTGATCGGCACGACATCGAACAGACCGCGCTCGTCGGGCTTGCTGATGTAGTCCGAACCACGCTCGACCGTTTCGCTGCTGGCGAAGTTATGTAGCGCTGCATCGAGCAGCGACACGGTGCGGGTGACTACGCCCTCGGACACATTGATCGCGTACCAAGGCGTTTCGGCGGGCAGATAAAGGCGCAGATACGTGCTTTTGACGTCCGGTTCGATGCCATGAAGCGCTTTGATTTTTGCCTTTAGCAACGGTTCGGCGAAGGCATACAGGTCGGTTTTCGCCAGCAGATGATCGACCTTGTTCTGAGAATTCCACGCCTTGAGGTTGGCCGCAGCGAGTTTTTTCAGCCAGGCAGTGGGCGCCGAGGTGAACCAGGCCTGAGGCTTGAGGGATACGTCGGCCAGGGCGCGGGCGCGGCTGACGGTCGCGTTCTTGAAACTGTTGTCAACGGCAGACTTGATGAATTCGTAATGCCGGCCTTTGTCTGGTTGTTCGGCAGGCAGGGAAGCGAGAGACATGGCCAATCATCCTTGATTGTTGAGGAGTGATCAGCCTACCCACGGCGGGACAAAACAAAAGTTCAAAGATCGGGAGGCAATCGGTGCTGCGGCGGGCCGATCCGCCGAAAATTCGAATCTGAAAAATACAGGAATACCACCCGTCGCCAGGAAAAAGCCTCACCCTGATTCAGAATCCCCTGACACGATTTGTTACCTCGCTGTAGGACGCGGCGTGGCGTTCAGCGCCACGCTCGCGGTCTGCGTCGGCTGGCATTGCGAGTCGCTGCCCGGTTGCAGGTACGGCGTCAGGATCGGCGCCATGCCCTTGAGCACCTGCGTGGGCAGGGCCGAGGTGAACTTGAAGTTCTCTGCCGAGCGCCCCGGAACGAACGCGGTGAGGGTGCCGAAATGATGGTCGCCGATATAGAACACAAAGGTCGCGGTGCGGTTGATCGACTTCGAACTGATGATGCGCCCGCCCGAGCCGATCGCCGCGATACGGTTGTCGCCGGTACCGGTCTTGCCACCCATGGCCAGCGGCGTGCCATCGGCCAGTTTGAAACTGCCGGAAACACGTTTGGCCGTACCGGCATCGACCACTTGCGACAGCGCCTCGCGCATCGCTCTGGCAACTTCCACCGGCATCACCCGTTTACCCACATGCGGGTCGTTGACCACTTTGGTTTCGTAGGGCGTGCCGGCCGCGAAATGCAGGCTGTCGATGCGCAGCGTCGGCATGCGCACGCCGTCATTGAGGATGGTCCCGATCAACTCGGCGAGGGCGGCGGGGCGGTCGCCGGAACTGCCGATAGCGGTGGCCAGGGACGGCACCAGATGATCGAACGGATAGCCGACTTTTTGCCAGCGCTGGTGAATGTCGAGGAACGCTTCGATTTCCAGCATGGTGCGGATGCGGCTGTCGCGCGCACCCTTGTGCCGGCTCTTGAACAGCCAGCTGTAGACTTCCTGGCGTTCGAAATGGCTGGCCTTGACGATCTCGCTGAAGGTGGCGTCCGGGTGGTGCAGCAGGTAGCCGATCATCCATAGGTCGAGCGGGTGGACCTTGGCGATAAAGCCTTGGTCGGGCAAGTCATAACTGCCGGGGCCATAGGCATCGTAAAGGCGGATCAGGCGGTCGTCGGTGAGTTTTTCATTGAGCTTGGTGCCCTTGAGGTGCGAGCGTACAAAGCGATTGAAATCTTCCTGGCTGGCCTCGGGCAGCAGATAGCGATGCACGGCGGCCATGCGGATCGGCGTCGGGCGCATGCTGTCGAGGAAGGTATCGAGACGCGCCTGGGTGTCCTTGTTCCGGTACTTCTTCCAGAACTTGAGCAGGAACGAGGTGCCTTCGCGGTCGGCAAAACTGGCCAGGTATTCCTGACGACGCGGGTCGCGATCGTCCTTGAGCAGTTCAGCGTTCGGCCCGGAATAAGTGGTGTAGCGGACGATGTCGCGCATCAGCCGAATGAACGGCAGGTTGATCGATTCGCGAAGGGAATCGCGCAGGGTCGGCAGACGACCGTTGTCCTCTTTGCGAAAGTTATGAAAGGTGTGCAAACCGCCACCGGTGAAAAATGCCTCACCGGGGCTGGCTGAATATTTGCGATCCAGTGCGGCGGCGAGCAGCCTGGACAGATCGTGGTCCTTGTTCTGCAGCAGGTAATCGATGACCCAGCGGCTCAGTCGATCCTGATCCGGGACCTCGACTTTCTTCAGCTCGGCTGCGTTCATCGCGGCGTACTTGTTGTGCAGCTCGGCGATGATTTGCAGGTAGGTGGTGAGCACGCGCATTTTTGCCGTCGAGCCGAGTTCCAGTTTGCTGCCTTCGTTGATGTCGAACGGCTGGTCGGTGCTGTCGGTCTGCACCCGTACGCGCGAGCCGTCCGCGGTCAGTTCGAACAGGGTGAAGCTGTAGCGAACCTGAGTGGTGCTGGTCGGCGTCAGCAGGCGCTCGCCAAGCAAGCCGATTTCGGCGGCATAGGCCGGGTCGGCGAGTTTTTTCAGGTACGCCGTGGCCTGGGTCTGCAGGTCGCCCTGCAGTGTGCTGGTGGCGGACAGGTCGAGGCGGTCGAGGTCATACAGTGGGCGGTTGAGCATGCTCGCCAGCCGACTGCGGGCGGCACTGATGCCCTTGTTGGTTTCGATCGGCTGGATCGTCGGTTGGGTCTGCCAGTCACGGTACGACACGATGCTGGCCAGTGCGGCATCGGCGAGTGAGCTGTCGATCACGCCGTTCTGTTTGAGCAGGCGCAGGTGGCTGTCGGTCAGGCTGGCGAGATCCTCGCGGCCCTTGGTCAGGTAATACGACGGGCGGCGCTGGGCGATCATCAACGAGAGCATTTCACGCAGGGCCAGGCCTTTGGCGGCCATGGTCTGCGGGTCGTTTGCCTGACTGTTCAGTTGCTCGTTGGCCTTGGCAAAATCGCTGCCGTACCAGACCCGCAAGCCTTCAGCCATGCCATGCACTTCACCGTGCCCCGGCACCGCCGACAGCGGCACGCTGTTGAGGTAGTCACGCACGATGTTCTGCCGCGCCCCAAGGGTCTGCGGCCCGTCTTGATAAGCGCGGACGCTGGCGGAAAACATCTGGCGCAGTTTCTCCGCCCCTGATGCGGTAAGACCTTCCGGCGAGTGTCGATATTTTTCCAGTTGTGTTGCCAGCGTGCTGCCACCGGCCGATTGCCCCGGCAGGCGCAACAGCTTCGCCACCTGCGACCACGCGGCCATGCCGAAACGCGGCCAGTCCACGGCCGGGTTGGCCAGCGGTTGTTTCGGGTCGAGCAGAAAACGGTTTTCGATGAACAGCAGGCTGTTGACCACCACCGGCGGGATCGCCGCGAAATCGGCATATAGCTGTTGTGGATAGTTGTAGCGGTACAGCGGCGCCGCGCGGCAATCGGTGATCGACAAGCCGGCCTGAATCTTTTCCGAATAGGGCACGAACAGGCCTTTGTCGGTGTAGCTGAGCAGCGCCGGGGAAAACCGCGTCTGTTCGGTAATCACGTAATTGCGCTTGAGCAAACGCGGCAGGAATTCGCCCAGCGAGCTGTACCCCAGGCGCAGGTCGAACGGCCCGTTGCCCGGATATCGAATCGCTTCGCTCGGCCCCGGTTCCAGTTTGTACGTCAGCGAGGCGGCGTATTGGCTGAGTTCGCGCGACTGAAAGCGCGAGGTGCGCATTTCTTTGGACGCAGCCAGCCCCACCACGATCGCGATGATCAGCAGCAACAACCAGAAAGCCTTCCACCCATGCCGATTGCGACGGGGTTTTTCAGGTACAGGCGCTTCATCCATACGTTCAGTCGGAACCACGGTTTTACTCGAATCGGTTTGCCATAAAGCGCCCATAGTCGATTGATCCATACACGCAGATTGATCGGACTTGTCTGAAGCTTAGACGGTGGTTGGCGCTGGCGAAGAAAATGTCGCGGGTGGTGGTGGGCGCCGATTTCTCTATAAAGCGCTGTCGCCTTTTGACTGCCATGGCGCGCAAGTTTGCCCGCGGCTTGCCCGCGTCACGGGGCGATGCAGCGGCGGCGTCGCCGTAGAAGCAAGAGCACCGCAATAGAGCGGTCAGCGCACACCTGACGACGACATTCGGGCATGACGATGCACCATTGCCGTGCAATACTCGGCGCCGTTAGAGATTGGTGAGTTTTCCTACACGGCCAGTTGATCGGACCGGCTTGGCGGCTTAACGCGACAATTCTCGCTGAATCCCATGTTTTTAAGAGTGAAAAGACCTGCAGCAAGGTTTTTATACTGACGTCCCGCTGATCTTTCAGGTTGCCCTGCAAGACGCGTCTGCCCACGAAGCCGACGCGGTTTCCTGCCCAGCCCAGGCCTATCGGCCGACGCTTCGAAACCCGGTGGTCTTATCCAATAACAAGACGAGGTTGTACCCCTATGCCAGTTGGCAATCCTCTGCCGCACGGCGATACCGCTCAGGGCGGTCCGCTCAAACGTGAACTCGGCGAACGGCATATCCGCCTGATGGCGCTCGGTGCCTGTATCGGCGTCGGCCTGTTCCTCGGTTCGGCCAAGGCCATTGAAATGGCCGGCCCGGCGATCATGCTGTCCTACATTCTTGGCGGTCTGGCGATTCTGGTGATCATGCGCGCCCTCGGTGAGATGGCGGTGCACAACCCGGTGGCCGGTTCGTTCAGCCGCTACGCCCAGGACTATCTTGGCCCGCTGGCCGGTTTCCTTACCGGCTGGAACTACTGGTTCCTGTGGCTGGTGACCTGCGTGGCGGAAATCACTGCGGTGGCGGTGTACATGGGCATCTGGTTTCCCGATGTGCCGCGCTGGATCTGGGCGCTTGCCGCGCTGGTCAGCATGGGCTCGATCAACCTGATCGCGGTCAAGGCCTTCGGCGAGTTCGAATTCTGGTTCGCCCTGATCAAGATCGTCACGATCATCGCGATGGTCATTGGCGGCGTCGGCATCATCGCGTTCGGCTTCGGCAATGATGGCGTGGCACTGGGCATTTCCAATCTCTGGGCCCACGGCGGTTTCATGCCCAACGGCGTGACCGGTGTGCTGATGTCCCTGCAAATGGTCATGTTCGCCTACCTCGGTGTGGAGATGATCGGCCTCACCGCGGGTGAAGCGAAGAACCCGCAAAAAACCATTCCCGATGCGATCGGCTCGGTGTTCTGGCGGATTCTGCTGTTCTATGTCGGCGCGCTGTTCGTGATTCTGTCGATCTATCCGTGGAACGAAATCGGCACTCAAGGCAGCCCGTTCGTGATGACGTTTGAGCGTCTGGGCATCAAGACCGCCGCGGGCATCATCAACTTCGTGGTGATCACCGCCGCGCTGTCATCGTGCAACGGCGGCATCTTCAGCACCGGGCGCATGCTCTACAGCCTGGCGCAGAACGGTCAGGCCCCGGCCGGTTTTGCCAAGACCTCGAACAATGGTGTACCACGCCGTGCGCTGCTGCTGTCGATTGCGGTGTTGTTGCTGGGCGTGATGCTCAACTATCTGGTGCCGGAGAAAGTCTTCGTCTGGGTCACCTCGATTGCCACCTTCGGCGCAATCTGGACCTGGGTGATGATCCTGCTGGCGCAGCTGAAATTCCGCAAAGGCCTGAGCGCCAGCGAACGTGCCGGCCTCAAATATAAGATGTGGCTGTACCCGGTCAGCTCGTATTTCGCCCTGGCGTTCCTGGTACTGGTGGTCGGCCTGATGGCCTACTTCCCGGATACGCGCGTGGCGCTGTATGTCGGGCCGGCGTTTCTGGTGTTGCTGACGGTGTTGTTTTACGTGTTCAAATTGCAACCGACCGAGGTAGCGCAGGGCTCGGCACGCTCGGCTTCCTGAATCGATAGCCAGTCGCAAAGCGGGCGTACATTTCTGTACGCCCGCTGTGTTTCAGGCAGCGGCCACTTCCTGCGGCTCAAAACTGTCCGCCCGCGCCATCTGCCACATCCGCGAATAAAACTCGCCGTTCACTTCCCCAGTGAGCAATTCCCCCGGCTTCAAAAACACATGCAACTGCGAGAACAGCTTGATCTCGGTCGCCGACATGCGTCGCACCAAGTGCTTGGCCGACAGTTGCGACGGATGATCAAGCCCTGCGGCGGCGAGCATTTCTGCCAGCGCCTTGAGCGTGTTGCGGTGGAAGTTGAATACGCGCTGGGCCTTGTCCGGCACGACCAGCGCGCGTTGGCGCAGCGCGTCCTGCGTGGCGACGCCAGTCGGGCATTTGTTGGTGTGGCAGCTTTGCGACTGGATGCAGCCGATGGCGAACATGAAGCCGCGCGCGGAGTTGGCCCAGTCGGCGCCGATGGCTAGCACGCTGGCAATGTCGAAGGCGCTGACAATCTTGCCGCTGGCGCCAAGTTTGATCTTGTCGCGAAGGTTCAGGCCGACCAGCGTGTTGTGGACGAACAGCAGGCCCTCGCGCATCGGCACGCCGATGTGGTCGGTGAACTCCACGGGCGCGGCGCCGGTGCCGCCTTCCTTGCCGTCAACGACGATGAAGTCCGGAAGAATCCCGGTTTCCAGCATGGCTTTGGCAATGCCCATGAACTCCCATGGGTGGCCGAGGCAGAACTTGAAGCCCACCGGTTTGCCGCCGGACAGTTCACGCAGTTGCTGGATGAAATGCATCATTTCCAGCGGCGTGGAAAACGCGCTGTGGCGCGACGGTGAGACACAGTCTTCGCCCATCATGATGCCGCGGGTGTCGGCGATTTCCCGAGTGACCTTGTGCTTGGGCAGGATGCCGCCGTGGCCGGGTTTGGCGCCCTGGCTCATCTTGATTTCGATCATTCGCACTTGCGGGTTCTGCGCCTGCACGGCGAAGCGCTCCGGGTCGAAACGGCCGTCGCTGGTGCGGCAGCCGAAGTAGCCGCTGCCCAATTCCCAGGTCAGGTCGCCGCCGTGTTCGCGGTGATACGGGCTGATGCTGCCTTCACCGGTGTCGTGGGCGAAATTTCCGAGTTTCGCGCCCTGGTTCAGCGCGCGAATCGCGTTGGCGCTGAGTGAGCCGAAGCTCATCGCCGAGATATTGAACACCGAGGCCGAATACGGCTGGCTGCATTGCGGGCCGCCGACGGTGACGCGGAAACCGCTCGGGTCGCTCAGCGGCGCCGGGCGCATCGAGTGGCCGATGAATTCGAAACCCGACTGATAGACGTCGATCAGCGTGCCGAACGGTTTGTCCGCAGTTTCATTTTTCGCCCGCGAATACACCAGCGAACGCTGGGCGCGGGAGAAGGGCAGGGCGTCGCTGTCGGATTCCAGCAGGTACTGGCGGATCTCCGGGCGGATGCCTTCGACCAGATAACGGATGTTGCCCAGAATCGGGTAATTGCGCCGCACCGCGTGGGGACTCTGCAGCAGGTCGAACAGACCGATCAGGCTCAACACGCCCGTGACGGCGGTGATCGGCCAGAGCCAGTCATGTTGCAGAAAGGGCAGGCTGGCGAGGGTGAACACCACGCAGACGGCAAAGAAGGCGTAGCGGCTCAGCAGTGACAGGCTCATACGGTTTCCTTGGGTTCGGACTCAGAGATTTCGGCGAAAGGCTCAGGAACGTACAAAATCCCTGTGGGAGCAAGCCTGCTCGCGAAAGCGCCCTGTCAGTAGAAAAATTATTGTCTGATCTGACGCATTCGCGAGCAGGCCCGCTCCCACAAAAAAGCAACTTCACCAAATGATCAGGCGTTCTGTGCTTGCAGAAAAATCGAAAACAGCTCGGACTGGGATTTGATCCCCAGCTTGCTGTACATGTGTTTCTTATGGACTTTCACGGTTTCCACGGAAATTTCCAGCTTGCGGGCGATTTCTTTACTGGAGCAACCGCTGAGCATCAAGCGCCCGACATCCAGTTCGCGGGCGGTCAGTTGCGCGCCTTTGAGTTGCTGCACCGAGGCTTCCAGTTGCACCCGCCAGTCGGCTGGCGCTGGCGCGGCAGCGAGGGCGACGGTTTCGTTGATCTCGTACGGCAGGCGCTGGCGCAACAGGCCCAGTACCCAGGGTTGAATCAAAGACAGCAGAGCAATCTGTTCGCCAGTGAAAGGTTTTTCACTGCCCAGCGACAGGCACAAGGTGCGCTCGCCTTCGAGCTGGCAATTGAACTGGATTTCATCGGCGACCACATTCAGACGAAAGTATCGCTGGTAATACTCGGTCAGTTCGAAATGTTCCGGCGCCACTTCCGAGAGGCGATACAGGCCGGTGCGCGATTGCTCGCGGCAGGCGATGTAGAACGGGTCGAGCAGGTACAGGCCGCGCAGATAATCCTGAAACAACGGATCGGGGCTGCCGTCTTCGCCGGGGCTTTCGGCGAAGACTTGCGGGCGCTGATCAGCACTGAACAGCAGCACCACCCAGCTATCGAACGGCACGTACTGTTCAAGCAAGCGCAGCAGTTGTGCCCAGAAATTCGGCTTGTCTAGCGCATCGATCAGTTGCCCGACAGCGCGGTGCCAGGTGATGTCATCCAGCGAAAGTGTCATCGATCTACCCCTATCGGGTTACCCCGGCCGCGTAATTCCCTGGCCGGTTGCTTGCTGCGCATACTGGCCCACAGACAGAGGCCGGGCAATCTTTCCGCACCCGGTGCGATAACAAGGAACATTCATGAAAGTCGAACTCGCCCAACTGGCGGGCCGTGACAACGACACGGCGTACAACCTGCAACGTGCCTTGGCAGCCATCGCCGCCTGTGCCGCCGACACGCAATTGCTGGTGTTTCCAGAGACCCATCTGATGGGCTTCCCGAACCGCGAGACCGTGGCGCAGATCGCCGAACCCGTCGACGGCCCGAGCATCAGCGCCGTGCTGGCGGCGGCGCGCGAACGCAATATCGCCGTGGTAATCGGCATGGCCGAAAACGACAACGGTCGCTTCTACAACACCACCCTGTTGCTTACCCCTGAAGGCATCGCCCTGAAATACCGCAAGACCCATCTATGGGCCTCTGATCGCGGCGTGTTCGAGCCCGGCGACCGTTACGCGACCTGCATGTGGAACGGCGTGCGCGTCGGTCTGCTGATCTGCTACGACATCGAATTCCCGGAGTCTGCCCGAGCCCTGGCGCAACTGGGCGCCGACCTGTTGATCGTGACCAACGGCAACATGGACCCGTACGGCCCGACCCACCGCACCGCGATCATGGCCCGCGCTCAGGAGAATCAGGCGTTTGCGCTGATGGTCAATCGCGTCGAGGCCGGGGACGACGGTCTGGTGTTTGCCGGCGGCAGCGCGCTGGTCGATCCGCTGGGGGCGCTGTTGTTCGAGGCCGGGCGTGAAGAAGGGCAGTTCAGTGTCGAGCTCGATTTTGCGCAGTTGCAGATTGCGCGCAGGGATTATCGCTATCTGGATGATCAGCGTTTGAAGTTGCCGGGGGAGGTGGTGGAGCGTAGCGATGGTGTTCGCGAGTTGTTTATTCCACGGCGAGAACCGCTGCCCTCACCCTAACCCTCTCCCGGTGGGAGAGGGGACTGACCGAGTTGATTGTTCGAGGTACGTCGACCTGCAAGACCCAGTTGAACATGGGTTCTCTCCTGATCGTTCCCACGCTTTGCGTGGGAACGCAGCCCGGGACGCTCGGCGTCCCAGGAGCGGACGCGGAGCGTCCATTGAGGCATTGCCACGCAGAGCGTGGGAACGATCAGCAACACAAAAACCACGTAACACCACAACAAAAAAACACCCCCGAAAAAACTTTGCCGCACCCGGCTCTGCCATAAAACCAATAATTCGGAGTAAGTCGCCCATGGCTCGTTTGCAACGCACCCTTTCACTGGGGGCGGTGGTGCTGTTCGGCATCGCCTATATGACCCCGATCATCGTTCTCGGCACCTTCGGCATCCTCGCCCAGACCACCGCAGGACTGGTTCCGGCGGCTTATCTTGCCGCGCTGGTGGCAATGTTTTTCACCGCGATGAGTTACGGCCGTATGGCCGCCGCGTTCCCGGTCGCCGGTTCCGCCTACAGCTATGTGCGCAAGGCGATCAGCCCCAAGCTCGGTTTTATTGCCGGTTGGGCGGTGTTGCTCGATTACCTGTTTCTGCCGATGGCGATCTGGTTGATCGGCGCGGCGTATCTGGCCTCGGCGTTCCCCTCAATCCCGCAATGGCTGTGGGTGCTGGCCTTTATCGGCATCACCAGTGCGATCAACATCATCGGCCTGAAACTGGCCAACGGCATCAACGCTTTGCTGATGCTGGTGCAGTTTCTGGTGTTGATCGCGTTCGTCGCGCTGTGCGTGCACTACATTGGCGGCGATGCCAGCACGCCGTTGTGGTCGATCGAGCCGTTCTTCAATGGCGACCTGCAGATGCCGTTGATCATGAGCGGTGCAGCGATCGCCTGTTATTCGTTCCTCGGTTTCGATGCGGTCAGCACCCTGACCGAAGAAACCCGCGACCCGCGTCGCACCATTCCGCGGGCAATCATGTTGATTACCTTGATTGGCGGGCTGATCTTCGTCGGCGTCTCGTACTTCGTGCAAATGGCGCATCCGTCATTTCAGTTCGACAGCGTCGACTCGGCGGCCTATGAAATTGCGCGCAACATCGGTGGCGACCTGTTCGTGTCGATCTTCCTCATCGGCCTGATCGTCGGCCAGTTCGCGTCGGGGCTGGCGGCGCAAGCCAGCGGCTCGCGCCTGCTGTTTGCCATGGGCCGCGACGGCGTGCTGCCGAAATCCTTCTTCGGCACGCTGCACGCGCGCTTCGGCACACCGGTCAACAGCATTCTGCTGTGCGCCGCGGTGGCGTTGCTGGCGCTCAAGCTCGACGTGACCACCTCGACCTCGTTCATCAACTTCGGCGCTTTTCTGGCATTCAGCCTGGTCAACCTGTCGGTGATCTTTCATTACTGGATCGGCGGCGAGAAAAAGGGGCTGCGTGAGTTCGTGCTGTTTTTACTCTTCCCGTTTATCGGACTGGTTGCCGATGTCTGGCTGATGGTCAGCCTTGATCACCTCGCGGTGTACCTGGGCCTGAGCTGGCTGGCGATTGGCGTGGTGTACCTGGCCGTGCTTACCGGCGGTTTCCGTCGCCAGCCGCCGGAGCTGGATTTTCAGGAAGCGAGCTGATTCTGCCTCAGGCGGCCGGGCGGTTCTGGCGCATGGGCAGCTCGACACGGAACGTCGTGCCCACGCCCAGTTCGCTGCGCACCTGTATGTCGCCGCCATGTTTTTTGACGATGCCGTAAGACAGCGACAGCCCAAGCCCGGTGCCCTGACCGACCGGTTTGGTGGTGAAGAACGGATCGAAGATTTTCTGCAGCGTGTCCGGCGCGATGCCCGACCCGGTGTCGGCGACCTCGACCCAGGCCATGTCTTGCTGCAGGCCGGTGCGCAAGGTGATGGTGCCGCGCTCCGGCCCCATGGCCTGAGCCGCGTTGACTACCAGGTTCATGATCACCTGATTGATCTGCGACGGCAGGCATTCGATGTCCGGTAACGGCTGGTAATCCTTGATCACGTCGGCCTTGTACTTCAGTTCGCTGGCGACGATATTCAGGGTCGACTCGATGCCTTGCTGCAAATTGGCCCACTGCCACTGCTGATTGTTGTCGACGCGGGAAAAGTCTTTCAGGTCTTTGACGATCTGGCCGACCCGGCCGATGCCTTCCTTGGACTCGCGAATCAGCAGTGGAATGTCCTCGAGGAGAAAATCCAGCTCCGCCTCTTCACGCAGGCGCTGCAGTCTGGCGGCGGCTTCGCTGTCAGGGGTTGGCGCAGAGCTCTGGTACGCGTCGAGCAGCGACAGCAACTGTTTGAAGTAGCCGTCGAGGGAGCCGAGGTTGGAGGAAATGAAGCCGATCGGGTTGTTGATTTCATGGGCGACACCCGCCGCCAGTTGCCCCAGCGAGGCGAGTTTTTCCGACTGCACCAGTTGGCCTTCGAGTTGCTTGCGCTCATCGATTTCCCGTTGCAGGGCTTCGCTGGCCTGTTTGAACTGCACGGTGCGCTGGTCAACCAGATGCTCCAGATGGTGCATTTGCAATGAAGCCTTTTCGGTCATCTGCCATTTGGTCAGCAGGGTATTGGCCATCTGCTGCACTTCGATATTGTCGAACGGCTTTTTCAGAATCAGCAATCGGTCGTGCGCCTGCAGACGGTCGAGCAATTCGTCCCAGGAGTAATCCGAATAGGCGGTGCAGACCACAACCTGCAACTGCGGATCGTGCTGCCAGAGGTGTTCGATGGTTTTCGCCCCGTCCCAGCCGTCAGGCATGCGCATGTCGACAAAGGCCAATGCGTATGGGCGCTGCTCTTGCAGCGCCTGGATCAGCTTGCCCAGCCCTTCCTCGCCGCCGTAGGCCGAATCCAGCTCCAGCAACGGCCGCTGGGGACGAGCCTGGGCGCCGAACAGGGCGGCTTCCATCTCGTCCAGCTCCGCTGACTGCGCCGTCGCGGGGGTGAGAATCTTGCGAAAGTCTTCATGAATCGACGGCATGTCGTCGATCAACAGAATGCGGCGGTTCGACAGTTCGCTCATGCGTGCTCCGTTACGGTAATCAGCGGTATCTGCAAGGTGAACAGCGCGCCTTTGCCCGGGCCGTCGCTGTGGGCGCTGAGATGGCCATTCATCTCGATCGCGGCCAGAGCGCAGCTGTGCAGGCCGAAGCCGTGGCCTTCCTTGCGGGTGGTGAAGCCGTGGGCAAAGATCCGCGTCATGTTTTCCGCGGCGATGCCCTCGCCATCGTCCTTGACGCTGATCTGCAAAAAGCTGTCATCGACGGTCTTCACCGCCAGGGTCATGGTGCGCGGACGATTACTCAGGTCCGACATCGCGTACTTGGCGTTACTGATGAGGTTGACCAGTATCAACAGCAACCGGTGTTTGTCGCCCATCACTTGCGGCACGTCGCCGTAGTCCCTGACCACCGTGACGTGATGGCGGGTCAGGGCGCCGGCGTTCATGCGCAAGGCGTCTTCGAGCAGTTCGTCGATAAACAGCGGCTCGGTCATGCTGCTGGCGCCGGCATAGGATTGCTGGGTGGCGACGATGTCCTTGATGTGGTCGACGCTTTTGCTCATTTGCGTCAACTCGTCGGTCATCTCCTGTTGTTCCTGAGCGATGGCGCCAACCAGCTGGTTGAGGTAGCCGGGGAGCAATTTGCCTTTGGTATCGTCTTGCAGGAATACGCCGAGATCGTCGGGGTGTTCGTTGATCAGTTGCATGGCTTTGCCCAGGCCCTGAGTCTTGCTGTTGCGTAACTTGCGCGCGATCAGGTCGGCAGAAATGTTGACGCTGTTGAGCACGTTGCCGACGTTGTGCAAAACGTTGGTGGCAATCTCCGCCATCCCGGCCTGACGCGCCGCGTCGAGCAGTTCGCTCTGCGCGCTTTTCAGTTCGCGGGTGCGTTCCTCGACCCGTTCTTCAAGCACATCGTTGGCGGTTTGCAGCGCCGCATTGACCCGGTTGATTTCGGAAAAACTACCGATCAGGCGAATAGCCAGAACCACCAGTGACAGCACCAGCAGCACGGAGAACAGCAGCATGTAGAAGTGATATTGCCGATCAATTTTTTCGGCCCGCTGCTGGTCGCGGTCGAGCAGGGTGGTGATGGTGTCCAGGCGTTCGGCCACGGGAATCGCTTCGATGCTTTCGAGCAACTGATTGACCACCGGCTGCTCTCGCCCGATCAGCGCGATGTGATTACTGAGAATCCTGATCGGTGCCTGGAATTCCTGCGGCAACCGTTGCGCATTCACCGCCAGTTTGTTCAGCCCCAGATCGATTTCAGCGGCGCGCTCGGCACTGGTGACCTGGGCGTATTCCAGGGCACTGAGCAGCAGGTCGTAGGTGTCGGTGGTGATGTTCTGCAACTGCAGTTTGTCGAAGTCGGGCAGGTTGGCCAGTTGCTGCTGGATATCGTCCTCGGCGGTCGGCAGGAACGCCAGGGAGTTGCGCAACAGGGCGTTGTGCGATTTGAACTGCTCGACCAGGCGGGTTTTCTCTTTGATGGCCTGCAGAAAATCACTGTGCGCCTGATTCCATTGCGCTCCGTGGTTGCGTCCGAAACCTGATTCGATAGCGTCGAAGCGTTCCCAGAGCTGGTTGATGGCATTGAGCGGCGACACCAGTGGGTCGTAGTTGTGAGAAATCGCCACCCTGGCCTTGAGGATTTCGTTTTCCCACAGTGAATCCTGTTGTTTGATCTGCCGGATCAGATCCCGCGATTCGGTATACATCAGGGTCTGGTCGGCGCTGGACTTGATGTACAGAAACAGCAGTACCGAGGCCAGCACCGAGGCGATCAGCGTCAGCATCAGCAGGCTGCGGCGCCGCGAAACGTCCATCATGGCTTGCCCTCCCATTGGCCGCTCAGGGTCTGGAGAAACAGCACGATCAGGCTTTTGTCTTCGGCGCTCGGCATGCGTCCCAATTGATACTGAAACATGACGTCCACTGCCCGCTCGAGGGTCGCCGCCGAGCCGTCGTGAAAGTACGGCGCGGTCAGGGCGACGTTGCGCAGGCTGGGCACCTTGAACACCGAACGATCAGCCTCGTCGCCGGTGACATTGAAGCGCCCCTGATCGGCCTCGGTTACCTGGCCGCGATCGGCAATGTAATCGCCGAACACACCGAACTTCTGAAACATGTTGCCACCGATGTTCACCCCCTGATGACAGGCAATGCAGCCGTAATCCTTGAAGCGCTGATAACCTTGTTTTTCCTCGTAGCTGATGGCGGCGGTGTCGCCCAGCAGGTATTGATCGAAGCGCGAACCGGGGGTCAACAAGGTGCGTTCGAAGGCTGCAAGTGACCGCTGGATATTGGTCTTGGTGACGCCGTCCGGGTAGATCGCGGCAAACTTGCGCGGGTAATCAGCGTCCTCGCCGATGCGTTTTACAACGGTGGCCCAGTCGCTGCCCATTTCATGCGGGCTGGTGATGACCACATCAGTCTGCTCTTCGAGCGTCTCGACGCGACCGTCCCAGAACTGCCGAAAGTTGAGGCTGGCGTTGAACACCGTGGGTGTGTTGACCGCCACCGGCAGGCCGTCGAAACCCAGGGAGCGCGCGCGGTCATCGGCGCCGCTCTTTTCCAGTTGGTGGCAACTGGCGCAGGACAGGGTGTTATTGACCGATAGCCGGGGATCATGGAACAGCTGCCGGCCGAGGGCCACGCGCTCCGGGCTCTGGCGTGTCGCGGTGGGTAAGGGTTTGAGTGGCTCATTCAGCGGTTCGGCTGTAGCGCTGCCAGCGCACAGGCCCAGCAGCAGTGCCCAAACGCACCGCCACAGGCCTTTCGACAGACGGCTCAGTGACTGCATGGGGCGCTTTTTCCCTGAGCGAGCCAGTGGGCGAATGCCGCCGCCGGCAGTGCCTGGCTGAAATAATAACCCTGGCCTTCTTCGCATTGGTGATCCTTGAGAAAGGCCAGTTGCTCGGCCGTCTCGATGCCTTCGGCAATGACCTTGAGACTCAGACTCCTGCCCAGGCTGATGATCGCATCGACAAGGGCGGCATCGTTGCTGTCGCAGCTCAAGCCGCGAATGAATGACTGATCGATCTTCAGCACATCGATGGGAAACCGACGCAGGTAACTCAGGCTCGAATAGCCGGTGCCGAAATCATCGATGGCCAGCCGCACGCCCAGCGCTTTCAAACGATTGAGCGCGGTCATCGTCGCCTCGACGTTCTGCATCAATACGCCTTCGGTTATTTCCAGTTCGAGAATTTGCGCGGCCAGCCCGGACTGCTCCAGTACTCGCTCGATGCTGTCGACGAATCCAGGCTGACGAAAATCAATCGGCGAGATATTCACCGACAGGCTGATCGATGGCAGCCCGGCCCGTTGCCACGCGCGCGCCTGGCGGCAGGCTTCGGCGAGCACCCACTGACTCAGTGGCACGATCAGTCCGCTGTCTTCGGCCACGGCAATGAAGTCGCCCGGATAGATCAGCGCCTGTCCGGGCTTCTGCCAGCGCACCAGCGCTTCGGCGCCGACCACGGCAGTACTGCGCAGATCGATTTTCGGCTGATAGTGGAGGACGAATTCGTGTTGCTGCAAGGCGCGGCGCAGGCCGGATTCGATGCTGTGCTGTTCACGGGCGCGCTGGTTCATGGCTTCGATGAAGAAGGCGCTGGAACCGGGGCCGTGCTCCTTGACGTTGTGCATCGCGGTTTCGGCTTTCTTGACCAGTTCGGTGGCCTCCAGCCCGTCCTCGGGATAGAGGCTCATGCCCAGGCTGGCGGACACGCTGATCTCGTGGCCGGCAATGGTCTGTGGTTGGCGAATGGCCGCGAGCAGTTTCTCGGCGATGCCGTGGATTTGCTGGGGGGAATTGATGTCGCCGAGGATCACCACAAACTCG
Organism: Pseudomonas sp. R1-1; assembly: GCF_051132135.1. Classification (NCBI taxonomy): domain Bacteria; kingdom Pseudomonadati; phylum Pseudomonadota; class Gammaproteobacteria; order Pseudomonadales; family Pseudomonadaceae; genus Pseudomonas; species Pseudomonas sp. R1-1. The sequence continues at coordinate 1,316,344 of NZ_CP071663.1, forward strand.
TCGGCGCCGTAGCGAAACACCGAGTCCGAGTCGCGTACGCAGGACGACAACTGCTGGCCGGTGCGCTTGAGCATTTCGTCGCCGGCCGGGTGTCCCATTGCATTGTTGATGCGCTTGAAGCGGTCCAGGCCGAGGAACATCACCAGCAGTTGTTTGTCATGCCTGCGGCAGTTCGCCAGTGCCTGGCTCAAACGATCGCCGAGCAGGGTGCTGTTGGGCAGTCCGGTGAGCGAATCGTATTGCAACAGATGCGAAACCTTGAGCAGTTCGTGAACCCGGGCCTCGATCGTGCGCTCCAGGCTGAGCATCTTCAGCGCCGCATCCTGAGCGAGCTGCCACTTCCAGGTCAGGGCATTGGCCATCTGGCGGATTTCCAGGCTGTCGAAGGGTTTTTTCAGGATCAGCAATTGATCGCCGAATTCCAGCCGCTCGGCCATCGCTTCCCAGCTGTAATCGCTGTAAGCCGTGCACAAGGCGATCTGCAGGTTCGGATCGACCCGCCACAATTGTTCGATGGTTTCCAGGCCATCCCAGCCGGGCGGCATGCGCATGTCGATGAAGGCCAGCGCATATGGATTGCCTGCGTGCAGCGCGCGCTCGACCAGGGTGAGGGCGTCCTGGCCTTGATAGGCCGAATCGAGCTCAAAGGTCAGATGCGGCGCTTGTGCATCGCCAAACAGCGTTTGCTCCAGCTGCTGCAACTCGACTTCGTCCTGAGCGCGTGGCGCGAGGATCTTGCGAAAGTCATCGTGAATCGCCGGTGTGTCGTCAATGATCAGGATGCGTCGATTGGTTTGTGCGAAGGGTGTCTTCATCTCCTGTGCCCCCCGACATCGGCCAAGTGAGCCCAGGCCCTGAGCGTTGGGGTTGCTCGCGATACACACGCTGTTGTCATCGGGAACATCCTTGCCCTCGTCCTGGATCTGTTCGACGACCGCAGTCGTTTACTCGATTGAGCGTAGTTGGCGCCTCGCCATTTTGCCTGCGAGCGCCGGCAGAAGTTTTGCGTGAAAGTGTAAAAAATCATCTAGCCTTGAAGCAGGCGCCGGGACACCGGGGGGTGTGCTGCGCATCGTTCATGTCCACTGTTTTGCTTGAGGCCCAGCCATGGAAGAGCCAACCACGCCCACGCCGAGTCAGCGACCGAAGGTGCTGCTGGTCGACGACGAAGAATCCATTCTCAACAGTCTGCGCCGCTTGTTACGCGGTCAGCCCTATGATGTTCTGCTGGCCACCAGCGGTGCCCAGGCGCTGGACCTGCTGGCGCAGCAACCGGTCGATCTGGTGATGAGCGATGCGCGCATGCCCGGCATGGACGGCGCGACGTTGCTGGCGCAGGTGCGCGAACGTCATCCGGGGGCTCTGCGCATCATGCTGACCGGTTACGCCGACCCCAGCGCCATCATCAAGGCGATCAATGACGGGCAGATCCACCGTTACATCAGCAAGCCGTGGAACGATGAAGAATTGCTGCTGATCCTGCGCCAGGCGCTGGAGCATCAACATTCGGAGCGTGAACGGCAACGTCTGGAGCGTCTGGCCCGGGCGCAGAATGCCCAGCTCAAACAGCTCAACACTTCGCTGGAAAAACACGTCGCGGCGCGCACTGCCGAGTTGCAGCAGACCGCCGACATGCTCGATCTGGCGTACGAAGAGCTCAAACGCAGCTACGTCACCGGCACGGAAGTGTTCTCGCTGCTGGCCAACCTGCGCTTGCCGCCCGCCAAGCAGACCAACCGGCAGATCATCGAGCTGGTGCGCGGCTACAGCAAGGTCCATGGCCTGGACGAAGCGTCGAGTCGCGACCTGACCATGGCCGCAGCGTTGTACAACATCGGCAAACTGAGCTGGCCGGATTCGATGATGGTCACGCCGTCGGACCTGCTGCATTCGGCAGAGCGCGAGCGTTATCGCGGCTATCCGAAGCAGAGCGAATCGCTGCTGATGACCCTTGATCCGATGAAAGATGCCGCCCGGCTGATTCTGCATCATCAGGAGCATTGGGACGGCAGTGGTTTTCCCGACCGGCTCAAGGGTGAGGCGATTCCGTTCGGCTCGCGGTTGCTGAAACTGGCGGTGGACTTCGTCGAACTGCAACGCGGCTTGATTCTCGAACGGCAGATGAACAACGACGAAGCGCTGCTGTACCTGCGTCAGTACAGTGGCCGCCTGTACGATCCGGAGCTGGTTGAGGCGTTCATCGAGGTCTGTATGACATTGCTCAACGATGTCGCCCTGATCGACCCGCAAGTCAAGGTACTCAACACCCGCGAGCTGGCCGCCGGCATGATTCTGGCGCGTAACCTCAATGCCGATAACGGCATGCTCCTGCTCAACACTGGCAAGGTGCTCAGCGGCCCGTTGATCGAGAAGCTGATTGCCTTCGAAGCCATGGAGGGTGGCAAGTACCGGGTCTTCGTCAAAGAACCCGAGGAGCCAGTGGCCGCGCTCGAGGCACAGGGCTGACGCGCATGACGGCGGAGCTCGGGCATGGGATCCTTGGTTTTTTGCCCCAGGGATTTTCCGCCTCATGCCGCTGACTTCTGACGCTTCGCCCCGCACCCTCCATATCGCTGCTGCGCTGCTGCTCAACCCGCAAGGGCAGACCTTGCTGGTGCGCAAACGCGGTACCACGGCGTTCATGCAACCGGGGGGCAAGATTGAAGCCGGCGAAGAACCGGTGCATGCCCTCGCGCGCGAGCTGGAAGAAGAACTCGGGCTGCAGATCGATCCTGCGCAAGCGCAATTCCTTGGCGAGTTTTCCGCACCAGCAGCCAACGAGCCGGGGTTTGTCGTGTATGCACAGATTTTCCAGCTGACCATCGCAGTTGACGTCTGCCCGGCGGCGGAAATCGAGGAAGCCATCTGGGTCGATCCGGCCACAGATCCCGCCGTTGAACTGGCGCCATTGACACGCGAACACATCCTGCCGTTTTATCGCCGTTCACTGAGCGCACTCGCCTGATCATTCACGCAAGGAACTTTGCCATGATCCCGCTTCAAGACCTGCTGATTTTTGCCGCCGCTGCGTTGTTGATGGTGCTGACACCGGGGCCGAACATGATTTATCTGATCTCGCGTTCGATCTGTCAGGGTCGCCGGGCCGGTGTGACGTCGTTGCTGGGCGTGGTCGGTGGATTTTTCGTGCATATGTTCGCGGCAGCGGCGGGTTTGACTGCGGTGTTTCTGGCCGTGCCAATGGCCTATGAAGTGTTGAAGTGGGCGGGTGCGCTGTACCTGCTGTGGCTGGCCTGGCAAGCGGTAAAACCGGGGGCTCGTTCGCCGTTCGAGGCGCAGCAACTGCCGGCGGATTCATCGCGCAAACTGATCACCATGGGCTTTCTCACCAGTGCACTGAACCCGAAGATTGCGGTGTTCTATCTGTCGGTGTTTCCGCAGTTCATCAGCCCTGAACATGGCTCGGTATTCGCGCAAAGCATCGTTCTGGGCCTTACCCAGATCAGCGTCAGTTTCAGCGTCAATCTGCTGATCGCGTTGTTTGCCGCGGGCATTGCTGCGTGGTTTGTGCGCAATCCGACGTGGCTGTCGCTGCAACGTTATGTGATGGGGTTTGTGCTCGGCGGTCTGGCCGTGCGCCTGATGCTCGAACAGCGCAAGACGGCCTGAACATGTGGATCGAACGGCTGGACGCCAGTCATGCGCTGGCTTATCGCGAACTGATGCTCGAAGCCTACGACCGCCATCCGCAGGCGTTCACCTCAAGCGTGCGCGAGCGTGCGGTGATGCCGTTGAGCTGGTGGGAAGGGCGCCTGACCAGCAAGCTCGATGTGGTCTTGGGTGCGTTCGAGGGCAGTTCGCTGGCCGGGATCGTCGGCCTGGCATTCGAGCCACGCGAGAAGGCCCGACACAAAGCCACGTTGTTTGGCATGTATGTGTCGGCGGACTTTCGTCAGCACGGTTTGGGCTTCGAGCTGGTGCAGGCGGCCCTCGCCGAAGCGCGAAACCATTCCGAGCTGAAACTCATCCAATTGACCGTCACCGCTGGCAATGCGGCCGCGTTCAACCTCTACCAGCGCTGCGGCTTCATCCAGTACGGCCTCGAACCGCTGGCGGTGCGGGTGGGGGAAGACTACTTCGACAAAATCCACATGTGGCGCGAGATCTGAGCCGCGCAGATGATCGTTCCCATGCTCTGCGTGGGAATGCCTCTACGGACGCTCTGCGTTCGGCTTCAGAAGGGACGCGGAGCGTCCCGGGCTGCATTCCCACGCGGAGCGTGGGGAACGATCGAACACAGCAGGGGGGCCTACTGCTCAAGCGGTTCAGCGCACGGCGCTGACGCCGTCCAGGGTCGAGAACGAGGTGTCCTTGGCCGTCAGCAGGAAATCGCGCATGTACGGCGCATCGAGCATGTCGGTGCGAATCGCCGCATACAGCGTCGCGAACAAGCCCTTCTCGCCGAGGCGCTTGCCTTTCACGTAACCGCGCGAACTGTATTCATGCAGCGCCCAGTGCGGCATGCCGCAGACACCGCGGCCGCTGGCGACCAGTTGCATCATCATCACCGTCAGCTCCGAGGTGCGCACCTGCGCCGGTTCGATATCGGCCGGTTCGAGAAAACGCGTGAAGATATCGAGGCGGTCACGCTCCACCGGATAGGTGATCAGGGTTTCGCTGAGCAAGTCTTCCGGGACTATGTACGGCTTGCTCGCCAGCGCGTGCTGATTGGCCACCGCGAGCATGGCCTCGTAGGTGAACAGCGGCACATACGTGATGCCGGCGATGTCCAGCGGATCGGAACTCACCACCAGATCCAGATCGCCACGGGCCAGCGCCGGCAGCGGCGCGAAGGAGAAGCCTGAAGCGAGGTCGAGTTCAACCTCAGGCCAGGCGTCACGGAACTGGTCGATCGTCGGCATCAGCCACTGAAAGCAACTGTGGCATTCGATCGCCATGTGCAGGCGCCCGGCCGTGCCACCGGCCAGACGGCCAATGTCGCGCTCGGCGGCGCGCAGCAGTGGCAGGGTCGCGTCGGCCAGTTGCAGCAGGCGCAAACCGGCGCTGGTGAAACGCACCGGTTTGGTCTTGCGCACGAACAGCGCCATGCCCAGGCGCTCTTCGAGTTCCTTGAACTGATGCGATAACGCCGACTGCGTCAGGTGCAGGCGGTCGGCAGCATCGACGAGGCTGTCGGCATCGCGCAGGGCGTGAAGCGTCTTCAAGTGGCGGATTTCAAGCACCCGTATGGCTCCATGAGAAAAACTTGTGATAACTGGATAATTGTTGAGTTTGTCTCATGATAATCCGGTTGTCGACAACGGAGCACCTTCGAAGTCAGCGCCAGTCGATCTTGCTCATGGTCATTACTGACTGTAAGCAAGATCGGGCGTTGGATTCAAACCCGCTCGAAATGCCCAAGCACAACCGATTGTTTGCCGATTTTCGCATAGGGCAGCGTCGCATCATCGGCATGGGTCAAAAAACGGTGCTGGGGCAATTTCAAATGCGCGGTTTCGAAGCGCTCGAACACCGGTGTCGCGTTGCGGTAGTGAAAATGCGCGTACCACAGCAATTGTTCGGGTTCGCGCGAAATGTTCCAGATTTCGTATTCCTGCAGGTAGTCCGGATGGCCGCCGCGCCTGCCGAGCAATTTGATCGGCAGCGTTCGGCGTATGTCCACGGCGCCTTGACCGATCAGGTCATCGAGCATGCCATCGGTAGGCTTCAGGCTGGTCAATGAGCGTTCGGTGCGCAGGGTGCGCCCGGCAACGCTAAGCTCGGCGGCTTCATCACGCAATCGCTGGATCAGCGGATGCTGCGCAGATCTGCCGGCGATGCGGTCGGCGCGGGTGTTCAGCTCGCTGGCCTGGGAGTCCATCATGTGTTGCAGATCGACCGGCAACATGCCCCGGTCGGCATTGCTGTGCACGCTGGCGCGGTAGGCAGGAATTCTGTCCAGACGCTGCCGGGCATCACTGACCAGAGCCGCGAGGGTGACGGGTGGTGCCTCGGGTAATGGAGCCTGAGGGCCGATCTTACGCGAGCGACCGTCGGCGCCTTGCTCCCAGATCTGCACTTCACCCTCTCTGAGTTTGCGTTCATAAATCCGCCGCTGCGACTTCGTGTCGAAGCGTTCCGTGCCGTACAGCAGGCTGCCGTCCTCGGTGGTGAAAACCCGTTGGGCCGGCTGGCCGGGTGTTTTCGGCGCCGGTGGGTCGATGACGCCTCGGCGGGCGCGACCGGCCATCTGCTCCAGGCCATCAAGCAGTGGTTCGACGGTGTCCTGATGAAAATGCTCTGGATAGGCCGTCCTCCAGATGGTCATCTGCCGTCGGAAGCGGGTGTAGACATCCAGACACTCCTCAAGCATGCGGCTGCGATTCTGCGCAGTGGTCTGAATGTTCGGCAGGTCGTACTGGGTGGTCGCGGCCTGTCTGGTCTGCTTCCAGAGTTCGTCTGTGCGCTCGCGGAAGTACATCCAGGAAACGTCATTGTCATAGCTGTAATTCTTGACCAGATCCAGGCGAATGTAGGTTTTGTGATAGAGCAGACGTGCGTCGCTGTGTTGGCTGTTGATGAGTTCGACAATGCCGAACTGAGTGGCCTTGTCGGATTTCAAGGTGATGCGTTCACTCCACTGATTGACTTTGGTCCTGAGGTCTTCCAGTACCTCGAACTTTTTCACGTAGTCCAGCTGCAACTCGCGAATCTGAGCAAACATTGCCAGTCGCCGCGTCCGTGCGCCTGGAGGTAAAGCGTTGACTGTCCTGCTCAGCCGCATGACGTCCTCCAGGACCATGACAGACGCTGTGGACACCTGACCCGAGCGCATGGCGTATCGCGAAGTCAGTCGCTGAGCAAGGGAGCTTTGCACCCGGTTGACGGAGGCTTGCTTATTGCCGCTGGTGAGCGGTTTCAACTCAGCCAGGGCCTCATAGCGCTGAACAGACAGGCGGATATCTTCAAGGCACGCCGTTTCGGCTGCCGGCAGCAGCGCGCGCTGGTCGGCCGGGCTGGCGTCCTGGAAAGCCAGTATGGCGGTCTTGTGCGCCTCGATCTTGCTGTCGATGACATGAGCCAGCCGTTCGGTCTCGAGTTCCAGCTGCTGATGCCGACGAAACGTGCGCTCTGCCCACCAGCGTGGCAAGCGCTGGCGAACCACCGGAGGCCAGTACGGGTCCAGCGCATCGGCCAGATGCCCGGCGACGTTGCCGCCACCACGCAAGCCGTCCGCGCTGGCGGTTCCGTAAACGCCGTACCAGGTATCCCAATGGCCGGTTTCATCCAGCGCGATCGGTTGTTTGTAGGACTTGCGCGAATTGCCGAACAGGCGCCAGTGGCGTGAGCCCGTGCCCAGTTCCACTTGGTAGATACGCCCCTGACGTTCGATGAAATCGCCGTCGACATGTCGATAAATACCCCGGTAAAGACCGTGGCTGCCTGGCTTGACTCCGGTCAGCGACAGCGGTTGTTCGTAGTCGTAATCGCGGAAACGGGCGAGCACATGCCGGGCCTGCCGCTGCGTTTTGCCATGCAAGGCCGAGACGTTGCCCAGCAGCGTATGCAACTGGCGTGTACGTGTCAGAGCGCGGGTGGTGCGCGAGAGGGTCGAGGCCACCGCTTCGCCCGGCAGCAGATCCATGAGCGCGTCGATCAACGAGAGAAACATTGTCTCGATTTCCGCCAGGCCATCCGCCACCTCGCCGCGCAAAAACGCTGCCACGGCCTGATTGGCGGCAGTCCAGGCGTCGTACAGCGCCACGACGGTGCCGACGAAAGGCACCATGCCCAGCGCCATTTTTATGTAGTTGAACGCGCGTGGCCCTTTCAGTGCGTAGCGCTCGAAGAACAGTTCATCGTTGGAGCGCGAGCTGCCGCGATGAGCCTCGAGCAAACGCCCCTTGTGCGCGTCGAGCAGGTGCGCGGCCAGCGAAGTGCTCGCCGGCCAGCGCGTGCCAATGTCGATAATGGCGTCGAAGTTTTTTTCCACCGCCTGGCCGATGCGGCTGATGTGCGCGCGAACATTGCCGTGCAAGGCCTTGCCCGCCAGGTATGCACTCCAACGGTCAGTTGCGCACAGTCTGAACAGCCCTTTGCGCGCCGCTTCGAGGCTGTCGTAACAGCGAAAGAATTGCTCATCCGGACTGTCCGGCAGGTACAGCACAGTGGTGCCGCTGATCTGCTCTTCAATGAAGGTCACGCCGGACAAGGTCACCGGGCCTTCACGCGGGGTGTCTTTGCCGCCGGTTTTAAGCGAAACCGGCAACAGCACGATGCGCTTGCCCCTGGCGAGCCAGGCGTCTGCGGTATTGGCATCGATCGCGATGTCCACCACCTCAGCGTCATCTCGACTGAGGTGTTTCTGTGCCCGCGCATTGGCACACTGGATTTTCAACAGCAGGCGCCAGGGTTCGATCAGGCTTTCGCGTCGATGCTCCCGGACGTACAGCGGCTCGTCGGGCGCGCCATGGAAGGCTTCATGGATCCTGCGCTCATAGGCCTTGGGCAGGTCCAGCTGCGGCAGGACTTTACGCAGATAGCTCAGGTTGATGCCGTTGAGCAGACGGTTGCGATCCTGTCGGCGCGCGGCATTGACGTCCAGGCGCATGAAAACCAGGCGCTGCGACAGGGCGTCATTGAGCACTGATTGAACGTTGTCGATATTCAGCTGGGCAAGGTCTTCCAGTGACATCCTGCTGTACGTGGCGCCAGGCACGATCACGGTTTTACGGCGCGGGCCGGCGGGGCTGGGTTCCACCACCGTTTCGGTTCTGGTCGAATCTGGCAATTCGACCTGCACGGAAAAATAGCCCTCGGTGTTGAAATCCTTGCGCAGGCGCGCGTACAGATGTTTGCGGGTGAAGTCGTCGCGCGGTTCCAGTGCCAGGGTCATCAGCGCATGACTTTTACCCATCGCCTCGATGTACGCCTGGATGAGTTGTTTGAGCACAATCCGCTCGCTTTTCTGCAAATGCACCAGCCAGCCCGGCAGATGAGTGGCCAACACGCCGCTGCGTTCCTGCTCCTGCACATGCGCGAACATCAGACCTCTGGCCGCGCTGACCGGGACCTGCATAGCGGCTGTGCAATCCTGGCGGAGAATTTCCAGTGCATCGGCGTGCCCGGATTGGTCGCGCAACCGGGCGGCCTGCATTTGGCAATCGGCGATCAGCACGTTGAGGCAATGCTGCAGCGGGTCCGAGGTAACAGCGTTGAGTTGCAAAGCGGATTCGCTGTCCTGATGGTCAATTTTTAACAGTGCGAGCGCCAATGCCCGGCGATCGCTGAAACGCTGCAGGCCACCGCCGTTGCCGGGGCAGTAAAGCAGCAGACTCGTGTCGGACGCGCTGTCCGTCAGTGCCGCTTGCCGAGTGAACACCAGTACGCCCTTAAGCGTTTCGCGCTGCACCGTGGCGGCTGCGTCGCGGGTTTCGCTCAGCGACAGAGTCAGGCTGGCCGCGACCAGATCTGTTTCCCGTGTGCCTGCCACAGGGTTGTCCAGCACGGCTTTGAGCAGGTCGTGTTCCGCGCTGTCGATGTGTCCCAGCAGCGCTTGCAGCTTCGCTTCGGCGTACAAGCCATCTTTGTGAGCCTGATAAATCGCAGCGAACGTCGTGTCAGAAATCGGGGCGCTCTCGAGCAACGAGGTGCAGGCGCTTTCGCAGGCTTGCTCGGCGGTTTCCAGCGCTTTCAGTGCGTCCCGACATTGTTGAAGACGCACGCCGTCGCGGTCGTTGGCCAACAGACGTTCGAGGGCCTCGCGCTCGCGCTTGAGCGCGGCATGCCTGAGGGTAAGCGGAATGCCTGCGGACAAGCTGCCAAACAACGGCTGGTCGTCACTCGCCGTGATCTCCGGGGCGGTGCGCGCCTGGGCCGGCGCGGCGACGATGATCGCTGTGCTGCGTTGGTGGTCAATCAGCTCGACGTGCAGCAGCGCCTGCGCACCGTGTTCGCGCAAGCCGGGGTTGCCCCGGTTGGTATGACGCAAGGCATTGATTTGCGCATGATGGCGATCGGCGAACAGATCGCTGGCGCCGGTGATCATCGGGTCTGTCGCTGCGCTGTAATCGAAGCGCAGGATCTGACGTGGCAGACCGGTGGGAATCTGCACCTGGCCGGCCAGCCACGTTTGCATCTCCGCTCGAGTGTCGAACGCCTGGATACACAGAGGGCGGCAGGGCAGGTAGAGCAGCGTTCGCGATGTTGCCGGGTCACCCGCGCGGATGACCCAAGCCCCCGGGAGTTTGACTTTGCTGTGGTTACTCAACACCAGAGCCGGTTTTTCCAGATGCACCGACTGACCTTTGAAAGTCACTGGGGTGGAACCTGAGTCAACGATGTGCTGCAGGAGCTCGAGCTGTTCGGCGTTGATGATTTTATTGGCGTAGGCGGCGTCAGCGCTGGCTTGGAAATGCGCTCGGTACAGTTCGCTGGCGCGTGTGCGTCGCGAAACCGGTGTGCCAGGTGCGCGTGCTTCCCAGAATTCGGACCAGCGTGTGGCGTGGGCGCTCTGCGGGTCGAGCGGCTTGAGCTTTTCCAGCAGTTGCGACGGCCTCAGTGCGTACAGAGGATGACCGGGCGTCAGGCCGACGACGTGGCAGCGCTGGTCGAGCGAGTCTTCCAGCGTCGGATGTTGTACGACAAAAGCGCAGGCATCGGTAAGGCTGACGAAATGCTCTGGCTGCGTTTGGCTGGCTATGAAGTTGAATCCGGTTTTTTCGCCGTCCAGTTGCAGTTGTCGCCGCAGCGACGCGTTGATCGTATCGCGCAGTGCGGGACTGCTCGCAAACAATTCGCGCAAGCCATTGCTGCTGTCGCGCCAGCGCTGATTGGCCTGTAGCAGCAAACTTTCGTCGATGGTTTCAGGCAGTGCCAGGGTCGCCGCGAACGACTCCGGGGGTGCGGGCGGCAAATCGAGGGTAAGGGGTTCGAGCATGGTGGATGACTCGCAAGGGGGAGCGGGGTATCCGCTCCTGTGCGGTTCATTCAAAACAGTTCGCTTCGGACCATGGCGGTACATGGATATTGTTTGCAGCGGCGCAATGACCACTCGGCACTCTTCATCAAACTGTCATCGAACTGTGGCAGCGCGCTTGAACAAACATCATCAGACTCGCGGCTTACTGGGGTTCTGCGTTTCGGTGTTTTTCATGGGTAAGCATTTTCTTTCTATCGCGGCCGTATTGGCCGCGCTTTTGTTCGGTTCGACGGCAGGGGCGGCGGCGCGTTGCGACGTCAATGTGCCGACCGAGCGGGCCGATCTGGCGCAGGTGAGCATCGCCTATCAAAGCATTGGCCGCGCCTCGGACCCGGCGCTGCTGCTGGTGATGGGTTTGGGAGGGCAGTTGATTCACTGGCCGGATGAAGTGGTGGTTGCGCTGTGTCAGCAGGGCTTTCGGGTGATTCGTTATGACAATCGCGATGTCGGGCTGTCGACCTGGCGTCAGGCGCCGGTAGAAGCCAACCTGACCTTTGAAGTGCTGCGCTACAAGCTCGGCCTGCCGGTGGCGGCGCCTTACAGCCTGACCGACATGGCGGACGATGCGCTGGGTCTGATGGACGCCTTGCAGGTGCAGCAATTTCACGTACTTGGCGCGAGCATGGGCGGGATGATCGCTCAGCATGTGGCAGCGATGGCGCCGCAGCGCGTCGAGAGCCTGACGCTGATCATGAGCACTTCCGGCGCCGAAGGCTTGCCGGCCCCGAGTGCGGCGCTGGTGCAGTTACTGTCGCGCCGCGGCGCACCGAATCGTCAGATGGCGCTGGAACAGCAAGCCGATCTGCTCGCGGCGCTGGGCAGCCCCAACGTTACCGATGATCGCCAGGCGCTGCTGCAACAGGCCGCGGCGTCCTATGACCGAGCGTTCAACCCCGAAGGTGTGAAGCGGCAGATCATGGCCATTCTTGCCGAGCCGAGCCGGGTGGCCCTGCTCAACCAGTTGCGCGTACCGACGCTGGTGGTGCACGGCACGGCGGATCCGCTGCTGCCGGTCATGCATGGCGTGCATCTGGCGGCGCACATTCAGGGCAGTCAGTTGAAACTGATTCCGGGGTTGGCGCATCGGTTTCAGGAAGCGTTCAAGGAACCGTTGCTGGCGGCGGTGTTGCCGTATTTGCAGGCGCATCGTGAGGATACGTCGCATTGGGCGCGGGTTGAGCCGGTGGCGCGTGGGGATGTGCTTTAGGTCCCCGGATCAAGAGCAACCCTCACCCTAACCCTCTCCCGGAGGGAGAGGGGACTGACCGAGGCGTCTTGCGCTATCTGCCGACCTGAACGATTGAGTCGATTATGGATTCGGTGAGTGTTATCAAGCTGGTGCATCCATAGCCGACTCGGTTTTCACCTCGACGAAACCCTCAAGAACCCTGCGGTCAGCCCCCTCTCCCTTTGGGAGAGGGTTGGGCGGGCGGCGTTCCGATGAGGGGCTTTTGATCTCAACTGTGAATACGCACCCAAACAGTCACCAACACAGTCGCCGCCAGCAACCACGCCACCGCCGCCACAGCCAGCGAAGCCTCCAGCCGCATCCGGTCCACCATCACATACAACGTCGCCAGATAAACGAAGTACGGAATGATCGACCACATCCCGAACACGATGGTGGTTTTCAGATCCTCAACCGAGCGCCCCTTGCCGACGATGTAATGCGCAATCAGCGCAAAGGTCGGAAACAGCGGCACCAGACCTGCGATGTAATAGTTTCTGGTTTTCGACAGCGCCGCGAGGATCAGCACCACGGCGGCGCCGATCGCGGCTTTGAGAATCAGATCCATCAGTGGCTCAGCCCGTACTTTTTCACTTTGTCGAACAGCGTGGTCTTGGCCATGCCCAGCTCCAGGCTCGCCTGGGTCAGGTTGCCGCCGCTGCGTTGCAGGGCGTCGCTGAGCAGGTTGCGTTCGAAGGCTTCCACCGCTTCGGCAAACGCCAGGCCCTGGCCGCTGCTGGCGCCGGATTTCTTGAACGCCGGCAAGCCAAGGGCGAAGCGTTCGGCGACGTTGCGCAGTTCGCGCACGTTGCCCGGCCAGTCGTGGCTCATCAGGTTCGACAGCGTCTGGTTGTCCAGCTCCGGCAAGGCACGGTCGAAGCGCAGCGCCGATTGCTGGGTGAAGTGTTCGAACAGTTGCAGGATGTCTTCGCGGCGTTCGCGCAGCGGCGGCAGTTCAAGGGTCACGACGTTGAGGCGGTAATACAAGTCGCTGCGAAACTCGCCGGCCTTGCTCGAGGCGTCGAGGTCGGATTTGGTCGCCGCAATGACCCGGCAATCGACCGCCACGCTCTGGTTTGAGCCGAGGCGTTCGAGGGTGCGTTCCTGCAACACGCGCAGCAGCTTGATTTGCAACGGCAGCGGCATGCTTTCCACTTCGTCGAGGAACAGCGTGCCGCCGTCGGCGTGTTCGATCTTGCCGATGCGGCGTTTGCCGGCTCCGGTAAAGGCGTTGGCCTCGTGGCCGAAGATCTCGCTTTCAAAGAGGTTCTCCGGCAGGCCGCCGCAGTTCAGCGCAACGAACTGTTTGCTGTGGCGGCGGCTGAAATCGTGCAGGCAGCGCGCGACCAGTTCCTTGCCGGTGCCGGTCTCGCCCTCGATCAGTACGTTGGCCGAGGTGTCGGCGACGTTGGCGATCAGTTCGCGCAGGTTCTGCATGGCGGGCGAACGGCCGATGATGCGGCCTTCCAGCGAATCGCGTTCGGCCAGTTGCCGGCGCAGCGACGTCACTTCGCGGGCGAGGCTGCGTTGTTCCAGCGCACGCCGCGCGACATCGACCAGACGCTCCGGCGAGAACGGTTTTTCCATGAAGTCATAGGCGCCTTTTTGCATCGCACCCACAGCCATCGAGATATCGCCGTGGCCGGTGATCAGCACCACCGGCAGGCTGCGATCACGGGCCTTGAGGCGGGTCAGCAGTTCCAGGCCATCGATGCCCGGCAGGCGAATGTCGCTGATGACGATGCCGGCAAAGTTGTCGCCAACCTGCTCCAGCGCTTCTTCGGCACTGCCGACGCCGATGCAGGGAATGTCTTCCAGGGTCAGTGCCTGTTGGCAGCCGAGCAGCACATGGGGGTCGTCTTCGACGATCAGCACACTGAGATCGTTATTCATATGGGCTCGGCAGGAGTAGGGCTTACCAGCGGTAAACTGAGGACGAAAGTGGTGCCACCGCTGGCCGGGTGTTCGACACCCAGATGCCCGCCGGTGGCGGCCGCGAGGCTGGCGGAGAGGGTCAGGCCCAGGCCCAGACCTTGCGCGCCGGGTTTGGTGGTGAAAAACGGTTCGAACAGATGCTTGCGCGCTTCGGCGTCGATGCCGTGGCCGTTGTCGCGCACGCGCAGGCGATACTTGCCGTCGAATTCTTCGCCTTCCAGCCACAACTCGGGTTGCGCTTGCGCGTGCATGGCGTCGAGGGCGTTGCCGATCAGGTTCACCAGAATCTGCTCCAGACGGGTCTGGTCGATGTGCAACTGCACATCGCTGAATTGCCGATGAATCTGCAGCGTTGAGTTTTCCAAGCGTGCGCCGAGCAATTGCAGCGCCGCCTCGACGGCTTTGCCGAGGCTGGCCTGGCCGTGGTTGTCGCCGCGCCGGGCGAACGAGCGCAGGCTGGCGGTGATGCGGCCCATGCGATCGATCAGGTCATTGATGGTCTTGAGGTTGGTGCTGGCGACGTCCAGCTGACCGCGCTCAAGGAAGCGCACGGTGTTGCCGGATAGCGTGCGCATCGCCGCCAGCGGTTGGTTCAGTTCGTGGGCGATGCTGGTCGACATCTGGCCGATGGCGGCGAGTTTACCGGCCTGCACCAGTTCATCCTGGGCGCGGCGCAAGGTCTCTTCGGCCTGACGGCGTTCGCGGATCTGGCTCTTCAACCGTTCGTTGCTGGCGCGCAGATCGGTGGTGCGTTCGGTAATCCGACGCTCGAGTTGGCTGTTGGCTTCTTGCAGGGCTTCGCGGGCGGCGAGGCGGGTGGCGATAACTTTGCGCCGCTCGTTCCAGGCGATCAGCAGGAAGGCGAGAAAGGCGAACGCCACGGCGACCAGAATGCCTTGATTGATCGCTTCGCGGCGCAGGTCCTGCAACGGGGTGAGCAGGGTGAAATTCCACGGCGTGTCGCTCAGCGGCCGGGTCTGCGCCAGGTAACTGATGTCGTCTTCGTCGGACTGCACTTCGCTGTTGGCCGGGAAGGTGAGTTTTTCCACGCCTTCGTCCAGCGTTTCGCGGGCCAGCGGTTGCAGTTCATTGAGCGGGAACCAGTAGTACTGCAGGCTGCGCGCCAGTTTTTCCTTGACCTCGTCGCTCAGCGGGATCACCGACTTGAGGCGTCGGGCCGGATCGCTGGAGAGAATGATGATGCCGTTCTCGTCGCTGACAAACGCTTCCAGGCGCGCACGCTGCCAGCGTTCTTCCATGGCTTCCAGGCGCACTTTGACCACCGCGACGCCGATGATCTTGCCGTGCTCTTCGAGGCCGTGGGCCAGGTAATAACCGGGCTCGCCGCTGGTGCTGCCGATGCCGTAGAAGCGTCCCGGTTCGCCGCGAACGGCTTTCTGGAAGTAGGCGCGAAAGGACAGGTCTTCACCGAGGTAGCTGTCGACATCGCGCCAGTTGCTGGTGGCCATGACGCGGCCGGTGGTGTCCATGACGTAGATGGCCCGACTGCGGCTGCGCCGGTTCAGGCCTTCAAGGTAATCGTTGACCGTGCGCCGGGTTTCCGGGGTCGGGTCGGCCAGCAGCTGCGAAACACTGGTTTCCAGTTCGAGCAGGCTGGGCAGGTAGGTGTATTTGCTGATCTCGCTTTCGACCGCACGGGCATGCAGTTCCAGCTGACGCTGGCCATTTTCGCCGAGGCTGCGGATACCGAAATGTTCACTGGTCCAGAAGCCGATGAAACCCAGACCGATCATCAAGGCGATGACCAGCGGCGGCAGGAACAGATGACGAATCAGACGGGGCTTCACGGCAAGTGATGGCGGCGCTGCGCGATAGAGATTGGGGTCGCATTTCATCACAGTTGCCTTGGGTCAACCACCACACTTGTTTCACAGGCGCTGCCGCCCCTTGTGGGAGCGAGCCTGCTCGCGAAAGCGCTTTGTCATTCACATCATCATCGTCTGACAGATCGCATTCGCGAGCAGGCTCGCTCCCACAGTTGGAGAATGACGCTTTTTAGTGCTGCAGGATTTTCTCGAGGAAGTGCTGCGCGCGTTCGGAGCGGGCGCTGATGTCGCCGAAGAATTCCTCTTTCGGGCAGTCTTCGATGATCTTGCCGGCGTCCATGAAGATCACGCGGTCGGCCACTTTACGGGCGAAGCCCATTTCGTGGGTCACGCACATCATGGTCATGCCTTCGTGGGCCAGTTGCACCATCACGTCCAGCACTTCGTTGACCATTTCCGGGTCGAGCGCCGAGGTCGGTTCGTCGAACAGCATGACGATCGGGTCCATCGCCAGCGCACGGGCAATCGCCACACGCTGTTGCTGGCCACCGGACAATTGCCCCGGATGCTTGTGAGCGTGTGCCGAGAGGCCGACGCGCTCAAGCAGTTGCAGACCTTTCTTGGTCGCCTCTTCCTTGCTGCGGCCCAGCACCTTAATCTGCGCGATGGTCAGGTTTTCGGTAATGGTCAGGTGCGGGAACAGCTCGAAATGCTGGAACACCATGCCGACGCGCGAGCGCAGTTTCGGCAGGTTGGTCTTCGGGTCGGCAATCGACGTGCCGTCGACGACGATGTCGCCTTTCTGGAACGGCTCCAGCGCGTTGACGCATTTGATCAGCGTCGACTTGCCCGAGCCCGACGGGCCGCAGACCACGATCACTTCGCCTTTCTTGACCTCGGTGCTGCAATCAGTCAGCACCTGGAAGTCCCCATACCACTTGTTGATGTTCTTGATAGAGATCATACGGCGAACCTTTTTTGCAGACGCTTGACCAGCAGCGAGGCGGAAAAGCTGATGATGAAGTAGACGACACCGGCGAAGATCAGGAACTCGTTGGAGCGGCCGATGATGTCGCCGTTGGAGCGCGCGGAGTTGAGGAAGTCGACCAGGCCCACGGTGTAGACCAGCGAGGTGTCCTGGAACAGGATGATGCTCTGTTGCAGCAGCAACGGCGTCATCTTGCGGAACGCCTGGGGCAGGATGATCAGGCGCATGGTCTGGCCGTAGGTCATGCCCATCGCTTGCGCGGCGGCCATCTGACCTTTGGGAATCGACTGAACGCCGGCCCGCACGATTTCACAGAAATACGCCGCTTCGAACATCATGAATGCCACGACGCACGAGGTGAATGCACCGATCGGCGTGTCTTCGCCGGTGATCCAGCGCAGCACGAACGGCACTGCCAGGTAGAACCAGGTGATCACCAGCAGCAGCGGGATCGAGCGGAAATAGTTGACGTATGCGCCGGCAATGTTCGACAGCAGTCTGCTCGACGACAGGCGCATCAGCGCCAGGATCGTGCCGAGCACGATGCCGCCGATTACGCCCATGACCATCAACTGCAAGGTCATGACCATGCCGTTCCACAGGCCCGGGATCGCGGGGATGATGCCGCTGAAATCGAAGTCCATTATTTACCCCCCACGGAGATCAGGCCGGGCACTGCGACTTTCTTCTCGACCATGCGCATCAGCAACATCAGGCTCATGTTCAGGGTGAAGTAGATCAGCGTGGCCAGGGTGAAGGCTTCAAACAGGTTGGCGGAAAACTCGGCGGTCTGTTTGGTTTGCGCCAGCAGTTCCATCAGGCCGATCAGGGACGCCACGGAGGAGTTCTTGAAGACGTTGAGGAATTCCGAGGTGAGCGGCGGAATGATGATCCGGTACGCCTGCGGCAGCAGCACGTTCCAGTAGATCTGCGGCAGCTTGAAACCCATGGCGCGGGCAGCAGATTCCTGACCGCGTGGCAGCGCCTGGATACCGGTGCGCACCTGCTCGCAGACACGGGCAGCGGTGAACAGACCCAGGCACACGACAACGCTCAGGTACGCCGAGGTGGTCGGGTTGAGGTCTTGCTTGTACCAGTCCTGCAGGTTCTGCGGCAGCAGGTCGGGTACCAGGAAGTACCAGATGAACAGCTGAACCAGCAGCGGCACGTTGCGAAACAGTTCCACGTAGCAGGTCGCGATGCCCGCTACGATGCGGTTTGGCACAGTGCGCATGACCCCCAGAATGGAGCCCAGCAGCAAAGCGATGATCCACGCCACGACAGCGATGCCAATGGTCCAGCCCAGGCCGGCGATGTACCAGTCGAGATAAGTCTCGCTGCCAACGCCGGTGGACTTGAAGAACACGCCCCAGTCCCAGTTGTAATTCATTAGGGTCTCCCCTCGAAATCGATCGATGTACAAGCACCCGCTTGGGGAAAATCCGTTCCCACCTGACGTTGAACGTCAGGCACACACGATCGGCTCGAAAACCGCCAGGTCGAGTGTTCCACAGCAAAGCCAGCAGGCAGTAACAGACGTCTGAGGGAGGTCGCTCCCTCAGACGATAAGGTTAGTCAGGAATCAGATTTTCACGTCAGGCGCAGGCTTGTCGCTCGGATTGGCGATCAGTTCCTTCACCTTGTCGCTCATCGGGAAGTTCAGGTTCAGGCCTTTTGGCGGGATCGGGCTTTCGAACCACTTGCTGTAGATCTTGTTGATCTCGCCAGACTTGTACAGGCCGACAATGGCGTCATCGACAGCCTTCTTGAACGGCGCGTCGCCTTTGCGAACCATGCAGGCATAGGCTTCGAAGGACTGCGGCGTGCCGGTAATGACCCAGTCGGTCGGCTTCTTGGCCTTGGCTTCTTCACCGGCCAGCAGGGCGTCGTCCATCATGAAGGCAACGGCGCGACCGCTTTCGAGCATGTTGAAGGATTCACCGTGGTCTTTGGCGGAGATGATGTTCATGCCCATCTGCTTGTCGGCGTTCATCGCTTTGATGATGCGCTCGGACGTGGTGCCGGCGGTGGTCACGACGTTTTTGCCCTTGAGGTCAGCGAAGTCGTTATAGGACGGCTTGCCTTCCTTGTCTTTCTTGACCAGCAGACGGGTGCCGATTTCGAAGATGTTGACGGTGAAGTCGACCTGCTGGGCGCGTTCGGTGTTGTTGGTGGTGGAGCCACATTCGATATCCGCGGTGCCGTTCTGGATCAGCGGGATACGGGTTTGCGAGGTCACCAGGTTGTACTTGACCTGCAGGTCTGGCTTGTTCAGGTCTTTTTTCAGGGCTTCAACGATCGCCATCTGAATGTCGTGGGAGTAGCCCACGGGTTTGCCGGAGGCATCCGCGATGTAGGAAAACGGGATGGAGCTGTCGCGGTGAGCGAGCGTGACGGTACCGGAATCGTTGATTTTCTTCAGGGTGCCGGTGAGTTCGGCGGCGAAAACTGGCGTGCTGATCAGAGCGGCAGCAATGGCTGCGCCCAGGATATGGGGAACGATGCGCATCAAATTTTCCTCGACATTGTTTTTTTTATGGAGCCAGTTTGTCGGCCCTTTTGTGCTTCGAATGCCTGACGGCTCCTGAAGCGTTGGCTCAGCGGGCATTCGTCGAGAGAGTGTAGAGCATGAGTCGTGCCAGAGCGGTCAGCGATGGTTAAGCTGCTGTTTTATAACGTTATTAAATTTTTATGATGGTAATTTTTTAGATGGTCGATCCGGTTTACCGAACTGACTGAAGAGTCTCGTTCGGAAAACCGAACATGGCATAGCAGTTACCCCGCAAGTGGTGTTTCATGCAAGTACACCCATTTCACGCCCTGTAAAGACGCACGCAGGATCACCACCGACAGCCGCGAATGTTCAGTGCCATCCAGCCGATTGGTTTCCACGTAGCTCAGCGCCAGCGTCTCATCATCCTGCCAGACAGTGTGCAAATCGCTGACGCCGATCTCAACTCCCGGACGTGCCCCCACGGCACCTCTGAACAATTGCTCGACTTCCCAGCGGTTCAACGGGATGGCCGAAACCCCGACCATGCTGAAGTCATCTGCAAACGCCTGCATCAACGGCTCTATGCTCGCTTCGCCGGTTCCGTCGGCATCGGTGAACACGCGATGGATCAGTTCGTGAACGTGATGAATACTGTGTTCGGCCAGTTCAACCAAGTCATGCGTCATGGGTTTTCCTTCGGAGTGTTCAATTGGCTCATTTGAAAAAGCGGGAACAGCCCGATCACTGCCGCCAGTGCGAAGGTGGCGTGATAGGCCGCGGTGATTTCGAACTGCTTGAGCAGCACGTTGAAAATCATCAGAAACAACGCGGCACCGAGGCTGAACGACATCTGCCGGTTGATGTTCCAGATCACGCTGGCCTTGTGCGTATCACCGCCGGCAAAGTCCATCAGTGAGGTGGTTTGTGCAGTGTTGGCACCGATGCCGCCGCCAACGCCCATCAAGCTGTAAGCGATGACAATCACCCACAGGTCCGTCGGGTCGTTGACCAGTGTCAGCGTGGCGATACCGGCGCTGTGCAGCAGCATTCCTAAGGTGAACAGACGCTTGGCGCCGACGCGGTTGTAGACCCGGCCGCAAATCGTCATGGCGATGAACGCGCCGATGGCATAGACAATCATGAACATGCCGGTCAGGCGGGCGCTGAAATGCAGGGTGTCCTGCAGGAAGAAAATGCTCATCAGATTGACCCCGGTGAACACACCGGGAATCGCGTAATAGATGAGGATCGAGGTGCTGAGCTTTTTGCTTTTGAGCAGGCTCAATTCAATGATCGCATTGCTGCAGCGGCGGTAGTGCAGCAGGTACAGCGCGATGAACAGCAGACCGGCCGCGACGCAGATCAGCGCGACCAACGACGGGTAATCGCCGCCGTACAACGACATGCCCAGCAGCAGGCTGGCGAGTGCGGCGCTGACCAGCAACAGGCCTTTGATGTCCGGGCGGGGCAGGCTGGCCGGTTTGCTTTCCTTGATCCAGAACCACGACAGCCCGGCGGCGATCAGCGAGAACGGAATGTTGCTGTAGAACACCCAGCGCCAGGAGCTGCTATCGACAATAATGCCGCCAACAGTCGGTGAGATGGCCGGGGCGATCAGTGCGACGGCCATCACCAGTGTGGAAATTTTTGCCCGCTGTTCACCCTGAAACAGATTGAAGGTCAAAGCCTGCCCGACCGGAATCAACAACCCGCCGCCTATTCCCTGCAGGAAGCGCCAGACAACCAGTTCGTGGAAGCTGTCCGACAGCCCGCACATCCACACCGAACCTGTGAACACCAGCATCGACGCCGTAAGAATCCCGCGGCTGCCAAAACGTCCGGCCAGCCAGGTGCTGACTGGAATAATCAGGGTAAGGCCAAGGATATAAGCATTGGCGACCCATGCCACCGATGAAGTACTGACCTGCAAAGTTGCCGATATACTTGGCAGGGCTACCGCCGACATGAATATGTTTATACAGTCAATAAAGAAGCCGATCAGAAAGATCAGCGCGATCTTGTAGCGATAGTTCATTGCATATCCTCTTTGCCGCGCAGGATAGAGGCGGTGGACTCGAAGTGTCGATACGACTATGCTTAAAACAATGTTTGACAGGATTTAACAGTGAGCCAACACGTTATGCACTCTCACCTTAATCGGGTTCAGACATTTCTCGCGGTGGTCGATTTTGGTTCTTATACCAAGGCTGCGAATTACCTCAGCATCAGCAAAGCCATGGCCAGCCTGCACGTCAAGGCACTTGAGGAAGTCCTGTCGGCGACGTTGCTGATCCGCAATACCCGCAACATAGCCCTGACGGAGATAGGGCAGGACTTTTATGAAGAGTTCAAGGGTATTGTCGCGGATATCGACAATGCCTTTGACAATGTATTGGAGGGTAATAACCGGGTATCGGGAAAGTTACGGATTAGTTCAACCAGCGAGTACGGCGAGAAGTTTATCCTGCCGTTGATACCGTTGTTTTCCGAGCGCTATCCGGAGATTCGCCTGTGCTACAACTTTAATTCTTCGTTGAATGACCTGGTCGCAGAAAAGCTGGATCTGGTGGTACGTCTGGGTAATCTGGCGGACTCGGCGTTCAAGTGTCGCAAGTTGGCGGACTACGAAATTGTCCTGGTGGCGACCGAGGCGTTTCTCGCCCGCCATCCGGTAGCAGAGCCGCAAGACCTGAACCACCTGCCGTGGATCGCCAACAGCAATCTTCAGGCGCCGACGCAGTGGACGTTGCGTGACGCGCAAGGGCGAAGCGTGGAGGTCAACGGTACCAGTCACTTCGAGTCGAATTCCTCTACAGCGATCCGCTCGATGACCTTGTCATCGCTGGGTGCTTCAGTACTGCCGGCATGGATGGTCGAAGACGATATTGTCGCCGGGCGTCTGGTGCGTTTGCTGCCTGGCTATTCACTGCCATCACAGTCGATCAATGTAGTGTTTCCCAACACAGCGCACCTGCCGCACAAGTCACGGGCGTTCATTGATTTTCTGTTGCTTCACCTGTCTCGGTGATGCCGACCTGAAAGCCCCTCACCCTAGCCCTCTCCCGGAGGGAGAGGGGACTGATCTTAGCGACTGGGCGAGATGCACTAACCTGGCATACCGAGTCGAACTCAGAATTTGAACCTCATGAAGATCGGCTCCCTTCCCCCTCTACCCCTTGGGGGCGGTCCGACGTTTCGGAGGGCTGGGGTGAGGGGGAAAAGATCTGACTGACCCCATCAGATCCTGCAGGGCCCACAAAACAAAAAGCCCCTGAATCTCACGATTCAGGGGCTTTCGTTCAAGCGTTGCTCACATCACGCCGCTTCGATCTTGCGGTTCTGCTCAACCTTGCCCAGATACGTCGCCAGCTTCTGCTGCTCGTCCGCTGTAGTGAACAACCCCAGCTTGGTGCGACGCCACAAAATGTCATGCGCGGTGGTGGCCCACTCTTCGCTGCACAGATAATCGACTTCGCGGGTATAGAGCCCGCCGCCGATGTGTTCGCCCATGTCGGCCAGGCTTTCTACGCCTTCGAGCATGCGCCAGGTGCGGCTGCCGTAGGTCACCGACCAGCGACGGGCGATTTCCGTCGGGACGAAGTCGAACTTGTCGCGGATCAGTGCGCTGAGTGCCTGCGGGGTGGTCATGTCTTCGCCGCCGGGCAGGGTCGCCGTGGCGGTCCAGCTTGGGCGCATCTGGGTGAAGAACGGCATCAACTGCGCCATCGCCGACTCGGCGAGTTTGCGGTAGGTGGTCAGCTTGCCGCCGAACACCGACAGCAATGGCGCCTCTTGCGCGTTGCCGGACAGCGCCAGTGTGTAGTCGCGGGTCACGGCCGATGGGTTATCCGATTCGTCGTTGCACAACGGACGTACACCCGAGTAGCTGTGCTGGATGTCGTCGCGGCTGAGCTGCTTCTTGAAGTGTTCGTTGACCACTTTCAGCAGATAGTCGGTTTCAGCTTCGGTAATCGCCACTTTGGCCGGGTCCCCGGTGTATTCGCGGTCGGTGGTGCCGATCAGCGTGAAGTGGTTCAGGTACGGAATGGTGAAGACGATGCGCTGGTCTTCGTTTTGCAGAATGTGCGCATGCTCGCCTTCGTACAGCTTCGGCACGATGATGTGGCTGCCCTGAATCAGACGGATGCCGTACGGCGATTCCATCTTCAGATCGTCGCGAATGAACTTGGCGACCCAGGGGCCGGCAGCGTTGACCAGAGCTTTGGCCGTGATCGAGAACAGGCTGCCATCAGCGCGTTCCAGATGCAGATGCCACAAGCCTTTGGCGCGGCGCGCGCTGACGCAGCGGGTCTGGGTGTGCACATGAGCGCCTTTTTCACGGGCGGCCATGGCGTTGAGCACCACGAGGCGAGCATCGTCTACCCAGCAATCGGAGTATTCGAAGCCTCTCTTGATTTCGCTTTTCAGTGCGCTGTCCGCGCCGAACTTCAGACTTTTCGAGCCTGGCAGTTTTTCGCGCTTGCCGAGGTTGTCATACAGGAACAGGCCGGCACGGATCATCCACGCCGGGCGCAGGTGCGGGCGGTGCGGCAGCACAAAGCGCATCGGTTTGACGATGTGCGGCGCCTTGGCCAGCAACACCTCGCGTTCGGCCAGCGCTTCACGCACCAGACGGAATTCGTAATGTTCGAGATAGCGCAGGCCACCGTGGATCAGCTTGCTGCTGGCCGAGGAGGTGTGGCTGGCCAGATCGTCCTTTTCACAAAGGAACACCGAGAGCCCGCGACCGGCGGCGTCCGCAGCGATCCCGACGCCGTTGATCCCGCCACCAATGACGGCGATATCGTAGATCTCGGAGATAGGGGGCGTTCGCAAGGTAGAGGTGGACATTGGCTGGCCTCGGGTTTTTTGATTTTCTATATTTGAAATCGAACATAAATGTTCATTTGCGAAAATGGTAGCCCATAAACACGCGCACAGCCAGTCGCCTTCGATTGAAAAAACTCATCGAAGGGCGGGGAAAGGAAAATTATCGAACATGGGATGCGCACGATGGCGCAGAAGAGGTGATGCAGATCGTTCCCACGCTCTGCGTGGGAATGCATCCATCGACGCTCTGCGTCGGCCGTTGAGACGGGACGCGGAGCGTCCCCGGCGGCATTCCCACGCAGAGCGTGGGAACGAGAGGTTAAACGACTTCGAGGCGAATCTTGTGCTGACTCAGCAACTGCGCCAGCGCCGGCACCGGTTGCTGATCGGTCACCAGGCAATCGATCAGGCTGATCGGCCCCAGCCGGATCATCGCGTTACGCCCGAACTTGCTTGAGTCTGCCGCCAGAATCACCTGGCGCGCGTTGGCAATGATCGCCTGGGATACCCGCACTTCCTGATAATCGAAGTCGAGCAGGCTGCCATCCTCGTCGATGCCGCTGATCCCGACCAGGGCGAAATCGACCTTGAACTGATTGATGAAATCCACGCTCGCCTGACCGACCACGCCGCCGTCGCGCCGTACATTGCCGCCGGTCAACAGTACGTCGAAATCGTCCTTGGCACTGAGCATCGACGCCACGTTGAGGTTGTTGGTGATGATTTTCAGATGGCTGTGGTTGAGCAGGGCGCGGGCAATCGATTCGGTGGTGGTGCCGATGTTGATGAACAGCGAGGCGTGATCCGGGATCTGCGCGGCGATGGCTTCGCCGATGCGTTGTTTTTCGTCGCGCATCTGATCGGCGCGCATCGCATAGGCGGTGTTTTCGACACTGGAATCGTACGCCGCGCCGCCGTGGTAGCGACGCAGCAGATTGGCTTCCGCGAGCTGATTGATATCGCGGCGAATGGTTTGCGGGGTAACAACGAACAGCGTGGCCATTTCCTCGATGCTGACATAGCCGCGTTCGCGGACCAGCTCGAGGATTTGCTGCTGACGGGGAGGCAGATTCATGGGGCTTCCTTTGGGCTGCCAAGCAAAATTTGCCCATGATGCCGCAGGAATCCGCTCCCGACCAGTTTGATGCCTGTCTGTAACTGAACCTTGGCTTATTCAGCGTCCTCGCGCGCCCAGTCACGGGTGCGGCTGACGGCTTTTTTCCAGCCTTTGTACAGTTTCTCTTTCGCGGTTTCGTCGAGGCTCGGTTCGAACTCGCGCTCAATCACCGCTTTGCCGCGCAGTTCTTCCAGACTGCCCCAGAAACCGCACGCCAGACCGGCCAGATACGCCGCGCCGAGGGCGGTGGTTTCGCGCATTTGCGGGCGCTCCACCTGGGTGCCGAGGATGTCGGCCTGGAACTGCATGAGGAAGTTGTTCGCCACTGCGCCGCCGTCCACACGCAACGCCTTGAGGCGTTCGCCGGAGTCCTGTTGCATGGCGTCGAGCACATCGCGGGTCTGGTAGGCGATCGATTCCAGCGCGGCGCGGATGATGTGATCCACACGCACACCACGCGTCAGGCCGAACAGCGCGCCACGGGCATACGGGTCCCAGTACGGCGCGCCGAGACCGGTGAAGGCCGGTACCAGATAGACGCCGTTGCTGTCCTTGACCTTGTTGGCGAAGTACTCGGTGTCGTGGGCGTCGTTGACGATTTTCAGTTCGTCACGCAGCCACTGCACGGTCGAACCGCCGTTGAACACCGCGCCTTCCAGTGCGTAAGCCACTTCGCCGCGTGGGCCGCAAGCGATGGTGGTGAGCATGCCGTGCTGCGATTTAACCGCTTTGTCGCCGGTATTCATCAGCAGGAAGCAGCCGGTGCCGTAGGTGTTTTTCGCCTGACCCGGCTCTACGCACATCTGGCCGAACAATGCGGCTTGTTGGTCGCCGGCGATACCGCCAATGGCGATGCCACTCTTGGTGCGACCGTAGATCTCCGACGAGGCTTTGACCTCGGGGAGCATTTCACGCGGGATGTCGAGAATTTCCAGCATCTTCGAATCCCACTCCAGCGAATGGATGTTGAAGAGCATGGTGCGTGAGGCGTTGGTGTAGTCGGTGACGTGCACCTTGCCGCCGGTGAATTTCCAGATCAGCCAGCTATCGACGGTGCCGAACAGCAGTTCGCCGTTGCGCGCACGCTCGCGGCTGCCTTCGACGTTGTCGAGAATCCACTTCAGCTTGGTGCCGGAGAAGTACGGGTCGGTGACCAGACCCGTGGTGTCGCGGATGTATTCTTCGTGACCATCACGCTTGAGCTGCTGGCAGATCTCGGTACTGCGGCGGCACTGCCAGACGATGGCGTTGTACACCGGGCGGCCGGTGGTCTTGTCCCAGACCACGGTGGTTTCACGCTGGTTGGTGATGCCGATGGCAGCCACCTGATCGTGATGCAGGCCCGCCTGGGCCAGGGCTTCGACCATTACCGCGCTCTGGGTGGCGAAAATTTCCATCGGATCGTGCTCGACCCAACCGGCCTGCGGGTAGTGCTGGACGAACTCGCGCTGCGCGGTGCAGACCACATTCGCATCGCGGTCGAAAATGATCGCGCGCGAACTGGTCGTACCCTGATCGAGGGCAATGATGTAGTTCTTGTTCTGAATGTCGGTCATGTCGATTGCCTTGGACGAAATAAGGGAGAGTGGGCCGTGGCGCAGGCTCGGACGGGCAGGAGCCGGCGCCGACTGTTTCAGGACGTTCTGGGTTTGCCGTCAATGGCCGGTTCTGCATCCTTTGTAGCAGGTGTGGCGCCGGTCAGGTGGCGGGCGATGAGCCCGCGGTACCCGGCAGCGCCGAGGCAGGCACCGACAATCGGTGCAAAAATCGGAATCAGGAAGTACGGAATGTCACGGCCGCCAGTGAAGGAAATTTCACCCCAGCCGGTGAAGAAAGTCATCAGTTTCGGACCGAAATCGCGCGCCGGGTTCATCGCAAAACCGGTCAGCGGGCCCATCGAGCTGCCGATCACGGCGATCAGCAAGCCGATCAGCAGCGGCGCCATCGGGCCGCGCGGCAGGCCGTTGTTGTCGTCGGTCAGGGCCATGATCACGCCCATCAGGATGGCGGTGATGATCATCTCGACCAGAAAGGCCTGCGCGGTCGACAGCGCCGGATTCGGGAACGTCGAGAACACCGAGGCCAGCTCAAGGCTGGCGGCCGAACCGCGAACCATCTGGTGAGTTTGTTCGAAATCGAAGAACAGATTGCTGTACAGGGTATAGACCAGCAGCGCGCCACAGAAGGCGCCGGCAATCTGCGAAAGAATGTAGAACGGCAGTTTGCGCTTTTCGAAGTCGGCAAAAACCGCCAGAGCGATGCTCACGGCCGGATTCAGATGCGCGCCGGAGACCCCGGCGGTCAGGTAGATCGCCATGCTCACGCCGACGCCCCAGATGATGCTGATTTCCCACAGGCCGAAGCTGGCGCCCGCGACCTTGAGCGCGGCAACACAACCGGTGCCGAAGAAAATCAAAAGCGCGGTGCCGAGAAATTCGGCCAGGCATTGGCCGGACAGCGATGGTTGCGGTAAAGCAGTGGTCATTGAATACCTCGGTTTTTTGTTGTTGTGTGGCGCGCTGCCAACAGTGCAGGGCGCGATATCCGCCGGTTAGGAATCCCCATTCCGTCCCCGGTTTACTGCTGGGTACTGCAATATCGATAATTCTTACATTATTCAGTTTCGAAAAAATATAGACAAGAAACAAACCTGTCAAAGGTCGAAAGTGAACTGTCGGTCACAATAAAACTATTCGTAGCGTGAATGATCCCTCGTCGAAGGTGCCGTCTGGTTGGCCTGAAATCGCTGCAGGTCCCGGGAATCGTGGCATGCACTAGAGCCTTTTGTACGGTGATCGCCTAGAATCCGCCGCAGGTTATTTCTGTCACTGCCGAGCCCGGAGCTGCCATGACCCCCGCGTTGGACTTGTTGAAAAAAGTTCGTGCCGAACATCGCGTGCACAGTTACGAACATGACCCCAAAGCCGCTTCATACGGGCTCGAGGCTGCAGAGAAATTGGCGCTTGAGCCGGCGCAGGTGTTCAAGACGCTGCTGGCGGCGAGCGAAAAAGGCGAATTGCTGGTGGCGGTGGTGCCGGTCGTCGGAAGCCTTGATCTGAAAGGTCTGGCGCATGCGGCAGGGGTGAAGAAAGTTGAAATGGCTGACCCGGCAGCGGCGCAGCGTTCCACCGGTTATCTGTTGGGCGGCATCAGTCCGCTGGGGCAGAAGAAGCGCCTGCGTACGTTCATTGATAACTCAGCGCAAGGCTTCGCCACTGTCTATGTCAGCGCCGGGCGCCGTGGTTTGGAAGTCGAGTTGGCGCCAGCAGTGCTTGCCGAGCACACCCAGGCGACATTCGCCGACATCGGCCGGCCATGAACTGCCTCGGCACTGTATGAAAGAAAATCGCCGGTTCTGTCACTGGCGCCGCCCGCCGCGTGGTCGCATGCTGTGTCGATTGACTTAAAGGAGAAGGTTATGCAGCTTGCGTTTCATCAGGTCGACGCGTTCAGTGACCGGCCGTTCAGCGGCAATCCGGCGATGGTATATCGGCTCGATGCGTGGCTCGCCGACGAGTTGATGCAGAAGATTGCCGCTGAGCACAATCTGGCGGAAACCGCGTTCCTGGTGCGCGAAGGCCAGGCCTGGCATATCCGCTGGTTCACCCCTACCACCGAAGTGCCGCTGTGCGGGCACGCGACGCTGGCCAGCGCTTATGTGCTGTTCGAGATCTACGGGGAAACCGCTGAGCGTATCGACTTCATCTGCAAATCCGGGCCGCTGAGCGTCAGCCGTGAGGGCGATCGGTTGTGGCTGGACTTCCCTTGCATCGTGCCAACCGAGATCGGCGTGACGCTGGACGTGGAGCGCGCGTTGGGCGTCGAAGCGGTTGATGTGCTCGGCTCCAACGAGTTGTTCGTGGTGCTGGAGTCAGAACAGGCGGTGCTCGATTGCACGCCGGACATGGCGGCGCTGGCGAAGCTGCCGTGGCTGGGCGCGATCGTTACCGCTCGCGGCAACCAGCATGATTTCGTCTCACGCTATTTCGCCCCGGCGATTGGCATCAATGAAGATCCGGTCACCGGATCGACCCACTGCAGCCTGATTCCTTATTGGTCGAAGCGTCTGGGCAAATCGAGCCTGACCGCCTGCCAGCGCTCGGCGCGAGGCGGGGAGTTGTTCTGTCGACTGGAAGGTGAGCGGGTGAAGATCGGCGGCAATGCGACATTGGTGGCGAGCGGAACATTGCTCCTTAACTAATCGCAATACCCACTGTGGGAGCTAGCCTGCTAGCGATTGCGATGTGTCAGTCACCTTAGTAGTGACAGATCAATCGAATCGCTAGCAGGCTAGCTCCCACAGGGTATCAATGTGTCGCTTAAAGGGCTGTGCTATGCCGGCGAACGCCATTTTCCACTGCCGGAATCTGCGCCGCCGTGCTGCCGGACGCCTGGAACAGCACCAGATGCTCGGCCACTACCCGAATCCCCACATCGGCACCGACCTGATGGTCCGCATGGCTGGGGAAAATCGATTCCAGTTGCGCACCGGTCGGTAGCTGCAGACGATACAGCGTCGAAGCGCCTAGGAACGTCTTGCCGACAATCTGCGCCTTCAGTGAGCTATCCGGCGCATAGACAATGTCGTCCGGACGCAGCAACACATCGACCGCGCCGCCGATTGGCCAAGTGTAAGCACGGTTGCCGCGCAGCTCACCGAGTTCGGTCTGCACCGACTCCGGGCTGGCGAGTTGCCCGCGAATGAAATAGCCCTGACCGATGAAACTGGCCACATAAGGCGTCGCCGGCTCGTGGTAGAGGTTGTACGGCGTGTCCCATTGTTCCAGCCGCCCTTCCTTGAACACGCCGACGTGATCGCTGACGGCGAAGGCTTCTTCCTGATCGTGGGTCACCAGAATCGCGCTGGTGCCACGTGCCTTGAGAATGTCGCGCACCTCATGGCTGAGCTTGCGGCGCAGTTCGCCATCAAGGTTGGAAAACGGCTCATCGAGCAGCAGCAATTGCGGCTCCGGGGCCAGGGCGCGGGCGAGGGCGACACGCTGTTGCTGACCGCCGGACAATTCATGCGGGAAGCGCTTGCCGAGGTTCTTCAGGTTGACCAGTTCCAGCAGCTCTTCGGTGACGCGTTGCTTGTTCGGGTGCTTGCGAATGCCGAAAGCGATGTTGTCGGCCACGCTCAGGTGCGGAAACAGCGCGTAATCCTGGAACACCATGCCGATCCGGCGTTTCTCCGGCGCCAGGGTGAACCCGGCGCTGGACAGGGTTTCGCCACCGAGGGTGATTTCGCCCTCGTGCACCGGCTCGAAACCGGCGATGGCGCGCAGCGTGGTGGTCTTGCCGCAGCCGGACGAGCCGAGCAGGCAACCGATGTCGCCGGCGTTGAGGTGCAGATTGAGATTCTGCACCACACGTTGATCTTGGTAGCCGCAAGCGAGGTTGCGCAGGTTCAGCAGTAATTCATGACTCATGCGTGGTGATATGCCGGTTCGACGAGGAACTCGAGCAGGGCCTTCTGTGCGTGGAGACGGTTTTCTGCCTGATCCCAGGCGACTGAACGCGGGTCATCAAGCAGGTCGAGACTGATTTCTTCGCCGCGGTGCGCCGGCAGGCAATGCATGAACAACACGTCCTCGGCGGCGAGGTCGAGCAGGGCACGGTTGACCTGAAACGGCGCGAACAACTTGAGGCGCTTGGCAGTTTCCTCTTCCTGACCCATCGAAGTCCAGACATCGGTGCTCACCAGATGCGCGCCACGCACAGCATCCTGCGGATCACGGACGATGGTCACACGGTCACCGGCACGGGCGACGAACTCGGGGTTCGGTTCATAACCTTGCGGGCAGGCAACGCGCAACTGGAAGTCGAACTGGATCGCCGCTTCTATATAGCTGTTGCACATGTTGTTGCCATCGCCGATCCACGCCACGGTCTTGCCCTGGATCGAGCCGCGATGTTCGAGGAAGGTTTGCATATCCGCCAGCAACTGGCACGGGTGCAGGTCGTCGGACAGGCCGTTGATCACCGGCACGCGCGAGTTGGCGGCGAATTCGGTCAGGGTGCTGTGGGCGAAGGTGCGGATCATTACCGCATCGAGCATGCTCGACATGACGATGGCACAGTCGCCGATCGGCTCGCCACGGCCCAGTTGGGTGTCGCGTGGCGAGAGGAAGATCGCCTGACCGCCGAGCTGGATCATCCCGGCCTCGAAAGAGATGCGGGTGCGGGTCGAGGACTTTTCGAAGATCATCCCCAGTACGCGGTTTTTCAGAGGCTCGAACAGTACGCCGCGCTTACGCAGGTCCTTGAGCTCAACGCCTCGACGGATCACGCTGACCAGCTCTTCGGGCGTGCAATCCATCAGGGAGAGAAAGTGCCTTGCGCTCATCATTGACTACCTTTTTGCTACCAACCGCAGATGCTCAAAGCCTTGTTTAACGGAACAACGGGCGAGACCTGCGGCGTAAGCCGCACGGGGCGACGGAATAGGGGAAGGCGCGATATTGACATTAAATGTCGCGTTACGCCAATAGGCTACGGTTTACGCGGGAATCGAAGGGCGCTCTGCGAAATGCAGTCGCGCATTTGCAGCCGGGTTCAGGGCCGCAGCGAGCCTCTTTGTACACTGGCCCCGCCGCGCTTGGCAATGCGCCGCGCCGCACACGGCATGGCTTTGGTCGGTTTGAGGCGTGGGCGCGGCGGATTCTCTTGGTCGGATGTCCGGGCTGAAACATTTGCTAAAGCAAAGTGCTGGGTTATAAATAACATTCGAGCGACGCAGGAAGCCTCCGCATGGAATCGAAAGAACAACTGTTAATGGAACTGCTGGGCCACACGGCTCGCTCCTTGACCCACCTTACCGCGTCGGTCACCTCGATGTCGTTCGAACTGCTGCGCAGTGAAGACGAAGTGGTGAAGACGGCCGGTCGCCACATGATCGACCGCATGGCCACGATCAGCGCCGGGCTCGACGAGCACTGGCGCCTGATTGGCGAACTGACCGGCGTGCACGTCGCTCACGAGCAGATCGAAACCATTCAGGAAATCCAGCTGGCGCCGCCACCCCAGTTGCCGTCGAACTGACGGCTGCAGCGGTATCGGCTCGCCTGATAAGCCCCGATTCACAAGACGAACGTCGCTGGCGCCGTGGTGCTGGCGGGGCCATAGTTTTCTTCCCGCGGACGCGATCGCCCGCCCCGAACAAGACAGAGACTGGCCATGACCAAGACTCTCCATCACCGTGCCTGCCACCTGTGTGAGGCCATCTGTGGCCTGACCATCGAGACCACTGAAACCGATGGCCAGGTCGCGATCACTTCGATCAAGGGCGATGCCCTCGATACCTTCAGTCGCGGCCACATCTGCCCCAAAGCGGTGGCGCTGCAAGATATCCAGAATGACCCGGATCGCCTGCGCCAACCGATGCGGCGGGTCGGTAGCGAATGGCTGCCTATCGGCTGGGACGAAGCGTTTGCACTGGTGGCGTCGAAGCTGGCGGCAATTCAGGAGCGTCACGGGCAAAACGCCGTGGCGGTCTATCAGGGCAACCCGAGCGTGCATAACTATGGGCTGATGACCCACAGCAACTACTTTCTCGGCTTGCTGAAAACCCGTAATCGCTACTCGGCGACCTCGGTTGACCAGTTGCCGCATCACCTCAGCAGTTACCTGATGTACGGCCACGGCTTGCTGCTGCCGATTCCGGACATCGATCACACCGATTTCATGTTGATCCTCGGCGGTAATCCGCTGGCGTCGAATGGCAGCATCATGACCGTGCCGGATGTCGAGAAGCGCCTCAAAGCGATTCAGGCGCGCGGCGGCAAAGTGGTGGTGGTCGATCCGCGCCGCAGCGAAACGGCGGCGATGGCCGATCAGCATCTCTTCGTGCGTCCGGGCGGCGATGCGGCGCTGTTGTTTGGCGTGCTGAACAC
Source organism: Pseudomonas sp. R1-1 (assembly GCF_051132135.1). NCBI lineage: Bacteria > Pseudomonadati > Pseudomonadota > Gammaproteobacteria > Pseudomonadales > Pseudomonadaceae > Pseudomonas > Pseudomonas sp. R1-1. The sequence goes on from NZ_CP071663.1 coordinate 1,349,554, forward strand.
ATTGTTCAGTGAAGGTCTGACTCGCGGCAGCCATCTGCCGGTCGACGGCCTCGACGAGGTGCGCGCTGCGGTGGCGACGTTCACGGCGGAGGCGATGAGCCCGTTGTGCGCCGTCCCCGCAGAGCAAATCCGCCAACTGGCACGCGACTTCGCTGCGGCGCCGAGTGCGGTGTGCTACGGACGCATGGGCGTTTCGACTCAGGCGTTCGGCACGCTGTGTCATTGGCTCGTGCAGTTGATCAACCTGGTCACCGGCAACCTCGACCGCGTCGGCGGTGCTTTATGCACCGAGCCCGCTGTCGATCTGGTGGCTTCGACTTCGGGCGGGCATTTCAATAAATGGCAAAGTCGCGTTTCCGGCCGTCCCGAATACGGTGGCGAGTTGCCGGTGTCGGCGCTGGCCGAGGAAATGCTCACCGGAGGCGAAGGGCAGATCCGCGCATTGATCACCGTGGCTGGCAATCCAGTGCTGTCGACACCGAACGGGCGGCAACTGGAGCAGGCGCTGGACGGGCTGGAGTTCATGCTCAGCATCGACCTGTACATCAACGAAACCACGTGCTACGCCGACCTGATCCTGCCATCGACCTCGGCACTGGAAAACGATCACTACGACACCACGTTCAATCTGTTTGCGGTGCGCAATGTCAGTCGCTTCAATCGCGCAATCCTCGCCAAACCTGAAGGTGCGCTGCATGACTGGGAAATCTTCGTCGGCCTCGCCAAAGCGTTTGCGGCGCAGACCGGCAAGGAACTGAAACCGACCATGCCGCCGTCGAAGATGATCGACATGGGCCTGCGCATGGGCCTTTATGGCGACGCGTCCGAACACAAACTGTCGCTGGCGACGTTGTTCGATCATCCGCACGGGATTGATCTGGGCGCTCTGCGGCCCAATCTGGCCGCGCGTATGAAAACCTCGAATCAGCGAGTCCAGGCCGCACCACCGCAAATACTCGCCGATCTTCAACGCTTCGCCGCATTGCAGGCACCCGCTATCGATCAACTGCTGATGATCGGCCGCCGCCACGTGCGCAGCAACAACTCGTGGATGCACAACTACCATCGTCTGGTGAAAGGCAAACCGCGTCATCAGTTGCTCATGCATCCGGCCGATCTCGCCAGTCGAGGTCTCAGTGACGGCCAGCGAGTACGCGTCAGTTCGCGGGTCGGCCAGATCGAAGTGGAAGTGCTCGGCAGCGAGGACATGATGCAAGGAGTGGTCAGCCTGCCGCACGGTTGGGGCCATGCGCGACCGGGCGTGCAAATGGCAATTGCCAGCGGCCAGCCGGGCTCGAGTGCCAACGACCTGACCGATGAATGCCAACTCGATGAGTTGTCCGGCAACGCGGCGCTCAATGGTGTGCCGGTGACGGTGGTGGCGGCCTGAGCATGTGTCTGTCGGGGAGACCGAGCAGCGCGCTCGGGATTCCGTTACAATGCGCCACCGTGCCGACCCATGAGTCGGAAAGTTCAGCCGAGGTGCTCCATGGATATCATCGAAACGATTAAAGAGCAGATTGCCAACAACACCATTCTGCTTTACATGAAAGGCTCGCCGAATGCCCCGCAGTGCGGCTTCTCCGCAAAAGCTGCGCAGGCTGTCATGGCCTGTGGCGAAAAGTTTGCGTACGTGGACATCCTGCAGAACCCGGAAATCCGCGCCAACCTGCCGAAGTACGCCAACTGGCCGACTTTCCCGCAACTGTGGGTTGGCGGTGAGCTGATCGGCGGCAGCGACATCATGACCGAGATGGCGCAAGACGGTTCGCTGCAGAGCACCATCAAGTCGGCTGTCGAAGCCGCTGCGGCGAACAAGTCCGAAGCTTGATCGCTTTTCTGTAGGAGCGAGCCTGCTCGCGATAGCGTTCTGTCAGTTGGTTGAAGTATTGACTGACCCACCGCCATCGCGAGCAGGCTCACTCCTACAACGCGCCAGGCAATAAAAAGCCCCGCACCTCCAAAGAGGGCGGGGCTTTTTAGTGTCTGGCGTTCAGCGGGCGCTGACTTACTCTTCGCCCATCTGCGATTGCAGATAGTTTTCCAGACCGATCTTGTCGATCAGGCCCAGTTGGGTTTCCAGCCAGTCGATGTGTTCTTCTTCGGACTCGAGAATGTCTTCGAGCAGTTCACGGCTGCCAAAGTCGGCAACGGTTTCGCAATGGGCGATGGCGGCCTTCAGATCGGCGTGGCCGGTCTTCTCGATACGCAGATCGCACTCGAGCATTTCGCGGGTGTGCTCGCCGATGTGCAGCTTGCCCAGGTCCTGCACGTTCGGCAGGCCTTCAAGGAACAGGATGCGCTTGATGAGCTTGTCCGCGTGTTTCATCTCATCGATGGATTCTTTGTATTCGTGCTTGCCGAGCTTGTTCAGACCCCAATCTTCATACATGCGTGCATGCAGAAAGTACTGATTGATCGCGACCAGCTCATTGGCGAGGATCTTGTTGAGATGCTGGATGACGGTAATGTCGCCTTTCATGATCGGAGTCCTGCCCTGTAATCGCGGTATATAAGGCGGAGTTTGAGCTTCACACTTATAAGTGTCAAACCTAAGTTATTGAATAATATATGAAAATTAATCGGAATAAGAATGTTTGTGTTCCGCGTCTTGACGCTAAGCGATTGATTTTCAGGCATAAAAAAACCGGACATAAGTCCGGTTCTCTGAATTTGGGCTGATCAGGCGGCGGTAAATTCTGCAGGGTAGGGAATCGCGGCCTGAGCAGTTTGCAGCTTGGTCAGGGTTTCGCGGACCACTTCCTTGGCCAGGCACGCGCATTTGCCGCACTGGCTGGCGACGCCGGTCGCCTGGCGAACTTCTTTATAGCTGCAGCAACCTTCATAGATCGCTTCGCGGATCTGTCCGTCGGTGACGCCAGTGCAGAGGCAAACATACATAAGTAAGAACCGTCGCTGGTTGTGACTCAATTGCGATGGATCTTAATGTTAACGAGAATGATTGTCAAAGTGCTTTGCGGAGGGTTTCGGTCTTATTTGGCCCATGACTGACGAACGGTGTTTGAGCGCCGTTTGCCTGTCCTTATAAATGCTCAACGGACGGCCGACGTGGAAAATCCGTTGAGGACAGGCGAAAAACGCAGTGTATGATGGTCGTCCCTTGCGAAGAGGGTTCGTGTCACAGGGCTGTCGCCTGAGGGTGGCAGGCTGGCCCGGACCCTGAACTTCAAGTCTTTACACCAGGAGATATCAATGAGCGTACTCGTAGGCAAACAAGCCCCTGACTTCACCGTCCCGGCCGTACTCGGCAATGGCGAGATCGTTGACAGCTTCACCCTGTCCTCGGCCATCAAAGGCAAATACGGCCTGGTGTTCTTCTACCCGCTGGACTTCACCTTCGTCTGCCCGTCCGAGCTGATCGCTCTGGACAACCGCATGGCCGACTTCAAGGCACGCAACGTTGAAGTGATCGCTGTGTCGATCGACTCGCACTTCACCCACAACGCGTGGCGCAACACCCCGGTCAACAATGGCGGCATCGGCCAGGTGAAATACACCATGGCAGCCGACATGAAGCACGACATCGCCAAGGCCTACGACGTTGAGTCCGAAGGCGGCGTGGCGTTCCGTGGCGCGTTCCTGATCGACGACAAGGGCGTTGTCCGCTCGCAGATCATCAACGACCTGCCGCTGGGCCGTAACATGGAAGAGCTGATCCGTCTGGTCGACGCGCTGCAATTCCACGAAGAGCATGGCGAAGTCTGCCCTGCCAACTGGAAGAAAGGCGACAAAGGCATGAACGCTTCGCCAGAAGGCGTTGCGGCTTACCTGACCGAGAACGCTGCTGCCCTGTAAGGCGCAACGTCGAGGTAAAAAAAAACCGGCCCACGTGGCCGGTTTTTTCATGCGCGGGATTTGATCGCTGACGATCAGTCGTCGAAGTCTTCCCAGCCGCCCATCTGCTTCCAGCGGTTGACGATGCCGCAGAACAGCTCAGCGGTTTTCTCGGTGTCGTAACGCGCCGAGTGCGCCTCGCGGCCATCAAAATCGATGCCGGCGGCCTGGCAGGCTTTGGCCAGCACGGTTTGACCGTAGGCCAGACCGGCCAGCGTCGCGGTGTCGAAACTGGAGAACGGGTGGAACGGGTTGCGCTTCATGTCCAGACGCGCAACTGCCGCGTTGAGGAAGCCCAGATCGAAGCTGCTGTTATGCCCAACCAGAATCGCCCGCTTGCAGCCGTTGGCCTTCAGCGCCTTGCGAATGCCGCGGAAGATGTCGGTCAGCGCGGTTTCTTCGCTGACCGCCATGCGCAACGGATGATCGAGTTTGATGCCGGTGAACTCCAGCGCCGCCGCTTCGACGTTGGCGCCTTCGAACGGCTCGACGCGGAAGAAGTAGGTGTGATCCGGGTACACAAAACCCTTTTCATCCATGGCGATGGTGGTCGCGGCGATCTCCAGCAAGGCATCGGTGGCCGCGTTGAAGCCTCCGGTTTCTACGTCGACGACAACCGGCAGGTAGCCGCGAAAACGTGCTGCCATCGGATGACGGGAACCGCCGCCGCCATTTTGACCGTCCAGCTCGTCGTCGAAATGCTCTTCACTCACGCGTGTTCCTCCAGCAGGCGCCAGCGCAGTTTTTCACCGGCGCGCAGCGGGATAACGGTCAGCTCGCCGAAAGGCAGGCTGGTCGGGGCGGTCCATTCTTCACGAACCAGGGTGATGCGATCGGTGTTTACCGGCAGGCCGTAGAAGCGCGGGCCGTTGAGGCTGGCGAAGGCTTCGAGCTTGTCCAAAGCGTTACGCTGTTCGAACGCTTCGGCGTACATCTCGATCGCGGCGTACGCGGTGTAGCAGCCGGCGCAGCCGCAGGCGGCTTCCTTGGCGTGCTGGGCGTGCGGGGCCGAGTCGGTACCGAGGAAGAACTTCGCGCTGCCGCTGGTGGCCGCATCGAGCAAGGCTTCCTGATGCGTATTGCGCTTGAGGATCGGCAGGCAATAGAAGTGCGGCCGAATCCCGCCCACCAGCATGTGGTTGCGGTTGTACAGCAGGTGATGCGCGGTGATGGTCGCGCCGACGTTGACCGAAGCCTCGTTGACGAACTGCACGGCGTCACCGGTGGTGATGTGTTCGAACACCACTTTCAGCGTCGGGAACCGCTCGACGACACGGCGCATGTGTTCGTCGATGAAAATCTTTTCGCGGTCGAACACATCGACGTCGCCACGGGTGACTTCACCATGGATCAACAGCGGCATGCCGACTTCGGCCATGGCTTCCAGTGCCGGGAAAATCTTGTCGATGCTGGTGACACCGGAATCGGAGTTGGTGGTCGCACCGGCCGGGTACAGCTTGGCGGCATGCACGAAACCGCTGGCCTTGGCTTCACGAATTTCTTCGGGCTGGGTGCGGTCGGTGAGGTACAGCACCATCAGCGGCTCAAAGCGACTGCCGGCCGGGCGGGCAGAGAGGATCCGCTGGCGATAGCCGTCGGCTTCAGCGGCGTTGCGCACCGGTGGCACCAGGTTGGGCATGATGATCGCGCGCCCGAAGGTGCGAGCCACATCGGCAACGGTATTGGTCAACACGGCACCATCGCGAAGATGAATGTGCCAGTCGTCGGGACGCAGCAGGGTCAGGCGGTCGGACATGGGGGGCTTCCAGGCGGGTCAAACTGAGGCGAATGCTACCGGAAAAGACTCTTGCAGGCACCCGCTATCAAGTTTTGCGGCAAGCGTCCGATATCCCGAAGGTATGCCGTAAACATTGTGTGAATCGGTGTTTGTGTTTCACAAGCCAATGGAGCCTCCCGTGCGCCAGCGTTATCTAGCCTTGCTCAGTGTGTTTGCCAGCCTCCCTGCGATGGCGCTCACCTACCAGACACGTCTGGAGAACATTGAGTGGACGGTCGCCGGCGACAAGTTCGAGTGCCGTCTGACCCAGCCGATCACCGATTTCGGTTCGGGCGAGTTCGTGCGCAAGGCCGGCGAGCAGGCGATCTTCCGCCTCAACGCCTACAACGCCATGCTCGGCGGCGGTTCGGCGACCTTGCTGGCGGCCGCTGCACCCTGGCAGCCGGGGCGTGGCGACATCAATCTGGGCAGCGTGCGGCTGGGCAGCGGCAATGTCCTGTTCAACAGTTCGCAGTCGCAGGCCGGCGGGCTGATCAGCGGCCTGCTGGACGGTCGCAGTCCGGTCGTGCGCCGTGCATCGGGCGATGGCCGGGTCTCGGAAGTGCGTCTGCTGCCGGTCAAGTTCAGCAAGGCCTTCAACGATTATCAGACTTGTGTGGCGAAGTTGTTGCCGCAGAATTTTGACCAGATCAAGCAATCGCAGATCGGCTTTCCCGGCGAAGGCGTTGATCTCGACCCGGCTGCCAAAGCCAAACTGCAAGTGATGCTCGAATACATGAAGGCTGACCCGTCGGTGAACCACATCGAACTCGACGGCCACTCGGACAACAGCGGCAATCGCCTGACCAACCGTGAACTGTCGCGCCGCCGAGCGCTGGCGGTGGTTGACTTCTTCAAGGCCAATGGCATTCAGGAGTCGCAGATCACTGTGCGTTTCCATGGCGAGCAGTATCCGATTGTGCCGAACACCAACAAAGCCAACCGGGCGAAGAATCGTCGCGTCAACGTGAAACTGGCGCGCGTCGCACCGACGACAGCCCCGGCTCCGACGCCACAAGCGGGTACGCCAGCCACTGCTGCGGCGACTTCCTGACTCGCCGGTCATCGTCGCGCTCTCGACAGATTCTGTCGCTTTGTCGTCTTAAGCTGTCGCGCCTCTGTAAATTATCGCGTTGGAGCGGTAGACTCCCCGGCTTTCCGTAGAACCCCGTGGAGTGATGGCATGGCGGACGTAAACAAGGTCGTTCTGGCGTATTCCGGCGGCCTGGACACTTCGGTGATCCTCAAGTGGCTGCAGGATACTTATAACTGTGAAGTGGTGACCTTCACCGCCGACCTCGGTCAAGGCGAAGAGGTCGAGCCGGCCCGCGCCAAGGCCCAGGCCATGGGCGTCAAAGAAATCTACATCGATGACCTGCGCGAAGAGTTCGTGCGTGATTTCGTCTTCCCGATGTTCCGCGCCAACACCGTTTACGAAGGCGAGTACCTGCTGGGTACTTCCATCGCACGTCCGCTGATCGCCAAGCGCCTGATCGAAATCGCCAACGAAACCGGCGCCGATGCCATTTCCCATGGCGCCACCGGCAAGGGCAACGATCAGGTGCGTTTCGAGCTGGGCGCCTACGCGCTCAAGCCAGGCGTGAAAGTGATTGCCCCTTGGCGCGAGTGGGACCTGCTGTCCCGCGAGAAGCTGATGGACTACGCCGAGAAGCACGCAATCCCGATCGAACGTCACGGCAAAAAGAAATCGCCGTACTCGATGGACGCCAACCTGCTGCACATCTCCTATGAAGGCGGCGTGCTGGAAGATACCTGGACCGAGCACGAAGAAGACATGTGGAAATGGACCGTCTCCCCGGAGAACGCTCCTGACAAAGCGCAATACCTGGAATTGACCTACCGTAACGGCGACATCGTTGCGCTGGACGGCGTTGAAATGACTCCGGCCACCGTGCTGGCGACGCTGAACAAGATCGGTGGTGCTCACGGTATCGGCCGTCTCGACATTGTCGAAAACCGCTATGTCGGCATGAAGTCCCGTGGCTGCTACGAAACCCCGGGCGGCACGATCATGCTGCGCGCGCACCGCGCCATCGAATCGATCACCCTGGACCGCGAAGTCGCTCACCTCAAAGACGAGTTGATGCCGAAATACGCCAGCCTGATCTACACCGGTTACTGGTGGAGCCCGGAGCGTCTGATGCTGCAGCAGATGATCGACGCGTCGCAGGTCAATGTGAACGGCGTTGTGCGCCTGAAGTTGTACAAAGGCAACGTGATTGTCACTGGCCGCAAGTCCGACGATTCGCTGTTCGACTCCAACATCGCGACCTTCGAAGAAGACGGCGGCGCTTACAACCAGGCCGACGCGGCGGGCTTCATCAAGCTCAACGCGCTGCGCATGCGCATTGCTGCCAACAAGGGTCGCAAGCTGTTCTGAGTCTTGCACTCTGACGCGCAATGAAAAGGGCGGCCTTGTCTTTGAGACAGGGTCGCCCTTTTTGCATCAATGGGTGGCTGCTCCGACCGAGCATTTTTCCAGGCACCGGCGCGTGGCAGTGGCTCATTTTCAGACTGTTCCCAGACGCGTCACCGCTTGTGAGCAGAGGTTATAGACGATGCACAGCGTTTTGCCGGAGCCTTTCTTGATTTGCCTGGCTTGCAGCAGCGCATGCTGGGTAAGCAAGACATCCGATACGTGATTGGAAAGAAATACAATCACTCGCGCCGTTTTGCGATCAAGGTTGCGGATGTTGTCCAGAATCGTCGCCAGTTCCTTCGCCGCATCGACATCCCGCGCATCGATCAGATGCAAATGACTGACCCACGCCGGCAATTGAATATTGTGCTGAACGATCTGACTGGATTTCGCATCGCTATTCGTCGGCGGATCTGCCGCATTGTGGACTTTGCACGAATCTTTGCGCTCGACACTGCCGGACTCGCTGAGGACGATGCAACTCGATAGCCCGAATGTACCCTGATCGCAGGGTTCAGCAGACGATGTGTTTCGCTTGCTGTCGCGTTCATTGCTATCTATCACTTTAAGGAAGTTCTTGTCTTTATCAAAGTCTGACGGTGAATACAGGGAGCGATAGTTGAAGTTTAGGGTGATAAAGAAAAGAAACAGCAAGTAGAAAGGAAAGCTTATAAGGAACCACACATATATCTCCCTGTCCTTATTGTCTAGAAAAGGCAGGGAAACCGCCGCGGATGTTTCCGAGATGGCTGCAAATATGGCAATTACCGTCATTGGATTGGCGATCTTGTTTTTTAGTTTGATCATCTTTGTGCTCTTTGTTTTGATCTTTCTCATGGTCAATGTTTGTGTTGGTTGAGTTGTTTTAGTTGGGCTTTGTGCGTTCATATTTATAGAAAAAATATTGCCTTGGGTATAAATATCTTGTTTCAAGTGTTTATGTATCGAGGGGTTTTTCGCTAGCCGTATAAGCGACGGCTTCTGCATGTGTGCAATTGTTAAGGCATATGTTTCACAGTTCGGATCAGGCGGCTTCAAGCGGCGTTGGAACGCAGGTAGAGATCGCGATCAATCCTGCTGCCGATGCTGTCAGACGCACCCTGAAACAAAAGTAAAGGCGAAATCTTGCCGTAGGCCAAACAGCCAAAAGCGTTAGATGTTTAGGAAGTTAGCGATTTTTTGTAGGATTAATCCGCGATCGCTGTAGGGGATGTCTCTCGATGCAAGTGCGTGTCAACCCTGGCATGCCATGGAGCAAGTGACTGGGCTATTGTGCGTGTTCTAAAAATTCGAACAGCGAAACTGGACTTGCCCATGAATAAAGTGCTGATCGTGGATGATCACCCTGTCATTCGTCTTGCGGTGCGTATGCTAATGGAGCGTCATGGCTACGAAGTCATCGCAGAGACGGATAACGGTGTGGATGCGTTACAACTTGCTCGAGAGCAAATGCCGGATATTGTCATTCTGGATATTGGCATTCCGAAACTTGACGGCCTGGAAGTTATCGCACGGCTGAGCTCGACGGCTATGCCTATAAAAGTACTGGTGCTGACTTCGCAGGCGCCCGGGCACTTTTCGATGCGTTGCATGCAATCGGGGGCCGCCGGCTATGTGTGCAAACAGCAGGACCTCACCGAATTGCTCAGTGCGATCAAGGCGGTGTTGTCCGGTTACAGCTATTTTCCCAACCAGGCCTTGCACACCGTGCGCACCAGTCTGGGCAATGCCAGCGAAGCGGACATGGTGGATCGTCTGTCCGGTCGGGAGATGATGGTTTTGCAGCAGCTGGCGCGAGGCAAGACCAACAAGGAAATTGCCGACGGCATGTTTTTGAGCAACAAGACCGTGAGCACCTACAAGACGCGCTTGTTACTGAAGCTCAACGCGCGTTCGCTGGTCGATCTGATCGAGCTGGCACAGCGAAACGGTCTGGTCTGAATATACTGAAAGCTGACAGGTCATGGGCCGGCCGGATCCAGTAAATTGCAGAAAGTAAAAAGCCTCCGGTTCGGGAGGCTTTCAAGTATCAAAGATCAAAATCGTAATCAGCCAATTGCCTTTGCAGTCGGCGCTCCTCAAGCAGGTTATCGATGGTGCGGCGCTTGCTCAGGTTGGTCTTTGCAACTTCTACGACGGGCTCTACCTCGTCGGCCTCAACGGCGACAAAATCGTCTTCTACGTCCAATTGCTCTTTGTCGGCACTCATAAGGTTAGCTCCCGGCCAAGTTTGCCTTTGGCGCTCCTTATATCGACATTCGGTTGGCGGGTAAAAAAGTTTTTTTCAATCGGCTTATCAATTATTCCAATAGCCGCTCAATCGTCAGAAGTTTTTGCTTTGTACTCGCACAGGTCTTCTATCCGGCAACTGCCACAGCGCGGCTTGCGCGCCAGGCACACATAACGTCCGTGCAGGATCAGCCAGTGGTGGGAGTCGAGCAGGAATTCCTTGGGCACAAACTTCATCAGTTTCATTTCCACTTCAACCACATTTTTGCCCGGCGCAATGCCGGTGCGGTTGCTGACCCGAAAGATGTGGGTATCGACGGCCATGGTCAGTTGCCGGAACGCGGTATTTAGCACCACGTTGGCGGTCTTGCGGCCCACACCGGGCAAGGCTTCCAGTTCTTCACGGGTTTGCGGCACTTCACCGCCGTGGCGTTCGACCAGCAGGCGGCAGGTTTCTATGACGTTTTTCGCCTTGCTGTTGTAGAGGCCGATGGTCTTGATGTATTCGGACAATCCTTCAACGCCCAAGGCATGCATCGCGGCCGGCGTATTCGCCACCGGGAACAGCTTCGCCGTAGCTTTGTTCACACCCACGTCTGTCGACTGGGCCGACAGAATCACCGCGATCAACAGTTCGAACGGCGATGAATACGCCAGTTCGGTTTTCGGCTCCGGATTGTCCTCATGCAGACGGCGAAAAATCTCCAGACGTTTTGCGGCATTCATGGGCGATGCGTTTCCTTTGAATTCAATTTCGGGCGAATCAGCGCCTGACGCGCCGCCAACAGCAGCGCCAACACAATAAAAGCGCCGGGGATCATGCTAATCAGTGGAAGTCCGTCGCTGAACAGGACGATGCCTTGCCAAGTGTCTGAGGGGCTGCGGCCAAGACTGCCGCTCCCTGCAACCTCGCGCAATATCCCCAGCAGCAACAGCAATGCACCGAACAGAGCGCAGAGTTTGCCGCGCTCTGCCAGTGTCTGGCGCCAGAAGCCATTGTATTCCAGCACCACACATTGCAAGGCGATCAGGCTGACATACAGGCCGAAAGCTTGCTGCCAGGGCAGAAACCAGCGTTGCGCCAACACATCAGCGCAACTGCTGAGCGTGGCGGCGAGCAAGACGCTGACCAGTACTCGGCCTGTTTCGGTCAATCGCGGGCGTAACGCGCGCATGCACAGACCGTACAGACCCACGACAACGCTGAATACCAACAACGTGCCGATTGAGCTGACCAGTGAACCACTGCTGCCCAGCAGCAACGGCAGCATCATGCAATGGGCCAGACCCGGCGACGGCTTCATGTTCCACTCCCCAGCAATGCGGCGCGATGGTCATCAAAATAGCGCAGGGCGTCATGCACCGAATTGATGACTGCGCGAGAAGTGATGGTCGCTCCGGCAATCTGATCGAACTGTCCTTCATCCTTTTTCAGCGCCCAGCCTGCTGCCGTCGGCGCATCGCTCGACTTGCCGGAAAACGCCTGTAGCCAGGCATTCGGCCGGTCTGCCAGATGCCCGCCAAGCGCTGGTGTTTCGCGCTGTTCCAAGGGTTTCACCGCGAGCAACCTGCCATTCGGCTCGATGGCGATCAACAATTCGATGACGCCCACATAGCCCTGAGTCTGACTGTGCAACAGTATTGTAACAGGCTTGCCATTCAGGGTCGCGCGATAGCCTGCGCTCAACTGGCTGTGGTCCAGTCGGGTATCGGTCAAACTCAGTGGTTGTTGCAGCGGCTGGTTGTCGTAGCTCTCGGGCGGCAGCACGTCGAGCCATTTGCGGCTGTCGAGCAAGTGCTGCGCAGCGGCGATCTGTGGTGCGCTCCCACGTTGTACAAGGTAAGTCGCGGCGATACCGCTGACGGCCATCAGCAGCACGATCACCGTGCTGGCCCGGCGCTTCATGGGTTCACCTTGATCTGGCGATTGGCGACGAATCGCTCCAGTGCCGGCACACAGAGATTCATCAGCAACACCGCAAACGCCAGCCCGTCCGGGTAGCCCCCCCACGTGCGGATCACGTATGTCAGCAGTCCGACCCCAACGCCGAAGAGCAGGCGCGCCAGCGCGGTTTTCGCGCCGCAGACCGGTTCAGTGACAATGAAGAACGCGCCGAGCATGGTCGCGCCGCTAAGTAGATGAAACAGCGGCGAGCCATGCGAATCCGACCCCGAGCCGTTCCAGCACAGCAGGCTGATCACCAACAGACTGGCGAGCATGCCCAGCGGTGCGTGCCAGCTGAACACCCGACGTTGCAACAAAAACAGCCCACCGGCCAAAAAGGCCAGATTCACCCACTCGGCAGCGCGTCCACCAAAATGCCCGAACGCCGGATGGCGGGCGAACAGTTCGTCGATGGTCAGGCTGGTGTTGACGCGCAGCGTGTCCAGTGCGGTCGCCTGTGCCCAAGCGTCCGGTGCCTGACTCCAGCCAAACATCGGCTGCAAGCTTGCCGCCAGATCCAGACCATGGGCCGGCCACAGGGTCATCGCTCTCGGGAACATGATCATCACCAATGCGAAACCGAGCATCGCCGGATTGAACGGGTTTTTCCCCGTGCCGCCGTATACGTGCTTGCCAAACAGCAGACCCCCGGCGGTTGCCGTCACCGTCAGCCACCATGGGCAATAGGCCGGCAGTGCGGCCGCCAGCAATGTTGCGCTGACCAGCGCACTGCCGTCGCGCAGCGCTGGCTGTACAGGCTGTCGGCGCAGTTGCGCAACGCCCGCTTCGACAATCAGGGCGGTGGTGATCGCCAGTATCAGGTTGATCAACACGCCCCAACCAAAAAACCACAACAGCGTCAGCAGTCCTGGCATTGCGGCCAGCAGCAAGGTTTTCATCGCCTGTTGCAGGCGATCGTCCGCTGCCTCAAGGGGCGGCATGTTCGCTTACCTGACGCTCGGCGGCTTGCAGTCGCGCGCGGGCCTCTTGAAGAATCTCGGCGGGGGTGTCGGCGTTACGTTCGAGCTTGCCGTATTCGGCGCGACACATCGCCAGCTGGATCTTGGCGCGCTTCAAGTCGGCGCCTTTGCCGGGGGCTGGTGCTGGAGCTGCGGGTTCGGCGGTTTTTTCCAGTTGCGCCAGCGCCTCTTCGGCCGCCTCGAACTGGCGTTGCAAAACGATCAGTTGCGCCTGTTGCTCGAAGGTCGGTGGATGGCCGAAGGCTTTCAGCGATTTGTGCAGTTGCGCGCGGCTCATCGCAACATCGACTTTGGCTTTTTTCACCGCCGCATCTGCATTCGCCGCTTTTTGCGCGCGCACCCGTTCGAGTGCCGCTTGCACCGGGTCGGTGGTGCTCACTTGCGCTTGCGCCGGTCGCTTTGCCCGCGCCTCACGCTCAGCCTGTTTCTGTTGCTCTTCACGATGCAGGCGCTCGTTGCGCCGCTCGAAGCGTTGCCGTGCGTGATCGCGTTTGGCGGCGCGCGCGCGTTGCTCGTCGAGGCTGAACGCCAGCCCACCTACCACCGGCAAGGTCTCGGGTGGCAACGGGTGCATTTCGATGCAGTCGACCGGGCACGGCGCCACGCACAGGTCGCAACCGGTGCATTCGTCGATCAGGACGGTGTGCATCAGTTTCGCCGCGCCGACAATCGCGTCGACCGGGCAAGCCTGAATGCACTTGGTACAGCCGATGCACTCCGCTTCGCGAATGAACGCCACCTGTGCTGGTGCCGAGCCGCGGCTGACGTCCAGTTCCAGCACTGGCACTTTCAGCAGTTCGGCCAGCGCAGCGATGGTTTCCTCGCCACCGGGCGGACACTTGTTGATCGGCTCGCCGGCGGCAATGCCTTGCGCGTAGGGTTTGCATCCGGGATGGCCGCACTTGCCGCACTGGGTCTGCGGCAGAAGAGCATCGATGCGTTGAATCAGACTCATGTTTTGATCAGTCCACTGAATCCGAGAAAAATCACTGCCATCAGTCCGGCGCCGAGCAGATCGATCGGTAGGCCGCGAAAAGGCAGGGGAATATCATTGGCCGCCGTGCGTTCGCGCAAATCGCTGAACAGGCCCAATACCAACCAGAACCCCAACCCGGCACCCAGGCTCAGCGCCATTGTGTGAAGCAGGCCTTGATCGTTTTGCGCATTGATCAATGCCAGGCCGAGTACGCCGGCATTGCCCAGCAACAGCGGCCATAAGCCGTCGAAGGGCAGTTTCGGCAACCCGCGCGCCAAGCCTTTGAGCAGCGGTGCGATCAGCAAAACGCTCAACGGCAAAAACACGAACAGGCGCAGGGCTTGCAGTTGCAGCGGCACCAGCAGCCAATGCCAGATCGCATAACCCACCACGCCGACGACAACCATCAGACACAGGGTCGCCAGCCCCAACGCGTGCACCTGGCGCCGGCTGCCCGCCAACAGCGGATCGACGCCCAGCGGCCAGTGCAACACGAAGTTGTTGAGCAGCGCGGCACTGATCAGCGTTAGCACGAATTCGGTCATGGTTCTGCCAGCGAAACGGGCGGGTGTCTCTCAAGGTTAGGCCTTATCCGGCCGCCTATGAAAAATCCCACCGGCATGCAGGGCACGCCGGTGGGATCGAGTTGCCGCAGGGTCTTACTTGATACGTTGACCTGGCTTGGCACCGCTGTCCGGGCTCAGCAGGTAGATCTCTTCACCGCCAGGGCCAGCCGCCATCACCATGCCTTCGGAGATGCCGAACTTCATTTTCCGTGGCTTGAGGTTGGCGATCATCATCGTCAGACGACCGTCGAGCTTCGACGGATCCGGGTAAGCGCTCTTGATGCCGGAGAACACGTTACGTTGCTCGTCGCCGATATCGAGGGTCAGGCGCAGCAGCTTGTCGGCGCCCTCGACGTGCTCAGCCTTGACGATCAGCGCAACGCGCAGGTCGATGGCGGCGAACGCGTCGAAGTCGATTTCCGGCGACAGCGGGTCCTTGGCCAGTTCGCCGTTGCCGGCCGGAGCGGCGGCGCCGGTGTCGGTCTGGCTGGCGCTGAGGTCTTCTTTCGAGGCATCGGTCATGGCTTGCACTTTCACCGGGTCGATACGGGTCATCAACGGCTTGAATTCGTTGAGCTGATGGTTGGCCAGCAGCGTGGTGTGGTCGTTCCAGGTCAGGGGCGCGACGTTGAGGAACGCCTCGGCATCGGCGGCCAGCAGCGGCAGAACCGGTTTTAGGAAGATCACCAGTTGGCGGAACAGGTTGATGCCGGTGGCGCAGATCGCCTGGACTTCATCCTGCTTGCCTTCCTGCTTGTTCAGCGACCACGGTGCCTTGTCAGCGATCCACGCGTTGGCGCGGTCGGCCAAGGCCATGGTTTCGCGCATGGCACGGGCAAAGTCGCGCGCTTCATAAGCGTCGGCAATGCTCGGCGCGGCGGCGAGGAAGGCCTCGGTCAGCTCCGGTGCGGCATTGTTGTCGACCAGCAGACCGGCGTTGCCCTTGTGGATGAAACCGGCGCAGCGGCTGGCGATGTTGACCACTTTGCCGACCAGATCGGAATTGACCTTCTGCACGAAGTCTTCGAGGTTCAGGTCGAGGTCATCGACGCCACGGCCCAGTTTCGCCGCGTAGTAGTAACGCAGGTATTCCGGCGACAGGTGATCCAGATACGTGCGGGCCTTGATGAACGTGCCGCGCGACTTGGACATTTTCTGACCATTGACGGTCAGGTAACCGTGTACGTTGATCGCGGTCGGCTTGCGGAAACCCGCACCTTCGAGCATCGCTGGCCAGAACAGCGCGTGGAAATTGACGATGTCCTTGCCGATGAAGTGGTACAGCTCGGCGGTCGAGTCCTTGCCCCAGAACGCGTCGAAGTCCAGCTCCGGCGTGCGGTTGCAGAGGTTCTTGAAGCTGGCCATGTAGCCGATCGGCGCGTCCAGCCACACGTAGAAGTACTTGCCCGGCTCGCCCGGGATCTCGAAACCGAAATATGGCGCATCGCGGGAGATGTCCCACTGTTGCAGGCCGGCGTCGAGCCATTCGGAAAGCTTGTTGGCGACGGCGTCCTGCAGGGTGCCGCTGCGGGTCCAGGCCTGCAGCATGTCCTGGAAGTCCGGCAGCTTGAAGAAGAAGTGCTGGGAATCCTTGAGCACCGGGGTGGCGCCGGAGATCGCCGACTTCGGATCCTTCAGATCAGTCGGGGCGTAGGTCGCGCCGCATTTTTCGCAGTTGTCGCCGTACTGGTCTTCGGTACCGCATTTGGGGCAGGTGCCCTTGATGAAGCGGTCGGCCAGGAACATCTTCTTTTCCGGGTCGAAATACTGGGTGATCGAACGTTGGGCAATGTGCCCGGCGTCACGCAGCTTGAGGTAGATCTGGCTCGACAGCTCACGGTTTTCTTCGGCGTGAGTGGAGTGGAAGTTGTCGAAATCGACGAGGAAGTCGGCAAAGTCGGCGCTGTGTTCAGCCTGCACGTTGGCGATCAGTTGTTCCGGGGTGATGCCTTCCTTTTCCGCGCGCAGCATGATCGCCGAACCGTGGGCGTCGTCGGCGCAGACATAGATGCATTGGTTGCCGCGATGCTTCTGGAAGCGCACCCACATATCGGTCTGGATGTATTCCAGCATGTGGCCAAGGTGGATCGAACCATTGGCGTAGGGCAGGGCGCTGGTGACGAGGATCTTGCGTGGCTCGGACATGTAGGGCTTCGCTACTTGATGAAACGGAGGTCGGCCACTATAAAGCGCCGGACAAGATATTTCACCCCTGCAAATCGTTGCCGGGCATGCCGTCCGGAGGATAGAAGGGGTAGGATAGCCGCCATCTTTTCCAGTCTTGTTATCGGAGTTGCCCATGAGCGCCGTCACTCGCGCAGCGGTGGAAGCCGTCCTCAGCCAATACACCGACCCTTACCTGAACCAGGACCCGGTCAGCGCCGGTTGCGTGAAAAACATCGAGATCATCGGTGACCGCGTCAATGTGCAGCTGGAAATCGGTTATGCCGCCGGGCTGTTCAAGAGCGGTTGGGCGCAATTGCTGCAACTGGCCATCGAAAACATCGACGGCGTGGTCATCGCCCGGGTTGAGGTCAACAGCGTGATCGCCGCGCACAAGGCCCAGGCGCAGATTCCGGGGCTGGCCAACGTCAAGAACGTGGTTGCTGTGGCATCGGGCAAGGGCGGCGTGGGCAAGTCGACCACCGCCGCCAACCTCGCTCTCGCACTGGCCCGCGAAGGCGCCAAAGTGGGGATCCTCGACGCCGATATCTACGGCCCGAGCCAGGGCATCATGTTCGGCATTCCCGAGCGCACCCGCCCGGAGGTCAAGGACCAGAAGTGGTTCGTGCCGCTCAAGGCCCACGGTGTTGAAGTGATGTCGATGGCGTTTCTCACCGACGACAACACGCCGATGGTCTGGCGCGGGCCGATGGTCTCCGGCGCGCTGCTGCAACTGGTCACGCAAACCGCGTGGGGCGATCTGGATTATCTGGTCATCGACATGCCGCCAGGCACCGGCGACATTCAACTGACCCTGGCACAGAAAGTCCCGGTGGCGGGCGCAGTGATCGTCACCACGCCACAGGATCTGGCCCTGCTCGACGCACGCAAAGGCGTGGAAATGTTCCGCAAGGTCAACATTCCGGTGCTGGGCGTGGTGGAAAACATGGCCGTGCACATCTGCTCGAACTGCGGGCATGCCGAGCATCTGTTCGGTGAGGGCGGTGGCGAGAAGCTTGCCACCCAGTACGGCGTGGAACTGCTGGCCTCGCTGCCGCTGTCGATGCTGATCCGCGAGCAGGCCGATGGCGGCAAGCCGACGGTGATTGCCGAGCCTGACAGTCAGATCGCCATGGTCTACCAGGAGCTGGCCCGCCACGTCGGCGCGCGGATCGTCTTGCAGGAAGCGGCGACACCGGCGATGCCGAATATCACCATCAGCGACGATTGAGAGCCTGAAACCCGATCAAACTGTGGGAGCCAGCCTGCTGGCGATAGCGGACCTTCATTCAACGAAGATGTTGACTGAACCACCGCAATCGCCAGCAGGCTGGCTCCCACATTGGTTTGTGGCGTGGCTTAGATCCGTAACCCGCCATCCATCTCCAGAATCCGCCCGGTGTAATAGTCGTTCTCGAAGATATACGCCGCCGAATGGGCGATCTCTTCCGGCTTGCCCATGCGCTTGAGCGGAATCCCCGAAGTCATCTTCTCCAGCGCTTCCGGCTTCATGCCCAGGGTCATTTCGGTTTCGATGAAGCCCGGCGCGATGCCGGCCACGCGAATGCCGTAACGCGCCAGTTCCTTCGCCCAGGTTACGGTCGCCGCCGCTACGCCAGCCTTGGCCGCGGAATAGTTGGTCTGGCCGATATTGCCGGCGCGGGAGATCGACGAGATGTTGATGATCGCGCCGCTGTTCTTCAGTTCGACCATTTTCGCTGCCACCTCACGGGTGCAGAGGAACACGCCGGTCAGGTTCACATCGATGACTGCCTGCCATTGGGCCAGGCTCATCTTGCTCATTTCGCCGTCCTTGACCTTCAGCAGCAGGCCGTCACGCAGAATCCCGGCGTTGTTGATCAGGCCGTGAATCGCGCCAAAGTCAGCGGCAACCTGGGCGACCATGTGCTCGACCTGTTCTTCATTGGCGACGTTGCACAGATAGCTGCGCGCCTCGACGCCCTTGGCTTTGCACGCGGCGACGGCGTCGTCGAGCTTTTCCTGATTGAGGTCGACCAGCGCGAGCTTTGCGCCTTTGCCGGCCAGATACTCGGCCATGGAGCGGCCCAAACCCTGGCAACCGCCAGTGATAATGATTACTTTGTCGTTGAGTTGCATGCGCGTGCCCCGATTGCTGGTCTGATGGTTTTTATTCTTGGCGGCTCCCGTTCCGCCCCGACCGTGGCCGGGTTGCGCAGGAGCATTGCCCGATGGCGTGGCCGAAACCTGTTTTCGCGCGCCTGTCCGTTTTTTCGACGGATTCTATCTAAGGAGTCATAAATTGAGCGTTGAAGTGGCGAAGAATGCCCGAGAATTGCTTCTCAAGGAATACCGTGGAATGCTCTCGACCCACTCGAAATCGATGCCCGGTTTTCCGTTCGGCTCCGTGGTCCCGTATTGCCTGGACGAGCAGGGCCGGCCGCTGATCCTGATCAGCCGCATCGCCCAGCACACCCACAATCTGCAAAAGGACCCGAAGTGCTCGATGCTGGTCGGTGAGCGCGAGGCCGATGATGTACAAGCGGTGGGGCGCCTGACGTATCTCGCCGAAGCGCAGAAACTCGGAGACCCTGCCGCCATCGAAGCCGCCGCCGAGCGCTACTACCGCTACTTCCCCGATTCGCAGAACTATCACAAGGCTCACGATTTCGACTTCTGGGTACTGAACCCGGTGCGTCACCGCTATATCGGCGGTTTCGGTGCGATTCACTGGATCGATCAATTGACCCTGGCCAATCCGTTCGCCGGCAAGGCTGAGATCAGCATGGTCGAACACATGAACAGCGACCACGCCAAGGCCATCGCCCATTACGTCGAACTCGCCGGTCTGCCGAACAGCGTGCCGGCGCAACTGGCCGGGATCGACAGCGAGGGCATGCACTTGCGCATCGGTCAGGCGTTGTACTGGCTAGGCTTCCCAAGCCCTTGCAATACGCCGACACAAGTGCGCGAAGCCTTGGTTTCATTGGCTCACGCCGAGGCCTGGCCAAAAAAAGCGGATTCTTAAGGTTGAATTCACGCAAGGGCGACGTCATCTAAGGCTTACTGCAAGGCATTTCTTGCGTTGAGGACAATTTGATGCGCCCTTTTCTGTTGCTCTTTCTGCTGTTTCCAGTGCTGGAGCTGTTCGTATTCGTCAAAGTGGCAGGGGCGATCGGGTTCTTCCCGGCCCTGCTGCTGATTATCGTCGGCTCGATGTTCGGCGTGTTCGTGCTGCGCATCGCCGGCCTGGCCACGGCCCTGCGCGCCCGTGAAAGCCTGAACCGCGGCGAACTGCCGGCCCAGACCATGCTCGAAGGGCTGATGCTGGCCCTGGCCGGCGGTCTGCTGATCATCCCGGGCTTCATCAGCGATGTGGTCGGTCTGGTCATGCTGCTGCCGTTCAGCCGACGCTTGCTGGCGAACAAAATGCGCCAGCGTGCCGAAGACCAGGCCATGCGTCAGCGTGCCTTCGCCGATGACCTGCAGCCCCGTGGCGGGCCGGCACGGCGCGAGCCGCTGGGCCGTGAGCCGAATGTGATCGAAGGCGAGTTCGAACACCGCGACCACAAGTAACGTCAGCATCGACACGGCACCTTCGGGTGCCGTGCTCGTTTATGCGGCCAAATCACCGAGCAGCATCAAAATTTTTTTTGCCCAGCCCTTGTAATCAGCTTGTACGCCCCTATGTATCGGTCACCGAAAGGTTTCCGGTGATTACACCGGACAGACTTGCGCGGTTCGCTCGACGAGCCGCACCCGGCACAGGCCGGATTTGTTAAACCCGCCGGGACTACACCGGCCGATGAAAACCACAATTAGGAGAGATCGACAATGAAGCTTCGTCCTCTGCATGACCGCGTCGTCATCCGTCGCAGCGAAGAAGAAAAGAAAACCGCTGGCGGTATCGTTCTGCCAGGTTCGGCTGCTGAAAAAGCCAACCACGGTGTGATTCTCGCTGTAGGCCCGGGCAAAGCTCTGGAAAACGGCGAAGTGCGTGCACTGTCCGTGAAGGAAGGCGACAAGGTTGTGTTCGGTCCTTACTCCGGCAGCAACACTGTGAAAGTCGATGGCGAAGACCTGCTGGTAATGAGCGAGAACGAAATCCTCGCGGTTATCGAAGGCTGATACTCCCGTTCATTTTCCCGTTACTACAAAGTATTTAAGGAATATCGATCATGGCTGCTAAAGAAGTTAAGTTCGGCGATGCCGCCCGCTCCAAGATGCTCAAAGGCGTCAACGTTCTGGCTGACGCGGTAAAAGCGACCCTGGGCCCGAAAGGCCGTAACGTGATCCTCGAGAAGAGCTTCGGCGCTCCGACCATCACCAAGGACGGCGTTTCCGTCGCCAAAGAAATCGAACTCGAAGATCGCTTCGAAAACATGGGCGCGCAGCTGGTCAAAGACGTTGCCTCCCGTGCCAACGATGACGCCGGTGACGGTACTACCACTGCGACCGTTCTGGCTCAGTCGATCGTCAACGAAGGCCTGAAAGCCGTCGCTGCCGGCATGAACCCGATGGACCTGAAACGCGGCATCGACAAGGCGACCATCGCCATTGTCAAAGAGCTGAAGGCCCTGTCCAAGCCATGCGCTGATTTCAAAGCCATCGCTCAGGTCGGCACCATCTCCGCCAACTCCGACAACTCCATCGGCGACATCATTGCCGAAGCCATGGAAAAAGTCGGCAAAGAAGGCGTGATCACCGTTGAAGAAGGCTCGGGCCTGGAAAACGAACTGTCGGTTGTAGAAGGCATGCAGTTCGACCGTGGCTACCTGTCGCCGTACTTCGTCAACAAGCCGGACACCATGGTTGCCGAGCTCGACGGCCCGCTGATCCTGCTGGTCGACAAGAAGATCTCGAACATCCGCGAAATGCTGCCAGTCCTGGAAGCCGTCGCCAAAGCCGGCCGTCCGCTGCTGATCGTTGCCGAAGACGTTGAAGGCGAAGCCCTGGCGACTCTGGTGGTGAACAACATGCGCGGCATCGTTAAAGTCGCTGCCGTCAAGGCACCAGGCTTCGGCGATCGTCGCAAGGCCATGCTGCAGGACATCGCTGTTCTGACCGGCGGCACCGTGATCTCCGAAGAGATCGGTCTGAGCCTGGAAAGCACCACCCTGGAGCACCTGGGTAACGCCAAGCGCGTGACCCTGTCCAAGGAAAACACCATCATCGTTGACGGTGCTGGCGTGCAGGCAGACATCGAAGGCCGTATCGCTCAGATCCGTGCCCAGGTTGCCGAAACTTCCTCGGACTACGACCGTGAAAAACTGCAAGAGCGTCTGGCCAAGCTGTCCGGCGGCGTTGCAGTGATCAAGGTTGGCGCTGGTTCCGAAGTTGAAATGAAAGAGAAGAAAGCCCGCGTTGAAGACGCCCTGCACGCAACCCGTGCAGCCGTTGAAGAAGGCGTGGTACCTGGCGGTGGCGTTGCGCTGATCCGTGCTCTGGAAGCCCTGACCGAACTGACCGGCGACAACGCTGACCAGAACGTCGGTATCGCTGTGCTGCGTCGCGCTGTTGAAGCGCCGCTGCGTCAGATCGCTGCCAACTCCGGTGACGAGCCAAGCGTAGTCGTCAACGAAGTGAAGAACGGCAAAGGTAACTTCGGTTACAACGCTGCTTCCGGCGAATACGGCGACATGATCGAAATGGGCATCCTGGACCCAACCAAGGTAACCCGTTCGGCTCTGCAAGCCGCAGCCTCGATCGGCGGTCTGATCCTGACCACCGAAGCGGCCGTTGCCGACGCGCCGAAGAAGGAAGGCTCGGCTGGCGGCGGTATGCCAGACATGGGCGGCATGGGTGGCATGGGCGGCATGATGTAAGCCAGCCTTACCCCCGTAGCGAAAAACCCCGTCGGCGCAAGCCAGCGGGGTTTTTTATTGCCCAGAACTCACATCGATCCCCTGTAGGAGTGAGCCTGCTCGCGATAGCGGTGTGTCATTCAACATGATTGCGACTGACACACCGCTATCGCGAGCAGGCTCACTCCTACAGGGATTTGTATTTTCAGGCGTTGATCGGGTGTGGGTTTACAACCGCCGCAGCATTGCCCGCCGGGCGATACAGCACCCAGTAATAAGCCCCCAGACAAATCAGCCAGCAGAAAATCGCCGTCCACACGTTATGCGAGAAGAAGTGCGCGCCCTGCATCATCCGGCTGATCGAAAACACCGAGCCCAGCGCGAAGGCAAACACAAATGCCTGCCGCGCCAGCCGTGGACGACGATCACGCAGAACAAAGAACAGCGCGAACAAGGTAAAACCTGTCGCTGCATGACCGCCCGGCCAGCAACGGCCCGGCTTGTCGGTTGGCGGGCGATGGTCCATCAACTTGCTGTATTTTTCGTGCCCGCCGAATTGCTCAAGGCTCCACGGGCATTGCACTGCCGTCACGGCTTTGACCGGGGTGACGAACGAAGTGGCCAGGCCCAGCGACAGCACCAGGCAGCCCAGCTCACGCTTGAAGGGTTTGAGTCGGGCGAGGAAAAACGAGCCGATGAAACCGAGGATCGCGAACACCGAGAAGGCGATAACCACTTCTTTGGCGCGGTCATGCAGGATGTCTTCGAGAAAATAGCTGTGCCGTCCGATGAAGTCGCCGGCGACCGGGTCATAGAACAGTCGGGCCAGGTCCATGTCCAGATCGGTCAGTTCGAGCAACACCAGAATGATCGCCGCAACAGCGGGTATGCCCAGGCAGAGCCAGAGGTTCAGCGGTCGGGAAACGGGATGGGCAGAGGTCAACGCCATGGGCAATTCCTTGGTGGCAAGAATGTTCGAGGGAGCGCAATCGCGCGGAGTCTGTGCGCACGGGCGTTGCCGATTCGTTAATCGAAAGTGAAAAAAACGTTGGCGGTCGCCGTGAGCATTTTTATCGGCAAACAACCCGACACATGCCTAGCCGTGAGCCACACTTGGCCGTAAGCTGCGCGGGCCAAGACGGCCGTAACCCCGTTCGGAGAAGGTGCCCATGCGTATTCTGCTGGTCGAAGACAACCGCGACATCCTGGCCAATCTGGCCGATTACCTGGGCCTCAAGGGCTACACCGTCGATTGCGCGCAGGACGGTCTGTCGGGCCTGCATCTGGCCGCGACCGAACACTACGACCTGATCGTCCTCGACATCATGTTGCCGGGGATCGACGGCTACACGTTGTGCAAACGTCTGCGTGAAGACGCACGGCGAGACACACCGGTGATCATGCTCACCGCGCGCGATCAACTGGATGATCGCTTGCAGGGCTTCAAGTCGGGTGCCGACGATTACCTGATCAAGCCTTTCGCCCTGTCCGAACTCGCGGCACGGGTCGAAGCCGTGATGCGTCGCGCTCAGGGCGGTGGCCGCCGCGCCTTGCAGGTCGCCGATCTGAGCTATGACCTCGACACCCTGGAAGTGACCCGCGACGGCAAACTGCTCAAGCTCAACCCGGTCGGCCTGAAGCTGCTGGCCGTGCTGATGCAGAAAAGCCCGCACGTGTTGCGCCGGGAAATTCTCGAAGAAGCGCTGTGGGGCGATGACTGCCCGGACAGCGACAGCCTGCGCAGCCACGTGCACCAGTTGCGCCAAGTGATCGACAAACCTTTCGCCAAGCCACTGCTGCACACTGTGCACGGGGTGGGCTACCGCTTGGCCGACGTGTAATGGAGTTCAAGCAAAGCCTTTCGCAACGGATCATTATCGCCTTCGCCTTGATGAGCGCTCTGGTGGCCGGCGCGTTTGCCATGGGCATCGTCGCGACGGTGCATCTGGTCGAGGAAAAACTGATTTCGGCGGGGCTGGGCGGCGACTTGCAGCGCTTGTTGCTGATGGACAACGTTTCCGACTGGAGCCACCGCCCAGAACCGGATCAGCTGTTCTATTTCAGCGGCGGGCCGGGCGATTTCGATCTGCCCAAGGATCTGCGCCACCTCGATGCCGGTTTCCATGAAGTGTTCCGCGAGCAGCTGTCGTATCACGCGATGGTCGAGGTCGTCGACGGCCGCCGCTACGTACTGCTGCAGGATCAAAGCGATTTCGAAGAGCGCGAACGCGTGCTGTTTGCCGTAGTGCTGGTGGGTTTCGTGCTCAGCCTGGCGCTCGCGGTTTTCTTAGGCTGGGTGCTGGCGCGCAAGGTGATGGCGCCGGTGGTACGGCTGGCGCGGCAGGTCCGTCATCGCGATCAGTTACTCGGGTTGGCACCGCCGTTGGCGCCGGATTACGCGGCGGATGAAGTCGGTGAACTGGCGGTAGCATTCGATGCGACGTTGGGGCGCTTGCGTCAGGCATTGACCCGCGA
This sequence comes from Pseudomonas sp. R1-1, assembly GCF_051132135.1. NCBI lineage: Bacteria > Pseudomonadati > Pseudomonadota > Gammaproteobacteria > Pseudomonadales > Pseudomonadaceae > Pseudomonas > Pseudomonas sp. R1-1. The sequence continues at coordinate 1,374,743 of NZ_CP071663.1, forward strand.
GCGCTTGTTCACCAGCGACGTCAGCCATGAATTGCGTACGCCGCTGATGGTGCTGGCCAGTTCCTGCGAGCTGTTGCTGGAGAATCCGGGCATCGATCAGCGCGGGCGCTCGCAGGTCGAGCGCATTGCCCGAGCCAGCGAGGAAATGCGCGAATTGGTGCAGACGTTCCTGATGCTGGCGCGCGCGCAAAACGAAGAGCCCGGGGCCGCGCCGCAACACAACCTCACGCAAGTGGCGCAAAGCCTGCTGTGCCTGTGGCGCGAGCCGATCGAGCGCAAGGGCCTGACGCTGGTGTTCGAGCCTGGCCATCCATCGGACGCCCGCTACAACGCCACCTTGCTGAACGCGGTGATGGGCAACCTGCTGCGCAACGCGCTGCATTACACCGAGGAGGGTTTCATTCGCCTGACCCTGACGGCTCGCGGCTTTATCGTCGAGGATTCCGGTGTCGGGATTCCCGAGGAAAAGCGCGAAGCGATGTTCGAACCGTTTGTGCGCGGCAGTGAGAAACGCGGTGACGGCCTCGGGCTTGGCTTATCGCTGGTACAGCGTATTTGCGAAAACCAGGGCTGGACTGTCAGCCTGAGCACGATGGAGCCCAATGGCTGCCGATTCGAGGTAGATCTTGGCGTGAATGCAGGCAAATAGTCGCACAAGGCTACTCCCGCCAACCTGTCGGATTCCTGTATAACGTTGTAATACTTTGCCGGTTTACCTGACATTTTTTTCACAATTGGATGACCTGACGCTGACACGCCGCTGACTAAGGTGGCGTCATCAGACATTCAGGAGTCCAGATCATGGCCGACCCGATCAAGCTCGATTTTTCCGAGAAGTATGACGACCAGCACGCGCAGCGATATCTGCGCAAGCACAAGGAGAGTCTGGGCCGTCGCCTGTCGCATTGGCGCGATGAACAGTTGGCACGCAAGGCCTTGTCACTGGCGGGTGATCCCGGTCTGGTGCTGGACCTGCCCTGCGGTGCCGGGCGTTTCTGGCCGATGCTCGCGGAGAAACCCAACCGGGTGATCATCGGCGCGGACAATTCCGAGTCGATGATCAAGACGGCACTCGAGGGGCAACCGGCCGACGTGGTCAAGCGGGTACAGCCGCTGCATACCTCGGCGTTCGACATTGCCTTGCCGGACAACTCGGTCGACAGCATCTTCTGCATGCGTCTGCTGCACCACATCGGTGAGTCCGAGCACCGTCAGGTGATCCTGCGCGAATTCGAACGCGTGAGCCGCGACAGCGTGATTGTTTCATTGTGGGTAGACGGCAACTTCAAGGCCTGGAAGCGCAAGCGCGCCGAGCTGGACCGGCCGAATCGTGATTACCAGAATCGTTTTCTGATTCCGGCGGCGACGATCGAGAAAGAATTTGAACAGGCCGGGTTCCGCATTCAGGAACAACTGGACTTTATACCGCTCTATGCGATGTGGCGGGTTTACGTATTACGCAAGAGGTAGAGAATGGCAGTGCAAGCAGCGGTTGAAGCGGATGTCGCTCCACAGGATCGTTTCGATTACTACTGGGCCCAGCGCGGCGAATGGGTTGAAGAACCCAATGTGCGCCGCGGCGGCGAAAGCGGGGTACAGCGCATCGTCGGTCGCGACGGTCAGTTGCTGTACGCCAAGCGCCAGACCGGACACATCTATCGCAGCTGGTTGCACCCGTTCGGTCGTCCTACCGTATTGCGCGAACTCGATGCGCTGACCGGCGTAAGCAAACTCGGTGTACGCGTGCCGCAAATCGTCTTCTGTGGCGCTCAGCCTGATCCACAGCACAAATGGCGCGCACTGCTGGTAACCAGATCCCTGGACGGTTTCCAGGAACTGGAGCACTGGCTGGCTGCTGCCGGCGGTCGGGATCAATGTGGCGACGTGGTTTATGAGCGTGTGCTCAAGGATCTGGCGGAAAACCTCGCGCGCATGCACAAGGGCCGCTGGCAGCACAGCTGCATCTACATCAAGCACGTATTCGTGCGGGTGACCGGTGAGGGCGAGTCGGCCAAGGTTGAAGTAGCGTTGATCGATCTGGAAAAATGCCGCCAGCGCCTGACCGCCTATCGCGCCGCACAGCACGACATGAAGCAACTGCGTCGCCATTCGTCGTTCCGCGATGCCGACTGGAAAAAACTCGTCTATTTTTATGAGACGGCGTTTGGCAGCGCTATCAAAGGTTTATAGCGATGAAACTAGAAATTGCACGAGGTTTGTTTCTGGTCGGAGCCTTGGCAGTCGCTTCATTGGCGGTGGCTGCCTGGGAGCAGCCCCGCATGCAGGTCATCGGAGCGTCCACGACGGACGCTCATTGCACACTGCCACGGGTGGCGAAAGCCTCCGTGGCGACCCAGCCCGATCATGATCTGCTGTTGTTCATGTTCGGGCTATCTCAAGGGATGAGGCCAGCCAGTTGAAATCGATGCCCGCGTAAAAGGCCTCGCAGATGCGAGGCCTTTTTTTTGCCCGGCTACTTGGGATCGGGTTTTGATCGTTCCCACGCTCTGCGTGGGAATGCCTCAAGGGACGCTCCGCGTTCCAATGGGACGCAGAGCGTCCCGGGCTGCATTCCCACGCAGAGCGTGGGAACGATCAGCAACTGAGACACCGCCATCGCGAGCAGGCTCACTCCTACAGGGGTTATGTGTTGAGCTTGGGATCGGGTTTCGCCAGCAGGGTATATACGCACGGCAACACGAACAGCGTAAACAGCGTGCCGATCGACATGCCCGTGGCAATCACCATGCCGATATCAAAGCGGCTGACCGCCCCCGCACCCGTCGCGAGAATCAGCGGCACCATGCCGAATACCATCGCTGCCGTGGTCATCAGCACCGGGCGCAAGCGAATCGCCGCGGCTTCTTCAACCGCTTCGCGCGCGGTCAGGCCTTTGTCCTTGCGCAACTGGTTGGCGAACTCGACGATCAGGATCCCGTGTTTGCTGATCAGGCCGATCAGCGTCACCAGCCCGACCTGGGTGTAGATGTTCATGCTCGACCAGCCGAGAAACAGCGGGATCAGCGCCCCGCAGATCGACAACGGCACCGTGACCAGGATCACCAGCGGATCGCGGAAGCTTTCAAATTGCGCCGCCAGCACCAGAAAGATGATCGCCAGCGCCAGAGCGAAGGTGACCCACAAGGCGCTGCCTTCCTGAACGAATTGCCGGGATGCGCCGCCATAGTCAAAGGCAAACCCGGCAGGTGCTTCTTCGCGGGCGATCTGCAACACGGTGTCGATGGCTTCACCCATGCTCACCAGCGGGAAACCGGAAATTTTCGCCGCATTGAGTTGCTGGAACTGGTTGAGCTGACGCGGCCGCGCACGGTCGCTGACCTTGATCAGCGTCGATAGCGGCAACAGTTCGCCCTGGGTGTTCTTCACGTAGTAGTTGTTCAGCCAGTCCGGGTTGTCGCGGTAAGGCCGTTCGACCTGCGCGATCACCTTGTAGCTGCGGCCCTCGATGGTGAAGCGGTTGATCTCGGCCTCGCCCAACAAGGTCGCCAGAGTGCCGCCGAGGTCGAGCATCGACACGCCCATCTGCGCGGCCTTGGCGCGATCGATATCGACCACCACTTCCGGCTTGTCGAACGCCAGATCAAGGTCGACGAAGGCGAACTTGCCCGACTCCATCGCACGTTTCTTGATCCGATCGGCGACTTGCAGCAGCAATTCGTAATCGTTGGCCGTGTTGATCACGAATTCGAACGGCAAGCCTTCGCCGGTGCCGGGCAGGGAGGGCAGGTTGAAGCCAAAGATCTGCAGACCCGGAATGCTTTCGAGTTTGCCTTGCACTTCCGGGAGGATTTCCATCTGCGTGCGGCTGCGCTCGTTCCATGGTTTCAGCAGGAAGCCGCCAATCCCCGCCTGCACACCGTTGTAGCCGTTGATCTGGAACGAGGAATAGTACTCGGGGAATTCCTTGAAGATCTTGATGAATTCGTCGGTGTAGGTACTCAGGTAATCGAGGTTGGTCGGCTGTGGCGCACTGGCCATCATGAAAATGATGCCCTGATCTTCGTCCGGCGCCAGTTCCGACTTGGTGAACTTGAGGAACACTGGAATCAGGCACAGCACGATCAGCGCAAACACCAGCACCACCGGCCGGGTATTGAGCGTGCCATGCAGCATGCTCTGATAGCGGCGTTTAAGGCTGTCGAAGATCCGGTCGAGACGATGGGCCAGGCCGCTGGGGTTCTGGTCATGCCGCAGCAGGAACGCGCACATCATCGGTGACAGGGTCAGGGCCACGACGCCGGAAATCACCACCGCACCGGCCAGAGTCAGGGCGAACTCCTTGAACAGCGCCCCGGTCAGGCCGGTGAGAAAGCCGATCGGCGCATACACCGCCGCCAGGGTGATGGTCATCGACACCACCGGCATGGCGATTTCACGGGCACCTTCCAGCGCTGCGTCGAACGGTGTCTTGCCTTCCTCGATGTGGCGGTGAATGTTCTCCACCACGACAATCGCATCGTCGACCACCAGGCCGATGGCGAGCACCATTGCCAGCAGCGTCAGCAGGTTCATCGAGTAACCCATCATCTGCATGAAGAACATCACGCCGATCATCGACAACGGAATGGTCACCACCGGAATCACCACCGAGCGCAGCGCACCGAGGAACAGGAACACCACGACGATGACGATCAGCACCGCTTCGAACAGGGTTTTCACCACTTCGTCGATCGAGGCCTGAATGAACAGCGTGGCATCGTAGGCGATTTCGCTTTTCAGGTTCGGCGGCAACTGCGCTTCCAGTTCCGGCATCAGCTTGCGCACCTCCTTGATCACATCCAGCGGGTTGGCCCCCGGTGTCGCCTTGATGCCGATGTACACCGATGGCGTGCCGCCGAACGAGCTGATCGAGTCGTAGTTTTCCGCGCCCATCTCGACCCGCGCGACATCACTGAGCAGCACGCGGCTGTCACCGTCGACCTTGAGCGGAATCGCGGCAAAGGCTTCGGCAGACTTCAGCTCGGTGTTGGCGTTGATGCTGGTAACGGTGTACTCGCCTTTCACTTCGCCGGCGGCGGAGAGAAAGTTGTACTGGCGCACCGCGTTGGTCACGTCAGCGGCGCTGAGACCGAAACCGGCGAGTTTCACCGGGTCGAGCCACAGGCGCATGGCAAACACCTGATTGCCGAGAATCTCTGCTTCGGCCATGCCCGGCAGGGTCGCCAGTTTTGGCTGGATTACCCGTGACAGGTAATCGGTGATCTGCGGGTTGCTCAGGTCCTCGCTGAAGAAACTGATGTACATCAGGGCCGAGGCGTCGGCGGATTCCTTGCTCAGCACCGGATCTTCGGCGTCCTGCGGCAGCTTGTTCTTCACCTCGTTGGCCTTGGCCAGCAACTCGGTGAACAGGCGATCGGTGTTGGCGCCGATCCGTGCATAGATCGAGATCACCGAGAAATTCTGGCGACTGACCGAGGTCATGTAGTCGATGCCCTCGGCACTCGCCAGACTTTGCTGCATCGGCTGGGTGATGTAGCCCTGAATGGTTTCGGCGTTGGCCCCGGGGTAGGCGGTGGTCACCGTGATCAGCGCGTTTTCCATTTGCGGGTACTGGCGCAGCGGCAACTTGCTCCAGGCCTGGAAGCCGAGCAGCATAATCAACAGGCTGACCACGGTGGCGAGCACCGGGCGGCGGATGAACGGGTCGGTAAAAGCCATGGGGATTCCTTGATCAGTCGGCGCGGGGCGGACTGTTCTGCTCGCCGAGGGTCTTGTCGTCGCTGATGGCGATGTGTGCGCCGTTGTCCAGTTTGATCTGGCCGGCCGTCACCACTTGTTCGCCGCTCTGCACGCCCTTGTTGATCATCACCAGGCCATCGCGGCGCTCACCGGTTTCGATGAAACGGCGTTCAGCGATCAGCACCGGTTGGCCCTTGTCGTCTTTTTCGAGGCTGCCGTTCTCGGCTTTCTTCTGACCGACCACGTATACCGAGTTGCCGTAGAGGGTGTAGGTGATCGCGCTTTCCGGCACCACGATGTGGTTCTGCGGCTCCGGCAACAGCACGTCGAGGCTGGCGAACATCCCCGGCAGCAGCTTGCCGTCGGGATTGGCGAGGGTGGCGCGGACCAGAATGTTGCGCGTGGAGCTTTCGACGATCGGGTTGATCGCGCTGATCTTGCCGGCGAAGTTCTGCTGCGGATAAGCGGCGACGGCGATCCGTACCGGTTGACCGATGGCCAGTTTCGGCACCGATTGTTCCGGCAGGTAGAAGTCGGCGTAGAGGCTGCTCAGATCCTGCAGCGTGGCGATTCTGCTGCCGCTGGCGAGGTAATCGCCGACGTCGACCTGTCGGATGCCGATGGTGCCGCTGAACGGCGCAAGGATGCGTTTTTTCGCCAGCGAAGCGTTGAGCTGGTTGACCGTGGCCTTGTTCTTTTGCAGCACCGCCGAGAGCCGGTCGTACTCGCCTTTGGAGATGGCGCGGCTGTCGACCAGTTGGCTGCCGCGGCCGAAATCCAGTTGTGCCAGGCCGAGATCGGCCTTGGCGGTTTCCAGCAGTGCGGTTTCGACAGCGCTGTCGAGTTGCAGCAGCGGCTGCCCGGCCTTGACCTTCTGCCCGGATTCGAACTTGAGTTCGGTCACCGTGCCGGCCACTTCCAGGCTCAGCTCGACCCCTTGCAACGCCTTGAGCGTGCCGACCGTTGGCAGGCGCATCTGCCATGGCTGTTCGCTGGCCTTGGCCACGGCGACGCTGATCGGCGGTTTCGGTTTGGAAAAGCCCTGGATCATCGTGTAGATCGAAAAGGCTTTGTACCCGCCCAGCACGAGGACGATCAGCAACACAACACCCAACATGATCAGCATGCGGCGACGCAGCATATTTCCAGTTCCTTGGATAAATCAGGTGAGACAGGCGGGCACATTACTCCGAGTACAGGGGGTATTCCAACTGGCAGTTATTACAGGTGATGAAAAGGGCGAGCGCCATGAAATGACGCTCTCCCTCGGGGTGCTATCAGCCACTGCCGCGCGCGGCTTATGCCATCAGATGCAGATGGTTGTCCCAGAGCCCCGCGGGCAATTCCAGCGGCTTGGCCAACAGTTCCGCCTGACGGCAATCGTAGTAACGGCAACGGCCTTGACCGGAGGTCACGACAAAACCGTCCTGCACCGCACCGACCCCGGCGCAATCGGGCAACGGCGCATCGAGGCGCACTGCGCCGCTGTCCAGATCCCAGATGAAGAAACGGTTGCCGCGCGGTGCCGTCAGCGCAACGAGCCGCAACTCGCTGTGCACCGCGACGCTGGCGGTGTAATGCCCCATCGCCTGCAACTGCTGCTCCGGCACCGGGAACGCCACGAAGGGTTGCCCCGGACGCTTGATCGCCAACAGTTCCGAACGCTCATGGGAGGCGCCCATGAATTGCTGACCGGCGACAATGGTGCCGTCACTGGCGATGCCCAGGTGACGCACGCTGTTCATCTGCTGGGCGAGGGTTTCCTTGCTCAGCAAAGTCCCGTCGCGCTGCATCAGCACCAGGCTCGGCTCCATGGCGTTGAGGTTCATGTCGACGCGGCTTTCCGCTTCGGTTCGAATCCCGCCGTTGGCTACCACCAGCGTCTCGCCGTCGGGCATCCACGACACCTGATGCGGGCCGAGACCGTGAGTGGAAATCTCGCCGCTGTGCACCAGCCGCGCGCCGTCGAACTTGTACACGCCGAGCAAGCCACGACCCGGATCGGTGGTGTCGTTCTCGGTGGCGTACAGGTATTCGCCGTCCTTGTGCACCACGGCATGCCCGTAGAAATGCCGGTTCGGTTGTGAGGTCACGGTTTGGAGCAGGGTCCCGTCGCGCAGGTCGATCAGATAGCTTTCGGTGCCCGGACGGCGGGCCACGAACAGTGCGATCGGCTGCGTCGGGTGATTGATGATGTCGTGGCAGCGCTGGCCGACCTGCGTGGCAAACACCCGCGTACCGTCGAGCCGATAACCGACGGCGTAGTGCCTGCCGTCAGTGTCGTCGCGCGCCGACAGCAGCAGCGGGCTCTGATCCTTGCGTTTGAACAGCGTCCAGCCGCCCAGCGTCACTGCTCCCAGCAGCACACTACCTAAAGTCAGAGCCTGGCGTCGCAGCATGGCACTTGCCCTCATCAGTCACCGTCGTTGGCGTTGAAGCCCAGTTGAATGCCCAGCGCCTTGGCCAGTTCGCCTTCGTGCAGGCGATGGACGACGTTGAGGCTGTCGTAGATGTCGTTCAGTTGCTGACGACCGGCGTCGTCTTCAAGCATTTCGCCGAGCGAGCGCTGGGTGCTGTCGAACAGTTTCAGCGAGGCGGCGTAGGCGGCGTCGATCTTGTCGGCCAACGGCTTCTGCTCGGCTGGCAACAGACCGCGCAGGCCTTTGTTGTCGACGCCTTCCCAGACGGTTTTGGCCGCTGCAAGGCTGGCTTGCAGTGCGGTCAGCGACGACTGGCTGCGCCACGCATCAGCCTGGAACGGCTGTGGCACGCCCTTGCTCTGGCGGCCCATCGGCGTGCCGAGCTTTTTCTTCAGGGTGTCCAGTGCGGTGACCTGCACGCGCAGTAGATCGGCGATCGCTTCGTGGGAGTCGGCATAACGCTGATTCGGGAATTTGCTCATCTGCGCAAGCATGCCGTCGGTGTTGTTCCAGCCCTGCAGAATCTCTTCGGCCAGTTGCTTCTGGCGTTCGCCGATGGCGATCAGCAGCGGGCAGTATTTGGCTTTCTGCTCGGCGTTGGCCACGTCAGGCTTGGCATCGAAGAGGATGTATTCGTAGGCCGACAAGCCCTGAACCACCACACTCGACTTGGCCAGTGCCGCGGCATCAATCTGCGGCTGCGCTACGACCAGTTGTTCGACCTGACGGCCCACGAGGTTTTTCTTGTCCGGCCAGAACTGCACCTGCCACGACCGGTTGCCCTCGGCCAGCGGGCCGATCAACAACGGTTGCAGCTCGGCCCAGGCTTTTTGCGCGTGAAGGAAATCGGCGCGCGCGGTTTCCAGGGTTTCCTTGCCCTGGCAGTAGGCGAGGGCGCTGACGGCCAGTTGCTTATCGGCTTCAACCCAGCGGGTATAGGTCGGCAGAATCACCGATTTGGCGATGGCTGCCGAGGTGACCGCTTGCGGGTCCTGCGGCGAGCAGGCGCCGAGGGCGAGCGCGGCAAGGCTGGTGAACAGTAGCTTGGGACGGAACATGTCGGGCTCCCGATTCTTTTTCAGTATTTAAAGTGAGTTCAAAAACGCCAGCAACGCAGCACGTTGCTCGGCATTGAAAGACAAAACCTGTTGCTGCGCGGCTTGCGCTTCGCCGCCATGCCAGAGCACGGCTTCGAGCAGATTGCGCGCGCGGCCGTCATGCAAGAACTGGGTGTGGCCGCTGACCGCTTGCGTCAGGCCGATGCCCCACAACGGCGGGGTGCGCCAGTCGCGGCCGGAGGCCTGGAATTCGCTGCGATTGTCCGCCAGACCGTCGCCCATATCGTGCAGCAGCAGATCGCTGTACGGCCGGATCAGTTGATTGGCCAGTTCCGGTTCGGCGGCGTTGGCGGCGGTGGTGTATTTCGGCGTATGGCACGACTGGCAGCCAGCCTGAAAAAACAGATTCTTGCCGGCTAGCACCTCGGCATCGTTGACGCCACGTCGCGCCGGCACCGCGAGGTTGCGGCTATAGAACAGCACCAGCCGCAAAATGTTGTCGCTGACTTCCGGTTCGCCGTCCGCGCCGTTGCCGTTCGGTGCCTGCTTGCAGGCGGTTTGCGCCTCGGTGCAGTCATCGAAGGGGCGCAGGCTGGTGGTCAGGCCCATATCACCCGAAAAGGCGTGAACGTTTTGTTGATTGAGGTTCGGTTGCCCGGCTTTCCAGCCGAAACGGCCGATCACGGTTTTCTGTAACTCATCGTCCCAGACCCGGTTCGGCCGGCCGTTGATGCCCTGGTTGTCTTTGGCTTGCGCGGCGGCGTTGGCGAGAATCGCTTCTTCCGGGATCGCTTCCAGCAGACCCAGACCGATCATCGGTGGCGCCACCCGCGCGGAAAACTGCGTGTCCGGGTGCATCGGGCCGTAGCCCAGTTGCGTGATCTGCAGGACTGGTTTGCGCAGCTCGACCTCAGTGCCATCGGCGAACCGCACCGGCACCGGCGTGTAGTCGACGCGCACCTTGCCTTCGGGCGCAACGCCGGGCACGGCCATGTCCTGAAACTGACCGCCGTAGACCGGTTCCGGCACCACACCAAGCTGCTCAACGACCTTGGCGTATTGCGGCGCATCGGGAATCGACAGCCTGACCAGCATCGATACCGCATTGTTTGCGTCCGGTGCCGGTGGATGACCGCGGCCGTCCTTGATGTGGCAGTTCTGGCAGGCGTTGGTGTTGAACAGCGGGCCGAGGCCGTCGCGCGCGGTGGTGGTCGACGGCGCGATCACCCACGGGCTGCGAAAGAAGCTGTTGCCGACGCTGAAATCCACCCGCCGTGACGGCGGCAGGTTGGCCGATGGCAGGGAAAACGCATTCTGATCGCTCTTGCGCACCGTCGCCGCGCCACCCGAACGCGCCTCGCCGGGCTCGGCCTGGGTGAAACGCGGGGCGTCATCGCAGGCACTCAGGCCCAGGGCCAGCAACAGTGCGGACAAGCGAAGAGGCAGCGAGGGCATCAGACATCCTGCAGACGGGCGAAAACAAAGGCGCAAAGTCTAACAGGGCCGGGGAGTTTGAATAAGAGGAATTATCGTTTGCTTGATGCAGCGCAAGCCAGAAAGCGCACGCAACCCCCTGTAGGAGTGAGCCTGCTCGCGAAAGCTGCGCCCGACGCGCTGAAAAGGTGGCGGCAGATACCGCCTTCGCGAGCAGGCTCGCTCCCACAGGGGATTGCGGTGTGGCAGGCATGAAAAAGGCGATCCGAAGATCGCCTTTTTCAGTCAGACATTGGTGATCAGAACTCGTGATCGGCGTTGTCCGGGTTCAGGTCGCTGATGCCCAGTTTGCCGGCAGCGGCTTCGATCGAGCCGGTCTGCTTGACCAGTGCGGCGATCGCGTCACGAACGATCTGGTTGCCCGCGGTGTTGCCCGCCGCGATCAACTGGTCGTAGTGCTCGCCCTTGTTGGCGTGATCGACCATGACCTGGATCTTCGCTTCGGTCGCGGCCAGATCGGCTTTCAGTGCGGTGTCGGCAGCCGGATCAGCCTTGGCCACCAGCGACGACAGGCTGGCGCCGGTCATCTTGGTACCGTCGACACGGGTGTATTCGCCCAGGTAAACGTTACGCACGCCTTTGGCATCGTAGAAATGCGAGTAATGGGTGTTGTCGCTGAAGCAATCCTGCTCGTCTTCCGGGGAGTTGGCTTCCAGGGAAACCTTCATGCGCTCGCCGGCCAGTTCGCCGAGGGACAGGCTGCCCATGCCGAACAACATTTTGCGCAGACCCGATTCACCCGGCTCGGCTTCCAGCGTGGCGCGGTAGTTGTCGGCCACGTTCGGCTTCCAGTTGCCGACCATTTCTTCCAGGTCGCTGACCAGCAGCTCGGTCACGGCTTTGAGGTAGGCACGGCGACGGTCGTTGTGACCGCCAGTGGCGCCAGCGCCTTCCAGGTAATCGGAGGCCGGACGGTTGCCAGCGCCAGGGCCGGTGCCGTTGAGGTCCTGGCCCCACAGCAGGAATTCGATGGCGTGGTAGCCAGTGGCGACGTTCGCTTCGGAACCACCCAGCTCGTTGAGGCTGGCGAGTTTCTCAGCGGTGATGTCCTTGACGTCGACCTTGTCTTCGCCAACCTGCACTTCGGTGTTGGCGATGATGTTGGCGGTGGCGCCCGGGTTGCCCAGCGCGTGCTCGTAGGATTTGTCGACATAGTCGATCAGACCTTCGTCCAGCGGCCAGGCGTTAACCTGACCTTCCCAATCGTCGATGATGGTGTTGCCGAAGCGGAACACTTCACTTTGCAGGTACGGCACGCGCGCAGCGACCCAGGCAGCCTTGGCGGCTTTCAGCGTCTCGGCGTTCGGCTTGGCGAGGAACGCGTCGACCGCGCTCTGCAAGGTTTTCGCGGTGGATTCGGCATCGCTGTAGACGGCGAAGACCATGTCGGCGTAGTGCGCGACCACAGCCTTGGCGGCAGCATCGTCGACTTTACCGGCAGCAGGCGCAGGCGTAGCGGCAGGGGCTGGAGCAGCGCTGCTGGAAGCCGGCGTCATTTCGGAGGCTTTTTCTTTGTCCTTGCCTTCGCCGCAACCGGCGAGGGAAATAGCGATGGCCAGCAGACTGGCGGTAGCCAGAGGCATACGAATCATGGCGAACATCCTGCTTCGGTAGTTGAGTGGACTGGCGCCGAGGGCGCGCAAAACTTCGACATAATGCAAATCTTTCGCATTATGTGTAAAGGGTTGTGGCTGGAAATATTTCTTATTTACGACATGGGTGCGCTGGATCAAGCGCACGATCCTGATCGGCGAGAGGCGCCGCGTTCACGGCGTTTCACAGAATGGCGGCGTTGCTGCGTTGCGCTTGCTTGAGATAAGCACTCAACTCACGGGCCGGCAGCGGTTTGCTGTAGTGATAACCCTGACCCTCGTGGCAGCCTTCAGAGATGATGTACGTCTCCTGCTCGGCGGTTTCCACGCCCTCGGCGATCACCTGCATGCCGAGACTCTTGCCCAACTGGATGATCGCGCGAACGATGGTCGCATCGTCGTCGTCATCGAGCAGGTCCTGGACGAAGCTCTTGTCGATCTTGATCTTGTCCAGCGGCAGGCTTTTCAGATAACTGAGCGATGAATAACCGGTGCCGAAGTCGTCAATGGCGATCAACGCTCCGGAGCGGCGCAAGCTGAGCAAGTGCTGCGCGGCGGTGCTGATGTCTTCCATCAGGCCGGTTTCGGTGACTTCCAGCTCCAGACTGCGCGGCGGCAAGCGGTACATCTGCAGCAGGTTGTTGACCACCCGCGGCAGCTCGGCGTGGTGCAGTTGCACCGTCGACAGATTGACCGCCATGCGCAGGTCGACAAAACCCTGATCGTGCCAGTCGCGCAACTGCTTGCAGGCCTGATCCAGCACCCATTCGCCGATGGCGATGATCGTGCCGTTCTGCTCGGCCAGCGGAATGAACAGGTCCGGCGGCACCAGACCGTGTTCTGGATGCTGCCAGCGAATCAACGCTTCGACACCGACCACACGGTGGTCGCGATAGCTGATCTGCGGCTGATAGACGAGGTAGAACTGATCGCGGATCAGCGCATCGCGCAGGTCTTTTTCCAGCTCGCGGCGGCGTCGCATCTCGCTGTCGACGCTGGCGATGTAGAACTGATATCGGTTGCGCGAGCGCGTCTTGGCCAGGGTCATGGTCTGCTCGGCTTTCTGCAACAGCTTCTCGGTGCTGTCGCCATCCTCCGGGAACAGGGTGATGCCAATGGTCGCGCGCAGGCGGATTTCCTGATGATCAAGGGCGAACGGCGCCTCCAGATCATCAAGGATGCTTTGCGCGAGTTCCGCCGCTTCGTAGGGTTGTTCGATATCGGCCTGGACCAGCGCGAACTGGTCGCCGCCAAGCCGGGCGAGGGCGCCGAGGCGCCCGCTGTGGGCGCGCAAACGGTCGGCCAGGGCCAGCAGCAATTGGTCGCCGGTCTGGTAGCTGAACTGCTCATTGATCCCTTTGAAATCATCCAGCCCCACGCACAATACCGCGACGCGGCGTTGCAGCTTGCCGGCGTCGATCAGAATCTTGTCCAGTTGCTGCTGCAATTGCTGGCGGTTCGGCAGGCCGGTGAGGAAGTCGTACTGGGCCATGCGCAGCAGGCTGTTTTCCGCTTCGTGGCGCAGATGGGTGTTGCGTTCGATCGATTCCAGCAATTGGTTGGCGGTGTTGATCCACACGCCCAACTCGTTTTTCTCGTGGCCCTTGAGCTGCGGAATCTTGTGTTCGCTGGGGCGATCCGGGTTGATCTCGGTGAGGTGCTCGATGATCCGCGACAGCGGCTTGGTCAGCAGCCAGTGATAAACCAGGTACAGCACCAGGCCCATGGCCAGCGCCCGCAGGACCCCGGAAATGAAGATGATCACCGAACTGACGAGAAAACCTTCGCCATAGGTGGCGGTGTCGAGGGTAATGCTCAGGTCGCCGTAATACTCGCTATAAGGCCCGCGCCCGACCAGTTGGGTGGTGAAGGTGCGTTCCTGCCCGAGGATCAGGTCGGTCAGCCAGCGGCTGTTGGACTGCTGCAACTCGCGGGATTTCTGCGCGAGCATGGCTTCGTTGGGATGGCCGATGGACGCCTGACGCACTGCATCGTCCTGGAACAGGCCTTCGATTACCTGCATGCCCATTTCCCGATCGAGGCTGTACACGGCCTGAGTCGACGGGTCGCGGAACATGTCGAGAATGCGCTCGGCATCGCCGGCCACCGCCTGACGGGTCTTGTAGGCATCGAAAACAATTTGCGCGCAGCTCAAGACCACACCGACGATCAATGCCGACAGGAGCACGACCCGGAGCAACTTCACCGACAAGCTGTTCTTGAGTTCCAGCTTCAAAGAGGTATTCCTTGTTCCGTGCGGGTAGCGTCAAGTTGCCATGAGTATTGGCAATCCCGGGGTGGCAGTCAAAGGGACAATCGGGCTCAGGGAGATTCACCCGGGCCTTGGTCAAAATGCTGCCAATTGGAGTATTAGCTCTGAATTAACTGTGTCGGTAGTGGCGGCCCGCAACTTGAGCCTGCAGACGATATTTTTTGCGCTCTGTGATGGTAGCTTCCCGTGCGCTTCCGACAAACGGCACGAAGCCGTATTCAGCGTGAGAAAAACGCCATCCGGGAGCATAAAAAAACCCGGCAAAAGCCGGGTTTCTTGTCTGGCGTGCAGCTTAAGCAGTGAAGGCTTTACCTTCGAACTGCTCGGCCACGAACTTCCAGTTGACCAGGTTCCAGAACGCTTCTACGTATTTCGGACGCACGTTGCGGTAGTCGATGTAGTAAGCGTGTTCCCAGACGTCGCAGGTCAGCAGCGGTGTGTCGCCGCTGGTGATCGGGTTGCCGGCGCCGATGGTGCTGGCCAGCGCCAGGGAACCGTCAGCCTTTTTCACCAGCCAGCCCCAGCCGGAACCGAAGGTGCCGATCGAGGTTTTGCTGAACTCTTCCTTGAACTTGTCGAACGAACCGAAGGCTGCGTTGATCGCTTCAGCCAGCGCGCCGGTTGGTTGACCGCCGGCGTTTGGCGCCAGGCAGTTCCAGTAGAAAGTGTGGTTCCAGACCTGAGCGGCGTTGTTGAAGATACCGCCCGAGGAAGTCTTGACGATTTCTTCCAGGGTCTTGCCTTCGAACTCGGTGCCTGGCACCAGGTTGTTCAGGTTCACGACATAGGTGTTGTGGTGCTTGTCGTGGTGGTATTCCAGGGTTTCCTTGGAAATGTGCGGCTGCAGGGCATCGTGTGGGTAAGGCAGCGGCGGCAATTCGAAAGCCATGATGATTCTCCTAATCAGGTCTGTTGCGGTGAGCGCAAGGCCGATCACGGGCGGCCAGAAATGCACCGGCGAGTTTTTACTCTTTGCGGCGCAGGGTCTGGATCATAGCACCGGGGTTGCGGCATAACCACGCAACAACTGTGTGGGATAGAGGTTCAACGGCATCCTCTTGGCTGTTTGGAATAAATCAGTTCGCGATAATCAGCTGCCCGGCCACCGTGAACATCATCAACGCCACCACCAGATCGAGAATCCGCCAGGTACTCGGGCGGGCGAGCCACGGTGCCAGCCACGCCGCGCCCAGCGCCAGGGTGAAAAACCACAGCAGCGAAGCGCTCGCCGCGCCGACCACATAAGCCCCCGGCACCGATTGTTGGGCGCCGAGCGAGCCGATCAGCAACACGGTATCCAGATAAACGTGCGGATTGAGCAGCGTCACCGCCAGCGCGCTGAGCATGACGGCGCGCAACGAACGCACGGTCTGGTTTGCGCCTTGACCCAGGCTTTGCTTCGAACAGGCCCGGCGCAACGCCTGGCTGCCATACCAGATCAGAAAGGTCGCGCCGCCCCAACGAGCGATCGCCAACAGCGTCGGGTTCTGCGCGAGGATTGTCGCCAGGCCGAACACCCCGGCCGCCACCAGCAGCGCATCGCACGCCACGCACAGCGCCGCTACCGGCAAATGATGTTCACGGCGCAGGCTCTGCGCCAATACGAAAGCGTTCTGGGTGCCGATCGCCATGATCAGCCCGAACGCCACCAGCAGGCCGTTCACATAGCTTTGCCACATAACTTTTACTCCGCGTTGGCTGCGAGATCGCGCAGCACTTGCATGGCGCGTTCGGCGTCGGCCTGGCCGACGAACAAATGGTCGTGGTAGTAGCCGGCAATCACGTTGCAACTGATCCCGGCCTGGCCCAACGCCGTGGCGAACGCTGCGGTGAGGCCGACCGCTTCCAGCGCGGAGTGCACGTTGAGAGTGATCCACGCCGCCACATAGTCGAAGTGCAATCCGGCCTGTTCGGCATGGGCACGCTGCACGATCAGCGTCAGGCCTTCCTGCTCGCGGAAGCTACCGACAATCTCCAGATCGCGCGGCAGCACGCCATCGCGCAGGGTGCAGAACACGTATTCGCCGGCGTTGAGTTGCGGGCTCATGCTGCGTAATAAAGTGTTGAGTGAAGTTTCGCCGGCCATGAACGTGATCCTTGAGAATGAGTGCTTGCTGGCTATTCTCCGGTCGTGCGTTGTATAAGAAAAACCAATATTGCTGATCGCTCATTAGGAAAACTGATGTTCGACTATAAATTGCTGTCTGCCTTGGCCGCCGTGGTTGAACAGGCCGGTTTTGAACGAGCCGCGCAGGTACTGGGTTTGTCGCAGTCGGCGATCTCGCAGCGGATCAAACTGCTCGAAGCGCGAGTCGGTCAGCCGGTGCTGATTCGTGGCACACCGCCGGCGCCAACCGAGATCGGCCGACGCCTGCTCAACCATGTGCAGCAGGTGCGTTTGCTGGAGCGTGACCTGCAAAGCGTTGTCCCGGCGCTGGACGAAGAGGGGGTGCCGGATCGTCTGCGCATCGCACTGAACGCCGACAGTCTCGCCACCTGGTGGGGGCAAGCGGTGGGGGATTTCTGCGCTGCCCAGCATTTGCTGCTGGACCTGATCGTTGAAGACCAGACGGTCGGCCTCAAACGCATGCGCGCCGGTGAAGTGGCGGCCTGCCTTTGCGCCAGCGAGCGACCGGTGGCCGGCGCGCGCAGTGTGTTGCTCGGGGCGATGCGTTATCGCGCGTTGGCCAGCCCGGCCTTCATCGAACGGCATTTCCCCCAGGGTGTGCGCGCCGAACAACTGCCGCGCACTCCGGCTCTGGTGTTCGGCCCGGACGATTTTCTGCAGCATCGCTATCTCGCATCGCTGGGCGTCGATGGTGGTTTCGAACACCATTTGTGTCCGTCGTCGGAAGGTTTCATTCGCCTGGCCGAGGCCGGAATCGGCTGGGGACTGGTGCCGGAGTTGCAGGTGTGCGAACAGTTGCGCAGCGGCGTATTGCGCGAGTTGTTGCCAGATAAACCGATCGATGTGCCGCTGTACTGGCATCATTGGCGCAACGGCGGGCAATTGCTCAACCTGCTCACCGAGCAATTACTGCGCTCGTCAACGCAATGGCTAGTGGCTTAGAAGCAGCTGCGAGCGTCAAGCTGCAAGCGGCAAGCGCAGCGTTTTAACTTGCAGCTAATGGCTTGTAGCTTGCAGCTGTATCTGTGGAGTTTTTGATGAAGATTTTGGTTACCGGCGCGAGCGGCTTCATTGGCGGACGCTTTGCGCGTTTCGCCCTGGAGCAAGGCCTTGAGGTGCGCGTCAACGGGCGCCGGGCCGAGAGCGTCGAGCATCTGGTGCGCCGTGGCGCCGAGTTCGTGCCCGGCGATCTGACCGATGCCGAACTGGCCCGCGAGCTGTGCACGGATGTCGAAGCCGTGGTGCATTGCGCCGGTGCGGTCGGTGTGTGGGGGCGTTATCAGGATTTCCATCAGGGCAACGTGCAGGTCACCGAGAACATCGTCGAGGCCTGCCTCAAGCAGCGGGTCCGGCGTTTGGTGCACCTGTCGTCGCCGTCGATCTATTTCGACGGCCGCGACCATCTCGGTCTGACCGAAGAACAAGTGCCCAAGCGCTTTCGGCATCCGTACGCGGCGACCAAGTATCTGGCCGAGCAGAAGGTCTTCGGCGCTCAGGAATTCGGCTTGGAAACTATCGCGTTGCGCCCGCGCTTCGTCACCGGGGCCGGCGACATGAGCATCTTTCCGCGCCTGCTCAACATGCAGCGCAAGGGCCGTCTGGCGATCATCGGCAATGGCCTGAACAAGGTCGATTTCACCAGCGTGCACAACCTTAACGAAGCCATGCTCAGCAGTTTGCTGGCGGCAGGCTCGGCGCTGGGCAAGGCCTACAACATCAGTAACGGCGCGCCGGTGCCACTGTGGGACGTGGTCAATTATGTGATGCGCAACATGGACGTGCCGCAGGTGCGCAAGTATCGCTCCTACGCGCTGGCCTACAGCGTTGCCGCGCTCAACGAAGGTGCCTGCAAACTTTGGCCGGGGCGTCCGGAGCCGACGCTGTCGCGGCTGGGCATGCAAGTGATGAACAAAAATTTCACCCTCGACATCAGCCGCGCCCGGCATTATCTGGATTACGATCCGAAAGTCAGCCTGTGGTCTGCCCTCGACGAGTTCTGCGCCTGGTGGAAGGCTCAGGACATTCGTTGAAACCATTCGGTCGGCCAGCAATGAACCGCGCCCCCGGATGGGGGTCAATGCCTGCGGCTGCGGCGGTTATACTTCGCAGCATTTAGCCATCACCGCGTTTCTCAAAGGTTGCCTCAATGTCCATGCGTAACGATGCTCACGACGACGATTTCGATAACGTGCCCAGCCTGCGCGCCGACCCCTTCGACGACGATGACATTCCCACCACTGCCCGCACCTCCGTGCACTCGCGCACGCCGTCGGTGGTCAAGGTCAAGGCGGCCAGCACCGGGCCTTTGTGGGCGTTGGTCGGCGCATTGTTCTTTGCCTTTATCGGTCTGGCCTGGTGGAGTTTCCAGCAGATCTCCTTGATGGAGCAGCAACTGGTCGCGACCCAGGAAAGCTTCGCGCGGATCAGCGAAGAAGCGGCCGGGCGCCTGCAGGACATTTCCGGCAAGGTCGTAGCCAGCCAGTCCAACGTCAGCAGCGACAGCGAAGCGCTGAAATTGCAGATCAAGCAACTGGAAGGCAAGTTGCTCGATCAGAGCAAACAGCAGCAAGGCGTCGCCGGGCAGGCCAGTGATCTGGACAAGCGTCTGGCGCAGATGACCGCGCAGACCAGCGAACTGCAGACCGCCAACAACCAGCTGCAGGCGCAGGTGAAAACCTTGAGCACCGAACTGGCGACGCTGAAAAGCACACCGGCTGACACCAGCAAGCTCGACGCGGAATTGAAAGCCTTCGATGCGCAGTTCAAGAGCCTCGGCGCCGATATCGTCGCGCTGAAGAAACAGGGCAACCCGAGCGCAGCCATCGATCGGCTGGAGCAGGAAATTGTCGTGCTCAAAAGCGAGCAGGACAACCGCCCGGCAACGCCGCAGGGTGGCGGCAACACCGCTGAGTTCGACGCCTTCCGTGCGCAGATGACGCGCAACCTCAACACCCTGCAGGCGCAGATCCAGAACCTGCAACAGCAGATCAACGCGCGACCTTGACGTCGAACGACTGTGGCGGGGCTTCCCGCCGCAGCCACCGCGTAACGTTCAGAAACCCTCTGAATGTCCATGCATCAGCCCAAGCCGTCTACGCTCTTGAAACACCAACAAGAACGAGGGATGCGCTATGGGTTTTTTGCACAAAGTGGCCTGGCTCGGCCTGATGCTACTGGCCGGTTTCGGCCAGGTCAGCGCCACGACCGATGGCAAGGATGACCGTCAGGCTGCCGTCGCGCTGCTGGAAAAAGCCCTGGCTTACTACCACGACAACGGCGACAAGGCGTTCGCCGCGTTCAGCCGGCAGGGGGAGTTCGTCGACAAGGATCGCTACGTCTTCGTGGTCGATACCAAGGGCGTGATGCTCGCCAGCGGCGGGCCTTCAGCGGCATTGATCGGCCGCGACGTCAGCGAAGTACTTGGTCCGGATTTGCAAAAAGCCTTCAAGGACGCCCTGAAAGTCCCGGAGGGCAATGGCGTCCAGCAGGCCGAATACCGTTGGCAGAACTGGGCTGACGGCAAGGTCGAACGCAAGCACGTGTTTTATCAGCGCGTCGGGCAGCGGATTCTGGCAGTCGGTTATTACTTGCCGCGCGCTTCGGCCGAGCAGGCCAAAGCGCTGCTGGATAAAGCCGCGACGGACCTCGGCAAAGACGAGAAGGGCACGCTGACCGCGGTCAATTCGCTCAAGGGCGGTTACCTGCAGGATGACCTGTATGTGTTCGTGGTCGACCTCAACACCCGCCGTTACGTGGCGCATGGCACCAACCTGCGGCTGATCAACACCGATTTCACCAAGGTCAAGGACCCGGAAGGCAAACCCGTGGGCGAACCGATCCTCGCGCTGATCGGCAAGCAGGATGAAGGCGAATACGAATACCGCTGGAAAAACCCGGTGACCGGCAAGGTCGAGGACAAACACGCCTACCTGAAAAAGGTCGGGCATTTCCTCGTCGCGGTGGGTTACTACAGTCCTTGACCGTGTGGCCTGATCGTTCCCACGCTCCGCGTGGGAATGCAGCCTGGGACGCTCTGCGTCCCCCATCCAAAGCCGAACGCAGAGCGTCCGTTGAGGCATTCCCACGCGGAGCGTGGGAACGATCGGGCTGACAGTTATTTCGCGCCGTGCTCGCGCCCGCGCAGCAGGTTGTTCGGCATGGCAATCGCTGCCGCGAGTCCGAGCAACGACACCGCTGTACTCACCCACAGCAAGTGCCGGAACGTCACCAGCAACTCCGCCCGCAGCGCATTCTGTGCATCGCCGGGCGCTGCGTTGAGGCCATCGAGCAGGACATTGCCCGAATGCCCCTCGCTGAGCAGTGAACTGCTTGCCAGGTGGGCGAAACTCGAATGCTGCAGCAGTGCCAGTAAGAGTGCCGACATCAACGCCACACCGACCGCACCGCCAAGGGAGCGAAACAGGTTGGTGGTGCTGGTGGCCACGCCGATGTCACGTTGTTCGACCGAATTCTGCGTGCCGACCAGCGAGGTCGGAAACTGCATGCCACCGGCAATGCCGCTGAGCAACATGAACACGCCGCTGAGCAGCGTCGCTTCCGGAGGGCTGGAAGCCATGCCGAGAATCGAGATCGGCATCAATATCGCGCCGGCGAGAATTTGCGGTTTGTAGCGCCCGGTGATCGAGGTGCGGCGGCCGGCGAAATACGCGCCAATCGGCAGCCCCATCGCCAGCGGCAACAAGTGCAGCGCGGCGCTGTCGGCGCCGGCGCCGGTCACACTTTGAAAGCGCAGCGGCATCAGCACGATCAGCGAAATAGCCTGGAAGCTGGTGAAGAAAATCGTGCACCAGCACAGCAGGGCGCTGCGGTTGGCGAACAGGTGCATTGGCAGCAACGGCTCGCGTGCGCGCCGTTCATGCCAGACGAACGCCGCCAGCACCAACACCGCACAAGCGAGCAGACCGAGCACTTCGCTGCTGCGCCATGAATGCCCCTGACCGACCTCGGTGATCCCGAGCAGCAGTGCGGTCAGACCGATGATCATCAACACCGTACCGAGGTAGTCGATCACCGGTTTGCGCTGCGGTATCGGCAAACCGCGCAGGTTGCGCCGGGCGACCCACCAGGCACCGAGGCCCAGCGGCAGGTTGATCAGAAATACCCAGCGCCACGACAGGTATTCGGTCATGTAGCCGCCGAGCACCGGGCCGGCAACACTCGCCACCGCGTACATGCTGCTGAAATAGCCCTGATAACGGCCCCGTTCACGCGGCGGCACGATGTCGCCGATGATCGCCTGACTCACCGAAATCATTCCGCCGGCACCGATGCCCTGAAGAATACGCGCCAGCACCAGTTGCTCCATGCTCTGGGCCATGCCGCAGAACAGTGAAGCCAACGTGAACAGGCCCATGCCGAACAGCATCAGTTTGCGCCGCCCGTACAGATCGCCGAGCTTGCCGTAGATCGGCACCGCCACAGTCATCGCCACCATGTAACCGGAAATCACCCAGGCCAGCAGGCTGACATCCTTGAACTGCGCAGAGATGGCCGGCATCGACACGGCGACAATGGTCTGGTCGAGCGCGCCGAGAAAGATCGCCATCATCAGGGCGACCAGCACGCTGCGAATGGCCGGTTTGGGTATTTCAGGCGGGTTCAGAGTGGTCACGGTAAACCTGCGGGCAGTGATTGACCCGCAAAGACATGGCGAGCGGGGATGCTCGCCAGTGTAAGTCGATAGCAGGCTATTCGATAGCCTCGTACGCAAGCCCGACGTAATTTTCTGCAATGGTTTTGCGCCCGGCCTCCGAGTCGACGAAGTAGTCCAGTTCCGCGGCGCTGATGCGCTGGTTGAACGCGTCGTGATCGTCGAAGCGGTGCAGCATCGAGGTCATCCACCAGGAAAAACGCTCGGCCTTCCACACGCGGCGCAGGCAGATTTCCGAGTACTTCTCCAGCAAGTCGGTGCGCCCGTCGCGGTAAACCTTGAGCAGAATACTGAACAGCGTACTGACATCGCTGGCCGCCAGGTTCAAGCCTTTGGCGCCGGTGGGCGGGACGATGTGCGCGGCGTCGCCGACCAGGAACATCCGCCCGTATTGCATCGGCTCGACGACAAAGCTGCGCAGCGGCGCGATGCTTTTTTCGATCGACGGACCGGTGACCAGTTTTTCCGCCAGTGCGCTCGGCAAGCGGCTTTTCAATTCGTCCCAGAAGCGCTCGTCGCTCCAGTCTTCGACGTTGTCATCAGCCGGCACCTGCACGTAATAGCGCGTGCGCGTCTGCGAACGCATGCTGCACAAGGCAAAACCGCGTTCGTGACGGGCGTAAACCAGCTCGTCGTGGACCGGCGGGGTGTCGGCAAGAATACCGAGCCAGCCGAACGGATAAACCCGCTCGAAGACCTTCAGGCAATCGGCCGGAATCGATTGCCGGGCGACCCCGTGGAAACCGTCGCAGCCGGCGATGTAATCGCAATCGACGCGCCAGGTTTCGCCATCCTTTTCAAAAGTGACGAACGCTTCGTCGCTTTTCATGCCGTGCGGAACGACATTGCTCGCCTGGTAAATCGTCGGCGCGCCGGCCTCCCGACGAGCGGCCATCAGGTCGCGGGTGACTTCGGTCTGGCCGTAGATCATCACGCTCTTGCCGCCAGTCAAAGCGTGCAGGTCGATGTGCACCTGGCGTCCGTCGAGGGCCAGTTCGAAACTGCCATGGACCAGCCCTTCGGCGTCCATGCGCTGGCTCACCCCGGCCTGACGCAACAGCTCTACCATGCCTTGTTCAAGCACGCCGGCGCGGATGCGCCCGAGCACATAGTCGGGCGTTTGCCGTTCGAGGATAAGGGTGTCGATGCCAGCGTTGTGCAGCAACTGGCCGAGGAGCAAACCGGACGGGCCGGCGCCGATGATCGCGATTTGGGTTTTCAGCGTTTTCATTGTTTTTATGGCTCGCAAGCGTCACGCGGCAAACACCGGTGAGGTTTTTTTATGGATCGAGTGCTTGCATTTTTCCCTTGCGGGTCTGTCAATTGAAGGTGAAAACTGAGCCGATACCTGTACATTCTGCCAATCGGTGCGATTATCGCCCACAACCCCGAGGCCTGGATTGAAGTGATGAACAAGCCTGAGCTGCCTTCGATTCCCGTGTTCAAGCTCTACGGTGAAAGCCTGGACTGGCCGACCCCTGACTTGCTGCACTGTGAAACCATTTCCTCACGCAGTCGCGAACACGAATGGGAAATCAAACCCCATCGCCACGCGGATCTGTGCCAGTTGCTGTTCGTTTTCAAAGGTCAGGCAGAGCTTGAAATCGAAGGCCAGCGCACGCAATTGCAAACCCCGGCGATCCAGGTCCTGCCACCGCTGTCGGTGCACGGCTTTCGGTTTTCCGAGGACGTCGAGGGCTTCATCGTTACCCTCGCCACACCGCTGATCAACCACTTGCAGGCGCAACTGGGCGATTCGGTGCATGCGCTGGCCAGCGCCGAGCATTACCCGGCCGGTGCGGACGGTGACTATCTCAACAGTCTGTTCAGCGCCTTGCAGGCCGAGTACAACGGCCATCAACCGGCGCGGGAAATGCTCATGCATTCGCTGGTCAGCGTGATCATGGTCTGGGTCAGTCGCCAGGCGATCGTGCGCCACAAAGCCAGTCAACGACCGCAGCGTCAGCGCGAATATCTGAATGGTTTTATTCAGTTGGTGGAAGAAACCTATCGCCAGCACGTGAAGGTCGAGGACCTGGCCCATCGCCTGGGCATTTCCGTCTCGCACCTCAACGGCACCTGCCGCGAACTGGCCGGGCAACCGGCGTTGCAGATCATGCACGAGCGCCAGCTACTCGAAGCCAAGCGCTTGCTGACCTACACCAGCATGACCATTTACGAGATGTCGGAGCTGCTGGGGTTTTCCGACCCGACCAATTTCACACGCCTGTTCCGGCGTCGGGTGGGAATATCGCCAAAGGCGTTCCGTGATCGGCTGAAGGCCGAGCAGTAATCCTACTTACACCCCCAAATACACTGTGGGAGCGAGCCTGCTCGCGAAAACGGTACATCAGTCACCATTTTCGATGATTGACACACCGCTTTCGCGAGCAGGCTCGCTCCCACAAGGGGGAATTGCAGCACTCTAATCAGCGCAATGCATTGAGCGTCGCATTGTGCGGAATACAGCGCTCGTAATTGCAGCTCGCGTACTCGCGCGGCAGCTGACGCAACTGTTCGACCCGCCAGGCCGCGGTGCCGTACAGCGCCAGCGTGGCGGCGCAGGTGATGAAAATAGCGGCGTATCTTTTTGTTTTGATGTTCATGGCGATGACCTCTGAACGACATACCCTGCGGTACTACTTTCAGCATAGGTCAGCGGCGGGGAGTTGCCAGCGAGTGCGCTTGAGGTGTTACCCCGTCATTCAGAACACTGATATCCCCTGTAGGCCTTCGCCTGCTCGCGATAGCGGTGAATCAGTCACTCATTCATCAGATGACAGTCCGCTATCGCGAGCAGGCGAAGGCCTACAGGGAATCGGGTTTACAAGCCAATGTCCCATTGCGGATTTTCGGGGAAGCGTTCCACCAGGAAATCCAGCAGGCTGCGCAGTGCCGCCGGCATGTGTTTGCGTGAGGCATACACGGCATAGATGTTCATTTGCCGCGGTTCGGCGTGGGGCAGCAGGCGCAGCAGTTCGCCGCTGCTGATATGCACGCCGGCCTGATAGGTCGGCAGCATCGCCACTCCGGCGCCGGCCAGTGTGGCGCGCAGCAGGGTGCTGGCCTCGTTGGCGCTGATGTTGCCCTGCACCGGTACCGAAACCGCTTCGCCATCTTCTTCGAAATGCCACAGGCTTTTGCCGAAATACGAATGGGTCAGGCAGTTATGCCGACTCAACTCCTCGACCCGCACAGGCGCCGGTTGTTCTTGCAAATAGGCCGGCGCCGCGCAGACCACCGAACGGCACACGGTCAGGCGCCGGGCGATCAGGTTGGGATCGAGATCGTTGCTGGTGCGAATCGCCAGGTCGATGCGTTCATCCACCAGATTCACCGTGCGATCGAGCATTTGCAGATCAATGCTCACTCCCGGATAGCGCTTGACGTACACCGCCATCGCCTCGGCCAGTTGCGCCTGACCAAACGAGGTGCTGACGCTGATCCGCAGCAGCCCGCGCGGCGCGGCGTCGGGTTCGCTGACGGCGGCCTGCATGTCGCTCGACAGTTCGAGCATTTGCCGGCAGCGCGGCAGGATCTCGTTGCCGGCGGCGGTCAGGCTCAATTTGCGCGTGGTGCGGTGCATCAGACGCGCGCCGACCCAGTCTTCCAGCTCCGCCAGATAGCGCGACACCACCGGCCGCGAAAGGTCCAGATGGTCGGCCGCCGCCGACTGGCTGCCCAGATCGACCACACTGACGAACACGCGCATTGCTTGTAGCCGATCCATGATTTGCCCGCTTTCAGAAACAAACTATGTTCAAGCATCGCATTTTTTGTACCGAGTCAGGCAACTAAGCTCTGATCATCGCCAGCAACGGCATTCGCACAGCGGAGCAACAGATGATCGGCTTCACCACACTCAAACGCGTTGTACTCGCCACGGCAGCCTTGGGTTTTGCGGCGCACGCAGCGGCGGCCAACCTGACCCTCGACGTCTACAATCCGGGCACCCAGGCGATTTTTCCGGTGACTTCGGTACTGATCAGCGGCGAGAAAGAAGCGATTCTCGTCGATGCACAGTTCGGCAAATCCCAAGCGCAACAGGTGGTGGAAAAGATCCGCGCCAGTGGCAAGCAACTGACCACGATCTACATCAGCCATGGCGACCCGGATTACTACTTCGGCCTCGACACCCTGACTCAGGCTTTCCCGAAGGCCAAGGTGCTGGCCTCGCAGCCGACCGTCGATCACATCAACCAGACCGTCGCCGGCAAACTGGCTTTTTGGGGCCCGAAAATGGGCGCCGACGTCCCGGCGAAAACCGTCGTGCCCGGGGTGCTCAAGGGCGACAGCCTGATGCTCGAAGGGCAGAAATTGCAGGTGATCGGCCTGCAAGGTAAACAACCGGATCGCAGCTTCGTGTGGATTCCTTCGCTCAAGGCCGTGGTCGGTGGCGTGGTGATCGCCGAGAACATTCATGTGTGGATGGCCGACACCCAGACCGCGCAATCCCACGCCGATTGGCTGGACACGCTGGACGCGATCGAAAGCCTGAAACCGACCACGGTGATACCGGGGCATTATCTGGGCGACAGCAGCCGTTCGCTGGTCAGCGTCAAGTTCACCGCTGACTACATCAAGGCGTTCGACGCCGAAACCGTCAAGGCCAAGGACTCCGCGGCACTGATCGCTGCGATGAAAAAACGCTACCCGTCGCTCGGCGAAGAAAGCTCGCTGGAGCTGAGCGCCAAAGTCGCCAAGGGCGAAATGGCCTGGTAAGCCGAATCCGCATACGCAGCACTCTCAAGCCAACTGGAGAACATCATGAGCAAGATCGCAATCATCGGTGCCACCGGCCGTGCCGGCAGCCAATTGCTGGAAGAAGCCCTGCGTCGTGGGCACAGCGTTACCGCCATCGCCCGCGACACGTCGAAAATCGGCAGCCGTGCCGGTGTGGTCAGCAAGAATGTCGATGTGCTCGATGCGGCAGCGCTGCAGGAAGCAGTGGCCGGTCACGATGCAGTGATCACTGCGGCGCACTTCGCCACTGTGTCAGCGGTGGCGATTGTCGGGCCGGTGAAAAGAGCAGGGGTGAAACGCTTGCTGGTGGTCGGCGGTGCTGGTTCGCTGTTATTGCCCGATGACACGCGAGTGATCGACAGCGAGGGATTCCCGGCCGAGTACAAAGCCGAAGCCAACGCCGGGGCTGCGTTTCTGGATGAACTGCGTCAAAAGAGCGATCTGGACTGGACGTTCCTGTCGCCATCGGCGGAGTTTGTTGAAGGTGAGCGCACGGGGAGTTTCCGCGTCGGCCAGGATCATTTGCTGGTGAGTGCCGAGGGGCGCAGCTGGATCACGTTTGCCGATTACGCGATTGCGTTGATCGATGAAGTGGAAACGCCGAAGCATGTGCGTCAGCGGTTTACTGTGGGTTATTGATTGAGGTGACGCTGAGGGATTGATCGTTCCCATGCTCCGCGTGGGAATGCAGCCGGGGACGCTCTGCGTCCTTTCGCGCATCTGGAACGCGGAGCGTCCCTTGAGGCATTCCTTTGCTGCGCGTGGGAACGATCAATGCGGGTGGACCAAACAACACGGTCGCTCCCCTCTCCCTCTGGGAGAGGGTTAGGGTGAGGGAAAAACGCTTCAGCGCAAATGCGCCTGCTCAACCAGCCAAAGCATCAACTCTTCCAATTGCGGTGACGGCTGCGCTCCGGCAGGCAGCACCACGTAATACGCCAGCCCCGTCTTGACCTTCAGCTCGAACGGCATCACCAGTCGCCCGGCACGCAAGTCGTCGCCGATCAGCGACCAGTCCCCGATCGCCACGCCCGTGCCATGCGAGGCCATCGACATCGCCTGATCCAGCGTTTCGAAATGCTGGCCGTTGCCGAGATTGCTCAACTGCAAACCCGCCACATCGAGCCACACCGACCAGTCCTGGATGTCGTGGGTCGGGTGCAGCAACAGATGCTTCTGCAGATCCGACGGTGAATTCAGCGCGGCTGAACCGTTGAGCAGCTGCGGCGAGCAGACCGGTGTCAGTTGTTCGTCGAACAAGTGCAAGGCGCCTGGCGAATGGTCCGGTGGCGGGCCATAGATCACGGCGGCATCGAACTGCTCGCGCTGAAAGTCCACACCGTGTTGCAGCGAGGCCGTCAGCTTCACCGGCACGTCCGGACGTTCTTTTTGCCACTGCAGCAGGCGCGGCAGCAGCCAGCGCATCACGCAGCTCGGTGCCTTGAGTTGCAAAGTCTGATGCTTGAGCCCGATCTGCTCGGTCGCTTTGCTGATGAGCCCGAAGACTTTCTCCACCTGTGGCAGCCATTCACGTCCTTCCGCCGTCAGCGTCAGCCCACGGGCCAGGCGGATGAACAGCGGATAGCCGAGCTGTTCTTCCAGCCCGGCGATCTGCCGGCTCACCGCACCCTGAGTAATGTGCAACTGCTCGGCGGCGCGGGTGAAGTTGCAGCACTGCGCGGTGACCAGAAACGTGTGCAGGGCGGGCAGGGGAGGCAGTCGCTTCATGGGGATCCAAGGTATGACGTGAGGACATGGCTAGTATGACTTTTAATCGATTGTTGCCGCTAGCGGCCGCCCGTTCAATGAGCCCCAGTCAACGGCTTTCCTGTAGGAGTGAGCCTGCTCGCGATAGCGGTGTGTCAGGCAACAACTGTGTGACGGACACACCGCTATCGCGAGCAGGCTCACTCCTACAAGGGACCGTGTTTTCAGCGAACAACAAGGGCAATCGACATGGCGACGTGTGGCGAAGTACTGGTCAAGTTACTCGAAGGTTACGGGGTCGAGCAGGTGTTCGGCATTCCCGGGGTGCACACCGTGGAGCTGTATCGCGGGCTGGCCCGTTCGAGCATCAACCATGTCACCCCACGGCACGAGCAGGGCGCCGGTTTCATGGCCGACGGCTATGCACGCACCAGCGGCAAACCGGGCGTGTGTTTCATCATCACCGGCCCGGGCATGACCAACATCACCACGGCGATGGGCCAGGCCTACGCCGACTCGATTCCGATGCTGGTGATCTCCAGCGTGCAGAGTCGCAGTCAGTTGGGCGGCGGGCGCGGCAAGCTGCACGAATTGCCGAACCAGAGCGCACTGGTCGGCGGCGTCGCGGCGTTTTCGCACACCTTGATGTCGGCGTCGGAATTGCCCGGCGTGCTGGCTCGCGCATTTGCCTTGTTCCAGGCTGGCCGCCCGCGCCCGGTGCACATCGAAATTCCATTGGACGTGCTGGTCGAAGACGCCGATGAACTGCTCGCCAGCCTGCCGGTGCAGATCGACCGCGCCGGTGCCGCGCCGGCCGCCGTCAGCCGCATGACCGAGCTGCTCGCCAATGCGCAACGGCCGCTGATATTGGCCGGTGGCGGCGCTATCGACGCCGCTGCCGAACTCGGCGAGCTGGCGGAACTGCTCGACGCACCGGTGGCGCTGACCATCAACGCCAAAGGCCTGCTGCCCTCCACGCATCCGCTGTTGATCGGCTCGACGCAAAGCCTGGTCGCCACCCGCGCACTGGTCGCCGATGCCGATGTGGTGCTGGCGATCGGCACCGAGCTGGCCGAGACCGATTACGACGTGACCTTCGCTGGCGGTTTCGAGATTCCTGGCAAGTTGCTGCGTATCGACATTGATGCCGATCAGACCGTGCGCAACTACCCGCCGTACGTCGCGCTGGTCGCCGACTCGCGCAACGCCGCGCAGGCCTTGCTCAGCGCCTTGTCGCACAAACCGCTGGCCGAGCGCCGCAACGATTGGGGTCAGGTGCGTGCGGCGCGTCTGCGTGATGAATTGGCGGCGAGCTGGGATACGCCGACCCTGGCGCAGACGCGTTTCCTCGAAACCGTGCTGCAGGAATTGCCCGACGCGGTGTTCGTCGGCGATTCGACGCAACCGGTGTACACCGGCAACCTCACCTTTAATCCTGAACGACCGCGACGCTGGTTCAACTCGTCGACCGGTTACGGCACCCTCGGTTACGCCTTGCCGGCGGCCATCGGCGCCTGGCTCGGTGGGCAGCTCGAGCAAGGCGCCCGCCCGCCGGTGGTGTGTCTGATCGGCGACGGCGGTCTGCAATTCACCCTGCCGGAACTGGCCAGCGCGGTCGAAGCACGCACTCCGGTGATCGTGCTGTTGTGGAATAACCAGGGCTACGAAGAGATCAAGAAATACATGGTCAACCGCGCCATCGAGCCAGTCGGGGTCGACATCTACACGCCGGACTTCATCGGTGTGGCCAAAGCCCTCGGCTGCGCCGCCGAAGCGATCGGCTCTGTAGCGCAATTGCGCAGTGCGCTGCGTGCCGCTACCGACCGCCAGGGTCCGACCGTCATCGAAATCGATCAGAACCAGTGGATGCAGGCGGTGGCCCAATGATCAACTTTCCGACGACTCTCGATGGCCTCTACATCAACGGCCAATGGTCGGCTGGCCGCGAGCATCTGCGGGTGATCAACCCGGCTACCGAAGCGCTGCTGACCACGGTCAATGGCGGTGACGAACTGGCGGTCGAGCACGCGGTGACCGCGGCGGCTGCGGCATTCAAGGACTGGTCGAAAACCACGGGTGCCGAGCGCGCTGTGATTCTGCGCAACATCGCCAACGGCGTGCGCAACGGTCGTGAACACCTGATGAACCTGCAATCGAGCAACAACGGCAAACCGCTGTTCGAAGCGGCGATCGACGTCGACGATGTCATCGCGACCTTCGAGTATTACGCCGAACTTGCCGAAGGCCTCGACGCGCAGCTCGACACGAATGTGCCGCTGCCCAGCGACGACTTCAGCGCGCGTCTGCGCCGCGAGCCGTGCGGTGTGGTCGGGCTGATCGTGCCGTGGAATTTCCCCATGGTCACCACAGCCTGGAAACTCGCCCCGGCGCTGGCGGCCGGCTGCTGCGTGGTGCTCAAACCCTCGGAAGTCACGCCGTTGCCGGAGCTGGAACTGGCGGCGATCATCGCCGAATCCGGCCTGCCCAAGGGTGTGTTCAATCTCGTCTGCGGCACCGGCCTGGCCGTGGGCGCGCCGCTGTCGGCGGACCCGCGCATTGCAAAGATCTCCTTCACCGGCAGCAACGCCGTCGGCGTGCAGGTGATGCAGCGCGCGGCGGAAACGGTCAAGGGCGTAAGTCTGGAACTGGGCGGCAAGTCTTCGCTGCTGGTGCTCGAAGACGCTGATCTAGAGCTGGCCGTCGAGCTGGCCTGTGGCGGCGGTTTCTTCAATGCCGGGCAGATGTGCTCAGCCACCAGTCGCGTGCTGGTCGCCGATGAACTGGCCGATGAATTCCTCGAGCGTTTGCAACAGCGTGCGCAAGCGATTCGCGTGGCCGACCCGTTCGAGGCGGATGTGGAAATGGGCGCGCTGGTCAATCAGGCGCAATACCAGCGCGTGCTCGGCCACATCGATCGCGGCCTGAGCGCCGGAGCCAAACTGGTATGCGGTGGCAATCGTCCGGCGCACCTGCCGCGCGGCTTTTTTTTGCAGCCGACGGTGTTCACCGAAGTGCCCCTCGACAGTGCGCTGTGGTGCGAAGAGATTTTCGGCCCGGTGTTGTGCGTGCGCAGTTTCAGCAGCGAAGCCGAGGCGATTGCGCTGGCCAACGACAGCCCGTTCGGCTTGGTCGCCAGTGTGGTGACGCGTAACGCCGAGGCCGCCGAACGTGTCGCCAATGCCTTGCAGGCCGGGCTGGTGTGGCTTAACGCGCCGCAGGTGATTTTTCCGCAGACGGCTTGGGGCGGTTACAAGCAGAGCAGTATCGGCCGCGAACTGGGGCCGTGGGGGTTGGCTGCGTTTCAAGAGATCAAGCATGTGATCCGGGCGGTCTGATCACAGAGATGTATCGCCTGGACTGACCCCTTCGCGAGCAGGCTCGCTCCTACATTGGAATGCATTTCCCTATGGGAGCGAGCCTGCTCGCGAAAGCTCCATAAGCCTCGCTTCAGATTACGGATCAGACAGAAAGCCGCAACCGCGCAAGATCCCGCAACGGCGGCGCGCCAAACAAGCGGCTGTACTCGCGGCTGAATTGCGACGGGCTCTCATAACCCACGCGATACCCCGCCGCCGACGCCTCCAGACCCTCGGTCAGCATCAAGCGCCGCGCCTCTTGCAGGCGCAATTGCTTCTGATATTGCAACGGACTCATCGCCGTCATCGCCTTGAAGCGGTGATGCAGGGTCGAGACGCTGAGGTTCACTTCTTTGGCCAGATCGTCGATGCGCAGCGGCTGCTCGAAGTTGCCGTTGAGCCATTTGATCGCCTGACTGATGCGATGGCTCTGGCTGTTGGCAATCGCGATTTCGTACAAGCGATGGCCCTGCGGACTGCGCAGCAGGCGATAGAGAATCTCGCGGCGAATCAGCGGCGCGAGCATGGCGATGTCTTTCGGTGCATCGAGCAGCCGGGCCAGACGCAGCACCGCGTCGAGCATCGAACTGTCGATGCGCTCGACGTACAGACCACGCCCGGTCGGCCGGGTCGGTACGCCCATCGGGCCGGCATCGGCGATCAGCGCGGTGATTTCGGTCGGGTCGATATCCAGGCGCACGGCGAGGATCGGTTCGTCCGGCGAGACATTGACCACGCGCCCGCTCAGCGGCATCGAAACCGATACCACCAGGTAATTCAGCGGGTCGTAATTGAAGAATTCGTCGGCCAGCCGCACCTCTTTGCGCCCCTGCGCCATGATGCACAGCGCCGGTTGCGCAAGCACCGGGGCGAAGTCGTGGGATTTGGTGTGACGCGACATGAACAGTGAGCCGATGGCGGTCTGGTAACTGCCATCGTCGCTGGTGTTGCGGCGGATGATCGCCGCCAGCTCCGCGCGCTGTTTTTCCATGTCAGCAGTGGGTTCGGCTTGAAAACGATCGAATGACGTCATGCACGGCATCCTCGGCAGGTAAGGTGGAATGCAGCAGAGCATAAGTTTGTGCAAGCGCGAGCGGTAGACACATTCTGTCAAATGCTTGCCTGATCCTGCCGGCGCTTGCCTGGCTGCCTAATCAGAGCAGGACGCAGCCGGGCAAACTTGCTTGATACGCCGTATGACAAGCCTGTGACACGGATTTACAGCTTGTTACACGTGCAGCGCGCAGCCACGCAGGATTGGGCAACTCGTCGACAGGAATCGACTAACGGCGCAAACGGCTCGGCCCTTAATCTGTGCCTCAGTCGCAGCCCGTCCCTGGCTGCCACGCGATTCATGGAGGGTTGATCATGTCCAAGCAGATGCCTGTCAGTCATATGGCCTTCGTTCGTGCTCAAGCCGGGCGTTCGGCGGAACTCGGTGTGCGCCTGAGCGCGTTGATCGAAGTCTCACGATCGGCACCCGGTTGCCTGAGTTTTTCCTTGCAGCAATCGCAGTGCGATCCAGAGCTGTGGCTGGTGTCCGGGTTCTGGAGCAGTCAGCCGATGATGACCGCCTATTTCAATAGTCCATCGATGGAAGTGTTCGCCGAGCTGGTGCAGGACCTGGTGGTCAACAGCCTCGATTTTCACACCTTCCGCGACGTCTCGGCTGCACAAGCCCTGCGCCAGTGCCCGGCGCCGGTACACAAACTCGTCGGTTGAGGGTTTAATGGCCGGCTTATCTGTCTGAGCCGGGATGTGTGACATGGCACGTAAAGAGTTCGAACGCTTCGAAGCGGTTTCCGCAGTGGTCCCCGTCGAGTTGGGCGGCAACAAGGGTTATTACGCGGCAATCGCGGTCAAGGCCTTGGTCGATGGCGGTGCGCCACGCTTTCACAAACTGCTCGATGAGCAAGTGTTTCCCGGTGCGATTGCTGCCGACGACGCCGCGATCAATGAGCTGGACAAACTCAAGGGCGTCACTGATGACGCCGAGTTGATCTGGTAAGCGTTTACTTGCCTGCGCCCGGACGCCACATCTTGAACAGCGCCTCCGGCCCCAACTGGAAATAGTCCGCCGGCCCGCCGCCGCGCAAAATCGGTTGTGCGGCGGCGGTGTCGTAGATGCCGTCCTTCAACAACCACTTGGCGATGTGCACGGCGACCACTTCGCCGAGGATCAGCCAGCTCGGCACCGTTTCGCCATCGGCGCGCTGCAACTGAATGATCTGCGTGACCTTGCACTCGAAGGACACCGGGCTTTGCGCCACGCGCGGCACGGCGATCACCTTCGACGCTACGGTCGTCAATCCCGCCAGTTCGAACTCGTTCACCTCAGGCGCGACCATTGCGCAGCTCTGGTTCATCTGCTCGGCCAGTGGCCGCGTGGCAAGGTTCCAGGCGAATTCGCCGGTCTGCTCGATGTTGTTCAGGCTGTCTTTGCGACCGACGCTGGAAAAGCCAATGATCGGCGGAATGTAGTTGAACGCGTTGAAAAAACTGTAAGGCGCCAGGTTGAGCTGACCTTCGGCACTCTGCGAGGAAATCCAGCCGATGGGCCGCGGACCGACGATGGCGTTGAACGGATCGTGGGGCAGGCCGTGGCCGTTGGCGGGTTCGTAGAAGTGGATGTCATCGGGCATGGCGGGTGGTCCTGCGAAGTGTTTTTCGAGCGCTACATAGTGCAAGCCCACGTCGCAGATTTCCAGCCAGATGCAAATCCCCTGTGGGAGCCAGCCTGCTGGCAATAGCGGCGTATCAGTTACAACTGCATTGACTGATATGGCGCTATCGCGAGCAGGCTCGCTCCCACAGGGTATGTTTGTGATGCCCGGAAATGAGCAAGCCCGGCGGAGGCCGGGCTTTGGCGATACTGCGGTGACTCAGCTGATTGCATCGGCCGTACCGGTTTTGTCGAAACCATCGGCGGCGACGGTTTTGCCGATGTGGGTCTTGTCGAAACCGTCCGCGGCATAAGTGCCCGAGTGGCTGGTTTCGATGGCGGCAGTGGCGCCGGAGATGAAGTCGGCGGATTTGGTTCGGTCCGAGCCATCGGCAGCGAAGGTGTTGGCAGCCAGTACGGACAGGGTCAGGGCAAGCATCAGTCGGGTTTTCATGGCGGTTACTCCGGATGGGTTGGCGTGTGTGTCTTGCATGGGTTAGATGCTACGCCAATTAAATTGATTGAAAATCGCAAATTAATGCTAAAAACTATCGATTAACCTGATATTAAGGGCGGCGCATATTTTTCGCTTTCTTCGCAGGAGCGAGCATCGCGCAGGTCATCGATCAGGTAGGGGCAGGATGCGGTGGCGGGATTAATTAGCGATTAATCGATGTGAGGGCGAGGTTGATTCTTGAGCCTGTAGACCGTGGAGCCCCTATCGCGAGCAGGCTCACTCCTACAAGGGATTCGTGTTGGTGACAGATCCAGTGTAGGAGTGAGCCTGCTCGCGATGGGGCCAGAACAGCCACCGTTGCAGTGGCTGTGAAAACCCGATCAGTCAGTCACGATGCGCGAGTGCTTCTGGGTGTCTTTCATGGTGATGTACACCAGCAACGACACGGCGATGCACGCTGTGACATACCAGTAGTAACCGGTTTCCATGCCAATGCTCTTGAACCACAGCGCGATGTATTCGGCGGTGCCGCCGAAGATCGACACGGTCAGTGCGTACGGCAGGCCGACGCCCAGGGCGCGGATCTCGGTCGGGAACAGTTCGGCTTTGACCACCGCGTTGATCGAGGTGTAGCCGCTGACGATGATCAGCGCCGCCATGATCAGGAAGAACGCGCCCCACCAGGTCTGGATGGTGTGCAGGGTCATCAGGATCGGCACGGTGAAGATCGTCCCCAGCACGCCGAAAGCGATCAGGATCGGACGACGCCCGATCTTGTCCGACAGGCCGCCGATGATCGGTTGCAGGCACATGAACAGGAACAGCGTGGCGGCGGAAATGGTGGTCGAATCGGAAATGCTCATGCCCACCGTGTTCACCAGGTACTTCTGCATGTAGGTGGTGTAGGTGTAGAACGCCAGCGTACCGCCCATGGTCAGGCCAACCACGGTCAACAGCTCTTTGGGGTGGCGCATCAAGGTGCGCATGGCGCTTTCTTTGGACTTCTCTTTTTTGGTGAACGACTCGGTTTCTTCCATGCCGCGACGCAGGTAGAGCGCAACCACCGCACACAGCGCGCCGATGGCGAACGGGATGCGCCAGCCCCATGCGTACAGTTGCTCAGTGGTCAGCGTGTTTTGCAGCACGATCAGTACGCCCAGCGCGATGAGCTGGCCGGAAATCAGGGTCACGTACTGGAAGCTGGAGAAGAAGCCGCGACGTTCCTTGGTCGCCATCTCCGACAGATACGTGGCCGAGGTGCCGTATTCGCCACCGACCGACAGGCCTTGCAGCAGACGGGCGAACACCAGCAGGATCGGCGCGCCGATGCCGATGGTTTCGTAGTTCGGGCTCAGCGCGATCAGCAGCGAGCCGAAGCACATCAGGTAGACCGAGGCCATCAGGGCTTTCTTGCGGCCGACCTTGTCGGCGTACATGCCCATCAGCCAGCCACCGATCGGACGCATCAAAAAGCCGACGGCGAAGATCGCCGCGGTGTTCATCAATTGCGCAGTGGTGGAACCGGCGGGAAAGAAGGTTTTCGCGAAGTACAGCGAGAAGGCGGCATACACGTACCAGTCGTACCACTCGACCATGTTGCCGACGGAACCGCTGAAGATCGATTTGATCCGGCTGGCGGTGGTTCTTGCTTTGACCGGCGCAGCCGCCGACCCAAGTGGCAGGGCGTTGGAGTTATCCATTGAAGGATCCTTCGTTTAATTGTTTTTGTGGAGCGCGTCGAAACGCAGCCTGCGGGGGCTATAGCAGGAGCTGTGCCAACGGGGGGAGGGCCGGTTTAGAGGGGGTGGCGGGAAAGCGTGAGCGGATTTGTGCCGACCAATTTGGCTGCGTGAGCGGATTTCCGCTTATCGGCGTAAAGATCAACAGCCCCTCACCCTAGCCCTCTCCCCTGGGGAGAGGGGACTGATGCGATCGTCCCCACGCTCTGCGTGGGAATGCCTCAACGGACGCTCCGCGTTCGGCTTCGAAGGGGACGCGGAGCGTCCCGGGCTGCATTCCTTTGCTGCGCGTGGGAACGATCATCTTTGCCTCACTCGGCCAGAAACATCTCGCGACTCAACCCATGCCGCTGCATTTTTTCATTGAAAGTCCGGCGCGGCAGTTGCAGCTCCTCAAGCACGGCTTTCACATCACCCTTGTGCCGGGTCAGCGCCGCGCGCAGGCACTGCGCCTCGAACGCTTCCTGCTGAGCGGCCAGCGATTGTCCCGGCTCGATGACCGGCACTGGTTCATCGAGCCCCAGCACCTGGCGTTCGGCAACGTTCGCCAGTTCCCGCACATTCCCCGGCCAGTCATGACTGAGCAGGTGACTCAGCTGCGCGCCGCTCAACGGCGCAAACGTGCGGCCGAGGCGTTCCGCGGCCTGGCGAGCAAAAGTGTCGAACAGCAACGGAATGTCTTCGCGCCGTTCACGCAACGGCGGCAAACGCAGCTCGGCGACAATCAAGCGATAGGCCAGATCTTCGCGAAAGCGTCCGGCGCGCGCCTCGTCGAGCAGATCGGGCTTGGTCGCCGCGACAATGCGCAAGTCGACGCGGATGCTCTGGTTCGAACCCAGCCGTTCCAGCTTCTGCTCCTGCAACACGCGCAGCAGTTTCACTTGCTGGGCCAGGGGCATGCTTTCGATCTCGTCGAGAAACAGCGTGCCGCCATCGGCGTATTCGAGTTTGCCGATGCGCTTGCCGGACGCACCGGTGAAAGCGCCGCTCTCATGGCCGAACAACTCGGCTTCGAACAGTTGCTCGGGAATCGCCGCGCAATTCAGCGCCACGAACGGCTTGTCTGCGCGCGGGCCGAAATCATGCAGGCAGCGCGCGACCAGTTCCTTGCCGCTGCCGGTTTCGCCGCGAATCAGCACGTTGACCGGTAACGCGGCCAGATCCAGCACTTGCCGACGCAGGGTCTGCAAGCCACGGGAAACGCCGAGCAGGGTCGCATCGAGTCTGGCGCGGTGGTCGGCCTGTTCGTGCAGCGCGCGGTTCTCCAGAACCAGGCGACGTTTGTCCAGCGCCCGGCGCAAGCTGCCCAGCAGGCTCTCCGGGCTGAACGGTTTTTCCAGGAAGTCGTAGGCGCCGTCGCGCATCGCTTCGACCGCCATCGGCACATCGCCGTGGCCGGTAAGCAGAATCACCGGCAGATCGGCATCGCGTTTCTGCACATCGGCCAATAACGCCAGCCCGCCCATGCCGGGCATGCGCACGTCGCTGAGGATTACCCCGGCAAAGTGCGCGGGCAGGGCGGCGAGGCATTCTTCGGCACGGCTGAACAGTTGCACCTCGAACCCCGACAGGCTCAGCCACTGTTCGACGGCGCTGCGAATGCTGCTTTCGTCATCGACTACCATCACCGAATTGAACATCAGATGTGTGCCTCCAGATCGATCGGCAAGGTCAGGCTGAACAC
This sequence comes from Pseudomonas sp. R1-1, assembly GCF_051132135.1. Lineage (NCBI taxonomy): Bacteria > Pseudomonadati > Pseudomonadota > Gammaproteobacteria > Pseudomonadales > Pseudomonadaceae > Pseudomonas > Pseudomonas sp. R1-1. The sequence continues at coordinate 1,413,426 of NZ_CP071663.1, forward strand.
TGCGCCAGCGTCGCCATTCTCGGCGCTCAGACGGCCGCCGGATTCATGCACGATGGCGAACGATACCGCCAGGCCAAGGCCCAGGCCATCACCTACAGGTTTGGTGGTGAAGAACGGGTCGAACACCTGCGCCAGATGCTCTTCGGCAATCCCGCCGCCATTGTCGCTGACGCTCAGGTGCCACAGTTGCTCATCGGCCTGCAGACGGATTTCCAGACGCTTGCAGGCTTTGCCGTGCATCGCATCCAGTGCGTTGCGCAGCAGGTTGATCAACACCTGTTCGAGGCGAATTGCATCACCGCGCACCCATGCCGGGCGGGTCAGGTGCAGCACCAGGCTGACCTGTTCGTCACGCAGCCGTGCATCGAGCAGTTGCAAGGCCTGATCGACCACGCTCGCCAAGTCCAGGCGTTCACGCAAACCGCTGGGGCTCTTGCGCGCGAAGGTCTTGAGATGGCCGGTGAGGGCGGCCATGCGCGTGAGCATGTCGTCCACCGGTTTCAGCGCTTTGTAGGCATCGTCGACGCGGCCGTGTTCGAGCAACAGGCGCAGCGTCGCCAGTTGCATGCGCTGAGCGGTCAGCGGTTGATTGATTTCATGGGCCAGCGCGGCGGACATTTGCCCGAGCGCGGCCAGTTTGGCCGATTGCACCAGACCTTCTTGCGCGGTGCGCAGGTCGCGGGTGCGTTCCTCCACCAGCCGTTCCAGCTCTTCGCGGTTGCGCTGGCGGATCTTCGACAGGCGCCAGCGCTGATTGAGAAACAGCAGCAGAAACACTACGGCGAGCCACACCCCGGCGGCGGCCAGCCCGGCATTGCGCAGGTCTTCGAACGCCACCTGCGGACGGCGCAGCAGATGCAGGGTCCAGCCTTCGGCGGCCAGCGGCAGCGATTCCCACAAATAATCGGCCGTGCCGTCCGGGCCTTCGACGCGGCGCAGGTCGCTGTTGTCATCGAAACGGCGCAGCGCCAGATGCGTCAACGGCAGCAATGTCTGTTTGTCGTACTGCCGCGTGGCCTTGATCTCGGCCAGGTCGCTGGCGTTCAGCGGCCGCAGTGCGCGGTAGCGCCAGCCCGGCTGATTGGCGATGAAGATGATCCCGCGAGCGTCGCTGACCAGCAGCGTGTCGCTGCCCTGGCGCCACTCGCGCTCAAGCTCGGGGAACTCCAGCTTGACTACCATCGCGCCGAGGAATTCGTCGTTATCGCCGAGTACCGCGCTGGAGAGGAAATAACCGGGAATTCCGCTGGTCACGCCCACCGCATAAAACCGCCCGCTGCCTTGGGTACGGGTCTGGCTGAAGTACGGGCGAAAACCGTAGTTATGGCCGACGTAACTGCTGGGCAGCCGCCAGTTGCTCGCCGCCACCGCCAGACCGGTGCGATCGAGCAGTTCCAGGGTCGAGGACTGTGCCGCGCCGTTGATCTTTTCCAGTTTCAGGTTCAGCGCCGCTTGTTCGTCGGCATCCACCGGACCCGCCAGCGCCGCCCGCAATTGCGGGTCCAGCGCCAGCACGGCGGGCAGGGCGCGGTAGCGGTCGATCAGGGTGTGCAGCGAGTTGGCATACAGCGCCAATTGCTGGTTGGCGCGGGCGGCGTCTTCTTCCAGTGCCTGACGTTCGGCGTGACGGATCGCCAGCGTCGCGGCCAGTGCGGTACCGGCGATGATCAGCAGGGTATACAACGACAGACGCAGGGTACGGGAAGTCGGCAGCATGCTGGGCGATGGGTCGGCAGGACGGACGGGCACGATAGCATGCGCCGAGGTGGCCCGGCGTGCTGTCCGCGCGGGCCACGTGGGTCATACGGCCGTTTCCTGCACCGAACGTCGTCGCTGTAGATTCAGCCGTGGTTTCGGCACAGGTCTGGGACGTGGCTCGTCAGCAATTGACTGTTCCAGTTGTTTCAGGCGTTCAGTCACATCCTCTGCTTCGCTGAGGTTATCAAGTACGTCTCGAGTCGTTTCCAGTGCGTCCCGGGTGTTGTTGATGAGCGCAGTGGTTTTAGCCGTTATCGTGCGGTAAGCGTCAGCGACGGAAAGGCCCTCGTCCACTAGTTTTGCGAAATCAAGCTGATCGAGTGGGACCATCTTTTGGACCTCTTGCAGAATGGCCTCTGTGGCTGTTTGCCGGAGCTGATTGATCCCTTCCTGAATGGACTGTGGCAGCGTGCCATTGGCCAAATCATTTGCACCCTGCGCAATGGTTTGTGTGGCGTCGCGCACTTCAGCCGTGTGCAGCGCTTCGGTTACGCGAATGCCGCGCTTGAAAAACCGGTAACGAATAAAGGCTGCTCCCAATCCGCCGAGCAGACCACCGACAAAACCGCCAATCGTGTTGCCAATGACCGGTGCGAACGAACCGGCCGCTCCGCCGACGGCGGCACCGACAGTGAAACCCAGACCGAAAGCCCCCAATCCGTTTTTGCTGAAGAGGTAGCGGCGGAAGGTCATCCCGGCCCGGGTTTCCTGGCTGACATCGGCTTCGTCATCGGGACCATCAAATTCAGTTGCTGCATCATGAGCCTGGCTCGCGACGTTGGCTGTGGTGCGAAACACACCGACGATTTGGGAAAAGTCGAACTGTCTGCGGCCATCGGTATCGACATTGACCATCGGGTTGTTCGACACCATCGCATACAGATTCAACCCGTCCACATCCCCCGCAGGGTCTGCACTGACCCAACGCTGCAACCACGGCGCGTAATAACGGGCGCCGTAGTAATACAACCCGCTGACATCCATTTCCTTGCCTGAATAACGCACGAACCTGTAGCTCACTTCAAGCGCTGAGCGCGTGGCCATCCATGCGGTCTCGCCAAACGGGTAATAACCTTCGTGGCTGATCAGTTGTGCGTGTTGATCAAGTTCGATCACGCAGGAACCGAGATGATCCTCAAGGCTGTAGCGCAATTGATCAGCATCGATGCCCTCGGGTTTGTTCGCCACCCAGTGCAGGCAGCGCGCGCTGCCGACGCTGATGATGTGCAGTTCTTCGCCGTTGTCTTTGGTACGGATTTCCAGGCCTGGCAAATAGCGCACCTGATGAAAATGTTCGGCGTTGGCGGCCAGGTATTCGTGGCGTTTGAAAACGCGCATCCCCTGGCTGTATTCGTATCGCTCGATATCGCAAATCTGATTTTCGCGGCCGACCAGCGTCACCTGTTGCACTTCGTCACGAACAGTCCAGAGCAGAGGTTTGCCGGGGTGCACGGCCTGTTGATTGCCGTGGCGGTCGAACAGCGTGTCGAAGTCCGGCTCGACGCCTTCTGCCCAGCGCACCGCGCGATTGCTACGCGAATCAATGTGCATTCGCCGGGTGTAATTGTTGCCGGCGCGCACATGCCGCAGTTCGATCAGATTGCCGCCGTGGTCGTATTGGTAGGTCTGGGTGTAGTTGAGGCGGTTGTGCGGGTCGGTCGGTTGCGGCAGGCCGGGAATATCGCTTGGTGGCGCGTCGTCGTAGCCTGTGGCGTGGATCAATCGGTAAAGCGAGTCGTAGCTGAAGTTGCGGTGGCCGTCGACGAGCTGGTTGGCGAAATAATGCGGTTCGAACGCGTGGTCTTCGATACGGGTGATGTTGCCGACGCGGTCGTAAAAATATTCAAGATCCTGCAGGCGACTGCCGTCGCTTTTGCGGCTGGACTGAGTGTGCAGGCGACCGTCGGCGGGGTCGTAGGTCCAGCGGTTGCGCACCTGATTACCGGCCAGCTGCTCGATGATCTGGTTCGCGGCGTTGTACTGCGTGTCTTGTATCACTGCTTGCCAATCGGTTTTGCCATTGATCAGCAGATGCATTTGTTTGAGTTGTCCGGCCAGACCGTAGCGCGATTGCTGCCAATGGCCGCCAGCGTCGGTCTGCTCAAGCACTGCGCCCAGCGGGCTGAACACATATCGGCTGGTGAACGCTGCACCCTCGTGGAAAGTGCGGGTTTCGCTCAGCGTGTGGTCGACAAGGGCGAAGCTGTCGGTGCGCAGGGAGCCCGAGCGATCTTTCTGTTCCAGCAACTTGCCGCGCTGGTTATACCCCGCATCAGCCGTGGCGCCAGCGTAAGTGAAGAGGTCGACACCGGCCTCGTTGTTTTCATCGACCGCCACTTTGCGCAGTTGCTCATCGAAGGTCGTGCGCCAATGGTTGCCGCGCGCATCCCAGCGCTGCAACGGCTCGCCCGCCAGGCCTGGCAGATTCAAGCGCCAGCCGGCATCGACGCTGCCGGTTTTCAATGGTTCGCCGTTCAGTGCATGAATGGTAGTGAGGTTGGCCTCGGGCAGGCGTGGGTCGCGCTGGACTATCAGTCTGCCTGCCGGGTCGTGCTGTTGGCGGGAGACCAGAGCGATGACGACGCCGTTCGCTGTTTCGCGAAGGTACTCGATCCGCCGTACCGGCAACTGGCGAGGATCTGTCACGGCAAGCATCGGCGTACGCCAATGGACTGCTCCGGCTTTCATCCTTGGGTGTACCAGTTATACAACCGCCCGTGCGGTTTTTTGTTTGCCTGACGAGCTTGTCTTAGCAGGTGCTGATTGTCCGTTGTGCCCGTTTCCTTGTAGTAGGCGAGCATGTTTTGCGCGCGGCTGATGTGGCCCAAGGTGGTTTTGGTTTGCTGGCGCAGTCCTGAGCGCGTGATCGGTGCCAGGGCTTCGGGGGACGTCATATGAGTGACGTTGGTCAGTACGTTTGCAGGGTCGATGGCGTCCGTGCCCAAGGCATCGAATGCGTTTTCTGCCCAGGCAGCGCGTTGCCCGACGGCAGCTTTCCATTCATCGAGCATTTTTTCGATTTTTTCGATTTTCACTGGATCGAGCCGATTCTTGATGTCCTCGTTCTCCACGGCCCTGATGAACAGCGTCAGAAAATGGGGAATGATCGAGAATACTGAGCCAACCACTCTATTCATGATGAAGTCGGGATTGAGGACAGAATCGAGCGCCGGGTTGAGCAGTTCGTCCGTCATGTCTGACCAGGAATTGATTTCGCTGACGGCGCCACTGACGCCCAATCGTTCGTCAATGGCACTGACAGACATTGTCGACGTCTGCGGAATAAGCGGACCAAACCCCAGCCCGGCACTCTCTGCTACCGGAGCGATCATGCCTGCGGTGACATCGCCGGCGATGTTGCCGCCGATAAGCCCGGCGGGTGTGGGAAATATGTTGGCGTCAGGCATGGGAAGAACCGGTTCGACAAGGCCGCTACCCAGATTGCCTCCGTGGTACGTCGAGGCAAGCCAATAGCCACCTTCTACGGCAAAATTCATAAGCATGTTCGCGGCAGCGGGCTGCGGATAGAGGATGTTATGTAGCTGGGCGACCACCTGTTGGGAATGTTCGTTGACTGCAGAAACAAACTGCGATACCAGGATGATGACGCCTTCCGCTCTTTTGTTTCCGTCTGGATCTACATAGCGCATCGGGTTATTGCCCACAAACGCATACAGATTCAAACCATCCGCCTGCTTCGCATCCGTGCTGATCCAGCGCTGCAACCACGGCGCGTAATAACGGGCGCCGTAGTAATACAACCCGCTGACATCCATTTCCTTGCCTGAATAACGGACAAACCTGTAGCTCACTTCAAGCGCTGAGCGCGTGGCCATCCATGCGGTCTCGCCAAACGGGTAATAACCTTCGTGGCTGATCAGTTGTGCGTGTTGATCAAGTTCGATCACGCAGGAACCGAGATGATCCTCAAGGCTGTAGCGCAATTGATCAGCATCGATGCCCTCGGGTTTGTTCGCCACCCAGTGCAGGCAGCGCGCGCTGCCGACGCTGATGATGTGCAGTTCTTCGCCGTTGTCTTTGGTACGGATTTCCAGGCTTGGCAAATAGCGCACCTGATGAAAATGTTCGGCGTTGGCGGCCAGGTATTCGTGGCGTTTGAAAACGCGCATCCCCTGGCTGTATTCGTATCGCTCGATATCGCAAATCTGATTTTCGCGGCCGACCAGCGTCACCTGTTGCACTTCGTCGCGAACAGTCCAGAGCAGAGGTTTGCCGGGGTGCACGGCCTGTTGATTGCCGTGGCGATCGAACAGCGTGTCGAAGTCCGGCTCGACGCCTTCTGCCCAGCGCACCGCGCGATTGCTACGCGAATCAATGTGCATTCGCCGGGTGTAATTGTTGCCGGCGCGCACATGCCGCAGTTCGATCAGATTGCCGCCGTGGTCGTATTGGTAGGTCTGGGTGTAGTTGAGGCGGTTGTGCGGGTCGGTCGGTTGCGGCAGGCCGGGAATATCGCTTGGTGGCGCGTCGTCGTAGCCTGTGGCGTGGATCAATCGGTAAAGCGAGTCGTAGCTGAAGTTGCGGTGGCCGTCGACGAGCTGGTTGGCGAAATAATGCGGCTCGAACGCATGATCTTCGATGCGCAGGATGTTGCCGACGCGGTCGTAAAAGTATTCGAGATCCTGCAAGACACTGCCGTCGCTCTTGCGGCTGGACTGGGTGTGCAGACGGCCGTCGGCGGGGTCGTAGCTCCAGCGACCGCACACCTGGTTGCCAGCCTGTTGTTCGACGATCTGGTCAGTGGCGTTGTACTGCGCATCCTGCAACACCGTTTGCCATTCGGTGTGGCCGTTGATCAGCAGATGCAATTGTCTGGGTTGCCCGGCCAGACCGTAGCGTGACAGTTGCCGGTGGCCGCCGGCGTCGGTCTGCTCCAGCACTGCGCCCAGTGGACTGAACCGCCGCTGACTGCTGAACGCCAGGGCGTCGGCAAAAGTGCGGGTTTCTTTCAGCGCTTGGCCGGCAAGAGAAAAGCTGTCCACTGTCAATGTGCCCGAACGATCGTTCTGTTCCAGCAATTGGCCACGCTGATTGCGTCCGGCATCAGCCGACGCATCGGCATAGGTGAACCTGTCGGTTACCTCGGCGTTTTCGGCAAGCGTCAGCACGCGCAGTTGTGCATCGAAGGTCGAGTTCCAGCGCGTGTGGCGCTGGTCCCAACGCTGCAAGGGCTCCCCGGCCGGCCCCGGCAAGTGCAGGCGCCAGCCGGAATCGACGCTGGCGGACCGCAGTAGCGCGCCGTCGAGGCGGTGTACCGCGATCAGCGCCGGCACCGCAAGACGCGAGTCCCACTGCTCGACCACTCGGCCCGCGTGGTCATGCTGCTGTCGGGTCACCAGGGCAACGGGCGGCTCATCGGCGACAGTGCGCAGATATGCGATCTGCCGCACTGGCAAACCGCGCGCATCGCTCACCGCCAGTGCCGGCGTACGCCGATGCAGGCTGGCGATCATGACCGCTGCACCCTTACAGGCAGCGGTGACTCGGCGGTGTCATTGAAGTCGTGGCTGGCCTGATACCACGGGTTATAGTCCTTGAGCGCGCAGTCGCCCTTGGCGTTGACCAGTTTGATCTGGCGACCCACCGCGTCATAGAACACTTGATCGTAATAGCCCAGCTCGCGCAGCGACTGGTCCTTGACGCAGTGGTGGGTATTGGCAAAGAACGGCCGGAACTGGCGCACCGGCAGGCCCTTGTTGTTGTACTCGACGCGTTCGCTGATGCGCCAGCGCGGGTCGGCATCGACTTCCTTGATCTGGCCGTTTTCCACGATCAGCGAGCCGTCTGCGCCCACCGCCCAGGCCTTGCCCGGATCTACCAGCTGCTGGGTCTGCAGCGCCCGACCAAAACCGTCGACGCAGGCTTTGATGATCTGGATCTGCGCCGGCACCGGATCGTCGGGGTAACGGTCGGCGCTGAGTACCACGCTGTGCACCGGTTCGCGATGCGCCGCGCGGATCGCCTCGTACAAGACCTGTTCATCGGGCGTCAGGTGTGGCCAGCGCCGTTCCAGTTGCCAGCGCGCGCTGGCTCTGATGTAGCCGCTGGGCAAGAGATAGCCGGCTTCGATCCACTTGCGCAGGTCGCCTTCGGCGAGTTGCCCCATCCAGCTGAACAGGTCCTTGCGCAGTGTGCTTGCCGCTTGCTGCAGGGCAGCGACCGGATCGGCGATGGCGGTGTCGGGGAGCAGATCCTCTGGCCGGACATAGTCGCTCAGCGGTTTGAAACCTGCGGGGATACCGTTCTCGGTGCCATGGAAACTGATCGCCAGCGGCTGGCCGGAGGGCTCGTAAATCGCCTCCTGAATATTGTCGTTGGCATCGATGATGTTCAGAGGTTGCAGCGCGTGGTAGTCGTAGGTGACAAGCGTGGTGCAGCCATCCGGCAGCTCGACCAGCGTGACGGCCAGTCCATGGACGTCATACTCGGCGCGGGTGTAACCGTGGCTGAGCGTTTCGCGGTAGCGACGGACTTTGTAGAAACGTTCAAGACCGGCATATTCGGCGTAGCCGTAACAGGCGGACCAGAGGTTCTGTTCGTCATCGGGTGGCGAGTCATCGAACAGAAACGACATGGGCTTGTAACCGATTTTCGCCAGTTCAAGCCGTATGTCGATGCCCAGCGCCGGATCGCTGTAAGCTTCCAGCGCAGTCTTGTCCAGCTGTGCCAGTTCCAGCGGCGCGGACAATGCTGCGAATCCGGCCACGCCATCGGGTAGCAGATCACCGTTCGTATCGACATAGCGCTGCACTGATTGGCTGGTCAACACGCGTTCGGTGTTCCAGTGCGTGGAACCCTCCTCAACGATCAGGCCTTCATAGGTGATCTGCGCCGGGTCCAGCCCACCCGGCAACGGGAGCTTGGGCAACACCAATGCATTGCCACGCTGTTGATAAGGCAAACCGAGGCGCCACTGATCCGGCTCCAGCAGATCAATGAACCGCGCGCGCATTTCATTTACGTAGTAGCACTGCTGACACGGGTCGTGGGCGTCACGCCACCAGCGCTGTTTGTCGGGATCACTGTACGGAGGCGTGTCCGTTTCGACAAGCCGACGGGCATAGCTGACGGTCAGGGTCTGGGTCGGCTGACCGTGGGCATTGAAGCGCAGATTCAGCTCTTTGCGGCACAGCGGATCATCGACAAAACGGTCGTACTGGTAATCGATGCTTTCCAGTAGCAGGAGTAAAAGCACGGCGGCGCCATAAGCGCCTTGCGGGCGCACTTCGCGGACCCGGTAACGCAGTTCCTGGACCGTGAACGGGACGGCGATGCCGGGCACGTCCAGATCGGCTGCGGCCCAGGTTTCGCTGCGCAATACCGAACCGACCAATGCTCGGGCGATCTGGTAGCGAGTGTCGTCATTCGCGGGATCGATCGTCTCATCTACGTCATCATTGAGGTGATAACGACTGAACAAGGTATTACCCAACGGCACTGCGCTTGCGTCCCGATTGAAATAGTCATCGCGCGGCAGATCCAGCGATTGCCCGGTGTGAAACCAGGTGCAGACGCACACGGCTTCACTGAAACCGACATCATCGTCACTCGAGGCACTTTCGCTGTCGGTCTGCGATAACTGGCCGAAACCGCGGAACTCGCGTTCACGACTGTCGTACATGCCTTCGCGCCAGGTGAAGGTCTGGGTCAGGCAGTTGCCGGTGATTTCATCGAGTTGCCGCTGTTTTTTCACCACCGGCACCGGGAAGGGTAAATGGCAGACCGGCAGGCGTTTGAGCGTCAGCAAGCGATGCTTCTCATCCAGCCATTCCTGCGCCGAGCTGCGGTAGAACACCTCGGCGCTGCAACCCATGTTGTTGTTGCTGTGGGTCAGCAGATAGGGCTTGGCCGCAACGAAATCGTAGCGCCAGTGCTGCGGCTGCATGTGAGGCACAGTGAGGATCAGGCTGGCACAGCCGAGGCCCTGCAGGTCGGCGAAACTGACTTGGGTGAAGCGGTCATAGCGCACGCCGGCAGGCCATGGCACGCTGATCGGTATCTGCTCCAGACCATTGCCGCCGCGGTTCAGGTAGATATCGAAGGCCTCCGGGCGCAGGTAGATCAAGGCTGTCGCACCCGATCCGTCGAGGTCGGCCAGATGCACTCGGGAGGCATCGAATTGCTCGTAGGTAAACGGCAGATCGCTGATCTTGCGGCCCCTGCCGAAGCGGCCATGGCCGAGGTTCGGCCAGCAACGGATTTCGTCGTGACGAATCCGGCACAGCTCGGGCATGTCGCTGCCCAACAGGTTGCCCAGCAACACCAGTTCCGCAGGCGAATCTGCTAACAGCGGCAGGCGGTCATCGTCAGGTTCGTGCGCGACCTCTTCAGCGGCGGCGAAGCCGTGTTCGCGCCGGTTGGCGTAAACCTTGACCGAGTGCGGGCTGATTAAACCGATCGAGAGCAGGCCATCACCACTGAAGTCACCGCGAACCGCGCGCGGGTTGAAAAAATCCAGCGGGAAGGCATCGAAGGGGACGAAGTCGGCGAATTCATGTTTCGCTGTCAACGTGCGGAATCCACTGCTGCCCGGTTGCGCAGTGATCCAGCTCAGACGTCCGCCACCGGTCAGGTCCGTGAGCAGTTGTTGAACCGCGCGGTTACGGTTGGCCACGGGAATCCGCTCCAGCGCGGACCACGGCCCGTAGGCAATTTCGTCAGTGCCCTTGGCGGCCCGCAGCGGTTCGCGGTAGTACCAGCTCTGGTCATACCGACACAAAAAGCCCGGCAGGCCTTCGCCAAACAGGTCCACGCACTGGTAGACACGACCGTCTTCAATCCCCGGCTGGACCTCCTGTTCGAACAGGCGCGTCGGGGTTTTATCGAGTTCGAAAGGGCTGTAGTCGAATTCGACCGGCGGCGTGTCCTCGACCAGGCCATTGGCATCGAACGCCTGATAGTACGCCGCGCCAATCTGGCTGAAAGCCCATTGCCCGGTGTTTTGGGGCTGGCGATATTCCAGCAGCAGGCGGCGCGCGAGTTTTTTGCTTCGGCTTTCTCCAACAGGGATGTCATGAAACATCAGTACTTGCCGGCAGAGGCGGCGGGTGCCCAGTTCGAAGCCTTGACCATGGGTGAAGAAAGGGTCCGCTCGCCGCGCCCACGGTTCAAGGGTTTCACCGTCATAGACCGGGATCCCCGTCAACGAAGTGCTGCGCTCGCCGTAGTCGAACAGCAGGTGGAAATGCCAGTCGAGTTCGCCGGGGCTGGTAGTTCCCCAGCTGTACAGGTCACCGCTGCCGATCGAGTTGCCGTAACACACCCGATGCAGATAGCGCTGCGCGCGGTAGTCATGCAGCGGGTCGGCTTCCTGATCGTCGGCCTTGTATTCGTAATAGATGTGATGACCGCGAGCGTTCATGCTTTCGCACAGCAGCCAGGCGCTGATTCGCTGCGGGGCATCGGGATCGGCGCGACGTGAAGCGGCCGTTTTGCCGTAAAGGTGCAGCGAGCCGTCGGCGCCGTGGATCAGCCAGAAGTCGGATGGGCTGGTTTCTTTGGATTGCCGCTGCCAGCGTTCGCGCAAGGCGAAATCACTTTCGATCCTCGGCCAGTAACGCACCACGCGGTGCGGACCGATCTCGGTGCCGTTGTAGCTCGATTCCAGGCGTGACTTGATGGATCCGTCGAGCTCGAGCTCCGGCATCCACTCTTCGCCATCGGGACCGATGATTTTATCGTGATCGCTGAAGCGCGGCACACCCTTGTTGGTGCGACGACTGATCTGCCCGACTCCGAGCAGGTTCCAGCCGATGCCAAACGCACCGTTGCCGCTCTGGCTGCTGTAGCTCAGCGACAACTGCGGATCCCAGCCACGCCCGGCCGAAGTGGGTATCGGCAGTTCGAAGGAGGGCGCACCGGTCGGCCCGACGCTGCCCCAGCTTTTGCCGATCGTGGCGATCGACGCACTGCTGGCGATGGAGGGCGTAACGATGCTCAGGTCTTGTGGCTCAGCCATGGTCGAATCCATTGCGCGCAGGTTGGGCTTGAATGGATTGACGCTAACAAGAATCGCCGGGAAATGGACCTGTCAGATTTGACAGGTGCGCAAGACTGTTTTGTGTGCTTGGCCAACGTTTTTATTGCCAAATGCACGCATAAACAAAAACGGCCGGGTCATCGCTGTGGATGAACCGGCCGTTTTCATTCGGGCAAAGCGCTTACTGCACTTCGACCGCCAGGCTTTCGCTGATCTTCTGTTGCCAGATCTCAGGACCGGTGATGTGCACCGACTCGCCTTTGCTGTCTACCGCCACGGTGACCGGCATGTCCTTGACCTCGAACTCGTAGATCGCCTCCATGCCCAGTTCGGCGAACGCCAATACCTTGGACTTCTTGATCGCCTGGGCGACCAGGTAAGCGGCGCCGCCGACTGCCATCAGGTACACAGCCTTGTTGTCTTTGATCGCTTCGATTGCGGTCGGGCCGCGCTCGGATTTGCCGATCATGCCCAACAGGCCGGTCTGCTCGAGGATCTGCCGGGTGAACTTGTCCATCCGCGTCGCGGTGGTCGGGCCAGCCGGGCCCACCACTTCGTCACCGACCGGATCGACCGGGCCGACGTAGTAGATGAAGCGACCCTTGAGGTCGACCGGCAGGGTTTCACCCTTGTTGAGCATCTCGACCATGCGCTTGTGCGCGGCGTCGCGACCGGTGAGCATCTTGCCGTTGAGCAGCACGGTTTCGCCCGGTTTCCAGCTCTGCACGTCTTGCGGGGTCAGCGTGTCGAGGTTGACGCGACGGGCCGACGGGCCGGCTTCCCAGACGATTTCCGGGTAGGCGTCCAGCGGTGGCGCTTCCAGCGAGGCCGGGCCGGAACCGTCGAGCACGAAGTGTGCGTGACGGGTGGCGGCGCAGTTGGGGATCATGCACACCGGCAAGGAGGCGGCGTGGGTCGGGTAGTCCATGATCTTCACGTCGAGCACGGTGGTCAGGCCACCGAGGCCCTGGGCGCCGATACCCAACTGGTTGACCTTCTCGAACAGCTCCAGACGCATTTCTTCGATGCGGTTCTGCGGGCCACGGGCCTTCAGCTCATGAATGTCAATGGACTCCATCAACACTTCCTTGGCCATGACGGCGGCTTTCTCGGCGGTGCCGCCGATGCCAATACCGAGCATGCCCGGTGGGCACCAGCCGGCGCCCATGGTCGGAACGGTCTTGAGCACCCAGTCGACGATCGAGTCGGACGGGTTGAGCATGGCCATTTTCGACTTGTTCTCGGAACCGCCGCCCTTGGCCGCCACGTCCACTTCCACGGTGTTACCCGGAACGATGGAGTAGTGAATTACCGCCGGGGTGTTGTCCTTGGTGTTCTTGCGCGCGCCCGCCGGGTCGGCGAGGATCGAAGCCCGCAGGACATTTTCCGGCAGGTTGTAGGCGCGACGCACGCCTTCGTTGATCATGTCGTCCAGGCCCATGGTGGCGCCATCCCAGCGTACGTCCATGCCGACACGCACGAACACGGTGACGATACCGGTGTCCTGGCAGATCGGGCGGTGGCCGGTGGCGCACATGCGCGAGTTGATCAGGATCTGCGCCATCGAGTCACGGGCCGCTGGCGATTCTTCGCGCAGGTAGGCTTCGTGCATTGCCTGGATGAAATCCACGGGGTGGTAATAGGAAATGAACTGCAGGGCGTCGGCAACGCTCTGAATCAGGTCGTCTTGCTTGATCACGGTCATGAGTCGCGCTCCTCTAAAAGACGGGAACATTCAATAAGGTGCCTGCGGCTTGGGTGCATCGGTCGGTCGCAGACACCTTTCAAGGCACGCCGGGGCTGCTGGCGCGACGCTAAAAAGGCGCGGCAGTATACCGCGCATCAAAGGGGCGTACACGCGTTGGCGGTCATTCCTTGGTCGCATGGGTGGGCGAATATCGGACAGGGGGATGCGTTTCGACGGGAGCCCCTCACCCCAGCCCTCTCCCGAGGGAGAGGGAGCCGATTTTCGTGCCTTCAAAAATTCAGTTCGACGCGGTTTCGCAAGTCGGCGCAATTCGAACATTCAACCCGATCAGTCCCCTCTCCCTCTGGGAGAAGGGCTAGGGTGAGGGGCTTTTGGCGGTGTCAGCGGGACACACTTTTGACGCCATTTTCCCGGCCCGAAAATCGGTGGTCATTTAGCGACCGGGCCTCTAAAGTGGCAACCGGTCTGTAGAGTAGGACACTCGGTCAGCTTCTTATCGCACGGTGAGTCAACGATTGACCCATAACGCCATTCAACGTCTTTTGCTCAAACGCTTCGCCCTCGCTGCCGCCACCTACGGATTGGCTTTGCTGCTGCTGTGGCTGGCGTTTTTTACTGGTCATTACGAGCAATCCCTTAGCGCCGTGAGCATCGGCAGCGCGTTGGTGGTCATCAGCCAGGCGGTGCTGTTTGCGTTGTTCTGGAGCGGGCGCAACCTGCGTTTCACCGACCCCAGTCTGACCGAAGCGCAAGTGCTGCTCGGGCTCGGCTGGCAGACCTGGCTGATCGCCCATCTGGACGAAGCGCGCGGCGTCTTTCTGGTGTTTTACGTGATGATCCTGTTGTTCGGGCTGTTCCACCTCAGTCGGCGAGCGTTCGTCCGTTGTGCCTTGCTGGTGTTCTTCAGTTTCAGTGCGATCACCCTGTGGGACGGTTACCAGTTGCGCCTGCGTGAGCCGGCGCTCGCGGCGTTGCAGGTGTGCGTACTGGCGCTGGTGCTGGCGTGGCTGGTGCTGTATGCGCGCTTCGTCCAGGTTTCGCGGCAACGCCAGCGCCAGCGCCGGTTTGCCTTGCAGGCGCATCAGGACACCTTGCGCGGGATGATGCGTCAGCTTGAGGATCTGGTCGCCACCGATGAGCTGACCGGGCTGTTCAACCGCCGGCACTTTCTACGCCTGGCCTCGCGCGAACTTAATGCAATGGACAGCGATGTCGTGCACGGCCTGGCGTTGATCGACCTCGACCATTTCAAACGCATCAACGACCTGCACGGTCATGCGGCGGGTGATCAGGTATTGCAAGCCTTCGCCGGGGTCGCCCAGGCATGCCTGCGCGACGGCGATGTGCTGGCGCGTTATGGTGGCGAGGAATTCGTCGTGCTGCTGCCCGATTGCGACGCCGAACGGCTGACCGCGTGCTGCGAGCGCCTGCGTATCGCCTTTACCGATGTGGAACTGGTGGGCTTGAATGTGCGCAACCTCAGTTTGTCGGCTGGCATGACCCTGCTGGGGCTGGGTGATGATCTGGACGACGCCTTGCAGCGCGCCGATCAGGCGCTGTACCGGGCCAAGCGCGACGGGCGCAATCGCTGCGCGGCAGCGTGGGAGAACGTCGATGCCTGAACTGCGTGTCGGTGAGCGGCACTGGTCGGTGGCGGCGGGTAGCAATCTGCTCGATGCGCTCAATCAGAACGGCGTCGCCGTGCCTTACAGTTGTCGCGCCGGCAGTTGCCATGCGTGTCTGGTGCAGTGCGTGCAAGGCCTGCCCGCCGATAATCGCCCGGACGCCTTGAGCGTTGAGCAGCGTCAGGACGGCTGGCGCCTGGCCTGCCAGTGTCAGGTGATCGAGGATCTGCAGATACACTCTTTCGACCCGATTACCGACGGTCGCCCGGCCGTGGTCGAGGCTCTGGACTGGCTCAGCGACAACGTCCTGCGGCTGCGCCTGACCGCACAACAGCCACTGCGCTACAGCGCCGGGCAACATCTGGTGCTGTGGCTCGGGCAGATTGCGCGTCCGTATTCGCTGGCGAGCCTGCCGCAGGAAGACCGCTTTCTTGAATTCCACCTCGATTGCCGTCAGCCCGGTGAGTTCAGCGACGCGGCGCGACGCTTGCAGATCGGCGACCCGCTACGCCTCGGCGAACTGCGCGGCGGCGCCTTGCACTACGACCCGGACTGGCACGACCGACCGTTGTGGCTGCTGGCCGCGGGCACCGGTCTGGGGCCGCTGTTCGGCGTGCTGCGTGAAGCCTTGCGCCAGGATCACCAAGGCGCCATCCGCGTCATTCACCTGGCCCATGACGAGCGCGAACACTATCTGGCCAAACCCCTGGCGGCACTGGCGGCGCAGCGGGAAAACCTCAGTGTCGAGTTATGGACGGCGGCCGAGTCGGCCGCCGCTTTGGCGCAACTGCGCCTTGTTTCCCGGCAAACCCTGGCCTTAGTCTGCGGCTCGACCGCCAGTGTCGACGCCTTCGCCCGGCGCCTGTACCTGGCTGGACTGCCGCGCAACCAACTGCTGGCCGACGTATTCCTGAGCCGTGGTTGAGCGCTGATTTCAGACGCGAGACACGCCATGACCGAAGCCATCCTGCTGCAACGCGAACGCGGTTTGCTGAGCCTGCGACTCAATCGCCCGGACAAGAAAAACGCCCTGACCCGCGCCATGTACAGCCGCCTCGCCGAGGCATTGCAACAGGCCGACAGCGACCCCGACATCAATGCCGTGCTGATCAGCGGCAGCGCCGAATGCTTCACCGCCGGCAACGACATTGCCGACTTCATCCAGCAACCGCCGAGCGACCTCGACAGCCCGGTGTTCCACTTCATGCTCAATCTGCTCGAATGCCGCAAACCTGTGATCGCCGCCGTGGCTGGTGCCGCAGTGGGTATCGGCACGACCATGCTGCTGCATTGCGATCTGGTCTATGTCAGCCGCGATGCACGCTTGCGCATGCCGTTTGTCAATCTGGGGCTGTGCCCGGAATTCGGCTCCAGCCTGATTCTGCCGCGGTTGCTCGGGCAGGCCAGAGCAGCCGAGCTGTTGTTGCTCGGCGAAGGCTTCAGCGGGGAACAAGCGGCAGCCTGGGGCATTGCCACCGAGGCGCTGGACAGTGGCGACGCGGCGTTGAGCAAGGCCCGGGAAGTGGCGCTGCGCTTCGATGAACTGCCAACTGAGGCGGTGCGTGTCAGCAAGCAATTGATGCGAGCGCCGGATCGTCAATTGTTACGCAAGGTGATCGAGGAGGAGGGCGCGTTGTTTACTCAGCGGCTGCGGTCGCCGGAAGCGTTGGCGGCTTTGAGCGGATTTTTTCGCTGAATATTACGACGCCTTCGCGAGCAGGCTCGCTCCCACAGGGGAACGCATTACAAAGGTGGTGCGAGCCTGCTCGCGAAGAGGCCGGATCAATCGACACATCTTCCAGACCAGTAAACAAAAAGCCCCGCCATTCACATGGCGGGGCTTTCGTTTTTCAACTGCCGATCACTCAGACCTGCGGATCACCGACCTCAATAATCAATGCAAATCATGGTTGGCAAGGCGGGAGGATTGATTTGGCGTCAAGTCAATCGATCAAGCCACGGGCGATACAAGGCAAAGCTTCGTTGTTGTACCTCGCGAGAAAAAGCAATTTGCCATCTGCAAATAATTGCAACGGGTGTGCTTGCCTTGGTGCGTCGAACCAGAGCCAGCCGCCATCGCCATAGCTGACATCCAGCGTTCCTGCATCATCGAATCGCGCGACAGCGCAACGGTTCTGAATGGACAGGCCGGAAACCAGAATTTTGCCGTCCCGCTGAATGATAGCGTTACACCAACTTGTGTAGGCCCCATCAAGATCGGTTAACAGCGGGGCGCCACTATTGAACTGAATATTGAATTTTCCATCCTTTTCCAGGCTGATCAGCAATCCGAGCGTTTTTGTGGAATTAGCGTGACCAATGCCAAGAATACGATTATTGGTTTGAGCGACGAGGCGACGAACGTAAAATCTTTCAATGCCTTCGCCCCCCTTGATGACCACATAACCTGCCTCGCCAAATGAGGTATCCAAAGCCCCTGATGGCAAAAGTTTGAGGAACAGTGCATGGGTTCGATGTCTGGCGTTTTCGGAGCAGGAGCCACCGAGGATGTAATTACCGTCAGCATCAGTCAGAGCGTGCTTGATCTCCGTGTATGGAAAATCCGGGTGCTTGATTATCTTCCAGCCTTTACCGTCGAAACCGAGATCCGGTTCGCCGTCGGGCATCAGGCACATGACCACCGATTGGGTTTGTTTCGTGCCAGATTCGAGTCCCGTAAGCAGAAGAATTTTGCCACCAGCCAGCACATGACTGCTGCCCTTGGCTGATGTGGTGAAGTTTGCGTGAGTGGTGTCGGGACGGGGAGCTGTCTTCCAGGAAATTGTTCCCAGTTCTATGAGTTTGGTGCCACCTATGCCGTAAGTGGTATCAACTCGCCCATCCGGATACAACCGCATTAAACCTTTCTTGAGATTGCCTTGACCATCCAAATGGACGCCGCATAACAGCAATTTACCGCTGTCCAGTTCAAACATGGCCGTGAAAAGCGAGTACGAACGGTCTGCCATTTTTGGCACGAAGTCTCCAATCAAGACGCCACTGGAATTGAACGACGTATCTACCGTGCCGGCTGGAGTAAGCCGCAAACAGTAGTAGGCGAGGTGTTCTGAGGCTACATGCAAATGACCGGTGACATAAATGTTACGGTGCTGATCGAGCGCTAAGCTGATAGGGGTAATAAATCCAGGAACAGGAGTTGTCAGCATCACGATCCCTACGGGTGCTCCAAACGAAGGATCCAGTGGCGCCGCTTTAGTCAGACGCTTGGGAAAAGTGTTTTCACCCTCGTGTGCAGTCTTGTCCATAAGGCTTCCGTAAAATCGCATGACGACGGCCAGATCCGGCTCCGTGCTGAATTCGAAACCGGCGACGACAATTTTTCCATCCTCTTGCAACGCAACGCCTGTTAGATGCGTCGAGGGACGAGCTTTGGTCCAGAAACTGTCGGCATTGAATTCAAGGTCTTCTTTGCCGTCACTCAGCAGACGCGCTAATACAGCGAACGATTGTCGAGTAGAGGAGGGCGAGTCGGGCGATGTTACCGTGCCTGCAAGCACGATTCTGCCGTCGGGCTGCATTGCAGCGCAGGTCCAGCGGGTGAGGCAGTTGTCCAATTGAATGGTCGAAGGCTCGCCCTTATTGAACTGAATGTTGTCTTTGCCGTCCGGTTCCAGACTGATCAAAAGACCTCGCCCATCAGAGGTTTCGCCAATAGCCAACAATCGGTTGTTGGTCTGGCTGATCAACGAATTGATTGTGGCATCCACGAGGCCAGCGGAATCAAAGACGCGAGAGCCTGTTTCATTAAAAGTGGTGTCTGGCTCACCTTGAGGCGTGTAGCGGGCAAAAAAAACTCCTCTTGGCGTGTTTTCCGAATTCAATGTTCCGCAGACAACGATATAACCTTTTTCGTCGATAAAGCCGTTGTTAAGTCTCACTTTTTCAGGACCTTCACCCGGTGCAATCACTTGCAGGTAACCTGTCTGATTGAACGCGGTATCGAGCGTGCCGTCACGATTCAAAAGGAAAACGAACGCGGAGGTATCAGCCAGATGAGTGACGACATACGTGTGGATAACGAGGGTTTTCCCGTTACTCAAGGCCACGACACCCGGGGTGACATATTCCCCGTCGGAGGGTTTGCTGGCCGATAGCACGTTCTGTGAGGCGGGGCGTTTGAGGATGACATAGCCGTTTTTGTCAGGACCGTAACTTCCATCGAGTGTACCGTCGGAGTTAAATCGACCGAGCGCTGGAGTAGCACGGCCGCCGGCCAGCCCGAACAGAAGAATTTTTCCATCATCAAGCAAGTTGATGGAACAACCGGTCGATGCACTACCGGGGGCGAAGTTGCCATGTGCGATGCCGTTTGCAGCTTTAGCGAAATCAAGATCGAGTGTTCCGTCTGATTTCAGTCGCCCTAAGACATAAACATTGCCTTCAACTCCACCGTGCGCCTGGCCGGTGAAATACAAATGGCCTCCCTCCGATACTTTTTGCGCCGTCACACCAAGGAAAAAATCTGGTTGCGGGTTAATACCCTGTGGATGCCAGATGCCTTTTCCATTGAAGGAGGGATCGAGTGCAGTGAGCTGCAGCGTAGATTGCTGTTGAGTGATCATGACCTGTCCTGCGATTGTTGCTGGAATCAGTCAATTAGTGACCACTCCTTGACGGGCGTCTACTGACAACTCTGACAGAGGACTTCTATGGCTGACTGGCGTAAGGCGCCATGTTTCAGAACAAAAAAAGCCCCGCCATTCACATGGCGGGGCTTTTGCGTTTCAGCTGCTGGTCACTCAGACCTGAGGATCACCGACATGCAGAATCTTCATGCCGTTGGTGCCGCCGGTGGTGTGGTAGCTGTCGCCCTTGGTCAGGATGACCCAGTCGCCTTTTTCCACGACGCCGCGCTTGGTCAGTTCGTCGATGGCTTTCTGGCTGACTTCGTGCGGTTCCAGCGAGGCTGGATCGAACGGGATGGTGTAGACGCCGCGGAACATCGCTGCGCGAGCCTGGGCTTCGCGGTGCGGGGTAAAGGCGTAGATCGGCACCGAGGAGCGGATACGCGACATGATCAGCGGGGTGAAGCCACTTTCGGTCAGGGCGATGATCGCCTTGACGCCCGGGAAGTGGTTGGCGGTGTACATGGTTGCCAGCGCGATGCTTTCGTCGCAGCGGGTGAATTCCTTGCCGATGCGGTGGCTGGAGGTCTTGCCGGTCGGGTGCTTTTCAGCGCCGACGCAGATCCGCGCCATCGCCTGCACGGCTTCCAGCGGGTACTGGCCAGCGGCGGATTCAGCCGAGAGCATCACGGCGTCGGTGTAGTCGAGCACGGCGTTGGCCACGTCGGACACTTCGGCGCGGGTCGGCATCGGGTTCTGGATCATCGACTCCATCATCTGGGTCGCGACGATCACTGCCTTGTTGTGGCGGCGTGCGTGCAGAATGATCTTCTTCTGAATGCCCACCAGCTCGGCATCGCCGATTTCCACACCGAGGTCACCACGGGCAACCATCACCGCGTCGGAGGCCTTGATCAGGCCGTCGAGGGTTTCGTCGTCGGCCACGGCTTCGGCGCGTTCGATCTTCGCCACCAGCCAGGCAGTGCCGCCGGCTTCGTCGCGCAGTTGACGAGCATATTCCATGTCGGCAGCGTCACGGGGGAAGGACACGGCGAGGTAGTCGACTTCCATTTCTGCGGCGAGCTTGATGTCGGCCTTGTCTTTTTCAGTCAGGGCCGGGGCAGTCAGGCCGCCACCGCGACGGTTGATGCCTTTGTGGTCCGACAGCGGGCCGCCGATGGTCACGGTGCAATGCAAGGCATCGTCAGTCTGGGTGTCAACGCGCATTACCACGCGGCCGTCGTCGAGCAGCAGCTCGTCACCCACGCCGCAGTCCTTGACCAGATCCGGGTAGTCGATGCCGACCACTTGCTGGTTGCCTTCGGTCAACGGATGGCTGGTGGAGAAGGTGAACTTGTCGCCGATCTTCAGCTCGATCTTCTTGTTGGCGAATTTGGCGATACGGATTTTCGGGCCTTGCAGGTCACCGAGCAGGGCGACAAAGCGGCCGTGCTTGGCAGCCAGGTCACGCACCAGCTTCGCGCGAGCCTTGTGCTCGTCGGGGGTGCCGTGGGAGAAGTTCAGACGGGCGACGTCCAGACCAGCCAGAATCAGCTGTTCGAGAACTTCCGGCGAGTTACTGGCCGGGCCAAGGGTAGCGACGATTTTGGTACGACGGACGGACATGCAAAGACTCCTGAGTTCAAGCGCCAGCGAAGGCTACTATGCTCGAAGGGTGTAGTCATTGTTCGTTTGCACTACTTAACGTTTTCTTTATTGAACGCAGCGTTTTTCAATTTGACGTTCCAGGCAATACACCTTTCATCGGAACTGGTATTTCTTACAGGTGTCACCCGGTTTTCCTGTCGGTATAAAAATCGCATCTCGCCTATGGTTGGCGAGGCGAAGAGGCATGACGACATGACCGCAAAAAAAGACGCATCTGAAGCACTCGAGCCACCTGTGATTACTTCACCGCAGAATGGGGATAAACCAGGTGCATGGTTTGCCGTGAAGGGGACCGCTACTCCTGGCAGTACCGTGCGCGCTTACAGCAGCAAGGATTCTTTGAATCCGCTTTTCAGTCAAGCTGTTGGCCCTGGTGAGAACTGGTTGAGTTCGATTGACCTGCGGCAGTTCGGATTCTACGTTGTCGAGGTTGCACCCGACGGCGAAGTCTCGCCACGTTCACCCGTCGTCACCATCCATCTCGCGTCCGAGCTGTCTGCGCCGCACAACGATGCCGTTGAATCCTGACGACTCGATTCACTTCAGCGCGCAAGGCGGTATTGAAGTTTTACCGCATGGGGTCGATACAGAGCACAAGACAGGAGAACCCCCATGCGATTGTTGCCCATTGCCGCCCTTGCCCTAAGCGTCCTCGCCGTCACGGGCTGCACCCGTTGGTCGATGAACCATCATTTGAACAATGCCTACAGCGCCTATGAGCGAGGCAATTGCGAGCAGGTCATGCTTGAGCTGTCCAAGGTCGAACGCGCCAGCCGTGCCCGCCCGTACGTGTGGCCGGAAGTATCGATGATGCGCGGCCAGTGTCTGGAGCGGCAAAAGCTCTACATCGACGCGGTGCAGACCTACCAGTTCATCATCGCCTCGTACCCCAACAGCGAATACGCCTACCGCGCTCGCGCGCGCCTGGAAACCTTGCAGAGCCTGGGCCATTACCCAACCCGCAGCGCGGCAGCCGTAGTTCGCCCGACGCGTTTCTGACGACCACGATACGGTACAAAATCTGGCCGTGTGTACAAGCTCAGCTATAGTCAAATAACCCGGATCCAGCCCACCCGCAAATATCCGGGGCAACACCTGCGACTGGTCAGCGGTAAGGTGACGGCGACTTGGCGACCGGCACACCGGAAGCGGGGAGAGCGGCCCGAATACGGGCACGTTCCGAAGCAAAGGTGCGGCTCCGTGATGGAGCCTTGCATGGCGAACTGCGCATGTTTACCGAACGGATCGAACGGCATCAGTTGCCGTATTTCCTAAGAGTGTTCAATAGCGTCACCGACAAGCCCATCGGTTTTCTCGGCAACCTCTCCGAAGACGGGCTGATGCTCATCAGTCAATTGCCGATGATGGTGGGCGTGGACTTCCAGCTACGCCTGAAAATCCCCGCCAGCGATGGCTGCCAGCAGGTCATCGACTTCACCGCGTGTTGCGTGTGGTGTCACGAAGACGCCACACCGCTGCACTACGACGCCGGCTTCGTCCTGCAACGCGCCCCGCTGGAGTTCGGTCAACTGGTGCAGGCGTTGCAGCGTTATTTCAGTTTTCAGCCGTTGCCGGCCTCCGCCTGATTCAACCCGCTAAAAACTTTGTGGGCAGGTCTCTCCTACCTTTGATTTGTGGTCTTTAGCAGATCTTGTGGGAGCGGGCTTGCCCGCGTGAGCGTCCCTACTGGAATAAAGAGTTGCAACGCTCAGGCTGGGTCATTCTCCCGTTCGTTATCCAGCCTTTTCGGCTAGCCACATTCCCACCCCACCTCACAGATCAATCGCCATCTCCAGATGCTGCGTTTTGTTTTTTCGGCCACCTCGTGCCTTGTTGACCAAGGTTACCGTTGGTCGGGACTGTCAGGTTTGACAGGTGACATGTATTTGCAGGAACGCTGATTCTGGACTCGGTTTTTAATTCGTTAATGCGGGAGAAAGAACAGTGACGGATGATTTAGAAATTCCCCTTGGCTGGGCAGCGCCTACCTTTTCTCCCAATGTTAGCGGAACTCTTCAACAGTTCCCCCTGACGATTCGAGTCAACACAATTCCGAATAACCTGACAAGGCGTGAAGTCCACTTCAAGCTTAATGGCAACCATTGGTACGAGATGGATCCGGGCTCAAACTCGAACGAACCATGGTACGACGTCATAATCCCTGAAATAAAACATAGTGACCGTCTGGAAATACATACGCGTTACGTGGGGGGCATGGTGGGATCGGACTGGGGCTTCTCAGGGCAGTTCCGCGTCATCAAGCCTTTGGAAATTATCTCGCCGCCTCAAGATAGTATTGTTTCTTCATCATTTACTATCACTGGCACCGGAGCCTGGGATAATCCCGTAATCGAAGTGACGGCAGGCGGCAAGTCTTTCAAAGGCGCGTCGAACCTTGACGGGACCTGGTCTGCCGTAGTGGAAGAACTTCCTCCCGGCAGACAAAGCTTCCATGCGACACAAACTTTTGGTGGTCAAACTTCCAAATCCAGGGAGTGGAATTTAACGGTAATCGAAGAGCCGCGAATAATATCTCCAGTAAGCGGTGCAGTGATCGGTGAGGCAAAACCGATTGTTTCCGGCACTGGTAACGTCGACGCGTGGATCAAACTCTACCGGCAAGGATATCCTCTGGATAGCTATGGTTCAGGAATTGTAGGGTTTGACGGTCACTGGGAAATAAAGCTGACCAGAGCGCTCTCATCGGGAAGTTTCTTACTGATTGCGGAACAGTCGTTCGAAGATATGAAAATGCCTTCTAACCCTGTCAATCTCACAGTTAACCTTCCGCTCGTTATTTTGGATCCGGCGCCAGGTACGCTACAGTCTCAATCGTTTGACCTTTCAGGTGATTTGGCCATCCAGGATGCCACCCTGGCTGTTTATATGGATCTGGTAACAGAGAAAGTGGGGGAGGCGAAGGTTTCGGCTGGTATCTGGGAAGTGCGGGTAACTGTCCAGCCTGGGCCCGCTTCACTCGTAGCGATACAAACTCTAAACAATGTTCCTTCACCTCGCAGTGCCCCCCGCTCTTTCCGGATCCGCCCTCCACAACTGGAAAAACCTGAGGTCACTTTACTCCCGAATACAAGCTTGAAGTTCTCCGGTACTGGCCATTTCGATCAAAACCTCCCGACCGAGATCCAGTTCTCTGCCAGCGACAGCTCCTTACCTTTGCCTCCCAACATCCGCGTTGATGGGCAAGGCCGGTGGGAAACGGGCCCCGTTGTCTGGCCTCTAGGCAGCTACGATGTGAAGGTGATTCAAAAGATCGCCGACAACGCCAGTGGCTGGATCGAATCGCAGCCTTTTGAGTTCAAAGTCCACAACGACATGCCGGATATCACCGAGGCGAGCTACATCGAGGAGTATCTACCCGTCTTCAGCGGCAAAGGTTACACAGGCGCCAGCGTCTCGCTCAGGTTTCCCGATACAACCGAGGCTGCACGAAGTGTAGTGGTCGTGAACGGCCAATGGTCGACGCCTGCATTGGTCAAGTGGGGGCCAACCAACAAGCGGGAAGTGCACATTACACAGCATTTGGGGAACCATGCTTCACAACGTCCTTTCATCCTGTACGTCACGATTCCACCGCTGGCGCCAGGCCTGGATGATCCTGCCGAGGAGGGGCTGGAGCCGATTTTCAGTGGCACTTGTTGGCCTGGATCGGTGGTAAAGCTCCGGTTCAGTGACGACGACATGGAGTACGAAGCGGATGTGGAGGGTGAACGCTGGACATTTCAGCGAACCGAAGCATTTGAACCGGGAGTCCTTCACCGCGTCAGCGTTACCCAGATCGTTGTCGATCTCCCTTCCGTGTCGGCATCGAAAACCTTCACTGTCCACAGAGTCATGTTGCAACCGCTGATCGTCGCGCCAGGATCCGGCTCAGAAGTGGGGTATGACGTCACCATTGAAGGTGAAAACGGCATGCAGGGCGCGGTGATGCAACTGCATGACAGCCAGATGGGAGGAACGCTGGGTGCTCCGCTCGAATTGCTTGAGGAGGGCAAATGGTCGATCGAACTACGTGATCTGGAGCTGAGGCATTATTTCCTCCACGCGCAACAGATACTCAACGGGCAAGAGTCGACCAACAGCGCTGTGCACGAACTCAAGGTGGTGGTGCCGCCGCCTCGATTCACGACGCCGATCCCTGGCGGGAAAGCGCCGCGCATCTCGAAGATTGCTGGCACTGGCCGACCTGGCGCGCTGGTGGAAGTCTGGCTGGAAGGCGCTACTGAGCCATTGCTGACGGATATTGAGGTCAACGCGTCAGGCAACTGGGAAGCCGAAGTGAGTTTGCCGGTGGGCAACACAACTATCTGGGCCTTTCAGACCTTCGTTATCAATGGCATTGCGCAGCGTTCTCAGCCCAATGAGCGTTTGCGTTACAAGGTCGTGCCGGCCGCTCCGTTTATCGAAACCCCGACTGCCGATGACCATATCGGCCGACGGGTCGTGGTGTCGGGTTTCGCAACGCGCGGCGACACCGTGACCGTGACGCTGGGTAGCGACCACGCAAGCGTCGAGGTGCGGGAAAACCGGACGTGGTCGGTAACGCTGGAGCCTGGGCAAGACGAAGGCAACCATGAACTGGAAGTTGTGGCGGCTTACGAAGGGTTTGAATCCGATAGCGCGAAACGCACGGTTCAGCTCGCTACTTATCTGCCCACCATTGATTTACCAGCGCCGGGACGCTGGGTCAGCAACCGGGTGCTGTTTGCCGGCAAGGGCCGTCAAGGTGTCGGTGTTCTGGTCGACCCGTTCAACCCGGACAAGATATGGGTAGCGTCGATTCAGGCCGACCCTGACTGGCAAGGTCTGTCTGAGCACGTGCTACCGCTGGGTGGCAACTGGTGCCGTTTCAAGCTGCAACCCAGCGATAGCGATCCGCTGGGTTCTGACTGGGTCGTCAGTGAGCGGTTTGAAATCGAATCAGTGCCGACGGATAAAACCCGGTTGTAAATTGCCGATGAGCGGTCATAAAACCTGTCATTTCTGACAGTTGTCAGCGACTGCGTTCAAGCGCTAAATCCTTATGCAACGCTAGGTCCGCCTGACACAAAAGCCAGGCGGCCCGGGCCGGTTATCGACTCAAGGAAAGTGACCATGGCTGATTCACTCCGTCCCGCTGCGCAGTTGTTCATTCAACTGTTTGGTGAGCAAACGTCCACTGCGCAAACCCGGCTTTCGAAGCTCTGGAGTTACATCGAGCAGGGGGGATCGATTTTCCCTCTGGTCGAAAAGGGGCTTGCGGTGCTGGTCGGCGAGTTCGGACTTGAGCAGGAAGAGGCCCGGCGCTTTTTGCGCCGGGCCAACAGCCTGGCGACCTACCTGCGGCGTCGGTTTATTGAACATCACGCGCAGCGGGACAAAGCTGGGTCGACAGGACCGTCCAGCGGTTTGATGTCGCTCGTTGACGGGCCGCAACTGGAGCGAATATTCGACCTGCAATTGAGAGCCAAGTGCCCCTCGGACTCTCTGGAGTCCATGTTCGGGCCATCGGCGTATCTGGTCTTCTTGTATCGCTTGATTCGCGACTTGATCGAATCCGTTGGTGACGACACCAAGCTGCCGTTGCATGAGCGCCGCACGGATTTGATGACGTTGACGGTCGACAGTAAAGCGGTGAACGCGCCGGAGTCATCAGTCGACGTGATCGTGCGCGTGTTACAGGCGTTTATCGCTGCGAACACGACGGTTCCCATTGAACAGGCATTGATCGAAGCTCGCTATCCCAATGGTCTGCCGTATCACCAACATTGGGTCACGGTTGATGGGGTTGCGGGTTTCAACGGACGATCAGTGGGGGATTTTGCCAACATCGTTGACGCGAAATTCCCCAGCTTCTTGCACTCCGCGTCCCTGACCAGGCTTGCCGCTGCTGCTCTGGCGCATGCCTCTCGGCTGGGTCCTTACCAGCAGCGGCTGCTTACTGAGGAATACACATATCCCGAAGATATGTATCAGTTCTATCTGGAGAACTTTGGCACCGAAGACACTGAGTATCTGAATCTCAATCAGATATTTTATCTGGCTCAACGTACAAATCTTGGGGCCGAGGAGATTACAAGTCTTTTTTCGGTTGGAGACTACGCGCCGCGGCGTTCGGCCAATGTGAAATACCCCAGTGAGCCCGATGTCCCGGAAGGCGGTCGATCCGGCTCGGTTTACATCAATGATAATGCTCACCCCGCTATCGGTATCACCCCGCAGTCGGGGAATAATTTTCATCGGATTATCGTTAATCCCAATACCCCAAGAGGCTTGAATACATTCGATCGACTCAACCGCAAGTTACGCCTGGACAAATGGCTGAATCTACCTCCTGAGCAGACTGACGCCCTGTTGGTGGCAGCGATCAGGGCGCAAGCGCGTGGAGCCGAAAAGCCTGAGGTGTGGGCGATTTCGGTCAACGTGATTCATGCATTGGGTCTGTTTCAGCGACTGCGTGAACGCTACAACTGCACGGCAGCGGATTTCGCCGTGTTTCTCGATGAACTGTCACTGTATGGTCGCGGTGATGCACTGTCGCAATTCGATCAGGTCTTCAACAATCAGGACAATTATCGCGAGCCGCTGAGACTCGACGGCACACCGTTTGCGCTGATACCGACATCGGATCAAGACAATCTGACGGTGAGCCAGCTATGCAGTGGTTTGGGCATTGATCTTCAGACTTACCACTACCTGGCGTTGGCGATAGCCCAGGCTCATGATCTTTCCGACAATCTGGTGCGCAGTTCGGCGGTCATTTCCAGTTTTTACCGTTTGGTAAAACTGCCCCGGTTGTTGAATATCACGCCGGTCGAAGGCGTGGTGATGCTCAGTGTGCTGGGGGGAGAAACCTGGCTCAAAGGGCTGGCGGGCGAGCCGCGCATTGTCGACGTGGCGGATGATGACAGCCGCATTGACGCCACCGCTGGCGGGCCGGGCGTGCTGAGCCTGATCGAAGCCATGCAGGCCTGTGTCCAATGGTGCGAGCAAAGCAACATATCGGTGCTGTGGATGTTGCAGCACGTGAGTGCACCACTGCGTCTGAGCGACTTCTCCCAGCAGGACCAGCAGTTCTTCGACAAGATCGGCACCCTCCTGCCCAGCGCGCGGTTATCCAATAATTCTTTTCTCGTAGCCGGCATTCCGCCGGCCGGCGAAAGCGACTGGCTGGATTTACTGTCGATTGACAGTGAGGGGCTGGCGCCGGTTGTCGATGCCAATGGCCTGATACTGGCCACTCCCATGACGCCGGAAGATTATTCGGCCTTTGCCCGCCAGAAGCTCGAATGGGCCGTCAGGAACGGCCTGGACATTGAGGAAACCCAGGTCAGCGTCTTGGCCGAGATCATGCTCGCCGTTCTTCTGCAGGCCAGAGACGCTCAGGTGTCGCTGGTCAGGGAGTCGCTGGCAGTCTACGCCGGCATCGAGGGCGAATTGGCCGTTCTGGTGCTGAACTGGGTCGATGCTTCGGTGTACCAACTGTTGCGCCAGGTGTATGACCGCACTGACCTCGAACCGCCAGCGACGCAGCGCAGGCGCGACGAACCTTCAGATCCGTTACTCGAATTGCTGGCTGTCGTGCGCCAGCGCGCCGAAGTCGTTTCAATGTTGGGTTTGAGTGCCGCCCTGGTCCGGGACTATCTGGATTATGGATATGAGGTATGGATCGACCAAAGCATCAACATTGATCCCTCTCAAAAATATGTGTTCTCGGTGCGCATACTTTACGCGATGACCACGCTAACCCGCGCATTCAGCATGACTGAACAGCCGGAGCAGAAACTGCTGGACTATCTGCGTCAGGTCCATTCGCTACCGTCCAGGATAAGCGTCGACGCATTACGCGTCGTGCAGCAGGCAGCGGCGATCAAACTGGCTGAATTCTTCGCCTGGAGCGCGCAGGAAGTCAGCGAATGTGTTCGCCATATCGATCCTGAAACCCAAGTGTTGAAAACCCTGGAACAACTGGATCTGCTGATACGCGTTTACCTGTTGTCGATGCAGACCGGAATGGATGCCCGGACCATTTTGCGGATCGGTACCTTGCCGGAGACAACCGATGCCACTGAAGTCTATGCCCAGGCAGCTGAACTGGCTTTGCTCAGTCAGACCCAGACGCGTATGCCGGTCGTGCAAGCACCGGGCGAACTGAAGCAGTTGGTCAGGATGACTTGCACCGTAACGCCTACAGAAGTCTTCGCTCGTAAAAAGGATGAGAAAGCGATCATTACGATGACGCTCACTGACGCCCGGGGGGCAGCGTTGAAAGGTGTCGCTGTTGACTGGCACTCCGAGCTAGGGATCATCAGTTCGGGTGTCACCGATCCCTACGGAGTCCTCACGGCTGAGTATGTTCCAGGCAAAGTCCTGGGTACGGACAGCCTTTATTTTTCCATGAGCCTGCTCGAGCCTGAGTGGGCAGTGAGCATCAACATCATCGCCCACGCCGACAGCATGAATTTCCCGACCGCGCTGATGTCTCCGGTGCCAACGGAGGTCGTGCCGCTTGGTCAGGAAGTCACCCTCTACGCCACGATGGTGGACCAGTACGGAAACCTTGGGGCCAGCATGCTGGTGGACTGGGCCTGGGAAGAAGGAACAGATCCCGAAGAAAGGCCAACGATCCGTCCGGCACAGGGCTTCACCAATCAGCAAGGAGAAACCACGGTTCATATCACCAGCGATTTCAGCGGTGAATTCGAAGTCGGTATACGCAGCCTGGCAAGCGGGCAGGGGGTTCTATTCGAACCCATCAGGTTTGGGGTAACGCAAGGCCGCAGCCACTCGATTGAACAAACGTCACCGCCTTCCGCCAGTGACGCGGGAACCTCTTCTACGGAGCAAGGATCATGACGTCGAACAATATTTCCCTGCTGCAGGAAAAACGTCGTACCGCGTTGCTGGAGTATTGCATCGGACAAGTAAGGGCGGAGCGTTATCCGCCTTTGCGGACCCCGGAGGACGTGTTCGAATTGCTGCGCATCGACCCGCTGGACAGTGCTCGGGTGCAGACGTCGGGGGTGGCCGAAGCGATCAGTTGTGCGCAGCAATACATCAGTGCGGTGTACAACAAAATGGAGCCCGGTTTCAAAAACCACGAGTTTCCCCCTGAGCAGCTGCAAAACTGGGCGCTGTACAAGAACTACTCGGACTGGACCGCAGTGCAGATGATCGCGCTCTACCCGGAAAACTACATCAATCCGTTCGTGCGTCAGCGTAAGACGGATCTGTTCAAGACCCTTGAAAACAGCCTCAATCAGGCCCGTTTGAACACCGATTCGGTTCAGGCCGCGCTGCAGGATTACTTGCAAGCTTTCGAGCAGATCTGCGATCTGGATGTTATCAGTGGCTACATGGACGGCACGACCCCGGAGCGCGCCGATTATTACTTTGTCGGGCGTCAGCGGGTGCCGCCGTTCCAGTATTTCTGGCGCAAGGCGCAAATCGAGATCACCCCCACGTGTGCTGCCGTCAACCCGGCGGCGTGGAGTGAATGGAAAGCGGTGGATATTCAACCTGCCGCGCGGGTGCTGGACATGCGTCCGGTGGTCTGGAACGGCCGGCTGTGTCTGGTCTGGGCGGAGTGGAGGGACAAGGTCGGCGAGATCATCGAAGCCGATCCTCCGAATTCCTTGGAAGATGACAGATCCCGGTTCGTACCGCATCAGTTGGATATCAATGTGGCCTTCATGAGGCAGAACGGCCAGTGGTCGGCGCCTTTGAATTTACGCCATCGCGAGTTTGACGAGGATCTCTCGGCAGGTGCCCGCTTGATTGCAACTGTGTGGGTCGACTCGCAGAATCCCAAAGGCAAGCTCGGGGTATTGCTTGCCGATGATGAAACCGACACCGGTACCTTGAAAGAGACCGCGATCATCGATGTGCTGATGCGCCCCGTTGTCGAAGACAGTGGTGCCTGGCTGGAGCTGGCCAAGAAAGAACGATTTGTTTCTGCCTTGACGGTTCAGCACCCCTTGGGTCTTGAGGTTACTGTGGTCGCAAGTGAGTCACCGTCAGGCTCCATGGCGACTTTTCTGGGTCTGACCGTCTTCGCCATGCGAGTGGGGGACAACGATCAGCTGACAGTTGAGGGCTTTTGCAGGCCCACAGGTTTGTCAGAGAAGAATACAAACTTTACCTTGCAGTTGGAGAGCTCCGCCAATGGCGATCCAGCGCCGGTGAAACTTGGAGTGTCTACAGCCGGCGGTTGGACGATGAAGTTTTTGGGCACTTTCACTCGACCAAAAGGCTCTTGGAACAACGTCAGGTTCACCCTAAAGAATGATACTGAAGGCTTTGGCGGCAAACACTTTGACCTGACGATTGTCGATCTCGCGGATTTCCTCCCGCCAACGCTGCTGAAAAACACCACGGATGCCGCCCAATTCCTCGACTTTCAGCTTGGCGCTGGCTGGGCACTGCGATACGTTCGGCTCAATTCGCTGTTCGGCCCCGAGTTGGTCGCACGTTCCACTGTCTCTCCAGCCACACTGATTAACTGGGACTCCCAACATCTGTCAGAGCCGCCGCCCACTGGTGTTGATTTCGAGGAGCGCAACGGCGCTTTCTACGGTGCCAACGGGCTGTTTTTCTGGGAACTGTTTTTCCATTTGCCGCATTTGATCGCGACGCGCTTGCGTGATGAAGAGCGGTTTGCCGAAGCACTGACGTGGTTGCATTTCGTCTTCGATCCCCGGGCTACTGCCGACAGCAGCTCGGTCCCCGCGAAACCGAATTACTGGCGCTGCCGGCCGTTGAGCAACGATCTGGGTAATGCCGGCTGTGAATCCGTGGCGCCTGCCGACCCGGATGCGATTGGGTATTCGGCGCCTGTGCATTTGAGGCTGCTGATGTTCATCGAGTATGTGAAGAACCTCATGGCTTGGGGGGACTGGCATTACCGCCAACTGACCCGCGAAAGTCTGGCGGCGGCAAAGCTGTGCTATGTGCAAGCGGGATCATTGATGGGCAAACCGCCTCTGACTCAAACGGTGAACTTGTGGCAGACCGCGACGCTGGGGAGCCTTCTGGCGCAAAGTTGCACGCGTACGGCACTGGAAACCTTCGAGCAGACATTGGATTACGGCCTGGCAGATGTTCCGGCCGGCTCCGATACAGCTCCCATGCTGGGTATGTTGGGGTGTCCGCCGTTCAGGGAACCCATCAATGATGAGTTGTTCACGCGGTTCAACGAGCCGCAGTACCGGATGAACAACTTGCGCAACAACCTGACGATTGATGGCAAGCCCATGCTCCTGCCGTTGTTCAACCCACCGACTGACCCGAACCAATTACTGCGCGATCTGGCAGCAGGTGGTGTCGGTGGCGCCAGACCGATGGGCGGACGGCTGGTGGTGATTGCGTTTCGCTGGCGCGCGATCTTCGAGGTTGCATTGCGTGCGGTGCAGGCCTTGCAGGATTACGGCAGCCAGGTACTCAACCTGCTTGAGCGGCGTGATCGTGCCGAGCAGGAAGAGCTGCAGCAAAACCATTTGGTGGAGTTGGGCAACTACGCCAGAACCGTGCAGGAGCAATCCATCGCTCAGTTGGAAGCGAGCATGACGGCGCTTGAGCAGAGCCGGACAGTGGCGCGGGAACGGGCAGATGCTTACGCAGCCCGCTATGACGAAAACGTGTCGGCCGTCGAGTATCAGGTCATGGCAAACCTGGACCAGTCCAAAGAGCTGGCACTGACTGCCAAAATCCTCAAACCGGTAGGCGCGGCGGTGGCGGCGGCGCCTAATATTTTCGGTATGGCGAACGGCGGGTTTCGTGTCGACAAAGTCACGGATGCCATCTGCTTTGGCCTGGAAATAGCTTCGTCGATGTTGCAGATCGATGCCGACAAGCAAGCCACTACCGAAGGTTATCGCCGTCGCCGCAATGAATGGGGGCTGCAACGCGATCAGGCGCTGGCAGAAATCGCGGCCATCGATGCGCAGATCGTCGCGCAGAACCATGCAATTGATGCCGCCAGAACCAACCTCGCGCAAACGCTGCGAGCTAACGCTCAGGCGTTGACGATGTACAACTATCTGAAAAAGCGCGCGACCAATGCCGAATTGTTCGGCTGGATGCTGGGCCAGCTCAAGGCCTTGCACTATCAGGCTTATGACGCAGTCGTCAGTCTGTGCCTCAGCGCGCAAGCGGCGATGAATGCCGAAACCGGCGATTACGATTCCAATATTCCCTTGCCGCAGGTCTGGCAGGATCAACGCCACGGTTTGACCGCTGGCGAGCATCTGCGCGCGTTTCTGCTGCGCATGGAATATGAGTACCTGCAGCGCACCGAGCGCCGGCTTGAACTGGTAAAAACCATCTCCTTGCGTCGCCTGTTCAACGATGCAATAGACCCTCAGCCCGGTATCGGTAGTTGGGAAGATGCATTGGCGCAATTGCAGACCACCGGCTCGCTTGAGTTCAGACTGACGCAATTGCTGTTCGATCGGGATTATCCGGGACATTACTGCCGGCAGATCAGTTCGGTGGAAATCGACTTGCCAGTGCTGGCGGGACCTTTCGAGGACGTGCGCGCGACCTTGTTGCAGGTCGGCAGCACGACTGCCAGCCGGCCTTCGGTGCAGTCAGTGCAGTACTTGCACAATCCTGATCCTGGGGTAGTGGCCCCTTCCGATATGCTGTTCAACTTGCGTCCGGGTCAGCAGATTGCCTTGTCGGTGGGTATTGGCGACAACGGCATGGCGGCGGGGAAACCCGATGAGGGTTTGCTCTATCCCTTTGAAAATACTGGTGTGGTATCCGCCTGGGAGCTGAAATGGCCGTGGCATAAAGAACCGTCGCAGGAGGCCATGCTGCGCTCGATGAACGATTGCATCTTGCGCATTCGCTATACGTGCAAGAGCGGAGATCAGTCGTTTACCGATTCGGTGAAGGAGTTGGTCAATGTAGCGATTAGAGGGCCTGGCCGGCAGGGGCAAGGGAGTGCGCAGTCATGAATGATCCTATCGTTCAGGTGAATGAAAACCTGATATGCAACGGCGATTTCGAAGAGCGGTTCGAATGTTGGGCAAGGACAGGGGTGGTCGCTATAGGCACGGCGTATTACGACAACAGGCCTGTCAAACACATCAAAGCGCCGAAGGGCGCGGGTGTCACCCAGGACGTCACACTTCCCAGAGATCCCGATGGCAAGGGTGCTTATTGGTTGAGTTTTCTATGGGAAAGCAGTTTCAGCCAATCAGGCTGGGTGAGGATTTCTCAGGGTGAAACCGAGCATTACCGCATCGAACTCAAACCCGTCGGTGAACCCGGGCAGGCACAACAGCGCGAGGGTTTCGGATCTGGGCCAGAGAAGCGATTCAGTCCGACCCTGCATGAAGTGGAACTGACATTGGACATCTCAAGCTCAAAGTCACTACGCATCGAAATATACAGCTCGACAGAGTCTTCAAGTCCATTTGGCGAACTCTGGGTTACACGCGTCAAAGTCGAGTTGAAACTCGCGCCACTTGAGTTGCAGGAAGTTGAGCTGGACGGCCTGTCGTTCCCGCCCTTGCGCAAAATGTACCTGTGTCAGGGCGCCAGCGGTGGCGGAGCTTTTGGCAGCGACGCATTGATCACGCCCCACATGCTCGGTTTTGTACCTGTGCCGGATAACCCTTGGGACGGCACCCCGGTTGCATTGAGCATCGACAATAACCCGCAGGGCGCGATTGTCGCGACGCCTGCGTGGGACACCCAGCAAGCGCTGGACGCGCCATGGACGCTCGATTGCCCGTTGATCGATGATCAGGACTACGAATTCACCCTGAGCTTGCGCAACCGTTACACCTCGCAGGCCTACGAGATCCCCGTATCGCTGGGGCATCATCGACTGATTTTTCGTGAGGTGCTCGAGGCTGCTTACTACCCGTTGATTGAGCAAAGTGTCCGTTTGGGTGTGCAAGTGGCGTCGTACTACACCGGCCAGCCATTTGCCGGGCTTACGGTGAACTGGGCGACCGCTGAGCACGGGGTGCTGGCGGCTGCCGTTACTGATGAACAAGGTTGGGCCTACTTCGATTATGCGGCGAAGGCAGCAGGGGACTTCTTAATTGAAGCTTCTGTGGTCAGCCTTTATTACGAGCAGGGAGTGTGGACTCAGACGTTTGACGTGCTGGTACTGGGGGAGGATCCGTGGGCACAGTTGACTGTCTTTGAAAACAACGAAATCAGGGACTGGATTGATAACAGTTATCCGAACCGGGGTTCTACCCATTTCCTTGATGTAATGCTGGCGGCCAACAGTCGTCTGCGAGGCAGCGACTTCTATCTGCATTGGCACGGTGTCAAGCCTGGGCAACTGGGTGTCGTGGTCAGTCCGCCACTGGAAACATCGGTGCCCATGCCGATCGATGGAGAGGGCACTGCATCCTGGACGCTGAACTGCGAAGACCGGCGCGACGGGATATTCGAGTTGTCACTGGTCTGCTCGAAGCTGTTGTTGCCGTCGCCCAGAAAGCGCATGTCGCTGGCGCGCAACAGGATCAAAATCAAAGAGGTACGCCAGGCCGGGAATAGTCCGGTGGTGGAGCAACACGAAAGTGCATACCTGCGGTTGCAAGTGGTGCATGTTACTGATCAGGGCGACGGCGAACCGGTGATCGGTGCGCGGGTCGAGTGGCAAATGTCCGACAGCGTCGTGCAGAGCCAAACGGGAAGCGGTGGTTGGGGAAGCCTGAAGTTTTACACCCAAGAACCCGGGATTCATGGGATCACCGCAGCGGTCCGGGCGCATGAATCTGCTGCGCCGCATGAGTGCGAATTTAGCGTGACGGCGATTGCCAGGAGTTCTTGGAAAGACAAGGTCAAAATCACGTTTGATCGTGGTCTGGTCAACCAGGATCTGGGTCTTTTCTGTCGACGAGGTCAAATCCATTCTCTGGAGGTCACGGCGCTTGCCGACAGTCCTCTTATCGGCCAGGAAATTACGTTGGCATGGGGCGTTGACGAATCAGACATCGGGCTGGCGGTGAGTGAACTTGGCGAACCGAGGACATTGCGCGCAGATGAACCGCTGGTCTGGACCCTGAATTCTGAATTCGCAACGAGCCGCAGCAGTATGTTCGGGCTTCGGTTGTTGAACGATTCACTGGAGGATCGGGAGTTGCTCGGTCGTTTGATATCGCCGGATATTTACGATGAGTTCGAGCTTGTTCTCGATCAAATGACCCCCACACGAGGTCAGTCGCTGTATCCCTGTCTGGGCGCTGTGCACCGGTATATTGTCAGAACTCATGCGCTGAGTCCTCTGATAGGTACTGAAGTGGATTTGAGTTGGTCCGGAAGCTCGGCCGAAGATCTGGGGATCATTCTCGATCCTCCAGCTAGATCCCCGAATTATATTGATGAAAGTGGCATGACCTGGACACTGGATTGTTCAGCTAGCCGTGGGGCCGGGGAGTTCGGTCTACAATTCTTGACTCGGGCTGGCTCGACCGATGTCACCAGAATGCACTTGGGCCACAACAAACTCAGCATTGAAACCGTGCGTGAGTCTGCCGTTTTTCCGATCGTGGGTCAGGACCCGGCATGGATGTGGGCGAAGGTACGTTCGGATTTTTCGGAAGACGGGATGGTTCAAGCACGCACACTGTGGACGGCGAACGGCAATACTGAAGAACATGTTACAGATGAAGAGGGATGGGTTCGCTATGCCTATGAGGCAACCAGGGAGGGGACTGCGACGGTTGAAGTTTCTGTGAGCAGTCCGTATGACGATGGAACTGATGCACGTTCGATGCAGGTATGTTCGCTGGCCAGCGACCCTTGGGATCGATTGCTGTTCAGTATGGATCACAGCCCGGCACAGCCTTTCGGCCAGAACACTGGTTTCGCGCGTCGCAAGCTGACCCATAGAATCGATGTAACTGCCCCGGAAGACACCTTTTTGTCCGGTCGAAAGTTGACGTTGGGCATGGTCGGCACCGGGCCCGAGGCACTCGGCATTCGTTTTACTCAGTCAGTACTCGGTTTGCCAAGGGTCTTCAGCCGCGAGGCGGGATTCACCGATTCCTTCATGGTCGATGACAAGCGTGATGGCAGTTTCGGCTTGTTTCTGGCCTGCGAAAGCCTGGCTCGATGGTCACCTGTCAATGCAATGTCTGTAGGTGAAGGCGCGCAAGCGGTGAAGATCGCCGAGCGTTCACGGGTTAGCCAGACGCTGTACTGGGGCGAGGCTGTGTCCGAGCAGATCACCGTTGTTTCGGCCATCAGCGGCAGGCCGATGGTGGGGATGAATGTTGTCTGGACCAGTCCGGATCTTGGCGAGGTGACGACGACCACCAACTTCTACGGCGAGGCGCAGATCCGCTTTGTGCCCAAGACTCCCGGAGCGGCGCAACTGACCGCGACGGTGGGGAATGCGCAGTATACGGAATCGATTTCGTTGTCGTATTTCCTGCATGAGTCTCGACAGATCAAAGAGCTGTTCAGTGATGACTTGACCGGTTATCCGGGGCAAGAAATTTCGGCTCAGGCTTGCGTGGTTTCAGCCAATACCGGCGAGCCTCTGGCTAATGTCGAAGTGATGTGGGAGTACGGCAACACATCTTTACCGGCAACACTGACGGATACCGATGGCATGGCAACGGTGCGCTTTGTTTTGGGCTCTGCAGGTGAGGCAGCATTGTGGGCGTCGGTAAAGGGCGGCTTGGCTGGCTGGGATGTGGAAACGCTGCGGTTGACTGTCACGGAACGTTCTGCAGTTGTGAAGTCCGTCATCGCTGCGCCGAATCCGGCTTTCGTGAACGACTGGGTAACCATGACTGCGTTGATCGTAGACAAGGCTTCTGGAGAACCGATGCCGAAAAGGACAATTCTTGTCTCCATTAACGGCAGGCTATTCATTGATTCCAGTACAAATGGCAACGGTGAATACGAAACCTCTTGGAGGGTGATGGATCTGTCGGAAACCGTTTCCCTTGACGTCAAAGTCGAGAATCCTGACGGTACCTCGAGCAACGGATCTGTGCACGTGCGGATCGAGAGATGATCAAAGCGCCGCACTTCTCTTCCAACTGAGATACCGCGTCACCAGTTCGGCCCCCAACTCCGCAGGCCGGGCATCCACCACCGGAACTCCATGAGCGCTCAATCGCTCATGGAGTTCTGCCCGTTCATTCATGTAGTTCACCGTGCCGCAGTAAGCCAACGCCTCGGGCAATGTTTGCACCTTGGTCTGACGTAACGTATCCAGCACTTCTTCGCGCAGACTGGCGACCAGCACCCGATGTTGTGCGCTCAGGCGCTTGACCGCGCTCAGCAACTCCTCATCGTCCTCATCGCGCAGGTTGGTTACCAGCACCACCAGTGCCCGGCGCTTCTGGCGACTCAGCAGTTGATTGGCGGCTGCCTGATAATCGGCAGGACGTTGCGTGCTGTCGAGGTCATAAACCGTGTTGAGCAGCACATTCAACTGTCCGCTGCCTTTTACCGGCGCGAGATGGCGTGGGTGTTCGCTAGCGAAGGTACTCAAACCCACCGCATCGCCCTGACGCAAGGCTACATAACTGAGCAACAGGCAGGCATTGAGCGCATGGTCGAAGTGCGACAGTTCATCGTCCTGGCTGCGCATGCGTCGGCCGCAGTCGAGCAGGAAGATGATTTGCTGGTCGCGCTCATCCTGATATTCGCGGGCGATCGGCGTGCGTTGGCGCGCGGTGGCTTTCCAATCGATCTGACGCAGGCTGTCGCCTTCGCGAAATTCGCGCAATTGATGGAACTCCAGACCCTGACCGCGTCGTTGCCGTTGGCGTACACCGAGCTGGCTGAGCCAGTTGTCCACCGCCAACAGCTCACCGCCGTAGAGTCGGGCGAAGTCGGGGTAGACGCGGGTCTGATCGTCGACGTTGAGCAAGCGCTTGCCGACCCACAAGCCCAATGGGCTTGGTAGATTGATTTCGCAGTGTTCAAATGTGAAATGCCCGCGCTTCAACGGACGCAGGCGGTAGCTGACCTGGCTGAACTGGCCGGGTTGCAGTTCAAGCGCCAGCGGCAGGTTGTCGAAGCTCAAGCCATCCGGGACATGATCGAAAAGGTTAATGTTCAGCGGCGCATTGAAGTCGTGTTCAATCTTCAGCGGTATGTCGGCCCAACGCCCGAGGGCGAGACTGCCCGGCATTTGCCTGCTGATCCGGATCTGCGGCAGACGCTTGAGGCGCAGCGCATCCAGTAGCGCCAAAGCCAACAGCGCCAGCAGCAAGCCCCAGTTGATCGAGATCAGGCTCGCCGGGACGGAGACTTCCAGAGCCTGCAAAGTGCCCAGCGCGATGCCAATCACCAGCAGCGCTGCGACCCAGCCCAGCAACAGCCCTGAGGGTTTCACAGACGCGGCGCCGGAATCTGGTCGAGTAATTGCTGGAGCACTTGATTGACCTGCAAACCTTCGATGTCAAGCTCCGCTGCGATGCGCACGCGATGGCGCAGCACAGCCAGGGCACAGCCTTTGATGTCATCCGGAATCACAAACTCGCCACCGCGTAACAACGCCCGTGCGCGGGCGCAACGTACCAGCGCAATCGACGCACGCGGTCCGGCGCCGAGGGTCAGTCCCGGCCAGGTGCGGGTGCTGCGCGCCAGGCGCACGGCGTAATCGAGGACCTGATCGTCCAGCGGCAGATCACTGGCGATGCGCTGCAAGGCTTGCACATCCTTGGCCTGCAATACCGTGCGCAGCGGTTGCACGTCGAGCATGTCGGCGCGGGTCGAGCGGCTGACCTGGCGGACCATGTCCAGCTCCTGATCGGCGTCGGGATAGTCCATGCGCACCTTGAGCATGAAGCGGTCGAGTTCGGCTTCCGGCAGGGGATAGGTGCCTTCCTGCTCAATCGGGTTTTGCGTGGCCAGCACCATGAACGGTTGCCCGATTGGCAAGGCGCGGCCTTCGAGGGTGACCTGACGCTCCTGCATCGCTTCGAGCAACGCCGCCTGGGTTTTTGCCGGGGCGCGGTTGATCTCGTCGGCCAGCAACAGGTTGGTGAACAGCGGGCCTTTGCGCAGCTTGAACTGTTCGGTTTGCAAGTCGTAAACGGCATGACCGGTGACGTCACTGGGCATCAGGTCGGGGGTGAACTGGATCCGTGCGAACTCGCCGCCGAAGCAGCGGGCGAGGGCACGCACCAACAATGTTTTACCCAACCCGGGCACGCCTTCGAGCAACACATGGCCGCCGGCGATCAGCGCGGTCAGCACATCGTCGATTACTTGATGCTGACCGATCAGCGCTTTGCGCAATTCGCCGCGCACCGCTTGTGCCAACTGGCTGGCACGCTGGCGTTGCTGCGCGGCGTGGCTGGCGCTGCCGGGCTCGATCTGTTCAGTCATAGCGTGTTCCTCAAGGTTTGCAGGTGGGCGACCTGGCGGCAGAAGTCAGCGCTGGACAGCCGCCGGTTCGACACCGGGCTCAGGGCCTGGCTGATGGCGCGGGTGGGTTGCCGGGTCAGGCGCGACAACGCCAGCCATTGTTCGGCAACGTTCAATTGGTCGAAGCCGGGATGGCGGCGACGCGCGCGGCGCAGCACGTCTTGTTGCAAGGCTTGCAGCAGCGCTTGCTGGCCATTGTGGCGCAGCAGGAAATCGGCACTGGCACGCAGATGTTCCTGCAACTGTCGACGCCCGCTCGGCGCTGGCGCCTGAACCGGGCCATGGCGCATGCCGACATGCCATAACCACATGCCGATCAAAGCGAGCAGGGCGACGAGTGCTTGCGCAAAGTAGCGCCAAAGCAAGGTCAGCAAGCCGTCGTGTTCGCCGTTGTAGATCAGCGTGATGTCGGTGTCGGCGCTCAGGTACCACAGCAGCCAGGCGTTGTCGTACTCGGCGATCGCGGCGGTTTTCCACAGCTCGGCGTCGGTCACCACCGTGATCGAGCCGAGGCCGTGAGGCAGTTGCATCATGTGCGTAGCCTTCGCGCTGTTGGCCCAGGCCTGCGCGAGATTTTTCGGATCGTCGAGATGGAAGTCGGTATCGAAGCCGGCGTAGGCCGGTGCGTCTTCGTCTTCAAGATAGAGTTTGGTCAGTTGTGGAAAACGGTCGGGTTCAGCGTCGGCGGGTACGTCTTTCAAATCCTTGCTGAGGGACTGGTGCAGTTGCACCCGATCGAGCAGCAGGTCGTTGCTCTGTTTGCTTTGCTCGTCCCACAGCGATTCGGCGACGAATATCAGTCGCCCGCCGGCACGGGTCCAGTTCAATACCTGATCGACCTGACGCGGCGTCATCCGCGAACGGTCGCTGAACAACAAGAGGGTATGTTGGTGCGGGTCGATGGCTGGAAGCACCGCAAGGCTTTCGCCATGGCTGACATTGAGGCCGCGTTGACGCAAAAACAGTTCGGCGGCCAGGTAGGGATTGGCCTGGGCGGCGGGCGAGGGGCCGTGGTCGATTTGTTCCTGGTACGGCGTGGCCTTCATGAACAGAAACACGCCCAACGCGCCGAGCAACGCGACGAGCAGTACGCCGACCCAGGCCAATGTGCGGCGACTCAACGGGCTGTTTCCTTATCGAACAGGGCGCGCCAGCCATCGCACAATTCCTGCCGCGCAGACGCTGTCGGTACTCGATGCCCGTAAGCCATGTTCTGCCAGTGAGCAGTCAGGCTGCGGCTGAAGGCGAGCAATTGCGGACGCTGCAATTGCTCTACCCGCGCCAGCACCTGATTTTCGGTGTCGGCGGCTTTCAGTTGCAGATCAAAGTCGTGCAGCAAATGACTGAGCAAGCCGCGATAAAGCAGGCTCAACGCCGCGCGCGGTTGGCTGTGCCAGAGTTGTTCGGCGCTGGCGGCGATATCGTCGGGCAGACTGTCGCGGTGCACATCCAGACCGAAGGCCTGCTGCGGTACTGCGCGTTTGGGTTTTACCGGCAGCTTCGGGTGACGGCTGACGAACGCTTTTACAAAGTCGCGATAGCGCCAGACCAGCCAGCCGATCACGGCAATCACCGCGGTCCACAACAACACCTCAATGAGTTTTGCCAAACCATTAAGGCGCTGCCCGTCGAGCCAGCCCAGCAGGGTTTTCAGCCACTGCGGCGCCTCGCCGGGTTCCGCGCCCTTGGCCGGCGCCGCCGGGTCTTCGCCGAAGCGATAGCGGGTGACGGATTCCTTGTGCTTGAACGGCGGCTGCTCGAGCAATGCCTTGATACTTTCTCGGGATGCCTGACTGGTCAGCGGCTGATTCAGCAGGCGTGGAGCCTGCGGACCGTCATCGGCAGCGGCAGCCCAGACTGTCGGCACATTCGGCAACACCAGACACACCGCCAGCAGCAGCCCCGACACCGAATGGTTCAGCCGTTGGCGCAGGCGGCGGAATACCAGTTCGATATCCCATGCCTCCAGTTGCGTGCGCCGGTTCAGGTACAGGCTGAAGCCGCACGCGACATACACCGGCCCCCAAACCACCAATACCAGCGCATAGAAGGCATTGGTCAGGTGTTCCAGCCAACGCCACTGCTGATCCGTCGCGATGATCAGTGACTGCCAGTCCCAATCGGTTTCGATCTGCTGCGGCAACAACAGGTAGAACAGCACCATCAGACCGATCCACAGCGCGGTTTCCAGGTGCACGCCAATGATCGTCAGCCACTGCGCGGCGCCGGCGTTGCGTTGCAACAGCACTTGCAAGCGCTGCTGACGGACGTGGCCATCAAGACCTTCGAGTTGCACTACCGGCAGCAGGAAGCTGCGGCTCAGGCTCAGTCGGCGCCAGGTCAGGCTGGCCAGCAGTTGCGGTTTGAGCAGCCGCGGCCATTCACGCAAAGCCTGGCGCAGCGTTGGTGTTTCGCCGAACAGCGCTTTGGAAAGGATGTACAGCGGCAATCTTTCGTAGGCCGGCTTCAGCCACCAGAAGATGAACACTGCCAGCGAGGGCGAATCCCACAGCAACAGGCTGAGAAGAGCGAACAGGGGCAGGGTGACGATCGCCCAACAGGTCATCAGCAAGCGCCGATGCTGCTGACTCATGAGCACGCCCAGGTCCATGGCTTCCCAGGTCGTGCGCGGGCGGATTTCCACGGTAGCGTCACTCAGGCGCATGACGGGTCCTTCCGGCAAACAACAGGTAGACCGCAACCAATAACCACAGGCCGGCGCCGACCAGATATTTGGTCAGTGGCGTGACGCTGGTTTTCGATGACCAGTACGCTTCGATGAACGCCGCGATCGACAGGAACAGCATCACCCCGCACACCAGCAACACGCTTTTACGCGCCGCGCGTTGCAACGCTTCGCCGCGAGTCAGGCGCCCGGGGGCGATCAAGGCCCAGCCGAGTTGCAGGCCCGCCGCGCCAGCCAGGGCAACGGCGGTGAGCTCGAAGGCGCCGTGGGCGATGACGAACGACCAGAAGGTCTGGCCGTAGCCGATGTCGCTCAGGTGCCCGGCCACCGCCCCGATGACCATGCCGTTATAGAACAGAAAGAACGCGCTGCCGACGCCCAGCAACAAGCCGCTGGCGAAGGTCTGAAAGGCGATGCCGATGTTGTGCATCACGTAGTAACCGAACATTACCCAGTCTTCGCTGGCCGCCCGTTCGACAGGGCGGCCGAGGTGACCGGCGACCGGATCGTACATGCCTTGCATTTCGCGCACCTGATCGGCGGGAATCAGGTTGTAGATCAACTCCGGAAACGCATAAACCAGCACCGCGACGCCGATCAGACTGCCGAAAAACAGCAGGCCGGCGGCCAGCACGAAGCGCCATTCTGCACGCACCAGTCGCGGGAAGTCGGCCAGGACAAAGCTCAGCAGGTTGGCGCCGAGGCGGCTGCGATGACGGTAGAGTTGTTGATGCCCGCGTAGAACCTGCTGCTGCAACGAGTCGATGAGAAAGCTGCTGTAGCCGCGCTCTTGCGCCAGCGCCAGGTGCTGACAAAGCCGGCGGTACGCTTTTGGGAAATCGGCGACTTGAGTGGTGTCTTTGCCGTGCTCAAGGCGTTCGAGGGCCAGGGCGAAACGCTCCCATTCGACCTTGTGGCGGCTTTCGAAAAGGCTTTGCTTCATGTCGGGCCCAACAAGCCGCGGGCGATGCCGTT
The DNA here is from genome assembly GCF_051132135.1 of Pseudomonas sp. R1-1. Taxonomy (NCBI): domain Bacteria; kingdom Pseudomonadati; phylum Pseudomonadota; class Gammaproteobacteria; order Pseudomonadales; family Pseudomonadaceae; genus Pseudomonas; species Pseudomonas sp. R1-1. The sequence continues at coordinate 1,457,794 of NZ_CP071663.1, forward strand.
GAGTTCGGAGACGGCTTTGGGGGCGGAAATATGCAGGGGCTGGGCCAATAGCGCCGCGAGTTCATTGATGCGCGCCGGCGACAGTTCGTTCTGGCGCTCGGCAAAGGCCAGCACTGCGCGTTGTTCCTTGAGAGTCAGCGCGACCGGTGCGCGCCGCGGTTCGACGTCCGGCAGTTGCGGTCGGGTCAGCGGGCGCTCGCTGTAGACCACCAGCGTGCCGGCGGCGATATCACCCAGGCGTTTGAACGTCGGGTGATGCAGGCAGCTCAATGAGCCCAGGAAATAGCCGAACGGCAGCAGGTCGACAAAGCGCAGCAGATTGCGCAGCAGCGAGGCCGACCAGCCCACGGGTGTGCCGTCGTCGTGCACCACACGCAAACCCATCCATTGTTTGCCGGGAGAGCGGCCCTGGCGCAGCACCTCGAACAGCACCATGTACCACCAACTGATCGCAAACAGCAGCAGCGAACCGAGGCCCATGCCGAGCTTGCCGAGAAATGCCAGAACCGTAAACAGCACGCCCATGATTACCCCGCGCAACGCCAGATCAATGGCGAAGGCCACCGCGCGTACCGGCAACCCGGCGGGGCGCAAGGGCAGGTCGATGCCTTCCGGCGTTTCGACCTGATGCCGCGTATCCAGCGGTGGGGCCAGCGGTGCTTTCCTTGGCGATGCTGTGGGCTCGAGCATGGGCTACCTGATGTTCGCCGGTTCGGAGGCAAGTGACGTCGATGCTAGCAGCCTCTCGGGGGGAAACGACATAACTATGTATTGCACTGCATGTAAAAGCAGCCGGTTGAAAATCCCACAAGGGAAATGCATGTGCAGCTGTAGGAATCTGGAGAAATGACTGTTAGAGGGCTTCAAGGCTGGCCGTGGCAACCCGGTAGCGCCTAGACTTCGCCGATCTTCAGCTCAGGAACCGCCCGTGACTTCAATCTTCTGGTACGACTACGAAACCACTGGCATTAATCCGCGCAACGATCGCCCGTTGCAGGTGGCCGGCATTCGCACCGACCACGCACTCAACGAAATCGACGATCCGGTCAACCTCTATTGCCAGCCGAGCGAAGACATCCTGCCGCATCCGGCCGCGTGCGCAATCACTGGCATCACGCCCGCCCAGCTCGCCGAACACGGCTTGAGCGAAGCCGATTTCATGACCCGCGTGCATGCGCAACTGGCTGCTCCGGGCACTTGCGGGGCCGGCTACAACACCTTGCGTTTCGACGACGAAATGACCCGCTACAGCCTGTACCGCAATTTCTTCGACCCGTACGCCCGAGAATGGCAGGGCGGCAACAGTCGCTGGGACCTGATCGATGTGGTGCGCGCCGCCTATGCACTGCGCCCGGATGGCCTGGTCTGGCCGACCGACGACGAAGGCCGGGTGACGCTCAAGCTCGAACGCCTGACCGCTGCCAACCAGATCGACCATGGCCATGCTCATGAAGCGTTGTCGGACGTGCGCGCGACCATTGCGCTGGCCAGGCTCATTCGCGAAAAACAACCGAAACTCTATGACTGGCTGTTCCAGTTGCGCAGCAAACAGAAAGTCATGGACCAGATCCGGCTGCTGCAACCGCTGGTGCACGTCTCCGGGCGCTTCTCGGCGGCGCGCAGTTATGTCGGTGTAGTCCTGCCACTGGCCTGGCACCCGAAAAATCGCAACGCCCTGATCGTCTGCGACCTGCATCTTGACCCGCAGGGATTGCTGGATCTGGATGCGCAGTCCCTGCGTCAGCGTTTGTACACACGCCGAGACGAGCTGACGGAAGGCGAGTTGCCGGTGCCGCTCAAGCTTATCCATATCAACCGTTGCCCGGTGGTGGCCCCGCTGGCAGTGTTGCGTGCGGAGGATCAGCAGCGTCTGGGCCTGGACATGGCGTTGTATCAACAGCGCGCACTGCGGCTAACTGACGCACAACAAGTCTGGAAAGATAAAGTTGCCGAGATTTATGTCGCTGAAGATTTCACTCCCAGCGAAGATCCGGAACAACAGTTGTACGACGGATTTATCGGTGATCGCGATCGGCGCCTGTGCGAGCAAGTGCGCAATGCCGACCCGGCTCAACTGGCACAAGAGCAATGGCCGTTCGATGATGAACGTTTACCCGAATTGTTCTTTCGATATCGCGCACGCAACTTTGCCCAGACCCTGACGGGCGAAGAGCAACAACGCTGGCGATTATTTTGCCAGCAGCGTTTGACTCAGCCTGAATACGGCGCGCCGAATACCTTGCAATCTTTTACAGAGGCCGCCGAGCAATGGGCAGTTAATGCCACACCGTTGCAGAGAGAGGTGCTCAATGACTGGCAAAATTATGTCCAGGCATTGCGCAAACGTTTGGATCTTTGAATTCGAACATGCCCCGGCTTAAATGCCAGGCATAAAAAAACGCCAGCGTTCGCTGGCGTTTGTTTTTTCGCTGATTGCTCTGCGAATGGGTTGCGGCTTAGCCCAGCAGGGTTGCCCAGCCTTCAACCACGTCACCGCCCCACTTGGCTTTCCACTCTTTCAGAGTCTTGTGGTTGCCACCTTTGGTTTCGATGACTTCGCCGTTGTGCGGGTTTTTGTATTGTTTAACTTTGCGTGCACGCTTGGTGCCGGTAGTTTTCACTGCGCCGCCACGTGGCGCCTTGGTTTTTGCTTCTGGATCCAGCAACGCGATGATGTCGCGCAGGGATTTCGAGTATTCGCCCATCAGGGTGCGCAGTTTGCCTTCGAATTCCAGCTCGGCTTGCAGTTTGTCGTCTTGCGACAGGTTCTTCAAACGAGCTTGCAGCTCTTTGATGGCTTCTTCGGTGGCGCGATATTCGTTGATCAGGGACATGGTTACTACCTTGGTGAAGTGTTGAATGGCAGGGGGACAGTGTCGCAATAATAGTCAGGGTGTTTCATCAAGTAAACATTTAACCAAGGTTTTTATTTGAATTAGTTACGAGACACTGCCGACTTTTGAATATTCCGTTAAATAGTGTGACCGGGTCATCACAGATATTCACAGTTGCCTGATCGAATGCCGCCTCCAGCGCCGGATCGGTTGACGATGATTCCCAACTAAAGGCGCAGCGCCCGCCGTGGCGAGACCGCACGCCGATCAATACTGCAGTTTTCCCGCGCAGTCGCTAGAATGGCGGCCTTTGCGAAGTTCTGGAGTTCCCCCTCATGCGCACTTTTCGTCTGGTGATCTCTTGCCCGGACCGCGTTGGCATCGTTGCCAAAGTCAGTAATTTTCTGGCCTCTCATAACGGCTGGATCACCGAAGCGAGCCACCACTCCGACAATCAAGTGGGCTGGTTCTTCATGCGTCACGAAATTCGTGCCGACTCGCTGCCGTTCGGTATTGAAGAGTTGCGCGAAAAGTTTGCGCCGATCGCCGAAGAGTTCTCAATGGACTGGCGCATCACCGACACCGAGCAGAAAAAGCGCGTGGTGTTGATGGCCAGCCGTGAATCTCACTGTCTGGCGGACTTGCTGCACCGCTGGCACAGCGACGAACTGGACTGCGAAATCTCCTGTGTGATTTCCAACCACGACGACCTGCGCAGCATGGTCGAGTGGCATGGCATTCCTTATTACCACGTCCCGGTCAATCCGCAGGACAAGCAGCCGGCGTTCGCCGAAGTATCGCGACTGGTCAAGCAGCACGACGCCGAAGTGGTGGTGCTGGCGCGCTACATGCAGATCCTGCCGCCCGAGTTGTGCCGCGAATACGCGCACAAGGTCATCAACATCCACCACAGCTTCCTGCCGTCGTTCGTCGGCGCCAAGCCGTATCACCAGGCCTCGCTGCGTGGCGTGAAACTGATCGGTGCGACTTGCCACTACGTTACCGAGGAGCTGGACGCCGGGCCGATCATCGAGCAGGACGTGGTGCGGGTCAGCCACAGCGACAGCATCGAAGACATGGTGCGTTTCGGCCGTGACGTCGAGAAGATGGTCCTGGCCCGTGGCCTGCGCTACCACCTCGAAGACCGCGTGCTGGTGCACGGCAACAAGACTGTGGTGTTCTGATCGAACCCATGGGCTTGAAAAAAACCGGGTCTGGGCGTTGAATCGCTCAGGCCCTTTTTTATTCCAGCCACTCGGAGCAAGCCGATGAGCGATCCACTTGAGAAAGCCACCTCCAAAGCCCCGGCGACCTTGGGCGAAGGCTGTTTGAGCCGCTACGACCCGGAGGACTTGAGCCCTGACGACGGTACGGAGTTTTCAGGAGCCGCCGAATTGTGGGAACAGCTTCAGGATCAGCAGGACGACGCTAAGAAGCCTGCCTGACGTTCATCAGCTTCTTCAGCAACGGCCGGCCCAGCATCAACACGAACACCGGGCCACCGATCAACAGATAGAAGTAATACGTCACCACCCGCCAGATCAGGATCGCTGCCGCTGCGGTGGATTTGCCCACCATCGGTGCCAGCAGCGCCGCCGAGGTCAATTCCGCGGCCCCGGCGCCACCCGGGAGCAGGCTGAACTGCCCGGCGCCCAGCGAAAGCATTTGTATCAGGAAGCTCCACGCCCACTGCAAGTCCGCGCCCAGCCCGCGCAGCGCCAGATACAGCACGCTGTAGCGCAGCAGCCAGTGCACGCAAGTCAGGGCGAAGACCTTGATCAGGGTTTGCCAAGGCAACTTCAGGGTGTCGGTGAACGCGGCGAGAAAGTGCAGTAATTTGCGCGCCCAGCGCCGCCGCGTGCGCGCCGTGACGTTCATGCCGGCCAGCAATCGTCCGCTGAGGCGAATCAATGCGCGGTGATAACGCGCAATCAGCACACAACTGAACAACCCGCCAAACAGCGACACTGCACTGAGCATCAACAGCCACTCAAGACGATCGCTCAGATGCTGGAACAACGCGTAAATCAGAATACCGCTCAGGGCACAGAGAAAGAACAGGAGATCGCTGAGCTGATCCATGGCAAACACCGCACTGCTGCGCGCCGGGCGTACACCGAAGCGCGCCAGCAAGGCCATGATGGTCAACGGTCCGCCGCTGCCGCCGGGGGTGGCGCAGTAGGCGAATTCTGCGGCCATGACCACGCCGAGGCTCTTGATCGGCGGCACCTGCCCACGCTGGTCGCCCAGCAACAGGCGCAAACGCAGGGTGTTGATGCCCCAGCAGAGCATAATCATGCCGAACATCAGCAGCAACCAACGCAGCGGGAAGCTTTGCAGGCGCGCCCAGGTTTCGCCACCGCCGAGCACGACTGGAATCAGCACCGCGACGAGCAGGCCGATCAGCAATAACAAGCTGCGCTTCATGCCGCGCGTTCCAGTTGCGCGCGCTGTCGAGCGAGCCAGTTGATCTTGGTCATGGGGTCGCGTCCATCGGCGAGGAGTCGTTCAACGGTTTGCAGCCAATAATTGCGCGAAAAAGGGTGGCGCATATCTACCGGGTGCAAACCCAGGCGAATCACCGGCGCCCGACGCCAGCGCTGTTCGCGTTGATCGCTGAGCACTTTGGACAAACCACGCCGCCAGGCACTGCGCGCGCTCCACACCAGTCCCGGTGCGTCGATGGCGGTGAAGTCCGGCAACCGATAAATGTGCTGCGGATCGCTGGTGTACTGCAGCGGCAATTCGCGCAATGCCTGGCGCGTGCCATCGCTCATCAGCCACGCCGGGGCGACGAAACCGTGCACAGGCCAGTCGTGGCGTTGAAAGATCTCAAGACCGGCATGCAAACGGGAGAGGGCGGTTTCGCGGGACAGGCGGTAAAACTCGCCTTCGTAGGTATAGACCCGGCGCATGAACCAGTCACGCGGTGTCCTCGGGCCTGGCTCCTGGTCATCGTGATAGTAACCGTGCAGGGCCAATTCATCGCCCCGCACCAGCCGCTCGTCAAGCAAGCGGCGGAACGCCGGGTGCGCATCAAGGGCATTACGCCGGTGAAAATCCGGCACGACCAGCCACGTCATCGGCACTGCACCCATGGCATCGACCGCTTCGACAAACGGCTGATAATCGGCCCAGGTTTCCGGCGCCACGTCATGCAAGACCAGCAGCACGGCGCGGCGATTGTTCGATTCAGCCATTGGCCACCTTGGGAGTCGCGTGGCCGAGTACGGCGTGATAGTGACTGAGCAGACTGTCGACCACATTGTCCCAGGCGTAATGCTGCTCGACGTGCTGGCGCGCTTGTCGGCCAAGTTTTGCGCAGCCGCGACTGAACAGTTCGCGCACGGCATTGGCCATCGCCTGCGGATTGTTCGGCGCGCACAACAGGCCGCAGGACTCGTCGACGATTTCTTCGAAGGCTCCCGCTGCCACAGCAACCACCGGAATGCCGCAGGCCATGGCTTCGAGAATCACCAGACCAAAAGTTTCCTGATCGCCGGCATGCACCAGCGCGTCGGCGCTGGCCATCAATTGTGCGACCCGCGCCGGCGGGCAGAACTCGTCGATGACGCTGACGTTGTCCGGGACGATGGCCGGCATCGATGAGCCCACCAGCAGCAAGTGATAACGCGGGCCGAGGCGTTGCATGCACTTGAGCAGCACCGGCAGGTTTTTCTCTTTCGAACCGCGCCCGGCGAAAATCAGTAGACGTGTGTCCTCGGCGATGCCCAGTTCCGCACGCAGATTGCGCTCGCACGCGCCCGGATGGAAGGTCTGCAGATCAACGCCCAGCGGCTGCACGTAGACGTTGCGCACGCCCAGCCCGGTGAGCTTGTCGGCCATCACCTGGCTGGGCGCCAACACACGGTCGAAGTTGCCGTAGAGTTTGGTCACATAGGCCTCGACATTCGGTGTGACCCAATGGCCCATGCGGTTGCCGACCAGCAGCGGCAGGTCCGAATGATAAAAGCCGATCACCGGCACATCCAGCTGCCGCCGCGCATCCAGCGCCGCCCAAGCGGTCAGGTAGGGATCGCCGACTTCGATCAGATCAGGCTGCAAGTCCTGCAAAACATTGCGCCATGGCGCCAGGCGCAGCGGGAAGCGATAACCCTTGCCAAAAGGCAGGGCAGGGGCCGGTACGCTGTAAACGCCGTCGTTTTCGCCATAACGGGCGCCGGGAATCAACAGGCTGTGGCGAATGCCGGGTCTGCCCGTCAACCGACGGTGCTTGGCATCCAGATAAGTCCGCACGCCGCCACTGGCCGGGGCGTAGAACATGGTGATGTCGGCGATATGCACGGTGATCATCCCTCCGCTGCTGGGTTCTCCCTTGTTGACCTTTATCGAGAATGGATGTTCGGTCGGGATTGCGCGGTGGGGCGTCGGGCGGTTTTCGACTTGGAGGCCGCCATCGCCAGCAGGCTGGCTCCCACAGGGGATTTGTGAGCGACACAGATCAATGTGGGAGCCAGCCTGCTGGCGATGGCGGTAGATCAGACGCTATATGCGAAAACTGCCCACCAGTTGCTTCAACCGTGCAGCCTGCTGCTCCAGATCCGAACAGGCACGCAAGGTCGCGTGGAGGTTCTCCACGCCTTCCTGGTTGAGTGTGTTGATCTCGGTAATGTCGACGTTGATCGACTCGACCACCGCGGTCTGCTCCTCGGTCGCGGTCGCCACCGACTGGTTCATGCCGTCGATTTCACCGATGCGCTGGGTCACGCTGTTCAAGCGCTCGCCGGCGAGGTTGGCGATCTCGACGCTGTCCTTACTGTGGCGCTGGCTGTCGCTCATGGTGCTCACCGACTCGCGGGCGCCGACTTGCAGCTCCTCGATCATGGTCTGCACCTGCTGCGCCGATTCCTGGGTGCGGTGGGCCAGATTGCGCACTTCATCGGCGACCACGGCAAAGCCACGGCCAGCCTCGCCGGCGCGCGCCGCTTCAATTGCCGCGTTGAGCGCCAGCAGGTTGGTCTGCTGGGAAATGCTGGTGATCACTTCGAGAATCTGCCCGATGTTCACGGTTTTGCTGTTCAGCGACTCGATGTTGCTGCTCGATGCACTGAGCATGCTCGACAGTTGGTTCATTGCTTGAATGCTGCGTTCGACCACTTGCTGGCCATCTTCGGCGAGACCGCGCGCATCGCTGGCCTGACTCGACGCCTGCGCCGCATTGCGGGCGATTTCCTGCGCGGCGGCGCCGAGCTGGTTGATCGCTGCCGCCACGCTGCTGGTGCGCGAGGCTTGCTGGTCGGAGTTGTACATCGACGAGTTCGAGGCCGCGACCACGCGCAGCGCGACTTCGTTGACTTGCCCGGTGGCCGACGAGACTTCGCGGATCGAACCGTGAATACGTTCGACGAAGCGGTTGAATGCGGTACCCAACACGCCAAACTCATCGTGGTTGACGATGGTCAGGCGCTTGGTCAGATCGCCTTCGCCGTCGGCGATGTCTTCCATGGCGCGGGTCATGACGTGCAGCGGCTGAATCAGGATGCGGATCAGCATGCCCAGCAGCGCCAGAATGATCGCCACGGCAATCACCGTCGCAATCACCGCCGAAGTGCGGAATTCGCTGAGCATCGCGAACGCCTGATCCTTGTCCACCGACAAGCCGATGTACCAGTTAACCGACGGCAGACCCTTGATCGGCGCGAAGGTGAGGATGCGGGTCTTGCCATCGACGCTGACTTCGCTGAAATCGCTGCTGATGCGCGGCGTGTCCTGCGGATAGGCTTCTTTGAGTGACTTCATCACCAAGGCTTTGTCCGGGTGCACAAGGATCTTGCCGTCGGCGCTGACCAGAAACACATAACCCATGCCGTCGAAATCCCGCGCGGCGAGGGTGTCGACCAGCGATTGCAGGCTCAGATCACCGCCAACCACGCCGACGCTCTGGCCGGCCTTTTTCGAGGCGGTGGCGATGGAAATGATCAACTGGCCGGTTGCCGCATCGATGTACGGCTCGGTCAGGGTCGAGGTGCTGCTGCTCTCGGCGCCCTTGTACCAGGGACGAACGCGCGGGTCGAAACCGTCCGGCATTTTCGTGTCGGGGCGGATGGTGAAATGGCCGGTGGCGTCACCCAGGTAGGTGGCCATGAACACCGAGGTCAGGGTTTTCTGTTCGAGCAGGCTGGCGACGTTGGCAGGTTCCGGATTGGCGGCGATGTTCTGGGCGGCGTTTTCGATCAGCAGAATGCGACCGGTCAGCCAGGTCTGGATATTACCGGCAGTGACCTCGCCCATTTCTTCGAGGTAGCTGTTCAGGTCATCGCGGATCGCGTTGCGTTGCAACCAATCGTTATACAGGGTGAACGAGGCGAAGGCGGCGATGACGACGAGGGCGGCGGCAAGCAGGATTTTATGGCTGAAGCGCAGATTTTTGTTCATGGCTTGGGGTTCCGCTAAGGTCTTAATGTCCCGGGCGTGCTTTTATAGAGGCACGTGAAACGGGCAAGGGTCAAAACAAGCTGATATTTCCGTCTCTCCTTAGGGAAATGTCCGGCTGACTCGGGTCGGGTCTCTCAACCTTTCTATCGGCCATGCAGCATCAAAGATTAACCATTGGGTGACAAAATGCCTGACTCCTCGCAACTCGTAATCGGCGCCGATCCGGCTGGCCAGCAGACTGCTCAGGCGATGCGCCTGGCGAACCGCCACGGCCTGATCGCCGGCGCCACCGGCACCGGTAAGACCGTCACCTTGCAGCGCCTGGCCGAAGCGTTCAGCGACGCCGGTGTCGCGGTGTTCGCCGCCGACATCAAGGGTGACCTGTGCGGTCTCGGTGCCGCCGGCAATCCACAGGGCAAGGTCGCCGAGCGGATCGCCGGCATGCCGTGGCTCAACCACACCCCGCAAGCGTACCCGGTGACCCTGTGGGATATACATGGCGAATCCGGGCATCCGCTGCGTACCACGTTGAGCGAAATGGGCCCGCTGCTGATCGGCAGTCTGCTGGAACTCACTGACAGTCAGCAGTCGGCGCTGTATGCGGCGTTCAAGGTCGCCGATCACGAAGGTCTGTTGCTGCTCGATCTGAAAGACCTGAAAGCGCTGCTCAATCACCTCAAGGACAATCCGCAACTGCTCGGCGAAGACGCGGCGCTGATGACCACCGGTTCCAGTCAGGCCCTGCTGCGTCGGTTGGCGACTCTGGAACAGCAAGGCGCAGAAGCCTTGTTCGGCGAGCCGGCGTTGCAACTGGAAGACATTCTGCAACCGAGCGCCGATGGCCGCGGACGTATTCATCTGCTCGACGCCAGCCGTCTGGTGCACGAAGCGCCGAAAGTCTACGCGACGTTCCTGTTGTGGCTGCTGGCCGAACTGTTCGAGCAATTGCCGGAGCGTGGCGATGCCGACAAACCGCTGCTGGCGCTGTTCTTCGATGAGGCGCATTTGCTGTTTGGCGACACACCGAAGGCTTTGCAGGAACGCCTCGAACAAGTGGTGCGCTTGATCCGCTCCAAGGGCGTTGGCGTGTATTTCGTCACCCAGTCGCCCGCCGATCTGCCGGATGACGTGCTGGCCCAACTGGGCTTGCGTATCCAGCACGGCTTGCGTGCGTTTACTGCCAAAGAGCAGAAATCCCTGCGTGCGGTGGCCGAAGGTTTCCGCCCGAATCCGGCGTTCGACAGCTTGTCGGTGTTGACCGAGTTGGGGATTGGCGAGGCCTTGGTCGGCACCCTGACCGAGAAGGGCACGCCGGAAATGGTCCAGCGTGTGCTGGTGGCGCCGCCGCAATCGCGGATCGGGCCGCTCAGCGCAACCGAACGCACCGTGCTGATTGCCGGATCGCCGTTCAAGGGCCGTTATGACAAGCCGATCGATCGCGAGTCGGCTTATGAAATCCTCATGGGGCGTAAAGGCCTGGCGCCGGACGCTGAGGTGCCCGCAGGAAAACCAGCGCCTGAAGAACCAAGCCTGGCCGACCGGGCGGGAGAGTTTCTCGGCACGGCGGCGGGGCAGGCACTGAAGTCAGCCATGCGCCAGGCGGCCAATAATCTTGGTAAACAGTTGGTGCGTGGTTTGATGGGCTCTCTGCTCGGTGGCAGCAAACGCCGCTAAAAATGTAGGAGTGAGCCTGCTCGCGATGGCGATGTATCGATCGACACTTGAAGTGACTGATCTACCGCCATCGCGAGCAGGCTCGCTCCTACAGGGTTTGCTGATTTTCAGGATTTGGCCTTGGCGTGCGCCGCCAGTCTTTCCAGCGCCGCACGCAAACCCGGATCGCTGATCCCGTCAGCCGTTTCCTGAATCGTCGCCGCAGCATCGGTCGACAGGTCCATGGTGTGCCCGGTCGCGCCGCGCTGCACCGTCGGCGGCTGCACCTTGAACAGGATCCGCGTCAGGCTGGTGAACTCGTCGAACATCTGCAATTGCCGCTGCAAGCGTTTCTGCTGATAGCGCAGGCGTGTGGCCCAGTGGCCGTCGGTGACAATCAGCAGCAGACTGCCCTCGCGCCACGACGCCACATGGCAGTGTTCGCGGGCGGCGGGTTGCAGCTGGCTTTCGAGCAGACGTTGCAAATGCCCCAGCCGTTGGGCATGGCCGAGGATGGCTTTGAGCGGCTTGGCTTCGCGTAGCAGAACGGCGGGTGCTCTGGCCGTGAGAGGGCGAAATGCCATGATCGAACACCTGAAGTAACAGAAGCGCCATGGTAGCAGAAAGCTGCGGAACCACTCGCCCATTGCTTTTGTCCCTGCTTTGCTCATTAAATCAACGACTAACTTCTTGCCCCTGTGGGTTGAAGTTGAGCAAAACGCCCTTATTTCAAGTGAGCCCCGTCAAAGCGCAGTGCCAGCATCGTGGAACATCGCCACTTTCCTCACCACCGTTTCCGGGTAGAATGCTCGTTCGCATGCGGCCATGAGGGCTGCACGGGCGACTCACGGGGCCGCCCTCCATCCCTTTAGTGTGGAAGATCCTGCCGATATGTTTGCGCCTTTGTTAAAGAAACTTTTTGGAAGCAAGAACGAGCGTGAAGTCAAACGCATGCTCAAGACGGTGCAGCTCGTCAATGCCTTCGAAGAGCAAATGGTGGCCCTTTCGGACGATCAATTGCGCGCCAAGACTCAAGAGTTCAAGGACCGCATCGCCAAAGGGGAAACCCTCGACAAGCTGTTGCCGGAAGCCTTTGCCGTGGCCCGCGAGGCCGGCAAGCGCGTGATGGGCATGCGCCACTTCGACGTGCAACTCGTCGGCGGCATGACCCTGCACGAAGGCAAGATCGCCGAAATGCGCACCGGTGAGGGTAAAACCCTGGTGGCGACCCTCGGCGTTTACCTCAATGCACTGTCCGGCAAGGGCGTGCACGTGGTGACGGTGAACGACTACCTGGCCCGTCGTGACGCCAACTGGATGCGTCCGCTGTACGAATTCCTCGGCCTGACCGTCGGCGTCGTGACGCCGTTCCAGCCGCCTGAAGAAAAGCGTCTGGCCTATGCCGCCGACATCACTTACGGCACCAACAACGAATTCGGTTTCGACTACCTGCGCGACAACATGGCGTTCAGCATGGAAGAAAAATTCCAGCGCGAACTCAACTTTGCCGTGATCGACGAAGTCGACTCCATCCTCATCGACGAAGCGCGTACCCCGCTGATCATTTCCGGTCAGGCCGAGGACAGTTCCAAGCTGTACATGGAGATCAACAAACTGATCCCGCAGCTGGAACTGCACGTCGAGGAAGTCGAAGGCCAGGTCACCAAGGCCGGCCACTACACCGTTGACGAAAAGACCCGTCAGGTCGAACTCAACGAAGCGGGTCACCAGTTCATCGAAGACATGCTCACCCGCGTCGGCCTGCTGGCCGAAGGCGAGAGCCTGTACTCGGCGCACAACCTCGGTCTGCTGACCCACGTTTACGCCGGTCTGCGTGCGCACAAGCTGTTCAACCGCAACGTTGAATACATCGTGCAGGACGGTCAGGTCGTGCTGGTCGACGAACACACCGGTCGTACCATGCCGGGTCGTCGTCTGTCCGAAGGCCTGCACCAGGCCATCGAAGCCAAGGAAGGCCTGAACATTCAGGCCGAGAGCCAGACCCTGGCCTCGACCACGTTCCAGAACTACTTCCGTCTGTACGAAAAGCTGTCCGGCATGACCGGTACCGCTGATACCGAAGCGTTCGAATTCCACCAGATCTACAACCTGCCGGTCGTGGTCATTCCGCCGAACAAGCCGTTGGCGCGTAAAGACTACAACGACCTGGTGTTCCTGACCGCCGAAGAGAAATACGCGGCGATCATCAACGACATCAAGGAAGGCATGGCCCAGGGCCGTCCGATCCTCGTCGGTACTGCGACCATCGAAACTTCCGAGCACGTGTCCAGCCTGCTCGCCAAGGAAGGCATCGAACACAAGGTCCTGAACGCCAAGTTTCACGAAAAAGAAGCTGAAATCATCGCTCAGGCCGGTCGTCCAGGCGCCCTGACCATCGCCACCAACATGGCCGGTCGCGGTACCGACATTCTGTTGGGCGGCAACTGGGAAGTGGAAGTCGCGGCGCTGGAAAACCCGAGCCCCGAGCAGATCGCGCAGATCAAGGCCGACTGGCAGAAGCGCCATCAGCAAGTGCTGGAATCCGGCGGCTTGCAGGTGATCGCTTCCGAGCGTCACGAATCGCGTCGTATCGACAACCAGCTGCGTGGCCGTGCCGGCCGTCAGGGCGATGCCGGTTCGAGCCGCTTCTACCTGTCGCTGGAAGACAGCCTGATGCGCATCTTTGCCTCTGACCGGGTGAAGAACTTCATGAAAGCCCTGGGCATGCAGCCGGGCGAAGCGATCGAGCACCGCATGGTGACCAACGCGATCGAGAAGGCGCAGCGCAAGGTTGAAGGCCGCAACTTCGATATCCGCAAGCAATTGCTCGAGTTCGACGACGTCAACAACGAACAGCGTAAAGTGATCTATCACATGCGTAACACGTTGCTGGCCGCTGACAATATCGGTGAGACCATCGCCGACTTCCGTCAGGACGTGCTCAACGCCACCGTCAGCGCGCACATTCCACCGCAATCGCTGCCCGAGCAGTGGGACGTCGCTGGTCTGGAAGCGACGATCGAAAGCGACTTCGGCGTGAAACTGCCGATCCAGCAATGGCTCGACGAAGACGATCACCTGTATGAAGAAACCCTGCGCGAGAAGCTGATGGCCGAGCTGATCGCCGCGTACAACGAAAAAGAAGATCAGGCCGGTGCCGAAGCACTGCGCTCGTTCGAGAAACAAATCGTCCTGCGCGTACTGGACGATCTGTGGAAAGACCACCTGTCGACCATGGATCACCTGCGTCACGGCATCCACCTGCGTGGCTATGCGCAGAAGAACCCGAAGCAGGAATACAAGCGCGAGTCGTTCACGCTGTTCTCCGAGCTGCTTGATTCGATCAAGCGCGACTCGATCCGTGTGCTGTCGCACGTTCAGGTTCGCCGCGAAGATCCGGAAGCCGAAGAGCAACGCCTGCGTCAGGAAGCCGAAGCGCTGGCCGCCCGCATGCAGTTCGAACACGCCGAAGCGCCGGGGCTGGATCAGCCCGAAGCGCTGGGTGAAGAGGTCGATGTCGCCCTCGCCACCGCACCGGTGCGCAACGAGCAGAAGCTGGGCCGCAACGAGCTGTGCTATTGCGGTTCGGGCAAGAAATACAAGCATTGCCACGGGCAGATCCAGTAAAACCCGTCGCACTCGCTGAACTACCCGCGCCGCGACCGGCTCCTGCCGTCGCGGCGTTTTGCCATTCACACCACCGTCGCGGCGAGTGACGGTGCTGACATCATTGAGTAAGGAGCGCATTCATGGCTGTTGGTCTTGGTCCGTTGCCAACGTTGCACCCGGTTGCCGGTTTTGAACTCGGTATCGCCTCGGCCGGCATCAAGCGCCCCGGGCGCAAGGATGTTGTGGTGATGCGCTGTGCCGAAGGCTCGACCGTGGCGGGCGTGTTCACCCTGAACGCGTTCTGTGCGGCGCCGGTGATTCTGGCGAAAAAGCGTGTACAGAATGCCGTGCGCTACCTGCTGACCAACACCGGTAACGCCAACGCCGGCACCGGCGAACCGGGCCTGGCGGCTGCCGAGCGCACCACCGCGAAACTGGCCGAGCTGACCGGCGTCGACGCCAGCCAGATCCTGCCGTACTCCACCGGCGTGATCGGCGAGCCACTGCCCGTCGAGAAGATCGAAGGCGCGCTGCAAGCGGCGCTCGACGATCTGTCGGAAAACAACTGGGAAGCTGCCGCCACCGGGATCATGACCACCGACACCCTGCCGAAGGGCGCCAGCCGCCAGTTCGCGCATGACGGCGTGACCATCACCGTCACCGGCATCAGCAAAGGCGCGGGCATGATTCGCCCGAACATGGCGACCATGCTCGGCTACATCGCCACGGACGCCAAAGTCTCGCGTGATGTGCTGCACAACCTGATGCTCGACGGCGCGAACAAGTCGTTCAACCGCATCACCATCGACGGCGACACCTCGACCAACGACTGCTGCATGCTGATCGCCACCGGCAAGGCTGCGCTGCCGGAGATCACCCGTGCTGAAGGCGAGCTGTTCGCCAAGCTCAAGCAAGCGGTGTTCGAAGTGTGCATGGACGTGGCTCAGGCCATCGTGCGTGACGGTGAAGGCGCGACCAAGTTCGTCACCGTCGAAGTCAACGGCGGTGGCAATCATCAGGAATGCCTGGACGTCGGCTACACCGTGGCCCACTCGCCGTTGATCAAGACCGCGCTGTTCGCTTCCGACCCGAACTGGGGCCGTATTCTTGCTGCGGTCGGCCGTGCCGGTGTGCCGGACCTGGACGTGAGCAAGATCGACGTATTCCTTGGCGAGGTGTGCATCGCCAGCCGCGGCGCGCGTGCGGCGACCTACACTGAAGCGCAAGGTTCGGCGGTCATGCAGCAGGAAGAGATCACCATCCGTATCGAGCTGGGGCGCGGCGATTGCAGCGAAACCATCTGGACCACCGACCTGTCGCACGAGTATGTGAAGATCAACGCTGAGTACCGCACCTGATCCGAGACCGGGTCGCCTGCATCGCCAGCAGGCTGGCTCCCACAGGAATCTGTATCGTTCACAAATCCCCTGTAGGAGTGAGCCTGCTCGCGATTGCGCCAGCCCGGACACCACTTATATAGAGTTTCCCTCTGACGAAAAGGCGCCACCACCATGTCCCTGCACCTGATCATCGGCGACAAACTGCTTTCCTCCTGGTCCCTGCGCGCCGCCCTGGCGCTGGAGCTGACCGGCGCACCGTACAGCGAAGAACTGATCAGACTCGGCAAGCCCGACACCCGCGCGCTACTGCTCAAGCATTCGCCGACCGCCAAGGTGCCGCTGCTGAAAACCACCCGCGGCACCATCGCCGACTCGCTGGCGATCGCCGAATACCTCGCCGAGCAATTCCCCTCCGAGCAGCTCTGGCCGAGCGATGTGTTCGCCCGCGCCCAGGCCCGCTCCGCCTGCGCGCAAATGCACAGTGGCTTCTTCGCCATGCGCAATCACATGCCGTTCAACCTCAACCATGACGCGCCGCTCGATCCGGTGCCGCCAGAAGTGAAGGTCGACATCGAGCGCATGCTCGCCTTGTGGGCGGAGTGTCGTGCAGCAGCGACCGAAGAAGGGCCATACCTGTTCGGCCGGGTCAGTCTGGCCGATGCCTTCTTCGCACCGATCGCGGTACGCCTGCGTACCTATCAAGTGCAACTGCAGGCCGCCGACGAAGCCTATGTTGAAATCGTCTACCAATGGCCTGCGTTCAAGGCATGGCAGCAGGCAGCACTGGAGGAGTTGAACCGGTGAAACGTGTCCACGTCGCCGCTGCAGTCATTCGTGACGCCAGCGGCAAAATCCTCATCGCTCGCCGCGCCGACACTCAGCATCAGGGTGGTCTGTGGGAGTTTCCCGGCGGCAAGGTCGAGGCTGACGAGTCGGTAGAAAGCGCGCTGGCGCGGGAATTGAACGAGGAGCTGGGCATCGTCGTTGACGCTGCCCGGCCGCTGATCAAGGTTCGCCATGATTATCCGGACAAACAAGTGTTGCTGGATGTCTGGGAAGTCTCGGCCTTCGCGGGTGAACCGCATGGCGCCGAAGGGCAGCCAATGGCCTGGGTGACGGCGAAGGAACTGGTGAATTATGAATTCCCGGCGGCCAACCAGCCAATCGTTGCCGCGGCGCGTTTGCCCGCCGAGTACCTGATCACCCCGGAAGATCTGGAAACCCCTGCGCTGCTGCGCGGCATCCAGAAGGCGATTGCGGGTGGCATCAAGCTGATTCAGTTGCGTGCGCCGAATGGCTACGACCCCAAGTACCGTGATCTGGCGGTGGATGCGGTCGGCCTGTGTGCTGGCAAGGCGCAGTTGATGATCAAAGGGCCGTTCGAATGGCTCGGCGATTTTCCTTCGGCCGGCTGGCACATCACCTCGGCGCAACTGCGCAAATACGCGGCGGCGGGGCGGCCGTTACCGGCAGAGCGCTGGCTGGCCGCGTCGTGCCATAACGCCGAAGAGCTGGCGCTGGCCGAGCAGATGGGGGTGGATTTTGTCACCCTGTCGCCGGTACAGCCGACGCTGACCCACCCGGATGCGCAGCCGTTGGGCTGGGAGCAGGCTGAGACTTTAGTCGAGGGTTTCAGCAAACCGGTGTTTTTGCTCGGTGGGGTCGGGCCGGCGGAGCGGGACAAGGCCTGGGGTGCCGGCGCGCAGGGTGTGGCGGGAATTCGCGCATTCTGGCCTGCGTCTCTATAAAGGCTGATGGCCTCATCGCTGGCAAGCCAGCTCCCACAGGGTTTGTGTCGTTCACAAATGTTGCGTAAGCCACTAAACCTGTGGGAGCTGGCTTGCCAGCGATGGCGGCTAAACAGGCGCTACATTTCTGTTGGCTTTGGGGCCGCCTGCCACAAAATCTCCGCCACCCCCTGCCGCCGCGCAATCAACCTTGCCGCAACAAACAACAGATCCGACAACCGATTGATATACGCCAAGCCAACCCCGGCCAGCGGTTCCAGCGCATTCAGATGCTGGCAACGTCGCTCGGCACTGCGCGCCAGGCTGCGGCACACGTGCGCCTGGGCGATCAACATTGAACCACCGGGCAAAATGAAATTCTCCAGCGGACCCAACTCTTCATTCCACACGTCGATCGCCGCTTCCAGCCGTTCGATTTCTGCTGCGTTCAACGCCTGATATTCCGGCATTGCCAGTTCGCCACCCAGATCAAACAGGCGATGCTGACAAGGCGCCAGGACCTCGATCAGCTCATTCAGCCCCGGGCAGCTTTCACGCTCGGCGATCAACCCGGCCAGCAACACGCCGACCTGACTGTTCAGCGTATCGACTTCGCCGATCGCTTCGATCCGCGGATGATCCTTGGGCACGCGACGGCCATCGCCGAGGCCGGTTTCGCCGGTGTCGCCGGTGCGGGTATAGATTTTCGACAGGCGGAAGCCCATGGGTTACCTCGGTAGTTGATGGTTTTCAGCGGCGATGGGCGTTGGCTGGGTCAGTGGCAGGCGCAAGGTGAAGCAGGTGCCCTGGCCCGGCGCGGA
This sequence comes from Pseudomonas sp. R1-1, assembly GCF_051132135.1. Lineage (NCBI taxonomy): Bacteria > Pseudomonadati > Pseudomonadota > Gammaproteobacteria > Pseudomonadales > Pseudomonadaceae > Pseudomonas > Pseudomonas sp. R1-1. The sequence continues at coordinate 1,476,174 of NZ_CP071663.1, forward strand.
CTGCACTTCCATCTGCCCTTTGTGATTGTTGGTAATGATGAAATACGACACCGACAGGCCCAGCCCGGTGCCCTGGCCGATTTCCTTGGTGGTGAAAAACGGCTCGAAGGTGCGTTTGCGCACGCTTTCGCTCATGCCGATACCGTTGTCTTCGACCTGGATTTCGGCCCAGGGCGGATTGAGTCTGGTGCGCAAAATGATGCGCCCCGGCTCGCGGTCGTCTTCGCGCTGGTGAATCGCCTGCGCGGCGTTTTTCAACAAATTGAGCAGTACCTGCTCGAGCTCGTTGGCGGTGCCCGGTACCGGGCCGAGCGCCGGGTCGAACTGGCGGATGATCGCCTGGCCCTTGAAATCGAAACCGATGGCCAGATCGAAGTCGTTGCCAGCGATTTCCACGGCTTGGTCGATCAGTGCCGGCAAGTCGCACGGGGCCATTTGCCGAGTGCTGCGGCGGCTGAAACTGAGCATGTGCGTCACGATCTTCGCCGCCCGCGCACCGGCCTGTTGAATGCCGTCGAGCAGTTGCGGCACTTCGCGGCCTTGCAGGTAGCGGTTGACCGTGTCCAGGTCGATACCCAGTTGTTCGGCGGTTTCCAGGTTCTTCGGCAAATCGGCGGACAGGCGTCGGCGGATGTTTTGCACGTTGTGCAGGATCGCGCCCAGCGGGTTATTGATTTCATGGGCCATGCCGGCGGCGAGGCCACCGACCGAGAGCATTTTTTCCGACTGCACCATCATCTCTTCCAGCGACAGGCGCTGGGTGATGTCGTCAATGCGGATCACCACGCCGCGCCCGGCACCGCCCATCAGCGGATAAAAGGTCAGCGCATAGTGCTTGGGCTCTTCGTCCTTGAACCAGGTGACCCGCTCGATTTTCGCCACGGTGTGCTGCTCGACGGTCTGCTTGAGTTGCGGCAGAAACGGCTTGAGCGGTTCGAAGGCAAGGAAGATCGGCTGGTTCAGCGCTTCGTCCAGACGCGTGCCGGAGAGGGCGCTGGCTTCCTGATTCCATTGAGTGACGTAGAGCTGCTCATCGAGGGCGATCAGCGCCGAGGGCATCGAGTCGATGATGCTGTTGAGGTAGTTCTGGAAACCGGTGAGTTTCTTCTCGATCTTGCTGCGCACCTGGACTTCCAGTTCCAGTTTGCGATTGGTGTGGCGGGTTTCCTCGGCCAGCCCCTGGGCCTGATCGTAAGCCGCCTGCGAATCATCACGGGCGCGCTTGAGCTGCTGCTCGCGTGCTTCGATGCGCGAGAGCATGGTGTTGAACGCCTCGGCCAGACTGCCAATTTCATCGTGGTTACCGCGCGCCGCGCGCAAGGCGTAATTCTCTTCGCGGGTGACCTGCCGCGACAGCTCTTCGAGCTGATGGATCGGCCGGGTGATCAGGCGTTTGATCTGCCGGGCAATCACCAGCCACAGCAGCACGCTGAAAATCAGAATGCCAAGGCTTGCGGTCAACGTACCGGTGTAGAACGCCATCGGCAATTCGCTGCTGGCGACCAGCAACAGATGGCCCGGCGAAGTGCCGGGACGGGGCAGGGTGATCAGTTGGTTGCTGCGAAACTCGGTCAATTGCCACGCCTCGACGTGGCGATAATGCTCCGGCAGGCTGAGCTTGTCGCCGCGTTGCACTTGCGCCAGGCGTTGGCCTTTGCCGTCGTAGAGGGCCGCGGCGCGCAGCGGTGAATAGCTGTCGAGCTCCTTGAGCAGGCGCTCGGCGCTCTGCGGTGATTGCAAGGCTTCGCTGACCAGACTCGGGTTGGAGATCAGCCGGCCGATGGTCTGCAAGGCCTGCGGGGCCATGCTCTCCTGGGAGATGTAATAGGCGGCGCTGATGAAGGTCAGGTTGGCGACCAGCAGAACCGTGGTCAACAACACCAGCAGGGCGGCCAGTAATTTCTGGCCGACCGGCAGGTTTTCGAGGCGCTGGCGCAATGGCATCAGGTTTATCGCAACAAAGGAACAAGTCGCCAGCGTAGCCGCTGCTCAGTCGCTGGGCAATCCGAGGCTGCGCAGATGGCCGATCAGACGTTGTTGCAATTGTTGCAGGTGCGGCAGGTTCACCTGATGGCGCTCGGCAACTTTGCAGGCGTGGCCCAACAGGTAACTGATTTCGGTACGGCGTTGGTTGGCGACGTCCTGGTACATCGAGGAGTAATTGGCCGCGGTGGCCTGAATCACCCGCTCGACTTCCGCTTGCAGATTGTCCGCCGCTGCCGGTTGGCCGCAGCGTTCAAGCAATTCGGCCAGCTCGCCACACAGCGTGGCAACTTCGCAGTGATGCTCGGTCAATCCGCCGTTACGGCAGTCGTGCAACACCGTCAGCGGGTTGATCGCGCAGTTGAGCGCCAGTTTGCGCCACAGGCGGGTGAGGATGTCGGCGGTCCATTCATGAGGAATGTTCGCCGCTTGCAGATCGTCCAGCCAGATCGGCGCCAATGGATTTGCCGCATCGCCGAGCCAGGTGAAACCATGACCGGCAAACACCACGCGCCAGTCGCCATCACGAAACGCGCCTTCGGTGCTCGAGGCGCTGATGCAACGTGCATGCGGGACCTGGGCGGCGACCGCGTCCTGACTGCCGAGGCCGTTCTGCAGCAGGATCAGCTCGGCATCCGCCGCCAGGCGCGGGGCGATGCGGGCGACGGCGCTTTCGGCGTCGTAGGCCTTGCAGGCCACCAGCAGACGGTGAATCGGCGCGGGGTGGTCTGCGGTTTCAGCGGGAACTGCATGGGTACTGGCTTGTCCGTTTTCTACCAGAGTCAGTCCACCGGCGGCCTCGTAGCTGCGCAAACGCGTTTCGTCGCGCACGATCAACCGCACCGGCAGACCCGCGCGGGCCAGGCGGGTCGCCCATAACGTGCCGAGACTGCCGGCGCCCAGTACATGCCAGGGAGTCGACATCAGTTTTTTGCTCGATTGCTTGCAGGCATGTGCGGCGCGCCGTATCGGTGGGAAAAGACCCGTTATAATGAGCCCGATTTTAACCGCAAGCCAAGCGCGCTCCATCACCATCGAGCGCGCCTTTTTATTGGAGAGATTACATGCCGTCGTTCGACGTGGTATCCGAACTGGACAAACACGAGCTCACCAACGCGGTCGAGAACGCCGTGAAGGAACTCGACCGTCGTTATGACCTGAAAGGCAAAGGCAGTTTCGAGTTCAAGGAAAAGGACCTGACCGTCAGCCTGACCGCCGAGGCCGGATTCCAGCTCGAAGCGATGATCGAAATCCTCAAGCTGGCGCTGGTCAAGCGCAAGATCGACGTGCAGTGCCTTGAGGTCAAGGACGCCTACGCCTCGGGCAAGCTGATGAAGCAGGACGCCGTGCTCAAGGAAGGCATCGACAAGGAGCTGGCGAAGAAGATTGTCGGCCACATCAAGGACGCCAAACTGAAAGTGCAGGCCGCCATTCAGGGCGAGCAAGTACGTGTGACCGGCAAGAAGCGCGACGACCTGCAGGAAGCCATCGCGGCACTGCGCGCCAAGGAATTCGGCATGCCGCTGCAGTTCAACAATTTCCGCGACTAAACTGCTCTGTGACTGTGTGGGAGCGAGTGTGCTCGCGAATGCAAGGTGTCGGTCAATTCATCTTTGAATGACACACCGCATTCGCGAGCAGGCTCGCTCCCACATTATTTTGTGTACACCCCGGGAAGCCGGAAATCAGGAGAAAGAACATGGATTTGAATGCTGAGGTGGACCACCTGGTCAAGGCGTCCCAGGCGTGGATTCCGATGATCATGGAGTACGGCAGCCGCGTGCTGCTGGCGGTGATTACCCTGGTCATCGGCTGGTGGCTGATCAACAAGGTCACGCAAAAGCTCGGCGGTCTGTTGGCCTTGCGCAATGCCGACCTGGCACTGCAAGGCTTTATCAGCAGCCTGGCGAACATCATTCTCAAGGTACTGCTGATCGTCAGCGTCGCGTCGATGATCGGCGTGGAAACCACCTCGTTCGTCGCGGCCATCGGTGCGGCCGGTCTGGCCATCGGTCTGGCCTTGCAGGGCAGCCTGGCAAACTTTGCCGGTGGCGTGCTGATTCTGCTGTTCCGGCCGTTCCGCATCGGTGACTGGATCGAAGCGCAAGGCGTGGCGGGCACTGTCGACAGTATCCAGATTTTCCACACCGTGCTGCGTACCGGCGACAACAAGACCATCATCCTGCCCAACGGCAATCTGTCGAACGGCATCATCACCAACACCAATCGTCAGCCGACGCGCAAGGTTGTGTTCGATGTCGGTGTCGATTACGAAGCAGACCTGCAAAAAGCCCGCCAGGTGTTGCTGGACCTGGCCAAGGATGAGCGCGTATTGCAGGACCCTGAGCCACAGGCGGTGATTTCGACACTGGGTGACAGTTCGATCACGGTTTCCTTGCGGGTCTGGGTTAAAACTGCCGACTACTGGGATGTTATGTTCATGTTCAATGAACTGTCGCGCGATCGCCTGAAAGCCGCCGGGATTGATATTCCTTTTCCGCAGCGGGTTATTCGTGTAATGCAGGAACCGGCAACTAAATGATAGGTTGCTAATTAAACTGTCTGACTCGGCAGTCAACGCAGTTGAATGCAGCAGCAATAAAAAAGGCCCATCCTGAGATGGGCCTTTTTATTTGTTATCGCAAACTAACTGGATGCGATTACAACAGCGACAGCGGGTAGTCAACGATCAGACGGAACTCTTTGATGTCGCCTTCGCCCTGGTCAGCGTTAGCCTGGTGCCATGCTTGACGAATGCGGAAGGAGAGATCTTTTGCCGGGCCAGACTGAACAACGTACTTGGCTTCCAGGTTGGTCTCGTTGTGCTTGCCATCTTCACCGTACAGGCCAGCGTAAGCGCTGCCAGTTGGGGTGTTAGTGCCATCGATGTCCCAGCCTTTAACGTAACGGGTCATGAAGCTCAGACCTGGAACGCCGTACTCGGCCATTTTGATGTCATAACGGATCTGAGCGGATTTCTCGTTCGGACCGTTGAAGTCAGAGTACTGAATGGAGTTGGCGAGGAAGATCGAGTCGCCACCACGGTTGTTCTTGCCCACGCCGATGTAGTCGAAAGGCGTGTCACCGTTGACCTTCTGGAAGGCCAGGGTAATGGTGTGCGCTTTCAGGAACGAAAGAGCGGTTGCCAGGGAGAACGTGGTGTTGCTGATATCGCCGGCTTTCGCGTCACCGGTGTCGGTGGTGCGGTAGATGTTGAAGTCGGTGTTCAGCGAGGTGTCACCACTGAAAGGCGTGGTGAGGTTCACGTTGGCGTAGTACTGGTTCCAGATGTCTTCCAGCTTGGCGCCGTAGAGCGATGCGCTCAGGTTTTCGGTGATGCCGTACTTGCCGCCGAAGTAGTCGATGGTGTTGGCTTCTTCGCCAGCGTAGTTGGCGTACAGACCACCTTCGCGGGAGTTACGGTCCTGGCTGGTACCCGAGTAGAAGTGGCCGGCCTCGAGATCAAGATCTTTGATTTCGCTGCTCTGCAGCTGGAAGCCGCTGGCAGTTTGCGGGAGGATACGGGAACCACCGACTGCGAACACTGGAGAGGTGCTCGGCTGCATGTCGCCCACTTTCAGCTCGGTTTTCGATACGCGGAACTTGACCGCAGCACCGGCTTTGCCCTGGCTGTCGTTGACTTCGCCATCGGCATCGCGGCTCATGTTGCCGGTGCCGCCAGTGCCGTCACCGCCATCGAGTTTGATGGCCAGATAACCGAAGGCATCAATGCCCACGCCTACGGTGCCTTGGGTGTAACCAGAGCTGAAGTTGCCCCAGATACCCTGGGTCCAGTCTTTCTGGTCGTTGCCGCCATTCTTGTTATTGCGGTTGAAGTAATAGTTGCGAATCAGCAAGTCAGCTTTGGCGTCTTCAACGAAGCCCTTGGCCTCTGCCTGGTCACTAACGAACGGTGCGGCCGTAGCCAACTGAGAACCGGCAGCTGCTGCAACTGCCAGTGCGATCATGCTCCACTTCATCACGCGCATCGTGATTTGCTCCTTTGGTTTTAGAAGAGTACTGCCGTCCCACCTGTTTTATTATCTGGGCGGCTCTTTCTTTTTGTGTCGGCGCAAACTTATATCACGCCGACAATGTTGGCGATACTTGCGAATTCAACCTTTCAGCTTCTTTACGACGTTGTCGCGAATGACTGGATGGATGTCGCAAATTCACAGTACCGACGCAGCCGGACTGACAACTTTCTTGCTGTTCATGGGCCTTTTTGCATCGGTAAAAAAGAGTCCCTGGCAAAACACTTGAATCTCCATCGGGCAACCCTGCCACTGTTTTTATGGGGCTTAGGCATCCACTTCCGGTGGTGCGCTTATAGTCCATATGAGTACGAATGCAACAAGCGTGCTCAAACCGCGTTTTCCTTGCGGTTATTTTCCCCAGCGCCTCTCTGCATTTGTGAAAACCTTGTGAAACGGGGGCTTCGAGGCTGTTTTTTTCAGCGCTTGACGTTAGCCCTGCCATGGTGTTGTCACGCTGTTTCGCGCGCGTGACAATCAAAAACGTTACCCGTTCACCCCGTCATTGAGTATTCGGCGGATGCCCGACGCACTGAGCGTAGACGGGTTGTGCGATTTTGGTGCAAATAATTTTCTGCCCCTGTTCGGCTTCCCGCGGCTTTGAGCGCTTGAGAGGCCGAGCATTGCGTGTGTTTCGATCGTTTCATCGAGATAGTGATGGGTATCGGGTCCGTGTTGGTGCGTAGCGTTCGCAAATGTCCCATGTCGGGGCATCGGCGCAACGATGGCAGGCAGCGCTGTCGTGAAGGCTCGCGCATTCACAGGTATGCTGCACGCCTGTCGCTTGGCGGGCCGTCCACAGTGATCGCCGCTAAGCTGAATATGTCGATCAGCCGGGAGTGCGCGCAGTGTTTGCTTTAGATTCACGACTTCAACAGGACACGCTGGTCATCGGTGACTTCCCGCTTTGCCGTTTGCTGCTGTCCAACGATAGCCAGTACCCGTGGTTCATCCTGGTGCCGCGTCGCGAGGATATCAGCGAGTTGTTTCAGTTGGATGTCGCTGATCAGCAGCAGCTCTGGCAGGAAACCACCATGCTGGCCGAACTGCTCAAGGATTCGTTCGACGCCGACAAACTGAACGTCGCCACCTTGGGCAACGTTGTCAGCCAGTTGCACATGCATGTCATCGTGCGCAAACGCGATGATGCCGCGTGGCCAGCGCCGGTCTGGGGCAAGAACCCGGCCCGACCGTATAGTGCAGAGCAGGTCGCCGCCATCCGCGAGCGCCTGCGCCTGGTGCTGACCGACGATTTCACTTTTGTGGAGGGCTGAGTCATGACTCTGGAACAACGCGTTACCGATCTGGAGAGCCGGCTGGCCTTTCAGGACGATACGATTCAGGCGTTGAATGACGTTCTGGTGGAGCAGCAGCGCGTGGTCGAGCGCCTGCAATTGCAGATGGCGGCACTGCTCAAGCGCCAGGAAGAAATGGTCGGGCAGTTCGGTTCTTTCGAAGAAGACGCACCGCCGCCGCATTATTGATTTCATGCAGGCATAAAAAAAACCGCGAGCAGCCAGGCTGTTCGCGGTTTTTTGCTTTGGGTCAGCGGCGTGGCAGCGCGGCGATGACGTCCTCGGCTTGCAGGCCCTTGTCGCGGTTCATCACCGAGAACTCCACGCGCTGGCCTTCGACCAGAACGCGGTGACCTTCGCCACGGATCGCACGGAAGTGCACGAAAATATCATCGCCGGAATCGCGCGAGATAAAGCCAAAGCCTTTGGAGGTGTTGAACCACTTGACGGTGCCGGTATCACGGTTGGTCATGTCGTAGCTGGTCGGCGTGGCGGCCGGTGAAGAACGATAGAAGCTCACCGCCAGGTGCACGACCACCGCAACCAGTGCGATTACCAGGCTGAACAGCACGGCCGGCTGGCCAGCGATGACCGGCATCGGCGCGATCAGGGTCAGGGTTTGCAGGACGACGGTCAGTACCAGAAGAGCGCTGACCAGGTTTTGCAGATGCTGACGCGGGCCTTTGTTCCAGTAGGGAATTACTGGCGCAAGGATCAGGTTCAGCAGGCCGAAAAAGGCCAGGTAAAGTGCATCGGGTTGTTGCAGGTAGGGAACGGCTTCGGATTTCAAGCTGGGTATGAACGACAGCAGCAAGGCCGCTGCGCCCATCAGCAGGTGGACGATTTTCAACATTTTGATTGGCTCACGTTTATGACGGCTCACAAGGAAGAGCTGAAGGCGAACGGTTCGCTTCGGAACAAAGAAAAGAGGCGGTGGACACGTTCACAGCATCAGCCTATGCGCGAACACCCCGAAAAACGGGGCATGGCGACACATCGCCTATTTAACAGCAAAGCCTGCGGCGACTCAAATCAGCCCGGCCAGTGGCAGTGCGTCGGTCGTTTTGTCGCAGTGCAAGCGTTTGATCGGGGCTGCGGGGTGGCGGCAGCCTTGCTAGAGTGGGCCTGCATCTTTTGGATGAAATCAATCGCCCTCAGGAGGTCACCATGGCAATCGATATCGGTATTAGTGAAGAAGACCGCAAGTCCATCGTCGAAGGGCTGTCGCGTCTGTTGTCGGACACCTACGTGCTGTATCTGAAAACCCATAACTTCCACTGGAACGTCACCGGCCCGATGTTCCGCACCCTGCATCTGATGTTCGAAGAGCAGTACAACGAGCTGGCGCTGGCGGTGGACTTGATCGCTGAACGCATCCGCGCCCTGGGCTTTCCGGCGCCGGGCGCCTATGCCACCTACGCACGTCTGTCTTCCATCAAGGAAGAGGAGGGCGTGCCGAGCGCCGAAGACATGATCAAGCAACTGGTCGAAGGCCAGGAAGCGGTGACCCGCACGGCACGCGGGATTTTCCCGCTGCTCGACAAGGTCAGCGATGAGCCGACCGCCGACCTGCTGACCCAGCGCATGCAGGTGCACGAGAAGACCGCGTGGATGCTGCGCGCACTGCTCGAAGCCTGATTTGCCGCACGCAGGCCTTGCCTCTCAAGGCCTGCATACCTGAGCAAAGTCTTACTTGTATCGTTGGCTTATCCTACGGCGGCGGTCAACAAGTCGTCTGGCTATAACTTTGTGTCTGCGCTTTTATGAAAGCCACAGGATGTGACTTTTCAAACAAGCAGAGATGGCAAAGGAGTGTCAGCGATATGGTAGAAGGAGACAGGCGCGGCGACCGCAGGGGCGGCGCGCCACATGATTTGAAGGTCGATCCGTTCGTCAGCGGATTCGACATGGCGCTGATCAGGCCATTGTCGCGATCAGTACGGTTGAATGGTTACGCCACCTGCCTGCGTCTGGAGCAGGTTTACTGGAACATCCTCGGCTCGATGGCGGCAGACAACTGCTGTTCGATCAGCTCGCTGTTGTCTCACGTCGACCGTGAAGTACATCTGCGTCACGGCGGGGTGAAGAATTTCAGCGCACTGGTGCGAGTGGTGTGCGTGATGAACGGCATCGGTCAAGCGGCGCGGTCCGATTCGCTCTGAGACGGCACGTGCAAACGAGGTCGCGGCCTGTGCAGCTTACGGCTGCACAGGCCGCATTTAATCGATATAATCCCGCTCTTTCGCCGCAAAGCCCTGCGCGCGGCAGCAATCTGATCGCCGAGACACCTCCATGCCGATGTACGATTACCAGTGTGCTTCCTGTGGTCATCAGTTGGAAGCCATTCAGAAGATCAGCGACGCACCGCTGGTCGACTGCCCTGCCTGTCAGGCGCCCGAACTGAAGAAACAGCTGTCGATGCCGGGTTTTCGCCTCAGCGGCAGCGGTTGGTACGAGACCGATTTCAAGACCGGCGCCAAGAAGAATCTGGCCGGTGGCGACAAAGCTGACTAGGGTTCAAGCCCTGAACGAACGACACGCGTGAGTTCCCGCATTGCTTGAGCAACGGGATCTCCACCGAATATCGAATGACGAGAAGCGAACCATTATCATGATGCGCAGCCACTATTGCGGCCAACTGAACGAAAGCCTGGAAGGTCAGGAAATTACCCTTTGCGGATGGGTTCACCGTCGTCGCGACCACGGCGGGGTGATTTTCCTCGATATCCGTGATCGTGACGGTCTGGCCCAGGTGGTCTTCGATCCGGATCGCGCCGAGAGCTTCGCCGCCGCCGATCGCGTGCGCAGCGAATACGTGGTGAAGATCACCGGCAAGGTGCGTCTGCGTCCTGCTGGCGCAACCAACGCCAACATGGCTTCGGGCATGATCGAAGTGCTGGGCTACGAACTGGAAGTGCTGAACGAGTCGGAAACCCCGCCGTTCCCGCTCAACGAGTTCTCCGACGTCGGCGAAGAAACCCGTCTGCGTTATCGCTTCCTCGACCTGCGTCGTCCGGAAATGGCCGAGAAGCTGCGTCTGCGTTCGCGCATGACCACCAGCATCCGTCGCTTCCTCGACGAAAACGGCTTCCTTGACGTCGAAACACCGATCCTGACCCGTGCGACTCCTGAAGGTGCGCGTGACTATCTGGTGCCAAGCCGTACCCACGCCGGTTCGTTCTTCGCCCTGCCGCAATCGCCGCAGCTGTTCAAGCAACTGCTGATGGTGGCCGGTTTCGACCGTTACTACCAGATCGCCAAGTGCTTCCGCGACGAAGACCTGCGCGCCGACCGTCAGCCGGAATTCACCCAGATCGACATCGAGACCAGCTTCCTCGATGAAAAAGAGATCATGGGCCTGACCGAGCAAATGATCCGCAACCTGTTCAAGGAAGTGCTGGATCTGGAATTCGGCGAATTCCCGCACATGACCTTCGAAGAGGCCATGCGCCGCTACGGTTCCGACAAACCGGACCTGCGTATTCCGCTGGAACTGGTGGACGTTGCCGACCAGCTCAAGGAAGTCGACTTCAAGGTGTTCAGCGGTCCGGCCAACGATCCGAAGTGCCGCATTGCCGCACTGCGCGTTCCAGGCGGGGCGAGCATGCCGCGCAAGCAGATCGACGACTACACCAAGTTCGTCGGCATCTACGGTGCCAAGGGCCTGGCCTACATCAAGGTCAACGAGCGCGCAGCCGGTGTTGACGGTCTGCAATCGCCGATCGTCAAGAACATTCCTGAAGACAAGCTCAACGTGATCCTTGATCGCGTCGGCGCGGTCGATGGCGACATCGTGTTCTTCGGCGCCGACAAGGCCAGGATCGTCAGCGAAGCCCTGGGCGCGCTGCGCATCAAGCTCGGTCATGACCTAAAGCTGCTGACCTGCGAGTGGGCGCCAATGTGGGTCGTCGACTTCCCGATGTTCGAAGAAAACGACGACGGCAGCTTCTCGGCGCTGCACCACCCGTTCACCGCACCGAAGTGCACCCCGCAGGAGCTCGAAGCCAACCCGGCCGGCGCACTGTCGCGTGCCTACGACATGGTATTGAACGGCACCGAGCTGGGTGGCGGTTCGATCCGTATTCACCGCAAGGAAATGCAGCAGGCGGTATTCCGTCTGCTGGGCATCAACGAAGCGGAACAGGAAGAGAAGTTCGGCTTCCTGCTCGACGCGCTGAAGTACGGTGCACCGCCGCACGGTGGTCTGGCCTTCGGTCTTGACCGTCTGGTAATGCTGATGACCGGTGCCCAGTCGATCCGTGAAGTGATCGCCTTCCCGAAAACCCAGAGTGCTGCCGACGTGATGACGCAGGCTCCGGGCGTGGTGGATGCCAAGGCCTTGCGCGAGCTGCACATTCGTTTGCGCGAAACGCCAAAGGCTGAGTAAGACGGGCCTGAAGGCGCATCTTCGGATGCGCCTTTTTTCTTTCTATAAAGAGCAGGTCGAGATTTTGTGTTTGCTGGCCGCTGCACATGCAGGGCGGGCAACGTTTCAAAGAGAATTCGGAGCGAGTTATGGCAGGTCATTCCAAGTGGGCGAACATCAAGCACCGCAAAGAACGTCAGGATGCCAAGAGGGGCAAGATCTTCACCAAGTGGATCCGCGAACTGACTGTTGCGGCCCGTCAGGGCGGCGGTGATCCGGGTTCCAACCCGCGTCTGCGTCTGGCCCTGGACAAGGCCCTGAGCGCCAACATGAGCCGCGACATCATCGACCGCGCCGTTGCGCGCGGCGCCGGTGCGACCGAGGCGGACAACGTTGAAGAGCTGACCTACGAAGGCTACGGCCCGGGCGGCGTGGCGGTGATGGTCGAGTGCATGACCGACAACCGCAATCGTACCGCTGCGGCTGTGCGTCACGCGTTCAGCAAATGCGGCGGCAACCTCGGCACCGACGGTTCGGTGGCGTACCTGTTCGAACGCAAGGGCCAGATCAGCTTCGCGCCGGGCGTCGATGAAGACGCGCTGACCGAAGCGGCGCTGGAAGCCGACGCCGATGACGTCGTCACGCATGAAGACGGCTCGATCGACGTGTTCACCTCGTTCACCAGCTTCTACGCAGTGCGTAACGCACTTGAAGCCGCCGGGTTCAAGGGTGATGACGCGGAAATCGTCATGCAGCCGACCACCAGCGCCGAGCTGGATCTGGAAGGGGCGGAGAAGGTGCTCAAGCTGATCGACATGCTTGAAGACCTGGATGACGTGCAGAACGTCTACTCCAACGCAGACATTCCGGAAGACGTCGCCGCTCAGCTCGGTTAAGAGCGACTACGATTCAATGTGGGAGCGAGCCTGCTCGCGAAAGCGGTGTGTCATTCAGCACCTGTGTTGCTGAAGTACCGCCTTCGCGAGCAGGCTCGCTCCCACATTTGCTATTGGGTGTCAGGTAAATCGTTTTTATGAATCTGCAGGCGTTATGACTCTAATTCTGGGTATCGACCCCGGCTCGCGCATCACCGGTTACGGGATTGTTCGTGATACCGGGCGGGGCGGCTGTGTTTATGTGGCGTCTGGCTGCATCCGTACCCGGTGCGGGCGAGCTGCACGAGCGTTTGCAAATTGTTTATCGCGGCGTGCGCGAAATCATCCAGACTTACGGCCCGGTCACCATGGGCATCGAAAAGGTCTTCATGGCGAAAAATGCCGACTCGGCGCTCAAGCTCGGGCAGGCCCGCGGCGCGGCTATCGTGGCGGGCGCCGAAGAGTGCCTGGAGATTGCCGAGTACACCGCCACCCAGGTCAAGCAGGCCGTGGTGGGCACCGGTGCCGCCAATAAAGAACAAGTGCAGATGATGGTCATGCACATGCTAAAACTGACCAGCAAACCGCAGATCGATGCTTCCGATGCCCTCGCAATCGCGATTTGCCATGCGCACACGCGTTCCAGTCTGCTACCGCACGGCCTGGGGACCGCACGCAGTCGTGGCGGGCGCCTGCGTCTCTGATAGCATCAGCAGCAATTTTCCTGAAAGCGGATGTGTGCGCCTGTGTTGCCGGCGCGATTTTCGCCTTTCGACAGTCGCCAGCCCACGGCTGGCCAACGCTCAAGGATCTGAAACGTGATTGGACGCTTGCGCGGCACCCTGGTTGAGAAACAGCCGCCGCACCTGATTCTGGATGTAAACGGCCTCGGGTATGAGCTGGAAGTGCCCATGACCACCCTCTATCGCCTGCCGTCTGTCGGTGAACCGCTGACCCTGCATACCCATCTGGTCGTACGCGAAGATGCGCAGTTGCTTTACGGTTTCTCCGGCAAGCGAGAGCGGGACTTTTTCCGCGAGTTGATAAGGCTCAATGGTGTCGGGCCGAAATTGGCCCTGGCGCTGATGTCGAGCCTGGAGGTCGACGAGCTGATCCGTTGCGTGCAGTCGCAGGACACCTCGGCGCTGACCAAAGTGCCGGGTGTCGGCAAGAAGACCGCCGAACGCCTGCTGGTCGAATTGAAGGATCGCTTCAAGGCCTGGGAAACCTCGCCGGCCATGTTCGCGCTGGTGCCGAATCAGCCCGATGGCCCGGCGCCGGTCAATACCGCCGAAAACGATGCGGTCAGCGCGCTGATTTCCCTGGGCTACAAGCCGCAGGAAGCGAGCAAGGCGATTTCCGCCATCAAGGACAAGAACCTGAGCAGTGAAGACATGATCCGCCGCGCCCTGAAGGGAATGATTTAAGTGATTGAAGCTGATCGTCTGATCGCCGCTGCGCACAGCCCGCGCGAGCGCGAAGAAGTCCAGGACCGCGCCATTCGCCCGGTCAGCCTGGCCGACTACATCGGCCAGCCGACCGTGCGCGAGCAGATGGAACTGTTCATCCAGGCTGCGCGTGGCCGCAGCGAGTCGCTGGACCATACGCTGATCTTCGGCCCGCCGGGGCTGGGTAAAACCACGTTGGCCAATATCATCGCCGAAGAAATGGGCGTTTCGATCAAGAGCACTTCCGGCCCAGTGCTGGAGCGTCCGGGGGATCTGGCGGCGCTGCTGACCAATCTCGAACCGCACGACGTGTTGTTCATCGACGAAATCCATCGCCTGTCGCCGATTGTCGAAGAAGTGCTGTACCCGGCCATGGAAGATTTCCAGCTCGATATCATGATCGGCGAAGGGCCGGCGGCGCGTTCGATCAAGCTCGACCTGCCACCGTTCACCCTGGTTGGCGCCACCACCCGCGCCGGCATGCTGACCAATCCGCTGCGTGACCGCTTCGGTATCGTTCAGCGCCTGGAGTTCTACAGCACGGCGGATCTGGCGACGATCGTCAGCCGTTCGGCGAGCATTCTTGGCTTGCCGCTGGATCCGGAGGGTTCGTTCGAGATCGCTCGTCGCGCGCGTGGCACCCCGCGAATCGCCAACCGTTTGCTACGCCGGGTACGTGACTTCGCTGAAGTCCGCGCCAAGGGCCACATCACCAAGTCGGTGGCGGACCTGGCGTTGAACCTGCTGGATGTCGACGAACACGGTTTCGATCATCAGGACCGGCGTCTGCTGTTGACGATGATCGAGAAGTTCGATGGCGGCCCGGTCGGTATCGACAGCCTGGCGGCGGCCATCAGCGAAGAACGCCATACCATCGAAGACGTCCTCGAGCCGTATCTGATTCAGCAGGGCTACATCATGCGCACGCCGCGGGGCAGGGTAGTGACTCGACATGCGTATCTGCATTTCGGTTTGAACATCCCGTCACGCATGGGCGAGATGCCCGTGGCAGACGAGTTTCTCGATGCTGCGGACGATTGATACACATTTGTTGGCGATTTATTCAGGGTTTGTACTGTCAGAGCACGGTACTTTTGCGTTAAAGCTCTGAAACCACGAAAAACAGTTGTCTCGCCGGATTGGCAACCTGAGGAGTAAGCACTAGAGTATGCGCGCGCAAAACGGGCTTGGGCCGTTCGCACATCGTTGTCGCGTTTATTACGAGGACACCGATGCGGGCGGCATCGTGTATTACGTTAATTACCTCAAGTTTATGGAACGGGCTCGAACCGAGCGGCTCCGCGAGCTGGGCTTTGCCCAGTCGCAGCTTGCAGGGGAGGACCTGTTGTTCGTCGTGCATTCCAGCGAAGCGCGCTATCACGCGCCGGCGCGACTGGACGACGAACTGCTGGTAAGCGCTGATGTAACCGAATTGAACCGTGCCAGCCTGCGCTTCAAGCAGCAGGTCAGGCGGGCGACGGATAATGTGCTGCTCTGCGAAGGGCAGTTTCTGGTGGCCTGTGTGCGCACCGACAGTTTGAAACCCCGGGCCCTTCCCGAAGACTTGCGGGCGGCCTTCGCCGACGCGGTCGGTCCGGGTACACACTCAAAGCAGGAGATAAAGCGTGGAAGCTAACGTCGTCGACCATTCCTCCATGTGGAGCCTGGTCAGCAATGCCAGCATCGTGGTGCAGTTGGTAATGTTGACCCTGGTGGCCGCATCGGTGACCTCATGGATCATGATCTTTCAGCGCAGCAATCTGCTGCGTGCCGGTCGACGCGCCCTGGAGAGCTTTGAAGAGCGCTTCTGGTCGGGTATCGATCTGTCCAAGTTGTACCGTCAGGCCGGTAGCAACCCGGATCCGGATTCAGGTGTGGAGCAGATCTTCCGTGCCGGTTTCAAGGAGTTCTCCCGTCTGCGTCAGCAGCCAGGTGTCGATCCTGAAGCGGTGATGGAAGGCGTGGCGCGTGCCATGCGCGTTGCTATCTCGCGTGAAGAAGAGAAGCTTGAGCAGAGCCTGCCGTTTCTCGCCACCGTCGGTTCGGTCAGCCCGTACATCGGTCTGTTCGGTACCGTGTGGGGCATCATGAACTCTTTCCGCGGTCTGGCCACCGCTCAGCAAGCGACCCTCGCCACCGTGGCACCGGGTATCGCCGAAGCACTGATCGCCACCGCGATCGGTCTGTTCGCCGCGATCCCGGCCGTTATCGCTTACAACCGTTTCGCTGCGCGCAGCGAAACCTTGCTGGGCCGCTACTACACCTTCGCCGATGAATTCCAGGCGATCCTGCACCGCAAAGTGCACACCAGCGAAGAATAAGCAGGTATTTCCCGATGGCTTTAATCGCTCGAGCTCGCAAAAAGCGCAAGCCGGTCGCCGAGATGAACGTAGTGCCCTACATCGACGTGATGTTGGTGCTGCTGGTCATCTTCATGGTGACCGCACCGATGCTCAATCAGGGCGTGAAAGTTGATCTGCCCAAGGTTTCCAGCGAAGCCTTGCCGCAGGACAACAACACTCAGGTCCTGACCATTTCGATCAAGGCTGACAAGACCTACTACTGGAACCTTGGCAGCGAAGTCGACACCGAGAAACAGCAGGATCGCGCCATGACCCTGCCGCAGATGACCGATGCGGTGACCAAGATCATTCGCGCCGGCACCGAGGGCGGCAAACGCACCCAGGTGTTCATTCGTGGCGACAAGACTGTCGACTACGGCGCCGTCATGGGTGCCATGGGCGGGTTGCAGAAGGCCGGGGTCGGTAACGTTGGTCTGATTACCGAGGCCCCCTGATGCAGCAACAGCGAGAGCCGTCCGCCTCGGAAAGCTACTTCTGGCCCAGCGTTCTGGCGATTGTCCTGCACGTGCTGGTGTTCGGCATGCTGTTCGTCAGTTTTGCCTTCACGCCTGAACTGCCGCCGGCCAAGCCGATCGTCCAGGCGACCCTGTACCAGCTGAAATCGAAAAGTCAGGCAACCACCCAGACCAATCAGAAGATTGCGGGTGAGGCGAAGAAATCCGCCGCGCGCCAGACCGAAGTCGAGCAGATGGAACAGAAAAAGATCGAGCAGGAAGCGGTGAAGGCGGCGGAACAAAAGAAAGAGGAAGCGGCTCAAAAGGCCGAGGAAGCCAAGAAGGCCGACGAGGCGAAGAAAGCGGACGAAGCGAAAAAGGCTGATGAAGCCAAGAAAGCCGACGACGCGAAAAAAGCCGAAGCGAAAAAGGCTGAAGAGAAACAATTGGCTGATATAGCCAAGAAGAAAGCCGAAGACGAAGCCAAGAAGGCCGCTGAAGAAGAGGCCAAGAAAGCCGCTGCGGAAGAAGCCAAGAAGAAAATCGTCGAAGACGCGAAAAAGAAAGCCGCCGAAGACGCCAAGAAGAAAGCTGAAGCTGAAGAGGCGAAGAAGAAAGTCGCCGAAGACGCGAAGAAGAAAGCTGCTGCCGATGCTGCGAAGAAGAAAGCGCAGGAAGCGGCACGCAAATCTGCCGAAGACAAAAAGGCTCAGGCCCTGGCAGATCTGCTTTCCGACACGCCGCAGCGCCAGCAGGCCTTGGCCGATGAGCAGGGTGACGAAGTCGCGGGCAGTTTCGATGACCTGATTCGTGCACGAGCAGCAGAAGGCTGGGCACGTCCGCCTTCGGCACGCAAAGGCATGACGGTGGTGCTGCAGATCGGCATGTTGCCGGACGGTACGGTGACTTCGGTCAGCGTGGCCAAGTCCAGTGGCGACGGTCCGTTCGATGCTTCGGCAGTCGCGGCAGTGAAGAATATTGGACGTTTGACAGAAATGCAGGGAATGAAGCCGAGCGATTTCGCTCCGTATCGTTCATTCAAGATGACATTCACACCTGAGGATCTAGCCTTGTGAGAAACCTTCTTCGAGGAATGCTGGTCGTGATCTGCTGCATGGCAGGGATCGCGATGGCAGAGGAAAAGAACATTCTGGTCACCAGCGGCAGCGATCGGGCAACGCCGATCGCCGTCGTACCGTTCGGCATGCAGGGCGGTGCGGTGCTGCCTGATGACATGGCTGAAATCATTGGCAACGATTTGCGCAACTCGGGCTATTACTCGCCGATTCCAAAAGCCAACATGATCAGCCAGCCAAGCCAGCCGAGCGAAATCATCTTCCGTGACTGGAAGGCGGTGGGCGCTCAGTACATGATGGTCGGCAGCATTGCTCCGGCGGGTGGTCGTTTGCAGGTGCAGTGGGCGCTGTTCAACGTTGCCACCGAGCAGAAAGTGGCCGACGGCAGCGTTTCCGGTACGACCGACCAGATTCGCGACATGGCGCACTTCATCTCCGATCAGTCGTTCCAGAAACTGACCGGTATCGAAGGTGCGTTCTCGACACGTCTGTTGTACGTGACTGCCGAGCGTTTCTCCGAGAAAAACACGCGCTACACGCTGCAACGCTCCGACTACGATGGCGCCCGGGCAGTGACCCTGCTGCAATCGCGCGAGCCGATCCTGTCGCCGCGTTTCGCACCGGATGGCAAGCGCATCGCCTACGTGTCGTTCGAGCAGAAGCGTCCGCGCATCTTCATGCAGAACATCGACACCGGTCGCCGCGAGCAGATCACCAACTTCGAAGGCCTGAACGGCGCGCCAGCCTGGTCGCCGGATGGCAATCGTCTGGCGTTCGTGCTGTCCAAGGACGGTAACCCGGACATCTACGTGATGAACCTTGGTTCGCGTCAGATCACCCGTGTGACATCT
This sequence comes from Pseudomonas sp. R1-1, assembly GCF_051132135.1. NCBI lineage: Bacteria > Pseudomonadati > Pseudomonadota > Gammaproteobacteria > Pseudomonadales > Pseudomonadaceae > Pseudomonas > Pseudomonas sp. R1-1. Next base: position 1,494,899 of record NZ_CP071663.1, read on the forward strand.
GGCCCGGGGATCAATACCGAGCCGTTCTGGGGCAAGGATGGTTCGACCATCTATTTCACCTCGGACCGTGGCGGCAAACCGCAAATCTATAAAACCAGCGCCAGTGGCGGTGGTGCCGAGCGTGTGACGTTTGTAGGCAACTACAACGCCAACCCGAAACTGTCGGCTGATGAAAAGACTTTGGTGATGATCCATCGTCAGGATGGCTTCACCAATTTCAAGGTGGCAGCTCAGGATCTGCAGCGAGGTAGTGTAAAGATCCTCACTGATAGCACTCTGGACGAGTCGCCTACTGTTGCGCCCAACGGCACCATGGTAATCTACGCCACCCGCCAACAGGGCCGGGGAGTCTTGATGCTCGTGTCCATTAATGGACGCGTGAGGCTCCCGCTTCCTACCGCTCAAGGCGAAGTCAGAGAACCGTCCTGGTCCCCTTACCTGAAGTGAGCGGGCGCTACACGTTTTACTTAACACACTGGGGTTCATTAGGAGTTTCACGATGGAAATGCTGAAGTTTGGTAAATTTGCTGCGCTGGCTCTGGCCATGGCTGTAGCTGTAGGTTGCTCGTCCAAAGGCGGCGACAACGCCGGTGAAGGCGCTGTTGATCCAAACGCTGGTTACGGCGCAAACACTGGTGCCGTTGACGGTTCCCTGAGCGAAGAAGCTGCTCTGCGCGCAATCACCACCTTCTACTTCGAATACGACAGCTCGGACCTGAAGCCAGAAGCCATGCGCGCTCTGGACGTTCACGCCAAAGACCTGAAAGCAAACGGCGCTCGCGTTGTTCTGGAAGGCAACACCGACGAACGTGGTACTCGTGAGTACAACATGGCACTGGGCGAGCGTCGTGCGAAAGCCGTTCAGCGCTACCTGGTACTGCAAGGTGTTTCCCCAGCTCAGCTGGAACTGGTTTCCTACGGCGAAGAGCGTCCAGTTGCTACCGGCAACGACGAGCAGTCCTGGGCCCAGAACCGTCGCGTCGAACTGCGTAAGTAATTCGATATGCGAACGTGCCGTCGTGCTGTAACTGTTCTGGCTCTCAGCCTCGCGCCGCTTGCGGCGTGGGCTGCGGTTCCTGTGGTCGATGACAACTCCGGTTATAACAATAGCGGGAGCAGTTATCCGCCTGCGGGTTACGGTACGAACGGCGCCTATGCCGGGGGAGCGGCTTCGGCCCCTGCCTCGGCACAAGGCATGCTGTTCAACCAATTGCAACAGATGCAGGATCAGATCTCGCGCCAGCAAGGCGTGATCGAAGAACTGCAGAATCAGGTTGCGCGCATGAAGCAGGAATCCCTGGAGCGATACCAGGATCTTGATCGGCGCATAGGATCCGGCGTTGCACCAGCCGCGACTCCCGAGAATTCTTCTGCCGGTGGCGATGCAAGTGCTGCTGCCGGTGCTGCCGCCGGTGCGGGGGCTGCCACGGCTGCCCAGGCGCCTGCCGCAGGTAGCGAACCGGCTGATCCGGCCAAGGAAAAGCTGTATTACGATGCCGCTTTCGACCTGATCAAAGCCAAGGATTTCGACAAGGCCAGCCAGGCGTTTGCCGCTTTCCTGCGTAAATACCCGAACAGCCAGTACGCGGGCAATGCCCAGTACTGGTTGGGCGAAGTGAACCTGGCTAAAGGCGATCTGCAAGGTGCAGGTCAGGCATTTGCCAAGGTTTCGCAGCTGTATCCCAAGCACAACAAGGTGCCGGATTCGCTGTACAAGCTGGCTGACGTAGAGCGCCGCCTCGGTCATACCGACAAGGTCAAAGGCATCTTGCAGCAGGTGGTTTCCCAGTATCCGGGGACTTCCGCCGCACAGCTCGCCCAGCGCGATCTGCAACGCATGTAAGCAGGCTTGACCCGTTTGGAAGAAACCCGCGCTTGTCGCGGGTTTTTTCGTTAGAATTCACGCCCTTTTTCTGAAACACGCTTCTTGCGGTCCACGCGTTGGCGGGATTGCCTGAAGTGCCTGACGGAGGCGGACAGCCTGTTTAGCTGTTACGCCCGTGGCGACTATGCAAGACACATTGAGAATCACCGAAGTTTTCTACTCGTTGCAGGGGGAAACGCGGACTGCCGGGCTGCCCACGGTTTTCGTGCGCCTCACCGGTTGCCCCTTGCGTTGCCAGTACTGCGACAGCGCCTATGCATTCAGCGGCGGCACCGTGCGCACCCTCGACGACATCCTTGAGCAGGTCGCCGGGTTTCGCCCGCGTTATGTCTGCGTCACCGGCGGTGAGCCGCTGGCCCAGCCGAACGCCATTCCTTTGCTCAAGCAGTTGTGTGACGCCGGCTACGAGGTCTCGCTGGAAACCAGCGGCGCCCTCGACGTCTCGGCGGTCGATCCGCGCGTCAGTCGCGTTGTGGATCTGAAAACGCCGGGCTCGAAAGAAGCCCATCGCAACCGCTACGAGAACATCGAACTGCTAACGCCCCACGATCAGGTGAAGTTTGTCATCTGCTCGCGCGAGGACTACGACTGGGCGGTATCGAAGCTGATTCAGTACGGGCTCGATCGCCGCGCCGGGGAAGTGCTGTTTTCCCCAAGCCACCATGACTTGAACGCGCGCGAGCTGGCGGACTGGGTGGTGGCGGACAATTTGCCGGTGCGCCTGCAATTGCAGTTGCACAAATATCTTTGGAATGACGAGCCGGGGCGCTGAGATGACTGAACAACTGAACACTACCGAAAAACGTGCGGTCATCCTGCTGTCCGGCGGTCTCGACTCGGCCACCGTGGTGGCCATGGCCCGGGCCGAAGGTTACGCCTGCTACACCATGAGTTTCGATTACGGCCAGCGCTCTCACGCCGAACTGCACGCCGCTGCGCGGGTGGCTCGCGATCTGGGCGTGGTCGAGCACAAGGTCATCGGTCTTAATCTGAATGGCATGGGCGGGTCGGCATTGACCGACACCAGCATCGACATTCCAGAAGAGCTGGGTGAGGGCATTCCTGTCACTTACGTGCCCGCACGCAACACGGTGTTCCTGTCGCTGGCATTGGGCTGGGCAGAAGTGCTCGGTGCGCGCGATATCTTCATCGGCGTCAATGCGGTGGATTATTCCGGTTACCCGGATTGCCGCCCGGAGTTCATCGAGTCGTTCGAGCGCATGGCCAACCTGGCAACCAAGGCAGGCGTGGAGGGCAACGGTTTCCGCATCCAGGCGCCGTTGCAGAACCTGAGCAAGGCTCAGATCGTCCAGGCCGGTGTGAAGCTGGGCGTTGATTACGGCCTGACCGTTTCCTGCTATCAGGCCGACGATGACGGCCGTGCGTGCGGTAAATGCGACAGCTGCCGCCTGCGTGCAGAAGGCTTCGCGGCAGCGGGTGTGGACGATCCAACCCCTTATTTTTGATCTTTTTCAAAAAAGGTGTTGAATAGTCCTTAGAAATCAGTATTATACGCGCCACCACACAGCGGGTCGTTAGCTCAGTTGGTAGAGCAGTTGGCTTTTAACCAATTGGTCGTAGGTTCGAATCCCACACGACCCACCATATTTGGCGGTTTAGAAAATCCGGAAGGCCCACGAAAGTGAGGATTTCCGGGTTTTTTTTTGCCTGCAATTCGGTCATTGCCTGTTTCGCCGATGCCTGCGCTGACGCAGGTCAGAATGATCTTTTGTATCAACGGGATATTCTGTAGCCTTGCGCAGCTTCAACGCTGTCCGTGCCTGATATTACTCACTCTCCCGGCGGTACCCTCTAGCGGTCCGGAGCCGGGTGTATACTCGACTTTCGCGCGAATGCGCCTGCAGGTCTTGCGAACATGACGCAGATTTCCGAACGCCTTCTGGTTCAAGCCCACCTCGACGCCAAACAGCCCAAACCGCTGACTGCCGAGCAAGAGGCTTACTACCGTGCCGCCATCGCCGCCGAGCTCAAGGCTCAGGACGCGGTGCTCGTGGCGCACTTCTATTGCGACCCGGTGATTCAGGCCTTGGCCGAGGAAACCGGTGGTTGCGTGTCCGACTCGCTGGAGATGGCGCGCTTCGGCAATGCCCACCCGGCCAAGACCGTGGTGGTCGCCGGCGTCAAGTTCATGGGCGAGACGGCGAAGATTCTCAACCCGGAAAAACGCGTGCTGATGCCAACCCTGGAGGCGACCTGCTCGCTGGACCTCGGTTGCCCGGTCGACGAGTTCTCGGCGTTCTGCGATCAGCACCCGGAACGTACCGTCGTGGTCTACGCCAACACCTCGGCAGCGGTAAAGGCGCGTGCCGACTGGGTGGTGACTTCGAGTTGCGCGCTGGAAATCGTCGAAAGCCTGATGGACAACGGCGAGACGATTATCTGGGGCCCGGACAAGCACCTCGGCACTTACATTCAGCGCAAGACCGGCGCCGACATGCTGCTCTGGGACGGTGCCTGCATCGTTCACGAAGAGTTCAAGTCCAAGCAGCTCGAAGACATGAAAGCGCTGTACCCGGACGCGGCGATTCTGGTGCACCCGGAGTCGCCGACTTCGGTGATCGAACTGGCCGATGCCGTCGGCTCGACCAGTCAGTTGATTGCCGCAGCGCAAAGCCTGCCGAACAAGACGCTGATCGTCGCAACCGACCGTGGCATCTTCTACAAGATGCAGCAGCTGTGCCCGGACAAGGTCTTCATCGAGGCGCCCACCGCCGGTAACGGCGCCGCGTGCCGCAGTTGCGCACATTGCCCGTGGATGGCCATGAACACCCTTGAGCGCACGCTGAAGAGCTTGAAGGAAGGCACAAACGAGATCTTCGTTGACCCGGCGTTGATTCCACAGGCGATTCGGCCTTTGAAGCGCATGCTGGACTTCACCCAGGCGGCGCGGATGAAATTGGCCGGTAACGCCTAGATCTTTCAGGCAACAAACAAACCTGTAGGAGTGAGCCTGCTCGCGATAGCGGTGTATCAGTCGATTCAAACATTGACTGACACACCGCTATCGCGAGCAGACTCACTCCTACATTGGTTTTGGGTGTTCGGAAATTATCTGGTCTTCTTCGGGATCCGCACAACATGGCTATCCGAGTAGATGTCATGCCAGGTGCGCTTCTGCTTGTCGTACAGCGACCAGAAGAATCCCAGCCCAACGCATAGCCACGACGCAATCGATACCATGAAGCGCAGCAGCGCCTGCCACAGGCTGATTGCCGTGCCATTGGCGTTCTGCACGCGAATGCCCCACACCTGCATGCCCAGCGTCTGCCCGCCATGGGTCCAGAACTTGGCGAAAAAACCGAACAGCACCAGCAGCAGCACCGTCGAGTAGAGTGGATCGCCATCGAGTTGCCCGGCATCGGTCATCACTCGCAGGCGTTCTTCGCCAATAATTGCGGCCTGAATCAGCTTGTATACGAAGCCGGTGACGATCAGCAGGGCGGTGCACAGCAGAAAGTCATAAAACATTGCGGCCAGACGCCGACCAAGACCGACGGCAGGAAAGTCGCCCTGTGGGGTGAGCAGGTTTTTCGACATGGCAGCCTCTGGACGCGAAGGGAAACGGCATTTTACGGATTCGCGCGCACAAAAAAGCCCCTGATATCAATATCAGGGGCTTTTTCGTAGCAGAAATCAGGCTTCGGCTTGTACTTCGTCAGCCTGCATGCCTTTCTGGCCCTGCACAGCAACGAAAGTCACTTTCTGGCCTTCTTTCAGGCTCTTGAAGCCGTTGCCCTGAATGGCGCGGAAATGCACGAACAGATCCGGACCGCTTTCAGGAGTGATAAAACCAAAACCTTTCTCGTCGTTGAACCACTTGACGGTACCGCTCTGACGTGTGGACATTTCTTATTCCTTTGACGCATTAAATTAATGACAGTCTCTTTCTCATGAAAGAGTACTGGGGCTGGTTGCAGGAGAGTAAGAAGACGTCGAGCGGGATGTAGCTAACTTGTAGGCTACTGCCCAGGTCACGATTCCAAGCTGACCCATGCAAACACAGTGAACGAACTCTACGCCAACTACGGGAGAAAAAACAAGCCCCGCGAAGCGCCCGGTTTTACTGCACTTGCTGGCATTTTGGCAGTTTGTTAGTGCAGCCTTACAAGGTTGGCTTGTTCGCTTGTTTTCAAAGGTTATAAGTAAAGTTCATATTCGAATCAAACGCTGGGCAATGCACTTTTTTGTGGCGATTGCGTTACACATTAGTGCACGGACAACGCAATCGCGTTACTTATAGAAACAGTCAATCAACCGCGGTAGTAGCGTTGCGGAACAAATGGCATTTTGCTTACAAGAATTTGCACCTTTTTCCCACGCACGATCGCCCACACCGGGGTCTCGAGCGCGGAATAGGCGCTGTCGAGGTAACCCATCGCCAACGGCCCGCCCAGGGTCGGGCCGAAGCCACCGCTGCATACGCTGCCGATGATCTCCCCGGCTTCGTTGACGATCTCTGCACCTTCACGCACTGGCGTACGTTCCTGTGGCAGCAGGCCGACGCGCTTGCGGGCAATGCCGTTCTGCTGTTGCGCGAAAATCTGTTCCGCGCCGGGAAAACCGCCGGCCCGCGCGCCATCCGCGCGACGCGCCTTGGAGATTGCCCAGAGCAAGCTGGCTTCGATCGGCGTAGTCTCGGTGTTCATGTCGTGCCCGTACAAGCACAGGCCGGCTTCCAGGCGCAGCGAGTCGCGGGCACCGAGGCCGATGGCCTGGACCTCCGGTTCGGCGAGCAGAGCGCGAGCCAGTTTTTCCGCATCGGCGGCCGGTACCGAGATTTCGAAACCGTCTTCACCGGTGTAGCCCGAACGGCTGACAAAGCAATCAACGCCCAGCAACGACACACGGTTGAACTGCATGAAAGTCATCTTCGCCACTTCCGGTGCTAGACGCGCCAGCACGGTAACGGCTGCCGGTCCTTGTAGCGCCAGCAGCGCGCGCTCTTCGAAGAGCGCCGTAATGGTGCACTGATCGCCGATGTGTCGTTGCAGATGCGCCAGGTCCTGATCCTTGCAAGCGGCGTTGACCACCAGGAACAGTTCGTCGTTGCCAAGGTTCGCGACCATCAGGTCATCGAGGATGCCGCCGCTGTCATTGGTGAACATGGCGTAGCGCTGCATGCCCACTGGCAGGTCGATGATGTCCACCGGCACCAGGGTTTCCAGGGCTTTTGCGGCGTTTGCGCCGCTCAGACGGATCTGGCCCATGTGCGAGACGTCGAACAGGCCGGCCTGTTCGCGGGTGTGCTGGTGCTCTTTCATCACGCCGAGCGGGTATTGCACGGGCATGTCGTAGCCGGCGAAGGGCACCATGCGCGCGCCGAGTTCGAGGTGCAGCGCGTGGAGCGGGGTTTTCGAGAGTCGTTGTTCGGTGGACATGCGTGGCTCCTTTGAAATTCGGTTCAGGTGAAAGGCAAGATCAAAAGCCCCTCACCCCAGCCCTCTCCCGGAGGGAGAGGGAGTTAACTGTGTAGTCTCCCGGAGGGAGAGGGAGTTGATTGCGTTGCCTCCCGAAGGGAGGTGAAGTTGATTACGTTGTCTCCCGGAGGGAGAGGGCGTTAAAAACGGGTCTGATCAGCATTCGATAATGTTGACCGCCAGGCCGCCGCGGGCGGTTTCCTTGTATTTGCTTTTCATGTCGGCGCCGGTCTGGCGCATGGTGCGGATGACTTTGTCGAGGGAGACGAAATGCTGGCCGTCGCCGCGCATGGCCATGCGCACCGCGTTGATCGCTTTCACCGAGCCCATCGCGTTGCGCTCGATGCACGGCACTTGCACCAGTCCGCCAATCGGGTCGCAGGTCAGGCCGAGGTTGTGTTCCATGCCGATTTCCGCGGCGTTCTCGACTTGCTGCACGCTGCCGCCGAGCACTTCGCACAGTGCGCCGGCCGCCATCGAACAGGCGACGCCGACTTCACCCTGACAACCGACTTCGGCGCCGGAGATCGAAGCGTTTTCCTTGTAGAGAATGCCGATCGCCGCAGCGGTCAGCAGAAAACGCACGACACCGTCGTCATTCGCGCCGGGGATAAAACGCATGTAGTAATGCAGCACGGCCGGAATGATCCCCGCCGCGCCGTTGGTTGGCGCCGTGACCACGCGCCCGCCGTTGGCGTTTTCTTCGTTGACCGCCAGCGCATACAGGTTGACCCAGTCGAGCACTGACAGCGGATCGCGCAGCGCCGATTCCGGGTTTTTGCACAACTGGCGATGCAGCGCCGCCGCCCGGCGTTTGACCTTCAAACCACCGGGCAGAATGCCTTCGTTGCGGCAGCCAGCGGCGACGCAGTCCTGCATGACCTGCCAGATCTTCAGTAGTCCGGCGCGGGTCTCCGCTTCCGGGCGCCAGGCACTTTCGTTGGTCAGCATTACCTGGCTGATCGACAAACCGTAGGTGCTGCAATGCCCGAGCAAGTCCTTGGCACTTTTGAACGGGAACGTCAGCGGTGTGGCGTCTTCGACGATGCGGTCGGCACCGGCCGCATCCTCATCGACGACAAAACCACCGCCCACCGAGTAGTACTCGCGACTGCGGATCTGCAGCCCCGCCGCATCGAAGGCGCGGAAAATCATGCCGTTGGGGTGATAGGCCAACGGTTTGCGAATCATCGCCAGGTGTTCTTTTTCGTTGAACGCAATGCTCTGTTCGCCGAGCAGATTCAGCCGGCCGCTGCCACGAATCTCTTGCAGACGCGCGGCGACGGTTTCGGTGTCGACGGTGTCCGGGTGCTCGCCTTCGAGGCCGAGCAACACGGCTTTATCGCTGCCGTGACCTTTACCGGTGGCGCCGAGCGAACCGTACAGCTCGACGCGAACGCTGGCGGTGGCCGCCAGCAGGTTCTCACGCCGCAGACCTTCGGCGAAACGCGCCGCCGCGCGCATCGGTCCGACGGTATGGGAACTGGAAGGACCGATGCCAATCTTGAACAGGTCGAACACGCTTAACGACATGAGTGTTTCTCCGGTTTCTTGTTATGGGAATTGGCTGATTTCCTTGGCGCGCCGCATTCCCTTGTAGGAGTGAGCCTGCTCGCGATAGCGGTGTATCAGCCAACACAATTGTTATCTGACGCACCGCTATCGCGAGCAGGCTCACTCCTACAGGGATCTGCGGTGTTTGCGGGATCAGCGATAACTGATCCCGCATAGGTTTAAGCGTAGCTTTCGATCGACGGGCAGGCGCACACCAGGTTGCGGTCGCCGAAGACGTTGTCGACGCGACCGACCGGTGGCCAGTATTTGCCTTCAACCAGCGACGCCACCGGGTATACCGCTTGCTCGCGGCTGTACGGATGAGTCCACTCGCCCACCAGTTCCGCTGCGGTATGCGGGGCGTTTTTCAGTGGGTTGTCGTCCTTGTCCAACGTACCGTTTTCCACTGCGCGGATTTCTTCGCGGATGCGGATCATGGCGTCGCAGAAACGGTCCAGTTCTTCTTTGGATTCGCTTTCGGTGGGCTCGATCATCAGCGTGCCGGCGACCGGGAAGGACATGGTCGGGGCGTGGAAGCCGAAGTCGATCAGGCGCTTGGCGACGTCATCGACGCTGATGCCGCTGCTGTCTTTCAACGGGCGCAGATCGAGAATGCATTCGTGTGCGACCAGGCCGTTGCTGCCGGTGTACAGCACCGGATAGTGCTCTTCGAGGCGACGGGAAATGTAGTTGGCATTGAGGATCGCCAGTTGCGAAGCGCGTTTCAGACCGGCGCCGCCCATCATGCGGATGTACATCCAGGTGATCGGCAGAATGCTCGCGCTGCCGAACGGTGCCGCGCAAACTGCACCTTCCTTGCGTTCCATCTGGCCGTGGCCCGGCAGGAACGGCGTCAGGTGCGACTTCACGCCAATCGGGCCAACGCCCGGGCCGCCACCGCCGTGAGGAATGCAGAAGGTCTTGTGCAGGTTCAGGTGCGAGACGTCGCCGCCGAACTTGCCCGGTGCGCAGAGGCCGACCATCGCGTTCATGTTGGCGCCGTCGATGTACACCTGGCCGCCGTTGTCGTGGATGATCGCGCAGATTTCGCGGATGCCTTCTTCGAACACACCGTGGGTCGACGGGTAGGTGATCATCAGCGCGGCGAGGTGTTCGCGGTGCTCGATGGCTTTGGCGCGCAGATCTTCGATGTCGACGTTGCCACGCGCATCGCACGCGGTGACGACGACGCGCATGCCGGCCATGTTGGCGGTGGCCGGGTTGGTGCCGTGGGCCGAAGACGGGATCAGGCAGATATCGCGACGCTCATCGCCACGGCTCTGGTGGTAGGCGCGGATTGCCAGCAGGCCGGCGTACTCGCCTTGCGAACCGGCGTTCGGCTGCAGCGAGATCGAGTCGTAACCGGTAGCTGCGCAGAGCATCGCTTCCAGTTCATCGGTCAGTTGCTGGTAACCGGCGCTTTGTGCGGCCGGGGCGAACGGGTGCAGGGCGCCGAACTCGGCCCAGGTCACCGGGATCATTTCACTCGCGGCGTTGAGTTTCATGGTGCACGAGCCCAGCGGGATCATGGTGCGATCCAGTGCCAGGTCCTTGTCCGCCAGTTTGCGCAGGTAGCGCATCAGCTCGGTTTCCGAGTGGTAACGATTGAACACCGGGTGGCTGAGGATCGGCGACTGGCGAACCAGCGAGGCCGGAATGCTGCTCTGCACCGACGCGGCCAGCGCAGCGAAGTCCGGCAGGGTCTTGCCATCAGCGAACAGGCCCCACAGGGTTTCGATATCCGCCTGAGTGGTGGTTTCGTCGACCGACAGGCCCAGACGTTCGGCATCGATGACGCGCAGGTTGATCTGCGCCGCGTGCGCCTTGTCGTGCAGCGCGGCGGTTTGCGCGCCAGTGGCTACGGTCAGGGTGTCGAAGAAACTGGTTTGTTCGACGTTAGCGCCCAGCGCAGTCAGGCCCTTGGCCAGAATCGCGGTCAGGTGATGCACGCGGTTGGCGATCTGGGTCAGGCCTTTCGGGCCGTGATACACGGCGTACATGCTGGCGATGTTGGCCAGCAGCACCTGCGCGGTGCAGATGTTCGAAGTGGCTTTCTCGCGACGGATATGTTGCTCGCGGGTCTGCATGGCCAGACGCAGCGCCGGCTTGCCGAAGCGGTCAACCGAAACACCGACCAGACGGCCCGGCATGTCGCGCTTGAACGCATCTTTGGTGGAGAAGTAAGCGGCGTGCGGGCCACCGAAGCCCAGCGGTACGCCGAAGCGTTGCGCCGAACCGATGGCGACGTCAGCGCCGAACTCGCCCGGGGCGGTCAGCAGGGTCAGGGCCAGCAGGTCGGCGGCCACTGCTACCAACGCGTTGGCGGCGTGGAAGCGTTCGGTCAGTTCGCGGTAATCAAATACGTCACCGTTACTGGCCGGGTATTGCAGCAGTGCGCCGAAGAACGGCGTCACGTCGGTCAGCTCGCGCTCATCGCCCACGACCACGTCAATGCCCAGCGGCTCGGCACGGGTGCGCAGCACATCGAGGGTTTGCGGGTGGCTGTGGATCGAGGCAAAGAACTGGTGGCTGCCCTTGTTCTTGCTCAGGCGTTTGCAGAAGGTCATGGCTTCGGCAGCAGCGGTGGCTTCGTCGAGCAAAGAGGCGTTGGCGATCGGCAGGCCGGTGAGGTCGCTGATCATCGTCTGGAAGTTCAGCAGCGCTTCGAGACGGCCCTGGGAAATTTCTGGCTGGTACGGGGTGTAAGCGGTGTACCAGGCCGGGTTCTCTAGCAGGTTGCGCAGGATCGGCGACGGCGTGTGGCAGTTGTAGTAGCCCTGGCCAATGTAGGTTTTGAACAGCTGGTTTTTGCCGGCGATCGATTTGATCATCGCCAGGGCATCGGCTTCGCTGAGGCCGTCGTCCATACCGAGGACGCTGGTGCCCTTGATGCTTTCCGGGATGACGCTGGCGCTCAGGGCTTCGAGGGAATCGAAGCCGAGGCTGTTGAGCATGGCTTGCTCGTCGCCGGCGCGCGGGCCGATGTGACGGGCGATGAATTCGTTGGCAGTGCCGAGGTTTACTTGGGTCATGGCGTTGTTCCTCAGGCTTCGGCTTGGGCTTTGATCAGACGGTCGTAAGCGTCCTGATCGAGCAATTTGGCAACGGCCGCGGCGTCGCTTGGCTGGAAGCGGAAGAACCAGCCCTGGCCCAGCGGATCTTCGTTGACCAGTTCCGGTGCGTCTTGCAGCGCCGGGTTGACTTCCAGTACGTCGCCATCGAGCGGCATGTACACGCCGCTGGCAGCCTTTACCGATTCGACGGTGGCGGCTTCGGCGCCTTTTTCGTAGGCCTGCAGCTCAGGCAGTTGCACGAACACCACGTCGCCCAAGGCGTTCTGCGCGAAAGCGGTAATGCCGACAGTAACGCTGCCGTCAGCTTCGGTGCGCAGCCATTCGTGATCTTCAGTAAAACGCAACTCGCTCATGGAAACTCCTCAGGGGCCAGACTCGTCTGGTGGACGCGGTGGAAAGCGTGGGCAGTGATGCCCTTATTAATGAGGAATTGTTTAGCAAGAATACGGCCAATAAGATTTTTATCTTTTGAATCAATAGGTTAGCTATTACGACGGCGACGTTCGACGGTTGGGTGTAGCGAAATCGCTACAGTCGCCGCTGAGGATAAAAGCTGAACGGGATCAAAGCCTTGCACAGCGCTGATCGAGGGAGGGTGTAGCGATATCGTTCCGCTGTAGCGGTTTCAGTACAGATGGAGGTCGTTTTCAAGATCGCCACGGTCCCCTGTAGGAGTGAGCCTGCTCGCGATAGCGGTATGTCAGCTAGAAGTGCGTTGACTGATACACCGCTATCGCGAGCAGGCTCACTCCTACAGGGGGCGGTGGTGGTTTCAGGGCTTGTTGGGTATGCCGTACTTGCGCAGCCGGTGGGCGATCGCGGTGTGCGAGGTCTGCAAGCGACTGGCCAGTTGTCGAGTCGAGGGATAGCTGACGTAGAGCTTTTCCAGCAGTTCGCGCTCGAATCCTTCGACTGCCTGTTCAAGGCTGCCGACGTCGGTGTCGGTCTGCCGCGCGACCGAGGTGCCAGCGATGTCGAGATCGCCGATATCCACCAGGCTGCTTTCACAGATCGCCGCCGCGCGGAAGATCACGTTCTGCAGCTGCCGCACATTGCCCGGCCAGCGGTTGCCGAGCAGCGCCGGGTAAGTCCCCGGTGCGAGGCGGCAGACCGGGCGTTGAATCTGCGCACAGGCCTGCTGCATGAAATAGCGCGCCAGCAACAGAATGTCCTGGCCGCGTTCACGCAGCGGCGGTACCTCGACGTTGAGTACGTTGAGGCGATAGAACAGGTCTTCGCGGAACAGGCCTTCGCTGACCATTTTTTCCAGATCGCGATGGGTGGCGCTGAGGATGCGCACATCGACCTTCACTTCGCGATCACCCCCCACCCGACGAAAGCTGCCGTCGTTGAGAAAACGCAGCAACTTGGCTTGCAGATACGGCGACATCTCGCCGATCTCATCGAGAAACACCGTGCCCTGGTTGGCCAGCTCCATCAGCCCCGGTTTGCCACCGCGCGCCGCGCCAGTGAAGGCGCCGGGGGCGTAGCCGAACAGCTCGCTCTCGGCGAGGTTTTCTGGCAGCGCTGCACAGTTGAGCGCGAGAAACGGCGCACTGTGGCGCGCGCTGATCGCATGGCAGGCGCGGGCGACCAGTTCTTTACCGGTGCCGGTTTCGCCCTGGATCAGCAGCGGCGCATCCAGCGCGGCGACTCGTAGCGCGCGGGCCTTGAGGGTGCGGATCGCCGGGGATTCGCCGAGCAGCGCATCGAAACCTTCGGCGTGGTCGTGGTGCAGCGCCGAGAGCTGTTCGCCGATGCGGTTCGGTTGATACAGGGTAAGCAGGGCGCCGGCGTCGGTGATCGGCGTGGCGTCGAGCAGCAAGGTCTGGCCGTTGACGGTGATCTCGCGCAGCGGCAGGCGGAAGCCCTGTTCGAGCAGGGTGTCGAGCAGTGCCGGATCGTTGAACAATTCCGCGACACTTTCCCCGGCCGGTTCGCGACCGTACAACGCAATCAGCGCCGGGTTGGCCAGCAGCACCTTGCCGGCGCTGTCGAGGGCCAGCACCGGGTCGGTCATCGCCGCCAGCAAGGCATCGAGTTGCAGGTGCCGACGCTGGCCGGGAAGGATGTCGACCACCGTCACCGCCTCGACGCCACGGACCCGAAACAGCGCATCCTTGAGCTCTTCGAGCACTTGCGCGCTCAGGGTCGGCGCATCAATGTAGACGTTCGGCGGGATCATCTCCACCGCATCCAGATTGAGATTGCGCCCACCGAGGATAGCCAGGACTTCCTGGGTAATGCCGACGCGGTCGATGAAGCTGACGTGGATACGCATGGGGTGGTTCAGTGATCTGCAGGGCGGGGAGGGCGCAAGTATGCCTTGGGGCGGGGGATTGGTGAAATCTGTGTCCTGCGCTGATCGTTCCCATGCTCCGCGTGGGAATGCATCCCGTGACGCTCTGCGTCACAGCGGACGCGGAGCGTCCGTGGCGGCATTCCCACGCAGAGCGTGGGAACGATCACTGGAAAAGGGCTATTCGAAGTGCTCGGGATTGACCGGATCCCCGGAGTGCATATTCAACTTCTGCCGGATGTCTTCAAACATCAGATCGTAATGCTTGTGCACCGAGCCGATCTGGCTGTGGGTCTTGGGAATCCCGTATTTCTCGGCAATCCGCGTCACGTCGCGGGCGAAGTTGTAGGCCTCTTCCTTGGGCAGGAAAAATACCTCCTTCACGTCCTTGCCCTGCATGCTGCCATGCAGGGTGAACTGAATGCCTTTGCCTTTCTGCGGATCGGTGAACACTTCGTAGTCCAGGCAGACGTTGTAATTGACGTCATCGTCAGTCAACGCATGCCGTTCGATGTGTAAATGACCAGGTTCGAATTGGGCCATTGAGTTACTCCTTTCAAGGCATGGAGAAGGGCAGGCCCTGGGCCTGCCCCCGGCGTTTATTGTTATCGGTAGCTGATGCCCGGCTTGGCCGTGGTCACGCGGGTACCGGCGGTGCCCTGCACGATCGCTTCGATATCGGCCAGCGAGCCGATCACCGCGACCTTGCCAGTATGGCGCGCGAATTCGCAGGCTGCCTGCACCTTCGGTCCCATGGAGCCAGCGGCGAAACCGAGGCGTTCGAGTTCATCCGGGTGCGCTTCGGCGATGGCTTTCTGCGTCGGTTTGCCGTAGTCGATGAACGCCGCGTTGACGTCGGTGGCGATCACCAGCAGATCGGCTTCCAGTTGTTCAGCGAGCAGCGCCGAGCACAGGTCCTTGTCGATCACCGCCTCGACGCCCTTGAGGTTGCGCTGCTCGTCGTACAGGGTCGGAATCCCGCCGCCGCCGGCGCAGATCACGATGCTGCCCTTGTCGAGCAGCCACTTGATCGGGCGGATTTCGAAGATGCGTTTCGGCCGTGGGCTGGCGACCACACGACGGAATTTGTCGCCGTCCGGAGCAATCGCCCAGCCTTTCTCGGCGGCGAGTTTTTCCGCTTCGGCTTTGTCGTACACCGGGCCGATGGGTTTGGTCGGGTTCTTGAAGGCCGGGTCGTTGGCATCGACTTCGACCTGGGTGAGCAGGGTGGCGAACGGCACTTCGAAGTCGAGCAGGTTGCCCAGTTCCTGTTCGATGATGTAGCCGATCATGCCTTCGGTTTCGGCGCCGAGGACGTCCAGCGGGTAAGGGCTGACCGAGGTGTAGGCCGCCGCTTGCAGCGACAGCAGGCCGACTTGCGGGCCATTGCCGTGGGCGATGACCAGTTGGTTGCCGGGATGGATCTTGGCGATTTGCTCGGTGGCGATGCGGATGTTGGCGCGCTGGTTGTCAGCGGTCATCGGCTCGCCACGGCGGAGCAGGGCGTTGCCGCCCAGAGCTACGACGATACGCATGGTGCGGGTTCCTTCTGTACAGAGGAAAGGCAAACGACTGGGTCTCCCTGTCGGATCCGGGATCCCCTGTGGGAGCTAGCCTGCTAGCGATAGCGGTGGATCAGTCAAGAACAATGGCGACTGACCCATTGCAATCGCTAGCAGGCTAGCTCCCACATGGACCCCGTTCCGTCAGTGGGAGCGGTGCCAGACTTACAGATCAGCCAGGGTCGAGACCAGAATCGCCTTGATCGTGTGCATGCGGTTTTCCGCTTGCTCGAAGGCGATGCAGGCCGGCGACTCGAACACGTCGTCGGTCACTTCGATGCCGTTTTTCAGGTGCGGATACTGCTCGGCAATCTGCTTGCCGACCTTGGTATCGCTGTTGTGAAAGGCCGGCAGGCAGTGCATGAACCTGGTGCGCGGGTTGCCGCTGGCTTTCATCAGTTCGGCGTTGACCTGATACGGCAGCAGTTGCTGGATGCGCTCGGCCCAGGCTTCCACCGGCTCGCCCATCGACACCCAGACGTCGGTGTGGATGAAGTCGACGCCTTTGACGGCGGCTTTCGGATCTTCGGTCAGGGTGATGCGGGCGCCACTTTCCTCCGCATATTTATGGCAACGCTCAACCAGATCGTCCAGCGGCCACAGGGCCTTCGGCGCGCAGATGCGCACGTCCATGCCCAGTTTGGCGCCGATCAGCAGCAGCGAGTTGCCCATGTTGTTGCGCGCATCGCCGAGGTAGGCGTAGCTGATTTCGTGGATTGGCTTGTCGGCGTGTTCACGCATGGTCAGCACGTCGGCGATCATCTGGGTCGGGTGATATTCATCGGTCAGGCCGTTGAACACCGGCACCCCGGCGAACTTGGCCAGCTCCTCGACGATCTCCTGTTTGAAGCCACGGTATTCGATCGCGTCGTACATGCGCCCGAGCACGCGGGCGGTGTCCTTCATGCTTTCCTTGTGGCCGATCTGCGAGGAATTCGGGTCGATGTAGGTAACGTTGGCGCCCTGGTCGTAGGCCGCGACTTCGAATGCACAACGGGTGCGGGTCGAGGTCTTTTCGAAGATCAGGGCGATGTTGTTGCCCTTCAGGTGTTGTTGCTCGGTGCCGGTATATTTCGCGCGTTTCAGATCGCGGGACAGGTCGAGCAGGTAACGCAGCTCACGTGGGGTGTGGTGTTCCAGGCTGAGCAGGTTACGGTTGTGGATGTTGAAAGCCATGATGGATCTCCTTCGGTGTCGGTTATCCCCCTGGCTGCACTCGGTAAGTGCAAGCCAGGGCTCAGAGGTTTAGTAATCGATCGGGTCGCGGATGATCGGGCAGGTCATGCAGTGGCCGCCGCCGCGGCCGCGGCCGAGTTCGCCAGCGCTGATGGTGATGACTTCCACGCCGGCCTTGCGCAGCAGGGTGTTGGTGTAGGTGTTGCGGTCGTAGCCGATGACCACGCCCGGTTCCACCGCCACCACGTTGTTGCCGTCGTCCCATTGCTCGCGTTCGGCGGCGAAGCTGTTGCCGCCGGTCTCCACCACGCGCAGCTTGGGCAGGTTGAGTGCAGCGGCGACGGTGTCGAGGAAGCTGCCTTCTTCGCGGCGAATGTCGATGCCGCCCTGTTTGCTGTCGTCGGGGCGCAGGGTGAAGGCGACGATCTGGTTGACCACTTCGGGGAAGATCGTCACCAGATCGCGGTCGCAGAAGCTGAACACGGTGTCCAGGTGCATCGCTGCACGGGATTTCGGCAGGCCGGCGACGATGACTTTTTCCACGGCTTTGTTCTTGAACAGATTCAGCGCCAGTTGGCCGATGGCCTGACGCGATGAACGTTCGCCCATGCCGATCAGCACCACGCCGTTGCCGATCGGCATGACGTCGCCGCCCTCAAGGGTGGAGCTGCCATGATCCTTGTCCGGGTCGCCGTACCAGATCTCGAATTCGGCGTTGGTGAACTGCGGATGGAATTTGTAGATGGCGGTGGTCAGCAGGGTTTCCTGACGGCGCGCCGGCCAGTACATCGGGTTGAGCGTTACGCCGCCGTAGATCCAGCAGGTGGTGTCGCGGGTGAACTGGGTGTTCGGCAGCGGCGGCAGAATGAAGCTGGAATGGCCGAGGAAGTCGCGGAACATCTGGATGGTCTTGCCACCGAAGCTGTCCGGCAGGTCATCGGCGGAAACCCCGCCAATCAGAAACTCGGCAATGTGCCGTGGCTCGAGGCTTTTCAGCCAGGATTTGACTTCGTTGATCAGGCCCAGGCCCACCGAGTCGGCGGTGACCTTGCGCTCGAGAATCCAGTCCAGCGCTTCAGGGATGGCGACGATGTCGGTGAGCAGGTTGTGCATTTCCAGCACGTCGATGCCGCGCTCGCGCATCTTGGTGACGAAGTCGAAGTGATCGCGCTTGGCCTGCGCCACCCACAGCACGTCGTCGAACAGCAGCTCATCGCAATTGTTCGGGGTCAGCCGCTGATGGGCCAGACCGGGGGAGCAAACCATGACTTTTCGCAGTTTCCCGGCTTCGGAGTGGACGCCGTACTTCACTTTTTCCGTGGTCATTTCAGTGTTCCTCCAGATGACAATTCAATCAGGGGTTACAGCGTCAGGAAGCCGTCGTAGAGACCGTAGGCCGCCACCACGGCGCCTATGACCACTGCGGCGAAAATCAGCTTCTCGACGTTGGTGAAAACCGGTTGCTTGAGTTCCAGTTTGGCTTTGGCAAAGAGGATCGCGCCGGGGGCATACAGCAAGGCCGACAGCAGCAGGTACTTGACCCCGCCTGCGTACAGCAGCCACACCGCATAGATCAGGGCGATGCCGCCGATGATCAGGTCCTTGCGCCGCTCGGCGGCAAAGCCTTCGTAGCTTTCGCCACGCACCGCCAGCAGCAGGGCGTAAGCCGCCGACCACAGGTACGGCACCAGAATCATCGAAGTGGCGAGGTAGATCAGCGACAGGTAAGTGCTGGCCGAAAACAGCGTGATGACCAGGAACACCTGCACCATCGCGTTGGTCAGCCACAGGGCGTTGACCGGTACGTGGTTGGCGTTTTCCTTGCGCAGAAACTCCGGCATGGTGTGGTCTTTGGCGGCGGCGAACATGATCTCCGCACACAGCAACACCCACGACAGCAACGCCCCCAGCAGCGAGATGATCAGACCGACGCTGATCAGCACCGCGCCCCAGTGCCCGACCACGTGCTCAAGCACGGCGGCCATCGACGGGTTCTGCAGTTTCGCCAGTTCCGGCTGGGTCATGATGCCCAGCGACAGCACGTTGACCAGCACCAGGAACAGCAGCACGGTGATGAAACCGATCACCGTGGCTTTACCGACGTCGGAACGTTTTTCCGCGCGGGCCGAGAAGATGCTCGCGCCTTCGATGCCGATGAACACCCACACGGTGACCAGCATCATGTTGCGCACCTGGTTCATCACACTGCCCAGGTCAGGGTTTTTCACGCCCCAGATGTCGGCGGTGAAGATGTCCAGTTTGAACGCGAAGACCGCGATCAGCACGAACAGCAGCAGCGGTACGACCTTGGCAACGGTAGTCACCAGGTTGATGAACGCCGCTTCCTTGATCCCGCGCAGCACCAGGAAATGCACGCCCCACAGCAACACCGAGGCGCCGATCACCGCCGCCGGTGTATTACCTTCGCCGAATATCGGAAAGAAGTAACCGAGGGTGCTGAACAGCAACACGAAGTAACCGACGTTGCCCAGCCAGGCGCTGATCCAGTAGCCCCAGGCGGACGAGAAACCCATGTAATCGCCAAATCCGGCCTTGGCGTAGGCGTAGACACCGCCGTCCAGGTCCGGCTTGCGATTGGCGAGGGTCTGAAAGACAAAAGCGAGGGTGAGCATGCCGACTGCGGTGATGGCCCAGCCGATCAGCACTGCACCGACGTCGGCGCTGGCGGCCATGTTTTGTGGCAACGAAAATATCCCGCCACCGATCATTGAACCGACTACCAGTGCAACCAGTGCACCGAGTCTTAGTTTTCCGGGCGCTTCAGACATTTGCATGACTCCATTGCAGGAGAGAAGAGATCACAGCGTAAATCTGTTGTCTGTTCAAACAGCTGACATAGATCAGTGCATGGTCACATTCCATTGTTAATGAATGACTTAGGCAACCACTAGTGGCATATGGCTTTCGTCTGCGAGGCCCGTTCTAGAGACTTTGTGGCTATGTGGTTGGGAATGGCTATTATTACTTTGGAATTATCACGCTAGTTCGTTTCTGGCGTTTGGCAAATTTTCCGCCGCCGTTTTCAGTACAGAATTGATTAATCAGGATCAGCACACAGAAGGGCTTCGACGTGCTATGCGTTATCGTTGTCGGCTATATATAAAGGGGTAAGCTGAACCTTTATCTGATAAGCATCATCTACATTAAGATTTTTAGCCGGTCCTTGTTACAAATAAACTTCGCCACTGTTTTTCAAGGAGACTTGCATGTCGCAACCGACACAGAAGCTGCGACTGGGCGCGCTGATTGCGCTGGTGGTGGGGTCGATGATCGGCGGGGGAATTTTCTCGCTGCCGCAGAACATGGCCGCGCGCGCCGATGCCGGAGCGATCCTGATCGGGTGGGGCATCACTGCCGTCGGCATGCTGACGCTGGCCTTCGTCTTTCAGACCCTGGCCAATCGCAAGCCGGAGCTGGACTCGGGCGTGTACGCCTACGCCAAGGCCGGGTTCGGCGATTACATGGGCTTTTCTTCGGCGTGGGGTTATTGGATCAGCGCCTGGCTGGGCAACGTCGGTTATTTCGTGTTGCTGTTCAGCACCCTCGGTTATTTCTTTCCAGTGTTCGGGCAGGGCAACACGCCGATCGCCATCGGCTGCGCCTCGGTGTTGCTGTGGGCGGTGCACTTTCTGGTGATGCGCGGGATCAAGGAGGCGGCGCTGATCAACCAGTTGACCACCGTCGCCAAGGTTGTGCCGCTGATCATGTTCATCGTCATCGCCGCTGTGGCGTTCAAGGCGGATATTTTCACCCGCGACATCTGGGGCACCAGTAACCCGAATTTCGGCGGGGTGATGGATCAGGTGCGCAACATGATGCTGGTCACCGTGTTCGTGTTCATCGGCATCGAAGGCGCCAGCGTGTACTCGGCGCGGGCGGAGAAACGCAGCGATGTCGGTCGCGCCACGGTGATCGGTTTTATCGGCGTGCTGGCGCTGCTGGTGCTGGTCAATGTGCTGTCGCTGGGCATCATGAGCCAACCGGAACTGGCCAATCTGCAGAACCCGTCGCTGGCCGCCGTACTCGAACACATCGTCGGGCCGTGGGGCGCGCTGCTGATCAGCATCGGCCTGGCGATTTCGCTGCTCGGTGCGTTGCTGTCGTGGGCCTTGCTCTGCGCCGAGATCCTGTTTGCCACCGCCAAAGACAAGACCATGCCGGCGTTCCTGACCAAGGAAAACAAAAACCACGTGCCGGTCAACGCGCTGTGGCTGACCAACGCGATGATCCAGATTTTCCTGCTAATCACGCTGTTTTCGGCGGGCACTTATACCAGTCTGATTTACCTGGCCTCATCGATGATTCTGGTGCCGTACCTGTGGTCGGCGGCCTACGCGGTGCTGCTCAGCGGCCGCGGCGAAACCTACGAACACGCCTCGGCCGAGCGCCGCAAGGACCTGCTGATCGGCGGCATCGCCCTGGTCTATGCGGTGTGGTTGCTGTACGCCGGCGGGGTCAAATACCTGCTGCTGTCGGCGCTGCTGTATGCGCCGGGGGTGATTCTGTTTGCCAAGGCCAAACATGAAGCGGGCGAGCCGTTATTCACCACGGTGGAGAAGGGGATTTTCGCCTGTGTGGTGATTGGCGCGGGGTTGGCGGCGTATGGGTTGTATAGCGGGGTGTTGAGTTTGTGAACTTGGCGATCCGTATTTTATGTTGCCGGCACGGGCCTCATCGCTAGCAGGGCTAGCTCCCACAGGGGATTTATGAACGACGCAGATCCCCTGTGGGAGCCAGCCCTGCTGGCGATAGCGGCTTTGGACTCACCATTGTGGGCGATGTGAACCCAGATCAGTTGCGGGCAAATCCCACCAGACCGGCGTCCCGCCAATCTCTACCGGCACGCGCAACCGCCGCGCCGCGCCGCACGCCGTCTGTTCAATCGCCGGATCCTGATCCCGCTCATCCTCAACCAGCAACGACTCATCCGCCCCCGGCCCGTGCTCGACCAACAATTTCGCCGTACGCGCCAGTGACAGCCGCGCCGAACCCCCGCGTCCGTTGGCCAGTCGTTCAGTCAGCAACCGAAGCGCACTCGCCGCCATCAGATACCCGGTCGCATGGTCCAGCGCCTGCACTGGCAACGGCGTCGGTTTATCCGCCTGCTTCCAGCGTTGCCCGGCCTCGGCAATGCCGCTGCTCATCTGCACCAGGCTGTCGAAGCCGCGCCGGTTGCGCCACGGGCCGCTCCAGCCGTAGGCGTTCAGGCTGACGTCGATCAACCCCGGCGCCAGTTGCTGTCGACGTTCAAGCCCGAAACCGAGATGTTCCAGGGCATCGGCGCGATAGCCATGCAGCAAGAGGTCGGCATCTTTCAATAAACTCTCGAACAACGCACGATCCGCCGCGTCATGCAGATCGAGGCGCGCGCAGCGTTTGCCCAGGGTCATCTCCGGGACGACGCCGGGTTCGTTCCATGTCGGCGAATCGATGCGCAATACATTCGCCCCCAGTCCGGCGAGAAAGCGGCTGGCCGTAGGGCCGGCCAGTACGCGGGTCAGGTCCAGCACCTTGATCCCGGCCAGCGGTCGTGCGGCCGAGCCTTGCCACGCCAAGGCTTTGCCCTCCGCTTGTTCTGCGAAATGCACCAGCGGTTCGGCATTCACCGCACGCCCTTGCGGGTGCTGCTGCCATTGCGCCCAGCTGCGCATTTCGGCGGCGCAACCGTTGGCGGCGACTACCGCTTGCTCCAGTGCCGTGCTGGTCCACTTTGCGACTTGCGCCGCCATCGCCGCACGGTCGGCGCAGGCACCGAGCACCCGTTCCGCGGCGGCGCGGTGATGCGGGGCGTTGGTGTGCAGGCGAATCCAGCCGTCTGCGGTGGCGTAGTCGCCGGCGACCGGGTCCCACAGCGGCGGGACTTGCCAGCCGATCGGGCGGAGTGAAGAACTGAACCAGAACGACGCCAGTCGCCGATCGACGGCTACGGTCGGCAATTCACCGCTTTGTTGACGGATTAATTCGCTGACCGCCTGACCGGCGGCGGCAAGACTGGCGCAGGCCAGATCGGTGACGGCGAACGCCGAGGGCAGGGCGCCACGGCCATTGAAGGCGATTGGCGTGGGCGGCAAGCCGAGCGCGGCTTGCAGGGAGGTGAGCAAGTCAGTCATCGAAAACCCTCCGGAGCGAGAGGGCGATGATAGTGCAAAAAACACCCGCAAGATCGTTCCCACGCTCCGCGTGGGAATGCCTCAAGGGACGCTCCGCGTTCCGGCTTTCGATTGGGACGCAGAGCGTCCCGGGCTGCATTCCCACGCGGAGCGTGGGAACGAGCGGAACTCTGCTGAATGCCTACACGCGGAACTGATCCATCAATTTCATCTGCTGGCTCGCCAGGCTGTTGAGCTGGCTGCTGATCGCGGCCGATTCAGTTGCCTGCCCGGTCAGGGTTTCGGTCACGGTGCGGATCGCCGAGACGTTGCGGTTGACCTCCTCGGCCACGGCGCTCTGCTGTTCGGCGGCGCTGGCGATCTGCAGGTTCATGTCGCTGATCACCGTCACCGCGTCGCTGATCTTGCCCAGCGCATCGACCGCGTGACGAATCTGCCCGGCGTTGTTGTGCGCCTGGGTCTGGCTCGAATGCATGGTCGCGACCACGCCACGGGTGCCGGTCTGGATGCGCTCGATCACCAGGCGGATTTCCTCGACCGAGTCCTGGGTGCGCTTGGCGAGGTTGCGCACTTCGTCGGCGACCACGGCGAAACCACGGCCGCTCTCTCCGGCGCGGGCGGCTTCGATGGCGGCGTTGAGGGCGAGCAGGTTGGTCTGCTCGGCGATGCTGCGGATCACTTCCAGCACCGAACCGATCTGCTCGCTGTTGACCGCCAGCGCTTCGACTTCGGTCACTGCTTTGCTGACTTCGTCGGCCAACTGGTTAATGTCGCGGGTGCTGCGCTCGATGATCGCCATACCGTCCTTGGCCGATTGATCGGCGCCTTTCGCAGCATTGGCGGCGTTCGAGGCGCTGTTGGCGACGTCGTGGGCAGTGGCGCTCATTTCGTTCGACGCGGTGGCGACCTGGTCGATTTCGCGGAACTGCACCTGCATGCCTTCGCTGGTCTGCCGGGCGATTTCCGAAGACTGGTCGGCGGTGCCGCGGGCCTCGGTGATGCTTTGCTTGATCTGGGCGATGGTCGGTTGCAGTTTGTCGAGGAAGCGGTTGAACCAGTTCACCAGTTCGCCCAGTTCATCTTTTTTGCTGTAGTTCAGGCGCTGGGTCAGATCACCTTCGCCGCTGGCGATGTTCTTCAGCATCTCGGCGACGCTGTTGATCGGGCGAGTAACGCCGGAAGCGGTGAGCCAGATCAGCAACAGGCCGACCACGCCGGCCACCACGGCGACCAACAGTGCGGTAATCACGCCGGTTTCCTGGGCGTCGTCGAGCACCGCTTGCAGCTTCACCGAGTCGGCTAACAGCACGTGCTTTGGCAGGTCGATAACCACGCCCCAGGCGCGCGAATTGCCGATCGGGTCGACCGGATACACCGCGCGGATCAAATCGCCCTGTTCGAGGATCTTCGGCGTACCGGCGGTCAGCAGTTGCAGTACGTCCTTGCTGTCGACCCCGGGCGTGTCGCCGATCTTTTTGCCGACCTTGCTTGCATCGGCACTGTCCGCCGCGAGCACGCCGCTGCCGGAGACGATGAGCATGTGCCCGGCGTTGTTGAACAGGTTGCGCTGCGATTCGACGGCGGCGGCTTGCAGGGCATCGAGGGCGATGTCGATACCGACCACGCCGAGGGCTTTGCCGTCGACCATCAAGGGTACGGAAATGGTCGTCATGAGCATTTCCTTGGTCCCGACGGTGTCGGCGTACGGGTCGAGCAAGCAGGTGCGCTTGTTGTCGCGAGGGCAGGTGTACCAGCTGTTGTAGGGCGTGCCGCTGACGCTGAGGGTGGTTTTGGTCAGGTCTTCTTCGACCATGATCGTGTTCAGCGCCGCACCGCCGGCGCGGCTCCAGTAGGTGGCGAAGCGCCCGGCTTCGTTGGACTGGCGCGCGGCGTCATCGACGAATTCGCTGTCCTTGCCATCCAGGCCGTTGGGTTCGAAGGCCAGCCAGATGCCCAGCACCTTGTCGTTGCGCTCGAACGCGGTTTTCAGGCTCTGGTTCAACTCTTCCCGCAGGGCGCCGGCGTCGAGCGAGCGCTTGGCGGCCATGACGCGCAGGTCCTGGATCTGGTCGGCCAGCGCGGTGATCACCAGCAGGCTTTCGCCGAAGGTTTTCTGCACGCGCACCGCTTGTTCGGCGGCTTTGGCCTGCAGCAGGTTCTGCACGCTGGCGGTGAGCAACTGGTTGCTGGAGGTGCTGACCAGTTCATCGTTCTGATTGGTCTGGTACATGTTCATGCCGACAATCAGCGCGACCACACCAAGCAGGCACAGGCCGGAGAGCAGGACGATTTTCAGGCGAATGGAGAGAGAGTCGAACATCGGGCGTCTCGTAAATGGATAAGAAAAGTGACTGTCGGGCAAATGAACTACCCGGTTCGCCAAATCCATTCAGCGCGATGTCTGCTCATCGGCGCGCAACGAGACGGCATTAGGCCGCCGCCGACGAACGGTCAGCGCTAAACGTTTGCGCAGGGGATTGTGCTGAAAAGGCGATTGATTACAGGGATGTTTCAGTGTGCCGCGGGGAGGTTTTCCGGGCGCGACCAGATCCACAGATTGCCCAGCGCCATGCCGGCGATCGCCAGATAGATCGGCCAGCCATGCTCGAGCAGCACCAGCATCAGCGTTGCGCACAGCAGCATGCTGACGGTGGCACTGACCTTGGCCTTGCGCGCGATGATCTTGCCGTTGCGCCAGTTGCCGAGGATCGGCCCGAACAGGCGATGGTTTTCCAGCCACGCACTCAAGCGTGGCGAACTGCGCGTCGCCGCCCACGCGGCGAGGAGGATGAACTCGGTGGTCGGCAGACCGGGCACGACAATCGCGACCAGCCCGATGCCAAGGCTGACATAAGCGAGCAGGCCGAACAGCAGGCGGGCGAGTTTTGAGGGGGCGGATGCGGGCATGGGCTCAAGATAGCAGTGAAGCGAAACCGGGATTCTACAGGCTTGCAGAGATCCCTGTGGGAGCTGGCTTGCCAGCGATAACGGTGGGACAGTCGACATCGTATTGACTGATCTATCGCCATCGCTGGCAAGCCAGCTCCCACAGGGTCTTGTGTTGTGTCAGTCAGGCAGGTTCGGCTTCTATGGCGTAAGCCTGCTTCAGCAGCACGGTGAAGCGATTGAACGCATCGAGCGCGCCTTGCTCGGCTTCGGCTTCTTCTTCAGCGGTAAATGGCAGTGCATCGAGGGTGCGCACGAAACTCTTCCAGCCTTCGGCACGGCCACCGGCAGGTTCGCCGAGATGACGCGCGCCGAAGCTTTCGCTCAGCTCCAGCGCCACCGCACGTTTGATCAAAAACGCCGCGCCGAGCTTCGAGCCCTCGGAGACGAACAGCCAGCCCAGCGCCCGCGCCTTGCCCGGGTTGTTCACGGCACCGGCCACCGGCGCCGGGATTTCAGTGTCGAGGTCGGCGAGGTCAGCCTTGGCAGCTTCGGCGCGGCAACGAGCCGGCAGGTCAGGGATGATCGCGGTGAGTTCGGCATCGTTGTACAGCGCGACCAGTTCCGACTGGAACAGGTACTGCGCAACGACAAAACGGGCGAAGCTGGCGCGCGTCTCGAACGGTGCATGGGCTTTCACCAACGCGTCGAGCTTGCTGTGCGGCTCATGGGTGATCTGGTTCAGGCGTTGCGAACGCAGGGCTTTTTCCGAGGCAGTCATGGGGTGTCCTTGATAAATGAGGCGCTTGATAACAAGACGTACGGGCGGGCGCTGGAGCGTAAAAAAACCTCACTGCGGCGCAGCACACGCGCAGTGAGGTCGGCCGGATCAGATATCCCAGATCAGGTTGATCGCGAAGTTGCGGCCCGGCTGGGTCAGGCGATCGAGGTTGGCCGGCTGGGTGACCGAGGCTTCGCCGACGCTGTCGTAACCGCGCACGTCATCCCACAGCCAGTACTGCTTGTCGGTGAGGTTGTAGATGCCGCCGCTGACGGTGACGTCGTCGCTGACCTTGTAATACCCGGCCAGATCGAGAATGCCGAAGCCCGGCGTCTTGAACTGGCTGCTGACGCCGTCCGGCGACTTGAAATTGCTGTCGTCGACGCGGTCCTTTTTCTTCACCACGGTCCAGCTCAGCAAGCCGCCGTAATGGTCCTGGTCGTAACCGAGGCCGAACACGCCGGTCAGTGGGTTGACGCTGTTGATCGGTTCGCCGCTGTCGTTGTTGCGACCATAGGCGTAGGCGATCGAGCCTTGGGTGTACAGGCCTTGCGGGGCGCCGAACGCATCCAGATTCAAGCGGCCTTTGACTTCCGCGCCCTTGATCGTGGCGCGCTTGATGTTGTTGCTCTGGAAGGTCAGTTGATCGTCGCCCGGTTTGACCGCGTCTTCGTTGATGAAATCGCGGTACTTGTTATAGAACACCGCCACGTCAAACGAGCCGTGCTCGAAATTACCGCGCAGGCCGGTTTCGAAGCTTTTGCTTTTCTCCGGCTCAAGATCGGAGTTAGGCGCGACGGTGTAACCGGTGGTGCTGTTCTCGAAGCGCCCGTACAACGATTTCGCCGTCGGGGTGCGGAAGCCTTCGGCGTACTGGCCGTACCAGGTGTAGTTCTCGGTCAGGGCATAGGTCAGGCCGAATTTCGGCGAGACTTTGTGCCAGGTCTTGTTCTTGTCGCTGACGGTGCCCTGGCCGTCGGCGGCCACGGTGTTGAGGAATTCCTGGGTGATGTGTGGCTTGAGCTGGGTGTAGTCGTAGCGCAGGCCCGGCAGGAAGGTCCAGTCGTTCCAGCTGATCTGGTCCTGCGCGAACAGGCTGTAGGTGTTGATGGTCGGATCGGGGAAATCGCTGGCCTTGGCCAGCACGTCCGCCGCACTGGTCGCACCAATCGCCGTGCAGCCACGGCCGACGGCCAGACAGGTGCCGTCGCCGCTGCGCGAGCCGGTGACTTTCTGCTGCTTGATCGTGGTGCCATAGGTCAGCACATGATCGGTGGCGCCGAGGGTGAAGGCCTTGTCCAGTTGCGCATCGAAGACCCACTGTTTTTCTTCGTAGATCGTGTCGCGGGTGCGCAGCACTTTGCGGGTGATCGGGTAGTAATACTCTTCGGTGCTCTGATCGGTCTTGGCGATCTGGTAATTGAGGCTCCACTTCACGTTGTCGACCAGCAGGCTGTCGAGGGCGAACGTGTGCTCGAGGCCAAAGCGCTCACGGCTGATGGTGTCGTTGCCGGTGCGCCACTGGTACATGCCGCCGGGCAGCACGCTGTCGGGGATGGTCGGCGCACCGTTGAAGTAGGGGCCGCCGTAGGCGCTTTTCTGATCGGTGTCGCGGTCGTCCTTGTACTTCTCGTAGGTCAGGCCCAGACGCGAATCGTCGTTGTAGTTCCAGCCGAGCTTGGCCAGTACGTTGGTGGCGCGCACGTCTTCCGGGTTGGCGGCGGTGCGCGCAAGGCCGGTGCCGTTGTTGCCGCCGTAGGATTCGGTTTCGTGACCGTCGCGCTGGCTGTAATGCAGCAAGCCGTCGAACTCGCCGGAGCGCCCGGCGACGGTGGCGGATTTCAGCCAGCTGTCATCGGCAGAGCTGTAACCGGTTTTCAGGCGCGCGCCGAGGTCTTTGCCGGGCTTGATGATGTCGTCGGCATCCAGCGTGTAATAGCTGACCGCGCCGCCGATGGCGTTGCTGCCGTACAGCACCGAGGCCGGGCCGCGCAGGATCTCCACGCGTTTGACGATTTCCGGGTCAACGTAGTTGCGCTGGCTCTTGGCGTACGGGCCGTTGAAGAAACCGTTGGGGATTTCCACGCCATCGACCTGCGTGAGGATGCGGTCGCCGTCGATCCCACGGATGTTGTAGCCGCTGATGCCGCCGCGCTGGCCGGCACCGCCAACGGAAACGCCCGGCTCGTAGCGGACCAGTTCCTTGATGGTGTTGACGTTGTGGCGGTCGAGGTCTTCGCGGGTCTGCACGGTGACGGTGGCGGGCACGCTGTTGACCAACTGCTCCTGGCGGGTGGCGCTGATGGTCACCTGATCCAGGTTCAGCGTGCCGCTGCTGTTGCGCTTTTCCAGCACGACGTTGTTGTTGCTCAGCTTGCGGAAGCTCAGGTTGGTCCCCACCAACAGCCGCTCGAGGGCTTTCTCCGGCGGCAACGAACCGCGCACACCCGGCGATGCCACGCCCTGGCCCAGTTCCGCCGGCAGGCCGACCTGCCAACCGGTCACGGCAGTAAAAGCGTTCAACGCCGAAACCAAAGGCTGTTGGCCGATGGCAAACGCGTAGTCGCCCATGTTGCGCGCCGGTTGCTCAGGGGCCGCCAGCAGCGGCGCGGTGCCGGCCATGAGGATGGCCGCGGTCAGCAGCGACAGTACGCGGGAAGGGGAAGCGGTCTGGCGGGTAAGGCGTGAGGACATCGATAGCGCTCCGTGTCGCACGAATCTTTATAGGTGCTGATTGGCATCGCTTGATGCGAATCAATTGCATTGGCTATAACGAGACGTACTGACGCGGGCTATCGAGTAAAAATAATTCTCATTTAGTTGAGGATGACCAAAGCGGGGAATTCTTGCAGCCGCGCCGAAGTGATGTGCGCGAGGGAACGGACCACGTCGAGCGGCTGATCGAGGCGGTAATTGCCGGTCACGGCGACGTCGGCCAACTGCTCGTTGGTATTGATGATCCAGCCCGGATAGTAGCGGCGTAGTTCGGCCAGCACCTGATTCAGCGGGCAGTTCTCGAACACCAGGCGGCCCTGCACCCAGGCCAGATCGGTATTGGCGTCGAGTCTGGCCGGGCGATCGAAACCGTTGGGGCCAATGCGGATACTTTCGCCAGCGCTCAGGCGTACCCGCGCATCGTTGTGGGTGGCGCGCAGGTCGACATCGCCACGCTGCACATTGACCTGCGCGACCCCGTCGAGATAACGCACGGCAAATGCGGTGTCGCGCACGCTGGCGCGGACCGGCCCGGCATCGATTTCCAGCGCCTGACCGCGGCCACTGGCGACCTCGAAAAACGCCTCGCCCTGAAACAGCCGGGCCACGCGCTGCTGATCGTTGATCGTGCTGGAGAACGCCGAGTTGGTATTGAGCAGGACTTTCGAGCCGTCCTCCAGTTGCAGGCGCTGGCGCTCGCCCACCACGGTCAGATGATCGGCTTGCAGGCGCATTGGCAGGTTGCTGAAACTGAACAGACCGAGGACCAGCACCGCCGCCGTGGCCAGTGGTTTCCAGTGCGGGCGCAAGCGTTGCAGGAAGGTGACTTTCGCCGGTTTCGCCGCCAGGGCTTGTGCGCACAACGCCACTTGCGGACCGTCCCAGATCGCCTGGGCCTTGGCGAACGCGTCGGCATTCAACGGATCGGCCGCCAGCCAGGCGTGGAACTGCCGGGTCTGCTCCTCGTCCGGGCTGCCGAGCACGATGAGCCAGTCCAGTGCCTGGTCCATTGCGTTGGCAGCGTCCTGCGCCGAATCCGGCGAAGGCGAGCGGTGGGTGTCCGTCACGGTGTTTCCTCGGCAGTGTCTGTGCACGGCTGTTTTTTTAGTGAAGCGTAAAAGTCCGGCAAGGGTAACAAAGCGCGATGATCAGCGCAGTCGATCCTGGCACTTACAGAAACGCCCTACAGCATCAGTCGCCATTCAGGCGCTCAGCAACGCCGATGCAGATCGACATGATCAGTTTCAGTTCTTTTTGTACGGTGCTGAGGGAGACGTTCAGTTCGTCAGCGATTTCCTGGTAACTGTTCCCGTGCAAACGGCTGAGGATGAAAATCTGCTGCTGGCGCGGGCTGAGTTGACCGAGGCTCACATTCAGGCGCTCCAGCATTTGTTCGGCGTGAGCGGCGTCTTCGGCGCTGCTGGCGGGGGCGGCGACGCTGTGGACAATATCCGGCGGCACATCATCGATCATGGTTCGCGCATGGATCTTGCGCGCACGGAGATGATCCAGCGCCAGATTGCGCGCGGTCTGAAACACAAACGGTTCGAGGTGGTCGATGGCCCGCTCGCTCAAGGCACGAGTGACGCGCAGGTAGGTTTCCTGCAGCAGGTCTTCAGCGGTGCTGTGATTGTTGACCATGCGCTCCAGCGTGCGCAGCAGGGACGTGCGCTGGGCAAGGAAGACATGATTGAAGCGCGATTGACTCACGGAAGGACCTGATCCATTTCAAGCGAATGATAATGCTTATCATCTGGCCGAATGGTCAAGCAATGATTTCAATTTGAAATCGTCAATCCCTGTGGGAGCCAGCCCTGCTGGCGATAGCGGTTTTACCTGCACCGAATCCGGTGGCTGAGAAATGGCTATCGCCAGCAGGCTGGCTCCCACAGGGGATTGGGTGGCCGGGATTACTCGGCGTTACACAACGCCAGGCAGTTATCCAGCATGCGGTTGGAGAAGCCCCATTCGTTGTCATACCAGGCCAGCACTTTCAGCAGTTTGCCGCTGGATTTGGTGTGGTTGGCGTCGAAGATCGACGACAGCGGGTTGTGGTTGAAGTCGCTGGAAACCAGTGGCAGCGTGTTGTAACCCAGAATCTTCGAGTGCTGGCTCGCGGCTTTGAGCAGGGCGTTGACTTCGTCGGCGCTGGCTTCTTTCTTCAACTGCACGGTCAGGTCCACCAGTGACACGTTGATCACCGGCACACGCACGGCCATGCCGGTCAGTTTGCCGGCCAGTTCCGGCAGCACCAGGCCTACCGCTTCAGCGGCGCCGGTCTTGCTCGGGATCATGTTCTGCGTGGCCGAGCGCGCGCGGTACGGGTCGGTGTGATAGACGTCGGTGAGGTTCTGGTCGTTGGTGTAGGCGTGGATGGTGGTCATCAGACCGCTTTCGATGCCCAGCTCGCGGTGCAGCACCTGCGCAACCGGCGCCAGGCAGTTGGTGGTGCACGACGCGTTGGAAATGATCTGGTGCGACTGGCGCAGAATGTCGTGGTTGACGCCGTAGACCACGGTGGCGTCGGCGCCTTTGGCCGGGGCCGAGATAATCACTTTGCGTGCGCCGGCGCTAATATGCGCGGCGGCTTTGGCGCGGTCGGTAAAGAGACCGGTGCATTCGAACACCACATCAATCTTTTCCGCCGCCCAGGGCAGTTCGGCCGGGTTGCGAATCGCGCTGACTGCGATGCGGTCGCCGTTGACCGTCAGGCTCTCGTTATCGTGCGCCACTTCCGCGTCGAAGGTGCCGTGAACGGTGTCGTATTTGAGCAGATGGGCATTGATCGAACTGTCGCCCAGATCGTTGATGGCGACGATCTGCAGATCCTGTCGATAGCCTTGGGTATACAGTGCGCGCAGGACATTACGGCCGATGCGGCCAAAACCATTGATTGCGATTCGAAGAGTCATGGAACAGCGCCGCCGTCGTTTTGTTGTTGGAATTACAAGATTATTCGCATAAAAATAGAAAACAAGCCTTTTTAGTGGCAATATTTTGTTTTATCTACAACGAGTGACCTGAATCAACTGGTCCGAATGGTCAAAAAAGCCGTCTGTCATTCCACCGACACCGGCGTTTGATCAGCATAGACAATCAGGTCGCCACATCCGTTAGCCTGGAGTTCTACACATGCATCCCCGCGTTCTTGAGGTCACCGAACGGCTTATCGCCCGCAGCCGCGCCACGCGTCAGGCTTACCTTGCACTGATTCGCGGCGCCGCCACGGACGGGCCGATGCGCGGCAAGCTGCAATGCGCCAACTTCGCCCATGGTGTGGCCGGTTGCGGCAGCGAAGACAAGCACAGCCTGCGGATGATGAACTCGGCGAACATCGCCATTGTGTCTTCGTATAACGACATGCTTTCGGCGCACCAGCCGTACGAAGTGTTCCCCCAGCAGATCAAGAACGCCCTGCGCGAAATCGGCTCGGTCGGCCAGTTCGCTGGCGGCACCCCGGCGATGTGCGACGGCGTGACTCAGGGCGAGCCGGGCATGGAACTGAGCCTGCCGAGCCGAGAAGTGATTGCCATGTCGACCGCCGTGGCGCTGTCGCACAACATGTTCGACGGTGCGCTGATGCTCGGCATCTGCGACAAGATCGTGCCGGGACTGATGATGGGCTCGCTGCGCTTCGGTCATCTGCCGACCATTTTCGTGCCGGGCGGGCCGATGGTCTCGGGGATTTCCAACAAGGAAAAAGCCGATGTGCGGCAGAAGTACGCCGAAGGCAAGGCGACCCGCGAAGAGCTGCTGGAATCGGAGATGAAGTCCTACCACAGCCCGGGCACCTGCACGTTCTACGGCACCGCCAACACCAACCAGTTGCTGATGGAAGTCATGGGCCTGCACTTGCCGGGCGCCTCTTTCGTCAACCCGAACACGCCGCTGCGCGATGCGCTGACCCGCGAAGCCGCGCATCAGGTCACGCGCCTGACCAAGCAGAACGGCAACTTCATGCCGATCGGTGAAATCGTCGACGAGAAGGCGCTGGTCAATTCGATCGTTGCCCTGCACGCCACTGGCGGCTCGACCAACCACACCCTGCACATGCCAGCGATCGCCATGGCCGCGGGCATTCAGCTGACCTGGCAGGACATGGCCGACCTCTCCGAAGTCGTGCCGACCCTGAGCCACGTCTACCCGAACGGCAAAGCCGACATCAACCACTTCCAGGCCGCGGGCGGCATGTCGTTCCTGATCCGCGAACTGCTTGGCGCCGGTCTGCTGCACGAAGACGTCAACACCGTGCTTGGCCATGGCCTGAGTAAGTACACCAAAGAACCATTCCTTGATAACGGCGAGCTGGTCTGGCGCGAAGGCCCGACTGACAGCCTCGACGAAAACATTTTGCGTCCAGTCTCTCGAGCGTTCTCCACCGAGGGTGGCTTGCGCGTGATGGAGGGCAACCTCGGTCGCGGCGTGATGAAGGTCTCGGCGGTGGCGCTGGAAAACCAGATCGTCGAAGCGCCGGCGATGGTGTTCCAGGATCAGCAGGATCTGGCCGACGCATTCAAGGCCGGTCTGCTGGAGAAGGATTTCGTCGCAGTGATGCGCTTCCAGGGCCCGCGTTCCAACGGAATGCCGGAGCTGCACAAGATGACGCCGTTCCTCGGCGTGCTGCAGGATCGCGGCTTCAAAGTGGCACTGGTGACCGACGGGCGCATGTCCGGCGCGTCGGGGAAAATCCCTGCGGCAATTCACGTCAGCCCCGAAGCTTATGTAGGTGGTGCTTTGGCGCGCGTGCAAGAGGGCGATATCATCCGCGTCGATGGCGTCAAAGGCACCTTGGAACTGAAGGTCGACGCCGACGAATTTGCCGCGCGCGAACCTGCCAAAGGCCTGTTGGGCAACAACATCGGCAGCGGTCGCGAACTGTTCGGCTTCATGCGCATGGCCTTCAGCTCGGCGGAGCAGGGCGCCAGCGCCTTCACTTCTGCCCTGGAGACGCTTAATTGAAACTGGCTTTGGTCGGTGACATCGGAGGCACCAACGCACGTTTTGCGTTGTGGCAAAACCAGCAACTGCACTCGGTTCAGGTGCTGGCCACGGCCGACTTCGCCAGCCCGGAAGAGGCGATCAGCCTGTATCTGAGCGGGCTCGGTCTGGCGCCGGGGGCGATCGGCTCGGTGTGCCTGTCGGTCGCCGGTCCGGTCAGCGGCGATGAATTCAAGTTCACCAACAATCACTGGCGCCTGAGCCGCAGCGCGTTCTGCAAGACCTTGCAGGTCGAGCAATTGTTGCTGACCAACGATTTTTCGGCGATGGCGCTGGGCATGACCCGCTTGCAGCCGGGTGAGTTCCGGGTGATCTGCGAGGGCACGCCGGAGCCGTTGCGCCCGGCGGTGGTGATCGGCCCGGGCACCGGGCTGGGCGTCGGCACCTTGCTGGACCTCGGCGAAGGCCGCTTCGCGGCATTGCCGGGCGAGGGCGGTCATGTCGACCTGCCGCTGAGCAGCCCGCGGGAAACGCAACTGTGGCAGCACATCTACAACGAGATCGGCCATGTCAGCGCCGAGACTGCGTTGAGCGGCGGCGGCTTGCCGCGACTGTACCGGGCGATCTGCGCAGTCGACGGGCATGAGCCGACCCTCGACACGCCGGAAGCGATTACCGCGGCTGGTCTGGCGGGCGATCCGATTGCCCTCGAAGTCCTTGAGCAGTTCTGCTGCTGGCTCGGCCGCGTCGCCGGCAACAACGTGCTGACCACTGGCGCCCGCGGTGGGGTGTATATCGTTGGCGGGGTGATTCCACGCTTTGCCGATTTCTTCGCCAGCAGTGGTTTCGCCCGCTGCTTCGCCGACAAGGGTTGCATGAGCGATTACTTCAAAGGCATCCCGGTGTGGCTGGTGACGGCGCCGTACTCTGGCCTGGTCGGCGCCGGCGTGGCCCTCGACCAAGCCCTCCCGATCTGAAACCCAATCCGCCTCTGTGGGAGCGAGCCTGCTCGCGAAAGCGGTGTATTAGTCAACAAATGTGTTGAAGGTAAAACCGATTCGCGAGCAGGCTCGCTCCCACAGTGGATTTGTGGTGTTAGTGATCGTTCCCACGCTCTGCGTGGGAATGCAGCCCGTGACGCTCCGCGTCACTGGACGCGGAGCGTCCCCAGAGGCATTCCCACGCAGAGCGTGGGAATGATCAGCAACAGACAACAAATTTCTAAAGTTCATCAGGCATAATCCGCCCCAATTCCAACAACAAGGATGCCTTCGAAGTGAGCTCAGTCAACAAGTCGATATTGTTGGTCGATGACGATCAGGAGATACGCGAGTTGCTGGAAACCTACCTGACCCGCGCCGGGTTTCAGGTACGCGCCACCGCCGACGGGGCCGGTTTCCGTCAGGCGCTCAACGAGGCGCCGAGCGATCTGGTGATTCTCGACGTCATGCTGCCCGACGAAGACGGCTTCAGCCTGTGCCGTTGGGTGCGCCAGCATCCGCGTCAGGCGCAGGTGCCGATCATCATGCTGACCGCCAGTTCCGACGAAGCCGACCGCGTGATCGGTCTGGAGCTCGGCGCTGACGATTACCTCGGCAAACCGTTCAGCCCGCGCGAGTTGCAAGCGCGGATCAAGGCCCTGCTGCGCCGCGCGCAATTCGCCCACGAACGCAGCGGCAGTGAAGTGCTGGCCTTCGACGAGTGGCGGCTGGACATGGTCAGTCATCGGCTGTTTCACACCGACGGCGAGGAAGTGATTCTCTCCGGTGCCGATTTCGCCCTGCTCAAACTGTTTCTCGATCACCCGCAGGAAATCCTTGACCGCGACACCATCGGCAACGCCACCCGTGGCCGCGACCTGATGCCGCTCGATCGGATTGTCGACATGGCCGTCAGCCGCTTGCGCCAGCGTCTGCGAGACACCGAAAAACCGCCGCGACTGATCCGCACCGTGCGCGGCAGCGGCTATCAACTGGCAGCCAACGTGGTTGCCGGCAATGCTCACTGAGTCGCTGCGCAGACTCGCCGCAAAAGTCCCAGTGCCACGCTCGTTGCTCGGGCGCATGTTGCTGTTGACCCTGCTCGCGGTGCTGTTTGCGCAAACCCTGTCGAGCGTGATCTGGGTTTCGCAGCTGCGCGCGACGCAGCTCGAAGGGCTGGTCACCAGCGCTCGCAGCCTGGCCCATTCGATGACCGCCAGCGTCAGCTACTTTCGCTCGCTGCCGGTGGCCTACCGGCCGCTGGTGCTCGACCAGTTGCGCAGCATGGGCGGTACGCGTTTTGTCGTGACTTTGAATGACAAACCGCTGGGCATGGACGTGTTGCCGGTCACCCCGCGCAAAGCGGCGGTGATGCAAGCGGTGGATGAAGTGCTGCGCCAGACCCTGGGGCATGACACCGATATCTCGGTGACCTTCGTCAGCCCCGAGGACCTGCGCATCTTCAATGCCGGCTTGAAGCTCGATGAACTGCCGCGCTCGTGGGCGCATTACGCGCTGACGCTCGAACCGGTCAATCCGCCGGTGCTGGTTACGCAGATTCAAATGGCCCCGGGCGAATGGCTGTACATCGCCTCGCTGTTGCCCGAGCCCTACACCAGTCTCGAAGAACAAGGCCTGCCGTCGCAGCAGGTGTGGTTCATCGTCCTCACCAGCGGTTTTCTGCTATTGTTCATTGGCCTTTTGGTGCACTGGCAGAGCCGCCCGCTCAAGCGTCTGGCGCGCTCGGCGCGGGATTTGTCGCTGGGCGCCGACGTTGAGCCGGTGGCCGAGGGCGGCGGCAGCGAAGTGGTGGAAGTAGGCCGCGCGTTCAACACCATGCGCGAGCGCATCAGCCGTTACCTGACCGAACGCAGCCAGTTGTTCAGCGCGATTTCCCATGACCTGCGCACGCCAATCACCCGTTTGCGCTTGCGCGTCGAACTGCTCGAAGACGAAAAACTGCAAGCCAAGTTCGGCCGTGATCTGGATGAGTTGGAGCTGCTGGTGAAAGGCGCGCTGCAATGCGTCAAGGACACCGACATCCACGAGAACATCGAGCCGGTGGATCTCAACCATGTGCTCGATTGCCTGGTCGAGCCGTATCTGGCACCGAACGGCAATGGCCGCGTGACTCAACACGGCCGCGCACTGACGGCGTATCCGGGCAAGCCGCTGGCGTTGAAACGCTGCATCGGCAACCTGATCGACAATGCGCTCAAGTACGGGCAGAACGCGCATCTGCACATCGACGACGATGAAAGCGCGTTTGTGCTGCACGTCGACGACGAAGGCCCGGGCGTGCCGGAGCAGCGTCTGGAGCAGGTGTTCGAACCGCATTTCCGCTTGGCCGGGCAGCAGCAAGGTTACGGGTTGGGGTTGGGCATTGCGCGCAATATTGCCCATAGCCATGGTGGAGAAGTGACGTTGCAGAATCTGCGTGAGGGTGGGTTGCGGGTGACGTTGCAGTTGCCTAGATCTGTGGATTAACCCCTGAAGAGCCCCTCACCCTAGCCCTCTCCCAGGGGGAGAGGGGACCGACCGAGTTGTCTTGCGTCATACATCGACCTGAAACACCGTGTCGATTATGGATTCGCTGAAGTGCTCCCAGCTCGGCGCAGCTCTTGAGCATCCCCCATTCGGCCCCCTCTCCCTCCGGGAGAGGGCTGGGGTGAGGGTGCTTTTGTTGTTTGTCACAGGTCAGTGACAAACCCCGTCCCCTTCGTTACAAGCCCACCCCGGCCCGTTGTTTAGACTGCCCGCAGTCCTAACAACAAAAAAGGGTCACTCCATGGACACCTTTCACCCAGGGTTCAGCAGTTGGCTGAACGCACCTGCCCACCAGCAATGGCTCGGCGCCGAAGGCTTGCGCCTGCTGGATTTCGCCAAGGCAGCAAGACTCCCCCAAGGTTTCGGCAATCTCGACGAACGCGGCCGTTTGCCGGCGAACGCGCAAGCCGAAACCATGAACACCGCACGCATGACCCACAGCTTCGCCATGGCGCATATCCAGGGCCTGCCGGGGTTTGCCGAACTGGTCGACCACGGCATCGCCGCGTTGCGCGGGCCGTTGCGTGATGCGCTGCACGGTGGCTGGTTCGCGGTCGCCGAGCACCGCGACGACAACACCGGCAAGAATGCCTACCTGCACGCCTTTGTCGCGTTGGCCGCCAGTTCCGCCGTGGTTGCACAGCGCCCCGGCGCCCAGGCTTTGCTGGATGATGCGATCGACATCATCGACACGTATTTCTGGAGCGAAGAAGAGGGCGCCATGCGCGAATTCTTCAACCGCGACTGGAGCGAAGAGGAAGCCTATCGCGGCGCCAACAGCAACATGCACGCCACCGAAGCGTTCCTCGCGTTGGCCGATGTCACCGAAGACCCGCGCTGGCTGGTGCGCGCCCAGCGCATCGTCGAACGCGTGATCCATGGTCACGCTGCGGCCAACGATTACAGGGTTATCGAACACTTCGATCGCGACTGGCAGCCGCTGCGCGAATACAACCAGGACAATCCCGCCGACGGCTTCCGTCCCTATGGCACCACGCCGGGCCACGGGTTCGAGTGGGCGCGGCTGCTGTTGCACCTCGAAGCGGCGCGGGTCCAGGCCGGCATGCTGACGCCAGGGTGGCTCGCTACTGACGCGCAAAAACTGTTCGAGAACAACTGCCGCCACGGCTGGAACGTCGACGGTGCGCCGGGCATTGTTTACACCCTCGATTGGGACAACAAAGCGGTGGTCCGCCATCGTTTGCACTGGACCCACGCCGAAGCCAGCGCCGCCGCGAGTGCCTTGCTCAAACGCACCGGCGAGGCGCAATACGAGACCTGGTACCGACTGTTCTGGGAATTCTGCGAATTGCATTTCATCGACCGCTGCAACGGCAGCTGGCATCACGAACTCAATCCGCAAAACCAGCCAAGTGCCGATATCTGGCCGGGCAAACCCGATCTGTATCACGCCTGGCAAGCGGTGCTGATTCCGCGATTGCCACTGGCACCGAGCATGGCCACGGCTTTGGCGCAGTTATCCTGCGGCAGTCCTGTGTAACCATGTCGTGACATTTACGCGTCCCTTCGTTACCTGCGAAGGGAAACGCTCTGTTTAAACTCCGTGCAGCGCAAGCACCAGACTTGCAATGCATAACAACAAGAAAGGTACATCTCGAATGAATGCGATTTCTCGCCTCGCTACTGTCATTTCTGTCGCCTCCCTGTTCCCGCTCGCAATCCTGCCGCTCAGTGTTTCCGCTGCCGAATCCAAAGGTTCGGTCGAAGTCGTGCATTGGTGGACCTCCGGTGGCGAAAAAGCCGCTGTCGATGTGCTCAAGGCTCAAGTCGAAAAAGACGGTTTCACCTGGAAGGATGGCGCTGTCGCCGGTGGTGGCGGTGCGACTGCCATGACCGTGCTGAAAAGCCGCGCCGTCGCCGGCAACCCGCCGGGCGTCGCCCAGATCAAAGGCCCGGATATCCAGGAATGGGCATCGACCGGCCTGCTCGACACCGACGTTTTGAAAGACGTCGCCAAGTCGGAAAAGTGGGACAGCCTGCTCGACAAGAAAGTCTCCGACACCGTCAAGTACGACGGTGACTACGTGGCCGTGCCGGTGAACATTCACCGCGTCAACTGGCTGTGGATCAACCCGGAAGTGTTCAAGAAAGCCGGGATCACCAAGAACCCAACCACCCTCGAAGAGTTCTACGCCGCGGGCGACAAGCTGAAAGCCGCAGGCTTCATTGCGCTGGCTCACGGCGGTCAGCCTTGGCAGGACAGCACCGTGTTCGAAGCCGTGGTGCTCTCGGTCATGGGTGTCGACGGTTACAAGAAAGCCCTCGTCGATCTCGACAACAAAGCGCTGACCGGTCCGGAAATGGTCAAGGCGCTGACCGAGCTGAAGAAAGTCGCGACCTACA
The DNA here is from genome assembly GCF_051132135.1 of Pseudomonas sp. R1-1. Taxonomy (NCBI): domain Bacteria; kingdom Pseudomonadati; phylum Pseudomonadota; class Gammaproteobacteria; order Pseudomonadales; family Pseudomonadaceae; genus Pseudomonas; species Pseudomonas sp. R1-1. The sequence continues at coordinate 1,535,229 of NZ_CP071663.1, forward strand.
TGGACGCTGACGGCAAAGGTCAGGACTGGAACCTCGAAGCGGCCAAGGTCATCAACGGCAAGGCTGGCATGCAGATCATGGGTGACTGGGCCAAGTCCGAATGGACCGCGGCCAGGAAAGTCGCCGGCAAGGACTACGAATGCGTAGCGTTCCCGGGCACCGACAAAGCGTTCACCTACAACATCGACTCGCTGGCCGTGTTCAAGCAGAAGGACGCGGGCACCGCGGCCGGTCAGCAAGACATCGCCAAAGTCGTGCTGGGTGAAAACTTCCAGAAAGTCTTCAGCATCAACAAAGGCTCGATTCCGGTTCGCAACGACATGTTGAACAACATGGACAAGCTCGGCTTCGACTCCTGCGCACAAACCGCTGCCAAGGACTTCCTCGCGGACGCCAAGTCCGGCGGCCTGCAACCGAGCATGGCGCACAACATGGCGACCACGCTGGCGGTGCAGGGCGCGTTCTTTGACGTAGTCACCAACTACATCAACGACCCGAAAGCCGACCCGGCCGATGCCGCGAAAAAACTCGGCGCGGCGGTTCAGTCAGCCAAGTAATGCTTGGCCCCTGTAGGAGTGAGCCTGCTCGCGATAGCAATCTGTCAGCCAGTATTTGAGTGACTGACACACCGCAATCGCGAGCAGGCTCACTCCTGCAAGGGAATGCTTTCGTAAACCCTTACTGTGGATTTGCTCATGAGTTCTGTTGCTGTGTTCAGCAAGGCCTCGCCGTTCGATGCATTGCAGCGCTGGCTACCGAAACTGGTGCTGGCGCCGAGCATGTTCATCGTGCTGGTGGGCTTCTATGGCTACATCCTGTGGACGTTCATTCTGTCGTTCACTACCTCGACTTTCCTGCCCAACTACAAGTGGGCCGGTCTGGCGCAATACGCACGGTTGTTCGACAACGACCGCTGGTGGGTCGCGAGCAAGAATCTCGCGGTATTCGGCGGCATGTTCATCGGCATCACCCTGGTGATCGGTGTGTTGCTGGCGGTATTCCTCGATCAGCGCATCCGTCGCGAAGGCTTTATCCGCACCATTTACCTGTACCCGATGGCGCTCTCGATGATCGTTACCGGTACCGCCTGGAAATGGCTGCTCAACCCGGGCATGGGCCTGGACAAATTGTTGCGTGACTGGGGCTGGGAAGGCTTCCGTCTCGACTGGCTGATCGACCCTGATCGCGTGGTCTATTGCCTGGTGATCGCCGCTGTGTGGCAAGCCTCGGGCTTCATCATGGCGATGTTCCTTGCCGGCCTGCGCGGTGTTGATCAATCGATCATTCGTGCTGCGCAGATCGACGGCGCGAGCATGCCGCGCATCTACTGGAAAGTGGTGCTGCCAAGCCTGCGTCCGGTGTTCTTCAGTGCGGTGATGATTCTGGCGCACATTGCGATCAAGAGCTTCGACCTCGTCGCCGCGATGACCGCGGGCGGTCCGGGCTATTCCTCCGACCTGCCAGCGATGTTCATGTATTCCTTCACCTTCAGTCGCGGCCAGATGGGCATGGGCTCGGCCAGTGCGATTCTGATGCTCGGTGCGATCCTCGCGATCATCGTGCCTTACCTGTATTCCGAGCTGAGGACCAAGCGCAATGACTAGTCTCGCTGCCAAACCTGCGATCAGCTTCAGCCGCATCGCCATTTACGCGGTGCTGATCTTCGCGGTATTCCTGTATCTGGTGCCGCTGGTGGTCATGTTGCTCACCAGCTTCAAGACCCCGGAAGACATCAGCACCGGTAACCTGTTGAGCTGGCCGACCGTGGTCAGCGGCATCGGCTGGGTCAAGGCCTGGGCTACCGTTGACGGCTACTTCTGGAACTCGATCAAGATCACTGTTCCGGCCGTGATCATCTCCACCGCCATCGGTGCGTTGAACGGTTACGTGCTGTCGATGTGGCGCTTCCGTGGTTCGCAGCTGTTCTTCGGTCTGCTGCTGTTCGGCTGCTTCCTGCCGTTCCAGACCGTGTTGCTGCCGGCCTCGTTCACCCTCGGCAAGATGGGTCTGGCGAGCACCACCACTGGCCTGGTTTTCGTGCACGTGGTTTACGGCCTGGCGTTCACCACGCTGTTCTTCCGTAACTACTACGTGAGCATCCCCGATGCGCTGGTCAAGGCGGCGCGTCTGGACGGTGCCGGTTTCTTCACGATTTTCCGCCGGATCATTCTGCCGATGTCGACGCCGATCATCATGGTCTGCCTGATCTGGCAGTTCACCCAGATCTGGAACGACTTCCTCTTCGGTGTGGTGTTCTCCAGCGGCGATTCGCAGCCGATCACCGTGGCGCTGAACAACCTGGTCAACACCAGCACCGGCGCCAAGGAATATAACGTTGATATGGCAGCGGCGATGATCGCCGGCCTGCCGACCCTGCTGGTCTATGTGGTCGCAGGCAAGTATTTCGTGCGCGGGCTGACGGCCGGCGCGGTCAAGGGGTAATCATGGCAACGCTCGAACTTCGCAACGTCAACAAGACTTACGGTGCCGGCCTGCCGGACACCCTGAAGAACATCGAACTGTCGATCAAGGACGGCGAATTCCTGATCCTCGTCGGCCCGTCGGGCTGCGGCAAATCGACCTTGATGAACTGCATCGCCGGTCTGGAAACCATTACCGGCGGCGCGATCATGATCGGCGATCAGGACGTCAGCGGCATGAGCCCCAAGGATCGTGACATCGCCATGGTGTTCCAGTCCTACGCGCTGTACCCGACCATGAGCGTGCGGGAGAACATCGAGTTCGGCCTGAAAATCCGCAAGATGCCCCAGGCAGCGATCGACGAAGAAGTCGCCCGCGTGGCCAAGCTGTTGCAGATCGAACACTTGCTCAATCGCAAGCCGGGCCAGCTCTCCGGTGGTCAGCAACAGCGTGTGGCGATGGGCCGTGCACTGGCGCGGCGGCCGAAGATCTACCTGTTCGACGAACCGCTGTCCAACCTTGACGCCAAGCTGCGCGTCGAGATGCGCACCGAAATGAAACTGATGCACCAGCGTCTGAAAACCACCACCGTTTACGTGACCCACGACCAGATCGAAGCGATGACCCTGGGCGATAAAGTCGCGGTGATGAAAGACGGAATCATTCAGCAGTTCGGTACCCCTAAGGATATCTACAACGATCCGGCCAACCTGTTCGTCGCAAGCTTCATCGGCTCGCCGCCGATGAACTTCATTCCGCTGCGCTTGCAGCGCAAGGACGGCCGTTTGCTGGCGCTGCTCGACAGCGGCCAGGCGCGTTGCGAGTTGCCGATGAGCATGCAGGACGCCGGTCTTGAAGACCGCGAAGTGATCCTCGGCCTGCGCCCGGAGCAGATCTGCCTGGCGAACGGCGAGGGCAATGGCCTGCCGAGCATTCGTGCTGAAGTACAGGTCACCGAACCGACCGGTCCGGACACCCTGGTGTTCGTCAATTTGAATGACACCAAAGTCTGCTGCCGACTGGCGCCAGACGTGGCGCCGCAGGTGGGCGAGAGCCTGACGCTGCAGTTCGATCCGTCGAAAGTGTTGTTGTTCGATGCCAAAACCGGTGAGCGCCTGGGCACTGCCGGCCAACCGCAGACCGATGCGCGGCCTGCGAACGTGGCGCAATTCAAAGGCCGCTGAAAAACATGGTTGGAATGCTGTCCTGTGGGAGCTGGCCTGCCAGCGATGCGGGCAACTCGGTCGGTCGTCGAACCGGGTCGATGCCATCGCTGGCAGGCCAGCTCCCACAAGGATCGGTTCCACAAAAAGGAGCACGCGGTGGATTGCCTGTAATCCATCTCACTTTATGTAAACCGCGTTAGATAAAAACAGTTAATAACAATAAAGACGAGGATGTAGGGATGAAAAAGAAACACGTCAATGCCCGGTTGATCTGCCAGGTTTCTGCGGCGGCAGCACTGGTGCTGGCCGGTAACGCGATGGCGGCGGATGCGTTCAGCTCCGACTCCAAATGGATGACCGGCGACTGGGGCGGTGAGCGGACCAAGCTGATCGAGCAGGGTATCGACATCAAGGCCGACTACGTTGGCGAGATGGGCGCCAACCTGCACGGCGGCTATGACGACGACAAGACCGGCCGCTACAGCGACCAGTTCGGCCTCGGCGTGGCGCTCGACCTGCAGAAACTGTGGGGCTGGGACAACACCCAGGCGAAGATCCAGCTGACCAACCGTAACGGCTACAACATCTCCAACGACCGCGTTGGCGATCCGCGTGCCGGCACCCTCAGCTCCTCGCAGGAAGTCTACGGTCGCGGGCATATGGTGCGTCTGACCCAGTTGTGGATTCAGCACCAGTTCTTCGACAACAAACTCGACGTCAAGGCCGGTTACTTCGGTGAAGGCGAAGACTTCAACACCTTCCCGTGCGACTTCCAGAACCTCGCGTTCTGCGGTTCGCAAGTGGGTAACTGGGCGACCAACATCTGGTACAACTGGCCCGTCAGCCAGGCCGCTATCCGGGTGAAGTACAACATCAACGACGAACTCTACGCGCAGATCGGTGCGTACAACCAGAACCCGTCGCAGCTGGAACACGGCAACGGCTTCAAACTCAGCGGCAGTGGCACCAAGGGTACTGTTCTGCCGGTCGAACTGGTCTGGTCGCCGAAGGTCAACAGCCTGCCGGGCGAATACCGCGTCGGTTACTACAAGAGCACGGCTGATGCCGACGACGTTCGTGAAGACGTCAACGGTTTCGACGCCGCCACCACGGGCGACGCCTACAAGTCGCACAACAGCAAGAGCGGTTACTGGTTCGTCGCGCAACAGCAACTCACCAGCCACAACGGTGACGCCACTCGCGGTCTGAACATCGCCGCCAACGCGACCTTCCACGACAAGGACACCAACTTCATCGACAACTACCAGTCGGTGATGTTTGTCTACAAAGGGCCGTTCGATGCCCGTCCGAAAGATGACATCGGTATCGGTGCGGCGCGTATCCACGTCAACAAGGACGTCAAGCGCAATGCCGAATTGCTGAACGCTTCCAACGGTGTTTCCGACTACGACAACGCCGCGTTCTCGCCGATTCGTGAAACCGAATACAACTACGAGCTCAACTACGGCTTCCACGTCACCAACTGGCTGACCGTACGTCCCAACCTGCAATACATCACTCATCCGGGCGGTGTGGATGAAGTGGACAACGCTTTGGTCGCTGGCCTGAAAATTCAGTCTACGTTCTGACGCGTCTGCGATAAGCTCCTCTCTATGTGCGCATATTTGCGGACAGCCCAGGCTGTCCGCTTTTTTTTGGAGGGTCTGCGCAGCCCATGAAAGTTGAATTCGGAACCGTGGCCAATGCATGAGCATCCGCTGCAACGCTTCTTCAAATCCCTGCGCGAACGACCGGTGTTCGCCTGGGAACGCTATCAGCTGCGCGATGTGCTGGTGATCGATCATCCGTTATGTCAGGCGGTGTTCAGTCGGCAGGGCGCGCAATTGCTGCACTTTCAGCCGCGCGGGCAAAAGCCATGGTTGTGGTGCGCGGCGAAGTGGCCGCATGTCGGCGCGATCCGCGGTGGCGTGCCGGTGTGCTGGCCGTGGTATGGCCGGCATCCGAGCGAAAATGCCTGGCCGTCGCATGGCTGGGCGCGACTGCTCGACTGGAAACTGCTCGACAGCAGCCGCGCCGAGGATGGCGTGCGTCTGCACTGGCAATTGCAACTGTGCGACTGGCAGGTCGACCTGCACGCGCACCTGGGCGAACGCATGGAGTTACGCCTGAGCACTGAGCATCAGGACGACATGCCGTGCCAGTTGAGCCAGGCTTTGCACGCTTACTGGCGTATTGGCGATGTCGGTGAGATAGCGCTGTCTGGGCTTGAAGGTGCGCAGGGTTATGATCAGTTGAATCGCCAGGTTTGCCAGCAGGAAGGCGAATTGCGCGTGGAGGGCGGCTGCCAGCGGGTGTTTCAGCATGACGGCGAATTGCAGCTCAAGGATCACGCCTGGCAGCGCGAGTTGTGCATCGATACCGGCGACAGCGGCGACACCGTGGTGTGGCATCCGGGCGCGCGGCCGTTGCTCGGGGTGAGCTGGGATGAGATATCCGAGTTTGTCTGTGTGGAAGCGGCGGCGGGCGGGACCGACAGCCTGCATCTGGCGCCGGGGGAGAAGGCGCATTTGAGTTTGCAGGCGTGGGCGGCGGCTTGATTCTCTGTGTGGCTGGTCGCCTTATCGCGAGCAGGCTCACTCCTACAGGGGAACGCATTTCAAATGTAGGAGTGAGCCTGCTCGCGATGGCGGTCGATCAGCGTGTGGAGATTTCGGATCAGTTGAACTCATCTCCAACCGGATACCGGCTGGCATTCAAACTCTCTTTGATCTTGCGCAAATGCGGCTGGAAATCCACCCCGCGACGTAACGTCATCCCCGTCGCCAGCACATCCAGCACGGTCAACTGAATGATCCGCGAGGTCATCGGCATATAGATGTCGGTGTCTTCCGGCAGCGGAATATTCAGGCTCAACGTACTGGCCTTGGCCAGCGGCGAATTCTCCGCGGTCAGGCCCAATACCGACGCGCCATTCTCGCGAGCGATACGTGCCACTTCCACCAGTTCACGGGTGCGCCCGGTGTAGGAAATGATCACGAACAGCTCGCCGGTGTGCGCCACCGAAGCGATCATTCGCTGCATCAGCACATCGGCATGCGCGGTCACCGCCAGGTTGAAGCGGAAAAACTTGTGCTGCGCATCCAGTGCCACCGGGGCCGAAGCGCCGAGGCCGAAGAAGTGGATCTGCCGGGCCTGGATCAACAGGTCGACGGCGCGGCTGATCAGGTTTGGGTCGAGTGCCTGACACGCGCTGTCCAGCGAGGCGATGGCGCTGCCGAAAATCTTCTGCGTATAGGCTTCGGGATTGTCGTCGGCCTCGACCGCGCGGCTGACGTACGCTGCGCCGCTGGCCAGGCTCTGTGCCAATTGCAACTTGAGTTCGGGGTAGCCGCTGACACCGAACGAGCGGCAGAAACGGTTGACCGTCGGCTCGCTCACCGACGCTGCCTGGGCGAGGGCGGCGATGCTGAAGCGGGTGGCCTGCTGCGGGTTGAGCAGGATCACCTCGGCGACCTTACGTTCGGCCTTGTTCAGCTCTTCAAGGCGACTCTGGATCTGTTCCAGTAAATTTCGCACGCGGTCCATATGGAATTCCTGATTCACCGACGCAAAGGTGCGTCGGGCTATGCAAATTGGGCCTTTGATATGGCCCGTAACGGTGGCCTATCCTACTGATGCGTCCGAGGGTCCACCACTCGGAATCTGTATTTTGCGAAAATGTTGTGGTTATTACTACATTTTCCCTTGAGTGATGCCTTGAAAAAAGGTATTTGTAGCTTAACTTGATAAAAGAACAAACATCATGCCTTCGATTACGGTTGAACCGTGCACCTTTGCCTTGTTCGGCGCCCTTGGCGATCTCGCCCTGCGCAAGCTGTTTCCTGCCCTTTATCACCTCGATGGCGCTGACCTGTTGCACGAGGACACGCGCATCATCGCGCTGGCCCGTGAAGCCGGCAGCGAGCAGCAACACATGGCGTTCATCGCCGCCGAACTGCGCCGCTACGTCGGCAAAGAGCTGAACGAAACCGTGGCCGAGCGTTTTCTCGCGCGCCTGACCTACCTGCACGTCGACTTCCTCAAGGCTGAAGACTATGTTGCGCTGGCGGAAATGGCCGGCAGCAGCCAACGCATGATTGCCTACTTCGCCACGCCGGCAGCCGTATACGGCGCGATCTGCGAGAACCTGGAGAAAGTCGGTCTGGCCGAGAACACCCGCGTGGTGCTGGAAAAGCCGATCGGCTCCGACCTCGAATCTTCGCGCAAGGTCAATGACGCCGTGGCGCAGTTCTTCCCGGAAGACCGCACCTACCGAATCGACCACTATCTGGGCAAAGAGACCGTTCAGAACCTGATCGCCTTGCGTTTCGCCAACAGCCTGTTCGAAACCCAGTGGAACCAGAATTACATCTCCCACGTGGAAATCACCGTGGCCGAGAAGGTCGGCATTGAAGGCCGTTGGGGCTACTTCGACAAGGCTGGCCAGTTGCGCGACATGATCCAGAATCACCTGTTGCAGCTGCTCTGCCTGATCGCCATGGACCCGCCGGCCGACCTGTCAGCCGACAGCATCCGTGACGAGAAAGTGAAAGTGCTCAAGGCGCTGGCGCCGATCAGCCCGGAAGGCCTGACCACGCAAGTGGTGCGCGGCCAGTACATCGCCGGCCACAGCGAAGGCAAATCCGTTCCGGGTTACCTCGAAGAACCGAATTCCAATACCCAGAGCGACACCGAAACCTTCGTCGCCCTGCGTGCCGACATCCGCAACTGGCGCTGGGCCGGCGTGCCGTTCTATTTGCGCACCGGCAAGCGCATGCCGCAGAAGCTGTCGCAGATCGTCATCCACTTCAAGGAACCGTCGCACTACATCTTCGCCCCGGAGCAGCGCCTGCAGATCAGCAACAAACTGATCATCCGCCTGCAACCGGATGAAGGCATTTCCTTGCGCGTGATGACCAAGGAGCAGGGCCTGGACAAAGGCATGCAGCTGCGCAGCGGGCCGCTGCAACTGAATTTCTCCGACACCTGGCGTAGCGCGCGGATCCCCGATGCCTACGAGCGGTTGTTGCTGGAAGTGATGAACGGCAATCAGAACCTGTTTGTCCGTAAAGATGAAATCGAAGCCGCGTGGAAGTGGTGTGACCAGCTGATCGCCGGGTGGAAAAAATCCGGTGACGCGCCCAAGCCGTACGCGGCCGGGTCGTGGGGGCCGATGAGCTCCATCGCACTGATCACGCGGGACGGGAGGTCGTGGTATGGCGATATCTGATGTGCAACTGCCAGCGGGCGTGAATGCCCGCGAATTCAACAGCCCGGTGTTGTTGGCCGAAGGTCTGGCGCTGAACGTGGCCGCGCAATTGCGCGAAGCCATCGGCGCACGCGGCAACGCCGTGCTGGTGGTGTCCGGCGGTCGTAGCCCGGTGGCGTTTTTCCAGCACCTGGCGAAAGCGGATCTGGACTGGTCGAAAGTCGTCGTGACCCTCGCCGACGAGCGCTGGGTGCCGGTCGAACACGCCGACAGCAATGCCGGCCTGCTCAAGCAACACCTGCTCAAAGGGCCGGCAGCCAAGGCGCAATTTCTCAGTCTCTACAGCGCGGCAGCCAACGTTGAGCAGGCTGCCGAGCAAGCTGACCGTTTGCTCGCCGAGCTGCCGCCGATCGACGTGCTGGTGCTGGGCATGGGCGACGACGGTCACACCGCGTCGCTGTTCCCCGACAGCCCGAACCTGACCGAAGCCTTGCAGGCTGACGGCACGCGCCGCTGCTGGCCGATGCTGGCGCCGAGTGTGCCGCGTCAACGCCTGACCATGAGTCGGGCGCTGCTGGCCTCGGCGAAACACAAGATCCTGTCGATTTCCGGTCAGTCGAAACTGACCACCCTGAATGCCGCGCTGGCATCCGATGACGTCGCGGCCATGCCGGTGCGCGCATTCCTGCAACCTACGTTAGAGATTTACTGGTGCCCATGAGCCAAGGAACAGCCGCTATGACAATTGCATCCCCAACCGTTTCCATGGCGGACAAAGTTGCCCTGATCGACAGCCTCTGCGCCAAGGCGCGGATCCTGCCGGTGATCACCATCGCCCGCGAACAGGACGTGCTGCCGCTGGCCGACGCTCTCGCAGCCGGTGGCTTGACCGCGCTGGAAGTGACCCTGCGTTCGCAGTTCGGCCTCAAGGCCATCCAGATCCTGCGCGAACAGCGTCCGGAACTGATGACCGGTGCCGGCACCGTGCTCGATCGCAACATGCTCGCGGCGGCGGAAGCGGCCGGTTCGCAATTCATCGTTACCCCGGGCATTACCCGTGACCTGCTCGAAGCCAGCGTCGACAGCCCGATTCCGCTGTTGCCGGGCATCAGCAACGCCTCCGGCATCATGGAAGGCTACGGCCTGGGTTATCGCCGCTTCAAGCTGTTCCCGGCGGAAGTCAGCGGCGGCGTGGCGGCGATCAAGGCCCTTGGCGGCCCGTTCGGCGAAGTGAAATTCTGCCCGACCGGCGGCGTCGGCCCGGCCAACATCAAGAGCTACATGGCGCTGAAAAACGTCATGTGCGTGGGCGGTAGCTGGATGCTCGATCCGGAATGGATCAAGAACGGCGACTGGGCACGTATTCAGGAATGCACCGCCGAAGCCCTGGCGCTGCTGGACTGATACCGCCGGATTCAATTGTTACCTGACACTTCGTTGTGTGTTCTACGGCTTTACGGTGCGCTTGGTCGGTGCACCGTTTTTTTTGCCTGAAAAAAGCGCCAGGACATCGCGCGATACACAGTTACCGCACGGCCGTTTTGGCGTGGGGCTAATCTGCGTTCATCTTACGGAAGAGAGAACGCCTCATGGACGACCATCAGTCTGTAGCTTTATCAATCGAATCTCTGCCCCCGCAGCAGTTGCCCGTTGCTCGCAGCTTCCATCAACACGAAGCCTCGCCAAGCGTGCGCAACATCAGCCGGGGTCTCGAAGGCCCGCCGCTGCTGTTGCGGCTGGCATTGGCCGATGCCATGACCGGCGCGCCGGTCTTTGGCGCGGTAGTGCGGATCGAGCAGCACATCGGTGCCGACACGTTGTGCGGTAGCCAGTCGACTGACAGTCAGGGCATCGTTCGTTTCACCAGTCTCTACCCGGATCGGCAACGCGCCTTGCCCTGCCTCGCTCTGAGTGTCGCCATTGCCAGCGACGATCAACAACCGCAGCTTTATCAGGAAGCTTGGGCAGGCCGCGTGCATCTGCCCGGCGTCTGTAATTGCGCAGTTGCAGATGACGATGCGCCGTGGCTGGCGCTACGACCGATCACAGACCATGGCCTGGATGACGGCCACTACGGCAGCGTGACAATCGGCGTCGACACCTTTGCCCTGTCATCGCAAATCGGCGTGGCGGGCTACGACAAGCAGCCCATTACGCCGTTCTAGCGCAGTTCTTGCAGCGCGTATACCAGCCGCTGCATGTCTGCCGCCGTGGTGGTCAGCCCGGGCGTGACGCGGATGCTCGGCCCGCTGGCGGCGCCATGGCGGACCACGGTGAACAGGTTGTAATCGTCGAGCAGTCGCTTGGCCATCGCCTGTTGATCGTCGTGGCGGGTGAAACGCAGCGACGTGATGCCGCAATACAGGCGCGGATCGTCCGGGGTCATCACTTCGATGCCCGGCAAGTGCCGTACCGCGCCGACCCAAAGATTGCGCAGGTAATTGAGGCGCGCACCCTTGGCGGCGGCGCCACCGAGCGCAGCGTGTTCCTCGAACACCAGCGGCAAGGTCATCAGCGCCGGAATGTTCGGCGTGCTGTAGGAGGTGCGTGCACGTACGTCGTTGGCCGGGAAATGCATCTCGCCCATGTCCGGATCGATGTCGGCCAGACGCTGCGGCGCGATGTAGAGGAAGCCGAGGGTCAGCGGGGCGCCGATCCACTTGTGCAGGTTGTAACCGGCGAACGCGATGCCGAGCGCGTCGAGATCGAAGTCGATCTGGCCAAGGGCGTGGGCGCCGTCGAGGATGATGTCGACGCCATGTTCTTTCGCCAGCGCAGCAATGGCCGCTACCGGCATGACCAGGCCGGTGCGGTGGGTGACGTGAGTCAGCGCCATCAATTTCAGTTTTGGCTGGCGAGTGAACGCTTCGCGGTAGGTCTCCAGCAGGCTGTCGTAACTGGCCGGATGCGCGTGGGCAATCTCGATCACCTCGGCGCCGCGCTGCCTGGCCAGCCAGCGCATGGCGCCTTTGACCGTGTCGTATTCCAGATCGCTGATCAGCACCTGATCGCCGGGCTGCAAACGGTTGTAGTTGCGGATCAGCGATTGCAGGCCTTCGGTGGCGTTGCGGGTAAACGCCAGGCTCTGCGCATGCACGCCGATCAATTCGGCCAGTTGTGCACGGATATCGAGGTTGTCGTGCTGCTCGAAACGCTGGCGCACGTACACCGAATTGCTGGTGTTGATCAGCTCGATATTGCGCTGGTACTCCTCGATCACCGTGCGCGACATGCGCCCGAAATAACCGTTCTCCAGGTTCACGGGGCCGGGTTGAACATCGTAACGGTCGGCGAACGTTCGCCAGAAGGCTTCGTCACGGGCGCGGCGGGTGTTATCGGGCATGATCGACGAGCTCAGAGAAGAGGAGGGCGCATCAATGGCGCGGGGCGGGTTTGCCGTGTTTGGCGCGCAGCGGTTCGAGGAGATCGGAAAGGCCGTTATGGTCGATCTCATGCATCAGCGCGAGCAAACCACCCAGCTCGCCGTGCGGAAAACCTTCGCGGGCGAACCAGTTCAGGTAAGGGCCCGGGAGGTCGGCGATGATCCGCCCCTTGTATTTGCCGAAGGGCATTTCGCGGGTGATCAGCAAATCGAGTTTTTCAGGATTCATCGGGTTTCGTCTGGCTTTAAAGCAACCTGCAAAATACAGGCATTCTGCATGCAGGCCAAATGACAGATCATGCAAAACACCAGCATACAGATGGTTCAATGTTTTATAACTTTTTGAAAATAAACGGTTTATATTTCAAAGCGAAGCTGGCACGCACACTGCAATATTCTTTGCATCTTCAACCAACCGCAAGGAATTGGAAAATGACTGACGTAAACAAAGAAGCCATTTCTGTACTCAACGACCTGATTGAAACCTGCAAGGACGGTCAGGAAGGGTTCAAGACTTGCGCAGAAGACATCAAGCACCCAGAACTGAAAACCCTGTTCGTGCAGCGCTCCGCCGATTGCGCTACTGCCGCTGCGGAGTTGCAGGCACAAGTGCGTTCGCTGGGTGGCGATCCGGAAACTTCGACCAGCGTCAGCGGTGATCTGCACCGTCGTTGGGTCGACGTCAAAGCCATGTTCACCGGCAAGGACGAAGAGGCTGTATTGAACGAAGCCGAGCGCGGTGAAGACCATGCGCTGAAGGCTTATCGTGAAGCGATCGAGAAGATCAACAAGCACAACCTGGTAGGCATCAAAGATCTGGTTGAGCGTCAGTACCACGGCGTACAACGCAACCACGACCAGGTGAAAGCCCTGCGTAACCAGGCTCGCGCTAACTCGTAAGGGCTAGCTGGGCTGAAAAAAACGCCAGCGTGTCTGGCGTTTTTTGTGCCTGGCTGAAAGGCCCCTCACCCTAACCCTCCCGAAACGTCGGACCGCCCGGAGGGAGAGGGGACTGACCGAGCTGCTCTTCAAAGTTATGCCGACCTGAAATACCGAGTCGAACTCAGGATTTGAAAGCCACGAAGATCAGCTCCCTTCCCCCTCGCCCCCCTTTGGGGGAGAGGGCTGGGGTGAGGGGGCAGCAATCTACCTGACACCCCATCAATCCATCAGCCAATACTGATCGCCGGCAAAGTCGGCAACGTCACCGTCTGCTGCTTGCGTGGCGCGAGAATTTCGGCCTCGCCATCCACCACCAACTCATCACGCTGGTTGAACACGCGAGTGGCAATGCGCACACGAAACTTCGGCAGTTTCTCGAGGATTTCCAGGCGCACGGTCAAGGTGTCGCCAATCTTCACCGGCTTCTGAAAGCTCATCTGCTGGCCGATATAAATAGTCCCTGGCCCAGGCAGTTCGCAAGCTACCGCCGCGCTGATCAGCGCACCGCTGAACATGCCGTGGGCGATACGCTCCTTGAACATGCTCGCCGCGGCAAACTCGGCGTCCAGGTGCACCGGGTTGTGGTCGCCCGACATCGCGGCGAACAGTTGAATATCGCGCTCTTCGACGGTCTTGCTGTAGCTGGCGGTCTGGCCGACTTCGAGGGCTTCGTAAGGGATGTTGGTAACCTGGGTCATCGGTCTCGATTCCTGTGGCGGATGCAGTCAATCCGCAAAAATTATTCGCTGCGCTGCGGGCGCGGATGGCTCAGGGCCTGATCGATCCAGGCCAGCACATCGGCGATCACTTCGCCGCGGTTGGTTTCGTTGAACAATTCGTGCCGGGCCTGCGCATAGATCTTCAGTTGCAGGTGCTGGCTGCCGGCCGCGCGCAAGGCGTTGGCCAGATCTGTCAGACGCTTGCCCTCACTCACCGGATCACATTCGCCGCCGATGACCAGCAGCGGCAGGCCCGGATCGATCTGCGCGAGATTGGACGCTTTGCTGATTTGCTGCAAGCCGCCGAGCAGGTCGATCCACAATTGATTGGTGCAGCGAAACCCGCACAGCGGGTCGTTGATGTAACGGTCGACTTCGGCCGAGTCACGGCTGAGCCAGTCGAATGGTGTGCGCACTGGTTTGAATTTGTTATTGAACGAGCCGAACGACAACCACTCGATCAATGCGCTGCGGCCCTTGCCGCCCTGACGCAGTTTTTCCAGACGCGCGATCTGCCGCGCGGCACGGTAGAGGGCGACTGGTTGAAAATTCGAGCCACTGAGAATCGCCCCATGCAGGCTGGCGCTGTGGTGCAGCAGATAACCCTGGGCGAGGTAGCTGCCCATGCTGTGTCCGAGCAGAATGATCGGCACGCCGGGGTGTTGCTGGCCGATGTGCTGGTTGAGGCTGGCCAGATCGCCGAGGACTTTGCACCAACCGTCAGCATCGGCGTAATGGCCGAGCGTGCCGTGTTGCGCGGTGCGGCCATGACCACGCAAATCCGGTGCGTATACGCCATAACCTTTGTCGCAAAAGGTTTCGGCGAGGCGTGCATAGCGGCCGCTGTGTTCCGCCATGCCATGGGCCACGAGAATCAGCGCTTTCAACGGCCCCGCGGGCAGCCATTGATTGACGAAGAGCCGGCTGCGGTCACTCGCGTCCAGCCAGAAGGTGTCGTGGATCATGGCGCTTCCTTTGCTCAGAGTCCGCACATTGTATAGCGCGTCTGATCAGCCCACGCCACGGCAGGAAGATTCACACGATCAATGACGGCTTTGCTCATATTTGCCTGAATGGTCATAGCTGCTAGTGTCCGTGAAGCTCCGCTTTTTCAGAAATGACAGAAGCGGCTCCCGGATCGGCTCAGGTAAAGAGGACAAGAACAATGCAACCTGATTTCTGGAACGACAAGCGCCCGGCCGGCGTACCGCTGGACATCGACATGACTGAGTTCAAGTCGGTGATCGAAGTGTTCGAGCGTTCCTGCAAGAAATTCGCTGATCGCCCGGCGTTCAGCAACATGGGCATCACGCTGACCTACGCCGAGCTTGAACGCCAGAGCGCCGCGTTCGCCGGCTACCTGCAGGCGCATACCGATCTGGTTCCGGGCGATCGCATCGCCGTGCAGATGCCCAACGTCCTGCATTATCCGATTGCCGTGTTCGGTGCGCTGCGCGCCGGGCTGATCGTGGTCAACACCAACCCGCTGTATACCGCGCGGGAAATGCGCCACCAGTTCAAGGATTCCGGCGCCCGTGCGCTGGTGTACCTCAACGTGTTCGGGCAGAAAGTCCAGGAAGTGCTGCCCGACACCGACATTCAATACCTGATCGAAGCGAAGATGGGCGACCTGATGCCCACCGCCAAGGGCTGGCTGGTCAACACAGTGGTCAGCAAAGTGAAGAAAATGGTCCCGGCCTACTCGCTGCCGCAGGCGATGTCCTTCAAAAGCGCACTACGCATGGGCCGCGGCCTGGGGATCAAACCGCTCAAGGTGACGCTCGACGATATCGCCGTGCTGCAATACACCGGCGGCACCACTGGCCTGGCCAAGGGCGCGATGCTCACTCATGGCAATCTCGTCGCCAACATGCAGCAAGTGCGCGCCTGCCTCGCCCAACTCGGCCCGGACGGGCAGCCGCTGTTGCGTGAGGGCCAGGAAGTGATGGTGGCGCCGCTGCCGCTTTACCACATCTATGCGTTCACCGCGAACTGCATGTGCATGATGGTCTCGGGCAACCACAACGTTTTGATTACCAACCCGCGAGACATTGCCGGCTTCATCAAGGAGCTGAAAAACTGGCGCTTCTCGGCGTTGCTGGGCTTGAACACCCTGTTTGTGGCGCTGATGGAACACCCGGATTTCAAGACGCTGGATTTCTCCAGCCTGAAACTGACCAACTCCGGCGGTACTGCGCTGGTCAAGGCCACGGCCGAGCGCTGGGAACAGGTCACCGGTTGCCGCATCACCGAAGGTTACGGCCTCACCGAAACCTCGCCGGTGGCCTGCACCAACCCCTACGGCGACCAATCGCGCCTGGGCACGGTCGGCTTGCCGGTGCCCGGTACGCTGTTGAAAGTGATCAGTGACGACGGCGCCGAGCAGCCGTTGGGTGAGCGCGGTGAGCTGTGCATCAAGGGCCCGCAAATCATGAAGGGCTACTGGAACAAGCCCGAAGCCACCGCCGAAGTGCTGGATGCCGAAGGCTGGTTCAAGTCCGGCGACATTGCCGTGATCGACCCCGATGGTTTTGTGCGTATCGTCGATCGCAAGAAAGACATGATCATCGTCTCCGGCTTCAACGTGTACCCGAACGAAATCGAAGACGTGGTCATGGCCCACCCCAAAGTCGCCAACTGCGCGGTGATTGGCGTGCCGGACGAGCGCTCGGGCGAGGCGGTGAAGCTGTTTGTGGTGGCGCGGGAAAGCGGTGTCAGCCTCGAAGAGCTGAAGGCCTACTGCAAAGAGAATTTCACCGCCTACAAGGTGCCGAAACACATCGTCTTGCGTGAGTCATTGCCGATGACGCCTGTCGGCAAAATTCTGCGGCGGGAGTTGCGGGATATCGCCTGACCGGTGAATGGCCGCGCTTGGCGCGGATCGCGAGCAGGCTCACTCCTGCAGGGGTTGTATGTAATCTCTGTAGGAGTGGGCCTGCTCGCGATTTTGTTTGGCACCCATGAAAACCGGGGCTTTCAAGGGGTTCTAGGATTTTTGCTCTAAAATGACTGCTAGATAGTCTTGAGTCATAAATATGACTGTAGAGGCCGCTTTTGGCTCTAGTCGACCCTCGGCAAAGCTGCTACTCTCGGCGCGCTTTGTGACTTCTCGGCCTGTGTAAAAGCCAGATTCACCAATACAAAACACACACCAATAATAATCGCATCAAATGCGGTGAAGAATTCGCGTTGCTGAGGAGTGGGCTTCCATGATCGAAGACTTTTGGAAGGATAAATACCCGGCTGGAATCGCTGCCGACATCAATCCGGACGAGTATCCGAACATTCAGGCAGTGTTGAAGCAATCCTGCCAGCGCTTCGCCAACAAACCGGCTTTCAGCAACCTCGGCAAGACGATCACCTACGGTGAATTGTACGAATTGTCCGGGGCGTTTGCCGCGTATCTGCAACAGCATACCGATTTGCAGCCGGGCGATCGAATCGCCGTGCAACTGCCCAACGTACTGCAATACCCGGTCGCCGTGTTCGGGGCGATTCGCGCCGGGCTGATCGTGGTCAACACCAACCCGCTGTACACCGCGCGGGAAATGGAACACCAATTCAACGACTCCGGTGCCAAGGCGCTGGTGTGCCTGGCGAACATGGCGCACCTGGCCGAAGCCGTGGTGCCGAAGACCGGCGTCAAGCACGTCATCGTCACCGAAGTCGCCGACCTGTTGCCGCCGCTCAAGCGTTTGCTGATCAACAGCGTCATCAAGTACGTGAAGAAGATGGTGCCGGCCTATCACCTGCCCAAAGCCGTCAAGTTCAACGACGTGCTGAGCAAGGGTCATGGCCAGCCTGTGGCCGAAGCCAATCCGCACAGCGGCGATGTGGCGGTGCTGCAATACACCGGCGGCACCACCGGCGTGGCCAAGGGCGCGATGCTGACCCACCGCAACCTCGTCGCCAACATGCTGCAGTGCAAGGCGCTGATGGGTTCCAACCTCAATGAAGGTTGCGAGATCCTGATCACGCCGCTACCGCTGTACCACATCTATGCGTTCACCTTTCATTGCATGGCGATGATGCTGATCGGCAACCACAACATCCTGATCAGCAACCCGCGCGACCTGCCGGCGATGGTCAAGGAACTGTCGAAGTGGAAGTTCAGCGGCTTTGTCGGCCTCAACACCTTGTTCGTCGCGCTGTGCAACAACGAAGCGTTCCGCAAGCTGGATTTCTCTGCGCTGAAAGTCACCCTGTCCGGCGGCATGGCCCTGCAACTGGCTGCGGCCGAACGCTGGAAAGCCGTGACCGGCTGCGCCATCTGCGAAGGTTACGGCATGACCGAAACCAGCCCGGTGGCCACGGTCAACCCGATCCAGCATATCCAGATCGGCACCATCGGCATTCCCGTGCCATCGACCCTGTGCAAAGTCATCGACGATGCCGGTGTCGAGCAGCCGCTGGGTGAAATCGGTGAGCTGTGCGTCAAGGGCCCGCAAGTGATGAAGGGTTACTGGCAGCGTCAGGAAGCCACCGATGAAATGCTCGACAGCGATGGCTGGCTGAAGACCGGCGACATCGCGCTGATTCAGCCGGACGGCTACATGCGCATCGTCGATCGCAAGAAAGACATGATTCTGGTCTCAGGTTTCAACGTCTACCCGAACGAGCTGGAAGACGTACTGGCGACCCTGCCGGGCGTGCTGCAATGCGCGGCCATCGGCGTGCCGGACGACAAGTCGGGTGAAGCGATCAAGATTTTCATCGTCGCCAAACCGGGCGTGACCCTGACCAAAGAACAGGTCATGGACCACATGCGCGCCAACGTCACCGGCTACAAGGTGCCGCGTTCGGTGGAATTCCGCGATGCGCTGCCGACCACCAACGTCGGCAAGATCCTGCGCCGCGAATTGCGTGATGAAGAGCTGAAGAAGATCAAGGCCAAGTCTGCCGCTTAAACACGAAGCCCCGCAGATGCGGGGCTTTTTGTTGGTGCTTGTTCGGTCTGGATCTCGCGGTGAGACTGCCCCTCATCGGAACGCCGCCCGCCCAGCCCTCTCCCGAGGGAGAGGGGGCCGATCGAGGTGTCTGGCGTTGAGCATCGACCTGAAAAACCGAGTCGATTATGGATTCTGTAAGCCCGATCAGGTCGGCGTATCTCTTGAATATCCCCCATTCGGTTCCCTCTCCCTCTGGGAGAGGGTTAGGGTGAGGGCTACTGACGAAACGGCGCAAAATTCACGTTAGTCCCGGCTGGCCGCATGTCCTGCAGATACGAATCCTTGTCCGCACTCAGCTCCAGGCTCAACGCCGCCTTGCGCTTGCCTTCGTTGCGAATCACCAGGCCTTCGAGCTTTTCGCGCAGAAACACGGTCGGCACTTTCAGGTGCAGCAACTCGTCGGTCGCCGGGGTGTGCATCAGCAGGTGAATCCACTCGTACTGACCGATTGCCAGGCGCGACACTGGCAGGTCGAACCACCAGATATTGCGGTTGCGGTTCAGTTCGGCGAAGTGGCAGTTGTTGGTGCCAAGCACGGCGCCGCCCAGTTCCTTGTTGCGACGGGCGATGGCTTGCGTTTTATCGAGTTTCATAACATTCCTGCGGTATCGGTCTTTGGCGCCTGGCGCCCATAGCTGCGCATTCTCAAGGCAACGCCGGCAAACATAAAGCGCAACCTGCGCGCCGCGACGAAATGAGCGGCAAATAATTGAAACTTGCAGGGAAACGCGCCAGTCAATCGTTACGTACTGACTTTTCTTCCCCTTATGCGTCACGGAGAAACACCATGAGCAGCACAGGCGATAAAGTAAAAGGCATGGCCAACGAAGCCGTCGGTAACGTCAAGCAAGGCGTCGGCAAGGCTACCGATAACTCTAGACTGCAAGCCGAAGGCAAGGTCCAGGAGAGAAAAGGCGAGGCCCAACAGGCTGTTGGCAACACCAAGGACGCTGTGAAAAAAGGCGTCGACAAGGCGTAATCCAGCCTTGAACGAATCACACGAGCGGCCATCCAAGGATGGCCGTTTTTGTGTCAAAAACCTGCGGATGCCGACGAAGATCGCCAAACAGGCTAACGTGATGTAAAAAACGGCCCCTGAGTCGCCACGACTTCAACCTGTACTGCGGCGAAAGGAGACGCGAATGATTTTCCCGAACATGAAAGGTCTGCCCCTGCACCGGGTGATGGTGCGCACGGTCACTGAATTCGTCGACGACGAAATGTCGACCTATGCCTCGGCACTGGCCTACCAGATGCTGTTCTCGCTGTTCCCGTTCATTCTGTTTCTGATCGCGCTGATCGGTTTCCTGCATTTGCCGGATTTCTTTTCCTGGCTGCGCCTGCAGTCGGAGCTGGTCTTGCCACCGCAGGCGCTGGAGCAGGTCAACCCGGTGATCGATCAGTTGCAGCAATCCAAGGGCGGCCTGCTTTCAATCGGTATCGTCATCGCGCTGTACACCGCCTCGGCTGGCGTGCGCCTGATGATGAGCGCGATGAACGCTGCATACGACGTGGTCGAGGGCCGGCCAATCTGGAAGCGCTTCCCGCTGTCGATCGTGTACACAGTCGGCATCGCCGGCATGCTGTTGATTGCCGCCGCATTGATGGTACTCGGGCCGCAGGTGATGGGCTGGATCGCCGCGCAAGTGGGGCTGGAGGACTTCATTGTTACCGTGTGGACGATCGCGCGCTGGCCGGTGATCGTGGTGCTGATGATGATCGCCGTGGCGTTGATCTACTACGTCATGCCCGACGTCAAGCAGGAATTCCGCTTCATCACCCCAGGTTCGGTGCTGGCCGTGGTGGTGTGGATCCTGGCGTCGTTGGGGTTCGCCTTCTACGTGAAAACCTTCGCCAACTACAATGCGATGTATGGCAGTATCGGGGCGATCATCGTGCTGTTGCTGTATTTCTACATCTCTGCCGCGGTGCTGCTGCTCGGCGCGGAAATGAACGCGGTGATCGAGCACATGTCCAGCGAAGGCAAGGAGAAGGGCGAGAAAGACCCGGGCGAGCCAGAAGAACATCCCAAACAACATGTCTCGGGCCTGGGCCGCGATCATTCGCTCAAGCCGGACACTGACGAAGTCTGACCATGATCCGTGAAATCCTCAAAATGGGCGACGAGCGCCTGCTGCGCATCGCCGCGCCGGTGTCGCCGGAAATGTTCAACAGCGCCGAGTTGTGGCAACTGATTGACGACATGTTCCAGACCATGGAAAGCGTCGGCGGCGTCGGCCTGGCCGCGCCGCAGATTGGCGTCGATCTGCAACTGGTGATCTTTGGTTTCGAGCACAGCGAGCGCTATCCGGACGCCGAAGCAGTGCCGCAGACGATCCTGATCAACCCGCTGATCACACCGTTGAATCCATACACGGAAGAGGGCTTCGAGGGTTGCCTGTCGGTGCCGGGTTTGCGCGGGGCGGTGGATCGCTATCAGCAGATTCGCTATGAGGGTTTCGATCCGAAGGGCGAGCCGATCGTGCGTGTGGCCTCAGGCTTTCATTCGCGGGTGGTGCAGCATGAGTGCGACCATCTGATCGGCCGGCTGTACCCGTCGCGCATCACCGATTTCAGCAAGTTCGGTTTTACCGAAGTGATGTTTCCGGACCTTGATCCCAACGCTGACGACTAGCTCAGGATCAACACATTCCCCTTGTAGGAGTGAGCCTGCTCGCGATAGCGGTATATCAGTGACATTTTCACCGACTGACACACCGCTATCGCGAGCAGGCTCACTCCTACAGGGGATTGTGGTCAATCTGGAGAATTGAGCCCCATCGCAATCATCGGTTTACTGCGCGCATACCGGCTCAACCGTTCCGCCATTGCCTGCGGCAGCGCCGGGTCAACGCTGAAGCCTCGCCGCTCATAGAACCCGCGCAAATCCGGATGACAGAACAGCCACACCGACTCGCTCACCCCTTGAGTGGCCGCCGCAATCAACTGCGCGGCAATCCCTTGTTCTCGGCACTGTGGATCCACGAACAAGCCGGTCAACCACTGCCCACCCGCCACCGGGCGCAGGCACAGCGCTGCGACGATGTCCCCGCGCCGGGCCACCCACAACTGCGCATCGCGCACGGCTTTCATCGAGGACTGGTGGCTGCGGTAGAACTTGTTCATCAACGGCCAGAGCGACGCGTCGAGCAAGGTGAAATGGGTATCGGGCATGAGCAGGGCTGTGCTGGACAAAGCGCCAATTATAAGAGAACGCGCGCCAACCGATAGCCCGGTGTGCTCGTCATCACGAGCAGGCCCACTGCCAATTTGGAATACATTCCTGTGGGAGCTAGCCTGCTAGCGATAGCATTGTCCCCGGCAACATCGCCGCCTGATCAATCGCCATCGCGAGCAGGCTCACTCCTACATTTGATCGTGCGCGCCGGCAGCACGGGCCGTCATTCCTCGATTCAAGTCCTGCGCTGAACCGTTTCTTGTGCAAAAAATGCCAGATACTGGCCGACTAGTGGCCTTGCGCAAGGCGGCGGTCTGGCTATGCTTGTCGTAACTAACCATGTCGACCGTCATGTCAAAACCAGACTGACAGACATCGTTGGCCCGTGATTCATGCTGCCAGAGTGCGCAACCCAAGGCACCGACACTGAACCAACAAGGAGCGTCGCCGACATGGAAGTTCTTCAATGCGTTAGGGCTGGCCCGCGTGCGGGCTATCAAGAGAAGGATGTCTTGGTTAGAACGTCGCTGCATGGACGCTCCGATTGATCATCATTTATCACCTGACAACTTCCTCCCGTGGAGGAAGGCGTGTGCCTGTTCCACGGAACGTAGTGGTGGATCTTGAGAGACCAGAACTTTCATCAAATCGAAAGACCGCGCGGAAGGTGATACAACCATGTTCAACCTACATCACAAGGCTGACCTGCAGGAAATCGAGCGCTTTAGTTGCGCGCTGACCGAGTCCAACGCCAAGTTGGCCGCGATCAGTCGCTCGATGGCCATGATCGAGTTCAGCCCTGACGGCATCGTCCTCGATGCCAACGACAACTTCTGCAAGACCATGGGCTACAGCGCTGCGGAAGTACGTGGCAAACATCATCGGATCTTTTGTGAAGAGAGCTACTACCGCAGCGAGGACTACGCCAGATTGTGGCGCGACCTGGCCCGTGGCGAACCGCTGAGCGGGACATTCCTGCGCTTGAACAAGAGCGGTCGGGAGATCTGGCTGGAGGCCAGTTACATGCCGGTGTTCGGCCCCGACAAAGAAGTCAGGAGCGTGATCAAAGTTGCTGCGGACATCACCGCGCGCATCAACAAGGAACATGAAGAAGAAGCAATGCTGGCGGCGATCAGCCGTTCCATGGCGGTGATCGAGTTCACCCCCGAGGGCAATGTCATCGCTGCCAACGATAACTTCCTGCAGACCATGCAGTATTCGCTCAACGAAATCGTCGGCCAGCATCACAGTTTGTTCTGTCACCGCAGCGAATCCGAGTCGGCGCAATACAAGGCGTTCTGGGCGTCGCTCAATCGCGGCGAATATCACTCGCACCGCTTCGAGCGCAAGAACAAGTCCGGGCACATGGTTTACCTGGAAGCCTCGTACAACCCCCTGTTCGATGCCAAGGGCCGCTTGTACAAAGTAGTAAAATTTGCCAGCGACATCACCCGCCAGATGACCACCTTGCAGAGCGCCGCCGAATCGGCTCACAGCACTTCGGTACAAAACGACGCCTGCGCGCAAAAGGGCTCACAGGTTGTGCAGCAGACCGTGAAAATCATTCAGGACATCTCCCGCGACCTCAACGAAGCCGCGGTGAGTATCGATGCGGTGAGCAAACAGTCGGACATCATCGGCACCATCGTCCAGACCATTCGTGGCATTGCTGACCAGACCAACTTGCTGGCGCTCAACGCCGCCATCGAAGCCGCACGCGCCGGCGAACATGGCCGTGGATTTGCGGTAGTGGCAGACGAAGTGCGCAGCCTCGCGGCGCGGACCAGTCAGGCCACGCTGGAAATCGTAGATGTGGTGCGCAGGAACCATGACCTGTCGCTGAGCGCAGTGTCGAGCATGCAATCGAGCCTGAGCCGAACCGGGCTGGGAGTGGAATTGGCGAACGAGGCGGGGGAGGTGATCATGGAGATTCAGCAGGGCTCGCGGCACGTGGTGGATGCGATCAGCCAGTTCAATGAGACGTTGCAATTGAACTGAACTTGCGTGGCACAACGCTCATTTCTGGCGAGCAAGGTCGCAGGAAATGAGCGTTGTCATATCTAAACGCTGCAACGTTCTATTGTTCAGCTCGCTGATTTTGTCGGTACAACGGTAATGTCAAAGGTACTGTCGACCGTCCACTCCCTCCCATGTTTATCTTTCCACTCCGCGATGAAGTTACCCTTATAAGTGCCCACTGAGCTGTCGATGTCGATATGTCCGGACGAGATTCCGGGAAAAACGGTCTCAGCCCCATTACTGTATATGACACTTGTATTATCCGAAGTCAGGTCATGCGAGCCGCTGTCTAGCCCACTGTTTTTAAAACTAAGCCCTAAATGGATATTGGCAGCATTATTGGACTGGATAGCCGCGGTGGGAACAGGAGGCGCGTTGGGTGTGACGCTTGTTGCAGTGGCGCTATAGTCTGGTACAACCGGTGCGCCAGGTGAGCTGATTTTGGCTTTGAAGGTGCTGGTCATGGGATATCTCCATATATCTTAGTGAAAGCGGAAACCAGTCGTTGCCGCTTGCGCATCATTCGTCGGGCGTGTTCTCTCGTCTACTGTCAGAAATTACAGGTGGGCACTGAAATGGATGCGATTCAGACGGGCGGTCATAGAGCGTCCTTGAATCTCGCCCTCAATATCCATGTCATGAGCAGTTCTGCCCACCTGTTGTCGGCCTGATCAGGAATGTTGCCTTTCAGCGATGGGCAATATTCTCCAACGCCAGATTACGCGTGCGCGGGCCGAACCAGCCGATGGTCAACATCACGATCAGCATGCTGCTGACGATGAAAGCCAATACCCCCGGCGTACCGAAGTTGTCGAGAAACAAGCCAATCAACAAACTGCTGAACACCGTCGACAACCGACTGAACGAATAGCAAAAGCCGACCGCGCGGGCGCGGATGTTGGTCGGGAACAGTTCGCTCTGGTACGAGTGATAACTGAAGCTCAGCCAGGCGTTGCAGAAGGTGATCATCACCCCGCAGAAGATCAGCCCGGCGGCGCTGCTCTGCAGGGCGAACAGGGGGCCGAAGGTCATCGCGCCAAGGGCCGAGCCGACGATCTGCCATTTGTTCTCGAAGCGGTTGGCGAACTTCACGAACAACAACGGCCCGAGCGGGTAGGCGAGGGTGATGATGAAGGCGTACATCAGACTGTGGGTGACGCTGACGCCTTGGCCCGTGAGCAGCGCCGGCAGCCAGTTGCCGAAACCGAAGAAGCCGATCGCCTGAAAAATATGGAACACGATCAGCATCAGCGCGCGGCGGCGATACGGTGGTTGCCAGATATCAGCAAAACGGCCCTTGCCTTCGACATCCACCGGCACCGGTTCCGGCGCGTCCAGCGCTTTGCCGTAATCCTTGGCGCAGCGCGCTTCGAGGTGGTCTAGGATCCGGTTGGCCTCGTCGAAACGGCCGTGCTGCGCCAGCCAGCGCGGCGATTCTGGCAGGCGTTTGCGCAGCCACCAGATGAACAGCGCAAACACCGCGCTGGCCAGCACCACCCAACGCCAGCCGGAAACACCGAACGGCGCCTGCGGCACCAGCCACCACGACATCAATGCCACCGCCGGCACCGAGAGGAACTGCACAAAAAACGCAAAGGCAAACGCCGAGCTGCGCATGCGTTTGGGCACCAGTTCCGACAGGTAGGCATCGATGGTTACCAGCTCAATGCCCAACCCGATGCCGACCAGAAAACGCATGCCGATAATGCCCAGCGCCGAGGTCTGGATGCCCATCATCACCGTCGCCACCGTGTACCAGATCAGCGCGAAGGTGAAGATCGCCCGGCGACCGAACCGGTCCGCCAACGGACTGAGCAGGCTGGCACCGAGAAACAGGCCGAGAAACGTCGCCGAGGCGAACGCCGCCTGATCGGAAAAACCGAACACGCCCTGATTGCCGGTGGCAAACAGGCCGTCGCGGATCAGGCCGGGGCTGATGTAGGCAGTCTGAAACAGATCGTAGAGTTCGAAGAAACCCCCGATCGACAACAGCGCCACCAGCCGCCAGATCGTCGCCACGGCGGGTTGGCGATCGATGCGGGCGGAAATCTCGGCGGCGCGTACCGGGTCGATGCCGTCGCTGGGCGCGGCGGCGAAGGCGTGAGCAGTCATGAGCAGATCCATTTCTTATTTGACGGAAAAGCTTAGCCTGCTATCGGAGTTCACGGATTGTGAATATCGGCGTTTAACAACGCGCCACAACACTTTTCTCGCAATATTCGCTTACGAATTAACGATTTATGCTGCGGCGGCCGAATCCGGCAGTGCCGAGGCGGGCAAACCGAACACCCGGTCGAACAGCCAGTTGAAGGCAAACGTGTAGCACGGGATGAAGATGATCAGCGCCAGATCCAGCAGAAACGCCTGCACCAGGCTGATGTTCATCCACCATGCGATCAGCGGAATCAGAAACACGATCAACGTCAGTTGAAAACCCACGGCATGGGCGATGCGTCGTTTCACCGTGCGGGTGCGCGAGGTCTGGCGACTCTCCCAATGCTCGAACAGCGAGGTGTAAATAAAATTCCAGGTCACGGCGATCGTGGTAATGATCACCGCCAGCGGCCCGGTACTGCCCGGCGAGGTGCCGGACAGCAGCGCCAGACCGAGGGCGGAGAAGGTCATGCCGATCACTTCATAGAGCGACACGTAGACCAGTTTGCGTTTGACGCCTTGCATGGGGATTTGCCTCTTTCTTGCCGAATGACAGCCAGCGGGGCTGGCGAAGGCGACGAAAGATAGCTTCAATGGAGCTGACAGGAAAAGTCAGGTCCTTTCAGTTTTGTTGACAGGTAAGCCAATTGAATTTCAACAGCGACAGCATCGAATTATTTCTTGCGGTGATCGAACGCGGCTCGTTTTCCTCCGCTGCGCGTGCGTTGGGCAAAGTCCCTTCGGCGGTAAGCATGGGCATCGGCAATCTTGAAGCCGAGCTTGGCTATCTGCTGTTCGATCGCAGTCATCGTGAACCGCAACCGACCGCCATGGCCCTGTCCTTGGTACCGCACGCACGGCTGATCGCCGAGCAGCTCAAACAGTTGCAAGTGCACGCGGTCGAGCTGTCGCTGGGGCTGGAGAGCAAGTTGTCGATTGGCGTGGTGGCGGACATTGACCGGCGCCGTTTGCTCGCGGCGATCAAGTTGATTGCCGCGCGCTACCCGCTGCTCGACATCGAAGTGCTGACGGCGCCGCAGGATGACGTACTGGCGATGCTGCACAGCGGTCGCGTCGGTCTGTGCCTGGCGTTCGCCGGGTTGCGCATGAACGTGCTGGAGCGGTTTCAGTTTGTCGGCAATGAACGAATAATCGCCACGCTGGCGGCCGACAGTCCGTTGTTGCAGGGGCGTGATGTGTTTCTCGAAGATCTGGTGCAGGTGCGGCAGATCATCGTTGCCAGCCGTGACCTGCCGATCAGCGAAACGCGACCGCTGGTGGCGCAATCGTACTGGCGCACCGACAGCCTGGAAGCGGCGATGGACATGGTCGAGGCGGGGTTGGGCTGGGGTAATTTCCCGCTGTCGGTGGTGCAGCCGCGACTGGACGCGGGGCGCTTGCAGCGGCTGAATTTCCGCAATATTGAGAACGGCCTGGTGATGCCGGTGCATGCGGTGTGGCTCAAGAGCCAGCCGTTGCAGAAGGGCGCGCAGGCCTTGGTCGACCAACTCAGCCACTAAAGTGGGTGGAGATCCTTTGTAGGAGTGAGCCTGCTCGCGATAGCGGTGTATCAGTGACATGTATGTGGTTGACACACCGCTATCGCGAGCAGGCTCACTCCTACAGGGATTGTGTTTCAACTCTGGATTTTTGCGGGTTATGTACTTTCGCGAATCTTCAACTCAAACCCCATGTCCTCCACCGGGCGCGGCACCTTGTTGCCCGCCATCAGCGTCAGCATCTGCTCTGCCGCGCGTCGGCCGATCGCTTCGCGCGGGGTGTTGATGCTGCTCAGGCGCGGCACCATGTGCTCGGACATCGGCAGGTCATTGAAACCGAGAATCGCCACCTGCTCGGGGATCTTGATGCCATTGCGCAGCGCTTCGAGCAAGGCGCCCTGGGCGAGGTCGTCGTTGCCAAAGAAAATCGCATCGACATCCGGATGCGCCGACAGCAATTGCAAGAACAACTCGCCGCCCAAGCCCACCGATGAAGATCGCGGTGTCAGCACTTCCAGATCCGGGTCGTAGCGGCCGGCCTTCTGCAACGCCCGGCGAAAGCCCTCACCGCGCAGCAGGGTGCGCTGATCGAGTTGTGCGCCGATGTAGGCCAGGCGTTTGCGTCCGCGAGACAGAAGATGTTTGGCGGCGGTTTCCCCAGCGCTCAACTGTGAAAAGCCCACGCAATTGAGCCCGGCGCTGCTGTCCAGTTCCATCATGTACACGCAGGGAATATTGCTCGCCTCGATCATCCGTCGGGAACTCTCGGTGCGATCGAAGCCGGTCAGCAGAAAGCCGCGCGGCTGGTAGGCCATGTAGTTGCGCAGGAGGTTTTCTTCTTCATCGCGCGAGTAGTGGAAGTTGCCGATCAGCACTTCGAAGCCCTTCGGCGTCAGCACCCGATGAATGGCTTCCAGCGTGTCGATGAACAGCAGGTTGGACAGCGACGGCACCAGCACGACGACCGAATGGCTCTGCGCCGAGGCCAGCGCGCGGGCGGCCGGGTTGACCACATAGTTGAGTTCGAGCGCGGCTTTCTGCACTTTTTCCACCAGTTCGGTGGCCACAGTACTGACGCCGCGCAGGGCACGGGAGGCGGTAATCGGGCTGACGCCGGCCAGGCGGGCAACTTCATTAAGGGTAGGACGGCCGGTGGTGCGGGTATTTTTATCGTTCTTGGGGGAGGTCATCGGGCGGCTTGCCAAACAAAAATCAAGGCACTAAGGTAGCGCTGTCCTGATGCAGCTGCAAATGCGTGAGCGAGGTCCTGCCTGATCTTGGCTCTTTGGCGTTGGGAACGAACCTGCTGCAACCCAAAAAAACGACAAGAAGGCGTCGGCAACTTCTGCCTGTGCACTAGAGTCATAGCTAGCAAAGGTAGCGCTGTCTGCGCGCTGAGGTGTTATATGAGTCATCCCATCACCGCCCTGGTCATCATGGGCGTTGCCGGTTGCGGCAAGACGTGCGTCAGCGAGGCCCTGTGCCATTTGAGCGGCGCCACTGCCATTGAAGGCGATACTTTTCATCCGGCCGCGAACATCGAAAAGATGAGCGCGGGGATCCCCCTGAACGACGACGACCGTGCCGGCTGGCTCGACAGCCTGTGCGATGAACTGCGTCGCGTCGATGCGTCGGGCAAACGCCCGGTGCTGACCTGCTCGGCCCTTAAACATATCTATCGCGAACGCCTGCGCAGTGCCTTGCCGGGCCTGGGCTTCGTGTTCCTGGAACTGACCCCTGAAGTCGCCGCCGAACGTGTCTCGCACCGTCCGGGCCATTTCATGCCGGCCACGCTGATCGAAAGCCAGTTCGCTACCCTCGAGTCGCCCAAGGGCGAGCCGCTGACCCTGGCGCTCAACGCCTCGGTGTACAGCGTTGAAGAGCTGGCGCTGCAGGCTCACGTCTGGTGGCAGGCCCACGGTCTGAAACAGGCGGTATGAGTATGTTGAAAAAGACAGCGCTGTCCTCCCGACTTCTGTTCAACCCGCTTTAATAACAACAACAATCCAGGAGACACCCTCAATGTTCGGCATGTCCCACGAGACGTTCCTGCTGCTCGATGCAGTGGTCACGGTAATCGGTCTGATTATCCTGATCACCAAATTCAAGATTCACCCCTTTATCGCCCTGACCATTGCGGCCGCGTTCCTCGGCCTGACCTCGGGCATGCCGATCGGCACCATCATCAAGGCGTTCCAGGACGGCTTCGGTGGCGTGCTCGGTTTCGTCGGCATCATTCTGGCGCTGGGCACCATGCTCGGCAAAATGATGGCCGAATCGGGCGGGGCGGATCAGATTGCCCAGACCCTGATTCGTGCGTTCGGCAAGGACAAGGTCCAGTGGGCGATGATGTTCGCCGCGTTTCTGGTCGGCATCCCGCTGTTCTTCGAAATCGGCTTCGTACTGCTGATTCCGCTGGTGTTCATCGTGGCGCGTCGCACCGGTGTGTCGATTATCAAGATCGGTATCCCGCTGCTCGCCGGCCTGTCCGCTGTACACGGTCTGGTGCCACCGCACCCGGGCCCGCTGCTGGCCATCGGCGTGTTCGGCGCTGACATCGGCAAGACCATTCTCTACGGTCTGATCGTTGCGCTGCCGACCGCGATCATCGCCGGTCCGATCTTCGGTACGTTCATCGCCAAGCACATCCCCGGTCACCCCAATCAGGAGCTGGTCGATCAACTGGCTCGCGAAAACGATTCGACTGACCTGCCAAGCTTCGGCATCACCCTGGTCACCGTGCTGCTGCCGGTGTTCCTGATGCTGCTGAAAACCTTCGCTGACGTGGCGCTGCCGGACGGCAACTTCTTCCGCACCTGGATGGACATGATCGGTCACCCGATCTCTGCACTGCTGCTGGCGTTGCTGCTGTCGCTGTACACCTTCGGCTACAAGCAGGGCATCGGCTCCAACCAGATGCTCAAGTGGCTCGATGCGAGCCTGGCACCGACTGCCGCGATCATTCTGATCATCGGCGCAGGTGGTGGCTTCAAGCAGATGCTGGTGACCAGCGGTGTGGGCGACGTGATCGGCCACATGGCGGTCAGCGCACAGATCTCGCCGATCCTGCTGGCGTGGCTGGTGGCCGCGGTGATCCGTATTGCTACCGGTTCGGCGACTGTGGCGACCATCACTGGCGCCGGCATTGTCGTGCCGGTTGTCGGCATGATTCCGGGCGTCAACCGTGAGCTGCTGGTACTCGCGACCGGCGCCGGTTCGCTGATCCTGTCGCACGTCAACGACGCCGGTTTCTGGCTGGTCAAGCAGTACTTCAACATGACCGTGGCCGAAACCTTCAAGACCTGGACCGCGATGGAAACCATCCTGTCGGTGGTCGGCCTGGGCTTTATCCTGCTGCTGTCGCTGTTCGTTTAAGCGGCGCGTTGCAGGCACAAAAAAACCGCAGCGATGCGGTTTTTTTGTGCCTGGAATTTCGAGGCCGGACACATTCCCTTGTAGGAGTGAGCCTGCTCGCGATAGCGGTGTGTCAGTCACCGTAAATGGCACTGACACACCGCTATCGCGAGCAGGCTCACTCCTACAGGTTTTGCGTTAGCCGCCAGATTTTGCGACTAAGCCATCCGCGCGAAACATCCCGCGAATCCCGCGCACCGCCTGGCGGATGCGGTCCTGGTTTTCGATCAGAGCGAAGCGCACGTGATCATCGCCATACTCGCCAAAGCCCACTCCCGGCGAGACGCAGACCTTGGCCTCAGCGAGCAGTTTCTTGGCGAACTCCAGCGAGCCCAGGTGCGCGTACGCCTCGGGAATCTTCGCCCAGACGTACATCGATGCTTTCGGATTCTCGACCATCCAGCCCAGCTCATGCAGGCCCTTGACCAGTACGTTGCGGCGCTGGCGATACTGCTCGGCGATGTCGCGCACGCACTGTTGATCACCTTCCAGCGCAGCAATTGCGGCCACTTGCAGTGGGGTGAACGTGCCGTAGTCGTGGTAGCTCTTGATCCGCGCCAGGGCGTTGACCAATTCCGGGTTGCCGACCATGAAACCGATGCGCCAGCCAGCCATGTTGTAGCTCTTGGACAGGGTGAAGAACTCCACCGCAATGTCCTTGGCGCCCGGTACCTGCATGATCGACGGGGCTTTCCAGCCGTCGTAGACGATGTCGGCGTAGGCCAGATCGTGGATCACCAGCACGTCGTACTGCTTGGCGAGGGCGATCACCCGTTCGAAGAAATCCAGCTCCACGCACTGCGCGGTCGGGTTCGACGGGAAGCCAAGGATCATCATTTTCGGCTTGGGGATCGAGCCGCGAATCGCCCGTTCCAGTTCGTCGAAGAAGTCCACGCCCGGCACCAGCGGCACCGAACGCACCTGGGCACCGGCAATCACCGCGCCGTAAATGTGAATCGGGTAGCTCGGGTTCGGCACCAGCACCGTGTCGCCCTGATCCAGGGTCGCCAGCATCAAATGCGCCAGGCCTTCCTTGGAACCGATGGTGACAATGGCTTCGCTTTCCGGGTCGATATCGACCTCGTAGCGTTGCTTGTACCAGTTGGAAATCGCCCGGCGCAGGCGCGGAATGCCCTTGGAGGTCGAGTAACCGTGGGTGTCTTCACGCTGGGCGACTTGCACGAGTTTTTCGACAATGTGCGGCGGTGTGGCGCCGTCGGGGTTGCCCATGCTCAAGTCGATGATGTCTTCACCACGACGCCTGGCAGCCATTTTCAGCTCGGCGGTGATGTTGAAAACGTACGGGGGGAGTCGATCGATGCGCGCAAAGCGGCGCGGCGAACCTTGTTCGGCCATTGTTGCCTCGGATAACGTAAGCGCCCGGAACCGTCCGAGCGACGCTGGTCACTGCGGTGACCTGTGGCGGAAGATAAGGGCGCTGATGGCATACTGTCCAGCCTGTTTGTAAACATTTTTTTCCGAAGGAAATCGGTCAATGGAATTCACCAGCGGCTTCTTGCTGAGCCTTTCGCTGTGCCTGGACATCGGCGTAGCCAACATCGCGATGATTACCCTGGCCATGCAGCGCGGCTACTTTCAGGGCTTTGCGCTGGGCTTGGGCACTTGCGTCGGCGACCTGATTTACGCGGTGTTGGCGCTGGCCGGGATGACCGTTTTGCTGCAATACGAAACCGTGCGCTGGGTGCTGTGGATCGGTGGTTCGGCGCTGCTGATCTACTTTGCCGGGAAGATGATTTACTCGGCGATTCATCATGAGGCGTTGCTTGCCGAGACGGCAGAAGTGGGGCAGAGCTCCCATCGCAAGGAGTTTTTCCGGGGGATCTTTCTCGCCATGTCGTCGCCGAGTGCGATTCTCTGGTTTGCGGCGGTTGGCGGCACATTGATCGCCCGTTCCGGGGGCGGCGGCGCGCTCAGCTCGGCGCTGTTTCTCGGCGGTTTCCTCTGCGCCGGGCTGCTGTGGTCGGCCGGTCTGTGCTTCGCCGCCAGCCACGGTGGCAAGCTGTTGGGCGACAAGCTGTTGCGCTATTCGTACATGGCATCGGCGGCGATCTTCTGCTATTTCGCGGTCTATGTGATCCTTTCCGGCTATAACGAGTTTGTCGGTTCGGGCGCCGCCGAGCAGTTGCATACGCTGTAAGCGTGCGAAACGGTTCGGGCTTCCTATACTCCCAGCCGAACCCACTTTTGTGTACCAAGGAGTCGTGTCATGGATGAGCAAACACGCGTCGAAGTGGCAGAACCTCGCTTCGAACATGGGCTGTTTCTGTTGATTGCCGGATTTGGTGGACGATTCACCCAGGACTCCACCGAAGACATCCCGGCGTTGTGGGAAAAACTCATCCCGCACTTGGGCAAAATTCCCGCGCAGGTCGGTGAAGTGACCTATGGCGTTTGCTGCAATGCGGATGGCAAGGGCGGCTTCGAGTACATCGCCGGCGTGCAGATCGACAAGCTTGATGACCTGCCGGAGAAGTACCGCTGGGTTGAAATCCTCCCGCAGCATTACGCAGTCTTCGAGCACAAGGGGCCATTGGAGCAACTGCCCAAGACCTTTCGGTACATCTGGAACACCTGGCTGCCACAATCAGGCCGTGAAACAGCGGACGCCCCGGAATTCGAGCGCTACAGCGAGGATTTCAATCCGAAACTGCTCACCGGCACGCTGGAAATCTGGTTGCCGCTCAAACCCTGACAGCGCCGAACCGGGGTGAATCATGTCCGCCCCGGTCGATCTGCTTTATGCTTGGCGACCTCAATTCCAATGATTTTCGAGTTGCCATGAACACCGTCATCCGTAACGTCACTGCTGCCGATCTGGATCGCTGCTACGCCATCGAAACCGTTGCCTACGAAGGCGACGAAGCCGCGACCCGCGAGAAGATCGCCACGCGCATCGCCACCTGGCCGGAAGGTTTTATCGTCGCCGAGGTGGATGGCGAGGTGGCCGGTTTCGTCAATTCCGGCGCGGCGTTCGATGTGCAAATGTCCGACGAGGCGTTCAAGGAACTGATCGGCCACGACCCGAAAGGGCCGAACGTGGTGATCATGTCGGTGGTGGTACATCCGGATTATCAGGGCCAGGGGTTGGCGAAGCGCTTGCTGGCCGAGTTCATCGAACGCATGCGCGGGATGGATAAGGCGACGATTCATCTGATGTGCAAAGAGCAGCACATCCCGCTGTATGCCGGGTTTGGGTTTGCCTACATCAAACCGTCGGAATCCGACCACGGCGGCATGGCGTGGCACGAGATGATCCTGACTCTCTGACGCGCACCGTAAAACTCATGTGGGAGTTAGCCTGCTAGCGATTGCGGTGTGTCAGATCAGCTGATCTTTTTCTGATCGAACGCCATCGCCAGCAGGCTGGCTCCCACAATGTTTTGTGCTTGGCTTAATCTCACTGAATCACTGCGAAACCCCTGTGGGAGCTAGCCTGCTAGCGATTGCGGTGTGTCAGATCAGCTGATCTTTTTCTGATCGAATGCCATCGCCAGCAGGCTGGCTCCCACAGTGTTTTGTGCTCGGCTTAATCTCACTGAATCACTGCGAAACCCCTGTGGGAGCTAGGCTGCTAGCGATTGCGGTGTGTCAGTCAACTGATCCTTTGCTGAATGGACGCCATCGCCAGCAGGCTGGCTCCCACCCTGTTTTGTGCTTGGCTTAATCTCGCTGAATCACCGCGAAACCCCTGTGGGAGCTAGCCTGCTGGCGATTGCGGTGTGTCAGTCAGCTGATCTTTTTCTGATCGAACGCCATCGCCAGCAGGCTGGCTCCCACCCTTTTGTGCTCGGCTTAATCTCACTGAATCACCGCGAAACCCCTGTGGGAGCTAGCCTGCTAGCGATTGCGGTGTGTCAGTCAACTGATCCTTTTCTGAATGGACGCCATCGCCAGCAGGCTGGCTCCCACCCTTTTGTGCTCGGCTCAATCTCACTGAATCACTGCGAAACCCCTGTGGGAGCTAGCCTGCTAGCGATTGCGGTGTGTCAGTCAACTGATCCTTTGCTGAATGGACGCCATCGCCAGCAGGCTGGCTCCCACAGTGTTTTGTGCTCGGCTTAATCTCACTGAATCACTGCGAAACCCCTGTGGGAGCTAGGCTGCTAGCGATTGCGGTGTGTCAGTCAGCTGATCTTTTTCTGATCGAATGGCATCGCCAGCAGGCTGGCTCCTACACTGTTTTGTGTTCGGCTTAATCTCACTGAATCACCGCGAAACCCCTGTGGGAGCTAGCCTGCTGACGATTGCGGGCCTCCCTCAACGAATCAGAAAAACAGCCCCATGCGCCGCTCGTACCCGATCCGGCCCTTGTACGCCTCGCCGCTGTCGACATAGCCATGTTTGGTATACAGCGCAATGGCCGCTTGGTTGTCGGCGTCCACCGACAGTTCCAGCCCCTTGATTTCCGGCCAGGCTTCACGCGCGACGGCGGGCAGCGCTTGCAGGCATGCCTTGCCGAAACCTTTGCCTTGCGCGCGGCGATCGACCTGTAACGCGTGCAATGTGGCGCTGTGCTCATCGGCCCAGTCGGGCAATACCGGTGGACGCTTGAGCAGCAGAAACGCCACCGGCACCTCGTCTGCCAACAGGGCAAAACCTTTCACCCCAGGGCCGGGTTTCGACAGCAGCGTGTGCAACGCACCGTGAATGTCGCCGGAGAACTTGATCTGTTCGGCATGGATTTCAATCGCCTCGACTTGCCGGCGCTGCAAGGCGTTCAGGCTGTCGTACGGCACGAGTCTGGCTGACACGGGAATTTCCTTTTTCCTACAAAGAGTGAGCCTCGGATTCTAGCGATATTGGCGTCGTGAAATATTTTTGTTTGGCCTGTCGATCTGCGAAAAGCACAAACGACTAAGGGTGTCTTCCCACAAAAACCACGGAGAACACCATGAACGCACACAGCGAAATCCAGACCCTGATCAACACCTATCGCGAAGCGGTGATGACCAAGGACGTCGAAAAAGTCATGGCCCTGTACGCCGATGACATCGTCTCGTTCGACGCGATCAAGGCCCTGCAATTCAAGGGTAAAGCGGCGTACCGCGCGCATTGGGTCGAGTGCATGGAAATGTGCCCCGGCCCGCACGTTTTCGAATTTCAGGAAATCGCCATCGAAAGCGCCGACACCATCGCCTTCGCCCACTGGGTCGCTAATTGCGGCGGGACCAACGAAAAAGGTGAAACCCAGAGCTGCTGGATGCGCGTCACCGCCTGTTATCGGCAGGTTGGTGGAGCGTGGAAAATCGCCCATGAGCATTGGTCGGCGCCGTTCGATCCGATGAGCGGCGCGACCCTGTTCGATGTACAACCCTGATCTTCAGCCATAGTTGAACCGTTCGAATCAGGAGAACGCCATGAAGTATTTATGCCTGGTCTACAGCGACGAGCGCCTGCTGCATTCGTCGCCCGACAGCCCCGAAGACGCCGAATGCTGGGCCTACGCCGAGTCGATCCAGGGCAGCGGACGCATGGTCGCCGCCGAAGCGCTGGAGTCGGTGCAGACCGCCACCACGGTCAGAATGCGCAACGGCAAACTGTCGATCACCGACGGGCCGTTTGCCGAAACCAAGGAGCAACTGGCTGGGTTCTACCTGATCGACGCCAAGGATCTCAACGAAGCGCTGCAGGTCGCCGGCAACATTCCGGCAGCGCGGGTCGGCAGCGTTGAAGTGCGACCGGTGCGGCAGTTGAATGTCTGACGTGCGGGCGCGGGTCGAGCAGGTTTATCGCCAAGATTCGCGGCGGATCCTGGCAACGCTGATCCGCCTGCTCGGCGATTTCGACCTCGCCGAAGAAGCCTTGCACGAGGCGTTCTTCGTTGCGGTGGAGCGCTGGCAGCGCGACGGCGTGCCGGACAACCCGCGCACCTGGCTGGTCTCGACCGGGCGCTTCAAGGCGATTGATGTGTTGCGTCGGCGCGCGCGGTTCAAGGCTTCGCAACCGCTGCTGCTGGCGCAACTGGAGGAACTGGAACAGGCCGACTGGAGTGGCGAAGACGTGGAAGACGATCGCCTGCGCCTGATCTTCACCTGCTGTCACCCGGCGCTGGCGGCGGATGCGCAAGTGCCGCTGACCTTGCGCGAAGTCTGCGACCTGACCACCGAGGAGATCGCCCGCGCCTTTCTTTCTGCGCCGGCGGCAATCGCCCAGCGCATCGTGCGCGCGAAAGCCAAAATCCGCGACGCGAAAATCCCCTATCAGGTGCCGAGCCTGAAAGAGTTGCCCGAACGCCTCGACAGCGTCTTGCGGGTGATTTATCTGGTGTTCAACGAGGGTTATTCGGCGTCGATCGGCCATGAGCTGACCCGCGAAGACCTCACACGCGAGGCAATTCGCCTCGGGCGCCTGTTGATGGAGTTATTGCCGGAGCCGGAAGTGATCGGGCTGCTGGCGCTGATGCTGCTGCACGAATCGCGGCGACCGGCACGCACCTCGCCGAGCGGCGAACTGGTGCTGCTCGACGATCAGGATCGCGCGTTGTGGGACGCCGGGTTGATCGCCGAAGGCTGTGCACTGGTCGAGCGCGCGCTGACTACCCGGCGGTTCGGCCCGTATTCTCTGCAGGCGGCGATTGCTGCGGTACACGCCGAGGCGCCGAGCGCGGCGCAAACCGATTGGGTGCAGATCGTCGGGCTTTATGACGTGCTGCTGCGGGCGCTGCCGTCGCCGGTGATCGAATTGAATCGCGCGGTGGCGGTGGCCAAGCGCGATGGGCCGGGGGCGGGGCTGAGTCTGATTGAAGAGATTTTGCAGCGCGGCGAATTGCAGGATTACCACCTGGCGCATTCGGCGCGGGCGGAGTTTTGTCGGCAGTTGGGGCGTGTGGATGAGGCGCGCATAGCCTATTTGCGTGCTCTTGAGCTGACTCGACAAGAACCTGAGCGGCGTTTTATTGAAGGGCGTCTGAGCGAATTGGACTGACCTGAGATCTCACCGGCCGTGCCGGCCTCATCGCTAGCAGGCTAGCTCCCACAGGTGTCGAAGGTGTCCATGAATATTGTGCACGACCCGGACATTGTGGGAGCTAGCCTGCTAGCGATTGGCAGCGCCACTATTCCAGCATCAGGCTAGCTCCCACAGGTGTCGAGGTTGTCCATGAGTATTGTGCACGACTCGGACATTGTGGGAGCTAGCCTGCTAGCGATTGGCAGCGCCACTATTCCAGCATCTTCCCCAGCAACCAGCTCCCCGCCGGCCCCGGTGGATAAAGGCGTGACCACAGCGCATCGACAAACACCGGTTTCGGCCAGCCGCGCACGTTCAGTTCCACCAGCAATTCATTGCCATAGCGCTGCGCCAGCCAGCGCGGCAGCGGTGCCCAGCCAAACCCTTTTTCGGCCATTTCCATCAGCATCAGATAGCTCGGCGCCGACCACACCCGGCCTTTGCCGCGGCTGTCATATGGATTGACGATGGTCGCCAGGCGCAACTCGCGATGGTCCTCCAGCATTTGCTGATCCACCTGCTCAAGCTTTGCCAGCGCATGCTCGCGGTTGACGAACAGGGCGATCTCGGTGCGTTCGGCCACGGTCGAGGTCACCAGGTCGGGCGGATAATTTTCCTGCATTTCGGCGAAGGCCAGATGCGCGCGGCCGCGCTGGACCAGTTCGATCAAGTCCTCGCATTCGGCGATCAGGCATTCGAGTTGCAAGTCCGGGTAGCGCTGTTCGAACTCCACCAGCGCCGCCTCGAATCGATACGACTGATAGGTGTCGGAAATCGCCACCGTCAGCTTCGGCTCGACGCCTTGCGACAATTGCCGTGCGGTCATTTCCAGACGATTGCTCGCCGCCAGAATCGCCTCGGCCCTTTGCAGCAGGACATGCCCGGCCGGGGTCAACGTCGGTTTGCGGCTGCTGCGGTCGAACAGCACCACATTCAGATCGATCTCCAGGCTGGCCACCGCCGCGCTGATGGTCGACTGACTGCGCCCCAGTTTGCGTGCCGCTGCGGAAAACGAACCTTGCGTCGCCGCCTGCACGAACGCCAACAGCACTTCCTGCGAGATCATCAACTATCGCCTTGATCGATGGTTATTGATTATGAAGTATCGGTGTGAGGATTGATCATTGCAACCATCTTCACCCAAGGAGCCCGACCATGACTGCCGACAAATCCATCACTGAACGTATTTTCCAGGCCATCGGTTTCGAGCTGCTAGCGATCCTGATCTGCACACCGTTGCTGGCGTGGCTGTTGCAAAAACCGCTGCTCGACATGGGCGCGGTCACCGTGCTGATCGCGCTGCTGGCGCTGGGCTGGAACGTGGTGTTCAACCGGTTCTTTGATCAGGTGCTGGTGCGTCTGAACGTTGCCCATAACGCCTGGGTGCGAGTGGTGCATGCGCTGCTATTCGAAGGCGGTTTGATCGTGATGGGCGTGCCGTTGATCGCCTGGTGGCTGTCGGTCAGCCTGTGGCAGGCGCTGCTGCTCGATATCGGTGTGCTGCTGTTTTTCCTGCCGTACACCTACGTTTATCACTGGGGTTATGACGTGCTGCGCGAGCGCTTCGTATCGCGCAACGTCTGTCAGGGTTAAACGCAAAAATCGCAGCCACTGAAGGCTGCGATTTTTTTTCGTTTCAAATCAGAGAAACATGCCGCCGGAAGCCTCGACACGCTGGCCGTTGATCCACCGACCGCCGTCGGACAGCAACAGCGCCAGCGCGCCGCCGATATCGTCCGGTTGCCCGGCACGCCCCAGTGCCGTGTTGCTGGCGACCATCGCATTCAACGCCGAATTGTCGCGCACGGCACCGCCACCAAAATCAGTCTCGATGGCGCCCGGCGCAAGAATGTTCACGCCGATCTGCCGTGCGCCCAGCTCCTTGGCCTGATAACGCGTCAGCACTTCCATCGCGCCTTTCATCGCTGCATAAGCACCGTAACCGGGCAGGCTGAAGCGGGTCAGGCCGCTGGAAACATTGATGATGCGCCCGCCATCGTTGATCAGCGGCAGCAACTGTTGAGTCAGAAAAAACGGCCCTTTCAACTGCACATTCATCAGCAGATCGAACTGCTCCGGGGTGGTGTCGGTGAACAACGCGTGCACGCCAATCCCGGCATTGTTGACCAGAAAATCCAAGCGCTGACGGTCGAAAGTGTGCTGCAAGGCCTGCTCAACCCGCGCGCCGAAATCGGCAAAGCTGTCACTGCGGCCAACGTCCAGTTGCAGCATGACCGCTTTGGCGCCGAGCGCTTGCAGTTCGCTGACCAGCGCTTGCGCCTCGTCAGCGCGGCTGTGGTAAGTGCCGATGATGTCGATGCCTTGCGCGGCGAGGTGCAGCGCGGCGTTTTTGCCGAGGCCACGGCTGGCGCCGGTGATCAATGCGATTTTACAGTTCATGGGGCTTGCTCCGATTGCGTTGAGTGGGGATGGATCAAAGTTTATTTATCCGTCCCAAGCTGATAAACAGAGTGAAAGCGGAATCACTGATCGGATCAGCCGAACAATCGCGGGGCGCCAAAATGAACAAACTGGAACTGCTGCGCACCTTCGTGCGGGTCAGCGAACTGTCGAGTTTCACCCTCGCCGGCGAAAGCCTGGGTCTGCCGCGCTCGACCGTGTCCGAGCATGTGCAGGCGCTGGAAGCCCTGCTCGGTACGCGCTTGTTGCAGCGCACCACGCGCAAGGTGCAAGCGACCCAGGACGGCATGGTCCTGTACGAGCGCAGCAAGGATCTGCTGTCGCACATGGACGAGATTGAAGGCTTGTTCCGCCAGGACGAGGCCTCGCTGACCGGGCGCATCCGTGTCGACATGCCGAACATTCTCGCCCGGCGTCTGGTCATGCCGCGCCTACCGCAGTTCATGCAGCAGCACCCGAATCTACAACTGGAAATCAGCAGCACCGACCGCCGTGTCGATCTGCTCAGCGAAGGCTTCGACTGCGTGCTGCGCGTCGGCGCGCAACCGGATCAATCGGTGGTGGCGCGGCACCTCGGCGACTTCTCGATGATCAACTGCGCCAGCCCCGCGTACCTTGAACGCTACGGCGTGCCGCAAACCCTGGAGGATCTCGCGCAGCATCGGCTGGTGCATTACGTCGGCGTGCTGGGGTCGCGTTCGGAAGGTTTTGTCTACGAGGAGGGCGGCGAGGTGCGGCGATTGCCGATGGCCGGCAGCATCACGGTCAACAGCACCGATGCTTACGAGGCGGCGTGCCTCGGTGGCTTTGGCCTGACTCAGGTACCGCGCACCGGCATGCAGCCGCATCTGGATAACGGCGAACTGGTTACCGTGCTGCCGCAATACACCGCACCGGCGATGCCGATTTCATTGCTGTATGCGCGGCAACGGCATTTGCCATTGCGGGTGCGGGTGTTTATGGATTGGCTGGGGGAGGTGGTTCGGTCGACGCTCTGACTGACACCACTCATAAAACTGTGGGAGCTAGCCTGCTAGCGATTGCGGTGTGTCAGTCACCATTGATATGAACTGACAGATTGCAATCGCTAGCAGGCTAGCTCCCACAGGGATTCCCGATTGCTCAAAAGATCTGGGTGAACAGCCAATACAGGCTGCCCGACAGCAGGATCGCCGCCGGCAAGGTCAGCACCCACGCCATCAGCAAATTGCGGATGGTCTTCATCTGCAACCCGCCGCCATTGGCGACCATGGTCCCGGCCACACCGGACGACAGCACGTGGGTGGTCGAGACCGGCAAACCGAACATGTCTGCCGCGCCGATGGTCAGCATCGCCACGGTTTCCGCCGAGGCACCTTGCGCATAAGTCAGGTGGGTCTTGCCGATTTTCTCGCCGACGGTCACCACAATGCGTTTCCAGCCGACCATGGTGCCAAGCCCCAGCGCAATGGCCACGGCAATCTTCACCCACAGCGGAATAAAGCGCGTGGCGTTATCGATCTGCTGTTTGAACAACTGGAGTTTGCTGCTGGTATCGGCGTCGAAATTGCCAACCTTGTTCTTGTCCATCAGGCGAATGCTTTCGCTGGCCAAGTACATGTCGTTGCGCACGTTGCCCATGGCTTCGGCCGGAACCTTGGCCAGCGAACCGTAGCCTTTGACTTCTTCGCCAATGTGCCCGGTCAACGCGGCGAGGGCGGGAATCAGTTGCGGTGTGGCTTCCTTGCTGCGTACGTAATCGGAAAGGATCGGGCGCGGATCGGCCGGTGCCGGCAGCGGTGAGCTTTTCACCAGCGCTTGCTGGGTGACTTGCGCCACAGCGGCGAACTGCAGCGATTGTTCTTCCGGCATGGTGCGGTTCAAGGCGTAGGCCATCGGCAAGGTGCCGACCAGAATCAGCATGATCAGGCCCATGCCTTTTTGTCCGTCGTTGGAGCCGTGGGCGAAGGACACGCCGGTGCAGGTGGCGATCAGCAAACCGCGAATCCACAACGGCGGCGGCGTGGTGCCTTCGGGGGCCTTGTACAGCGAGCGATTCTTGACGAAGGCGCGCAGTGCCAGCAGCAACAGCGCGGCGCAACCGAAACCCACCAGCGGCGACAACAGCAAGGCGTAACCGATCTTGGTTGCCTGCGCCCAGTCGACACCGCTGGTGCCGTCGCGGCCGTGCATCAGCGCATTGGCCACGCCGACGCCGATGATCGAGCCGATCAGCGTGTGCGAAGACGACGCCGGCAGCCCCAGCCACCAGGTGCCGAGGTTCCACAGAATGGCGGCGATCAGCAAAGCGAAAATCATCGCGAACCCAGCCGACGAACCGACCTGCAGAATCAACTCCACCGGCAGCAACGCGATGATGCCGAACGCTACCGCGCCGCTGGAAAGCAGCACGCCGAGAAAGTTGAAAAAGCCCGACCAGACCACCGCCACATTCGGCGGCAGCGAGTGGGTGTAGATCACCGTCGCCACCGCGTTGGCCGTATCGTGGAAACCGTTGACGAACTCGAAGCCCAGCGCAATCAGCAGCGCCACGCCGAGCAGCAGAAACGGCGTCCAGGTGGTCACCACCGTGCCGAGTTCGTGCATGTCGTGCATCAGGCTATAGGCGGTGAACAGCATGCCCATGGCCAGTACCGCGAAAAAGATCACATAAGTGAACGGGCCGGGTTTCTTGTCCAGCGCCGGCCTGCCGCTGGCGGCAGAGGCGGGGCTGGCGGTCAGGGAGGGAGTAGCCATGAGCGGACAATCCTCAGCGAGGGAAGGAATGTCGCCCATGATCGTTGCAGAATGTTACAGAGAGACTGCGGCAGATCAGTGTTTGCCTGATTAGTCTGACCATTGATCTTAAGAACGCCGAAGTCCCCTGTGGGAGCTGGCTTGCCAGCGATGGCGGACTGACATTCAACATGGGTGTTGGCTGACCTGATGCTATCGCTGGCAAGCCAGCTCCCACAGGGGAACGGTGGAATATGTGGTCAATAATCCCCACGCTTGCGAAACGCCCAGCGCCCGGCGATCACGGTGAACGTCGCCACCAGCGCGACCAGTACCCAGAACCCGTGTGGGTCCTGCGATAACGGCACGCCGCCGACATTCATGCCGAAGAAACCGGCGATGATGTTTATCGGCAGCGCCAGCACCGTCACCACGGTCAGGGTGAACAGCGTGCGGTTGCTTTGTTCGTTGAGGTTGGCGGCGATCTCTTCCTGGAGCAACTTGATCCGCTCGCCGAGGGCGGTGAGGTCGTTGATGATCAGCGCGAACTCCTCGGTGGAC
Organism: Pseudomonas sp. R1-1; assembly: GCF_051132135.1. NCBI lineage: Bacteria > Pseudomonadati > Pseudomonadota > Gammaproteobacteria > Pseudomonadales > Pseudomonadaceae > Pseudomonas > Pseudomonas sp. R1-1. The sequence goes on from NZ_CP071663.1 coordinate 1,578,947, forward strand.
TTGCGTAACTCCTTCACATCCTCCTTCTGCAACCACGGCGGCGGGCGGTTGAGCAGGCGCAGCAGCGAACCCGGTTCCAGCGCCAGCAAGCGTTGCAGGCGCACCAGCACGCGGCGGTTGGCGCCGAGTTCGGCGCGGTTGGTCGACAGCCGCGAAGAGAGCAATTCGTCCTCGACCTGATCGACGCTCAAACTGGTCTTGCGCACGATCTGCGTCAGCACCTCGCCTTGATCGCGCAGCAGGTGCACGAGCAATTCCGACGGCGAACGAAAGCGCTCGCCGGCCTTCACCGACGAGCGCAATTTGTCCACCGAGTGCAGCGGTTGCAGGCGCGCGCTGACGATCAGTTTGCTGCGCACACAAACCCACAGCGTCGACACGTCCGAGGAGACCATGCTGCTGAGGTTGAACACCACGTCGTTGACCACCGCCAGCAACGCTGAGTCGACATGCTCGATGCGTGTCGAACGCGAGCCCTCATGCAGCGCTTCGAAAAATTCTTCCGGCAACTGCAAATGACTTTTCATCCAGCGCTCACAGGCGGCGTGGGCCAGATTCAGGTGCAGCCAGAGGAATTCGCCGCTGTCGCTGTCGTCCTGCAAACAGCGCAACGCCGTCGCTGAATCGACTTCGCGACCGCGTTCGCCGGGCAGAAAACGGAAGCCATAGAGCAAACCGAACAGGTCTGGATCGCGATGGCTGATATCGAGGCTGTGGTTCATGGCGGCTCGCTGCGAGGAGGGCGGCTGATGCGGGTTTTACAGATTCACCTGAGCGGCATCATCGCAATGTCACATGACATTTATGTGACAGTAAAACGGCGCCAAATCAATGCCTTACCGGCTGTCGGAAGATTCTCAAGAAGGGCTCTGGCACGCCGATCTCAGCTGAGTTAGGTTGCGCGCCATTGGCTTTGAGCCAAGGTTCGCCGACAGGGAGGTCCGGCCATTTTTCACGCTCGTTCCGGGCGTGCTCCACCCCTGTCGTGAGTACCTTCGATGCTGCAAAAATCCCTGAGAGCGCAAATGCTCGCCCTGTTGAGTGGCAGTCTGCTGGCGGTGCTGTTGATCGCGCTGGCCTGCTTCCATTTCCTGTCCAATGGCGTACGGAGTTACAGCCAGTTGCTTGCCGGTCCGTTGCACACGTCGCAACTGATCGACGAAGCCAACCTGCAATTCAAGGTGCAGGTGCAGGAATGGAAAAACGTCTTGCTGCGCGGCAAGCAGCCGGCTGATCTGGCCAAGTACTGGGGGCAGTTCGAAGACCGTCAGCGCGACGTACAGAAAATCCTCGGTGAACTGGCCGGCCAGCGCGGCATCGAGCCGCGCCTGAAAAGCCGCATCGAACGCCTGCGTGACGAACACCGCCAACTCGGCGCGGCCTACCAGAAGGGCCGCGATGCCTACGTCGCCGCCAGCGGTGATCCGGCGGCAGGCGATGCGGCAGTCAAAGGCGTCGACCGCGCGACCAGCGATCAGATGAGCGAACTGGTGACTGAACTGCGCCAGCAGGGTACCGAGCAGTCGGCATTGATCAGTGCCGGCGCCGATCGCACGGTCTGGATCGGCTTGCTGGTGATGCTCGCGTCGGGGCTGCTGATCGGCCTGCTGAGCCTGTGGCTGGTCAACCGCAACCTGGTCGAGCCGATCCGCAAACTCATCGACTATGTGAGCCAATTGAGTCGCGGCCAACTCGCCGCGCGTGTGACCAACGAGCGGCACGACGAGCTGGGCAACCTCGCCACTGCAGCGAACACCTTGCGCGATTTCCTCGCCGACACCTTCACCCGTTTGCAGCGCAGTGCCAGCGATCTGGACAGCGCCAGCGGTGAGCTGAACGCCATCGCCACGACCATGGCCGGCGGCACCAACGAGCAATTCAACCGCACCGATCAAGTGGCCACGGCGATGAACGAAATGTCCGCCACCGCCCAGGAAGTCGCGCGCCACGCCGCCGACGCCGCTCGCGCTGCCGACGACGCCGATCAGTCGGCGCAGCAGGGCGAGAAGGTCATGCAGACCACCATCCATTCGATCACCCAGATGCGCGGCGAAATCGCCAACACCGCCACCGTGATCCGCCGCCTCGAAGCCGACAGCGGGCGCATCGGTAAAGTGCTGGAAGTGATTCGCGGCATCGCCGAACAGACCAACCTGCTCGCGCTCAACGCCGCCATCGAAGCAGCACGCGCTGGCGAGGCCGGACGTGGCTTTGCCGTGGTCGCCGACGAAGTGCGCAACCTCGCACAGCGCACCGCAGAATCGATCATCGAAATCAACCAGATCATCCAGAGCGTGCAGACCGGCGCGGTGGACGCTGCACACGCCATCGATAATGGCCAGGCGCGCAGCGATGAAAGCGTCGAGCAAGTCACCCAAGCTGGCGCGATGCTCGAGCGCATCACTCATGCGGTGGAAGCGATCCGCGACATGAACCGGCAGATCGCTACCGCGGCTGAGGAGCAGACGTCGGTGGCCGAAGACATCTCGCGCAACCTGACTGAAATCACCGCGATTGCCAGTACCAATCTGGATAACGTGCAGCGCACCGAGAGTGCCAGCCAGAATCTGCATGGGCTGTCGGGGCAGTTGAATGAAGTGACGGCGCGGTTGGGTGCCTGATTGGTTTGGGGCGTGGTGTGTCAGTTTTTACGGCGTGATGGCTTGGCCCTCACCCTAACCCTCCCGAAACGTCGGACCGCCCAGAGGGAGAGGGGACTGACCGCAGGGAATGTGTGAATTGCGCCAAACTTGCCGAACTCAGATTTGAGCGGCCCGCAAATCGGCTCCCTCTCCTGGGGGAGAGGGCTGGGGTGAGGGGGAATCGATTTCCCAGTCACCCCAAACCTCACGTCAAACCCCAGCCACAAAAAAACCGCACGATCGTTAAATCGTGCGGCTCTTTACCAGCGCTCTATCAAGTATCTTGCTTGTTGCTCAACACCTTGCCGGTAGTTGCATCAAAGTCCACATCGAACTCTTTGCCGTCAGCGGTCTTGAGTTCAACTTCATACTCATAACCGTTGAAGTGGTTATCCAGGTCGGTGTCAGTAATGGTCGCACCCGGATGCAGTTTAAGCGCCTCGGCGTTCATCGATTCCAGCGACTTGATCTTGCCGTCTTTCACCAGTTGCGGGATCTGGTCGATGCGTACGTCGGCCTGAGCCAGGCCTGTGGTGAGGGTCAGGGCAGCGGCGGTAAACAGGGCAGTCAAAGTTTTCATCGGTTCATTCCTTGGTTGTGCGTTGAAGTGGTTGATCTGTGTAAGTGAGTTCAGATTAACCAGCGCAACTTAACTCACCCTTAAATCTCTGCTTCGCGATAAAACTGCTCTTTGTGAGAGCGAGCCTGCTCGCGAAGCAGGCGACTGGATAACGGCTCAGAAACCGTTCTTCTTCAAAACTTCATCAACACTGCCAGCCGCCGGGCGCTGGTAAAACTTCAACAGTTCACTGGCGCGGTTGGTAAAGATGCCATCGACACCGGCCGCCATCACTTTCTCGTAATCCACCGGCTCATCGACGGTGTAGACGTGCACGAGCATGCCCTGATCATGGGTGTACTGATTCATCCACGGCTGCACCAGATCCGAATAGCTCTGGTCACCGCCATGGCTCAGCTTCGCCGAAGGGCCGGTGCCGATCGCGCCTTGGGCCTTGGCGTAGTCGACCCACTGCTTGAATTCAGCTTCGGACTTCGGTTCCTGTTTACCGTAGAAAACGTTCTTGTCCTTTTCGCCGGAAGCGGCAAAGGTCACGTTCGATTTCGGCTCGATGCTGCCTTCGCCGACCCACAACAGCAGGATCTTCGGTACTTGCGGCATTTCCTTTTCCAGCAATTGCAGGCTGTTCTTGTCGAACGTCTGCAGGATCACCTTGCCTTTGCCCTGGCCGACGCCGAGCGCGCTTTTCGCCAGTTTCGAACCGGCCGGGCTCAGCCAGCCGCGGTCCTGGAGTTTTTCCTTGAGGTCATGTTCGATGCCGGGAAACAGCTGCGGCTCTTTGGTTTCGATGTACAGGCCCGGCTTGTGCTGTGGATTGGCGCGAGCGATGTCGATGATTTCATCGAGGGTCAGAATCTTCAGCCCGGCATAGGACGGGCGCGCGCGGTCCGGGTACTTGGCGTTGAACCAGCTACCGGCGTCGAGGGTTTTCAGTTCGGCCATGGTGAACGCGGTGGCCGGGCTGTCCTTGCGTTCCGGAAATTTGCTCGCAACGTCGGTGGTGCGCTGCAGATTGTCGTCGTGCAGGGCGAACAACACGCCGTCCTTGCTGCGCTGCAAATCCATTTCCAGATAATCGGCGCCCAGATCGCGGGCCAGTCGGTAAGCGGCGGCGGTGGATTCCGGCGCATCGAACGACGCGCCACGGTGAGCGATCACCGCCGGGTGCGGGATGCCGTGGGCCGCGGCGATGGCTTCAGGATCGCTGTGGCTGGCGGCCTGCGCCTGACCGAGGCCGAGCAGCAGACTCAGGACCAAAGCGCTTTTGGTAAAAGTAGCGGGCATGTTCGAGTTCCTTTCGCAGGCAATTTCAAAGAGGACTGTTTTAACAACTGAAGCGCTCGGGTGCCAGCGCAGGACCGACATAAACGTATTAAAAGCGAATTTTCCTGCACGTTTGTGGCGCCGTTTGCAGTACGCTTGCCCTCGGCAGACACCCCGGCAGAGGGTGCGCCGCTCAGTGGCCCTGCGTGTAAACCATCGATCATCATTCGCGAGGTTTACCATGCGCATCACCTCCCAACTCATCTGCCAGGCCGCCGACGACCTCAAGGGCTTCGTCGGCCTCAATCGCAAGACCGGTCAATACATCGTCAGATTCAGCGAAGACTCGTTCGGGATGGACGTCGCCGACGACGGCATCATCGCCGCCAGCGAATTCGTCTGGGCCCCCACGACCGAACAGACCATGACCCTTAAACGCGGGTTGATCCAGTTGCTGCTGGATCAACACATCGACGACCGGATCAACATCACCGAACCGCTGCGCGTTTACATGAGCAAGGTGCAAGTGCCGGAGATCGTGGCGGTGCGCAGTCTGGTGCGGGGCTGAAGCCTTGCGGTGACCCGGTAGCCGCCATCGCCAGCAGGCTGGCTCCCACAATGGATTCGTGGCGAGCCTAAAACCCTATGGGAACTAGCAGGGAATTGAGGTATTCACCGATCCCTGTGGGAGCCAGCCTGCTGGCGATGGCGGCTTGCTGGGCGCCGCCATCCTTAATGCCCGAATGCATACTCGCGCTCAACCCGGCACACCCGAGTGCTGAACTCCGAATACCACTGCGAGCGTCCACGCGCCTGAATCGCCCGGTGCTCGGGGTGATCTCGCCACGCCAGAATTGCCGCCTCGCTCTGCCAATACGACACGGTGATGCCGATGCCGTCCGCGCCTCGAACCGATTCCATCCCGAGAAACCCTGGCTGGTCCCGCGCCAGCTCGACCATGCGTTGCGCCGCAGCGGCATAACCATTGTCACCCTCGGTTCGGGTTGAAGTGAAAATTACCGCAAAGCAGTCAGGCATCAACGTGGCTCCAGGCAAGCTTGGAAAAATGCGCGTACCAACGGCGGCGTTTGTCCTGGAAGCGCTGCACGTTCCGGCTGAAACAACGTCGCGACAAAGAACCGGTGACCCTTTAGCTCAACCGCACGCAAATCCCCGGCTGAATCGTGGCCGACTGCTTGAAGCTGATCGCTTAAGAGTCGCTCTGCGAACTGCGGATTCACCCCATAACGGCAGCGATAACCTTCACGAATTTCAGCCGTTTCGTACGCCTTGGCGATCAACGAGCCAGGCACGAGATGAATGCTGTCCACTGCCTCGACCAGCGAACACGTCAGCGGCGTAAGCAATGCGCGCCCGGACTCCGGCGAGGTTTCACCATGTGCCGCATCGGCCCAGCCCAGCACATTGCGTGAATATTCCAGCACGGCATGTTGAAAACCGCCGCAAGTGCCGAGGAAAGGCCGCTGCTGTTCGCGGGCAAACCGGATCGCGCGCAAGGCGCCAGCTTCGCTTTTGTAAGGACTGGCCGGCACGCACCAGAAACCGTCGAAGGCGTCCAGCGGCGTATCGCCGTGGATCTGCTCGGTGGGCAACCATTCGAATTGCACCGCGCGCTCGAGCTGTTCGGCAACCAGCCCGAGGGCGACGGGAATGGCCCGATGGGCGGTGACTTGCGGGTCGTGATCGCCGATCAGGGCGATGCGGATGGCGTTGCGTTCCATGGGATGTCCCTGCGCTTGTCGATTTATGGCGCTCACTATAGATTGGCGTTCGCACACTCAATATTGGCGTTTGCCCAAGTGATCAATGCAGCTACGCACTATCGGATCGACTACCCGGATCTGGCGCTGATTCTTGCTCTGGTTCGTGCCGGGTCTCTGGGCCGTGCTTCACAGTTGTTGAAGGTTGACGTATCGACCGTGTTCCGCGCGGTGCGCCGGCTTGAATCTGCGCTAGGTCAGCAATTGTTCGAAAAAAGCCGTGCCGGCTACTTGCCGACAACCCTCGCACGCACCTTGGCCGAGCAGGCCGAGCGCGCCGAACAGGCGTTGGAGGCCGCGCGTGTGGGCGTGGAGCTGGGCGGCGAAGTGATCAGCGGCACGGTGCGGCTGACCTGTACCGATTCCGTGTTACACAGCCTGCTGCTACCGGCGTTGGCGCAGTTCATGCCGAAATACCCCGCGCTGACCCTCGAATTAAGCACGTCCAATGACTTTGCCAACCTCAGCCGACGTGACGCCGATATCGCTTTGCGCCTGACGCGCACGCCGCCCGAGCACCTGATCGGCCGGCAACTGGCGAAGGTTGTTTACCGGGTATGCGCCAGTGAAAGTTATATGCAGAACATCGATACGTCGGATCTCGCTGCGCTGACCTGGATTGCTCCGGACGACTTTCTGCCCGATCACCCGAGCGTTGTCTGGCGCCGCCAGCAGTTGCCTGGAGTGACGCCGGCTTATCGTTGCAACAGCATGCTTGGAGTGACGCAACTGGTGCGGGCCGGGCTCGGCGTGGCGGCGTTGCCGGACATTCTGATGGGCGATGGCCTACAGGCGTTGGGTGAGCCGTTGCACGGCTATGACAGCGCCTTATGGCTGCTGACCCGACCCGATTGCCGAGCGTTACGCTCGGTGGTCACGCTGTTTGATGAACTGGGGCAAGCGTTGCGCGTGGCGTAATCAGCGCCAGCCTTAGCGCGCCCGTTCCCACAGATTCAGCAGACCTGCACAATGTCAGCTGTGGGAGCGAGCCTGCTCGCGAAAGCCGCGCCTCGGTCCACCTCTTTACACAAATCTCACCCCGGCGCCCGCTCATTGGCAAACATGCTCACGGCCTCCACCGCTTCACTCGCGCCGTCGCGAATCTGCAGAATCACCGTGCCCGCCTGATTGGCCAGCTCGACCCCTTCCGCCGCGCGGCCACGGGTGCCTTCCATGCTCTTGATGGCCTGGCGGGTTTCGCTCTGGATCAGGCCGATCATGTTGGAAATTTCCGCAGTTGAGCCGCTGGTGCGGCCGGCCAACAGTCGCACTTCGTCGGCAACCACGGCAAAACCACGGCCCTGTTCACCGGCGCGAGCGGCTTCGATGGCGGCGTTGAGCGCGAGTAGATTGGTCTGGTCGGCAATCGCACGGATGGTGTTGACGATGGCGGTGATCTGTTCGGAGCGCTCGCCCAATTGCGCAATCAAGGTTGAGGATTGGGCGATATCTTCGGCGATTTCGCGCATTTCGCTGGCGGCTTGCTGGATCACTTGGGTGCCTTGCTCGGCAACTTTTCGAGTCGCCACCGAGATGTGATAAGCCGCACTGGCACTGCGTGCATCCTGCTCATGCTGGACCACGCGGGCGGTAACGTCGGAGGCGAACTTGACCACTTTGCACAAGCGCCCGGCGGCATCGTAGACCGGGTTGTAGTTGGCTTCGAGCCAAACCGTTTGCCCGCGTTTATCGACGCGTTCAAACAAGCCGTGAAAAAGCTCACCCTGATTCAAGCGACGCCAGAAATCATGATACGCACCGCTGTTGACCAGCTCCGAGGTGCAGAACAAACGGTGATGTTTACCCTTCAATTCGGCGAGCGTGTAACCCATGCGCGTCAGAAAATTCTGATTGGCGGTGAGGACATTGCCCTCGAGGTCGAACTCGATCACGGCCATCGCCCGGTCAATCGCCTGCAACTTGGCGTTGGCTTCGCTTTCCTGTTGCACCTTGGCGGTCACGTCCATGGCGTACTTGACCACTTTCACCACGCGTCCCGAAGCATCCTTGATCGGGTTGTAACTGGCTTCGAGCCAGATCGGCTGACCCTGGCTGTTGATTCGCTCAAACGTGCCGGACTGAAACTGGCCATTCTTCAGGCGCGACCACAGTTCAGTGTATTGCGCGCTGCGGCCGAATTCTGGTGTGCAGAAACGCCGATGCGGCTGACCAATGGCTTGCTCGGCGGTGTAGCCCATGGTTTTGAGGAAGTTGTCGTTGGCGCGCATCACCACGCCCTCCAGATCAAATTCGATCACCGCCATCGAGCGATTGATCGCATCGAGCAGGCCGGATTGTTCAGTGAGGGTGCGCTGAAGGTCGTCAATAATGGATTTTTGGCGATTGAAGAACATGCTCGCAGTACTCTGGAAATTGGGAAGATCAAGGATTCAGTCCCTATTACCGCGCCGGCAGACCGAATGCGCGGTGCGGCATTCGGCGGTGACTGCTCAATGCCAGCGTTCCTTGGCTGGCAGAGTGCTACTTATACAAAAAATCATAAACCTGTACAAGTGTGTGAATTTTTGTAGGTTTGTATAAGTTTTCGGTGGTGGACCAATTGGTCAGCAATTACTCGGATGGCGTATCGGACGGCTGCAAGCCTTGAAGCGTGGGGTTCTCAGCGTTTTGTCGGCATGGTTTGGGGGGTTGTTGCCATTCTTGTACAAGGGCAAAGCGGTTCGGACCGATACTCAGGCGCACTGGCGCATGAACAATCTGCGCAAGATTGTTCCTGAAAGACGTTGCAGGATGGTGCTGGCGGCCAGCCGTTCGTCGGCCGCGCCAGTTCAGCAGGGCGTTCAGACCTGATAGCGCGCCAGAAACATCTCCAGCGCTGATTCGGCGACGGTCTGCTGCGTCTCGGCATCCAGCGCGGCGCGACCCATCGATATCTGTGGCCAGAAACCAAAGGCCTTCAGCAGTCCCTGGACCTGATGCGCGGCGAACTCCGGATCGACCGCTTTCAAACGACCATCGGCCTGCGCCGCCCGAATCCACACGGTCAGTGCTTCCTCGCGCTCGCCCATGCGCTCGATCATGTTCTGTGCACGTTCTGGCGAATGAATGGTCGCCGCAATCGCAACCCGCGCCAGCGTCAGAAAGTTTTCGTCGGCCATCATTTGCACCTTGGCCTGGAGCAGCGGCCACAACTGCTCGCGCAGTGGCAGGTCGCGACGGTAAGCGACGGACTGCTCGGCGCTGATGCGCGCCCACAATTGATTGAGGATTTCCGCGAACAGCTCTTCCTTGCTAGGGAAGTGGTTGTACACCGTGCGCTTCGACACGCCCGCGCTCGCGGCGATCTTGTCCATGCTGGTGATCTCGAACCCATTGGCACGGAATTCGGCAATCGCCGCCTGGATAATGGCTGCGCGTTTACGCTCGGTGAGGCGCTGGGGAGCTGTCATAAGGTCGCTTAGGCAGAAAAGAGGAAATTACACTTGGCAGTTTACTTGGCGGCAGCTTTGATGCAACCTAGAAACTACACCCGTCAGTGTAATGTTGCGTTAATCCTCGCCGCTTACAAAACCGACAGTTCGGCCTCTGCGTGCAGCCTGGCCATCAACCGTCCCACCGTTGGAAAGCCGCGTAATTCGCGGTATTCCGGAGTCATTCAGTCATGGCCGATCCAGTCTCGCTCACGGATAACACTTCCACGCCTGAAGCCTCGCGCCAGGCTCAAGGGCTGTTCCGCAATCACGCACCGGTGCAGCGCGAAGGTCTGCGCAAAATGCTGCGGATCCTGTGGAACATGATCTTCCACAAACCGCGCACGACCCGGCCCAGCGCCGCGATCCCGGTGCAAGCACTGACCCGCGAAGATCTGCTGGCCGCACCGAACCACAGCGTTTATCGCCTCGGCCACTCTACCTTGCTGCTGAAAATGCGCGACAAATTCTGGATCACCGACCCGGTCTTCGCCGAGCGCGCCTCACCGGTGCAGTGGGCTGGCCCGAAACGCTTTCACCAGCCGCCGATCAGCATCGACCAGTTGCCGCCGATCGAAGCGGTGATCCTGTCCCACAACCACTACGACCACCTCGATTACGCCGCCGTGCTCAGACTGGCGGCGAAAACCAACCTGTTCCTCACACCGCTGGGCGTCGGCGACACCCTGATCAAATGGGGCATCGATGCCAGCAAAGTCCGCCAGTACGACTGGTGGCAGGGCGCGGAAATCGCCGGCATTCGCTTTATCGCCACACCCTCGCAGCACTTTTCCGGCCGTGGCTTGTTCGATGGCAACAGCACGCTGTGGGCGTCCTGGGTAATGATCGACGGCGACACCCGCATCTTCTTCAGCGGCGACAGCGGTTACTTCGACGGCTTCAAACGCATCGGCGAGCAGTACGGGCCGTTCGACCTCACCCTGATGGAAACCGGCGCTTACAACGTCGAATGGCCACACGTGCACATGCAGCCAGAAGAAACCCTGCAAGCGCACATCGACCTCAAGGGCCGCTGGCTCTTCCCGATCCACAACGGCACCTTCGACCTGGCCATGCACGCCTGGCACGAACCCTTCGACCGCATCCTCGCCCTGGCCTGGGAACGCAGCGTCGCCATCACAACCCCGCAGATGGGCGAAGCGTTCAATATCGCTCAACCGCAACGCGGCAGTGCGTGGTGGACGGCGGTTGAAGGGGAGGGTGAGGTGGTGGCGCAGAATGCATGATGGCTTCGCCTCAAGCGAATACCACTTCAATCCGGCCCTCTTTGCGTGATCGGGGGGCCGATTTGACTACGATCTGCACGTCTCGTCCGAGACGAGATAGGCACTCCATCATTTTTGCCTCACTGATTCCGCGAAATTTGCCGCGCAACATTTCGGAAAGCTTGGGCTGTGAAAGTCCTAGAATTTCCGACGCCTGAATTTGAGTGAGATGACGCGCCTTGATGATTGCGCCAATTTTTGCTGCGAGCTGCGACTTGACCTGCATTTCACTGGCATTGGGTAAGTCCAGATCTTGATAGACGTTTCCACTGCCTACTTCAATCTCCATAGCTTTCTGATCCTTTCGCATGATCCTGAGCTGCTCGAAGTCTGTTTCTGATCAGATCAATGTCTGACTGGGCGGTTTTGATCCCGCTTTTCGACTTTTTCTGAAAGCAGTGCAAAACGTAAATTGCACAGCCGAAACGAACCGTATAAACGGCTCGGTAGGTGTTGGTATCGAAGTCTTCTATTAATTCCAGGACACCCGCTCCTCCAAACCCTTTCAATGGTTTTGCATCTGGATACTTCAACCCACATTGAGCCAGATCCAATGCATGACCAAAAACGTCTTGTACCTCCGTGGGCATCTGCTTGAGATCTTTCCTGCTACTGCAGACCCACAAGAGTGGCTTCCTTGCACTCATGCGAAAATATACCTATTTGGGAATAAAGTTCAACCTTGCCCTATCAATCAGCCATCGCAAAATCCCCACGCGCTGCTGATTCTGGCCTCACCTCATTCAAACTCGCACTACGCCCCGGCCTGAATCCCGGAAAAAACACCAACCCCAGCGCCTCAAATCGATAAGCCAGCGCCAGCCGCGCTGCGTCCGCCACTTCTTGCTGTGCCTCGAAGCGTTGAATGTCTTCAACCGGCACCTGCGCCTCGCGCGATAGTTGTTCCACGCTCCAGCCCAGCATCGCTCGGGCCTGGACGCAGTGCGTCGGGGTGAACTGGAAAAGGGCAATGCGTTCGAGAATGTGGTTCATCGCAAGAGAGGCCATGGTGTGCTCCGGGCTCAAAAGTGCTGATTGAAAATGTACTGTGTTTTTGTACAGTTGTTTTCGGCCGGGATCAAACGCATTTTTAGATTTGCCCTACTTCGCCGCCTCCAACCAGACGGACGGTGCCTGACCGAGCACGCGCCGGAACATCGTCGAGAACGCCGCCGGGCTTTCATAGCCGAAGTCCAGCGCTATGCGCGTGACCGCCTCGCCCTCGGCCAGTCGCGCCAGCGCCAGCACCACGCAGGCCTGCTGCCGCCACTGACGAAAGCTGAGCCCGGTCTGCTGCCGAAACAATCTGTTAAAGGTGCGTAAGCTTATGTGTATCTGCTCGGCCCAATACTGCGGGGATTGGTGTGCGTTGGGCTTGTTCAGAAAGGTCCGACACAGACTGAGGAGCTTTCCTTCGGCTGGCATAGGGATATGTAGGGGCAACACCTCACTGCGTGTCAGCTCATGCAACAACAAGTCGAACAGCGCGCCGTCACGTCCGTCCAAGTCATACAGCAGCGGAGCTGCCACCGCCTCCATCAACAGATGACGCATCAACGGCGACACGCTGATCACCTGGCAGCGCGGTCCCAGATCCACCGCGCCGGCCTCAATATACAAACTGCGAGTGCTGACCCCGAGCATCAACACCTCATGTGCCACCCCCGGCGGAATCCACACCGCCCGCTGCGGCGGCACCACCCAATTGCCGTCATGGGTGCGGACTTGCATCACGCCGGTCGCGCCGTACAACAACTGCGCGCGCCGATGTGTATGAAAAGGCAGCAGGTGACCGTGGGAATAGTCCGTACCGAGCGCCACCACCTTGCGCGGTGTGTCATCCAGTTGGTTGATCGAAACATTGCGCATGTGCGTCTTCCGGTGGTTGGCGTAAACGCGAGCATTATTGGCTGACATGCTGAAGCGGGCCAAGCGGCGAAACTCTATCGTCGAGCGCTTTCCCACCACGGACGCCTCGACATGTTCTATCTACTGTTGACCTGCTTCGGCTGCCTGACCGGTATCTCCGCCGTGCTGTTCGGCTTCGGCGGCGGCTTCGTCATTGTGCCGCTGCTGTATCGCCTGCTCACCGCCAGCCACGGCGCCGACGACCCAATCAGCCAATCGGCCATGCACATCGCCGTCGCCACTTCGACCTGCGTAATGATCGTCAACGCCCTGATTGCCACCAACCAACACCGCCGCGCCGGCAATCTCATCCGCCATTACCTGTGGCCGTTGGGTGGGTTTATTGGAGTGGGTGCGGTCGTAGGTGCAACAGCGGCGGTGTGGGTCAGCGGCGAAGTGATTCGCTATGCATTCATCGCCTACCTCGGCGTAACCATCATCGACTGCCTGCTCAGACGCGGATTTCTTCGCCACACCGACGGTGTCATCCCACGCCGACTCAGCCGTACAGAAACCTCCACCGGCGGCGTAGGCATCGGCGCCATCGCGACCTTTCTCGGTGTAGGAGGAAGCGTCATGACCGTGCCGCTGTTGCGCCGCTGCGGGCTGAGCATGTCGCAGGCCACCTCCATGGCCAATCCGCTGAGCGTGCCGGTAGCAGTGGCCGGGACGCTGACGTACATGGCGCTGGCCGGGTTCAGCGAGACGGATCTGGGTGCGTGGTTTGTCGGGTATGTGGATTTGCTGGCTTTTGCGGTGCTGACGGTGGGGGCGTTGTTGGGGATAAGGCTCGCGACACTGTGGATCGGGCGGATTCCGGATCGGGTGCATGCGTGGGTCTATATTGGATTGCTGATTATCGTGATGCTGTGTATCTCGGTGAAATGAACCATTGCCAAGTTACAGCGCAAGAAACCAAAATCGATAACTGAACGCTGCCTCCAGCAATAACCAGAGAACCAGGATGTTGATCTTTAATTGCACCGAAGCCGCCAGCAAGTTTTTTAGCCGTGTTCACAAAGGCAAAAAGGTCACGCCGGTGGACGCTAATCCGCCGTCCTCAATCATCGAAGATCATGAGTTGAGCGGTGCTGACGAGCAGTGGCTGGTTCACACCATAACGGTGCAACGCAAGCACGTGCTGCTGGTCATTCACGTCAAAACCCGTTATTGCCTGATTCTGGCCGATTTGAAAAAGGCCAATACCGAAGATTTCGTTGCGCGGTTTATTGATCGCTGGGTCCATGGATTGATGATCAACGCACACCTTCATAAACTCGGACCCTGGCTTAACCCGGAATTGATGGCGGCGCGTCTGCTACAGACCTGTGAACACCAACGTTTTTATCGACGCAGCCATCGCAGCGCGCAAAAACACATTGATGAGATTGCATGGATGTTCCAGGACAAGGTCGCCCATACCGGGTCTTTGCCACCGGATGAAACCGCAGCGATGGTGTTCGACGCGCAAATGAATGACACACCCAGGAATAGCAAGGGCGCCAAGTCTTACTTCTTCCCGGATGAAGAAATGACACTCCACTGGCTGCGTCATTACTGCTTTCTTGATGACGTCCAGCTCCATGCGGCCAAGGAACGTCGCCAACAAGTGGCTCGAGAACTCACAGCCCTTGAACACGAAGCCTGGCTTAAAGAGTACGAACGAGAAAACTCGAATAGTTGATCGACTCTCGCCATAATCCGCAGCGTATTTTTCAGCGTCGGCGCCGTCGATGCTATTTCCGACTTCTTCAAGGATCGATCCATGTTCAAAGGATTGAAGCGCCTGGCGCCATGCGCTGCTGTGCTGTTCTCATTGGTTTCCGTCGCGCATGCCGAAGAAGGCCCGCGTGTCTTTACCGGTACGTTGGGCGAATCACCGATCGTGGTTGAGCTCAATACTGCACAACACGACGAAGTGACCGGTCGTTATTTCTACGAGAAGTACCACCGTGACCTGGCGCTCAGCGGCTCGCTGCAGAACAACACGCTGAGTCTCGTCGAAGGCAACAACCGTTACAGTGAAGAAAAACTGCTTCCTACCCTGAAGTTAAAATCCACCGCTAATGGTTGGCAGGGCGAATGGCGAAATCCCAAGGGCAAGAAGTTTCCGGTGCAACTGACCGAAGCCCAACTTCCTGCGCCAGCAGCCACAACGCTGCCCTTTATTGCCACGTTGCCAAAGGACGATCCCTACGAGTATTTGCGCTTGCAGGGGCTCAAGCTCAAGCCGGAAAAGAAAGAAAACTTCATGGGCTACGACCTGCAATGGTGGACCGAGCCTGAGTCGAAGATCTCGCTGTTCAGCGTCGAGTCGGGCTACCCGAAAGAAGAACAACAGCGCATCAACAACCACTTGCTCGGACGACTCTGGACTGAAGTCATCGACTATCACCGCTGCATGATGGATGGCGGGGAATACGCCGAGTTCGATCAAGGCGCTGCCCCGCAGTTTCTCTCGGCCGACGTGGTCAGTCTGGATATCTCCACCGGCTACAGTTGCGGCGGCGCCCACCCGGACTTCGGCAGTTCACCGATCAATCTGAATGCGCACACCGGTGAATTGTTGAAACTCAAGGATGTGCTGTGGATTGGTGAGCCCGATAGCGCAGCCACCGAATACGATCAACTGAAAGTCATGGCGCCGTGGCTGGTCAAGCAGTTCACTACGCTGTACCCCGGGGAAATGAAAAAGCCCGCCGAAGACGATGGCGACTGCGACTACACCGATGAAAGTGTTTGGGGTTACTCCAACTGGCACTTCACGCCGAAGGGGATTTACCTCGGCGCTTACTTCGCCCGATACCAGCGCAACTGCGACAACCCCGATTGGCCAGTGCTGCCGTACTCGCTAGTCAATCAACACCGTGGCGAAGCCAAACTGCAACTACCCGAAGGCTAACCGTCACTCCAGGCTCGGCGCTTCACGAATGATGAAGTGATCCAGGTTCTCGATATTGGCATTGAAGACCTCGAAAGGCTTTTCGGGGTTCTTCTTGCCAGGCACCTGCTTCAACTCCGGCGTCACCCCATAGAAGAAACAAAACAACGCCTTGTCGCTGTCCACCGCGTGCTTGATCTCTTCCAGAAACGCCTTGCGCTTGCGGTAGTTGTCGATCAGCTTCTTGTTCAGATAAACGCTGACCGGATACGGCTTCTTCTTACTGTCCTCGGGCTTCTTGAACCAGACCTTGTCTTCGAAATCGATACGAAAACTGGCGCCGCTGTGGAAGTCCTCAATCTTCTTGATCCGCCCCCAGTAAATCAGTCCCTTGTTGTCCGTCAGATATTCAATCTTCTTGAAGAACGAACTGTAAGGCGCCGAATGCTCACCGACCTTCAACGGCATCCGCTTAAGCAAATCCTTGTCAGCGAAGTTCGAAACGAAACACTCCACGGGATGCGCAAACACACTGGTCTTGTCCGGCGCCGACTCACGCCCCGCTGACTCCTTGCCACTGTCCGCCGCTGCCCGCACCGGATCATCCCGCAACACATCCGCCGCCCCCGCGGGCGCGACAGGCTTGCGCACATACTCACGCCGCGTCAGCAACAACTCCGACGGAAAGTGCTCCTCGCGCCCGTCATCCGCCTCGCCATCCAACGCCTCAACCCCAGACGCCGACGCCTTCAAACTCACATACGGACAACCCGCCACATGCTGCGTCGTGGGCAGATTCTTGAAGTGCGGCGTGCGCACGTAATTCACGTTCTTTGCATTGAACGTACCCAACTTGTTGGCCGCCGCGAACGCCGAACGACAGGCATCGTTGGGGCACTGGAAGTGTTCCTTCGCCGAGTCGAAGGCCACTGTCTCATCGAAATTGAGATCGCGAACGTCATAGATCGACAACTTGTCGTCGAGGCTGAGGCAGTAGGCGAGGTCGAATTTCATGGTGGGGCTCGGATCCTTGAGTGGGGGAGGGGTATTAATGATGGGGAAAACGATTATTTGTAGACGGAGCACAATCCGGAAAAGCTCCTTGGATATGCCTAGATCCAGACACCGTCGCTCGATTCCTGTTTCTTGGGTGTGTCAGGCCTACCGATAACTGATGGCATGAAAAATAGCCTTGGTAGGAAAAAAATAGATTCCTACAGAGGTTGCAACACCGCTTGTAAGATAGTACTTAATCTCCGTAGGAATAGTCGTCATTCGACCATTCGGCAGGCAAGAAAATTGAGAAAAAATCAAAAGTCGTAAGATTTTTTGATCCTGCCGCAGGGAAAATTACAACTGTTGATACTGACCATATTGAAAAATACTAGCGCGGAGTACTTTTTATGAAAGGGATTGAGGCTGGAGCTAGCTCGATGGTGGAAATTTTTGAGAAGGAGGCTTGCTACCGTTCCCCTCTCTTTCAGCGGCAGTACGTTTGGGGCAAGTCTCAGATTAGTGAACTTTGGGATGACATCACGCAAATTGTGGAAGGCGTTGAATCCTCGAGATTTTTAGGTGCGGTTGTTTTCGATATAAAAAGTGCTGGTAGGGCATTCAATGCTGACGATATAGAAATCATTGATGGGCAGCAACGTTTATCTACCATCTATTTTTTTATTATTCAGTTTGGTCTGCTCGCTGAAAAATATGGTCTTAACGATGTAGCGAAAGATTTGTTCGAGAAGTATGTTCTGATTCAGAAAACAAAGCAGCGTGGGGAGCCCAAGATCCTTCCCACTCTGCTTGATTTGCGGCAATTAAATAATGTTCTTCGCGAAATTCCTGATAAATACTCTGCAAAATCTTTGTTTGATCATGGTGATAAAGCTGGTCGTATAAAGGACGCGAATATAGAAATCGGAAAGTTGATTGAAAAATCGTGCCTGGATGACACGGGCAGTTTTAGCGAGGAACTCTTTGAGAAATACCTTGTTGTGCTGCTTGAAAGACTGCAAGTGGTAACTATCTACTTGGGAGATGATCAAGATCCTCACCAGGTTTTTGATAGTCTCAATGCAAAAGGGATTAAGTTAGACAGTAAGGATTTGATCAGGAATTTGGTTTTTCAGAAGACTTTGGAGAATCCAGAAGCTACTGAGATGGTATATCGCTCTTACTGGTTGCCCCTTGAAGAATCAATGGGTGATCATTTTGAAAATTATTTCTTTCCTTTTTCCTTATCAGATACTCCATCCACAACCAAGTCAAAAATGCTCACTACCCTTAAATCTAGATGGAAAGATTGGAGTGCACTAGATATCATAAAGGATATCAAGCGCCATAAGGATATCTATCTTTGTTTTGTGGGTGGGGACGCGGAATTGTCTGAGGCGCAGCAAAGGTATGAGTTGTCTGCCCGTACATTGGATTCAATTGTTAGCCTGAAGCGCATAAAAATGCCTGCGTCAGTGCTGCCATTTGTTTTTAGGCTTTTTAGCTTGGTGGCGGAAGATAAGCTAAAGCAAGATATATTTGCGACTTATTTGGAGTTAGTTGAGTCGTTCTTAGTGCGTCGTGCTATTTGCGGTTATGAGCCCACAGGCCTGCATGCATTATTCAAAGATATGTTTAATAAGATAAGTGATAAAGGGGGGTGTAATAAGCCGGCGTTATTTATGGATATAATTTCTGAAAATAAAACGGTTGTATTTCCTGATAATGAAATGTTTTTCGATGCGATTTGTAATAAGCCTCTTTATTCTAGGAAAATAAGCAAGTATGTGATAGTGGAGTATGAGAATGGATTTGATGGGGATCCAATCTCTCATTCTCAGCCAATGACTATCGATCATGTTATGCCTCAGAATTCATCTAACTGGAATGTTGATGATGGCGAGCATAGTCGTTTTTGTGATACATGGGGTAACTTGGTCCCGCTCAGTAGTCCTTCAAACTCTAAAAAGAGCAATAGGAGTTGGGAGGATACTCAGGTGATTTATCGTGATGAGACTTTGTATAGAACACCAAAAACGATTTCTAATTTAAAAGAGTGGAATATCGAGATGATTAAAAAGCGCGGCGCAGATATCGCGGCTTGGGCCTGTGAGCGTTGGAGTAAGCAGATTTAGTGCAGGATGAGATTTTTAGGTGGGAAGGATGACTGCCATTCTTTCCTTTTTACTCTTGTTTTAATCTTGTTATCTTTTTTATAGAGCTCAGCAGTGAATTCAAGCTTATCGCTCGAGTGATGACAGCGTTGGTGACAGTTAGGACATAGCGCAACAACATTCGATGGGCGATCTGATCCATTCTCCGAGAGATGCTTAACGTGGTGCACCTCCAAAAAAGGCTCACCACTCTTTTCAAACGGTGCGGGGTTGCCACAACCTTCGCACCTACCATTAGCCTGCTGGCGAACCCATGCCCTTAATTCAGGATCTCGAAGATATGTCTTTTTTGTGCACTCAGCCTGTACCGGATTTATGATGCCTTTTGGTACATACAGAAATGCCTGACTCTCAAATTTTGCTGCCCGGCGCTCCAATAGTTCTTCATCCGCAGTCGGAGCAGAATCTTCGGGTGTCAAAATAAGAGAAGCATTTAGCGCCATACGAATGCTGCGTGCTACATTCGCGCCAACATTCTTGGCAGGTTTGTAGCCTTCAATACGCGTTCGACCCATTTCTACCAGCACGGTAGAGATGTTCTGCATCCGAAACTCGACCGAGCCTTTAGTCCGACCGGCTAAGGGGCCTTCACGCAAGATTCGATTTTCCTCAGTCTTGACGAATTTCTGGCTGCTCTGCTCGCGTGCCAGCATTTTGAGATAGGCGTCGACTGCCGCCTGAATCTCTACGTCACTCCAATCGCTATTACTTTTTTTCGTGTCCATACAATCGCCGAGGGTTGAAAACCCCCGGACGATACTGAGTGGCCATCACATCTGTCTACGAAAAGTCCTACAGGAAATAGCGACGAGTCCTGCGCGGTCCTACAAATTTGTTCCTAACCCATCGAATGCTTCGAAGACTGAAACACCTGCGCAACCCTCCGCCACCAGGGTTTCTCTAGAGAAGCTCGTCGTGGATTTTGATGGTTCAACAGGTAAGGCATATCCCGAAGCCGAATCCAGCCCTCATCTTGCCAATGCAGCAGGCTCAAAGACATCTCCGGCCAATCCAACAAACTCAACATTGGCCGATTCGAATCTCCCGAATCTGCAGCGTCGCGCAAGGTTGGCACTACCTCGTTGGTCAGCCACTCCCGCAACAACCGATTCCCCGGAACATAGTGATACACCAACAGCGCATACACCCCGGACTCACTGAGCATCAGATGCTGCTGAGGTTCTCGAAAGTACTCAATCCACATGACGCGACGCTGATCGATATCTAGCTTGTTGACCACACGATCATTCAGATGGAAGCCCATCAATCGGCCGACATCGCGGGCGGCGAACCAAGGCTGGTTTTCGAATAGAAGGGCATGTAGCGAAAGATTGTGGCGAGAGAAGACGGTTACCGAGAATGGAACAGACATATTTATGACCTCTACGTTTTAGATTTGGGAAGGCCTGACCCCAACGTAGAGTGGACTTAAGAAATCCCAACGAGCAGAGCAGTTGCCACCGACGAATTACACGTCTGTGTCACTAACCAAGCTTTCTACGTTGGGCGTTTCTTAGGCACCTGCGATAGAGCTTAGTAGTGCTCGCACCAGGCTTCAATGGGAAGTGACTGTAAGTGCTGTAGGAAATTGAGCGGTGTGGCGTAGGCGTAAAAAGGTTTACCTATCACCCATAAAAAAGCCCCGATTAGATCGGGGCTTTCTGCTTTCTGCTTTCTGCTTTCTGCTTTCTCGACTCGCCGACTCAAACTGCAATCGTCGAATCGTGCCAAGCGAGATTATCAATCCCAGCTCAGAGCACCACCAGTCTGATACTCAATAACCCGCGTCTCAAAGAAATTCTTCTCTTTCTTCAAGTCCATAATCTCGCTCATCCAAGGGAACGGGTTAGTCGTCCCTGGATATTCCTCTTTAAGGCCGATCTGCGACAAACGACGGTTAGCAATGAACTTCAGATAGTCCTCCATCATCGCCGCATTCATCCCCAACACCCCGCGAGGCATGGTATCCCGCGCGTATTCGATCTCAAGCTGCGTCCCCTGCAAAATCATCTGGGTCGCTTCTTCCTTCATCTCGGCATCCCACAAGT
This sequence comes from Pseudomonas sp. R1-1, assembly GCF_051132135.1. NCBI lineage: Bacteria > Pseudomonadati > Pseudomonadota > Gammaproteobacteria > Pseudomonadales > Pseudomonadaceae > Pseudomonas > Pseudomonas sp. R1-1. The sequence goes on from NZ_CP071663.1 coordinate 1,599,934, forward strand.
GTGGGTTTTCGATTTTGATCTGGTTGATCACGTCGATGCCGAAGTTCAGGTGCATGGATTCGTCGCGCAGGATGTATTGGAACTGCTCGGCGACGCCGGTCATTTTGTTGCGGCGGCCCATGGAGAGGATCTGGGTGAAGCCGCAGTAGAAGAAGATGCCTTCCAGAACGCAGTAGTAGGCGATCAGGTTGCGCAGCAACTCTTTGTCGGTGTCCGGGGTGCCGGTTTCGAACTTCGGATCGGAGATCGAACGGGTGTATTTCAGGCCCCAGGCGGCTTTTTTCGCGACCGATGGGATCTCGTGGTACATGTTGAAGATTTCGCCTTCATCCATGGCCAGCGATTCGATGCAGTACTGGTAGGCGTGGGTGTGGATCGCTTCTTCGAAAGCCTGGCGCAGGATGTACTGGCGGCATTCCGGGTTGGTGATCAGGCGGTACACGGCCAGGACCAGGTTGTTGGCAACCAGGGAGTCGGCGGTGGAGAAGAAGCCGAGGTTGCGCATGACGATGCGACGCTCGTCGTCGGTCAGGCCTTCCGGATTTTTCCAGAGGGCGATGTCGGCGGTCATGTTGACTTCTTGCGGCATCCAGTGGTTTGCGCAACCGTCCAGATACTTCTGCCAGGCCCAGTCGTACTTGAATGGCACGAGCTGGTTGAGGTCGGCGCGGCAGTTGATCATGCGCTTTTCGTCGACGGCGACACGGGCGGCGGCGCCTTCGAGTTCGGCGAGGCCTTCGGCGACGTCGAGGGAGTTCAGTGCAGCCTTGGCGCGGGCCACGGCGGCCGAGTCGTCGGCGGTCACGGCGCGGGCTTCGAGGGCGGCGGCACCGCCGGCGTTGTCGAGGCGGTCCATGTTGGCTTCGGAAGCGTGGCCGGCGTTGGCGCCTTTTACCGCTACTTCACTGTCTTCTTTGTCGAATTCGTCCCAGCTCAGCATGACGTGTCGTCTCCTGCGTGAGGGCTTGTGCCCGTGTGAAACCTGATGGGTTGGTTTTTCACACGGCCAAACAAGCCGCGTTGGATGTCGTTTTTTGCAGCGATGCACGCAGGCAAATAAACAGAAATTTTGACGGGTTCCGAGAGCCTCTGATGGGCGCAGCCAGTGTCGAGCACTGTTGCGGGGCTTCAGAATGGCGCTTGCTCCCTGTAAGGGAATATTGCTGACCCGTATGGGCGGCATTATAGGGAAATTTTTACCGGCGTGGTGCGGCGAATCGGCTCATGAAGAGGCCGAGGAGGGCAGTGATTCAGGTCCGACCGAGGGTTTACAGGGCTTTGCGTCGGATTGCGGTGTGCAGATTTTTTTTCGGTAATTTTTTGGCAACGGCGTTTTTGGTTGAAAAATGACCAGAAAAACGCTCGATTCACTACATCTAGTGTTTTGCAAGCCTTTTTGCCGACCTCAGACACAACTGAGCCCGACCGAAGTCGGGCTGGAATCGGGTCTCAGATCTGTGCTGAGCGATCCAATTCGGTGCAGTCTGATTCAGTTCGTGCAGCCGTTGCCCATGATGCTGTAACGCAGGATGTGGCGTTGGCCTTTGGAATCGTCGTATTCCATTTTTGCCGGTACCACTTCACAGACATTCGGGACTTCGCTCATCGAGACCACTTTGGCGATGTCCAGGTGAGTGGAGTACGTGTATTCCTCGACCACCGGTTGTTGCTGTGCAACATCAGTCGGGGTCTGGTCGGCCATGGCGGTTGCGCACAGGCTGCTGAGGACCAGGAACATTAAAGCTTTCATTTGCTGTTTACCTTTTTGAGGTCGAAAGGGGTCACGCAACCTTTTTGGGGTTGCGTGTGTAACGTCGGTGTTTGGATCTTTAATGCGAGAGCTGGATTAACGGCCTTCGTGGGGGCTGTAACGTTGTTAATCGCGTTTGCCGTGTTGGCGGAGTGAATTTTAAGGAGATGGGGCGAGGGTAAACAGAGCGGGTTTTGATAAACACTTTTGGCAGATTTGGTAACAATCGGTGGGAGTGGATTGTCTGGCGCACCGAGTTGTTTGCATCGCTTGCAGGCAAGCTCCCACAGGATTTTGCATATGCCCGAGAACTGTGGGAGCCAGCCTGCTGGCGATGGCAGTGGTTCAGGCAATGAAGATGTTGGCTGTGCTGGCCGGATCGCTTGCAGGCAAGCTCCCACAGGATTTTGCATATGCCCGAGAACTGTAGGAGCCAGCCTGCTGGCGATGGCAATGGTTCAGGCAATGAAGATGTTGGCTGTGCTGGCCGGATCGCTTGCAGGCAAGCTCCCACAGGGGATTCGCGGTGTTTGGGCGAGGTGCGTCAGCCTTTGAGAAGCGATGTCTGGATGTTTTGTAGGGGCTTGTTACTACCATCGTCGAATGGTTCTATGGGGCCCACCCGGCTACAACGGGGTCATACAAAAACAACTATTACACCGAGGTAGGAAAGATGAGTGCGGCTTCTCTGTATCCCGTTCGTCCCGAGGTTCTGGCCAATACGCTGACTGACGAGGCGACCTACAAAGCCATGTACCAACAGTCGGTCGTCAACCCTGACGGCTTCTGGCGCGAGCAAGCCCAGCGTCTGGACTGGATCAAGCCTTTCACCACGGTGAAACAGACGTCGTTCGACGATCACCACGTCGACATCAAGTGGTTTGCCGACGGCACCCTCAACGTTTCCTACAACTGCCTCGACCGTCATCTGGCCGAGCGCGGCGATCAGGTCGCAATCATCTGGGAAGGCGACGATCCTTCCGAGAGCCGCAACATCACCTATCGCGAACTGCACGAGCAAGTGTGCAAACTGGCCAACGCCCTGCGCGGTCAGGACGTGCACCGTGGCGACGTGGTGACCATTTATATGCCGATGATTCCCGAAGCCGTGGTCGCCATGTTGGCCTGCACCCGGATCGGCGCGATTCACTCGGTGGTGTTCGGTGGTTTCTCGCCGGAGGCCCTGGCCGGACGCATCATCGACTGCCGTTCGAAAGTGGTGATCACCGCCGACGAAGGCATTCGTGCCGGCAAGAAGATTTCCCTCAAGGCCAACGTCGATGACGCGCTGACCAACCCGGAAACCAGCAGCATCCAGAAAGTCATCGTCTGCAAGCGCACCGGTGGCGACATCAAGTGGAACCAGCATCGCGACATCTGGTACGAAGACCTGATGAAAGTGGCGGGCACCGTTTGCGCGCCGAAAGAGATGGGCGCCGAAGAAGCGCTGTTCATCCTTTATACCTCCGGCTCGACCGGCAAGCCGAAGGGCGTGCAGCACACCACTGGCGGTTATCTGCTGTATGCGGCGATGACCCACGAGCGCGTGTTCGACTACCGCCCGGGCGAAATTTACTGGTGCACCGCCGACGTCGGCTGGGTCACCGGCCACAGCTACATCGTCTACGGCCCGCTGGCCAATGGCGCGACCACGCTGCTGTTCGAAGGCGTGCCGAACTATCCGGACATCACCCGGGTGGCGAAGATCGTCGACAAGCACAAGGTCAATATTCTCTACACCGCGCCGACCGCGATCCGCGCGATGATGGCTTCCGGTCAGGCAGCCGTTGAGGGCGCCGATGGCAGCAGTCTGCGTCTGCTCGGTTCTGTCGGTGAGCCGATCAACCCGGAAGCGTGGGACTGGTACTACAAGAATGTCGGCAAGTCGCGTTGCCCGATCGTCGATACCTGGTGGCAGACCGAAACCGGCGGCAACATGATGAGCCCATTGCCGGGCGCGCATGCGCTGAAGCCTGGTTCGGCGGCACGGCCGTTCTTCGGTGTGGTGCCGGCGCTGGTCGACAATCTCGGCAACATCATCGAGGGCGAGGCCGAGGGCAATCTGGTCATTCTCGATTCCTGGCCGGGTCAGGCGCGCACGCTGTACGGCGATCACGATCGCTTCGTCGATACCTACTTCAAGACGTTCCGTGGCATGTACTTCACCGGTGACGGCGCGCGTCGCGATGCCGATGGTTACTACTGGATCACCGGGCGCGTGGATGATGTGCTCAACGTTTCCGGCCACCGCATGGGCACGGCCGAGATCGAGAGCGCGATGGTTGCGCACCCGAAAGTCGCCGAGGCCGCTGTGGTTGGTGTGCCGCATGACATCAAGGGTCAGGGTATTTATGTCTATGTGACCTTGAAGAATGGCGAGGAGCCGACCGAGCAACTGCGTCTGGAGCTGAAGAACTGGGTCCGTAAGGAAATCGGGCCGATCGCTTCGCCGGATGTAATCCAGTGGGCGCCGGGGCTGCCGAAGACCCGCTCGGGCAAGATCATGCGGCGGATTCTGCGCAAGATTGCCACGGCGGAATATGACGGCCTGGGCGATATCTCGACCCTGGCGGATCCGGGTGTGGTGCAGCATTTGATTGATACGCACAAGACCATGAATGTTGCTTAAGTAGCAGGTTGATGCGCTGAAAAGCCCTGTTCGGTGTAGGCCGGACAGGGCTTTTTTTGTGTCTGCAGGTTTTGTGCTGGTAGGGCTGGCCTCATCGCGAGCAGGCTCACTCCTGAAGCGGATCGTTCCCACGCTCCGCGTAGGAATGCCTCCACCGACGCTCTGCGTCGATTCTTGGGACGCAGAGCGTCCCTTGCTGCATTCCCACGCAGAGCGTGGGAACGATCATCTGGCCAATCAATAATTATCGACCTGCACCGCAGGACCTTTCCCGCTGTTACCCACCACAACCCAATGTGTAACCGCCCGCCCCGCAACGGGGCGATGGGAAACGCAACGCCCCATTCCAGAGCCTCAAAACCCCCGCTGAAAAATTAGACATAACGCTGCGCTTGCCGGATTAGAAGGGTTTGCGAATAATAGGCCCGCAATTTGCAGCATGGATCGGTTCACTGTCTTTCGCTCTTGCATGAAACTGCAAGGCTGTCAATGCGCTCAAGTCGCTTTCTCTGTGCATCTGTAATTAGTTGTCGCATTGAAGAAATATCGGCTTCGGGCCTGTCGTTAGAATGCCGATCACTCGCTCATCGTGGCTGACGTTGAAATCTTCGCCGGTTTCAACAGGAAATTTCCCACCGATGCAGCAACCGATTTCCTGATTCACCCATTCGCATATTGGGCTGTTGCTCACTCTGCCGTTTTTGCCCTTTACCGATGGAGTCCCAAGATGAAGAAACTTGTGCTGCTTGGCGCCCTGGCACTGTCCGTGCTGTCGCTGAATGCCGTCGCTGACGAAAAACCTGTGAAGATCGGCATCGAAGCGGCTTACCCGCCATTCGCCTCGAAAGCTCCGGACGGCAGCATCGTCGGTTTCGACTACGACATCGGCAACGCGCTGTGCGAAGAAATGAAGGTCAAGTGTGTGTGGGTCGAGCAAGAGTTCGACGGTCTGATCCCGGCGCTGAAAGTGCGCAAGATCGACGCGATCCTGTCGTCCATGTCGATCACCGAAGATCGCAAGAAGTCGGTCGACTTCACCAACAAGTACTACAACACCCCGGCACGTCTGGTGATGAAGGCCGGCACTCAGGTCAGCGAAGGTCTGGCTGAGCTCAAGGGCAAGAACATCGGCGTACAGCGCGGTTCGATCCATGAGCGTTTCGCTCGTGAAGTTCTCGCGCCGCTGGGTGCCGAGATCAAGCCGTACGGTTCGCAGAACGAGATCTACCTCGACGTGGCTGCCGGTCGTCTCGACGGTACCGTGGCTGACGCGACCCTGCTCGATGACGGCTTCCTGAAAACCGACGCCGGCAAAGGCTTCGCGTTCGTTGGCCCGGCGTTCACCGACGTCAAATACTTCGGCGACGGCGTAGGCATCGCGGTACGCAAGGGCGACGCCCTGAAAGACAAGATCAACAGCGCCATCGCGGCCATCCGCGAGAACGGCAAATACAAGCAAATCCAGGACAAGTACTTCGCCTTCGATATCTACGGCAAGTAACCCGTCTCTGCGACAAGTCCGAAATGGCGCAAGCAACAGAATCTCTGCGGTTTGCGCCATTTTTTCATCCCAACTTTCGAGGACCTGAATCATGTTGAAAGGCTACGGGGCTGTCATCCTCGATGGCGCATGGCTGACGCTTCAGCTCGCCTTGTCGTCCATGGCTCTGGCCATCGTTCTCGGGCTGATCGGTGTCGCGCTGCGCCTGTCGCCGGTGCGCTGGCTGGCCTGGCTGGGCGATCTGTATTCCACGGTGATCCGCGGGATTCCCGATCTGGTGCTGATCCTGCTGATTTTCTACGGCGGTCAGGACTTGCTCAACCGCGTCGCGCCGATGCTCGGCTATGACGATTACATCGACCTGAACCCGCTGGCCGCCGGTATCGGCACCCTCGGTTTCATCTTCGGTGCGTACCTGTCGGAAACCTTCCGCGGCGCGTTCATGGCGATCCCCAAAGGTCAGGCCGAAGCCGGCATGGCGTATGGCATGAGTAGTTTTCAGGTGTTCTTCCGGGTGATGGTGCCGCAGATGATTCGTCTGGCGATTCCCGGCTTCACCAACAACTGGCTGGTACTGACCAAGGCCACCGCGCTGATTTCCGTGGTCGGTCTGCAAGACATGATGTTCAAGGCCAAGCAGGCGGCGGATGCCACGCGTGAGCCTTTCACCTTCTTCCTCGCAGTGGCGGCGATGTACCTGGTGATCACCAGTGTTTCGTTGCTGATCCTGCGTCAACTTGAGAAGCGCTACTCGGTAGGCGTAAGGGCGGCTGATCTATGATCTTCGACTACAACGTCATTTGGGAGGCGCTGCCGCTGTACTTCGGCGGCCTGCTGACCACCCTCAAACTGCTCGCGCTGTCGCTGTTTTTCGGCTTGCTGGCGGCCCTGCCGCTGGGGCTGATGCGCGTCTCGAAGAACCCGATCGTCAACGGCGCCGCGTGGCTGTACACCTACGTGATCCGTGGCACGCCGATGCTCGTGCAACTGTTCCTGATCTATTACGGTCTGGCGCAGTTCGAAGCAGTACGCGAAAGCTTCCTGTGGCCGTGGCTGTCCAGTGCCACGTTCTGTGCGTGCCTGGCGTTTGCGGTCAACACCAGCGCCTACACCGCCGAGATCATCGCCGGCAGCCTCAAGGCCACGCCAAACGGTGAGATCGAAGCGGCCAAGGCCATGGGCATGTCGCGCTTCAAACTGTACAAACGCATCCTGCTGCCATCGGCCCTGCGCCGGGCCCTGCCGCAGTACAGCAACGAAGTGATCATGATGCTGCAGACCACCAGTCTGGCGTCGATCGTGACCCTGATCGACATCACTGGCGCGGCACGTACCGTCAACGCGCAGTTCTATCTGCCGTTCGAGGCGTATATCACCGCTGGCGTGTTCTACCTGTGCCTGACCTTCATTCTGGTCAAGCTGTTCAAGCTGGCCGAGCGTCGCTGGTTGAGCTACCTCGCGCCGCGGAAGCATTGATATGGAACGCATCGACCACGTGTTGCCGTGGAGCCACCTGGGCAGCGAGCGCAAGGTTTCGGTTTTTCGCTTTGGCCACGGCGAGCGCAAGGCCTACATCCAGGCCAGCCTGCACGCCGACGAACTGCCGGGCATGCGCACCGCCTGGGAGCTGAAAAAGCGCCTCGGCGAACTCGAAGCCCAAGGCTTGCTCAACGGTGTGATCGAGCTGGTGCCGGTCGCCAATCCGTTGGGGCTCGGGCAGTTGCTTCAAGGCAATCACCAGGGCCGTTTCGAGGCGGGCAGCGGCAAGAATTTCAACCGTGATTTCGTCGAGCTGAGCGCGCCGGTCGCCGCCGCGCTGGCCGACAAGCTCGGGGACGATCCACACGCCAATGTGCGGATGATCCGTCAGGCGATGGCCGATCATTTGGCCGCGCTGCCAGCCGCGAGCAGCCAGTTGCAAGGCATGCAGCGGGTATTGCTCAGCCATGCCTGCACTGCCGATGTGGTGCTCGATCTGCATTGCGATGCCGAAGCCGCGCTGCACATGTATGCCTTGCCGCAACACTGGCCGCAGTGGCGCTCGCTCGCCGCGCACCTGAACGTTAAGGTTGGCTTGCTCGCAGAAGACTCCGGCGGCAGCTCGTTCGACGAAGCCTGCTCGCTGCCGTGGCTGCGCCTGTCGCGGCAGTTCCCCGATGCGCAGATTCCGCTGGCGTGCCTGGCCACGACCATCGAACTGGGCGGTCAGGCCGATACCGGCCGCGCTGAAGCAGAGGCTTACGCTGAAGGCATTCTCGCCTTCCTCGCCGAGCAAGGGCTGATTACGGGCGAGTGGCCGAACCCGGCCTTTGAACCGTGCGAAGGCATGCCGTTCGAAGGCACTGAATTGTTGTTTGCGCCACACCCCGGTGTGGTGAGCTTTTTCCGCAAGCCCGGCGAATGGGTCGAGGCGGGCGAGGAGATTTTTGAGGTGATCGACCCTGTGGCCGATCGGGTCAGCACGGTGTGTGCTGGTACGTCCGGGGTGCTGTTTGCCATTGAACGGCTGCGTTATGCCCAACCCGGTTTCTGGCTGGCCAAGGTGGCGGGGCGCGAAGCGCTGCGTCACGGGCGCTTGCTCAACGACTGACTGACTGTTTTTGTGAGAACCGACCGCATGTACAAACTTGAAGTCCAAGACCTGCATAAACGCTATGGCAGTCACGAAGTGCTCAAGGGCGTGTCCCTGAAAGCGGCCGCCGGCGATGTGATCAGCATCATCGGCTCCAGTGGCTCCGGCAAAAGTACTTTTCTGCGTTGCATCAACCTGCTCGAGCAGCCGCACGCGGGCAAGATTCTGCTCAACAACGAAGAGCTGAAACTGGTCGCCAACAAGGACGGCGCGCTGAAAGCCGCTGATCCGAAGCAGCTGCAACGCATGCGTTCGCGCCTGTCGATGGTGTTCCAGCATTTCAACCTGTGGTCGCACATGACCGCGATTGAAAACATCATGGAAGCGCCGGTGCACGTGCTTGGCGTGCCCAAGTACGAAGCTCGCGAAAAAGCCGAGTACTACCTGAACAAGGTCGGCGTGGCCCATCGTAAAGATGCGTTCCCTGGGCACATGTCCGGTGGCGAGCAGCAGCGCGTGGCAATCGCTCGTGCGCTGGCGATGGAACCGGAAGTGATGCTGTTCGACGAGCCGACCTCGGCCCTCGACCCGGAACTGGTCGGCGACGTGCTGAAAGTCATGCAGGCGCTGGCGCAGGAAGGCCGGACCATGGTCGTGGTCACCCACGAAATGGGTTTTGCCCGCGAAGTGTCGAACCAATTGGTGTTCCTGCACAAAGGCGTCGTCGAAGAAAGCGGCAACCCGCGCGAAGTGCTGGTCAACCCGCAGTCGGAGCGTTTGCAGCAGTTCCTGTCCGGTAGCCTGAAATAAAACAGGGCTGCCGTTGTGCACTTCAATAGTGCATGCTTCGCAGCCCTTGGGGACAGACGAAGTCCCCTGTAGGAGTGAGCCTGCTCGCGATAGCGGTGTAACAGTCAACATCATGGTTGTCTGAAAGACCGCTATCGCGAGCAGGCTCACTCCTACAATGGATCTGCATTGTTTGCGATGTGTGTTCATTTACGGGCTAGCATTGGCCCATGCCTTCATCACCGTTGTTCGTTTCGGATTGCCCGCCCATGACTGCCCATCGAATTGGTTTCCTGATTTGGCCCAGCACTAAAGCGTTGACGCTGGCGCTGGCGGAGGAAGCCTTGCGTGTCGCTCAGCGTGTGCACCCGGACGTGGTCTACGAGTTGTCATTCCTGCAGGCCGAACCGCCGGCAGAAAGCGCCTGGCAATTACCCGGTGAAGCGTGGGCCGGCAAGCTCGAGAACTTCCAGAAACTGTTCCTGCTCGCTGACGAGCCGCCGACCACACTGGCGCCGGCGCTGAGCAGTGCGCTCAAGCAACTGGTGCGTGCCGGTTGCGTGATCGGCGGTTTGTCGGCCGGTGTCTACCCATTGGCCCAGCTCGGTTTGCTTGACGGCTACCGCGCTGCGGTGCACTGGCGCTGGCAGGACGATTTCGCCGAACGCTTCCCGAAAGTCATCGCCACCAGTCATCTGTTCGATTGGGATCGCGATCGCCTGACCGCCTGCGGTGGCATGTCGGTGCTCGACCTGCTGCTGGCGGTACTGGCGCGTGATCACGGCGCGGAACTGGCCGGTGCGGTGTCCGAAGAACTGGTGGTCGAGCGCATTCGCGAAGGCGGCGAACGTCAGCGCATTCCGTTGCAGAACCGACTCGGCTCCAGTCATCCGAAGCTCACCCAGGCGGTGTTGCTGATGGAAGCCAACATCGAAGAACCGCTGACCACCGACGAAATCGCCCAGCACGTGTGCGTATCGCGGCGCCAGTTGGAGCGGATCTTCAAGCAGTACCTCAACCGCGTGCCGAGCCAGTACTACCTGGAACTGCGCCTGAACAAGGCCCGGCAGATGTTGATGCAGACCAGCAAGTCGATCATCCAGATCGGCCTGTCGTGTGGCTTCTCCTCGGGGCCGCATTTCTCCAGCGCCTACCGCAACTTCTTCGGTGCCACGCCGCGGGAAGATCGCAACCAGCGGCGAAGCAGCAGCCCGTTCGAATTGTCGTCAGTCCCGCCTGAGCGAGGCTGACTGAGAGTTCAGCTACGGCCGGTCGGCGGGAGCTCCTCGCCATCGGAAAAATCCGAGTCCACAAAGTCGTCCAGTTCGTGCATGCCGTAAGCACTCGGTATCCGCGCCTCGAGATTGCGCTCGCCCAGCGCCGTGTTGTAACTGTCCAGGCGCTGCTGACTTTCCGCCGTCAATGGATTTGCGCTGAAATCGTACTCGGTCAGCATGATGTCGGGACGCGAAGGGAATCCCAGAGGCAACCGCTTGATTCTGTTATTCGACAGGTCCGCCTTTCTTAACCGAGTGAGCCTGAACAAGCCCGCAGGTGGCCTGGTCAGGCCGGTGCTGCGCAGGTTCAGCACCTGAAGGTCGGGAAAATGGATCATGTCGGGGACTGTCCCGAGTCGGTTGTTATGACTCAGATCCAAAGAGCCAAGGTTTTTCAGGGCTGCGAACCCTTCGGCGGTCAGCGGCGTGATCATGAGCTCGCAACCCGACAGATTCAGGCTGCTCAGTGTTTCGAGGCGAAAGATCGCCGGCGGAATGCGGCGTAACGGGTAATCACGCATATCCAGCACTCTGAGCCGGGGAAACAACGCCAGCAAGGCATCGACTGGCGGGGGCGTGCTTGCCGTTGAGGTCAGACGCAGCTGGTCGATGTAGTCAAAGCGACCCGCCATTTGCGGCAGCTCGCCGGTGAAGGACAGGTCGCAGGTGAAGTCGCCGTCCAGGGCATTGACCGGGTAGTGGCGCAGGCGTTTTTCCAGATTGTCCTTGAAGCGCCGGCGCTGCGTGACTTGCCCGCGCGGTGGCTCATTTTCCGGCACACCGTGGGTAATCGGACCTTCGGGCGCCGCATTCACCCAAGTCTCAAGTTTGTTAAGCAGCGTGCTGAGCTCAGTGTGCCGACGCAGCAGCTCGGTGCGCCCGTCCGTCAATGTCCCGGGCAAACGATAGATCAGGTTATTGGCGTCGAAACCGCTCAGTCGGGGATACAGCGTCTGGGCCAGATCAATGTCGGCCTGTTCGACCCAGACGCCAAAGTTGTCGCCTTTGACCAGGTAGCATGCCTTGATCTGTTCGCGCGAAGTCGCCGACAGCGGATTGGAGCCTACATCGATGCCGCGGTTGGCATACGCCGCCAGTAAGTCGGGCAATTCGATGATGTTGTTGTCGCTCAGCAGCGCCGTTTGCAAGTGCGGGAGTTGGTCCAACCCGGTGGGAACACGGTCGATCCCTGTACGAATCAGGTCGATGAACCTCAGATTCACCAGTGCCGAGGCATCGGGCGTCTGGCCCAGTGGATTATTGAAAAGATCCAGCGACGTCAGGCGGCTCAGTGTCGACAGGGTGGATTGCCCGGCCGCATCGAGGGTGATGTTGCACCGGCTCATCATCAGCGTTTCAAGCGCTGGCATGCTTTCGAGCGCTCGCGGGATTCGGCCCAGAGCGAACCCGGGCAACTCGAGACCTTCCAGGCCAGTGAAGCAATCGAGAAAGCCATCGGGAACCGTCAAGTGTGGATTGCCTTGAATTTCCAGGTGGGTTATCTGGCTGAAGTCAGCGCTGAGCTCGGGCAATTCGCCAGCAAACGCAGCCTTGGCTTTGAATATTTCCGCACGTAGATCCGGCACATCGATGCGACTGCCGCGCCAGAGTCCTTCGAGGTCTTCCTTGAACCGGGACCGCGCATCCAGCTGTGCGGCGCGCTGCTCGGCATTCCACAGTTGACCTGGCGTCGGATCATGACTCGGTACGCGCTCCTGCCATGCCGTAAGGTCGCTGAGCAACTGGGTGATTTCAGTTTCCCAGTTCATCAATTGCGAACTGCCTGCCTGCAATGTGCCGGGCAGGCGATAGATCATGTCGCCGGCCATGTAGTCGGTCAGGTGCGGAAACACTCTGCGCGCCCTCGCGACATCGTTCGCCGCGGGCGTGATGCCGAAGTTGCGATGATGTTGGGCGTAGTAAGCCTTGATACGCTCCCGAGCCGCCACAGAAAGCGGATTACCAGCCAGACGCACACCGTCAGCACGATTGGGGGTGAGGCTGAAAAGTGCCTCCGGCAATTCACTGATGTGGTTGTTGTTGAGGTGCACCGTCTGCAGTGCCGGGTGTTCGGCGATGCCGTCAGGCACGGCTGTCAGACCGCTATTGAGCAGAAAGACATCCTGCACTGCGGGAAGCGTCTGCAGATCGGGGGCCACGGTCAACGGGTTGTTGATCAAATCCAGACGCGTAAGCGTGCGCAGCGACTTCAGCACGTCATAGCCCGCTGAGGTGTGGCTTATCGCGCAGCTGTCCAGGCGCAGCTTCTTGAGACTGCGCAGTTGGCCGATGAAGGCAGGTATTTCATTCAGTGCAAAATCCTTCATTTGCAAGGTGTGGAGTTCGGGAAACAACGCCACGAACTCCCCGATGCCATCGATCGCTGCGTTGCCGGTCAGTCTCAGGCTTGCGACATGACTGAAGTCGACGCTCAGGCGAGGCAACTGGCCAACGAACGTCAGATCTGCGGTAAAGGACAGGCTGCGCTGGCCGGTCTCGCTGGAGGTCTGGCGCCAGAACGTCTCCAGGTCTTGCTTGAATGCCGATCGTGCCGAGCGCTGGCATGCGCGCTCAATGTCGGTCGGCGCACGCCCCGTGGCCGGATCTGTGGATGGGGTTGCCATTACCCAGCGGTCGAGGTCGAGTTGCATCTGCGCCCGCTCCGCTTGCCAGCGCAGCAGTTGTGTGCGACCGGTGGCCAGATTGCCCGGCAAGTCATAGATCAGGTCGCTGGCCTCTTGCTCATCCAGCTCCGGGAACAATTGCCGGGTCAGGCTGACGTCCTGGTCCGCGGCTCTGACTTCAAAATCCTGTTGATGGGTGCGGAAGTAGGTTTTGATTTTTTCCCGTGTTTCGGTTGATAGCGGATTGTCGGAAAAATACAGGCCGTCACTGCGTTCTGCAGGCAGCTCGAATATCGCGTCGGGCAGGTGTGTAAGGCGATTGCCAGTCAATACCGCAGTGCGCAGTTGCGGATGGCTGGCCAGACCTGGCGGAACAACGGTGAGTCCGCTGTTGGACAGGTCGATGAATGTGAGCGCAGGCAACAGGTTCAGATCGGGGAAAGTCCCCAGGGGATTGTCACTCAGATTCAGCGTCTGCAAAGCGTTCAGCGAAACCAGTTCGGCCTGATGTTCGGGCGTCATCACCACGCCGCAGTTCTTCAGCTTCAGATCGGTCAACTGGGGCAAATTCCTCCCGGGCAGGGAGTCAGTGCTCAGATCAAAGCCATTGAGGCTCAGCGAGACTAGATTCGGGAAGGCGTCCACGAAGGGCAAGCTCGCCGAAATATCGGCGCTGCCGGTCAGTTTGAGTCGCAAGACATGCTCGAAATTGGCGCTGAGCACAGGCATGTCTCCGCTGAACTCGGCCGTTGCTTCAAATTCTCCGCTGCGGGTGAATTGATCGCGGCTACGCCAGAAGCGCTCGAGTTGCTGCGCAAAGGCGCGCCGGGCATTGAGTTCAAGCGTCTGCTCAGCGTGAGGCAGGCGTTCACCCGTTTCGAGGTGAGAGGTGGCGGCCTTATTGATCCATTGGCTGAGCTCCAGTTTCAACTGATTGACCTCGGTTTCCCAGACTGTCAATTGCGCGCGACCTTCAGCCAGTGTTCCGGGCAAGCGGTACAGCAGGGCGGTGGCCTGGTCCTCCTCGAGCGCTGGAAACAATGCAGTGGTGCGCTGCAGGTCTGCCCGCTCCGGGCGGACGCCGAAATGCCTGCCGGTAGCGCCATGGAAGCGTTTCACGCGTTCGCGTGCGGCGGGCGTCAAAGGGTTGTCCGCGAAGGTGAAACCATCGCTCAGCGAGGGCGGCAGCTTGAAAAACGCGTCTGGCACGGTGGTCATTCGATTGCCGTCGAACTGGCCGGAGATCAATCGGGGATGGTGCAGCAGGTCGTCGGGCAGGCTGTGAATGCCGGTGTTGGACAAGTTGACGTAACGCAGCGAAGGCATCGTGTGCAGATCGGGCGGTAATCCCAGGGCGTTGCCCGCAAGATCGAGAATGGTCAGCTGTGGCATGGAAGCCAGCACCGACTGCGTGGTGATCGTCAGGCTGAGCCCGCATTTGCGCATTCGCAGTTCGCGCAGCGATGGCATTGAAGTCAACACCTGTGGCAGCGCCGGCAATTTCAAGTTGCGTGCATCAAGCATCTGCAAGTGGGGAAAGTGCTGAAGAAAGCCTTCCAGAGAGCCCGGCGTGGCGCTGCCATCCAGGGTCAGCGCGGTGATATGGCTGAGGTCGGCCGACAGCGCCGGCAAGTCGCCGATGATCGGGTGTACAAGCCGCAGGGCGTGACCGGTTGCCATGCCGTATTGATTGATCGCGGTCGGGTATTCGCGGCGCCAGCCCTTGAGGATTTCTTCCCTGAGCAAGCGGCGGTTCTGGATTTCGACGCGCTGTTGCAGCGATGTCAGCGCCGCGCCGGTATCGGGATGCCTGGCGGGCGGATCGTTGGCCCAGATGTGCAGGTCGTTTTGCAATTGCAGGTAATCGTTCTGCAGTCGCTGAATCTCCCCGCGCGGGCCGGATGCACTGGCGCGCATCTCTTGCGCCAATGCGCGAATTTGCTGTTCGGTCATCCGCGGGTAAAGTGCGCGAATATCCTGCTGATGGGCGCGCGCAACATTGTTCAGGCTTTCAGTGCGGTCAACCCGAGAAAAACCGTCGCTGCCCAACAGACGTAACGTGTCGGTTATCGGTGGCTGAATGGGCGCTTCATGCAGCACGACGCGCAGCTCTTGACGCTCCAGCCTGTGTTGGCGAATGGCGGCCTTCAGGTTCTGGCCCTGGCCAATTCCGATGTTGAGGCTGGCGCGTTCACTGTCGGGCAGCGCGTACAGCACGCTGGAATAGAAGTCGCTGAGCGAGTGCAGTTCCTGGCCACGGTCATCGAAGGCTTGATAGCGCTGGTCATCGCTGCGCACCAAGACCTTTTTCTCGAGGGCGTCTTCGCGACCAATGCTGTCAACGACCGGCCCTTCATAGCGACCGTCGCGGATTTCGATGCGCACATCGCCGCTCCAGCCCGGCAGCAATTTGAGACTGTGCAGCGCCAGCGAGTCGGAATCGGGATTATTCACCGAGCCAAGCTCAAGCCCCTCATAGGCGCGGGACACGCGCACTTCCTGACTGGCCAGTTGCATCAGTTCCTGCTGACGCGCTGGCAGTTGCCCCTCGTTGATTTGCAGCAGTTCGTTGCCGGTGGCGGTTTCGAGCAGTTCGCGGGTGACGCTCGCCGGCAGGTCGGGGTTGTGAGCCTTGAGCTGTTGCGCCAGCGGATCGTCAATGTGTTGCAACGCTTGATAGCGCGATTCGAACAGCGCACTTCGGTGGGTCTTCGCGAGGCCGACCAATTGCTTGCGCAGGGTCTGGGTGCGAATGTCCAAGGGCGGCTTGGCGGTAAAGGGTTCGGCGAGCAGCGCCTTGATTTGCGCTTCGTCGAGAGTGGTAAGCAAAGTCTTCAACAGGTCGCCGCCGATCAACTGGTCCTGGCGCAGCTCGGTCAGGGGCAGGCTTGCGTCCGCGCTGGACTGCCAGAGCAGCGCACCGTTGCGATCGATCAGGCGCAGGCGCTGCTCACTCGGCCAGCGACCATGTTCGCTGAGCAACTGCAATTGGGTGACCTGATCGGCGCGTAGAAAATCTTCAGCTACATCACTGTGGAGCTGATCGATAAAGCGCTGCAACTGCTGATCGATCTTGAAGCGCTGGATGCTGTCGGCCAGTAGCGGCGGGACCTTTTCCTGATTGACGTGCATCTTGCGCAAGGCATCTTCGCTGCTGCCGCTGACCTGAAGAATGGTTTCGCGCTCGGCCGGGGTAAAACCTTCAACCGCAGGGCCGATGCGTCGCAGAGCGGTTTCGCCGTCCCATTGCATGGGTTGTTCGAGTTCGGTGTGCCAGGCACCGTCGCCGTTGTGCCGCAGCACCGGCTGGTACGCATCGGGGCGGGTCGGATGTTCGATACGGTACTGCCCGGGCACCTCATGTTCTTTTACCAAAAAATGCGCCTCTTCGAGAGGCAGCAGTTGCCTGCCCTGATGCGGGTGCAGGCCCCGTTCATTCGGTTGGGCTTCTGCTGGCGGCCTGGCGGGATGTTTGTAGCGCTCGAGATCCGGCTCCCAGTAGCGGGTTTCGCCGTTGGCCAGCTTCACCGGTTTGAAGCGATCAATGAACGCCACCACTTCCTTGGGCAAGACCTTGCGAAACTCGCCCGATGCAATCGCGCCGCCCACGGCAAACATGCCCAGCTGGATTATCGATTCAACGGTGCCCATCAAATGCCCGAACGCTTCGGTGTTACGGCCCTGGCCCCATTCGACGATGCCCTCGAACACTTCGTCGAGCATCTGATAAGCCATGTACGCCATCATCGCTTCGCCCAGCACCGGCACAAACGGCGCGACGATCAGTGCAGCGGTCTGGGCGATCGTGGAAATGATTTCGATCACCGAGTCCCAAAACGCCCAGCGCGCCTTTTGGTCGACGACTGCGGTGGGCACGGCGATGGAGCGGGCGTCGTTGAAGACCTTGTTCAGTTTCGCCTGATGCAGGTGCTGCCAGATGTCGTCATGGAAGGGCGCCAGCGCCGTCTGCAGATCGGGCCGGTCTACCGGCGCTTCGCGCCAGGCCGGCAGGGAACTGCCGGGTTCATGCGGTTGCCACTTGATTTCGCTGAGACGGCTGTTGAGGGTGCTGATGAAGTACCCGCGTTGCTCGTGACTGACGAAACGGCTGAAGAAGCGCTGGTAATCCTTCGAGCGCAGCTGACGCGTCAGTTCGACGATCATTTCCAGCGGCGAGGTGTACTCCTTGAACGGATGTTCGGGGTCATCCGGGACATACGCCACGACCCGCGCATTGTTTTGTGAGAGGTACAGGTCGGGGGCGAACACGACGATGCCGGTCAGCGGTGCGCAGAGCATGCTCATGTCATGACAGAGCAAAGGCGCGCCGTTTACATAGAGGCCTTTCATACCATCAAGCAGGGCCTCGACCAGGCGCACGGCACTTTCCGATACATCGCGGTTCATTCGCGCCCACTGCAGGGCCGCTTTCATAGCGGTTTTCTCGCTAGCGTCGAGTTTGTTGCGCAGCACCGTGGCGACCATCGGATCGGAATAGCCGAGGTTGTCTTCCAGGCTGGCTTTGTATTTCGCGCCGATGTCCAGCCGCCGGCACAACTGGGTGAAGGCGGGGACGCTCAGTCGGGCTTTGATCGCGGGCAGGGTTTCGAATTGCCCGGTCGGCGTCGGCGCCGTGGTGAATGTCGATTGCGCCTCGAAGGCGTTGTCGTAGGTTTCCCGATCTTCGAAGTTATGCAGCGCCGCCTCCAGCAGGGAAACGCTCCAGACCCGCGCGCCGGTCTTGATCGGGAACAGCGGGGTGGTCGCCGGGATGTACAGGCGCACGAAGGTGTTTCTGACATCCAGGTCCAGATCGAAACAGCTTTTCAGTTCGGCCTTGAGCAAGGGCTCGGCGAAGGCCGCAGCGTCCTGTAGATGCTCCAGCGCTTTATCGACCTGGCTCTGCGCATCAATGTGCGCGCCAGTGAGGCTTTTCATTAGCGCGTGCTGTTCGGCGGGGGCCGACTTGAGCGCATCGGGCAGCAGCGGGACGCTGTTCTTCAGTGCTTCGCGCCTTGTTGCGGAGGCGTTGCCCAGCCACTGCGGGATTGCCTCTTTGAGCGGTTGATAATGTTCATCCGCATGTTGCTCGTTGTTTGTGTCAGCAGCGGTGACGGATGGGTGTGCTTGCGACAAATGCATGGCCATTCCTTGGCGTCGGTAAGAACCCCCAGCAAACCAGCAGAGCGCGCCCTTCGTGCGGTACATATTTATATCTTTGGCGCGGGGCTGACTTGCTATTCTGCGCGGCCTGCCGCAAATCGGCCGCGCCCGGTAAACTGCGCCTTTGCGACGGTATATGTCGCATTGCCGTAAACCCGGGAAAATCCGGGGTTTGCGCTATAAGAAGTTGTCGCTTGGCGGCAAGGCCGGGCACAAAACTGTCCTTACAATCCCCCCAATCGCTCGCCAGTTTCCGGCGAGTGTTCCTTTTCAGGAGACTCCGATGTCCGTTGAGCACGCTGCGGTACAACGCGCCGATTTCGACCAGGTAATGGTTCCCAACTACGCGCCTGCCGCTTTCATTCCGGTGCGTGGCGCCGGTTCCCGGGTCTGGGATCAGGCCGGCCGCGAGCTGATCGACTTCGCCGGCGGGATTGCCGTCAACGTATTGGGCCACGCGCACCCGGCGCTGGTCGGTGCCTTGACCGAGCAGGCCAACAAGCTGTGGCATGTGTCCAACGTGTTCACCAACGAGCCGGCGCTGCGCCTGGCGCACAAGCTGATTGACGCCACGTTCGCCGAGCGTGCGTTCTTCTGCAACTCCGGCGCCGAGGCCAACGAGGCCGCATTCAAGCTGGCCCGTCGCGTCGCGTTCGACCGCTTCGGCAGCGAGAAGTACGAAATCATCGCCGCGCTGAACAGCTTCCACGGCCGTACCCTGTTCACCGTCAACGTCGGTGGCCAGTCGAAGTACTCCGACGGTTTCGGCCCGAAAATCACCGGTATCACCCACGTTCCCTACAATGATCTGGCGGCGCTGAAAGCGGCGGTGTCTGACAAGACCTGCGCGGTCGTGCTCGAACCGATCCAGGGCGAGGGCGGCGTGCTGCCGGCCGAACTGGCTTACCTGCAAGGCGCCCGTGAATTGTGCGACGCGAACAACGCGCTGCTGGTGTTCGACGAAGTGCAGACCGGCATGGGCCGCAGCGGCAAGCTGTTCGCCTACCAGCATTACGGCGTGACCCCGGACATCCTCACCAGCGCCAAGAGCCTGGGCGGCGGTTTCCCGATCGCGGCGATGCTGACTACCGAAGCGCTGGCCAAGCATTTGGTCGTTGGCACTCACGGCACCACTTACGGCGGCAACCCGCTGGCCTGCGCGGTGGCGGAAGCGGTGATCGATGTGGTCAACACGCCAGAAGTGTTGAACGGTGTGAACGCCAAGCATGACAAGTTCAAGTCGCGTCTGGAGCAGATCGGCGCCAAATACGGCCTGTTCACTCAGGTGCGTGGCCTCGGTCTACTGATCGGTTGCGTGCTCAACGACGCCTGGAAAGGCAAGGCCAAAGACATCTTCAACGCCGCTGAAAAAGAAGGCCTGATGATCCTCCAGGCTGGCCCGGACGTGATCCGCTTCGCCCCGAGCCTGGTGGTCGAAGACACCGATATCGATGCCGGTCTCGACCGCTTCGAACGCGCCGCTGCTGCACTGACGCAAGCTTGATGGACCCGTCGACGCCCGACGATACGGGCGTCGATCAAATTTTGTTCCAGACTGGATCAAATGTGGGAGCCAGCCTGCTGGCGATGGGGGCCTGACAGCCAACATCTTTGTTGTCTGACACGACGCCATCGCTAGCAGGCTAGCTCCCACAGTTGACTCTGAGTTGAATCAGAGACAGTTCGGGATATTTACTTCTGTGATTTTTTTGAAGAGAAAAGGAGTGACACCATGCTGGTGATGCGCCCCGCGCAAATGGCTGATCTGGGCGAGGTACAGCGTCTGGCTGCGGACAGCCCGATTGGTGTCACTTCCTTGCCGGATGACGTGGAACGTCTGAGCGACAAGATCGCCGCGAGCGAAGCGTCGTTTGCTGCCGAAGTGAGCTTCAACGGTGAGGAAAGCTATTTCTTCGTCCTCGAAGATTCCGCCACCGGCAAGCTGGTCGGTTGCTCGGCCATTGTCGCTTCGGCCGGTTATTCGGAGCCGTTCTACAGCTTCCGCAACGAGACCTTCGTCCACGCCTCGCGCGAGCTGAAGATCCACAACAAGATCCACGTGCTCTCGCAGTGCCACGACCTGACCGGCAACAGCTTGCTGACCAGTTTCTACGTGCAGCGCGAGCTGGTCGGATCGCCCTGGGCCGAGCTCAATTCCCGTGGCCGTCTGCTGTTCGTCGCCAGCCACCCGGAGCGTTTTGCCGATTCGGTGGTGACCGAGATCGTCGGTTACAGCGATGAAAACGGTGACTCGCCGTTCTGGGATGCCATCGGGCGCAACTTCTTCGACCTCAACTACGCCGAAGCCGAACGCCTGTGCGGGCTGAAAAGCCGCACGTTCCTCGCCGAGCTGATGCCGCATTACCCGATCTACGTGCCGCTGCTGCCGGACTCCGCGCAAGAAGCGATGGGCCAGGTGCACCCGCGGGCGCAGATCACCTTCGACATCCTGATGCGCGAAGGCTTCGAGACCGATCACTACATCGACATTTTCGACGGTGGCCCGACCCTGCACGCCCGGGTTTCCGGGATCCGCTCGATCGCCCAGAGCCGTGTGGTGCCGGTGAAGATCGGCGAGCCGGTCAAAGGTGCGGGGCGCCAGTATCTGGTGGCCAATGCGCAGTTGCAGGATTACCGCGCAGTGTTGCTCGAGCTGGATTACGCGCCGGGCAAACCGGTGACTCTGGATCTGGAAGCGGCCGAAGCCCTGGGCGTCGGTGAAGGTGCCAGCGTGCGCCTGGTGGCGGTTTAACGCCTTAGCGAGTTTCACGGGTGGCGCGAGCGGCCCGTTTGAGGAGATAGCATGATTGTTCGTCCCGTACGCAGCAGCGATTTACCCGCGCTGATCGACCTGGCCCGCAGCACCGGCACCGGCCTCACCACCTTGCCGGCCAACGAAGAACGTCTGGCCCACCGGGTCGGCTGGGCCGAGAAGACCTTCCGCGGCGAAGCCGGCCGTGGCGATGCGGACTACCTGTTCGTGCTCGAAGACGACAACGGCCGTGTGGTGGGGATTTCCGCCATCGCTGGCGCGGTCGGTCTGCGTGAGCCGTGGTACAACTTCCGCGTCGGCCTGACCGTCAGCGCCTCGCAGGAATTGAACATCTACCGTGAGATTCCGACGCTGTTCCTGGCCAACGACCTGACCGGCAACTCGGAGCTGTGCTCGCTGTTCCTGCACGCCGATTACCGCAGCGGTCTGAACGGCCGCATGTTGTCCAAGGCGCGCATGCTGTTCATCGCCGAGTTCCCGGAGCTGTTCGGCAACAAGATCATCGCCGAGATGCGCGGCGTATCCGACGACGCCGGGCGCTCGCCGTTCTGGGAAAGCCTGGGCCGGCATTTCTTCAAGATGGAATTCAGCCAGGCCGATTACCTGACCGGTGTCGGCAACAAGGCGTTCATTGCCGAACTGATGCCGAAATTCCCGCTGTACACCTGCTTCCTCTCGCCGGATGCGCGCAACGTGATCGGCCAGGTCCACCCGGACACCGAGCCGGCGCTGGCGATGCTCAAGGGCGAAGGTTTCAGCTATCAGGGTTACGTCGATATCTTCGACGCCGGCCCGGCGATCGAATGCGAAACCGGCAAGATCCGCGCGGTGCGCGACAGCGAAGCGTTGGTGCTGGCCGTCGGTACGCCGGGCGACGACGCCACGCCGTTCATCATCCATAACCGCAAACGCGAAGACTGCCGCATCACCGCGGCGCCTGCGCGTCTGGCCGCCGGCACGCTGGTGGTCGATCCGCAGACCGCCAAACGTCTTCAACTCAGCGCCGGCGATCAGGTTCGCGCCGTGGCGTTGTCCGCTGCACGGGAGTCGAAACAATGAATTCGCTATACATCGCAGGTGAATGGCTGGCCGGTCAGGGCGAAGCCTTTCAATCGCTGAATCCGGTGACCCAGCAAGTGCTGTGGTCGGGCGAGGGCGCCACCACGGCGCAGGTCGAGTCCGCCGTGCAAGCCGCGCGCCAGGCATTTCCGGGCTGGGCGCGGCGTTCGCTGGACGAGCGCATCATTGTGCTCGAAGCGTTTGCCGCCGCGCTGAAAAACCATTCTGACGAGCTGGCCCGTACCATCGGTGAGGAAACCGGCAAGCCGTTGTGGGAAGCCGCGACCGAAGTCACCAGCATGGTCAACAAGATTGCTATCTCGGTGCAGAGCTACCGTGAGCGTACTGGCGAGAAGAGTGGCCCGCTGGGCGACGCCACCGCCGTGTTGCGCCACAAGCCGCACGGCGTGGTAGCGGTGTTCGGCCCGTACAACTTCCCCGGCCACTTGCCCAACGGGCATATCGTGCCGGCGCTGCTGGCGGGCAACAGCGTGCTGTTCAAGCCGAGCGAGCTGACGCCGAAAGTCGCCGAGCTGACGGTCAAGTGCTGGATCGAAGCCGGTCTGCCGGCCGGTGTGTTGAACCTGCTGCAAGGCGCGCGGGAAACCGGCATCGCCCTGGCGGCGAACCCGGGCATCGACGGTCTGTTCTTCACCGGTTCGAGCCGCACCGGCAACCATCTGCATCAGCAATTCGCTGGTCGCCCGGACAAGATCCTGGCGCTGGAAATGGGCGGCAACAATCCGCTGGTAGTCGATCAGGTTGCCGATCTGGATGCCGCGGTTTACACGATCATTCAATCGGCGTTCATCTCCGCCGGCCAGCGTTGCACTTGCGCGCGCCGTTTGCTGGTGCCGCAAGGCGCGTGGGGCGACAGCCTGCTCAAACGTCTGGTCGACGTCAGTGCGACCATCGAAGTCGGCGCGTTCGATCAGCAGCCGGCACCGTTCATGGGCTCGGTGGTTTCCCTCGGCGCGGCAAAAGCGCTGAGGGATGCTCAGGAGCATTTGCTGGCCAACGGCGCAGTGTCGCTGCTGGAAATGACTCAGCCGCAAGCCCAGTCGGCATTGCTGACGCCGGGCATTGTCGACGTCACCGCAGTCGCCGAGCGCCCCGACGAAGAACTGTTCGGCCCGTTGCTGCAAGTGATTCGCTACGTCGATTTCGAAGCCGCCATCGTCGAAGCCAACAACACCGCCTACGGTCTGGCTGCCGGCCTGTTGTCGGATTCCGAAGCGCGTTACCAGCAGTTCTGGCTGGAAAGCCGCGCCGGCATCGTCAACTGGAACAAGCAACTGACCGGCGCCGCGAGCAGCGCGCCGTTCGGCGGTGTCGGCGCTTCGGGCAACCATCGTGCCAGCGCCTACTACGCCGCGGATTACTGCGCGTACCCGGTGGCGTCGCTGGAAACCCCGAGCCTGGTGTTGCCTGCCGCCCTGACGCCCGGCGTGAAGATGGCGTGATGCCCATCGCCAGCAGGCTGGCTCCCACACTGGAATGCATTTCCCTGTGGGAGCCAGCCTGCTGGCGATAGCCGCGACGCGGTGTACCTCATTGTTACTCGAAGCCTATAACAACAGATTCACGTGGAGCCTCGCTGATGAAATCCTACGAAGTCAATTTTGACGGTCTAGTGGGGCCGACCCATAACTACGGTGGTCTGTCCTACGGCAACGTTGCCTCCCAGAGCAACAGCCAGCAGTCCTCGAGCCCGAAAGAAGCGGCGCTGCAAGGCCTGGCGAAAATGAAAGCGCTGATGGAAATGGGCTTTCAGCAGGGCGTACTGGCGCCGCAGGAACGTCCGGATGTGGCCGCGCTGCGCCGTCTGGGTTTCAGCGGCACTGACGCGCAGGTGATCGAGCGCGCCGCCAAGGAAGCCATGCCGCTGCTGGTCGCCAGTTGCTCGGCGTCGAGCATGTGGGTCGCCAACGCCGCCACGGTCAGCCCGAGCGCTGACACCGCTGACGGCCGCGTGCATTTCACCGCCGCCAACCTCAACTGCAAATACCACCGCAGCATCGAACACCCGACCACCAGCCGTGTGCTCGGGGCGATGTTCGCCAATCAGCAGCACTTCGCCCATCACGCGGCCCTGCCAGCGGTCGCGCAGTTCGGCGACGAAGGCGCGGCCAACCACACGCGTTTCTGCCGTGAATATGGTGAGGCAGGCGTCGAGTTTTTCGTGTTCGGCCGCAGTGCGTTCGACAACCGTTACCCGGCGCCGCAGAAGTACCCGGCGCGGCAGACCCTCGAAGCATCGCAGGCCGTGGCGCGTCTGCACGGTCTGCGTGAAGACGGCGTGGTCTACGCCCAGCAGAATCCCAACGTGATCGATCAGGGCGTGTTCCATAACGACGTGATCGCTGTCGGTAACGGCGAAGTGCTGTTCTATCACGAGGACGCGTTCCTCGAGACCGAACAAATGCTCGCTGAACTGGAAAGCAAACTGGCCAAGGTCGGTGGCAAGTTCCAGTCCGTGTGCGTGCCACGTTCGGCGGTCACCGTGGATGACGCGGTGCGCTCGTACCTGTTCAACAGCCAGTTGCTGTCGCGCCCAGACGGTTCGATGCTGCTGATCGTGCCGCAAGAGTGCCAGGCCAACGAGCGCGTCTGGGCGTATCTGCAAAGCCTGACCAGCGCCGGCGGTCTGATCCGCGAAGTGAAAGTCTTCGACCTCAAGCAGAGCATGCAGAACGGCGGCGGCCCGGCGTGCCTGCGCTTGCGCGTGGCGCTCAACGAAACGGAACTGGCGGCGGTCAACCCAGGGGTTATCATGACGCCACCGTTGTACGGTTCGTTGACCGCATGGGTTGAAAAGCACTACCGCGACCGCCTCAGCGAAAGCGATCTGGCGGACCCGCAGTTGTTGCTTGAATGCCGGACGGCACTGGATGAACTGACGCAAATCCTTAAACTGGGCGCGGTTTATCCCTTCCAGATCAATTGATCGCCGGCGCGCCGCTTGACCGCAGCGCGCGGCGGGTCACCCCAAGAGAGTAAAAACATGAGCGATTCCCTGCAGCTGATCCTTGAAGACACCGACGGCACGCAACTGCAAACCTCGTGCACCCGCGTCGCGGTCATGTGGCAAGGCAAAGAGCTGTGGATCCAGCAGGACGGCCGCGGCCAGTTGCTGATCGGCGTTGACGTCGAGGAAGGTGACGAAGAGTACGCCAACCTGCTGCTGCGCCCATTGGCGACTAATCTGGTAAGTCTGCAGCTGGAAATGGAACCGGCTGACCTCGGCGCTGACGAGGATCACGTACACGGCCCGGATTGCAACCACGACCACTAAGGAAACCGCTCTATGCTCGCCCTCGGCAAACTGCTTGAACTGACCCTCGCCGGCCGCGAACCGGCGGAGAAGACTCAACTGACTGTCGAAGGCGTGCGCATGCGCTGGTTGAGCGAAGGGGCGCTGGAAGTCCGACCCCCGGAAGCGCGCGACAATGGCCTGGACCTGCTGCTGTCGGCAGGTATCCACGGCAACGAAACCGCACCGATCGAGTTGCTCGACCGGTTGCTGCACGACATCGCTCGCGGCGATCTGAAGCCGCGGGCACGCATTCTGTTTCTGTTCGGGAATCCCGAGGCGATGCGCAAGGGCGAGCGCTTCATCGAGCAGGACGTCAATCGGCTGTTCAACGGCCGGCATGAACAAAGCAGTGGCAGCGAAGCGTTGCGCGCCTGTGAGCTGGAGCGCCTGGCGGCGACTTTCTTCAGCAAACCCGAGCGCCAGCGTTTGCACTACGACCTGCACACGGCGATTCGTGGCTCGAAGATCGAGCAGTTCGCCCTCTATCCGTGGAAGGAAGGGCGCCAGCATTCGCGCCTTGAACTGGCACGCCTGCGCGCCGCCGGGATGGAAGCCGTGCTGCTGCAGAACAAACCGTCGATCGTCTTCAGTTCCTATACCTACGACAAACTCGACGCCGAGGCTTTCACTCTGGAGCTGGGCAAGGCGCGGCCGTTCGGGCAGAACGACGGGGTCAACGTGTCGCTGCTGGAAACCCGCTTGAAGCAGATCATCGAAGGCACCGAGCCGGAGATGGCGCAAGCGGGGCTGGACGGCTTGCAGTTGTTCAGCGTCGCGCGGGAGATCATCAAGCACAGCGATGCGTTCCGCCTGAATCTGCCAGCGGACATCGAGAATTTTTCCGAGCTGGACATGGGTTATGTGCTGGCCGAGGATCTGGCCAATACCCGCTGGATCATCGAAGAGCCTGGCGCGCGGATCATTTTCCCTAACCCTAAGGTCAAGAACGGCTTGCGCGCCGGCATCCTGATCGTCCCGACCACTGACGAAAATCTCGCCTGATTTTCCGGCCAACACACACGCAGTCTGGCAGCTTGCACAAATCCCTGTGGGAGCCAGCCTGCTGGCGATTGCAATGTCTCAGTCACCTTAGCTGGCACTGATACACCGCTATCGCCAGCAGGCTGGCTCCCACATTTTTGGGCGGTGTTTAAACCGCTACCGCATGCGGCTCGGTACGGCGCAGTGCGCGAACTTTGCGCAGCGTATCCGCACACGTCCGCGCCGCTTCCTGACCTTTGTGCACAAAGTGCTCAAAGAAGAACTTCTGATGTTCTTCGCCAGAATGGAAGTGATGCGGCGTCAGTGACACCGAGAACACCGGCACTTCGGTTTCCAGTTGCACCTGCATCAGGCCGCTGACCACTGACTGGGCGACGAACTCATGGCGATAGATGCCGCCGTCCACGACCAGGGCAGCAGCCACGACTCCGGCGTAACGACCGGTCTTGGCCAGCAGTTTGGCGTGCAAAGGCATTTCAAAGGCGCCGCCGACTTCGAAGAAATCGATGTCCGATTCCTGATACCCCTGCACCAGCATTTCAGCGACGAAGCCTTTGCGGCTCTGGTCGACAATTTCCTTGTGCCAGCAGGCCTGGATAAACGCGACGCGCTCGCCGTGCGGGTGTTTGCTTTTGCTATCGATAGCGGTGGGTTGCATGTTCAGACTCCTGTTTGTGTGAAAAACAGGGCGTTATGAATCGAAAGGGATGCCAGGGTGCGCACACGCACGACAACGCGCGGACGGCCCTGTGCTTTTGCTCCCGTTCTCTCTTCATCCGGACTATGACCGTCGGCCCCGGAATCACACCGGGTCTGCTGACCTTGCCGCCGACCACCGCGATTGCCGTGTTCGTCGCCAAGCGCTCGCGGGCTATGCGCATTGCGCGCAATTACCGCCGGTGGGGAATTGCACCCCGCCCTGAGAACGTTTGTGCCGCCCAATGTCGGGCAGCGCGCAGTTTGTAACACATATTTTTCGCTCCTGCACAGACCCCTGTGGGAGCGAGCCTGCTCAACGAAAAACTGCATTTTCTTGGCGCAAGGCTTGATTAATCCGCGCCATGACCGCAGTAATCCCACTTCATAAAGGGATTTCCCCTGCTGACCAGAGGCCAGGTTCATGAGCGTTATCGATCTTCGCAGCGACACCGTCACTCAACCGACTCCCGCCATGCTCGACGCCATGCTGGCGGCGGACACCGGTGACGACGTGTACGGCGAAGACCCGACGGTCAACCGTCTGGAAGGCGAACTGGCCAGCCGCCTCGGTTTTGCAGCCGCGCTGTTCGTGCCGACCGGGACCATGAGCAATCTGCTCGGGTTGATGGCGCACTGTGAGCGCGGCGACGAATACATCGTCGGCCAGCAGGCGCACACCTACAAATACGAAGGCGGTGGTGCGGCGGTGCTCGGCTCGATCCAGCCGCAGCCGCTGGAAGTGCAGGCTGATGGTTCGCTCGATCTGGAGCAGGTCGCGGCGGCGATCAAACCGGACGACTTTCACTTCGCCCGTACGCGCCTTCTGGCGCTGGAAAACACCATGCAAGGCAAAGTGCTGCCGCTGGAGTATCTGGCCCGGGCGCGACGCTTCACTCAGCAGCACGGCCTGCAATTGCACCTGGACGGCGCGCGCCTCTACAACGCGGCGGTCAAGCTGGGTGTCGATGCGCGGGAAATCACCCAGTATTTCGATTCGGTCTCGGTGTGCCTGTCCAAAGGCCTCGGTGCACCGGTCGGCTCGGTGCTGTGCGGTTCTGAACAGCTGATCGGCAAGGCCCGGCGTTTGCGCAAAATGGTCGGTGGCGGCATGCGCCAGGCCGGAGTGCTGGCAGCGGCGGGGTTGTACGCACTTGATCACAACGTCGGGCGGCTGGCCGATGATCACGCCAATGCGCAACAGCTGGCCGATGGTCTGCGTGAAGCCGGTTTCGTCGTCGAACCCGTGCAAACCAACATGATTTATGTGCAAATGGGCGACAGGGCCGAGGCGCTCAAGGCCTTCGCGGCCGAGCGCGGGATCAAGCTCAGCGCTGCTGCACGTCTGCGCATGGTCACGCACATGGATGTCAGCCGCGCACAAATCGAGCAAGTGATCGCGACATTCGTCGAGTTTTCACGCAAGTGACAGCGTTAGCCGTCCAATTGACCGTTTCTATCGTATAAACACGCTGTACCCCGCGCGCAGGGCCGATATAATGCGGCCCTTTGCCGTCGCTTCGTCTCTGACGTTTCGAACAGGCCTTTGGCCGCAGCCTCCGTGGAAGAACCTAATGAAAAGCGCAGAAATCCGTGAAGCCTTCCTTCGCTTCTTCGAAGAGCAAGGCCACACCCGTGTAGCCTCCAGCTCTTTGATTCCGGGCAACGACCCAACCCTGCTGTTCACCAACGCGGGGATGAACCAGTTCAAGGACTGCTTCCTGGGCCAGGAAAAACGTGCCTACACCCGTGCGACCAGCAGCCAGAAGTGCGTGCGCGCCGGGGGCAAGAACAGTGACCTGGAAAACGTCGGTTATACCGCCCGTCACCACACGTTCTTCGAAATGCTCGGTAACTTCAGCTTCGGCGATTATTTCAAGCACGACGCGATCACCTTCGCCTGGACCTTCCTGACCGGCGTGCTGAAGCTGCCGAAGGAAAAACTCTGGGTCACCGTCTACGCCACCGATGACGAAGCGTATGACATCTGGACGCAGAAAATCGGCGTGCCGGCCGAGCGCATGATCCGCATCGGCGACAACAAAGGCGCGCCGTACGCGTCCGACAACTTCTGGACCATGGGCGACACCGGCCCGTGCGGCCCGTGCACCGAGATTTTCTACGATCACGGCGAGCACATCTGGGGTGGCCCGCCGGGCTCGCCGGAAGAAGATGGCGACCGTTACATCGAAATCTGGAACAACGTGTTCATGCAGTTCAACCGCACCGCCGACGGCGTGTTGCATCCGCTGCCAGCGCCGTCGGTCGACACCGGCATGGGCCTGGAGCGGATCAGTGCGGTGATGCAGCACGTCAACTCCAACTACGACATCGACCTGTTCAAGAACCTGCTGAAGGCTTCGGCTGAAGCGATCGGTTGCGAAAACGGTGATCAGTCTTCGCTCAAAGTGGTGTCCGACCACATCCGTTCCTGCGGTTTCCTGATTGCCGACGGCGTGCTGCCGTCCAACGAAGGCCGTGGTTACGTGCTCCGCCGGATCATTCGTCGCGCCTGCCGTCACGGCAACAAGCTCGGCGCCACCGGCAGCTTCTTCTACAAGATCGTCGCGGCGCTGGTGGCCGAGATGGGCGAAGCGTTCCCGGAACTGAAGAAGCAGCAGAGCAATATCGAGCGCGTGCTCAAGGCTGAAGAAGAGCAGTTCTCCAAGACGCTGGAGCACGGCCTGAAGATTCTCGAGCAGGACCTGGCCGAGCTCAAAGGCACCGTGGTCCCGGGCGATGTGGTGTTCAAACTCTACGACACCTACGGTTTTCCGATGGACCTGACCGCTGACATCGCCCGCGAACGCGGCCTGACTGTCGATGAAGTCGGTTTCGAGCGTGAAATGGAAGCCCAGCGCCTGCGTGCGCGTTCGGCCAGTTCGTTCGGTCTGGACTACAACACGCTGGTCAAGGTTGACGTTGCCACCGAGTTCACCGGTTACGCCGCCACCAGCGGTTCGGCAAAAATCGTGGCTATCTATAAGGATGGCCAGTCGGTCGACGTGCTGAGCGAAGGCGAAGAGGCGGTGATCGTTCTCAATCAGACGCCGTTCTACGCCGAATCCGGCGGCCAGATCGGCGACTGCGGTTTCATTCAGGCCGGCAGCAGCCGTTTCGACGTACGCGACACCACCAAGACTGGCGGCGCGTTCCTGCACCACGGCGTGCTGGCCTCCGGCAGCCTGACCATCGGCGCGCCGGTGGAAACCCACGTCGACGCTGAAGTGCGTCACGCCACCTCGTTGAACCACTCGGCCACTCACTTGCTGCACGCGGCATTGCGTCAGGTTCTGGGTGAGCACGTTCAGCAGAAAGGTTCGTTGGTCGACAGCCAGCGCCTGCGTTTCGACTTCAGCCACTTCGAGGCGATCAAGCCTGCACAGATCAAGCAGCTGGAAGACATCGTCAACGCCGAGATCCGCAAGAACTCTGCGGTTGAAACCGAAGAAACCGACATCGAAACCGCGAAGAACAAAGGCGCCATGGCGCTGTTCGGCGAAAAATACGGTGACAGTGTGCGCGTGCTGAGCATGGGCGGCGATTTCTCCGTCGAACTGTGCGGCGGGATCCACGCCAACCGTACCGGCGACATCGGCCTGCTGAAGATCATCAGCGAAGGCGGTGTGGCTTCGGGCGTGCGTCGTATCGAAGCCGTTACCGGTGCTGCGGCGCTGGCGTACCTCAACGCTGCCGAAGAACAACTCAAGGAAGCGGCCAGCCTCGTCAAGGGCAGCCGTGACAATCTGATCGACAAGCTGTCGGCTGTGCTCGAGCGCAATCGCCTGCTGGAGAAGCAACTCGAGCAGTTGCAGGCCAAGGCGGCCAGTGCCGCGGGCGACGATCTGTCGGCCTCGGCAGTGGACGTCAAGGACGTGAAGGTTCTGGCCGCACGTCTGGACGGTCAGGACGGCAAGGCGCTGCTGGCGCTGGTCGATCAGCTGAAAAACAAACTCGGCCGCGCAGTGATCCTGCTCGGCGGTGTCCATGAGGAAAAGGTCGTACTGGTTGCAGGCGTAACCAAGGACCTGACTGGCCAACTCAAAGCCGGTGATTTGATGAAACAGGCTGCTGCGGCAGTGGGCGGGAAGGGCGGTGGTCGTCCGGACATGGCGCAGGGCGGCGGTGTCGATGCCGGCGCGCTGGATGGCGCACTGGCGCTGACCGTTCCATTCGTCGAGCAGGGTTTATAAGACGGTTCGCCCGGCCCGCAGTCTAGTGGCGCGCCGGGCGGCTGTTCGATTGATTATTGGGCGCCCTTCATGGGCAGAGGCGGCTTTGAAATGGCTTTGATCGTACAGAAATTTGGAGGCACCTCGGTCGGCACTGTCGAGAGAATCGAGCAGGTCGCCGACAAGGTTAAGAAATTCCGTGATGCCGGCGATGACCTGGTGGTCGTGCTGTCGGCAATGAGCGGCGAAACCAACCGTCTGATCGATCTGGCCAAGCAAATCAGTGGCGAGACGCAACCGGTTCCGCGTGAACTGGACGTGATCGTTTCCACCGGTGAGCAGGTGACGATTGCCCTGTTGGCCATGGCGCTGATCAAGCGCGGTGTGCCAGCGGTGTCGTACACCGGTAATCAGGTGCGGATCCTGACAGACAGTGCGCACAATAAAGCGCGTATCTTGCAGATTGACGACCAGAAGATTCGTGGCGACCTGAAAGCCGGTCGCGTGGTTGTGGTCGCTGGTTTCCAGGGCGTCGACGAGCACGGCAACATCACTACCCTCGGGCGTGGCGGTTCCGATACCACTGGCGTAGCCCTGGCGGCCGCGCTGAAGGCTGACGAGTGCCAGATCTACACCGACGTCGACGGAGTTTACACCACCGACCCGCGTGTTGTTCCAGTTGCACAGCGTCTGGACAAGATCACCTTCGAAGAGATGCTGGAAATGGCCAGCCTCGGTTCCAAGGTTTTGCAGATCCGTGCGGTGGAGTTCGCCGGCAAGTACAACGTTCCGCTGCGCGTACTGCACAGCTTCAAGGAGGGTCCGGGCACCCTCATTACTATTGATGAAGAGGAAACCATGGAACAGCCGATCATTTCCGGCATCGCTTTCAACCGCGATGAAGCCAAGCTGACCATCCGTGGTGTGCCAGACACCCCCGGTGTGGCGTTCAAGATTCTCGGCCCGATCAGTGCCGCGAACATCGAAGTCGACATGATCGTGCAGAACGTCGCGCACGATAACACCACCGACTTCACCTTCACCGTGCACCGCAACGACTATCAGGCCGCACAGACCGTGCTGGAAAACACCGCTCGCGAGATCGGTGCCCGTGAAGTGGTGGGCGACACGAAGATTGCCAAGGTCTCGATCGTCGGCGTCGGCATGCGTTCCCATGCAGGCGTTGCCAGTCGCATGTTCGAATCGCTGGCCAAGGAAAGCATCAACATCCAGATGATCTCGACGTCGGAAATCAAGGTTTCCGTGGTGATCGAAGAGAAGTACCTGGAACTGGCCGTGCGCGCCCTGCACACGGCTTTCGAACTGGATGCTCCGGCCCGTCAGGGCGAGTAATTCCGTTTCTTGAAGGGCGCGGTCTGACCGCGCCCTTTATTTTTGAATGGCGCGAGCCCTGAACTGTTCTTTTGCTCGCGCTGGTCAATACTCAGGCATGTAGGGCTACGATCGCTCCGGTTGTAGGTCGGGTGCCTTTTTTTTGCAGACTGTTGTCCCTGAAAGAATTGCGTGAGGAGAAAGGTATGCTGATTCTGACTCGTCGGTGCGCAGAAAGCCTGATTATCGGTGATGGCGAAATCACCGTGACCGTGCTCGGCGTTAAAGGAAACCAGGTGCGCATCGGCGTCAACGCGCCGAAAGAGGTTGCCGTGCACCGTGAGGAAATTTACCTGCGTATAAAGAAAGAGAAGGACGAAGAACCAAGCCATTAATTTTTATCGATTTTTATGTTTGCAAACGGGGAAAAGGTTGGTTAAGATACGCCCCGTGTTGCGGAGAGCTGGCCGAGTGGCCGAAGGCGCTCCCCTGCTAAGGGAGTACACCTCACAAGGGTGTCGGGGGTTCGAATCCCCCGTTCTCCGCCATTATTTGCTTAGTACGTTGTAATCTGGCTTTTTCGGTAAGTTGTTGAATTTACTAGAAAAAGTGGTTGGAATAGAGATTAGACGGGCTATAATGCGGCGCAACAAATGCACTCGTAGCTCAGCTGGATAGAGTACTCGGCTACGAACCGAGCGGTCACAGGTTCGAATCCTGTCGAGTGCACCATTTAAGAGTTAATTGCAGCGATGCACGTAACTCGGCTTCAACCAGATGTGAGCTGGTCTAAAAACACAAATGCACTCGTAGCTCAGCTGGATAGAGTACTCGGCTACGAACCGAGCGGTCACAGGTTCGAATCCTGTCGAGTGCACCATTTAAGAGTTAGTTGCAGCGATGCGGGTAACTTGGCTTCGTCCAGTTGTGGTCTGGGCTAAAAACACAAATTGCACTCGTAGCTCAGCTGGATAGAGTACTCGGCTACGAACCGAGCGGTCACAGGTTCGAATCCTGTCGAGTGCACCATATACCAAAAAGCCCGCGTTTAACGCGGGCTTTTTGCTGTCCGGGATTTGGCTTTTGCCTTCACGCATCCTCTCTCGTCAAAATCGATCCGAGCAGTGCGGCCTCGCTTGAGGTCGTAACTGTAGCGGGTCGTCGACGTTCTGATATTCACCTTGTCCGGCTTGCCTAATGCGCTTTCGACGTCCTGTCGGCTCATGCCGGCGATGACGCGTCGATTGATGATCGCTTCGCGCCGCTGTCGGTTGTCGATCAGGTTTCCGCAGTTGTCTTCAGCATGAGCAACCACGCCGGGTTCTCGCCTCATGGCCTTCAGTTCGGTCATGCGTTCGTGGTCGTGCTCGGGCATTACGGCAACCGATCCGGGCGAGTAGGGGTGTACTTCTTGTGTCGAGCGCTGCTCTCCCTGCGCACAGCTCATTGAAGTGAACGTGACGCTGCCGTCGCTGGCCTCGCAACGGTGAAGCGAAACAGGCGCTGCGCTGGATGGCAGGCAAAGCAGGCAGGCGGGTAGCAGAAAAACATAGGGTTTGAACAGCATTCGATGTCCTCCATGACGATCTGTCTCCAAGCGTAGCCGCTACATTTTCTGCTGCCGGTGTGTTTTCTTTTCAGAATGAGTCGTCGCAGTTGCAGGGTTCAGGACGGCGCTCAGAATTGTTTCGCAAGCGCTTGTTTCGGCCGTGATTTTTTAACGTTTAAACCGTCAAGCGGTGTATCATTGCGCCCGTCAGCCCCGCCGGGGCTTATGGAAAAATTCCATGGACTTACCCAGTAGTTACTCAGTACCCCGTTTCACCAATCATGAATTGACTGATTGATCCTTCCGGCGTGCCCCGCTGCTGGGAGTGGAGTTCGCCTATGTCTGAAATCGAAGTAAAGAAAACTCAAGAAAGCCTGCAGGATCGCCTGGCTCAGGTGGTCGAGCTGTTGCAGCGCCAGCGTGTCGTCGAAGACCTGACTCATCGTCAGGAAGGCCCGCATCACGACCGCGTCGAAAATCTCGTTCACCGGCAAAATCTCGTCGAGCTGCAACGCAAGCTCGATGATCTGCACTCCGCCGACGTCGCCTACATTCTCGAAGCCCTGCCGCTGGACGATCGTCTGACGCTCTGGCAATTGGTCAAGGCTGACCGCGACGGCGATATTCTGCTCGAAGTATCCGATTCCGTTCGTGAAACGCTGATCGCCGACATGGACGATCACGAACTGCTCGCGGCTGCCAAGGACATGGACGCCGACGAACTCGCTGACCTGGCTTCCGAGCTGCCGCGAGACGTCGTCCATGAACTGATGGAAAGCCTCGACAATCAGCAGCGTGAACGCGTGCGTTCGGCCCTGTCCTATGACGAGGACCAGGTCGGTGCGTTGATGGACTTCGAAATGGTGACCATCCGTGAGGATGTCAGTCTCGAAGTGGTTCTGCGTTATCTGCGCCGCCTGAAAGAACTCCCCGGCCATACCGACAAACTGTTCGTGGTCGATTACGACGGTGTGCTCAAGGGTGTACTGCCGATCAAGCGTCTGCTGGTCAATGATCCGGAGAAGCAGGTCGCCGAAGTCATGGCCAGCGATCCGGTGAGCTTTCACCCGGACGAAGACGCCTACGATGCGGCCCAGGCGTTCGAACGTTACGACTTGATCTCGGCACCCGTGGTCGACAAGAACGGCAAGCTGATCGGCCGTCTGACCATCGACGAGATGGTCGACCTGATCCGTGAAGAGAGCGAAAGCGAAGTGCTCAACATGGCGGGTCTGCGCGAAGAAGAAGATATCTTCGCCTCGGTCTGGAAGTCGCTGCGCAACCGTTGGGCATGGCTGGCGATCAACCTGATTACCGCGTTTGTCGCATCGCGGGTGATCGGTCTGTTCGAAGGGTCGATCGAGAAGCTGGTGGCACTCGCGGCATTGATGCCGATCGTCGCCGGTATCGGGGGCAACTCCGGTAACCAGACGATCACCATGATCGTACGCGCCATGGCGCTCGATCAGGTCAGCACCGGTAATACTTCGCGGCTTATGCGTAAGGAGCTTGCGGTAGGGCTGATCAATGGCCTGGTCTGGGGCGGAGTAATTGGTGTGGTTGCCTATCTGCTATACGGCAGTTGGTCGTTGGGCGTGGTAATGACTGCCGCGATGACGCTGAATCTGCTGTTGGCTGCGCTGATGGGGGTATTGATTCCGATGACGCTGGCGAAGATGGGGCGAGATCCGGCGATGGGTGCCAGTGTGATGATCACTGCCATGACCGACAGCGGTGGTTTCTTCATCTTCCTGGGGCTGGCGACGATCTTCTTGCTCTAACTGATCGCACTGAAACAACCCGCCGCTCTGGCGGGTTTTTTTTGCCTGTGAGAACACAAATTTCGGGCAAAAAAAAGCCAGCTATCAAAGCTGGCTTGAGGCGTTCGTTGTTACTCAGGACGCGTCTGCGGCCATTTCTGCATCATGTGCAATCAGCGAAACCAGGGCGTTCTGCTGACGGTGCGACAACTGACGGAAGCGTTGCAACAGCTCGCGCTCGTGCAACGACAGCTCCGGGCTGTCCAGGCGCATGCTCAGCTCTTCGCCCAGTGCGCCTTCCTGAATAAGACTCTGCTCAAGGCGCGCAATGATCTCGGAGTTCATGCTGCGATGATGATTGCGAGCCACCTCGGCAATGCGTTCACGCATTCCGTCTGGCAGACGTACGACGAACTTGTCAGCCGTACGGCTGGAATAAATTGCCTGTTTCAATGGGCGCATATATTTAACCGGTTAGTTCAGGGGAGCGGTTCTCGGGATTGGCCGCAGGATGTGTGGTAGGACAAGCATCCGCGCCAAATGGTTCAACCTGAATTGTTAAGAGGCCGGCATCATGCCTCAAAATTGCCAGATCATTGGCGTCAATTCTGTGACAAATATTGAGCCGGGTAAAGGCGTAATGCCAGCACCAATCATCAGAAATGCGGACTGGTTGGAAATCTTTGCCTGTGTCCCGTGCTCTGCTTGGGTCTCATCGGCTGCCATGGATGCTCGAGGGCGCCATAAGGTGCATGCTAAGCAGCTGCGCATCCTTGTTACCTACCTTTACAGGATAGTGGCAAATTGCCGATTTACTAGTGGCTGACGACCGTAGGGGGCGTTTAGGGGATGGATGGCAAGCTTATTTATCTGATGGGGCCGTCCGGCTCAGGCAAAGACAGTCTGATCGAGGCTGCTCGCCAACCATTGCGTGCGTTGAATTGTGAAGTCATGCGCCGAGTGATTACCCGATCCGCCGAATCGGTGGGGGAGGATGCTATCGGAGTGACGCCCGATGAGTTCAGCCAGCGCGAGCGCGCAGGTGATTTTGCCTTGGCTTGGCACGCCAATGGCCTGTCCTATGGCATTCCCGTGGAAATGGATCAACACCTGCATGCTGGTCGAAACGTTTTGGTTAATGGTTCGCGAGCTAATCTACGCCAGGCGATGACGCTTTACCCAGAGCTTGTAGCGGTCTTGTTGACGGTGCGGGACGATGTATTACGAGAGCGTCTGCTCAAGCGTGGTCGTGAAACGCTTGAGCAGATCGATCAGAGGCTGGGTCGTAATGCGCAGTTCAAGGACAGGAGGTCGAGCGATGGGCCTGTGTACCTCATCGACAACTCCGGCAACCTGGCGGATGCCGTGAATCAACTTTTGGCTTTGATTACGCTCAGCGCAAAACCGGATCGAATTTGATTTTACGTCCGGCTGCCAATGCCAATACGAACAACACCGCAAAAATGCCGCTGCCAACCAGCGGCAGGCTGATCTCGGTATCCTCGAACAGCGAAAAGTGCACAACACCGTTCAATAGGGCGAGGATCAGTAATCCCGCAGCTGACTTGGACATCATTTTGTACTCCTGAAGATATTTCAAAAAATCAGACGTTCGGAGCTCGCCTCCTGAAGTGGCCGCTCGGAATCGCTCACAGCATGTGGCACGCCCTGATTGCTCAACACCGCCAATTGAGGCGCCTTTTGTACCTGCAAGTAATGGGGGACGCGTTGAGCCACGGATTCGGGCGCGTTGCGCTCGGGGATAAACTGAGAACCGACCAAAACCGCCAAAGCAATTGCATTTGCAAGCAATAGGGTGCTGTTCATGGGGCTGGGCTCCGAATGTTCTTTTATAGAACAGACAAAGCACTCGCCGTGCCAACAGTCTATAGGCTGTTAAATCCTTTAAAAACAAGCATTTGGACGATTTTCAGCAACAGCGGTGATTGCAATCTGCAATGGCGGTGTTTTTAAGGTCGTGCAAAATGCGGGTAATTCTTCCCGCAACGGGGTGAGGCAGCGGCCTACACTTAAAAAGCCGTGGGATGACATGACAAATCAGGGTTCGGCCGTTAACATGCACGCCGTCCGTCACGCAGCGCCTGCTGCGGCTTACCTATGTCTCAGTAGCTCAATTGGATAGAGCATCCCCCTCCTAAGGGGAAGGTTGGCAGTTCGAACCTGCCCTGGGACACCATCTATATCGACTTCCTCCTAGATAACTGCTCATCCCGAATGGGAGGCTTTGGCTGCCTGTTAACAGGCGCCACCGGTCTGACCGCTCGCATCGCTTCTATATAACGTGGGTAGTGAAGCAAGAATTCGTAAAAAGCGAAATTAACGGTTGACGGCAGATCTGAGGTGTCTATAATTCGCCCCACTTCCGGCGCAGTCGAAACGGAAAACTCCTTGAGATTCAACGAGTTAAGTAGGTTTCGACGGCAAGCGGCTTCAGTTCATCGAAGCCCGAAAGGAAGTTGAAAAAGAGGTGTTGACAGCAGCGTGTAACGCTGTAGAATTCGCCTCCCGCTGACGAGAGATCGGAAGCGCAAGTGGTTGAAGTTGTTGAAGAAATCTTCGAAAGCTTCTGAAAATAATCACTTGACAGCAAATGAGGCTGCTGTAGAATGCGCGCCTCGGTTGAGACGAAAGGCCTTAACCAACCGCTCTTTAACAACTGAATCAAGCAATTCGTGTGGGTGCTTGTGGAGTCAGACTGATAGTCAACAAGATTATCAGCATCACAAGTTACTCCGCGAGAAATCAAAGATGTAACCAACGATTGCTGAGCCAAGTTTAGGGTTTCTTAAAAACCCAAAGATGTTTGAACTGAAGAGTTTGATCATGGCTCAGATTGAACGCTGGCGGCAGGCCTAACACATGCAAGTCGAGCGGATGAAAGGAGCTTGCTCCTGGATTCAGCGGCGGACGGGTGAGTAATGCCTAGGAATCTGCCTGGTAGTGGGGGACAACGTTTCGAAAGGAACGCTAATACCGCATACGTCCTACGGGAGAAAGCAGGGGACCTTCGGGCCTTGCGCTATCAGATGAGCCTAGGTCGGATTAGCTAGTTGGTGAGGTAATGGCTCACCAAGGCGACGATCCGTAACTGGTCTGAGAGGATGATCAGTCACACTGGAACTGAGACACGGTCCAGACTCCTACGGGAGGCAGCAGTGGGGAATATTGGACAATGGGCGAAAGCCTGATCCAGCCATGCCGCGTGTGTGAAGAAGGTCTTCGGATTGTAAAGCACTTTAAGTTGGGAGGAAGGGTTGTAGATTAATACTCTGCAATTTTGACGTTACCGACAGAATAAGCACCGGCTAACTCTGTGCCAGCAGCCGCGGTAATACAGAGGGTGCAAGCGTTAATCGGAATTACTGGGCGTAAAGCGCGCGTAGGTGGTTCGTTAAGTTGGATGTGAAATCCCCGGGCTCAACCTGGGAACTGCATTCAAAACTGTCGAGCTAGAGTATGGTAGAGGGTGGTGGAATTTCCTGTGTAGCGGTGAAATGCGTAGATATAGGAAGGAACACCAGTGGCGAAGGCGACCACCTGGACTGATACTGACACTGAGGTGCGAAAGCGTGGGGAGCAAACAGGATTAGATACCCTGGTAGTCCACGCCGTAAACGATGTCAACTAGCCGTTGGGAGCCTTGAGCTCTTAGTGGCGCAGCTAACGCATTAAGTTGACCGCCTGGGGAGTACGGCCGCAAGGTTAAAACTCAAATGAATTGACGGGGGCCCGCACAAGCGGTGGAGCATGTGGTTTAATTCGAAGCAACGCGAAGAACCTTACCAGGCCTTGACATCCAATGAACTTTCCAGAGATGGATTGGTGCCTTCGGGAACATTGAGACAGGTGCTGCATGGCTGTCGTCAGCTCGTGTCGTGAGATGTTGGGTTAAGTCCCGTAACGAGCGCAACCCTTGTCCTTAGTTACCAGCACGTTATGGTGGGCACTCTAAGGAGACTGCCGGTGACAAACCGGAGGAAGGTGGGGATGACGTCAAGTCATCATGGCCCTTACGGCCTGGGCTACACACGTGCTACAATGGTCGGTACAAAGGGTTGCCAAGCCGCGAGGTGGAGCTAATCCCATAAAACCGATCGTAGTCCGGATCGCAGTCTGCAACTCGACTGCGTGAAGTCGGAATCGCTAGTAATCGTGAATCAGAATGTCACGGTGAATACGTTCCCGGGCCTTGTACACACCGCCCGTCACACCATGGGAGTGGGTTGCACCAGAAGTAGCTAGTCTAACCTTCGGGAGGACGGTTACCACGGTGTGATTCATGACTGGGGTGAAGTCGTAACAAGGTAGCCGTAGGGGAACCTGCGGCTGGATCACCTCCTTAATCGACGACATCAGCTGCTCCATGAGCTCCCACACGAATTGCTTGATTCATTGAAGAAGACGATAGAAGCAGCTTTAAGCTCCAAGCTGATAGCTCCAGGCTAACAGTTACGCGCTCGAAATTGGGTCTGTAGCTCAGTTGGTTAGAGCGCACCCCTGATAAGGGTGAGGTCGGCAGTTCGAATCTGCCCAGACCCACCAATTTTGTTATGGGGCCATAGCTCAGCTGGGAGAGCGCCTGCCTTGCACGCAGGAGGTCAGCGGTTCGATCCCGCTTGGCTCCACCATATAAACTGCTTCTGAAAGCTTAGAAATGAATATTCGGTGCGAATATTGATTTCTAGTCTTTTGATTAGATCGTTCTTTAAAAATTTGGGTATGTGATAGAAAGATAGACTGAACGTTACTTTCACTGGTAACGGATCAGGCTAAGGTAAAATTTGTGAGTTCTCTTAATTGAGAAATTCGAATTTTCGGCGAATGTCGTCTTCACAGTATAACCAGATTGCTTGGGGTTATATGGTCAAGTGAAGAAGCGCATACGGTGGATGCCTTGGCAGTCAGAGGCGATGAAAGACGTGGTAGCCTGCGAAAAGCTTCGGGGAGTCGGCAAACAGACTTTGATCCGGAGATGTCTGAATGGGGGAACCCAGCCATCACAAGATGGTTATCTTGTACTGAATACATAGGTGCAAGAGGCGAACCAGGGGAACTGAAACATCTAAGTACCCTGAGGAAAAGAAATCAACCGAGATTCCCTTAGTAGTGGCGAGCGAACGGGGACTAGCCCTTAAGTTGATTTGAGATTAGCGGAACGCTCTGGAAAGTGCGGCCATAGTGGGTGATAGCCCTGTACGCGAAAATCTCTTATCAATGAAATCGAGTAGGACGGAGCACGAGAAACTTTGTCTGAATATGGGGGGACCATCCTCCAAGGCTAAATACTACTGACTGACCGATAGTGAACTAGTACCGTGAGGGAAAGGCGAAAAGAACCCCGGAGAGGGGAGTGAAATAGATCCTGAAACCGTATGCGTACAAGCAGTGGGAGCCCACTTTGTTGGGTGACTGCGTACCTTTTGTATAATGGGTCAGCGACTTATTTTCAGTGGCGAGCTTAACCGAATAGGGGAGGCGTAGCGAAAGCGAGTCTTAATAGGGCGTCTAGTCGCTGGGAATAGACCCGAAACCGGGCGATCTATCCATGGGCAGGTTGAAGGTTAGGTAACACTGACTGGAGGACCGAACCGACTACCGTTGAAAAGTTAGCGGATGACCTGTGGATCGGAGTGAAAGGCTAATCAAGCTCGGAGATAGCTGGTTCTCCTCGAAAGCTATTTAGGTAGCGCCTCATGTATCACTGTAGGGGGTAGAGCACTGTTTCGGCTAGGGGGTCATCCCGACTTACCAAACCGATGCAAACTCCGAATACCTACAAGTGCCGAGCATGGGAGACACACGGCGGGTGCTAACGTCCGTCGTGAAAAGGGAAACAACCCAGACCGTCAGCTAAGGTCCCAAAGTTATGGTTAAGTGGGAAACGATGTGGGAAGGCTTAGACAGCTAGGAGGTTGGCTTAGAAGCAGCCACCCTTTAAAGAAAGCGTAATAGCTCACTAGTCGAGTCGGCCTGCGCGGAAGATGTAACGGGGCTCAAACCATACACCGAAGCTACGGGTATCACCCTCGGGTGATGCGGTAGAGGAGCGTTCTGTAAGCCTGTGAAGGTGAGTTGAGAAGCTTGCTGGAGGTATCAGAAGTGCGAATGCTGACATGAGTAACGACAATGGGTGTGAAAAACACCCAC
Organism: Pseudomonas sp. R1-1; assembly: GCF_051132135.1. Classification (NCBI taxonomy): domain Bacteria; kingdom Pseudomonadati; phylum Pseudomonadota; class Gammaproteobacteria; order Pseudomonadales; family Pseudomonadaceae; genus Pseudomonas; species Pseudomonas sp. R1-1. Next base: position 1,642,066 of record NZ_CP071663.1, read on the forward strand.
GCCGAAAGACCAAGGTTTCCTGCGCAACGTTAATCGACGCAGGGTTAGTCGGTCCCTAAGGCGAGGCTGAAAAGCGTAGTCGATGGAAAACAGGTTAATATTCCTGTACTTCTGGTTATTGCGATGGAGGGACGGAGAAGGCTAGGCCAGCTTGGCGTTGGTTGTCCAAGTTTAAGGTGGTAGGCTGAGATCTTAGGTAAATCCGGGATCTTAAGGCCGAGAGCTGATGACGAGTTACCCTTTGGGTGACGAAGTGGTTGATGCCATGCTTCCAAGAAAAGCTTCTAAGCTTCAGGTAACCAGGAACCGTACCCCAAACCGACACAGGTGGTTGGGTAGAGAATACCAAGGCGCTTGAGAGAACTCGGGTGAAGGAACTAGGCAAAATGGCACCGTAACTTCGGGAGAAGGTGCGCCGGTGAGGGTGAAGGACTTGCTCCGTAAGCTCATGCCGGTCGAAGATACCAGGCCGCTGCGACTGTTTATTAAAAACACAGCACTCTGCAAACACGAAAGTGGACGTATAGGGTGTGACGCCTGCCCGGTGCCGGAAGGTTAATTGATGGGGTTAGCTAACGCGAAGCTCTTGATCGAAGCCCCGGTAAACGGCGGCCGTAACTATAACGGTCCTAAGGTAGCGAAATTCCTTGTCGGGTAAGTTCCGACCTGCACGAATGGCGTAACGATGGCGGCGCTGTCTCCACCCGAGACTCAGTGAAATTGAAATCGCTGTGAAGATGCAGTGTATCCGCGGCTAGACGGAAAGACCCCGTGAACCTTTACTATAGCTTTGCACTGGACTTTGAATTTGCTTGTGTAGGATAGGTGGGAGGCTTTGAAGCGTGGACGCCAGTTCGCGTGGAGCCATCCTTGAAATACCACCCTGGCAACTTTGAGGTTCTAACTCAGGTCCGTTATCCGGATCGAGGACAGTGTATGGTGGGTAGTTTGACTGGGGCGGTCTCCTCCTAAAGAGTAACGGAGGAGTACGAAGGTGCGCTCAGACCGGTCGGAAATCGGTCGTAGAGTATAAAGGCAAAAGCGCGCTTGACTGCGAGACAGACACGTCGAGCAGGTACGAAAGTAGGTCTTAGTGATCCGGTGGTTCTGTATGGAAGGGCCATCGCTCAACGGATAAAAGGTACTCCGGGGATAACAGGCTGATACCGCCCAAGAGTTCATATCGACGGCGGTGTTTGGCACCTCGATGTCGGCTCATCACATCCTGGGGCTGAAGCCGGTCCCAAGGGTATGGCTGTTCGCCATTTAAAGTGGTACGCGAGCTGGGTTTAGAACGTCGTGAGACAGTTCGGTCCCTATCTGCCGTGGACGTTTGAGATTTGAGAGGGGCTGCTCCTAGTACGAGAGGACCGGAGTGGACGAACCTCTGGTGTTCCGGTTGTCACGCCAGTGGCATTGCCGGGTAGCTATGTTCGGGAAAGATAACCGCTGAAAGCATCTAAGCGGGAAACTTGCCTCAAGATGAGATCTCACTGGAACCTTGAGTTCCCTGAAGGGCCGTCGAAGACTACGACGTTGATAGGTTGGGTGTGTAAGCGCTGTGAGGCGTTGAGCTAACCAATACTAATTGCCCGTGAGGCTTGACCATATAACACCCAAGCAATTTGCGTCGAAGAGACCAGATTGCGGTGTGTGAAGACGAAACGAACCGAAAGTTCGAAACGCACAAACACCAGCTGTCACATACCCAATTTGCTGAAGCGAGGCCATCTGGTCACGACTCAGTACCCGAATTTCTTGACGACCATAGAGCGTTGGAACCACCTGATACCATCCCGAACTCAGCAGTGAAACGATGCATCGCCGATGGTAGTGTGGGGTTTCCCCATGTGAGAGTAGGTCATCGTCAAGATTAAATTCCGAAACCCCAATTGCGAAAGCAGTTGGGGTTTTGTTTTGCCTGCGAAAAAGTTCGAGGCGCCGAGCGAGCCGACGAATTGACGTGGCGAACCTTCCGATCCAGTGCCTTAATGTTTGTCTTTCGGGGCGGGGGATGACCATGCGACGTCGTGGAGCCAGCTATTGGTTATGGATCAACAGCCGTTTGTCGATGTACGGCCATGACGAGACACTGAGCGACGGCTTACAGATCGAGGTCCAGGCTCGTGTAGGCCTGAGTGGCGACACACAAGTGTTCATCGGTGTGTACACGAAGGAGGGGCGAGCGATCAGTGAAGAGTTTCATGACCGCGGCAGAGACGTTCCCTGCGAGGTTGCGCTGAAATGGGGAAGTGAGCGAGCCCGGGAGATCGTTATCGCTCAGCAGGTCTTCGCCGCCCCGCACCGTACTCAGACAACGCTGAGTGCAGTGGTGACCGACCCATCGATAGTGGCGATCCGGCGGATGGAGATGAGCGAGCACGAGCGCCTTCAACTCAAGGCGTCGGATGCCTGGTCAGAATATCTGGATGCCAAGAATGCCATGCTCGACCTGATGCGCCTGAGGCGCGTCGACCCAGGCATCTGGGCCGAGAGCAAAGCGCGCCTTCAGCAGGCGATCGACCGTCGCGTGTGCATCCAGCGTGCTTATCTGAGCTGAATCATTTACAGAAGTTGCGAGCGGCGCAGCGCATCGATGGTTTCGATCAAATCGTCATACGCCACTGGCTTGCCGAGGTGCTGGTCAAAACCCGCCTCGCGGGACTTCTGCATATCGCTCTGTGTGCCATAACCGGTGAGGGCGATGGCTGGCACATTTTTCACCAGCGGCAACTTGCGCAACGCACTCATCAGTTCATAGCCGCTCATGACCGGCATGCCAAGATCGGAAATGATCAAATCAAAGCGCGTGCCTTCAGCTGCTTTCAGTGCCGCTACCGGATGATCGAACGCGGTAACGTCCGCATCCTCCATTTCCAGCAGCATCTTCAGCGTGTCGAGCACTTCCGGTGAGTCATCCACCAGCAGGATACTCAGGCCATCGAGTTTGCCGGACGCTACTTCAACCTCTTGTGTCGAAGTTTCCTCAACCACATCTATCGCCAATGGCAGGCACACGGTAAAGGTGCAACCGGCGCCCAGGCCAGGCGAGGTCACCAGTACCGAGCCGTGTTGCGCTTCAGTCAGTTGCCTGACCAGTGACAGACCAATTCCCAGACCTTCGCGCTGATGATTGGTGTGCTGTTTCTCTGCTTGGCCGAACAGATCGAACACATGTTCGAGATTCTCTGCGGCGATGCCGACGCCGTTGTCTTTGATGTCCAGACGGGCCATTTGCGCAGTGCGACTGGCGATCAATTCGATCCGACCGGTCGGTGGGGTGAATTTCAGCGCATTGTTCACCAGATTCCAGATGATCTGTTCCACCCGCGTCGGGTCGGCATGAATGATTAGTGGGTCGGTTGGCAAGTGCAGGTCAACCCGCGTCGCATGCTGTTCGTTGATCACCACGGTATGGATATCACGCAGTACGGCGCTGAGATCAACCCGCGTCAGTTGCAGTTTGAGCTTGCCGGTGCGCACCCGAGCAACGTCGAGCAGGTCATCGATGATCCGCGCCTGGCTGTTGACCGCATCGCAGATGGTATTGACCGCTTTGGTCGCCGGCCCTGCCGTACGGATGACCGGAAGACGCCTTAGCAGTTCGGCGTTGAGCTGAATCAGGTTCAGCGGATGCTTGAGTTCATGGGACATGACCGCGAAGAACTCGTCGCGCAGGGACACCGTGTTGCGCGTCTGCGCCAGTTCCTGGCTCTGCTCATCTTGTGCACGTTTGTGGCCGGTCAGGTCGCGTGCGATCTTCACGTAGCCTTGCAGATAATCGCCGCTGAGCAGGGTGACTTCGCCACTGCAGAAGAAGCGGCTGCCGTCCTTACGCTGGTGCCAACGTTCGTCTTCGGCGCGGCCATGATTTCGTGCGGTTGCCAGTTCGTTCTCGGCCATGCCGGCCGCGCGGTCTTCAGCGGTGAAGATGAAATCGTAGAAAGCACCCTCGGCCTCGGCCTTGCTGTAGCCGAAAATCAGTTCGGCGCCTTTGTTCCAGCTGGTGATCGCGCCTTGTTCGTCGAGAATGATGATCGCGTAATCGCGGGTGCTCTCGGCCACCAGGCGCATGCGCTCTTCGCCCAGGCGCAACTCTTCTTCCGCGGCGCGGCGTTTGGTGATGTCGATGAAGGTCAGCACCGTGCCGTCGATATGGTCTTCGCTGGAGCGATACGGTAGTAACCGAGCGATATACCAGCGGTTATCGGTGCTGTTCACTTCACGTTCGATCATGTTCAGTGATTCGAACACCTGTGCTGCGTCGTCGGCGAGGTCGGCATAGTTGAGCCGGTGGGTGATGTCGAGCAGCGAGCGCCCGGTGTCGACCGGCAGCATGCTGAAAATATCGGTAGCGCGCGGGGTGAACCATTTGATGCGCATGCTGCGATCGACGAACACCGTGGCGATGTCGGTCGAGGCGATCAGGTTGGTCAGGTAATCGTTGATCTTGTCGGTTTCTTCGACCTTGGTTTTCAGCTCGTAATTGACCGTCAACAGCTCTTCGTTGATCGACTGCAGCTCTTCCTTGCTGGTTTCCAGCTCTTCGGTGGCTGAGCGCAGCTCCTCGTTGATCGCCTGCATTTCTTCGTTGGAAGCCTTCAGTTCTTCGCTGGAGACTTCCGACTGTTCGATGGTGTCCTGCAGGTGCAGCTTGGTGCGTTGCAGTTCGCGCTCAAGGTTCGACAGCACCTGGCTCTCGGTCTGCAACATGGTGGTGGCTGCGTGTTCGGCGGGATCGATTTCCACTTCCTCGAAGATCACCAGCACGCATTCGCTGTCCGACTCGTCGTCTTTATACGGTTGGGCGATCAGATCGATGCGGAACTGCCGCTCTTCGCGCTTGAGGATCACCTCCCGCGAGCGCACGGTCAAGTCGCTCTGCTGCACCTGGAACAGCGTGGTGCGAATCTCCAGGCGCAGCTCCGGCAGGATCAGCGTCAGCAGGTTGCGCGACAACTCGCCGCCGACATGCCGCAGAAAGCGCCCGGCGCTTTCGCTCATATGCAGGATATCGGCGTTGCTGTCGACAATGATGCTCGGCGGCGCCGAACGCTCGATCGCACGTCGATGAATGTCGGCGAACGACAACTTCGGTTGTTCGCTGGTCTTCACTTCAGGACGTGTAACGCTGCTGCGCATATAACCGCCTCGAGGCATGGTCGGCGTACGACGGCTGCTCGGCGTGCCGGTCTTGGCGCGGAAGATGCGGTTGCGTTTGTCCACCGGGGTGAACAATTCGTGGCAGGCATCGGCGCTTTCCGACGTGCCGAGAAACAGGAAGCCACCCGGTCGCAAGGCAAAGTGGAACATCTGCAGGATTTCGCGCTGCACTTCGCGATCCAGGTAGATCAGCAGATTGCGGCAAGTGATCAGATCGATCTGCGAAAACGGCGGATCGGACAGCAGGCTGTGCTTGGCAAACAGGACCTTTTCGCGGATTTCCTTGCGGATGCGGTAATGCTCGTCGTCTTTAACGAAATAATGGCGCAGGCGATTAGGCGGTACGTCGGTAACGATGGCTTGCGGGTAAGTGCCGGCGCGGCCGACGCTGATCGCACGTTCGTCGATATCGGTGGCGAACACTTGCAGGTTGGCCTTGCTGTTTTCGACCTGCAACTGATCGTCGAGCAGGATCGCCAGGCTGTAGGCTTCCTCGCCGGTGGAGCAACCGGCAGACCAGACGCGCAATTCCTCTTTTTCCGCCGAGCTGGATACCGCCTGCACCAACTGCGGCAGTACTTCGCGCTCCAGCGCTTCGAAGGCTTCGCGGTCGCGGAAAAAATTGGTCACGCCGATCAGCATGTCGCCCAACAATGCCTTGGCTTCGTCCGGGGTGTTTTGCAGGTAATCGTAATAGGCGCTGAGGTCGGACTGGCCGGTGACCTGCATGCGCCGCTCGATCCGGCGCAGCACGGTGGCGCGCTTGTAATGCTTGAAATCGTGGCCAGTACTGGCCCGCAAGTAGAGCAGGATGTCGTGCAGGCGCTGTTCGGCAATCGCCGCTTCCTGGTCGCTGGACGGCGATTGCACTTTGATGTCTGGGTCATTGGCGCTGGGCAGGGTGATGTTCTGCGAATTGCTCCACAACTCCATCAGCTTCTGCGGCATTTCCACCACTGGCAGCACCAGGTCGACCATTCGCGTTTCGATCGCGGCGCGCGGCATGCCGTCGTATTCGGCGTCTTCAGGCACTTGCGCCAAGGTGACGCCGCCCTGTTCCTTGATCCGCGACAAACCCACTGCGCCATCGGAGCCGGTGCCCGACAGCACCACGCAAAACGCCCGTTCGCGATGCACATCGGCGAGATCGCGGAAAAACAGATCAATCGCCGAATGTCGGGTGGATTGTGTGGCGGCGGCGCTCACGCGCAAATAACCATCGTTCATTGACAGCGATTGCGCGGGCGAAATGACGTACACGCAGTTTTTCTCGATCGGCACCGGCTGCGTCACTTGCAGCACCGGCATCCGCGTCGATTCCTGGATGATCTTGTCAGCGACGCTCTGATGATCCGGCGATAAATGCAGGATGATCACGAAGGCCATGCCGGTGTCTTGCGGCATGTGCTCGAAAAACAGCTTTATCGCTTGCAGGCCACCGGCAGACGCGCCAATGCCGACCACCGGGAAGTCCAGGTGGCTGGGGCTCAGGCCTTGGCGCTCGGGGGCAGAAGGCGAGGAGGGTGATTTCGAGGTCATGGCTTCGGCCTTGAGAAGGCGACGGGGTGTGGTCGCGGTGGATCAAAAAACGCACGGGTAACTGCGCAGGATAATCCTGTTTCCGACTTTTTTCCTGCCACAGTTCGAATGGCGTGCTGGTTGTTCTGGGTTGACCGCGCTCTTTGCGTAAACGCACCAACTATCTTCAAGAGATTCGAGGGAGCGGCCGATAACCCGTTCGGTGACAGCAACGTCGCGCGAAATCGCTTGATAGCATTTAGCCGGCAGCTATCATCTGCGCGCCTGAAATTGCCCCCTCTTCATTTGCCTGGAAATCGTCGATGTCGTCGTATCACCAAAGAAGCTTTCTGATCGTCGATGATTTTTCGGATTTCCGCAGTTCCGTGCGTTCGATGCTGCGTGAGCTGGGCGTCAAGGATGTCGATACCGCCGACACGGGTGAGCAGGCGCTGAAAATGTGCTCACAGAAGTCCTACGATTTCATCCTGCAGGATTTCCATCTGGGCGACGGCAAGAAAAACGGCCAGCAAGTGCTTGAAGACCTGATGTCGGAAAAGCTCATCAGTCACGAAGCGGTGTTCGTCATGGTCACCGCCGAAACCAGTCAGGCGATGGTGCTCAGTGCGCTGGAACACGAGCCCGATGCGTACCTGACCAAACCGTTCAACCGCTCCGGCCTGGCCCAGCGCCTGGAGCGTCTGGAGCAGCGTAAAACCCTGCTCAAACCGATTCTGCAAGCCCTAGACCGTGGCAAACCGGTCGAGGTGCTCAACGCCTGCATCGCTCTGTGCAAGCAGGACATCCGCTATTCGCCGCTGTGCCTGCGCTATCGCGCCGATGCGCTGCGCGACATGAATCAGAACGAAGCGCTGGAACGCCTCTATGACGGCATCATCGCCGACCGTCCATTGCCGTGGGCGTTTGCCGGGTTGGGCAAGCTGTTGTTCAAGCGTGGGCAGGTGACTCAGGCCAAAGAAGTCTATGAAAAAGCCTTGAAGGTTTTCCCGATGATGCCGGCGCTGTATGACGGCATGGCCGACGTGCTGGTGGCTGAGGGCGACAGCAAAGGCGCGCAACGGGTGCTGGAAGAAGCGATTCGCCTGTCACCGCTGGCGGTGCGTCGTCAGGCTTTGCTGGGCAAACTGGCGATGGCCAACGAAGATTTCGAAACCGCCTCGCGCGCCTATCGTCAGGCCGTGTCGCAAGGCGCGCAGTCGCGCTTCAAGGACCCGGAAAGCAATCTGGGTCTGGCGCATGCCTTGATCAGCAAGGGCAGCGACCGCGGCCTCGATACGCGCACGCGACTGGAGATCAACACCACGCTCAGCGCGGTCGCCAAAGAAAACCCGAGTGACCCGGGCCTGCAGATTCGTGCGCGCCTGATGAAAGCCACCAGCCTGCTGCTCAACGATGCGGAAACTGCCGACAAGCTCACCGAGCAAGCGCTGATGCGTCTCGATGGCATGGAGCAGTTCATGAGCCCGGAAGCAGCATTGCTGGTGGCCAAGCAGTTGCAGATGCTTGGACAGGCCGAGGCGGGCACCTCGATGCTCAAGAGCTGCGCGGAGATCTACGGCGACGACCCGGCGGTGATGAAAGACATCGCCAAGCTCACCGATGACCCGACCATACTCAGTTCCAGTAACGCCGCTGCTGACTTAAACCGTCAGGGCGTGCGGGTGTACAAGACCGGCAACCTGGTGGAAGCCCGCGAGGTGTTCCGCAAGGCATTGAAGATGCAACCGAAGAACCTCAGCATCGCGTTGAACCTGGCCCAGTCGCTGTTGCATGGCACCGACACCAGTGTGCCGTCAGCGGAGCTGGAAGAATGTCGGGCCTGCCTGAAAATGGTCGGCCTGATGCCCGACACCGACGCGCGGTTTGCGCGTTATCAGAAGCTGAAAAGCAAGGCGTTTGGCGAATGAACCACGATGAGCAGGCGCTGGATTTCTCCACGGTGATCGCCTCCACCGTCCACGACATGAAAAACTCCCTGGCCATGCTCATGCAGGCGCACAGCCAATGGCTGGCGCGTCTGCCGCAAGCGCAGCGTGAGGGCGCGGAGCAGGGCGTGATCGACTTCGAGTTCGCTCACCTCAACGGCATGCTCGTGCAGTTGCTCGGGCTGTACAAGCTCGGCGTCAATCAGCTGCCGCTGCAACCGGCCTATCACGAACTCGACGATTTCATCGAGGCGCAACTGGCCGCGCATCAGGAGGTATTCGCCAGCCGCGGCATTCTCGCCACCTATGAAGTCGACCCGCTAAGCCCGCTGGGTTTCTTTGATCGTGAGCTGATTGCTTCGGTGCTGAGCAACTGCATCAACAACGCCATTCGTTACGCACGCGAATCATTATTGATCACCGTGAGTGACGAGGCCGGGCAACTGGTCCTGAGCATCAACGATGACGGCGCCGGTTATCCGCGAGAGATGCTCGAGCGTCAGGCCGATTACGTGCAGGGCATCAATCACAGCAGCGGCAGTACCGGACTCGGTCTGTACTTTGCCAATCGCATCGCGGCGCTGCATCAGCGCAATGGCGTGGAGGGGCGCACGGAGATCAGCAATGGCGGTCCGCTCGGTGGCGGAGTATTCAGTCTGTATCTGCCGTAACAATGGTTTTTGCTGACGCTGCTTGATATTCCGAACAGCCGGAGCCTATTTTGTACGGGTCGCCGTTCGCGGCTCGCACAATAACAAGGATTGCGTCATGACAACCGATGGCCAGCGCTCACTCGCACAGCGACTGACGGGCATTGATGAGATTGAATGTGTTACGCCGGATCTTAATGGCGTGCCGCGAGGCAAAGTGATGACCGCCGAGGGTTTCCTCGAAGGGCGGCGCCTGCAGTTGGCGCGGGGTGTGCTGCTGCAATGCATCATGGGCGGCTACCCGCCGGCGCGGTTTTACGGCAGCGATGACGGCGATCTTGCACTGGTCGCCGAACCGACCCAGGTTCACCGCCTGCCCTGGAGTGACGAGCCGCGCGCCCTGGCGATTTGCGACGCGGACGAACTGAGCGGCGAAAGCTCGCCGCTGTCGACCCGTGGCCAGCTAAAGAAAGTCATTGCCCGTTACGCCGCGCGCGGATTGGCGCCGGTGGTGGCGACCGAGCTGGAGTTTTTTGTTTTCGCGCCCAACCCTGATCCCACCCAAGCATTTCACCCACCGGTCGGCCTCGACGGTCGTCGCGAAGACGGCCAGTCGGCCTTCAGCGTCAGCTCCAATAACGGACTACGACCGTTCTTCAGCGAAGTCTACAAATGCATGGCGGCGCTGGGCTTGCCCCGCGACACCTTCATGCACGAAATGGGCGTCAGTCAGTTCGAGATCAATCTGCTGCACGGCGATCCGTTGCTGCTGGCCGACCAGACATTCCTGTTCAAGCACCTGCTCAAAGAGGTCGCGCTCAAGCACGACCTGACCGTGGTGTGTATGGCCAAGCCGTTGGCGCACACGCCGGGCAGTTCGATGCACATTCACCAGAGCGTGGTCGAAATCGGCAGCGGCAGAAATGTCTTCAGTGACGCGAGCGGCGAGGCGACCGCGATGTTCCGCCATTTCATCGGCGGGCAGCAGGCAGCCATGGCCGAGTTCACCGCACTGTTTGCGCCCAACGTGAATTCCTATCAGCGCCTGTGCCATCCGTATGCGTCGCCGAACAATGCCTGCTGGTCCCACGATAACCGTGCCGCCGGGCTGCGCATTCCGGCCAGTTCGCCGGTCGCTCGTCGGGTCGAAAACCGCTTGCCGGGCGCCGACGCGAATCCGTATCTGGTGCTCGCCGCCAGTCTGGCCGCGGGTTTGCATGGCATCGAGCAGGAACTCGAGCCCAGCGAGGCGATTCAGGGCGAGTTTGTCGTGCCGGACAATCTTGCGTTGCCGTGTACCTTGCATGCTGCTCTGGAACGTCTGAAGCGTAGCCACTTGGCCAGGGAACTGTTCGGACCCGAGTTCATCGAAGGCTACATCGCTTCGAAGACCATGGAGTTGACCAGCTTCTTCGATGAAATCACCCCCTGGGAACGGCGTGTTCTAGCAGCCCAGGCCTGACGTACTGTCGCCACCCCGCTAGCCTTTGGTTAGCCCGGTCTTTACTGCAAGGAGCCGCTCGGAACGCCGATGCGCCAAATCTGGAAATCCTTTCGAGCGCTGTATTTCGCCTCGCTGATGATGTTGATCGGCTCGGGCCTTCTCTCCACCTATCTGGCCTTGCGTCTGGCCGCTGACAATGTCGACGGCCTGTGGGTCGGTGCGCTGATGGCCGCCAACTATTTTGGTCTGGTGCTGGGCGGCAAGATCGGTCACCGGCTGATCGCCCGGGTCGGGCACATTCGCGCTTATTCGGCGTGTGCCGGGATTGTCGGTGCGGCAGTGCTGGGCCATGGTCTGGTCGATTGGCTGCCGGCGTGGCTGGTGCTGCGGACCATCGTCGGCCTCGGCATGATGTGCCAGTACATGGTGATCGAGAGCTGGCTCAACGAGCAGGCCGATGCCAATCAGCGTGGTCTGGTGTTCAGCGGTTACATGATCGCTTCGTATCTGGGCCTGGTGCTCGGTCAGTTGATTCTGGTCATGCACCCGGGCCTCGGCCTCGAGCTGCTGATGCTGGTCGCACTGTGCTTTGCGCTGTGTCTGGTGCCGGTGGCGCTGACCCGACGGATTCACCCGGCCCCTCTGCATCCGGCGCCGATGGAGCCGCGCTTCTTTATCAAGCGGGTGCCGCAGTCGTTGAGCACAGTGCTCGGCGCCGGTTTGATCATCGGTTCGTTTTACGGCCTGGCGCCGTTGTATGCCTCACAGCAAGGGCTGTCGACCGAGCAGGTCGGTCTATTCATGGGTAGCTGCATTTTTGCTGGTTTGCTGGTGCAGTGGCCGCTCGGCTGGTTGTCCGATCGTTACGACCGGGCGTTGCTGATCCGCTGCTTCGCCGGGTTTCTGGCAGTGGCGGCGCTGCCGTTGGCGGTGCTGCCGCAGGTGCCGCTGGAAGTGCTGTTTGTGGTGGGCTTCCTCTGTTCGCTGGTGCAGTTCTGTCTCTATCCGTTGGCCGTGGCGTTTTCCAACGACCATGTCGAGGGCGATCGACGGGTGTCGCTGACGGCCATGCTGCTGGTGACCTACGGGGTGGGCGCGAGCATCGGGCCGCTGCTGGCCGGCGTGCTGATGAAGTTTCTCGGCAGCCAGAGTCTGTATGCGTTCTTCAGCTTTTTTGCGCTGGTACTGGTGTGGCGGATTCGGCCGAAGGCGGTGACCAATCTGCATCAGGTCGATGATGCGCCGCTGCATCACGTGGCCATGCCGGACAGCATGTCGAGTTCGCCACTCGTAGCAGCGCTCGACCCACGCGTCGATGAGCAAGTGGTGCAGGAGCAGATGGTCCAGGATCCGGCGCCGTCCAGTCCAGAACCTGAACCCGAGCCAGCCGAACCGCCGCCAGCCACGGCCGAAGATGATGTGAGCAGCGCAGATGACAAGCCTGCGCCGGATATCAGTGGCGCGCGGCCCTGAAGCGTACATAAACACCGCGCAACAAAAAGGGCAGCCCTGTGAGGGGCTGCCCTTTTTGTTGGTCGCTACGGCTCAGAGATCGTCTTTATCAAACCGCCGCGCTTCACGTTGAAGCTGATAAACGAAACGCTCGACGTTGCGCGCGGCCGGGCCGCTGATGTTGTGAAAGCGCAGGCCGGCGAAGGTGATGTTGAGCTTTTCTTCGAAGTGCAGATAGCGCAGTTCAACAGCGATCGGCTGGTTGCCGAACAGCGGCGGGGCGATCAGGCGGTCGTAGACCTGGCCCAGTTGCAGGCGATCGGTGATGTCGCCTTCGAAGCGAAACTTGCAACCGGTCGCGGAAATATCCAGCAGCTTGCCATGGATCGGCGACTTGAGCTTTTCACCGCCCAGTTCAACGCTGACCAGATCGGTCAGTTTCAGCGCGGCACGGAAGGCGTTGCGGCGCTGGTGGTAAACCACTTCGGTCGGCAGCTCGCCGGTATAAAAGCGATCGCCGTCGGATTCTTCGATGTTCAGCGTGCCGTTGCATTCCCAGGCGATGCGTACGCCGTCATGAAAACCTTCAACCTTGAACGGCTCGCCGGCGAGCAGGAAGCGTTCGCCATCGCGCGGGATCATTTCGTCCAGAGCGATCGAGGCGCTGTCGCGGTCGACTTTGATCAGGTAGCTTTGAAAACGCTGGCTGCGCTCGTGGAAGGTGATGATCAGCGGATCGTGGCTGTCCTGCAGCTGGCGCAGGTTGCTGGAGATTTCCAGTGGCGTGGTGAGCACCTTAGGGGGCTGCGGAGCATCATCCGCGCTGAGGGCGTTGGACACGGTTTATCAATCTCCAGACAAAATATGACGACTAGCCAGCATTTTGCCAGCATGTTCCGCGGGTTGATAGAGCTGGCGCATCAACGGCTCATGCCTGGCTGAGCGGACGCGGTTTGGCGGGCTTGGCAAAGGTGCCGCTGGCGTCGTACAACGCTGGCGGTTCGCCCCCGGTGAGGATTTTCAGCTGATTGGCCGTGGTGGCCTGCTGAATGCGGATCGACTGGCCATTCTTGACGTTGGCTGCCTGGCATTGGGCGATCAGGTCGGTCAGGGCATCGCCCTGGCGCAACAACTGCTCGCCAATGTTCGATTGCGCGGCCAGTTGTTGCAGGCCGTTGCGATCGGTCGGCAGATTGAGGCTGGCGAGGATTTCGCTGCGCTTGCGGCCATGCTGTTCCAGCAGAATGATCAACGCCTGCTTGCGCGCCAGAATTTCTTCCAGCAGGGGCATGTCACGACCGTGCAACGCGAGGGATTCGGTTTGCAGCAACTCCAGCAATTCTTGCGCTGGAGCAAAGTCGTCGTCGATCAGTTGCAATAAAGTAGTGTCGTGCATGGCTGGCCTTGGGGTTTAAGCGTCCAAAAGCCTGGCGCCGGCAAAAGCCTAGCGCTGGGCTTCGAAGTTGAGCAGTTTGCTGGCTACACGGTTGCTGTCGACTTTATAGCTGCCATCGGCAATCGCGGCTTTCAACTCGGCCACACGGGCTTTGTCGACAGCAGGCTGATCGCGCAGCTTGTCAGTGACCTTCTGCAACTGTTGAGCCTCATTGCTGAGGTGTACCGACTCCCCGCTTTTGGCGGCATTGGCCTGTTCGGCCTGGGTATTCAGCGGCGCGGAGGGGCTGTTTTCAGCGCTTTCCTTGGCGTTGCTGGTACGTGTGCTGCCTGTCAGTGACGAGGAACTGTTCAAACGGCTGAAATCGATGACCATGATAAAAACCTCTGGGAATTTGGACGCTTGCCATGTTTTCGGCTATCCCCTGGAAAACTTTAGGCACATTTTTCCAATGCGCCTGGCTGCATCGCGGCATGTCCTGCTGCGACACAGTTTAGGGAAGCGACGAGGTCGGCGCCAGTTTTCTCACAGGGCTTTCACATGGCCACTTCCACTTGTCCCGGCGCGGTGACCTGCGCCTTGATCACCCGTTGTGAATTGAGGTTTTTTACCCGGATCTGTTCTTTCAGGCCGCCGTTGGCCAGGGCTTCGCCCGGCATGCGCACGGCCAATGTCCCGCTGCGTGCGGTGATGACGACCTGATCGCCCTTGCGAATGACTTCCGCCTGCTCCAGATGAACCTGGGTGATGACCTGATCGGCGACCGTTGGTCGGGTTAATTTCTGCCCGATCGCTTCGTCCACCGAAGTCAGAAAGCCCTGATTGATCTGGCTGACATCGCGCTCGCGCAAGGTCACGTCCTGCGGCTCGATAATGCCAGCGCGTTTGAGCGCACGCGTGGTTGTGACAATCTCGCGAAACAGCCGGACTTGAGCGGGTACGAACACCGTCCAGGGCGATGTGCCCTCGCAGCGAACCTTCACCGTAACCCGGCCCAAAGGGCGTGCCGGACTCTCCAGCGTCGCTGTCAATTCCTTGTCGCACATCGGCATGCGCATGCGTGGGTCGAGCTGGTTGACTTCGATTTCATAACGGCCTTCGGTTTGACTGCTCGTCAGATAGTCTTCTACGGTGAACTCAAGAAAGCCCTGAGTGACGCCGATAAGCATGTCAGGCAAGGTAACCGCATCAGCATGGGCAGGACTGCCAAAGAACAAGCAGCAAATGGCGCACGCACCGGCAAGCGCTCTGCGAAGAGGCGCTATCAGGTGTCGGGAAAATGTCGTTTGAATGTTCATACGGGTTAAAAAGCAAGCGCCGTGCCGTTTAGCAATGAATGTGCGTCGCAACAACACTTGGCGTTGATGTAGGAGTCTGGGCATGGCGGGTGTAATGGATTCGGTGAACCAGCGTACGCAACTGGTAGGGCAGAATCGCCTGGAGCTGTTGTTGTTCCGTCTCGACGGTCAACAGCTCTATGGCATCAACGTGTTCAAGGTACGGGAAGTGTTGCAATGCCCGTCGCTGACGTTGATGCCCAAGTCCAGTCCTGTGGTGTGCGGGGTGGCAAATATTCGCGGGGCGACCATTCCGATCCTCGATCTGGCAATGGCGACCGGTTCCGGAGCGTTGAAAGACAAGAACAGTCCGTTCGTGATCATCACGGAGTACAACACCAAGACCCAGGGTTTCCTGGTCCGCTCGGTGGAGCGCATCGTCAACATGAACTGGGAAGAGATCCATCCGCCGCCCAAGGGCACCGGTCGCGATCACTACCTGACGGCTGTGACTCGGGTCGACAATCAGTTAGTCGAAATCATCGATGTCGAGAAAGTGCTGGCGGAAGTCGCACCGACGCCGGAAGCGATTTCGGTGGGCGTGGTCGATGTCGAGACCCAGACCAAGGCGTTATCGCTGCGGGTGCTGACGGTCGATGACTCGTCGGTGGCACGCAAGCAGGTCACCCGTTGTCTGCAGACGATCGGTGTCGAAGTGGTGGCGCTGAACGACGGCAAGCAGGCGCTGGATTACCTGCGCAAGCTGGTCGACGAAGGCAAGAAGCCGGAAGAAGAGTTCCTGATGATGATTTCCGACATCGAGATGCCGGAGATGGACGGGTACACCTTGACGGCGGAAATCCGCGGCGACGCGCGCATGCAAAAGCTCCATATCATCCTGCATACTTCGTTGTCGGGGGTATTCAATCAGGCGATGGTCAAAAAAGTCGGCGCCGATGACTTCCTGGCCAAATTCCGTCCTGATGACCTGGCATCCCGGGTAGTCGACCGGATCAAAGCAGCAGATATCAGCTAGGGACCTACTGTCCCTGGTGTTCAACACGATTTAAGAGGCGGCACCATTGTCTACGGGTAATTTGGATTTCGAACAGTTCCGGGTCTTCCTGGAAAAGGCCTGTGGCATTTTGCTCGGTGAAAACAAGCAATATCTGGTCTCCAGCCGTCTCAACAAACTGATGGAGCAGCAAGGCATCAAGTCGCTGGGTGAGCTGGTGCAACGCATCCAGACCCAGCCGCGCAGCGGTTTGCGCGAGCAGGTGGTCGATGCCATGACGACCAACGAAACCCTGTGGTTTCGCGACACCTATCCGTTTGAGGTGTTGAAGAACAAGGTCCTGCCGGAAGCGATCAAGGCCAGCCCCAACCAGCGCTTGCGCATCTGGTCGGCGGCCTGCTCGTCGGGTCAGGAACCGTACTCGCTGTCGATGTCGATCGACGAGTTCGAGCGCAGCAACCTCGGCCAGTTGAAGATGGGCGTGCAGATCGTTGCCACTGATCTGTCGGGCCTGATGCTCAACAACTGCAAGACCGGCGAGTACGACAGCCTGGCCATCGGCCGCGGTTTGTCGCCGGAGCGTCTGCAACGCTACTTCGACCCGAAAGGGCCGGGGCGCTGGGTGGTCAAGGCGCCGATCAAGAGCCGGGTGGAGTTCCGCTCGTTCAACCTGCTCGACAGCTATGCCGCGCTGGGCAAGTTCGACATCGTGTTCTGCCGCAACGTACTGATCTATTTCTCGGCCGAAGTGAAGAAAGACATCCTGTTGCGCATTCACAGCACGTTGAAGCCGGGCGGGTATCTGTTCCTTGGCGCATCCGAAGCGCTGAACGGTTTGCCGGACCATTACCAGATGGTCCAGTGCAGCCCGGGGATCATTTACAAGGCGAAGTGATTGCCGCGGCAATACAACAAGACGGGAGTCCTCAGGGGGCTCCCGTTTTTTTTGCCTGCGTTTATCTCGAAACCACCACCGCCCCTCTGTAGGAGTGAGCCTGCTCGCGATAGCGGCGTATCAGGCACCGACGATGGTGAATGTCCTGACGCTATCGCGAGCAGGCTCACTCCTACAGGGGATTGGTGGCGTGGGCAAGAGGCAACCAAGCGGCAGAAAAGCGGCATCTGCCGGAAGCCGGTTGCCGCTTTTCTGGCATTGCCGCGTTGCCGCCCGCCCGCAAAGCCACGGAAACCGGGAGTTTGGCAATCTGGCACGACGCTTGCTAAAGCTCAGTTACGAAAAACCGGTCACCTGAAGGTTCCCGACATGAGCATCAGCTTCGACAAAGCGCTCGGCATTCACGAAAAGGCTTTGGGCTTCCGCGCCCAGCGTGCCGAAGTGCTGGCCAACAACATCGCCAACGCCGATACCCCGAACTACAAGGCGCGGGATCTGGACTTCTCGAAAGTACTCGAAGCCCAGAGCCAGAAAAACGCCAACGGCACCATCGCTCTGAACAAGACCAACAGCCGTCACATCGAAGCTGAAGGTCTGGGCAATGGCGACGAGTCGCTGATGTATCGCACGCCGATGCAGCCTTCGATCGACCAGAACACCGTGGACGCTCAACTGGAACAGTCCAACTACGCGGAAAACGCCGTCGGCTTCCAGGCCAGCTTCACCCTGCTCAACAGCAAATTCAAAGGGCTGGTGTCAGCCCTGCGCGGAGAGTAATCCATGTCCCTGTCCAGCGTTTTCAACATTGCCGGAAGCGGCATGAGCGCCCAGACCACGCGTCTGAACACCGTGGCCTCGAACATCGCCAACGCCGAGACCGTCTCGTCGAGCATCGACCAGACCTACCGCGCCCGTCACCCGGTGTTCGCCACCATGTTCCAGGGCGGCCAGAGCGGCGGCAGCGACTCGCTGTTCCAGAACCAGGACGCGGCCGGTCAAGGCGTGCAGGTGCTCGGTGTGGTCGAAGACCAGAGCAACCTCGAAGCGCGTTACGAGCCCAACCACCCCGCGGCCGACGCCAAGGGCTACGTCTACTACCCGAACGTCAACGTGGTGGAAGAGATGGCTGACATGATTTCCGCGAGCCGTTCGTTCCAGACCAACGCCGAAATGATGAACACCGCCAAAACCATGATGCAGAAGGTGCTGACCCTCGGTCAGTAATAAGGGGCGACTGCCATGAGCGTTACCGATACCACCAGCTCCCTGAGCATGAATGATATTCTGTCGAACTCGTCGAAAAAGACCAGTTCGACCACCGATGGCATTGCTTCGGCGACCAACAGCAGCACCGGCGGACAAGCGCTGGGCAAGGATGCGTTCCTGCAGTTGCTGGTGACCCAGCTGAAAAACCAGAACCCGCTCGACCCGCAGGACAACAGTGCATTCGTTGCCCAGTTGGCGCAGTTCAGCAGCCTCGAAGGCATCACCACGCTGAACTCCACCGTGAGTGGCCTGGCCGGCAACTACAACTCGTCGCAGGCGCTGCAAGCGTCGTCGCTGGTTGGCCGTAACGTGATCGTGCAGACCAACACCGCACAGCTCGATGACCCGAGCAAAGGCCTGACCGGTTCGGTCACCGTGCCTTCGTCGATTGCTGGTGGCACCGTGACCATCACCGACAAGGACGGAAAAACCGTTCGCACCATCGATCTGGGCAGCCGCGCCGCTGGCGACGCGAGCTTCACCTGGGATGGCAAGGACACCGCAGGCACCGTGGTGCCGGTCGGTACTTACACCTTCAAGGCCAACGCACCGATCAACGGCACCGCGACGGACCTGGCGACTTACCTGCCAGCGACCGTCAACAGCGTGACGATCAGCCAGACCGGCGGCGAGCTGATGCTCAACCTGGCCGGCAAGGGCACCGTTGCCCTGTCCAAAGTACAAACCATTGGTATATAGAGCCGACTAACCCGGCACGAAGGAGTGGAACATGTCTTTTAACATCGGCCTTAGCGGTCTCTATGCCGCCAACAAACAACTCGACGTCACCGGCAACAACATCGCCAACGTCGCCACCGCCGGTTTCAAATCCTCGCGCGCAGAATTCGAAGACGTCTATTCGTCGACTCGTCTGGGCAGCGGCAGCAAAGTGATCGGCAACGGCGTGCGCCTGGCCAACGTTTCCCAGCAGTTCACCCAAGGTGACATCAACAACACTGGCAACGTGCTGGACATGGGCATCAACGGTTCCGGCTTCTTCACCATGAGCAACAACGGCTCGATCTCGTATACCCGTGCCGGTACGTTCAAGGTCGACAACGCCGGTTACATCACCAACACCGACTACACCTCGCGTCTGCAAGGTTACGGTGTGGATGCCAACGGCAAGATCATCAATGGCGTGTTGACCGATCTGAAGATCGACACCTCGAACCTGGCGCCAAAGTCGACTTCGGCGGTGACTTCGAGCATCAACCTGAACTCTTCGGCACCCGTGATTGTTGATACCGGCGCTACTGCCGTGAAGTTCGACCCGTCGAAGCCTGAGACTTACACCAAGTCGTTCAGCACGCCGATCTATGACACTCAGGGTAACTCCCACGTCATGGATCAGTACGTGGTCAAGACTGGCGAGAATACCTGGAAGGTTTACACCCTGGTTGATGGACGCAACCCGGATGCCACCGGTAGCGATCCAACCAACGCCGCCACGCCTCCGGTTGCTTCGACATTGACGTTCGACAGTTCCGGCAAATTGCTTCAGGTGAGTACACCGAGTACTTTGCCGCCGCCGGCGCCAAACCCGCTCATCAGCAGCGACTTGACGTTGAGTAACTGGAAACCAGGCACCGTGACCAACGGTGTTTTTACGCCTAACGGCGCGGCAGCAAATCCGGCTGGCGTGACCATTTCGATGGCTAAGACCACCCAGTACAACGCTGATACTTCGCGCACGATCCCGACTCAGGATGGCTACGCCACTGGACAGATAACCAACCTGACCATCGACGGTACCGGTACGCTGTTCGCCAACTTCAGCAACAACCAGAGCAAGGCGATTGGTCAGGTTGCACTGGCCAGTTTCACCAACGAGCAGGGCTTGCAGGCTGTCGGTGGTACTAGCTGGAAAGAGACTTTCGCTTCGGGTATTCCGGGCTACGACGCGCCGAAGACCGGTACGTTGGGTGAGGTGGTGTCCAACTCGCTGGAAGAGTCGAACGTTAACCTGACCAACGAGCTGGTTGATCTGATCAAGGGCCAGAGCAACTATCAGGCGAACGCCAAGACTATTTCGACGCAGAGCACGATTATGCAGACCATTATTCAGATGACCTGATTGGGTTTGTGATGATTTTTTGGGCCCCTCGTTTTGAGGGGCTTTTTTTTTGGCCTTGGCGGCCTGTGGGCCGACCAGGCTCTTGGGTTTTTGGGGATTTATCCGTTGCTTCGGGTGTTGCGGCTGGCGGTTTCGCCCTTACGGCGAGTCCCTTTTTCAAACGCCAAAAAGGAACCAAAAGGCTTTGCTCCTACGTACGGCCCTCGCAGGCTCGGGTCCCTTCGCTCCGGGATCGCTCCGGGCGCAGCGGCTACGGTTTGCTTCGCTGCACCTCCTTCCGCTGTGTCTGGCTGCGCCAGACGGTCGCTGCGCTCCCACGCCCGGATCAATCCCTGCGCTCAGCCTTCCGATGTCGCTGGTTAGGCAAGATCAAGATCAAGAGCACTCGAGCTGGCGCTCATTGTTGAGTGGTTAGAAGCGCCGCACGGCTTGAGATTTTCGGTGGATTCGCCCCTCACCCCAGCCCTCTCCCCCTGGAGAGGGAGCCGATCTGCTTTGGCTTTGAAAATCGCGTACAACTCGGTATCGCAGGTCGGTTTAGCTCTCGCATCCACCGCGGTCAATCCCCTCTCCCTCCGGGAGAGGGCTAGGGTGAGGGGCTTTTGATTTTGATCTGGCTTTTGATCTTGATCTGGCTTTTGATTTTTTGCCCCTTCGGCAGGCTGAGTGAAGGGATCGATTCGGGTGTGGGAGCGTAGCGACCGTACGACGGAGTCGTACACAGCGGAAGGAGGTGCAGCGAAGCAAACCGTAGCCGCTGCGCCCGGATCGATTCCGTAACGAAGGAACCCCGAGCCCCAGCGAGGGGCCGAACGCCGGGGCAAAGCCTTTTGCTTACTTTTCGGCGTCTGGAAAAGTGAGTCGCTGTAAGAGCGAAACCGCCAGCGGCAACCTCCGCAGCAACGGATATGCCCCCAATCCCCCAATCCCCCAACCCCCAAAAAAAGAAAACCCCCGACAAACCAGAAGTCTGTCGGGGGGGTTCGATTGGGAAGTCTCAGGCGTCTCGCAACGCCCGAGTCAGCTCAGCTTATTGGCAAGCTTCGCAATCCGGCTCGTCAATCGCGCAAGCCTTTGGCACTGGTGCCGGACCTGCCGGAGCGGCCAGGACCGAATCATCGCCGTGGTTGCCGCCGCTGGAAACAGCGTTCAGCTTGCCGGTGTTGATGGTCGACTTCTCGGTGCTGGTCGCGGCCAGGGCACGGAGGTAGTAGGTGGTTTTCAGACCACGGTACCAGGCCATGCGGTAGGTCACGTCGAGCTTCTTGCCCGAGGCGCCGGCAATGTACAGGTTCAGCGACTGGGCCTGGTCGATCCACTTCTGACGACGGCTGGCGGCGTCAACGATCCACTTGGTGTCCACTTCGAACGCGGTCGCGTAGAGCTCTTTGAGTTCTTGCGGGATGCGCTCGATCTGCTGAACCGAACCGTCGTAGTACTTCAGGTCGTTGATCATGACCGAGTCCCACAGGCCGCGCGCTTTCAGGTCGCGAACCAGGTACGGGTTGATCACGGTGAATTCGCCCGACAGGTTCGATTTCACATAGAGGTTCTGGTAGGTCGGTTCGATCGACTGCGATACGCCGGTGATGTTGGCGATGGTCGCGGTCGGTGCGATGGCCATGATGTTCGAGTTACGAATGCCTTTCTGTACACGGGCGCGAACCGGTGCCCAGTCGAGGCTTTCGTTCAGGTCGACATCGATGTACTTCTGGCCGCGCTGTTCGATCAGGATCTGTTGCGAATCCAGCGGCAGGATGCCCTTGGACCACAGCGAACCGTTGAACGTCTCGTACGCACCGCGCTCGTCGGCCAGGTCGCAGGAGGCCTGGATCGCGTAGTAGCTGACCGCTTCCATCGACTTGTCGGCGAACTCGACGGCAGCGTCGGAGCCGTAAGGGATGTGCTGCAGGTACAAAGCGTCCTGGAAGCCCATGATGCCCAGACCGACCGGACGGTGGCGGAAGTTGGAGTTCTTCGCTTGCGGCACCGAGTAGTAGTTGATGTCGATCACGTTGTCGAGCATGCGCACGGCGGTGTTGACGGTGCGTTGCAGCTTGGCGGTATCGAGCTTGCCGTCGACGATGTGGTTCGGCAGGTTGATCGAGCCCAGGTTGCAAACGGCGATCTCGTCCTTGTTGGTGTTCAAGGTGATCTCGGTGCACAGGTTCGAGCTGTGGACCACGCCGACGTGCTGCTGCGGGCTGCGCAGGTTGCACGGGTCTTTGAAGGTCAGCCATGGGTGGCCGGTTTCAAACAGCATGGACAGCATCTTGCGCCACAGGTCTTTGGCCTGGATGGTCTTGAACAGCTTGACCTTGCCCGGGTATTCGGTCAGCGCTTCGTAGTACTCGTAACGCTCTTCGAAGGCTTTACCGGTCAGGTCGTGCAGGTCCGGAACTTCGGATGGCGAGAACAGGGTCCACTTGCCGTCATCGAAGACACGCTTCATGAACAGGTCAGGGATCCAGTTGGCGGTGTTCATGTCGTGGGTACGACGACGATCGTCACCGGTGTTCTTGCGCAGCTCGATGAACTCTTCGATGTCCATGTGCCAGGTTTCCAGGTAGGCACACACAGCGCCTTTGCGCTTGCCACCCTGGTTCACGGCCACAGCGGTGTCGTTCACTACTTTGAGGAACGGCACGACGCCTTGCGATTTGCCGTTGGTGCCCTTGATGTACGAGCCCAGTGCACGCACCGGAGTCCAGTCGTTGCCCAGGCCACCGGCGAATTTCGACAGCATGGCGTTGTCGTGGATCGCGTGATAGATGCCCGACAGGTCATCCGGCACGGTGGTCAGGTAGCAGCTCGACAGCTGTGGACGCAGGGTGCCGGCGTTGAACAGGGTCGGGGTCGACGCCATGTAGTCGAACGAGGACAGCAAGTTGTAGAACTCGATCGCACGGTCTTCTTTCTGCTTCTCTTCGATTGCAAGACCCATGGCCACGCGCATGAAGAAGATCTGCGGCAGTTCGAAACGCACGCCATCCTTGTGGATGAAGTAACGGTCGTACAGGGTCTGCAGGCCGAGGTAGGTGAATTGCTGATCGCGCTCGTGGTTGATCGCCTTGCCCAGTTTTTCCAGGTCGAAGGAGGCCAGCACAGGGTTCAGCAGTTCGAACTCGATACCTTTGGCGATATAGGCCGGCAGTGCCTTGGCGTACAGGTCGGCCATTTCGTGGTGAGTGGCGCTTTCGGCGACACCGAGGAAACCCAGGCCTTCGGCGCGCAGGGTGTCCATCAGCAGGCGGGCGGTGACGAACGAGTAGTTCGGCTCACGCTCGACCAGAGTACGGGCGGTCATGACCAGCGCGGTGTTGACGTCGGTCAGCGCCACGCCGTCGTAGAGGTTTTTCAGGGTTTCGCGCTGGATCAGGTCACCGTCGACTTCTTCCAGGCCTTCGCAGGCTTCGGTGACGATGGTGTTCAGGCGGCCCATGTCCAGCGGCGCCAGGCTACCGTCGGTGCGGGTGATGCGGATCGACGGGTGTGCATTGACGGCGGCTTCGGCCGGCGCATGCGCAGCGCGCTCTTTCGAACGACCGTCGCGGTAGATCACGTAGTCGCGGGCAACTTTCTGCTCGCCGGCACGCATCAGGGCCAGTTCGACCTGGTCCTGGATTTCTTCGATGTGGATGGTGCCGCCCGATGGCATGCGACGCTTGAAGGTTGCGGTGACCTGTTCGGTCAGACGCGCCACGGTGTCATGGATTCGCGACGAAGCGGCAGCGGTGCCGCCCTCAACTGCGAGAAACGCTTTGGTGATAGCGACGGTGATCTTGTCATCGGTGTAAGGAACGACAGTGCCATTACGCTTGATCACGCGCAGCTGGCCAGGCGCGGTAGCTGCCAGATCCGAAGTCGAATCGGCGGCCTGCGGCAAGGTGCCCTGCGGGTTCTCGCGAGTTGTGTCGGTTTGCATGGGGGGTGGTCTCCACATTCTCTATGTTTGTTTGGCACCGTCATGGTGCTCACCGTTCTGTACCGAAGCACTGCAACCGACCAGCGTCGGCAATTACCACTTCGGAACAGACGAAAAAGGCTGCAACGCCGCGTCCCTGCCGAAGTTCTGGTTGCGGGACAAATGCCCGAAACCGGATTCCCTCCCGGGTGACAGTAATGACTGCAACACCCATACCGTTTTGTCCGCTTGGGACTAAAAAAACGGTGCCATCCGCAAGCGCGGTTTGGGCTTCGAAAAACTTGCTTCGTTCAACCTGAAACTAGCAATAAAGCGCTTGAGTTTCAGGTCTGAAATGTGGTTGGGCGCTTAAGGCAAAAACCCTACATGTAGGGTCTCTGTTTTCGCCGTGCTACAAGATAATGCGTTTTGAGGGGGCTTGCAACGTACTGGCTGTGGATAAGCCTGTGCGTAAATTGTGTAAGAAACAGGGAAAACCCGTGTAGGCCGCGAACCGGCTGAGCCAGACCGTTTGTCACTGTTTTTTTGCCCGGAAAAAACGCTTCAGCGGTTTTTGAGGGCGCGAACCCTACCACAGTTTTTCGCCGGGTCCGAACGCATTTACCGACTTGTATTCCGGGTGGTCGGCGTTTATACAATCGCTGCGGGCGTGGGCATTCTTATCCTCCTCGAACATGACAAAAAAACGGGAGGATGGCGAAAATCCTGTAGGAGTGAGCCTGCTCGCGATAGCGCCTTTCCGGCCAGCATCTTCATTGGCTGATCAATCGCTATCGCGAGCAGGCTCACTCCTACAGGTCCCGTGTTAGTCAGCAGATCCTCCATTATCAATAACAACAGCAAGCAGAGGTCACCGGTGGAGCAACAAGCCTTTCAGGTATTGATCGTCGAGGATGACCAGCGTCTGGCCGAGCTGACGCGTGACTACCTGCAAGCCAATGGATTGCGCGTGGATATCGAAGGCAATGGCGCGCTGGCGGCGGCGCGGATTATCAAGGAACAGCCGGACCTGGTGATCCTTGACCGGATGCTGCCCGGCGAAGACGGTCTGAGCATCTGTCGCAAGGTACGCACTCAGTTCGATGGGCCGATTCTGATGCTCACCGCGCGCACCGACGACGCCGACCAGATTCAAGGGCTGGACCTCGGGGCCGACGATTACGTGTGCAAGCCGGTGCGCCCGCGCCTGTTGCTGGCGCGAATCCAGGCGTTGCTGCGGCGCAGTGACAGCGCGGAACCGGCCGCGGAGAAATCCCGTCGTCTGCAATTCGGGCCGTTGGTGGTCGACAACGCGCTGCGCGAAGCCTGGCTGAATGACATTGGCATCGAGCTGACCAGCGCCGAATTCGACCTGCTCTGGCTGTTGGTTGCCAACGCCGGGCGCATCTTGTCCCGCGAAGAAATCTTCACCGCACTGCGCGGCATCGGCTACGACGGCCAGGACCGCTCGATCGATGTACGGATTTCGCGGATCCGCCCGAAGATCGGCGACGACCCCGACCATCCACGTCTGATCAAGACCATCCGCAGCAAAGGCTATCTGTTCGTCCCCGAAGCCTGCGTAGACCTTTCGTTGTGAACTCGATTTTCCTGCGCATCTACGGCGGCATGTGCGCCGCGCTGATTCTGGTTGCTGTGCTCGGCGTGCTGGCGCTGCACTTGCTCAATCAGGTGCGCAGCGAGCAATACCGTGAACGCCTGGCCCACGGCACGTTTTCGCTGATGGCCGACAATCTGCAGCCGATGAACGAAACCGAGCGCCATCGCGCATTGCTGGTATGGGAGCGTCTGCTCGGCATCCCGCTGGCGCTGAAGAAATTTACCGAAACGGACCTCGATCTGACCCAGCGCACCCGCGTGCAGCGCGGGCAGGCGCTGGTCGAACAGACCGGCCCGCATGCGGCCAGGGTCTATCGGCTGGTTAGCGACAAGGAACAACTGGTGCTCACCGGTGAAGTGCAGCAGATCAGTGAGCAACTGGCCCGGGCGACGATTTATCTCTTGGCCGACGAACTGGTGCGCGTACCGGTTGCCGAGCAGCCGAAACGCCTGGCGCAGATAAAGCAAGAAAAAGGCTTTGGGTTCGACTTGCGTCTGGTCACGGTGGACGACGCCGACATGGACGAGGACCAGAGCCGGCGCGTTTCGGAGGGCGACACGGTGATGGCGCTGGGCAAGGGCGGCGACTCGATCCGCGTATTCGCCGGCATGGTCGGCACGCCGTGGGTGCTGGAAATCGGCCCGCTGTATCAAATGAACCCGTACCCGCCGGAATGGCTGGTGCTGATCGCCGCGCTCGGCCTGAGCCTGATCGGGCTGATCGTGTATCTGCTGGTGCGTCAGCTCGAGCGGCGTTTGCGTGGCCTTGAAGCCGCAGCCACGCGCATCGCCAAGGGCAGCCTCGAAACCCGAGTGCCAGCGCGCGGTGCTGATTCGGTCGGGCGGCTGGCCGCGGCGTTCAATGGCATGGCTGAGCATCTGCAGCAGTTGCTGGCGATCCAGCGCGAACTGGTGCGTGCGGTGTCGCACGAATTGCGCACGCCGGTGGCGCGTCTGCGTTTCGGTCTGGAGATGATCGGCTCGGCGACCACGCCGCAAGCCCTGGAAAAGTACCGCGAGGGCATGGACCACGACATCGAGGACCTCGATAAGCTGGTCGATGAAATGCTCACCTATGCACGCCTGGAGCAGGGTTCGCCGGCGTTGACCTTCCAGCGTGTCGACCTCGATGCGTTGGTCAATCAAGTGATCGCAGAGCTGGCGCCCCTGCGCGCCGAAGTCACCGTGCAGCGCGGTTTGTGCCTGTCCGCTGCGGATAATGACGATGCCTGGGTTGAAGCTGAGCCGCGGTATCTGCACCGGGCGTTGCAGAATCTGGTGAGCAACGCCATGCGCCATGCCCGTGGCAACGTGACGGTGAGTTATCAGGTCGGGCAATTACGCTGCCGGGTCGATGTCGAGGATGACGGCCCGGGTGTGCCGGAAGTGGCCTGGGAGCGGATTTTCACGCCGTTCCTGCGTCTGGATGACAGCCGCACGCGGGCGTCGGGCGGGCATGGTCTGGGGTTGTCGATCGTACGCCGGATCATTCACTGGCACGACGGTCGGGCGATCATCGGCAAGAGCAAAAGCCTGGGCGGGGCGTGTTTCAGTTTGAGCTGGCCGAGGAATCAGGAACGGCGGTAGGTTGTGTGGTGGCAGTACCGGCCTCATCGCGAGCAGGCCCACTCCTACAAGGGAAACGCATTCCAAATGTAGGAGTGAGCCTGCTCGCGATAGCGCCAGAGCTAACAATGCAAAGCATCAGGCCTGAATGCTCACCAGACTCAACACCTGTTCATCCAGCACCGCAAACTGCGCCTCCAACTCCGTACCGTTGCGCCATTCGCTGGATAAATCCGTCAGCAAGCGCAACCTCACCGCGCCAGTCTCGGTCCACTCCAGCACCTCGGCATGCTCGAAGTAAAAGCGCTGCTGCACGATCGGGTAGAGCGCCTTGAACAGGCTTTCCTTGACCGAAAACGTCAGGGTCACCCACAGCGCCCGCAGATCCTGCGAACCGGCGGCCATGCGCTGCATTTCCGCTGGCGTGAGAATTTCCCCGGCCAGACGTTCGGCGCGTTCAGCGCTCAGCAGGTTTTCCAGGTCCATGCCCAGACTGCGCCAATGCTGGCGGTTGGCGACAATCGCGGCGGCGCGACCGCTGCTGTGAGTGATCGAGCCGCAGATATGCGCCGGCCACACCGGTGCGCGATCTTCGCCGATCGCCGGAACCGCGCCGTTGCCCTGCAGTTGTTGCAACGCCGCCCGAGCGCAAATCCTCCCGGCGAGAAATTCGGCCTGACGCTTGGCCACCGAACGTTGAATGCTCGGCGGCGCCACGATCGCGCTGCGCGGAAAATCATCAGCGAGCAATTGTGCCGGGTCGAATTGGGTGCTGATCAGCACGGTGTCAGCCAATACGATGGGCAACGGCCAGTGGCTGTCGAGCGCGGTGCAGCAGGCGGGAAGGGCGGGGGCTAGGTTCATGGCGGGCATTTTGCCGGTTAGCCTTCAGGCTGGATAGCCTTGCGACCCTGATCGTTCCACGCTCTGCGTGGGAACGCATCGTGTGACGCTCCGCGTCACCCGGCGATGGGACGCAGAGCGTCCCGGGCGGCATTCCCACGCGGAGCGTGGGAACGATCGGGACAAGCGCGATCAGCCGAAGATCTGCTTGAAAAACGCCTGCATGTCCGCCCAGGATTTTTCGTCCGCTGCCTTGTTGTAACCAATATCCGGGCCGCCATGCTCGCCATGGCTCAGGCGATCCGCATCCGGATTGCTGAAACCGTGCTTGGCACCGTCAAGGCTGACAAATTTATAGTCAGCCCCGGCCTTGTCCATTTCCGCCTTGAACGCGGTGACGTTGTCGGCAGTGACCATGCTGTCCAGCGCGCCGTGCTCGACCAGAATCTTCGCCTTGACGCTGCCGGGCGTGGCCGGAGTCTTGGTGGCCAGCGCGCCATGGAAGCTCACCACGCCCGCCAGCGGCACGCCCTGTCGCGCCGCGTTCAACACCACGGCGCCGCCGAAGCAGTAACCGATAGCGGCGATTTTATCCGCGTCGGTCTGTGCTTGTTTCTTGAGTAAATTCAGCCCCGCCTCGAAGCGCTTGCTGGACGCCGCCGCATCCTGAGTCGCCGCCTGCATGAACGCCATCGCGTCTTTCGGGTGTTCGGTGTTTTTGCCGTCGCCGTACATATCGATCGCCATCGCGCTGTAGCCGAGTGCGGCGAGATCACGCGCTCGGCGCTTGGCGTAATCGTTCAGCCCCCACCATTCGTGAACCACGACGACACCGGGGCGCTTGCCTTTGATGGCGTCGTCGTAGGCGTAGTAACCGATCAGCTTGGTACCGTCGGCGCTCTGGTAGGGGATTTCTTCGGTCTTGATCGCCGCCTGGGTGAGGCTGCTGACGGCCAGCAAAGTGAGGGCAAGGAACAAACGCATGATCGGGTCTCCTTCTCGAAAGTGGTCAAAACAGCCTAGTCGATTTGATTCAGGTCAGGTTCAGAGACGGTTCAGGGCCGGTACAGGGGGCGCTCAGTAATCTTGCGCCATACCCCAACAGCACTGTGCAAGAGGAACTACCCATGACTCGTTTGAACAAACTGTTGCTGGCTTTGAGCGTCATGAGCGCCAGTATCGCGGCCCAGGCCGACACGTCTTCGAACTTCGCCGGCCTGACCTTCGGCCAGACCAGTGACAAGATCGACAAGTCCCGCTCCTTGAACAACAACCTCGATCACCCCAACGCCACCGGCGCCATCGACGGCAACAACACCTACGGCGTGCGCCTCGGTCAGCAAAACAGCCAGGGCCGCTACTACGCCACCTACGACAACGTGTCGGGCTCGCACAATGGCATTAAACTGCGCCAGGAAAACTTGCTGGGCAGTTACGATCTGTTCTACCCGGTGGGCGGCAGCACCAAATTGTTTGGCGGGGCCACCGCAGGCTTGACCAAGCTGACCCAGGATTCACCAGGCTACAGCCGCGACAGCGACATCGGTTACGCCGTCGGCGGTCAGCTCGGTGTGTTGCAGCAAGTCTCGCAGAACACCTCGGTCGAACTCGGTTACCGTTACCTGCGCAGCAACGCCAGCACCGAGATGAAAGAGAGCGGCGGCAGCAAGCAGGGCTCGCTGGACTTGACCAGCAGCGCGCAGACTTATCTGTCGGCCAACTATTATTTCTAAGTCGGTCGCCTCGGTACCTGTGGGAGCCAGCCTGCTGGCGATAGCGACCTGACATTCGACGATATTTGTCGGCTGCCAAATTGCAATCGCCAGAAGGCTGGCTCCCACAGTGGGTTGTCTGGAGATTTTTGAATTGCCCGGGAGAGCTTTATGAAACTGTTGGTCGTCGAAGATGAAGCGCTGCTGCGCCATCACCTGCAAACCCGCCTCACCGAGAGCGGTCATGTGGTCGAATCCGTGGCCAATGCCGAGGAGGCGCTGTACCAGACCGGACAGTTCAACTTCGACCTGGCGGTGATCGACCTTGGCCTGCCGGGCATGGGCGGGCTCGACCTGATCCGTCAGTTGCGCTCGGGCGGCAAGACCTTCCCGATCCTCATTCTCACGGCGCGCGGCAATTGGCAGGACAAGGTCGAAGGCCTCGCCGCCGGCGCCGATGATTACGTGGTCAAGCCGTTCCAGTTCGAAGAACTCGACGCACGCCTGAATGCCTTGCTGCGCCGCTCCAGTGGTTTCACTCAGTCGACCATTGTTGCCGGGCCGCTGCTGCTCGACCTCAATCGCAAGCAGGCCAGCCTCGACGAACAGCCACTGGCGCTGACCGCCTACGAGTACCGCATTCTCGAATACCTGATGCGCCATCATCAGCAGGTGGTGCCCAAGGATCGCCTGATGGAACAACTCTACCCGGACGACGACGAGCGCGATCCGAACGTGATCGAAGTGTTGGTCGGCCGTCTGCGCCGCAAGCTTGAGGGCCCGGCCGGGTTCAAGCCGATCGACACCGTGCGCGGTCTCGGGTATCTGTTCAATGAGCGCTGCACTTGATCCGTTCCCTACGCGTACGCTTGATGCTCGCCGCCACGACGTTGGCGGTGTTGTTCATGCTCGCCTTGCTCCCGGCGATGCAGGGCGCGTTCAGCCTGGCCTTGCAGGATTCGATCGAACAGCGCCTGGCCTCGGACGTGACCACGCTGATTTCTGCCGCGCGCATCGAAAACGGCCGGCTGGTCATGCCGACGCAGCTGCCGGACGAGCGTTTCAACCTCACGGACTTCCGCTTGCTTGGCTACATCTATGATCGCGAAGGGCGTCTGGTCTGGCGTTCGAAGGCCACTCAGGAAGAACAGATCAACTACAAGCCGCGCTATGACGGTCTCGGCAATGAGTTTGCGCGGATTCGCGAAAGCAACGGCCAGGAGTTCTTCGTTTACGACGTCGAGGTGAAATTGCTCGGCGGCAAAAGCGCCGCGTTCAGCATTGTCGCCCTGCAACCGGTGCGTGAATACGAAACCACCCTCGAAGGCCTGCGCGAAAATCTTTATCTGGGCTTTGGCGCAGCACTCCTGGTGTTGCTGGCGCTGCTGTGGATCGGCCTGACCTGGGGCCTCAAGGCCTTGCGCCGCCTCAGCCAGGAACTCGACGAAATCGAGGGCGGCACGCGCGAAAGCCTGACCGAAAAACATCCGCGCGAACTGCTGCGCCTGACCGGCTCGCTCAACCGCTTGCTGCTCAGCGAACGTCAGCAGCGCAGCCGCTACCGCGATTCCCTCGATGATCTCGCTCACAGCCTGAAAACCCCGCTGGCGGTATTGCAAGGGGTCAGCGAAGACATGGCCCAGCGCCCGCAAGAGCGCGATCAGGCGTGGGTGCTGCAAAGTCAGATCGAGCGCATGAGCCAGCAGATCAGCTATCAACTGCAACGGGCGAGCCTGCGCAAAAGCGGTCTGGTGCGCCATCAGGTCAAGCTGCGCCCGGTGCTCAAAAGCCTGTGCGACACGCTGGACAAGGTCTATCGCGACAAGCAGGTGCGCGTGGTTTTCGACCTGCCTGAACATTGTTACGTGCCGATCGAGCAGGGCGCCTTGCTGGAAATGCTCGGCAACCTGCTGGAAAACGCCTACCGCCTGTGCCTGGGCGAAGTACGTATCAGCGTGCGCGAGTCGCTGGCCGGGGTCGAGCTGTGCGTCGAGGACGACGGCCCCGGTGTGCCGCCGGATCAGCGCGCGCGGATACTCGAACGCGGTGAGCGGCTGGATGCACAACATCCGGGGCAGGGCATCGGGCTGGCGGTGGTCAAGGACATCATCGAAAGCTACAACGCCCGGCTGGCACTGGGCGACTCGCCGATGGGCGGGGCGGCGTTCAGGATTCACTTTCCGGCGGTGTGAATGGAGCTTGCCCTCACCCTAACCCTCTCCCAGAGGGAGAGGGGACTGACCGAAGTGTCTGGCGAAAACTGTCGACCTGGGCGATTTGCAGCGTATTCGGATTCAATCCCCAATCAGTCCCCTCTTCCTCTGGGAGAGGGTCAGGGTGAGGGGCCTTTGATTTTTCCACTTATAACTCCCGCGCCCGATAAGCCCCCGGTGTCAGCCCCGTCCACTTCTTGAACGCGCGGTGAAACGCCGACGGCTCAGAGAATCCCAACTGTTCGGCAATCTGCTGCAACGACAGATCCGCGCGCCCCAGATGATAGATGGCGATATCCCGCCGCAGTTGATCTTTCAACTCCTGGAAACTGCTGCCTTCCTCACGCAAATGCCGGCGCAAGGTCTGTGGGCTGATGTGCAGGTGCGCCGCCACCGTTTCCAGGTTCGGCCAGTTGTTGCTGTCGCGGCTGAGCAAGCGGCGCAGACGACTGCTCAGGCTGTCGCCGTCGTCCGGACGTGAGAGCAGGTCCGCCGGTGAGCGTTCGAGGAAATGCTTGAGCGTGCGCTCGTCCTGCAACAACGGCATCGACAGGTAGCGGCTGTGAAACAGCAGGCTGCTGTGCTCGGCGCCGAAGCTCAGCGGGCAGGGGAACAGCAAGTCATATTCAGCGCCATGATCGGGGCGCGGGTAACTGAAGGCCGCCTGTTCGAGGCGAATCCGCTGGCCGATCAGCCAACTGCCGAGGCGATGCCAGATCACCAACAGGCTTTCAGTGAGAAAGTGATCCGGATCCCACAACCGCGCGTCATCGAGACTCAAACGTACCCATTCATCTTCGCGGCTCAGCGTCAGCCGTGGCGCGTCGGCGAACAGGCTATAAAACAGCAGGCCGCGCTGCAGCGCCTTCTCCAGATTGCGGCAGTGGATCGAGGCGTGGCACATCATGGCGAAGCTGCCGGGCTTGCTCGGTGCGTTGCCAAACCCAAGGTATTCGTCGTCCAGCGCCAGCCACAGGCCCTGGATCAAACGGGCGAATTGTTCCGGTGCGAGGCGCGCACGCGGCTCTTCGAGCAGTTCCGGGCTGATCCCCAATTGCTCGAGCAGGCCTGAGTAATCAAAGCCCTGGCGGCGCGCGCCGCCGAGGGCGGCACGAGCGAAATGACTGGCGATGGTGCGTTCACGCATGAGCGGCAAATCCTGTTCAGGCGACCGATGGTAGCGGCGAGCCCAATCCGCAACAAGGCGGATTTCCGCCAAATTGCAGGACGAGGGTGGGCCAGTTGGCGGAAATCCGCCATGCACAGGTCACCGCTCGGTGACATGGAAACCTGCCTGAGCCTTGATATCAAAAGGCTGGCTGCCCATCGCACCAATCTGGCACGGCGTTTGCGATACAAGCGACAGAAGCGTGCATTTATCCCGTAGGAAAACGCCGCTCCAACAACAAATCCCTCCAGTGCAGGAGGGTTCGCAATTAAGGTTTCGTGTCCAACAGATGGATGTTGTCGCGGGACGCTTGAGGAAACTGCAATGACGACTCGTCAGCCACTGTATAAATCCCTGTATTTCCAGGTGATCGTTGCCATCGCCATCGGCATCCTGCTCGGTCACTTCTACCCACAGACCGGTGTGGCGCTCAAGCCGCTGGGTGACGGGTTCATCAAGCTGATCAAAATGGTCATCGCCCCGATCATCTTCTGTACCGTTGTCAGCGGCATCGCCGGCATGCAGAACATGAAATCGGTGGGCAAGACCGGCGGCTACGCGCTGCTCTACTTCGAAATCGTTTCGACCATTGCCCTGCTGATCGGTCTGGTCGTGGTCAACGTCGTGCAACCGGGTGCCGGCATGCACATCGACGTCACCACCCTCGACGCCTCGAAAATCGCCACCTACGTGACGGCCAGTAAAGACCAGAGCATCGTTGGCTTCCTCCTCAACGTAATCCCGAACACCATCGTCGGCGCGTTCGCCACCGGTGACATCCTGCAAGTACTGATGTTCTCGGTGATCTTCGGCTACGCCCTGCATCGCCTGGGTTCGTACGGTCGTCCGCTGCTGGACATGATCGATCGCTTCGCCCACGTGATGTTCAACATCATCAACATGATCATGAAACTGGCGCCGCTGGGTGCCTTCGGTGCGATGGCCTTCACCATCGGTGCCTACGGTGTGGGCTCGCTGGTGCAACTGGGCCAGCTGATGATCTGCTTCTACATCACCTGCGTGCTGTTCGTGGTGCTGGTGCTGGGTGCGATCTGCCGTGCTCACGGTTTCAGCGTGTTCAAGCTGGTGCGTTACATCCGTGAAGAGCTGTTGATCGTACTGGGCACGTCCTCGTCGGAATCGGCGCTGCCACGCATGCTGATCAAGATGGAGCGTCTGGGCGCGAAGAAATCGGTTGTCGGTCTGGTGATCCCGACCGGTTACTCGTTCAACCTCGACGGTACTTCGATCTACCTGACCATGGCCGCCGTGTTCATCGCTCAGGCGACCGACACGCACATGGACATCACTCACCAGATCACCCTGCTGCTGGTACTGCTGCTGTCCTCCAAAGGCGCAGCCGGTGTGACCGGTTCGGGCTTCATCGTGCTGGCCGCCACCCTCTCGGCGGTCGGTCACCTGCCGGTGGCCGGTCTGGCGCTGATCCTCGGTATCGACCGCTTCATGTCCGAAGCCCGCGCGCTGACCAACCTGGTCGGTAACGCGGTAGCCACCATCGTGGTTGCCAAGTGGGTCAAGGAGCTGGACACCGATCAACTGCAAGCCGAACTGGCTTCGGGTGGTCGCGGTATCGCCGAAACCCGTCCTGAAGACGACCTGGGTGTGGCTGAAGGCGCAGCCCCAAGCAGTGTGAAATAAGCATCGCTTGTCTGGAAAAACCCGCTTCGGCGGGTTTTTTCATGCCTGCGATTTGAGCGCAACGGTCATACCCGCTGACATTTTCGGTGATTGCCGCAGCGCTGATCGCTGCCTAGGCTGAGTGCATCGCCCAAGGAGTTCGCCCATGTCCGCACCGCTGGCCTCA
Source organism: Pseudomonas sp. R1-1 (assembly GCF_051132135.1). Taxonomy (NCBI): domain Bacteria; kingdom Pseudomonadati; phylum Pseudomonadota; class Gammaproteobacteria; order Pseudomonadales; family Pseudomonadaceae; genus Pseudomonas; species Pseudomonas sp. R1-1. Next base: position 1,677,016 of record NZ_CP071663.1, read on the forward strand.
CTGAAGGTTCTCGATTTCTCGACGCTGCTGCCGGGGCCGTTCGCCTCGTTATTGCTGGCGGACCTGGGCGCCGAGGTGCTGCGCATCGAATCACCGACCCGCATGGATCTGCTGCGCGTGTTGCCACCGCACGATGGCGGCGTGTCGGCCAGTCATGCCTACCTGAACCGAAACAAGCGCAGTCTGGCGCTGGACTTGAAACAGCCGGCAGCGCTGGAAATCATCCGCGAGTTGTTGAGTGAGTACGACATCGTCCTCGAACAGTTTCGCCCCGGTGTGATGGAGCGCCTGGGCCTGGGTTACGAAGCGCTGAAAGCGCTCAATCCGCGATTGATCTACGTCTCGATCAGCGGTTATGGCCAGACCGGGCCCTATAAGGACCGCGCCGGCCACGACATCAATTATCTGGCCCTGGCGGGGCTGGCGAGTTACACCGGCCGTGGCGACAGCGGGCCACTCCCTTTGGGCATGCAAGTGGCGGATATTGCCGGTGGCTCGCTGCACGGGGTGATCGGTCTGCTCGCCGCAGTCATCGCCCGCCAGCAAACCGGGCAGGGCACGCATGTCGATGTGAGCATGACCGACTGCGCGTTCAGCCTGAACGCCATGGCCGGCGCCGGTTATCTCGCCTGCGAAGATGAGCCGGGGCGCGAAGATCAGATGCTCAATGGCGGTAGCTTTTATGACTATTACCGCACGCGGGACGGGCGCTGGATGTCGGTCGGCAGTCTGGAGCCGGCATTCATGCAGGCCTTGTGTGCAGCGCTGGGTAGACCGGAGCTGGCGGCGCAGGGGCTATCAGCCAAACCTGAGCAACAGCAGGCGCTGAAGGAGGCGTTGCGGGTTGAGTTTGAAAAGCATGATTTTGCGCAGTTGTGCGAGTTGTTCGCCGGGGTCGATGCGTGTGTCGAGCCGGTGTTGAGTCTGAGTGAAGCCGTGCACCATCCGCAGTTGCAGGCGCGCGAACTGGTGAAGCAAGTGCCGCGCGCGGAGGGTACGGCGCAGGCGCAGATGGCCTGTCCGCTGAAATTTTCCGAGGCGTTGCCAGCGCCGCGGCATGTGGGGGCGGCGTTGGGGCAGCATACGGAGGAGGTGTTGGGGAGGCTGGGGTTTGATGCTTCGAAGATTGCCGAGCTGCGTTCAGCCAAGGTAATTCTCTAGTGCATGTGCGGGCCTCATCGCGAGCAGGCTCACTCTACAGGTTGAACGCATTCCAGATGTAGGAGTGAGCCTGCTCGCGATAGGGCCAGTCCTATCACCGCAGGAACCAGCTATTCCACCCGCATCTCACCACTGAACACCAGTGTCGTGCGGCAGCGCCGGCAGAAATACCGTCGCCCCTGTCGCACCAGGCTATGGCGCTGTGCGGTAAACGGGAAATCGCTCTCGGGGCACGGGCATTTATAGATGTAGCGGGTCACGCTGCGGCGTTTGACTTCATAAGTGTGGCAGCGATCTGGCGGCAGTTCGTAAACGCCGCGCATGATCAGTTGCCATTCCTCGCCATGGGGCTGGATGCGGTCGCCGAACAATTGATGAGCGATCAGGTGCGCGACTTCGTGGGCCACGGTCTGCTTGAGGAAGTGTTCGGTGTTTTCCCGGTACAGCTGTGGATTGAAGCGCAGCTTGTTTTCGTGCAGATGCGCGACACCGGCTTTCTGCCCGCGCAGCTTGAGACTGACGACGGGGCGTTTGAAGGAACGTTTGAAAAAGGATTCAGCGAGTTGGTAACAATCTTCGACGCGGGTATTGAGTTGCTCGGGCATGCTTGATGGATCTCCAGAGACGCCGAGTATGCCGCAACCCCGGGCGCTTGCGAATCGCCGAGCTGCCGAATGGTCATCGCCCAAATGACAAGGCCGCCTTGCGGCGGCCTCTCTCACCAGGCGGTTATCGTCAGTTGGTATACACCGGCCCCACGCCCAGGCCCCAGACAATCACGGTAAACGCCATGATCGCCACCAGCACCACCAGGCCCACCGCCAGCACCGAGCTGGAAAACAGGAAGCCTTCGTCCGGTGGAATGTTCATGAAGGTCGGCAAGCCCACATACAGCAGGTACACCGTGTAGCAGATGGCCGCCGTACCGACGATCATCCCCAGCCACATGTGCGGATACAGCGCCGCCAGGCCACCGACGAACAACGGCGTCGCGGTGTAAGTGGCGAAGGCCACGCAACGGGCCAGGCTGGGGTTGGCGTCATACGTGCGTGCCATCCAGTGGACAAAGGCGCCCATCACCGCAACGCCCCCGAGCATCGCCAGGTACGACATGATCGTCATCCACAGCGCACTCTCAAACGTGAGCATCACCGGTGCGCGGTTGCCGATCACCCAGCCGACCTGGGTGGTGCCGATAAACGCCGAGACGGCGGGAATCGCCGCCAGAATCAGCGTGTGCGTGAGGTACATGTGGCTGATGCTTTCCTCTTGGTCGCCACGGATTTCCTTCCATTCCTGATCGGGGTGGGTAAACAGTCCCACTACGTGATGGATCATGCCATTCACTCCTCTTGATATTGCCATCGCCCCCCAACGGAGCGCCTACGGGCCAGGCGGCCGAGCAAATACAGGTCTTCAAATGTGTGCGACCTTATGTCGCAGTATAGAAAGGACTGAACCGCACCGGTATCAGGGGCTTAGAGCAAATCGCGCTGTAAACCGGGCAGATAATCGCCTCGGGGTCTGTACTGAATGCGACCATGACGGCCGACAACCCGTCCCCACAGCGGCGGGGTTTTTGCGTAAAATGCCGGCCTTTCGTCACACCTCACGGATTTCGCGTCATGGGTACTCTTACGGTCAACCAGAACAAACTGCAAAAGCGCCTGCGCCGCCTGGCCGGCGAAGCGGTCGCCGATTTCAACATGATCGAAGACGGCGACAAGGTCATGGTCTGCCTGTCCGGGGGCAAGGACAGCTACACCATGCTCGACGTGCTGCTGCACCTGCAGAAGGTTGCACCGATCAAGTTCGAGATCGTCGCGGTGAACATGGACCAGAAACAGCCGGGCTTTCCCGAGGATGTGCTGCCGGCCTATCTGAAAGAACTGGGCGTCGAGTACCACATCGTCGAGAAAGACACCTACTCGGTAGTCAAGGAACTGATTCCGGAAGGCAAGACCACCTGCTCGCTGTGCTCACGCTTGCGTCGCGGCACGCTGTACACCTTTGCCGATGAAATCGGCGCGACAAAAATGGCCCTCGGTCATCACCGCGACGACATCGTCGAGACGTTCTTCCTCAACATGTTCTTCAACGGCAGCCTCAAGGCCATGCCGCCGAAGCTGCGCGCCGACGACGGGCGCAACGTGGTGATCCGTCCGCTGGCGTACTGCAACGAGAAGGACATTCAGGCCTACTCGGACCTCAAGCAATTCCCGATCATCCCGTGCAACCTCTGCGGTTCGCAGGAAAACCTGCAGCGTCAGGTGGTCAAGGAAATGCTCCAGGAGTGGGAGCGCAAGACCCCCGGGCGCACCGAGAGCATTTTCCGCAGCCTGCAGAACGTGATCCCGTCGCAACTGGCCGACCGCAACCTGTTTGACTTCACCAGCCTGAAAATCGACGAAACCGCGGCGTCGCGCTTCGTCAACGTCGTCAATCTGTAACCCCGATCATTGTGGGAGCTAGCCTGCTAGCGATTGCGAACTGTCAGCCAATCTATTTGTCGACTGGCACACCGCAATCGCTAGCAGGCTAGCTCCCACAGGTTTTGTGATCACCGGTGATATTCATTTCAAACCTCAGGAGAGGGCATGCGCGATTACAAGTGGCTGCACGAATACTGTCTGAACCGTTTCGGTTCGGCGGCTGCACTGGAAGCCCATCTGCCTGTTCCGAAAACCGCGCCACAATTGCGCAAGATCAGCGACGACCGCTACCTCTCGACAATGGCCCTGCGGGTGTTTCGCGCCGGACTCAAGCACAGTCTGGTGGACGCGAAATGGCCGGCCTTCGAAGAAGTGTTCTTCAAGTTCGATCCGGAAAAAGTCGTGCTGATGAGTGCCGAACACCTTGAGCGCCTGATGCAGGACGCGCGGATCATCCGCCACCTCGGCAAGCTGAAAAGCGTGCCGCGCAATGCGCAGTTCATTCTTGATGTGGAGCAGGACAAGGGCAGCTTCGGCGCGCTGATCGCCGACTGGCCGGTGACCGACATCGTCGGTCTGTGGACGTACCTGAAAAAGCACGGTCATCAATTGGGCGGGCTGTCAGCGCCGCGCTTTTTGCGCATGGTCGGCAAGGACACGTTTGTGCCGAGCTATGACGTGGTCGCCGCATTGAATGCGCAGAAGATCGTCGACAAGGCGCCGACCAGCCTGCGCGATCTGGCGACGGTGCAGAACGCGTTCAACCAGTGGCACGAACAGAGCGGCGGGCGGCCGATGAGCCAGATTTCGATGATGCTGGCCTACACCGTGAACCATTAAGACCGCGTCGCGCCAATCGCCAGCAGGCTGGCTCCCACACTGGATTTGTGGCGTTCACAGACCCTGTGGGAGCTAGCCTGCTAGCGATAGCGGTCTTTCAGGCGACGGCGATTTCGCCTTCGCCCGCCAGCTTGCGATCAAGCTGATAACGCCAGCGCACATACAGCAGCGCCGAGCAGAACACTGCCAGGCTCGCCGCCATTTCCAGCACACCAAACCACTGCCGGTTCAGGTCATACGCCGCCAGTGCGCCTTTGATGAAATACAGATTCACCACAAAACACATCCATGAATGACCACGGGCGCTGCCCATGATCATCGCCGGTGCGAGCACCAGCCACGGGATCAGTTCGACCAGCAGAATCACCCACGGTCGCGCGCCATGCAGGTCGGCGAACCACAGGTAATACGCCGCGAGCAGGCCGGCGAGGGCGAAAAAGCTCAGCAGGCTGAGCACCCGCATCGCCTTCACCCGCGGTTCTAGCCACTCGATAGAGGGCAGGATCTTCGGCTTCCTGGCCATCTCAGCCCACCAGTTTTTGTGCGGTTTTCGCCAGACGCAGACCGAGGGCGCGGCACAGCGCCACTTCGTGTTGATCGAGGCCGCTCTTGCCGTCGGCGCCGGCATGATGGCTGGCACCGTAAGGCGTACCGCCGCCCTCGGTTTCCAGCAGCGCCGACTCGCTGTACGGCAGGCCGGTGATCAGCATGCCGTGGTGCAGCAGCGGCAGCATCATCGACAGCAGGGTGGTTTCCTGACCGCCGTGCAAGCTGGCGGTGGAGGTGAACACACCGGCCGGTTTGCCGACCAGAGCACCGGTCAGCCAGAGGTTGCTGGTGCCGTCGAGAAAGTATTTCAGCGGGGCGGCCATGTTGCCGAATCGCGTCGGGCTGCCCAGTGCCAGACCGGCGCAGTTCTTCAGGTCATCGAGCGTCGCGTAGAGCGCGCCTTCTGCGGGGATGTCCGGGGCGACGGCTTCGCACTCGGTGGAAATCGCCGGCACCGTGCGCAGTCGCGCCTCAAGTCCAGCCTGTTCGACGCCACGGGCGATCTGCCGGGCCATCTCGTTGGTCGAACCGCTGCGGCTGTAATACAAAACCAGAATGTACGGTGCGCTCACGGCAGCAACTCCAGAATGTTTTCCGGTGGACGGCCGATGACCGCTTTATCGCCGACTTCGAGGATCGGCCGTTCCATCAGTTTCGGATGCGCGGCGATGGCGTCGATCAACTGCGCTTCGCTGAGGCTTTCATCAGCGAGCTGAAGCATTTTGTATTCATCTTCCCCGCTGCGCAGCAACTGCCGTGCGCTGATCCCGAGCTTGCCGAGCAGCGCCTTGATTTGCTTGGCATCCAGCGGGGTTTCGAGGTAGCGCACCACGGTTGGCGTCAGGCCGCGGGCTTCGAGCAGTTCCAGGGCGCCGCGGGATTTCGAGCAGCGCGGATTGTGATAAAGCGTCAGATCGGTCATGGCGGGTCGCTTCTGGCGTAAAGTGGCGGCTATTCTAACTGTGCAGCGCGCAATCCAGAACCGTCAGAGGCGATGGGTCGCAGGCGCTTTCGAATTTTCTCAAGGAACACGACATGACACGGCGATTGGCAGCGGCATTGACGGTAATCGGGGCGTTGATGCTGGGGGGCTGCGGCAATGATTACGGGATCGACCAGAACGGCCAGAAGGTTGCGTCCGAGCGTCTCGACAAACACTGGGTGGTGCTCAACTACTGGGCCGAATGGTGCGGCCCGTGCCGCACGGAAATTCCTGAGCTCAATCACTTGGCCGAGGAACTGAAGAGCAAGAACGTCGGTGTGTTCGGGGTCAACTTCGACAACGCGCAAGGCGCGGAGCTGAAAGAAGCCAGCGAGAAACTCGGCATCAGGTTCACCGTGCTGGCGCAGGATCCGGCAGAGCTGTTCGAATTGCCGCGCAGCGAGGCGTTGCCGGTGACTTACATCATCGACGACAAGGGCAAGGTGCGGGAGCAGTTGCTCGGTGAGCAGACAGCGGCGGGGGTGATGGCCAGACTCGAGGCGTTGCAGGCGACCAAATAGGCGGTCGTTCGACAGGATCGTTCCCACGCTCTGCGTGGGAATGCCGCCCGGGACGCTCGGCGTCCCTGTGACGCAGAGCGTCACTTGATGCATTCCCACGCAGGAGCGTGGGAACGATCGTTACAGCGATCGCGATCAGCTAGTGAGGCTCAACCCTCTTCCAGCCACCAGCGCAAAGGCTTGCCCTCGGCCGGCCAGAAACGCATCTGCTCGATCGGCGAGATGTCCCAGCGCTCGACCTTTTCCAGCGCCTGCAAGAACCGTTGCTCCTGCTCCATCAATGCCGGGGCGCAGAGTTTGCGGGTCTTGCCAATCTTGCCGAACGACAGCTTGTCGCCTTCGAGCGTGTACGGCGCGAACCAATGGTTGCAGCCGCCGTTGCCATAGGCGCGGCCATCGTCGCCGAGGGTCACGGTCAGATGGCTGTAATCCATCAGCGGGCGCTCGCCGATCCATTCCAGAATGTAGCTGCGGTTGTGTTGCAGTTGCACAGGCTCGGCGGCGCAGCCCGCGAGGCCGATACCGACCAGAGCGGCCAGGGCGAAGCGTTTCATCACGCCGGCTCCTGGCATTTCGGGCACAGGTGCTTGTCGCCCACGGCTTTCCAGCCCAGCTCGGCGATGCGCGCGGTGGCGGCCGGTTTTTCAGCGGTCTTGCCGAGTTTGGCGTCGACCGCGAATTCAAAACTCAGCTCTTTGCCGCAGCTGTCGCAGTTGACCTGCCAGGTGTGGATCGCCAGTTCGCCGAACAGCGGGCCGGTGGTCATCGCGGTCCATTGGCCCGGCGGGTTGATCAGGTGGCGGACGGTGTCGACGGTCAGGCGCATGGACAAATCCTTGCTGCCTTTGAGGGTCACCAGCAGGACATCACCGATGCGGATCGAGCCACCGTTGCCGGTGACCTGATAGCGGCCCGGTACGAGGGCGCGGCATTCGGTGAGGGTGTGTTGCGGGTTCATCAGGGTGTAGCGGAAATCGTGTTCGACCATGGGTCCTCCAAATATGCGCGACATGCTAGCACGGCCCCGATTGCAGAATGATGCGAGCGTGCGACCTTCGATCCGGTTCAAATCGGCCAGCACTCATGGCAAACTGCCGGCCCCGAATCTGAAGGAACGGAACATGGCGCTGATCGAATGTTATGAATGCAAAAAGAGCATCAGCTCCGAAGCGTCGGCCTGCATTCATTGCGGTGCGCCGATCGACGAATACGCCGCCGTGCAAGCGCAGCCTGTAGCCGCGCCGGCCCAGGCGGCGACGATTTCGTTCGGCAGCCTGCCTCGCAACCACGCGGTACCGGAGGCGGCGATTGCCCCCGCGGTGCAACAGCTGCCGAAAGTGATGCCGGCAGCGGCGGGGCGCCGCCGTCGTCAGCAGGCCGAGCAAGCGCTTGAACAGACCGCCAATCCCGACGGCAGCCGCCCGGTGGAAGGCTGGCTGAAGATCATGGTGTTCCTGCTGCCGATGGTGTTTGTCTGGTTTCTGCTGCGCAATGGCCACTCGGCGAAACAGCGGCTGTTCGGTTTCGGCTGGCTGGCTCTGCTGATTCTGGCGTCTTCGCTGTCGCCGAAGTAACCGGCCCGACTCAACCCTCGACCTGGTTCTGTGGCGTGCCTGCCGCCCAGGTCGCGATGTTGTGCAGCGTTGTCGAGGCAATCGCGCCCAGTGCCTCGCGCGTCAAAAAGGCCTGGTGCGCAGTGACGATCACGTTGGGAAACGTCAGCAAGCGTGCCAGCACATCATCCTGCAAGGGCAGGTCCGAGCGGTCTTCGAAAAACAGCTGCGCCTCTTCCTCATACACATCCAGCCCCAGATAACCGAGTTGGCCGTCCTTCAGCGCGTCGATCAGCGCGGGTGTGTCGACCAGACCGCCGCGTCCGGTATTGATCAGCATGGCGCCGGGCTGCATGTGCGCCAGTGAATCGCGGTTGATCAAGTGCTTGCTCTGCTCATTGAGCGGGCAATGCAGGCTGATGATCCGCGACTGCGCGAGCAGTTCCGGCAAGCTCAGATAACGCGCGCCCAAAGCGAGCACATCCGGGTTCGGATACGGGTCATAAGCGAGCAATTCACAGCCGAAGCCGCGCATGATTTTCGCGAAGGTCGCGCCGATCTGCCCGGTACCGACAATCCCCACGGTTTTGCCGACCAGATCGAAACCGGTCAGGCCATGCAGGCTGAAATCGCCTTCGCGGGTGCGGTTATAGGCGCGGTGCAAGCGTCGATTCAGGGCGAGGATCAGCGCCACCGCATGTTCGGCCACCGCGTGCGGCGAGTACGCCGGCACTCGCACCACCGCCAGTCCAAGACGTTTGGCGGCGATCAGATCGACATGGTTGTAACCCGCCGAACGCAAGGCGATCAGGCGTGTGCCACCGGCGGCCAGACGTTCCAGTACCGCCGCGCTGAGGTCGTCGTTGATGAACGCGCAAACCACCTCATGTGCATCTGCCAGTGCCACCGTGTCGAGGCTCAGCCGCGCCGGTTGAAAGTGCAGCTCAATGCCTGCCGGGCAGTCGGCGCCAAGGAAACTGTCGCGGTCGTAAGTCTGGCTGCTGAAAACGATGGTGCGCATGCAATCCTCCTTGAACATCGACAGGGTTGAATCATCGACAGCCACTGTAGCGCTGACAGCGCCGCCCGATATTGCCGTGGATCAGGCGCTGATCTTCGCCTGCGCCGCCAATCGGTTGATCGCCCGTTCCAGTTCATCCAGCGCCAGAGTGGCTTTCGGGTCGTCTTGCTTGAGCAGGGTTTCGCTGCGCTGGCAGGCCGCGCGCAATTGCGGTACGCCGCAGTAACGCGTGGCGCCGTGCAGGCGATGCACGCGTTCGAGCAGCGCGTTCTGATCGTGACTGTCGCGAGCGCTGCGGATGGCTTCACGGTCGGCTTCGAGCGAGGCGAGCAGCATCGCCAGCATGTCCGCAGCCAGATCGGCCTTGCCGGCGGCCAGACGCAAACCTTCTTCGTGATCGAGCACCGGCAATTCATTGCTGTTCGCCGTGCTGTCGCTGCCGCGCTCCGGCGCTTGGTTGCGCAGGGCCAACCCGGTCCATTTCAGCACCACCTGCGCCAGTTGCCGTTCGCTGATCGGCTTGGTCAGGTAATCGTCCATGCCGCTTTGCAGCAGCGCGCGTTTTTCGTTGGCCATGGCGTGGGCGGTGAGGGCGACGATCGGTAGCGGCGTGCTGTGCCGCTCGCTTTCCCATAGGCGGATCGCTTCGGTGCTCTGGCGACCGTCCATGCCCGGCATCTGCACATCCATCAGCACCAGATCGAAGGATTCAGTCTGCACCGCTTTGACCGCTGCATAACCGCTTTCCACCGCAAGGACCTTGGCGCCCATGTCCTCGAGCAGCGTTTGCACCAGCAGCAGGTTGGCCGGGTTGTCATCGACGCACAGCACTTTCGGCGCCCGGCTCGACAGCGGTTCGCCCGGCTCATGGCGTGGCTGGCGCGGGTTGACCAGATCGGACAAGGCTCGACGCAGTTTGCGCGTGCACGCCGGTTTGGCCTGCAACTGGCTGTGCGGGTTGGGTACCGACAGATGAAACAGCGTCTGCTCGGTGGTCGGGCACAGCACCAGCACTTTGCAGCCGAGGTGTTCGAGGTCCCAGATGTGCTGATTCAAGCGCTCAGGCAGCATGTCGTTGCTGGTGATCCCGATAACCGCCAGATCGATCGCCTGATCGGTCTGGTGCGCGCCGGTGACGCCGTTGGTCAGGCTCTCGAGGGTATTGAACGGGGTGACATCGAGGCCGCAATCTTCCAGTTGATGCTGCAGGGCCTGACGCGCCAGTTCGTGGTTTTCCAGCACCGCCACGCGGCGCCCGAGCAGCGGCGCGGCGGGCATGTCTTCGGCGTCGTCGCGGGTTTTCGGCAGGCTCAGGCTGATCCAGAATTCCGAGCCTTCGCCCGGCGTGCTGTCGACGCCGATTTCGCCACCCATTTGTTCGATCAGACGCTTGGAGATCACCAGTCCCAAACCGGTCCCGCCGGGCTGGCGCGACAGTGAATTGTCAGCCTGGCTAAAGGCCTGGAACAACGCGCGTACATCCTGATTGGACAGGCCGATCCCGGTGTCCTGAATGCTGATGCGCAGTTGCACGCTGTCTTCGTGTTCGTCTTCCAGCATGGCGCGGGCGACGATGGTGCCTTCGCGGGTGAACTTGATCGCGTTGCTGACCAGGTTGGTGAGGATCTGTTTGAGCCGCAGCGGATCGCCGACCAGCGACAGCGGCGTGTCGCGGTAGACCAGACTGACCAGTTCCAGCTGCTTGGCGTGCGCCGCCGGGGCAAGAATGGTCAGGGTATCCTGGAGCAGGTCGCGCAGGTTGAATGGGATATGATCGAGCACCAGTTTGCCGGCCTCGATTTTCGAAAAATCGAGAATCTCGTTGATGATCCCCAGCAGGCTGTCGGCAGATTTTTCGATGGTGCCCAGATAGTCGAGCTGGCGCGGGGTCAGTTCGCTTTTCTGCAATAAATGCGTGAAGCCGAGAATGCCGTTCAACGGCGTACGGATCTCGTGGCTCATGTTGGCGAGAAATTCCGATTTGATCCGGCTCGCCTCCAGCGCCTCTTTGCGCGCCAGGTCCAGTTCGATGTTCTGGATCTCGATGGTTTCCAGATTCTGGCGTACGTCTTCGGTGGCCTGATCGACACTGTGCTGCAATTCTTCGCGGGCGTTCTGCAGGGTGCCGGCCATGCGGTTGATGCCCGAGGCCAGCTCATCCAGTTCCTGGCTGCCGAGCGGTGGCAGGCGCGTCTCGAGGTGTCCGTCCTTGAGCTGGGCGACGGCTTGCTTGATCTGCCCGAGCGGGCGGTTGATCGTGCGCCCCATGCGCAACGCCAGCAGGGCCGCGCCGGCCAGCCCGGCGGCAATCAACAGCAGACTGGCGAACAGACTGCGATAGCCGCGCAACAACATGCCGTTGTGCGACAGCTCCAGCTCGACCCAGCCGAGCAGGCGGTCGGACTCTTCCGGGATCAGCTCGCCGGCGAGGTTGCGGTGTTTGCCGAACACCGGCATCAGATAGCGTGTGGCGTCATTGCCGCTGCGTCGTTGCAGTTGCGCGCTGTCGCCGCTCGGCGCCTGATTGAGCATGGTCGGGCCGGCGTGGGCCAGTGGCGAGCGATCCGCGGCGAGGAATGTCACCGCGCGCACGTCGGGTTGTTCCAGCGACTGTGTGGCGATGCGCTCGAGCAGTTCGTTGTTGCCGTGGCCCATGGCCGGCGCGACCAGTGGCGCCAGTTGCTCGGCGATCATTTCGCCGCGCTGCATCAATTGGGTCTGCAGGTCGGACTGCTGCGTCCAGGTGAAATACCCGCCCAGCACCAGCGCCATCAGGCTGGTCGGCAACAAGGTCAGCAACAATACCCGACCTTTGATTCCCAGTTTCTTGAGCACGCCTGTCTCCTGCATCCCGCTGATCTGTTGACTCATGCGTGCATCCGGCACGCGACATGGGCGCAGTGTAGCGATTTGCTCGCAGGCAATCTTCGGAAAAATGTGCCAGCGATGGCGAGGCCGGCACAAGCGCGTTGGTCTGATGACCGAACCTGGAGTTGCCGCAAGCCCGGCAATCTTGAATAATCGTGCTCAACTGAGAATTACTTGCAGATACTCATGACTCCTGTTTCCGTTGGCCAGCCACGCATTCTTTCCATCGAAGACGATCCGGTGCTCGGTGCCTACGTGCATGAACATCTGGGCCGCAGCGGCTTTAAGGTGACCTGGTGCCAGAATGGCGAGGAAGGCCTCAACATCGCCAGGGACCAGCCGTTCGACGTGGTGCTGATGGATATCCTCTTGCCGGGCCTGGACGGCTTGAACCTGTTGACGCAATTGCGCCAGAGCCATTCGACCCCGGTGCTGTTGATGTCGGCACTTGGCGCCGAGGCCGATCGCATCAGCGGCTTTCGTCTCGGTGCCGACGACTATTTGCCCAAGCCGTTCAGCATGGCCGAGTTGCATGTGCGTATCGAAGCGATCCTGCGCCGTGTCGCCCTCGATCGCCGTCCGGCGGCGGCTGCGCTGCCGGCAGCAAGCGGGGCGCTGCGCTTCGACGATGAACAGTGCGAGGTGTTTTTCCGCGAGCAAGCCGCCGGGCTGACCCGCAGCGAGTTCCGCTTGCTCGACACCCTCAACCGCAACGAGGAGGAAGTGCTGAGCAAAGCCTTCCTTTATCAGCATGTGCTGCAGCGCGGCTATGCCGCCCATGACCGCAGCCTCGACATGCACATCAGCCAGATCCGCCGCAAACTCAAAGCCATCGGTTACACCGAGCGCGAAGTGCGCACGGTTTGGGGCAAGGGCTACGTATTGAGTGGCGCCGATGAAACGCTCTGAACTGCCAGGGCGGCATTCGCTGTTCTGGAAACTGGCTTTGCTGCTGGTGGCGTTCTGTCTGCTGATGATCTGGCTGAGCTGGTCGTGGGGCCGCTACATGGAAGAGCGTAATCAATTCCTCTCCGACGAGGCTCGCGGCACGCTCAGTCGCTATGCCGCCCAAGCGGAGCAGGCGTGGCAGCACGGCGGTCGCCACGGTGTGGATGACTGGCTGCAAAGCATGGAATTGCGCGAGGCCAGTTGGGTCGGCGTGATTGGCGGCAATTTGCAGTCGCTGAGCAGCGAACCGTTGAACGAGGCGGAAGTGCAGCACCTGACCTTTCTGCGCGGCCTCGACTGGCCGATCCACAAAAAGGGCCGACCTTGGCTGCGTGTGCCGTTTCCCCACGAGCCGGCGGCCGGCATTCTCGTCATCGAATTGCCGGAGCGCTTCGTGCCGGGCAAATACCGGGTGTTCTGGCGCGTCATCACCAATGGCGTGATTCCCGGGCTGTTCACTTTGTTGTTGTGCGTCGGCCTGTACCGCTTGCTGGTGGTGCCCCTGAATAATCTGCGCGAACAGGCCAACGCCTGGCGCGCCGACCAATTGAATGTGCGCCTGTCGAGTGGCATGACCCAGCGCCCCGACGAACTCGGTGAGCTGGCCCGCGCGTTCGATTCGATGTCCGAACGTCTGCAAACCACCGTCGCCGTGCAACAGCAACTGTTGCGCGATTTATCCCATGAACTCCGCACGCCACTGAGCCGCCTGCGTGTCGCCAGTGAAGGCGAGCAAGGGCTGCCACAGTTGCGCGAACGCATCGGCCGCGAGGTCGACGGCATGCAGCGGCTGGTCGAAGACACTTTGCAACTGGCCTGGCTCGACACCGACCGCACACCGTTACCGGACGAAGCGATCCAGATTCAGGCCCTCTGGGAAATGCTCACCGACAACGCCTGTTACGAAAGCGGCTGGCCGAGCCTGCAGTTGCAATGTTCGGTCGATGCGTCGTGCTGGGTACGCGGCCATCTCAATACCTTGGCGCAAGCGCTGGAGAATATTTTGCGCAATGCCATTCGGCATTCGCCCGAGGGCGGCATCGTCCGGCTCGCTGGCCGGCGTGATGGTGCTTATTGGCATTTTTGGCTGGAAGACCAGGGCGGCGGCGTGGCTGAAGCGGATCTGGAGCGAATTTTTTCGCCGTTCATCCGACTCGACGGCTCGCGGCCCGGTGATGGCGGGTTTGGTTTGGGCTTGAGCATTGCGCGCAATGCGGTGCAGCGCCAGGGCGGGTTGCTCTGGGCCGAGAATGCCGGGGCGGGGCTGCGGCTGAATTTGCGCTTGCTGGCGGATGATGGTGTCGCCAGTTCTGACGCGTTCGCGAGCAGGCTCGCTCCCACAATGGAGCTGGGTTCGGCGCAGGTTGTGTGAACAACATAACTCTTTTGTAGGAGTGAGCCTGCTCGCGATGTAGTCCATCCATGGCTTCAATACCGCTGGGTTGACGGAGCGCTCGCCTTTTTCTGTATGACATTTCCCAAGCGGCACCAGCGGTCATTTCAGGCTTCCTGAACGGTTTAGGCTCGTGCTTCACCTAACCTTCAAGGAATTGCGCATGAATGCATCCAGCCTTACCGGCAGCTCAGATGGCGATCGTTTCAATGAAGTGCTCGCGTTGATTCACAGTTCCAGGCATAAGGCCATGCAGGCGGTCAATACACAGCTGATTGAGCTTTATTGGCAGGTGGGGGCGCACATCAGTCGTAAGATTGAGCGGGCGGAGTGGGGCGATTCCGTGGTGGGCCAATTGGCCGAACATTTGGCTCTGACACAACCGGGATTACGAGGGTTCACCCGTCGGAATCTGTTTCGGATGCGCCAGTTTTATGAGGCTTATCGGGGTGATCAGAAAGTGTCAGCACTGCTGACACAATTGCCGTGGACTCATAATTTACTCATTTTGACTCAGAGTAAGCTCTCTGAAGAGCGTGAGTTTTATCTGCGGATGGCCATTCAGGAGAAATGGTCTACAAGAGAGTTGGAACGCCAATTCAAAACGGCTCTGTTCGAGCGAAGTGTCACTGATCCAGCAAAAGCCTCCGCGGCACTGCAGCAATCCCGCCCCGAAGCTCTCGAGATATTCCGCGATTCCTACGTGGTCGAATTTCTCGATCTGCCCTCTGCTCATTCTGAAACCGATTTGCACCAGGGACTGCTATCCCGCCTCAAGGAATTCCTGATCGAACTTGGTCGCGACTTCTGCTTTGTCGGTTCCGAATATCCGCTGCAAGTCGGCGGCCGGGATTTCTCACTCGATCTTTTGTTCTTCCACCGAGGGCTCAACTGCCTTGTAGCCATTGAACTCAAGGTCGGCCGTTTTGAGCCGGAATACCTCGGCAAGCTGGATTTCTATCTGGAGGCGCTGGATCGCAATGTGCGCAAGCCTCACGAAAACCCAGCGATCGGAGTTCTGCTTTGTGCGAGCAAGGAAGATGAGGTGGTCGAGTACGCTCTCAATCGTAGCCTCTCGCCTGCGCTGATTGCGCAATATCAAACCTGTTTGCCGGATAAGCAGTTGCTCCAAGCCAAGTTGCATGAGTTCTACGCACTGGACACCGCCCAAATGGAAAACGCTGACTAGCGTGCGCTTATTCCCATAAACCATAAGCACCGCACTTTGCGTGATATGGCCTGCGCGGGTTTGCCGGTATGATAGGCGCCCCCGCACGTCTGGATTGCGAATACGCCATGACCTTGCAGTACCCAACCATCGCCGATTGCGTCGGCAACACTCCGCTGGTGCGTTTGCAGCGCCTGCCCGGAGCCACCAGCAACACCCTATTGCTCAAGCTCGAAGGGAACAACCCGGCGGGTTCGGTCAAGGACCGTCCGGCGCTGTCGATGATCACCCGCGCCGAGTTGCGCGGGCAGATCCAGGCCGGCGATACGCTGATCGAGGCGACCTCCGGCAACACCGGGATCGCCCTGGCCATGGCTGCCGCGATCAAGGGTTACAAGATGATCCTGATCATGCCGGACAATTCCAGCGCCGAGCGTAAAGCGGCGATGACCGCGTATGGCGCCGAGTTGATTCTGGTCAGCCAGGAAGAAGGCATGGAAGGCGCGCGCGATCTGGCGCAGCGCATGGAAGCCGAAGGCCGTGGCAAGGTGCTCGATCAGTTCGCCAACGGTGATAACCCCGAAGCGCACTACACCACCACCGGTCCGGAAATCTGGCGCCAGACCCAGGGCAGCATCACCCATTTTGTTAGTTCGATGGGCACTACCGGCACCATCATGGGCGTTTCGCGCTACTTGAAAGAGCAGAGCGACAGCGTGCAGATCGTCGGCCTGCAACCGATGGAAGGCTCGGCCATTCCCGGGATCCGCCGCTGGCCGCAGGAATACCTGCCGAAGATCTATCAGGCCGACCGCGTCGACCGCATCGTCGACATGGCGCAAAGCGAAGCCGAAGACGTCACCCGTCGCCTGGCCCGCGAAGAAGGCATCTTCTGCGGCGTGTCCTCGGGCGGTGCGGTGGCAGCGATGCTGCGCTTGTCCAAAGAAGTTGAAAACGCGGTGATCGTCGCGATCATCTGCGACCGTGGCGACCGTTACCTGTCGACCGGCATTTTCGACGCGCCCAACTGATGGCCAAACACGAGAGAGGCCTGCGCTTCCAGCCCACCGGCGGTAGCAAGGCCGCGCAAATCCCGACCGGCAAAAAGCAGCGCTTGAACATCGAGCGCCTGGCCAATGACGGTCGCGGTATCGCCTTTTTCGAAGGCAAAACCTGGTTCGTCCTCGGCGCCCTCGCTGGCGAAGAGGTCGAAGCGCGGGTGCTTGGCGCCCACGGTAAAGTCGTCGAGGCGCGCACCGAGCGCGTGTTCAAGGCCAGCGAATTGCGCCGCCCTGCGCCATGCCCGCACGCCGGTCGTTGCGGCGGTTGCAGCGTGCAGCACTTGCCCCACGACGAACAGCTCGCCCTGAAACAGCGCATGCTCGCCGAGCAATTGTCGCGGGTTGCCGGCGTTGAGCCGCAAGAATGGGCCGCGCCGTTGACCGGCCCGGAGTTCGGCTATCGCCGTCGCGCGCGGATTGCGGTGCGTTGGGACATGAAGGCAAAGCAACTCGAAGTGGGTTTCCGCGCCGCCGGCAGTCAGGACATTGTCGCGATCAGCGAATGCCCGGTGCTGGTACAGCCCTTGCAACCGATCATGACCCGTTTGCCGGAGATGCTGCGGCGCTTGAGCAAGCCGCAAGCGCTGGGGCATGTCGAATTGTTCAGCGGCTCGTCACTGGCCGTGTTGCTGCGGCACATGGCGCCGCTGTCCGAAGCGGACCTGACGGTCCTCAAGGATTTCTGCCAGTTTCATGAGGCGCAATTGTGGCTGCATGGCGAAGGCGAGCCGCAACCGGTCGACGCCAGCCAGGTGCTGGGTTATCGCCTGGAACAGTGGGACCTGGATCTGGCCTACCGCCCCGGCGACTTCGTTCAGGTCAATGCCGGCGTCAACGAGGCGATGGTCGCGCAGGCGCTGGACTGGCTGAAGCCGAGGGCAGAGGAACGCGTGCTGGATCTGTTTTGCGGTCTCGGCAACTTTGCGTTGCCCTTGGCTCAAAGCGTGCGTGAAGTGGTCGCGGTCGAAGGCGTACAGACCATGGTCGAGCGCGCCAAAGCCAACGCCGTCAGTAACAATTTGCATAACACAAAGTTTTTTCAAGCCGATTTATCCCAGCCTTTGACCGATGCCCAGTGGATCGGAAACGGCTTTTCTGCGGTACTCTTGGACCCACCCCGTGACGGTGCTTTCGAGGTGGTGCGCAAGCTGGCGAGCCTGGGTGCCAAACGGCTGGTGTATGTGTCGTGCAACCCTGCAACTCTGGCGCGCGACACGGTCGAATTGATCAAGCAGGGCTACCGGTTAAAACGTGCCGGGATTCTCGATATGTTTCCTCAGACGGCACATGTCGAGGCCATGGCGTTATTTGAAGCGAGCCAGGACGGCTCGTCTGAATCCGTCTGATCTGTCCGTGCCGCGCTCGCCTGAGCCCCGCGAGCGCCACCGGACGATGAGGATCAGCGATTTGACGCATTGAATCTGCGTCGTAGGGAAGGTAAAGCGACATGGTACAGGTGAGAGCACACCAGCCGATCAACACCGACGGCAGTATCAATCTCGAGGCTTGGCTCGATCACGCGGTCAGTGTCGATCTGGCACTGGATCGCGAAGCCTTGAAGGAAGCCTGCGAGTTCGCTCGCGAGGCGGAGCAGCAATCCAACGCGAAGAAGAATCTGTGGGCCGAGGGCTCCGGCAGTTTCAGCACCGGGCTTGAAATCGCCGAGATCCTCGCCGACCTCAAGCTCGATCAGGATTCGCTGGTCGCGGCGGTCCTGTATCGCGGCGTACGCGAGGGCCAGATCGAACTCGCCGCCGTCGGCCAGCGTTTCGGCCCGGTGGTGGCCAAGCTGATCGACGGTGTGCAGCGCATGGCTGCCATCAGCGCCAGCCTCAGCCCGCGCCAGTCGATGGTCATGGGCACGCAAGGGCAGGTAGAGAACCTGCGCAAGATGCTCGTGGCCATGGTCGATGACGTGCGCGTCGCGCTGATCAAGCTGGCCGAGCGCACCTGCGCGATCCGTGCGGTGAAGACCGCTGACGACGAAAAACGTAACCGCGTCGCCCGCGAAGTCTTCGACATTTATGCGCCGCTCGCGCACCGCCTCGGCATCGGTCATATCAAGTGGGAACTGGAGGACTTGTCCTTCCGTTACCTCGAGCCCGATCAATACAAACAGATCGCCAAGTTGCTCCACGAGCGACGGCTGGACCGCGAGCGTTTCATCGCTGACGTGATGACCCAGCTCAAGGATGAATTGCAGGCCACCGGTGTCGAGGCCGACATCAGCGGGCGGGCCAAACACATCTATTCGATCTGGCGCAAAATGCAGCGCAAGGGTCTGGAGTTCAGCCAGATCTACGACGTGCGTGCGGTGCGCGTGCTGGTTCCGGAAATGCGCGACTGCTACACCGCGCTGGGCATCGTCCACACCTTGTGGCGGCACATCCCGAAAGAATTCGACGACTACATCGCCAACCCGAAAGAGAACGGCTATCGCTCGCTGCACACCGCGGTGATCGGCCCGGAAGGCAAGGTCCTCGAGGTACAGATCCGTACACACTCGATGCACGAAGAGGCCGAACTCGGCGTCTGCGCGCACTGGCGCTACAAGGGCACTGACGTCAAATCCGGTTCCAACCACTACGAAGAGAAAATCTCCTGGCTGCGTCAGGTGCTCGAGTGGCACGAAGAGCTGGGCGACATCGGCGGGCTGGCCGAACAGCTGCGCGTCGATATCGAGCCGGACCGGGTCTACATCTTTACCCCCGACGGTCACGCCATCGACTTGCCCAAAGGCGCGACGCCGCTGGACTTCGCCTACCGCGTGCACACCGAGATCGGCCACAACTGCCGCGGCGCGAAGATCAACGGGCGCATCGTCCCGCTCAACTACAGCCTGCAGACCGGTGAACAGGTCGAGATCATCACCAGCAAGCACGGCACGCCGAGCCGCGACTGGTTGAACTCGAACCTCGGTTACGTCACCACGTCGCGGGCGCGGGCGAAGATCGTGCACTGGTTCAAATTGCAGGCGCGCGACCAGAACGTCGCGGCCGGCAAGACCCTGATCGAGCGCGAACTGACGCGCCTCGGCCTGCCGGCAGTGGACTTCGACAAGCTGGCCGACAAGGCCAACATGAAAACCGCCGAAGACATGTTCGCCGCCCTCGGTGCCGGCGACTTGCGCCTGGCGCAACTGGTCAACCTCGCGCAGCAACTGGTCGAGCCGGAACGCGGCAACGAACAGCTGGAACTGATCCCGCGTAAAGCCACCGGCTACAAACCGGGCAAGCGTGGCGACATTCAGATCCAGGGCGTCGGCAACCTGATGACGCAGATGGCCGGCTGCTGCCAGCCGCTGCCGGGCGATGCGATCGTCGGCTACATCACTCAGGGCCGCGGCGTGAGTATTCACCGTCAGGACTGCGCCTCGGTGCTGCAACTGGGCGGTCGCGAGCCGGAGCGGATCATTCAGGTCAGCTGGGGCCCGGTGCCGGTGCTCACTTATCCGGTGGACATTGTCATCCGCGCCTACGACCGTTCCGGTCTGCTGCGTGACGTCTCGCAGGTGCTGCTCAACGAGCGCATCAACGTGCTGGCGGTCAACACCCGCTCGAACAAGGAAGACAACACCGCACTGATGTCGCTGACCATCGAGATTCCCGGTCTGGACGCGCTGGGACGCTTGCTGGGGCGGATTTCGCAGTTGCCGAACATCATCGAAACGCGGCGTAACCGTACCCCGTGAAGACCAACGCCGATTGATCGTTCCCACGCTCCGCGTGGGAATGCCTCAAGGGACGCTCTGCGTCCAGTGACGCGGAGCGTCACGGGCTGCATTCCCACGCAGAGCGTGGGAACGATCAATATGGAAGAGAGTTATAAAATTGTATTCACTCGAAGACCTGCTCCACCTGATGTCCCGCCTGCGCGATCCGCAGTTCGGTTGCCCATGGGACATCAAGCAGACTTACGCGACCATCGTTGCGCACACCCTCGAAGAAGCCTACGAAGTGGCCGACGCCATCGAGCGCGGTGACTTCGATCATTTGCAGGGAGAACTTGGCGATCTGCTGTTTCAGGTGGTGTATTACAGCCAGTTGGCCAAGGAAGAAGGGCGTTTCGAATTTGCCGGGGTGATCGACAGCATCACCCGCAAGCTGATCCGCCGGCATCCGCACGTATTCCCCACCGGCGATCTGTACGCGCCGCTCGACGTGCCGCGTCTGAGCGAAGCGCAGGTCAAGCAGCGCTGGGAAGAGATCAAGGCCGAGGAGCGCGCGGAGAAGTCCGCAGCGCCCGAGCAGTTGTCCTTGCTCGACGATGTGCCGGCCGCGCTGCCGGCATTGTCGCGTTCCGCGAAGTTGCAAAAGCGCGCCGCACAGGTCGGTTTCGACTGGCCTGATGCCTTACTGGTGCTCGACAAGGTGCGTGAAGAGCTCGACGAAGTGCTCGAAGCCATGGCCGAAAACGATCCCGTCGCAGTGGCCGACGAGGTCGGCGACCTGCTGTTCTCCGTGGTCAATCTGGCCCGGCATCTGAAGGTCGATCCGGAAACCGCATTGCGTGGCGCCAATGGCAAGTTTGAAAGACGTTTCCGTTTTATCGAACAGGCATTGCGCGACACCCACCGTCCCATGGAAGATTGTACCCTCGAAGAGTTGGACGCCCTCTGGGGCGAAGCCAAACGTCAGGAAAAGAATGTGCCCGGCTGCGGCTGAGCCACTGCCCAAGTGAGTAAGCACCATGAGTATTTCCCTTCGCGACCAGTTGCTCAAAGCAGGCCTGGTCAATCAAAAGCAGGCCAAGCAGGTCAGCAAGGACAAGCAGAAGCAGCAGCGCCTGGCTCACAAGGGTCAGATCGAACTGGATGACTCGCAGCAGCGCGCCGCTCAGGAAGCCATGGCCGAGAAGGTCAAGCGCGACCAGGAGCTGAACCGTCAGGCGAAAGAGAAGGCCGAAGCCAAGGCGCGTGCCGCGCAGGTCAAGCAGTTGATCGAAGTCTCGCGTCTGCCGAAGCTGACCACCGAGGACTACTACAACTTCGTCGACGACAAGAAGGTCAAGCGCATCTCGGTCAACACGCTGATGCGCAACAAGCTCAGCAATGGTTCACTGGCGATCGTCCATCATAACGGCGGTTACGAAGTGATCCCCCGTGAAGCCGCGCTGAAGATCCAGGAGCGCGACCCACAGCGCATCGTCCAGCTCAACGTGAAGACCGAAGAGGTCAGCACCGAGGACGATCCGTACGCGGCGTACCAGATCCCGGATGACCTGATGTGGTAATCCGCTGAAGGCCACAACGACAAACCCCGCTCATGGCGGGGTTTGTCGTTTTCAATGCTGTGGTTGTTTCAGGAGGAGCGGGCGTCGCGTTGTTGCTCTTGGACTTCGAGTTCGGCCTTGTAGTTATGGGCATCGACTTCGCTGTGGAACATGCCGACCAGCATGTCTTGTTGATGCACATCCCAGATGCGGATACCGGCGGCTACGCCTTCGTGGGACATGTGTGAATCGTCGCGTTCAGTTACTTTTACAGTCATCTGCTAGCTCCAAATCTCAGGTTGTCTGCAGCAAGGCCTGTGCAGGACTCTGTTATAGGTTTTGTTAGCCAGCTAAGTAAACGCCCGATTTGCGCAAGGTGTTGTTGCGTATTTTGCAACAGTGCTGCAGCCCGCGTAATCCGCGACATTCGGTCGCAGGGCGTTTGGTTTCATGACAAACGTTTCATCTTCAGACACCCCTAAATTGATCGTTGATCGTTCCCACGCTCTGCGTGGGAATGCCTCAAGGGACGCTCCGCGTCCAGTGACGCGGAGCGTCACGGGCTGCATTCCCACGCAGAGCGTGGGAACGATCATTGGGTGGAGTCATGAGGTTTTGGCAGACCAAAAAAAACGCCCCGAACCAGTCGGGGCGTTTTCATGTGCGGCGAAGCTGCGGGGAATTACTTGCCTTCCCAACGTTTCAGCACCAGCGTGGCGTTGGTGCCGCCGAAGCCGAAGCTGTTGCTCATCACGGTGTTGATGGTGGCGTTTTCACGGGTCTTGGTCAGCACCGGCAGGTCGGCCACTTCTGGGTCCAGCTCGTCGATGTTGGCGGAGCCGGCAATGAAGTTGCCTTCCATCATCAGCATGCAGTAGATCGCTTCGTGAACGCCGGCGGCGCCCAGGGAGTGACCGGACAGGCTCTTGGTCGAGCTGATCGCCGGAGCCTTGTCGCCGAACACTTCACGCACACCTTTCATTTCCGCGACGTCACCGACCGGAGTCGAGGTGCCGTGGGTGTTCAGGTAGTCGATCGGGGTGTCGACGGTGGACAGCGCCTGCTGCATGCAGCGGATCGCGCCTTCGCCACTCGGGGCAACCATGTCGTAGCCGTCGGAGGTCGCGCCGTAGCCGACGATTTCCGCGTAGATTTTCGCGCCGCGGGCCAGAGCGTGTTCCAGCTCTTCGACCACGACCATGCCGCTGCCGCCCGCGATGACGAAACCGTCACGGTCGGCGTCGTAGGCACGGGAAGCCTGTTCAGGCGTTTCGTTACGCTTGCTGGACAGCGCGCCCATGGCGTCGAACAGGAACGACTGGCTCCAGTGTTCTTCTTCACCGCCGCCGGCGAAGACGATGTCCTGCTTGCCCATCTGGATCTGTTCCATGGCGGTACCGATGCAGTGAGCGCTGGTGGCGCAGGCAGACGCGATGGAGTAGTTCAGGCCCTTGATCTTGAACGGGGTGGCCAGGCAAGCAGAAACGGTGCTGCTCATGGTCCGCGTTACGCGGTACGGGCCAACGCGCTTCACGCCTTTCTCGCGCAGGATGTCCAGCGCTTCCATCTGGTTCAGCGTGGAGGCACCACCGGAACCGGCGATCAGGCCAGTGCGCGGGTTGGACACTTGCTCTTCGGTCAGGCCGGAGTCAGCAATGGCGTCTTTCATGGCCAGGTAGGCGTAAGCCGCTGCGTGACCGACGAAGCGATAGATCTTGCGATCGATCAGTTCTTCAAGGTTGAGGTCGATGGAGCCGGAAACCTGGCTACGCAGACCCATTTCGGCGTATTCCGGGTTGAACCGGATGCCAGGGCGGCTTGCACGCAGGTTAGCGGAGACGGTCTCTTTGTCATTGCCCAGGCACGAAACGATGCCCAGACCAGTGATAACGACGCGGCGCATGCGAATAACCCTTAGAAGTTGTCAGTGGAGGTGAACACGCCGACGCGAAGGCCTTCGGCGGTGTAGATTTCGCGACCGTCGACAGTCACCGAACCATCGGCGATGGCCAGGTTCAGCTTGCCCTTGAGGACGCGTTTGATATGAATGTTGTAAGTGACTTTCTTGGCGGTCGGCAGGACCTGGCCGAAGAATTTCACTTCGCCCGAACCCAGCGCACGGCCGCGGCCCGGCAGGCCTTGCCAGCCCAGGAAGAAGCCGACCAATTGCCACATGGCATCCAGACCCAGGCAGCCCGGCATTACCGGATCGCCTTCGAAGTGGCACGCGAAGAACCACAGGTCAGGGTTGATATCCAGCTCGGCGACCAATTCACCTTTGCCGTACTTGCCGCCTTCTTCGCTGATCAGGGTGATGCGATCCACCATCAGCATGTTCGGGGCGGGCAGTTGCGCGTTACCTGGGCCGAACAGCTCACCGCGACTGCAGCGCAGCAGATCTTCCCGAGTAAAGGCGTTTTGTTTGGTCATGCGAGCTCCTCAATAATCCCATGCGGCAGGTGGGGCAAATCTTCCCGACCGTTCGAAGCGTTCATGCCTCGAACCGGCAGCCTACTCATAGACTATTGCGTTGTGGTGAAAGTCACAGCACCAAGGACATGAATGTACACTTGTGCACTGAAATTTTTATTCAAGCCCCTTTTGGGGCTCGTTCGGGTGCCTAAGACTGCCGCACTTTCGCTTTTCACGCCAGTCGCAGATGGTCGAAAGGCCCACGTTACGACACCCAGCGCTGCAGAATCTGCTGCAGATCATTACGTTTGAACGGCTTCGCCAGATAATCGTTCATCCCCGCCGACAGGCAGGTTTCGCGGTCGCCCTGCAAGGCATTGGCGGTCAGGGCGATGATCGGCACCTCGCTGCGTCCGGGCAGGCGGCGGATCTGCCGCGTGGCCTCGTAGCCGTCGATGATCGGCAAGCGGCAATCCATCAAAATCGCTTCGAAAGCGCCGCTCTCGGCACTGCGCACGGCTTGCGCGCCATCGGTGGCGACGGTGACCGCAAAGCCCAGACTGCGCAGCATCGCTTCGATCACGGTCTGATTCACCGGGTTGTCTTCGACCAGCAGCACATGGCGGCCTTCGCCGTGTTCCCTGGCGTTGAGCGCTCGCGGCGCGGCCAGCGGCAGCAAGGCCTGTTTGTACAGCGCCAAGGGGATTTCCAGGGTGAACACCGAGCCGCGACCTTCCTCGCTTTGCGCGCGCAACGTGCCGCCCATGCGCTCGGCCAAAGTGCGGGCGATCGGCAAGCCGAGCCCGGTGCCGCCGTAACGCCGCGAGATCGAGCTGTCGGCCTGCTGAAAGGCGTTGAACATCAGTTCCAGGCTTTCGGAGGAAATACCGATGCCGCTGTCGCGCACCGAGCAGGTGAACCACAGCAGTTCGTGATCCAGCGATTGCCACTGCGCCTCGATACTGACACGGCCCTGCTCGGTGAACTTCAGCGCGTTGCCGACCAGATTGACCAGAATCTGCCGGATCCGCGTCGGATCGCCCTGCACCTGCAAGCCGCGCAGGTCATCGGGGATGCGCAGGTTCAAGGCCAGACCACGTTGCGCCGCGCTGTGCTGGAACGACTGCGCGCAGGCGCCGATCAGTTCGGCGAGGTTGAACGGAATGTGCTCCAGCTCCAGTTCCGAACGTTCGATGCGCGAGAAATCGAGAATGTCGTTGATCACCTTCAGCAGGTGTTCGGTGGACTCCGAAGCGAGGGCGGCGTATTCGACCTGCTCGTCGGTCATCTCGGTGGTTTCGAGCAATTGCAGCATGCCCAGTACGCCGTTCATGGGCGTGCGCAGTTCATGGCTCATCATCGCCAGAAAGTCGGATTTGGCGTTGTTGGCCTTTTCTGCCTCTTCACGGGTCTGGATCAGTTGCGCCATTGCCTGATGCTGCTCGCGGCTGGCCTGTTCCAGCGCCTGGGCGAGGTTGTTGATGTGTTGCGACAGGGCGCCGAGTTCGGTGTCGTCGACTATCGGCAGCGGGGCTTTGTAATCGCCATCCTGAATCGCCTTGACCGCATCACCGATTTTGCGGATCGGCTGCGACAGACTGCCGGCCAGACGCCGTGCCAGCACAAAGGTAAAAAGCAGGGCGAACAGCGCGAGAATGGCAGCCTTGAGGAGGATTTCCTGCTGGCGCTGACTGAACGCATCGTTGGACAGACCGACGATCACCCGCCCCAGATAGTCCTCGCCAGTCCCGCCATTGCTGACTTTGCCATCTTGGAAAAAATCATTGTGCAGAGCGATGCGTTGCAGGCGCACCGGTGCCTGGAACACTTCGACCTGATGCGGCCGCCGGTGCGCATCGGCCGGTTGCTCGACGTAGACCAGAATCCGGTTGGCGCTGTCCTGGACCTCAAGAAAACGCACATTGGGCGTGGCTAGCGTGGCTTTGAGCAGGCTTTCCAGCACTTCGTTATTACCGGAAATCACCCCGTATTCGGTGGCGGGCGCCAGTTGGTTGGCAATCAGTTGCCCGGTGTGAGTCAGCTCCTGACGCAGATCCTGAATGCGCACAAAGGTGAAGAAGCTGATCAACAGCAAGGTCAGCAACAGTGCCGGGCCTAGACTGATCAACTGGGTGCGGGTGTTGATGTCCCAACGGCGACGGAAATTCATGGGCGGCGCTCTCCTTCAGCCAGCAGGCTGGCGACAGACACATCATCGGGCGGTTCGATACCCAGAGAACGAGCCACCTGCGCATTACTTGAGACTTTGAAGCGTGCGGGATAGAGCGCTCGTGGCCAACTGGCCGGTGGCTGGTCGAGCAACTGGTCGAGCAGACTCAGCCAGTCGTGCTGATCGCTGTAGGTGCTGGCGAGGCTGCCGGCCCGGACGAAGGCGATGTTGGGGCCCACCATTGCCGTCTGCCGCGAATAGCTGCTGAGCAACAGGTTTTTCGCAGTTTTCGGGCTGTACAGATCGGGATCGTCGAGGCCGAGCAGCACGTCGCTGTTCTTCAGCACCGCTTGCAACGGGCGGCTGTCGTGGATGTTGTCCCAGCGCTGACTGAAAACATGCAGGCCCAACGGTTCGGCGGCGAGGTTGAGTTCCTTGAGGAGAAATTCGCTGTGCTCGCCGAACAGCACCCCCACGCGCCGCGCCTGCGGCAGAATTCGCCGGATCAATTGCAATTGCCGGCTCAACGGCGGATCACTCCAGAGCAGACTCAAGCGCACCGGCTGGCTGCTGCCCAAGCGTTGCCGCGCCTGCAAGCGGCTGATGCGCAACACCAGCGTCGCCGGGCCCTGAGGTTCTTGCAGGCGCCAGTCCAGACTCGGCAAATCCAGCAGGATCAAGCGCAGGCTGGCCGGCAATTTGCCCGGCGCCGGCAAACTGGCCAATGGCTGGAAACGCACGCTGTCGGTCGGGCGCAACTCGCTCAGCGCCTGGACGAAGGCTTGCACGCCGGGGCTGTCCTCGGCGCCGGTCAGCAGGATGTCGGCGGCCTGCACCGCGACCCCGTGCAGCCACGCACTGACGAACAGAAACAGCCCGGCCAGCCAGTGACTCAGGGTCGGTGTCTTCCGTGACCGGCCGTAGCGCATCCTAGAACTCCAGCTCGGCGCTGACATACATGACCCGGCGCTCGTCGTAGTTATTGTCGACGAAGGTGTTCGGTTCATGATCGAGGCGCTGCTGCAACACGCCGGCGAGCTGCAACTGCGCCTTGCCCAGTGCAATGCGTTTGGCAATGCGCGTGTCGACTCGCTCGAAGCGGTAGCCGTTGAGTGCGTTGTCGCCGTAATAGAAGAGGGCGCTGTTCCAGCCGTGGCCCCAATCGCGCAGCCAGCCGGCCGAGCCGCTGTTGCGCGAGGTGAATTGCTGATCGAGTGGATTGCTCGCCTCGGCATCGACGAAGGCGTAGGTGAAGCGCAACCGGTCGGCGCGGCTCACGCGCCAGTCGAGCTGAGTCTCGGTGCCGCGAAATCGTGAGCTGTTGGCATTGCTGGCGATGTATTGGTTGTTGCGCAGCGGCTCGCTGATCATCCCGGTGATCTCGTCGTAGAACAGCTTCACGTCGAGCGCCAGGCCAAGTTCGGCGAAATAGCCGTTGTAGCCCAGCTCTCGCGAGCGCATGTGCTCCTGATCGAGATCGCCCGGGCCACGGGTTTTGACAAAGTAGCGTGCCGAGGATTGACCGTAAGCCGAGGGCCGCAGGTTGCTGACCTGATAGCTCCAGTTGACATTGTTCTCGAACATGTCCGGCGAGCGGATCGCCTCCGAGTACACCGCGCGCAGACTGTGGCGCGGGTTGATCAGGTAATTCACGGCGAAGCGCGGGGTCAGCGAATTGCCGATCAACCGGGTGTCTTCGAACATCGCGCCGCCCTGCAACAGCCAGTGCTCGGTCGCGCGCCATTCCAGTTGGCCGAACGCGCGCCAGGTGGTGTCGTCGAGCGTGCCGTTGAAGTAGGTTTCGGAGTCGGCGCGGTCGTAACGGTAGTTCAGGCCGCTGACCAGGCGCAGGCTGTCGGACAGGCTGAGGGTGTCTTGCAGTTCAAGGTCATAGCGCGATTCCCGTGCGCTCTGGTCGATGTCACCGCACAGGGTTCGGCTCGCGCCGTTGCGCCATTGGTCGAGCACCTGATTGCCCAAGGCCATTTCCTGCGCTGTGCCGGGTGCCGCGCCGGGTCCGGTGAAGCGAGTGATGTTGCGCGCCAGCCGCTCGGTGTAATTGGGATTGAGTTGCCACAGTTGCGTCAGCTCGGGGCTGAACGATACCTCGGCATCGCAGGCGCGCCAGGTCTGCTGACGGTCCCAGTGTTGCGCCGAGCCCTGGACATACAGGCTGTGCTGCGGGTTGATGTCGAGGTTCCAGCGCACCGAGCCGGCGTAATCCTTGGCCACCACGTCGGAATTGTTCCCGGCGGCGGTAATCCCCGAGAACACCGGTTGGTAGGTGTAAGGCCTTTGATTGGTGCCGTCCTTGGCGTTGATCTGCCAGTCGAGGCTTTGATCATCGCTGAGGGTATGACTGACGGCGAGGCTCAGGCGATTCAAGCGGCGGCTGTCGCGGTAATCTGCGCCGCTGCGATCGCTGTCGAAGCCATCATCTTCCTGACCGGACAACGAAAGGCGCAGATCGCCGCCATTCCAGCTGCTGCCCTGGCTGGCATAAAAGTCACTGATACCGCGCTGGCCACGGGTGTACTTCAGCCGGGTGCCGTGGCTGTCTGCCGGGTGGCGGGTAATGATGTTGACCACCGCCATCAGCGCATTGGCGCCATAGCTGACGGTGTTCGGGCCACGAAAGACTTCGACGCGCTCGATGTCTTCCATGGCCACCGGAATGTCGCTCCAGTCCACCGTCGCCAGCCCGGCGCGGTACACCGAACGGCCATCGATCAGTACTTGCATGCGCCGTGCTTCGCTGGCGTTGGTCCCGTGATAGTTGACCGCGGCCTGATTGCCACTGATGTTGCCGACCATCATGCCCGGCACCAGGCGCAGCAGTTCGCTGATGTCGCGGGCGCCGCTGGCGTTGATCAATTCGTTATCGAGTACGGTCATGCTGCCGGGCACTTCCGCCGGCGTTTGTTTCAGGCGTGTGGCCGTCAGCACTTGCGGCAGTGCTTCGCTGTCGACGAACAGGTCATCCGCCTGCGCGGCCGGGCAGATCAGCAACGCCAGCAACAGGGATGAACGCGAAGGAAGAGAAGCGGCGGACACGACACAGCCTTGAAAGCAAAGAATTGGCGCGCATGTTAACCGAGGGCAGCGACTTTTCCAGTTACGTTGCAGGCATTTTCCTAGGTTTTATTGATCTTCTTCCTACAAGTGTCGGTAATTGTTGCTGGGGCTGGCCGCGACCGGGTCGCCCCGTATAATGCCGCCATCGCCACTGGTATGGATTAACGGATTGCATATGACTGAACAGCGCCCGATTGCGGTCCTGGGAGGCGGAAGTTTTGGTACCGCCGTGGCCAATCTGCTGGCCGAAAACGGCCATCAAGTCCGGCAGTGGATGCGTGACCCCGCGCAGGCCGAAGCCATCAGGGTCAATCGCGAAAACCCGCGTTACCTCAAAGGCATCAAGATTCTTCCGGGGGTGACCGCGGTTACCGACCTGCAGGCAACCCTCGACGCCTGTGATCTGTGCTTTGTCGCGCTGCCGTCCAGTGCGCTGCGCACGGTACTTGCCGCCCACGCCGAGCGGTTGAGCGGCAAGATGCTGGTCAGCCTGACCAAAGGCATCGAAGCGCAGACCTTCAAGCTGATGAGCCAGATTCTCGAAGAGATCGCGCCGCAAGCGCGCATCGGCGTGTTGTCCGGGCCGAACCTGGCACGGGAAATCGCCGAACATGCGCTGACCGCCACGGTGGTCGCCAGCGAAGACGAAGAACTGTGCAAAGCGGTGCAGGCTGCACTGCACGGCCGGACTTTTCGCGTGTATGCGAGCGCCGACCGGTTCGGCGTCGAACTGGGCGGGGCGTTGAAAAACGTTTACGCGATCATTGCCGGCATGGCCGTGGCCCTGGAAATGGGCGAAAACACCAAGAGCATGCTGATTACCCGCGCGTTGGCGGAAATGACTCGATTTGCGGTGAATCAGGGTGCCAACCCAATGACGTTCCTCGGTCTTGCCGGGGTCGGCGATCTGATCGTCACCTGTTCGTCACCCAAGAGCCGCAACTATCAGGTCGGCTTTGCCCTTGGTCAGGGCTTGAGTCTGGATGAAGCGGTGTCGCGTCTGGGTGAAGTCGCCGAAGGGGTCAACACCCTGAAAGTGCTCAAGGCCAAGTCGCAGGAAGTCGGCGTCTATATGCCGCTGGTCGCCGGGCTTCACGCAATCCTGTTCGAAGGCCGCACGCTGGAGCAGGTGATCGGTCTACTGATGCGCGCCGAGCCGAAAACCGACGTCGACTTTATATCCACCAGCGGTTTCAACTGACTCAGCTGTTACACGCACAGGAAGCAAGCCATGCACGATCCGAAAACCGAAGCCCAGTACGAATCCATCCTCCTGAGGGTGTTGTGGATGATCGTTTACCTGCTGGTCTGGCAAGTGGCGCAGTTCATCCTCGGCGCCGTGGTCCTGGTGCAACTGATCTACCGTTTGATCTACGGCGCACCGAGCGCGAGCCTGATGAATTTCGGCGACAGCCTGAGCCAGTTTCTCGCGCAGATCGGCCGTTTCGGCACGTTCCACAGCGACCAGAAGCCCTGGCCGTTCGCCGACTGGCCGGCGCCGCGCACCCCGGAAGGCGAAGCGCCGCACACCGTGGCGCCAGCCGCGCATCCGGTTCGAGATGAGGAACCCAAGCTATGAAACTCTGGGTATTGCGTCACGGTGAGGCGGTGCCTCATGGCTCGAAAATCGACTCCGAGCGCGAGCTGACCGAACACGGTCGCAAGGAAGTCTTGAATAGCGCCGCGCATTTGATCGGCCAGCCGCTGACGGCGATTTATGCCAGCCCCTATCTGCGTGCGCAGCAAACCGCGCAGATCGTGCGCCAGGCGCTGGGATTCGAGCCGGAGATTCGCACGGTCGAGTGGCTGACGCCGGA
The DNA here is from genome assembly GCF_051132135.1 of Pseudomonas sp. R1-1. NCBI lineage: Bacteria > Pseudomonadati > Pseudomonadota > Gammaproteobacteria > Pseudomonadales > Pseudomonadaceae > Pseudomonas > Pseudomonas sp. R1-1. The sequence continues at coordinate 1,708,198 of NZ_CP071663.1, forward strand.
GTCCGATCCGGACAAGGTCGCCGAACAACTGGTCTCGGTCAGCAATGTCTTGCTGGTCAGCCACAACCCGCTGGTGGGTAACCTGCTCAGCTATTTGCAGCATGGCGCCGGGCATATGCCGGAGCGGGTCAGCACAGCGGGTCTGGCCGAGCTGGAAAGCCCCGAGCTGGTGATCGGTTCGATGACCCTCAACAGCCTGAAACACCCTTAAGCTGTGAACACCGACCCCTGTAGGAGTGAGCCTGCTCGCGATAGCGGTGTGTCAGTCACCGCTGATATGAATGACACACCGCTATCGCGAGCAGGCTCACTCCTACAGGTCAGCGCATCCATCTGAAATTATTTGTTTGAAAAATCCAACCAAGCACTTGCTTGGTTGACTACGCTTGCTCCAGACCAAAAAACAGGAGCGAGTCGCATGTCTGCCGCCTTCCGTTTGCCGCTGGACGTGTTCTACGAACGGGAAGCCCGGCACCCGCGCCAGCGCTTTCTGGTGCAGCCGATCGGCGGCGGGCAGGTCGAGACCCTGACCTGGGCCGATGTCGGCCATCAGGCCCGCTGCGCCGCGCACTGGCTGCGCTTGCGCGAACTGCCACCTGGCAGCCACATCGCCCTGATCTCGAAAAACTGCGCGCACTGGATCATCGCCGATCTGGCCATCTGGATGGCCGGGCACGTCTCGGTGCCGTTATATCCCAATCTCACCGCCGATTCCGTGGCGCAGGTGCTGACGCACTCCAAAAGCGTGCTGGCGTTTATCGGCAAGCTCGATGACTGGCCGGGCATGTCCAAGGGCATACCGGCCGGTCTGCCGACCATCAGCCTGGCGCTGCATCCGCCCGGCGAATTCGATTTCAGTTGGGCCGATCTGCAACAAAGCTCACCGATCCAGGACGACCCGCGCCCGCCCGCCGAGCAACTGGCGACGATCATCTACACCTCCGGCACCACTGGCCTGCCAAAAGGTGTGATGCACAGTTTCGCCAATCTCGGTTTCGCCACCACGCATGGCACGCAATTGTTCGGGCTCAACGAGAACGACCGGCTGCTGTCGTACCTGCCGCTGTGCCACGTCGCCGAGCGCATGTTCGTCGAGCTGGCGTCGATTTATACCGGGCAGACCGTGTTCTTTGCCGAGAGCCTCGAGACCTTTATCACCGATCTGAAGCGCGCACGGCCGACCGCGATGTTCGGCGTGCCGCGGATCTGGACCAAGTTCCAGATGGGCGTGTACAGCAAGATCCCGGCAAAACGTCTGGATTTTCTTCTTGGTCTGCCGTTTATCGGCAAGCGCGTCGGTCACAAAGTCCTCGCCGGGCTGGGGCTGGATGCCCTGCGCGTGGCGTTGTCCGGCGCCGCGCCGGTGCCGCAGACCTTGCTCGCCTGGTACCAGAAACTCGGCCTCGACGTGCTGGAGGTGTACGGCATGACCGAGGGCTGCGGCTATTCGCACATTTGCCTGCCGGGGCAATACCGGCAGGGCTGGATCGGCAAGCCGTGCCCGCAGGTCGAGGTGCGCATCGATGAATCGGGCGAAGTGCAGGTGCGCAGTCAGGCGACCATGCTCGGCTATTTCAAGGAGCCGCAGAAAACCGCCGAAACCATCACCGAGGACGGGTTCCTGCGCACCGGTGACAAGGGCGAACAGGACGGCGAAGGGCGCCTGCGCCTGACCGGGCGACTGAAGGAAATCTTCAAGACCAGCAAGGGCAAATATGTTGCTCCTGCGCCGATCGAAAATCGTCTGGCAGTGCATTCGCGCATCGAGCAGGTCTGTGTCGTCGGTGACGGATTGAGCGCGCCGTTGGGTTTGTGTGTGTTGTCGACCGTCAATCAGGGAGAGGGGCGGGCGAGTCTGCATTCGAGTCTGGAAAAGCTGCTGGAAGAGGTCAACGCCGCCCTCGACAAGCATGAACGCCTGCGCCGACTGGTGGTGGTCAAAGACAGTTGGGCGGTGGAAAACGGCTTCCTCACGCCAACCCTGAAGATCAAGCGCAATGTCATCGAAGACACCTATGGCAGCCGCTTCGAAGAATGGAGCGAGCGCAACGAGGCGGTGCTGTGGCAGGATTGAGCGACGACCAGAACAACAAAAGGAAGTCTGCGATGAGCGTGTGGCGTACCACTCCGAATATCGAGCAGTTGAACGCGATTCAGAAAAACACCATTGGCGAACTGCTCGACATTCGTTTCGAGGCGTTCGATGACGACTCGCTGACGGCGAGCATGGTCATCGACCATCGCACCCATCAGCCGTACGGCTTGCTGCACGGCGGCGCCTCGGTGGTGCTGGCGGAGACCGTCGGTTCGATGGCCAGTTATCTGTGCATCGATGCGAGCAAATTCTATTGCGTGGGGCTTGAGATCAACGCCAACCACTTGCGCGGCTTGCGCAGTGGCCGGGTGACGGCGGTGGCCAGGCCGATCCATATTGGTCGCACCACGCATGTCTGGGACATCCGCCTGACCAGCGATGAGGGCAAGGCCAGTTGTGTGTCGCGTCTGACGATGGCGGTGGTGCCGTTGGGGCAGACGCCGCCTTCACAGTGATTTACACACTGTTTCGTCGTCCCAGTACGTTCATCGGCAGATCGATCTCGCTGCGCATCTGCGGGTGGTAGCTGTCAGGCGTGGAACTTCGCCACACACTGTTGGCGGCGGTGTATTGATCGAGGGTGAAGTCGCCGTCATCGGCCCAACCCAGTAGCTCGTATATTCCGAGCTGGACATGTTGGCCGAGGTAGATCCGTGCCTCCCCGAATGCACCGAGGCTCGCGACGACCCCTGTGCGAACTGGATCGTCGGCAAGATTTGTGTAGAAGGCGGTTAGCGATGTCAGTGAGGCCGTCAGCATTGCCCCGGCGGTGCGCGTCGTTGCGCTGAACAGCCATTCTCTGACGTCAGGGATCGACGGCGAATCGTTTTGGCGCGTGTATTGTCCGCCCCACCCTGAGTGGATCGCAGTAATGGACACACCATTGAGCCCTTCCACGGCAGCACTGACGGCGACTCCCGCGCCAGCTGCCATTGCCGTTCTAGCTGTGCCACCCGCGAAAAGCAATGCCGTATACGGCACCATGCGCAGGGCGGCGGCAGTGCCAGATGGAGCCAGCGTGACATTGGGGCCGATCTGGGCGATTGCGCGTTGGCCCGCCTCCCTGAGCATGTTCCCGGGCACACTGGCAAGAATGCTGATGGCAGTGACATTCAAGGCTTGTCTGTCGGCCAGATAAGCATAAAGAGGGGCCGCCGCGCCTGCAGCAGCACCGGCAAGGGCAAAAATTCCTGCTGTCAGGGTCTGTACGGCACGGCTCTGATTGCGGCTGCTTGCAATGCGGCTGCCCGCGCCGGCGCCCATTGCACCACCGACGAACGCGCCGACGACGCTGCCCGCGATAGTTACACCCAGATTGACGCCGGGATCGGGCGCAGCATCCGCATCCTCCGAGGCCCATTGCCGCATACCTTGGTCGGCGAAGTATCGAGCCGCGCCGCCGGCCAGGGCACTGAGTCCATCCCGGGCAAAAGTGGCGAGCGCTGCGCCAGTGCCTTCCCTGACCGTGACCAGACCCTGCAAATCCACATGCCCGATCGGGTTGCCGTGGACCATGGCGAACAGGTTCAAGCCGTCCTGCACGCCAAGCGGGTCGGCATTGGGCCAGCGCTGAAGCCACGGCGCGTAGTAGCGAAAACCGTAGTAATACAATCCGGTGGCATCACGTTCCTTGCCTGAATAACGCAGGGTTTTGTAGTTCGCCTCCACCAGACTGCGCCCGGCCCACCAGCAAGTTGAACCGAAGGGGTAATAGCTTTCCTGCGAGATGAGCCGAGCCTGTGCATCGAGCTCCAGTGTGCTCGAATTCAAATGATCGCTGAAGCTGTAGCGCTGCTGATCCTGCGGCATACCGTGCGTACTGGCGGTTGCGAAATGCAGCACTTGCACTGTCGCACGACCAGCCTTGATGGAGATGACATGGACGGTCTGTTCCGCAGTGCTGCGAATCTCCAGACCCGGTAAATAACGGGTCTCATCGATTCGTTGCAGCGATCCGGTGTGCATTCGCCGAATCTTGCGCTGGCGTTGGCCGCTGCTGTCATACACGTAGCGCTCGATGTCATCGGTTTCATCGTCTGCGGAACCTGTGCGGGTTACCAGGTTCGCCTGATGCAATTGGTTGCGTCGATTCCAGTGCAGTGTCTGGCCGTCCTGCAATGTCAGGCGATTGCCATTGGCATCATAAGCCGCGGCGATGTCCTGCTCGTCGGGCAACTGGCCGAGGGATTTTTCCGCCAGGCTGCGATTGCTCGAACCAGCCACAACCGTGCGTTCGGTGCGACTGCCACTGGCGGCACGGTGCTCCATCAACACCAGGTTCGCGGCCGCATCATAGGTGTAGGTGCGCGTGTAATTTTCCAGTTGCTGCGGGTCGGCGGGTGATACGAATGGTGGCAGAAGCGGCCCGCCGGGGGCATTGCGAATCTGTCGCCCGGTGGCTTCGATCAACCGCGACAGACTGTCGTAGCGGTAGCGACAGATCGCTTCGGTCCGCTGGTTGCGATGATGCCCAACCCTCACGGAGCCATCGATGAGGCAGGTGATATTGCCGACTGCGTCATGGTCATAGGTCAGATCCTGCACGACGGAGCCTTCACTGGTCCGGCTGACCAGACGGTGCAGGCGGCCGTCCTCAAGGCTGAAGGTCGCAATGGAAACTACGCCATTGCCGGCGCGCTGGCTTTCCACATGGCCGAACGCGTTGTAGCGGATGTCGCCAACCAGCGCCTGACTGGCGGATTCGGAGGCCAGCATCAGGCGGGTTTCTTCCAATTGGCCGGCGCGGTCCTGCACCAGAATCTGGCAGTTGCCTATGGCATCGGTCTGGGCAATCAATTCGCCCATTGCGTTATAGCCCAAGCGGGTCGTGGCGGGGAGATCCTCCAGATACAACTCGCGATCGGCTTCAACTTCCGGCCAATCCACTGCCCAATCGGGGTCGGCTTTGAAGGTGCGATGCAGATAAACGGGCAGGCCGCTCATCGTGAAAACCTCGGTCTGTAAAGAGCCCGCCGTATCGTCATGACGAATCAGGCGGCCGCAACGATTGTTCGGATCTTCGGCTGTGCCTGGGAAGTAGGTGAAGCGTTCCGTGCACTGCTCAGGCTCATCCTCGCCCTGTTCGTACAAAGCGCCGGGGCGTCGCAGGCTATCGTAACGGGTGCGCAGGTGGTTGCGCTTCTGATCCCAGCCATCGAGCATGGCCCCGTCTTCGGCGTATAGACTCAGGCGCCAGCCTGCATCGGTGTTGTCGCTCAAAAGCGTCGCGTTCGACAAACTGTACACATTGCTTTGGTTGGCGGGCTTGTTCTCGGTGAACAGTCTCGGGTCGCGACTGAATGCTGGGCGACCGGCGCCGTCATACACGTGTTGCGTGATATATCGTTCAGGTGCTGAAACGCTGTCCCGCCGGTGGTACGCCACGCCGCGCAATACCAGTCCGCGCGGGTCGAACGCCTGAACGGCGGGGGTATGAGCATGGGTCATAAGGGCCGGCGATCATGTCAGTGGTAACCCGTCTCTTATCTGTCCGGGCGCCACCGCTGTCAACTGACAGAGCTGACAGTTGACAGGCACGTGTTCATGGCGGTCGATGGGGTATGGCTGTGACATGCCTGTCATCATTCGTGGCCGTTACGGTCATTGCCGCAAGGCGCAGTCTTGAGGACAATCATCGGCATGTTTTCCGCCCATTGGATTTGCCCAGCATGTCGCAACCGATCTTTTTCACCCACGCCAACGGTTTTCCTTCGGGCACCTATGGCAAGTTGTTCGCGGCGCTGGCGCCCGAATACCGGGTTGCGCATCTGGAGCAGCATGCCCATGACCCGCGTTTTCCCGCAGACGACAACTGGTACAACCTCGTCGACGAATTGATCCACCATTTGCAGCAGCAGGATCAGCCGGTGTGGGGTGTCGGTCATTCGTTTGGCGGCGTGCTGCACCTGCACGCGGCGCTGCGTTGCCCCGAGTTGTATCGCGGCGTGGTGATGCTCGATTCGCCGGTGCTGACCCGCGCCGATCAATGGGTGATCCGTGCGGCCAAGCGTTTTGGTTTTATCGACCGCTTGACGCCGGCCGGACGCACATTGGGCCGGCGCGAAGAGTTCGCCGACCTCGACAGCGCGCGCAGTTATTTTGCCGGCAAGACGCTGTTTCGCGGTTTCGACCCCGAATGCTTCGACGCCTACCTGCACCACGGATTGCACAAGGTCGGCGACAAATTGCGCCTGCGTTTCGATCCGGCCACCGAAATCAGCATCTATCGCGGCGTGCCGCACACCAGTCCCGCTCATACGCGACATTTGCAGGTGCCGCTGGCGGTGGTGCGCGGGCACAAGAGCCGCGTGGTGATGCGTCATCACACCCGCTTCGTTTCGCGCCTGGCCCAGGGCGAGGCGCTGAGCATGCCCGGCGGGCACATGTTCCCGCTCGAACGCCCGCAGGATACGGCGCGCTTGTTGAAGACGCTGTTCAGCCGCTGGCAAAGCCGTCAGGACAAGGACTGCGCATGAGCCCGCTTTTCGAAGAAGTGCGCCTGAGCCTGCCGCATATCGAGTTGGCCGCGCATTTGTTCGGCCCCGAAGACGGCTTGCCGGTTATCGCCCTGCATGGCTGGCTCGACAACGCCAACAGCTTTGCGCGTCTGGCACCCAGGCTCAAAGGGTTGCGCATCATCGCGCTGGACATGGCCGGGCACGGTCACTCCGGGCACCGGCCGCACGGTGCCGGCTATGCGCTGTGGGATTACGCCCACGATGTGCTGCAGGTCGCCGAGCAACTGGGCTGGAAGCGTTTCGGCCTGCTCGGGCATTCGATGGGCGCAATCGTCTCGCTGGTGTTGGCCGGCTCATTACCGGAGCGCATCAGCCATCTGGCGCTGATCGACGGCGTGATTCCTCCTACAGATAAAGGCGAAAACGCTGCCGAACGCATGGGCATGGCCCTGCAAGCGCAACTGGATCTGCGTGACAAGCGCAAGCCAGTCTATCCAACCCTCGACCGCGCCATCGAAGCGCGCATGAAAGGGCTGGTAGCAGTAAGTCGGGAAGCGGCCGAGCTGCTGGCCCAGCGCGGTCTGATGCCGGTACCCGGTGGTTACACCTGGCGCACCGACAACCGCCTGACCTTGCCCTCGCCATTACGCCTGACCCAGGAACAGGCGCTGGCTTTCGTTGCGCGCATCGCTTGTCCGACGCAACTGGTCGTGGCGGCCGAGGGCATGCTGGCCAAACATCCCGAGTTGCTGGAGCGTCTGCCCTTTGGCCGGGAACAGTTGGCGGGCGGGCACCATTTGCACCTCAACGACGAGGCCGGCGCGGATCTTGTCGCAGACTGTTTCAATCGCTTCTTCGCCATGCCTTGACTTGCAGCGGGCAACTGTCGAGGCTGGTCGGGTTGAAACGGGAGACGACAACAATGGATTTCTACACCGCTGCGACCTCGAATCACCTAGTCATGCCGATCCGATGAGCCTGACGATGCGCTCAATAAGCCTGTGGGCACTGTGCTGTTTCAGCACCGTTTCGTTCGCCGCCGACGTGCCGGGCAGTCAGGATTTGCCGATCGTGCCGCGTCTGGCCGACGCGCAGATCGTCGACTATCGCCCGCCAGTCGAGCTTGAGCGGATCTACCCGCTGGGCTCGATCCGCAAGATCAGCGGCCAGTTGCGCTTCGACGGCCAGGTCACGGCACGCGGCCAGACCACGGCGGTCACCTACGAGTTGCCGCCCGAACATTCCGCCACTGAAGCCTTCACCGAGGCGCGCAAGGCCCTGCAGAAACAGGACGCCGAGTTGCTGTTCTGGTGCCAGGCGCGTGACTGCGGTGAAAGCAGCCTGTGGGCCAACGAGGTATTCGGCAACGCCAAACTGTATGGCGCCGACGAGCAGCAGGCGTATCTGCTGTTGCGCCTGGCCGCACCGCGGGACAACACACTGGTGGCGCTGTACAGCATCACTCGCGGCAATCGCAAAGCCTATCTGCATGTCGAGCAGTTCGAGGCGCTGGCGCCATTAGGTGAGTTGCTGCCGACCTCGGCGACCCTGCTGCGCCAACTCAAAAGCACCGGCGAGCTGGATTTTCCCGACCGCGTCGATGCCCCGGATGACACCTGGCTACGGCTGATCTCCCGTGGCCTCAATCTCGACACCACGTTGCGCGTAACGCTGTCCGGGCCCAAGGCTGAGGCGTGGCGTCAGGCGCTGATCAGTCAGGGAGTGCGAGCGGCGCGCATGGAAACCGGCACTGTCGAAGGTAAAGGTCTGCGCATCGACCTGTTGCGATAAGCTACCGGGCGAACATGCACGGCGTGCTCGCCTACTCTTTGCCTGACTGAATTTTTCGAGATCTCACATGCTCAATAACGATCGCCTGCTGGTGCAGATCCTTCTGCTGGTGCTGTTTGGCGCCAGCCTGTGGGTGATGGCGCCGTTCTGGTCGGCGCTGTTCTGGGGCGCGGTGCTGGCGTTCGCCAGCTGGCCGCTGATGCGCCTGCTGACGCGCTGGCTCAATGGTCGTGAGTCGCTGGCCGCGGCCATTCTGACCCTGGGCTGGATGCTGCTGGTGGCGGCGCCGTTGGTCTGGCTGGGCTTCAACCTTGCCGATCATGTGCGCGATGCCACGGCATTCATCAAGGATGTACAGGTCGATGGGCTGCCGGAGGCGCCGGACTGGCTCGGTACCGTGCCGTTTGTGGGAGAGCGGTTGGTAGGGTTGTGGAACAGCATCGATCAGCAGGGCGCGGCGCTGATGGCGTCGATCAAGCCTTATCTGGGCCAGGTCGGTAACTGGCTGCTGGCGCGCAGTGCGCAGATTGGCGGCGGTATTCTCGAGCTGACGTTGAGTATTGTCTTCGTGTTCTTTTTCTACCGTGACGGGCCGCGATTGGCGGCGTTCGTGCACAGTCTGCTGGAGCGCTTGATCGGTGAGCGTGCCGGTTATTACATCGAGCTGGTGGCGGGCACGGTGCAGCGGGTGGTCAACGGGGTGATTGGCACGGCGGCGGCGCAGGCAGTTCTGGCGTTGATCGGATTTCTGATTGCCGGGGTACCGGGCGCGCTGGTGCTGGGGATCGTGACTTTTCTGCTCAGTCTGATTCCGATGGGGCCACCGCTGGTGTGGGTGCCGGCCACGGCCTGGCTGGCCTGGAAGGGTGAGTACGGGATGGCGGTGTTTCTGGGGATCTGGGGGACATTCATCATCAGTGGCGTGGACAACGTGCTCAAGCCGTATCTGATCAGTCGCGGCGGGAATTTACCGCTGGTGATTGTGTTACTTGGGGTGTTTGGCGGGTTGATTGCGTTTGGGTTTATCGGGTTGTTTATCGGGCCTACGTTGTTGGCGGTGGCTTATAGTTTATTGACGGACTGGAGCAAGAGTCAGGGGCGGGTTGAGGAGCGGCGGTAGGTGGTTTTTTCGTTTGGCCTTGGCGGCCTCTGGGCCGACCAGGCTCTTGGGGTTTTGGGGGCATATCCGTTGCTTTGGGTGTTGCGGCTGGCGGTTTCGCCCTTACGGCGAGGCACTTTTTCCAGACGCCGAAAAAGTACCCAAAAAGGCTTTGCTCCTGCGTTCGGCCCTCGCAGGCTCGGGTCCCTTCGCTGCGGGATCGATCCGGGCGCAGCGGCTACGGTTTGCTTCGCTGCACCTCCTTCCGCTGTGTCTGGCTGCGCCAGACGGTCGCTGCGCTCCCACGCCCGGATCAATCCCTCCGCTCAGCCTTCCGATGTCGCTGGTTAGGCAAGATCAAAAGCACTCGAGCTGGCGCTCATTGTAATGAGTGGTTAGGAGCGGGTGGTTGGCTTTGGGTTTGTGGTGTGGCGGCCCCTCATCGGAACGCCGCCCGCCCAGCCGTCTCCCCTAGGAGAGGGAGCCGATCTGCTTTGGCTTTGAAAATTGCGTACGACTCGGTATCCCAGGTCGGCGTATTCCTCGCATCCACCACGGTCAGTCCCCTCTCCCTCTGGGAGAGGGCTAGGGTGAGGGGCTTTTCATTGGCTGACCGCAACAGCCGGCTCAACTTAAGTCGTCACATCCCGCTACGTGCCCACCGACGCGTTTTTCTCTTGCAGGGACCGTGATGCTTATCAGGTCCGCGGCAGGCGAATCACGGCGGTCAGGCCTCCCCCCGCGGTTTCTTGCAGATTCAACTGTCCACCCAAACGCTGTGCCGCTTCGCGAGCAATGGTCATGCCCAGGCCGACACCGCCGGAGTTGCGGTTGCGTGAGCCTTCCAGTCGGTAAAAGGGTTCGAAAACCGCTTCACGCTGGTCTTCAGCGATCCCTGGGCCGTGGTCGATTACGCGAATAAGCAGTTGTTCGCGTTGATCGTGCAGTTCGATGCGCGCTTGTCCGGCGTAACGCAGGGCGTTGTCGAGCAGGTTGTTAAGGCATGAACGCAGTGCCATTGGCTGTACCGGCAGCGGGGCGCAATGGCCGCTGACCTGTACGTCGGCGCCCTGATCCTGGGCGTTTTCGCACAGTGATTCGACCAGCGCTTGCACGTCCATCAATTGCACGGCTTCGCTGGTGCGCTGTTCGTGCAGGTAGGTGAGGGTGGCGTCGAGCATGCCGATCATGTCATCCAGATCCTGACGCATCTGGCCCTGAAGCTTTTCGTCGCTGAGGTTTTCCAGGCGCAGTTTCAGTCGTGACAGTGGTGTGCGCAAATCGTGGGACACGGCGCCAAGCATGCGGGCGCGTTGCTGGACCTGTTCGCGGATACGCCGTTGCATCAGGTTGAAAGTGGATGCTGCTTGTCGCGCTTCGCGCGGGCCGGATTCGTCGAGGGGCGGGCTGTCGAGGTCCTCGCTGAGGCGTTCGGCGGCATCGCTCAGGCGCTGGATCGGGCGGCTGAGCAGTTTGGCGCCGTACCATGCCGCGATCATCAAGGTGATGAACTGAAAGGTCAGCGGCACCACCGGGCCACCGAACCATGGACGCGGTGGGCGGTGCGGGTAACGCGGGTCGGGCGGCGGCTGTTGTCCCTCGGCACCTTGGGAAAACTCCGGCGGTGGTGGTGGAGGCGGGGGCGGGCCGTACAGGCGGAACCAGGTGAACGCCAGCAGGTGCGCGAGGACGATCGCCACGAACAGCACGCCAAACAGGCGTCCGAACAGCGTGTCGAAGCGCGCCCGCATCAGCCGATGTCCCGTGCGTCGAACAGATATCCCTCACCGCGCACGGTTTTGATCAGATGTGGCGCTTTCGGGTCGTCGCCGAGTTTTTGCCGCAGGCGCGACACCAGCAAATCGATACTGCGGTCGAACGCTTCGATCGAGCGACCGCGGGCAGCGTCGAGCAATTGCTCGCGGCTGAGCACCCGGCGCGGCCGTTCGATAAATACCCAGAGCAGGCGGAACTCGGCGTTGGACAGCGGCACCACCAGGCCATTGTCGGCAATCAACTGGCGCATGACGCTGTTCAGGCGCCAGTTATCGAAACGGATATTGGCTCGCTGTTCGCTGCGGTCGTCGCGCACGCGGCGCAGAATCGTCTGGATGCGTGCCACCAGTTCGCGCGGCTCGAACGGCTTGGCCATGTAGTCGTCGGCGCCGAGTTCGAGGCCGATGATGCGGTCGGTGGGTTCGCAGCGAGCGGTGAGCATCAGGATCGGGATGTCCGATTCGGCGCGTAGCCAGCGGCACAGCGACAAACCGTCTTCACCCGGCAGCATGAGATCCAGCACCACGACGTCGAAATGTTCGGCCTGCATCGCCTGGCGCATGGTTGCACCATCGGTGACACCGCTGGCGTGGATGTTGAAGCGGGCGAGGTAATCGATCATCAGCTCGCGGATCGGCACGTCGTCGTCAACGATCAGAGCACGAATGCTCCAGCGCTTGTCGTCTTTAGGCTCATCCGTCAGGGGCGTTTGGGTGTTGTGCATGGGGCTGTTCGTCTGCCAGTGGGCCGCCAACCACGAAAGATGGGCTGCGAGGTGATGGTTTTCAGCATAGGCGTCCGGCCGTGAGGCGGGAAGTGCTGTTGTAAGGACGTGTTGCGGCTGCGAGGCTAATGCGGGTGCATGTTGGCGGCATGTCGGCTGTGTATCGAAGTCGACACAATAGCAGCGAGGGCTATGCTGTTCAGCGTCGGCGCGACGATTTACCGATCATCGGGTGCCGCGCTGCCGCCGGTTCCGCTACAATGCGCGCCGATTTCGACCTGCCTGAGAGCCCATTCATGTCCGCCTGCCAGACTCCTATCATCGTCGCCCTGGATTTCCCCACCCGTGACGCCGCACTGAAGCTGGCCGACCAGTTGGACCCGAAGCTGTGCCGGGTCAAAGTGGGCAAGGAACTGTTCACCAGTTGCGCCGCGGAAATCGTCGGCACCCTGCGTGACAAGGGTTTCGAAGTGTTTCTCGACCTGAAATTCCATGACATTCCCAACACCACCGCGATGGCCGTGAAAGCCGCTGCAGAGATGGGCGTGTGGATGGTCAACGTGCATTGCTCCGGTGGCCTGCGCATGATGGCCGCCTGCCGTGAAGAACTGGACAAGCGCAGCGGCCCGCAGCCATTGCTGATCGGCGTGACCGTGCTGACCAGCATGGAGCGCGAGGATCTGGCCGGCATCGGTCTGGACATCGAGCCGCAGGAACAGGTGCTGCGTCTGGCGGCACTGGCCGAGAAAGCCGGAATGGACGGTCTGGTCTGTTCGGCGCTGGAAGCCACCGCGCTCAAAACCGCACACCCGTCGTTGCAACTGGTGACCCCGGGGATCCGTCCGGCCGGTAGCGCGCAGGACGATCAGCGGCGCATTCTGACCCCGCGTCAGGCGCTGGATGCCGGTTCCGACTATTTGGTGATTGGCCGTCCGATCAGCCAGGCGGCCGATCCGGCGCAGGCGCTGGCTTCGGTTGTCGCCGAGATCGCCTGAACCCCACGTATCCCCTTGTAGGAGTGAGCCTGCTCGCGATAGCGGTGTGTCAGTCACAATAAACGTAACTGTCAGACCGCTATCGCGAGCAGGCTCACTCCTACAATTGTTTTTGGGGTGGCTTTAGACTTTCAACACCAACTTGCCGAAATTCCCGCCGTTGAACAATTTCATCAAGGTCTCCGGGAAGGTCTCCAGGCCTTCGACGATATCTTCCTTGCTTTTGAGTTCTCCCTTGGCCATCCACCCGGCCATTTCCTGCGCGGCGCTGGCGTATTGCGCGGCGTAGTCCATCACCACAAAGCCTTCCATCCGCGCGCGATTGACCAGCAGCGACAGATAATTGGCCGGGCCTTTAACTGCTTCTTTGTTGTTGTACTGGCTGATCGCGCCGCAGATCACCACGCGCGCTTTCATGTTCAAGCGGCTCAGCACCGCGTCGAGGATGTCACCGCCGACATTGTCGAAATACACGTCGACGCCCTTCGGGCATTCGCGCTTGAGCCCGGCGATGACGTCTTCGCTCTTGTAATCGATGGCCCCGTCAAAGCCCAGCTCATCAATGAGGAATTTGCACTTGTCGGCGCCACCGGCAATGCCAACCACGCGGCAACCCTTGAGCTTGGCAATCTGTCCGGCAACGCTGCCCACCGCGCCGGCCGCACCGGACAACACAACGGTGTCGCCAGCCTTTGGCGCGCCGACATCGAGCAGGGCGAAGTAGGCGGTCATGCCAGTCATGCCCAGCGCGGACAGATACACCGGCAGCGGAGCCAGTTTCGGATCGACCTTGTAGAAACCTCTGGGCTCGCCGAGGAAATAATCCTGCACGCCGATGGCGCCGTTGACGTAATCACCGGCGGCAAAGCCCGGATTGTTCGAAGCAATGACTTTTCCCACGCCCAGCGCGCGCATGACTTCACCGATACCGACCGGCGGGATGTAGGACTTGCCCTCGTTCATCCAGCCGCGCATGGCCGGGTCCAGGGACAGGTATTCGTTCTTCACCAGAATCTGCCCCTCAGCCGGTTCGCCGACCGGCACTTCCTGATAGGTAAAGGTCTCGCGGCTGGCCGCACCCACCGGGCGTTTGGCGAGCAGGAACTGGCGATTGGTCTGGTTGGTCATGACAGGCACTCGAACGGAATGAAGCCTTGTTGATAGACCCTCGGCGGCGATGGCGCAAGGTTGGCTGACGCGGCGAATGCACTTCGATCCAGTACGGTGATAATTCGTGCCATGGGTTAATCACTACGGTTCATGGGGGCATAACCGCTGTGTGGATAGTGCTGACGTGCGACCGGGCGCGATGGCTATGCTGCGGTCCAACCATCCAGCATTCCAAGCGTTCGAGGACACCCGCATGAGCATGACGTTTTCCGGTCAAGTCGTTGTCGTTACCGGAGCGGCCAACGGCATCGGCCGCGCGACCGCTCAGGCGTTTGCCGCCGAAGGATTGAAAGTAGTGGTCGCCGACTTCGATGCGGCAGGCGGCGAGGGCACGGTGGCGCTGATTCGTACCGCCGGTGGCGAAGCGTCCTTCGTGCGTTGCGACGTCACCGTCGAGAGCGACGTGAAAAATCTGATGGACGAAGTCATCAATACCTACGGCCGTCTCGATTACGCCTTCAACAACGCCGGCATCGAGATCGAGAAGGGCAAACTGGCTGACGGTTCGATGGATGAGTTCGATGCGATCATGGGGGTCAACGTCAAAGGCGTCTGGCTGTGCATGAAGTATCAGTTGCCGTTGCTGCTGGCGCAGGGCGGCGGGGCGATCGTCAATACGGCGTCGGTGGCGGGGTTGGGGGCGGCGCCGAAGATGAGTATTTATGCGGCCTCCAAGCATGCGGTGATCGGGCTGACCAAGTCAGCGGCGATCGAATATGCGAAGAAGAAAATCCGCGTCAACGCGGTGTGTCCGGCGGTGATCGATACCGATATGTTCCGTCGTGCTTATGAGGCGGATCCGAAGAAGGGCGAGTTTGCCAATGCCATGCATCCGGTGGGGCGCATTGGTACGGTCGGGGAGATTGCCAGCGCGGTGTTGTATCTGTGCAGTGATGGGGCGGCGTTTACTACGGGGCATTCGTTGGCAGTGGATGGGGGGGTTACGGCGTTCTGATTTTTTTGTGGGCGTGGCGGCCTATGGGCCGGCCGTGCTCTTTGGGTTTTGGGTGAATATCCGTTGCTTCGGGGGGGGGCGGCTGGCGGTTTCGCCCTTACGGCGAGTCCCTTTTTCAGACGCCGGAGTGCCGGCCCAGCAAAAAGGAACCAAAAGGCTTTGCTCCTGCGTCCGGCCCTCGCAAGCTCGGGTCCCTTCGCTGCGGGATCGATCCGGGCGCAGCGGCTACGGTTTGCTTCGCTGCACCTACTTCCGCTGTGTACGACTTCGTCGTACGGTCGCTGCGCTCCCACGCCCGGATCAATCCCTCCACTCAGCCTTCCGATGTCGCTGGTTAGGCAAGATCAAGATCAAAGGCACTCGAGCTAACGCTCATTGTTGAGTGGTTAGAAGCGGGTGGTTGGCTTGGGGTTTGTGTTGGATTCACCCCTCACCCCAGTCCTCTCCCGAGGGAGAGAGGGCCGATTTGTGGGCCATTCAAAGCTTGCGTTCGACTCGGTATCGCAGGTTGGCGTTATCTCTCACATCCCCCACGGTCAGTCCCCTCTCCCTCCGGGAGAGGGCTAGGGTGAGGGCGCTTTTGATTTTGGCTTTTCGTTGATGCCGCTCAATTCCGTGTATCCCTTTAAACAATGTGTATCAAGCCGTTAGATCGGTCGCTTTTGGCGGCGTTGTCGCACAGGCTGTGCGGCGTGGCTGTGATTTACTGCGGTCAGCAAAACGGACAGGAGTTTGCTTGCTCATGGAATTGAGAATTGATCGACAGGCAATGGTGCCGGTCGTGCAGCAGATTGTTGATGGGCTGACGGATTGGATTCTGCAAAGTGGTGTGCCACCCGCCACTCGTTTGCCCTCTGCCCGGCAGATTGCCCGGGGCAATCTGCTGAGTCATTCGTGTGTTGTCGAGGCATGTGAGCGGTTGGTGTCGCAGGGTGTTCTGAGCACATCCCAGGGGACCGGGTTCGTGGTTGCTGCTTCGCCGTTGATGCGTGGTGTCGATACTGATCCTGACTTGTTTGGCGGGCGCTATGGCGGGTGCGATTCGGTTTGCGATGTCGGCGGTGGCTTGAAGTTGGGTTGCGGTGGTTTGCCACAGAGCTGGCGTGAGCCGGACGATCTCGGTTACGCGCTGCGTGAGGTGGCGCGTACGGACATGGCCAGTCTGTTCAATTACAGCACGCCGCTGGGGCTGCCGGCGTTGCGTGAGCAGATTGTCAGGCGCTTGAAGCGGCTGGATATCGACGCCGGCAGTGCGCAGTTGTTGAGTACCGGCGGCGCCAGTCATGCGCTGGATCTGATCGTGCGCACGTTATTCAAGGCCGGTGACTGTGTGGTGGTTGAGACGCCGGGGTATGCGCCTTTATTTGATCTGCTGCGCCTGCATGGCGTGCGCATGCTGGAGGTGCGTCGTACGCCGCACGGGCCGGATGTCGATGCGCTGGAAGCTTTGCTGCAGCACTTCCGGCCGGCGGCGATGTTCATCAACAGTCATCACCACAATCCTACCGGCAGTTGCCTGTCGCCGGGCGTGGCGCAACGTATTCTGCAACTGAGCAGGATTCATGATCTGCGCTTGATCGAGGACGATGTCTACGCGGACCTGCACACCGGTCACGGTACGCGCCTGGCTGCGCTGGACGATGATAATCGAGTGATTTATGTGGGCAGTTTTTCCAAAACGCTGAGCAGTTCCTTGCGGGTCGGGTTTGTCCTCGCAGACAGTGAGCTGGTCAGGCGCCTGGCCCAGGTCAAAATGGTCAGTGGACTTGGGGTATCGCGGTTTTCCGAGGCGGTGCTGGCAACGCTGTTGGCCAGTGGTGCTTACCGCAAGCTGGTACAGCGCCAGCGGCAGCGCTTGAACGCTGATCGCGCCGCGGCTTTGCAGGCGCTGGAAGACGCCGACTGGGAGGTGTTCGGCCGACCGGCGGGCGGGTTGTTCATCTGGACGCGTGCGCGGATGGCCGATCAGGGCTCGGTTCGCGGCCAGGCCCAGCGCTGTGGGGTGATGCTGGCGGATGCGGATGCGTTCAGTCCCAGTGGCGAAGCGGGAGACTGGCATCGCATCAACGTAGCGTATGCCTGCGACCCACGGGCTCGGCAGTTTTTCCGCAACACCCGTTCGGATCGACCTCCAGTGTTCTGAAAACGACGCGGCTGTAGCTTTTTGCCATTATTGCGGCGACAGAGACTTGTGCTGGTTGTTGGCCGTTGCGACTCTTCGCTTTACTGACAATGGCAGGGGACTCGCGCAATGATTTCGGCCATGCAAGGACGTTTCGCCAACCTCGGTATGGCGAAGAAACTGGGGATCGGGTTTGTGCTGGTGTTGCTTTTGACCGCACTGGTGGCGGCGATTGGCGTCTGGTCCCTGCAGACCATCAGCCTGCGCTTCGACGGCTTGAAACAGATGTCCTCGCTCAATAGCAGTCTGCTCAAGGTTCGCCTGCTCGAACAGGATTATGCCTTGCACGGCAACCCGAAGACGGCCGATGCCCTGCGCGAAGGCGTGGACGGTCTGCTTGCCCTGGCTAACGAGCTCAAGGCGCGCACGCCGGCTAATGTGCCAGTGATGAACGATGTCGAGCAGTCGCTGGGCGCCTATCGCAAGGCGTTCGATGAGTTCGTATCGCTGAGCCAGGCCAAGGACCTTGCGCTGGAAATGGCCAGTTGGTCTGTATCCAGCGTGGCCAACAACCTTGATGTGCTGCAGGCCGGGCTGGCCGACGACGGCGCGTATACCTTGAAGGACACCGAGGGCAAGGACGGTGCCCAGTTCATCGAACAGGCCAGTCAGGTCAGCCAGGTAGCGCGTCTGATGTTGCAGGCGATGAACGAGGCCCGGGTTCGTCTCGATCAAAGTCGCAAGGGCGACGCCGACAGCGCTGGCAAGGGCAACATTGAACAGGCGGCGCAAGCACAGACGCAGGCCGAAGAACTGAAAACCAAGGTCAAGGACGAGGGCTATCTCACCGTTCTCAACGAAGTGTCCGGGCATATCGCCGGTTTCAACGACAAGCTCGCTGAATACACTGGGTTGCTCGACCAGGAAAAAACCGTCTACGGGCAACTGCATCAGCGTGCTGATCAGGTGGTCGAGCGGGTGAATCAGGCCTACGTCGCCGAGGATGCCGCGATGCAGGCTGAGCTGAAGAAAAATTCGCTGCTGATCATTGGCTCTTCGGCCCTGGCGTTGCTGGTCGGTGTGCTTGCTGCATGGTTCATTACCCGGCTGATCGTCGCGCCGTTGCGCAGCGTGATTAAGGTGGCGCAGCAAATTGCTGCCGGCGACTTGACTGCCAGCGTGCAAGTGACCCGACGCGACGAGATCGGCCAGTTGATGCTCGCGATGCAGCAGATGGGCGCAGGGCTGAGCACGATCGTCAGTGGTTTGCAGGCGGGTATCGAACAACTCGCCAGTTCGGCGCAATCCTTGTCGGCGGTCACCGAGCAGACCAACCTCGAGGTAAGTAGCCAGAAGGAAGAGACCGAGCAGGTCGCCACGGCGATGAACCAGATGGCCGCCACGGTGCATGACGTGGCACGCAATGCCGAGGAAGCGGCACTGGCCGCGCAGACAGCCGATGACAAGGTCGAAAGTGGCCAGCAGGTGGTGCGCCAGAGCATGGCACGGATCGAGCAGTTGGCTGATTCGGCCACTTCGGCCAGTTCGAGTATCGAAAGTCTCAGTGCTGAGATTCAGAATATCGGCACGGTGCTGGAGGTGATCAAGAGCGTCGCCGAGCAGACCAATCTATTGGCATTGAATGCCGCGATCGAGGCGGCGCGGGCCGGGGAGCAGGGCAGGGGCTTCGCGGTGGTGGCCGATGAAGTGCGTGCATTGGCGCGGCGTACGCAGCAATCGACTGAGGAGATTGAGCGGCTGGTCAGTGCGTTGCGCTCGGCGGCGCAGTCGTCGGTGCAGCAGATTCAGAGCAGCGGCGAACTGGTGAAGCTGGCGGTCAGTGATGCGTTGCAGACCGAGAGTGCGCTGGGGAGTATTGCGGTGGCGGTGTCGTTGATTCAACAGATGAATCAGCAGATTGCTGCGGCGGCCGAGGAGCAGAGTTCGGTGGCAGAGGAGATCAACCGCAGTGTGACGAGTATTCGCGCGAGTGCCGATCAGTCCTCGATTGCGATGCGCGGGAATGCGGCTTCGAGTGTTGAGCTGGCGCAGTTGGGGGGGGAGTTGCGGTCCATGGTTGGGCATTTTCGGCTTTGATTGAGCCTTGGCGGCCTCTGGGCCGACCAGGCTTTGGGGTTGATGGGTGTGAATATCCGTTGCTTCGGGTGGGGTGGCTGGCGGTTTCGCCCTTACGGCGAGGCACTTTTTCCAGACGCCGAAAAAGTACCCAAAAAGGCTTGCTCCTGCGTTCGGCCCTCGCAGGCTCGGGTCCCTTCGCTGCGGGATCGATCCGGGCGCAGCGGCTACGGTTTGCTTCGCTGCACCTACTTCCGCTGTGTCTGGCTGCGCCAGACGGTCGCTGCGCTCCCACGCCCGGATCGATCCCTCCACTCAGCCTTCCGATGTCGCTGGTTAGGCAAGATCAAGATCAAGAGCACTCGAGCTTGCGCTCATTGTTGAGTGGTTAGAAGCGGGTGATTGGTTTGGGATTTGTGGTGGTTCGCCCCTCATCGGAACGCCGCCCGCCCAGCCCTCTCCCCCAGGAGAGGGAGCCGATTTTGGTTGGTTTCGAAACTTGCGTTCGACTCAGTATCCGAAGTCAGCGTATCTCTTGCATTCACTACGGTCAGTCCCCTCTCCCTCCGGGAGAGGGCTAGGGTGAGGGGCTTTTGCTCTTCTGTGTGAGCGAGCCCGCTCGCGAAAGCGGTCTCCTCTTCAGCGAAATTTTGTCAGGCTCTCTGCCGCGATCGCATAAAAAAAGCCACCTCTCGGTGGCTTCTCTTCAAATCACTGAAATCAGTCGTAAATGACTTTCTTCTTCCAGTCCGCATCAGCCTCGACGTCTTTGAGGCCGGCGGTCAGTTGGTTCTCTTCGCCTTCGACCGGTGCGATCTTGTCCATGACTTGAGCGTTGGCGCGGGCCAGGAGTTTTTCCAGGTATTGCAGTTGTTCGGCGTAGATCTGCGGGTCTTGCTGCTTGCGCAGGTATTGCACGCCGCGTTCGAAGGCGAGGCGGGCCTGGCCGGGCTGGTTTTGCTGTAAGGATTGTTGGCCGAGGTTGTTGAAGAATTCGATGTGCAGCAGGACGAGGATATGGCGCACTTCGCGAACCCAGTGTTTGGCTTCGTTCGGTGGCAGGAAGCCGTCATGGGCGGCGCGGGTGATCTGGCCGTGCAGGGCTTCGAGGAGAAAGCGTACGTCTTTGGCCTTGGCTTCGGTGATGATCGGTGCCGGTGGGTTGTTGACCGGGATCGATTCGCCTTGGGCCACCAGGGCGCTCAGTTCGGTGATGCGCGCTTTGGTGGTGGCGCTGGTTTTTTCCAGGTTCAGCAGGCGCTGGCAGACGTTCAGTTCCAGGCGGGTCAGCAGCAGCTTGAGTGCCGGGCTCATGAACTGGCCGGGGAAGGTCTCGGTCAATTCGCCGCAACGGCGCAGGCGGTCGTTGAGTTCGACCTTGGTGCGGATCTTCTCCAGTTTGTTGTTTTCCACCACATGGTTCATGTAGCCAATGGCGATCAGAATTGCGATCCCGGCTATGACAAGCAGGGTGATCATGAGTGGTGTCACCGGTAAGACCTCTTTATAGGGTTCGCATGAGTGTAGTGGCTGGGCATAGGGCCGCCTAGCGCCACTCGACGATTCGGTTCGGCAGTTCAATCTGTATCGGCCGCACATTGTTTATATGAATGCTGGCCCTTGATGTACAGATTGCCATCACTGTGCGGACTATAACGTCTTGGCGGGTGGCAGAATATAGGCGTCAAACATCGGACGACGGAAAAGCCCGCCTGCTGCCCTAAAGCAGGGCGAAGTCATTGATTTAAATAAATTTATATCTGGGGGTTGACGACCCCTCAATCCATCCATAGAATGCGCGCCACTTGCAGCGTAAAGCACACAGCGAAGTGCGGCAGGGAGTGAATGTTGTAGTGTGTCCCCTTCGTCTAGTGGCCTAGGACACCGCCCTTTCACGGCGGTAACAGGGGTTCGAGTCCCCTAGGGGACGCCAATGCGGGAATAGCTCAGTTGGTAGAGCACGACCTTGCCAAGGTCGGGGTCGCGAGTTCGAGTCTCGTTTCCCGCTCCAGTTTTAAACGGCAGTGCTTTCGGGCGGTGCTGAGTGAAACCAGAACCAAGTCTTTTGACGCGGATCTGGACACCGAAACACACACCATGTGTTCCGGGTAGCGTGTCCCCTTCGTCTAGTGGCCTAGGACACCGCCCTTTCACGGCGGTAACAGGGGTTCGAGTCCCCTAGGGGACGCCATTTGCGGGAATAGCTCAGTTGGTAGAGCACGACCTTGCCAAGGTCGGGGTCGCGAGTTCGAGTCTCGTTTCCCGCTCCAAATTCTAGAAACGCCGCTCAGTGAGCGGCGTTTTTATTAGTGAAAGTTGTAGCCTGTGTCCCCTTCGTCTAGTGGCCTAGGACACCGCCCTTTCACGGCGGTAACAGGGGTTCGAGTCCCCTAGGGGACGCCATTGCGGGAATAGCTCAGTTGGTAGAGCACGACCTTGCCAAGGTCGGGGTCGCGAGTTCGAGTCTCGTTTCCCGCTCCATATTCACAAAAACGCCGATCAGCAATGATCGGCGTTTTTGTTTGCGCGGCATTTGTACCTGCCGTTCATGTAAATCCTCAAAAAGGCCCGCTGAAGCAATTTCGGCGGGCCTTTGTGCGTTGTGTCCCTTTACCAGGACAACATCAATCGACCGGCGAACAGAATCAGTACCACGCCCATGGTGCGTTCGAACCAGTGCCCCATGCGCATGAACAGCAATCTGACCCGGTTGCTTGAGAAAAACAACGCAACCAGCACGAACCACGATGCGTTGACAAAGCACATCCACAATCCATAGAGCGCCTGAATTCGCAGCGGCGTGCTGGCACTGATGATCGTGGTGAAGATCGCCAGAAAAAACAACGTGGCTTTCGGATTGGTGGCGTTGGTCAGAAAGCCGGTGCTAAAGGCCTTGAACAAGGTCTGTTCGACCATCGGTTCGTCGCTGGGTTTTTCACCTTCGACGGCCGATTTCGGTTTGCTGCGCAGCAGGCTGATACCGAGATACAGGATGTAGGCACCGCCGATCACCTTGGCGACGGTCAGCAACCACGGCGTGGTGTGCATCAAGGCGCCGACACCGAGCAGGGTATAAAGCACATGCACGGAAATCCCCGCGCCGATGCCCAGCGCCGTGCAAATACCCACCAGCCTGCCGAAGCGCACACTTTGCCGAATGGTCACGGCAAAGTCCGGGCCGGGCGCTACCACGGCCAGAAAGTGGATGGTCGCCAGCGCGAGAAATTCGCCCAGATAATTCGAATACATTTCAGCTCCAGTAAGTCAGGGGTGATGCATTGCCGCGATAGCCGACAAAGAACGACAGGCTCAAGCGCGGATCAGCCACGCCCGGGGTCACCGAGTGCATGCGCCGCGAATTGAACATGATGAAATCGCCCGGTTGCGGTCGAACCTCCAGGGCAGGAGGGCCGAGCAGGGCGGGGTCGATGCCGTAACTGTCACCACGCATCTCGTCGAATTGGTCAGGGGTGATGTGGTCGTCCCACATCTGCAACGCACCGCCTTCGGTGGGCATGTTCAGGTAGACGTTGCAGGCGAACTGCGCTTCCAGACTGCGCGCCTGAAAACTGTCCGGGGCGTCCTTGGCGAAGATGTCGTGATGGGCAAGAAAGCACACGCCCGGCTTCACCACGCGCGACAAACCGACATACATTTTACGGCCGTAGAGGTTTTCCAGGTGCGCACCGGCCGGCCAGGATTCGTCGAGCATGCAGCGCAAGGTGTCGATCGGTGAGGAGTAGGGCGCGCAGCGATTGCGCAGCTCTGCGATATTGCTGGCCGCGCGCTCGAAGTAATCCTCGATCAGCAGCGGCTGATTCTCCGCCTCGTAAAATGCCATGCCGATGCGGCCGATGCTCGGCGCGTTGATGTAGCCTTCGAATCCTGGAGCGAGGATCTTGTTGCCAATCTCGATCGCCAGCGGCTCGGCCAGAAAGCTTTTGACGCGGATGGCGAGGACTTCTTCGTTGGCCAGTTTTTTTATGCACGTCTCATCGAGACGCTCGACGTCTAGCATCATGTCTTAGGTCCATCTATCGATAGTCAACGGAACCGGCGAATGCGGTCCCCCGGCGTCGAACGCTGCGTGCGGCAGCGTTCGAAATGCTCAATCCACGTTGTAGTGGACGGATAACGTGCCTTTCTTCTGCGAAAGGGACGTGATCGTGACTGTGCCCAGTTCCTTCAGGCGGCGTACATGGGTGCCGCCGCAGCCATAAGCGGGCAGGTCACCGAAACTGATTTCCCGCGCCCCTTCGCGCAGTGAGGTCAGGCGTGGCAGATCGTCGGCGATCCATTGATCGAGCGCTTGTTGCACGGTGGCTGCGTCAACTTCCTGGGCGGCATCGCCGGGTTTGAATTGCACACGACCTTCATCCGGCCAGTGGTGAGCCTTGATTGGCGTCCAGCCCTGCGCCTGAATGAAATGCCCGATGAGATGGCCAGCCGAATGCATGCGCGTGTTGAAGCGGCGCCGCTGTTCGTCGATGCGGATTACTGTCATACCCAGCGGTACCGGACGGTCGACAAAATGGATGATCCGCTCCGGCTCCTGGACCACCCGCGATACCTGGCTTTCGCCAATCCAGCCGGTATCGCTGGGCTGGCCGCCGCCCTGCGGATGAAACAGAGTTGCGCGCAACACGACAGCAAATTCATTTTCCTGGGGCGTGCAGTCGAGGACTTCCACATTGGCCTTGAGGTCATCACTATGGAAAAAGAGGCGAAGCGTCATATTCCATGCCCTTATTAAAGTTTCTTTTTTTATTATATGAATCGGGTAATAGCGTGATAATCCGTTCAAACATCAAAGGACTTGTGCGCTGTGAGCATAAATTTGCCGCTACCGTTACTCGGAGAAATGGCGATTTTCGTCAGGGTCGTGGAGACCGGCAGCTTCTCTGAAGCCGCTCGACAACTGGGTTCGTCACCCTCAGCGGTGAGTCGCAGCATTTCCCGCCTGGAAAAGGCACTGGCCACGCGCTTGTTGCAGCGCACCACGCGCAAGCTGCGCTTGAGTGATGGCGGTGAAGAGGTCTTCAAGCGCTGTCAGGAGATGGTCAGCGCCGCCCGCTCGGTGATGGAAATCAGCGGCCAGTTCACACATGAGGCCGAAGGGCTGGTGCGCGTGAGTGTGCCGAAAGCCGTGGGGCGCTTCGTGATTCATCCGCACATGCCGGAGTTTTTGCGGCGTTATCCGAAGGTCGATGTCGAACTGCTGCTGGAAGATCGCCAGGTCGATCTGATCGATGATCACGTCGACCTGGCGATCCGAATCACCGATCGGCCGCCGGCGGGGCTGGTCGGGCGACAGTTGCTGACCATCGATCATTTGCTCTGTGCCACGCCGCAGTATTTGGCCGAACATGGCACGCCGACGCATCCACATGATTTGCTCAATCACAGCTGTATTTATCTGGGCGAAACCCCGAGTGATGCCCGCTGGAAATTCAAGAAAGGCAGCAAAGCGGTGACGGTCGGGGTGCGTGGGCGTTATGCCGCCAACCATACGGGGGTGCGGCTGGGGGCGGTGTTGCAGCACATTGGCATTGGCAGTCTGCCGTACTTCACGGCGCGTTATGCGTTGGAGCAGGGGCTGGTGGTGCAGGTGTTGCCGCAGTGGACGTTTTTGGCGTCGTATCACGGTGGGTTGTGGTTGTTGCATTCGCCGACGCGGTATTTGCCGCCCAAGCTGCGGGTGTTTATCGATTATCTGGTGGAGTGTCTGCAGAAAGAGCCGACCTTGGGGCGACCGGGCCGGTCGGGGGGCGGGGGGGATGTGGCGATGGCTTATGAGTTGCCGGAGGGGGAGGGGTTGCTTTGATTCTTCTGTCTGGTTTTGTTTGGTCTTGGCGGCCTTTGGGCCGACCAGGCTTTGGGGTTTTTGGGTGAATATCCGTTTTTTTGGGTGATGCGGCTGGCGGTTTCGCCCTTACGGCGAGTCCCTTTTTCAGACGCCAAAAAGGAACCAAAAGGCTTTGCTCCTGCGTTCGGCCCTCGCAGGCTCGGGTTCCTTCGCTCCGGGATCGATCCGGGCGCAGCGGCTACGGTTTGCTTCGCTGCACCTCCTTCCGCTGTGTCTGGCTGCGCCAGACGGTCGCTGCGCTCCCACGCCCGGATCAATCCCTACGCTCAGCCTTCCGATGTCGCTGATTAGGCAAGATCAAGATCAAGAGCACTCGAGCTGGCGCTCATTGTTGAGTGGTGAGAAGCGGCGCTTGGCTTGGCATTTGCGGTGGGTTTGCCCCTCATCGGAACGCCGCCCGCCCAGCCCTCTCCCGAGGTAGAGGGAGCCGATCTTTGTTGGCTTCGAAGTTCGCGTACGACTCGGTATTTAATGTCGGCGTAACTTTTCAATTCACCACGGTCAGTCCCCTCTCCCTCTGGGAGAGGGCTAGGGTGAGGGGCTTTTGATCTTTTATCGATGAATCCGCATTGGCTGGAAGCCAGCGTTATATTCACCTGTTAAACCACCAAAAAAAATGCCCGCAAGGCATCACCATGCGGGCATTTTCGTCACCAGTGTAATCTCAGTGCTTGCTGTCCTGTGCGGACATCGCCATCAGCTGTTTTTCCTGGTTCCAGTCGAACGGTTCGTCGTTCTGTTCGGCTTCGTAGCGACGCTCTTCCAGTGCCTGGTACATGTCGATTTCTTCGTCGGACAAATAGTGCAGGCAGTCGCCGGCGAAGTACCACAGCAGGTCGCGTGGGATGAGGTGGGCGATTTGCGGGTAGCGGGAGATCACCTGGGTCAGGATGTCCTGGCCAAGGTATTGGCTTTCGATAGGATCGACCGGCAAGGACGTCAGCAGTTCGTCGAAGCGCTCGAGGAACAGCGCATGGCTTTCTTCGGGCACCTGTACGGCCTCACCTACGGCGACCAGGATACTGCGAAGGTGGTCGAGCAATACAAGATGATCGGCAACGACGTTGGACACGAGATAAGTCCTCAAGAGCAAAACGGGCGCGGGAGTATAAAGCCCCCGCGCCCGTTTTTCACAGGTTAAACGCTATACGGCAGCAAGGATCAGCGGACTTTGCCCTCGGCCAGTGCCAGTTCTTCTTTGGCGAAATCATCGACATCAATCACTTTGCGTCGAGCGGCTTCGGCGTCGCGCAGGTTTTGCGCTTCGACCGGTTGCAGCACGCCGGCCTCCAGTGCCGCGTCGATGGCGTGTTCGCCGGCGACCGGTTTGACCTGACCGCTTTTCAGCGAGGTGTGCAGCTTTTTGTGCAGTGGCTGCGCGGCATGCAGCAGGTCGCTGGCGTGTTGCAGCGCGCCGACCGCGTCGTCTGGCGATTGCGGGCGGTAGCAGCCGGCGAGGAGTTGTTCCAGCGCCGGATCGCCCTTGGCGCGACCGATGATGCCCGCCACTTCGGCGCCGAGCTTGTCCGACGGGCCTTTGTGGCGACGACCGAACGGGAAGACGATGACCCGCAACAGACAGCCGAACACCTTGTTGGGGAAGTTGCGCAGTAGTTCATCGAGTGCTCGTTCTGACTGGCCGAGGCTTTCTTCCATGGCCCAGCGCAGCAGTGGTTCCATGTACGCCGGCGAGTCGAGGTCGTGGTAACGCTTGAGCGCGGCTGAGGCCAGGTACAGGTTGCTCAGCACATCGCCAAGGCGTGCCGACAGGCGTTCGCGGCGTTTCAGTTCGCCGCCCAGCAGCATCATGCTGAAGTCCGCGAGCATGGCGAACGCCGCGGCCTGGCGGTTGAGCGCGCGGAAGTAGCCTTGGCTGATCTTGTCGCCCGGTGCGTGTTCAAAGTGACCGAAGCCCAAGTTGAGCACCAGGGTACTGGCGGCATTGCTGACGGCGAAACCGATGTGTTTGAGCAGCAGGCCGTCGAACTCTTTCAGCGCCTGGTCCTTGTCTTCGCGGCCGGCCAGGGCCATTTCCTTGAGCACGAACGGATGGCAGCGGATCGCGCCCTGACCGAAGATCATCAGATTGCGCGAGAGGATGTTCGCGCCTTCGACGGTAATGAAGATCGGCGCGCCGTTCCAGCTGCGCCCCAGGTAGTTGTTCGGGCCCATGATGATCGCCTTGCCGCCATGCACATCCATGGCGTGGCTGATGCACTCGCGTCCGCGTTCGGTGAGGTGATACTTGAGGATGGCCGACAGCACCGACGGTTTCTCGCCCAGATCCACCGCATTGGCGGTGAGCATGCGCGCGGCATCCATCATCCAGGCGTTGCCGCCGATGCGAGCCATAGCCTCCTGAATACCTTCGAAGGCTGACAACGGTACGTTGAACTGTTCACGAATCTGCGCGTATTGCCCGGTGACCAGGCTGGTGAACTTGGCTGCACCGGTGCCGACCGCGGGCAGCGAGATCGAACGACCGACCGACAGGCAGTTCATCAGCATCATCCAGCCCTTGCCGAGCATTTCCTGACCGCCAATCAGGTAGTCCAGCGGGATGAAAACGTCTTTGCCGGAGTTCGGTCCGTTCATGAATGCCGCGCCCAGCGGCAGGTGACGGCGACCGATTTCCACGCCGGGGGTGTCGGTCGGGATCAGCGCCAGGCTGATGCCGAGGTCTTCCTTTTCGCCGAGCAGATGCTCGGGGTCATAAGCCTTGAAGGCCAGGCCGAGAAGAGTCGCGACCGGGCCCAGGGTGATGTAGCGCTTTTCCCAGTTCAGGCGCAGGCCGATGACTTCCTCGCCGTGCCACTGGCCTTTACAGATGATGCCAGTGTCAGGCATGGCACCGGCATCGGAGCCAGCAAGCGGGCCGGTGAGGGCGAAGCACGGGATGTCATCGCCACGGGCCAGTCGTGGCAGATAGTGATTGCGTTGTTCGTCAGTGCCGTAATGCAGCAGCAGTTCGGCCGGGCCGAGGGAGTTGGGCACCATTACCGTGGAGGCGAGGTCGCCGCTGCGGGTGGCCAGTTTCATCGCCACTTGCGAGTGAGCGTACGCAGAGAAACCTTTGCCGCCGAATTCCTTGGGAATGATCAGGGCAAAAAAGCCGTGTTCCTTGATGTGGGCCCAGGCTTCAGGCGGCAGGTCCATCGACTGGCCGATCTGCCAGTCGCTGACCATCGCACAGAGTTCTTCGGTCGGGCCGTCGATGAACGCTTGCTCTTCTTCGCTCAATTGCGCCTTGGGGTAGGCCAGCAGTTTTTCCCAGTCCGGACGCCCGCTGAACAGTTCGCCATCCCACCACACAGTGCCGGCGTCGATGGCATCGCGCTCGGTCTGCGACATTGGCGGCAGGGTTTTCTGGAACCAGTTGAACAATGGCGCGGTGAAATGCCGGCGGCGCAGGTCAGGCAGCAGCAAGGGTGCGGCGATCAGCGCCAGCACGACCCAGAACAAGGCCAGTAACCAGCCCGGCGCGTGACTGAAAATGCCCATCGCCACCAGGTAGACGGCAACGATGCCCAAGGCAGGCAGAGGGGCGATGCGCCGGTGAGCGAGATACGCCACACCGACGATCAAAACCAGTATCCACAACAACAGCATATTCAGTCCTCCGTGAACCAAGGCAAATCGACCCTCCAGAGCTTAGACGGCATCTGTAAAAGCGGGTGATCAGACCAAGGTGATTGAAATCGTGGGAAACCCCGGATGGTTTTCGTAGGTTCGGTGGGCAACACGTGTGGGAAATCGTTCGCCGATCCCGCGGCTTTGCTTGCAGGTTTGGCCGAAACGTCGTTATCTCTGTGCTCAGGCTGTCGCTAGACTCGTGACTCATCCAGGAGATTGCCGTCATGCACGAGTATCTGAGCCCCGGCCGCTTCATCGATAGTGACCACCCGGCAGTGGTGGAGTTCGCCGAGCGGCATCGCGGCGCCAGCCATGATCCGCGCGAGCAGGCAATCAGTCTCTATTACGCCGTGCGCGAAGCGGTGCGCTACAACCCTTACACGTTCAGCCGCGACCCGCAGACCTTGCGCGGCAGCCATGCATTGGCAACCGGCGAAAGCTATTGCGTGCCCAAAGCCACGCTGCTGGCGGGCTGCGCGAGACACTGCGGGATCCCCGCGCGCATCGGTCTGGCCGATGTGCGCAATCATCTGTCGACGCCGCGCCTGCTTGAGTTGCTGCGAAGCGACCGATTCGCCATGCACGGCTACACCGAGTTCTTTATTGATGGCCGCTGGGTCAAGGCCACGCCGGCGTTCAATCAGCAACTGTGTGAACTGTTCAACGTCGCGCCATTGGAATTCGATGGCATCAACGACAGCGTTTTTCACCCGTTCAACCGGGACGGCGCGCTGCTGATGGAGTACCTGGTCGATCACGGCCAGTTCAGCGATGTGCCGGAAGCGTTCTTCTTCGAGCATTTGCAAAAATGCTATCCGCACCTGTTTACCGATCAGCAACCGGCGTTGCTGGGTGACATGCTCAGTGATGTGAGCGCTCGCTGATCCGGCGTATGCTGGCCGTCCACGCATTTGCAAAGAGGCGGTCATGCTGAAGATCTGGGGACGGAAAAACTCATCGAATGTCAGGAAGGCATTGTGGGCGGCCGAGGAGCTGGGCCTGGCTTACCAGGCGATCGATGCCGGTGGCGCGTTCGGTGTGGTCGACACGCCTGAGTACCGCGCGATGAATCCGAATGGTCGGGTTCCTGTGATCGAAGACGACGGGCTGGTGCTCTGGGAATCCAACGCCATCGTCCGCTACCTGCTGGCCAGGCACGCGCCCGACAGCGCTTGGTATCCGGCGGATCCGCGCGCGCGCGCCACCGCTGACAAATGGATGGACTGGACCAGCTCGAGTTTTGCCGGGCCGTTTCGCACAGTGTTCTGGGGCGTCTTGCGCACGCCCGCCGAGAAGCAGGACTGGGCGGCGATCAATGCCGCGATCAAAGAGTGCGACGAGTTGCTAAACATGGCTGACCATGCCCTGATCAGCCAGCCTTACCTTTCCGGCAATGAAATCGGCATGGGCGATATCCCGCTCGGCAGCTTCATTTATGCCTGGTTCGAAATGCCCATCGAGCGCGCACCACATCCCCATCTGCAAGCCTGGTACGAGCGCCTGAAGCAGCGTCCGGCCTATCAGAAAGCGGTCATGACCGCGTTGACTTGATAATTACTATCGACACACTTGACTGTACTTGTGCGGCGGCGGCAAGCACCATTGCGAACTTGCGCCGCGGTTGTTTCCCTCGCCGCTCGCCCTTATTTATTCTTTTCTTCCCTTCATGGTGCGTAAATCCGATATGAGTTCCGCTCTGTCCATCCGGCAGCTAACCAAAACCTACGGCAACGGGTTCCAGGCCTTGAGTGGTATCGATCTGGACGTCGCCGAAGGTGACTTCTTCGCCTTGCTCGGCCCCAACGGCGCGGGCAAATCCACCACGATTGGCATTCTCTCGACCCTGGTCAACAAGACCAGCGGCACGGTGAACATCTTTGGCCATGACCTGGACAAGAACCCGGCCGCGCTCAAGCGCTCGATCGGTGTGGTGCCTCAGGAATTCAATTTCAACCAGTTCGAAAAGACGTTCGATATCGTCGTGACCCAGGCCGGTTATTACGGCATCCCGGCGAAAATCGCCAAGGAACGCGCCGAGCAGTACCTGACGCAACTGGGCCTGTGGGACAAGCGCGATGTGCCGTCGCGTTCGCTGTCCGGCGGTATGAAGCGGCGCTTGATGATCGCTCGCGCACTGGTACACGAGCCGCGCCTGCTGATCCTCGACGAGCCGACTGCCGGTGTCGACATCGAGTTGCGCCGGTCGATGTGGACCTTCCTCACCGAACTGAATCAGAAAGGCATCACCATCATCCTCACCACGCATTATCTGGAGGAGGCTGAGCAGTTGTGCCGCAACATCGGCATCATCGATCACGGCACGATTGTCGAGAACACCAGCATGCGCCAACTGCTCGGTCAGCTGCATGTGGAAACCTTCCTGCTCGATCTCAAGGGCGATCTGGCGGCCGCGCCGCAACTGGTTGGTTACCCGTCGCGACTGATCGATGCGCACACGCTGGAAGTGCAGGTCGACAAATCGATGGGCATTACTGCGCTGTTCGGCCAATTGGCTTTGCAGAACATCGAAGTGCTGAGCCTGCGTAACAAAACCAATCGCCTCGAGGAGCTGTTCGTGTCGCTGGTAGAAAAAAATCTGTCGAAGGTGGCGGTATGAGTTCTGAGTTCGGTCCCAACCTCGTCGCCCTGCAGACCATCGTTTACCGCGAGGTCAAACGCTTCATGCGGATCTGGCCGCAGACGCTGCTGCCGCCGGCGATCACCATGGTTCTGTACTTTGTGATCTTCGGTAACCTGATCGGCCGACAGATCGGTGACATGGGTGGCTTCACGTACATGGAGTACATCGTGCCCGGGCTGATCATGATGTCGGTGATCACCAACTCCTACGGCAACGTGGTTTCGAGTTTCTTCGGCAGCAAGTTCCAGCGTTCCATCGAAGAACTGATGGTCTCGCCGGTGTCACCGCACACCATTCTGATCGGCTTCACCATTGGTGGTGTATTGCGTGGTCTGGCGGTGGGTTTGATCGTGACGATTCTGTCGCTGTTCTTTACCGATCTGCAGGTGCATCACTTGGGTGTGACCATTTTGGTGGTGGTGCTGACGGCGACGATATTCTCGCTTTTGGGCTTCATCAATGCGGTGTTTGCGCGCAATTTTGATGATATTTCGATTATTCCGACGTTCGTGTTAACGCCGCTGACTTATCTGGGCGGGGTGTTTTATTCGATCACGCTGTTGCCGCCGTTCTGGCAAACGGTGTCGCTGGCCAATCCGGTTTTGCACATGGTTAACGCCTTCCGCTACGGTATTTTGGGGGTGTCGGATATCCGGATCGGGATTGCGATCACGTTTATGCTGGTGGCGACGGTGGTGCTGTATCTGGGTTGTGCGCGGTTGCTGGTGAGTGGGCGGGGGATGCGTACCTGATCTGAGATTGGCTCCCACAGGGTTTCGGTGTCGCTCACAATTCCTGAGTACATCCGCTGTTAATGTGGGAGCTTGCCTGCAAGCGATGGCTTTCTTTCAGGCGGTGAGTTTCTGATAGTTGGATGCATATCCGTTGCTGCGGTAACGGCTGCTTATGGTTTCGCCTGACGGCGACTTACTTTTTTACAAGCGCCAAAAAAAGTAAGCAAAAAACGCTTGCTCCTACGTTCGGCCCTCGCAGGCTCGGGTCCCTTCGCTCCGGGACCGATCCGGGCGCAGCGGCTACGGTTTGCTGCGCTGCACCTCCTTCCGCTGTGTCTGGCTTCGCCAGACGGTCGCTACGCTCCCACGCCCGGATCAATCCCTCCACTCAGCCTTCCGACGTCGCCGGTGACGCAAGATCAAGAGCACTCGAGCTGGCGCTCATTGTTGAGTGGTTAGAAGCGCCGCATGGCTTGGGATTTTCGGTGGATTTGCCCCTCATCGGAACGCCGCCCGCCCAGCCCTCTCCCGAAGGAGAGGGGGCCGATCTTTGGGCTTTTCAGAATTTGTGTTCGACTCGGTATCGCGGACGGCGTAGCACTCGCATCCACCACGGTCAGTCCCCTCTCCCTCTGGGAGTGGGCTAGGGTGAGGGGCTTTTGATTTTCAGACTGAGTCAGGCGTTTGCCTGTACCACTGCCATCACCAGCAGCCTGGCTCCGACAGGCTGACCACATCCCAACTGAAACAATGCAATCAAAATGTGGGAGCTTGCCTGCAAACGATAGCACCACCCCAAACACTGCAATAAAAAACGGCCTCCCACTGCGGAGGCCGTTTTGCATTCATCGCTGCCGGCTTTTCTTGCGCCGTGCCCATTGCCGGGCTACCCACCAACGCCAGTACATCATCACAACGCAGTAGGCGAGGGCGCCGAGCACCAGTCCGACCACGACTGATCCGAGCAGAAACGGTTGCCACAAGGTCGACAGTTCGCCGCTGATCCATTCCCAGGACAGCTCGTCGGGCAGATGCCGTGCGGGTACGTCCATCAACCATGCGCCGGCCTGATAGGTGCAGAAGAACACCGCGGGCATGGTGATCGGGTTGGTCAGCCAGACCAGGCTGACGGCTATCGGCATGTTGCCGCGTACGCTGATTGCCAGGGCGGCGGCCACCAGCATTTGCGCCGGAATCGGCAGGAATGCGGCGAACAGGCCAACCGCCATCGCTCGGGCCACCGAGTGGCGGTTGAGGTGCCAGAGGTTCGGGTCATGCAGCAACTTGCCGAGAAAGCGTAAGGATTTGTGTTCCCTGATGCTCGTCGGGTCGGGCATGTAACGTTTGAATAAGCGCCGGGGCATAAGGCTTCTCGGTCGGTTAAGGCGGCAAGTATGTCTGGATTCTACGAACCGCCCATTCAGACTTTGTGACAATTATTGACGGCGCGGGTGCCCGACACCGGCTATGCCTAGGTGTGGGACTCTCAAGGACGGGCTTATGCGCACAGGGATGATGGCGCTGGCAGTCGGTTTGCTGGCCCCGGTTTTTATGCCGGCATTACCGCCGGTCTGGTTAATGCTGTTGATGCCGGTGGCGGCGTTGATGCTGTTGCCGTTTCGCAGTTATCCGTTGGCGTTCGTGCTGTTCGGCTTCGCCTGGTCCAGCGTCGCGGCGCAGTGGGCTCTGGATGATCGCTTGGCGCTGAAGCTTGATGGTGAAACCCGCTGGCTTGAAGGCCGCGTCGTCGGGCTGCCGCAAAACAGCGAGGGCGTGGTGCGCTTCGAGTTGGTTGATGCGCGGTCGCGGCACGAAAAACTGCCGGCGCGGATGCGTCTGGCCTGGTACGCCGGGCCAGCGGTCAGCAGCGGCGAACGTTGGCGTCTGGCGGTGAAGCTCAAGCGCCCCGGTGGCTTGCGCAATCCCGATGCCTTCGATTTCGAGGCGTGGCTGCTGGCGCAACGCATCGGCGCGACTGGCACGATCAAGGATGGCCAACGCCTGAGCGAGGCGCGCTGGGCCTGGCGTGACAGCATTCGGCAGCGCTTGCTGGGGGTGGATGCGCAAGGCCGCAACGGTGCGCTGGCCGCGCTGGTGCTGGGCGATGGTTCCGGGCTGAGTCGCGAGGACTGGCAGATCCTCCAGGACACCGGCACCGTGCACTTGCTGGTGATTTCCGGCCAGCACATCGGTCTGCTGGCGGCGGTGATGTACCTGCTCGTCGCCGGGCTGGCGCGGTATGGGCTGTGGCCGCTGCACTGGCCGTGGCTGCCGTGGGCCTGTGGCCTGGCCTTTGCGGCGGCGCTGGGTTATGGCCTGCTCGCCGGGTTCGATGTGCCGGTGCAGCGGGCCTGCGTGATGGTCGGGCTGGTGCTGTTATGGCGTCTGCGTTTTCGCCATCTCGGGGCGTGGTGGCCGCTGTTGCTGGCGTTAAATGGGGTGTTGCTGCTCGACCCGCTGGCGAGTTTGCGTCCGGGGTTCTGGCTGTCGTTCACAGCCGTGGCCGTGTTGATTTTTACCTTCGGCGGTCGTCTCGGTGCCTGGCGCTGGTGGCAGACCTGGACGCGCGCGCAATGGTTGATCGCGATCGGCCTGTGCCCGGCGCTGCTGGCGCTGAATCTGCCGATCAGCGTGAGCGGGCCGTTGGCCAATCTGCTCGCTGTGCCCTGGGTCAGTCTGGTGGTGCTGCCGCCAGCGTTGCTCGGGACGTTATTGTTGCCGGTGCCGGTGCCGTATGTCGGCGAAGGCTTGCTGTGGCTGGCGGGTGGCTTGATCGATTGGCTGTTTCGCGGGCTCGCGGTGATTGCCGGGCAATGGCCGGCGTGGATTCCCGCCTCGCTACCCGTCGGGGTCTGGCTACTCGGAAGCCTCGGCGCGGTGCTGCTGTTGTTGCCGCGCGGGGTGCCGCTGCGTCCGCTGGGCTGGCCGCTGCTGTTATTGCTGGCGCTGCCGCCGCGCGAGCGACTGACGGAAGGCATCGCCGATGTCTGGCAGCTGGACGTGGGTCAAGGTCTGGCGATCCTGATCCGCACGCGGCATCACACGCTGCTGTACGACGCCGGACCGCGATTTGGTGAGTTCGATATCGGCGAACGAGTGGTAGTGCCCGCGTTGCGCAAGCTGCGCGTGGAAAAACTCGACATCATGTTGCTGAGCCACGCCGACGCCGATCACGCCGGGGGTGCGCTGGCAGTCTCCCGTGGTTTGCCGATCGATCGCGTGATCAGTGGTGACCCCGAGGGATTACCGCAACAGTTGAACGCCGCGGCCTGTGAATCCGGTCAGCAATGGCAGTGGGACGGGGTCATTTTTCAGCTCTGGCAATGGACGGACGCCCGCGACAGCAATCAGCGCTCCTGCGTGTTGCAGATCGAGGCCAACGGCGAGCGTCTGTTGTTGACCGGTGATATCGACAGCCACGCCGAACGGGTCTTGCTCGACGGGCCGCTGGCGGTGCCGACGCCATGGCTGCAAGCGCCGCATCACGGCAGCCGCAGCTCATCGTCGATGGCGCTGCTCAAGGCACTGCAACCGCACTCGGTACTGATCTCTCGCGGCCACGGCAATTCTTTCGGTCATCCGCATCCGACGGTACTGGCGCGTTACCGCAAACAGCGCCTGCGTATCTACGACAGCGCCGAACACGGCGCCATTCATTTGCAACTGGGTACCTTCCAGCCCGCGCAAACCCTGCGTCACCAGCGACGCTTCTGGCGGGATCCGCCGGCACTGTCCCGCTGATCGGCGCGTGGGCGGCTGTGGCATTACGGTCGTCGGGGCGGCGGGTCTTAATCGGCAATCGGTATGGTAAAGTGGCGCACTTTTTCGAGGGGACTGTCACTGTGTGGGAATTGGTCAAATCCGGCGGCTGGATGATGTTGCCGATCATTCTGAGTTCCATCGCGGCCATGGCGATTGTCGCTGAACGCCTGTGGACCCTGCGCGCCAGCCGCGTTACCCCCGAGCATCTGCTGGGCCAGGTCTGGGTCTGGATCAAGGACAAACAGCTGAACAAGGAAAAACTCAAGGAGTTGCGCGCCAACTCGCCGCTGGGTGAAATCCTTGCTGCTGGCCTGGCCAATTCCAAGCATGGTCGCGAGATCATGAAAGAGTGCATCGAAGAGGCTGCCGCCCGTGTCATTCATGAGCTGGAGCGCTACATCAATGCGCTCGGGACCATCGCTGCGATGGCACCGCTGCTCGGGCTGCTCGGTACCGTGCTGGGCATGATCGACATTTTCAGCGCGTTCACCGGTACCGGCATGACCACCAATGCCTCGGTCCTCGCCGGCGGTATTTCCAAAGCGCTGATCACCACGGCGGCGGGCCTGATGGTCGGTATTCCGGCGGTGTTCTTCCACCGTTTCCTGCAACGCCGCATCGATGAACTGGTGGTTGGCATGGAGCAGGAAGCAATCAAACTGGTGGAAGTGGTGCAGGGTGACCGTGACGTCGACCTGGCCGAGGGCAAAGCGTGAAATTCCGTCGCAAGCCCCGGGAAACCGTGGACATCAACCTTGCGTCGCTGATCGACGTGGTGTTCATCCTGTTGCTGTTTTTTGTGGTGACCACCACGTTCACCCGCGAAACCCAACTGCGCGTTGACCTGCCGGAAGCGGTCAGCGGTTCGCCGGCCGAGGACCAGCAGGTCAAGCAACTGGATATCGCGATCAGCGCCGAGGGTGTCTTTTCGGTGAACAACAAGGTCCTGCCGAAAAACGATCTGGCGACCCTGATGGACGCTATGCAGAAAGAAGCCAACGGCGACACCAGCATGCCGTTGTCGATCAGTGCTGACGGCAAGGCCCAGCACCAATCCGTGATCACCGCCATGGACGCGGCCGGCAAGCTCGGTTTCAGCCATCTGCGCATGACCACGGTCGAGGCGGCGCCCAAATCCTAATGAGCCTGTCCGATCGCTTGCTCGCTGCGTGGTATGCGGGGCATCCGGCCCTGACGCTGTTGCGGCCGCTGGAAATGCTCTACCGCCGGGTGGTGGTCAACAAGCGTCAGCGTTTTCTTGACGGTGAGGGCGAGATCTACCAGCCGCCGGTGCCGTTGATCGTGGTCGGTAACATCACTGTGGGCGGTACCGGCAAGACGCCGATGATCCTCTGGCTCATCGAACACTGTCGCCAGCGTGGTTTGCGCGTCGGCGTGGTCAGCCGCGGTTACGGGGCCAAACCGGCGCAATTGCCGTGGCGCGTCGAGGCCGATCAAACGGCCGATATTGCCGGTGATGAACCGCTGCTGATCGTCCAGCGCACCGGCGTGCCGCTGATGATCGATCCCGATCGCAGCGCCGCCGTCAAAGCCTTGCTCGCCAGCGAACCGCTGGACCTGATCCTCTCTGACGACGGCATGCAGCATTACCGCTTGGGCCGCGATCTGGAACTGGTGCTGATCGACGCCGCACGCGGCCTCGGCAATCAACGCTGCCTGCCGGCGGGCCCCCTGCGCGAGCCGGTCGAGCGCCTGCAAAGCGTCGACGGCGTGCTGTTCAACGGCGCCAGCGAAGATCGTGAAGACGGTTTTGCCTTTCGCCTGCAACCCACAGCACTGGTCAATCTGCGCAGCGGCGAGCGCCAGCCGCTCGACTATTTTGCGCCCGGTCAGGCGCTGCATGCGGTGGCGGGGATCGGCAATCCGCAGCGTTTCTTCAATACGCTCGAAGCGCTAGACTGGCGCGCGATCCCCCATGCATTTGCCGACCACGCCGAGTACAGCGTGCAGGCCTTGAATTTCACCCCGTCATTGCCGTTGGTGATGACCGAAAAGGACGCGGTGAAGTGCCGCGCCTTTGCTGCTGCCGATTGGTGGTACCTGGCGGTCGATGCGCTGCCGTCGCCGGCCTTCGTGGCCTGGTTCGACACGCAACTGATGCGCCTGTTGCCCGATCGGCTATTGCCTTGACTGTTTATTTATCTGGGAATGCTCATGGACACCAAATTGCTCGACATCCTCGCCTGCCCTGTGTGCAAAGGTCCGCTCAAGCTCAGCGCTGACAAGACCGAATTGATCAGCAAGGGCGCTGGCCTCGCATACCCGATCCGCGACGGCATCCCGGTGATGCTCGAGAGCGAAGCCCGCACCCTGACCACCGACGAGCGTCTGGATAAATGAGCACTGCCTTCACCGTTGTGATTCCCTCGCGCTATGCCTCGACGCGTCTGCCGGGTAAACCGCTGCTGGATATTGCCGGCAAGCCGATGATCCAGCACGTCTGGGAGCAGGCGAGCAAAAGCAGCGCGACCCGGGTGGTGGTGGCGACTGACGATGCGCGCATCGTCGAGGCCTGCAAAGGCTTTGGCGCCGAAGTGGTGCTGACCCGTGAGGATCACAATTCCGGCACTGATCGTCTGGCCGAAGTCGCCGCAAAGCTGGGCCTCGAGCCCGATGCGATCGTGGTCAATGTGCAGGGCGACGAGCCGCTGATTCCGCCCAGCGTGATCGATCAGGTCGCGGCCAACCTTGCCGCCCACACCGAAGCACGCATGGCCACTCTGGCCGAGCCGATCGAAGACGTGGAAACCCTGTTCAACCCGAACGTGGTCAAGGTCGCCAGCGACATCAACGGCCTGGCGCTGACCTTCAGTCGCGCTACCTTGCCGTGGGCCCGCGATGCGTTCGCCAAAAGCCGCGAGCAACTGCCTGAAGGCGTGCCGTACCGTCGCCACATCGGCATCTACGCCTACCGCGCCGGGTTCCTCCAGGACTTCGTCAACTGGGGCCCGTGCTGGCTGGAAAACACCGAATCCCTCGAGCAACTGCGCGCCCTGTGGCATGGCGTGCGCATTCACGTCGCCGACGCGCTGATTGCGCCGCCGACCGGTGTCGACACCGTCGAAGACCTTGAACGCGTTCGTCGCCTGCTGGGGGCCTGATGCGCGTTCTGTTCGTGTGCCTGGGCAACATTTGTCGTTCGCCCACCGCTGAAGGAGTCTTGCGTCACAAACTGCGTGCAGCGGGGCTGGCGGATCAGGTCGAAGTGGCCTCCGCCGGCACCGGTGACTGGCACGTTGGCAACCCGCCGGACAAGCGCAGCCAGGCCGCGGCGAAAGTGCGCGGCTACGACTTGTCGCTGCAACGCGCGCAGCAGGTCAGCCGTGCCGACTTCGCCAGTTACGACCTGATTCTGGCCATGGACAACAGCAACCTGCGCAACCTCAAGGCGTTGCAGCCGGCCACCGGCAAGGCCGAACTGGATCTGTTCCTGCGCCGCTATGCCGGGCTGGTCGACGAAGTGCCCGATCCGTATTACGACGGCGATCAGGGCTTTGAGCAGGTGCTGGATCTGATCGAAGCAGCCTGTGACCAACTGTTGATCGAAGTGAAGGGGCGCTTATGAGTTTGCCGGTGCAAGCGCAGGTTTCCCTGAAACCGTTCAACAGTTTTGGCGTCGACGTGCGCGCGCAACTGTTCGCCGAAGCCCACAGCGACGAC
Source organism: Pseudomonas sp. R1-1 (assembly GCF_051132135.1). Lineage (NCBI taxonomy): Bacteria > Pseudomonadati > Pseudomonadota > Gammaproteobacteria > Pseudomonadales > Pseudomonadaceae > Pseudomonas > Pseudomonas sp. R1-1. Next base: position 1,747,775 of record NZ_CP071663.1, read on the forward strand.
GATGTCCGTGAGGCGCTGGCCTATGCCACGGCGCACGCTGTGCCGTTGCTGGTGATCGGCGGAGGCAGCAACTTGCTGCTGACCGCGGATATTGCGGCGCTGGTCCTGCGCATGGCAACGCGTGGAATCCGCGTGCTCAGCGATGACGGCAGCCGCGTGGTCATCGAGGCTGAGGCCGGCGAACCATGGCATCCCTTTGTACTGCATACGCTGGCGCTGGGTTTTTCCGGTCTGGAAAACCTCAGCCTGATTCCCGGCACGGTCGGCGCGGCGCCGATGCAAAACATCGGTGCCTACGGCGTTGAAATCAAGGACGTGTTCGCCGGCCTCACTGCGCTGGATCGGCAGACCGGCGAGCTACGCGATTTCAGCCTCGAAGAATGCAATTTCGCTTACCGCGACAGCCTGTTCAAGCAGCAGCCGGGACGCTGGCTGATTCTGCGTGTGCGCTTCAAGCTTGAGCGCGGCGCGCAGCTGCACCTGGAATACGGCCCGGTGCGCCAGCGCCTGACCGAACAGGGCATCGAGCAGCCAACGCCGAGCGATGTCAGCCGCGCGATCTGCAGCATCCGCAGCGAAAAGCTGCCTGATCCTGCGGTGCTCGGCAATGCTGGCAGCTTCTTCAAGAATCCGCTGGTGTCCGCTGCGCAAGTCGCGCAGATCAAGCAGCAACATCCGGACGTCGTGGCGTATGCACAGGCAGACGGGCAGATGAAGCTGGCCGCTGGCTGGCTGATCGAACGCGCCGGTTGGAAAGGCTTTCGCGACGGGGATGCCGGCGTGCACACCTTGCAGGCGCTGGTGCTGGTCAACCATGGCTCGGCCACCGGCCAGCAGCTATACGCGCTGGCGCAACGCATTCAGAAAGACATTGCCGAGCGGTTCAATGTCGAGCTGGAAATGGAGCCCAATCGGTATTGAGGCTACGCTTGTCGAAGTACCTTCCGAAGCCCTGCACCGGTTAAAAAGTGCAGGGCTTTTTTGTTAATGCTGGGTTAACTTAGTCAGCTAACGATACCAACCATTTGCTCCACCAAAGGCCCGGTGCAGACGTTCTGCTCAGCACAAGAGAGCCTGATTAGCCTGAGTCGATCTGCGCGAACCCACCGCTGATTTTCCGGCGGCAGATTGCTCGACCCGATAACCACGAAAATATGCGGGCGTGCCCATGATTACCCTGAAACTCAACGGTCAAGACCATTCCCTCGATGTCACCGAAGACATGCCGCTGCTCTGGGCGATTCGCGATGTCGCCGGTTACAACGGCACCAAGTTCGGCTGCGGCATGGGCCTGTGCGGCGCGTGCACCATTCATATCGACGGCGCCCCCGCGCGCAGTTGCATTACCCCGATCGGCTCGGTGATCGGGCAGAACGTCACCACCATCGATAACCTGCACGCCGACCCGATCGGCAAAGTCGTCCAGCAAGCCTGGCTCGACAGCGCGGTGGCGCAATGTGGTTACTGCCAGGGCGGGCAGATCATGTCGGCGACCGCATTGCTCAAGACCAACCCGAACCCGAGCGATGCGCAAATCGAGGAAGCCATGGTTGGCAATATTTGCCGCTGCGGCACGTACAACCGGATCAAGACTGCGATCCGCCAGGCCTCCACTCACCTGAAGGAGGCCAAGGCATGAGCCGCCTGCCGAACGATTTCGCCCTGAGCAATCTCAGCCGCCGCGGTTTCCTCAAAGGCGTCGGCGCCACTGGTGCGCTGGTGTTGGCCGCGAGTTGGGGCTGGCAGGACGCGCTGGCTGAAGACAAGCCCAAGCAGTTTGGCGCCGACGGCATGCCCAACGGCTGGATCGACGATCCGAAAGTCTATGTGAGCATTGCCGCCGACGGCACCGTCACCGTGGTCTGCAATCGTTCGGAAATGGGCCAGGGCGTGCGCACCAGTCTGACGATGGTCGTCGCCGATGAACTGGAAGCCGACTGGGCGCGGGTCAAGGTGCAGCAGGCGCCGGGGGACGAAGTGCGCTTCGGCAACCAGGACACCGACGGCTCACGCAGCATGCGCCACTGGTACGAGCCGATGCGTCGTTGTGGCGCGGCCGCGCGAACCATGCTCGAGCAGGCTGCGGCGGCGCAGTGGAAAGTGCCGGTCGGTGAATGCCACGCGCAGTTGCACAAGGTCATCCATAAACCGTCCGGCCGTGAGCTAGGCTATGGAGAACTGGCCGCGGCGGCCAGTGCCTTGGCCGTACCGGCGCGTGACAGTCTGCGTCTCAAGCAGCCGGCGGAATTTCGCTACATCGGCAAGGAAGGCAATAAAGCCATCGACGGTGACGACATCGTCAACGGGCGTGCGGTCTACGGTGCCGACGTGCATTTTGACGGCATGCTCTACGCCACCATTGCGCGCCCGGCGGTGTACGGCGGCAAGGTCAAGTCGCTGGATGACAGCGCCGCGCTGAAGGTGCCGGGCGTACTCAAAGTGGTCCGGATCGAACCTCGTCCGTTGCCATCGGAATTTCAGCCATTGGGTGGCGTGGCAGTCGTTGCCAGCAATACCTGGGCGGCGATCAAGGGTCGCGAAGCGCTGAAGATCGAGTGGGACGACGGCCCGAACGCCAGTTATGACTCGATCGCCTATCGCAAGGAACTGGAAACGGCGTCGCTGAAGCCCGGCAAAGTGGTGCGCAACACCGGCGATATCGACAAGGCGTTGAGCGGCGCGGCCAGCACCCTGGAAGCGTCTTATTACCTGCCGCATCTGGCGCAGGCACCGATGGAACCGATGGTCGCCATTGCGCGTTTCGACAAAGGTGTCTGCGAAGCCTGGGCGCCGAGTCAGGCACCGCAAGTGACCCGCGAGCGCATCGCTGAACGTCTTGGCGTGCCATTCGACAACGTCACCTTCAATGTCACCTTGCTCGGCGGCGGTTTCGGTCGCAAGTCGAAGCCGGACTTCGTCGTTGAAGCGGCAATCCTCGCCAAGGAGTTTCCGGGCAAGGCTGTGCGTGTGCAGTGGACGCGCGAAGACGACATCCATAACTCGTATTTCCATACCGTGTCGGCCGAGTACCTCAAGGCCGCCGTCGGCAAGGACGGCATGCCCTCTGGCTGGTTGCACCGCACCGTGGCGCCGAGCATCACCGCATTGTTCGCGCCGGACATGAACCATGAAGCGGCGTTCGAACTGGGCATGGGCTTCACCAACATGGCCTACGCGATTCCCAACGTGCGTCTGGAAAACCCGGAAGCCAAGGTGCACACGCGGGTGGGCTGGTATCGCTCGGTGTCGAACATTCCCCATGGTTTCGCGATCCAGAGTTTCGTCGACGAACTGGCGCACAAGGCCGGCGAAGATCCGCTGAAGTATCAGATCAAACTGCTCGGCGCCGATCGCCAGATCGACCCGCGCACCTTGAGTGAAGAGTGGAACTACGGCGAGTCACCCGAGCGCTATCCGATCGACACCGGACGCATGCGCATCGTGCTGGAAACCGCAGCCAAGGCAGCCGGTTGGGGACGCGAATTGCCCAAGGGCCGCGGTCTCGGCCTGGCGGTGCACTACAGCTTCGTCACTTACGTGGCGGCGGTGATTGAACTCGAGGTCAAGGACGACGGCACGCTGATCGTGCACAAGGCCGACATTGCCGTGGATTGCGGACCGCAGATCAACCCCGAGCGCATCCGCTCGCAGTTCGAAGGCGCCTGTGTAATGGGCCTGGGCAACGCGGTGCTGGGTGAAATCAGCTTCAAGGACGGCAAGGTCCAGCAGGACAACTTCCATATGTATGAAGTGGCGCGCATGTCGCTGGCGCCGAGAGAAGTCGCCGTGCATCTGGTCACGCCGCCGGGCGATGTGCCATTGGGTGGCGTCGGCGAGCCGGGCGTGCCGCCGATTGCGCCAGCGTTGTGCAACGCGATTTTCGCTGCCACCGGCAAACGCATCCGCAATCTGCCGGTGCGTTATCAGTTGCAGGACTGGCAGAAGGCGCAAGCGTAATGGACAGCGTCGATCTGAATGTCCTGCGCAGCGTCCTTGAATGGCGCCGCGCCGGGCAGCGGGTAGTGTTGTTCAGCGTGGTGCAGACCTGGGGCACCGCGCCGCGGTCGCCCGGTGCCATGCTCGCCTTGCGTGAGGATGGCGTGGTGATCGGTTCGGTGTCGGGCGGTTGCGTCGAGGACGACCTGATTGCCCGCCTGCACGACGGCCGCATCGCCAGCGATGGCCCGCCGGTGCAGTTGATCACCTACGGCGTGACCCGTGAGGAGGCGGCGCGTTTCGGTTTGCCCTGTGGCGGCACCCTGCGCCTGACCGAGGAGCGCGTTGGCGACCCGGCGTGGGTCGAAGAACTGCTCGCCCGTTGCGAAGATCACCAGATCGTCGCCCGCGAACTGAATATCGAAACCGGCGAAGTGACGCTTGCGCCGGCCAGTAAAAGCGATTCGCTGGTGTTCGATGGCAAGACCTTGCGCGCCATTTATGGCCCGCGCTGGCGCCTGCTGCTGATCGGCGCCGGGCAGTTGTCGCGTTACGTCGCGGACATGGCGCGGCTGCTGGATTTCGAAGTGCTGATCTGCGACCCGCGCACCGAGTTCGTCTATGGCTGGGAAGAGCAGCACGGACGGTTTGTGCCGGGCATGCCGGATGACGCGGTATTGAGCATTCAAACCGATGAGCGCACCGCGATTGTTGCGTTGACCCACGATCCGCGTCTGGATGACATGGCGCTGCTGACGGCGCTGGATTCGCCGGCGTTTTACGTCGGCGCGCTGGGCTCGCGGGTCAACAGTCAGAAACGCCGCGAGAATCTGGCTCAGCTAGGCTTGGCGCAAGCGGCCATTGATCGTTTGCACGGGCCGATCGGTCTGCACATCGGCAGTCACTCGCCGGCCGAGATTGCGTTGTCGCTGCTGGCGGAGATCGTCGCGATCAAGAATGGCGTGGAGTTGAAACAGAAGAAACCGCTGGAGGGTGCATGAGCCGATCCATCGCAGTGATTGTGTTGGCCGCAGGCGAGGGCAGCCGCTTTCGCCAGGTGGCGGGTGCTGACAAGGATAAATTGCTGGCTGACTGCGCCGGACGCGATGGCGCGGTGCGCTCGGTGATCGAGCAGGTACTGGTGAACTTGCCGGCCGAACTCGATAAGCGTGTATTGGTTACGACCGAGGCGCGGCCGCAGGCGATGCGCATGGCCCAGGCTTACGGCTGTGACGTTGTATCGATCGAGTCGACGGGGATGGGCGACAGCATTGCCGCAGGTGTCGCTGCGTGTGCCGATGCGGATGGCTGGTTGATCGTGCTCGGGGATATGCCGTTTATCCTGCCGTCGAGTATCGAGCGAGTGGTGGCGGCGATGGTTGATGACGCGGTGAGCGTGCCGGTGCTGGGTGGCGAGTTTGGCCATCCGGTGGGGTTTGGGCGCGCTTTGGGTCCGGCGCTGTCCGGTTTGTCCGGTGATCGGGGCGCAAGGCCGCTCTTCGAGCAGGGCAGGGTGGTGGAAGTAGCGGTGGATGATCCTGGCGTGGTTTGGGATGTCGACGTGCCTGAGGCGTTGGTCTTCACACATTCCTGATTCATGCATGGATCCCTTGTAGGAGTGAGCCTGCTCGCGATAGCGGTGGTTCAGCTAAATGTTTGTTGACTGACACTCCGCTATCGCGAGCAGGCTCACTCCTACAAGGGACGGTGTTCAGGCATAAATTGAAGGCATAAAAAAGCCCCGCCAGGCTTACACCAGGCGGGGCTTTTTAACGGCTTGGGGAATTACACGAGAGGTTTAGGCTCGTGCTCTTTTTCCTCGGCCTCTTCGCGTTGCTCGACCGCGTCCTGAACGGAGCGTGGTGCCTCGGCGATTACCGCTTCAACCGATGCTTCTTCAGCAACCGGGGCAGGGGCTGCCTCGATCACTTCAGCAGCAGCGGCAGGCTCGGCAGCGACTGGCGCAGCAGCGGCGGCCAGTTCGGCTTCCTTCTGCAGACGCTCGGCTTCACGCTTGCGGCGACGCACTTCACGCGGATCGTTCGGTGCACGGCCGTTTGGCGTCAGGGCGCTGACCGGAGCCGGTGCTTCAACCACCGGGGCTGGCGCTTCGACTACAGCAGGAGCTTCGACAACCGGCGCTTCAACCTCTGGGGCTGGTGCCGGTTCAGCAGCAGCGACCACTGGTTCGGAAACCATCGCCTCTGCAACTTCTGCTTCAGCGACTGGCGCTGGCGCTTCGGTCTTCGCAGGCTCGGCAGTCCAGTTGAAGGCAGTCTGCTCTTCGCGAACTTCACGCACGCTTTCGGTTACGGTTTCAGCGACGGTTTCAGTTGCTGGTTCACTGATTGCAGTTGGCGCTTCAACAACGGCTTCTGGTTCAGCGGGCGCTTCAACTTGAGGCTGAGCTTCGCGGACCGGCGCCACTTCGATTTCCGGAGCAGCAGTCACTTCCACCGGTGTGTTGGCTTCGACAACCGGCGCTTCGACTGGAGCAGTTTCCAGTGTGGCAGCGGTGGCGCGTTCGGCTTGCTCGTGCGCCTGTGCTTCGGCCGGAGCGCTGATCGCGCTGCTGGCAACGGCGGCGGTCACAGCCAGGCCAGCGGCCAGATCGGCAGTGCTTGGCTCGTCAGCGTTCTCGTTGGATTCGGACTCTTCCGAACCTTCAATCACGTTGCCGTTGGCATCACGCTGACGCTCACGACGGTTGCTGCGACGACGCTGACCGCGCGAGCGACGACGTGGACGATCACCTTCGGCGCCATCCTGACCGTCTTCCGGCAGTTGCTCTTCGTTGCTGATCACTTCTTCTTCGGCGACGGCAGCAGCGGCCTGTTCGGCGCGCGGCTGACGCTCTTCACGCGGCGGACGCGGGGCGCGTTCTTCACGTGGCTGGCGGGCCGGACGCTCTTCAGCGGTGACGGCGGCGGCAGCGGCTACCGCTGGAGCGGCGTCCAGTGGCTCACGCAGTTCACGTACGCGTTCTTCACGCTCGCCGCGAGGCTTGCGGTCTTCACGCGGCGCACGCGGCGCACGTTCTTCACGCGGTGCACGTGGCGCGCGTTCTTCACGGGCGGCCGGCGCTTCGCTGCGGGCTTCGCGAGGCTCGCGTACTTCACGGGCTTCACGTGGCTGACGCTCTTCACGCGGCTCGCGTGGGGCGCGTTCTTCACGCGGAGCACGTTCTTCGCGCGGCTTGCGTTCTTCATCGCGGCGACCGTTACGGTTGCGGCTCTGCTGACGACCGTTGCGACGCTCTTCGTTGCGCGCCGGACGTTCGGCAGCCGGTTTTTCCACGGCGACCGGAGCGGCAGGCTCTTCCTTGGTGGCGAACAGGCTGACCAGCGATTTCACCAGACCCTTGAACAGGCTTGGCTCTGGCGCGGCAACCGGGGCCGGAGCAGGAGCCGCAGCGGCGACTTCGGTCGGCACCGGCGCATTGGCGCGGGCCGGGGCAGTCTTGACCGCGGCTTCCTGGCGAACCAGGGTGCGGGTCGCAGCGGCTGGCTGGACTTCTTCGACTTCGGCAGCGGCGGCAGCGATTTCGTAGCTGGACTGGTTGGTCGCGGCTTCCGGGCTGTCGTCACGCAGACGCTGGACTTCGAAGTGCGGCGTTTCCAGGTGATCGTTCGGCAGAATGACGATACGGGCACGGGTGCGCAGTTCGATCTTGGTGATCGAGTTGCGTTTTTCGTTGAGCAGGAACGCAGCGACCGGGATCGGCACCTGGGCGCGAACTTCGGCGGTGCGGTCTTTCAGGGCTTCTTCTTCGATCAGGCGCAGGATCGCCAGCGACAGCGATTCAACGTCACGGATGATGCCGGTGCCGTTGCAACGCGGGCAGACGATGCCGCTGCTTTCGCCCAGCGATGGACGCAGGCGCTGACGGGACATTTCCAGCAGACCGAAGCGCGAGATGCGGCCGATCTGCACGCGGGCACGGTCGGCTTCCAGGCATTCGCGGACTTTCTCTTCCACGGCGCGCTGGTTCTTGGCCGGGGTCATGTCGATGAAGTCGATGACGATCAGGCCGCCGATGTCGCGCAGGCGCAACTGACGGGCGATTTCTTCGGCGGCTTCAAGGTTGGTCTGCAGCGCGGTTTCTTCGATGTCGCTGCCTTTGGTGGCGCGTGCCGAGTTGATGTCGATGGACACCAGGGCTTCGGTCGGATCGATGACGATGGAGCCGCCGGAAGGCAGTTCGACGACGCGCTGGAAGGCGGTCTCGATCTGGCTTTCGATCTGGAAACGGTTGAACAGCGGCACGCTGTCTTCGTACAGCTTGATCTTGCTGGCGTATTGCGGCATCACCTGGCGGATGAAGGTCAGGGCTTCGTCCTGGGCTTCAACGCTGTCGATCAGCACTTCGCCGATGTCCTGGCGCAGGTAGTCGCGGATGGCGCGGATGATCACGTTGCTTTCCTGATAGATCAGGAACGGCGCGGAACGATCCAGCGAGGCTTCTTTGATGGCAGTCCACAGTTGCAGCAGGTAATCGAGGTCCCACTGCATTTCTTCGCTGCTGCGGCCAAGGCCAGCAGTGCGCACGATCAGACCCATGTCGGCCGGAGCAACCAGGCCGTTCAGCGCTTCACGCAGTTCGTTGCGCTCTTCGCCTTCGATGCGACGGGAGATACCACCGGCGCGCGGGTTGTTCGGCATCAGTACGAGGTAACGACCGGCCAGGCTGATGAAGGTGGTCAGGGCTGCGCCCTTGTTGCCACGTTCTTCTTTTTCGACCTGAACGATGACTTCCTGGCCTTCGCTCAGGACGTCCTTGATGTTGACGCGGCCTTCGGGGGCTTTCTTGAAGTATTCGCGGGAGATTTCTTTGAGGGGCAGGAAGCCGTGGCGCTCGGAGCCGAAATCGACAAAGGCAGCCTCAAGGCTCGGTTCGATGCGAGTGATGCGGCCTTTATAGATATTGGCCTTCTTCTGCTCGCGTGCACCGGATTCGATGTCCAGGTCGTAGAGGCGCTGGCCATCTACCAGTGCAACACGCAACTCTTCGGGTTGAGTTGCGTTAATCAGCATTCTTTTCATGTAGTACCGTCGGTTTCCGGGCTGCCGGAAACGGCGTTCGGCACACACGACTTCTCACGGTCGGTGTCAGGTGCGTCGGGAGTGGTTGGCCATTCCCGTGTCCAGCGATGTCAGGCCAATTGGGCCGATACCGCGACGTACGCGTCCTGCTTGCTGTGGCTACTTAAGCACTCAGTCAGGAGGAGGAATCAACCAGCGGCTGTGGACGAGATGAAGCGTCTTGATCAAAGCTTGTTGCTACACAGTCCGGCGGTTGTGCATCTCCACCCTACACGTATCCCTGATAATTCGGGTGCTGCCGCGCGCAGAATCCGCAGCGGGTTGGCATTTACCGTGAGCTCCGAAAGGGGAGGTCACGCATCATGGCTAATTCAGGCGATGTTTCCGAAGCGCTCGCTCGGGGTCATTCGCAGCTGACTGCACTTTGTGAACTGGCCTCGAATATTTGCCTGCCGGGCGATTGGAAGCGCTGCTCGGCGGTGTGATTCAGGCCTCATGTCACCTGCGCTTGTTACAACTGCAAACTCCACCGTTACGTAGCGAAAGCCCCGTAGGACGGCCTCGCGCCCTGGTGAATTGCGTTGGTCAGGGCCGGTCTTTGACCGTGGTTCCGCTGTCCAGGCCGCTTTTGGCGGCGTTCGCGACTATAGCAGCAATGATTAAGTGCTTCAATTCCATAAAAATTGTTATCATCCGCGGCATGACAACTACTGCCCCTTCGACTCCAGGCGTTCAACTGCTTGAAGTCTCGCCGGAGTATGCCGGCCAACGAATCGACAATTTTCTTCTCGCCCGGCTCAAAGGCGTGCCCAAGACCTTGATTTACCGCATTTTGCGCAAAGGCGAAGTGCGTGTGAACAAGGGCCGGATCAAGCCCGAATACAAGCTGCAGGCCGGCGATATCGTGCGCGTGCCACCCGTTCGCGTGCCTGAGCGCGACGAGCCGGTCCCGCTGGCGCAAGGTCTGCTGCAGCGTCTCGAGGCATCGATTGTCTTTGAAGATAAAGCCCTGATCGTGATCAACAAGCCCGCGGGCATTGCCGTTCACGGGGGCAGCGGCTTGAATTTCGGCGTGATCGAAGCCTTTCGTCAGTTGCGTCCTGACGCGAAAGAGCTGGAGCTGGTCCACCGTCTCGACCGCGACACGTCCGGTCTGCTGATGATTGCCAAGAAGCGCAGCATGCTGCGTCACCTGCACGAAAAACTGCGCGGCGACGGCGTCGATAAGCGCTATATGGCGCTGGTGCGTGGTAACTGGGCCACTTCGATCAAGCAGGTCAGTGCGCCGCTGCTCAAGAGCAATCTGCGTTCCGGCGAGCGCATGGTTGAAGTCAACGATGAAGGCAAAGAAGCCCTGACCGTGTTCAAGGTGCTACGCCGCTTCGGTGATTTCGCGACCATGGTCGAGGCCAAGCCAGTCACCGGTCGTACGCACCAGATTCGCGTGCATACCTTGCACGCCGGGCATTGCATCGCCGGTGACAGCAAGTATGGCGACGACGATTTCACCAAGGAAATTCGCGATCTGGGCGGCAAGCGGCTGTTTCTGCACGCCTACATGCTGACCGTGCCGCTGCCCGATGGCGGCAAGCTGACCTTGCAGGCCCCGGTCGATGAAATGTGGGCCAAGACTGTGGAGCGTCTGAGTGCAGCACCCTGATTACAAACTGTTGATTTTCGACTGGGACGGCACGCTGGCCGATTCCATTCACCGGATTGTCGAGGCCATGCACTCGGCATCCGGGCGTTCCGGCTTCGAGCTGCGCGATGATTTCGCGGTCAAGGGCATTATCGGTCTGGGCTTGCCAGAGGCGATTCGCACCTTGTACCCGGAAATCAGCGATGCCGAAATGACCGCGTTTCGCGAGTACTACGCCGATCATTACATCGCTGCCGAAGCCGTGCCTTCGCCGTTGTTCGAAGGTGTAATCGAGTCGATGGCGTCGTTTCGCGAGCAGGGTTATCACCTCGCGGTGGCGACCGGCAAGAATCGCCGCGGGCTCGATCGGGTGCTCAAGGCCAATGGCTGGGAAGATTATTTCGACATTACCCGCGCCGCCGATGAAACCGCCAGCAAACCGCACCCTCTGATGCTGGAGCAGATCCTCGCTCATTGCGGTGTACGTGCCGAACAGGCGCTGATGGTGGGGGATTCATCCTTCGATCTGCTGATGGCGCGCAACGGTTGCGGTCAGTTATGGCGCGCAGTCGATCGAATCGCTGCAACAGTTCGAGCCGCTGCTGTCGATCGACCGGTTTTCTGAATTGCATGCCTGGCTGGGACAGCAGGCTTAATACGTTTTTGGGGTGATGGCATGACCGACGAATGGAAAGCACCGGCCAAGGCAAGTGCCGACGACGGTGACGCGAAAAGCTGGAAGCTGCTGGAAAAAACCTTGCTCGCCGGCGTGCAGGAACAGCGTCGCTCGCGGCGTTGGGGGATTTTTTTCAAGCTGCTGACGTTTGTTTATCTGTTTTTTGCGTTGCTGCTGTTCACGCCACTGATGGACATGGAAAAGAGCGCCACGCGCGGCCCGAACTACACGGCGCTGATCGAAATTGACGGTGTGATCGCGGATAAAGAACCGGCGAGTGCCGACAATATCGTCGGCAGCCTGCGCGCTGCGTTTGAAGACAAAAAGGTCAAAGGCGTGATTCTGCGCATCAACAGCCCGGGCGGCAGTCCGGTGCAGTCCGGTTATGTCTATGACGAAATCAAGCGCCTGCGTGGCCTGCATCCAGAGATCAAGTTGTATGCGGTGATTTCCGATCTCGGTGCGTCCGGTGCCTACTACATCGCCAGCGCGGCCGATCAGATCTACGCCGATAAGGCGAGTCTGGTCGGTTCGATTGGTGTGACGGCAGCCGGTTACGGCTTTGTCGGCACCATGGAAAAGCTTGGCGTCGAGCGTCGCACCTATACGTCTGGTGAGCACAAGGCGTTCCTTGATCCGTTCCAGCCGCAGAAACCCGAAGAAACGGCGTTCTGGCAGGGTGTGCTGGACACCACGCACAAGCAGTTCATCAACAGCGTCAAGCAGGGCCGTGGCGATCGCCTGAAAGACAAGGAGCATCCGGAGCTGTTCTCCGGGCTGGTCTGGTCGGGCGAGCAGGCGTTGCCGCTGGGTCTGATCGATGGTCTGGGCAGTGCCAGTTCGGTGGCGCGGGACGTGATTGGCGAGAAAGAGTTGGTGGATTTCACGGTTCAGGAATCGCCGTTCGACCGCTTCTCGAAAAAGCTCGGCGCCAGTGTGGCCGAGCAGTTGGCGATGTGGATGGGTTTCCACGGGCCGTCGTTGCGATAAGCCTTCGCTGTATAAAAAACCGGCCTTTCAATGGCCGGTTTTTTTTTGGGGTCAGGGAATCTGCACGCCTTCGGTCAGCAGCATGTCGATCAGGCGAATCAGCGGCAGGCCGATCAGGCTGGTGGCGTCCGGCCCTTCGGTGGACTGGAACAGGCTCACGCCGAGACCTTCGGCCTTGAAGCTGCCGGCGCAGTCGTAAGGCTGCTCGATGCGCAGGTAGCGCTCGATGCGCGCCGGGTCGAGTTGGCGCATGTGCACGGTAAACGGCACGCAGTCGACCTGGCAGTGGTCGGTCTGGCTGTTGAGCAGGGCCAGGCCGGTCAGGAAGGTCACGCGGCTGCCGCTCGCGGCGAGTAGTTGCTCGCGGGCCTTCTCGAAGGTGTGCGGCTTGCCGATGATCTGCTCGTCGAGTACGGCCACCTGGTCCGAGCCGATGATCAGATGGTCCGGATGGCTGTCGGCCAGTGCTCGGGCTTTTTCTTCGGCGAGGCGTTTGACCAGCTCGATGGCTCGCTCGCCCGGGCGGTGACTTTCGTCGATGTCCGGCGAGCTGCAGACGAACGGCAGGTGCAGGCGAGCGAGCAATTCGCGTCGATAGGGCGAGCTTGAAGCAAGTAATAAAGGCAGCATGGACGTCTCCTCAGGCAGGTGCGGATTCTAGCGGAGGCACGCAAGTGACGGACAGGGCACAATTTCCTTTGACATGGGTGGGGGCATCCCTATAATGCTGCGCCTATGTTGAATGACCCGATTCCACCTCACGTTGACCCGCGCAAATTGGCTGACCGTGGCACCACCCTTCAAGGTGAACTGCTGCTGGCCGATTTGAAGAGACTCTGCGACCCGCTTTCCGACGATGTCGGTACGGTGCAGGCCAAATTCGTTTTTGAACGAGATGAACGTAAATCTGTGGTCATCCACAGCTTTATCGACACCGAAGTCAAAATGGTTTGCCAGCGTTGTCTTGAGCTGGTCACCCTGCCGATCCACAGCGAATGCAGTTACGCCGTGGTGAAGGAGGGTGCGAATACCCAGTCGTTGCCGAAAGGTTATGACGTGCTGGAACTGGGCGAAGATCCATTGGATCTGCAGTCACTGATCGAGGAGGAGCTTCTGCTCGCCTTGCCCATTGTGCCTGCTCATCATCCGGAAGAATGCCAGCAGCCGGCGGGAGCAGATGAGCCCGAACCGAGCGAGGACGAGGTAACGCGGTCCAACCCGTTCAGTGTATTGGCGCAGTTAAAGCGTGACCCAAACGTTTAGGAGTTAATCAATTATGGCTGTTCAGCAGAACAAAAAATCCCGCTCTGCCCGTGACATGCGCCGTTCGCACGACGCTCTCGAGGCTAGCACCCTGTCTGTAGAAAAAACCACTGGTGAAGTTCACCTGCGTCACCACGTATCGCCAGAAGGTGTATACCGTGGCCGTAAAGTGATCGACAAGGGCGCTGACGAGTAATCACTTGTCCGCTCAAGTCATCGCGATTGACGCAATGGGCGGGGACTTCGGTCCCCGCAGCATTGTTCAGGCCAGCCTTGCTTGCCTGTCTGCTACGCCCTCGCTGCACCTGACCCTCGTCGGTCAACCTTCCCTTCTTGAAGAACTGATCAACGGCCAATCGGCTGCCGATCGCGCGCGCCTGACGATTGTCCCGGCCAGCGAAGTCATCACCATGGACGAAAAGCCGACCCAGGCCCTGCGTGGCAAGCCGGACTCGTCGATGCGTGTCGCTCTCGAGTTGTTGCGTGATGGCAAGGTTCAGGCCTGTGTCAGCGCCGGCAATACCGGTGCGTTGATGGCGTTGTCGCGGTTTGTGCTGAAGACCTTGCCGGGCATTGATCGCCCCGCGATGGTCGCCGCGATCCCGACGCAGACCGGCTATTGTCAGTTGCTCGATCTGGGCGCCAACGTCGATTGCAGCGCCGCACATCTGTTGCAGTTCGCCGTAATGGGCTCGGTGGCGGCGCAAACGCTGGGCATTCATCGCCCGCGCGTCGCTCTGCTGAACATCGGTACCGAAGACATCAAGGGCAATCAACAGGTCAAGCTGGCGGCAACGCTGTTGCAGGCGGCGCGTGGCATCAACTACATCGGTTTCATCGAAGGCGACGGTTTGTACCGTGGCGAGGCGGATGTGGTGGTGTGCGACGGTTTCGTTGGCAACATTCTGCTCAAATCCAGCGAAGGCCTGGCGACGATGATCGCTGGGCGCATCGAAGCGTTGTTCAAGAAGAATCTTGCCTCGCGGGCGGTGGGAGCGCTGGCGCTGCCGCTGATGAAGCGCTTGCAGGCCGATCTGGCGCCGGCGCGACATAACGGCGCAAGCTTTCTCGGCTTGCAGGGCATTGTGGTGAAGAGTCACGGATCGGCCGGCGTTGAGGGCTTTCAGAGCGCCATATCCCGTGCGCTGATCGAGATCCAGGAGAACTTGCCCGAGCGTCTCCACGGTCGTCTGGAGGACCTGTTGTCTTAGGCGTTTTCGTCGGACAATGCTTAAATGTGACCGCCCGGTTCAAAGGGCCATCCAAACTGTCAGTTTCTGGCGTCCCGAGCGGGGCGTTATTTTCCGACGACAAGATCATTAGGGGCTTGTTACATGTCTGCTTCCCTCGCATTCGTCTTTCCAGGACAGGGTTCGCAGTCCCTCGGCATGCTGGCCGAGCTGGGCGCGCAACATCCGCTGATCCTCGAAACCTTTCAAGAAGCCTCTGCTGCGCTGGGCTATGACCTGTGGGCGTTGACCCAGCAGGGCCCGGAAGAGCTGCTCAATCAAACCGACAAGACCCAACCGGCCATTCTGACCGCCTCGATCGCCCTGTGGCGTCTGTGGCTGGCGGAAGGTGGCGCGCGTCCGGCATTCGTTGCCGGTCACAGCCTGGGTGAGTACAGCGCGCTGGTTGCCGCCGGCAGCCTGACCCTGGCGGATGCGGTCAAGCTCGTCGAGCGTCGCGGCCAGTTGATGCAGGAAGCGGTTCCGGCCGGACAGGGCGGCATGGCTGCCATCCTCGGCCTGGAAGATGCTGATGTGCTGGCAGCCTGCGCCGAAGCCGCGCAAGGCGAAGTCGTCAGCGCGGTGAATTTCAACTCGCCGGGCCAAGTAGTGATTGCTGGTGCCAAGGCTGCCGTTGAGCGCGCCATCGAAGGCTGCAAGGCGCGTGGTGCCAAGCGTGCCATGCCGCTGCCGGTGAGCGTGCCGTCGCACTGCGAACTGATGCGTCCGGCCGCCGAGCGCTTTGCCGAATCCATCGCTGCCATCGACTGGCAGGCGCCGCAGATCCCGGTGGTACAGAACGTCAGTGCACAAGTGCCGGCCGACCTGGAAACCCTCAAGCGTGATCTGCTCGAACAACTCTACAAACCAGTGCGCTGGGTCGAGTCGGTGCAGACGCTGGCCGCCAAAGGCGCGACCAATCTGGTCGAATGCGGTCCGGGCAAAGTCCTGGCCGGTCTGAACAAGCGCTGCGCCGAAGGCGTTGCCACTTCCAACCTCAATACCCCAGATGCCTTCGCTGCCGCTCGCGCAGCGCAGGCCTGAATCAGGAGAAACTTGCATGAGTCTGCAAGGTAAAGTTGCACTGGTCACCGGTGCAAGCCGCGGTATCGGCCAGGCCATCGCGCTGGAACTGGGTCGCCAGGGCGCTATCGTTGTCGGCACCGCGACCTCCGCGTCGGGCGCCGAGCGCATCGCCGCGACCCTGAAGGAAAACGGTATCCAGGGCGCGGGTTTCGAACTCAACGTCACCAGCGACGAATCGGTCAGCGCAGTGCTGGCGGGCATTCAGGAACAGTTCGGTGCGCCAGTGGCGATTCTGGTCAATAATGCCGGCATCACCCGCGATAACCTGATGATGCGCATGAAAGACGATGAATGGTACGACGTGATCGATACCAACCTGAACAGTCTGTATCGCCTGTCTAAGGGCGTTCTGCGCGGCATGACCAAGGCGCGTTGGGGTCGAATTATCAGTATTGGCTCGGTGGTGGGTGCCATGGGCAACGCTGGCCAAGTAAACTATGCAGCCGCCAAGGCCGGTCTGGAAGGTTTCAGCCGGGCGATGGCGCGTGAAGTCGGTTCGCGTTCGATTACGGTCAACTCGGTAACCCCAGGGTTCATCGACACCGATATGACCCGCGAGCTGCCTGAAGCACAGCGTGAAGCCTTGCAGACGCAGATTCCGCTGGGTCGTCTGGGGCAAGCTCAAGAGATCGCGTCCGTGGTCGCTTTTCTTGCATCCGACGGTGCGGCATACGTTACCGGGGCTACAATCCCGGTGAACGGTGGGATGTACATGTAAGTAAAATGTGACGGATTGCTTCAAAAAAATGTCATACGAGCTGTCTAAAATCCGTTATAAAGCTGCAATCTATTTATAGGCAGAGGGTCGCAGGGTTTGAGGAGTGAAGCTTTCAGTTGAAAAACTGAAAAGTCTTTCTATACACTTACCCACTGGCCAGCTGCCTGAATTTGTCCATTAGGAGTGAAAACAAGGTATGAGCACCATCGAAGAGCGCGTCAAGAAAATCGTTGCCGAGCAACTGGGTGTCAAATCGGAAGAAGTAGTCAACACCGCTTCCTTCGTTGAAGACCTGGGTGCCGACTCCCTTGACACCGTTGAGCTGGTGATGGCTCTGGAAGAGGAATTCGAGACCGAAATCCCTGACGAAGAAGCTGAAAAGATCACTACTGTACAAGCTGCAATCGACTACGTTACTGCCCACCAGGCGTAATCGTTTTTAGTCGTCGCTAGCTGTCATGGAAAAACCGCACTGCCATTACGGCGTGCGGTTTTTTCTTTAGGCCTGATGCAAAGTCGTCATTCGAAAAAGGAGAGTGCTGTGTCGCGTAGACGCGTCGTAGTCACCGGTATGGGTATGTTGTCGCCACTGGGCACGGATGTGCCGAGCAGTTGGCAGGGCATTCTGGCTGGCCGCAGTGGCATTGGTCTGATCGAACACACCGACCTTTCTGCCTATTCCACCCGTTTCGGCGGCTCGGTCAAGGGCTTCAATGTCGAGGAATACCTGTCGGTCAAGGAAGCGCGCAAGCTCGACCTGTTCATTCAGTACGGCCTCGCCGCTGGCTTTCAAGCCGTGCGCAATGCCGGGCTGGAAGTCACCGATGCCAACCGTGAGCGCATCGGCGTTGCCATGGGTTCGGGGATCGGCGGTCTGACCAACATCGAAGAAACCAGCCGTACCCTGCATGAGACCGGCCCACGACGTATTTCGCCGTTTTTCGTGCCAGGCTCGATCATCAATATGATTTCCGGTTTCCTGTCCATCCATCTAGGAGCACAGGGACCCAACTACGCCATCGCCACCGCCTGCACCACCGGTACGCACTGCATCGGCATGGCGGCGCGCAACATCATGTACGACGAAGCCGACGTGATGATTGCCGGCGGCGCCGAAATGGCCGCGTGCGGTCTGGGCATGGGTGGCTTCGGCGCATCCCGTGCGCTGTCGACCCGCAACGACGAACCGACCCGTGCCAGCCGTCCGTGGGACAAGGGCCGTGATGGTTTCGTGCTGTCCGACGGTGCCGGTGCGTTGGTGCTCGAAGAACTCGAACACGCCAAGGCGCGCGGTGCGACCATCTATGCCGAGCTGATCGGTTTCGGCACCAGCGGCGATGCCTTCCACATGACTTCGCCACCGGCCGATGGCGCCGGTGCCGCACGTTGCATCACCAATGCGCTGCGCGACGCGAAGATCAATGTCGATCAGGTGCAATACATCAACGCCCACGGCACCTCGACCCCGGCCGGCGACCTTGCCGAAGCCAATGCGATCAAGTCGGTGTTCGGCGATCACGCCTACAAGCTGGCGGTCAGCTCGACCAAGTCGATGACCGGTCACTTGTTAGGTGCAGCAGGCGCGGTCGAGGCGATCTTCAGCGTACTGGCAATCAACAGCCAGGTGGCGCCGCCGACCATCAACCTCGATGAGCCGGACGAAGGCTGCGACCTCGATTTCGTACCGCACACTGCGCGCAACATGGACATCGATGTCGTGCTGTCGAACTCCTTCGGTTTTGGCGGCACCAACGGCACCCTGGCGTTCCGCCGGTTCGCAGGCTGATGGACTGCTGGGTCGACGGTCAACCGGCTGACAGTCTGTCGCTGAAAGATCGCGGCCTGGCTTACGGCGATGGTCTGTTCGAGACCATCGCCGTGCGTGGCGGCCAGCCGATCCTGCTGGATCGGCATCTGGCGCGTCTGGCCGAGGGCTGTGCGCGGCTGGCCATCGCCGCCGATATCGAACTGATCGGCGACGAGCTGCTGCGCTATGCGGCAGCGATGGGCGAGGGCGTGCTCAAACTCATCCTCACCCGTGGCGACGGTCAGCGCGGTTATGCGCCTGATCCCGCGGCGCCGGGCCGGCGCATTCTGCAAGGCAATCCTCCTGCCGCTTATCCCGCTGCCCATGCCGAGCACGGCATACGTCTGTTTCCGTGCACCACGCGGCTATCCCGGCAGCCGTTGCTGGCCGGGCTCAAACACCTCAATCGACTGGAACAGGTACTCGCCCGCGCCGAATGGCAGGACAGCGAGCACGCCGAAGGCTTGATGCTCGACCGCACCGGGCGCGTCATTGAAGGTGTGTTCAGCAATCTGTTCATCGTCCGCGACGGCGTGTTGATCACTGCGGATTTGCAGCGCTGTGGCGTGGCCGGTGTGATGCGCGCAGAAATTTTGTTTCAGGCCGAGTCATTGGCCATCCCCAGCCAAATCACCGACATCAGCCTGGAACAGCTGCAATGGGCCGATGAAGTGTTTGTCTGCAACAGCGTGTATGGCGTGTGGCCGGTACGCGCCTACGCTGCACTGAGCTGGCCGGTTGGCCCGCTCACCCGTAAACTGCAAACCCTTGCCCGCGCCCTATTGGATGCCTGATTTGTGAGACGTAAATTTTTGCTGCTGCTGGAAACCGGACTGGTTCTGGCAGGGCTGCTGTTGGGCGCCAGCGCCTGGAAGATTCACAGCGCGCTGGAACAGCCTCTGTACATCACGCAGGAAGAACTGCTGGATGTGCCGAAAGGCTCGACGCCGACCCGTACTTTCCTTTCTCTCGAAACCGATGGTGTCATCAAGGACGCGTTCTGGCTGCGCGTGTATTGGCGCTTCAACCTCGCCGGCACGCCCATCCACAGCGGCGAATACCGCATGCAGCCGGGCATGACCGTCAACGGTCTGATCGACTCGTGGAAGCGCGGCGATGTGGTGCAATACAGCCTGACGCTGGTCGAAGGCTGGAATTTCCATCAAGTGCGCGCCGCGCTGGCCAAGGATGAAAAGCTCGAGCAGACCCTGAGCGGTTTGAGCGACAGCGACGTCATGGCGAGGATCGGCCATAAAGGCTTGTTCCCGGAAGGACGCTTCTTCCCTGACACCTACCGTTTCGTGCGCGGCATGTCCGATGCCGAGTTGCTGAAAAAGGCCTTTGCTCGTCTCGACGAAGTGCTGGCCAGCGAGTGGGAAAAACGTTCTGCCGATGTGCCTTACAAAGAGCCGTATCAGGCGCTGATCATGGCTTCGCTGGTCGAGAAGGAAACCGGCGTACCGCAGGAGCGCGGGCAGATTGCCGGGGTCTTCGTGCGGCGCCTGGCACTGGGCATGCAGCTGCAGACCGACCCGACGGTGATTTACGGCCTGGGTGAGCGCTACACCGGCAAGCTGACCCGTGCGCACCTGAAAGAACCGACGCCGTACAACACCTATGTGATTCCTGGCCTGCCGCCAACACCGATCGCGATGGTCGGGCGTGAAGCCATTCATGCCGCGTTGAATCCCGTGGAAGGCACCAGCCTGTATTTCGTCGCCCGTGGTGACGGCAGCCACGTGTTCTCCGATGATCTGGATGCGCACAACAATGCGGTGCGCGAGTATCAGCTCAAGCGCCGTGCCGATTACCGTTCCAGCCCCGCACCGACAGCAGCGCCGGAAACCCCGGCAAGCGAGGAAGCTATTCCGGCAGCCTCGCCCAATCCTGCGCCGGAGACACTGCCACAGGTTGCGCCGCAGGAGCCTGCGCCGGCACCGGATGCCGCTGCCCCCGAAAACGCGCAATGACTTTGATTAAGGACTGCCTGTGACTGGCTTGTTTATTACCCTCGAAGGCCCGGAAGGCGCCGGCAAAAGCACCAACCGCGAATACCTTGCCGAGCGCCTGCGCGCCGCTGGTATCGAGGTCGTGCTGACCCGTGAGCCGGGGGGCACGCCACTGGCGGAGCGGATCCGCGACGTGCTGCTGGCCCCGGCCGACGAAGTCATGAATCCCGATACCGAACTGTTGCTGGTCTTCGCCGCGCGCGCGCAGCATCTGGCCGAGGTGATTCGTCCGGCGTTGGCCCGAGGCGCGGTAGTCCTGTGCGATCGTTTCACTGACTCGACATACGCCTATCAGGGCGGTGGTCGCGGCTTGTCGCTGGAACGCATCGCCACGCTGGAAAGCTTCGTGCAGGGCGATCTGCGCCCGGACCTGACGTTGATTTTCGACCTGCCAGTGGAAATCGGTTTGGCGCGTGCCAGCGCTCGCGGCCGGCTGGATCGTTTCGAGCTGGAAGGGCGGGCCTTTTTCGAAGCGGTGCGCAGTGCCTTTCTTAAACGTGCCGAAGCCGATCCAGCGCGTTATGTGCGAATCGACGCCGGTCAGCCATTGAGCAAGGTGCAACAATCGCTGGATACGCTGATTCCGAATCTGGTGGAGCTGAGCCGTGGCTGAGGCCTATCCGTGGCAGGACAGCCTCTGGCAGCAACTGGCCGGGCGTAGCCAGCACGCTCACGCGTATCTGCTGCACGGCCCGGCCGGGATCGGCAAGCGGGCCCTGGCCGAGCGTCTGATGGCGAGTTTGCTGTGTCAGCGTCCGACCCCGGAAGCCTGCGGCGAATGCAAATCCTGCCTGCTGCTCAAGGCCGGCAGCCACCCGGACAATTACATTCTCGAGCCCGAAGAAGCCGACAAGGCCATCAAGGTCGACCAGGTGCGCGATCTGGTCAGTTTCGTGGTGCAGACCGCGCAACTGGGCGGACGCAAAGTGGTGCTGATCGAGCCGGTCGAGTCGATGAACATCAATGCCGCCAACGCCTTGCTGAAAAGCCTTGAAGAGCCGTCCGGCGATACCGTGTTGCTGCTGGTCAGCCACCAGACCAGCCGTTTGCTGCCGACGATCAAGAGCCGCTGCGTGCAGCAGGCCTGTCCGTTGCCGGGGGAGGCGATGAGTCTCAAGTGGCTGGCGCAAGCGTTGCCGGAATGTTCCGAAGACGAGCGTGTCGAACTGCTGACGCTGGCGGCCGGTTCGCCGTTGATGGCGGTCAGCCTGCAAGCCCAAGGCGTACGCGAGCAGCGCGCGCAGGTGGTCGAAGGCGTGAAAAAGTTGCTCAAGGGCCAGCAGTCGCCAACGCAATTGGCCGAGGAATGGAAAAACATTCCGATGCTGCGCCTGTTCGACTGGTTCTGCAACTGGTCGAGCCTGATCCTGCGTTATCAGCTGACTCAGGACGAGGCAGGTCTCGGTCTGCCTGACATGCGCAAGGTCGTGCAGTACCTGGCGCAGAAAAGTGCACAAGGCAAAGTGCTCGATATTCAGGACTGGATTCTCGCCCAGCGCCAGAAGGTGCTGAGCAAGGCCAACCTCAATCCGGCGCTGCTGCTGGAAGCATTGTTGGTGCAATGGGCGGGATTGCCTGGTCAAAGATAGAAATGTGTACCTAGACTCTGCACATCAGCAGTGGAGGTGAACATGCTTGAACCGATCAGCCCCGGCCCGCGCAACGGCATCCTGTCCCTGACGATCAAGGACAAATCCGTGTTGTATGCCGCCTACATGCCATTCATCAAGAACGGTGGCTTGTTCATCCCGACCAACAAGAATTACCGGTTGGGCGACGAGGTGTTCATGCTGCTCAATCTGATGGACGAGACGGAGAAGATCCCGGTTGCCGGCAAGGTCGCCTGGATCACTCCCAAAGGTGCGCAAGGCAATCGTGCCGCCGGTGTCGGCGTGCAGTTCAACGATGGCGACGACACCGCGCGCAGTCGTATCGAAACCCATCTGGCCGGAGCGTTGAAGTCCGACCGTCCCACCCACACGATGTAAGTTGCCGTTTTTATGCTCGTAGATTCCCATTGTCACCTCGATCGACTTGACCTCGCCGCCCATGACGGCTCGCTGGATGCTGCGCTCGATGCAGCTCGCGGACGCGGTGTCGGGCACTTTCTGTGCATTGGTGTCAGCGCCGACAACGCCGCCGATGTCAAAGCCCTCGCCGAGCGCTACAGCGATGTCGATTGCTCGGTCGGCGTGCACCCGCTCGACGTCCAGCCTGGCGCGGCGCCGGCGCTCGACTGGCTGCTGCACGAGCTCGATCATCCGAAAGTGGTGGCAATCGGCGAAACCGGTCTCGACTACCACTACGAACCGGAAGCCGCCGAGCTGCAGCAGGCGTCGTTCCGCCTGCACTTGCAAGCCGCGCAACAGACCGGTAAGCCGGTGATCATTCACACCCGCGGTGCGCGGGCCGACACGCTTGAGCTGCTGCGCGAAGCAGCATTGCCTCAGGCCGGTGTGCTGCATTGTTTCACCGAAGACTGGGACATGGCCAAAGCCGCGCTGGACATGGGTTATTACATTTCCCTGTCGGGCATCGTCACCTTCCGCAATGCCGACGCCTTGCGCGATGTCGCCAGCAAAGTGCCGGCCGATCGCTTGCTGGTGGAGACCGATTCGCCGTATCTGGCGCCGATCCCTTATCGCGGCAAGCCCAACCTGCCGCAGTATGTGCGCGAGGTGGCGGAGTTTCTGGCAATGCTGCGCGGCGAGGACTACGAGCGCTTTGCCGAGCAGACCACCGAGAACTTCAAGCGTTTGTTCCCTTTGGCGAGTGTCAGATCTGCCCTGTAGCGGCTGGCCAAATCGCAGGCAAAAAAAACCCGGGTTCTGGGGGGTGAATCCGGGTTAAGACCATTAGGAGTAAAACAAAGGCACGCGGTCCGTTGGTACCTTTATCGGCGCGACACTTGGGGGAGATGTCGCCCGACAGTTCAAGTATTGATCAGTCTGGCGTGCAGTCCAGTAAGCCGGTCGGGGTTTTTAAACAAATTTGGAATACGTTTGCTTCAGTTGAGTTCTCATTACCCCTGAAACGTTCGCAAAATGAACGGCAAACACAGCTATGGTCGATGATCCGTGCATTTTTGCGCAAGTTAGGCATAATACGCGGCTTCGTATTTTGACCCTTCAGACCTTTTCTTATGCACAAAGAACCTCGTAAGGTCCGTGAGTTTCGTCGCCGCGAGCAGGAAATTCTCGATACCGCGCTCAAGCTGTTCCTCGAACAAGGTGAAGACAGCGTCACCGTCGAGATGATTGCGGATGCCGTGGGTATCGGCAAAGGCACGATCTACAAGCACTTCAAATCCAAGGCCGAGATCTATCTGCGCCTGATGCTCGATTACGAGCGCGATTTGAACGAGCTGCTGCATTCGGCTGACGTCGACAAGGACAAGGAAGCGCTGTCGCGCGCCTACTTCGAATTCCGCATGCGTGACCCGCAGCGCTATCGCCTGTTCGACCGTCTCGAAGAGAAGGTCGTCAAAGGCAATCAGGTCCCGGAAATGGTCGAGGAGCTGCACAAGATCCGTGCCTCGAACTTCGAACGCCTGACCCTGCTGATCAAGGGCCGCATCAGCGAAGGCAAGCTTGAAGACGTGCCGCCGTACTTCCATTACTGCGCCGCCTGGGCACTGGTACACGGCGCAGTCGCGCTGTACCACTCGCCGTTCTGGAGCAATGTGCTGGAAGATCAGGAAGGCTTCTTCCAGTTCCTGATGGATATCGGCGTGCGCATGGGCAACAAGCGCAAGCGCGACCCGGAAACGCCAAGCAGCTGAGCCATTCAGCAGCCTTATTGCGCCGTGAATTCGTTACATGTCGCAATACCGCAGGAATATACTCAGGCATAGGGCTTGCTAAAACTTGAATTCTAAGTCAAGTTTTAGTCGCTCGATTTTCCATCGCCGGAGTGATCATGATCGTTGACCGTCAAGGCAGGCGTTTTCGCAATTTGCGTATCAGCCTGACTTCCGCCTGCAATTACGCCTGTACCTACTGCGTGCCCAACGGCAAGCGGCTGGTGGCGGCGCAGGACGAGCTGTCGGCCGAAGCCATGGCCCGCGGCGTGGCGTATCTGATCGAAGCGGCCGGCATCGAGCGCTTGCGCATCACCGGCGGCGAGCCGCTGGTCAGCCCCAAACTCGAATCGTTCATGAGCGCCGTCGGCAAGATGGGCCTGGACGATATCAGCCTGACCACCAACGGCCAGCTCCTGACGAAAAAACTGCCCTTGCTCATCGATGCTGGCCTACGCCGCATCAACGTCTCCCTCGATACCCTCGATCCAGCAGCGTTCCGCAGCATCGCCCGTGGCGGTGATCTGGCCAGCGTACTCGACGGTATGCAACAGGCTGCCGCGGCGGGCATGAAGATCAAGGTCAACATGGTGCCGTTGCGCGGGCAGAACCTTGATCAGGTGATGCCGCTACTCGATTACTGTCTCGAACGTGGATTCGAATTGCGCTTCATCGAGCTGATGCGCATGGGCCATCTGGCCAAGGACACCAATGCGTTCCTGCAGCAGTTCGTCAGTCTCGAGCAGCTGCTCAGCCTGATCGGCGAGCGCTACGAATATGCGCAGACCGACGCGCCGATCGACGCCACCGCCGTTCGTTATGCGATTCCCGGTTTGGGTAACTTTGGCGTGATCGCCAACGAAAGCGTGCCGTTCTGCCGCACCTGCTCGCGTCTGCGCCTGTCCTCGACCGGTTGGCTGCATGGCTGCCTGTCGTCGAGCAATCGCCACTATGTCGGTGATCTGCTCGACAAGCCGCGCCATGAGGCACTGCCTGCGTTGCAACGCTTGCTGATCAAGGCGTTGGGGGACAAGCAGGAGGTGGCGTTTTCCGGTGGTGCGACGGTCATGAAGATTATCGGCGGCTGACTGTCCTCATCGCCAGCAGGCTGGCTCCCACAGTGTTTTGCGCAATCCTGTGGGAGCCAGCCTGCTGGCGATGCGATCTACAAGTCAGCAATTTCCAGAGCTGGCGCAAAAGCTGCATTCAACGGCCATTCGCCGGTTTTCCGTCACCGGCCTTTGGAGGAATAGGATGCGTAGCCTGGTTTTGCTGCTGGCCGTTTTGGCGCTTGGCGGCTGTATGACTGTCAGCGATATGGCCGAAGGCACTCGCTACCAGATGAGTGATGCCGGTTTGCTGGACCACAGCGACAGTCGTCGCGTGAACAATTTCCGCATTCAGCCGGACTCGTTCATCTACATCGCTCAGGGCGCTTTTGCCCCTCCGGGCGGTTCTTATCCGCGGCCTAACGTGGTCGCCGAAGAAGCCTTCAAGGGGTTCGTCGAGTACTTCCCGATGGTCCGCCGCGCCCGCGCTCCCGAAGGCCTTGACCAAGCCATGGGCGAAGCTCGCGATGCCGGCGCGCATTACTTGCTCTACACGCGTTTCGCCAAGGCTGACGACCGTATCGGCACCTCCGATGAATGGCTCGATCAGGAAGCGGTCGACCGCCTCGGTATCGACGGCGGGGTGATTCAGATCATGTTGATCGAGACCAGCACCCAGTATTTGATTGATACTGCACGGATCAAGAGTCGTGGCGGTTTACTGACGTTCCACGACAACAAGCCTGAAGACCTGATCGGCCCGCCGCTGGCGCAATACGCACGCAGTCTGCTGGGGATCGGCAACCAATAACCGAAGGAGGACGCCATGAGTGGACCGCAAAAAGCCAATGACCTGTTGGGACAGATCCCCAAAACCAAAGGCCTGCCGCCGGTGCACTTGTGGAACCCGGACTTCTGCGGCGACATCGACATGCGCATCGCCCGCGACGGCACCTGGTATTACCTGGGCACGCCGATCGGGCGCAAGCCGATGGTCAAGCTGTTCTCGACGATCATCCGCCGCGACGGCGATGATTATTTCCTGATCACACCGGTCGAGAAGGTCGGCATCAAGGTCGACGACGCGCCGTTCGTGGCAATCGCCGTTGAGGTGGCAGGCGAGGGTGAAGCGCAAGTGCTGCGCTTCACCACCAACGTCGATGAAACCACCGAGGCCGGGCCCGAGCATCCGCTGCGTGTCGAGATTGATCCGACGACACAGGAACCAGCGCCTTATGTGCATGTGCGCACTAATCTTGAAGCGCTGATCCACCGCAACGTGTTCTACGAGTTGGTGGAGTTGGCCGTCAGCCGTGAAATCGACGGCCAGCGCTGGCTGGGCGTATGGAGCAGCGGCGAGTTCTTCCGCATCGGTATCGAACCCTAGAACACATACCCCTTGTAGGAGTGAGCCTGCTCGCGATTGCGGTGTATCAGTCAAGGCACTGTCGACTGTCACACCGCAATCGCGAGCAGGCTCACTCCTACATGGGTTTTATATTTCAGCTGAAAAATCTCGTTGACTGTTATTCGTATGATGATTAGCGTAAGCACCCATCGCGAACCGCTTTGAGGTGTTCATGTCCAGCAGCTTTCATGCGTCGACGGTTGACTGGCTGGGTAGCTGGATCGCCGCGGGCCAAGTGCGGCCGGGGCAGACCATCAAGGTCGAGGCGGATCTGGGCGAACAGCTCGGGGTCAGCCGCACGGTGATTCGCGAAGCGATCAAAACCCTCGTCGCCAAAGGCATGCTCGAAGTCGGGCCGAAAGTCGGCACGCGAGTCTTGCCGGTGCGGCGCTGGAACCTGTTCGACCCGCAAGTGGTCGGCTGGCTGTCGCGCAACGGTTTGCCGGAAAACTTCGTCGACGACCTGCTCGATCTGCGCCGCACCATCGAACCGATGGCGGTGCGCTGGGCCTGTGAACGCGCAACCCCGGAACAGATCGAAGCAGTGAAACTGGCCTATCACGCACTTGAACGCGCAGTCGACAGCGGCATCGAGTACAACCGCGCCGATCAGGCCTTCCACGAATGCATTCTTGCCGCCAGCCACAATCAATTTATCGAACAGATGGTCCCGGCCCTCGGCGCGTTGCTCGCGGTATCGTTCGAAGTGTCTGCTGCCGACCCGGATGAACTGCGTCGCACGTTACCGATTCACAAGGACATGGCCGATGCCATCGCCGCCCGCGATTCAACGCGCGGTGTGTGGGCCTGCATGACCCTGATCGACAACGCTGATCTGGCGATAAAGCGGTTTTACCCGAAAGTCATGGCCGATAAAAAAGCCAGCTGAACACACCGATCCCCTGTAGGAGTGAGCCTGCTCGCGATGAGGCCAGTCAGTTGATATCAACGTCACTGATACACCGCGATCGCGAGCAGGCTCACTCCTACAGAAAACAACAATAATGGAGCCCTCAAATGCAGTGGACCGCCCTGACCGAACACCGCGCCCAGCTCGGTGAAGGTCCTTTCTGGGACGCGCCGACCCAGGCGCTGTACTGGGTCGATATCGCCGGCAAGCAGGCGCTGCGTCTGATTGGCCAGAACGTGCAGATCTGGCAGATGCCCGAGCATGTGTCCGCGTTCATTCCGTGCAACAACGGCGATGCGCTGGTGACCCTGAGCAGCGGCGTTTATCGCCTCGACCTCGATTCGCCGGGCCTCGAACCGAAGCTGACGCTGTTCTGTGTCGCCGACCCGCAACCCGGCAACCGGCCCAACGAAGCGCGCTGCGATGCACAAGGCCGATTATGGCTGGGCACCATGCAGAACAACATCGGCGAACAGGGTGAAGACCTGCCGATCGTGCGCCGCTCCGGCGGGCTGTTCCGGGTCGATCCGGATCAACGCGTCACACCGTTGCTGCTCAATCTGGGCATTCCCAACACCCTGCTGTGGAGTGACGACGGCACCAAGCTGCTGTTCGGCGACAGCCTCGACAGCACGCTCAATCAATATTTCATCCGCACCGACGGCAGTCTCGACGATGCGCAGGTTTTCCATAAATCCGATCAGCACGGCGGCCCGGACGGCTCGGCGATGGACGCTGAAGGTTATGTGTGGAATGCGCGCTGGGACGGCAGTTGTCTGCTGCGTCTGACGCCCGAAGGCGTTGTGGACCGCAAGATCGACCTGCCGATCAGCCGTCCGACCAGTTGCGTATTCGGTGGCGCTGACCTGAAAACCCTATACATCACCAGTGCCCAGAGCCCGCATAACCATCCGCTGGATGGCGCGGTGCTGTCGATGCGCGTCGATGTTGCAGGAAAGCTCTGTACGCGTTTTGCCGGTTGAATCTCATAATATGGGATGCAAAATTATATATTGAGATTATTTGGCGGTCGGGTTTATAGTCGGCTCCAGCAGTAACACGCACTCACACTTAAAAAGAACAAAACAGGTGAAGTGATGCAGCGAATATCCATCGCACTCCCGCGCGGAGTCCGTCTCTCGCCACGGCTTGAAGTCGTGGCGCGCACTTGCCTGTTCAATTCTTCACGTCTTGCAAACCGGACATCGGTTGATGCCCGGTTTTTTTGCGCCTGCGAAAAGGGGGCCTGACCCGTGGCTGAAGCGCTTACTCTGCCGCCGGTGCCTGCGCCACCCCAAGGTGAACGTCTGCGCGGCAAAGTCGTGTTGCTGACCGGCGCCGCGCAAGGCATCGGTGAAGCCATCGTCGCTGCGTTCGCCTGCCAACAGGCAAACCTGCTGATCAGCGACATCCAGGCGGAAAAAGTCGAAAACGTCGCCGCGCACTGGCGCGCCCAGGGTTACGACGTGCAAGCCATGCAGGCCGATGTTTCGCGTCAGGCAGATCTGAATGCCATGGCCAAACGCGCCGTTGAACTGCACGGGCGTATCGACGTGCTGGTCAACTGCGCCGGGGTCAACGTGTTCCGTGATCCGCTGCAGATGACCGAGGAAGACTGGCGCCGTTGCTTCGCCATCGATCTGGACGGCGCCTGGTATGGCTGCAAAGCGGTACTGCCGCAGATGCTCGAACAAGGCGTGGGCAGCATCATCAATATCGCCTCGACCCATTCCAGCCACATTATTCCCGGCTGTTTCCCGTATCCGGTGGCCAAACATGGCTTGCTCGGCCTGACCCGCGCGCTGGGCATCGAGTACGCGCCCAAAGGCATTCGGGTCAACGCCATCGCCCCGGGCTACATCGAAACGCAACTGAACGTCGACTACTGGAACGGTTTTGCCGACCCGCATGCCGAGCGCCAACGTGCCTTCGACCTGCACCCGCCGAAACGCATCGGCCAGCCGCTGGAAGTGGCGATGACGGCGGTGTTTCTCGCCAGTGACGAAGCACCCTTTATCAATGCTTCGTGCATCACCATCGATGGTGGGCGGTCGGTGATGTACCACGACTGAACAAACGGATTTGCAGCGCTGAACTACGCTTGCAATCCAATCATCATACGATATGACTATTTTCAACACGCTTCACTGAGAACACGCTTCAACGCTTTTCAAACCTTGCTCAAAAAAAATAACAAGGAGTCATCTGATGAAACGTCGATTCGGGATTCGTACCCTGTGCAGTACTGCCCTGGCGGTCACTGCGTTCAGCCTGAGCAGTGCGCTGCTCGCCGCCGACGCGGTGAAGATCGGTTTTCTGGTCAAGCAGGCCGAAGAACCTTGGTTCCAGACCGAGTGGGCCTTCGCCGAGAAAGCCGCCAAGGACAAAGGCTTTGAACTGATCAAGATCGCCGTACCCGATGGCGAGAAAACCCTCTCGGCCATCGATAGCCTCGCGGCCAACGGCGCCAAGGGTTTCGTGATCTGCCCGCCGGATGTGTCCCTCGGCCCGGCGATCATGGCCAAAGCCAAGATCAACGATCTCAAGGTGATCGCAGTCGACGACCGTTTCGTCGACGCCAACGGCAAATTCATGGAAGACGTGCCGTACCTCGGCATGGCTGCGTTCGAAGTCGGCCAGAAGCAGGGCGCCGCCATGGCCGCCGAAGCGAAAAAGCGTAACTGGGACTGGAAAGACACCTACGCGGTGGTCAACACCTACAACGAACTCGACACCGGCAAGAAGCGCACCGACGGTTCGGTCGATGCCCTGAAGAAGGCCGGCATGCCGGAAGATCACATCCTCTTCGCCGCACTGAAAACACTCGACGTACCGGGCAGCATGGACGCCACCAACTCGGCATTGGTGAAACTGCCGAGCGCGGCGAAAAACCTGATCATCGGTGGCATGAACGACAACACCGTGCTCGGCGGCGTGCGCGCCACTGAAGCGGCCGGTTTTGCCGCGACCAACGTGATCGGCATCGGCATCAACGGCACCGACGCCATCGGCGAACTGAAAAAGCCTGACAGCGGCTTCTTCGGCTCCATGCTGCCAAGCCCGCACATCGAAGGCTACAAGACCGCCGAGATGATGTACGAGTGGATCACCGCCGGCAAAGAGCCGCCGAAGTACACCGCCATGGATGACGTCACCCTGATCACCCGCGAAAACTTCAAGCAAGAGCTGGAAAAAATCGGCCTGTGGAACTGACGCAGCGACGGCCCGGGCAACCGGGCCGTTTATCGGTGTGAAGAGGTGGCTTTATGCACGCGCAAGTACAGACACAAGAACAACACAGCGCCAGCGGCAGCCTGCGTTTCAACGGGATCGGCAAAACCTTTCCCGGCGTGAAGGCGCTGGACGGCATCAGTTTCGTCGCTCATCCCGGCCAGGTTCATGCGCTGATGGGCGAGAACGGCGCTGGCAAATCGACCCTGCTGAAAATCCTCGGTGGCGCCTACATTCCGAGCAGCGGTGAGCTGCAGATCGGCGAGCAGACCATGGCGTTCAAATCGACTGCCGACAGCATTGGCAGCGGCGTCGCGGTGATTCACCAGGAACTGCATCTGGTCCCGGAAATGACCGTCGCCGAGAACCTGTTTCTCGGCCATTTGCCGGCCAGTTTCGGTTTGATCAATCGCGGTGAACTGCGCCAGAAGGCCTTGAATTGCCTCAAAGGCCTGGCCGATGAAATCGACCCGCAGACCAAGGTCGGGCGCCTGTCGCTCGGCCAGCGCCAGTTGGTGGAAATCGCCAAAGCCTTGTCGCGCGGCGCCCATGTGATTGCCTTCGACGAACCGACCAGCAGCCTTTCGGCACGCGAGATCGATCGCTTGATGGCAATCATCGGCCGCCTGCGCGACGAAGGCAAAGTGGTGCTTTACGTGTCCCATCGCATGGAAGAAGTGTTCCGTATCTGCGACGCCGTCACGGTGTTCAAGGACGGTCGCTACGTGCGCACCTTCGATGACATGAGCCAGCTGACCCACGATCAACTGGTGACCTGCATGGTCGGTCGCGACATTCAGGACATCTACGATTACCGTCATCGCCCGCGTGGCGCGGTGGCGCTGAAAGTTGACGGCTTGCTCGGCCCGGGGCTGCGCGAACCGATCAGTTTCGAAGCGCACAAAGGCGAGATCCTCGGCCTGTTCGGGCTGGTCGGGGCAGGGCGCACCGAGCTGTTTCGGCTGCTCAGTGGCCTGGAGCGCAACACCGCCGGACGCCTGGAACTGCGTGGTCATGAATTGAAATTGCGCTCGCCGCGCGACGCGATTGCCGCCGGCATTCTGCTGTGCCCGGAGGACCGCAAGAAGGAAGGCATTATTCCGCTGGCGAGCGTCGCCGAAAACATCAACATCAGTGCCCGGGGCGCGCATTCGAGCCTTGGCTGCCTGATTCGCGGGCTGTGGGAGAAGGGCAACGCCGACAAGCAGATCAAGGCGTTGAAAGTCAAAACGCCGCACGCCGGCCAGCAGATCAAATTCCTCTCCGGCGGCAATCAGCAGAAGGCCATTCTCGGTCGCTGGCTGTCGATGCCGATGAAAGTCCTGCTGCTCGACGAACCGACCCGCGGCATCGACATCGGTGCCAAGGCGGAGATCTACCAGATCATCCATAACCTCGCCTCCGACGGTATTGCGGTGATCGTGGTGTCCAGCGACCTGATGGAAGTGATGGGCATTTCCGACCGCATTCTGGTGCTGTGCGAAGGCGCCCTGCGCGGTGAAGTCAACCGTGACCAGGCCAATGAATCCAACCTGCTGCAACTGGCTTTGCCGCGCCACCGCGCTGACGGCGTGGCGAACTGAGAGGTGACTATGATGACAACCCAAAACGAAACCCTGCCGACCGAGCGCAAACCGTTGGACATGCGTCGCTTCCTCGACGACTGGGTCATGCTGCTGGCGGCGATCGGCATCTTCATTGCCTGCACGCTGTTGATCGACAACTTCCTTTCGCCGCTGAACATGCGCGGGCTGGGCCTGGCGATTTCCACCACCGGCATCGCCGCGTGCACCATGTTGTATTGCCTGGCGTCAGGGCATTTCGACCTGTCGGTCGGCTCGGTAATCGCCTGCGCCGGTGTGGTTGCGGCGGTGGTGATGCGCGACACCAACAGCGTGTTTCTCGGCGTCAGCGCGGCACTGGCGATGGGCCTGATCGTTGGCCTGATCAACGGCATCGTGATCGCCAAACTGCGCGTCAACGCCCTGATCACCACGCTGGCGACGATGCAGATCGTCCGCGGGCTGGCCTACATTTTTGCCAATGGCAAAGCGGTCGGCGTGTCGCAGGAGTCGTTCTTCGTCTTCGGTAACGGCCAGTTGTTCGGCGTGCCGGTGCCGATCCTGATCACCATCGTCTGCTTCCTGTTCTTCGGCTGGCTGCTCAACTACACCACCTACGGGCGCAACACCATGGCCATCGGTGGTAACCAGGAAGCGGCGCTGCTGGCGGGCGTCAACGTTGACCGGACCAAGATCATCATCTTCGCCGTGCATGGCTTGATCGGTGCGCTGGCCGGGGTGATCCTCGCATCGCGGATGACTTCCGGGCAGCCGATGATCGGTCAGGGTTTCGAGCTGACGGTGATCTCGGCCTGCGTGCTGGGCGGGGTGTCGCTGAGCGGCGGGATCGGCATGATCCGCCATGTCATTGCCGGGGTGCTGATTCTGGCGATCATCGAGAATGCGATGAACCTGAAGAACATCGACACGTTTTATCAGTATGTGATTCGTGGTTCGATTCTGTTGCTGGCCGTGGTGATTGACCGCCTGAAACAACGCTGACATCAACTCACCCTGGAGTGAGCCTGCTCGCGATAGCGTCCTTCCAGATACATTGATGTTCAATGTGCTGACGTCATCGCGAGCAGGCTCACTCCTACAATGATCGCGTAAACCCTTCACCTTCGGTCACTTCCCGCAAATATCCCTTGCCCGCCACACCCCGTTTCGGTTATCAATCTGTACATGATTAGACAGGTACGATTCGACAAGAAACAACGGGTGGTCGACGAGCTCGTCCGGCGCATCGAAAGCGGCCTCATGGAGGACGGCTTTCTGTTGCCCGGCGAGCATCAGTTGGCTCAGGAATTCCAGGTCAGCCGCGGCACGCTGCGTGAGGCGCTGGCCGAGCTGAAGCGGCGCAATTACATCGCCACGCAAAGCGGCGTCGGCTCCATCGTCACGTTTGACGGCGTTGCCCTCGACCAGCGCAGTGGCTGGGCGCAGGCGCTGGCCGACAGCGGGGCGCTGATCAACACTGAGGTGCTGCGCCTTGAAGCTGTGACCCGGCCCGATCTGCTGGTGCGTTTCGGCACCGACCAGTTCATCACCCTTGACCGTCGTCGGCGCGCTACCGACGGTACGCTGGTGTCGCTCGAGCGCTCATTGATGCCGGCCAATGGTGGCCTCGAAAGCCTGCCGCGCGTAGGCCTGATCGATAATTCCCTGACCATCACTCTGGCCGCATATGGCTACATCGGCGAGCGCGGCGATCAGTGGATCGGCGCCGAACCGCTGAATGCCGAAGATGCCGAACTGCTCGGTCGCCCGGTCGGCACGGTCTTCCTCAAAGCCCTGCGCACCACCTACGACCGCCAGAACCGTTTCATGGAGCAGGTCGAAAGCCTGCTTGACCCGGTGCATTTTCGTCTGCACCTGCAATTCGGAGAATCGAAATGACCCCGCTCAACCGTGCCCTCGGCGCTTTTTATGGTCTGGCCCTCGGTGATGCGCTGGGCATGCCGACGCAATCGCTCAATCGCGAAACGATCAAGGCGCGTTTCGGCCAGATCACCGATCTGCAGGACGCCGGGCCGCTGCAACCGATCGCCGCGAACATGCCCAAAGGCTCGATCACCGACGACACCGAACAGGCGATTCTGGTCGGCGAATTGCTGGTCGAGGGCAAGGGCCGCATCGAGCCGGCAGTGCTCGCGCAGCGTTTGATCGAGTGGGAAGCCGAGATGCAGGCCAAGGGCTCGCAGGATCTGCTCGGGCCGTCGACCAAGCGTGCGATTGAAATGATTCTCGCTGGCCATTCACCGGAAGAGGCCGGGCGCTATGGCACCACCAACGGCGCGGCGATGCGCATCACCCCGGTCGGGATCGCCGCCGATGTGGCGGATCGCGAACGGTTTATCGCGGCGGTGGTGCAGGCCTGTCAGGTCACGCACAACACCACACTGGGGATTTCCAGCGCGGCGGCGGTGGCGGCGGTGGTGTCTGCCGGCGTCAATGGTCTGGATCTGGGCGAGGCGTTGAACCTCGGTCAGCAAGTCGCCCAGCAGGCAGAAACCCACGGGCATTGGGTGGCCGGTGGTCGTATCGGCTCGCGGATCAGTTGGGCGCGCAGCATCAGTGTCGACAGCGATAAGGCATTGCTGGCGGATCTACTCTACGACGTGATCGGCACTTCGGTGGCGTCGCAGGAATCGGTGGTGGTCTCGTTCGCCCTGGCCCAGCAAGTCGCCATCGGCGAAATGAGCGCGTTCGAGGCACTGTGCATGGCGGCCAGCCTCGGTGGCGATACCGACACCATCGCAGCGATTCTCGGCGCGATGCTCGGGGCCTGCCTGGGGCTTGAGTGTTGGCCCGCCGAGATGATTGATACGGTGAAGGCCGTTAATCATCTGGAGCTTGAGCCGTTGGTGCAGGGGCTGTTGGCCTTGCGTTGACTGGCTGGCCTCTTCGCGAGCAGGCTCGCTCCCACACTGGCACCGTATTTCCCTGTGGGAGCGAGCCTGCTCGCGAAGGGCGCACCGCCTATTTGAATTCTCACACCGCAATGGATCGCGCAGACAGGCCCGGGACGGCCGCAATGTCTTGTTTTGCATCATTGCCACAACCACAAAAAAGGCAAACAGGAGCACGTTCATGAGTTCATCGACCGCCGGGCAGAGCGCCGGGCAACTGGAAACCCGCGGCATCGAGCCGGTGCCGGAAGCCGAGTGCAACGGCCATCCGCTGCAACTGTTCTGGGTCTGGTTCGCCGCCAACATTTCCATTCTCGGCCTGCCCTTGGGCGCCACGCTGGTGGCGTTTCGCGGGCTGGCGATCTGGCAGGCGATCATCGTCGCGATCCTCGGTGCCGCCGGTTCGTTTGCGGTGGTCGGGATCATCTCGATTGCCGGTCGACGGGGTCGCGCGCCGAGCCTGACCCTGTCGCGGGCGATCTTCGGCGTACGCGGCAATATCGGCCCGACGCTGGTGTCGCTGATGTCGCGGCTGGGCTGGGAAACGGTCAACACCACCACCGCGGCGTTCGTCCTGCTGTCGCTGTGTTCGATCCTGTTCGGCTCGCCGGTCGAAGCGAAAAGTGCGCCGCTGCTGACGCTGATCTTCATTGCGATTTTCGTTTTGCTGACCCTCGCGGTGTCCGGCCTCGGCCACGCCACCTTGCTGGTCATCCAGAAGTGGGCGACGTACGTGTTCGGTGCGCTGAACATTCTGGTCGGCGGCTTCCTCTGCGCGACCATCGACTGGAGCGCGGTATTCAACGCGACGCCGGCGCCGCTGAGCGCGATGATCATCGGCATCGGCACCATGGCCGCCGGCACCGGGATCGGTTGGGCCAACGCTGGCGCGGATATGTCGCGCTATCAGCACCGCAGCGTCAAAGCCGTGCGACTGGTCGCCTCTGCTGCGTTCGGCGCGGGTATTCCGTTGGTGCTGCTGATCACCCTCGGCGGCTTGCTGTCGGTGGGCAACAACGATCTGGCGTCGGCGACTGACCCGATCGTGGCGATCCGCGACATGCTGCCGACCTGGATGGCCGTGCCGTATCTGGTCACCGCGTTCGGCGGTCTGCTACTGTCGAACAACCTGTCGGTGTACTCCGCCGGCCTGACCACGCTGACCCTCGGCCTCAAGGTCAAACGCGTCTACGCGGTGGTGGTGGACATCGTCGCGATCTTTGCCGGCTCGATTTATTTCATGCTGATCGCCGACAGTTTCTACGGTCCGTTCATTACCTTCATTTCCCTGTTGGCGGTGCCGATCA
Organism: Pseudomonas sp. R1-1; assembly: GCF_051132135.1. NCBI lineage: Bacteria > Pseudomonadati > Pseudomonadota > Gammaproteobacteria > Pseudomonadales > Pseudomonadaceae > Pseudomonas > Pseudomonas sp. R1-1. The sequence goes on from NZ_CP071663.1 coordinate 1,784,349, forward strand.
CGGCGTGGGTCGGGATCTTCGTGGTCGATTTGATCCATCGTCATTATTACAGCCCCAAGGACCTGCTCGACGTCAGCCCGAGCAGCGCCTACTGGTACCACGGCGGTATCGAGTGGCGTGCGTTCGGCGCCTGGGCGATTGCCATCGTGCTGGGTTTCAGTTTCACCACCATCGGCACCACTGCCGAAAACGTCTGGTTCAAAGGTTTCCTGTCCGACTCCTGGCTGGGCCATAACGGCCTCGGCTGGATCGTGACCTTTGTCGTTGCCGGTGGCCTGTACCTTGTATTGGGCGGGGCGAAAGATCGCCGCGCCGCGCAACCCGAGAATGCTCATGCCTAAGATGTTGCACACCGGCCAGGTCATCATCGACCTGGTCATGGCCGTGGAAAAACTCCCGCAGGTTGGCGGCGATGTGTTGGCGCAGTCGGCGGGTTTCGAAGCGGGTGGCGGGTTCAACGTGATGGCGGCAGCGGTGCGCAACGGCCTGCCGGTGGTTTACCTGGGGCGTCACGGCACGGGACGTTTCGGCGATCTGGCGCGCCAGGCGATGCAGGCTGAAGGGATCTGCATCGGTATTGCTGAACCTGCTGAACGCGACACCGGTTTGTGCGTGGCCCTCACCGATGCCTCGGCCGAGCGCAGTTTCATTTCCTATATCGGTGCCGAAGGCGAGGTGTCCTCCGAGGACTTGAACAGCGTTACCGCCGAGGCGGGCGATTATGTCTACCTCAGCGGTTACAGCCTGCTTCACCCTGGCAAGGCGCAAGCGTTGCTCGACTGGACGCTGGCCGTGCCGAAGGGCATCAACGTGGTGTTTGATCCGGGCCCGCTGGTGGAATCGCCGGACTCGCCACTGATGCAGGCGCTGTTGCCGCGCATTGATGTGTGGACCAGCAACAGTGTCGAGGCATTGCGTTTTACGGGTGCTGACGACATAGCCCAAGCGTTGGATCGGTTGGTCAGACATTTGCCGGATTCGGTGTTGATGGTCGTGCGCGACGGGTCGCAGGGCTGCTGGATTCAGCAGGCCGGGGAGCGCCGGCATGTGCCGGGGTTTGCTGTGAAAGCGGTAGACAGTAACGGTGCCGGCGACGCGCATGCGGGAGTGTTTATCGCCGGGTTGGCGCAGGGGTTGAATGCCCACGAAGCAGCGCGGCGGGCTAACGCGGCGGCAGCCTTGGCGGTGACGCGCTGGGGACCGGCCACAGCGCCGGGGGCGGCTGAGGTGGATGCGTTTATCCGCAAGTCCTGCGGCGGCTGACCCACCGCTATCGCCAGCAGGCTAGCTCCCACAGGTTTTGTGTCCACCACAATTCCATTGTGAGGGCTACCTGCCCAGATAGCGGCCGAAGTTTTGCGGCGGCTGATCTACCGCTATCGCCAGCAGGCTGGCTCCCACATTGGATCTGTGGTCCACACAAAACCCCTGTGGGAGCTAGCCTGCTAGCGATGGGGTCAGCAGCCTCACCGCATTCAGCCCGCCTTGCGCAACGCCTCGATCAACTCCTGCTTGCGCATCGACGAGCGGCCCGGAATATTCTTCGCCCGGGCTTCTTTCATCAAACTGTCGACGGTCTGCGCATCCTTAGAAGTCTCGCTATTACGCGAATGCCCCTTGCGGCTGGCCACCGCCCGGCGCGATGACTCTTTACGATCTTCCGACTTGGCGCTCGCCGGTTTCTTGCGCCCGGAACCGCCGGATTTTTCGCCGCCGCCCGATTGTTTATTCACCGTCGCCCAAGCGCGGGCCTCGGCTTCATCTTTCGACACGCCTTTTTTCTCATAGCTGTCTTCGATGTGCTCGGCCTTGCGCTTCTGTTCACTGGTGTACTTGTCTTTGCTTCCACGAGGCATGGGATTTCTCCTCTTGTGTGCGAATTCAGCCGCTCGCCGCACTGGCCGCGAGCGACTTCAGAGCTACTGGCGATCGAGTTTCTGCGCCGCTTCAACGCCAGCAGCACTGAGCTTGATCGGCAGGTTCAACTCATGCTCGCCCGCTTCGCTGCAGGTCACATGACCGTGATGAATCAAACCGCGCTCCTGCAGGGCGGCGAGGGCGCTGGCCACGACTTTCTCGCCCCGGTAATTGTCCAGCACTTCCTTGCCCAAGCCGTTGGGATGCGCGTGCAACAGGCGGGTGAGGACTTCTTTTTCCAGGTCTTTGTCGACGTTCATGGTTACCTCTTCATGGGAGTGAATAGGGCGCTCGCGTCGGCGAACTACTACTGACCGGCACCTTCGGAACCCGAACCACCGGTGGTGGTTTTCGAGCCGACGCCGGGGCCGGCGTTATCGGGCGCAGCCGGAGAGTCAGGCGTGTTCATGCCGCCCTGACGCCCCGGATCGCTGCCCTGCGTGCGCGGGTCAGTGCCGGTGGCCGGTGGCTGATTGATCAACGGTACGCCGGAGCCATCGGTGTTCATGCCGGGAGCACTGTTGATGGCCGGGGCGCGAGGCGGGGTCGGATCGGTAGGGCCAGTACCGGCTGCCGTGGACGAGGCGGCGAATACCGCAGGGCAGAGCAGGGCGCTGAAGACGAAAGCGGTCAACCTTGACGGGATCATAGGGCTTCTCCAGTGATTGGAATCCTTACCCTTGATTGGTCCGCCGTACGTCGGGATTGGTGCCTGAGGATCGACGAACGGTTTATTCCGTCATCGTGTGTTTGCCACTGAGTCGATGCCGATTTCTTCCATGAACTGCTCCATGAAACCCTTCAAGCGCTGATGGCGAATCTGTGCCAGGCGCTGGCCGGTGGCGGTCTGGAAGCCCTCGGCGAGGTGCAGCAGCTTGGTCTGGAAATGGTCGAGGCAAAAGCGTGTGTCGTCGTAGTCGCGGTGTTTCGCTACGGGATCTCGCGGATCGTAAAGCGCCGCGCCCATGCGCCCGGCGACATAGAAAGTGCGCGCGACGCCAAGCATGCCCAGCGAGTCGAGACGGTCGGCGTCCTGGACGATTCTTGCTTCGAGGGTCAGCGGGGTGATGTTGGCGGAGAAGCTGTGGGCTTCGATGGCGTGGGCGACTTGGGTGATTTTTTCGTTGGGCCAGTTCATCGCTTCCAGGACGGATGAAGCCTTGTCCGCTGCCAGACGCGAAGCCTGCGCGCGCAGTGGCGAGTTTTTCTCGACGGATACGCAATCGTGCAGAAGCACCGCGGCGAGCAAGACATCGAGCTCACCGCCCTCTGTTTCATGCAGCGTACGTGCGTTGTGCCAGACCCGCTGCAGGTGGGCGAGGTCGTGGGCGCCATCGTCTGAGGGCTGTAGAGCATGAGGAAGCAACGCTGAGGCAAGTGTCTGCACGGGCGTGAAATATTCAACGGTCATAAACATCCTTTCAGATTGTCGCAAAACCTGTGGGAGCGAGCCTGCTCGCGAAGGCATTCTGTCAGTTGGCTCAAGGTCTGACTGAAAGGACGCCTTCACGAGCAGGCTCGCACACAGGTGACACAGTGTTCGGCAAATCTGGCAAGTTAGCCCGTTTGCCATGTGACGAGCGCCGCCGCGCACCTTAGTATGGCGCTTTAATTTGCACACAAGGCCCGTCCATGACGATCGAAATCCGCCCGGCGACCCCCAGCGATGCACCGCAGATCCTCACCTTCATCACCGAACTCGCCGATTTCGAAAAGGCTCGTCACGAAGTCATCGCCAGCGTCGCCGACATCGAACGCAGCCTGTTCGGCGAAGGCGCCACCGCCCACGGCCTGATCTGCCTGCGCGACGGCCTGCCAATCGGTTTCGCGGTGTTCTTCTTCAGCTATTCGACCTGGTTGGGCAGCAACTGCCTGTACCTCGAAGACCTCTACATCACCCCCGAACAACGCGGCGGCGGCGCCGGCAAGACCCTGCTGCGCCACCTCGCCAAAATCGCCTGCGCCAACGACTGCGGCCGCTTCGAATGGAGCGTGCTGGAATGGAACACCCCAGCTATCGAATTCTACAAATCCCTCGGCGCGCAGCCGCAGGAAGAGTGGGTGCGGTATCGCATGGATGGCAAAGTCCTGCGCGAGTTCGCCGAGGGTCATTGATCCGTTACTGAAGATCGCAACATCGATCAGCGATTTTGCGATCTTTTTTTGTTTTCGTCTCACTATATGGGATTGATATTTATATATTGAGATTTCCCCGCGCCCGGGTTTATAGTCCATCGCACTCACTGCCAAAAAACAGAACAGGTGAAGCGATGCAGGCGCAATTGATCGCGCTCGATTGGGGGACGACCTCATTACGTGCTTACAAACTCGCGGCGGACGGTGTGGTGCTGGAACAGCGTGCGCTGTCGTCCGGGATCATGCAGTTGCCCAAGACGCCGCGGATCATCCACGGACGTGAATGTGCCGATGGTTTTGAACTGGCGTTTGATCAGGCCTGTGGCGACTGGCTCGATGCGCAGCCGGATCTGCCGGTGATCGCTTGCGGCATGGTCGGCAGCGCACAGGGCTGGCGCGAAGCGGCCTACTGCGAAACGCCGGCGGACGTCGCCAATCTCGGAAAATCCCTACAAACAGTCGTCAGTCTGCGCGGCACCCCTGTGCATATCGTGCCGGGGGTGATTCAGCGTTCGCGTCTGCCGAATGTGATGCGTGGCGAGGAAACCCAGGTGCTGGGTGTCCTTCAGCAACTGCCGGCCGAGGCGGGCGCTGATCTGCTGATCGGCTTGCCGGGCAGTCATTCCAAGTGGGTCGAAGTGGTCGATGGTTGCATCACGCATTTCGACACGTTCATGACTGGCGAGGTGTTCGCGGTGCTCAGCGAGCACAGCATTCTCGGCCGCACCCAACAACCCAGCGTCACCTTCGAGGCACAGGCGTTCGACCGTGGCGTGCAGATTGCGCTGTCGGCGGACGGTGAGCTCGGCGTGCTTTCGACGTTGTTCAGTGCGCGCACGCTGGGCCTGACCGGTGAACTCGGCCCGACCCTGCAAGCGGATTACCTGTCCGGGCTGATGATCGGCCACGAGCTGGCCGCGCTCGCCGCGGTGCAGCGCCAACGCCGCAATAACCCGAATCTTCCTTCGATCGTGCTGATCGGCAACGGCCAACTCTGTGCCCGTTACAGCCGTGCGCTCGACGCCTGCGGGTTCGCCCGGGTGACGCTGGCCGAGCAGGCTACCGAGCGTGGCCTGTGGCAATTGGCGCGTGCCGCAGGCCTGATCGATTCCTCATCCCGTTAACCTGACTGGAGGCCTGACATGCTCAAGCAAGCACTGGCGCAAAACGGTCTGATCGCAATCCTGCGTGGCCTGCAACCGCAGGACGCCGCGGCTGTGGGAGAAGTCCTGTATGCCGCCGGATTTCGCGTCATCGAAGTGCCGCTCAATTCCCCTTCGCCGTACGAAAGTATCGCCACCCTGCGCAAGACCCTGCCCGCCGATTGCCTGATCGGTGCCGGTACGGTGTTGACCGCGCAGCAAGTGCAACAGGTCAAGGATGCCGGCGGCCAGGTCATCGTCATGCCGCACAGCGACGCCAAGGTCCTGCGCGCGGCGAAAGCGGCCGGGCTGTACCTGTCACCGGGCGTCGCCACGCCGACCGAAGCCTTCGCGGCGCTGGAGGAGGGCGCGGACATTCTCAAGCTGTTCCCGGCCGAGCAGATGAGCCCGGCAGTCGTCAAAGCCTGGCTCGCGGTGTTGCCGGCGGGCACGGTGCTGGCGCCGGTCGGCGGCATCACCCCGGACAACATGCAGGCGTTCCTCGATGCCGGCGTGAAAGGCTTCGGTCTCGGTTCCGGGCTTTTCAAACCGGGCATGACGCCAGAGCAAGTGGCGGTCAATGCCAAGGCCTACGTGGCCGCATGGAAAGCGCTTCGTTGAGACTTTTCCGGCGCCGCGTGCGCTGCATCTAATAAAAGCTGCATTTACAAAAGAGAGCAGAGATGAAAATCACCAAACTCACGACCTTCATCGTCCCGCCGCGCTGGTGCTTCCTCAAGGTCGAAACCGATGAGGGCGTGACCGGTTGGGGCGAACCCGTGGTCGAAGGCCGGGCGCATACCGTGGCCGCTGCCGTTGAAGAATTGTCTGACTACTTGATCGGCAAAGACCCACGCAACATCGAAGACATCTGGACCGTGCTGTATCGCGGCGGCTTCTACCGTGGCGGTGCGATCCACATGAGCGCACTGGCCGGTATTGACCAGGCGCTGTGGGACATCAAGGGCAAGGCCCTTGGCGTGTCGGTCAGTGATCTGCTCGGAGGCCAGGTGCGCGACAAGATTCGTGTGTATTCGTGGATTGGCGGCGACCGTCCGGCGGACACGGCGCGTGCGGCGAAAGAGGCGGTGAGCCGTGGTTTCACCGCAGTGAAAATGAACGGCACCGAAGAACTGCAGTTCCTCGACACCTTCGAAAAAGTCGATCTGGCCCTGGCCAACGTCGCCGCCGTGCGTGACGCAGTGGGACCGAACGTCGGCATTGGCGTGGACTTCCATGGCCGCGTGCACAAGCCGATGGCCAAAGTCCTGATGAAGGAACTCGACCCGTACAAACTGATGTTCATCGAAGAGCCGGTGCTCAGCGAAAACTACGAAGCGTTGAAAGAACTGGCGCCGCTGACCAGCACGCCGATCGCCCTCGGCGAGCGGCTGTTTTCGCGCTGGGACTTTAAACGCGTGTTGAGCGAAGGCTACGTCGACATCATCCAGCCGGATGCCTCGCATGCCGGCGGCATCACCGAAACCCGCAAGATCGCCAACATGGCCGAAGCCTACGACGTGGCGCTGGCGCTGCATTGCCCGCTGGGGCCGATTGCACTGGCGGCGTGTTTGCAACTTGACGCGGCTTGTTACAACGCGTTTATCCAGGAGCAGAGCCTGGGCATCCATTACAACGAGAGCAACGACTTGCTCGACTACGTGAAAGATCCACGCGTGTTCGATTACGACAAAGGCTTCGTGAAGATTCCGAACGGCCCGGGGCTGGGGATCGAGATCAACGAAGAATATGTGATCGAGCGCGCGGCGGTCGGCCACCGCTGGCGCAACCCGATCTGGCGCCATGCCGATGGCAGTTTTGCCGAGTGGTGAGTCATCTCTGACACACCGCCCTGATCGTTCCCACGCTCTGCGTGGGAATGCCTCTATGGACGCTCTGCGTTCGGCTCTTGAGGGACGCGGAGCGTCCCGGGCTGCATTCCCACGCGGAGCGTGGGAACGATCAGGCCTCAGGCCGACCTCAATAAACATAAAAAGAGGCTCTCCTCATGCAATCGCACACCCTCACCGGGCAGGCGTCTTTAGTCACGCCCAGCCGCAAGCGATTTTTCATCATGGTGTTGCTGTTCATCACCGTGGTCATCAACTACCTCGACCGCAGCAACCTGTCGATTGCCGCGCCAGCGCTGACCAGCGAACTGGGCATCGATCCGGTGCATGTCGGGCTGATCTTTTCTGCGTTCGGCTGGACTTACGCGGCCATGCAGATTCCCGGCGGCTGGCTGGTCGATCGCGTACCGCCACGGATTCTCTACAGTGTCGCGCTGCTGCTGTGGTCGGTGGCCACGGTGATGCTCGGTTTCGTCAGCAGTTTCATCGCCCTGTTCGTGCTGCGTATGGCAGTTGGCGCGCTGGAAGCCCCGGCGTATCCGATCAACAGCCGCGTGGTCACCACCTGGTTTCCCGAGCGCGAACGCGCCACGGCGATCGGTTTCTACACGTCCGGGCAGTTCGTCGGCCTGGCCTTTTTGACGCCGGTGCTGGCGTGGTTGCAACACGCGTTCGGCTGGCACATGGTGTTCGTCGCGACCGGTGCGGTCGGCATTCTCTGGGCGCTGATCTGGTACGCGGTGTATCGCGAGCCGCGTGATTTCAAAGGTACCAACGAAGCCGAAATCGAGCTGATTCGCGAGGGCGGCGGGCTGGTCGATATCCAGGCGGAAACGGCCAAAGTCAAAGCCAGATTCAGCTGGACCGATCTGGGCATTGTCCTGAGCAAGCGCAAATTGTGGGGCATCTACCTCGGCCAGTTTTGCCTGAACTCGACGCTGTGGTTCTTCCTGACCTGGTTCCCGACTTACCTGGTGAAATATCGCGGCATGGACTTCATCAAGTCCGGCCTGCTGGCGTCGCTGCCGTTTCTGGCCGCGTTCGTTGGCGTGCTGTGCTCGGGGTTCTTTTCCGACTGGCTGATCCGCCGTGGTTACACCGTCGGGTTCGCGCGCAAGTTGCCGATCATCAGCGGGCTGCTGATCTCCACCGCGATCATCGGCGCCAACTTCGTTGAATCAACACCGTTGGTGATTGCCTTCCTGGCGCTGGCGTTTTTCGGCAACGGCCTGGCCTCGATCACCTGGTCGCTGGTCTCGACGTTGGCCCCGGCACGCCTGCTCGGGCTGACGGGTGGGGTGTTCAACTTCATCGGCAACCTGTCGGCGATCGCCACACCGATCGTGATCGGCTTCCTCGCCAGCGGTGATTCGTTCGCTCCGGCGATCACCTACATCGCCGTGCTCGCGCTGGTCGGTGCGTTGTCCTACGTGCTGCTGGTGGGCAAGGTCGAACGTATCGAGTTGTAGTGGTCTGCGTCGGGCGACCATAATGCCGCCCGTTCCCTCGCTCAACGGTAAAAAGGCTGGATATGCAGGAAGACGCCCCGGGAAAAACCAAGGACGCCGCGCCCACCGGCACCCAGACGCTGTTGCGCGGCCTCGGTGTGGTGCAAGCGGTGGCCAGTGGCGCCCGCGATCTCAAGGAGATCGCCCGGCTGATCGGCACCACCCGCAGCACCACCCATCGTCTGGCCAGTTGCCTGGTCGACGAGCGCTACCTGCGCGTGGTCCCGCAAATCGGATATCTGCTCGGGCCGAAGCTGATCGAACTGGGTTTTCAGGCCCGCGAAGAACTGCCACTGGTGACTCTGGCCGGGCCGTATCTGGACGAGTTGTCGGCGTTGACCGGCGACACCGTGCACCTGGGGATTCGCGAAGGCGATGAGGTGCTTTACCTGCTGAAGAATCCCGGGCGCAACGGCCCGGAAATGCGCTCGCGGGTCGGCCATCGCATGCCGCTGGCGCGTACCGGCATCGGCAAGGCGTTGATGCTCGATGACTCGCCGAAAGATTGGCAACGTCTGTACGACATCAGTCTGCCGGCGGGTGGGAAAAGTCAGTTCTGGCCGCAGCATCCCCAGCAGTCGTGGGAACAGCTTGAGCAGCGCATGAGCGAGTACGTGGCCGGTGGCTACGCCTTCGACCTGGAAGACAACGAACCGTCGATCCGCTGTGTGGCGGCGCCGATTCGCGATGCGAGCAAGGGTATTGTGGCGGCGATCAGCATCGCCAGCACCGTGCCCTATATGCCGCTGGAGAAAATGGCCGAGCTGATTCCCCTGATCAAAGGGGTCACAGCCCGGCTGTCGGCGGAGCTCGGCTTGAAGGTATAAGCCTTTTAGGGTTTAAGCCTTGAGCGTCGCCATGTCGATGACGAAACGGTATTTGACGTCACCGGCAATCATCCGCGCGTAAGCCTCGTTGATCTGGCGGATGTCGAGCATTTCGATGTCGCAGGTGATGTTGTGTTCGGCGCAGAAATCCAGCACTTCCTGGGTTTCCGCAACGCCGCCGATCAACGAACCGGCCAATACCCGACGCCCCAGCACCAGTTTGGCCGCATGCACCGGCGGATCGATCGGTTCGATCAGGCCGACCAGAATGTGCACGCCGTCGAAACGCAGGGTGTCGAGGTAGGGGTTGAGGTCGTGCTGCACCGGAATGGTGTCGAGCAGGAAATCGAAGTAACCGGCCGCAGCCTTCATTTGCTCGGCGTCGGTGGACACGATCACATGGTCGGCGCCCTGACGACGGCCTTCTTCGGCTTTACTCGCCGAGCGGGTGAACAGCGTCACTTCGGCGCCCATGGCCTTGGCGAACTTGATGCCCATGTGACCGAGGCCGCCCATGCCGAGAATCCCGACCTTGTCGCCGGCCTTCACGCCGTAGTGCTTGAGTGGCGAGTAGGTGGTAATGCCGGCGCAGAGAATTGGCGCAGCGCTGGCCAGGGCCAGTTTTTCCGGAATGCGCACGACGAAGTGCTCGCTGACCACGATGCTGTCGGAATAACCGCCCATGGTGTTGCTGCCATCGACCCGGTCCGGGGTTGCGTAAGTCATGGTCGGGCCTTCGAGGCAATATTGCTCGAGGTTCGACTGGCAGGCTTCGCAGGTACGGCACGAGTCGACCATGCAGCCGACGCCGACCAGATCGCCGACTTTGTGCCGGGTGACATTCGCACCGATCGCGGTGACTTTTCCGACGATCTCATGGCCGGGCATCAACGGATAAACCGCGATGCCCCATTCGTTGCGTGCCTGGTGAATGTCAGAGTGGCAGACGCCGCAATACAGAATCTCGATGGCAACGTCGTCAGCACGCGGGCTGCGGCGTTCGAACTTCATCGGGGCGAGGGGAGTGGTGGCTGATTGGGCGGCATAACCGATCGCGGTGTACATGGCAAACCTCGCAGAAGCAGGAACAAGTGAGGCGGCGAATTCTGGGCGCCGAATGCTCGTGCGGCCATGACGAATTCTCCGGGTCTCATGCCTAATTCTCCGGCATGCGGGTTTGCGCGGTCGCATTGGCGAACGGATCTGCGATGATGCTTTCATCCCTTATTGCGTGTTTTTTTGTGAAGAACGACTCGATGCAACTGACCCGTCATCTTGATGCCAACGCGCGGCTGGTTTCGCTGATCGAACCGCTGGCGCTGCGCGATGGTTACAGCCAGACCGGCTTGCCCGGCGTGCAGATCTTGCGCGCCAGCTGCGACGTCGCCCGTGGCCCGCACATTTATGAACCGAGCCTGATGATCATTGCCCAGGGCAGCAAACTGGCGTTTCTCGGGCCGCGGACCATGGAATATGGTGCCGGGCATTACCTGATTCAGGCGCTGCCGGTGCCGTTCGAGTGCGAGACGTTTGCCTTGCCGGATGCGCCGCTGCTTGGCGTCTCGGTAGCGATTGATCGGGTGCTGCTCGGTGAACTGGTGCTGGCGATGGGCCTGGCACCGGGGCGGCACATTCCCGCGCAGACGCCGGAGTCGATGACCTCGGTGGTGCTTGACGATGGCATGCGCGGTTGCGTCGAGCGCTTGCTCAGTTGTTTGCACGATCCGCTGGAATGCCAGATTCTCGGCCCGGCGCGGGTGCGTGAGTTGCTGTTCGTCGCATTACGTGGACCGCAGGCGGATGTGCTGCGGGCATTGGTCGAACAGCAGGGGCAGTTTGCCCGGGTGGCGGCGTCGATCAGTCATCTGCACGCGCATTACACCGAGCCGCTGAACGTCGAAACGCTGGCCGGGTGCGCGAACATGAGCGTGTCGACCTTTCATGAGCATTTCAAACGCAGCACCTTGTTGTCGCCGGTGCAGTATCTCAAGCGTTTACGCTTGTTGAAGGCGCAGACGTTGCTGGTGGCCGAAGGGCTGGGCGTAGCGCAGGTGGCGCATCGAGTCGGGTATCAGAGCACGTCGCAGTTCAGTCGCGAGTACAAGCGCTATTTTGAGCGCAGTCCGGGGGATGAGCGCGCTGCTTGATTCTGCGCTGTTCCTTGTAGGAGTGAGCCTGCTCGCGATAGCGGTCTGTCAGTCGACATTGTCGGCACAGATATACCGCTATCGCGAGCAGGCTCACTCCTACATTGGGTCGGTGGTTGCATGAATCACGGGCAACAAAAAGGCCCCCGTTCAGGGAGCCTTGTTATTCAGCGATACGACTTACATATTCGGATAAGTCGGGCCGCCAGCGCCTTCCGGCGCGACCCAGGTGATGTTCTGCGCAGGGTCCTTGATGTCACAGGTCTTGCAGTGCACGCAGTTCTGGGCGTTGATCTGGAAGCGCTTCTCGCCGTCTTCTTTGGTCACCACTTCGTATACGCCGGCCGGGCAGTAGCGCTGCGCCGGTTCGTCGTACAGCGGCAGGTTCTTGCTGATCGGGATGCTCGGGTCGGTCAGCTTCAGGTGGCACGGCTGTTCTTCTTCGTGGTTGGTACCGGAGATGAACACGGAGCTGAGTTTGTCGAAGCTGAGCTTGCCGTCGGGTTTCGGGTAATCGATCTTCTTGCAGTCGGCCGCGAGTTTGAGGCAGGCGTAATCCGGCTTGGTGTCACGCAGGGTGAACGGCAGTTTGCCGCCGAAGATGTTCTGGTCCAGCCAGTTGAAACCACCGCCAATGATCGCGCCGTATTTGTGAATCGCCGCGCCGAAGTTACGGCTGGCGAACAGTTCTTCGTAGAGCCAGCTGTTCTTGAAGGCGTCGACGTAAGTGGTCAGCTCTTCAGTGCCGTCCTTTTCCGCGAACAGCGCGTCAGCCACCGCTTCGGCCGCGAGCATGCCGGACTTCATCGCGGTGTGGCTGCCCTTGATCTTGGCAAAGTTCAGGGTGCCGAGGTCGCAACCGATCAGCGCGCCGCCCTTGAAGACCATTTTCGGCAGCGAGTTCAGGCCGCCCTTGGCGATGGCGCGGGCGCCGTAGCTGATGCGCTTGCCGCCTTCCAGGTACTGTGCCAGCACCGGGTGATGCTTGAGGCGCTGGAACTCGTCGAACGGCGACAGGAAAGTGTTGCTGTAGGAAAGATCGACGATCAGACCGACCACCACCTGATTGTTTTCCAGGTGATAGAGGAACGAGCCACCGGTGTTCTCGGTGCCCATGATGTCCAGCGGCCAGCCGGCGGTGTGCACCACCAGGCCAGGCTGGTGTTTGGCCGGGTCGATTTCCCAGATTTCCTTCAGGCCGATGCCGTAGTGCTGAACGTCAGCCTCGCTGTCGAGGTTGTAGCGCTTGATCAGTTGCTTGCCGATGTGGCCACGGCAGCCTTCGGCGAACAGCGTGTATTTGCCACGCAGTTCCATGCCCGGGGTGTACAGACCTTCTTTTGGTTGGCCTTCACGGTCGACGCCCAGATCACCGGTGATGATCCCGCGGACCACGCCGTTTTCGTCGATCAGCGCTTCCTGGGCAGCGAAGCCCGGGTAGATTTCCACGCCGAGGTTTTCCGCCTGCTGGGCCAACCAGCGGCACAGGTTGCCGAGGGAAATAATGTAGTTGCCTTCGTTGTGCATGGTCTTGGGCACAAAGAAGTCGGGAATTTTCTGCGCGCTTTCGGCGTTTTTCAGCACGAAAATGTCATCGCGGGCCACCGGCGTGTTCAGCGGGGCGCCAAGTGCTTTCCAGTCCGGGAACAGTTCGTTCAGTGCGCGGGGTTCAAAAACCGCACCGGAGAGGATGTGTGCGCCGACTTCGGAGCCTTTTTCGACCACGCAAACGCTGATTTCCTTACCGGCATCAGCGGCCTTCTGCTTCAGACGGCAGGCGGCGGACAGACCCGCGGGGCCGGCACCGACGATGACCACGTCGAATTCCATGTATTCGCGTTCCACAGGCTATCTCCTACTCAAGGCTCAACAGTTTTTTTTCTGATTTGGAGGTTTGATGTCGCATCCCGTCAGCCTTTACGTTAACGTCAAGGGGGATAACGGAAAACCCACCTTTCTCTCTAGGCGGCGCATTATATCTACACCACTCCCAGCGTCCAATACAAACGTTTGTTTGAATTGCCTCCAGCCCACAGAAATCAAAGAAGCGCGGCTTATGAGTGGTCATTTTGCTGTATTGACCGGAATAGGCGTTCCGGTCAAGATACGGGCGGTTTTGCGCTGGTCGTAAGCAGACTGGCGCTTTCAGGAGCACGTCTAAAGACAGGGCACAGGCAGTAAAAGGTGGAGCGCAACGCGGTTTCCGTGCGGTGCCCGCTCGGTGTGAAAATCCACGACTGGTCAGTCACCGCTGACGAACGGTCAGCGGCATTCACAACCCAAGCCAATTGCAGCCACGTCGGCGTTTTTAGAGGTGCCCTTTAGCCTGATGAGCATCAACCGCCAGGTTCGCCTAGGCGACTTTCTTTTCACCGGAGAGTAACGAGGAATCCATGAAGGTTCTTGTAGCTGTCAAACGCGTTGTGGATTACAACGTCAAGGTCCGCGTCAAGGCGGACAATTCCGGCGTCGATCTCGCCAACGTCAAGATGTCGATGAACCCGTTCTGCGAAATCGCAGTGGAAGAAGCCGTACGCCTGAAAGAGAAGGGCGTTGCGACTGAAATCGTCGTCGTCTCCATCGGCCCGACCACCGCTCAGGAACAGCTGCGTACCGCACTGGCTCTGGGTGCCGACCGTGCCATCCTCGTCGAATCCGCTGAAGATCTGACTTCCCTCGCTGTGGCCAAGCTGCTCAAGGCGGTGGTCGACAAGGAACAGCCGCAGCTGGTGATCCTCGGCAAACAGGCGATCGACAGCGACAACAACCAGACCGGCCAGATGCTCGCTGCACTGAGCGGCTACGGTCAGGGTACGTTCGCCTCGAAAGTCGAAGTCTCCGGCGACACGGTTGCCGTGACCCGCGAAATCGACGGCGGCGCGCAGACCGTTTCGCTGAAACTGCCGGCCATCGTCACCACCGACCTGCGTTTGAACGAGCCGCGTTATGCGTCCCTGCCAAACATCATGAAAGCCAAGAAGAAGCCTCTCGAGACGCTGACTCCGGACGCTTTGGGCGTTTCCACCGCCTCCACCAACAAGACTCTTAAAGTCGAAGCGCCGGCTGCACGTAGCGCGGGCATCAAGGTCAAGTCGGTGGCTGAACTGGTCGAGAAACTGAAAAACGAAGCGAAGGTAATCTAATCATGACTATCTTGGTAATCGCCGAACACGACAACAAAGTGCTGGCTCCGGCCACGCTGAACACCGTGGCTGCCGCTGCCAAAATCGGCGGCGACATCCACGTTCTGGTGGCCGGTCAGGGCGCAGGCCCGGTGGCCGACGCCGCTGCGAAGATCGCTGGCGTGAGCAAAGTCCTCAACGCTGACAATGCCGCTTATGCGCATCAGCTGCCGGAAAACGTTGCTCCGCTGGTTGCCGAGTTGGGCAAGGGTTACAGCCACATCCTGGCTGCCGCCACCTCCAACGGCAAAAACATCCTGCCGCGCGTTGCTGTCGCGCTGGACGTTGACCAGCTCTCCGAGATCATCTCGGTCGAAAGCGCTGACACCTTCAAACGCCCGATCTACGCCGGTAACGCCATCGCTACCGTACAATCGACCGCTGCGATCAAAGTGATCACCGTGCGTGCCACCGGTTTCGACCCGGTTGCCGCTGAAGGTGGTTCGGCGGCTGTTGAAGCCGTTGGCGCTGCGCACGATGCAGGCATTTCGAGCTTCGTTGGCGAAGAGCTGGCCAAGTCCGATCGTCCAGAGCTGACTGCTGCCAAGATCGTCGTTTCCGGCGGCCGCGGCATGCAGAACGGCGACAACTTCAAACACCTGTACGCGCTGGCCGACAAGCTCGGCGCTGCCGTTGGTGCTTCGCGCGCCGCGGTTGACGCAGGTTTCGTACCCAACGACATGCAGGTCGGCCAGACCGGCAAGATCGTTGCGCCACAGCTGTACATCGCCGTCGGTATTTCCGGCGCGATCCAGCACCTGGCCGGCATGAAAGACTCCAAAGTGATCGTTGCGATCAACAAGGACGAAGAAGCGCCGATCTTCCAGGTGGCCGATTACGGCCTCGTGGCTGACCTGTTCGAAGCGGTACCCGAGCTGGAGAAGCTGGTCTAATCCAGCCGCTTCACTTATAAAGAGCCCGACCGTTTGGTCGGGTTTTTTTTGTCTTGAATTTGAGTGGGGGCGTGTTGCCATGGATCTGCGCTGCGGATGGTTTTTGGGTCTGGCCCTGTTGCCCGTGGTGGCATCAGCGGCGGGCAAGTGCGAGCGCCTCGTCGTCACCGGTAGCCCCGATGCGCCACCGTACCTGTGGCAGGACCCGCAAAACCCGAAACGGCTGATCGGTGCCAGTGCCGACCTGTTGCAGCAAGTCGGCAAAGACCTAGGCATCAAGATCGAGCTGCTCTATGCCGGCAAACGCGCGCAGGCGCTCGACGAGGTGCGCAGCGGGCGCATGGACATGCTCGCCGACGCGCCGCTGACCCTCAACGAGCTGGAGACCCTCGACTACATTCATCCGCCATTGCTGGAAAACGACTATCTGGTCTGGACGCGCAAAGGCTCAACCCTGGTTTACAGCGAAGCCAAAGACCTGCACGGGCATGCCGGCGCGTTGTCGGAAAAGTCGCGAATGACCCAGGCATTCGGCACTTTCGCCGAGCAGAATCTGACCCTGACCAAGACAGCCAACCTCACCCAGGCCTTGCAGAAATTGCTTCTCGGTGAGGTGGAATATGTACTCGCCGGCCGCTATTCAGGCATGGCGGCGGCGCAGGCGCTGGGTATGACCGGCGATCTGCTGGCGTTCGAGCAACCCATTGATCGCCCCGGTCTGTTCCTTGCGGTTTCCCATAGCTCGGCATGCAACGATCCGTGGTTGCGCGGACAGCTAGCCAAAAAGATGACAGAATTGCCCGCGTCCGGACTGACGGAAGCCGCGCTGCAACGCAATATCGAGCGCTGGAAGGCGCAGCAGCAGCCGCCACAACCCGTCAGTGCCCCCAAACAGTAGGGATTCTTAGTGAGTATTCGACCTCTTTTCGCGGCCGTGGCCGTTCTGGCTCTGGCCGGTTGCGCGACCGATCCGGCACCCATCGAACAAATGCGTCTGACCGAGCAGGCCATTACTCAGGCCAAGGCCGTTGGCGCCACGGCCGACGAAGTGCCGGAAATGAAACTGGCAGAAACCAAGTACACCCGCGCCAGAGGCAACATGGCTGACCAGTCTTACCGCAACGCGCGGATGCGCGCCGAGCAGGCTGAACTGGACGCCCGGCTGGCCGAAGCCAAGGTGCTGACCCAGAAAAGTGAAGAGCAATTGAATGTACTGAACACCCGCATCACCCGACTGCGCAAGCAACTGGGGAATGCCCAATGAACCTGTCAGTGAAAATCCTCGGCGGCCTGATACTCGTCGGTTGCGCGAGCCTTTCTGGCTGCGCCGGACAGCACAGTGAAGCGGCGTTGCAGCAGGCTGGCAGCGACTTTCAGAAGGTCAAGGAAGATTCGAACGTGTTGCGTATCGCGCCGAAAGATGTGATTCGTGCCGGTGAGTCCTTGGCCCGCGCCGATCGCCTGTCGACCTATTGGGGCAGCGGTTCGGACGTTGTGCATTACGCTTATCTGAGCCAGCGTTACAGCGAAATTGCTCTTGAGCATACCAATCAGGTGCTCAACGAAGAGCGCGCAGCCAAGCTGGAGCTGGAGCGCCAACGTCTGCAACTGGCCTTGCGCGAATCGAAGTTGTTGAGTGTGCAGCAGCAGGGCAAGTGGCTTGAGGAGCAGATCGTTGCGTTGGCGACTACGCAGACTGATCGGGGTCTGGTGATGACGCTGGGCGATGTGCTGTTCGATACCGGTGAGGCGGAACTGAAAAATTCGGCCAATCGGGTGGTGCTGAAGATTGTGCAGTTTCTGCAGTTGAATCCCAAGCGTGTGGTGCGGATCGAGGGTTATACCGACAGTACCGGCGGCAAGCAGGAGAATCTCAAGTTGTCTCGCGACCGGGCGCAGTCGGTGGCGGATGTGCTGATTGACCTGGGCATTGATGACAAGCGGATTCAGGTTGAGGGGTATGGGGATGAGTATCCTGTGGATGCCAATGCTTCCGAGCGTGGGCGTGCGCAGAATCGTCGGGTTGAGATTGTTTTTTCTGATGAAAAGGGGCAGCTCGGGGCGGCTCGTTAGGTTGGCCTTGGCGGCCTCTGGGCCGACCAGGCTCTGGTTGGTTTGGCGTGTATATCCGTTGCTGCGGGTGGTGCTGATGGCGGTTTCGCCCTTACGGCGAGTCACCTTTTCCAGACGCCGAAAAGGTAACCGAAAAGGCTTGCTCCTGCGTTCGGCCCTCGCAGGCTCGGGTTCCTTCGCTCCGGGATCGATCCGGGCGCAGCGGCTACGGTTTGCTTCGCTGCACCTACTTCCGCTGTGTCTGGCTGCGCCAGACGGTCGCTGCGCTCCCACGCCCGGATCAATCCCTCCACTCAGCCTTCCGATGTCGCTGGTTAGGCAAGATCAAAATCAAAAGCACTCGAGCTAACGCTCATTGTTGAGTGGTTAGAAGCGTCACATGGCTTAAGATTTTCGGCGTATTCGCCCCTCATCGGAACGCCGCCCGCCCAGCCCTCTCCCGAGGGTGAGGTAGCCGATTTTGGTTGGATTCGAAATTTGCATTCGACTCGGTATCTCAGACTTACGCATCCAGCCCAACCACCCCGGTCCGTCCCCTCTCCCTCCGGGAGAGGGATAGGCGGGCGGCGTTCCGATGAGGGGCTTTTGCTTCAGCCACATTCCTCGACCCCTTCTCAAAAAAACAGCACAGTCCCCGCAGACACCGCACTGTATCGTCGACTAAAGTGACAACTGTCCCAGTACACTTCTAAACTGTTCCGGTATTGTTTCGCACAAGAATAAAATCGCCCGTGAAATCGAGTGCTGCGTCATGACCAATCTCTTGCTCTACCAACGTATTGCTCAGCAGCTGGCCGAGGATATTCGGCGTGGCGTTTATCAGCCGGGGGAGCGGGTGCCTTCGGTGCGCAAGATGAGTTCGCAGCTCAATGTCAGTCATGCGACGGTGTTGCAGGCTTACGCCAATCTTGAGGATCAGGGCTTGATCCGGGCGCGGCCGCAGTCGGGTTATTACGTGCACCAGACGCCGGCGTTGACGGCGCCGACGCCGGACATTGCGCGGGTTGAGCGGCCGGGGCTGGTGACGCGCAGCAGTATCATTCAGCAGGTTTTGGTTGAGTCGCGTCGTGAAGGGGTGTTTCCGCTGGGTGCGGCGGTGCCGAGTGTCGATTACTTGCCGGTGCGCGCGTTGCATCAGCAATTGGCCAAGGTCACGCGTTTCCATAGCCCGCGCGCTTTCAGCTACATGTTCAGCCCCGGTTTTGAACCGCTGCGTCGGCAGGTGGCGATTCGCATGCGCGACGCTGGAGTGGTGGTCGATCCGTCTGAGGTGGTGATCACCCACGGTTGTGTCGATGCCCTGCAAATGTCGTTGCGGGTGTTGACCCGGCCGGGGGATCTGATCGCTGCTGAATCTCCGACGTATTACGGTCTGTTGCAACTGGCCGATCTGCTTGGACTCAAAGTCATCGAAATCCCTAGCGACCCCGCCACCGGTATGAGCCTGGAAGCGCTGCAACTGGCGGCCAACCAGTGGTCGATCAAGGCGTTGGTGCTGACCACGCGCCTGAGCAATCCGCTGGGCGGGACCATGCCCGAGGAGCGGCAGAAGCAACTGCTGCGGCTGGCCTCGGATTTCGATATCCAGATCGTTGAAGACGATATCTATGGCGAGTTGATGTTCGAGCAGGGCAAGACCAAGGCGCTCAAGGCCTATGACCGGCTCGATCGGGTGATCTACTGTTCGAGCTTCTCCAAGACCCTGTCGCCGGGTGTGCGGATCGGCTGGATGATCGCTGGGAAGTATCAGCAGGAAATCCAGCGTTTGCAGACCTTCAGCACGCATTCGGCCTGCAGTGTCACGCAGATGGCGATTGCCGCTTATCTGGAAAACGGCGGCTATGACCGGCATTTACGGTACATCCGCCAGGAATACCGGAAAAACCTCAGCGCCTTCCAGTTGGCGGTGCAGCAGCATTTCCCCGAAGGCACGCAAATGACCCGGCCCACGGGCGGTTTCATCCTTTGGGTGAGTTTGCCGGGACGGGTCAATACGCAAGAATTGCATGTGCGTGCGTTGCAGCAGGGCATCAGTATTGCGCCGGGGTTGATCTTCAGTAACACCGAGCAGTTCAACCACTGTATCCGCCTCAATTGCGGGATTCCGTGGAACCGCGAGGCGGAACGGGCGTTGATGACGCTAGGGTTGTTGGCGACCCAGCTGTGTCAGGAAACCGCTGGCGGATTCTGAACGAGCGGCAGGTCAGGCTTGTCTTGTTGCGCACAACGAGCGAGCATGTGGCCCTCTGCCGTTAGTTCGTTGGGTCCATGAAAGCGATTGTTCCTGCCGCGTGGGTTTTGCTGGGTTCGTTGATGATCGGTCAGGTGCCGAGCGTCTTGGCGGCTGCCCCCCGGGAAAAACCGGCTGCGACCAGTACGAGCAAGAAAACCGCGAAAACCGCGGCACCCGCCAAAAAAGCCCAGTCGAAAAAAGCCGCCACGGTGAAGAAGCGCCGCCCGGTAGCCTCGAAATCGAAACCCGCCAGCGAAGTGGCAAAAACCCGATTGCCGTCGGCGAAGCTCGACCTCAGCCTGCCCAAGGATATGGTTGAAGAGTTGAAGCCCAAGGGCACCGTGGAACTGCCCAAGCGCGAGGCGATTCTGCCGCAGATGTTTGGCG
Organism: Pseudomonas sp. R1-1; assembly: GCF_051132135.1. Taxonomy (NCBI): domain Bacteria; kingdom Pseudomonadati; phylum Pseudomonadota; class Gammaproteobacteria; order Pseudomonadales; family Pseudomonadaceae; genus Pseudomonas; species Pseudomonas sp. R1-1. The sequence continues at coordinate 1,804,644 of NZ_CP071663.1, forward strand.
AAAAAGACAGCGGCTTCCAGCTCAACGGGCGTCTGCTCAGCAACGAAATGCAGTTGCAGCTGCGCAATGACGAACGCCGTGAAGTCGAAGGCGCGGCGCTGGACTTCGAATTCAAACAGTGAATGATGCCTGCCTGTGACCCGCAGGACAGACGCTTTGTCGGAGACTGGTCAGTCACTTTCACTTATCGCTGAAAACCCGCCGCAGACAATTTGAAACAGCCGTTTTAGCGGTTACTCTGTTTCCCGTCTCTTTACACATCGCCCGTCGCGAGGATTGTTCGTCATGAAATGCCGTGAAGGCTGTGGCGCTTGCTGCATTGCCCCGTCCATCAGTTCGCCGATTCCCGGCATGCCCGATGGCAAACCTGCCGGCGAACGTTGCGTGCAGCTGTCGGTCGATAACCTGTGCAACATTTTCGGCCGCCCGGAGCGTCCGCCAGTCTGCTCGGGCTTCGCTGCCGACGTTGTAGTCTGTGGCAGCAGCGCCGAAGAAGCGATCAGGCTGATCGGTTGGTGGGAAGCCATGACCGCGGCGTGATGTGTCAAGGCAACGGAACTTCAACAATAAGGAAAAAACTATGGGTTCGCTGCATCGTATCGCTGTGTTGTGTGGTTTGGCCGCTGTGCTGGCCACCTCGGTTGCCCAGGCGGAAGAATGGAAAGTCGCCAAGAACGAGGACGGCATCAAGGTCTCGCTGAGCGAAATACCCGGCTCGGACTACAAGTCCTATCAGGGCGTCGCGCTGATGAAGACCACCATCGCCAAATTGCGCGCGCTGCAGGAAGACGTCGCCGGTGCCTGCGCCTGGATTCACGAATGCAAGACCCAGAAACTGCTCAAACATGAGGGCGACCAGAGCTGGACCTACACCCAGTTCAACACGCCGTGGCCGGTGACTCCGCGTGATTCGGTGTTGCGCATCACCACCGTCGAAGGCGCCGATGGCAGCCTGACCCGCAATCTTGAAGGCGTGCCGACTTATCTGCCGGAAGAAAAGGGTTTTGTGCGGGTGCAGCAGGTCAAGGGGTTCTGGAAGTTCGTACCCAAAGGCGATCAGGTCGAAGTGACCTATCAAGTGCACACCGAACCAGGCGGCAGCGTGCCGGCCATGGTTGCCAACAAGTTCGTGGTCGATGCACCCTTCAATACACTCAAAGCCTTGAAACAGCGCGCCGAGAAATAATCCACGCACTTTGAAAATAAACGCCCCGATTGATTCGGGGCGTTTCGTTTTCGGCTTTATTGTGTTTCCAGATATGCGTTGGACGAAATTTTCACAAAGTCTTCCCGACAATTCGCCCGCGCTGTTGCCTCGCTGTCAGGGCTCTGAATGAAAGCATCTGGCAGCGCGGCAGTAATCAATGGCAATGGTGCGGGTGATCGTGCAACATTTGCGCACCGCGCACGCCCCGGGGTCTGGAATGACCAATAGAGGGCTTGGCGCCGCTTTATTCTTTGCAACTTCAACTTTCCAATGGGTCCTAAAACGACATGGCAAACCCGGACGCCCTGAATCAGCAGCGATCTTCCAGTCGCCTGCTGCAACCGACCGTCAAATCGCATCTGGCCTACACGCTGCTTTGTGCGCTGGTCATGATGGTGATGTTTTCCGTGCTGCGCCTCGCGCTGCTGGTCTACAACCGCGAGATGATCCTCGACACCCCGGTCTCGACCTTCCTTGAAGCGTTCGTCAATGGCCTGCGTTTCGACCTGCGTCTGGTGGTGTACCTGTGCATTCCGCTGGTGCTGGCGCTGTTCAGTGCCCGGGCCATGGCCGCGCGGGGCTTCTTCCGTCTGTGGCTGACCATCGCCTCGAGCATCGCGCTGTTCCTCGGCCTGATGGAGATGGACTTCTACCGCGAGTTCCACCAGCGCCTCAACGGTCTGGTTTTCCAGTACGTAAAAGAAGACCCGAAAACCGTGATGAGCATGCTCTGGTACGGTTTCCCGGTGGTTCGCTACCTGCTGGCGTGGGTCATCGGCACGGTCATTCTGACCCTCGCCTTCAAGGGCGCCGACCGCGCCACCCGCCCGCGCGGGCCGTTCAGCGGCGGCAGTGTCAGCTCGCGTCAGGTTGCGCCGTGGTATACCCGTCTGGCGGTGTTTGTGGTCTGCCTGCTGATCTGCGTGGTGGCTGCGCGTGGCACCTTGCGTCAGGGCCCACCAATGCGTTGGGGCGACGTGTACACCACCGATTCCAACTTCGCCAACCAGCTCGGCCTCAACGGCACGCTGTCGCTGATCGCTGCCGCCAAGGCGCGCATGGGCGAAGACCGCGACAACATCTGGAAAGCCACTCTGCCGCAGGAACAGGCGCAGCAAGTGGTGCGCGACATGCTGGTGATGCCGTACGACAAACTGGTCGAGGCCGACATTGCTGCGGTGCGCCGTGACTACATGCCGCCGGCCGACAAGACCCTGCCGATCAAGAACGTCGTGGTGATCCTGATGGAAAGCATGGCCGGTCACTCGGTCGGTGCTCTCGGCGCGCCGGGCAATATCACACCTTACCTGGACAAGCTGTCGAAGGAAGGCCTGCTGTTCGACCGCTTCTTCTCCAACGGCACGCATACCCACCAGGGCATGTTCGCGACCATGGCCTGCTTCCCCAACCTGCCGGGTTTCGAATACCTGATGCAGACCCCGGAAGGCAGCCACAAGTTGTCCGGTCTGCCGCAGTTGCTCAGTGCGCGTAACTACGACGACGTCTACGTCTACAACGGCGACTTCGCCTGGGACAATCAGTCGGGCTTCTTCAGCAACCAGGGCATGACCAACTTCGTCGGCCGCAACGACTTCGTCAATCCGGTGTTCTCCGATCCGACGTGGGGCGTGTCCGACCAGGACATGTTCGACCGTGGTCTGCAGGAGCTGAAAGCGCGGGAAAACGGCAAGCCGTTCTACGCGCTGCTGCAAACCCTGTCCAACCACACGCCGTACGCCTTGCCGACGCCATTGCCGGTCGAGCGCGTGACTGACCGTGGCAGTCTCAACGAACACCTGACTGCCATGCGCTACTCCGACTGGGCGCTGGGCCAGTTCTTCGAAAAGGCGCGCAAAGAGAAGTACTTTAACGAGACCCTGTTCGTCATCGTCGGCGACCATGGCTTCGGCAACGAGCGTCAGATCACCGAAATGGACCTGGGTCGCTTCAACGTGCCAATGCTGATGATCGCCCCGGGCATCCAGCAGAAGTTCGGTACGCGTGACCACACGGTGGGCACGCAAATCGACATCGTGCCGACCATCATGGGCCGTCTCGGTGGCGAAGTGCGTCACCAGTGCTGGGGCCGCGACCTGCTCAACCTGCCGCAGGGCGACACCGGTTTCGGTGTGATCAAGCCATCGGGCAGCGAGCAGACCACGGCGATTGTTACCGCCGACCAGATTCTGGTGTTGCCGCGCGACAAGGACATGGGGCCGAAAATCTGGCAATACCAACTCGGTGCCAATCCGCATGCCGAAGTGGTGCCGAATGCACCGCGCACCGCCGAACTGAAACTCAAGCTGGAAGCGTTCCTGCAAACCGCGACCAAGAGCCTGCTGGATAACACCGCCGGTGTGATTCACGGCAAGCCGGACTGATTGCTGTTAAAAAACGCGCAATAAAAAAGAGGCCCTGAACAGGGCTTCTTTTTTTTCAGCTTTAAATCGTCATATCTTGCCGAGTAACAACAACACCAACAGCACGACGAGTACGACACCGATGATGCCCGACGGACCATAACCCCAACTTCTGGAGTGCGGGAAGACCGGCAGACCACCGATCAGCAACAGGATCAGGATGATGATAAGAATTGTGCCCATGTCGATTTCCTTGTTGGTAATGTCGAGAAGTCTTGATGTTCTAGGGCGACTGGATACCAAGTAGTTCCAGCCGGCTTACAAGTTCCGACTTGTGCCAAGTGGAAAAAATTCCATGTTTTTTTAATGTATTTGGATTGCAGGGTTATTTCTTTTTTTCGCCGGGCTAGTTCAGAACTTACTCGCCCTCATTGAATCCAACGCGCCCCGGTTTGCACTCACCATTCAGCAATTTGATGGAGCGTGGGTGGTGGCCGAACGTTCGCTACACTCGGCGCATCTTTCCCGGAACAACAAGGCTGTCTGCTATGCAAAATCGCATGATGATCACTGGCGCGGGCTCCGGTCTGGGCCGCGAAATCGCGCTGCGCTGGGCGCGTGAGGGCTGGCAGCTGGCGCTGTCCGACGTCAGCGAACCGGGCCTTCAGGAAACCCTGAAGCTGATCCGTGAGGCGGGCGGTGACGGTTTTATCCAGCGCTGCGATGTGCGTGATTACAGCCAGCTCACAGCGTTCGCCCAAGCGTGTGAAGAGAAACTCGGCGGCATCGACATCATCGTCAATAACGCCGGCGTGGCGTCTGGCGGTTTCTTCAGCGAGTTATCGCTGGAAGACTGGGACTGGCAGATCGCGATCAACCTGATGGGCGTGGTCAAGGGCTGCAAGGCGTTCCTGCCGCTGCTCGAGCAGAGCAAAGGCAAGATCATCAACATCGCCTCCATGGCGGCGCTGATGCAGGGGCCAGCGATGAGCAACTACAACGTGGCCAAGGCCGGTGTGGTGGCGCTTTCGGAAAGTCTGTTGATCGAACTGGCACAACAGGAAGTCGGTGTGCACGTGGTTTGTCCGTCGTTCTTTCAGACCAACCTGCTCGATTCGTTCCGCGGGCCGACTCCGGCGATGAAGGCCCAGGTGGGCAAGTTGCTGGAAAGTTCGCCGATCACTGCCGCGGATATCGCCGACTACATCTACCAGCAAGTGGCCGCCGGTGAATTCATGATCCTGCCCCACGAACAAGGGCGCATGGCCTGGGCGATCAAGCAGAAGAACCCGCAGTTGCTCTATAACGAAATGACCAGCATGGCCGAGAAAACGCGCGCCAAGGCCAAACAGAACAACGGCTGAACTTGCCCGCAGCAGACGGCGTCGTTAGGGTGGCCGCAATGGTCACCCTGTCGAGACGCATCGATGCTCAATTATTTGTGGTTCTTCCTCGCGGCGCTGTTCGAGATCGCCGGTTGTTTCGCCTTCTTCATGTGGCTGCGCCAGGGCAAGAGCGCTTTGTGGGTGATTCCTGCGCTGTTGAGTCTGACGCTGTTTGCGCTGTTGCTGACCCGCGTCGAGGCCAACTACGCCGGGCGCGCATATGCCGCTTACGGCGGAATCTATATCGTCGCTTCGATTGGCTGGCTTATGGTGGTCGAGCGCGTGCGCCCATTGGGCTCTGACTGGATCGGCGTGGCGTTATGCGTGATCGGCGCCAGTGTGATCCTGTTCGGGCCGCGGTTTTCCGCGGCTTGACGGTGTTTTGCAGGAAGCGTCTGACGGCCCCAAGCGCGCGAGGCTGTAAGGCAAAACTGATTTGCCTGCTGTGCATTGTGTCGCCGCCGCAAGCCGCGCATCTTCTGGGTTCGCTAACCCTGAAGGACGTATCTCATGCTTGTACTCAGCCGTGTCGTTGGTGAGTTGATTTCAATCGGTGACGACATCTCGTTGCGTGTTCTGTCGGTCAATGGCTCCAGCGTGCGCTTTGGCGTCGAAGCCCCGCAAAACGTGCACGTGCACCGCTCCGAAGTCTACGACCGGATCAAGCGCAAGGAAGGTGTGCAGAAGGTTCGCTGAGCGTCAGTCGAACAAATGCTTGGGCACATCGTGCTTGAGCATCAACTGGCACTGCTCGCTTTCCGGATCGAACACGATCAAGGCCTGACCTTTGGTCAGCGCCTGACGTACGCGCAGAACGCGGGTTTCCAGCGGCGTGTCATCGCCGTTGTCGGTACCGTCGCGGGTGACAAAATCCTCGATCAGGCGGGTGAGGGTGTCGACTTCAAGCGCGTCGTGGGGAATCAGCATGGGCACCTCGGCTAAATCAATGGCGCGATGCTACGGCGATTGGGGGTGGCCTGCCAGTTTTTGTAGTGCCTCGACCGGCGCCATCGCGAGCAGGCTCACTCCTACAATTGGAATGCGTTCTCCTGTAGGAGTGAGCCTGCTCGCGATAGCGGTATCCCAGACAACAATGATCTAACTGTCGGAACGCTGCCCCACCAGACTGTCCACCGGCGGCACGCGGGTTTCGCTCTCCATCTGCGTGTCGTGTTCGATCTGATGACTGAAGCGATCCAGCGAGGCATTGGCCGGCGCCGCGTCGCTGGCGAACACCGGCGGGCTCAGAATGTAAGCACCGAGCAACCGGCTCAGCGCCGCCAGACTGTCGATGTGCGTACGCTCATAGCCGTGGGTCGCATCGCAGCCAAAGGCGAGCAGGGCGGTGCGAATGTCATGCCCGGCAGTCACCGCCGAATGAGCGTCGCTGAAGTAATAGCGAAACATGTCGCGGCGCACCGGCAATTCGTGTTCACCGGCCAGGCGCAACAAGTGCCGCGACAGGTGATAGTCATACGGACCGCCGGAATCCTGCATCGCCACGCTGACAGCATGCTCGCTGGAATGCTGGCCGGGTGCGACCGGGGCGATGTCGATGCCAACGAACTCACTGACGTCCCACGGCAACGCCGCCGCCGCGCCACTGCCGGTTTCCTCGGTGATGGTGAACAGCGGATGGCAATCGATCATCAACTCCTCGCCGCTGTCGATGATCGCTTTGAGTGCGGCAAGCAGCGCCGCGACGCCGGCCTTGTCATCGAGGTGGCGGGCGCTGATATGGCCACTCTCGGTGAATTCCGGCAGCGGATCGAACGCCACCACGTCGCCGACGTTGATGCCCAGCGATTCACAATCGGCCTTGGTCGTGCAGTAGGCGTCGAGGCGCAGCTCGACGTGATCCCAACTGATCGGCATTTCATCGACCTGCGTATTGAACGCATGCCCGGACGCCATCAGCGGCAACACACTGCCACGAATCACGCCGCTGTCGGTGAACAGGCTGACGCGGCTGCCCTCGGCGAAGCGGCTCGACCAGCAGCCGACCGGGGCGAGGGTCAGGCGGCCGTTGTCCTTGACCGCGCGGACCGCGGCGCCAATGGTATCCAGGTGCGCGGAGACTGCGCGGTCGGGGCTGTTCTTCTTGCCTTTGAGCGTGGCGCGAATGGTCCCGCGCCGGGTCATTTCGAACGGGATGCCGAGTTCTTCCAGACGCTCGGCGACGTAGCGCACGATGGTGTCGGTGAAGCCCGTAGGGCTGGGAATGGCGAGCATTTCCAGCAGGACTTTTTGCAGGTAGTTCAGATCCGGTTCGGGGATTTGCAGGGTCATGGAAACTCCTGATGGGGTGAGCGCTGATCGTTCCCACGCTCAGCGTGGGAATGCAGCCCGGGACGCTCTGCGTCCCCTTGGAACGCGGAGCGTCCCTTGAGGCATTCCCACGCTGAGCGTGGGAACGATCGGATGGGTTCAGACCGCCGCCTGACTATGCGGAAACAGCAGATCGACAAAGCGTTCCGCCGTCGGTTGCGGCTCGTGGTTGGCCAGGCCGGCGCGTTCGTTGGCTTCGATGAACACATACTCCGGCTGATCCGCCGCCGGCACCATCAGGTCGAGGCCGACCATCGGAATATCCAGCGCCCGTGCCGCACGAACCGCCGCATCGACCAGGGTCGGATGCAGAATCGCCGTGACGTCTTCCAGGGTGCCGCCGGTGTGCAGATTGGCGGTGCGGCGCACGAACAGATGTTCGCCGGCCGGCAGAATGCTGTCGTAGTCGTACCCGGCCGCGTGCAAGGTGCGTTCGGTTTCGTGGTCGACAGGGATCTTGCTTTCGCCACCGGTAGCAGCTTGCCGACGCCGGCTCTGCGCCTCGATCAGCTCGCCGATCGAATGCTGACCGTCACCGACCACTTCGGCAGGTTTGCGGATCGCCGCTGCAACCACTTCGAAACCGATCACCACGATGCGCAGATCGAGACCTTCATGGAAGCTCTCGAGCAGCACGCGGCTGTCGAATTGCCGCGCGGCTTCGATGGCCTGCTGCACGTCTTCAATGGTCTGCAGATCGACCGCCACGCCTTGGCCCTGTTCGCCGTCGAGCGGCTTGACCACCACGCGCTGATGTTCGTCGAGAAAGGCCAGATTGTCGTCGGCATTACCGGCCAGTTGTTGCGCCGGCAGATTCAGCCCGGCCGCTTTCAGCACTTTGTGGGTCAGGCTTTTGTCCTGGCACAGGGTCATGCTGATCGCGCTGGTCAGGTCGCTCAACGATTCACGGCAGCGCACCCGGCGCGCGCCATGAATGAGGGTGAACAGCCCGGCGTCGGCGTCATCGACCTGCACGTCGATGCCGCGGCGATGAGCTTCCTCGACAATGATTCGCGCGTACGGGTTGAACTGCGCTTCTGGCCCCGGGCCAAGAAACAGCGGCTGGTTGATGCCGTTCTTGCGCTTGATCGCGAAAGTCGGCAGGTTGCGGAAACCGAGTTTGGCATAGAGGTTTTTCGCCTGACGGTTATCGTGCAACACCGACAGGTCCAGATAGCTCAGCCCACGGCTCATGAAGTGCTCGATCAGATGCCGCACCAGCACCTCGCCCACACCCGGACGTGAACATTGCGGGTCCACGGCCAGGCACCACAGGCTGCTGCCGTTTTCCGGATCGTTGAACGCGTTGTGATGATTGAGGCCCATGACACTGCCGATCACCGCGCCGCTGTCTTCATCCTCGGCCAGCCAGTACACCGGGCCGCCCTGAGGATGCGGAGTGAGCAACTCGGGATCGATCGGCAACATGCCGCGCGCCTGATACAAGCGGTTGATGCCTTGCCAGTCCGCCTCGCTCTGCGCACGTCGAATGCGGAAGCCGCGAAACACGCGAGTGGCCTGGCGGTAATCGCTGAACCACAGGCGCAAGGTGTCGGACGGATCGAGGAACAGCTGCGTCGGCTCCAGGCCCAGAATCTGCTGCGGCGCGGCGACGTACAGGGCAATGTCGCGCTCGCCGGGTTGTTCGTTGAGCAGTTCTTGCGCCAGCGACGCAGGATCGGGAAAGGTATGACCGATCAGCAAGCGGCCCCAGCCGCAGTGCACGGCAATCGGCGCGCAGGGCAGGGTGCTGCCGTCTTCGGCCAGACGCGCTTGCAGGCGTTCATACGACGGCGCCTGACCACGCAGCAGGCGTTGGTTGATGGACGTGGCATGGGGTTTCATCAATCAGATTCCTTGTTCACTGAGCCACAGGTTCAGCGCCGCCAGTTGCCACAGTTTCGAACCGCGCAACGGGGTCAGTTGGCCTTGAGGGTCAGTCAAAAGCTTGTCGAGCATGCTCGGGTTGAACAGGCCGCGATCCTGGCTCGGATCAAGCAGCAGTTCGCGCACCCAGTTGAGCGTGTCACCCTGCAAATGTTTGAGACCGGGCACCGGGAAGTAGCCTTTCTTGCGGTCGATCACTTCACTCGGAATGACTCGACGCGCGGCTTCCTTGAGCACCTGTTTGCCGCCATCGGGCAGCTTGAACTGGCCGGGTACACGCGCCGACAGTTCGACCAGTCGGTAGTCGAGAAACGGCGTGCGCGCCTCCAGACCCCAGGCCATGGTCATGTTGTCGACCCGCTTGACCGGGTCATCGACCAGCATCACCGTGCTGTCCAGGCGCAGGGCCTTGTCCACCGCCGCCTCAGCGCCGGGCTGGGCGAAGTGTTCCTTGACGAAGTCACCGGCGGCGTCATTGGCCGTCAGCCATTTCGGCTGCACGGTAGCGGCGTAGTCTTCGTAGCTGCGGTCAAAAAACGCCGCGCGATAAGCTGCATACGGATCAGCCGCGCCGTCGACTTGCGGATACCAGTGATAACCGGCAAACAATTCGTCGGCACCCTGACCGCTCTGCACCACTTTGCAATGCTTGGCCACTTCCCGCGACAGCAGGTAAAAGGCGATGCAGTCGTGGCTGACCATCGGCTCGCTCATCGCGCGGAACGCGGCGGGCAGTTGTTCGATGATTTCTTTCTCATCGATGCGCAATTGGTGGTGCTGAGTGCCGTAGTGTTTGGCGATCAGATCGGAATACTGGAACTCGTCGCCGCGCTCGCCGCCGGCATCCTGGAAACCGATGGAAAAGGTCGACAGGTTCTCGACGCCGACTTCACGCAACAGGCCGACGAGCATGCTCGAATCGACACCGCCGGACAGCAACACACCGACGTCCACTGCGGCGCGTTGACGAATCGCCACCGCTTCGCGGGTGCTGTCGAGTACGCGGTCGACCCAGTCTTCCAGCTTGAGGTTTTTCTCGTCCTCGTTCGGGCCGTAGGGCAGGGTCCACCAGATTTTCTGTTCGGTGGTGCCATCGGCTTCGACGCGCATCCAGCTCGCGGGCGGCAGCTTTTCGATACCCGCCAGCAGCGTGCGCGGCGCCGGCACTACGGCATGGAAATTCAGATAGTGATTGAGCGCCACCGGATCGAGAATCGGGTTGATATCGCCGCCCTTGAGCAGCGCTGGCAGTGCCGATGCGAAACGCAGGCGCTGGCCGGTGCGCGACAGGTACAAGGGCTTTACGCCGAGACGGTCACGGGCGATGAACAGGCGCTGCGCGTCACGCTCCCAGATGGCGAAGGCAAACATGCCGTTGAGCTTGGGCAGCAGTGCCTCACCCCAGGCGTGATAACCCTTGAGCAGGACTTCGGTGTCACCGCCGGAATAGAACGCATAACCCAGCGCTTCGAGTTCGGCGCGCAGTTCCGGGAAGTTGTAAATGGCGCCGTTGAAGGCCAGCGACAGGCCCAGTTGACTGTCGATCATCGGCTGCGCCGAGCCGTCCGACAGGTCCATGATTTTCAGGCGCCGATGGCCCAGGGCAATCGGCCCTTGGGCATGAAAGCCCCACGCGTCAGGGCCGCGCGGGGCCAGGTGATGGGTGATGCGCTCGATGGCTGCAAGGTCTGCAGGTTGTTGATCAAAACGTAACTCGCCAGCTAATCCACACATAAAATCCTTACCGGTTTTTCCGTTGGGGAGGGGTCAAGCGTGACCTCGCCAAAAGGGCGGGTACTCAGAAACTGACCCGCCGCGGTAGGTGGAGTTTTAGAACGATAAGTTATAAGCGGGCATTCGGGTCCGATATTAGCCGCTGAACTTGCGGGTTTTATGGCGGCAATAGGTGGATACCACCTGCCATCCCCGCCTTTCGCTATGTTCATCGGCCCGACCCGCAATAAAGGACTATTGCCATGCCCGCCACAGTGAACAAAACCTCGCCACACGACGACGCCATCCTTGGTACGCTGCTTGAGGCCACCGCCGATCTCGACACCGCGCAAACGCTGCAGAAAACCTTGCCAGCGCACCTGCTCAAAGCCAGCCCCGAAGCATTGTCGGCACTCGATCAGACCGTACGTGACCTGCACGACACGCAAATGCTTGTCGACAAGGACCTGCTCGCGCTGAGACCTCTGAATAGCTTTTGCATCGATGAATTGCACGCGGCCCTGCGCGGTAAATGGCCGGCCGTTACGTTTGATGTCGAGAAAGACTTTCTCAGCCTGCCCGGCGTCGACTGCGGTTGCCCGGCAACTTCCACCGATGAAAACGGCATCCAGACTTTCCCCAATGCGAAGCCGACGCTGCTGCAAGCGGCCATGCAGAATTTCAGCGAGGACGAGACGGCTGGCACGTTCCCGAAGGGCAGTTTGATTCGCATCACCAGTGCGGCGCAGGGTGTGAGCGATCTGACGCCGGCCGCTTTCGCCAAACTGTGCCGCGAGCTGGACCTGGGCAAACGCTATCAGGAGCATTTCCAGAAAGTCTTCGGCCTGCTGGACCTCGACGGCAAAGTCATCGCCACCAGCGCCATGACCCGGGATATCGCCAGGCTGAAAAAACTGCTGCTGCAACTGGACATGCAGCAAGCCGTCCTCAAGGGCCACATCACTGCGGCCACCCGGCAGGTCTTGCAGAAACTGATCGACGCCGAAGGCGTGCTATCGAGTGCAATCAAACTCTATGGCAAGCAAGCGATGATCATGCAAGGCGTGCAGATTCTCGACAGTTGCGTTTGGGGCGTGGTGGTGTTTTCCAGCCGATCGGTGGAGCTCTACCCCAGTGAACGGTGTGTGGTGTACATGGCCGGCGAACCGCAACGACCGTTGTATGAATACCCGAGTTTCACCGCGTTCAAGCAATACCTGACACAGCAGATGCAAAAGAAAGACTACCGTGAGTATTTCGCCAACAGCCTCGATGAAGACAACAAGGCCGACTTCTTCAAAACCTTCACCGACAGCGTCGAACTCGGGCATATCCAACAGTGGCCGATGACCGTGCCGCTCTTCGAATTCATGGTGCAGAGCCATGTCGGCAAGCTACAGCTCGACGCGCGCAAGCTGGCCGTGCCGACCGACGACATCGATGAAGACGTACGGAAAAAACGCCTGCTGGATTTCATTCAGTTGGGCGTGACCGTCGTCTCGGTCGCCGGGCTGGTGGTACCGGTGCTCGGGCAATTGATGATGGGCGTTGCAGTCGGGCAGATGCTCGCTGAAGTCTATGAAGGCGTTGAGGACTGGCGCCGTGGCGATCATCAGCAAGCGCTGTCACATCTGCTCAGCGTGGTGGAAAACATTGCCGTGATGGGCGGGTTTGCCGTCGGGCAGAAAGCCGTAGCAACGCTCGGCAAAAAACTCCTGCAAGCGCACCCGCAGTTCTTTGCGCAATTCAGCGCCATCGTTAATGGCGCAGGGCAGCCACGCTTGTGGAAGCCTGATCTGGCTCCCTATGAACATCCGCTGCCGACCGGGTTTACCATCGCTGCGGGCTCGAAGGATTTTTATCAGATCGGCGACAAGACCCTGAGCCGCATCGATCATCGAATCTTTGCCGGTGATTACGATCCCGCCAGCAAAGTCTGGCGCCTGCAACACGCCCGGCGGGCGCCAGCGTATGTTCCGCGGATTACCCGGCACGTCGAGGGCGGCTGGCGCCTTCCCGCCGAAGAGCCTGAGGAGTGGGGCAGTTCGGCCTACGCGCTCAAGCGTATCGATCCGCAGTTGAGCGAGTTCGTCGATACCGATCTGGACATGCTGCGCCGCCTCAGCGACACCTTGCCCGAGGATTTGCATCAGGCGTTCACCGACAATCTGAGCCTGCCCGAGCGCTTGCGCGACAGCGTCGAGCGCGCGCGTCTGGCGCGGCAGTTACGCACCCTGACCCGTGAGTTGCAGGCGGGCGAGATCCACTCCGGCCAGCCGGTCGAAGAGCAGTTGCATACCTTGCCAGCGATGAAAGGCTGGCCGACCGACCGTTATATTGAAGTCGTCGACGCCGAAGACAGCGTCACGGCGACCTATCCCGAAACCAAAGTGCTCGATGAAACCCTGGGCGTGGTGGTCAGTGAGGGCCAATTGGCTCGGGGCCAGTTGCTGCAAACCGTGGTGGACGGTTTGTATCAGAGCGAGGTGGAGGCCTTGCTCGGCAGCAAAGTGGCGAAAAACCTGCAGCACTCGGCGCTGGCCAGGAAACTCGGCGCGGCGCTCAACGCCGATCATCGCGCAGTCTTCGAGCGCATGTACCGACGCTACGACAAGAGCGAGGTCGATCAGGTACTGAAGCTGCGCAGCGTCTTCGCCGAGATCCCCGCGCGCTGTGCAAAAAAGCTGATCGAGCAGGCGCCAAGTGTGCAGCGCCAGAGCCTGCACACCAGCGGCCGCGTGGCGTTGCAGCTCGGACAGCAGGTGCGGACCACCAGCGCTCATGTGCGCCTCGACCGTGCGCTCGCCGGGTTTCACTGGCCGCACCTGGCCAACAACGACACCGACACGCTGGCTATCGAGATGCTGCCACGCCTGCGCGGTTGGGATTCACGCTGGCGGCTGGAACTGCGCGACAAATCACTGGGCGGAAAGCTCTTGCAAGCCGTTGGCGAGGAATCGGCGAGCCCCGCTAAAAAGTGCTTATTAGTGAAATCTGCCAGCGGCTATGAAGCGTTCGACGGTAGCGGTAAGTCCCTGGGCAAAATCGCTTCCGGTCCCACTGCGCTGTATGACGCCATCCTCAAGGCGACCCCATCGCTGCAAGTCAAGGCCGGCGCTTCTGCCCCTGCGCTGCCGGGCGACGCGGCCCAGTTGCGCAGCCAGTTGCTTGACGCCGCTCTGGCGGAGCGCGAGGTCGCGGCGCGCACGCTGGTCAGTGGCAAGTCGATAGCGCTGGAGGCCGAGCCTGTCTGTATCCAGAGCGATCCTGCGCCAGTGAAGAAGCACCCACAGGCATTGCTGCGCAAAGTCCGCAAACTCTACCCGCGCCTGAACGAAGCGCAGGCCAGCGAGTTCATTGACGGGCTGGGTGACGATGCGCTGACCCGGGCGAAACGGGTCAATGCCTTGCGCGGCGATCTGGACAGCCTGCGCGAAGCACTGTTTTCGTGGAGTGAAGATATCGAGGCGATGAACAAGGTCGGTCCGGATCTGGCAGAAGTGCGGCACAGTCGCAAGACCTTTGCTGAACTGATCGAACACGGTTTTCGGCGGTTTTATCAGGCGAACAATGAGGACGGAAAAACCGTCGGCGTGTTGAAACTCGACGGCATGCGCGTCGGCAAGCTGCCGACCTTGCCGCCGCAGATCAGCTTCGAGCACATTCAGCAGTTATCGATGCGCGATATGGCCCTGGACGATGATGTGGCGTACTTCCTCAAGTCGTTCAAGCAACTTGAGTCGCTGGAACTCGATGGCAATAGCATCAGCCGTTTCCCCGAAGTGCTGTCGCACATGCCCGAGCTGAAGCGCCTGAGTCTGGCGGGCAACAAGCTCCAGCTCACCGAGCAAACGCTGGCGAAACTCAACGGCCTGGACACGCTGCACCATTTGAACCTGAGCAAAAATCCGCTGGGCGCCACGCCGGACGTCACTCGCATGTTTTCTCTGCGCCGGTTGTTGTTGCGTGACAGCGGCCTTACGGAAATGCCCAAGGGACTTGCGCGCCTGCCGTACCTGGACTGGGCCGATCTGAGCGAAAACCACATCAAGAGTTTGCCGCAGTGGCTGTTCAAGACGCCTCGACGTTTCAGCCAGACACTCAATCTTGGCCGCAATCCATTGGCCGATCCGAGCAAAACCCTGCTGCAGAACTATCGCGACAATGTCGGCGTGGGCATGGGCTATCTGGAAAATGACATTGCCCGGCTCGATGAACAGCAGGCACGGTCGCTGTGGCTGCCCGAGGAGGCGGGCGTCGAATCGGCCGGGCGAGAGCGCATCTGGAACGCTTTCAAGGACGATACGCGCGCCGAGGGGCTGTTCCGACTGCTCGCGGAACTGGGCAATAGCGCCGATTCGGAAAAGGTCAACGAGGACCTGCGGCGGCGGGTCTGGACGGTGCTCAAGGCCGCAGAAAATGACGCCTTGCTCTGCGATCAAGTGCTGGATCTGGCTGCCAGCCCGATCAACTGCATCGACAGCGCCGCGATGAATTTCAGTCATCTGGAAGTCGCGGTGGAGATCGATCGCGTAACCAGCCTCGCCGGCGGCAAGATCACCAGCGCCAAACCACTGCTGGAACTGGGGCGTGGTCTGTTCCGCTTGGCACAACTGGACGAGATTGCCCTGGAGCATGCCGGTAAAGACCCCAAACTCGATCCGCTGGAGGTCAGCCTCGCCTATCGCAGCGGGCTTGCCGAGACCCTGCAGCTGCCCGGACAGCCACGGCATATGCGCTACGGCTCGCTGGCGGGCGTCACTGCGGCTGATCTGGAGGTGGCGAAAAACCGGATCGCTACGGCCGAGCTGTCGCCGAAGTGGTTGAACTTCATGTCAGAGCAGACATTCTGGAAAGACTATCTGCAACGCACATTCCCGCGCCAATTCGCCCCGGTCGAGGCCAGGTACACGCCGCGCATGACCGCGCTGGACGACAAGGCGGCGAGCTTGTCCGATGCCGATTACCTGAGCCAGGCGCAGATCATCAAAGCCGAACGGGAAAAAGCCCTGGCAGATGTTTGGACACGCCTGACCAGCGACGCGCTGCGCGTTGCCGATCTGGGCCTGTGTGCCAGGCCCGACGCCTGAGCATCACTTGCCGCGAATCAGTTTGCGCAGGGCGAACCGGTTCGGGTGACAGGCTTCGGCGACGCTGCGCGGCAGCGGCAGCGGCTCGTTTTCCAGCCACGCTGCGAGCAGTTCACCGGACAGCGGCGCGGTAATCAGCCCGCGCGAGCCGTGGCCGCTGTTGACGTAGAGGCCGTGATGCCACGGGCAGGCGCTGTCCGGCACTTGTCGGGCGTCCTTGCTCAGCGCTGCATAGGTTTGGTTGAACGCAGGCAGGTCGGCGAGCGGGCCGACAATCGGCAGGTAATCGGGGCTGGTGCAGCGAAACGCGGCCCGTCCCTCAAGGCTTTCCACGGGCTGCTGATCGATGTGCAAACGGTCGACCAGATCGCTGGAGATTTCCTCGAGCATGGCCAGATTGCCCTGGTGTTCGGCAGCGGTCGGAGTCAGGTCATCGCTGTGAAAGTCGAAACTGGCGCCGAGGGTGTGCTCGCCCAGACGCGCCGGTGCGACATAGCCTTCGGCGCACACCACCGTCTTCAGCGCGGCGCTTTGCGGGGTTTGCGCCAGACGCGTGATCTGCCCGCGAATGCGCTTGAGCGGCAACGCGGCGCTTTGCGCAAAGCGCTTGATTTCGGCGGCGCCGGCCAGCACCACCACCGCAGCACTGGCGAGCAGACGCTCGCCGTCCCACGCTTGCCACTGATCACCGACCTTGCGCAGTTGCAGTACGTCATGATGGCTGAGCAGTTCGATGTTCGGTTGCGCGGCTTGCGCCTGACACAGCGCGGGCGGATGCACCCAGCCACCTTCGGGGTAGAACAATCCGCCATGGGCCACACCGACCCCGGCGCGCGCCTGCGCCGCCGGTTGCTCCAGCCACTGCAACAGATCTTCGGGGAAGGCCTCGGCCAGTTGCGCGTGCCGTTCGGCTTCCTTTTCATTGAAAGCCAGTTGCAGCACCCCGCAATTGTCCCAGTCGGTGCCGCGTTGCAGGGTTTCCAGCAGACGGCGGGTGTAGCCGAAACCGCTGACGATCAGTTGCGACAGCGCCGTGCCGTGGGCGGACAACTTCAGGTAGAGCACGCCTTGCGGGTTGCCCGAAGCTTCCTGCGCCACGCCCGCGTGGCGCTCAAGCAAGCTGACCTGCCAACCGCGAGCTGCGAGGCTGGCGGCCGTCGCACAGCCGGCCAGACCCGCACCGATCACCAGCGCGCGGCGTTCACCGGTCAACGGGGCAGGGCGGGCGAACCACGGTTTGTGCGCCTGGGGTTGCGTCACGTCTGCCGGCCAGCCGAGGAATTCGCCCCGCAGGATCTCCCACTTGTGGCCGATACCCGGCGTGCGCTTCATCTTGAACCCGGCCGCGTTGAGCAGGCGCCGTACCCAACCGGTGCTGGTGAACGTGCTGATGGTGGAGCCTGGCGCCGCCAGTCGCGCCAGTTCGACGAACAGTTCGGCGGTCCACATGTCGGGGTTTTTTGCCGGGGCGAAGCCATCGAGAAACCACGCGTCGATCTGTGCGTCGAGCTGTGGCAGTTGCTCCAGTGCATCGCCGATCAACAGCGTCAGCGTCACCCGGCCGTTGGCCAGGGTGATGCGCTGGAAACCTTCGTGGATCGCTACGTACTGCCGCAGCAATTGCTCGGCCAGTGACTTGAGCTGCGGCCACAACGCCAGGGCGCGTTGCAGATCGGCCGGGCTCAGCGGGTATTTTTCCACGCTGACAAAATGCAGCCGCGCACCGACCACGGCGTGTTGCTCGAACAGCTGCCAGGCGCAGAGAAAGTTCAGCCCGGTGCCGAACCCGGTTTCGCCGATCACCAGTCGCCCGTTCGCTGGCAGCGCGGCAAAGCGCTCGGCCAGACGGTTTTGTTCAAGGAACACATAGCGGGTTTCGTCGAGCCCCGACTGGTCGGAGAAATACACGTCATCGAACACTCGCGAACGCGGGCGTCCCTGGTCATCCCAGTCGAGCTGGGCGTGGGGCAATACAGGTTTCATGGCAGGCTCGGCAACGGCAAGGTCGCCATTCTAGCCGATCGCGCCGGCGCTGCTTGATCCAAGGCAAGGCGCACGGCCGGGGGCGCGCCGACAATCCACGACGCGCTGGAATTTCTGTGCCGCGGTTTTGCCCAATCCGCTAGTCTTGCTGAATCCTGGAAGGAGCCGTCCCCATGTTTGAATCCGCTGAAATCGGTCACGCCATCGACAACGACACTTATGAGGCGGCCGTTCCCGCCTTGCGCGAAGCCTTGCTTGAAGCCCAGTTCGAATTGCAGCAGCAGAAGCGCTTCCCGGTGATCATCCTGATCAACGGCATCGAAGGCGCGGGCAAGGGCGAGACGGTCAAACTGCTCAACGAGTGGATGGACCCGCGCCTGATCGAGGTGCGCACCTTCGATCAGCAGACCGATGAAGAACTGGCGCGGCCGCCGGCGTGGCGCTACTGGCGGATGCTTCCGGCGAAGGGGCGCATGGGGGTTTTTTTCGGCAACTGGTACAGCCAGATGTTGCAGGGCCGGGTGCACGGTTTGTTCAAGGACCCACGTCTGGATCAGGCGATTGCCGCTGCCGAGCGTCTGGAAAAGATGCTCTGCGATGAAGGCGCACTGATCTTCAAGTTCTGGTTTCACTTGTCCAAGAAACAGATGAAGGCGCGGCTCAAGGCACTGGCAGACGACCCGCTGCACAGCTGGCGCATCAGCCCGCTGGACTGGCAGCAATCGCAAACCTACGACAAGTTCGTCAAATTCGGTGAGCGCGTGTTGCGCCGCACCAGTCGCGATTACGCGCCGTGGCATGTCATCGAAGGCGCTGACGCCAACTACCGCAGCCTGGCGGTGGGCAAGATTCTGCTGGAAGGTTTGCAGGGGGCGCTCAAGCGCGCCGATGTCAGTCCGCAGGAGGTCAGCGCCGCGCCGCTGGGCACGCCGGTCGATCAGTTGAACCTGCTCGACAGCCTAAACCTCGGTCACCGGCTGGACAAGAAAGACTACGAAGAACAACTGATCACCGAACAGGCGCGGCTGTCCGGGCTGATGCGTGACAAACGCATGCGTCGGCATGCGCTGGTCGCGGTGTTCGAAGGCAACGACGCCGCCGGCAAGGGCGGGGCGATCCGCCGGGTCGCGGCGGCACTCGATCCGCGCCAGTACAACATCGTGCCGATTGCCGCACCGACCGAAGAGGAGCGGGCGCAACCGTACCTGTGGCGCTTCTGGCGGCACATCCCGGCACGCGGCAAATTCACCGTGTTCGACCGCTCCTGGTACGGCCGCGTGCTGGTCGAACGGATCGAGGGTTTCTGCAAGCCGGCCGACTGGCTGCGCGCCTATGGCGAGATCAACGATTTCGAGGAACAACTGGCCGACTCTGGAGTGATCGTGGTCAAGTTCTGGCTGGCCATCGACAAGGACACGCAGATGGCGCGGTTTCAGGAGCGCGAGGAGATCCCGTTCAAGCGCTTCAAGATCACCGAAGACGACTGGCGCAACCGCGACAAGTGGGATGACTATCGTGCCGCCGTCGGCGATATGGTCGATCGCACCAGCACCGAAATCGCCCCGTGGACCCTGGTCGAGGCCAACGACAAGCGCTGGGCAAGGGTCAAGGTGCTGCGCACGATCAACCGCGCCCTGGAAGAGGCGTTCGAAAAATCCGACAAGCAGGCGAAGAAGCGCAAGGACTGAAGCGATGGCCGCGCATACGCCGGGTGAATGATCCTCGCGGTCGGCGAGAAGGTGGACTTATGCTCAAGTCCACTTTCAACCGACAACAATGAGGTATGCCATGCGTGAAGTGGTGATCGTCGACAGCGTGCGGACCGGCCTGGCCAAATCCTTTCGCGGCAAGTTCAACCAGACCCGCCCCGATGACATGGCGGCCCATTGCGTCAACGCCCTGTTGACGCGCAACGACATCGACCCGGCCAGTGTCGAGGACTGCATCGTCGGCGCCGGCTCCAATGAAGGTGCGCAGGGCTATAACATCGGCCGCAACGTCGCGGTGCTGTCGCGCCTCGGCACCGGCACGGCGGGCATGACCCTCAACCGTTTCTGCTCATCGGGCCTGCAGGCGATTGCGATTGCCGCCAACCAGATCGCTTCCGGTTGCAGCGAGATCATTGTCGCCGGCGGCGTCGAGTCGATCAGCCTGACCCTGAAAAGCGTCAACACCGATCACCTGATCAACCCGCTGCTCAAGCAGCAGACCCCCGGCATCTATTACACGATGGGCCAGACCGCCGAGGTGGTGGCGCGGCGTTATGGCGTCAGCCGCGAAGCGCAGGATCGTTACGCACTTCAAAGCCAGATCCGCACTGCACAGGCTCAGGCCGCCGGGCTGTTCGATGACGAGATCGTGCCGATGTCGGTCAAATACCGCGTCGAGGACAAAAACAGCGGTGAGGTGCAGATTCTCGACGGCGTGGTCGATCACGACGATTGCAATCGCCCCGACACCACTTATGAAAGCCTCGCCGGGCTGAAACCGGTATTCGCTGACGATGGTTCGGTGACGGCTGGCAACTCCTCGCAACTGTCCGACGGCGCGTCGATGACGTTAGTGATGAGCCTGGACAAAGCTCTGGAGCTGGGTCTGAAGCCGAAGGCGTTTTTCCGTGGCTTTACCGTAGCCGGTTGCGAGCCGGACGAGATGGGTATCGGCCCGGTGTTCTCGGTGCCAAAACTGCTCAAGGCCAAGGGCTTGCAGGTGGCGGATATCGATTTGTGGGAGTTGAACGAGGCGTTTGCGTCGCAGTGCCTGTACAGCCGTGACCGGCTGGAGATCGATAATGAGAAATACAACGTCAACGGCGGCTCGATTTCCATCGGCCACCCGTTCGGCATGACCGGCTCACGCCAGGTCGGGCATCTTGTGCGCGAGTTGCAGCGGCGTAATCTGCGTTACGGCATCGTGACCATGTGCGTCGGTGGCGGGATGGGTGCGAGTGGGTTGTTTGAGGCGGTGCGTTAGACCGGTAAGAACGTCATTGTCTGGAACATAGCTATCGCGAGCAGGCTCACTCCTACAGGGGAACGCGTTCCAAGTGCAGGAGTGAGCCTGCTCGCGATGGGATCAACCGGATTTACCTGTTGGAATGCTTTGCCTGCATCCGCGCGATATAAGCCCGGATTTCCTGCTCTGCCTTCTCCTGACTGTCAAACGGCCCCTCCATGGTATTTTCCCGGGTGCTGAAAAACAGTTGGCCATTGATCCGGCACACCCGGTTGCTGCGAAAACGGGTGCTGGGGGCGCTGTCGGCGGCGCGCATGCCTAACATCATCGATCTCCCTTGGCGAGCGGGCTGAAGGTCCATTGAGCTTATGCCTGAAGCACTTGGCCTGCGCGGCGAGTCGATCAACGGCAGGGCGTCAACATAATGCTGCGACCTGCACAGTTGCATTCGCGGCCAGAGTGCAACTGTCCCTGTGTCACAGTCCAATGCGCGCCTAGAATGGGAGTTCTTGTCAGCAGGCTTTTGGGGTTCGCATGCACATTTCGTCCGGTCGCTGGGTCTATGGATTGTTCCTCGCGCTGCTGACCGCGTTGCTCTGGGGCATTCTGCCGATCAAACTCAAACAGGT
Organism: Pseudomonas sp. R1-1; assembly: GCF_051132135.1. NCBI lineage: Bacteria > Pseudomonadati > Pseudomonadota > Gammaproteobacteria > Pseudomonadales > Pseudomonadaceae > Pseudomonas > Pseudomonas sp. R1-1. Next base: position 1,826,181 of record NZ_CP071663.1, read on the forward strand.
GCTGCTGGTGATGGACCCGGTCACCGTGACCTGGTTTCGCCTGCTGGTGTCCGGCGGTTGCCTGTTCCTTTATCTGGCCTCGGTCAAACGTCTACCCAGTCGCAAAGTGCTCGGGCCCAAGGGCGGCTGGCTGGTGCTGATGGCGGTGCTCGGGCTGGTCGGCAACTACGTGCTGTACCTGATGGGTCTCAACCTGCTCAGCCCCGGCACTGCGCAACTGGTGGTGCAGATGGGCCCGATCATGTTGCTGATCGCCAGTCTGTTTGTGTTCAAGGAACGTTTCAGTCTCGGCCAGGGCATCGGTCTGCTGGTCTTGCTGATCGGCTTCGGGCTGTTTTTCAATCAGCGTCTGGCGGAGCTGTTGACCTCGCTGTCGGATTACACCGCCGGGGTCTTGCTGGTACTGCTGGCGTCGACGGTGTGGACGTTCTATGCGCTGGGGCAGAAGCAATTGCTCACGGTGTGGAATTCACTGCAGGTGATGATGGTGATCTACCTGTTCTGCGCCTTGTTGCTGACGCCGTGGGTGCATCCGCTCGAAGCGCTCAACCTGAGCCCGCTGCAAGGCTGGCTGCTGCTGGCCTGCTGCCTGAACACGCTGATCGCCTATGGCGCGTTCGCTGAAGCGCTGGCGCATTGGGAGGCTTCGCGAGTCAGCGCGACCCTGGCGATCACGCCGCTGGTGACGTTCGCGGCGGTGGCGCTGGCCGCGCGGGTCTGGCCGGAGTACGTGCACGCGGAGCAGATCAATGCGCTGGGCTATGGCGGGGCGGTGCTGGTGGTGTTGGGGTCGGCGCTGGTGGCGCTGGGGCCGTCGTTGATGGCCGGGCTCAAGGCGCGGCGGATGAAGATGGCAGCCAGTTAGACCGAGTCGGGGCCATCGCGAGCAGGCTCACTCCTACAGGGGACCACATTCCCCCTGTAGGAGTGAGCCTGCTCGCGATGACTGACTAAGAAACGCTACAGATCTCAGCCCTTGGCCCCAGCCTCGATCATGTTCTCCGGCCGCACCCAGGCATCAAACTCTTCATCGGTCAGATACCCCAACTGCAACGCCGCCTCGCGCAAGGTCAGCCCTTCGCTGTAAGCCTTCTTGGCGATCTCCGCCGATTTGTCATAACCGATGTGCGGGTTCAACGCCGTCACCAGCATCAGCCCACGCTCCAGATGACGGGCCATGGCCTCGGCGTCCGGTTCCAGCCCGGCGATGCAGTGCTGATGGAAGTTGCTGCAGCCGTCGGCGAGCAGACGGATCGATTGCAGCAGGTTGTGGATGATCACCGGTTTGTACACGTTCAACTGCAAGTGGCCTTGACTGGCGGCAATGCCGATCGTCACGTCGTTGCCCAAGACCTGACAGGCGAGCATCGACAGCGCTTCGCACTGGGTCGGGTTGACCTTGCCGGGCATGATCGAGCTGCCCGGCTCGTTGGCCGGCAGTTTCACTTCGGCGAAACCTGCGCGCGGACCGGAGCCGAGCAGACGCAGGTCATTGGCGATCTTCATCAGCGCCACGGCGAGGGTTTTCAGCGCGCCGGAAAGGCTGGTCAGCGGTTCGTGGCCGGCGAGGGCGGCGAACTTGTTCGGCGCGGTGACGAACGGCAGGCCGGACAACGCTGCCAGTTCTGCAGCAATCGCCTCGCCAAAACCATGCGGCGAGTTCAGCCCGGTGCCGACCGCAGTGCCGCCCTGGGCCAGTTCACAGACTGCCGGCAATGCGGCGCGGATCGCCCGTTCGGCGTAATCCAGTTGCGCTATGAAACCCGACAACTCCTGCCCGAAGGTGATCGGCGTCGCGTCCATCATGTGCGTGCGCCCGGTCTTGACCAGTTTCATGTGGCGCGCGGCGAGTTCGGCGAGTCCACCGGACAGCTCGCTGATGGCCGGCAGCAATTGCTCCTGCACGGCTTGTGCGGTGGCGATGCTCATGGCAGTAGGGAAGCAGTCGTTGGAGCTTTGCGAGCGGTTGACGTGATCGTTCGGGTGCACCGGGGTCTTGCCGCCGCGCGGGTTGCCGGCCAGTTCGTTGGCGCGACCGGCGATCACTTCGTTGACGTTCATGTTGCTCTGGGTGCCGCTGCCGGTCTGCCAGACCACCAGTGGGAACTGGTCGTCGTGCTGGCCGTCGAGCACTTCGTCGGCGGCCTGTTCGATCAGCCGGGCGATGTCGGCAGGCAGATCGCCGTTGCGGTCATTGACCCGTGCAGCGGCTTTCTTGATCAGGGCCAGGGCGTGCAATACCGGTAGCGGCATGCGTTCCTGACCGATGGCGAAGTTGATCAGCGAGCGTTGCGTCTGAGCACCCCAGTAAGCGTCGTCCGGGACTTCGATCTGGCCCAGGCTGTCGGTTTCGATACGGCTCATCGTGCACACTCCTGTTGGTCTGTTTGCGCAGTTTAGGCCGGCATCGGCCGTGGTGGTTCCATCGACTCGATTGTTGACTGGCCGACCGGCTCAATCAAGCGCGGCAAGGCTTGGGGGTTGAGCCACGGCAATCGTTAGGCGCAGAATGGTCGCCCTTGGGGTTTGACCTCGCTTTGCTTAAAAGGAAACTCGATGACTCGTCTTCGTGCCATCTGCACCGCGGTTGCACTGGTTTGCGCCAGCGGCCAGGTGCTTGCCGATACCGCCAGCCACAACGCCAGTGCCGAAGCCTTCCTGACCCTGGCTCACGCTGACAAACTGGGCACTCCGGTGTACATGCAAGTGCAGCAAATGTTTGCCCAGCGTTTTGAGCAGACCAAAGCTCCCGAGGCCAAGAAAGCCGTCCTCGAAACCTACCAGGCCAAGGCCAACGCCGCGCTGGACCAGGCCATTGGCTGGAACAAGCTCAAGCCTGACATGGTCAAGCTCTACACCAGCAACTTCAGCGAATCCGAGCTCAAAGACCTGGTCGCGTTCTACCAGTCGCCACTGGGCAAAAAGGTCCTGGAAAAAATGCCTCAGCTGACCCAGCAATCGGCACAGATGACCCAAGGCAAGCTGGAAAGCGCCGTGCCAGTGGTCAACAAGCTGCTCGACGACATGACCAAAGAGCTGACCCCGGCCGCTGCACCGGCCAAGAAGAAGTAAGCGGAGTTCATGATGACCATGCAACAACGCATCGAATCGACGCTGGGCCTGCTTCAGCCTGAGCATCTGCAAGTGCTGGACGAAAGCCACATGCACAGTCGCGGGTTACAGACGCACTACAAGGCAGTGGTGGTCAGCGCGCAGTTCGAAGGCCTGAATCGGGTCAAGCGCCACCAGAAAGTCTACGGCACGCTCGGCGAGCTGATGGGCGAGTTCCATGCGTTGGCGCTGCACACCTACACCCCGCAGGAATGGGCAGAAGTGGGCGCCGCACCGGCGTCGCCAACTTGTGCCGGAGGAGATCAGCGATAAGCGGCAAGCTGCAAGTGAACGGCGGATGAGTTTTGGCTTGCCGCTTTAAGCTTGGAGCTTGTAGCTGCTTTTTTGCTAAAATCCCGACGCGCCGCTTAGCCGGCGCGTTTTTTTTTGAATCCGGTTCACCCTTTGCGAGGGTAGCCACCTGGAGAAATACCCATGACACAACCGATTGTCGTGGCGGCACTGTACAAGTTCGTCACCCTCGAAGATTACGTTGACCTGCGCGAGCCGCTGCTGCAAGCGATGGTCGACAACGGCATCAAAGGCACTCTGCTGATTGCCGAAGAAGGCATCAACGGTACTGTTTCCGGCACCCGCGAAGGCATTGACGGCCTGCTCGCCTGGCTGAAAAACGATCCACGCATGATCGACATCGATCACAAGGAATCGTACTGCGACGAACAACCGTTCTACCGCACCAAGGTCAAGCTGAAGAAAGAAATCGTCACCCTTGGCGTCGAAGGCGTGGACCCGAACAAGAAGGTCGGCACCTACGTTGAGCCGCAGGACTGGAACGCGTTGATCAGCGACCCGGAAGTGCTGCTGATCGACACGCGCAACGATTACGAAGTGGCGATCGGCACTTTCGAAGGCGCCATTGATCCGAAAACCACCAGTTTTCGCGAATTCCCCGAGTACATCAAAGAACACTTCGATCCGGCCGTGCACAAGAAGGTCGCGATGTTCTGCACCGGCGGCATCCGCTGTGAAAAAGCCTCGAGCTACATGCTCGGCGAAGGGTTCGAAGAGGTTTATCACCTCAAGGGCGGCATTCTGAAGTACCTCGAAGAGGTGCCGCAGGAAGAAACCAGGTGGCAGGGCGACTGCTTCGTGTTCGACAACCGCGTCACCGTGCGCCACGACCTCAGCGAAGGCGACTACGATCAATGTCATGCCTGCCGCACTCCGGTCAGCGTTGAAGATCGTGCGTCCGAGCATTACGTGGCCGGCATCAGTTGCCCGCATTGCTGGGACAAGCTGAGCGAGAAAACCCGCCGCAGCGCCATCGACCGGCAAAAGCAGATCGAACTGGCCAAGGCGCGTAACCAGCCGCACCCGATCGGTTACAACTACAAGCAAGCATCCACCGAGGCCTAACCATGTCTGCGCGCCTGCTCTATGTGATGGATCCGATGTGTTCGTGGTGCTGGGGTTTTGCTCCGGTGGCCAGGGCCTTGGTCGAGCAGGCGCAGGCAGCCGGGGTCGAGCTGCATCTGGTGGTCGGCGGTTTGCGCACCGGCAGCGGCGCGGCGCTGGAACCGACCACGCGGCGCTATATTCTTGAACACTGGCAGGCGGTCACCGAGGCCACCGGCCAGCCATTCAAGCTGGAGGGCGCATTGCCGGACGGTTTTGTCTATGACACTGAACCGGCCTGCCGCGCCATCGTCACCGCGCGCAGTCTGGCGCCGGATTGCGCCTGGACGCTGGTCGGTCTGATCCAGCAGGCGTTCTACGTTGAAGGTCGCGACGTCACCCAGGCCAGCGTGCTGGTCGAGCTCGCCGAGCAGGCAGGTGTGCCGCGCATCGAGTTCGCCGCGTTGTTTGATCATGCCGATCAATACAAAGCCACTCTGGCCGATTTCACCTGGGTGCAGGATCTGGGCATTGCCGGGTTCCCGACCCTGCTCGCCGAGCGCAACGGCCAACTGGCATTGCTGACCAACGGCTATCAACCGCTCAGCGAGCTGGCGCCGTTACTCGGTCGCTGGCTGGAGCGCGCCGCCTGTGCCTGACCTTGGCGATGACTCGGCAGCTGGCAAGCATGGTGACCGGCTGAGCTGGGCCGAAGTCCGGCGCCTGGCACTTACGCACAAAAAATCCCTGTGGATCGCCAACGGCGTGGCCGTGCTGGCGACCCTGTGCAGCGTGCCAATTCCGCTGTTGCTGCCGTTGCTGGTCGACGAAGTATTGCTCGGTCATGGCGATGCCGCGCTGAAAGTCATGAACCATTTTCTGCCGAGCATGTGGCAGCAAGCGGCGGGCTATATCGGCCTGATGCTGGTGGTGACGTTGACCTTGCGGTGCAGTGCGCTGTGCTTTGGCGTGTTGCAGTCGCGGTTGTTTGCGCGGCTGGCCAAGGACATCGTCTACCGCATCCGTGTGCGCCTGATCGAACGGCTGAAACGCATCTCCCTCGGCGAATACGAAAGCCTGGGCAGCGGTACGGTGACCACGCATCTGGTCACCGATCTGGACACCCTCGACAAATTCGTCGGCGAAACCCTCAGCCGCTTTCTGGTGGCGATGCTCACGCTGGTCGGCACTGCCAGCATTCTGATGTGGATGCACTGGAAGCTGGCGCTGCTGATTCTGCTGTTCAACCCGCTGGTGATCTACGCCACGGTGCAATTAGGCAAACGCGTCAAACACCTGAAGAAACTCGAAAACGACAGCACCGCACGCTTCACCCAGGCACTGAGCGAAACACTCGATGCGATTCAGGAAGTGCGCGCCGGCAATCGCCAGGGGTTTTTCCTCGGTCGCCTCGGCCTGCGCGCGCAGGAAGTGCGCAACTACGCGGTCAATTCGCAGTGGAAAACCGACGCCTCGAACCGTGCCAGTGGTTTGCTGTTCCAGTTCGGTATCGATATTTTCCGCGCGGCGGCGATGCTCACCGTGCTGTTTTCCGACCTGTCGATCGGGCAGATGCTCGCGGTGTTCAGTTACCTGTGGTTCATGATCGGTCCGGTCGAGCAACTGCTCAATCTGCAATACGCCTATTACGCGGCGGGCGGCGCGCTGGCGCGGATCAACGAACTGTTGGCACGCGCCGATGAGCCGCAATACCCGGGCGGCGTCGATCCGTTCAAGGGTCGCGACACCGTCGGCATTCAGGTGCAAGGTCTGAGTTTCGGCTATGGCGATGAGCTGGTGCTGGATCAGATGAACCTGTCGATTGCGCCGGGCGAGAAAGTCGCCATCGTCGGTGCCAGCGGTGGCGGTAAAAGTACCTTGGTGCAGTTGCTTCTCGGGCTGTACACGCCGCTGGCCGGGACCATCCGTTTCGGTGGTTCGACCCAGCAGGACATCGGCCTGGAAACCGTGCGGGAAAACGTCGCGGTGGTTTTGCAGCATCCGGCGCTGTTCAACGACACAGTGCGAGCCAACCTGACCATGGGCCGCACCCGCAGCGACGAAGCGTGCTGGCAGGCGCTGGAAATCGCCCAGCTCGAAGCCACTGTGCGTGCCTTGCCCAACGGCCTCGACAGCATCGTCGGGCGCTCCGGCGTGCGCTTGTCCGGTGGTCAGCGCCAGCGCCTGGCGATCGCGCGGATGATCCTTGCCGAGCCGAAAGTAGTCATTCTCGACGAAGCCACTTCGGCCCTCGACGCCGCCACCGAATACAACCTGCATCAGGCCATGGCGCGCTTCCTCAATGGCCGCACCACGCTGATCATCGCCCACCGCTTGTCGGCGGTGAAGCAGGCCGATCGCGTACTGGTGTTCGACGGCGGTCAGATTGCTGAAGACGGCGATCATCAGCAATTGATTGCCGACGGCGGGCTATATGCCAAGCTCTACGGCCATCTGCAGCAGATCCAGCGGCCTTGAAATTCAGCGTGGTTTCTGTGCTTAGTGCTTGAATTGCATCGAGTAAAACCCCTTCGAACGCTACTTCGGGCCGGCGGCTTGCGCGATCGACGTAGAGGACGGCAGAGCTGTCCCTTTGACATGTCGAAAATTAGCCTAGGCTGAGCTGTCAGGAGCGGGATTTTCCGGTGTTCATCTGGCAGTGCTTGCGCAAGGGATCTCATGAAGCAAAAGCGGACTCTCGGAACGCCACGGTTGTTGGGCATCGTCTGGCCATTTATTGCCGTTGTGCTGTTTCAAGCGTTGTTGGGTGGCGTGAGTCTGTACGTGCTCTCGGCCGTGCGCGGCTACGTTGCCGGGGAAAGTCTCTGGTCCAAAGGCCAGAAAGACGCGATCTATTACCTCAATCTGTATGCCGACAGCCGTGACGAGGCGATCTTCCTCAAGTATCGCGACGCGATCGGCGTACCGCAGGGCGGCCATCAGTTGCGCCTGGCGCTGGACCGCCAGCCACCTGATCTTGCCACAGCACGTGAAGGCATTCTCAAGGGTGGCAACCACCCCGATGACGTCTCCAGTCTGATCTGGCTGTACCTCAATTTTCGCCATTTCAGTTATCTGGAAACCGCCATCGATCGCTGGACGGTTGGTGATGCCTATCTGGACCAACTCGATGACGTCGCTCAGGAAATGCATCGCGGCATTTCGCAGAACTCTGCGAGCGACGCCGATATCCAGCACTGGAAGACGCGCATCTTCAACATCAACGATGCCGTAACCCCGGCTGCCAAAGCCTTCAGCGATGCTTTGGGCGAAGGCTCGCGGATGATCATGCGCCTGTTGCTGTTCACCAATCTGGCCACGGCGCTGGGGCTGATCGTCCTGGCGCTGTGGCGTACGCACAAATTGCTCAAGCAACGTCACGCCTTCGCCGAGGCGCTGCAACTGGAGAAGGATCGTGCGCACGTCACCTTGCATTCGATCGGCGATGGCGTCATCACCACCGACGTCAGCGGCGCTATCGATTACATGAATCCGGCCGCGGAAGCGATGACTCACTGGAAGGCCGAGCAGGCCGCTGGCCTGCCACTCTCGGCGTTGTTCAACCTGCTCGATGACAATGCCCAGGCCGAAGGGCTGACGCTGATCGAGCACATTCTCAGCGGCAAGCTCAGCGGCGGCAGCGAGCATTCGAAACTGATCCAGCGCCTGGACGGCAGCACCTTGTCGGTAACCCTGGTCGGTGCGCCGATCCGCAATGCCGGCAAGGTCAGTGGCACGGTGCTGGTGCTGCACGACATGACGCAGGAACGCCAGTACATCGCCAACCTGTCGTGGCAGGCCACTCACGATGCGCTGACCGGGCTGGCCAACCGCCGTGAATTCGAATATCGCCTCGAGCAGGCGCTGCACAACCTCACACGTAAGGCCGGGCGGCATGCGCTGATGTTTCTCGATCTGGACCAATTCAAGCTGGTCAACGACACCTGCGGTCACGCCGCCGGCGATGAGCTGTTGCGGCACATTTGCACGCTGCTGCAATCGGGCTTGCGCGAGGGCGATACGCTCGCGCGTTTGGGCGGTGACGAATTCGGCATTCTCCTGGAAAACTGCGCGCCGGAGGCGGCAGAGAAGATTGCCGAGGCGCTGCGTCACACCGTGCAGAACCTGCATTTCGTCTGGAAGGGCCGACCTTTCCTGACCACAGTCAGTATCGGCCTGGTGCATGTCGCGCAGACGCCGACCACCCTCGAAGCCTCGCTGCGCGCTGCCGATATGGCCTGTTACATGGCCAAGGAAAAGGGCCGCAATCGCGTGCAGGTCTACCATGCCGATGACTCCGAGCTGTCGCTGCGCTTTGGGGAAATGGCCTGGGTGCAGCGGCTGCACATGGCCCTGGAAGAAAACCGCTTTTGTCTGTACGCCCAGGAAATCGCCCCGCTCAAACCGAGTCACGGCGAGGCTGGGCACATCGAGATTCTGCTGCGTCTGCACGATGAGTCCGGGCGGATGATCTTGCCGGACAGTTTCATTCCGGCGGCCGAGCGTTATGGCTTGATGACTCAACTAGACCGTTGGGTAGTTCAGAACGTATTTAAAGTTATTGCCCAATGTATTGCCCAGGAACATCAACGGCCATTAGCAATGTGTGCGATTAATCTGTCAGGCATTACTATAGGAGATGACGCGTTCTTGCACTTTCTGCGCGAACAGTTCGTTAACTACAACATACCGCCTGAAATGATTTGTTTTGAAATTACCGAAACCAGTGCAATTGCAAATTTAGGCAGTGCGATCAGATTCATTAATGAACTCAAAGGCTTAGGTTGCTACTTTTCGCTGGATGATTTTTGTGCCGGAATGTCTTCGTTCGCTTATTTGAAACATTTGCCTGTAGACTTCCTGAAGATCGACGGAAGTTTCGTTAAGGACATGCTGGACGACCCGATTAACCGGGCGATGGTCGAAGTGATCAATCACATCGGGCATGTCATGGGCAAGCAGACAATTGCCGAGTTTGTTGAAACAACCCAGATCGAGCAGGCATTGCTTGAAATCGGAGTCGATTACGCTCAGGGTTATGTCATCGAACGCCCGCAGTTGTTTACCTGTGACAGTTTGCAAAGTAGACCCGCCAGACCGCAGCCGCTGTTATTCAAAGCGCCTGGCACGTTCCGTTGAAGTTTTCTGCCGATCCTTACAATCACAACTCAAAAGGAGCCGAACAGTGATCGACACATTCAACCGAACCGGACCCCTCATGGAAGCTGCAAGTTATCCTGGCTGGGCACAACAGCTGATTCAGGATTGCAGCGAGAGCAAGCGCCGGGTTGTCGAACATGAACTTTACCTGCGCATGCGTGATAACAAGCTCAGCGCCAGAACCATGCGTCAGTACCTGATCGGGGGCTGGCCGGTGGTTGAGCAATTTGCCTTGTACATGGCGCAGAACCTCACCAAGACCCGATTCGCTCGCCATCCGGGCGAGGACATGGCGCGACGCTGGCTGATGCGCAACATCCGCGTCGAACTCAATCACGCCGATTACTGGGTGCACTGGAGCCGGGCCCATGGCGTCAGCCTGGAAGACCTCCAGGCCCAACAGGTGCCACCGGAATTGCACGCGTTGAGTCATTGGTGCTGGCACACCAGTTCAGCCGATTCGCTGATCGTCGCCATCGCCGCGACCAACTACGCCATCGAAGGCGCGACCGGGGAGTGGTCGGCGGTGGTCTGCTCTACCGGCGTCTACGCTGCTGCGTTCCCTGAAGAGGAGCGCAAGCGTGCGATGAAGTGGCTGAAAATGCATGCGCAGTACGACGATGCGCATCCCTGGGAAGCCCTGGAAATCATCTGCACCCTGGCCGGCATGAACCCAAGCAAAGCCTTGCAGGCCGAACTGCGCCAGGCGATCTGCAAAAGCTACGACTACATGTACCTGTTCCTTGAACGCTGCATGCAACTGGAAACCTCGGAGCGCATAGTGCATAACCGCGAGCGCAGGGCAGTAGTCGAGAACTAACGCACCCCCCTTGTGGGAGCGAGCCTGCTCGCGATTGCGGACTGCCAGTCGCTGCTGATTCCGGCTGGACTGACGCCTTCGCGAGCAGGCTCGCTCCCACATTGTTTTGTGGTAGTTTCGAAATTCAGTGGCTCACACAGACCCCCTGTGGGAGCGAGCCTGCTCGCGATTGCGGACTGCCAGTCGCTGCTGATTCCGGCTGGACTGACGCCTTCGCGAGCAGGCTCGCTCCCACATTGTTTTGTGGTGGTTTCGAAATTCAGTGGCTCACACAGAACCCCTGTGGGAGCGAGCCTGCTCGCGATTGCGGACTGCCAGTCGCTGCTGATTCGGCTGGACTGACGCCTTCGCGAGCAGGCTCGCTCCCACATTGTTTTGTGGTGGCTTCGAAATTCAGTGGCTCACACAGAACCCCTGTGGGAGCGAGCCTGCTCGCGATAGCGGTGTGTCATTCAATGATCGCATTGGCTGACCCACCGCATCGCGAGCAGGCTCGCTCCATTGTTTTGTGGTGGCTGGGAAAACTCAGCCCGCCATTGCCAGGCGGTTACGCCCTTCACGTTTGGCCACATACAGCGCACTGTCCGCCCGGCGCAGCAGGCTGTCGGCTGATTCGCCCGGCAACAAAGTCGAACAACCGAGGCTCACCGTCAGCTCGATCAGTTGGCCATCGGCGTAATACTCGGCCGTTTGCGTCGCATGGCGCAGCCGTTCGCCGACCATTGCCGCAGCCTCGCGGCTGGTGTTGGACAGCAGGATCAGAAACTCTTCCCCGCCATAGCGAAACACCATGTCGACATTGCGCAACTGCGCCTTCAGCGTCGCCGCGATCGCTTTGAGCACATTATCACCGGCGCTGTGGCCATGACTGTCATTGACCCGTTTGAAGTGGTCGATGTCGATCATCAGCAGCGACAACGGTTGTTGATGACGCCGCGCCATGTCGATCTCGCGTTGCAGGGTCTGCTCCATGGCGATGCGGTTGCCGGCGCCGGTCAGCGGATCGCGCAGCGCGCTCTGCGTCGCTTCGCGATAGAGCAGGGCGTTGCGCATCGGGTACAGCAAGGACGACAGCAACGATTCCAGTTGGCCTTGTTCAAGCTCGCTGAAGCGCTGGTTGCGGCGGAATACCACTTCGCCCAGATGCTCGCCTTCATGGCTCAGGCTATAGCTGATCGAGTGATGGCCGCGGCTGCCGAACTCCAGGCGCAGATCGCTGCCCTGGTGCGCATAAACCAGGGCGTCCAGCGGCACCAGGCGCTGAACTTCACGGAAAAACAGACCGAGAATGCGTTGCGGTTCGAGGCTGGTCTGCAGTTGCAGGCTCATTTGCTGGCGCAGTTGCGCCAGGCTGGCCGGTCGCTCCAGCAGGGGAGGCAGTTGACCAAAGCCCAGGCGCTGCAATTTCGCACTGTCGAAGTCAATCGCATTGGTCTGGGTGGGTGATTTCATATGGCGTGAGCCCCTAAGCAGTAAGTCTGTCTTACAGGCTGGGTGAGGCGGCGATGGGCTGCGCGTCATACTGGTCCGTCAGTCCCGTAGGACATCTGGCGTAAGTCTAGTCTGCCGGATGACGATCAGTCAGCTATCGAAATCGGCCTCGCCCCATTGCCTTCACACGGCATGCTTTAAGGAAGGTTAGAGCGAAACTCATGCCAATCGGTTCGCTTTAATTTAAATCGATTCAAATCAACAGGTTGAATAACCGTCGAGCGAGCCGCTGCCGGGAAATTGGCTGATTTGTTACGGTTGCAGGCGGCAAAGGTCTGCCGCGACAGCAATCTGCCGCGGCAACAAAAGCGACGTATGGCGGTTACTGCGCGTTGAACGCCTGGCCGTTGATGCCGGTACTGTCCGGGCCCATCAGGTACAGGTACACCGGCATGATCTCTTCCGGGGTCGGGTTGTTCAGCGGGTTTTCCCCCGGATAAGCCTGTGCACGCATGCTGGTACGGGTGCCGCCGGGGTTGATGCTGTTGGATCGCACCGGCGCGACACCGTCGACCTCATCGGCCAGCGTCTGCATCAGGCCTTCGGTGGCGAACTTCGACACGCCGTACGCGCCCCAATAGGCGCGACCCTTGCGGCCGACGCTGCTGGAGGTGAACACCACCGAGGCGTCCTGCGACAGTTTGAGCAGCGGCAACAGGGTGCTGGTCAGCATGAACATCGCGTTGACGTTGACCTGCATCACCCGCATGAAATTCTCGCCGGACAACTGTTCGATCGGCGTGCGCGGGCCGATGATCGAGGCGTTGTGCAGCAGGCCGTCGAGGTGGCCGAACTCGGTTTCGATCATCGCCGCCAGCTCATCGTATTGATGGGGCAGGGCGGTTTCGAGGTTGAACGGAATCACCGCCGGTTGCGGATGGCCCGCTGCTTCGATTGCATCGTAGACCTCGGTCAGATTGGCTTCGGTCTTGCCCAGCAGCAGCACCGTGGCGCCATGGGCGGCGTAGGTTTTCGCCGCCGCTGCACCGATGCCGCGACCGGCACCGGTGACCAGAATGACCCGATCCTTGAGCAATTCGGGACGAGCGGTGTAATCAAACATAAAACAACCTCTTCAAGAGTCAGAGCGCCCGCGCTCCGTACGGGAATCCAGCCTGTGCCGTTTCGCGTCAGGTTCAGCAACTGCACAGCGCGTTATCGAGCACCTTGCGCAACTCCAGCGGATGATCCACCACCACGTCCGCGCCCCAGTGACGCGGGTGATCGTCCGGGTGGATGTAGCCGTAAGTCACCGCACACGTCTTGGTGCCGGCGGCGCGGCCGGATTCGATGTCGCGCAGATCATCGCCGATAAACAGAACGCTCGCAGGATCCAGATCAAGCATGTTGCACGCGAGGGTCAGCGGCTCCGGATCGGGCTTGCTGTTTTTCACGTGGTCCGGGCAGATCAGCAGCGCCGAACGCTCGGCCAGCCCCAGTCGCTGCATGATCGGCTCGGCAAAACGCACCGGCTTGTTGGTGACCACGCCCCAGATCAGGTTGGCCTTTTCGATGTCGACCAGCAACTCGGCCATGCCGTCGAACAGCTTGCTGTGCACTGCGCAGCCGACCAGATAGCGCTCGAGAAATTCCTGACGCAACTCCTCGAAACCCGGCGATTCCGGGTCCATCGAAAAGGTCACCGCGACCATGGCTTTGGCGCCACCGGAAATTTCGTCGCGGATGTGCTTGTCGTTGATCGGCGGCAAGCCGCGATCGGCGCGCATGGCCTGGCAGATGGCGATGAAGTCCGGCGCCGTGTCGAGCAGGGTGCCGTCCATGTCGAAAAGAACCGCTCTGATAGCCATGCTTATTCCTCGCGCAGGGTCTGGATCATGTAGTTGACGTCAACGTCGTTGGACAGCTTGTAGTGCTTGGTCAGCGGGTTGTACGTCAGGCCGATGATGTCCTTGACGGTCAGGCCAGCCATGCGGCTCCAGGCGCCCAGTTCGGAGGGGCGAATGAATTTCTTGAAGTCGTGGGTGCCGCGCGGCAGCAGCTTCATGATGTATTCGGCGCCGATGATCGCGAACAGGTACGCCTTCGGGTTGCGGTTGATGGTCGAAAAGAATACCTGGCCGCCGGGTTTGACCATGCGGAAGCAGGCGCGGATGACCGACGATGGGTCCGGCACGTGCTCAAGCATTTCCAGACAGGTGACCACGTCGAACTGCTCGGGCAATTCTTCGGCCAGCGCTTCGGCAGTGATCTGCCGGTATTCGACGCTGACGCCGGACTCCAGTTGATGCAGTTGCGCGACCGCCAGCGGCGCTTCGCCCATGTCGATGCCCATCACGGTCGCGCCGCGCTGGGCCATGGCTTCACTGAGGATGCCGCCGCCGCAGCCGACGTCGAGAACTTTCTTGCCGGCCAGATTGACCCGCTCGTCGATCCAGTTGACGCGCAGCGGGTTGATGTCGTGCAGCGGTTTGAATTCGCTTTCGCGGTCCCACCAGCGATGGGCCAGGGCCTCGAATTTGGCGATTTCGGCGTGGTCGACGTTGCTCATGTTCAATTCCTCGAAAAACTTCAAAAAGGCTGTAGCCGCGGAGTCTGCTCCACGGTGTTTACGATTCGGTGTGGCCGCTGATGCGCTGACCCCAGTGGCGTGCGGTGGCGCCCAGTTGCTGTTCGTCCATGCGCGTCAGGCGCCGGTCGTCGAGCAGTTGTTTGCCGGCGACCCACAGGTGTTTCACGCAATCGCGACCGGTGGCATAGATAAGCTGCGAAACCGGGTCATACACCGGTTGCTGCGCCAGGCCGGACAGATCGAAAGCCACGATGTCGGCGGCTTTGCCGATTTCCAGCGAGCCCACTTGCGCGTCGATCCCCAGTGCCCGCGCGCCGTTGAGCGTGGCCATGCGCAGCGCACGGTGGGCGTCCAGCGCGGTGGCCGAGCCGGCAACGGCTTTCGCCAGCAATGCCGCGGTGCGGGTTTCCCCGAGCAGGTCGAGATCGTTGTTGCTGGCGGCGCCATCGGTGCCGACCGCGACATTCACCCCAGCCTGCCACAAACGCTCGACCGGGCAAAAACCGCTGGCCAGTTTGAGGTTCGACTCCGGGCAGTGGATCACGCTGGTATTGCTTTCTACCAGCAGCGCGAGGTCGTCATCGCTGATCTGGGTCATGTGCACGGCCTGGAAACGCGGGCCGAGCAGGCCGAGGCGACCGAGGCGCGCCAGTGGCCGTTCGCCGGTCTGCTCGACTGCCTGCTGGACCTCGAACGCGGTTTCATGGACGTGCATGTGAATCGCGGCGTCCAGTTCCTCGGCAATCACGCGGATTTTCTCGAGGTTCTCGTCGCCGACGGTGTACGGTGCGTGAGGGCCGAAAGTAACCTTGATGCGATCGTGATGCTTCAGATCGCCGAACAGCTCGACGCCCTGACGGATGGCTTCATCGGCACTGCTTGCGCCGGGAATCGGAAAGTCGAGGATCGGAATGGCGATCTGCGCGCGAATGCCGCTGTTGTGCACGCGCTCGCTGGCGACCTTGGGGTAGAAGTACATGTCGGAAAAACAGCTGATGCCGCCCTTGATCTGCTCGGCAATGGCCAGATCGGTGCCGTCACGGACGAAATCTTCATCGACCCATTTGGCCTCGGCCGGCCAGATGTGATTTTCCAGCCAGGTCATCAGCGGCAGATCGTCTGCCAGGCCGCGGAACAGCGTCATCGCGGCGTGGCCATGGGCATTGATCAGGCCCGGGGCGAGCAGCACATCCGGCAATTCACGGATTTCAGTGGCGTTACACTTCAGCGCTTCGGCGCGCGGGCCGATAAACACGATACAACCGTCGCGGATGCCCAGGCCGTGCTCCTTGAGTACGACGCCAGCGGGTTCGACGGGGACCAGCCAGGTCGGCAGCAATAAAAGGTCGAGCGCAATGGCAGGTTTGGGCATCGGGAGTCGGTTCCAGTGCTTTTGTAAAGGATGGCGAAGTATACCCGAGCGTCTTCGCGGGGGGATCGCTATAATCGGCGGCTTTTGTTCATGAGTGCGGGGTGTGGGATGCGCGATCGACTGTTGGCTGCGGAGAAAGTGAAGGCCATCGATTGGCGAGACGGCGCGCTGCACCTGCTGGATCAGCGTATTTTGCCGTTTGAAGAAACCTGGATCGCCTACACCAGCGCCGCCGGCGTGGCCGAGGCGATCCGCTCGATGGTTGTGCGTGGCGCACCGGCCATCGGCATCAGCGCGGCCTATGGCATTGTGCTCGCGGCCCGCGCGCGGATCGCCGAGGGTGGTGACTGGTACGCGGCGCTGGAGGAAGACTTTGCGCTGTTGGCCGATTCTCGTCCGACCGCAGTCAATCTGTTCTGGGCGCTGGGGCGCATGCATGATCGCCTCGACCGCCTCAAAGGCAATGCCGATCCGCTGGTGGCGCTGGAGGCCGAAGCCATCGCCATTCACGAGAGCGATCGCGAAGCCAATCTGACCATGGCCCAGTTGGGCGTCGACCTGATCCGCAAACACCAGGGCAATGCCCAGGCGATCCTCACCCACTGCAACACCGGCGCCTTGGCAACCGGCGGTTTCGGCACGGCCCTGGGGGTGATTCGCGCGGCTTATATTGAAGGTATGGTCGAACGCGTTTACGCCGACGAAACCCGTCCTTGGCTACAGGGTTCGCGCCTGACCGCGTGGGAGCTGGCCAACGAAGGCATTCCGGTAACCCTCAATGCTGACTCCGCCGCCGCGCACATCATGAAAACCAAAGGCGTGACCTGGGTCATCGTCGGTGCCGACCGCATCACCGCCAACGGCGATGTGGCCAACAAGATTGGCACCTATCAACTGGCGGTCAACGCCATGCACCACGGCGTGCGCTTCATGGTCGTCGCGCCGAGCTCGACCATCGACATGAACCTGGCCAGCGGTGATGACATCCCGATCGAAGAGCGCGCCGGCGCCGAATTGCTCGAAGTCGGCGGCAAGCGCGTCGGTGCGGATGTTGAAGCCTTCAACCCGGTGTTTGATGTAACGCCGGCGGACCTGATCGATGCGATCGTCACCGAAAAGGGCATCGTCGAACGCCCGGACACCGCCAAGATGGCCCAGTTGATGTGCCGCAAGCGCCTGCATTGAAGGACTGTGGCGTCTGCAAGGTCGCCATCGCGAGCAGGCTCACTCCTACAATTTTGTGTCCGGCGCAAACCCTGTAGGAGTGAGCCTGCTCGCGATGAGGCCAGAAAAGTCAATAAACAACTCAAAACCTGCCCCGGATTTCACATTCAAAGAAGCTCTGAGCCTCTCTCGTCCCCCTCAAGCCTGTCACCGGTCAACTAACTATGCTCCATGCGCATCTGGGGGATAGGTGCGTGGCGGCTCTTGTGATAACATCCGGCGTTTTCCGAGGCCGCTCCACGGAGCTGTCTTCACTGCGCAAATCCGCGATCCGAATGTTGATTTGTCGTAAGTCGGCGCATGGCACCCGGCCTGCCCCGACGAGCTTCGTTGCTCCCACATGGATATGACGAAGTTTCACCAGAAAAAGGAATCAGGCTTCTCATGGGCGAACTGGCCAAAGAAATCCTCCCGGTCAATATCGAAGACGAGCTGAAACAGTCCTACCTCGACTACGCAATGAGCGTAATCGTCGGCCGAGCACTGCCGGACGCGCGCGATGGCCTCAAGCCCGTGCACCGTCGCGTGCTGTTCGCGATGAGCGAGCTGGGCAACGACTTCAACAAGCCGTACAAGAAATCTGCCCGTGTCGTCGGCGACGTGATCGGTAAGTATCACCCGCACGGTGACACTGCCGTGTACGACACCATCGTTCGTATGGCCCAGCCGTTCTCCCTGCGTTACCTGCTGGTCGACGGCCAGGGCAACTTCGGTTCTGTCGACGGCGACAATGCCGCGGCCATGCGATACACCGAAGTGCGCATGACCAAGCTGGCGCACGAGCTGCTGGCCGACCTGCACAAGGAAACGGTGGACTGGGTGCCGAACTACGACGGCACCGAACTGATCCCGGCGGTCATGCCGACCCGCGTACCGAACCTGCTGGTCAACGGTTCCAGCGGTATCGCCGTGGGCATGGCGACCAACATCCCGCCGCACAACCTCGGTGAAGTCATCGACGGTTGCCTGGCGCTCATCGACAACCCCGAGCTGACCGTCGACGAGCTGATGCAATACATTCCCGGTCCGGACTTCCCGACCGCAGCGATCATCAACGGTCGCGCCGGCATCATCGAAGCCTACCGTACCGGTCGCGGGCGCATTTACATGCGCGCCCGCTCGATCATCGAAGACATCGACAAGGTCGGTGGCCGTCAGCAGATCGTCATCACCGAACTCCCTTACCAGCTGAACAAGGCGCGTCTGATCGAGAAGATCGCCGAGCTGGTCAAAGAGAAGAAGCTCGAAGGCATCACCGAACTGCGCGACGAGTCCGACAAGGACGGTATGCGCGTCGTGATCGAGCTGCGTCGCGGCGAAGTGCCTGAGGTGATCCTCAACAACCTCTACGCCCAGACCCAGTTGCAATCGGTATTCGGCATCAACATCGTGGCGCTGATCGACGGCCGTCCACGCATCCTTAACCTCAAGGATCTGCTCGAAGCCTTCGTTCGTCACCGTCGCGAAGTCGTCACCCGCCGTACCGTGTTCGAACTGCGCAAGGCCCGCGAGCGTGGTCACATTCTTGAAGGCCAGGCCGTTGCCCTGTCGAACATCGACCCGGTCATCGCCCTGATCAAGGCTTCGCCGACGCCGTCGGAAGCCAAGGAAGCGCTGGTCAGCACACCGTGGGAATCCTCGGCAGTGGTGGCCATGGTCGAGCGTGCCGGTGCCGATTCGTGCCGTCCGGAAAACCTCGATCCGCAATACGGTCTGCGCGAAGGCAAGTACTTCCTGTCGCCGGAACAGGCGCAAGCCATTCTCGAACTGCGTCTGCACCGTCTGACCGGTCTGGAGCACGAAAAGCTGCTGGCCGAGTATCAAGAGATTCTCAACCAGATCGGCGAGCTGATCCGCATCCTCAACAGCGCCGTGCGCCTGATGGAAGTGATCCGCGAAGAGCTGGAAGTGATCCGCGCCGAATACGGCGACCAGCGCCGCACCGAAATCCTCGATGCGCGTCTCGACCTGACCCTGGGCGACATGATCCCGGAAGAAGAGCGCGTGGTGACCATTTCCCACGGTGGCTATGCCAAGACCCAGCCACTGGCGGCGTATCAGGCGCAGCGTCGTGGCGGTAAAGGCAAGTCGGCCACCGGTGTCAAGGATGAGGACTACATCGCTCACCTGCTGGTTGCCAACAGCCACACCACGCTCCTGCTGTTTTCCAGCAAGGGCAAGGTGTACTGGCTCAAGACCTACGAGATCCCGGAAGCGTCCCGCGCCGCCCGTGGTCGTCCGCTGGTCAACCTGCTGCCGCTGAGCGAAGGCGAATACATCACCACCATGCTGCCGGTCGATCTCGAAGCCATGAAGCGTCAGGCTGATGAAGAAGAAGCCGAAGGCGTCGAGGCTGATGTAGAAGAGATCGAAAACAGCAACGAAACCGACGAAGAGCGCCGTGCGCGCATCAAGGCTGCCGATCGCAAGAAAGCGCCGTTCATCTTCATGTCCACCGCCAACGGTACCGTGAAGAAGACCCCGCTGGTGGCCTTCAGCCGTCAACGCAGCGTCGGTCTGATCGCACTGGAGCTGGACGAAGGCGACATCCTGATCTCTGCGGCCATTACCGATGGCGAGCAGGAAATCATGCTGTTCTCCGACGGCGGCAAGGTCACGCGCTTCAAGGAATCCGAAGTTCGCGCCATGGGCCGTACCGCTCGCGGTGTGCGCGGCATGCGTCTGCCGGAAGGGCAGAAGCTGATCTCCATGCTGATCCCGGAAGAAGGCAGCCAGATCCTCACCGCTTCCGAGCGCGGCTACGGCAAGCGCACGGCGATCACCGAGTTCCCTGAGTACAAGCGTGGCGGTCAGGGCGTTATCGCCATGGTCAGCAACGAGCGTAACGGCCGTCTGGTCGGCGCGGTGCAGGTGCAGGACGGTGAAGAAATCATGCTGATTTCCGATCAGGGCACCCTGGTGCGTACCCGTGTCGACGAAGTATCGAGCCTGGGCCGTAACACCCAGGGCGTGACCCTGATCAAACTGGCCAAGGATGAAACCCTGGTCGGTCTGGAGCGGGTTCAGGAGCCTTCGGAGATCGAAGGTGAAGAGCTTGAAGGTGAAGAGGGCGAGGAATTCGAAGGCACCGTCGGTATCGACGAGGCTGGAGACGACCAGCAACTCGACGCCGCAGCTGACGAAGAGCCGCAAGAATAAGCGGACAAACGAGGGGGCGGATGAAAATTCGCCCCCTTGTTATTTGTCCTGTTTGAAAATTTGCGACACTGCAACGATCGTTCCCACGCTCTGCGTGGGAATGCCGCTGGGGACGCTCCGCGTCCCATGACGCAGAGCGTCATCGGATGCATTCCCACGCAGAGCGTGGGAACGATCACCCGCATATCAAAAGATTTAAGTGACCACCAGATCAGAGCGAGATTGGATGTGAGCAAGCGAGCCTATAACTTCTGCGCCGGTCCTGCGGCGTTGCCTGAAGCTGTTCTGCAGCGCGCCCAGGGTGAACTCCTTGATTGGCACGGCAAGGGTCTGTCGGTCATGGAAATGAGCCATCGCAGCGATGAGTTCGTGTCCATCGCGACCCAGGCCGAGCAGGATCTGCGTGACCTGCTGAATATCCCGTCGAACTACAAAGTGCTGTTCCTGCAAGGCGGCGCCAGCCAGCAATTCGCCCAGATTCCGCTGAACCTGTTGCCTGAAGGCGGCTCGGCTGACTACATCGACACCGGTATCTGGTCGCAGAAAGCCATCGAAGAAGCCTCGCGCTACGGCCACGTCAACGTGGCTGCCACCGCCAAGCCTTATGACTATTTCGCCATTCCCGGCCAGAACGAGTGGAACCTGTCGAAAGACGCCGCTTACGTTCACTACGCGCCGAACGAAACCATCGGCGGCCTGGAATTCCAGTGGATCCCCGAAACCGGTGACGTGCCGCTGGTGGCCGACATGTCTTCGGACATCCTCTCGCGCCCGGTCGACATCTCGCGTTTCGGCATGATCTACGCCGGCGCGCAGAAAAACATTGGCCCGAGCGGCATCGTCGTCAACATCATCCGCGAAGACCTGCTCGGCAAGGCACGCGCGCTGTGCCCGACCATGCTCGACTACAAGGTCGCCGCCGATAACGGCTCGATGTACAACACGCCGCCGACCCTGGCCTGGTACCTGTCCGGTCTGGTCTTCCAGTGGCTGAAAGAGCAGGGCGGCGTTGACGCGATCGCCAAACTGAACGACGTCAAGCAGCGCACGCTGTACGACTTCATCGACGCCAGCGGCCTCTACAGCAACCCGATCAACAAGTCGGATCGCTCGTGGATGAACGTGCCGTTCCGTCTGGCCGATGACCGTCTGGACAAGCCGTTCCTCGCCGGTGCCGATGCGCGTGGCCTGCTCAACCTCAAGGGCCACCGCTCGGTGGGCGGCATGCGCGCTTCCATCTACAACGCCGTCGACCTCAACGCGGTCAACGCGCTGGTGGCCTACATGGCGGAATTCGAGAAGGAACACGGCTGATGTCCGAGCAAGAACTCAAGGCGCTGCGCGTTCGCATCGACGCTCTGGACACCAAGGTCCTGGAACTGATCAGTGAGCGTGCGCGCTGCGCCCAGGAAGTTGCGCGCGTGAAGATGGCCTCGCTGGCCGAAGGCGAGGTGCCGGTGTTCTATCGTCCCGAGCGTGAAGCTCAGGTGCTCAAGCGAGTGATGGAGCGCAATCAGGGGCCGCTGGGCAACGAAGAGATGGCGCGGCTGTTCCGCGAAATCATGTCGTCGTGTCTGGCGCTGGAGCAGCCGCTGAAAGTGGCGTACCTCGGCCCTGAAGGCACCTTCACCCAAGCGGCGGCGATGAAGCATTTCGGCCACGCGGTGATCAGCAAGCCAATGGCGGCAATCGACGAAGTGTTCCGTGAAGTGGCGGCCGGGGCGGTGAATTTTGGCGTGGTCCCGGTGGAAAACTCCACCGAGGGCGCGGTCAACCACACCCTCGACAGTTTCCTCGAGCACGACATGGTCATCTGCGGCGAAGTCGAGCTGCGTATTCACCACCATCTGTTGGTCGGCGAGAACACCAAGACCGACAGCATCAGCCGCATCTATTCCCACGCGCAGTCGCTGGCCCAGTGCCGCAAGTGGCTGGACGCGCATTACCCGAATGTCGAGCGCGTCGCGGTGTCGAGCAACGCCGAAGCGGCCAAGCGGGTCAAGGGTGAGTGGAATTCAGCGGCGATTGCCGGCGACATGGCGGCGGGCCTGTATGGCCTGACGCGTCTGGCCGAGAAAATCGAGGATCGCCCGGACAACTCCACGCGCTTCCTGATGATCGGTAACCAGGAAGTGCCGCCGACCGGCGACGACAAGACGTCGATCATCGTGTCGATGAGCAACAAACCCGGCGCGCTGCACGAGCTGCTGGTGCCGTTCCATGACAACGGGATCGACCTGACCCGCATCGAAACCCGTCCGTCGCGCAGCGGCAAATGGACGTACGTGTTCTTCATCGACTTTGTCGGCCACCACCGCGATCCGTTGATCAAAGGTGTGCTGGAAAAGATCAGTCAGGAAGCGGTAGCACTCAAAGTGCTGGGTTCCTACCCGAAAGCAGTTCTCTAAGGGCGGTAGCAAATGAGTGGCAACTTCCTCGCTCTGGCACAGCCGGGCGTGCAACAACTGTCGCCGTACGTTCCGGGCAAGCCTGTGGACGAACTCGCGCGCGAGCTGGATCTGGATCCGGCAAAAATCGTCAAACTGGCGAGCAATGAAAACCCGCTGGGTGCCAGCCCGAAAGCCTTGGCGGCAATTCGCGAAGAGTTGACAGAGCTGACCCGTTACCCGGACGGCAATGGTTTCGCGCTGAAATCCCTGCTGGCTGAGCAATGCCGCGTCGAGCTGAACCAGGTCACTCTGGGCAACGGCTCCAACGACATTCTTGAACTGGTCGCTCGCGCCTATCTGGCGCCGGGCCTGAATGCCGTGTTCAGTGAGCACGCGTTTGCGGTGTATCCGATCGCCACGCAGGCGGTCGGCGCACAAGCCAAAGTAGTGCCGGCCAAGGATTGGGGGCATGACCTGCCCGCCATGCTCGCGGCCATCGACGCGAATACGCGTGTGGTGTTCATCGCCAACCCGAACAACCCCACCGGCACCTGGTTCGGTGCCGAGGCGCTGGACGAGTTCCTGCAGGATGTGCCGGAGCATGTGCTGGTGGTGCTCGACGAGGCCTACATCGAATATGCCGAAGGTAGCGATCTGCCGGACGGCCTCGATTTCCTCGCGGCTTATCCGAACCTGCTGGTGTCGCGCACGTTCTCCAAGGCCTACGGTCTGGCGGCGCTGCGCGTCGGCTACGCGCTGTCGACCCCGGTAGTGGCCGACGTGCTCAACCGTGTGCGCCAGCCGTTCAATGTCAACAGCCTCGCCCTGGCGGCTGCTTGTGCAGCTTTGAAGGATGAGGAATATCTGGCGCAAAGCCGTCAGCTCAACGAGGCGGGCATGCAGCAGTTGCAAGCCGGTTTCCGTGAGCTGGGTCTGGGCTGGATTGAATCCAAAGGCAACTTCATTTGCGTCGATCTCGCTCAGGTCGCGGCCCCGGTATTTCAGGGCTTGTTGCGCGAAGGTGTGATCGTGCGCCCGGTGGCCAACTACGGCATGCCGAATCATCTGCGGGTGACCATCGGTCTGCCGGCGGAAAACAGCCGCTTCCTCGAAGCGCTGCGTAAGGTTCTGGCTCGTGGTTGATGTCACTGCGTTGCAACCTGCTGCACCTATGATCGGGCGCCTTGTGGTGGTCGGTCTGGGGTTGATCGGTGGTTCGTTTGCCAAAGGCTTGCGTGAAAGCGGCGTGTGCCGCGAAGTGGTCGGCGTCGATCTCGACCCGCAATCGCGCAAGCTGGCGGTCGAGTTGGGTGTGGTTGATCGCTGCGAAGACGATTTGGCCGCTGCGTGCCAGGGCGCCGATGTGATTCAGCTGGCGGTGCCGATCCTGGCCATGGAAAAACTGCTCGCGCGTCTGGCAGGCATGGATCTGAGGCAGGCGATTCTCACCGATGTCGGCAGTGCCAAGGGCAATGTGGTGCGCGCGGCGACCGAGGCGTTCGGCGGCATGCCGGCGCGCTTTGTGCCGGGGCATCCGATCGCCGGGTCCGAGCAGAGTGGGGTGGAGGCGTCCAATGGCGAGTTGTTCCGTCGTCATAAAGTGATCCTTACGCCGCTTGAGCAGACCGATCCTGCCGCAGTGGCTGTGGTCGATCATTTGTGGCGCGAATTGGGTGCCGACGTCGAACACATGCAGGTAGAGCGTCACGATGAAGTGCTGGCGGCGACCAGCCATTTGCCGCACCTGCTGGCCTTCGGTCTGGTCGATTCATTGGCCAAGCGCAATGAAAATCTGGAGATCTTCCGTTACGCTGCGGGCGGTTTCCGCGATTTCACAAGAATCGCCGGAAGCGACCCGGTGATGTGGCACGACATCTTTCTCGCCAATCGCGAGGCTGTCCTGCGCACACTCGATACATTTCGCAGCGACCTCGACGCCTTGCGCGACGCGGTCGATGCAGGGGATGGGCACCAATTGTTGGGCGTCTTCACGCGCGCCCGGGTTGCCCGCGAGCATTTCAGTAAAATCCTGGCCCGCAGGGCCTATGTGGACGCTATGAATTCCAACGATCTGATCTTCCTGGCTCAACCTGGTGGCCGCCTGTCCGGTCGGATTCGCGTACCGGGTGACAAATCGATTTCCCACCGTTCGATCATGCTCGGCTCGCTGGCCGAAGGCGTCACCGAAGTCGAAGGCTTCCTCGAGGGCGAAGACGCCTTGGCGACCTTGCAGGCTTTTCGCGACATGGGCGTGGTCATCGAAGGCCCGCACCACGGCCGCGTGACCATTCACGGTGTCGGCCTGCACGGCTTGAAACCCGCGCCGGGGCCGATCTATCTGGGCAACTCCGGCACCTCGATGCGTCTGCTGTCCGGCCTGCTGGCGGCGCAGAACTTCGACAGTGTTTTGACGGGTGATGCCTCGCTTTCGAAGCGCCCAATGAACCGCGTGGCCAATCCTTTGCGGGAAATGGGCGCGGTGATTGAAACCGCAGCAGAAGGTCGTCCACCGATGACCATTCGCGGCGGGCACAAGCTCAAAGGCCTGACCTACACGATGCCGATGGCCAGTGCGCAGGTGAAATCCTGCCTGCTGCTCGCCGGTCTGTACGCCGAAGGCAAAACCACCGTGACCGAGCCGGCACCGACCCGCGACCACACCGAGCGCATGCTGCGCGGCTTCGGCTACCCGGTCAGCGTCGACGGTGCCACGGCTTCGGTCGAGTCCGGCGGCAAGCTCTCCGCAACTCACATCGAAGTGCCGGGCGATATCTCGTCGTCGGCGTTCTTCCTGGTGGCGGCGTCGATTGCCGAGGGTTCCGAGCTGGTGCTTGAGCACGTCGGCATCAACCCGACCCGCACCGGCGTCATCGACATCCTGCGCCTGATGGGCGCGGACATCACGCTGGAAAACCAGCGTGAAGTCGGCGGCGAGCCAGTGGCTGACCTGCGCGTGCGCGCGGCCAAGCTAAAAGGCATCGAAATTCCGGAAGAACTGGTGCCGTTGGCCATCGATGAGTTCCCGGTGCTGTTCGTCGCGGCTGCGTGCGCTGAAGGGCGTACCGTACTGACCGGTGCCGAAGAGCTGCGGGTCAAGGAATCGGATCGGATTCAGGTGATGGCTGACGGCCTGTTGGCGCTGGGCGTAAAATGCCAGCCAACCCCGGACGGCATTATCATCGACGGCGGCCAGATTGGTGGCGGTGAGGTGCACGGTCACGGCGATCACCGCATCGCCATGGCCTTCAGTGTGGCATCGCTGCGCGCCACTGCGCCGATCCGCATCCATGATTGCGCCAACGTCGCGACGTCGTTCCCCAACTTCCTCGCGCTGTGCGGGCAAGTCGGTATTCGTGTGGCACAAGAGGCTCAGTCGTGAAAAACATTGCACCGGTCATCACCATCGATGGGCCAAGCGGTTCGGGCAAAGGCACTGTCGCCGGGATTCTGGCCAAGCGTCTGGGCTGGAACCTGCTCGATTCCGGTGCGCTTTATCGCTTGCTCGCGTTCGCTGCGCACAATCATGGCGTTGACCTGACCAATGAAGAGCTGCTGAAGCAACTTGCCGCTCATCTGGATGTGCAGTTCATCGCGGCGACCGAAGGTCAGTTGCAGCGGATCATTCTGGAAGGCGACGAAGTCAGCGATGTCATCCGCACCGAAAGCGTCGGCTCCGGCGCTTCGCAGGTGGCTGCGCTGCCCGCTGTGCGCGAGGCGCTGCTGCAGCGCCAGCGCGCATTCCAGGAAGCGCCGGGTCTGGTGGCCGATGGTCGCGACATGGGCACGGTGGTTTTTCCCGATGCACCGCTGAAGATTTTCCTCACCGCCAGCGCCGAGGAGCGGGCGCGCCGTCGATATTTGCAGTTGAAGGGCAAAGTCGAGGGTGTTAGTCTGTCGAGTCTGCTAGATGAGATCCGTGCACGCGATGAGCGTGACACCCAGCGCGCAGTAGCCCCGCTCAAGCCGGCGGCCGACGCGATTCAGCTGGATTCCACGGAGCTTTCCATCGATCAGGTGCTTGAACGCATCATGAGCGAGATCGCCATTCGCGATATCGCCGGGTGACCAAGAGGGTCGCAGGGGACCAGTCATAGTCCTGCGGTGCTTCTTTTAAATGAAACTAACCCACACCGTCTGGGGTGTGGAGATGGGCGTTTACTTCGCCCTCATCTACAGGAATTAAAATGAGCGAAAGCTTTGCGGAACTCTTTGAAGAAAGCCTGAAAACCCTGAACCTTCAGGCAGGCTCCATCATCACCGGTGTTATCGTTGATATCGATTACCAGGCTCGCTGGGTAACCGTTCACGCTGGTCTGAAGTCTGAAGCACTCATCCCGCTTGAGCAGTTCTACAACGATGCTGGCGAACTGAACATCAACGTTGGTGATGAAGTTCACGTTGCTCTGGATTCGGTTGAAGACGGCTTTGGCGAAACCAAGCTGTCCCGTGAAAAAGCCAAGCGCGCTGAATGCTGGATCGTTCTGGAAGCAGCCTTCGCAGCCGAGGAAGTGGTCAAGGGCGTTATCAACGGTAAGGTTAAAGGCGGCTTCACTGTCGACGTTAACGGCATCCGTGCGTTCCTGCCAGGTTCCCTGGTTGACGTCCGTCCAGTGCGCGACACCACGCACCTGGAAGGCAAAGAGCTGGAATTCAAGGTCATCAAGCTGGACCAGAAGCGCAACAACGTTGTCGTTTCCCGTCGCAGCGTCCTCGAAGCCGAGAACTCCGCCGAGCGTGAAGCTCTGCTGGAATCCCTGCAGGAAGGCCAGCAAGTCAAAGGTATCGTCAAAAACCTCACCGATTACGGCGCATTCGTCGATCTGGGTGGCGTGGACGGCCTGCTGCACATCACCGACATGGCCTGGAAGCGCATCAAGCATCCTTCCGAAATCGTCAACGTTGGTGACGAAATCGACGTCAAGGTTCTGAAATACGATCGCGAACGCAACCGTGTTTCCCTGGGCCTGAAGCAACTGGGCGAAGATCCATGGGTTGCTATCAAAGCCCGTTACCCAGAAGGCACTCGCGTTACCGCTCGTGTAACCAACCTGACCGACTACGGCTGCTTCGCTGAGCTGGAAGAAGGCGTTGAAGGTCTGGTACACGTTTCGGAAATGGACTGGACCAACAAGAACATCCACCCTTCGAAAGTCGTACAAGTCGGCGACGAAGTGGAAGTCATGGTTCTGGACATCGACGAAGAGCGTCGTCGTATCTCCCTGGGCATCAAGCAGTGCAAGTCGAACCCATGGGAAGACTTCTCTGGCCAGTTCAACAAGGGCGACAAGATCTCCGGCACCATCAAGTCGATCACCGATTTCGGTATCTTCATTGGTCTGGACGGCGGCATCGACGGTCTGGTTCACCTGTCCGACATCTCCTGGAACGAAGTGGGCGAAGAGGCCGTACGTCGTTTCAAGAAGGGCGACGAGCTGGACACCGTCATTCTGTCGGTTGACCCAGAGCGCGAGCGCATCTCTCTGGGCATCAAGCAACTGGAAAGCGATCCGTTCTCCGAGTACGTCTCGGTTAACGACAAGGGCGCTATCGTGACCGGTACCGTGAAAGAAGTTGACGCCAAAGGCGCCATCATCGTTCTGGCCGACGACATCGAAGCTACCCTGAAAGCCTCCGAAATCAGCCGTGACCGCGTTGAAGACGCGCGCAACGTTCTGAAAGAAGGCCAGGAAGTTGAAGCCAAGATCATCAGCGTTGATCGCAAGAGCCGCGTAATTCAGCTCTCGATCAAGTCGAAAGACGATGCTGAAGAGAAAGAAGCCATCCAGAGCCTGAAAGCAGCTCCGGAAGGCGAAGCAGCTGACACCACCATGGCGGCACTGCTGCGTCAAGCAATGGCCAAACAGAACTGAGTTCTGCTTGATCATTAAAAAGGGCGACTTCGGTCGCCCTTTTTTGTGCCTGCGATTTGGTCTTTGTACGTCCGTGCGTGAAACCAATGCCTTCGCTTGCGGGTCTGTTTCTTTAATCGGATCAATCGCCTATTCGCGACTATGCTTGGTCTTGAGCGTGTAGTCGTCGGCATGGCCTGGCATAAGGAAGTGGATGAACAAGTTACTGGTTGTTGCAATGGTCTTGATGCTGGCAGGGTGCACTACCAGTGCGAAGACTCACGCAGTGCGTGGCGTCAGTGGTATCGAGGTCGACTGCTCCGGGCTGGGTTCCGGCTGGGAGAAGTGTCAGAAGCGTGCAGCGAAGGAGTGCAAAGGCAGAGGCTACAGGGTCATCACCCGGTCTGATGATGCGAAAGATGAAGACGAATACCCGTTCGGCTTCAATCCCGCTGGATTCGTAACCCGGACCATGCTGGTGATGTGTCGCTAGGTGCGTAGCGAACCGACTCGCCAGCGGAGTGCCCTGAAAATGGGCGTTTCAACGCCGGAAAAGATATGTCAATCCCTGGGCTGTTCAAATTCTTCCGGGCATGCTAAAACCTTTCAAGCGCTGATCTAGCTGCTTGAAAAAGAAGGGAAAAATATGACGAAGTCGGAGTTGATCGAACGAATTGTCACCCATCAAGGGCTACTCTCATCCAAGGATGTGGAGTTGGCCATCAAGACCATGCTTGAACAAATGTCCCAATGCCTTGCCACAGGTGATCGTATCGAGATCCGTGGATTTGGAAGTTTCTCCCTCCACTACCGCGCGCCTCGCGTGGGCCGTAATCCGAAGACCGGTCAGTCCGTTAGTCTTGACGGTAAATTCGTTCCGCACTTCAAGCCAGGCAAGGAATTACGTGATCGTGTGAATGAGGAAGAGGAGGAGGGCGCTTGATCTTCGCTATTCAAATTCGAGGGGGCGTGAATGCGTAATCTGAAACGCATACTGCTTGGCGTTTTTCTTCTGCTGATGGTTCTGATTGTTCTGGCGTTTGTGCTTGAGAACCAGCAATCGGTTTCGCTTTTGTTTCTGGGTTTTTCCGGCCCGCAATTGCCAGTGTCGGTGGTGGCTGTGTTGGCGCTGCTGATCGGTATGCTGATCGGCCCTGTACTGGGATGGTTTCTGGGACGTTCGTCCAGAGCGGCACGCAAGCGACTGGTCTGAAAACGACAGGTGCGCGGCATCTGTCGAAATTGCGTCTCAGCCTGTCTTTATCCATTAGTAAAACCATCATTAAGCTGTAAAATGCGTCCCTTGTTCGATCGTGCCGTATTGCATGTCGATTCAGACTGACTCTGACGGATGCCAACTGAAAGTGGCCTCTGCATTCATGGATTAGACCGCGCTCGCTGGCAGCGCTGTCCGCAGCTCAAGGGTATCGTTTCGCGTGAAAATTCTAGTTACCGGCGGCGCCGGCTTCATTGGCTCGGCAGTTATCCGTCACATCATCTCCAACACTTCCGATGCGGTGGTCAACGTCGACAAGCTGACGTACGCCGGTAATCTGGAGTCCCTGGCAGAAGTCAGCCAGAATTCGCGTTACGCCTTCGAGCGCGTCGATATCTGCGATCGTGACCAGATCGACCGCGTTCTGCGTGAGCACCAACCGGATGCAATCATGCATCTGGCCGCAGAGTCCCACGTCGACCGCTCGATCTCCGGCCCGTCCGAGTTCATCCAGACCAACATCATCGGCACCTACACGCTGCTCGAAGCCGCGCGGCACTACTGGGCTGCGCTGGACGACACGCGTAAAGCCGACTTCCGCTTCCACCACATTTCGACTGACGAAGTGTACGGAGACCTCGAAGGCCCGGAAGACCTCTTCACCGAAACCACGCCTTACCAGCCAAGCTCGCCATACTCGGCCAGCAAGGCAAGCTCCGATCACCTTGTTCGCGCCTGGGCCCGCACCTACGGCCTGCCGACACTGGTGACCAACTGCTCGAACAACTACGGCCCATGCCACTTCCCTGAGAAGCTGATCCCGCTGATCATCCTCAACGCGCTGGAAGGCAAGCCGCTGCCGGTGTACGGCAAAGGCAATCAGGTTCGCGACTGGCTGTATGTTGAAGATCACGCGCGCGCGTTGTACAAAGTCGTCACCGAAGGCGTGATCGGTGAGACTTACAACATCGGCGGTCATAACGAAAAACAAAACATCGAAGTGGTGCATACCCTGTGTGCGTTGCTCGATGAATTGCGTCCGGATTCGGCTCACCGTCCGCATGCGAGTCTGATCACTTATGTTCAAGATCGTCCTGGTCATGACGTGCGTTATGCGATCGACGCGAGCAAGATTCAGCGTGAGTTGGGCTGGACACCGGAAGAGACTTTCGAAACCGGTATTCGTAAGACTGTCGAGTGGTATCTGAATAACACTGAGTGGGTGGAGCACGTGAAGAGCGGCAGCTACCAACAATGGATTGATCAGAACTACGCGGATCGTTCGAGCAAAGCATGAAGATTCTTCTACTAGGCAAAAACGGCCAAGTGGGTTGGGAGCTGCAACGCTCCCTGGCTCCGCTTGGTGAGCTGGTCGCTCTCGATCGGCATCTTGTTGATGGCCTCAGCGGTGATCTGTCCAATCTTGAATCTTTGCGCGCAACGATCCGTCAGGTAAAACCGAACGTCATTGTTAATGCCGCAGCCTATACGGCGGTCGACAAGGCTGAGTCGGAAACCGAGTTAGCTGATCGCGTAAACGGCGCTGCCAGTGGTGTCATGGCCGAAGAAGCCGCAGCGTCTGGCGCATGGCTGGTTCATTACTCTACGGATTACGTTTTCAATGGTCAGGGCGTGACGCCATGGCAGGAAACGGACGCTGTTGCGCCGGTAAACCATTACGGCTCCAGCAAGCTCGCCGGCGAACACGCGATTATCGCGTCGGGTTGCAAGTATCTGATCTTCCGCACTAGTTGGGTCTACGGTGCGCGCGGCAACAACTTCGCTAAGACCATGCTGCGCTTGGCCAAGGATCGCGAAACATTGAATGTGATTGCGGATCAGATTGGTGCTCCAACCGGTGCTGATCTGATTGCTGACGTTTCGGCGTTTGCTATTCAGCGAGTTATCAGTCGTCCAGAGTTGGCTGGCCTCTATCACTTGGCCGCTGCGGGCGAAGTGTCCTGGCATGGGTATGCCAGTCACGTCATAGACTTCGCTAAAGCCCAAGGTGAGGAGTTAGCTGTAACGGCGGTCAACCCGATTGAAACCACAGCCTATCCGACACCTGCACGTCGTCCTCTGAACTCACGATTGAATAGTCAGAAGCTGCGCGACAATTTTTCTCTACACTTGCCGGATTGGCAAAGTGGTGTAACCCGAATGCTTAGGGAAGTTCTGAACAAATGACCACGACAAATCGTAAAGGCATCATCCTCGCCGGTGGCTCGGGCACGCGCCTGCACCCGTTGACTCTGGGCGTGTCGAAACAGATGTTGCCGATCTACGACAAGCCGATGATCTTTTATCCGTTATCGGTACTTATGCTTGCAGGGATGCGCGAGATTCTTATCATTTCTACACCGGAAGATCTTCCATGCTTTCGCAAACTCTTGGGGGATGGCAGCACTTACGGGATAAAACTGAGTTACGCCGTACAGCCTAGCCCTGACGGTTTGGCACAGGCTTTCATTATTGGTGAAGAGTTCATCGGGAATGACCCTTGCTGTCTTATTCTCGGTGACAATATTTTCTACGGCCACCACTTCTCCGAAAACCTGCGCTCTGCGGGTTCGCAGAAGTCGGGCGCAACCGTTTTCGGCTACCACGTCTCCGACCCGGAAAGATTTGGTGTCGTTGAGTTCGATGCAACCGGGCGTGCGCTGAGCATTGAAGAAAAGCCATCAAAGCCTAAATCGAATTACGCTGTGACCGGTCTTTACTTCTATGACAATCAAGTGATCGACATCGCTAAAAGCATCAAGCCTTCCGAGCGCGGCGAACTGGAAATTACTGATATCAATCGCGCCTATCTTGAACAGAAAACACTCAACGTAGAAATGCTCGGCCGCGGATTCGCCTGGCTGGATACAGGGACACACGATTCATTGCTTGAGGCCAGTCATTTCGTTCATACGATTGAACAGCGCCAAGGATTGAAAGTGGCTTGCCTTGAAGAAATTGCTTATCACAATGGCTGGATCACCGCCGATCAAGTGGCGGCTCAAGCTGATTCGCTGAAGAAAACAGGGTATGGTCAGTATTTGAAGAAAATTCTGGACTCTGATTCCCACTGACTGCAGTGCTCGAGCTTTTTAGGCGATCATGTTTTAACGGTGTAAGCAGAGACGGCATGCCAGCAGAATATCCTAGGATTGCAATTTTACTAGCTGCGTATAATGGCATGCTTTGGATCGAGGAACAGATCACCTCGATCCTGTCTCAGACTGGAGTGGACGTAACTGTATTCATTAGTGTCGACCCTTCCAGTGACGGCACGGAAGCCTGGTGTGCAAATTATGCTGCCAGACATCCGCAGGTAGTTTTACTACCAATGGCCGGTAGTTTCGGCGGTGCCTCAGGTAATTTTTTCCGTCTGATACGGGATGTTCCGTTTGATTCCTATGATTTCGTTGCATTTTCAGACCAGGACGACATCTGGTTTCAAAATAAACTCAGTCGCGCCGTTTCCGCTATTCAAATTCTTCAGGTTGACGCTTACTCCAGCAACGTGACAGCATTTTGGCCTGATGGCCAACGTCACCTGTTAAATAAGGCTCAACCTCAAGTTAGCTGGGATTATGTTTTCGAAGCTGCGGGGCCCGGGTGCACCTATGTAATGTGCAGAAAGCTCGCCGCGGATTTCAAACAGTCAATCATGACTAACTGGCGATATCTGCAAGCTGTCACCCTGCACGATTGGTATTGTTATGCGTTCGCTCGACGCAATGGATACCGCTGGTTCATCGATCCGGAGCCGTCAATGAGTTACAGACAGCACGAGAATAATCAGGTCGGTGCAAATAAAGGGGTGCGATCGCTTATCGCTCGATACAAGATTATTCACGATGGCTGGTGGTTCAAACAGGTTCAATTAATATGCGCGCTGCTCAAGCTTGAAAGTGATCCGTTCATAAGCGGTTGGCTTGATTTGCGTCGAGCGGAGCTGTTGAAGTTGTCCTTTAGTGCATGGAAGTGTCGACGGCGAGTACGCGATAAATTCTTTTTTTTCTGCATTTGTTGGTTGACCGCGTTGATCGGTGGGGGGAAAAAATAATGACCGCCCCGAGGGTGCTGGTAACCGGTGCGAATGGATTTGTCGGCGAGGCGACGGTCTTGAAATTATTAGTAGACCGAGCCTTTCAGCCTGTTGCAGCACTGCGTGGCAATTCCCGGCTAAGAGGGTTGTGTCCAGTGGTTAAATGTGATTTGACTCAGCCTGAGCAATTGCCTGATTTGACTGATATAGATGTAGTTATACATACCGCTGCGCGTGTTCATGTCATGAACGATATTGCTGCGCAGGCTCTTGATTCATTCCGCAAGGTAAACGTAGATGGTACGCTTCGTTTGGCTCGAAGAGCTGTGTCATCGGGAGTGAAGCGCTTCATATTTATCAGTTCAATCAAAGTAAATGGTGAGCAAACTTCTGCTGGGCAGCGCTTTCGGGCTGATGATCTTCCGAATCCCTCTGATGCTTACGGTGTTTCAAAATACGAGGCGGAAGAATCGTTGAGAGAGTTGGCTCATGAGTCAGGCTTGGAAGTTGTAATCATTCGACCTCCACTTGTTTATGGGCCTGGCGTGAAAGCAAATTTCCAAAACATGCTAAGGTGGCTGGATACTGGCATCCCTTTACCTTTAGGGGGAATTAATAACAAGCGCAGCCTGGTATCAATCGATAATCTGCTCAGCTTGATAATCACTTGTATTGATCATCCTTCAGCGAGTAATCAAGTATTCCTTGCTGGAGACGGCGTGGACCTTTCTACTTCCGAATTGTTGTCTCTTCTTTCGTGCTCGCTTGGAAAACCATCTCGGCTGATACCAGTGCCTCAACATTTTCTGCAATGGGTAGCAAAGCTCTTGGGAAGGCAAGGCATTGCCGACAGACTACTGGGATCGCTACAGATTGATATTGAAAAGAACCAAAAACTGTTGGGGTGGATGCCATCATCCGCTATGGATGAGACTTTTCGCCGTACAGTCAAGTATTACCAGGAACATACTTCCAAATGATCACTTTGTGGTTGCTACCGGTCTGCTGCGTCACCTCTTGGGCTCTTACTTTGCTTTTGCGAAAGTATGCACTAGCCAAAAGTTTGATCGATATTCCAAATGAGCGAAGTTCGCATTGTATACCCACGCCCCGAGGTGGGGGTGTCGCTATTGTGCTCACATTTCTGTCCAGCCTGACGTTTTTGAGTGGGATAGGTGTTATGAGCTTGGAGGTGCTCTGTGCGCTTCTGGGCTCCGGTACAATTGTAGCCGTTCTGGGATTCGCTGATGATCATGGGCATATAGCCGCCAGATGGCGGCTGGTTGGGCATTTCAGTGCTGCAGCATGGTTATTGTACTGGATGAGCGGATTTCCGTCACTGCAACTACTCGGAATTACGATCCAGTCGGGAATGCTGACTACAGTTTTCGCGCTGTGTTATTTAGTCTGGATGTTGAATTTATATAATTTTATGGATGGTATTGACGGACTCGCGAGCGTCGAGGCAATCAGTGTTTGTTTGGGTATGTGCCTGATTTATTGGTTTGCAGGAACGCCAAGTCTGATATGGGGTCCACTGCTTCTCGCTTGTTCAACTGCGGGCTTTTTATGGTGGAACTTCCCACCCGCAAGGATTTTCATGGGGGATGCCGGCAGCGGTTTCCTTGGAATCATCCTCGGGGGCTTGAGCATATTGGGTGCTGCAGCTTCGCCAGCGTTATTTTGGAGCTGGCTTATACTTTTGGCAGCGTTTATTACGGATGCAACCTGGACCCTGTTACAGCGCCTCCTGCGAGGAGAGAAAATTTATCAAGCACATCGCTCTCACGCGTATCAGCACGCAGCAATAAAGCTTGAGAGTCATAAACATACGACTGGTTATATATTGGCTATTAATATTCTATGGCTGTTCCCTTTAGCATTGGCTGCTGCTAAAGGGCTAGAGCCTATTCTGGGTATGCTTCTTGCCTATACCCCCTTATGTTATTTAGCGTTCAGACTCAGAGCTGGACGTATGCTACCGGACAAGCGTTAGCTTTTTAGTCTGTGTGCGATAGATGCAGCGAGTTCGGCAGCATATTTGCGAAGTTCTGGAACTGCAGTTGCCTCCCAGTATTTCGCCTTCAGCATAGGGCCAATATAGCTTAATGAAGCGCCACCTTCTGGCAGTTCGTTTGCAAGTGTGAGATCGTCATTGACGAGTAAACCCAGCTTCTGTTCGTCCTGAAGTACCAGCTTGGATTCCATGAGTTGATTTATCAACGGTTCGTTGACTAGTTCAAGATTGGTGTTTGGTCCGGTACAATTGATTATTCTACCTACCTCGATTTCAATCAACGATTCAGAGCTACGAGGTTTTATAAGTAGTGAGAGATGATTGTCGGAAATTGAAAAACTCTGTATGCGCCCTGCAAAAGGTTTAACCTGACGGCGGTCGCAGGAAGCTTTGAATACATCGAAAGAGTCGGGGGCGACCCGATGTCGATGTATATCCCAATAAGGCTGTAAATGCCTTAAAAAACGACTCCGTTCACAATGGTTTAAGCGTAACCAAAGTTTATGGGTGATGGGGCGTATGGCCGCAATCACATCTCTCCAATCATATTCTGTGCGTTTAATTATGCTTCTGAGAGTGAGGGAGTAATTCAGCACCGAAGGGTGGCTCTGCAATAGTTCTTCTTGGACAGGGTAATCCAGCGCTGCCTGACGATTGCCTCTACGATGGGGTAAAGGCAATAGCCCTCTCCTCGAAAGCATGTAAATCGAACCCAAGTGCCCTTGCTGCAACAATCTTGTGGCGGTGTCTAAAGCAGTCAGCCCGGTTCCAATCAGAAGAACTGATTCATTCGGTTCAAGTGGCTTCTGATTTATTTGAGCTGCCCAAGGATCCTGAATATAGTAACAGGAGCCCAGAAGTGCTTTCAACTCATGGGGGACAGCGGGAGAGAAGTTGCCCAGCGCTAAAACAGCATGTGCTGCATGCAGGCAAGTTCCATCTTTTACTGTAATTTCGAATTGATTATCTTGATATCGAATGCCCAAGACTTCAGCGTTTATTTGCTGAAAAGACATCCCTCCGCCGCTTGTTTCTTCTGCTTTTTTCAGAATGTCGCTTAGATACTCCCCATAGATTTGGCGGGGTACAAATGAAGAAGCTGTGACGTTGAGGCCTTTAGAATTACAGTAATTCAGGAAATGACCGGGATGTTCAGCGTAAGCGCTCATGTTGCCGGCGGGAACGTTTAAAAGATGGACTGCGCTATTGGTACCATAAGCCAGTCCGCGGCCCATTGGTCCGGAGCGATTTATTAAGACCAAGTGCACATCATTGATGTGCTGCTTCAGAAGCTGGGCGGCTAGAACAGCCCCACTAAATCCGGCACCAACAATGACAACAGTTTTCATCGCAGTGCCCGCTGCTCTAGGTGATCCATAATAATCTGTACCGATTGTTCGATGTTATTTTTGAACGTATCAATGTGGATGTCGGGTGATAAAGGCTCTTCATAAAGAGAGTCGATGCCTGTAAAGTTTTTAATAAAGCCGGCACGGGCTTTTTTATACAGGCCTTTGGGATCGCGTTTTTCACACTCTAGCAAAGGTGCGTCAATAAACACCTCTATGAAAGAATCGCGACCAATGATGTCTCTAGCGATGCTTCTGTCTTGGCGGAAAGGGGAGATGAAGGAGGCGATGGTGATAAGGCCCGAATCAAGAAACAGCTTCGAAACTTCAGCGATGCGGCGAATGTTCTCCTCCCTGTCCTGGTCACTAAAGCCTAAGTCACGGCATAGGCCGAGGCGCACGTTGTCGCCATCTAGAAGAAAAGTATGACGACCCTTCCCCAATAATGCCTGCTCCAGTCCATTGGCTATGGTTGACTTGCCAGCACCACTGAGACCTGTGAACCAAATGACGATGGGCGTTTGTGCTTTTGCTGCAGCCCTGACCGACGGGGTGACGGCGGTGGGGTGGAACACGAGGTCAGTGTTCATCTCTTCCTCTGGTCGTGTACAAAAAACGAAATGCTGAAAATGGGAGCATATCAGTATGAAGCAGAGCAATAAAGACGCCTGATTAAAGCCAAAAAACGCCCTCTACTGCATTCTCGTTCAGATGCTATTCCGAGATCCAGTATGAGGGCGTTTCCTGATATTACTGTGACTGTCTAATACGCGAGCGCAATGCCTTGACACGTTCTTCTGAAAGCAGATACGGCTCACTGTTCAAAAGTGACTGGCGCTCTTCCTTATCGTTAACTGCAAGGGTATTGCTGTCCTTGCTATCGATGCGATGAATGTAGTCGCCGATGAACATATCGGTATCAAGCGATTTCCAATCCGTATCCCGCTCGGTGAAAAGCTGCAATGTCAGGTAATAATCTTCCATGTACTTCATGTCGTTGAAATACTCGATTGCCGCTATATTGCATTTGTCCATATTTAGCATGAAGCTGTGTATCGGAGCGTGATTCACATCGAGAAAGTCTTCAAAAGTACGGCCGTATGTGTAGGTCTTGTCTCTTGAGATAACCAAGCCGCTGTCGGAATGAACATTAGTCGAATATACGCGACCGAAGGTTGCATTTTTCCCTGTAACAATTAGTCGATCGGCCATTCTTCTGTATGCATCAGGAAAGACCACGT
The DNA here is from genome assembly GCF_051132135.1 of Pseudomonas sp. R1-1. NCBI lineage: Bacteria > Pseudomonadati > Pseudomonadota > Gammaproteobacteria > Pseudomonadales > Pseudomonadaceae > Pseudomonas > Pseudomonas sp. R1-1. The sequence continues at coordinate 1,864,502 of NZ_CP071663.1, forward strand.
CATCGTAATCAAGAAATGTGACAAATCCACTTTCGACGGATTTCAACGACTCGTTCAACATGACCGAGCGCAGATCTGGCATCTCGGGGGTGGAGTAATAGCATTGAACCTCTGGGAAAGCTGTATTCATCCAAGGCAGGCGTGCCAATTGCGCTTTCAAGAGTTCAATTTCTTCCGTAGCCATATCCTGGATAGCAAGGATAGGTCGAATATGGCATCGATCTTGAGTTATTAGCGACAACAGACAATTTGTAAGCAGTTTTTTATTGCCCTGCTTATGAAAGCGTATAATTGTTGACACTGTCTCTGGTGAATTGGCAGCAGACTGTTCCGATATGTTCAACATGAAGCACGGTGCGATGCCACATTCTTTATAACCAGCGTTTCGTTGGCCCGACTTCAATATCATGCCGGAGCGCTGACTGAAGCTTATTACGCCATTGTTACTTTTTGCATCGGCGGCAAATGCCTCGGTGTTTTTAACGCTTGCGCAGATATTGTATCCAATATGTCGGCTGGACATCTTGATAAGGTTTTCAATGGAATAATCCGGGAACAGATATATGTCATTGAACTCTAGAGTCAGGCCGGAATCGAGGTGGCTGGTCTTTTCAACGGTAATTCCGTTCGTGTCCAGATAATCGTGTAAATGGTCGTTTGAAACGGTTACCGTATACTTGGTGAATACACTGGAATTCATTATGCAGTGGTAGAAAGCGTTGCGTAATTCACGATTGGCAGATATGCGTTTTTGAGCATGAGCGCTGATAGATATGTTGATAACCGTATCTTTGTCGAGCGTAACATGGTCTAGATCGTCGAATTTATAGTCGCTTAAAGCTCTGCCTACGGAGTTCAAGTAACCGTAGCCAAAGCGAGTGTCGGGCTCCAGGTGTGCCCCTTCTGCCCACTCGTTCCAGGCGTTGATCACAACGAAGCGCCGATCTTCCGGAAGATTCTTTTCAGAATAGTCAATCAAATGTTCCAGCCAATTCTGGAATTTCGAAGTTGTGAAGCCATCCAAAGCATAAGCCTCGGTGCCATACCGTGCCGTGTTGTCCCAGGTCGGAACCAATGAGCGGAATAGTGTGTAGTCGTTGCACAGCTCTTTTTCTTGATAATGATCTGCGACGGAACTGTAATCGAGGATGCTTCCGTTAACCGGCCAGTAAGGTCGTTTCTGGTGATTGATGTCGGGAACTGCACCTCCCGTCCAGTCTTGAAGTACCCGCTCGACGGCTGCATCCATTCCATAATTCTGCGGAGCGGTAGCTCCACGGGTTAACGTTGCTACGACATATGGAGCGCTGATTCCGTTGGCCGCACATTCCTCTGCCCAAATATTGATATAGTCTTCGACATATTCCATCGAAGACGGGCGATAAACAAAGAGTAGCGGTCGGCCGTCGACTTTGATGTATCGCTCATCCTTGAAGAAAGGAATCAGATATCTGATAAAGCCCAGAGCATCTTCTTTTGAATAGACCTGCCCGAGCAATATTTCCTGTTCATTGCCATCCCAGCGCCGAGTCCAGTTTTCATTCGCCCAACAAAAACTGAACGGCATGTTGATTTCCGGGTGTTCGAGCAACATCTGCGCAGGTTTTTCCAGGATCAACTTACCTGAGAACCAGTAATGATAAAAAATCATCCCGTGGACCCCGGCCTTCTCCATCTGCGCGGCCTGAACGGCCATATGGTGGTGGCTTTCCAGGCTGTAGTAGCCGATATCAGCGTGCGGGACGTGCTGCTGGTAGTGACCTTGAAACAGAGGATTGGCTGAACGGACCTTGTGCCACTCTGTAAAGCCTTTACCGTGCCATTCATCATTTTCCGGATTCGGGCTGAATTGAGGCAGGTAGTAAGCTAGTACTTTGATCGTGTCGTGGACGACTGAAGTCGAGTAATCCTTCTGCTCCTCGTAGTACGTCAGAGGCACAGTCGACAGGCTCGGAGATTCAATTCGATAATTTCGACCAGCAACCTTCGTAGTGAAGATCAGTAACAGACGCTCAAGAGCGTGGGCTAGCGTCGCGTCAGGCAAAATTGGCTCAGCCGGGAAATCCTCATAGTTCAAAGGAAGAAGGAGGTAGTCTCGAATACTCTCTGTCTTCGCCCAGAACATTGTGCCTTGTGGGAATTCGACTGATGGAAAGTTCGCAATATCAAAGTCTGTATACCGTTCAAGGATTCCCTTGGCGATGTCCTTATTTTCGCTCCATCCATCGTCACCAGGCACTACTTGATTACCTGCGGCATATACGACTTTTGCATCACCTTCAAGTAGTTTGAAAATCTGTGCAATCTGTTTCGGTTCTCCGCACAAGGTCGTCATGAGCGCGTCAAACCACTCATTCAGATCTTCGCGGTGAGGACTCTTCTTGGTATGGAAGTGGCCAACATAATCATAAGTTTCAAGCCTGCTCCCGAACATGCAGATAAGCGGCGCAATATCTCTTCCACGGTTTCGACTCTGTTCAACGAAAACGCCAGCTGTGAGGGGCAGTTGTTCGATGAAGAATTTTTTAACGCGTTCAACGTCTGTGCCGGGTTGAACGGAGACGAAAAGGTCGAACTCCACCGGTATGTTTTTAAGATATTTCGCGCAAATTTCACCCATGTCTTCATAAAAAAAGTGCAGGTGTACGGCAACTTTCCTGGCGACCATCACAGGCATATCTTGTAGATATGGATTAAGGTTAAACGGTACAATCTTATATACTTCATACTCCATGAGAGAAGCGGTATCATGTTTTTGCGAAATCGCTGCCGGCTGACGATATTCTCGCTGAATGCGGCTCTTGCTGAGAGCGATCGCCTGGCGCACGCCAGAGCGTTTAGCTTCGGCAAGAAAACGGCCAAGCAACGCTGGTTCGTCTAACAGCAACTTTGCCAGAGTAACGTATTTGCTCTTGCGGGGACTGGTACGTTCGAATTTGTATCGGTGTCCACTGATATCAAAAATCGATCGGCCTTCTTTATGGCCATGACGTACATAATGCACGAGAGGATTGACGCCGGTGCGTTGCACATCCTCATAAGCCTCGAGATAGTAACTGGTGGAAAAGTGGGGGGATGGGTCTCTTCCTTCTTGCCAACCATGGTTCAGGTAATGATCCATAGCGTCGAGTCTTGCGCTTTGAATGTCCTTGTATGTGTTCAGATAGAATTCTTCGTCCAGCAATCCCAGCTTGACGATTCGGGCGCGGATTCTTTCTTCGCTAACGGTGTTGAGCGCGAGCGCCCGCTTGGCAATCAAGCGGGCAAGTGTTTTAAGCAAGAATTTTCCGGAAGAAAATTGCTGAGTAGTTTGCAGCAATGTATTGATTTGCGATGCATGATCGTCGAGAAGCAGGCGAAGCTCGTGTTGCTGCTTCAATTCGGCAGACACTCGAGCCTCTAGCTCTGTAATTCTGGATTGTTGTATTTCATTCATGCTGTTTGCGCTTTCTGCTTGATGTTCAAGCGCGCTGATTGTCTCCATGAGGCTCGCACGCTCTTCCATTTGCTGATTGATCTGCAAATCCTTTCCCCAGTGAGCTTTCAAAAGTTCTGCTGATCGTTGATCCAGTATGTTCATCAGTTTGTAGGCTGGATAATTTTCAAATAATTCGATAAATAATGCGTTTATCGTATCTTTGACTTTGGCATCATCGGCAATCCTTTCACTCGCCAGCGAAGCGATCAATTGGCTAAGGCGAACTAAACTTGCGGTAGCTGATCTGTCATCGATCAAGTCGTCCAATCCGACTTTGTGATGGCGTAAATCTTTTTCCAGGAAATGCTCAAGAAACTCTTTGAGAGCAGGGTGGCTTTCGTCGTAGCTCAAGCCCAACTTACTAGCAATACGTTTGATCTGATCGTTGGGGTTCTTGAGCATCAAATCGTAATCGACAATCACCCTCTGCGCGCCTTCACTGTATTTCAGGCTCAAGAGCATGTGTTCCTGCCACAGAAAATAACCTTTCTCAAGCTCGAAGCCATCTCGGGCGGCGAGCGAGCGGGCGGCGTTTCCAGGGTTTCGATAAGCGATTATGTAGGAAGCTTCCAGCCCGATCTCGTCAAAAACATTGATCCAGAAAGGCATCGTCCGCGCCATGCGCGGATCCTTGACGCCGAAGCAGTCGGTAGCCTCGAATTTTTCTGCGATAATCTGTTTCGCTTGTGCCCTGAATTGATCGAGAACAGGATTCAGCCATTCTTCGGGGCTTACAGGTGCCAGGGAATGCCAGTCGTGACCAAGTGTCTTGAGCAACTCGATGTTCAGTTCGTTGAAGTCAACGTCTTCCCAGAACCCTTTATCATTATTTCCCCCGGAAGCTGGCATCAGATGATTGCCAAGATCGACCCCCAGCGTGCTGAGCGCACGAGTGATTACGCTCGTGCCGCAGCGGTGCATTCCCAATACGACGATTATTTTTTTGGAAGAGAGCGGTGTGTTCATCATGTTCTTACGCCAATTCTTTATAAGTTGCTTCACATTTAAAGCTTACCGGGCCTGTCGCGATATTTTCCATTACAGGTAACACCCGGAACATGCAGGCGTCGATTAAACGGTGAAGGTACGTTTCACCTTCCTCGATCAGGCCGACTACACCCGCGTTCATGAAATAGGTCCCAGGGTTCAAGTCGCAGTGAAATTTGAACTCGACCTGTATCTTTGAATCGCCGGACACGGAAGTGAGCGCGTCCTGGAGTCTGGAGGCGCTGGTGCTGCCACCTAGTTCGACACCGCCAAGCGATTTGATCATCATTCCGAAGCGCACAGCAGATGCGGCAAGCTCGAACTCAACGGTATATCTATAATGATAAATACGGCCGCGTTTCAGGCAATTCACCTGATCGCCGGCGTCATTGAAAATTTGTGCCCTGGAGATCAAAGCGCCATGTGATTCATAGGACAATGTGCTCTTGGAAATCAGATTTGGATCGAAGAATTCGTCAAGATCGTAGTCTTCGCTGTCCTGAGCAAAGTCAGACGTGTCTTCTGCGAACGTCCACTCAACGCCGGTCGGTGGTCCTTCCGGAGCCGAATTCTTGATTTCCTCGCGCAGCGCGCTGACTTTTTCGTTGGGGGCGTAAAGCAGTTTCTGATATTGGCCAACGATGAATTTGGGTGGGCCCTCAGCGAGCTTCTCTCCGCCATCAAGCAAAATCGCCCGGTCACACAACTCGATGACTGTATTCCCTGAGTGAGATACGAAGAGAATTGTTGCACCGGTCGACTTGATAGCTTCGATTCTGGCGAAGCACTTGCGTTGAAAGCGTTCATCGCCAACAGACAGCGCTTCGTCGACAATCAGTATCTGCGGATCGACATTGATCGCAACGGCAAACGCCAAGCGAACCATCATGCCGCTTGAGTAGGTTTTTACCGGTTGGTCGATGAAGTCGCCGATCTCAGCAAAGCGCTCAATCTCTTCGAATCGAGCGCTGGTTTCTTCTCGGGTGAGCCCGAGAACGGCGGCGTTCATGAATACGTTTTCACGCCCGCTGAACTCTGGGTTGAATCCCGAGCCGAGTTCAAGGAGAGCTGCAACCCGGCCGTACGTCGTTATATTTCCTGAAGAAGGATTCAGTGTTCCACAGATCAACTGCAGCAGCGTTGATTTACCACTTCCGTTTCGGCCGACGATACCGACGGTTTGTCCTTTCTCGATGGTAAACGATACGTCTTTTACTGCCGGGAACTCCCGATAATAATGCTTTCTGCCGAAAGACAGCATCTGCAGAAGTCGATCGCGAGGCTTGTCGTAGATTTGAAATTTTTTGTTGAGCTGACTAACAACAATCGCGCAATCAGAGGACATCGGCAAATCCCTTTCGTGTTTTTTGAAACCATACGAACCCAAGGTACAATACGATGGCTCCAATTATGTAGCTGATACCCAAAGCAGCGAGGTCAGGCATTTGACCGCGGAAAAGAACCGCCCGGGCATTTTCTATTGCGGGAGTCAGTGGGTTGGCGGACAGCAAATAACGATATTCCAAAGGGAGAGCCGTTATTGGATAAAAAATAGGTGACATGAACATCAGTACGGATGTTAAAACACCAATGATCTGGCTTACGTCACGTAGATAGACACCGAGTGAAGACAAGAACCAGACAAGGCCGAGCGTAATCATCACCAGCGGTCCTAGAATGACTGGAAGCCACAGAGTGGTAAGTTCAATTTTTCCGAAAAGTATCAGCGAGGCAGCTAACCATACTGTCAAACTTACCAAGTAATGAAAAAGCGCTGAGCCGAAAGTGACCAGAGACAGGATTTCAAGCGGAAAAACAACTTTTTTTACGTAGTTTACGTTACTTAAGATTAAGCTTGGTGCGCGGTTTAGACACTCTGCGAATAAGTTGAAGGTCATAAGGCCTGCAAACAGCATTAACGCAAATTCGGTTTTTGATTCGCTGTCTACGCTCCAGCGTGCTTTGAATACGACACTGAATACAAATGTGTAAATGACCAGCATGAAAATCGGGTTGAACAGCGACCAGAGCAGGCCCATGATTGAGCCTCTGTATCGTCCGATAATTTCGCGTTTTATCAAAGCTGAAATCAGCCCCCTGTTACGCCAATTGGAAGCTATTATTTCTCGAGGACTAATGGAAAAAGTTTTCATGGTGCCAAACACTCCCTTGTCTGCTTGTCCGTGTCGGTCAACGCATAAAAACAAAAAATTCTAATATCCATCTGCTACTCAAAAATGGGTTGATCGATTTAGGCGGTAAAGCGTATTGCGTGCGGTATCGAGGCCAACCAGGAAACCTCAGGGGACGCTCGCCTTCTCAGGGGATTGGATGCTCCATGGTCGGAGTGAAAGGGAACACGCGTCGCACGATGGCCTCCACCCCATGCGCAGCATTGCTGGCCATTCGCTGCTAGCTTGACCCCGCCTGTGGCGGAAATACTTTATCACAGCTCAAAATTCGAGGCATCCGCTTTGGTGGGAGGCCGAAGAGGCAGGCGACGGCGATAAATCTGATGTCCGGTAATGACTTCAGATTTTTTTCAGCAGAAGTGCGAGGATCAGCAGCCAGTTCTCCAGCGGTCCCTGTCGATACAGACCGACTTTGAAAAATATTCTGATGCGTTTTACCAGCCCCGCCGTTCGCAACGTTTTGAAGTCACTGAACAGGGTTCGGTTTCGCAATGGCATATATCCAACCATGCTATCGAGTATTTGACTGTTCATATCGCTCCAGATGCTGAAATCTCCAGTCGCAAATCTTTTGAGTCTCTGGAAGTTTGCGCTCAATCCGGTTCGGTTACCTATCAAATTGCCTTCGTGCTGGCGGTAATCAAGCGATGGAGTGCTGTCATATACGACCTGGCCCGCGGCCGCCGTGACCAATAAGTATGCGAGCCAGTCATGTGCAACGACAGGGGATTTGTCCGGCACAGCTGCTATCAGTGTTCGTGCGGGCTGATTGATCAGCATGGTGTTTGCGCCGGCCAGACTTTGAACAAGCGCGTTTTCGAACGCAGGCGCATATTTACGCAATGGAGAAAAGCCTACGCAGCGTTGCTCCGCATCGATCAATCGTACCCTCGTGCAATAAAGAGCGGGCTTGCTGTCCTCAATCCCTTGTAACACCTTTACGCTTTTCTCAAGTTTAGTGGGGTGCCAAATGTCGTCCTGATCACTAAAAGCGAAGTAGTCTGCTTCGATTGAGCTGTTTTTTATCAACGAAATGAAATTTTTCGCGAAACCTTGTTGCGGGCCTTGATAAATCCTGAAGCGATCTTGTCCTACGGTTTTTCGATAAGTTTCAAGCAAGTTGACGGTGTTGTCGCAAGAGCCGTCGTCTGACGCGTGAATAATCCAATTGGAATGCGTTTGTATCAATATGGAATCAATTTGCTCGGCGAGAAACCTTGCGCCATTAAAAGTGCACAATAATATCGCTACCGAAGGCTGCGCGGGCGATGGACGGCGGTTGGCTCCGGTTTGAGCAGGGTCTCGAGTTTCCGAAGGGAATGTCATGAGTGGATCCTGTTGCGCAGATGAACGTTGGCAGTGTTTTCGTGTCCACTCAAAGTGAGTATGGAGCGCTGAAAATCGCGACAGGTGTTCTCGCGAATGCTGCTATGGTCGATGCTCTGGAGCGCTATCTTATCGGGTTGACCTAGCGAAGGCTCACGGATTTTGGACGACCCTCCAGAGCGAGGCAGTCGGGTTTTTCATGTCTGCGAAGCTGCTTGCTGGCTCAACATGGGCGCACTTGAGTACAATCGCGGAGCTTGGAGCATGCAGTTCAATCATTAGTTCGCATGAAGGATATATGGACAAAGTACGCACATTTCTCTTGGGCCTTCCGCGGCGTCAGAAGCGCCTGCTTCAGGTAGCTACCGATGTTGTGCTGGTCTGGGTCGCGCTTTGGCTTGCATTCATAGTCCGTCTGGGCATCGACGATATGTACAATCCTCTGCGCGTCCATGTCTGGCTTTTCTCCTGCGCGCCGATCGTAGCCATCCCGCTGTTTATCCGATTCGGGATGTACCGTGCGGTCATGCGCTATTTTGGAAACGACGCACTTATTGCGATCATCAAAGCGGTTAGCCTGTCGTCTCTGATCCTGGCTGTAGTGGTCTACTGGTACAGCAATCATGATGCTGTTGTCCCGCGCTCGATCATTTTCAATTATTGGTGGTTGAGCCTCGTAATCATCGGCGGTTTGAGATTATGCATGCGGCAATATTTCATGGGGGACTGGTTCACCGCTGCTCAGCATGTGCCATTTACGAATCGGGAAGATGGTTTGACCAAGGTAGCGATTTACGGAGCGGGAGTAGCCGGAAACCAATTGGTCGCAGCGCTTCGCATGGGACGTGTGATGCGTCCAGTTGCGTTTATTGACGATGACGCGAGCATAGCTGACCGATCCATCTCCGGGCTCCAGGTTTATAAGCCGAAAAATATTCAACAGATGATAGAGGTCACGGGGGCAGAGGAGATTCTTCTTGCTCTGCCGTCGTCTACGCGCGCGCGGCGAAGAGAAATTCTGAATTTTCTCGAGAGATTTCCCTTGCACGTTCGCAGCGTTCCCAATTTCACGGATCTTGCCAGTGGTCGGGTGAAGGTCGAAGACATTCAGGAAGTGGATATTGCCGATTTGCTGGGACGCGATTCTGTTCCTGCTCAACCTGATCTTTTGGAGCGATGCATCAAAGACAAGGCCGTATTGGTCACGGGCGCCGGGGGGTCAATCGGTTCTGAACTTTGCAGACAAATCTTCTCGCTGCAACCCAAGACTTTAATACTTTTTGATCACGGCGAATTTAACCTTTATATGATCCTCTCCGAGCTTGAGCAACGCTCCTGCCGAGAGTCGATATCCGTACGCCTGTTGCCAATTCTTGGTTCCATTCGCCATCAGGACAAACTGCTCGATGTGATGAAAACCTGGAAGGTTGACACTGTTTACCATGCGGCGGCGTATAAGCACGTTCCGATGGTCGAGCACAACATTGCTGAGGGTGTTCTGAACAACGTCATGGGAACACTCAATACGGCTCAGGCCGCGCTGCAGTCCGGGGTATCGAACTTCGTCCTGATTTCCACTGACAAGGCGGTTCGCCCGACAAATGTGATGGGCGGAACCAAACGGTTGGCGGAAATGGTCTTGCAGGCACTCAGCCATGAAGTCGCACCTGTGATGTTTGGCGACAAGAGTAATGTTTCCAGAGTCAACAAAACCCGTTTCACTATGGTTCGTTTTGGTAACGTGCTCGGATCTTCTGGTTCGGTCATTCCCTTGTTTCACAGCCAAATCAAATCGGGTGGACCGCTTACAGTTACGCATCCTAAAATCACTCGATATTTCATGACGATTCCTGAGGCTGCGCAATTGGTCATTCAGGCTGGGTCCATGGGGCGGGGGGGGGACGTGTTCGTTCTTGACATGGGTGAACCTGTCAGGATCGTTGAGCTCGCAGAAAAGATGATCCATCTGTCCGGCTTGAGCATCCGCTCGGAGCGTAATCCCCAAGGGGATATTTCTATCGAATTCACTGGGTTGCGCCCTGGTGAAAAGCTCTACGAGGAGCTGTTGATCGGTGAAAACGTTGAAGCAACACCGCATCCAATGATCATGACCGCGAACGAAGATCATATATCTTGGGAATTGCTGAAAAACAGGCTTGGCGAACTGCTCGCTGCCGTTGAAAGGGATGACTACACCCGCGTCCGCCAGCTCCTTCGTGAAACCGTCAGCGGCTACACCCCCGACGGTGAGATCGTCGACTGGATCTACCAGCAACGCCGCCTCGAGCCCTGATTGTTTCACATTCTGTAACGCTCGCATTTTTGACATAACCCCGTCATGACCTACGTTTGGAGAGCAGCTTCGGAAAAGCTGCTTTCTCAAACGATGATGGAGCGTCACTTATGCGTACCGGTTTTTTCTACTCCCTGATTTTCGCTTTCCTGACCAGCGCCTCGATCGCCGCGATTGCGGCACCTGTTGTGCCCGTGGAAGCCGGCAAGGCGCCTGTTGTGATGGAATCGGCGAAGCCTGCGCAGAGTGCGAAGGTCGATCTTAATGAAGCCGATGCGGCAACACTGCAGAAAGAGCTGGCGGGTGTCGGTGAAGCCAAGGCGCAAGCTATTGTTGCGTACCGTGATACAAACGGACCGTTTTCATCGGTGGATGAGTTGCTGGAAGTGAAGGGGATTGGCAAGGCGATTCTGGATCGCAACCGCGACAAGCTGGAAGTCAACTAAGCTGGATGTACAACGCCAAGAGGCCGGTCATTGACCGGCCTTTTTTGATTTGCGCACTGATGCTCTACGGCGGCTTGCATGATGTGGGGCATTGCGTATGTAAAATTACGACTATCATATAGCCTTAAAATTATGCCTATAATAATTTGCCGATCGGTCGAGCCGACGTGATCGAGCAACCCTTTTCACCCAGCCTTCGTGGAGCATTTTCATGAATTCCGCAAAATCCCAAGGTACAGCGCTCGTCACTGGCGCCTCGTCCGGCATAGGAGCGATTTACGCTGATCGCCTGGCAGCACGCGGGTTTGATCTGCTGCTGGTAGCCCGCGACAAGGATCGTCTGGAAAGTGCCGCGAGCCGCTTGCGGGAAGCGTACGGTGTGCAGGTCGAAGTGCTGAAAGCGGACCTGACGCAAAAAGATGATGTGCTCAAACTCGAGCAGCGGCTGCGCAGTGATTCAAGCATCAGTCTGCTGGTCAATAACGCTGGTGTTGCGGCAAACGGTTTGCTGGCCAACGCCGATCTGGATCAGCTGGAGCAACTGATCCAGTTGAACATCACCGCGGTCACCCGCTTGGCATCGGCCGCTGCCGCCAGTTTCGCCAAGGCTGGCCGTGGCACGATCATCAATATCGCCTCGGTGGTGGCGCTGTTTCCTGAGCGGTTCAACGCCACCTATAGCGCGAGCAAGGCCTATGTGCTGAGTCTGACGCAGTCGTTGCATACCGAGCTCGAGGGTACCGGGGTGCAGATTCAGGCTGTATTGCCCGGCGTGACGCGTACCGAAATCTGGGCGCGCTCGGGTACCGACGCCAGTGGCATTCCGGCGGAGATGATCATGGAAGTGGATGAAATGGTCGATGCGGCGCTGGCCGGGCTGGATCAGGGTGAGTTGATCACCATTCCTTCGCTGCCTGACGCGGGTGAATGGCAGGCATTCGTTGCTGCGCGCCATGCGATGGTGCCGAATCTGTCGCGCAGTGCTGCGGCGCAACGCTATAAATCTTGATCGGAGGTAAGCAGAGTATGGATTCGCGTCGAGTCGTCGTCACGGGCATGGGCCTGGTTTCACCCTTGGGCAGTGATGTTGAAATCGTCTGGCAGCGTTTGCTCGCCGGGCGTTCCGGGTTGCGTAATTTGCCCGATGCGGTGGTTGCTGACCTGCCGACCCGCGTTGGCGGTAGTGTGCCCACTGTCGAGGAGGACGCTGAAGCCGGTTTCGATCCGGATCGCGCTACGCCACCCAAGGAACAGAAGAAGATGGACCGCTTCATCCTGTTTGCCATGGAGGCCGGCCGGCAAGCGCTGGATCAAGCTGGCTGGCATCCGCAAGAGGATAAGGACCGAGAGCGCACCGCGACGATCATCGGCTCTGGAGTCGGCGGCTTTGGCGCGATCGCTGATGCGGTGCGCACCACCGACAGCCGGGGTCCTCGGCGTTTGTCGCCGTTCACCATTCCATCGTTTCTGGTCAACCTCGCTGCTGGGCACGTTTCTATTCAGCATGGTCTGAAGGGGCCGTTGGGTGCGCCGGTCACAGCATGCGCCGCCGGCGTGCAGGCGATCGGCGATGCGGCGCGGTTGATTCGTTCCGGTGAAGCAGACATTGCGGTGTGCGGCGGGGCCGAGGCTTGCATCGACCGTGTCAGTCTTGCCGGTTTCGCCGCAGCGCGGGCGCTGTCGAGCGGCTACAACGACACGCCTGAGAGCGCATCGCGCCCGTTCGACAGCGGTCGCGACGGATTCGTGATGGGCGAGGGCGCCGGTCTGCTGGTCATCGAATCACTCGAACATGCCCTGGCACGTGGCGCACAACCGTTAGCCGAACTCGTCGGCTACGGCACCAGTGCCGACGCTTACCACCTGACCGCCGGGCCGGAGGATGGCAGCGGGGCACAGCGTGCAATGGAGCTGGCATTGGCGCAGGCCGCTATCGAGCCGGTGCAGGTCCAGCATCTGAATGCTCATGCGACGTCGACGCCGGTAGGCGATCTTGGCGAACTGGCGGCGATCAAGGCGGTGTTCGGTGCCGAAAACAAAATCGCTGTCACTTCGACCAAATCCGCCACGGGGCATTTGCTCGGCGCCGCCGGTGGGCTGGAAGCGATCTTCACGCTATTGGCGATTCGTGATCAGGTGGTGCCGCCAACGCTGAACTTCGACAACCCGGACCCGGCGAGTGCAGGGGTGGACATCGTCCATGGCCAGGCGCGGTCCATGCCGATCGAGCATGCACTGTCCAATGGCTTCGGTTTTGGCGGGGTCAATGCCAGCGTGTTGTTCAAGCGCTGGCAGGCTTAGTCGCGATTCTTCAGATGGTCGCGGGTGACGTCGAGAATGTGTTGCGCAAACCCGGCATCCGCGACGCTGCGTGACAGCAGCAACGCGCCGACCAGCGTCGACATGATCACGACGGCACGGTCGGCATTGTTCTCGCCGTCGAGGCTGTTCTCGATTTGCGTCAGCCGTGCGTTGAGTACTTCGTCACTGGTAGGGCTCGGTTGTCCGCGCAGGCCCAGTTCGGAGGAAATGGTCAGCAGCGGGCAGCCTTCGTCGGGCGAGGTTTGATGCCATTCGGACAAGTAAGTCTCGATGAACAGATCCAGCGCATTGTCCTGGGCGAAAATCTCTGCGCACAAACCGTCGACCTGGTTGCCGGCCTCCTGCAGGGCCTTTTCGACCAGATCGTCCTTGGACTTGAAATGAGAATAGAAACCGCCATGGGTCAGCCCCAGCGCTTTCATCAGAGGTTGCAGGCCGGTGGCGCCGATGCCGTCCTTGCGAAAGCGCGCCGAGGCTTCCTTGATGATGCGCTGATGGGTCTGGGCTTTATGGTCTTGCGAATAACGCATCGGGAACTCTCCGCAACAATGCACGCATCTTAACCAAGGAAAATTAGATGGTGACTGTACTTCTACTTCTTAAAAGCGTGCGGTCAGATCCGATAGCTATATAAAAAGCAAACCCCGCCGGTCAGGCGGGGTTGGTTTCAGCGATCGTTTGCGTCCTTGGCATCCGCTTCGGCATTGCGCTGGGCAACGCGCCTGCGTTCCTCATCGGTCAGTTCGACCTTGTTGGCGGTGTCGCGCAACATCATCAAGCCACCGACGATCGAGCCGATTGCAACAACCAGAATCAACCAGGCATACCAGGGCATAACGGCTCTCCTTAAGGGCAGCTCGACGGACGAGAATTTCGCCATACGACGCTGCATACCACCTTTGAGCGAAACGACTTCGCAGTGGTTCCATTCTAGGCCGCTTCTGCCCGGCACACCCGAGCGGTGTCACAGACCGGTCAACATCGCATCCGCCGGCGCATCGGCGCGCAGCTGTCCGGTCAGCAAGAAGTAGCAGAACCCGACCGCCATGAAACCGAGGAAAATCAGCCCGATCAGCGTGTTGAACCACGCCATCGCCACCAGGCACACCACCGCCAGCACCAGCGCAATCATCGGCACCAACGGGTAGCACGGCGCGCGGAAGGTGCGTTCCAGATTCGGTTCCGATTTACGCAGTTTGAACAGGCTGAGCATGCTCATGATGTACATCACGATGGCACCGAACACGGCCATGGTGATCATCGCTGCGGTCAGCGTCATGCCGCCGAGGTTGATCAGGCCATCGCTGTAGATCGCCGCGATGCCGATGATGCCGCCAATGATGATTGCGCGATGCGGTGTCTGGAAACGCGACAGTTTCGCCAGCGAGGCTGGCAGATACCCGGCGCGGGCGAGGGCGAAGAACTGTCGCGAGTAGCCGAGGATGATCCCGTGGAAACTTGCCACCAGCCCGAACAGGCCGATCCACACCAGCATGTGCAGCCAGCCGGAGTTGTCGCCGACCACGGTTTTCATCGCTTGCGGCAGCGGGTCGTTGATATTGGCCAGGGTGCGCCAGTCGCCGACGCCGCCAGCGAAGAACATCACCCCCATCGCCAGCAACACCAGGGTCAGAATGCCGCTGATGTAGGCTTTCGGGATCGTGCGTTTCGGGTCCTTGGCTTCTTCTGCGGCCATCGCCGCGCCTTCGATGGCGAGGAAAAACCAGATCGCAAACGGAATCGCCGCGAACATCCCGGCAATCGCCGGTGCGCCGAAGACATCTGACCCCGCCCAGCCGTTGAGGGCAAAGTTGCTGAAACTGAACGCCGGCGCGACCACGCCCATGAACACCAGCAATTCAGCCACCGCCAGCACACAGACGATCAGTTCAAAGGTTGCGGCCAGTTTCACGCCGAGAATGTTCAGGCCCATGAACACGATGTACGCACCGACCGCTGCGTGTTTCGGGTCGAGTGCCGGAAATTGCACATTGAGGTACGCGCCAATCGCCAAGGCAATCGCTGGCGGGGCGAAGACGAATTCGATCAGCGTTGCCAGACCGGCGATCAATCCGCCTTTCTCGCCAAATGCGCGGCGGCTGTAGGCAAACGGCCCGCCGGCATGAGGAATCGCGGTTGTCAGTTCGGTGAAGCTGAAGATGAAGCAGGTGTACATGGTCGCGACCATGAACGAGGTGACCAGAAAACCCAGTGTGCCGGCGACGCCCCAGCCATAACTCCAGCCGAAATATTCCCCGGAAATCACCAGCCCCACGGCAATGCCCCACAGGTGCAGCGTGCCGAGCGTGGGTTTGAGTTGTGTGTTCATGCGCTTGCTCCCTGAAGGATTGGAAAGCTTCAGAGGAGGCCGTGTGCAGTGGGCGTGCCATTACGCTGAAACAAGTCGTAATGAGTTCAAAGCTGTCGCAGCGGGGATGATCTGCGCTGGATGTGCTGGTGTTGTGCGCCAGTTGGGTGCGATGTTGCCGTTAATGCCGCTATCGCGAGCAGGCTCACTCCTACAGGGGATCGCATTCCAACTGTAGGAGTGAGCCTGCTCGCGATGGGGCCTGTACAACCACAAGAAATCTGCCCGTAAAACCCGCATAAACCCACTCTTTACGCATTCTTTATGCCCCGCCATGACCCTCGCTCTCGTTCCTTTACAGCCTCCTTCCCGACAATCACTCCACACGCGGCAATACGCCGTTACACGGAGATCTTCCATGAGCGTTCTGGACGGGGTGTCACTGCTGTTGGCAGTGGGGCTGTTCATTTATCTGTTGGTTGCGCTGTTGCGCGCGGACCGGAACTAGGAGCGGCTATGCACAGTTATGACTATTGGCTGATCCTCGGTTTCTTTGCGCTGGTCTTGCTGCCGGCGCCGTTCCTGGGACGCTTTTACTACAAGGTAATGGAAGGCCAGCGCACCTGGCTAACGCCGATTCTCGGTCCGGTCGAGCGCGGTTGCTATCGCATTGCCGGGGTCGATCCGCAGGTG
This sequence comes from Pseudomonas sp. R1-1, assembly GCF_051132135.1. Taxonomy (NCBI): domain Bacteria; kingdom Pseudomonadati; phylum Pseudomonadota; class Gammaproteobacteria; order Pseudomonadales; family Pseudomonadaceae; genus Pseudomonas; species Pseudomonas sp. R1-1. Next base: position 1,880,547 of record NZ_CP071663.1, read on the forward strand.
GAGCAGAGCTGGCAGAAATATACGCTGGCGCTGCTGGCGTTCAACCTCGCCGGATTTCTGCTGCTGTTCGCGATCCTGTTGTTCCAGGACCACCTGCCGCTGAACCCGCAGAACCTGCCGGGCCAAGAGTGGACGCAGGCGTTCAACACTGCGGTCAGTTTCATGACCAACACCAACTGGCAGTCCTACAGCGGTGAGGCGACCCTCAGCTACCTGAGCCAGATGGTCGGCCTCACTGTGCAGAACTTCGTCAGCGCCGCCACCGGCCTCGCCGTGCTGGTCGCGCTGTGCCGTGGCATCGGCCGTAAATCGGCGCAGACCCTTGGCAACTTCTGGGTCGACATGACCCGCGCCACCCTTTATGGCCTGTTGCCGCTGTGCCTGTTGCTGGCGTTGTATCTGGTTTGGCAGGGCGTGCCACAGACGTTTGCGCAATACGTCAACGCGGTGACCCTGCAGGGCGTCGATCAAGTCATTCCGCTGGGCCCGGCCGCCAGCCAGATTGCAATCAAGCAACTGGGCACCAACGGTGGCGGTTTCTTCGGCGTCAACTCGGCGCATCCGTTCGAGAACCCGACGGCCTGGAGCAATCTGTTCGAAGTCGCGTCGATCATTCTGATTCCGGCAGCGCTGGTGTTCACCTTCGGCCACTACGTCAAGGACCTGCGCCAGAGCCGCGCGATCATCGCCTGCATGCTGGCACTGTTCCTGATCGGCGGTGCTACTTCGCTGTGGGCCGAATATCAGCCGAACCCGACCCTGAACAACGCCGCCGTCGAACAGACCGCGCCGCTGGAAGGCAAAGAAGCGCGCTTCGGCACCACCGCCACCGTGCTGTGGTCGGTGACCACGACGGCGGCGTCGAACGGTTCGGTCAATGGCATGCACGACAGCCTCAACCCGCTGAGCGGCATGGTTGCGCTGGTCAACATGATGGTCGGCGAAGTGATCTTCGGCGGCGTCGGTGCCGGGCTCTACGGCATGTTGCTCAACGTGCTGATCGCAGTGTTCCTCGCCGGCCTGATGATCGGGCGCACCCCGGAATACCTCGGCAAGAAACTCCAGGCGCGGGAAGTGCAATTACTGGTGGTCACGCTGTTGGTGATGCCGGTCAGCGTGCTGGTCCTCGGCGCGATTGCCGCTGCCTTGCCTGGTCCGGCGGCGACCATCAGCAACCCCGGCCCGCACGGTTTCAGCCAGTTGCTTTACGCCTACACCTCGGCGGGCGCCAACAACGGCTCGGCGTTCGGTGGCCTGAGTGCGAACACGCCGTTTCACAACCTGATGCTCGGCCTGGGCATGTTGATCGGGCGCTTCGGTTACATCCTGCCGGTGCTGGCACTGGCCGGCAGCCTGGCGCTGAAGAAAACCGCACCGATCGGCCAGAACAGCTTCCCGACCCACGGCCCGCTGTTCGTGACCCTGCTGACCGTGACCATTTTGCTGGTGGGCGGCCTGACCTTTCTGCCGACCCTGGCGCTGGGCCCGATTGCCGAACATCTGAGCCTGGGCTTCTGAGGAGCTGACGATGAATATGCCTGCAATTAAACCCGTCGCTGCCAAAGCGCCGGAACAAGCGAAAACCGCGATTTCGGCTTTGTGGCGCCCGGCGCTGGTGCAAGCGTTCGTCAAGCTTGATCCACGGCAACTGAAGCGTTCCCCGGTGATGCTGGTGGTCGAACTGACCGCGATTTTCACCACGGTGCTGTGCTTCATCCCCGATGCCAATGTGCCGACTTTGGTGGCTGCACAAATCGCCCTGTGGCTATGGTTCACCGTGCTGTTTGCCAACTTCGCCGAAGCCTTGGCCGAAGGGCGCGGCAAGGCCCGCGCCGACAGCCTCAAGGCCGGCAGCGAAGGCCTCAGCGCCCGGCGCCGGCAGGCCAATGGCAGCTTCCAGGTGGTGCCTGCCGCCAATCTACGCAAGGGTGATGTGGTGCGTGTCGAAGCGGGGGAAATGATTCCCGGCGACGGCGAAGTGATTGAAGGGATCGCAGCGGTCAACGAGGCGGCGATCACCGGTGAATCGGCGCCGGTGATCCGTGAGTCCGGTGGTGATCGCTCGGCGGTTACCGGCAATACGCGACTGGTGTCCGACTGGTTGCTGGTGCGGATCACCGCCAACCCCGGTGAATCGACCCTCGATCGCATGATCGCGCTGGTCGAGGGCGCGAAACGCCAGAAGACTCCCAACGAAGTCGCGCTGGATATCCTGCTGATCGGCCTGACCCTGATCTTCCTTTTGGTGGTGGTCACCCTGCAACCGTTCGCCCACTTCGCCAACGGCAGCCTGCCGCTGGTGTTTCTGGTGGCGTTATTGGTCACGCTGATTCCAACCACCATCGGCGGCCTGCTCTCAGCCATCGGTATCGCCGGGATGGACCGGCTGGTGCGCCTCAACGTGATCGCCAAATCCGGTCGCGCGGTGGAAGCGGCGGGCGATGTGCATGTGCTGCTGCTGGACAAGACCGGCACCATCACTTTCGGTAACCGTCGTTGCAGCGCGGTGTACGCCGCGCCGGGTGTGTCGGCGCGTGATCTTGCCGAGGGCGCGTTGTTTGCCTCGCTGGGCGACGAAACCGCCGAAGGCAAATCCATCGTCGAGTACCTGCGCGGTCTGCATCCGCAGCCTGAGCCGGCGCTGGAAGTCCTCACGGTGGTGCCATTCAGTGCCGAAACGCGTTTGTCGGGTATCGACTATCAGGGCCGCGTCTATCGCAAGGGCGCGGTGGACTCGTTGCTGACTTTCCTCGGCCAGCAACGCGCCGATCTGGCCCCGGCGCTGTCGCGGGAGATCGACAAGATCGCCCAGAGCGGTGGCACGCCGTTGCTGGTCTGTGCCGACGGAAAACTGCTCGGTGCGATCCATCTCAAGGACGTGGTCAAACCGGGCATTCGCGAGCGCTTTGCCGAACTGCGCAAACTGGGGATCCGCACGGTGATGGTCACCGGCGACAACCCGCTGACGGCTGCGGCGATTGCTGCGGAAGCGGGCGTCGATGACGTGCTTGCCGAAGCCACACCGGAGAAGAAACTCGCGCGCATTCGTCACGAGCAGAACGACGGTCGCCTGGTCGCGATGTGCGGCGACGGCGCCAACGACGCGCCAGCGCTGGCCCAGGCTGACGTTGGCATGGCGATGAATGACGGCACGCAAGCGGCACGCGAAGCGGCGAACATGGTCGACCTCGACAGCGACCCGACCAAGCTGCTCGACGTGGTGCAGATCGGCAAGGAATTGCTGGTGACCCGTGGCGCGTTGACGACCTTTTCCATCGCCAACGACGTGGCCAAATACTTCGCCATCCTGCCGGCGCTATTCGCCGCGATCTACCCGCAACTGGGCGTGCTGAACATCATGCATCTGACCAGTCCGCAGAGCGCGATTCTGTCGGCGATTGTGTTCAACGCCTTGATCATCGTCGTGCTGATTCCGCTGGCACTGCGCGGCGTGCGCGTGCAGGCGGCGAGTGCGGCGGCGTTGCTGCGGCGCAATCTGCTGATCTATGGCGTGGGCGGGATTCTGGTGCCGTTTGTGGGAATCAAGGCGATCGACATGCTGCTCACGGCGTTGCACCTGGTGTGACGATTAGAAAAGAGCCCCTCACCCTAGCCCTCTCCCGGATGGAGAGGGGACTGACCGAGGTGTTTGCGAGAGATACGCCGACTTGAGATACCGAGTCGAGTCCGGGTTTTGAAAAGCATGAAGATCGGCTCCCTTTCCCCCTCGCCCCCTTGGGGGAGAGGGCTGGGGTGAGGGGGAAAAGATCGCCCTGACACCCCACCAAAAGTTTGCCCAACGAATTCGAGGATCTACAAATGTCCACAATGCTACGTCCGGCCCTGAGCCTGTTGGTGCTGATGACCCTGGTCACCGGCATCGCCTATCCACTGGTGGTCACCGGCATTGCCCAGGTGGCCTTCCCCGAGCAAGCCAATGGCAGTCTGGTCCGTGACGCCGACGGCAAAGTCCGCGGCTCCTCACTGATCGCCCAGGATTTCAGCGGCGACGCGTGGTTCCATCCACGGCCATCCGCCGGCGCCTTCGCCACCGTTTCCAGCAGCGCCAGCAACCTCGCCCCGAGCAACCCGGCGCTCGCCACACGGGTGATCGACGAGGCCCACAAAATGCAAGTTCCCGGTCAGGGCCCTGTGCCGCTGGCGTTACTGACCACCTCGGCCAGCGGCCTCGATCCACACTTGCCACCGGCGGCAATTGCCTATCAACTGGCGCGTGTCGCGCAGGCGCGTAATCTGCCGTTGTCGACCGTGCAGCAACTGCTCGATGCGCACATCGAACAGCCGCTGGTAGGGCCACCGGTGGTGAATGTGCTGGCGCTGAACATGGCGCTGCAAAAGCTCTGAATCGGCGGCGCCGCCATTCGCTAGCAGGGCTGGCTCCCACAGGAGACCACATTCCCCTGTGGGAGCCAGCCTGCTGGCGATGGCGGCATCACCGTCACCGCATCAATACCAGAAAAAGAGACCCAGCATGAGCGACTCCGGCCGCGCCGACGCGCTGTTAGCAGACCTGCCCCGTGACGGCCGTGGCCGGCTGAAGGTATTCCTCGGCGCCGCGCCCGGTGTCGGCAAGACCTACGCCATGCTCCAGGCCGCCCACAGCCAACTTCGCCAAGGCGTGATAGTCCTTGCCGGGGTGGTCGAAACCCACGGCCGCGCCGAAACCGAAGCGCTGCTCGGCGGCCTGCCGCAGCAACCGCTGCTGCGCTCGGAATACCGTGGCGTGATGCTCGAAGAAATGGACCTCGACGGCATTCTCGCGGCGCGACCGAAGCTGGTGCTGGTCGACGAGCTGGCACACAGCAACGCCCCCGGCAGCCGTCACGCCAAGCGCTGGCAGGACATTCAGGAACTGCTCGCCGCCGGCATCGACGTCTTCACCACGGTCAACGTCCAGCATCTGGAAAGCCTTAACGATCAGGTGCGCGGCATCACCGGTGTGCAGGTCCGCGAAACCCTGCCGGACTGGGTTCTGCAAGAAGCCTTCGAACTGCTGCTGATCGACCTGCCCCCGCGTGAATTGCTCGAGCGTCTGCGCGAAGGCAAGGTCTACGTCCCAGAGCAAGCCCGCGCCGCCATCGACGCCTTTTTTACCCAGACCAACCTCACCGCGTTGCGCGAACTGGCGATGCAAACCGCCGCCGCACAGGTCGATAACGATCTGGCGCAGGGTTATCGCCAGCTCGGTCAGGCCGCGCCGGCGGTGCGCGGGCGCTTGCTGGTCGGCGTCGATGGCGATGCCCAGGCTGAGCGCCTGGTGCGCCACGCCAGTCGCGTCGCTCAACGTCGGCATTTGCCGTGGAGTTTGGTGCATGTCGACAACGGCAGCGTGCGTGACGAGCAATCGCGCCTGCGCCTGCAAAGTGCTCAGCAACTGGCTGAACGCCTCGGTGGCGAAGTGGTGTTGTTGCGTGCTGGGGAAGTGGCGAAGACCCTGATCCAGCACGCCGCCGAACGTCGCGCCAGTCTGGTGCTGGTCGGCCAGTCGCGGCCACGTCTGCGTCGCCGTCTGTTCGGCGGGGGACTCGCTGCGCGGCTGTTGCGTCAGGCCCATGGCTTGGAGATCAACGTCCTCGACAGTGATGAACAACCGCAGCAACCGCGTCCGCATAATCCACTGACGCTGGTGTGGTTCGACTACGCACTGGCGCTGGTTGCGACGCTATTGGCGACGGCACTGGCATGGGCGGTATCGAGCGTGTTGCCGCTGCCGAACATCTCGCTGGTGTTTCTCGCGGCGGTGTTGCTGGTGGCGGTGCGCAGCAGTCTCGGCCCGTCGCTGGCGTGTGCGGCGCTGTCGTTTCTGACTTACGATTTCTTGTTCATTCCGCCGAATTTTTCCTTCAGCATTCAGCGCGAAGAAGACGTGCTGACCTTGCTGTTTTTCCTGCTGATGGCGGCGCTCACCGGCAATCTCGCAGCGCGCCAGCGCCGACAGTTGCAGGCGTTGCGCGATACCCAGGAGGAAACCAGCGAACTGCTCGACCTGTCGCGCAAACTCACTGCCGCCACCGACCGACAGGCCGTGGTCAGCGCCGCGGCGCAGCACCTCAATGGCTGGAACGATCTGCAACTGTGCCTGCTCAATCGCGACGGTCAGGGCGGCTGGAAAGTCGAGACCGGCGGCCCGCTGCAATTCACCGAGGCCGAGCGCGCCGCCGCCGATTGGGCGTGGCAGCACGATCAACCGGCGGGCATGGGCACCGGCACGCTGCCGTTCGGGCGTTGGTGGTGGTGGCCGCTGTCGGTCGAGGACGGACCGTTGGCGCTGCTTGGCGTCTGCGCAAAAGAAGGCCAGACCCTGAGTGGCCAGCGCCGTCGCCTGCTCACTGCGTTGAGTCAGCCGCTGGCGCAGGCACTGGCGCGCGCGCAGTTGGCGGACGATCTGGAAGCGGCGCGCCTGCACGGCGAAACCGAGCAATTGCGCAGTGCCTTGCTGGCCTCGGTGTCCCACGATCTGCGCACGCCGCTGACCGCCATGCGCGGCAGCATCGACAGTCTGCTGGCGCTCGGCGAAGCGATCCCGTTGGCGGACCGTCGCGAACTGCTCGAAGGCACCCGCGATGAGGCCGAACGCCTCGACCGCTACATCCAGAACCTGCTCGACATGACCCGGCTCGGCCACGGCGCATTGAAACTGGCGCGTGACTGGGTGTCGCCGGCAGACATCGTCGGCAGTTCGCTCAATCGCTTGCGCGCGGTGCTCGCGCCGTTGCAGGTCAGCACCGAGGTGCCGGCCGAGTTGCCGCTGCTGTACGTGCACGCGGCGCTGATCGAGCAGGCGCTGGTCAACGTGCTGGAAAACGCCGCGCGCTTTTCACCCGTTCACGGCCGCTTGCAACTCAACGCGGGTGCGGATGATCAGGAGATTTTTTTCTCGGTCAGCGACGAGGGGCCGGGGATTCCCGAAGACGAGCGGGCGAAGATCTTCGACATGTTCTACACCGCCGCCCGCGGTGATCGTGGCGGTCAGGGTACGGGTCTGGGGCTGGCGATCTGTCAGGGCATGGTCGGTGCGCACGGTGGGCGCATCAGCGTTGCCGACGGTATCGATGGCCGCGGTACTTGCATCACTTTGCACTTGCCGTTGCAGACGCAGCCGGGGATGGACGGTGAAGCCTGAATCCGACTGCGCTACTCTCTTGCCACTCTTTTCTGTTGATGTGAATTCATGAGCCAGACCGCGACCATTTTGGTCATCGATGACGAGCCGCAGATCCGCAAGTTCCTGCGCATCAGCCTGGCGTCTCAAGGCTACAAAGTCCTTGAGGCCGGCACCGGTGCCGAAGGCCTGGCCCAGGCGGCGCTGAACAAACCCGACCTGCTGGTGCTCGACCTCGGCCTGCCGGACATGGACGGCCAGCAAGTGCTGCGCGAGTTTCGCGAATGGGCCACGGCGCCGGTGCTGGTGTTGTCGGTGCGCGCCAGCGAAGGGCAGAAGGTCGAGGCGCTGGATGGCGGCGCCAATGACTACGTGACCAAGCCGTTCGGCATTCAGGAATTCCTCGCCCGGGTTCGCGCCTTGTTGCGTCAGGCACCGGCGGGGGAGGCGCAGCAGGCCGCGTTGAGCTTCGGCCCGTTGACCGTGGATCTGGCTTATCGGCGAGTGCTGCTCGACGGCGTCGAAGTGGCGCTGACCCGCAAGGAATACGCGGTGCTGGCGCAACTGGCGCGGCATCCGGGGCGGGTGATCACCCAGCAGCAATTGCTCAAGGATATCTGGGGGCCGACGCATACCGAGGACAGCCATTACTTGCGGATCGTGGTCGGGCATCTGCGCCAGAAACTCGCGGATGATCCGACGCGGCCGCGATTCATCCTCACCGAGGCCGGGGTTGGCTATCGCCTGTTGAATGAGCACAGCCTGTAGGTAGTTGTGTTGTCTTTTCTGGCCTCATCGCGAGCAGGCTCACTCCTACATTTGGAATGCATTCCACTTGTAGGAGTGAGCCTGCTCGCGATGAGGGCATTGCATTCAATCGAGATTTCTCAGTCGATCAGCCTTGCTCCTGCTCATACCGATCCAGCGTATCGCTGGCGATCTCGCGCCCCAGCGCGATCAACTCAGGCGCCTTGTAGAACTCGAAAAACCGGCATACGCGTTTCGGCACGTTGATCAGGATATCCGGCGGATACCCGGCGATCTTGTACTGCGCCAGCGAGGTTTGCATGACCTCGAAACTCTGGTTGATCAGATCGAGCAGCGAGGCCGGCCCGACGTTGTCGATGATGAACGAACCGGTGGCGGATTTTGGCGCACCTTCACGCTCGGGCGCGGCGGCCGGTTGCTGGCTTTCCGGTTCGGCGCCTTCGAGCCAGGGATTGATGGCCGCCGCCTCGGCGCGCAGCGCTTCCTGTTCGAGCTTGAGTAATTGTTCGGCCTGTTTGCGGCGGAACGGCAGCTTCGAGCCCAGCGAATTGATCAAGCTGTCAAAACGCGAGCGGAACGCTGGCGGGCGCTCAATGACCGGCAGTTTGTACTGGCGCTGGTTGGTCGCGTTGAGATTGACCGCAATGATCAGGTCACAGTGACTCGACACCACCGGCACGATCGGCAACGGGTTGAGAATGCCGCCGTCGACCAGCATGCGATTGCCTTGCATCACCGGCGTGAACAGGCTGGGAATCGCCGCCGAGGCGCGCATTGCCTGATGGAGGCAGCCTTCCTGAAACCAGATTTCCTGTTGGTTGGTGAGGTCGGCGGCGACGGCGGTGTAGGGGATGCGCAAGTCTTCGATATTGATTTCGCCGACGATCTTGCGGATCTGCCCGAAGACCTTTTCGCCGCGAATCGCGCCGAGGCGAAAGCTCACGTCGACCAGTCGCAGCACATCGAGGTAGTCGAGGCGTTCGATCCAGTTGCGGTACTCGTCGAGCTTGCCCGCGGCGTAGATTCCGCCGACCACCGCACCCATCGAGCAGCCGGCGATGCAGGCGATTTCGTAACCGCGTTTCTCGATTTCTTCGATGACGCCGATATGGGCATAGCCCCGGGCGCCACCGGAACCCAACACCAGTGCGACACGTTTTTTCATCCAGCTTCCTCCCGGCAAGCCTGCACAATGCACTGATCGCCGAGCAGGCTCAATCGCCAAGGTCGCTGAGCATGGCGGTGACGTCGTTTTTTTGCCCTTGCCTCGCGCTTCAGCGCTATCCTTCAGCCGCTTGTTTCATGCGCCGGCAAGGCACTTTTTCGCCGCCTGACCGTCTTACCTGCACGATTGTTGACCTACTTTGAGGTGTGATTGATGAAAGCCTGGATCTGTGTGCCGTTGTTGGCGCTGGCATTGGCCGGTTGCGCCGGTAAAACCGCTTACCGCGACAGCTGCGGCAGCCAGCTCGACGCCGCCTGGCACGAGCTGGACCTGGCCAAGGCCGAAGGCTTTGCCGGCACCGTCAGTTATTCCAAAGCCTTGTCACTGCTGACCGCGGCCAAGACTCAACAGCAATTCGAAGGCTTTGAAGGCTGCAGCAAGAAAGCCGAGAAAGCACGTTTTTACATCCGCGAATCCCGCGCGGGGCGCTAATCCGCTGACGGAGCACTCTGGGGCTGAGGTTTTGATGCCTGAGCCTCGGCCATTTGAAGGAGCAAACGATGTCCGCGTTGGTTGACCGGTTAGTGGCTCATATTCTGAGCCTGGAAGTGCGACTGCTGGCTTGTCAGGCGCGTATGACGGCGAGGACCGATCCCGAGGCGCTGCACGATTTGCGTACCACGGTGCGACGGTTGCGCAGTCTGTTGCGGCCGCTACGCGGCTTGCCGGGTGTCGAGCAGCTTGAAGGCGCGGCGTCTGCCGTCGGTGAACTGACCACGCCGTGGCGCGATCGCGAAGTGCTGGCGGCGTACCTGCTCAAACATGATCAGCCGCAAGCCGCCGAGCGTCGCATGGCGCAGATGGCCGAGGCCTATCCAGCGTTGGCTGCGAGCAACGAAGTGGCGTCGTTGATGATGATCCTCGATGCGTTTCCGCGTTTCCTGCGCGCTTCCCAGCGTCAGGGCCTGCTCAAAGGCTTGGACAAGCGCATCGAAAAACGCTTGGGCAAGCAATGGCAAAAGCTCGATGAGGCACTGCACGATCCCGCCCACGACCGTCATCGCCTGCGCCTTTTGATCAAACGCGTGCGTTATGGCATCGAAGCCTATCCCGAGCTGAACCGTTTGCCCGCCGCGGCCTACAAGCGCTCGAAGTCTGCACAGGGTGCGCTGGGTGACTGGCATGATTGCTGGCAGTGGCTGGCCAAGGCCGAACTGGAAGCGGATCTGCAACCGTGTGTCGCCACTTGGCAGGCGGGGCTGATCAAGGCAGAGCTGAAGGCTGATCAAGTGCTGGAAAAGCTCGATGCCGACTGCTTCAAGTCTTCCTGAACCACCACCGATCCCCCTGTAGGAGTGAGCCTGCTCGCGATAGCAATCTGTCAGCCAACACATCGTTGAATGTCAAACCGCTATCGCGAGCAGGCTCACTCCTACAGAGGGCTTTGGGCTGTATATGGAACCTAGGCCTTTCTGTCAGCCCATTTGACCGGAATAGACGCTGCGGCGCGCGGCGGGTCTGGTTAAGATCCGCGCATTCCTTTTCCGCTTGCCGAGGTTGCCATGCGCTTTTGCGATCTGCTCGATGCTGTCCGCCAACAACCTGAAGTGACGATTCCAGCCGAATGGGGTCAGGGCCGGGCCAGTTTTGGCGGCCTGGTGGCTGCGCTGCAATATGAGGCGATGCGCGGCAAAGTGCCGGCGGAGCGCCCGGTGCGTTCGCTGGCGATTACCTTCGTCGGTCCGGTCGAGCCGGGCGTGCCGGTGCGCTTCGAAGTCGAAGTGTTGCGTGAAGGCAAAGCCGTCAGCCAGGTGTTGGGCCGGGCGTTGCAGAACGGGCAGGTGGTGACGATCGTGCAAGGCAGCTTCGGTGCCTCGCGGCCTTCGCAGGTAACGGTTGAAGCGTATCCGGCGCCGTCGATGAACCAATGGGACGATTGCCAGGAGCTGCCGTACATCAAAGGCGTAACGCCGGAATTCATGCGGCATCTGGCGATGCGCTGGAGCGTCGGCGGCATGCCGTTCACCGGCATTGCGTCGCGCTTGATGGGCGGTTGGGTGCGCTTGCGTGGGGATGTCAAAGAGGAGCCGGTCAACGAGACGCATCTGCTGGCTCTGGTCGATGCCTGGCCGCCGGCGCTGTTGCCGTATCTGAAGAAACCTGCACCGGGCAGCACGCTGACCTGGACCATCGAGTTCGTGCAGCCGTTACACGATTTGAGCACGCTGGACTGGTGCCAGTACCTGGCCGATATCGAATACGCCGCCGACGGTTATGGCCATGTCGCGGCCAAGCTGTGGAGCGCGAAAGGCGAGTTGATTGCCATGAGTCGGCAAACCGTAACGATCTTCGCCTGATCAATGCCGGCGGTGGCGCTCACGCCAGGCGCGCCACCAGCCGCCACTCAGGAAGAATCGCGGGAAGGTCAGAAACTGCTCGACCAGCAAACGCGATACCGCATCTTTGCGATCACTGAACGGCTCGGAGGCTTGCGCCTCCAGGCTGTGGCCGTGGCGCTGCAGAGCCAGCGCCGCGACAATCCCGATCACGCCGATGGCCACGCTCGCCAGACTCAGGCTGAACACCCCGGACACGATCAGCAGAAACGCCACGATGAACAGCGGCACGGCAATCAGATGCAACACCAGATTGGTCGGGTGCTGATGATTGCCCGGGTAGGCGCGCCATTGCCACGCGGGAAGGTTGGGGTGACGTTTGCCCATGTTGCTACTCCTCGATCCATGTTTGAACTCATGGTTGAAGAATAGGCCCGGGCGCGCAGGGCGGCGAATCAAGGTTGGCTATTGAAGTGATAGGCGTCATCGCAGAATTTGATGTTGTCTCGGCTGGCGCCATCGCTAGCAGGGCCATCAGAGTTTCAACTGACCTATGACCTTGTTGAGTTCCCCGGCCAACGTCGCCAACTCATTACTGGTGGTCGCCGAATCCACCGTCTGCTGCACGGTGTTTTCGGTCACGTCACGAATGCTCACCACCGCCCGGTTCATTTCCTCGGCAACCTGGCTCTGCTGTTCCGCCGCCACGGCGATCTGCGTGTTGCTCTCGCGCATCTGCGCCACCGCTCCGGTGATGTCTGCCAGCGCCTCGCCAGCCTCCTGCGCCTGCTGCACGCAATCGTCAGCCTTGTACGAACTTTCCTGCATGAAATCTACCGCATCGCGGGTGCCGGCCTGCAATGCGGAAACCATGGTGGTGATCTCGTCAGTCGAGGTTTGCACCCGTTTGGCGAGGTTGCGCACCTCGTCGGCGACCACCGCAAAACCCCGGCCCATCTCACCGGCGCGCGCGGCTTCGATGGCCGCGTTCAGGGCGAGCAGATTGGTCTGTTCGGCGATGCTGTGAATCACGCTGACCACGCCGTTTATCTTCTGGCTGTCTTCGGCGAGGCGTTGAATCATTTGCGCGGTCTGCTGCACGCCGCTGGATAAACCGGCGATCGAATGCTGCACCCGGGCGACCACTTGCTGACCGCTGCCGGCCAGGCCATCGGCGGTCTTCGACAGGTCGCGGGTGGCGCCAGCGTGTTGGGCGATGTGGTGAACCGTGGTGGTCATTTCATTGATCGCGGTGGCCGCCTGATCGGTTTCGCTCTGCTGGCCGAGCATGCCGTGACGTACCTCGTTCATGCTCGACGCCAGCCGCGCTGCGCCGACATCCAGTTGCCGCGCCGTATTGGCGACGGTGCTGACCACACGTTGATAACCGGCCTGCATGGCGTTAAACGCATTCGCCATTTGCCCGACTTCATCTTTGCCAGCCAGCGGCACCCGCGCGCTGAGATCGCCGCTTTGCTCGACATGCAGCATGACGTCTTTGAGAGTGTTGAGCTGGCTGAGCAAAAAGCGGATCAGCAATTGCGACGCGCCGAGCATTGCCAGCATCAGGATGAACACCGCCACCGCGTAATGGGCAAAACGCTCGCTGAACACCTGGCTCAGGCTCGGCCCGTAGGCGATCACCGCAACCTGCTCGCCGTCGGCGCGGCTGAACACCTCGGCGCCCAGCAACGGATTCTCGCCGAACAAGGGCAGGGCGTTGATCTCGTTCCAGCCATTGCTGCCGGTGATTTCCAGCAGCGGCTGACCGTTGAGCCGCGGTGCTTCGCCGTGTTTGAAGGTCAGCACATGCTCTACTTTGGGCAGCGGCTGGCCCGACGGCCAAGCCTTGAGTAATTGCGCCTGAGCCTGCGCGGAGGCTTGAGCGGCGTGAGTGCGAGCCTGTTGTTCGAGCTGCACGGCGTACAACACCAGCAGCAGGGTGGTAACAAAGGCGACCGCATTGACCGCCCAGAATTTGTATTTCAGCGAGATATTGCTAAGCCAGGCACCCATGGAGGTCTTCTCTGATAGCGGAAACAGTTTTGGCAAGGTGCCATTATTGTGCCGCTATGTAGGCGCGAAGACCTTGATATGAATCAACAGACGACGCGGTCCCGCTTTTATGTAGGAGTGAGCCTGCTCGCGATAGCGGTGGGTCAGGCAAAAAATTTATTGACTGACCCACCGCTATCGCGAGCAGGCTCACTCCTACATGGGACTTGAGTTGTGTCAGTTGAGGGTGGGCAGGCTGAAAAATGCCCGTGCACATGCCGTGGTATGCGCCGCCAGATCCTCTTCGCTCTCACCACGATGCAGCGCCACTTCGCGCAGCACTTCAGTCAGATAGGCCGGTTCATTGCGGCCGTTTTTCGGCTTCGGCCGCAGCGTGCGTGGCAGCAGATAAGGCGCATCGCTTTCCAGCATCAAGCGCCCGCGTTTGATCTCTTTCACCAGTTGGTGCAGATGCGTGCCACGGCGCTCGTCGCAGATCCAGCCGGTGATGCCGATGTGCAGATCGAGGTCCAGGTAACTGAACAGCGCCTTGCGCTCGCCAGTGAAGCAATGCACCACGGCGGCAGGTAGCTGATCGCGGAAGTCCTTGAGGATCTCCAGCAGGCGCTGGCTGGCATCGCGCTCATGCAGGAACACCGGCAATTGCAGCTCGACGGCCAGCGCCAAGTGCTCTTCGAGGACTTTTTCCTGCTGCGGGCGCGGCGAGAAGTCACGGTTGAAATCCAGCCCGCATTCACCCACCGCGACCACATTGGTTTCGTTGAGGAGGCTGCGCAGGCGTCGCGCGCTGTCGGCATTCCAGTCGCTGGCCGAATGCGGGTGAATGCCGGCGGTGGCGAACAGCCGCTGGCCGCTGGCATCCAGTTGCTGACACAGCTCCAGCGCCTGTTCGCTGCCTTCGACGCTGGTGCCGGTCAGCACCAGTTGGCAGACGCCGGCCGCGTAGGCGCGCTCAAGCACCGCCGCGTGTTTGTCGGCGAAACTGGGGTTGGTCAGGTTGACGCCGATATCGATGAGTTGCATGGTGCTACCTCGGGCCGAAGGCCGGAAAGCATACCAGAGCTGTAGATTCATAAGAAAAGCCAAGAACTACAACGACTTATGGCTGTCTGTTGAGGCCGCGAGAGTTCCAGGGTGGCGGCAATGCCATCACTGTGCCAGTCTCTCGCACTTTACCAGCGCTCCAGGCGCTCTGTTTTCGTCGGTGATTTCAAAAGAAATCACCCCGTATTCTTTTCGGAGAGTGGATGCATCGTCCCTCGGTTTTGCTGCTGTTGTGCGCCTCGCTGCTGCTGCCGCTGACGGCGGTTGCGCGCCTGCCCGGGCCGCTGCAGGCGGTGCCGGCTGCCAAGGTCCGTGACTTGTCGGAGATCCGCAGCAGCCGCGTCCTGCGCGTACTGGTCAATCAGAGCCGCAACAGTTCCGGTGAGGTTCAAGGCCAGGCCATCGGCGTCGAATACCATCGCCTGCGCGCCTTCGAACAATACCTCAATGGCCATGCCCGCGACGGTCAGGAAGTCACCCTGAAGATCATTCCCAAGGCCAAGGACCAGTTGCTCGGCGCGTTGCAGCGTGGCGAAGGCGACATGGTTGCCCCCGGTGAATTGATGGACTTGCCGGGTGGCTATGCGGTTTCCAGCAGCGAGCCGATCGCCCGCGACGTGCCGTTGGTACTGGTCGGGATCAAGGGCCAGCGGCGCTACACCAAGGTCGAACAACTCTCCGGCAAGACCCTGGCGTTGCCCACCGGCAGCGCGGCGGGGGAGGCGGTCAGTCAGCTCAATCAGAAACTGGCGCTGCACAAACTCGCGCCGATCAACATCGAATGGGTCGATCCGACGCTCGCCGTGGAAGACGTGCTGGAAATGGTCCAGGGCGGGATTTTTCACCTGACCATCGTCGAGCAACCGATTGCCGAGCGCTGGGGCAAGATCCTGCCCAAGCTGCGCCTGGACCGGCAACTGGTCATCAGCGAGCCGGGCGAGGAGCACTGGTTCGTGCGCCGTGATGCCTCGATGTTGCGCGCCAGCATCGATCGCTTTCTGAGCGGCTACAAGAAACCGTCGAACGAAGACGCCGCATTTCTGCGCATCTATCGACGCCTGTACCAGGTTCACTATCCGTTGGCCAAGGCCGACCGCCAGCGTCTGGAAAAACTGCGCCCGACCCTGCAGAAACACGCCCAGGCGCAGAACATGGACTGGCTCAATCTGGCGGCGCTGGCATTCAAGGAATCGCGTCTGCAACCCAATGCCCGCAGCGGCAGCGGCCCGACCGGCCTGATGCAGATCACGCCGTCGGCAGCCCAGCGCGTCGGCGTCAGCAATATCCAGAATCTCGATGCCAATGTGCAGGCCGGGGCCAAGTACCTGGCGATGATCCGACGCAAGTTCTTCAGCAGCCCCAAGCTCAACGAGCGTGAGCGCATGGCCTTCACGCTCGCGGCTTACAACATCGGCCCCGAGCGCGTGCAGGGCATGCGCGCCGAAGCCCGGCGTCGCGGGCTCAACCCCAATCAATGGTTCTTTCAAGTCGAGCGCATTGCCATGGAGCAAGTGGGGATGGGCGCCGTCAGCTATGTTAATAGCGTGAACAAGTACTATTTGGCGTACGACCGGGAACGGGAGTCGTTGGAGCCCGGCTCGCAAAGAGTCGTCTCCCGAAAATGATCTGATAAATCGATTGGTATGGCGGATTTTTTGCGCTTTTAACATGAAATTTATTGATTAATATAGCGGCCAACCAACACATACCACCTCTCGCAACAACAAGGAACGCCCCATGAGCTCTCTGATCAACAAAGTACTGTTTACCCGCGCTGGCTACGGCCTGACTGTCCTGCGCATCGTTGTCGGCGTGATCTTCGCCGCCCACGGTTCGCAGAAGCTGTTCGGCCTGTTCGGTGGCTACGGTCTGGCGGGCACTGCCCAATGGATGGAAAGCATCGGGCTGACTCCGGGCTACCTGATGGCAACACTGGCTGGCGGAACCGAATTCTTCGCCGGTCTGGCACTGATCATCGGCCTGCTGACCCGTCCGGCGGCGCTGGGTCTGGCGTTCCTTTCGCTGGTGGCGATCTTCTCGGTGCACATCGGCAACGGTCTGTTCATGGCCAACAACGGTTACGAGTTCGCCCTGGCCTTGCTGGCCGGCAGCATCGCGGTGCTGATCGAAGGCGCCGGCAAACTCTCGGCGGATCGCGCCATCGCCGGTTGAGCGCTCTAACTCAAGGCAAAGGCCCGCATTGTGCGGGCCTTTTTTGTTGCGGGCGATTCTTGACACTGGTCGGTCACGTTATCTAGGATGTTGCCCATGCGCCGATTTAAACAGCTACTTGCGGGGCGCCAGGTGACTCAATCAGTTGCCGTCAGAAGCCGGAACAGGGCTTCGAAATACCGCTAAAGCGCTGGTTCGGTGTTGCCTCTCACCTGCCATGCAGACTTTTGAGGCAGAGACACGACACGATGAATGCACTACGCCCTCCAGCACGTCCCGCACCGATCACGGCGCACATCACCCAGCGCAATCCAAAAATCCTGCTTGGCGGCAAACACCAACCGACGCTGTTGCGCTATCTGGATGGCTGGCCACGTCGCAGCGGCGGTCCTGCCGCGTTCCTGATCCAGTTTGTTGACGACGGTGAGTCGCTGGCGCGGTTTGCCAGTGACAGTTTCGATCTGGCGGTGATTCAGGCGCCGAGCGCGGAACAAGCGCCGGAAATGATCAAGCAACTGACCCGCGTAGCGCGGCAGGGCCTGATCACCCGGCGCTGAAGCGCTTTACCGATATTCAATCTCCACGATGTAAACCAGCTGCTCGCCTGTCGGCGTCTGTACCCGGACTTCCGCGTCCAGCGCCTTGCCGATCAAGGCGCGGGCCAGCGGCGAGTCGATGCTGATGAGGCCGAATTTCAGATCCAGTTCATCCGGGCCGACAATGCGGTAGCGCGATTGCTTGCCGTCTTCGTCTTCGATGGTCACCCAGGCGCCAAAATAGACCTTGTTCGGATCGCTGGGTTTTTCGCTGACGACTTTCAGCGCTTCCAGCCGTTTGGTGAGAAAGCGCACGCGACTGTCGATCTCGCGGAGCATCTTCTTGCCGTAGGTGTATTCGGCGTTTTCCGACCGATCGCCTTGCGCCGCCGCCTCACTGACCGCTTGCGTCACTTGGGGGCGGCGCACATGCCACAACTCATGGAATTCGGCGCGCATCCGCGCTTCACCTTCTGGGGTGATCAGCGCGGTGCCGGCGGTGCGGGGAGGGCGATAACGGCTCATGGCAACTTCTTGTGAGAGAGACCGCCGAAGTCTATCAACCCTCGCGCAACACTGTCAGCGGGCTGGCGTTCAGCGCGCGACGAGTACCGAACACACCGGCACCGCCGATCAGCACCGCACCGATCAATGGCAACACCAGCAACCACGGATGCGGATGCCACGGCAGGTCAAAGGCAAAGCGATACAACACCAGGCTCACTACTTCCGAACCGATGGCCGCGAGCAAACCGCTCACCGCACCGAGCAGGCCGAATTCGATGCGCCGCGCCTTGATCAGCAATTGCCGCTCGGCCCCCAATGCACGCAACAGCGCACCTTGGCGAATGCGTTCATCCAGCGTCGCCTGCAAGCCGGAAAACAGCACCGCCATCCCCGCCGCCAGAACGAACAACAACACGTATTCCACCGCCAGAGTGACTTGGGCGAGGATGCTGCGCAGTTGCTCGAGCAACGCCTCGACCTGAAGAATCGTTACCGCCGGGAAGGTCCGCGACAGTTCGACGATCTGCTGATCATGACCCGGCGCCAGATAGAAACTGGTCAGGTACGTCGCAGGCAGATCCTTCAAGGTGCCGGGCTGGAAGATCATGAAGAAGTTTGGCTGGAAGTTGTCCCAGTTGATCTCGCGCAGGCTGGTCACCCGCGCTTCACGGTTGACCCCGCCGACGCTGAACACCATGTGATCGCCGAGTTTGAGCTTGAGGCTTTCGGCGACTTTGCCTTCGACCGAGACACCCGGCACGTCGTCGCCGGGCTGATCCTTCCACCATTCCCCGGCGGTGAGCTTGTTGCCGGCCGGCAAGTCCGCCGCCCAGGTCAGGCTCAAATCCCGCTGAATCGCACGATCCCCCGCCGAATCCTTACTGACGATTTGCTGCACCGCTTCGCCGTTGATGCTGATCAGGCGCCCCGGCACGACCGGATAGAGTGGCGCGGCTTGCGCAGAGACTTTGATCAGGTGATCGGTAAAGGCTTGTTTGTCGCCCGGGAGGATATTCAGCGCGAAATAGTTCGGCGCGTTTTTCGGCAACTGGTTCTGCCAGGTGTCGAGCAGTTCACCGCGCAGCAGGGCGATCAAGGCCATCGACAGCAGAATCAGACCGAATGCCAGTGACTGACCCGCCGCTGCCAAAGGATGACGCAGCAACTGGCCAAGGCCCAATCGCCACGGCAACGAGGCGCGGGCGAGCATGCGCCGCAAGCTTTGCAGCAACAGTAACAGCAAGCCACCCAAGACCAGCGCCGCCACCACACCGCCACCGAGCAGGGCAAACGTCAGCAACAGATCCAGGCTCAGCCGCCACATGATCAGGCCCAGCGCGCCCAAGGCGGCGCCGTAGACCATCCAGGTGCTCGACGGAATCGGCAGCATGTCGCGGCGCAACACCCGCAGCGGTGGCACGCGACCCAGTGCGGCCAGCGGCGGCAGGGCAAACCCGGCCAATGCCACCAGCCCGGTGCCGATCCCGGCAAGCGCCGGAAACAGGCCGCCCGGCGGAACATCGGTCGGCAGCAAATCATGCAGCAATGCGAACAGGCCCAGTTGCGCCAGCCAACCCAGCAGCGCACCGCTGAGGGCGGCGAGCAGGCCGAGGACCGTCAGTTGAATACTGAACAACAGCATGGTTTCGCGCCGCGACAGGCCGAGACAGCGCAGCAAGGCGCTGGCATCGAAACGGCGACTGGCGAACCGATTGGCCGACAGCGCCACCGCCACACCGGCCAATAACACCGCGACCAGACTGGCCATGTTCAGATAACGCTCGGCTTTGCCCAGGGCACCGCCGATCTGCCGGTTACCATCGCGAGCATCCTGAATGCGCTGATTGGCGGCGAGCCCGGGTTTGATCAGTTGCCGATAGGTTTCCAGCGCCTGCGGTTCACCGCGCCACAGTTCGCGGTAACTGACCCGGCTGCCGGGTTGCACCACACCGGTGGCGGCGAGGTCGTCGAGGTTGATCATCACTCGCGGCGTCAGGCTGTAAAAGTTGCCGGCGCGATCCGGCTCGTAGGTCAGCACCCGCGCCAGCTTCAGGGATTTCATGCCGACGTCGATGCTGTCGCCGATTTTCAGATCCAGTGCAGTCAGCAGGCGTGCCTCGACCCAGGCTTCGCCGGGTTGCGGTTCGCCGCCCACTTCTTCGGGCGCGAAGGGTGCGGCAGCGCTTTTCAGTTCGCCGCGCAACGGATAGGCGCGGTCGACGGCCTTGATACTCGACAACTGAATGCCGTTGTCGGTCGCGACAACACTGGAGAACTCCACCACCTGCGCATGCTGCAGGCGCAGTTCGGTGCCGCTCCTGATCTGTTCTTCGCGGGCTGGTGAGCTGCCCTCCAGCACCAGATCGGCGCCGAGAAATTCGGTGGCGCGCAGGGTCATGGCGCCATTCAGGCGGGCGCCGAAGTAGCCGATGGCGGTACTCGCCGCGACGGCCACCACCAGCGCAAAAAACAACACGCGCAACTCGCCGGCGCGGGCATCGCGCAACAGTTGGCGAATCGCGAGACTGCACAGACGCAACAGCGGCAGGCGCACCATCAAGGCTCCAGAGGGGCGACCAGTCGCCCGGCTTCAAGGCGGATCAGGCGCCGGCAACGATGGGCCAGGCGTTCGTCGTGGGTCACCAGCACCAGAGTCGTGCCGCGCTCCTTGTTCAGCTCGAACAGCAGATCGCTGATGCGCTCGCCGGTGTGGCTGTCGAGATTGCCGGTCGGTTCGTCGGCGAACAGCACGTCGGGTTCGGCAGCGAAGGCGCGGGCAATGGCGACGCGTTGCTGCTCACCACCAGAGAGCTGGCGCGGCGAGTGGGTCAGACGCTGACCGAGACCGACACGCTCGAGCAATTGCGTCGCGCGCTCGCGGGCATCTTTGCGGCCGTCGAGTTCCAGCGGCAGCATGACGTTTTCCAGTGCATTGAGGCTGTCGAGCAATTGAAACGACTGGAAGACGAAACCGACATGTTCGGCGCGAATGCGCGCGCGCTGATCTTCGTCGAGATTGCTCAGGCCTTGTCCGGCGAGCACCACTTCGCCGCTGCTCGGCAGATCGAGACCGGCAAGCAGGCCGAGGAGGGTGGATTTGCCCGAACCTGAGGCGCCGACGATGGCCAGGCTGTCGCCCTTGTTCAGTTCCAGGCTGAGTTCGTGCAGGATAGTCAGTTCACCTTCCGCGCTGGCTACCACTTTGCTGAGGTCCTTCGCGGTGAGAATGCTTGCGCCCATGGAGAATCCGATGCGAGTGTGGTTTTTGAGTGCTGGCCTGGCCTTGATGTGCATGGCCCAGAACGCAGCGGCGGGTACGGTCCTGATCGTTGGCGATAGTATCAGCGCCGGTTTCGGACTGGATACCCGTCTGGGGTGGGTATCGTTGCTCGAGCAACGGCTCAAACAGGAGGGTTTCGACGACAAAGTGGTCAATGCCTCCATCAGCGGCGACACCAGCGCAGGAGGCCAGGCGCGGCTGCCGGCGCTGCTTGCAGAGCATAAGCCGGCGCTGGTGATCCTCGAGCTGGGTGGTAACGACGGCCTGCGTGGAATGCCGCCAACGCAATTGCAACAAAATCTTGCCTCGATGATAGACAGCTCTCGCCAGGTGGGCGCCAAGGTGCTGTTGCTCGGCATGCAATTGCCGCCCAATTACGGCAAGCGTTACACCGATGCGTTTGCCGAGGTCTACGGCAAGCTCGCGGAGGAGAAAAACATCCCGCTGGTACCGTTTTTCCTCGAAGGCGTCGGCGGCCATCCGGACCTGATGCAGGCTGACGGTCTGCACCCGGCAGCCGGGGCTCAGGGCAAGTTGCTGGAAAATGTCTGGCCGACGCTAAAACCGCTGTTATGAGGCTTTTCTAGCGGCAGGCTTTCGGCTAATGTGGCGCCCCCTTATTCGGAGGCCCCGATGCCGCGTCCTGCCTGGTCCCTGTTCGCCTACCAACTGATCGAGCCAGACGAACAGCTGGATCTGTTCGCCTGCCAGGAAGTGCGGGTGCATCTGGTGACTCGTCAGCTCGAGCTTGGCGGTTCGGCCGATCGCACCTTGTGCGGTAGTCTGCTGCCGGCGCAACCGCGCTGGTCGAGTGTGGATCGCCGGGTGTTCCAGGATCAGCGTCTGTGTTCGCTGTGCCGGGCCATTCTCGAATCGCAGAAGCGCGGCACCTCGCCGATCTGGCCGGAGCTGCGTTTCGAGCTCTGAACGCACCCTGTCGCCTATAGCGGCGCTACCTCCCCGAATTCCCGTGCCGCGGTGTACAATCGCGCGCTTATACCCTTGATGATCATGCGAAGGATTTTCCGGATGTTGCCGCGCTTTCCTGCCGTCACCCGCTGCCTGTCACTTGCCGCCCTGTGTGTGGCCGGTCCCGTTGCTGCATTGGAGCTTCCCCTGCCACCGCCCGGCGAAGACATCGTCGGCCAGGTGCAGGTGATCAAGGCCAAGTACGAAGATACGTTTGCCGATCTGGGCACTACCTACGACCTGGGCTATTCGGAAATGGTCGCGGCCAACCCGGGCATCGACGCCTGGCTGCCGGGCGCCGGCACCGAGATCGTTCTGCCTACGCGTTTCATCCTGCCGCCGGGCCCGCGCGAAGGCATCGTCATCAACCTCGCCGAATACCGTCTCTACTACTACCCGAAAGGTCGCGACGTGGTGTACACGTTCCCGCTGGGTATCGGTCGTGAAGGCTGGGGCTCGCCGATCGCGCATACCTCGATCATCGCCAAGACGCCGAATCCGACCTGGACGCCGCCGGCGTCGATCAAGGCCGAGCACGCCGCTGATGGAGATCCGCTGCCGAACGTAGTGCCGGCCGGCCCGGACAACCCGCTGGGGCCGTTCAAGTTCACCCTCGGCACGCCGGGCTACCTGATCCACGGTTCCAACAAGAAGTTCGGTATCGGCATGCGCACCAGCCACGGCTGCTTCCGCATGTTCAACAACAACGTGCTGGAAATGGCTGGCATGGTGCCGGTCGGCACGTCGGTGCGGATCATCAACGACCCGTACAAATTCGGTCGCAGTGGCGGCAAGGTCTATCTGGAGGCGCACACGCCGCTGGACGACAAGGGCAACCCGTCGGTGGTCGACAAGCACACCGCGGTGATCAACGCGATGCTCAAGCGTGAAGACATCACCAGCAACCTGCGCATGGACTGGGATGTGGTGCGTGACGTAGTCGCGGCAGAAGATGGCCTGCCGGTGGAGATCGCTACGCCGACCAACGCCCCGGCGCCGATGGTTACCAGCACGCCGATCGACCTGCAATAAGCTCTGCTCAGCAACCCGCCGATGCGTACCGCGTCGGCGGGTTTTTTATTGCCCGGACAAAAGCACCGGGCACAAAAAAGCCGACCCAAAAAATGGGTCGGCTCGATAACAATCCCGAGGGATTATTACTTGCGGCTAGCTTTTTCCAGCATGCGCAGAGCACGCTCGTTAGCTTCGTCAGCAGTCTGTTGTGCTTTTTGAGCAGCAGCCAGAGCTTCATCAGCTTTACGGTAAGCTTCGTCTGCACGAGCCTGGGAGCGAGCAGCTGCGTCTTCAGTAGCGGTCAGACGTGCTTCGGTTTCTTTCGATGCGCTGCTGCAACCGGTAGCCAGAACTGCGGCCAGAGCCAGAGCAGAGAATTTCAGAACGTTGTTCATCGTGTTCCCCTTCAAGGACTTTCAAATTAAGTAGCTGTCTCCTCACGATTGAGGAAATAGCCGGCGTACATACTACCCATTACTTGTAGTAAGTAAACTGACGTAGCGCAAGAAGCAAAAAAAATTGTAGGCGTTGATTCTTTTTCGAGCAACTTTTAACTGCGCTGTATAAAAAACATCCAGCTACAAGCCCCGCCCCGAGCGACTTGATCGTGAAAAGTTCCCTGCCCGTGATGCTCTTTTCACGTCTTCGGCTAAAGTCTGTCTAAATGAATTCGTCCACACTTTTGTTCCGTTTCTGTGAGCGGCTTGGCGTATCTTTTTGATGTTCAGGTGACTTTATAAAAGGTTGCACGTCTCAAGTCTCAACAACCGGCAATGTTCAGCTGAGCGGCCCGCGAAGATCTTCTTCCGGGACTGTCCTGCATCCCCCGGGAGCCACCCTGTGCAACGCGCTCAATGACGAGCGCATCTTGAGCATTCCCGCCAATGGTGCCTACTATTTATCAGGTGTCAGGGTACGCGAGATCGGTGTGGCTCTTCTCGGTGTCCGTCAGGCACGGGGTGGCGTAGATGTTCCTTCGCCGGGAAAACATCGGTAAGGTAGGGGTCACAATCCAAGACCCGCGAGGAGTAGTGATGAGCGAGGCGTTGTCCATCCACCATGACCAGGCTGGTCATCAGTTCGAGACCACCGTGGACGGTCATCGTGCCTACCTGACCTATATGGATCTGGGGAAACAGACCCTGGATATCTACCGCACGTTCGTGCCCAACGCCCTGCGTGGCCGTGGCGTCGCTGCCGCGCTGACCGAAAGTGCGTTGAATTACGCTGAAGAAATGGGCTACACGGTGATCCCTTCGTGCTCGTACGTCGAGCGCTACATGGAGCGTCACCAGCGCCGCGCCGCGAAAATCTGAGTCGCACACACACAAAAAAACGCCGGGCATTGCCCGGCGTTTTTTTATGCCTGCGAAACCTCGATCAGGTGCGCTGACGTTTCGGCAACACATCCTTGAGCTTGGCGTGCATGCTGCGCAGGGTGGTCTCGGTGGCGGACCAGTCGATGCAGGCGTCGGTGATCGACACGCCGTATTGCAGATCGGCGAGGTCTTTCGGGATTGCCTGGCAGCCCCAGTTCAGATGGCTCTCGACCATCAGACCGATGATCGACTGGTTGCCTTCGAGGATCTGGTTGGCGACGTTTTCCATCACCAGCGGTTGCAGGGCCGGGTCCTTGTTGGAGTTGGCGTGGCTGCAATCGACCATGATGTTCGGCTTGATCTTCGCCTTGTTCAGCGCCTGCTCGCACAGGGCGACGCTGACCGAATCGTAGTTCGGCTTGCCGTTACCACCGCGCAGCACCACATGACCGTAGGCGTTGCCTTTGGTGGTGACGATCGACACGCCGCCTTCCTGGTTGATCCCGAGGAAGCGGTGCGGGCTCGACACTGACTGCAGGGCGTTGATCGCCACGGTCAGGCCGCCATCGGTGCCGTTCTTGAAACCGACGGCCGAAGACAGGCCGGAAGCCATTTCCCGGTGGGTCTGCGATTCAGTGGTACGGGCACCGATCGCCGACCAACTGATCAGGTCCTGCAAGTACTGCGGCGAGATTGGGTCGAGGGCTTCGGTGGCGGTCGGCAGGCCTTTCTCGGCCAGGTCCAGCAGCAACTGGCGGCCGATGTGCAGGCCGTCCTGGATCTTGAACGAGTCATCCAGATACGGATCGTTGATCAGGCCTTTCCAGCCCACAGTGGTGCGCGGTTTCTCGAAGTACACGCGCATGACCAGATACAGGGTGTCGGACACTTCTTCGGCCAGCACCTTGAGGCGATCGGCGTATTCGTGAGCGGCCTTGATGTCGTGGATCGAGCACGGGCCGATCACGACGAACAGACGGTGGTCAGTGCCATCGAGAATGTTGCGAATGACTTCGCGGCCCTTGGTGACGGTGCGCAGGGCGGCGTCGCTCAGAGGGATATCACGCTTGAGCTGATCGGGAGTGATCAGGGTCTCGTTAGAGGCGACGTTCAGGTCGTTGATCGGTAAATCAGCCATCGTTTACTCGTCAGGTCACGGGTGCCGGCCGCCAGCGATCCCCGCGCGGCGGGGCACAGCAGATTTAGCGCGTCGGGGGAGCCGAACCTTAGCGCGTCGGGCGCTGCTCGACAATGGGCAAACGGCGCTTTAGTCCAATGTCGGCGGCATAAAAGCCTTGCGCACGGTGTCGTGGGAGAACTCGTCGGCGTGCTGCTCGACCCATTGCAGGGCCAGCGCCTGAATATCCTGCAGATCGTCGTGGCTGTTTTTCATCCGGTAGAAACGCTCGATCTGACACACCTGCTCACCCTTTCGCGCACTGAACAGCGTCTGCTCGTCGGTGAACGCGATCCCCACCAGGTAGCCTTTCTTGCGGCGCAGACACCACGCCACATAGCCCGGATAACACAGCTCGGCATTGACGCTGGGCATCCGCACCTGCAACGCGGTGCCATGGCGCCAGGCGCGGTGGTAATTGCAAGCGATGCCGCCGAGGCTGATAGTGTGCAGCTGTTGTCTGGAAATGCATTCAGGCTTGAGCAACGTCAATTCAACCGGCACTTCGTCCGGATGAGGAATGAAACGTCCCATGAGCACAGACTCCCTGTGTCGGCCTTCTGACATTGTTCCACCCAGTATAGTGGTCGAATCCGAACTGACCGATTTCGACGCCGACCAGCGCCTGTTGGCGATGAGCGGCGTTTCGCTGGTCATTTTCACCAGCGTCGGCTGCGCCAGTTGCCGCTATGCCCGCGAAGTGCTGCCGGGGCTGGCGCTGGCCGTCGATCGGCTGTGCTGGATCGATGCCGGCGACAACGGCGGACTGGTCGAGCGTTATCAGGTGTTTCATTTGCCGGCGCTGTTTGTGGTGCGCGACGGCGAGTTCTTTGGCGCATTGCACACGCGCCTGACTGCCGATGCGCTCAACGCCGCACTGGCGCAGGCGCTGAATCGAACTGCAGAGGAGTTGCCGTGATGGGGGCAGAGCACAAACCAGTGGTGGGGATTATCGGCACCGGGGCGATTGGTGGTTTTTACGGGGTGATGCTGGCGCGCGCCGGTTTCGATGTGCACTTTCTATTGCGCAGCGAGTTTTCGGCGGTGGCTGAACGCGGCTTGCAGGTCAACAGCGCCGTGCATGGCCCGCTGACGCTGAACCCGGCGCAGGCCTATTGCGCCGCCGCCGACATGCCCAAATGCGATTGGCTGCTGGTCGGCGCCAAAACCACCAGCAACGCCGATCTGGCGCCGGTGATCATTCAGGCAGCCAAGCCAGACGCAAAAGTGCTGTTGCTGCAAAACGGTCTGGACGTCGAAGACAGCTTGCGTCCATTGCTCCCCGACACTTTGCATTTGTTGGGCGGCTTGTGCCTGATCTGCGTACATCGCGAAGGCCCCGGCGTGGTCACTCATCAAGCCTTGGGCGCGGTGAACATCGGTTATCACAGCGGCCCGGCCATCGATCAGGTGGCACGCATGGCGATGGTCGAGGAGGGCGCCGGGCTGTTCCGCTCTGCCGGCATCGACTCCCAGGCGATGCCCAATCTGCATCAGGCGCGCTGGCAGAAATTGGTGTGGAACATTCCCTACAACGGGCTCTCGGTGTTGCTCGGCGCCGGTACCAGCGCGCTGATGGCCGATGCCGACAGCCGCGCGTTGATCCAGGCGCTGATGGCCGAAGTGGTGCAGGGCGCCAAGGCCTGCGGCCACGACATGCCGCCGGGCTACGCTGATTACCTGTTTACGATGACCAAGAAAATGCCCGACTACTGGCCGAGCATGCATCACGACTTTTTGCACAAGCGGCCGCTGGAGCTGGAAGCGATCTATGCTCGGCCATTGGCAGCCGCGAAAGCAGCAGGCTGCGAACTGCCGCGCATCGAATCGCTGTACCGCACTTTAGGATTTATCGACCGACGCAACCATTAACCGGTCGCTCTGGGGGAAAACATGGCCAACAACATCGATGACAAACTGGTGCTGGCGATTTCGTCGCGCGCCTTGTTCGACCTGAGCGAGAGCCACAAGGTCTACCTGTCGAGTGGCGTCGAGGCTTATCGGCAATACCAGATCGAACACGAAGACGAGATTCTCGCGCCCGGCGATGCCTTCCCGCTGGTGGAAAAACTCCTGAGCCTGAACAGCCGCCTTGGCCGCGCGCGGGTCGAAGTGATTCTGGTCTCGCGCAACAGCGCCGACACCGGGCTACGCGTATTCAACTCGATCCATCATTACGGTCTGGCGATTTCCCGCGCGGCGTTTGTCGGCGGGCGCAGTCCTTATCCCTATCTGAAAGCCTTTGGCTGCGACCTGTTTCTGTCCACCCATGCCGAGGATGTGCGCGCCGCGCTGGACGCCGGTTTCGCCGCGGCGACGATTCTATCCGGCGGTGCCAGCCGCGCCGCCAGCGACGAATTGCGTATCGCCTTCGACGGTGATGCGGTGATTTTTTCTGACGAGTCAGAGCGCATTTATCAATCCGGCGGCCTCGCCGCGTTTCAGGCCAAGGAACGCGAGTCGGCGCGCGAGCCGTTGCGCGGCGGCCCGTTCAAGGGCTTTCTCGCGGCGCTCAATCTGCTCCAGCGCGAGTTTCCCGACGATGATTGCCCGATCCGTACCGCACTGGTCACCGCACGTTCGGCGCCGGCTCACGAGCGAGTCATTCGCACGTTGCGCGAGTGGGACATCCGTCTCGATGAATCGCTGTTTCTTGGCGGCCTGACCAAATCGGCATTCCTCGAAGCCTTCGCTGCCGACGTGTTTTTCGACGATCAGACCGGGCATTGCGAGCTGGCACGCGAAGTCGTCGCCACCGGTCACGTGCCCCACGGCATCAGCAACGAACCGTCGGTTTAAAGCCCTTTGACTCAAGACGTTGCGTCGCCCGTCGTACTCGTCAAGGCACTGCTAAGCTGAATCAATCTCCGCCATGTTGGCTTGCGAGGAGGTCATATGATTCGTTCGATGCTGTATGCCACTGACCTCGGTCTGTACGCCCCGTTCGTGATGCAGCATGCGCTGGCGTTGGCGCGCACGTTCAATGCCGATCTGTATGTAGTACACGCGGTGGAACCCATGGGCCTGTTTGCCGAGTCGGTGCTGCAAAGCTATCTCGACGAACAGGCATTGAACGAATTCCACAGCCAGGGTCTGAAAACAGTCATCGCCAATATCGAGCAGCGCGTGCTGGAGAGCTTTCGCGAAGAACTCGGCGACGATGGCGAACTGGATCTGCAACGCATTCGTGCGGTGCGCGTGCTGCAGGGCGATCCGTCGCAGGTGATTCTCGACCAGGTGCAGAAGCTCTCTGTCGACCTGCTGATCGTCGGCAGTCACAGCCACGGCGTCGGCGCGGAAACACCGTTGGGGCGCACGGCAGCACGGGTCCTGCAATTGGCCAAGGTGCCGGTTTATCTGGTGCCGTTGATGGAGCGTCGGCGGCGCGAGGATCGCTGAGGCAAAATAATGGCGCTTTGATGAAAAAGTTCTAGATTTATTCTTCAAACCATTAATATAGTTATATACCGTCGCTGATGCCCGTGGCGTCTACCTGCTTTGAGGGATTGATATGAAGCTTCAACAACTGCGCTACATCTGGGAAGTGGCGCACCACGACCTCAACGTTTCCGCTACAGCCCAAAGCCTGTACACCTCGCAACCGGGCATCAGTAAGCAAATCCGTCTGCTGGAAGACGAACTGGGCGTCGAAGTGTTCGCCCGTAGCGGCAAACACCTGACCCGCGTCACCCCGGCTGGCGAGCGCATCATCACCACCGCTGGCGAGATCCTGCGCAAGGTCGAAAGCATCAAGCAGATCGCCCAGGAATTCTCCAACGAGAAAAAGGGCACCTTGTCGATCGCCACCACGCACACTCAGGCTCGTTATGCGCTGCCACCGGTGATCAGCAATTTCATCAAGCAATACCCTGACGTGGCCCTGCACATGCACCAGGGCTCGCCAATGCAGATCGCCGAAATGGCCGCGGACGGCACCGTCGATTTCGCCATTGCCACCGAAGCGCTGGAGCTGTTCGGCGATCTGGTGATGATGCCGTGCTACCGCTGGAACCGTTGCGTGGTCGTGCCTCAGGGCCACCCGCTGACCAAGCTGCCGAAGCTGACTCTTGAGGCCCTGGCCGAATACCCGATCGTGACGTACGTGTTCGGCTTCACCGGCCGTTCGAAACTCGACGAAGCCTTCAGCCATCGCGGCCTGACACCGAAAGTGGTGTTCACCGCTGCCGACGCCGACGTAATCAAAACCTACGTGCGCCTGGGTCTGGGTGTGGGCATCGTGGCGAAAATGGCGGTCGACACCAAACTCGATAACGATCTGGTGGTGCTGGACGCCAGCGAGCTGTTCGAATCGAGCGTGACCAAGATCGGTTTCCGTCGCGGCACCTTCCTGCGTGGTTTCATGTGCGACTTCATCGAGAAGTTCGCTCCGCACCTGACCCGCGAAGTCATGGCCAGAGCCATTCAGTGCCACAACAAACAGGAACTGGAAGAACTGTTCGACGGCGTCGAGCTGCCGGTGCACTGATCCGCTGTCTCAAAGCACCTCGGTAACTGCGAACTGTTGCCGGGTGCCCGCCACCAGAATCTCCACCTCATCGCCCTCGAACTTGCCCAGCAGGCTTTTGCCCAGCGGTGAGCGCGGGGTGATAACGGTTATCGGCTGACCGACCACATCGACTTTCAGACCGGCTGCATCCGGCGCCAGAAACAGCCATTGCTCGCGGCCCTTTTCGTCTTCCAGGCCGAGCAGGGCGCCGATCTCGATGCCACGCTGTTCATCGTAGGCACGCAGCGTGAGGTTCTGGCACAGCGCCAGTGACTGACGAATCTCTTCGACCCGTTTCGCCTGACCCGCCGCCAGATACGACGCCTCAAGGCCCAGGGTGTCGTATTTGTTCTCGGCGATATTCTCTTCGTGGGTCGCGGTTTCGTACGCCGTTTGCGCAGCGCGTTCGGCGATGTCGAGGTCGATGCGCAGTTTGTCGAGAATCAATTGGTGGACAGTGTGTTTGTTCATGATCAATCGCAGAACTGCAAAACGTTGGCGCGGCTTTTTTCGCTGGGTGCGGTCTGGTCCTGCTGCAGCCAGAACTGGCATTTCGGGTTGGACGCGTTGCGCGAACTGGCGCGCGCCTGATCCAGTCGAGCCTGCTGTTCATTCTTGCGCAGGTTTTCTTCGTACTGCTCGAACAATGGGCTCTGCGGCGGAATGTCCGGCTGGGCTTGCACCGGCGCAGGCGGATGGGCGATCTGCTGCACCGCCTGGGCGACGGGCGCCAGTTGCTCGGCAAAGATGAACCGCGAAAGCAGCCAGCAGGTCAGAGCGATGGCGAGAAAGCCCAGCCACATGCCCAGGGCGATGCTGCCGATCAGGTGCAGGGCGCTAAGCTGAACAGGCAAGGGGCGACGCGAACGGGGACGGTAGGGCATCGCTGCCTCCTGGCGGATGAATGCGGGCAAGTGGCGATTGTCGCACGAAGATTAATCGGCGTCGGCTCTTCTGCGCGAGGGCATTTATGCGGACAATCGGCGCTTTTGCCAACGGGAGCCTTGAATGACTGAAACGAACACCCGCTGGGATATTTTCTGCACCGTCGTCGACAACTTCGGCGACATTGGCGTGACCTGGCGCCTGGCCCGGCAACTGGTTGCCGAGCATTCACTGACAGTGCGCCTGTGGGTCGACGATTTGCGCGCTTTCGAACGTATCTGCCCAGCGATCGATATCGACGCTGCTCAGCAATATCAGCAGGGCGTCGAAGTGCGGCACTGGCCCGCCGAGTGGGTTCACACGGACGCCGCTGACGTCGTGATCGCCGCGTTCGCCTGCAATTTACCCAACGATTACATGGACGCCATGGCCGCGCGTGAACGCCCGCCGCTGTGGCTGAACCTCGATTATCTCAGCGCCGAAGACTGGGTCGTCGGCTGTCACGGATTGCCCTCGGTCAAATACAAATCGGTGCAGAAGATTTTCTTCTTTCCCGGCTTTCAGCCAGGCACCGGCGGGTTGTTGCGCGAGCGCGGCTTGCTTGAGCAGCGTCGGCAGTTTCAACAGGATGCCGCGGCGCAGCGACAATTCCTGCAAGGGCTGGGCATCGAGCGCGCACCGGACGCACAACTGATTTCGCTGTTTGCCTACGAGAACCCCGGGCTGGCCAGTTGGCTCGATGTACTGGCAGCGGCGGACACGCCGACTCACCTGCTGGTGCCGGAAGGCCGGATTCTCGGCGATGTGGCGCGTTGGCTCGAAGTGGAAACGCTGACGGTCGGCGCCATTCATCAACGCCAATCGCTGACCGTGCAGGTGTTGCCGTTCGTCCGTCAGGATCAATACGACCACTTGCTCTGGTGCTGCGATTTCAACGCGGTGCGCGGTGAGGATTCGTTCGTGCGTGCGCAATGGGCGGCACGACCGATGCTCTGGCACATCTATCAGCAGGACGAAGACATCCATCTGGACAAGCTCGACGCCTTCCTCGCGCTTTACACCAAAGGCTTGTCGCCAGCGGCTGCCGAGGCGATGAACGGTCTGTGGCGCGCCTGGAGTGCCGGCCAGCCGATCGGCGAGCACTGGCTGGTGGCGCGCAAACACTGGCCGGAACTGCAAGAAAATGCCCAAGCGTGGTGTCTGGAACAGGGCTTGCAGGCGGATCTCGCCACGGCGCTGGTACAGTTTTACCTAAATTGGATATGATACGCGGCCTAGATTTTTGTAAATCCCATCCAAATTCGGATATTCGCAATGAAAACTGGTAAAGAACTCAAACCCGGTACCGTGATCCGTATCGACAACGATCCTTGGCTGGTTCAGAAAGCTGAATTCACCAAGTCGGGCCGTAACAGCGCGATCATGAAGACCAAGCTGAAGAACCTGCTGACCGGTTACAAGACCGAAACCGTTTACGGTGCGGACGACAAGCTGGACGACGTGATCCTGGATCGTAAAGAAGCCACCCTGTCGTTCATCAGCGGTGACACTTACACGTTCATGGACACCACTGACTACACCATGTACGAACTGAACGCTGACGACATCGAAGCCGTTCTGCCGTTCGTTGAAGAAGGCATGGAAGACGTCTGCGAAGCCGTATTCTTCGAAGGCCGTCTGGTTTCCGTAGAACTGCCGACCACCATCGTGCGTCAGGTTGACTACACCGAAGGTTCCGCTCGCGGTGACACTTCCGGCAAGGTGATGAAGCCTGCCAAACTGAAGAACGGTACCGAGCTGTCGGTTGCCGACTTCATCGAAATCGGCGACATGATCGAGATCGATACCCGCGAAGGCGGTTCCTACAAAGGCCGTGCGAAATAAGCACTGCTTTTTACGGAAAGAAAAAACCCGACCATTGAGTCGGGTTTTTTTGTGCCTGCAATTCAGCCATCACCACAAATCCCTGTAGGAGTAAGCCTGCTCGCGATGGCGTCATACCAGTCGACATGTTCATCGACTGATACACCGCTATCGCGAGCAGGCTCACTCCTACATGGGGATAGGTTTATTTCAGATGTTCTTTCAGCTCTTGCGAAGCCTGCAACATCGCCGAGCGCACTGCCGGCACCTGGCTGACCACGTTGAGCAAACCGTAATCGTGGATCATGCCGTTGTAACGCACCGACGTCACCGGCACACCGGCTTCGTCGAGCTTGCGCGCATACGCCTCGCCTTCATCGCGCAGGACATCGGCGCTGGCGGTTTGCACCAGTGCTGGCGGCAGACCTTTGAGTTGCGCGGTGGTAGCGCGCAGCGGTGAGGCGTAGATCTCGTTACGCTGTTTCGCGTCGGTGGTGTAGTTGTCCCAGAACCACTTCATCATGTTGCGGGTGAGGAAGTGCCCCTCGGCATACTGGTTATAGGAACCGGTGTCGAAATTGGCGTCGGTCACTGGCCACAGCAGCGCCTGAAATCTGATCGCCGGGGTGCCCTTGTCCTTGGCCATCAGTGCAACCACTGCGGCCATGTTGCCGCCGACGCTGTTGCCGGCCACGGCCAGACGTTTGCCGTCGACGTTGATCTCCTTGCCGTGTTCCGCCACCCACTTGGTGGCGGCGTAGGCCTGGTTGATCGCCACCGGGTAATGCGCTTCAGGCGAAGGGGTGTAGTTGACGAATACCGCCGCCGCACCCGAACCGGCCACCAGATCGCGGACCAGACGTTCGTGGGTCGGGAAATCTCCCAGCACCCAGCCGCCACCGTGGAAGAACATGAACACCGGCAGCTCGCCCTTGACCCCGGCCGGCCGGACGATGGTCAGGCTCAACGGTTGGCCATCGACCTGGATGGTCTTCTCGCTGACATCGGCTTTTGGCAGTGTCAGTTTGACCCCGGACTGCGCGCCGACCAGCACGGCGCGAGCGTCCTTGGGCGACAGTTGCTCGATCGGCTTGCCGCTGCCGGCATTCAGCACATCGAGAAACGCCTGGGTGTTGTGCTCGACATCACCGGCGAAGGCGCTGTGCACGGACAGGGCGAGAAGGGTACCGGTCAAGACTTTGCTGAAAGTGTTCATGTTCAATTTCCTTGTTCGGGCCGGGGCTCAGTGATTACACGGTCACGTGCAGACGGACGTCGACGTTGCCGCGGGTGGCATTGGAGTACGGGCAGACCTGGTGAGCCGCGTCGACCAGGGTTTGCGCATCGGCTTGTTCCAGACCTGGCAGGCTGATGTGCAGGTCGATGTCCAGACCGAAGCCGCCGGGGATCTGACCGATACCGACGTGGGCGGTGATCGAAGCGTCATCAGGGATCTTGCGTTTGGTCTGGCTGGCAACGAATTTCAGCGCGCCGATGAAGCAGGCCGAGTAGCCGGCAGCGAACAGTTGCTCCGGGTTGGTCGCCGCACCGCCAGCACCGCCGAGTTCTTTTGGCGTGGCGAGTTTGACGTCGAGGATGTTGTCGCTGGAGATCGCACGACCGTCACGGCCGCCAGTGGAGGTTGCGATTGCGGTGTAGAGAGTTTGCATGGTGTGAGCCTCGTTGGGTTGTGGTTTTGTGCGCTAATTGTTTGCGCGCTAAGTAGGTGTGAAGCGAATGTATAGCGCTAATGTTTAGCGCGCAAGATAAATTTTCAAAAAAATTTTCCTGAGCGTGATCTTTGGTAGATCAATCTTCTTGAAAGGATTGAGATAGAGGGACCGGAGGGGGGGTTGAAGCCTGAAAATATTTTTCAGGCGAAGGAGATCAAGTGTAGGAGTGAGCCTGCTCGCGATAGCGATGAGTCAGAAATACATGTGCTGACTGACCCAGCGCAATCGCGAGCAGGCTCACTCCTACAGGGGGGACGGGGGTGGGGCTTAATTCAGGCTGTCTTGCAGGTGCCCGCGCAGCGCCTGCAGTTCAGCTTGCAGCTTTTGCAAGCGTTCCAGGGTAAAGCCGCTGGCGCCGAGGATGCACTGCGGAATGCTTTGCGCCTTGTCCCGCAGGGCCCGGCCTTGCTCGGTCAACTCGACGATGACCACACGCTCGTCCTCGCGACTGCGCGTGCGGCTGAGCAAGCCTTCTGCTTCCAGACGCTTGAGCAGTGGCGTCAGCGAGCCCGGATCGGTGAGCAGGCGTGTGCTGATTTCTCCGACCGTCAAACCATCCTGTTCCCACAACACCATCATCGCCAGGTACTGCGGGTAGGTCAGGTTCAGCGCTTGCAGCAGCGGCTTGTAGACCTTGGTCATCATCAGCGAAGTGGAATGCAGGGCGAAGCAGGCCTGGTTAGCCAGCAGCAGGTCGTCGCAGGTGTCGCGTTCGGAAGTCATGGTGCAAGCCTTGTTCAGTAATGCGATGAATCTAGCGCTCGAATCTTTAATGCGCCAGATAATTTTTCCTGAGCCTTGAGCCTTGAGCCTTGAGCCTTGAGCCTTGAGCCTAGTGCCGGCCCAGATCCCGTTGCAACGCCAGATCCCAGGGAGGAACAGGGCTGAAGCGGGTTTTCAGATATTCCAATAGCAAGCGGCTGCGTGAGTGGGTCTGCTGACCCATGCGCAAGGCGTAAATGCCGGCGGATTCTGCTTCGGGCAAGCCGTTGTCGCAGAACAGCGGCAGCAGTTCGCCGCGCAGCAGGTATTCGCTGGCCAGCCAGGTCGGCAGATGGGCGATACCCAATCCGGCCAAAGCGCCGCAGACCAACGCTTCGGCGTTGTTGGCGCTCAGGCGGATACGGGCCGGACGGTGCAACTGCAATTGCCCGTCGAGTTGAAAGCGCCAGGCGAAGGGCGGGGCGAGGCCGTCCCAGTCGAGCCCGTCGTGTTCATTCAGTTGTGCGGGATGGCTCGGCACGCCACGGCGTTTCAGGTAATCGGGGCTGGCGCAGGCGATGCGCACAATGCTCGCCAGTGGCGTGGCCACCAGACGCGTGTCAGCCAGTTGCCCGGCGCGCAGGACCAGGTCGACTTTGCCCAGGTTCGAGCCGTCCATGTCGATGAAGCTGTCGATCAAATGCAACTGCACGTCCAGGCCCGGGTATAGCAACAGAAAGTCAGCGAGCACCGGCGCCAGATGGCGGCGCCCGAACGCGGCGGGCGCGTCGATGCGGATCAAGCCTTCCGGCGCACTGCTCAGCGACACCGCTTCGGCGCGGGCCAATTGCAGCTCGGCGACAATTCGCCGTGCGCGCTCGGCAAAGGCCAGCCCGGCCGGCGTCGCGCGCACCGCATGGGTGCTGCGCACGAATAACTGGCTGCCTACCGCGCTTTCGAGATTGTCGATACGCCGGGCGACCGCCGAAGGTGTTAGCGGATGGCGGCGTGCGGCGGCGGAAAAACTGCCGCTTTCCAGCACATCGAGGAACAGTCCGAGCTGATCGGTTAATTGATTGGGGTTCATGGAATGGGCGCTTATGCGGAATCGGCACAGCCATTGTGCGTTGCTGTGCGTTTCCCCGCCAGCCGCGACTGCGTAGCATGGCAAGCCTGACGAAGAGGAATGCGCTGTGATGGATTTTCTGATTTACCTGCTGTTCGGCGCTGCGCTTGGCACGCTCGGCGGCATTTTCGGTATCGGCGGCGGCTTGATTGCCATTCCGTTGCTTGGCGTGTGGTTCGGGCTCGATCAGCAGATCGCCCAGGGCACGGCGCTGGTAATGGTGGTGCCGAACGTGATGCTGGCGCTGTGGCGATATCACCAGCGCAACCGCATCGAGGTGCGCCATGCGCTGCCGTTGGCACTGATGGGTTTCTGCTTTGCCTGGCTCGGTTCGATCTGGGCGGTGGGCATCGATGCGCAAACCATGCGCATCGGTTTCGTAGCTTTTCTGGTGGCGTTGTCGGCGTACAACCTGTTGAAGATGTTCGGCCCGGTACCCGCGGCGACCTCGCAAATGCGCTACTCGTGGCCGTGGCTCGGTGTGCTCGGCGCCGCTTCGGGAACCATGGGCGGTTTGTTCGGCGTGGGCGGGGCGGTGGTGGCAACGCCGGTGCTGACCAGTCTGTTCGGCACCACTCAGGTGGTTGCTCAAGGTTTGTCCCTGGCACTGGCCTTACCCAGCACTGGCGTTACCCTGGTGACTTATGCGGTGCACCACGAAGTCGACTGGATGATTGGACTGCCGTTGGCGCTCGGCGGTCTGGCCAGCATCAGTTGGGGCGTTAAAGTCGCCCACGCGATGCCGGAAAAACTTCTGCGCGGGCTGTTCTGCGGTTTCCTGGTGCTGTGTGCGGTGATGCTCGCGTTTAAAGTTTGAAGCCTTCGACGATGTGTTCGGCCAGACATTCAGTGATCGGCGACGGATTGTTCAGGTTGCGGATCAGCATGATGCTGGCCTCGGGCAGTAATGGCAGGTCTTCAGCGGCGCCGAGAATGCGCATGTCCGGGGTGATCAGGCTCTCCAGTTGCGCGGTGATCGCCAGGCCCGCGCTGACAACGGCCATCAACGCCGACAGGCTGGTGCTGTTATAGGCGATGCGGTACTCGCGGCCCATCGCGTCCAGCGCATTGCACGCCCATAAACGGCAGAAACAATCACTGTTGAACATCGCCAGCGGCAGCGGCGTCTGTTCGTGGGCGCTGAAGTTCTGCGCCTCGGCCCAGACAAAACGCTCCTTGCGCAACAGTTGGCCGATCTCGTTACCCGGCTCGCGGGTGACGATCGATAAATCCAGATCGGTGCGCTGCAGCAACTGTTTGGTCGACTCGCAATGCACCTCGATCTGGATCAGCGGATAGAACTGCGCAAACCGCGAGAGAATCCCCGGCAGAAAGCGCATCACGTAATCATCCGGCGTGCCGATGCGCACGGTGCCGACCATGTGCGGCTCGCGCAAGGTGTTGAACACCTCGCTGTGCAACTTGAGGATGCGCCGCGCATAGCCGAGCAATACCTGGCCTTCGGCGGTGAGGCGCACCTGACGGCCATCGCGCTCGAACAACTGGCGCTGCAACACGTCTTCTTCCAGACGCTTCATCTGCATGCTCACCGCCGATTGCGTGCGGTTGACCATCTCGCCGGCGCGGGTGAACCCGCCCTGATCGGCAATCGCCACAAAGGTGCGCAGGACATCGGTATCGATACTGGGGTAAGCGGACAATTGATGAATCTCCGTGATGCATGCCATCAGAAACATTCGTTGGATTGATCTTAGCGTCGGGACGAGACTTGAGCCATCCACAAAGGGAGGCAAGACGATGAAAGGTCAAAGAGAGTATGTGAACGAAGAACAGCTGTCCGGCCACGGCCATATCGTTTCCGATCTGCTGCACAAGTTTAGCCGCTGGTACGAATTGCACCGTGAACGCGAGTTGCTCGCCAGTCTGAGTGACGAAGCGTTGAAGGACATCGGTGTCAGTCGTGCCGACGTTGAACACGAAGCCGTGCGGCCGTTCTGGGATGATCCGATGCATAAATGATGAGGCCACCGCTACACAAACCCCTTTCAGGTGAGGTAGGTTGCGAGCAGACATGGAGGAATAAATGCCCGCGACAGTGTCGTTTTCTCTCAAACAGGCGCGACGTCTGGCGCTGGCTGCCCAAGGGTTCAACGGGCGCCAGCCGCCGACCGTCAAGGCGCCGCACCTCAACCGGCTGATCGAACGGCTGGGCCTGCTGCAAATCGACTCCGTCAACGCCGTGGTGCGCTCGCACTACCTGCCGCTGTTTTCCCGTCTCGGTGCCTATTCTTTGGATTTGCTCGACCAGGCTGCCTGGAGTTCGGGGCGTCGGCGCACGTTGTTCGAATACTGGGGGCATGAAGCGTCGCTGCTGCCGCTGTCGATGTACCCGTTGCTGGGCTGGCGCATGCAGCGGGCCCGGCGCGGCGAGGACATTTATCAGCAACTGGCGACATTCGGCCGCGAGCAGCAAGAGACGATTCGCCGGGTGCTGGCAGCGGTTGAAGCGCAGGGCGCCTTGGGCGCCGGCAGTCTTTCGACCCGCGCCGACAAGGCCGGCCCGTGGTGGGACTGGAGCGCGGAAAAGCTTGCGCTGGAATGGTTGTTCGCTGCCGGTGAAGTGACCGTGGCCGGGCGACGCGGGTTCGAGCGTCTGTACGATTTGCCCGAGCGAGTGATTCCTGCGGCGATCCTGCAGCAGCGGATGCCCGACGAGGCGGAGGCGCAACGCGAACTCTTGCTGCATGCTGCGGGGGCGTTGGGCGTCGGCACGGAGAAAGACTTGCGTGATTATTTCCGCTTGAGCCCGACGGATGCGCGGTCGCGTCTGGCCGAGCTGGTCGAGGCGGGGCAATTGCAGATGTGCGAGGTGGCCGATTGGCGGCAGATCGCCTACTGCCTGCCGGAGCCCGCAGTGCCGCGTAAAGTCATCGCCAGTGCGCTGTTATCGCCGTTCGATTCGCTGATCTGGGAACGCAGCCGCACCGAGCGCTTGTTCGATTTCCGTTATCGGCTAGAGATTTATACGCCGCAACCCAAGCGGGTTTACGGCTATTACGTGTTGCCGTTTTTGCACAACGAGCGGATCGCCGCACGGGTCGATCTGCGCGCCGAGCGAGCGGCGGGGCAGTTGGCGGTGCATGCGGTGCACGAGGAAGAAGCCGGGCTGGACGAGGAGGGGATGCTGGCGCTGGCGGTGAGTTTGCGCAGGATGGCAAGTTGGCTGGGCCTGGCGCGGGTGCAGCTCAATTGTCAGCGTGAGAGTGCGGCGCGGCTTAGGGTGGCACTGGCACAGATTGATAGCGCCTGAGCTGGCCTCATCGCCAGCAGGCTGGCTCCCACATTGGTTCTGTGCCGGACACAAAACCCCTGTGGGAGCTAGCCTGCTAGCGATTGGGGGCGACGCGGTCTAGCGTCGGACCTGTTTCAAGGTCTCGGCAATCAAAAACGCCAGCTCAAGCGACTGATCGGCATTCATCCGCGGATCACAATGGGTGTGATAACGGTCCGACAAGCCATCCTCAGTAATCGGCCGTGCGCCGCCGATGCATTCGGTGACGTTCTGCCCGGTCATCTCGATATGAATGCCGCCGGCGTAGCTGCCCTCAGCTTCGTGCACCTGGAAGAACTGCTTCACTTCACCAAGGATCTGCGCAAAGTCGCGGGTCTTGTAGCCGCTGCTGGCCTTGATGGTGTTGCCGTGCATCGGATCGGAGCTCCACAGCACTTGCTTGCCTTCGCGCTGCACTGCGCGAATCAGCGCCGGCAAGTGATCGCCGACCTTGTTCGCGCCCATTCGCGCGATCAGGTTGAGGCGGCCGGGATCGTTGTCCGGGTTGAGCACATCGATCAGGCGGATCAGGTCGTCGGGATCCATGCTCGGGCCGACTTTCACGCCAATCGGGTTGTTCACCCCGCGGAGGAATTCCACATGCGCGCCGTCCAGTTGGCGGGTGCGGTCGCCGATCCACAGCATGTGCGCCGAGCAATCGTAGTAATCGTTGGTCAGGCTGTCGCGGCGCACGAAAGCTTCTTCGTAGTTCAGCAGCAGCGCCTCGTGGGCGGTGAAGAAACTGGTTTCGCGCAGTTGCGGCGAGCTGTCCATGCCGCAGGCGCGCATGAACGCCAGGGTTTCATCGATACGATCAGCGAGGTGGCTGTACTTTTCGGCCAGCGCCGAGTTGGCGATGAAGTCCAGGTTCCACTTGTGCACTTGGTGCAGGTCGGCAAAACCGCCCTGAGCAAAGGCGCGCAGCAGATTCAGGGTCGCGGTGGACTGGTGATAGGACTGCAGCAGGCGTTCTGGATCGGGCACGCGGCTCTTTTCGTCGAAACCGATGCCGTTGACGATATCGCCACGATAGGCCGGCAGCGTCACGCCTGCGATGGTTTCATCGTTGGCCGAACGCGGTTTGGCGAACTGACCGGCCATGCGCCCGACTTTGACCACCGGGCAACCGGCGGCGAAGGTCATGACGATCGCCATTTGCAGCAACACTTTAAACGTGTCGCGAATCTTGGCAGCGGAGAATTCGGCGAAGCTTTCCGCGCAATCGCCGCCCTGCAACAGGAAGGCCCGGCCCTGGGTGACTTCGGCAAACTGACGGCGCAGCTCGCGCGCTTCGCCGGCAAACACCAATGGCGGATAACTGGCCAGGGTTTGCTCGACCTGACGCAGGTGCGCAGCGTCGGGGTATTGCGGTTGTTGCTGGATCGGCAGGGCGCGCCAGCTGTCAGGGCTCCACGGTTGGCTCATCACGGTCTCGAAGTTTCATACGCAGGGGAACGCCATGGTAGCAGCAATTAGTGCGTGACCTGTTCCCGCCCCATCACCGACAATTGCCGCTTTGCCACGGCACCACAGCGGTGCCATCGCGTCACCGCGCCCGGTGACCATCAGGAGACGAAATGACTGAGGAGCGCGTCGAGCATCTGCTCGCCGAAGTACAGGATGAGTTCGGCGTGATTCGCGTGCTGGAAGTGGCCGATTACCGCTTTCTCGAATTTGGCGATGCCATCGAACAGAGCTGCGTGTTCACCGCCGATCCGAGCTGGCTCGAATACGACTACACGCGCGCCATGCTGATTGGCGCGCTATGCCACGAGCAACCGGAAAGTGCGCTGTTTCTCGGCCTCGGTGCCGGTACGCTGACCCAGGCTTGCCTTGAATTCCTGCCGCTGGAAGACGTCGAAGCCATCGAACTGCGCCCGGACGTGCCGCGCCTGGCGATTGAATACCTGGGTCTGGACGACGATCCGCGCTTGTACATTCGGGTCGGCGACGCCCTCGAGTTGTTGCCGAGCGCAGAGCCGGCGGATCTGATTTTCGTCGACCTCTATACCGATGTCGGGCCGGGCGTCGGGCATCTGGCCTGGAGCTTTCTCGGCGACTGCCAGAAGCGTTTGAACCCGGGCGGCTGGCTGGTGATCAATCAATGGGCGACGGATGACGGCAAACCGCTGGGCGCGGCGTTGCTGCGCGGGCTCTACCACCGGCATTACTGGGAACTGCCGGTGAAGGAAGGCAATGTGATTCTGATTGTTCCGGCGGACCTTGATCAGGTGCTCGACGTGCAGGCGCTGACGGCACGGGCGCAAGCATTGGCGCCAAGATTGGGGTATTCGTTGCAGTCGTTGATCAACAGTATTCGCCCGGCGACCTGAGTCGGCAGTGCCGGCCTCATCGCCAGCAGGCTGGCTCCCACAGGGTTCTTCGTCGTACACAAAACCCCTGTGGGAGCTAGCCTGCTAGCGATGGCGGCCTGATGAACGGCACATATTCAGACCCCTTTGAAAACCCCGGGCCGCCGCTCCACCAACGACCGCACGCCTTCCTTGGCATCTTCAGTGGCCAGCAATTTCTTCACCAGTGCAGGCAATCCCTGCGCCGCCGCCGTCTCGCCCTCATAGCGCGCCTGCCGTGCCGACAGCAACGTCGCCTGCACCCCCAGCGGCGCCTGCCGGGCAATCCGTTCTGCCAGCTCGATGGCACGCGGCATCAGGTCTTCGCTGGCCATCACTTCCTGCACCAGGCCCAGATGCAACGCGTCATGCGCATCGAATTCATCCCCGGTCAGCAGCCAGCGCATCGCGTTGCCCCAACCGGCGATCTGCTGAAAGCGTAAAGTCGCGCCACCAAAAGGAAAGATCCCACGCTGAACCTCCATTTGCGCGAAGCGGGTATTGCTCGCGCAGAGGTTGACGTCAGCAGCCAGCATCAGCTCGATACCGATGGTCAGGCAGTAACCCTGCGCGGCGACGATCACCGGTTTGCTCACTCGTGGCCCGACGAACACGCCCCACGGATCGCAACCGCCGATCGGCACCTGCCAGCCTTCAGCGAAAGCAGCGCTGGCATTGAGCAGATCCAGGCCGGCGGTGAAATGTTCGCCATGGCCGAACACCACCGCTACCCGCGCGTCGCTGTCTGCCTCGAATTCGCCATAGGCCAGACTCAAATCATTAAGCAGGTCCAGATCAAAGGCGTTGCGTTTGGCCGCCCGATCGAGGCCGATCAGGTGGACATGACCGCGACGTTCGCGGCTGACGCGACCCGGACAGGGCTGGTTCATGGCTGAATCCTCGGGCGGGAAGAGCGGCGCCGCGACGGTATGTCGCAGCTCGATGAATCGTTTAAGCGGCATCACACGCCGTGGCGGGCCTTTGCAAAATAGACCCTGGCGCGATTATCTGCAAAACCCCGTTACACAGCGCTGACACAGCGATCCGACCGATAAAAAAAGCTCCCTTTTCGGGCAAAATCCGGTATAGTGCGCGCCGGCCTTTAACCGGGCCGCGTTTAGGTAGCGCAATTCCCCGAAGTCAGCTTCGGCTGCACGTCCGCACTGCGGGCTCTTCCTTGACGATTCATCTTCATTCATTCGTTTTCGCAAATCCCCGCCGACAAAGCTGCCAGGGCGACTCTTGAGTCTCAACACGGCATGCGCAGCTTTGGAGCATGGGTCTTTGCGGATGCACTTAGAGGCAGACCCATGACCCAGGAAACCGGCGGATTCGCCGCTTTTAATCTCAACCCGAATATTCTTGCAGCC
Organism: Pseudomonas sp. R1-1; assembly: GCF_051132135.1. Classification (NCBI taxonomy): domain Bacteria; kingdom Pseudomonadati; phylum Pseudomonadota; class Gammaproteobacteria; order Pseudomonadales; family Pseudomonadaceae; genus Pseudomonas; species Pseudomonas sp. R1-1. Next base: position 1,923,802 of record NZ_CP071663.1, read on the forward strand.
GTCGCAGCGACTGGCTACGAAGAGCCTTCGGCGATTCAGCAGCAATCGATCCCGATCATCATGGCCGGCCAGGACATGATTGGCCAGGCGCAAACCGGTACCGGTAAAACCGCCGCGTTCGCACTGCCTATTCTGCACCGCATCGATCCTGCCAAGCGCGAACCGCAAGCCCTGATCCTGGCGCCGACCCGAGAGTTGGCGCTGCAAGTAGCAACCGCTTTTGAAACCTACGCCAAGCAAATGCCAGGCGTTACTGTCGTGGCCGTTTACGGCGGCGCGCCGATGGGCCCGCAACTCAAGGCTATCCGTAATGGCGCACAGATCGTTGTCGCCACCCCGGGTCGTCTGTGTGACCACCTGCGTCGCGACGAGAAAGTCCTGTCGACCGTGAACCATCTGGTGCTCGACGAAGCTGACGAAATGCTGAAACTGGGCTTCATGGATGACCTGGAAGTCATCTTCAAGGCTCTGCCAGCGACCCGTCAGACCGTTCTGTTCTCGGCGACCCTGCCGCAGTCGATCCGCGCCATTGCCGAACGCCACCTGCGCGATCCGCAACACGTCAAGATCCAGACCAAGACCCAGACCGTTACCGCGATCGAACAGGCTCACCTGTTGGTTCACGCTGACCAGAAGACCTCGGCCGTGCTCAGCCTGCTGGAAGTCGAAGACTTCGACGCACTGATCATGTTCGTGCGCACCAAGCAAGCGACTCTGGATCTGGCCAGCGCCCTCGACGCCAAAGGCTACAAAGCCGCGGCGCTGAACGGTGACATCGCCCAGAACCAGCGTGAGCGCGTCATCGACTCGCTCAAGGATGGCCGTCTGGACATCGTCGTCGCCACCGACGTTGCTGCTCGTGGTCTGGACGTTCCACGCATCACCCATGTGTTCAACGTGGACATGCCGTACGATCCGGAATCCTACGTGCACCGTATCGGCCGTACCGGCCGTGCCGGTCGCGAAGGTCGCGCACTGCTGCTGGTGACTCCACGTGAGCGCCGCATGCTGCAAGTGATCGAGCGCGTCACCGGTCAGAAGGTTGCTGAAGTCCGCCTGCCGGACGCTCAGGCCGTTCTCGATGCACGCATCAAGAAACTGACCAACAGCCTGTCGCCGCTGGTTGGCGATGCCGAGTCGACTCACGGTGATCTGCTCGATCGCCTGACCGCTGACATCGGTTGCACTCCACGTGCACTGGCTGCAGCGCTGCTGCGCAAAGCCACCAACGGTCAAGCGCTGAACCTGGCGGCGATCGAGAAGGAACGTCCACTGGTGCCGAACAACGCACCGCGTGGCGACCGTCCTGAGCGTTCCGGTGATCGTCCTGATCGTGGTGACCGCGAGCGTCGCGCGCCAATGCCTCTGGGCGAAGGCCGTGCTCGTTGCCGTACCGCGCTGGGCGCGCGTGACGGTATCGCAGCGAAAAACCTGCTGGGCGCGATCCTCAACGAAGGTGGCCTGGCCCGCGAAGCGATCGGTCGCATCCAGGTGCGTGACAGCTTCAGCCTCGTCGAGCTGCCGGAAGATGGTCTGGACAAACTCCTGACCAAACTGAAGGACACTCGCGTTGCCGGCAAACAGCTGAAACTGCGTCGCTACCGCGAAGATTGATCCGCTCTCGGGCTGATTGATCGCACATAAAAAATCCCCGACTGGTTCGGGGATTTTTTTTGCCTGTCTTTCGGGTTCACACAAAACCCTGTGGGAGCCAGCCTGCTGGCGATGGCGTCAGCCAAAGCGATAGATATCCATCCCCAACGCCCCCATCGTGAACCCCTTGTGCGCCACGCTGAACTCACCTCCGGCACCTCGCGCAAAGTACAGCGGCAACAAATGCTCATCACTCGGATGACTGCGCACCGCATGCGGCGCCTGCTGGCGGTAATCGTGCAATGCCGTCTCATCATCGGCTTCGAGTTTGTGGATGATCCAGTCACGAAAATCCCGCGCCCACGGCTCGACGCTCTCGGGGCCGGCATGCCAGTCAAGTTCGCGCAGGTTGTGAGTGATGCTGCCAGAGCCGATCAACAGAACGCCCTGATCGCGCAGGCTCGCCAGCGCGCGGCCAACCCGCGTTTGCAGCGCCGGTCCCGCACGACTTGGCAGCGACACCTGCACCACCGGAATGTCCGCTTGCGGATACATCAGCGACAGCGGCACCCAAACGCCATGATCGAACGGGCGTTGCGGGTCGAGGCGCGCCGGCAGGTGGTTGGCGGTCAGCAGGGCGGCAACCTCGGCGGCCAGTTGCGGATTGCCCGGCGCCGGATACTGCACCTCGAACAATGCGCGAGGAAAGCCGCCGAAGTCGTGCCAGGTTTCTGGCTGCGGATGACTGCTGACCAGCAACTCCTGGCTTTCCCAATGCGCGGAAACCACGACAATGGCTTTGGGTCTAGGCAGTTCGGCCGCCAGCCGCGCCAATGCCGGGCCGCTGGCGCCGGGTTCCAGGGCCAGCATGGGTGAGCCATGGGAAATGAACAGGCTGGGCAACATGGTGGATTCCTGAGGATTAAGATGGCTCATCTTCGGTCAGTTGACCGATTTGAATCTAATATAAGTTTTCGCGGTTTTTTATCGATTTTTCGGGAGTGATGCATGCAGCCTGAGTTTTGGTACAAGAAATGGGATTCGAACCAGATCGGCTTTCATCAGTCCGAGGCCAACCCGTATTTGCGACGCTATTGGCCCGACCTGTCGATTGAGCCCTTGGCGCGTGTGCTGGTGCCGCTGTGCGGGAAAAGTCTGGATTTGCTGTGGCTTGCCGAGCGTGGCCATCAGGTGCTCGGGGTTGAGCTGTCGGAGAAGGCGATCGAGGGCTTTTTCAGTGAGCATAAGGTTGAACCGCAGATCAGCCAGAAAGGCGCTTTCAAGGTTTACCGCAGTGATGCCATCGAGCTGTGGTGCGGTGACTTCTTTGCGTTGACGGCGCAGGACGTTGCCGGTTGCACGGCGTTGTACGACCGCGCCGCGCTGATCGCCTTGCCGGCGCCGATGCGTGAACGTTATGCGGCGCATCTTCAGCAAATCCTTGCGCCCGGCGTGCAGGGATTGTTGATCACCCTCGATTACCCTCAGGCGCAAATGCCCGGGCCGCCGTTTGCGGTGGATGATGACGAGGTGCAACGGTTGTTCAGTGAGGGCTGGCAGGTGCAGAGGCTGGAAGAGCAGGATGTGTTGGCCGAGAGTCCGAGGTTTTCCGATGCGGGGGTGACGGAATTGGTGGAGCGGGTTTACCGGATTTCCAGCCGATAGTTATGTGCAGGCAGTTCCGGCCTCATCGCGAGCAGGCTCACTCCTACATTGATTTATGGTGGGTCAAGGATTATGTGAATACCACAAATCCTGTGGGAGTGAGCCTGCTCGCGATGAGGCCTTATCAGTCGCCGAAAAATATTCAGGAAAACGCAAAAAGGCCCGCATCACTGCGGGCCTTGTCTTTTACAACCGGTTAAATCAACCGCGACGACGCAACGCGTCGATACGCTCTTCCAGCGGCGGGTGGCTCATGAACATGCGGGCGAAGCCCTGTTTGATGCCACCGTTGATGCCGAACGCGTTCAGGGTGTCCGGCATGTGCACCGGCAGGCCCTGTTCGGCGCGCAGACGTTGCAGCGCGCCGATCATCGCGTTGGTGCCGGCCAGTCGGGCGCCGGCTTCGTCGGCACGGAATTCGCGCTTGCGCGAGAACCACATGACGATCGCGCTGGCGAGAATGCCCAGTACCAGTTCGGCGAAGATCGTCGCCACGTAGTAGGCGATGCCCTGGCCTTCTTCGTTCTTGAAGATCACCTTGTCGACGAAGTTGCCGATGATCCGTGCGAAGAACATCACGAAGGTGTTCACCACGCCCTGGATCAACGCCAGCGTGACCATGTCGCCATTGGCGACGTGGCCGATCTCGTGGGCCAGCACGGCTTTGACTTCATCGGGCGAAAACCGCTCGAGCAGGCCCTGGCTGACCGCGACCAGCGCGTCGTTCTTGTTCCAGCCGGTGGCGAAAGCGTTCGCTTCGTAGGCCGGGAAAATACCCACTTCGGGCATCTTGATCCCGGCTTCGCGGGACAGTTGCTCGACGGTTTGCAGCAGCCATTGCTCGTGCCGGGTCCGCGGCTGGCTGATGATCTGGGTGCCCGTGCTCATCTTCGCCATCCACTTGGAGATGAACAGCGAGAACAGCGAGCCGGCGAAACCAAAGACGGCACAGAAAACCAGCAGCTGACTGAGGTCGAGGTCGACCCCGTTGGCCGCCATGAACCCGTTGAAGCCGAACAGGCTCAGGGTGATGCTGGCTATCAGCACGACCGCCAGGTTAGTGGCCAAAAACAGCAGGATGCGCATCATGGTTGTAGAAATCTCCTCAAGCTAAAGATGTAGCGTACTGCGGGGTATATAAGGTGCTGCACCCGGCTATTCAACTGAGTGACTATTTCAAACTGTGTCCTACAGTGAATTCTTCAGTACCGGGCACATTTCCCACGTCAGATCAGGACAAGGATGACGGGCAGTCGCGACCCGTCGTCATTACCCCGGACGCTGTTAGCGGGCACGAAACGCAAGTGTAGAAGGCCTGTGCGCAGGCGGAACGCAGAAGTGTTGCTGAATCAGACAGTGCGCAACATTGGGCTGTTGCGCACTGCTGGCCAGTTACTGGCGGTAGGACTTGAGGAAGTTACCGATGCGGCCGATGGCCATTTCCAGATCGTCGACGCGGGGCAGGGTGACCACACGGAAGTGGTCCGGCCATGGCCAGTTGAACGCCGTGCCTTGCACGACCAGCAGCTTTTCCGAAAGCAGCAGGTCGAGGACGAATTTCTCGTCGTTGTGGATCGGGCAGACTTTAGGGTCGATTTTCGGGAACGCATACAGCGCGCCCATCGGCTTGACGCAGCTGACGCCAGGAATGTCGTTGAGCAATTCCCAGGTGCGATTGCGCTGTTCCAGCAGGCGACCCTGCGGCAGCACCAGATCATTAATGCTCTGATAGCCGCCCAGCGCGGTCTGGATTGCATGCTGGCTCGGCACGTTGGCGCACAGGCGCATGTTGGCCAGCATGTCGATGCCTTCGATGTAGCTCTGTGCGTTGTGTTTCGGCCCGGAAATGGCAATCCAGCCCGAGCGGAAGCCGGCCACGCGGTAGGACTTCGACAGGCCGTTGAAGGTCAGGCAGAGCAGGTCCGGCGCCAGCGAGGCGGTGCAGATGTGCACGGCATCATCATAAAGGATCTTGTCGTAGATCTCGTCGGAGAACACCACCAGATTGTGCGCCCGGGCGATTTCCAGCATGCCCAGCAGCACTTCCTTCGAATACACCGCGCCGGTCGGGTTGTTCGGGTTGATGATCACCATCGCTTTGGTGTTCGGGGTGATTTTGGCCTTGATATCGGCCAGATCGGGGAACCAGCCGGCGCCCTCGTCACACAGGTAATGCACGGCGTTACCGCCGGCGAGGCTGACGGCAGCGGTCCACAGCGGGTAATCCGGGGCCGGCACCAGCACTTCGTCGCCGTTGTTGAGCAGCGCCTGCAGCGACATCACGATCAGCTCGGACACGCCGTTGCCCAGGTAAATGTCTTCGATGCCGACGCCTTCGACATTCTTCTGCTGGTAGTACTGCATCACGGCTTTGCGCGCACTGAACAGGCCTTTGGAGTCGCTGTAGCCTTGCGCGGTCGGCAGGTTGCGGATCACATCCTGAAGAATTTCGTCCGGCGCTTCGAAACCGAACGGTGCCGGGTTGCCGATGTTCAGCTTGAGGATGCGCTGGCCTTCCTCCTCCAGACGTTTGGCGTGCTTGAGCACCGGGCCGCGAATGTCGTAGCAGACGTTGGCGAGCTTGTTCGATTTGCTGAACTGCATGGCGATGTGATCCTGAAAATGAACGATCCAGGCGGCGAATGGACAACCGTACTGGGAATCCTGCGTCTGCACACAGGCGGACCGATCGAGCCGTGGCTCGGAGAATCCGTTTGAATGCGCCCGGTCTGGCTGCCAGACTGGTGCGTGACGAGGCGCAATCATACGTGCCGCCCGATCCGTGGAAAAGGTACAGATCGGGCTTTTTCAGCCGCTGAGGTGTGATGATGGAAAAGTTGCAAAAAACCCTGGAAGAATGGAAAGCCATGCTCGATCCGGAGCAGTACAACGTGTGCCGCCTCAGTGCCACCGAGCGCCCGTTCTCCGGCAAATACAACGACACCAAGACCGATGGCGTCTATCACTGTGTCTGCTGCAACGAGCCGCTGTTCGATTCCACCACCAAGTTCGATTCCGGCTGCGGCTGGCCGAGTTTCTACGCGCCGATCGGCGAAAGTGCGATGACCGAAATCCGTGACACCAGCCACGGCATGATCCGCACCGAAGTGAAGTGCGCGCGTTGCGATGCGCATCTGGGCCACGTGTTCCCGGACGGCCCGCCACCGACCGGCCTGCGCTATTGCATCAACTCGGTGTGCCTGAATCTCGAACCACGCCAGTAAGCGTCAACAGGGCGGCCGCCGGGTCGCCTTTTTATCCGGTAATTAAATTGCACACAATTGAATTGCTCGCTATGTTTGCTCTTTCCCGACCTTCCGTGGAGCCCGACTCATGAGCGACAACCTGCTGAACATCCCCTGCACCACTATCAAGGGTGAGCAAAAGACTCTGGCCGATTTCGCCGGCAAAGCGGTGCTGGTGGTCAATACGGCGAGCAAATGCGGCTTCACTCCGCAGTACAAAGGCCTCGAAGAGCTGTGGCAGACCTACAAGGATCAGGGGCTGGTGGTATTGGGCTTTCCCTGCAACCAGTTCGGCAAGCAGGAGCCGGGCAACGAAGGCGCGATCAGCGAGTTCTGCGAATTGAATTTTGGTGTGAGCTTCCCGCTGTTCAAAAAGGTCGAGGTCAACGGCGCCGGCGCTCATCCATTGTTCGTGCAGTTGAAGAAACGCGCGCCCGGCGTCCTCGGTTCGCAAGGCATCAAGTGGAACTTCACCAAGTTTCTGATCGGCAAGGACGGCCAGTTGGTCAAGCGCTTCGCCCCGGCCACCAAGCCGCAGGACCTGAGCCGCGAGATCGAAGCCCTGCTCAAATGAACAGCCTGCCGCTCGTTTCGCTGAAGCTCGACAGCCAGTTGTGCTTCAAGCTGTATGCCGCTTCGCGGGCGGTGATTCGCGCCTACAAGCCGATGCTCGATCAGCTCGGCCTGACGTACCCGCAATACCTGGCGATGCTGGTGCTGTGGGAATGGCAGGACGTCGCTCCGCAGCAACCGACCGTCAAAGCCCTGGGCGAACGTCTGGTGCTGGATTCGGGCACGTTAACGCCGCTGCTGAAACGTCTGGAGCAATTGCAGTTGGTGCAGCGCCAACGTTCGGCCCGCGACGAACGTGAAGTGCACTTGAGCCTGACGCCTGAGGGACAGGCGCTGCGTGAACAGGTCGGGCCGCTGAGGGCCCGCCTGTTATGCGACAGCGGGGTGGATCTGGACCGGCTCAACCAACTGCGCGACGGCCTCGACCACTTGTTGGGACAGATCAAGGCGCTGGGGTAGGCGGCACCCACTGATCGAGCAGGGCCGCCAGCTCCTCGCGGCGGAACGGCTTGGCCAGATAATCGCTCATGCCGGCCGCGCGGCAGCGTTCGCGCTCCTCGGACATGGCGTTGGCGGTCAGGGCGACAATCGGCAGTTGCGGCCAGCGTCCGCTCTGGCGGATCTGCCGGCTCGCTTCGTAACCGTCCATCACCGGCATGTTGCAATCCATCAGCACCAGATCGAAATCGTTGAATTCAAGCTGATCCAGCGCTTCGGCGCCGTGGGCAGCGACGACGACTTCGCAACCCAGCTTGCCGAGCATGCCCTTGGCCACCAGCTGGTTGACCGGGTTGTCCTCGACCAGCAAGACCCGCCCGCGAGTGTTTGCGGTCGAAGCGTCTTGCTGCGCATCGTTGATCGCGACCACTTCCGGCTGCAAAGTGCGCCGCAGGTTCTGGTACAGCGCGTTACGCGCCAGCGGGCGGGCCTGTTGTTGCAGGGGCGCGAGGGCGGCGGCTTCTTCGCTCGGCAGGAAACTGCCGTAAGCCGTCACCAGCAGGATCGGCGCGGTGATGGTCGGTCGCAGCCCGAACAGGCACTCCGGGCAATCGGTAATCAACACGTCAGGTTTCAGGCCCAGCAGCGAATCATCGATGGTGCGCTGCGTGTACTCCAGGCCCCAGACCGGCAGCAGACTTTGCAACAGTTCCGCCAGACCGCTGCTGGCTGCGGTAATGGCCAGAATCTTCCCTTGCAGCGGCGCCGGCGCCAGGTCGCGGGTATGACAGGGCAGGGGCAGCTCGGCGCAGAACTGACTGCCGAAACCGATTTCGGAACTGATCGTCAGCCGGCCCTGCATCGCTTCGCAAAGGTTGTAAGTCAGCGCCAGCCCCAGTCCGGTGCCGCCGTATTGGCGGGTGATACCGGCGCCGGCCTGGGTGAACGGCTGGAAGATTTTCAACTGCGCTTCCTGAGCGATGCCGATGCCGGTGTCACAGACTTCAATGCGTACGCCGTCCTTGTAGGTCGACAGGCGCACATCGACCCGGCCGAAGCGGGTGAATTTCAGCGCGTTGGACAGCAGGTTGCTGACGATCTGCCGCACCCGGGTCGGGTCGCCGAGCACCAGTGCCGGAAAGTGCGGATCGATCAGGCAGGTCAGCTCGACGCTTGGCGCGGCGTTCTGTGACAGCAGGTTGGCGGTGTCTTCGATCAGCGAGCCGAGATCGAACGGGATGTGTTCGAGCTCCAGTTGCCCGGCATCGAATTTCGACAGGTCGAGAATATCGTTAAGCAGCTCGACCAGCACCTTGCCCGAGTCATGGGCGATCGATAGCTGTTGCTGCTGTTCGGCATTCAGCGGGCCGTCGAGCGACAGCGCGATCATCCCCAGCAAGCCGTTGAGCGGTGTGCGGATTTCGTGGCTCATGTTGGCGAGAAACGCCGAGCGCGCTTCGGCCATGTCCAGCGCGGTGCTGCGCGCGATTTCCAGTTCCTGGTTGGACTGGCTGAGCCGCGCATTGATGGCCTTGAGTTCGGCAGTGCGCGCCGAAACGATGTTTTCCAGTTGACCGAGGTAGTCGGTCAGACGGTTTTCTGCATTGCGCCGCTGCTGGATCTCGGTGGCAATGTTCTCGAATTGCTGATTGGCGACTTTGACCAGCACGCCGATTTCATCGTTGGCATGGCCAGCGGGGCATTCCAGAGTGGTCGGCTCGGCGCTGCGCGGGTCGCGGCCGCTGAGTTCGCGGATGACCCGCACCAACGGCTTGGTCAGCATCACGTAGAACAGCGCGAGCAGAATGCCGGTCAGCAGCAGGCTACGGGCGAAACCGTTGAGCAGGGTGATCTCGGCCCGGCGCAGGAACCGGCTGCCGAAGGCGTAGGTGTCGACTTCCAGATTCAATACGCCAAGCGATTCATTGGGCAGGTGATCCAGATACAGGCGATCCTCGAACTGGCGCTTGGCGCCAAACAGAAAATCGCTGATCACCCGATAGCCGCTCTGCAGCTCCGGGCGTTTGACGTTGGCCAGTACCGTGCCGTTGTTGTCGGTGAGGGTCGCCGAGATGATCGCCGGCGAGCGCAACAGGCCCAGGGTCAGTTCCTGCGCCAGTTCGGCATCGATGTTGTAGGCGATGCGCGAGGCCGGATTGTGGCTGATTTCCAGCAGCGACAGGATTTCACGGTTGATGGAGGCGTCTTCGCTGGCATAATCGATGCCGATTTGCAGCAGGCTGAGCAGCGTGCCCAGAATGAACCCGACCAGCACGGTAAGCCTGGCTTGTTTGAACGACAGCCGGTGGGTGAATTTGATATCCATGGGGTGTTGAACCACTTCCGTTTCCCTTCGCTGCTCAAGCATAGTCGATCATGTATGGATACCGAGGTTCCCGAATCGCCTTGTAACAAGGCTTGCTCGGGTGATTTGGGTCTGTGTGTCGTCGCTGGATCGTCATCATCACTGTGAACGTGCCCGAGGAGAAGACGTGGATTCCCGATTGAATGCTTTTCTTGAACGCGCCGAGTCGGTTCTGGAGCGCATCGAACCGTTGTTGCCGGCGCCACGGCCGGTGATCGACTGGGGCACCTGCCTGGCTGCGCGCTGGCAGCGCGACGGGCGCAGCGGCTATCTGCTGCCGCTGGAAGTCAGCCTCGACATGCGCTTGTCGGACCTGATCGGCGTCGACCGGCAACTGGAACAACTGGGCCGCAACACCCAACAGTTTCTCGATGGCATGCCGGCCAACCATGCGTTGCTCTGGGGCTCGCGCGGTACCGGCAAGTCGTCGCTGGTGCGCGCGCTGCTGGCGGAACACGCCGCGGCCGGCCTGCGCCTGATCGAGATCGAGCGTGACCATCTGGCGGACCTGCCGCGGGTGGTCGAGCAGATCGCCAAACTGCCGCAACGCTTCGTGCTGTTTTGCGACGACCTGTCGTTCGAATCCGGCGAAGGCGATTATCGCGTGCTGAAAAGCGTGCTCGATGGCTCGCTCGAGCAGGCGCCGGACAACGTCTTGCTGTACGCCACCTCGAACCGTCGCCATCTGGTACCGGAAAAGGAAAGCGACAACGAAAACTGGAAACGCGTCGACGGCGAACTGCATCCCAGCGAAGCCGTTGAAGACAAGATCGCGCTGTCGGACCGTTTCGGCCTGTGGCTGTCGTTCTACCCGTTTACCCAAGAACATTTCCTCAACGTCGTCGAACACTGGATCGGCCAGTTGGCGGCCAAGGCCGGCCTGAGCTGGCAGCGTGACGAAGCGCTGGACATTCTCGCCGTGCGTTGGGCCACCGGCCGCGGCAATCGCAACGGACGTTGCGCGTATCAATTTGCCCGCTATTGGGTGGGCCTGAAATTGCTGGAGCACAAGGCATGATCGATTTGCAACAAAGTGGCCAGGGCCTTGAAGGCTATGGCTTGTTGGCGGCACAGCTGGAATCGCTGCTGGCGGACGAGCGCGATTTTATCGCCAACGCCGCGCAGTTTTCGGCCTTTCTGTTTAACCAGCTCGATGACCTGAACTGGGCCGGTTTTTACCTCAATCGCAACGAGGAGCTGGTACTCGGCCCGTTCCAGGGCCAGATCGCCTGTGTGCGCATTCCGTTTGGTCGCGGTGTCTGTGGCGCGGCGGCAGCTACGCGGCAGACCCAGCGCGTCGAAGACGTGCACGCCTTCCCGGGACATATCGCCTGCGACAGCGCTTCCAACAGCGAGTTGGTCGTGCCGCTGGTCAAAGAGGGTCGCCTGATCGGTGTGCTTGATCTCGACAGCCCGAAACTTTCGCGTTTCGCTGCGCAGGATCAGGCCGGCATCGAGCAACTGGCGGCGATTTTCCTGCGTCTGACCGACTGCTGATCACGGATCGAGGCCAGCCTTGAGCAACAGGCTGGCCGGGTCGACGCTGTCGATCTGCGCCGGGTCGAGAAAACGCTCGGCGTACTGCCGGTACACGCCTTCGCTGATGAACAGGCCAAACAGCTGCGCATCGATGTGCGCTTCGCGGCACATGGTTGCCATGATCGCCAATGCCTCGCTGAGGGTCTTGGCTTTCTTGTAGGGGCGATCGGCAGCGGTCAATGCTTCGAAGATATCGGCAATTGCCATCATCCGCGCCGGCAGGCTCATTTCTTCACGCTTGAGACGTTTCGGGTAGCCGGTACCGTCCATTTTTTCGTGATGGCCGCCGGCGATTTCGGCAATGCTCTCGAGATGGCCGGGAAAGGGCAGGTGGCTGAGCATCATGATCGTCTGCACCATGTGGTGGTTGATCACATAGCGCTCCTCGCGGGTCAGCGTGCCGCGGCTGATGCTCAGGTTGTACAGTTCGCCGCGATTGTATTTGTAGCGCGGCACATCGAGCTTGAAACCCCACGGATTGTCTTCGGGAATCAACTCGTTGGGGTCACGTTCGAGCAGATGTTCGGGCTTGTCCGCCAACAGCTTTTCCCGGACCGGTAAGCTTGGCGCGGGTGTGTGTGCCTGCCGCCGGTTCTCCTCCCACGAAACGCCCAGACGATCATCCAGCGTACGCATCCAGGTGCGCTGCGCCAGTGTGTTCAGGCGTTGCAGATCGGCGTCAGCCATGGCCTCGCTGCCCAGGTTGCAACGCGCGACAAACGCAAAATCGTCATCCAGCGCCGCCAGCGTCGTGTCGCGCAGGCCCGCCAGGGCGGACTCATCGCCGCCCATGGCAAGTGCCTGCCAATAGCTGACCCAGGCATCGCGCTTGAGTACTTCGAAACGCGTGCGGATTTCGTGGATGCGGTCGTTGATGGTTTCCAGTTTGGTGGCCTTGTCGACCACGTATTCCGGCGTCGTGACCTTGCCGCAGTCGTGCAACCACGCGGCGATGTGCAGGGCTTCCCATTCATCCTCGCTGGGCTGGTAGGCGCGGAAGGCCGGCGCATCGCTGGCCGCTGCCGCCTGAGCGAGCATCAGTGTCAGCTCTGGCACGCGCTGGCAATGCCCGCCGGTGTAGGGGCTTTTCGCATCGATGGCGCCGGCCAGCAATTGAATGAATGCATCCAGCAGTTGCTTCTGCCGCGCTTGCAGACGCTGGCTCTCGATGCTCACCGCGGCTGCTCCGGAAACGGCCTGCAGGAAGGCGATACGGTCCGGTCGCAGTTTTTCCAGATCGGCCGTGGTGCCGCTGTCATTGACCAGCAGAATCAGCAGACCGATGGTTTCGTCATGGCGATTGTGCAGACGGATGCCGATCAGATGGATGCGCGGCGCTTGCATCGCCAGCAGGACTCTTTGCAGATCCCCGGCCTGATCGAAACCCAGATGGCTGACGACATTGTTGGCGCTGATCAATTGCTCGAACCACTCGGGGCCGTTGCTGTGCTGCAGGTCGTGACCCTGTATGTCGAAGTTTTCCAGCGCCTGGGGTGCGCCGTCTATGACTAAGCCGTAAGGCTCCATGCGTGTGCTGTCGCTTTCGCGCAGGTAAATCAGTCCGGCCTGCGCCTGGGCGATCTGCACCGTTTCGAACAGCACCCGTTGCAACAGAGAGGCGAAGCGCGTTTCCGCGCCGAGGGTGTCGGTGATGCGGAAAAAACTCGCCAAGGTGTCTTTCATCCGCGCCATCGACACGCTCAACTGATCGACTTCGAGCACCGGTGAGCGGCGTGCCGAGGGAAAGTCGAAATTGAAACTGCGGATCGCGTCGGCCTCCTTGACCAGCGCGTGCAAAGGCTTGACCAGAATCCGGGAAATCACCCAGCCCAACGGCAGGCACAGCAGCAGGATCGCCAAGGTGATCAGCGCGCCTTGCCAGCGCAAGCGGTAGGCATCGACGAGCAGTTCGTCTTCCGGCACCAGCAACGCCAGTTGCAAACCCTTTGGCCCGCCTTCCTCGACGGTGCTGCGCGCGACAATCCACTGCCGGCCTTCGGCACTGACGCGATTGCTGGTCTGGGCGCCGGTCAGCAGTGCATGCAGGGCAGGGCTCAGATCGGCGGCCTTGGCCAGGCTCGCCGCGCTGCCGTCGACGATCAGGCGTTGGCTGTCCGGGTAGGCCACGGCGTTGCCGTCTGCATCGAACAGGGCGATCTCGGTGGACGGCGTGACCACGTGCTTGCTCAAGGTTGCCGACAGAGCGACCAGTGTCAGGTCGGCGCCGATCACGGCGTTGTCGCCACTGCGTCGGGCCAGGGTGGTGCCGACGTTGTGTGTGGAGAAAAACACATAGGGCTCGGTGGTGATCTGCTCGTTCTGCTCGCGCGCCTGGGTGAACCAGGCGCGGCTGCGCGGATCGTAGCGGTCGGCGAGATTGTCCTGACGACCGACCGGCAGCAGCGCCGGGTCGAAAAACAGCGACTGCGAGTGCAGGTTGCCCTGCGCATCATGCTCGATGCTCCAGACCTGAAACGCTGCAGCCTCGGGCGCCTTGACCAAGGTCTTGAGGGCGGCGCTGCGCAATGGCCGCACCATGAAAAAGTCGCCGTTGGCATAACCCAGGTACAGCGAGGCCAGGCTCGGGTTGTCGGTCAGCGACTGGCTGAAGGGGCGCAGCAAGGGCAGGCGTTGCTCGAGGCTGGCTGCCTGCGCGGCCGGATCACCGGCCAGCAGGCTCAGCAGATGGCGGATCGGTTGATAGGTGGCGGCCATGTCCAGACGCACATCCTGTTCGATGCGGTTGAACAGTTTTTCGCTGCTCGACAGGATGATCTGCGTGGTCTGGCGGTAATTGAAAACCCCCAGCACGACCCCGGTGAGCAGCAGCAAACAGGTGAACATGACGCTGATGTGCACGTGCAGCGGTAACCGGCGTTGTTCCGGGCGCAGTGGGCTGGGCATTTCTGGCTCTCCATGATGTTTAACTCACTGCTCAGCACCCAGCATAGTTAAGGCAAGCTCATTGTGCTTTGCTCCGACAGTGTCAATTGTTGTTGCAAAGCCTGCTCCAGTTCGAGCATCGCCCGGTCGGTCGCTTCGCAGTGGCGGGCAAGCTCGGTTTTTTCCGCGGCGTTGGCGCAAGCCTGCTCGAGGGCTTCGCAACATTCGATGACCCGTGCGGCTTGCGCAATCCGTGCGGCGCCCTTGATCTTGTGCGCAACCGCCGCCAGTGCCGCGCGGTCATTGGCCGGCGCTAACGCCAGCAGCTCCTGGCGGTCAAGGCGGCTGCTCTTGAGCAACTCGGCCAGCAAACGTTGGGTCTGCGCCGGGTTGCCAGCGGTCAGCATGTCGAGGTTTTGCAGATCGAACGCCGGGCTTGCTGACGCCGGGGTGATGCCGTCGACCCATTCACTGAGCAGGCTCAGACTCAGCGGTTTGAACAGACAATCGTCCATGCCGGCCTGTTTGCAACGCTGGACTTCTTCCGGTTGCGCATTGGCGGTAAAGCCCAGCACCGTGCAGGGCGGGCAACGCGTCTGCGCTTCATGCTGGCGAATAGCGCGGGTCAGCTCATAGCCGTTCATCAGCGGCATGTTGCAATCGACGATCACCAGATCGAAGTGGCCGGCCTGCCACAATTGCAGACCGACGCAGCCGTTTTCGGCAACGCTGAAGCGATGGCCGAGAAATTCCAGCTGCTGGCACATCAGCAGGCGGTTGGCCGGGTGATCGTCCACCACCAGCACGCGCAGGGGCGTACGCGCTGTTTTGATTACAGCTTCGTTTTTGCTGGCGCTCACCTGTGCTGGCAGCGTTTCCACAGCCAGCGTAATGCACACCTGAGTGCCGATTCCCGGCTGGCTGCTTAATTGCAACTGGCCGCCCATCATTTCGCACAGGTTACGACTGATCACCAGGCCCAGACCGGCGCCGCTTCGAGCTTGTCGATGGCTGTTCTGCGCCTGGGCAAATGGCGCGAACAGGCGTTGCTGATCTTCAGCGTTGATACCGACGCCGCTGTCCTGCACGGTCAGTTGCATCAGCGCGCGGTCGGGCACTTCGGTGTTGATCAGATCGAGGGTGATCCTGACATGACCCTGCTCGGTGAATTTGATTGCGTTGCTGACCAGATTCGACAGCACCTGCTTGAAGCGCAGCGGGTCGAGATAGACATCGACGGCCAGTTCCGGTGGGTTGAGCAGGGTTTGCAGGACGAGGTTTTTCTGCCGGGCGAGGCCGTCGAAAATACGCGTGACCGATGCCACGGTATCGACCAGATTGACCCGCTCCGGACACAGGCTCAGGTGCCCGGATTCGATGCGTGCAATGTCGAGAATGTCGCCGATCAAACCGAGCAGATCCTTGGCCGAATGGTAGGCGGTATCGATCGAAGAACGATCCGGGTGTTGTTGATCCATGCGTTTGAGGGTCAGTTCGAGCATGCCGATCACCGCGTTCATCGGCGTGCGGATCTCATGGCTCATGGTCGCCAGAAAGGTGCTTTTCGCCCGGTTGGCCTCGTCCGCCTGCTCCTTGGCCGCGCGCAGTTCATCGAACAACTGACGACGCTCGCTGATGTCGATCCAGCCGCCGATGATGCCCTGCACAGCGCCGCTGGAATCGCGGTACGGCAATATCCAGTGATAGATCGTCAGGCGGCGGTTGCCGATGTGCAACGGCCGGTCGACTACCATCGGCGTGCCTTCGGCAACCACTCGCTGGTAATCGGCATGAAAGGCATGGGCCTCGAAAGCATTGCTCAAGGTGCCTTCAATGACGCTTTTGCCAATCACGTCCTCACGCTTGGCAGCAAATGCTTCGAGGTAGCTTTCGTTGCAACTTTGCAGCAAGCCCTGGCGGTCGCGCACGTAAATCGGATGCGGTGTGCCGTCGACCAGTGAACGCATGAACTCCAGTTGATCGTTCAGCGCGCGTTCGGCGGCCTGGCGCTGCTTGATCTGGTGGCGCATGTAGGCGTTCCACGCCAGTAGCAGCAACAACAGCAGACAGGCGCCGAGAATGACTTGATAGAACAGGCGCTGATAGTTGTGCCAGATGTTTTGTGAGGCGGTGGAGTAACCGCGCCAACGGCCATTGATCACGCCCAGCTCATCCGGTGCGATGCTCAATAACGCCTTGTTGATGATCGAGGTCAGCTCGGTGTTGTCGCGCGCCGTCGCCAGGGAAAATGCGGCCTGGCGCGTACCAATGGTGGTGGTGATCTGTAGCGGCTGGTTGAAGATCCGCGAGGAAATGAAGTAGTTGGCAATGACCAGCGAATTCACGGCGCCGTCGACCCGGCCTTCGGCAAGTAGCGACACTGCGCTGAAGGTGTCCGCGGTTTCAATCAGATGGATGCGCGGATATTCCTCGCGCAGGTAGTCGACCATTGGATTGCCCTGGGCAATTGCCAATTGCTTGCCGCGCAACTGGCCGAGATTGGTCGGCCCGTCGGCGCTCTTGCGCGTGAGCAACACGTAGGAATTTTCCAGATAGGGCCGACTGAAACTCAGGTGTTTCTCGCGTTCCTCCGACGGCAGCAGCGCGGCGATCAGATCGGCTTGATGGCGATCGATCTGCTCGATCATTTCCGCGTCGTTACGGCTGCGCCGAATCTCGAAGCGCAGGCCGGTACGCAGGCGGATCAGCTCGAGCAGGTCGGCGCTGATGCCGCGAAAATTACCGTCGTTATCAAAGAACGTCAGGGGGGCAAAGGCCTCATTGACCACCACGCTGACCACCGGATGCTGTTTGAGCCAGGCTTCTTCGCGCTCGGTCAGTTGCGGTTTCTGCTCGCTGAGCAGCAGATCGCTACCGGCGCTCCAGCGTTTGGCTATACTGTCACGTTCACTGGCCGGCACGGCTTTGAGCACGCGGTCGATGATGCTTAACAGTTGCGGGTTGCTGCGACGCACGGCGAAGCTGAAACCCTGGGCTTCCTGCTTGCCGAAATTGGCCATGCGCACGTTGTTCAGGTAGCCCTTGTTGATCATGTAGTGAGTGGACAGGGTATCGCCGAGAAACACATCGGCCTGATCGAACGCCACCGCGTTGATCGCGTTCTGGTAGGAGGGATAGCAGGTGATGAGCGCTTTCGGATACAGCGCCTTGATTTCGGGCAACGGCAGATAGTGATAGACCATGCTCAGCCGCAGCCCGGCGAGGCCTTCGCTGAGCGAGCGGGTTTCGTCCTCGCGGGTAACCAGCACCGGTTGATCAAAAGCGTAAGGGGCCGACAGGGCGAGGTTGGCGTTGCTGGCTTCGAAGCCGTTGGCGGTCCCGAGCAGGTCGACCTGGCCATCAAGCAGGGCGCGAATTGCCGCATCGCGTGAAGGGAAGCGCTGCACCCGGATCGGCAGACCGGTGGCCTGGCTCAGCAGTCCGGCGTAGTCGGCGGTGAGGCCTTCGTAATCCTTGCCACTGACCGTCATGTCAAACGGCGGGTAGTCGGGCGCCGAGGTGCCCAGCACCAGTTCGTTGCGTTCCAGCAGCCACTGCCGCTGTGGCCGGTCGAGCATCACCGTCACCGCGTCGCTCGCCGACCGGCTGAGCAAGGCGTAGTCCGGCGAGGAGACGGGCAGGGCGAAGACGTTTGCGCTCAGCAACAGTCCTGCGCTCAACGTGATCAGATAGTCCTTCAAACGACTGGGCATGCTGGCTCTCACACGAGTGCGTTGCGTTTGGCCATCTCGATAAGTTCTACAAGGGATTTGGCTTTGAGTTTTTGCATCAGGCGCTTCTTGTAAGTGCTAACGGTTTTATTACTCAGAAACATGCCTTTGGCGATTTCCTTGTTGGTGCGGCCCTGGGCAAAAAGTTGCAGGACCATCAATTCGCGATCGTTAACGGTTTTGAACAGTTCAAGTTCGGCATAACGGACGTCGTCATTGCGAACCGGGTTCAACGCTTGACTGGGAAAGTAGTTGTATCCGGAAAGTACTGCTTTGATCGCACTGACCAGTTCGCTCAGGTCTTCCTGTTTGCAGACATAACCCGAGGCGCCGGATTGCATGCAGCGAATGCCGAAGAGGGTCGGACACTGTGCGGTCAGGATCAGGATTTTCAGCGGTGAGCCCATGGCGTTGAAGCGCGCCAGTACTTCCAGGCCGTCCAGCTTGGGAATGCTGACGTCGAGGATGACCAGGTCGGGCATGCATTCGCGGACCATCTGCATGGCGTCGACTCCGTTATCGGTCTCGCCGACGACCTTGTAACCTTCATGTTCGAGCAGCATTCGAACGGCGAGACGGATGACCGGGTGATCGTCGACAATAAAAACGGAGTTCATAATCAAATCCCATGCGAACACGAATAAAGCGCGCACCTTAGCTCAGTTGTATGAGCACACGCAGGGAGTGACAGGGTCTGGGTCATGGTATCGGATAAGTCCTACAATCATTGAGGAAGCGGACTACAGTTGAACTGGGTTTGGCGTAAGGAAGTGCGGGATCGGGGTGGGCTTTTAGTTTGGCTTGATCGAGTTGTAAGTGTTGGCGGGGGATCGCGTTTTTTTATTGTTTAAAGTTATGGGTGTTTGGGTTTTATTTTGGGTGAATATGCGTTGCTGCGGTGACGGCTTCTTATGGTTTCGCCCTTACGGCGAGGCACTTTTTCCAGACGCCGAAAAAGTACCCAAAAAGGCTTGCTCCTGCGTTCGGCCCTCGCAGGCTCGGGTCCCTTCGCTCCGGGATCGATCCGGGCGCAGCGGCTACGGTTTGCTGCGCTGCACCTACGTCCGCTGTGTCTGGCTGCGCCAGACGGTCGCTGCGCTCCCACGCCCGGATCAATCCCTGCGCTCAGCCTTCCGATGTCGCCGGTGACGCAAGATCAAAAGCACTCGAGCTAACGCTCATTGTTGAGTGGTGAGAAGCGTCGCATGGCTTTGGATTTGTGGTGGTGCTGCCGCTCACCCCAGCCCTCTCCCGAGGGAGAGGGAGCCGATCGGTGTGCTTTTCAAGTGTTGGATTGAACTCGATACTCTGGTCGGCGTAACTTTCGAATTCACCTCGATCAGTCCCCTCTCCCTCCGGGCGGTCCGACGTTTCGGGAGGGCTAGGGTGAGGGGCTTTTGATGTTGCCGGTACATGCAGGCCTCAGTGGCTGGAGCGTCCGGTCATTTCCAGTGCCATGTCGCTGGCGTAGCTGTCGGTCATGCCGGCGATGAAGTCGATCATGCGCAGGAATGAGGTGTGCAGCGAGCCTTGCGGGTCGGGGGCGTTGCTGCCGAGCAGGTCGAGGATGCGTCGGCTTTTGAAGGACGGGGTGCGGCCGTTGTGTTGTTCCAGCGCTGCGCCGCAGAAGGAGTTGAGGAGGATTTCCAGGGTGGTGTAGGCGCCGATTTCGTGCAGGGTCTTGCGTTTGTCCTGGAAAATTTTCTTGCGTGCGATGTCTTTGGCGTTCAGTACGCAGCGTTTGGCCGGGCCGTGCATATGTTCGACCAGGTCGCCGTGCAGGGTGCCGGCGAGCAGTGCGTCCTGTTGTTCGACGAAGGCGCGTGCGGCGGCGTTGGTCAGGTGTTCGATGGCTTTGCCGCGCAGGATCGCCAGTTTGCGTCGGCGCGAGTCTTGCGGGCCGAGCAGGCGATAGGTTTCCGGCAGGTCATCGCCGACCAGGCCGAGCAGCAGCGCTTCGACTTCGGCATATTCCAGCAGCTCCATTTCGAGGCCGTCTTCGAGATCGATCAATGCGTAGCAGATGTCGTCGGCGGCTTCCATCAGATACACCAGTGGATGGCGCGCCCAGCGCTGGTCTTCGATTTGCGGCAGGCCGAGTTTGTGGGCGATCTGCTCGAGCAGCGGCAGTTCGCTCTGATAACAGCCGAACTTGTGTTTCTTGTAGCCCAGCGAGTCGGCGTGGCGGGCAGTCCACGGGTATTTCAGGTAGGTGCCGAGGGTCGCGTAGGTCAGGCGGGTGCCGCCGTCGAACTGGTGGTATTCCAGTTGCGTAAGGACGCGGAAGCCTTGGGCATTGCCTTCAAAGTTGAGAAAATCGCCGCGTTCGGCTTCGCTCATGCCGTCGAGCCAGCCGCGACCGGCGGCCTGCTGGAACCAGTGACGGATGGCGTCTTCACCGGAATGGCCGAAGGGCGGGTTGCCGATGTCGTGGGCCAGACACGCCGATTGCACGACCATGCCGAGGTCGGCCGGGTCGCACCATTCGGGTAGCGCGCTGCGCAGGGTTTCACCGACGCGCATGCCCAGCGAGCGGCCGACGCAGCTGACTTCCAGCGAGTGGGTCAGGCGCGTGTGAATATGGTCGTTGCTGGTGACCGGGTGCACTTGGGTCTTGCGCCCGAGCCGGCGGAAGGCGCCGGAGAAGATGATCCGGTCATGGTCTTTGTGAAAAGGGCTGCGTCCGAGTTCTTGCGGGCTGTGCAGCGGCTTGCCGAGACGTTCGCGGTTGAGCAGGGTGTGCCAATCCAAGGCTGTTTCTCTCCGTCAGGTGACTAGGGGCGTTGGCCCCTAGCTTCCCGGTTCGCGCTGGCCCCTGCAAGCGGAACTACAGACCGGCCGCGTCGATGTCGATCAGCAGCAAGCGCTCGCCATTGTCGAAAAACTGCCCGGCGGTGAGGCAGTACTGATTGCTGGTGGCATCGCGGTAAGTGCTGGACAGGGTCAAACGGCGTTCCTCCCAGCCTTCGGCGAGCAGATGATAGAAGTACGGGCGCCACGACCAGTTATGGCCCAGGTATCGGTTGTCGGCGACCCAGCGATGCTGGCGCCATTCCAGGTTCGGCGTCAGTTGCGTGCCATGGCGATCGCATTGATAAAAGCGCAGCAGCCACGGGAAGGCGTCCAGTTGTGGCAGCGCGCTCAATGGTGCGTGGGCCTGCGCCCAGGCTTGCAGGATCGACATCAGTTCGGCCAGTTGCTGGCGCATCTGCATCAGCCGCCCGCGTTCGGCGAGTTTCTGCCGCACATAGCGCTGACGCAGTTCGGCGAACCGCTGCACAAACGCATCAGTGGGGAAGAACGCCTCTTGCGCCCGGGCGAAGAGAAAACCCTGCACGTAGCGCGACCCGCATTCCAGCGCGAAATTTAGCTGCGCTTCGGTTTCGACACCTTCGGCAATGATCCAGCAGCCGGTCTTCTCGGCCATTTGCGCCAGCGCCTTGACCACGTCGCTGCTCGGCCCGCCCAGCGCCGCAGCCTGAAACAGGCGCATGTCGAGTTTGAGAATGTCCGGTTGCAATGCCAGCACCCGATCGAGCTGGGAATACCCGGCGCCGAAGTCGTCGATAGCGATTCTGGCACCGGCCTCGCGATAGCGCGCGACCACCTCGGCCAGGCGCTGATCATTGCCGCCCAGTTCGGTGATTTCGAAGACTATGCGCTGCGGATCGACACCATGACGCGCCAGTTGCCTGAGGCTGGGCAACGCCTGCCCGGCGCGCAGGCGACTGATCCAGCGCGGCGACATGTTCAGGCTGAGAAACCAGTCGGAGGGTGCTTCGTGCAGGCGGCTCAAAGCGTTGTCACGGATCTGCCGGTCGAGGCGACGCAGGGCAATCGCTGGCGTACGCGGATCGGCGAACAACGGTCCGACCGAAGTCAGTTGGCCGTCAGGCTGGCGCAGGCGGCCCAGCGCTTCGACGCCTGCAATCAGTCCGGTGGCGGTATCGATGAACGGTTGAAAGCAGGCGAGCGGTTGCCCGTCGATCACGGGGCCTCCTTGGTTCTTGTTTTGATGAACCCCGATGGCCGCGTAGGCGTGCGGGATTGAACCTGCGGATAACAGGTTCATCCCGCCGTCAGTGCAAGAATGTAGCCAGATGGAGCACTTCAGCGTTTAGCCGAACTCTGCATGACCAGTCTGATCAGCGGCCCCAGCGTGGTGCCGAGCCGGATCAAGCGGCTGACCCCACCGGCGCCGCCGCTTTTCGCGCCTTTGCCGGTGAGAAAGCCCAGCAGCGTAACCGCTGCCACGCCCCACAATGGCGCGTGCTTGATGCCGAAACCGCTGTGCAGACCCTGCGTCATGCCGCGCACGCGCTGCAAAGGCTGCAGAACCTGCCCGGCCTCATGGCGGATTTCCTGGCGATGCATTTCCATGCGCAGGCGAATCAGCGCCTTGCGCATTTCCCGGCGCGAGCTGTTATGCGGCAATTGAGGATGGCTCATGGCAACAGGCGCTCCCGGTCGTTGGCCAGCTCTTCGAGCGTGCCGTGGAAAGGCGAGGACTCATCGAAGATGGCCGCCTTGAGGCGCAGTCCGCAGAAGATCGAGGCCAGGGTATAAAAAACGCACAGCCCGATGATGGCAGCCAGACGATACGTATCCCAGAACAGGATCATCACCAGGGTCGATAACCCCACCAGTAACAACAGGGCAAAGACCAGCGCCAGCCCGGCGAACAGCAACAGGCTGACGGTGCGCGATTTCTGCTCCTGCAATTCGATGCCGAACAATTCGACATGACTGTGCAGCAGACCCAGAACGGCGGCGCCCAGGCGTCGCGTGGAAGAGGCGGTGCCCGCAGTCGGGCCGGATTCACCGATCGACATGATCAGCGCCGAGTGGCCAGCAGGCCAATCAGAAAACCGACGCCGGCAGCAATGCCGACCGACTGCCATGGGTTGGCCGACACGTATTCCTCGGTGGCGGTGACAGCGGCCTGACCGCGTTCGCGCAGGCTGTCTTCGGTCAGTTTCAGGGTTTCGCGGGCACGCAACAGGCTGTCGTGGATCTGCGCACGCAGCTCATCGGCCTGATCACCGGCCAGGGTGGCGGTGTGCTCGAGCAAACGCTCGGTGTCGGCGACCAGGGTCTGGAAGTCGTTCATCAGGATGTCTTGAGCAGTCTTTGCCTTGATGCTGGCCATTGGGTGGATCTCCGTAGTGACGTCTGAAGCGTTCGAGTATGAGCCTTGCGCGAAGGTTCAGTAGAAATGACTGGTACGACAATTGCTGTGTTGTGGTGCGTCGCCCGGCCATTGTGCGCTGTTGCCGGGCGTACGCCACGGGAAACCTTGTCCCGAATGATCGCGGTTCGTGTCAGCACATCGACCGGGTGCGCCAAAGTAGGTCGCTGAAGATGCCATTCGGTGCCTGTCTGGTCGCAACTTGGTGCATGAAATGTGCGCATGAACCGCTTTGGTGCCTTTTCTGCCGTTAGGTCTGCCTGCTTATGGAAAATCTGCAAAGCGCTGTGGACACGCTGGTCCACAGCTCCAATACCTTGTTCATTCTGATCGGTGCCGTGATGGTACTGGCGATGCACGCCGGTTTCGCCTTTCTGGAGGTCGGAACGGTCCGGCAGAAAAACCAGGTCAACGCGCTGGCGAAAATTCTCAGCGATTTCGCCGTCTCGACGCTGGCCTATTTCTTTATAGGCTATTGGATCTCTTACGGTGTGACGTTCATGCAACCGGCAGCGGTGCTGAGCGCCGATCACGGTTACGGTCTGGTGAAGTTTTTCTTCCTGCTGACGTTCGCCGCGGCGATCCCGGCGATCATTTCCGGTGGCATCGCCGAGCGTGCGCGTTTCGTTCCGCAGTTGTGCGCCACGGCATTGATCGTCGCGTTCATTTATCCGTTCTTCGAAGGCATGATCTGGAACGGCAACTACGGCCTGCAAGCCTGGCTGACGGCGCAGTTCGGCGCGGCGTTCCATGACTTTGCCGGTTCCGTGGTGGTGCATGCCATGGGCGGCTGGCTGGCGCTGGCGGCGGTGTTGCTGCTGGGGCCGCGCAATGGCCGTTATCGCGATGGGCGTCTGGTGGCGTTCGCACCGTCGAGCATTCCGTTCCTGGCACTGGGCTCGTGGATTCTGATTGTTGGCTGGTTCGGCTTCAACGTGATGAGCGCGCAGACGCTGCAGGGCGTCAGTGGTCTGGTCGCGGTCAACTCGCTGATGGCGATGGTCGGCGGCACGGTGGCGGCGCTGATTGTCGGGCGCAATGACCCGGGCTTTCTGCACAACGGCCCGCTGGCCGGGTTGGTGGCGATCTGTGCCGGTTCGGATTTGATGCATCCGGTCGGCGCGCTGCTGACCGGGGCGATCGCTGGCGCACTGTTTGTCTGGTGCTTTACCGCTGCGCAAGTGAAATGGCGCATCGACGATGTGCTGGGTGTATGGCCATTGCACGGCTTGTGCGGCGTGTGGGGTGGCATCGCCTGCGGGATTTTCGGCCAGACCGCGCTCGGCGGTATCGGCGGTGTCAGCCTGATCAGCCAGTTGATCGGCACGGGGCTCGGCGTCGCGGTGGCGCTGGTCGGCGGCTTCGTCGTCTACGGCATGATCAAGGCATTGCATGGTCTGCGCCTGAGCCAGGAACAAGAGTATTACGGTGCCGACCTGTCGCTGCACAAGATCGGCGCGGTGAGCCAGGATTAAGTCTCGGCATCGTCGGAACCGGGATAAAAACCATGCAGCAGGCGATAGCGGTCGATGCGCACCTGATCGACTTGTTCCTGCACTTTATGCGCGGGCAATCCGAGCATGATCAACGCGTGAGAGGCGAGCATCAGGCTTGACTCCAACAGCTCCGGCACCACTTCAGTGGCGCCGGCGGCTTTCAATTCGGCCCACTGGCTGTCGTCGCGGGTGCGCACCAGAATCGGCACATGGGCATTCAACCGCCGCGCTTCCTTGAGAATGCGCAGGGCGACATCGCTCTGATCCACAGCGATCACCAACAGTCGCGCACGTAGCAGGCCGACGGCGCTCAGCAGGTCGCTACGCGACGAGTCGCCATAGTGCACGTCACTTTCGCCATGTGTGGCTTCCTGTATGCGCACCGGGTCGTTGTCCAAGGCGATGTAAGGCTGCCTGGCATTGCTCACGAACCGCCCGATCGATTGGCCGACACGGCCGTAGCCGCAAATCACTACGTGTTGGTTGAGGTCGGCGTTGAGCGCGCTGATTTCTTCGATCTGCGCTTCCTGATTGGGTTTGCGATGCAGCGCTGCGGCGATGCGTGGTGCTGCACGCAGCAATAGCGGGGTCAGCAGCATCGAGCAGAATGTCGCCGCCAGCAGCAGGTCGCCCAAGCCCGCGGGCAGCATGCGGTTCTGTTGCATCTGCGCCATCAATGCGAAGCAGAACTCGCCGCCCTGGGCCAGCGCCAGACCGCTGCGCCAGGCGGTTTCGCTGTCGCTGCCGCGCCATTTCACCAGCAAGGCCACGACGATGCCCTTGATCACCATCAACCCGACGGTGAGGCCGAGGATTGACAGGCTGTGGCTGAGGAAAAGTTGCAGGTCGATCAGCATGCCGATGCTGACGAAAAAGACTCCGAGCAGGATGTCGCGAAAGGGCCGGATATCGGCCTCGATCTGGTGGCGGTAATGGCTTTCACCGAGCAACATCCCAGCGAGAAAGGCGCCAAGGGCAGGGGACAGGCCCAGCAGGTGGGTCAGCCAGGCAGTCAACAGCACGATCACCAGCGCCAGCAACACAAACAACTCTGCCGAGCGCGAGGCCGCGACTTCGTGAAACAGCCGCGGCAGCAACCAG
This sequence comes from Pseudomonas sp. R1-1, assembly GCF_051132135.1. Lineage (NCBI taxonomy): Bacteria > Pseudomonadati > Pseudomonadota > Gammaproteobacteria > Pseudomonadales > Pseudomonadaceae > Pseudomonas > Pseudomonas sp. R1-1. Next base: position 1,949,619 of record NZ_CP071663.1, read on the forward strand.
CGACTGGCCAGCAACAGACCGACGAACAGCACCACGGTTTTCCCCAGCGTCAGCGGCAGCGCCCAGTACCAGGCTTGCTCGCTGCTGCCGGCAAACACCGGGATCAGGGTCAGCAGCAACACCGCCACGACATCCTGAAAAAGCAAAACCCCCACCGCATTCTGCCCATGGCTGCTGAATACTTCGCCGAGGCTGCCCAGCTCCTTGGTGACGATTGCCGTCGACGACAGCGAAAGTCCGGCGCCGAGCAGCAGCGCCGGTGTGACTGGCATGCCCAGCAGTATCAACAGCAGTCCGAGCAACGCGGTGCTGATCAGTACTTGCTGACTGCCAAGGCGAAACACGACCTGGCGCAGGGCAATCATCTTCGACAGGGAAAACTCCAGACCCAGCGAAAACAACAGGAATACCACGCCCAGCTCGGCGACGTCCGGCAGATGTTCGCTCTCGTTGACCCAATCGAACGCACTCGGCCCGACCAGCAGTCCGACGCACAGATAGCCCAGCACTGGCGGCAATCGCAGCCGTCGAAACAGGGCAATCACCACGAGGGACGAGGCGAGGATGATCAACAGATTGGCGAACACTGGACACTCCGGCGGCGGCTTCAGGCTTTTTCAAGCGTAGAAGCAAAAAGACCGCAAGCATCGCGCAATCGGCTTTTCTGCGAACTGATGTGCGTCAGGGTTTTGCCAGCGTTGCGCTGTTGCGGCGCTGGAGCCTTTGGGCGGTGCTGGCTCGACGGGTTTTGCGCGCAGGCCTAGAATGGAGCCCCACTCATTTTGCGGTTGCGCGCACATGCCTCCTGAATGTCAGTTGTTCGGCACGCTCGGGTGTCATCTCTGTGAGGTCGCTGAAGCCGAGCTCATGCCTTTCGTCGAGCACGGGCTGCTGGTCGAACTGATCGATATTGCTGAAGATGAAACCTGGTATGAGGCTTACAGCCTGAGAATTCCAGTACTGCGCCGGATCGATACCGGAGCGGAACTCGACTGGCCGTTCGGCGCGGACGAGGTTGTCGCCTTTCTGCGTTGACTGAAAATGCCTGCGTTTTCCGCCGGTCGCCACCGGCCTCCATCCCTTGGCTTTTTACGGTTCGTTCGGTTACTGTATGCCTATACAGTAAATGCGTCAGAGGGATGAACCGTGGTCAATGTCGAACAGTTGAAGAACAGCGTGAACCGGATGTCGGTTGACGTGGTGCGCGAGGCGGTTCTTGAATTGCGCCTGGACGGGCTGGTCACGGAGGGCAAGACGCCTTTCAACAAATTGCATTTCAACACCTGTTTCGCCGAGATCGAGGCGTTGTTCCAGCGTGCCGGTTATCACAAACAGCTGGATGTGGTCGGTTATCAGGGCCTGCTTTATGCCTTGTATGATCCGGGGCGCTGGGAGGCGGTCGACGTGCTGCGCTGGCTCAAGGAATTCACCGAGGCCGCAGTGGTCAAGTCGATTCCGGCGTAAGTATTCTGCGCTAGGTAGGTTTCCCTCAGTGCTGGATAATGCGACTTCGCATTGAGGGTCCGAATTTTCATATGTCCACTCCAACATTCTCTGCCGCCCACACTCAGGCCAGCACGCTCTATCTGCCGCCGGGTCAATGGCGGACCGTACTCGATTGTCTGTGCGAGCATTTCAGTGCCGTTGGCCGTGAGCAATGGCTGGACCGGATTGCCCGAGGGCGTGTACTGGATGGCAACGGTCAGCCGATCGACGTGAACCTGGCTTACAGGGAAGGTCTGCGCATTCATTACTTTCGCGAAGTGCCGGACGAAAAGCCGATTCCGGTGCTCGAGACGATTCTGTATGCCGATGAACACCTGGTCGTGGCGGACAAACCGCATTTTTTACCGGTGACGCCGGCCGGGGAGTACGTTGAGCAAACGTTACTGCGCCGCTTGATCCGCCGTCTGGACAATCCTCATCTGGTGCCGCTGCACCGTATCGATCGACATACCGCCGGGCTGGTGATTTTCTCGGCCAATCCGCAGACCCGTTCGGCCTATCAGTCGTTGTTCCCCACGCGCCAGATCGACAAGCGTTATGAAGCGATTGCCCCGGCGCTGCCTGATCTGGAATTTCCCTTGGTGCACAAGAGTCGTCTGGTCGACGGCGAGCCGTTCTTCCGCATGCAGGAAGGTCCGGGTGTCAGCAATACCGAAACGGCGGTGCAAGTGCGGGAAAAGAACGGCGACCTGTGGCGCTATGGGCTGTATCCGGTAACCGGCAAGAAACATCAACTGCGTGTCCACATGACCGCGCTGGGCGCGAGCATCTGCAACGATCCGTTTTATCCGCAGGTGTTGAAAGACATCGAGGATGACTACGCCAACCCGCTGAAGCTGCTGGCGCAGGGACTGAAATTCATCGATCCGGTGACGGGCGAGGCGCGTGAGTTCGAAAGCCGGATAACGCTGCAGTGGTGACACCCAGGCACTTTCGAGCGCCCATGAAAAAGCCCGCAATCAATGCGGGCTTTTTTGTATCCGGTTGACCAGAACTTACAGTTCTTTAACGGTACGCACCTGATCCTTGTTGATGCGGGTCTCTTTGCCGTCCAGCTGCTGGAACTCGTAGAAGCCCGAATCGTCATCGTATTTCGGGGTGTCGACGGCCTGGATTTCGCGACCGTCATTCAAGGTGATCACTGTAGGCGAGGAGCAACCGGCGAGGGTAGCCAGGCCCAGTGCGAGCATGAAAGTGGCGAGGGTCCGTTGAGTCATGAGTGTGTCTCCGAATGGGAATTCTTTTGGTTACTGAGCTTGAGACGTATACAAGGCGTGAGAGTTCCTTGAATGGTGTCAGTCTGACACAGTGTTGTAAGCGTTTAACAGTTCGGGGGTGTTGAGGTTGGCCAGGCGCGGGTCGTTGTCCGGGCATTGCAGAGCCGTCGCGCCGAGACTGCGCATCACCCGGCCTGGGCTGCGTTCACCGGCGTTCCAGGCCTCTTCGAAGGCCGCCGAGAGGCTCAGCGGGATCACGCAAAGCAACGGTTCCCAGTGTTCGCCATGACGCAACATTAAAGGTTTTTCAGAATTCAGCTGCGCCGTCTCACGCATGCTCTGCAGCAATGCCGTGTCGATGCGTGGAACATCGCAGGGCAGTACCAGCAAGTGCGAATGGTGTGCGGCTTTCAGGCCGGCACGAATCCCGGCCAGTGGCCCGGGGAAATCGCCTTCATCGTCGGCAACCAGTTGATCGGCAAACGGCGCGTAGCGCTCGCGGTTGCGGTTGCAGGAAATAATCAGGTCGTCGGTCAGCGCGCGGACCTTGCGCTGCAGATGCGCGATCATCGGCTCGCCCAGCCATTGCACCAGCCCTTTGTCCTGGCCGCCCATGCGCTGGCCGCGTCCGCCCGCCAACAGGAGGATGGAACAAGCGGGTAGTCGAGTGTTGACGGTCATTGCATCCCTCCACAGGGGCGGCGAAAAAAGGGGGCGCTGTGATATAACACCGGGCTGTTTCTCCTACAACTGGAAGAGCCTATGAAAGCCAAGGCTGAAGTACCTTTCGTGCCGCTCAATATTGCGGTGCTGACTGTCAGTGATACCCGGACCCTGGAAACCGACACCTCCGGCCAGGTCTTCGTCGACCGCTTGACGGCGGCGGGCCACAACCTGGCGCAACGCGTGTTGCTCAAAGATGATCTCTACAAAATTCGTGCGCAAGTCGCCAACTGGATTGCCGACGATGTCGTGCAGGTGGTGCTGATCACCGGCGGCACTGGTTTCACCGGTCGCGACAGCACCCCGGAAGCGGTTGCCTGCCTGCTCGACAAACAGGTCGACGGCTTTGGCGAATTGTTCCGGCAGATCTCGGTCGCCGATATCGGCACTTCGACCGTGCAATCACGCGCGCTGGCCGGTCTGGCCAATGGCACGCTGGTGTGCTGCCTGCCGGGTTCGACCAATGCGGTGCGCACCGGTTGGGATGGCATTCTCGGTGAGCAGTTGGACGCCCGCCATCGTCCGTGCAATTTCGTCACGCATCTGAAGCAGGCGGCGCCGTGTGAAACCCGTGGCTAAGCCGGGCAAGAGCGGAGCCTTGATGCCGGTCGAAGTGGCGCTGGCGCGCTTGCTGGAAATGGCCGAGGCCTCACCCATTGTCGAGCATGAGTACCTGCCGCTGGCGCAGGTCCAGGGCAGAGTGCTAAGCGAGGATCTGTTTTCCACGCTGGATCTGCCACCTTGGCCGAACTCCGCCATGGATGGTTACGCACTCAACCTCGGCGAATGGAATGGGCAGCCGCTGCCGGTCAGTCAAAAAGTATTTGCCGGCCAACCTCCGCAACCTTTGGAGCCTGGCACCTGCGCACGCATCTTCACCGGCGCACCGGTACCGGCGGGCGCCGACTGCGTGGAAATGCAGGAGAACGCTGAGGTCGAGGCCGGCGGCAAAGTGCGCTTCCTCGAAGCGATGAAGGCTGGGCAGAACATTCGGCCGCAAGGGCAGGAAACCACCATCGGTGAGCTGATTCTGCCGGCCGGAACCCGCCTGGGCCCTATCGAGCAAGGGCTTGCTGCGTCGCTGGGCTGTGCCGGGCTGAAGGTGGTGCGCAAGGTTCGCGTGGCGGTGATTTCCACTGGCGACGAATTGGTGGAACCAGGTCAGACGCTTGGACCGGGGCAGATCTACAACAGCAACCGGGTCCTGCTTTGCAGCTGGCTGCAACGGCTTGGCTGCGAGGTGATCGATGCCGGCATTCTTCCGGACGACCTCGCCACCACCCGCGCTCGGCTCGGTGAATTGCAGGATGTCGATCTGATTCTTTCCACCGGTGGCGTGTCGGTCGGCGAAGCGGATTTTCTCGGCATCGCGCTGCGTGAGGAGGGTGAACTCGCACTGTGGAAGCTGGCAATCAAACCTGGGAAGCCACTGACCTGTGGTCATTTTCGCAACGTGCCGGTGATTGGCTTGCCGGGAAATCCGGCTTCGACCCTGGTGACCTTTGCGCTGCTGACCCGGCCTTATCTGTTGCGACGCCAGGGTGTGCGTGACGTCGAGCCGCTGAAATTCAGCGTACCCGCGGGTTTCGCCTGGCCTGTGGCCGGCAATCGGCGTGAATACCTGCGCGGGCGTCTCGAGCAGGGGCAGGCTACTGTTTACCGCAATCAGAGTTCCGGGGTATTGCGCAGCGCCGTGTGGGCTGACGGTCTGGTCGAAGTTCTGGAAGGTCGCACGTTGAGTGAAGGCGACGAGGTGGGCTTCATTCCGTTGAGTGATCTGCTGGGCTGACCGGCACAGTGCAAAGGCGGGCGCCGGCTGACTCAAGCGGCGCCCGCCATGACTCACAAGTTCAATTGCTCATCAAGGTGACGAGCTGGTCGAACCGGCTGTTGGCGACCCAGCCCAGCAGTCCCAGCACCACCGCCATGGCTCCGGCCGAATAGGCGAGCCGGTGTTTGATCGTTCTGACATCACCACGGACTTCGTCCATGTCCCGTCGAAGATATTTGAGATGGGTTTCCAGCTCGGTAACACGAGGTTCCATATCAACTTCTCCAGTCGTTCTGGCGCTGTTTTTGAAGTCGGACTTGTGGTTCGTGCGACTTTCGACGATGGGGCCAACCGGGCTCACTGGCATTCGTGCTTCATGGCTTGGCATGGAAGCATCCACCGGCTGTTTCAAATGTTCGCTTGCAGGCTATTCGGGCTGCAGAACTGACCGAAGCTTTGTGGGTGTATCCACTCATTACATGCACGTCCTTGTGTATTGGATTTGAAGATTGATACCGCCGGCACACGGTGACCCAATGCTCGAAGCGGGTCAATTGAGCCGATTCCGCATGTCTTGTAAGAAAAAGTACCGTCGTGTAGGACACCCGCGGCGCAAGGCAGATTTAATTAGGGAAGGCGGGGCTTTTTTGCGTGCCGCAGTGGTCAAGATGTTTCAATCGATTCGATTCTGGGGAGTAACACGATGAACGAGCGCCGGGCGCTGTTGATTCTGCATGGCAAACAGGCTCTCAACGAGGCGGTGCGCACCGCCGTCGAAGACAAGCGCAAGCAGGGCTGGGAGCTGGCCGTGCGCCTGACCTGGGAAGCCGGAGACGCTCAGCGCTGGGTAGAACAGGCGTTGGCGGAAGGCTACACCACGATTATTGCCGGCGGCGGCGATGGCACCTTGCGCGATATTGCCGAAGCGCTCGCGGCGCATCCGGGCAAGGCCAGTCTGGTGCTTTTGCCATTGGGTACCGCCAACGACTTTTCCCGCGCCGCCGGGGTGCCGCTGGAGCCTGCCGAAGCACTGGATCTGCTCGATGTGCCGCCGCACGCTATCGATGTCGGCGAGGTTGGCGGACAGATTTTTCTCAACATGGCCACCGGCGGGTTCGGCAGTCAGGTCACGGCCAACACGTCTGAAGATTTGAAGAAAGTCCTCGGCGGCGCAGCTTATCTGTTCACCGGGTTGTCGCGCTTCAGCGAGTTGCATGCCGCCTATGGTGAATTGCAGGGGCCGGACTTCCATTGGAGTGGCGAGCTGTTGGCGCTGGGCATCGGCAATGGCCGTCAGGCCGGTGGCGGACATGTATTGTGCCCGCAGGCGCTGGCCGATGATGGACTGCTCGATATCAGCATCCTGCCAGCACCACAGGAGCTGGTGGGGACTTTGAAATCACTGCTGAGCGACGGTTTCGGACTGGATAATCTGTTCGTGCGAACCCGTTTGCCATGGGTCGAAATCAAGGTAGCCGAGGGGCTTTGCATGAACCTCGACGGCGAACCGCTGGAGTGCAACAGCCTGCGCTTTGAAGCGCGTCCGGCGGCATTGCGCGTGCATTTGCCGGAGCATTCACCCTTGTTGAGCAGTACCGAAGCGATCAGTCGTCAAGGCTGATGATCTGTTCGCGCACGGCAAACAGGACGAGGCCCGCCACGTCGAAGATCTGCAGACGCTTCATGATCTGGGAGCGGTGGGTTTCGACCGTTTTGATGCTCAAGCCCAGACCGTTGGCAATCTCGCGGGTGGACTTGCCCCGCACGATCAGGCGCAGGATTTCCAGTTGGCGCGCCGTCAGGTTGTGCGAGTCGGCGATGTCCGGCTGCTGATTCTGATTGCGGGTCAGCGCCTGATTGATCACGGTATGGGCAATGGCCGGACTCAAGTAGCGCTCGTTGTTGCGCAAGGCTTCCAGGGCGTGTTCGAGTTCCGTTGCGGTGGTGTCCTTGAGCAAGTAACCGTAGGCACCGGACTCGAGGGCCTGCATGATCAGCGCCGGATCGGTGTGCATCGACAGAATCAGCACCTTGCTCTGCGGTCGCACGCGCTTGAGGCGTTGCAGTGCTTCCAGCCCCCCGGTTTCCTTCATGGAGATATCCAGCAAGACGATATCGGGATTGAGTTGCTCGACCATTTCGAGCAATTGCGAACCATCATTGGCCTCGCCAATCACCGCGTAACCGGGAATATCCAGCACCAGAGCGCGCACGCCGGCCCTGATCAGCGAGTGGTCATCCACCAGAAGTAAATTGCAAGTCAACGCATAACCTTATTCGTACTGGCCCGTTCGAGTGCGCGCGGCGCCCACGGGAAAAGTGCTTCGATCTGGGTGCCTCTGCCCGGCTCGCTGACGACGCTCAGGGTGCCACCCAGTTGCTCGATTCGTTCGGCCATCCCGGCCATGCCGCGTTGTCCTTCACGACCTGGATCGGTCGCCGGCGCAAATCCCGCGCCGTCATCACTGATCAATAATGTCAGACCTTCGGGCAGGCGCTGCAAGCGTACCACCAGATTTTTCGCCTGTGCGTGACGAAGAATATTGGTCACCGCTTCCTGGGTGATGCGAAAGGCGGCGACCGCCATCTCTTCCGGAATGCCATTGAGGCGCTGCTGACAATCGAGGCTCCATTGCACGCTGGTGTTGGCCAGGGTCTTGAGCAGATGCGCACGCAGGCTGGCCTCGAGTCCCAGACTGGTCAACTGGCGTGGATTGAGAATGGCCGAAACGTCGCGCACCTTGTTCAGGGTTTCTTCGAGGGTGTCGCATAACACCGCGCATTGCTCCTGCGAGTCGGGCGGCAGGCGGCGCTTGAGCCACTCGCTCTGCAGTTTCGCCGCCGTCAGCAACTGGCCGATATCGTCGTGCAGTTCACGGCTGAGGCGATGGCGTTCGTTTTCCTGGACTTGCAGCAGACGGTCGGCGAGTTCCTGCGGCTGAAACTTGATGGATTTGCGCGACAGCCGATATTGCACCCAGACACAGGCAGTCGCCGCGAGTTGCAATAGCAGCAGACCGAGGCTGAAGGAAGTTGAAAAACCATAGGTCAGCAAACTGCCCAATGTGGCCGCGACTGACAATATCAGCGTGAACCGACGCGCATTTTCCCGCGAAGGAGGCCATTGGGTAATTGACTTGAGGCTGGCGTACATAGCGGATGGAGCCAATGAATGTTCGCTGCGGGCAGACCGGCCGGAGCCTGGCGGGTCTCTGTCTGGAAATACTGTCAAATATGGCAATGGTTTCAACATGGCCGGGAGCCCCGGATGTTTGCGAACTTCAGTAGATAACGCCTGAATGAAAGCACCGTGCCATTAATTTGAGGACAACTAATGGTCGACATAATACCACTTAAGATACCGTTGGTCGCGCTTGCTATATATGTCCATTCAGTCAGGAAATACATGGGTTTGCACGCCAGTTCCATAAAGTCGAAAGTCGGTTTTGATGGGGTGTGAAGAGAAGATCAGCGATGCCCGAAGTTGTGCTCCCTGGTACACAGGCAAACCCTGAGGCCGACAGGAAAAAGGGCGGGTGATCAATGCTGATTATTTGTATCGTTTTGTCGCTGGCAGGTATGGACTATTCAATTACGACATTCGACGCGTGAGTCCGCCAAGGCCATCCGCGCCACGGCGATGAGTCAGGCCTGGCCCGAGTAAGGCAGTTGCGGCAAACGTTTGCCTGGCAGCGGCGACTGAATCGGGCTTTGACCGACCTGAAACGCCAGCGCTTCGATCAGTGAAGCCTGCTCGCTTTCATCCAGGCTCAGTTGGCCAGTCTTCTGATCGACCAGTTCGAGCTGCCAGGCCATCAGCGTGAAGCAATCCTGCAACGCTTGCAGCGCCTGATCATGAAGATCGACACGAGCATGATTGAGATCAAGCAGGCTGTGGATGTGCAGGGAAAATTCGCTGATCGACTCCAGCGCCAGAGCTTCCGCCCGGCGAGCAAGCTTGAGCAGGGTACTGAGCATGCATTCAATGGCGTCCCTGTCATTGCTGATCAGTTGCAGATGGCTCAGGCATTCCTCGGACTTGGCCAGCAGTGTTTCAGCCTCGACAAGAAATTCGGGGAAGCGTTGTACCCAGTCTTTGCGGTCGATTGGCATGCTTATCTCCACAACGTCACGTCTGATGAACGAATGCCGTGTGTAGCGACGATCATGAATCGTCGGCAGATCGCGCCCGGCCGTGCAAGTGCACAGACTGAGAGTTTCCAGAGGGTTTGTTGCCACTGAACTGCGATCGCACACAATAGCCTGACTCCGTTCATGCAATGAGAATGGCGTCACATTAATGGCTATTGGATATCGGGAATATCAGGTTGGGCCTGATTGCTCCTAGGGGAATCCCTTAGGTGCGGGAACCTATGACGCAAACCGAGGTCGCGCCGCAGATAAAAGTAGCAGATAAAAATCACTGCGCCAGTAAACCATGATGTTAATGTGACATCAATGGCTGTCCAGAGCATTTTTTACAGGTCAGTTATGACAATCAAGAAGCGCCATTTGCAGCCGATAACCTCACATAAGTGAATTCATCAGAACAAGCCCAGGAGTCATTGATGGCCGGCATTCTCGACACGGTAGACCAACGCACGCAACTGGTGGGTGAGAATCGCCTGGAAATTCTCATGTTTCGACTGGCCGGGCGGCAGTTGTTTGCGATCAACGTGTTCAAGGTTCAGGAAGTGCTGCAACTGCCGAAGCTGACCCTGATGCCGCAGCGTCACCCGTTCGTCTGCGGTGTGGTCAACCTGCGCGGGCAGACCTTGCCGGTGATCGACCTGTCCCAGGCGATCGGCATGCGCCCGCTGGTGCCAGGGCCGAACAGCACGATCATCGTCACTGAATACAACCGTTCGGTGCAGGCCTTCCTGGTGGGCGGCGTCGATCGCATCGTCAACATGAACTGGGAAGCCATTCTGCCGCCGCCGACCAGCGCCGGTCGCCAGCATTATCTGACGGCCATCAGCAAGGTCGACGATCAGTTGGTGGAAATCATCGACGTGGAAAAAGTCCTCGCCGAAATCGTCCCCTACAACGCCAAGGTCTCGCGTGACAAACTCGATGATCCGGTGCTGGAACGCGCCCGTGGCCGTGAAGTGCTGCTGGTCGACGACTCCAACGTGGCGCTTTCGCAGCTGCGCGACACCCTCGGCCAGCTCGGGGTGAAAATGCACATTGCCAGTGACGGCCTCAAGGCGCTGAACATGCTCAAGGCCTGGGCCGATACCGGCGTGCACATGACCGACAAGTTGCTGATGATCTTCACCGACGCGGAAATGCCGGAAATGGACGGCTATCGTCTGACCACCGAAATTCGCAACGATCCGCGCCTGCGCGGCCTTTACGTGGTGCTGCACACCTCGCTGTCGGGCAGCTTCAACGATTCGATGGTGAAGAAGGTCGGCTGCGACAACTTCCTGTCCAAATTCCAGCCGGACAAACTGGTCGACGTGGTGCGTCAGCGTTTGATGCTCGACGAAGTCCCGGCCTGACGGCATCAGGAGCGGGCAGGTCGCAATTGCGAACTCACTTGCGCTGCGTAGATTGGATCGAACAGCGCTTTGGCGAGCAGGCGCGCTTCCACACTTTGATTCCGCCACACGGCTCGTATAGGGTGGCGCTTCAATCACAAGGAGCTGGCCATGCTGCGTCTGAGCGCGCTTTATCGTTACCCGTTGAAATCCGGCAAGGGCGAAGTGCTGCAAAGCGCCGAGCTGGACAAGCTGGGGCTGACGGGCGATCGACGCTGGATGCTGGTAGACGAGGCCAGCGGGCGCTTCCTGACTCAGCGTGCCGAAGCACGGATGAGTCAGCTGTCGGCGCTGTGCAATGCCGATGGCGGCCTGACACTCGCGACGCCCGGGCAAGGCTCCATCGATATTCCCTTGCCGGCGGATGATGCCGAACTGCGCGGCGTGACCATCTGGCGCGATACCTTGCGCGTGCCGGATGCCGGCGACGCGGCGGCGCGCTGGGTCAGCGAGTTCCTTGGCAAGCCGACACGCCTGGTGCAGATGCCGCTGGATCGAGCACGCACGACACAATCGGGTTTCGGCCACGATAACGATCAAGTCGCCTTCGCCGACGGCTATCCGTTGCTATTGATTGGCGACGCTTCGCTGCAGGACCTTTCCGGCAAGGTCGGGCGTTCGCTGGAGATGCTGCGTTTCCGGCCGAATCTGGTGATCGAAGGCAGCGCGGCTTATGCCGAGGATGGCTGGAAGCGTATTCGTATCGGCGATATCGAGTTTCGCGTGGTCAAGCCGTGCTCACGCTGCATCATGACGACCGTCGACCCGCAAACCGGCGAGCGCAGTGCCGACCGCGAACCGTTCGCCACCCTGCAAAAACATCGGGCCACAGCCGATGGCGCAATGTTCGGGCAGAACCTGGTCAATGACAGTAACGGTCGACTCGAAGTCGGGATGCCGGTGGAAATTCTCGAATAAATAAGTTTGCAGGCATAAAAAAAGCCCGCGTCGTTGTACGCGGGCTTTTTTTTGTGCTGGATAGAACCGCCGTATCAGCCGCGGTATTCACACAGGTAGGCAGTGTCGACCGCGACCTTCAGCTGGAACTTGCTGTTGGCCGGTACATTGAACTGGCTGCCGGCGGCGAAGGTTTCCCAGTCGCTGCTGTCGGGCAGCTTGACGGTCAGGGCGCCCGACACGACGTGCATGATTTCACGCTGGCTGGTGCCGAATTCGTATTCGCCCGGGGCCATGACGCCGATGGTCGCCGGACCTTCAGCAGTGCCAAAGGCGATCGACTTGACGGTGCCGTCGAAGTACTCGTTGACTTTAAACATGGGCGATTCCTCGAAAAGGGCTGAAAAGGGGCCGGCCAGTATGCCCAAGGCTTTCAGCCCCGTCACGTCTCTAAAGCGGCAACACCAGCGGCAATAACCGCGCCGTGTTGCGCGCATCCTCCAGCGCCCGGTGCTGCTGACCGCTGAACTGCAGGCCGGCCAGTTGCAGCGCACCGTTGAGGCCCAGTGGCCGCTCGAGGCGGCGGGCCTTGGCGAAGCGTTGTTTGAGGTTCATGTGCGGCACGCGGCTGAGGCCACTGTCGATGTGCAGGCGCTGCCACTCCTGCAGCAACTGCTGGCGATCGTAATCGCCCCAGCTGACCCACCCCTCGAGGCGCGACTGGTGCTGTGCCAGCCAGCGCTCGAAGGCCGGCCAGACCTCATGCAGCGGTTGCGCGGCATCGATATTGGCCTGGGTGATGTGCGTCAGTTCCCGGCAAAACGTGGTGAGCAAGGGCCGCCGCGTCGGTTTGACGAAACGCTGGAAGTGATCCTGCTCGCGTCCGGCGCGATCAACCAGGGTCGCGCCGATCTCGATAATTTCCATTTCGGTGACCGGCCAGCCACCCTCGTCGGTGGTGGCTTCCAGATCTATGACCAGCCAGTGGGGCATCGCAGGGTTCCTGATTTTCGCGTTCTGATATCTCAGAGCGTAGTCAAAACCCGCATCGGCGTGTGGGCGACTACTCGACCTGCAACAGAACCTGACGATTTTTTACCTGATCGCCAACCTTGACTTGCACCCGCTTGAGCACGCCGTCGATGCCGGCCTTGAGCGGGTGCTCCATTTTCATTGCCTCCAGTACCACCAGCAACTGGCCTTTGCTGACCGTGCTGCCTTCGCTGACCAGGACGTCGACGATGGCGCCGTCCATCGGCGCTTTCAAGGTGCCGGAGCTGACGCTGGTCTGACTGTCGATCACCGCATGAGTTCGATCCTCCAGCCGCAGACTGCCCGGATGGGTGAACAGCCAGAGCTCTGCGCCCGCCAGTCGACAGGCGTGGCGCTGGCGCACGCCGTTGACGGTCAGCGTCAGCGAATGCGCGTCGAGGTCGATGAGTTGCAGGTCGATCGTGCGTCCACCGAGGCTAACCTGAAAGACGTCTGGCCCTTGAGCGTGCAGTTGCAGCGTCCAGTTCTGCTCATCCAAGCCGAGGCGATAAGTCAGCGGTACGCTGGCGTTGTTGCGCCAGCCGCTCAGTGGCTGACGATGGTTGCGCGCACTGGTTTGATAGAACAGCAGCGCCGCAATCGCCAGTTCCTCGGCGCTGGGTGCATAACGATGCAGGTCGGGGTGATTGCTGAAATGCTGGGCAATGAACGCGGTACTGAATTGGCCACTGACGAATTGTTCATGCTGTAACAGGCTGGCGAGCAGGCGCTGATTACTTTGCACGCCTAACAACACGGTGTCTTGCACCGCGCGCAACAGCTTGCGTCGCGCCTCTTCCCGGGTGGCACCATGGGCGATCAGTTTGCCCAGCAGCGGGTCATAGAACGGGCTGACCGCTTGCCCTTCGAGCAAGCCGTGATCAATCCGCACACCATGGCCCAGCGCCGGCTCCCAGGCCTCGATACGTCCGGTCTGCGGAAGAAAATCCTGCGCCGGATCTTCCGCATACAACCGCACCTCGATGGCGTGGCCGTCGAGTTGCACCTGATCCTGAGTCAGCGGCAGTGGCTGGCCCTCGGCAATCTGTAATTGCCACGCCACCAGATCGACACCAGTGATCAATTCGGTGACCGGGTGTTCGACCTGCAGGCGCGTGTTCATCTCCAGAAAATAGAACTGCCCTCGTGCATCGAGCAGAAATTCCACGGTGCCGGCGCCGACATAATTCACCGCGCGGCCAGCCTTCAACGCCGCTTCACCCATAGCTTGGCGCAACTCGGTGGTCATGATCGGGCAGGGCGCTTCTTCGATGACTTTCTGATGGCGTCGCTGGATCGAACAGTCGCGCTCGCCCAGATAAATCAAGTTGCCGTGACGGTCGCCGAACAACTGCACTTCCATATGCCGAGGTTCAAGCACGGCCTGTTCAAGAATCAATTCATCACTGCCAAAACCGTTTAACGCTTCCGAGCGCGCGGTGCGCAATTGCGCCGGCAGCTCAGCCGCACTGTGCACCAGGCGCATGCCGCGCCCGCCACCGCCGGCACTGGCCTTGATCATCAACGGATAGCCGATGCGCTCGGCTTCACGCAACAAGGTCGCGTCGTCCTGCGCGGCGCCCTGATAACCGCGGATGCACGGCACGCCGGCCTCTAGCATGGCGATCTTCGACAGGCGTTTGCTGCCCATCAGTTCGATGGCTTCGACGCTGGGGCCGATGAAGGTCAGCCCGGCCTGTTCGCAGGCGCGGGCGAATTCGGCGTTTTCCGAGAGAAAGCCATAGCCGGGATGGACCGCGTCGGCGCCGCTGCGGCGGGCGGCGTCGAGGATTGCCGGGATGTTCAGGTAGGACTGCTGCACCGGGGCCGGGCCGATACGCACGGCCTGATCGGCCATCTTTACGTGCAGCGCATCGGCGTCGGCATCGCTGTAGACGGCAACGGTCCGATAGCCGAGGGCCTGGGCGGTGCGCTGGATGCGGCAGGCGATTTCACCGCGGTTGGCGATCAGGATTTTGTGGATGACGGGCATGTTGGGTTTCCTGAAGTTGTAGCGGTGGATGTGGCGGCCTCATCGCTAGCAGGCTAGCTCCCACAGGTTTTTTGAACGACGCAAAACCCCTGTGGGAGCTAGCCTGCTAGCGATGCTTTTAAAAGGCCCATCGAGGCTTGCGCTTTTGTACAATAGCCAGCGTGCCCTCGACGCCTTCTTCGCCCGTCACCGCTTCGCTGAACCACTGCGCGGCCTGATCAAGCAATTCACTCGACGGCTGCCCGGCACTGGCCAGCAGCAACTGCTTGGTCATGGCATTCGCCTGCGGCGCGCAACGCAGTACCTGCTGCAACACCTCATCGAGCCGTTCGGCCAGCGCCTGGGCATCGCGCTCGACAAAATGCACCAGCCCCAGTTGCCGAGCCTGATCGCCATCGAAACGCGCTGCGGTCAGTGCCAGACGGCGGGTTTCTGTGAGGCCGATGCGCTGCAGCACAAACGGTGCGATCTGCGCCGGAATCACGCCGAGACTGGTTTCCGGCAGACCGAACTGCGCCTGATGGTCGGCAATCGCGACATCGCTGACGCAGGCCAGCCCGAAACCACCGCCGAGCACCGCGCCTTGCAGCACGCTGATCAATACCTGCGGTGTGTTTTGCGCTTCTTCGAGCAGGGCACCGAAGGCCCGGTTCAGCTCGCGATAAGCCTCGCCACCTTGAGTACGGGCGCTGGCCATGTCCTTGATGTCGCCACCAGCGCAGAAATGCCCGCCGGCGCCGCTGAGCACCAGTGCGCGAATATCGAGCTTTTCACCAACGGCGGCGAACACCGCACGCAACTCGCTGACCATCTGCAGGCTCATCGCATTGCGGCTGTCCGGCCGGTTGAGCGTGACGTGCAGGACGCCGCCATGCAGTTCCAGCAACAGCGTCTGGCACTCTGGCAGGTGGCTCATTTCTTTTTCCCCGGCAGGATGCCCATCAGCTTGCAGATGATCCCCAGCATGATTTCATCGGCACCGCCGCCGATCGATACCAGCCGCACATCGCGATAGGCGCGCGCCACCGGGTTGTCCCACATGAAGCCCATGCCGCCCCAATATTGCAGGCAGCTGTCGCTGACCTCTCTGCCCAGCCGACCGGCCTTGAGCTTGGCCATCGATGCCAGCCGGGTGACGTCCTGGCCTTTGATGTACTGCTCGGTGGCCTGATAGACCAGCGCACGCAGGCACTCGATTTCGGTCTGCAACTCGGCGAGGCGGAAGTGAATCACCTGATTGTCGATCAGCGCATTGCCGAAGGTCTTGCGCTTCTTGCAGTACTCGATGGTGCTGTCGACGCAATATTCCAGGCCCTTGATCATATTGGCCGCGCCGAACAGGCGTTCTTCCTGAAACTGCAGCATCTGCATCATGAAACCGGCGCCTTCGTGGCCGATGCGGTTGCGCTGTGGCACGCGTACGTTATCGAAGAACACCTGGGCGGTTTCCGAGCTGCGCATGCCGAGCTTGTCCAGATGTGAGCTGAGACTGATGCCGGGCGTGTTCATCGGCACCATGATCAGCGACTTGTTGATGTGCGGCTTGTCATCCGACGTGTTGGCCAGCAGGCAGATGAAGTCGGCGCTCGGCGAGTTGGTGATCCACATCTTGCTGCCGTTGATCACGTAATCGTCGCCGTCCTTGCGCGCGGTGGTCTTCAGCCCGGCGACGTCGGAGCCGGCGCCGACTTCGGAGACGCCGATGCAGCCGACCTGCTCACCGCTGATCGCCGGGCGCAGGAACTCTTCGCGCAGTGCATCGGAACCGAAGCGGGCCAGCGCCGGCGTGCACATGTCGGTCTGCACGCCGATCGACATCGGAATGCCGCCGCAATGAATGGTGCCGAACTCCTCGGCGGCAACGATCGAGTAACTGTAGTCGAGGCCCATGCCGCCGAATTTTTCCGGTTTGGAAATCCCCAGCAAACCCAGCTCACCGGCCTGACGGAAAATCTCGTGGATCGGAAAGCGTCCGGCCTTTTCCCATTCATCGACGTGCGGGTTGATCTGATTGTCGACGAACTGGCGAACGGTACGGCGCAGCGCTTCGTGTTCCGGGGTGAAGATCATTGTTCTTGTTCTCCGTAAGATCCGTGACGGTCAGAAGCGGCTGACGCCGAAGCTGTTGGGTTGCAGCTTACGAACGTCGGCTTCGTGGCAAATGTCCAGCAGATAGCCGAGCAGGGTGCGCGTGTCGCGCGGGTCGATCAGCCCGTCGTCCCACAGGTTGGCGCTGCCGTAGAGCGCCGTGGACTGGCTGTCGAGTTTCTGCGCGGTGACCTGTTCGAGCATGTCGAGCATTTTTGGGTCCGGCACCAGGCCGTCCTTCAATTGTTTGGCCTCGGTGACGATGCGCAGCACCTTGCCGGCCTGCGCGCCGCCCATCACTGCGGTGCGGCTGTTCGGCCAAGCGAAAATGAAGCGTGGATCGAGACCGCGTCCGCACATCGCATAATTGCCGGCACCGTAGGAGCCACCGACCACCAGAGTCAGTTTAGGCACCCGGGCATTGGCTACCGCTTGAATCAGTTTCGAGCCGTGTTTGATCACGCCTTGCTGTTCCGATTCGGTGCCGACCATGAAGCCGGTGGTGTTGTGGAAAAACAGCAGCGGGATCTGGCTCTGGTCGCACAGCTGGATGAACTGCGCCGCTTTGCTCGCACCGTTCGGGGTGATCGGGCCGTTGTTGCCGATGAAGCCGCAGGCGCGGCCCTGAATCTTCAGATGACCGCACAGGGTCTGCTGATCGTATTCGCCCTTGAACTCGACGAAGTTCGATTCATCGGCGATGCGCGCGATGATTTCGCGCACGTCGTAGGGCTTTTTCGGATCGTCCGGGATCAGCCCGAGCAATTCGTCGATGGGGTAGAGCGGCTCGTTGTATTGCAGCTCCGGCCGCCACGGCAGTTGTTCGTTCCACGGCAGCATGCGCAGGATATCGCGGACCTGGCGCACGCCATCGGCATCGTTTTCCGCCAGGTACTCGGCGGTCCCGGCGACCTGCGCGTGCATCTCGGCGCCGCCAAGTTCTTCGTCAGTGGCGACTTCACCGGTGGCCGCCTTGAGCAGCGGCGGCCCGGCGAGAAACAGCTTGGCCTTGCCACGCACCACCACCACATAATCCGACAAACCGGGCTGATAGGCGCCGCCAGCGGTGGCCGAGCCATGCACCACGGTAATCTGCGGCAAACCCAGCGCTGACAGCCGCGCCTGATTGGCAAAGCTGCGCGCGCCTTCGACGAAAATCTCCGCGGCGTAATTGAGATTGGCGCCGCCGCTTTCGGCGAGGGTGATCATCGGCAGTTTGTTTTCCAGGGCGATCTGTTGCAGGCGCAGGGATTTTTTCAGGCCGCTGGGCGAGATCGTCCCGCCCTTGATCGCGCTGTTGTTCGCCACCACCATCGCGCGAATACCGCAGACGTAACCGATGCCGGCAATCAAGCCGCCACCGGCCGCGCTGCCGTCCTTGTCGTCGTGCAGTTTGTAGCCGGCCAGACTCGCCAGCTCCAGAAACGGCGCGCCGGGATCGAGCAACAGGTTCAGCCGTTCGCGCGGCAAAAGCTGCCCGCGCTGAGCGAATTTCGCCTTGGCTTCGGCGGCCTTGTTCAGCAGGTTCTGTTCCAGTTGCTGCACGTGTTCGATGGCGGCGAGCATCGCCGTACGGTTACGTGCGAAGGCTTCGCTGTGCGGGTCGAGTTGCGACTGGATCTGTGCCATGGCTTATTCCTTGTCCTTGAGCACGTCAGGCAGGTACGTCCGATGAAATCCGTTGAACGACTCGCTGTGCGTGGCTTTATGCAGGGGCCAGGCGCGACTGCCGAGGCTGGCCGCGCCGTCGATTTTCAAGGTGCTGCCGCTGATGAACGCCGCCGCCGGGCTGAGCAGGAACACGATCGCCGCGCTGACTTCCGATTCGGTGCCGATGCGCTTGAGCGGCACATGCTCGCGCAAGGTCGGAATCACCGCTTTGAACGCGCCTTGGTAAGTGTCCATGCCGCTGGAAGCGATCCAGCCCGGCGCCACCGAATTGACCCGCACCCCGGCATAACCCCACTCGACGGCCGCGGTTTTGGTGAAGTTGTCCATGCCCGAGCGCGCAGCGCCAGAGTGGCCCATGCCGGGCATGCCACCCCACATGTCGGCGAGCATGTTGACGATGTTGCCGCCGTGTTTGCTCATCGACTGGTTGAACACTTCCCGGGCCATCAGAAATCCACCGACCAGATTGGTCCGTAGCACGGTCTCGAAACCTTTCTGATTGATCGACGCCAGCGGCGACGGATACTGGCCGCCGGCATTGTTGACCAGACCGTGAATCGGCCCGTGTGCGGCAATCAGCTCACTGACCAGCTGTTTTACCGCTTCTTCATAGCGGATATCGCAGGCCTGCCAGTGCGCGCGACCGCCGTCCTCGGCGATTTCTGCGGCGACGCGTTCGAGCTTTTCAGGCTTGCGCCCGACCAGCAAAACGTTGGCGCCAAGCGCCGCCAGTTCATGCGCGGTACAACGGCCGATGCCGCTGCCGCCACCGGTGACGATAATGCTCTGGCCGCTGAACAGCCCGGCCTGGAAAATCGATGCGTAGGCCATGAAGCTCAACCTCTAGTCGAGTTGTTCGGCGATGCTCTGCGGCACCGGTATGCGGATTTCCAGCAGTTGCTGGGCGAACGCCTTGCCTTGCGGATCGATGCGCAGACTGGCGACACCGCCGCCGCCGAGGGCGTTTTCCAGCAGGAAGTTAAGGCTGTGGGTGCCGGGCAGGTACCAGCGCTCGACCCGACCGTTAACCGGGTCGAGCACATGGCGCATCCAGTCTGCGACCACCGCTGGCGTCAGCGCTGCGGCGATCCACGGCAGATATTCGGGTTTGCGCGGCATGACGCCGATGTTGCTGTGATTGCCTTTGTCGCCGGAACGCGCGACCGCGAGTTTGACCAGCGGCACAGAAGCATCGGCGCGGCCCTGCGGTTCGGGCGGGTGATGGGGCAGGGGGGCGGTTTGGCTTTGCGGTGCGGCAGGTACCGGCAGGCTGCACGGATGATGTTCGCCAGCCATGTCGACGTGCAGCGTGCAGACGCTTTTATCGATCAGAAACGAAAACAGGCGGATCAGCGGGTACACCGTCGGACGACCGCCGACGATGCCGGTCAACCCCGGCGCCATGCCCGTTGCGGCCTGAGCGATTTCCCTGGAAAAAAGAACCAGCGCTCGTTTGTCCGGGTGGCGCACGGCGAGTTTGATCACCACTTCGCGGCTGTCCTGACGCTGACCGTGCGGGCCGTAGGTGGCCTCGCTGCCGAGCAGTTCGACATGGGTTTCGCTGTAGGCCGCCCAGCCGCGCTGGCTGAACATTTCAGCGGTTTTGTCGATGATCGCCTGACTGACGCGCTGCGCCTTGGCGACCGCATCGATGCCGGCGATCAGGCAACTGGCGGTGCAGCGAAAGCCGTCCGGGTAAGTCGCGCTGACCTTGTATTGGTCGCTGGGTGGCAGGCCTTTGGCACCCTGCACATGGACGGTGTTTTTGCCGTGTTGCCGCAGTTCGACCTGAGTGAAATCACAGATCACATCGGGCAGCCGATACGCCTGTGGATCGCCGATTTCATAGAGCATCTGTTCGCCGACGGTCAGCGCTGTGATCAGGCCGCCGCTGCCTTCGGGTTTGCTAACAGTGAACTGGCCGTCGGCGCTGACCTCGACGATCGGAAAACCGATGTGTTCGTAATCCGGCACGTCGCGCCAATCGGTAAAGTTGCCGCCGGTGCATTGCGCGCCGCATTCGATGATGTGCCCGGCCAGTGCGGCCTGGGCCAGTTTGTCGTAGTCGTGCCACGACCAGCCGAACTCGTGCACCAGCGCCGCGCTGACCACGGCGCTGTCGACCACCCGGCCAGTGATGACGATATCGGCGCCCAGCCGCAGCGCTTCGACGATGCCCGGTGCGCCAAGGTAGGCGTTGGTCGACACGCACAGTGGCGGCAGCGGGGCGCCAGTGAACATTTCAGTGATACCGCTGAGCTGTCGCAGTTGCGGCTGCAGGTCATCGCCAAGCAGCACAGCGATTTTCAACGCGACGCCGGCGCGATCACACGCGGCTTGCAGGGCGGCGGCGCAGGCCTGTGGATTGACCCCGCCGGCGTTGCTGATGACGCGGATATTTTGTTCCGCCAATTGCGCCAGCAGCGGTGTCAGCACTTCGATGAAATCAGTGGCGTAGCCGGCCTGTGGGTCTTTCATGCGTGCGCCGGCCATGATCGACATCGTGATCTCGGCCAGATAATCGAATACCAGATAATCCAGGCGCCCGCCGGCGACCAGTTGCGCGGCGGCGGTCGACGTGTCTCCCCAGAAGGCGCTGGCGCATCCGATCCGCACGGTATTTGGCATTTTTATCTCCGACTCAGCGATCTGCGACAGAAGTGTCTGGAGGCTACCAAGCAAGCGCTTGGTTTGTAAACACCTGAAACTATCTTCTGCCCAAGCGCTTGCTTGGTTGCCGCTGGCGGCTTAAATTGCGCGCAACCCTGCGGTTTCAGGGGGCAAGACACTGATCGACTGTAGGAGAGAACGGGTGGACGAGCAAAAAGCCCTGAGGGTCATGCGCGATTTGGTCGACAGCGGCCAGTTGACCGACCCCGACAGCGCCCGCGGCAAATTGCTGCAAGTGGCGGCTCACCTGTTTCGCAACAAAGGCTACGAGCGCACCACGGTGCGTGATCTGGCCGGCGCGGTCGGTATCCAATCGGGGAGCATTTTTCATCACTTCAAGAGCAAGGACGAGATCCTGCGTGCGGTGATGGAAGAAACCATTCGCTACAACACCGCTTTAATGCGCGCGGCGCTGGCCGATGCCGCCGGTGTCCGCGAACGCGTGCTGGCGCTGATCCGCTGCGAATTGCAGTCGATCATGGGCGGCAGCGGCGAGGCCATGGCGGTGCTGGTCTACGAGTGGCGCTCGCTGTCCGAAGAAGGCCAGGCCAAAGTGCTGGCGCTGCGCGACGTCTACGAAGACATCTGGTTGCAAGTACTGGGTGAAGCCAAGGACGCCGGATTTATCCGTGGCGACGTTTTTATTACGCGACGTTTCCTGACCGGCGCACTGTCCTGGACCACCACCTGGTTCCGTGCCGGCGGCAGTTTGAGCCTCGATCAGTTGGCCGACGAGGCGCTGATTCTGGTCCTCGAAGAGCGCTGAGCCACTTTCTATCCGGCCGGGAAACTGGCTAACTGGGCGAAACCGCCTAGCTTGAATGCATTGATCGGTATTTTTTCGGGGAGTGGGGTGTTTTGAAGTCTTTGCCAATTCGGACCGTCGCGGGATTGATGCTCGCAGCGCTGGCTGCATTATGGGTATTGCCCGCTCAGGCAGCGCAATTGGTCCGGGTCGGCGCGGCGCATTTTCCGCCCTACACCATTCGCCCGGAAAACGGCGCCGACACCGGTCTGCTGCCGCAATTGGTCGAGGCGCTGAACCGCCTGCAAAGCGAGTATCAGTTTGTCCTGGTGCCCACGTCGATTCCCCGGCGTTTCGGTGATTTCAAGCAGGGCCGGATCGACATGGCGATCTTCGAGAACCCTGAATGGGGCTGGAAAGACATCCCCCACAGCGACGTCGACATGGGCCTTGAAGATGCCGAGATTTTCGTCGCGCAGCGTGCAGATGGCCGTCAGCAAAACTATTTCGCCGACCTCAAAGGCAAGCGTCTGGCGCTGTTCAGCGGCTATCACTACGAATTCGCGGCCTTCAACGCCGACCCCAAATTCCTCGCGCAGCAATTCAACGCGACGCTGACCTATTCCCACGACAGCAACCTGCTGATGGTGCTGCGCTCACGCGCCGACATCGCCCTGGTGACCCGCTCATACCTGAGCGATTACCTGCTGCGTAACGAGAAGGTGCGTGATGAGTTGCTGGTGTCGCAGCGTGTCGATCAGATCTATCACCACTATGCGATTCTGCGCCCGGCGGCACCGATCAGCGGCGTGGCCTTCGGCAAGCTGTTGCAGGGGCTGCGCGACAACGGCGAAATGCTGAAGATTTTCGATCCGTACAAAATCGCCGTGGTGCCGGTACTCAATCGCTGAGACGCCATTTGCGCTGAAAGCCTAAATTTCCGCCTGCCGCTCACGTCACATCGTCTAACTGTCGACGATTATCGTGAGCCCGCCCCATGTCCAATCTGAATGACCTGACTGCCCTGGCTTTGCCTTCGGGCAGTCAACTGATCGCTGATGCCAGTGAAAGCCGTTTGAGCCTGAGCCTCGACGGCCAGCCGCTGATTCGCCTGCGCCTTGATCGTGACGCGAAGGGCCCGATCCAGATCGATGAGCGCTTCGCGTTGCCGCCCGGCCAGGCGCTGTGGGCCGCCTGTTACTGGCTGTTTGCGCGTGATCCGGCGTGCCAGCAACTGACCTGGCAACTGGATCAGCCGCCGACCGAAGCCTTGCTCAGTGGTTTGTTGATAAGCACCGAGGTGAGCGGCGAATATCGTTGCGAACGCACGCTGTTCTGGCAATTGCCGCAACCCTGGCTCGGCCAGTCGTTGACCGGCAGTTATCCGCAACAAATGATCATCAGCGAAGGCAAACGCCATCCCCGGCGCCCGGTCAAACCGCGCGGTGAAGTCTATCGGCGTTTCGACGCACGGCTTGGCGCGTGGATTTCCCTGCGCACCGTCGAAATTGAAAATGATCTACCGCGCTTCAACCGTTGGCAGAACAGCCCGCGGGTGGCCAGTTTCTGGCAGGAAGAGGGCAGCCTCGACAAGCACCGAGAGTACCTCAGTAAACTCGACGCCGACCCGCACACGCTGACCTTGATCGGCTGTTTCGACGATCAACCGTTTGCCTATTTCGAAGCTTATTGGGCCAAGGAAGATCGCATCGCGCCGTTCTACGATGCCGACGATTACGATCGCGGCATTCACATGCTGGTCGGTGAGGAAGACCACCGCGGCCCGCACAAAGTGGCGAGCTGGTTGTCGGCGCTGGTGCATTACCTGTTTCTTGATGATCCGCGCACGCAACGAGTGGTCGCCGAACCGCGTGCCGACAACGCGAAGATGATCAGTCACATGCACAATCAGTGTTTCCACTGCGAGAAGGAATTCGACTTCCCGCACAAGCGCGCGGCGCTGATGATGCTCGGGCGTGAACGGTTTTTTGATCGCTGCAAGCTGGCTTGATGATCGAGTGATCTTGAGACCGCTATCGCCAGCAGGGCTGGCTCTCACACGGGGTTTGTGTCGTCCACGAAACCCCTGTGGGAGCTAGCCCTGCCAGCGATTGAACACACCACAGATCTTGTTGTTTACCTGCGCCCCGCCACCACTGCATCCCGCCGACTGCCCGAAACCTTGCGGCAGTGCACCAGCGCATCACGAATCATGAAGTTGACCAGGGTCGGCGAGACGCCGAGTTCCTTGGCGATGTCCTTTTGCGGCACGCCGTGCAGGCGGTACATCTCGAACGCATAGCGTGTGCGGCTGGGCAGTTCGGTCAGGGCGTCGGCGATGTTTTCCAGGGTCGAGAAATTGATGTGCGAGGTTTCCGGCGAAGCACCCTGGATGACCACATTCAGCCCTTCCTCTTCAGGGCCGGAGTATTTCTGCTCGAGCGCCTGTTTGCGGTAGTGATCGATCGCGAGGTTGCGCACGATCTGGAACAGATAACTCAGTTGCGCCTTGATCGACGAGGTGATCGGTGGCGCCGATTGCAGGCGGAAAAACGCATCCTGCACCACATCCTCGGCGCGCGAACGACAACCGGTAATGCGCGCGGCGATCTTGACCAGAATCAGCCGATTGTCGACGAATGCCTGAAGTAGCGGTGAATCGCACCTGCTTGTGGATACTTGTTCCGTCATGGAAATCACCTTGCTGCCAAATTGGTTCGTGGGACGCCCCTGGGGGCAGGGCTGTCCTACACATCGAGCGACAAATTATGTTGAATGATAATGATTGTCAATTGAGAAAGAGAACTAATGCTGCAAGCAATTGTGTTTTGCGAACTGCGACACGCCGCCGCACCCCGGCCCCGTTGAGGGGCGCGGCTGGCGACTAATTATTTGCAGACGTCATCCGTTCTCATCTGTGAATGGCCGCGGGTATAGCTCCCCGGCCAGAGAGCATTCCGATGCCTTGCGCGGTCGGCACAGACCCGCCTCCGCAGGCCTTTTCGCAAGGCGTGACGCCGTAACCCGATTCCATCAGCAAGCCGAATTCAGGCAGGAAACCTCATGACCGACGCGTTCGAACTCCCCAGCACCCTGGTCCAAGCCCTTCAGCGCCGTGCGGCCCTGACGCCGGATCGACTGGCCTTGCGTTTTCTTGCCGAAAACCAGGAGCAGGCTGTGGTACTCAGTTATCGCGAACTCGATCAGCGGGCGCGGACCATCGCTGCCGCGTTGCAGGCGGAGGCCGAGGCGGGCGACCGCGCGGTGCTGCTGTTTCCCAGCGGCCCGGACTACGTCGCGGCGTTTTTTGGTTGCCTGTACGCCGGCGTGATCGCAGTGCCGGCCTATCCGCCAGAATCGGCGCGGCGTCATCATCAGGAACGCTTGCTGTCGATCATTGCCGATGCCGAACCACGCCTGTTGCTGACCAGCGCCGATCTTCGCGACGCCTTGCAGCAGATCGAAGGCGCGCCGCTGCTGCTGTGCGTCGACAGCCTCGACGAGGCGCAGGCAGAAAACTGGCTCGAGCCGACGCTGACTGCCGATCACATCGCCTTTCTGCAATACACCTCCGGCTCCACCGCATTGCCCAAAGGCGTGCAGGTCAGCCACGGCAATCTGGTCGCCAACGAACAGTTGATCCGCCACGGTTTTGGCATCGACGTCAATCCGGACGACGTGATCGTCAGCTGGCTGCCGCTGTACCACGACATGGGTCTGATCGGCGGTTTGCTGCAGCCGATCTTCAGCGGCGTGCCGTGCGTTTTGATGTCGCCGGCGTATTTTCTCGGTCGACCGTTGCGCTGGTTGGAGGCGATCAGCGAATACGGCGGCACCATCAGCGGCGGACCGGATTTTGCCTATCGTCTGTGCAGCGAACGGGTCAGCGATTCAGCCCTGGCGCGCCTCGACCTGAGCCGCTGGCGCGTGGCGTATTCCGGCTCCGAACCGATCCGCCTCGACAGCCTCGAACGCTTCGCCGAAAAATTTGCCGCGTGCGGTTTCAGCGCTGCGAGTTTCATGGCCTCGTACGGCCTCGCCGAAGCCACACTGTTCGTTGCTGGCACGCCGCGCGGCACCGGGATTCCAGCGTTGCGTGTCGACGATCAAGCCTTGGCGCAGAACCGCGCCGAACCGGGTGATGGCAGCGCGATCATGAGCTGCGGCATCAGCCAGCCGGGGCACGCGGTGCTGATCGTCGAGCCGAATTCGCTGGAACAACTGGCGGATAACGCCGTCGGTGAAGTCTGGGCCACCGGGCCGAGCATTGCTCACGGTTACTGGCGCAACCCCGAGGCCAGCGCCAAGACCTTCGTCCAGCACGCCGGCCGCACCTGGCTGCGTACCGGTGATCTGGGTTTTCTGCGCGACGGCGAGCTGTTCATCACCGGGCGCCTGAAGGACATGCTGATCGTGCGCGGTCACAACCTCTATCCGCAGGACATCGAGAAAACCGTCGAGAACGAAGTGGAAGTGGTGCGCAAGGGCCGCGTCGCCGCGTTCGCCGTCAATCATGAGGGCGAGGAGGGCATCGGTATCGCCGCGGAAATCAGCCGCAGCGTGCAGAAAATCCTCCCGCCGCAGGCGTTGATCAAGGCCATTCGCCAAGCGGTGGCCGAGGCGTATCAACAGGCGCCAAGCGTGGTGGTCCTGCTCAATCCGGGCGCCTTGCCGAAAACCTCCAGCGGCAAATTGCAGCGCTCGGCGTGCCGCAGTGGTCTGGCCGACGGCAGCCTCGACAGCTATGCGCTGTTCCCGTCGACGACGGCCGAATCCCAAGCCGCGCCCACCAGTGGCTCGGATCTGCAAGCGCGGATCGGGCAGATCTGGGCCGAGCAGCTGAACGTCGAACAGGTCGCCAGCGACGATCATTTTTTTCTGCTCGGCGGCAATTCGATTGCAGCCACGCAGGTGATCGCCCGGGTGCGCGAAGAACTCGCGCTGGAGCTGAACCTGCGGCTGCTGTTCGAGGCGTCAACCCTGTCGGCGTTCGCTGCTGCCGTGGCGCAACAGCAGCAGGCCGGCGGCAGAGCCCAAGGTGTAATCGCCGCGTTGCCGCGCAGCGAGCCGATGCCGCAGTCGCTGGCGCAAAACCGCTTGTGGATCACCTGGCAACTCGACCCGCACAGCAGCGCCTACAACATTCCGGGTGCCTTGCGCTTGCGCGGCGAACTCGACGAGGTCGCCCTGCGCGGCAGTTTTGAGCAACTGATCGAGCGCCACGAATCCCTGCGCACACGCTTCTTCGAGCGCGACGGCGTCGCCTTGCAACAAGTGCTGGCGGCAGGCGAGTTCGAACTGCAAATGATCGACCTCAGCGACGTGCCGGCCAACGAGCGCGAAGCCCGCGCTCAACAGATCCGCGAAGACCAGGCGCATACGCAGTTCGATCTGGAAAAAGGCCCGCTGCTCAGCGCGAGCCTGATTCGCCTCGACGACGAAGATCATCAATTGCTGGTGACGATGCACCACATCATCGCCGACGGTTGGTCGCTGAACATCCTGCTCGACGAGTTCTCGCGTCTGTATGCCGCCGCCAGCCAAGGCGCGACGGCTGACCTGCCAGCGCTGCCCACGCAGTACGCCGACTACGGCAACTGGCAGCGCCAATGGCTGGCACAAGGCGAGGGCGAACGGCAACTGGCGTACTGGCAAGCCCAACTGGGCGACGAGCACCCGGTGCTGGAACTGGCCACCGATCACCCACGCTCCGCCCAGCAAAAACACAGCGCAGCGCGGCATAGCCTGCGGCTGGAGGCGAGCCTCAGCGCAGCCATCCGCAACACAGCGCAGGCGCATGAATCGACCGCCTTCATGCTGTTGCTCGCCGCTTTGCAAAGCCTGTTGTACCGCTACAGCGGTCAGCGCGACATTCGCATCGGCGTGCCCAACGCCAACCGTCCACGGCTCGATACCCAAGGGCTGATCGGCTTCTTCATCAACACCCAGGTGCTGCGTGCGCAGATCGATTCACGCCAGTCGTTTGCCCAACTGCTGGCCGAGACACGCCTGGCGGCACTTGGCGCACAAGCGCATCAGGACCTGCCGTTCGAACAACTGCTCGAAGCCTTTCCGCAGGCTCGTGAACACGGTCTGTTCCAGGTCATGTTCAACCATCAGCAACGGGATCTGAGTGCGCTCAAGCGTTTGCCGGGGCTGCTCGCCGAAGAACTGCCGTGGCACAGCCGCGAAGCCAAGTTCGACCTGCAACTGCACAGCGAAGAAGACCGTAACGGACGCCTGACCCTGTCATTCGATTACGCCAGCGAACTGTTCGACGCGGCCACCATCGGGCGACTGGCCGAGCACTTCTGCAACCTGTTGCGTGATGTCTGCGAGCATCCGCAGCAGGCGATTGGCGATCTGCAATTGCTGGCGCCCGATGAGCAGCAACACCAGCAACAGTGGAGCGCAGAACCCTGCGCCCCGGCACAACGATGGCTGCCGCAACTGCTCAATCTTCAGGCAGGCCTGACCCCGCAGCGCACCGCGCTGGTGTGGGACGGCGGCAGCCTCGATTTCGCCGAACTGCATACGCAGGCCAACCGCCTCGCGCATTATCTGCGCGACAAAGGCGTCGGCCCGGATGTCTGCGTGGCGATCGCCGCCGAGCGTTCGCCGCAACTGCTGATCGGTCTGTTGGCCATCATCAAGGCTGGCGGTGCCTACGTGCCGCTGGACCCGGAGTACCCGGCCGAGCGCCTGGCCTACATGCTGCGCGACAGCGGCGTCGAATTGCTCCTGACCCAGACCCGACTGCTTGAGCGCCTGCCGGCCAGCGACGGCGTCAGTGTGATCGCCATGGACGCGTTGCACCTGGAAAACTGGCCGAGCCAGGCACCGGGTCTGCACCTGCATGGCGACAACCTCGCTTACGTGATTTACACATCGGGCTCCACCGGCCAGCCAAAAGGCGTCGGCAATACCCACGCGGCACTGGCCGAACGTCTGCAATGGATGCAGAACACCTACCGTCTCGATGAAACCGATGTGCTGATGCAAAAAGCGCCGATCAGTTTTGACGTCTCGGTGTGGGAGTGTTTCTGGCCTTTGATCACTGGTGCGCGGTTGTTGCTCGCCGGGCCCGGTGAACATCGCGATCCGCATCGCATCGCCCAGCTCGTGCAGCAGTTTGGCGTGACCACGCTGCATTTCGTGCCGCCGCTGCTGGCGCTGTTCGTCGACGAACCGCTGAGCGTCGAATGCACCAGCCTGCGCCGGGTTTTTTCCGGCGGTGAAGCGCTGCCCGCCGAACTGCGCAACCGCGTGCTGGCACAGTTGCCAGCGGTGCAATTGCACAACCGTTATGGCCCGACCGAAACCGCGATCAACGTCACCCACTGGCACTGCACCGCTGCCGATGGCCAGCGTTCGCCGATTGGCCGTCCATTGGGTAACGTGATCTGCCGCGTGCTGGATGCCGATCTCAATCCGCTGCCGGCCGGCGTGCCGGGCGAGTTGTGCATCAGCGGCATCGGTCTGGCTCGCGGTTATCTGGGGCGTCCGTCGCTGACCGCGGAACGCTTTGTCGTCGATCCACTGGGCGAGCAGGGCGCACGTTTGTACCGCACTGGCGACCGCGCACGCTGGACCCGTGACGGCGTGATCGAATACCTTGGCCGTCTCGATCAGCAGGTCAAGCTGCGCGGCTTTCGCGTCGAGCCGGAAGAAATCCAGGCGCGATTGCTCGCCCAGGAGGGCGTCGCTCAAGCCGTGGTGCTGGTGCGCGAAACGGCTGCCGGCGCGCAACTGATCGGCTACTTCACCGCTAGCGATGCCAGCGAAAATCACGATGAGCAGATCACTCGGCTGAAAGCCGCACTGGCCGCCGAGCTGCCGGAATACATGGTCCCGGCGCAGCTGCTGCGCCTCGACGCCATGCCGTTGAGCCCCAGCGGCAAACTCGACCGCCGCGCCTTGCCCGAGCCGCAATGGCAGCTGCGCGAGCACGTCGAACCGGTGACCGAACTGCAGCAGCAGATCGCCGCGATCTGGCGTGAAGTGTTGGGCCTGACCCGGGTCGGCCTGCGTGACGACTTCTTCGCCCTTGGCGGTCATTCGCTGCTGGCCACGCAAATCATCTCGCGTACCCGCCAGGCCTGCGACGTCGAGCTGCCGCTGCGTACGTTGTTCGAACACAGCGAACTCGGCGATTTCGCCGAGCAGGTTCGGCAGATTCAGCTCAGCGGGCGCACCAACGAACAGCCACCAATCGCCAAAGTCGATCGCAGCCAGGCGGTGCCGTTGTCCTATTCGCAACAGCGCATGTGGTTCCTCTGGCAGATGGAACCGGACAGCCCGGCGTACAACGTCGGTGGCATGGCGCGGCTGCGCGGCGTGTTACACGTCGAGCATTTTGAAGCAGCCCTGCAAGCGCTGATCCTGCGTCACGAAACCCTGCGCACCACATTCCCCAGCATCGACGGCGTAGCCCGCCAGCAGGTGCATGGCGAAACGGGCGTGCGCATGGGCTGGCAGGATTTCACCGGCTCTGCTGCTGACGTGCGTGAACAAAAGGTCCAGCAACTGGCTGACGAAGAAGCGCATCGGCCGTTCGATCTGGAAACCGGCCCGCTGCTGCGCGCCTGTCTGGTGAAGACCGCCGAGCAGGAGCATTACTTCGTCCTGACCCTGCACCACATCGTCACCGAAGGCTGGGCGATGGACATTTTCGCCCGCGAACTCAGCGCGTTGTACGAAGCCTTTGTCGATGAGCGCGAGTCGCCGCTCGAGCCGTTGCCAGTGCAGTATCTGGACTACAGCGTCTGGCAGCGCCACTGGCTGGAATCCGGCGAGCGTCAGCGTCAGCTCGACTACTGGACCGCGCAACTGGGCCGAGAACATCCGTTGCTGGAACTGCCGGGCGACCGTCCACGACCACCGGTACAAAGCCATCGAGGCGAACTGTTCCGCTTCGACCTGAGCGACGACCTCGCCGCGCGCGTGCGGGCATTCAATGCGCAACACGGTCTGACCCTGTTCATGACCATGACGGCTGCGCTCGCCACCTTGCTGTACCGCTACAGCGGCCAGACCGATCTGCGCATCGGCGCGCCGGTGGCCAACCGCATCCGCCCGGAAAGCGAAGGGCTGATTGGGGCGTTCCTCAATACCCAGGTGCTGCGTTGCCAGCTCGACGGCATGATGTCGGTCAGCGAACTGTTCGAGCAGGTACGCCACACAGTGATCGAAGGTCAGTCGCATCAGGACCTGCCGTTCGATCATTTGGTTGAAGCGTTGCAGCCGCCACGCAGTGCCGCGTACAACCCGTTGTTCCAGGTGATGTGCAACGTGCAGCGCTGGGAATTCCAGCAGAGCCGCAGTCTGGCCGGGATGACCGTCGAGTACCTGGCCAACGATGCCCGCGCGACCAAATTCGATCTCAACCTGGAAGTCACCGACCTCGACCAGCGTCTCGGTTGCTGCCTGACCTACAGCACCGATCTGTTCGACGAGCCGACCATCGCGCGCATGGCCAGACATTGGCGCAATCTGCTCGAAGCGCTGATCGCCGATCCGCAACAGCGTCTCAGCGAATTGCCGCTGCTCGATCAGCCCGAACAGCAGCACTTGCTCGACAGCCTGGGTGTCGAGGCGGGCGCGCACCGTCTCGACCAGTGCATTCATCACCTGTTCGCCGAACAGGCACTGGCGCGCCAGGACGCGCCGGCGCTGACCTTTGCCGGGCAGACCCTGAGCTACGCCGAACTCGACGCCCGCGCCAATCGTCTGGCCTGGGCCCTGCGCGAGCGCGGCGTCGGCCCGCAAGTGCGGGTCGGTCTGGCACTGGAGCGCTCACTGGAAATGGTCATTGGCCTGCTGGCGATTCTCAAGGCCGGCGGCGCGTATGTGCCGCTCGACCCGGAATACCCGCTCGACCGTCTGCACTACATGATCGAAGACAGCCGCATCGGTCTGCTGCTCAGCGATCGGGCAATGTTCGCCGCCCTCGGTGAGCTGCCGTCCGGCGTCGTGCGCTGGTGCCTGGAAGAAGACAGCGCGGCACTCGCCGATTACCCGGTGACCGAGCTGCCGTTGATCAGTCTGCCGCAGCATCAGGCGTACCTGATCTACACCTCGGGTTCGACCGGCAAACCGAAAGGCGTGGTGGTTTCCCACGGCGAAATCGCCATGC
This sequence comes from Pseudomonas sp. R1-1, assembly GCF_051132135.1. Taxonomy (NCBI): domain Bacteria; kingdom Pseudomonadati; phylum Pseudomonadota; class Gammaproteobacteria; order Pseudomonadales; family Pseudomonadaceae; genus Pseudomonas; species Pseudomonas sp. R1-1. The sequence continues at coordinate 1,981,610 of NZ_CP071663.1, forward strand.
ACTGCCAAGCGGTGATCGAGCGTTTCGGCATGCGCCCCGACGACTGCGAACTGCACTTCTATTCGATCAACTTCGACGCCGCGACCGAGCGGCTGTTGGTGCCATTGCTCAGTGGCGCGCAGGTGGTGCTGCGTGCGCAAGGTCAGTGGGACGCCGAGGAAATCTGCGGTTTGATCCGTGACCATCGGATCAATGTCCTCGGTTTCACGCCGAGTTATGGCAGCCAGTTGGCACAGTTCCTCGCCACGCAAGAGCAAATCCTGCCAGTGCGGATGATCATTACCGGCGGCGAAGCGCTGACCGGCGAACACCTGCAACGGATTCGTGCAGCCTTCAAACCGGCGCTGTTCTTCAATGCCTATGGCCCAACGGAAACCGTGGTCATGCCGTTGGCCAGTCTGGCGCCAGAGGTGCTGGAGGAGGGCGCCGGCAGTGTGCCGATCGGCAGCGTGATCGGTGCGCGCGTGGCGTACATTCTCGACGCTGATCTAGCGCTGGTACCGCAAGGTGCGACCGGTGAACTGTTTGTCGGTGGCGCGGGGCTGGCGCAGGCCTATCACGATCGTCCGGGGATCAGCGCCGAACGTTTTGTCGCCGATCCGTTTGCCGCTGCTGGCGGACGCATGTACCGCACCGGCGATCTGGTGCGCCAGCGAGCCGATGGGCTGGTGGAATATCTGGGGCGTATCGATCATCAAGTGAAAATCCGCGGTTTCCGCATCGAACTCGGTGAAATCGAAACCCGCCTGCTCGATCACGATTCGATCCGCGAAGCCGTGGTACTGGCGCTGGATGCGCCAAGTGGCAAGCAACTGGTTGGCTATCTGGTGACCGAAGTCGCCGAGCAAAGCGCAGCCAGCCAGGCCGAGCTGCGCGAAGCGCTGAAGGCCCATCTCAAGGCACAGCTACCGGATTACATGGTGCCGACCCACCTGATTCTGTTGGCGAGCATGCCGCTGACCGCCAACGGCAAACTCGACCGCCGCGCCTTGCCCGCGCCCGACCCTGAGCTTAACCGTCAGGATTATGTGGCGCCGAGCAATGAACTGGAGCAGAGCCTCGCGCTGATCTGGTGCGATGTGCTCAACGTCAAGCAGGTCGGTCTTAACGACAACTTCTTCGAACTCGGCGGTGATTCGATTCTGTCGATTCAGGTGGTCAGTCGCGCGCGTCAACAGGGCATTCATTTCAGCCCGCGGGATCTGTTCCAGCATCAGACCGTGCAGAGCCTCGCCGCCGTCGCCAGCCGCACCGAGCGGGTGACGGCCGAACAGGGTCTGGTGACGGGTGAATCACGTCTGACGCCGATTCAGCATTGGTTCTTCGACACCGACATTCCCCAGCGACAGCACTGGAACCAGGCGTTGCTGCTGGAGCCGAGCGCGGCGCTGCAAGCGCAGATTCTGGGGCAAGCGCTGCTGGCAGTAATCGAGCAGCACGATGCATTGCGTCTGCGTTTCGCCGAGGTCAATGGTCAGTGGCAAGCCACCCATGAACCGCTGTCCGCTGCGAATTTTTTCTGGCATCGCCGCGTCGAATCGATGGAGGCTTGCCAAGCCCTGTTCGCCGAGGCCCAGCGCAGCCTCGATCTGGCGCAAGGTCCGCTGTTGCGTGCGGTTCTGGTCGACGGCCCGCAAGGTCAGCAACGTCTGTTCATGGCAATTCATCACTTGGTGGTCGACGGTGTTTCGTGGCGCGTGTTGCTCGACGATGTGCAAACGGTCTATCGCCAACTCGATGCCGAGCAGCCGCTGCAACTGCCGGCGAAAACCAGCGCGTTCAAGGATTGGGCCGGGCGTTTGCAGGCCTACGCCGGCAGCGAATCCCTGCGCGAAGAACTCGGTTGGTGGCAGGCCCAACTGGCCGGCCCGAGTATCGATCTGCCGTGTGCGAACCCACACGGCGGGCGACAGCATCGTCACGCGCAAACCGTCAGCGTGCGCCTCGATGCCGAGCGTACCCGGCAACTGCTGCAACAGGCGCCAAGCGCTTACCGCACGCAGGTCAACGACTTGTTGCTGACCGCGCTGGCCCGCGTGCTGTGCCGTTGGACGGGCGAGGCGTCGGCGCTGATTCAATTGGAAGGCCACGGCCGCGAAACCCTGTTTGAAGACATCGATCTGACCCGCACGGTCGGCTGGTTCACCAGCGCTTACCCGCTGCGCCTGACGCCGTGTGCCAGTGAAGAAAGCGCCGGGCAGGGCGCGGCGATCAAAGCGATCAAAGAACAATTGCGTGCAGTGCCGCACAAAGGCCTGGGTTACGGTGTGCTGCGTTATCTGGCTGACGACGCCAGCCGTGCGAGCATGACCGCGCTGCCGAGCGCGCCGATCACCTTCAACTACCTCGGCCAGTTCGACCAAAGCTTCGCCAGCGATGCGCTGTTCCGTCCACTCGACGAGCCGCTTGGTGCCGCCCACGATCCGCAGGCGCCGTTGCCGAATGAGCTGAGTGTCGACAGTCAGGTCTACGGCGGCGAACTGCAGCTGCGCTGGACCTACAGCGCCGAGCGTTTCGATGCCAAGACCATTACCGATCTGGCCGATGCCTACCTGGCTGAGCTGCAAAACCTGATCGCCCATTGCCTGCAAGACGAGGCCGGCGGCCTGACGCCGTCGGACTTCCCGCTGGCGCAACTGACCCAGGCGCAACTCGATGCGCTGCCGGTGCCGGCTGCGCACATCGAGGATGTCTATCCGCTGACGCCGATGCAGGAGGGCATGCTGCTGCACACCTTGCTCGAACCGGGCACCGGTCTGTACTACATGCAGGATCGCTACCGCATCAACAGCGAACTCGACCCCGAGCGTTTTGCCCAGGCGTGGCAAGCGGTGGTCGCCCGGCATGAAGCGTTGCGTGCATCGTTCTGCTGGAACGTCGGCGAAGACATGCTGCAAGTGATCCACACGCCGGGTCGCACGCCGATCGAATATCTGGACTGGAGCGCCATCGCCGAAGCCGAGCAGGAACCGCAGCTGCAAGCGCTGCTGAAACGCGAGCGCGAGGCCGGTTTCGATCTGCTCGCTCAGGCGCCGTTTCATCTGCGCCTGATCAAGGTCGGCGCGGCGCGTTACTGGTTCATGATGAGCAACCACCACATCCTCATCGATGCCTGGTGCCGCTCGTTGCTGATGAACGATTTCTTCGAAATCTACAGCGCCCTCGGTGAAGGCCGCGAAGCGCAGTTGAGCACGCCGCCGCGTTATCGCGATTACATCGGCTGGCTGCAACGCCAGAGTCTGGCCGAAGCGCGGCAGTGGTGGCAGCAGAACCTGCAAGGGTTCGAGCGCACCACACCGATTCCGAGCGACCGTCCGTTCCTGCGTGAACATGCCGGTGAAAGTGGCGGAATGATCGTTGGCGACTGCTACACCCGCCTCAATGTCGAGGACGGTGCGCGGTTGCGTGAACTGGCGCAGGCGCATCAGCTGACGATCAATACGTTTGCCCAGGCGGCGTGGGCGCTGGTCTTGCGTCGCCTTAGCGGTGATCGCGACGTGTTGTTCGGTGTCACCGTGGCCGGGCGCCCGGTGGACATGCCGGAGATGCAACGCACCGTCGGTCTGTTCATCAACAGCATTGCGCTGCGCGTGCAGATGCCGGCAGACGATGAGCGCTGCAGTGTGCAGCAATGGCTGAGCGCGCTGCTCGACCGCAACATGCAGTTGCGCGAGTACGAATATTTGCCTTTGGTGAACATTCAGGAACAAAGCGAATTACCCAAGGGCCAGCCGCTGTTCGACAGCCTGTTCGTCTTCGAAAACGCCCCGGTGGAAGTCTCGGTGCTGGACCGCGCGCAGAGCCTCAACGCGACCTCGGATTCCGGCCGGACCCACACCAACTTCCCGCTGACGGCGGTGTGTTACCCGGGCGATGACCTCGGTCTGCACCTGTCGTATGACCAGCGCTATTTCGACGAATCGACGGTCGAACGCCTGCTCGCTGAGTTCAAGCGCTTGCTGCTGGCGCTGGTCGAGGGTTTCCATGGCGACATGGCCGAGCTGCCGCTGCTCGGTGCGCAGGAGGAGGATTTCCTCCTGCACGCTTGCAACCAGAGTGCGCAGGAATATCCGCTGGAGCAGAGCTACGTCGCGCTGTTCGAAGCGCAGGTCGCCGCGCATCCGCAACGCATTGCGGCCAGTTATCTCGATCAACAGCTGAGCTACGCCGAGCTGAACCAGCGCGCCAACCGCCTCGGTCACGCACTCGCCGCCGCCGGGGTGACATTCGATCAACCGGTGGCGCTGCTGGGCGAACGCAATCTCGACCTGCTCGGTATGATCATCGGCAGCTTCAAGGCCGGCGCCGGCTATCTGCCGCTGGACCCGGGCCTGCCGGGCCAGCGCCTGCAACGCATCGTCGAGCTGAGCCGCACGCCGGTACTGGTCTGCAGCGAGGCCTGCCGCAAACAGGCACAAGCGTTGCTCGATGAATGTGGTTGTGCGCATCGTCCACGGCTGCTGGTCTGGGAAGACCTCCAGGCGGCGGCGACATCGACGGACAATCCCGGCCTTTACAGCGGCCCGGACAACCTCGCCTACGTGATCTACACCTCGGGCTCCACCGGGTTGCCGAAAGGGGTGATGGTCGAGCAGCGCGGCATGCTCAACAACCAGTTGAGCAAGGTGCCGTATCTGCAGCTGAGCGAAACCGATGTGATCGCGCAGACCGCTTCGCAAAGTTTCGACATTTCGGTCTGGCAGTTCCTCGCCGCGCCGTTGTTCGGCGCGCGGGTCGACATCGTGCCGAACAGCATTGCTCACGATCCGCAAGGTTTGCTGACGCATGTGCAAGCGCAGGGCATCACTGTGCTGGAGAGCGTGCCGTCGCTGATTCAGGGCATGCTTGCTTCCGAGCGCCTGAGCCTGGATGGCTTGCGCTGGATGCTGCCAACCGGTGAAGCAATGCCACCGGAGCTGGCGCACCAATGGCTGCTGCGTTACCCGGACATTGGTCTGGTCAACGCCTATGGCCCGGCCGAGTGCTCGGACGATGTGGCGTTCTTCCGTGTCGACATGGCATCGACGCGCGGCAGCTATCTGCCGATCGGTACACCGACCGATAACAACTTGCTGTACCTGCTCGACGGTGCGCTGGAGCTGGTGCCGTTGGGCGCGGTGGGTGAACTCTGCGTGGCCGGCACCGGTGTCGGTCGCGGTTATGTCAGCGATCCGCTACGGACTGCGCCGGTATTCGTACCGAACCCGTTCGGTGCGCCGGGCGAGCGTCTATATCGCACCGGTGACCTGGCGCGGCGGCGCAGCGATGGCGTGCTGGAATATGTCGGCCGCGTTGACCATCAGGTGAAAATCCGTGGCTACCGCATCGAGCTGGGCGAGATCGAAGCACGCCTGCATGAACAGCCGGAAGTGCGCGACGGCGCAGTCGGTGTGCAGGAGGGGGCTAACGGCAAACATCTGGTGGGTTACCTGGTCGCAGCGGATTCCACACTGAACCCGAACGAACGCCTGGAGCGAATCAAACAGCGCCTGCGCGCCGAACTGCCGGAATACATGGTGCCGTTGCACTGGCTGTGGCTCGATCGACTGCCGCTCAACGCCAACGGCAAGCTCGACCGCAAAGCCTTGCCAACGCTGGAAATCGGCCAGTTGCACAGCCACGACTACCTGGCGCCGCGCAATGAGCTGGAGCAAACGCTGGCGGATATCTGGGCCGAGGTGCTCAAGGTCGACAAGGTCGGCGTGCGCGACAACTTCTTCGAACTGGGCGGGCATTCGTTGCTGGCCACGCAGATTGCCTCGCGGGTGCAGAAAGCCCTGCAACGTGACGTGCCGCTGCGGGCGATGTTCGAGTGCAGCACGGTGGAGGAGTTGGCCGAGTACATCGATGGACTGGGAGCGAGTGACATCACCGAAGAGAAGGTTGATCGGCTCAATGATCTGATGGCGGCGCTGGAGGGGCTTTGATTATTTAGTGTCTGAACCGGCGCCATCGCAAACAGGCTCACTCCTACAAGTTGGAATGCGTTCCCCTGTAGGAGTGAGCCTGCTCGCGATGGCGTCAGTAAATTCAACACAAATCAACCGGTAAGTGACTGTACATTTCGATCCTTGACGATCAGCAACCGGCAGCTCAGTCTGCCGGTTCTGTTTATTCTCGCGAGGGATGCTCGATGCCTTTTTTCACGGTTGACGGACAAGCGCTGCATTACACCGATCAAGGCGCTGGCCCCGCGGTGCTGCTGGCCGGCAGTTACTTGTGGGATCACGCCATGTGGGCGCCGCAGATCGCCGCGCTGGTGCCGCACTATCGGGTGATTGCGCTGGACCTGTGGGGCCATGGCGAGTCGGGGCGGTTGCCGGAAGGCACCTCGTCACTGGATGACATCGCCCGTCAGGCGCAAGCCTTGCTCGACCATCTGCAGATCGACCGCGTCACGCTGGTAGGCCTGTCGGTCGGCGGCATGTGGGGCGTGCGCCTGGCGCTCTCGGCGCCGCAGCGACTCAACGGTCTGGTGCTGATGGACACCTATGTCGGCGTCGAACCCGAGCCGACCCGCCAGTACTATTTCTCGCTGTTCAAGCAGATCGAAGACAGCGGCGAGATTTCCGAACAACTGCTCGATATCGTCGTGCCGATCTTCTTCCGTCCGGGCATCGATCCGCAGTCGGCGCTGTATCAGGATTTCCGCGCGAAACTGGCGGCGTATTCCTCGGATCGACTGCGCGACAGCATCGTGCCGATGGGGCGTATCACCTTTGGTCGCGATGACTTGCTGCCACGCCTGGGTGAGCTGGACGCAGCATCGACGCTGGTGCTGTGCGGGGATCAGGACAAGCCACGGCCACCAGCGGAAGCCCGGGAAATGGCTGAGTTGATCGGCTGTCCATGCGTGCTGGTGCCGGAGGCGGGGCATATCTCCAATCTGGAGAATCCGCAGTTTGTCACTGAAGCACTGCTTGCGTTTCTGGCCGAGCACAACTGATACACCGGGTGATCCCAATCGCGAGCAGGCGAAGGCCTACAGTTGATCGCATTTGTGCTGGAGGAATGCGATCAACTGTAGGCCTTCGCCTGCTCGCGATGAGGCCAGTCCAGGCAACGCAAGGCCAGGGTTATTTCGGCCCCAGAATCTTCACCAGTTTCTCCGCCGTCGGCGCCCCTTGCTGCTGTTGCAGCTCACCCTTGTCATCCATATAGAAGATCGCCGGTGTTGCCTGCAACTCAAGGTCTTCCATCAACTGCATGTTCGCCGCCAGTTTGGTCTGCACTGCCACTGGAATATCCTTCAAGGCTTTGAGCGAGCTGCCCTTGCCAGCCTTTTCGTGGTCTTCCAGTGCCTTGGCCGGGTCTTTCGCCGCCAGCAGCGCCGCCGATTTGCCCGGGCTGTCTTCGCGAATGATGCCGACCATGATGTGGCGCAATTGCACCTTGCCGGCCTTCACCCACGGCCGCGCCTGCTCCCAGAACATGTTGCAGTACGGGCAGTTCGGATCGCTGAACAGGTACACCGTGCGCGGTGCGTCCTTGTTGCCGTCCTGAATCCAGTTGCTCGCTTCGAACCTGGCCCAGACTTCCTTGGCCATCGGCGCATAGACCAGTTTTTGCAGCGGCTCGCTGCTCAGGTCCTTGCCGTCGGCGTCGTACAGGTTACCCAGCAGAACGTGCTTGCCGTCCGGCGTCAGGTACAGCGCCATGCCGCGATTCTGGTATTGCGCCGCATAACCGCGCAGACCATCGGGTGCGTCGAACTGGCCGACAATTTTCGCGCCCTTGGCTTCGATCTGCTTGATCGCGGCGGGCAGTTCTTCGGCAGCCTGCACCGACGGCAATTGCAGCAGGGCGCCGCTCAGGGTCAAGGTCAGCAGGTGGCGGAGGCGGGGCATGGCAGTTTCCTTGCAGAGGTGGCCGGTGCGGTGGCCGGATTCGAATGGGCGATCGGTGTGTCGAAGTTTTCCAGCGCGCGGGCAAGGCTGGCGTTCGACAGTTCACCGAGGTGGCTGCTCAGCAGAAGACCGTCGGGGCTATAGAACAGCGTAGTCGGCAATGCCATTGAACCCACGGCCTGGCCGAGGCGACCGCTGCGGTCGAACAGGACGTTGTTCAGGCTCAGCCCCTGGGTTTCGAGGAAAGTCGCCACGCTTTGCATGCTTTCGGCCTGGTTGACGAACAGGAACGTCAGGTCCGGACGTTGTTGCTGGGCATTTTCCAGCACCGGCATTTCGCGCCGGCACGGCGGGCACCAGGTCGCCCACAGATTGATCACCAGCGGCCCGCCCTGATAATCGCTGAGCTGGATGGTTTCCCCGGCCGCGTTGCGCAGGCTGATGTCCGGCAGACGGGTACCTTGCTCGTAAATATTCAGCGACAGCGTCGCCAGCAGCCAGAACGCCACGCCGCTGGCCACGCCGAAACCCAGCGGTCGACGCAGCCCGGGACGGCGCCAGCCGCGATACAGCGCCGCCAGCAACAGCACGATCACCCCCGGCCAGGCGAGGAAACCGCCGTCACGCAGGTCGATGATCTGCCACGGGTCAGTGCGATAGTGCGACCAGTACAGCGCGACAAAGGCCACCCGCGCGGCGAGCATGCCCAGCAGAAACAGGCTGAACAGTGCCGACTCGGGGTTATCGCCACCGCGCTTGGCCACCCGCCAGCCGACAAACGTCGCCAGCGCCAGGGCGCTGATCAGCAGCAGATGATTGAGCGCGATGGCAAAGGTGCCGAGGGTGAGAGTGAGCATTAATGGGCGTCTCGGGTAGCGTTCCAGCGTTGCAGGAATGTATCGGCATCGACTTCGCCGGTAATCCGCTGGCTGCGGCGTTCTTCACCATCGGGGCCGATCCAGACGAAACTCGGTGGCCCCGGCACTTTATAGCGGCTGAGCAGCTCACGGCTGGCGGCATTGTCAGTGGTGACATCGAGGCGCAGCAGGCGCACATCAGTCAACGCCTGCATCACATTGGCCTTGCCGAACACCTGCTTCTCCATGACCTTGCACGACACGCACCAGTCGGCGTAGTAGTCGAGCAATACCCACTGGCCCTGCGCCTTGGCCGCGTCGAGTTCGCGTTGCAGCGCCGCCGGCTCGTTGATCGTGGTGAACGCCTCATGCCCGGCAGGCGCCGCTGAACCGGCACGGCCAGCGCTGTAGACCTGCAATGGTTGATACGGGTCGTCGCTGCCGCCGGCTGCGCCAATCACCAGCAGACTGCCCCACAACCCGAGCAGCAACGACGTGCCGCCGAACAACTGCGCGACGCGGCCGAAACCTGCGGACTGTTTCCAGGCGCAGAACGCGGCGATCAACAGCAATGCACCGCACAGGCCCAGCCACAACGACGTATCGAGTACCGGGCGCAACATCAACAGCGCAGTGGCAAGAAAGAGGAAACCGAACACGCCTTTGAGCATGTTCATCCACGCGCCGGGTTTGGGCAGGAAGCGGTTGCCCACGGTCACCAGCAACAGCAACGGCACACCGATACCGATGCCCAGCGAGAACAGAATCAAACCACCGTGCAAGGCATTGCCGGTCTGCGCGATATACAACAGCGCGCCGGCCAGCGGAGCGGTCATGCATGGGCCGACCAGTAGACCGGACAGCGCACCGAGCACCCCGGCGCCGATCAGGCTGCCACCGCTGCGACTGCGCGAGGCGTGTTCGAGGCGATCACGCAGGGCCACCGGCAGTTGCAGTTCGAAAAAGCCGAACATCGGCAGGGCCAGGATCACGAAAATCGCCGCGAACGTGCCGAGCAACCAAGGGTTCTGCAACCACGCCTGCAGGTTCGCCCCGAGCAGCGCAGCAATCACGCCCATCGCGGCATAGACCAGTGCCATGCAGATCACATAGCTGCCGGCCAGAGCAAAACCGCGCCGCGGTGTGGCGCCGCTACCGACCACCATTCCGGCGAGAATCGGCAGCATCGGCAAGGTGCAAGGAGTAAAGGCCAGCAGCAGACCGAGGCCGAAGAACACCAGCAGGCTCCAGCCCAGGGCGCGCTGTTGCAGGCTGCTCGCCAGTGCCTCGTCCGCTGCCTGCGCGCCCGGCGCCACGGCCGCCTTGCCGCCAAGATCAATCACGCGGGTTTGCGGTGGATAACACAAACCGGCATCGGCGCAGCCCTGATAGCTGACCTTGATCTGACCGCTGGCCGCCGCCGGAATTTTCACTTCCAGACCCTGACGGTAGACCGGTTGCTCGCCGAAGAACTCGTCGCTGTGGGATTCGCCCTCAGGCAGCGTCGGCTGCTGATCGGCGGTGAGCCCGTCGAACTTCAAGCGTTTCTGATACAGGTAATAGCCGTCGCTGATCTGCCAGAACAGCTGGGTTTCCCCGGATTCAAGACGTTCGGACGTGAGCACGAAGGCTTTGTCGACCGGCAAGAACTCCGGTTTGGTATCGAATGGATTGTTTCCTGCCTGGGCCAGACCCGAGATCAAGAGCGCGAATAACAGAAAGAAATGACGCATGGAGGAGCCTTGTCCCTGTGCAAGTGAGCGCAGAATGGGCGGCGGCGATTAACCGATAATTAACCCGTATCGTACAAGGCTCTCTGCGGATCGGCCAATCAGCCGCGCAGCAGTCCGGGCCAGTTCGCTTCGTTGATCGTGTGCGGGCCGGAGACCAGTCGGTCGCTCTGGATGTTGTAAACCAGATACTGGTTGTTGGTCAGAAAGATGTACCAGTAGCTGTCGGCGAACGTCCGGTCATTTTGTGCGGCGGTAACGATGCGGTCTTTGTAGGGCTTCAATACCCCCAGTTGATATTCGCCGAACGGCTTGCGCGTCAGGGTTTTTGCTCGGTAATTGAACGACAGATAATGGCCGTCATTGAGGATGAAGCGAAACAGAAACGCTTGCCCGGTCAGTTGGAACCAGGTGCCGGCAATGATCTGATCGAAGTACGGCAGGATCGGTTTCCAGATCGAATCGGCGACTTTCTGAAAACTGTCTACTGCATCTTTATCCTGATTGTACTTGCAGACCATGGGCGTTGAACCCTGGTAATGGAATAACCACGCGATGTCTTCGTCGCCCGGGGCGTTGAAGCCGATTGACGTGGTGGTAAAACCGAAGCGCAAGTCTTTGATGAACGGGTCGAACTTATCCCAGCTGCCTGCCGTAGAGGCCGGGTAATTATCTGGGACCTTATTGGCGCCCAGATCGAAGCGAGAGTAGGTCTCGCTGTCTTTGAAAAAGAAATAAATGCGATCCGGGCCGGCGCGCCAGTCGATGGCGACAAAATTTTTTAGTTGAGGCATCTGTAGTAAGTCCTTTTAACAAATGGGGGTGGAACTTCAACGTCAAGGCTAAAACAGCGCTGTTCGCCGAAACAGGCGCAAAGTGTTTCCGTATCGGTGTACATATTTAATAAGGTTTCCGGTCTGCCTTGCCTTTCCCCAGGTTCGGCTTCCCGTCAATGCTGCTGACGGCCATAATTGCCGCTTAATCCTCGCCTGCTTCACTCGCCTTTTTATTTTCGGAGCGCCCATGCACGTACTGGTTTGCGAAGACGATGAGCTGATCGCCAGCGGCATCGTTGCCGGCCTCACGGCTCAGGGTTTGACGGTAGAACACGTCAACACCGCATCGAAAGCGCGGGCGATGCTCAAGGTCGCCGAATTCGACGTGATGGTGCTCGACCTCGGTCTGCCCGACGAAGATGGCCTCAAGTTGCTCCAGCAATTGCGTCAGGGCGGGCTGGAGATTCCGGTGCTGATACTGACCGCGCGCGATTCGGTGACCGACCGCGTCGACGGCTTGCAGGCCGGGGCGGACGATTACCTGCTCAAACCCTTTGATCTGCGTGAGTTGTTCGCGCGTCTGCAAACCCTGTTGCGTCGGGTGGCCGGACGCAGCGTCAACCTGATCGAGCACGGCGCACTGACCTACGACCCGAGCAGCCGCGAAACCACTCTGGCCGGGCAACCGGTCGACCTGTCGCGGCGCGAGCAGTCACTGCTTCAGGCGCTGTTGCACAATCGTGGCCGGGTGCTGTCCACCGAGCAATTGAAGGACAGCGTCTACGGTTTCAACGATGAACTGGAAAGCAACGCACTGAACGTGCACATCCATCATCTGCGCAGCAAGCTGGGCAAGGGCATCGTCGAAACCGTGCGCGGTCTGGGCTATCGTCTTGGTCCGGCCGACGGTGGAGAGCAAGGCAAGTGATGAGTCTGCGGTTGCGCCTGAGCCTGACCCTCGGCGCCGCGTTTGCGTTGATCTGGGCGCTGGCGGCGGCGTGGATGCTCAGTGATCTGCGCAATCAGATGATGTTTTCCCTCGATCAGCGACTGGTCGCATCGGCGCGGATGGTCGCCGGCCTGCTCGAGCAGTTGCCAGCGCTGCCGAGCAAAGGCGAGGGCACTCATTTCAGCGCCGAGCAACTGAATATTCCCGGCGGCATGGCCTGTCAGGTCAGTTCCTTGCGCGGGGAAATCCTTGCCCGCAGTCATAACAATCCGGACCAGGCGCTGGAAGCCGAGAAAATGGGCTTTCACGATCAGATGATCGACGGCGCACCGTGGCGCAGTTTCACCCTCGCGCGGGGTGATGTGCGGATTACCACAGCCGATCGGCAGATCGAGCGTGAGGCGCTGAACATGTCGATCCTGTTGGCGGCGTCGGTGCCGGTCGGTGTGGCGCTGCTCGGTTGTCTGTGCCTGTTGTGGCTGGGCATCGGCCAGGGGCTGGCGCCGCTCAACCGCTTGCGTGAAGCGCTGATGCGGCGCAACGCCGATTCGCTTGAGCCGTTGCAGATTCAGGCGTTTCCCAGCGAATTGAAACCGCTGCTGGAAACCCAGAACCAGTTGTTCCAGCGCATCGGCAAGACCCTCGAACGCGAACGACGCCTGACCGGTGACGCCGCACATGAACTGCGCAGCCCGCTGACCGCGATCAAGACCCACCTGCAAGTTGCCCGAATGACCGACGGCAACGCCCGCGATCAATCGTTGGCGCGGGCCGAGGAGGGCGCCGATCGCCTGCATCGTACCCTCGAGCAGTTGTTGTTGCTGGCGCGGGTCGAGGGCAGCCTGTCGTTCGACGACGGCTCGCAATACAGCGCCGAACAAGTCGCGCGCCTGGCGATTCAGGACGCCACCGGCGGCGAGCGCACGCGCATTCAGCTGCAACTGCCGACAGATTTGTCGACAGCGCCGCTGCAAATGCCCGCCGCACTGGCGATTGCCGCGCTGCGTAATCTGCTCGACAACGCCCTGCGCCATACCGCCGAGGACTGCAGGGTCGATCTGAGTCTGGTAACCGTCGGCAACCGTGTGCGCTTCGTCGTCCGCGATCATGGTCCGGGGATTGCCCCGGATGATCTGCAATACCTGACGCAACGCTTCTGGCGCAACGGCCAGAGCACCGGTTGTGGCCTCGGCCTGGCGATCGTTCAGGCGATCGTCCAGCGCTGCGACTGTGCGCTGCATTTCGACAGCCGCGCCGATGGGTTGCGTGTTGAACTGACCATGCCGTTGCAACGCGTCTGAACCCTGTACAAATCCCCTGTAGGAGCGAGCCTGCTCGCGATAGCGTCCGGTCAGTCGATGATGCGGTCGACTGACGCAACGCCATCGCGAGCAGGCTCACTCCTACAAAACTCGGTGATTCGACACATCAAATGTAACTTCTCGGCGTTCGCTATCCGCTCGGGCTGGGCGTAAGGTCATCGCAGCTTTGACTCAATGGATTGAGGGAACTGGGCCATGGAAGCGTCCATCTGCATCAGCCCGGCCACCCTGGCCGACGCCGGCCTTATCAGCCGCATCATCGAACGTTCGATCCGCTTTGGCTGTGCGCACGATCACCGTAACGACCCTTCACTGGTCAGCCGCTGGCTCGGCCTGCAATCGGCCGATGTCATCAGCGCCCGGCTCGCCGACCCGCAGTTTTACCTGTGCATCGCGTTGCTTGATGACAAGCCGGTCGGCGTCGGCATGGCGGGCAATGGCGGCGAGATTCTGCTGTGTCATGTCCAGCCGGAATCGTTTCGCCGCGGTGTCGGGCGCGCGTTGATGAGGGATCTTGAGTGTTGGCTACTGATACGTGGTGTGCTGCAGGCGCAGCTCAACAGCACGCGTACGGGCCAGGCGTTTTATCGGCATCTGGGCTATCGCGCAGCCACTGCGCCTTGCGAATGCCATGGCTTGCAGGTGCAGCCGATGCACAAGCCTTTGCTGTTGCCGGTCTGACGACCCGATCAAGGGCTAAATCCTCACCGCTCTTAAGCGTTTCCAGAACAGGAAAACCTGCCAGTGCGCCCCGTGACCGGAATGCGCACCTGTCCGGTGTGTTGTTTTGGGTCGCTATGCATTGCCAATCAAGGGGTCGAGAAATGTCAGTCGCCACCAGCCTTATCGAAGCATCGTCGGCGCGGGTCAGCCCGGCGCCTGCGGAAACGTTGTATCAGTTCGACGAATCACCATTGCTCGCGCGCCAGGCGCAACAGGAGTCGAATGCTCGCAGTTATCCGCGGCGCATCCCGCTGGCGCTCAAACGCGCCAAGGGCCTGTATGTCGAAGACGTCGAGGGCCGCCGCTTCATCGATTGCCTGGCCGGTGCCGGTACGCTGGCGCTGGGGCACAATCACCCGGTGGTGATCGAGGCGATCCAGAAGGTGCTGGCCGATGAATTGCCCTTGCACACCCTCGACCTGACCACGCCGGTCAAGGATCAGTTTGTCCAGGACCTGTTCGGTCTGCTGCCGCCCACTCTCGCGGCGCAAGCGAAAATCCAGTTCTGCGGGCCGACCGGGACCGACGCGGTGGAAGCCGCGCTGAAACTGGTACGCACGGCCACGGGGCGCAGCACGGTGCTGTCGTTTTCCGGTGGTTATCACGGCATGAGTCAGGGCGCTTTGAGCCTGATGGGCAGCCTGGGCCCGAAAAAACCGCTGGGTGCCTTGCTCAGCAACGGCGTGCAGTTCATGCCGTTCCCGTATGACTACCGTTGCCCGTTCGGCCTCGGCGGCGCGGCGGGGGTGAAAGCCAATCTGAGTTATCTGGAAAACCTGCTCAACGACCCCGAAGCCGGTGTGCAGTTGCCCGCCGCGGTCATCGTTGAAGCGGTGCAGGGCGAGGGCGGCGTTATTCCCGCCGATATCGAGTGGTTGCGCGGCCTGCGCCGGATCACCGAGCAGGCTGGCGTGGCGTTGATCGTCGACGAGATCCAGAGCGGTTTCGCCCGCACCGGCAAGATGTTTGCCTTCGAGCACGCCGGCATCATTCCGGATGTGGTGGTGCTGTCGAAAGCCATCGGCGGCAGCCTGCCGCTGGCGGTGGTGGTCTATCGCGACTGGCTCGACACCTGGCAGCCGGGCGCTCACGCCGGCACCTTCCGCGGCAATCAGATGGCCATGGCGGCCGGTTCTGCGGTGATGCGCTATCTGCTCGAACACAAGGTCTGCGAGCACGCCGCCGCCATGGGCGCAAGGCTGAGCGAGCACCTGCACATCCTGCAACGCGACTTCCCGCAACTGGGCGATATCCGCGGGCGTGGCCTGATGCTTGGCGTTGAACTGGTCGACCCTAACGGCGCGGTGGATGCCCTAGGTCATCCACCGGCATTTGCCCGTCTGGCGCCACTGGTGCAGCGCGAATGCCTCAAGCGTGGCCTGATCCTCGAGTTGGGCGGGCGGCATGGCGCGGTAGTGCGGTTCCTGCCGCCATTGGTGATCACTGCCGCCGAGATCGACCGCGTCGCCGAAATCTTCGGCCGCGCTTTGGCGGCGGCGACCACGGCACTGTAAATTTTTCGCCGCGCCGAACGTTCTTTCTACATACCCGGCTGCACCGCGCGTGCGGCCCACCCTTACAACGATGGAGAAGCAGCATGACGTCAGTATTCGACCGCGAGGACATCCTCTTTCAAGTCGTGGTCAATCACGAAGAGCAATACTCGATCTGGCCGGATTACAAAGCCGTGCCAGAGGGCTGGCGCACCGTGGGCAAGAGCGGCCTGAAAAAGGAATGCCTGGCCTACATCGAGGAAGTCTGGACCGATATGCGCCCGCTGAGCCTGCGTCAGAAAATGGAAGCGCAGGTCGCTGCCCAGTAAATCCGGGGCAAAAGAAACCCGCTGGACCTCTTAGGGGCAGCGGGTTTTTTTATGTGTTGGATTTGTATTGCTCGGGCGGACCTCATCGCCAGCAGGCTAGCTCCCACAGAAGATTATCGGTGAACAAAACCCCTGTGGGAGCCAGCCTGCTGGCGATGCACGATAATTCGGCTCGACTGAAATTACGCTCCGCTCAACCCTTTGATCAGCGCATCCACATTGCCTTCCAGTTCCGCCACCGGATCTACCGCATCGGTGCTCAATACCAGCAAGCGGCTGCCCGATTCGGCAATCGCCGCCGTCACCGCTTCCGATGGCTGACGATGATGCAGCACCACCGCGACGTCGTTGTCCTTGAGGGTCGCCGTGAGTTTCTTCAGATCCTCAGCCGTCCATTCTGCGTCGGGTCGCGCATCCTGACCGATCAGCTCCAGATTGAGGCTACCGATCAGATAGCCGAAGTGATCGCTCAAACTCATCACGCTGAGGTTATCTGCACGGGCCAGGCGCGCCTCGCTGTCGGCGCTGAGCTTGAGCAAGCGTTGTTTCAGCGTCGCCAGATTCGCCTCGATTTTCGCTTTGGCGCCCGGTGCCAGGCGCACCAGATCAGCCGCCATTACATCGGCCATGCGTCCCATGTTGTTGCTGGCCAGCCATGGCTGACTGTTCAAACCATCGACTTTGAGATCTGGCTGTACGGCAATGCCGGGCAGGGCGCCGTCGACCGGGCGCGCCGCGTCGACTTCGACGATGCGGATATTGCTGCGCCGGGCGATCGGGTACAGCTGATCATCCGGCCACAGCGAGCGTACGCCTATCACCGCGTCGGCATCGCTGGCCAGTTTGCTCAGGGCCGGCGCGCCACGCCCGGTGAAGTAGGCGCTCTGCCGGCTGCCCGGCAGGTTCGCCGGCGCCGCGCGTTCAAGGCTGACATCCGTACCCTTGAGCAGAACCTCGCCCAGACCATAGGTAATCGGCAACGAGGCCAAAACCCGCAGCGGTTTGGCGCTTTCGGCGGCCAACAACGGCGTGCTGACCATGCCGCACAGGGCCAGGGCCAGGGTCAGTTTGCGCAATGAAAAGATCATTTATCCAAGATTCCCTTTCAGGCTGGGGACAACGCCGCGGGCAACGGCGGCGAGGGCGAAGGCGATGCCGGCGACCAGAATGATCGCGGCGCCGGACGGGATCGGCAGATCGAACACGATCGGCGCGAGAATCCCGCACAGCGTACTGACCGTGGCGATCAGCACCGAACACCAGAAAAAGCCCTTGAGCGACTGGCTGAGCAAGCGCGCGGCGGCGGCCGGAATCACCAGCAAGGCACCGACCAGAATCGCGCCGATGACTTTTACCGCCGCCACGGTGATCAGGGTCACCAGAATCACGAACAGATAATCCAGGGTCTTCACCGCGACGCCGCGTACCGCCGCCAGTTGCGGGTTGAAGCTGGCCAGCATGATGCGGTTGTACAACGGCAAGGCGAGGGCCATGACCAGCGAGCCGACAATCGCCAGCACCGCAATGTCGTTGCCGTTGACCGTCAGCACCGAACCGAACAGCACGTTCTCGAGAATGTGCACGTTGATCTTGCCGGCAAGAATCAGCAGCAGACTCGCCCCCAGCGCCAGCGACACCGAGAGGAACACGCCGATCAACGTGTCCGGCGCCAGACCGGTGCGGTTGCGCAGATAGTTGAGCAGGATGCCGAACAGCAGGCAGTAGCCGAACAGGGCGCCATACGGGCCGGTGTAGGGTTCGCCGAGCAGAATGCCGATGGCCACACCGGTCAGCGCCGCATGGCCGACGGCTTCCGAGAAAAACGCAAAGCGCTTGACCACCACCAGCGTGCCGAGGCCGCCGAGCACCGGGCCGATCAGCAGGCCGGCGAGCAACGCGTTGACCACAAATCCGTAGGCCAGCGCTTCCGGCAAATAACCGGACGAGGCCCAGCCTTGCACCATCAAACGAAAGGCTTCGTAACTCATCAGGCAGCACTCCGTGGATGGGTCGAAAACAGGCTGAGCAGCCGTTCCGGGGTCAGCGCCTGTTGCGGCGAGGCGTCGAACAGCACGCGCCGATTGAGCCCGGTGACCCGATCGGCCAAACGGCCGACCGCTTCCAGATCGTGCTCGATCCACAGCACCGTGATACCCGCGGCGCGCCAGTCGCCGAGCAGCCGTTCGAACACCTGAATTCCGGCCTCATCGAGGGCCGACATTGGTTCATCCAGCACCAGCAATTGCGGTGCCGGAATCAGCCCCTGCGCGAGCAAAACGCGCTGACGTTCGCCACCGGACAGTGCGCCCATGCGCCGCTTGCGCTTGTCCTGCATGCCGACGCGCTCCAGCGCCTCACCAATGGCGGCGGCATAGCGCTTGCTCAGACCAAGGAATGCCGGACGGCGCTGACACATCGCTGCCATGAAATCGTCGACCGTCATCGGTAAACCGCGATCGAACTCCAGCGCCTGTGGCACGTAACCGATGGTGCCCGGCGCTCCGGGCCACTGCAGACTGAGCTGACCCTGATGCGGCATCTGCCCGAGCAAGGTCTTGATCAGCGAACTCTTGCCGCCGCCGTTCGGGCCGACCAGCGCATGCACGCTGCCGGGCTGCACCTGGAAGGTGACCCTGTCGAGAATGGTCGTGCGGCCCAGGGTCAGTGAGATTTCCGCAAAATCCAGCGTCGGCCCCGTAACCTGTAGGAGTGAGCCTGCTCGCGATAGCGGTGTGTCATTCAACAATGATGTCGGCTGACCCGGCGCCATCGCGAGCAGGCTCACTCCTACAGGGGATTTGGTGTTTTCTGAAGAGAGGGTTTCCTTTGAGGTCATGCGCCAGACTCCTGAATCGCCCGCACCACGGTGTTGAGGTTGCCGGTCATTTCCTTTTCGTACTTGTCGGCGGTGTATTCGCCATAGGAAATGTGCGACAGCGGATACAGCTTCACCCCGGACTCACGCTGAATGGTGTCGACATAAGTGGACGGGAAATCCATCTCCGAAAAGATCACCTTCACGTCCAGCTCGCGCAGTTGATCGATGGTCTTTTTCAACTGACTCGGGCTTGGCTCGATGCCGTGGGCCGGTTCGACCACCGCGGTGACTTCGAGGCCAAATTCGCGCAACAGGTAATCATAGGCCGCGTGCACCGTGGCGACACGCAACTCGGCGTTGGGCGCCTGGGTCAGTTTCGCCAGAGCGTCGGCGCGCATCTGCCGCAGGCGTTTGCCATAGGCGCGGGCGTTCTGCGTATAGGTCTTGGCGTTGTCCGGATCGAGTTTGCCCAGTTCGCGGGCGATGTTGTTGACCTGGGCGATGGAAGCGCTGATCGACAGGAACGTGTGCGGATTGACCACCTTGCCGGCGCCGCGCGCGGCCACCCCGGTGGCCGCCAGCAGCGGAACGTTTTCATTGGCTTCGATGGTCTTGATGTTCGGTGTTTCGCTGGCGGCGATCATGCGGTCGGCGAAGTCATCATGGCCGACGCCGTTGAGCACGATCACATCCAGGCCGCTGATGCGTTTGATGTCTTCGGCACGCGGCTCATAGGCGTGCGGGTTGAAGCCGGCGGGAATCAGCGGCACCACTTCGGCCTTGTCGCCGACGATGTTCGCCACATAGCTGTAATACGGGTGCAGGGTGATGCCGATGCGCAGGCGCTTGGCCTGATCGGCGCTGACCAGCGGGCTGAGCAGGCAGGCGCAGAGGCCGAGCAGAAACGAACGCAGCAACGGACGGCGAGGTAATGAAATGGACATGGGCAAGCAGTCTTCTCTCGAAAATGGGCGAGGCATCAATGGCGATGTTCGCGGGTCACCCCGGCATCGTATTGCGCGACAATCTGTTTCCAGCCAGCAGCGGCGAGTGCCGCGTCGGTCAATTCGGCCGGTGTTTGAAGATCCGCGCCACGGTTGAGCCAGATGTCCGGCGCCGCCTGGTCATCGCTGCCGAGGCGCATCAAAAACGAACCGGCGACGCTGCTCGACTGGCTGTGACCGAAGTAGGCGGTGTCGCCGAGCAGTTGCCAGGCATGTCCGCCGCGGCTGACCGAACTGGCATCGCGGGCAAACGGCGCAAACCCTTCGTCTGCCAGATGTTGCGGCGTCGGCAGCGCTTGCTGTTCGTCTCGCAGCAAACGGATTTCATCGAGGGTCACGCGCAGATCGGCATAGATGCCTTGTTCGGACGCCGTGAGGTCGCGGCGCGCGTCGAGCTGATTGCTGGCCACGGGCGCCGGCTCATGGGACACCCCGCGCCAGGCCACCACGGAACCGGCAATAGCCAGAATCAGCAGGCACAGCAGCAAGACATTCAGGGTTTCGTGGCCGGCGCCGGCCGGGCGCACGATTTGCGTGGTTGGCGTACTCATGGGGCCTGGATATCCGCTTGGTCGATTTCGACCACATGGCCGGGGCCGGCGTCGAACAATACGTAGAATTCGGCACCGGGCTTTTTGAAGGTCAGGGTCGAATCGGCGCCGAGCTTGCCCGGCACCAGGATCGTTTCGTCATAGCCGATCACATCGAGGGTCACCCCCGGGGCGCCGCTGCCGTCGGAAAAGCCGCCGGTGCATTTGATCTGTTCGGCGTCGATGGCTGTGCATTCGCACATTGGGTTATGCGCCAGCGCACTGCTGCTGAAAGCGGCGCTCAGCACCAGCAACGCGGCGCTCACGCTCAGGCGCGAAGCATGTTGAAAGCGAGTCATGGTCGGGCTCCTTGTTTGTTCAGCCAGTCGAGGGTGGCGGGCGAGGCCTGGCTCAGGGGAATGGAGGCCTGATGCATGCTGCCGTCCCAGCCTTCCATGGTGATCCACAGTTCGGCATCGGCTTTGGTTTTTTCCGGCACCGGCAATTGCGCGCCCATGCGATAGGGCGTGCCGAAGAACAGCGCACCGGCTGCGCGCAGGCTGCGCGGTTTGCCGATCCGCAGGTAGGTGGCCTTGACCTGGCCGATGCAGGCATCGCAGAGCGCGGCGTTGAAACCTTTCATGTAGCCCGCCGGGCCTTCCAGGCGTGGCGCTTCGTTGCGCAGTTCGGCCAGACGCAGGCTCCACGGGCCGACGGCGATTTCACCGACTTCGCGCTCACCCAGGCCGATATCGCCGCGAAACAGCGCGGCATCGGCGAAGTACTTGGGCATGAAGCCCAACGGAATCAGCAACAGCAGAACGTTGATGTGGAAGCGCCACTTATGCCAGAACCGGCTCAGGCGCGAGGGTTGCGGTGCCGCAATGGACTTGCTCACGGGTTGACCTCCGCAGGTTCACGATTGATGGCCGGTTGCGCCGTCACGCGGGTTTTCTTCGATTCACGCTTGAGCGCATTGGCGGTGGCCAGTGCGGTGCGTTTGGTCCAGATCAACAGGCCGCTGAGCACCATCATGCTCAGCACCAGACCGAAGAAGAACCAGATCAGCTTGATCCACAACCCGCCAAAGTCGCCGGTGTGCAGGGGACGCATGGATTCGGTGACGAACTCCAGCGCAGTGCGATCGGACAACAGCCGCGAAGCGGCCAGATCACCGTTGAACGGGTTGAGCGTGGCGGATTGGAACATCAGCGGATACCAGCCACGGCCACCGAGGTTCATATGGCTATAGGCATTGCCCGGCAGGCTGACGAAGCTGACTTCCAGGCCGGGGATTTTCTGTTGTGCGACTTCAATCGCGCGGTCGAGGCTGATGCGCGGCGGCGGTGTGCCGTCGGCGGAGATCGGCACCGCTTCACGGGCCATCGCCGGAATCACCGGCTCGCTGGAAATGGAAATGTGATTGTCGAACAGCAGCGCTTCGATCAGGAACCAGATGCCGGTGATCGAGATCACCGCGATGAACCAGATCGACCAGATGCCGCTGAGGCGGTGGAAATCGCCCCAGAAGATCCGCGCACCGTGGCGAAAACGCAGGGTCGGGCGGAAGAAGCCTTTCCAGAAGCGTTTATAGACCACCAGTCCGGTGATCAACGATGCCAGCAACGGCAAACCGAGGAACGACACCAGATACCAGCCCCAGCTGAAGCCGTTGGTGAACGGCACCAGCCACCAGCCATGCAGCGCACGGGTGAAGGCTTTGAAGTTGAAGTCCGGCGCGCCGCCCTGAATCACCCCGGTATAGGGATTGACGTAAACGGTCTGCGAACGCCCGTCGGGGTAGCTGACGTTGACGTCGAGAGCAAAATGCGACTCGTCGGGCCGGCTGATGCGCTGCACCACGGTCTGCGGTTCGGCTTGTTTGATCGCGGCCAGAATCTGGTCGTAGCTGAGTCGGGGCGCATCGTCCGCCGGCTGGCTGGCGCGCATCTGCGGGTTGGCCAGCCAGACGATCTCCTGGCTGACCACCGCCAGCGTGCCGGTGACACAGACGATCAGCACAAAGAACCAGATGGGCAAAGCGAGCCAGCTATGCACCAGGAACCACAGTTTGGAACGGGATTTCTTCGACATGGTTGCGCGTCTTGTTTTCGGTGAAAGGGGCAGGACTACGGGCTTCGCAGCGCTGTTTCCCTGGAAGGTCCGGCCGTGGCTTTTGCCTACGCGGCCGGCCCGCATCTATATAAGACGGATGAGCGCGGCAAATCCCGATAAACGATATGAAAGTAAATGTTTCGCGTTTCCACCAAGCGCAACCGCCCCTGTAGGAGTGAGCCTGCTCGCGATAGCGGTCTGTCAGACAGAGCAACTCCGACAGATACACCGCTATCGCGAGCAGGCTCACTCCTACAAGGGGATTCGGTGTGTCGGGATCGAACACGCTTCATGAATGACGCCATCACCGTCTGCCAATTGATGGCCCGTGCACGCTCCCTATGATGGGCTTCACCGGATTCCCTGATGAGCGCCCCGTGATGACCGCCAGAACCCTCTACGCCAAACACATCGACTCGCACACAGTTTGTCGTCTCGACGATCAGGGCCATGTGCTGTTGTATATCGATCGCCAGGTGATCAACGAATACACCAGCCCGCAGGCCTTCAGCGGTTTGCGTGCGGCCGGGCGCAAGGTGTGGCGGCCGGGCACGGCGCTGGCGGTGGTCGACCACGTCAACCCGACCGCGCCGCTGCGTATTGCCGCCATGCCCGACGCGGG
Organism: Pseudomonas sp. R1-1; assembly: GCF_051132135.1. Classification (NCBI taxonomy): domain Bacteria; kingdom Pseudomonadati; phylum Pseudomonadota; class Gammaproteobacteria; order Pseudomonadales; family Pseudomonadaceae; genus Pseudomonas; species Pseudomonas sp. R1-1. Next base: position 2,004,725 of record NZ_CP071663.1, read on the forward strand.
CGGCGCCCGGCAAGTGTCGTATCTGGCGGAAAACTGCCGGGACTTCGGCATCGAATTACTCGACATCCTCGACAAGCGTCAGGGCATCGAACATGTGATCGCCCCGGAGCAGGGCTTCATTCTGCCGGGCATGGTGATTGCCGCTGGCGACAGCCACACCACGACCTACGGCGCCCTCGGTGCGTTTGGTTTTGGCATTGGCACCTCCGAGATCGAGCACCTGCTAGCGTCACAGACACTGATCTACAAACGCCTGAAAACCTTGCGCGTAACCATTGAGGGTGCGCTGGCACCGGGCCTGACCTCGAAAGACGTGATCATGGCCCTGATCGGTCGGATCGGCGCGTCCGGAGCCAGCGGCTACGCGATCGAATTTTGCGGTGCGACCATCGATGCCTTGAGCGTCGAAGCGCGCATGACCATTTGCAACATGGCGGTCGAGGCCGGCGCGCGCGGAGCGTTCATGGCGCCGGATGACAAGGTGTTCGCCTACCTCAAGGGCAAGCCGCGTGCACCAACGGGCGCGTTGTGGGAGCAGGGCGTGGAAAAGTGGCGTGAGCTGCGCAGTGATCCGGGCGCGGTGTTTGACCGCGAGATCCACCTCGATGCCAGCGTCCTCGAGCCGATGGTCACCTGGGGCACCAGCCCGGATCAGGCTGCCGCTATTGGCGCGCGTGTACCGGACCCGCAAGCGATCAGCGATCCGATCCTGCGTCAGGACATGCGCCGCGCCCTCGATTACATGGGCCTCGAAGCGGGCATGGCGCTCAGCGAGATCGCCATCAGCCACGCCTTTATCGGCTCGTGCACCAATGCGCGCATCGAAGATTTGCGTGACGCCGCCCGAATCGTCGATGGCCGGCAAGTGGCCGGGCACGTGCGGGCGATGATCGTACCCGGTTCCAGCGAAGTCCGCGCCCAGGCTGAGGCGGAAGGGCTGGCGCGGATCTTTATCGACGCTGGCTTCGAATGGCGCCAGTCCGGTTGTTCGATGTGCCTGGCGATGAACGACGATGTGCTCGCGCCCGGCGACCGTTGCGCCTCCAGCACCAACCGCAATTTCGAAGGCCGTCAGGGCGCCGGCGCGCGCACCCACCTGATGAGCCCGGCGATGGTCGCCGCCGCAGCGATCAGCGGCCGACTCACCGATGTCCGCGATTTTGGAGAACGCCCATGAGCCTGCAACCCTTCACGCAAGTCAGCGGCCAGGCCGCGCCGTTACTGGCGGCCAACATCGACACCGACGTGATCATGCCCAAGCAGTTCCTCAAGGGCATCGATCGCCACGGACTGGATCGCGGATTGTTCTTCGATCTGCGCTTTCTGCGCGATGGCCGTCCCGACCCCGATTTCGTGCTGAATCAACCGGCGTGGCAGGAGGCGAAGTTTCTCGTGGTCGGGCCGAATTTCGGCTGCGGCTCCAGCCGTGAACATGCCGTGTGGGGTTTGCAGCAAATGGGCATCCGCGCGCTGATCGGCAGCAGCTTTGCCGGGATTTTCTACGACAATTGCCAGCGTAACGGCGTGTTGTTGATCACCCTGGACGAGGCGCAGGTGCAGCGGATTGGCCGGCTGGTCGGGCAGCCAGAAACCGCGCGGATCAGCATTGACCTTGAGGCGCAGCAGATCCGCCTGGCCGATGGCTCGGTTGTGGGTTTTGAGATCGACACCTTGCGCAAAAGCGCGTTGCTGCTGGGACTCGATGCGATCGGCAGCACCTTGCAGCGGCGCGAGCAGATCGAGGCCTTTGAGCGCGAGCATCTGGCCAGCAACCCATGGCTCGCCTGACTCACCACTAATCCCTGTGGGAGCTAGCCTGCTAGCGATTGCGGAGTGTCAGGCAATGATGCATATCTGACACATCGCAATCGCTAGCAGGCTAGCTCCCACAAGTGTTTTGGGGTGTTTGAGGTTACAGCGACAAGCTTTTGAAATGCTCCTGCAAGAACTCCACACAGGCGCGCAATTTCCCGGAATGCGCCAGGCGCGTCGGGTATACCGCCCAGACGTTGGCGCTCTGGCTGTAACCGTCCAGCACCTGCACCAGGCGCCCTTGCTCCAGCAGCGGTTTCACGTCCCACAGTGAACGCAGCAGAATCCCGCGGCCGTCCAGCGCCCATTGCAGGACGATCTCACCGTTGTTCGAGGACAACGGCCCGCTGACCCGCACGTCTTCCACGCCGTTGTCACCCTGCAGATTCCAGATGCCGAAAGCGTTGTCGCGCTCCTTGATCACCAGACAATCATGCGCTTGCAGGTCTTCGAGGGTCTGCGGTGTTCCGCGGCGTTGCAGGTAAGCGGGGGCGGCGCACAGCACGCGGCGATTACTGACCAGACGGCGGCCGATGTGCTGGCCGGGAAGGTCATCACCCACGCGAATCTCCAGATCGAAGCCTTCCTCGATGATGTCGACCACCCGGTCAAACAGGTCGAGACGAATCTCCAGTTGCGGATAACGTTCTGCCAGCAACGACACCGCTGGCGCCACGTGATTGCGGCCGAAGCCGAAGCTGCTGCAAATGTGCAAACGCCCACGCGGACTGGCGTGGGCATCGGACAATTCGTCGTGCAATTGCTGAAAATCATCGAGAATGCGCAGCGCCCAACGTTGCACGCGCTCGCCATCTTCGGTCAGCGAAATCCGCCGACTGGTGCGATGCAGCAGACGCGTGCCGAGGGTGCTTTCGAGAATCTGGATGCGTTTGCTGACATAGGCCGGCGACAGCCCCAATTCATCCGCCGCGGCAGCGAAACCGTTCTTGCGAATCACCGTGAGCAGCACACGCAGGTCTTCGGGCAGGGGCAAGGCGTCTTTATTCCGGGACATGGCAAAACGAGCACTGGCGGGACGAGCCGCCAGCATAGCACCGCGCTGTGCAGACGCAGCTCAGCGCAGAAACGCCAGCGCTTCGGCCAGCAGCAACTCGGGGACTTCTTCGGCGATGTAATGGCCAGCGGGCAAGGCTTTGCCGCTGACATTGGCGGCTACGTGTTGCCATTCCTTGAGCGGATCGAAACAGCGCCCGACGGTGCCTTCGGCGCCCCACAGCACGCGCAACGGCAGATTCAGTCGATGTCCGGCAGCGATGTCGGCGCGATCATCCTCCAGATCGATGCTGGCGCTGGCGCGGTAATCCTCGCAGAGGCCGCGCGCACTGCCCGGTTGTTGCAGACAGCGCAGATATTCGCCAAACGCCTCATCGGTGAACGGCTTGAAGCCGGCGCTGCGACTGCCCATGACACTGCGCAGGTAGCCTTCGGGATCGGCTTCGATCAGGGTTTCCGGCAGCGGCGCCGGGCGGATCAGGAAGAACCAGTGCCAATACGCGCGGGCGAAGGCTTCGTTGGTTTGCGCATACATCGACAGGGTCGGCGCGATGTCCAGTAGCATCATGCGTTGCACGGCTTCGGCGTGGTCGAGCGCCAGACGATGAGCGACCCGCGCACCGCGGTCGTGAGCCAGGACCGAGAACTGTGCAAAACCCAGCGACTGCATCAGCTCGACATTGTCGCGGGCCATTTCCCGTTTTGAATAATTGCGATGCAGGTCATCCGCCGGCGGGCGGCCGCTGTCGCCGTAACCGCGCAAGTCGGCGGCGACCACGGTGAAATGCTCGGCCAGGGATTCGGCGATCTTGTGCCAGATCACATGGGTCTGCGGGTGGCCGTGCAACAGCAACAATCCCGGGCCGCTGCCACCGATGCGGTAGGCAATGTCGACGCCGTTGACGTGACGCTGGTCTTTGCGGAATCCGGCAAACATCGGGCTGGTCCTTCTTTCAGGGTTCTTGTTGGATGCATCCTGAAATCGTCCGGAGAGTGTGGCAAGGGCTAAAGCGTGGTGAGCAGGTTCATGAACTGTGTTCAGGGAGTTTTGAGTTGCCTTTGCCGGCGCCATCGCGAGCAGGCTCACTCCTACATTTGCAATGTATTTCAACTGTAGGAGTGAGCCTGCTCGCGATGGCGCCGGTGCAGACACGAAAGCGCTCAACTTTGCTGAAACATCTCCATCGCCTGCTGCTTGATTTGCTCTTCAGTCAAATCCTCCTTGCGCGTAGCCAGAAACCACAAATGCCCATAGGGATCCTTCAACGTCCCGCTGCGATCGCCATAAAATTGATCCTGGACCTCGGATACCGTCGTCGCCCCGGCATCCAGCGCGCGTTGAAACGATTGATCGACGTCGACCACGTACAAATGCAAACCGACCGATACCGCTTGCTCCGGATTGCTCAACGGCCCCTGATCACAAGGCGAACCGAGCATGATTGCGCTGTCGCCAATGCGCAGCTCGGCGTGACCGATGGAACCGTCGGGCATGGCCAGGCGCATGACCTCGGTGGCGCCGAAGGCTTTTTTATAAAAGTCGATGGCCTCGGCCGCTTTGTGGATGCCGAGATAGGGGGTAATGCTGTGATACCCCTCGGGAATGGGTTTGACGCTCATGACGTTCTCCCTGATTTTGTTCTACGAAATGGGGTCCACCGGATGGGTGGAAAAACCACTATAGAACGCTCGGCGCAGTGCAGACGTTTGCCCGACGAGCCGTCAATCGTTGGGAAAATGCGGCCCCGGACCCTGTTCACCGAGTACGTCGCCGTGATTGCGCAGCGGGCAGGCCTCCATCGACAAACACCCGCAACCGATGCAACCGTCGAGGCGGTCGCGCAGTAACAGCAATTGTTCGATGCGCTCATCCAGCTCCCGCCGCCAGCGCTCCGAGAGGATTTTCCAGTCGGCGGCGGTCGGTGCGCGATCGTCCGGGAGCATTTGCAATGCGTCGCCTATCTGCGCCAGTGGGATGCCCAGGCGCTGCGCCACTTTGATCAGCGCCACCCGGCGCAGCACCTCACGCTCATAGCGGCGTTGATTGCCCGCGTTGCGTTGGCTCTTGATCAAGCCTTTGGTTTCATAAAAATGCAGCGCCGTGACCGCAACACCGCTGCGCGCCGCTACTTCACCGACGGTCAACGGTTTACGCACCTGTTCTTTGCTGATCATGGAAAACAGCTCTTGACCTTGACTTAACTGGAGGTTTTACCCTGCTGGCCTTCGAGTCGCAAGATTCGCCTTACGATAAGTGGGGACACCATGCAAGCATCCGCGCAAAACCGCAGCTTCACGCAATTGATCGAATTCGAAATCGAACCGCTCCAGCAGCCTGCCCTGGTGGCGGAACTGGCGCTACAAACCGAGCGCCTGGCCCAGCGTTATGCCGGCTTCGTCAGCGCGAGCGTGCAAGCCAGCGACGATGGCCGCCGCGTGCTGGGGTTTCTGCAATGGCAGACCCGTGAGGCGGGGGAGGCGGCGTTTCGCAGTTTCGAGACCGGTGAGCAGGATTTCTGGCAACTGATTCGTCGGCATCGGGCGAAAACCATCACCTTCAATTCGTTCCAGGTGCTCAGCAGCATCGCCCGCAGCCACGATGACGCGCTGCATTGCCGGTTGCTCGGTTAGGCCGATTCGGCGATTCATCACTGGCCGTGGCGAATCACTGATAGCCACTATTGAGAGCGTTGATTTCTGCGCGAGCGTGCCGCGGCGTAGCCTTTCTACATCGACCAACACTGCTCGCCAGGACGCTCCCATGAATCGTTTATTGACTGTTTCGCTGCTGCTTGCTGTTTCCGTACTCGCCGGATGTGCCGGCCACGTTGCGCCGGAATTGCGCCCTTATACTGCGGAAGAATCCCGCGAACTGGCGCTCGAAGCGCTGAACCGCAGTGGTCTGTCCTTCGACGAATACCACGCGAAAAAAGCCGCACTGCTGGGTCAGCCACAGAAATCCTATGGTTTCGATCAGCAAGGCGAGATGAGCGCCGAGCGTGCCGTACAGCTGCACGGTCGCCCAAGCTGAAGCGCAACTGTACTGCTACAAGTTTTGCGTAACTGTCCGTGGGCCGGGCGTACGCAGTGGTATAGGGTCTACCTCTGAATGACCCTGACGGACTGCCCGCTATGACCCTCTCGCTTGACCTGCTGTTGGGCTTTGCCCTGTTTGCCCTTGTCACCTCGATAACGCCGGGGCCGAACAACACCATGTTGCTGGCATCGGGGGTGAATTTCGGCTTCAACCGCACCATTCCGCACATGCTTGGCATCACCTGCGGCTTCTTCGTGCTGGTGGTCGCGGTGGGCTTTGGTCTGGGCGCGGTGTTTCAGAACTATCCGATTCTCTACACGATACTGCGCTACGTCGGCGCGGCGTATCTGTTGTACCTGGCGTGGAAAATCGCCCATTCGGGGCCGGTCGGCGACAATGTCGAAGGCGAGGCCAGGCCGATCAGCTATCTCGGTGCCGCGGCGTTTCAATGGGTCAACCCGAAAGCGTGGATCATGGCCATTGGCGCGATCAGCACCTACACGCCGATGCAGGGTTATTTCACCAACGTCGTGGTGATCGCTGCGGTGTTTGCCATCATCAACTTGCCCAGCGTCGGTGTCTGGGCCGCCTGCGGGACTTTATTGCGCAATGTACTGAAGGAGCCGCGCTGGTTGCGCGTGTTCAACTGGGGCATGGCCGCGCTGCTGGTGATTTCCCTGTACCCGTTACTTCTCGAAAGCTTTCGCTGACGCATTGCTTCAACCGCAGGCCGGATGCCTGTTAAGCTCGGCTTCAGGAGCGTTCCTACGCACTTTTAAATGAAGTTGTCCTTCTTTAACGGCATCCGATCAGGTATTGATGACGCTCTCGAACCGACGCGCAACTCACGAGGCTGCGCGGTGCCGTTTGCAGACACGAGCCTCCTGATCCCGGAACACGCTCTGCGAGTCTTTTATGAACACACGTCCGTTGTATTTCGATTACGCCGCCACCACCCCGGTGGACGAGCGGGTCATCCAGGTGATGATCGAGTGTCTGGGTTTTCACGGCAATTTCGGTAACCCGGCTTCCAGCTCCCATGCCTTCGGCCAGCAGGCCCGGGACACGGTCGAGCAGGCGCGCCAGCAAGTCGCCGGACTGGTCGGAGCCAATGCCGGGCAGATCGTCTGGACCTCCGGCGCCACCGAATCCAACAACCTTGCTCTCAAGGGCGTGGCACAGGCGCGCGGTGTGCCTGGTGGCCACATCATTACCAGCCAGATCGAACACAAAGCCATCCTCGATACCGCCCGCCAGTTGCAGGACAGCGGCGTCGCCGTGACCTATCTGGTGCCCGATGCCAATGGATTGATCACGGCGCAAGCGGTCAGCGAAGCCCTGCGCGACGACACCTTTCTGGTGTCGCTGATGCTGGTCAACAACGAGTTGGGCACCGTCAATGATGTGCAAGCGATTGGCGAAGTCGTCCGGGCTCGCGGGGCGTTGTTTCACGTTGATGCCGCGCAGGGTGCCGGTAAAGTCGCCATCGATCTGCGGCAATGGCCGGTGGACCTGATGTCGTTTTCCGCGCACAAGCTCTATGGCCCCAAAGGCATCGGCGCGTTGTACGTCGGCCCGCGGGCGCAGCAGCGTTTGCAGGCGCAGATTCACGGCGGCGGTCACGAAGGTGGATTGCGTTCCGGGACGTTGGCGACCCACCAGATTGCCGGCATGGGCGCCGCGTTTGCCTTGGCCGCCGAAGCCTTCGACGCGGAGAAAGCAACCATTGTCGCGCTGCGCCAACGCCTGCTCGAACAACTGCTGAGCCTGCCGGGCGTGCGCCTGAACGGCTGTGCCAGCCAGCGTATTCCGCATACCTTGAGCCTGACCTTCAGTGAAGGTGAGTTCAACAGTGCGGCGTTGAGCCAGTCGATCGCTTTTTCCGCGACGTCGGCGTGCAATTCGGCAAGTAACGCGCCGTCTCACGTGCTGCTGGCGCTGGGGCATGACGCGCATCTGGCCGGCCGCACCATCCGCCTGAGCCTTGGCCGTTTCACCACCGCCGAGGATGTCGACAAGGCCGTTGAACTGATCAAGAGCGCCTGCGCCAGTGCCCCGGCATTCTGGGCGACAGGGCTTTAAACGAGCCGGATAAACGGCTACGAACAATAACGATGAAATGATTAGCAGGAGACATGATGAGTACCCAGACCTTGACCGAAGGATCGGTGCCCCAGCGCCTGGCGCAGACCCGCGAACTGATGCGCCGTGAAGGCATCCATGCGTTGCTGGTGCCGTCCGCCGACCCGCATCTGTCGGAATACCTGCCGGGCTACTGGCAAGGCCGGCAGTGGTTGTCGGGTTTCCATGGTTCGGTCGGCACGCTGATCGTCACCGCTGATTTCGCCGGGGTCTGGGCCGACAGCCGTTACTGGGAGCAGGCGACCAAGGAACTCAAGGGCAGCGGCATCGAACTGGTCAAGTTGCAACCGGGGCAGCCGAGCCCGCTGGACTGGCTGGCCGAGCAGACACCGCAAGGCGGTGTGGTCGCGGTTGACGGTGCGGTAATGGCCGTGGCATCGGCGCGTACCTTGAGCAGCAAGCTCGAAGCGCGTGGGGCTCGTCTGCGCACTGATATCGACCTGCTGCAGCAAGTCTGGATTGATCGCCCGAGCCTGCCGAATGCGCCGATCTATCCGCATCTGCCACCGCAGGCGACGGTCAGCCGTGGCGAAAAACTCGCCAGACTGCGCGAAACCCTGCAGGAGCGCGGGGCTGACTGGCATTTCATCGCCACCCTCGACGACATCGCCTGGCTGTTCAACCTGCGCGGCGGCGACGTGTCGTTCAACCCGGTGTTTGTTTCGTTTGCCTTGATCAGTCAACAGCAAGCGACGCTGTTCGTCGCGCTGAGCAAAGTCGACGCGGATTTGCGCGCAGTGCTGGAACAGGATGGCGTGACGCTGCGCGACTACAGCGAAGTAGCGCACGCTCTGCGTGACGTACCGAAGGGCGCGAGCCTGCTGGTCGATCCGGCGCGAGTCACCACTGGCCTGCTGGACAACCTCGACAGCGAAGTGCAACTGGTCGAAGGCTTGAACCCGACCACGCTTGCCAAATCACAGAAAAGTGAAGCGGATGCGCAGCACATCCGCCGCGCGATGGAACAGGACGGTGCGGCGCTGTGCGAGTTTTTTGCCTGGCTGGAATCGGCCTGGGGACGCGAATGCATTACCGAATTGACCATCGACGAGAAGCTGACAGCTGCACGTGAGCGGCGTCCGGATTATGTCTCGCTGAGCTTCAATACCATTGCCGCTTTCAACGCCAACGGCGCCATGCCGCATTACCATGCCACCGAAGAAGAGCATGCGCTGATCGAAGGTGACGGCTTGCTGCTGATCGACTCCGGCGGCCAATATCTGGGCGGGACCACCGATATCACGCGGATGGTGCCCGTCGGTACGCCGACTGAAGAGCAGAAACGCGACTGTACACGGGTGTTGAAAGGCGTGATTGCGCTGTCGCGGGCACGCTTCCCCAAAGGCATTCTTTCGCCATTGCTGGACGCCATCGCGCGGGCGCCGATCTGGGCGGACAACGTTGATTACGGTCATGGCACTGGCCACGGCGTTGGCTATTTCCTTAATGTCCACGAAGGTCCACAGGTGATTGCCTACCAGGCCGCACCTGCGCCGCAAACTGCCATGCAACCGGGAATGATCACTTCGATCGAGCCGGGCACTTATCGTCCGGGTCGTTGGGGTGTGCGCATTGAAAACCTGGCGATGAACCGCGAGGCAGGCAGCAGCGAGTTCGGTGAATTTCTCGAGTTCGAGACTTTGACGCTGTGCCCGATCGACACGCGTTGCTTGTTGCCTGCTCTGCTTACACAAGACGAGAAACAATGGTTCAACGCTTATCACGCCGAGGTGCGTGAACGTTTAAGCCCATTGCTGGAAGGCGCTGCATTGGAATGGCTGAACACGCGAACCGCAGCCATTTAAGCGATTGATACCCGGGCGCTGCTGCCAGCGCCCGGGTGTTTGCTTTGCTTTAGAGCTGGCGCAACGCCGCTTCGACAAAATCCAATCGATCCTGTCCGAAGAACAACTGGTTGTCGACAAACATGCTCGGTGCGCCGAAAACACCGCGTTTAACGGCGGTTTCGGTATTGTCCTTGAGGGCTGCTTTGACTGTTTCGTCGTTGACCAACGCCATCACTGTCTGCGGGTCGAAACCGTGCTCACTCAATACGGCCGCTACGGTTTCTGGCTCATTCAAGCTGCGTCCTTCAACCCAAAGCGCTTTGAACAGGCAGTCGATAAAAGCCTGAAAGCGTTCGGGATGATGAAGCTGAATGCCCGTCACCGCGCGCATCAGCATCAGCGTATTGATCGGAAAGTGCGGATTGAATTTCAGCGGCACTGCGTAGCGTTTTGCATAGCGGTCCAGATCCTGAAACATGTAGCGCCCCTTCGCCGGAATCATCGCCGGTGAGGCATTGCCGGTCGCCTTGAACACGCCACCGAGCAGCATCGGAATGTAGCGCAACTCACTGTCGGTTTCGGCGCAGATCTTTGGTAACTGGGTGTAGGCCAGATAAGTGGCAGGGCTGCCGAGGTCGAAATAGAACTCTACTGCTTTGCTCATTATCGCGTCTCTCTGCTTATTGTTATGGCGAGTGGTTATGGCGAAGGCTTACCAGCGTTCATTCCATGGGCGCAGATCCAGTTCGAAGGTCCATGCGTCCCTTGGCTGACTGTGCAGAAACCAATAGTTGTCGGCAATGTGTTCGGGGTTGAGTATGCCGTCCTGATCCTTGGTGGCGTACTTCTCGGGAAAACTGGTGCGAATGAAATCAGTGTCGATAGCCCCATCGACCACAATGTGGGCGACATGGACGTTCATCGGTCCCAACTCCCGCGCCATGCTTTGCGCCAGCGCGCGAATACCGTGTTTGGCCCCGGCGAACGCAGCGAACCCCGCAGCGCCACGCAGCCCGGCGGTTGCCCCGGTGAACAGAATCGTGCCGCGCTGACGGGTGACCATGCGTTTGGCCACTTCGCGGGCATTGAGGAAACCCGAGAAGCAGGCCATTTCCCAGATCTTGAAATATTTGCGCGCGGTTTCGTCGAGAATGCTGCACGGCACGTTGGCGCCGATATTGAAGACAAAGGCTTCGATCGGCCCGAGGCGGGTTTCGATGTCTTCTATCAGCGCGATCACGTCATCTTCTTTGCGCGCGTCGCAGGCGAAACCGTGGGCTTCGCCGCCTTCAGCGTTGATCGCGTCAACCAGCGGTTGCAGTTTGTCGGCGCTACGCCGGGTAACGCAAGCGACGAATCCCTCCCGGGCAAATCGCTTGGCAATCGCTCCGCCCGTTGAGTCTCCAGCGCCAACCACCAGTACGACCTTCTTGTTATTCATGGGTGAATCCCTTTATTAAACGATCGTTAACTGAACGAACGTTATGCTAGGGTTTCGGCAACGTCAAGGTCATCGATTCGAGGTCAGGCTCATGCGCTATTCCGCCAGTCACAAGCTGGAAACCCGAGAAAAGTTATTGCAGAGCAGCGCGCTGTCGGCAAAACGCTCGGGGTTTTCAACGGTCGGCGTCGATGCGTTGATGAAAGCGATCGGCTTGAGCGGCGCGGCGTTCTACAGCCACTTCTCATCGAAAGATCAACTGTTCACGGCGATTGTCGAGCGCGAGCTGAGCCAGAGTCTTGAGCGGCTGGGCGGAGGCGGGGAGGGCGAGCAGGATCGCAAGAGGCTGCAGCGCTGTCTCAAACACTATTTGAGCATGACCCACGTCGAACAGCCGGAACTCGGTTGCGCGTTGCCGGCGCTTGGCGCGGAAATCGCCCGCTCGGATGTGCAGGTGCGCGAACAAGCGCAATTGTGGATTTGTCGGTTGCATGAGCGCTGGGCTCAGGTATTGGAAAGCGACAGCCTGGCATGGTCGGTTCTGTCGCAATGCGTCGGCGCACTGGTGGTGGCACGCATGCTGGTCACGCCGGACATTCAGCAAGCGGTGCTGAAGTCCAGTCATGACGAGATCGGCCGTCAGATGGCCGAACCACGCTGAGTTATTTGCAGATGACGATCATGCTGCGGCTGGTGTAGCCGGCTGGGTTGAGACCGAACGGATAGTCGCCGGGCTCTTCGACGGCGTCACCGGATTTGGCAATCACCTTGTAGCCTTTCGGCAAACAGGCATTGGCGGCACTGGCGTAGCACTTGTCCCAGGAGGACGACAGCCCTGAACAGTTGATATGCAGCCCTTTTTTCCCGCGCTTGACCTGTGTTTCCGAAGTCGCCGCACAACCCGCAATTGCCAGGATGGCGATCAGTAGCAAAATTCGTTTCATTACCGTCCTTATAGCGGCCACGAGTCTGTCGCTCGGGTCTGCCTGTGTTCGCTACGCGTTGAGCGTTGTCCATCCCTGTGTGAAAAAATCCATGTCTGGCATTGGTTTACACGGCTAAACATGGCCTAAATGCGCTGCAATTGCCAGACCTTCGTCACTTGCGCATTCAATCGGCCGCGATTGCCGGTTTTGCGGCGCTGCCCATGGTCATGGTGGCGCCGACGGAAGCCAGGATAATGCACAGAATGGCCATCCATTGTGACAGCGTGAGGAATTCCTGCAGGAACAACAGGCCGGACAGCGCGCCAAAGGCCGGCTCGATGCTCATCAATGTGCCAAACGTCCGCGCCGGCATGCGTGTGAGTGCAACCATTTCCAGTGTGTAGGGCAGGGCGGTGGACAGGATAGCTACACCGATGGCGATCGGGATCAACGAGGGAGTCAGCAGGGCGGCACCGGCATGGACGATGCCGATCGGCGCTACAAACAGCGCGGCGATCATCACCCCAAGCGCGGCAGTCGTGACGCCATTATCCGCCCCGGCTTTTTGTCCGAACAGAATGTACAGCGCCCAGCAGACGCCTGCGCCCAGTGCATAGCCGGCGCCCACCAGGTCAATCCCGGCGCCGGTGGCTCCGCTGGGGATCAACAGGAACAAACCAACCGCAGCGAGGGCTATCCACAGAAAATCGATTGCCCGGCGGGATGCATAAATCGCTACGGCGAGCGGGCCGGTGAATTCGAGGGCAACGGCAATGCCCAGCGGGACCGTGCGCAATGACATATAGAAGAGAAAGTTCATGCCGCCCAGTGCCATTCCGTAGACGATCACGGTGCGCAGCGATCTGGCCGTCAGCCTGGCCCGCCAGGGGCGCAGTATCAGCAACATGATCACACTGGCAAACACAAGGCGCAGCGTGGTGGTGCCCTGAGCACCAACAATGGGGAACATGCTTTTCGCCAGGGAGGCACCGGACTGGATCGATGCCATGGCTATTAATAGCAGGCCAACCGGAAACAGCAGAGAGGCAAGCGATCGTGGTTGGTCATTCATTGCGCGGCATCGTCCAAAGTAAGAGCAGAAGGGGGTTATTGTTGGTATTGGGCAATATACTGCGCATTGGTTTTCATTACGTCTATATACAGATGGCGTTTTTAGCCGTTTGGATAGAAATACGAAATTACTGCTTGACGGTGGATCGGATCTGTCTATAATTCGCCCCACTTCCGGCGCAGTCGAAACGGAAAACTCCTTGAGATTCAACGAGTTAAGAGGTTTCGGCAGTAAGCGGCTTCAGTTCATCGAAGCCCGAAAGGAGGTTGAAAAAGAGGTGTTGACAGCAGCGTGTAACGCTGTAGAATTCGCCTCCCGCTGACGAGAGATCGGAAGCGCAAGTGGTTGTTGTTGAAGAAATCTTCGAAAGCTTCTGAAAATAATCACTTGACAGCAAATGAGGCTGCTGTAGAATGCGCGCCTCGGTTGAGACGAAAGATCTTAGCCAACCGCTCTTTAACAACTGAATCAAGCAATTCGTGTGGGTGCTTGTGGAGTCAGGCTGATAGTCAACAAGATTATCAGCATCACAAGTTACTCCGCGAGAAATCAAAGATGTAACCAACGATTGCTGAGCCAAGTTTAGGGTTTCTTAAAAACCCAAAGATGTTTGAACTGAAGAGTTTGATCATGGCTCAGATTGAACGCTGGCGGCAGGCCTAACACATGCAAGTCGAGCGGATGAAAGGAGCTTGCTCCTGGATTCAGCGGCGGACGGGTGAGTAATGCCTAGGAATCTGCCTGGTAGTGGGGGACAACGTTTCGAAAGGAACGCTAATACCGCATACGTCCTACGGGAGAAAGCAGGGGACCTTCGGGCCTTGCGCTATCAGATGAGCCTAGGTCGGATTAGCTAGTTGGTGAGGTAATGGCTCACCAAGGCGACGATCCGTAACTGGTCTGAGAGGATGATCAGTCACACTGGAACTGAGACACGGTCCAGACTCCTACGGGAGGCAGCAGTGGGGAATATTGGACAATGGGCGAAAGCCTGATCCAGCCATGCCGCGTGTGTGAAGAAGGTCTTCGGATTGTAAAGCACTTTAAGTTGGGAGGAAGGGTTGTAGATTAATACTCTGCAATTTTGACGTTACCGACAGAATAAGCACCGGCTAACTCTGTGCCAGCAGCCGCGGTAATACAGAGGGTGCAAGCGTTAATCGGAATTACTGGGCGTAAAGCGCGCGTAGGTGGTTCGTTAAGTTGGATGTGAAATCCCCGGGCTCAACCTGGGAACTGCATTCAAAACTGTCGAGCTAGAGTATGGTAGAGGGTGGTGGAATTTCCTGTGTAGCGGTGAAATGCGTAGATATAGGAAGGAACACCAGTGGCGAAGGCGACCACCTGGACTGATACTGACACTGAGGTGCGAAAGCGTGGGGAGCAAACAGGATTAGATACCCTGGTAGTCCACGCCGTAAACGATGTCAACTAGCCGTTGGGAGCCTTGAGCTCTTAGTGGCGCAGCTAACGCATTAAGTTGACCGCCTGGGGAGTACGGCCGCAAGGTTAAAACTCAAATGAATTGACGGGGGCCCGCACAAGCGGTGGAGCATGTGGTTTAATTCGAAGCAACGCGAAGAACCTTACCAGGCCTTGACATCCAATGAACTTTCCAGAGATGGATTGGTGCCTTCGGGAACATTGAGACAGGTGCTGCATGGCTGTCGTCAGCTCGTGTCGTGAGATGTTGGGTTAAGTCCCGTAACGAGCGCAACCCTTGTCCTTAGTTACCAGCACGTTATGGTGGGCACTCTAAGGAGACTGCCGGTGACAAACCGGAGGAAGGTGGGGATGACGTCAAGTCATCATGGCCCTTACGGCCTGGGCTACACACGTGCTACAATGGTCGGTACAAAGGGTTGCCAAGCCGCGAGGTGGAGCTAATCCCATAAAACCGATCGTAGTCCGGATCGCAGTCTGCAACTCGACTGCGTGAAGTCGGAATCGCTAGTAATCGTGAATCAGAATGTCACGGTGAATACGTTCCCGGGCCTTGTACACACCGCCCGTCACACCATGGGAGTGGGTTGCACCAGAAGTAGCTAGTCTAACCTTCGGGAGGACGGTTACCACGGTGTGATTCATGACTGGGGTGAAGTCGTAACAAGGTAGCCGTAGGGGAACCTGCGGCTGGATCACCTCCTTAATCGACGACATCAGCTGCTCCATGAGCTCCCACACGAATTGCTTGATTCATTGAAGAAGACGATAGAAGCAGCTTTAAGCTCCAAGCTGATAGCTCCAGGCTAACAGTTACGCGCTCGAAATTGGGTCTGTAGCTCAGTTGGTTAGAGCGCACCCCTGATAAGGGTGAGGTCGGCAGTTCGAATCTGCCCAGACCCACCAATTTTGTTATGGGGCCATAGCTCAGCTGGGAGAGCGCCTGCCTTGCACGCAGGAGGTCAGCGGTTCGATCCCGCTTGGCTCCACCATATAAACTGCTTCTGAAAGCTTAGAAATGAATATTCGGTGCGAATATTGATTTCTAGTCTTTTGATTAGATCGTTCTTTAAAAATTTGGGTATGTGATAGAAAGATAGACTGAACGTTACTTTCACTGGTAACGGATCAGGCTAAGGTAAAATTTGTGAGTTCTCTTAATTGAGAAATTCGAATTTTCGGCGAATGTCGTCTTCACAGTATAACCAGATTGCTTGGGGTTATATGGTCAAGTGAAGAAGCGCATACGGTGGATGCCTTGGCAGTCAGAGGCGATGAAAGACGTGGTAGCCTGCGAAAAGCTTCGGGGAGTCGGCAAACAGACTTTGATCCGGAGATGTCTGAATGGGGGAACCCAGCCATCACAAGATGGTTATCTTGTACTGAATACATAGGTGCAAGAGGCGAACCAGGGGAACTGAAACATCTAAGTACCCTGAGGAAAAGAAATCAACCGAGATTCCCTTAGTAGTGGCGAGCGAACGGGGACTAGCCCTTAAGTTGATTTGAGATTAGCGGAACGCTCTGGAAAGTGCGGCCATAGTGGGTGATAGCCCTGTACGCGAAAATCTCTTGTCAATGAAATCGAGTAGGACGGAGCACGAGAAACTTTGTCTGAATATGGGGGGACCATCCTCCAAGGCTAAATACTACTGACTGACCGATAGTGAACTAGTACCGTGAGGGAAAGGCGAAAAGAACCCCGGAGAGGGGAGTGAAATAGATCCTGAAACCGTATGCGTACAAGCAGTGGGAGCCCACTTTGTTGGGTGACTGCGTACCTTTTGTATAATGGGTCAGCGACTTATTTTCAGTGGCGAGCTTAACCGAATAGGGGAGGCGTAGCGAAAGCGAGTCTTAATAGGGCGTCTAGTCGCTGGGAATAGACCCGAAACCGGGCGATCTATCCATGGGCAGGTTGAAGGTTAGGTAACACTGACTGGAGGACCGAACCGACTACCGTTGAAAAGTTAGCGGATGACCTGTGGATCGGAGTGAAAGGCTAATCAAGCTCGGAGATAGCTGGTTCTCCTCGAAAGCTATTTAGGTAGCGCCTCATGTATCACTGTAGGGGGTAGAGCACTGTTTCGGCTAGGGGGTCATCCCGACTTACCAAACCGATGCAAACTCCGAATACCTACAAGTGCCGAGCATGGGAGACACACGGCGGGTGCTAACGTCCGTCGTGAAAAGGGAAACAACCCAGACCGTCAGCTAAGGTCCCAAAGTTATGGTTAAGTGGGAAACGATGTGGGAAGGCTTAGACAGCTAGGAGGTTGGCTTAGAAGCAGCCACCCTTTAAAGAAAGCGTAATAGCTCACTAGTCGAGTCGGCCTGCGCGGAAGATGTAACGGGGCTCAAACCATACACCGAAGCTACGGGTATCACCTTCGGGTGATGCGGTAGAGGAGCGTTCTGTAAGCCTGTGAAGGTGAGTTGAGAAGCTTGCTGGAGGTATCAGAAGTGCGAATGCTGACATGAGTAACGACAATGGGTGTGAAAAACACCCACGCCGAAAGACCAAGGTTTCCTGCGCAACGTTAATCGACGCAGGGTTAGTCGGTCCCTAAGGCGAGGCTGAAAAGCGTAGTCGATGGAAAACAGGTTAATATTCCTGTACTTCTGGTTATTGCGATGGAGGGACGGAGAAGGCTAGGCCAGCTTGGCGTTGGTTGTCCAAGTTTAAGGTGGTAGGCTGAGATCTTAGGTAAATCCGGGATCTTAAGGCCGAGAGCTGATGACGAGTTACCCTTTGGGTGACGAAGTGGTTGATGCCATGCTTCCAAGAAAAGCTTCTAAGCTTCAGGTAACCAGGAACCGTACCCCAAACCGACACAGGTGGTTGGGTAGAGAATACCAAGGCGCTTGAGAGAACTCGGGTGAAGGAACTAGGCAAAATGGCACCGTAACTTCGGGAGAAGGTGCGCCGGTGAGGGTGAAGGACTTGCTCCGTAAGCTCATGCCGGTCGAAGATACCAGGCCGCTGCGACTGTTTATTAAAAACACAGCACTCTGCAAACACGAAAGTGGACGTATAGGGTGTGACGCCTGCCCGGTGCCGGAAGGTTAATTGATGGGGTTAGCTAACGCGAAGCTCTTGATCGAAGCCCCGGTAAACGGCGGCCGTAACTATAACGGTCCTAAGGTAGCGAAATTCCTTGTCGGGTAAGTTCCGACCTGCACGAATGGCGTAACGATGGCGGCGCTGTCTCCACCCGAGACTCAGTGAAATTGAAATCGCTGTGAAGATGCAGTGTATCCGCGGCTAGACGGAAAGACCCCGTGAACCTTTACTATAGCTTTGCACTGGACTTTGAATTTGCTTGTGTAGGATAGGTGGGAGGCTTTGAAGCGTGGACGCCAGTTCGCGTGGAGCCATCCTTGAAATACCACCCTGGCAACTTTGAGGTTCTAACTCAGGTCCGTTATCCGGATCGAGGACAGTGTATGGTGGGTAGTTTGACTGGGGCGGTCTCCTCCTAAAGAGTAACGGAGGAGTACGAAGGTGCGCTCAGACCGGTCGGAAATCGGTCGTAGAGTATAAAGGCAAAAGCGCGCTTGACTGCGAGACAGACACGTCGAGCAGGTACGAAAGTAGGTCTTAGTGATCCGGTGGTTCTGTATGGAAGGGCCATCGCTCAACGGATAAAAGGTACTCCGGGGATAACAGGCTGATACCGCCCAAGAGTTCATATCGACGGCGGTGTTTGGCACCTCGATGTCGGCTCATCACATCCTGGGGCTGAAGCCGGTCCCAAGGGTATGGCTGTTCGCCATTTAAAGTGGTACGCGAGCTGGGTTTAGAACGTCGTGAGACAGTTCGGTCCCTATCTGCCGTGGACGTTTGAGATTTGAGAGGGGCTGCTCCTAGTACGAGAGGACCGGAGTGGACGAACCTCTGGTGTTCCGGTTGTCACGCCAGTGGCATTGCCGGGTAGCTATGTTCGGGAAAGATAACCGCTGAAAGCATCTAAGCGGGAAACTTGCCTCAAGATGAGATCTCACTGGAACCTTGAGTTCCCTGAAGGGCCGTCGAAGACTACGACGTTGATAGGTTGGGTGTGTAAGCGCTGTGAGGCGTTGAGCTAACCAATACTAATTGCCCGTGAGGCTTGACCATATAACACCCAAGCAATTTGCGTCGAACAGACACAGATTGCGGTGTGTGAAGACGAAACGAACCGAAAGTTCGAAACGCACAAACACCAGCTGTCACATACCCAATTTGCTGAAGCGAGGCCATCTGGTCACGACTCAGTACCCGAATTTCTTGACGACCATAGAGCGTTGGAACCACCTGATCCCATCCCGAACTCAGCAGTGAAACGATGCATCGCCGATGGTAGTGTGGGGTTTCCCCATGTGAGAGTAGGTCATCGTCAAGATTAAATTCCGAAACCCCAATTGCGAAAGCAGTTGGGGTTTTGTTTTGCCTGCGAAAAAGTTTCGCCCATGCATCAATTCGCTTCAACCGTCGTCATTAAAAAAACGTCCTGAAGTGCCCGGGCAGTTTTTGGTATGGTGCAGCTCGTTTTTACGGACTGCTGCCATGCCCACGGATCGGCATTCATTTATGTTAAAGAGTTGCTGTAGAAATGCCTGAAGCCATCCCGATCAAGGACCACGAAAAAGAGACGCGTCTGGTCAACAAACGGTTGATTGCCTGCGCCTTGTTCGTCTTTGCCATCAGCTGCGCCCTTGTCGTGCGCCTGTACATCCTGCAAGTAGTGGAGTTCGACTACCACTCGACCATCTCGGAAAACAATCGCGTTCACGTCTTGCCAATCCCGCCGACGCGCGGGCTGATCTACGACCGCAATGGCGTGGTACTCGCCGATAATCGTCCCAGCTTCAACCTGACCATCACCCGCGAACGCGCCAGCGACGTCAATCAAGAGCTCGAGGAGGTCATCAACCTCCTGCATTTGCCCCCGGAGGATCGCGCGGTTTTCGACAAGGCGATGAAGCAATCCCATCACCCGTTTACCCCGGTGACTCTGTTCTACGAGCTGACCGAAGAGCAAATCGCCGTATTGGCCGTCAACGAGTTTCGTTTGCCGGGCATTGATGTCGAGCCGCAATTTGTTCGCGATTATCCGCTCGGGGCGCATTTTGCCCATTCAATCGGCTACGTTGGCCGGATCAATGAAAAAGAAGCCAAAACCTTGGATTCGGTCGAGTACCGCGGCACTCAATCCATTGGTAAAACCGGCATTGAGCGATTTTACGAAGCGCAGTTACATGGCCATGTCGGTTATGAGGAAGTCGAAACCAACGCTCAGGGTCGGGTACTTCGGGTGCTTAGACACACCGATCCGGTGCCGGGTAAAAACATCGTGCTCAGCCTCGACGTCAAACTGCAGGAAGCGGCAGAGGCCGCCCTGGGTGATCGTCGTGGTTCGGTGGTAGCGCTTGATCCGTCGACAGGCGAAGTATTGGCGATGGTCAGCAATCCGAGCTTCGACCCGAATCTGTTTGTGACCGGCATCAGCTCCAAGGAATACTCGGCCCTGCGCGACTCGATTGACCGACCGCTGTTCAACCGTGTGCTGCGCGGGCTCTACGCGCCGGGATCGACGATCAAGCCGGAAGTGGCGATTGCTGGCCTCGATGCCGGCGTCGTGACACCGCAGACCCGCGTCTTTGACCCCGGTTACTACCAGCTCCCTGATTTCGATCACAAGTATCGCAACTGGAACCACAGCGGCGATGGGTGGGTGGACATGGATGCAGCAATCATGCGCTCCAACGACACTTACTTCTATGATCTGGCCCACAAGCTCGGTATCGATCGCTTGCACGATTACATGGCGATGTTCGGCCTCGGTGAGAAAGTCTCGCTGGACATGTTTGAAGAGTCACCCGGCCTCATGCCGTCGCAAGCCTGGAAGCGTGCCACACGGCGCCAAGCCTGGTTCCCGGGCGAAACCGTGATCCTCGGCATTGGTCAGGGTTATATGCAGGTCACGCCGCTGCAACTGGCTCAGGCCACGGCGTTGATCGCCAACAAAGGAGTGTGGAACCGTCCGCACCTGGCCAAGACGGTCGATGGCGTCGCGCCGGTCGATGAGCACCCGATGCCGAACATCCTGCTCAGGGATCCGCGCGATTGGGAACAGGTCAACCATGGCATGCAGATGGTCATGCACGACGCCCGAGGTATCGCCCGCGCGGCCGCGGCGGGTGCGCAATACCGCATCGCTGGCAAGAGCGGTACGGCGCAGGTGGTGGCGATCAAGCAGGGCGAGCGCTACAACCGCGAGAAAACCCTCGAGCGCCACCGCGACAACGCCTTGTTCGTCGGTTTCGCCCCGGCCGAACATCCGAAGATTGCCATTTCGGTAATGATCGAAAACGGCGAGGCCGGCGGTCGTGTCGCCGGGCCAGTGGTGCGGCAGATCATGGATGCCTGGTTGCTTGATCAGGACGGTCATCTCAAGCCGCAGTACGCGGTGCCGAGCAAGGCACCGGGGGATCCGCACGTTTGATCGTTCAGTGGTCAGTGTCTGGCTGACAGCTTTGCGAGCAGGCTCGCTCCAGTGGAAGCCTTTCAACTGGGGAGCGGGTCTGTGGTTCAGAGCTGTGTCAGGCGCCCGGCACCGGGCAGCTCATGTCACCTTCTTCGCACTTCAGATACTGTTTCAACGATTCAATCCGGGTTTTCGTCATGCTGGTCATGCAGTTGCTGTAAATCAGCGGATAGACGCTTCCACCCGCGACGCCCGAGGCGGAGAACTTGCACTCGGTATCGCGAAACCCGATCCACGCGCGCTGCGCGCTGATTAACAGTTTCTTGCCATCCGGGTTGTCCTTCAACCGTGCCGTGATCTGCTGATACACCGTGTTCAGTTCCTTGTCCGCCGCTTTGAAATCCTGGCCTGCACACTGATTCATTGTCGCCTGATCGCTGGCATTCGCGCAGTCAACGGCGGCATGGAGGAGCGGGGAGAACAGAAACGGCGACAGAGCCAAAAGCAGGCGCGGGGACATGGTCAGATCTCGCTGTATTGAAGGTCAGGTGCCGAGCAGTGTAGCGTTTGCGCTGCGTTTATTCAGTCGGGCGCATTCGGGAAGCTGCGAGCAAACGGTCGGCGATAGCCGCAATCTCTGCACCGTCGTGCAGGGTAGCGAGCCAATGCGCAGGAATGCCCTGTACGCCGTAATAGGCGCCGGCCAACTGACCGGTAATTGCACCAGTGGTATCGGCGTCATCGCCCAGATTGGCCGCTTGCAATATCGCTGCTGCAAAGCTGTTCGTACGCTGAAAGCACCACAGCGCTGCTTCCAGCGACTGCACGCTGTAGCCGCTGCCTTTGATATCTGCCTCGGACAGGCTGAGGTAATCGCCACGGGCAATGGCCGCGACCTTGGGCTGCGAGAAGCTGGCGGATGACAGCCGGCGCAGCTCTGCTTTGCTTGCGCCTGCAAGGGCTTTGGCGATCAAGCCAGCCAGCAACTGGCAACACTCGATGGCTTCCGGGGCGGCGTGGGTAGTTCGCGAACTGTCGGCGGCAAAGGTGTGGATCTGCTGGAGATCGGGAAAGTAAAACAGCACCACCGGAGCCAGGCGCATCAGCGAACCGTTACCAGCGCTGTATGGGTCGGTCGAGCCGGCAAAAGGGTCAGCGGTTTGCTGATAGTGTGCCAGCGCCTGACTGACGTTCGTGCCGATATCGAAACACTCACCTGTCGAGCTGAGATAACCCCACTTCCACCAATTGAGATAGCGGCCCATCTGATCAACCGCATTGAAGCCATTTTTGGTCAGCAGACTTTCCGCCAGACACAGCGCCATCGAAGTGTCATCGGTCCATTGCCCGGGTTCGAGGTGGAAGGGGCCACCACCAACCATGTCGGTCAACGGTTGGAATGATCCGCGTGGTTTGAACTCAACCGTAGTGCCTACGGCGTCGCCGCACGCCAGACCGAGAAGGGCACCGCGATAACGATCGGCAAGGGATGGCAGCATGACGCAATCCTTTTCATTCATGTCGCTGGCAAAGGTACCAGCTTCGCTGCGAGAGGGGATCGGCATCCATCGTGGCACCGGCAAAAAATGGCAGCAGGATGTTTCCTTTCGGAAGTGGCTGCACCGCTTTGATACAACTTCACATTGGACATGTGGTCATACAAGCCTAGTGTTCAGAACAGGAGGTGACGTATGAAGCCAGTACCCAATAGTTTCGAACGCAAGATCACGCTCAAGGCGCCGCGTTCGCATGTCTGGCGTGCCTTGGTTGATGCCGAGGCGTTTGGCCAGTGGTTTGGCGTGGCGCTGGAGGGCCGTCGGTTCATTGCCGGTGAATGGACGCAAGGGCAGGTCACTTATCCGGGTTATGAACACGTTTTATGGAATGTGCTGATCGAGCGGGTCGAGCCGCAGCAGTTGTTTTCGTTCCGCTGGCATCCGTATGCAGTCAACCCGAAGATCGATTACTCCCAGGAGCCGACCACGCTGGTCAGGTTTGAGCTGCAGGATTTCGAGGATGGCACCCTCTTGAAAGTCTCTGAATCCGGATTTGCCCATATTCCCGATATTCGCCAGAAAGAGGCGTACTACATGGACAGTCGCGGCTGGGAAGAGCAACTGAGCAGACTCGAGCATTTCCTCGCAGAGAGCGCCAAGGCCCGTGAAAGTGGTGGTGCCTGACACGGCTAAGGGTTTTCGGAAGGGCTCCTATGGCGAATGTCTTACACGCTCTGGTAGCTTTTACGACTATTTCCGATTGGATCCACTGGGTAATCTACACACATCAACTGAGACACAGGGAGTGTTTCAGGATCAAGGACGATCGACCATTGCAAGGATCGCTGCCGACAGGGAGTCGATAATGGTCTTGGGAAAAACCCGCTTCGGCGGGTTTTTTTTCGCCTGTGGAAAAGTGCTGCGCGCAAAGGGAAACACCGCCAGATGGCGGTGTTTCTGTTTCTGCAAATATTACGAAGCAATCAACTGCCGCAATACGTAATGCAGAATCCCGCCAGCCTTGAAGTACTCCACCTCATTCAAGGTATCGATGCGGCACAGCACCTCGATTTTTTCCTGGCGCCCATCCTCACGGGTGATCACCAGCGGCAGATTCATTCTCGGCGTCAGCTCGACCCCGCTCAGTCCTTGGATTTCAAAGGTTTCCTTACCGGTCAGGTTGAGGCTCTTGCGATTTTGGTCGAGCTTGAATTGCAGCGGCAGCACGCCCATGCCTACCAGATTCGAGCGGTGGATGCGCTCGAAGCTTTCCGCAATCACCGCTTTGACGCCGAGCAGATTGGTGCCCTTGGCCGCCCAGTCGCGACTGGAGCCGGTGCCGTATTCCTGGCCCGCAATCACCACCAGCGGCGTACCCGACGCCTGGTATTTCATGGCCGCGTCGTAGATCGCCAGTTTCTCAGCGGTCGGAATGTAGATCGTGTTGCCGCCTTCCTCGCCGCCAAGCATTTCGTTGCGGATCCGGATGTTGGCAAACGTGCCGCGCATCATCACTTCGTGGTTACCGCGCCGTGAGCCGTAGGAGTTGAAGTCGCGCGGCTCCACGCCTTTCTCGCGCAGGTAACGCCCCGCAGGGCTGTCAGCCTTGATGTTGCCGGCAGGGGAAATGTGGTCGGTGGTCACCGAATCGCCGAGCAGTGCCAGTACGCGCGCACCTTTGACATCCTCGATTTGCGGCAGCGGGCCGGAGATATCGTCGAAGAACGGCGGATGTTGAATGTAGGTCGAATCGTCCTGCCACACGTACGTGGCCGCTTGAGGCACTTCGATTGCCTGCCACTGCTCGTCGCCGGCGAACACCTCCGCGTATTCCTTGTGAAACATGGCGGTGTTGACCTGATTCACCGCGTCGGCGATTTCCTGGCTGCTCGGCCAGATGTCGCGCAGGTACACCGGATTGCCTTGTTGGTCTTGCCCCAGCGGTTCGCTGCTGATGTCGCTGCGCACGCTGCCGGCCAGCGCATAGGCGACGACCAGCGGCGGTGAGGCCAGCCAGTTGGTTTTTACCAGCGGATGCACGCGGCCCTCGAAGTTGCGATTGCCGGACAACACCGAGGCCACGGTGAGGTCGGCTTTCTGGATGGCTTTCTCGATCGGCTCAGGCAGTGGCCCGGAGTTGCCGATGCAGGTGGTGCAGCCGTAGCCGACCAGGGAAAACCCGAGCTGATCGAGGTATTGCGTCAGCCCGGCGGCCTTGTAGTAGTCGGTAACCACTTTCGAACCCGGCGCCAGCGAACTCTTCACCCACGGTTTACGGGTCAGGCCTTTCTCTACGGCTTTTTTCGCCAGCAACCCGGCAGCCATCATTACGCTCGGGTTGGAGGTGTTGGTGCACGAGGTGATCGCTGCGATGACCACGGCGCCATTTTTCAGCCGATAGGTGTGGCCCTCGTATTCGTAATCCGCTTCACCGACCAGATCGGCATTGCCCACCGCAACACCACCGCCGCCCTCGCTTTCCAGGCGGCCTTCTTCCTTGCTGGTAGGTTTGAACTGCAGATCGAGAAAATCACTGAACGCCTGCGCAACATTGGGCAGCGAAACGCGGTCCTGCGGCCGTTTCGGCCCGGCGAGGCTGGCTTCGACGCTGCCCATGTCCAGCGCCAGGCTGTCAGTGAACAGCGGCTCCTGACCGGGCAGACGCCACAGCCCCTGCGCCTTGGTATACGCCTCGACCAGTTTGACCACGGCCGGCGGCCGCCCGGACAGGCGCAGGTAGTCCAGCGTGACCTCATCGACCGGGAAGAACCCGCACGTCGCCCCATATTCCGGGGCCATGTTGGCGATGGTCGCACGGTCGGCCAGCGGCAGGTCAGCGAGGCCATCACCGTAAAATTCAACAAACTTGCCCACCACGCCTTTCTTGCGCAGCATCTGCGTGACGGTCAGTACCAGGTCAGTGGCGGTGATGCCTTCCTTGAGCTTGCCGGTGAGTTTGAAACCAATCACTTCCGGAATCAGCATCGACACCGGTTGCCCGAGCATTGCTGCTTCCGCTTCTATCCCGCCAACGCCCCAGCCGAGCACGCCGAGGCCGTTGATCATGGTCGTGTGCGAGTCAGTGCCGACCAACGTATCGGGAAAGGCATAGGTGCGCCCGTCTTCGTCCTTGGTCCACACCGTGCGCCCGAGGTATTCGAGGTTGACCTGGTGACAGATCCCGGTTCCCGGCGGCACCACGCTGAAATTATCGAAAGCGCTCTGGCCCCAGCGCAGAAAGGCGTAACGCTCGCCGTTGCGCTGCATTTCGATATCGACGTTTTGTTCGAACGCGCTGGCCGAGGCGAATTTGTCGACCATCACCGAGTGGTCAATCACCAGATCCACCGGCGACAACGGATTGATACGCTGCGGATCGCCGCCGGCCTTGGCCATCGCCGCGCGCATGGCGGCGAGGTCGACCACAGCGGGTACGCCAGTAAAATCCTGCATCAGTACGCGGGCCGGGCGGTACTGGATTTCGCGGTCGGAGCGGCGTTCCTTGAGCCATGCGGCGATGGCCTTGAGATCAGCGCCGGTGACAGTTTTTTCGTCCTCCCAGCGCAGCAGGTTTTCCAGCAGCACTTTCAGCGACATTGGCAGTTTGTCGAGGTCGCCCAGGCTCTTGGCGGCGTCTGGCAGGCTGAAGTAGTGGTAGGTCTGGTCGTCGATTTGTAGGGTTTTGAGCGTTTTCAGGCTATCGAGGGACGGCATTACGAGCACTCCTTTGAGTCCGCACGGCTACGGACTGAGGAAACGGACAGAGCATTAAACCTAGCCCTGTTTTGAATAGCTGGCTATTAACTGGACTCTGTGGCGAGAACCAAGGTTCCAACATCGGCTATCATGCGCCGGTTTTCGTGACAGGCTTTGCTGTGAGGCAAGGCTTGAGCAGCGCGCAGGGGACCAATCCTCGTCCTTTGCCCAGGAGTAACAATGAACACCCTATTCATGCATTGCCGGCCAGGCTTCGAAGGCGAAGTCTGTTCGGAGATTTCCGACCTTGCCGCCCAACTGAACGTGGCCGGTTACGCCAAGGCTAAAGCGGCCACAGCGTACGCCGAGTTTGTCTGCACCGAAGCAGACGGCGCCGAGCGCCTGATGCGCGGTCAGCGTTTCGCCGAGCTGATTTTCCCGCGGCAATGGGCGCGCGGCTTCTTCATCGATTTGCCGGAAACCGACCGTATCAGCGTGATCCTCGCGCACATGGCCGAGTTCCCGCTCTGCGGCAGCCTGTGGCTGGAAGTAGTCGACACCAACGACGGCAAGGAGCTGTCGAACTTCTGCAAGAAGTTCGAAGGCCCGCTGCGCAAAGCCCTGACCGCTGCCGGCAAACTGGTGGACGACGTCAGCAAGCCGCGCCTGCTGCTGACGTTTAAAAGTGGCCGCGAAGTGTTTCTCGGCATGGCCGACGCTGGTAACTCGGCGATGTGGCCAATGGGCATTCCCCGGTTGAAATTTCCCCGCGAGGCGCCGAGCCGTTCGACGCTGAAACTGGAAGAAGCGTGGCACCATTTCATTCCACGTGATCAATGGGAAGATCGTCTGCACAGCGACATGACCGGCGTCGATCTAGGCGCCGCTCCCGGCGGCTGGACGTGGCAACTGGTCAATCGCGGCATGCTGGTGACCGCCATTGACAACGGCCCGATGGCCGAAAGCCTGATGGACACGGGGCTGGTTCAGCATTTGATGGCTGACGGCTTTACCTTCAAGCCCAAGCAACCGGTGGACTGGATGGTCTGTGACATCGTCGAGAAACCGGCGCGTAACGCGGCGATGCTCGAAGAGTGGATCGGCGAGGGCCATTGTCGTGAGGCGGTAGTCAATCTGAAGCTGCCGATGAAACAGCGTTATGCCGAAGTGAAGCGTTTGCTCGAACGCATCGCCGACGGCTTCAAGGCGCGCGGGATCAAAGTCGATATTGGCTGCAAGCAGCTGTATCACGACCGCGAAGAAGTGACCTGCCATTTGCGCCGGCATGACACAAAGAAAGCCAGATCGCGCTGACACAACACGAAACCCTGTGGGAGCGAGCCTGCTCGCGAAAGCGCTGGGTCAGCCAATGGACAGATTGCCTTCGCGAGCAGGCTCGCACACAGGCGTGTGTGGCGTAACACCACAGGTGACCGCCCCCCCGGCAATGCGCGACAATGTCGGCCAGTTTCAGGAGTGAACCATGAGTGAAATGTTCGATACCCCGGTCGACGGCACCCTCGACGCCACCGGCCTAAATTGCCCTGAGCCGGTGATGATGCTGCACCAGCACATCCGTGACCTGGTGCCTGGCGGCCTGCTCAAGGTCATCGCCACCGATCCGTCGACCCAGCGCGATATCCCCAAATTCTGCGTGTTCCTCGACCATGAACTGGTCGGCAAGCGCGAAGAGGCCGGTACTTACCTGTACTGGATTCGCAAGAAACACGCCTGAGTCCGAGGCCAACGCTTAAACAATTGTGGGAGCCAGCAGTCTGGCTCCCACATTTTTTTGCTGCGGTAGAAACTGCTCAGCCAGCCGAGCGACTGATGCGAATGCGTTTGCGCGCACTGCGGGTCAGGCGGATCGACAGCATCAGCGCCGCACAGCTCAAGCCGACAATCAGACCCTGCCACAGACCGCTCGGGCCGCGTGGCTCGCCGAGCCAGTCGGTCAGGCCGAGGGCGTAACCCACCGGCAAGCCGATGCCCCAATAGGCGAACAGGGTCAGAATCATCGTCACCCGCGTGTCCTGATAACCGCGCAGGGCGCCGGCGGCGGTGACCTGGATCGCATCGGAAAACTGGAACAGCGCCGAATAGACGATCAGCATCGCAGCAATGTGGATCACTGTCGGATCAGCCGTGTAGATCGCCGCAATCGGCTCACGCAGTACCAGCATCATGCTCGCTGACAGACAGGCATAGGCCAGCGCCGTGGCCATGCCGACACCGGCGGCAAAACGCGCCTCACGCGGCTCCTCACGACCCAGCGCCTGCCCGACGCGCACGGTGACGGCCATGCCCAGCGAGTAGGGGATCATGAACACCAGCGAACTGACGTTGAGGGCAATCTGATGCCCGGCGACCACTGTGGCGCCGAGGCTGCCGATCAGCAGGGCGATCACCGCAAAAATGCTCGACTCGGCAAACACCGCAATACCGATTGGCAGACCGATCGCCAGCAGCCGCTTGATCACCGCCCACTGTGGCCAGTCGAAACGGCTGAACAGCTCGCTTGAGCGATACGCCGGAGCCCAGCGCTCGTAGCCGGCCAGACCGAGTGCCATCACCCACATCACAATCGCCGTGGCCCAACCGCAGCCGACGCCGCCCATGGCCGGCACGCCGAAATGACCATAGATGAAGATGTAGTTCAGCGGAATGTTCAGCGCCAGACCGCACAGGCCCAACACCATCGCCGGCCGTGTGCGCCCCAGGCCATCGCTGAAGCAGCGCAGCACATGGTAGAACGCCACCGCTGGCAGCCCGCTGGCGATGCCGTGCAGATACTGCATGCACGGGCCAATCAATTCCGGATCGACGTTCATCAAGTGCAGAACGGGCTCGGCAGCGAGCAGCATCGCCGTGGCGATCAGACCGACCACCAACGCCAGCCATAGAGCCTGACGGACAATCGGGCCGATCTCGCTGTGCGTGCCCGCGCCAAAGCGCTGGGCGACTTTCGGCGTGGTCGCCAGCAGCGTGCCGGTCATCAGCAGAAACACCGGCACCCAGATCGAGTTGCCCAGCGCCACTGCCGCCAGGTCCTTCGGCCCGACACGCCCGGCCATCACCGCGTCGACAAAGCCCATGGCGGTGGTCGCCAGTTGCGCGATGATGATCGGCAACGCCAGGGCGAGCAGGGTTTTCAGCTCCAGGCGAATCCGCGCGGGGCGAGAAAGGCAAACGGCGACAGGTTGATCAGTTACGGAATTCACAGGCAAAACGTCCACAGGTGTTGATGCGCAAGGCGCCGCATTCTACGCCGCTGACATTGCAGTCAGGAAAAATCCTCGTTACGGATTTGTAAGCGCAAAGGCTGCTGGCCCGACGGTCGATCTGCACCTAAACTGCCGATCCGCCCAAGGAGCCCGCCATGCTGATTGTTGCCGACGAAAATATCCCGCTGCTCGATGCCTTTTTTGCCGGTTTCGGCGAAATCCGCCGAGTGCCCGGCCGCGCTATGGACCGTGCAACGGTCGAGCAGGCCGACGTGCTGCTTGTACGCTCGGTGACTCCGGTCAACCGTGCGTTGCTGGAGGGCAGCAAGGTACGCTTTGTCGGCACCTGCACGATCGGCACCGATCATCTGGATCTGGAGTACTTCGATCAGGCCGGCATTACCTGGTCTAGTGCGCCGGGCTGCAATGCCCGTGGCGTGGTCGATTATGTGTTGGGCAGCCTGATGACCCTCGCTGAAATCGAAGGTGTCGATCTGGCCCAGCGCACCTACGGCGTCGTTGGTGCGGGTGAGGTCGGTGGGCGCTTGATCAAGGTGCTCAAAGGCCTGGGCTGGGAGGTGAAAGTCTTCGACCCGCCGCGGCAGGCTGCCGAAGGCGGCGATTATGTAAGCCTGGAGCAGATCATCGAGCAGTGCGATGTGATCAGCCTGCACACGCCGTTGACCCGCAGCGGTGACGAGGTGACCTGGCATCTGTTTGATCAGCAGCGCTTGCGCCAGCTCAAGCGCGGCGCATGGTTGATCAACGCCGCACGCGGCCCGGTGGTGGATAACGCCGCGCTGCGTCAGGTGCTGCAGGAGCGCGAAGATCTGCAGGCCGTGCTCGATGTCTGGGAGGCCGAGCCCGAAGTCGACGTTGCCTTGGCGGATCTCTGCGTGCTGGCGACCCCGCACATCGCCGGTTACAGCCTCGATGGCAAGCAGCGCGGCACGGCGCAGATTTATCAGGCGTATTGCGCCTTCATCGGCCAACCCGCGAGCATTCAGCTCGCTGATCTGCTGCCGGCGCCGTGGTTGTCGCAAGTCTCGCTGCACGCCGACAGCGATCCGGCGTGGGCGCTGGCGATGTTGTGTCGTGGCGTATATGACCCACGCCGCGACGATGCGGATTTTCGCCGCAGCCTTGTAGGCAATGTCGCTGAGCAGCGTGCGGCGTTTGATGTGCTGCGCAAGCAGTATCCGGTGCGGCGCGAGATTGAAGGTTTGCAGGTGCGGATCGAAGGGGAGGCGCCGGCATTGGCGCAGATCGTCGCGGCGCTGGGGGCTGTGGCAGTCTAGAAAACCGCGGCGACGCTTTCGCGAGCAGGCTCGCTCCCACAGGTTTTGCGTGCGCGGTAGATCCTCTGTGGGAGCAGGCTCGCGAAGGCCGCAACACCGGTCCTGGATTGCACCCATAAAAAACCCGGCAAACACGGCCGGGTCAGGAAGACGGTGGCTATATCATTTTTGTTTGGCAGGCTTGACCAATCGCTTGTCCAGTTCGCGGCACGCATTCTGGATCATGCCTTCAGTGATCGGTACTTCACGCCCGTCCTTATCGA
Organism: Pseudomonas sp. R1-1; assembly: GCF_051132135.1. NCBI lineage: Bacteria > Pseudomonadati > Pseudomonadota > Gammaproteobacteria > Pseudomonadales > Pseudomonadaceae > Pseudomonas > Pseudomonas sp. R1-1. Next base: position 2,035,846 of record NZ_CP071663.1, read on the forward strand.
TAATCGAGCAACCCAGAGACTGATCGGGCTTGGTGCGAATCACTTGAATCTTGTCTTCGCTAGTGTGTTGCAAGGACATGGCCTGTCTCCTCATCAGGTTGTGCGCCTAGATTAAAACCGCCGCGTGACCGGGCTGTGACAACTCCCTGTGGTCGGTCGGCGAACGGCATCTTTACTCAAACAGAAATGGCCGCTCGTCTCAACCGCAACCTTAGACCAATCGTTTCTAGCATCTTGTGATCACGGGCATATTTAACCTGACTCATTGTGATTTACAGAGTTCCACCCCATCTGAGTCAACAGGCAGGCCCTATTCACCCAGCGCAGACGTGAATTCCATGATTTCGATGCTTTCTTCCCGGCACCGGCGCGCTTTGCGTCTGACCAGTCATTTTCTCCTGCCGTATCGCTGGCACGCCTTTGGCGCGCTGCTCGCACTGATCGTGACCGCCGGCATTACCTTGTCGATGGGGCAGGGCATCAAATTACTGGTGGATCAGGGCTTCATGACCCGCTCGCCGCAACTGCTCAACCAGTCCATCGGGATTTTCATGCTGCTGGTGCTAGGCTTGGCCGTGGGCACGTTCGCGCGTTTCTATCTAGTGTCGTGGATCGGCGAGCGTGTGGTCGCCGACATTCGCCGCCAGGTGTTCAACCATCTGGTGTATCTGCATCCGGGTTTTTACGAGGACAACCGCAGCTCGGAAATCCAGTCGCGCCTCACCGCTGACACCACGCTGCTGCAATCGGTGATCGGCTCTTCGCTGTCGCTGTTTTTGCGCAACCTGCTGATGGTGATCGGCGGCGTCGTGCTGCTGTTCATAACCAACCCCAAGCTCACCAGCATCGTGGTGATCGCACTGCCGCTGGTGATCGCGCCGATTCTGCTGTTCGGCCGACGCGTGCGCAATCTGTCGCGCCTGAGCCAGGACCGGATCGCTGACATTGGCAGCTACGTTTCCGAAACCCTTGGGCAGATCAAAACCGTGCAAGCCTATAACCATCAAGTCCAGGACGAGCAGCGCTTTGCCTCGACGGTCGAGCAGGCGTTCGAGACTGCGCGTAAACGGATTTTTCAGCGCGCATGGCTGATCACCCTGGTGATCGTGCTGGTGCTCGGCGCGGTGGCAGTGATGTTGTGGGTCGGCGGCATGGACGTCATGGCCGGGCGGATTTCCGCAGGTGAGCTGGCGGCATTCGTTTTCTACAGTCTGATCGTCGGCAGCGCATTCGGCACCTTGAGCGAAGTCATCGGTGAACTGCAACGCGCGGCCGGTGCCGCTGAACGTATCGCCGAACTGCTGCGCTCGGAGAACATCATCCAGCCACCCACCACTGGGCTGGTGACCTTGCCGGCCCGGGTCAAAGGTGAACTCGAACTCAAGGATGTGCGGTTTTCCTACCCGTCGCGTCCAGAAAGCTATGCGGTCGATGGCTTGAATCTGACGGTGAACGCGGGCGAAACCCTCGCATTGGTCGGGCCGTCCGGTGCGGGCAAGTCCACGGTGTATGACCTGTTGCTGCGTTTCTACGATCCGCATGCGGGACAGATTTTTCTCGACGGCGTACCACTGAAAAGTCTTGATCCGCTGGATTTGCGCCGTTGCTTTGCCCTTGTCTCACAAACGCCTGCGTTGTTCTTCGGCACTGTTGAGGAGAACATTCGCTATGGGTGCCCGACGGCGACGCTGGAACAGGTCAAGGAAGCCGCCCGCATCGCCCACGCCCACGACTTTATCGAGCAGATGCCTGACGGCTACCAGACGCATCTGGGCGATGGCGGCCTCGGACTCTCCGGCGGCCAGCGCCAGCGTCTGGCCATCGCCCGGGCGTTGCTGGTCGACGCGCCGATCCTGTTGCTGGACGAAGCCACCAGCGCCCTCGACGCGCAGAGCGAGCACCTGATCCAGCAAGCCCTGCCCAGCCTGATGCACAACCGCACCACGCTGGTGATCGCCCATCGTCTGGCCACGGTCAAGAATGCCGACCGGATTGCGGTGATGGATCAGGGCAGGCTTGTGGCGATAGGTACGCATCAGGAACTGATTGCCAGCAATGCGCTGTATGCGCGGTTGGCGGCGTTGCAGTTCAATGATGGTCGGTCGGTCTCAACCGATGAAGCACCGACCTAGTAACCGACCCAGTAACCGACCATAAAAAATGCCCGTATCTAACGATACGGGCATTTTTTATGGCTCGGTGTCAGCTCGTTCTCACTGATCGTCGAAATACCGCTCATGCCAATCCACCAGCGGTTGTGGCGAGTTGAGCTTCTGGCCGTAGATCACCGAGTACGACAGCACGTTCTGCACGTACTGGCGGGTTTCGTCGAACGGGATGCTTTCCACCCAGACGTCGAAACTCAGGTGATCGGCGCCACGCAGCCATTGGCGCACGCGGCCGGGGCCGGCGTTGTAGGCGGCCGAGGCGAGGACGCGGTTGCCGTTGAACTGGCTGTGCACCTGGCTCAGATAAGCGGCGCCGAGCTGGATATTCTTGTCCGGGTCGAGCACCTGCTGCGGCGAGGCCAGCGGGATGCTGAACTTGCGCGCGGTTTCCTTGGCCGTGCCGGGCATCAATTGCATCAGGCCGCTGGCGCCTACGCCGGAGCGGGCGTCGTCCATGAAGGCGCTTTCCTGGCGAGTGATAGCGAACACCCAGCTGGAATGCAGGCCGCGCACCTTGGCTTCGCGTACCAGCGTGTCGCGGTGGGCCATCGGGAAGCGAATGTCGAGATCGTCCCAGTACTGCGCCTGGCTGATGGTGCGAATGGCCGGGAAATACCACTTCAGGTCATAGGCGAGTTTGGCCTGGGCGACCATTTCGTCACGGTTGAAATGGCGGCTGACGTGATACCACTCGCGGCGACCGTCGACGATCTGCCCACGCGCATGGAATTCCAGCGCGCGACGCACGCCTGGCGTGTTGCGCACCTTGTTGATCAAGGCCTGGCTGAGCACCAGCGGCTTGTTGTTCAGCGAGTATGGCGACTGCGAACGATCGGCGGCGAGGAAGCCATAGAAGTCACGCTCGCGCGCAAGGTTCTTGTACAGCGTCTGGGCTTGTGGATTCTGTGGCTGGGCCAGTTCAAGGCTGCGCGCCTGCCAGTAGCGCCAGCGGTTGGTGGTGGCCAGATCCTGCGGCAGACGTTTGGTCAGTTCATAGGCGTCATCCCAGCGGGCCAGACGCAACAGCAGACGCAAGCGCCATTCGGAAACGGTATTGTCGCGCAGCTCCGGGTCGTACTTGGTCATCACATCGAGGGCGCGGCTGTCGAAGCGGCGGGCCAGGGTCAGGCCGATTTCGCGGGCGATCGCGACTTTTTCATCGCGGGAGAAATGCATGCTGCTGGCGTAACCGTCGAGCAGGGCCATGGCCTTGTCGGGGTCCTGACGGGCGAGGCGGCGCAGGCCGAGGCTGACCACGTCGGACATCGGTTCATCGGCCGGGGTGAAGCGCGACGGTTGATTGAGCAGCTCGGGTTTTTGCGCCACATCGACCAGCAAACGACCGCGCGGGGCGAGGGTGGTCAAGCCGTTGATCAGGCTGTTCGCCAGCGGATAATTACGCGCTTGCGCGGCCAGTTTGGTGCGTTCCCAGCGTTTCTGTTCGGTGAGCTGGCCGTCCGCTGCCCAAATGCCAAACAGCGCGTCACACGCCGCCGGTTGAGATTTGCCGGTCAGCCAGAGTTTTTCCGCGTTGGCGTAACCCTCGGCTTTCTTGTCGTGGCTGATCTGGTATTGCGCATTCAGGCAGTCGAGTTCGGTGAAATTGAGTTTCGGGTCGTAATACTTGACGAAGGTTGCCCAGTCGCCGCGGTCGGCGAGCCAGCGCAACCAGCGCAGTTTCATCCAGTTGGCCTGGGGCAGATCGCCGTGCTCGGCGAGAAACTTCTCGATCTCGGCGTTACTCGCGGATTTCAGGCGCGCGGTCAGTTCGTCATAAGCCAGATACGGCTCCAGCGGATAATCGGCCAGCGCCTGGCTGTAACGGAAATACGGGCCGGTATCGCCCTTGGCCAGCGCGCGCTTGGCTTCATCGTAATACTGGCGTTGGGTGGACAGGTCCACCGCCTGGGCGGATTGAGCGGCAGCGGCGGTGAAAAACAAACAGGACAAAACACTGAAAAGGCGACTGCGCATGAGACATCCGGGCAGAGAAATCATGACAAGTGCCGACCTCGGTCGGCACTGAATTGTCTGTAGCTTAGCCTTTTGCCAGCAAGCGGCGAAAGCTTTGCAGGGCTCGCAGCACAAGTTCGCAACAAATGTTGTGCAGAGTGCTTCCACAGACAAATTGCCGGCCTGCGCGAGCGCTGGTTCAGGTAGAATACGCGCCCGGTTTTTGGAGAAGCTCATGACCCTGCTCAAATTCAGCGATGTGTCCCTTGCGTTCGGCGCTATGCCGTTGTTGGACAAGGTGTCCTGGCAGATCGCCCGTGGTGAGCGGGTGTGCATCATCGGCCGCAACGGCACTGGCAAGTCCAGCATGATGAAACTGGTCAAGGGCGACCAGAAGCCCGATGACGGCTCGGTGTGGCGTGCCCCCGGTCTGAAAATCGGCGAATTGCCGCAAGAATTGCCGGTGGCCGACGAGCGGACCGTGTTTGACGTGGTTGCCGAAGGCCTCGATGGCGTCGGTGCATTGCTCGCCGAATATCATCACCTGAGCCAGAACATCGTCACCGACGCCGATCTGGACAAGCTCATGCATGTCCAGCACGACCTCGAAGCCCGCGATGGCTGGCGCTTGCAGACGTTGGTCGACAGCACCCTCAGCCGCCTGCAGCTGCCGGCCGACAAGACCCTCGCCGAATTGTCCGGCGGCTGGCGTCGTCGCGTGCTGCTGGCACAGGCGCTGGTCTCCGAGCCGGATCTGCTGCTGCTCGACGAACCGACCAACCACCTGGATATCGGGGCGATTGCCTGGCTCGAAGAAGCGCTGAAGGATTTCCAGGGCGCCGTACTGTTCATCACGCACGACCGTTCCTTCCTGCAGAACCTTGCCACGCGCATTCTCGAACTGGACCGCGGCGGCCTGATTGACTGGAACGGCGACTACGCCAGTTTCCTCGTGCATAAAGAAGCTGCACTGGCCGCTGAAGAAACCGCCAACGCGCTGTTCGACAAGCGTCTGGCTCAGGAAGAAGTGTGGATCCGTCAGGGTATCAAGGCTCGTCGCACCCGCAATGAAGGCCGCGTACGTGCGCTGAAAGCCTTGCGTGTGGAACGCAGCGAGCGTCGCGAGCGTACCGGCAAAGCCAACATTCAGCTGGAAACCGCGGACAAGTCCGGCAAGCAGGTGATGGTGCTCGAGAATGTGAGTTTTGCTCACCCGGGCGGACCGTTCCTGATCAAGGATTTCTCGATGGTGTTGCAGCGTGGCGACCGTATCGGTCTGCTCGGCGCCAACGGTACCGGCAAGACAACCCTGCTGAAACTGATGCTCAGCGGCCTGCAACCGACCAGCGGCAAAGTGGAAGAGGGCACGCGCATCGACGTGGCCTATTTCGACCAGTTGCGCCATCAGCTGGATCTGGAAAAAACCGTGATCGACAACGTTGCCGAAGGCCGCGACTTCATCGACATCGACGGCCAGAGCCGGCATGTCCTGAGTTACCTCGGTGACTTCCTGTTCAGCCCGCAGCGTGCGCGCACGCCGGTCAAGGCGCTGTCGGGTGGTGAGCGGGCGCGTCTGTTGCTGGCCAAGCTGTTCAGCAAGCCGGCGAACCTGCTGGTGCTCGACGAACCGACCAACGACCTCGACGTCGAAACCCTCGAACTGCTCGAAGAAGTGCTGCTGACCTTCAACGGCACGGTCCTCATGGTCAGCCACGACCGGGCATTCCTCGACAACGTGGTCACCAGTACCCTGGTCTTCGAAGGTGAAGGCAAGGTGCGTGAATACGTCGGTGGCTATCAGGACTGGATCCGTCAGGGTGGCTCACCACGTCTGCTGGGCGTGACCGAAAGCAAATCGGGCAAGGCTGACTTGAACTCGGCGGTGGTCACCGCTGAGCCGGCATCGGTGGCGGCGCCTGCCGCTGCGGCTCCAGCGGCGAAGAAGAAGCTCAGCTACAAGCTGCAACGCGAGCTGGAAGCCTTGCCGGGCGACATCGACGCCAAGGAACAGCAGATCGCGGTGGTCGAAGCGGAAATGGCCGAGGCTGGTTTCTATCAGCGTCCGCCGGCGGAAACCGCTAAGGTCATCGCTTCGCTGGAGCAATTGCAGGCTGAGCTGGATGCACTGGTGGAGCGTTGGGCCGAGCTGGATGCCTGATTGATGCAGATGTAAAAAAGCCCGGCGCTCAGGGATGAGCGCCGGGCTTTTCATATGTAAGCGCAGTTCCCTTGTAGGAGTGAGCCTGCTCGCGATAGCGTCCTGAAATTCGACACCTTCGTCGCTGACAGGACGCTATCGCGAGCAGGCTCACTCCTACATGGGACCGCATTTCAGCGCTTCGTCAGGTGCACCGCCAGCACATCGCACGGCGCGCCGTGCAGTACGTCGTTGGCCGTCGAGCCAAGCAACAGCGCCAGGCCGTGGCGGCCATGGCTGCCGACCACAATCAGATCGCATTGCTGATCCTTGGCAAAGTGATGAATTTCCTGGCGTGGCTGGCCGTAGGTCAAATGACAATTGGCGCCTTCGAGCTCGGGATATTTCGATTTCAGCTTCTCGAGGCGTTCTTTGGCCTGATCGAACTGCTGTTGTTGCAGTTGTGACAGATCCATCGGCACGTCGCCGCCGAACGCCATGGCCATCGGCTCGACGATATGCACCAGCGACAGTTTGGCGCCGTTGCTGACCGAAAGCTCACGGGCGCGGTGGATGACAGGGTCGCACTCTTCGGTCAGGTCTACGGCGACCAGGATGTGGTGGTAGGGCATGAGGTGCTCTCCTGAGGTTTCAATAGTGGTAAGTATGGCTGGTTTCGAGCGCAATGGTTCCAAAGTGACACATGGCGCTCACCGAGAATGGGGAATAGAGATATGACGGTCTGGTTGGTGGTGTCAATCCTGCTGGTGGTTTTAAGTCCGCTGGCCTGGCTGCGCCCTTCGCGCGCGCAAAGCGGGCGTATCGCATTGCGCGCCGAAGCGCGACGCATTGGTCTGGCCATGCAACTGGCGCCCCAGGAATGGCCGCACTGGCTGACGCAGCAGCCGCCAAACCCGTGTGCGCAATACTATCGGCCGCGTCGCGGCAATCAGCCTGCGTGCTGGACGTACTGGCAGAAATCGCCGGGTGTGTGGGTTAATCAGTGGCAGGAAGTCTGCGAGGACCGTGCACTGCTCAATCATTTCGAAAAATTGCCGGGTAACGTCTTCAAGGTCGACGCCGACAAGCAGATGATCGCGCTGTATTGGGGCGAGAAGGGCGACGCTGCGGTTTTGCAGGATATTGACGCAACACTGAAAGCGCTGGCATGAACTGCGGACTTTTCGCACTGCAACGGTGTGAAAAGTCCGGCAGACGCGCATTAAAAAGCCCGACATGATTCATCGGGCGGGGTTGGCCAGGCAGGCCGGAAATAGTTTTTTCTGCTGACGCGGTTTCAAGCGCACTGTGCATTTCTCTGTAGTCCCACCAGCGTAGCCCTTTAAACAAAGGCTGCGATGGATTAGGGCGATTTTTCTAATTATTGATTCTATGAATGGCTGGACATGCAAGTGCGTGTTGCAGGTCTACGTCCTACGGAAATGACCGCAAAGTCGCATTTCAACCGGTATTTTGGGCGATTGACAATTGCCGGGAATTCCGAGAAGGTGACGTACCCAAATCAAACGGGCGTATGAATTGAGCGTTTGTCTTACAGACTGCTCCTACAGAATCCCGACTATCGCGTTGGCGGGTGTGCCGGGTGGATTGGCGTTAGCATTGACGAAAAAAGCGTCCTGCCGAGCCATTCGCCTGCGTCCGACGTGTACTGTTCAGCTTCCATATCGTGGAGATCAGTTGATGATTTACGAAGGTAAAGCCATCACGGTTAACGCTCTTGAAAGTGGCATCGTCGAATTGAAATTCGACCTCAAGGGTGAGTCCGTCAACAAGTTCAACCGTCTAACCCTGAACGAACTGCGTCAGGCCGTAGACACCATCAAGGCAGATGCTTCGATCAAGGGCGTGATCGTCAGCAGCGGCAAGGACGTGTTCATCGTCGGCGCCGACATCACCGAATTTGTCGACAACTTCAAGCTGCCGGATGCCGAGCTGGTTGCTGGCAATCTCGAAGCCAACAAGATCTTCAGCGATTTCGAAGACCTCAACGTGCCAACCGTAGCGGCCATCAACGGCATCGCCCTCGGCGGCGGTCTGGAAATGTGCCTGGCGGCTGACTATCGCGTCATGTCGACCAAAGCCAGGATCGGCCTGCCGGAAGTCAAACTGGGCATCTACCCGGGCTTCGGCGGTACCGTGCGTCTGCCGCGCCTGATCGGTGTCGACAACGCGATCGAGTGGATTGCCGCCGGCAAGGAAAACCGCCCTGAAGACGCTCTGAAAGTCGGCGCCGTCGACGCCGTGGTTGCCCCTGAGAAACTGCAGGAAGCGGCCCTTGAACTGATCAAGCGCGCCATCTCCGGCGAGTTCGATTACAAGGCCAAGCGTCAGCCGAAACTTGAAAAACTCAAGTTGAACGCCATTGAGCAAATGATGGCTTTCGAAACGGCCAAAGGTTTCGTGGCCGGTCAGGCTGGCCCGAACTACCCGGCGCCGGTCGAAGCGATCAAGACCATCCAGAAAGCCGCGAACTTCGGTCGTGACAAGGCGCTGGAAGTCGAAGCTGCCGGTTTCGTCAAACTGGCCAAGACCTCTGCCGCGCAGAGCTTGATCGGTCTGTTCCTGAACGATCAGGAACTGAAGAAAAAGGCCAAGGCCTACGACGAAATCGCCAAGGACGTGAAGCAGGCTGCCGTACTCGGCGCCGGCATCATGGGTGGCGGTATCGCCTATCAGTCGGCGTCCAAAGGCACGCCGATCCTGATGAAGGACATCAACGAGCACGGTATCGAGCAAGGCCTGGCCGAAGCCGCCAAGCTGCTGGTTGGCCGCGTTGACAAAGGTCGCATGACCGCCGCGAAAATGGCGGAAGTGCTCAACGGCATTCGTCCGACCCTGTCCTACGGTGATTTCGGCCATGTGGATCTGGTTGTCGAAGCGGTCGTCGAGAACCCGAAGGTCAAGCAAGCCGTATTGGCTGAAGTCGAAGGTCAGGTCAAAGAGGACACCATCCTCGCGTCCAACACCTCGACCATTTCCATCAGCCTGCTGGCGAAAGCGCTCAAGCGTCCGGAAAACTTCGTCGGCATGCACTTCTTCAATCCGGTGCACATGATGCCGCTGGTGGAAGTGATCCGTGGCGAGGAGTCCAGTGAGCTGGCCGTTGCCACCACGGTTGCCTACGCCAAGAAAATGGGCAAGAACCCGATCGTCGTCAACGACTGCCCGGGTTTCCTGGTCAACCGCGTGCTGTTCCCGTATTTCGGCGGTTTCGCCAAGCTGGTCAGCGCCGGTGTCGACTTCGTCCGTATCGACAAGGTCATGGAAAAATTCGGCTGGCCGATGGGCCCGGCCTATCTGATGGACGTGGTCGGCATCGACACCGGCCACCACGGTCGTGACGTGATGGCGGAAGGTTTCCCGGACCGCATGAAGGATGACCGTCGCTCGGCCATCGACGTGCTGTACGAAGCCAAGCGTCTGGGCCAGAAGAACGGCAAGGGCTTCTATGCCTACGAGGCCGACAAGAAAGGCAAGCAGAAGAAAGTTGCCGATCCGTCGGTGCTCGAAGTGCTCAAGCCAATCGTTTACGAGCAGCGCGAAGTCACTGACGAAGACATCATCAACTGGATGATGATCCCGCTGTGCCTGGAAACCGTGCGTTGCCTGGAAGACGGCATCGTCGAAACCGCCGCCGAAGCCGACATGGGTCTGGTCTACGGTATCGGTTTCCCTCCATTCCGTGGCGGTGCGCTGCGCTATATCGATTCGATCGGTGTCGCCGAGTTCGTTGCCCTGGCTGACCAGTACGCTGATTTGGGCGCGCTGTATCACCCGACCGCGAAGCTGCGCGAAATGGCCAAGAACGGCCAGAGCTTCTTCGGTTAAGCGCCCCCAACTAGAGTGAGAGTGAACTTATGAGCTTGAATCCTAGAGACGTCGTGATTGTCGACTTCGGTCGTACTCCGATGGGCCGCTCCAAGGGCGGCATGCACCGCAACACCCGCGCTGAAGACATGTCGGCGCACCTGATCAGCAAATTGCTGGAACGCAACGCCAAGGTCGATCCGGCGGAAGTCGAGGACGTGATCTGGGGCTGCGTTAACCAGACCCTGGAGCAGGGCTGGAACATTGCGCGCATGGCGTCGCTGATGACCCAGATTCCGCACACCTCGGCCGGCCAGACCGTCAGCCGTCTGTGTGGCTCGTCGATGAGTGCGCTGCACACCGCCGCGCAAGCGATCATGACCGGTAACGGTGACGTGTTCGTCGTCGGTGGCGTCGAGCACATGGGCCACGTAAGCATGATGCACGGTGTCGATCCGAACCCGCACATGTCGCTGTACGCGGCGAAAGCCTCGGGCATGATGGGTCTGACCGCGGAAATGCTCGGCAAAATGCATGGCATCACTCGCGAGCAGCAGGACGCCTTCGGCGTGCGTTCCCACCAGTTGGCCCACAAGGCCACCGTGGAAGGCAAGTTCAAAGACGAAATCATCCCGATGCAGGGCTACGACGAGAACGGTTTCCTGAAACTGTTCGACTACGACGAAACCATTCGTCCGGAAACCACCCTGGAAAGTCTGGCGGCGCTCAAGCCGGCCTTCAATCCGAAGGGCGGCACCGTGACTGCCGGTACTTCGTCGCAGATTACTGACGGTGCTTCGTGCATGATCGTGATGTCGGCGCAGCGTGCACAGGACCTGGGGATCCAGCCAATGGCAGTGATCCGTTCGATGGCAGTGGCGGGTGTGGATCCGGCAATCATGGGCTATGGTCCTGTGCCGGCGACACAAAAAGCCCTGAAGCGTGCGGGCCTTGGCATCAACGATATCGACTTCTTCGAGCTCAACGAAGCTTTCGCTGCACAGGCTCTGCCAGTGCTGAAAGATCTGAAAGTACTCGACAAGATGAACGAGAAGGTTAACCTGCACGGCGGCGCGATCGCCCTGGGTCACCCGTTCGGTTGCTCTGGTGCACGTATTTCCGGCACCTTGCTGAACGTGATGAAGCAGAATAGCGGTACCTTCGGGGTGGCCACTATGTGCATTGGTCTCGGCCAAGGCATCTCCACCGTCTTCGAACGCGTTTAAGCGTCTCGTCGATGGAAGCCGGGGCCCAGTGCCCCGGTTTTTGTTTTTGGGTTTTTTTATTTTATTTTGAAAAAATTTCAGTGAGGGCCGAAGCATGCCGATACAACCTGGGCTCTACCAACATTACAAAGGTCCGCAGTACCGTGTGTTCAGTGTTGCGCGGCACTCCGAGACCGAAGAAGAAGTGGTCTTCTACCAAGCCCTGTATGGCGATTACGGCTTTTGGGTACGCCCGCTGAGCATGTTTCTCGAGTCGGTCGAGGTTGACGGCGAACAGGTGCCACGCTTTGCTTTGGTGCAGGTCGAACCGAGCGTTTTTGACAAGGCATGAGGCAAGGGCGCAGACAACCCTGTGCTTGACCTCACCTTGTATCAACTATATATAGCGGTGCCGCGTCAGGCGCCAACCGCCTTTCACTTCTAGAATTCAGGAATTTTCTGATCCATGGGCAAATCGCTGGTCATTGTGGAATCCCCGGCTAAGGCCAAGACCATCAACAAGTATCTGGGTAACCAATACGTGGTGAAGTCGAGTATCGGCCATATCCGAGACCTGCCCACCAGCGGTTCGGCTAGCGCCAGCAAAGAGCCAGCCGCCAAGCGTGGCAAGGCTGCCGCGGGTGAAGCTCCGGTACTCACGCCGAAAGAGAAAGCGCGCAAGCAACTGGTCTCGCGTATGGGTGTCGATCCCGAGCATGGCTGGAAGGCCCAGTACGAGATCCTTCCGGGTAAAGAGAAGGTCATCGAAGAGCTGCGCCGGCTCGCCAAGGATGCTGACACCATCTATCTCGCAACCGACTTGGATCGCGAGGGGGAAGCCATTGCCTGGCACCTGCGCGAAGCCATCGGTGGTGATGACAGCCGCTACAAGCGCGTGGTGTTCAACGAAATTACCAAGAAAGCGATTCAGGAAGCCTTCTCCGAACCGGGCGAACTGGACATCGATCGGGTCAACGCGCAGCAGGCGCGCCGCTTCCTTGACCGCGTCGTCGGCTACATGGTCTCGCCACTGCTCTGGGCAAAAATCGCCCGCGGCCTGTCCGCCGGCCGTGTGCAATCGGTTGCGGTGAAACTGGTGGTCGAGCGCGAACGGGAAATTCGTGCGTTCAACCCGGAAGAGTACTGGGAAGTGCATGCCGACCTCGGCACCACCAAAGGCTCGACCGTGCGTTTCGAAGTCGCTCGCGAGAAGGGTGAAGCCTTCAAGCCGCTGAACGAAGCCCAGGCGATGGCTGCGCTGGAAAAGCTCAAGGCATCCAGCTACAGCATCGTCAAGCGCGAAGACAAACCGACCAGCAGCAAGCCGTCGGCCCCCTTCATCACGTCCACGTTGCAACAGGCGGCGAGCAACCGCCTGGGCTTCGGCGTGAAGAAAACCATGATGATGGCCCAGCGTCTATATGAAGCCGGCTACATCACTTATATGCGTACCGACTCGACCAACCTCTCGGCTGATGCCGTGGCGATGGCGCGAACTTATATCGAGGAAGAGTTCGGCAAGAAGTACCTGCCGGAAACGCCGAATGTCTACAGCAGCAAGGAAGGCGCGCAAGAGGCTCACGAAGCGATTCGTCCGTCTGACGCCAACACCATTCCGAGCAAGCTGGCGGGCATGGAGCGTGATGCCGAGCGTCTCTACGAATTGATCTGGCGCCAGTTCCTCGCTTGCCAGATGCTGCCGGCGCAATACCTGTCGACCACCGTCAGCGTCGGCGCTGGCGACTTCGAGCTGCGTGCCAAGGGCCGCATCCTCAAGTTCGACGGCTACACCCGCGTCATGCCGCAGATTGCCAAGCCTGGCGATGACGACGTGCTGCCCGATATGGCGCAGGGCGACGTGATGAAGCTGATCAAGCTCGATCCGTCGCAGCACTTCACCAAGCCGCCGGCGCGTTATTCGGAAGCCAGTCTGGTCAAGGAAATGGAAAAACGTGGCATCGGTCGTCCTTCGACTTATGCCGCGATCATTTCGACCATTCAGGACCGTGGTTATGTGACTCTGCACAACCGCCGTTTTTATTCGGAAAAGATGGGCGACATCGTCACCGAGCGTCTGTCCGAAAGCTTCTCGAACCTGATGGACTACGGCTTCACCGCCGGCATGGAAGAGAACCTCGATGACGTGGCCCAAGGCGAGCGCGACTGGAAAAGCGTGCTGGACGAGTTCTATGGCGACTTTAAAAAGAAACTCGAAGTAGCCGAAAACCCGGACAACGGCATGCGTGCCAACCAGCCGGTCATGACCGACATTCCGTGTACCACGTGCGGCCGTCCGATGCAGATCCGTACCGCGTCAACCGGTGTGTTCCTCGGTTGCTCGGGTTACAGCCTGCCGCCGAAAGAGCGTTGCAAGGCCACCGTCAATCTGGTTCCCGGCGACGAGATCGCTGCGGACGACGAGGGTGAATCGGAATCGCTGGTGCTGCGCGGCAAGCATCGCTGCCCGATTTGCAGCACGGCGATGGATGCCTACCTGCTCGATGAAAAGCGCAAGCTGCACATCTGCGGTAACAACCCGGATTGCGCCGGCTACGAAATCGAAGAAGGCAGCTACCGGATCAAGGGCTACGAAGGTCCGAGCCTGGAATGCGACAAGTGCGGCAGCGAGATGCAGCTCAAGACCGGCCGTTTCGGCAAGTTCTTCGGTTGCACCAACCCGACCTGCAAGAACACCCGCAAATTGCTGAAAAGCGGTGATGCGGCGCCGCCGAAGATGGACCCGGTGAAGATGCCTGAGCTGAAATGCGAAAAGGTCAACGACACCTACATCCTGCGTGACGGTGCATCCGGCCTGTTCCTGGCGGCCAGTCAGTTCCCGAAAAACCGCGAGACCCGTGCTCCGCTGGTGATCGAGATTCTGCCGCACAAGGACGAGATCGATCCGAAGTATCACTTCCTCTGTGAAGCACCACAGAAGGATCCTGATGGCCTGCCAGCAGTGATCCGCTACAGCCGCAAGACCAAGGAGCAATACGTGCAGACCGAGGTCGACGGCAAGCCGACCGGTTGGAAAGCGTATTACGACGGTGGCAAGTGGACGGTGGAAGACAAGCGCAGCGCGAAAGCCAAGGCTGAGTAAGCGTTAGTCCGGCACTGAAAAGGCCGCCTGTGAACCCTCGGGTTTACAGGCGGCCTTTTTGTTTTGTACTTGCGGTCGGATCGGCTGATCCATGACACTGTCCGGCCTGTGTGAAGCAATTATTTCGTCGTGGAGGCTGCCGTCATGGCTCACGAACTTTATACCCGCACCAACCAGAAGATCTATTTCGCCGGCCTGTCGCTGGAAGCCCTGGCTCGCGCCGAGGAAGGCCGGGCAATGAATTCGCTGGCGCTGATCCAGGCCGGGCGTGAATCGACGCTCTTTCACCTCTACGGTGCCTTGCTGGGGCTTTGCCATGAGATCGGCGGGTTTTATCGCCTGCCGCAGGCAAGTGCACCGCGTGCAGAAATGTTGCTGACCCGTGAAGTGCTGGAGTCGATTGTGATTCCTGAGCTGGCGGAAATGGTCGAGTTGGCGGGTAATCCGGAAACCTGGCTGGCAAAACTGCTGGCTGCGCATTCGGCGTTGTTTCAGCCACCGCGAGTGCCGCACAAACCCAAGGGCGACGTGACGCAGCCGTTGATTCAGGCGATCAATCTGGATGAAGCGCAGGCGCCGGAGGAGTTGAGTCGTGAGGAGCTGGAGAGCTGGCGGCAGAATCTGAAAGGCTTGGCCATCCGGTTCCGCGAAGGCCTGAATGAATGCTGAGGGCGATTGATTGGCGCGGTGGCAATCTGAAACATGCTACTGGTCAAGATCCTGAGCGAAGCCCGAATGATGTCTATATAATGCCTGCCTTTCGTGGAGAACAGACCTTTATGCCAACGTCCTTTCTAGAAATTGTCGAGTTACCAGACGGCCGAATCGAACTGCGCAGGGCTGAGGACGAAGGTTCTTTGGTGACACTCGATTTCTCCGAGGATGCCAAAGCGTTCCTGCAGGGTCAGCATGTCGAAATCGCCAAGGCGATGCTGAGTGTCGGCGTGCAGATGGCCGGCCGCATGGTCGAAGGCGAGTTTGATAAGGAAGAGGGGCCGCGGGTTCTTCATTGATCCTGGCCTGTTTTCATAATCAGGCATTACCGCTTCAGATCGGCTTCTCTGTCCATGGAGAAGCCCTGCGCTTCACACAGCGCGTGTTACAGCCGTCAACCCAATCGAATATTCAAGCTCTGAGCATCGCCTGTACGGGCGGCGCTGATCAATTGCTGGCGCAAACTTGCGTTCAGCGGATTGAGCCAGGTCACGACAGTGTGGCTGCGACCCAGCCGCAACGCTTCGCACGCCAGTTGCTGAGCGCTTTGCGCACCCCGCGGTTGCAATAGCAGAATGCGTTCGCGGTTCAGGCCGGCGTCCCGCAGCCAGGTTTGGGTCAGGCTGGCGGGTGGCGCGATCAGCGTCAGCCAGCGCGCATCCTGATCTTCGCTGAGTTCGCGAAGGATCGGAGCGAGCAGGTTCAGACAGTTCCCGGCAGCACCACGCAGTGACAGCTCGCTGAATACTTCAGGTTCGGCAGTCCATGGGCGCTCGACCACGTCTTTCAGGATCGGCGCCAACGGTTGCGCAAGAAACGCTTCGAACAAAGGCAGTTGGGTTTGCTGAGGGGTATGTGGGAACTGCATAAAGCCTCCTATTAGCGGCGGATGACGCCGACACTCAAGCCTTCGATCACCAGTTCCTGATCCTTCAGGTCGACTTCGATGGGGGCGAACTCAGGGTTTTCGGCAATCAGCCAGACCTTGCTGCCTTCACGCTTGAAGCGTTTGACCGTCACTTCATCGCCGATACGGGCCACGACGACCTGACCGTTGCGTGCTTCGCGCGTGGTGTGGACTGCCAGCAGGTCGCCGTCGAAAATGCCGATGTCCTTCATGCTCATGCCGTGGACGCGTAAAAGGTAGTCGGCACGGGGATGGAAGAAGGCCGGATTGATATTGCAGGATTCTTCGATGTGCTGCTGGGCCAGAATCGGCGCACCGGCGGCGACCCGGCCAATGATCGGCAGGGTGGAGTCGTCGGGTTTGGCTTCGAAGCCGGGAATGCGGATCCCGCGAGAAGCGCCTGGCGTCATCTCGATGGCGCCTTTGCGGGCCAGCGCCTTGAGGTGTTCTTCAGCGGCATTGGGCGATTTGAAGCCCAGCTCCTGAGCGATTTCCGCGCGGGTTGGCGGATAGCCGTTGTCTTCGAGGCAGCGTTTGATAAAGGCCAGAATCTCGGCTTGGCGTGGCGTCAGCTTTAGCATAATGATCGCTCTGTCTTTTTATACAGTGACTGGGATTATATACAGTGAAGCGATCTTGGCAATCGCCGTTTTTCGGCACGCCGCCGGACGGTCGACAGGCACGCTTTTTAAAGCGCCGGGCTTGTGTGGTTAAATAGCTGACCGACCATTCCCAAAACGAACCGGCAGGCTTGACATTGCATAGGCTGAAACGTATGTTTCAAACAAGTGTTTGTCAGGCGGAGTAGCCATGGCCCAGTCGGAAACCGTTGAACGCATTCTTGATGCTGCCGAGCAATTGTTCGCGGAGAAAGGTTTCGCAGAAACCTCATTGCGTTTGATTACCAGCAAGGCCGGCGTCAACCTGGCAGCGGTTAACTATCACTTCGGCTCGAAGAAAGCGCTGATCCAGGCCGTGTTCTCGCGATTCCTCGGGCCGTTCTGCATCAGCCTCGACAAAGAGCTGGAGCGGCGTCAGGCCAAGCCTGACAACAAGCCGACCTTAGAAGAGCTGCTGGAAATTCTCGTCGAGCAGGCGCTGGTGGTTCAACCGCGCAGCGGCAACGACCTGTCGATCTTCATGCGTTTGCTCGGCCTTGCCTTCAGTCAGAGCCAAGGCCACTTGCGGCGTTATCTCGAAGACATGTACGGCAAGGTATTTCGTCGCTACATGTTGCTTGTTAATGAAGCGGCACCGCGCATTCCACCGATCGAGTTGTTCTGGCGCGTGCACTTCATGCTCGGCGCGGCCGCGTTCAGCATGTCCGGTATCAAAGCCTTGCGGGCGATTGCCGAGACCGATTTCGGCGTCAATACCTCGATCGAGCAAGTGATGCGCCTGATGGTGCCATTCCTCGCCGCCGGCATGCGCGCTGAAACCGGCGTCACTGATGCTGCCATGGCCACTGCGCAGTTGCGTCCGCGCAGCAAATCGACCCCGGTCGCCGCCAAGGTTTGACCGCACACGGGTGGGCGCGGCAGCGGGGATCCGCTAAGCTAGCCGCCCATGCCGATTCTCGTTCTGAACCCGATCAACAGAAAAGTCACTGACCTGCCGAGCGCTGCTCACGGCAGCGACTGGCTGTCGATCGGGTTTTCTGTTTCCAAGGAATTTTTATGACTGCTGGCCTGCAAGGCTCGTTGATGGTGGACGTCGCCGGTACCTGGCTGACGGCCGAAGATCGCCAATTGTTACGCCAGCCCGAAGTGGGCGGCCTAATCATTTTTGCCCGCAACATTGAGCATGCACGTCAGGTGCGTGAGCTCAGTGCGGCGATTCGCGCGGTTCGCCCGGATCTGTTGCTGGCAGTGGATCAGGAAGGCGGTCGGGTGCAGCGTTTGCGTCAAGGCTTCGTGCGTTTGCCGGCGATGCGCGCCATTGCCGATAATCCGAACGCCGAATACCTGGCCGAGCAGTGCGGCTGGATCATGGCGACCGAAGTGCTGGCGGTCGGTCTTGACCTGAGTTTTGCTCCGGTGCTCGATCTGGACTATCAGCGCAGCGCCGTGGTCGGCACCCGTTCGTTCGAAGGCGACCCGGCCCGCGCCGCGGTGCTCGCCGGAGCCTTCATTCGCGGCATGAACAGCGCTGGCATGGCCGCCACCGGCAAGCATTTCCCCGGCCACGGTTGGGCCGAGGCGGATTCGCATGTGGCGATCCCGAACGACGAGCGCAGCCTGGAAGAGATCCGCGCCAACGACCTTGTGCCCTTCGCCAGGCTCAGCAAACAGCTGGCTGCGGTAATGCCGGCTCACGTCATTTACCCGCAAGTCGATGCGCAACCGGCCGGTTTCTCTCGCCGCTGGTTGCAGGACATCCTGCGCGGCGAATTGCAGTTTGACGGGGTGATCTTCAGCGATGACCTGTCGATGGCCGGCGCTCACGTGGTCGGCGATGCCGCCAGCCGCATCGAAGCCGCGCTCACTGCCGGATGCGACATGGGCCTGGTGTGCAATGATCGCGCCGCCGCCGAACTCGCGCTCAGCGCCGCGCAGCGCATGAAGGTCAAGCCGTCAGCGCGTATTGCGCGCATGCGCGGGCAGGCCTTCGCCAGCACCGATTATCGTCAGGATCCGCGTTGGCTCACCGCCATCGGCGCGCTCAAAGACGCTCAACTGATCGATTAAGGATTTTCGCTATGACCGTTTACGCAATCATCGGTGGCACCGGGCTGACCCAGCTCGAAGGCTTGAGCATTCGCCAGTCGCTGGCGGTGGACACCCCGTATGGCGCGCCGTCGGCCGAGGTGCAGATTGGCGAGTACGCCGGCAAGGAAGTGCTGTTCCTCGCCCGTCACGGCCATCCGCATCGCTTCCCGCCACACAAGGTCAACTACCGCGCCAACCTCTGGGCGTTGCAGCAAGCCGGCGCCGAAGCGATCATCGCAGTGAATGCGGTGGGCGGGATTCATCCGGCCATGGGTACCGGGCATTTCTGCGTGCCGCACCAGATCGTCGATTACACCAGCGGGCGCGAGCACACCTTTTTCGCCGATGACCTGGAACACGTCACCCACATCGACTTCAGCTTTCCCTACAGCGAAGCGCTGCGCCAGCGCTTGATCGCCGCCGTCGCCGCCGAAGGTTGCGAGTACAGCGACCAGGGCGTTTATGCTTGCACGCAAGGCCCGCGTCTGGAAACGGTCGCCGAGATCGTGCGTCTGGAGCGTGACGGCTGCGACATCGTTGGCATGACCGGCATGCCGGAAGCCGCGCTGGCGCGAGAACTGGACCTGGATTACGCCTGTCTGGCATTGGTTGTGAACCCGGCGGCGGGCAACACGACCGAAGTGATCACCATGGCCGAGATCGAGCAGGCGCTGCACGCTGGCATGGGCAAGGTCAAATCGACGTTGGCGCGGGTATTGGCCGGCTAAGGACTGTTCATGAGCGCACTTATCGAGGAGATCCTTTCGCTGCCGTGGACCGACACGTTCACTAGCAATGCGCTGGCCAAGGCTCGCGCTTATGCGCTCGAGGATCGCGTCGAGATCCTCGAAGTCAATGACAGGCAAATCACAGCATTTTGCGTCGGGTCCAATCAGACAGCTTATGAGCAAACCCTCTCCATAGCCAGGCACCGAGGCGCGGGCGGGCTGCTTTGCTATTGCTCCTGTCCGGTCGGCTTTGACTGCAAGCATTGTGCGGCGGTGCTTTATTGTCTGGATATGAATGTCCGCGAAGCCTCCGGGCAGCAGGCTACGGTTGAGCTCGGTCGCTCACTCGAGCATTGGCTTTCGACGATCCCGGTGGCCGTCCAGCCTGCAGAGGAAAAAACTTCGCAAGCGGCGAGCACGCGGTTGTTTTATCAGCTGAAGGCCTCACCGGTTGCCGGCAAGTGGCAGCTGGATATTTTCAAGGTTTATCAGCTCAAGAACGGCGAGCTGCGCGACGTCAAACCGTTATATTCGCTGTCGGACCTGCTGATGCGCCAGCCCGGTTACCTGACCGAGCAGGATCTGCGCATTGCCCGGTTGCTGGTGGCGATGCACTCCCATCACGCCTATTACAGCGGCTATCCGCTGGAGGGCAGCAGTGGTGCCGAACTGCTGGAAATGCTCCTGCGCACATCGCGGCTGTTTCTTGATTTTCAAACCTTGCAGCCGCTGACGGCGGGCGCCAGCCGCAGTGCGCAGTTTGCCTGGGCTGAGCAGGCTGACGGCAGTTATCGCCCGCAATGGACAAGTGCCGAGGCGCCGGTGGAAAACGTGCTCGCATTGGAGCCGCTTTATTATCTGGATCGTGAGCAGCGCCAGATCGGTCTGTTACTCAATGATCTCGATGAGAAGCTGGCCTGCCACCTGGCCTTGGCACCGGAGATCCCGGCGCATCAGGCGTTGCAATTCAGTCATCGCATGAGCGCTGCGACCAAAGTGGCGCCACCGCACAAGCTGACGGAACGGATCGTCGAGGATGTGGCTCCCCAGGGTTATCTGATCCTGGCGAGCGGCAAACGCTACACGCGCTGGGAATACGAGCCAGAGCACCGTGCTGCTTTGCTGTTCACCTACGACGGCCATCCGGCGCAAGATCGCAACCCGGAAGTCATGATCCTGTCGGGTGCCGAAACCCAGCGGATTCAGCGTCAACCGGCCGCCGAAAAAGCCTTGCGTCAACAACTGCAAAAACACGGTTTCAAGAAAGCCTCGCGCAAAAGCAGCATTGATCTTCCCGGTGAGATGTTCACGCTGGCCGATGATTCTGCGTGGCTGACCTTTGCCCAGCAGGGTATCCCGGTCTTGCACGATGCTGGCTGGGAGATCGATGTCAGCAGCAATTTCCATTTCAACGTGGAGCCGGTCGAAGACTGGTACGCCGAGATCGAAGAGGATGCCGGTCGGCAGTGGTTCGATCTGCAGTTGGGTATCGTCGTCAATGGCGAGCGCCACAGCCTGTTGCCGATACTTCTGCATCTGCTGCGTAGCCAGCCGCAGCTGCTCGATCCCGTTTCCTTGGCAGAGCGTGGTGACGATGAGCTGTTGTTGGTTGAGTTGAGGGGCGGACGGATTGATGCTGCCGACGGTGGCAAAGTCGCACTGCCTTACGGCCGGGTCAAACCGCTGATGGCCACGCTCAGTGAGTTGTATCTGGGCGGCCATCGCGTTGAAAGCTTGCGCTTGAGCCCTCCGGATGCGGCGCGTCTGACGCTGCTCGACGGGGTGCCGCTGACCTGGCAGGGCGGCGAACGCCTGCGCAGTTTCGCCCAACGCCTGCGCGAATCGACTTACACGCCGGTCGCTGCACCCGCCGGCCTCAACGCGCAGTTGCGTCCGTATCAGCTCGAAGGCCTGAACTGGATGCAGACCCTGCGCGAGCTGGGGGTGGGCGGTATTCTCGGCGATGACATGGGGCTGGGCAAAACCCTGCAGACCCTGGCGCATTTGCTGACGGAAAAACAGGCCGGGCGCCTTGAACAACCGGCCTTGGCGGTCATGCCCACCAGCCTGATTCCCAACTGGCTGGACGAGGCGCAGCGGTTCACCCCGCAATTGAAGGTGCTGGCGCTGCACGGATCGGCCCGGCAAAAAGACTTCGCCAGCCTGAGCGAATACGATCTGGTGTTGACCACCTATGCGTTGCTGCCACGGGATCTGGAAGTGCTGCAACCGCAGCCGTGGAGTGTGCTGATTCTCGATGAAGCGCAGAACATCAAGAACCCGGTGAGCAAGGCCGCTCAGGCTGCCCGCGAATTGCAGGCCGGGCAGCGCCTGTGCCTGAGTGGCACGCCGCTGGAAAACCACTTGGGCGAGCTGTGGTCGCAGTTCCACTTCCTGATGCCGGGTTGGCTGGGCGACAGTAAAACCTTCAATCGCGACTACCGCACGCCGATCGAAAAACACGGCAATGCCGGGCGCATGCAGCACCTGACCGCGCGGATAAAACCGTTCCTGTTGCGCCGCAAGAAAGATCAGGTCGCTACCGAGCTGCCGCCGAAAACCGAAATCGTGCATTGGGTCGAACTCAGCGATGGTCAGCGCGATGTCTATGAAACCGTGCGCGTGGCCATGGACAAAAAGGTCCGCGACGAAATCGCCCGCAGTGGCGTTGCGCGCAGCCAGATCATCATTCTCGATGCGCTGCTGAAGTTGCGTCAGGTGTGTTGCGACTTGCGGCTGATCAACACGCCGCTGACGGCCAAGGCGCTGCGTTCCGGCAGCGGCAAACTGGTCAGTCTGATGGAAATGCTCGAAGAGTTGCTCGGCGAAGGGCGGCGGATTCTGCTGTTCTCGCAGTTCACTTCAATGCTGGCGTTGATCGAGCAGGAGTTGCAGCAGCGCGGGATCGGCTATTCCCTGCTGACCGGCGATACCACTGATCGGCGCACACCTGTGAAGGATTTTCAGGGCGGCAAGGTGCCGCTGTTTCTGATCAGCCTCAAGGCCGGTGGCACTGGTTTGAACCTGACCGCCGCCGACACGGTGATTCATTTTGATCCGTGGTGGAACCCGGCGGTGGAAAATCAGGCTACCGATCGGGCGTATCGAATCGGGCAGAACAACCCGGTGTTCGTCTACAAGCTGATTGCCAAAGGCACCGTTGAGGAAAAGATCCAGGCATTGCAGCAGGAGAAAGCCGCGCTGGCCGGGGCGGTGCTGGAAGGTGGAACGACGGGTGGTTTCAAATTGGAGCAGGGCGATATCGAGGCGCTGTTTGCGCCGTTGCCTGTTTCCAAGGGTTGAGCCCTGAGTGATTGCGCAATATCGGATGGCCCCATCGCTGGCAAGCCAGCTCCCACAGGTATCGAGTTGAATCACAATTTTGTGTACAGCTCATAACCCTGTGGGAGCTGGCTTGCCAGCGAAAGCTATCTAATCAGCGATGCAAATCTCATCGCTTGTCGATTTTGTCCGGCAACGGCGCAAACAGCGCTTCAATATCATCACTCTGCAACTTCCAGTCCCCGGCCTTGCGTCCGTCGAGCACGCCCGCTGCGAGGTCGGATTTTTCCTTTTGCAGGTGCTGAATCTTCTCTTCCACCGTGCCGCGGGCAATCATCTTATAGACGAATACCGGTTTTTCCTGGCCGATCCGATACGCCCGGTCTGTTGCCTGATTCTCGGTCGCCGGGTTCCACCACGGGTCGTAGTGGATCACCGTGTCCGCCTCGGTCAGGTTCAAGCCCACACCGCCGGCCTTCAGACTGATCAGAAAGATCTGACGCTTGCCGCTCTGAAATTCCTTCACCGGCGTGCGCCGATCACGGGTCTGACCGGTCAGCAGTGCGTAGGCGATTTTGCGTTTTTTCAGTTCGTCTTCGATCAGCGCGAGCATCGAGGTGAACTGGGAAAACAGCAAAATCCGCCGGCCTTCCTCAAACAACTCTTCGAGCATTTCCATCAGGCTGTCGAGCTTGCCTGAGGTGCTGCCGCGGGCGGGCAGGGTGGCGTCATTGACCAGGCGCAGATCGCAGCAAACCTGACGTAGTTTGAGCAGTGCCTCAAGAATGATGATCTGGCTGCGCGCCACGCCTTTGCGGGTGATCTCGTCGCGGACTTTTTTGTCCATGGCCAGGCGCATGGTTTCGTAGACGTCGCGTTGCGCTTCGTTGAGATCGACCCAATGGATGATCTCGGTTTTCGGCGGTAACTCGGTCGCCACCTGCTCTTTGGTGCGGCGCAGCAGAAACGGTTTGATCCGACCGTTGAGGTGCTGAAGCCTGACTTCACTGCCGCGCTTTTCAATCGGCACACGGTAATCGGCGTTGAAGCTTTTCACGTCGCCGAGCCAGCCCGGCAGCAGGAAGTGGAACAGCGACCACAGTTCGCCCAGATGGTTTTCCAGCGGCGTGCCGCTCAGACACAGGCGTTGGCGCGCGTTCAACTCGCGCGCGGCTTGGGCGGCTTTGCTGTTGGGATTCTTGATGTATTGCGCCTCATCCAGCACCAATACGTGCAGCGGCTGTTTCGCCAGACGCTCGACGTCCTTGGGCAGTAGCGCATAGGTGGTCAGGATCAGGTCGAAATCCGCGAGGTGGTCAAAGTGCTTTTTGCGAGTGGCGCCGTACAGCGCGACCACTTTCAATTGCGGCGTGAAGTGCGCGGCTTCGTCGAGCCAGTTCGGAATCAGGCTGGTCGGCATCACCACCATGCACGGCCGATCAAGGCGCCCGGTGTTTTTCTCGCTGAGAATATGCGCCAGGGTCTGTAGGGTTTTGCCCAGACCCATGTCATCCGCGAGAATCCCGCCGACTTCCAGTTGCCGCAGCGATTGCATCCAGCTCAAGCCCTCGAGCTGATAAGGGCGCAAGGTTGCGTTCAGACCCTCTGGCGCTTCGGCGCTGAAGTCGCGGATGTCGCGCAAGCGCTGGGCGAACGTGCGGATTTGCTCGCCACCCTCCCACAGAAGTGGAATGCCTTCCAGCGAATTGAGGCGCGTGGCATCCGCCTTGCTCAGGCGCAGGGTGGTTTCGCCCGGCTCCTGTAAATAGAACTCGCCCAGCGTCATCAACACCGGTTTCAAACGGCCGAGCGGCAGCGCCACTTGCAGCGGCCCGTGTTCGCTGTTGCGTTGTGGAATGTTGACCAGAATCAGCTCGTCATCGCGACGCCGGGCCAGGCGTTCCGGGTTGAGGATTTCCGCGTGCGAGCGCATCAGGTTCAGCAATATCGGCAGCAGGCTCAGGCGCTCACCGTTGACGATGATGCCCAGTTCCAGATCGAACCAGTCGCGCTCCGGCGCCTGTTCGACGGTGGCGTACCAGTCATCCACGGCGGTCAGGTCGAAGCCGAATTCTTCGTCGATCTGCAGTTCCCAGCCCTGACTGCGCAACTTCGGCAGGTCGTTGAGGGTGAAGGTCAGCCAAGCGCTGTCGTTGACCATTTCATACAGTTCGCCAGCGCTTTCCGGCAGGGCTTTGCTCTGCCTTGTGGCGATGCGGAAGCCGAGGATGCGCAACTGCTCGCGGTAGGACTGCTCGACGTCGGGGTGGCGTTTGACGCGCAGGGTCTGGGTCTCCTGACGGATCAGGATGTCGCTGTTTTTCTGCCCGCTGACGTACTCGTCCAGATAGCTGAACGACAGCGCCGCGCGGTGCTGGATATAGCGCTGCATGCGCCCGTTGCGTGGTTCGAAGGCGCTGAACTCGACGCTGGCCAGCCACAGGCGTGGCAACGGTTGCACGTTGTCGACCAGCACTTGTGGCGGCGCTTTCGGGCCGCGGTTTTCCAGCACTGCCTGGAGCTTTTCAAGCAACTCGGCGTCTTTGGCGGCGGCGGGGTAGTCGAGGGTGTCCTGGACTTTCAGCAGCACCGCCGCGCAGTGTTTGCAGTTGTTGCGAACGGGGCAGGTGCAACCGGCGTCGACCAGCAACAAGGTGCCTTTGGCCGACTCGCGCAAGTGAATGGTCTGACGGTAGACACTGCCGCCAGAGCCTTCGCAACTGGCGGTGATGGTCGCATCGCCGACCTGGGCGATGCGCACGCGGTTTTCCAGGGCATAGCGGCGGCCGCGCTCCAGGCTCTGTTCCTTGAACCGGCTGACCCACGAGGGTGCCAACGGTTTGCTCAGGGGCGGTGACATAGGGACTTCGATCAGTCCGGTACGACTTCAGGCGCTTCCCGTGGCGCAGGTGCGGTCAGGGAAGTGATCTTGATCAGCAGGGCCAGGTGGCCGTTGTCGAGGTAATTGAGCTGGCCATTCTTGGTGTGGCTGTCCTGTTTCAGGCGCTCACTGGCGGTGACCAGGCCATTGGCGTCGATCTGATTGACCCAGAAATCGGCACTCACATCAGTGAAGCGGCCGAGTTTCATTTCCAGCGTGCCCTCGATCGGGAACTGACCGAATTGCTCCTGCCCGTCGCTGACCGCCACTTTCGCCGGCGTTTCGCCCAGCGTCTGCTGCCAGGCTTTGTGCATCAGTACGGTGTAGTCGCCGCTGGCGCCGAGTTTGCTGACCACGTCGTTCAGCGCTGGCGTGCGCTGGCTGTCATTGCTCAGGCGCTGCGCGCCAGCGGCCCAGTCTTCCGGCGCGGCGCGACTGACGATGGCGGGTACGGCATTCTGGCGGACCAGAATCATTTCGACCTGATAGGTATCGTCGGCAAATGCCGCAGGTGCTACCAAAGCCAGTAGCAAAGTCAGCGAGCGAAACAGGCGCATTGGGCGTCCTTAAACAGTTTTCGGGAGGAGGCGCTCAAACAGCGCCTCTACAGTATTAAAGCGCTCTTCCGGGCGTTCCATCGGCACTTGGAACTTGAACATCGTCGCGCCTTCGAATTTGTAGCGTTTGGGTTGCGTCTGGATCAGCTTGATCAACGTCATCGGGTCCACCGGCGTCTGCGCCTCGAACTCGATTCGGCCACCTTGCGGGCCGCCGTCGACTTTCTTGATGCCGAGCTTTTCCGCCTGCAATTTCAGTGCGGTGATGCGCACCAGATTCTTGGTCGGCTCCGGCAGCAGGCCGAAACGGTCGATCATCTCGACTTGCAGATCTTTCAGGCCTTCCTCGTCGGTGGCCGAGGCGATGCGTTTATAAAGAATCAGACGTGCATGGACATCCGGCAGATAATCTTCCGGAATCAGCGCCGGCACCCGCAGGTTGACTTCCGGACCGCCGCCAAGTGGTTGATCGAGGTTCGGCTGCTCGCCCTTGCGAATCGACTTCACCGCGCGTTCGAGCATTTCCATGTACAGCGTGAAGCCCACGGCCTGAATCTGTCCGCTCTGGCCATCGCCGAGCAATTCGCCGGCGCCACGGATTTCCAGGTCGTTGGTCGCCAGCACAAAACCAGCGCCGAGATCCTGCGTGTTGGCGATCGCTTCGAGGCGCTTTTCCGCGTCCGAGGTGATTTGCTGGCGCGGCGGGGTCAGTAGATAGGCGTAAGCCTGGTGGTGACTGCGGCCGACGCGGCCACGCAACTGGTGCAGTTGCGCCAGGCCGAACTTGTCGGCGCGTTCGATGATGATGGTGTTGGCGCTCGGCACGTCGATACCGGTCTCGATGATGGTCGAGGCGATCAGCACGTTGAAACGCTTGTGATAGAAATCGCTCATCACCTGCTCGAGTTCGCGCTCGCGCATCTGCCCGTGGCCGATACCGATACGGGCTTCCGGTACCAGTTCGGCGAGGTCGGCGGCGCATTTCTCGATGGTCTTCACATCGTTGTGCAGGTAGTAGACCTGACCGCCACGCAGCAGCTCACGCAGCAGAGCTTCCTTGACCGTGCTCTTGTTCTGCTCCATGACGAAGGTGCGCACCGAAAGGCGTCGCGCTGGCGGCGTGGCGATAATCGACAGGTCACGCATGCCCGACACCGCCATGTTCAGCGTGCGCGGGATTGGCGTCGCGGTCAGGGTCAGGATGTCGACTTCGCTGCGCAGGGCCTTGAGCTGTTCTTTCTGGCGCACCCCGAAACGGTGTTCTTCGTCGATGATCACCAGCCCGAGGTTTTTGATCTTCACATCGTCGGACAGCAGCTTGTGCGTGCCGATGACGATGTCGATCTTGCCCTCGGCCAGATCAGCGATGGCCGCATTCACTTCCTTGGCGGACTTGAAGCGGCTCATCACTTCCACGGTCACTGGCCAGTCAGCGAAGCGGTCGCGGAAGCTGTTGTAATGCTGCTGGGCGAGGAGGGTGGTCGGCACCAGAATCGCCACCTGCCGCCCGCCGTGCACGGCAATGAACGCCGCGCGCATCGCCACTTCGGTCTTGCCGAAGCCGACATCGCCGCAGACCAGTCGGTCCATCGGTTTCGGCGCGAGCATGTCTTCGCGCACCGCTTCGATGGTCGATTGCTGATCGGGGGTTTCTTCGAACGGGAAGCCGGCGCTGAACGTTGCGTAATCGGCTTTCGGGTCGGCAAACGCGTAGCCTTCGCGGGCGGCGCGACGGGCATAGATGTCGAGCAGCTCGGCGGCGACATCGCGCACCTGTTCGGCGGCTTTGCGCTTGGCTTTCTGCCAGGTTTCCGAGCCGAGGCGATGCAGCGGCGCCAGCGAGTCGTCGCTTCCGGTATAACGCGCGATCAGGTGCAGGTTGGCCACCGGCACATAGAGCTTGGCGTTCTCGGCGTATTCCAGGGTGAGGAATTCGGCAGCCTGATTGTCGATTTCCAGAATTGTCAGGCCCAGATAGCGGCCGACACCGTGGTCGATGTGCACCACTGGCGCGCCTTCGCGCAGTTCGGTGAGGTTTTTGATCACCGCGTCATTGCTGACGTCGCTGCGTTTCTCACGACGCCGGCGCTGCATGACGCGCTGACCGAACAGCGGACTTTCCGCGACCAGCGCCAGCGCCGGATCGTCGAGCGCCATGCCTTCATCAAGGGGAGCAATGGTGATCGCCAGCCGATCCTTGCTCGCCACGAAGTCCGGCCAGCTGTCGACGGTTTTCGGCCGCAGCTTCAGGCGTTCGAGCAACTCCAGCAACACTTCGCGACGGCCTGCGGATTCGGCGGTGAACAGCACCCGACCGGGGAACTCGTCGAGAAACGCGGCGAGCGCGGCCAGCGGTTGTGTAGCCTTGGCTTCGATCGCCAGATCGGGCAACGCGTGCGCCGGGAAGCGTTCGCGGCCGACACCGGTTTCCACATCCTGCTGGCTGGCCACCACACGCGGCCAGCTCTTCAGGCGCGCGAAGCAGTCTTCGACCGGCAGGAACAATTCGGCCGGTGGCAGTAAAGGACGCGAAGGATCGACGCGGCGTTCTTCATAACGATTGCGTACGTCGTTCCAGAAATTCTCCGCGGCTTGCTCGATACCCGGCAGCGAAAACACCTGGGTGTCCTGCGGCAAGTAATCGAACAGCGTCGAGGTTTCGTCGAAAAACAGCGGCAGGTAGTACTCGATACCGGCCGGTGTGATGCCGCTGCTCAGGTCCTGAAAGATCGGGCAGCGGCGGAAGTCGACGTCGAAGCGCTCACGAAAGCGCGCCTTGAAGCGGGTGACCGCGTCTTTCTGCAGCGGGAATTCCCGCGCCGGCAGCAGCTTGACCGACTCGACCTTGTCGATCGAACGCTGGGTTTCCGGATCGAAGGTGCGCAGGGTTTCGATTTCGTCGTCGAACAGATCGATGCGATAGGGCAGTTTGCTGCCCATCGGGAACAGATCGATCAGGGCGCCACGCACGGTGAATTCGCCGTGCTCATAAACCGTGTCGACGTAGCGATAGCCGCTGGCTTCAAGCCGCGCGCGCATCTGCTCGACGTCGAGCTTCTGGCCGATATCCAGCACCAGACTGCTGCCGAGCAGGAACCGGGTCGGCGCCAGACGATGCAAGGCCGTGGTAATCGGCACCACCAGCACGCCATGCGCCAGTTCCGGCAGCCGGTACAAGCTGGCGATACGCTGGGAGATGATGTCCTGGTGCGGCGAGAACAGGTCGTAGGGCAGGGTTTCCCAGTCGGGGAAATGCAGAACGGGCAAATCCGGGGCGAAGAAGCTCAGCTCCTGTTCCAGCCGTTCAGCGCTCTGGCTATCGGCGGTCAGTAGCAGGGTGAAGCGCTTGGCAGCGCTGGCAGCCTCGGCAATCGCCAGACTGAGGGCAGCACCGGGCAGATTGCCCCAGTGCTGTTTGCCTGCCTCGGCAGGGAGTAGCGGTAGACGCAGAACAGGCACGGAAGGTTGAGCTCCAGGCTTTGCGACAAAGTCGGTAATTGTAGCGGCGTCCGGTGCCGGCTGTCAGTTGCAGACTGCGTCTATCTTCGCTGTTTTGACGAAATGTAGTGGTAACCATAAAAACGAGCAGTTTTTATAGGGTTATGTAGTGCCGAAACCGGGTGGTGTTACGGAGGGTTACAGACATCGTCTAACACTCGTCGAAAAATTGACTACGCTGCAGGCCGCGTATTTACTGGGCTGGCGCGGGGCGTAATTTTTTTGAACGGAAATTTGTTACCGATTGCGCGACAAGCGCGCATTGCTACGGCAGGTTGTCGGCGGCATAATGTAGCCCCTTTTTTCTGCCCCTACATGTGGAAGGTTACCGTGACTCAGAAGCCCGACCAGTGTCTTGGTGAATGGATCGACCGTGAAGCACTCGCAGAAGCGATGATTCCGCTTATCGGTCAGCTCTACCGCAATAACAACGTGGTGAGCTCGATCTATGGCCGCAGTCTGATCAACCAGTCTGTCATCGCGATTCTCAAAGCCCACCGCTTTGCTCGCCACCGTTCTTCCGACGACAGCGAACTCTCCGTCCACGAAACATTCCCGCTGCTCAAAGCCATGAGCGAGCTCAAGCTCGGCGCGGCTTCGGTGGATCTGGGCAAGCTGGCGTTCAAATTCCGTAACGAAGTCAATGGCCGCAGCGCCGAGCAGTTCGTTCGTGAAGAAATGGCTGACGTGGTTGGTCAGCAGAACGCTTCCGCACGTAAAGGCACCGACGTCGTGCTGTACGGCTTCGGTCGTATCGGCCGCCTGCTGGCGCGCATCCTGATCGAGAAAACCGGTGGTGGCGACGGCCTGCGTCTGCGCGCCATCGTCGTGCGCAAAGGCGCCGAAAACGACCTGACCAAACGCGCCAGCCTGCTGCGCCGCGATTCGGTACACGGTTCGTTCAACGGCACCATTACCATCGACGAAGAAAACAACACCATCACCGCCAACGGTAACCTGATCCAGGTGATCTACGCGAAGAACCCGACCGAGGTGGATTACACCCAGTACGGCATCAAAGACGCGCTGCTGGTGGACAACACCGGCGTATGGCGTGATGCCGATGGCCTCGGTCAGCACCTGGCGTGCCCGGGTATCGACCGCGTTGTTCTGACCGCGCCTGGCAAGGGCAAGCTGAAGAACATCGTTCACGGCATCAACCACGGTGAAATCACCGCTGACGACAAGATCGTGTCTGCGGCTTCCTGCACCACCAACGCCATCGTGCCGGTGCTGAAAGCGGTAAATGACAAGTTCGGCATCATCAACGGTCACGTCGAAACCGTTCACTCGTACACCAACGACCAGAACCTGATCGACAACTTCCACAAGGGCGACCGTCGTGGCCGCAGCGCCGCGCTGAACATGGTGATCACCGAGACCGGTGCTGCCACCGCTGCTGCCAAGGCCCTGCCTGAACTGGCCGGCAAGCTGACCGGTAACGCGATCCGCGTTCCGACGCCAAACGTGTCGATGGCCATTCTCAACCTCAACCTTGAGAAAGCCGCCACCCGTGAAGAGATGAACGAGTACCTGCGCTACATGGCACTGCACTCCGAGTTGCACAAGCAGATCGATTTCGTCAATTCGCAGGAAGTGGTGTCCACCGACTTCGTTGGCTCGCGCCACGCCGGTGTGGTCGACGCCGAAGCGACCATCGTTCAGGACAACCGCGTTGTGCTGTACGTCTGGTACGACAACGAGTTTGGCTACAGCTGCCAGGTGGTTCGCGTGATGGAAGACATGGCTGATGTAAATCCGCCAGCGTTCCCGCGCTAAGCCTTAGCGGCACACGAAAACGCCCCGACTTTGGTCGGGGCGTTTTTGTTTGTGTGCCTTTTTGGAATAGTGGTGGCAGAGCTGGCCTCATCGCCAGCAGGCTGGCTCCCACATTGGATCTGCGTCGCTCTGAAAATCCCTTGTGGGAGCTAGCCTGCTAGCGATGACGTCCTATCGAACGCCGCCTGCTACCGCGGCCTGCGCAGTGCGCAGTTCATGCTTGTTGCCACGGAACAACACCAGCGTCGCGATCAACCCCAACACCGCCGCGCCGCTGAGCCAGATCCCCGGCGCGGCCTTGTTGTCGAGCACATGAATCAGGTAAGTGCACGCCGCCGGGGTGAAGCCGCCGAACGTCGCGGTCGCCAGGCTGTAGGCCAGCGAGAATCCGGTGGTGCGCACTTCGACCGGCATGATTTCGGTCAGCGCCACGACCATCGCACCGTTGTACGAACCGTAGAGGAACGACAGCCACAATTCGACGATCAGCAAATGGCTGAAACTCGGGTTCGCCACCAGCCACGACAGCGCCGGGTACGCGGTCAGGATCGCCAGAATGGTTGCCGTGAGCAGCAGCGGCTTGCGCCCGATCCGGTCGGACACCGAACCCATCACCGGCAGCCAGAAGAAGTTCGACAAGCCGATGCACACCGTCACCAGCAACGCATCGAGATCGGACAGGTGCAGTTCGGCCTTGCCGAAGGTCGGCGTGTAGGCGGTGATCAGGTAGAACGACACCGTGGTCATCACTACCAGCGCCATACCGGCGATGACGATGCCAAAGTTCTGCCCGATCGAGCGGACAATTTCGCGCAGGGTAGGGCGATGTTTTCTGGCCTGGAACTCGGGTGTTTCCTCCAGCGAGCGGCGAATGACGAAGATCACCGGCACGATCATGCAGCCGATCAGGAACGGCACGCGCCAGCCCCAGTCGCCCATCTGTTCTGGACTCAGCCAGTGGTTGAGGCCGACGCCGAGCAGTCCGGCGAAGACCACCGCCGCTTGCTGGCTGGCGGACTGCCAACTGACGAAGAAGCCCTTGCGGCCCGGCGTGGAGATTTCCGCCAGGTACACCGAGACACCGCCCAGCTCGACGCCAGCCGAGAAGCCCTGCAGCAAACGACCGAGCAGCACCAGCAGCGGCGCGGCAACGCCGAGTGTCGCATAGCCCGGCACACAGGCGATCAGCACCGTACCGGCGGCCATCATCGCCAGGGTGATGATCAGGCCTTTGCGCCGACCGTGGCGGTCGATGTAAGCGCCAAGGAAGATCGCCCCGAGCGGGCGCATCAGGAAGCCGGCGCCGAAGGTCGCCAGCGATAGCATCAGCGACGCGAAGGCGCTGTCGGTGGGAAAGAACGTCTTGGCAATGGCCGTGGCGTAAAAGCCGTAGACCATGAAGTCGAACATCTCGAGGAAGTTGCCGCTGACAACGCGAAAGATCGCTTTGCCGGTGCCCGGGGTGGTGGACATGGTCGGTTACTCACTGTTTCAATTTTATAAAAAGGCTTGCCGCCCGGCAGGAGCGCGCGGGCGCTGTAGTTCATAATGGCCGCCATGGTTTTGCGCAGAGATGAAGATTTGTTAACTGGACGCTGGGCGGGGCTTGTGATGTTGGCGGCGGTGTTGGCCGGCTGCGGCAATGGCGTCACGCTGGAGGTGGTCGGCGGCGCGTCCATGGGCAGCACGTGGTCGGTCAAATACGTGCGGCACGCAGGGCTCGCCGATCCTGCGCAAGTTCGTCGCGAAGTGGAATCTATCCTCGGCGAAGTCGACCGTCAGTTATCCACTTACCGCAATGATTCGGACATCCAGCGTTTCAACGCTTTGCCGGCCAACAGTTGTCAGACCATGCCGGCGTCGGTGCTCGAATTGATTGGTGTCGGCGAAAAGCTTGCGGTTGAAAGCGAAGGTTCTTACGACCTCACCGTCGAGCCGTTGCTGAATCTGTGGGGCTTCGGTCCGCAAGGTCGGCAGGAAAAGATCCCTGCCAGCGCTGCCGTCGCCGAGGTGATGCAACGTGTCGGCCACCAGCATCTGCGCATCGACGGCGAGCGGTTGTGCAAGGACGCAGCCGCCGAAATCGATTTCAACAGCCTCGCCGCGGGTTACGCGGTCGATAACATCGCCGCCAGGCTGCACGCCATGGGCATCGACAATTACCTGGCCGAAGCCACGGGCGAACTGAAGGCACAAGGCCGAAAACCCGACGGTTCGCCCTGGCGCATTGCCCTGGAAGCTCCGCGCGATGATCAGCAGGTCGCTGAGCGCGTCATTGAAATCGACGGATACGCGGTCTCGACCTCTGGCGACTACCGCAACTATTTTCTCCAGGACGGTCGGCGCTATTCCCACACCTTCGATGCCCGCAGCGGTGCGCCCGTCCTACACGACCTGGCGTCCGTCACGGTGATTCATCCTTCAGCGTTGATGGCCGATGGACTATCGACGCTGTTGCTGATTCTCGGGCCGAAAAGGGCGCGGGACTATGCCCAAACGCATGACATTGCTGCATTCTTTGTCGAGCGTGCCGATACAGGTTTTGTCATCCGCAGCAGTCCGGCGTTCGAGCGGCTGGTTGGCGCAAAAAACTGACTCAAGACAAGACGAAAGCTGGCGTTGTAGTGCAGGCAAAAGTAGCCTACGACGCGACCAAGGGTTAATGTGCGCGGCGTTGACGCTTCTATAGACTGTGTCCGGGTTCTGTACTGGCCCCCAATTGTTCCTTCGCGCCGCCGTTCGGCGTGATTTAGCCGCCGGTGCTGCTGGCACCGCGGCCTGTTCTGAGGAGTACGCATGGCTGTCTACAACTACGACGTGGTGGTACTGGGTTCCGGCCCGGCGGGAGAAGGCGCGGCAATGAACGCCGCCAAAGCGGGGCGCAAGGTCGCGATGGTCGACAGCCGTCGCCAGGTCGGCGGCAACTGCACCCACCTCGGCACCATCCCGTCCAAGGCACTGCGTCACTCGGTGCGGCAGATCATGCAGTTCAACACCAACCCGATGTTCCGCGCGATCGGTGAGCCACGCTGGTTCTCTTTCCCGGACGTGTTGAAAAGCGCCGAAAAAGTCATTTCCAAGCAAGTCGCTTCGCGCACCGGCTACTACGCCCGCAACCGCGTCGACGTGTTCTTCGGCACCGGTAGCTTTGCCGACGAGCAGACCATCGAAGTGGTGTGCGGCAATGGCGTGGTGGAAAAACTGGTCGCCAAGCACATCATCATCGCCACCGGCTCGCGCCCGTATCGCCCGGCCGATATCGATTTCCACCATCCGCGTATCTACGATAGCGACACCATCCTCAGCCTCGGCCACACTCCGCGCAAACTGATCGTTTACGGCGCTGGTGTGATCGGCTGCGAATACGCCTCGATCTTCAGTGGTCTGGGTGTGCTGGTCGAGCTGGTCGACAACCGTGGGCAGTTGCTGAGCTTCCTCGACTCGGAAATCTCCCAGGCGTTGAGTTACCACTTCAGCAACAACAACATCACCGTGCGCCACAACGAGGACTACGACCGCGTTGAAGGCGTCGACAACGGCGTGATCCTGCACCTCAAGTCGGGCAAGAAGATCAAGGCCGACGCCTTGCTCTGGTGCAACGGCCGTACCGGCAACACCGATCAGTTGGGTCTGGAAAACATCGGCGTCAAGGTCAACAGCCGTGGCCAGATCGAAGTCGACCAGAACTATCGCACCTGTGTAGAGAACATCTACGGTGCCGGCGACGTGATCGGCTGGCCGAGCCTGGCCAGTGCCGCTCACGACCAGGGCCGTTCCGCGGCAGGCAGCATCGTCGACAACGGCAGCTGGCGCTTCGTCAATGACGTGCCGACCGGCATCTACACCATTCCGGAGATCAGCTCGATCGGCAAGAACGAGCAGGAGCTGACCCAGGCCAAGGTCCCCTACGAAGTCGGCAAGGCGTTCTTCAAGAGCATGGCGCGCGCGCAGATCGCCGGCGAGCCGCAAGGCATGCTGAAGATCCTCTTCCACCGCGAAACCCTGGAGGTGCTGGGCGTGCACTGCTTCGGTTATCAGGCGTCGGAGATCGTCCACATCGGTCAGGCAATCATGAACCAGCCGGGCGAACTGAACACGCTGAAGTATTTCGTCAACACCACGTTCAACTACCCGACCATGGCCGAAGCCTATCGGGTAGCCGCGTACGACGGCCTCAACCGGCTTTTTTGACGGGCTCCGGCCGGTGGCCTGAGCCGGCCGGGGAGACCGATTTCAGCAATTCTCAAGGGTGGCAGTGGCCAAACCGGGAAAGTCTGTAATCAGGCTGTCAACGCCGAAGTCGGCGAGTCTGCGCATCAGCGCAGGCTCGTTGACGGTCCACACCGACACATGCAGGCCCTGACGCTGCGCCTTCTGCAGGCGTTCCGGCGTACACAGTGTCCAGTTCAGCGCGAGAATTTCACAGCCGTAGCTTGCCGCGACCTTCAACGGGTCGAGCCAGGCGTATTCGGCGACCAGTCCACGCGACACATCCGGTACCAGATCCAGCGCCGCTTTCAGCACCTCCCGCGAACTCGAGGTGATCGTCACCTTGTCGAGCAGGCCATGGCGCTGAGCCATTTCGCGAATCGCCAGCACGGTGGTTGCCGCGCGGGTGCGCGAAGCGCTTTTGACTTCCAGCTGCCAATGCTCGAAATCACACTTCTCGAACAGCTCTTCCAGCGTCGGAATCGGGCACGGTTTGACCCAGCCTGGCCCGCCCTTGCGTGCGTCGTAAGTGACCAGTTCGGCGGCGGTGTGCTCGACCACCTTGCCGCGCCGGTCAGTGGTGCGCTTGAGCGTCGGGTCGTGAATGACCATCAGCTCGCCGTCCTTGGACAGGTGCAGGTCCAGTTCGCAGCGGCGCACGCCGTGTGCAAGACAGGCCTGAAAACTGCTCAGGGTGTTTTCCGGTGCTTCGCCCTTGGCGCCGCGGTGGCCGTAGATAAGGGTCACGGTTCTTCCTTAAGTTAAATGCCTGATTCGTTCTGTTCGCGGGCCAGGCGTCGTTCCTGGGCCTGCTTTTGCAAGATGTAGCGAGCCAGCAATTGGCGCTGGGCGTCGGTCAAATGTTCGAACTCGGTGCCAACGTCGTAGCCATCGCCCTTGGGATCGCAATGAGTGACCCGGGCGCGCAGCAGCAGGCCCAGGGCCTGTGGCATCAGCACCAGTTTCACCGACAGGTGTGCGCCCGTGGCGACCGGTGTGGGATATTGAAAGTCGATCCCGCCCTCGGAAATGATCACCGGTTGCGGCTCGCCGATGTGGCCGAGCACGGTCAGGGCGACCACCTGGCTGAGCAGGTCGATGCGTTTGTTCTGCGATTTGAGGAATGCAGCGATGGCGCGGTCGCGTTCGCTGATCTGGCGCAACAGGTGTTGCGACTCGAATTCGCTCAGGTGCAGTTCGCTGAGCAGGTTGAAGAGTGGGGAAGCATCCTGCAACACTTCCTCGCCTGCGGCTTCGGGAGCGGACAGGGGCCGAATTTCCAGTGCGATCATGTCCTCGATACGGTAGTATTCGCGGCGATCTTCTTCATCTAATGTCGACATGGCGAACCCATGGTAGCGGCGGTGGTCTGAGTGTAAAGCTGGTTATCGACCCCCGCCACAAGGACGTTCCTTTTCCCTCCGAACAAGCCCCGACATGTTCAGACCTCTCTTCGTATTTATCGGCACGCGTTATACCCGTGCAAAGCGCCGCAATCATTTTGTGTCCTTCATTTCCCTGACTTCGATGATCGGGCTCGCCCTTGGCGTGGTCGTGATGATCGTCGTGCTGTCGGTGATGAACGGCTTCGATCATGAGATGCGCACCCGCGTGCTGGGCATGGTGCCCCACGCCACCCTGGAAACCGGCGAGCCGATCAACGACTGGCAGAACCTCGCCGCCAAGGTGAAACAGAATCGGCAGGTGGCGGCAGTAGCGCCGTTCACCCAGATGCAGGGCCTGCTGACCAATAACGGTCAGGTCTCCAAAGTCCTGCTCAATGCCATCGACCCGGCGCTAGAGCGCAACGTGTCGATCATCGACAACTTCATGAAGCAGGGCAAACTCGACGACCTGACGCCGGGCAGCTTCGGCATCGTCATCGGCGACAAGGCCGCGACCAAGCTGGGCGTGGGCATCGGTGACAAGGTGACCTTCGTTGCGCCGGAAGTCAGCGTGACCCCGGCCGGGATGTTCCCGCGCATGAAGCGCTTTACCGTGGTCGGCATTTTCCACGTCGGCGCCGGCGAACTCGACGGCTATCTGGGCGTGACCAACCTGCAGGATCTGGCGAAGATGCATCGCTGGAAAGCCGATCAGGTGCAGGGCCTGCGCCTGAAGTTCGACGACCTGTTTCAGGCGCCGCGCGAGGCGTGGAATATCGCCCAGCAGCTCGGCGAGGACCGTTACTACGCCCGCGACTGGACCCGCACCCACGGCAATCTGTATCAGGCGATCCGCATGGAAAAAGCCATGATCGGCCTGCTGTTGCTGCTGATCGTTGCCGTCGCTGCGTTCAACATCATTTCCACGCTGGTGATGGTGGTCAACGACAAGAAGGGCGACATCGCCATCCTGCGCACCTTGGGCGCGACACCGGGCACGATCATGCGCACGTTCATGGTGCAGGGCACGGTGATCGGCGTGGTCGGCACCGCAATCGGCGCGGTGGTCGGTATTTTCGCCGCGCTCAACGTCAGCGCAGCAATCGCCGCACTGGAAGGCCTGATCGGCCACAAATTCCTTAATGCTGACGTGTATTTCATCGATTATCTTCCTTCGCAAGTGCAGAGCCAGGACGTGGTCATGGTCTGCGCCGCTGCGTTGGTCCTGAGTTTCCTCGCCACCCTGTATCCCGCCTGGCGTGCCGCGCGCACCCAGCCGGCGGAGGCGTTACGTTATGAGTGAGTCGGGCATGAGTGAACAAGCAATCCTGAGCTGCCGCAACCTGGGCAAATCCTATGAAGAAGGCCCGGAGTCGGTGCAAGTGCTGGCCGGCCTGCAACTGGAGTTGCATCCGGGCGAGCGGGTAGCGATTGTCGGCAAGTCGGGTTCGGGCAAAAGTACTTTGCTCAATCTGCTCGGCGGCCTCGATACGCCGACCCAGGGCAGCGTCTGGCTTGATGGCGAAGAGCTTTCGGCCTTGAGCGAGAAGAAGCGCGGCCTGTTGCGTAACCGCGCGCTCGGCTTCGTTTACCAGTTTCACCATTTGCTGCCGGAATTCACCGCGCTGGAAAACGTCTGCATGCCGCTGTTGATCGGCAAGACGGCGATTCCCGAAGCGCGTCAGCGTGCCACGGCCTTGCTGGAACGTGTCGGCCTCGGCCATCGTCTGGAACACAAACCGTCCGAGCTGTCCGGCGGCGAACGCCAGCGTGTGGCTATCGCCCGGGCGCTGGTGAACAATCCTGGCCTGGTGATGCTCGACGAGCCGACCGGTAACCTCGATCTGCACACCGCCGAAGGCATTCAGGATTTGATGCTTGAGCTGAGCACTTCGATGCGCACGGCGTTTCTGG
The DNA here is from genome assembly GCF_051132135.1 of Pseudomonas sp. R1-1. NCBI lineage: Bacteria > Pseudomonadati > Pseudomonadota > Gammaproteobacteria > Pseudomonadales > Pseudomonadaceae > Pseudomonas > Pseudomonas sp. R1-1. The sequence goes on from NZ_CP071663.1 coordinate 2,074,799, forward strand.
TGGTGACTCACGACATGAATCTCGCGCGCCAGATGGACCGCGTCCTGCAATTGCAGGAAGGTTGCCTGACCCCCATCTGACTGGCTGAAACCCGGCGCCCGTAAGGGCGCCGGGTCTTTTATTTTTATACGGTGCCCCAGCGAATGTTCAGACCGTTATCGATCTTTATCGGCACGCGCTATACCCGCGCCAAGCGCCGCAATCGCTTTGTTTCATTCATCTCGATGACCTCGATGATCGGCCTCGCCCTCGGCGTGCTGGCGATGATCGTAGTGTTGTCGGTGATGAACGGCTTCCAGCGCGAGATGAGCTCGCGCATCCTCGGCATGGTGCCGCACGCGACCATCGTCGGGGTCAAACCGATCGACGATTGGCAACCGGTCGCCGCCGCCGCGATGAAGAATCCTGAAGTGACCGCCGCCGTGCCGTTCACTGAGATGGAAGGCATGCTGTCCTACAAGGGTTCGATGCAGCCGATCCAGATCAGCGGCGTCGATCCGGCGCAGGAAGGCAAGGTCTCGATCGTCGCCCAGCACATTGTGCAGGGCCGTCTCGATGCGTTGAAACCTGGCGAGTTCGGCGTGGTGATCGGTGAAATCACCGCGCGACGTTTCCGCCTGAATGTCGGTGACAAGATCACCCTGATCGTCCCGGAAGTCAGCACCGCGCCGGGGGGTATCACCCCGCGTATGCAGCGTTTGAACGTGGTCGGCGTGTTCAAGGTCGGCGCTGAGCTGGATGGCTCGATGGGTCTTATTCACGTCGCCGATGCCGCAACCATGCAGCACTGGCAGCCGAATCAGGTGCAGAGCGTGCGGCTGGCGGTCAAGGACCTCTACGCGGCGCCGAAGGTCTCCTCGGACATCGCCGCTGGCCTGGGCGCGGAGTTCAAGGCTGATGACTGGACCCACACCCAGGGCAGCCTGTTCAGCGCGATGAAAATGGAAAAAACCATGATCGGCCTGCTGTTGCTGATGATCGTCGCGGTGGCGGCGTTCAACATCATCGCCACGCTGATCATGGTGGTGAACGACAAGGGCGCGGACATCGCCATCCTGCGCACCATCGGCGCCACGCCACGGCAGATCATGGCGATCTTCATGGTCCAGGGCACGGTAATCGGCATCGTCGGCACCATCATCGGCGGCGTGCTGGGCGTGATCGCCGCGCTGAACGTCAGCGAAATGGTCGGCTGGGTCGAGCGCGTCACCGGGCAGCACATCTTCAGTTCGGACGTGTATTTCGTCAGCAACCTGCCTTCGGAATTGCAGGGCGGTGATGTGCTGTTGATCTGCTCGGCGGGCTTTGTTCTGAGCTTCCTGGCGACGGTGTACCCGGCGTGGCGAGCGGCGAAGATCGAGCCGGCGCATGCCTTGAGATATTCGTAATCCGAGTGACCGCAATCGCTAGCAGGCTAGCTCCCACAGGGGTATGCATTCCAACTGTGGGAGCTAGCCTGCTAGCGATGAGGCCGGTACAGCTGGCCTCATTTGCCCTTAGGCAACTCAATCACAAACCGCGTCACCCCAGCTTCTGATTCGCAATGAATCTGCCCTCCATGGGCGCGCACGATCGATTGCGTAATCGCCAACCCCAACCCCGCATGTTCACTGCTGCCTTCCTGGCGCGCCGGATCAGCCCGGTAGAAGCGATCAAACAAACGCGGCAGCAACTCCTCTGAAATTCCTTCTCCACTGTTCTCGACGCAGACGCGAACACCGTTCGCCTGATCGGCAATGCTCAACCGCACATAACCGTCAGGCGGGGTAAACCGTAGCGCGTTATCCAGCAGATTCGACAAGGCCCGGCGCAACATGCCGCGATCACCGTCGATTCGCGCTTGGCCCTCTCGACTCAATTCAATCCCGGCGTCCTCCGCCAACGGCGCAAAAAACTCCAGCAGCGCATCGCTTTCTTCCGCCAGCTCCAGCGCTTCGCGCTTGGGCACCAGCAAGCCGTGATCGGCCTTGGCCAGGTACAACATGTCGTTGACCAGTTGCGCCATCCATTGCAGTTCTTCGAGGTTGCTGTGCAGCGCTTCGCGATAGTCCTCGAGCGGGCGAGGGCGGGTGAGGGTGACCTGGGTGTGGGTCAGCAGGTTGGACAACGGCGTGCGCAATTCATGGGCGATGTCGGCCGAGAATGCCGAGAGCCGCTGAAACGAGTCGTCGAGGCGGGCGAGCATGGCGTTGAAGCTGTGGGCCAGTTCGGCAAGTTCGGGCGGCATTTGCGTTTCCGGCAGGCGGGCGTTGAGCGACTGTGCGGAAATCCCCCGGGCCACCGTGCTCATGCGCCGCAACGGGCGCAAGCCACTGCGCGCCGCCCAGGCGCCGAGTAACGCGGTGGCCAGCGCTGATAAACCCATGGTCAGCCAGATCAGGCGCTGCATGCGTTGCAGAAAATGCTGGTGGTGGGTGATATCCAGCAGCAGCGTTAGCTGCGGTGAATCCGCCGTGTCCGGGTAGAGCGGGGCGCGCAGGACGCGGTAATCGGTGTCGCCAGTACTGATCGTCGACATGCCCGGTTGCAGCGGCAGGTTTTTCGGAATTTGTGCGGAGCTGTCATACCAATGCTGGCCATCGCCGCTGCTGATACGCAGCGAAAGATCGGCCTGCCGGCTCAGCTCGTCCGCCAGGCGCGCGTCGCGTTGAGCGGGCTGAATATCCTGCAAGGCGCGACGCAGAGCGACCAATTTTGTCTCCAGTTGCTGCTGGTCGAGTTCAATAAAATGCGCTTCGCTGGCGCGATCGAACAGCATGCCGGCGAACAGCGATACCACGGCAGTGCAGGCGGCAAACAGCAGGGCCAGACGCGAACTCAACGACAGCCTTCGCATCAGGCGCCACGCTCTTCGAGCACATAGCCCATGCCGCGCACGGTGTGGATCAGCTTGTCGGGGAAGTCGTCGTCGATCTTCAGGCGCAAACGGCGGATCGCCACTTCGATGACATTGGTGTCGCTGTCGAAATTCATGTCCCAGACCTGCGAAGCGATCAGTGACTTCGGCAACACCTCGCCCTGGCGGCGCAGGAGCATTTCCAGCAGGGCGAATTCCTTGGCGGTCAGGTCGATGCGCTGGCCACTGCGCTCGACGCGGCGGCGGATCAGGTCCAGGCGCAGGTCGGCCAGTTGCAGGCTGGTTTCCTGTGGTGCAGCACTGCCGCGACGCAACAGACTGCGCACCCGCGCGAGCAGTTCGGAAAAGGCGAAAGGCTTGACCAGATAATCATCGGCGCCGAGTTCGAGGCCGTGAACCCGGTCCTCCACTGCGTCTTTGGCGGTCAGAAAAAGTACCGGCGTATCCAGCCCGGCACTGCGCACCGCCTGGACAATCTGCCAGCCGCTGCGCCCCGGCAACATCACGTCGAGGATCAGCAAGGCGTAATCACCGCTCAGCGCCAATTGCTGACCGCTGTTGCCGTCAGCCACCAGCTCCGTGTTGAACCCGGCCTCGGTCAGGCCCTGGCGCAGGTATTGGCCGGTTTTCGCTTGGTCTTCGACAATCAACAGTTTCATGGGCGGCTCGGGTGTTTTCCAGTGTGTAAACGATCGCGTTATACCTTGGCCGCACGCGGCAGGCGCCAACCTGACAAAGTTGTAATCTGCCTGTCAGGTAAGTGCCAGCGCACGGCGGCTAGAGTGTCCCACAGGCTGAACCTTATCTTGTTGGAGCATGAGCATGTTTTTGCGTAAATCCCTGATGTTGGCCGCCGGCCTGCTGGCGCTGAGCGCACCGGTGTGGGCGGCGCCGGCGCACACGTTCGATTTCGGTCAACCCGCGTCGGCCGCCCAGGCTTCTCGCAGCGTTGAGGTGGTCATGGGTGATATGTCGTTCGATCCCAAGACCCTCCAGATCAAGCCCGGTGAGACGATTCGTTTTGTGCTGGTGAACAAGGGCCAGTTGCTGCACGAATTCAACCTCGGTGACGCCGCGATGCATGCCCGGCACCAGCAGGAAATGTTGCAGATGCAACAAAGCGGCATGCTCACGCCTACGGGCATCAAGGAAATGTCCCACGGCATGCCCGGCATGGACCACGCAACGATGGGCCACGGCATGAAGCACGACGATCCCAACAGCGTGCTGGTCGAGCCGGGCAAGACTGCTGAATTGACCTGGACTTTCAACAAGGCGACGAGCCTGGAATTCGCCTGCAACATTCCCGGGCATTATCAGGCCGGCATGGTCGGCAAATTGACTGTCAGTCAGTAAGCACTCAAAGGCGCGGGCAAAGGCTGGTAGAATCCGCTGATTCTTCAGTCAGGTTTCCGCCATGCATCCCGCAGCCGAACATTCGCCGCTGGGCAAGTCCAGCGAATACATCGCCACGTACACGCCGTCCCTGCTGTTCCCGATTCCGCGCACCGCGAAATGGGCCGAGCTTGGCCTGACCGCCGAAACCCTGCCGTATAAAGGCGTGGATTTCTGGAACTGCTTCGAACTGTCGTGGCTGCTGCCCTCGGGCAAACCGGTGGTGGCGATCGGTGAATTCAGCATCCCGGCCGATTCGCCGAACATCATCGAATCGAAGTCGTTCAAGCTGTATCTGAATTCGCTGAACCAGACGTCGTTCGCTGACATCGCCACCCTTGAGGCCACGCTGGTCAAGGACTTGTCTGCCGCGGCCGGCAAACCGGTGAGCGTGCGTGTGCGCAGTCTCAAAGAGGTTGAAGCGGAAGGTGTCGTGGCCTTGCCGGGCGTGTGCATCGATGATCTGGATATCAGCGTCAGCAACTACGAACATCCGCGCCCGGAACTGCTGCGTTGCGACGATTCGCGCGTCGTCGAAGAAAGCGTGCACAGCCATCTGCTCAAGTCCAACTGCCCGGTGACCAGCCAGCCGGACTGGGGCAGTGTGGTGGTGGAATATCGTGGCTCGGCGCTGGATCACGCCAGCCTGCTCGAGTACATCGTCAGCTTCCGCCAGCATTCGGACTTTCATGAACAGTGTGTCGAGCGGATTTTCCTCGACCTGCAGCGCTTGTTGAAGCCCGAGAAACTCACGGTGTTTGCGCGGTATGTGCGTCGCGGTGGGCTGGATATCAATCCGTATCGCAGCACTGAAAGCGTACAGCTGCCGAATCATCGGCTGGTGCGGCAATAAAGATCATCTGTAGGAGTGAGCCTGCTCGCGATAGCGGTGTGTCAGTTGACGATGATGTTAACTGAGACACCGCTATCGCGAGCAGGCTCACTCCTACAGGGAACGCATTGCCAAAGTTGAAATGAAAAAGCCCTGCCAGCGATGGCAGGGCTTTTTGCGTTTCGGGGGAAGTCAGATACCCATGCTGCCCAGCGCGTTGACGATGTTGCGCAAGGTGCCAGCTATGGTTGGATGGTCGACTTCAAAGCGTTCAACGGCGAGGTTCACGCCGTCGGCAATATTCGAATCGTTGGTCTTGGTTTCGAGTTCAAGTTCCAGTTCAATCTGCGCCATCAACGCATGCAGATCCTCACGCTCGGCTTCCGACAGCGGTGGATTGTGTTCCAGCTGCTCGCGCAGGGTATCGAGCTGTTTTTGCAGTTCTTGGGCGGGCATGGTGGTTTCCTTTTATCAATAGGCACTGGCATTGACCGCAGCCGCGCGCCAAAGGTCGGTGGCTGACCTTTAGATTAATCCACTCACGCCAAATCTGCATGATCCTGGTCAGGGCTTTTCGCCTTTGAGGCGGCGCAGGTTGATGTCCGCCAGACAGGTGTCGAGCTCGCTCAGATGATCGATCACCGAATGCACGCCAAGAGCGAACAGCTGCATCGTCGCCTTTCCACGCAACATCTCGCGCTCCTTCTGGCCCAATGCTTGCCATTCCACAGGCGCCAGCCCGCAGAGTGAACCGCAGGAGGCGAGGCCGATGGTCCACAGCCCGGCGTTGAGGCCTGATTGCAGCAATCGCGGTTCGCCACTGACCAGTACGCATCCGTCAAGGCTTTCGACGTTCAACGCCATCAGCGCTTGCCAGCAAGCATTGGGCGCTGGCCATGGAATTGTTGTTGCCGAATATTGCGCAGATTTGATCCAGGTTGGCAGCGCGGCTGACAAGGACTGCGTCATGGCGGCTGGCAGCTCATCCAGCCAGGCACAGGGAATCTGCTGGCGCTGCAAGCTGCACAAGCTGTCGAGCGCACCCGGCGTGGCTTCGGCGTGCTCGGGCAGGGCGTTGGCCTGTTGCCGTGCACGCGCGCCGAAATCCACCAGGCAACCGCTCAGGCCAAACAGCACGGCAGTCAGGCGCGAGGCGGTGAGGGGCAAGGTTTCGGCGTGAGTCATGGCAACGTCCCTGAAATAACGCTCAGGCTAGGGCGCGTCGGTGACAGTTGGATGACAATGACGTGAACGACCCGCGCGGAAAGATCCTACAGATCGCTGCATCGGTCAGACTGTCCAAACCGGCGTTTACGCTTATACTAGCGGCCTTAATGCCCGGACTCCGACGTCCGCGACGCTACAACCCAAGGAGTTTTTTCTATGCGCTTGAGCCATCCGCTCGCTCAGCTTTGTGTCTACGCCGGCCTGTCGCTGGCGCCGTTGGCCAGCCAGGCGGCCACGGAAGATGATCCTTGGGAAAGCGTCAACCGTCCGATTTTCCAGTTCAACGACTTCGTTGACACTTACGCGCTCAAGCCGCTGGCGCAGGGTTATGAATTCGTCACGCCGCAGTTCGTTGAAGACGGCATTCACAACATGTTCCGCAACGTCGGCGACGTCACCAACCTGGCCAACAACATTCTGCAGGCAAAGCCAGCGGCCGCTGGCGTCGACACGGCACGTCTGATCTTCAACACCACGTTCGGTCTGCTTGGCTTCTTCGACGTCGGCACCCAGATGGGCCTGAACCGCAGCGACGAAGATTTCGGCCAGACCCTCGGCTACTGGGGCGTGGGCAGCGGTCCTTACGTGATGCTGCCGCTGATGGGCCCGAGCACTTTGCGTGACGCACCGTCGAAATACGTCGACGGCTTTACCGGCCCATACCGCTACATCGACCACGTGCCGACCCGCAACTCGATCTTCGGCCTGAACATCGTCGACACCCGCGCCAGCCTGCTGTCGAGCGAGAAGCTGATCAGCGGCGACAAGTACACGTTCATCCGCAACGCCTACTTGCAGAACCGCGAGTTCAAGGTCAAGGATGGCCAGGTCGAAGACGATTTCTGATTTCGACCGATAAACAGGAAGGCGACCTCAGGGTCGCCTTTTTTGTCTGTTAAGCAAGCGCGGCCCGGCAGGGTGACCTTCCATCCGGTTACGCTTCCGGCGGTTCTTATAACTCTCGGTGCTTTGACAAACAAAGTCGTCAAGCGACCATCGGCGCACGCTTGAAACGCTCTGCGGATGGGAGTACCGTCTGCGCCTTAGAAGGGCACCTCTGTTTAAAACCGCGTGCAAAGCGAATGCTTGAAAGCGCTGCAGCAGAGAGGCTAGAAAGCGAATCCAGTAGTCTGTGCAAGGCCCGAGGCCTCGCCACTACGCCAACCTAATTCTGGCGCCGTTTGCCCACATGCCAAAAACCAGTGCCACGCTGCTGATAATCGATGATGACGAGGTAGTGCGCGCGAGTCTCGCGGCCTATCTGGAAGACAGTGGTTTCAGCGTCCTGCAGGCCGGCAACGGTCAACAGGGTCTTCAGGTATTCGAGCAAGACACGCCCGACCTGGTCATCTGCGATCTGCGCATGCCGCAGATGGGCGGTCTCGAACTGATTCGTCAGGTTACCGAGCGCTCACCGCAAACGCCGGTGATCGTCGTTTCGGGTGCCGGCGTGATGAACGACGCGGTCGAGGCCCTGCGCCTGGGCGCGGCGGATTACCTGATCAAGCCTCTCGAAGATCTGGCGGTGCTCGAGCATTCCGTGCGTCGAGCCCTGGATCGTGCGCGCCTGCTGCTGGAAAACCAGCGCTACCGCGAGAAGCTGGAGAAGGCCAACCGCGAGCTTGAGGCCAGCCTCAATCTGCTCCAGGAGGACCAGAATGCTGGTCGCCAGGTGCAGATGAACATGCTGCCGGAAAGCCCGTGGAGCATTGACGAGTTTCAGTTTGCCCACCAGATCATCCCGTCGTTGTACCTGTCGGGTGATTTTGTCGATTATTTCCGCGTCGACGAACGCCGCGTCGCGTTCTATCTGGCGGACGTTTCCGGGCATGGCGCGTCTTCGGCGTTCGTGACCGTGCTGTTGAAGTTCATGACCACGCGCTTGCTGTTCGAATCCAAGCGCAACGGCACATTGCCGGAATTCAAGCCTTCGGAAGTGCTCGGTCATATCAACCGGGGGCTGATCAGTTGTAAGCTGGGTAAACACGTCACAATGGTCGGTGGTGTCATCGACGAGGAGACCGGTTTGTTGACCTATAGCATCGGCGGCCATCTGCCGTTGCCTGTGTTGTACACGCCTGACAGTGTTCGTTATCTCGAAGGCCGTGGTCTGCCGGTGGGGCTGTTCAATGAAGCCACCTACGAAGACCACGTACTTGAGCTGCCGCCGACGTTCAGCCTGACGCTGATGTCGGATGGCATTCTGGACCTTTTGCCAGAACCGACGCTCAAAGAAAAAGAAGCCGCTTTGCCTCAACGGGTGAAGTCGGCGGGCGGCAGCCTGGATGGTCTGCGGCAAGTGTTTGGATTGGCCACGCTAGGGGAGATGCCGGATGATATCGCCCTGTTGGTGTTGAGCAGGAATCTTTAATGAGTACCGGTAGAATCCAGTTCGCCGAGCAGGACGGCACCTTCGTCCTGAAGTTCGTCGGTGAAGTTCGCCTGACCCTGTGTTCGGCGTTGGATGCGACTATTGAGAAAATCTTCACCGCGCTGAATTTCAACGCGATCGTGATCGATTTGACCGAAACCCGCAGCATCGACAGCACGACGCTTGGCCTGCTGGCCAAACTGTCGATCCTCTCGCGGCAAAAGGTCGGCCTGTTGCCGACTGTCGTCACCACCCACGAAGATATTACCCGGCTGCTGCAGTCGATGGGTTTCGAGCAGGTGTTCAACATCGTCAACCACCCGGTGCCATGCCCGGAGTGCCTGGACGACCTGCCGGATCAGGACCAGTCCGAAGAAGTGGTGAGGATCAAGGTGCTCGAAGCGCACAAGATCCTCATGGGCCTGAACGATTCCAATCGGGAAGCGTTTCATGACCTGGTGAATGCCCTCGAGCGGCATTGAGTGGTTGTGAGTTTGCCGGCCCCATCGCCAGCAGGCTAGCTCCCACAGAGTTCTCCAACAATAGCTGACACCACACAAATCCCCTGTGGGAGCTAGCCCTGCTAGCGATTGCGGTCGCAATCACAACCCATTCTTCCATATAAAAAAAGGGCGAACCCTCACAGGTTCGCCCTTTTTGCGTTACGCCAACTCAGTTCACAGCTTGGCCTGCAACAGCGCCTCGAGCTTTTCCTGGTCACGGGCAAACTGACGAATGCCCTCAGCCAGTTTCTCGGTGGCCATCGCGTCTTCGTTGGACAACCAGCGGAACTGCGCTTCGTTGAGGCTCAGACGGGCTTCGCCGGCATTGCCCGGGGCCAGTTTGCGCTCCAGCTTGCCGGTGTCGGCGGCCAGCTTGTCGATCAGGTCCGGGCTGATGGTCAGGCGGTCGCAACCGGCCAGTTGTTCGATCTGGCTGAGGTTGCGGAAGCTCGCGCCCATGACCACGGTCTTGTAGTCGTTGGCCTTGTAGTAGTTGTAGATGCGGGTGACCGACTGCACGCCCGGATCATCGGCGCCGGTGTAGTCGTTGCCGTTGGCTTTCTTGTACCAGTCGTAGATGCGGCCCACGAACGGCGAAATCAGGAATACCCCAGCGTCGGCGCAGGCGGCGGCCTGGGCGAAGGAGAACAGCAGGGTCAGGTTGGTCTGAATGCCTTCTTTTTCCAGCACTTCAGCAGCGCGGATGCCTTCCCAGGTCGAGGCGATCTTGATCAGTACACGGTCGCGGCCAATGCCAGCCTTGTCGTACAGCTCGATCAGGCGATGGGCGCGTTTGAGCACGGCATCCTTGTCGAACGACAAGCGCGCATCCACTTCGGTGGAGATACGGCCCGGAATGACCTTGAGGATTTCCTGGCCGACCGCAACGCCGAAGCGGTCGCTGGCCAGGCCGACATCGCCCTTGCAGTCGCTGACGCAGGCGTTGAGCAGCTCGGCGTAGGCCGGAATGGCCGCCGCCTTGAGCAGCAGGGAAGGGTTGGTGGTGGCGTCGACCGGTTTGACCCGGGCGATCGCTTCGAAGTCGCCGGTGTCGGCAACCACGGTGGTGAATTGTTTGAGTTGTTCCAGCTTGGAAGTCATGGGCGTGCTCTGTCCTGTGGGTCTGGTGACATTACCCGAGCGCTGACAGCCACTCAAGGGCGGTTGCGTGTCTCGATGGCCCCTGCGGCAACAACCTGAAAACGATTGTTTGAATGGCGGGGCGTGGTACCGATGAATACGATGCCAAAACCGCGCACAGGTTCAAAGCAACCGACCTGCGAACAGATCGGTCGCCCAAGACTCACTCGGCATTCAACAGTGCTTCGACCGACAGTCGCGCCGGTTTCGGCTGGCCGTCAGAGGTCAGCAAGCCGAAGTTCTGCTCGCGTTCGTTGCTGCCTGACGCGCTGTTGCGCCATTCGTAGATCGAGGTCAGCGGGATGTTCAGCCGTTTAACATCGGCGATGAATGCGTTGATCTTGCTGGCCTGCCCCTCGACACCGCCGTTCGAGGCGAGCGCCGACACTCCCCACTCACTGATCACACCCGGCAGATTGAAATTCTGTTGAATGAACGTTTGCGCATTGCTGATCTGCGTCGCCGTCATGCCGTAAGGGTGATAGGACACCGCGTCGAGGCACTGCGGGTAGTCACTGACGATGCGGCTCAGCGCCGCGGTCGACGCCGAGCCGGCGCTCGGTGGCCGGGCGAAGCCGAAACCGACCACCGGGGTCAGTTGTGGCTGTGCCTGCAGGGTTTTGCACACGCCGCTCATGAACGGCACAAAGGTCGTGGAGAAATTGCGCGTCGGCCAATAGGTTTCCAGGTCCGGCTCGTTCCACAGCTCGATTGCCACCAACTGGGTGCTATACGACTGTTGCAGGCCGTTGACGGCTTTGGCGAAGGTCTCACCGGCGCGCGTCAGCTCGGCGGGCGTGGTGGCCGGCAGCGCCTTGATCGCACGCACGGTCAGCAGCACCGGCAGCCCGGCTGATTTGGCGGCGGCGAAGGCGTTGCTGACTTGTTGCTGATAAGTCCTGGCGCTGAGGCTGTCGCTCCACACGCCGAAGCGCACGAAGCTGAAACCGGCGGCTTTGATCTGCTGCGCGTCGGCGGCGGTGAAGCTCTGGATTTTTACCTGAACACCAATCGTCCTCGTGGGCAGGTTGGGAAACAGTTCGCTGGCCTGGGCCTGAGTGGTCGCGCCCAGCAGCATCAGGGTCAAGGCGCCGGCGCGTTGCAAATGGGTCGGTTTCATGTCTGCTCTCCCGAAGAGAAATGACAACTGCGAATTAATCATCGTGTTACTGAATTTTCGAACGGGGTGCTGGCACTTAGTGCACGAATGTTAGTTTTTGTCGGAAAACAATCGCTCGAAAATCACAGTTATTTTTAGTCCGCTAATTGTGGTTGGGGCGCTTTTAAACGCTGTGGTACTTAATACTTCGGGACTAACAGGGCGAATCTATTTCCGAGTGCAGAAAGATCTTGAGGGTTCAATCGAATGCTCTCGGGATATTGGCCGTTTGACATTACACAGGAAAGTAAAACCTTGTTCAAAAAGATCCTCGTTGTCTGCGTAGGCAATATTTGCCGTAGTCCGACGGCAGAACTGTTGTTGCGCAATGCGCTGGGTTCTTCAGCCATCAGTGTGGCCTCCGCCGGCCTCTCGGCACGGGTTGGCGAGGGCGTCGAGGCGTCTGCGCGGCAGGTTCTCGAAGAACACGGGCACAGCGCCGAGAGTTTCAAGGCGCGGCAACTGACTGCGGATATCGTCAATGACTCGGACCTGATCCTGGTCATGGAGAAACAGCACGTCAATCAAGTACTGAAGATTGCCTCGCACGCCCGAGGCAAAGTGTTTTTGCTTGGCAAGTGGCAGAGCGAGCGCGAAATACAGGATCCGTATCGTCAAGGCAAGGCCGCTTTTATTCATGCCCACGCATTGATTGAAGACGCAGTTAGTTCATGGGCAAAGCGCCTCGGGCAATGACCCATATTCTTCAGAACAGTCAATGGTAAGAACAGACTTATGCAGTTACCGTCAGTAATCGGCACCCGTGACAATGATCAAGACAGTATTGATCTGCTCGGCATATTCGGCAGCCTGATCGATCAGAAGTGGTTGATCGGCGCATTGACCGGGGCCTTCATGGTCGCCGGCGTGGCTTATGCGGTGTTGGCAACGCCCGTGTACCTGGCGAATGCGCTGGTGCAGGTCGAGCCGAAAAAGAACGACATGCTCGGTTTCTCCGACCTCAACAGCATGCTCGGCGGGCAATCGCCGTCGGTGACCGAAATCGGCATCATCAAATCCCGCGCGGTGATCGGCAAAACCGCCGACGACCTGCGTCTGGACATCGACGTCACGCCGAAAACCTTCCCGATGATTGGTGGTTTTCTCGCCCGCCGTTATCGCGGCGAAACCGAGTCCAGCGTCGCCGCGCCGCGTTTCGGCCTGAACAGTTACGCCTGGGGCGGCGAGCGTCTGGAATTCGCCCGGCTCAATCTGCCCAAGGAGTTGCTCGGCAAGAAACTCACGCTGATTGCCGGCGAGCAACAACGCTTTCAGCTGTTCGATGACAACGACAACCTGCTGGTCGAAGGTCGCGCCGGTGAAGCGTTCGCCCAGGATGACGTCGAAGGCCTGATCACGCAGCTGTCGGCCAACGCCGGTACGAACTTCGAAGTGGTGCGTAATCCGCGGATCGTGACCATTCAGGGCTATCAGGACGCGCTGGATATTTCCGAGCAGGGCAAGGAGTCGGGGATCATCCGCTTGGCACTGGCCAGTTCTGACGCGGCGGAAGCGGTGAAGATCCTCAACAAGATCGCCGCGCTGTACGTCGAGCAGAATGTGCGGAGGACTTCGGCGGAAGCGGCGCAGAGTCTGGCGTTTCTGCAGAGTCAGTTGCCGCAGGTCAAGCGTGATCTGGCCAAGGCCAGCGATGCGCTGAACGCCTATCAGACCCACGGCAAGACCGTGAACATCTCGCTGGAAACCCAGTCGGTGCTGGGCCAGTCGGTGGCGCTGGAAACGCGCATCTCCGAGCTGAAAATGCAGCAGGCGGAACTGGACCGCAAATTCACCAAGCAGCATCCGGCCTATCGCGCCTTGATGAGCCAGATCGGTGAGTTGACCCAGCAACAGAAGTCGCTGGAAGGCAAAGTCCAGGACTTGCCGGCGACCCAGCAGGAACTACTCAACCTGACCCGCGACGTCGAAGTCGCCTCGCAGATCTACACGCAGTTGCTCAACAAATCCCAGGAACTGGACATCGTCCGCGCCGGTGCGGTGGGCAACGTGCGCCTGGTCGACACCGCCGATGTCGACCTGACCAGCCCGGTCAAACCGAAGAAGCCGCTGATCGTGCTGATCGCCACGTTCCTTGGTGCCTTCGTCGGCGTGGCGCTGGTGCTGCTGCGCAAATCCCTCAGCCGAGGGCTGGAAGGTCCGGAGGCGATCGAGCAACTGGGTTTGCCGGTGTACGCGTCGATTCCTTATAGCGCGTTGCAGGAGGAAGAAGACGGCCGAAAAGGGCGCGCCCGCGACGGCGTAGACAAACCGGCGTACTTGCTGGCCCTGCGCAACCCGACTGACCTGTCGATCGAGTCGATCCGCAGCCTGCGCACCTGCCTGCACTTCGCTGGGCTCGATTCGACCAACAACCGCATCATGATTTCTGGGCCGAGCCCGCAGGTCGGCAAGACCTTCGTCTCGTCCAACCTCGCGGCGGTCATGGCCTTGAGCGGCCAGCGCGTGGTGCTGATCGACGCTGACATGCGCAAAGGTCATCTGCACAAAACCCTCAACACGCCGATCACCAACGGCTTGTCCGACCTGCTGGTCAAGCGTTGCAGCATTGATGAGGCGATCCACACCGTCGAAGTCGACAACCTGCATTTCATCAGTCGCGGCCAAGTGCCGCCGAATCCTTCCGAGCTGCTGATGCACGCGAATTTCCGCGACCTGCTGGCCGAGCTGAGCGAGCGCTACGACCTGGTGATCATCGATACGCCGCCGCTGCTGGCGGTCACCGACGCGGCGATTGTCGGCCGTGAAGCCGGGATCAGCCTGATCGTCACGCGCTTTGGGGTGAACCCGGCGAAGGAAATCGAACTGACCATCCGCCGTTTCGCGCAGAACGGCATCGAGCTCAAGGGTGCGGTGTTCAACGGCGTCGAGAAGCGTGCCGCCAGCTACTACGGCAACGGTGGCTACGGCTATTACAACTACGAATACGCGTCCGACAAATCCTGAAATCTGGCGATTGTCCTTTCCTGTTTGAAGTGGGTGAGTTGTGAAGAAAATACTGCACGTGGCAGAGACGATCAAAGGTGGCGTCGCGACGGTGATCCGCACGATTTCGGCTTCCCCCGAAGGCGACGCGGCGAACTACGAGCTGGTGTATCTGGTCCCGCAGGATCAGGAAAAAGAACTGCACGGCATCGCGCCGCCGCAGATTCGCACCTTCGCCCGCACCGGCCGCAACGTGCCGTCGCTGTTGCGTTTCGCCTGGCGCCTGAGCCAGGTGCTGATCAAGGAAAAGCCCGATGTGGTGCATCTGCACAGCACGTTTTCCGGGGTGATCGGGCGTTGTGTCTGCGTGCTGTTACGACCGTGGCGCAAGCCGCAGATCGTCTATTGCCCGCACGCGTTTTCATTCCTGATGGAAAGCTCGCCGACCAAGCAGAAGGTCTATGCGTGGATCGAGCGAGTGCTGCAAAAAGTCACCGACGTGATCATCTGCGTCAGCCAGTACGAACTCGACAAAGCCGCGCGGTTCGGCATCGAGCGCAAGCGCATGAAGCTGATCTACAACGGCATCCATCACAAGGATGACGCACCGAAAGCCGCGGGTACCGAGCCGATTCATCTGCTGTTCGTCGGCCGTCTCGATTATCAGAAAGGCTTCGACGTGCTGCTCAAGGCCTTCGCCAAAGTCCAGCGCAAGGACCTCAAACTGACGGTGGTCGGCAGTGCGGTGAACGAGGATTCGGTGGATTGCCCGCCGATGGACTCGGTCGAATACCTGCCGTGGGTCACGCCCAGTGAAGTGCAGGCGCTGTATCAGAAAGCCGATGCGCTGATCGTGCCCAGTCGCTGGGAAGGGTTTGCCATGGTGCCGCTGGAAGGCATGGCCATGGGTTTGCCGGTGATTGCCAGCAATTGCACGTCGCTGCCGGAACTGGTCACCAACGAAGTGTCCGGCTACGTCTTCCCCAGCGGCGACCACCAGGCACTCGCCGATGTGCTGACGATCATCCAGAAACCGCGCCTGCTCGACCTCGGCAACGAAGGCCGGAGCATCGTCCGCGAGCGTTTCAGCGCCGCGTTGATGATTCGCCAGACCTACGACCTGTATCGCGCTCCCACTTATTAAGTAGAACTCACGCTTATGAACGTAACGATTTTGCACGGCTACAGCGCCTCCAACTCCGGTGACGGTTTGCTGGTCGACCTGGCAATCGCGCTGGTGCAGCGCAACTTTGGTGAAGACACCGCGATCAGCGTTGTCGCCTCCGACCCGGACTCTTTCAACTACCTGCCGCACCCGCGCTTCGACGCGCCGGTGATGGCCGCCAAAGGTCTGGGCCGAGTCAAGCAGGCGGTGTTTCTCAACCAGTCGTACGCCGGGCTCGCTGATCTGTTGAAAAAGACCGACCTGATCGTCGGCGTCGGTGGCGGATACATGCGCTCGAAAAGCGCCTTCGAACACATCAAGTTGAAGATCGGCCACGCCAAGCAACTGGAAACCGCGATTCTCAGCAAGGTGCCGTCGGTGTACCTGCCGCAGAGCATCGGCCCGTTCCACGGCGAAAGCAGCAAGATCGTCGAGCACTACGCCAGCGCCGACGCGGTGTTCGTCCGCGACAATCGCTCTTCGGCGATTTTCGACGCTTGCGAAAATGTCTACCGCGCGCCGGATCTGGCGGTGCAGTCGCTGGCCAGCAAGATTCTTCAGCAGCCCAAGTTCACCCGTTGCGCCGCATCGCCGACCACGGTATGCGTGGTGCTGCGCAAGCCGCCGGAGTGGAGCAAAGAGAAGAAGGTTGCCTACGTCGCCAATCTGAAATTGCTCCTGCAGCGCCTGAAGAACAAAAGCAAAGTGGTCTGTGCCGTGCAAAGCGCGGTGCGGGGCAACGATGACGGTGCGTTTTATCGCGAACTGGGCATCACTGAAGACCTGCTGTCGCTGAAAGCCACGATCGCCAAATACCAACCGGACCTGGTGATCTCTGTGCGTCTGCACGGCGCCATCGAATCGCTGCTGTCCGGCGTCCCGGCGTACCACATCAGCTACGAGCGCAAAGGTTTTGGCGCCTATCAGGACATGGGCGTCGAAGACTGGGTGATCAACGGCGGTGACATCGACGTCGACACCATTATCAACACGGTGTACGCGCCGAATGCCCTGGCGGGTTTCGGCAAACGCCTGACCGACACCTGCCGCGAGATCGAGGCAAAAACCGTGGCCATGGACGAGATCATCAAGGGTGTCGTTCGATGATATTTCGCCTGTTGCTTCGCGGCGGGGCATTGGGCGCGAAGTTTTTGCTGGTGCTCGCGATCACCCATTACCTGGGCTATGAAGCGCTGGGTTTTTACGGCGTGGTAGTGGCGGCGTCGCTGATCGCGTCGAAGTTCTACAGCGTCGGTTTCAGTTCCGAGATCAATCGCTTGATCAGTGTCGGCGGCAGTTCGCGCCGGGTGGTCGATAAAGTCCTGCTGTTGTATCTGGCAGTAGGGCTGCTGTTGTCGGTGGTCACGGTGCTGATCTATTCGTTGTTCCAGCAGGTCCACGCGACCGCTGCGCTGGTGCTGTGCGTGACGTTGGTATTGCTCACCGAACACCTGTCGTTCGAGATCAACTCGTTCGTGTTTTCCGCACAGAAAGCCACCGCCGGGGCCTTGCTGTTTTTCATCAAGACCGGTCTGTGGGCGGTGTTGGCGGTGGCCGGGATGATGCTCGGCTGGGTCGCGGGCATCGCCAGCGTGTTGTGGCTGTGGGTCGCCGCCAACGTGCTGGTGATTATCGCCGGTTATCTGATCGTGGCGCGGGTGCACAAGGGCCGGGAAGCAGCGGTGCTGGACACCGCCACCGTGTGGAAGGCCGGGCTGCCGTTCTACCTCGGCACCGGATTGATCGCGCTGAGTCAGTACGCCGAGCGCTTTCTGATTATCGATCTGGAGCCCTACGCCAGCCTTGGCAAATATGTGTACGCGTGGTCGGCGGCAAACACTTTGCAGGCGTTGTCGTATGCGGTGGTGGCGGTGGTCGGGATTCCAGTGTTGGCCAAGCGTTTTCAGGCCGATCAACAAGCGTTCACGGTCAAGCAACTGTTCGTGAACAAGTGGGTGATGCGCTCGCTGCTGGTCTCGGCCGTTGTCGCCGTGGCGATCTACGTGTTTTTCAATCTGGTACTCGATTACGTCGCCACCAGCGTGCCGCGTCCGGATAACGCCATCCTCGGTGTGTTGATTTTTTCCTTTGCGCTGCGGGCCATCGGCGACATCGTCTGGGGCGGTTTGATTGCTTCGAAAAACAGCGGGGTGTCGCTGGCCAGCGCGGCGATCTGCCTGCTGATTTCGGTACCGGTCAGCTACGTGCTGATCAAGCATTACTCGATCTACGGCGCGGCGTGGGGCAATGTCTTCGCCATCGTCGTGCAGCTCGCAGTGATTGCGCTGTTGACCCGCGTCACTGCGGCGAAGAAGGCTGCGTTGTCATGGGCCTGAAGTTGCCGTGCATCGAGTTTCGCGGCAAGCGACTCGATTCTTCGCTTTCGTTTCTGATCCTGTTTACCGGGCTGTTTCTCTCGGTGGCGATGCCGCTGTTGGTCCCGCGTGATCCGGGCCCGGATGCGATGACCTTGTGGTCGTCCTACGCGCGCGCCGACAACTGCAATTTCTGGAACCCGTTCTCGCCCGATCGCTCGTCCTACGAGTGCTCGGCGTTCCTGCTGCGGCCCACCGGGATCAACCTGACCAACGCCTGGGCCTACGGCATGTTCTGCAATTTCTTCCTCACGGCGATTCCGGTGGTGGTGTTCCGGCGCATGCCGCTGACGATCTTCGGCACCTTGTGTCTGTGGGGCATCGTCCGTTCGTTTTTCCTTGAAAACCTGACCAAGGAAATCATCGTCTCGGTGGCGGTGTTGAGCATTCTGCTCAGCTCGTTGACACGCAAATATCGCGGCGGTTTTTTCTTGTCGGCGGTGATCTACGGCGTGCTGATCCGGCCGTACTGGATTCTGTTTTCGCTGTCGTGGGTCGGCGTCTGCGTGATGAAGAAGTACGTGTCGCGCACGACGTTCTTCCTGATGTTGTTCCTGTTTTACCTCGCGGTGGCCATGTCGATTCAGATCGCCCTGGGTTTTCCGGTGTCGTCGATTCGCGCCAGCAACAACGAACTGCGCACGGCGGGGGAGGAGGGCTCGAAGTCGTTGATCGTGTCGTGGCTCAGCGGCAGTGACTTCGTCTCGCAGGCGCTGGACTCGATGATCATTTTTTTCCGCCTGTCGTTCCCGGTGGAGTTGATCCTGCTGTCCGGGCCCGGTCAGGTGATCTTCGTTGCGCTGATGATCATGACCGCGCTGCTGCTGTTCAAAGTCATCACCTCGACCGATTACAAGGGCGCGCCGATCCAGACCAAACCCAAGGAACTGATCGCGATCCCGCTGGCGTTCCTGCTGGTGCAAGGCCTGTTCGAGCCGGACTTCGGTTCCTTTGCCCGGCATTTTTCGATGGTGGTGCCGGTGTTGTTCGTCGGCCTCGGCTTGATGCTGCGAGCGAACAAACCGGTGCAGGTTGAATCCCGAATTCTGAATTGAGGCAGGTGCTGTATGTCGAGCAAGAAAAAGTCCCTGGAGATCGAAACCCTGCGTGGCCTGGCATGCCTGCTGCTGGTGCTGTACCACGTCATCGGGCCGCTGGGCGGCGGGTTGAAGATCGATATCGGCTCGCCGTTCCGGGTCATCGCCGACTCGATGGTGTACGTGCGCATGCCGCTGTTCACGTTCATTTCCGGGTACATCTATTCGATCTACAAGATCCGTGGCAATGACTTCAGTGCGTTCTGCAGCGGCAAGGTGCGCCGTTTGATCGTGCCGCTGTTTTGCGTCGGCGTGCCGTTCTCGGTGCTGCAAGCGGTGGGGCCGGGGGTGAACAAGGATGTCGGGGTGATCGACGCGTTGCTGTCGTTCTGGGTGCCGATCAACCACTTCTGGTTTTTGCAGGCGGTGTTCATCATTTTCATCTTCGTCGGCCTGCTGGAGTGGCGCGGTCTGCTGCGTTCGGCGACGCGCCTGTATGGGCTGTTTGCCTTTGCCGCGCTGTTGTTTCTGCTGCCACCGTTGCCGCTCGATGCGTTTGGCATCAACGGCGCGATTTACCTGCTGCCGTTTTTCGTCGCGGGGATGATCGGCCAGGAAAATGTCGAGGTGTTGAAACAGCGCTTCAAGGTGCTCGGGCCGCTGCTGTTTGTGCTGATCTCGTTGACGCTGCTGTACGTCGCGGCGATTGATCGCGAGTTGATCGTTGATCGGCGCAGCCTGATCGGCCTGGCGGTGGGGTGTGTGTCGTGCATCGCATTGTTGTCCAGCGACATGCGTTCGAAAGCGCTGACCTGGCTCGGTGGCTATTCCTATGCGATTTTTCTGTTTCATGTGTTGTTCGCGGCGACGTCGCGGTTTGTGCTGGGGCGCCTGGGCGTGAAGGATGAGAGCCTGCTGGTGCTGGGTGGCTTGAGTGTCGGCTTGCTCGGGCCGGTGGTGTTGGCGATGATTTTCAGCCGGTTCAATTTCACCTCGGTGTTGTTCTTGGGTGAGAAGGCGAGCAGGAAGAAACCAGCGGCGGTCATCGCCCCGGTGGTGCAAACCCAGAGCAGCTAATTATTCATGCCCTACACAAAACCCCTGTAGGCCTTCGCCTGCTCGCGATAGCGGTGGATCAGTCAATGATGTGTATCTCACAGACCGCTATCGCGAGCAGGCTCACTCCTACAGTTGATTGTGTTCGACGCGGGGCTCATTCCAGACTGAAGGAAATTTTGCATGGTGGCAGTTGATGACGCCCAACCCGTATCTGCATCGGTGATTCAGGTGGGCGACGCCCGTGAGCGCTTTGCCCAGTGGCGTGAGGGCAAGGCCGGCAAGGTGTTGGCGGTCTCGGTGATCGGCGACAGCTACACCGCCGGGCAGGACTTCTATTTGAACAAACTGGTGCAACGGGTAGCCGGTGAAACCGGTTTTGCCGGGCCGGGTTACGTCGGTTTCAACCACGGCGCGGCACTCGGCGGTACACACTTCAAATACACCCGCAGCAGCGATAAATACTTCGGTGGCGGCTGGAAAGTCTCCGAGCTGGGCCAGTCCAGTCCCGACAGCCGCACCGTGACCGGTCGCGCCGGCGCGTGGCTGCAGGTAGATGCCAACCCTACGCCGCGCATCGATACGGCAGTGACTCAGGCGAAGCTGTTGTACCTGGGCAATGGCGAAGCCAGTGAACTGCGTTATCGCTGGTCGCCGGCGCAAGACTGGCAACCGTTGAAACTTGCCGGTTCGGGCGTGCAGGAAGTGCCGCTTGCCGGCCTGTCCACCGCAAAAGACTGGTCGTTCAGGCTCGAAGTGCAGAAAGGCGCGCCGACCTTGTTTGGCTTGTGGATGCGCAACGATCAGCCCGGCATTCGCGTGTCGAAACTGGCGGCTTCGGGCGCGGCGTCGGCGGATTTTTATCACGCCGACCCACAATGGCAGGCGCAGTGGAAAGCGGCGGTAGCGAAAATCCCCGCCGACGTGTATCTGATCATGCTCGGCGGCAACGACCAGGGTTTCGGCGTGAAGCCCGAGCAGTATCTGCATAACGTGCAAGGTCTGGTCGGCATGCTTCGTGAGATTCAGCCTGAGGCGAGCATCAATTTGATCATGCGCCAGGACACCACACGTTCCAGCGCTTACCCGATGGCGGCGTATGCGCAAGTGCTCGAGCCGTGGGCGCGTGAGCAACATTTGGGGTTCACCAACCTGCAATGCGCGTTCGGCCCCGACGTCAAACGCTACGCCGCGGCGATGATCGGCCCGGACAAGATTCATCCCCTGCCGGCCACGGGCGGCAAGGTGATTGCCGATTATTTTTATGGCTGGATCATGGGGGGCAAGACTGACTGCAACGCTGCCTCACGATGATCGTTCCCACGCTCTGCGTGGGAATGCATCCTGTGACGCTCTGCGTCACCCGGCGAAGGGACGCGGAGCGTCCCGGGCGGCGTTCCCACGCAGAGCGTGGGAACGATCAGCTCTGTGTATGGGCGTCGACCTGATCGAGCAATTCGGTGAGCTTCTGCGGCATCAACCGCGCATCACAACGGGTTTCCACGTTGATGATGATTGCCGGGTCGTTGCAGCAGATCCGCACCCGGAAACGCCAGTCACTGAAAATCACTTTCAGGCCATCGCGGTCATCCATTTCCAGCGCCTGCTCGCCGTACAGCGTTTTCAAATGTGCGAGCAGGGGATAGGGATCGCGCATCGGCCGGCGAATATCGCCGGACGCCGGAAACACGCCGATCCGCTCCACCAGCAAAATCGTGCCCAGCCAGGTTTCGTTGGCGCTGGGCAACGGCTGATGGCGCGACAGCCAGCTCATCATTCCAAGGTTGTCCACCTCACGTTCAATCTCTGCTGAATAGTGTGCAATGTTCATGGTTGCCTGCCTGAAATAATGAGTGAATCCGCGATGCTTAAGCCGTCTTAGCGGCCCTTGAGGTAAACGTTTTCGTAGCAGAAGTTGGTCGCCTGCAAGTAACCCTCGGCGTCACCACAGTCGAAGCGCAGACCCTTGAATTTGTAGGCCAGCACACATCCGTTCTGCGCCTGTTTCATCAAAGCGTCGGTGATCTGGATTTCGCCGCCCTTGCCCGGTTGGGTGTCGGCGATCAGGTCGAATATGTCCGGCGTCAGGATGTAGCGACCAATGATCGCCAGGTTCGACGGCGCGTCTTGCGGTGCCGGTTTTTCCACCATGTTATTCACCCGGTAGATGCCCTCGGAGATCAGCTCACCGGCGATCACACCGTACTTGTGAGTCTGGTCAGCCGGGACTTCCTGGATGGCGACGATCGAGCAACGGAATTTCTTGTACAGCTGGATCATCTGCGACAGCACGCCATCGCCTTCCAGGTTCAGGCACAGGTCATCGGCCAGCACCACGGCAAACGGTTCGTCACCAATCAACGGGCGGCCGCTGAGAATTGCGTGGCCGAGGCCTTTCATTTCTACCTGACGGGTGTAGGAGAAGGTGCAGGTGTCGATCAGTTCGCGGGTGCCGGCGAGGAATTTCTCTTTTTCGGTGCCGCGAATCTGGTGCTCGAGTTCGTAGCTGATATCGAAATGGTCTTCCAGCGCACGCTTGCCGCGACCGGTGACGATGGCCATGTGTTGCAACCCGGCGTCCCGCGCTTCCTCAACGGCGTATTCGATCAACGGCTTGTTGACGATCGGCAGCATTTCTTTCGGCATGGCTTTGGTGGCCGGCAGAAAACGCGTGCCATAACCGGCAGCGGGGAACAAACATTTACGAATCATAAAAGTATCCTGGACAGTCATGGAACACAGGCGACGGTTGCGCACCGGAACAGGTGGCAAGTTTCAATAAGGATTGAAGGCTTACTTTAATACCTGAGTCAGGTTATTCATTGCAATTGATCAGGCAGCTAAAAGCCGACAATGTTAGAGGATGTCGGTAAGTGCCTTGTTAGTTATTTTTAGTCGGTATCTGTTGATAGTGATGAGTGCGCCGGGAGTGCTAATAAGTAACGGCAATACAGTGTGACCTGCAAAAATATTTATTGCCAGTCATTGAACTGAATTTGTTTTCGGTTGTTGTCGCCTTGTTTGTGTCGACTGTGACACATGTTCGATACACAAGGCTTGACACGTTACTTGTCACTTATCCAAAAGACGGACCGCGCTATGAAGATTCTGGTAACGGGTGGCGCCGGCTATATCGGCTCGCATACCACACTTGCATTGCTTGAAGCAGGTTATGAAGTTGTGGTGCTGGATAATCTTTGCAACAGCAGCGATGCGGCACTACACGCCGTGGAAGCGATTTGCGGCAAGAGTGCCTGGATGATTCGCGGCGATGTCTGCGATCGCGCGTTGCTCGACCGGATCTTCCGTGAGCATCAGATCGAAGCGGTGCTGCATTTCGCCGGGCTGAAAGCCGTGGGCGAAAGCGTACGCAAGCCGCTGGAGTACTACGAAACCAACGTCGGCGGCAGCGTCACGCTGTGTCAGGCGATGGCGGCGGCGGGGGTGTTCCGGCTGGTGTTCAGTTCCTCGGCCACGGTATACGGCGAGACTGAACAGATGCCGATCAGCGAGGATTTTCCGACCGGCACGCCGACCAACCCCTACGGCCAGTCGAAGCTGATCGTGGAAAACGTGTTGCGCGATCTGAGCCGCGCCGAGCCGCGCTGGAGCATCGCCTTGCTGCGCTACTTCAACCCGATCGGCGCGCACCAGAGCGGCCACATGGGCGAAGACCCCAACGGTATTCCCAACAATCTGGTGCCGTACATCAGCCAGGTCGCGGTCGGCAGCCTGCAAGAACTGTCGATCTTCGGCAACGACTACCCCACGGTCGACGGCACCGGGGTGCGTGATTACATCCATGTAGTCGATCTCGCGGACGGGCATCTGAAGGCGTTGCAATCGATCGGCGAGCGCACAGGCATTCACACCTGGAACCTCGGCACCGGCGATGGCTACAGCGTGCTGCAAGTGTTGCAGGCATTCGAACAAGCCTGTGGGCGCCCGGTGCCGTACCGGATGATGCCGCGTCGCGCCGGTGACATTGCCGAAAGTTTTGCCGATGCTTCGAAAGCAGCGAAAGAACTTGGCTGGAAAGCCACACGCAACTTGCAGGACATGGTCGCCGACACCTGGCGCTGGCAATCCAATCATCCCGATGGCTACTCGCGATGATGGCCAATTAGTCCGATGTTATTTTCAGTCAGGTTGTTAGATAACGTCGGGAAATTACACTGGCAATGCCTTTTGCAAGTCCGTAGATATAAGCCTGCCGTTCGACTTTTATCAGTTGCGTTTGACTGTGAAAGAACAACGGATCTTGTTCGCGCTTTTTGCGGACTTGAACTCTACCACCGCTAACACAGGCCGGTTTTTTAACAGGTCGAATGTTAGAAAGGAGTTGATATGAAAAAAGTGATGGCAGTTGCCCTGTTGACGATGTTGAGCAACTGGGCTGCCGCCGCTGAAGCGCCGTTGACAGCGGTAACCAATGTAGGTGGCAGTGTGGCGGCTTCTCAAGCGCCCGCAGCCAGTACTGCAATGGTTGCCAGTGCTGTAGCGGCGTCCAACAGCGGTGGCAGTGCCAACGGCGGTACCACCGGTACGACGGGTACCACCGGTACAACCGGCACGCATAACTAACAGGAAGTTCTGTTAGTGCAGTACAGGGTCGCCCGACGCAAGTCGGGTGACTTTGTTTTTGGATTCGCCCTTGAATAGCGTAGTGCCATTATGACTCGTAGTGTTTATCTTTTAATGTTGGCAAGTCTCGCTCTGCAAGGTTGCATGTTTTCCCCCGGTCAATACCTCAGCACCAGCGACATCACCCGCCAGGGCGCGAGTGAAAGCAGCCGGGTCGAGCTGATTCCGATCACGCCGAAGCTGATCGCCATGAACCGCGCGACGCAAAAGCACGAGTCGCTGCCGGCGGAGCTGTTGGCGACTCCCGCCGAGTACCGCATCGGCAACAACGACGTGCTGTACATCACCGTATGGGACCACCCGGAGCTGACGGCCCCGTCCGGCGCGCAGCAACAGATCGATGCCAACGGCCGTCTGGTGCGCTCCGATGGCACGCTGTATTACCCGTTCATCAAGGAAGTGCAGGCCGCCGGCCGCACCATCCAGCAACTGCGCGCGGACATCGAGCAGCGCCTGTCGGCGTTCATTGCCGAGCCGCAGGTCGACGTCGCCGTGCTGCGTTTTGCCAGCCAGAAAGTCGTGGTCACCGGTGCGGTCACCAAGGCTGGCCCGCAAGCGATTTCCACCAACCCGCTGAGCGTGGTCGAAGCCCTCGGCTCGGCCGGTATCGACACCAACAACGCCGATCTGTCCGGGCTGTTGCTGACGCGCAACGGGCGCACTTATCCGCTCAATCTCGACGCGCTCAATCAGCAGGATTCCGAGCTGCAGAACGTCTTTCTCAAGGGCGGCGACCAGCTGTATCTGCCGTACAACGACAACAAGCGCATCTACGTGATGGGCGAAGTCAACCAGCCGCGCGCGTTGAGTTTCAAGACGGCGACGATGAATCTCTCCGACGTACTCGGTTCGGTCGGCGGCTTGAGCCAGACCAGTTCCAACGGCAACGCGGTGTACGTCATTCGTGGCGTGGAAAACCTCGATGTCGAGCCGGCGAAGATCTATCAGCTGGAAGCCGAATCGCCGACCGCCATGGCGCTGGCCTCGCATTTCCAGGTGCGCCCGCAGGACGTGGTCTACGTCGGCCCGGCCAACGTCACGCGCTGGAACCGCTTCATCAGCCAGTTGGTGCCGTCGGCATCGATTGTCGGCACCGGGGCTTCCGCGGCGAAGAACTGGAGCGAATACAGTAACAACAGCAAATAAGGTCGCCGACTGTGAATACGTTGAAAGTTGGCGTCTGCCTGTGCGCGGCGGCGTTGCTCAGTGGTTGTAATCCGCTGATGAGCGCGTCGCTGAACAACCTCAAGGCCGCAGTGGTCGGCCCGGACGAAGTGGACGTGACGGCCGCTGAAGTGGCCGCGGTCAATTACCCGCAACTGAAGCTGACCACGCCGTCCGGCTCCGGCGTGCTGGCGCTGATGCGCGAGCGCGAAGACCTGCAGTTCTGGGTCGCCTCCGGCAAGCAAGTCCTGCTGCTGCGCGATGGCCTCGCCGTGCGCAGCATCGGCCTGGGCCTGGAAGGCGATCTGGACGGCACACGCCTGGCCGATGACTCGCCGTTCAAGCGCGGCCTGCATCACGTCGCCGATGGTTTCACTACGCGCCGCTGGATCGATCTGTACAAGGGCCAGGAAGTCGGGGTGATCGTCAACAGCCGCTTCAGCCGCCGCTCGGACACGACCCTGAATATTCTCGACAAGGACTACGCCGTGCTGCGGGTCGATGAGCAGATTGACGCGCCGGCCATCGGCTTGCGCGCGACCAATCATTACTGGGTCGATCCGCGCGACGGCTTCATTCTGCAAAGCGAGCAGCAACTGACGACGCAACTGCGCGTCAAGGTCGTGCAGTTGACGCCTGCTCGCAGGCACCTGCCGTGAAGCGCCTGAGATTGTGGTCTGCGGGGCTGATTCTGATGACCGGGGTCAGCCAGGCTGCCGTCACCGTATCGGGCGATGTCGCCAATCCCGGGCCGATCCCGTTGCCACCGGGCGGGCGCTTGCTCGATGTGATCAGCGAGGCGGTGCCGAACGCCGAAGGCTACTGGCTCGCCGGCGGCCTGCTGCGCCAGTCGCTGATCGAGCAGCAGACCCGGCTTAAGGTCGGCGTGCTGTTCGATCTCGAGGTGCTGCAGCGCATGGCTGTGCTGTTCGACAAACCGAGCCGTGTGGCGCTGGCGCAGCGTATCGCTGAAGAGGTGCGGCAGATGCCGGTGACCGGCCGGCAGATCGCCGATCTCGACCCGGTCGCGGTGGAAACCGGCTTCGCGCGCAATATTCGACTCGAGGATGGCGATCGTCTGGTCTATCCCAAACGGGTCGATGAAGTGCAAGTCCTGGGCGCCGTCGCCGCGCCGTGTCACTTGCCGTATCAGCCGTTGCAGGAGGCGCGTGAGTACCTGCAAGGCTGTCCGACTCTCGACGATGCCGAAGCCGATTACCTGTGGCTGATCCAGCCCAACGGCGTGTCGCGGCGCGTTGGCATTGCTCATTGGAATCGCGAGTCCGGGCAATTTCCGGTGGCCGGCAGCAAGATTCTGGTGCCGCTGAAAAATGATGATCTGGATCCGCCTCTTCCTGAACTGAATCAGCAGTTGGCCGAATTCATTGCCACGCAGCTGGCCGAGGTGGTTCGTTGAAGTTACGTTTTGCAGCTGTGTTGTTATTGCCCTGTGGCCTGGCTCACGCCGAGCCGCGCATTACCCAGAATGACTTCGGTGGCACCGGCCTGTGGCAGACGCCGACCGCGCGCATGGCCCCGGCGGGGGAGTTGAGCGTCAACGCCAACCGCACCGATCCGTACAGCCGCTACAGCGTGTCGTTGCAGCCGCTGGACTGGCTCGAAGGCTCGTTTCGCTACACCGCGATCACCAACCGGCCGTACGGCTCGGAGGCCCTGAGCGGCAGCCAAAGCTATAAGGACAAGGCGGTCGACGCCAAAGTCCGGCTGTGGCAGGAAAGCCATTGGGCGCCGGAAGTGGCGCTGGGCTTCCGCGATATCGGTGGTACCGGTTTGTTCTCCAGTGAATATTTCGTCGCCAACAAACGCTACGACAACTTCGATTTCAGCGCCGGCATCGCCTGGGGCTATATCGGCAATCGCGGCGACTTTGACAACCCGCTGGGTTATGTCAGCAGTCGCTTCGATACCCGGCCGGCGCTCGAGGGCACCGGTGACGTCAACTCCGGTTCGTATTTCCGTGGCCGGCCTTCGTTGTTTGGTGGCGTGAGCTATCAGACGCCGTGGGATCGCCTCAGTCTGAAGCTCGAGTTCGAAGGCAACGATTACAAAAACGAACCGAAGGACAACGAGATCAAGCAGGACTCGCCGATCAACCTCGGCGCAGTGTTCAAGGTCACCGATTCGATCGACGTCAGCGCCGCGTGGGAGCGCGGCAACACGGCGATGTTCGGTGTGACCTTTCATACCAATTTCGTCAGCCGCAAGGCTCCGGCGAAAACCTACGACCCGACCCCGGAACCGCTGCCGGCAAAAGCCCCGACCGCGACGATGGAACAGGTCAATTGGGCCGATGTATCGAGGCGTTTGCAGCAGAACGCCGGCTATAAAGTCGAGCGCATCGCCCAGCGTGATTCCGAGCTGATCGTCTACGGCGAGCAGCAGCGCTATTTCCACTCGTCCAAGGCGGTAGGGCGGGCGAGCAGGATTCTCGATAACAGCGTCAACGACGACATCGACTGGTTCACCGTGGTCAACAAGCGCTACGACCTGCCGCTGGAAGAAACCAGTCTTCCGCGCCAGACCTTCCGCGAAGTGATCAACAACGATGAGCCGCTGGAGTCGCTGCACCGCACCACCGAAATCAACCCGGCGATGCCGCACAACGAGACGACCCTCTACAGCGAGGCGCCGCAGCATTTCAGCTATGGCGTGGGCCTGGGTTTCAAGCAGAACGTCGGTGGTCCGGATGGCTTGCTCTATCAATTCAGCGCCGATGCTGACGCCGAATATCGTTTCAACCGCAACACCTGGTGGAGCGGCTTGCTCAGCGCCAACCTGGCGAACAACTTCGACAAATTCAGCTACGACGCGCCCAGCGGATTGCCGCGTGTGCGAACCGATCTGCGGCAATACCTGACCACCTCCAACACGACCATGCCGCTGTTCCAGGTCAGCCATGCCGAGCAACTCGACAAAGACCTGTATGGCATGGTCTACGGTGGTTATCTGGAGTCGATGTTTGCTGGGGTCGGCGCCGAGGTGCTGTTTCGCCCGACGGGCGAGCGCTGGTCACTGGGCGCGGACCTGAACTGGGTGCGTCAGCGCGATTTCGATCAGGGTTTTGCCTTGCGCGATTACTCGGTGGTGACCGGGCACATTACCGGCTACACCGACCTGCCGTTCGACACGCTGGCGGCGGTGAGTGTCGGTCGCTATCTGGCTGGGGATTGGGGTACGACGGTGGATATTTCTCGGGAGTTTTTCAATGGCGTGCGGGTGGGTGCCTGGGCGACGATCACCACCGCCAGCAGCGCTGAATATGGCGAAGGTAGCTTCGACAAGGGCCTGTACCTGTCGATCCCGTTCGACGAAATGATGAGCATGTCGACCATGCGCCGCGCCAACCTGGTCTGGGCCCCCCTGACCCGAGACGGCGGCGCGAGGCTCAATCTCAGCTATCAATTGCATTCGATGACCGATAGCCGGGAAGGCGATATGTTCTATCGTAATTTCGAGAAGATAACCGAGTAGACGCTGATCCCCGCTACAACACAGATCCCCTGTAGGAGTGAGCCTGCTCGCGATAGCGTCAGTTCAGTTACATTTATGTCGCCTGACCCGCCGCCATCGCGAGCAGGCTCACTCCTACACTGATTATTTGCCAGACCAAAAATCCCGATCCACCACCAAATCCCTGTGGGAGCGAGCTTGCTCGCGATAGCGTCGTATCAGTCAACATCTCTGTTGTCTGACACACCGCTATCGCGAGCAAGCTCACTCCTACACTGATTATTCGCCAGACCACAAATTCCGATTCACCCCAAATCCCTGTGGGAGCGAGCCTGCTCGCGATAGCGTCGTATCAGGCAACATCTCCGTTGCCTGACACACCGCTTTCGCGAGCAGGCTCACTCCTACACTGATTATTCGCCAGACCACAAATTCCGTTGCACCCCAAATCCCTGTGGGAGCGAGCCTGCTCGCGATAGCGTCGTATCAGTCAACATCTCCGTTGCCTGACACACCGCTATCGCGAGCAGGCTCACTCCTACACTGATTATTCGCCAGACCACAAATTCCGATTCACCCCAAATCCCTGTGGGAGCGAGCCTGCTCGCGATAGCGTCAGTCCAGTCAATATTCATGTTGCCTGACCCACCGCCATCGCGAGCAGGCTCGCTCCCACATGGATTATTTGCCAAGCCACAAATCCCGGCTCACCCCCAAATCCCTGTAGGAGTGAGCCTGCTCGCGATAGCGTCAGTCCAGTCACATTCATGTTGCCTGACACACCGCTATCGCGAGCAGGCTCACTCCTACATGGGTTATTTGCCAAGCCACACAACCCGCCCCATCCCCAAATCCCGCCCACAAAAAAGGGGACTTTCGTCCCCTTGCATTTGCAACCCTGAACCTCAGTAAATATCCTTCGACAGCAATGTAAACGGTGTCTTCACCAGGATCTTCAGATCCAGCCACAACGACCAGCTGTTGATGTACTGCAGGTCGATCTCCACACGTTTCTGCATCTTGTCGATGGTGTCGGTTTCACCACGGCAGCCGCTGATCTGGGCGAGGCCGGTGATGCCCGGTTTAATCCGGTGGCGCGCCATGTAGGCGAGTATTTTCCCCGAGTAATAGTTGTTATGCGCGACCGCGTGCGGGCGCGGGCCGACCAGGGCCATGTGCCCTTGCAGGACGTTGAACAGTTGCGGCAATTCATCCAGCGAGGTCCGACGGATAAAACGGCCGACAGCGGTAATGCGCGAGTCATTGCGGCTGGCCTGCTTCACATCACGATCATCGTGAACACGCATCGAGCGGAATTTCCAGACCTTGATCACCTTGCCGTTCCAGCCATGGCGATCCTGCTTGAAAAACACCGGACCTGGGGAGTTGAGCTTCACCGCCAGCGCAATGATCAGCAAGATCGGGCTCAGCGCGATAATCGCCAGAAACGCCACAGCCTTTTCCACCAGACTCTTGCTCAGTGCGGCGGTCGGGCGGCTGGTCAGCGGGCTTTCGTTCAGGTAGATCGCCGGCAGACCGTCCACGACTTTCACCGAGTGATTGAGCAGCGTCAGGCTGTTCAGATCCGGCACCCACACCACATCGACGTTGGCACCCAGCAGATCGACATACATCGCTTCGATCTTCGCCGCTTCGCACAGCGGCAGAGTGATGTATAGACGGCGGATGTCATGGGCCGCGATCAGGTCCAGCAACTGTTCCTGCGCGCCGACGACTCGCGGTGCATCGGAACCCAGCGTGGTCACATCACCGTTGCTGACCAAGCCCACCAGCGGCAGGTTTTCCAGCTGGCTGAGCTTCTTCGCCAGACCCAGCGCCAGTTCACCGGTACCGACGATCAGCGTCTTGTGTTCGCTTTTACGCGAGCGTTGGTAGTACTTGGAAAACGCATGCAACGGCGCGTAAAGAAACGCCTGACCAAGGAAGCCATACACCGCCCAGCTCAGAATCACCTGCCGCGAAAACAGCTCATCGGCCTGGCAGACAAACGCAATACACGCCAGCGCTGCCATGGTCATCGACCAGCCCATGAACAGCCGGCCCAGGCCGGTCAGGTAGTTGTCGCGTTTGCGATACACGCCGCTGAACGTGTAGGCCGGTACCGAGGCCAGTACCGCCAGCGTTGCGCACATTCGGTAATAGAACGCGACCGTACCGGTGTGCTGCTCGGCCAGGATAAACAGCAGCGTTACCACGAACGCCTGAGCGAGTGCCCATTGGCCCCAAAAGGTCAGTCCCTTGAGGCCCGTGTTTCGATT
Source organism: Pseudomonas sp. R1-1 (assembly GCF_051132135.1). Classification (NCBI taxonomy): domain Bacteria; kingdom Pseudomonadati; phylum Pseudomonadota; class Gammaproteobacteria; order Pseudomonadales; family Pseudomonadaceae; genus Pseudomonas; species Pseudomonas sp. R1-1. Next base: position 2,106,417 of record NZ_CP071663.1, read on the forward strand.
GATACTGAGAGAAAGATCCATACGAATATCCCCAAAAGACGTCCATTCAGGTTTCAACAGTTGAAATCCGAGTTGTTATGCAGACTTATTGTTTTTGTTGTAGCGAGTGTCCTGAGGTAACAACATCGATATGCCGAACTGTCGTCAGTCAATAGACTAAGTTATTGCCGGGAATGGTGTCTGACGAGTTCTAACAAGATGGCACAGTGCCAACTATTTTAATATTTAAATAGTAGTGTGTTAGAAAAGGTCGCAGAGCAGGGGGTGATTATGTGGTGTGGGTTTTGTTACTGTTGGAGGCAGGAAAGTACAACTCAAGGAGGGATAAAGCCAAACAGAGTGCTCTTGTTGTTTTTGTAATCGCACTTGTTCTGTTTGTTTTATTGGCGGAGGTCGGCGTTATTTACGCGACGATGTCCTGGATAAGGCAATAACCGCGATTTCTTACCGCACGAAACAGACGCTCACCGTTGCTGGCGCTTTTGAATTTGTCTTGCAGACGACTCAGGCACATTTCCAGGCCACGGTATTGTTCCGGTTCGCGACCGATGCTGATGATCAAGTCATCACGGCTGACAACTCGCTCTTCATGGCTGAGCATTTTGCGCACCAGTGCTGTTTCCAGACCCGTAAGACTGATCTCGACCCCTTCTCTGACCAGTGCGCCTTGTTCCGGGTCAAGATGCCAGGTTGCGCTGTACGGCATATCGCTTTGGACGGCAGGGGGCATGTTGCTGATATCGCCGGTAATGACTGAATTGTGCTGGAACGTATTTGCCGATTGCGCGGCCAGCCATTCCGATTCAAGTGTGGCCAGAATTCGCTGAGTATCGTGCTCGATACTGCGCGCGACATTTTTTCGACTGATGTGCGGATATGTGAACTCCATCACCATTGGCGCGGAGGAGGGCGAAGCAACACCTTCAACAAACATTTGTGCCTGCGACGTGCCAAACGAGTTGAAACGTTCGCTGGACAGGATGCTCTCCAGTTCACGTTGCGACGTTGTACTGTGAGTCACGACAACAAAATATTTCCTTGGGAGGGTTGTACTGGTTTCCATGTCTCTCTCCTGAATACATACCAAAATTGGCTAAAAGAAAATCGGCAGGCGAGCAATAGCTTCCTCGGAAGTAATCGATAGGCAGGGTCTGGGCCCAAGATTGGCCCTCGATAAATTCCACTCGAACTGCTGCTATGTTATGGAGTTTTATTGTTATGGGTCGTGTTGACGCGCTCATTCAATTGCTTGATTTCAAACAGAAGCGGAGCAGAAAAGGAGCTGTATGGCTGCATTGGACGATCCTTCGTACGTTGCAAAAGGGATTGGCTGCCCGAGACTCAGGCAGTCGATATCAGACCCCGCAGCAGGCGATAGCCATACCCGCGAATGCTCTGAATCGCGTTTGTACCATACATGTCCTTGATTTTTCCACGCAAGCGACTGATTGATTTTTCCAGTGCGCGAGGGTCGTAGAAATTGGTATTGAGGCCCATGATGCCGGCGATTTCATCATGGCTCAGGATGTGATTGCCGGTTTGCGCAAAGGCTTCAAGGATCTTCATTTCGGCAAACGAGATGTCGAGTTTCTTGCTCTTGTCCACCAGGCAAATGCGCGTCGGATCAAGCGTCAGATTGATATCCCGCTGCCATTCTTCACTGCTGAAGAACTCCGCCAGCAACTCTGCGCCGTCGTCGGATAGCGTATTGAGTTTGATACAAATATCGGCACCCGCCAGGTAGTACTTGATCTTGTTGAAGGCGCCGCGACCGGTGATAACCGCGCAAATAATCGGCTTAAAATTGTCGCTGCGCAGATTCTCCACCAGCGCAAGATTGTCCTCGAGCGCCTGTGGACTATCGATAATCAGAAATATTGCCCGGTACGATCCCACGTGTTCATTAAAGTTATATGAACTAGCGTAGGCACTGGCTTCAAGCGCCATATCGCTACGGACATGCTGGGCGATTAGCGTTCTAAAATGTTCGGCCACGCCACGGGTACGACCCAGAGTAAGAACACCGGGTTCGTCATTTGTCGGGCGCGGGCTTCTAGTCGCCAAGTTCGCTGAGAGCATCGTGCATTGACTCGAATTAGGTGCTGACATCGGGATGTTAAAGCACCGGTTCTCATCTGTGACTGACAATTGGTAACATTTGCGCGAATTTTAGACGTGCCTCGCGAGATTTCTAACAATAAGTAAGCTTTTCAGGCTTTTAGTTGATTTTCTCGAGAGAGTGAACTACGGCTTAGATGATGGCGATATGCAATGGTGCCACTATTTTGAGCCTAATGCGACAGCTTTGTTTATGTCGATCTGCCATTGTATTGCCACCCGGTGGTATTGTGCGCTGGATCACACTTTATTGCGCGCGCTAATTTTTTTCCACTCCAGCACTAAATATTTGTCGATTAGTTCGTCGGCCGACGATTACTAACATGACTTGAGTGTAGCTTTTGATAAGACATATTCTGCCGGCGCCGCGTCAGGCAATGGGTAATGGCGTGCCGATCTTATTTCCGATACTCAATTCCTGAGTGCAGTTAACCGGTCGCTCTCAAAGAGCGCTCTGATGGAGGATTAATGGATTTCTGGACTTTTTTCCAGGTGTTGCTATTAGGCGCGGTAGAAGGCCTGACCGAGTTCCTGCCAATTTCAAGCACCGGGCACCAGATCATCGTCGCCGACTTGCTGGAGTTTGGCGGCGAGCGCGCAATGGCGTTCAACATCATTATTCAACTGGGCGCCATTCTTGCCGTGGTCTGGGAGTTTCGGCCGAAGATCTTTGACATCGTCAAAGGCCTGCCCACCGAGCGCAATGCACAACGTTTCACTATCAACTTGCTGATCGCCTTTTTGCCGGCCGTTGTCCTGGGCGTGCTGTTCGCCGACGCCATCCATGCATACCTGTTCAACCCGATCACCGTCGCCGTGGCACTGGTCGTCGGCGGCATCGTCATGCTCTGGGCCGAACAGCGCAGCCATGTGATCAGCGTCGAACACGTCGACGACATGCGCTGGTCCGACGCGCTGAAGATAGGTTTCGTACAATGCCTGGCGATGATTCCCGGCACCTCACGCTCCGGCTCGACGATCATCGGCGGCCTGCTGTTCGGCCTGTCGCGCAAAGCCGCCACCGAATTCTCGTTCTTCCTCGCCATGCCCACCATGGTCGGCGCCGCCGTGTACTCCGGCTACAAATACCGCGACCTGTTCCAGCCCAACGACCTGCCAGTCTTCGCCCTCGGCTTCGTCACGGCGTTCATCTTCGCGATGATCGCCGTGCGTGGTTTGCTGAAGTTTATTGCCAACCACAGCTATGCGGCGTTCGCCTGGTATCGGATTGGTTTTGGTTTGTTGATTTTGGCGACGTGGGGGTTTGGGTGGGTGAATTGGACCGCTGCTGCGGCAGCCTGATCACTGAGCGCTGATCAATGCCGCAACGGCGAGATCGTTTAATGTCGAATCCGGCGACTCCTGGCGATAGCGCTGCAAGGCCGACGTGAAATACGCGGCCTGCAGCATGCCGTCGCTGGCGAAGTAGTATCGCGCCGCTTCGATTTCCTTGGCCGAATAAACACGTTTTTTAAGGCCGGATACATCCGAGGTTCCATCGACCGACGCCATCGTCGCCGTGAACACCATAAAGCCGGACATTTGCGTCGACTCAAAAGGGCTGCCGCTTCCTTCACCACATCCTCGCGCAAAATTGCAGTCGGCGAAGACGCTGGTGGAAACCGTCGAGCACAAAACGAGGAGGGTGAAGCGATTGAATGGAGCACGTTTCAACACGGGCATAACCGAAAGACATCCTGTCCGTACAACAAAACACCGGGCAACGCTCATGCGTCGCCGCACATTCATAACTTCAATCAACGACCTTCAAGCAACTCAGCCGCCTGATCCAGCAACGCCAGCGGATCCTTGGCCTTGTGAATATCCACCGACAACAGCTGACGGAATTTGCGTGCTCCCGGGAAACCGGTGCCCAGACCCAGCACATGCCGCGTGATGTGATGCATCGAACCGCCGGCCAGCAAATGCTCGGCTATATAAGGACGCAACTGCGCCAACGCCTCAGCCCGACTGATCACCGGTGCCGCACTGCCGAACAACTGCTGATCCACCTCCGCCAGCAAATACGGATTGTGATAAGCCTCACGCCCGAGCATCACCCCGTCGAAAGTCTGCAAATGCTCATGGCAGGCCTCCAGCGTCTTGATCCCGCCATTCAGCACAATCTCCAGCTCCGGAAAATCCGCCTTCAACTGCGCCGCCACGTCATAGCGCAACGGCGGAATGTCGCGATTCTCCTTCGGCGACAACCCCTCGAGAATCGCAATCCGCGCATGCACGGTAAAACTGGTGCACCCGGCATCCCGCACCGTGCCGACGAAATCGCACAGCTCCGCGTAACTGTCCCGACCGTTGATGCCGATCCGATGCTTCACCGTCACCGGAATCGACACCGCATCACGCATCGCCTTCACACAATCCGCCACCAGTTGCGGATGCCCCATCAGGCACGCACCGATCATGTTGTTCTGCACACGATCGCTTGGGCAGCCGACGTTGAGGTTCACCTCGTCGTAACCCTGCTCCTGGGCCATACGCGCGCAGGCGGCCAGATCCAGAGGAACGCTGCCGCCCAACTGCAGTGCGAGAGGGTGTTCGGCTTCGTTGTGACGCAGGAAGCGTTCGTGATCGCCGTTGAGAAGCGCGCCGGTGGTGACCATTTCGGTGTAGAGCAGGGCGTTCTTCGACAGGAGGCGTAGGAAGAAGCGGCAATGGCGGTCCGTCCAATCCATCATGGGGGCGACGGAGAAGCGGCGGGAGAGTACGCGTGTATTTAAATACATTTGAGAACTACTGTGAGAGTAGTAGAGAAGTGTATCAGGACTTCCGGCATGAACAAAATTTTTAATAAATCGGAAGTTTAGTCTCTGGAAATTAATAAGCCTGAAGCCGTTGGTCGGTAGTGTTGTCGGCGAAATTGACGGGCGTTGCTTTACACGCTACTGTATGTCCGTACAGTCGCCATTGAAGGCTGTATATCGGTTGTGCCAATTCGGGCTTTAAAAGTTTAGTTTAGTTTAGTTTGATGGTAATCGATATATGTATGTTTCTATGATTACTTATGACTCTCGCCTTGAGCGTAAAAATAGTATAAAATGACTGTCTGTGCAGGTTCGTTTTAATTGGGGTTAATGATGCGTGATATAAAGACATTGAGTTTGTTTTCTGGTGCAGGAGGGCTTGATGTTGGCTTTCATATGGCAGGCTTTAAAATTGTTGCTTGCGTAGAATTGGAGGCTAAATATTGTCGCTCACTTGAATCCAATAAGCAGCGTGGTACTTTTTTTGATAAAAATACCGTTGTTCATAATTTAGATATTCGAAAATTTGATCCTGTCATGTACAAGGATTCCGGTATCGAATGTATCATTGGCGGTCCACCTTGCCAGACATTTTCTGCTGCTGGACGCCGATCTGGTGGAGTTATTGGTACTCAAGATTTGCGAGGGCAATTATACGAAGAGTACTGTCACATTTTGGATGTGATAAAACCTCGTGTTTTTGTTTTTGAAAATGTTTATGGGTTGCCTGGGGCAAATAATGGTGAACCTTGGCGGCAAATTGTAAAAGCTTTTTCTGAACATGGCTATGATCTTCACGCTGAAGTTATAGATGCCGCAGATTATGGCGTTCCTCAGCATAGAGAGCGTCTGGTAATGGTTGGTGTAAAAGCTGGGGAATTTAAGTTTCCAATGCCAACTCATGGTCCCGATTCTATAAGTGGAAAGCCATTGGTTTCGGTTGAGAAAGCAATATATGATCTTCAAGTTCCAGGTGAAAAACCAAGTGCAGGACTTGGTGGGTTGTACGGCCACTTATTGCCCGAGGTTCCAGAAGGATTAAACTACGCTTTTTTTACTGCCGAAATGGGTCATCCGGAGCCGGTTTTTGCTTGGCGATCGAAGTTTCATGACCTGCTGTATAAGGTTAATCGAAGTGAGCCTTGTCGCACACTTAAAGCGAGTCCGGGAAAATTTACAGGACCGTTCCACTGGAATAGTCGGCACTTTACTGTAGATGAATTAAAGCGCCTGCAGTCATTTCCCGATGACTATGTCATAGAAGGCTCTTATGGGCAGTGTGTCGAACAAATTGGTAACTCTGTTCCTCCAAGGCTCGCATACTGTATCGCAATGAGTGTTAAAGAACAGATTTTCTCTCTGTCATGTGGTGGGGAGTTTCAGCCTCGACCGCTTTTATTTAAATCGAGTTTTCGACAGCGTCAGAGAGAGAGAAGTCTTTCTTTCAAAGTAGTCGCAGCTGAGGCTATAAAGAAAAAATACGGTTCGTTGACCAAATACTTAGATCCTGTTGCTGTAGCTCCTAAAACGACTAAATCTTATGTTGTAAGGGCTACGAGGTATAAAAGAGAAGTCTTTGATAAGCGCCCAGTAAAAGATGTATCTCAGTACTCAGAGCTGATTTTAACTGAGGGTGGTAGTCATATTCGAATAGATATGGACGAGTTTTCTGGAGGAGTACAGTCAATGATTCATATCGAAGTTAGATTGTCCGGCCTTAGAAAATATTTGCCTAGGTTCGAAAGTTTATCGCTTTCAGCCAATATTCTCCGAATAGACGATATTTTTAATTGCTGGAAGGAAATTGAAGTTGGTCTCGTTGAGCGTTCAAAGTTTTTCACTTTGATTGATATATATGGTCATTATGCAAATCGAGGTGATGTTGTTGATGTTGAAACTGTAGTGAGGCGTGAAAAGGATTCTGCTCTACTACGCGCTGTTGAATTTTTTGGTCAAACAAGAAATTGTGGTGATTTTTTGACTGAGGATTACTTGATGTCCAGCTTGAAAGTATCTAGAGAAGAGCTTGAGGTCGTAGTCGAGTCTATGAGGGAGTTACGGTATGATATTAGAACTTTTCATAGCCATCCTATAATTGGCAAAGGGCGAGTTCTGTGTACATACCCTTTTCCATTGTTGTCTCCAAAAGCCATGGTAGAAAGTAAAGTTAGGTTTACAGCGGTTGAGGATTCTATTGCTTTCGAAGCATAACTGTCATCTTCGGCGCTTATTGTAGATTGTTTAGTATGGTCGCCTGAAGGCGACCATACATGTAATTACGACATCCAACTATATAGGTCGGAAAAATAGTCGTATCGTGCTGTAAACATTTGCGCGCTTGGTCGATGTCTAACATCAACTGGAATGCCGAGCCATCTCCAAGTTGAGTTTACAAAATTAGCAGTACCCTGATTTTGTTGAGCCTCTGCTCGTAGTGATGGATGCAGAATGATTTCATTTGTATCGGGAATAACTCCGATTAAATGGAGGTCGAATGCTTTGTGATGGTTATAGCAAAGGCTGAGGCCGTTCCAGATTTCATCATTTGATCCCGGTGCTTCAACAGGGAAAATATGTGCCCCTTGGATTATCCCTGCACCTAAACCACACATTGCACACTGTTCGCCATAAGCTCTGCGAATTCTTTTTCCCGCACCAGCTTTTCGTGCAAGCACATTTATGGCTCTTGTTGCTCTAAATCCAGCCCATTCCTGATAATTAATATCGGTTTGCATATCCATGACGCCAGAAGCTACCGCTGCTTCGGCAATGTCTATTGAAGAAACTTCTTCATTTTGAATAATTTGTTCAATAAACGAAGGTAGTAGCATAGGGACAAATGCACATACTTTTTCTCCAGTGGAGGAAGTATAAGTTGCCCAGCCATTTCTTCGAGCTTCGTCGATAATTCTTTGATGAAATAGAATAGAAAATCTAGTCGGGCGTCCGACGCGAGTGCTACCTTCTGTAGCTACAAATATCGGAGTCGCCTGAGTATCGTCGATACCGAGTAGTATTGGTAACGCGGCACCACCCTCATTTGAAACTATTCTATTTTCACCTGCAGGGTTCTGAAAGCGCAGTTCGTAAGCCGCTCGACTATGAGGCGAAATACTTGATACATGTAGTGCGATGTAGAGCTTTTGGTTGGATAGCTGGATATGAAATGTACCGGGCCATCCGTCTCTGGCATTAGCGTCGGTTGCAAGTGAGCCTAAGCTACTAATTACATTCAGAAATTTTTGCGGTCGTGTTGTCATTCCCTTCACTCATTGAGTCCAAATGTGCAGGCTAGAGCCTGAGCGAAATCTGGGAGAATGGCAAGATGCCACCTTTATTTGGCTTTACAGATCCTTTCTCGTTTAGAAGCGTAGCGATGTGAAAGTGAATCTGGATAGGGAGCGTTGATGAAATGCTGATCTTGTTTTCGCTCAGTCTGATGAGCCTTTACCTCTGTTTTTTCGAGTTTAAACATCAGTATTTTTTGTCGTTTAACTGACGCGTACTGGAGCGACTCAGGACCTACACCGCCTTGCGCCTCCCCCTACACCTAAGACAGAATCCCCCGGCTTGTACATCTAGGCCGCACGCTCTATCGTCCCCACATCACTGAAACCCAGTGATCGGGTTTGGTAGCCCGTTTCGTGTCTAGATGCATTGCATCACCAATTTCAGTCGCTTTCCCAGGACTCGGATTTCATGGTGGTCATGCGTGGGGCCCCATCGTGGGCGCCGGGTTCTAGTGCGACCGGTCTACCAACCCGCGTATGGCCGCCACCCTTCGTTTGGTAGCGAGGGTGATGGCTCCTTTGCTAATCGCGCTAGAGGTTTCATCCATGTTCAAAGTAACGCCCAACCCGCCGGATACCGATCCCGCATCCCCCTACGAATCCCTCAACTCCAAAAAACTCCACGAAGCCGCCGAGCGCGCCCTCGATCACTACCTCCTTCCCGCCGGCTCTATCATGGCCAGTGTCAACGAGCCCGAGCGCATGTACCTCGCCAACCCCAAGTACGACTCGGAATCGCTATTGGCCAATGCCAGTGAAACGCTGAGTTCCGCGTCGGAAATGCTCAACAACTTCGCTGCAGCACTCGACCCCTCGCACCGCAAAACCGCGCTGGGCATTGCGCAGGTAGTAATGCTGGGGGAGTTGGCTGTGAATCAGGCGTTGGATAACGTTGAGCTGAAGGCGTAATTCAGCTCCCTTTGTGGCGAACGGCTCAGCCGTTGCCACGGAGGGGCTGATGGCGCTGTGCAAAGCAGCCAGAATCAATGCGGGCAAATGGACAGGGTGATGGCAATTCAGTAGCCTTCCGTGCCTTGAGAAATCGCCGCACCAGGGAAGCTACGTCGTCCCAAGCTTGGTACAAGTACAGCGTGCAATTGCGCACGACCGGTTATTTTCCGCTGAATAACCCCCTCTGCATTGCCCCCCCTAGTGCCCTGTTAGCTGAATAGGCTGGGCGCTTGTTTGTCATCTATTTACGTGAAGAGAATTTATGTCTGCTCCTGATAAGCCAAAGCTGCCGCTGCAAGCATTCGTGATGTCGTGCCTGGTGGCCGGCTGGGGTCTGGTCTATGCCGGTCAGGTGAAGTGGGCGCTGCGCGTTGCCGCGTTGCTTTATCTCGGCGCCATTTTGCTCGGTGTTTGCGGGGTGCCTGCGACGCCAGTGGGACTCTATGCGTTCGCTACCTTTATCGTCCTGTTGAAACTCGGCTCGGCTACGGCAGCAGCTATATCCGTGCGCAGAAACGACCGTCCGGTGAACAGCCCCGGCACCCGTTTTCACGTGCTTTACGTGGTGGCGCTGGTGATTCTAACGCTGGTAATTCTGGGGCCATTGCGCGGCCCGACGCTGGGGTTCAAGACTTACTTCATCCCCTCTGGCTCGATGGCTCCGACTCTTTCGAATGGTGACTACATCGTGACCAAAATGCGCGTCGACGCGCCGCAGGTGGGCGACATTGTGACTTATCGCTACAACGGCACGGAGGCGGTCAAGCGTGTGGCGGCAGTGGGTGGCGATACCTTGTCGATTGTTGACGGTAAGGTCATTCGCAACGGTGAAAACATGGGGCTGTTCTTCGCGCCGCCAGAGCGCGTGAAGGATCCTCGTTATTTGCAAACGCCGCAGACGGTGGTCGAGAAAGATCATGTTTATCTGCTCGGTGACAACCGCGACAGCAGTAACGACAGCCGCTTTATGGGGCAGGTCGCAGTCGAAGACATTACCGGTAAGGTCACCGGAATATGGTTTTCGTCCGATCGATCGAGGATTGGCACAGCGTTTCACTGATAACCGAAGCCGTCACTTTCAGGGTGACGACGCTTTGGAGGCCGTGATTGCGCAATTGCCGCAGCGGTGGCCTGCGACAAGATTCCAATCATTGGAAGGACTAGCGGGCAGGCGATGCTGAACCGCCGCTGTCGATCAGCAACGTTTCATGTTGCTGTATGCGGCGCAAGCCTAGGATGCAGAGACAAGACTGTCGTTGCTCGTCCCGAGGGAATCGTGCCATGCGCCTGAAAGTGCTGTTGATTGCTGCTGCAATATCGGTGTTGAGCGCCTGCTCCGGCACCGGTGGCCTGACCACCACCAGCTGTTTCTCCAGCGACTGCCAGTCGCCACAAGAGCACAACGCCAACACCCTGAAATTCGGCGGCAACAGCATCGGCAGCAGCCTTAACCAATACAGCTCCGGCATGCTGCACGACGACTAAGCCTTATTGCGCATCAGGCACGGCAATCCATTCGCTCAAGGTCTTCTGATGCTTGCCAGTGACTTTGCTCAAGTGCAGCCACTGATCGACATACAGTTTCCAGCTGATGTCATCGCGCGGCAGCAAATAGGCTTTCTCTCCATATTGCATGTACTGATGCGGGTTGACCGCGCACAGTCCTGGTTTGAGTTTCTGCTGATACAGCGCTTCGGAGGCGTCGGTGATCATCACGTCGGCCTTGTTGTCGAGCAGTTGCTGGAAGATCGTCACGTTGTCGTGCAGGGCCAGTTGCGCTTTGGGCAGGAAGGCGTGGACGAAGGCTTCGTTGGTGCCGCCGGCGGGTTCGACCAAGCGCACGTTGGGCTGGTTGATCTGCTCGACGGTCTGGTATTTGCTGACGTCGTCGCAGCGCACCAGCGGAATTTTGCCGTCGGTGTCGAGGGTGTTGCTGAAGTAGGCTTTTTTCTGCCGCTCGAGGGTGACCGAGATGCCGCCCATGCCGATGTCGCATTTGCCGGCCTGCATGTCGGGCATCAGGGTTTTCCAGGTGGTTTGCACCCACTGAACTTTGACGCCGAGGCTGTCGGCCAGCGAGCGGGCCATGCTGATGTCGATGCCTTCGAAGTCGCCGTCGGCGCGTTTGAAGGTGTAGGGCTTATAGTCACCGGTGGTGCAGACGCGCAGCGCGCCTTGCTGCTGAATGCTGTCGAGGTGGGTGATCGGGTCGGCTGCCTGAGCGGTGAAGGGCAACGCGAACATAGCGCCGAGCAGTATTGTGGTTTTTATCGTTGGCATCTGTCGGATTTTTCTCTGGATGGTGGAGAGGACGTGTTCGAAGTTAAACACGTTCTCAACGTTGATCCAGTCCGATGTTGAACGCTGGCGCAAATGACAGGCGCGCTACAGCCCCAACCCTTCCTGCACCACCAGCAACAGATTGTTCTCCGTCAAGGCAATCGCATCCAGCTCCTGTCCCGTCTCGACAGTCTGCAGCCACCAATGGCTTTCGTGATGTTCATCGACGGTACGGAGCAGAAAAATGTCTTTCCCCGGCAGGGTGATTTGCACCCGACCGCAGCCATCCTCGGTAAACCGCGCAATCGGATCGAAGGTCAGGCTGTGGCGATTGGCTTCGATGATCAGCTGGTCTATGGCGTAGTCATGGGCTTCACCGTCCGGTGAAGTTTCGCAAACATGCGTAGGATTGCGCCGGATCTTCAGTCCGACCTCGGTGACGGGATGTAACCAGCCTTCGATGCGGTGGTACAAGTCATACACCTGAGCGGGCCAGCAATCGATTTCCAGTTCGGCGCAAGTAATGTCGTCAGCATGGACGTGCTTGAGTTTGGCGGCGAGTTCGTCTGCTTTACTCATGTCGGATCCCTTGTTTGGATGTCTGCCTGTTAATCGTAGACCCTGCGAAGGCGTCGGGCTTTGCCTTGCGTCATGCGCTTGCAACACAAGCGTGGCGAAATCAGCGCTGGCCCGGTCGGGTCTGGAGCTAAACCATGGACGCAGGCGTCCCAAGGAGTGGGTAGATGAAAAAGCTGTTTACAATTTTCGCACTGATTGCACTGACGGCCGGTAGCATCGGCCTGAGTTCGGCGCGCCAGTCACAGTCAAGCAAGGCCCAGGCGGAATCGGTGGCGGGGGTGTTTGATTACTACCTGCTGGCACTGTCATGGTCGCCGACCTTTTGCCTGACCCATAAAGATGATGTGCAGTGTTCCGGCAAAGGTTATGGCTTCGTGTTGCACGGGCTATGGCCGCAATATGCCGCCGGTGGCTGGCCGCAGTCCTGCCCACCGCTGACGAGGTTGTCGGCGGCGGAAACCAGCAAAGGCCTGACCCTGTTTCCAACGAAAAAACTGCTCGATCACGAATGGGCCAAACACGGCACCTGCACCGGCCTCGGCGCGATGGGTTATCTGGATGAAGCGGACAAGGCTGTAGCGGCGGTGAAAATTCCGGACGAGCTGCAGCCGTTCAGCACCTCGTATTATTTCGAGGCGCAGGAGATTGCCCAATTGTTCCGCCAAGCCAACCCGGGGATTCCGGCCGATGGTGTCGCAGTGATCTGCAGCGGTCCGGAACTGTCCGAAGTACGCGTGTGCATGGGCAAGGATCTGCAATTCGCGGCGTGCGGCGAAGGCGTGAAAACCCAGTGCCGGGCGGGCGATATCCGAGTACCGCCGTCGCGGTGACCCAAGTGGTATCAGCGATGAAGAACAGGCGCCCGACAAGGCGCCTTTTTTTTGCCTGAAGGTTTGAAGCGCCTGCGCATTTCCCGCATGCTTGCGCCCCCAAAAGGACGACACGCTAGATTGCAAGGAGCTGTTCATGAGCGGAAAGCCCGCTGCCCGCGTCACCGATCCAACCGCCTGCCCGCTGCCGGGACATGGCACCAACCCGCTCGTTAGCGGTTCGCCAAACGTCAATTTCGATGGCCTGGCGGCTGCACGCATGACCGACAAATCTGCCTGCGGCAGCCCGATCACCGGCGCGGTGTCTTCGACGGTGTTCATCAATGGCTTGAATGCCGCGACGCTGGACAGCACCGGTGGCCATGGCAATGTGGTCATTGGCGGTTCCGGCACGGTCATCATCGGTGACACGGTGGTCACAGCGCCCTTCAGTGGTTTGTTGCCTATGCCGGTGCACTTCACCGACAAGTTACAACTGGTCAACGACGTGATCGGCGAGGCCCAATCACCCCTACATGATCCAGCGCGCGGACGGGCGCATGGAACATGGCGTGTCTGACGCCGCCGGGTTTACCCAAGAAGTCAGCTCGCACCTGCCTGAAACCATCAAGTTGTTTCTGGAGGAATGAGGCATGGCGGCTGAAACGGTAACGTGCCCGAAAGGCAACAATTACAAGCTGCACAAGGAACATGCGCTGACGGATAAGAAAGATGTCAGTGTGAAGGCTGTGCCGGTGGAAAGTACCAAGGCGATTGTTCTGTTCATTGGCGGGGCAGGGGATAAAGAGAGTTATTATTTTTCGGGTCCGTACAGGAACATACGGCTGGCGTGGTTGAATTTTAATGAACGAACTGAAGCGCTAATGACACAGGGCCGATATACGTCAAAGTGGTTGGGCTACAACGAGGTCACAGGAAAGCAAGATATTCAACGGAATGTTCTAGGGTTGATACCGTATAAAAGCTGTCCGGTATACATCGTCGGACATAGCCTCGGCGGATGGAACGGCGCGCACCTGACAAAAATCATGACGGACTGGGGTTACCGTATCCAAATGCTGATTACGCTGGATCCCGTCGGAGAAGGTTCTCTCGTTTGGCTTGGCTCGGATATTTATCGCGAGCGTCCAGAACCGGTGGCTGCGGATTGGATAAATATCAAAGCGACTCCGACTCAAAGAGATCCGTCAGATGGGGTTGCTGACTTTGGCGAAAAGTGGATCATCGCTTGCGGCCCTTCATTGAACGCCAACGTCGACACCAATCATGCAGATGCACCGGGGCTATTTACAGCAGCAATCGCGGGTAATAAATCAGCGAGTGATTTTTTGTATGAGTCAATCATGAAGGAGTTTTCCTGATGCAAAAGTTGCTCCTTTGCGTACTGATGGTTTTCTGCTCCGGCTGTGCCAAAGACCACACGAAACCACCTGCGAATCTTGATTTTGTTTCTGTTAACCGCGGAACCGCGCTTTTGTACGACGTTAGATTTGATTCGGACGTTGATGTGCTTGATCTTTTTGATCGAGGGGAAGGAAAAGGGATGGCTTCCGCTACGCTGGAGTGTGCCTTGGCAGAGGACGAAGATTTTTCGGTCGATAAATTCATCAGGTTTTCTGCAACTGGTTCGATTGAGCCCGAAGGAAATGATGGAGGCCATGCAAAATATTCCTATCTCAGCAGCGCATTCATGAGTGAAGTCTCCAATGGTGGTGGTTCCCGTAGAGATCTTTCGGCAACAGAACTCAACCACCTCATGTCCAACAAACAACAAATCCCCTGCAAAGTAGTGGTCACCGCCTACGGCTACAAACCCTACTACTCCAACACCCTGTATATCCCCGTCGCCGATCTGCTCCGGGAAATCAACAAACCCCACTGACAAAATCGGGGAGTTTCAAGCGCGAATTCCCCACGATCTTTCCCGCCGTGAAGCGGCAAAATCCACCTTCCCACGCCACAAAAATAAATCGACAAAACGCGATCATCCATTCTCGACGCACGCCGATATAACAGGCATGAGCGCTGCGTTTGCCGGGTATATTCCGGTGGGCTACGCTCATAAAACATCAGGGTTATTGCGCTGGCGCCCTCGTCGTACCTGCCCAGGACTTGCTTTTGTCATTCCCCATTCACGATCCGCAACAAGCCCCCGGCGCGCTTAAGCGTTTGCCGTTACGTAAAGCAGCCGTGCTGTTTATCGTCGCGGTAAGCCTGTGCCTGTCCGGCTTGTTGTATTTGCAACTGGAGCAGTCGCAGCGTCAGGATCTGGCGGTGGCGCAGGCGGCTTCGAGCAATTTGACCCGGGCGATGGCGCAGCAGGCCGAGGACACGTTTCTGGCGGCCGATCTGGTGATGACCAGCCTGGTCGACTGGATCGAGGATGACGGTTACGGCGCTGTGCAAAAGCCGCGTTTGCAGCGCATCTTCGCCCGGCGTGCGCAGCAATTGACGCAGTTGCATGGCATCTTTCTGTTCGATCGCGAAGGGCAATGGGTGATCACCTCGTTTGCCGAGCTGCCGCGCGGCAACGGTGTTGCCGATCGTGAGTATTTCAAATTTCACCAGCAGAACGCGTCGACGCTGGCGCACATCGGGCCGGCAATTCGCAGCCGCGAAAATGGCGAATGGATCATCCCGATCTCCAAGCGCATCAATGACCGCGCCGGCAATTTCGAGGGTGTGTTGCTGGCCGGGATCAAGATGTCGTACTTCGATCAGTTTTTCAAAAGCTTCAGTCTCGACGACAACGGCATCATGTTTCTGGCGCTGACTGACGGCACCTTGCTGGCGCGACGGCCGTTCGATGAATCGCTGATCGGCACCTCGGTGGCGCGCGGGCAGATTTTCCAGGCGTTGCTGCCCAATGCCCCGGCCGGGACGGCGATGCTCAATTCCTACGTCGACGGCACCGAGCGTCTTTATGGTTACCGGCAATTGGCCTCGTATCCGCTGCTGGTGTCGGCGGCGACCTCGCGCGACACAATTCTCAAGGGCTGGTCCGAGCGCGCGTTTCAGTCGAGCGTGATCGTCGCGCTGGTGATCCTCGGCGTCGGCCTGTTTGGCTGGGTGTTCATTCATCAGGTGCGCAATGGCGAACGCATCGAGAAGAACCTGCGCAAGGCGCAACGGGCGCTGGAGCAGATCGCTACGCACGACAGCCTGACCGGGCTGGCCAATCGGCGCCTGTTCGAACGTTCACTGGAAATCGAGTTTGCGCGCGGCGCACGACAGGTCAGTCCGGTCAGCCTGATCATGCTCGATATCGATTTTTTCAAACGCTACAACGATGCCTACGGCCACGTCGCTGGTGACCAATGCCTGACGCAAGTTGCCC
This sequence comes from Pseudomonas sp. R1-1, assembly GCF_051132135.1. Classification (NCBI taxonomy): domain Bacteria; kingdom Pseudomonadati; phylum Pseudomonadota; class Gammaproteobacteria; order Pseudomonadales; family Pseudomonadaceae; genus Pseudomonas; species Pseudomonas sp. R1-1. The sequence goes on from NZ_CP071663.1 coordinate 2,122,564, forward strand.
AGGTGCTGAGGACGTGTTGCCAGCGCAAGTCCGATCTGGCCGTGCGTTACGGTGGGGAAGAATTTGCGGTGTTGCTGCCGGACACCGATATCAACGGTGCGCTGGCGATTGCTGGGCAGATTCGACGCAGCGTGATCGACAAGCACATCGTTCACAGCGGCTCGCCGACCGGGTATCTGACGGTGAGTCTGGGTTGTTATGCGTTCATTCCGAGCGGCAATGACAGCCCGGAAGCGTTTATCCAGCGTGCTGACGCGGCGCTGTATCAGGCGAAAAATGCCGGTCGCAATCGCGCGGCGGTGCTGTCGCTGGACAGCGGATTTGCCGAATTGATGCGCTCGGATCGCTGACTGCAACACGATCCCTGCAGGAGTGAGCCTGCTCGCGATAGCGGTGGGTCAGTGGCGCAAAGGTCTACTGATACACCGCTATCGCGAGCAGGCTCACTCCTACAAAAGAAGGTTACCTACCTGCCGGGATGGCTCTTGTTCGTTCAGCTGCCCGAGCCACCGCCCGCACCGCCAGTGCCGCCGCCGGCCGAACCGGTGCCACCGCCCGCGCCGGAACCCGAGCCGCTGGCGCCACCGTTGGTGCCGGTACCCGTGCCAACGCCGGTGCCCATGGAACCCGTACCCGAATTGGTCCCCGAGCCGCCCGTGGAACCACCGCCGGAACCGCTGCCACCGGAAGGCGCGCCGGGGGTGTTGTCCGGTGGCATGGTCGAGCTGCTGGCGCCGCCGGATTTGGTCCCGGTGGCGTCGGTGCTGTCATTCGCCGCGAAGCTGGCGGCCGATGCGCTGGCCAGCAAACCGGCCAGCAACAGGGAAGTGAGTTTGCGCGTGATCATGGTGCATCTCCTGAAAAGGGCATGTACCTGATATTGGTCCGACGCGCAGAACCCTGGGTGCCCACTGGCTGACGAGTGGTCAGAAATCGACAGTGGCCGCGACCTTCAGCGTGCGCGGTGTGCCCTGGGTCAGATACCCGCCGTTGGCCGATGCCCAATAGGCCTCGTTGGCGACGTTTTCCAGGTTGGCGCGCAGGGTGATCTGCCGGTCATCCAGTTTGAAGGCGTAGCGCGTGCCGAGGTCGAAACGGTTCCACGCCGGGATACTCTGAGTGTTGGCCGCGTTGAGGTATTGCCCGCCGGTGCGCAACATCCGCGCGCTCACCGCTGCACCTTCGAGGCCAGGGATATCCCAATCGGCGCCGAGGTTGATCTGGAAGCGCGGCACGCCGACGGCGCGGTTGCCGTCGTTGACGCCGTTGCTGCTGCCTTGCAGTTCGGTCTTCATCACGGTCGCGCCGCTGAGCAGGCGCAGCCCGTCCAGCGGCTCGCCATACACGTTCAACTCGACGCCCTTGTTGGTCTGCTCGCCATCGACGCGGAAGATGCCGTCCTGGGTGTAGCTGGACGGTTGTTCGATGCGGTACACGCCGAGGTTGGCGCCGTAGCTGCCCATGTCCACGCGCATGCCGGCCTCGATCTGCTTGCTGCGCACCGGGGCGAACGTTTCGTCGCGGTTGATCGCCGTGGTCGGCGGCGTCGGCCCTTTGGCCAGGCCTTCGATGCGGTTGGCGTAAAACGACACGTGCTCCCACGGCTTGATCACCAGCCCGTAAACCGGCGTGGTGATCGACTCTTCATAACTGGAAGTGCGCGCGCCCGTGGTGGTGTTCCAGCCATCGACCCTGAGTTCCTGGCGGCGTACGCCGAGGGTCAGCAGGATGCGGTCATCAACGAAACCGAGGGTGTCGGAAATCGCCTCGCTGCGCAGGGTGTTCTTGCCGACGATGCGCGGATCGTTGATGTCGCTGGCGAACGAGGTGGCCGCTGGCCGTGGCTTGTCCGTGACGTTGTACAGATTGGTGGTGTAACGGCTGGCCGTGCCGATGGTCTCGAACGCCGAACGCTGCTCACCCCAGATTCCGGCCCAGCCGAGGTTGAGCTGGTGGCTGATGGGCCCGGTGCTGAAACGCCCGTTGAGGCCGGCCATGGCACTCTGGTTGTCCTCGTCATGGGGCGAATACAGCATGCCGCCACGCGCAGTGCCGTTGAGGTCGGTGACCGTCAGCGACGAGTACACACCGTTCTCGCGGGTGTGTTTCGCTCCGCCGGAAACGTAGGCCGTCCAGTTATCGTTCAGGTCGTATTCGGCGCGGGCCATGCCAAAGGTGTCTTCCAGTTGCGAGTAGCTCCAGCGCTGCGCATAGCTGTCGTTGGCGTCCGGCACCTTCGGCGCTTTTTTCAGGCTCGAATCCACGTAAATCACCGAGCGGCCCTGATTGATCACCTGTTTCTGGTAACCGAGATCGGTGGAGATGCGCAGACGCTCACCACGATAATCGAGGCCGAGGCTGAACAGCGAGGAGCGCTGGTCTTCGTCATCGACAGCGGTCGCGCCTTCGCGCTGCATCAGGTTGACCCGGGCGCCGAAGCGGTTGTCTTCGCCGAAGCGCTGACCCAGATCCAGATGCCCGCCGACACGGCCGTCGTCGCTGTAGTCGAGCGTGACGCTACGGGTCGGCGTGTCCATGGCGCGCTTCGGTTGCAGGTTGACCCCGCCGCCGATGCCGCTGCCGCTCGGGGTCACGCCGTTGACGAAGGCGTTCGGGCCTTTGAACAATTCGACCCGTTCCAGCGCTTCGGTAGCGATGATCTGCCGCGGCAATATGCCGTAGAGGCCGTTGTAGGAAATGTCATCGGAGAGCAGCGGCAAGCCACGAATCATGAACACCTGGGAGAAGTTGCCGAAGCCTGACGACTGGCGAACGGAGGCGTCGTTGAGCAACACATCGCCGACGGTTTGCGCCTGTTGATCGGCCATGGTCTTGGCGGTGTAGCTGGTGACGCTGAAGGGCAAGTCATTGACCGCCTGATTGCCGAGCATGCCGATCTGTGCGGAGCGCGCGACTTGCTCGCCGCCATAGGTATCGCCGCTGTCGCGCACGGCGCTGACGTTGGTGGCACTGAGTTCGAGTGCGCCGTCAGCCGCCACTTGCGGCGCTACCGTGTACCCGTTGCCAGCGGTGTCGATCAGCTCGAAACCACTGCCCTCAAGCAGTCTGGCGAAACCGCCTTGTGCGCTGTATTCGCCTTGCAGACCGGGGCTTTGGCGATTACCCAGTTGCGCCGGATCGAACGACAGCGGTACGCCGACACTGACGGCGAACTGCGCCAGCACCTGGCTGAGCAGGCCGGGGCCGATATTGACGCTGTGGCTGGCGCTGACGGGTTCGGCGGCGTGCGTCAGCACCGGCGTCAGGGTGGCGAAGGCCAAGGCCAGGCTCAGGTTCAATGCCTTGAGCGGGAAGGTGGCGGGGCGGGGCGTGGGCAATGCAGTCATTCGGCGTTCCTGTCGGGCGCATGGAATCAAAGAGGTCTGCTCCACTCACCGGACGAGACGCAAAAAGGTATCAGGCAGCGCTGAAAATAATGACTTCGAATTCAAACCCGTGGTTCTACCGACAGCCAGTAACGGGTCAGGCTGCTGATCTTCAATGGCAAGGTGTCGCTGAGCAGGCGCAGGCTCGCATCGGTGTCACGCAGGGAAAACGCCCCGGACACACGCAGTGCTGCAACATCCGGATGGCAGCGCAGCACACCGCGCCGATAACGGCTCAGTTCATTGAGCAAATCGTCCAGGCGCAGGTTGTTCGCCAGCAGCATGCCCTTGTCCCAGGCCAGGCTGTTGCGGTCGAACGTTTCGGCGGTGTCGAAAGCGTTGAGCTTGAAACGCTGGCGTTCGCCGGCCTTCAGCGTGTTGCTCTGCTGCAACAACTGCGGGGTGATCTGCACGCGGCCTTCGAGCACTGAGACCTGACTGCGCGAACCGTCGATGCGCACGCAAAACCGGCTGCCGAGGGAGAGGGCGCTGCCTTGCGGGGTTTCGACGATAAACGGACGGGCGCTCGAATCATCCGCCGGGTTGATCAACAGTTCGCCGTTGAGCAGCATCACCCGACGCTCGATCGGGCTGAAAGTGATGTCCACGGCGCTGTCGGTGTTCAGCAACAGTTGCGTGCCGTCGGCCAGTTGCAGAGTCTTCTGCTCACCGATCGCGGTGCGTTGGTCGGCGCTCCATTGCTGCCACGGCACGTGTTGCGAAGCGATGCCTACCGGGCCGGCGAGCAGCAACAGGCCGAGGCGGGTGAGGGTCTGTCGGCGGCTGAGGCCTTCGCGGCGAGCGGCCCGTTTCAGCGTCTGGATAGCGACATTGGCCGGCACGCTGCGCAGATCTCCAAGCAGCGCTTCGGCGCGCTGCCAGGCCTGGGCATGCTCGGCGCTGCGCAGGCGCCATTGGGCGATCGCCTGGTGATCGGCCGGCGTGGCATTGCCGGAATGCAGCTGCACCAGCCAGTCGGCGGCTTCGCCGAGAATCTGCGGATTGATCATCGGTGAGGTCATCACGCCACACTCAGGCAGGCAATGAACGCTGCGCGCATATGGCGTTTGACAGTGATCAGCGACACGTTCAGGCGCGTGGCAATTTGCGCGTAAGTCAGGCCTTCGATCTGCGACAGCAGGAACGTGTCGCGGGTCTGCGCCGGCAATTCGCGCAGCAGCGCTTCGATGCGCCACAGCGTCTCGACAATCAGCAGACGGGTTTCCGGCGACGGCACCTCGGCCGGTGGCAGTTGCGCGATGGTCTCCAGATAGGCGCGTTCAATGTCCTGACGTCGCCAGCGATCAATCATCAGGCCCTTGGCGATGTGCGTCAGCAGCGCCCGCGGCTCGCTGCCCAGCGGTTTGGCGACCTGACGTGCGAGCAGGCGCAAAAAAGTGTCATGGGCCAGATCGGCGGCATCGCAGCGGTTGCCGAGCCTGCGCTGCAGCCAGCCCTGCAACCAACCGTGATGCTCGCTGTAGAGGCGGTGAATCTGTTGGTTCAAGGGCGAGTCGATGGACGACATGAGGTGCAAATACTCGGTTCGGGCAGCCGTGGCATGAGTGCAATTAAGAATTGATCGCATTCTAGTGGCTCTGCTTCAACGCTGGCAATTGCCCGAGAGCAATTTTCTGCACCAGTGGCCTACTGATCTTCGCCAATATTGGCTATTTGTCGCAGCCGTCAGCGGGACTAACGTGGTCGCACATTCCCTTGCGACCCGGAGTCACCATGCAACCTCGTACCGATTTCTACACCGCTTCCCCTGATGCCCTGAAAGCGATGATGGCGCTGGAAACGGCGGTATCCAGACTGCCGCTGGAAAAGACCCTGATCGAACTGGTCAAACTGCGCGCCTCGCAAATCAACGGCTGCGCGTTCTGCATCGACATGCACACCGCTGACGCGATCAAGGGCGGCGAAACCCCGCGTCGCCTGTTCGCCGTCACTGCCTGGCGGGAGGCGCCGTTCTTCAGCGACCGCGAACGCGCCGCGCTGCTGTGGACCGAATCGCTGACGCAACTGAGCCTGACCCACGCCCCGGACGCAGACTACGAAGTGGTCGCCGCGCAATTTACGCCCAAGGAAATGGTCGATCTGACCGTGGCGATCAGCACCATCAACAGCTGGAATCGTTTGGCGGTGGGGTTCCGGAAAATGCCGCAGGCGTGAGTTTTTGTCAGCTTCTTTGTCTTCCGTCGCCTGCTTGCAAGCGCAAGCGGGCGAACGGCATAGACGGCCGCTCGAGGAATTCATTGCTTCGCCTTAATACGAAGCATTACTATTCACGCCCTTTCCTCAGTGGGCCGTTTCCTACCTCATGCGTCCCCGCAGACCCGGCTTTTTCGAGCATTACGAAGAGTTGATCGGCACCTGGACCCGGCGTCTGCGCAATCGCGCGCAGGCCGAGGATCTGGCGCACGACACCTTTGTGCGCGTGCTTGAGGCCGATTCGGCGGCGGTGCAGCAGCCGCGCGCGTATTTGCATCAGACCGCGCGCAATATTGCGGTTGACGGTTATCGGCGCGAGGACCGGCGTGGCGCCATGGAATCGCAGGCTATCGAGCACAGTGCGTCGGCGTCCGGCGACCCGGAGCATTACATGCATGCGATCCAGTTGGCCGATTCCATCGAGCGGGCGCTGACCGAGCTGCCGGTCAATTGCCGGAAGATTTTCGTCTGGCAGAAGATCGAAGGCCTGACCCAGGCGGAAATCGCCGAACGCCTGGGACTGTCCAAGAACATGGTCGAAAAGTATATGATCCGCACCCTGCGGCATCTGCGAGATCGCCTTGATGGCTTGCAATCATGAGCGGTGGCGATTTTCCCTCCCCAGCCCAACAGGACCTTCCATGACGGATACCCGTGATTGCGCGTGCGGGCCGAGCACGGTGCGCGATGATGCTGCGCGCTGGTTCGTGCAGTTGCAGGAGCCGGACGTCAGCGCCGAAGAGCAGCAGCGCTTCGACGCCTGGCTGAACGAGCATGCGCAGCATCGCGATGAATTTCAGTTGCTGCAGGGCTTATGGTCGGCGGCCGATCTGCTCCCGGCGCCACGCCTCAAAGCCTTGGCTGAAACGCCGCCGAGCCGTCTCGCACGCCGGCCCTTGTTGCGTTACGCGGTGGCAGCCAGTGTGCTGGCGGTGGCGCTCGGCCTCGGTCTGTTCAGCGGGTTGCATCATCCGGGCGGCTACAGCGCCGAATTCGTCACGGCGTTGGGCGAACGCAAACACGTGGCATTGCCGGACGGTTCGCTGATCGATCTGAACAGCCGCAGCCGCTTGCAGGTGCGCTATGAACAGAATCGTCGCTTGATTGAACTGCGCGAAGGTGAGGCGATGTTCAGCGTCGAGCACGATGCATCGCGGCCATTTGTCGTGCAAACCGAGAGCGGCAAGGTCACGGTGACCGGCACCCGTTTCGATGTGCGCCGCGACCCTGCGCAAACCCGTGTGGCGGTGGAGCAGGGCACGGTCAAGGTGCAGGGGCGGGATGCGCCGAGTGATCAATTCATCAGCCTGACGGCGGGCCTCGGCACGCACGTTGATGCCCACGGCAAAGTCGCGCCAGCCTACGCAGTCAACCCGGCACAACTGACCGCGTGGCGCAACGGCAAACTGGTGTTCGACAACGCCAGCCTCAGCGACGTCGCAGCCGAAGTATCGCGCTATCGGCAGCATCCGTTGACGGTGAGTGACCCGGCCGTGGCGAGTCTGCGCCTGACCAGTGTGTTCAACGCCGACAACACCGATGCCTTGCTCAAAGCCTTGCCGAGCATTCTGCCGGTGGCCGTGCGCAGCCTTGCCGATGGCCGTCAGGAAATAATCGCAAAATAAAATTCAGGTTTTTTTCGAGTTCAGCGTCTTCCTGTTCAACTGCAACTGGTTTGCATTAACAGCCGCACACTATTGCGATCCACAGGACTCTGTACGACGTGAAAAACACCACAGCCCATAACAAAAAATCCTCTTGGTTACCGCTGGCCCTCGCGCTGGCGGTCAGCGCTGCCATGCCGCAGGCATTCGCCGCTGAAGCCATCCATATTCGTGCGCAGCCGCTGGGCCAGGCCTTGAGTGAACTGGGTCAGCAAACCTCGCTGCAAGTGTTTTTCAGCCCGGATCTGGTGGCCGGCAAACAGGCGCCGGCGGTCGATGGTGATATTTCCCCGGAACAGGCGCTGCGTCAGTTGCTGCAGGGCAGCGGTCTGGATTATCAGATCAACGAAGGCTCGGTGACGCTGGCACCGGCCGCCACTTCCGCAGCGACCAATGGCCCGTTGGAACTCGGTGTGACCGATATCAAAGTGGTCGGCGACTGGCTCGGCGACGCCAACGCCGCCGTGGTGCAGAACCACCCCGGCGCGCGCACGGTGATCCGTCGTGAAGCCATGGTCGAGCAAGGCGCAATGACCGTGGGCGATGTGCTCAAGCGCGTACCGGGCGTACAGGTGCAGGACGCCAACGGCACCGGCGGCAGCGATATTTCCCTCAACGTTGGCGTGCGTGGTCTCACGTCGCGCCTGTCGCCGCGCTCCACCGTGCTGATCGATGGCGTGCCGGCGGCGTTTGCGCCGTACGGTCAGCCGCAACTGTCGATGGCGCCGATTTCCTCGGGCAACCTCGACAGCATCGATGTGGTGCGCGGCGCCGGTTCGGTGCGTTACGGGCCGCAGAACGTCGGCGGAGTGATCAACTTCGTCACCCGCGCGATCCCGGAGAAAACCACCGGTGAAATCGGCACCACGCTGGAGACGTCGCAGCACGGCGGCTGGAAACACATCGACACGGCGTTTTTGGGCGGCACCGCCGACAACGGCATCGGCATGGCCTTGCTGTATTCCGGGGTCAACGGCCACGGCTACCGCGAGCGCAACAACGGCAACGACATCGACGATGTGATCCTCAAGACCCACTGGGCGCCGACCGAGCAGGACGATTTCAGCCTCAACTTCCACTATTACGACGCCAGCGCCGACATGCCCGGCGGCCTGACCCAGAAGCAGTACGACGATAAGCCGTTTCAGTCCGACCGCGATTACGACAGCTTCAGCGGCCGGCGCAAGGACGTGTCGTTCAAGTGGATTCGGCAGATCGACGATCGTACCCAGGCCGAAGTGCTGACCTACTACTCCGACAGCTATCGTGGCAGCACGATTGCCGCGCGCGACCAGAAAACCCTCAGCTCTTACCCGCGCACCTACTACACCTTCGGCATCGAGCCGCGGGTGTCGCATGTGTTCGATGTCGGCCCGACCACCCAGGAGGTCAGCGTCGGTTATCGCTACCTCAAGGAAGGCATGCATGAAGAAGCCAGTCGTCTGGCGCTGGTGAACAATCAACCGGTGGTCAGCCGCACCTCTGATGGTCACGTCTATCAGGACCGTACCGGTGGCACTGAGGCCAATGCCTTCTACGTCGACAACAAGATCGATGTCGGCAACTGGACGATCACCCCGGGCATCCGTTTCGAACACATCAGCACCGAATGGCACGACCGGCCGGTGCTCGACACCTCGAACCGGCCAGTGCAGGAAAAGCGCCGCAGCATCGACAGCAATGAACCGCTGCCGGCACTGAGCGTGATGTATCACCTGTCCGATGCGTGGAAACTGTTTGCCAACTACGAAACCTCGTTCGGTGCCTTGCAGTACTTTCAGCTCGGCCAGGGCGGCACGGGTGACCAGACCGCCAGCGGCCTGAACCCGGAAAAAGCCAAGACCTACGAGATCGGCACGCGTTACAGCGACGACGTGTGGGGCGGCGAGGTGACGCTGTTCTACATCGACTTCGACGACGAGTTGCAATACATCAGCAATGACGTCGGCTGGACCAACCTCGGCGCGACCAAGCACCAGGGCGTCGAAGCCTCGGTGCATTACGACATGGCCGCTCTGGACCCGCGCCTCGACGGCCTGACCGCCAATGCCGGCGTGACTTACACCCGCGCGGTGTACGAGGGCGATATTCCCGGCTTCAAGGGCCGTGACCTGCCGTTCTACTCACGCCAGGTAGCGACGGTCGGTTTGCGTTACGACGTTGATCGCTGGACCTACAACCTCGACGGCTTCGCCCAATCGCAGCAACGCTCGCCGGGCACCGGGGTCAACGCTGACGGCAGTTTCAACGGCAACTACATCACCGAGGGCACCGCCGACGGGCAATACGGCGACATTCCCGGCTACGTCACCTGGAACGTGCGCGGCGGTTATGACTTCGGCGCGCAACTGTCGAACCTCAAGCTCGGTGCCGGGGTGAAGAACATTTTCGACAAGCAATACTTCACCCGCTCCAGCGACAACAATGCGGGCATGTATGTTGGCGCACCGAGGACGTTCTTTGTGCAGGCTAGCGTGGGGTTCTGACAGACCGCGTCGGCTTCTTCGCGAGCAGGCTCGCTCCCACAGGTTCACCGAGATTGTGTGGGAGCGAGCCTGCTCGCGAAGCTTTTCAGACCTTCAGTACTTTCCCGCCAATCGCCACCGCGACCAGCAGCACCGCCATCAGGCCAAAGGCAAAACTCAAGCTGCTGGCGTGGGCGACAAAACCGATCACTGCCGGCCCGGCAAGAATCCCCGCATAGCCCAAGGTAGTAATCGCCGGTACCGCGATACTTTCCGGCATCACCGTCTGCTTGCCCACCGCGGTGTACAGCACCGGCACGATGTTCGAGCAACCGGCGCCAACCAGTGCATACCCCACCAGCGCGGCTTGCCAGCTCGGCGCGAAAGTTGCCAGAAACAGACCGGCCGCTGCCGTCAGCCCGCCAAACAGAATGATCCGCGTTGCGCCCAAACGGCGGACGATACGATCGCCCAACAAACGGCCGGCGGTCATGGTCAGGGCAAATGCCGCGTAACCGAGGCCGGCATAAGCCGTATCGATCCCGCGTTCCTGTGCGAGGAACACCGCGCTCCAGTCCAGCGCAGCGCCTTCGGTGAGGAAGACAATGAAGCACATGCCACCGATAAACAGCACGATGCCATGGGGAATGGCGAATGCCGGACCCGAACTTTCGCTGCCGTAGGGCAGCATGTGCGGCACGCATTTGCACAGCGCCGCGATCAACAGCGCGACCACCACCAGCATCGCCGCCAGTGGCGACAGGCCGAGGCCGAGCAGGGCGCTGACGCCCGCCGCGCCGACAATTCCGCCGAGACTGAACAAGCCATGAAAACCCGACATCATGTTCTTGCCGCTGGCGCGTTCGACGATCACCGCTTGCAGGTTCACCGTCGAATCCACCGTGCCCAACCCCGCGCCGAACATGAAAAGGGTGGCGATCAGCGCCGGTATCGACGACACCGTCGCCAGCAACGGCAGCGCCGCGCAGATCAACAACGTGCCGCCCGTGGCCACGCGCCGGCAGCCGAAGCGCGTCGCCAGAATCCCCGCCAACGGCATCGCCAGAATCGAGCCGACGCCCAGGCACAACAGCAACAGGCCCAGCGTGCCCTCATCGAGACCGGCGCGGGCTTTGGCATAAGGCACCAGCGGTGCCCACGCGGCGATGCCGAGCCCGGCGATGAAAAAGGCCACGCGCGTGGACATCTGTTGCAGGCGTCCGGGGACGAAGGTGTCTTGGGGGTTGAGGCTGGTCATATCGATCCTTGGTAAAAACATCGCGTCCCCGAAGGACACTGATTCAGCGGCGAGGTTCGATCGCCAGTCATTCGAGGAAGTACAGACAACATCGTACCCTGTAGACCTTCGCCTGCTCGCGATAGCGGTGTGTCAGGTAAAAATATATCGACTGACCCACCGCTATCGCGAGCAGGCTCACTCCTACAGGGGATTGCGGTTTACAGTGAGATTTTTCGGCGGCGCAGAGAGGTGGGGATGACTCGGTTTTATGACGCACGAGGCAATATCTATGGTGTGGTTTCACCCGAAGCCTTGCGCGAGGCAGGCATCGCTCTGCCCGCCAGCGCCCGCGAATGCGCCGCCTCGCGTCAGTCATGGAGCGACACGGCGATCAGCGTTTGCTGCGACTGGCCTGCAGGCCAGCGCCCGGCGCACAGCAAGGCCCATCGCAGCGACGGCTTGCTGATCGGCCCGTTCCAGTCGGCGGCGCCGTTCGATGTGCTGATCGTCAACACCGACGGCACCCTCGCCGAACGCAGTGGCAACGGATTGACGATTTTCTCCCAGGCGCTCGCCGGGCAAGGCTTGATGCCGGAAGCAGGCGCGCTGTTACGCGTGCATCACGACAAGGGCGACGCTGTGGAAACCTCGGTGAAGCCGGCCACGGTGGACGGTGTTCAGGGCTTCTGGCTCGATCTGGGTCAGCCCGATTTCGGCCCGGCAGCCGTCGGCGCGCAGCAGGGCGAAGAGGTGCAATTCAATGGGCGTACGGTCAGCCATGTCCAGCCCTTGGCCCAGCTCGATCCGGCCTGGACGCACAGCCAGTTCGTGCGCATCGGCAATCCGCATTGCGTGACGTTGCTCAGCGATCCCGACGCATTGCCGAGCAATGAGCAAATGACTGAATCTGCGTTGAACGAAGGCCTGACCCGAATCGCCTATGCCATGCCGATCGGCTCAGGAAAACTCTGCCCGGCGGGCGTCAATCTGCAATGGGCCGCGCTGCAATCACCCCAGAAAATCCACGCCCGGGTGTTCGAGCGGGGCGAAGGGCCGACGGCCTCATCCGGCACCAGCGCCAGTGCGGTGGCATCGGCGGCGTGGCGGGTGGGTTGGGTCGCGGCGGGGCAAGTGCAGGTGGTAATGCCCGGCGGCACGGCGCCGGTTTTGCTGGAGTTAGCAGACGAAGAATTGGTGCGAGTCAGATTGTTCGGAACGGCGCGGTTGATGGGCTGAATTCGAAGCCGCCATCGCTGGCAAGCCAGGCTCCCACAGGTTTACGCCGTACTCAATATTGATGATCGGCACAAAACCTGTGGGAGCCTGGCTTGCCAGCGATGAGGCCATCAGATCCGGCACAAACCTCAGCTCAGACCACCGCTGAACTCCACCACCGGCATCTGCCGCTTCATCAACACCTTGCCATCGCGAATCGAATACAGCGGCAAGCCCTGGCTGCGTATCACTTCGTAATCGCTGTCCGCCGACAGGATCAGCAGATTCGCCGGGCGCCCTTGTTCCAGCCCGTAACGCTCGCCCAGGTGCATGGCTTTGGCGCTGTTGTCGGTGACCAGATCCAGCGCACTTTGCAGGTTGCGATAACCGAGCATGTGGCAGATGTGCAGGCCGGCTTCGAGTACGCGCAGGATGTTGCCGTTACCCAGCGGATACCACGGGTCGACGATCGAATCCTGGCCGAAGCACACGTTCATCCCGGCTTCGAGCAGTTCGTTGACGCGGGTCACGCCACGGCGTTTCGGGAAGTTGTCAAAGCGCCCTTGCAGGTGAATGCTCTCGGTCGGGCACGAGACAAAACTGATCCCGGAATGGCCGAGCAGGCGGAACAGTTTGGCGCAGTAAGCGTTGTCGTAAGAGCCCATCGCCGTGGTGTGGCTGGCGGTGACGCGGGCGCCCATGTCGCGGCTGCGCGCTTCTTCGGCGAGCACTTCGAGGAAGCGTGAGTGCGGGTCGTCGGTCTCGTCGCAATGCACGTCGACCAGGCAACCGGTACGCTCGGCGAGGTCCATCAGAAACTTCACCGAACTGACGCCCTGATCGCGGGTGTACTCGAAATGCGGAATCCCGCCGACCACGTCCGCGCCCATGCGGATCGCGTCTTCCATCAGCTCGCGACCGTTGCGGAATGATTCGATGCCTTCTTGCGGGAACGCGACGATTTGCAGGTCGATCAGATGACGGCTTTCCTCGCGCACTTCGAGCATCGCCTTGAGTGCGGTGAGTTGCGGGTCGGTGACGTCGACGTGGGTGCGCACGTGCTGAATGCCGTGGGCGGCGAGCGCCTGAATGGTCTTTTTGGCGCGGGTCTTGGTGTCTTCTTCGGTGATGGTGACCTTGCGTTCGCCCCAGCACTCAATGCCTTCGAACAGTGTGCCGCTCATGTTCCAGCGCGGCTCGCCGGCGGTGAGGGTGGCGTCGAGGTGAATGTGCGGCTCGACGAAGGGCGGCACCACCAGATTGCCGCCGGCGTCGAGGTCGTCCGGGCCAAGCGTCGGTGCTTCGGTCTGCCGGGCGATGCTGTGGATCAGACCGTTTTCCAGGTGCAATTCGTGCAGGCCTTCCTGGTTGCGCAGGCGGGCGTTGATGATGTGCATCAGGCGAATCCTTTTATAGATCTTGTAGTGGTGCGCTGACGCGACGGGCGCCGAGCAGACCGGTGACGATGACATACGTTAGCGCGGCAGCGGCGATCCCTACCAGCGGCGCGACCCACGGCGAACTGAACGCAGCAATGGTGCCCACCCCGTAAGCCCCTAGCCCCGGCCAGTTGAACGCCGGCAACCGCGCGTCGGCCAGACGCGGATAGTGCCCGCGCCAGCGATAGAAGAAGTCCGCCATGATCACCCCGCCAATCGGCGGAATCACTGTGCCGAGCAAAATCAGATACGGCACCAGCATGTCGTACATGCCGAGCAAGGCGAGCACCGTGCCGATTACCGCGCCACCGAGGGTTACGGTTCTGCGCCGGCCGGTGCGCAGCAGGTTGCAACCGGCGACGGCAAAGTTGTAGATGGTGTTGTCCTGGGTGCTCCAGATGTTCAGCAGCAGCATGGCCATCGCGGCCATGGCGAAACCTTGCAACAGCAACACCTCGACTACGTCTGGTTGCTGATAGACGATCGCGCCATACGCGCCGATCAATACCATCAGGCCGTTGCCAACAAAAAAACCGATCAGGCTGGCCAGCACCGCGACCCGTGCCGAGCGCGAGAAACGCGTCCAGTTGGTCGCTTGCGTCGCGCCACTGACAAAGGTGCCGAACACCAGCGTGATGGCTGTCGACCAGTCCAGCGAACCCGTCGGCACGACGCTGAGCAAGCCCTCGAAACCGCCGACTTTTATCGTCGCCACCCACATCGACAGCATCAACAACAACAGCATCGCCGGCACCGCGATGTACGAGAGAATTTCCAGCCCGCGATAGCCGATGTACGCCGTGGCGCAGAAACCCAGCCCGAACAGCACCATCAGGCCGAGCACCGTGGCTTCATTGAGATTGAAATACTTGCCGATCACCACCGCCGCCGTCGCCGTGCCCCAGGCGTACCAGCCGATCTGGGTAAAACCGAGGATCAGGTCGCTGAGCTTGCTGCCCACTTCACCAAAACAGAAACGGCCCATCAGCACCGAATTGAGCCCGCTCTTGAAAGCGATATAGCCAAGGCCCGCCGCGTACAGGCCGAGCAGCAGGTTGCCGACCACAATCACCGCGATCATCTCGCTGAAGGTGAACGCCACGCCGAGCTTGCCGCCGGCAAACATGGTCGCGGTGAAAAACGTGAAGCCCAGTAACACCATCGCGGTAGAGGCCAGGCCTTTGCGCGCGTGCATCGGGACTTCGCTGAGGGGGTAATCGTTGCCGGGAGCGTTCTGCGTCATGGGGCAGTCCTTGCTGGAAGGGAGAAGACGCGGGAGGGTTGCAGCGGTCGTGCCAAATACCGATTGGGTGGGGTATGTATAGACGACGCGGCAAAGTCAGGCGCAAAAACGGTGCACCCGAGCGCACCCGTGTGCCATGTGGGAGCCACGGCCCATGATCGTTCCCACGCTCTGCGTGGGAATGCAGCCCGGGACGCTCCGCGTCCCCCGCCAAAGCCGAACGCGGAGCGTCCGTTGAGGCATTCCCACGCAGAGCATGGGAACGATCGGTGTCTGGGGATTTTGATGCTGACAGAGGAATTGCAGTAGGGCGGCGCAGGCATAAAAAAACAGCCTTCGCGGCTGTTCTTTATTTCCTGACTCAACACCGACCCCTGTAGGCCTTCGCCTGCTCGCGATAGCGGTGTGTCATCAAGCATATGTTTGGCTGACACACCGCTATCGCGAGCAGGCGAAGGCCTACACAAAGCGATCTGCGGTGATTACTCGCCGCGATAGATGCATCCGCTGGTGCACGTCTCATGAATGCGGATCGCGCTCAGTTCTGGCAGCAGCGGCTTCATTTCATTCCAGATGAATTTGGCCAGCACTTCACTGGTCGGGTTTTCCAGACCGGGAATGTCGTTCAGGTAGTTGTGATCGAGACGCTCGTACAGCGGCTTGAAGATCGCCTTGATCTCGGAGAAATCGCGGATCCAGCCGGTGTGCGGGTCGAGGTCGCCGCTCAGGTGCAGCGCCACTTTGAACGAGTGACCGTGCAGACGCCCGCACTTGTGGCCGTCCGGGACGTGCGGCAGGCGGTGGGCGGATTCGAAAGTAAATTCCTTGAAGATTTCCACAGTATTCTGGCTCTGTTCAGATGGCGTTCGCCGCAGCGATTCGGGCAGGCGGCGAGTTTATCAGCTTGTCTGTGGCTGTGCTGACTAAAGGGTCAGCAAGTGCTCGGCGAGGCGACCGTTGGCCGTCAGTTCGAGAAATTCGTCACCGAGGCGGCGGCTTTCGTCCATCGCCGTGTGCCAGTACTTCTGCCGGCCGGGGGCATCGCCCATGAAGCGCTTGAAGTCGTTACGGTCGGGCAGTTTGCCGAAGGGCAGGCGGGCCAGATATTCCTTCGACGGCGCGAGCAACAGCACGTCCTGCAAACGCTGCACCGAGGCGCGGCGCCACGGCAGGGTCTTGTCGAACCAGCCGGGAATCACCCGGTCGGTGAAGTGCGGATAGAGCACGATGCCGTCGCCGCTGTAGGGCAGGTCGAGGTGATAGTCGAGCAGGCCACCGTCGCGGAACGTCCCCGCGCCAGCACCCGGCAAATCGCGCACGCCTTCCATGACCATCGGAATCGAACCCGAGGCGAGCAGGGCCTGGCGCAGGTTGCCGGTGTTCAGCGCGACAAAGCGCGAAGGAAAATCGTCCAGTGCATGCAGCGGCGGGGCCAGGCGCGGGTCGTGGATGATCAGCCGCTCGAAGTGCCGTGACAGGCGCGCACGACCACGCAGGTTGTCGGCAATCACCGAACCCAGCGCCAGACCGAGTCGTCCGCGATGATCCTCGGCCAGTCGCCCCTGACTTTTCACCACCATGATGTTCAAGCGGTAATGCGCATTGTCGAGGATGCTGGCGTCGCGGCCGTCGAGCAGGTCGTTGAGCATGCGCTGCGAGCTCTGACTGATCTCGGCCATGGTCACGCCTTTGTTGAAATTCTGCTCGGCGTACAAATGCCCGAGGCGGCGGATGCCTTCGGCGGCGTCCGGCAGGCAGGCGCTGGCGAAGCGCCAGGAGCCGACTGAAGCGCCGATCAGCGAACGCGCGCGCGGCGCACTCGGCAGCCATTCACCGAACAGCGCCAGATCCAGCCCTTGAATCCCCAGCGCCTTCGGCCCACCGGCCGCGCCGGGCAGGGTGCCGACGTCGGCAGCGTTCAAGCCCTGGGCGCGAATGCGCGCCATGGCCCGCGGGCCGGCCTTGAGCGTGAGGGCAGGGAATTTGATGTGGATGGCGGTCATACCGGCCTCGATCGTTAGCAAGCTGGGGATTATAAGCACATGTTGCAGAGCCCTTGTAGGAGAGAGCCTGCTCGCGATAGCGGTTTATCAGTACTGATCGTTCCCACGCTCTGCGTGGGAATGCCTCAAGGGACGCTCCGCGTTCCAATGGGACGCAGAGCGTCCCCGGCTGCATTCCCACGCGGAGCGTGGGAACGATCAATGCGTCGGACTGTGGTCCTGCGGTGGTGGGCACAATGATGGCCATTCAGTTTCAGTTAAGTTGCTGCCGCTAAGGTGCCTACCTTAAGCAACCTATAAGAATTCGGAGACACCCGTGAACACCCTGACTGCCCTGACCACTGCCTCGCTCATCTGCCTCACTGCCAGCACTGCGTTTGCGCGCGATCTGGGGCCTGACGAGGCGCTTCGCTTGCGTGACGCTGGTACTATCGTCTCCTTCGAGAAGCTCAACGCCATCGCACTGGACAAACACCCGGGCTCGGAAATCACCGAAACCGAGCTGGAGGAAGAGTACGGCAAGTTCATTTACCAGATCGAATTGCGCGACCCGAAAGGGCTGAAGTGGGATCTGGAGTTGAACGCTGTCGATGGTGAAGTGCTCAGGGATCATCAGGATACGTAATGAAGCTGAATATTCGCGTCACCCGCCTGACGGCGCTGACGCTGGTGTTGTTGTGCAGCCCGGCCATGGCTCGCGACCTTGATCAGGACGAGGCACTGACCCTGCGTCGCGAGGGCGTAATCCTGCCGCTGGAGCAAGTGCTGCAGCAGGCCATGGATCGCTACCCCGGCGCGAAACTGCTGGAAGTCGAGCTGGAAGAAAAACACGACGTCTACATTTACGAAGTTGAGTTGCTGACGGTCGAGGGTGTGGCGCGCGAGCTGCACTTGAAAGCCGATACCGGCGAGTTAGTCAAAGACAAGGAAGATTGATCGATGCGTTTGCTCTTGGTGGAAGACCATGTACCGCTGGCCGACGAGTTGCTCGCCAGCCTGCAGCGGCAAGGTTACGCGGTCGATTGGCTGGCGGACGGTCGCGATGCGGTGTATCAGGGCAGCAGCGAGCCTTACGATCTGATCATCCTCGATCTCGGCCTGCCCGGTGTGCCGGGGCTTGACGTACTGGCGCAGTGGCGCGCCGGTGGGCTGGCGATTCCGGTGTTGATACTGACGGCACGCGATTCCTGGGCCGAACGCATCGAGGGCCTGAAGGCCGGTGCCGACGATTACCTGACCAAGCCGTTTCATCCCGAAGAGCTGCAACTGCGCATTCAGTCGCTGCTGCGCCGCTCCAAGGGGCAGGCCAATCAACCGACTTTGAAGGCCGCCGGCCTGCACCTGGACGAGGGGCGTCAGTGCGTGGTGCGTGACGGCGCGGACATTCAACTGACGGCCGCCGAGTTTCGTCTGCTGCGCTATTTCATGTTGCATCCGGAGCAGATCCTCTCCAAAAGCCACCTCGCCGAACACCTCTACGACGGTGAAACCGAGCGCGATTCCAACGTGCTCGAAGTGCACGTCAATCACCTGCGACGCAAGCTCGGCAAAAGCGTGATCGAAACCCGTCGCGGCCAGGGTTACCTGTTCGGCGGGCAAGCCTCGTGAGATCGATCCAGCGCCGCTTGAGCCTGGGTCTGATCAGTGTGATGGTGATCGTCGGCGTGGTGCTGGCGCAGACCAGCCTGTGGTTGTTCGAAGTGGGTCTGCAGCGTTATCTCGAAGCGGGTCTGCGCAACGACAGCGAGAGCCTGCTGGTGGCGTTGGTCCGTGGCCCGCAAGGCTTGCAGCTGGACGAGCGGCATCTGTCGCCAGCCTATCAGCGGCCGTTTTCCGGGCATTACTTCCGCATCGACTTTGCCGACAGCCACTGGCGTTCGCGCTCATTGTGGGACCAGGACCTGCCGCTGCTCGATCATCCCGGCCTGCACAGCAATCTGCAGTTGGGCCCGGACGGCCAACAGTTGCTGATACTGCGTTCGGACTATCGGCGCCTCGGCCAGTCGATTTCAATCAGCGTCGCGCAGGATTACACGCCGGTGCGCGAAAGCTTCCAGCGCATGCGCCAGATCGGTCTGGCAGCAGGCCTGACGGCGTTGCTGGTGATTCTGCTGTTGCAGCGCCTGACCGTACGCCGCGCCTTGAAGCCGCTGGAACGGGCGCGCGAACAGATCGCGCAATTGCAGCAGGGCCAGCGTTCGCAGCTCGACGACCAAGTGCCGGTGGAACTGGAGCCGCTGGTGGCGCAGATCAACCATTTGCTCGCCCACACCGAAGACAGCCTCAAGCGCTCGCGCAACGCCCTGGGCAATCTCGGCCATGCCTTGAAAACCCCGCTGGCGGTGTTGTTGAGCGTGGCGTCGAGCGAAAAACTCGATGCGCATCCGGAACTGCGCAAGGTCCTCATCGAGCAACTGGAGCAAGTGCAGCAGCGCCTCAATCGCGAGTTGAATCGCGCGCGCTTGTCCGGCGATGCACTGCCCGGCGCGCTGTTCGATTGCGACGCGGAACTGCCGGGATTGCTGGCGACGCTGAATATGATCCACGGCGAGCATCTGGCGCTCAGCTACGTCGCCCCGGCGGGCCTGCAACTGCCGTGGGACCGTGAGGATCTGCTCGAGCTGCTGGGCAACCTGCTGGATAACGCCTGCAAGTGGGCGGACGCCGAAGTGCGCTTGAGCGTGATCGAACGCACCGATGGCTTTGCCTTGAGCGTCGAGGATGACGGCCCCGGGATTCCCGAACAACAGCGCGCCGAGGTGTTCAGTCGTGGCACACGGCTGGATGAACAGACCGACGGCCATGGGCTGGGGTTGGGAATCGTGCGCGATATCGTGGAAACGTGGGGCGGCTTGCTGGTGTTGGGCGAGAGCGAGTGGGGTGGGTTGAAGGTGGTAATCGAATTGCCTAAACGCTGAGCCTGATGACTACACCATCCCCTGTGGGAGCTAGCCCTGCTAGCGATAGCGATCTTTCAGTCACATGAGTATTGAATGTGACGCCGTCATCGCTAGCAGGCTAGCTCCCACATTGGTTCTCGGGCTAGCCGTCAAACGCGAAACTGATCCATCAACCGCTGCTGCTGATTCGCCAGGCTGTTGAGCGACTGGCTGACCCGCGCCGATTCATTGGCCTGCCCCGACAGCGATTCCGTCACGTCGCGAATCGTCGCCACGTTGTTGTTGATCTCTTCGGCCACCGCGCTCTGCTCTTCAGCGGCGCTGGCAATCTGCAGGTTCATGTCGCTGATCACCGTCACCGCGTCGCCGATCTGGCGCAGTGCGGTCACTGCCTGGCCGACCTGCTCGACACTGCCCTGGGCCTGGCGATGGCTGTTGCCGATCGAACCGACCACCTCCTGCGTGCCGTTCTGCAATTGCTCGATGACCTGACGGGTTTCCTCCACCGATTCCTGGGTGCGTCGGGCAAGGTTGCGCACTTCATCGGCAACCACGGCAAAACCGCGTCCGGCTTCACCGGCCCGTGCCGCTTCGATCGCGGCATTCAGTGCCAGCAGATTGGTCTGCTCGGCAATCGCGCGAATGGTTTCCAGCACCGCGCCGATTTTCTCGCTGTTGGCCGCCAGACCTTCAACCTGCACCATCGCCGCGCTCATGTCGGCGGCGAGGGTGTCGATGCTCGCGGTAGTGCGGTCGATTACGGTCAGGCCCTGGCGAGTGGCGCGGTCGGCGTCCTTGGCGGCTTCGGCCGCCTGGGCCGCGCTGCGGGCGACGTCCTGCGCGGTGGCGCTCATTTCGTGGGAGGCAGTGGCGACCTGATCGACCTGACGGTATTGCTGCTCCATGCCGGCGCTGGTCTGGGTGGCGATGGCCGAGGACTGATCAGCCGTGCTGCGCGCATCCTGCACCGAGCGTTTCACTTCGGCGATGATCGGCTGCAACTTGTCGAGAAAGCGGTTGAACCAGCCCGCCAGTTGCCCGAGTTCGTCCTGCTTGTCATAGGCCAGGCGACGGGTCAGGTCGCCTTCGCCGCTGGCGATGTCTTCAAGCATGTGCGCGACGCCCAGGATCGGTCGGGTCACACTGCGCGCCATCAGCCACACCAGCAGCAGGCCGAGCAGGGCGGCGAGGCCGCCGAGGCCCAACTCCATCAACGTGCCCGAGGTATTGCTCGCGTCCAGCTGTTGCTCGAGTGCTTCGGCGCGGCTGACCAGAACTTTTTCCGGCACATCGAGCAGCACGCCCCACGCCGGCCCGCCCGGAATCGGCTGGAACGGCGAGAGCACTTTCAGCTGACCATTGTTGTGCAGACTGCTCACGCCGGTGCTGGCCGCCAGGCGTCGCAGCAGTTCAGCCCCGCTGGTGGTGTCGACGGCGTCCAGACGCTGGCTGAGTTTGCCGGCATCGGCGCTGTAACCGGCGAGCAGGCCGGCGGGGCTGATGATGCTGACGGCGGTCTGACCGTCGTAGAGTTTCTTGCTCGCGGTCTGGCTGATCGCTTGCAGGCTGTTGAGGTTGATGTCGACCGACAGCGAGGCGATGACCTCGCCGTTGAGCAGCAGGGGGAAGACGATGCTGGTCATCAGCACTTTCTGCCCGTCGATCACGTAAAAGTACGGTTCGATCACACACGGCTTGAGCGTGCTGCGCGGGCAGGTGAACCAAGCGTTGGCCGCCTGACCGCTGGGGCCGGTGCGGGTGTCGCTCATGTCACTTTCCGGCAGGGCCATCGAGTGGACCTTGCCCGGGGTCGGCTGCGACCAGTACAGAGCAAAACGGCCCTTGTCGTTGCTGCCCAGCTCCTCTTGCCCGGCGAACAGTTCGTCCTTGCCGTCCAGTGCATTGGCTTCGAATACCAGCGACAGGCCGAGCAGGTCCGGGTTGGCCTGCAGCGCAGATTTGACCTGACGGGTCATGTCTTCGCGCAGATCGAAGGCATCGAGAAAACGCTTCTCGGCCTGTTCGCGCAGAAACAGCACCTGCCGCGAGAAGCCGTGGCCGTATTGATAGGCGTCCATGAACTGCTGGCGAATGCCTGCCGCTTGCACCTCACCCTGCGACTCGATGCGCGCCTGCGCCGACTCGGTGAGCATTTCCATGCTCGACGCCTTGACCAGCGCGGAACTGTGCTCCATGCGATACAGCGAAAGACCGACCAACAGGGTCACGATACCGGCCAGACAAAGGCCGGCGAGCAGGGTGATTTTCCATTGGATGGAAAGGTGTCTGAGCGACATGGAAAACATCCTTATTCGATAAATATCTGAGACTTTGCACTCTAACGGCTGAAAAACAGCTTTCTTGAGCGGCAAGCTGCAAGCTAAAAGCGAGCGTCGGGCGCCAGGATTGATCGTTCCCATGCTCCGCGTGGGAATGCCTCAATGGACGCTCTGCGTCCGCTTTGGGACGCGGAGCGTCCCGGGCTGCATTCCCACGCAGAGCGTGGGAACGATCGAAGGGATTTGCTTTTCGCTTGCCGCTCGAAACTTGCAGCTTGAGGCTGCTTGGGGCACAGTGCGCGCCCTTTTAACAAGACCCTTTTGGCTCCGCCGAGCAGTTCTGGCGGACTCATCCTGTCTGGCGGTCGGTTGTCCACCGCAGTGTTTTTCGAGGTAGTGAAATGAATGCAGTCATAGCAGCAGTCGGCGTCATGCTGATTCTCAGCCTGTCCCGCGTGCATGTGGTGATCGCGCTGATCGTCGGGGCGCTGGTTGGCGGCCTGACCGGTGGCCTGGGCATGGACGCCACACTCAAGGCGTTCAACAGTGGTCTGGGCGGTGGTGCGACCGTGGCGTTGTCCTACGCGTTGCTCGGCGCTTTCGCCGTGGCAATCGCCAAGTCTGGCCTGGCCCACGCGCTGGCCGACAGGGCGCTAGCGATGGTTGACCGGCAGCATTCGACCGGCGGCGGCAACGTCAAATGGCTGCTGATCGGCCTGTTGTGGGTGGTGGCGATTGCTTCGCAGAACATCCTGCCGATCCACATTGCGTTCATTCCGCTGCTGGTGCCACCACTGCTCTATGTGCTGACCAAGCTGCAACTCGACCGCCGCCTGATCGCCTGCGTCATGACCTTCGGCCTGATCACCCCGTACATGTTCCTGCCGGTGGGTTTCGGCAACATCTTCCTCAATGAAATCCTGCTGGCCAACGTTGCGCGCAGCGGCGTCGACATCAGCGGCATCAACATCACCCACGCCATGGGCATTCCGGCGCTGGGCATGGTTTTCGGCTTGGCGATGGCGTTCATCAGTTATCGCAAGAAGCGCGTCTATGACCTGGAAAAAATCGAGCAGGTCGAGCAGACCGCAGTGCATTACAACCCGTTGAGTCTGCTGATCGCCGGCGTGGCCATCGCCTCGGCGTTCGTCGTGCAGTTGCTGCTGGATTCGATGATTATCGGTGCGCTGGTGGGTTTCCTGATCTTCTCGGTGTCCGGCATCGTCAAGTGGCGCGAAACCGATGACCTGTTCACCGAAGGCATGAAAATGATGGCGATGATCGGTTTCATCATGATCGCCGCCTCCGGTTTCGCCGAGGTGATGAAGGCCACCGGGCAGGTGCAGACCCTGGTTGAATCGTCGGCGGCATGGATCAATCACAGCAAAGGCGTCGGCGCGCTGTTGATGCTGCTGGTGGGCTTGCTGGTAACCATGGGCATCGGCTCGTCGTTTTCCACGGTGCCGATTCTGGCGGCGATTTTCGTGCCGCTGTGCGTGCAACTGGGCTTCAGCCCGATGGCCATCGTGTGCATCGTCGGCACTGCCGGTGCGCTGGGCGACGCCGGTTCGCCGGCCTCGGATTCGACCCTCGGCCCAACCTCCGGCCTGAACATCGACGGCCAGCATCACCACATCTGGGACACCGTGGTGCCGACCTTCCTGCACTACAACCTGCCGCTGCTGGCGTTCGGCTGGTTGGCCGCGATGGTGCTCTGACCCTGTCACCGACCCACTGATCGTTCCCACGCTCTGCGTGGGAATGCCTCATCGGACGCTCCGCGTTCGGCTTCTGAAAGGGACGCAGAGCGTCCCGGGCTGCATTCCCACGCAGAGCGTGGGAACGATCAGATGCAACCCAACCCTTTCGCGAGCAGGGGATCAGGGAATGATCCGGACTCAACTTTTGCCCTGGCGTGCCGTTAAAGCCTTTAACCACGCCAACAAAATCAAAAGAGTGAGCCCCCACAATGCGCCTGAGCCTCAAGGCTAAAGTCCTGTCCCTCGCCGTTCTTCCGGTATTGCTCTTTGCGCTGGTCATCAGCCTGACCACACTGTTCATCCTCCAGGAACAGGCGCGCAAGGAGGTCGAACAGACCCGCGAGCGCCTGCTCGGCGACGCCAAAGCCACTCTGCAAAGTTATGTCGCCGTGGCGATGACCACGATCAAACCGCTGTACGACGCTGCCGCGCCCGGCGACACCGAGGCGCGGGCGCAGGCGATCAAGCTGCTGTCGGGCATCCGCTACGGCAAGGACGGCTACTTCTTTGCCTACGACTCGGAGATCGTGCGCCTGTTCAAGGCCAACGACCCTGACGGCGTGGGCAAAAGCTTCAAGGACAACCGCGACCCGAATGGCGTCTACGTCAACCTCGGTCTAGTGAAAGTGGCGAAGGACGGTACTCACTACCTGCAATACAGCTCGCCGCTGCCGGGCAATGCGAAAGTGCTGGTGCCGAAACTCGGTTACACCGAATACCTGGCCAAGTGGGACATGGCCGTCGGTACCTCGGTCAACCTCGACGGCATCGAAGCGCAAGTGGCGCTGGTCGAAGCTCAGGTGCAGGAACGCGTGCAAGGCGTGGTGCTGAGCATTGTCGGCGTGGCGGTGCTGGTGCTGCTGGTGATTGCCGCGGCGGGGATGCTGCTGGCCAATACCATCCTGCGGCCGCTGACCCTGATGAAAGCCAACCTCGATGACATCGCGGCAGGCGAGGGCGATCTTACCCGGCGCTTGAATATCACCAGTCAGGATGAACTCGGCGAACTGGCCGGCTCGTTCAACCGCTTCGTCGACAAGATCCACGGCCTGGTGCGGCAGATCACCGAGATGACCACACAACTGACCGGGCTGGTGACTCAGGTGTCGGATCAGGCGCAGCGCTCGGATCAGGCAATGGAGCGTCAGCGTCACGAGACCGATCAGGTCGCCACCGCCATCAACGAGATGTCCGCCGCCGCGCAGGAAGTTGCCAAGAGCGCGCAGAACGCCGCCGTCGCCGCGCAGCAGACCGACGCAGAAGGCCAGAGCGCCAAACGCGTGGTGGCCGGCAGCATCAAACAGATTCATGCGCTGGTTGATGACATTCGCAACAGCGGCGTATCGCTGGACAGCTTGCAGCAGGACGTGACCTCGATTGTCGGTGTGCTCGGGGTGATTCGCTCAATCGCCGAGCAAACCAACCTGCTGGCCCTCAACGCGGCAATCGAAGCGGCGCGGGCGGGTGAGGCCGGGCGTGGTTTTGCCGTGGTCGCCGATGAGGTCCGTGCGCTGGCCAGCCGCACGCAGATCAGCACCCAGGAAATTCAAGGCATGATCGACCGCCTGCAAGCTGGCACGCAGCAGGCCGTTGAGGCCATGCGCCGCTCCAGCGAGGCCGGTGATGGCACGTCACAGCAGGCCAATCAGGCCGGGGCATCGCTGGATGCCATGGCTGAGCTGATCGCGACAATCAACTCGATGAACGCACAGATCGCCAGCGCCGCCGAAGAGCAGACGGCGGTGGCAGAAGAGATCAACCGCAGCGTGCACCAGATTGCAGTGGCGGTGGACAGCGTTGCCGATGAAACGCAATTGGGCGCGCAGACCTCGCGCAGTCTGGCGGAGTTGGGGCAGCGGTTGGGCAAGCTGGTGGGGCAGTTCCGGATCTGACGCTTGAAAAGCAGCCCTCACCCTAGCCCTCTCCCGGAGGGAGAGGGGACCGACCGGGGTGTCTTGCGTCAGACGGCGGCCTGAAAAAACGAGTTGATTACGGATTCAATACCGGACTCTCAGATCGGCGTATTCTCCCAATATCCCCCAATCGGTCCCCTCTCCCTCTGGGAGAGGGCTAGGGTGAGGGGCTCTTGATCTTCAAGGCCTGTCCCAATACGGCACCTCGCCAAAACACTCGACAAAAAAATCAATCACCGTCCGCACCTTCACCGACAACCTTCGACTGCCCGGCCACAGCACCGCAATCTGCTGCGGCTCCAGACTGTTAGACACCTGATAGCCGCGCATCACCGGCACCAGCGTGCCGGCGCGCACTGCTTCGCCAATCAGCCATGACGGAAACATCACCAGCCCCAGCCCCTGTTCGGCGGCCTGGGTGAGGGTGTCGGCGTGGTTGCTAGTGATCGGGCCTTTGACTGAATACGGCGTCCAGTCCTCGCCATCGCGGCGGAAAAACCAGCGCTGCTGACCGGCCGCGCCTTTGTAGGCCAGGCATTGGTGTTGAGCCAGATCGTCAGGCTGTTGCGGCGCGCCGTAGCGCGCCAGGTACGCCGGGCTGGCGGCGACCTGAAAGCGGTGCGGCGCCAGAATTCGCGCCTGCATGCTCGAATCATGCAGTGGGCCGATGCGCACCAGCAGGTCGGCGCCTTCCTGCAACGGGTCGACGTAGTGATCGGTCTGCTGGATATCCAGTTGCAACTGCGGATACCGCGCGCACAACTGGCCCAGCCAGGGGCTCAGATGGCGCTGGCCGAACACCACCGGGGCGTTGATGCGCACCAGGCCGGTGGGTTCGCTTTGCTGCTCCTGCAACGCTTGCTCGGCTTCTTCCAGTTGCACCAGCACCAGCCGCGCATGGTGGCCGAGCATGCGGCCGGCCTCGGTCGGCGAAACGGCGCGGGTGTGGCGATAGAGCAATTGCTGATTCAGCGCCTGCTCCATCAACTGGATCTGCCGCGAGATCGAAGAGGGTGCCACGCCTTCGCGGCGCGCAACTTCGGAAAAGCTGCCATGGTCGAGCACGGCAATAAACAGCCGCAGTGCCTTGAATCCCAGTTCATTGAGCCCGTGCATGGGGTGTCCTGCTGTGCGAGTTGCGCAAAAGTGTTGTCCGAATGCTCCCATTTATCGCACAGCTCTGCCAACCGATAATCCGCGCCATCGTTTCTTGAGTGGAAAGTTTTTATGCAGACGCTGGATGAAGTGGCTGTTGCCACGCCTGTGAAAAAGTCGGGGTTGCGCTTGCTGTTGCTGCCGCTGGTGATACTGGCGGGCATGGGCTTGTCGGTGGAGGCCGGTTTGCTCGGGCCGTTGGGCGAGCAGGTCGGGCACCTGTGGGCGACGCTGAGTATCTTCGGCGTCGGTGCGGCGATTCTGTTCTTGTTGCTGCTGTTCGCCGGCCCGCAGAAAGGCCCGGCGTTGACCGATCTGCCGCGCTGGCAGTTGATCGGCGGTTTTCTCGGGCCGATGTACGTGGTGGTGCTGACCCTGGCAACGCCGCATATCGGTATTGCCATGACCATGATCGCGATCCTCTCGGGGCAAGTGGGCGAGAGCGTGCTGATCGACCATTTCGGCTGGTTCGGCGCCACGCGCAAGAAGGTCAATGCTGAGCGTTGGCTGGCCTTGGGGCTGATAGTAGTGGCGTTGATTCTGATTGCGCGGGGGTGAGTGATGGGTCTGGTGATTT
This sequence comes from Pseudomonas sp. R1-1, assembly GCF_051132135.1. NCBI lineage: Bacteria > Pseudomonadati > Pseudomonadota > Gammaproteobacteria > Pseudomonadales > Pseudomonadaceae > Pseudomonas > Pseudomonas sp. R1-1. The sequence continues at coordinate 2,150,017 of NZ_CP071663.1, forward strand.
TGTTGGCAGTAGTGGTGTTGGCCGGCGCGGTGTTGAGCGTGCAAGCGGCGATCAACGGGCGCCTGGGTGAGTCGGTTGGCGTGTTGCGCAGCAGTCTGCTGACCTTTGCGGTAGGCGCGGTGGTGACCGGGTTGTTGATTTTCTTCTTTGAGCCGGTGCAGGCGGTGAGTTTGCTCGACGTGCCGAAGTGGCAGTTGACCGGGGCCTTGTTTGGCGTGGTGTACATGATGGTGATGGTTGGCGCGGTGCCGGTGGTAGGCACGGCTGTGGCGACGGTGGCGGTGATTGTCGGGCAGTTGGGGATGGGGATGTTGATCGATAATTTCGGCTGGTTGGGCAATCCGGGGATCGAGCTTTCGTCGAGTCGGGTTTTGGCGATGGGGTGTCTGGCGTTGGCGCTGGTGTTTATGTATCGGAGTTCTTCGCGCTCCGTCGATTGATTGTTTTTTGTTGCTGAGATGGGGGATATCCGTTGCTTCGGGTGCTGCGGCTGGCGGTTTCGCCCTTACGGCGAGTCCCTTTTTCAGACGCCGGAGTGCCGGCCCAGCAAAAAGGAACCAAAAGGCTTGCTCCTGCGTTCGGCCCTCGCAGGCTCGGGTCCCTTCGCTCCGATGTCGCCGGTGACGCAAAAGCAAGATCAAAAGCAGGCGAGCTGACACTCGGCCTATTGAGTGGTGGGAAGCGTCGCATGGCTTTGGATTTGTGGTGGATTCGCCCCTCACCCCAGCCCTCTCCCCCTGGAGAGGGGGCCGATTTTGGTTGGTTTTGGAGCTTGCATTCGGCTCGGTATTGCAAGTCGGTGCAATTCTCACATTACCTGCGATCAGTTCCCTCTCCCTTTGGGAGAGGGCTAGGGTGAGGGGCTTTTGCCTAATCTGGCTCTACCTGCAGTTTTAGCCCTGCATCTCCCATCCGCTCTGTTTCTCGGACACTGCCCTGAAGCGTACGTCCATCCACTTTCACCACGACGATTTTCGCCTGGTCCAGATCCTCCGGTACCGGCGCCTTGACGCATAAGGTAAAGCGGTAAGGATCGTCCGCAACCGTCTCGAGGCCGACTTCGCAGTCTACGGTTTTGCTGATCTGGCCGAAGAACGTGGTCAGGCCGTAGTCCAGTCGCGCCGGGTGGTAAAGGATGTCCATCATTGCTTCTCCCTCGTCCGCAAGCGACTGGGTAGTTAATGCGTCTGGCGCCATGTGACGTTTTCCAGGCCGAATTTTTCCGCCATCGGTTTGCTGGTCTTTTGTACCTTTTCACGGCCAAAGCGCGGGATTCGGCCGACGCCGGCGTCGCAGCTCGCCCAGTGCCAGGCTTCGGCATTGTCCATTTTGTCCGAGCGGATAATGAACGACTTGGGCGTACCGTGAAGGGTGTAGTCGATAACAAAAAGTTTTGCGTTGTTCATAAAGCCGGTATTCCTCCCTGTGGTAATTAACGGATCGCAGGGCGTCGCGAAAATTCAGTCGGATTGTCCGACGGTAGCGATGATTGGCGAGCGTTGGGCGCGCTGGTTACCATGGCGCCTTCGCCAACCCCAATGAATGCTCGCCATGGCCCTTGCTGCGCCCCCCGATCTGAGTGACCCCGATGTGCCCGTGCAACCGCTGGCGCGCACCTATCCGCGCGGGTTGTTCATCGAGCCCCATGAGCATGTCTGGGGGCAGTTGCTGTATGCGATGAGCGGGGTGATGTGGGTCGAGACGCCGCACGAAGCGCTGGTCGTGCCGCCGCAGCGGGCGGTGTGGTTGCCGCCGGGTGTGCCGCACGCCATTCGCGTGGTGTCGGACTTGCAGATGCGCAATATCTATCTGCGCCCGGCGCTGGCGGCGACGCTGGATGCGACGGTGCAGGTGATCGAAGTCGGCGGATTACTGCGTGAGCTGATCGTCGGCCTGGTGGCGCAGGGCGACAGCGGCGAACCGGAGTACTACGAGGCGCTGGTCGGGCTGGCGTTGCTCGAGCTGAGGCGTGCGCGGCGCTCTTCATTGAAGGTCCCGCTGCCGGACGATTCCGATCGGCGCCTGATGAACGTGTGTCAGGCGGTGATGGCGGCGCCGTCGCTGGCGCTGCCGTTCGAGCAGCATGCGGAAAATGCCGGGGCCAGCGTGCGCACCCTCGCGCGGCTGTTCAAGGACAGCCTCGGCATGGGCTTCGCCGAATGGCGGCGTCAGGTGCAACTGGCGACGGCAGTGGCGGAGTTGATTCAGGGCGTGGCGGTGAGCGTCATCGCGCGGGAACTGGGTTATTCGCCGAGCAGTTTCAGTGACATGTTTCGGCGTGAGCTGGGGGTGGCGCCTTCGCAATTTGTTACTGGCTGAATGCAATCCCCCTGTAGGAGTGAGCCTGCTCGCGATAGCGGTGTGTCAGTTGAACATTGATAGACTGACACACCGCTATCGCGAGCAGGCTCACTCCTACAGAGGATCTGGGTGAGCTCAGGTTTGGCTGAAATCCTGAAGTCCTTGGCCGGTAGCCTTCGGTCCCTCTCCCTAAACTCTGCCCATTCCTTTCAACGGCGGAGTGCCTCCATGAGTTATCTGATTTCGCTTGCCATCGGTCTGGGCGTCGGCCTGTTGTACGGCGCGTTGGATTTTCGTTCTCCCGCACCACCGGCCATTGCGCTGGTCGGCCTGCTCGGCATGCTCGCCGGTGAACAGTTGTGGCCGATGGGCCGGCAATTGGTAGCCGGTTGGTTGTCCTGAATTTCTCATCTACTTGGGTGGATCGTTCCATGAAAGCTCTGCAATTCGATAAAACCGGCGACCTGTCTTCCCTGCGTTACGCCGAAGTGCCGTCACCTGTGCCGGGCCCTGATGAAGTGCTGGTGCAGATCAAGGCTGCCGGCCTCAACCCCAGCGATGTGAAGAACGTCCTCGGCCGTTTTCCTTACACCACGCTGCCGCGCATTCCCGGGCGGGATTTTGCCGGGATCGTAGTCGAAGGCCCGCAAGCGTTGATCGGCCAGCAAGTATGGGGCACTGGTCGTGAGCTGGGCTTCTTCGCCGATGGCTCCCATGCGCAATTCGTCAAACTGCCGGCCAGCGGCGTCGCTCATAAGCCATCGCACCTGAGCTTCGCTCAAGCGGCCAGCCTCGGCGTGCCGTACACCACGGCGTGGGATGCGCTGGAGCGCAGTCTGGTGCGCGCCGACACACGTTTGCTGGTGATCGGCGGCGGGGCGGTGGCGACGGCTGCTTTGGCCCTGGCGAAAGTGCGCGGTGCGCAGTTGCTCGCTGCCGCGCGGCGTCCCGAGCAAGTGGCCGACTTGCAGGCGCAGGGGTATCAAACGATGCAATTGGAGCAACCCGAAGCCCTTGGCGCGCAAGTCAACGCGGTGTATCGCGGCGGGGCCGATGTGATCTTCGACACCACCGGTTTCTGGCTACCGGCGTCGGTGGCGGCGCTGGCGACATTCGGGCGCATCGCAATCATCGCCGCACCAGTGGACGGCCACGTGCAACTGCCGGCGCTGGCGCTGTACCGCAAGGGCGGTTCGGTGGTGGGGATCAATTCGCTGTTGTATGGCGTCGAAGCGTGCGCGGCGATGCTTGAGCAGTTTGGGCGGTTTTTCGATGAGGATCGGTTGCCGTTGCCGCAGGGGTTGGTTGAGGTGCCGCTGGCTGAAGGGGTACAGCGTTATGTTGAGGTGAACGAGGGTGGCGGGGACAAGATCATCCTCATTCCCTGATTCGCCGCAAACCCCCTGTAGGAGTGAGCCTGCTCGCGATAGCGGTGTGTCAGTCGATACATAGGTGACTGACACACCGCTATCGCGAGCAGGCTCACTCCTACAGTTGATTTGTGTTGGGGCTCAGGACTGCGGCACGCCTTTTTCCCACGCCGACCAGTTCTTGAGAATGTCCTGCACCAGCGGATTACCGGCCCGAAACAGGTTTTCCAGCGCCGGCACAAACCCACCCTGATCGGCGTACTTGAGCAGGTTGTCGACCTCACTGCCGCCGGGTTGCGGGCGGTCGAAATCGGAGCCGGCGCGCACCACGGCAAGGCGCTGCACGTCGACCAGGCCTTCGCGGCTGGCGCGTAGCAGCGCTTCATACGTGGAGTTGTCTTCCTGTTGCGTGGTGCAGTATTCGCCCTTGTTGTCGGTCAGCAGTTTGGTCCAGACCTCGGCGCGTTCGCTCAGGCGCGTGCCGGAAAACCAGGTGTTGCCGGCCAGCGTATCGCAGCGCGTCACCACCGGTGGCTGGTTAGCCGGAGCGGAAGGGTATTTCTGCCGCCACGCCGCCGATTCCTTGCTCTCGCTAAGAACCACCTTGTGGCTCAGCGCGAAGGCCTTGGCTTGCAGTGTCGGGTTGAGTTCGAAGACTTCGGTCTTGTAGTCCAGCGGTGGTTTTTCGTTTGGGCCTTGGGTGTTGATGCCCAGGTACCCGGTCGGCCAGCTCGCCGGCGCATCGCGCGAATCCAGCTCCCACTGCGTGCCGAACTCGACCAGATAATGCGCCCACGCGGCGGTGCCGATGGTGCCGTGTTTTGGGCTGATGCCGGCGATGCCTGCGATCAGGAAGTAACTTTTGCGCAGGTCGAATTTCGGCGACAAGGCCAGTGCCAAGGTCGAGGCGGCGGCGTTGGTCTGGCCCATGCCGGTGGTCAGCAGGCACACCTGCTGGGCGTTGCAACGAATGCTCGGGTATTCCGCGGACAGGCCCGGTACGCGGATTTCCTGTTTCAGCTCGAGCCGGTCGATCCAGTGCTGCGCCTCGGGGGCGAACATGGTGATCAGCAGGACTTTCGGTTGAATCGGTGTCTCGCTCGCCCATGCAGTGGAAGAGAGCAGGGCCGCGCCGGCCAGGGTCAAACGTTTCATGGCTTGCATGCAAAACTCCTTGAGTCAGAACTGATAACCGATGCCGGCGTAGTAACCCCAGCCGTTGGAACGCGCACGGAAATTGCCGTCGCCGAAATTCAGCTCGCTGCCGTCATCCCAGTTGCCGCCGTTGTGGAAATAGCGGCCGACGAGGGTGAAGCGCAGATGCGTGAACGAGTAGAGTAAGACGTTGGTGGCCACCGTCGCGTTGGCAGTACGCGCCGGGTCGTCCTTGTGCAGATCGGAGCCAAAATCGAAGTTGGTGAAGCCAATGTAGGTCAGCGATGCGCCATTGCTGAATGTGTCGATGGGGACGATGTATTTGAGCTGCGCCCGGTAACCGTCCCACGAATACTCATTGCTCGCGCCGTAGTTTTCCCACTGATAGCGACCGTACAGGTTGGCCGACAGATTGACCCGCGAGTGCGTATCGATGTCGGTGCCGAAACCGCTGTAAAGCGTGTTGGCGCGGTTTTCCTTGCGGCTGCCGTGGTCGTAGATCCAGTCGAACGCTACGTACCACTCCTTGAACGGGCCGATGGCCAGGCTGCGGCCGGCGAGGTAGTCGATGGAGATCCGCGGTTCGTGCTCCATGAACACCGGCGAACCGTGATCCCACACGCCTTTGTCGTGGCTGTTGCCGATGTTGAAAATCTTCGGCACATCGATGTAACCGTAAAGTTCGAACGGGCCTTTTCGGCCGAAATACTCGTATTCCAGATAGATGTCATCGGCCGGTTGCGGGCCGAAGCTGATGTCCTTGCTGCCGATCAGGGTCAGGTCCTGGTTGTACCAGTCCGACAGGTACGCACCTTGTTTCGGCGGGCTGGCCTCTGGGCTGAGGCTCTCGCCCTGAGCGGATTCTTCGGCGGGGGCCGGTTGCGCGAGAGCGCTGAAGCTGAGAAATCCGGTAACGCCGGTCAGTAGCAGGGAAACAGCACAAGTGCGCAACAACGGTGCGCGTTGAGACAAGGCGAGGTGCATTCAAAAGTCCTTTTTTTGATCAGGGCCCGCAGTTCCGTGGGCTATTGGGGTTTGTCACGAAAACGCTGGCATGGGCGACAAGCAAACGTTTGCACAAGGCGTACCAGATTTGGCAAGACGCTGAAATGTAGGAGCTTTCGCGACATTTCATGACGGATCGATCAGAAAGCTACATCCAGCACCAAACCTTGTAGCGGCGAGCCTGTTCGCCAAGACGTTTGGCAGACGCCAGCGTCCATGATCCTCGTCGCGCTCTGCTAGAATCCGTCCCATTCATTGCCAGAGACCCTCCCATGAGCGAGCCGATTCGTCTGACCCAATACAGCCACGGCGCCGGTTGCGGCTGCAAGATTTCTCCGCAGGTGCTGGAAGTGATTCTGGCCGGCAGTGGCGCGCAGAACCTCGACCCCAAATTGTGGGTCGGCAATGCATCGCGTGATGACGCGGCGGTGTACGAGATCGATGCCGAGCGCGGTGTGGTGTCGACCACGGACTTTTTCATGCCGATCGTCGATGACCCGTTCGACTTCGGCCGCATCGCCGCGACCAATGCGATCAGCGATATCTATGCGATGGGCGGTGATCCGCTGATGGCGATCGCCATTCTCGGCTGGCCGGTCAACGTGCTGGCGCCGGAAGTGGCGCGGGAAGTGATTCGCGGTGGCCGCGCGGTGTGCGACGCGGCGGGCATTCCGCTGGCCGGCGGGCATTCGATCGATGCGCCGGAGCCGATTTTCGGCCTCGCCGTCACAGGGCTTGTGGAAAAGCGCCACATGAAGCGCAACGACACCGCCACCGCCGGTTGCCTGTTGTACCTGACCAAGCCGCTGGGCATCGGCATCCTCACCACCGCCGAAAAGAAGGGCAAGCTTCGCGCCGCCGACGTCGGCGTGGCCCGTGACTGGATGTGCACCCTGAACAAGCCCGGCAGCCGTTTCGGCAAACTCGCCGGCGTTACGGCGATGACCGACGTCACCGGTTTTGGTCTGCTCGGGCATCTGGTGGAAATGGCGGACGGCAGCCAGCTCACCGCGCGCATCGCCTATGACCGCGTGCCGCGTCTGGACAGCGTCGAGTATTACCTCGATCAAGGCTGCGTGCCCGGCGGCACGTTGCGCAATTTCGACAGCTACGCAAAACAGGTCGGCCGCGTCCAGGAGCTGCACAAACGCGTGCTGTGCGATCCGCAAACCAGCGGTGGTCTGCTGATCGCCGTGACGCCAGAGGGCAACGAAGAATTCCTCGCGGTTGCCGCCGAACTGGGCCTGAACCTAGCGCCAATCGGCGAACTGGTCGAGCGACAGACGAACGCAGTCGAGGTGATTTGATGCTCCGCGACTGCACCGATTACCGCGACATCTTCCTCAACGACCGGCCGCTGATGGACGCCCGTGCGCCGGTCGAGTTTCACAAGGGCGCGTTCCCCGGCGTGGTCAACCTGCCGCTGATGAACGACGCCGAGCGGCAAAAAATCGGCACCTGCTACAAGCAGCACGGCCAGCAGGCGGCCATCGAATTGGGCCATCAACTGGTGTCCGGCGCGGTGAAGGCCGAGCGCATCCAGGCCTGGGCCGATTTCGCCCGAGCCCATCCTGATGGTTATCTGTATTGTTTTCGCGGCGGCCTGCGCTCGCAGATCACCCAGCAATGGCTGCGCGACGAGGCCGGCATCGACTATCCGCGCGTCGGTGGTGGCTACAAGGCGATGCGCAGTTTTCTGATCGACACCCTTGAACAAGCCATCGGCCAGTGCGATTTCGTTCTGCTCGGTGGCATGACCGGCACTGGCAAGACCGAAGTGCTGGTGCAGCTGCGCAATGGTCTGGACCTGGAAGGGCACGCCAATCATCGCGGTTCGAGCTTCGGCAAACGCGCGACCGGGCAGCCGTCGAACATCGATTTCGAAAACCGTCTGGCCATCGACATCCTCAAGAAGCGCGATGCCGCTATCGAGCAGTTCGTGCTCGAGGACGAGAGCCGGGTGGTTGGCAGTTGCGCCTTGCCGCTGGCGCTGTATCAGGGCATGCAGCAGTACCCGATGGTCTGGCTGGAGGACCGTTTCGAGGATCGCGTCGAGCGGATCCTGCGTGATTACGTCACCGATCTGGCGGCGGAGTTTTCAGCGGTCCATGGCGAGGAGGGTTTCACGCTGTTTTCCGAACGCCTGATAGAGAGCCTGAACAACGTACAGAAACGTCTGGGTGGCGAGCGCCATCGACGTCTGTTGCTGTTGATGGAAGACGCACTGGCCGAGCAGGCCCGCAGCGGCGCGGTGGACCTGCATCGCGGCTGGATCGAAGGCTTGCTGCGTGAGTATTACGACCCGATGTACGTGTTCCAGCGCGAGAAGAAGGGCGGGCGGATCGAGTTTGCCGGGGAGCGGGGGGCGGTGATCGAGTATCTGCAGGAAAGGGTGAATCAGAAAGGTTGAGGTTGCTTCGACAGGCCTCATCGCTAGCAGGCTAGCTCCCACAAGGGGTGCGGCGTACACAAAACCTGTGGGAGCCAGCCTGCTGGCGATGGGGCCAGCAAGGCCAATGCAAGATTCAGGTCGGGCAGCTCTGCTCGCCATGGTCCAGCCCCTGCTTGTAACTATGGCTCTGCAGGCTGGCCTTGCCGTTGTGCCAGGTCAGGGTCAGCACATACAGCGAGTCGAAATCATTGCCCGCCCAGTCCTCGGTGATGTTCTGTTTCTTGCCGACCGCGTTGCCCGCAACCTTGTTGATCAGCTCTGGCAGATAGCCGTGTGACCAAGCGGTGTAGATCGTCGAGTTGTGGTACTTCTCGTCCAGCAGTTCGCGGGCCAGGTCACTGGTGTCATTGGCCGAGAACTCGATGTTCACCGGCAGGCCGAGCTTGATCGCAGCGGGGCTGATGGTCATCAGCGGACGAATGTAGCTGTAGGAATTGTCCAGCTCGCCTTCTTCGACATTGCGCGTCGGATTGGCGGCGAACACGTAGTCGGCCTTGCCGAATTTTTCCGGCAGCAGCGTCGACAGGTCGATGGCGCGGTTCAGGCCCTGGCAGTTGAGCTGACCCAGGCCGCCTTCGGGTTTTTCGGCATGGCGCAGAAACACCAGCGTCTGCGTGCCGTCGGCCGGCTGTGCGCGGCTCTCGCTGGACTCCAGCGACAACGCCAGCGCAGTCACGGCCAGCAGGGAAGGCAGGAATACATAGGCACGGTGTTTGAAACGTTTGGCGAAACTCATCAGGTTCGTCATGAAATCAAAAGTTCTTCAGCAAATTCAGTTAGGGCTGACAAACCGTTACACCACGGGCTGCCGGCGCCGGGTGTTTTCCATGTCGTGAACAGCTTCCTCTGCAAAAAGGCATAGCTCAGAGTCCTAGCGGGCCGTTTGGTTCGATTCGGCCCGCCGTGCGGCACTTTAACGACAAACTCTGCGAGCTTGAGCGCAGGTTAGCGACAGGATGTTACGGTTCGTGTAGGCGCTGCGGCGGGCCTGTTTTATGATCGGCTTCTAATTTGTGACTGGATGCTTCCCATGACCGATCTGTCCGCGTTCCCGATCACCCAGAAATGGCCGGCGCAGTACCCTGACTGGATTCAGCTCTATTCCCTGCCGACGCCCAACGGCGTGAAAGTCTCGATCATGCTCGAAGAAATCGGCCTGCCGTACGAGCCGCATCGCGTCGGGTTCGACACCAATGACCAGACCTCGCCAGAGTTCCTGTCGCTGAACCCGAACAACAAGATCCCGGCGATCCTCGATCCGCATGGTCCCGGCGACCAGCCGCTGCCGCTGTTCGAGTCCGGCGCCATCCTGATCTATCTGGCTGACAAAAGCGGCCAGTTGCTGGCCCAGGAAGGCGCGCTGCGTTACGAGACGATCCAGTGGCTGATGTTCCAGATGGGCGGCATCGGCCCGATGTTCGGCCAGCTCGGTTTCTTCAACAAATTTGCCGGCAAGGATTACGAAGACAAGCGTCCGCGCGATCGTTATGTCGATGAAAGCAAACGCCTGCTCAACGTGTTGAATACGCGCCTGGAAGGACGTGACTGGATCATGGGCGAGCGGTACACCATTGCCGATATCGCCACGTTCCCGTGGGTGCGCAACCTGATCGGCTTTTATGAAGCGGGTGATCTGGTGGGCATTCAGAACTTCCCCAATGTCACGCGGGTGCTGGAGCGGTTTCTCGCTCGTCCTGCTGTCGTTCGCGGCCTCACCATTCCCTCCTGACTCACCGCATTCCCCTGTAGGCCTTCGCCTGCTCGCGATAGCGGTGTGTCAGTCAAAAAATGTGTGGCTGATATACCGCTATCGCGAGCAGGCTCACTCCTACAGGGGATTTGTAGTGTTCTGAGGATTATTGCGAACCCGGTAACGCTCTCTTGATTGATCCAGGTTTGTACCCCAACCCCCGCAAGGCATAAGCTTCGCCCCCTACGACTTTCGTCTCATCCGCCGTTTTCAGGAAAGGCCCCATGTCCAGTCAGTTCCCCGAAGCACGTCCCCGCCGTCTGCGCCGCAATGCGAGCCTGCGCAGTCTGTTCCAGGAAACCGAGTTCAGCCTGAACGATCTGGTCCTGCCGATCTTCGTCGAAGAAGACATCGACGACTTCGTGCCGATCACCAGCATGCCCGGTGTGCAGCGCATTCCCGAGCGCAAGCTGGCCAGCGAAATCGAGCGTTACGCGCGCGCCGGGATCAAGTCGGTGATGACTTTCGGCGTCTCGCATCATCTGGACAGCAACGGCAGCGACACCTGGCGTGAAGACGGCCTGGTGTCGCGTATGTCGCGCATCGCCAAGGACGCCGTGCCGGAAATGATCGTGATGTCCGACACCTGCTTTTGCGAGTACACCGATCACGGCCACTGCGGCGTGATGCACAACCACGAAGTCGACAACGACCAGACCCTGATCAACCTCGGCAAACAAGCCGTGGCGGCGGCGCGTGCCGGTGCCGATGTGATCGCGCCGTCGGCCGCGATGGACGGCCAGGTGCGGGCGATTCGTCAGGCGCTGGACGAAGCCGGATTCACCCAGATTCCGATCATGGCTTATTCGACCAAATTCGCTTCGGCGCTGTATGGCCCGTTCCGCGAGGCCGGTGGCAGCGCGCTGAAGGGCGACCGCAAAAGCTACCAGATGAACCCGATGAACCGCCGCGAAGCCCTGCGCGAGTCGCTGCTCGATGAGCAGGAAGGCGCCGATGCGCTGATGGTCAAACCCGCCGGCGCCTACCTCGACATCATCCGCGATATCCGTCAGGCGTCGAACCTGCCGCTGGCGGCGTATCAGGTCAGTGGCGAGTACGCGATGATCAAATTCGGCGCCCAGGCCGGCGCGATCGATGAAGACCGTGTGGTGCGCGAAAGCCTCGGCGCAATCAAGCGCGCGGGTGCGGATCTGATCTTCACCTACTTTGCGATGGATCTGGCGTTGGCGGGGATCTGAACAACACCCCATAACCTGTGGGAGCTGGCTTGCCAGCGATGGCGTCGGCACAGGCAGAATCATGCTGGCTGATCTACCGCTATCGCTGGCAAGCCAGCTCCCACAGGGTTCAGGGTGTTCTTTGTGTCACGGCCCACGGTTTGCCAGCGATTGTGTATGGTGGGGGCGCCTCAACGGACTGGATAACGCAACATGCACACCCCTCGCTTACTCATCACCCTCGCGGCTTTGCTGGCATTGGCCGGTTGCGCCAGCCAGCGCGGCGGCGAACCGCTGCCACGCCCACCCGCCGAGGTGAAAGCCGAAATCGTCCGGCTGCTGCCGGCGAAAATCCCTGACCGGCAGGGCTGGGCCACCGATATCTACGCCGCCTTCGCCGCGCAGAACATCAGCCCGACCACGCAAAATCTGTGTTCGGTGCTGGCCGTGGCCGAGCAGGAATCGACCTTTCAGGCTGACCCGAAAGTCCCTGGCCTGGGCAAGATCGCCCGTGACGAAATCGACCGCCGCGCCGCCAAAGTGCACATCCCCAGCCTGCTGGTCAGCGGTGCCCTGCAAGTGCGTTCGCCCAACGGCAAGAGTTACAGCGAACGCCTGAATGCGGCGCGCAGCGAAAAAGAGCTGAGTGCGATTTTCGATGATTTCATTGGCATGGTGCCGATGGGACGCACCTTGTTCGGCGGCTTCAACCCGGTGCACACCGGCGGACCGATGCAGGTCAGCATCGAATTTGCCGAACAGCACGCCAAGGATTATCCGTACCCGGTGGACGGCACGATTCGCCGCGAAGTGTTCAGCCGGCGCGGTGGCATGTATTTCGGTATTGCCCATTTGCTCGGTTATCCGGTCAGTTACCGCGAGCCGTTGTACCGCTTCGCCGATTTCAATGCCGGTTGGTACGCCAGCCGCAACGCCGCATTCCAGAACGCCGTGAGCCGCGCTTCGGGCATTCCGCTGGCGCTCGATGGCGACTTGATCCGCTACGACTCGATCATGCCCGGCAGCACGGAACTGGCGGTGCGCACCCTCGGCAAATCGCTGGGCATGCGCAACCCGAGCATTCGCGATCAGCTGGAGAAGGGCAAAACCCTGGAATTCGAAGAGAGCAAACTCTACAAGCGGGTCTTTGAACTGGCCGAGCAGGCTGAAGGCAAGCCATTGCCGCGGGCGGTGTTGCCGGGCATCGTCCTGCAAAGTCCGAAGATCACCCGCAAACTCACCACCGCGTGGTTCGCCAAACGCGTGGACGAACGCTATAAACGCTGCATGGCCAAGGCCGGGTAAAAACGGTAGACATAAAAAACCCGGCTGAGGGAGCCGGGTTTTTCTGCGGTGTTGCGCGTGACGCCATTCATTCAAGCGTTGCGCAGTTCGTTCATGCGATCAGCACCGCCTTCAGCGACACGACGTTCGATCAGACGATCCGAACCACCTTCAGCAACGCGGCGTTCGATCAGACGATCCGAACCACCTTCAGCAACGCGGCGTTCGATCAGACGATCCGAGCCACCTTCAGCAACGCGGCGTTCGATCAGACGATCCGAACCACCTTCGGCAACGCGGCGTTCGATCAGACGATCCGAGCCACCTTCAGCAACGCGACGTTCGATCAGACGATCCGAGCCACCTTCAGCAACGCGACGTTCGATCAGACGATCCGAGCCACCCTCAGCGACGCGACGTTCGATCAGACGATCCGATCCGCCTTCAGCGACGCGGCGTTCGATCAGACGATCCGAACCACCTTCAGCCAGACGGCTTTCGATCAATTTGTCCGAGCCGTCAGCGGCGATCATTGTGTGGGCCGGGGTAGCGGCAAAAGCGTTAACTGCGAAAACCGAGAAAGCGATGCTGAGAAGAGTCTGGCGTTTCATGATGGTGTGCTCCGGGGTGTTGTTGGTTGGTATGGAGCTGATGTTACGCCCGGAATTTTTTCTGAGAACTTCATTGCCGTGATGGTGAACATCGACGCCGATGATGGTAGCTGCAAGCCGCAGAACAGAGCCTTAAAGCACCTTCACCGCGCGGCCGATCGCCTGAATCGGCCCGGTCGGTTTGCCGATCGGCGAGCCATTGGCGCCCTCCAGCGTCAGCTCGAACAACTGATTCGGTTGCAGCGGCGGCAGTTTATCCAGCGGCACCGACAAGGCCTCGCCCGGTTTGACCAGCCCCAGCGACACCGGCCCTTGCCAGCCGTCCGCTTTGGTCCAGAACTCCAGGGCCTTGTCTGCCGGCACTTCGACCACGCCGAGCGGAATCAGCTGAATCTCGCGCGAGTTGCTGGCCTGGATCACCCAGCCCGGTGCCTTGTCCTGCGGCGCCACCAGCACCACCAGATAGCTCGGTTTCGGCGCGGTCTGGGTCAGCAGAATCGAACCCAATACCAGGGTTGCCGCCAACCCGGCCGCACTCAAGCCGCGCCACAGCGGCAGCCGATTCCACCACGACGTTGCCGGGCTTTTGTGGGTGAGGCGATTGAGGCTGCGTTCGATGCGCGGCCACAGCAGCGCCGACGGTTGCTGCGGTTCGGCCAGATCGGTCAGCTCCAGCAGGCGTCGCTCCCAGGCGTCCACTGCCGCACGCAGCTCGGGATCGTCGGGCAAGCGTCGCTGCACCTCGATCCGCTGTTCGAATGACAGCGTGCCGAGCACGTATTCGCTGGCCAGTTCATCACGTTCCTGCGCCGATTCGCCGCTCATCCCATGCACTCCCGCAACGCATTGAGGCTGCGCTTGAGCCACGCTTTGACGGTGCCCAGCGGTGTGCCGAGGCGCGCCGAAATCTGCGCGTGGCTGTAGCCGTCGACATACGCATGCAGGATGCAGGTGCGCCGCTGCGGCTCCAGCTGTTCCAGGCAACGGTGGATGCGCGCCGAATGTGCGGCAGCATCGAAGCCGTCATCCTCGGCCGCCACTTCGTGATCGACACTGAGCGGCGTTTCGCGACTGTGATCGCGCAACAGGTTCAGCGCCAGATGCCGGGTCACGCTGAACATCCAGCCACGCGCCGAACCGCGCGCCGGGTCAAACCCCGCCGCGCCGTTCCAGATCTTGATGAATGCTTCATGAACGATGTCCTCCGCCAGTGCCGTGTCGCGCACCAGACGCTTGGCCACGCCGAGCAGGCGCGGGCCTTCCTGCACATACAAATCGCGCAGGGCCGCACGCTCGCCGCGGGCACAGGCAGCGAGACGGTCCTGGTAATCGAAATCGGATTCGGCTAAAGGCATGGTGTGCAATCTAGCTGACATTCCCCAAACATCCAGACGCCTTGTTACTTGTGGGAGCGAGCCTGCTCGCGAAGGCGGAGTGTCAGTCGAAGCTATTTCTGTCTGACCTGGCGCATTCGCGAGCAGGCTCGCTCCCACAGGTGGATCTTCAGTGCTTTTGAAAATCAGTTCGCCGCCCAGAAGATGTAATCCGCCTGATACTTCACCACTTCCTGCTTGCCCTTGTTCGCCGTCGTGCAGGCGCTGGCCGGGGCCACGCCGCCCTTGAGTGCGACGCGCTGGATGTAGCTCACGCCGCTCATCGCGCCTTTGCCTTCAGCCGGGTTGGCTTTCACCAGTTGATACGGCAGGTTGCCCGGGCTTGATGGCGCTACGGCCAATTGCGTGCCGGTGACTTTCGAACCGTCCTTGGCTTGCCAGGTGGCTGGCGGGCCGAAGTAGGTGCCGACCTGCTTGCCGCTGCGGTCATTGAGCACGGCTTTCGGGCCGACGAAGGTCCACTCGGTCTGGCCGGCCATGTTCGGCTTGTCGCGGCATTCATAGGTGATCTCGCCGACGCCGGTGGTTTCCATGGCGATCTTGTGGCCGTCCGGCACTTTGATGGTGTCGGGATAACTGCTCTGGGCAAAGGTCGTCGAGGTGACGGCGAGCAAACCGGTGAAGCCAATCAGCTGGGTGATGTTCATCCGATGATTCTCCGAAAAGGGTAGAGCGCTGACAGCACAAAAGTGGGCTGTTACAGGGACTACCCGTGGCGGAGGCGATTGGATGCAGTGCCTGAAAAATAAATTTCAATGCCCCCCTCAATCCCTGTAGGAGTGAGCCTGCTCGCGATAGCGGTGGGTCAGGCAGCACTCATATCACTGCAATACCGCTATCGTCGGAACGCCGCCCGGAGCAGGCTCACTCCTACAGGGCTTTGTGTTGGGATTGAGGGAGGAGGCGTTGAGGAGTTCCTGGGTGTAGGGATGTTGTGGCGCCGCGAAAATCGCCTGCGACGGTCCTTGTTCAACGACCTTGCCATCCTTGATCACCATCAAGTCATGCGCCAGCGCATGCACCACTGCCAGATCATGGCTGATGAACAGATACGTCAGCCCGTGCTTGATCTGCAATTGCCGCAACAACTCCACCACCTGCTTTTGCACGGTGCGGTCCAGCGCCGAGGTCGGTTCGTCGAGCAGGATCAGCGCCGGTTCCAGCACCAGTGCGCGGGCGATGGAAATGCGTTGGCGCTGGCCGCCGGAAAACTCATGGGGATAGCGATGACGGCTTTGCGGGTCGAGACCGACCTCTTCAAGCACGCGGATCACCGCGGCTTCACGTTCGGCTTCTGTACCGATGCCATGGGTCAGCAAGCCCTCGGCAATGATCTGCTGCACCGACATGCGCGGGCTGAGGCTGCCGAACGGATCCTGAAACACCACCTGAATCTGCCGCCGCAACGGCCGCATCAAGCGCTGGTTGAGCAGGCTCAATTGCTTGTTGCCGAAACGGATGTTGCCCTCGGATTCGACCAGACGCAGAATCGCCTGACCCAAGGTCGACTTGCCCGAACCCGACTCGCCGACAATTCCCAGAGTCTTGCCGCGTTGCAGGGTGAAACTGACCCCGTCCACCGCTTTGATGTAATCCTGCTGGCGGCTGAACAATGCCTTGGGCAGAGGAAACCAGACCTTCAGATCGTCGACCTCGAGCAAGTTGTGCTCGTACTGACTCGGCACCGGCGCGCCGCTCGGCTCGGCCTCGATCAGCAGGCGGCTGTAAGGATGCTGCGGCGCGTTGAACAGCGTTGCGCAATCGGCCTGTTCGACGATCTCGCCGTGACGCATCACGCACACGCGCTGCGCGATGCGCCGCACCAGATTGAGGTCGTGGCTGATCAGCAGCAACGACATGCCGAGGCGTTGCTGCAACTCGATCAGCAGTTCGAGGATCTTCTGCTGCACTGTGACGTCGAGCGCCGTGGTCGGCTCATCGGCGATCAACAACTCCGGCTCGTTGGCCAGCGCCATGGCGATCATCACCCGTTGCCGCTGACCGCCGGAGAGCTGATGCGGATAGGCCTTCAAACGCTGTAACGGCTGGCGAATGCCGACCAGTTCCAACAGCTCCAGCGTGCGTGCGCGAGCAGCGCGGCCCTTGAGACCTTTGTGGGTTTCCAGCACTTCGCTGATCTGCCGTTGCACCGTGTGCAGCGGGTTGAGCGAGGTCATCGGCTCCTGAAAGATCATCGCGATGCGATTGCCGCGCAAGCCACGCATCTGCTGCTCGCTGGCGTGCAGCAAATCCACGCCGTTGTAGCGGATCGCGCCGCTGCTGCTGAGGTTCTTGCCCGGCAGCAAGCGCAGGATCGAATGCGCCGTCACCGATTTGCCCGAGCCGGATTCACCGACCAATGCCAGGCACTCGCCACGGCGAATATCGAGGTTGACCCCGTGCACCACGGGCTGCCCGGCGAAGGCGACACGCAGGTCGCGAATTTCAATCAGGTTGTCAGTCATGTCAGCTCCGGGGATCGAACGCGTCACGGCAGGCCTCACCAATAAAAACCAACAAAGACAAAATCAACGCCAAGGCGAAAAACGCCGTCAGCCCCAGCCACGGTGCCTGCAGATTGCGCTTGGCCTGGCCGATCAGCTCGCCCAGCGAGGCGGTGCCGGCCGGCATGCCGAAGCCGAGAAAATCCAGCGCGGTCAGGGTGGCGATGGCACCGGTGAGAATGAACGGCAGGTAGGTGAGGGTGGAGGTCATGGCGTTGGGCAGGATGTGCCGGCGCATCAGTTCGTTATCGGTCAGGCCCAGTGCCCGCGCGGCTTTGACGTATTCCAGATTGCGCCCGCGGAGGAACTCGGCGCGCACCACATCGACCAGCGCCAGCCAGGAAAACAGCGCCATGATCCCCAGCAACCACCAGAAACCCGGCGAGACGAAACCGGACAGAATGATCAGCAGGTACAGCACCGGCAGCCCCGACCAGATCTCCAGCACACGTTGCCCGAGCAGGTCGACCCAACCGCCGTAATAGCCTTGCAGCGCACCGGTAACGATGCCGATCAGCGCACTGATGGCGGTGAGGATCAACGCAAACGAGATCGAAATCCGTGTGCCGAAAATCACCCGCGCCAGCACATCGCGGGCCTGATCGTCAGTGCCCAGCCAATTGCTCGACGAGGGCGGACTGGGTGCCGGTTCGGCAAGGTCGTAATTGACCGTGTCGTAGCTGAACGGGATCGGCGGAAACAGCATCCAGCCGCCCTGATCTTCGATCAGCTTGTGCACGTAGCTGCTGGCGTAATCCGGCTGAAACGGCAGCTCGCCGCCAAAATCGGTTTCCTGATAATCGCTGAGGATCGGAAAGTAGAAAGCGTCGTGGTAGCGGATCACCAGCGGCTTGTCGTTGGCGATCAACTCGCCGCCGAGGCAAATCAGGCACAAGCCGATAAACAGCCACAGCGACCAGCGTCCACGGCGGTTGGCCTTGAATTGCGCGACACGGCGTCGGCCCAGAGGAGACAGTGTGAACATCAGGCAGTCCTCGCCGAAAAGTCGATGCGCGGATCGAGCAGGGTGTAGCAGAGGTCGCCGATCAGCTTGATCAACAGGCCGAACAGGGTGAACAGAAACAGCGCGCCGAACACCACCGGATAGTCGCGCGACACCGCCGCTTCGTAGCTCATGCGGCCGAGGCCGTCGAGGTTGAAGATGGTTTCGATCAGCAGCGAGCCGGCGAAGAACACCTCGATCAGCGCCGACGGCACCCCGGCCACCACCAGCAGCATGGCGTTGCGAAACACGTGGCCGTAGAGCACACGGCGCTCGGTCAGGCCTTTGGCCCGCGCGGTGACCACGTACTGGCGGCTGATCTCGTTGAGAAAGCTGTTCTTGGTCAGGATCGTCAATGTGGCGAAGCCGCCGATCACCAGCGCGGTGACCGGCAACACCAGATGCCAGAGGTAATCGCCGAGCTTGC
The DNA here is from genome assembly GCF_051132135.1 of Pseudomonas sp. R1-1. NCBI lineage: Bacteria > Pseudomonadati > Pseudomonadota > Gammaproteobacteria > Pseudomonadales > Pseudomonadaceae > Pseudomonas > Pseudomonas sp. R1-1. The sequence goes on from NZ_CP071663.1 coordinate 2,168,451, forward strand.
CCAGCGTGCTCAGTTTCTCGAAGTCGTCCGAGACCAGCCCCTGCACTGGAAACCAGTTGACGTAGCTGCCACCGGCGAACACCACGATCAGCAGAATGGCAAAGAGAAATGCCGGCATCGCATAGCCGATGATGATTGCCGTGCTGCTCCAGACATCAAACGCGCTGCCGTTTCTGATTGCCTTGCGAATGCCCAGCGGGATCGAAATCAGGTAAGTGATCAGCGTCGCCCACAAGCCCAGCGACAGTGACACCGGCAGCTTCTGCACGATCAGGTCAGTGACCTTGGCGCCGCGAAAAAAACTGCTGCCCAGGTCCAGCTGCGCGTAGTTTGTCAGCATCAGCCACAGGCGTTCGTGCAGCGGTTTGTCGAAGCCGTAATGGTGTTTGATTTCTTCGATCAGCGCCGGGTCCAGACCACGGCTGCTGCGCCCGGCACCGCCGACCGCCGCGACTTCGCCGCCACCGCCCATGCTGTGCCCGCCAAAGCCTTGCAAACGGGCAATGGCTTGTTCCACCGGCCCACCCGGCGCTGCCTGCACGATCAGGAAATTCACCACCAGAATGCACAGCAGTGTGGGGATGATCAGCAGCAAGCGACGACTCAGATAACGCAACATGTCACTGGCCTCCCGCGAGCTGAGCGCGCATCTGCTGGGTGGTCAGCGGCTTGGCCGAGACTTCCCACCAGGTGTTGAGGCCTTCGTCGTACGCCGGTTGCACGGCCGGCATGCCAAAGCGGTTCTGATGCACCGTCGGCGTGCCTTTGGAGTAGTAGTTGGGAATCATGTAGTAACCCCATTGCAGCACCCGGTCGAGGGCGCGGGCGTAATGCACCATGGCTTGGCGGCTGTTGGCCTGGACCAGTCCGTCGATCAGTTGATCGACCGCCGGGTCGGCCAGCACCATCGAGTTCGAACTGCCGACCTGCGTGGCACTTTGCGAGGCGTACAGGCTGTACAACTCGCGGCCCGGGGAGACGATCGGATCGCCACTGCGCGGGAAACTGGTGACGATCATGTCGTAGTCGCGGGCATTGAGACGGTTGACGTACTGCGCCGAATCGATACGCCGCAGATTGAGCGTGATGCCGATCTGCGCGAGGGTGCGTTTGAACGGCAGCAGCATGCGATCAAAACCGCCCTGACCGTCGAGAAACGTGAATTCCATTGGCTCGCCCGCAGCGTTGACCAGGCGATTGTGTTGCGGCGTCCAGCCGGCTTCGGCGAGCAGCTTCAGCGCTTGCAATTGCTTGTCGCGGATGTAGCCACTGCCGTCGGTTTTCGGCGCTTCATACACCGTGGTGAAAACCTCATCGGGGACCTTGCCGCGCAGTGGTTCAAGGATCTTCAATTCATCGGCGTCGGGCAGCGCCGTGGCAGCCATTTCACTCTTCGGCCAGAAGCTGTTCTGGCGCACGTAGAAACCCCGCATCATCTGCTTGTTGGTCCATTCGAAATCCCACAGCAGGCTGATTGCCTGGCGCACGCGGCGATCCTTGAAGATCGGATTCTGCAGGTTGAACACGAAGCCTTGCGCTGCGGTAGGTTTTTCCGGGGCGAGGATCGCTTGCTGCAGGCGCCCGTCGCGCAGGGCCGGGCTGTCGTAGCCGACGACGTAACCGGATGAGGAAAACTCGCGGTTGTAGTCAAACGCACCGGCCTGCAACAACTGGCGAGCGACGTCGGTGTCGCCGTAGAAATTCACGGTCAGCGTGTCGAAGTTGTACATGCCGCGACTGACCGGCAGATCCTTGCCCCACCAGTCCGGGTCGCGCTGGAAACTGATGCTGCGCCCGGCGTCGACCTTGCTCACTCGGTACGGGCCGCTGCCCAGCGGCGGCTCGAAACCGCCGCCATTGGCGAAGTCGCGGGTTTTCCACCAGTGTTCGGGCACCACGCGCATCGTCGCCAGGTCCAGCGCCAGCGTGCGGTTGAGGTTGTTCTTGAAGGTGAAGCGTACTTGTCGCGGGCCTTCGATCAGCACGTCCTGCACATCGGCGTACTGCTGGCGATAACTGAGGCTGCCCTTGGTCATCAGCAGGTTGAAGGTGTAGCGCACATCTTCGGCGCTGATCGGCGTGCCGTCGGCAAAACGCGCCTTGGGGTTGAGGGTGAAACGCACCCAGCGCCCGTCGGGGTCGCGCTCGATCTGCTCGGCGACCAGACCGTAGACGGTGTAGGGCTCATCGAGCGAGCGGAACGCCAGGGGTGCGTACACCCAGTCGTTGACCTGCACCACGGAAATGCCCTGGTCGGCATACGGGGTGATGTAGTTGTACTGGCCGATCTCCATCGACGCGCGGCTGAGCGAACCGCCCTTGGGCGCCTTGGGATCGACGAAATCGAAATGCTGGAAATTCGCCGGATACTTCGGCGCCTCGCCGTACACCGTCAGCGCATGGCTGCCGGCGGCGAGCGCCGAGGTGCCAGAGCACAGCAGCGCACTGCCCAAAAGCAGCGCGGCGATGTTGCGCAAGATATTCATGAAGTCACTCCTCAATCCCTGGAAGCACACGGTTCAAAACTGTAGGAGTGAGCCTGCTCGCGATGAGGCCAAGTCAGACCCTGCAAGGTTGACTGAAAAAACGCTATCGCGAGCAGGCTCACTCCTACAAAGGGTTGTGGTGTTTTCAGTTAGAAGTGGTAAGTCATGCGCGCAAACAAGGTGCGCCCCAGCGGGTCGGTGTAGCGCGGGTCATAGCCGCTCTGGAAGTTGTAGGCCTGGTTGGAGAACGGCGGGTTGCGGTCGAAGACGTTCTTCATCCCGGCGTCGACATCCAGCACCTTGTTGAAGGTGTAGCCGGCCGACAGGTCCCACACCGAATACGAGGCCACGCGCGAATGGGTGTCGCGGTCGTAGTCGTTGTAGCCGGTGGTGAAGCGGTTGGTCAGCGCTGCCCGCGCCGCGCCCAGGCTCCAGCTGCCGGTGAGGTTGTGCTTCCAGCGCGCGATTACGCCGTCACCCTGAAAGTCGCCGACCTTGTCAGTGAACGGGCCTTTGATGGTGCTCTGGAAGTCGTACTCATCGACATAAGTGCCTTGCAAGCCGAGGCCAAACTGACCGTACGGCGTATTGGGGAAGCGATAGTCGAGCGACACATCGACGCCGTTGGTTTCGACGATGCCAAGGTTGGCGTTGCCGGTGACGATGTAATTTAGCGTGCCGTCGGCGTTACGCACGAAGCGATCCGGATAGGAGCCGGCCTGATCGAACACGGTGGATTCCGGGAATGGCTGGATCTGGTTGGAAATGTGAATCCACCAGAAATCCAGACCTACCGAGAGGTTGCTGATCGGCTGATAGACGAAGCCCAGCGTCACGTTGCGCGCCTTTTCCGGGGCCAGGTCTTCGTTGCCGCCGATCTGGTTGAGGAACTGCTGACCGCAATCGCGGCCACCGTTGCCGCCCGGTTGAACCACGCCGCCGGTACACAGCACCGGGTCGTTGTAGTAGCCCTGGGTGAAGGTGATGCTGCGCGGCGAATACAGCTCGTACAGCGACGGCGCACGGAAGCCTTCGCTGTAGGCGCCACGCACCACCAGCTCTTTCAACGGCTGATAACGGAACGAGTATTTCGGGTTGGTGGTGCTGCCGAAGTCGCTGTATTTGTCGTGGCGCACGGCGGCGGACAGTTCCAGGCTGTCGAGCACCGGCACGTTGATTTCGGCGTAGGCGGCTTTGACGCTGCGGTCACCCTCGACGCTGCCGGCCGGGTCGATGCCGAGGCTCTGGATGTCGCCGGCAAACTGTTCGAAGTCCTGATGGAATTTCTCTTTGCGGTACTCGCCACCCAAGGCCAGACCGGACGGGCCGGCGCCGAACCAGTCGCCGATCTCGCGGCTGATGCGCCCGTCGAACCCGGCCACGCGGCCCACAGCCGTGGAATAGGCGCCGTGGTACGCCGCGTTATCGATGTACTGCTGACCAGCGGCCGATTGCGGGCCGAACGGGTTGAGCAAACCGCTGGCCAGACCGTCGATCATCGCCTGATCGCTGACATAACCACTGGTGACGCTGGAGACGATTTTGTTCTGGTTGTACGAGGCGCCGACGTTGTAATCCCAGCCGGCAACCAGACCATCGAAGCTCAGCAGAAAGCGCTGACTGGTGTTCTGGTCCTTCGATTCACGCGGGCCGGCGGCGGTTTCACGCCAGTTGACGTCGACCGGTTGCGTCGGGTCGAGGGCGAAATCGGTGGGCGCCGGGGTGATGCCATTGCCGGGGTAATAGGGCGACGACGAATCCAGGCTCAGACCGGTCAATGGTGCCGGGCCGACGGCGGTGGCGTTGTTGTTGCGCGACCAGAAATATTCGAGGTTGACGTTGTGATCGTCGCCGAGCTTGCCGGTGGTCTTGCCGAAGAACGAAGTCTTCTCGGTCTGCGGCACCAGGTCGATGAATTCACGTGTGCTGAAGCGGCACAAGCCGTCGCGGGCGATCAGATTGGGCCCGTTGCAATTGCTGGCGGCCAACGGGTTGGTGGCGTTGCCGTTCTGGCTGTAGTTACCGGGGAACGCGGTGCCGGAGGTCTGATCGAGGCCGCGGCCGGGGGCGTAGTCGGTGGCGAACGAGCGGTCGTTGGCGTCGAGGTTCTGCTGCTTGTTGTAGTTGAACACGCCGAGCACGTTGAAGCGGTCTTCTTCCAGATCGCCGTAACCCCAACTGGCGCTCATGTCTTTGGTTGCGCCACCGCCGCTGTGGGTCGGGGTTTCGCCGCCGAGGGTCAGCGCGCCGTCGGTGAGGGATTTTTTGGTGATGAAGTTGATCACACCGCCGATCGCATCGGTGCCGTACAGCGCCGAGGCGCCGTCGCGCAGCACTTCCACGCGCTCGATGGCGGCAAACGGGATCATGTTCAGATCCACCGCGCCGCCCGCCGAGTTGGTGCCCGATAAGGCGTTGTTGGCCAGACGCCGGCCGTTGAGCAGCACCAGCGTCTTGTTCGCGCCGATGCCGCGCATGTCGGCGAACGAGGCGCCGCCAGTCGCCGCACCCACGGAGCCTGCGCTGTTGTTGATCGACTGGCTGCCGGTGATGCGCTGGACCAGTTCGGCGGTGGTGGTCACGCCCTGTTTGCGCAGTTCATCGGCCTTGAGAATGGTGATCGGCACCGCCGTTTCTGCATCGACCCGGCGAATCGCCGAACCGGTCACTTCCACCCGTTGCAGTTGCGTGGTGGGCGCGACGACCGCGGCTGCCGCCGGGACGCTGGCGTTGTCGTCCTCGGCCGCTTGCACGGTGCCGGCGCCCATTCCCACGGCCACCAGGTACAACGGAACGAAACGATGGCGAGAGATCGTGGCCACCAAGGGTTTGAGCGTGAAGCGTGGAGTGTTCATCAGCATGGTTGTTTCCGACTTTTATCAGACGTTATCGAAATGGCCTTGTGAGCCGCTCATTGCTCCGCTACCGGTGATACCGCGTGCGGAAAACCACTTTCTTCAAGCAAGCCGATCCCCTCCGAACACGCGTGGCGTTTTTTCGGTCGGCCGATTGCGACGGGATTCGTTCAGCGGTGCCGCGTGCGATGTTCAAGTCGCGCGCGGCACCGCATTCAGTGGGTGGTCATCACCGATATCTTGCTGATGCCCGAGCGTTCGATGGAGGCCATGGCTTTCGCCACCTGGCCGTAATTGACGGCGGCGTCGGCCTGCAACTGCACGCGGACATCGGCGTCCTTGGCCTTGACCTCCTTGAGGCTGGCCTCCAGCGACTCGGGGGCCAACTCGGTCTTGGCCAGATAGAACTTGCCGTCCTGATCGACGCTGACCACTACCGGGTCTTTCTTTTCGGCGGGGGCGACGGCGTCGGTTTTCGGCAGGTTGACCTTGATCGCGTTGGTCATCAGCGGCGCGGTCACGATGAACACCACCAGCAGCACGAGCATCACGTCGACCAGCGGCGTGACGTTCATTTCGCTGAGCACTTCATCGCTGTCTTGAGTCGAGAAAGACATCAGCTGGCCTCCCGCACGGCGCTGGTGGTTTTGCTGGCAATGGCCTGACGGCTGATGGAAAACGCGCTGCGCGAGGCGAGGGCGTCGAAGTCGTGGGCGAAGTCATCCATGTCCGCCGAGGCGAGCTTCAGGCGCCTTAGAAAGAAGTTGTAGATCAGCACCGCTGGCACGGCGACGGCGATACCTACCCCGGTGGCGATCAGTGCGTGGCCGATCGGCCCGGCGACCGCTTCAAGGCTGGCCGAACCGGTTTCGCCGATGCTTTTCAGCGCTTCCATGATGCCCCACACCGTACCGAACAGGCCAATGAACGGCGCGGTGCTGCCGATACTGGCGAGAATCGCCTGACCGTTTTCCAGCGAGCGGCGTTCCTTCTGGATCTGTTGGCGCAGGTTGCGTTCCAGACGATCCGAGCGGTTGATGGTGTGCGCCAGTTGTTGCGTGGTGCGCGGCGAATCTTCCACCAGCAATGCTTCGAACCCACTGCTGGCGATGCGCGCCAGCGAACCCGGATACTGGCTGGCGTGTTCGGCGGCGGTGAGCAGATCCGGCGCGCTCCAGAAGGCTTTGGTGAACTGTTTGTTCTGCGCTTTCTGGCGCAGGTACTGCGCCGACTTGACCAGCAGGATCGCCCAACTGACCACGGAAAACAGCACCAGGCCCCAGAGGACACCGGGGACAATCATCGAAGATAAGTCGTTCATGGTTACACCTCGCTTGCGTTAATCAGTAATGGGTCGGTTGTGCCGTCACTGCGGCAATTTGAAATCGATGGTCTGGGTGGCGAAGCCGTCAATCGGCGTGTCACCGCGCTTGGCCGGAATGAACTTCCAGTTCTTCACTGCAGCGACAGCGGCGTCATCGAGTTGCGGCTTGCCGCTGGACTTGGTCACCGTCACCGAACCCGCGCGACCGTTGGCCAGCACCTGAATGCGCAACACCACGCTGCCTTCCCAGTTGCGCCGCAACGCCAGCGACGGGTATTCCGGCGGTGGATTGCCCAAGCTGGCGAGGCCGGAAATCGCTGCCGACTCTTTCACTGGCGCGGGCGCAGCGGCGGGTGCCGACGGCGCGCTCGGTGCCGCCGGGGCAGTGGGAACAGCCGGTTGTGGCGGGGCTGGTGGCGCTTTTGCAGGCTCGACTTTTTTCACCGGTTTGGGCTTCTCGAGCGGTTTCGGTTTTTCGATCGGCTTGGGCTTTTCCACCGGTTTGGGCGGTGGCTTGACCGCGTCCTCGTCTTCCACCGGTTGTTCAGGCTCTGGCGGAGGCGGCGGGGGTGGCGGGGGTGGCGGTTCCGGAGTCGGCGGTGCCGGTGGCGTCGGGCTGGTGAGCTCGACGGTCATTTCCGGAATCTGCGGCGGCGTTGGCAATGGCTCGGTTCTGGACTGCTGGAGAAACCACCAGGCGGCCCCGTGTATCAGCGCCGACACGGCCACCAGCAAGACCATCTGCTGTTTATTCAGACCGCCGGGTTGTGAAGTGTTGGCTGTGAAGGCCGGCCTGCCCGTTGGCGGCGGGACCGGCGCTTCCCGCAACGGCCCCGGCAGGGTTTTATGCTTTACCGCATCGTTCATTAAAGCTCCCTCGGGTAGATGAAGGGCAATAAGCCGCCGTCCGAACATTGGGTGAATGTTCGAGTGGGTGAATGCAACTTTCTTCAAGGTGTGCAGAAGCCGATAGTTGAACTATCCAATTAACCGGGCTTGTGCAAACTTACTGGCTCAGTGCCATCGACTCGGTTTGTTCATTGGCCATTCCATGGTTGTTGTTCTGTTGCTGAAGACACTTCGGGGTGTCTCATGCCTGTTACATATTGCAACCGTTGTGCCAGATGTGGCTGCAACGTAGCGTCGTTATTTCGTTGCTGTTACGCGTGTCGCATTTATATAAGTTTTGTCACGGTCAAGTGTTTGTCATGGCGCGCAGTGAACCGTTACCCCGTGGGCCGGAGCTTTTTTAAAGGCGAGTCGGGCTTGACGCTTTATCCCGCGAAATAGCGGAACAGAGCGGTTGCGCGGCTGCCGGCCGATGCACGTGCTGGTGCGCGGCGGACCGATTTGGTGCGGGTCAATGTTCTAGCGGGTCACGGGCTGTTTTCCTTGTTTTTGTTTATCGGAAACCGATGAACTAGTGCTGGTCTGGTTATTCGGCTGGAACGCTTTTGGTGCAATGTTGATTATCTGGAAGTTGTTGTCCGACAATTCTGTAGTTGCGCCGATTAGCGCCGCGAACAATCCCAGTCATATTTAAAAAGTAAATAGCACCTCGCTGTCGGCGAACAATGGATGGCCGACAGCGACGTGCTGTTGAAGTCAGGTAATAAAGTAAGCAGGGCGGCTGTTCGGATGAACCAGGCCTGGAGCGCACAGATAGTAGTGGCGAGTGATGCGGCAAAACGGTTGAAGATTCACGCGGTGAACTCCTTGTTGCCAGCCTGGATACGCGAACTTTTGGTTCGGTATCGCACCTTACAAGAACGCGGATAGCGTTCGATGATTGCTCTTGGTGCGGGATGGGCACCGCCAGCGCTGTTGTGCGAGATGTGAATTCGCAAGTCGGCAGTGCATGGGAAAACCGTGCCAGAAACGTTACGCCGGCAGATTATTTCTACACCCGGGCCACAGGCATCTACGCTGTGGCAAAGGTTTTTTCGGGGGGATTGGCTATGTATCAACTTTATGGGCACAAGAATTCCGGCGCTGCGGCGATCGAGGCGGCACTGGAGTTATGCCAGATTGCTTACCGCTTCATTGATAACGAAGCCAGCGCGGAGGCCGCCGAGGCGTTGGCCAAACTCAATCCGCTGAAACAGATTCCGACGTTGCAACTGCCCGACGGCAGCGCGATGACCGAGAGCGCGGCGATTCTGATTCACTTGGGTCTGACGTTTCCCCAGTCCGGCCTGCTGCCCGCCGAGGTAGCTGATCGTGATCAGGCGATTCGCGGCCTGGCCTACATCGTCAGCAACTGCTACGCGGCCATCGGCATCATCGATTACCCCGAGCGCTGGCTGATCACGCCCGACGAAGGCGCACGGCAAAACCTGATCGACGGCGCGCGCCGGCGTTTGCACTTCAGTTGGGAGTTGTTTGCCGACCAGTTCTCCGCCGAGCTGTACCTGGACGACGAGACCCCGGGAGCCCTGGATGTGCTGGCGGCGGTGGTGACGCGCTGGGAGGGCAGTCGCGAGCATCTGCGGCAGACGCGACCGGGGTTCTACGCCTGGCTGCAACGCATCGACCGCCACCCGGTGCTGGCGCCGGTGTTTGCGCGGCATTGGCCGACCTGAGCAACCTGATCGTTCCCACGCGGAGCGTGGGAACGATCATGTGGAGGGATCATTCCCCGCGGATGTATTGCTCCAGCTGTTTGATCAGCTCGGCCTGTTCGGCAATCGCTTCCTTGACCAGGTCGCCGATCGACAGCAGGCCGATCAACTGGCCGTCCTCGACCACCGGCAAGTGGCGCAGGCGTTTGTCGGACATGATGCCCAGGCAGGTGTCGACGGTCTGTTTGGTGTCCACGGTGATCACGTCCTTGACCATGATGTCGCTGACCGGTGTGCCCACCGATGAGCGGCCCTTGAGCACCAGTTTGCGCGCATAGTCCCTCTCACTGATGATGCCGACCACCTTGTCGTCTTCGACTACCAGCAGGGCGCCGACGTTTTTCTCGGCCATCTTCATCAGCGCTTCGAGCACCATGTGATCGGGTTTGATCTGGTGCACTTCCTGATTTTTCTGATCTTTGAGCTTGAGCAGTTGGGCGACGGTCTTCATGGCGGTTACTCAGGTGTTGTCGTTGTTCACCAAGCATCGTAGACGCAGCCGCGCAGGGCAAGGTGGCAAAGCGGCAGATAGCGTGCAAAAAACGCCATTTGCCGGGTTTTTTACTGTTCAAGCGCTGATTTATCGCCAAGGTCATTTCCGGCAATGCCGGGTAGAATGCCGGTCTATCCCGATTCCGAGGTTGCAGTGGTGGATTTACCGCAGGGCTTCGTCCTGACCCGGCATTGGCGCGATACGCCGGCCGGCACCGAAGTCGAGTTCTGGCTGGCGACCGACGCCGGGCCGCGCCGTGTGCGCTTGCCGCATCAGCCGTCGGTAGCGTTCATTCCCGCCGCACAGCGCGAAGCGGCGCAACGCCTGTTGCACGACGAAAAGAACGTCGAACTGCGCCCGTTGGCCTTGCAGGATTTCGAGCATCGTCCGGTGCTGGGTTTGTATTGTCAGCAGCACGGCCAGTTGATGCGCCTGGAAAGCGCATTGAGCCGCGCTGGCATTGATGTGTTCGAAGCCGATGTGCGCCCGCCGGAACGCTATCTGATGGAGCGCTTCATCACCGCGCCGGTCGTGTTCAGCGGTACAGCCGATGCCGACGGCGTCTTGCTCAATGCGCAACTCAAACCGGACCCCAACTACCGGCCGACGCTGCGGCTGGTGTCGCTGGACATCGAAACCACAGAAACCGGCGAGCTGTACTCGATCGCGCTGGAAGGCTGCGGTCAGCGCCAGGTGTACATGCTCGGCGCGCCGAACGGTGACGCCAGCATCGTCGACTTTGATCTCGAATATTGCGATTCGCGCACGCTGATTCTGAAAAAACTCAACGAATGGTTTGCGCAGCATGATCCCGACGCGATCATCGGCTGGAACGTTGTGCAATTCGATTTGCGCATCCTCCACCAACATGCGCGACGCCTCGGTGTGCCGCTGAAAATCGGCCGTGGCGGCGAAGAAATGCAGTGGCGCGAGCACGGCAGCCGCAATCACTTTTTCGCCTCGGCGGCGGGGCGGTTGATCATCGATGGCATCGAAGCGCTGCGCTCGGCGACCTGGAGCTTTCCGTCGTTCAGCCTGGAAAACGTCGCGCAGACCCTGCTCGGCGAAGGCAAGGCCATCGACAACCCGTACCAGCGCATGGACGAAATCAACCGCATGTTCGCCGAGGACAAACCGGCGCTGGCCAGGTACAACCTCAAGGACTGCGAACTGGTCACGCGAATCTTCGCCAAGACCGAACTGCTGACCTTTTTGCTCGAACGCGCCAGTGTCACCGGCCTGCCGGCGGATCGCAGCGGTGGTTCGGTGGCGGCCTTCACTCATCTGTACATGCCGCTGATGCACCGCCAGGGTTTCGTTGCGCCAAATCTGGGCACCAATCCGCCGCAGGCCAGCCCCGGCGGTTTTGTGATGGACTCGCAGCCGGGTCTCTATGAATCGGTGCTGGTGCTCGATTACAAGAGCCTGTATCCGTCGATCATCCGCACGTTTCTGATCGACCCGGTGGGCTTGATCGAAGGTTTGCAGCATCCGGACGACACCGATTCGGTGCCGGGCTTTCGCGGCGCACGTTTCTCTCGCACGCGTCACTGCCTGCCGTCCATCGTGTCGCGGGTGGCCGAAGGCCGTGAGACCGCCAAGCGCGAGCACAACGCGCCGCTGTCGCAAGCGCTGAAGATCATCATGAACGCCTTCTACGGCGTGCTCGGCTCCAGCGGTTGCCGTTTTTTCGATACGCGGCTGGCGTCATCGATCACCTTGCGCGGCCATGAGATCATGTTGCGCACGCGCCAGTTGATCGAAGCGCAAGGCCACGCGGTGATCTATGGCGACACCGACTCGACCTTCGTCTGGCTGCGCCGCCCGCACGGCCAGGAGGAGGCGGCGCAGATCGGCCATGCGCTGGTCCGGCACGTCAACGACTGGTGGCGTGAGCATGTGCGCGAAGAATACGGGCTGGAAAGCGCGCTGGAATTGCAGTTCGAGATTCATTACAAACGCTTTCTGATGCCGACCATTCGCGGCGCGGAGGAGGGCAGCAAGAAACGCTATGCCGGCCTCGTCGTCCGCGCCGATGGCAGCGAGGAAATGGTCTACAAGGGCCTGGAAACCGTACGCACCGACTGGTCGCTGCTGGCCCGGCAATTCCAGCAGGAGCTGTATCAGCGGATTTTTCAGCGCAAGCCATATCAGGATTACGTGCGCGACTACGTGCGCAAGACTCTGGCCGGTGAGTTCGACGAGCGTCTGGTCTATCGCAAGCGCCTGCGCCGCACCCTCGACGATTACGAACGCAACGTGCCGCCCCATGTGCGTGCGGCGCGCCTTGCCGATGACTACAACGCCGAACACGGGCGTCCGCGGCAATACCAGAACGGCGGCTGGATCAGTTACGTGATCACGCTGGCCGGCCCGGAACCGCTGGAAGTGCGCCGCGCCGCCATCGATTACGACCACTACATCACCCGCCAGCTGCAACCGGTGGCGGATGCGATTCTGCCGTTCGTCGATGACGATTTCTCAACCCTGATCGGCGGGCAACTGGGCCTGTTTTGAGTCGAGCAGTTGCAGCGTCCACTCATCGAGAATGCCGTGGAAATACCGTTCCAGCGCCTGATCGAACACGCTGTCCGCGCCAGCGAACTGGGCGAACAGCGTCATTGAGGAATGGAATTTCAAATCGTCCGGGTGGCCGAAAGTCTCATTGATCGAGCGCTCCCGCACGGCCAGCACCCATTGCGTGCAGGTGCGCAATCGTTCGCCGAGCACGGCGTGCGCCAGATAAGCCTGCGCTTCTTCGGCCGAGCCAATGGCGAAGCGTCGCGCCATCTCACTGCCGCCCAGCCCGGCGAATTGCGGGAAGACAAACCACATCCAGTGGCTGCGCTTGCGGCCCGTCTCGAGTTCGCGCTGGACGCGGTCGAACACCGGGTCCTGCGCCTGGATGAAACGTTGCAGGTTGAACGGGTCGTGCTGATCCGTGCTTCTCATCGCGAAGCCCTCGCCAGTCGGCAGCGGCTCAGACCATGGCCAGCCGCTGCTTGCGTTGTGGCGCTTGAAATACCTGGTCCAGCGCCGCCAGATCCCCGGCCTCCAGTTGCAGCTGCGCGGCTTGGGCATTGAGTTGCACATGCTCTGGGTGCACAGCCTTGGGAATCGCAATCAGGCCATCCTGACGCAGAATCCACGCCAGCGAAACCTGTGCCGGGGTCACGCCGTGACGAGCGGCAATGTCTTTGAGCACCGGCTCGGCGAGCATGGCGCCGCCCTGGCCGATCGGACAGTAGGCCATCAGTGGCATGCGCTGGTGCTGGCACCACGGCAGCAGATCGAATTCGATCCCGCGTTCTTCGAGGTTGTAGAGCACCTGATTGGTCGCGCATTGCGAACTGGAGAGTTCTTCGAGGTCGTCGACGTCGAAATTCGACACGCCCCAACGGCCGATCTTGCCGTCCTCGCGCAGGCGTTCGAACGCTTCGACGGTTTCTTCCAGCGGATACTGGCCGCGCCAATGCAGCAGATAGAGGTCGATGTAATCGGTGTCGAGCCGGCGCAGGCTGCGCTCGCAGGCTTGCGGAATGCCTTTGCGGCTGGCGTTGTGCGGGTAGACCTTGCTGACCAGAAACACCTGATCGCGAAGGCCGGTGATGGCCTCGCCAACCACCGTTTCCGCACCGCCCTCGGCGTACATTTCGGCGGTGTCGATCAGGGTCATGCCCAGCTCGATGCCGCTGCGCAGCGCCGTCACTTCACGCTTGTGCGCCGAGCGGTCCTCACCCATGCGCCAGGTGCCCTGGCCAATCACCGGCACCTGCACGCCGGCCAACTCGAGGGTACGCATGCAAACCTCCTTATGTGAGTGTGTCGATTCCTTTAATGGGGCAGCAAGATAGTCCAGATCGTTCCCACGCTCCGCGTTCCGGCTTGAGAAGGGACGCAGAGCGTCCCGGGCTGCATTCCCACGCGGGAGCGTGGGAACGATCTTCGGCGCGGTTTTCAGGTTGCGTTTTGATCGTTCCCACGCCCTGCGTGGGAATGCCTCAAGGGACGCTCTGCGTTCCAGCTTGTGAGGGGATGCAAAGCGTCCCGGCTGCATTCCCACGCGGGAGCGTGGGAACGATCTGGGGCGGGGGTTATTTTGCGGAGAACTTCAGCACGACGCTCTGGGTATAAGTCTCGCCCGGGTCGAGGCGGGTGCTTGGGAAGTTCGGCTGATTCGGCGAATCCGGATAGTGCTGGGTCTCGAGGGTGAACGCGCCCCAGTGCGGATATACCTTGCCGCCCTTGCCCTTGACCGTGCCGTCGAGGAAGTTGCTGGTGTAGAACTGCACGCCCGGCTCGCTGGTGAACAGCTGCAGATGCCGGCCCGATTGCGGATCGCTGACTTCGGTGGCGACTTTGCTGATATCGCCCTTGGTGTCCAGCGCCCAGTTGAAGTCGAAGCCGCCCTGTTTCGGCTCGGCGAATTTCAGTTGCGGATGGTCAGCCTTGATGTGCGTACCGATCGCTGTCGGCTTGGTGAAGTCCATCGGCGTGCCCGCAACGGGCGCCAGTTCACCGGTCGGAATCAGCTTGGCGGTGACTGGGGTGTAATGGCTGGCGTTGATCGTAGCGACCTGTTTGAGAATGTCGCCATTGCCGGCGCCGGCGAGGTTGAAGTAGCTGTGGTTGGTCAGGTTCAACACCGTCGGTTTATCGGTGGTTGCCTTGTAATCGATGCGCAGTTCGTTGGCATCGGTCAGGCGGTAGGTCACCTCGGTGGTGAGGTTGCCGGGGAACCCCATTTCGCCATCCGCCGATAGATAGGTGAGGGTCACGCCGACCGAATCCTTGTCCTTGGTTTCCTCGGCTTTCCAGACTCTCTTGTCGAAACCCTGGGTGCCGCCATGCAGCGCGTTGGTCTTGTCGTTCTGCGGCACTTGATAGCGCTTGCCGTCCAGTTCGAAGGCGCCGTCGGCCAAGCGATTGCCGAAGCGGCCGATGGTCGCGCCGAAATACGCGGTGCCTTTCTGGTAGCCCTGCACATCGTCGAAACCGAGCACCACGTCGTCGAACTTGCCGTGCTTGTCGGCGACCTTCAGCGCTTGCAGGGTCGCGCCGTACGTGATGACGGTGGCCTGCATGCCGTGGCTGTTGCGCAGAATGTATTGCTCGACCGGCGTGCCGTCATTGGTCTTGCCGAAGGCTTTGTGTTCGGCGGTCAGGCCCGCCGCGTTGGCAGAGAGGGTAGTGATCATCAGGGACAGTCCGAGGCCGGAAAGCAGGTGACGGGATTGAAGCATGGTTGACCTTCCTTTTTGTTGTTGTTTTTGAAATCTGCAATTAGTCATGCTATTGGAAAATTAACAGAGGATTTATAGCCGACATAAGCGCAAATGCAAATATAAAGTCCGACTAATTGATTGTATGTGATTTGCCGAAGGTCGGTTCACAGACCGGGCACTGCACTTTTTCGCAATCGGCGGCTCTATCCATGGCCAGGATGCGATGACTCCCGTCGCACCGGAATGTGCCAGTTCGAGAATTCATGCCGAGCGCTTTTGCCCTGATCGTCCCTCTGTTCCGTCGCCCGTGCCTGCTGTTGGCTTGCCTGTCGTCGCTGCTGTTCAGCGGTTGCAGCCACCAGAACGGCAACGGCTTCATCACCCAGATGCGTGAGGGCCAGCCGCAGGAATTTCTGCAGACCAGCGTCGACCGCATGGCCACGCTGGCGATGCGCGACAACCTCAACAGCCTCTATCGCCTGATGGGCAAGCTGTACCTGCGCAACCCCGAAGAACTGCGCAAATCGGGTTTTCTCAACATCAACACCGCGGTTAAACAAGTGCGCCTGGCTGTCGAGCAGCAACAGCCGCTGCCGGTGCTCGGCGGGCGCAAGGACCTCGCCGCGCTGAGCTACGCGATGAGCCCGGAGTTTCTCGGCGACCGCGTCGGCGCGTTTATCTATGCGATCGGCAGCATGCTCGTCACCGCGCACGGCAATCGCACCGAGTTCTATATGACTGACGCGATCAACCCGACGTTCGTTCACAATTCTGCGCGCAACATCGAGAAGGCCATGTGGATCCTGTCGCAGCGGCAGAACAAGGAAGGCCAGCCGCTGCTGTTCTCCAACGAGATCTCCGAGGAGGGAGGCAACCTGAGTTTTGCCACCGAATTCAGCAAAATTGTGGCGCGTCTGGATCTACTCACGCAGATGCTCGATGAGCGCTATCGCAGGATCGGCCTGAATTACGCGCAGAGTTTGCTGTTCTTGAATTTCTTGCCGGTGCAGTGAGCGCGGTGATGAGCCTACACATCAAACCCTGTGGGAGCTGGCTTGCCAGCGATGGGGCCGGGTCAGTCGATATATTTAGTGCCTGATCCACCGCCATCGCTGGCAAGCCAGCTCCCACAGGGATGGCGTAGCGGCAATAAATTTTGTATACAATCGCTCGCCTCGACTGATCCAAAAGGAGCTGCACCCGTCATGAGCGACCCCGCAAGCGCCGATTTCAGCCGCGTCGACCCCAGCGTCCGCGCCGACAAACTGCCCATCGCCGCGTTGCTGGCATTCGCCATGACCGGCTTCATCGCCATCCTCACCGAAACCCTGCCGGCCGGGCTGCTGCCGCAAATCGGCGCCGGTCTCAACGTCAGCGAAGTGCTCGCCGGGCAACTCGTCACGTTGTACGCGCTGGGCTCGATCGTTGCGGCGATTCCGCTCACCGTGGCCACGCGCGGCTGGCCACGGCGGCGGGTGTTGCTGATGACAGTCGGCGGCTTTCTGCTGTTCAACACCGTGACCACGTTTTCCACTCATTACGGCCTGACGCTGGCATCGCGTTTCCTCGCCGGGATGGCGGCGGGGCTGTCATGGGGAATCATGGCCGGTTACGCGCGCGGCATCGTGCCGGTGCATCAGCAGGGGCGAGCGCTGGCGATTGCCATGCTCGGCACCCCGGTGGCGCTGTCGCTGGGTACGCCGGCCGGGACCTGGCTGGGCAATCTGATCGGCTGGCGCGCCTCCTTCGGGATCATGTCGGCGCTGGCGCTGGCGTTGGCGGCGTGGATCGTCATCGCCGTGCCGGATCGTCCGGGCCAGGCCAGCGACGAGCGCCTGCCCTTGCTCGAATCGTTGCGCCTGCCCGGTGTGCGCCCGGTGCTGTTCGTGGTGCTGACGTGGATGCTCGGGCACAACATTCTCTACACCTACATCGCGCCGTTTCTGACCCAGGCCGGTCTGGCTGATCGGGTCGATCTGGTGCTGCTGGTGTTCGGCCTATGCTCGCTGGTGGGCATCTGGATCATCGGCCTGCTGGTCGATCGCTGGTTGCGCAAGCTGACCCTGATCAGTCTCGCGCTGTTCGCCTTGACCGCACTGGTGCTGGCGCTGGCCGCACCGTCAGCGCTGGTTGTGTTTGCCTGCATGGCGGTGTGGGGCCTGTCGTTCGGCGGTTCCGCGACATTGCTGCTGACCTCGGCAGCGGACTCGGCGGGCGATCACGTCGACGTGGTGCAGGCGATGCTCACTACCTCGTGGAACGTCGCGATTGCCGGCGGCGGCTTGTTTGGCGGTGTGTTGCTGGACCGGGCCGGGGCCATGTCGTTTCCGTGGGCGCTGTTGATCCTGTCGCTGATCGCGTTGGCCACGGTGTGGTGCAACAGAACCCACAGTTTCAAAGCGGGGCGGCGGCTGCATTGATTCTCGAAATCACCGCAATTCTCTGTAGGCCTTCGCCTGCTCGCGATAGCGGTGTATCAGTCAACATTGATTTCAACTGACACACCGCTATCGCGAGCAGGCGAAGGCCTACAGGGGATCCCGGTGGGTTTACATTTGGCATAACGATAGACCGCATCGATATATGTGGTTATAAGAAAAATCGCTATGCTGCGGGCCAGATTTTTCCTGTCGTTTTTCTGGACGGTTTAATGGAATTGGCAAATTTCGGCCTGGTGATTGCCGGGCTGGTGGTGGGTTTTATTGTCGGCATGACCGGTGTCGGCGGTGGTTCGTTGATGACGCCGATCCTGCTGTGGTTCGGCATCAACCCGGCAACCGCAGTGGGTACTGACCTGCTGTACGCCGCCATTACCAAATCCAGCGGCGTCCTCGTCCATAAAAAGAACCAGAACATCGACTGGGCCATCACCGGCTGGCTGACCCTTGGCAGCGTGCCGGCAGTGGCCATGACCCTGTGGTTTCTCAGCACCCTGCACACCGCGCCCGAGGCGATGAACGCCATCATCAAACAGGCGCTGGGCTTCGTCCTGTTCGCCACCGCGGTGGCGATTTTCTTCAAAAAGCGTCTGCTCGAATTTGCCCACAAACGCGCCGGCGGCAACTACAATCCCAGCGGTTCGCGCCTCAACGTCATGACGGTGATCACCGGCCTGATCCTCGGCACCATGGTCGCCCTGACCTCGATCGGCGCCGGCGCCCTCGGCACGGTCGCCTTGTTCATCCTCTACCCGTTGCTGCCAACCCGCCGCCTGGTCGGCACCGAAATCGCCCACGCCGTCCCCCTCACCCTGGTCGCCGGCCTCGGCCACGCGAGCATGGGCAACATGGACTGGGGCGTCCTCGGCTTTCTGCTGGTCGGCTCGCTGCCCGGCATCTGGCTCGGCAGCCACCTCACCGGGCGTATCTCCGACGAAGTCCTGCGTCCGTGCCTGGCGACGATGCTGGTGTTGATCGGGTACAAGTTGGCGTTTTGATCAATCGCAGAGGCGGAACTTCATCACCACCACTGGCAATCCTTCGTAAACAAGCTCTTCGACCACTTCCCACCCCAGTCGCGCATATAGCGACTGTGAGGTGTCGGTGTACAAATACAGTTGCGCTACCCCGAGTTTGCGCGCTTCTTCGACGACATGATTGATCAGTCGCGACGCCACCCCTTTGCCGCGGTGTTCGGTTTTCACGTAAACCCCGGCCAGCCAGGGTGTCAGTTCCGGGCGCACCTCCAGATCGCTGTCGATCAGCAATGCACCCCCGAGCAATTCGGATGCTTGCAGTGCGACCACCACACTGGGTATTTCACCTTTGCCACAAGCCGAGCGCATCAGCTCGATGCGAGCCTGAAGACTGTCGCCGGGCGCGAACTCGCCCCACTCGTTGAAATTGAGCTCGGCCAGCTCCTCGATAAACTCCGGACGGTCGCACAGGTATTCGATGTGCATTGCAGAACTCCATTTCAATATTCGGGCTGCCACACTAAAGCCGAAGGACATCTTGATCAAATCAACAGGCCGAGTCCGCGCGTACGGTTGCGCAATGTCGTGTCTGTCCTAAGCTTCGGGAAAGGCGAAACATATTTGCCCGACTGCACCGGAACAATCGCCGCGATGCGCAATCAGTAGAGCGTGGATATCAAAAGGAGATGCGCATGCTCATCAGGTCACTGACCCTGACATTCTTGCTGGCGATGGCCGGTCCCTTGCTCGCCGCCGACAGCGATTCGCCATTGGCCGGCGATGTCGGCCGCGCCCGACCGCTGATCGTCATCGCACAAAGCACCGTCGACCCGGTGTGGGTCAGCCTGAAAAAGTCGCTGGACGACCCGGCCAACAAAAAGGCCGTCACCGACCGCAACATCAAGGTCTACACCATTCTCAACATGTCCGGGCAACTCGATGGCAAGGACCTGGGCCAGCAGGACACCATGGCGCTGCTGCGCTCGCTCAAACTGGGCGCCGGTGCATATCCGAAAGTGTTCCTGGTGGGCAAGGACGGCGAGACCAAACTCTCCGCCTCCGGTGACGAAGCCAAGGCTTTGAGCCTGGCGAAAATTTTCGAAACCATCGACGCCATGCCCATGGCCGAAAAAGAAGCCGCCGCCGCGGCTCAGGCCGCCCCAGCCGCAGCCGAACCGGAGCCTGCCAAAGGCGCGAAAGGCACCAAGCCGAGCAAGCCTGCAAAACCGAGCAAGCCGCCGGAAATGCCGGATGATTGATCGGGTGGTGTAGTCAGGGTTCTACTTTAGAGGGGGCGAGAGGATATCTATCTTCTCGCCCTTTTTTACGCTGGCATCTGGCGGATGATATTCACCAGTACGGGGGAGAAGGGTTCGAGCTTATGCGCTTTTGGTAGAAGAAGATCATCCAGGAGGAGGTCGAGTATTTCCTTGTCTTCAATCTCCGGCAATTCGCCAGGTTGTACTCCCACTTTGTAAATCAGTGCTTCGACCAAGCTTCTCCGTCTACCGATAAGTGCTCGATTGCGCTCTTCGGTGTGCCCCAGATTCAACGCCTCGATAGCCTCTTCCGCGCGGGCAGTTCTTCCTGCGACCAGCCCGGAAAGATAGAACTTGAGTTCGGTTTCACACTCATCCATGAGCGGAGTCAGCCGCAGCGGCTGCGTTCCTCGACCATGCCCGCAATGAGGACGGTTTCCGCAACTGGCAACGATGTTGGTGAAGTCCAGCGTGCGGTTGTGGACGCGATTCTGAGCTTCAACATGCTCGTTGTGAGAGCCGTCCAGGGTGATGGACTGGCAGCAATAAGCGCACAGTCCGAACTGCTCGGCGATGCAGGCGGCGCGCACCGATTGCCGCTCTTCGTGTGGAAGGTCGGGGTAGGTGGCGGTTTTGTTTTTCTGTTTCCATTTTGAAAGTGAATCCGGCTCAGCTCCCTTGATGATCTTACGCACGACGCAACTCCAGTTTGCGTATCAGCAACGCGGCCTTGGCCAATTCGATATGGCCTTCGGGGAGCTCTGCGGAAAGTTCGGCAAACGATGATTTTGCTTTTGCGAGATTTCCGTCCTGCACCTCATTAAGCAATCGATTCAAACGCTTCTGCACATCACTGTTGCGAATGTCCGTATCCATGACTTCGAGTAACACTTGGTTGGCATCCAGCCCGTACAGGCCGTTGTGTTCGTGAATTTCGCCGTCATTGAGTACGTAAACCAGTACGTCTTTCGCGTCGCTGATGACCAGAGGGGAATGAGTGGTCAGGACAAACTGGCAGTTCGGAAAGGTTTCGCTCAGCTGCCGAACAAGGCTGCGTTGCCACCTTGGATGCAGGTGTAGATCCACTTCATCGATCAAGACGATACCGTCACCATGGAGTGGGTTGTCCATTGACTGGTTCATCATCGCCAAGCGGCGCGCGATATCTCCAACCAGCGCCATCATCGATTTCTCGCCTTGCGAAAGCTGGGCGACATTGAGGGTTACGCCGTCCTTGTCGATGGCCATATGAAGTCTAGGTTTACGCCTAACGCGAAGATTCATGAACCCGGGCATGAAGGCGGCGATGGCCGAACGAACGGCTGTTAGCTGGCGATCCCGAGAGGATGCTTTCAGGTTCGATAAGGTTTTCCAGATGTCACTGTCGTAGCCGAATTTTATGGATATCTCAGCTAAGGCCGTATCGGATATGCCGCTCTCGTTTTCACTATCTTCCCGCTCTCGGAACCATTCAAAGAACCGACGAAAGTCGACGCCTCGATTGAGCGAATTATCGTAGCCGTCTAATTGATCAAAGGTGTGTTTGGTCTTGATCTTCAGTGGGATTTCAAGGACCGAGCGCTCAACCGGGTAATAGGCGATTAGTGGAACAGAAGCTTTCTCGGTGGCTGTTAATCTAGTGCGATAGTAGTCGGCTAGTCGACTTGCTTCGGTCAGCTCGCTATGGACTGCATACTTTCTTCCTTGCCGGCCGCGTGCCACTCCCCAGACAAAAAGCTCTTCCTTTGATTCGATACTCGACGGCTCCGAGTGTGGTTCTAAACAGTCCGCGACGACGGTTGATGCATAAGATGCAGAGAACCCGTTCTGGATATCTTCTTCAAGAATATGGGTGCCATTTCCTTTTTCCGAGCGAATTCTCGCGACGAGCCAGCTCAGAGTAGTCGCCAGTGATCTCAAGAGAGTTGTTTTTCCAGCACCGTTATTTCCGACAATGACGGTTACCTTTGCCGGATGCATTTCCGTTGGCGCCAACTTGACAGCCAAGTTCGCAAATCGGCCAAAGTTTTTGAGCTTGAGTACTCTTATTTCCATTGGTACGCCCTTACGAGGCCTCATGGTTGCTGGCTTTGGCACGCATTATGTCATTCCCGGCCACAAATTGATGTGATGCAGTGTAGAGGCAACGAATCCGCGCGCTAATCAAAAGTCATTGCAGCATGTGCCTGCCGAAACGTCTGACACAAATGCCCTGCAAACCCCGCGGATTTTTCCTGCAAGCCGCGGCGGCGGTGGTGAACTGGTGGGTTGGGCGGGGTGGGGATAGTCTTGTTTGGCCGCTGTAGAACACGGTGGCCGGATGTGGAAGTCCGGTGATTCCCGAGAGCGCTCTGCGCCTGTAAACACATGTTGGCGATTTTTATGCCAACATTGTTTGCCAATGGCGGCTATGCGCAGGAGCACTCTTGAGTGCACCGGGTTCCTCGGGCTTCCCCGGACTTCCACACCTGCGCAAAGCTGCCACCCTCTCGTGGAAGTGAGTTCGGCAGTTTTTTCTTGAAATGTCCCGAGGATTGAATTTATGAAAAAACACACTCCAAGTCCCCCCGAGTCTCCCTTATGTTCGGGGTCCTTCGACGCCAACAACCCCCGATTACGCCAGCCCCATCATTCCGATCCCATCAGCCATCTCTTCACCCTCCGGCCCGACATTGATACCCCGACGCTGCTCTGCCACGCCTGCGAAACCCTCGCTTCACTTAATGTCCTGAGCACCGATCTGGCGGCGAAACTGCAAGGCTCATCGCGCTGCCATGCCCTGTCGATCCAGCAATTGGCCCTGCTTGGCGAGTTGCTGCTCAACCGCGCGCTGGACAATCTCGATCCACCCACGGTCATCCAACATTGAACACGGAGGTTCAGGCATGGCGAGATACGTACCGATTACCGGGATCGACTGCAAGATTCCTTGTCTGCTGATCGACAGCGAAGCGCCGGTGGATGTGCTGCATGGCACGGCGGCCTACCGGTTGCGATGTGTGACGCAACTGCTGGAGACCGTCGCGCTGGGAGATAACAAGGGACACGATGCTTTGCTGTTGCAGGACTTGGCGCGGGTGCTGGCGATTCCCTTGCGTGACAGCTGCGACCTGATGGATGTCATCGGGTGGAAACTGCAGGCGCAGCTTTAACAGCTGAATCAAAAATAGGCGACCCTCAACGGGTCGCCTATTTTCATTGCCTCGCAACCAACCAATCAATCAGCCACAGCACTCAAAATCCTGTGCGCAATCTTCACCCGCTCCGCAATCGGAAAGTTCTTGTTGGCCATGATCGCAATACCCACGTCTTTGCTCGGTACAAACGCCACGTACGCGCCAAAACCTGCGGTAGAACCGGTCTTGTTAATCAGTACGTTCTCGGGCTGTGGCTGCGGTGGATTCAGCCATTGCACCTTGTGCGCCTGCATGGCCATTTCCGTGGAGTTGCCGGCGAGCAGGCGTTCGAGGCTGATCGGGTAGGGGTACATTTCCCAGCCCAGGCCCTGGGTCATGTCGCCGACGCGGTAGTAACCGGTGTGGGTGTTGGCGATGGTTTGGGGCAGGGGGGCCGCCAGGGTTTCGGGTTTGAGGTTGGCCTGCACGTAACGCAGCAGGTCCACGGCACTGGTTTTCACACCATAGGCTTGCATGTCGAGGGCGCCGGGGCGGACGCGCACGGGTTTGTCGTTCTTGTCGTAGCCTTGCGCGTAAAGGCTCATTTGTTCAGTGGGGACGCTGAGATATGTGTGCTGCAAACCGAGTTTCGGCAGCAAGGTTTGCGCCGTCGCCTGGTCGAACGGCTGGCCGAGGCTTTTTGCTGTCAGGCAGCCGAACAGGCCGAGGCTCGGATTGGAATACTGGCGATGGCTGCCGGCCGGCCAGGTCGGTTTCCAGTGCTGAAAATAGCCGAGCATGGTCTCAGGCGAATCCGCGTTGGCCGGGAATTGCAGCGGCAAGCCACCGGCGCTGTAGGTGCCCAGTTGCAGCACGCTGATGTTGTCAAAGGCGCTGCCCTTCAGCTCAGGCCAGAGCTGGCTGGCCTTGGTCGACAGATCCAGTTTGCCCGTGGCTTGCGCGAAACCTGCGAGGGTCGCGGTGAAGGTTTTGCTCACCGAGCCGATTTCGAACAGGGTGTTCTCGCTGACCCGTTGACCGGTGTCCTTGGCGGCGACGCCGTAGTTAAAGTAATGCGCCTTGCCGTTGACGGTCAGCGCTACGGTGAGGCCGGCGATGTTCTGCTGCTGCATAACCGGCGTGACCGTTGCGTTGACCAGCGCTTGCAGCTGCGCGTCGTCAGGCGCGGCGGCGAGGCAGGCTGTGGCGCCAAAAAACAGGCTGAACGCTGCGCAGGAAAAGGCTTTGCTTGAAGTTATGGATGACATGAATGAACCACTCTCCATGAGTGTTGATGTTGTTATCCCGCTACACTGCGGGCGATTTTCTTGTGGGGTCGCTGATCAGCGCGGCCAATCTAATCAGCTCGGCGGCCAACGACAAACGATGAAAACTCGCACGAGCCATTAGAAAAATTTGGGGTAGGGCATGATACGACCGCAATTGCCGCTAAACGCACTGCGCGCCTTTGAAGCGTCGGCGCGTCATTTGAGCTTCACTCGCGCCGCCGTGGAACTGTGCGTCACACAAGCGGCGGTCAGCCATCAGGTGAAGAGCCTTGAGGCGCAGCTTAACGTCACCCTGTTCAAACGCCTGCCCCGTGGGCTGCTGCTGACCAGCGAAGGAGAAACCCTGCTACCGGTGCTGAGCACCTCCTTCGATCACGTCGCACAGATTCTCGAGCGCCTCGCCGGCGGGCAGTATCGCGAAACGTTGACCGTCGGCGCAGTCGGCACGTTCGCTGTGGGCTGGTTGTTGCCGAGGCTGGCGGACTTCCGGGCGAAACATCCGCTCATGGATTTACGGCTGTCGACCCACAACAATCGCGTGGATGTCGCAGCGGAGGGGCTGGATTACGCGGTTCGCTTCGGTGCGGGGGCATGGCATGGCATCGAGGCGACGCGTCTGCTCGATGCGCCGCTATCGGTACTGTGCGTGCCGGACATCGCTCGACAACTGCATGCACCAGCGGACCTGTTGCAGCAGACCTTGCTGCGTTCCTATCGCACGGATGAATGGCCGCAGTGGTTTCAGGCTGCCGGGTTGGCAACGCATGCCGCGCCGCCGCAGAGCATCATGTTCGATTCGTCGCTGGGAATGATGGAGGCAGCCATTCAGGGCTGTGGCGTGGCGTTGGCGCCGCCACTGATGTTCGCTCGGCAACTGGCGGCGGAGGTGATTTGTCAGCCGTTTGCGATCGAGATCACGACCGGCAGCTATTGGTTGACGCGATTGCAGTCGCGGCCCGAGTCGGCGGCCATGATGGCGTTCAAAAACTGGCTGTTACACATCTCTGGATAATGCAAAACCCATGTAGGAGTGAGCCTGCTCGCGATAGCGGTGTGTCAGTTGGAATCAATGCTGACTGACACACCGCTATCGCGAGCAGGCTCACTCCTACAGGGATGGTGGTGGACTGAAGATCGGGCTCAACGCACCAGACACGGCCGCTTGTTATCGAATTTCCACCCCGGAATCAGGAACTGCATCGCCACGCTGTCATCCCGCGCGCCGAGGCCCATGCCTTTGTAGAGTTCGTGGGCCTTGGCCACTTGATCCATGTCCAGTTCCACCCCCAGCCCCGGCTTCTGCGGCACTTGCACGCAGCCGCCGACGATTTGCAGGGGCGCCTTGGTCAGGCGCTGGCCGTCCTGCCAGATCCAGTGGGTGTCGATGGCGGTGATGTCGCCCGGTGCGGCAGCGGCGACGTGGGTGAACATCGCCAGCGAGATGTCGAAGTGGTTGTTGGAATGCGAGCCCCAGGTCAGGCCCCATTCGTGGCACATCTGCGCGACGCGCACCGAACCCTGCATGGTCCAGAAATGCGGGTCGGCCAGCGGAATATCCACTGACTGCAACTGAATCGCGTGGCCCATTTCGCGCCAGTCGGTGGCGATCATGTTGGTTGCGGTTTTCAACCCGGTGGCACGACGGAATTCAGCCATCACTTCACGGCCGGAATAACCGTTTTCCGCACCGCACGGGTCTTCGGCATAGGCCAGAACGTGGTGCTGGTCGCGGCACAGGCGGATCGCCTCTTGCAACGACCATGCACCGTTCGGATCGAGGGTGATCCGCGCCCCTGGAAAGCGCTCGGCGAGGGCGGTGACCGCTTCGATTTCGGCGTCGCCGCTGAGCACGCCGCCCTTGAGTTTGAAGTCCTTGAAACCGTACCTGGCATGCGCCGCTTCGGCGAGACGCACCACGGCTTCAGCGGTCATGGCTTTTTCGTGGCGGACGCGGAACCAGTCGTTGTCGGCCTCCGGTTCGCTGCGATAGGCGAGGTCGGTTTCGCGCTGATCACCAACATAGAACAGATAGCCGAGCATCTTCACTTCGTCACGCTGCTGGCCTTCGCCGAGCAGTGCCGCCACCGGCACGTCCAGATGCTGACCGAGCAGGTCGAGCAGGGCGGCTTCAAGGCCAGTGACGGCGTGGATGGTGATGCGCAAATCGAAGGTCTGCAGGCCACGGCCGCCGGCATCGCGATCGGCGAAGGTCTGGCGCACCTGGTTGAGGATCTTCTGGTAGGTGCCGATCGGGCTGCCGACCACCAGATTGCGCGCGTCTTCCAGGGTCTGGCGAATGCGCTCGCCACCGGGCACTTCACCGACGCCGGTGTGGCCGGCGTTGTCCTTGAGAATGACGATGTTGCGGGTGAAAAACGGCCCGTGGGCGCCGCTCAGGTTGAGCAGCATGCCGTCGTGACCGGCCACCGGAATGACCTGCATGTCGGTGATGATCGGGGCTTTGGCGGTGTCGTGTACGCTCATTGTTGTTTTCCTTTGAAGACGAATTCAGGCGTGTTTCGGCGCGGCGTCGGCCACGGCGTTTTCAGCAGCAGGTTTCGGTGTGGTGCGTGCGGCGAAGACGATGATCGCGGCGATGATCGAGGTCGCGGCCAGACCATAGAGGCCGCCCTGAATCGAACCGGTGTGTTCTTCGAGCAAGCCGAAGGTGGTCGGCGCCACGAAGCCGCCCAGGTTGCCCACCGAGTTGATCAGCGCGATCACCGCTGCGGCGATGCGGGCATCCAGATAAGCCTGCGGAATCGGCCAGAACAGCGACGACGCCGACTTGAACCCCAGCGCCGCAAAGCAGATCGCCACGAAAGCGAAAATCGGCCCGCCGGTGGTGGACATGAACATCCCCGCCGCGGCGATCAACAGCGCGGTGGCGACCCACGCCTGCTGGTGTTTCCACTTCGCCGAGAGCGTGGCGAACGCATACATGCCGACAATCGACAGCAGCCACGGAATCGAGTTGAACAGGCCGACCTGCACGTCGCTCAGCTCGCCCATTTTCTTGATGATGCTCGGCAGCCAGAACGTCGCTGCGTAGATGGTCAACTGAATGAAGAAGTAGATCAGGCAGAACAGAATGATCTGCCGGTCCTTGAGCAATTTGCCCAGCGACGGACGAATTGGAGTCGCGGCTTCACGCGCCTTTTGTTCGTCGTCGATGGCGGTGACCAGGGCATCCTGTTCGGCGCGGGTCAGCCATTTCGCATCGTGCGGTTTCGCGTCGAGCCAGAACCAGACGAACACGCACAGGCACACCGAGAACATCCCTTCGATGAAGTACATCCACTGCCAGCCATGCATGCCCAGACCGTTGATTTGCAGAAGCAGGCCGGACAGCGGCCCGGAGATCAACGAAGCCACGGCCGAGCCACTGAGGAAAATCGCAATCGCCTTGCCGCGCTCGGCACCGGGCAGCCAGCGGGTGAAGTAATAGATCACCCCGGGAAAGAAACCGGCCTCAGCCACACCGAGGAGGAACCGCAGGATATAGAAGTGGGTTTCGTTCTGGATGAACGCCATGCCGGCGGCGACCAGACCCCAGGTGAACATGATGCGGGTCAGCCAGATGCGCGCGCCGACTTTCTGCAAGAGCATGTTGGAAGGGACTTCGAACAGCGCGTAACCGATGAAGAACAGCCCGGCGCCGAAGCCGTAGGCAGCGGCGCCAATGCCCAGGTCGGTTTCCATGTGGGTGCGGACGAAACCGATGTTCACCCGGTCAATGTAATTGACGATGAACATGATCACGAAGAGCGGCAGGACGTGGCGTTTGACTTTCGAGATGGCCGAGGCGAGCGTCGGATCGACACCCTCGCTCATCCCCGAGACGGAGGTTTTCACTTGGTTTTCTCCCACTGATTATTTTTATGCGGGTAGGTCTGGGTGCTGCGTTGTTGCTAGACATCATACAACTTGAAATTTTTGTCCTACAAGTGGGGTGGGGTGATTAATTTCGTCTTGAGAAGCAGGTTTTTATGTTTTTTGCTTCGTCTGCGCCATATTTGTTGGCTTTCGCGTGGCGGGCGCGTCGCTGTTTGTCTTTGCAAAGGGCGGCTGGGTGACGAAAGATTTGATGTGTGTTTCGGATGACTTTTGCTGTTGTCATACAAGTTGGCTGCGTTAGAGGGCCAAAATCAGTCCCGCCAACGTCACGCGCGGTGCTACGATCGGCAAGCCCCGATCACCGGACTCGACCATGCAAGAAGACTTCGACGCCCCCGCCCGCAAACGTGCGCACAACCTGGCGCATGACCTGGTGGAAAAGCTCACCCAGAGCATTCTGCTCGGCCAGATGACGCCGGGTGACAAGCTGCCGTCGGAGAATTCCATCGTTCAGGAGCACGGCGTCAGCCGCACGGTGGTGCGTGAGGCGATTTCCAAATTACAGGCGTCAGGGCTGGTGGAAACTCGCCATGGCATCGGCACGTTTGTCATCGAGCGCGCGCCAGAGCAGGGCTTGCGCCTGAATGTCGACACCGCGCTCGGTGTACGCAGCATGCTCGAGTTGCGCCTGGGCCTGGAAACCCAGGCAGCGGCATTGGCGGCGCAACGGCGCAGCGAGCAGCAACTGCTGCAGATGCGCCAGGCGCTGGATGACTATCAGCGGCTGCTGGACAACAACGACAGTTGCGTCGAGGCGGATCGGCGCTTTCACCTGTTGATCGCCGAGGCCACCGGTAACGTGTGCTTCAGCGAGATCATGCAGCACCTGGGCAGCGCGATGATTCCGCGTACTCGCCTCAATGCTGCCGAACGGGGCGCGGCGGATCTGAGCAAGCTCGGGCAACTGGCCAATCTGGAGCACGAGGCGATCCTGAATGCGATCAAGCGTCAGGACCCGGAAGCGGCGCGGGCGGCGATGTGGCTGCACCTGACCAACAGCCGTGATCGCTTTTCCGCGCAAGGTTGAATGCCGCTGGTCTGCTGCGTCGCACGCTGCCCAATTTCCTCGCCTCCAACCAAGACAACCCGGACATTCCGGCGCTGTTTTTGTGAGGTGCACCATGGCTGACGATTCGCTGTTTCCGGGCGGCATTGCGCCCACCGACCAGACCCGCCGTATTCCCGGCACCGACGAGCCGACGTTGAGCGATCACGATGCGCCGCCGGGCATGGACCCGGGGCGCGATCCCTTGAGCGATGCTGACCGGCCGGAAGACTGGAAAGATCCCGCCGCGGATGAGGACGTGCCGCCGGCGGACGAGCCGACGCCGTTGTCGGATGATCGGCGCTGAGCCCTGGGCTTTTGTGTTGGATTGGCTGGCCTCTTCGCGAGCAGGCTCGCTCCCACAGGGTCGCGAGTCTGCTTACGGATCTCAGGTCGTGTGGATATCGCGCATCAGTAACCCGAAGCGCAGATCCAGCGCATCGGGTATCGGCAGATAAACCGTGTGGCCATCCCCCGGCGCTACGTCGATGGTCTCGCCCTTGAGGTTGTGCAGTTCGTGCAGGTCAAAATGAAAGTTGCCCTTGGGCGTCATCAATTCCAGATGCTCGCCCACGGCGAAGCGGTTCTTCACCTTGACCTCGGCCAGCCGTTCACGCCGTTTACCGGTCAGTTCGCCGACGAACTGCTGACGCTCTGACACGGAGCTGCCGTGCTGATAGTTCTGATATTCATCATGCACATGCCGGCGCAGAAAGCCTTCGGTGTAGCCGCGCTGGGCCAGTGATTCGAGGTCGCTCATCAGGCTGCGGTCGAACGGACGGCCGGCGACCGCATCGTCGATGGCGCGGCGATACACCTGAGTGGTGCGGGCGCAATAGAAATGCGATTTTGTCCGGCCTTCGATTTTCAGCGAATGTACGCCCATGCGTGTCAGACGCTCGACGTGCTGCACGGCGCGCAGGTCTTTGGCGTTCATGATGTAGGTGCCATGCTCGTCTTCGAAGGCCGGCATCAGTTCGTCCGGGCGGTTGGCTTCCTGCAACAGGAACACCTGATCGGTGGGTGCGCCGAGGCCCAGGGTCGGCTCGGGCTGGAAGGTCTGTACGATCTCGCCGAGCTGATTTTCCGTGGCCTGCTGCGCCGAGTATTTCCAGCGACAGGCATTGGTGCAGCTGCCCTGATTGGCGTCGCGCTTGTTCAGGTAGCCGGAGAGCAGGCAGCGCCCGGAGTAGGCCATGCACAGCGCGCCGTGGACGAACACTTCCAGCTCCATGCCAGGCACTTGTTCGCGGATTTCGCCAATCTCTTCCAGCGACAATTCCCGCGACAGAATGACCCGGCTGACACCTTGCTGTTGCCAGAACTCGACGCTCGCCCAGTTCACCGTGTTGGCCTGCACCGACAAATGAATCGGCATCTGCGCAAAGTGCCGACGTACCAGCATGATCAGCCCCGGATCGGACATGATCAGCGCATCCGGTGCCATCTCGATCACCGGCGCCAGATCCTTGAGAAAGGTCTTCAGCTTGGCATTGTGCGGGGCGATGTTGACCACCACATAGAAGCGCTTGCCCTGTGCCTGCGCCTCACGGATGCCCAACGCCAGATTGGCATGGTCGAATTCATTGTTGCGCACCCGCAGGCTGTAACGCGGCTGCCCGGCATACACCGCATCGGCGCCGTAGGCGAAGGCGTAACGCATGTTTTTCAAGGTGCCGGCGGGGGCGAGCAGTTCGGGGGCGCTGTGGGTCGAGTTCATGATGGCGGTCGCAAAAGCGCGGCAGGGTAAGCGAGGCGCAGCGAGGGTTTATTGATCTGGATCTATGCTCAACGAATAAACAGGGCACTCGCGCACGTCGCGGGTGACTAAGGTTCGGGGCGTGCATGACGCCTGACAGACATGGACCGGACATGAACGAAAAGAGTCTTCAATTCAAATCCCTGACAGTGCTGCTGGTGCTGGTCACGGTGGCCTTCATCTGGATCCTGCTGCCGTTCTACGGTGCGGTGTTCTGGGCAGTGATTCTCGGCATTCTGTTCGCGCCGGTGCAGCGCCGGCTGCAGATCCGATTCGGCTGGCCACGCAACCTGACGTCGCTGTGCACGTTGAGCCTGTGCCTGGTCATCGCGATCCTGCCGGTGATCATCGTCAGCATTCTGCTGGTGCAGGAGGGGGCGACGGTTTACAAGAACATTGAAAGCGGTGAGCTGGACATTGCCGCCTATCTGGCGCAGTTCAAGCACAGCCTGCCGCCATACTTTCAGCATTTGCTTGACCGTTTCGGCATGGGCGAACTCGACAGCCTGCGCGAGAAAATCGTCAAGGCCGCCATGCAGGGCAGTCAGGTGCTGGCGACTCAGGCGTTCAGTTTCGGCCAGGGCACTTTTGAATTCGTGGTGAGTTTTTTCATCATGCTGTACCTGCTGTTTTTCTTCCTGCGTGACGGCCCTGAACTGGCGCGCAAGATGCGCACCGCGGTGCCGCTGGAGGAAAACCACAAGCGTCGCCTGCAACTGAAATTCAACCGCGTGGTGCGTGCGACCGTCAAAGGCAACGTGCTCGTCGCGGTAACGCAAGGGGCGCTGGGTGGGGCGATTTTCTGGTTTCTCGACATTCCCAGCGCGTTGCTTTGGGCGGTGTTGATGGCGTTTCTGTCGTTGCTGCCAGCGGTCGGCGCGGGAATCGTCTGGGCGCCGGTGGCCGTGTACTTCCTGCTCAGCGGGATGATCTGGCAAGGCGTGGTGCTGGGCCTGTTCGGGGTTTTCGTGATCGGCCTGGTCGACAACGTCCTGCGCCCGATTCTGGTGGGCAAGGATACGAAAATGCCCGATTACATGATTCTGATCTCGACCCTGGGCGGCCTCGCGGTGTTTGGCCTCAACGGCTTCGTCATCGGCCCGTTGATCGCCGCGCTGTTCCTGTCGAGCTGGGCGCTGTTCGTCGAGACCAAACCCAAGGTGCAACTGCCTTAGGCGTTGAACGACGCGCCGACGATTTTCTGCGACAAGGCCTGTGCGGCGGGTAACGAGGTGAGCGGACCACTGATCGCCTCGCCGTCGCGCATCAGATACCAGCAGGCGAGCAACCCCGACGCCCTGAGCGAAGCGGGAACCGCACTGCCGACCACCGACATGATTTGAACCTGAGCCATGACCTGTACCTCCATTCAACAATGGAGTTACCTTAGAGATTCGCCGCTTCTACGGACAATCAACGCTTTCGATAGTGGTCATTGACGCCGTTGAGGGCTGCCTCAGTCGACCACTTGATCGAGCATGTGCATGACTTCGCGCTCGTTGAGCAAGCCTTTGTGCACCAGATTCTCCGCCAGCAGCGAAAGAAACTTGGCGCAGCGGTGACCTTCCAGATGCTTGAGTTCGGTCAGCGCGCTGTACACCTTGCTCGAGGTGCACAGACCGACAATGCGGTGCGGGTTTTGTGTTGGCATACCGTCGTCCTTGTTGTTATCAACCTGTTGTTTACGGACGGATTCAGATTGCGGCTCCGTCATGACAAAACCATGACCGTTTCGTGGAAATGCCCATGACGGTCGAGTCAATCATGCCGACTTTAGCTGCATAAACTGTTCTCGCAGCGACCTTGGCGAGATTTTTTCAGACGTTGGGCGACGAATGGTCGAATATGCTCAGTGCGCCCGTAAAGATCAAAAGCCCCTCACCCTAGCCCTCTCCCAGGGGGAGAGGGGACTGATCGCGGTGGATGTGAGAGGTACGCTGAGGTGAAATACCGAGTCGTACGTGATATGCGCCGACGGGAAATACCGGGTCGTACGCAAACTTCAAAGCCAACCGAGATCGGCTCCCTCTCCCTCCGGGAGTGTATGTACCGGACACATGGTGGACAGGTGTTCGGAGACATGGTGGACACTTTTTAATAGGCACATTGCTCATCATCAAGGAGATGACCTGTGTCCTGGCAAGAGGCATCCACCATGCAACTTCGTACAGAGTTTGTGCATTTAGCTCGGCAAGAAGGAGCGAATGTTCGGCAGCTTTGCCGTCGATTCAATATCAGCCCAAGTACTGCCTACAAATGGCTCAACAGGTTTGAAATATCAGGTGTAGAGGGGTTGCACGATCAGTCCCGTCGACCGAAAACATCACCGAAACGTTGTGCTGATGAGGTTGAGCAGCGGATTCTGACCATGAGTCAGCGATACGAGGCCTGGGGTGCCCGCAAGCTCAAGCGCGTGCTGGAAGATGAAGGCGCTGTGATGCCCTCTGTCAGCACTGTGCATGCGGTTTTGCAGCGTCATTCGCGTGTTGATCCAAAGGCTACCGAGATCAAACCATTTATCCGCTTTGAGCACGAAGCGCCTAACGATCTATGGCAGATCGACTTCAAGGGACATTTCAGTCTGAGCCACGGACGCTGCCATCCATTCACAATACTGGACGACCACTCACGCTTTTCGCTATGCATTGCCGCATGTGCCAATGAACAGCGCCAAACTGTACAAGACCATCTAATCCGGACGTTTCGACGCTACGGCCTGCCGTTGCGCATGACGATGGACAACGGCTCGCCATGGGGCGATCAGACTGGCGTTTATACTGCGCTGGAAGTCTGGCTGATGAGCCAGGGCATTAAGGTCGGTCACTCCCGGCCTTATCATCCTCAGACTCAGGGAAAACTGGAGCGCTTCCACCGCAGCCTGAAAAATGAAGTCCTGCAAGGCCGGTTTTTCACCGATCTCGACGACGCACAACGGGCGTTTGATACCTGGCGCGACATCTACAACCAAAAACGCCCTCATCAGGCGCTGGGCATGGCGGTGCCGGCGGCTCGTTACAGTGGCAGCCCAAGGGAATATCAGGAGCGACCGGCGGAACCGGAGTACAGCGACGCGGATGTGGTCAGGAAGGTACAGGTGGGAGGCGAAATCTTTTGGAGGAATCGGGAATACAAGATTGGAAAGGCTTTTTATGGCAGGTGCATAGCGATCAGGGAGACGACGGAGGACGGCATCCACGATGTCTACTGGAGTAGACATCGTGTCGCTCGAATCGACTTGAACTTGCAGGTCGTGACGGCAGGTAAGAAGATCTAAAACCGTCCACCATGTCTCCGAACATGTGTCCACCATGTCTCCGGTACATACAGGGAGAGGGCTGGGGTGAGGGGCGAATCCACCACAAGTCCAAAGCCGATCGCACACTCCCCACAAAAAAGCCCCGCTTCAAAAGCGGGGCTCCGTGTCCCTGTCACCAGCGTGGCCCGCCGTAATACCCATGCGGCCGGCCGTAATACCCGCGAGGCGGGCCGTAATAAACCGGCGCCGGCTGCACGTAAACCGGCTGCTGCACATACACCGGCGCCGGCTGGTAGTAAACCGGTGGCGGCTGCTGCACATAAACCGGTTGGGGCTGTACGTACACCGGTTGCTGCACATACACCGGCCGATCCTGATTGATCAGTGCCGAGCCGATGATGGCCGAGCCGACGATCGCGCCAAACACTGCAGGGCCTTGCCAGCCGTGGCCACCACCCGCTTCTGCCTGACCCGTGACCGCGAGCGCGCCGATCAGCAAAGCCATAATGGGAAGTTTACGAATCATGATAAGTCCTCGGTTCTTCGACCCGGCGGCAGGGCCTGCACCAGGCCCATAGTTGTCGCGGGGATACATCTGAGACAGTGAAATCGGCAAAATCAGCACAGCCGCTGGGTAAATTTTGTGTAAGGTCTGTAGCGGTTTCTTTACCGGGCTGAACGATCGCCGCGAAAGCCCTCTAAATCACGCCCCATGATCGTTCAGAGCCCGCGGGGCTGGCTAATCCCGTCTATCCGAAAGTGCGTTCGAAGGAGAAGTTTCATGCAGATGAACCCGAACAAAGACACCCAGCTGTGCATGTCCCTGTCGGGGCGGCCCGGCAATTTCGGTCTGCGTTTCCACAACCATTTGTATGAACAGCTGGGCCTGAATTTCTATTACAAGGCCTTCAGCAGTCAAGACCTGACCGGTGCCGTGAGCGGGATTCGCGCACTGGGCATCCGCGGGTGCGGCGTATCGATGCCGTTCAAGGAAGCGTGCATTGCGCTGGTCGACGAGTTCGATGCGTCGGCGGCAGCGATCCAGTCAATCAACACCATCGTCAACACTAACGGCCACCTCAAGGCCTATAACACCGATTACATCGCCGTCGCCCAGTTGCTCCAGAGCCACGCCGTGCCCACGGACTCGACCTTCGCCCTGCGCGGCAGCGGCGGTATGGCCAAAGCGGTGGCCAGTGCCTTGCGCGACGGCGGTTACAGGAACGGCCTGATCGTCGCCCGCAACGAGCGCGCCGGGCGTGCGCTGGCGGACTCGCTGGGTTACCGCTGGCAGGCAGAGCTGGGCGAGGAGCGCCCGCAGATGTTGATCAACGTCACGCCGGTAGGGATGGACGGCGGGCCGGAAGCGGGGCAACTGGCGTTTGAACCGGCAGTCATCAAGGCGGCGCAGACGGTTTTCGATGTGGTGGCGATTCCCTCGGAAACACCGCTGATTGTGCGCGCTCGGGCCGAGGGCAAACGGGTCATCACCGGGCTGGAAGTCATCGCGATTCAGGCGCTGGAGCAGTTTGTGCTGTATACCGGCGTGCGCCCGAATGAAGCGCAGTTTGCGGCGGCGGTGGCGTTTGCGCGTAGCTGATTGAATCTTGCGGTGGCGGCGCGGACCTTATCGCTTGCAGGCAAGCTCCCACAGGTTGAGCGCATTTTTCAGCTGGAACCCGGTCAACCTGTGAGAGCCAGCCAGCCTGCGGTCTGGCGTCTGCCATCCCTTGCAGGCAAGCTCCCACAAGTTAAGCGCATTTTTCCAGTTGGAACACGGTCAACCTGTGGGAGCCAGCCAACTGCAGTCTGGCGTCCGCCATCCCTTGCAGACAAGCTCCCAGGTTGACGCACTTTTTCAACTGGAACCTGGTCAACCTGTGGGAGCCAGCCTGCTGGCGATGGCCGCGCTGCGGTATCAAGCCAGACATCCTCGGCTATGCTGCCTGCGCGGCAAGCGCAGACTTGCCTTCACCAAAAACCAAAACCGAGGCCGTCCATGCATCCGCCCATCCTCAATGTCGACGAGGTCGAGCTCGAACCCCTGCCCGAAGCCCTTGCCCCGCAAGGCGAAACCGCTGGGCGCTACCAACAGCGCTTCGCCCGCATCGGCCAGCAACTGGGCGCGCAAAAACTTGGCTACCGCCTGTACGCCTTGCCGCCGGGCATGCGCGGCAGTCCGTTTCACAGCCATCGGGTCAATGAGGAAATGTTCTACGTGGTGGCCGGGGAGGGCGAGGTGCGCCTGGGCGCTGAGCGTTTTCCGATCCGCAGCGGTGACATCATCGCCTGTCCACCGGGCGGCCCGGAGCAGGCGCATCAGATCATCAATACCAGCTCGGGCGAGTTGCGTTACCTGGCGATCAGCACGCAGCAGCAACCCGAGATCTGCGAATACCCGGACTCGAACAAATATGCGGTGATGGATAATTTCAGCGTCGATGCCGAGGGCAACCCGTCCGGGTTTGTCGCCGTGGCGCGGCAGGCGGACGGGGTGGATTACTGGGACGGTGAATAAACGCACGTCCCCTGTAGGAGTGAGCCTGCTCGCGATAGCGGTGTGTCTTCAACAATCAGGTGACTGACACGCCGCTATCGCGAGCAGGCTCACTCCTACAAGGGAATGCGTGAATTATTCGAGGCGTGCCAGGCGCTCTTCCAGTGCGGCGATGCGTGCTTCGAGCTCTTCGATACGCTCCACCGAAACGCCGGTGGCCGAGCGCTCCACCGGATTCTGCCGCGCGGCGATGATCGCCTCGATGTCCGCCGGATCGCCCAGCGCATGGGTGTAACGGTCTTCACGCTGCCCGGCCTGACGCGGGATCAGCACGGCCAACCCGCGCGCAATCAAGCGCTCGAGCTGATGCACCACCTGTTCGGCGTCTTCGAATTCATGCATGCGGCCGCTGCGGGTCAGCAGCTCGTTGACGGTCTGCGGGCCGCGCAGAAACATCAGTCCGCTCAAGATCACCTGCGCTGGCACCAGCTCAAGCGCCTTGTCGACCTTGTGCTCCCAACGATCGGCGCGACTGCCCATCACCAGCCTGGCAAAACCCCGGCCCTCAAGGGCGCGCAGGCTCTGGCCGACCTGGCCCGGATTCAGGTTCATCACCGGTTCGCGGCTGGTTTTCTGATTGCAGGCCAGCACCAGCGCATTGAGGGTCAGCGGATAGCTTTCCGGGCTGGTCGCCTGTTTCTCGATCAGTGAGCCGAGGATGCGGATTTCCGTGGTGTTGAGCTGTGGCTGTTCGGAGCTGGATTCTGGTTCGGTGGTCATCGCGCGTTCCCTCTGCAGTCGAAGGCGCCTAGCCTAATCCTTGCCCAACAAAAGGCAAGCCGTGTGGTCATCAAGCATGGCTATAATCGCCTCCTTGTTCCACCCAGCCATCACACGAGACTGCCATGACCATTTCCCTGCACGCCGCATCCGTCCCGGTTTTTCAACAAATGCTCAACGCCCTGAGCGATGTGCTGAAAAAGGCTGAAGCCCACGCCAGCGAGAAAAACATCGACCCGAACGCGTTCCTGCAAGCGCGTCTGTACCCGGACATGTTCCCGCTGACCCGCCAGGTGCAGATCGCCGTCGACTTCGCCAAAGGCGTGTCGGCGCGTCTGGCCGAAGTAGAACTGCCGAAGTACGACGACAGCGAAACCACCTTCGCCGAGCTGCAAGCCCTGATCGCCAAGGTCCTGGCGTTTATCGGCGAGATCAAGCCAGAGCAGATCGATGGCAAGGAAGGCATCGAGATCGTCACCCGTCCGGGCACCCCGAAAGAGAAGCGCTTCAGTGGCCAGTCGTACCTGCTGACTTACGGTTTGCCGCAGTTTTTCTTCCACGTCACGACGACTTATGCGCTGCTGCGTCATAACGGGGTGGAAGTGGGCAAGCGCGATTACATGGGCGCGTTCTAAAACAGCCAGCTACAAAAAAGCCCGCCAAGGTTCACACCGAGGCGGGCTTTTCATTTGATCGTTCCCACCGCTCCGCGTGGGAATGCAGCCCGGGACGCTCCGCGTCCCTTTTTCGAGCCGAACGCGGAGCGTCCGTAGAGGCATTCCCACGCGGAGCGTGGGAACGATCGGGGTACCGTGAATATCAGGCGGTACGCTGGGCCTTCGCTTCTTCACCCATGCAAGCCGCTGCGGTAAACAGCACGTCAGTCGACGAGTTCAGCGCAGTCTCCGCCGAATCCTGCAGCACGCCAATGATGAAACCGACCGCCACCACCTGCATGGCGATTTCGCTCGGGATGCCGAACAGGCTGCACGCCAGCGGAATCAACAGCAGCGAGCCACCGGCCACACCCGAAGCACCGCACGCACAAATCGCTGCCACGACGCTGAGCAGGATCGCCGTCGGAATGTCCACGGCAATCCCCAGCGTGTGCACGGCAGCCAGGGCCAGTACGGTGATGGTGATCGCCGCGCCGGCCATGTTGATGGTCGCGCCCAGCGGGATCGACACCGAGTAGGTGTCTTCATGCAGGCCCAGGCGCTTGCTCAGTTCCAGGTTGACCGGAATGTTCGCCGCCGAACTGCGGGTGAAAAACGCCGTAATGCCGCTTTCGCGCAGGCACTTGAGGGTCAGCGGATAAGGGTTGCGGCGCAGCTTCCAGAACACGATCAGCGGATTCATCACCAGCGCCACGAACAGCATGCAACCGAGCAATACCGCGAGCAGGTGCGCGTAACCCAGCAGTGCGCCGAAACCGGACGTGGCCAGCGTCGACGCGACCAGACCGAAAATACCCAGCGGCGCGAAGCGGATG
This sequence comes from Pseudomonas sp. R1-1, assembly GCF_051132135.1. Taxonomy (NCBI): domain Bacteria; kingdom Pseudomonadati; phylum Pseudomonadota; class Gammaproteobacteria; order Pseudomonadales; family Pseudomonadaceae; genus Pseudomonas; species Pseudomonas sp. R1-1. The sequence continues at coordinate 2,207,260 of NZ_CP071663.1, forward strand.
ACCACGCGAACAATGACCGTGACGCCGTTGGACAGGTCGCCCAGCACTTCGCGGGTGGTGTCGCCGGCATGGCGGATCGCGATGCCCATGCCGATCGCCCACGCCAGAATGCCGATGAAGTTGGCGTTCATCAGCGCGCTGACCGGGTTGTCCACCACGCTCAGCAGCAGGCTTTGCAGTACTTCACTAATACCACCCGGTGCGCTGACCGCAACGTTTTCAGTCGACAGCACCAGATGGGACGGGAACGCCATGCTGGCAACCACGGCCACCACCGCTGCGCTGAACGTGCCCAGCAGGTACAGGAACAGGATCGGCCGGATGTGGGTTTCCTGACCATGCTTGTGGTTGGCGATCGAGGCCATCACCAGCACGAACACCAGAATCGGCGCCACGGCTTTCAACGCCGAGACAAACACCTTGCCGATGAACGCGGTGGACTTGGCCGCTTCCGGGGCAAGCAGCGCCAGGACGATACCGGCGATCAGGCCGATCACGATCTGGGTCACCAGGCTGAGATTTTTCAAGCGTTGCAGGAGAGAAGGGGATGAGGCGGTCATGAACGGCATCTCTGTTTTTTATAGGGTGCGAGGTTGCGTGGGCAGGCACGAACCGAGTGTCGAATCGACATCAGCGCCAAAAACCGGCCGCTGGACAAGCTGTACGTTTTGCAGGGCGCGGACTTTATCACAGCGTAGGCCTTGTCCCTCAGGCATGTGACGATCTGCCACCGGTTTGTTTGGCCAATCAGACAGGTTTGTGCAAGTCAGGCCGGGGCACTCTCTGTTAAGCTGCGCCATCCTCATTTTCAAATTTCGCCAGCGGGCCTTAAGGCCAACGCTGGTGTTGTCGTTTTGCTGGAGTTGCGCATGCTGTTGCCTATTCTTCTGTTGTCCGCCGCCGGATTTACGGTGCTGACCACGGAATTCGTCATCGTCGGCCTGTTGCCGGCGATTGCCCGCGATCTTGAAGTCACCATTCCACAAGCCGGATTATTGGTGACGCTGTTCGCGTTTACCGTGGCGATGTTCGGCCCGTTCCTCACTGCGTATTTCGCCCGTTTCGAGCGGCGTAAATTGTTCATCAGCATCCTGATCATGTTCGGTCTGGCCAATACCGTTGCGGCACTGGCGCCGAATATCTGGGTCATGGCCGTTGCCCGATTGATTCCGGCGCTGGGGTTGCCGGTGTTCTGGGCACTGGCCAGCGAGACGGCGGTGGATATCGTCGGCCCGGACTTCGCCGGTCGCGCCATCGCCAAGATCGGTTTCGGGATTGTCTGCGCCACGGTGTTCGGCATCCCGGTCGGCACGTTGATTTCTGACGCCTTCGGCTGGCGCACGGCGTTTGCGATTCTCGCGGTGGTTGCGTTTGCCAAGGCTCTGCTGCTGTTCGTCTACCTGCCGAAAACCAGCCTGCATCAGCATCAAGTCAGCTTCCGTTCGCAGTTCAAGATCCTGCGCAGCCCGCTGATGCTCGGCCATGTGCTGTTGTCGATCCTGGTGTTCAGCGGCATGTTCACCGCTTACACCTATCTGGCTGACATCCTTGAGCGGCTGGCCGGGTTCAACGGCACCGTGGTCGGCTGGTGCCTGATGGGCTTCGGTGCGGTCGGGCTGATCGGCAACTCGTTGGGCGGCCGTGCGGTGGACCGGCACCCGCTCGGCGCTTCGGTGCTGTTCTGCGCGTTCATGATCGCTGGCATGGTCTCGCTGGTGCCGAACATTCATTCACCGTTGGGCCTGGCCGTGGCGATGGCGATCTGGGGCGTGACCCAGGCGGCGTTGTTCCTGGTCAGCCATGTGCGCCTGATGAAGGCCGCGCCGGAAGCGCCGGCCTTCGCCGCCTCGTTGAACATCGCCGGGGCCAATCTGGGCATCGGCCTGGGCGCGATGATCGGCGGTCGGGTCATCGACAGCGCGGGCCTGGGCTTCCTCGGTTTTGCCGCTGCCGGGTTCATCCTGCTGTCGGTGTTCCTCGCCATGGTCCTGATGACCTTGAAGCCGCGCGAAGCCTGCGCTTCATAAGGTGGTAAACAGCTCGCGTCGGGCACCCTCGGTAATCGCAACTATGCCGGGGTGCTTGACCTTGCGCTCCACCGAAATGGCATAGAACGACTCGGTCACCGCGTCGGTCTGGCCGATCAACACGACGCCGTACTGGCGCTTCACCTCATCGGCAATCACGCTCGGGCCAATGAAAATCCCGCTGCCGGATTGGCCGAACGCCTGCATCAACGCACTGTCATCGAACTCGCCGACGATTTGCGGCTGGATCTGCTGTTCGGCAAACCAGCGCTGCAAGCGGCTGCGCACCACGGTCTCCGCGCCGGGAATCAGCAGCGGGGCGCCGTGCAGGCTGCGCGGGAAGTCCTGACCGTATGTCGCGGCCAGTTCGGCGGTGGCGAAAAAACTGATCCCGCATTCACCGAGTTTCTGGCTGTAGCCCTTGATGTCGAGGTGCGAAGGCATCGGGCTGTCTGAAATCACCAGATCGAGACGCTGAATCGCCAGATCCGCCAGCAAGCGTTCGAGTTTGTCCTCGCGGCAGGTGATACGCAGCGGTTCGCTCAATTCCATGGTTGGCGCGATCAAGCGATAAACGATGGATTTCGGCACCACGTCGGCGACCCCGACGCGAAAGAGGATCTGCTGTTCGTTGGGCTGCGCGCGCAGCATCAACTCGAGTTCACCGCCGAGCTGGAACATCTGCTCGGCGTAGGGCAGGGCCTGGCGCCCGGCTTCGGTGAGTTCCAGCTGCCGGCCGACACGCCGAAACAATTCGATGCCGTAGGTTTGTTCAAGCAGGGAGATCTGCCCGCTGATGGTTTGCGGGGTCAGGTTCAGTTGCTCGCAGGCGCGTACGATGCTGCCGGTCTTGGCGACAACCCAGAAGTAGTGCAGTTGACGGTAATTGAGCATGACGGTCTTCAGTTCGTGAAAACCGAAGTATAGCCGCTAAAAATACGAATTTTACTGAAGTGTTTGCCTCCCTAGAATGCCCAGCCATCGACGGCTGCTCTGCGTGCCGCTCTGATTTATTCGAGGAATCATTATGAAATACACATTTCCTGCGCTGATGTTTGCGTCTTTACTGGTTCTGGCAGGTTGCGACCAGGCCGAAAAAAGCGCCCAGCAATTGATGGGCGCGGCGGCCGAAACGGCCAAGCAAGCGATCGACGACACCCATAAAGCCGCCGAGCAAGCGCTCAGCGATGCCACCGGTGGCTTGATTCAGAAAAAAGAAACACCGGAAAAAGAAACGGAAGAATCCGAATCTTCCTCCAAGACTATCTAACCCCGTCTTACACAGAGTCAGGACTGACCCATGGAATATCTGTTAGAACTCGCCGCCAGCCCCACCGCCTGGGTTGCTTTGGCCACACTGGTGGTAATGGAAATCGTGCTCGGCATCGATAACCTGATCTTTATTTCGATCCTGACCAACAAGCTGCCTGAGCAACATCGGCAGAAGGCTCGCCGTATCGGTATCGGCATGGCGTTGATTCTGCGTCTGGCGCTGTTGAGCACCATCGCCTTCATCGTGCAGTTGACCGAGCCGGTGATTGAAATCCTTGGCCAGGCGTTCTCCTGGAAGGACATGATTCTGATCGCCGGTGGCCTGTTCCTGGTGTGGAAAGCCACCACCGAGATCCATCACAGCATGGACCCGGCTCCGGAAGATCCGAAGACCGCGACCTCGACCGTAACCCTGGGCTTCGCTGCCGCGATCGGTCAGATCCTGATGCTCGACATGGTGTTCTCGATTGACAGCATCATTACCGCTGTCGGCATGACCGAACACTTGCCGATCATGATCATTGCGGTAGTGGTGTCGGTCCTGGTGATGCTGCTGGCAGCTGACCCGCTGGCCAAGTTCATCAACGACAACCCGACCGTGGTGATGCTGGCCCTGGGCTTCCTGATCATGATCGGTATGACCTTGATCGCCGAAGGCTTCGGCGCTCACGTACCGAAAGGTTATGTGTATGCGGCGATGGCGTTCTCGGCGGGTATCGAGGTGTTGAACATGATGTCGCGTCGGGCTAAACAGAAGAAAGTTACTCAGCAAGCGTAAGCGCTGACAGCGTAAAGACCGCTTGGGCTTTTGGGCTCAGGCGGTTTTTTTTTGCTTTGAGATTGTGTTCGAGCTGAAATCTGCCCCCTCACCCCAACCCTCTCCCGAGGGAGAGGGAGAGGGAGCTGATTTGCGGGCTTTTCAAATCCGGAGTTCGGCTAGATAGCTCAGGTTGGAATACTTCGAATAAACACCCCGGTCAGTTCCCTCTCCCTCCGGGAGAGGGCTAGGGTGAGGGGCTTTTGATCTTCAGTGCGCCGTCACATGCCGCCCACGATGCTCTTCGCTTTTCTCAGTTGGCGCAGTCTGCACCGGGTGATGATGCCTCCGCGAAATCCGCAACACCCCCCACAACATGGCAGTCGCCACAGCCAGCCAGCCGGCAATCAACATTACGATGGTCATGGTCAGGCTCATCAGTGCCTCCTCTTCGCCCTGCAGCGGGCGCACACTTTTCAATTCGCTCTGTTTCACTGACAGTCTAGCCAATGGGGTGTTTCAGGCTATTGACCAAAGGTCGCTGGCGACCAATCAGTTCGCTCTATGCAATCGCCTGGTCTGCGGTCAAAGGCTATACCGCAGGCGGTCACGGCCCTATGATCGCAGCGTTGCCGGAACACGATGACCGGCGTCTGAACAGAGAGTGATGATGGTCCAGCTATTTTCCCGAGTGCGTGCGGCGCTGCTCATTGCGGTCGGTGCGGCAGTTTTGAACGGTTGCGCAGGTACTGTGGCGCCGGAGGTCAAGCGTCTGCCGGAGCGGGTCGAGTTGAGCGGCACGTTCTATCGTGGCGAAGCCAATCAGAGCGGGCCGCAGGTGCTGGCCAGCCTGCTGTCGCAGCAAGGCGTCGTGATCACCCCGGGCCTGCTGGAAAAGCCGTTGCAGTTGCCGGGCGGCGAAGACAAGTTGCAGCGCAACATTGAAAACCTCGCTCGTGAATACGGCATGCTGGTCTACCCGCTGGACAGCAATCTGCCAGCGCTGTTGACCCAGGTAGCTGCCGGTTATCCGGTGATGGTGCGCTTTAGCGAAGGTTCGGCGTTCTGGGCCGAGCCGCGCTATGCGATTCTTTCCGGCTACGATCGCAACAAGCAGAACGTGCTGCTGCGCGCCGGGATGAACCGTCGGCAACTGATGAGTTTCAGTGCCTTCGAGTCGGCGCTGGAAAAGTCCGGCGGCTGGGCCATTCTGATCCAGAAACCTTCGCAGATCCCTGCAGCCGTTGACACGCAGCGCTGGCTGAAAGCAGCCGATGCGCTGGCCCAGGCCGGTCAGGAAAACGAAGCGGCGCAGGCGCGCAAGGCGCTGGCGGCACACTGAGCTCCGTTCGTCACTTGCCGGGCACGACTGCGTCCGGCTCGCCTCCTATGCGTAGAGCCCGTGATTTTGCGGGCGCACCAGGAGGCGCACATGGCAGATTCATCCCCGAAAGGCCCACATTCTTCTGAGCATTCCTCTGGCGAGGATCTTGGCTTCGATCCGGATTCGCCCGATCTCGATGATCCGCAGGTAGACCCGGTCGGCCCGGCGAAGGCTCCGCTGGACGAAAAGCCCGACGATGAGCAGCGCAAGCCCGGCAAAGCCTACGACCCGTTGGGCGATCTGAAACCCTGAGTGAGGTGCGTATGAGTACCGATTCAAGCTTCGATGACCAGAAACCGGACAGCGTGCCGACCACGCCCGAGTCAGACGTCGACCCGGTGCTTGATCCGGACAGCCCGATGCGTGACCCGTTGGCGCGGCCGAATGTGCTGACCCCCGAGCCGTCCCGCGATCCAGTTGCGGGCGATGGCATCCCCGATGACGACAAGATGCCGCTGCCCAACGACTGATCTGGCAGACGAAAAAAAGCCCCGAAAATCGGGGCTTTTTACTGTGCGACAGCTATTTGGACGCTTCAACCACGCCGCTCTGGCGCGACTTGAGGTTTTTCTGTGCCTTGTACTGCTGCGCGACTGCCGGCACCGCCGCGCTGCGACCGGTTTCCATCCAGCTGCGAATGCGGCTGGCGTCGGCAAAATGCGTGTACTTGCCGAATGCATCAAGGATCACCAGCGCCACCGGACGGTTGGCCATTCGAGTCACCAGCACCAAGCAATGACCGGCGGGATTGGTGAAGCCGGTCTTGGTGATCATGATGTCCCAGTCAGCCTTGTTGACCAGGTGGTCGGTGTTGCGAAAACCCAAGGTGTAATTGGGCTTGCGGAAGGCGACGGTTTTTTCCTTGGTGGTACTGAGCTGGCTCAGCAACGGGTGCTTGTGCGCGGCGACCAGCAATTTGCTCAGATCGCGCGCAGTGGAAACGTTGCGCTCTGACAGCCCGGTTGGCTCGACGAAATGCGTGCTGGTCATGCCCAGCATCTTGGCCTTGGCGTTCATTGCCGCAATAAACGCGGCATAGCCGCCCGGATAATGGTGGGCGAGGCTGGCCGCCGCGCGGTTTTCCGAGGACATCAAGGCAATCAGCAGCATTTCGCGGCGCGGCAGCTCGCTCTTGAGTTTGACTCGAGAAAACACCCCCTTCATTTCCGGGGTGTTGCTGATGTCGACATTGATCCATTCGTCCATGTTCTGCCGCGCTTCAACCACCACCAGTCCGGTCATCAACTTGCTGACGGAGGCGATCGGCACGATCACGTCAGGGTTGCTGGAGTAGATGACTTTGTTGGTCTGCATATCCATGAGCAGTGCGCTGCCGGAGGCGATCTTCAGGGTCGAGGCGTCGCGTGGGGCAGCGGTGGTTTCCGCGGCGTTGATCGTTGGCGTGATGAATGTGCCTGCAAATGCGAAAAACAGGCTCAGGATCGAAAGACGAATTTTCACGCGGGCGAACTCATAAAGGTTGGATATTCCGTTAGTTTGTAACGGGTTATTTCTTCAAAGCGTCGCATTCTAGGAGTATGGCTGAAGATCTGTCGATGGTTGTTTGAACGACCTGAAAATCTCGTGAAAAGGCCTGTAAAAAGAGGGGTTTCCGGCGAACGGTTACAGTTTTTTCTCAAACAATAAAAAACCCGCACAAGGCGGGTTTTTTCAACGCTGAAAATGTCACTCAGGCGTGCAGGGTTTCTGCTGCATAAAGCGTGTTTTCCAGCAGGCACGCACGGGTCATCGGGCCGACGCCGCCGGGCACCGGAGTGATCCAGCCAGCGCGGGGCAGGGCGGTTTCGTAGACAACGTCACCGACCAGTTTGCCGTCGTCCTGACGGTTGATGCCGACGTCGATCACGATCGCGCCTTCCTTGATCCACTCGCCCTTGACCAGGCCCGGCTTGCCGGCGGCGACAACCACCAGATCGGCGCGGCCGACGTGGCCGGCCAGGTCCTTGGTGAAGCGGTGAGTCACGGTGACGGTGCAGCCGGCCAGCAACAGTTCCATCGCCATCGGGCGGCCTACGATGTTGGACGCGCCAACGACCACGGCGTCCATCCCGTACAGATCGGCACCGGTGCTTTCCAGCAGGGTCATGATGCCCTTGGGGGTGCATGGGCGCAGCAGCGGGATGCGCTGGGCCAGGCGACCGACGTTATACGGGTGGAAACCGTCGACGTCTTTGTCCGGGCGGATGCGTTCCAGCAGTTTCGATGCGTCGAGATGCTCGGGCAGTGGCAGCTGCAGCAGGATGCCGTCGATTGCCGGGTCGTCGTTGAGGCGATCGATCAGATCGGTCAGCGCGACTTGCGTGGTTTCGGCGGGCAGGTCGTAGGCTTGAGAGAGGAAGCCAACCTCTTCACAGTCTTTACGCTTGTGCGAGACATAAACCTGAGAGGCAGGATCGCTGCCGACCAGGATCACCGCGAGGCCGGGCGTGCGCAGGCCTTGCTGGCGACGCTCGGCAACTCGTTGGGCGATCTGCTGGCGCAGGCTGGCGGCGATCGATTTGCCGTCGATTAGTTGTGCAGTCATTGCGCGTGATTAACCATCGAGAGGGGAAAAAATGAGAGCGCATTCTCGCATGTCGAGCGGTGAGGGCAAAGGCGCTTGGTCAGTAAATTCCTCTAACTCCTTTAATTAAATGAATTTTTTTCAAAAAGGATTTGACGACCTTCGGAGCCCTCTATACTATTCGTCGCACTTGTCGGGCACAGCCTAGCACTGGTTAAGAAGGTGAAGCGGAATCAAGGTTCTGCGACACTGGAAAGCACTTAGTTTGTAGTCCTTAAGAGTACAGATTAATAAGGCGCCCGTAGCTCAGCTGGATAGAGCATCCGCCTTCTAAGCGGATGGTCGCAGGTTCGAGTCCTGCCGGGTGCGCCATTAGGCAGCATTGGCACAAGTAGCGCGATATGGTGGGCGTAGCTCAGTTGGTAGAGCACGGGATTGTGACTCCCGTTGTCGTGGGTTCGATCCCCATCGTCCACCCCATATTTCGAAAGGCGCCAGATGTAACAGTCTGGCGCCTTTGCTTTAAAAGCTTCATCCGCGGATGTGGTGGAATTGGTAGACACACTGGATTTAGGTTCCAGCGCCGCAAGGCGTAAGAGTTCGAGTCTCTTCATCCGCACCAATCAAAGCTTCATTCAAGTCTTCGGGCGGGTGAGGTTCAACAAAGAAGTTGTTTGGCTTTTTTGTTACGCAATATGGTGGGCGTAGCTCAGTTGGTAGAGCACGGGATTGTGACTCCCGTTGTCGTGGGTTCGATCCCCATCGTCCACCCCATATTTCGAAAGGCGCCAGATTTAACAGTCTGGCGCCTTTTTTGTTTTAGCGCTTCTGAAATCCGGTATGGCCGGTTTCGTGGTGCAAGGGCAGGGCGCTTCGTCGTAATCATGTTGCTCGATGATGCTGCGCTGCCTGGCGTACTTGCTCGCAAGTGCGGCCGTCGGGGAGTGACTGGCAGTCTCTTCTATATATAGAAGCGGTGGTGCAGAGCCCTGGCGTGAAGGTTTGTATTCGTCTGCGGAGCGCGCTGCTTTGATGTATCGCTCCGAATAAACTGCCTGCTGTTTTTTTACCCGTTTTCCGTAGGGTGACTTCTTGAGTTTGACCCACTAGAATGCATGCCCTTGATTCTGGGGTCGGAAACGGCCGGCTAACGTCTGTGCAACGAGGAATATCCATGCAAGTTTCTGTTGAAAATACTACTGCTCTCGAGCGCCGCATGAGCGTCACCGTGCCGGCTGAGCGCATCGAGACTCAGGTCAACAAGCGTCTGCAGCAGACTGCCCAAAAGGCCAAGATTGCTGGCTTCCGTCCAGGCAAAGTGCCAATGAGCGAAATCAAGCGCCGTTTCGGTGCCGATGCTCGCCAGGAAGCGGTAGGCGACGTGATCCAGTCGTCGTTCTACGAAGCTGTGGTTGAGCAAAAGCTGAACCCGGCGGGTTCGCCGTCGATCGAGCCAAAGTCGCTCGAAGCTGGCAAAGACCTGGAATACGTTGCTGTATTCGAAGTGTTCCCTGAGTTCACCGTTGCCGGTTTCGAAGGCATCACCGTTGAGCGCCTGAGCGCCGACGTGTCCGACGCTGACCTGGACAAGATGCTCGACATCCTGCGCAAGCAGAACACCCGTTTTGAAGTGGCCGATCGCGCTGCGCAGAACGAAGACCAGCTGAACATCGATTTCGTTGGCAAGGTTGACGGCGAAGTGTTCGCTGGCGGTTCCGCCAAGGGCACTCAGCTGGTACTGGGCTCCGGCCGCATGATCCCGGGCTTCGAAGAAGGCCTGGTTGGCGCCAAGGCCGGTGAAGAACGCGTTCTGAACCTGACCTTCCCAGAGGACTATCAGAACCTCGACCTGGCTGGCAAAACCGCTGAGTTCACCGTTACCGTGAACACGGTGTCCGAGCCTAAGCTGCCTGAGCTGAACGAAGAGTTCTTCGCGCAATTCGGCATCAAGGAAAGCGGCATCGACGGCTTCCGCACCGAAGTTCGCAAGAACATGGAGCGTGAGCTGCGTCAGGCGATCAAATCCAAGGTAAAAAATCAGGTAATGGACGGTCTGCTGGCCACCAACCCGATCGAAGTGCCAAAGGCGCTGCTGTCCAACGAAGTTGACCGTCTGCGCGTGCAGGCTGTTCAGCAGTTTGGTGGCAACATCAAGCCTGACCAACTGCCGGCCGAGCTGTTCGAAGAGCAAGCCAAGCGCCGCGTCGTGCTGGGACTGATCGTGGCTGAAGTGGTCAAGCAGTTCGACCTCAAGCCTGACGAAGCCCGCGTTCGCGAGATGATTCAGGAAATGGCTTCGGCTTACCAGGAGCCTGAGCAGGTCGTGTCGTGGTACTACAAAAACGAGCAGCAACTGAACGAAGTGCGTTCGGTTGTGCTGGAAGAACAAGTTGTGGATACTGTTCTGCAGAAAGCTAGCGTGACCGACAAATCGGTCTCTTACGAAGAAGCGGTCAAACCGGTAGAAGCTCCAGCAGCCGACTGATTGTTTTTGCGTTAGAAGTACACACATAAGCCAGCCTTCGAGCTGGCTTATGCGTATTCAAGACATAACTATTTGGGAGTGACTGCAGAGCATGTTCCGTAATTCGTATATTCAGCAGAACTCTGATATCCAGGCCGCCGGCGGCCTGGTCCCGATGGTTGTCGAGCAATCTGCTCGTGGCGAACGCGCCTATGACATCTATTCGCGCCTGCTCAAGGAGCGAGTGATCTTTCTGGTGGGTCCTGTAGAGGACTACATGGCCAACCTGATCTGTGCGCAACTGCTGTTCCTTGAAGCGGAAAACCCGGACAAGGACATCCATCTCTATATCAACTCCCCGGGCGGTTCGGTGACTGCAGGCATGTCGATCTACGACACCATGCAGTTCATCAAACCCAACGTATCGACCACTTGCATCGGTCAGGCATGCAGCATGGGCGCGTTCCTGCTTACCGCAGGTGCCCCGGGCAAGCGTTTCTGCCTGCCGAACTCGCGTGTGATGATTCACCAGCCACTGGGCGGTTTCCAGGGCCAGGCGTCGGACATCGAAATCCATGCCAAGGAAATCCTCTTCATCCGCGAGCGTCTGAACACGCTGATGGCCAAGCACAGCGGCCGTACTCTGGAAGAAATCGAGCGCGACACCAATCGCGACAATTTCATGAGTGCAGAAGCGGCGAAGGAATATGGCCTGATCGACGAAGTGATCAACCAGCGCCCAGCGTAAAATAAGCGACGCATAGAGGCCTTGTCGGCAAGTCCGATCAGCAGCGGGCTTGAAAAAGCCCGCAATAGCCTTCATCTTGTGTTGCAAGCCTATCGGATTTGGATCGAACGAATGACTGACACCCGCAACGGCGAGGACAACGGCAAGCTGCTCTATTGCTCCTTCTGTGGCAAAAGCCAGCATGAAGTGCGCAAATTGATTGCCGGCCCCTCGGTCTTTATCTGCGACGAGTGCGTCGACCTGTGCAATGACATCATCCGCGAGGAGGTGCAGGAAGCCCAGGCCGAGAGCAGCGCGCATAAATTGCCTTCGCCTAAAGAAATCAGCGGCATCCTTGACCAGTACGTCATTGGTCAGGAGCGTGCGAAAAAGGTACTGGCCGTAGCGGTGTACAACCACTACAAGCGCCTGAACCAGCGTGACAAGAAGGCTGACGACGTCGAACTCGGCAAGAGCAACATCCTGCTGATCGGCCCGACAGGCTCCGGTAAGACCCTGCTGGCCGAAACCCTGGCCCGCTTGCTGAACGTTCCGTTCACCATCGCTGACGCGACCACCCTCACCGAGGCCGGTTATGTGGGCGAAGATGTCGAGAACATCATTCAGAAGCTGCTGCAGAAGTGCGATTACGACGTGGAGAAGGCCCAGATGGGCATTGTCTACATCGATGAAATCGACAAGATTTCGCGCAAGTCCGACAACCCGTCGATCACCCGCGATGTATCCGGTGAAGGCGTGCAGCAGGCCTTGCTCAAGTTGATCGAAGGCACGGTCGCTTCCGTTCCGCCGCAAGGTGGCCGCAAGCATCCGCAGCAGGAATTCCTGCAGGTCGACACCCGTAACATCCTGTTCATCTGTGGTGGTGCGTTCTCCGGTCTGGAAAAGGTTATTCAAAACCGTTCCACCAAGGGCGGCATCGGCTTCAACGCAGAAGTGCGCAGCAAGGAAGAAGGCAAGAAAGTCGGTGAATCCCTGCGTGAAGTCGAGCCTGACGATCTGGTCAAGTTCGGTCTGATCCCGGAATTCGTCGGTCGTCTGCCGGTCCTCGCGACGCTGGACGAGCTGGATGAGGCTGCGTTGATGCAGATCCTCACCGAACCGAAAAATGCTCTGACCAAGCAGTATGCCAAGCTGTTCGAGATGGAAGGCGTCGATCTGGAATTCCGTTCCGACGCACTGAAATCGGTCGCCAAGCGTGCCCTGGAACGTAAAACCGGTGCCCGTGGCCTGCGCTCGATTCTCGAAGGTGTACTGCTCGACACGATGTATGAAATCCCCTCGCAGTCCGAGGTGAGCAAAGTCGTGATCGATGAAAGCGTGATCGAAGGCAAGTCCAAGCCACTGTATATCTACGAGAACAGTGAGCCGACTGCCAAGGCAGCGCCGGACGCGTAAGCGTCCACCCTGTCGCAGTAAAGAAGGGGCCCTCGGGCCTCTTTTTTTTTATCTGGTTTTTTACAGCCGCATTGCGCTTGTTTTTTTTCAAGGCAGCCCCCATCTTGGTTTCAAGTTCAATTCCATCTGATTACGGCCCTATGGCCGCCGTAGAGGCGAAATCATGAAGACAACCATCGAATTGCCTCTCTTGCCATTGCGTGATGTCGTGGTTTATCCGCACATGGTTATCCCGCTGTTCGTGGGGCGCGAGAAATCCATCGAAGCCCTCGAGGCCGCGATGACGGGCGACAAGCAGATCCTGCTGCTGGCCCAGAGAAACCCGGCTGACGACGATCCCGGTGAAGATGCTCTCTATCGCGTAGGTACCGTCGCCACGGTTCTGCAACTGCTCAAGCTGCCTGACGGCACCGTCAAGGTGCTGGTCGAAGGCGAACAGCGCGGAACGGTCGAGCGCTTCAGTGAAGTCGACGGCCACTGCCGTGCCGAAGTCTCGCTGATCGACGAAGTCGACGCCGCCGAACGCGAGTCCGAAGTGTTCGTGCGCACGTTGCTGTCGCAGTTTGAACAATACGTCCAGCTGGGTAAAAAGGTCCCGGCTGAAGTCCTGTCGTCGCTTAACAGCATCGATGAGCCGGGGCGTCTGGTCGACACCATGGCTGCGCACATGGCGCTGAAAATCGAGCAGAAGCAGGAAATCCTCGAAATCGTCGACCTGTCGGCCCGTGTTGAACACGTGCTGGCGCTGCTGGATGCCGAGATCGACCTGCTACAGGTTGAAAAACGCATCCGCGGCCGGGTCAAGAAGCAGATGGAGCGCAGTCAGCGCGAGTACTACCTGAACGAGCAGATGAAGGCCATTCAGAAAGAGCTCGGCGACAGCGACGAAGGCCACAACGAAATCGAAGACCTGAAAAAGCGTATCGACGCTGCCGGTCTGCCGAAAGACGCCCTGGCCAAGGCCACTGCCGAACTGAACAAGCTCAAGCAGATGTCGCCGATGTCCGCCGAAGCCACCGTGGTGCGCTCGTACATCGATTGGCTGGTGCAGGTGCCGTGGAAGGCGCAAAGCAAAGTGCGTCTGGACCTGGCGCGCGCGGAAGACATCCTCGATGCCGACCACTACGGCCTGGAAGAGGTCAAGGAACGCATCCTCGAGTACCTCGCCGTACAGAAACGCGTGAAGAAAATCCGTGGTCCGGTGTTGTGCCTGGTCGGTCCTCCGGGCGTGGGTAAAACCTCGCTTGCAGAGTCGATCGCCCATGCCACCAACCGCAAATTCGTGCGCATGGCCCTCGGTGGCGTGCGTGATGAAGCGGAAATCCGTGGTCATCGCCGTACCTACATCGGTTCCATGCCGGGAAGATTGATTCAAAAGATGACAAAAGTGGGCGTGCGCAACCCGCTGTTCCTGCTCGATGAAATCGACAAAATGGGCAGCGACATGCGTGGCGACCCGGCGTCGGCGTTGCTGGAAGTGCTCGATCCGGAGCAGAACCACAACTTCAACGACCACTATCTGGAAGTCGATTACGACCTTTCCGACGTGATGTTCCTGTGCACCTCGAACTCGATGAACATTCCGCCGGCGCTGCTGGACCGCATGGAAGTCATCCGTCTACCGGGCTACACCGAAGACGAAAAGATCAACATCGCCGTCAAATACCTCTCGCCAAAACAGATCGCCGCGAACGGTCTGAAGAAGGGCGAACTGGAATTCGACGCGGAAGCGATCCGCGACATCATCCGTTATTACACCCGTGAAGCCGGTGTGCGTGGCCTCGAACGCCAGATCGCCAAGGTCTGCCGCAAGGCCGTGAAAGAACACGCGATGGAAAAACGCTTCTCGGTGAAAGTGACAGCCGATCTGCTCGAGCACTTCCTCGGTGTGCGCAAGTTCCGCTACGGTCTGGCCGAGCAGCAGGACCAGGTGGGTCAGGTGACTGGCCTGGCCTGGACTCAGGTCGGTGGCGAATTGCTGACGATTGAAGCGGCGGTGATTCCGGGCAAAGGGCAGCTGATCAAGACCGGTTCGCTTGGCGATGTTATGGTCGAATCGATCACTGCCGCGCAGACTGTGGTGCGCAGTCGCGCCAAGAGTCTGGGCATTCCGCTGGATTTCCACGAGAAGCGCGACACGCACATTCACATGCCTGAAGGCGCCACGCCGAAGGACGGCCCAAGTGCTGGCGTCGGCATGTGCACCGCGCTGGTTTCGGCATTGACCGGCATTCCGGTGCGCGCCGATGTCGCCATGACCGGTGAGATCACGTTGCGTGGTCAGGTGCTGGCCATTGGTGGTCTGAAGGAAAAACTGCTCGCGGCTCACCGCGGCGGAATCAAGATCGTGATTATTCCGGAAGAGAACGTGCGCGATCTGAAGGAGATTCCTGACAATATCAAGCAGGATCTGCAGATTAAACCGGTTAAATGGATTGACGAGGTCCTGCAAATTGCGCTGCAATACGCGCCGGAGCCCTTGCCGGATGTGGCTCCGGAGATAGTTGCCAAGGACGAAAAACGTGAGTCTGACTCTAAGGAAAGAATTAGCACGCATTAATAGGCTTTTGCCTGGGTGGCTTCCTTGACAGTTTTTTAGAGCCCTTGTTATAAAGCGGCTCTTAAGTGTCTGTAGGCCATTCAGCACTCGTTTTTGCTTTCACCAAAAAAACTTAGAATCATCTCAAAATAGATATAAGGGGACTTAGAGTGAACAAGTCGGAACTGATTGATGCTATCGCTGCATCCGCTGATATCCCGAAAGCTGCTGCTGGCCGTGCGCTGGACGCTGTAATCGAATCCGTCACTGGCGCTCTGAAGGCTGGCGACTCCGTTGTTCTGGTTGGTTTCGGTACTTTCTCCGTGACGGACCGTCCGGCGCGTACCGGTCGTAACCCACAGACCGGCAAGACTCTGGAAATCCCGGCTGCCAAGAAGCCAGGTTTCAAAGCCGGTAAAGCACTGAAAGAAGCTGTTAACTGAGTTTCAGGTTTTTACCCATCCGGGTCGGGGTCAAGCCTGACTTGGCAGCGGAGCGGTAGAGCAGGCCACTGAGAAAGTCGCCTGTAACGCCGGGATCGAGGGTTCGAGCCCTGTCCGCTCCGCCAGTTACGAGAAGGCGCATCCTCGGATGCGCCTTTCTTCTATCCGGATTCTACCCACGCTCCACGGTTGCCTAAATATTGAAGTTCAACCGTTTCTGGGGGACGCATGCTGCAGAATATCAGGGACAATTCACAAGGCTGGATTGCCAAGACCATTATCGGAGTCATCGTTGCACTGATGGCTTTGACCGGTTTCGATGCCATTTTCCAGGCCACGACTCACAAGAATGAGGCGGCCAAGGTCAACGGTGAAGAAATCAGCCAGAACGAGCTGAGCCAGGCCGTTGACATGCAACGCCGTCAGCTGATGCAACAGTTGGGCAAGGATTTCGATGCTTCCTTGCTCGATGAAAAAATGCTCCGCGAATCGGCCCTCAAGGGTCTGATCGATCGCAAACTGCTGTTGCAAGGTGCCGAACAGGCCAAATTCGCTTTCTCCGAAGGTGCGCTCGATCAGGTGATCCTGCAAACGCCTGAATTCCAGGTGGACGGCAAGTTCAGTTCCGAGCGTTTCGACCAGGTGATCCGTCAACTGGGTTACAGCCGCATGCAGTTCCGCCAGATGCTGGCTCAGGAAATGCTGATCGGCCAACTGCGCGCCGGTGTCGCGGGCAGCGGTTTCGTGACCGACGCCGAAGTGCTGGCATTCGCCCGTCTGGAAAAACAGACCCGTGATTTCGCCACGCTCAACGTCAAGGCTGACCCGGCAGCGGTGAAGCTCACCGACGACGAGGTCAAGGCTTACTACGATGAGCATGCCAAAGAGTTCATGACCCCGGATCAGGTGATCATCGACTACGTCGAACTGAAGAAGGCTTCGTTCTTCGACCAGGTCGCCGTCAAGGACGAAGACCTGGAAGCCGCGTATCAAAAAGAAATCGCCAATCTGTCGGAACAGCGTCGTGCGGCGCATATCCTGATCGAAGTGAACGACAAGACCACCGAAGCTCAGGCCAAGGCGAAGATCGACGAAGTCCAGGCGCGTCTGGCCAAGGGCGAGAAGTTCGAAGCGCTGGCCAAAGAGTTCTCGCAGGATCCGGGTTCGGCCAACAATGGCGGTGACTTGGGTTACGCAGGCCCTGGTGTTTACGATCCAGCGTTCGAAAAAGCCCTGTATTCGCTGGGCAAAGATCAAGTCTCCGAGCCGGTTCGCACCGATTTCGGTTATCACCTGATCAAGTTGCTGGGTGTCGAAGCGCCTGAAGTGCCGACTCTGGCCAGCCTGAAAGACAAGCTGACCCGCGAGCTGAAAGCCGCACAGGTCGAGCAGCGTTTCGTTGAAGCGACCAAGCAACTGGAAGACTCGGCGTTTGAGGCCTCCGACCTGGCACAGCCAGCAGCGGATCTGAAGCTGACCGTGCAGACGTCCAAGCCGTTCGGCCGTGAAGGTGGCGAAGGTATTGCGGCCAACCGTGCCGTGGTCACCGCTGCATTCAGCCCTGAAGTGATTGATGAAGGCGCCAACAGCACCGCCATCGAGCTGGATCCGGAAACCGTAATCGTGCTGCGCGCCAAGGAACACCTGAAGCCTGCGCAGCTGCCGCTGGAAAGCGTTAATGCGGCGATCCGCACTCAGTTGACCAAAGAGCATGCCAGCGCCGCCGCCAAGACCCGTGCCGAGAAGCTGATTGCTGATCTGCGCGACGGCAAGGCTCCGCTGGACAAGGCGATTGACGGTCAGAGCTGGAAAGTCACCGAAGCGGCTACCCGTGGTCAGGAAGGTGTTGATCCGGCGGTGTTGCAGGCGCTGTTCCGCATGCCGAAGCCGGCCGCCAAGGACAAGCCGACCTTCAGCAGTGTGACGCTGCCGGACGGTAGCCTGATGATCGTGCGCTTGAACGGCGTTAACGAAGCGGCGGCGCCGACCGATGAAGAGAAGGCGCAATACCGGCGGTTCCTGGCTTCCCGTGAGGGGCAGCAGGATTTCGCGGCGTATCGCAAGCAGTTGGAGAGTCAGGCGGATATCGAGCGGTTCTGATTGCTGACTGGAGACATGGGAGCCCCGGCCTTTTTTAGGTCGGGGCTTTTTTTTTGCGCCTTGGCGGCCTTTGGGCCGACCAGGCTTTGGTTGTTTTGGGTGTATATCCGTTGCTGCGGTAACGGCGGCTTAGGGTTCCGCCCTTACGGCGGGTCACCTTTTTCAAACGCCAAAAAGGTAACCCAAAACGCTTGCTCCTACGTACGGCCCTCGCAGGCTCGGGTTCCTTCGCTGCGGGATCGATCCGGGCGCAGCGGCTACGGTTTGCTTCGCTGCACCTCCTTCCGCTGTGTCTGGCTGCGCCAGACGGTCGCTGCGCTCCCACGCCCGGATCAATCCCTCCGCTCAGCCTTCCGATGTCGCTGGTTAGGCAAGATCAAGATCAAAGGCACTCGAGCTAACGCTCATTGTTGAGTGGTTAGAAGCGGGTGGTTGGCTTTGGATTGTGGTGTGGCTGCCCCTCACCCCAACCCTCTCCCTGAGGAAAGGGAGCCGATTTGTGGGCCGTTCAAAACTTATGTTTGACTCGGTATTGCACGTCGGCGCACCTCTCACATTCACCTCGGTCAGTCCCCTCTCCCTCCGGGAGAGGGTTAGGGTGAGGGGCTTTTGATTTTTGGGCTCAGTTCAAGCGTCCCCCGGCAATCCAGGCGGCCCCTATCCGGCAGTTGGAAATCCATGTCTGCAAGCTTTGACCGTCACCCCCAAGGTCAAAACCAGCAAGCCTGCAACAATCCACGGAAATGTTCCTGCACCGACGTCTTCAAGCAATAGGCCTCCGATCAAACCTCCGCCAGCAATCCCTACATTCCATAGCGTCACCAGCATCGATTGCGCGGTATCGGCTGCGTTGCTCGCGGTTTTCGCTGATGCGGTTTGCAACAAGGATGGCATTGCGCCGAAGGCCAGTCCCCAGATGGCGATGGCGGTGTAAACCACGCTCGGCGAGTCGCGCCACAGGCCCAGCGCGAGCGCGGACAGCATGAACAGCGCGGCACTGATCAACACCAGTTCGCGTAGCCAGCGGTCAATCAGGACGCCTACGATCCATAAGCCCAGCACCGATGCGAGGCCGAATACCAGCAACACCCGGTCGACCGTTGCAACAAGCCCGGAGGGCTGCAAAAAAGGTGCGATGTAGGTGTACAGCAGATTGTGTGCGACCACGTAGGTCAGGGTTACAAACAATACCGGACGTACGCCGGGCCAGGTAAATACCTGTCGCAAAGGGTTGCGGTGTCCCGCGCGTTCGCCGGCAAAGTCCGGTACCAGCCAGCGCACCCATATCACCAGCACAATGGTCAGCCCGGTCATGATCGCGAAGCTCAGGCGCCAGCCGACCAACGTGCCGAGCAAAGTGCCTGCGGGGATTCCCAGCGACAGCGCCAGAGGTGCACCGAGCATCGCTACTGTGATGGCGCGACCTTGCAGGTGCGGGGCGACCATTCGGCTCGCGTAACCCGCCAGTAGCGCCCAGAGCAGTCCGGCGAACACGCCGGCAACGAAGCGTGCGATCAGGCTCAGCCAGTACAGTTCCGATACGGCGGTGATGCTGTTGGCAATCGCGAAACCGCCGACAGCGCAAAGCAGCAGGGGTTTTCGGCGCCAGCCTCGGGTGGCGATGGTCAGCGGAATCGCCGCCAGGATCGAGCCGAGCGCGTACGCGGTAATGAGTTGCCCGATCAGTGCCTGGGAGACATTCAGGCCGCTGCTCATCTGCGGCAACAGTCCGGCCGGCATGGCTTCGGTCATTACCGTGATGAATCCGGCGGTGGCAAGTGCCAGCAGGGCGGCGAGGGGTAAGCGTTCGGGTTGATCGAATGCGGGGCAGACAGGTTGAGCATCGTTCATGAGCGGCTTCCATGTGCGAATTTGACGAGAAGCGCAGAGTAGGGCGCTGCACGGTGATGAAAAACGGGTTAAGGTTCCGAACATATCGGACACGGATGTCAGCAATCGGGGAGTCGTATGGATAGCCTTGGCAGTATTGCGGTGTTTGTTCAAGTCGCCGAGACGCGCAGCTTCACCGAGGCTGGCCGGCTCCAAGGTGTCTCATCGTCGGCGGTGGGCAAAAGCATCGCGCGGCTGGAAGCCCGACTGGGCGTGCGGCTGTTTCAGCGCACCACCCGCAGCGTCACGCTGACCAGCGAAGGCTCTATGTTTCTTGAGCGATGCCGAAAGATCCTCGCCGAAGTCGAGGCGGCGGAATTCGAACTGTGCGATGCCTCCGCCAAGCCCCACGGCAGGTTGCGCATCAGCCTGCCGCAGGTGCATGGGTTGGTGATGCCGGTCATGGCTGAGTTCATGGCGATGTACCCGCAGATCGAGCTGGACCTGGATCTGACCGATCGCATGGTCGATGTCGTGGAAGAAGGTTTCGATGCCGTGATCCGCACCGGAAAACCCCGCGACTCGCGTCTGATGGCGCGACGATTGGGTACTTTTCACATGGTATTGGTGGCCAGTCCGGCGTATCTGCAGCAGCGTGGCGTACCGCAGACACCGGCTGATCTCGCCGCTCATGCGTGCCTGCGGCACACCTTCCATGCCACTGGAAAACTGGAAGCCTGGCCACTGATTCGTGAAGAGGGAGCTGCGGAGCCGAGGTTGCCCGCCCGCTTGGTCAGTACCTCCATCGAAGCAGTGAGCCATGCGGCGCTGGCCGGCATGGGTATCGCCTGTCTGCCTGATTTCATGACCCGCGAGGCCGAGGCGCTAGGACGCTTGCGTCGGGTGCTCGATGCGCATCTGGAACACACCGGTGAGTTTTGGGTCCTATGGCCATCGAGTCGTCACGCCACGGCGAAATTGCGCGTGTTCATCGATCATTTGGTCTCGCGACTTTTCCCCGATACGCAGATGACATAGCGTTGTAACCGTTTCAAGACACTATTCCATGCGCTGCGGGGTTGCGATCTGTTGCACAATACGCCCCGGACTGTTTTCTCTCAGGATGTTCAATGTTGATTTCCATTCCCTTGCGTGTAGCCGGGTTGGCGCTGTTGTTGGCTGCCGTTGCCGGCTGTTCGAAAGACAAGCCGATGTATGAGCACGAGAACTTCGACGACTCCGGTACGTTTTCGCGCAATTATCCGGTGACGGATGTGGCCAGTTGCGAGGCGGCACGGCGGGCGTTGCTCAGTCAGGGCTACATCATTACCAGCAACGATCCGAAACTGGTCAGCGGACACAAGAGTTTCCAGCAGACCGGCGATACCCACATGGAGATCAGCTTCAATGTGGTCTGCGCCGATGACGGCAGCGCCGGGCATCATGCGACGATGTTTGCCAATGCCTTGCAGGATCGTTATGCGCTGAAGAAGACCAACAACTCGGCCAGTCTCGGCGTTGGTGTGCTGGGCTCGGTGTCGATGCCGATCGGCTCGTCTGACGATTCGATGGTCAAGGTCGCCAGTGAGACGGTGACTGCGCAGAAGTTCTACGAGCGGTTCTTTACTCTGGTCGAGCAGTTCCTGCCGGCGGATGCGAAGAAGGCCGCGCATATCGAGGAGAAGCCCAAGGCTGACCTCGGTGTGCCTGAGGCGAAAGCGACACCTGCACCGGCACCTGCGCCGCTGGTGCCGACTCCGGCAGCGGAACCTGCTGCAACGCCTGCACCTGCTGCAGAGCCTGCGCCGGCTCCGGTTGAAACGGCGCCAGTCAGTTCCGAACCGGTGGCGCCGCCGGCGGAGTCGACGCCGATCACGCCGGCGCCAGCCCCCGTTGAAGAGCCCGCGCCTGCGAGCGAAACCATCACGCCGCCGGCAAACCCTGACATTCCGCCGCCGTCCGAGCCGATTCCAGCGATGCCTGCGTCCGGTCAATAACCGCAATCCCCCTGTAGGAGTGAGCCGGCTCGCGATAGCGTTAGATCAGCCAACATAATGTTGACAGGTCTGACGCTATCGTGAGCAGGCTCACTCCTACATTGATTTGGGCGCGGCTATATCTGGTTACATTCCCCAGACAATCCCCCCGCGATAAATCCCCAACCACCTGCTACGTTTTATTCATGAAGGCCACGCTTCACTTTTCCTTCATACGGGCACTTTATGCTCGGGGCACAGGTCGATTGATCAGGCCATTTTTCATAGCGAGCAGTCGGGGGATTTATACGATGGATGAGTATCAGGAAGAACTGCTCGAATACCAGGCTTACGAACTGGATCAACCGGAACCCGCAGACGACGCAACCGAGCTTTAAGCTTGCAGCTTGAAACTTGCAGCTGCTTCAAGCCCGTATTCGATGACTGCGACGAAACTCGCCCGGCGTCTGGCCGCTCCAGCGCTTGAACGCTCGTTGAAATGCTTCGGCTGAAGCAAAACCGAGCAGATAGGCGATTTCGCCGAACGCCAGTTCGGTATCGCGGATGTAGGTCATTGCCAGGTCACGGCGCGTGTCGTTGAGGATCGCGCGAAATTGCGTGCCTTCCTCGGCCAGTTTGCGCCGCAGCGTCCAGGTCGGCAGCTTCAGGCGTGCCGCGACTTCTTCAAGATCCGGTTCGCGGCCGCCGTTGAGCAACGGCCCAAGCAGTTGCGTGATGCGTTCGCGCAGGCTGCGGGTTCGCGTCATTTGTTCGAGTTCCCGTTCACACAGTTGCAGCAGATGCCGCCAGGTACTCGGGCAATGCTCGGGGTTGCGCTGCGCAAGGCTGTGCAGATTCAGGCGCAATTGGTTGCCCTCGGCGCCGAACTGGATCGGGCAGTCACCCAGCGAACTGTAGGCCTGACGGTAATCCGGCTCGGCGAATTCAATCTCGATGCGTTCGGCCCGCAGCGGCTGATGGCTGATGGCGGAAAGCTGATTGAGCCAGCCGGCGACGATCGAATCGACGACAAAGCGGTTATAGGCGTTGTACGGGCTGATCGAATAGAAGCGCAGCCACGCGCCATGGGCGTCTTCGTGAAAGCTCGACTGGCCACGATAGTTCGATCCGTACAAGGGTTCGAAACGGATCAGGCAACGCGCGGCTTCGCGCACGGTCGGTGCTTGCGCGGCGGTGACGCCGGCAAGCCCGGCCTGGCTCAGACGACTGAGCTGGCCCATGCGCAAACCCAGCGCTGCATCCCCGGTCAATTGGATTGCTGCGTGGCCCAGGCGCATGTAGCGAGGGATCGACAAGCGCGCACCGGCTTCGGCCAATCGTGCTGCGTCGAGGCCGTATTGTTCCAGCAGCGGCTGTGGGTCGATGCCATGGCTGCGCACGGCGTCGGCGAGGCTGTGAACGAAGCCTACCGACAGATCACCGAGGCGCATCGGCTGCGGCTTCATGGCTTACAACCAGATATTCAGCAGACGCGCGCCACGGGCATCGCCATCAGCAAAATGCTGGCCGTTGCTGCTGATGAAACTCTGGCCGGAGCTGGCCTTGTCCCAGAACTGCCCGCGCAGGAATACGCTGACGCCGGCAATCGCGCGGCTGCTCGGCGGCTGGGCGGTCAGGGTCAGTCGATGCCAGGCCTGTCCTTCAGTGACTTCGCCGGGCTTGAGGCTCACCGAACCGGGTGTGCTCGAGCCCTTGTAACCGCGCCACGGCTGGTTCCACGCATCCAGACCGAACAACTGCGCCGGCACGGCGACAAGCTGCGCGTTCTGCTCGTCGAGCGTGCGGTAGTTCTGCGGGTACCAACTGTCGCTGCCGATCAGCACGCCGAGGCGGCCTGCCGGGGTTTGAACCACATTGATACGCTCTTTGTCTTCGGCCTGGATCACGTCACGCTGAGCGAACACCGGGTGCATCTGGCGCTGCGGCTGGCCAAGTGGCACGCCGTCGCGGCCGAACACCACGCTGCTGTTGTAGAGCGAGCCACTGCCCGGTCTGAGCCGGCCATCGCGAATTTCCGGTTCTGGCAACACGATCGAGCCGGCCACCAGGGTCACGCGAAATTCCTTGGCCAGACCACCGAACAGCGCCTGATATTGCTTGGCCATGGACTTGGCTTTCATGCGCAGATGGGCGTCGTTGAGTCGATCATTGCCGCTGGCACGCAGCCAGGCGCGGGCGAACAACAGCGGATTGCTCGCCGCCAGCCAGTTCATCGCCTCGTCAACGGTCGGGGCCTGGTACAACTCGTCTTTTTCGCCACAGAGCAATAGCCAGGTGCCGATGTTTTCCGGCAGGACCACGACGGTTTTTTCGTTCAGCAAGCCTTGATCCTGCGCTTGCTGCAAATAGGCGGCGAGTTTGCGGTGCAGGCGTTCGGGGCTTTGATAGTCGGTGGGAAACAGTTCGGGCTGGATGCCCAGCAGATTGCCGCGGTCGGCGGGTGTGCCCTGGTCGACCGCCAGTTTGATGCGCAGGTCCGACAGGTAATGCCCGGCCGGCCGGTCCGCCGCCCACATTGCGTAGGTGGTGAGGGCAGCCACAAGGGCCATGGAAAACGTCAGGTACAAAAGTTTGCGCATGAAAACCAACAACGACCGGGTGCAGGGTATGGCGACTAGGGTAGGGCGCATGGCCGCGGTTGCCAAGGGGCGCTGCGCATTTGGATCAATAAGTTGTCAGTTACGGTCATTGAGCCACAGCGAGGCGACTCTTAGTCTGTCGAGCATGAATGACGAGTGCCGCAGAGCGCTCGCAACTTTTCCGTGATCGCTCGTTGTGGAGTTACCGATGACCGCCGCTCATTACCCGCACCTGTTGGCCCCGCTGGACCTGGGATTCACCACGCTGCGCAACCGCACCTTGATGGGCTCCATGCACACCGGCCTGGAAGAGAAACCCGGCGGTTTCGAGCGCATGGCGGCGTACTTCGCCGAGCGTGCGCGTGGCGGCGTTGGCCTGATGGTCACTGGCGGCATCGGCCCTAACGACGAGGGCGGGGTGTATTCCGGCGCAGCCAAGCTGACCACCGAAGAGGAAGCACTCAAGCACCGTATCGTCACCCGCGCGGTGCACGAGGCGGGCGGCAAGATCTGCATGCAGATTCTCCACGCCGGCCGTTATGCCTACAGCCCGAAGCAGGTCGCGCCGAGTGCGATCCAGGCACCGATCAACCCGTTCAAGCCCAAGGAACTGGACGAGGAAGGCATCGAGAAGCAGATCAGCGATTTCGTGACTTGTTCTGTGCTGGCGCAGACTGCCGAGTACGACGGCGTCGAGATCATGGGCTCCGAAGGTTATTTCATTAACCAGTTCCTCGCCGCGCACACCAACCACCGCACCGACCGTTGGGGCGGCAGTTACGAAAACCGTATGCGCCTGCCGGTGGAAATCGTGCGCCGGGTGCGCGAAGCGGTGGGCCCGAACTTCATCATTATCTTCCGTCTGTCGATGCTCGATCTGGTCGAGGGCGGCAGCACCTGGGACGAAATCGTCATGTTGGCCAAAGCCGTCGAGCAGGCCGGCGCGACCATTATCAACACCGGGATCGGCTGGCACGAAGCGCGGATTCCGACCATCGCGACGAAAGTGCCGCGCGCCGCATTCAGCAAGGTCACGGCCAAGCTGCGCGGCTCGGTGAGCATTCCGCTGATCACCACCAACCGCATCAACACCCCGGAAATCGCCGAGCAGATTCTCGCCGAGGGCGATGCCGACATGGTCTCGATGGCGCGGCCGTTCCTTGCCGATCCGGATTTCGTCAATAAGGCCGCTGAAGGCCGCGCCGACGAAATCAACACCTGCATCGGCTGCAACCAGGCGTGCCTCGATCACACCTTCGGCGGCAAGCTCACCAGTTGCCTGGTCAACCCGCGCGCCTGCCATGAGACCGAGCTGAATTACCTGCCGGTGCAACAGATCAAGAAAATCGCCGTGGTCGGCGCCGGCCCTGCCGGCTTGTCCGCCGCCACCGTGGCCGCCGAGCGCGGTCATCAGGTGACGCTGTTCGATTCGGCCAGCGAAATCGGCGGCCAGTTCAACATCGCCAAACGTGTGCCGGGCAAGGAGGAGTTTTTCGAAACCCTGCGTTACTTCAAGCGCAAGTTGCAGACCACCCATGTCGAGGTGTGCCTGAACACCCGCGTCGATGTGGCGAAACTGCTCGAGGGCGGTTACGACGAGATCATTCTCGCCACGGGCATCGCCCCGCGTGTGCCGGCGATTCCGGGGGTCGAGCATGCCAAGGTACTGAGCTACCTGGACGTGATTCTCGAGCGTAAACCGGTAGGCAAACGCGTGGCCGTAATTGGCGCTGGTGGTATCGGTTTCGACGTTTCCGAATTCCTGGTCCATCAAGGTGTGGCGACCAGTCAGGACCGTGCGGCCTTCTGGAAGGAGTGGGGCATCGATACGCAACTTGAGGCCCGTGGCGGCGTGGCCGGCATCAAAGCCGCGCCGCATGCGCCGGCGCGTGAAGTGTTCCTGTTGCAGCGCAAGAAAACCAAGGTCGGCGACGGCCTCGGGAAAACCACCGGCTGGATTCACCGTACCGGTCTGAAGAACAAGCAGGTGCAGATGCTCAACAGTGTCGAATACCTCGGCATTGATGACGACGGCCTGCACATCCGCATCGGCGAAACCGGTGAGCCGCAAGTGCTGGCGGTGGACAACATCGTGATTTGCGCTGGACAGGATCCGCTGCGCGAATTGCACGATGGCTTGGTCGAGGCGGGGCAGAACGTGCACTTGATCGGCGGCGCCGATGTGGCGGCAGAGCTGGATGCCAAACGCGCGATCAACCAAGGCTCGCGTCTGGCCGCCGAGCTCTAAGCCCAGCGCCGGACCTGTAGGAGTGAGCCTGCTCGCGAAGGCGTCGTGTCAGTCGACAGTTGTATTGGCTGATACTCCGCTTTCGCGAGCAGGCTCGCTCCCACAGGGCTTACGCCCGACCACAAATCTTGCGCGCCGGCTCGCGATAGCGGCTTTTGAGCGACTAGAATGCGGACTCTGTCCTGATCGAATCGCCGTCCATGTTTTTACCCCCCACCAACTGGCTACCCCAAGCCCCTCTTGAACACCTGCGTCTGGACTGGCTGACAACTGCCGGCATCGAAGTGGCGATCCTGCGCCTCGATCAGATCGACCCGCTGATCAGCGGCAACAAATGGTTCAAACTCACCGAACACCTCAAGGCAGCCGAGCGCGCCGGCGCGGAGGGCATCATCAGCCTCGGCGGTGCGTACTCCAATCATCTGCATGCGCTGGCAGCGGCGGGCCAGCGCTTGGGGTTCGCCACGGTCGGCCTGTTGCGCGGACATGCGCAGCAAACGCCGACAGTGGAGGATTTGCAGGCGTTCGGTATGCAACTGCACTGGTTGGGTTACAGCGGCTATCGCGCCCGTAACGATTCTGGATTCTGGGAGCCTTGGCAGGCGCAATATCCACAGCTGTATGCGGTGCCGGAGGGTGGCGGGGGATTGGCCGGCGCACGCGGTTGTGCGGCCATTCATTCTCAGGCGCAAACGCAGTTGGCGGCGCTGGGCTGGCAAGATTTTCACGCCTGGTGGCTGGCCTGCGGCACCGGTACGACACTGGCCGGACTGGTGCTCGCCGAGGCCGGTGCGCGCCATGTCTATGGCGCGCTGGCGGTACCGGAAGATCACGGCGTGGCGGCACAGGTAGAATCAATTCTGCAACAAGCCGGACAGGGTAACGCCGATTACACCTTGATCGATGCCAGCCGGGGTGGTTTTGCCAAAATCGATCCGGCCCTGCTGGCGTTCATCGAGCAGACCGAACAGGCCAGCGGTGTGCCGCTGGAGCCGCTGTACACCGGCAAGTCCTTGCTGGCGCTCAAGCAGCAGGTCGAGGCTGGGCGGTTCACGCCGGGCACGCGGCTGCTGTTCGTGCACAGCGGTGGCTTGCAGGGCCGGCGCGCCATGCTTGCCGGCGGCTGACGCTCAGCCGCGCCTGGGCATCATCCGCAGCAGGGTGTTATCGCGCACCACGTAATGGTGATAAATCCCCGCCAGCGCATGCAGGCCGATCAGCCAGTAGCCGCTGGTCGCGATCAGCACATGCCAGCCTTCGACCTGTTTGGCGAACGCCTTGTCTTCGCCGACCAGCAGTGGCAGGTCGAAGCCGTAGAACATCACTTGATGGCCCTCGGCGCTGGTGATCAGCCAGCCAAGGATCGGCATGCTGATCATGAACAGGTACAACGCCCAGTGCATCAGCCGCGCCACCAGCGTTTGCCACGCCGGTGATGCGGGAAAGATTTTCGGCGCCGGGCCGAGGCTGCGCGCGAGCAGGCGAAACCACACCAGCACGAACACGGTCAGGCCGAGCAGGTAGTGCATTTCGCGAACCAGCGTGCGACCACCGCTACCCTTGGGAAACAGGCCGCGAAACTCCATGCTGGCGTAAACCAGCGCCAACAGCACCAGCATCAGCCAGTGCAGCAGAACCGAGACGGTGCTGTAGCGCGATTCAGAACTTGTCCACGGCATAGGTGTTTCCTCATGGTGCATGGTTGACTGTGCCATCGATATCCGACGACCTGTATCAACTCTAAACCTTAAACAATATTTCTACCGGGCTATTTATGTTTTTTAGCCGGGGACTGGAAATGTAGCGAAAATCATTCTTGGTTGTTTTAGATTGTTTCGATTAATAGTTGTCGGCGTGTTTGTAAAAAATGGATGTAACGGCTTGTTGTTTATATCTTGTGTTTGCTTGGTGTTTGAGTTGGTTGAGCATGATGGATACTGTTTGCTCCAGGTTCATGAAGGTTTTTCAAGGATCATGATTACCAACTTCAATTGCATGAGTTTAATAGTTATGAAGACGAACTTAATTTCCCGCAAAGCAAATGGATATACCGTAAAAAAAGCGATGGCCAAGGCGCCTGTACCGCGGCCGCGGCCCTCCGTCACCTCACCCAAGCCTGTCACGCCGACCCGCCCGGTAACGCCGACCACGCCTGTCACGCCAACCCGCCCGACAACGCCGACCACGCCTGTCACGCCAACCCGCCCGGTAAAGCCGACCACGCCTGTAGCGCCGACCCGCCCGGTAAAGCCGACCGCGCCTGTCACGCCAACCCGCCCGGTGAAGCCGACCACGCCTGTAGCGCCAACCCGCCCGGTAAAGCCGACCACGCCTGTAGCGCCAACCCGCCCGGTAAAGCCGACCACGCCTGTAGCGCCAACCCGCCCGGTGACGCCAACCAAACCTGTAGCGCCAACCCGGCCGGTGGCACCTACCAAACCTTTGACCCCGACCAGCCCGACTGATCCGGCCAGCACAAAACGACCGCCAATGCCGTGGCCGACAGTCAACGTCAATATTGATCCGGTAGCTTTGATCGCCTTGATCCAGACATTTGGCGCCACGACACATCAGGATGGCTCGACGACATTGCCGGACGGTAGCCTGATCGATGCGGATAAAACGTCGGTTACGCGTCCCGATGGCATCATTCAGCATGAGGATGGTCGGGTGCAGTACCCTGACGGACGAATCGTCTGGCCCGATGACACAATTGAATATGCTGATGGACTTATTGTCTGGGCAGATGGAACAACAAAGTTTCCAGATGGCAGTATCAAATATTCGGATGGACTGGCCTATGACGCCACAGGAAACCTGATCTCTGAGTAAGTTCGGAAGTTAAAGTTTTTCTCATCGTTGAAATACGAAAACACCGCTGACTCCCTAAACAGCCAGCCGGTGTTTTTTCGCGCAATCAATGTTGCTGCGGCATTTCACCCTTGGCCAGTCGCTGATTGATATCGGCGATCACCTCGGGCAGGTCGCTGATGGTGTCGATCATGTAATGCGGGCGCGAACCGGCGAACAACGCGTGTATGCGCTTGCGCTCGCGGGCCAGTTCGTCGCTGCCCAAAGCGCGGAAACCGTCGTAATCCAGCCCCAACGCATTGCCCGAGCAGATCAGCGCCACGGTCCACATCCCGGCGCGGCGACCTTCGAGAATGCCCGGCACGGTGTCGTCGATCTTCACGCAGGCCGCGACGTCATCGATGCCCAGCGCAATAACGTTGGCCAAGGCTTGCGCCGGCCATGGGCGACCGTTCGGCACTTCATCGGTGGCGACCACATGGTCGGCGACATAACCGTTGCGCGCGGCCAGTTCGACAACCTTGTCCATCACCTGTTTCGGGTAACCCGAGCAGGAACCGATCCTGATGCCTTGCTCGCGCAGGTTGGCGATGGTCTGCAAAGCGCCGGGAATCAGCGCCGAGTGCTCGGCAATTTTTTCGATCTGCAGCGGCATGAAGCGGTTGTAGATGGCGGTGACGTCATCGTCGGTCGGCGTGCGCCCGAACGCCTTGCGATAGCGTTCGGCGACCTGCGGCTGATCGCACAGCGTGCGGATGTGATCCCACTTGCCCATGCCCATCGGGCCTCGGGCTTCTTCGATGGACACCTGCACGTCGAACTCGGCAAAGGCCTCGACGAAAATCTGCGTCGGCGCGAACGAGCCGAAATCGACCACGGTGCCGGCCCAGTCGAGGATCGCGGCTTGCAGCCTGGTTGGTTGGGTGTAGTTCATGGCAACAGAATTCCTGGGTTGAAATGCGCTTTAAATGTAGGAGTGAGCCTGCTCGCGATGGCGGTCGAACATTGAACATCTTCGTCGACTGACACGCCCTCATCGCGAGCAGGCTCACTCCTACAGGGGATTTGTGTAGGGTTCAGATATCGAGCACTTCCATCTCGCGCAGCACCTCACCGACAGCCGCAACAGCCAGACGCATGTCGTCCGGGGTGACGTGGCCGATGCAGCCGACGCGGAAGGTTTCCACCTGGGTCAACTTGCCGGGATAAAGGATGTAACCCTTGGCCTTGACACGTTCGTAGAAATCCTTGAACTGATAACGCGGGTCATTCGGCGCATGGAACGTGGCAATGATCGGCGCCTGAATGGCTGCCGGCAAAAAGCTGCGCAAACCGAGTTTGGCCATCTCTTCCATCAGCGCCTGGCAGTTGGCGGCATAGCGTGCATGCCGCGCCGGCAGGCCACCTTCTTCGCTGTATTGCTGCAAGGCTTCGTGCAGCGCTGCGACCACGTGGGTCGGCGGGGTGAAGCGCCATTGCCCGGTTTTTTGCATATAGGCGTGCTGGTCGAACAGGTCCATCGCCAATGAATGCGAATTGCCGGCGGCAGCGGCCAGTGATGCTTTGCGCGCGAAGACAAAGCCCATCCCCGGCACACCTTCCAGGCATTTGCCAGAGGCTGCAATCAGCGCATCGAATGGGACCTTCTGCGCATCCACCGGCAGCGCGCCGAACGAGCTCATGGCGTCGATGATCAGGCGTTTGCCGTGCTGCTCGACGACCTGAGCGATCTGCGCCAGCGGGTTGAGAATACCGGTGCTGGTTTCGCAGTGGATCAGCGCGACGTGGGTGATCGAGCTGTCGGCACGCAGCAGACGGTCGACGTCGGCGGCGGTGGTCGGCTCGTCCTCGGCGGTTTCGAAGGTGCTGAACGAGCGCCCGAGCACTTCGCAGATTTTTGCCAGCCGTTTGCCGTAGGCACCGTTGATCAGCACCAGGATTTTGCCGTCACGCGGCACCAGCGTGCCGATGGCCGCTTCGACGGCGAAGGTGCCGCTGCCCTGCAACGGCACGCAGTGGTGGGTCGCGGCGCCATTGAGGATTGCCAGCAATTGCTCGCACAGGCTGACGGTCAGTTGATTGAAGCGGTCATCCCAGGAGCCCCAGTCGACCAGCATCGCCTGGCGAGTGCGGGCCGAAGTGGTCAACGGGCCGGGGGTGAGCAGGATGGGGGCGGCGATACTCATGCAGGTGTCCTCGGGTTGCGCTGGGGATGAAGCTACGGGGCATACGTTGCAATTCGCCGTTGCATCAATCAAATTGTTTGTTGTTATGCCAGCCATCAGTGAGGGTTATTCATGAACCTGTTCCAGCTGCGCGCCTTCGACGCCGTCGCCCGTGAAGGCAGCTTCACCCGCGCCGCTGCGCGCTTGTTCATCAGCCAGCCAGCGGTCACCGGGCACATCAAGGCGCTGGAGGAGCACTACCAGATCACCCTGTTGCGGCGCACCGCGCGTCGGGTGGAGCTGACCGAGGAGGGCACCCGACTCGCCGCGATCACCCGTACGATGTTCGGCCTCGCCGAAGAGGCGCAGACGATGCTCGAAGCCAACCGGCAACTGCTCACCGGTCGGCTTGAGGTGGCAGCGGACGGCCCGCACCTGGTGATGCCGATGCTCGCCAGCCTGCGTGCGCGGTATCCCGGCATCACCGTGAATCTGCGCCTGGGCAACGCTCAGGAAACGTTGGCTGCGCTGTTGTCCGAGCATGCGGATGTCGCGGTGCTGACTGAGGTCGAGCCGCGCAAAGGTGTGCATTTGCAAGGCCTGAGCGAGTCGCGGATCTGCGCCTTGGTGCCGGCCGGGCATCCATGGGCACTGCGCGGCGGGGAGGTGCCGCTCAAAGAACTCGATCAGGTGATCATGGTATTGCGTGAGCCGAGCTCGATTACCCGGCGCACCTTTGACCGGGCCTGCACGCAGGCGTCGATCCAGCCGCGCGTGCTGCTGGAACTCGACAGTCGCGAAGCGGTGACCGAAGCCGTCGCCGCCGAGTTGGGCGTGGGCGTGGTGTCCTCGGTGGAAGTCAGCCACGACCCACGGGTGGTAGCGGTTCCGATTGGCGGGCCAGGGCTGGTTAACCGGCACATGATCGGCTGCATGGAGCGGCGGCGGGAGTTGCGCTTGATTCAGGCGTTTTTCGATCTGGCGTCAGCCTGACAGACCGCGGCGGCTGCAATCGCCAGCAGGCTGGCTCCCACAGGTTTTGTGAACGACGCAATATCCCTTTGGGCAGCTAGCCTGCTGGCGATGGGGCCGGTGAGCGCGCCAGTCACGGTTCGGCGCGGTTGAGCAGCCAGTCGAGCAACAAGCCGTTGTCGCGGGCCGGCGGTGGCGGGCGGGGGGCCGGGTCGGGTGAATTGCCCAGGCACAGGATCGGCCGATCCGGATCGCCATCGAGGAAACTCACCCACACTTCACTGCCGGCGCAGGGCAGATCGGCCGGCGTAAGGCGGCGCTGGGTGCGCGTCATGGCGACGGGCAGCCAGAGCGTGTTGCTATCCTGCACTGGCGTCTGCGCCGCCGGCCACAGGCTGATGGCGACCCGGCCGTGTTCGTCCAGTTGCGCCGGTTGCCCGCTGCTGCCCACGACCCGGGCCAGATGAAAACCGGCAATGCTCGGCCGCGGTTGTTTGAGCGCCGGGCGAAAATCGCTCGACCACGGCTGCGCGCAGAAGTCGTTGAAGTAGCGGTGCACGCATGGGCTCGGGTCGAGAATCGATGGGTGCTGCCCGCGATGACGGATCGCAGTGATTCGCCATTGCTCGTTGAAGTGGCTGATCGGATGCGCCGAGACTTGCAGCAGATCGCCGCTGAACAAACCGCTCTGGTCGCTGCGGCCGTTGATCGTGCGGTGCTGGCCGCGCTGACGCTCCAGATGACGGCGGCTGCGCTGTTCATGGTGGCGCTGTTCAGGTGCGGGTCTGGGCGGTGGATCGGCCATCCGTTGATTGGCCGCCGTGTCGCTGCTGGCCGGTTGGCCGCGATCGCGCACCGTTCGCAACGCGCAGATCGGTGCAGCGTGATGGTGCTGGTACAGCGCGCTGATGCAGGGCGAAGGCGTCTGTTCGCCGGCCTTGAAAGGCACTGATACCGGCGTTTGCGGCAGGCTCAGGCTGTCATCGGCGAACACCACGACATGGCCGTCGGCGCCATGTTCGAAGTGATAGTGAATGCCTTCTTCTTCGCAGAGCCGGTTGAGCAGCGCCAGATCGCTTTCCTCGTACTGGATGCAAAATGGCCGCAGCGGGTAATGACCGACCGTCATTTCGATCCGGTAATCGTCTGCGACCAAAGCGTTTTCAGCGAGTACCTGCTGAAGAATCTGCGGCACGCTCAATTGCACGAACACCCGCCGTTTATGCGGTTGTGCCAACCGGTGCAGGTGCGGCACCAGGCTTAGTCGATAACCGATCCGGTGCGTGCCACGATATTCGAAACTGGCACTGTCGATCACGCCATGAATCCCGTGCTGCTCGTCCAGACGCAGAAAGGCCGGTTGCTGCAAAAGCGCGCCCGGTGCCATGGCGGGGGCGAGGCCGATCAGTTCAAGGTCGAAACGATAGGGCTGGTTGAGCGCTTCCTCGCCGTCGAAACCCACCACTGGCAGGCTAAGGCCACTGTCGGTCAGGGTCAGGGTAAAAGGACTTTCCTTGTCATTGAGCATTCGCACAGGCTCTGTCAGGCAATACGGGAGTCAGAGGGTACGAAACCGCAGAGCGGAATGGTCATGTCAAAGACGTTTTTCAGAATCCCCCTACAAGGTCTGGTGAAGTAGTCGATTCGGCATTGCGTTTTTTTGGTCGATTGCCGACTTTAGGCCGTATAAACTTGCCGCCACGCGTCGGCCAATAGATGTCTCGGCGCCACAGATCAAAGAGAGTGAGTAATGGGCGCACAGTGGAAGGTTAAACACAAAGAAGCGGCTGCCAACGCCAAGGGCAAGATCTTCGGCAAACTGGTGAAGGAAATCACCATCGCTGCCCGCAACGGTGCCGATACCGCCACCAACGCACATTTGCGTCTGGTGGTCGAACAGGCCAAGAAAGCCTCGATGCCAAAAGAAACCCTCGACCGCGCGATCAAGAAAGGCGCAGGTCTGCTGGGTGAGACCGTGCAGTACCATCGCGTGACCTACGAAGGTTTCGCCCCGCATCAGGTGCCGCTGATCGTCGAGTGCGTGACCGATAACATCAACCGCACCGTCGCCG
Organism: Pseudomonas sp. R1-1; assembly: GCF_051132135.1. Classification (NCBI taxonomy): domain Bacteria; kingdom Pseudomonadati; phylum Pseudomonadota; class Gammaproteobacteria; order Pseudomonadales; family Pseudomonadaceae; genus Pseudomonas; species Pseudomonas sp. R1-1. The sequence goes on from NZ_CP071663.1 coordinate 2,241,587, forward strand.
AAATCCGCGTAGCTTTCCGTAAGGGCCAACTGGGCGCTTCCGGTTCGGTAGCGTGGATGTTCAACCACGTCGGCATGATCGAAGCCGCACCGGAGAGCCCGGACGCCGATCCGGAAATGGCCGCGATCGAAGCCGGCGCCCAGGATTTCGAGCCGGGTGAAGACGGCGCAACCTTGTTCCTGACCGATCCAACCGATCTGGACGCCGTGCAGAAAGCCCTGCCGGAACAGGGTTTCACCGTGCTCTCGGCCAAGCTCGGCTACCAGCCGAAGAACCCGGTCAGCGGCCTGAGCGACGAGCAGATGGCCGAAGTCGAAGCGTTCCTCGAAGGCCTCGACAACCATGACGACGTGCAGGATATGTTCGTCGGTCTGGCGGGCTGATCTACAGCGTCAGTGATGGCCCCATCGCTAGCAGGGCTAGCTCCCACAGGGTATTTGCGAACCACACAAATCCCTTGTGGGAGCTAGCCCTGCTAGCGATTGACCGCGCAGCGGTCACAATTTCCCCAACACTTCTACGACCTCGCCGAACCCCGGCCGCCCCAGCACATCCGCCTGACAGCAACGCTGCTCCAGCGCCTCAAGCGCCAGCCGCTGCCGATCGCTCAACCCGCTATCGATGCGCGCGAGCAATTCCCCGAGCAAAATCCCGAAGGCACGTACCTCGAGGCGTTGCAGCGCGCGCGTTTGTCGGTTGTCCTCGACAGCGTGAAACGACGCCGCACCAAAATCGCCGAGCAGACAATCGCCGTGCTGATTCAACAGAATGTTGTGCCCATACAGGTCGCCATGGGTGATGCCTTGACGATGCAGATGCTGCGCCGCCGAGGCGATGCCCTTGGCGATGTTCAGCGCGACCTCGGCGCTGAAGCGTTGATCAGTGGCGTAGACATCGCGCGAGCAGGAATCAAGGCTCGGCAGATCGGCGAGGTTGGCAAACGACGGATCGATCAATTGCATCACCAGACCTTGCTGGCCGTCAGGGTGGCCACTGATGCGCCTCTCGATGCGGATCAGATTGGGATGCTGGCCGGCGGTGATGCAGGCATTCATTTCGTGCAGCGGCGAGCCATCGCTGGTCATCTCGCCTTTGTATAGCTTCACTGCCACCGGGGTCAGCGAACCGTCGTCACGTTGCCAGTCCGCCCGGCAGATCACCCCCGAGGCGCCTTCGCCCAACTGCTGTTGCAGATGCAGCGCCGACCAGGCGATCTGTGGCGTGGCCTCTAGCGCGGCGGCATCCGCCTCGGTTTCCAGCGGATTGCCGGCGTAGGCCAGCCACGTCAGGCTCGGCAGGGTCAGCAACCATTGCGGCAACTCGGTGAGGCGGTTGGCGGCGATACGGATCAATTCGAGCCGATGGCATTGGCTCAGCGACGGCGGCAGCGCTTGCAAGCGGTTGCCGGCGAGCATGAGTTTCTGCAGGGCAGGGCGCTCACCGAGTTCGCTCGGCAGACGCTCGAGGCAGTTGTCAGTGAGAATCAGCCAGCGCAGCAGCGGCGGCAGGGCGGCGGCCGGTACGCTGGCGATGCGGTTGGCCTTGAAGCCGACCATGGTCAGCGCTGAGCACTGGCCGAGACATGCCGGCAGCTCGGTGAACTGGTTGTCGGAGCAGAACAGCACGCGCAGGTGCTTCAGGCGATGCAAGTCATCCGGCAGACGACTCAGGGCATTGCCGCTGAGGTTGAGGATTTCGAGGGTGTCGGTCAGGTCGAAAATTTCGCGCGGAAACTCGGTCAGGCCACACGACAGGTCCAGACGAGAAATGCCCGACAGTTCGCCGGCGCGCAATTGAGCAAGGGTGTGCATGGTAGGTGTTCGCTTTCGATAAAGGAGCGGCGCGGGGCGACATGATAACGGCAAAGCGGTCTGGCACCACGAAACCTGCGGGAGCCAGCCTGCTGGCGATAGCTGACTCTCTGTCGCTGATGTTCTGCCTGTCCCACCGCCGTCGCCAGCAGGCTGGCTCCCACAGGTTGTCTGGGTACTAACTGCAAGAACGCAAATCCCACTGTGGGAGCTAGCCTGCTAGCGATAGCTGACTTTCTGTCGCTGATGTGTGCCTGACCCACCGCCATCGCCAGCAGGCTGGCTGCCACAGGGGATGGTGGCTCAAGAAAGGTCATGCATTGTTTGCAATTGCCCCAGGCGGCTGCGGGTGCGGGCCAGATCGATGGCGTGGCCTTCGAGGCTTTCGCACAGTGGCCGTCGCCCGATCAGTGTCAAATGTTTGTCCTGGTCGTAAAGCACGTCGATCAGGTTGATGAAGCGCTGTTGCGCGGCGATCGGGCATCCGCCCAGTTCGGGCAGATCCTCGATGACCCAATGATCGAAACGTCGACACAGTTCCAGATAGTCCATGACGGCGGTCGGCTGTTCGCACAGATCGTTGAAGGTGAAACCGATGCGTCGATCCGTGCAGAACCGTGCCTGAAACTGTCGGGTGCCGACGGTCAGCGCAACGGGCTGTGCGTCAGTCTGCGGCAGATCGAGTGCTGCGCGTTGCGCGGGCGTGCCGGGCCATACGTAATGCCCGTGGGTAAACACTTGATGTTGAAAATGCCGCTGCTGGCTGCGGTAATCATGCGGCCCGCCGACTTCCATGACGTGCATGCGCGCATGGATCAGCTCGATCACCGGTTTGAAACGCGCGTGATACAGCGGGTTGGGCAGCAGGCCTTCGGGCGGGTAATTGGACGTCACCAGCAGCAGAATCCGCCGTTTGAACAGCGCTTTGAACAGTCGGGTGATGAGCATCGCATCGCCAATGTCGTGCACATGAAACTCGTCGAAACACAGCACCCGACAATCTTCCAGCAGTTCATCGAGCGTGACCTCCAGCGCATCGTCCTGACCGCGATGGCGGAACATGCCCGCATGCAATTGCGCAAAGAACTGATGGAAATGCAGCCGGCGTTTCTCGCTGATCGGCAGCGCCTGAAAGAAACCGTCGAGCAACCAGCTCTTGCCGCGCCCGACCGCGCCGAACAGATACAGGCTCGGCGGTTGGTGCGCGTTGGCGCCGAACAACAGGCTGGCCTGTTGCGCCATGCAATCGATGACGCGCTGCTGGCTGTGGCTGAGGGTGTAGCCCTGTTCATGGGCCTTGTTTCGAAAATGATCCCGGATGACCTGGGCATTGGGGTCATGTCCGGCGCCGGCCGGCACGCCCTTGCCGAGCCAGCGGCGCAATGCCGGCCAGCGCGCCAGCAGGGGGGATCGTTTCGGCGGTGGGGCAGGCACTCGCGGGGTCTCCGTGTTCGTCAGACCGGCGCCCGGAGGCGCGGCGGTTCAGTGTAACCAGAGGGCGGGTTGGTCGGCCACCGCAAGGGCGCGAGAGTGGGCGATCACGGAACAGATTGTGCGGTTGCCAGAGCGTTGCGCAGGGAGTCAGCCTGGCGCTGATTTCCGTGTGGGAGCCAGCCTGCTGGCGATTGCGGTTCATCATTGCGCACATCAGTCGACTGACAGACCGCCATCGCCAGCAGGCTGGCTCCCACAGGGTGCAGGCGGATTTCAGAAGGGCTGCGACGACTTGAGCTGTTGCGCTGCCGGCAAATCTGTCGGGCTGACCATCGCATAGTTGTAACCGTCACCCGACCAATACTCGGCCTGCAAATCCCCGTCGCTGCGCCGACCACGTGGCAGGAAGGTGTTTTTCGGCCCCGGCGGGCGCACATAAAAGCTCACCTTGTGGCCGCTGCGATCTTCGTACATCACCATCGCCGCCGGCCCCTCATCGGTGCTCAGCAGACGTCCGCTGACCGGTTCGAACCCGGCCGCTGTCAGATCCGGCAAGCGACTGGCCTGGATGAAATAACGATCGAGCCAGCGCTGCATGTCACCGTCATTGTTGACCTGATAATCGGCCGGAAGCAGGCCTTGCTGGGCAATCAGGCGATAGGCCTGCAAGGCATCGGTCATCGGTAGCAGCGAGGAGCGCACTAGGGTCATTTCTCGCGCCTGCCAACCACTGAAACCACCGATGCTGACGGCGATCAGCAGCAGCGCCGCACTGGCCAGATGACGGCGTGACTGACGCTGTCGGCGCCGGCGAATCAATGCCGGATCAAGCGCCGGATTGGCCGGTTGCTGCAACGCACCGCTCAGCGCTGCGCGCAGTTGCTGGGCATCGTGTTGCCAGGCGCGAACTTGCGCCGCTTCGTCCGGGTGGCTGGCCAGCCAGGTTTCCATTACACGCCGGTCGGCGTCGCTGAGCTGATGGTCGACGTACGCGTGCAGATCACGCTCGTTGGGAGGCAGGCTGATCATTTGAGTATCCGCAAAGAAGGGCTGCTGATTTCGCCGTCGCTCAATTGGCGCAGGGCCTGGCGGGCGCGGGACAGGCGCGACATCACGGTGCCGAGCGGGGTGCCGAGAATCTCGGCGACCTCTTTATAGGACAGGCCTTCGACCGAGACCATCAGCAGCAGCGCGCGCTGTTCGGTGGGCAAACGGTCGAAGGCGTGCAGGGTTGATTGAGCGATCACCGTGCGCTCCACCGACGGTTCGGTGTCGTCGCGACCAGTGAAAAACTCGAGCATCCGCGCATAGCGTCGAGAGCGGCGGTGGGCGTCGAGAAACTGCCGGTACAGGATCGCAAACAGCCAGGCACGCAGGTCACCGTCGGCGCGTTTTTCACCCCAACTCGACAGTGCCCGCTCCAGACTGGCCTGGACCAGATCGTCGGCGCTGCTGCTGTTGCGTGTCAGTGACACGGCGAAGCGGCGCAATCGGGGAATGATTTCTCGCAACTGTTCGTCGAATTCGCTCATCAAGTGCTGCCATTCACTACGCTGTGGACTAGGGAGACGCCCGTCGCTGGAGGTTATTCCACGTTCGGAAAAATAAATACCGAGGCGTGGAATAAATCCCGACGGGGTGCGTCTTGCTGACTCTTCCTACTTGCGGCCGCTGGCCCTGGAGCCTTTCATGGTTGATCGCTCTTCACCCGATACTGCGCCGCCCGGCAAGCCGCGGCGCCCACCCTTGTCTGCCGCGAGCCTGATCTTGCGCCTGGGCGGTATTGCCGTGGTCGTCGCCGCTGTCGCCGGCGCGTTTGCCTACGTGCATGGCAACCTTGACCCACAACGGCTGACGCCAAAAGCGCTGGTGGATGTGCTGGAAAAGAACAACGGCGTGCATCCCGGTTTTCGCCGCAACCACGGCAAAGGCGTGTGCGTGATCGGCCATTTCGAGAGCAGCGGCGAGGCGCGTGCGTTCTCCACCGCGCAAGTGTTCAACGAGGCGCAAACGCCGGTGGTCGGACGTTTCGCACTGCCCTCAGGTAACCCGTACGCGCCGGACGGCAGTGTGCCGATCCGCAGTCTGGCGCTGCGTTTCACCCAGGCCAACGGCCAACAGTGGCGCACCGGCATGAACAGCATGCCGGTGTTTCCGGTCGGCACGCCGGAGGCGTTCTATCAGTTGCAGCAGGCGCAGTCGCCAGACCCGGCCACCGGTAAACCGGACCCAACGAAGGTGCCCGCGTTCTTCGCTGCGCACCCGGAAGCAGTGCCCTTTCTGACCTGGATCAAAACGGCCAAGCCTTCGGCCAGTTACGCCACCGAAACCTATAACAGCGTCAACGCGTTTTATCTGGTCGACGGTAACGGCAAGAAACAGGCGGTGCGCTGGAGCATGACCCCCGCTGCGCGCGACGCTGCCGGTACTACCGCGCCCGAGGGCGGCGATTTCCTTGAAAAGGATCTGGTGCAACGCCTTGCATCGGGGCCACTGCGTTTTCAATTGAATATCACCCTGGCCAATCCTGAGGATCCGGTCAACGACGCCAGCAAGAGCTGGCCCGCCGAGCGCAAAGTGTTGAATGCCGGCACGCTGGTGCTGGAGAAAACCCAACCGCAGCTGAGCGGCGAGTGCCGTGACATCAACTACGACCCGCTGGTATTGCCGGCCGGCATTCAAGGTTCCGACGACCCGTTGCTCGCCGCCCGATCGGCCGGCTATGCCGATTCCTACCTGCGCCGCACCAGCGAAGTCAGCCAGTTGCCCGCCGCCAAACAGGAGGCTCGCCCATGAGCACTCAACCAACCCATTTCGTTTTGCTGGCGCGGCTGCTGCACTGGTTGATGGCCGTGATGATCATCGCCATGCTGTTTATCGGCGCCGGCATGGTTACATCGGTGTCCGAGCGGCATGAATGGCTGATTCATCTGCACAAGCCGCTGGGTATCGCCATTCTGGCGCTGGTGATCGTCCGTCTGTTGGTGCGCTGGAGCACCCGTCAGCCGCCGCTGCCGGCTGATCTGCCGGACTGGCAAGCGCTGGCGGCCAAGGCTTCACATTGGTTGTTGTATGGATTGATGCTGGTGTTGCCGTTGCTCGGCTGGGCCATGATCAGCGCCTCGGGCGAGCCGGTGATGCTCGGTACGGCGTTGCAATTGCCCGCCATCGTGCCCGCCGATGCGCAGTTGTTTGCGCTGCTGCGCAAAGCGCACGGCTATCTGGCCTATCTGCTGTTTCTGACGGTGCTGGTGCATCTGGCGGCAGCGCTGTTTCACGGCTGGATACGGCGCGACGAAGTGCTCGACAGCATGTTGCGCGGTCGCGATCGCGGCTGATCTGCACGACTGGCGCATCGAGTCGATGCGCCTTGTTACGGTCCCGCGAGGGCAGGGGATCAGCGCAGGATATCGACCATGTCGGCAACGGTCGTCAGCACATCCTTGCCCAATTGTTTCGAGCGCTTGCCCGACCAGCCGGTGATGTTGTCGGGGTGGTCGTCGTGATCCTTGAACGGCATTTCCAGTGTTAGCGACAAGCAGTCGTATTTCTGGCCGACGCTGTTGCAGGCCAGGGTCATGTTGGCCTGGCCCGGTTCGTCGCGGGTGTAGCCGTACTGCGTCTGGAAATCCTTTGTGGTGTGCTTGAGGTGCGTGCGGAAGTGCTCCTCGAGCTTTTCGATGCGCGGGGTGAAGCCCGGATTGCCTTCGCAACCGGCGGTGAAGACGTGGGGAATTTCCTCGTCGCCGTGTACGTCGATGAACAGATCGACGCCATACTTTTCCATTTGCTGCTGTACGAAAAGTACCTCGGGGCTGATCTCCTGACTGGCGTTCTGCCAGGCGCGATTCAAGTCCTGGCCCATGGCGTTGGTGCGCAGATGACCGTGGAAGGCACCGTCCGGGTTCATGTTTGGCACCAGGTACAGATCGGCGCTGGCCAGCAGTTTGTTGAGCACCGGATCGTCGTGTCTTTCCAGGCGCTCGATCACGCCTTCCATGAACCACTCGGCCATGTGCTCGCCCGGATGCTGCTGAGCGATGATCCAGACCTTGCGCTGGCTTTCGTCGCCGCTGCCTTTGCGCAGTAACTGGATGTCACGGCCTTCGACGCTCTTGCCCGTGGCCAGCAATTGCGTGCCGGCCTTGCTCAGCGCCTGCTCGATCAGCCAGTCGTGGCGGCCGCGGCTGTACGGTTCGAAATAGGCGAACCAGGCGTGGGTCTGGGTGGCTTCGAGGCAGAAACGCAAGGAGTCGCCTTCGAAAATGGTTGGAATGCGGAACCAGTTGACGTGATCGTAGGACGCCACGGCCTGGTAGCCGGTCCACGCTTTGTTATACGAAGACTGGCTGGCGTTGATCAGCCGGAACCAGTGTTCCTGACCGACATGCAGACCGCTGGCCTTGAAGTGGAACCATTGAAAATGTGCACTGCGGGTATCCGGGCGAATCGCCAGAACCGGGCTGAGCGGATTGCTGAGGTCGATGACTTGAATATTGCCGCTGTCGAAATTGGCGCTGATGTCGAACGAGGATTTGGCCACGGACATGATCGATTCCTGAATACGATTTTTATGGCCGTCACTTTACACGCAGGCTGGGTCGAAACCGAGGGGAATTGCGGGGGGTGTAGCGGGGGGCGTCCTCCGTGACGCGCAAGCAGCTTAGAGAGTGTGCGAGTGATTCTCAAGTGCTAATTGGCAAAGTTTGCCCCAGTGTGGCCGGGCTTGGCTTGTCATCCGATATTCTTTTGATATTATCCGCGCCATCGAATACGCAACACCCACAGACTTCATTAGCCTGAAGCCATAAGCCCGGAAAACGGGCAAAAAAAGACCCGGCAAAAAGCCGGGTCAAAAACCGTGATTAGCCTGATGAGGAGATAGTCCAGAAGACCGACCTAAGGTCTCTGGTCCATCGACTGATCTTGCGACCAGCTGCTTGCAATAATAATCATTATCATTTGCAAGTCAAATGTTTTTATCCGCGCGATTGGAAAATTCTTTCCCGTCCGTCTCGGTCTGCTTTGCTCAGGCTTCTTCGCCATCGAGCGAATGGTCGACCATCGCCCGCGCCATATCCACCATGTGCACCACGGAAAACGCCAGGTCGCGACTCGCGCCTTGCAGGGTTTCTGCGGCCTTGAACGCCGTCGCCGCGGCACAGCGCAACAGGTCCGAAGCATGCACCAGGGCTTCTTCACCGCTGAGGTGACGTTTGACGTCGAAAAAACGTTCATCCGCGTCGGGTTCTGACACAGCCGGTTTCAAGTAATAGTCCAGCGCCCGCTGCGCTGCCGCGTTGCCTTGGGGCGAAGTAAACGTGGTGTCCATTTGCAGATCGGGCAAGTCTTTGCTGCTGATAGTCATGATGACGAGGCACTCCTTGTTCGATTGAGAATCCGTCCTCTCAGCATAGTACTGTGCGTAGTTGTGACTAGAATTTAAATACTACAATTTGTGTTTTGCCGGCCGAAGGCGCGGACAGTAAGGTGCTGCACATGGATAAATGGATTGAGTTGGTCAAGGCCAAGATGAGTGAACTCAAAATCACTCAAACAGAGCTCGGAGAGCGCGTCGGCATGTCCCAGGGCGGGATCGGTCATTGGCTGAACAAGCGTCGCGAACCCGGTATCACCGAGATGAACCGCGTGCTGCAGGCGCTGGGTCTGGATTTTCTCGAAGTGGTGCTGGTGATTCGTGAGCCGCAAGTCACGCCGGAGGACGAGATGCCGCTGGCGCAGAAGTACAACCCGTACTTCCGTTACCCGGTCAGCGATTGGCAGACGACGTGCGAGGTCCGCGAAGGCGACCCGGCGTCCTACACGCGGGCGTCCGCTAAACAGCGCTTCGAACTCACCGATTACCACGCACGCGGCGCGGCGTTCTGGTTGACGGTAGCGGGGGATTCGATGACCGCGCCGACCGGCCAGAGCATTGCCGAAGGCATGCTGATTCTGGTCGACCCGGCGGTTGAGGCGGTGCCGGGCAAACTGGTGATTGCCCAGTGGCCCGACAGCCCGGAAGCGATTTTCCGCAAACTCGACGAACAGGGCGGCCAGCGTTACCTGGTGCCGCTCAACCCGACGTGGCCAAAAGCCGTGTTGACCGACGAATGTCGAATCATCGGCGTCGTGGTGCAGGCCACGGCGCGTTACTAGTCAGATCGATCCTCGCCAGGCGTAGGATCGATCCTTCATTTACACGGCTTCCAGTTCCACCAGCGCGCTGCCTTCGCCGACCATTTCGCCTTCCTGGCAATGCAGCGCCTTGATCACTCCGGCATGCGGCGCGCGAATGCTGTGTTCCATTTTCATCGCTTCGAGTACCACCAGTTGCGCGCCCGCTTCAACCGCTTGCCCGGCCTCGACCAGCACGCGGACGATGCTGCCGTTCATCGGCGCAGTCAGACCGCCCTGATGGCTGTGACTGGCGTCGACGGCGCTGATCGGGTCGTAGGTTTCGACACGTCGTAACTCGCCGTCCCAATGCAGGTACAGCGCATCACCTTGGCGAATGGCGCGCAATGCACGGCGCACGCCAGCGTCGTCGATGATGAGTGCTTCGCCGCTCAGTCTGGCGTTGCCCGTGCCATCCAGCGTCACGGCTCGATCCTGACCTTCGCAACTCAGATGCAGGGTCGTTTCCGGTGGCAAGCCTGCGCGCAAACCGCTGTTGATTGACCACGGCGAAGCCAGGTCATCCTCACGCGTACGCTGCGGCAGACTCTGCGCCAGCGCTTGCGCGGCCGCGCTCCAGAACGCATCGCTCAACGGTTGCGGTGCCGGCAGCAGTTGCTCCTGGTAACGCGGAATAAACCCGGTATCCAGTTCAGCCGCGGCAAAGGCCGGATGCGCAATGATCCGCCGCAAGAAATTAATGTTGGTCTTCAAACCGCCAATGGCAAATTCGTCGAGCATGCTCAACAAACGCAATCTGGCCTGTTCGCGGTCCTCGCCCCAGGCGATCAATTTGCCCAGCATCGGGTCGTAGAACGGCGAGATTTCATCGCCTTCCTCGACCCCGCTGTCAACGCGACGTCCCGGCCCCGCGGCAGATTCGCGATACAGCGCCAAACGGCCGGTCGCCGGGAGAAAATCATTCGCCGGATCTTCTGCATACAGGCGAACTTCAATCGCATGACCGTTGAGTGGCACCTGCGCCTGAGTGATCGGCAGTGCCTCGCCACGGGCGACGCGAATCTGCCACGCCACCAGATCCAGACCGGTGATGGCTTCGGTCACTGGATGCTCGACCTGCAACCGCGTGTTCATTTCCATGAAGAAGAACTCGCCGCGCGCATCCAGCAAAAACTCCACCGTGCCCGCGCCGACATAACCGATCGCCTGCGCCGAGCGCACGGCCGCTTCGCCCATCGCCCGCCGCAGTTCTGCGGACAGGCCCGGCGCCGGAGCTTCCTCGACGACTTTCTGGTGACGTCGTTGAATCGAGCAATCGCGCTCATTCAGGTACAGGCAATGGCCATGCTGATCGGCAAAGATCTGGATTTCCACATGCCGCGGCTTGAGCAGGTATTTCTCCACCAGCATCCGTGAGTCGCCGAACGACGACTGCGCCTCACGCTGCGCCGAAGCCAGCGCTTCGGCCAGTTGACTGACGTCCTCGACGACTTTCATGCCTTTGCCGCCACCGCCGGCGGTGGCTTTGAGCAACACCGGATAACCGATGCGCTCGCAGGCTGCGCGGAAGGTATCGAGATCCTGCGCTTCGCCGTGATAACCCGGTACCAAGGGCACGCCGGCCGTTTCCATCAGCGCCTTGGCGGCGGATTTGCTGCCCATGGCGTCGATGGCCGAGGCGGGTGGGCCGAGGAAGATCAATCCGGCCGCTTCGATGGCGCGGGCGAAACCGGCATTTTCGGAAAGGAATCCATAACCGGGATGAATCGCTTGAGCGCCGCTGCCCTTGGCCGCCGCGATCAACTTGTCGATTTGCAGGTAGCTATCGGCGGCTTTGCTGCCGCCCAGATCGACGCGAATGTCCGCTTCACGGCTGTGCCGCGCTTCGCGATCGGTGGCGCTGTGCACCGCGATGGTGGTCAGGCCAAGGGATTTGGCGGTGCGCATGACGCGGCAGGCGATTTCGCCACGGTTGGCCACCAGCAGGGTGGTGAGAACGGGTGCGCTCATCAACGCGGCTCCTCGGTGGTGGTTGCGGCTTGCCAGCTCGGCGGACGTTTTTGCAGGAACGCACGCAGGCCTTCCTGGCCCTCAGGGCTGACGCGAATACGGGCGATGGCATTTTCGGTATAGCGGCGCAGCGCCGGGGTCAGCGCGCCATGGCCGACCTCACGCAGCAAGTCCTTGCTGGCGCGCATGGCCGCCGGGCTGTTAAGAAGCAGGTTGTCGATCCACTGTTCAACCTGCTGTTCAAGTTCGGCTGCCGGATAACTTTCCGACAGCAAACCGATCTCACGCGCCCGCTGTCCGCCGAAGCGTTCGGCCGTCAGCGCATAGCGCCGCGCCGCGCGTTCGCCGATTGCCTGGACCACGAACGGGCTGATCACTGCAGGCGCCAGGCCGATACGCACTTCCGACAGACAGAACTGAGCGTCATCGGCACCGATCGCCATGTCGCAGCAGCTTATCAGCCCCAGCGCGCCACCGAACGCGGCACCTTGCACCACCGCCAGTGCAGGAATCTTCAGCTTGGCGAGGTTGTACATCAGCTCGGCCAGCTCGCGGGCGTCGTCGAGGTTGGTGTGGTAATCGAGCTCGGCCGATTGCTGCATCCACGCCAGATCGGCGCCGGCGCTGAAGTGCTTGCCACGGCCGCGCACCAGCAGGAAGCGCAGACTGGCGTCGCTGGCGACCTTGTCCAGAGCGAGGATCAGTTCGCGGATCATCTCGGCATTGAAGGCGTTGTTTTTCTCGGCGCGGTCGAGCCACAGCGTAGCGAAACCGCGTGGGTCGCTTTGCAATTCGAGGGTATTAAAGTCGCTCATCAGATTCTCCCCATCACATCCGGAACACGCCGAAGCGGCTCGGTTCGATTGGCGCGTTCAGCGACGCGGACAAGGCCAGGGCCAGCACATCGCGGGTCTGCGCCGGGTCGATGACGCCGTCGTCCCACAGCCGAGCGCTGGAATAGTAAGGGTGACCCTGCTCTTCGTATTGGTCGAGAATCGGCTGCTTGATCGCGCTTTCCTGCTCGGCAGTGAACGCCTGACCGCTGCGTTCAGCCTGCTCGCGCTTGACCTGCACCAGCACTCCGGCCGCCTGTTCGGCGCCCATCACGCCGATGCGCGCGTTCGGCCACATCCACAGGAAACGCGGGTCGTAAGCACGCCCGCACATGCCGTAATTACCGGCGCCGAAGCTGCCACCGATGATCACCGTGAATTTCGGCACCTTGGCGCAAGCCACGGCGGTCACCAGTTTGGCGCCGTGCTTGGCGATGCCGCCGGCCTCGTATTTCTGCCCGACCATGAAACCGGTGATGTTCTGCAGAAACAGCAACGGAATGCCACGCTGGCAGGCCAGTTCGATGAAGTGCGCGCCTTTCTGTGCGGCTTCGGCGAAGAGGATGCCGTTGTTCGCCAGGATCGCAATCGGGTAACCGTGCAGATGGGCGAAACCGCAGACCAGGGTGGTGCCAAACAGTGCCTTGAATTCATCGAACACCGAACCGTCGACCAGCCGCGCAATCACTTCGCGCACATCGAACGGCTGCTTGGCATCGGCCGAGACCACGCCGTACAACTCATCGCTGGCGTACAGCGGCGCAATCGGCGTGCGCTGCTGCACGTCGCCGAGCTTGCGCCAGTTGAGGTTGGCGACGCTGCGGCGGGCGAGGGCGAGGGCGTGTTCGTCGCTCTCGGCATAATGGTCAGCCACGCCGGAAGTCTTGCAATGCACATCGGCGCCGCCGAGATCTTCGGCGCTGACCACTTCACCGGTCGCGGCTTTCACCAGCGGCGGGCCGGCGAGGAAAATCGTCGCCTGGTTGCGCACCATGATTGCTTCGTCGGCCATCGCCGGCACGTACGCACCGCCGGCGGTGCACGAGCCCATGACCACGGCAATCTGCGGAATGCCCATCGCGCTCATGTTGGCCTGATTGAAAAAAATCCGCCCGAAATGCTCGCGGTCAGGAAACACCTCATCCTGACGCGGCAGGTTGGCGCCGCCCGAGTCCACCAGGTAAATGCACGGCAGACGATTCTGCTGGGCGATGGTCTGTGCGCGCAGGTGTTTCTTCACGGTCAGCGGGTAGTACGAACCGCCTTTTACCGTGGCATCGTTGGCGACAATCATGCACTCGACGCCCTCGACCCGGCCGATCCCGGCGATCACGCCCGCCGCCGGCACGTCCTCGCCATACACCGCGTGAGCGGCCAACTGGCTGATTTCCAGAAACGGCGAGCCCGGATCAAGCAAGCGGTTGATGCGCTCGCGTGGCAGCAATTTGCCCCGCGAAGTATGCCGTTCCTGGGCTTTGGCGCCGCCACCCTGTGCGACTTGAGCGAGCAGGGTGTGCAGGGCGTCGACCTGCTTGAGCATCGCCGCGCTGTTGGCGGCGAACTCGGCTGAGCGCGGATTGAGCTGAGTGTGCAAAATCATGGGGGGGCTTACTCCGTAAGCAGCTTCTAGCTACAAGCGGCAAGCTGCAAGTAGGGCAAGTGCGCGATTCTCTTGCAGCTTGAGCTTGCGGCTTGCAGCTGACGAAATTCATTTCGTTTCGTTGAAGAGTTCGCGGCCGATCAGCATGCGTCGGATCTCGCTGGTGCCGGCGCCGATTTCGTACAGCTTGGCGTCGCGGAGCAGACGGCCCGCCGGGAATTCGTTGATATAGCCGTTGCCGCCGAGAATCTGGATCGCGTCCAAAGCCATTTGTGTGGCGCGTTCGGCGGTGTAGAGGATCACCCCGGCGGCGTCCTTGCGCGTGGTTTCGCCGCGCTCGCAGGCCTGCGCCACCGCATAGAGGTAGGCGCGGCTGGCGTTGAGCTGGGTGTACATGTCGGCGACTTTGCCCTGGATCAGCTGGAATTCGCCGATGCTCTGGCCGAACTGCTTGCGGTCGTGGATGTACGGCACGATCAGGTCCATGCACGACTGCATGATCCCGGTCGGCCCGCCGGAGAGCACCACGCGTTCGTAATCGAGGCCGCTCATCAACACTTTCACGCCGCCGTTGAGCACGCCGAGAATATTTTCCTCAGGCACCTCAACGTCATCGAAAAACAGCTCGCAGGTGTTGGAGCCGCGCATGCCCAGCTTGTCGAACTTGTTGCTGCGGCTGAAGCCTTTCCAGTCGCGCTCGACGATGAAGGCGGTGATGCCGTGCGGGCCTTTTTCCAGATCGGTCTTGGCGTAGATCACATAAGTGTTGGCGTCAGGGCCGTTGGTGATCCAGGTCTTGCTGCCGTTGAGCACGAAACGGTCGCCGCGCTTGTCGGCGCGCAGTTTCATCGAAACCACGTCAGAACCGGCGTTCGGCTCGCTCATCGCCAGCGCACCGACGTGTTCGCCGCTGATCAGTTGCGGCAGGTATTTGCTTTTCTGTTCGTGGTTGCCGTTGCGGTTGATCTGGTTGACGCAGAGGTTGGAATGCGCGCCGTAGGACAACGCCACCGAAGCCGAGCCGCGGCTGATTTCTTCCATCGCCACCACGTGTGCGAGGTACCCCAGGCCAGCGCCGCCATATTCTTCCGGTACGGTGACACCGAGCAGGCCCATGTCACCGAACTTGCGCCACAGGTCGGCGGGGAACAGGTTGTCGCTGTCGATTTGCGCCGCGCGCGGGGCGATCTGGTCTGCGACGAAAGACTGAACCTGATCGCGCAGCATGTCGATGGTTTCACCGAGGGCGAAGTTCAGGGATGGATAGCTCATGCGGCACCTTTTGGCTTTTTGTAGTGGCAGTGAAAACGGTCGGTCAGTTATCACCTTTACGTTAACGTAAGCCTGCGACGAATGACTGTCAATCACACTTTACGTTAACGTCAACTTGGGCGAGAGTAGGGGCCATTCACGATCGAAAAGCGGAGTGCTTTCTGTAGGAGTGAGCCTGCTCGCGATGGCGTCAGAACAGTCATCATCACCGTCGACTGATAAATCGCCATCGCGAGCAGGCTCACTCCTACAGGGGAACTTCGATACACCCACTAATAAAGACAAGAAGGGGACATCATGAATCAACCCAGTGCCGCACCGCAGCGCAGCTACACCCGTGGTTCGCAGGACAAGGCCTTGCTCGCGCTGACCATTGGTCAGCAGTTCGACGCAACCGTCGCGCAATACCCGGACGGTGAAGCGCTGGTGGTCCGTCATCAGCAGTTGCGCTATTCCTGGCGCCAACTGGCCGACGCAGTGGATGTGCATGCCCGGGCGTTGCTCGCATTGGGTCTGCAGGCCGGCGACCGCCTCGGTATCTGGGCGCCGAACTGCGCGCAGTGGTGCATCACCCAGGTGGCCACGGCGAAAATCGGCGTGATTCTGGTCAACATCAACCCGGCTTATCGCAGCGCCGAACTCGAATACGTGCTCAAGCAATCCGGTTGCCAGTGGCTGGTTTGCGCCGGGGCGTTCAAGTCATCCGACTACCACGGCATGTTGCAAGGGCTGCTGCCGCAACTGGCGGGGCACGCCACCGGCCAATTGCGCAGCGAGCGCCTGCCGGATCTGCACGGGGTGATCAGCCTCGATGCGCAGCCGCCGCGAGGTTTTCTACCATGGTCGCAACTGCCTGATCTCGCGCAGAGCGTCTCGCCCGAGCAACTGCGCGAACGCAGCAACAGCCTGCACTTCGATCAACCGGTGAACATTCAGTACACCTCCGGCACCACCGGTTTTCCCAAGGGCGCGACCCTCAGTCACTACAACATTCTCAATAACGGTTACATGGTCGGCGAAAGCATCGGCCTGACCCCGCGTGATCGTCTGGTGATCCCGGTGCCGCTCTATCACTGCTTTGGCATGGTCATGGGCAACCTCGGCTGCATCACCCATGGCAGCACGATGATCTATCCCAACGACGCCTTCGATCCGCTGCTGACCCTGCAAACCGTCGCCGAAGAACACGCCACCGGCCTCTACGGTGTCCCGACGATGTTCATCGCCATGCTCGATCAGCCGCAACGCCGCGAATTCGATCTGTCGAGCCTGCGCACCGGGATCATGGCCGGCGCAACGTGCCCGATCGAAGTGATGCGCCGGGTCATCAGCGAGATGCACATGAGCGAAGTGCAGATCGCCTATGGCATGACCGAAACCAGCCCGGTGTCGCTGCAGACCGGGCCGAACGACGAGCTGGAACTGCGCGTGACCACCGTCGGCCGCACCCAGCCGCAACTGGAAAGCAAGATCATCGACGAGGCCGGCAACCTCGTGCCGCGCGGCACCATCGGTGAGCTTTGCACCCGCGGTTACAGCGTGATGCTCGGCTATTGGAACAACCCGCAAGCCACCGCCGAAGCCATCGACGAGGCCGGCTGGATGCACACCGGTGATCTGGCGAGCATGAACGAGGCCGGCTACGTCAATATCGCCGGGCGTAACAAGGACATGATCATTCGTGGCGGCGAGAACATTTATCCGCGTGAGCTCGAGGAGTTTTTCTTCACTCATCCGGCGGTGGCTGACGTGCAAGTGATCGGCATTCCCTGCTCGCGCTACGGCGAAGAGATTGTCGCGTGGATCAAATTCCACCCCGGCCACAGTGCGTCCGAGCTGGAGTTGCAGGCCTGGTGCAAGGAACGCATCGCGCACTTCAAGACGCCGCGGCACTTCAAATTCGTCGAGGAGTTTCCGATGACGGTGACGGGCAAGATTCAGAAGTTCAGGATGCGCGAGATCAGCATCCAAGAGCTAAAAACAATCGAGCGGTAACCACAAAACCTGTGGGAGCCAGCCTGCTGGCGATAGCGGTGGTTCAGACACATTCAAATTGACTGACACACCGCTATCGCCAGCAGGCTGGCTCCCACAGGGGGATCGGCGGTGTTTGAAAGAGCAATCACAGAAAGCACAAAGGGGAGCCAAAGCTCCCCTTTAATTTGTCGTTGCGTGCTCTTTTTTTATTATTGAGGGTCGGTCTGTTGTTGTTTTTGGCAACCGTGGCCCTTTACCGCTGTTTTTGGCGACCCCCATCCGGGGTCAAGAGCAAACGTATTTTTTTGAGCGCTGATCTGCTTTCTCGTTTAACGATCCAACCGATTCGGGAGCTACCTGAAGGTAGTTTTATTGTTCTCTGCCCGGTTGCGGGTCACTCCTGAGAGCACCCTGAAAAGCACACCTTCTCCAAAAAAATCTGTTAGCTGCGTCTCTGCCGTGTTGTTTTTGTTATGTCAGAGTCGTTTCGTCTTGTTTTTATTGGTTTGCGGCTTTTTATTCTTGTTATGCGATAGAGATAGCAGGTGTCGTGCCAACTTTTAAAAAACCTTTAAAATCAATAGCTTGAAATTTTCAGGTTTTTTCAGCGAGGGCAAAGCCAGACAATTTGTTTCCGTGTTACTCGCTTTTGCCCACACCAGGAACTCAGCGGTAACACCTCACTGTGCGCTGCGCGCCTTGGCCACGCGCGAACCACTTGGGCGGCCGAGTACCGTGCTGATCTGCTGGCCCGCGGCAATCAAGGCGTCCAGGTCGATACCGGTCTCGATGCCCAGGCCGTTGAGCAGGTACACCACGTCTTCGCTGGCAACGTTACCGCTCGCGCCTTTGGCGTATGGGCAGCCACCGAGGCCGGCGATCGAGCTGTCGAACACCGCGATGCCTTCGAGCAGGCTGGCGTAGATATTGGCCATGGCCTGGCCGTAAGTGTCGTGGAAGTGCCCGGCGAGTTTTTCTCGTGGCACCTGCGCCGACACCACTTCGAACAGGCGGCGAGTCGCGCCTGCGGTGCCGGTGCCGATGGTGTCGCCCAGCGAAACTTCGTAGCAGCCCATCGCGTACAGCTCGCGCGCGACCATCGCCACTTGCTCCGGCGCGACCGTGCCTTCGTACGGGCAGCCGAGCACGCAGGAAACGTAACCGCGCACGGTAACGCCGTGCTGTTGCGCCGCTTGCATGATCGGCGCAAACCGCGCCAGGCTTTCGCTGATCGAGCAATTGATGTTGCGCTGCGAGAACGCTTCGGACGCGGCGGCAAACACCGCGACCTCCTTGACCCCGGCTGCCAGCGCATCTTCAAAACCGCGCAGATTCGGCGCCAGTGCACCGTAGGTCACGCCGGGCTTGCGCTGAATCTGCGCGAACACCTCGGCAGAGCCTGCCATCTGCGGTACCCACTTCGGTGAGACGAAACTGCCGACTTCTATATAGCCAACGCCAGCGGCGCTCAAGGCATCAACCAGCTGCACCTTGTCGGCGACGCTGATCGGTTGGGCTTCGTTCTGCAGGCCATCGCGCGGGCCGACTTCGATCAGGCGTACTTGGGAAGGGAGGGACATGGACTCACCTGTTCTTTTGAATTCGCGGAGATCCCTGTAGGAGTGAGCCTGCTCGCGATAGCGGTGTGTCAGTCGGTATATTTTTTCACTGATACACCGCTATCGCGAGCAGGCTCACTCCTACAGGGGGATGTGGTATTTGTCAGATCGCCTGCTGGCTCTTGAGCGTCTGCTCCAATGCCTGCACGCAGCGCTCTTCAGCGGTATCGAGTTCGAGCTTCATCTGTTCGATGTCCAGCAATTGCTGCTCGAGCTGTTCGCGGCGTTCGGCAATTTTTGCCAGCATGCTGTTGAGCTGTCTGGTGTTACCGCTGGACGGGTCGTACAGCTCGATCAGCTCGCGGCATTCGGCGAGGGAGAAACCGATGCGCTTGCCACGCAGAATCAGCTTCAGGCTGACCTTGTCGCGCGGCGAGTAGATGCGTTCCTGGCCACGGCGCTCGGGGCGCAGCAGGCCTTGTTCTTCATAAAAACGGATGGCCCGCGTGGTGATGTCCAGCTCGCGGGCGAGGTCGGAAATGCTGTAGGTCTGGCTGCTCATGAAAGCGCTCGGAGAAGGGGCATGGCGCTAAGCTAATGGCGTGTTGACGTTTACGTCAAGCGGGATAAGTTTGTGGTGGGGTTGATGGCCTCTTCGCGAGCAGGCTCGCTTTCACAGGGCCTGCGACATGCACAAAACCAATGTGGGAGCGAGCCTGCTCGCGAAGAACGATAACGCGGTCTAAAGCCCTACACCTTATCCAGCTTCTTCTCCTGCGCCGTCACCTGTTGGCATAACTCGATCATCTGCTCGCGCATCCAGCGATTCGCCGGGTCCTGATCGGTGCTCTCATGCCAATAAAGGTGCGTTTCCACCGACGGCACATCATTCACCGGCAAATTGAACGATTGCAGGTCATGGCGTCGGGCAAAGCGTTCCGGCACGGTCATGACCATGTCGGTCTGCTGCATCACTTGCGAGGCCATCAGATAGTGCTGCGAGCGCAGGGCGATCTTGCGTTGAATGCCCATTTTGCCCAGCGCCAGATCGACATAACCCAGCCCGCTGCGGCGGCTGGAGATGTGAATGTGGGTCAGCGACAGATAATCATCCAGCGATAGCTTTTCCTTGCCCGCCATGGGGTGACCCTTGCGCATCGCGCAGACGTAACGGTCGTCCATCAGCTTGACGTGGCGCACCTGGGGGTCGGTGTTGAGCGGTGCATCGACGGCGAAATCCAGACGCCCGGCGGCCAGTTCCTTGGTGGTTTCCCGGCGTTTGGACAGAAAGCTTTCAATGATCACCGTCGGCGCCAGTCGGCGTAAGCGCTGGAACAAGGGCGGCAGAATGATTGCTTCCGTGAGGTCGGTCATGCTGATGCGGTAAGTCTTGACCGCTTGCGCCGGGTTGAAAATGCGGCTTTCCTGCACCGATACGCGCAACAGCGACAGGGCGTTGCGCACCGGGCCAATGATGTTCTGCGCCATCGGCGTCGGCACCATGCCCTGCGCCGTGCGCACGAACAACGGATCGTTGAAGGTTTCGCGCAACCGTGCCAACGCGTTGGACACCGCCGGTTGGGTGATACCGACAATCTGCCCGGCGCGGGTCAGGTTGGCTTCGGTGTAGATCGCGTCAAAGACGATGAAAAGGTTGAGGTCGACCTTGCTCAGATTCATAACGCGGCATCTCTTGTTATTTGGGCGATGTGAGGGCTGGCTATCAGCCGATCATATATCGGTGATGAATGTTTATACACGCCGAGAATAGGCTAGGTAAATTATCAGCGCTGTTCTAGCATCGATTGCATGACCTGAACAACCTCCATCAGAGAAGGTGCTGCCCATGGATTTCGCTTATTCGCCCAAGGTTCAACAACTGCGTGAGCGCGTGACCGCGTTCATGGACACATACGTTTACCCGGCCGAAGCCGTGTTCGAGCGCCAGGTTGCCGAGGGCGATCGCTGGCAGCCGACGGCAATCATGGACGAGCTCAAAGCCAAGGCCAAAGCCGAAGGCCTTTGGAACCTGTTCCTGCCGGAATCGGAACTGGGTGCCGGCCTGACCAACCTTGAGTACGCACCGCTGGCGGAAATCATGGGCCGTTCGTTGCTCGGGCCGGAGCCGTTCAACTGCTCGGCACCGGACACCGGCAACATGGAAGTGCTGGTGCGTTACGCCAACGAAGAGCAGAAACAGCGCTGGCTCGAACCGTTGCTGCGCGGCGAGATCCGCTCGGCGTTCGCCATGACCGAACCCGACGTTGCCTCTTCCGACGCGACCAACATGGCCGCCCGTGCGGTGCGCGATGGCGACGAGTGGGTGATCAACGGCAAGAAGTGGTGGACTTCCGGCGCCTGCGACCCACGCTGCAAAATCCTGATTTTCATGGGCCTGAGCAATCCCGATGCACCGCGTCATGCGCAGCACTCGATGATCCTCGTGCCGGTCGACACCCCCGGGGTAAAAATCGTCCGCCCGCTGCCGGTGTTCGGCTACGACGATGCGCCGCACGGCCACGCCGAAGTGCTGTTCGACAATGTGCGCGTGCCCTATGAAAACGTTCTGCTCGGTGAAGGTCGCGGTTTCGAAATCGCCCAGGGGCGTCTCGGCCCGGGACGGATTCACCACTGCATGCGTTCGATCGGCATGGCTGAGCGTGCGCTGGAATTGATGTGCAAACGTTCAGTCAGCCGTACCGCGTTCGGCAAACCGCTGGCGCGTCTGGGCGGCAACATCGACAAGATCGCCGACTCGCGGATGGAAATCGACATGGCGCGCCTGCTGACGCTGAAAGCGGCGTACATGATGGACACCGTCGGCAACAAGATTGCCAAAAGCGAGATCGCGCAGATCAAGGTGGTCGCGCCGAACGTCGCCTTGCGGGTGATCGATCGCGCGATCCAGATGCATGGTGGCGCCGGGGTTTCGAACGACTTCCCGCTGGCCTACATGTACGCCATGCAACGCACCCTGCGCCTGGCCGACGGCCCGGACGAAGTGCACCGCGCGGCAATCGGCAAGTTCGAAATCGGCAAGTATGTGCCGAAGGAAATGCTGCGTAGCGGTCAGTAACACCGCGTTATCGTTCATCGCGGGCAAGCCCGCTCCCACAGGGACGCTCCGCGTCCACTGTGACGCAGAGCGTCACGGGATGCATTCCCACGCAGAGCGTGGGAACGATCAGTGCTGATCAGTACACCCAAACCTCAACCCGCCGATTCCGGATCCGCCCCTGATCCGCATCATTCGCCGCCACCGGCATCAACGCGCCGAAGCCGCGAACCTCGCGCAGCACCACGCCGTTCTTGACCAGCTCACGGCGTACCGCCATCGCCCGCAGCTTCGACAGCAGGTCCGCACGCGCCGGGTCATCCTTGGCATCGCCGAAGCCGACCAACGTCACCGCCCGCTCGCTCTTGTCATGACGCTTTATATAGTCGAGCACCCGCGCCAGATCCTGGCGCGCCTTGTTGTCCAGGCTCGCGCTGCCTTCCTCGAAACGAAAATTCACCGTCAGGCGCTGGGCGTGTCGGCTCAGTGCTTGATAACCCTCGGGCATCAGCGCATTCGGCGCCACGCTCATGGCGTGCACGGTCTGGCTGACAAAACCATTGGCCGCGACAATCTGCTGACCCTGACGACTTTGCGCAAACATGACCAAAGCTTTCGCCCAGGGATTCTGGCTCTGCGGCGGCAGATAAAAGAACAGCCGCCGCGACAAAGGATAGTCCTCGGTGGCAATCAGACTGCCGAGGGGCAGCATCGGCAGTGATGCGCCGTCGCTGATGGCCACGGCTTTGGCCTGGCGCACATAAGGCAGACCGATAAAACCGATGGCCTGCGGATCGCTACTTACGGCGTCGGACAATTGCTCGCTGGATTCGAAACGTTTCGCCGCGCTGTGCAGACTTTTCCCACGATGGCTGAGGACCACTTCCTTAAACGTGTCGTAGGTGCCGGACTGGTCATCGCGCGCATACAGATGTATAGCGCCGCCACGCCCGCCGAGCGCTTCCCAGGTTTTCACTTCGCCAGCAAAGATCCGCGCCAGTTGCTCGGTGTCCAGTTGCTGCAATGGATTGTCGGGATGAACGATGATTGCCAGGCCATCGATGGCAATGACCTGCTCAGCGCCCGGGCTTTTCAGATCGCCCAGTGCTTGCAAGGCCTGCAACTCGCTGTCCTTGATCTCGCGGGACGCGGCGGCGAGGTCGGCGCTGGCGTTTTTCAGGGCGACAAAACCGGTGCTGGAGCCGTGCGCGGCCACTTCGACCAGCACGCGCTGACCTTCGGCGGTCTGGCCGACGATGCGTAGTTCATTGGCGGCGTCCGGGGTTTCCCGATGGATCTTCAGCAGACCTTGTTCCTGCAACAGACCTTCCACCAACGCCGGGCCGAGTTCGGCGCCGATGGTGTTGGAACCCTGGATGCGCAGAGCGGGGCCGTTTCCCGGCAAGGGCAGGGCAGCGGCGCAGACCGATTGCCAGGCGCTGAATAGAAAAACGCAGAACACACGCAGGGACATGCCGGCACCGAATCAGGCCTGGGGGATTGCCGGGGAGATTAAGTCAGGCGCATGACCGAAAGATGACAGCGGACCCCTGTAGGAGTGAGCCTGCTCGCGATAGCGGTGAATCAGTCGACACAGATGTTGACCGGTACACCGCTATCGCGAGCAGGCTCACTCCTACAGGTATTGCGTAAGGCTTGGGATCAGGCCAGCTCGAGCCAGATCGGCGCGTGGTCCGATGGCTTTTCCATCCCGCGCAATTCGTAATCGACGCCGGCGTCCTTCACCCGTGGCAGCAAACCGTGCGAGGCGAGAATCACGTCGATGCGCAGGCCACGCTTCGGTTCATCCTCAAAACCACGGCTGCGGTAGTCGAACCAGCTGAACATGTCGGTCACGTCCGGGTTCAGGTGCCGGAAGCTGTCGGTCAGGCCCCAGTTTTTCAGGCGCGCCATCCACTCGCGTTCTTCCGGCAGGAAGCTGCATTTACCGGTTTTCAGCCAGCGCTTCATGTTGTCCGGGCCGATGCCGATGTCGCAGTCTTCCGGGGAAATGTTCACATCGCCCATCACCACCAGCGGCTGTTCGTTGTGAAACTGGCTTTCCAGCAACGCTTGCAGATCGCTGTAGAAACGCTGCTTGGCGGGGAATTTGGTCGGATGGTCGCGGCTTTCGCCTTGTGGGAAATAGCCGTTCATGATCGTTACCGGCACGCCATTGGCGTCGGCGAAGGTGCCCCAGATAAAGCGCCGCTGCGCGTCTTCGTCATCGGTGGCGAAACCTTTGTGAATAGCGATCGGCTCTTGGCGCGAAAGCAGGGCGACACCGTAATGGCCTTTCTGTCCGTGGAAGTGCACGTGGTAGCCGAGAGCGCGGATGTCTTCGAGGGGGAACTGATCGTCGTGGACTTTGGTTTCCTGCAGGCCGATCACGTCCGGTTGATGTTTTTCGATCAGCGCCGCCAGCTGGTGCGGACGGGCACGCAGTCCGTTGATGTTGAAGGAAACAATCTTCATGGTCGGCAGTCCTGGCAAAAGGGCGATGCTAGCTGACATGGGGGATGGGGGCCAGTGTGGGAGAAATCATTTTGACCTGTGGGATTCAGGTGGCCTGTGGTGAGGCTATCGCGAGCAGGCTCACTCCTACAGGGGAACGCATTCCAATTGTAGGAGTGAGCCTGCTCGCGATAGCGCCATGACAGTCGATGAAGATCCGAGGTTGGTCTATACCTGTGGGGGAACCACGCCACCCGCCCAAGGTTCGTACCAACAAGCGTGCCATCCTTCGAGCGCGCCCCGGGGAGAATCACCACCATGCCTGACACCCAGACCGCCATCGCCGACATCCACATGCTCGACCGCGGTTATTCCCGCGAAGCTCGCTCGCTGCTGTATCAGGCCTACCGCCACGAACCGACCTTCGGCTATCTGTTCGAAGCCGAGCGCCCCGGTTATGAGCAACGCGTGCGCGCGACGGTGCGCGAGCTGGTCAAACAGCATTTTCTCCAGGACCTGCCGGCGATTGGTCTGCTGGTCAACGATCGGCTGATCGGCATCGCCCTGATCGCGCCACCACAACGGCGCCTGGGGGTGACGGAAAGCTGGGCGTGGCGCCTGCGCATGGTGCTCAGCACCGGTTTTCGCTGCACCCGGCGCTATCTGGAATATCACGATGCCGTCGCCGCGTGCGTGCCCGGTGACTCGGTGCACATGCTGCCGTTGCTCGGCGTGCATCCGCAATTTCAGGGCAAGCACTACGGCGAACAACTGCTCACCGCCGTGCACAACTGGTGCGCGGTGGATGAAACCTCGCAAGGCGTGGTGCTCGACACCGGTAACCCGCGCTACCTGGAATTCTATAAAAGGCAGGGTTATCAGGAGATCGGCGAGGTTGCCGTCGGGCCGGTGCGCGAGCACGTGTTTTTCCACGCCAATCCGCAGGTGTTACAAACAGCAACAGGGTAATAATCGAACTTCTTGGGAAATTTCCTGTTCTATCACGCTCCCCAGCCCTGATAGCATCCGCGCCTATGAAGTTTCCAGGAAGATTTACCAGCGGCGTACTCATGCTGTTATCCAGCTGCGCGGCGCTGGCGCAAAGTGAATTGGATGTACGGATCAAACCGTCCAACGATGAACTCAAGGCCAATATAGAAGGCTATATCGGCAGCCTCGGCGATCGTGACGAAGAAGCCTTGCAGCGCTTCAGTCGCGGGGCCGAAGAGCAGGCGCGCAAGGCCGCCCAGGCGTTGGGCTACTACCAGCCGCAGATCGACAGCGACGTCAAGGGCGGGGAGAAACCGCGTCTGGTGCTCAACATCGATCCCGGCGAGCCGATCCGCCTGCGCAACGTCACCGTGCGAGTCGATGGCCCGGCAGCCTCGCTGAAATCCTTTCATGTGCCGAAAAGCGATCTGCTCAAGTCCGGCGCGGTGCTCAATCACGGCCACTACGAAGACGCGAAAAGACTTATTCAGAACCAGGCCTCGCGCTTCGGCTTCTTCAGCGGCCATTTCACCAGCCAGAAGCTGTTGGTCGACCCGCGCGCCGGCGTCGCCGATGTCGAATTGATCTATGACAGCGGCCCGCGTTATGCGCTGGGCAAAGTGAAATTCGAGGGCGACACGCCGTTCGACGAAGACTTGCTGCAACGCATGGTGCCGTTCAAGGCCGGCGAGCCGTACGACTCCGAGCTGATCGCCGAGCTCAACCGCGACCTGCAATCGAGCGGCTATTTCGAAGGCGTGCGCGTCGACGCGGCACCGACGGCGGCCAAAGACCAGGTGATCCCGGTCGACGTCAAACTCGACACGCGCAAGCCGCGCACCATGGGCCTGGGGCTTGGTTATTCGACCGACGTCGGCCCGCGCATCAAAGCCAACTGGACCCGCCACTGGGTCAACCCGCAAGGCGACAGCTATGGCTGGGAAGCCGAGCTTTCGGCGCCACGGCAGAACGTCGGGCTGTTCTACGACATTCCGCTCGACCCGCCGCTGACCGACAAACTGCGCTGGGCTGGTGGTTATCAATTCGAAGACATCGAGGGCTCCGACACGCGCAGCAAACTGCTGACCTTCGGCCCGGAATGGCACAGCAAGTTGCCCAGCGGCTGGCAGCGGGTGATCTCGCTGAAATGGCAGCGCGAGGAATACGAACTCGGCGACGACTCCGGTCTGAGCACCTTGCTCATGCCCGGTATCAGTTATTCCTACCTGAAAAGCGACAACCGCATCGACCCGCACAACGGCTATCGCCTGAGCTTCGAAAGCAAAGTGGCGAAGGAAGGCCTCGGTTCCGACAACAACCTGTTATATGGCACGGCGCTGGTCAAAGGCCTGACCACGGTGTTCGACAAGCACCGTTTGCTCGGGCGTGTGCAGGTCGGCGGCAGCGCCACCAACGGCTACAACTCGATCCCGCCGTCGCTGCGCTTCTTCGCCGGTGGCGATCAGAGTGTGCGTGGCTACGACTATCAGAGCCTGTCGCCGAAAAACTCCGACGGCGACCGCATCGGCGGGCGCTACATGGTCGCCGGCAGCGTTGAATATCAGTATTCGGTCGCCGAGAAATGGCGCGTGGCGGCCTTCGTCGACCAAGGCAACTCTTTCAACAAACTTGAACTGCCGAACCTCAAGACCGGGGTCGGCATCGGTGTGCGCTGGGTCTCGCCGGTCGGGCCGATCCGCCTCGACCTCGCCCATGCGCTGGACGACGACGGCGGCATCCGGCTGCACTTTTCCATGGGGCCTGAGCTGTGAAGCGTGGTTTGAAAATAACGGCTGTGACGCTGCTGGCGTTGTTGCTGTTGATTGTATTGACGATCAGCGCCGTGCTCGGCACTCAGGCCGGCAGTCGCTGGGCGCTGGGGCTCATTCCGGGCTTGAGCGCGGAGAATTTCCAGGGTCGCCTCGGCGGCCAGTGGAGCGCCAATCATCTTCTGTGGCAGCAGGGCACTAGCCGTGTCGAGCTGAACAAGGCGATCTTCACCTGGTCACCGCTGTGCCTGACGCGCATGACCCTGTGCATCGATCAGCTCAAGGCCGATCAGGTCATCCTGCAATTTCCGCCGAGTGAAGAAACCACTGAGAGCGGCCCGATCAAACTGCCGGATCTGCAATTGCCGGTGGCCATCGAACTGGGCGACGTGCAAGTCGGCAGCCTGCTGTTCAACGGCAGCGAGCAGCTCAAAGGCTTGCAAGTGGCCGCGCACTGGACTGCTCAAGGTCTGCAGATCGACAGCGTGAAATTGCAGCGTGACGAACTCAGCCTGAACCTGTCCGGCCTGCTGCAACCGACCGGCAACTGGCCGCTGAACATTCAGGGCGATCTGACTCTGCCCGCACCGGGAACTGAACCGTGGACGCTGGCCCTGAAGGCAGAAGGCGATCTGCTCAAGACCCTCAATCTGCACGCCGATAGCCGTGGTTACCTCGACGGCCAATTGACCGGCGAGTTGCAGCCATTGGTGGAAAACCTGCCGGCCAAGGTGCGTATCACCAGCGAAGCGTTCAAACCCAGCGCCGAGCTGCCGGACACCCTGCAACTCAACCAGTTAGTGCTGACCGGCGAAGGCGACCTGAAAAACGGTTATCAGCTCAACGGCACCGCTACATTGCCCGCCGACACAGCCCCGTTGGCGCTGCTGCTCAAGGGTAAAGTCGACGCCAACGGTGCGCAAATCGCCGGCCTTGATCTGACGGCCAACGACAAACAAAGCCTCAAACTCAACGGTAACGTCGACTGGAGCAAAGGGCTTAGCGCGCAAGCCAACATCAACTGGCAGGACTTCCCCTGGCATCGGCTCTACAACGAAATCGACGAGCCGCAAGTCGCTTTGCGTACCTTCACGGGTGAAGTTTCCTACACCGACGGTCAGTATCTCGGCAACTTCGCCGCCGCACTGGATGGCCCGGCCGGGGCGTTCACCCTGAGCAGCCCGTTCAGCGGCAGCCTCGAACAGATCGCCTTGCCGCAACTGGTGATGGAAGCGGGGCAGGGCAAGGCTGAAGGCCACGTCGAGGTCAAATTCGCCGACGGCATCGTCTGGGATACCGCACTGCAGTTATCGGCGTTGAACCCGGCGTACTGGGTCGCCGAGCTGCCGGGCACGTTGGCCGGGCCGCTGAAAAGCACTGGCGAAATGAAGAATGAGCGCTTGAGTCTCACCGCCGACCTCGACCTCAAAGGCAAACTGCGTGGGCAACCGGCGATTCTCCAAGCCAAGGCTGACGGTGCTGGCGAGCAGTGGAATCTCAACGCCTTGCAAATTCGTCTCGGCGACAACAGCATCAGCGGCAAGGGCAGCCTGCAACAGAAACTCGCCGGGCAGATCGACATCAAGCTACCGCGTCTGGCGCAGCTATGGCCGCAATTGCGCGGGCAGGTCAACGGTCAGGTCAATGTCGCCGGCACGTTGAAGGCGCCACAGGGCAAACTCGACTTGCAGGGCTCGCAACTGGTGTTCCAGGACAATCGCCTGCAAAGCCTCAACCTCGACGCCAACCTCGACAGTGCGCAACGGGCGAAGATCGATCTGAAGGGCAGCGGCATTCAGGTCGGCGACACGTCGCTGGGTACGCTGGCCGCCAGCGCCCAGGGAGACATCAAAAGCCAGAAGCTCAACCTCGATCTGCTCGGACCCAAGCTGAAACTGGCGTTGGGGCTGGACGGCAATCTGGATCAGGGTAACTGGCGCGGACGTCTGGCCAGTGGTGATATTCAGGCCGGCGGGCAGAACTGGAGGTTGCAGAATCCGGCGAAACTGGAACGCCTCGCCGATGGCAAGATCAACTTTGGCGCGCATTGCTGGACCTCCGGCAGCGCCAGCCTGTGCGGCGAAGATCAGCGGCTGATGCCCGAGCCGAAACTGCGTTATCACCTCAAGCAGTTTCCGATCGAAAGTCTGGCGCAGTGGTTGCCGAAAGACTTCGCCTGGCAAGGCCGGCTCAATGCCGACCTGCAGCTCGACCTGCCGGCCAGCGGCCCCAACGGCGTGGTCAGCATTGACGCCAGCGGCGGTACCTTGCGCATGCGCGATCAGCAGCAGTGGCTGGACTTCCCCTACCAGACGCTCAGGCTCACCAGCAAACTGACGCCGAAACGCGTCGACACCGAACTGAACTTCGTCGGCGGCAAGCTCGGCGAATTGATGGTGCAGGCGCAGCTCAATCCGTTGCCAAAAAACAAACCGTTGAGCGGCTCGTTCCGCCTCAGCGGGCTGGACCTGTCCGTCGCGCGGCCATTCGTGCCGATGGTGGAAAAACTCACCGGCCGCCTCAACGGCAGCGGCACGATTTCCGGCGGCCTGCTGGCGCCGCTGGTCAACGGCACGGTGCAACTGAGCGACGGCGAAGTGTCCGGCGCCGAACTGCCGATCGAACTGCAGAATCTGCAACTGACTGCGGCGATTGCCGGTGAATCGGTACGCCTCGATGGCGGCTGGAACAGCGGCAAGAGCGGGCGGGGCAGTCTCAACGGCAATGTCGCCTGGGGCCAGGCGCTGGTGGTCGATCTGGCGTTGAAAGGCACGCAGTTGCCGGTCACCGTCGAGCCGTACGCCAAGCTTGAAGTCGCGCCGGACCTGAAGATCTCCATGGCCGGCGACGAGCTGAAAATCGCTGGCAAGGTGCTGGTGCCCAACGGTGAAATCACCGTACGCGAACTGCCGCCGTCGACGGTGAAGGTCTCGGACGACACGATCATCGTCGGCGCCCAGACCGAAGAGGGCAAAGCGCCGATCGCGATGAAGATGGACATCGACGTGATCGTCGGCCAGAACAAGCTGAGCTTCGCCGGTTTTGGCCTGACCGCCAACCTGCAAGGTCAGGTGCACATCGGCGACAACATGGACACCCGTGGCGAACTCTGGCTCAACGACGGCCGCTACCGCGCCTATGGCCAGCGCCTGACAGTGCGCCGCGCGCGGCTGTTGTTCGCCGGGCCCATCGATCAGCCGTATCTGGACATCGAAGCGATCCGCCAGACCGACGACGTGATCGCCGGTATTCGTCTGAGCGGCAGCGCCGAACAGCCGACCACGCAAATCTTCTCGGAACCGGCGATGAGCCAGGAGCAGGCGTTGTCCTATCTGGTCCTCGGTCGTCCACTGAGCACCAATGGCGAAGACAACAACATGCTCGCTCAAGCCGCATTGGGCCTAGGCCTGATGGGCAGCGCCGGGGTCACCAGCGGCCTGGCCAAGGATCTGGGCATTCAGGATTTCCAGCTCGACACCCAGGGCAGCGGCAACGACACCAGCGTCGTCGCCAGCGGCAACATCTCGGAAAAACTCAGCCTGCGCTACGGCGTCGGCGTGTTCGAACCGGCCAGCACCATTGCCCTGCGCTACAAGCTGAGCAAGAAGGTGTATGTCGAAGCGGCCAGTGGTGTCGCCAGTTCGCTGGATATCTTTTACAAGCGCGATTTCTAGATCGCGCATCTTTTCTTGAGCCGAGGCGCTGCCATCGCCAGCAGGCTGGCTCCCACATTGAATCGCTGATCGACACAGCATTTGTGTCTGTTGGAGATCCCTTGTGGGAGCCAGCCTGCTGGCGATGGCGTGCGCCTGCGCGCCCAAAAAACCAACTCCCTTGCTCAACTAATTACCAAGCCCCCTAACTATTACGTTGACATTCGCTGCCTAGGCAGTAACATCTCGACATACATTCACTGCCTAGGCAGTTATCAGGTGGACCGATGAAGCATTTCACCCCCGATGAATTCAAGCATTGCCATCTCGGCCTGTTGCTCGGCCGTGCCGCGCTGCTCAAGGACCGGATCATCGACACGCACATGGAGCCCCACGGCATCACCGCTGCGCAGTTCAAGGTGCTGATCATCATGGCCCAGTTCGGCGTCGACACTCCGGCCGAGCTGTGCCGGCACCTGTCGCTCGACAGTGGTTCGATGACGCGCATGCTCGATCGTCTGGAGCAGAAAGGTTTTCTGCTGCGCCAACGCAGCGAAGACGACCGCCGGCAGGTGCAGTTGAAACTGACCGAACAGGGCCAGCAACTGACCGATCGCCTGCCGCAGATTGGCGCCGATGCGATGAATGAACTGGCCGGCGCCATCTCCCGCGAAGAGCTGAAAACCCTCGAATACATCCTCAAGAAAATCCTGCTGGCGGCTGGTGACCCGATCACCCTCCAGCGCTTAGGTGACCACAATGAGCGGTAAAACCTTGCGCAGCAGCCTGACCCTGCTGCTGTCGGCGATGATCCTCGCCGGTTGCGCCAATTACAGCGGCCTCGAAACCGAAGGTCAGCGCCTCGACGCCGCGAACCTGAAGACAGCGCAGTCTCTGGACGGCGTCAGCCTGTCGCCGGCGGCGTGGCCGAAGAGCGATTGGTGGACCAGCCTCGGCGATCCGCAGCTCGACGGCCTGATCCGCGAAGCATTGCGTGACAGCCCGGACATGCAGATCGCCGCCGCCCGCGCCCATCAGGCCAGTGCGGCAGCGTATGCCGCCGATGCCGAGCGCTATCCGACCCTCGACGCCAGCGCCGGCATCAGCCGTTCGCGGCTGGCCCGTGATCAGGATCCGCTGGGGCAGGGCGGCGCTTATTCGACGGTGCGCAATGTCAGCGCCGGCTTCAATTACAACTTCGACCTGTGGGGCGGCCAGCGCGATGCCTGGGAAGCCGCACTCGGCGAGGCGCGCGCCGCCGAAGTCGATCGTCAGGCTGCGCAACTGACGCTGGCTGCCGACGTCGCCCGCGCTTACAGCGATCTTGGTCAGGCGCATATCGTTTACGACCTGGCCAACGAAGACCTAAAGCGCACCCGGCAGATGCTCGACCTGAGCCAGCGTCGCCTGAGTTCCGGGATCGACAGCCAGTACCAGTTTCAGCAAACCCAGAGTCTGGAAGCCAGTTCCCAGGCCAGCCTGATCGACGCGGAAAAACGCCTGCACAGCGCAAAAGTTGCACTGGCGGTATTGCTCGGCAAAGGCCCGGATCGCGGCAACGACATCGCCCGGCCAAAAGTGCTGCAAGCCAGCGCCGTCGCGGTGCCATCGGTGTTGCCTGCCGAACTGCTCGGGCGACGTCCTGATCTGGTCGCGGCGCGCTGGCGTGTCGAGGCGGCGAGCAAGGATATCGACGCCGCCAAGACGCGTTTTTATCCGAATCTCAACCTGAGCGCGTCGGCCGGTGCCGAGTCGTTGTTGGGTGATGCGATGTTTGGCTCGGCCAGTCGCTTCTTCAACATTGCACCGACGGTGTCGCTGCCGATTTTCGACGGCGGGCGCCTGCGCGCCAATCTCGATGCGCGTGACGCCGATTACGACCTCGCCGTGGCGCAGTACAACAAAAGTCTGGTGAAAGCCCTCGGCGATGTCGGCGACACGATCAACCAGTTGCGTGATATCGGCCGGCAGATCGGTGCGCAGCAGCACGCCACCGACATTGCTCAGGATTCTTACAACACCGCGGTCCAGCGTTACGGTTCCGGCATCGGCAACTACCTGGACGTGCTCAGCATCGAGCAGCAATTGCTCCAGGCCCAGCGTCAGCTGGCCACGCTCAATGCCGAGCAGATCGACCTGTCGATTCAACTGATGCAAGCGCTGGGCGGCGGCTTCCAGAGTGAAACCCTGACCGCAGCCAACGCCAGCCCAGCCCCGTCGCACCACTAATTCAAGGTATTTGTCATGGCCACTGCCGAAAACACTCAAGCTCAAGACAACACCCCGGACACCGGCAACCCGAGCAAACGCAAGGTGATGCTGCTGACGCTGGCCGTGGTCGTTCTGCTCGCCATTGCGGGCGTGTGGGCGTATCACGAATTCATCGGGCGCTGGAGCGAAAGCACCGACGACGCCTACGTCAACGGCAACGTCGTGGAAATCACCCCGCTGGTGACCGGCACCGTGGTCAGCATCGGCGCCGACGACGGTGATTTGGTCCAGGAAGGCCAGGTGCTGGTCAACTTCGACCCCAACGACGCCGAAGTCGGCCTGCAAAGTGCCAAGGCCAAACTGGCGCGCACTGTGCGTCAGGTGCGCGGCTTGTACAGCAACGTCGACGGCATGAAAGCCCAGGTCAACGCGCAACAGGCCGAAGTGCAGAAGGCGCACGACAACTACAACCGGCGGAAAAATCTGGCGCAGGGCGGGGCAATTTCCCAAGAAGAACTGTCCCACGCTCGCGACGATCTGACCTCGGCGCAGAACGCCCTGGCCAATGCCAAGCAGCAACTGAAGACCACTAGCGCGCTGGTCGATGACACCGTGGTGTCGTCGCATCCGGACGTGATGTCGGCGGCTGCCGATTTGCGTCAGGCCTACCTGACCAATGCGCGCAGCACCTTGATCGCCCCGGTGACCGGTTACGTCGCCAAGCGCACCGTGCAGCTCGGTCAGCGCGTACAGCCGGGCACCGCGCTGATGGCGGTGATTCCGCTGAACCAACTGTGGATCGACGCCAACTTCAAGGAAACCCAACTGCGTGACATGCGCATCGGTCAGCCGGTGGACATCGAAGCCGACCTGTACGGCAGCGACGTCAAGTACAGCGGCACCGTCGACAGCCTCGGCGCCGGCACCGGTAGTGCGTTTGCCTTGCTGCCAGCGCAGAACGCCACCGGTAACTGGATCAAGATCGTCCAGCGGGTGCCGGTGCGGATTCATATCAATGCCGAAGAATTGGCCAAGCATCCACTGCGCGTCGGTCTGTCGACCAATGTCGAAGTCAACCTGCACGACCAGAGCGGCCCGGTACTGGCGCAGCAGCCACCGCAAAAAGCCTCGTTCAGCACCAATGTGTATGAGCGCCAACTGGCCGAAGCGGACGCGATGATTGCCCAGCTGATCCACGACAACAGCGCCGCGGCGAGCAAGACTGCGCAGCGCTGAATGCTGACCCCAAACCCTGTGGGAGCGAGCCTGCTCGCGAATGCTGACTGACATTCAACATGAACGTCGGCTGATCCACCGCCTTCGCGTGCAGGCTCGCTCCCACAGGGTCAGCTGCGCCTGCCATGGCGCAGCGCCTCTCAGGTTTCATAGGATCCACCATGAGCAATAACGCTTCTTTCACGCCGCCCAGCCTGTTGCTCAGCACCATTGGCCTGTCGCTGGCGACGTTCATGCAGGTGCTCGACACCACCATCGCCAACGTGGCGTTGCCGACGATTTCCGGCAACCTGGGGGTGAGTTCGGAGCAGGGCACCTGGGTGATCACTTCGTTCGCCGTGAGCAACGCCATCGCGCTGCCGCTGACCGGCTGGCTCAGCCGCCGTTTCGGCGAGGTGAAACTGTTTCTGTGGGCGACGATGCTGTTTGTGCTGGCGTCGTTTCTCTGTGGTATTTCCACCTCGATGCCCGAGCTGATCGGCTTTCGCGTCCTGCAAGGTCTGGTCGCCGGGCCGTTGTATCCGATGACGCAAACCCTGTTGATCGCGGTGTATCCGCCGGCGAAACGCGGGATGGCCCTGGCGTTATTGGCGATGGTCACGGTGGTCGCGCCGATTGCCGGGCCGATTCTCGGCGGCTGGATCACCGACAGTTACAGCTGGCCGTGGATCTTCTTCATCAACGTGCCGATCGGGATTTTTGCGGTGATGGTGGTGCGTTCGCAACTGGCCAAGCGGCCGGTGGTCACCAGCCGCCAGCCGATGGACTACGTCGGGCTGATCTCGCTGATCATCGGCGTCGGCGCGTTGCAGGTGATCCTCGACAAGGGCAATGACCTGGACTGGTTCGAATCGAACTTCATTATCATCGGCGCGGCGATTTCCGTGGTCGCGCTGGCGGTGTTCGTGATCTGGGAAATGACCGACCAGCATCCGGTGGTCAACCTGCGCCTGTTCGCCTATCGCAACTTCCGCATCGGCACGCTGGTGCTGGTCTTGGGTTACGCCGGGTTCTTCGGCATCAACCTGATCCTGCCGCAATGGCTGCAGACGCAAATGGGCTACACCGCGACCTGGGCCGGTCTGGCCGTGGCGCCGATCGGTATTCTGCCGGTGCTGCTGTCACCGTTTGTTGGTAAGTACGCACACAAGTTTGATTTGCGCCTGCTCGCCGGACTGGCGTTTCTGGCGATCGGCCTGAGTTGCTTCATGCGCGCCGAGTTCACCAACGAGGTCGACTTCCAGTCCATCGCCCTGGTGCAGTTGTTCATGGGCATTGGCGTGGCGCTGTTCTTCATGCCGACGCTGAGCATCCTGATGTCGGATCTGCCGCCGAGCCAGATCGCCGACGGGGCCGGTCTGGCGACCTTCCTGCGGACCTTGGGCGGGAGTTTTGCGGCATCGCTGACCACGTGGATCTGGATTCGCCGGGCGAATCAGCATCACGCCTACATGAGCGAGAGCATCAGTACCTTCGAACCGGCCACGCGCGAGACCTTGCATGCGCTGGGCGGGGCGAGTCAGCCGGCTTATGCGCAGATGGATCAAATCCTTTCCAGTCAGGCGTACATGTTGTCGACCGTGGATTACTTCACGTTGCTGGGGTGGGGGTTTATGGGGTTGATTCTGATCGTGTGGCTGGCGAAGCCGCCGTTTGCGGCGAAGGCAGGGCCGGCTGCTTCCGGGCACTAAGGTCAAAAGCCCCTCACCCTAACCCTCTCCCGGAGGGAGAGGGGACTGACTGTGGGTTGCTTGCGAGATACGCTGACCTGAGATACCGAGTCGAACTCAGGTTTTGAAAAGCGCAGAGATCGGCTCCCTTTCCCCCTCGCCCCCCTGGGGAGA
The DNA here is from genome assembly GCF_051132135.1 of Pseudomonas sp. R1-1. NCBI lineage: Bacteria > Pseudomonadati > Pseudomonadota > Gammaproteobacteria > Pseudomonadales > Pseudomonadaceae > Pseudomonas > Pseudomonas sp. R1-1. Next base: position 2,277,433 of record NZ_CP071663.1, read on the forward strand.
GGGCTGGGGTGAGGGGTAGCGATCTTCAGCCGTGCGGCAATGCCAGCGGCGGGGCGAAGTCGAACGGTGCCAGCGCATACCCGCTCTCATCCACCTGCAACGCCCAACCCTGACGATCCCAATCTCCCAGCACAATGCGCTTCGCTGCTTGCTCACCGAGTTGCAGCTTGTGGATGGCGGGGCGGTGGGTGTGGCCGTGGATCAGGGTGTTCACGCCGAATTGCTGCATGATCCGCGGAATCTCTTCCGGCGTGACATCGACAATGTCATTGGCCTTCATCCGCACCTGCGCGCGGCTTTCGCTGCGCAGCTTGCGCGCCAGTTTATGGCGCGTGCGCAGCGGCAGATTGCGCAGGATGAACAAGGTGATCGGGTTGCGCAGATAACGGCGCAGCTTCATATAGCCGACGTCGCGGGTACACAGGCTGTCACCGTGCATCAGCAGCACCGGCTCGCCGTAGAACTGCACGACACTCGGGTCCTTCAACAGCGTGCAGCCGGCCTGTTTGCAAAAGGCCTTGCCGAGCATGAAGTCGCGATTGCCGTGCATGAGGAAAATGTCCGTGCCGCTGTCGCTCAATTTGCGCAGGGCCTGGCAGATGGAACGCTGGAAGGGCGTCATGGCGTCGTCGCCGATCCACGCCTCGAAGAAGTCGCCGAGGATGTACAAGGCACTCGCCGAGCGGGCGCGTCCGGCGAGCAAATCCAGAAACGCCCGGGTAATGTCCGGGCGCTCCTCTTCCAGATGCAAGTCTGAAATCAGCAATATCACTCAATGATCTCGGCTTTCTCGATGATCACGTCGTCTGCGGGTACGTCCTGGTGGCCAGCCTTGGAAGTGGTCGACACGCCTTTGATCTTGTCGACAACGTCGGTGCCTGCGGTGACTTTACCGAATACCGCGTAGCCCCAGCCCTGCACGTTCTTGCCGCTGTGGTTGAGGAAAGTGTTGTCGGCGACGTTGATGAAGAACTGCGCCGAAGCCGAATGCGGCTCCATGGTGCGGGCCATGGCGACGGTGTACTTGTCGTTGGAAAGACCGTTGTCCGCTTCGTTCTGGATGCTTGGACGCTTGTCTTTCTTCTCTTTCATGCCAGGCTCGAAACCGCCGCCCTGGATCATGAAGTTACCGATGACGCGGTGGAACACGGTGTTGGTGTAGTGACCGGCGTTGACGTATTCGATGAAGTTGGCGACGGTGATCGGCGCCTTTTCAGCGTTCAGTTCGATGACGATGTCGCCATGGTTGGTGGTCAGTTTGACTTGAGTCATGATCGCTACTCTTCTGAGGAATTCGTGGTTTTGGGACCTTCAGCCCCGCAACCGGTTCAGCCTGCTTCGGCCAAGGTGCGCAGTTTAGCGTGACAGGCGCGAATTTCGAGGCGGTTTTTCATTTCCGCGCGATTAAATGCGCCGCTTTATGGAGCCTGCTCTGTCAGCCCCTTGACAGCATCGGCTATGATAGCGGCTTTGTTTTGTCTGGCCCGTTCTGCGGCCGCGCACATGTAAGTCAAGGATCCTATGAGCAAGCCCACTGTCGACCCTACCTCGAATGCCAAGTCCGGCCCTGCCGTGCCGGTCAATTTCCTGCGGCCGATCATCCAGGCAGACCTGGACTCGGGCAAGCACACCCAGATCGTCACGCGTTTTCCGCCTGAGCCCAACGGTTACCTGCACATCGGCCACGCCAAGTCGATCTGCGTGAACTTCGGCCTGGCCCAGGAGTTCGGTGGCGTCACGCACCTGCGTTTCGACGATACCAACCCGGCCAAGGAAGACCAGGAATACATCGACGCGATCGAAAGCGACGTCAAATGGCTGGGCTTCGAGTGGTCCGGTGAAGTGCGCTACGCCTCGCAGTATTTCGACCAGTTGCACGATTGGGCCGTTGAGCTGATCAAGGCCGGCAAGGCCTACGTCGACGACCTGACCCCCGAGCAGGCCAAGGAATACCGTGGCAGCCTGACCGAGCCGGGCAAGAACAGCCCGTTCCGCGACCGCTCGGTAGAGGAAAACCTCGACCTGTTCGCGCGCATGAAGGCCGGTGAATTCCCCGACGGCGCTCGCGTGCTGCGGGCGAAGATCGACATGGCCTCGCCGAACATGAACCTGCGCGACCCGATCATGTACCGCATCCGTCACGCCCATCACCACCAGACCGGCGACAAGTGGTGCATCTACCCGAACTACGACTTCACCCACGGTCAGTCGGACGCCATCGAAGGCATCACCCACTCGATCTGCACCTTGGAATTCGAAAGCCATCGTCCGCTGTACGAGTGGTTCCTCGAGCACCTGCCGGTACCGGCGCAGCCGCGTCAGTACGAGTTCAGCCGCCTGAACCTCAACTACACGATCACCAGCAAGCGCAAGCTCAAGCAACTGGTCGATGAAAAGCACGTCAATGGCTGGGACGACCCGCGCATGTCCACGCTGTCGGGCTTCCGCCGCCGTGGCTACACGCCGAAATCGATCCGCAACTTCTGCGAGATGATCGGCACCAACCGTTCCGACGGCGTGGTCGACTTCGGCATGCTCGAATTCAGCATCCGTGACGACCTCGACCAGAGCGCACCGCGCGCCATGTGCGTGCTGCGTCCGCTGAAAGTGGTCATCACCAACTACCCGGAAGGCCAGGTCGAAAACCTCGAACTGCCGCGCCACCCGAAAGAAGACATGGGCGTGCGCGCCTTGCCGTTCGCCCGGGAAATCTACATCGACCGTGACGACTTCATGGAAGAGCCACCGAAGGGCTACAAGCGCCTGGAGCCGGCCGGTGAAGTGCGTCTGCGCGGCAGTTACGTGATCCGTGCCGACGAAGCGATCAAGGACGCCGATGGCAACATCGTCGAACTGCGTTGCTCGTACGACCCGGAAACCCTCGGCAAGAATCCGGAAGGGCGCAAGGTCAAAGGCGTGATCCACTGGGTGCCGGCCGCCGCCAGCGTCGAGTGCGAAGTGCGTCTGTATGATCGCCTGTTCCGCTCGCCGAACCCGGAGAAGGCCGAAGACAGCGCGAGTTTCCTCGACAACATCAACCCTGACTCACTGCAAGTGCTGACCGGTTGTCGCGCCGAGCCATCGCTCGGCAATGCGCAGCCGGAAGACCGTTTCCAGTTCGAACGCGAAGGCTACTTCGTCGCGGATCTGAAGGACTCGAAACCCGGTCAGCCGGTATTCAACCGTACCGTGACCCTGCGTGATTCGTGGGGCCAGTGAGACAGCGTCAAGGAAATTAACGTGCTGACGATCTACAACACGCTCACCAAGAGCAAAGAAGTCTTCAAGCCGCTGGATGGCAACAAGGTGCGCATGTATGTCTGCGGGATGACCGTGTACGACTACTGCCACCTCGGCCACGGCCGCAGCATGGTCGCGTTCGACCTGGTGACGCGCTGGCTGCGCTTCAGCGGCTACGACCTGACCTACGTGCGCAACATCACCGACATCGACGACAAGATCATCAACCGCGCCAACGAGAACGGTGAATCGTTCGAAGCGTTGACCGAACGCATGATCGCCGCGATGCACGAAGACGAAGCGCGCCTGAACATCAAAAAGCCGGACATGGAGCCGCGCGCCACCGATCACATCGCTGGCATGCACGCGATGATTCAGGCGCTGATCGACAAGGGTTACGCCTACGCCCCGGGCAATGGCGACGTGTACTACCGCGTCGCCAAATTCATGGGCTACGGCAAGCTGTCGCGCAAGAAGATTGAAGACCTGCGCATCGGCGCGCGCATCGAAGTCGACGAGTCGAAACAGGACCCGCTCGACTTCGTCCTGTGGAAAGCCGCCAAGCCGGGCGAGCCGAGCTGGGAATCGCCGTGGGGCGCCGGGCGTCCGGGCTGGCACATCGAGTGCTCGGTGATGTCGACCTGCTGCCTGGGCGAGACGTTCGACATTCATGGCGGCGGCAGCGATCTGGAATTCCCGCACCACGAAAACGAAATCGCCCAGAGCGAAGCGGCCACCGGCAAGACCTACGCCAACGCGTGGATGCATTGCGGGATGATCCGCATCAACGGCGAAAAGATGTCCAAGTCGTTGAACAACTTCTTCACCATCCGCGACGTACTGGAAAAGTACCACCCGGAAGTCGTGCGTTACCTGCTGGTGTCGAGCCACTACCGCAGCGCGATCAACTATTCGGAAGACAACCTCAAGGACGCCAAAGGCGCACTGGAGCGTTTCTACCACGCGTTGAAAGGCCTGCCTAACGTGGCGCCGGCCGGCGGCGAAGCGTTTGTCGAGCGTTTCACTGCGGTGATGAACGACGACTTCGGCACGCCGGAAGCCTGCGCTGTGTTGTTTGAGATGGTGCGTGAGATCAACCGCCTGCGTGAGAGCGATCTCGATGCGGCGGCGGGTCTGGCGGCGCGTCTCAAAGAGCTGGCGAGTGTGCTGGGTGTGTTGCAGCTCGAAGCCGACGACTTCCTGCAGGCGGGCGCCGAAGGGCGTGTCGATGCGGCTGAGGTTGATGCGTTGATTGCGGCGCGTCTGGCGGCTCGGGCTGCGAAGGATTGGGCCGAGTCGGACCGCATTCGTGATCAACTCACGGCGATGGGCGTGGTGCTGGAAGACGGCAAGGGTGGCACGACCTGGCGTCTGGCTGACTGAGTAGGCGCCTGCGATGTTGCTTGATCGTTCCCACGCTCTGCGTGGGAATGCCTCATCGGACGCTCCGCGTTCGGCTCTGTAGGGACGCGGAGCGTCCCGGGCTGCATTCCCACGCGGAGCGTGGGAACGATCGATATCCCCCAATCGGCCCCCTCGCCTGTGAGAGAGGGCTGGGGTGAGGGCAAGGGTTGTACTCAGTCGCCAGGCTGGCGCAACCGCTTGTAAAGCGTATTCCGACTCACCCCCAACCGCCGCGCCAGGTGCGAAATATTCCCCCCGGCCGCCTTCAACTCGCGGTTCAACGCGTCAACATCATTCAAATCCAGCCCCAACGGCGCCGCCGTCTCCACCGGCTCCATTTCCAGATCGACAAAAAAATCATCCGGCAAATGCTCCGGTCGCACCGGTTGCTCCTCGGCCATGGCCAGCGCCACCTGCATCACGCTGCTGACCTGACGCAAATTCCCCGGCCACGGATGCCGTTCGAACAACTCCAGCACCTCCGAGCTCAAACCCGCCCACTGCGTCGACTCACGATGCTGTTCCCATAGCCGTTTGAACAGCGCTTGCTTATCACTGCGCTCGCGCAGCGGCGGCAGTTCCAGGGTCAGCCCGCCAATGCGGTAATACAGATCCTCACGAAACCGGCCCAACTGGACCTGTTCACGCAACGAACGGTTGGTTGCCGAGATGATCCGCAGATCTACCGGGAACAACTCACTGCTGCCCACCGGTTGCACGCAACGCTCCTGCAATACCCGCAACAGGCGCGCCTGGGTTGGCAGCGGCATATCGCCAATCTCGTCAAGAAACAGCGTGCCTTTGTCCGCCTTGCGAATCAGGCCGATGCTGCCTTTCTGGTTGGCGCCGGTGAACGCGCCTTTCTCATAACCGAATAGCTCGGACTCAACCAGTTCGGCGGGGATCGCCGCGCAGTTCACCGCGATGAACGCTTGTTTGTTGCGCGAGCTGGCCTGATGGAGAGCTTTGACGAACACCTCTTTGCCGACGCCGGTCTCGCCGTGGATCAGCAGCGGGATGTCTTTTTCCAGCAGGCGTTCAGCCTGACGCACGGCTTTTTCCACGCGGCTATCGCCGAAATGCAGGCTGTTGAGGCTGATCGCGCTGGAGGCTGCTGGCTGTTCCTCCGTGACAAATACCCGGGCTTGAACCGGTGCCTGTATCGGCCGTTTCAACAGACACTGAAAGCGGTTGCGCCCGGAGGTCTGCAAGGCGAACGGCAAGCCGTCCGGTTGATTGATCAGCTCCAGCAGCGAGACCTTGAACAGGCTTTCCACACTGACCCGCGACAAGCGCACCCCGAGCAGATTGTCCGCGCGGCGATTGGCCGACAACACCTGACCGCTCTCATCGAAGATCAACAACCCGGCCCACTGACTGTCGAGGTTGTTCAACCCGGTGTTGAAGGTCAGTTGAAAGTGCTGGCCATGGAACAGATTGAGGATCAGCCGGTTCTCCACGGTCTGGCTCATCATCTTGACCATGCCCAAGGTGTGCGAGGGCGGCAGGTAGCTGTCGCTGGAAACATCGAGCACGGCGATGACTTTGCGGTCAGCGTCGAAAATCGGCGCGGCGGAACCAGTCATGAAGCGGTTGGCCTTGAGAAAGTGTTCGTCGTGTTCGATGTGCACCGCCTGCTCACAGGCCAGCGCGGTGCCGATCGCATTGGTGCCGCTGCAGCGCTCCATCCAGCTCGCCCCGGCCTGAAAGCCACGCGCCAGGCTCGGTTCGATAAAACGCTGGGTGCCCCACGAAGTCAGCACCTGGCCCTGATTGTCGGCGAGCATGATCAGGCAGTTCGAGTTGCTGAGGATGTTTTCGTAATAAGGCAGGACTTCCTGATGCGTGGTCTGCACCAGTGAATGATGGCGGTCGAGCAGTTGCGCAATCCCAGCGGCGGGCAATTGATCGAAGGCCGGGGTGCTCAGGTGGTCGAGACCGAACGCGCGACAACGTTGCCAGGACGTCTGGACGATCGCATCGTGGGACAGCGGCGAAGCAGGTGCGGCCATGGGGGCGAGCCTCTGAGTGCAGCGATTTTATTATTGTTATGAGCCCGATCTTTAAAACCAACACAGATCCTCTGTAGGCCTTCGCCTGCTCGCGATAGCGGTCTATCAGACGGATTTGCATTGACTGACGCACCGCTATCGCGAGCAGGCTCACTCCTACAGGGATCTTCGGCGTCCATGAGATCCGGGCAAAAAGCGCTCATAGAGTGTTGTTCACTATTGTTCATTGTCAATCACCCGACTGTTCAAAAGTGTTCAGCTGTGAACGGCGCTGGCCCCCGTAAACGTTGGTTATCCAGGCAAATCAAATACTTGCCATTTCTGGCACGAAAGTCGCTCTGTTGCTCCGGTCGCTTGACTCCAAAAATAACAAAGGCCGAGCCATGTCACTCACCCTGGAGCACGTCAGCCGTACCGTCGAGGGCCAGATCTGGATCGACGATGCGTGCCTGAAATTCGAACCCGGTTCCTTCAACGTTTTGCTCGGTCGCACGCTGTCCGGCAAGACCAGCCTGATGCGCTTGATGGCCGGGCTCGACAAGCCCGACAGCGGGCGCATCCTGATGAACGGCGTCGACGTCACCCAGCGCCCGGTGCGCCTGCGCAATGTGTCGATGGTCTATCAGCAGTTCATCAATTACCCGACCATGACCGTGTTCGAGAACATCGCCTCGCCGCTGCGCCAGGCCGGGGTCTCGAAAGAAATCATTCAGAGCAAAGTGCAAGAAACCGCGAAGATGCTGCGCATCGAGAAGTTTCTGCAGCGCTACCCGCTGGAGCTGTCCGGCGGTCAGCAACAGCGCACGGCCATGGCCCGCGCGCTGGTCAAGGATGCCGAGCTGATCCTGTTCGACGAGCCGCTGGTCAACCTCGATTACAAACTGCGCGAAGAGCTGCGCCAGGAAATGCGCGAGCTGTTCAAGGCGCGCCATACCATCGCCATCTACGCCACCACCGAGCCCAACGAAGCGCTGGCGCTGGGCGGCACCACGACGATCTTGCATGAAGGCCGGGTGATTCAGAGCGGGCCGTCGACTTCGGTGTATCACCAGCCGCAAACCGTGCTGGCCGCCGAATTGTTCTCCGAACCGCCGATCAACCTGATGCCCGGGCGCATTGCCGGCAACGAAGTCAGCTTCGCCAATTTCGTGCACTTTCCGTTGAATGTCGATCTGCGTCCGGTGGGCGAGGGTGAATACCGTTTCGGCGTGCGCCCGAGTCATATCTCGCTGGTGCCGAGCAACGACGATGATCTGGAACTGGCGGTGACCGTCGAAGTCGCCGAGATCAGTGGCTCGGAAACCTTCCTGCATGTGCGCAACGAGCATTTCCTGCTGGTGCTGCACCTGCCGGGCGTTCACGAATACGACGTCGATGCGCCGATCCGCATTTACATCCCGACCCACAAACTGTTCGTTTTCGATGCGCAGGGCCGTCTGGTGCAAGCACCGGGCCGGCGTGTCGCGAGGGTTGCCTGATGGCCGAAATCCGTTTGCAGCACCTCGCCCACAGCTACAGCAAAACCCCGAGCGGCGCCGAGGACTACGCGATACGTGAGATGGATCACATCTGGGAGCAGGGCGGCGCCTACGCGTTGCTCGGCCCGTCCGGTTGCGGCAAGTCGACCTTGCTCAACATCATTTCCGGCCTGCTCAGCCCGTCCCAGGGCCATGTGCTGTTCGATGGCAAAGCGGTCAACGACCTGACGCCGGAGAAGCGCAACATCGCTCAGGTGTTCCAGTTTCCGGTGGTCTACGACACCATGACGGTGTTCGATAACCTCGCATTCCCCTTGAGAAATCAGGGCATGGCCGAGGCGAAAGTGCACAGCAAGGTGCAGGAAATCGCCGAAGTCCTCGACCTGCAAAACCTGCTGAGCAAGAAGGCGCGCAACCTCACCGCCGACGAAAAACAGAAAGTCTCGATGGGCCGAGGGCTGGTGCGCGACGACGTCTCGGCGATTCTGTTCGATGAACCGTTGACGGTGATCGACCCGCACCTGAAGTGGAAACTGCGGCGCAAGCTCAAGCAGATCCACGAACAGTTCAACATCACCATGGTCTACGTCACCCACGATCAGCTCGAAGCTTCGACCTTCGCTGACAAGATCGCGGTGATGTACGGCGGCCAGATCGTCCAGTTCGGCACGCCACGGCAATTGTTCGAGCGGCCGAGCCACACCTTTGTCGGCTACTTCATCGGCAGCCCCGGCATGAACCTGATCGAGGTGCAGCCGCAACCGGGTGGCGTCGGTTTTGCTTCGACACACTTGCCGTTGTCCGACGCCTTGCAGCGCCATATCGAGCACGGTCAGTGGAAGAATCTCAAGGTCGGCATTCGTCCCGAGTTCATTCATGTCTGGGACGAGCCGTTCGATGACGCGATGCAGGCCGACGTCGTACACGTTGAAGACCTCGGCACCTACAAGATCATGACCCTCAACCTCGACGGTGCGCCGTTGAAAGTGCGCCTGGCCGAAGACAAACCGGTTCCCCAGGGCACGGCGTACATCAGTTTCCCGGCGCAGTGGCTGATGGTGTATGCCGATGACTTCTTGCTGGAAGTCAGCGACGATGAGGTGCAGCCATGAACAAGGTGCAGAACAACAAGGCCTGGTGGCTGGTGTTGCCAGTGTTCCTGCTGGTGGCGTTCAGTGCGGTGATCCCGATGATGACCGTCGTCAACTATTCGGTGCAGGACATCTTCGACCAGTCCAGCCGCTACTTCGTCGGCGCCGACTGGTACAAGCAGGTGCTGCTCGACCCGCGTCTGCACGACTCGCTGCTGCGCCAGTTCATCTATTCGGCCTGCGTGCTGCTGATCGAAATCCCGCTGGGTATCGCCGTCGCGCTGACCATGCCGACCAAGGGCCGCTGGTCTTCGGTGGTGCTGATCATTCTGGCGATTCCGCTGCTGATTCCGTGGAACGTGGTCGGCACCATCTGGCAGATTTTCGGCCGCGCCGACATCGGTCTGCTTGGTTCCAGCCTCAACGCCATGGGCATCAGCTACAACTATGCGGCCAACACCATGGACGCCTGGGTGACGGTGCTGGTGATGGACGTCTGGCACTGGACTTCATTGGTGGCACTGCTGTGTTTCTCCGGTTTGCGCGCGATACCCGACGTGTATTACCAGGCTGCACGGATCGACCGCGCCTCGGCCTGGGCGGTGTTCCGCCACATTCAATTGCCCAAGCTGAAAAGCGTGCTGCTGATCGCGGTGATGTTGCGCTTCATGGACAGCTTCATGATCTACACCGAGCCATTCGTGCTCACTGGCGGCGGGCCGGGTAATGCCACGACCTTCCTCAGTCAGACGTTGACGCAGATGGCTGTAGGGCAATTCGACCTCGGTCCGGCAGCGGCGTTTTCGCTGGTGTATTTCCTGATCATCCTGTTGGTGTCGTGGCTGTTCTATACCGCCATGACGCATTCCGACGCCAACCGCTGAGGCCCGGCCATGAGCAAGAGAAAGCTTATTCCGTTGCTGGTGTACATCCTGTTCCTGCTGGTGCCGATCTACTGGCTGCTGAACATGTCGTTCAAGAGCAACACCGAAATTCTCGGCGGCCTGACGCTTTTCCCACAGGCCTTCACGCTGGCGAACTACAAGGTGATCTTCACCGATCCGAGCTGGTACACCGGTTATCTCAACTCGCTGTATTACGTCAGCCTAAACACCGTGATCTCGTTGAGCGTGGCGTTACCGGCGGCCTACGCGTTTTCACGCTATCGTTTCCTCGGCGACAAGCACCTGTTCTTCTGGCTGCTGACCAACCGCATGGCACCACCGGCGGTGTTTTTGCTGCCGTTCTTTCAGTTGTATTCGTCGATCGGCCTGTTCGACACGCACATCGCCGTGGCGCTGGCGCACTGCCTGTTCAACGTGCCGCTGGCGGTGTGGATTCTGGAAGGCTTCATGTCCGGTGTGCCCAAGGAGATCGACGAAACGGCCTACATCGACGGCTACAGTTTCCCCAAGTTCTTCGTGAAGATTTTCATCCCGTTGATCGGTTCCGGCATCGGTGTCACGGCGTTTTTCTGCTTCATGTTTTCATGGGTCGAACTGCTGCTGGCGCGCACGCTGACCTCGGTCAACGCCAAGCCGATCGCGGCGGTGATGACCCGCACCGTGTCGGCATCGGGTATCGACTGGGGCGTGCTGGCGGCGGCGGGGGTGTTGACCATCCTGCCGGGCATGCTGGTGATCTGGTTTGTGCGCAACCACGTGGCCAAGGGCTTTGCCCTCGGTCGAGTCTGAGGAGCTGATGATGGAATGGATGAGCTGGACGACACCGACCGCCGCGTTCTTCATCGGCATCGGTTTGATTCTGGTGGGCATGACCACCTGGGAATTGCGCTCGCCGAGCATTTTGCGGCGAGGGTTTCTGCCGATTGCCACCACCCGTGGCGATCGCTTGTTTATCGGTCTTCTCGGCAGCGCCTACCTGCACTTGCTGGTAATCGGCGTCACCGACTGGAGCATCTGGGTGGCGTCCGCGTTGTCCCTGGTGTGGCTGTTGGCTGTGATGCGTTGGGGCTAGTCGAATCGTTCGGCAATGCGGCTCCACAACTTAAACAGGAGGTCTCTATGTTCGATAAAAACAATAAGCTGCGACATAGCATTTCATTGGCAGCCATGCTGGCACTCAGCGGTTTGAGCGCGTCTGCCTGGGCCGACGCCTACGAAGATGCTGCGAAAAAATGGATCGGCAGCGAGTTCAAGCCCTCGACCCTGACGGCCGAACAGCAGCTGGAAGAGTTGAAGTGGTTCATCAAGGCCGCCGAGCCATTTCGCGGCATGGACATCAAGGTCGTTTCCGAGACCCTGACCACCCACGAATATGAATCGAAAGTGCTGGCCAAGGCCTTTAGCGAAATCACCGGGATCAAGCTCACCCACGACCTGCTGCAGGAAGGCGACGTGGTCGAGAAAATGCAGACGGTGATGCAGTCGGACAAGAACATTTATGACGGCTGGGTCAACGACTCCGACCTGATCGGTACGCACTTTCGCTACGGCAAGACCGAATCGATCACCGACCTGATGGCCAACGAAGGCAAGAACTTCACTTCGCCGACCCTCGACATCAAGGACTTCATCGGCATCTCGTTCACCACCGCACCGGACGGCAAGATCTACCAACTGCCCGACCAGCAATTCGCCAACCTGTACTGGTTCCGTGCCGACTGGTTCGAACGCGCCGACCTGAAAGCCAAGTTCAAGGAAAAGTACGGCTACGAGCTGGGCGTGCCGGTGAACTGGTCGGCCTATGAAGACATCGCCAAATTCTTCAGCGAAGACGTCAAGGAAATCGACGGTAAACGCGTTTACGGGCACATGGACTACGGCAAGAAAGACCCGTCGCTGGGCTGGCGCTTCACCGATGCCTGGTTCTCCATGGCCGGCGGTGGCGACAAGGGCATTCCCAACGGGTTGCCGGTGGACGAGTGGGGCATTCGCGTCGAGGATTGCCACCCGGTCGGTTCCAGCGTGACCCGCGGCGGCGACACCAACGGCCCGGCGGCGGTGTTTGCCACTACCAAATACGTCGACTGGCTGAAGAAATACGCACCACCGGAAGCGGCCGGCATGACCTTCTCCGAGTCCGGCCCGGTGCCGTCGCAAGGCAACATCGCTCAGCAGATCTTCTGGTACACCGCGTTCACCGCCGACATGACCAAACCGGGCCTGCCGGTGGTCAACGCCGATGGCACGCCGAAATGGCGCATGGCGCCATCGCCGCGCGGGCCGTATTGGGAAGAGGGCATGAAGCTCGGTTATCAGGACGTGGGTTCGTGGACGTTCATGAAGTCCACGCCTGAGAAGCAGAAACTGGCGGCGTGGCTGTATGCGCAGTTTGTGACTTCGAAAACCGTTTCGCTGAAGAAAACCATCGTCGGCCTGACGCCGATTCGTGAGTCGGACATTAACTCGCAGGCCATGACCGACATGGCGCCGAAACTCGGTGGCCTGGTCGAGTTCTATCGCAGCCCGGCCCGCGTGCAATGGACCCCGACCGGGACCAACGTGCCGGACTACCCGCGTCTGGCGCAACTGTGGTGGAGCCACATCGCCGAAGCGGCCAGCGGCGAGAAGACCCCGCAACAAGCGCTCGATGGTCTGGCGAAGGATCAGGACCGCATCATGGAACGCCTCGAGCGCTCCAAGGCCCAAGCCGTGTGCGCACCGAAAATGAACCCGGAACGCGATGCGCAATACTGGTTTGACCAACCGGGCGCACCGAAGCCGAAACTGGCCAATGAGAAGCCGAAGGGTGAAACGGTGAGTTATAGCGAACTGCTGAAATCATGGGCGGATGCGCGTAAGTAACAGCTGAAATGCAGAAAGCGAACGGCACCGGAAGGTGCCGTTTTCTTTGCTGCCCGGTTTACCGTAATAGCGAGCAGGCGCACTCCTGCAGGTTGCGCTAAAGCGTCTCTATCAACTCGCCCGTCGCCGGGATGGCGCCTGTTAGTTCTTACAGTATCGGTAAACCCCCAAAACGCTCATTCTTCACTCAAAGGTGAGAAAGGACGCTTGTGACCATGGATGTTCATCACGATACCGCTACGCCGACGCTATCGGTCATCGATTCCCGTTCGCTGATGATCCGCAGCGTCGGCTATTGCCGGCATCCGGACTCGCCCGACATCGACCCGCGCATTACCCGGCATGTGTTCGATGCAGCGGGGCGTCAGATGGCATCGTGGGATCCGCGATTGTGGGGAACGGCGCCGAAGCCGAACCTGGCTACCACGTACGGATTGAGCGGGCAGGCATTGCTGACGGACAGCGTCGATGCCGGGTGGCAGTTGAGTCTGCCGGATCAGGCCGGCTCATTGCGTTGCTCCTGGGACGCCCGAGGTAGCGAATGCAATAGCGACTATGACGACCTGCAGCGCCTGATTGTTATGACGGAGCAGGCCCGTGGCGAACCGCCTCGTGTGGTTGAGCGATTGAGCTATGCCGATGCGGATGATGTCTTTGCCCAGCACAATCAGTGCGGTCGCCTGATCCGCCATGATGACCCGGCGGGGGCCCGGCTCATTAGCGACTATGGTCTGGCCGGTGCCGGACTGGTCGAATCGCGGCGCATGCTGACGGACCTCAATCTGCCCGACTGGCCTGGCGACCCTGAACACCGTGATGTGTTTCTGGAGGAGCAGTCCTACGCTACCCGCTACGTTTTCTATCCCACGGGCGAATTGAAAGAGCAGACCGATGCCTTGGGCCATGCCCAAACCTTCCATCACGACGTGGCGGGCAAACTGTCTGCGATGTGGTTGCACTTGGCCGGCGCGGATAGGCAACCCAAGTGCCTGGTCACGGCTATCCGTTACAACGCGCACGGGCAGATCGAACATGAGACTGCCGGTGATGGTGTCACGACACGCGCAGAGTACAGCCCTGAGGATGGTCGGCTGCTGAAGCTCAGCGCAGCCGTCGGCGAACAAACACCCTTGCAGAATCTGCACTACGTCTACGACCCGGTGGGCAATATCGTCAGCCTCGAAGACAAAACCCAAGCCGTGACTTACTTCAATCAGCAGCGCATCGAGCCGGTCAGCCGCTATCGATATGACAGCCTGTATCAACTGGTTCAGGCCAAAGGCTGGGAAGTCAGCCAGCCGAGCCATGGCCCGGCATTACCGGATCTGCTGCCCACACCGCTGGACCCGAATCAGCGGCGCAACTATATCCAGACATTCAATTACGACGCGGCGGGCAATCTGCTCACCCGTCATCACAGCGATGCGCCGGGTTTTTCGATGTTTACCTCTGCTTACAGCAATCGAAGTCTGGGGCAGCGCGACGATGGCTCGCTGCCGGGAGAACCGCAGATTTCGGAAGGATTTGATCTCGCTGGCAATCAGTTGCAATTGCAGCGCGGACAGGCCATGAGCTGGAATGTGCGCAATCAACTGAGGCGAGTGACGCTGGTGCAACGCCAGGACGAGCCAAATGACGACGAAAGTTATGTCTACGACCGCCCCGGCCATCGCTTGCGCAAAACACGCCTCAGCCAGACCTCCGGGCAAACCTTGAAATCAGAAGTGCTTTATCTGCCGGGTCTTGAGGTGCATCGCGAAGCGAACGGAAAAGAGCGGCATGTGATCAGTGTCGCGGCCGGGCGTAATCAGGTGCGAATGCTGCATTGGCCTGATGGCGCTGAAAGCGATCAACTGCGTTACAGCCTGAGTGATCATCTCGGTTCCAGCGTTCTGGAGTTGGACGATGGCGCGGGGATTTTGAGTCAGGAGCATTATTATCCGTTTGGTGGCACGGCGTGCTGGGCGGGTAAAAATGCAGTGGCGGCGAAAAGTAAAGCGATTCGCTACTCAGGGAAAGAGCGGGATTCGACGGGGCTTTATTATTATGGTTATCGGTATTACGCGCCGTGGTTGCAGCGGTGGATTAATCCAGATCCGGCGGGTCCTGTTAATGGGTTGAATATTTTTATCTTCGTTTCAAATGATCCAGTAAGTCGAAAGGATTTGGATGGCCGAATTTATGAAGGAAGAGAAGATGAGTGGGAGACGCATGCCTCTCTGGGAGGTACTGTTCTCGCACGTGGTTTGGAAGAGTTTCCGGAGAATTCGGGAGAACTTATAAGGGAAAGCTTAAGCCAGGCCGAAGATGTTTACGCTGCCGGAATAAACGCTGTAGTATCGGAGTCCCGTGAGTATGCGGGGATTTTGAAAGATTTTTTTGGCTCTGAGTATGAGAGTCAATATTTGTCGGTTAAAGTTTATGATGCTTTTTTACGAGCAGGGAACGTGTTCAAAGAGCTAAATAGCTCTTCGGGGAACGATAAGTTTGTAGCTGTTGACAACCCCAATAAAACATTGGTTATGTGGGTGTATGCTGATGACCCACATAAGCGAATATTTGTTAACGGAACTGATGTCAAATCAGACGCGTTGGTGGCGCAAATTGGTCATGAAGTCACGCACTTCGGTACTATGGGGATCGGTAGTGAGGACTATTTTTATTTGGATAAACAGCGGCCGCAACTCAGTTCGAAACATTTGATGTTAGGTGAGTTGACGGCGAACCAGATTTTTCCTCCAGAGATGCCTGACAATGTTCGTGATACTTTTATTGATGCAGTTGCTAAATATTCGAGAGTTTCAGTTTCAGCTCTCGATATTGATAAAGCGGTTGCCTTGTTTAATAGTCGTCCGGATGTTAGGGCAGTAATGGCAACTGAAAATGCAGACAGTATTATATTCGCGGCATTGGGGTTGCATGCCCGACACTCAATAATGGGCTCAAAAAGTACTTAGTGTTTTCGATCAAATATTTGTCAAAGGGTACGAGGCTAATGAGCACTCGTACCCTTTTAGGCGCGGTTGTGCGCCATTGAGGTAGAAAACGGTTGCGATACTTTTAACTTGCTTCAGCGCTCTTTCCACCCCCGCGCCAACTGGTCCCCACCAAACTGAATCACCGCCACCAAAGCCACCAGCATAACAATCACCGTCAACAGGATCTGGCTGTCAAAGCCGGATAGCCATAGCGGTAGGCGATGTCCCCGCGCCGATCGCCCCGGCCATCGCCAGCAGGCGGGCTCCCACAGGTGGTTTTGTGTCCGGCTTCGAAAGAGTGCCCGGCACATGACGGATATGTAATTTCCCCGCCACTGTCACGCAAGGTTTCTGGTGTTTAATCTGGCTCTTGGAAGTCTATGCGTTCGACAACTGCCTGGCCTGATCAAGACCGATCATTTGTACTCTTTTGGCATAATTTGAGCCGGGCTTGGCCATTTGCTGTTGTAGATGGCGACGTTCGGAATGTGTAATCGGGTTATAGGATTTTCCATAGACCGCTCCGGCGTCTTTGTAAGGTTTGGTTGTAAACGTTTCTTGTGCAAACTCTTTGAACACAAAATCGGGGGATCGGGCAATGACATCCAAAAACACCACGCCTGAGTTTTCCCCGGCTTCAGAGGTGCCTGCCATCCAGTCCAATGCCAGCTTTGAGAATTGACGGAACTGCCAATTGATCACGGCGTCTCCTGCTTTGATCGAACTGGCAGTGCGCAAGGAGAACAACGCCTCGGGACTGTCTTGTAGCGTTGAAGTAACATTTTGGACCTCGTGCTCCGACAGCGGCTCACGCAGGTTTTTTTTCCAGAATTGGCCGACTTCCTTGGTGGATGTTGTTTCATAACTCTGGATTTTTCGGGTGATATCAAATGCCGCAGCGTTTCTTTTCAAATAGTCGGACCAACCTTGCAGCAAATTTCGGGCCTCTGCAGGCGTGCCTCGGTAACTGGGGGTGGCCTGCATAAAGTAATCGACGTTGTCGTCCTCTACTTCAATTCCTTCGCGGATCATTTCGTTGAACCCTTCAAAGTCTGAAGAAGCGTTTTCCATATTGATTTGGAGAGCGTCATTGATTTCATCGATACGAACGAAGCTTTGCTGTGGCGACGCTGTGGCAAGGCCATTCAGGACACGTGATCTGACATGTTCAAACCCATATAAAAGCGTCACCGGCGCCAAGCCTTCGGCATCTACCCACATGATCGGGTTATTGCGGACAAAACGATAAAGGTTCAAGCCATCAACATCCGCCGCTGGATCAGGATTGATCCAGCGTTGCATCCACGCCACGTAATACCTGAACCCATAGTAATAAAGCCCCGTCGCATCCCGCTCCTTGCCCGAATAGCGCAGCGTTTTATAACTCGCTTCGATTTCCCCGCGCCCGGCAAACCACGCGGTGGTGCCGAAAGGGTGATAACGCTCATGACTCATTACCTGGCCGGCGCTGTCGAGTTCCAGCGTGCAGGAACCCAAATGGTCGTTGAGGCTGTAACGCAGTTGATCGTTGGCGATGCCTTGGGGCGGCTCGGATTCCCAGTGCAACACCTGCACGCTGTTGCGCCCGGCCTGAACACTGATGACCTGCAGCGTTTCGCCCGTGCCGCTGTGGGTGCGGATTTGCAGATTGGGCAGATAACGCACTTCAGCGATCAGCGTGCGGGAGTTGGTTTGCATCTGCTGCATTTTGCGCAGGCGCATGCCGTCGGCGCCGTAAACGTAGCGCTCACTATCGTCAGCCGCAGCGTCACGCTGAACCGTTTGGACTCCGCGCAACTGGTTGCGCACATCCCAATGCAAAGACTGCCCCGGTTGCAGGGCGAGCAGGTTGCCATTGGCATCGAAGCCGTTGCGGAAATCTTCTTCGTTCGGTTCCACGCCATCCAACACGGGTAGACAGCGATTGCTTTGGGCCGCGGGGAGTAAACGATGACTGTGTTTTTGCGCGCCTTCGTGAGTCAGTTCCAGTAGATTGCCACCGCGATCATAGCGGTAGGTCTGGGTGTATTGGGTGACTGCGGCCGGATCGTTGAATGCCAAAAACGACGGGCCCTGATTGGCGCCACCAGCCTCCCATCCCGTTGCTTTGACCAACTCATAGAGGCTGTTATACCCATAGCGGTTGATCGGCTCTATGCGCTGGTTGGCGAAGTAGCGAATCGGCAGGGCGGCGTCTTCGATGCTGATGACATTGCCGACCGGGTCATAGGCATAGTGCAAGTCTTGGAGGAGTTCGTCGTTGCGTCTGGCTTGCAGTCGGGTCAGGCGACCATCTTCGGGCGCATAGTGCAGTGCGGTGATCACGTCGTTGCCGCCGGTTTCCTGCTCGGTCTGGCCTTGGGCGTTGTACTGGATGGAGTTGACCAGAGTTTTCGGTTGGGGTTGTTTATCCAGTTGCAGGCGTACTTCGTGCAACTGTCCATCGCAGGTCTGACTGAAAAACTGCCGGTTACCTTTGGCATCGGTCTGCTCAATCACTTCACCCGGTGCATTGAAGAGCGAGCGGCTTATTGCTCCGGCGCCGGTCTCAAGCAACGTGTCGCGTTCGCTTTCAAGCGCTGGCCAGTCGGGGCCGTCCAGCGCACGCAGAAAATGTCGAGTCTGCTGCACAACCCCACCCGTCAATCCGAACTGTTCGAACAACTGTGTGCCGGCCGGATCGTCGTGCCGTATCAGTTGCCCGCACTGGTTACGTGTGGCGAACGTCGGATCGCTGCCGCCATAACCATACCGCTCCGCGCACAAAGGCTGACCGTCGCGGGGGTGTTCAAACAGTGCCAGTGGCCGCAGTTGTTCGTCGTATTGTATTGTGCGTTGGCTGCCCCGGCCATCCCAACCGTGCAGCGCTTGACGCGCTTCACCCAACAAGCTGACTCGCCATCCGGCATCGACACTCTGCGTAGTCAGGACCTGTCCGGTCAGTGAATACACCGTGATGAGGTTGGCCGGGGCTGATGTGTCGGCGAACAAACGTGGATCTCGCTGCGCCACCAACCGCCCGGCAGCGTCATGGTGACGGGCGGTGATGCGCGCCTCAGGCTCGCTGGCGTCCTCGCGCCAATAGGCCACCTGGCGCACCGGCAGACCACGACTGTCGATGGCGGCGAGGTTCGGCGTCTGTGCATGGATGCCCGGATTCATGACCACCAGTTACGCCTCCGTTGTTCCGGCGGCGGCTCGAACAAATCATTTTCGTCGAAGGCCACGTTGCACCAGATCCAGTACCAGACTTGCCGGCGCAGGTGTTTCATTGTCGGCGGATTGCCCTGCAGCATTTGTTTCGCCAGCACGGTTTCGGTCGGACGTCCTGCGGCGTCGTAGAACTGCTGATCATGAAAGGCATGCGCGCGCATTGATCGGTCATTGATGTAGCGCGGCTGATCGGCGAAGTAGGGCCGGTAGATCCGCACTTTTTCGCCTTTGTTGTTGTATTCCACCGGTTCGCTGACACGCCAGCGTTGCGATACCTCGGCTTCTATCGGTTGGCCGTCGGCGTTGAGGATCAACTCACCGTTTTCATCGACCTGCCAGGATAGGCCCGGTTCGACTTCCTGCTTGGTCTGCAACGAGCGGCCGAAGCCGTCGAGGCAGGCGATACTGACCCGCACTTGCATCTCGGGGTCGCCGGGATAACGGTCCGCCAGCAGCGCGACGGAGTACACGGGTTCGCGTTGCGCCGCGTTGATCTGCTGCAGCAGCAGCGTCTCGTTGGCGTCGGGATTTTCCAGACCGGCGAGGTGTTGTCGGGCGTGATCGCAAAGGTGTCCGCTGGGCAGTATGAAGCCGTTATTCGTTGCCCACTGCAACCAGTCCGAGGCAGGTGGCGGGTTGCGCGAGACGCGGCCCATCCAGCTGAAGGTGTCCCAGAAACTGGCGCTGGCGAACCGGCCGATGGCGTTTTTCGGGTCGGCAATGGCAACCGTCGGATCGCGGTCTGGCGGCGGCACGTAGCTGCTCAATGGGTCGAAGCCCACCGGCTCGCCCAGTTCGGTGCCATGGAAACTGCTGACCAACGGCTCGCCGAACGCGTTGTAGCGTGCTTCCTGGATATTGCGGTTGGCGTCTTCGATGGACGCCGGCAGAAAGGTGCGGTAATCCACATCGAGGCTGCGGGTGGTACAACCGTCGGGCAAGGTCACGGCGGTGGTCAGGCACCAGTACGCGTCATAGGTGATCAGGGTTTCGCCATGACTGCGGGTTTCGCGGTATTTCTCCACGTTATAGAAGCTGTCGAACCCGTGGTAAGTGGGGAAGCCTCGATGCACCGACCACAAATAGTTCTTCGCATCGTCCGGATCGGCGATTGCAGTCTCTGCGGCGGCTGGCAAAAACAGCGGCATGATGTGATAGCCGACTTCTGGCGATTCGAGTTTTTCTTTCAGGTTGAAGGGCATTTCGCCGTCGGCATTCTTGAGCTTGTCGTAAGCGCTCAGGGCGATGGCATCCAGTTCCGCCCTTTCCACATACCCCGGCAAACCCGCGAAGGTGGCCTCGCCGGGTTCAAGGGTCTGAGCATTTTGCGGGTTGATGTAGCGCTGCAATGACAGACTGGCCAGCACGGCCTGTTTCGCCCACTCGCCGTCGTCGCCGCTCATCTGTAAAAAATGTTCGTGGCTGATCTGCGCCGGGCTCAGCGCGTTTTTCTCCAGCACCAGCGCATTGCTGCGCTGTTGGAAGGGCAGGCCCAGGCGCCATGCCTCGGTATCCGGCAGGTGGATCGGTTGCGCTCTGGTTTGGCTCAGATACCACTTCTGTTGCGCATCGTCATGGGCGTCCCGCCACCAATTCTGCTGATGCTCATCGCTGAACGGTGGCGTGTCGGCCAGGGTTCGGCGTCGCGCGTAGTTCACCGTGAAACCATGCAAGCTGCTGCCGTAGGCGTCCCACTCAAGGCTCAGTTGGTGCTGGCACAACGGATCATCAGCCAGCCATGGCTCGTATTGGTAGCTCAGCGATTCGAGATCCAGCGGCAAGATAACCGCGTACGGTTGATAGTTGCTTTTAGGCCGCAATATCCGCACGCCGTAGCGATGCTCTTGAACCACATAGGGCACGGCGGTATCCGGGTTATCGTCCGCCGCGTAGACCTCCGAACGCAGCACCCGGCCGCTCAGGGTGCGAGCGATCTCTCGGGCGCTGTCGTCATCGGCCACAGTGAAGGATTGCGCTGCACCGTCATTGACGTGGTAGTTCTGCAGCAAAGTCGGTTTGAGTTCGACCGCCTCAATGTCGCCAGCGTAGTAACCGCTTCTCGGCGGATCGATCGCCTCGCCGGTGTGGAACCAGGTCTTGCTGAGGATGGGGGCGGTGAAGCCGACGGTCGCACGCTCGGCCACCGTTGCTTCGGTGTCGTTTTGCAGCAACAGGCGAAAACCGCGAAATTCGCGCTCGAAGCGGTCGTAGTAGCCGCCGCGATAATGCAAAGTCTGCGTCAGGGTGTTGCCGGTGATCTCATCGTGCTGGGTCTGCCGGCTCACCAGGTGCATGGCCAGCGGCAGCGCCGACGCCGGATGTTCAATGCCAGCGGCTTGCTGCTCGCGTTTTTCGTCCAGCCATTCCTGCGCCGAGCTGCGATAGGTCACGCCGCTGCTGGCGCCCATGTTGTTGCAGCTGCGGTTCAACAAATAGGGCTTGGCTTTGATGAAGTCGCAGCGCCAGTGCCGTGGCGACATGTGCGGCAATGTCACGATCAGGCTGGAGCAGCCCACACCTTGCAAATCGGCGGCGCTGACTTGCCAGAGCGAGTCGTAGGCCAATCCCTCCGGCCAGGCCAAATCGACGGAGACCTGTTCGAAACCTTTACCGGCGTGGTTCATGAACACCCGCAGGCGTTCGGTTTCCAGGTAGATCAGATCGGCCGCGCCCGAACCGTCGAGGTCGGCCAGCAGCACCTGTGACGCGTTGAACTCGCTGTAGGCGAAGGGCAGGGCGCACAGCACGAAGCCCTTGCCGAACCGTCCACGTCCAAGATTCGGCCAGCATTTGACTTCATCGTGGCGGATGCGCACCAGATGTTGCTGGCCACTGCCCAGCACATCGGCAAACGCCACCAGTTCGGTCGGCGTATTGCTGAGCACGGGCAGGTCATCGTCTGTGCCTGTGGCAGTTTTTTCGGTATGAGGCACATCGACGCCGGCGGCGAACCCGGCGGCGCGACGGTTGGCATACAGACGTACACTGCGCGGGCCGATTAGCGTCAGGTGGCTCAGACCGTCACCCATCAGATCCGTCATTTGTGCCATCGAATGGGAAAATTCGGCCGGGAACGCATCGAAGGGCAGAAAACCGGACCAGTTGCGCTGCGGGTCGAGCGTGAAATAACCGCACATTCCTGGCGCGACAAGCAGCCAGTCGAGCCTGCCGTCGCCGGTCAGGTCGGTCAGGGATTGATGCACCGGTTTGTCGCGATCAGCCGTAGGCGCATGTTCCAGGCGTTGCCAGTCGCTGTAGTCGACTTCGTCGCCACCGGCCTGTGCGCGCATTGGCTCACGGTAATACCAGGCCTGGTCATAGCGACACAGCACGCCTGACAATCCCTCGCCGTATAGATCGACCATTTGGTATTGCTGGCCGTCATTGAGCCCGGGCATGTCGGGAAATCTTGTCCAGCCCTGCACGGTCGGCTCGAGATCGAATGCGTTGTAAGCGAACTCCATCGGTGGCCGGCTTTCGATCTGGCCGAGGCCGTCATAGGCCTGTTGGTGCGCGGCACTGAGCTGGTTGTAGCCCAGCGGACTGCTGCGGTATTGCAGCAGCAGGCGCTGCACCAGCACCGGGTCTTCACCCAGTTCGGGAAACTGATGAAACATCAGCACCTGGCGGCAGAGACGCCGCGTCCCCAATTCGAAACCGTAGGCGTAAATCCAGAAGGGGTCACTGCGCTCGGGCCAGCTCTGCTGTTCGGCAAAGGTCGGCACCTGTGCGAGGTCGGTGCTGCGCTCGCCATAATCGAACAGCAGTTGAAAGTGCCATTGCGGCTGTTCCCGGCTATTCGCCTGCCAGGCATAAAGATGCGGATCAGCCGTAACATTGCCGTAGCACACGCGGCTGAGGTAACGCTGCGCACGGTAATCGCGAAACTGCGGTGCGACGGGCGCTTCGGTGTCGGCCTTGTAGTGATAAACGATGTGCTCGCCGCGAGTGTTGAGGCTTTCGTCGATCAGCCAGACCCCGACCCGCAATGGATCACTGGGGTCGGCCCGGCGTGACAGGGCAGTGCTGCCATACATATGCAGACTGCCGTCGGCACCGTGGAGCAGCCAGAAACCTGGCGTGTCGGCGGCGCTCGACCAATGCTCGATCAGGCTGAACGCGCCTTCGACCCGCGGCCAGTGGCGCACTACATCATAAGTCGTTGGCAACGTCAGACCGTTGTAGGTGGAGGCACTGCGGGAAATCAATTGGCCGTCGCTTTCATTGCGCTCGGGCATCCAGACATCGCCGTCAGGCCCGACCACCTCATCAGTACCGTCATAGGCCGGCACGCCTTTGACCGTGCGCAGGGTGACTGCATTGACCGTCAGTTGCCAGCCAATCCCGCAGGGGCTGTTGCCGGTGCCGCTGCTGTAGCCGAGACCCAGCGCAGGGGCAAAACCGCGCCCGGGGGAAATCGGTAGCGGCAACTCCAGCGATGCTGTGCCCTTG
The DNA here is from genome assembly GCF_051132135.1 of Pseudomonas sp. R1-1. Lineage (NCBI taxonomy): Bacteria > Pseudomonadati > Pseudomonadota > Gammaproteobacteria > Pseudomonadales > Pseudomonadaceae > Pseudomonas > Pseudomonas sp. R1-1. The sequence goes on from NZ_CP071663.1 coordinate 2,301,068, forward strand.
GTGCCCACACCGGCCGAGCCCTTGCCGATGCTCTGAATGGCACCGCCGCCCTTGGGCAGGGTCGGGGTGTTGATCTGCATTGTCGGGGTTTGCGGCTGCTCTTGTTGGTTCATAGCGAACCGCCTTCGCAGCGGGCGGTGTAGCTCACGTGCACAATGATATCGGTGAGGGATTTGAGCATGAGCTCTCGAGATTTGTCGTTCGGAAACGTCAGGCTCCAGGCAGAAATGGCCCCGGTGTACTCGAACGGCAGGTAGCGTTCGTCCTGGAAATTGAGCTGGAACATGCCGTTGTCCTGCAGCGAAGTCGACAGGGCAATCTGCTGGCTCACCCGCAGATTCTCCCGGGTATTGCTGCCCGGTGTGGCAGCCATTTCTACCTTGCTGCGAGTCTGTTTCAGCACGGCGCAAATATCCTGATAAGGTCCGATTACACCGGGAAGGGTCACGCTGATGGTCTTGATGCGGCGCAGATAATGATTTTCTCCGGCGTAATCATCCTCGAACATTTTGTGCGTCAGTTCGAACTCGCACGTGCCGTCGGTTTCCAGCGAAGTCTTGATCTCGGCCCAGGTTTTATTCAGCGAGGCATCGGGGGCCTTGGCCTTCAATTCTTTAAGCGATACGGTTTTTCTGATTTCCAGATCGCGGCGGTTGTGCTGCAAGTAGCTGCTGTACATTTGCTGCAGATTCATTTTCAACACTTCCCCGGCTCCAAGCCCGCGGTAAGTGGCATTCCACGCGCCGGGGCGGACGAACGACTGGGTGAAATTGCCCATCTCGTATTGCCAGCAGGCTTCGGCGGCCTGGCACAGAGACTGCGCAGTGGTAAAGGCGGTGCTGTAGAAACCGGCGAACTTGCTGTTGAGCCAGTCGTAGGTCTGGGATTTGCTGAAGCGGTTGCTGCTCAGCAGGAAGTCATGAGTGGCCTTGGCCTGGTTGAGTGCAGTTTGTGCCTGGCGCAGTTGCAGTTGGGTGGCTTTGTGTTGCTCTTCGTAGACGGCGAGTTGGGCTTTGATTTGTTCGGCTTCGAGTTTTGATTGGTCAAGGGCGAACATCCAGTCCGCGCCGCGTCGGTCGAATTGCGAAGTAAGCTCGGCGGAGGTTGCTGCAGCTTTATCAGCAAGGATTTCGCCTCCAATGATATGAGCAACTGCTTGACCCAGTGCTCCCCAGTTGATCCCGCCTGCCGCAAGTCCAAAGATGTTTGGTAACCCGGTTGCGAGGCTCGCCGATTTCTCAATTGTCGCAAGTCCAAATTCATTTGTATTGGCCCTCAACCGTAACGCACTTGAAATCGTTTCGTTACGGCTTAACCCCTCATCTACCAACTGTTGGTAATAGTTGACCCTTTCCGAGTTGAACGCCTGACTCGCCAGCAAAACCTCCTTGTTTTTCTCATCAATCTTCATGGCCTGCGTTTGCATATCCACCGCCACCTTCGCCAGATTCCACGCTTGTTGCTGTTGCAGTTCCAGATATTGCGCCTGCTCCTTGCGTTCAATCAGCGACAACAGCGTCGAACCGAACTGGATTACGCTGTCGACGGCGTTCTGCGCCAAAGCGAACATGAAACTGAAGCGGTAGTGAGGAATCTGCGGGCTCAACAGGCGACTCAGCGCCGCGCCGGACAAACCCTGGCCCCAGGCATTGAGCAGGGCGCGCGGATCGAGCGGTGTCGCGAACAACGGCAGGTGCAAGGGCGCGCCGGCCATGTCGAGGTTGTGGCGCAAATTGTACAAGCGACTCTCGGCACGGTCCCAGCGCTTGATCAGCTCGGGATTGAACGGACGCCGCAGATAGGGATTGTCGACGCTCGCCAGCGATGTGCCAGCGCCATACGGCCTCAGGCACAAGAGCGGTGCCGGCTCAGAGTACGGGGCGGTGCCGATGCGCAGTGGCGGTTGCTCCTGCAGTTGCCGCTGAGCAGTAATGAGCTGTTGTTCGAACTGGCGCAGGTCGTTATTTTCCGCTGAACTCAATTCCTCCAGCGTAACCGGTACCCAGTCGTCGGCCTGGCGCACATCGGGGCGTGGTCCGAGCAAATCGAGAATGTGCACGTAGCGTAATTTGGCTTCCGCCAGACCGTCCGGGGTCAGCTCTCCATAAGCCTGGTCAGCCTGATTGCTCTCGATGTCGATGTAGAGGCCGTATAAGGCTTTCTTGAAATGCACTGGAAAGCTCAGGGCAATCTGATGCGGATCGTCAGGGTAGAGAATCGCCTGGCTGGGATCTGCCGGGCCGGGCCACACCGGTTGCTCCAGCGGCACGGCCTGCCAATAACCAGGATGCCCGGGGTCAGCGCTTTGCCGCGCCGGATTGAACAGATAAGCCAGCCAGTGTTTCGCTTCGTCGTGTTGCTGTTCCTCGTTCAAGCGGTACGCCACCAGCCACGGCAAATACAGAAACAGCTCGAGGAAATACAGGTAGTACGCCCCGGAAAAATCCATCGATTGCGCACCGAGGCCGTCGGGGATCGGCGGTTCAGTGTGCTGTGTCTGGGTTTCCCAACTCAGCAGGTTGTCCATGCCGCTCTCGGCAAGGTTGATCAATTGCCGGGCGAAGGTGGTGTTCATGCGCACAGGCGCCCGGACAAGCTTTTTACCTCCATCGCTGAACTGGATGCTTGAGTTGGTGAAGTCAATGAATTGCGCTTTGCCCAGTGAAGCGCTGTCCCCCAGAGACGGGTTGTCCACGTCGTTGATACTGGGGGCTGTTTGTACCCCCGCGGGAGGCAATTCGGCCCAGCCGATGGAAAGCATTTTCAGAGCACCGCCAACCAGAGCGGTATACATCGAGTGCCGGTCATAAACCAGCACTCCATAGATCAGCGGAATGTTCAATGAGCCACTATCAGGCCAGCTTACGGGCCAGCCGTCGGGCTGCAGCGTGGTTTGATCAATCGAAAACGAGTGGGTCAGAGTCGAGTCTTTGGAAATAACATCGGTCATATGCGTGGCAGCGAGCGTTCGCATTTCGGCGAATGTCGTGGGCGGTGTATCTGAGCTGACATCGATAGGATGCGCGATGAAAAACTGATAGCCGTAACCCAACGGGCCGTTAGTGTTACGGGTAGCGGGGGGGTTAAGCGCGATTTCTTTCTCGCCGGCAGGGCTACGGCGCCAAAAGGACAAAAAGGACGCAGATTGATCGCTCAACAGGTGTGCGAGGATAAACATGTTCGCTCTTTTATCCGACAGCGAAGCGGAAGATCCCTTCTGAGTGGCTGGTGCGGTGAATTCAGTGCGTAAATGGCGGTCTGCAATCAAGCTGCGAAGAGAATCAGGATTCCCTTTAAAGCAGAACGCCGTATCGCCGATATCCATAAAATCGGTGCCAACAGGTTCAATGGTTGATCCGGGAAGGAGAGGAATCCACCACTCAAAATCTTCGAAATACTTAGAGCTGAAATCAAGATCGAATCTAAGTGTCACCCTGAACATCAAAACGGTCTTGTCCTCCTCGGCGTAAACCAGAATCTGAAGTTGTCGATAACTTTCGAAGCTGCCGTCCAGCCTCACCGTCAACTCGATATTGGAATTTGTCGAGTCATAAATGATGTCGACGTCTTTTTCACTGGTCGTGATTGTTGGCTGCCAACGGTTAAAGTTCCAGGTGTCACTTTCTTCATGCGGGGTTTTGTGTTCTACGCTGCCAAACTCCCGTGTGCCTGAAGGGAGCCAATACTGAAAGCGATGAGCATTATCCTTGGCGAAGATTTTCCCGATGAGCATTACATGCGCTCTAGTGGTATCAGAAGTTGCGTGGACAGGCAGTCCATCTCGCTTGACATCGGGCACCACGCCCGACGAGGGAAACAGCGGTGTTACATTTAAGTTCTTGTCGATACGCACCGTGCGCAGAAAATCATATTTGTCGGTACTTGGTTCGCTGCTGTCCTGATAATGTGAATACAACATGAGAACCATCGACTCCGGGGACGTCGAGTGGTCATACACCGCGATGGTTTGAGTCTCTTGTTGGATCTCTTCTATTGATCGATCAACCAGCGCCTTGGTCGTGCAATAACTCTCGATATAAACCCGCGGCGTACTCCAACTGTCATCGTATTTCTTGTAACTGGCATACAAGCGAAAGCGTGGGTGGGATTTCAGGATGTCTGCAGCTTTTGTCCCTGGTTCTCCAGATTCAAAGGCGTCATCATCCTGAAGTTCAACTTCGGCCCATACGATGAACAAGCGGTTGTTGAACCAGCACGGGCGAACGGTATGTTCCAGCGCTTTCTCGGAAATCGGCACGTTGGCCTTCTGCCAATCTGTCCAGGCATTGGGTAGCGGTTTGTCGTATTTGTCCGGGATTTCATCTGGCGTGCCGGCCGGTTGTTTCACTGCCCGTTGCGACATGTCCAGCGAGCGCCAGTAATAAGCGTTTTCCGCTGGTGATTTGCCGACAAAGTAATAGGTGCTGTTGGCGAAGTCTTCACCGTCGATATAACCGTTGCAGATTTTCAGGTTGGCGACTTCTTCAAACCGCGCCAGATAGGCGAGCACGGCAGTCTGCACGGTCTCCGGCTGAATCTGTGCCTGATTGAGGTCGTTTTGCAATTGCTCGAAACTGGAGGTCCTGGACAGGCGCAGGGTCGGGTCCAGATAAATGTCAGGAAAGAGACGCAATTGCTGAATCGCCGACCAGATCGGGTAGCGATTGAGCCCGTCGCGCCAGGTTTTGCTTTGTTGGGGCGTGAGGCTGTCATTGCTGTAACCGGGCTCCATGTTGAGGAGCAGGCCGTTGATCAATTGCTGATAACTGGCAATCGCGCAGGCTACCGGACTGGTCGGAACATTCTGGGTGACCAGCACATCAAGTAACCAGTACTCATAAAGGTCGTTGGCTGTCTTGATCTGCAGGTTCAGTTTTTGCTCGATGAGGTATTCATCGTTAGGCACGGCTTCGTGCAAATAAAGCGCGAGCATCACGTCACGCAATGCTTCGTTGAGAGGCGCGTCAAAAGAGTTCGTCATGATCGTTCCTTAGTCATTGGCCATTGCGGCAGCGGCGGCGGAGTGAGTGGCCATGACCGCTTGACCCACGGCTTTCCAGTCCTCCAGCGAGCTGGTGTCGGTCAGATCGGTGGCTTGCAGCAGCGCGGTAGCGGACAAACCGCTGGCCTGGCAGGCAGCCTGGCAGCGCCGTACCCAATCCACGTGAGCCATGGAACTGGCGCGTTTGTCGGGCAGAATGTCGGTCAGTGTGCTGATTTCCGCCTCCGACCATTCCAACAGGCAGGCCAGCGCCGCATTGGCGGTTTCGCTGGCGAGCTGGCGCAAAGCCTTGTTCTTCAGTTGTACCTTGGGTGGGTTGGCACAAGTGAAGTAGCTCAGCAGGCTGTCCTCCGGTTGGCTCTGGCTATGGAACCAATGACTGAAGCGCTCGAGCAGGTAGAGGTCGCAGAGTGCCGGTTCGCTGTTGCTGTCGGTGTATTGCGCACCACCGAGCCAGGCCGGGTTGACGACAAACGCGCGTAAAGCGCTATTGCTCAACCGCAGTTCTACGATGATTTGCGCGTGGCGCGATACGCGCTGGAAATGCTCGATGAGTTCTACCTCCAGCGTGTCCTCCAGGGCTGCGAGCAAAATGCTGTAAATCGAAGAGTGTGCCCAATGAATGACCGCTTTGCAGCGATCTGCCGGGAGTTGCGCGGTTTCCTGGAACAGGCCTTCGAGCAGTTGGCTCTGATGGTCATGGGCGCGGAGCAGCAACTCGATGAGTTTCGCAGCGCATGCGGCTTTGACTTCGGGCTGCAGAATCAGGTGCTCGAGCAATGACGCAACTCCAGTCTCCAGCCAGCCGATTGGTTCGTCCATCAGCGTCAAAGGCTTGTCCAGGCCAGCTATCAGTCCTTCGGAACTGATCAAGTCGTGATCATCGAGTAACTTGAACCAATTGATTTCACCCCCAGAGTCGCCATTTCTGGGCGGAAGTCCCAATGCTGCGACTTGTTCTCTGGTGATCAGGTTTTGGCGTGTGTCGCCCTGTAATTTCACCAGTCGCGCGCGCAGATCGTCAGACAATGTCTCTTCAGTTAAGCGGGTGCGGCGAGCATCCTCCGGTGTATCGGCACGCAGCAGAGCGGGCGGCCCCAAGCGCTGCTGCAAGCGATCAACGGTTTGCTGGCTCTGCTTGAGCCAGTCAAACGCCCAGTGCAAAATCATCAGTACATCGAGGATGTCGGGTGCTGGCTTTTCCGTCCTGGCACTTAAACGGCCGCCGACCAACGCAGTCAGGAACGCTTTGCCTCCCAGCAGTTTCGCCAATGTCAGCACCTCGGCCACCGAGTGGCCAAATAGCTGCGCCACCAATGTCTGACGGTAGAGCGAAGAGATAGTCGGCAAGTCGCGGCGCAGTGAGCCCAAATGGTCGTTGGTTTGCGCGGCAATCAACAAGAATGAATCTTCGGTCGGCTGCACTTTCAGACCAGCGCACAACTGCAGCACGGTTTTCAGCGTGGCGGCGTCGCCGGATGCCAGATCGATAACGCTTTGATCGAGAATCAGCGGTGTGTCGAACAACTGGACGCGATTGAACACCTGATCCAATAACGGCACCTGGTCCTTGCCACTGGCATAGGGGCTGAGGTCGTGCATCAGCGCAGCGAATTGTTCAGGTTCTATGGAGTAGTGATGGTTGAGGAAGCGATAGACACCTAGCGCACGCAGGGTATTTTCGTTGAATTCCATGCCCAGGTTGGTTTCGCCTTCGGCACGTATGGCGCTGATGACCAAGGTGTCGAGATGGGCGAAGGAAATGCCGGTCCAGCGATGCAGACGGGCCATTCGCTGCAGGCGATCGAGACGGTCCAGCGAAACTTTGGTCAGGCGCCATTGTGTGCTGTCCGCCGACGCTGTCTGCTCCAGCCCGATGGCGTTGTCCGAGTCATCGTGCAGGACTTTCTCGGGAGACGTTTCCTGTTCACGTTCGTACAGCTCGGTGCCGGGTCCGGTGCCATTGACGTAACAGGCGCCGTAGCGATCTGGATAGGAAAACTCCGATACCTTGTCGGTTCGCCGTTGCGCACCGACGTTGCGGGCTGGCTGCAGGTCTGGGCAACTCGGCGACACGCGCACCTCGAACCTGCGGCGAGCCACAAGTTGCTCGACTTGTTTCGCATTCAAGCCAGTGCGATGCATGAAGTGGCTCATCAGGGTCAATTGCCACACGGTCGAATCGCTGGTGGCTTGGATACCGTAGCTTCTTCTGAGAAAGTCCTGCTCTGTGCTTGTCAGGCTGTATCGGTCATCCAGTGTCAGGGCGAAGCGCTGCCTGGCCAGAAGGACCGGTTCGGCCGCGGTTCCGGTGACGGTGATCAGTTCGCATCTGGCAGTGAATCCCGGCTCAGTGGGCGTCGGCAGCGACGTCGCCTTGAAATGAGCGATGATGAAGTTACCGGCAGCGTGCAGACGATTCACCAGCCATCCAGTCCCTGGCGGGGCCGAGACGTTGGAGCTCAGATCGATACTGGCGAGCTGGGTCCCGGCGTCGTTGCGAAAGGTCAGCGACACTGCGGTTTTAGCGCCATCTGTATCGGTTGGCGTGTCCGCCAACGGGGTAACAGTCACGATATCTGCCTGCCCCGATAGCAACAAATAACATCTGGTCAGTGTGGTATGCGGCCGCAGGTAGGCAGTGAGGGGGCTTTGCCAGCCATCGATCAGATCACTGCGGGTCAGATAAAAATCGCTGAATACCGAGCGTTCGATCAGCAATTGCTGTTGTTGTGGACTCAACCCGCACAGCAGCCGTTGCGCCTGTGACGGCAGTTGCTGTATCTGCCCGTAATCGTTGGCTGCTGCCTGTTTGATCGGAAGCAACAGGCTGGCCAGGTAATTCAATTCCCCCAGCTGAGGCTTTTTATCGTCAAGGCCCAAACGGCATTGGTGGTGATAAAAGTTGTAAGGCAATTCGAATGGATAGCGCCGATCGGCCAGGACCTCGTGGATAGAACGAACTTTGTCGGCAGGGTTGCGATCCAGCCAGGCGCGTAACTGACGCTCCAATACGTCGTTGACGATGTCCAGCATCGGCCTCGGAGTGAACGTGCTCTCGTGAGTGATCAACAGGTCCTTCAAATCAGGACGGCGCTTGTCCATCAAGAGGCGCATGGTGTCGGTACTGGTATCTTCCAGCTGGCTGGCAAATATCCTCAGTGCAGATAAATAAGCGACAGGCCCGGTCGCGTCGGCAATAGCCCCCCCTTCACAGTACTCGTCCCAGTTCTCTTTGAACTGCGCTTGAAAAGTCGGACCCGACGGCACCAGTGCGCGAAGGCCATTGCGTTGGGCCAACTGCTGAACTGTCCCTGAAGAGGTTTTGTATTCACGATACAAACGCGCAATCAATGCCGCGTATCCCATCGCGTTGTCGTAAGCCAAGTCAGCATTGGCATCGCTGTACCGGGCAAGCTGACGGGCGAATGCCGCCTTGGGCAGGCGCACGATATCGAAGACTGAAGTGAAGCCCATTTTCTGCATGGCTGTGGCGAAGCTTGCGCGGCTGTTTTTTGGTGGGGCTTCGAATTTGATGAGGGCGGTTATCAGTGAGGGAGTGTCGGCCATGACGTTGGATCTCCTGCCAAAAAGGGGAGGCATCCGGAAATGCCTAGCAGGGATCAAGGTAGCGATTAAATAACGCGGCGTAACCTGTCAGACCTGACAGGTATGTATCTGTTTTTTAGATCTTTTCGTAATAAAAAAAGACGATCGTTAACGTATCAAGTGTTCGACCGTTCGTCAGGACTGTCAGAGTTGACAGGTGTTCGTAAGCGTCAGGTGGAGTTAAAAGTCGTGTCAACGAGGCCGGTAGTTGCACCGGCAGAATGGGAGCGGTAGGGATGGATGATAAAAACGAACTACAGCCGAATGGGCTTTGGTCAGCACCGGTAATCCTGTCACCTTGGGGTAATACAACAGTCTCGCCTTTCGGGTTCAATATCGTAGCTCTAGCCCCTGCACTGGCTGATAGTTGGAAAATCGAATGTTGGGGTGAAGCAACTGACCATCATGGTTCAGAGGATGAGTGGATAAAGTTGGAGCACTGGGTACCCGATATTGCTTTTGATCGCTTTAATGCCTACTTCAATTTCAGAGTCAGGTACAAACAGGCCTGGATCTGGAGTGATTGGGCGGAATGCTACAACTTGTACGTGCCGCAACCTAAACCGCCCAAACCAACCATCAACACGCCGCCGTACCCGGCTGCGGTCAAACAGGCGCTGACCATTACCGGCGTCGTGGCAGGCAACGTCACGCTGCAAATGTCCACCGATCTAGACGCACCAGTGGTTGGCAGTTCCACTGGTAGCGGCAACATGCGCACTTTTACGCCAACCACGAACTGGGCAGCAGGCCTCAATTGGGTCAAGGTCGTTCAAACCGTAGGTGGCTTGGCTTCAGACCCGAGCGATCTTGTATCCATTGGAGTAAGGCCATCCATACCCGGCATACCTGCGCCACCCAGTCCTGCCTCAGCAAGACAGATACTGACCATTACCGGCGTCGTGACAGGTAACGTTACACTGCAATTGTCTACTGAAGAAGGCACACCGGTTGAAGGCGGTTTCACTGGCAGTGGTGCAACTCGCACTTTCACACCAACCTACGACTGGGCTGCAGGCATTCGGGTCAAGGTCGTTCAATTCTTGGATGGTGTGCCTTCGAATCCGAGCAATCTTGTTTTTATTCCAGTGAAACCGTCCAGACCAGTCATCACACCGCCCCCCAGCCCGGCCTCGGTCATGCAGGCACTGGAGGTAACCGGTGTCGTGGCAGGTAACATCCCGCTGCAAATGTACACCGAGGATGACTCACTGGTGGATGGCGCTTTCATAGGTGGTGGAAACATACGCAGTTTTACACCAAGCTCGCGATGGGATGCAGGCACAACCCCGGTCAACGTCGTTCAAACCGTAAATGGCGTGACTTCGGATCCGAGCGATTTTGTTTCCATCGAAGTGAAGCCATCCAGACCCGCCATTACACCGCCGGCCAATCCGGGTCCAGCAAGACAGATACTCACCATTACCGGTGTCGTGGCAGGTAACGTCACACTGAAAATATCCACCGAGGAAGACGAACCGGTGGATGGCAATTTCAGCGGCAGTGGCAGCACACGCAATTTCACTCCAGCAGCCGACTGGGTCGCAGGCCGGGTCAAGGTCGTTCAAAGCGTAGGTGGTGTAGATTCGGATCCGAGCGATCTTGTTTCCATTGTAGTTAAACCACCCAGACTGGTTATTACTCCGCCACCCAGCCCGGCCGAGCCCAAACAGGAGCTGACCATTACCGGCGTTGTAACAGGCAACGACATGCTGAACTTGTACAATCAGAATGACGCAACGGTCGGTGGCTATTTCACTGGCAGGGGAAGCACACGTACTTTCATGCCAGCTTCGAACTGGGTAGCAGGCACCGGGGTAAAAGCCGTTCAAACGGTAGATGGCGTGGCCTCGGATCCGAGCGATATTGAGTACATTGGAGCGAGACCAGACAAACTTACCATCGAATATCCCCCCATACCGGCTGCAGCAAGACAGAAACTCACTTTTACCCGGCTCATGGCATTTGCCACGGTGCAAGTCGCCACTGAGGAAGGCGATCCGGTGGAAGGTCATTTCATGGGCGGTGTCTACGCTAGTTTTACGCCAACTTCGGACTGGCCAGCAGGAGCCACCGGTCTCAAGGCCCGTCAATTCGTGGGTGGCATGCCTTCATATTGGAGCAATCTTGTTTCAATCAGAGTGAAGCCATCCAAACCGGCCATCACTTTGCCGCCTGATCCGTCCATGCCGAATCAAGCGCTGACCATTACTGGCGTCGTGGCAGGGAACGTCATCCTGCGCCTGTATACAGAGAAAGACGTAACGGTGGCTGGCGATTCCACTGGCAGTGGAAGCACACGTACTTTTACGCCAACCTTGGACTGGGCTCCAGGCATCAATCGTGTAAAGGTTGTTCAAATCATAGACTTAATGGGTTCGGATCCGAGCGATCACATCTCCTTCTCAGCGAAGCCATCCAGACCAGCCATCACACCGCCACCCAGCCCAGCCTCAGCAATACAGGCACTAACCATTACCGGCGTCGTGGCAGGTGTTGTCATGCTGCAAATGTCTACGGAGCGAGATGCACCGGTGATTGGCAGTTTCACCGGCAGTGGCAGCACGCGCACTTTCACGCCGACAGCGAACTGGGCGGCGGGTACAACGCAAGTCAAGGTCGTGCAGACCGTTAATGGTGTGGTTTCCGATCCAAGCGATCTGGTTACCGTGAGCGTGAAGCCATCGAAGCCAGTCATCGTGCCGCCACCTGACCCGGCTGCCAGTAATCAGGTACTGACCATTACCGGCGTCGCGACCGGCACCGTCACCCTGCAAATGTTCACAGAAATCGACGACAATGTGCTTGGCGATTTTGCTGTGAACGGCACTGGTTGCGTTTTCACGCCTCAGTCGGATTGGGGGCCGGGTGAAAATACGGTCAAGGTTATACAAACAGTAAACGGTATGGACTCTGACTACAGCGACCTCTGCACCTTCACCGTTGAGGTTGGGGAGAAGCCTGAAAGCCCCGTGATTCTTGTGCCGCAAAGGGGTGGCAGGACCTCTCGATACCCGACCATCAAAATCGCCGGCCTGCAAGGTGCGTTAATTTCCGTGCGTCTCAAAGATAGCGATGTGTTGTACGAAAACATCGCGGACGCCAGCGGCAATCTCGTCTTCACCGTAATTAATCCTCTGGAGCCAGGCGAAATCGACCTCCAAGTCATGCAAGCATTGGACGGACCCGGTTCCGATTGGAGTGCTGGCCATTCGTTTACGGTAAAACCACCGCCAGAACCCCCGATATTTTTAGTGCCTTCGCCGGGCGGCAACACTTTGCGTAAACCGCAGATCCGAGGTAAAGGCGAAACCGGGGGAGAGATCGTTCTGTGCCATGCGAATGAAGCCGAGACACCCTTTGGTAGCGTCGCGGGTTCGGTAGATTGGCGTTGGAAGGCAAAAGAGGAGTGGCCTGTTGCTTCCTATAGTGTGCGGGCACAGCAGAGAGTCGACGGCGACTGTTCCGAATGGACTGAGCCTCTAGCTTTCTATGTCGTCGACTCCAAGTACGCGATTGGCGATGCCGCCCCGGTCATTGGTACGCCGGTGATGGGCACTGGTCAGAGCGTATTGTTGAGAGTCCAAGTGGTTGATGGTGTCATTGCAGAAGCCGCCCAAGGCATCACAGTGGAATGGCGTCTCAACGGTGAGGAGGAAATACTGGCCAGTACGGAAACCGACGTGCAGGGTTGGACGCAATACCGATACACACCTGCCACCGTCGGAAAAAGTGAAGTTCTGGCTGATATTACCCGGCAGAACGACGATGTGGTGATGACCGCCCGCTACGAAGTAATGACCGCGCTGCATGACGAATGGGCCAAGGAGGCCGGGCTTTATCTGGACGGCGAGCGGGTTGATCTGGCGGTAAGCGATCTGATGCTGCTGCGAAGGAACCTGCCCTATAAGCTGGAGCTGAAGGCGAACGACAACAGTACTTTGATCGGTACTACCGTGATCCTGCAGGATTTTTGGGACGCCTCGGAACGTGGTCTGACCTTCGTGCCGGATCTGGGAACACCTCAGACGATTATGCCGGGAGCATCTATTCGCTGGGATATCTCAACGAAGGAGTGCAGCACCGGTGTTTTCGGTTTGAGCGTAGTCAGCGCGCTACTGCCAGGCTGGCAGTTGCCGGGTCGCGTTGAAGGCGGAAATATGACAGACGATGTGGAGATCGATCTCGATTCGGTTACGCAAACTTTCGGGGGCGACCCGGCTTATCCCTGCCTGGGTGCGGCGCACATCATTAACGTGAAGGCAAAACCTGACAGTCAGTTCCTGGGGCAGAAGGTGACGTTTGAATTGAGCGCAGAAGCACTCGATCTAGGCGTAACGGTAAGCCCGAGCACTGCGCAAATTCTGGGTGTCGAGGGCGCGAACTGGTTGCTGGATTGCGAAAATAGCACTCAGGCCGGCAGCTTTTCAGCGTGGTTGAGGGTGCCGGCGTGGGATTTCGATTCTTTGAAATTAGCCATGTCCCTAGGGCATAACAAAGTCCAGATAGCTCAAAGGTTCGGACCCGAAGAGTTGGCATTTCCGCCGGGTAACATGAAGTACGGAATTCTTGCGGAGTCGACGTTCACGGGGCAGGCTGCCGCCGGCGTTTTGGTGACAGCCACGTATAACGGGAGGCCGCCGTCGTCCGGGAATACTCGATCTGACGGTCAGTTCTATGTTTATTACACAGAAGGGCAAAACGCCAGGCTTTCCATTCTCAACCGCTATGACGGAAGTACCGTCTGACAATCCTTGGTGTCCCGGATATCGCCAACGCCTTTTCTCGCCAGAGAAAAGGCGTTTTTATTTCTTTCAGGTGTGTCATGCCGAATATCAGCTCAGAGCCGCCAACTGTTCCATCGTCTGTGGAAAGCGTTCGACCAGACGAATCAGTGTCGTCGCCTGGGCATTGGGCGTAGCGCGTCCCTGCTCCCAGTTTTCGAGCGTGCGGGTGTTGGTGCGCAGATACATCGCAAACACCGATCGGGAGAGGTTGAGCTGTTGACGGATGGCGACCACTTCTTCGGCGGTGATCGGCACCAGTTTGGGCAACTGGACCTTGTGGGTGCGCAGCGTGATTTTGCCTTGACGCTCATCGGCCAGGGCGTCCAGGCCATCCATCAGTTCGGAAAAAATGTCACGTTTCATAGTGGGGTTCTCGTGTTGAGTTCTCGATCCAGCGTTTGCCTGAACAGTTTTCTCTGCGCGGGTGTCAGGTCGTCTTGATCACTTTTGCTGTAGACGGTGAACAGCCAGAACTGATCGAAGCCTGACCACCAGTAATAAATGATGCGTAATCCGCTGCGCTTGCCTTTGCCTCTGCGTTGGTCGCAGAAGCGGATTTTTCGGAGCCCTCCGGTTTCTTCGATGAGATCGCCTGCTTCTGGGTTTTTCAGCAATTCCAGCTGGAAGCTGAGAAAGAGGTCTTCGTCGAGGTAATCGTCGCGGTGCTTCTGAAACGCAGGAAGTTCGATAAAAAGAGCATCCATGTTTTGTACGCTGCCTACGTATAGTGTTGACTTCAAAAAGCGAATCGGTCAAGGCCTCCAAGCCATCCTGTTCGCTGCTTATTCAACGCTAGACTCCGGTCGCAAAAACACCTGTAGGAAGCGTCAACAGGTGGGGTGAGAAGGTTCGATAGAGGGGAGGGGAGACGTCGTAACTGGCGTGTCGGAAAAAGCCCCTAACGCCGTCAGCCAAGCCAGACGCGTCGCTTGGCTGCGCAAAAAGCCCAGGCAAAAAAAACGACACCCGAAGGTGCCGTTTTTTTGTTTCCAGTTCTAACAGAGCAATCAGCCCGCCAGACCGGCCTGCTGTACCAGCACCAGCAATGGCTGCGGATAGACACCCAGGAAGAACGCGACCAGGGCGATGGCCAGCAGCATGACGCCGCCTGCCTTCTGTTCCCAGTGCAATTGGGCGTCGTGGCGCCGCAGGTTCGGCTCGATCAGGTACAGGGTGACCATCACGCGCAGGTAGTAGAACACGCCGATGGCGCTGCCCAGCACCAGCGCACCGACCAGCCACCATTGGTGCGATTCGACACCGCTGGCAATGATGTAGAACTTGCCAATGAAGCCTGCGGTCAGCGGGATACCGGCCAGCGACAGCATCATTACGGTCAGCACGGCGGTCAGGTACGGACGGCGCCAGAACAGGCCGCGATACTCGTACAGGGCGTCAGCGTCACGGCCATTGTACGGCGAGGACATCAGGGTGATCACGCCGAAGGCGCCGAGGCTGGTGATCACGTAGGTGACCAAGTACACGCCAATGGCTTCCACCGCCAGGCCCTTGCTCGCCACCAGCGCGATCAGCAGGTAGCCGAAGTGCGCGATGGACGAGTAGCCGAGCAGACGCTTGAGGTTGCTCTGGGTCAGGGCCAGCAGGTTACCGAACAGGATCGAAGCGACGGCGATGACACTGAGCACGTCGCTCAGCACACCGCTGCTGGCGGCAGGGGAAATCTGGAACAGACGCACCATCACCGCAAACACCGCCACCTTCGAAGCCGTGGCGAGGAACGCCGCCACCGGGGCCGGCGCACCTTCGTAAACGTCCGGCGTCCACAGGTGGAACGGTACCAGCGACAGCTTGAACGCCAGACCGATCAGCATCATGCCCAGGCCCAGTTGTGCCAGCGAGCTAGGCAGGCCAGTCGCGGCCAGCGCCTGACCGATACCGACGAAGCTCAGCGAACCCGAGTCGGCGTACAGCAGCGCCATACCGAACAACAGGAACGCAGAACCGGCGGCCGATAGCACCATGTATTTGATGCCGGCTTCCAGCGAACGCTTGTTGAAGAAGGCGTAAGCCACCAGACCGTAGACCGGTACCGAGAGCAGTTCCAGACCAATGAACAAACCGGCCAGGTGCTGCGCGCTGACCAGCACCAGACCACCGGCGGCGGCCATCAGGATCAGCAGGTAGAGTTCTTCGCGGTTGCCCGGGTAGCCCGAACCGCCATCACCCAGGTAGGCGTGGGCGAGGGTGACGCAGGCGAGGGTGGCGACCAGGATCAGCGCCATGTAAAGGCAAGCGAAGGTGTCGATCTGCAGCAACGGGGTCACGGCCAGCGGCGCGACTTTCAACGCCGGCAGGATCGACAGCAAGGCCAGGTTCAGACCAGCGACCGAGATCAGGAAGGTCTGCGAGTGGTTGCGGCGCCAGGCGATTGCCAGCATCACCACGATAATGGTGAGGCTGGTGATCAACAGTGGCGCAAGCGCAATAAAGTGTTGAATCGTGAATTCCATAGCGCTCTTACCGGGCCGAAGCGAGTTGAGTGAAGGCGGTGCCGAGCCACTGCTGCACGCCATGCATCGTGGCGGCAGAGGTGTCGAGGAACGGTTGCGGATAGACGCCGAGGTAAATCAGCAGCACCGCAAGGCCCAGCACCATGATCAGTTCCCGCGCATCCATACCGTGCAGCACCGCGTCGGATTTCGACGGGCCGAAGTAGGCACGGTGGATCATGATCAGCGAATACACCGAGCCGAACACCAGACCGGAGGTGGCAATTGCCGTGACCCATGGAGCGCTGGCGAAAGAGCCGATCAGGATCAGGAACTCGCCGACAAAGTTACCGGTACCCGGCAGACCCAGCGACGCCGCCGCGAAGAACAGGCTGATCGCCGGCAGGTACGCAATACGCGACCACAGGCCGCCCATCTCACGCATGTCCCGAGTGTGCAAACGCTCGTACAACTGACCGCTGAGGATAAACAGTGCCGCCGCCGACAGACCGTGCGCGAGCATCTGGATCACTGCGCCCTGCAGGGCCAGTTGGCTGCCGGAGTAGATGCCGATCAACACGAAACCCATGTGGGAAACGGAGGAGAAGGCGATCAGACGCTTGATGTCGGTTTGGGCGAAGGCCAGGAATGCACCGTAGAAAATCCCGATCAGACCGAGGGTCATGGCGATCGGCGCAAACTCGGCCGAGGCATTCGGGAACAGCGGCAGGGCGAAACGCAGCAGGCCGTAGGCCGCAGTTTTCAGCAGGATACCGGCGAGGTCGACGGAACCGGCCGTCGGCGCCTGGGCGTGAGCATCAGGCAACCACGAGTGGAACGGCACCACGGGCAGCTTGACCGCGAAGGCGATGAAGAAGCCGAGCATCAGAATGTACTCGGTGGTCATCGACATCTTGGTTTTCAACAGGTCGGCGTAGTTGAAAGTAATCACGCCAGTGTTGTTGAAGTTGACCAGCACCAGACCGAGGATCGCCACCAGCATGATCAGGCCGGAAGCCTGCGTGAAGATGAAGAACTTGGTCGCTGCGTAGATGCGGGTTTTCTTGCCGTCCGAAGAACTGTGACCCCAGAGCGCGATGAGGAAATACATCGGCACCAGCATCATTTCCCAGAAGAAGAAGAACATGAACAGGTCGAGGGCGAGGAACACGCCGACGACACCGCCCAGGATCCACATCAGGTTCAAGTGGAAGAACCCAACGTGACGTTGAATCTCTTTCCACGAGCACAGTACCGAGAGGATACCCAGCAGACCGGTCAGCAGGATCATCAACAGCGACAGGCCGTCGAGAGCCAGATGCACATTGATGCCGAAACGCTGGATCCAGACATGCTTGAACTCAAGCGCCCAGGTCGGATCGGCGCCCGGCGCCGGTGCAAATGAATAGTCACCGTGGGCCCACAGCCAGAGGCCGAGGGCGAGTTCCAGGGTCATGGTCAACAGCGCAATCCAGCGCGGGAGGGTAGCGCCGAAGCGCTCACCCATCCAGCACAGCAGGCCGCCGATGAAGGGGATCAGGATTAGCCAGGGCAGAATCATGACGGGCTCGTTTCCTTTCGCAAATTCGCAAGGTTCATATCAGACCGCTACCAGCACGATGGCGCCGATTACCAGCACGGCACCAGCAGCCATCGAGGCGGCATACCAACGCAGTTGACCGGTCTCGGTACGGCTCAGGGCAGTGTGACCACCCTTGGCCATACGCGGGATCAGACCGATGGTCTGGTCGAGCGGGTCTTTGCGCAGTACATGGCTGATCGCAAGGTACGGCTTGACGAACAGTTTGTCGTAGATCCAGTCGAAGCCCCAGGCAGCGAACCACCAGGCCGAAAGGAAACGGCCGATGCCGCTGTTGGCGATCGCCGTGACGAAACGACGCTTGCCGAGAAACAGCAGGGCCGCCAGCAGGATACCGGCCAGAGCGATGGCGCCCGAGGCGATTTCCAGACTGTGCTTGGCTTCGCCACCGGCATGCCCGATGCTTTCCGGCAGGACGCCGTGCAGTGGCGGCACGATCATCGCGCCGACAAAAGTCGACAGCACGATCAGCACCGACAGGGGCAGCCAGTGTGCGATGCCGTGGCCGGCGTGGGCTTCGGTCTTGGCTTCACCGTGGAACGTGATGAAGATCAGGCGGAAGGTGTACAGCGAGGTCATGAACGCACCAACCAGACCGGCGTACAGCAGACCCTGGTTGCCGCTGGCGAACGCTTCCCAAAGGATTTCGTCCTTGGAGTAGAAGCCTGCGGTAACCAGTGGCAGCGCGGCCAGTGCAGCACCACCAACGATGAAGCTGGTGTAGGCCAGTGGCAGTTTCTTCCACAGACCGCCCATCTTGAAGATGTTCTGCTCGTGGTGGCAGGCAACGATCACCGCACCGGAAGCAAGGAACAGCAGGGCCTTGAAGAAGGCGTGGGTCATCAGGTGGAAGATCGCGCCTTCCCAGGCGCCAACGCCCAGCGCCAGGAACATGTAGCCGATCTGGCTCATGGTCGAGTAGGCGAGGATGCGTTTGATGTCGGTTTGCACCAGAGCGGCGAAACCAGCGAGCACCAGCGTCACACCACCGACGATCCCGACCAGGTGCAGGATGTCCGGCGCCAGGGTGAACAGACCGTGGGTACGGGCGATCAGGTAGACACCGGCGGTTACCATGGTCGCAGCGTGAATCAGTGCCGACACCGGGGTAGGGCCGGCCATCGCATCGGCGAGCCAGGTTTGCAGCGGCAGTTGTGCCGATTTGCCGACCGCACCACCCAGCAGCATCAGGGTGGCCAGGGTGATCCAGAAGTCGCCGACCTGGAATTTCTGCGGCGCCAGCACCAGCAGTTCCTGGATGTTCAACGTGCCCACTTGCTGGAACAGGATGAACAGGCCGATGGCCATGAACACGTCACCGATCCGGGTCACGATGAAGGCCTTGAGTGCGGCGTTACCGTTGTTGCGGTTGCTGTAGTAGAAACCGATCAACAGGTACGAGCACAGGCCCACGCCTTCCCAGCCGAAGTACAGGAACAACAGGTTATCGCCGAGCACCAGGAACAGCATGCTGGCGATAAACAGGTTGGTGTACGAGAAGAAGCGCGAATAGCCCGCTTCGCCGCGCATGTACCAGGACGCGAACAGGTGGATCAGGAAACCGACGCCGACCACCACGCCGAGCATGGTGATCGACAGGCCGTCGACGTACAGGGCGAAATCAGGCTTGAAGCCTTCTACCGCCATCCACTGCCACAGCACCAGGGTGTAGTGACCGCCTTCGGGAGGCGCGACGTTGAATTGCCAGATGACGTAGGCGGTGACAATCGCCGACAAGCCAATGGATCCCACGCCGACCAGCGCCGAGAGGTTTTCCGACCAGCGTCCACGGGAGAACGACAGCAGCAGGAAACCGATGAGAGGAAATACGAAAGTCAGAAAGATCAGGTTCATCCGCGCATCTCACTGGCAGCGTCGATATCGAGCGTGTGGAAGCGGCGATACAGTTGCAGCAGGATCGCCAGGCCAATACTGGCCTCGGCGGCTGCCAGGCTGATCACCAGGATGAACATGATCTGTCCATCCGGCTGCGCCCAGCGGGCGCCCGCAACGATGAAGGCCAGGGCAGAGGCGTTCATCATCACTTCCAGACTCATCAACACGAACAAAATGTTGCGGCGGACCATCAGGCCGACCAGACCAAGGCAGAACAGGATGCCGGCTACGGCTAAACCATGTTCGAGAGGGATAGCAGGCATGTCTTACTCCTTCGCCTCGTTACGGCCCAAATGGAACGCCGTGACGGCT
Source organism: Pseudomonas sp. R1-1 (assembly GCF_051132135.1). Classification (NCBI taxonomy): domain Bacteria; kingdom Pseudomonadati; phylum Pseudomonadota; class Gammaproteobacteria; order Pseudomonadales; family Pseudomonadaceae; genus Pseudomonas; species Pseudomonas sp. R1-1. The sequence goes on from NZ_CP071663.1 coordinate 2,320,724, forward strand.
GCGGCGAGCAGCAGCATCGAGGCGAGTTCGACCACCAGCAGGTACGGGCCGAACAGGCTGATGCCCACGGCCTTGGCGTCTACGGTGGTGTGGCCGATGGCCTGACCGCTCTGGTGAGCGAACAGCACATACAGCAGTTCGGCCAGCAGCAGACCGGCAAGAATCACCGGCCCTGCCCAGATGCCGGGCTTGAGCCAGGTGCGTTCCTGCTGCACCGAGGCCGGGCCCAGGTTCAGCATCATCACCACGAACACGAACAGCACCATGATGGCGCCGGCGTAGGCGATCACTTCCAGCACACCGGCAAACGGTGCGCCGAGCGCGAAAAACGTCATGGCCACGGCGATCAGCGAGATGATCAGGTAGAGCAGGGCGTGCACAGGGTTGGTGTTGGTGACCACACGAAGCGTGGACACCACCGCGATACCCGATGCGAAATAGAAAGCGAATTCCATCGTTCTTCCTTAAGGCAGCAAGCTCTTCACGTTGATCGGTTCGGCTTCGTTCTGCGCAGCGCCTTTCGGCTTGCCAGCGATTGCCATACCTGCAACACGATAGAAGTTGTAATCAGGGTTTTTGCCGGGGCCGGAGATCAGCAGATCTTCTTTCTCGTACACCAGGTCCTGACGTTTGAACTCGGCCATCTCGAAATCCGGGGTCAGCTGGATTGCGGTGGTCGGGCAGGCTTCCTCGCAGAGACCGCAGAAAATGCAGCGCGAGAAGTTGATACGGAAGAAGTCCGGGTACCAGCGACCGTCTTCGGTTTCAGCTTTCTGCAGCGAGATGCAACCCACCGGGCACGCCACGGCGCACAGGTTGCAGGCTACGCAGCGTTCTTCGCCATCGGGGTCGCGGGTCAGGACGATGCGGCCACGGTAACGCGGCGGCAGGTAGACCTGTTCTTCCGGATATTGCAGGGTGTCACGCTTGCGAAAGCCATGGCCGAAGACCATGACCAGGCTGCGCAACTGGGTACCGGTACCCTTAACGATGTCGCCAATATATTTGAACATGGGTCAAATCCTCACTGAACCGCAACCGCAGGCGTGTTCAACAACACAACCGCAGCGGTCACCAGCAAATTGATCAGGGTCAGTGGCAGGCAGAATTTCCAGCTGAAATCCATCACCTGGTCATAACGCGGACGCGGGATGGAAGCGCGCAGCAGGATGAACAGCATGATGAAGAACGCGGTCTTCAGTGCGAACCAGACGAAGGACAGTTGCGGCAGGATGCCGAACGGACCGTGCCAGCCACCGAAGAACAGGGTGACCAGCAGCGCCGAGATCAGGATGATGCCGATGTATTCACCGACGAAGAACATGCCCCATTTCATACCGGCGTATTCAATGTGGTAACCGTCAGCCAGTTCCTGTTCCGCTTCCGGCTGGTCGAACGGGTGACGGTGAGTCACGGCGACGCCAGCGATGAAGAAGGTACAGAAGCCGAAGAACTGCGGAATGATGAACCACAGGTTCTGCGCCTGGTACTCGACGATGTCGCGCATGTTGAACGAGCCGACCTGAACCACGATGCCCATCAGGGCCAGGCCCATGAACACTTCGTAGGACACGGTCTGTGCCGAAGCACGCAGGCTGCCCAAAAGGGCGAATTTGTTGTTGCTCGACCAGCCGGCGAACAGCACTGCATAGACCGACAGACCGGCCATGGCGAAGAAGAACAGCAGGCCGATGTTCAGATCCGCTACGCCCCAGGTCGGGGTGATCGGGATGATCGCGAAGGCGATCAGCAGGGCCGACATGGCGACCACCGGTGCCAGGGTGAAGATCACCTTGTCGGCAAACGGCGGGGTCCAGTCTTCCTTGAAGAACATCTTGAGCATGTCGGCGGCGATCTGGAACATGCCGAACGGGCCAACGCGGTTCGGACCGTAACGGTCCTGCCACCAGCCCAGCAGACGACGTTCGACAAAGCTCAGCAAGGCGCCTGCGACCACCACGGCCAGCAGGATCACGATGGCTTTGATGACCGTCAGGATCACATCGATCACTTCAGGGGTGAACCAGGTCATTGCGCTGCCTCCTGCAGACCGTCGACGGACACGCCGGCGAATGCCGGTGGAATGCCGGCGATGCCCGCAGGCAATGCCACCAGACCGGCGCCCAGTTCTTCATTGATGCGCAGCGGCAGACGCAGGGTCTGGCCGGCCACGTTCAGGCTCAGCAGGGCTCCGTCGTTGACGCCCAGACGATCCGCTTCGGATTTCGCCAGTGCCACGTAAGGGGCCGGAATGCGCTCTTGCACCGGGGCGGCTTTCGAAGAGTTTTCCTCGCTGCCGAACAGGTGGAAGAACGGCACGGCTTGCCAGGTGCCCGGCGCCGGGTTGAAGGCGCGCGGCGCAGCGGCGAACCAGTTCAGCGAGTCGCCAGTGCTTTCGATCAGGCGGGTGCCCGGATCGCCAGCGCGCAGGTGACCACCGACTTCGTCCTGGAACTTGTTCCACGCTTGTGGCGAGTTCCAGCCCGGCGACCAGGCAAACGGCACCTGCTGACGCGGTTCGGCAGAGCCCGAGTAACCTTCCATGGAGAAGGCGAACGCGGTGTCGTGGTCTTGCGGCATGCGTGGTTCGTGGACGCTGATGTCGGCGCGCATCGCGGTGCGACCGGAATAACGCAGCGGCTCACGCGCCAGTTTCAGACCCTTGATGCGGAACGCCGCCGACGGCGCGGCATCGACGATACGCGCCAGCTGTTCGGTGTTCGAAGCCACGGCAGCGGTGACGTGGTCGAGTTGCGTCCAGTCGATCGGCTGGTTCAGCAGGGTCGCACGCAGGGCATGCAGCCAGCGCCAGCCTTCGTGAACGAGGATGCTCGCGTCCAGATATTGCGGATCGAAAACCTGGAAGAAGCGCTGGGCGCGGCCTTCCTGGCTGACCAGCGTACCGTCGCCTTCGGCGAAGCTTGCCGCTGGCAGAACCAGTTGCGCGCGATCGGTGGTGGCGGTTTTCTGATGGTCGGCAACGATCACCACTTTCGCGGCGTTCAGTGCAGCGTCGACCTTGGCTTTGGCGGTGCGGGTGTACAGATCGTTTTCCAGCACGACGATCGCATCAGCCTGGCCATCGATGACCGCTTGCAGCGCGGCGTCGACCGATTCGCCACCGAGCATGGCCAGACCGAGGCTGTTGGCTTCCGGCACGATCAGGCTGATCGAACCGTTCTTCTCGCGCAGCTTCAAGGCTTTGGCGATGTTCGCCGCGGCTTCGATCAGCGCTTTCGAACCGAGCGAAGTGCCGGCGATGATCAGCGGACGCTTGGCCGCGAGCAGGGCGTCGGCGATGCGCTGGGCCAGTTCCAGCGCTTCAGCGTCCAGGCCTTCAACGGCCGGAGCGCTGGCATCCAGCGCGTGAGCAACGGCGAAACCGATGCGTGCCAGATCATCGGGAGCGGCGTGTACGCATTCTTCGGCGACGTCGTCGAGCTTGGTTTCAGCGAGGCTGGCGATGAACAGCGGATTCAGCGCGTGCTGACCGATGTTCTTCACAGCGGCGTCGAGCCAGGGCTGGACGCGCATGGCTTCAGCCATGTCTTCAGCCTTGCCCTTGACCGATTGGCGCAGGGCCAGCGCCATACGCGCGGCGGTCTGGGTCAGGTCTTCGCCGAGGACGAAGATTGCGTCGTGATCTTCGATGTCGCGCATGTTCGGCACAGGCAGCGGGCTGTCTTTGAGCACCTGCAGAACCAGACGGATGCGCTCCAGCTCGGACGCTTCGATACCCGAGTAGAAGTGCTCGGCGCCGACCAGTTCGCGCAACGCGTAGTTGCTTTCGAGGCTGGCACGCGGCGAACCGATACCGACGATGTTGCGGCCGCGCAGCAGGTCGGCGGCTTTATCCAGCGCGTCGTCCAGGCTCAGCCTGGTGCCGTCGGCCAGCAGCGGCTGACGTGGGCGATCGGTGCGGTTGACGTAGCCATAACCGAAACGGCCACGGTCGCAGAGGAAGTACTGGTTCACCGAACCGTTGAAACGGTTTTCGATGCGACGCAGTTCACCGTAACGCTCGCCCGGCGAGATGTTGCAGCCGCTCGAGCAGCCATGGCAGATGCTCGGGGCGAACTGCATGTCCCATTTACGGTTGTAGCGCTCGGAGTGGGTCTTGTCGGTGAACACACCGGTCGGGCAGACCTCGGTGAGGTTGCCGGAGAACTCGCTTTCGAGGGTGCCGTCTTCAACGCGACCGAAGTACACGTTGTCGTGGGCGCCGAATACACCGAGGTCGGTGCCGCCGGCGTAGTCCTTGTAGAAACGCACGCAGCGGTAACAGGCGATGCAGCGGTTCATTTCGTGGGAAATGAACGGGCCCAGTTGCTGGTTCTGGTGGGTGCGTTTGCTGAAGCGATAACGGCGCTCGTTGTGGCCGGTCATCACGGTCATGTCTTGCAGGTGGCAGTGGCCACCTTCCTCGCACACCGGGCAGTCGTGCGGGTGGTTGGTCATCAGCCATTCGACAACGCTGGCGCGGAACGCCTTGGATTCTTCATCGTCGATGGAGATCCAGGTGTTGTCGGTGGCAGGCGTCATGCAGGACATAACGATGCGACCACGGGTGTCGTTTTCGTCGGTGTACTGCTTGACCGCGCACTGGCGGCAGGCCCCGACGCTACCAAGTGCGGGGTGCCAGCAGAAATATGGAATGTCGAGGCCCAGCGACAGACATGCCTGTAACAGGTTGTCTGCCCCGTCGACTTCGAGCGCTTTGCCGTCTACGTGGATAGTGGCCATGGTTCAAAGGTCTTCGTTGGCCCGGTGTCAGCGGGCGTGGCTAATGGAATCTTGTTATGCGTCCGAATCCAGTCAGCCCCGAAAGGCGTCATCGGACGAAAGGCGAAGGGCACGGACCCTTCGCCTTTTTAAGCGTTTACGCGCCGACTACGATCGGCCTTGCCAGAGGCGGGACGGCGGCGCTGACAGGCGCGATACCGGCTTCGAACTCTGGACGGAAGTATTTGATGGCACTGCCCAACGGCTCCACGGCACCCGGTGCGTGAGCACAGAAGGTCTTGCCTGGGCCGAGGAAACCGACCAGACCCAGCAGGGTCTCGATGTCGCCGGGCTGACCCTTGCCCTGTTCGATGGCCATCAAGAGCTTAACGCTCCATGGCAGGCCATCGCGGCACGGGGTGCAGAAACCGCAGGATTCGCGCGCGAAGAACTGCTCCATGTTGCGCAGCAGCGAGACCATGTTGACGCTGTCGTCCACCGCCATCGCCAGACCGGTACCCATACGGGTGCCGACCTTGGCAATGCCGCCGGCATACATCTGTGCGTCGAGGTGTTCCGGCAGGAGGAAACCGGTACCGGCACCCCCTGGCTGCCAGGCCTTGAGCTTGAAACCGTCGCGCATGCCGCCGGCGTAGTCTTCGAACAACTCGCGGCCGGTGACGCCGAACGGCAGTTCCCACAGGCCCGGGTTCTTGACCTTGCCGGAGAAGCCCATGAGCTTGGTGCCCATGTCTTCGGAGCCTTCGCGGGCCAGCGATTTGTACCAGTCAACGCCGTCGGCAATGATCGCCGGCACGTTGCACAGGGTTTCGACGTTGTTCACGCAGGTCGGCTTGCCCCACACGCCGACGGCGGCAGGGAAGGGCGGCTTGGAGCGCGGGTTGGCGCGGCGGCCTTCGAGGGAGTTGATCAGGGCGGTTTCTTCTCCGCAGATGTAACGCCCGGCGCCGGTGTGGACGAACAGCTCGAAATCGAAACCGCTGCCCAGAATGTTCTTGCCCAGCAGGCCCGCGGCCTTGGCTTCTTCCACGGCCCGGTTGAGGTGCTTGGCGGCGGTGGTGTATTCGCCGCGCAGGAAGATATAGCCACGGTAGGTTTTCAGCGCGCGAGCACTGATCAGCATGCCTTCGATCAGCAGATGGGGCAGTTGCTCCATCAGCATGCGGTCTTTCCAGGTGTTCGGCTCCATTTCATCCGCGTTGCACAGCAGGTAGCGGATGTTGATGGATTCGTCCTTGGGCATCAGGCCCCACTTCACGCCGGTGGGGAAGCCGGCACCGCCGCGACCCTTGAGGCCGGCGTCTTTCACGGTCTGGACGATGGCGTCCTGATCCATGTCGGCGAAGGCTTTGCGCGCAGCAGCGTAACCGTTCTTGGCCTGGTACTCGTCGAGCCACACGGCTTCGCCGTCATCGCGCAGACGCCAGGTCAGCGGGTGAGTCTCGGCCGAACGCTGAATGCGGTTGGCAGGACCGAAAGATGTCAGGGTCATACGTAGCCCTCGAGCAGTTTGGCCACGCCAGCAGGCTGTACGTCGCCAAAGGTGTCGTCGTCGATCATCAGCGCCGGTGCCTTGTCACAGTTGCCGAGGCAGCAGACAGGCAGCAGGGTGAAACGACCGTCGGCGGTGGTCTGACCCAGGCCGATGCCCAGATTGTTCTGGATTTCGCTGACCACCGACTCGTGGCCGCCGATGTAGCAGACCATGCTGTCGCAGACGCGAATGATGTGGCGGCCGACCGGTTGACGGAAGATCTGGCTATAAAACGTCGCCACGCCTTCAACGTCGCTGGCCGGGATGCCGAGGATCTCGCCGATTGCGTACAGGGCGCCGTCCGGCACCCAGCCGCGTTCCTTCTGAACGATCTTCAGGGCTTCGATCGACGCCGCGCGCGGGTCTTCGTAGTGATGCAGCTCGTGCTCGATGGCCGAGCGCTCGGTTTCACTCAGGGTGAAACGGTCTGTCTGGATAAGCGTGCTGTTCATGCTTAGCGGTCCACGTCGGCCATAACGAAGTCGATACTACCCAGGTACGCAATCAAGTCCGCGACCATGCTGCCTTTGATCACCGAAGGGATCTGCTGCAGGTGCGGGAAACTCGGAGTGCGGATCCGGGTACGGTAGCTCATGGTGCCGCCGTCGCTCGTCAGGTAATAACTGTTGATGCCCTTGGTCGCTTCGATCATCTGGAAGGATTCGTTGGCCGGCATGACCGGGCCCCACGAAACCTGCAGGAAGTGCGTGATCAGGGTTTCGATGTGCTGCAGCGTGCGCTCTTTGGGCGGCGGCGTGGTCAGCGGGTGATCCGCCTTGTACGGGCCTTCCGGCATGTTGCGCATGCACTGGTCGATGATCTTGATGCTCTGGCGCATCTCTTCGACGCGGACCATGCAGCGGTCGTAGGCATCGCCGTTGACGGCCAGCGGTACTTCGAATTCGAAGTTTTCGTAGCCCGAGTACGGACGCGCTTTACGCAGGTCGAAATCGCAACCGGTCGAACGCAGGCCGGCACCGGTGACGCCCCATTCCAGAGCTTCTTTGGTGTTGTAGGCAGCGACGCCGACGGTACGCCCCTTGAGGATGCTGTTCTGCAGCGCAGCCTTGGTGTATTCGTCCAGACGCTTGGGCATCCACTCGACGAAATCCTTAACCAGCTTTTCCCAGCCGCGCGGCAGGTCGTGGGCAACACCACCGATGCGGTACCAGGCCGGATGCAGACGGAAACCGGTGATCGCTTCGATCACCGTGTACGCCTTCTGGCGGTCGGTGAAGGTGAAGAACACCGGCGTCATCGCGCCAACGTCCTGGATGTAGGTCCCCAGGAACAGCAGGTGGCTGGTGATCCGGAAGAACTCGGCCATCATGATGCGTATGACATCGACCTTCTGCGGCACCTTGATGCCGGCCAGCTTCTCGACCGAGAGCACGTACGGCAGGTTGTTCATCACGCCGCCGAGGTAGTCGATGCGGTCGGTGTAGGGAATGTAGCTGTGCCAGGACTGACGCTCGCCCATCTTCTCGGCACCACGGTGGTGGTAACCGATGTCCGGAACGCAATCGACGATCTCTTCACCGTCCAGTTGCAGGATGATGCGGAACGCACCGTGCGCGGACGGGTGGTTCGGGCCGAGGTTGAGGAACATGTAGTCCTCGTTGGCGCCGGAACGCTTCATGCCCCAGTCTTCAGGGCGGAAACGCGCGGCTTCCTCTTCAAGCTGCTGCTTGGCGAGGTTGAGGCTGAACGGATCGAATTCGGTGGCGCGCGCCGGGAAGTCCTTGCGCAGCGGGTGACCTTCCCAGGTCGGCGGCATCATGATGCGCGACAGGTGCGGGTGGCCTTTGAAGTCGATACCGAACATGTCCCAGACTTCGCGCTCGTACCAGTTGGCGTTCGGCCAGATGCTGGTGACGGAAGGCATGCTGAGGTCGCCTTCGGACAAGGCGACCTTGATCATCACGTCACTATTACGCTCCAGCGACATGAGGTGATAGAACACGGTGAAATCGGCGCCGGTCGGCAGCCCTTGACGCTTGGTGCGCAGACGCTCGTCCACGCCGTGCAGGTCATAGAGCATGACGTACGGCTTGGGCAGGTTGCGCAGGAAAGTCAGGACTTCAACCAGTCTGGCGCGGGCCACCCACAGCACCGGCATGCCGGTGCGGGTTGCCTGAGCGGTGAACGCTTCGGCGCCAAAGCGGTTGTTCAATTCGACGACCACATCCTGGTCGTCTGCCTTGTAAGGCGGGATGTACAGAGCACTGCCTGTAGTCATGGTTATTTTTTCGCTTTCGGTCAACGTAAAGAATGAAGCCAGCTTCTCGTTACTAAGAACAGATCTGGATCAGACTTCGTCAGGGCTGCGCAGATTGGTGACTGCGATTCGCTGTTCGCGGCGCTGTTCCTTTTGCGAAGGCATGTCGGCGCGATACACGCCTTGATCACCAACGACCCAGGAAAGCGGACGACGCTCCTGTCCAATCGATTCCTGCAACAGCATCAAGCCTTGCAGAAATGCTTCCGGACGGGGCGGGCAGCCAGGTACGTAGACGTCCACGGGCAGGAACTTGTCCACGCCTTGAACCACGGAGTAGATGTCGTACATGCCACCGGAGTTGGCGCACGAACCCATGGAAATTACCCATTTCGGTTCGAGCATCTGCTCGTAGAGACGCTGAATGATCGGCGCCATCTTGATGAAGCAGGTACCGGCGATAACCATGAAGTCAGCCTGACGCGGCGAGGCCCGGATCACTTCGGCGCCAAAGCGCGCGATGTCGTGGGGCGCCGTGAAGGCGGTGGTCATTTCCACGTAGCAGCACGACAGGCCGAAGTTGTACGGCCACAGGGAGTTTTTACGCCCCCAGTTGACCGCGCCACTCAGCACGTCTTCCAGCTTGCCCATGAAAATGTTTTTGTGGACTTGATCTTCTAACGGATCGGCAACGGTTTCCCGCTGGCCAATCGGATACTGCTCGTTAGGAGCATCGGGGTCGATCCTGGTGAGATTGTATTGCATTGCCAAAGCCTCATTGTTTCAGCTTCGCTTGCCGCTTGCGACGAGCTTCCGGAGCCCAGTCAAGGGCGCCCACTCGGAACAGGTAGACAAGACCTGCCAACAGAATTGCTATGAAAACGAGAGCTTCGACGAATCCGGTCCAGCCGCTTTCGCGGACGGACACAGACCATGCAAAGAGAAAGAGGGCTTCGATATCGAAGATCACGAAGAGCATCGCGACCAGATAGAATTTGGCTGAGAGCCGCAAGCGGGCGCCACCGGTAGGTAGCATGCCCGACTCGAACGGTTCGTTTTTGCTGCGACCCCAGGCTTTTGACCCAAGGAGGCTGGAGACGCCAAGCATGAAGGCACACAGGCCGACGACACCCAGAAGGAAAATGGCAAAGCCCCAGTTGTGGGCCATGAGTCCTGTCGCTTCGGGCATGCTGGTAATCCTTAACAGAGAGCAAAGGTCTCTGAGCTTGATAAAGAAATAAGGCAGTGACGATATGTCGCAGCAATCAATCGGGCTGATTTTATGGCTAAACACCCGGCAAGTAAAATTCCTGTAGCGAAATTATTTATTGGAATAAGGACCTAGCGCACCTTGACTGGGCTGAAACCCAGCAGTTGCGGGGCATTAGCCGGCTTTTCAATAATTGTGTTTTGCAGCAGGTGTAACGAAATCGCACCTCAAATGATAATGAATATTGTTTGCGTTGTTGTCAGGGTTTTTCAGGCATTTTGCAGGCGCAAAGTTATTGGTAGGTGAGATACCAGGCAACTTGCGCGTTCGGTTTTTCCATTTTTTTTCAATTGGACTGCTCCAGATCAATATTCTGTTTCTTCCGTCGGGCCTTTGCCTCGCCCGGAACGGTGATCCGGGCGTGCACATGTCGTGTTGTTGGTTTCTCGCCCCTAAGGAATCTGCTTGCATCGGCGGTGGAGGCTCGATAGGGCGGCATTGACTTGCGCGGGACAAGTGGCCCGTCGTTTGAAAAGCCTGCATGGACGGTCACGTGCGGTGCAATGCCTCATGTTTTTTTCCGACAATGTTTAGATAATCCGTAAATATTAACCCTTGGCATTACTCTCTTTGGTTTGTTTGCGAGTGACTTATAAAAACACTTGACGTTCCTCTAAGTGATTTGCATATTGGCTCGCGCTGATCGAGTTAATGTTGTATTGCTTAAACCCAAGCGGATGCCTTGGGTTGTCTTTCTTATCGTTTAATTCCTCAGTGTGATAACAATGGTATGTCATGTCTGCGAAGTCGACGTTTATTGAAGCTTGTCTATTGCAAGGGAGATGCGAATGTCTGATTCAAAAAATCAATATATAAATACCGCCAGGACTGTCGAGATTGGCAATCCATCATGGCAACTCGCCCAGGACTCCGGGCTGACTGACTTGAGTGTAAGGCATATCGCTCATAGTCGTATGATCGATCAGAATGAACATGCCTTTATGAATATGTGCTCATGTTCTTATCTGGGGCTTGAGATTGATCAGCGCCTGGCTCAGCGCGCTGCAGAATACGTGCTGCAGAGCGGCACCGTAAATCTTCCCACCTCGCGTATCCGGATTCGTCTGAAAGAACTGGATGAGCTTGAGCAAGCCATGTCTGCCCAGTTCCGCTGCAGTGTGTTCACGGCAACTTCCTGTAGTGCCGGCATTGTTGCCTCCTTGCCCTTGCTTGCGGCAGGTATGTTCACAGACGGGCAACGGCCTTATCTGATTTTCGATAAACATGCTCACTTTGCATTGAATCAGGTGAAAGCTATTTGTGGGGATGAAACCCAGGTTGTGACTTGCAATCACAATGATGTCGAATTTATCGAAGATATGTGCAAGCGTCACCCATTGGTTGCTTATGTAGCTGATGGTGCATACAGCATGGGTGGCAGCGCACCTATTGAGCGACTATTAGAGCTGCAGGACAAATATGGCTTGTTTCTATACTTTGATGACTCGCACTCATTAAGTGCTTATGGTGAGCGAGGCGAGGGATATATTCGAACATTCATGCCTGAGCTCAGTCCTCGGACCATGCTTGTCTACTCTCTGGCCAAGGCTTTCGGGGCCAACGGTGGCGGCATATTCATGTCAGAACGTGCAAACTACCAGCAGATCTTCCGCCGTTTTGGCGGGCCAATGTCCTATTCGCAATATGTTAATCCGGCCACCATCGGCGCTGCGATGGCGTCGCTGGATATTCACAAGACGCCTGAACTGGGTGTTTTGCAGCAAAAGCTCGACTCCAATATCCGTCTTTTCGACAGCCTGTTCACTACAGAGCACGCAGGTTCGGGTTTGCCTATCCGGGTGATTCCTCTGGATAGCCCGGATATGGCTGTTCATGTATCGGAAATGGTGTTCAAGCGCGGGTTTTATACCTCCGCCGTGTTCTTCCCGATTGTTGCGAGGAACAAATCGGGACTGCGCGTGATGATGCGTGCTGATATGTCCCACGACGATATCCGAGAGTTCTGCGCAGTCGTTCGCGCCGAAGTGGCGCTGGCACGACAGCATTTGCAACCGGTACGGAGCCATGAATCCCGATGAGCAAACCAGTCCCGAGAAGCCTGCTTTATTGTTCTGCGCTGCATCCTGAGCAATATGCCAAGAGTGCCCTCACAGATGTCATGGTGATCGATCTGGAGGACGGTGTCCCTCACGCGCAAAAAAATCAGGCGCGGGCGTGCGTCGATCGGTTTTTTGCAACGGAGACTTCGAAACGTACAGCCCTGCGCATCAACCCGCTCCGTGATAACGAGGGATTGCTCGATCTATTGCTCGTGCAGTCACTCAGGCAGCGACCCGAATTCGTTGTTTTGGCGATGACCGAGGCCGCGGCTGAAATAGAAGTGGTGCGCGCCAATCTGATCCGAGAGGGAGAGGCGCCGAAAATTCTCGTTACGGTTGAAACACCGGCGTGTCTTCGTGACATATATGCAATCGCTTCCGCTGCGGATGGCTTGATCTTCGGTTCGGCGGACTACGCTGCAAGTCTCGGAGTGCAGATCGGCGGGTGGAGCAATATCTTCCATGCCCGCTGCAGCATTGTTGCGGCGGCAAGTGCCGCGGGCATTCCCGCCTTCGATACTGCGTATTTCAATCTCGATGATGACGCAGGGCTGCTTAAAGAATGCCAGGACACTCGGGAATTGGGCTTTAGCGGCAAAACTTCCATTCATCCTCGACAAATTTCCATCATCAATGAAGCGTTCACTCCCTCTTTGGCAGAGTACGAACATGCTTTAGCGGTGGTGGAAGCGTCCCAATCGAGTGGTGACAAGATCACCCGGCTGAAAAACCTCATGGTGGGGCCGCCATTCGTCAAACAGGCCAGGAAGCTGGTTCAGCGCGCCCGTGAACTGGGCCTTTGAGGAGAGCAGTATGGAAACTTTGATTCCTGCACATGAGCAAGTCGGTGCTAATCGTTACCGCGAGTCTTATGGCCTGCATTACGAAGAGTTTGTGGTGGGTGATGTATTTGAGCATCGCCCTGGCCGCACAGTGACCGAGCTGGATAACATCTGGCAGTCGTTGATGAACATGAATAACCATCCTGCCCATATCGACGCGGCTTACGCCAGTCGCACAGAATTCGAGAGGTTGCTGGTAAACAGTTCGGTGACGTTGTCGATTGTCAGTGGCATGACCGTCGCAACGATGAGCGCCCGCGCAATCGCTAATCTTGGCTGGGACGAAATTCGGCTGCCCAATCCGGTATTTGTCGGCGATACCCTGTATGCCGAAAGCGAGGTGGTCTCCAAGCGTGAGTCCCGCTCGCGTCCGGGCCAGGGCATCGTCACTATCAAGGTCATTGGGCGCAAGCAAGATGATGCTCCGGTGATTACCTATCTGCGGACCTTTTTGGTTCCCAAGCAAGGCCACTCTCAGGACTACCCTATTGGCTGACTGTTTCGGGATACCAACGTTGCAGGGGTGGTGCAAAAAAGGAGCATTGCATGGGCAAGCTGGCAGTGATTACGGGCGGGAACTCGGGCATTGGCGAAGCGTGTGTCTGGCGTTTTATCAGAGAAGGGTATGAGGTCGTTTTTGGCGGGCGACGGGAAGCACAGAACCAGGCATTGAGTGAGCGTATCAAAGAGTCCGGCGGACTTGTGCATGGTTATTCAGTCGATCTGCGGGACTCTGCCGCACTGGCGGATTTTTTCCGCAGGATTGCCGCTGATCATCCGCCTGTGAAATGTCTTGTAAACAGCATAGGTATTGAAGGTACACCGTTCACATTGACCGAGGACTACTGTGACACGGTTTTCGAAGATGTCATGGCGACCAATGTAAGAGCCCCATGGCAATGCATGAAGGCCGTTCTACCTACGATGCGGGCGGCAGGAACGGGAAGTATCGTCAATGTGGCGTCGTTGGCCGGGATTCGTGCCAGTGCAACGGGGGGCTCGGTGTACTCGGCGAGCAAGCATGCGCTGGTGGGAATGACGCGTGCCGCAGCCCGGGAATATGCGCCCTTTGGCATTCGGATCAACGCGGTGTGTCCAGCATTTGTCCGGACACCTTTATCGGAAGGCATTCTGGGGGATGAGCTGGAGGCAATGGGCAGGTCACATCCCCTGAATCGTATTTGCGAAGCCGAGGAGGTGGCCAGTGCGGTCTATTGGCTAAGTTCCAAGCAGGCATCTTTTGTTACCGGTATTGCAATGCCGGTGGATGGAGGCACTCAGGCGTGAGCGCAACCGGTTGAGGACAATCGGTTATTTAAAAAAGCGTGACTGGACAAGGAAAAGCCATGCTGCTTCTAAATCGCGAAGATATCGAGCGTTGTATCGAGTTTCCCACGATCGTGCGCGCGCTGGAGGATGCTCTCCGAGGATTCATGTGGTCGGCTCCTGTGGTTCCACAGCGTTTGATTATCGAGCACGAGCCCAAAAAATCATTTTCGTTGTTTATGCCGGCCTTTCTTCCGACGACCCAGACGCTGGGTGTCAAAGTATCGTCTTTTCACCCCGGTAACTCCGCGCGCGGGCTAGCGGCCGTCAACGGCGCAGTATTGCTGATTGATGTCGACACCGGACGTCTTTTGGCGATGCTCGACAGTGGCGCCTTGACTGCCATTCGCACCAGTGCGATGAGCGCGTTGGCGACAGACAAACTCTGTCCCCGGCGGTCAATCAACCTGGCGGTGATCGGTGCAGGAGCTCAGGCCGCTGCTCATATCCGAGCGATGGCAACTGTCAGGGAGTTGAAACAGGTGAGGATCTTTTCTCGCCGTCTGGCCAGCAGCATCGCTTTGGCCGAATGCCTTCGCGCTGAGCTGAATCTGCCAATTGAAGCGGTCTGCGAGATCGAACAGGCACTCGAAAACGCCGATGTCGTTTGCACAACCACGTCCCATGACAGTTCTCAGCCTTTGATCAGCGCCCATCAGCTTGGTCCCGGTGTGCATATAAATGCCATTGGCGGCAGTACGGTGCAGGCATGTGAGGTCGATCCCTGTCTGCTCAAAACCGCGCGAGTCTATGTCGACAATCTGGCGGCGGCATGTCGGGAATCGGGGGAGATTTCCCAGGCATTGGCGAGCTCCGCGATTGACAGGAAAGACGTTCTGGAATTGGGGAGTTTGCTCTTGGGACGGTCTTCGCCGGAGGCCTCTGATAGCCGGAGTTATTTTCGCAGTGTGGGACACGCCAGTCAGGACATGGTGGTCGCTGCCTGCCTATACGCAGTGGCCAAGACAGGACGCATTGGAAAAAACTGCGACTACTTTTGCACTTGATGTAGCTCTTTAGAAAACCGGAACCGCAAATCCATCTGATAGACAAGAAAGGGATGTTCATGAATATTCTGATGATCGATTCGCAGCGCGTGAATTATGTCGACCCCGGAGAGTATGTCTCGGGCGCCAGGCAGCAACTTTTCAAACTCGAAGTGACGTCTAAGCCTACCAACGAGCAGTTGGCCCGGGCCGACGGCATTATCGCTTTTCACTCAGTAGTGGTCGATGAAGCACTGATTGCCAGGATGGAGCGTTGTCGGGCGCTCGTAAAGGCGACTATTGGTCTTGATGATGTCGACGTCGATGCGTTGAGCTCCAAAGGCATTCTCTGCTCCAACATTGGTTCCGTGGGCGCGCAGGAGGTGGCGGAGCACGCAATGGCATTGATTTTACTCGCCCAGCGCAAGCTTCTCGAATATGCCGCTCATACCCGCCATGGCGGCTGGAACTGGCGTTCCCATACAGGTGAAGTCAATGCCTGTAGCGATACGGTTCTGGGGTTGATCGGATATGGCGCAACAGGACGGGAATTGGCGCAAAGAGCTGCGGTCATGGGCTACCGAATCTGTTTCTACGATCCATGGATCAAGCAATGTGCAGGCGATGTCGGCCAGTGCAGCACGCTTGAGTCTTTGCTGGAAGTCGCTGATGTCATCTCCCTGCATCTGCCGTTGACGCCCGAAACCAGAAATCTGCTAAGTGACGCGCAATTTTCGTTGATGAAGTCCGGCGCCACGATCGTCAACACGGCGCGCGGGGGCATCGTCGATACCCAGGCGCTACTTCGCGCGCTTGAATCGGGACAAGTCTCGATGGCATTGCTGGATGTCGTGCAAGAAGAGCCGCTGGTTCCGCAGGCACTTCTAGAGCACGAGCGGGTGTTTTTGACGCCGCATGCCGCTTTCTACAGTGCGCGTTCTCTGGCCCGGTTGAAGGCCGATGCGCTGGATACTTTGATACGCCTGTTGAATGGAGAAAAGGTCAAAACCCTGATTAATCCAGAATGTCTGCCCGAGAAGGTAGAACAACATGCCTGAGTTGAAATTAACCGGCGATACCTCACACTCCGGGTTGCCGGCCTGGTTCGACCTGGAAATTGGCACCAGCATTCTGCAGTACGGTCAGCGCTTGGCCGCGCGACAGTTGCTGGTAAACACTCTGGGTAATATTGCGGTTCGCAGCCAATGTCCATACTGGCAACGCGAAGTGATTTATACCAAACACAGGGGAGTTTCCCTGGAGGAATGCGGCCTGCAACATCTGGCGGTGCTGGATATGCGCTCCGACGAGCTTCTGCACGGGCGCTTCAGGCCCAGTCTCGGGCATCAAATGCATCGAGAAATCATGCGATTGCGCTCTGACGTGAATGCCACCGTGCACCTTCATCCTAACGATGTCATCGCTTTTTTCTCGGTCATGCCGTGGCATCAAATGGAGTACGTGTCGAACGACACGGCATTAGTGATGGGCAAGCCCCCCTACATTCTGGGCTCCGGCGTAAACATCGAACTGGATGTCAGTGCCATAGGCCGCTGTGCCAACGATACCAACTGCATTGTGATGCCCAGTCATGGCATCACCTGTTTTGGCCGTGATCTTTCCGAGGCGTTTCATCGAGCGGTGGCATTCACTGCGGAAATCAGCCGTCTGATCACCAGCCAGTGTCTTGCGGCCGCCACAGGCAGGTCGGTGGCATATGCCAGTCGTGAAGACGTCGCGCAAATGTACGAGCTGGGCGAACACGTGATCTACGGAGGGATGTACACATGAAAATTCATGAGCATATTTCGCGTTCCGGGCTATGGAGGGCACCGGAGCGTGACCTGTCATCCATACTGTTGGACTTGAACGAAAACCAATTCCTGCAGGGGTTTCTGGGGCAATTCATTGCCAGCGAACTGAGACCAGCAGACCTTTTTACCTACCCTAATTATCGACCGCTTCTGGAGGAGCTGGCTGCTTACTGCAATGTTTCCAGCGACCGTTTACTGCTCACCAATGGTGCGGATCAGGCGATCGATCTGGTAATACGCTTGCTTTTCTCTCCCGGAAACAGGGTCGTGGTTCCCTCTCCGGTTTTCTCCTTCTATTACCAGATGCTCAGCATCAACGGTGTCGAGCCGGTCATTGTCGAGTTCGAAAAACAGGTTCAGGGATTTGGCCTCTCAACTGCATCCGTGGTCGAGGCTTTGCAGACCAGCCAGGGACTTATCTTGTGCAATCCCAACAATCCTCTAGGGGTAAAACTCGACCCTGAGCAACTGGCAATCCTGGTCGACGCTTGCGTCAAACAAGACAAACCGTTGATTGTGGACGAATGTTACTTCGAGTATTTGCAGCATTCCTGTCTGACCTTGTTCGGCAACGTCCGGCAGTTGTTTGTCATTCGTTCTTTTTCGAAATACTTCGGCCTGGCCGGATTGCGTCTTGGGTACGTGGTTACGCAACCGGAATCGGTTCGTGAATTGATGAAAGTTCGTGGCCCTTGGGATGTGAATCATGTGGCGGTCAAAGCAGCGATGTACTGCTTGCAGAACCAGGCAACGCTGAGGTTGGCTCACGAAAAACTCGATCGCATCAAAAGTGACATTATCGAAGTCTGTCGTGCGAACTCGATTGTCGTTCTCGAAAGCGATACCAACTTTCTGTTGATTCAGGATCAGCATGACGGTCGTCTGGCTAATGCGTTTGCAAAGGCCGGGATTCGCGTAAGCGACTGTTCGCAATATCCGCACAGTTTTGGTCTGCTTGACAATATGCTGCGCGTGGCGGTGCCCGCGTCATCGGATCTCAAGGCATTACTGATGGCGCTACTGCAGGGCACTGGCAGTGCTGCTGGCTGGAGCGATCTGAAAATTGCGGTCAGGTAATGCGTACTTGTCAGAATAATCCTCGGTGAGTGCGTGTTTCCATTGGATTCAGAGCAGGATGCATTGAATGAAAGGACGTCATCAGTACTCGTTGATCAGAGAACTCTATACCACCATGCCACGGGGCATTCCCTTGGATATGCCAACGCTGCAGAAAATTGGAATTTCCAATCAGCGTGCCGCCAACTATGCAAAAAGTGGCTGGTTGACCCGTGTGGCTCATGGCGTTTATGCACTTCCCAATGAGCCTTTGGGTTTGCCAGCGGCACTGTCGTATCTGTCTCGTAATATCGATGGATTGCATATCGGCGGCTCGAGTTCGTTGCTGACACATACAGGGCAAACGCTGGTGCTTTGGGGAGACGCGCGGCTGAGCTTGCCCCGCTGGTTCTCGGAGCGCTTTGGCGCACGCTACACTCATGCTCGGCTGTTTGATTGGAGTGTCAGCAGCGTGCAGTGCGTAACGTTGATGGATGCATCACAAGCCTTGGGCGGCATTCAATGCTCGACGCCTGAGCGAGCATTACTGGAAATGCTCTATGAAATAGGTGGCAAGCAATCACTTGAGGGTGCCCGGCAGATCTTTTCTCAAGTGGGCGCCTTGTGCCCGGATACCGTGGGCTATCTGTTGAAGTGTTGTACCAGCGTAAAAGCGGTGCGCCTGTTTTTGAAATGGGCGCGTGAGACCGGCGTGCTCAACGTCGATGAGGTGCTCCGTCAGCACTGTATTCCGGTGGGCAGTACCAGTCGCTGGATCACTCGGCTGAAGGACGGTTCGATGCTATCTTTGAAACCCTATGGATAGGGATACCATCAAGATGAATCATATTTTGTTGTTGGATGCAGGGAATCAGTATTACCGCGAATTTGCCTTGGCTTCGCTGGCTAGACAAGCCCCCGTTATCCTGGTTGGCAAGAATCTGCCCGAATGGGCGGATGGCTATGTGAGCCACTGGATAGCGGCAGATCCGGAGCAGGTTGACGACATTATTCGGCAGATTGATTCTATCGGTCTCGAACTGCTGCTCGTAGTGACCTACTACGAATTCTACGTCGAGGCAGTCGCGCAGTTGTCTGAACATTACGGCCTGCGCGGCAACAGCCTGAGCACTGCCCGCATCAGCCGTGACAAGCAGCTCATGCGGCAGGCTTTCGCCGAGCATGGAGTCTCTTCACCTGTTTCCCTGTTGGCCTGCGACGACGAAGAAATCGTCTCGGCGGCGCGCAGGATCGGGTTTCCGGTAGTCATCAAGCCAAGAAAACTGGCGGGCAGCATTGGCGTTGTGCTGGTGGACAGCGAACAGTCTCTGCAAGCGGCGATTACCGCCAGACACGCCAGCGACAAGCTGGTCCGCACGAGCAGTGTGGTGCTGGATGATACGTTGGTTGAAACCTACGTCGATGGCCCCGAGATCAGCGTGGAGTGTCTTGTTGTTCAGGGTAAGGTGAACATTCTTGCGTTGACTCAAAAACGTTTGGGGAGCGCTCCTTATTTCGAAGAAATCGGGCACCTTGTTTCATTCGAACCGGATGATCAGGCGCTGCCTGCGGAGGTCTCCCGGTTGGTGGTTGCCGCTCATGAGGCTTTGTCCGTTGAGTGGGGCATTACTCATACCGAAATTCGTTTGGGCAGGGGCGGCCCGAAGGTCATCGAACTTGCTACGCGTGCGGGTGGTGACCAGATCCTCAAACTGGTTGAGTTGGCCTCGGGCCTGGATCTGTTCAAGCTGCTGGTAGACAGCTACCGGAATCTACCGCTAGCGCTGCAGGCCACGCGGGCAAGGGTGGCCAGTATCGATTTCGTATACCCAGCGGTAGAAGGGGTGTTCGAAGCTGTGCGATGCGCTGGCGCCGTGTTTCCTCAGGGCGTTTCCTCGCAGTTGGTTGTTGAAGCGAGCGTCGGGCGCACCTTGAAAACGCCGCCAGAGGCATTTCTGGATCGGGCAGCCTTCATCATCACCCAGGCAGACACCACACAAGATTGCCGTACTGCCAGCGCCGCGCACCTACGCAGCGTCGAGGTCATACTCTCGTGAAGATTTCGCTGCAAGTTTTCTGTTTGGCGGCAGATATGCGCAACGTCGTTTTGCTTAGGTTCCTGTTCGTTATGGCAAACGCCTTAGGGCCTTTCGCTGCCTTGTTTTTTCAGCGCCATTATCAACTCGACAGTGCCGCAGTGGCCTTGGTCATCACGCTGATGTCGGCTTTTTACCTGGTCGGTAATCTGCTCGGCGGGGCGCTGGTCGGGCGCTTGGCATTCCGGACGTTGCTACTGGCCACGTCATTGTGCTCATCGATGTTTCTGCTGGGCGCTGCCGTATTCAATTCGCCGGCAACCTCGATTGCAATGGTGTTGATGTTCATGTCGTGTGCGGGTCTGATAACGCCAGCCTTCAGCGTTCTGACGTCATTGGCCGCTGATGATGACAACCGGATCGCCTCCTTCGGGTATTTGCATCTGGCGAGCAATCTGGGAGCTGCGCTGGTATTTGTCGCAGGTGGGTATCTGCTCGACATCGATAGTCGCTTTCTGATGTTCTTCTCCATCATCGTGAGTGCAATGTGCGTGGTGGCGAGTGCTTTTCTGGCTTTGCCAGTGCGTTCAGCGACAGGACAGCAGACCGCAAAGGCCTCTTTGGGGGCGATGATTGATGTGCCTCGAATCGTGATTGTTGCAGGTGCGATGTTTTTTGCATTGTCAGTGCTTGATGCTCAGCGTGAATATCAATTGCCGCTTTGGCTCGACGTTGTGACGGCGGGGGAGGCTGCTACCGTGTTTGGTGCGGTCGGTATCGTCAACGCTTTGCTGGTGATTGCGTTGACACAACCCTTGATAGCATTGACGTCTCGTTTTGGGGCACTGAGCAACTTGTCACTGGCAGCGATCTTTTACGGCATCGGTTTTGGTGCCTATGCCATTTTTGAGCAGACCGCGCTGATCCTGTTGTTCGTATTCTTTTGGACTTTGGGTGAAATTCTTGGCATCACCTACATCACCGCGCTGATCTCACAAAAAACCACGTTGCAAACACAGGCCACTCTTTTTTCCCTGATTCCGATTTTGCTCGCGGGAGCGAGAATCGTCTCCGTAGGGCTGGGGGCTTCATTGATCACCGGCGTAGGATTCAAGTTGAGCTGGAGTCTCTACGGTGCAATGGGGATTCTGTTTGGAGTCGGCTGTCTTATCGCTTTCGTCAAGGCAGCTTCACCTCGGAGCGTTTCATCACCGGAACGGAGCTAAAGTGGGCGAGTGAAGCCAGTTGGGTCTTTACAAATTTCAACGGAAGAAGGTGTGTTCAGGATGAGCGCTATAATTCAAGATCTTTATGAGCGGCTGTATACGGTTTGTCCCAGCCTGATCAAAACCCGTGACTTCGAAGATATCGACGTCACGACCAATCGAATGATTTTCTACGGTCTTGTGCTGGTCAACGGTTATCAGTTTCTAATTGCCCCCTGGTTGATCGCGATCAATACCTGGTTTGCACTGACATTGCTGCCGACGTTGTTGTTTGCTTCCACTACGGGAGTCATGGTGCATGAGGCAATCCATGGTCTCTTGCATCCCAATCCGCTGACGAACAGGCGTATGGGTCAAGTGATGGCTGTATTCATGGGGATTTCCTATGACCTGCAGAGGTTTGACCATCTGCGACATCACCGAATCAGCAGAACACAACAGGATTGTGATGAGGTTTACATCGCTGAGCGATCGTCACGGCGCAAGGTGTTGGGCTATTACTACCGAAAACTGTTCGGCGCCTATTGGCATGACTTTGCACTGACGGTCATCGTCTGTTTTCTGCCCGTGCGATATATCTATTCGGTGATGAGCTGCATTTATGGCGTAACTATCGATCCGGGAGATCACTCGGCGTTGTCCATCACCATTCGTAATCGCAAATTGAGTGCGCTGCGCTGTGAAGGAGCATGTATCTTTTTGTTACTGACCTGTAGCGTTTATTTGTACTGGGGAAACCTCTGGGTGTTAATTGTGCTGTATCTGGCAAGAGCTTTCATACTGACAGTGCTGGACAGTTTTGCTCATTATCAGACGCCTCTGAACGATTCCGTATTTGCGCGCAATGTAAAGGTCTCATTTTTTGTTGAGCGGGTATGTTTGATGAACTTCAATTACCACGGCGCGCATCATATTTTTCCTACAGTGCCTTGGAACAAAATCCCACAGTATATGGAGAATTTTCAGCCGCACTTTTGCCTAATTACTCACGGAAGTCTGTATCGATCGCTAAAGTCGAAATATAAACCTCCTCGAGCGTTCCGTGTATGGCCAACGGGTTGGTTGCCCGGTGGACGCAGCGAAGGAAAAAACTGCTAGAGTCCAACGCCTTGTCTTATTTAAAGAGCGGATTTGAATGCTGCTGGCATTGTCTTTTTGATATCGACAAGTACTTGCAAAGGAGCGTGGGGCAAGCGACTGATGGTCGCCAGACCTGCCAATGTTGAGGAAACTTTATGCGATCGCAGTATGATCCAGCCTGGGTTGAAAGTTCGGCACAGGCCAGATGGTTTGATAAGGATGTATTCACAGCGGTCGAGAGACCCGATCAGCCAAAATTTTACGCGTGTTCAATGTTGCCTTATCCATCGGGCAAGTTGCATATGGGGCATGTGCGCAATTATACGATCAATGACATGCTGGCCCGTCACCTACGGATGAAGGGTTTCAATGTGCTGATGCCCATGGGCTGGGATGCATTTGGCTTGCCGGCGGAGAACGCCGCGATGCAGTCGGGTGTTTCGCCTGCCGATTGGACACGGTTGAACATTGCCGACATGAAGGCACAGATGCAGCCTCTTGGTCTGGCCTTCGACTGGTCACGGGAAATTGCTACTTGCGATCCACGTTATTACAAGTGGAATCAGTGGTTTTTCCTCAAAATGCTTGAAAAAGGTCTGGCCTACAAGAAAACGCAGATCGTCAATTGGGATCCTGTCGACAACACGGTATTGGCCAACGAGCAGGTGATTGACGGTCGAGGCTGGCGCTCGGGCGCGCTGGTTGAGAAGCGCGAAATTCCTGGTTATTACTTGCGTATAACCCAGTATTCCGAGGAAATGCTGTCTGCGATCGACACGCTTGATGGCTGGCCGGAAATGGTGCGCTCGATGCAGCGTAACTGGATAGGCAAGACAGAAGGGGTGCGCCTTGCATTCGGTCACTCGTTTCGTGACTCCGACTCAAATCTTATCGATGGCGGCAAGCTATGGGTGTTCACTACCCGTGTAGAAACGCTGCTGGGGGTCACGTTTTGTGCGGTTTCTCCAGATCATGCTCTGGCCAAATATGCTCTGGATCTCAATCCTGCGCTTGAACCTCAGATTCATGCGTGTCGAGAGGCCGCAAAGGCGGGGCCAGCGCTCAGCGGCAAAACCAAGATCGGCGTCGACAGCGGTCTTGTGGTGACACATGCGTTGACGGGCGAACCTGTTGCGCTGTGGATCACCAATTATGTGCTCAACGAATACGGCGAAGGTGCCTTGATGGCCGTGCCCGGCCATGATCAGCGAGATCATGATTTTGCCAGGCAATACGATCTCCCGGTAATACAAGTCATTGATCGTGTCGGTGAGGTCTACGATCCTGAGGTCTGGTCTGACAGCTATGGCAGTCGTGAGGGTTTTCTCATCAATTCCCAGGGATATGATGGTTTATCCATCGCGCAGGCCGTTCCTGCGATTGTCGCTGCATTGATCGATTCCGGTATGGGAGAAGAAACGACCACTTGGCGGCTACGCGACTGGGGTATTTCCCGGCAGCGTTATTGGGGGACGCCAATCCCGATCATTCACTGTAAACAGTGTGGTGATGTTCCCGTCCCCTACGCGGATCTGCCAGTCGTGTTGCCGGAAGATTGCGTTCCCGACGGTAGTGCGAATCCGCTGTTACAGCATGAAGGGTTCCGCCATGTTCCATGTCCGCGTTGTGCGGCACCGGCGTTACGTGAGACGGACACCATGGATACCTTCGTCGATTCGAGCTGGTATTTCATGCGTTATTGCGATCCCGACAATGACGAATCCATGGTGGGCCCAGGCGCTCGCTACTGGATGCCGATTGATCAATACATCGGTGGTATCGAACATGCCGTGCTGCATTTGCTGTATGCCAGATTCTGGACCCGGGCGATGCGTGACGAGGGATTGGTGACATTCAGCGAGCCTTTCAAGAATCTGTTCACCCAAGGCATGCTACTGCGTGAGAGCTATTACCGCAAAGCCGGGGATGGTAGCCGACGCTGGTTTTATCCCGCACAGGTCTCGGTTCAGTACGATGAGAAAGGTCGGCCATTGCGGGCCACGGCGCTTGAAGACGGATTGCCAGTGACTATTGGCGGCGTCGAAAAAATGTCCAAATCGAAGAACAACGTGGTTGAGCCCAGAGACATCATCGACAAGTTCGGTGCCGACACTGCCCGTTTGTTTACGATCTTCGCCGGCCCTCCTGATCAAAGTACCATCTGGAGCGATAGCGGTGTTGAAGGGGCCTACCGCTTTCTCCGCCGGTTATGGGCTTTTGTGCACGATAATGTGAGCCAGGCTGGCGCGAACGAGCGAAGTGAACTCGTTGACGTAGAGTCGCGACGCGTGCGTTTCGACATGCATCGCTTGTTGCAGCAGATCAACACCGATTATGAGCGGCTTCAGTACAACACGGTGGTGTCGGGTGCGATGAAAATGCTCAAAGTGCTGGAAGGCGCCGGCGCCGCGGATTCCCGGGTGGTTCAAGAGGGGGTGCGTATTCTGTTGCAGATTCTGCATCCCGTGACGCCGCATATTTCTCAGGTGCTATGGGAAGAGCTGGATTTTCAGGGGGACATTTACGACAGTTCATGGCCGCAACCTGATAAGGAGGCTTTGAAACAGGACACGATCAAGATGATGGTGCAAGTCAACGGCAAGTTGCGTGGCGAAATAATGATTGAGCTGGACGCCGATTATGACGCGATACGTATTCGGGCGTGTTCCGATCCTTCCTTGAACGGTTATCTGGAAGGCACCAAAAAAATGATCGTAGTGCCCAACCGGCTGGTGAACTTCATCGTCTGATACTCAGATATCGAGCGCTGAAAACGAAAAAAAACCGGTGTTTCCTCAGAAACACCGGTTTTTTAGTCAGGGCAATCTGTCAGTGGAACTGTTCTTCTTCAGTCGAACCGGTCAGCGCGGTCACCGACGACGAGCCACCCTGGATCACGGTGGTCATGTCGTCGAAGTAGCCAGTGCCCACTTCCTGCTGGTGCGCCACGAAGGTGTAACCCTTGGCGGCGTCAGCGAATTCCTGCTCTTGCAGCTTCACGTAGGCAGTCATGTCGTTGCGGGCGTAGTCGTGCGCCAGGTTGAACATGCTGTGCCACATGTTGTGAATGCCAGCCAGGGTGATGAACTGGTGCTTGTAACCCATGGCGGACAGTTCGCGCTGGAACTTGGCGATGGTCGCGTCGTCCAGGTTTTTCTTCCAGTTGAAGGAAGGCGAGCAGTTGTACGACAGCAATTGGTCCGGGTATTCCTTCTTGATCGCTTCAGCGAAGCGACGGGCTTCTTCCAGATCCGGCTTGGCGGTTTCGCACCAGATCAGGTCGGCGTATGGCGCGTAAGCCAGACCACGGGCGATGGCCTGGTCCAGACCGGCGCGAACCTTGTAGAAACCTTCCTGGGTGCGCTCGCCGGTCACGAACGGCTGGTCGTACGGGTCGCAGTCGGAAGTCAGCAGGTCAGCTGCGTTGGCGTCGGTACGCGCCAGGATGATGGTCGGCGTGCCGGCAACGTCAGCCGCCAGACGCGCAGCGGTCAGCTTCTGTACGGCTTCTTGAGTCGGTACCAGTACCTTGCCGCCCATGTGGCCGCATTTTTTTACCGACGCCAGTTGGTCTTCGAAGTGAACGCCGGCGGCGCCTGCTTCGATCATGCTTTTCATCAGCTCGTAAGCGTTCAGGACGCCGCCGAAACCGGCTTCAGCGTCAGCCACGATCGGCGCGAAGTAGTCGATGTAGCCGTCGTCGCCCGGGTTCTTGCCGGCTTTCCACTGGATCTGGTCGGCACGACGGAACGAGTTGTTGATGCGCTTGACCACGGTTGGCACCGAGTCCACCGGGTACAGCGACTGGTCCGGGTACATCGATTCTGCGGAGTTGTTGTCCGCAGCCACTTGCCAGCCCGACAGGTAGATCGCCTGGATACCGGCTTTGACCTGCTGAACAGCCTGGCCACCGGTCAGGGCGCCCATGCAGTTGACGAAATCTTTCTCAGGACGGAAGGACGGCTTGGCACCCTGGGTGACCAGGTTCCACAGCTTCTCGGCGCCCATCTTCGCAAAGGTGTGCTCAGGCTGGACCGAGCCACGCAGACGGACCACGTCAGCAGCGGAGTAAGTGCGTGTCACGCCTTTCCAGCGCGGGTTCTCAGCCCAGTCTTTTTCGAGGGCTGCAATTTGCTGTTCGCGTGTCAGTGCCATGGAGATAAACCTCGTCGCGTCTTTATTGAAAAGTTGTTCTGCGGTGGAAAATTCCTGCGCTCGCTGACCAGAAGCTTAGGTGGTCAAGTCGGATTCGGCGGGGTAGGCGACGGGATGAACGATGGGCTCGAGGGGAAGTGAGCAGGTAGTGGCGCGGTGCGGGCGCATTCCGGCGTCGTGGGCCTTTATGCGGTCTGCAGCGTGAAGCCGGGTTACCTAAATACGCTTCCGTCCCTCGGGACAACTTCGTTCCAGTCGGCAACCTCGTCAAACACGCCTTGTGGGCGGTACAGACACGAAACGGCTCGCGGGGTAGGTGCGGGCGGCGCTTCGAAGGCCCTTGCCAGGGCCCCTGATTAGCGGGAGCGAGGCCATCATGCCTTCGCTTTTTTTTCGCGTCAAACGTTTTGTAGTGCTTTTTTTCAAGCACTACATCTTTCGTCCAATACGACTAATCAGTCAGTTTTCGGTGCTTTAGTCCAGTGCGTCGACTTTCACCCGCAAGGTCATGTCATCGCGGCCTTGAGTCGAGTAGCTGCGGGTCAGACCCTGTTTGTCGGCCTGAGTCTGGCGATTCACCCCGGCCAGGGTGATCCATTCGCCGAGGCGTCCGCTGACGGTTGTGTCGGTGCTTTGCACGTTCACTACATCGGGACGTTCCTGGCTCATGCGGTCACGATTGGTACTGATTGTCAGATGGACGATGTCGCCGGTGACGCTCGCGGTCACGTAGAAACCCTGGGTGACGTTTCGGTATTGGGTCTGGCTGTTGTAACCACCGTACGAATCACTCTGAACGTTGGTGATCGGCACGCTTTGCCCCACCTGGATCAGCGCTGGCATGCCATCGGTGGCCTGCACTTGCTGCACGCCACCTTCGCGGCTGGTCGTACTGCGGCTGATGATGCGGGTCTGATTCGCCTGCGCGCCGTTGACCGAATAGCCTTCGTCGCCACGGCCATTGTTTTCATTAGTGTCGACGGTGATCAGCAAGCGCTTGGGCGCGGTGTCGAGTTGCCCGATCAGTGCCTTGAGTTCCTGGATCTTGTCCGGGTCGGCCTTGATGATCAGTTGATTGCCATAGGCGCTGACCTGGCCGTCCTTGCCGAGGAAGTCTTGCGCCATCGGCAGCATGTCGGCGCTGGTGCGGTAATTGAGGGGCACGATTTCTGTGGCTGCCAGCACCGAAAAGCTGCAGCCGAGCAGCAGGGTGGTGAGGAGGGTGCGTAGGGACATGTCCGTTATCTCCGCTTTCGAAAGGCTTGATATTGCCAGTTTGTCGGCCCGGGGTGGGGCAAGTTGAATCGTAGACAGCAAAACGCCCCGGCATCGGTGGATGGCGGGGCGCATTTTGGCGCGATCGTTCCCACGCTCTGCGTGGGAATGCAGCCCGTGACGCTCTGCGTCACATGCCGCAAGGGACGCGGAGCGTCCCGAGAGGCGTTCCCACGCGGAGCATGGGAACGATCAGTCAAGGCTCAGGCCGAATGGCGAACCATATCGACATGCGGAATCCCGGCTTCGAGGAATTCCTCGCTGACCAGGCTGAAGCCCAGGCGTTCATAGAACGCCGTGGCCTGCACCTGCGCACTGAGCATTTGCTGCTTCAGGCCGCGCGCTTCCGCTTCGGCGATGACCGCTTGCATCAGCGCGTCGCCGACTTTCATCCCGCGCCAGTCTTTCAGCACCGAAACCCGGCCGATGTGCCCATCGGGCAGCAAACGCGCGGTGCCGATCGGGTAGTCGCCTTCAAACGCCAGAAAATGCACGGCGGTCGCATCATCCGCGTCCCACTCAAGCTCGGGTGGCACCGATTGTTCGGCGATGAACACCGTTTCACGAATGCGCCGGATCTCGGCGATGTCCTTCTGCCAGTCTGCGACACGAACGCGAATTTTATTCATCGGCGAACCCCAGGCTACCTTGCTTGACCAGTTCGCAGAGCAGGCTGCGACCGTCTTCGTCGTTCAGCCAGTCGCCGACGTTATCGGCGTGCAGGGCGTCAGCGGCGCAGATCAGCTTCAGCAGTTCGCGCAGCTTGCCCGGCAGATAACGGCTCTGGCCGCTGGCGAACAGCAGCAAATCGTCATCGACTTCCGACCAGGCCAGACGCGCGCTCGGGTTGCGAATCAGCACGGCGCCGTCCTGCAGGGCGGCGAGGAAATCTTCCTCTTCGACATCTTCCGGACCCACTACCAGTTCTGGGTAGCGCGGCTCGGTCATGTACTGGCCGAACCAGGTCAGCAGCAGGCGCTCATCGCTCATGTGCTCAGCGAGCAGGCTCTTCAGGCGGTCCAGCGCATCGTGTTGAATCTGATGCGGGTCGGCGGCTGGCTTGGCGTCGGCGTCGGTGTAACGCTCTTCGTCAGTCAGGAACTGGCTGAGGAAGTCGGTGAAGTGGGTCAGCACTTCAGCAGCGCTCGGCGCGCGGAAGCCGACCGAGTAGGTCATGCAGTTGTCGACCGCGACACCGCAGTGAGCCAGGCGCGGCGGCAGGTACAGCATGTCGCCCGGTTCCAGAACCCATTCTTCGGTCTGTTCGAATTCGGCGAGGATGCGCAGGTCGGCGTGTTGCAGCAGCGGGCTTTCGGAATCGCACATCTGGCCGATTTTCCAGTTGCGCTTACCGTGGCCTTGCAGCAGGAACACGTCGTAGTTATCGAAGTGCGGACCAACACTGCCACCGGGGGCGGCGAAGCTGATCATCACGTCGTCGACGCGCCAGCTTGGCAGAAAGCGGAAGTTTTCCAGCAGCTCGCTGACTTCCGGGACGAACTGGTCGACCGCTTGTACCAGCAGGGTCCATTCTTTTTCCGGCAATTTGCTGAACTCGTCTTCGGCGAACGGGCCGCGACGCAGTTCCCATGGGCGCTCGCCGTGCTCGATGACCAGGCGCGATTCGACTTCTTCTTCCAGGGCCAGGCCGGCCAGTTCGTCGGCGTCGATCGGGCTTTCGAAGTCAGGGATCGCCTGACGGATCAGCAGCGGTTTTTTCTGCCAGTAGTCACGCAGGAATTCGCGTGCCGTGAGGCCGCCCAGAAGTTGAAGAGGAATGTCGGAATTCATATGTAACCTATTGAAAAAAAGCACTTTTCAGACGGGAATAAAAACGCCCGGCGCGGCCGGGCGTCTTGAACGGGGCAAACGGTCGATCAGATGCGTTTGGCTTGTGCCACGGCGTTGCCGATATAGTTGGCCGGGGTCAGTTGCTTGAGCTCGGCTTTCGCTTCGGCTGGCATGTCCAGGCCATCGATGAAAGTCTGCAGCGCTTCAGGGCTGATGCCCTTGCCGCGGGTCAGTTCTTTCAGCTTTTCGTACGGGTTTTCGATGTTGTAGCGGCGCATCACGGTCTGGATCGGCTCGGCCAGCACTTCCCAGCACGCGTCGAGGTCAGCGGCAATCTTCTGCTCGTTGAGCTCGAGTTTGCTGATGCCTTTGAGGCTGGCTTCGTAGGCGATCACGCTGTGGGCGAAGCCGACACCGAGGTTGCGCAGAACGGTGGAGTCGGTCAGGTCGCGCTGCCAGCGGGAGATCGGCAGTTTGCTCGCCAGGTGCTGGAACAGTGCGTTGGCGATGCCCAGGTTGCCTTCGGAGTTCTCGAAGTCGATCGGGTTGACCTTGTGCGGCATGGTCGACGAACCGATTTCGCCAGCGATGGTGCGCTGCTTGAAATAACCCAGGGAGATGTAGCCCCAGATGTCGCGGTCGAAGTCGATCAGGATGGTGTTGAAGCGTGCGATCGCGTCGAACAGCTCGGCGATGTAGTCGTGCGGTTCGATCTGTGTGGTGTACGGGTTGAAGCCCAGGCCCAGCTCGTCTTCGATGAAGGCGCGGGCGTTGGCTTCCCAGTCGATCTGCGGGTAGGCCGACAGGTGCGCGTTGTAGTTGCCGACAGCGCCGTTGATCTTGCCCAGCAGCGGCACGGCAGCGACCTGCGCGATCTGCCGCTCGAGACGGTAAACCACGTTCGCCAGCTCTTTACCCAGAGTGGTCGGCGAGGCCGGTTGACCGTGGGTGCGCGACAGCATCGGCACGTCAGCGAAACGGATGGCCAGTTCGCGGATGGCGTTGGCGGTCTGGCGCATCAGCGGTAGCATCACGTCGTCACGGCCTTCGCGCAGCATCAGCGCGTGGGACAGGTTGTTGATGTCTTCGCTGGTGCAGGCAAAGTGGATGAACTCGCTGACCTTGGCCAGCTCCGGCAGCTTGGCCGCCTGCTCCTTGAGCAGGTATTCGATCGCCTTGACGTCGTGGTTGGTGGTGCGCTCGATCTCTTTGACGCGCTCGGCGTGCTCCAACGCGAAGTTTTCCGCCAGTTCATTGAGAACGGCGTTGGCCTCGGCGGAGAAGGCCGGTACTTCAGGAATACCGGCGTGGGCGGCCAGGCGCTGGAGCCAGCGCACTTCAACCAGAACGCGGGCACGGATCAGGCCGTACTCGCTGAAAATCGGGCGCAGGGCCTGGGTTTTGCCGGCGTAGCGGCCGTCAACAGGGGAAACCGCAGTGAGCGAAGAGAGCTGCATGGGGTGTTCTCGGACAGTCGGGCAACGAAATGGGGCGCGTATCATACATGAAAAAATCCGCCGGTCCGTCGCCAACTGACCGGCGTATTACGCGTTACAGACTACAAAACTGGTATCGCGCGGCGTTTACTCGCTGCGCATCAGCGGATACAGCTCTTTGAGCAACTTGCGACGGCTGATCACCAACTGCCAGCGATGCCCGCCGAGCTGGCGCCACAAGCGCGCCGAACGGATCCCGGCCAGCAGCAAGGCGCGAATCTTCGAGGCATTGCTCGGTTGCTGCAGATTGCGCATGTCGCCGTGCACCTGAATGCGCTGGCGCAAGGTGCTCAGGGTGTCCTGATACAGCGCGCCGCACGCAGCCACCACGTTTTCGTGGGCCGGACCGAAGTGCTCGACCTGCGACTGGATCTGCGGCAAACGCTTGCTGATGGTGTCGAGCATGTCGTCGCGCTTGGCCAGTTGACGTTCCAGACCGAGCATCGACAGCGCGTAACGCAATGGCTCGCGCTGCAAAGTGCTGGGGTCACGTTCCAGTGCGCCGATCAGCGCCCGATAACCTTCGCGCAGATTGATGTCATCGCCGCCGTACACATCCAGCGTGTCTTTCGGGTCGCGCACCAGCAGGCTGCCGAGCATGCAGCTCAGGCCGGCTTCGTTGGTCTGGCCGGTCTTGGCGATGCGGTCGACCAGCACGGCGGCGAGAAACACGCCGCCGAGCGCCGTCAGTTGCTCCTGAGTCGGGCTCATGCCTGGCCGCTCCATGGCTCGGCGACTTCAATCACGCCGCCGCCTAGGCAGATTTCACCGTCATAGAACACCACCGATTGGCCCGGGGTCACCGCGCGTTGCGGCTCGTCGAACACGGCGCGATAGCCGCTGGCGGTTTTCTCCAGGGTGCAGGCCTGATCGCTCTGGCGATAACGCACTTTGGCGGTCAGGCGCAGCGGCTGGCTTAGGTCGATCGGATTGACCCAATAGATCTCCGAAGCGAGCAGGGCGCCGGAGAACAGCCACGGATGGTTGTTGCCCTGACCGACGATCAGTTCGTTGACGTCCAGATCCTTGCGCAGCACGTACCACGGTTCATCGCCGGCGTCTTTCAAACCGCCGATGCCAAGGCCCTGGCGCTGGCCGATGGTGTGGTACATCAAGCCGTGGTGGCGGCCGATGACTTCGCCTTCGGTGGTTTTGATCTCGCCCGGTTGCGCCGGCAGGTATTGCTTGAGGAAGTCGCTGAAGCGCCGTTCACCGATGAAGCAGATCCCGGTGGAATCCTTCTTCTTCGCGGTCGCCAGCTCGTATTTCTCGGCAATCGCGCGCACTTCCGGCTTTTCCAGTTCGCCGACCGGGAACAGGGTCTTGGCGATCTGTTCGCCGCCAACGGCGTGCAGGAAGTAGCTCTGATCCTTGTTTGGATCGAGGCCCTTGAGTAGTTCGGTGCGGCCATCGATGTCACGGCGGCGCACGTAGTGGCCGGTGGCGATCAGGTCGGCGCCAAGCATCATCGCGTAGTCGAGGAACGCCTTGAACTTGATTTCGCGGTTACACAGGATGTCCGGGTTCGGCGTGCGTCCGGCCTTGTATTCGGCCAGGAAGTGCTCGAACACGTTGTCCCAGTACTCGGCAGCGAAGTTGGCGGTGTGCAATTTGATGCCGATCTTGTCGCAGACAGCCTGAGCATCCGCCAGGTCGTCCATGGCGGTGCAGTATTCCGTTCCGTCGTCTTCTTCCCAGTTCTTCATGAACAGGCCTTCCACTTCATACCCCTGCTCGATCAGCAGGAGAGCGGAAACGGAAGAGTCCACGCCGCCGGACATGCCGACAATGACGCGCTTCTTGGATGTGTCAGAAGGGGCTGGATCACGCATAGGGATTTCAATGAGTGTCTTGGAAAAGGGCGCGATTCTAGCAGGCTCGCGGCCGCAAGGCTAAAGGGAAGGGCGGATCAGTTCGAGGCTGAAGTGATGACCGGCCAGATAATCGTCGATGCAGCGCATGATCAACTCGCTGCGCCAGTTGTCCCGTTGAGCCAATAATTCTTCGCGGCTCAGCCACTTGGCGCCGAGGATGCCATCGTCAAGCTGATAGTCCGGGTGGTGTTTGACGGCTTTGGCGCTGAAGCACACACGCTGGTAAGTCACGCCGTTGCTCGGCGCGGTGTACAGATAAATGCCGATGACGCCGGTGGGTTCGACGTCCCAGCCGGTCTCTTCGAGGGTTTCGCGCACGGCGGCTTCGATCAGGGTTTCATTCGGATCGAGATGCCCGGCGGGCTGATTGAGCACATTGCGCCCGGCCTTGTGCTCTTCGACCATCAGGAAGCGACCGTTGTCTTCGATGATGGTGGCGACGGTGATGTGGGGCAGCCATTCCATAAATCTTCCTCAATTCTGAAGTGTGAAACCCAATCCCCTGTAGGAGTGAGCCTGCTCGCGATAGCGGTGCATCAGTCGCCATTAATGGTGAATGGTATACCGCTATCGCGAGCAGGCTCACTCCTACAAGGGTTTTGTGTTGTCAGCAAAAACACAAACCCCGGCACGGGGCCGGGGTTTGTTTACCGCACTACAACCTTAAACCAGCGCAGCAATCGCCGCGTTGAAGGTTGCGCTTGGGCGCATGGCCTGGCTGATCAGCTCGGCGTCGGCGTGGTAGTAACCGCCGATGTCGACTGGCTTGCCCTGAACGGCGTTGAGCTCGGCAACGATGGTCGCTTCGTTCTCGGTCAGGGTTTTGGCCAGAGTCGCGAACTGCGCTTGCAGTGCAGCGTCTTCGGTCTGGGCAGCCAGGGCCTGAGCCCAGTACATCGCCAGATAGAAGTGGCTGCCGCGGTTGTCGATGTTGCCGACCTTGCGCGATGGCGACTTGTTGTTGTCGAGGAACTGGCCGGTGGCCTGGTCCAGAGTCTTCGACAGCACCAGTGCTTTCGGGTTGTTGTAGTTCACACCCAAGTGCTCGAGGGAAGCGGCGAGGGCGAGGAACTCACCCAGCGAATCCCAGCGCAGGAAGTTTTCTTCAACCAGTTGCTGCACGTGCTTCGGTGCCGAACCGCCAGCGCCGGTTTCGAACAGACCGCCGCCGTTCATCAGCGGCACGATCGACAGCATCTTGGCGCTGGTGCCCAGTTCCATGATCGGGAACAGGTCGGTCAGGTAGTCGCGCAGTACGTTGCCGGTCACCGAAATGGTGTCCTTGCCTTCGCGGGTGCGCTGCAGGGTGTACTTCATGGCATCGACCGGCGCCATGATCTGGATGTCCAGACCGGCGGTGTCGTGATCCTTCAGGTAAGCCTGAACCTTCTCGATCACCACGCCATCGTGAGCGCGCATCGGGTCGAGCCAGAAGATCGCCGGGGTGCTGCTGGCGCGAGCGCGGTTGACGGCCAGTTTGACCCAGTCCTGGATCGGCGCGTCTTTGGTCTGGCACATGCGGAAGATGTCGCCGGCTTCAACAGCCTGCTCCATCAGCACGGTGCCTTTGCTGTCGGTCACGCGAACCACGCCGTCAGCCTTGATCTGGAAGGTCTTGTCGTGCGAGCCGTACTCTTCGGCTTTCTTCGCCATCAGACCGACGTTCGGCACGCTGCCCATGGTGGTCGGATCGAACGCGCCATTGGCTTTGCAGTCTTCGATCACAGCCTGGTAGATGGTGGCGTAGCAACGATCCGGGATCACTGCCTTGGTGTCGTGCAGCTGACCGTCGGTGCCCCACATCTTGCCGGAGTCACGGATCATCGCTGGCATCGAGGCATCGACGATAACGTCGCTCGGCACGTGCAGGTTGGTGATGCCCTTGTCGGAGTTGACCATCGCCAGCGCCGGACGTACAGCGTAGACCGCAGCCATGTCAGCTTCGATCTGCGCTTGCTGCTCGGCCGGCAGCGCTTTGATGCGCGCGTACAGGTCGCCGATGCCGTTGTTCAGGTTGAAGCCGATCTCGGCCAGCACGTCAGCGTGCTTGGTCAGTGCGTCTTTGTAGTACTCGGCAACGATCTGGCCGAACATGATCGGGTCGGAGACCTTCATCATGGTCGCTTTCAGGTGCACCGAGAGCAGCACGCCCTGAGCCTTGGCGCTTTCGATTTCAGCAGCGATGAACGCGCGCAGGGCGTTTTTGCTCATCACGGCGCAGTCGAGGATCTCGCCGGCCTGAACGGTGGTTTTTTCTTTCAGAACGGTTGCAGTACCGTCCTTGGCGATCAGTTCGATCTTCACGGCGTCAGCGGCGTCGATCAGGGCGGCTTTTTCGCTGCCGTAGAAATCGCCGGTGCTCATGTGAGCGACGTGGGACTTGGAGTCTTTGGCCCAGGCGCCCATTTTGTGCGGGTGCTTGCGTGCGTAGTTCTTTACCGACAGCGGAGCGCGACGGTCGGAGTTGCCTTCACGCAGAACCGGGTTCACGGCGCTGCCCTTGACCTTGTCGTAACGCGCCTTGGCGTCTTTATCGGCATCGCTGGTCACGGTTTCCGGGTAGTCCGGCAGGTTGTAGCCCTGCGCCTGCAGCTCTTTGATCGCGGCTTGCAGTTGCGGCACCGAAGCGCTGATGTTCGGCAGCTTGATGATGTTGGCTTCAGGCGTAACGGCCAGTTCGCCCAGTTCGGCGAGGTGGTCGGCTACGGCTTTGTCGCCCAGTTGCTCGGGGAAGCTTGCCAGAATGCGTGCTGCAAGAGAGATATCGCGGGTTTCCACGGCGATATCGGCCGAGGCGGTGTAAGCCTCGATGATCGGCAGCAGGGAATAGGTGGCGAGGGCAGGAGCTTCGTCGGTGAAGGTATAGATGATCTTCGAGCGGGTGGGCATATTCGGATTAACTCTCTCTTCTTTGCTAAAGCGTGCGCAGAAACTCGAGGGGCGCCGGGTAAGCGCGTTCGTTCAAAGTCATCCATGAACCGAATGTCGAGATTCTTCGCGGTGATGTTGGGTGCATCAGTAGAGCGTCAAGCAGTCAGGCTGCGGTAACAACCCGACCAATCAGGCGGAAAGTCTCGTACTAGAGAGGCCAGCCGTCGTGACCCTGTGGTCAGCGGGCGGCATTATACATAGGTAGCTGGCAATCTGCCGATGGTTCATATGCAACGATTCTCGTCCATTGGTCTAAAGGTCGCAGGGCGGTGCCGGGCAAAGACTCGTTACGAATGCTGGAGTTTGGCGCTTTTCCCTTTGCTTTCAGGCTTGTACGAAACCAGATGTGCGCGGCGGCGGAACATAGGGTTTGCGTGTTGATTCAACTGGGTTACGCTCGAAGCAAGCCAGGTGTTCAATCCAAACAATGGAGTTCAGCATGGGTTACAAGAAGATTCAGGTTCCAGCCGTCGGCGACAAAATCACCGTCAACGCAGACCATTCTCTCAATGTTCCTGATAACCCGGTCATCCCCTTCATCGAAGGCGACGGGATTGGTGTCGACATCAGTCCGGTGATGATCAAGGTTGTCGATGCTGCTGTTGAAAAGGCCTACGGCGGCAAGCGCAAGATTTCCTGGATGGAAGTCTACGCCGGGGAAAAAGCCACCCAGGTTTACGATCAGGACACCTGGCTGCCGCAGGAAACCCTCGACGCGGTCAAGGATTACGTGGTCTCGATCAAAGGCCCGCTGACCACCCCGGTCGGTGGCGGCATCCGCTCGCTGAACGTGGCCCTGCGTCAGCAACTCGACCTCTACGTCTGCCTGCGCCCGGTGCGCTGGTTCGAAGGCGTGCCAAGCCCGGTGAAAAAGCCCGGCGACGTCGACATGACCATCTTCCGTGAGAATTCCGAAGACATCTACGCGGGCATCGAGTGGAAGGCCGGTTCGCCGGAAGCCACCAAGGTGATCAAATTCCTGAAAGAAGAAATGGGCGTCACCAAGATCCGTTTCGATGAAAACTGCGGCATCGGCGTCAAGCCGGTTTCTCGCGAAGGCACCAAGCGTCTGGCGCGCAAGGCCTTGCAATATGTGGTCGATAACGACCGCGATTCGCTGACCATCGTGCACAAAGGCAACATCATGAAGTTCACCGAAGGTGCCTTCAAGGAATGGGCCTACGAAGTAGCGGCGGAAGAATTCGGCGCGACCCTGCTCGATGGCGGTCCGTGGATGCAGTTCAAGAACCCGAAAACCGGCAAGAACGTGGTGGTCAAAGACGCCATCGCCGACGCCATGCTCCAGCAGATCCTGCTGCGTCCGGCCGAATACGATGTGATCGCGACGCTTAACCTCAACGGCGATTACCTGTCCGACGCCCTGGCGGCAGAAGTGGGCGGTATCGGTATTGCACCGGGCGCCAACCTGTCCGACACCGTGGCGATGTTCGAGGCGACCCACGGTACCGCGCCGAAGTATGCCGGCAAGGATCAGGTCAATCCGGGTTCGTTGATTCTCTCTGCCGAGATGATGCTGCGACACATGGGCTGGACCGAAGCGGCAGACCTGATCATCAAGGGCACCAACGGTGCGATCGGGGCGAAAACTGTCACGTATGACTTTGAGCGCTTGATGGATGGGGCCACGCTGGTTTCGTCTTCGGGGTTCGGGGATGCGTTGATTTCGCATATGTAAAACGCGGATACACAAAAGCCGCCTGAGTCGAGAGATCGAGTCAGGCGGTTTTTTATGGCTAATGGCGCTAAGGCGTCAGCTGGATACCGTTTGAGCTTGCGGGACGATTTTGGGTACAACTTTTGGGACTTCGACCGGGGTGATTTTTACCGCATGCAAGCCTTTGGGACCTTGTATGATTTCGAAATTCACCAGTTGCCCCGCTTTGAGAGTTTTGTACCCGTCCATTTCAATGGCAGAGTAGTGCGCAAAGAAATCGATGTCCTTCTTATCCTCATCGCGGCCTTCGTGGGTGTCGGTATTAATAAAACCGTACCCCTTGGCATTGTTGAACCATTTCACCTTGCCGACAGCCATGCTCAAATCCCTCTGCAACAGTCTCCATCGCTGGAGTATCATCCCGTTCATCCGCAGTCGAATTCGATAAAAGAATTGACTCCGCGGATCTTTTTTACCCACTGTGGGCTCTATTGGTTGTAACACCGTTTTCCCGATAGTCAAGGTGACCGGGCCGTCGGAGTTGAAAACGCAGGCAACCGCCCCCACCACTGTATTTGCACAACTGACGAACCTTTCTTTCCATGCATGCAATCAGCCAGATTCGACTAACATTCAATCAGGATCGCCCGCTTCTCCAAAAGGATCTTCCACAGGAGCACGACGACGATTCGGCAGGCGTTGCTGTTCAGGAAGCGAAGCCTGCATTACAGGCGCCGCCGATGTACAAGGTGGTTTTGTTCAACGATGACTACACACCGATGGATTTCGTCGTCGAAGTGCTCGAGGTGTTTTTTAACCTGAATCGCGAGCTGGCGACCAAGGTCATGCTGGCCGTCCATACAGAAGGACGAGCAGTATGTGGAGTGTTTACCCGCGACATCGCCGAGACAAAGGCCATGCAGGTCAACCAGTACGCCAGGGAAAGCCAGCATCCGCTACTCTGTGAAATCGAGAAGGACGGTTAATCGCCGACCACTTGGGTATGAGGTGAAGCTATGTTAAACCGCGAGCTCGAAGTCACCCTCAATCTAGCCTTCAAGGAGGCTCGTTCGAAGCGTCATGAGTTCATGACCGTCGAACATCTCCTGTTGGCCCTATTGGACAATGAGGCTGCCGCCACCGTTTTGCGTGCCTGCGGCGCGAACCTCGACAAACTCAAGCATGACCTGCAGGAGTTCATCGACTCCACCACGCCATTGATCCCCGTCCACGACGAAGATCGTGAAACCCAGCCAACCCTGGGCTTCCAGCGTGTGCTGCAGCGTGCTGTTTTCCACGTACAGAGCTCCGGCAAACGCGAAGTGACTGGCGCCAACGTGCTGGTTGCAATCTTCAGTGAGCAAGAGAGTCAGGCCGTATTTCTGCTGAAACAGCAGAGCGTAGCGCGCATCGATGTCGTCAACTACATCGCCCACGGCATTTCCAAAGTGCCGGGGCATGGCGATCACTCTGAAGGTGAACAAGATATGCAGGACGACGAGGGCGGTGAGTCTTCTTCTTCAGGCAATCCTCTGGATGCTTATGCCAGCAACCTCAACGAGCTCGCGCGCCAGGGTCGTATCGATCCGCTGGTCGGCCGCGAATCGGAAGTCGAGCGTGTCGCGCAGATTCTCGCGCGTCGGCGCAAGAACAATCCGCTGCTGGTCGGCGAGGCAGGCGTGGGTAAAACCGCGATTGCCGAAGGCCTGGCCAAGCGCATTGTCGACAATCAGGTGCCGGACCTGCTGGCCAACAGCGTCGTTTACTCGCTGGACCTTGGCGCTCTGCTGGCAGGCACCAAATACCGCGGTGATTTCGAGAAGCGCTTCAAGGCGCTGCTCAATGAGCTGAAAAAGCGTCCGCAGGCGATTCTGTTCATTGACGAGATCCACACGATTATTGGTGCCGGTGCTGCGTCAGGTGGCGTCATGGATGCCTCGAACCTGCTCAAGCCGCTGCTGTCGTCTGGCGACATTCGCTGTATCGGCTCGACGACGTTCCAGGAATTCCGCGGCATCTTCGAGAAGGACCGTGCCCTGGCGCGTCGCTTCCAGAAGGTCGATGTGGTCGAGCCGTCAGTGGAAGACACCATCGGTATCCTGCGTGGTCTCAAAGGCCGTTTCGAGCAACACCACAACATCGAGTACAGCGATGAGTCGTTGCGCGCCGCTGCCGAACTGGCTTCGCGCTACATCAATGACCGGCACATGCCGGACAAGGCCATCGATGTGATCGACGAGGCGGGCGCCTATCAGCGTCTGCAACCGGTGGAGATGCGCGTCAAGCGTATCGAAGTGCCGCAGGTCGAAGACATCGTGGCGAAGATTGCGCGGATTCCGCCGAAGCACGTCACCAGTTCGGACAAGGAATTGCTGCGTAATCTGGAGCGTGACCTGAAGCTGACGGTGTTTGGTCAGGATGCAGCGATCGATTCGCTGTCGACTGCAATCAAATTGTCACGCGCCGGGCTTAAATCGCCGGACAAGCCAGTCGGTTCGTTCCTGTTTGCAGGGCCGACCGGTGTTGGTAAAACCGAGGCTGCGCGCCAGTTGGCCAAGGCGTTGGGGATTGAACTGGTTCGTTTCGACATGTCCGAGTACATGGAGCGTCACACCGTCTCGCGTCTGATTGGTGCGCCTCCAGGGTATGTCGGCTTCGATCAGGGCGGTCTGTTGACCGAAGCGATCACCAAGCAGCCGCATTGCGTGTTGCTGCTCGATGAAATCGAGAAGGCGCACCCGGAAGTCTTCAATCTGCTGCTGCAGGTGATGGACCACGGTACGCTGACCGACAACAACGGGCGCAAGGCGGATTTCCGCAATGTGATCGTGATCATGACCACCAACGCCGGTGCTGAAACGGCTGCTCGCGCTTCGATCGGTTTCACCCATCAGGACCACTCGTCCGATGCGATGGAAGTGATCAAGAAGAGCTTCACGCCGGAATTCCGCAACCGTCTGGATACCATTATCCAGTTTGGTCGCCTCAGTCATGAGGTTATCAAGAGCGTGGTGGACAAGTTCCTTACCGAGCTTCAGGCGCAGCTGGAGGACAAGCGTGTGTTGCTTGAGGTGACTGACGCGGCGCGCAGTTGGCTGGCGGCCGGTGGTTATGACTCGGCGATGGGTGCACGTCCTATGGCGCGTCTGATCCAGGACAAGATCAAGCGTCCGCTGGCGGAGGAGATTCTGTTTGGCGAGCTGGCCGAGCATGGCGGTGTGGTGCACATCGACATCAAGGATGGTGAGTTGACGTTTGACTTCGAAACTACGGCGGAGATGGCCTGACGGCTGTGGTCTAAGAGGGCGCCTTCGGGCGCCTTTTTTTGTCTCGGAATTGGGGACATATCCGTTGCTGCGGTAACGGCTGCTTAGGGTTCCGCTCTTACAGCGGGTCACCTTTTTCAAACGCCAAAAAGGTAACCCAAAACGCTTGCTCCTGCGTTCGGCCCTCGCAGGCTCGGGTCCCTTCGCTCCGGGACCGATCCGGGCGCAGCGGCTACGGTTTGCTTCGCTGCACCTACTTCCGCTGTGTCTGGCTGCGCCAGACGGTCGCTGCGCTCCCACGCCCGGATCAATCCCTGCGCTCAGCCTTCCGATGTCGCCGGTGACGCAAGATCAAGATCAAGAGCACTCGAGCTAACGCTCATTGTTGAGTGGTTAGAGGCGGGTGGTTGGCTTGGGATTTATGGTGGATTTGCCCTCACCCCAGCCCTCTCCCCCTGGAGAGGGAGCTGATCGGTGTTGGCTTTGAAATCGTGTACGACTCGGTATTTCAAGTTGGCGCAGCTCTCGCAATCACCGCGGTCAGTCCCCTCTCCCTCTGGGAGAGGGCTAGGGTGAGGGGCTTTTGACGTTGCTTTTGATCTTCGAGCAATTCAAGCACAGCCGCAGCAAAAGGATCTGCACCGAAACCCAAACCCCAGACACAAAAACGCCCGGCTAAAAGCCGGGCGTTTTGTATTGACTTGATTAACGAGCGCGGTAGGTGATGCGCCCTTTGCTCAAGTCATAGGGCGTCAGTTCGACGCGCACTTTGTCACCGGTAAGAATACGAATGTAGTTCTTGCGCATCTTGCCGGAAATATGCGCGGTTACGACGTGCCCATTTTCCAACTCCACACGAAACATGGTGTTGGGCAGGGTGTCGACGACAGTGCCTTCCATTTCGAAGCTGTCTTCTTTCGACATGCAGTAAAGCCCTCGGTATCCAGTGAATGGCCCGGTGCAACTGCGCCAGGCAAAAGCGGCGTGCATTGTGCCCGAAAAATGGGGTTTACGCCAAGGGGTTTGAGCTTTTGCTTTAGTTGAGGATGACCCAGCGCTGATTGATCAGCAGTTCGATCGGGCGATATTGCGTTTTGTAGTTCATCTTTTTGCAGTTCTTGATCCAGTAGCCGAGGTAGACCGCCTCAAGCCCCAGGCGCTGGCTCTCGGCGATTTGCCAGAGGATCGCGAAACGTCCCAGACTGCGGCGTTCTTCGGCCGGTTCGTAAAAGGTGTAGACCGCCGAGAGGCCGTTAGGCAGCAGATCGGTCACCGCTACCGCCAGCAACCGTCCGTCGAGTCGGAACTCATAGAAGCGCGAGAAGGGCAGATCGCGAACCAGAAAGGTCGAGAACTGATCACGGCTCGGCGGGTACATGTCGCCGTCGGCGTGGCGTTGTTCGATGTAGCGCTGGTACAGGTCGAAATATTCTTCGCTGAATTGCGGCTTGCCCGGACGTACCTGCAAATCGGCGTTGCGTTTGAAAATGCGTTTTTGCTGGCGGTTCGGCAGGAACTGCGCGACCGGGATGCGCGCAGGCACGCACGCATTGCAATTCTGGCAATGGGGGCGGTACAGATGATCGCCGCTGCGACGAAAGCCCATTTCCGACAGGTCTGCGTAGACATGCACATCCATGGGCTGGCTCGGATCGAGAAACAGGGTTGTGGCCTGCTCCTCGGGCAGATAACTGCAAGAGTGGGGCTGAGTGGCATAGAACTTCAGGCGCGCCAACTCGGTCATGAATCAACCCTCGGAATAAGCTGGTGGATTAAGTGTAAGCCACCTGCGCAAAAGTCGCTCAGCAAACCCAGGTCGCATGATTGGGTTGATCCAGATGTCGCGCGAGATAATCGGCAAAATGCTCGCGGGGAATCGCTTGCGCACCGAGGCTGTGCAGATGCTCGGTCGGCATCTGGCAGTCGATCAGCACGAAACCGGCCTCTTTCAGATGGCGCACCAGTGTGGCGAAGCCATATTTCGAGGCGTTGTCGGCGCGGCTGAACATTGATTCGCCGAAGAACAGTTGGCCCATCGCCAAGCCATACAGGCCACCGACCAGTTCGCCCTGATCGCGCACTTCCACTGAGTGGGCGAAGCCGCGACGATGCAGTTCGATGTAGGCGTCTTGCATAGCCTCGGTGATCCAGGTGCCATCGGCATAATCCCTAGGCGCGGCGCAGGCGCGAATCACCGCTTCGAAATCCTGATCGAAAGTGACCTGGTAGCGTTCCTTGCGCAGCAGTTTGCCGAGGCTGCGCGAAACGTGCAGCTCGTCGGGAAACAGCACGGTGCGTGGATCCGGCGACCACCAGAGAATCGGCTGGCCTTCGGAAAACCATGGAAAGCAGCCATGGCGATAAGCCTGGATCAGACGATCGGCAGACAGATCACCGCCAGCGGCGAGCAATCCGTTGGGCTCGCGCATGGCCTTTTCCAATGGCGGGAAGGTCATGGAGTTACGTTGTAACCAAGTCAGCATGGCATCCAGGCTTGCAGAAGGGGAGGGCGGGCAGCGCGCGCGGCGCTGCAAAAGAGTTTGCCGCGAAACGGCGCCGATGTCCTGCACAGTTCTCTGGCGCGGTAAGTTTTGTGTTGCAACTTGGTATGTCCGTCGTGGTCGTAAGCGTCAACGTGGTGACGCGCGGCAAGCGGCGCCGCCGGGCAGATATCGGCTGCTTCGCTACGTTCATCAAATAGCCGTCATAAGCCTTTGTCACAAAAGGTAAATGCATGCTCAAATTGCGTCGCAGCCTCTGTGCGCTTGGCTATGCTCAATCACGGGGCTTGAACCATGGCGTCGAACGCACAAACCCGTACAATGGCGGGTTATCAGGCAACGTTGGTCATGTGCTGTGTTTATAAAAAGCGCGGCGTAATGTTAAAAGTAGTTCCGTTTGCGCTCGTTTGATTTTTTACCTGCCTGGATTGGGCAGTTTTTTATCGTCATTCAATAGATGGACGCGCCTTGTGCGCAGGAAAAGAAGCGTTTTGAAGAAATCCACCGAAGCACCCAAAACAGTCGTTCCGCTCTGGCGCCAACAATTGCACTACCGGCTCAAGGAAGGTGCATTGATCGCCATCGGTGCCTTGTGCCTGTTCCTGATGATGGCTTTGCTGACCTATGGCAAGGACGATCCGGGCTGGAGCCACAACAGCAAGATCGATGACGTGCAGAATTT
This sequence comes from Pseudomonas sp. R1-1, assembly GCF_051132135.1. Lineage (NCBI taxonomy): Bacteria > Pseudomonadati > Pseudomonadota > Gammaproteobacteria > Pseudomonadales > Pseudomonadaceae > Pseudomonas > Pseudomonas sp. R1-1. Next base: position 2,364,561 of record NZ_CP071663.1, read on the forward strand.
CGGCGGTCCGGCGGGCTCCTACAGCGCCGACATCCTGTTCATGGTGCTCGGTTACTTCGCCTACATCTTCCCGCTGTTGCTGGCGATCAAGGCGTATCAGATCTTCCGTCAGCGCCACGAGCCGTGGCAGTGGAGTGGCTGGCTGTTCTCCTGGCGCCTGATTGGTCTGGTATTTCTGGTGCTGTCCGGCGCGGCGCTGGCGCATCTGCATTTCCATGCGGCGTCCGGCCTGCCGGCGGGTGCTGGCGGTGCGTTGGGCGAAAGCCTCGGTAATCTGGCGAAGAATGCGCTGAACATTCAGGGCAGCACGCTGCTGTTCATCGCGCTGTTCCTGTTCGGTCTGACGGTGTTTACCGATCTGTCGTGGTTCAAGGTGATGGACATCACCGGCAAGATCACGCTCGACCTGTTCGAACTGTTTCAGGGTGCGCTCAATCGCTGGTGGGCGGCACGCACCGAACGCAAGCAACTGGTCGCGCAACTGCGAGAGGTCGATGATCGTGTGCATGACGTGGTTGCTCCCACGGTCACCGATAAGCGCGAACAGGCCAAGGTCAAGGAACGCCTGATCGAACGCGAGCAAGCCCTGAGCAAGCACATGTCCGATCGCGAGAAGCAGGTGCCGCCAGTGATCGCCCCGGCGCCGGCCAAAGCGCCCGAGCCAAGCAAGCGCGTGCAGAAAGAAAAACAGGTGCCGTTGTTCGTCGACAGCGCTGTAGAAGGCACGCTGCCGCCGATCTCGATCCTCGATCCGGCGGAGAAGAAGCAACTCAACTATTCGCCGGAATCCCTGGCGGCGGTCGGGCATCTGCTGGAAATCAAACTCAAGGAATTCGGCGTCGAAGTCGCGGTGGATTCGATCCATCCCGGCCCGGTGATTACTCGTTACGAAATTCAGCCTGCGGCTGGCGTCAAGGTCAGCCGCATCGCCAACCTGGCCAAGGATCTGGCGCGTTCGCTGGCGGTGACCAGCGTGCGGGTGGTTGAAGTAATTCCAGGCAAGACCACGGTCGGTATCGAGATACCCAACGAAGACCGGCAGATCGTGCGCTTCTCCGAGGTGCTGTCGACGCCCGAGTACGACAACTTCAAGTCGCCGGTCACCCTGGCCCTCGGCCACGATATCGGCGGCAAACCGGTCATCACCGACCTGGCGAAGATGCCGCACCTGCTGGTTGCCGGTACCACCGGTTCCGGTAAGTCGGTGGGCGTGAACGCAATGATCCTGTCGATCCTGTTCAAGTCCGGCCCGGAAGACGCCAAGCTGATCATGATCGACCCGAAGATGCTCGAACTGTCGATCTACGAAGGCATTCCGCACCTGCTGTGCCCGGTTGTGACCGACATGAAAGACGCCGCCAATGCCCTGCGCTGGAGCGTTGCCGAAATGGAACGGCGCTACAAGCTGATGGCCAAGATGGGCGTGCGTAACCTGTCCGGCTTCAATGCCAAGGTCAAGGAAGCCCAGGATGCCGGGGAGCCGTTAAGCGATCCGCTGTACAAGCGCGAGAGCATCCACGACGAAGCGCCGCTGCTGCAAAAACTGCCGACCATCGTTGTGGTGGTCGACGAATTCGCCGACATGATGATGATCGTTGGCAAGAAGGTTGAAGAGCTGATCGCCCGTATCGCACAGAAGGCCCGTGCCGCGGGCATTCACTTGATCCTCGCGACCCAGCGGCCGTCGGTAGACGTGATCACCGGTCTGATCAAGGCCAACATTCCGACCCGTATGGCGTTCCAGGTGTCGAGCAAGATCGACTCGCGGACCATCATCGACCAGGGCGGCGCGGAACAACTGCTTGGCCACGGTGACATGCTGTACATGCCGCCGGGCACCAGTCTGCCGATCCGGGTTCACGGCGCGTTCGTGTCCGACGATGAAGTTCACCGTGTGGTCGAGGCTTGGAAACTGCGCGGCGCACCGGAATACAACGACGACATTCTCAACGGTGTCGAAGAAGCCGGCAGCGGTTTTGAAGGCAGCAGCGGTGGCGGCGACGGCGATGATCCGGAAGCCGATGCGTTGTATGACGAAGCCGTACAGTTTGTGCTGGAAAGCCGTCGCGCTTCGATTTCCGCGGTACAGCGCAAGCTGAAGATCGGCTACAACCGCGCAGCCCGAATGATCGAAGCCATGGAAATGGCCGGCGTGGTCACTTCGATGAACACCAACGGTTCCCGCGAAGTCCTGGCCCCGGGCCCGGTGCGCGACTGAGTCGAAACCCTTTTTGCACAAGGATGGCGCAATGACGCGCCGTCCTCTCCCAACGAATATTCAAGAGGACTCCCATGCGTCTTATCCGCATGCTGTTGCCAGTACTGGCGCTGACCACGCTCACGGCCCACGCCGATGACAAGGACGTGGCGCGTCTGACCCAATTGCTGGAAACATCCAAGACCCTGAGCGCGAACTTCTCGCAGCTGACCCTCGACGGCAGCGGCACCCAGTTGCAGGAAACCACCGGCAACATGACCCTGCAGCGTCCGGGCCTGTTCTACTGGCACACCAATGCCCCGGCCGAGCAGACCATGGTTTCCGACGGCAAGAAAGTCACTCTGTGGGACCCGGACCTGGAACAGGCGACTATCAAGAAACTCGACGAGCGCCTGACCCAGACCCCAGCGCTGCTGCTGTCCGGCGACGTGTCCAAAATCAGCCAGAGCTTTGACATCAGCGCGAAAGAGGCGGGCGGTGTGATCGACTTCACCCTCAAGCCGAAAACCAAAGACACCCTGTTCGATAACCTGCGCCTGTCGTTCCGCAACGGTCTGCTCAACGACATGCAACTGATCGACAGTGTTGGCCAGCGCACCAATATCCTGTTTACCGGGGTCAAGGCCAACGAAGCGGTGCCGGCCTCGAAGTTCAAGTTCGACATTCCCAAGGGTGCCGACGTCATCCAGGAATAAACACAAAACCCCTTGTAGGAGTGAGCCTGTTCGCGATTCGATCTGTCAGTCACCACTTAGTTGTCTGATCCACCGCTATCGCGAGCAGGCTCACTCCTACAAAATCAAAAGCATGAATGGCAACCTGTTCAAATAGAGGTTTCAACGCTACGTGATGGATCTGTTTCGCAGTGCACCGATTGCCCAGCCACTGGCCGCGCGTTTGCGTGCGACCAATCTGGACGAGTACGTCGGTCAAGAACACGTGCTCGCACGTGGCAAGCCGCTGCGCGAGGCGCTGGAGCAGGGTGCTTTGCACTCGATGATCTTCTGGGGGCCGCCGGGCGTGGGCAAGACCACCCTGGCGCGATTGCTCGCGGAAGTCTCCGATGCGCACTTCGAAACGGTCTCGGCGGTGCTCGCCGGGGTCAAGGAGATCCGTCAGGCCGTTGAAATCGCTAAACAGCAGGCCGGTCAATATGGCAAGCGTACGATCCTGTTCGTCGATGAAGTCCACCGTTTCAACAAGTCCCAGCAGGACGCCTTCCTGCCTTACGTGGAAGACGGCACGCTGATTTTCATCGGCGCCACCACGGAAAACCCCTCGTTCGAACTCAACAACGCGTTGTTGTCGCGCGCCCGCGTCTATGTGCTGAAAAGCCTCGACGAAGCGGCGCTACGCAAGCTGGTGGGCCGCGCGCTGAGCGAAGAACGCGGCCTCGGCAAGCGCAATATGACCCTCAGCGATGAAGGTTTCCAGATGCTGCTGTCCGCCGCCGATGGCGATGGCCGGCGCCTGCTCAATTTGCTGGAAAACGCCTCGGACCTGGCCGAAGACAACAGTGAGATCGGCACCGATCTGTTGCAAAGCCTGCTCGGTGATACCCGTCGCCGTTTCGACAAGGGCGGTGAAGCGTTCTACGACCAGATTTCTGCGCTGCACAAGTCAGTGCGCGGTTCCAATCCTGACGGCGCGCTGTACTGGTTCGCGCGGATGATCGACGGCGGTTGCGATCCGCTTTATCTGGCCCGGCGCGTAGTGCGCATGGCCAGCGAAGACATCGGCAACGCTGACCCGCGCGCGCTGAGCCTATGCCTGGCAGCGTGGGAAGTGCAGGAGCGTCTCGGCAGTCCGGAAGGCGAGCTGGCCGTGGCCCAAGCAATTACTTATCTGGCCTGTGCGCCGAAAAGCAACGCGGTGTACATGGGCTTCAAGACCGCCTTGCGCGCGGCGGCGGAAAACGGCTCGCTGGAAGTGCCACTGCACCTGCGCAATGCGCCGACCAAACTGATGAAGCAATTGGGTTACGGCGATGAATACCGCTATGCCCACGATGAACCGGATGCCTACGCGGCCGGCGAAGACTATTTCCCGGAAGAGCTAGAACCGATTCCGTTCTATCAGCCGGTGCCGCGAGGCCTGGAATTGAAGATCGGCGAGAAGCTCAATCACCTCGCTCAACTCGATCGTCTGAGCCCAAGACAGCGGAGAAAATAGTGGTCCCATTGATTGTTGCGGTCTCGGTCGGCGGTGTTGCCGGCACCCTGTTGCGCTTCGCCACCGGCAATTGGGTCAGCGCCAATTGGCCGCGGCACTTCTATACCGCGACGCTGGCCGTTAATATCGTGGGCTGTCTGTTGATTGGCGTGTTGTACGGCCTGTTTTTGATACGCCCGGACGTGCCGATCGAGGTGCGTGCCGGGTTGATGGTCGGCTTCCTCGGGGGGCTGACGACTTTTTCATCCTTTTCACTGGATACGGTGCGCCTGCTGGAAAGCGGGCAGGTGCCGCTGGCCCTGGGCTATGCGGCACTCAGCGTATTCGGCGGGCTGCTCGCGACGTGGGCCGGCCTGTCCCTGACCAAACTTTGATAACGAGAAACCGACATGCTCGATTCCAAACTGTTACGTAGCAACCTTCAGGACGTAGCGGACCGCCTGGCTTCCCGTGGCTTTGCCCTGAACACCGCGCGCATCGAAGCGCTGGAAGAACAGCGCAAGACCGTCCAGACCCGCACCGAAGCACTGCAGGCTGAACGTAACGCGCGCTCCAAATCCATCGGTCAGGCCAAGCAGCGCGGTGAAGACATCGCGCCACTGATGGCGGATGTCGAGCGCATGGCGGGCGAGTTGAGCGCCGGTAAAGTCGAACTGGACGCGATCCAGACCGAACTGGACTCGATCCTGCTGGGCATTCCCAACCTGCCGCACGAATCCGTGCCGGTCGGCAAGGACGAAGACGACAACGTCGAAGTGCGCCGCTGGGGCACCCCGACGCAGTTTGATTTCGAAGTGAAAGACCACGTTGCCCTGGGCGAGAAATTCGGCTGGCTGGATTTCGAAACTGCGGCCAAGCTATCTGGCGCACGTTTCGCCCTGTTGCGTGGCCCGATCGCCCGTCTGCACCGCGCGCTGGCGCAGTTCATGATCAACCTGCACGTCAACGAGCACGGCTACGAAGAGGCCTACACGCCTTATCTGGTCCAGGCGCCGGCACTGCAAGGCACCGGTCAGTTGCCGAAGTTCGAGGAAGACCTGTTCAAGATCGCTCGCGAAGGCGAGGCCGATCTGTACCTGATCCCGACCGCCGAAGTGTCGCTGACCAATATCGTTGCCGGCGAAATCGTCGACTCGAAGCTGCTGCCGATCAAATTCGTTGCCCACACTCCGTGCTTTCGTAGCGAAGCCGGCGCGTCGGGTCGCGATACGCGCGGCATGATTCGTCAGCACCAGTTCGACAAAGTTGAAATGGTGCAGATCGTCGAACCGTCGCAATCGATGGAAGCGCTGGAAGGCCTGACCGCCAACGCTGAAAAGGTTCTGCAATTGCTCGGTCTGCCTTACCGCACCCTGGCGCTCTGCACCGGCGACATGGGCTTCAGCGCGGTCAAGACTTACGATCTGGAAGTGTGGATCCCGAGCCAGGACAAGTACCGCGAAATTTCCTCGTGCTCCAACTGCGGTGATTTCCAGGCCCGCCGCATGCAGGCGCGTTTCCGCAACCCGGAAACCGGCAAGCCTGAACTGGTACACACCCTGAACGGCTCTGGTCTGGCTGTCGGCCGTACGCTGGTTGCGGTGTTGGAAAACTACCAGCAGGCTGACGGTTCGATCCGCGTGCCTGACGTACTCAAGCCGTACATGGGTGGCCTTGAGGTCATCGGCTAAATGAAATATCTGCCGCTGTTTCACAACCTGCGCGGCAGTCGTGTGTTGGTGGTCGGCGGGGGGGAAATTGCCTTGCGCAAATCCCGCCTGCTGGCCGATGCCGGTGCGCTGCTGCGGGTGGTCGCACCTGAAATCGAACCGCAACTGGCCGAACTCGTCGCTGCCAGTGGCGGCGAATGTGTGCTGCGTGGCTACGTTGAGGCGGACCTAGACGGTTGCGGGCTGATCATTGCCGCCACTGATGACGAAACGCTCAATGCGCAAGTCTCGACGGATGCGCATCGACGTTGCGTTCCGGTCAACGTGGTCGACGCGCCGGCCCTGTGCAGCGTGATCTTCCCGGCGATCGTCGATCGCTCGCCGTTGATCATCGCCGTGTCCAGTGGCGGCGACGCGCCGGTGCTGGCGCGCTTGATTCGCGCCAAGATCGAAACCTGGATTCCCTCGACTTATGGCCATCTGGCCGGGCTCGCTGCGCGGTTTCGCAATCAGGTGAAAAACCTGTTTCCGGATGTGCAGCAGCGTCGCGGTTTTTGGGAAGACGTGTTTCAGGGGCCGATTGCCGATCGGCAACTGGCCGGGCAGGGCGCCGAAGCCGAGCGTCTGCTGCAAGCCAAGATCGATGGCGAAGCGATGGTCACCACGGGTGAGGTCTATCTGGTCGGTGCCGGGCCGGGCGATCCGGATTTGCTGACCTTCAAGGCCTTGCGCCTGATGCAGCAGGCCGATGTGGTGCTCTACGACCGCCTGGTGGCTCCGGCAATCCTCGAACTGTGCCGTCGCGATGCCGAGCGGGTGTACGTCGGCAAGCGCCGTTCCGAGCATGCGGTGCCGCAGGAGCAGATCAATCAGCAACTGGTCGATCTGGCCAAGGCCGGCAAGCGCGTCGTGCGGTTGAAGGGTGGCGATCCGTTCATTTTCGGACGTGGCGGCGAAGAGATCGAAGAACTCGCGGCCCACGGCATTCCGTTCCAGGTCGTCCCGGGAATCACCGCCGCCAGTGGTTGCGCGGCGTATGCCGGTATACCGTTGACCCATCGCGATCACGCGCAGTCGGTACGCTTCGTTACCGGCCACTTGAAGGACGGTTCCACCGATCTGCCATGGTCCGACCTGGTCGCGCCGGCGCAGACGCTGGTGTTCTACATGGGCCTGGTGGGGCTGCCGATCATCTGCGAGCAATTGATCAAGCATGGTCGTTCGGCAGACACCCCGGCGGCGTTGATCCAGCAGGGCACCACGGTCAACCAGCGGGTCTTCACCGGCACGCTGGCCGACTTGCCGCGACTGGTGGCGGAGCATGAAGTGCATGCGCCGACACTGGTGATCGTTGGTGAAGTGGTGCAACTGCGCGAAAAACTGGCGTGGTTTGAAGGGGCTCAGGCGCAGGTCTAAACACCGCGTCGCCCGCATCGCCAGCAGGCTGGCTCCCACAAGGATTTCTGCACGACGCAGATCCAGTGTGGGAGCCAGCCTGCTGGCGATGGGGCCTTCAAAAACACCTGATCTCTTAACCTCGGCGCCAAACCCCTTTGCCCGCCAACCGCGACCGATCATGGGCCACAGTAAAGTCCTGCTCCGGCCCCTTCGGCACTACGCCCGTCGGGTTGATAGTCTTGTGACTGCCGTAGTAGTGATGCTTGATGTGCTGAAAATCCACCGTTTCGGCAACGCCCTCGATCTGATACATCTCACGCAGCCAGTTCGACAGATTCGGATAATCGGCAATCCGCCGCAGGTTGCACTTGAAGTGGCCGTGGTACACCGCATCGAAGCGAATCATGGTCGTGAACAGGCGCACATCGGCTTCCGTCAGGTACTCGCCGGCCAGATAACGATTGGCGCCCAGCAGTTGTTCCAGATGATCGAGCTCGGCGAATACCTCATCGAAGGCTTGTTCATAAGCTTGCTGCGACGTAGCGAAGCCGGCGCGGTACACGCCGTTGTTCACTGCCGGATAGATTCGCTCGTTCAGCGCATCGATCTCGCTGCGTAACGGCGCCGGGTAGAAGTCGAGGTCGTTGCCGGTCAGCGCGTCGAATGCGCTGTTGAACATGCGGATGATTTCCGCGGATTCGTTGCTGACGATGCGCTTGAGCTTCTTGTCCCAGAGTACGGGGACTGTGACGCGCCCAGTGTAATCAGGCGTGTCGGCGGTGTAGCGTTGATGCATGTAATCGAAGCCGTCGAGCTTATCGCCGGTCGAGCCGAGCGCTTTGTCGAAGGTCCAGCCGTTTTCCAGCATCAGCCAACTGACCACCGAGACGTCGATCAGACTTTCCAGACCTTTGAGCTTGCGCAGAATCAGGGTGCGATGCGCCCACGGGCAGGCGAGTGAAACGTAGAGGTGATAGCGCCCGGCTTCGGCAGCGAAGCCGCCTTCACCGCTCGGGCCCGGCTCGCCGTCGGCGGTGACCCAATGGCGGCGCTGCGCCTGTTCGCGCTGAAACGCGCCGTCCTTGCTGCTTTCGTACCACTTGTCCTGCCAGTGGCCATCGACGAGTAAACCCATGATCCAGACTCCGTAAACCAATATTCATTGGAGCCGAATCTATTCCGATGAGTTCGAACAAAAAGCGCAAAGATCGGGCGTGAATGATCGGTTAAATCGATTTGTCTCGCGCGACCCAATACTGCTCGGCGGTAGCGAAGGCTTGCTCACGGCTGTCACCGAGGCCGCGCAAGGCCAGTGCCATGGTCGCGATCAAGGCCATTTGCGGGTAGCTGTCGACCACCTCGCCACGCCATACCGCTTTCAGCTGCTCGATATCCAGCGTGGCCGGTTTGACATGGCGTTGTGCCGACAGCTGCGGCCATTCCTCGTCCCAGCTTTGCCCGCCAGTGGTGCCGTAGAGATGGCTGGTGGCGTCCGGGTTGATCTCGATTTCGCCGCCGTCACCCTTGACCACAATCGCCGTGTCGCCGAGCAAGCCGCTGGCATCGCGATGCACTGCCTGATAGCCGGGATGGAAAATGCTTTGCAGGCCGCATCGCGCGCTCAGCGGGTTGAGAATCCGTGCCAGTGAATGAATCGGCGAACGCAGGCCCAGCGTATTGCGCAGGTCGATCATCCTTTGCAGTGGCGGCGCCCAGTCCACCAGCGGCATGAACGCCAGTCCGCCGTTATCCAGCGCGTCGCCGACCTGCAGCCAGGTGCGGCACAACGGGATATTCAGTTCGCCCAGCAATTGTTCGCTGTACAGCCGCCCGGCGGTGTGCGCGCCGCCGCCGTGCATGAAGATGCGCACACCGTTCTGCGCCAGGCACTTGGCCGCCAGCAGATACCACGGCAAATGACGTTTTTTCCCGGCATAGGTCGGCCAGTCGAGATCGACGTTCAGGGCTGGCGCCTGCAAGCGTTCGCGCAGGGCTTCGGTGAAACCGGCCATTTCCTCGGCACTTTCTTCCTTGTGCCGCAGCAACATCAGAAAAGCGCCGAGCTGGGTGTCTTCGACCTTGTTATCGAGCACCATGCCCATGGCTTCGCGGGCCTCCTCGCGCGTCAGATCACGCGCGCCGCGCTTGCCTTTGCCGAGAATGCGCACGAACTGCGCGAACGGGTGCTCGGCGGGCGTTTCGAGGGTCAATGCTGGAAACTCGGTCATAGGCAATTCGTCGGTTTGGGCAGGCCCGCCAGTTTTGCGGCGAGTTTGGCAGGGGTGCCTTTGAACAGTCGGTTGAGGTGCAGGCTGTTGCCCTTTTCCGCGCCGAGTTTCAGCGCGGTGTACTTGATCAGCGGCCGAGTGGCGGGGGACAGCTGGAATTCGGCGTAGAAGCTGCGCAGCAATTCGAGGATTTCCCAGTGTTCGGCAGTCAATTCGATATCTTCTGCGGCGGCCAGGGCGCTGGCGACTTCGGCCGACCAGTCGCGCAGATCGACGAGAAATCCGTCCTTGTCCAGTTCAATGGCGCGGGCGCCGACGGTCAGTGCATTCATAACCAGCTGTTGACCTTGTCGTGGTGAATCGACAACTCGACGAAGGCCGGGTAGTCGATGGCCTCGGCCCAGTCCGGAATCTCGATCGCACGTGCTTGTACATCTTCAAGCAACACAAACAGGCGGATTTTTTTGTCGTGCAGGGCGAAAAACGGCGCGCTAGCCGGTTGCAGGGCGTACACCGCATCGCCGGACAGCAGCAACGCATCAGCACTGCCGAGCAAGCGCAGGCAACTGCTCAGGCGATCGTCGCCGAAAGGTGAGTGAGATAACACATGCAAAGTCGACATCAGAGGGTGATCACCTGGTCGTAGCGGTCAATAAGGGCGGTGATGTGTTCGGCAGAAAGCGCCTGTGCTTCGTCCAGCGAGAGTTGTCCGAGTCCACGCGCGTTGGCGCTTTCTGCGCAATAAAACAGCTCCTCGACCCCGAACATCGGCAACGCTTGCAGATTGGCGCTGAGGTCTTTCTGTTGCAACGCTTTGGCGTTCTGCCCCGCGGCCAGTTGCAGCACCCCGTCATCAAGAAACAGCAAGCCGATCGGCAGATCGAATGCGCCACCGGCCAGCACGATGTCCAGCGCTTCGCGAGCGCCGGGGCCCGACCAGGGCGATTGACGGCTGATGATCAACAGTGATTTGGCCATTTACGCGCCTCCGAAGCAGATCAGGCGATCGGCATCCTGCACCGCGTCATGCAACTGACCGAGGCCGGACAATTCCCATGGCGCACTGATCGAAACCGCCCCACGCTGATAGCGCTTGGCTTCCTCCGCGCTCAATACACCGCGGCGCAGGGCGGCGGCGATGCAGACTACGCCGTCGAATTTCTGCTCGGTGATAAACGTGCGCCATTGCTTGGGCAGGTCCAGTTCGTCCTGCGGCGTGACCAGCGCGTCGGAGGCGTTATGGACGCCATCCTGATAGAAAAACAGCCGGACGATTTCATGCCCACCGGCCAGCGCCGCCTGAGCAAACAGCAGGGCGCGGCGCGAGGAGGGCGCATGGGCGGCGGAAAACAGCGCAATGGCGAACTTCATGGCGGACTCGATCAGCAAAACTGCGGCCATGATAAAGCTTTATGCAGGCTGTCGCGAAACCGAAGTTGATGCATATCCCTGTAGGAGTGAGCCTGCTCGCGATAGCGGTGTGTCGTTTACAAGATATTCGCCTGACACACCGCTATCGGGGAGCAGGCTCGCTCCTACGATTGGTTACGGCTTGATGCCATATAAATCGCAATATTCGACCCAATCCATCCCGGCCATTTCCGCGACTTCGCGGTGCACTTCCAGACGCTGCGCCTGGTATTCCTCTGGCGAATCTGCCGTCAGTTGCAACGTCAGCTCCCAGGCAAACAACCCCTGACTTTCCGCCTCGGCTTCAAACGCTTCGTGCAGTCGTTCTTCACGATATTGCGCCTGGGTTTCGCCCTTGGCCTGCGCCAGCAACGGGTTGAGGTGGTCGAGGGTTTCGCGCAACTCGGGACGTGCGTCGAGAAATAATTTCAGAGCATGCTCATGTCGCTGATCGGTAGGCGCCATGTGTTTTCCTTGTAAGGCTGATGACTCTAGGGTGCCGCAGCGCTGTGCGTCTGTCTCGCGATAAATGCAGTAAAGCAGAACGATTTCAGCGGGGGCGGTGATACAGTCCGCTTTTTGCCAACGAGCGAATGCGATGAGAATTCTGATGTTAGCGCTGACGGCCACGATGCTCGCCGGCTGTGCGGGTTCGGTGATGAACGATGCGCGGACCCAAACTCCCTACAAAGTCCTGACCTCTGACAAGGCTGAAAAAGTCGTCGCACAGTGCGTGCAGTTTGGCTGGCAGGATGAGGCGGTGTTCGGCGTGGATGCGGCGGCTTATATGGAACCGCGCAATGCGGGCGGCACGACGGTGTATACCCGTTCGGCGGAGTCGTTCGTTGACGTGATCACTGACGCTTCGGGCACGACACTGAATTACTACGCGCAGAAAGACGATTTTGTTGCCAAGCGCCGGTTGGCGGCGCTGGCGACCTGTCTCTAGGCCAGTTCAGCGATGCGGCTTATGCCGCCATCGCGAGCAGGCTCGCTCCTACCCTGGATGTGTGGTCGACACAAAACCAGGGTGGGAGCTTGCTCGCAAAGGCGCCGCTACGTTCACCCTGCAAAACGCTTCTGAAAGAAATGCCGCTTGTGCCCTGGTGGATAGTCGACGATCTCACCAAATTGGCTATACCCGAGCTTCTTGTAGAACTCAGGCGCCTGAAAGTCGAACGTGTCGAGCCAGGCGCCGATGCAGCCTTTCTCTCGTGCAAGATCTTCGGCCATGCGCATCAGCTTCGAACCAATGCCCTGGCCCCGGCCTGCTTCAGGCACTGACAGCAGATCGACGAACAGCCACTGGCACGCGAGCCGGCCATACAGCCCGCCGAGAATCTTGCCGTCATCGTCACGTACCAGCAGGGTCAGGGCCTGTGAAACCGCAATGCCGGCCTTCGCCACGTTGTAGGCATGTAGCGGCGCCAGAATGGCGTTTCGTTCGTCTTCCGTGGAATTTTCTGACAACTCGATGCGCAGATTCATGCGGGACTTCCTTGTTTTAAGAACTCGCAGCCTATCCTGCCCGACGCTCATTTTCCAAGCGCTTGCCTACGCTTTGGAACCGCTTCGCTTGCGCCGGGTCTAGCGTTTACAGCGTCATTCCCGAACGCCGCCAACAAGGACCCCCATGAATATTTTCGAAGCCTTGCGTGAAAGCCACGAGCGCCAGCGCAGCTACGCCAAAGCCTTGATCGAAACTAGCGGCGACAGTCCAGAGCGGGTCGAGGCCTACAAACAGCTGAAAGCGGAACTGCAAGCCCACGAAACTGCCGAGGAGCGCCACTTCTATATCCCGTTGATGGCCATGGATGAAGGTGTCGACCTTAGCCGTCATGCCATCGCCGAGCACCATGAAATGGACGAAATGATGGAAGAACTCGACGAGACCGAGATGTCCAGCCCAGCCTGGCTGGCGACGGCGAAGAAGCTGTCGGACAAGGTTCATCATCATCTTGAGGAGGAAGAGCATAAGTTTTTTCAGATGGCTGGAAAGCTTCTGGATGAGAAGCAGAAAGAGCAGTTGGCTGGGGAGTATGAGAAGGAGTTTCAGGCGCAGTTGTCCTGAGTGCACATTGACATTGTTTTCCGTGGCTCGCTGTTGCGAACAAACAGGCCCGGTGATACCACCGGGCATTTGTTTGCGAAGTGGCTACTGCGTCAGCCCGGTAACTGATCGCCGACGCGGGCTGACTCGATCCATTTGATAGTTCTGGCTTTAATTTTCTATCACTCGTAAAACTGGAGCCGGGCGTCAGGCTTTCATCGGTGTGGATGCGGATCAGCCAAGCTGTCGTTCAATTTCTTTTCGATGTGACGTAGCCATATCTCGCCAGAAGCCCATTCGTTCCAGTAGCAATAGCTACAGCTCATCTCTTTCAATAGGAAATCGCGTAGATTGTTTTCCGTTAGATTTGACCCTAGTAAGATATCAATTTCCTTTAACACCTGTTGCGTAGTGAGTTCGTCGGAGTCCGCCACAAAAGATTCCATTACCTCATTAGCTGAGTCGAATTCACACATCCAGTCCTCATGAAAATAGGCCCCGAGAAACTGGAATAGCCTAGGAAAATCTTCAGTTATCATTTACAAATCCCGTCAAGATAAAATACCCAAGTGGTGAAGTCGCATCTCGCCGCAGCACTAATCTAATACTAAATAGCGGTTCTAGCGTGCCACTCTGTCTTACAACACCAATACCAGCAGGAGCAGACATTCGCTCGTTAATCACAAAATTATTTGCGTTACCTGCTAGAAAATCGTCGATATTTACTTTGTTGCTATTGATAACATGCGAGAGTGCAGCTTCAGCCTCCGTCCTGTTATGAAATGTAGACGCAATAGGTATGTTTGGCTCAGTTATCAGTCTAGCTCTCAATTGCGTTTCCGATCTATTGACATGTCTCGCAATAGCATGTCCACCTCGAGACTCGTGGGCAGCTAAGCCTCCACCCGGAACAATTTCACTATACGGTCCATCTGCCTGTACCGCCCCGGGACACGGAGTGCAAGCCAGCCCCAACGGATCCACCCACCCCGTCGGATTCGGTGTGTACTGGTACTGATTCAACCCACCCGCCAGCTTCACCGGGTCCGGTGTCAGATAGCGTCCCAATCTCGGGTCGTAATACCGGTGACGGTTGTAGTGCAAACCACTTTCAACATCGAAATACTGCCCCTGAAAACGCAGCGGCTGGTTCAGGTAATCGTCACCAGCCAGGGTCAGCGCGGCGGTTTTGCCATAGGCGTCGTATTGCGCGGACCAGACGATGTCGCCGCCGTAGTCGGTGAGTTCCTGCGGCGTGCCGAGGTGGTCGAGTTGGTAGTAGAACGGGCAGGCTTTTTTCGGGCCTTTGCCGTCGAGCAGTGCGAGTGGGCGGAAGGTGCCGGGTTCGTAGACGTAGCTGCGGTATTCGTTTTCGCTGCTTTCGGCGACGATCTGCTCGCCTTGCCAGAAGAACTCGGTGGTCTGGCCGTCGACGGTTTTGCGGATGCGCCGGCCGAAGGCGTCGTATTGATAGGTGGCGGTCTGGCCATTGGGGCGGGTCATGCCGATCAGGCGGTGCTGGCTGTCGTAGCGGTATTCGGTGACGAGTGCTTGTTCTTTGCCGCGGCGTTCGCGGATCAGGTTGCCAAAGGCGTCGTAGTCGTAATGCCGGTCGCCCTGCATCAGCAGGCGATTGCCCAGGATCTGGCTCGGGCCGGGGCGGTCCTGCATGAGCAGGTTTCCGGCCGGGTCGTGGGCGAAGGATTCCGGCAGTTCGTCGCGCGAATGGCGGACGCGAATCAGCCGGTCGAGGGCGTCGTAGCCATAGGTGCGTTGGCCGTGGCGGCTGTCGGCGATGTGGGCGAGGTTGCCGTTGGCGCTGTAGGCATAATCGCGGCGGTAGAGCGAATCGCGCTGATGGCCTACGGCGTGAGCCAGTAATCTTCCCTGTTCGTCGTAGGCATATTCGCTGAGCAGCAGGCCTTGCTGGCGCTGCACTTCGCGGCCGAACTGGTAGACGTGGCGGGTCAGCGGCGTGCCGTTGAGGTCGATTGCGCTCAGCGCGCCGCCCTTGGCGTAGTGGTAATCGAGCTTGCTGTTGTCCGGCAGGCGCAGGCGCTTGAGCTGACCGCAGGCGTCATAGGCGTAACGCAGGGTGCCCCAGCCCTGGTGTTCGGTGATAAGCCGATCCTGACGGTCGTATTCGAAGGCCAGCGGGTGGTTGTGGCCGTCGTCGACGGCGATCAGACGGCCGAGACGGTCGTAGGCATATTCAACCTTGATGCCATCGGGCAGGGTCTTGACCAGCAAGCGTCCGGCCGCATCGCGCTTATAGGTGGTGACCAGCTGCGAGCCGTCATCGCCAAATTCGGTCTTCTCCAGCAGATGCCCGTTCAGGTCGTAGGCATACGCCGTGCGTCGTCCATCGAAGCCGGTTTCCTGTCGGATCAATCCCGTCGGCGTGTAGTCCAGCCGGTATTTTTCTCCCGACTCGTTTTCAATCTCGGTGAGCAGCAGTTGCGCGTGGTCGTAGCGGTACTGCACCTGTGTGCCGTCGGGGTTGATCCGCCGTGAAACCAGGTGCAGGTCATCGTCGTACTCGTAACGGGTAATGCGTCCGAGCTCGTCGCGCTCGGCGGTCACCTGGCCGTAGGCGCCGTAGCTGTAAGCGCGGATGCTGCCGGTAGGAAATGTCGTCTGGATCAGTCGGCCAACGGCGTCCCACTGCTGGCGGGTGACGGCGCCGTGTTCGTCGGCAGTCGTCGTCCGTCGCCCCAATGCGTCGTAGGAAAAACGCCGCACACCACCGTCGGGCAGGGTTTCTTCGGTCAACTGGCCGAGCGGATTCCACACCAGCTTATGGCGGCTGCTGTCCGGGTAGCGGATCGACAGCAGTTGCCCGCGCACGTTGTAGTAGTAATGTGTGACGTGGCCGTCAGGATCGACCGCTTCAGTGACGTCGCCCTCGGCGTTGCGCCGATAAATCCACACCGCATCGCCGCGGGTGCGCCGGTAGAGAAAACCGTTGCGGTACTCGTAGGACGTTGGCGCGTCGTCCGGCGGAATCAGCGCGATCAGCCGTCCGACTTCGTCGTAGCGGTATTCGGTGACGGCGCCGAGAGGGTCCTGCTCGGCGATCAACCGGCCGGCCGCGTCATAGGCCTTGAGGTGTTCGCCGCCGTCCGCCTCGACCTTGCGCACCAGCCGCGCGCGCTCGTCGTGGACGTAGGTTTCTTCGGTGCCGTCGACGTATTGCACCGCGACGCTGCCGTCGTCGGCCCAGACGTAGCGGGTGTTCATTTGCGAGAACGAGGCCCAATGCCTGACGCAACGTGCAGCCTTGCCGGGGCGCTCCCACTCCCAGAAGAAACTCGCGCCGCCAGCCAGTTGCCGCTGCAGAATCACATGAGCGTCGTCGTAGTCGTAACGCTCGCTGTCGCCGACCGCGCTGGTCGCTTCGATCAGATTTTGATAGGCGTCGAAGCCATAACTAACGAGGGGCTGCTCGGTGTGCCAGGTGCCCTCACGAAACACCTGATAATCCACGCTAACCAGTTGCGCCCGGTCATAACGCAACAGCAGCGAACGCCCGGCGCCGTTGTCTAGGCGCTGAATGCGGTCGGAGCGGTCACGTTGCAGGGTCAGACGATTGCCGTAGACATCGCTGATCGCGGTCAGCCGTCCGGCGCGAAAGTGATAAAACCGCGCCGCCTCGCCGGCCAGCGCCAGAATCAGCTCTTCCGGTTCGTCGCCAAGAAAAATCGCCGCCCGCGACAGACTGTTGTGAATCGCCGGCCGCGTAACGCTGGGCAACGGAAACCGCGTACGCCGGTTTTCATGATCGACCCAGACAACAAAGTCACCCTCAAACTCCAGCCGATGCGCCAGCGAATGGCTCCAGCCGAACCCCAGGCCAATGTCGATCTCGACGGCGCTTGAGCGATACAAACGGCTGAATTCAAACGGCAGCACACCATCCAGCACCGCATCCGTCAGCGTCAGCAGCTCTTCGCCGGTAACCATCGACACCGGGCAACCATTGGTGCAGGTCAGCGGCACGCAATCGGCGCTGTCGCCGTTCGGGTTTTTGGCCTGATCGGGGGAGTCGTCGTGCGGCTCGTGGCGCTCCATCCGCGTCGAGCCGCCAGATTTGGCCCGCGCCAGCGGCGCCGGATTCGGCACGGTCAGCACCACCGAATCGGCCTGACGAATGTTCAGCGGGATCGAGGGCGTCGGTTTCAGCGCCACCTCACGCGCATGCAGCATCAGCGGTTTCAACGCACTGGCATGCTTGTTCAGTTCCGGCGTCGTCGACTTCAGCTCCGCCAGGCGCAGTGCCGAGGCGGCCAGCCATTGCCGCGCCCGCGGCGAATTGATCTTGTCCAGCACCTTGCTGCTCAAACGCAGCGACACGCCGGCACCACCCGCGACGCGCATCAACAGAAAGCTGACCAGCAGTTCGACCCGCACCTCGGCCACCACTTCGGCGAGGTACTGCGGCGGCAACATCTTCAGCCAACTGGTAAACGCGGCCAGATGAATGAACAGCAGCGGCTCGTCGCTGAGCATCAACAGCGCGTTGGCGATGGCCTCGCTGGAGGCTGCGAGCAACGCTTTCAGTTCGAGGTCGCTGAGGTATTCGAGGAGTTTTTCGCTGTTGAGCTGCAAGTCAGCGAGGAGGGCGAAAACCTGTTTAATGTCGTCCCAAACGCCGTTGAGCGCGTTCTCGAAACCGCGCCAGTCGGCCCGTTGCAACTGCCCGTAACGGTCGAGAAAACCGGCGCTGGAAAACTCCGTCCACTGCGGCTGAAACCCGGTCCATTCGCCGCGCAGCCAGCCTTCCAGTTCCGCGATAAGCCCTTCATAAGAGGCATACAACGCCCGCACCTGCGCAGTGGAAACATCGGGAAAGAAGGTGATGCGATAACGCTGGCCCCGATCGCAGTCGGTGACTTGCAGAATGCCGCTGGGGCCGATGGTGTAGCGCAGCGGTTCGCCGAAGGTCTGGACGTCGTCGACCTCACTGAGCAACGGTTCAAGCGTCACCGGTGTATTGCCGATCGGCACAAAACGCGCGGCTTCGAACAGGTGCACCAGCGTCAGCGGCCCGCCGGCCGGGCACATCACCACCGATGAACTGAGCGGCTGGCGCGAGGTGATCGGCGCACTGAGGCGCACGTCGTTGCCGATGGTAAACACCTGCTCGATGTCGAGCGCGGTGCCGGTCCAGAACTGCTCGGCCCAGGCGTCGTAGTTGTTCAGGCACAGGCGGAATTCGCCGATCAGGGCTTCGAAATCCGGTTGCTTTGGATTGAGCGCGGCCACCACCAGCAAACCGATACTGTTGTTCAGGGCCAGGAGCCGATCAGGTTCAAACATTCGCAGTCGCTCGCGCACATCAAAAAGGTGCGGGGACTTTGCGGGGGATCAAAAGAGAAAGAAGTCGGGCAAGTAGGCAGTGTCTGTAGGACGGTTCGACATGCCTTGTAGGGCGATATATGGTTGGGTTTTTTCGTTCAAATAACCGGGCATCTGCAGGCCCGGAGGCCATCAATGACTAAAGGATCAGGCGTCATGTCCAACACAGCCGAGCGGGTCAATATCGTCGACACTCAGGTGTTGTCCCATGACTGGTATTTGTTGAAGAAAATCACCTTCGACTATCACCGCAACAATGGCGAATGGCAGCGTCAGACTCGCGAAGTCTACGATCGCGGTAACGGCGCGGCGATTCTGCTGTTCAACCGCGATAAACGCACGGTGGTGCTGACCCGGCAGTTCCGCTTGCCGGTGTTCGTCAACGGCCATGACGGTTTACTGATCGAAGTGGCGGCCGGCTTGCTCGAAGGTGCGGCGCCAGAGCAACGTATCCGCGATGAAGCCGAGGAGGAAACCGGTTATCGCGTGCACGATGTGAAGAAGGTGTTCGAGGCTTACATGAGCCCGGGGTCGGTGACGGAAAAGTTGCACTTTTTCATCGCCGAATACGACGCGACCTCGAAGGTCAGCGACGGTGGCGGGCTGGAGGAGGAAACCGAGGAGCTGGAAGTGCTGGAATGGGCGTTCGACGAGGCGCTGGCGGCGTTTCAGCGCGGTGAGATCTGCGATGCCAAGACCATCATGCTGTTGCAGTACGCGGCGATGAATAATCTGTTCGGTGCCTGAGTCAGAACAGTTCGCCGGTTTTGCCAATGGGCGACCACTGGCCACCCTCGAGGGTCAGCAGTCGCTCTTTTGCTTCAAGCCCGCCGGCGAAACCGGTCAGCTTCCCCGACGCGCCAATCACCCGATGACATGGCGCGACGATGGAAATCGGGTTGCGCCCGTTCGCCGCGCCCACGGCCCGCACGGCAGTGGGATTGCCGATCTGCTCGGCGATCTGGCTGTAGGTGCGGGTTTCGCCGAACGGAATGGTCAGTAGCGCCGTCCAGACTTGTTTCTGGAAAGGCGTGCCAGTGAAGTCGAGTTCCAGCTCGAAGCGTTCGCGGGTACCGGAAAAATATTCTTCCAGTTGCCGCGCAGCGTTTTGCAGGACCGGGTTGCCCGGTGCCTCGCTCATTGGCCCTAGGCGAACCCGGTTCGGTTTGTCGTTTTCCCAGAGGATGGCCGCCAGTCGCGAACCGTTCGCCACCAGCTTCAGCTCGCCGACCGGCGAGGGCAGGGTGATGAATGTGTAAGGCATCAGTGCAACCCCGCTGCAAAGTTTGAACGACGACCAGCATACCGGCGATGCAGAGAGGCGCAATACGCAAAGCCGACCATACTGCTGATTGCGCTTGAAACGCTACACGTGGTTTTGCGCCGTCCCCTAAAACAAAACAGAGATCGACACATGAAGTACGAACCTTTGGCCAAGACGCTGATTGCGACGTCCCTGGCACTCAGCTGTCTCATGGCTCACGCGGCGTCGGTGGCACCGGTCGCTGCGGAAAACGGCATGGTGGTCACCGCACAACATCTGGCCACGCATGTCGGTGTCGATGTGCTGAAAAGCGGCGGCAATGCCGTCGACGCGGCGGTCGCGGTGGGCTATGCGCTGGCGGTGGTGTATCCCGCGGCAGGTAACCTCGGTGGCGGCGGTTTCATGACCATTCAATTGGCGGACGGGCGTAAGACCTTTCTTGATTTTCGCGAGAAAGCACCGCTGGCGGCAACGGCGAACATGTACCTGGACAAGGACGGCAACGTCATTCCTGAGCTGAGTACCCGCGGTCATTTGGCGGTAGGCGTGCCCGGCACCGTGTCGGGCATGGAGCTGGCACTGAGCAAGTACGGGACCCAATCGCGCAAGGACATGATCGCACCGGCGATCAAACTGGCCGAAGACGGTTTCGCCCTGGAGCAGGGCGATGTCGAGCTGCTGGAGTACGCCACCGACGTGTTCAAAAAGGACATGCGTGATTCCGGTTCGATTTTCCTGCACAACGGCGAACCGATGCAGGTCGGGCAAAAGCTGGTGCAGAAGGACCTTGGCAAAACCCTGCGCAGCATTTCCGAAAAAGGCACAGACGGCTTCTACAAAGGCTGGGTCGCGGATGCGATCGTGACCTCCAGTCAAGCCAACAAAGGCATCATCACTCAGGCCGACCTCGACAAATACAAGACCCGTGAACTGGCTCCCGTGGAATGCGATTATCGCGGTTATCACGTGGTCTCGGCACCGCCGCCCAGTTCCGGTGGCGTGGTGATCTGCCAGATCATGAACATTCTCGAAGGCTATCCGATGAAGGATCTGGGCTTCCATTCCGCCCAGGGCATGCATTACCAGATCGAGGCGATGCGCCACGCTTACGTGGATCGCAACAGCTATCTCGGCGATCCGGACTTCGTCAAAAACCCGATCGAGCACCTGCTGGACAAGAACTACGCGACCAAACTGCGCGATGCGATCCAGCCGCAGAAGGCTGGCGTATCGGCCGAACTGAAACCCGGCGTCGCGCCACATGAGGGCAGCAACACCACGCATTATTCGATTGTCGACAAGTGGGGCAATGCGGTGTCGGTCACTTACACCCTCAACGACTGGTTCGGCGCGGGCGTGATGGCGAGCAAGACCGGGGTGATCCTTAACGATGAAATGGACGATTTCACCTCCAAGGTCGGCGTGCCGAACATGTACGGTCTGGTGCAGGGCGAGGCCAACGCCATCGCGCCGGGCAAGGCGCCGTTGTCGTCGATGAGTCCAACCATCGTCACCAAGGATGGCAAAGTAGTCATGGTCGTCGGTACGCCGGGTGGCAGTCGGATCATTACCGCGACCCTGCTGACCATGCTCAATGTCATCGACTACGGCATGGGCTTGCAGGAAGCCGTCGACGCTCCGCGGTTCCACCAGCAGTGGATGCCCGAGGAAACCAACCTCGAGGACTTCGCCGCCAGCCCCGATACGAAAAAGTTACTCGAGAGCTGGGGCCACAAGTTCGCCGGCCCGCAGGACCCTAACCACATCGCTGCGATTCTGGTCGGCGCACCGACGCTGGGCGGCAAACCGGTGGGCAAGAACCGCTTTTACGGTGCCAACGATCCACGGCGCAATACCGGCTTGTCATTGGGCTATTGAGCGGAGTAAAAAGGGGGGGGCTCAGGTCCGCCCCATTCTCAAGGACTGATCAAGGAAGGCTCGACATGACCACCGCATTACTGATCATCGACGTCCAGCAGGCGCTGTGTGCTGGTGAATATCAGTGTTTTGAAATCGACCGCGTGATCACGACGATCAATGATCTGAGCCGCCGCGCTCGAGAGGCCGGGGTTCCGGTGGTGCTGATTCAACATGCAGAAAAGGACGGTGCGTTCGCTCACGGTACTGACGGTTGGCAACTCGCCAACGATCTGCAGACTTCGACGAAAGATCTGCGCGTTGGCAAAACCACCGGGGACTCTTTCTACCAGACTGATCTCGGCAAGCTGTTGCCCAGCGAAGATTTCGAGCGCCTGGTGATCTGCGGCCTGCAGACCGATTACTGCGTCAACGCCACCGTGCGCCGCGCCCATGAACTGGGCTATGACGTGGTCGTCGCGCAAGATGCACATTCGACCGTGGACAACGGCACGATGAGCGCCGAAGACATCATTGCCGAACACAACAAGGACTTCGCCGCCCTCACCAGCTCCGTGGCGCGGACCGATGTCAAGCCGGCGGCGACCATCCAGTTCCAATAACACCCCAAACCTGTAGGAGTGAGCCTGCTCGCGATGGCATTAGCCCAGCCAAAACATCACCGGCTGACACACCGCCATCGCCAGCAGGCTGGCTCCCACAGTGGTCCTGCGTTGCCCGCAAACTCGAGCCCACCACAAAACCTGTAGGAGTGAGCCTGCTCGCGAAGGCGTCAGCCCAGCCAAATCATCACCAGCTGACACACCGCCATCGCCAGCAGGCTGGCGCCCATAATGGTCCTGCGTTAACCCGACCCCTGAGCCCACCACAAAACCTGCAGGAGTGAGCCTGCTCGCGATGGCGCCAGCCCAGCCAAATCACCAACGCCTGACACACCGCCATCGCCCGAACAGGCCCGTCACAGATTTCCAGCTCCGGCACTGGCATACTGCGCGCCATCTGAAGAATGGAATCTGCCGATGTTCATCTCCAACCTGCGTCATATGGTTGCTCTGACCTGCCTTGCGTTTGCCGGCGCCACACAAGCCAGCAGTTTCGATTGTGCCGCTGCTGTCAGCAAAACCGAAAAAGCCATCTGTAGCGACGCACAAATTTCGGAGCTCGACGACAAGCTGGCGACGCTCTGGCATTCGACTCTGGCCAAGGTCGCCAACGCCAAAACGCTCAAAACCGATCAGCGCCAGTGGTTGAAGAACCGTAACGCCTGTGGCGATTCCGCTGCCTGCCTGCGCCGTGCGTACTTGATGCGTCTGGCCGAACTGGAGCACGCCGCTCAGCCCTTCAGTTGGCACGCCACCTGGCAATTGATCCCGCCAAGTGCTTCGACTTCGGCAACCGTCATCACACAGCGCGATGATGCTACTCATATCAGCTTCGATATCACGGCCGCGGAGGCTGGCAATTCCGGGGATCTGACCGGCATTGCCGAGCTCAAGGACGGCAAGGCCGTTTTCGTACAAGACGACTGCATCCTGGTATTCACACCGGTAAACGGCGTGCTGGACATTTCGCAAGGCGAAGCGGGCGGTTATTGCAGTGCCGGATTGGGGGTGTATTACACCGGGCGCTTCGTTGCTGCGCAGCAGCCGCTGACGCTCGATTATGACCTCCTCAGCCTGGGTCTGGCGCGCACGCCTTTAGAGGATCAAGCGCTGCGTTCGCTGCTCGGCGAGGATTATCAAACGCTCATCGAAAAGTCTGGCAGCTTGATCAGCGCGGATGCCTCAAAGGAGATTCCGGGCAATGAGGTGACAGAGATGTCGATGCGCGGCCTCGGCGCTACCGGCGTCGTGATGGGGGCAAGTGATGCGCGTTATTGGGTTTTATTGGTGGCGAACCATAACGGTCACTCACGGCTGCGTTATTACACCAACGTCTCACAATGGAAAAACCGGCTGCCCGATGCGTTGCAGACCTGGTATGACCGCATGAAAGATCATCTGCAATTGCCCGTGGATTTCATGCCCTGACTGGCTCGATAACTTGCGATGCGCCAAATATTTTTCGTCAAATTTCTGCTTTCGGGCTTTCCCCCAGCCACAGCACTCTCTAGAATCCGCCCGGCCTTCGCGATGAAGGCGTAATGCCATCATTTGTTTGCGTATACATAGGGACGGACATCATGCAATTCGGGAAAACACTCGCGCTGGGGCTGGTACTTGCGCTGGGCGGCTGTGCCAGTTTCACAAAAGACGAAGTCGCGCCGGTGACCATGCCGTCGATGGCAAATTATGCCAACAAGCCAAACGTCTACGTTGATTTCGATTTCTATCAGGGCGAGCCGAAAAGTGCCTCTGCCGTGGAAGTGCCGCAAGCGCGCGAGCAACTCAAACCGCAATTGCAAAAAATCCTCACTGACTCAGGCCTGTTCGGGCGCGTCACTCTGGACGAATTTCAGAAGCAGCCGGGCGACTACAGCCTGCGTCTGAAGATGTACAACCATCCGCCAAATGCCGGTTCGATGGTGCTGGGGTTCATCAGCGGTTTCAGCCTCGGTGTGATCCCGGCGTACGGCACCGATCAGTACACCATGAGTCTGGAAGCACAGGATGGAACGGGTCAGCCCCTGACCACCGCCAGCAACCACGATGCGGTTGGCACATGGATCGGCATCTGGTTCATTCCGCTGATGGGCAACACACCGGCTGAAGCGGTAAACGACACGTTCACCCGCCAGGTCAACGCGTTGCTCAAGCAAATGGTGGATAACAAGAATCTCAAGTATTCGGCACTCAAAACCCGAATCCCACGAGCGTAAACGCCCAAAAAAAGAGCCGCAATTGCGGCTCTTTTTTCTACCTGTTATTTCAACGCCTGAATGAATTGTGGATCGCTGTACAAGTCTTTCAGCAGGTCACGCAACATCGGGTTGTAAGCATTGACCGCGTTCGGGATCGCAATGAAACCGAAGAAGCTGCTGCTCCATTGGCTGCTGACAGTCTTGGTCGCGTCGTACACCACGTCTTTGCCTTTGAGCAGGGTGAACCGCGCCGCCAGTTTGCCATCGCCCGTACCCATGCCGGCGGACAGTTCGTTTTTCACCACCAGAACGTTCAAGTGACGTTGAGCCTGCGGGTCGAGCAAACCGGCCTTGCGCAGCTCTTCAGTGATTGCGTCCTGAATATGCGCCGGAATGCTGCCGGACGGCGAGCTGATCGGGTTGGCACGAACCACCAGTGAACCCTCACCGGATTCGGCGGTGACCTGAGGATTGCTGATCGCATTCAGTGGCGGGGTTTGCTTGAGCTTCTGCACGTTTTCGTAGCTCGGCTCGTAGCGGGTCATGGTCATGCCACACCCTTGGAGCAACAGCGCCAGCATCGGGAGCAGCAACAGAGACTTCTTCACGGCAATTCCTTGCGTATATATCTAGAGGGATGCGAATTATGGGCACAGTGCCACTATTGGGCAACCTCGTTCACTTGTCCTGCAACAACCGTTCAACCTGCGCCAGTTCCCAGGTACTGAGCAGACTCACCGGATCCGTGCCATAACGCTGCCACGATTCAAGCGCGCCCTCATGGCCCTCGGGACTGCAGGCGTATTCACAGTGATGTAATCGTTGACCGGCAAAATCCAGCAGCAGGCGCCAGCCTTCGATATCGACCGTGATCAGGCCAGTCGCATCAGGTCCTGCGCAGACCTTGAACGTCAGGACGCCCAGCGCCGCTTCACGCAGACGCTGACAAACCTCGCGGGCGGTCAATGATGACGACATGTCGAGCTCAACCAAAAAATGAGGCGCCAGCATAAGGCGCGGCTCGACACCTGTCAGCGATCACTGGCCCGACGCGGAACAATTCCGTAACATTCGCCCCCCTCTTTTTCCGAACACCTGCGGTCGCCGCGTCGGCCGCTCAGTCAGGTAAGCCATGAAACCGATTCGTCTGCGCGCCGATGTCCTGGCCGGACTCACCACCTCGTTTGCCCTGTTGCCCGAATGCATTGCGTTTGCGCTGGTGGCGCACCTCAATCCGCTGATGGGCCTGTATGGCGCGTTCATTATTTGTACGCTCACGGCGCTGTTCGGCGGGCGCCCGGGCATGGTGTCCGGGGCCGCAGGCTCAATGGCCGTGGTGATCGTCGCGCTGGTGGTGCAGCACGGTGTGCAGTATCTGCTGGCGACGGTTTTGCTCGGCGGTCTGATCATGATCGCGTTCGGGCTGCTGCGTCTGGGCAAACTGGTGCGCATGGTGCCGCACCCGGTGATGCTCGGGTTCGTCAACGGGCTGGCGATCATCATTGCCCTGGCGCAACTGGAGCATTTCAAGAGCGGTGAAGACTGGCTCAGCGGCACGCCGTTGTACCTGATGACCGGCCTGGTGCTGCTGACCATGGCCATTGTCTACATCCTCCCGCGCCTGACTCGCGCTGTGCCGCCGGCGCTGGTGGCGATCCTCGGTGTCGGCTTGCTGGTCTATCTGTTTGGCCTGCCGACCCGTACCCTCGGCGACATGGCCCACATTGCTGGCGGCTTGCCAACCTTTGCGCTGCCGGATATTCCGTGGAATCTCGAAACCCTCGGCATCATCGCGCCTTACGCGATCCTGATGGCGCTGGTCGGTCTGCTGGAAACCCTGCTGACCCTCAACCTCACCGACGAAATCACCGAAACCCGCGGCTATCCGGATCGCGAGTGCGTGGCGCTTGGCGCGGCGAACATGGTTTCGGGCGCCTTCGGCGGCATGGGCGGTTGTGCGATGATCGGCCAGACCGTGATCAACCTCAGTTCCGGCGGGCGCGGGCGTTTGTCCGGAGTGGTCGCGGGCGTGCTGATCCTGTTGTTCATCCTGTTCCTGTCGCCGCTGATCGAGCGGATTCCGCTGGCAGCGCTGGTCGGCGTGATGTTTGTGGTGTCGCAGCAGACCTTCGCCTGGGCATCGTTGCGAGTAATCAACAAAGTGCCGTTCAACGATGTGCTGGTGATCATCGCCGTGACTACCATCACCGTGTTCACCGATCTGGCTACTGCCGTGCTCTGCGGCATCGTCATTGCTGCGCTCAACTTCGCCTGGCAGCAGGCGCGCGAACTGTACGCCGATGAGCATCTGGAAGCCGACGGCAGCAAGCTCTATCGCTTGCACGGCACATTGTTCTTCGCCTCGACCACGCCGTTTCTCAACCAGTTCGACCCGGCCAATGATCCAGACCGGGTGACGCTGGAATGCCGGCATCTGAGCTTTGTCGATTATTCAGCGATCGCCGCGCTGAAAACCTTGCGTGAACGCTACGCCAAGGCCGGCAAGCATTTGCAGGTGTTCCATTTGTCGGAGCGCTGCAAGAAGTTACTCAAGCGTGCCGGCGTCGATCACGACTGAGGCTGCGCCGGGCGCGTCCTTGAGCCAGGTCTTGCCGAGAATGCGCGAGACCTGATCGGCGGAGTAGGGCTTGGCGATGAACTCGAATCCTTCGTAACCGCTGCGTGCCAGTTCTTCGCTGTAGCCGGACGTCAGAATCACCGGCAGATCCGGGCGGCGCCGGCGCAGCTCCTTGGCTAGAGCGACGCCAGTGATGCCCGGCATCACCACGTCGGAAAACACCGCATCGAAGGCCATGGCGTCGGCACCGGCCAGTTGCAGGGCTTCTTCGGCGTTGGTCGCCCAGACCGTCTCGTAGCCCAAGTCCTGCAGAATCTGATTGGCAAAGCGGCCGACATCAAGATTGTCCTCAACCACCAGCACCCGGCGCTTTTCGTGCAACGGTTCTGCGTCGCCATCATCCGCTGCGTCGTTGCACTCCACTTCGCTGGCAGGCACTTGTGGCAGGTACAGGGTGAACTCCGAACCTTCACCGAGCACGCTGGACACATCGACGTTGCCGCCCGATTGCTTGGCAAAGCCGAACACCTGCGACAAGCCCAATCCGGTGCCCTTGCCGACATCCTTGGTGGTGAAAAACGGTTCGAAGATGTGCTCAAGAGTCTTCGCATCGATGCCGGGGCCATTATCCGCCAGAGCAATCGACACGAATTGCCCGCCGGAGCCGGCGTGGCCGCGAATCGCTGGCAGTGGCTTGTTGCATTCCAGGCGCAGTTTCAACAGTCCTTGGCCGTTCATGGCATCGCGGGCGTTGAGGGCAATGTTGATCAGCGCGGTCTCGAACTGACTGAGGTCGACACGGATATAGCAGGGGTGATCAGGCCGTTCGACGCAAACATGAATCTGCGCACCGGTCACCGACTCAAGCATTTCGCCAATATTTTCCAGACGCTCGCCGGCATCGACCACCTGCGGATTGAGCGGCTGGCGGCGGGCAAAGGCGAGCAACTGGCTGGTCAGCTTGGAGGCGCGTTCAACCGTATCGGACACCGCGCGCATATAACGCTGGCGGCGCTCTTCGGAAAGGTTGGGCTGGCGCAGGAAATCCACCGACGAGCGAATGATCGTCAGCAGATTGTTGAAGTCATGCGCGACGCCGCCGGTGAGCTGGCCGATGGCTTCGAGTTTTTGCGATTGGCGCAACGCTGATTCCGCATGGGCCAGGCGCAGGCTGCGCTCCTCGACCCGCTGCTCAAGCGTCGCGTTGAGTTCGGCCAGCGCGTTGAGGCCTTCGCGCACGCTGGCATCGGCGCGCACCCGCTCGATGTGCGCCCAGCAACGTTCGGTGACTTCGCTCAACAGCGCCTGTTCGAATTCCGACCAGACCCGCGGCGCCTTGTCATGGATGGCCATTAGAGCAGTCAGGCGACCTTGCTTGATCAGCGGCACGCAAATAGTCGCGGTGATACCGATCGCCTGGAACGTTGCCGATTCCTCCGGCGGCAATTCGCTGCGGTTGTCATGGATGACCAACGGTTTGCCGGCACGCAATAGCGTCACGGCTTTTTCGCCGAAGTCGCGCAATCGATAGTGGCCGACAATGCTTGGCGAGCCCGGCGCCGCGTAGTCGCCGCGAATGGTGAAACCGTCTTCGTCGGCATCCATGTCGGCGTAAGCGCAATTGGACAGTTGCAACTGCTCGACCATGAGCCGCGTGCTCGTCGCCAGAATGTCCTGCGCCTCAGTGGCATTGGTCACCGCCTTGCCGATCGCATCGAGGACCACCAGGCGCTGGTTGAGGTGCACGGTCTGCGTGGTTTCGGTGACGGTGTCGATCATCCCGACGACATTGCCAAGAGAATCGCGAATCGGGCTGTAACAGAAGGTGAAATAGGCCTGCTCGGGGCCGCGGCCGCGCTCGATCATCAGCGCGAAGTTTTCGATATAGGTAGCGCGCCCGGCATAAGCCGCATCGGCGATGGGGCTGATCTCGCTCCAGGCTTCTTTCCAGATATCGCTGAACGGCCGGCCCAATGCGTTCGGCTTGTCACCGAGAATCGGCACAAACGCGTCGTTGTACAGGGTGATCAGTTCCGGGCCCCAGATGATCGCCTGGGGGAAGTGCGAGGCAAGACTGAGCGAGACCGTGGTCTTGAGCACATCGGGCCAGTCTTCCAACGGTCCGAGCGGGCTGTTTGCCCAATCGTGCCGTCGAATCTGCTCGGCCATCGCGCCGTGGTCCTGTAACCAGTCTTTCATGGGGATCGTGTCTATCCTGACGTCAGCATGTGAAGAAGACCCTTGTGCCGGAATTTGGTTTCAGCGCACCTGTGCGGTGTTGGCGCGCGGGTGGGGCCGGGCCTTCGCGCATCATGGCACGATGCATTGGACAAAACGATTTGTGGCGAGGGTTTCGCGCCCTCGCCACAGTGTTTTTGCCAACGGGTTATCACACTTCGATGGCGGGGAAATCGATGTCGGTCAGCGCTGTGTTGTTCAGGTAGTTGGTCAGGGTCTGCACCGCTACCAGCGCGATCACTTCAATGATTTTCACGTCATCGATACCGGCGGCGCGGGCCGCAGCGATCTGCTCATCGCTCAAGTGGCCGCGGGTTTCGACCAGTTGCCGGGCGAGGGCGGCGTAGGCGTTGAGTTCGCCGTGACGGGCGGCGACGATGTCCTCGGTCGACAGTCCAGCCTTGCCAGCGAACAGGGTGTGCGCCGCCAGGCAATAGTCGCAACCGTTGACCTGCGAAGTGGCGAGGTACACCGCTTCTTTTTGCTGGGCGCTCAGGGAAGTCTTGCCGAGGATGGCCGAGGCCTGCACGTAAGTGTCGAGGGCGACCGGCGCCTTGGCCAGTGTGGAGAACAGGTTCGGCAGGAAGCCGATTTTCTTTTTCACGCCTTCCAGCACAGGGCGGGTGGCGTCGGTGGCGGTGTCGAGGCTGATAGCGTTGATGCGGCTCATGGTGATTCTCCGAAGTACCGGTGCAGAGTGCGCCGGGGATGGAGGCCATGTTATTGAGCGTGACTGGTGCTTTGGCGGCAAATCGTCGAGGATATGCTGCAGATCGTCCAGATAAGCGCTTGGTGGAGGGTTTATCGACCGGGCGGGCGCCTTTGCGAGCCGGCTCGCTCCCACAGAATTATGCATTTCAAGGTGGGAGCGAGCCTGCTCGCGAAAGTCTCGACGCGGAACCAGCGTTGAAACACCCCAAGCAGCCAACAAAACCGGAGTCGCCCATGGATCGCCTGTCAACCTTGCTCAGCCATTTCGGCGTGAACGCCGGGACCTTTCACAGCGGCGCGTTTTGTGGCGTCAGCGTGCATGAGGACGAGCCGGTCGGCCATGTTCATCTGTTGCAGGCGGGTGAGTTGTTGTTGCAGCCAGGTCGTGAGCGCGAAATGCGGCTGACCGAGCCGTCGCTGATCTTTTTCCCGCGGCCCTTTACTCATCGCATGCTCGCCGACGAAGCCATGGACACCCGGCTGGTGTGCGCATCGCTGACGTTCGACGGCGGCTCCGGCAATGCCCTGGCGGCGGCACTGCCGGATTATCTGGTGCTGAAGCTGACCGACATTGCCGAACTGGGCAGTACCCTCGAATGGCTGTTCAAGGAAGCCTTCGAAGGCCACTGCGGGCGCGTGGCGGTAATGGATCGGCTGTTCGAATTGCTGGTGATTCTGCTGTTGCGCCACTTGATCAGCAGCCGTGAGCAACAACCGGGGATGCTCGCCGGGCTCGCCGATCCGCGCTTGTCGCGCGCCTTGAACCTGATGCACGAGCAACCGCACAAACCCTGGAGCGTGGCCGAGCTGGCGTCGCTCGCCAACCTGTCCCGTGCCGGTTTTGCCGAACAGTTTCGCCGGGTGGTCGGGCAGACGCCGGCCGATTATCTGCTGAGCTGGCGCGTCAGTCTGGCGCAGAAACGCCTGCGCGAAGGCCGGCCGATTGCGCTGATCGCCGAGGAGGTCGGTTACGAAAGTCCTTCAGCGCTGGCCCGGGCATTTCGCCGCAAAACCGGGCTCAGTCCGCGCGAATGGAAGGCCGCTTTGGAATAATCATCGCGCAAACTTTTTCGCCCCGGCGACACAGAGAATCACCCCTAGCGTCACTGCCAGCATGCCGAGGCTGACCTGTTCATGCAGCAGGGTCGCTGCCAGCGCCAGACCGAAAAACGGTTGCAGCAATTGCAACTGACCAACCGCTGCGATCCCGCCCTGAGCCAGGCCGCGATACCAGAACACAAAACCGATCAGCATGCTGAACAGCGACACATAACCCAAGCTGAGCCACGCAGGCAGACTGATCGTGCCGAACGAGGCGGGCGCCAGCCACACACTGGCTATGGTCATCAGCGGCAACGACAGCACCAGTGCCCAGCAAATCACCTGCCAGCCCCCCAGACCGCGGGACAGCTTCGCGCCTTCGGCGTAACCGAGGCCGCAGGCGAGAATCGCCGCGAGCATCAACAGGTCACCCGTGGGCGAGGCAGTCAGGCCTTGCGCCAGGGCAAAACCGACCACCAGCGCACTGCCGAGAATCGAAAACAGCCAGAACACCGGACGTGGCCGCTCACCGCCGCGCAGCACGCCGAAAATCGCCGTGGCCAGTGGCAGCAATCCGACAAACACAATCGAATGCGCCGACGTGACGTGTTGCAGCGCCAACGCGGTCAGCAGTGGAAAACCCAACACCACGCCGAGTGCGACAATCAGCAGCGACAACCATTGAATGCGCGCCGGCCGTGGTTGGCGGAACAACCCCAGCAGAACCATGGCCAGCACCCCGGCGATGGCGGCGCGCAGCACCGTCAGAAACACCGGATCGAACTCCAGCACCGCCAGACGCGTGGCCGGCAGCGAGCCGCTGAAGATCAGCACGCCGATGAAACCGTTGATCCAGCCGCTGGTTTTTTCCAGTGCCGGGTTGGGCAGGTTTGCGGTCCGATCCATACGAATTCACGCTCGACAAGTGAGTTGCGTTGCGCCGATGCTAGGGCCGAGAATCAGCACAATCAAAAAATTGTCATGGATACACCTCGACATGCCGCGCTCCCGTTATAAAACCCTGGTCGACGCCTACGCTGCGGACATCCGTTCGGGGCGTTTGGCACCGGGTACACGCTTGCCGACCCACCGGCAATTGGCGACGCAAGAGGGGCTGGCGCTGGTCACCGCGTCGCGGGTTTATGCCGAGCTTGAGTCCATGGGCCTGGTCAGCGGCGAAACCGGGCGCGGCACGTTTGTCCGTGAAACTTCGCTGGCGCCGGGGCAGGGCATCGATCAAAAAGACGTGGCGGTCGGCATGATCGACCTCAATTTCAACTACCCGTCATTGCCCGGGCAGGCGGAGCTATTGCGCACCGCGCTGCGCCAATTGGCGTTGTCGGGCGACCTTGAAGCGCTGCTGCGCTATCAGCCACACGCCGGTCGCAGCCACGAGCGCGCATCGGTCGCCCGGCATTTGCTGAGCCGCGGCGTCGAGGTCACGGCCGAGCAAGTGCTGATCGTCAACGGCGCCCAGCAGGGGCTGGCGGTGACGTTGATGGCGCTGCTCAAACCCGGCGACGTGATCGCCGCCGACGCATTGACCTATTCCGGCTTCAAAGTCCTGGCTGAAGCGCTGCATTTGGAGATTGTCGCGATCCCGTCCGGCGCTCAGGGACCGGACCTCGACGCTCTGGAAAAGCTCTGTCGCCACCGCGCGGTGCGCGCCGTGTACTGTATGCCGACACTGCACAACCCACTGGGCTGGGTGACGCCATTGGCGCAGCGCGAGCAGTTGGTGGCGATCGCCCGGCAGTATCATCTGACGCTGATCGAGGATGCGGCCTACGCGTTTCTGGTGGAAAACCCACCGCGCACGCTGATCGATCTGGCGCCGGAGCGCACGCTGTACGTCTCGGGCCTGTCGAAAAATATTGCCACGGGCCTGCGCGTCGGTTTCATTGCCGCACCGCTCGAGCGGGTGCCAGCGCTGGAGCGGGTGATCCGCGCCACAACCTGGAACACTCCGGGCGTGATGACCGCCATCGCCTGCGGCTGGCTCGACGACGGCACCGTGACGCTGCTTGAAGCGCAGAAGCGCAACGACGCCAAGGCCCGGCAAGCATTGGCCGCCGAGGTGCTCCAAGGCCTGCCTTGCATTGGCCATCCGGCCTCGTATTTCCTCTGGCTACCGCTGCCCGAGGACGTGCGCGCCGACCAGATCGTCGTCGAATTGATGCGCGAACAGATTTCGGTCACCAGCGCCGAACCGTTCGCCGTGGCGAGCCATGTGCCGCATGCGATTCGCCTGGCACTGGGCTCGGTAGATATCGATGTACTGCGTCAGGCGCTGAGGAAAATCCGCCAGATCCTCGGCGCTTATCTATAAACACAAAATGCTAACCTTGCGCCGCCCGTTGAAATGGAACCGAACTTGCGATGAACAACACTGCTGCATTGACCCTCGCGCTGCTGCTCGGCACTGGCCTGCTCAGTCCTCTCACGCAGGCCGCAGGCGACCCTGAAGCCGGGGCAAAAATCTTTCCGCGCCTGTGCGGTGGCTGCCATCAGGTCGGCGAATCGGCCCGCCCCGGATTTGGCCCGCAACTCAATGGCATCCTCGGTCGACCGGCCGGGACCTCCGCGAACTATGTGTATTCCGACGCGATGAAAAACTCCGGGCTGACCTGGGATCGCGACACGCTGATTGCCTACCTCAAAGACCCGAAAGGCGTGGTGCCCGGCACGCGGATGATTTTCTGGGGACTGAGTGACGAGGAGAAGCTGGATAATCTGCTGGCGTATCTGCAGACGTTTTCGCAGTAAGTTCTGCGGAAATTTCCAGCTACAACGCCGAAGCAATATCTGAGCAACGCCTGCTCAAGCCACCCGATTGCGACCGTTCGCCTTGGCCTGATACAGCTGCTGGTCTGCACGTTTGAGCAGCGCGGCATGGCTGTTGTCGGCCGGGTCGGCCAGGCCGATGCCGATGCTCACCGTGACCTGCTCGATGCCGGGGAAATCTGCGCTGGCGATGGCCGCGCGGATCTTTTCGGCGACCACTTCGGGTGTATCGGGGGTGGCGATTTCCGGCAGCAGCACGGCGAACTCTTCACCACCGTAACGAGCGATGAAGTCGGTGGTGCGCACACTGGCCTGGATCAGTTGCGCCAATTGTTGCAGCACGGCATCGCCCATGGCGTGACCATGTGTGTCATTGATGTGCTTGAAGTGGTCGGCGTCGATCAGCAGCAGCGAGAACGGCCGACCGGTGCGGCGAAACAGCAGGGTGTACTCGGTGAGTTTTTCGTCGAAACGACGACGGTTATAAACGCCGGTCAAGGCGTCGTGGGTGGCCAGACTCAGCAGTTCGGCATTGGCCTGGGTCAGCGCCGCGGTGCGCTGTGCGACGGTGGCTTCCAGTGAAGCATTGGCTTGTTGCAGTTCGCGCTCCTTGGCCAGCAGCGACTGGGTCATGGCCTCGATCGACTGGCCGAGCTGCGCGATTTCCTGCACCGGGTGTTGCAGGGCAAATTGCACACCGGTCTGTTTGTTCTGCACCTGCCGGGCCGAGTGCGCGAGCTGCTCGATCGGCCGGCTCAGATACAGCGCCAGATAGTAGGCCACCAGGCCGAAAACCAGCGCCGCGAACACGCCGAGAATCAGCAATTTGTAGAACAGCAGGCGTGCCGGTTGCAGTGCGGTTTGCAATGGCTGACGCACCGCAATCGACCAGGTCAGTGCCGTGCTGGAGGGCGTCGGCACGCTGACCGTGCTGGTCAGAAAACCGTTGCTCGCCGTCCAGCCTTGCAATTCCTCGTCAGCCGTCGCCACTTGCTGGCCAGCCAGTGCTTCCGGATAGAGAACCTTGCCATCGTGATCGATGATCAACGCTTCGATGTCCGGCGCAGAATGTTTATGCGCGAACGCCGCCGACTCGACCATGCGGGTCGCCCAGCTCCAGTGTGCATGTGCGCCCAGTACGCCGATGACCCCGCCTTCGGCGTTATGGATCGGCGCGGCAAAATCGATGAAGCGCAGCGGCTCGCCGTTGGGCAGACCGGGCAACATTTTCGCCAGCAGCACGGCTTCATGCGGGTCACCGGTGTACTCACCGTCCAGCCCGGCCCGGAACCACGGCCGTTGCTGCACTGACTGGCCGACCAGCAAACCGCCCACCGCTTGACGCACCTTGCCCTCGGCGTCAGTGACGCCCATCCACGCATACTCGGCGCGGGCCTCGGTGCGCAATTGCATCGATTTGAGGATTGCGGGGTTGTCGAGATCGCCGCGTTCCAGATGCGGCGCACGGCTGAGCAGATAAACCTCCAGCTGGCGTTCGCGCAGTTGTTCGCCCAACAAGGACGCCGCCGCGCGCGCGGTATTGAGCAGCGCATTGCCGCTGGCCTGCTTCATCTGCTCGGTGGCGATGTGGCCGACATAGAAGCCCACGCTCAACAGTGTCAGCAAAGACAAACCGGCGAACCAGAGGGTGAGGTGGCTACGCAGACTGGCTTTGAGCATGGCAGGCAGGGTCTGTTCTGATTTTTGTCGGCGAATGGTATGCGCAATGGGCGGCGGGGGCCAGTCGCGTGTGGATTGCCCGGCAGTCTCAGGTTGGCTTGCCTGTGCTTTTGGAAGAGCTGCGTACGCTGTTGATTACGGCGCTACCGGCCGAATGCACAGCTCACCGGTCGCACGGGTCAACGCCAGATCATGCAGCGCATCCCGGGTCAGGCCGTTGCGGGCATTGGCCAGCCATTTTGGGCAATCGGCGTCATGACGATACGGCGCGAAGTCGGCGTACTGTTGCAGCAGCCGTGTTTGCAACTCATCCAGACGTGGGCGGATCTGCTTGCCCAGATCGGGACGCGGCGTGTCCGGCGCGGCACCGGCGGCTTGCCATTTCGCGAGCAGACCGTACTGCACCAGCTTGTTCGCCTCCATTTGCGCGGCGAGCAATTGCGCAATGTCTTGCGGGTCGAGTTGGCGCTCAGTGGCCAGCGTCCGTGCGTTGGCGATGACTTGCGCTTCACGCGGGCTGTCCTGGATCGGCTTGCCGCTGTCCCATTTGGTCAGCGCCACGAGGTCGCCGATGTTCAGGCGTTCATTCAGCGTCTGCACCAACGGCTTCAAGGTTTCGGCGGGCGCGGCGGCTTGAACGGTAGTGGCGAGCAGGGTGAGAAGGGTAGCGGTCAGCAAATTGGCAACGTGCGGCATGAACAGACCTCAAGCAGAAAAATGGGCGTGGGTGTTGTTTACCACAGCCCGTGGCACGCTACCTACTGCCGTCAGCGATTGTTTAGCCAATGTTTGAACCGCTGATAAACAGCGAACGGAAATGTTAATTGCACACCGCTCGCAACTCATCGAAGCTATCCTCCATCAACCCTTCCGCCGTAGAGATGGACCTCCCCTCAATGCAAGTCGCCGACCACCGCCCGCTCTGGCAAACCTATTTGCTGTTCCTTGCGCCGATGGTGCTGTCGAATTTTCTGCAATCGATGTCGGGCACGGTCAACAGCATCTATATCGGCCAGATGCTCGGCACCCAGGCACTGGCGGCGGTGTCGGGGATGTTTCCGGTGGTGTTCTTTTTCATTGCGTTGGTGATCGGCCTCGGCGCAGGGGCGGGTGTGCTGATCGGTCAGGCCTGGGGCGCGCGGGAACCGCACATGGTCAAGGCCATTGCCGGCGCGACGCTGTTGCTGGGCGTATTGATCGGTTTGCTCGCGGCGGTGCTCGGCAGCGTGTTTGCGCGACAGGCGCTGACCGGGCTGGGAACGCCGGTGGATGTGCTGGACGATGC
The DNA here is from genome assembly GCF_051132135.1 of Pseudomonas sp. R1-1. Taxonomy (NCBI): domain Bacteria; kingdom Pseudomonadati; phylum Pseudomonadota; class Gammaproteobacteria; order Pseudomonadales; family Pseudomonadaceae; genus Pseudomonas; species Pseudomonas sp. R1-1. The sequence goes on from NZ_CP071663.1 coordinate 2,401,303, forward strand.
GGTGGCGTACGCCCATGTGATGCTGTGGATTCTGCCGTCGCTGCTGGTGTTCGTGCTGTTTACGCAATTGCTGCGCGGGGTCAGCGATACGCTGTCCCCGCTGCTGGCGCTGATGGTTTCGACCTGCGTCGGTCTGGCGCTGACGCCGGCACTGATTCGCGGCTGGTTCGGCTTGCCGCAACTGGGTATTCAAAGCGCGGCCTATGCCGGGCTGGCCGGAAACCTGTCGGCGATGGCCTGGCTGGCGTGGCGCTTGATTCGCAAGGGGCATCCGCTGGCGCCGGACCGGGAGTTTTTTGCTGCCCTGCGACTCGACGGGGCAATTCTCGGCAAGGTGCTGCGCATCGGTCTGCCGACCGGCGTGCAGATGATCGTGCTGTCGCTGTCGGAGCTGGTAATTCTGGCACTGGTCAACCAGCACGGCTCGCAAGCAACCGCGGCTTATGGCGCGGTGACGCAGATCGTCAACTACGTGCAGTTTCCGGCGTTGTCGATCGCGATCACCGCATCGATTCTTGGCGCGCAGGCCATTGGTGCCGGACGGCTGGAACGCATGGGCCCGATCCTGCGCACGGGCCTTGTGATCAACGTGTGCCTGACCGGTGGCTTGATCGTTCTCGGCTATCTGCTATCGCACTGGTTGCTCGGGCTGTTCCTTACCGACGACTCGACCCGGGCGATGGCCGAGCATCTGCTGCACATCATGTTGTGGAGCCTGTTGGTGTTCGGCTTCCAGGCGATCATCGGCGGCATCATGCGCGCCAGCGGCACGGTGCTGGTGCCGGTCGTCATTGCAATTATCTGTGTGGTTGGCGTGCAACTGCCGGCGGCGTATTGGCTCGACGGCCAGTTTGGTTTGCAGGGCGTGTGGATGGCGTTTCCGGTGGCCTATCTGGGCATGCTGGTGCTGCAAACGCTGTATTACAAACTGGTCTGGCGGCATCAGAAGATCGAGCGGTTGGTTTAGCCCGGCGAGAGTTGGCGTAACGACCGGTTGTTTGCTTAAGTCAATCGAGGCGCCCTGATAGCGAGCCCAGCCTGGAGAATTTCATGTCGATCCGATTGCTGCTGGCTGCCGCGTTTTGCCTGTGTGCCACGACCGCTGTGCAGGCGCTCGAATACAACCGGGTCAACACCACCGCCAGCCAGATCAGCTTTACCTACAAGCAAATGGGCGCGCCGATGTATGGCACCTTTGGCAAGTTCGAGGCGGTGCTGGATTTCGACAGCACCCGCCTCGATGGCGCCCGGACTACGCTGCATATCGACCTCACCAGCATCGATGCCGGCAGTGAAGACGCCAACACCGAACTGGTGAAACCGGCGTGGTTCGATACTGCACAATTTCCTGTCGCGGTGTTTCAGTCGACGCGCTTCACCGAAGTGGCCGAGCATCGCTATCTGGTCGACGGCCAGCTCACGCTCAAAGGCATGACGCGCGCTGTGCAGGTGCCTGTGGAGTTGAAACCGGGCAGTGGCATCGGTGTGTTCGACGGCGAGATGATCCTCAAGCGCGACGAGTTCGGCCTTGGCGCGGGTGAGTGGGCGGACTCGGTGGTGTCCAGAGAGATCGCGATCAAATTCAAGGTCGTCGCGCCGCAGCAGTGACGGTGAGCTGCCATCAGCAGATTCTGTCCATCCACAAGGTATGATGTCGCGGTTTTCCGCCGGAGTTCGCCTGTCATGCCACGCATCACCCACTACAAGACCCCATGCCCCGAAGGCGTCAACAGTCAGATTCTGCAAATGGTCGTCGACTACCTGACCGACATCAGCGCCGTCGGCCTTGGTCCGAGCAACCTGCTGTACAACGTCTATCAGTACGCGGTGGGTTATGAGGTGCATCTGTATCTCGAGGCGTTGAACGGCGAGAAGGGCACCGAAGTGGAGTTGCTGGTGGCGACTGACGAGGACGACCCGGAGCAGGTGATCGGCTTTCTTCTGTACCTGCCGGTGCAGGGCGACTGGGAAGCGTGCAGCGTCGCCTACATAGCCGTGCGCGAAGGACATCGGCGCCAGGGTGTGGCGCGGGCAATGATCGGCGAGATGGTCGGGCGCTACCCGCATGCCGAACTGACGTGCAGCGTTGGCAAAGTCCCGTATTTCGAGGCGCTGGGTTTCGAGGTAATCGGCTCGCGCGAAACCCAGGTATTGATGAGCACCCGGCACTACCGCAGCAACGGCCTGCGCGGATTTATCGACACCACCCCGATTTATCGCTCGCTTGAGGTTCAGCAGATTCATACCTATCTGCTGCAAAAAAACGGCAAGCGCGCCATGCTCGATGCCGAGAAGCAGCGTGACCGGCATCTGGATCAGACGACCCGCCATACCGAAGAATTCGTTCGCCAGCGGCTGACGTTGCACTGAGTTAGCCGGAGTATCCCTCGTGACGCTATGGACGCGGAGCGTCCGGGGCTGCATTCCCACACGGAGCGTGGGAACGATCAGGTCGGCAGCCAACCGGGATCGGCGCCCGTACCTCCGGGTGAGGGCTGGCTCCCGCTAAACCCGGCTATTCAGCCAAGCTTCACGTTCATGGTGATCCGCGCCGTGAAGACCTTTTTGCCCTCGGTATCGTGAATATCGACGATCACCACCTTGTCACCCTCGCTTTGCCAATCCACGCCTTCAGCGCTGGCCACTGCCGTCACGTCGGTTTTGGCCTTGGCCAGGTATTCCACGGTCATGCCTTTGGGAATCCAGCGCGCGCCGTCCGGGATCGAGACATCGGTCATCATGCCGCCAGCGAGTTCTGCCGCGTTGCACATGGCAATCGCATGGACCGTGCCGAGGTGGTTGGTGATTTCCTTGCGAAACGGCACTTGAACGGTGGCGGCGTTCGGGCGCAGTTCGCTGATGACCGGGTTGATCGTGCTGAAGTAGGGGGCGAACTGGCAGGCCATTTTGCTGAAGGCATCGGAGCCGACGCTGTTGAACATGCTGAGAGATTGACTCATGGGAAACGCCTCGCGATAAGTGGTTAAGCAGAATTATGTTCCGTTACAGAACAATATTCTGTAACGGAACGGTATTCTGTCTGCGGGAAATCTGTCAACCTGTGCAGGCTTTTTTCCGGGCACCAGCATGTCTTTCCTTTTAACTTTCAGGCTGTGAGCAGCATGGACACCGCAGATCTACTTGAACGCAGTTACCCCGGCCGCCGCGCCGAGCTCAAGCGCGATATCTTTCGCAAGGCGCTCGACCTGTTCAACGAACAGGGGATCGAAGCCACCACCATCGAGATGATTCGTGCCGAGTGCGACACCAGCGTCGGCGCGATCTATCACCATTTCGGCAACAAGGAAGGCTTGGTCGCGGCGCTGTTTTTCACGGCGCTGGAAGATCAGACGCGGTTGCGCGATGAATATCTGGAGGCCGCGCAAAGCACCGAAGAAGGCGTGCAAGCGTTGGTGTTCAGCTATCTGGATTGGGTCGAGCGCCAGCCGCAATGGGCACGCTTTCAGTATCACGCACGATTTGCCGTGACCAAGGGACCGTTCAAGGTTGAATTGGCCGAGCGCAACAAAACGCGCAATCGGCGCCTGCGCGAATGGCTCGGCGAATCCGGGCGCATGGGTGAACTGCGCGAGTTGCCCTTCGAATTGTTGCCATCGCTGATCATCGGCCAGGCCGACAGCTACTGCCGGGCGTGGCTGGCGGGGCGGGTCAAGGGCAGCCCGATGGAATATCGCGAAGTACTGGCGCAAGCCACATGGCGCTCGATTCGCGCCGACTCGACGCCTGATTGATGTTGCGCAGGGGGATGGCAGTCAATGGCATCCCGGTTGTTTGCGCTGCACCAGCCAAGTTTCTCCAGCAAAACGCTAACCCTGTGGGAGCGAGCCTGCTCGCGAATGCGCTAGCTCAGTCAACATCGCTGCGACTGACAGGACGCTTTCGCGAGCAGGCTCGCTCCCACAGGAGATAGGTGTTGTTCAGAAAACTTGCGTTAGTCAGGTGTTGCGCTGGAAAACCAGCGCCTTCAGGCCGCTCTCCGCATCGATGTCCGGAAACTCCGGCGGATTTTCCAGCCGTTGTTCAAAGCGCAACTGCGGCGCTTCCCGCGTCACGCCATCGATCAGAAAGTCCGAGCCGAACGCCGGGTCGTTCATGCACGCCAGTACGCTGCCCTGCGCCGTGAGCAATTCCGGCAGGCGCCGGAGCACGCGCTGGTAATCCTTCGTCAGCAGAAAGCTGCCTTTCTGGAACGACGGCGGATCGATGATCACCAGATCGTACGGGCCGCTGTTGATCACTTTGCCCCACGACTTGAACAGATCGTGGCCGAGGAAACTGACTTTGCTCAGGTCATGGCCATTCAAGCGATGATTGTCGCGACCGCGGCTCAGCGCCGCGCGGGACATGTCGAGGTTGACCACATGGCTGGCGCCGCCGGCGATGGCCGCTACCGAAAAACCGCAGGTGTAGGCAAACAGATTGAGTATGCGTTTGCCGCTTGCCTGTTCGCGTACCCAGTCGCGCCCGTAACGCATGTCGAGAAACAGCCCGGCGTTCTGCTTGCGCCCCAGGTCGACGCGGTATTGCAAGCCGCCCTCGACGATGGTCATTTCCTCGATCTCGTCGCCGAGCAGCCATTCGGCGGTGCTTTGCGGCAAATAGCGATGCTGGATCAACAAAGTATGCGCACCGCACTGCCGCCATTCTTCGCTGGCGGTGATGTCCAGCAGCAAGCGCTTCAGATCTTCCAGTGGCTCAGGCGCCGGTTCCTTGAACAGCGACACCAGCACCACGCCTTGCAACCGGTCCACCGTCAACTGCTCCAGCCCCGGCCAGCAGCGCCCGCGTCCATGAAACAGGCGACGGGTTTCGCCAGGGGCGGCGGCAAGTGCCGGCAGCAAATGGGCGTGGAGGGTGGCGAGGGCTTCAGGGGTCATCGGGCAGGATCGGCAAGCAGAATGGGCCGGCATTTTAACCACAATTGCCAGGTTGCGAACGTCGATCCATAACCGCTGAAAAGCTCGTTGTCGAAAAGTCCTGTATCAAAAGTGAATTTCTACAGAGCCCACTGCTCATACCAGTTAAGCAGCGGATCCAAACCGCTAATCGAAAATGTAATTCGGGGGAGTGCTGTTCATGTGCCCTACACCTACGTCGAGCGCGCACCTTCCTGGCGGGTTGATTCTGGTAGTGGAAGACGATCCGTTGATTCTGGAGTTTCTTTGCGAAATTCTTCAGGAGGAAGGGTTCAAGGTCGAACCGCAAACCAGCGCTGACGCAGCATCGCTGTATCTGGAAAAACATGCAGCAGACGTTGCGCTGTTACTGACCGACATCACCATGCCCGGCACGCTCAACGGCGCCGACCTGGCCAATCTGGTCGGTGACCGCTGGCCGGAAAAACCGGTGATGGTCATGTCCGGTTATGAGACCCCGGAAACCTCGGGGGTCAAGCATTCGGTGGCATTCATCAAGAAGCCGTGGGCGATCGGTCAGTTGCTCGACTGTGTGGAAAACGCGTTCAAGTCCAAGGCGCCGCAACTGCATTGACAGATGCTACATTGGCGGGCGAATTTGCCCGCCCCCCTGTCAGAGGATTTGCCCTTTTGTCTGCTGAAACTTCTGTTTTCGACCGCGCGTTCGGTGCGTTCCTGTTCGACATGGACGGCACCGTGCTCAATTCCATCGCCGCTGCAGAGCGCATCTGGTCGGCCTGGGCAGTACGCCATGACGTCGATGTCGAAGCGTTTTTGCCTACCATCCACGGTGCGCGGGCGATCGACACCATCACCCGTCTGAACCTGCCGGGGGTGGATGCCGAAGCGCAAGCGGCGTTCATTACCGCTGCGGAAATTGATGACGTCGAAGGCATCGTCGAGATTCCCGGCGCCGCGGCGTTTCTCAACAGTCTGCCGGCGCAGCGCTGGGCGATGGTCACGTCGGCACCGCGGGATCTGGCGTTGCGGCGCATGGCCGCCGCCGGCATTACCGCGCCTGCGGTGTTGATTACGGCGGAAGATGTCAAGGCCGGCAAGCCGGATCCCGCCGGCTATCGCTTGGCGGCGCAACGCCTCGGGGTTGAACCGCGTGATTGCCTGATATTCGAGGACGCGGCAGTGGGCATTCAGGCAGCGGAAGCGGCAGGTGCGCCGTTGATGATCATTACCACTACTCATCAGCATCCGCTGGAAACGGCACATGCGACGATTGCCAGTTATGACGCGATCACAGTTGACGTAGATGATCAGGGTTTACTGCGGTTGTTGGAGAACTGAAAAAACGCTCATCGGAACGCCGCCCGCCGGAGGGTGAGGGGCTACGATATTTGAACTGACGAGAGAGACCACTTCCATGGCAACCGCTTCTGCAACCATCGACATCCCGGCCTCGGCCGATCAGGTCTGGCAATTGATCGGCGGCTTCAACACGCTGCCCGACTGGCTGCCGCTCATTACCGAAAGCACCCTGACCGACGGCGGACGGGTGCGCAGCCTGAAAACCGCTGACGGCGGCGTGGTGATCGAGCGCCTGCAAACCTTCGACAACGCCGCCATGACGTACAGCTATTCGATCGAACAGGCACCGTTTCCGGCGACTGATTATCTGGCCACCCTCAAGGTCGAGGCCCAGGGGCAGGGCGCGCGGGTGACCTGGTCGGGACGCTTCAATGCAAACGGCGTGAGCGATGAGGAAGTGGTGGCGCTGTTCAACGGCATCTACCAGGGCGGGCTGGACGCATTGCGGGCCAATTACCCGGCCTAGGTCACCACGGACCGATCGTTCCCATGCTCTGCGTGGGAATGCCTCAAGGGACGCTCCGCGTTCCGCCTCTCGAATAGGGACGCGGAGCGTCCCGGGCTGCATTCCCACGCAGAGCGTGGGAACGATCAGCAAAACGCTGATCAGGAATTGCCGATCAGACTCTGCCTGCAATCGAGCAGCAGTTTCGCCCCGCCCAGGTCGCTGCTGCTCACGTGCAGGCTGAAGCCATGCAGGCTGACAATCGCTGCGACGATCGATAAACCAAGGCCAAAACCGCTCTTCGGTTGCCCGCCCTCGGCGCGATAAAACCGTTGGAACACCGCCTCGCGCTCGGCCTCGGGAATTCCCGGGCCGGAGTCGTGCACTTCGATCTGCGTCTGCCCACCGGAATTCACCCCACGCAGCAGCACCGTGCCGCCGGGCGGGGTGAACTTGATCGAGTTGCTCAACAGATTCGCCAATGCCTCGAACAGCAACGCCCGGTCGCCATTGAGCGGCGGCAGGGATTCCGGCATGTTCAGCTCGAAACGCAGCTCGCCTTCTTCAGCCAGCGGCAAGTAAAACTCATGCAGTTCTTCGAGCAATTGCACCGGGTCGAGCTGCACGAAACCCGAGCGACGCTGACGGTCCTCAAGTTCGGAAATTCGCAGCAAGCCGCGAAACCGCGCCATCAGCGTATCCGCTTCTGCCAGCACCAAATCCAGTTGCGCCGCTTCCTGAGAGCCTTCGCCGGCCTGTTGCTGCATGCGATACAGTTGCGCGCGCAGGCGGGTCAATGGCGTGCGCAAGTCGTGGGCGATGTTGTCGCAGACGCCTTTGACTTCATTCATCAGCCGCTCGATGCGCTCCAGCATCGCATTGACGATGGCCGCGAGCATGTCCAGCTCATCGCGGCGATTGGACAGCGGCAAACGATGGGTCAGATCACCGGCGACGATCGCCTGGGCGCTGTCCTGAATCGCGCGAATCCGTCGCAACGGTCGGCGGCGCAGCAAATGCCATCCGGCGACACCTGGCAGAATGGTCAGCGACACGCCCCAGAACAACGCATGCAAAATGATCCGCGTCACTGCGAACAACGAGCCGTTGTCGCGCAGCAGCACCAGCCAGCGGCCATCGCGGGTTTGCGTGGCGACGGCATCGCAGCTGTCACTCGGCAGGGTTGGGTCGTCGGAATCGGCGCAGTCGGCGAGCATGTGGATCTTGCCGTCCAGCGGCAGGCCTTCGGGAATCTGTTGCAGCGCACCGCCGAGGTAAACGCCGTCGGCGCTGAACAAGCCGTAGGCGTCGATGCCGCGAATATCGAAGGTCATGCTGGCGGCGAGGGCGTCTTCCAGTTGCTCACCGCGAAAATGCGAAAACAGGTGCTGGCGTTGCATCAGCGAATGCTTGGCGAGGTTGTCGAGGTAGCCCGACACCTCGTAATACATGACCCCCATGAGGATCGCGCTCCAGGCCACGAACAGCGAGCTGTACAGCGCCAGCAGGCGGCTGCTGGAGGAGCGCCAGCCGTCAGACGGGTTCGGCAATGACATAGCCGGAGCCCCGTACCGTGCGGATCAGCGGAACGTTGCCGGCGGCGTCGATTTTCTTGCGCAAGCGGCCGATGTGCACATCGATCAGGTTGGTGCCGGGGTCGAAGTGATAGCCCCAGACCTCTTCGAAAATCATCATCCGCGAGAGGATCTGGCCACTGTTGCGCATGAGGAATTCGAGCAGTTTGTACTCGGTCGGCAGCAGCGTCAGCACCTGGTCGGCACGGCGCGCTTCGTGGCTGATCAGATCCAGTTCGAGGTCGGCGACCTGCAGCGTCGTCGCTTGCGTGGCAACGCTGGTCTGACGGCGCAACAGCACTTCGACCCGCGCGGCCATCTCGTCGGTGGCAAACGGCTTGGTCAGGTAATCGTCACCGCCGGCGCGCAAACCCCGCACCCGCTCGTCGACGTCGGAGAGGGCGCTGATCATCAGAATCGGCGTCGCGACGCCCATGGTGCGCAGTGTGGTGACGATGGCCAGGCCATCCAGCTCGGGCAACATGCGGTCGAGGGTGATCAGGTCGTAATTGCCGCTCACGGCGCGGTCGAGGCCTTCGCGACCATTGTCGACCCAGTCGACGTCGAGCCCGTGGCTGCTGAGTTCGGCGACGATTTCCCGAGCGGTCACGGCGTCGTCTTCGATGGTCAAGATACGAGTCATAGGCAGGCCTGCTGATCGGTTCAAACGGAATGGCAGCATTTTGCCAAGAAATTTCCGTGACGCTTTAAATTAACTTTCATGTTGCGCCTGTCACAAACGCCGATTCCGGCCCGTCAGCCAGTGCAGAAAACCCGCCGTTATCCGGCGCTTGTTGCATTTTGCATGGTCCGAGGAAGTTCATCTTTTCTAACTGATTGAAAATACTGAGTTTATTTTGTTATGACGACTGGCACGGTCGCTGCAATTGCTCCGTTGAGTACTTGTAACATCATTTTTCATGCCTGGAGCAGAACAACAATGAACAGATCTTCTGATGGATTTTATTCTGCCGTTGAAGAATCAAGCAGCGTATCAGGTGTGTCCTGGGGCGCGATCTTTGCGGGCGCTGCGGCGGCTGCGGCGTTGTCGATGATCCTGGTGTTGCTCGGCTTCGGTCTGGGTTTTTCCGCTGTTTCACCGTGGGCCGGAGAGGGCGTCAGCGCCAAGGGCCTGGGTATTTCGACGATTGTCTGGCTGGCGGTGACGCAGATCATCGCTTCCGGGATGGGCGGCTACATCGCCGGTCGCCTGCGAGTGAAGTGGGCGAACATGCACGGTGACGAGGTGTATTTCCGCGACACCGCGCACGGTTTTCTCGCCTGGTGTGTAGCTACGCTGGTCACCGCGATGCTGGTGGTCGGTTCGGTCAGCAGCGTCGTCAGCGGCGGTGTGCAGGCGGGTGCCAATGTCGTCGGCGGTGCTGCCGGTGCGATGAGTCAGGCCGCCGGTTCGGCTGCTGCCAACACTGACAGCGATCAGTACGGCTATTTCGTCGATAGCCTGTTCCGCGATGATCGTCCTGCCGCCGTCAGCGATGACGCCGCACGCGGCACCGTGACCCGCATCTTCACCCAGAGCCTGGCCAACGGTCAGCTCAGCCCGGAAGACCGCACCTACCTCGCACAATTGGTCGCCCAGCGGACCAATCTGAGCCAGGCCGATGCCGAACGTCGTGTCGACGAGATCTACGCCAGCACGCAGAAAGCCATCGCCGACGCCAAGCTGAAAGCTCAGCAAGCCGCCGACACCGCCGCCAAAGTCGCTGCCTACACCTCGCTGTGGATGTTCGTCGCGCTGCTGGCCGGTGCGTTCTTCGCCAGTCTCGCCGCCACGTTCGGCGGTCGTCGTCGCGACGCAGTGGAATACGTCGAAGTCGACACCTACACCACGACCACTCCAGTCCGTTAAACAAGGAGCAAAACCATGCGCTCATTACTGCTGTTTTTTCTCGGCGTGCCTATTCCGATCATTATTCTGATCGCCCTGTTCGTGCACTGATCCCTCTGAGGCAGGATGCCTCGGCCGCTTTCATCTTCGGGTGAAAGCGGCTTTTTGCTGTCTGGCGCAGCCAAAAACAGGGTGGGAGCGAGCCTGCTCGCGAAGGTGTTTTGTCTGAATTCGATGACTAAGGTGCGGCGGGGATTCGCGAGCAGGCTCGCTCCCACAGGGATTTGTGCTTGCCTGCTCTGGATCAATATTTCGTATCGCGATATTGCCTAACGTAAATGATCCAGGCCTTTGCCGCGGGATCGACTACATTGTTTTCGCGCGCACTTTGTTGCGCTGTCGGAGTACCGCACGTCCCCCTGAACGTATTAAAAACGGGACGGCACGGTGTAGTGCAGCAAGGAGCTGGCGCAACACTCTTCTGAATTTTTCACGGACGAACACTGCAATGAACTGCCTAGAAAGATCCTTCGATATCCAGCCTTTGGTGCAGGCGGACATGACTGTGCATATCAACGGCCAGCCTGTCACCGCTGCCATCGGCGAAACCGTCCTCAGCGTTATTCAATCCCTCGGCCTGCGCCAGATCGCCCGCAACGATCACAACCAGATCAGCGGCGCGTATTGCGGCATGGGCGTGTGCCAATGCTGCCTGGTGCGGATCAACGGTCGGCATAAACGCCGCGCCTGCCAGACCGTGGTGCGCGACGGCATGCAGATTCAAACCCAGGTCAATCGCATCACTGCGCAGGAGGTCGTATGAGCCTGCAACCGGTGATTGTCGGCGGTGGCCCTGCCGGGATGGCCGCCGCCATCGAACTGGCCCGTCACGGCGTGCGCTGCACCTTGCTCGAAGAAGCGTCGCGCCTCGGCGGCGTGGTGTATCGCGGGCCGCTGCGTGACGGCGTGCAACTGGACTATCTGGGCCCACGTTACGCTGAGGCGCTGGGCAAGCTGCACGGCGAGTTTCAGGAACAGGCCGGACTGATCGACGTGCGTCTCAACCATCGCGTGGTCGGCGCCGAAGGCACTCGCGCGTTAGTAGTGCTCGATGGCGACGAGCAACTGCACGAGATCGAATACCCACAGTTGCTGTTATCGGCCGGTTGTCACGAGCGCAGCGTGCCGTTTCCCGGCTGGACGTTGCCGGGAGTGATCATGCTGGGCGGCCTGCAGTTGCAGATCAAAAGTGGCGTGGTCAAGCCGCAGGGGCCGGTCATCATTGCCGGCACCGGGCCGCTGTTGCCGCTGGTGGCGACGCAACTGCATGCGTCTGGCGTGCGCGTCGCGGGCGTGTATGAGGCCTGCGCATTCGGCAAGATCGCCCGGGAAAGTCTGGCGCTGCTGAACAAGCCGCAGCTGTTCCTCGATGGCTTGAGCATGCTCGCGTACCTGAAACTGCACGGCATCCCCATGCAATACGGCTGGGGCGTGGTCGAGGCGCATGGCGAGGGCGAACTGAAAAGCGTCAGCGTTGCGCCGTATTCGGCGACCTGGGAACCGGGCCTGAGCCGCGTCGAGCGCTTCGAAGCGCAGACCCTGGCGGTCGGTTACGGCTTTATCCCGCGCACGCAATTAAGCCAGCAGATGGGCCTTGATCACGGTTTCAGTGACGACGGTTACCTGCGTGCCAACGCCAATATCTGGCAGCAAAGCAACGAACCGCATGTGCATCTGGCCGGCGACATGGGCGGCATTCGTGGCGGTGAAGCGGCGATGCTCGCTGGCAGGATTGCGGCGACGTCGATCCTGCTGCAACGCGGCGTGCTCGAAGAAGAACTGGCGCGGGTGCGCCGCGACCGCTACTTGAGCAAACTCAAGGCCATCGTGCGCTTTCGGGCGGCGGTCGATCGCTACACCGCGCGCGGCGTCGGCCAGACCACGTTGCCTGCCGCCGACACGGTCATCTGCCGTTGCGAGAACGCCACCCGTGCCGACATCGATCGGGCGCTCGAGCAGGGCGTGCAAGACATCGCCAGCCTGAAAATGCGCACCCGTGTGAGCATGGGCGATTGCCAGGGGCGTATGTGCGTCGGCTACTGCAGCGATCGTCTGCGCCAGGCCACCGGTCGCAAGGATGTCGGCTGGCTGCGTCCGCGCTTCCCGATTGATCCGATTCCTTTTTCCGCATTTCAGTCTGTCGGCACGGAGGCCGCTGCCCATGAGTAAGTTCTACGACGTGGTCATTGCCGGTGGCGGCGTGATCGGGGCGTCCTGCGCCTATCAATTGTCCAAACGCAGAAACCTGAAGATTGCGCTGATCGACGCCAAGCGCCCCGGTAACGCCACCCGTGCGTCGGCCGGCGGATTGTGGGCGATCGGCGAGTCGGTCGGCCTCGGTTGCGGGGTGATTTTCTTTCGCATGATGTCGGCCAATCGCAAGCGCGAAACCCAGGGCGCGGCGGTGGCGGTGGATGCGAGCACGCCGCACATCCTGCCGGAATCGTTCTTCGATTTTGCCTTGCAGTCCAACGCGCTGTACCCGGCGTTGCACCGCGAGCTGAAAGATAATCACGGGATGGATTTCAAGTTCGAAAGGACCGGGCTGAAATTCGTCATTTATGACGACGAGGACCGGCTCTACGCCGAGCACATCGTCGGTTGCATTCCGCATCTGGCCGATCAGGTGCGCTGGCTCGATCAGGCTGCATTACGCACCGCCGAACCGAGCGTCAGCCATGAGGCGCGCGGGGCGCTGGAGTTTCTTTGCGATCATCAGGTCAGCCCGTTCCGCCTCGCCGATGCCTATATGGAGGGCGCGCGGCAGAACGGCGTGGACATCTTCGTCAACACCAATGTCACCGGTGTGTTGCATCACGGCACGCGGGTGACCGGGGTGCAAACGAGCGAGGAGGGTGTGTTTCACTGCAAGACGCTGATCAACGCCGCGGGCGCCTGGGCGGCGGATCTGAGCGAGTGGGCCACCGGGATTCGCATTCCGGTGAAACCGGTCAAAGGCCAAATACTGCTGACCGAACGCATGCCGAAGATCCTCAACGGTTGCCTGACCACCAGCGACTGCTACGTGGCGCAAAAGGACAACGGCGAAATCCTCATCGGCAGCACCACCGAAGACAAGGGCTTCGACGTTACCACCACCTACCCGGAAATCGCCGGGCTGGTGCAGGGCGCGGTGCGCTGCCTGCCGGAACTGGCCGACGTCAACCTCAAGCGCACCTGGGCCGGGCTGCGACCGGGCTCGCCGGACGAACTGCCGATCCTCGGGCCGATGCGCGGCGTGGAGGGTTACCTGAATGCCTGCGGACACTTTCGCACCGGCATCCTGACTTCGGCGATCACCGGCGTACTGCTAGACAAACTGGTCAATGACGAGCCGCTGCCGCTGGATATCGCCCCGTTTCTGGCGGATCGGTTTGCACTGACAGCGGTCGAAAAAGCGCCGGCGCTGGAACTGGCCTGACACCGATTCCCTGTAGGAGCGAGCCTGCTCGCGATAGCGGTCTGTCTGTTTCAGATGTGTTGTCTGAAACAACGCCATCGCCAGCAGGCTGGCTCCCACAGGTTCTCGGGGTGCAGGGAGATTTCCGGCAAACCCGGAATCAGTGTGGGAGCCAGCCTGCTCGCGATAGCGGTTTGTCTGTTTCAGATGTGTTGTCTGAAACAACGCCATCGCCAGCAGGCTGGCTCCCACAGGTTCTTGGGGTGCAGGGAGATTTCCGGCAAACCCGGAATCAGTGTGGGAGCGAGCCTGCTCGCGATAGCGGTTTGTCTGTTTCAGATGTGTTGTCTGAAACAACGCCATCGCCAGCAGGCTGGCTCCCACAGGTTCTTGGGGGGCAGGGAGATTTCCGGCAAACCCGGAATCAGTGTGGGAGCGAGCCTGCTCGCGATAGCGGTTTGTCTGTTTCAGATGTGTTGTCTGAAACACCGTCATCGCCAGCAGGCTGGCTCCCACAGGTTCTCGGGGTGCAGGGAGATTTCCGGCAAACCCGGAATCAGTGTGGGAGCCAGCCTGCTGGCGATAGCGGTTTGTCTGTTTCAGATGTGTTGTTTGAAACAACGCCATCGCCAGCAGGCTGGCTCCCACAGGTTCTTGGGGTGCAGGGAGATTTCCGGCAAACCCGGAATCAGTGTGGGAGCGAGCCTGCTGGCGATAGCGGTCTGTCTGTTTCAGATGTGTTGTCTGAAACAACGCCATCGCCAGCAGGCTGGCTCCCACATTTCTGGATCAGTGCAAGGCAGGATCAGGTGTTGCGCGCTTGCTCTTCGAGCTGATCCGACTCGAACAGTTTGGCCAGTTCCGCCCGGGCTTCCTGGGCGGTTTGCAGGACTTTGGCCTCGTCGTCGTAGACCGCGTGCTGCGCCTCCAGCACCTGTTCGTCGTGGTGCTTGAACCGCTTGATCCGTGCATCGGCCTGTTCCTGGGTCAGACCGAGCCCGACGAGGGTGCGCCGGCTCATTTCCAGACTCGAATAATAGGTTTCCCGAATCGCCTCGGCGCCGACATCGATCAAGCGGTGCACGTGCTGACGGTTACGTGCGCGGGCGATGATTTTCATGTGCGGATAGAGCTTGCGCACCACCTCGGCGGTTTTGATGTTGGTGTCGGGGTCGTCGGTGGCGATGACGAAATATTCCGCTTCGCCGACCTTCGCCGCATGGAGGATTTCCGGGCGCATCGGGTCGCCATAAAACACCGGCACGCCGCCGAAGCTGCGCGACAGTTCGATGGTTTCCACTGACGTATCCAGCGCGACGAAATTGATATTTTGCGCGCGCAGAATCCGCGCAACGATCTGGCCCATTCGGCCCATGCCGGCAATCACCACGCGCGGTGCTTCGGTGTCGATTTCGCGAAATTTCTCCGGCACTTCCACCGGCTGCACTTTCGGGCTGACCAGCCGTGCGCAAAGCAACAGCAACAACGGCGTCACCGCCATCGACAGGGTGATCGTCAGCACCAACAAGTCATACAGGCGCGGTTCGAACAGGCCCTGATCGCGACCGATCTTGAACACCACGAAAGCGAATTCACCACCGGCCGCCAGAACGATGCCGAGGCGAATTGCACTGATCTTGTTCAAGCCCCCCGCCAGCCGTCCAACCACAAACAGCAGCGGTAATTTCAGACCGATCAACAGCAGCGTCAGCCCCAGCACAGTAATCGGTGCGCTGAGCAGCAAACTCAGGTTGGCACCCATGCCGACGCTGATGAAAAACAACCCGAGCAGCAGGCCTTTGAACGGTTCGATCTGCGCTTCCAGCTCATGCCGATACTCCGAATCCGCCAGCAGCAGACCGGCAAGAAATGCTCCCAGCGCCATCGACACACCGACCCGGTCCATCAGCCACGCGGTGCCGATCACCACCAGCAACGCCGTGGCCGTCGACACTTCCGGCAGACCGGTTTTAGCTACCACGCGGAACACCGGTCGCAACAGATACCGCCCACCGCCCACCACCACCGCGATGCCACCAAGCACCTGCAACGCATGGTTGAGGCTTCCGGCATGGCTGGTGTTTTCGGCGCCACCGGCGAGCATCGGCACCAGCGCGATCAACGGGATCGCGGCGATGTCCTGGAACAACAGAATCGCAAACGCCAGGCGTCCGTGGGGGCTGGTCAATTCCTTGCGCTCGGCCAGACTCTGCAGGCCGAACGCGGTAGAGGAGAGTGCCAGTCCGAGGCCGAGCACAATTGCGCTATTGAGCGGCTGCCCGAACACCGACAACGCCAGCACGCCTATCACCGACGCCGTCAGCAACACCTGCGCCAGCCCGACGCCAAACACCGATTTGCGCATCACCCACAAGCGTCGCGGCGACAGCTCCAGACCAATGATGAACAGCAACAACACCACGCCCAGTTCGGAAATATGCGCCACGCTCTGCGGGTTGCCGATCAGACCGAGCACCGACGGCCCGATGATCACCCCGGCGAACAGATAACCGAGCACCGCGCCCAGTTGCAGGCGCTTGGCCAAAGGCACGGTGAGCACCGCCGCGAACAGAAACACGACAGCGGCTTGCAACAGATTGCCTTCATGGGGCATGGGTCAACTCCTGACAACGGTACGGCGGGGGGCGACAAGGATAAGGTCTGAATCAATTCGATTGCCACCGCGGAACCCTGTGGGAGCCAGCCTGCTGGCGATAGCGGTGGGTCAGCCACACATCCTTTGACTGATTCACCGCTATCGCGAGCAGGCTCACTCCGACAGGTGATTTGTGTTGTGGCTGTAATGTTTTGCATCAAATGGTTACATTTATAACCCCTGCGCATCAATTTCCGGAACCGCCATGGCCATCAACTTCGACCTCAACGACCTGCAAGCCTTTCGCGCGGTGGTCGAGCAGGGCAGTTTTCGCAAGGCCGCCGACACTGTGCGCCTGTCGCAGCCGGCGTTGAGCCGACGCATCGAAAAGCTCGAAGACGCGCTTGGGGTCAAACTCTTCGAGCGCACCACGCGCAAGGTCAGCCTGACCCAGGCCGGACGCGGTTTCATGCCCAGTGTCGAACGCTTGCTCGATGATCTTGACGTGGCATTGCTGGGCATCAGCGAAGTCGCCTCGACGCGGCTCGGCCATGTCACCGTCGCTTGCGTGCCGTCGGCGGCGTACTATTTCATGCCGCGGGTCATCGCGCGTTATCACCAGCAGTTCCCACGGATCAAGGTCAAGGTGCTCGACTCCAGCGCTCACGATGTGTTGAGTGCAGTGGTCAATGGCGAGGCGGATTTCGGTTTGAGTTTTCTAGGCACGCAGGATGCCAAAGTCGACTTCGAACCGCTTGTGCAGGAGTGCTACGTTGTTGCCTGCCGCCGCGATCATCCGTTGGCGCAGCACAGCAGCGTGACGTGGGACGAGTTCTATCAGCAGGACTACATCGGTCTGGACAAGACCTCCGGCAATCGTTTTCTGCTGGATCAGGCGTTGGGCGGGGTGATGCCGCAGCGTCAGAGCATCTGCGAGACGCGGCACGTGACGACGATGATCGGCCTGGTCGAGGCGGGGTTGGGTGTGGCGGCGGTGCCGATGATGGCGCTGCCGGGGCCGGATCATCCGATCCTGACACGGGTGCCGCTGACCGATCCGCAAGTGATGCGCAGCGTCGGCATCCTCAAGCGCCGGGGTCGTACGCTGACCCCGGCGGCGCTGGAACTGGAGCGGCTGGTGGTGGAAATGAAAGTCCAGCCGCCAACGATCAGCGCTTGACCGAATCCATCCCGGTGGCCTGCACGTCAGCCTGGGCGGCAGGCGCGGCGAGGTAGGCGAGCAGGGCTTTGGCTTCTTCTGGATGCTCGGCCTTGACCGGAATGCCGGCAGCGAAACGGGTCACCGACTGCACCGATTCCGGAATCTTCGCGACGAAGCTCACGCCTGGCACCGGCAGCAATTCGCTGACCTGCTGGAAGCCCAATTGATAGTCACCGCTGGCGACGACCGAGCCCACCGGGATTTTGGCGATCATTTTGGCTTTGGGCTTCAACTGATCTTCGATGCCAAGTTTCTTGAACAGCTGCTGCTCGATGTACACGCCGCTGGCGCTGTCGGAGTACGCCACCGACTTGGCATCAAGCAGGGTTTTCTTCAAGCCGTCGACGCTACTGATGTCCGGTTTCGCCGCGCCTTCGCGCACCACCATGCCGATCCGCGAATCCGCCAGTTCGACCCGCGAAGCCGGGTCGACCTTGCCTTGTTTGATCAACTCGTCAAGGGCGTAGCCGACCATGATCACCACGTCGGCATGCTCGCCACGCGCCAGACGATTGGGGATCGCCTCCGGCGCCTTGCCCATCGACGGGCCGAGGCTGGTGGTCAGCGTGTTGCCGCTGGCGGCAGCGAATTTCGGCCCAAGGATTTTGTACGCGGCGGTGAAGCCACCGGACGTCATCACGCTCAGTTCTGCGGCGTGGGCGCTCAGGTTGAATGCCAGGCCGGCGAGCAGGGCGGTGACAGTAAAGATTTTTTTCATGGCGAGTTTTCCTCAGGCCGCGACAGGTTGCAGACGACCACCGGCACGGCGGTACAGATAAAGGGTGGTGCACAACGCACACAGCGCACCGATGCTCATCCAGTAACCCGGCGCGGCTTTGTCGCCGGTGTACTGGATCAGGAAGGTCGACATCGCCGGGGTGAACCCGCCGAAAATCGCAGTGGCCAGGCTGTAGGCCAACGAGAAACCGGCGACGCGTACTTCCACTGGCATGATCTCGGTGAGGGCCGGAATCATCGCGCCGTTGTACAGGCCGTAGATGAACGACAGCCACAACAGTGACAGCAACATGTGGCTGAAGCTCGGCGACTGCACCAGGAACGACAGCGCCGGATAGGTCGTGGCCAGTGCCAGCAACGCCATGGCGATCAGCACCGGGCGACGGCCGATGCGATCGGACAGCGCGCCGCCAATCGGCAGCCAGAAGAAGTTCGAAACGCCGACCAGCAGCGTCACCAGCAGCGCGTCGGAAGTGCTCAGGTGCAGCACGGTTTTACCGAAAGTCGGCGCGTACACGGTGATCAGGTAAAACGCCGTGGTGGTCAGCGCGACCATCAACATGCCGCCCAGCACCACGCCCCAGTTCTGGCCGAGGGTGCGGAACACTTCGCCCATGCTCGGCCGGTGTTTGCGCGCAGCAAATTCTTCGGTTTCCGCCAGGTTGCGGCGTAGAAAAAAGATGAACGGGACGATCATGCAGCCAACGAAAAACGGAATGCGCCAGCCCCAGTCGGCGATCGCCTGCGGCGCCATCCACTGGTTCAGGCCATAGCCGAGCGCGGCAGCGACGATGATCGCGACTTGCTGACTTGCCGATTGCCATGCAGTGAAGAAACCCTTGCGACCGGGCGTGGCGATTTCCGACAGGTAAACCGACACACCGCCCAGTTCCGCACCAGCCGAGAAGCCTTGCAGCAGCCGCCCGATCAATACCAAGGCTGGGGCGAACAGGCCGATGGTTTCGTAGCCGGGCACCAGCACGATCAATATCGTGCCGCTGGCCATGATCGACAGGGTGACGATCAGGCCTTTGCGGCGGCCGACGTCATCGATGTAGGCACCGAGCACGATGGCGCCGAGCGGGCGCATGAGGAAGCCTGCGCCGAACACGGCGAAGGTCATCATCAGGGAGGCGAATTCACTGCTTGCCGGGAAGAACACCGCGGCGATTTGTGTGGCGTAGAAGCCGAACAGGAAGAAGTCGAACTGTTCGAGGAAGTTGCCCGAGGTGACTCGGAAAATGGCACCGGCGCGCGAGCCGCCGTGTGGGATTGAGGCTGTCATAGTAAAGGACTCCACCGCTTTTATGACGTGCGCTACGGGAGGGCGGCGCACGGTTTTTATTGAGGTGGATGGTGGCGCAGATGTAACAATCTGTTAATTGCATTGTTGGCATGGATTGATGTTCATAGTGGATCAATCGAGTACATATCCGTTGCTGCGGTAACGGCTGTTTAGGGTTCCGCTCTTACAGCGGGTCACCTTTTTCAAACGCCGAAAAGGTAACCCAAAACGCTTGCTCCTACGTTCGGCCCTCGCAGGCTCGGGTCCCTTCGCTGCGGGATCGATCCGGGCGCAGCGGCTACGGTTTGCTGCGCTGCACCTACTTCCGCTGTGTACGACTTCGTCGTACGGTCGCTGCGCTCCCACGCCCGGATCAATCCCTCCACTCAGCCTTCCGACGTCGCCGGTGAGTCAAAAGCAAGATCAAAAGCACGCGAGCTAACGCTCATTGTTGATTGGTTAGAAGCGGGTGGTTGGCTTGGGATTTGCGCTGTGGCTGCCCCTCACCCCAGCCCTCTCCCCCTGGAGAGGGAGCCGATTTTGGTTGGTTTCGAAACCTGCATTCGACTCGGTATTTCAAGTTGGCGCATCTCTCACATCCACCACGATCAGTCCCCTCTCCCTCTGGGAGAGGGCTAGGGTGAGGGGCTTTTGATTTTCGCACTGCGTTAATCATTTGCCTGAACCACCGCCATCGCCAGCAGGCTGGCTCCCACAGGTTGACTGCGCTGCGACTGGAGAAATGCAATCCAAGATGTGGGAGCTTGCCTGCAAGCGATGACGACCTTGCAGCCAACTAAACATCTGGCAGATCTACGCTTCCCCCTGTAGCGCCCCCCAGGCAAAAAAAGGAATGATTCCCACCCCACGCAGTCGGAGTTCAGGTACTACCCAATTCAGGAGGTTCACCGATGAACAGCAAGACCCTTATCGCCAGTCTGGCTCTGGTTGCCGGCGTTGCCGGGATCACCCCCCTTGTTCAAGCGGCGCAAACCTCAAGCGATCCTTCCGTTCAATCGCCGACCAGCGATCGTCAGTTGAAGGTCAACGACCGGGCGCCGGAGATGTATCAGCGCAAGGACAAGGCGCTGCAGAACTGGAAGGCCAAAGGTCTGAAAGCGCCGATCGAACAGGCGCAGTGGGTGCAGATCAACGATAAATACGTGATGGTGATGATTACCAACGGCACGATTGTCGAGATGCAGCCGGTCGAGCGTTAAACCCGGATGGCGGGAGAGCGGTTACACAAGCTCTCCCTTGTCCCACAGATGCACCAGTTCCCCCGGTGCCCGGTCCTCGGGCACTTTTAGCAACATTTCCCCTGACTTGTAACGCACTTCAATCTGATAGAAGCGCTGGTCCCCGCGTCCGGAGTCGCTGCTGTCCAAAGGCAGGCAGCCTTCGAGGACCGAGCAGATGCGTGAGCGTTGGCTGATGTCGCATTGCGCGAATTCGATTTCGCGCGGGCGGCTCAGGCTGTGAATCGCGGCGACGCCACCCTGGCGAGAGACACGCAAAACGGAATCTTCACCTAAATCGGGTAGCGTTTTCATACAGCCTCCTCAGTTTATTCGACACCGACCTGTGCCCAGGCCTGCTGCACCGCTTCAACTTCCTTGGCGCCGAAGCGCTGGCCGGCGTGGTCGATGGTCAATTTTGCGAACGCGTCGAACGTCGCGTCCTGGCTCAAGCGATCGTCGCACAGCGTGTCATACCAGATCCGTCCGGCCTTTTCCCAGGCGAAGCCGCCGAGTGCCCGAGCCGCCAGATAAAACGCGCGGTTCGGGATGCCGGAGTTGATGTGCACGCCGCCATTGTCTTCGCTGGTGATGACGAATTTGCGCATGTGCTCCGGTTGCGGGTCCTTGCCCAGCAAGGGGTCGTCGTACGCGGTGCCGGGGTGCGACATCGAGCGCAAGCCTTTGCCCTGGATTTTCGGCATCAGCAGGTCGGCACCGATCAACCAGTCGGCCTGCTCGACCGTGTGGCCGAGGGTGTATTGCTTGGTGAGCACGCCGAACACGTCCGACAGCGATTCGTTGAGTGCGCCTGATTGATTGGCGTAAATCAAACCAGCCTCGCTTTCGGTGACACCGTGCGCCAGTTCATGGGCGATCACGTCGAGCGAGCGGGTGAAGCGCTGGAAGATTTCGCCGTCGCCATCACCGAAGACCATTTGCGCGCCGTTCCAGAACGCGTTTTCGTAACCCTGGCCGTAATGCACGCTGCCGATCAGCGCAAAACCCTGATTGTCGATCGAGTCGCGCCCGAGCACTTTCCAGAAGAAATCATAGCTGGCGCCCAGCGCGTCGTAGGCTTCGTCGACCGCCGGGTCTCCCGACGGCGGCTGGCCTTCGAGGCGTACCGGCATGCCCGGCAGGAGCATCTTGTTCTGCGCGTCGTGCACGCTGCGCCGGGCCAGGCCCGGTTTGGTCGCCTGCGGCAACACCGCCCGCGCCGGCGGCTGCGAAGGTCGGCCGGGGTTGGGCAAGAGGCTGCGTACATGGTTGAGCGTCTGCATCGCGGCGTTGCGCTGCGGCTCCGAACCGTGGGCAATGATCCGGTTGAGGATGTAAGGCGGGATAAAACTGCGCAGCAATCGAGAGTCGGTCATCAAAGCATCCTTGTCGTCATACGATGTCGATATCCATGTGAGCCGCGGCGCGAATTTCGGTTCCATCGATTGCCATCGACGCGCAATTCTGCGAAAAAACCGTTCGCGCCATCAGGGCCATTCTTAACGAGTCAACCACATGTCAGAAGAACTGCAAATCATCGACCTGCAACCGGGCGACGGCAAAGCCGCCGTCAAAGGCGCGCTGATCACCGCCCAGTACACCGGCTGGCTACCAGACGGCACCGAGTTCGATTCCTCCTGGAGCCGCGGCAAACCTTTCCAGTGCGTAATCGGCACGGGTCGGGTGATCAAAGGCTGGGATCAGGGCCTGATGGGCATGCAGGTCGGTGGCAAACGCAAACTGCTGGTGCCGGCGCATCTGGGCTACGGCGAGCGGACCATGGGCAAGATTCCGCCGCATTCGGATCTGGTGTTCGAGATCGAGTTGCTGGAGGTTTTGACGCGGGAGGATTGAGTTTTCAGAAGAATTACGCTGGATGAAGCGGGTACTTCATCCAGGTGAGATATGGCTTGAGTCGGTCAGGTGAACGCGTCGATATCATCGAGCGTGTCATCGACTATTCCTTCCAGAGAAGGATGTTCGTGCCTGACTGATTCGAGTGCAAGGAAAACTCTCTCAGTCTCCATTACCCCATGACGGCGAGCGATGTGGCCAATGGAGGTGACCGCAGCGGCGATAATCGCCTCGGAATTATGGGTCAGATATTCAAGGCAAATATTCTGAGCCCAGTTTCCGTCACTTTCATTCAGGCCAATTGATACGAGTGCAGCGATCACGTCCGCATCCGTGTCGCTGCCAAGAAGTCTTTTGGCGTCCGCGTGACTCATAGATGGATCTTGATAAATCAGACTCACTTGGTGCCCATCACCGGCAGGTGGGATTTGTACTTTGGGTATGTCTTTTCTGCGCACCATGAGCGTCCTTGTTCTTTTACAAAACGAGGCGGACGCTATATCAAAGGGCATTCAAAGGATGTAGGACGGGTCTGAGATTCGCGCGTCGTTACAAGTGTAAAAAAACAGGTGGCCTGTTTCCGAAAGGGCCGGCTCCGTCAGCCCCACTAAGGCGGATACCTTGTCTTCTCAATGCGACGACACAAACAGCGAAGGCGTATTCGGTGCCGGCAACGCGTACGTGCGTTTCATCCACGCCACTTCCGCCAGCGGGGTGCGGCCGAAGAAGCGTTTGAAGTCGCGGCTGAATTGCGAGGCGCTTTCGTAGCCGACCAGGAACGCTGAGCGGGCGGCGGTGAAGTCGTTACGCAGCATCAGCAACCGCGCCTGATGCAAACGCGTCGACTTGAGGTACTGCATCGGCGAGGTGTCGGTGACCTTGCGAAAGTGCAGGTGAAAATTCGGCACGCTCATCTGCGCTTCTTCGGCCAGCGCTTCGACGTCCAGATGCTCGTGGTAACAGCTGTGAATTTTATGGATCGCCCGTGTCACTTTGCCGAACTGACCTTGTTGGGCGATGGCCGCGCGCAGCGTGCCGCCCTGGGCGCCGGTGAGGATGCGGTAATACAGTTCGCGCAACATCGCCGGGCCGAGGATTTGTGCGTCGTCGCCGTCGTTCATTATTTGCAGAAAGCGCAAGGTCGACTGGCGCAGCGCATCATCCATTGGCGAGGCATACATTCCGCGCGGCGCCGTGGCGTCGAAGCCGCGGACCTCATCGACTTGCTGAATCAGCTCGCCGGCGAGGGCGAAATCCAGACGCAGATACACCGCGAGCATCGGCTGATCCTCGCTGGCATCGGTCTCCATGGTGAACGGCACCGGCACGGACAAAACCAGATAATGCTGGGCGTCGTAGACGTAGATCTCGTCACCCAGATAGCCGCGTTTCTGCCCCTGACAGAGGATCACGATACCTGGCTCGTACAACACCGGCGTGCGCGTCAACGGACGGTTGGAACGCAGAAACCGCACGTCGTCGAGCACGCTCAGGTTGTAGCCCTCGAGCGGCGCCAGTTCGCTCATCAGCTGCACCATGCGCGCCGTCGTCAGGTCTTCGGATTTCGCCATTCACTGCACCTTTTTTTCACGCGGCTGCTCAGCCATCGGTGGAGCAACTGAGCGCCCGCCATTGCTCAATACTCTCCGCCGTGCGCTGTAACTTGTCACGCACCAGCGCGACGGCGTCACTGCCCAACAGTAGATGCGCCGGCGGAGCAGGGCTGGCGATCAGCGTCAGCATGGCCCGTGCGGCTTTCTGCGGATCGCCGAGCTGATGGCCGCTTTTCTCTTCGCGGGTCTTGCGCACCGGGTCGAAGCTGGCATCGTAGTCGCTGATGCTGCGCGGGGTGCGCTGCATCGAGCGTCCGGCCCAGTCGGTACGAAAAGACCCCGGTGCGACTGCCGTGACGAAAATATTGAAGGGTGCGAGCTCTTTGCTCAGGGTGTCGGAAATGCCTTCCAGAGTGAATTTGCTGCCGCAGTAATAGGCGATGCCGGGCATGGTGATGTAGCCGCCCATGGAGGTGATGTTGACGATATGCCCAGCGCGGCGCTGGCGGAAATACGGCACGAAAGCCTTGGTTACCGCCACTGCGCCAAACACATTCACATCGAACTGACGACGCATCTCCGCCAGCGGCGACTCCTCGAACACGCCTTCGTGACCGTAACCGGCGTTGTTCACCAGCACATCCACCGGCCCGTAACGTTTTTCAACGGCGGCGACCACCGTATCAATCGCTTCGAAATCGGTCACGTCCAACACCACGGCATGGGCTCGCTCCGGCGCCAGCGCCTCGAACATCGCCACGGCGGATTCGCTGCGCACGGTGCCAATTACCCGGTGGCCCGCGGCGAGCGCCTCCCTCGCCAGCGCCTGGCCGAAGCCGCTGCTGACACCGGTGATGAACAGGGTTTTTTCAGTCTTCATGTCGCACACTACAGAACAGACAAGGTGCGAGCATGCTAGGGCGAAGGAGGGCGGGGGACGATGCCGAATCGGATCTGAGTATTGCCTGTTCCTATCAGCGAGGTTGGCGGGTGCCGGATTGACTCCGGCCCATTCTCAGCCGGCAGGGGTGACACTGGCCGTCTGCGCAGGATGTCGCGAGGTCAGCAAACCGATAAACGATATTGCCAGCGCCAGACCAATCGTCGTGCTCACTTCGGTGCGGTGTTCCGGGGTAATCATCATCACCGCCAGCGCGGCGCAGATGAACACAATCACCAGCCAGGTCAGCCACGGAAACAGCCACATGCGGAACGTCAACTCGACGTTCTGCCGACGCAACATCCGCCGCATGCGCAGTTGCGACACGGCGATTGCCAGGTACACCAGCAAGGCAATCGCGCCGGAGCTGGCCAGCAAAAACTCGAACAATCCGGCGGGCATCACATAGCTCCACACGGTGATCGCCGCGCCGAGGACGGTGCTGGCGATGACCGCCGCACGCGGCACACCTTCGGACGAAGTCACTTTCAACGCCTTTGGTGCATCACCACGTCGACCCAGCGAATAGAGCATGCGCGAGGCGATGTAGATCGACGAGTTCATGCAGCTCGCCACCGCGATCAACACCACCACATCGACCATGAATTTGGCGTGCGGAATATTCATGATTTCCAGAGCCCGCTGATAGGAACCGACCGAGGCCAGCAGCGGGTCATTCCACGGCACCACTGAAATCACCACGAAGATCGATAGCAAATAAAACACGCCGATGCGCCAGATCACCGAGCGCGTAGCCTTGGCAATATTCTGTGCCGGGTTATTCGATTCCGCTGCGGCGATGGTCACCGCTTCGGTGCCGATGAAACTGAACATGATCGTAATGAACGCACCGACCACGGCCGACAAACCGTTCGGCGCAAACCCACCGTGCGCCGCCATCAAACCACTCAAGCCGCTGACTTCACGGTCGGGAATCCAGCCCATCAACACCGCAAAACCGACGCAGATAAAGCCGATGATCGCCACCACCTTGGCCATGGCAAACCAGAACTCGAACTCGCCGTATTTCGACACGCTGAACAGGTTGGTCACCACCAGCGCAATGATCGAGCCCAGCGCAAAAAGCCAGGCATCGACCTGTGGAAACCATTGATGCAACACATGCCCGGCCGCCAAAGCTTCGATGGGAATCACCAGCACCCAGAACCACCAATACAGCCAGCCGATGGTAAACCCGGCCCAACGCCCGATGGCCTGATCGGCATAGGTGGAAAACGAACCGGTGTCCGGATTGGCCACCGCCATCTCGCCGAGCATGCGCATGACCAGCACCACCAGCAACCCGGAAAACAGATAAGCCAGCAACACCGCCGGCCCGGCCGCCGCAATGGCATGCCCGGAACCGACAAACAAACCGGCGCCGATGATCCCGGCGATGGACAGCATCGTCACATGACGAGGCTTGAAGCCCTGCGCCAAGTGGCCAGTCGAATCCTTGGAGGTGGGGCTGATCATTGTTTTCTTGTTCTCTGCTGATCGACGTTCAAGCGAATGAAAAGGGCCGAGCGAACCGCTGATGTTGGCTAAAACAGCTCTAAATGGCCCCTCTCGAACGTCGCAGTGCTGATCGAATCCGCCTCGATGGACGGGAGTTTTGCGCAAAAGCTGCGTCACCTTACCCGGCTTGTCCGCCGAATCAGATGCCTGATCACGCCACGGTTGTGTCTGTTATCGACATTCGGGTGGGGGATTGTTTGAAGTGAGAACTGGTTGGTCATGGGGTGTGTGGGAGGGCAGAGAACTGACGATATTTACAGATCAATTCGATTTTCCTGCGGGTGTAGGGAGGTCGACCGAGCGGGCATCCGATGTCGATAAATCTGTGCGATTCCATCGTTTCTGGATTCACAGTCGACCGTCCAGACCGACGATTCTCATCAATCTCCCCCAATCGGTCCCCTCTCCCTCCGGGAGAGGGCTAGGGTGAGGGCAGCCATTTCGGCACCTGCCACAACTCCCGAATCGCCACCGTCCTGGATTGTTTGAAGTGCACTGGTTGTCAGGACGACGAAGCTCTCCAGTCTCCCCCAATCGGTTCCCTCTCCCCCCGGGAGAGGGCTAGGGTGAGGGCAGCCATTTCAGCGCCCGCCACAACATCCGGATTGCCACCGTCCGATGTGGCCCAATGGGCGATACCTGTTCACAAACAGGCGAGGGCAAAACGATCCAGCAACTCACTAAACGCAAATTCCAGCATTCGTTTAAAAGCGAAAGACCCACACCACCCAAACCCTACAACGCCTTGCGCCGTTACCTACGACTACGCCAGAATCCGCCGGCTTGTGCGTCTAGTGCGGCGGTTCTATCGTTTGGCGGTCACTGAAAAAGCAGTGATCGGGTTTGGTAGCCCGGTGTTAGATGTGCAGCTCCGTCATCGCCGAGATTCTTCGTTTCGGCTTTATGGTGGTCATGCACAGGGCGTCCTAGGGCGCGCCGGATCCTAACACCCGGTCTACCAACCTGTGCATGGCCGCCACCCTTCGTTTGGTAGCGAAAGGGTGAAACCTCCACTCGATGTGTTAGGAGCTTCATCTATGTTCAAAGTCACGCCCAACCCACCCGAAACCGACCCCGCATCCCCCTACGAATCCCCCGATTCCAGGCGCTTCCACCAAGCCGCCGAACGCGCCCTCGACCACTACCTCAAACCCGCCAGCCAGATCATGGCCAGCGTCAACGAACCCGAGCGCATGTACCTCGCCAACCCGAAATTCGACAGCGAATCGCTGCTCGCCAACGCCAGCGAAACCCTCGGCTCGGCCAGCGAAATGCTGGTCAACTTCGCCGCCATGCTCGACCCCCAACACCGCAAAACCGCACTGGGCATCGCCCAGGTCGTGATGCTCGGCGAACTCGCCGTCAACCAGGCACTCGACAACGTTGAAGTCGCCAGCTGACCGCAACAACGACGAGGGGAAACCCTCGTCGAAACACCGAAAAAAACCGCGCTGGCACACCGCCACGCCTTGCGCCGCCTAGCCCCGACTGTCACGCTTCGCGCCGTTCTCAAGGATCAGGACCAAGGAAACAAGGATGAGTGGCTACGTACCCAACCCCCCGAAAAACTACCGCTACGAACAAGCCAAACCCGTCGACCTCCACGCCCAGCACTGGGCGGAATACGAAAAACACGGCAAAGAACCCGCGCCCGAGCCTGAGAAGGTTGGGATAGCGCTGCGGATTGGGGTGTTTTTTGATGGGACGGGGAATAATGCGAATAACACAGCGGCTGGGTTGCTGTGTGGGGCGCAGCATCCCATAGCTCCCGAGGATATCCCCGCCAGTTGCCAGCCCTATATGAAGGATCCTGACAGCAGTTATGGCGCCGGGCCGACCAATGTGAAGAAATTATTCTCCTTGTATAAAAAGACCCAGAAAGCCGAGGGCGATGGCTTTCTAAAGGACGTATCAAGCCCGATTTATGTCGAAGGTATAGGCACCGACAGCAATAAGAAAGACAGCGTCGTGGGCTCCGCAATGGGGCGGGGTGAGACTGGTGTCGTGGGGCGTGTGCAGTCGTCTTTTACGCAAATAAAACAGGCAATAGAAGAGGCACTGCAAGAAAATCCCAACTGTGAGATAGCCTCTCTGACTTTTGATGCATTCGGTTTCAGTCGTGGGGCAGCCGCTGCACGGCACTTCTCGAACGAAGTCGTGCGGGGTAAGCAGGGGGCTTTAGGAAGCCTGCTTAGCAGTAACGCCAGAGATTTCAGCCGTAACTTTGATAGCCAATTCGGAGGCGGCATTAAAATGGGATTTATCGGGCTATTCGATACGGTGCCCTCCATAGCCGGTTTTACCAATTTTGGACGAGTGAAGAGCCCCATCGCTCCTGGTGTGAGGCTTTACCTGGATCGTCAATACTTCACGGATGTAGTCCATCTCGTAGCCCGTGATGAATGCCGCGCCAATTTTGCCCTCAGCCGAGTAAAACCCGCCCACCCCGAGTACGCCTTTCCCGGTGTCCATTCGGATATAGGCGGCAGCTATCTCGATGAAGTCGAGGAGTGCGTTCTAGTCAGTCCTATGCAAACTCTCGCGGTACCGCTGTATGTCGACGTTTCAACCACGTCGATTTATCAAGATGCTGCGCGTGTAAAAAACGAGTGGATTGCTAAAGGGTGGCCGGCTCATCTACTGGAAATTGTCACCCCCGCTTCCTTCGAAATACCCCAAGAGCATCAAGACAGGCTTTCGCCGGGGCAGAAGCGCGTGTTCGCCGCTCTACAACTAAAACGTCCCGTCAGCGGTAAGCTCTCAAGGATCTACCTGAGAGTCATGCATCAACTGGCAAAAGAAAAGGGTGTTCAGTTTTCCGACATACCCGAAGATGACGAATACTCCGTCCCCGCAGAACTCCAATCCCTGTGTGATCGATTTCTCGCCGGAGACTACAGAACCACTCCAGAGGACGAATCTCTGCTTAAGCTCAAGTACACCCACGCCTCCGCGAACTGGAATCACCCCCTCGGAAGAAGAGACGGAAGCGGTATTGATGCTGTTTACATCAACGCCCCGACGCAGGACGCGATCCGTGTACAACACCCCCATGTACCTGATTGGAAGCTTTGGTAATGAAGGTCTTGATAGCTTTGCTCGGCGTTCTACTGTTGATGGGCTGCCAAACCGGACGTTCCGAAAGTGGAGAAAATGACCCTAAGTCTCCTTGGTGGCAACTAGGATTCGTTGAGCCGAGTTATATGAAAATCTGGGTGGAAGACAGCTCAGTCCTCGACATCAATAACATGATGTTTTTCAGAGTCGGCGCAAAATCCGCCCCTGGTGGCGAACCAGAAGATGGGACGGAGTCTGCGCGAGGTTGGGGAACTGTAGGTGGCTCCGGGGTTCCGGTTACCGGCGCTGATCTTCCAAGGATGATCTTTGTCCGTTGGCAGTCCATATCAGAGCAAAAAACCTATAAAGGCTTTATAGAAATTCCAGAAGAAGCGAGGCAACTGATGGTGAAGTCAACACATCATCGCTGCCCGGAGACTCCAGAAAGAGCCGCCCGATATATGGCCACGTTGTATGTGGGCCTAGCCCCTGGCGGTGTGCTTCAAGCTTGGGTCAGAGATTCATGCCACCGCCCAATAAAAGTTGCCCATGCCCAGGGAGAGATCGAACCGTTAGGCCCGGAGCAGGGAAAACACGGTGGTCGTTACGCCTATCCAGTGAGTGAAAAGGCGAAGCGGTATATCGACAAGTACGGCATTCCGTACGGGAGTTGGTAACGCTTGGAAACTCAAGAAAAGCAGGAAGATGTAGAAGGGTTTTTATTTATGCTGCAAGTAAATAAATCCTTCCACCTTGGCTTGCAGAAGGCAGAGTTAACTGCCTTCCGTTTCTACAAGGGGCTGTGCAAGTTCGAAGTATTAGCTGAGCTCGAAAGTGCTCAGGATTTTTGATCTAAAACTAATCAGTTTAAAGACCGCTCCAAAGAAGGCGAAACGCGGTTGATCAAACAATCTCCCCCTAGGACCCAGCTCACAGAGATACTGTTTTGACTAGCTAGCATTCTCAAAACGTGCTCAATCAAAAATGAATTGAATTTGAGCTCGTTTTTTATTTGTGAAAGGCTTCTCAATTTTTTGTTTGTGATTGCAAAAGCCACTGAGCGAAATATCTCGCTGTAGTTTTCTACATAGTCGCGAGCATATATCTCGAAGCCGTAACTGGTCAGCGAAATAGATGGGAATTCCCCTCCCAAGAAATGCTGAAGTTCAAATATTTTTTGCTCGCCTAGTATTTCAATCGATTCTCTTAGTTTGCTCTCAGGTACAAGGAGCTCACCATCTTTGAGGAACGCTGATGCGTTTATATGTCTTGAACCGGCCTTTAGCGCAAATTCACACGCCATTTTGTATATTAAGCTGTCTAGCTTGTTGTGTCCGGCAATGCTTGTGCCAAGATGCTCCACATACTTCGGCGGGTCGCCCAGTGCCGGCTTATCTGATACTCCAAAAATCGAAGAAATTATTCGTTCAAGATTGGGCTGATACGCGGATGTGTCTTGTATGCGCTCCCACAGAGTTGCCTTCAAAACCTCGGAGACTTCGCAATCGTCGATAACGACAGGGATTAACTTGCTTCCAGTATTTATCCGCTTCACACATGCAGCGTCAAGTTCATGTTGGACCCAGGGTTTTCCTACGCTATTTTTAGAAAGCACAACTATTACTGCCTGGGCATCCTTAATACCCTCTTCAAAAATCTTCGTTACCAGGCTATCGCCTGGTAGCATTTCCCATTTGTCGAGCCACGCATCAATGCCATTAGCTCTTAGCTGCTTTGCAAAATTTAGTACAAACCGTTCTTTGTCTTCGCTTGCATGACTTACGAATACTTTGGGTGACATTTTTATTTTCTCCAGTGGTTTCAGCATTTGCTTGTCGCTGTAAAAAGCACATCTCGACTATACATCTATGACTCGTTGGCTGCGGCGTGGTCTATTAAGTAAGGATGGCGTCGTGCTCGGAACTTTTTTCACCGCTTCGGTGGGGTTTTCGCATTGCCGAATGCAGGAGCTACCTTTAATCCCATCTATGTAAAATTACTGCTAGAGGTACAGAGTCGCGTTGGAACGTCATCTTGTGGTGATGTTAAATGCAGTTTTTGCCAACGTCTTTCCGTTAACTATAACCCTTACCCCATGCCGCCCCACAAAATGCTTCCGCGTCGTAAAGTCCTTAATCACCTGCCTCCTCCTAACCACCTCACTCCCAAACCCTGCCAATTCCACCATCTTCAACTTAAAAACCTTCCGCGAAACCCCGCCATTCGCCTTCACATAGTCAATCGCATAATCAATCACCAACCGCTGCCCAACCGGCACCGTCGACCTCACAACAAACGACAACGTAATCGCATCCCCCAACCGCACCACCGCCGGTTCAACCCGTACATCCAGCAACTCAACTTCAGCCTTCGCCCCCGCACCAATAACCGTCAGCGCGCCCGTATCTCCCTGCTTGATCAAACTGCGCAACGCATGCTTCGCAATCCATCCCGTGTGCTTGTTCTCCAGCGACCAACCTTCAATCGTGTCCAATACCCACTGCGGATGCACCTTCGTCACATCATTCAGATGATTCGCCACGGACTTGCGCACGTACAAACTCTCATCCGCCTTCAACCGCTCCAGTATCCCGGCGGTCAATTGCGGATTGGCTTGAATCGGTTCCAGTCGAAACGACCATGGCAGGCGAGGGCGGCTGCCTTCGCTGGCGAGGCGGCGGACGTGGTGGTTTTCGTCGTCGGCCCAGTCGTGCATGTGTTCCAGGGTGCGTTCGAGGTCGCTGCGCAGGAAGTGGCGGATGGCGAATTCGGAGGAGCCGAAGGTGGTGAAGTATTTCAGCGCGTTCATCGATGTATCGAACGCGTGTGCGCCGTAGCTGGCGACGTAGTGCGGCAGGCACATGCTGACGAATCCGCTGTTCAATCGCGGGGCGAGTTCGAACAGCGCTTTGAGGGAATCTGCGTAATCCAGCGGCAGCACGGCGTGAAGGCTTTCGCTGACACGCGCCATGCGTTGCATCACCGATAATTCTGCGAGGCCGTGCTGGGCATGTTCAAGAAATGCCTTGGCCTTGAATGCCGGGTAAACGGCGCTCATCTCGCTGGCGATGTGTTGCAGGCGTTCGGCGTTGAAGATTTCCTTTAGCGCCGGAGCGGCGGTTTCGGGCGCACTCATGTTCAGGTCATCGGCGTGCTGACGAACGCTTCAAGGGTTTCGGCGTACGCGGTGTATTGGGCGATGTGCGGGTAGCGGCTGGCGTCGATTTGATCGGGGACGACAAGGTCGGTGAAACTCCAGGCCACGGCGAGGCTGATGCCGGCTTGGGTGAGGGGGCCGTCGGTGGGCAAGGCGTGTTTTGCCAGTTCCTGTTCGAGGACGGTGAAGGCGGCGGCGAGTTGGCCTTCGACGCGTTCGACCCACGGCTGGTATTGGATGTCGGCCGGGCGCAGGTTGCGTTCGTAATACAGCTGCACGGCTTTTTCGCAGGCGGCGAGGCTGAGGCCGATCAGGCGCAGGGCGTGGGCGCGCTGGCTCAGTTCGGTCGGCAGCAGGCTTTTGCCGGAGCGGGCTTCGAGGTAGTCGAGGATCAGCGTTGAGTCCATCAGCACGACGCCGTCGTCGAGGATCAGCGTCGGCGCTTTGACCACCGGGTTGATCTGCTGGAATTGTTCGAAGTGGCGGAACACCGAAACCGACTCGTGTTCCAGGTCCATTCCCAGGCATTTGGCGGAGATCGCCACGCGGCGTACGTAAGGGGAGTCGAGCATGCCGATCAGTTTCATGACGCGTTCCTTCAAGTCGAACCGGTGGGGGTAGGCATAACCTAGCCGAGGTGGCGGCAATTGTCAGTCGTCGAATCCGGCCTGCTCGTGAATCTCTTCAACGTTCAGCCCCAACCGATACGCCACCGCGACAAACAGCGCCTGACACAAACACAGCGTCGCACTCAGCGAGCGAAAGGCCAAAGCGCTGCCTTCGTTGACCAACAGCACGCTGTTGGCCTGTTTGACCAGCGGCGAGAGGTGGCTGTCGGTGAGGATCAGGGTGTTGGCCTGTTGCTCGCGGGCGAAGCGCAGGCAGTGCTGGGTTTCCTTGGCGTAGGGGACGAAGCTGATGGCGATGACCAGATCACCGGCGCGCACGCTGCGCATCTGCTCGCGATAGCTGCCGCCAAGCCCTGACACCAGATGAATGCGTTTCTGCGTGTGTTGCAGGTTGTAAACGAGGTAATCGGCGACTGCGAAGGAGCGGCGTACGCCGACGACATAAATGTTGTCAGCGTTGACGATGAGGTCGACGGCTGTGGCGAACGCCGCATCGTCGAGTTCGCGGCCCAGGCGTTCGATGCCCGAGCGCGTCGCATCGATGCATTCGCGGGCGAGGTCGCCGTCGCTGGCGTTGCGTGAGGGGCTGGCGATCAGGCTGCGGATGCGTTGCTGGTAGTTTTGCGCGGGCGAAGCTTTGTCCGTGTAGGCGCTGCGAAACAATGCCTGCATCTCGCTGAAGCCGCTGAAACCGAAGCGTTGCGAGAAGCGCACGATGGCGGAGGGCTGCACTTCGCATTCGCGGGCGATGTCGCTGATGCGGTCGACCATGATCCGTTCGCTTTGCTGGCTGATGTAGCTGGCAATGCGTCTGAGCTGGCGCGGCAGGCTGTCGTATTGCTCGGTGATCAGTTGCAGCAAACGCTCGGCGTTGATCGGGGGGCTGGCGAGGGCAACCTCGGCGGTGGCCGGCAGATCGGGGCGGGGCATACGTCATCCTTCAGGCTGTTTGAGCACAGGTTGCGCCTGATAGTAGTGGGGCTTGGCGCGCTCTGCTGTGCTGAAACGATGCACTGCGCGCGGAAAATTCATCGAGCAGGCGCGGCGTAGTTAGCCGTTTGTCTTCTATATACAGCCGCTCGACTGAATTTCTTGCTATAAACGCACTCCGATGGCCGTGTGAAGCCTGTGTCAGAGCAGTTTCCGGGTGTTGTCGGACAAATTCCCAGTATTTACAGTTGCTGAGGCCTCGATCGGGCCTTAGACTGCCGCCCCTTCGTAAATTGAGTGCCGGGTGGCGTTTGCAATAAACGATGCCTTTTCGACGACCGGACACGGCTCGCCGAAACGCTCCCTAATTCGCCTTAATGCACGTTTTTTTATAGAGATATCAATGACAAAGGACAAGTTGCTGGCGATGCCGGCAGATGACTACATGAATGCAGAGCAACACGCTTTCTTCACTGAGCTGTTGCAGAACATGAAAGTCGAAACCCACGAGCGCATTGAGCAAAACCGTATCGCCATCGAAAGCCTGGACACCCCGGCTGACCCGGCGGATGCGGCTTCGGTTGAAGAAGAGCGCACCTGGCTGGTCAACGCGATCGATCGCGACCAGCGCATGCTGCCGCAACTGGAACAAGCCCTTGAGCGCATCAAGGAAGACAGCTTCGGCTGGTGCGACGACAGCGGCGAGCCTATTGGCCTGAAACGCCTGCTGATCAGTCCGACCACCAAGTACTGCATCGAAGCTCAGGAACGTCACGAGCAGATCGACAAGCACCAGCGTCAGGCCTGATCTTTCCGGCGCTGTGATCGCGGGCAAGTCCGCCCCATCAGGTTCGAATCGAACCGGTGGGCGCCGGGCTTGCCCGCGAAGCTTTTTATCGCCTGCAACATTTGCTCCGCGTTTGCATTGACCTGCCACAGACCTCACGACTAACGGACCATGGATAATGGCGTTGTAGTGGCGTTTAATGCAGTCACAACAATGAGAACAGGCGTGGGGTGATGATATGACGAGAGACGGATCTCTGGTTGCGGCGCTGCCTGCACCAGTGCAATTAGCAAAAAACCGCTGGATCGCACCGACCCTGCAAAGCATCGCCCTGATGCTGTTATTGGCTGGCACGACTCTGGCCGAATGGTCGCTGTACATCGGCTTGCCGCTGGCAGTGCTGATTGTCTGGCTGCCGCGCCTGCGCAGCCGTGCTGCCCCCGATTCGCTGCCAAGCGACAACCGCAGCGCAATTTCCGAACTCACTCGCGATCTTTCCTACACCACCAGCCATAACGCGCTGTCAGCGGCCGGCGTGGCGTTTTCGGTCAAAGAGCTGGCGAGCAAGCTCGAATCGCAACTGGACGCGGCGGCGCAGATTGTCAGCAATGCCGAGGTGATGATTGCCACCGAACAGGCCACGTCGCAACTCAGCCGCGTAGCGCTGGAAGCCGCCAGTCAGGCGCACCACAGCAGCGCGGCGGGGCGCACGGAGCTGGTGGATTCGATCGCGCGCATGCATCAACTCAGTGAGCGCGCCAATGCCAGCCGGGAACTGATCGAAGCCCTGAGCCTGCGCAGCGATGACATTCAGCGCGTCACGCTGGTGATCCAGTCGATTGCCAGCCAGACCAATCTGCTCGCATTGAACGCGGCGATCGAGGCGGCGCGGGCCGGTGAGCATGGTCGCGGTTTTGCCGTGGTGGCCGATGAAGTGCGTGGTCTGGCGGCGCGCACGGCGTCGGCGACCGGCGAGGTTGGCGAGATGGTCGCCGATATCCAGCAGCGCACCGCCCAAGTGGTTGAGCAGATTCGCCAGCTCTCCAGCGATCTGCAAACCGGTGTCGAGCAGGTCGAACACACTGGCGAGCATCTGGAAAACATTGCCCGATTGGCCGCCGGGGTGGAAACCCAGGTCGGCGAAATCGCCCATGGTGCACAGACCAATCGCGAGCAGCTCGACAGCTTGTTCATAGCGATTGAGCAGATGCGCAGCGACCTGGCGATCAGCGATGAACAGACTCGGCGCCTGGCTGAAGCAGCTGTACAGATGGAAGGGCAGGCGGAAACCATCAGCGAGCGTCTGGCCGAAGTCGGGCTGGATGACTATCACCAGCGCGTCTACGATCTTGCCCGTGAAGGCGCGAGCCAGATTGCCGCGCGTTTCGAGGCTGATATCGAGCAGGGCAAGATCAGCCTGGAAGATCTGTTCGATCGCCAGTACCAGCCGATCCCGAATACCCAACCGGCAAAATTTCACAGCCGTTTCGACCGTTACACCGATCAGGTGCTGCCGGCGATTCAGGAGCCGTTGTTGCCACGTCACGAAGGGCTGGTGTTCGCGATTGCCTGCACGCCGCAGGGTTATGTGCCGACGCACAATCAGCAGTTCAGTCAGCCGCTGACGGGCGATGCGCAGGTCGACGCCATCAATAACCGCACCAAACGCAAGTTCGCCGACCGCACCGGGATTCGTTGCGGCAGTCATCAACAACCGGTGCTGTTGCAGACCTACACCCGCGACACAGGCGAGCTGATGCATGACCTGTCGGTGCCGATCATGGTCAAGGGTCGACACTGGGGCGGGTTGCGTTTGGGGTATAAGCCAGAGAAGCCGCGCTGAGCGATTGTTACGGCTGGCGCAATGAATCTGTGCACGGGCGTTGCTGTTTCTGATCGAGCGAAACCCTTAATCTGCAAACTTGTTAGGTTGCTAATGATTTCGGGAGGGCTGCATGCAATGCAGAATCGATGTGGCGGTGATGATCGGCAGTGGCGTGCCGGCCGGTTTGCGCGCGATGGGGCGCACTGTGTGCTGGGTGGTGTTGCTCAACGGCGAGCGGCGTGGGACGGCTTTTGCCAGCCGCGACGAGGCTGAGGCGTGCAAGGCTGCCTGGCTCGATCAACTCAACTTCGAGCCCGGCGACCGTCTGCACTGATTGCATTTATTTACCG
The DNA here is from genome assembly GCF_051132135.1 of Pseudomonas sp. R1-1. NCBI lineage: Bacteria > Pseudomonadati > Pseudomonadota > Gammaproteobacteria > Pseudomonadales > Pseudomonadaceae > Pseudomonas > Pseudomonas sp. R1-1. The sequence goes on from NZ_CP071663.1 coordinate 2,438,567, forward strand.
CGATGCAGGCGCACGTTCAGCTCATCGACAATCGGCGCTTCCTCGCCGTCCGCCAGTAGCCAGTCTCGCAGTAGCTGCGCTTGTGCTGGCGTCCAGAAATCGGCATCGACAAGCTTGGTCTCCGAATCAAGCGGGTGCGCTTCTACGAAATCATTGATCGACGCCTCGTCCGACGGCAAGCCCAGCTGTTCAAAAAGGGTGGTCAGATTAAGCTCGGTTGGCAGTTCCATCGTCTACTCCTCGTTCGGTGCCGATGCGGCGTGTGCGTTCATTCCCCTTATCAGAGGCGGCAGCTGGCGCGGAGTTCGATTTGTGTTTCAAGGGAGCGGGCGAGTGCGCAGGCTTCGTTGTGATCGCCGCGGAAACCTCTGACAAGGCCGGTGGATGTTTCTTTTATATGAAAGAACGCGTTTCCGGCGGGGACGACCTGATAACGCGGTTGCTGGTGGTTGTTAGAAGTTGTCGGCAGATCGTTCAGATGGTTGACCTGCATGATCAGCGGTGCGCTGATTCGGGCGTCAGTCGATACGGCGAAATGAGTCAGAGTGCACATATGAAGTCCTTTTCATCAGTCGGCCGGGAATTAGCGGCCGTTTCGGGTAGTCGGAATGAGCATCGCTGCTCTAGAATCGCCAGTGCCTGTTGACGACAGGGCTTATCTAAAGCAATTTTTCGCCAGCGATATGTCGGAAAAGTGCTTTTTTTCGTGAGAATTTTCCCTAAGGTTTGTAGTCAGTCTGCTTGCGCCATCAGTAAGGATTTTTCCTTCGACCTGTGGCGACTTTGGGACGGGTCTCGCGGGTGACAATCCAGTAGTCTTACCAACCTCGCGTTGAACGAGCGCTCTGCTCGAATCGGATTTCAGTTGAGTTTTGGCAGCTTCATCGGCCTGGACGTTTTTTGCCGTGCGCGTTTTCCGTGTGCGGTTTTTTCAGATGTGGGGATGTTTCCTTGGCAGTCAGTAATCTCGATATGCATGCTTTGTTCGTGTTGGGTGATTTGCGCGCAAAGCTGGTCAAACTTTTCCAATCGCGTTTTGTTTACATCACCGAGCAAAACGCCGAAGGCATTTACGTTGCCGAGATCGACACCGAAAGTGCTTTGGTCGTTGACGACAAACCCGGCCTCAAGCTCAAGGTCGGCGATCATTTCAGTGCATCGGTCTTGCCCAGCCGTGAAGGCGGCAAGATGGATATCCGCTTCCGTGAAATCAAACTGACGGTGTATGGCCTGGGCGATTACGCCTTCGTCGAGACCGCTGACGGCCATGCGATCCTGTTCAAGGAAGGTCACAGCGTGGTGACCGTGTTCGCCGCTCATCAACAGTTGCAGGAAGGCCTGACCAAGACGCTCAAAGCCGTCACGGCCAAAGCGGCCAAGTGGCGCAAGGGTGAACTCGTGACCTTCAAGGCCAGCGAGTGAGCCGCGCGGATTTCCATTTGCAACACCTCGAAGCCGCACGCGAAGAGGCCCGACGTTTGTTCGCTGCAAAAACCGATCTGCAAGGCGCATGGCTCAACTGGCTGGCGGCGCAGCTCTATGCCTTGCGCCCCGCGGAATACGCCGCCATGGTCAGACGCGAGCTGCAAAGCTTGCAGGAAAAGTCTGAAACCTGACCTCGTCGTGGCGCACGCCCGGAAAAAGCAGGAACCTCGGCTACAGTGAGTTGACTGAGTATTCAGCGGCTTGCGGTCTTCCAGGCCAACGGCTATGGCTGTGAACGGCACGAGGTGTAATGCATGAACGGATTTCGACGGTTACTGGCCGCCAGCGTGGCCACCTTCGGTTTGCTGGTGTCAGCGCAATCGGTCTCGGCGGCGCAGGCGCCGATCCATTTCGCCGACCTGAACTGGGAAAGTGGCAGCCTGATCACCGATGTCCTGCGGGTCATCGTCGAGAAGGGCTATGGATTACCGACCGACACGTTGCCGGGGACCACCATTACGCTGGAAACCGCACTCGCCAACAATGACATTCAAGTCATTGGCGAGGAGTGGGCCGGGCGCAGTCCGGTGTGGGTCAAGGCCGAGGCCGAGGGCAAAGTGGTTAGTCTGGGCGATACGGTCAAAGGCGCCACCGAAGGCTGGTGGGTGCCGGAATACGTGATCAAGGGCGACCCGGCCAAGGGCATCAAGCCGATGGCTGCGGATTTGCGCAGTGTCAGCGACCTGAAAAAGTACAAGGACGTGTTCAAGGACCCGGAAAACCCCAGCAAGGGGCGCTTCCTGAACAGCCCGATCGGCTGGACCTCGGAAGTGGTCAACAAGCAGAAGTTGACGGCTTACGGCCTGCAGGACGATTACACCAATTTCCGCAGTGGTTCAGGGGCCGCGCTGGATGCCGAGATCAGCTCGTCGATCCGTCGCGGCAAGCCCGTACTGTTTTATTACTGGTCGCCAACCCCGCTGCTCGGCAAGTACAGGCTGGTGCAGCTGGAAGAACCCCCTTTCGACGCCGAAGCCTGGAAGACCCTGACTGACGCCGACAACCCCAATCCAAAACCAACCCGCTCGCTGGCCTCGAAGCTGTCGATCGGCGTGTCTACGCCGTTCCAGAAGCAATATCCGCAGATCGCTGAATTCTTCAGCAAGGTGGACTTCCCGATCGAACCGCTGAACAAAGCGCTGGCGCAAATGAGCGAGAAGCACACCCCGCCACGGGAGGCGGCGGTTGCGTTCATGAAAGCGCATCCTGATGTGTGGCAGGCATGGTTGCCGAAAGATGTGGCCGAGAAGGTTTCGGCTGATCTGAAATAGTCGTCTCGGCGATTGAGTTCATCGCCAGCAGGCTGGCTCCCACAGGGGATCGCATACCAAATGTGGGAGAGCCAGCCTGCTGGCGATGTTTTTTTCAAACCCGGTTCATGCCCCCGCATACCGCCGACCGGTCGTGCACATGAAAAAAATCCGACTACGATGGTTTGTTCAAATCCCTTTCCAAGGATTTCAACCATGACCTTTGTGTTGGCTCAATGGCTGGTGACCGTTTTTGCGTTGATCAGTCTGATGCATGTGTATTGGGCGCTGGGTGGGCAATGGGCGGCGGCCGTGGTGGTGCCGCAGGTGCCGGTGGCCGGTTTTGTCGAGACGCTGCGGCCAGCGTTCAAACCGTCGGGCTGGATCACCTTGCTGGTGGCAGCCGCTCTGTTGCTGATTGCCGTGCTGGTCTGCATGCGTGTCGGCTGGGGCATGCCAGCGGTGCAGCACAAGGCATTGCAGTGGGTGATCAGTGCGATTGCCTTGTTGTTGTTTGCCCGGGCGATTGGCGATTCGAATCTGGTCGGTTTTTTCAAGGAAGTGAAGGATTCGCGCTTTGCACGGCTGGATACCTGGGTGTATTCGCCGTTGTGCGCGGTGTTGGGGGCGGGGTTGTTGGCGGTGGCTTGGGTTTGAGGTGAATGAAATATCCCTATCGCGAGCAGGCTCACTCCTACATTGAAATGCGTTCCCATATTGAAATGCGTTCCCATGTAGGAGTGAGCCTGCTCGCGATAGCTTCATTGCAGGCAATAAAAAACTTCAGCTACCGCTTTCACTTTTGCGGCTGCTGACCTCAGCCGGAACATCATCCCCGGCCATGCGCTTGCGAAATAGTGCCGCCCGCGCCAGCAGCAGTGTCGTCACCGGTACGGTTATCGCCAGCAGGATCGGGATCAGCCACGCATGCACCACCGCCGTGGATTTCAGCGCCGAAAAACAAATGATCGAGGCCAGCGCCACACACCAGGCGCCCAGCGTCGACGCCAGTGCCGGCGGGTGCATGCGCTGGAAGTAATCTTTCATGCGCAACAGACCCAAGGCGCCAATCAGTGCGAATACGCCGCTGAGCACCAGCAGAATCGCCACCAGGATTTCGACCCATAGAGACAGTTCGTCGGTCATTCGATCACCTCGCCACGCAGCAGGAATTTCGCCAGGGCAAACGAGCCGACGAAGCCGAACAGCGCGATCAACAACGCGGCTTCGAAGTAAGTGTCACTGGCATAACGAATACCCAAGGTGAGCATCATCAACATCGCGACGATGTACAGGTAATCCAGCGCCAGGACGCGATCCTGCGCGGAGGGGCCTTTGAACAGGCGAATCAGCGTCAGCACCATGGCCAGCGAAAACAGGAACAGCGTCAGCAGAATCGCATTCGACAGCAATGGGCTCATTCGAAAATCTCCATCAACGGTCGCTCGTAGGTGCTTTTGAAGTGCTCGATGAATTGCGCTTCGTCATGCAGATCCCAGACGTGCAGCAACAAAACGCTGCGATCGAGTGCCAGCTCCGACCACACCGTGCCGGGTACCACCGTGCAGATCATCGCCAGCGTCGCCAGGCCGTGAGCGTCGCGCAGATCAAGCGGCACCTTGACGAAGCAAGAGTGCGGCGCACGCCGGCCGGCGTTGAGCACGCCCCAGGCGACAATCAGGTTGGACATCACCACGTCGCGGCCGACCAGAAAGAACAGGCGCACGATGCTGCCAGGGCGGCGAATGCGTGCGCGTTTGGGGCGCAGTTTGCGCATCATCAGGGGGGCCGCAAAACCCAGTGCCGCGCCGAGCAGCAAGTTACCCGGGCTGACCGACAGGTTCAGCGTCAGCCACAAAACCCAAAGTGCCAGAGACAACCACGGTGCCGGAAACAGTCGTTTCATGGTTGCACCTCCAACAGCGCGGCTTTGCCTTCCGGGCTGGGCACGGCGCGGGTGCCGAGCACCGCCATGACGTATTGCTGAGGATTGTGCAGCGCCTCGGCGGTGGCCTGGGTATAGCGCAACAGCGGCTCAGCCTTGAACGTCAGCACGATGCTCAGCCCCAGCAGCAGGAAGATCGGTGCGCATTCCAGTTTGCGCAACAGCGGCGAAGGGCGCTCTTCGGGCGTCCAGAAGCGCTGAATACCCAGGCGCGAAAACGCCATCAATGACGCCAGCCCGGTCAGAATCAGCAAGGCCAGCAGCGCCCACGCGGCATTCGAGATTGGCCCGCCGTTGCCTAATCCCGGCGGATTGAGCAGCGCACCGATCAGGCTGAGTTTGCCAATGAACCCCGACAGTGGCGGCATGCCGATGATCAGCAGTGCGCAGGCGATAAAGCTCAGGCCGAGAAAGGCCATGGTCCATGGAATCACCTGACCGACCACGGCTTTTTGCTCATCGTCGAGGTTGATGCCTTTGGGCGGTTGCAGGGATTCCTGCGGTCGTGGCAGCAACTCGCTTTCGTCTTCCAGCGGGATCTCGTTGGCCGAGCGCGAACGCTCGATCAGCTCCGCCAGGAGAAACAGCGCACTCAGTGCCAGGGTCGAGCTGACCAGATAGAACAGCGCGCCGCCAATCAGGTTCGGCTGAGCGAAACCCACCGCCGACAGTAGAATCCCGGCCGACACCAGAATGCTCAGGCTGGCCATGCGCTCGAGTCGCTGCGCCGCGAGAATCGCCAGCGCTGCGATGCCCATCGTCGCCATGCCGCCATAGATCAGCCAGTCGCCACCAAAAAATGCCGAAGCCCCGGCTTGCCCGGAGAACAGCAGCGTCCACAGGCGCAACAAGGTGTAGACGCCAACCTTGGTCATGATCGCGAACATCGCCGCTACCGGCGCACTGGCCGAGGAATACGCCGGCACCAGCCAGAAATTCAGCGGCCACATGCCAGCCTTGGCCAGGAACGCAACCGCAAGAATCCCGGCGCCAGCGTGCAGCAAGCCACGGTCGGCTTCCGACACCAGCGGAATCTTCAACGCCAGATCCGCCATGTTCAGGGTGCCGGTAACGCCGTAGATCAGCGCCGCGCCAATCAGAAACAGCGATGAGGCGAGCAGGTTGATCGAGATGTAATGCAACCCCGACGACACCCGCGCTCGGCCCGAGCCATGCAACAGCAAGCCGTAGGACGCTGCGAGCAGGACTTCAAAAAACACGAACAGATTGAACAGGTCCGCGGTCAGGAACGCGCCGTACAGACCCATTAATTGAATCTGGAAGAGTGCGTGGAAGCTTGACCCTGCGCCATCCCAGCGTGCCATGGCGAACAGCAGGGCGCTGACGCCGATGATCCCGGTCAGCACCAGCATCAGCGCGGACAGTCGATCGATCACCAGCACAATACCGAACGGCGCCTGCCAGTTGCCCGGCAGGTACACGCCGATCGAGCCAGGCACCCCGGTGGTCTGGGTCCATTGCAGCAGCATCATCGAAATGAACAGGCCGAGCAGGCTGGAGAACAGGTTGATTTTCGCCTTCAGCGGCCGGTGCCGTTCGCCGAGCATCAACATGAGCGCGGCGGTAAGCAGCGGCAGCAGAATCGGTGCGGCGATCAGGTGCGTCATCGCCATCATTCCTTAGGCTCCCGGCCGTCTACGTGGTCGGTGCCGGTCAGGCCGCGCGAGGCGAGCAGCACGACGAGGAACAGCGCGGTCATGGCAAAGCTGATGACAATCGCCGTGAGGACCAGCGCTTGCGGCAGCGGATCGGTGTAGTGCAGCAAGTCCTGGGTGACGCCGTCCTTGATCACCGGCTCCTTGCCGATGAACAGGCTGCCCATACTGAAAATGAACAGGTTGACCCCATACGACAGCAGGCACAGGCCCATGACCACCTGGAAAGTCCGTGGCCGTAATATCAGCCAGACCCCGGACGCGGCGAGAACGCCGATGGCGATTGCGATGACTTCTTCCATCAGACGGCTCCTTTGCTGGCGACGGACCTGGGTAGCGACGCGGTCTTGTGGCCCCGCACCGATTGGTGGGCGAGGGCGGTCAGGATCAACAACGTCGAACCGACCACCACGCCATACACGCCGACGTCGAAGAACAGCGCGCTGGCGATGTGGATATCACCCAGCACCGGCAATTCGAAGTGCCAGGTGTGCGTGGTCAGGAACGGATAACCGACCAGCATCGCCCCGAGACCAGTGGCGGTAGCAAACAGCAACCCGGTGCCCATCCAGCGCAGCGGTCGCAGGCTCATTTGCGCTTCGACCCACTGCGTCCCCGCCACCATGTATTGCAGGATAAACGCCACCGACATCACCAGACCGGCGACAAAACCGCCGCCCGGCTGGTTGTGCCCGCGCATGAACAGGTAGAACGACACCACCAGTGCAACCGGCAGCAGCAGACGCACCAGCACCGCCGGCACCATCATGAAGCCGAGCGCGGTGTCGCTGGCCGAGCGCGGGTTGACCAGATCGGTGACCACGTCGGGCGCCAGCAGGCGTTGCTGCGCGGGCAGTTGCAGGCTTTCTTTCGGTGGGCGGAAACGGCGCAGCAGGGCGAACACGGTCAATGCCACCGCGACCAGCACGGTGATTTCGCCGAGGGTATCGAAGCCGCGGAAATCCACCAGCATCACGTTGACCACATTGCTGCCGCCGCCTTCGGGCAGTGCGCGACTGAGATAGAAGGAGGAAATGTCGTTGGGTGTCTGCCGGGTCAGCATGGCGTAGGAGAGCAACGCCATGCCGCCGCCGACGGCAATCGACAGCAGCAGGTCGCGCAGGCGACGAATCCGCGCCTTGCGCAGGCTGCTCGGCAGTGGCGAGACTTCTTCGATGCGCCGTGGCAGCCAGCGCAGACCGAGCAGGATCAGCACCGTGGTGACCACTTCGACGGCGAGCTGCGTGAGCGCCAGATCCGGCGCGGAGAACCAGACGAAGGTCACGCAGGTCATCAGGCCGCAGACGCTGACCATGGTCAGTGCCGCGAGACGGTGATACTTGGCCTGCCAGGCGGCACCGAGGGCGCAGGCGATCGCCAGCAGCCACAGGGTGACGAAGACGATCGAACCAGGAATCTTCGGCCGGTCGCCCCAGCTCAGGCTGCTGTTCAACATCGGGATCAGGCCGGCAAGCACTGCCGCCAATACCACCAGAAACAACTGCATCTGCAGGCGCTTGGTGCCGAGGCGGCGTTCAACGCGCCGGGCCAGACGCATCATCACCACCAGACTGCGCTCGAACAGGCGCTTGCCATTGAAGCGACCCACCAGCGGCGGGTATTTGAAGCGGCCCAACCGGAATTGCTGGCGCAGCAGCCAGTAGAGGACGATGCCGCCGGACATGGCGATCAGGCTCATGATCATCGGCGCGTTCAGGCCATGCCAGATCGCCAGGCTATATTCAGGCAGCTCGCCGCCGACCACGGGCAACGCCGCAGCGGCGAGCAGCGGGCCGACGATCTGCGCGGGGAAAATCCCCACCAGCAGGCAGGTGAACACCAGCAGTTCGACCGGTGCGCGCATCCAGCGCGGCGGTTCATGCGGGGTGTGCGGCAGGTCGGTGGCGGTCGGTCCGAAGAACACATCGACCGTGAACCGTAGCGAATAGGCGACGCTGAACATGCCAGCGATGGTGGCGACGATCGGCAGACTGATTTCGACCCAGGCCGTGGCATTGATGAACACGGTTTCGGCGAAGAACATTTCCTTCGAGAGGAAACCGTTGAGCAACGGCACGCCGGCCATCGAGGCGCTGGCGACCATAGCCAGTGTTGCGGTGAAGGGGATCAGCTTGAACAGACCGCTGAGTTTGCGGATATCGCGAGTGCCACTTTCATGGTCGATGATGCCGGCGGCCATGAACAGCGAGGCCTTGAAGGTGGCGTGGTTGAGAATGTGGAATACCGCCGCCACGGCTGCCAGCGGACTGTTCAGACCCAGCAGCAGGGTAATCAGGCCGAGATGGCTGATGGTCGAATAGGCCAGCAGACCCTTGAGATCGTTCTGGAACATCGCGCAATACGCGCCGAGTAACAGCGTGCAGGCGCCGGCCCCGCTGACGATGTAGAACCATTCTTCGCTTCCCGATAGCGATGGCCACAAACGTGCAAGCAGGAAAACCCCGGCCTTGACCATGGTCGCCGAGTGCAGATAGGCCGAAACCGGGGTGGGCGCCGCCATTGCGTGGGGCAGCCAGAAGTGGAAGGGGAACTGCGCGCTTTTGCTGAGGGCGCCAATCAGAATAAGAGGCAAGAGGATGGGGTAGAGAGCGTGTGCACGAATCATGTCGCCGGCGGCCAGGACCTTGTCGAGGTCATAGCTGCCGACCACATGGCCGAGGATCATGACCCCCGCCAGCAGGCACAATCCGCCGGCCCCCGTAACCATCAACGCCATGTAGGCACCGCGCCGGGCGTCGGCACGGTGATGCCAGTAGCCGATCAGCAGGAACGAGAACAGGCTGGTCAGCTCCCAGAAAAACACCATCTGAATCAGGTTGCCGGAAATCACCAGGCCGAGCATGGCGCCCATGAACGCCAGAAAAAACGCGAAGAAACGTGGCACCGGGTCATCCGGCGACATGTAGTAACGGGCATATAAGGAAACGAGAGTGCCGATGCCCAGCACCAGCATCGAGAACAGCCAGGCGAAGCCGTCCATGCGCAGAATAAAATTCAGCCCGAGGCTGGGCAGCCACATGAATTCTTCGCGGATCACCCCGCCATGGGCGATTTGCGGGTACAGCATTGCGACCTGGACCGTGCCGATCAGAGCGACCAGACCTGCCAGCAGGGATTCGGCGTTACGCGCATTGTGTGGCAGCACGGCTGCCAGACAGCTGCCTATGAAAGGCAGAAGCAGTAGAACTATCAGGGACATAGGCTTCTAATCTGCGGAGGTTTGTGAAGCATCATACGTGCCAGCTCCCCGATCACCAAACGCCAGGATGTCTCAGAATCCTACAAAGTAGTCCGGAATCTAGTGTTTAGCCTTGTTTCAGTAGCGCAGATATTGCCCATATTGGCACCATCGCGAGCAGGCTCGTTCCCACACTTGAAATACATTCCCCCTGTAGGAGTGAGCCTGCTCGCGATAGCTACCGGAAAGGCACTGGCTATTTCGGATCAGCCCTGTATCTCCCGCTCCAATTCCGTTTCTGCTTCGACAACCTTCCGCTTGGTCTTCAACTCACTGACAATCACCGCCGCAACAATCAACCCCCCGCCCACCAGTGCAATCGCCGGCAACCGCTCGCCAGCAATCCGTCCGACAATCCCGGCCCACACCGGCTCACCGGCATAGATCAACGTTGCCCGAGTCGGCGAAACACTTTTCTGCGCCCAGTTCATGGCCACTTGAATCGCCGCACTTGCAGCGCCCAGCCCCAGCGCGGTGACCAGCAATGTCCAGGAAAAGTCCGGAATCAGCTCACCGGTCGGCACGACCAGCAGGAACGACAGCACCGATGTGGTCGCCAGTTGCACCACTGTCACTCGGCGCACATCAACCTGACCGGCGTAAGTGCTGATCAGAATGATTTCGGCAGCAATGGCGATGGCGCTGATGAGCGTCGCGATTTCGCCGGGGCTGAAATTCAGCGCAGCGCCGGACGGGCCGGACAACAGCATTAACCCGGTAAACGCCAGCATGATGCCGATGCTGGGCATCAATCCGGGCCGCCGTCCCAAAATCAGCCATTGCAGCAACGGCACAAACGGTACATACAGAGCCGTGATAAACGCCGACTGGCTGCTCGGAATGGTTTGCAGGCCCACCGTCTGCAAACCGTAACCCAGCATGATCGCCACGCCGATGAACGCGCCGGCCTTGAGTTCGAACAGGGTCAGTTCGCGCAGATGACGCCAAGAGAACAGTGCGACAATCAGCGCAGCAGCCGCAAAACGCAGGCCGACAAAAAACATCGGGCCGCTGACCGTCATCGCATGCTGAACCAGCAGGAACGTGCCGCCCCAGATCATGGTGATCAGCACCAGCACGCACTCGGCTTTGCTGAAGCGGGACAGACGCACAGGTGTAGGAGAACCGTTCGATGACATGATGGCCTTGCGCACTATAAAAAGGAGGCCGCACAATGCGGCGCAACGTTGCGCAGTATACTGCCCAACCCTACCGAGTGAGCAATATAGTGCACAAAGATTCCACGCAACGCGCCTCCGTCCTCCAACACGTCAGCCAGAATGTCCGGCGTTTGCGGCATGCGGCTGACCTGAGCCAGACAGCACTGGCGGAAAAATCCGGGGTCAGTCGGCGCATGCTGGTGGCGATCGAGGCGGGCGAGAAGAATGTCAGTCTGACCACGCTCGATCGCGTTGCCGAAGCGCTCGACGTCGCATTCAGCGATCTGATCCAGGCCCCGGATGCCCGCGATCCCAGCCGCATCAATGAAGTGGCATGGGCCGGCAGCATTCCCGGCAGCAAAGCGGTATTGCTGTCGAAGGCGATCGCTACGCGTGAAGTCGAGCAGTGGGAATGGTGCCTGCAGCCCGGTGAGGTCTATCCCTCGCAAGTCGATGCCGAGGGCTGGAGCGAGCAGATTTTCGTATTCGAAGGATGCCTGACGCTGATGCTCGGCGATCAGCCGCAGCACATCAATGCCGGGGAGTTCTACATGTTTGCCAGCCATCAGCCGCACTCCTATCGCAATGACGGCGATGTGGCGGCGCGATTCGTGCGTAATGTGGTGATTTGAATGAGCCTGAGCGCAGACATCCTGATCATCGGCGGCGGCCTCAGCGGCACGCTGCTGGCGGTGCAATTGCTGCGTCTGCCTGTGCAGCGCAAGATTGTGATTATCGAACCACGCGCCGAACTCGGCCGGGGCGAGGCCTACAGCGCAGTGGAGCTGGGCCATACGCTGAACGGTAACGCCGCGCGCATGAGCGTCGACCCGGATAATCCTGACGACCTGACTCAATGGCTCACCGAGCACATCGCTGGCGGCGGCTGGCCGGAGTCTGCCGAGCAGAGCGTGCCGGTCAGCGAACTGTTCCCGCCGCGCGGCTTGTTCGGCGTCTATGTCCAGCAGCGTCTGGCTGAAGCCCGCGCAATCGGCGCGCAACACGGCTCGAGCGTCCAACACATCTGCGCCGAAGTCACCGACCTGTTATCCGCTACGGATTCGGTACAGCTGAGCTTGAGCGACGGGCAAACCCTGTACGCAGCCTATGCAGTGCTGGCGACCGGCATGTTTCCCGCCGCGCGAACCCCACAAAAAGCCTCCAGCGGCCTCAACGCTGCCGCGCTCGATCCTTGGGATGTCGCCGCCATGCGGCTGCTCGAGCCCCGATCGACCGTGTTGATCATCGGTTCCGGCCTGACCATGGTCGACGCGGTGGTGTCGCTGGAGCAGGCCGGGCATCGCGGGCCGATCAAAGTGTTTTCCCGGCATGGCTTGTTGCCGCATGTACGCCGGCAGCCACCGGCCTGGGTGGATTTCCTCGGTGCCGATCACAGCCTGCGCACGCCACGGCAACTGTTGCGCGAACTGCGGCTGCAATGCCAGACAGCCATTGCGCAAGGTATCGACTGGCAGGCGCCGCTGGACACGGTTCGCGTGCATATCGCACGTTTATGGAGTCAGGCGACCGACGAGCAGCGGCGACAATTCGTACGCCATGTACGGCCATGGTGGGAGAGTCATCATCACCGTTCGCCGCCATTGAGTGCGCAGTTGCTTGAGAGACTGCACGGGGCAGGGCGCCTGACAATTGAGGCGGCATCGTTCAAGGGACTTGAGCCGAGTCCGGAGGGCGGAGTCTGTATTCGCATCCGGCTTCGTGGCGAGTCTGAAACTCGCGTGGTGCATGGCGCTGCGCTGATCAATTCCAGCGGCATCGAGTACGACTGGCGCCGCGTGGCTCGGCCATTGCCGCAGCAGTTGCTGGCACGCGGTCTGGTGCACCCGGGGCCGTTGGCGCTGGGGATTGCCGCGGCGGCGGACGGCGCGGTGCTGGATGCCGAAGGACGTGCGGCCAGGCGTTTGTTTGCCATGGGGCCGCCGTTGCGCGGAATGTGGTGGGAAAGTACGGCAGTGACGGATGTGGCGTTACAGGCAAAGGCACTGGCTGCGCGGTTGGTGAGTTGAAGTTGTTCTTAAGGGCCTCATCGCCAGCAGGCTGGCTCCCACAGGTTTAGCGGTGTGGCAAACATGCCGCTCATAAGCCGAACCCCTGTGGGAGCCAGCATGCTGGCGATAGCGGTGTATCAGCCGGCATTTATCTGACTGATCTACCGCCATCGCTGGCAAGCCAGCTCCCACATTTGTGAACGGGCCTAAAAGTTACGCCACCACTTGATAACACGGCACATACGCCGCGCCGCCCGGCAGTTTCATCCGGTGCTGGGCGACGAAGGCTTTGAGCAAGGCGTCGAGCGGTTGCATTATCGCCGAGTCACCGCGGATCTGGTACGGCCCGTGTTCTTCGATCAGGCGAATGCCCTTGTCCTTGACGTTGCCGGCGACGATCCCCGAGAACGCGCGACGCAGATTCGCCGCCAGTTCGTGCGCGGGCTGGTCAAGATGCAACTTCAGGTTGGCCATGTTTTCGTGAGTCGGATCGAACGGGCGCTGGAAGCCTTCGTCGATCTTCAACAGCCAGTTGAAATGGAAAGCGTCGTTGCGTTCGCGGCGGAACTGTTTCACGGCTTTCAAGCCTTGGGTCATTTGCCGCGCCACTTCGGCCGGGTCATCGATGATGATTTCGTAATGCTGACGGGCCGCTTCGCCGAGGGTGGCGGTGACGAACGCATCGAGTTGTTCGAGATACGGTGCGGCATTTTTCGGGCCGGTGAGGATCACCGGGAACGGCAGGCCCTTGTTGTCCGGGTGCATAAGGATGCCCAGCAGGTAGAGGAACTCTTCTGCCGTACCGGCGCCGCCCGGGAAGATGATGATGCCGTGGCCGACCCGCACGAACGCTTCCAGACGCTTTTCGATGTCCGGCAGGATCACCAGTTCGTTGACGATCGGGTTTGGCGCTTCGGCGGCGATGATGCCCGGCTCGGTCAGGCCGAGGTAGCGGCCGCCGTGAATGCGCTGTTTGGCGTGGGCGATGGTCGCGCCTTTCATCGGGCCTTTCATCACGCCGGGGCCGCAGCCGGTGCAGATATCGAGGCTGCGCAGGCCAAGCTCATGGCCGACCTTCTTGGTGTATTTGTACTCTTCGGTGTTGATCGAATGACCGCCCCAGCACACGACAATCTTCGGTTCGACACCCGGGCGCAAGGTGCGCGCGTTGCGCAGCAGGTGGAACACGTAGTCACTGATGCCTTGCGAATTGCTCAGATCGATGCGCTGGCTGTCCAGTTCGTTTTCGGTGTAGACGATGTCGCGCAGGGCGCTGAACAGCATTTCACGGGTGCTGGCGATCATTTCGCCGTCGACGAACGCGTCGGCCGGCGCGTTCAGTAGCTCCAGGCGCACACCGCGATCCTGTTGATGGATGCGGATTTCAAAGTCCTTGTAGGCTTCGAGAATGGTCTTGGCGTTATCGACGTGGGCGCCGGTGTTGAGGATGGCCAGGGCGCACTGGCGGAAGAGGGTGTAGGTGCTGCCGGAACCGGCTTCGCTCAGTTGTTGCACTTCACGTTGAGAAAGGGTTTCGAGGCTGCCTTTCGGGCTGACCGAGGCGTTGATTACGTGTCTTTGGGTCATGCAATGATCCTTAAAACGATGTCATTCCCTGCTCAGGCGAACGGCATCCGAATAATGTGTATCCATGAATGAAGATGGCACGATCTGCGCTATACCGCCATGTCCCCGTTGGACGCTGAAAAGATCAAAAGGAGCCCCAGCATAGCTAAATCCGCACCAGAGGCGATAATGCGCCGGGCGGTTTTTTCCGTTACCCCTCTTGTCGCTCAAGGAAGTCATTTGTGATGTTCGAGATTCAGCCGATGGACGCCGCCACTTTCCGCCAGCAGACCCGGCGCAGCACGCTCATCATCGCCGTGTTGTTTCTGCTATTGGCAATGCTGTTTTCCAGCGTGGCGGTGGCGCTGTTCGGCGAGCCTGACGGCGACAACCTGCGCTTCAATGTCGGTGGTGTGTTCCTGGCCTTTTTACTGACCGGCGCAATGCTGCGCGGACGCTTCTGGCATCAGAGCTGGATGGCGCCGGCGGTGTACAGCTGGCGGCTCAAGCGCAGTCTTATGAGTGTCACCAACGTGATGCATCACCTGACCGCCGCGGTCGCACAAAACGATCCGACCGCAATGAAAGTGCTGCGCTTCTATCATCTGGGCCTGATGCAGATGCACGAGCTGGACGGCAATTCCAGCGATCACGGGCAGCTGTGGCGGGAAGTCGAAGAGCATAAACAGCGTATGCAGGCGCAGGGGCTCGATACCGAGCAGACGCGCCTGGATCCGGCGTGGCTGGAAGGGTTGAAGCAGACGTCGCGCTAAGGCGTCTGCGCTTTCAGGCGAAAATCAGCGAGCGGTGTGTGCCTGCCCCGGCGCGGGCTCCGTCGCCGACCGCCAGTGCGACGGAGCCGGCAGCCAGTGCGGCATCTCCGCACGCGAAGATCCCAGGGACGCTGGTTTGTTGGGTCGCGTCAGTCTGGATAAAAGGCCCCATCGGCCCTTCTTCGAATACACAGCCCAACTGATCGGCCAGCGGGCTTGCCATGCGTGTGCGCGGCATGGCAAACAGGCCAGCAACCGCGACGATCTCGCCGTCGCTGAGGACTACGTCCGTACGCGCGCCTTCAATGCGCCTGACGCGTCGGGTTTCCAGCCTCACTCCCCGTGCAGCCAACTGCGCCAGTTGTTCGGCATCGGGTTCGAAAACGCCATTGATGAAGAACGTGGTCGGGCCCCAGTCAGGCAGCATCAGGGCGTGATGAATCGACAGGGGCGAAGTCGCCAGTACGCCGATTGCGCCCTGATTCAGTTCATAGCCGTGACAGTACGGGCAATGAAAAACGCTTTGGCCCCAGCGTGGTCGGAGTCCTTCGATGTCCGGCAATTCGTCGATCACGCCCGACGCGAGGATCAGGCGCTTGGCGCTGAGCTGCTCGCCGGTGCGGGTGCGCACAGCAAAACCAGCGTCAACCTGCACGGCCTCTACCGCCGTATCTGCCAGCCATTGCACGGTAGGGTAGGCCATCAGTTGCGCCCGCGCCTCGGCAGCAATGTCGCCGGGTGCGCGTCCGTCCTGTCCGAGAAAGCCGTGAGAAGTGTCGGCGAAGCGATTGCGCCGCAGGCCTGAATCGAGCACTAGCACGCTGCGCCGGGCGCGGGCCAGCTGCAGGCCTGCGGACAGCCCTGCGTAACTGCCGCCGACAATGATGACGTCGTACACCATGATCCAGATCTCCGCAGTGAGGTTTTCAGAGTACATCGTAAGTTACGTGAAAAAAGACTGTCAATAGTCTCGTAACTTCAGATCTTGCAAGCGATACTCGGAGGTATTCTTTGTTCAGTCTGGAAATGCTCAAGTGAGAAACGACACGCGCCTGTCGCGCATGCTGCATGTGCTGATCCACATGGATCGCCACGAAAAACGCGCCACTTCGGAAACCATCGCCGCAATGCTCCGCACCAATCCGGTAGTAGTGCGGCGCACCATGGGTTTGCTCAAGGAGCAGGGTTTCGTGACGTCGGAGAAGGGCCATCAGGGCGGTTGGGCGCTGGCCAAACCGCTGAAGCAGATTACGTTGCTGGATATTCACCAGGCATTGGGCACACAGTCGATTTTTTCCATCGGTTTGTCGACGGATCACCCGCAGTGCCTGGTCGAGCAGGCGGTCAACGCCGCGCTGACGCGAACCTTCGATGAGGCGCAAGCGCTATTGCTGTCGAGACTGGGCAGCATCACCCTGGCGGATCTGGCGGCGGATTTCGACTCGCGTTTCAAAACCGTTTGCGAGGTCGATCAGGGCTGAGCGGCGGCGCGACGCAACTTCCACGAGCGGATCAAGCGTCCGTACACCAGCAAGTTGATCGCCAGTACCACGCTGCCGAGCGCCAGTTGAATCTGCGGGGTCAGCCCAGCCGGGTAGATGATCGGCCAGATGTAATGCTCGATGAAGCCTCCGGCGTATTCGGTCTGGCCGGCGGCGTGGCGCATGAGGTTTTCCCAGTAGGTCAGCGGGCAGGTCAGGTGCAGCAACTCGACCGCCACGCCCCAGGCGGCAGCCGGCAAATGCAGCCACAGCAACCGTGGCCATTTGAGCACCAGCAGCCCGCCAAACAGTACGAACAGAATGAACAAAAGATGAAACAGCACCAGCCCGTCGGCTGCGATTCGGTACAGCATGTCGTCTCCCCGACGCGATCGTGAATGACGCCATGTTACGCCGGCGCGGGGATTAAAGCTCAAGGCGGACGCCACGTATGGGACCCTTGGCTGAAACCTGATCTACGCTTGAAGAAAGACTGTTGACGATGGCAGGAGGTGCGCAGGGTGAATGAGCAAAAGCAGCCTGAAAACGATATGGAAACGGATGAACCAAGCGAAGAAGAAATAGAACGCGAGAAGCGCAAGGAAAAAACCTGGAAGCATGACGATAGCCAGGAGCTTTCCGAACCTGACCGCAAGTTCTAAGCAGTCGATACGAAGAGCCCCGCAAGTGCGGGGCTTTTTTACAGGCTCAAAGATCGTCCAGCTGGGTGAAGTCCGGGTGTGAGGCCCGATAGCCCAGTGTCCTGTCGATCCAGGCATTCAGCTCGTTGACCATCACAGGCGCATGGCCGGGATAGTTTTCAAGGGTACTGCGCAGGGTGCGTTCGATGTCGGGAACGGCATTCAGGTTTCGGGTCTTGATGTAGTGGCCGATAAAACAGTCGAGTTCAAAGCGCTCTGTCGTGGACAGATGAATACACTCCAGGCCACCGACCTGTTTGATTGCAAAATCGTCGCGCAACTTAGTTCTCTGCAAGGCTTGTAGATGTTGTTGGGATCCTGGTTCGTTGACTCTTTGGTCAACTGGTATACCAAATGGAAATGCGGCGCGCATGCTAGCTGGAGTGCAGCGAAATGTATGCACGATGGTCGGGTTGTCTGACAAGCGGTTGGTCTATTTGCGTATCGGTTACATTCGCACTGTTTCACGTGTGAAACAGCCGTTGTAACGACGCCGAGTCAATGGTTCGCTCAAAGGGCGTTCGCCCCTCATTCAACCGGCTGAATCAATTCAGCATTCTGGTTACGGACGTTTCCAACGGCTCTTGCGACTTTGTGCCACTCGAACGACTCGCTGCCTTCACCTTCGAACAGCAACATCTGCTCGGCGCGCTCAATGGAGGTCGCCGGATCGAGCCACTCGCGTGCCAGTTTCGCGCCGAACACCAACGGGCGGCGATCATGCACATCGAGCAGGCCTCCGACCGCTTCGGCGGTAATGATCACAAAACCGTCATCGTCTCGAGCCGCGCTTTGCGCTGTGGGAAATTGGCCGATGGCGGCGCAGAAAACCGGGCTCTGGTCTGCACGACGAATCAGCCACGGCTGTCGGGCCTTTTCCCCGGTATCGACCCATTCGAACCAGTTGTCGACGGGCACAATCAAGCGATGGCGCCAGATCGCGCGGAAGAATGGGCCGTGGGCGACTTTTTCCACGCGCGCATTGATTGGCGCAGGGCGATCGCTGGCCCAATGCGGTCGCCAGCCCCAGCGCAGATTGTCGGCTTGAAGATGTGCGCCCTGTTGATGAAGCACTGCCAACGCGGTGGTCGGCGCCGCGTTGTAGCGCGCCAGCGCTGCATCGCCGACGTGATTGATCAAGGCGTCGGGAATGCTCAGCGCGGCGACGAAATCGTGAATGCCGCGATATTGCGAGAGTCTTCCGCACATGGGCTGAATCTCCGGTTGGACATTTCAGCTTAGTCGCTGACGTCCCGAGTGGAGGTGACCGCGTCTAATCGCACATTAAACAACCGAGGTAATGAGCGCCGGAACCAAAGCCTGTGTACCCTATCCAACCTCCGCTCGCGAAGGCAATGCACGGATGGGTAGGGGGCGAGGGAAGTTGCCAAACGACAACATGACGGCAGCGGTCGCGCTCAAGGCAAACATGACATCCGGATTCAAGCTTTTTACTGCTGCGCTCATGGTGCTCGGTCTGGCCGGCTGTATCGCCGCGCCGATAGAAATGACTGCGCAAACCGAAGCGCGGCTGCAGACCCAGGCGCCGGTGCGGTTTCTACTGACCTTTGACGACGGCCCCAGTGCTTCTAGCTTGTGGAACCCGACGGCGATGGTGCTCGACAGCCTCAAGGACAATCCGCTGCAAGCGAATATCAAAGCGGTGTTCTTCGTGCAGACCCGGGCGCCGCGAGCGGGCAACAGCGAGATCGGCCGCAGCCTGATGCGCCGCGAACACGACGAGGGCCACATCCTCGCGTTTCACACCGCGACCCATTGGCACACCAATCATCGCTCACTCGACCCACAACAACTGGAAGCGTCGCTGAACAACGGCGCGGCCGATATCGCTGCCATCACCGGGGCGCCGCCGAAATTGCTGCGTCCGCCATTCTGGAATTTCGACAAACGCACCTTCGCGGCGTATCAGCAGCACGGTTTGCAGGTGTTGCTGACGGATCTCAGCGCCAACGACGGCAAGATCTGGGGCTTCAATGCCAGTCCACGTCGGCGGGCCAATTTGCTGCGGCAGTTATCCGAGGTGCGTGAACGTATCGCCGCAGGGGCGTTGCCGACGGTGGACGGAGTGATTCCGGTGGTGGTGACCTTTCACGATCTCAATCGCTACACCGCGCGGCATACCCGCGAATATCTGCAGATCCTGCTCGACAGCGCGGCCGCTACGGGCGTGAAGCTGGACCGCAAGCCTTTCTATGATGATCACGAAGCGCTGCAAAGAGCGGCGCTGGCGCGCACCGTTGAGAAAAGCTCGGAGCCGGTGAGTCTGCCAGGAATGTGGAACTGGATCTGGGACCATGACTCGCATTGATTTGTGAGGCAGTAGACATTACCGCGACAACGCATAGCAAAATGCTGATCTATGCTCTACCGATTGTACGCTCCCATCGCCTGCGAGGCGTGCCACCATGCTTGCTCTTGACAACATCTGCCGCATCGTTGAATCAGGCTTTCCCGGGTTTGAATGCGAATGCACACCCATGTCGCATGGGCTGTTGCAGATCAAGGTCTATCGGCCAGAAGACGGCCAGGTCGAGCTGCTGCTCAATGGCGTATCGCCGGAACATCTCGTCACGATCCGCGACATATCCAATTTCATCGGTGAACTGCGCACGGAGATGAGCGCTGGGCGCCGCGCGTTTGCCGGTTGAGCCTTATAAACGCCGTTGAAACGCTTCAACAATGCGCAACGTCGCTTCATTGGTATTCAAATGGCGCACCGCATCGAGTGGATGCCAGATGCAATCGATGATTTCGTTCTGCGGCCGCACTTGCTCCAGGTCTGCCACTGACGCCTCGTAAACGTGGTGGCGGGTGCTGCCGCTCTGCATTTCCATCAGATACAACACGTCGTCGGCATTCAGCCCGGTTTCTTCCTGCAATTCACGCACGGCCGCCTGCGCGCGGGTTTCCCCGGGCTCGACTTTGCCACCGGGCAATGTCCAGTGGCTGCGCGGTTTGCGGACCAGGAGGATGTGGCGATCCTGTTCGCATATAACGGTTGCACGTACTTTCATCTGTTACCTGTTTACGGCTTGTCACGTAATTGTCATCAAACTGCAATATTTGAGCCGCGGCCTCGGATAAAGGTTTCAATAAGATTTTGAGCGGGCGTGGGGGCGAAAAGTGCAAGATTTCTGCGGGCCGGACCGTGCGACATCCGGTCGGCAAATTCAGCGAGTCAGGGTGTAAGGTAAACCGGTGAAGCTGGAACTGACCGTAAGCAACTATGGAGGTGTCCATGAGCATGCCGATGTTGAACAAGATGCACATGAACGGTTATGACGTGCTTAGCGTTAACAATGGCCCCTGGCGGGTCTGCACCCAGGGTGACCGTCTGGCATCGTTTGCCAGTAAAGAGGAGGCGCTGGCCTACGCCGCAGCACTGCCTGGCTACAAAAAACGCTCGACGCGAGCGAAAAGTCACACGACCCACTGATTGGCGATAAAAACAGCCCCGACATGTTTGCCGGGGCTTTTTATTGGGTGGTCAGGGCAGGGTGCTCTCAGTGCACCTTGATCCGGCTGATGGCCCGCGCTTTCACCTCTTTGGCGTAGTGCTGCAAACGCTCTTCATCGCTTTGCAATACCTCGCAAGACCTCAACACCGCTTGCGCGTCCGCTTCGTTGCCCGATTTGCGTAGCTGGTCGGCGATACGTTTCAGGTCGACGGCCGACCATCTCAAGTCCGATGCGACACTTTGCAGGTCGCGCTGAAGTTCGTGTTCGTATTCATTGAGCCGCATGATCATCTCCAGAACATTCTCGGTAGAAAAGAGTAGTCGCATTTTTCGCCGATGGGCAAAACACGTTCGTCTGTCTGTGCAGCTTGTGAAAAGTTGTGCAGATTGCGCCACGGTTGGCGTGCCACGATGGATGTACACCCCGGTTACGCGTTACATTCGCTTTTTTTCAGATCAGGAAAACACCATGCGGATATGGATCGTGGGGTTGGCGCTGGCCCTGTTGGCGGGTTGCTCGTTGCCGAGGTCACTCGTGCCGGGCGAACCGAATGTCAGCAAGACCAGCGACAAGGCCCCCAAAGACTATGCCGCGTGTGTATTACCGTTGTGGCAGCGGGATGTCGCGAAGACCTCGCAAACCTCGATTTCCAACGGCTACCGCATCACCGCGCCGAGCGTCATCACGGCGGACGAGATCCTCGACATCGTCAAATACAAGGACGGCAGCCGGGTTTCGTTGTATCAGGGGCCGCCATGGGCCAAGTCCGGGGCTTTGCGCCAATCGGTGCGTGATTGTCTGTAGTTATCCGCGAAGCAAAACCGGATTTGGCGATTTCACTTTAACAGTCACTCAGAAATGTCGGCCAAAGGAATAGTGCCGACATTGCCCTTTTTCTCCCGCCGATCCTGAATCCAGTCCTCCACTTGCTGGCCGAATTCCTTCGGAGCCTTGCGGCCGACCTTCCGGGCGATGTCGAGAATTGTCTGTTGCGCGAGAGCTTCTTCCATACGCTTTTGCGCTGTCATCATCGCGCCGTGAATCGAGCAGGTGCCTTCCACGGCCCATTCCGGCGGATTGCCCTCGAACAAGGCGCAACGCCCGCGAATGTCGCGGCATTCGAAAATATTCTTGCGCCCGTCGATGGCATTGACGATGTCGAGCAGGCTGATTTCATCCGCCGGCCGCGCCAGGCTGAATCCGCCCCGCACGCCTTCCGAAGCGACCACCAGGTTACCCTTCGCCAGTCTGGTGAAGATTTTCGCCAGGTATTCCAGTGGTACACCCTGCAATTCTGCGAGGTCCCGCACGCTGGCTTCGCGGCTGTCGCCACCGTTGGTCACCAGAAAGGCCAGGCAATGGATGCCGTATTCAACGCCAGCACTGTAAAGAGACATGGATAAGTCCGACTTGATTTGTCGTAAATGCTATCAGCCAGGATCCGGCCAGGCAATGGTTCACGCAAGGTCAAGCGACGGCAAACCGCAGGGAAACGCTATTTATGGCGCTGCTCAGGACTCAAGTCGGAGCCAGACCTATCTATATATCCGATCAAAGCTATCGGATAATTAAACTTGTTGGTGATAAGTCCGACCAATAGAGTCGGCGCTATTGGCCCGTCCGCAGTGTTCTGGTGACGACGTCGATGATCTCTTTCCATCGTCCTGGAGCAAAATGATGAAGCAACAGATTCTGGTAATCGGCGCAGGTTTTGGCGGCATGTGGTCGGCGCTGAGCGCGGTACGTCTGGTCGAGCTGCAGGGTCGCGACGATATTGAAGTCAGTGTGCTCGCGCCGCAGGCCGAGTTGCGCGTGCGGCCACGCTTCTATGAACCGAATGCCCATCACTTGGTCGCTCCGCTGCATGAACTGTTCGACGTGGTCGGCGTTCATTTCATCAAAGGGGCGGCTGAAACCATCGACGTAGCTGCCAAAGCCGTTGGTTACATCGACGCGTCCGGTGCACAAAAAATCTTCAACTACGACAAACTGGTTCTGGCGGCTGGTAGTAGTTTGGCCCGGTCTGACACGCCTGGCGTGAGTCAGTACGCTTTCGATGTTGACCAGATTGAAGCAGCCATCCGCCTGGAGACCCACCTCAAGGCGCTTGAAAACCTGCCGGACAGCAAGGCGCGCAATACGGTCGTGGTGGCGGGCGGCGGTTTTACCGGCATCGAAACGGCGACTGAAATGCCGGCTCGTCTGCGCGAGATTTTCGGTGAGCAGGCCGAGGTTAACGTGATCATTGTCGATCGCGGACAAAAAATCGGTATGGTGATGGGCGAGGAAATCAGCAAATCCATTGCCGCGGCCAGTGACGAACTGGGCGTCGAGTGGCGTTTGGGTGTCTCAGTGCAGGCGGTCGATGCCAATGGCGTGACGCTGTCGGACGGTCAGCACATAGAGGCGAAAACCGTGGTCTGGACTACGGGTGTGCGCGCCAGTTCGCTGACCGAACAGATCCCTGCGGAGCGCGATAAACAAGGGCGCCTGCACGTCGATGCGCACCTGAAAGTCGTCGGCCAGGACGACATCTTTGCTACTGGCGATGTCGCCTACGCCGCCACTGACGACATCGGTAACTACGCGCTGATGACCTGCCAGCACGCCATCTCCCTGGGGCGCCACGCCGGCAATAATGTCGCTGCGCGCATCCTCGGCGTCGACCCGACGCCGTACAGCCAGCCGAAATATGTCACCTGTCTGGATCTGGGCGCGTGGGGCGCGGTGTACACCGAGGGCTGGGACCGTCAGGTGAAGCTGGTTAAACAAGAGGGCAAGAACCTCAAGACCCAGATCAATACGCAGTGGATCTATCCACCAGCGGCTGACCGTGCCATTGCGCTGGCCGCCGCCGATCCGTTGATTCCAGTGGTCGCTTAAGGCGCTGAGTGTCAGGCCAGAATCCCGCGTCGGGGTAATCTGCGCGGGATTTTGTTATCAACATCCGCACGCGGTTTCGTTGAGCAGGATTCGCCCGAATTCTGCGTCAGCGTCCTCCGGCGTGATGGCGAGCAGGTGATCAAGACGAATTTCTCTCTGCGCGCCTGCCTGTTCAATGACGAAGAACTCTTCCTTGTCGCCGCTCGTTCGGGTAGTCACGGCCCGAGCCGTCAGGCGCTGTCCATCGGTCAACTCGATGTCCAGTTGATACCCGCGCAGGCAGGCGATTTCCAGGTAATCATGCAGGTCGCAATTGAGTCGCTGGTAGCGGTCCATGAGTTACTCCTCAAAGCTTTGAAGGGTCATGATGCAAGAGCCTGTTTCGCTGATTGCCGCGGCGCCTTATGGGTGGGCATGGGGCTCGCGGAGTGAAACGCCCGGTGACAGTTGTACGCGATTTGTTTGCCAGCGTGCACTAGGCTTTTGAGTGTCGGTCGGCAAGACCCTGAAGAGAGCCTCGGATCATGGATGATCTGGTCAAAGAAGTCATACCGTTGTTGCAGTATCTGATTCCCGGGTTTCTATCCGCATGGATTTTCTATTCGCTCACGGCGTTCAAGCGGCCTGACACGTTCGGGCAGATTGTGCAGGCGTTGATTTTTACGTTTGTAGTGCAGGGAGCGGTCTGGGCGATTGGTTCTCTGTGTTTGTGGGTGGGTTCGAAAGGCTTTTCCATCGGGCGCTGGGATGCCAAAGCCGAAACGATGTGGGCATTCGTTGTGTCGGTGACGCTTGGACTGCTGTCCTGTTATCTGGCCACCAATGACAAATTGCATGGCTGGTTACGCAGTCGAAATGTGACGAAACAATCTTCCTACCCCAGTGAATGGTTCAGCATTTTTGCCCAGCACCATCGGCTCATTACGCTGCATTTGAACGATGAAAGGCGCGTTTTTGGCTGGCCTGTGGAGTGGCCACCAGAGGCCAGCAATGGCCAGTTCGTGGTGCAAAATCCGTGTTGGCTGGATGCCGACGGGAAGGAGGTGCCTTTTGGCGCCGAGTTTTTGCTGATAGATTCCGGGAAAGTCAAATGGGTCGAATTCGGTCCGAAATAGGAGGTTTCGTCATGACAGCCAGAGCACCGCAACCAATGCCAGAGTGGGTGGCACGTCGTTACACGCCAGATGGCAAGCCTGTTGCGAATGCGCAGCCCAAGGCACCCAGTGGTCCACCACCGCTAAAAAACCAGTAAGCTTTTTACTCGCCCCAGCCTAGCGCCACAGCCCGGCGAATCGCTTCCAGCAACATCGCAAACGCCGGGTTGTCGTTGTTCTCGCGCCAGATCAGATGCAGTTCGCTCTGCACCCCTTCGCCCAGATCGATATCACGAAACACCACGTTCTTGAACACCACGCTGGTCGCGCAACGCGGTACCAGCGCCAGGCCCATGCCGGCGTTGACCAAAGCCAGAATCGTCAGTGATGAACCCAGCCACTGCACATAGTCCGGTGCGACCCGCGCCGAGCGCAGCATGCCGGTCAGCAGTTCGTTGAACGGTGGATAGGCCGCGTGGGAATACATCAGAAACGGTTGTTGATCCAGATCGCTGACCAGCACTTGAGCCGCCGTCGCCAACGGGTGCGCGCTGGGCACCGCCAGCACAAAGGGCTCGCGCACCAGGCATTCGGTGGCGTAGCCCGGCTCCAGCAGTGGCGCGCGGGCGATGCCAAGATCAATGCGTCGTGCGCGCAGGGCTTCGTGTTGTTGGTAGGTGTTCATCTCGCTCAGATCGATTTTGACCTGCGGCTGTTTCAGCCGTGCCTCGGCGATCACCTTGGGCAGAAACTCATACACCGCGCTACCGACAAAACTGATGTTCACCGAACCGATATCACCCTCGGCAAAGCGTCGCGCAGTGATCGCTGCCTGCTGGGCACGCTCGAGCAAATTCTGCGCTTCGATGAAAAATGCGCGGCCAGCGGCGGTCAGCGCAACGCTGCGGGTGCTGCGGGTGAACAACTCGACGCCGAGGTGATGTTCGAGCAACTGAATCTGCCGGCTCAGCGGTGGCTGGGTCATGTTCAGCCGTTCGGCGGCGCGGCGAAAATTCAGTTCGGTGGCGACAGTGGTGAAGCAGCGCAGTTGGGTCAGTTCGAACATTGATCTAATCCAGGTATCAATCGAATGCCAAGTTAGATTAGACGGGATCAATACGCGGCGTCCATGATCGACCCATCGCTTCATGCCATTCCTAAAACAACAAGATCGGGAGTCGCCCCTTGAAAACCCTGCAGAGTCCAGCGGACGTCACGGTGCTCGCCCGCGCCGCCGCCAAGGTCAAGCGCCACGTGCTACCGCTGTTCGTGGTGATGTTCATCGTCAACTACATCGATCGGGTCAACATCGGCTTCGTCCGCAGTCATCTGGAAACCGATCTGGGTATCGGTGCGGCGGCATACGGCTTGGGTGCCGGTCTGTTCTTTATCGGCTACGCGTTGTTCGAAGTGCCCTCCAATATGCTGCTGCAGCGATACGGCGCACGGGTATGGCTGACGCGGATCATGTTCACCTGGGGCGCGGCCGCCATGGCCATGGCGTTCGTGCGCGGTGAAACCAGTTTCTACGTGCTGCGTTTCATTCTTGGCGCGGCCGAGGCGGGGTTCTTTCCGGGGATCATTTATTACTTCACGCAATGGCTGCCAGCTTCCGAACGTGGCAAGACCATGGCGGTGTTTCTCAGCGGCTCGGCGATTGCCTCGGTGATCTCCGGGCCGGTGTCCGGTGCGTTGTTGCACATCAGTGGCTTGGGCTTGCACGGCTGGCAGTGGATGTTTCTGATCGAGGGCGCGGCGTCAGTGGTGCTGTGCGCATTCGTCTGGTTCTGGCTGCAATCGCATCCGCGCCAGGCCAAGTGGCTGAGCGACGACGAGCGTGAAGCGCTGGTCGCGGCGATTGCCGAAGAGCAGCGTGCCCGCGAAGCAGTGCAGGTCAGCAAGCCGTCAATGTTCAAGCTGCTGGCGGATCGGCAGATCGCGCTGTTCTGCTTCATCTACTTTTCCATCGCCCTGACCATTTACGGCGCGACATTCTGGCTGCCGAGCATGATCAAGAAAATGGGCGATCTAGGCGACTTCCAGGTCGGTCTGCTCAATTCGATTCCGTGGATCATTTCGATTGTCGCCATGTACGGTTTCGCCGCGATGGCCGGCAAATGGAAATTCCAGCAGGCATGGGTCGCCCTGACCCTGGTGATCGCCGCCATCGGCATGTTCATGTCGACCACCGGCGGCCCGGTCTTCGCGTTCGTTGCCATCTGCTTCGCGGCGATTGGCTTCAAAGCCGCCTCGGCGCTGTTCTGGCCGATTCCGCAGAGCTATCTCGATGCGCGCATCGCGGCGGCGGTGATCGCGCTGATCAACTCCATCGGCAATCTCGGCGGTTTCGTCGCGCCGACCGCGTTCGGCATTCTCGAACAAACCACCGGCTCGATCGAGGGCGGGCTGTATGGCCTTGCGGCGACTTCGCTGATCGCTGCGGTGGTGATTTTCTTCGCCCGCACGGCGCCGGGCGCCAAAGGCCAAACCCCGGCAAAGCCCGCTGACGAAACCGCCGTCGTCGCGACGGCCCGCCCGGCCGCGAGCCACTGAATCGATTGTTGATCTGTCAGGAGCATCATCTTGAAAATCACCCGTGTCACGGTTACTCCGATTGCCTTTCGTGATCCGCCGCTGCTCAACGCCAGTGGCATCCACGAACCCTATGCCCTGCGCTCGATCATCGAGATCGAAAGCGATAACGGTTACGTCGGCCTCGGCGAAAGTTATGGCGACGCCCCGGCGCTGGCGATCCAGCAACAAGTGCAGGCGCAACTGATCGGTGTCGACCCGTTCAACCTCAACCAGTTGCGTGCGATCGTGCAGGCGACGGTGGCGGCGCACAAACCGGCCAGTCTGGCCGGGGCCGAACTGGCACCGGGTTCCCACGCCAGCAAAGCGGTGAGCAACGCCTATTCGGCGTTCGAAGTGGCGTTTCTCGATCTGCAGGCGCATTACTTGAACGTGCCGCTGGTGGACCTGCTCGGCGGCGCGATCCGCGATGAGGTGCCGTTCAGTGCCTACCTGTTTTTCAAATACGCGCGGCACATCGATTCGCCCTACAAGCCGGATGACTGGGGTGAAGCGCTCAGCGAGCAGCAGATCGTCGCGCAAGCGGCGCGGATGATCGAGGCGTATGGTTTCAAGAGCATCAAGCTCAAGGCCGGCACCTTGCCGCCGGAACATGAAGTGGCGTGCATCAAGGCGCTGAAAAAAGCCTTTCCCGGCTATCCGCTGCGCATCGATCCGAATGGCAACTGGTCACTGCAAACCTCGATTCGCATGGCTGAATTGCTCGGTGATGATCTGCAGTATTACGAAGACCCGACCCCAGGCCTCGACGGTATGGCGGAACTGCATAAACGTACCGGCCTGCCGCTGGCGACCAATATGGTGGTCACCGATTTCGACGAGTTCCGCCGCAGCGTGGCGCAGAACAGCGTGCAGATCGTGCTCGCCGACCACCACTATTGGGGTGGCCTGCGCGACACCCAGACCCTGGCGAAAATGTGCGAGGTGTTCGGCCTCGGCGTATCGATGCACTCCAACTCGCACCTGGGCATCAGCCTGATGGCCATGGCGCATGTCGCGGCCGCCGTGCCGAATCTGGATTACGCCTGCGACACTCATTACCCGTGGCAGGAGCCGGACGAAGAGGTGATCAAGGGCGGCAAGCTGCCGATTGTCGATGGCTGCGTGAAGATCAGCCGCGCGCCGGGGCTCGGGCTGGAGCTGGATCATGAGCAGTTGGGCAAGCTGCATGATCAATACCTGACGTGCGGAATTCGCCAGCGCGACGATGTGCGGCAGATGCAGCGGTACAAGCCGGACTGGAGGGCGGTCAAGCCGAGGTTTTGAGGCGTCTGCGCTGACGCCATCGCGAGCAGGCTCACTCCTACAGGGGAACGCGTTCCAAATGTAGGAGTGAGCCTGCTCGCGATTGGCGTCCTCAGTCACAACGTTTTTATCAGCCAGTCCCGAAACGCCGTCAGCGACGGCAACTTTTCATTACGCGGCGGATACACCAGATAATAACTACGCCGGCTGGTGATCGGCTCGCCCAGTTGCAGTAGCTCGCCATTCGCCAACTCATCCTCGACCAGAATCCGCGGCACCAGCCCCACACCGATATTCGCCCGCACCGCTTGAATCAGGTGTGAGGTCATTTCAAAGCTCGGCCCGATACGCATGCTGCGGTGGGGCAAGCCGCGCTGGCTGTACCATTCCGCCCATGCCTGAGCATTGCTGCTGACATTGAGCAGCAGTTGCCCGGCGATGTGCCGTTCGGCATCGTCGCGCTCGGCGTTGGACAGTTGCGCGCTGGCAATGACCACCAGTTCCTCGGTGTGCAGGGGCAGGGCGGTCAGCCCCGGCCAGTCGCCGCCACCGACGCAGATCGCCGCGTCGATTTCGCTGGTATCGAAATCGATCGCTTCGATGCGCGAATGCAGATGCACGGTCATACCGGGATGTGCGGTGTAGAAATCCTTGAGGCGCGGCAGCAACCATTTCGAGCCGAATGTTGGCAGCGTGGCCAAGCGCAGGCTATGAATGCCCGACCCGAATGCCATCGCCTGCAGCGTCGCGCTGCGTATCTGCCCGAGCGCTTCGGCCAGCTCCCGTTGATACAGGCGCCCGACATCGGTCAGCACCACTTGCCGGCCTTCGCGAGTGAACAGGCGCATGCCGAGCATCTTTTCCAGAATCTGCACCTGACGGCTGACCGCACTTTGCGTCAGCGACAGTTCGTGGGCGGCGCGGGTGTAGCTTTCGTGGCGGGCGGCGGCCTCGAAAGCCAGCAATAACGACATGGAAGGCGTGAGCGTGCGCGGATTCATTCGCAAAAGTCATCAATAACGGGTCGAATTTACGGTTGTCCCTGAGTTGTTCAGCAATGAACATGGGCACCCTGAGATGGCGGAGCCTGACGCAATCATTCGTTGCGTACAACTGTTCACCGCCACACGGCCCGATTTTGACCGAGATACCCTGACCGATGATTGCCCAGCTGTCGCCCGCAAGCACCCTTACTGCCGATTATCAGGCGTTCCTCAACGCCCTCAAGGCCAGCGGCTTTCGCGGTGAGATCAGCGCCGATTACGCCAGCCGCGTGGTGCTGGCCACCGATAACTCGATCTATCAGCGCCTGCCCCAAGCGGCGGTGTTTCCGATGGATGCCGAGGATGTCGCGCGGGTGGCGAAGCTGATCGCCGAGCCCGCCCATCAGCAAGTGGTGATCACGCCCCGCGGCGGCGGCACCGGTACCAATGGCCAGTCGCTGACCGATGGCATCGTCGTCGACCTGTCGCGACACATGAACCGCATTCTCGAAATCAACGTCGAGCAGCGCTGGGTGCGGGTGCAGGCCGGGGTGGTCAAGGACCAGCTCAACGCCGCACTTAAATCCGCCGGGCTGTTCTTCGCCCCGGAACTGTCGACGTCCAACCGCGCCACCGTCGGCGGCATGATCAACACCGATGCCAGCGGCCAGGGCAGTTGCACCTACGGCAAGACCCGCGACCATGTGCTGGAACTTGACATGATTCTGCGTGGCGGCGAGCGTTTGCACGCTCAGGCGCTGGACGAAAACGAGCTGCAAGCGCAGTGCGCGCGTGATGATCGGGTCGGTGAAGTCTATCGCTGCGCGCGGCAGATCATTGACGAGCAGGGCGAACTGATCAAACAGCGCTTTCCCGATCTCAACCGCTGCCTGACCGGTTACGACCTCGCGCACCTGCGCGAGGCAGACGGCCGTTTCAACCTCAACAGCGTGTTGTGCGGCGCCGAAGGTTCGCTCGGGTTTGTCGTCGAGGCGCGGCTGAATGTGCTGCCGATTCCTCAGCACACGATGCTGGTGAATATCCGCTACGCCGGTTTCATGGACGCGCTGCGCGATGCGCGCGCGTTGATGGCGCTCAAGCCGCTGTCGATCGAAACCGTGGACTCGAAAGTGTTGCTGCTGGCGATGCAGGACATTGTCTGGCATGGCGTCGCCGAGTATTTTCCGGCCAGCGCCGAGCGGCCGACGTTGGGCATCAACCTGGTCGAATTCTGTGGTGACGATCCGGATGAATTGCAAGCTCGCGTCGCTGCGTTTGTCGAGCACCTGAGCACAGACCGCACCGTCGAGCGCTTGGGCCATACGCTAGCGATCGGGCACGCGGCGGTGAACAAGGTCTATGGCATGCGCAAGCGCGCGGTCGGCCTGCTTGGCAACGTCGCCGGCGAAGCGCGGCCGCAGCCGTTTGTAGAAGACACCGCGGTGCCGCCGCAGCACTTGGCCGAGTACATCGCCGAGCTGCGCGATCTGCTCGACAGCCACGGCTTGCAGTACGGCATGTTCGGCCATGTCGATGCCGGCGTGCTGCACGTGCGGCCGATCCTCGACATGAAAGATCCGCAGCAAGCGGCGCTGGTGCGCCCGGTATCCGATGGCGTTGCGGCGCTCACTCAACGATACGGCGGTCTGCTCTGGGGCGAGCACGGCAAAGGCCTGCGCTCGGAATACGCGCCGGCGTTTTTCGGCGAGTTGTACCCGGCACTGCAAGCGCTGAAGGCCGCGTTCGACCCGTTCAATCAGTTCAACCCCGGCAAGATCGCCACGCCGGCCAACACCGACGCGGCATTGCTGAAAATCGATGAAGTGACCCTGCGCGGCGAGCTCGATCGGCAGATCGACGAAAAGGTCTGGCAGGACTACGGCGCGGCGATGCATTGCAACGGCAACGGCGCCTGCTACAACTTCGATCCCGATGACGCCATGTGCCCGTCGTGGAAAGCCACCCGCGAGCGTGCGCAGTCGCCCAAGGGCCGCGCCTCGTTGATCCGCGAGTGGCTGCGCTTGCAGGGCGAGGCGGGTGTCGACGTGTTGTCCGGGGCGATTCGCCGACCGGCGTTTTTTACAACGTTATGGCAGCGCTGGCGCAACACGCGGGCGCAGTCGGCGGATTTTTCCCATGAGGTCTACGACGCCATGGCCGGTTGCCTGGCGTGCAAATCCTGCGCGGGGCAATGCCCGGTAAAGGTCAATGTGCCGGATTTTCGTTCGCGTTTTCTTGAGCTGTACCACACACGGTATCTGCGTCCGGCGCGCGATTATCTGATCGCTTCGCTGGAGTACAGCATTCCGTACATGGCGCGAATTCCGGCGTTGTACAACGGCTTGATGGGCGCGGCGTGGGTGCGCGGTCTGCTTGAGCGAGTCGGTGGCATGGTCGATGTGCCGTTGCTCAGCCGTTTCGATTTTCACGCCGCGATGCGCCGCTGGCAGGTGCAGCCGGCAACCGTTGCGACGCTGTCAGCGCTGACACCGGCGCAGCGTGAACGCAGCGTGGTGATCGTCCAGGACGCCTTCACCCGGTATTTCGAAGCGCCGCTGCTGGCGGATCTGGTCGAGTTGATCTCGCGCCTTGGTTATCAGGTTTATCTGGCGCCGTTCAGCGCCAACGGCAAGCCGTTGCATGTGCAGGGCTTCCTCGCGGCATTCAATCGCGCGGCGCTGCGCAATGCGCGGCAGTTGCGTGAACTGGCGGACGTCGGCGTGCCGTTGCTGGGGCTCGACCCGGCCATGACCCTGGTGTATCGCCAGGAATACCTCAAGGTTCCCGGTCTGCAGGACTGCCCAGAGGTTCAACTGGTACAGGAGTGGTTGCTCAAGGTGATGCCCGAGCAGGCGCCGCAACAGAGCGGAGTGAAATTCCGTCTGCTCGCCCACTGCACCGAGAAAACCAACGCGCCCGCCGCGACCCGCCAATGGGAGCAGGTGTTCGAACGTGCCGGGTTGCAACTGGCGACTCAGGCCACCGGTTGCTGCGGCATGTCCGGCACTTACGGCCACGAGGCGCGCAATCGCCAGACCTCGGCGCTGATCTACGAGCAGTCCTGGGCGCGTCAGGTCGACGCATCGGCGGAGCAGGGCGAAGCGCTGGCAACCGGTTATTCGTGCCGCAGCCAGGTCAAGCGCCAGTCAGATCAGGCGTTGCGTCATCCGTTACAGGTGCTGCTGGCGGCTCAGCGTCGCTGACGCTGTCGTCGGTGTCCTTGTCCCAGATCAGCCGCGGATCGAAGCTCATCGCCGCAAGCATGGTAAACACCACGACCAGGCCGAAAAACAGAATGCCCGGTCGTGGCTCGATATCGCCCAAGGTCTGGAACTTCACCAGCGCGGCGACCAGCGCGACCACCAGCACATCGAGCATCGACCAATAACCGATCAGCTCGACGAAGCGGTACAGCTTCGAGCGCTCCTTGCGTGCCCAGGCGCTGTCGCGCTGCACGGTGATCAGCAGCAAGGTCAGGGCGACGAACTTTATCCCCGGCACGGCGATACTGGCGATGAAAATGATCAGGGCGATGTCCCAGGCACCGGCTTCCCAGAATTCCAGCACGCCGCTCATGATCGTGCTGTCGGCGCCGCTGCCGAGCATCATTGTGTTCATCACCGGCAGCAGATTTGCTGGAACGTAGAAGGCCAGCGCGGCGAGCATGTAGGCCCAGGTACGGGTCAGCGAATTGGTCTTGCGGCGGTGCAGTGGCGCATCGCAGCGCGGGCAATTATGCGGTTCGTCGCGCATGTCGCAGGCCAGGCCGCAGCTGTGACACAGGCACAGGTTGAGCTCGGCGGCGGTCGGTGGACGTTTCATAAAATATCCCAGAGTTCGCGGATGTCGCGCCCGGCAATGCGGATCATCATCAGGCTCAGCGCCGCCAGGGCGAACAGGCCGATGCCCGGCAGTACATCGAGCAGTCCGGCGAGTTTGAACACCGCCACCATCGCCCCTAGCAGACACACTTCAAGCATGCTCCATGGGCGCAGGGTTTCCAGCCAGCGCATCGACAGCTTGAACCCCGGCGCCCGTCGCGACGCCAGGGCAAAACCCAGCACCCAGATCAGCAGTACCAGTTGGAAGGCCGGGGCGATGATGATCGCGATCGCCGCGACCATGGCGATGAAGGTGATCGGCCCCTGACTCAGCGCCAGCACCGAATCCCACAGCGTAGCGCTGTTCTTCAGGCCTTTGAGGCTGATGCTCATCACCGGGTAGAAATTGGCGAACAGCCACAGCATCGCGGCCGTGAAGGTCAGGGCCAGACGCTGTTCGATGGTCAGGCCGTTGTAGCGCTGCAGCACGCCGCCGCAGCGCACGCAGAGGGTTTTCTGGTGTTTGGCGAGGACGACTTTTTGATAAACGCAGTCGCAGTGCTCGCAGATGATCAGGTGTTCGGTGTTGACCATGGACCACGCTCGGCATTCAGCCGCAAGGGCAGGGAGACTTGATCACTATAGAAGTCTGAGGCGATTGGGCAAATGCAGCGGGGCATACGATGGATAATTCCTGAGAATCACTCTCGATCGGGTTTGGATGTTGCGTTTTTGATGTTATAAGGTAACGCAGTTTTTCAGGCGGCCAGTCGCTCCCGCCTGGTGTCTTTCCTTCGAGTGTGAAATATCCATGACGATTGCGCTGTCCCGTTCTGCTCCGGTTATGTCCGGCCGACTGTTGTCCATCGATGCGCTGAGGGGGCTGGTGATCCTGTTCATGTTGCTCGACCACGTGCGTGAAACCTTCCTGCTGCACCGCCAGGTTGGCGATCCGATGGACATTGCCAGCACGGAGCCGGCGCTGTTTTTCAGTCGCACCCTGGCGCACCTGTGCGCCCCGGTGTTCGTGCTGTTGACCGGGTTGTCGGCGTGGCTGTTCGGGGAGAAATATGCCGGCAAGGCCGATGTCAGCGCGTTTCTGTTCAAGCGCGGGTTGTTTCTGGTGGTGCTGGAATTCACTTGGGTGAACTTTGCCTGGACGTTCCAACTGCCGCCGAGTGTGATTTATCTGCAAGTGATCTGGGCCATCGGCCTGAGCATGATCGCCTTGTCGGTACTGGTCTGGTTGCCGCGCGCGCTATTGCTGACGTTGAGCGTGCTGATCATCGCCGGGCACAACCTGCTCGACGGCGTGCATTTCCCACTGGAATCGGCGCTGCATGTGCCATGGGCGATCCTGCATGAACGCGGCTGGATCGATGTCAGCGACAGCTTGCGTCTGCGCACCTCCTATCCGCTGTTGCCGTGGATCGGTGTGATCGGTCTGGGCTACGTCTTGGGGCCATGGTTTGCTCGCGGCGTCGACGCCGTTGTGCGCCAACGGCGCCTGCTGATCGCCGGTAGCGCAGGGCTGCTGGGCTTTGTCGCGCTGCGGCTGCTCAACGGTTACGGGGAAAAGCCGTGGGCCGCGGGCGACACGCTGGTGCAGACGTTGATGAGCTTTTTCAACATCACCAAGTACCCGCCGTCACTGCTGTTTATTGCGTTGACGGTGAGTATCGGCTTGTTGCTGCTATTGGCGTTCGAACGCGTGCAGGATCGGCGCTGGATCCGCTGGCTGACGGTGTTCGGTTCGGCGCCGATGTTTTTCTATCTGCTGCACTTGTATGCCTTGAAAGTGCTGTACCTGATCGGCGTAGCGCTGTTCGGGCTGAATCAGGGCAGCTATTTTGGCTTTTCGTCAGTGGCGGCAATCTGGGTGGCCGCAATCATTCTGGCGATTGCACTGTTTCCGGCCGTGCGCTGGTTCTCGGACTTGAAGGCGCGCCGCCGGGATCTGACCTGGTTGAAGTATCTGTAAGCACTGACCGCCGCTATCGCCAGCAGGGTTTCGCGTTGTACTCGGAATAGAGCTGAAACGCATTACCTGTAGGAGTGAGCCTGCTCGCGATAGCGGTTTACCAGTCAAAATTGTTTCGACTGACCCGCCGCCTTCGCCAGCAGGCTGGCTCCCACAGTGTTTCGTTTTGTGCCCGAAACAGAGCTGCAACGCAGTACCTGTAGGAGTGAGCCTGCTCGCGATAGCGGTTTACCAGTCAAAATTGTTTCGACTGACCCGCCGCCATCGCCAGCAGGCTGGCTCCCACAGTGTTTTGTGTTGTGCCCGAAACAGAGCTGCAACGCAGTACCTGTAGGAGTGAGCCTGCTCGCGATAGCGGTTTACCAGTCAAAATTGTTTCGACTGACCCGCCGCCTTCGCCAGCAGGCTGGCTCCCACAGTGTTTTGTGTTGTGCCCGAAACAGAGC
This sequence comes from Pseudomonas sp. R1-1, assembly GCF_051132135.1. Lineage (NCBI taxonomy): Bacteria > Pseudomonadati > Pseudomonadota > Gammaproteobacteria > Pseudomonadales > Pseudomonadaceae > Pseudomonas > Pseudomonas sp. R1-1. The sequence continues at coordinate 2,474,397 of NZ_CP071663.1, forward strand.
TGCAACGCAGTACCTGTAGGAGTGAGCCTGCTCGCGATAGCGGTTTACCAGTCAAAATTGTTTCGACTGACCCGCCGCCATCGCCAGCAGGCTGGCTCCCACAGTGTTTTGTGTTGTGCCCGCAACAGAGCTGAAACGCATCACCTGTAGGAGTGAGCCTGCTCGCGATAGCGGTTTACCAGTCAAAATTGTTTCGACTGACCCGCCGCCATCGCCAGCAGGCTGGCTCCCACAGTGTTTTGTGTTGTGCCCGCAACAGAGCTGAAACGCATTACCTGTAGGAGTGAGCCTGCTCGCGATAGCGGTTTACCAGTCGAAATTGATTCGACTGACCCGCCGCCATCGCCAGCAGGCTGGCTCCCACAGTGTTTTGTGTTGTGCCCGCAACAGAGCTGAAACGCATTACCTGTAGGAGTGAGCCTGCTCGCGATAGCGGTTTACCAGTCGAAATTGATTCGACTGACCCGCCGCCATCGCCAGCAGGTGCTACAAGGTTATTTTCGATCCAGCCACACAGTCTGCGCATTGCAGAATTCGCGGACGCCGAAGTGTGAAAGCTCGCGGCCGAAACCGCTTTTCTTCACGCCGCCGAAGGTCACACGAGGGTCGCTGGCGGAGTAGCCGTTGATGAACACACCGCCGGTGTCCAGTTCGCTGGTCAGTTGCTGGGCCAGTGGCACGTTGGCGGTGTAGATCGTCGCGGTCAGGCCGAATTCGCTGTCGTTGGCCAGCGCTACGGCGTGGGCGCAGTCGCGGGCGGTGATGATCGAGGCGACCGGACCGAACAGTTCCTGTCTGAACGAGGTCATGCGGTCGGTGACGTCCGCCAGTACGGTAGGCTCGTAATAATTGCCCGGGCCTGCCGCTTTACCGCCACCGAGCAGCAGCGTCGCGCCTTCTTCGAGGGTGTCGCGTACTTGCTGGTCGAGTTCATCACGCAGATCGAAACGTGCCATCGGACCGATGTAAGTGTCGGTAGCCAGTGGATCGCCGACCTTCAACTGACGCGTGGCTTCGACGAATTTGCGGGTGAATTCCTCAACCACGCCTTCCTCGATGATCAGGCGCTTGGCCGCTGCACAGACTTGACCGGAGTTTTGGTAGCGGCCGATGACGGCAGCTTGCACGGCTTCATCGATGTCGGCGTCATTGAGCACGATGAACGGGTCGGAGCCGCCCAGTTCCAGCACGCATTTTTTCAGGGCAGCACCGGCCTGAGCACCGATGGCCATACCGGCGCGAACGCTGCCGGTCAGGGTAACCGCAGCAATGCGCGAATCGGCGATGGCGGTCGATACGCCTTCTGGCGTCACGTTGATTACTTCAAACACGCCATCGGCGAAACCGGCGCGGGTGAACGCGTCGCGCAGCAGGTAAGCGCTGCCCATCACGTTCGGCGCATGCTTGAGCACGTAGGTGTTGCCAGCAACCAGCGCCGGCACGGCGCCGCGCAGCACTTGCCAGATCGGGAAGTTCCACGGCATCACCGCCAGGATCGGCCCGAGCGGACGGTATTCGATGCGCGCCTTGCCGCCTTCGACCTGAGTCGGTTCGGCATCGAGCATGGCCGGGCCGTGTTCGGCGTACCACTCGCAGAGTTTGGCGCACTTTTCGATTTCGCCACGGGCCTGGGCGATCGGTTTGCCCATTTCCAGGGTGATCATGGTCGCCATGGCGTCAGCGGTGTCGCGTAGCGCGCCGGCGAGGGCGGTCAGCAAGCGTGAACGGTCCTGCAACGGCTTGCGCTTCCACTTGCCGAAGCCGCAGGCAGCGCGGGTCAACGCAGCATCAAGGTCGGCAGCGGATTCGAAGGCGTAGTGGCCGATCTGCTCACCGGTCGCTGGGTTGATCGAAATGGCGTGGGTCTGGCTGGAAATCTGGCTCATGGCGTCGTCCTGCGTGTTCAGTGGATGGGCCTAGAGTAGGGTGGCGTTTGTTTTCTGGAAACTGAATAATAAAGATCGTTTCTTTCACGATTGGAGAATGTCTGTGGACCTGGTGCAACTGGAAATCTTCAAAGCCGTGGCCGAGCACGGCAGCATCAGCGCCGCGGCCGCGCAAATCCATCGCGTGCCGTCGAACCTGACCACGCGGATCAAGCAATTGGAGCAAGACCTGGGCGTCGATCTGTTCATTCGTGAGAAAAGCCGTTTGCGCCTGTCACCGGCCGGGTGGAGTTTTCTTGAGTATGCGCGGCGGATTCTCGATCTCGTGCAGGAGGCGCGGGCAACGGTGGCGGGTGAAGAACCGCAGGGTGCGTTTCCCCTGGGCTCGCTGGAGAGTACGGCGGCGGTGCGCATACCCGAACTGCTCGCGGCGTATAACCAACTGCATCCAAAAGTCGATCTGGACCTGTCGACCGGACCATCGGGGACCATGATCGACGGCGTACTGTCCGGGCGCCTCGCGGCGGCGTTCGTCGATGGCCCGGTGCTGCACCCGACGCTGGAAGGCGTGCCGGCTTTTGAGGAAGAAATGGTCATCATCGCGCCGCTCAACCACGCGCCCGTCCAGCGAGCGGCAGATGTGAACGGGGAAAACATCTACGCCTTTCGTTCCAATTGCTCCTATCGCCATCACTTCGAAAAATGGTTCAGCACCGATGCCGCCGTGCCGGGCAAGATCTTCGAAATGGAGTCCTACCACGGCATGCTCGCCTGCGTCAGTGCCGGCGCCGGGCTGGCGCTGATGCCGCGCAAAATGCTGCAAAGCATGCCCGGCAGCGCGACCGTCAGCGTCTGGCCATTGACCACGGATTTTCGTTACCTGACGACGTGGCTGGTCTGGCGTCGCGGCACGGTGTCGCGCAGCTTGATCATGTTCGTGCGCTTGCTCGAAGAGCGTGGGGTGGTGCCGGCAGATGCCTGACCGCGGCTGCAACTCAGCCGCGGTCAGGCGTGGGCTTATTGCGACTCGAGGCTGGCGATCAACGCGTCGGTGTCGGTAATGATATGGGCGAAGGTCGGGCCGTTGAGCTCGTGGGCCGCGTGCATCATCTCTTCTTTGAACGCGGCGGTCGCATCGCGGACCAGCGTGACGTGGTAGCCGAGTTCCGCGGCATAGCGGGCGGTGGCTTCGATGCAGGTATTGGCCAGCAGACCGACGATGATGACGTGGGTGATGCCTTGCTGCTTCAGGCGAAAATCCAGGTCGGTGTTGGCAAAACCGCTGGAGCCCCAATGCTCCTGAACGACAATGTCGCCGTCCTGCGGGGCAAAATCCGGATGCCATTCGCCGCCCCATTCGCCACGGGCGAAATGATGCATGTGCATGATCTTGCACTGCGTGGGCGTGGGGTGATCCCAGCTTTCGTAATCGCCTTCTTCCCAACGGTGATGCGGTACGATCACCACCGGAATGCGCAGGCTGCGCACCGCACGGTCGAGTTTGCGCAGATTGTCGAGCAGGCCGTTCTGCTCGGCCATGGGTTTGATCAGCGGGAAAACCTTGCCACCCTCGGAAAGGAAATCGTTGTACGGATCGACCAGCAGATAGGCAGTGCGGTCCAGCGGATAGAGAGGGTTTGACATGGCGGCTTGCTCCGGCAAAAGGAAAGAGCGGTGCGCAGGGCTTGTCCCGGCATCGTGTTGATATGATAATCATAGTAACAGTAAAAGAGGCAAGCTCCGATGGCTGAAGACGATAGCGCACCCGACACGCTGTGCCCGATTTCACGGGCCGAAAACATCGTCGGTGACCGTTGGACCGTGCTGGTTCTGCGCGAGCTGTTCATGGCCAACCATCGCTACGACGAGATCCAGGCGCAGACCGGCGGCACCCCACAGATGGTTGCTACGCGGCTCAAGTGCCTGGAGGCGGACGGACTGGTCGAGCGGCGGTTATACAACGAACGGCCGAAACGCTACGAATATCACCTCACCGCGAAGGGCGAAGCGTTCTACCCAGTGATCCTGGCCTTGCGCGCCTGGGGCGAAACCTGGTGCAAAGCCCCCGAGGAAGGGCTGGCAGTGGTCTTCACCCACAAACCCTGCAACCACCCCGCAGGCCTCGGGCCGGTGTGCGCGCATTGCGGCGAACCATTGCGTCGAGAAGATCTGATCAGCCAGCCGCAAGAGGCTTATGTAGCCGAACGCCAAGGGCGGCGGGAGGCGTTCAAAAACAGATAGCCACGCAAACAACGACCCTTGCAGGAGCGATACTGTTTGCCAAGGCGGAGTGTCAGTTGCAGTTGCTTTATCTGAACGTCGCTATCGCCAGCAGGCTGGCTCCCACAGTTTGGATTGGTTGGACCAGCAAAGAGAATGCTTGGCTGACGCGCTGCCATCGCTTGAGGGCAGAATCAAAAGCCCCTCACCCTAGCCCTCTCCCAGAGGGAGAGGGGACTTGACCGGGGTGGATGCAAGGGCTACGCCGACATGAGATACCGAGTCGTGCGCAAAACTCGAAAAGCCCACAAATCGGCTCCCTCTCCCTCGGGAGAGGGCTGGGCGGGCGGCGTTCCGATGAGGGGCGAATCCACCACAAATCCCGAACCAACCACCCGCTTCTAACCACTCAACAATGAGCGCCAGCTCGAGTGCCCTTGATCTTGATCTTGCCTAACCAGCGACATCGGAAGGCTGAGTGGAGGGATTGATCCGGGCGTGGGAGCGCAGCGACCGTCTGGCGCAGCCAGACACAGCGGAAGTAGGTGCAGCGAAGCAAACCGTAGCCGCTGCGCCCGGATCGGTCCCGCAGCGAAGGGACCCGAGCCTGCGAGGGCCGTACGTAGGAGCAAAGCCTTTTGGTTCCTTTTTGGCGTCTGAAAAAGGGACTCGCCGTAAGGGCGAAACCGCCAGCCGCAGCACCCGAAGCAACGGATATGTACCCAAACCAAAAAACTCACCGCCTGAAAGAAAGCCTTCGCGAGCAGGCTCGCTCCCACAGGTTTTTGCGGTGCGCACAGATCCCGAGCAACACATCAAACCCAAAGGCTCACGGCGTACCATTACGCCCATACAACCGATACCCCTCACGCAAGCTCAACCGCTCGTAATAAGCGCTGACCGCTGGAAAATCAGGATGCGCCAGCGGCGTTTCGAACCAGCGATTCACCGACAGCCCGATCGGAATGTCCGCCAGAGAAAACGCCTCCCCGCTGACGTAAGCCCCGGTCTTCTGCAGCTGTCGATCCAGAATCTCCATGTTCCGCGCCCAATCCCGACAACCCGCGGCCAGCGCAGCGCTGTCCTGGTAATCCGCGGACTTGCGCACCAGCGCCATCAGCGGATACGACCACGACCGGTTCAGCTCTGAAGCCTGCCAATCGATCCACTGATCGACCTGTGCCCGCGCCCGCGCTTCAACGGGATAAAGCGCCGCGCCGCCATAACGCGTCACCAGATAACGAATGATCGTATTCGATTCCCACAGGGTGAAATCATCGTCCTGAATCACCGGCACCATTGCGCACGGATTGAGCGCGAGAAACTCCGGGGTCTGCGTCGACTGAAACCCCGATCCCCAGTCTTCGCGCTCGAACGGAATGCCCAATTCGGCACACGTCCACAGCACCTTGCGCACGTTAATCGATGAAGCCCTTCCGAGTATTCGCAACATGGATTGTCCTTCCCGAGAGTCGACACAAGCCAATACATAGCACAGCAGAAAAAAGAAGGCCCGCACTCAGGCGGGCTCTTCTCGTTCATGCCGATTGATCAGCGTTGCAGGAACGCCAGCAAATCTTCATTCAACGCCTGCGCATGGGTCACGGCAAAACCGTGCGGCGCACCGGCATAGACTTTCAGTTCGGCGCCTTTGATCTGCGCAGCGGCCTGTTTGCCGGTGGTTTCGAACGGCACGATCTGGTCACCGTCACCATGGATCACCAGCGTCGGCACATCGACCTTGGCCATGTCCGGGCGGAAGTCGGTTTCCGAGAACGCGGTGACGCAATCCACGGTACCTTTCAAGGACGCCATCAGCGCGATGTTCAGGGTCTGCGTGAGCACGCCGTCGGAGACCGTCTGACCCTGATTGGTGCCATAGAAAGGCGCGGCAAAATCGGCGATGAACTGCGCGCGGTCCTTCAGCAGGCCAGCCTTGATTCCGTCGAATACCGACTTGTCGACGCCTTGGGCGAAGTCGGGCTTCTTGCCGAACAGCGGCGTCACCGCACCCAACAACACCAGGCCAGCCACACGCTCGCTGCCGTGGCGGGCAATGTAGCGGCTGACGTCACCGCCACCCATGGAGAAACCGACCAGGGTCACGTCGCGCAGGTCCAGATGGTTGATCAGGCCGGCGATGTCATCGGCAAAAGTGTCGTAGTCATAACCGGTCCACGGCTGATCCGAGCGGCCAAACCCGCGACGGTCAAAAGCGATGGTGCGATAGCCGCGGCTGCTCAGGTATTCCATCTGGTATTCCCACATGTCGCCGTCCAGTGGCCAGCCGTGGCTGAACAGCACGGGTTTGCCGCTGCCCCAGTCCTTGTAATAGATCTCGGTGCCGTCTTGGGTCTTGAAGGTGCTCATGAAAACTCCTTGTGATCGTGTGTGGGTATGACTGAATGCCGAATGGGCAGCGTTCACTATCTGCGCAAGATGAGCTTTGCACTTGTACGCAGGTGCTGGTTTTATCCTGCGCAACTACGAGTCTCAAGGCGGCGAAGGGTAAAATGGCGCCGTTGTTTGCGCTGATTCCTTGCAGACACGCAAAAAAAAGGGGCGAATTCATGTCGATGAATTCGCCCCTTTTTTATTGCGCATCAGGCCAACGCGCTGTCAGCGAAACGCCGGCACCACATGCTTGATAAACAGCTCCAGCGACTTCTTTTTCTCCGCATGCGGCAGGCTGTTGTCACACCAGAAACTGAACTCATCCACCCCCAGTTCCTGGTAGTACTTGATCCGCGGGATGATCTCTTCCGGCGTACCAATCATCGCCGTCTTGTGCAGGCTTTCCAGTTCAAACTCCGGACGCCCGGCAAACTTCTCTTCCGGGCTCGGCGCAAGGAAGCCGTTGACCGGGGTTTGCTTGTTGCCGAACCAAGCATCGAACGTGCGATAGAAGCGCGAGATAGCTTTTGCGCCAACTTTCCAACCGTCCGGGTCATCAGCGGTGTGCACGTGGGTGTGGCGCAGCACCATCAGTTGCGGGCGCGGCACATCCGGGTTGTTGTCGAGTGCGGTCTGGAATTTGTTCTTCAGGTCGACGACTTCTTCGTCGCCCTTCATCAATGGCGTGACCATCACGTTGCAACCGTTGGCCACGGCGAAGTTGTGCGAGTCCGGGTCGCGGGCGGCGATCCACATCGGCGGGTTGGGCTTCTGGATCGGCTTCGGCACGCTGGTCGAGGTGGGGAATTTCCAGATGTCGCCGTCGTGGGCGTAGTCGCCTTGCCACAGGGCACGGACCACCGGGACCATTTCGCGCAGGGCCTGGCCGCCGCTCGAGGCGGGCATGCCGCCGGCCATGCGGTCGAACTCGACCTGATAGGCGCCACGGGCGAGGCCGACTTCCATGCGGCCGTTGCTGATCACGTCAAGCAGGGCGCATTCGCCGGCGACGCGCAGCGGGTGCCAGAACGGCGCGATGATGGTGCCGGCGCCGAGGTGGATGGTGGTGGTTTTCGCCGCGAGGTAGGCCAGCAGCGGCATCGGGCTCGGCGAAATGGTGTATTCCATGGCGTGGTGTTCGCCGATCCACACGGTGCTGAAACCGCCGGCCTCGGCCATCAGGGTCAGTTCGGTGAGGTCTTCGAACAGTTGGCGGTGGCTGACGCTTTCGTCCCAGCGTTCCATGTGGATGAACAGGGAAAATTTCATGACGCTACCTCGAGTCTTTTGTCATTGGCCGGTCGTGTGCTGGCCTGTCGAACTGCCGTGAGCGCTGAACGCTCGCGAGTTTTATCACCCTTCAGGCACGCCTTCGAGGACGGCTGGTCGGTTGAATGAATATTGGTATACCATAATACGGGATATCCGCAAAATATTTCTGACCGACACTTCGAACAAGGAAGGCGCAACAGATGAACATCAAACAAAAACTGACCATGGCATTCGCCGTGATCGCCAGTCTGCCGGTGTTGCTGGTGGCGGCACTGATCATCCTCAATGTCCGCGATGGGGCGCGGGACAATTTCGTCGACAGCACCGGACGCGAAGTGCGCCAGGTCGAAAATGCGATGCAATTGTTCTTTGAGGGGATCAGCCAGAACGTCGCTTATCTGGCCGAGCATCCGCAATTGCAGAGCATCGACGCCAGCCTCAAACGCTATCTGAGCAGCGATGCCGCGCAAGTGTCCATGGGGCCGCAGGATCAGCAGTTATTCAAGCTGTTCGCCGGGCTGGCCAAGGCGCATCCGGCGTACACCTATCTGTCGCTGGGCACCGAGCAGGGCGGTTACCTGTTCTGGCCGGGCGATGCGCAACTGGCCAATTACGACCCGCGCACGCGGCCCTGGTACAAAACCGCAATGGCCAATCCCGGCCAAACCTTGCGCACCGAAGCCTATTACTGGGCGGCCGATGACGTGGTGCTGGTCAGCACCGTGCGCAGCTTCAACAACCAGTTGGGCAGCAATGCCGGCGTGGTCAATATCGACGTTTCGCTCAAGCAACTGACCGATCTGGTCAAGCAGATCCGCCTCGGCGACAGCGGTTATCTGCTGCTGATGGAGGCCAACAACACCGTGTTGGTCGATCCGAGCAATCCGGCGCACAACTTCAAGAAACTCACCGATCTGGGCGATGGCTATCGGCAACTGGCCGAAGCGAGCAAAGGCCTGGTTGAAGTGGAGCTGGCCGGCGAGCGCTACATGGCGCTGGTGTGGCCGTCCGAGGCGTTGGGCTGGCGGTTTGTCGGGCTGGTCAAAGCCAGTGAAGTGATGGCCGGGGCCACGCGGCTGACCTGGATCATCGGCGTTATCGCTGTCGTCTGTGCGCTGCTGTTTGCCATGGCCGGGGCGTGGTTTGCCGGGTTGATGGTCAAGCCGATTCGCGGCGTCGCCAGTGGTCTGGAAGGCATTGCCCAGGGCGAAGGCGATCTGACCGCGCGCCTGGAAGTGCGCGGGCAGGACGAAACGGCGCAACTGGCCGGCTGGTTCAACCAGTTTCTCGAAGCGATCCGCACCTTGATTCAGCGCATCGGCCAGGCGGCGGGGCAGATCCACAGCAGCTCCGGCAGCGCCACCGAAGTTTCGGCAGAGATGGCTGAAGTCGCGTCGCGTCAGCGTGAGGCGGTGGACATGGTCTCGACCGCGTTCCATGAAATGGTCGCTACTTCCAATGAAGTTGCGCGCTCTTGCAGCCAGGCCGCGGACTCGGCAGACAACGGCCAGCGTCAGGCCCACACCGGGCAGCAGCAGATCGATGCGGCGGTGAGCAATGTCGGCCGTCTGAGCGAGGAAATCGGTCACAGCGCCGAGTCGATGCAGCAACTGGAGCAGGACAGCAACGATATCCAGTCGATCCTCGGCACCATTCGCTCGATCGCCGAGCAGACCAACCTGCTTGCGCTCAACGCCGCCATTGAAGCGGCGCGCGCGGGCGAGCAGGGGCGGGGTTTCGCGGTGGTGGCCGATGAAGTACGGGCGCTGGCAAAACGCACTTCGGATTCAACCGGCGAGATCGATGCACTGCTGGGCAATCTGGCCCGGCGCACTCATCAGATGGGCAAGCAGATGCATGCCAGCCTCGAGGTGTCCCAGGAAACCGTGGTGTCGATCAACGAGGCGCGGGCGAGTTTTGAATTGATTCGCGAGTCGGTTGACGTGATCCGCGACATGAACACGCAGATCGCCACGGCGGCCGAGGAGCAGCATCAGGTGGCCGAGGATATCAATCGGCACATCAGCCAGATTCATGGTGATGCGCAGCTGGTGGCGAGCCTGGCGGATTCGACCCGTCAGGACGCGCAGAATCTCACGGCGCTGTCGCAGACGTTGAATCAGTTGGTGAGCCGGTTTCGTACGTAACCGGTAGCTCAAACAACACCGAACCCCTGTAGGAGTGAGCCTGCTCGCGATAGCGGTGTGTCAGCCAAGATATAAGTCAACTGACACACCGCTATCGCGAGCAGGCTCACTCCTACAGTTGATTGCGGTGAGCCATCAAACCAGCACCGGCAACGTCCCCATCTTGCCGTGGCAATACACCAGCGGCCCGGCCACGTGCTCGGGCACGATCAGGTTTTTCACCGCGCCGACCATGATCGCATGGTCGCCACCTTCGTATTCGCGCCACAGTTCGCACTCGATCACTGCCGTCGCATTGGCGAGGATCGGGTTGCCCAGTTCACTCAACGTCCACTCGATGCCTTGCGCCTTGTCCTTGCCTTTACGGGCGAAGGCGTAGGCTTCGCTTTGCTGGCCGCCAGACAAAACGTGAATCGCGAAGCGCTTGTTCTTGATCAGTACCGGGTAGGAGTCGGAGCTGTAGTTGGGGCAGAACAGCACCAGTGCCGGGTCCATCGACAGCGAGCTGAAGGCGCTGGCGGTCAGGCCGACGATCTGGCCGTCATCGTCGAGCGTGGTGATCACCGTGACGCCGGACGGGAACGAGCCCATGACTTGTTTGTAAATGGCCGCATCGATCATTGGTCATTCCTCGGGTGTGAGCAGCGGTTTTTATTGAATTAATGGTCTGATGGTATACCAGAAATCTGAGTTTGCAAGAGCTTTCCAGCTGAACCGATAAACGTGCCACGTTCGTCGGAAACTCAATATTTACGGGGCTTTCGGCTGGTTTGCCAGCGGTACTTTGGGTGAGGATGGCGTATCAGATGGCGCGGTAAATCACGGATCAGTCTTGTGAAAAGTTTGGAATACCATAATATGGTCCGCATCTGAGGGGCGGCCAGAGAGTCCCCCCGGTTTGGCTTCATACAAAGATAAGAACAGACAAACTCGAGTTCATGCATATGTCCCAGATGTCCCGGCAAGATCCGTTGATCGAGAATCACACGGTCGATTACGTCCCACTCGCGGAACGCCACGGGAAGGCCCGCGACCTGTTCACCCTTTGGTTCAGCACCAACATTGCGCCACTGCCCATCGTCACCGGCGCCATGGTGGTTCAGGTGTTCCATCTTGATTTGTTCTGGGGGCTGCTGGCGATTGCGCTGGGGCACATGATCGGCGGCGTGGTGATTGCGCTGGCGTCGGCCCAGGGTCCGCGCATGGGCATTCCGCAAATGGTCCAGAGTCGCGGCCAGTTCGGCCGTTATGGCGCGCTGCTGATCGTGTTTTTTGCGGCGCTGATCTACATCGGTTTCTTCATTTCCAACATTGTCCTGGCGGGCAAATCGATCGTCGGCATTGCGCCGTCGGTGCCGGCGCCGCTGAGCATTCTGATCGGTGCATTGGCCGCCACGGCGATCGGGGTGATCGGCTACAACTTCATCCACACGCTGAACCGCATCGGCACCTGGGTGATGGGCGGCGCGTTGCTCGCCGGCTTCATTTACATCTTCGCCAATGATCTGCCCGCAGACTTCTTCACCCGCGGCAGCTTCAATCTGTCCGGCTGGCTGGCGACGGTGTCGCTGGGGATCATCTGGCAGATCAGCTTCTCGCCGTACGTGTCCGATTATTCGCGTTACTTGCCGGCCGATATCGGCATTGCCAAGCCGTTCTGGGCGACTTATCTGGGCGCGACGCTGGGGACCATTCTGTCGTTTGCCTTCGGCGCCGTTGCGGTGCTGGCCACCCCGGAGGGCACCGAAGCGATGGCGGCGGTCAAGCAGTCGACCGGTTGGCTGGGGCCGATTCTGATGGTGCTGTTTCTGCTCAACATCATCAGCCATAACGCGCTGAATCTGTACGGCGCAGTGCTGTCGATCATCACCTCGATCCAGACCTTCGCCAGCCAGTGGACGCCAAGCATCAAGGTGCGCGTGGTGTTGTCGAGCGTAGTGCTCGCCGGTTGCTGCGTGGTCGCGTTGGGCGCATCGGCGGATTTCATTTCGCAGTTCATCGGTTTGATTCTGGCGTTGTTGCTGGTGCTGGTGCCGTGGGCGTCGATCAACCTGATCGACTTCTATCTGATCAAGCGCGGCTGCTATGACATCAGTTCGATCTTCCGCGCCGATGGCGGGATCTACGGACGCTTCAACCTGCACGCAATCATTGCCTACTTCATCGGCATCATCGTGCAGTTGCCGTTCGCCAACACCTCGCTGTACGTCGGACCGTACGCCAATCTGGTTGAAGGCGCCGACTTGTCGTGGCTGGTCGGCCTGGTGGTCACCGTGCCGCTGTATTACTGCCTGGCCACCCGTGGCCAGGCGCAGCAGAGCAGGGCGGCGAAGTTGGGGTTTACCGACTAAGGTGATGGATACCGACTGAGTCGCTCCGCTGTTCAATCAATGCCCGGCCTGTGCCGGGCATTGTCGTTGCGCATCCTGGCGGTCATCTAAATTGGCCATATCGATCCCCTTTTGGCCGATGCCCCACTGTGATCCCCTGGCGCTCTCGGCAAGAATCAAAGGCACAACGAAACGCTCGACCTTATTACCCTTGGCCGCCATTTCGGCCACTGCCGTGTACAGAACATAAAAACCATCGAACTCACGCCGCTTTCGGGGAACAACCATGGTCACGATGAAACGTATTCTGGGTGCCACTGTGTGTGGGCTGACGCTGTTGGCCAGCGCCGTCCAGGCCGAGCAACGCGAGCTGCGCGTCTACAACTGGGCTGATTACATCCTGCCCGCCGTGCCCAAGGATTTCGCCGCGCAAACCGCCATCAAAGTGACCTGGGACACCTTCGACACCAACGAATCGCTGGAAGCCAAACTGCTCACCGGCAACTCCGGTTACGACCTGGTGGTGCCGTCGAACCAGTTCCTCGAAACGCAGATCAAGGCCGGTGTGTTCCAGAAACTCGACAAGTCGAAATTGCCGAACTGGAGCCATCAGGACCCGGAACTATTGAAACTGTTGGGCAAGAACGATCCGGGCAACCAGTACGGCGTGCCTTACATGGTCGGCACCGTGTTGATCGGTTTCAACCCGGCCAAGGTCAAAGCGGCGCTGGGCGACAACGCGCCGGTGGACAGCTGGGATCTGGTGTTCAAACCGGAGAACATGGAAAAGCTCAAATCCTGCGGCGTGGCGATGCTCGATTCGCCGACGGAAATCCTGCCGCTGGCGCTGCACTATCTCGGTCTCGACCCGAACAGCCAGAACCCCGCCGATTATGAAAAAGCCAAAGCGTTGATGCTCAAGGTTCGCCCGTACGTGACCTATTTCAACTCGGCCAAGTACATGACCGACATCGCCAACGGCGACATCTGCGTGGCAATCGGTTACTCGGGCAGCTTCTACCAGTTCGGCAACCGCGCCAAAGAGGCGGGCAATGGTGTTGTGGTCGACTGGCGCTTGCCGAAGGAAGGCGCGCCGATCTGGTTCGATACTTTCGCCATTCCTAAAAGCGCGAAAAACGTTACCGAGGCCCACGAATTCCTCAACCACTTGCTCGACCCGAAAGTGATCGCGCCGATCAGTGATTTCCTCGGTTACCCGAACGCGAACAAGGATTCGCTGGCGTTGATCAACAAGGAAATCACCGACAACCCGAACCTGACGCCAACTCCCGAGGCGCTGAAAAAACTCTACGTGGTTCAGCCGTTGCCACAGAAACTCGAGCGCGTACGGACCCGCGTGTGGACCAGCATCAAGTCAGATAAATAACTATCAACCGAATAAGACCCCTGTGGGAGCTAGCCTGCTAGCGATTTTGCCGGTCCAGCCAACATCTGTGTTGGCTGACACACCGCCATCGCCAGCAGGCTGGCTCCCACAAATTTTTGTGTTGTGTCATTCAGTCCTGCGTTCTCCCTCTCGCGTCATCACCAGGCTCAGCAACACCGAGCCCAGAATCACCGCGCCGACCACCGCCAGCGACCATTCAACCGGCATGTGGAACCATGGCATCAGCACCATTTTGCCGCCGATGAACACCAGCACAATCGCCAGTCCGTACTTGAGCAAATGAAAGCGGTCAGCCATGTCCGCAAGCAAAAAGTACAGCGCACGCAAGCCCATGATCGCGAAGATGTTCGAGGTGAAGACAATGAACGGGTCGGTGGTCACCGCGAAGATTGCCGGGATGCTGTCGACCGCGAACATCAGGTCGCTTGCCTCGATCAGCACCAGCACCAGAAACATCGGCGTCGCCCAGCGCACACCGTTCTGCACGATGAAGAACCGTTCGCCGTGAAAGCCACTGGTGATGCGCATGTGGTTGCGGACCCAGCGCAGCAGCGGGTTTTTTTCCAGGTCCGGTTGCTGCTCGGCAAACACCAGCATCTTGATCCCGGTGATGATCAGGAACACCCCGAACGCATACAGCAGCCATTCGAACTGCGACACCAGCCACACCCCGGCAAAGATCATCACCGCGCGCATCACGATCGCCCCGAGCACCCCGTACAACAGCACCCGTCGCTGCAATTCCGGTGGCACGGCGAAGTAGCTGAAGATCATCACGAAGACGAACATGTTATCGATCGACAGCGATTGCTCGATCAGATAACCGGTGAGAAATTCAAGGGTTTTCTGCCGGGCGATCTCGCCGCCGAATTCGCCGTGCAGATACCACCAGAGCAAACCGGCAAAGCTCAGCGCCAGCAGGCACCAGGCAATCACCCAGGCCAGCGCTTCACGCACTGACACCCGGTGGGCTTTGCGCCCGCCAAACACAAACAGGTCCAGTGCCAGCATCGCCAGCACAAAAACGATGAAGGCGCCCCACATCCACGGTTCGCCAATATTGAGGTTGGTCGCTGGCATGTCACGCTCCCTGTCGATGGGCTTGAGGTCAGACAGGGCCATGCTAACGACGGATTAATGCGCAGGAAAAATCGTTTATTTCTGGGCAATGGTTCGAGAAAAACGAAGTATCAGAAATTTACCTAACGGAAAAACTCTCCCGGCGTCTGCCCAAACTGCTGCCGAAACGCCGCAATGAACGCCGACGTCGAGTCATACCCACAGGCCAGCGCAACATCTGTCACCCGTTGGCCTTTCTCCAGTGGCGTCAGCGCGCCGAGCAGGCGCAGGCGTTGGCGCCAGGCGCGGAAGGTCAGGCCGGTGTTGCGCAGGAACAGGCGGGTGAGGGTTTTTTCGGTGATGCCGAACTGCTCGCTCCATTGACTGAGGGTGGTTTGTTGTTCCGGGTGCTGTTGGAGGCTCTGATATATCTGCTTCAAGCGCGGATCTTGTGGCAGCGGCAGCATCAGGTCGATCGGCGGCGCTTCGGCGAGCTGGTCGAGGATCACTTGCGCCAGACGCCCATGAGCGCCGTTCTCATCGTATTCCACCGGCGCTTGGCTGAACGCGCGGATCAGTTCGCGCAGCAGATCGCTGACGGCCAATACATGGCAATGCCTGGCGGCCCAACTCGAAACGCTGCAATCGATGTACAGGCTGCGCATTTCCGTGTGTGGCGCGCTGAATACCCGATGCGGCACGCCGGCGGGAATCCACACGGCGCGTTCCGGCGGCGCGACGAAACGCCCGGCGCTGGTCTGCACTTCGAGCACGCCTTGGATCGCGTAGGACAACTGCACCCACGGGTGGCTGTGGCGGCGGGTCAGGGCGCGATTGGGCAGCGATTCGGTTCTGCCGTACAGCGGACGCGGCAGGCTGGGCAGCCCGGGAATGCTGCGGCGAACGCTGTTGCTATGTCCTTTAGGCGGCATCTTGCGGCTCTTCGGCGTTAGTCGGTAATTGCCAGTCACGTTAAAGTCCTCCGCACGCACTGGCAACCCCGGATCAACGACCATGACACGTCCACGTTTTCTACCTGACAACTTCACCCTGACGCTGATCGGCGTGGTCCTGCTGGCGAGTTTTCTGCCGGCCAGCGGCCAGGTCGCGGTCGGTTTCGGCTGGCTGACCAACCTCGCCATCGCGCTGCTGTTTTTCCTGCACGGCGCCAAACTGTCTCGCGAATCGATCATCGCCGGCGCCGGTCACTGGCGCCTGCATCTGCTGGTGTTCGGTTTGACGTTCGTGCTGTTCCCGCTATTGGGGCTGGCGCTCAAACCGCTGCTGTCACCGTTGATCGGCGACAAGCTGTACATGGGCATGCTGTACCTGTGCGCATTGCCTGCCACGGTGCAATCGGCGATTGCCTTCACGTCGCTGGCGCGGGGCAATATTCCGGCGGCGATCTGCAGCGCCGCGGCGTCGAGTCTGTTCGGGATTTTCCTGACGCCGTTGCTGGTCACGCTGTTGCTTAATGTTCACGGTGATGGCGGTTCGACGCTCGATGCCATCGTGAAAATCAGCGTGCAATTGCTGCTGCCATTCATTGCCGGGCAGATCGCTAGGCGCTGGATCGGCGCCTGGGTCGGGCGCAACAAAAACTGGCTGAAGTTCGTCGATCAGGGTTCGATTCTGTTGGTGGTCTACGGCGCGTTCAGCGAGGCGGTGAACGAGGGCATCTGGCAGCAGATTCCGCTGTTCGAATTGCTCGGGTTGATCGTGGTCTGCTGCATCCTGCTGGCGCTGGTGCTGCTGGCGTCGATCCTGCTCGGCAAGGCGTTTGGCTTCAATCAGGAGGACCGCATCACTATTTTGTTCTGCGGTTCGAAAAAGAGCCTGGCCACCGGTGTGCCGATGGCGCAGGTGTTGTTCGCCGGCAGCACCATCGGCGTGTTGATCCTGCCGCTGATGCTGTTCCATCAGATCCAGTTGATGGTCTGCGCGGTACTGGCCCAGCGTTATGCGCGCCGGCCAGTATCGGTGCCGGAGTTGATGGCGCAGGTCGATCCCTGAGCGCTGCGCCTCAGACGATATCGTCGATCAGAATATGGTGCAGCCCGCGGCTGCACTGTTCGATCCGCGCTTCAACCTTGTACACGCTGCGCAGCATCTGCTCGGTGATGACCTCACTGCTCGGGCCGCTGCCCTGGGTGGTGCCATCAGCGATGACCAGCACCTGATCGGCAAACCGCAGCGCCTGATTCAGATCATGAATCGCAATGAACACAATCACCTCGCGTTGCCGCGCCAGGCTGCGCATGAAGTTCAGCACCTGCACTTGTCGATGCATGTCGAGGGCGCTGGTCGGTTCGTCCATCAGCAGGATTTCCGGCTCGCGCACCAGCGTCTGTGCGATCGACACCAATTGCTGCTGCCCGCCACTGAGTTCTCCGAGGTTGCGAAACGACAGGGCGGTGATGCCCAGTGCGGCGAGAATGTCGTCGACCAGTTTCAGCTCGTCGTCATGCACGACCCAGCCCGGCGTCAGTTGCTTGCGCGCCAGCAGCACCGATTCGTACACGGTCAGGCGGGCACTGGCGTTCAGGCCTTGGGGCATGTAGCTGATCCCCGTCGGGCCTTTTTTCGAGTCCTGCAGGATCACTTGGCCGGGGCCGTCGATCAGCCCGGCCATGCGTTTGAATAGCGTCGATTTGCCGGCCGCATTCGGCCCGACCACGGCCACCACCTGACCACCCAGAAACGCCGCGGTGGAGACGCCGCGGATGATCTCGCGCTGGCCATAGCGGGCGCCCAGATTGTCCAGCTGCAGCTTCACCATGAGTTTTTCTTCCCGCCGAGAATCAGTGAAATGAAGAACGGCACGCCGATCAGCGAGGTGACCACGCCGATCGGGAAAATCGCGCCGGGAATCAGGGTCTTGCTGACCACCGAACTGGCCGACAGAATCAGCGCGCCCGTGAGCAGCGAGGCCGGCAGGAAGAAGCGCTGGTCTTCGCCGATCAGCATGCGTGCGATGTGCGGGCCGACCAGACCGATGAAGCCGATGGTGCCGACGAACGCCACGGGAAACGAGGCGAGCAGACTGACCATGATCAGCGTCTGAAAGCGCAGGCTGCGCACGTTGATGCCGAAACTCGCCGCCTTGTCGTCGCCCAGGCGCAGGGCGGTCAAGGCCCAGGCGCGGCGGGCGAAAATGGGTAGGGTGATAAGGATCACCAGGCAGATGATGCCAAGTTTTGGCCAGGTGGCTTTGGTCAGACTGCCCATGGTCCAGAACACCACGGCGGCGACGGCTTGCTCGGTGGCAAAAAACTGCACCAGCGCCAGCAGCGCGTTGAAGGTGAAGACCAGGGCAATGCCGAGCAGAACAATGGTCTCGGCGGTGACCCCGCGGCGCATGCTCAGAAAGTGAATCAGCAGCGCCGACAGCATGGCCATGATGAACGCATTGAGCGGCACCATGAATTGCGCGGCCAGCGGAAACAGCGCGACGCCGAAGGCCAGGCCCAGCGCGGCGCCGAAACTGGCGGCGGCGGAAATGCCCAGGGTGAACGGGCTGGCCAGTGGATTATTGAGGATCGTCTGCATCTGCGCGCCGGCCAGCGACAACGCCGCGCCGACGGCCACCGCCATCAACGCCACGGGCAGGCGAATGTCCCACATCACCACGCGCACTTGCGGCGAGGCGCTGTCCGGTGAAAACAGCGCGCCGAGCACTTCGCGCAGGCTGTAGCTGGCCGGGCCGAGTGCCAGATCGAGCAGCACGCTGCACAGCAGTAAAAACACCAGCCCCGCAAGGATCAGGCGCTTGCGCAGGACCAGGCGGCGATAGGTTTCGCGCTGGACTTCCACGGTGTCGGTCATTGAGCTCATGGCTTGACCTCGGTGTCGCCCAGGCTGACGAAGTAGCCTGATTCGTAAGGCACCGGCAGGAAGCGCTCGTGCAGTTCGCGGAACGCTGCGTCCGGGTCGAGATCGGCGAACAGTTCCGGGTGAAACCATTTGGCCAATTGCTGGATGGCCACGAACTGGTAGGGGCTGTTGTAGAACTGGTGCCAGATTGCGTGGAAGGCGTGATGCTCCTGGGCCTTGATGCCGGCGTAGGCCGGGCGCTGGGTATACCAGGCGAGTTTTTTCCGTGCCTGCGCCATGTCCGCGCCGGGGCCGACGCCGACCCAATGACCACCGGGGGCAAACGCTTCCCAGTTGGCGCTGGTGACCACTACGTGCGCCGGATTGGCGACGATGACTTGCTCGGGATTCAACTGGCCGAACGTGGTCGGAATGATGCCGCGCGCGACGTTGTTGCCTCCGGCCATGTCGACGAACAGGCCGAAGTTTTCGTTGCCGAAACTCAGGCAGCAATCATCGGTGTAGCCGCCGATGCGCTCGATGAACACGCTCGGGCGAGGCGGGTGCTGTTTTTCAATGACGTCGGTGACGCGATGGATCTGCTGGTTGCGAAAATCGATGAACGCTTCGGCCCGTTGCTCCTTGCCGAACAATTGGCCGAACAGGCGCATGGTCGGCTCGGTGTTCTGCATCGGGTTGTTGCGAAAGTCGACGTACACCACCGGGATGCCGAGGGCGTCGAGCTTTTCGATGTAACGCGCGTCCTCCGTGGCGTGCTGCGCCTCGATGTTGAGGATGATCACGTCCGGGCGTTGCGAGATGGCCTGCTCGATATCGAAGGTGCCGTCTTCAAAGCCACCGAAAGTGGGAATTTTCGCGATGGCGGGGAATTTGCGCAGGTACGCGTTGTAGGTGTCCGGGTCGGACTGGATCAGGTCCTTGCGCCAGCCGACGATGCGCTCGATCGGGTTCTGTGTATCGAGCGCCGCGACCAGATACAGCTGCCGGCCTTCACCGAGGATCACCCGCCTGACCGGCAGATGCACCTTGACCTTGCGCCCCAGCAGGTCGGTCACCTCGGTGCGCGCAGCGTCGCTGTCAGCGGCGTCAGCACTGCGCGGCGCGAGGGAAAACAGGCTCAGCACGCCTGCCAGTAACAGCGCAGCAACCGCCTGGCTGCGTCGATCGAAAATCGCCATGGTCCAACCTTTGCCAAAGTCAGCGCGGCCCTCGGCGCCTGCCGTCGCCACGCTGAACGTTTCAGAAATCGACAGTCGCCGACAGTAATAAAGTGCGCGGTGAGCCCTGGGAGAACGCGCCGTAAGAGGCAACGCCCGACCAGTACTCTCGATCGAATACGTTCTGCACCGTGGCGCGGAACGTGGTCGGCCGCTCATCGATGCGCGTGGTGTAACGCGCACCGACATCGAAGCGCGTCCAGTCATCGAGTTTTTGCGTGTTGGCCTGGTTCACGTACTGGCTGCCGGTGTGGATGGCGCCACCGGTCAGGGTCAGCCCTTCAAGCCACGAGGTGTCCCATTCGGCCCAGAGGTTGGCCTGCACCGACGGCACGCCGACCGGCGTGTTGCCGCGATTTCCGGCCACGGCGGTTTTCGTCAGTTCGGCGTCCAGCAGGGTCACGCCACCGAGCAACCGCGTGCCCGGCGTCACTTCGCCAAACACGTTCAGCTCCAGACCGCGGTTGCGCTGCTCGCCTTGCACCGAAAACACCCCGGCGGCCAGTTCGCCGCTGGGCTTGGTGATCTGGAACAGACTCAGGGTCGAGGTGAAGCTGCCGTAGTCGGCCTTGACCCCGACTTCATGCTGGCGCGAAACGTACGGTGCGAAGATCTCCCCCGCATTGCTCGCGGTGGAGGGCGCGATGTCGCCCTTGCTCAGGCCTTCGATGTAGTTGTAGTAGAGCGCGACGTGATCCCAGGGCTTGATGACCGCGCCAAACAGCGGCGTGGCGCGGCTGTCGTCGTAGGAGGTGGTGACCACGCCGCTGGCGTTGTAATTGTCCGATTTGATGTTCTGCTGGCGCACGCCGAAGGTCACCTGGGCGCGGTCATCGAGGATCGACAGGGTGTCGGCGAGGGCCACGCCGGTCAGTTCGCTCTCGGAGACTTTCGGCGTGGCGGGCTCAGGAATGTAAGGCTCCGGGCGATCCACGGGGTGATAAATGTTCGACAGGATCGGCGCGGCGGAAATGATCCCCCGTGACAGCACATCGCGATAACGGCTGACCTGCACCGCGGTGCGGTGGCTGACCGGCCCGGTGTCGAAGCGCAGCCGCGCCCCCGTGTCGACGGTGTAGCGCTTGACCTCGAATTTGTAATAACCGGGCGTCGAAGACGTGTCGCCTGCCGGGTTGATGATGGTCGGGGTCTGGTCGGACATGCGCGCCACCGCCGATTTGCCGCCGCCGGCATGGGCGAACACCGTCAGCGCCTCGCTGAGGTCGTATTCGCCGCTGAGCAGCGCCGAGGTGTCTTGGGTTTTCGACCAGCCCCAGTCCTGGCTCACGCTGGTCCGGCCGTTGGCGGCGGAGGGAATGTCCACGCCCGGGGCAATCAGAAACGGCCGCGAGGCGGCATCGAAGCGTTCTTTCTGCCGCAACCAGTCGAAGCTGGTGCGCAGGCGCTCGCCTTGATAATCGAGGGCGATCGCGCCGATGTCGACGTGGCGAGACTGCTTGTCGATCGCCGTGTCGCCCAGTTGCGTGCTGCCATTGATGCGCACACCGAAGCGCCGCTCTTCACCGAAACGCCGGCTGACATCAAGGTGCCCGCCGAGCTGCGCATTCATCGCGTAACTGGCGGTGAAACGGCTGAGGTCTTCGTCGAGCGAACGTTTCGGCACCACGTTGATCACACCGCCCACCGCATTGTTGGGGGACATGCCGTAGAGCAGGGCGCCGGGCCCTTTGACCAGTTCGATGCGCTCGGCGTATTCGGTAAATACCCGGTAGTTCGGCGCGACGCCGTAGACGCCATCGAACGCCAGTTCACCGAGGTTGCCTTCGCCCACCGGAAAGCCGCGAATGAAAAACGAGTCGACGATGCCGCCGGTCTGCCCGGTAGAGCGCACCGAGGAATCGCGTTCCAGCACATCACCGACGGTGACGGCCTGTTGATCCTTGATCAGCGCTGAGGTGTAGGTGCTGACACTGAACGGCGCGTCCATCACGTCGGTGTTGCCGAGCAGGCCCAGACGTCCGCCGCTGGCGACCTGGCCGCCGGCATACACCGCTGGCAGCGCATCGCTGCGCCGGTCGGTGCCGATCACCGCGGTTTCATCCAGCGTGACCCGGCGCGCAACCAGCGTGTAACTGCCGTCGCTGCGCCGCACCATGTCCAGACCACTGCCGGCCAACAGGCGATTGACCGCTTCCTGGGTCGAGTAGCGGCCGATCAGCGCCGGGCTGCTCAAGCCGTCGGTCAGCGCGGGCTGGAACGACAGGGCAATGCCGGCGTCCACGGCAAAACTCGACAGGGTCGCACCGAGCGGCCCGGCCGGGATGTCGTAGGCACGCAGGGCGAGCGTGTCCAGTTGCGCAGGCTCGCCGGCGATGGCCAGCGGGCAGGCGACAGCGATCAGGACCAGGCTCAGCAACGCACTGCGAATAGCGGGTTTGAACGGACGATCCGGGCGCAGGAGGCGTGCAGCGGGCATGGATGGATGAGCCTATGAACAGGACGAAAAAATGCATCTCCCTCATAGCCAGTCGAGATCGGAAAAAGTATCAGCACGGCGGCAAATATTTTTCCGCTCAGGCGCGGGAGAGCATGACCCAGTAGCCATTCAAGTGGCCGCTGACCAGAATCGGGTAGGTTTGCGCCAGCATGTTCAAGGTGCGCTGGCTGTCGCTGATCGGGTACGCCCCGGAAATGCGCAAGTCGGCAATCGCCGGATCGAGGCGGATGAAACCGCGACGATAGCGCGTCAGTTCCGCGACGAAATCGGCAAGGCGCATCTTGTCGGCCATCAGCATGCCCTGGCTCCAGGCACCGGCGTATCGGTCGGTCGCACTGACCGCGCCAAAGCTCGAAGAGGAGAAGTCGGTGCGCTGCCCGGCGTTGACAATCAGTGGCGTGTGTTGGCGATTGTCCGCGAGTTCAACTTTCACCGCGCCTTCCAGGACCGCGAGGTGCGTCTGCGGAGGCAGCGCGCGCACGGTAAACCGCGTGCCCAGCGCCTGCATCCGGCCCTGCCGGGTCGTGACCACGAAGGGCCGCGCCATCGGTGAGATATCCGCTGCGGTCTGCACCAGTATTTCGCCTTCGCGCAGGTGGATGAGGCGCTGACTGGCGTCGAACAGCACGTCGATGGCGGAATCAGTGTTGAGGATGATTTTTGAGCCGTCGGCGAGGGTCAGTTCGCGTTGCTGGCCGACGGCCGTACGGTAATCGGCTGACCATTGCTGGGTTTGCGAAAGCTTCCAGCCACCCCAGCCGGCCGGGACCAGCGCCAGCAGCATCGCCAGTTTGCCAATCGCCGCACGGCGTTCCGGGCTGCTGGGCCGGTCGAGGGCCGACATGGCCAGTGACGGCGGCAAGCCGCCGAGTTTGCCCTGCAACAACTGCGCACGCGCCCAGGCACGTGTGCGCTCGGGGCTGCTGGCTTTCCACAATTCCCATTCGCCGCGTTCGCTGTCGCTCAGCTCGCGCTCGCTCATGCGCATCAGCCAGTCAGCGGCTTCTTCCAATGCCTGAGGAGCGGGTTGCGCTTCATTGCGCCGGGCGAGCATTCACTCCACCAGCAACAGGCATTGCACGAAGGCTTGCTTCATGTAGCGCTTGACCGTGATCAACGACACGCCCAATTGCTCGGCAATGTCGTCGTATTTCAAACCACTGATCTGCGACAGCAGAAACGCCCGTTTGACCAGCGGTGGCAGGGCGTCGAGCATCGCGTCGATTTCGTGCAGGGTTTCCAGCACCATGAAGCGCAGTTCCGGCGAGGGCACCTCGGGCGCGGGCAAATGTGCGAGCGCCTCCAGATAGGCGCGTTCGAGCGCCTTGCGCTGATACCAGTTGACCAGAATGCCCTTGGCCACGCAGCTCAGGTAAGCGCGCGGCTGCTCGATCACCGTGACCTGCGAGGCGAGGATGCGGGTGAAGGTGTCCTGCGCCAGATCCGCCGCATCCATGGCGTTACCCAGTTTTTTTCTCAGCGTCGCGTACAGCCAGCCGTGATGGCCGCTGTACAGGGCTTCGATCGCGCGCAGATGCTTGTCGTTATTCGCGGGAAGGGTTTCGCTCATGGCTGCAGATTTTCATGCAATTGAGAAGTATTCCCAATGCTAGTTTACAAAGCCTGTGCGATGCAAGCGCCGATTGGCCTGCCGTTTCAAAGGCGCGGCAAAGCCTGTAAAGCGGCAATCATCGCTTCGATTTCCGCTTCGGTGTTGTAGGCGTGCAGCGAGGCGCGGCTGACTTCCAGCAAGTCCCTGTGCTGCATATCCAGCAGGGTCGAGCGAAAGGTTGAAGTGCTGACGTTGATGCGCTTGTCCTGCCCGGCCAGCCACTGTTGCACCTGCGCGGCGCTGTGCTGGCGATGACTGAAGGTGACGATACCGGACCTGTTCATAGGCGGATCCTGCAGCGTGAAGCCGGGGATTTGCCTCAAGTGCTGGCGCAGATGATCGGCCAGTTGCTGGATCCGCAGCCACATCGGCTCGATGCCTTGCGCCGATGCGTACTCCACCGCCGCACCAAGGCCGAGTTTTGCCGCGACGTTGCATTCCCAGTTTTCGAACCGCCGGGCATCGGCGCGGACCGTGTAGCTGTCGGCGCTTTGCAACGACGCCGCGTGCAAATCGAGAAACACCGGTTCAAGCTTCTGGCACAGCGCTTTTTCGATGTACAAGAAGCCCATCCCCCTGGGTCCGCGCAAGTATTTGCGGCTGGTGGCGGTGAGCATGTGGCAACCGATCTTCTGCACATCCAGCGGCATCTGCCCGGCGCCCTGGCAGGCATCGAGCAGATACAGCACGCCGGCCGCCCGGGCGAGGGCGCCGATCTGTTCGATCGGCTGCACCGGCCCGCCGTTGGTGGCGATGACCGGCAGCGAGATCAGCGCCACGCGCTCGTCCTCGAGCATCTTTTGCAATGCCGACAACGAGACCTGCCCGTGTTCATCGTTGGCAATGATGCGAATCTCGATACCGCGCTGCTGTTTCAGTTGCAGATACGGAATGTAGTTGCCGGCGTATTCGGTGGCCGACGTCAGCAGCACATCGCCGGGTTGCAATGGCAGGGAATAGAAGGCCATGTCCCAGGCACGGGTGGCGTTCTCGATCACCGCGATTTCATCCGGTGTGGCGTTGAGCAAGCGACCGATCGAGCCGTAAACCTGCTCGATTTCGGCCGCTTGCTGCCCGGCGGCTTCATAGCCGCCAAGGCTGGCTTCGAGCTGGATATGCCGGGTCACGGCCTCGATCACCGGCGTCGGCATCAGCGCCGCGCCGGCATTGTTGAAATGGATCAGTTGCGCGACGGCGGGAGTGTCGGCGCGCAGTTGTTCAATGTTCAAGACGTCACTCCTTGATCAGTCCGCGGGCGGCGCGGCGCTCGGTTGCATCGCCGCAGGCCAGTAACGCAGGGCGACAATCGGGATCAGCGCGACCCCATAGGCCAGGCACACGAACAGGTAGGTGTACTGCAAACCGTAGACCTGACTGAGCAGGCCGCCAGCCGATATCCCGGCAATCGAGGCGAATTGCGCGGTGCCCTGCGCGATGCCCAGCACATGCCCCTGTTGCGAACTGTCGGCGGTTTTCGAGATCAGCGCCATCAGCACCGGGGTGGTCGCGCCCAGCAACACGCCCCAGATGAAATAGGCCACAACGAAAACCAACGGATTACGCGTGACGCCTGCGACGGCGGTCAGCGCGATGCAGCCGATCACCACGTAGGTCATGCGCTGCAAAGTGTCCTGCTGACCACGGTGTTCGAAATATCGCGACCACGCCGTCGCCGACAGAATGAAGCCCAGCGCCAGCAAGCCGTAACACAGGCCGACCACCGAATTGCTCACCTCGAACACCGAGCTGACGTACAGCGAAAACGACGTCTGCGGGAGCATGCGCGCCAGCAGCAGAATGCCCATCACGCCGAGCAGCGAGAGCAACGGCGAGCCTTGCCAGAGACTGGCGCGGCGTGCAGGCGTGGCGGTTTCGCTGACCACGGCTTTCTTCACCGGCGGCACGTCCGGCAGCGTCACCGCGGCGATCACCGTACACACCGCACACAGTGCCGAGGCGATGATGTTGATCCAGAAGAATGTCGCGTAATCGAGGATCAGCCCGCCGACCACGGCACCGAGCAGCGAGCCGACGTTGGTCGAGATCTGCAGGATCGCGAACAGCCGCGCCCGTCGCGACGGCGCTTCGATACTCACGCCATACGCCTGCGCCGGGGCGATGTAACCGGCGAAAGCACCTTGCAGAAAACGCAGAATCAGAATCGCCCAGATATCGCTGAACAGGGCCAGCCCCAACTGGGTCAATGACAACCCGGCGAGCGCACGGATCATCATCAGTTTGTGACCGTAGCGGTCACCGATGCGGCCCCAGAACGCACTGGTCAGAATAATGCCCAGCATCGGCCCGACATACACGGCGATGCTGGCGAAGCTGAAAACCGTCTCGGAGTCGGTCAGCCCACGCAGGTGGACAGGCCAGAACGGCCCGCTCATTTCCATCGCGCCCATCGACACCAGCTGGATCGCGAACAGAAGATAAATCAGGATTCGTACACGTGAACCCTGGATGGCACCTGCATGGGACATGAGTCGGCCTCGGTTAAACGCTGGCGAGCGGGTTGCTCAGGGTGTGTTGCAAACGATAGTTGCTGTACTGCATCAGGTGCATGCGCAGCAACGAACGCGTCGGCCAGGGCTCTTCGACGAACGCGCGGTGCTCGGTTTCCCAGATTTGCGGCGCGACGCGCTCGCGCACTGCGTCGAAGGCGAGGTCGGTTTCTTCGCGCAGAATGTGCCAGAGGCGCGTGTCGTTCAAGCCATACTCCTTGGTCAGCCACAGGGCCAGTTCATGCAGGTGCGTGAGGAACGCCGCGTCCAGGACAAACATGCGCACCGGCTCGATGTCACCGCTGAACACCGTTGGCAGGATACCCGGCTGGACATGCGGTTGCAGGCTGTAGCCGCGACCTTCGAGCAGCGGCGCATAGGTGCGGCCATCGCCAAAATCGCGGATCAGCAGACTACGTGCTTTGCCGTCGGCAGAGAACAGCACCATGGTGTTTTGCTGATGCGCTTCCAGACCGATGCCATACAGCAGATAGATCGCCACCACCGGGTGAGTGACCACTTTCGCGTATTCGCGGTACCAGTTTTCCACCTGAGAGGCAGTTGCGCGTACGCCGTCACGTTCGATCAGGTCGGTGAATAGCGGGCGACCGTTGCCGGGCAAACGGGTGAACAGCGACGCCACGGTAATCGGCAGGCAGGCATCGGCGCGTTCGAACGCGGGTGCACTGGCGCGATAGACCACGGACAGATGTCGGCCGGGGTGATCGTCCTGGGTGACGGCGTTCTTGTAACGCACGCCGATCTCTTCCGGGAAGATTTCCAGGCGTTGGTCGAAGCCGTTTTCGGCTTGCAGAATCTGGCTGATCACCGTGCTGATGCGCGGCCCCATGTGAATCGATTTGGCTTGCAGGCTGCGCAGTTCGCTGGTCATCCACACGGCGATCGGCAGCTTGATCAGCGGCGCGCAAACGTCCAGAACCGGCATCATCGTGCGATAGGACATGGTCGGCAGCGTCACAAGGTCCGGGCCGTCGGTGATCAGGATCCCGGCTTCGATTTCCGCGGCGAACGTCTTCAGCACGTAGGCCTGCAGATGCCAGCCGTGAATCGGCAGTGGCAGCCATTCGCGTTCATCCAGACCCTTGCGGTTGAGCGCCGCTTTCCATTGTTCCCATTGCGCGGGGAAGTTGGCGGCGAACCAGTCGCGGTAGCTGCTCACGTGCGGCATGCTTTCGCTTTGCGCATGTTCGGCGCGCAACGCGGCGATGCGCAGCGGCACTTGCGCGTTGAACTCGGGCGACAGTTGCGCGACTTCCTCATCGCTCAGGCCCGGCCGGGCTTTCCAGGTCGGGTAATACGGATGGCCTTCCAGCGAACCCCATTGGTCGAGCAGGATCGCCGCGTCTTTGGTGCTCGCGTGCTGGCGCAGGTAATCGGTGAAACTGTCCAGCCCTTGATCCTTCGCGGCCTGATGCAGCCGTGCGTTCCACTGCTGGCGGTGCTGACGGGCGTGAGCGTCGTTGGTCAGGCTGTTTTCCATGTCGGCCTTGAGCCCGGCCACGCCTTCGTCCGTCGGCGCGAAATCGAAGCTGTCGCGCAGCACGTCGAGCATGTCCTGATGGCTGGTGATGGTCTGGCGTACGCCTTCGTCGGTGACCAGCACTACCTCACCGTCGTTGACCACGGTGTCGGCCGGGCCTTTGGCAATCTCGGAAAACGCCAGGTGCGCGCGGCCGCCCTTGAGCGGGTAGGTGGCCTGGTTGCCTCCGGCGGAAAAGCTCAGGGCGGCACGGTCGAGAATGTTTTCCGCAAACAGGCAGCGCACCAGACGGCGCATGGCGTTGCGGCGGGAGTAGGCGATCAGTGTCTTGAAGTCATCCATATCAGCGGTCTGCTCGTCGAAAAATGAGTGAAAAGGTCATGCCGCAGCGCTGGCCGTGTGTGGCCATTGGCGCGGGAAATAGTCGAGGGCCGAGTCACGCAGACCGTGCATATAAGCCACGCTCCACTGCAGGACTTCCTCGATGTGGGGCACCTTGATTTCGAAGCGCCGGGCCATCTCCACCAACAGCACCAGGCCATAGGCGACGTCTTCGTTGAAGGCACGGCTTTCGCGTTCGATCACGTAGCCCGCGCGGTTGTCGGCGGCCGGCACCATCGGCGCGAGAATGTCGTTGTAGGCCTGATTGGTGCGCAGGATCGAGAGCATGCTGCTGGTGTCGCGGATCTGCTCGCCGTAGGCCTCGACGATTTCCTGTTTCAGCGATTTCACCGACGACAGGTCAATGCCCAGACGCTGGCTGATCACCGCGCAGAGCGCCTGGCTTTCTTCGTCCATGCGCTCGAGAAAGTACGCGCCCAGCTCCGGGCATTCGGTCCACCAGCACATGCGCTGCGGGAAGATCTTGCGATGCCACTGGCCGTACGGGCCGATCAAGCCGTAGATCACCGAGCTGTGCATGATCGGGTTGCCCGGCGTCAGGGTGATTTCCAGATAGTGCTCAAGCAACGTTACGCAGGGGCCATACAGCCGCGTGAGAATGGCCTGAAGCTGATGTCGCGACGCCTGCGATTCACGGGCGTGGGTTGCCACGTACAGCTGGCTTTTGCCGCCGCCCATTTTGATCGAGCGCCCAGGATTCAGCTCGAACGCAGTGTGCGGCACATCCTTCATGCCCCAGATCACCACATTCGGCCGCTCGGGCAGCGTCACCTCGGCCAGCCAGTCGAACCCGCAGAAGCCCGGAATCGCGCCGACGTACACCGGTTTGCTCGCACTCAGGTGCGGTGCGATGGCTTGCAGGGTTTGCTGGCGCACGTGAGCGGGCACGGTGATGATGACCAGGTCGGCATCTTCCACCGCGCTACGCGCATCCGCCGTGACCCGGTCGAGGCGGGCGCTCAATAACGAGCCATCCGGCAACAGCGCTTGCATCGGCGTCTGCCGCGCGTGCTGTTCGATGACCTCGGGGTTGTGGGTGAGCAGCGACACCTGCACGTCGGCCAGTTGCTTGAACAGAATGGCGTTGAGATGGCCGGTCCTGCCGCCACCACAGATGGCGACTTTCAACAGATTCATCGAGAGGCGTTCCTGTGTGAAGGGTGGGTCATGCGACGCTCAGTTGCAGCGGCGCGGAAACGGATTCCAGCCATTGGGTCTTGCCCAGCCAGATGTCCAGTTGTGCGCTGATGCCCGGATCGAGCAGGTCGCGCTCTTGCAGCCATTGGTCGTCGAATACGGTGTGCAGGTATTTCTCGCCGCCATCGGCAATCGGCACCACGACATTGCCGCGCAGCACACCTTTGTGAATCAGCTCCAGCGCCTTGAAAATCGCCCCGCCAGTCGAACCGCCGACCAGCAAGGCGAAGTTGCGCGCGATGTAGCGTGCGGTTTCGAAGGCTTGCGAGTCGGTGACCTGCACGCCCAGATCGATGCAGCTGTAATCGAGGACCAGGCCAACGGTGTCGCCGGCCGGAGTGCCGGTGCCCGATTGATAGTAGGGATAGCCGGGATGGCCGAACACAATCGAGCCGGCCGGTTCGACGCCGACGGTTACGGTGTCGGGGTTGTGCACTTTCAGGCCGCGCGCAATGCCGGTCATCGACCCCCCTGTACCGACACAACCGACATACGCACCGATCAGGCCTTCAGCCTGAGCCACGGTTTCGCGGACGAAGTCGCTGTAGCCGCCGGCATTCGCGGCATTGTCGGACTGGTTCATGAACACCGCGCCGGGAATTTCCGCCGCGAGTTCGGCAGCCATTCGTTGCCGTTCGACGACTGCGACTTCGTCTTCGCGATAGGCGCCTTTGACGAAGCGAACGTCGGCGCCGAGTGCTTTCATCACCGCGATCTTGTCCTGCGCGGCGTGGTGATCGACCACAGCGATGAAATGCAGACCGAACTCGACCGCCGCCATGGCCAGGCCGATCCCGGTGTTGCCGGACGACGACTCGACCACCACGCCGCCGGGTTTCAGGCGCCCGGACTTGAGCGCCGCCAGCACCATGTTGCGCGCCATGCGATCCTTGATACTGCCGCCGGGGTTGTTCTTTTCAACTTTCAACAACAACCGGGCGCTGGTGTCCGGCACGTCAATAGCCAGCATCGGTGTATTACCGATAAGATCGGAAACTTTATTCAAGATCATTTTGTTAGTCCCTTCAGTAGTCAGGTGTGAACGCGTAATTACCTTCCGTACAACAGGTTGCCGTTAACCGCCGGGGCAGGGGATGGCGATGAAACTGGTTTTCCAGCAAGTCCATCTGATAGCCGGCGGTATTGATGTAAACCAATAAGTCGCCGCTTTCGGGGGGTGTTGCGAAGTTGATCAATCGATAACTGATAACGTCGTCGTCGAGACAACTATGCCCAGCAATATAGGCCTGGCTCGGGGCGGCGGGGCGTGGTTCTGCGCTGATCAACAGCGGATCAACCAGATATTCCGAGGCGAACCAGGTTTCGCAGGCGCTGAAACTACTGCCCTCAACAAAGATGACGGTTTTGTTGTCGGCAAGCTTTTTTGTCCGGGTAATGCGGAAGACCGAAATCGCCGCCTGGTCCACCAGACTTCGTCCCGGTTCCAGTGCCAGTGTTATTGACTGTTCCCGTAAGTAAGCGGCAATTGACCGTCCCGGCGAATGTTCGGCTTCGAGGAATAATGTCAACCATTGTGGCGCCGTCAGGTCGCTGCCGTAAGGGTAATAATTGGCCGGAACTTTCTGGTTGTAATAGTGGCTGGGGTTATTGTCGTTTTGCAGGAAGCCGGCATAGGTCTGTGGCTCTACATAACGAATCGGTAATCCACCGCCGATATCGATCATCTGCGGATGGAGGCCCATTTCCCGTGCCGCTTCGACGAATCCAGTGAGTTCCCAAAACGCTTGAGCGCGGGATTCGAAGCCGTAGCCGCCGAGGTGAAAATGAAACCCCTCGAAGCGGAAAATTTCAGGGTGTCTGGCCAATCGTTGCAGGCATTCGAGCAGGTCTTCAGCACCCATTCCGAAACGGCTTGTGCCGCTGTTCTTCGGCCGGTAACGCAGCAGAACCCTTGATTTTACTGGGCTTTGTTGCGCTTTCAGTACACTGCGCAGGTGGTCGAATTCCTCCAGCGAGTCCAGGCAAATCAGCGAACCGGCACTGATCAGCGCCTGGTGGAACAGCGCCGTTTTCGCCGGCCCGGTGGCGCAGATCTTCTCGCCGGGAATGGCAGCGCGTAGCGCGTCATGCAGTTCGTGAAGGCTCGACACGTCGACACCGATGCCTGACTTGGCTGCGGCGCCGAGCAGGCTTTGCGACTTGTTGGCCTTGGCGCCATAGAAGATTGCGTGGGCAATCTTGAACCGTTTCAACACATTCATCAGCGCTTGTGCATTGGCTTCAAACGCATGCGGCCAGACCAGATTCAGAGGGGATCCGTGTTGTTCCAGCAAATTGCCCAGTGTATGCGGGAAGTGCTTGATAAACGTGGTAATAACCGGATCGACCAATGGCTGTAACATGAGCGGATAATGGACTTTGTCGCCCTGCTCGTAAGTTGCGGTATTTATTCCAGGCATCGTTAACCTCTGGCGCGGAAAAATAACTTCGCCATAGCAATATCGACAACAAGCCGTTATCGAATCATGAAGTGTCGCTGCTCGTCAGAGACGGGTTTTTATATCGGCAGGTGGCGGATGCCAAATGAAGGCAGTGGTTGGATCCGATATACCCGACGTCATAAATAATTCATCAAGCGCTTGCATAAGAACCCCGATCCATAAGGTTTGCACGAAGGTGCTAACTGGCCATTAGTTCTCGGCCAATACTCTTGGAATACCAAGACTGATGTTTAAGTGACATCAGCTGAGCGGTATTTTTCCAGCTGTCACTGACTTGCTTTGAAACGCCGATAGTTCCTGTTGGCGGCGTGAACAATATTGCGAACAGGAACGATTATCAAGTAAGGTTTTCAAATATTTTTGAATAAAGCCCAGCGCAAGGCGAACCCATGGACGTGTATTAACACGCTCAAGGACTCGTTCGCCCGGAAATTAAAACAACGGTTAATTGCTTGATAGAAAAGGCATTAACGGTTGTCGCGACAAGCCCCGCAACGGCAGGCGAAAAGTCCCGTTCGAGGGCTGCGGGAATCTTCCCAAACCACGACTGGTTCACACCAAGGAGCAACGCCATGCAATCGGATCGACTCAACTGCAAAACCCGGCGCGCGATCAGCTACCTGTTCGTGCCGGGCAACCGTCCCGAGCGCTTTGCCAAAGCGGTCGAAGCAGGGCCGGACGCGATTATTCTCGACCTCGAAGACGCCGTTCACCCGGACAGCAAGGCCGCGGCCCGCGCCGCCATCTGGGCCTGGCAGGAGAGCGCGCCGAGCGTTGCCTGCGAGCGCTACATCCGCTTGAACAGCGTCAGCAGTGCGCTGTTTCGCCAGGACCTGACCTGGCTCAGCGACATGCGCTATCCCGAGCGCTGCAACGGGATCTTCCTGCCCAAGGCCGAATGCCCCGAAGCGTTGGCGGCGGTGGTCGAGCGCCTGCTGGCGTGGCAACCGCAATTGCACGTCATTGCGATCATCGAGACCGCCAAGGGATTGCAACAGGTCGAAGCGATTGCCGCGATTCCCGGCTTGGCGCGACTGGCGTTCGGCTCGCTGGATTTCGCTCTGGACATCGATTGCAGCCAGATTCCCGAGGCGTTTCTGTTCGCCCGCAACCGCATCGTGCTGGCGTCGCGCACGGCCGATCTGCCGGCGCCGATCGATGGCGTGACGCCGGCAATCAGCGATCTGACGGTGGTCGCCAAGGACGCGCACTACGCCCGCTCGCTGGGGTTCGGCGCCAAGCTGTGCATCCACCCCGGCCAACTGGCCACGGTGCAACGCGCCTTCCTGCCGGATTCGCGGCAGTTGGCCTGGGCCGACCGGGTGATGCGCGCCGTGGCCTCCGGCAGCCATGCGGTGCAAGTCGATGGCGAGATGGTCGATCTGCCGTTGATCGAACACGCCCAGCGCCTGCTTGACGTCGCCCGCCAGCACGCGCCGATTGTTCGCGCCGATGCTTGCTGAATCGCGGCGCACAGGAGATCACCATGGCACACGGTTATCAGATTGCGCTGCGGCCGCTTTGCGAGGTGCTGCAGTCCGAGCAGGTCGATCCGGCCAACGTGACGATGCTGTGCGAGTCGATTGTCCGCGCCGGGCATTGGCTCGAGCCGATCATCGTCGAGCGCTCGCGCGGCATCGTGATGGATGGCAATCACCGCTTCACCGCGGCGTTGCAACTGGGCCTGAAGCGGGTGCCGTGCATCCAGCTCGATTACGGCGATCCGCGGGTCTGCGTGCGGCACTGGCAGACCGGGCAGGTGTTCGAGGTGGAGCGGATTTTCCGCACCATCGCCCGTGGCGAGATGTTCCCGTACAAGACCACCCGGCACGCCTTTGACCCGGCGTTGCCGGTGGTGGCGATACCGCTGGAGCGCCTGTACGCCTGACCTGCAGCGAGTGCAAAAAAATAAAACTGACTGCGGGTGATACTTTTTCGCAAATCGACTGGCAATAGGAGTGATTACCATTTTCCCTCGATGAAAAGGATCCTCACGTCATGCCTGTTGTCAGTCGTCCTTGCGGTGAGCGGGTGTTAACACTCGCCGTGCGTACCGCCATGCTGAATTTCGTTCTGGTCGCAGGAAGCGCCAATGCCTGGGCCGCTGGCTCCGGGCAGACCGACGTCGCCGCCCAGACATCGAACGCCGCGTCCACCGCGCCGGCCGATGACAGCAAGGACGCGCTGACCCTCGACACCACCAACATCAACGCTCGTTACAACAGCGCCACGGCGTTGCCGGAAACCCTCGCCGGAGGGCAGGTGGCGCGTGGTGCACGGCTGGGCATGCTGGGCAACAAAGACGTGATGGACACGCCGTTCAGCGTCACCAGTTACACCGCGAAAACCCTTGCCGACCTGCAGACCGTGACCGTCGCCGATGCGCTGGAGCGCGATCCTTCGGTGCGATCGACCGGCCAGACGGGCGGCATCGTCGATTCGTTTTTCATCCGCGGCTTCCCGATTGGCGAAGGCAACCTCGGCGAGCTGGCGTTCGATGGCGTCTACGGCGTGGCGCCGAACTATCGGGTATTTACCGATTACGCCGAACGGGTGGAAGTGCTCAAGGGCCCCGGCGCGCTGATGTACGGTATCTCGCCGAACAGTGGCGTCGGCGGGGTGATCAACATCGTGCCCAAGCGTCCGCTGGACGAAGATCTGACCCGATTCACCGGCAGCTACGCATCCGACTCGCAAGTGGGCGGGCATCTGGATCTGAGCCGGCGCTTCGGTTCGGAGAACCAGTTCGGCGTGCGTTTCAACGGCAATCTGCAAGGCGGCGACACGGCGGTCGATGATCAGCACCGCGACCTCGGCGTCGGCGCCATCGCGTTGGATTATCGCGGCGAGCGTCTGCGCTTGAATCTCGACTACATCAGCCAGAAAGAGAGCTGGGAAGCCGCCTCGCGGCCCTTCACCATCGCACCGGGTGTCGACGTGCCGTCCGCACCGAACGGCCGCACCAACCTGCCGCAGGACTGGGGCTGGTCGGACACCAAGGAACAATCGGCGCTGCTCGGTGGCGAATATGACCTGAGCGACAACGTCACGGTGTTCGCTCACGCCGGCGGTGGCCGATCCGACGTCAAGCGCCTGTCCGATCAGGTGCCGAGAATCCTCAATGACGCCGGCGACACCAGCAATATTCCCGGCTACTACAAATTCAATGTCGACCGCTCGACTGCCGATGTCGGCATGCGCGGCGTATTCGCCACAGGCCCGGTCACGCATACCACGACGATCATGGCCACCCGTTATCAGGATGAGCTGTCACGCGGGATCACCAATGGCACCGCGATCCTGTCGAACATCTATCACCCGGTTGACGTGCCGCAGCAGTACCTCAGCTCGCCGAAGGTTCAGCGGGTGTCCGAGTCGGAGCTGTCCGGTGTGGCGTTGACCGACACCTTGTCGATGCTCGATGACCGCTTCCAGCTGACCCTCGGCGTACGCCGCCAGGACATCGAGTCGCGCAATTACAACGCGGCCGGTGCGGTCAGTTCCAAGTACAGCGACAACGCGACGACGCCGCTGGTTGGTGTGGTGGTCAAGCCGTGGCAGGACGTTTCGCTGTACTACAACTATGTCGAAGGCTTGTCCAAAGGCGACATCGCGCCGGGCACGGCGAGCAACGCGGGCGAGACCTTCGCCCCATACGAATCGAAGCAGCATGAGATCGGCGTCAAGTACGAACACGGCACGTTCATGACCACGCTGGCCTTGTTCCAGATCGAAAAACCCAGCGGCGAAATTGGCGCCGGTAATGTGTTTTCGGTGCAGGCCGAACAACGCAACCGCGGCGTCGAGTTGAGCATGTATGGCGAGGTCGCCAAAGGCACACGCCTGATGGGCGGCGTCACCGTGCTTGACGGTGAGCTGACCGATTCGGCCACGGCAGCCAATCGCGGCAACAAGCCGGTCGGCGTGCCGGACGTGCAGGCCAACCTCTGGGCTGAATGGGATACGCCGTGGCTCGAAGGCTTCACCCTCACCAGCGGCGCTATCTACACCGACCGCCAATACGTCAATCAGGCCAACACGCAGGAACTGGATGCCTGGACCCGCTTCGACGCCGGTGCGCGTTATGCGACGAAAATCGAAGGCCGGCCGACCACGTTCCGCGCCACGGTGCAGAACGTCTTCGATCGCGAGTATTGGTCGGGCGTGGCTTCCTACGGCGCGTTCTCGCCGGGGTATCCGCGCACGCTGCAATTGTCGGCCACCGTCGATTTCTGATGACAGCAGCGGGGCAGTTGTCCGGTCATCCGGCGACTGCCTCTTCTATATAGAGAGCGGTTTGAGCATCTTAGAAAAGGAGCCTTCGTCATGTTGAACCATCCCGGCGTTGCGGCGCTTGTCGTTCGGCCCGTGTCCTCTGCGCTGCCGCGCGAGTTCGATCGCAGTGCCAATCAACATATTCGTCATTTGCTGAGCCACTTCGGACTGCGCAGCAGCCTGATCCGCTTCAAGGTGCTCAATGCGCTGCTGCTTGCCAGCCGTGATGGCTATTCAACGGGAGTCAATGGCGTGCATGCGTGGGTGGCCTCGTCGTCACCGCAGTTGTCGTTCATCAGTGTGCGTGAAGTGCTCAAGCGCCTCTGCCTCGAAGGCTTGATCATCCTGGAACAGGACAAGAACTACCGCTTCACCCGGCAAGCCCGGGCCATCCTGCAGCAACACGACCATTGCTTGTAGGCGCGGGACAAGCTGCGCCTACACCAGCCCGAGATACTTCACGGCAGCCGCCGCCCGCGAAGGCACATCGAGGACGCGTAATAAACAAGACACGTGAATGCGCACCGTGAAGGGCGAAATGTCCAGCTCACGGGCGATTTCCTTGTTGGTCTTGCCTTGCGCGATCAGCCGTAAAACCTCCTGCTGACGAGGGGTGAGCGTGCTGACGGGTTCCAGCGGCAGCAAGCCTGACGGGGCAAACTTGACCAATACCTCGCCGGCGCGGATCGCCAGAATCGCCTGACCGATTTCATCCGGGGCAATGTTCTTGCCAATAAAACCGTCAGCGCCCGCGCTCATGACTTCGCTGATCAGCGCCTGGTCATCGACCATCGACACCACGATCAGCGTGGTGCGCGGCAAGCGTCGGCGCAGCTCGGCGAGCTGGCCGATGCAGGTCAATCCCGGAAAACGCAGGTCGAGTATCAACGTGTCCGGCTCTCTGCCCAGCAGTGCGGTGACAGCGTCGAGGTCGCCGGCCTCGTCAATAGTCGCCTCGGGCAGCAAGCGCTGCACAGTGCGCACCATCGCTTCGCGAAACAGTGGGTGATCGTCGGCTATGATGATCCGGCATGCCATGGCGCGACCCTCCCTGGGTCAAGCGTTAATCAAGGCCGGCACCTTAGCATCGGACGCGAAGGTTGCCTGTAGGCTGCTTCCGAAACTGACGAACGCTGCACAAGGACGTTTACCATGAAATTCGAGAAAAACACCGAACTCGATCAGGCCAATCTGCGCATCATCATCGCGGCCATCGCCGTGGTTTACATGGTCGGGTTGAGCTTTGTGCCCGGCCATCGCGTCGATACCTACCTGCCGGTCATTACCTACATCAGCCTGTTTTTGCTGGCTTCCATTGTGTTTCGTCAGGCCATTGCGCGCTGGCCCGGGCATTATCCGGCGCGGCGGATTTTCGCCATGATCCACGATTACACCGGCACCTGTTTCGGTCTGGTAGTCGGCGGCGAAGCCGCGCTGCCGTTGTACGCGGTGATGGTCTGGGTCAACCTCGGCAATGGCATGCGCTATGGCTCGCGCTATCTGGCGGTCGCCACCGGTCTGGCGTTGCTGGCGCTGCTGGCGGTCTATCGCCTGACGCCGTACTGGCAGGCGCAACCGTTCATGGTGCTGATGCTGATGATCACCAGCACGGTGATTCCGTTTTACGCACACCTGCTGCTCGAGCGTACGCGCAAGGCGTCGGAGGAGGCCGAGGCGGCCAATCTGGAGAAGTCACGCTTTCTCGCCCAGGCCAGTCATGACCTGCGGCAGCCGATCCATTCCATCGGTTTGTTCACCGCGTGTCTGCGCGAGTCACGCCTGGGCGATAGCGAACGCAGGCTGGTCGATAACATCGACCGTTCACTGCTCAACGTTTCGCAGTTGTTCCGTTCGATCCTCGACCTCTACACCTTGGATAACGGCCGGGTCGAAGCAAAAATGCAAACGCTGAACCTCGGTGGATGGCTCGCGGACATCGTCCGCCAACATCAGGAAGCGGCGCGTTGGGCGGGTGTCGAACTGCGTTTGCGTCCCTGTTACCACTGGGTCAGAACCGACCCGGCGCTGCTGGCGACCATGGTGCAGAACGTGCTCTCCAACTGCTTCAAATACGGCGCTCAGCGGCCGGTGCTGATCGGCGTGCGTAAACGCGGGGCAGGGCTGGCTATCGTCATCCATGACTGCGGCAATGGCATTGCCGAAGAGCACCTGCACAAGGTGTTTGAGGAGTTTTATCGGGTGCGGCAGGTACGCGATAAAGACGTCGAGGGTGTCGGGCTGGGCCTGTCGATCATCAAGCGCCTGGGTGAACTGATCGATGTGGACGTCGCTCTGCGCTCGCGGGTAGGGTGCGGCACGGCGGTGACACTTGCCGGTTTGCCAATCGTAGCGGCGCCGCAGTCACGGCTTGTCCGCGGTGAAGCGCGACAGGTGGGTTTGTTGACGGGGCTGAAGGTGTGTCTGGTAGAGGATGATCGCAACGTGTTGCTGGCGACGTCGACGTTGCTCGAGCGCTGGGGCTGTGTCGTGCAAGCCGAATGGTCGGCCGAAAACCTGGTCACCGACTGCGACATCCTTGTCGCCGATTATGACCTCGGCACCCATGCCACGGGCATCGAATGCATCGATGAAGTGCGCAGGCAGCGCGGTTGGGCGGTGCCTGCGATGATCATTACCGGCCACGACGTCGAAAGGATTCAGGCGGCCTTGCACGATCGGCAGATTGCGATTCTGTCGAAACCGGTGCACCCCGCCGAGTTACGCACGACGCTGCGCGCCCTGCGTGATCGACGAGGCGAATCCTGCGAAAACGTACTGACGTAAAGTCCGATCTTCAGGGCTTTACGTCAGTGCAGTGCTAGATGTTCGCCAGCGCCCTGGCCAGGTCGGCACGCAGATCTTCGACGTCTTCGACGCCTACCGACAGCCGTACCAACCCATCGCCGATTCCAAGCTTTGCGCGGGTTTCGGCCGGGATGGTCGCGTGGGTCATGATTGCCGGATGCTCGATCAGGCTCTCCACGCCGCCAAGACTTTCGGCCAGAGCGAAGATCTGCACGTTCTCGAGGAACCGCCGTGCGCCGGCCAGATCGCTGTTGAGGTCCACGGAAATCATCCCGCCGAAACCGCGCATCTGCCGTTTCGCCAGTTCATGCTGCGGGTGTGACGGCAAGCCCGGGTAGTAGACGCGTTTGACCTGCGGCTGTTGCTCGAGCCACTGCGCCAGATCCAGCGCATTGCTGCAGTGCCGCTCCATGCGCAGCGCCAGGGTTTTCACCCCGCGCAACGTCAGGAAGGCATCGAACGGCCCGGAGATCGCCCCGACCGCGTTTTGCAGGAAGCCGAGTTTCTCCGCCAGTTCGGCGTTCTGCCCGACCACCGCGATACCGCCGATCACATCGGAGTGACCGTTGAGATACTTGGTGGTCGAGTGCAGCACGATGTCGAAGCCCAATTCCAGCGGGCGCTGAATGTAAGGGCTGGCAAACGTATTGTCGGCCACGCAGATGATCCCGCGGGCGCGGCAGATGCGGGCGATCGCGGCCAGATCCGACAGGCTCAACAGCGGGTTGGTCGGTGTCTCGACCATGACCATGCGCGTGTCATCCTGCAACGACGCTTCGAACGCCGACAGATCGGCCAGATCGACAAAACTGAAACGGTGCCCGGCGCTGCGCTGGCGGACCTTGTCGAACAGGCGGAACGTGCCGCCGTACAAGTCATTGCCGGAGACGATGTGCGAACCGGCATCGAGCAATTCCAGCACCGTGGAAATCGCCGCCAGCCCCGAAGCGAAAGCGAACGCGCGGGTGCCACCTTCAAGGTCCGCCACACAGCGTTCGAGGGCGAAGCGCGTCGGGTTGTGCGAGCGCCCGTAGTCGAAACCCTTGTGCACGCCGGGGCTGTCTTGCAGGTAGGTGGAGTTGGCGTAGATCGGCGGCATCAGCGCGCCGGTGGTCGGGTCCGGTTGTTGTCCGGCGTGGATCACCCGGGTCGCGAAGCCTTGGGATTTATCGTCGTGCTGACTCATGCAAGGGATCTCCGTAATTGGTTGAGCATGTCGGTGCGGGTGATCAAGCCATGGAAGCCCGATGCATCGGCGATGATGGCGACAAGGCCACGGCTGAGCACCGCTTCCAGCTCGGCCAGCGTCGCGCCAGGGGCGAGGGTTTGCAGTTTGTCGGTCATCACGCTGGACACCGATTGGCTGAAGCGCGCGGCGTCTTCGTGCACCGCCATGAGGATGTCCGATTCATCGATCACACCCACCAGTTGCTTGCCTTCGACCAGCACCGGCAGTTGGGAAACATCGGCGAGACGCATGCGCTGAAACGCGGTCAGCAGGGTGTCGTCGGGGCCGACACTGATTACCCGGCCGTCCTCGAAACGCCGAGCGATCAGGTCGCGCAAATCGCCGTAGCCTTTGCGTTGCAGCAGGCCCTGATC
This sequence comes from Pseudomonas sp. R1-1, assembly GCF_051132135.1. Classification (NCBI taxonomy): domain Bacteria; kingdom Pseudomonadati; phylum Pseudomonadota; class Gammaproteobacteria; order Pseudomonadales; family Pseudomonadaceae; genus Pseudomonas; species Pseudomonas sp. R1-1. The sequence goes on from NZ_CP071663.1 coordinate 2,514,985, forward strand.
GGTCATCCACTGGTCGTTGTAGACCTTCGACAAGTAACGCGTGCCGGTGTCACAGACGAAACTGACCACGCGTTTCGGCTCGGTCTGCTCGCGGCAATAACGCAGCGCAGCGGCGAGCAGGGTGCCGGTCGACGAGCCGCCGAGAATGCCTTCAGCCTTGAGCAACTGGCGCGCGTGATCGAAGCTTTCGGCATCGCTGATCGAGTAGGCGTGACGCACGCTGGAAAGGTCAGTGATCGACGGGATGAAATCCTCACCGATTCCTTCAACCGCCCATGAACCGGGCGTTGGTAGCGTGCCGTCGCGGCTGTATTGCGCCATCACCGAACCGACCGGATCGGCCAGCACCATCTCCAGATCCGGTTGCACCCGTTTGAAGAAACGGCTCAGACCGGTCAGCGTACCGGCCGAACCGACACCCACCACAATCGCATCCAGATCATGTTCGGTCTGCGCCCAGATTTCCGGTGCGGTGCTGCATTCGTGGGCCAGCGGGTTGGCCGGGTTGTTGAACTGATCGGCGAAAAACGCGCCGGGAATGTCTTTCGCCAAACGCGCGGCGACGTCCTGGTAATACTCGGGATGGCCCTTGCCGACATCGGAGCGGGTGATGTGCACTTCGGCGCCCATGGCCTTCAAATGCAGGACTTTCTCGGTGGACATTTTGTCCGGTACCACCAGCACCACCCGGTAGCCCTTCGCGCGGCCGACCAGTGCCAGGCCGAGGCCGGTGTTGCCGGCTGTCGCCTCAACGATGGTGCCGCCCGCTTGCAAACGGCCGTCGCGTTCAGCGGCATCGATCATCGCCAGACCGATGCGATCCTTGATCGAACCGCCGGGGTTCTGTGATTCAAGTTTGAGAAACAGCGTGCACGGCCCGGTATCAAAACGGGTGACCTGAACCAGCGGAGTATTGCCTATCAGCCCAAGCACGGCAGGGCGTGATTCCTTTGACATTTCTTCACCTCATGATGGTGTTGATCGCGTTCCAGTCGCGAAGAAAGACTCGCGTGCAACATAGGCTCAGCGATGATCCGTCGCAACCTTTAGTCCTGCGTTGATGCAGCCAGTTTGATCTAACGATAGAACGAAATTAGCGCCGTGGCGGACGGGTTTGAACGGGTTTACACAGACGCGTCATTGAGTTTCGGAAGGGCGGCATAGAAGCGTGAATTGCTTGAACATCAAGGAGATTTTCTACAGCGTTTTGTGGGCGGAGACTGCCCAAATCGCCAGCAGGCTGGCTCCCACCGGTTTCGCGGTGCAGGCAAGGCTTGGAGCAACACGCAGATCCACTGTGGGAGCCAGCCTGCTGGCGAAGGCTATCCGTCAGTCGCCGAAGTGCTGAATGACCCACCGCTATCGCGAGCAGGCTCACTCCTACCAATGGATTGGGTTCATTCCCAAAGACGTGTCGGCTGCCAGGCCGTCATCGCTTGCAGGCAAGCTCCCACACTTGATTGCATTTCTTCAGTTGGAGCGGGGTCATCCAACTAAAAGCCCCTCATCGGAACGCCGCCCGCCTAGCCCTCTCCCAGAGGGAGAGGGGACTGACCGTGGTGGATGCGAAAGGTACGCCGACCTGAAATACCGAGTCGTATGCAGAATTTGAAATGGCCACAAATCAGCTCCCTCTCCCTCGGGAGAGGGCGGGGGTGAGGGGCCGCCACACCACAAATCCAAAGCCAACCACCCGCTTCTCGCACCGGTTTCGCGGTGCAGGCAAGGCTTGGGGCAACACGCAGATCCACTGTGGGAGCCAGCCTGCTGGCGAAGGCTATCCGTCAGTCGCCGAAGTGCTGGATGACCCACCGCCATCGCGAGCAGGCTCACTCCTACCAGTGGATTGAGTACATTCCCAAAGACGGGTCGGCTATCAGGCCGTCATCGCTTGCAGGCAAGCTCCCACATTTGATTGCATTTCTTCAGTTGGAGCGCGGTCATCCAGTTACAAGCCCCTCATCGGAACGCCGCCCGCCTAGCCCTCTCCCAGAGGGAGAGGGGACTGACCGAGGTGGATGCGAGGGCTACGCCGACTTGAGATACCGAGTCGAATACAAATTTCAAATCCAACCAAAATCAGCTCCCTCTCCTCGGGGAGAGGGCTAGGCGGGCGGCGTTCCGATGAGGGGCGAATTCACCGCAAAGCCCAAGCCATGCGACGCTTCTGACCACTCAACAATGAGCGCAAGCTCGAGTGCTCTTGATCTTGCGTCACCAGCGACGTCGGAAGGCTGAGCGGAGGGATTGATCCGGGCGTGGGAGCGCAGCGACCGTACGACGCAGTCGTACACAGCGGAAGTAGGTGCAGCGAAGCAAACCGTAGCCGCTGCGCCCGGATCGATCCCGCAGCGAAGGGACCCGAGCCTGCGAGGGCCGAACGTAGGAGCAAAGCCTTTTGGTTCCTTTTTGGCGTCTGAAAAAGGGACTCGCCGTAAGGGCGAAACCCTAAGCCGCAGCACCCGCAGCAACGGATATGCCCCCAATCAAAAAAGCGGTCCTGCCCCCCAACGTCACGAGTGAAACCGCAAAATCCGCTCACCATCAAACGGATCAATCAAATACCGCGCCCGAACCCCAAACGTCTCCCACAAACGCTGCGGCGTCAACACCTCCAGCGGCCTGCCCAACGCCACCAACTCCCCCCGTTCAAGCACCGCCAGACGATCACATTTAAGCGCCTGATTCAGATCATGCAGCGCAATCAACGTAGTCACCGGCAAAGCCCTCACGACACTCAGAATCGTCAACTGATGCTGAATGTCGAGATGGTTCGCCGGCTCGTCGAGCAACAGAATCTGCGGCCGCTGCGCCAGTGCACGGGCAATGTGCACCCGTTGCCGCTCACCACCCGACAGGCTGCACCAGATGCGCTGACGCAAGTGCAGCGCATCCACATCCACCAGCGCCTGCTCAACGATGGCAGCGTCCGCAGCCGACCACGGCTGTAACGCCGACAACCACGGCGTCCGCCCCAGCGCCACCGCATCGAACACGCGAATGCCGTCATCGGTGTCAGCCTGTTGCTCGACCACCGCGAGTGTCTGCGCAACGCTGCGGCGCGCCATTTTGCCCAGGCGCTGACCGTCGAGCAGTACCTCGCCAGCGCTCGGCTCGCGCAGGCCGGCCAACAGTTTCAACAAGGTCGATTTACCCGCACCGTTCGGCCCGACAATGCCCAACGTTTCGCCGCGTTGCACCTCAAGGCTGACAGCCTTCAGCAACTCGGCGCCGCGTACCTTGAAGCTCAAGCCCGAGCAGCTCAATACCGCGTTCATCGCGCCGACCTCCGGCCCACCAGAATCAGCGCAAAAACCGGCGCGCCGACCAGCGCCGTAATCACCCCGACCGGAATCACCTGGCCCTTGATCAGGGTCCGCGACAACACATCGGCGGCAATCAGAAACACCGCGCCGCCCAAGGCACTCGCTGGCAGCAAGCGAGCATGCCCGGTGCCAAGCAACAACCGCGCCGCATGGGGAATCACCAGGCCGACAAAACCGATCGAACCGACAATCGAGACCATCACCGCCGTGACCAACGCCGCGCAACCGATCAGCAGAATCTGCACGCGGCGCACTGGTATGCCGAGCGACGCCGCCGAGTCCGCGCCAAAGGTAAACGCATCCAGCGCCCGCCGATGCCACAGGCACACAACCAGCCCGAGCAGGGCCACCGGCACCGCCAGCCACACCGATGGCCAGCGCACCCCGCCGAGGTTGCCGAGCAGCCAGAACATGATTCCGCGCGCCTGCTCGGAACTCGCCGAGCGGGTAATCAAAAACGCTGTCAGCGCATTGAACAATTGCGATCCGGCAATCCCGGCCAGAATGATCTGCCCGGTACCGTTGGCCGAGCCACTGACCCGTGCCAGCAGAATCACCAGCACGAACGCCGTCACCGCACCGGCAAACGCACCGGCCGACAGCGACACCAGCCCGGCACCGACGCCAAGCAACGCGACCATTACCGCGCCAGTCGAGGCCCCGGCGGAGATGCCCAGCAAATAAGGATCGGCCAACGGATTGCGCAACAGCGACTGCAAGATCACCCCGCACGTTGCCAGCCCGGCACCGCAGGCTGCGGCGACCAAGGCGCGGGTCAGGCGGTAATTCCAGACGATGCCTTCATCGATGGGGTCGAGCACATAACCGGCGCCCCACAGCTTGTTGGCCAGCACCTGCAGCACCACGCCCGGCTCGATCGAAGTCTCACCGATCGCCACGCCGCCCATGAGCGCGAGCGCGAGCGTCAGCACAACCAGCAGCGAACGGATCAGGCGTCTGCTCATGGCGCCAGGTCGTAGGCGTTGATGGCGGCGGCGAGTTGCGCGAGGCCGTCGAAGGTGCGCAGGCTGGCCTGCATGGCCATGGCGTCGAGGATGATGATGCGGTTGTGTTTCACCGCGTCCATGTTGCGCGTCACCGGGTCGCTGCGCAGGAAGGCAAGTTTCTTCTGATAATCGTCAGCCGGGAAACGCCGACGATCCATGCGCGCGATGACCAGGAAAGTCGGGTTGGCCTTGGCAATGGTTTCCCAGCCCACGGTTGGCCATTCTTCATCCGACTCGACCACATTGCGCACGCCCAGGGTGCTCAGCATGAAATCCGGAACGCCTTTGTGACCGGCCACAAACGGCTCGATGTCCATCTCGGCGCTGGAAAACCAGACCACTGCGCTGACGTCTTTGCGCTGCTGGGTTTTCGCCGTGGCGATCGATTGCGCGAGGCTGGCCTTGAGCTGTTCGTTGAGCTGTTCGCCACGCGCCTGCACATCGAAAATCGCCGCCAGTTGGCTCACGCTCTTGTAAATGCTGTCGATGCGAAACGGTGCAAGGCGCGTCCCATCGGAGCCAACGAGATTGTCCTTGGCTTCGCAGTCGGAGGGCAGCAGGTAGGTCGGAATCTTCAACTCATGGAACTGCTCGCGGGTGCCGACCGCACCTTGCGGGCCGACCATCCATTCCAGCTCCACGGCGACCAGTTCCGGGCGCTTGCCGATCACCGCTTCGAAGCTCGGTTCGTTATCAGCGAGGCGCTCTATCTTTTCGTTCTGCGCCTTGTAGTTCGCCAGCACGTCGTTGAACCACAGCGAAGTGCCAACGACTTTGTCGCTCAGCCCCAGGGCATAGAGCATTTCCGTGCCGGCCTGGCCGATGGTAACCGTGCGTGCCGGGGCGTGCTGGAAGGTCAGGGTACTGCCGCAGTTCTCGATCGTCAGCGGATAAACCGTGGGCGCCGCTTGCGCGAAAGCGCAAAGGCCCAGACCGGTGAACAGGGTGGCAATACGGGGCAGCAGCATGGGGCAGTCTCCAATGGAACCGTACGGGGAGGGCGGGTACGGTTTGGAAACACACCATCAAGCGCTGTCAGCAAACAGCGCAAGGCCGGTCATCGCGCAAAAAAGCGCACGGCACGATGTCCTTCCCGGACACCCCGCCGGTTAGTAGTCATTGTGCCGGCAGGTCTCCTGACTGATGCGTCATCGCCTGGCTCCGGCCTTCCCGGGGGTTACCCAGTGGCAGTCGAGGAGCAGGCTCGGCACCTACAGTTGCGGGGGCAGTTCCGATCGATGCTGAGCAAGCACCTCGGATTCCCTATTAATCCCGTGTGGAAACCGGCGGCGGCATGGTAGACGATTTGGGCGGTTGAGGGGGAGATCAATCTGTTGAAAAGCCCCTCACCCTAGCCCTCTCCCGGAGGGAGAGGGGACTGACCGCGGTGGATGCGAGGGCTACGTCGACATGAAATACCGAGTCGAATGCAAATTTCAAAACCAACCGAAATCGGCTCCCTCTCCAGGGGGAGAGGGCTGGGGTGAGGGGCCGGGTCACTACAAGGCCAAAGCCGAACGCATGCTTTTGACCACCAACCTCCCGATCCTGAAAAAACCACACAACCCTGATTTGCAATCCACGAACCCCCAACGCTAATATACGATCCATATACATTCCGTATCGGATTACCGCCATGGGCATCGTAAAAATTTCCGAAGACATGCACGAAAACCTGCGCATCTCCAGCAACGCACTCAGCCGCTCGATCAACGCGCAGGCCGAGCACTGGATGCGCATCGGCATGCTCGCCGAGTTGCACCCCAATCTCGACCACAGCGCGATCTGCCGTTTGCTGATCCGCGCCGAACAGAACGGCGGGCTCGACCTGCACCAACTGACACAGGAAGTCGCCCTCGCATGAGAAACCAGATCAAGCTCAACACCCCGGCCGAGATCGAAAAATCCCGCGCGGCCGGCAAACTGGCCGCCGAAGTGCTGGCGATGCTGGTGCCCCACGTCAAGGCCGGGGTGACTACCGATGAACTGGATCGGCTGTGCCACGACTACATCGTCAATGTGCAGAAAGCGGTGCCGGCCAACGTCGGTTATCACGGCTTTCCGAAAACCGTCTGCGCCTCGGTCAATGACGTGGTCTGCCACGGCATTCCTTCTGCTACACCGTTGAAGGACGGCGATATCCTCAACCTCGACATCGCCGTGATCAAGGACGGCTGGTTCGGCGACACCAGCCGCATGTACGTGGTCGGTGAGGCCACGCCTGAAGCGCAACATCTGATCAAGACCACCTATGACGCCATGTGCGCAGGTATTCGTGCGGTCAAACCGGGCGCCACGCTGGGCGATATCGGTTACGCGATTCAGTGCCTTGCCGAAAAGGAAGGCTTTAGCGTGGTGCGCGAATATTGCGGCCACGGCATCGGCAAGATCTACCACGATGAACCGCAGATTCTGCATTACGGCTTCCCCAATCAAGGGATGAAGCTCAAGGCGGGAATGATTTTCACCGTCGAACCGATGCTCAACGCCGGCAAACGCCACGTAAAGAACATGCCCGATGGCTGGACGGTGCTGACCAAGGATGGCTCGCTTTCGGCGCAGTGGGAGCACATGGTCGCGGTGACGGAGACGGGGTTTGAAGTGCTGACGGCGTGGCCGGATCAGATCGAGGGGTATGCGGCAATCGTTTGATACCGCGCTTGGCGGACGGAACAATCATCAAATCCAACGCATAAAAAAACGCCGCTTGAACCAGCGGCGTTTTCCTTTGCCTTTACTTCAGATCGAATCGGTCGAGGTTCATGACTTTCGTCCAGGCCTTGACGAAGTCATTGACGAACGGCTGCTGCGCATCCGCACTGGCATACACCTCGGCCAGTGCGCGCAACTGCGCATTGGAGCCGAACACCAGATCCACCCGCGTTGCGGTCCATTTCGGCGCGCCGGTCCTGCGGTCCCGTCCCTCGAATTCATCAGCATCGCGCGTCGTCGGTTGCCACTCCACGCCCATGTCCAGCAGGTTCGTAAAGAAGTCATTGCTCAGCGCTTCGGGTTTATCGGTGAAGACTCCATGCCGGGTCTGCCCGACGTTGGTATTCAACACCCGCAGGCCGCCGAGCAGCACGGTCATTTCCGGGGCGGTTAGGGTCAGCAGTTGCGCCTTGTCGATCAACAGGGTTTCAGCTGCGACGGTGTATTTGCCTTTGCTGTAATTGCGGAACCCATCGGCAATCGGTTCAAGGAAGCCGAACGATTCGACATCGGTCTGCTCCTGCGAGGCATCCACGCGCCCGGGCGAGAACGGCACGCTCACTGGATGACCAGCGTTCTGTGCGGCTTGCTCGACCCCGGCATTGCCCGCCAGCACGATCAGGTCCGCCAGCGAGATTTTCTTGCCGTCGGCACTGCCATTGAACTCGCTCTGAATCCCCTCCAGGGTTTGCAGCACATGAGCCAGTTGCTCCGGCTGGTTGGCTTGCCAGAACTTCTGCGGTGCCAGACGCAGACGCCCGCCGTTGGCACCGCCACGTTTGTCCGAGCCGCGGAATGTCGAGGCCGCCGCCCACGCCGTCGAGACCAGTTGCGAAACCGACAGGCCTGAGGCGAGGATTTTGCTTTTCAGCGCAGCGGCATCGCTGTCGTCAATCAATGCATGGCTGACGTCCGGCAACGGGTCTTGCCAGAGCAATTCTTCGTTGGGCAGTTCCGGGCCGAGGTAGCGCGACAGCGGGCCCATGTCGCGGTGGATCAGTTTGTACCAGGCGCGGGCAAAGGCGTCGGCCAATTGCTCGGGATTGGCCAGGAAGCGCCGCGAGATCTGCTCGTAAGCCGGGTCGAAGCGCAATGCCAGGTCAGAGGTGAGCATGCTCGGCGAGAGCTTTTTGCTCGGGTCGTGAGCATGCGGAACCGTGCCGGCGCCGGCGCCGTTTTTCGGTTGCCACTGATGCGCCCCGGCCGGGCTCTTGGTCAGTTCCCACTCGAAGCCGAACAGGTTTTCCAGGTAGTTGTTGCTCCAGCGGGTGGGCGTGGTGGTCCAGGTCACTTCCAGACCACTGGTGATGGTGTCTGCGCCCTTGCCGGTGCCGAATGCGTTTTTCCAGCCCAGGCCTTGCAGCTCGAGGCCGGCCGCTTCCGGCTCAGGGCCGACGTTGTCGGCCGGGCCGGCACCGTGGGTCTTGCCGAACGCGTGGCCGCCGGCAATCAGCGCCACGGTTTCTTCATCGTTCATGGCCATGCGGCCGAAGGTTTCGCGTATGTCCCTGGCCGAGGCGACCGGGTCCGGGTTGCCCTCGGGACCTTCCGGGTTCACGTAGATCAGGCCCATCTGCACCGCAGCGAGCGGGTTTTCCAGATTGCGTTCGCCCTGATCGGTGCGGCTTTCTTCCTTGCCGTGCAGATCCGGTTCGGCTACCAGCGTACCGTCACCGGGTTCCTGTACCGGGCCGTTGCTCTTGCCGTAACGATTGTCGCCGCCCAGCCATTCGGTTTCCGAACCCCAGTACACGTCTTCATCCGGTTCCCAGACATCGGCGCGGCCGCCAGAAAAGCCGAAAGTCTTGAAGCCCATGGATTCCAGCGCGACGTTGCCGGTGAGTACGATCAGATCGGCCCAGGAAATGTTGCGGCCGTATTTCTGCTTGATCGGCCAGAGCAGGCGGCGGGCCTTGTCGAGGCTGACGTTGTCCGGCCAACTGTTCAGCGGGGCGAACCGTTGCTGACCGGAGCCGGCACCACCGCGGCCGTCGGCGGTGCGATAGGTGCCAGCGCTGTGCCAGGCCATGCGCACGAAGAGCGGGCCATAGTGGCCGAAGTCGGCTGGCCACCAGTCCTGAGAATCGGTCATCAATGCGCTGATATCTTGCTTCAGCGCCTGAAAATCCAGGCTTTTGAACGCCTTGGCATAGTCGAAGTCCTGGCCCAGCGGGTCAGACTTGGGCGAGTGCTGACTGAGGATTTTCAGATTGAGTTGATTCGGCCACCAGTCACGGTTGGTCGTGCCGCCACCGGCGGCGTGGTTGAACGGGCATTTCGATTCGCTTGCCATGTTCGAGTCCCTATCAGGTCTGCTGCGGCCGGCTGGTGCCGACTTCGGACTGGTAAGGCTAGACCCGACTTGGCAAACCAGCTAATAGCGCAGCTATTGCGTGCTGATAGGCAAACTCTCTCAGCGCTGCGCTGGCTTCTGATCAGTCAGATCAGCTCGATTGCGCCGTGTCGTCATCGGGCACATCGTCGAGAATGTCCTCTTGCCCCGGCAGTTCAGTGATCACGCTGAAGTCACTGACTTCCACCGCGCCTTGGCCGTAACCGAGCAAGTGAAACGAAAACGCCTTGCGCTGTTGCGGGTTTTCAAAGCTGAAGTCCATTTCCAGCGGTTGATCCGCCGTGGCGACCATCTCTGCGGGTAAGCCCAGTTGCACGTCCTGTTCGAATTCCTTGGCCTTGAGTTGAATGTACGCCGCTTGCTGCGGGTCGACCGCGCGCACGGTCAAGCGGACGCGGGTGTGCGAGCCCTTGGGCATTTCCAGATACTGCGCACCGATCAGGTTGTCGGCCCAGTCATCCTTGATCTGCGCTTGCAGCGGGATGATGTTGTTGCTGCCGAACTGGTAGCGATGATTGAGCGGCGTGCGCAGCAGCGACAGGTCCAGGGCATTGGCGCGGGCGGCGATCTGCCGGGCCGGATGACCGCTGTAGCGCCCCTTGTAAATGGCGCTGTCGGCGATGAAGCCAGGGCTTTGGTAGTAGCGGCAGCGACGCGGCATGTCGCATTCGGAGAAGATCCCGCGGCCATCGTGATAGCGCAGCTTGCCGTTGGTGAATGACATGATTTCGCGGCCGGAGTCATAGTCACGGAACAGCGAGCGACCGCTCAGCGCGGAGGGCACTGGCAGGTCGAAGTAGTCGAGGATCGAAGTGCTCAGATCGACGTGACCATAGACGCCTTTGTTCAGGCGCGGCAGTTGCGCCTGCTCAGGTGCCAGAGTCAGATTGAACCCCCACGAGGAGGCCAGACGCACGCCGTCGATGCCGTGGGATTCGTCCGATGTGATCACCACCAGCGTGTCCTTGAGCACGCCTTTGCGTTCGAGACCATTGAGAAACTGATCCAGCGCATCGTCGAGATAACCGACGGCGGCCTGCTTCGGCGTTTCATAGCGCTGCAGATAGTCGTCCGGTGCGGAGTAGGGCTGGTGAGTGCCCACGGTGAGCAGGGTGAGCATCCAAGGCTGTTTGTGTTTTTTCAGTTGGCCGACGTAATCCAGCGCACCTTCGAAGAACGCTTTGTCATCCTTGCCCCACGGGAATTCGAGATAGTTGCTGTTGCTGAACCATTCCAGGCCATGGGTCGCGTCGAAGCCGATGTGCGGCATGATCTTGTCTTTGGCCATGAAGCGCAGCCCGGCACCTTGCAGGTAATGCGTGCTGAAACCGTGGTCGCGCAGTTGTGCCGGCAGACAGGCCTGATTGCGCTCGTTGAGGGTGAGCATTTCCACGCCTTTGGGCGTGCCGTTGTTAAGTTTGTCGTAGTCGCCGCAGAGCATGGCGTACAGACCGCGAATGGTCTGGTGCGTGTGCAGCACGTAATCCGGGGTGTTCATGCCGCGCTCGGCCCAGCGGCTGAGATTGGGCATCAGGTCTTCCTGATAATGACTGCCGATGGCCTCGCGGTTGGCGCGGATGTACGCGCCGGGAATGCCCTCCAGTGCGATGATCAGCACGTTGCGCGCCTGTCCCGGTGCGGTCAGCAGTTTTTCCCCGTTGAGGTCGACATCGGTCAGCCCGGCCATCGCCGGTGCGGGTTCTTCGGCATCGCCGTCCAGCCATTCCTCGGCGCGAATCTGCACGTCGGCCACTTCGCTGGCGAGCAGTTGATGCGGCAAGTTGTACAGGCGCCACGGGTCGGCTTCGTTAGGACACAGGTTCTGCGCACCCCAATGCGCGGCGAACAACACCAGCGGCGCGCCCCAGGCTGCACGGGGCAGGGCAGTGAGCGGTCGGTCCCGGCCGGCGAAGCGGGTCAGCAGCCACACCAGTAGTGCCAGCAGTAATGTCAGGCCCAATGCGGGATGCGCCAGACCGCCGCCGGTGGAGTTTTCCACGAACTGCGGGTCGATCAGGTAATGAATGTCGGAAGGCGTCGGCAACCGACCGACCGCGCTGACCAGTTCCGCGGTCGCCACCGCCAGCACACCCCACAACAGCAGCACCGGCAGAGCCAGCCACCACGCGCGGCGATGCAGCAAAACCAGCAACAGGCTGCCCACGGCCAGATCCGACAGATAACCCAACGGGCTCGACCAGCCCAACGCCGCGCGCAGGCCCATCGGCACGATCAATACCAACAGCAGCAGAGAAAACAGTCGGGCGTGCGGTTGCCGCAACCGGTTGAAAAGAGCGCTCACAAAAAGACCTTCCAGCCATCAAATCGTCATAAAAGTGTGGGCGATGATAGCAAGGCTCGGCCATCTGATTGCCTTTTAAAACGCTCGGGTGATGCGCATGGAGAGGCGTTGGCGCGCGTTTAAAAATCTCTGTAAACCCCTATGGCTGCTGGTAAAGCGCGGCGAACGGCCTGTTTGCTGAGGCGGATTTTGTCGGGGTTTTATTGTGTCAGGCTGTTAACGATCATCGCAGGAGCATCCCAAGGCATCCGGCCACGTCCGGTGCTATGGATATGCAATAAAGGTATTTAAGTTCTGTTTTTTATAGCGATAAAGTCAGGCCTTTCAGCAAACCACCCCCTGCTGCGAGGTTGTCATGGCCACACCGTTGAAACGTTCCGCATTGACCCTGTTGGCCGCCGCCTTGGCGGGCACCGCATTGTTCAGCTCGGCCGCTCAGGCCGAAGGCAAGATCAGCATCGCCCAGCAGTTCGGCATCGGTTATCTGATTCTCGATGTAGTTCGCGACCAGCAGTTGATCGAAAAACACGGTAAAGCCCAGGGCCTGGACATCAAGGTCGACTGGAACAGTATCTCTGGCGCCACCGCGATGAACGAAGCGCTACTGACCGGTTCGCTCGACGTGGTCTCGGCCGGCGTACCGCCGATGCTCACCGTGTGGGATCGCACCAAAGGCAAACAGAACGTCAAGGCCATCGCCGCGCTCGGCTCGATGCCCAATTACCTGCTGACCAACAATCCGAATATCAAAACCCTCAAGGACTTCGGCGACAAAGACCGCATCGCCGTGCCGGCGGCAGGGGTGGGCTTCCAGTCACGCACCTTGCAGATCGAAACCGCCAGGCTGTTCGGTGATGCTCAATACAAGAAGTTCGACGACATTTCCGTCAGCCTGCCGCACCCCGATGCGACGGCTGCGCTGATTGCCGGCGCCTCGGAAATCAACTCGCATTTCTCCAGTCCGCCGTTCCAGTACCAGGCGTTGCAAAACCCCAACGTGCACAAAGTGCTGAGTTCCTACGACGTACTCGGCGGCCAGGCAACGTTCAACGTGCTGTACACCACGGAAAAATTCCACGACGAAAACCCCAAGACCTACAAGGCGTTCTACGACGCCCTGGCCGAAGCCGAGAAAATCATCAAGGCTGACAAACCGGCAGCGGCCCAGGCCTATATTCGGGTCGAACAGTCGAAACTGCCGTTGGCGCTGGTCGAGCAGATCGTCAACGACCCGGAGATCGACTTCACGGTGGTACCGCAACGTACGTTTATCTATGCCGAGAAATTGCAGGAGTTGGGTGTGCTGAAAAACAAGGCGGGGAGCTGGAAGGATTACTTCTTTGAAGAGGCGCATGGTGGGGCGGGGAGTTGATGTTCCGCGCCGGCTAAGGCTTGAAAAGCAAAGCCCCTCACCCTAGCCCTCTCCCAGAGGGAGAGGGGACTGACCGAGGTGCATGCGAGAGATACGCCAACCTGCGATACCGAGTCGAACGAAAGTTTTGAACGGCCCACAAATCGGCTCCCTCTCCTGGGGGAGAGGGCTGGGCGGGCGGCGTTCCGATGAGGGGTAGCTCCACCCTGAAACTCAAGCCGAACACCCATGCTCATCATGGAAGCCACCGAAGATCACCGCGCCACCGCTTCACCTGCCCGCCAGCCACCACCCAGCGCGGTATAGAGGTTGACCTCGGCCACCAACTGCGCCAGGCGGTCGCTGATCAAGGCTTGTTGCGAGCTGAACAGCGACCGCTGCGCATCGAGGAACGTCAGGCTGCTGTCGACACCGTTGCGATAACGGTTCCGCGCGAGGTTGTAGTAATCCTGGGTGGCCTGGACCAGATCGCGCTGGGCCTGCAACTGCTGTTCATAGGTGCTGCGTGCCGCCAGACCGTCGGCGACTTCCTGAAACGCCGTTTGAATCGATTTTTCGTACTCGGCGATGGCGACGTCTTTCTGCAGCTGGGCGTAATCCAGACTGGCACGCAGGCTGCCGGCATTGAAAATCGGCAGGCTGATCTGTGGCTGGAACGTCCACGCGCCGGAGCCTGCGCTGAACAGCCCGGAAAGATCGCGACTGGCAGTGCCGGCGCTGGCCGTCAGGCTCACACTGGGAAAGAACGCTGCACGGGCTGCGCCGATATTGGCGTTGGCGGCTTTGAGCTGGTATTCGGCCTGCAGAATGTCCGGGCGCCGTTGCAGCAGATCCGATGGCAGCCCGGCCGGCAGCGGCGATACCAGTTCACTGGCCAGCGGCAGCGCCGGCAATTGCGCTGGCAGCGGCGCGCCGACCAGCAGCGTCAGGCTGTTCAGATCCTGTGCGACCAGACGCTGGTAGCGCGCCAGATTGACCCGCGAGCTGTCGACGCTCGTGCGTGCCTGCGCCTGTTCCAGCGCTGAGGATTTGCCTGCTTCGCGGTTGCGCGTGGTCAGGTGCAGGCTTTGTTCGTCGGTAGCGAGGGTGTCGCGGCTCAGTTCCAGTAACTGTTGATCGGCGCGCCAGGTCAGGTAGGCATTGGCGACGTTGGCCACCAGACTCAACTCGGCGCTGCGCCGCGCCTGTTCGGTGGCCAGCCAGCTTTGCAAGGCCTGCTCGCTGAGGCTGCGCACCCGACCGAACAGATCCAGCTCATAGGCGCTGATGCCCAGGTTGACCGTATACGCCGAGGTGATCTGCGCCGGGCCGCCGGTGACGCTGGACGGCATGCGCTGGCGCAACTCGTTGGCATTGGCCGCCACCGCCGGCACCAGGTCGGCGCGTTGAATGCGGTATTGCGCCTGGAACGCCTGAACATTCAGCGCTGCCACGCGCAGGTCGCGATTGTTGGCCAGCGCGCTTTCGATCAGTTGCCTGAGCGCCGGGTCGTTGAACAGCGTGCGCCAGTCTGCATGGCGGGTCGCTGGCTGCGTTGCAGTGGGGTACTGCGCAGCAGTCGGCGAGGGCGGTTGGTGATAATCCGGCATCAACGAACACCCGGCCATCAGCACCACTGTGCACAGCAGGGGCAGGCGCAACCCGGACTTCGCACCACTGCGTTTGCGCGCCAGACGCGGTAACGCTCGAGACCCGTTCAAGCCCCGGCCATCCATTTCGCCAGCCCATGCCTTCCGCTGACGCCGAGCTTGGCCGCGGCACGCTTGAGATAGGTCTCGATCGAGCTGTTCTTGACCCGCAGTTTTTCCGCCATTTGCGGCACGGTGCCGCCAGTCAGCAGGCCCAGACAGACTTCCTTTTCGCGTGCCGACAAGACGACGTCACTCAACGCCAAACGCTCATCGAAGACTTGCGACAGCGGCGCCTGATCGAGCTCGGCCAACGCCGGGCGAGGCTGGCGGGCGAGGCTCTGACGGGTCATTTGCGCATGCCGCTCGATCAGCGGCAGCAAGGTGTCGGACAGGCTTTTCAGAAAGGCCAGTTCCGGCAGGGAAAACACCCGCTGGGTATGCGGCCGATACACCGAGATCACGCAACGGCGATTGGAGGTGCGTGACACCAGGTTGCACTGATGCACGCCGTGTTGCGGATGGCGCGGTAACAGTGAAGCTTTCAGCTGAATAAGCAGCGAGTCGTTCATCTCGATCATTTTCTGCAGCAGCGGATGATCATCCGGCCGTTCGAGCGTCGCGTGGCAGTGGCTGGCCACGGGCAGGCCCGCACAGCCCAGCGGCTTGATCTCGACCACACTGGCCTGACGCTCATCCAGCGTCCATTCGCTGAGGTCGAGGCGGTTGACGGGCACCAGCGTGTCCACCAGCTGGAACATGTTGCTGGCGAAATGATCGTCGCCGGTACTGGCTATCAGCTCTCCCAGTTGCCAGTAGAAGTGCGGGTTTTCCATGTTGCGAATACTGCCGGTCAGATTCATATCCTTCTCATCCCTGGTTCAGAGTCATCACCGTTTCGTCTGCCATTCATGCACACGCGACCACTCAGTCATTTCTCCTTGAACTGATCTGCAGCGCAATTAAACCGATGCATTTGTCCTGCGTCTGTAGGGGAAAACAGGGACACAAAATGCCACTATTTCCACCGACTTGCCGGGGCCAGGATTGCGCCTGTCATTCGCCTGCGTGACTGACGGGTCAAGTCAGGGCCCGGAATGTCGGCAGACGAGCTTTCTCCGGTGCCGACTGCCCGGCGAAAAGCACTACCGTGGCATGGTGTTTTTCCTACAGATTTTTCAGCCGTTGCTCCACCAGCCGGGCAGGGCGTGCCCACGCACAGGCTGTCAGGGAAAGCGGGGCAGGGGCGCGCTGCGCTTGTCCGGGTTTCAGGTGTCATGCCGTGAGCAGGGCCGATGCTTGAATACCCGGCAAATCACATGAGATGGATCTTATGCAGCCTACTTCTGCTCCAGCAGCGGACGATCTGTCCGTGCCTTGCGAAACCTTTGCCCTGACCGCCGCCCAGCGCGATATCTGGCTGGATCAGCTGAGTCGCGGTGATTCGCCGCTGTACAACATCGGTGGTTATGTCGAGCTTGACGGACCGCTGGATCAGGCACTGATGCAGGCAGCGCTGGAATCGCTGATCGCCCGCCACGACGCATTGCGCACCGTCTTGCTGCCTGGCGTCGGCGAGGATGGCATGCCCCGGCAAGCTTTTGCGCCAACGATGGCTGTGGCGATGCCGCTGTTTGATTTTTCCGGACTCGACGATGCCCACGCGGCGGCGCAGGCATTGCTGCAACAGCAGATGGAGCAGGTTTATCGTCTCGATGGCCAGCCGCTGTTGCGCTTCAGTCTGATTCGCCTCGACGAGGGGCGTCACTGGCTCGAAGATGCTCAAGTCGCTGGGCGAGATTTACAGCGCGCTGAGCCAGGGGCAAACACCTGCGATGTCGGCGCCGTCCTATGTCGAATTCATTGCCGACGATGCGCGCTATCAGGGTTCGGGTCGCCACGCCCGTGATCGCGATTATTGGCTCGACAAGTACCGTACGCAGCCGGAGCCGCTACTGCTGCCGCGCCATCATCAGGATTCCAGCCAACTGACGCGACCGTCGCAGGCGCATGTGCAAGCGATGCCCGCGCTGCTGCACCAACGCATGCAGCAAGCGGCGCAACCGTTTGGGGCGTCGGCGTTTCACGTCCTGTTGGCGGCCTTGCATGTGTATTTCAGCCGCACCGCGCAGCGTGACGAGTGGGTGGTGGGCCTGCCGATTCTCAACCGCGCGGGTGCACGCTTCAAAACCACTTTAGGCTTGTTCGCCCAGGTCAGTGCGGTGCGCCTGGATTTTGCTCGGAATTTGCCATTTGCGCACTTGGTGCGGGCCATCGCGACACAGCTGAAACAGGACCTGCGTCATCAGCGCTTTTCCCTCAGTGAGATGAATCGCGCGCTCGGTCTGCTGCGCGAGGACCGCGCCCAGTTGTTCGAAGTGTCGGTGTCGTACGAGCAGGACGATCACGACTACCGCTACGGCGCGGCCTCGGCGCACACGGTCAAGGTCTCCAATGGTCATGAAGCGACTCCCTTGGCAATTCATCTGCGCAGCAATCGCTTCAACGATCAGGCGTGGCTGCATCTGGTCTACGACCAGGCGTACTTTGACGCCACGGACGTTCAGGCGCTGGGCGCACGGTTGCTGTTGATTCTTGAACAGGGGCTGGAGCAGCCGGAGCTGTCGACAGCGGATTTCTGCCTGAGTACCGCCGACGAATCGCGGCAGTTGCAGCAATGGAACGACACGCGGGTGGACTTCCCGCAAGGCCGAACGGTTGCGCAACGCTTCGCCGCGCAAGTTGCGCAGCGCCCCGACGCTGTCGCCGCTCTTTATCAAGGGCAACCACTGACGTATGGCCAGCTCGACAGCCAGGCCAATGCCCTTGCTCGGCACCTGATCGCGCTCGGTGTACAACCCGATGATCGCGTCGCCATCGTCGCCCGTCGTGGCCTCGATACGCTGGCGGGACTGCTTGCCGTGCTCAAGGCCGGCGGCGCTTATGTGCCGATCGATCCGGCGCAGCCGAGCGAGCGCTTGAGCTATTTGCTCAGCGATTGCGCCCCCCGGGCAGTGCTGACGCAGAGTGATCTGCGCGCTCGCTTGCCGCTGTTGCAAGTGCCGGTGATCGAGCTCGATCAAGCCGCTTGGCCGACCGCCAACCAGGCTGGCCCGGTGGTGGCGGGATTGACCGACGCCAACCTCGCTTACGTGATTTACACCTCCGGCTCCACCGGGCTGCCCAAAGGCGTGATGGTCGAACATCGCGCGCTGGGCAATCTGATCGACTGGCATTGTCAGGCCTTCGACCTCGGCCCCGGCCAGCACACGTCCAGTCTCGCCGGGTTCGGCTTTGACGCGATGGCCTGGGAAGTCTGGCCGGCGTTGTGTGGCGGTGCGACGCTGCATTTGGCGCCGGCCCACGACGGTAGCGAAGACATCGATGCGCTGCTGACGTGGTGGCGCTCGCGACCGCTGGATGTGAGTTTCCTGCCGACGCCAATCGCCGAATATGTGTTCAGTCGCAAACTGCAGCATCCGACCTTGCGCACGCTGTTGATTGGCGGTGATCGCTTGCGCCAGTTCAATCGTGCGCAGTCGTTCGAGGTGATCAACAATTACGGCCCGACGGAGACCACGGTGGTGGCGACGTTCGGCAGAATCGAGCCCGGACGGGCGCTGCATATCGGTAGACCGGTGAGCAACGCAACGGTGTACGTCCTCGACGAACAGCAGCGGCCGCTGCCGATTGGTGTCACGGGCGAGCTTTACGTTGGCGGCGCCGGCATTGCTAGTGGTTACCTGAATCGCCCGGACCTGAGCGCCGAACGCTTCCTGCGCGACCCGTTCAGTGCCGACCCGGCGGCGCGTCTGTATCGCAGCGGCGATCGGGTGCGTTGGCGCGCCGATGGCACGCTGGAATATCAGGGGCGCAACGACGATCAAGTGAAAATCCGTGGGGTGCGCGTCGAGCCGGGCGAAGTCGAGGCGGCACTCAGTCGTCACGAGGCGATTGCGCAAGCGGTGGTGCTGGCGCGCGACGGGCAGTTGCTGGCGTGGTTCAGCGAACGCCGGCCGGTGGATGTCCTTGAGTTGCACGCGTATCTGCAGGCTCGCCTGAGCAGTGCCATGCTGCCGCAGGCGTATGTGCGCATGACGGCGATGCCACTGACCGCCAATGGCAAAATCGACCGCAAGGCCTTGCCGGCACCGGGGCCGGACGCGCTGATCCGCCGCGACTATGAAGCGCCGCAGGGCGATGTTGAGAACGCCCTGGCGCAGATCTGGCAGGAGCTGCTGCAGGTGCCGCAGGTCGGGCGCCACGACCATTTCTTCGAGTTGGGTGGGCACTCGCTGCTGGCGGTGAACCTGATCGAACGCATGCGTCAGCTCGGCATGAGCTGTGATGTGCGGGTGTTGTTCGGCCAACCAACGCTGGTCGCGCTGGCGGCGGCGGTCGGCAGTGGGCGCGAGATCGACGTGCCGGCAAATCGCATACCCGCCGAATGCACCTCGATCAGCCCTGACATGCTGACGCTGATCGAACTGGATCAGGCCACCCTCGACCGTGTTGTCGCCAGCGTGCCCGGCGGCGCGGCCAATGTGCAGGACATCTACCCACTGGCACCGTTGCAGGATGGCATCCTTTATCACCACATCACCGCCGCGCAGGGCGATCCGTATCTGCTGCAGTCGCATCTGGCCTTCGCCCGTCTGGAGCGCGTCGAGGCCTTCGCCGACGCCTTGCGCGCGGTCATGGCCCGGCACGATATTCTGCGCACCGCTGTGGTTTGGGAGGGGCTGGTCACGCCGGTGCAAGTGGTGCTGCGGCATGTCGAGCTGCCGGTGCAGGTAATCGACATCGACCCGGCGCAGGGCGACGTGCTTGAGCAATTGCATCAGCGCTGTGATGCGCGCCGCTATCGCCTGGATGTCAGTCAGGCACCGCTGCTGCGCTTGCTGGTGGCGCGCGACCCGTTGAAGGAACGAATCGTCGGTGTGCTGCTGTTCCATCACTTGGCGCTCGATCACATTGCTCTGGACGTACTGCGCGGCGAAATATCCGCCAGCCTTGCCGGGCAACGCGAGCCTTTGCCGCCGTCGGTGCCGTACCGCAACTATGTCGCGCAGGCGCGGCTGGGCGTCAGCGAGGCCGAACATGAGGCGTTTTTCCGCGAGATGCTCGGCGATATCGATGAGCCGACGCTGCCGTTCGGCTTGCACGATGTGCAAGGCGATGGCCGGGGGATCGAGGAGTCGCAGCAATCACTCGCCAACGAACTGGACGGCCGTCTGCGGCAGCAGGCCCGCCGGTTCGGTGTCAGCGTCGCCAGCCTGATTCACCTGGCCTGGGCGCGCGTGTTGGCGGCGACCTCGGGGCAGGAGCGGGTGGTATTCGGCACGGTGCTGATGGGGCGCATGCAGGGCGGCGCGGGTGCCGACCGTGCGCTGGGGGTGTTCATCAATTCCCTGCCGTTACGCGTCGATGTTGCGGCGCCCGGGCGAACCGCGGTGCAGGCCACCCATCGGCGCTTGACCGGATTGCTCGGCCACGAACACGCATCGCTGGCGCTTGCCCAGCGTTGCAGTGGTGTGGTCGCGCCGACGCCGCTGTTCAGCGCGCTGCTCAACTATCGCCACAGCGAGCGTCAGCACGGTCAGGCCGATGGGCCGCACTGGCCAGGCATCGAAACCCTGGCCAATGAAGAACGCACCAACTACCCGCTGACCCTGAGCGTCGACGACTTCGGCGATGGCCTGCAATTGACCGCCAGGGCAGTCGCCAGCATCGGCGCGCAACGCATTGCTGATTACATGCACCTGGCCCTGGACGGGCTGGTCGAGGCACTGGAACAAGACTCGGATCTGCCCCTGGACCGACTGCCGATCCTCTCGCCGGCAGAGCGCGATCAGTTGCTGACCCGATTCAACGCCACCGCAGTCGATTGCCCGATCGAGCAACCGCTGCACAGGTTGTTCGAGCAACAGGTGCAACGCCACCCGGACGCCATTGCGTTGCAGGCCGGCGAGGCGCAACTGAGCTGGCGGCAACTCAACGAACAGGCCAACCGTCTGGCCCATCACCTGCGCGAACAAGGCGTACGCCCGGATACGCGGGTGGCGATCTGCGTTGAGCGCGGTCTTGAACTGGTGGTCGGCCTGCTGGCGATCCTCAAGGCCGGTGGTGCCTACGTGCCGCTGGACCCGGACTATCCGCTGGCGCGCTTGCAATTCATGTTGCGTGACAGCGCGCCGGTGGCGGTGCTGCTGCATGCGGCGACCCGCGATCTGCTGGGTGACACGCAGATGACCGTGGTCGACTTCGACCGCTGCGCCTGGGACGAGGCACCGAGCGACAATCTGCACGTGCCGGATCTCGGTGCATCGAATCTGGCTTACATGATCTATACCTCGGGTTCCACCGGCACGCCGAAGGGTGTGATGATCGAGCACCGCAGTGTCTGCAACCTGATGCACTGGGGCTCGCAGATTCGCCCGCCAACCGCCGATGGCGCGTTGTTGCAAAAGGCGCCGTTCAGCTTCGACAGCTCAGTGTGGGAGATTTTCTGGCCATTGAGCGCCGGCCTGCGCCTGGTGCTGTCACGGCCTGACGGTAACCGCGATTCGGCTTACGTCACGCAAGTGATTCGCGAACAACGTATCAGCGTTGTCAAGTTTGTCCCGGCGCTGTTGCAGCAGTTTCTCGAACAGGATGATGTCAGCACCTGTAGCAGTCTCACCGACGTATTCTGCGGCGGTGGCGACCTGACCGTTGCCATGGCCCGTGCCGTGCGCGAACGCCTGCCGTGGGTGCGCCTGCACAATGTCTACGGCCCGACCGAAACCACGGTCGACAGCAGCGCCTGGACCCTCGAACCCCACGAGCCAGTGCCCGAGCGGGTCATCCCGATCGGCAAGGCCCTGACCAATACGCGGCTGTACGTGCTCGATCGCAACGATCAGCCGGTGCCCTTGGGCGTCAGCGGCGAACTGCACATCGGTGGCGTCGGCGTCGCGCGTGGCTATCACCGATTGCCGCAAATACAGGCCGAACGCTTTATCGACAGTCCGTTTGTGGCCGGGGATCGCTTGTATCGCAGCGGCGACCGGGTGCGCTATCAGGCGGACGGCAATCTGGAATTCCTCGGCCGCACCGACTTCCAGCTGAAACTGCGTGGCCTGCGTCTGGAGCCGGGGGAAATCGAAGCGCGGCTGATTGCACATGCCGCCGTACGCGAGACGCTGGTGCTGGTACGCGACGAGCGCCTGGTGGCGTACTTCACCGTGAGCGACGGTCACGTTGCACCTTCGATCGAGGCACTGCGCGAGCACGTCTTGCAGCAATTGCCCGAATACATGGTGCCCGCCGCGTTCGTGCGGCTTGCCGCCATGCCGCTGACGCCCAATGACAAGATCGACCGCAAGGCTTTGCCGGCCCCCGGCGCCGAACACTTGCTCAGCCGCGCCTACGTGCCGCCCGAAGGCGACATCGAGCAGGCGGTCGCGCGGGTCTGGGCCGAGACGCTGGGCATCGAACAGATCGGGCGCAATGACAATTTCTTCGAATTGGGTGGGCATTCGTTATTGGCGGTGAGTCTGGTGGCGCGCATGCGTCAGGCCGGGCTGCATGTCGATGCCCGCACGCTGTTCAGTCAGCCGACGCTGGCAGCACTGGCGGCGCAGACCTCACGGCAGACACACAAGGTCGACATCGCGCCGACCACCATTCCACAGCTCAACCGCAAGCGCCGGATCTGACCGGGCAAGCACCTCTGCGCCGGCGCACAAGCGTCTGCGCAGCGGGGCTTGTCCCGGCTTCCCATGTCAGACAGTGCGGCGCCGATGTTTTAGTTTTTGCCAGTTGCGCGCGGTCGCCACGGACTCGCCACTGCGTGCAGCTTTTTTCCAGTCTTTACAGCAGGTTATCTCATGCATTTCAGCGAACTGATGGCAGTTATTTCGACCCATGCGATCCGCCTTCAACAGGAAGATGAAGACCTGGTCATCCTGGGCAGTGACGACGCGCTGGACGATGAGCTGTGGGACGGCCTCGCCGCCCACAAGACGCAGTTGCTGGAGCTGGTCGCCCGGCACAACGGTGACTGGTTGAGCCCGGCGTATCGCATCACTCCCGACATGCTGCCGCTGGTGACGCTCGATCAGGCCAGCCTCGACCGCATCGTCGCCGGCGTGCCGGGCGCAGCGGCGAACCTGCAGGACATCTATCCCCTGGCGCCTCTGCAGGAGGGCATGCTCTATCTGCATTTATCGGCAGCGGCGGGCGACCCCTACGTCTCGCAGGCGCGCTTCGCCTTTGCCAGTCGCGAGCGCCTGCAAGCCTTCGCCGATGCGCTGCAATGGATGATCGGCCGTCATGACATTCTGCGCACGGCGTTTGTCTGGGAGCGCCTGGACGAACCGCTGCAAGTGGTCCAGCGCCAGGCGACATTGCATTGCCAGGAATTCGAATTGAGCGCCAGCGGCGATGTGCTCGACCAACTGCTGCAGCGCCACGATCCGCAGCATTTCCGTCTCGATGTGCAGCAGGC
This sequence comes from Pseudomonas sp. R1-1, assembly GCF_051132135.1. Classification (NCBI taxonomy): domain Bacteria; kingdom Pseudomonadati; phylum Pseudomonadota; class Gammaproteobacteria; order Pseudomonadales; family Pseudomonadaceae; genus Pseudomonas; species Pseudomonas sp. R1-1. The sequence continues at coordinate 2,538,176 of NZ_CP071663.1, forward strand.
GCCGCTGCTGCGCCTGGTGTTTGCTGACGATCCGGCCAATGGCCGCGTGGTTGCCTTGTTGCTGTTCCACCACTTGATCATGGATCACCTGGCGCTGGACATGATCCGCCGCGAAGCGCAAGCCTTTCTGCTCGGGCACAGCGCGCATGTGGCGGCGCCGGTGCCGTATCGCGATCATTTGGCGCGGGCGCGACTGGCCGCGAACGAGTCGGCCCACGAGGCGTTCTTCCGGGAAATGCTCGCCGATATCGACGAGCCGACACTGCCGTGCGGATTGCGCGACGTGCAGGGTGACGGGCACTCGATCGAAGAAGCCTCGCTGATGCTCGACACAGCCCTGAGCCGGCAATTGCGCGAGCAGGCGCGGCAACTCGGGGTGAGCGTGGCCAGTGTCATGCACCTGGCGCTGGCGCGGGTGCTCGGCGAGTTGTCCGGGCGTACGGCGGTGGTGTTCGGCACCGTGCTGCTTGGGCGGATGGCGGCCGGCGAGGGCGGTGAACATGCGCTGGGGATGTTCATCAATACCTTGCCGCTGCGGGTGGATGTCGGCGCCGATGACGTGCGCGCCGGCGTGTTGCTGACCCACCGCCGGCTGACCGCGCTGCTCGGCCATGAGCAAGCCTCGCTGGCGCTGGCCCAGCGCTGCAGCGCCGTGGCGGTGCCGACGCCACTGTTCAGCGCGATCCTCAATTACCGCCACAGCAGCGTCGATGAAGTGGCCGAAGTCGTTGAAATCGCCCCAGGCGTGCAGGTGCTGGGCGCACGCGAACGCACCAACTATCCATTGACCGTTAACATCGATGATCTGGGCGAAGACCTGCGCATCACCGCACTGGCCGAAGCCAGCCTGGGGGCGCAACGCATCGCCGCTTATCTGCAGACCACGCTGCAAGGTCTGGTCGATGCATTGCACGCCTGCGTGCCGGCACCACTGCACAGCATTCGCATTCTGCCGGCGGCCGAGCGCGAACAACGGTTGCACGGCGTCGATACTGCGCGCGCGCATTTTCCCGTCACGCCGTTGATCCACCAGCAGTTCGAAGCTCACGCCCAGGCCCGACCGCACGCCACGGCGTTGCTGTTCGAGGAGCAAACCTTCAGCTACGACGACGTCAATCGCCGCGCCAACCAGGTGGCTCATCACCTGCTGGCACTGGGTGTCCGCCGCGACGACCGTGTGGCGATCTGCGTCGAGCGTGGCCCGCAAATGATCATCGGCCTGCTCGGCGTGCTCAAGGCCGGCGCGGCTTATGTGCCGATCGACCCGGCCTATCCGCAGGAGCGTATCCACTTCACCCTGCAGGACAGCGCGCCGGTGGCGCTGCTGCTGCAAGCCGCGACACGGGATCGAGTCGGCGCGCCGCACGTGCCACTGATCGATCTCGACAGCCAGCCGCTGCGCGCCGAATCCGACAGTAATCCGCAGGTGGCCGGGTTGAGCCCGGCGCATCTGGCTTACGTGATCTACACCTCCGGCTCCACCGGTTTGCCCAAGGGCGTCATGGTCGAACATCGCAACGTGACACGGCTGTTTGGCGCGACTGCGCAGTGGTTTCACTTCAATGAGCGCGACGTCTGGGCGCTGTTTCACTCGTTCGCCTTCGACTTTTCGGTGTGGGAAATCTGGGGCGCGCTGGCGTTCGGCGGGCAACTGCTGCTGGTGCCGCAAGCCATCAGCCGGGCGCCCGATGAGTGCTATGCGTTGCTGTGCCGCAGCGGTGTCACTGTGCTCAACCAGACGCCGAGCGCGTTCCGCCAGTTGATCGCCGCACAGGGCCGCAGTGTGCTGCAGCATTCGTTGCGCGAAGTGATTTTCGGCGGCGAAGCACTGGAACCGGGGCTGCTCAAACCGTGGTATGCCCGAGTCGGCAACGCCGGCACGCGCCTGGTGAACATGTACGGCATCACCGAAACCACCGTGCACGTGACCTATCGGCCGTTGCAGGCTGCCGATGCGCAATTGGTGGGTGTCAGCCCGATTGGCGGGCCAATCCCCGACCTGCACCTGTACGTGCTCAATCCTCACGGCGAACCAGTGCCGGTCGGTGTAACCGGCGAGTTGTACGTGGGGGGAGCGGGGGTAGCACGCGGTTACCTCAACCGTCCAGATCTGACCGCCGAGCGCTTCATTCGTGACCCGTTCAGCCACGCTGCCGACGCGCGCCTGTATAAAACCGGTGACCTGGCGCGCTGGGCCGCCGACGGTAGCCTCGACTACCTGGGGCGCAACGATGATCAAGTGAAGATCCGCGGTTTTCGTATCGAACTCGGCGAGATTCAGGCGCGCCTGTCGGCCTGCACCGGTGTCCGCGACGCGGTGGTGATTGCCCGTGAAGACAGCCCCGGCGAACCGCGCCTGGTCGCGTACTGGACCGCTGATGCAGGTGAGGAACCGAGCGTGGCGCAACTGCGCGAGACACTGCTCGGCGCGCTGGCGGATTACATGGTGCCGAGCGCGTTCGTACGTCTCGAGGCCTTGCCGCTGACCGCCAACGGCAAACTCGACCGCAAGGCCTTACCGGCGCCGGACAGTGATGCGTTTGCGCGAGGCGCATTCGAGCCGCCGCAAGGCGCGGTGGAAAGCCTGATTGCCGAGATCTGGCAAAGCGTGCTCGGCGTCGAACAGGTCGGGCGGCACGATAACTTTTTCGAGCTGGGCGGGCATTCGCTGCTGGCAGTCAAGTTGATCGAACGCATGCGTCAGCACGACTTGCACTGCGATGTGCGGGTGCTGTTCGGGCAGCCGAGCGTGGCGGCGTTGGCGGCCAGTCTCGGCGCGACGCAGGGGCATGCGGCACCGGCCAATCGCATCGAACCCGGCTGCACGGCGATTACCCCCGAGCATTTGCCGTTGGCCGATCTCGATCAGGCCGGCATCGACACAGTGCTGGCCAGCGTGCCGGGCGGTGTCGCCAATGTTCAGGACATCTACGCGCTGGCGCCGCTGCAGGCGGGAATTCTTTATCACCACCTCGCCACCCACAGCGGCGATCCCTACGTGTTGCAGGCGCAGTTCGCCTTCGATGGCCTGGCGCAGATCAAAGGCTTCGTGCGCGCCCTGAACAGCGTGATTGCCCGCCATGACATCCTGCGGACCAGCGTGGTCTGGGAAGGTCTGGAAGAACCGGTGCAAGTGGTCTGGCGCGAGGCGCCGCTGCATCTTCAGCGAATCGATGCCGACGAGCTCAGCGGCGATGTGCTGGAGCAAATGCAGGCACGTTTCGATCCGCGGCACTATCGCCTCGATCTCAAGCATGCGCCGCTGCTGCGGTTTGCCTACACCGAAGACCGCGCCGGGCAGCGCTGGGTTGGCATCCTGCTGATGCATCACATCGTCCTCGACCACACCGCGCTGGAGGTGCTGGTGGCGGAAATGAGCGACCTGCTGCACGGGCGCGCCAACGATCTGCCGCCAGCGGTGCAATACCGCAATTACGTGGCTCAGGCCCGTGCGGGCGTCGATGACCAAGCGCACGCAGATTTTTTCCGCGACATGCTGGGCGACATCAGCGAACCGACGCTGGCGTTCGGTGTGCAGGATGTGCTCGGTGACGGTAGCGCCAGCGTCGACAGCCAATTGCCCCTCGACGCGGGTCTCGGCCGGCGCCTGCGCGAGTTGTCCCGGCATTTGGGGATCAGCATTGCCAGCCTCGTGCATCAGGCCTGGGCGCAAGTGCTGGCGCAGGTTTCCGGCCAGCAGGACGTGGTGTTCGGCACCGTGCTGCTGGGGCGCATGCAGGGCGGCGCGGGCGCGGATCGCGCGTTGGGCATGTTCATCAACACCTTGCCGTTGCGTGTCACGGTCGCCGCTGACTCGGTGCAGGACAGCGTGCGCGCCACCCATCAACGCCTGGCGCAGTTGCTCGGGCACGAGCAGGCTTCACTGGCCTTGGCCCAGCGCTGTAGCGCTGTTGCAGCGACGTCGCCGCTGTTCAGCACGCTGCTCAATTACCGCCACAGCCCGGCGGACACGGCCGCAGTGAAATGGGATGGCATCGACATTCTCTGCTCGCGCGAGCGCAGCAATTATCCGCTGGTGGTCAGCGTCGACGACCTCGGCGACGGTTTTCTCTTGAATGTGCAGGCCGTGCCGCAAGTGGATGGCGCGCGGGTGTGCGATTACTTGCAGACTGCGTTGCACAGTCTGGCGAATGCACTTGAACACTCGCCGCAGATGCCCGCGCAGCAGTTGTCGATTGTCTCGCCGAGCGAACGCCAGCAGGTGTTGTTCGGCTTCAACGCCACCGCGCGGCCATTCCCGCCAGCGCAGACGGTGCAGCGTCTGGTCGAAGCGCAAGCACTGGCCAATCCCCAGGCGTGGGCGGCGGTGCAGGGCGAGTGGCGTCTGAGTTATGCCGAGCTGAATCAGCGCGCCAACCGCCTGGCCCACCACCTGATCGGTCTCGGCGTACAGCCGGATGACCGTGTCGCGGTGTGCCTGCGCCGCAGCCCGCAAATGCTCGTGGCGCTGCTGGCGATTCTCAAGGCCGGCGCGGCTTATGTGCCGGTCGATCCGGCTCATCCGCGCGAGCGCATCGCCTATCTGTTGCAGGACTGCGAGCCGCTGGCGGTACTCGCCGAGACCGCCACCTGCGGCTTGCTCGGCACGGTGCCGCGGATCGATCTGGACAGCGACGGCTGGGCGCATTTGTCCGACGCCAACCCGCAATTGCCGGCGCTGACCCCGGCGCACCTCGCCTATGTCATCTACACCTCCGGTTCCACCGGCCAGCCGAAAGGCGTGATGGTCGAACACCGCACCCTGGAAAACCTGGTGCATTGGCACGCTGAAGCGTTCGACCTGCAGGCTGGCAGCCATACGGCCAGCGTTGCAGGGTTCGGTTTTGACGCCATGGCCTGGGAGGTCTGGCCGGCCTTGTGCGTGGGCGCGACCCTGCACCTGCCACCGGCCTCGATCGGCAATCACCACCTGGATGAGTTGCTCGAGTGGTGGCAGGCGCAGCCGTTGCAGGTGAGCTTTCTGCCGACGCCAGTCGCCGAATATGCGTTCAGCCGCGAACTCGGCCACCCGACCCTGCGCACGCTGTTGATCGGCGGCGACAAGCTCCGGCAGTTGCCGCGTGATCAAACCTTCGAGGTGATCAACAACTACGGACCGACCGAAGCCACGGTGGTGGCAACGTCGGGTCGCATCGAGTCCGGGCAGGTGTTGCACATCGGTCGACCGATCGCCAATGGCAAAGTCTATCTGCTCGACAGTCAGCAACAACCGGTGCCCGTCGGTGTTCTGGGCGAACTGTATGTTGGCGGCGCCGGCGTCGCGCGCGGCTATCTGAATCGCCCGGCATTGACCGCCGAGATGTTCCTCGATGACCCGTTCAGCGATCAACCGCACGCGCGTATGTACCGCACCGGTGACCTCGCCCGTTGGCGCACAGACGGCACGCTCGAGTACCTGGGACGCAATGACGATCAGGTCAAACTGCGCGGCGTGCGCATCGAGCCGGGGGAAATCGAAGCCGCGCTGCGCGCGCATAGCGCCGTGCAAGACGCGGTGGTGCTGGTGCGTGACGGGCGCTTGCTGACCTGGTTCAGCGAACGCAGCGCCGTAGATATTGCCGACTTGCGTCGGCACTTGCAGAGCCGATTGCCGGAGGCGCTGATTCCTGCCGCTTACGTGCGCGTCGAGGCGATGCCGCTGACCGCCAACGGCAAGCTTGACCGCAAAGCCTTGCCGCAGCCGGATCACAGCGCCTGGCTCAGCCATGAATACGCCGCGCCGCACGGTCCGCTGGAACAGGCGCTGGCGCAGATCTGGAGCGATCTGCTCAAGGTCGAGCAGGTCGGCCGTCACGACAATTTCTTTGAGCTTGGCGGGCATTCGCTGCTTGCCGTGAGCCTGATCGAACGTCTGCGCCAGCTCGGGCTGAGTGCCGATGTCCGCGTGCTGTTCAGCCAGCCGACCCTCGCCGCACTGGCGGCTGCGCTGGGCAGCGGTCGCGAAGTCGAGGTGCCGGACAATCGCATTGCCGCCGACTGCGGCCACATCAGCGCCGACATGTTGAGCCTCAGCGAACTGGATCAGGCCAGTGTCGAACGCATCGTCGCCACGGTGCCGGGCGGCGCGGCCAACGTGCAGGATATCTATCCGCTGGCGCCGTTGCAGGAAGGCATTCTTTATCACCACCTCAGCGCCGGCCAGGGCGATCCGTATCTGCTGCAATCGAGTCTGGCGTTTGCCGACATTGACCGCCTGTACGCCTTCGTCCACGCCCTGCAAGGCGTCATCGAGCGCCACGACATTCTGCGCACCAGCGTGGTCTGGGAAGGGTTGCCGAGTCCGCAGCAAGTGGTCTGGCGGCGTGCGCCATTAGCGGTTGACGGCGTGGCGCTGGACCCGGCAGACGGCGACGTGCTCGCCCAGTTGCGAGCGCGTTTTGCTGCCCGCCAATGGCGCCTCGACCTCGGCCAGGCGCCGTTGATGCGTCTGGTGTATGCCGCCGATCCCGTGCACAAGCGCGTCGTCGCCATGCTGCTGTTCCATCACATCGCCCTCGATCACACCGCGCTTGCGGTGGTGCGTCAGGAAATGCAGGCCAGTCTGCTCGGTGCCATTGAGCCGCTGCCGGCAGCCGCGCCGTACCGCAATTACGTGGCGCAGGCCCGCCACGGCATCAGCGAGCAGGAACACGAAACGTTCTTTTCAGAGATGCTCGGCGACATCGACGAGCCGACCTTGCCGTTCGGACTGCGCGAAGTCGAAGGTGAGGGCGACGACATCGAGGCGTTTGTCAGCGGATTGCCAGTGGAGTTGAGCCAGCGCTTGCGAGCGCAGGCGCGCCGCTTCGGGGTCAGCGCCGCCAGTCTGTTCCATCTCGCCTGGGCGCAGGTGCTGGCGGCCACGGCCGGGCAGTCGAACGTAGTGTTCGGCACGGTGTTGCTCGGTCGTATGCAGGGCGGTGCCGGCGCTGATCGTGCGCTGGGCATGTTCATCAATACCTTGCCATTGCGCGTCGATGTCGCCGAGGCCAGTGTCGGTGCAGCGCTGCGCGGTGTGCACCAGCGGCTGGCTGCGCTGCTCGGTCACGAACACGCGTCACTGGCGCTGGCGCAGCGCTGCAGTGCGGTGGCTGCGCCGTCGCCGCTGTTCAGCTCAGTGCTCAATTATCGTCACAGCGCGGCGGGTCATTGCGACGAGGCAGCGTGGCAGGGGATCGAATTTCTCGCTCACGATGGGCGCAGCCATTATCCGCTGACGCTGAGCATCAACGATCTTGGCGAAGGCTTCGATCTGTCGATGCTGACACCCGCCGAAGTCGGCGCGCAACGGGTCTGCGACTTGATGCACAGCACGCTGGCGGCGCTGGTGTCAGCGCTGGAGCAAAATCCCGAACAGGCGCTGAATCGCCTGGCGATCCTGCCGCCGTCAGAGCGCGAGCGAGTACTCAGCCAGTTCAACGCCAGCGCCAGGGCATTCCCGCCTGCGCAAACCGTGCACCGCCTCTTCGAAGCGCAGGCCTTGCTCAATCCGCAGGCAGTGGCGGTGCAAGCAGGTGTGCAACAGCTGACCTACGCGCAGCTCAATCAACAGGCCAATCGCCTCGCGCATTATCTGATCGAGTTGGGCGTGCGGCCCGACGCGCGCGTGGCGGTTTCCACCCGGCGCGGACCGCACATGCTGCTGGCGATGCTGGCGGTGCTCAAGGCCGGCGCAGCCTATGTGCCGATCGACCCGGCGCATCCGGCCGAGCGCATCGCTTACCTGCTGGCCGACAGTGCGCCGCTGGCGTTGCTGGTGTCCGGTGTGGAACCGGGCGCGGTGAACGTGCCGGTGATCGATCTTGGCGACGAGCGCTGGCAGGACTTGCCCGAGCAGAATCCGCAAGTGGCCGGTTTGACCGCGAGCAATCTGGCCTATGTGATTTACACCTCCGGCTCCACCGGCCAGCCAAAAGGCGTGATGGTCGAACACCAGAGTCTGGAAAACCTCGTGCACTGGCACGCGCAAGCGTTCGACCTGCACGCCGGCAGCCATACCGCGAGCGTTGCCGGGTTCGGCTTTGATGCCATGGCCTGGGAGGTCTGGCCGACCTTGTGTGTCGGCGCGACCCTGCACTTGCCGCCGGCGTCGATCGGCAATGAACACCTCGACGAATTACTTGAATGGTGGCAGGCGCAGCCGTTGCAGGTGAGCTTCCTGCCGACGCCGGTGGCCGAATACGCGTTCAGCCGCGAGTTGGGCCATCCGACCTTGCGTACGCTGTTGATTGGCGGCGACAAGCTCCGGCAGTTCCCGCGGGATCAGACCTTCGAGGTGATCAACAACTACGGACCGACCGAAGCCACGGTGGTGGCGACCTCGGGTCGCATCGAGGCGGGGCAGGCGTTGCACATCGGTCGACCCATCGCCAATGCCAGGGTGTATGTCCTCGATGGCCAACAGAAACTTCTGTCAGTGGGCGGCACAGGCGAGCTGTACGTCGCCGGCGCAGGCGTGGCCAGGGGTTATCTGAACCGCGATGAATTGACCGCCGAGCGCTTTGTTGCTGACCCGTTCAGCACTGAACCAGACGCGCGCATGTATCGCACCGGCGACCTTGTGCGCTGGCGTGCCGACGGCACGCTGGAGTATCTGGGGCGCAACGATGATCAGGTCAAACTGCGCGGCGTGCGGGTGGAACCTGGCGAAATCGAAGCCGCGCTGGCCAGTCATCCGGCGCTGCAGGACGCCGTGGCACAGGTGCGCGACGGTCAGTTGCTGGCGTGGTTCACCGCGCGCGGTGCAGTGGAGATCGACGACTTGCGCCAGCACCTGCAGACGCGCTTGCCGCAGGCCTTGCTGCCGGCGGCCTACGTGCGCCTCGACGCGTTGCCGTTGACCACCAATGGCAAACTCGACCGCAAGGCCTTGCCGGAACCGGATCAAAGCGCCTGGCTCAGCCGTCAGTACCAGGCGCCGCAAGGCCCGGTGGAAACCGCGCTGGCGCAGATCTGGCGCGAAGTGCTCAAGGTCGAACAGGTCGGCCGGCACGACAACTTCTTCGAACTGGGCGGGCACTCGTTATTGGCGGTCAGCGTCATCGAACGCATGCGCCAGATTGATCTGAGCACCGACGTGCGCGTGCTGTTCAGCCAGCCGACCATGGCGGCGCTGGCGGCGGCGGTCGGTAGCGGCCGCGAGATCGAGGTGCCGGCCAACGGCATTGCCGCAGACTGCGCATACATCACGCCGAGCATGCTCAGCCTGCTCGAACTGGACCAGGCCAGCATCGAACGCATCGTCGCCACGGTGCCGGGCGGCGCGGCCAACGTGCAGGATATTTACCCGCTGGCGCCATTGCAGGAAGGCATTCTTTATCATCACATCACGGCCGGGCAACACGACCCGTACGTGCTGCATTCGCGACTGATGTTCGCCAGTGTCGAGCGGGTCGAGGCCTTCGCCAGCGCGTTGCGTCAGGTCATGGCGCGCCACGATATCCTGCGCACGGCGATCGTCTGGCAGGGCCTGGCTGCGCCGGTGCAGGTGGTGTGGCGCGAGGCGCAATTGCCAGTGGAGGAGGTCGCGTTCGAGCAACTGTCGACGCGCTCGCTGGATCTCGCTCAGGCGCCGCTGATCCGCTTGTTGCATGCGCGCGATCCGGGCACCGGGCAAGTGGCTGGCCTGCTGTTGTTCCACCACATCGCTCTTGATCACACGGCGCTCGAAGTGGTGCGCGAAGAAATGCAGATCAGCCTCGCTGGCGAACAGCGTTCGCTGCCGCCGGCGGCGCCGTACCGCAACTACGTGGCACAGGCGCGGCTGGGCATCAGTGAGACGGAGCACGAAGGGTTCTTCCGCAACATGCTCGGTGATGTCGATGAGCCGACGCTGCCGTTCGGCTTGCAGGAGGTCAACGCTGCGGCGGGGACTTACGAGAAGCCGCGCTGGCACTGCCCGATGCCCTGGCACAGCGCCTGCGCCGCCAGGCACGACAGCTGGGCATCAGCGTCGCCAGCGTGTTTCATCTGGCGTGGGCGCAGGTGCTGGGCGCCACTTCCGGGCAGGAGCGGGTGGTGTTCGGCACGGTGCTGATGGGCCGCATGCAGGGCGGGGCAGGGGCGGATCGCGGGCTGGGGATGTTCATCAATACCCTGCCGCTGCGCGTCGATCTCGGCGCGCAACCGGTGCGCGCCGCGCTGGCGGCCACCCATGGGCGGCTCACCGGCCTGCTGGCGCATGAGCATGCCTCGCTGGCTCTGGCCCAGCGTTGCAGCCGGATCGCTGCACCGGCGCCGTTGTTCAGTGCGATGCTCAACTACCGGCATGGCAGCGCGACGCCTGCGCAGGCGCATCCCGCGTGGCACGGCATCGAAACCCTGCACAGCGAGGAGCGCACCAATTATCCGCTGAGCCTCAACGTCGACGATCTCGGTACAGATTTCAGGCTCACCGCGATCACCTCCGCCGAGGTCGGTGCGTTGCGCATCTGCAGCTACATGGAGACGGCGTTGCAGACACTGGTCGAGGCGTTGGAGCAGACGCCGCAGCAACCGATCGAGCAGCTGTCGGTGTTGCCGCAGGCCGAGCATCAGCGCTTGCTGTTCGACTTCAACGCGACGGCGGTCGATTACGACTTGCAGCAAACCCTGCACGGGCTGTTCGAAGCGCAAGTGCTGCGCACCCCGCACGCCGTCGCGGTGCAGATCGACGCTCAATGCCTGAGTTTTCACCAGCTCAACGAGCGCGCCAACCGCCTCGCCCATCACCTGATCGGGCTCGGCGTGCAGGCGGATTCGCGGGTGGCGATCTGCGTCGAGCGCAGTCTCGCCATGGTCGTTGGCCTGCTGGCAATTCTCAAGGCGGGTGGCGCGTATGTGCCGCTGGACCCGGACTACCCGGCCGAACGCATCGCCTGCATGCTTGCCGACAGTGCGCCGGTGGCGCTGCTGGTGCAGGGCAGCACGGCCGCGCGGGCCGGCGCACTGGCGGTGCCGGTGATCGATCTGGACGAGGAAATCTGGCGCGACATGCCGGCGGACAATCCGCCATGCGAGCGCCTGACGTCGGCGCATCTGGCCTACGTGATCTACACCTCCGGCTCTACCGGTCAGCCCAAGGGTGTGGCCAACGAGCACGGTGCGGTGGTCAACCGTTTGCTGTGGATGCAGGACGCCTATGCATTGACGGCGGCGGATACCGTGTTGCAGAAGACCCCGTTCAGTTTCGACGTGTCGGTGTGGGAATTCTTCTGGCCGCTGATGACCGGCGCGCGCCTGTTGCTGGCCCGCCCCGGCGGGCACAAGGAGCCGGCGTACCTGAGCGCGCTGATCGAGCGCGAACAGGTCAGCACTGTGCATTTTGTGCCATCGATGCTCGACGTGTTTCTTGCCCACGGCCAGACCGAACGCTGTGCCGGCTTGCGCCAGGTGATGTGCAGCGGCGAGGCGTTGCCCGGCAGTCTGGTGCGGCGTTTCAAACAGCAATTGCCGGCCAGCCAGTTGCACAACCTGTACGGCCCGACCGAAGCGGCGGTGGACGTCACCGCGTGGCATTGCGCCGGGCCGTTGCAGGACGCGCCGGACAATACGCCGATCGGCAAGCCGATCGCCAATACGCGGATGTACATCCTCGACGCGCAGCAACAACCGGTGCCGCAAGGTGTGCTCGGCGAGCTGTACATCGGTGGCGTACAGGTCGCGCGCGGCTATCTGAACCGCGCCGAACTGAGTGCCGAACGCTTCCTGCGTGACCCGTTCAGCCCGCAGGCGCAAGCGCGCATGTACCGCACCGGCGATATCGCTCGTTATCGTGCCGACGGCAATATCGAATACCTGGGCCGTAACGACGACCAAGTGAAGATTCGCGGCCTGCGCATCGAGCTGGGGGAAATCCAGGCGAGCCTGACCCGGATCGACGGCGTGCAGGAAGCGGCGGTGCTGGCCCGCGAAGACGTGCCGGGGGACAAGCGCCTGGTGGCCTATTACACCGGTGCGCGGCTGGACATCGACATCCTGCGCGCCGCTTTACTGCACGGCTTGCCCGACTACATGGTCCCGGCGACCTACGTCCACCTCGACCGTCTGCCGCTGAGCCCCAACGGCAAACTCGACCGCAAGGCGCTGCCCGCGCCGAATCAGGATGCGCTGGTCAGCCGACCTTACGAGGCGCCGATCGGCGAGGTGGAAATCACCCTGGCGCGGCTGTGGTGCGAATTGCTCAATGTCGAACGGGTCGGCCGTCACGACCACTTTTTCGAGCTGGGCGGGCACTCGCTGCTGGCGGTGAGTCTGGTCGGCCGGCTGCAGCAGCAAGGCATGGAGGCTGACGTGCGGGCGTTGTTCGAACACCCGACGCTGGCCGGTTACGCAGCAATCACGGAAAGAATGGAGATCGTCCTGTGAGCCTGAATCCCTTGTTGGCAACCCTTAAAGCCCGCGACATCCAATTGACCGTTACGGACGACCAGTTGCGCGTCAATGGCAACAAGCAGGCGCTTGGCGATCCGGCGCTGCTGGCGTCGTTGCGTGAGCACAAGGCGGCACTGATCGAGCTGATCAAGGCCGGCGGGTACTCCGCCGCCCGCGTCGGTCAAGTCGAGGTGCCGGCCAATGGTATTGCGCCTGGTTGCACCCGGATCACCCCGGCGATGCTGACCCTGACGCAGCTGAGCCAGGACGCTATCGACCAACTGCTCGAAGGCATCCCCGGCGGCGCAGCTAACGTGCAGGACATCTATCCGCTGACGCCGTTGCAGGAAGGCATTCTCTATCATCACGTCAGCGCGCAGCACGGCGATCCCTATGTCATGCAGGCGCATTTCGCCTTCAGCGACGCGGTGCGTTTGCAGGCATTCGTCGACGCCTTGCAAACGGTCATCGATCGTCACGACATTCTGCGCACGGCGGTGGTCTGGGAAGGCCTCGACACGCCGCTGCAAGTGGTCCTGCGCGATGCCCGCCTGCCGCTCGAAGAACTGCTGCTGGAGGCTGAGGGCGGCGATGCGCTGAGCCAACTGCACGAACGCTTCGACGCCCGCCAGTTCCGCCTCGACGTGACGCGCGCGCCGCTGTTGCGCCTGGCGCATGCCTGGGACGCACGCGAGCAACGCATCGTCGCGATGCTGCTGTTCCATCACATGGCGATGGACCACTCGGCACTGGCGGTGGTCAGCGAGGAATTGCAGGCCTGCCTGTGCGGACAGGCCGCGCGGCTGGGCGCGCCTGTACCGTTTCGCAATTACGTGGCGCAGGCACGCCTGGGCATCAGCGAGGCGCAACACGAAGGGTTTTTTCGCGAGATGCTCGCCGACATCGACCAACCGACCTTGCCCTATGGCCTGCAAGGTGTGCACGGCGATGGCAGCGATATTGTCGAATTCAGCCAGGCGCTCGACCCGCCACTTGAGCGCCGCTTGCGCGCACAGGCGCGGCGCCAGGGCGTCAGCGTCGCGAGCTTGTTTCACCTCGGTTGGGGCCAGGTGCTGAGTGCCCTGACCGGGCAATCGAGCGTGGTTTTCGGCACCGTGTTGATGGGGCGCATGCACAACGCCGAAGGCACCGAACGCGCGCTGGGCATCTTCATCAACACCTTGCCGCTGCGGGTCGACATCGCCGCGCTGGCCGTCGCTGAAGCGATCAAGGCCACCCACGCCCGGCTGACCACGCTGATGCGCCACGAACACGCGCCGCTGGCGTTGGCGCAGCGATGCAGTGGTGTGGTCGCCTCATCGCCGTTGTTCAGCACGCTGCTCAACTATCGCCACAGCGCCTCGAGCGCCAACGCCAGCGCCGAAGCACTCGCCGCCTGGGAGGGCATCAGTGTGCTGCGCTCGGAAGAACGCACCAATTATCCGCTGACCCTGAGCATTGACGACTTCGGCGAGCGCTTCAGCCTGACGTTGCTGGCCACTCGCGCCGTCGGCGGTCAGCGTCTGTGCGCCTATCTGTTGTGTGCGATCGAGCAATTGCTGTCGGCACTCGAACAGGCGCCGCAGACGCCGCTGAATCAGTTGTCAGTGCTGCCGACCGCCGAGCGCGAGCAACTGTTGCGCGGGTTCAATGCCAGCCAGGTCGCTTACCCGCCAGCGCAGCCTATACATCAGCGGTTCGAAGCGCAGGTGCTGGCGCGTCCGGATGCGCTGGCCGCGGTGCACATGGGCGAGTCGCTGACCTTTGCCGAGCTGAACCACAAGGCCAATGCGCTGGCCCACCAGTTGCTCGATCTGGGCGTGCAACCTGATGATCGTGTCGCCATCGTCGCCCGCCGCGGTCTGCAAGCGCTGACCGGTTTGCTGGCGATCCTCAAGGCCGGCGCCGCTTACGTACCGGTCGATCCAGCGCACCCGGCCGAACGCCTGCTGCATTTGCTGCGCGACAGTGCGCCGGTGGCGGTGTTGACCAGCGCTGATCTGCGTGAACGCCTGCCGAGGCTGGCGGTGCCGGTGCTCAATCTCGACCCGCGCACCTGGCCGCTGGGCATCACCGGCAACCCGCACCTGCCGAATCTGCAGGCGAGCCATCTGGCCTACGTGATCTACACCTCTGGCTCGACCGGTTTGCCCAAGGGCGTGATGGTCGAACATGGCACGCTGTCAAACCTGGTCGACTGGCACTGCGCGGCCTTCGACCTGTTTGCCGGCCGTCACACCTCGAGCCTCGCGGGTTTCGGCTTCGACGCCATGGCCTGGGAAATCTGGCCGGCGTTGTGCGCGGGCGCCACGCTACACATCGCCCAGGCGCATGACGGCAGCGAAGACATCGACGCGTTGCTCGACTGGTGGCGCGCGCAGCCGCTGGACGTGAGTTTCCTGCCCACGCCTGTGGCCGAATACGCCTTTAGCCAACACCTGGAACACCCGACCTTGCGCACGCTGCTGATCGGCGGCGACCGTTTGCGGCAGTTCTCGCGCAACCAGCGTTTCGACGTGATCAACAATTACGGCCCGACCGAAACCACGGTGGTCGCGACCTCCGGGCGCATCGACAGCGATGACGCGTTGCACATCGGTAAACCGGTGAGCAATGCCACGGTGTATCTGCTCGATGAGCAACAACGCCCCGTACCGATTGGTGCGGTCGGCGAGCTGTACATCGGCGGCAGTGGGGTGGCCAGAGGTTACTTGAACCAGCCGCAGCTGACGGCCGAACGCTTCCTGCGCGATCCGTTCAGCAATACCGCGCAGGCGCGCATGTACCGCTCCGGCGACCTCGCGCGCTGGCGCAGCGACGGTACCCTCGAATACCTGGGGCGCAATGACGATCAGGTGAAAATTCGCGGCGTGCGCATCGAACCGGGGGAGATCGAGCATCGCCTCAATCAGTTGCCGGGGATTCAGGAGGCGGTCGTGCTGGCGCGCGAAGATCAGCCGGGACAGCCGCGGCTGGTGGCGTATTTCACCGAGCAGGCGCAGGTGCAGGCGTTGGCCGTTGGGGAATTGCGCGCGTTGTTGCTGACGCAGTTGCCGGAATACATGGTGCCGTCTGCCTTCGTCAAACTCGACGGATTACCGCTGACCGCCAACGGCAAACTCGACCGCAAGGCCTTGCCCAAGCCTGAGCGCTCGGCCGTGTTCACCCGTGAATACGCCGCGCCGCAAGGCGAAGTGGAAATCGCCCTGGCCGACATCTGGGCCGATGTGCTGCAGGTCGAGCGGGTAGGGCGCGAAGACCATTTCTTCGAACTGGGCGGGCATTCGCTGCTGGCGATGCGCATGGTTGCTCAGGTCCGGCAGCGACTCGGCGTCGAGCTGGTGCTCAGCGATCTGTTTGCCAACGCCGAACTGGCAGCGGTGGCGCAGGTATTGACCGAAGCCGGACGCTGCACGCAACCGCCGATCCTGCCGGCGCCCCGTGAAACAGCATTGCCGCTGTCGTTTTCGCAGCAGCGCTTCTGGTTTCTGGCGCAGATGGAGGGCGCCAACACTGCTTACAACATCCCGATTGCCCTGCGCTTGCGCGGTGCCCTGGACGACGATGCCCTGCAACGCGCGCTGGCCCGTATCGTCGCGCGCCACGAGACGCTGCGCAGTCGTTTCGCACCGCTCGCTGGCGACGCTCAGGTGTTGATCGCGCCGGTCGACAGCGGCCTGCTGTTGCGGGTCGAGGATCTGCGCCAGCACCCACAGGCGGAGGAGGCGTTGCAGGCGCTGATTCAGGGCGAGGCTTCGGGGCCGTTCGACCTGCTTGACGACCCGCTGATTCGCGGACGTCTGGTAAGGCTGGCCGATGATCATCATGTGCTGCTGCTGACGTTGCACCACATCATCTCCGACGGTTGGTCGATGGGCGTGCTGACCCGCGAACTGATGGCGCTGTACCGGGCTTTCAGTCAGGGCGAAGACGATCCGTTGCCGGCGCTGACCCTGCAATACGGTGACTACGCGGTGTGGCAGCGGCGCTGGTTGAGCGGCGAGGTGTTGCAGCGCCAAAGCGAATACTGGCAACGCACCCTGTGCGAAGTGCCGGCCTTGCTGACCTTGCCGACGGACCGGCCGCGACCGGCGCAGCAGGACTACGCCGGCAGCAGCATTGCGCTGCAACTGGACGATCGTCTGAGCGCCGGGCTCAAGGCCTTGAGTCAGCGCCACGGGGTGACGTTGTACATGACCTTGCTCAGTGCCTGGGCGTTGCTGCTCGGGCGTTTGGCCGGGCAGACCGACGTGGTCATCGGTTCGCCGGTGGCCAACCGCAATCGGGCGGAAGTCGAGGGCATGATCGGCCTGTTCGTCAACACTCTGGCCCTGCGTATCGACACCTCTGGCGAGCTGACCGGCGAAGCGCTGCTGGCGCGGGTCAAGACCCTGACCTTGCAGGCTCAGGCGCATCAGGACCTGCCGTTCGAGCAAGTGGTGGAGCTGACCCGGCCGGTGCGCAGCCTGGCGCACAGTCCGCTGTTCCAGACCATGTTCAACTGGCGCAACAGCGACGGCCCGGCACTGGCCCTGGGTGAGCTGACCCTTGAGGCGGTGGCCGAGCCGAGCCACTTTGCCAAGTTCGACCTGACCTTGACCCTCGGCGACACCGGCGCAGGCATCGGCGGCTGGCTGGAATACGCCACGGCACTGTTCGATGAAACCACGGTGCAGCGGTTTGCCGGTTACCTGCAGCAACTGCTACAGGCCATGGTCAGCAACGATCAGGCGCCGCTCGCCCAGGTGCCATTGATAACGGATGAAGAGCGCCAGCGTTTGCTGGTGGATTTCAACGACACCGCACGGGAATACCCGCACAACCACACCGTGCAGCATCTGTTCGAAACATTGGTCGTGCAACAACCCGACGCCGTCGCAGCGCTGCATGGCGAGCAGACCCTGAGTTATGCCGAGTTGAACCGTCGGGCCAATCGGCTGGCGCATCATTTGCTCAGCGAAGGGGTAAAACCTGGCGACGCGGTGGCGATCTTGTTACCGCGTTCGCTGGACCTGCTGATCGCGCAACTGGCGATCGGCAAGTGCGCGGCGGCGTGGGTGCCGCTGGATGTTCACGCACCGAGCGAGCGCCAGGCGTTCATGATCGAGGATTGCCAGGCCGCCGCGCTGCTGACGCACAGCACCACCACGCTGACCTTTGCCGCACGGCGCATCGATCTTGATCGGCTGCCGCTCGAGGCTCAGCCCAGCCATAACCCGGATCTGCCGCAGTCGGCCGAGTCGCTGGCATACATCATGTACACCTCGGGCTCCACCGGCATGCCGAAAGGCGTCATGGTCCCGCATCGGGCGATCACGCGGCTGGTGATCAATAACGGCTACGCCGATTTCAATCGCCAGGATTGCGTTGCGTTTGCCTCCAATCCGGCGTTCGATGCCAGCACCATGGACGTCTGGGGCGCGCTGCTCAACGGCGCGCGGGTGGCGATCATCGATCACGCGACGTTGCTCGACCCGCAGGCGTTCGGCGCCGAACTCAAGCGCAGCGGCGCGAGCATCCTGTTCGTCACCACCGCACTGTTCAACCAGTATGTGCAGCTGATTCCCGACGCCCTGAAGGGCTTGCGCATCCTGCTCTGCGGCGGCGAGCGCGGCGATCCGGCGGCGTTTCGCACGTTGCGCGCCGTGGCGCCGGATGTGCGTCTGGTGCATTGCTATGGCCCGACGGAAACCACCACTTACGCCACTACGTTTGCCGTGCAGAATGTCGCCGAAGAGGCCGACAGCGTGTCGATCGGCGGGCCGATCTCCAACACCCAGGTGTATGTGCTCGACGCCTTCCAGCAACCGGTCCCGTTCGGCGTGACCGGTGAGTTGTACATCGGCGGGCAGGGCGTTGCCCTGGGCTACTTGAATCGGCCCGAGCTGACCGCAGAGAAATTTCTCCCGGACCCGTTCAGCGGCAGGCCCGACGCGGTGATGTACCGCACCGGCGATCTGGTGCGCTGGCTGGCGCCGGGGCAGCTTGAGTGCATCGGTCGCAATGACGACCAGGTGAAAATCCGCGGCTTCCGCATTGAGCTGGGCGAGATCGAAAACCGCCTGCTCAGCTGTCCCGGGGTCAGGGAAGCCGTGGTCCTGGCGCGGCGTGACGGCGCGCAGACTACCCGTCTGGTGGCCTATTTCAGCGCTGACGATGCCGAACTGCACAGCGCCACCTTGCGCGCGTTGTTACAGGCACGGTTACCGGAATACATGGTGCCTTCGGCGTGGGTGCGGCTGGAGAATCTGCCGCTGAACAATAATGGCAAGGTCGATCGCAAGGCCTTGCCGGAGCCGACCCAGGAGGCTTTGCTCAACCGCGTGTACGAGGCGCCGGGCAACGCACTGGAAAGCCGTCTCGCCGGATTGTGGAGCGAAATCCTCCAGATCGACCGGGTCGGTCGCCACGACAACTTCTTCGAACTGGGCGGGCATTCGTTGCTGGCGGTGCGGCTGGTCAGCCAGATGCAGCAGGCCAATCTGCCGATGACCCTTGCCGAGCTGTTCCAGCACCCGAGCATTGAGGCGATGGCTGCGCTGCTCGCTGAGCGTGACGGGATCAGCGAGGCGGAACCGGGGCTCATCGTGGTCCGCGCGGGCAGTCAAGGTACGCCGCTGTTTCTGGTGCATGAATTCAGCGGTCGCGATGTGTATTTCCCGGCGCTGGGCCGCCATATCGAGGGTGATTTCCCGATCTACGGTCTGCCCGGTATCGAGTTCGGCCAGGCGCAATTGCGCACCCTCGAATGCCTGGCGACACGCATGGCCGGGATCATTCGCGACAGACAACCTCAGGGGCCGTATCGATTGGCTGGCTGGTCGTTCGGCGGTGTACTGGCTTACGAAGTCGCGCAGCAATTGCTGGGGCAGGACGAAGTGGTCGAGTTCATCGGCCTGATCGACAGCTACGTGCCGCGTCTGGCCGATCCGCACAAGGCACGCTGGAACGATGCCCACGTGCACAAGCGTCAGTTGCTCCTGCATTGCACTGCGCACTGGCTGGGCCTTGGCGAAGATGGCCAGCGCGGATTGACGGCATTGGCAGCGTTGCAAAGCGAGCTTGAGGCGCGCTCGTTCGCCGAACTGCTGGAGCGCTGCCAGCAGCAGCAATTGCTCCATCCGGAGCTGGCAACAGCCTCGGCAGCCGATACCTGGCATTACCTTGATCGCGAGGTTGCCCACGGGCATGCGCTGGCGCATTACCGGGTCAGTCCGCTGCCGGTGCCGCTGCATGTGTTTCGCGCGCAGCAACGTTCGGCGGCGATGGCGCAGCTCAGCCCGACCCTCGGCTGGGCCGAAGAATTGCCCAATGCCGAGTTGCGTTGCATCGACGTGCCCGGCGATCACCAGAACATGATGAAAGCTCCGCATATTCAAGCGCTGGGTCAGGCGCTCAGCCAGGCACTGGTGCAAGCAAAGGCGCCGACATTGCCGGTCTATCAACCGCTGTTGACCATCCAGACTGGCGACAGTACAAGGGCGCCGATCTTCTGCGTGCCGGGTGCCGGCGACAGTGTTACCGGCTTCATTCAGCTGACCGAAGCCCTCGGCCCCGAGTGGCCGGTTCATGGTCTGCAACCGCGCGGGCTCGACGGCGACGCGGTGCCGCACAGTCAGGTCGAGGCGGCGGCGCGCTGTTACCGGCAGGCGATCGAGCAGCTCTGTCCGCAAGGCCCTGTGCACCTGCTCGGGCACTCCTTCGGTGGCTGGGTGGCGCACGCCCTGGCCGCGCAATTGCAGGCCGAGGGGCGCGAAGTGGCGTCGCTCACGCTGATTGACAGCGAATCACCCGGCGGCAACGGCGTGATCGGCAAACCCTACACCGCAACCGCGGCGTTACAGCGGCTGATCGAGGCGCTGCAACTGTCGGCCGGCGCCTCACTGGGCATCGATGCCGAGGTGTTCGCCGCGGCCGATGACGCCACGCAACTACGTCTGCTGCACGAGGGCATGGTGCGTGCGGGCGTGCTGTCGGCGCGATCTGCGCCGCAGTCTTTGCTCGGCTCGACGCGCACGTTCGCCAGTGCCTTGCGCACGGTGTATCAACCGCGTCAGCGCTACAGCGGCCCGGTGCGGTTGGCGCTGGTGGACGATCCGACGCTCGATGCGGCGGGCAATCAGCGCGAGCAAGCGGCGATGGTTGAAGGCTGGCGCCGCGAGGTCGCGGATCTGACGGTGTGGTACGGGCCGGGCAACCATTTCACCTTGCTCAAGGCGCCCAACGTGTTCAGTTTCGCCGCGTGGTGGCACGAGGGTCACAAGCAACCGGCCAAGGCAATGTTCTCCTGATTGATGTGTACGTCTTGCAGCCCGGTCGCTGGCCGGGCTCAACCCTGAACGGATTTGTGGTTTATTTATGGAAAAGTCGAAGTTGCGCAAAGTCGCTTTGGGTGTAGCGCTGGCGGCGGTCGCCGGCTTGTTGCTGTACGCGGTACAGGCGCCGGCGCAAGCGCCGCAGTACCTGACCGCCACGGTGGAACGCGGTGACATCGAGAACGCGGTGCTCGCCACCGGGCTGCTCGAGGGCATCAAGCAGGTCGATGTCGGGGCGCAGGTGTCGGGGCAATTGAAGTCGCTCAAGGTCAAGGTGGGCGACAAGGTGAAGAAGGGCCAGTGGCTGGCGGAAATCGATCCACTGGTGTTGCAGAACACCCTGCGTCAGGCCCAGGTCGATGAAGAAAACCTGCAAGCGCAAAAGCGTGCGACCCAGGCGCAATTGCGCCAGACCAAGGCCTTGTTCGAGCGTTACCGGAATTTGCAGGAGGACGCGTCGATCTCCCGCCAGGATTTCGAAACCGCGCAATCGAATTACGAAGTGCAGCAGGCCAATCTGCTGTCACTGGACGCGCAGATCAAGAGTGCGCATATCCAGATCGACACCGCCAAGGTCAATCTGGCCTATACGCGGATCATTGCTCCCATCGACGGCGATGTGGTCGGCATCGTTACGCAGGAAGGCCAGACCGTGATCGCTAACCAGTTGGCGCCGATCCTGCTCAAACTGGCCGATCTGGACACCATGACGGTCAAGGCGCAGGTGTCGGAAGCGGATGTGATTCACATCGCGCCGGGGCAGGAGGTGTATTTCACCATTCTCGGTGAAGACAAACGTTATTACGGCAAGTTGCGCGGCACTGAGCCGGCACCGCAGAACTTCCTCGAAACACCGCCGGCCGGCACGCCGAAGCAGAACACTGCGGTGTTCTACAACGCTTTGTTCGAGGTGCCGAACCCGGATCATCGCTTGCGCATTTCCATGACCGCGCAGGTGCGCGTGGTGCTCGACACGGCAAAGTCAGCGCTGACCATTCCGGTGGCGGCACTCGGCGCGCGCAACAGTGACGGCAGCTATCCGGTGCGTGTGCTCGATGCCAAGGGGCAGGCCCAGCCACGCACCGTGCAGGTCGGCATCAACAACAACGTCAAAGTGCAGATCAACGAAGGTCTGATCGAGGGTGATCGCGTGGTGATCGGTGATCCGGTGTCTGCTGTGGCGGGGTCCTGATCATGGCCCAGGCTCTGCTGCAACTGAGCGGCATCACCCGCAGCTTCATTGCCGGCGATCGTGAATTCCTCGCGCTGAAGGACATTGATCTGACGATCCATGCCGGGGAAATGGTGGCGATCATCGGTGCGTCCGGCTCGGGCAAATCGACACTGATGAATATCCTTGGTTGTCTCGATTACGCCACCGCCGGCAGTTACAAGATCAACGGCCGGGAAACCCGCGACCTCGACAGCGAGGCGCTGGCAGCACTGCGCCGCGACTACTTCGGTTTCATTTTCCAGCGCTATCACTTGCTGCCGCATCTCAGTGCCATGCACAACGTCGAGATCCCGGCGATATACGCCGGCACCCCGGAGCCGCAACGCCATGCCCGCGCCCGCGAGCTGTTGGCGCGGCTGGGGCTGGAACGGCACCTGACGCACCGGCCCAGCCAGCTGTCCGGCGGCCAGCAACAGCGCGTCAGTATTGCTCGCGCCTTGATGAACGGCGGTGAGGTGATCCTTGCCGATGAGCCGACCGGTGCCCTCGACACCACCAGCGGCAAGGAGGTCATGCACATTCTGCAGGAGCTGCACGCCGCCGGGCACACGGTGATTCTGGTGACGCACGACCCGAAAGTAGCGGCCAATGCCCAGCGCATCATCGAAGTCAGCGACGGCGAGATCCTCAGCGACCGGCGCAATGTCCCCGACGGCGAAGCATCGGTGAGCGACGACCGGGTGGCGCCGCAAGCCACCGCAGCACGGCGTCTGGTCGCCAGCCTCGGGCTGTTCAAGGAAGCCTTCAACATGGCCTGGGTCGCGTTGATTTCGCACCGCATGCGCACCTTGCTGACCATGCTCGGCATCGTCATCGGCATCACTTCGGTGGTGTCCATTTCGGCGATCGGCGAGGGTGCCAAGCGCTATGTGCTCAAGGATATTCAGGCGATCGGCAGCAACACCATCGATATCTATTCCGGAACCAGTTTCGGCGACAGCCGATCCGCCGCCATCGAAACCCTGGTGCCCGCCGATGTCGCGGCGCTCAATCAACTGTATTACGTCGACAGCGCGACACCGGTGGTGGGCCGCAATCTGCTGTTGCGTTACCGCAATATCGATGTCGATGCTCAGGTCAACGGCGTCAGCGATCTGTATTTCCAGGTGCGCGGGATCAAGATGGCGGCGGGCATTCATTTCAGCGAAAGCGATGCGCGGCGTCAGGCTCAGGTGGTGGTGATCGATCACAAGACCCGTCAGCGCTTGTTCGGCGAGCAGGTCGATCCGCTGGGGCAGGTGATCCTGATCGGTAATCTGCCGTGCACCGTGATCGGTGTCGCGGCGGAGAACAAGAACCTGTTTGCCGCGAGCAAGTCGCTCAACGTCTGGGTGCCCTACGAAACCGCTGCCGGGCGGCTGCTCGGCCAGCGCTATCTGGACAGCATCAGCGTGCGCATCAAGGACGGCCAGCCGAGCAAAGTGGTGGAGGACAACGTCAACAAGTTGATGCTGCAGCGTCACGGCAGCAAGGATTTCTTCACCAACAACCTCGACAGCATCATGCAGACCGTGCAGAAAACCAGCCGCTCGCTGGCGTTGCTATTGTCACTGATTGCGGTGATTTCGCTGGTGGTCGGCGGCATCGGCGTGATGAACATCATGCTGGTTTCCGTGACCGAACGGACCCGCGAGATCGGCATCCGCATGGCGGTGGGCGCGCGCCAGTCGGACATTCGTCAGCAGTTTCTGGTGGAAGCGGTGATGGTCTGTCTGCTCGGTGGCGCCATCGGCATTTCCCTGTCGTATGCCATCGGCCATCTGTTCTCGGTGTTCATCAAGGAATGGGAGATGGTGTTTTCCATGGGCTCGGTGCTGACGGCTGTGTTCTGTTCGACCCTGATCGGCGTGGTGTTCGGTTTCGTACCCGCGCGCAACGCTTCACGGCTGGACCCGATCGAAGCGCTGGCGCGGGATTGATCGCGCTGGGTCAGGGGGTGGGGGCTGCCGCGCTGTCCTGCGGCGAATACATCCACTTCATCAACGAATGCCGGCCGCTGATGCCCAGCTTGATCGCCGCGCGCTTGAGGTAGCTTTCCACGGTGTTGACCTTGAGCTGCAACTGCGCGGCCAGTTCCGGCGCGGTGTGCCCGGCGAGCAGGCCGATGCACACCGCGCTTTCGCGGTTCGACAGCTTCAAACCCAGTTGCTGCAAGCGTTCGTTGAAGCGCAGGCGCAGGGTCTCCAGGCCGCTGGTTTCGGTGGTGGGGGCCAGAGCTTGCGGGTCGATTTCCAGCGGCTGCACGGCGTTGATGTGTTTTTCGACCATCGGCAGCAGTACCGGCGAGATGTCCTGCAGCAGGCTGCGCTCCTGGGCGGAAAAACGTTCCGACTGATCGTTGCGGTACACCGAAATCACGTAGCGGTAACCGTCCTTGCGCCGGGTCAGGTGCAGTTGCGCAGCGTCGGCGGCGGTTGGCGATGTCTCGGGCGGCGGCCGGTCGCTGTGTTCGCTGAACAGCGTGTCGGCGCGCAACGCCGCCTCCCTCGTCGGCTCGGGTGCGCAGCGCTGCGTCACCGGTTCGACACGCATCTGCCGGATATGCGTAGCGTCCACCGCCAGTTGCGTGCGAATCAGGTCATGCAGCATGCGCGGGAAATGGCGGCTGCCGGTGCTGGCAATGACCTTGCCGATGTGCGGAAACAGGTGTGAGTTCATGTCTTCATCCGTGAGTGGCATTGAGCGGCTCGTATCCCTGCAGTCCCGGCGCGTGCTCCCTGGCCGGGCCGGTAAAATTCCCTGCAGGTTTGGATCCTATCCTAGTACAACGTTTCAACATGCGTTTAATCAAGCGCGAATGCGCTTGTTGCGATGACGTTCGATTAACAGTACGACGAGTGGCACGTGATGCAGAAACATGTCTGGTGCCATTTACCAATGGTCGAACATCAAACGTAAAAAAAGGGCAGCCTGATCAATCAAGCCGCCCCTTTCAGATCACTCGGCAATCAATGCATCTTGCTGTGATCATGCCCCTGCATATTGGTCAGCGCACGCACCGGCGCCTTGACTTCGAGGGTCTCTTTCTCGCCCTTGGCGTTTTCCACGGTCAGGGTCAGCGGTACGCTTTCGCCTTCCTTGAGCTGGCCGGTCAGCCCCATCAACATCACGTGATAACCATTGGGATCAAACGCCACCGCTTTGCCCGCCGGCAGGTCGACCGATTTCACCGGGCCCATGCTCATGACGTCGTTTTTCATGGTCATTTCATGGATCTGCACGTCCTTGGCGACCGGCGAAGCGACGCTGAGCAACTTGCTGTCGCTGTCAGCGGTGAGGGTCATGAACGCCCCGCTGGCGGTCTGGGTCGGCACGGTGGCGCGCACCCAGGCGTCGTCGACTGTGGTTTGCGCCGCGGCCTGAAAAGCCAGGCCCAGCAACGACAGACCCCATACAGCGCGTTTGATGTGGTTCAAGACAGGACGCATCAGCAGACCTCCATAACAGTGAGCAAATCTTCCGTGCATTGTTCTGCCGAAAGCGATGTGGACAGCCCCAGGCGCAAACCGCCGTTGGAGTCGTAGACGTAACTGGTCGCAGTGTGCGAGATGGTGTAGGTGTCGCCGGCCGGAACCTTCTCGTAGAACACGTCGAATTCCTTGGCCGTGGCCTGGGTTTCTTCAAGCGTGCCGTATAGCGCGACGAAGGTCGGGTCGAAGGCTTTCATGTAGGCGTCGAGGATTTCAGGGGTGTCGCGCTCGGGATCGAGGGTGATGAAGATCACCTGCAAGCGATCGCCGTCGGCGCCCATCAGCTTCTTGATTTTCGCCGCGCGGGCGAGGGTGGTCGGGCACACGGCCGGGCACTGGGTGAAACCGAAGAATACCATCGGCATCATGCCGCGAAAGCTCGACAGCGTCATGGTTTCGCCGTCGGTGTTCTTCAGCTTGAAGGTGCGCCCCATGATCTTGTTACTCAGATCCTTGCCGTACTTGTACGACAGTTGGCCGCGGGTGTCGCAGCCGGCGAGCAGGCCCAGCCCGAGCACGCCCATTCCCGCAAGTACCTTGCGGCGAGTCAACAAAGCCGTCATCTAATACCGCCTTTTGCAGCCCGTCAGTCGACAGGACTGGCGGGGGGTTAACCGTAAAAGCGGCGCATGATACCAAACTGCAGGCAGGCGCCGGCCACGGATCGCTGGATGGTGTGGGATAGCGCCATAAAAGGTGTAAGAAAAGATGACCTCGCTGGTTCGAAGGGCAGGGCTGAAGGGCAACGGCGGCGCCGTTAACCGTGAATGATCGAATTCACCGATTCGGCCGTGATCACCGGCGCCTCGATCGCGTCGATCAAGCCGCACAGCATGGCCTGCGACGGGTCGATGATGCGCGGTGCCGCCGTCAGGTATTTCTCGGTTTCCAGCGTTTCCCGCGCACCTTCCGTGCGTTCGGCGACGATGCGCGCATACAGGTACAAGTCGTAATCCAGGCTCATGGCGTATTCCGACATGCGCGAATGATCCACCGCGCCCTGCAAATGCCAGTGGAAAGGGTGGAAGAGAAACTTGCTGTGGGTACACGCCGAGCGGCGCTCGCCGGCAAGAAACACGATGTTGCCCATCGACTCGACCGTGCCCAGATTGTGCGTGTGCACAGGAATCGGCAGCGACAAGAGAAAGTTATACATGGTGAAACCGTAACTGCATTCGCCCCCCATCGTCGCAATGTTGACGATCAGCTTCGAGGCTTTTTGCTGTACGGCTACTGAGGCTTTGTCGATCAATTGACCGCAGGTGGACGCGTTGATCGGCCCCGTGAAATTGATGACGTGAACGGGCATGAGTCACCTCGCTGTTGAAAGGCGTTTTGACGATGCGGGTCAACAGACTGCTTTGACTGGCTTGCTCAGTAACCCCGCTCGCAAACAGGTCGGGTGTGCGTCGCCCCGCACTGGCGCTCGGCCTGAGCGGCGCCTTGCAGGCGCTCGTAGCAACTGCGCGACGCCACCGCGGGAACAGGGCGTGGCGGCTCTGGCGCACTGACAGGCTGTTGAGGCTGATCCTCTGCCAATGTCAGGCCTGGTGGAGAGCTTAGCTCCATTTCGTGGGCAGGCTCTTCAGCCTTCTCCATTTGCATGGCGCAGTGGTGATTTTCGACAGGCGCTTTCATGGCAGACCTCAATATGAAAGGGGCAGCGAGGCCGCCCCCGAACTGGCGCTTACGACTTGCGTCCGCCGCCATGGCTGTGTTGCCCGCCTTTACGGCCGGCTTCCGAGGCTTTTTCTCGGTCGTTGGCAAAGTTGCCGCCATTGCCGCCGCCCGACGAGCCTTTTTTATCGCTGGTGGAGGTCTTGTTATTGCCCTGATTCTTATTACCGGTAGTCATGGTGGTTCTCCGACAAAAGTGAGGGTACTTGCTGTCCGTTTACGTAACGGACACTAATTCGGATAACGCCAAAGCTGGAATCGTTTTGATTGTTTTACAGTTGCCCGATAAGCGGTCGAGCGGTTAATGGCTCAGCAGCAAGTCGTGGATCAGACACACCGAACCATCGGTTGCCGCCGTGGTGGCGCTGTAATCGATCTGGTTATAGACACCGCCATGGAAGTTGAAACGCTGGCTCGCCCAGCTGCTGTCCATCTGCTGCGGCGGCGCCGAGGTGGTCACGCCGTTGCAGATCACCAGCACGTTGACCAGCCCCGCGGCACTGACGTTGATCTCGACCGTGAAGGGCACGTTGAGGCCAATATTGCTGGCGATCGTGCTGTTGACCGGGTCGGGCTGGTTGAAGCTCTGGCGAAAGCCCCAGGTGATTTTGTTCTTGTTCCAGAACACCTTGATCGCCGGGCTGTCGTCGTCCTTGACGTGCATCTGCGCAATCACCACTTTTTGCGCGGAGTTGACTTGTGTGAGCGTCATGCGTTGGCGGTTGACGTGTAGCGCTGCGCTTTCCAGCCCCCAGTAAATCGGCTCTTTCCATTCGCAACGCGTGCGGCGGGTGCTTTTGCTCGAAGCGCCAAGGGTAGGCGCGCTGAAACGGATGCTGCCATCGGGCTGGCGGCTGATCACTTCGGGCAATCGCAACAAGGCCTCATCGCCCATCAACTCCAGTGCAACCGGGTTGGTCGGCGAAGTAGCAACGGGTGTGGTGATGCGCAAACGGCTGATATCGACAGGCATAAATACCTCCACAATCTCGGACAGATGAAGTGGGTAAGTTGCAAGACGAGTGATGCCGGGGTGCATCGATGTGTTCCATGAACTTAACAGTGCGTGGACTAATGGCATTGATCAGCGGGTGTGGATTGTCTCGTTTGAGTGGACGGTGAAACGCGTTTCAACCGATTTATCCTTTTTCGATGGGTCAGTAATCTGTACCCAACTTGAACGCAACAACACACTTCAAACTTGAAAAGGGATGCCCACCATGACCACTCCAACCTACAACCGCCTGAACAAAGACGACGCCATCGTGCTGCTGGTTGACCACCAGACCGGTCTGATTTCCCTGGTGCAGGACTTCTCGCCCAACGAGTTCAAGAACAACGTGCTGGCCCTGGCCGATCTGGCGAAGTTCTTCGAACTGCCGACCATCCTCACCACCAGCTTCGAACAAGGCCCGAACGGCCCGCTGGTCCCGGAACTGAAAGAAATGTTCCCGGACGCGCCGTACATCGCTCGGCCAGGCCAGATCAACGCCTGGGACAACGAAGACTTCGTCAAAGCGATCAAGGCGACCGGCCGCAAGCAGATCATCATCGCCGGCGTGGTCACCGATGTCTGCGTAGCGTTTCCGACCTTGTCGGCATTGGCGGAAGGTTTTGATGTGTTCGTGGTCACCGATGCTTCCGGGACCTTCAACACCACCGTGCAGCAAGCCGCGTGGAGCCGCATGACCCAGGCTGGCGCACAAATGATGAACTGGTTCTCGGTGGCCTGTGAGCTGCACCGCGACTGGCGCAACGACATCGAAGGCCTCGGTAACCTGCTGTCGCAGCGTATTTCCAACTATCGCAACCTGATGAACAGCTATACGGCGCTGACGGCTCAGCAGAAGTAATCGGTATCGCTGCACAACAAAGCCCGCTTTGAAAGCGGGCTTTTGTCATTTGAGGATTCAGGACGACGAGTCAGGTCAGGCTCATCGATGGCTGCGGCACCCGTGACGCCGCACGCGCGGCCAGTAACGCCAATACTGCCGCAACCACCAGCAAACCGGCGCTAAATTCGAACGTCGCGCGATAGCCGCTCATGTCAAACAGTACGCCGCCGACAATCGCCCCCGAGGCGATAGCCAATTGCACCACCGCGACCATCAGACCGCCGCCAGCCTCGGCCGCGTCCGGCAGGGTCCGCGCCAGCCACGTCCACCAGCCCACCGGCGCAGCGGTTGCCACCAGACCCCACAAACCGAGCAAGACTGCGGTAATGACCGTTGAACTGCCGAAGGTAATCAACGCCATCGCTATCACCGCCATCAGCAGCGGAATGACGATCAGCGTGCGATGCAGGCTCTTTTTCACAAAACCTTCGATCAGGAAAGTCCCGGCCAGCCCGGCCACGCCGAGGCCGAGCAGCATCAGCGAGAGCACTGAGACACTGACCTGAGTGACCGTTTCAAGGAACGGTCGCAGATAGGTAAACAGCATGAACTGGCCCATGAAAAACACACTGACCGCGAGCATGCCCAACGCCACCGGCGGGCGTTTGAGCAAGCGCAAGACATTGCCCGAAGCGGCGCCGCCAGCGGCTTTCATCGACGGCAGACTGAACATCAGCCAGGCCCCGGCCAACAGGGCGACCGGCACCACGCAGAAAAACGCCCCGCGCCAGCCGATCAACGATCCGAGAAAACTGCCCAGCGGCGCGGCAATCACGGTTGCCAGCGCATTACCGCCGTTGACGATCGCCATCGCCCGCGTGACCTGTTCATCCGGCACCAAACGCATCGCTGTCGCTGCCGAAAGCGACCAGAAGCCACCAATTGCCACACCGATCAGTGCGCGACCGAGCATGAACACCGGGTAGTTCGGTGCGAACGCGACCACGCTGCCGGAGACGATCATCAACCCGGTCAGCGACAGCAGCAGCGGCTTGCGATCGACCCTTGCGGCCAGCAACGGAATCAGCAGACTGGTGAGCAGGGCAAACAGCCCGGACACGGAAATGCCCTGGCCGGCCTGGCCTTCGCTGATGTGCAGGTCGCTGGCGATCGGTGTCAGCAGGCTGACCGGCATGAACTCCGAGGCCACCAATACGAAGGCCGCAAGCGACATGGCGAATACCGCGCCCCATGAGGCGTGCGATTGCGGCGGGGCGGAAGTGGTCACGGTCATTGTCGAATCCTGTGTTGCGCAAAGCGCCCATTGTCCCGGCCAGGCGCGCACGGCTGTAGCGCGATTCGCTGGATTTCTTGCCTGATCCGCTGAGTCGCGGCATTTGCGCGGGACGCTCGCGCGCCGGCACGCTAAAGTTCAGCGCAGAGGTAACGGAACCCTATGACCATGACACTTTCCCCCTATTTATCGCTGCAAGCCGAGCTGGCGCAGACCATCGGCGCCCATGCCGAGGTGCCGGGCGATTTCCCCACGGCGATCGCCGGGCTCGGCTTTTTCCGCCGCGAGCAACCCTCGTCGCCGCTGGTGTGCATGGTCGAACCCAGCGTGATTCTGGTAGCGCAGGGCGAGAAGCAACTGTGGGTGGGCGGCGAGGGCTTCATGTACGACACCTCGCGATTCCTGCTGACCTCACTGGATCTGCCGGCCAATTCCGAAGTGTTGCAGGCCAGCCCCGAGCAGCCTTGTCTGGGCCTGTCGTTCAAACTCGATGTGCAGATGCTCGCCGAGCTGGCCGCGCACAGTGAGCCACCGCCATACCGCGACGGTGCCGAGCGCAAGAGCGTCGGCATCGGCTCGGTCACCCCGCCGATGCTGCTGGCGTTCCAACGCTTGCTCGCACTGCTCGACGAGCCGGAGGCAATCGCGGTGCTGGCGCCGTTGATTCAGCGGGAAATCCACTTCCGCCTGCTGCAAAGCGATCAGGCGACGCGCCTGCGCAAGATCACCGCGGTCGACGGGCAGGGCTACCGCATCGCCAAAGCCATCGACTGGCTGAAAATCAACTACACCTCGCCGTTGCGAGTCGAGGAACTGGCCGCGCGAGTGCAGATGAGTGCGCCGACCTTCCACCATCATTTCCGCCAACTGACCACGATGAGCCCGCTGCAATATCAGAAGTGGCTACGCCTGACCGAAGCGCGGCGGCTGATGCTCAACGAACAGCAGGACGCCTCCAGCGCCGCCTTCAAGGTCGGCTATGAAAGCCCGTCGCAGTTCAGTCGCGAATACAGCCGCCTCTTCGGCGCCGCGCCCAAGCGCGACATCGTCGCATTGCGCGGGCAGCGACGTTCGGGGGATGAGCGTCAAGACGCGAAAATCAAAAGCCCCTCACCCTAGCCCTCCCGAAACGTCGGACCGCCCGTAGGGAGAGGGGACTGACCCGGGTGGATGTGAGATATACGCTGACCTGAAATACCGAGTCGTACGCGATTTCAAAGCCAACGCAGCTCGGCTCCCTCTCCAGGGGGAGAGGGCTGGGGTGAGGGGTAAAGCCACCACAAATCTCAAGCCGAACAACCGCTTCTCACCACTCATTACAATGAGCGAAGCTCGAGTGCTTTTGACTAACCAGCGACATCGGAAGGCTGAGCGAAGGGATTGATCCGGGCGTGGGAGCGTAGCGACCGTCTGGCGCAGCCAGACACAGCGGAAGGAGGTGCAGCGCAGCAAACCGTAGCCGCTGCGCCCGGATCGATCCCGCAGCGAAGGGACCCGAGCCTGCGAGGGCCGTACGTAGGAGCAAGCCTTTTTGGGTACTTTTTCGGCGTCTGGAAAAAGTGCCTCGCCGTAAGGGCGAAACCCTAAGTCGCCATCACCGCAGCAACGGATATGCACCCCAAACTCACCGCCTGAAAGAAACCCATCGCTTGCAGACAATCTCCCACAGGATATTGCGCAGGATGATGCTGCGCGTTGCCTGGACTGCTTGTATCCTTGCCCCAGCCGAGGACATACGGTCGCTGTCAGGGCCTCGATCCGCTGACAGCAGGAACGGGAAACCGGACTTTCCATAAGGTGCTTTCGTGAAGCGTGATACCCATCTCGTCATCCTCCTGTTATTGGTGATCGGCTGTTCCCTGGCGTCTCTGACCATCTGGAAAGTCCTTGCTTCGCGCGAGCGTGCACTGGAAGAAATCGACGTCCACAGCCTGAACCTGACGCAAGCACTGGCGACTTATTCCGAAGGCATCGTCCGCCAGAGCTCGCTGCTGTTGCTCGGCCTGGTCGAACGCCTGGAAACCGAAGGCAGCGGCCCGGCGCACATCGAGCGTTTGCGGACGCTGATCAACCGTCAGCAACCGCTGATGCCGCAACTGAGCGGCATCACCATTTACGACCGTCACGGCCATTGGCTGATGTCCTCGAACCGGCCAATTCCCCAGGGCGCCGACAGCAGCGACCGCGCCTATTTCATTCATCATCGCGCCGATCCGAGCCGCGAGACCTTCATCGGTCCGCCGATTCGCAGCCGCAGCAATGACGAGTGGGTGATCACCGTCAGTCGCCGCTTCAATGATGATCAGGGCGAGTTCGCCGGTGTGGTCGCGGTGACGCTGGGCGTGCAGAACTTTTTGCGTCTGTTTGGCAAACTCGATGTCGGTCAGGACGGCGCGATCGGCCTGTCGTACACCGACGGCACGCTGCTGGTGCGCTACCCGTTCCGCGAGCAGGACATGGGCCGCAACTTTTCCACATCGCCGATCTACGCCAAATATCTCGTCGAGCGCTCGGTGGGCACCGCGTCGTTCACTTCCAGCCTCGACGGCGTCGAACGCCTCTATGCGTTTCGCAAAAGCCAGAAGCTGCCGCTGGTCACCACCGTCGCGCTGGGCAAGCATGAATCCCTCGCGGCGTGGCGCACGGAGGCCTTGCTGTCAGCGGTGGTGGTCGCCAGCCTGTTGGGGCTGACCGGTGTCATCGGCTGGTTTCTCTATCGCGATATTCGTCGGCGCACCCAGATCGAAGAAGAGTTGCGAATCGCCCAGCAGCAGTTGCTCGCCTCCAATCGACAGCTGGAATTGCTGGCGATGAAGGATGCGCTGACCGCGCTGGCCAACCGGCGCTGCTTCGATGAGACCCTCGCCACCGAAGCGCGCCGGGCCCAGCGCGACGGCGGCTCGCTGGCCTTGCTGATGATCGATCTGGATTACTTCAAGCTGTACAACGATTCGCTCGGGCATGTCGCCGGCGACGCGTGCCTCCAGGCAGTCGGCAAACTGCTGGAAGACTCTGTGCGGCGTCCGTCGGATCTGGTCGCGCGTTACGGCGGCGAGGAATTCGCGGTGATCATGCCCGACACTGATGCGGAGGGCGCGGCGGTGGTGGCGCAACTGCTCGTCGATCGGCTTGAACAGGCGCAGTTGCCGCATCCCTCCAGTCCACTGGCACGGGTCAGCGTGAGCATCGGCGTCGCCGCAGGGCAGGGGGCGCAACTGGACGCCGTGCAAAGCCTGATCGAAGCCGCCGATCAGGCGCTGTATCAAGCGAAAGCCGCCGGGCGCAACGGCTTCGCTGCGTACCGGGGGGAGCCGTCACTCGAAGGGCGCGGCCATCAGCCCACTGACCCGTGACACCAGCGTGTCGACCGCAAAGGGTTTGGTCAGCACCTGCATGCCCGGGCCGAGCTGATTGCTGCCGATCACCGAGTTTTCCGCGTAACCGGTGATGAACAAGGTTTTCAGCTGCGGACGGATTTCCCGTCCGGCATCGGCCATCTGCCGCCCGTTCATGCCGCCCGGCAAACCAACATCGGTAATCAGCAGATCGATCTTCGCGCTGGAACGCAGCACCTCAAGCCCTTCAACGCTGTCGGCCGCTTCGAGCAGGCTGAAGCCGAGGTCGTTGAGAATGTCCTTGAGCAGAAGGCGCACCGAAGGTTCGTCATCGACGATCAGAATGGTCTCGCTGGCCTTGGCAAACGGCGTGCTGGTGCTCTGCCCGTCGTCATGATTGTGCTGCGCCGCACCGCGGTAACGCGGCAGGTAAATGCACATTTCGGTGCCTTGGCCGACCTGCGACTGCACCCGTACCTGACCGCCGGATTGCTTGGTGAAACCGTAGATCATCGACAGCCCCAGCCCGGTGCCCTGGCCCAGTGGCTTGGTGGTGAAAAACGGATCGAAGGCCTTGGCCATGACGTCGGCGCTCATGCCGGTACCGGTATCGGTGACGCACAGGCACAGGTATTGCCCGGCGGGCATGTCCAGCGCCCGCGCGGCGTCGGCATCCAGCGTTCGATTGGCGGTTTCAACGATAATGCGCCCGCCATCGGGCATCGCGTCGCGGGCGTTGATGCACAGGTTGAGCAGGGCGTTTTCCAGTTGGCTGGCGTCGACCAGCGCCGGCCATAGATCGGCAGCGATCACGGTTTTCAGGCGAATGCTCGGGCCGACGGTGCGCTGGATCAATTCGCTCATGCCAGCGATCAGTGCGTTGACTTCGGTGGGGCGTGGATCGAGGGTCTGGCGCCTGGAGAATGCCAGCAGGCGATGGGTCAGGGCGGCTGCACGCTTGGCCGCGTCCTGAGCGATTTCCATGTACTTGCCAATGTCCTGCAGACGCCCCTGACTGATGCGTTTGTCGACCAGTTCGAGGGAGGCGCAAATCCCCGCCAGCAGGTTATTGAAATCATGGGCGAGGCCGCCGGTGAGTTGCCCGACCGCTTCCATTTTCTGCGATTGACGCAACTTCTCTTCGGCCTGCATCAGCTCGGCGGTGCGTGCCGAAACCCGTTGTTCGAGGGTGTCATTCAGTGCACGCAGGGCGGCGGTGGCGCGGTCGCGCTCGGCCTCGACATTGCGCCGCTCTTCGACGTCGATAAGCACCCCGGGAAAGCGCAGCGGCGTGCCGTCCTCGGCAATCTCGACGCGACCGTTGGCTTCGATCCAGGTGTATTTGCCGTCGGCCCCGCACACGCGATACTGGTGCGAATAGGCACCGCCACGGGCGATCACTTCGTTGATCGCGGCGATCAGTCCCTCACGATCGTCCGGGTGCACGCTGGTGACGATTTGCTCAAGGCTCAGGCCATCGCGGCCCAGCGCCGGGTCGAGGTTGAACACCCGGGCGAAGGCTTCATCGACGGAAAAACCATCGGAGGGCAGGTGCCAGTGCCAGGTGCCGATGATCGCGCCGGCGGCGAGGGCCAGTTGCACACGCCCAATATTTTCGCGGGCCACGGCCTCGCTGACGCGCAGCCGTTCCTGGGCATTGCGGCGTTCGGTGACGTCGTTGAACAGAATGGCGATCTGCCGATCGGCCGGCTCGCCAACGCGCACCGCGCGCACGTCGAACCAGCGTTCGAAGGTATTGGCATAGTTTTCGAAGTTGGCCGGCTCACCGGTCCTGGCCACATGACCGTAGGTCTCGAACCAGAACCGTTCCAGGTTTGGGGCAAACTCGGTGACCCATTTGCCGCGCAGGTTGACCCCGGCCTGACGCTCGAACGCCGGGTTGGCTTCGACGAAGAAATAATCGATCGGCTGGTCTTCCGCATCGAATTTGACCTTGACGATGGCAAACGCCGCTTCGATGGTTTCGAGGATTGTGCTGAAGCGTTCTTCACTCAAGCGCAATGCATTTTCCGCACTGCGCGAGCGGGTCAGGTCGAGCATCGCGCCGATCATTCGCTCAGGCTGGCCGGCGGCATCGCGGATCAAATGACCGCGATCGAGCACTTCGGCATAGGAACCGTCGTGGCAGCGAAAGCGGTACTCGGCGCTCCAGGTGGTGCCCTTGCCGTCGATTGCCGAGCGAATCGAAGTGGTCACCCGGGCACGGTCCTGGGTGTGAATCTGCGCAAAACGCCAGTCGCAGGTCGGCTCGATGGCCTCGGCGCCATAGCCGTAGGCCTGCTGCAAGGAGTCGTTCCAGACGATCCGGTCAGTTTTCAGATCCCAGTCCCAGACGGCGTCGCAGGTGGCTTCCACGGCCAGGCGCAGGCGCGTGACCTCGGATTCGAGCTGCTCGCGAGAAAGCTGTTTCAGGACATCCACTCCTCATGCCTTATTGATGGTCGGCTCTGTATTCGAACGGCACGCCGCAACGAACCTCCCTGAGCTAGACGCTGTGTCAGCATTGACCCGGCGCGCCACATTTAAGTTGCATGTCCGCGCAGCTATAACGCTTCGCCGTGATCCAGCCGCTCGAGCAGGTTCTGCCCGCGTTGCCACAGCGCCTGCTGTTTGGCCAGCGGCATGCGGTCGAGGTTCTTGTACAGCATGCTCATCCGCTGATTGCCGCGCAGCCGATCGCCGTGGCGCATCAGGAAATGCCAGTACAGGGCGTTGAACGGGCAAGCATTGTCAGCTGTGGTTTCACGTACCGAATAGGCGCAGTCGCGGCAGTAGTCGGACATTCGGTTGATGTACTGGCCGCTGGCGCAGTACGGCTTGGAACCGAGGTAGCCGCCGTCGGCATGCATGACCATGCCGAGGGTGTTGGGCAACTCGACCCAGTCGAACGCGTCCATGTAGATCGCCAGATACCAGTCGCAGATCTGGCTCGGTGCGATGCCGGCGAGCAGGGCGAAATTGCCGGTCACCATCAGGCGCTGAATATGGTGGGCGTAGGCATGCTGGAGGCTTTGGCCGATGGCCTGGCGCATGCAGTTCATTTGCGTGGCGCCGGTCCAGTAGAACTCCGGCAGCGCACGTTGGTTGGCGAAGACATTGCCGTCGGCGTACTCGGGCATTTTCAGCCAGTACACGCCACGCACGTATTCGCGCCAGCCGATCAGTTGGCGGATGAAGCCTTCGGCGGCATTCAGCGCGATTGCGCCGGACCAGTACGCCGATTCGACGTCGCTGCACAGTTGGCGCAGATCGAGCAGACCGATGTTCAACGCAGCGCTGATGCGTGCATGGAACAGGAACGGCTCGTCGCTGGCCATCGCATCCTGATAGTCACCGAAACCGGCCAAACCGTAGTCGAGAAAATAAGCCCAGAGTGCCTGCGCGTCGGCGTGGGTCACCGGGTAATTGAAATCGTCGAGGCTGCCGTAGTGACTGGCGAAACGCTCGGCGACCAGTGCCAGCACCTCGCGAGTGATCGCATCGTTGCCGAACCGTGCGGGGTAGGGGGGCTTGGCGCCCTTGGGCAGGGCTTTGCGGTTGTCGCTGTCGAAGTTCCAGGCGCCGCCGACCGGCGTGCCGTCACCGTTGAGCAGCAGGCGACTCTTGCGGCGCATGTCGCGGTAGAAGTACTCCATGCGCAGCTGTTTTTTTCCGGCGGCCCAGGCGCGGAATTCATCGCGGGAACAAAGAAAACGCCGGTCGGCGTGCCAGTGAATGAGCAGTCCGCAATCTTTCACTGATTGTTCCAGACGCCAGTCGCCGCATTCAGTGAGGTGCACTTGCTGCGCTTGCAAAAGCGCCTGCCAGCGCTTGAGTTCGCCGGGCACCGAGCCGCTGTTCTGCGGGTCGTCGAGGGTGACGTAATGCACGCGCATGCCCTGGTCTTGCAGGGCCTTGGCGAAGTGGCGCATGGCGCTGAAGATCAGCGCGATCTTTTGCGGATGGTGGGCGACGTGGGTGGCCTCTTCCATGACCTCGACCAGCAGCACAGCGTCGTGCGCGTGGTCGAGATCGGCGAGGCAAGCGAGGTCGAAGGACAACTGGTCGCCCAATACCAGACAGAGCCGATGGGTGGTGTTCATGTGCACGGGTTCAGGTAAGGAGCAGCAACAGGTGCTCGGCCAGGGGTTCGTTGTTTTGGCTGCGAATACTTATACAGATTGTAGTTCGTGTATAGATATTTGCGCGCTACTTCATCGAGAACCTGGCCCTGCCTCAATCGTGCACACGCTAGCCGCTATACGCCGGGTAATCGGTATAGCCTTCAGCGCCACCACCGTAGACAGTCGCCGGGTTCAGCACATTCAGCGGCCAGCCGTTGGCGATGCGCGCCGGCAGGTCAGGGTTGGCCATGAACGGACGGCCGAACGCGACCAGATCCGCCAGGCCGGATTCCAGCAAGCGCGCGCCGGATTCGGCGGTATAGCGCCCGGCATAAATGATCGCGCCGCTGAAGGTGTCGCGCACGGCCTGACGGAAAGTCACGGGCATTTCGGGGGCGTTGTCCCAGTCCGCTTCGGCGATGGACAGATAGGCGATGCCCACGTCCTCAAGGATCTTGATCGCTTCGATGTAGGTGGTGTGCGGATCGTCTTCGACCAGGCCCAGATACGTCCGTGCTTCATCAGTGGTGGTGAACAGCGGCGCGAAGCGCACGCCGACCTTGTTCTTGCCAATGCATTCGGCGACGCCGGCGACCACGTCACGCAGAAAGCGCAGGCGATTGGTCAGCGAGCCACCGTACTGGTCGTCGCGCAGGTTGCTGTGCGCCGAGATGAACTGATTGACCAGATAACCATTGGCGCAGTGCAACTCGATGCCGTCGAAACCGGCGTCCATCGCGTTTCGCGCAGCCTGGATATACAACTGCACCAGTTCTTCGACTTCCAGCGTGCTGAGTGCACGCGGCGCCGAAGGGCTGACCAGTTCACCGGAGCCGGGCGCGGTTTCGATGAACACGCTGACCCGATCGGTCGCCACCGCCGAAGCCGATACAGGGGCCGCGCCGCCGGGTTGCAATGCGCTGTGCGAGACCCGGCCGACGTGCCACAGCTGGGCGAAAATCACCCCGCCAGCGCCGTGCACGGCCTCGGTGACCTTGCGCCAACCGGCGATTTGTTCCGGGGTATGGATGCCCGGCGTCCACGCGTAACCCTGGCCGCGCGGTTCGATCTGCGTGCCTTCGGTGATCAGCAGGCCGGCGCCGGCACGTTGCTGGTAATACTCGGCCATCAGCGCGTTGGCGACATTGCCTGGTTGCGTGCTGCGCTGGCGGGTCAGGGGCGGCAGGACGATACGGTTTTTCAGGGTGTGGCCGCCGAGGGTGACGGGGGTAAAAAACGGGTTGTGCTTCATGGGGGGACCTTGGGTGTAATTAGACCAGTCGACTATTAATCGAATGAAAAAAACGCCGGGCCAACCGCGCACGGCGTTCTTGTGGTTTGGATCGAACTTAGCCGAGCAGTTTCAGCAGTTTCTCGGCGACGGCGGCGGAGCTGGCCGGGTTCTGGCCGGTGACCAGTTGCCCGTCGGCGACCACGTGTACCTGCCAGTCAGCGACTTTCGAGTATTGACCGCCCAGACGCTGGAACTCGTCTTCGATCAAGAACGGCACCACGTCGGTGAGGCCGACCGCTGCTTCTTCAGCGTTGGTGAAACCGGTGACGTTGCGGCCCTTGACGATTGGCTGGCCGTTGGTCCGAACCACATGAAGCAGCACGCCCGGTGCGTGGCAGACAAAACCGTGCGGCTTGTTGGCGCGGTCGAAGGCTTCGATCAGGGCGATCGAGTGCTTGTCCTCGGCCAGATCCCACAGCGGGCCGTGGCCACCTGGGTAGAACACCGCATCGAAATCGTCTGCGCTGACCTCGGCCAGGCGTCCTGTGTTTGCCAGTGCCTGTTGGGCGGCCGGGTCCTGGCGGAAGCGATCGGTTTCAGCGGTCTGCGCGCCGGGCTCGTCGCTTTTCGGATCGAGCGGTGGTTGACCACCGGCCGGCGAGACCAGCGTGACGTCGGCACCGGCGTCCTTGAAGGCGTAATAGGGGGCGGCGAATTCTTCCAGCCAGAAACCGGTTTTCTTGCCGGTGTTGCCCAGTTGGTCGTGAGAGGTCAGCACCATCAGGATTTTCATAACGCACCTTTGTGTGAGTCAGGTGTTTCGTGGGAGAGGGATTCGCCCATCGCTGGCACCCGGCAGAAATCGTTTGTCGGGGCGCAGCATAGATCTCAATTAGACCAGTCGTCTAGTAATTTTTTATCTTTGGTTTTTTCGTTGTCAGTTATGGCAAACTCGCCTTCCTTCTCAGCATACGACTGGTCTATTGCCAGCTAATTCGCGCCCCATGAAACCGACCTACGACGACACCCGCCAACACTTGCTCGACACCGGCCACCGGATGATGGCCGAGAAGGGCTTCACCAGCGTTGGCCTCAACGAGATCCTGCAGACCGCCGGTGTGCCCAAGGGCTCGTTCTATCACTACTTCAAATCCAAAGAGCTGTATGGCCAGGCGCTGCTCGAGGATTACTTCGTCGGCTACCTCGCCGACATGGAGCGCCGCCTGACGCTGCCGGGGCTCAACGCCTACGAGCGGCTGATGGATTACTGGCAGGGCTGGCAGAACCGCTGCACCCTCGAAGGCCACGGCGATGAATGCCTGGTGGTGAAACTCAGCGCTGAGGTCGCCGACCTCTCCGAGTCGATGCGCCTGACCTTGCGTGATGGTGCCGAGCGCGTGGTGTCGCGGATCACCGAATGCCTCGAACAGGGCCAGGCGGACGGCAGCCTGCCCAAGGGCGATGCCCGGCATCTGGCGGAAACCCTGTATCAACTGTGGCTGGGCGCCAGTCTGTTGAACAAGTTGCAGCGCACCGGGCAGTCGCTGCAAACCTCGATGGCGATGACCACGCAGCTACTGGGCCACTGATTCGAAACCCCGGCAGTCAGCAATCCTGACCAACATTACAAATAAGAATAAGTTTCAATTACGCATTGCACTGGTATACCATGCGCGCCGTTTCGCTGGCAGTTCTGCCATCCGTTCTGGCCTATTCGTAAAGGTTTCCTTTTCATGCGTCGTACTCTGCTTTCCATTTGCGTGCTGCAGGCGTTGTCTTCTTCTGCGTGGGCCGAACAGGCCGATTCCACCTCCTCAGTGCTTGAGCTGGACGCCACCGATGTGGTCGGCACGGCAGATTACGAACGGGCCGACGGCCCGGTGCAGGGTTATCGCGCGACGCGTTCGGCCAGTGCCACGCGCACCGACACGGCGATTCATGAAACCCCTCAATCGATCAGCGTGGTGACCAAGGATGCGGTCGAGGACATCGGTGCCACGCGCTTGCAGGACGCCCTGGATTACGCCGGCGGCGTCGGCCGCGCGAACAATTTCGGCGGCCAGGGCCTGACCACCTTCACCGTGCGCGGCTTCACCACCGGCGAGTTCTATCGCAACGGTTTCCCGATCAACCGCGGCTACCCGAACATGCCCGACGCCAACACCATCGAACGTCTGGAAGTGCTGCGCGGCCCGGCGACCACGCTCTACGGTCGCGGCGATCCCGGCGGCACCTTCAATGTGGTGTCCAAACAACCGCTGGCCGAGCGCACTGTCACCCTGGGTAGCCAGCTCAACGACCAAGGCATGAAACGCGGCACCCTCGATGCTTCCGGACCGCTCGATGAAGAGGGGCGCCTGGCGTATCGGCTCAACGTCGTAGGCGAGGGCGGCGATACCTTTCGCGATCACGTCGAGACCGAACGCTACGGCATCACGCCGGTGCTGAGCTGGCAGGCGACCGACGCGACCAAGCTGATTTTCGAAGGCGATTTCATGCGCAACAATGCGCCGCTCGACCGTGGCGTAACGCGCTATCCGAAGCAGATCGGCACCGCCTCGCGCGATACCTTCTTCGGCGAGAAGGACGTCGGCAAACTGCACAACGACAACAACATGGCCCAATTGCGCTTCGAGCATCTGCTCAACGACGACTGGACCCTCGGCGGCGGTTTTCAGTGGCTCGACGGCTCGCTGCAAGGCAACGCGATCGAAGCCAACGGCATCGCCGCTGACGGTCGCACCCTGGGGCGCAACTTCAACTACCGCAAGCTGGAATGGACCGACAAGGACACCCAGCTGAATCTGACGGGGCACTTCAGCACCGGCGGCCTGCAGCACACCTTGCTCACCGGCATCGAATACGAAGATTACGACTACAAGTCGATCATCCAGCGCTCCAGCGGTGCGGTCGGCGCCTACCCGATCGACATCTTCGCTCCGGTCTACGGCCAGCCGCGCCCGGCCCTGACCCGCACGCCGACCCACGACAAGGAAAACCTCAAGACCTACGCCGCCTTCGTCCAGGATCAGGTGGCATTGACCGAGCGCCTGAAAGTGCTGGCCGGGGCGCGCTTCGAGCGTTTCGAACACGACTACGAGACCTACGTGCCGGGCGGCAAGAACTGGCAGGCTGCGGATAACGCGGTGACCCCGCGGCTGGGCGTGACCTACGATCTGACCGAAACCCTTGCGGTCTACGCCAACACCGCGCGCTCGTTCAAACCCAACACCGGCGCCAGCCGCGTCGGTGGCGGCTTTGCCCCGGAGAAAGGCAAGTCCTATGAGATGGGCCTCAAGTGGGAGGCGCTGGATCACCAGTTGAGCGTGGATGCGGCGATCTACCAGATCGAAAAACGCAACGTGCTGACCACCGACCCGGTCGACTCGACCTTCAGCGTCGCGGCCGGCGAGGTGCGCAGCCGTGGCTTCGACCTGAACGTCGCCGGCAACCTGACCCCGGAATGGCGGGTCATCGGCGGCTATGCCTATGTCGATGCCGAAGTGACCAAGGACAACACGATCCGCTCCGGCACACGCCTGCTGAACATTCCGCAAAACAGTTTCAGTCTGCTCAACGTCTATGAATTCCAGGACGGCGCTCTCAAAGGCCTGGGCCTCGGCACCGGGCTCAAGTATGTCGACGAACGCGCCGGGCAAACCGCCAATACCGCGTTTTCGATGGGCAGCTACACGGTGGTCGACTTGTTGGGCTTTTATAAGGTCAACGACAAGGTGCGGCTCAACCTTGATCTGAAGAATCTGTTTGATCGTGATTATGAGGAAGGGGCGTTCGGCAACGTTTACGCCTATCCGGGCGCGCCGCGGACGGTGCAGGTGGGGATTTCTTACACCTTGTGAGGCGGCGGTCAATCGCGTCAACAGCAGCCCCTCACCCCAGCCCTCCCGAAACGTCGGACCGCCCAGAGGGAGAGGGAGCCGACCG
Source organism: Pseudomonas sp. R1-1 (assembly GCF_051132135.1). Classification (NCBI taxonomy): domain Bacteria; kingdom Pseudomonadati; phylum Pseudomonadota; class Gammaproteobacteria; order Pseudomonadales; family Pseudomonadaceae; genus Pseudomonas; species Pseudomonas sp. R1-1. The sequence goes on from NZ_CP071663.1 coordinate 2,580,990, forward strand.
AGTCGACCTGATCGTTCCCACGCTCCGCGTGGGAATGCAGCCCCGGACGCTCTGCGTCCAGAAGCGTGACGCAGAGCGTCACAAGAGGCATTCCCACGCGGAGCGTGGGAATGATCAGGTTGGGGCGCTCGGGCTGGTGCAGGGCTGCCATTTCAGCCGCGGCGCTTACCCGGTGACACACCCCTGCGGCACCTTGCCGGCAAAGCTGTCGAGCAGGCTGGCGACCACCATTTCGCCCATCCTCGTACGCGTCTGCAAGGTGGCGCTGGCGCGGTGCGGTTGCAGCACCACCTGTTCGTTGCTGAACAAGGCTTCTGGCACATTCGGCTCATCGACAAACACATCCAGCCCGGCCCCGGCGATTTCGCCGGCCGTCAACGCCGCCAACAGATCCGCTTCGTTGACCAGTTTGCCGCGCGCCACGTTGATCAGATAACCACCCTTGCCCAACGCTTGCAGGACTTCAGCGTTGATAATCGCTTCAGCCTTGTCGGCCGCGGCGGCGAGTATCAGCGCGTCGCTGTCGCGCGCCAACTGCTTGAGATCGGCGACGAAGGTGTGGCTGACATCGCTCATCGGCTGCAGATCGGTGTAACTGATCGGGCAGCCGAACGCGGCGGCGCGGCTGGCCACTGCACGACCGACCCGGCCCATGCCGACAATGCCGATGCGCATGCCCGATACCTGTCGCGCCAGTGGCAGCGGCGCCAGCGGCGTCGGGCTGTGCGGCCATTCACCCGAGCGCACGTAGCGATCGCTGGTGCACAGTCCACGGCACACGGCGATCAGCAAACCGATGGCGAGGTCGGCGACGTCTTCGGTCAACGCGCCGATGGTTGCCGTCACGCGAATGCCTCGATCACGGGCGTACGCCAGGTCGACCGCGTCGGTGCCGACACCATTGACCGCCACCACTTCCAGCCGCGGCAGTTGCGCCATCAACGCCTGGCTGATGCCGGTGTGCCCGCCGGTGATCACTCCGCGAATATTGGCGCCGTGCTCACGCAAATAAGCGGCTTTGTCGGCCTGCTGGAAATAGCGTCTGACGGTGAACAGTTCATCGAGACGGGCGTTGATTTCAGGGATCAGAATCGGGCTCAACTGCAAGACTTCGGGCTTCATGTAAACCTCACTTACCGAATAAAAAGGCCGGCTCAACCGCGACCGGCAAACGGCATGGCGGTGGCCATGACGGTCATGTTCAGAACGTTGGCCGACAGCGGCAGGCCAGCGATGTAGCGCACGGCCTCGGCGACGTGCTTGACGTCGACCATCGGCTCGACAGCGATACTGCCGTTGGCCTGGCGCACGCCGCGGGTCATGCGCTCGGACATCTCGGTCAACGCATTGCCGATGTCGATCTGGCTGCAGGCGATATTGAATTCGCGACCGTCCAGCGCCAGCGATTTGCTCAGGCCCAGCACCGCGTGTTTGCTTGCGGTGTAGGCGCTGCTGAACGGGCGCGGCGTGTGCGCGGAAATCGAACCGTTATTGATGATGCGTCCGCCCTGTGGCTGCTGGCGGCGCATCAGGCCGAAGGCGCCGCGGGCACACAGGAAAACCCCGTTGAGGTTGGTGTCGATCACGTTGCGCCACTGCTCGAACGTCAGTTCATCCAGCGGCACGGCAGGGGCATTGACCCCGGCATTGTTGAACACCACGTCGAGGCGTCCGTAGACCTCGGCAATGGTTGCGAACAGCGCGTCGACACTGGCCGGGTCGCGCACGTCAGTGGGTACTGCCAGCGCTTGGTGACCTTCGCTCGCCGCCAGTTCGACCAGCGCTTGCAAAGGTTCCGCGCGGCGCCCGGCGGCGACCACGGTGAATCCGTCGGCCATCAGGCCCAGCGCCACGGCGCGACCGATGCCGCTGCCGGCACCGGTGACCAGCGCGACCTTTAGCGGTGAAGAATTGGACATGCTCGGGTACTCCTTATGCAAATGGCTGAGGGCGAGCGCCGACGCGCATTTCCAGTTGACCGATGCCGTCGATGCCAGCACTGATCAGGTCGCCGGGTTGCAGCGCATCGACGCCCGCCGGGCTGCCGGTCATGATCAGATCGCCGGCGCGCAACGCCACCGAACGAGAGATGCGGCTGATCACTTCACTGACCGACCAGATCTGGTTGTCGAGGCTGTCGCGCTGGCGTTCCTCGCCGTTGACGTTGAGCCACAACTCGCCCTCGGGATGGCCGCCGCGGCTGACCGGCACTATCGCCGTCATCGGTGCGGCACCATCAAAAACCTTGGCTCCTTCCCATGGCAGGCCCTTGCTCTTGGCCGCCAGTTGCACGTCGCGGCGGGTCAGGTCGAGCCCGGCGGCGTAGCCCCAGACATAGGCCAGCGCCTGGTCTTCGGGAATGTTCGCGCCACCTTCGCCAATCGCCACCACCAGTTCGATTTCATGGACGAATTCATCGGTCAGCGGCGGGTAGGCCACTTCACCGACGGCGTCGATAACGTTGCTCGCCGGCTTCATGAAAAACACCGGTGGCTGGCGCGATTGGCCCTGGCTGTCCGGCCACGGGTAGTTGCGACCGACACAAAACACCCGACCGACAGGAAAGCGTTGCGCGCTGCCCAGCACCGGCAAGGTCGCGGGCAGATCCGGAGTGAAAACGTATTCAGTCATGTTCATCCTGTGAGGTCCTGTGTGTGAGATCAGCCTACGGCGGCGCGCGTCGATGTAGTTGGACGATTGCCGCTTCGGCTTGGAGAAAACGGTGCTGTTGCGCTCAGCGCGGTTTCAGTTCGATGCGGTACAGCCGGCCGAGCAGCAGCGAGTAGGAGAGGGTACCGATCAGCGCCACGCCGCCGATGAACCAGAACGCCCAGGCGAACGAGCCGGTGGCATGGACGATGGCGCCAATCACGATCGGCGTGACGATGCCGCCGATGTTCGCCGCCAGGCTGGTGATGCCGCCGGTCAGGCCGATCAATTCCTTGGGCGCGACTTCCGAGACCGCCGCCCACGAAGACGAGGCGATGCCCTGGGCGAAAAAAGCGATGGTCAGCACGGCAATGCAGATGGTGTTCGAGTCGGTGAAATTCACCAGCACGATCGACATGCCCAGCATCGACCCGACCACCAGCGGCAACTTGCGCGCGAATGACATCGAGTAGCCGCGGCGTATCAATCCGTCTGAGACGATCCCGGCGAGCAGGATGCCGACGGTGGCGCCGACGAAAGGCAACACGGCGAAGATCCCGGCCTTGATCATCGTCAGTTGGCGTTCTTCGATCAGGTAAGTGGGGAACCAGGTCAGGAAGAAGTACAGCGCCGAGGTGCTGGCGAACTTGCCGATGCAGATCGCCCAGACCTGACGGTAGCTAAACAGTTCGGCGATCTGCCGCCAGTTGAAACGGGTGCGTTCCTGACTGCTTTTGACCAAACCGCCGCCCGCTTCGATGTACTGCAATTCGGCCTTGCTGACCTTTTTGCAATTGAGCGGATCGCGATACAGGTACAGCCACAACACACCGAACACGATGCCCAGTGCGCCGGTGCTATAGAACACGTGGCGCCAGTCGAAGGTGGTCGCCAGCCACAGCAGCGCGCCGGTGAACAGCGCCGTGCCGAGGTACTGGCCGCAGACATAAATGCTGCTCGCCAGTCCGCGTTCGCGCGCCGGAAACCACACCGTCACCGCGCGGCTGTTGGCCGGGAACGCTGGAGCTTCCATGGCGCCGACCGCCAGACGCAGGCCGAACAGCGACGCGAAACCGGTGGCGAAGCCTTGGCACACGGTGACCGTCGACCAACTGATCAGCGACACCCCGTAGGTGAAGCGCGAACCAAAGCGGTCGGCGATGAACCCGGCCGGCACCAGCGCCAGCGCATAGGTCCAGGCGAACGCGGAGAAGATCAGGCCCATCTCGATCTTGTCCAGGCCCAGATCCTTGGCCATGAACGGTGCGGCGATCGAGATATTGACCCGGTCGATGTAGTTGATGATGGTCGCGATCAGCAACAGCGACAACATGAACCAGCGCCGTCGCGAGGGCAGGCGTTGCGGCACCACGGCGTCGCGCGCGCCGGCAATAACCGGCGGCACACTGGCTTGAGAAGCATGGGAATTGGACATGGTCGGACCTCGTTATTGTTAGAAGGGTCGAGAGGTTTTCGCGCAGCCGAAGGCCTTGCCCACAAGCGTCGGGGCAGACAGATCGGCATTGAAAAGCAACGGCACGAAGGCCCGGCGTCAGACGTTCAGGTACGTCTCACGGCAGGCCGGTTCGGCGGGATCGGGAGGGGCGGCGAGGGGCAATGGCTGGATCATGACGTGCACACCTTTGATTGTTTTTGGAGGAGGCTGGGCTGCGTTGGCTATTACAGTGGTCGTACAACATCCTCAGATCAAGCCAGGGGTTAGAACGTTTTTTCTTATAACGGGAGCGCTGGTTAAACCTGTCCAAGAAAAAAATTTCAAACGGTAAGCGCCATTCTGATTGCTGAATCTGATAAGCAATTGAAATAAAACAGAAATACGTTTTGGTAGGGCTTTTGGTTTTTTGGACAGGCGAAATGCCATTCTCCAGCGGAAAAAATTACCGATGCTCACGTCATCGTATGACTGCTTGCTGCGTCGCGGGCTTGCCTGCAAGATGATTCGCGCCCACGTACCCGCCGAAGGACCCTCAGCCGATGTCGTCACCGCACCGGATTCCCACCTACGTCATGCAGCAACGCAGCGAATTGACCGACTTCTACATTCGCGACAAAAAGGGCCGCCGCGCCGAAACCGCGCCGCATCGCCACGAATACTTTCAGATCCAGATCAACCTCGGCGGCGACACCGTGCAGCACATCGGCAACGTCGAACGTCCGTTCCCGCGCAACACCCTGGCGTTCATCCTGCCGCACCGTGTGCATGTGATTCCGCACCCGGCGGAGAGCAATTTCATCGTCATCAATTTCTCCCAGACCTTCCTGTTGCCGCACTTGCAGTGCGACCCGATGGACCTCGAAGAGGTGTCGATCCTGCTGGCGCCGGAGCTGTCGCCGTTCCGCTTTCAGGAGCATCTGGATTTCATTCTCGCGGACGCCGATTTCACCGGTGTCTGTGCGCTGATCGAGCAGATGCGCCGCCTCGACGAGAATCGCCAGTTCGGCACGCGGGAGATGCTCAAGGGCTTGTTGCTGCAGTTGATCGGCAGCGTGTGTTTTCTGTATGCCGAGCCGCTCAAGCGTCTGGCCGAAGAAAACGCCGCCGAGGTCAGCCGACGCGATGCGCTGAGCCGCATGTTCGAATACCTGCGCAAGAATATCGCCGACCCCGACCTGAATCTGATCAAAGTGGCGGCGGCAACGTACCTGTCACCGACCTATCTGACCCACTGGTTGCGCAAGGAAATCGGCAAGACCTTCACCGAACTGGTGCTCGAGCGGCGGATGCACGCAGCGCGCAATTTCCTCCTCAACAGCACCCGCTCCGTGGGCGAGGTGGCGCGCTTGTGCGGCTTTGCCGACGAGGCGTATTTCTCCCGGCGTTTCCGGCAGATTCACGGCCAGCCGCCGGGACAGTTCCGCCGCCGCCAGCTCAACCCGGATACGCCGCAAACGCCATTGAATACCTGACGGGCAACGTGTCAGGGCAGGAGCAACAAGGGCCGCCAGACGATGGCGGCCGGGTCGAGCAGGGCGGCTGGCGGCTCGGTCTCGAGCGTTTGCGCCTCCTCGGGCGCAGTTGTGCCGAACTGCTGTGTGTGGGCAGGCGAATCTTCGGCATAGCCGGCAACGTCATCGACAGGCATGCGGCTATTTCATCCGCACAACGACTTTACCCTTGGCGCGGCCCTGTTCGACATAGGCCAGCGCTTGCGCCGTCGACTCAAAGGCAAAGCTGCGATCCAGCACCGGCGCCAGCTTGCCGGCCTCGATCAACGCGCTGATGTCGCGCAGCTGCGCGCCGTTGGCCCGCATGAACAGGAAGCTGTAACTGACGTTGTGCTGGCGAGCCTTGCGACGGATCTTCAGGCTCAACAAGCGCATGACTTGCCGCAGCGGCCAGGCCAGACCTTGCGCCTTGGCGAATTCCGCAGTGGGCGGGCCGGAGATGGAAATCAGCTGGCCACCGGGCTTGAGCACTTTCAGTGAGTTCTCCAGCACATCGGCACCGAGGCTGTTGAGCACCACATCGTAACCGCGCAACTCATCCTCGAAACGCTGGTGTTTGTAGTCGATCACCACGTCGGCGCCGAGTGCCTTGACCCACTCGACATTCGCCGTACTGGTGGTGGTCGCCACAAACGCGCCGAGGTGTTTGGCCAGTTGAATGGCGACCGTGCCGACGCCGCCGGAACCGGCATGAATCAGCACTTTCTGCCCCGCGCGCAGTTGCGCAATGTCGACCAGTGCCTGCCATGCCGTCAGCGTCACCAATGGGATCGCCGCGGCCTGTTTCATATTGAGGTTGGCAGGCTTGCGCGCGACCGCGTGGTGATCCACGGCAATCCGCTCGGCGAACGTGCCGATGCGCTGTTCCGGCACCCGTGCATAGACCTCGTCACCCGGCTTGAAAGCCGTGACCGCGGCACCGGTCGAGATCACCACACCGGCGACATCGTTACCCAGTACCAATGGCATCGCGTACGGCAAGATCAACTTGAATTCACCGCGGCGGATCTTCGAATCAAGCACATTGACGCTCGCCGCGTGCACCTCGATCAGTACGTCATCAGGCCCAGGTGCGGGCTCGGCGACGTCGCTAATGTGCCCGTTGTGTTTGCCGTAGCGGTCGATGAGAAAAGCTTTCATGGCAGGTAACGCTGGGCAACCGCGGATTGGCGAATCTGCCCGAGCAAGCCCTGACGCGCGGTTTGCAGGTCATCCCAGCGCTGGCCTTCGTGCAGCGGTGGAATGGTCACCGGCTCGCGGCGATCGAAACCGACCAGTGCGGCGTCGACCAGATCGCTGACTTCCATGATTTCGCTCAGGGTGTTGATGTCGATGCCAGCGCGGTCCCAGATTTCCGTGCGGGTTGCGGCGGGCAGCACGGCTTGCACGTACACGCCCAGCGGCGTCAGTTCCAGGCTCAGGCCTTGCGAGAGGAACAGCACAAACGCCTTGGTCGCACCGTAAACCGACATGCCGAATTCCGGCGCCAATCCGACCACCGAACCGATATTGATGATCGCTCCGTCACCGGCCTTGGCCAGACGCGGCGCGATCGCACTGGCGAGGCGTACCAGGGCGGTGGTGTTGAGGGCGACCAGATTGGCCACGCTGTCGGTGCTCTGCTCGATAAAGCTGCCGGACTGCGCGGCACCGGCGTTGTTGACGAGGATGCCGATGCGCGCGTCATCACGCAGGCGCGCTTCGACGGTGGAAAGATCGCTGAGTCGGGTCAGGTCGGCCGGGATTACATCGACGGCAACGCTGTGCTCGCTGCGCAGTTTGGCCGCCAGTGCGTCGAGGCGTACAGCATCGCGGGCGACCAGCACCAGATCATGCCCGCGTTGGGCGAAACGTTCGGCGTAGACCGCGCCGATACCGGTGGAAGCGCCAGTGATCAGGACTGCAGGGCGAGTGGTCATGGGTTTATCTCTTTGCGAAGACAGCGGTTGGGGAAGGTGTGGGAAAGCTGTAAGTGGATTTAGGATGATGACCTAAATCTAAGCTGTCAACGGTTTTGATTATGGCTAACATCTATGTATCATCAACGGATGATTTTTAGCGCAAAGAGGTACCGCTCATGCGAGTCAGCAAAGCCCAGGCACAGGCCAACCGTGAACACATCGTCGAGACGGCGTCCGAGCTGTTTCGTGAGCGAGGGTTTGACGGCGTCGGTGTGGCTGATCTGATGGCGGCGGCCGGTTTCACCCACGGCGGCTTCTACAAGCACTTCGGCTCGAAAGCGGATTTGATGGCCGAAGCCTCCGCCAACAGCCTGGGGCGATCACTGGCGACCGCCGAAACCCTCGACATCAAAGGCTTCATCGACCTCTACCTGTCGCGCGAGCACCGCGACGGACGTGGCGACGGCTGCACCATGGCCGCGCTTTGCGGTGACGCCGCCCGCCAGCCTGATGAATTGAAAGCAACCTTCGCCGACGGTATTGAGCGCACGTTGCAGACGCTGGGCGCCAAGTACCCGACTGACCCTGCAGCAGCGCCGGACGCGGCGCGTTTGAAGATGATCGGACTGCTGGCGCAAGCGGTGGGCGCGGTGATGCTGTCTCGGGCGTGCCCGGATGATTCGGTGCTGGCCGATGAAATTCTTGCGGTGTGTCACGCGCAGATGCTGGCGTCGTTGCCGCCGGCTTCGGAGGATGAGAATGAGTAAACATTGTCCACTCTGAGTGGACGGTGAAACGCGTTTCAGCCGATTTATCCCTTTTCGCTGGGTCAGTAATCTGTACCCAACTTGAACGCAACAACACACTTCAAACTTGAAAAGGGAAGCCAACCATGACCACTCCAACTTACAACCGCCTGAACAAAGACGACGCCATCGTGCTGCTGGTTGACCACCAGACCGGTCTGATTTCCCTGGTGCAGGACTTCTCGCCCAACGAGTTCAAGAACAACGTGCTGGCCCTGGCCGACCTGGCGAAGTTCTTCAACCTGCCGACCATTCTCACCACCAGTTTCGAACAAGGCCCGAACGGCCCGCTGGTCCCGGAACTGAAAGAGATGTTCCCGGACGCGCCGTACATCGCTCGCCCAGGCCAGATCAATGCCTGGGACAACGAAGATTTCGTCAAAGCGATCAAGGCCACCGGCCGCAAGCAGATCATCATTGCTGGCGTGGTCACCGATGTCTGCGTAGCGTTCCCGACGCTGTCGGCACTGGCCGAAGGTTTTGATGTGTTCGTGGTCACCGACGCTTCGGGCACCTTCAACACCACAGTGCAACAAGCCGCATGGAGCCGCATGACCCAGGCCGGCGCACAAATGATGAACTGGTTCTCGGTGGCCTGTGAGCTGCACCGCGACTGGCGCAACGATATCGAAGGTTTGGGCAACCTGTTGTCGCAGCGTATTCCCAACTATCGCAACCTGATGAACAGCTATACGGCGCTGACGGCGCAGCAGAAGTAATCGGTATCGCTACACAACAAAGCCCGCTTTGAAAGCGGGCTTTTTTGAGTTTGAGCGAGTTTTGAAGATGCCCTCAGTCTCGAAATCGCCAACGGATCGAATGTCATGCGCTGAGCTGCTTTTTGAAACGCCTTTTTTCCTTCAGATAACGTCCCTGCAGCGCCATGATTTGCGCTTTGTTGAGAACACCTCTGCGTTTAAGATTGACGAGCAACTGCTCAATGCCGTCGAGTTCGACGGTATCACCTGCCAGCTGCGTGATGGTGACTGCCATGCGGCTTAGGCCGTCACGCTCTGCGGTTACTCGATGTTTTTTAGCCAATTGGCGAACCTCACTCGCAACACTTTCCGCGCTCGACCCCATCACATAAACCTCTCGTTTCATGCTTCAACTCAAGATCCTTCACAGCCCAGCATGTCATCGGGCAATGGTGAGTCGAAATCCACAGGTAACACCAGTTTGCCCTTCATGGCGCCGATACGCCGTGCGCTCGGTTTTCCTGCTGGTACGAGGCGAGCCATCGCCCGGCCATCCTTGGCAATCGTGATGACTTGTCCGGCAGCGGCAGCATCGACGAGTTTCGATAGATTGTTTTTAGCTTCGGCCAGCGCAACGATGATCATCAGTTCACCCCTGTATTTGATCAAGGCCCTCACCATAGAACTATCCATTCAGGCTGGCTGTAGGACACAACGGAAGTTGCGGCGAGAGCTTTCGGCATTTGTCCAGGGATAGGACAAAATCGGTAAAGAGTCTTACAAACGGCTCTCTGGCAAGCCAGCCGCCACGCGGATTTATGTTGCTGTACCGATACCGTTCACACCCCAAACGGAAACGTGTCCTCTTCATGACTCGATGACTCGGGGCTCGACAGCGGTGTAATCGCCGTGGTTTGCGCGAACCACAAATATGCATCGAATTGCTCGCTCAGTGTCGCTTCGAAGTAGTGGCTTTGTCGTTCGGTCTGCGGCCGGTAGATCACCCCGATCGCGCGTTCCAGCAGGCGCCGCGTGAGGGCTTCGCGCAACTCGGCGCGATCTGCCGTGCGCCAGTCATACAACGCTTGCGGGCAAGCGGCTTCGACACAGGCGCGCTCCCAACTGCGCGGCAGGGCGGGAAGCACATTTTTGATTTGCATCGGCGCGTCCCAGTCGTCGGCGGCAGCCACGCTGCCCTGATCGGTGCCCATGCCGATCAGCACCGCGTCTTTGCCAAAGGCTTGCCGGCACAGCTGGCCGAGGGTCAGTTGGCCGCTGTCGCCCATTTGCGTGGCGCGGGCATCGCCGATGTGCGAATTGTGCGCCCAGACGATCGCTTTCGCCTCGTGCGCCTGGCGCATGCGCAACGCTTGCAGGGTCTCGAACATGTGCCGGTCGCGCAGGTTCCACGACTCGCGGCTGCCGCGATACATCGCTCGATAATATTGCTCGGCAGCGCGCACGACGCGGGCGTTCTGGGTGGCGTTGAACAGCGCTTCGCCGTCGTTTTCCATCAGGCTCAGGCGTTCGCTCAACAGGGCCTGAAGTTGCTCGAGCACGGCGCGTTCGCAAGTGGCCATGCCGCCGACTTCAGTGAAATGCCCGTAGAGTGCCGGGTCATCGTGCCAGGGATTCAGGCAGGCGTAGCGCTGTTGTGCTTCGCGGGCCATGGCCGGGTCGGTGTCTTGCAGAAACCCCAGCACCTCGCGAATCGAACTGCGCAGGCTGTACACGTCGAGTCCGCGAAACTCCACGCGCTGCTCTGCCGGCTGCGCTTGATTGTATTGCTGCAACCAGCGGGTAAACGCCTGCACATCGGTGTTGCGCCACATCCAGGTCGGGAAACGCGCAAACGCCGCGTCGTGCCACGCCCCTTTGCCTCGGCCGCGCACGCAGCGATCAATCTGATCGGCGTCCGGCCAGTCAGCCTCGACCGCGACAATGGTGAAACCATGATGGGCAATCAGATGCCGGGTGATCGCCGCGCGTGCTTCGTAGAATTCGTGAGTGCCGTGGCTGGCTTCACCGATCAGCACCACCTGGGCATCGGCGTAGCGGTCGAAGAGGTCGGCAAAGGCGTCACTGCCAACATTCGGCAGCGGTTCGGCGTACTCCTTGAGGGTCGAGACCAGAGTGTCCATGTGCGGATTCTCCGTGGAGGGTTGTGCATTGGAAAACACGCAGCAAACAGCGGTTCCATCGAACTGAGCGGACGGCTGACGGCCCGGCGATGCACCGTTCGTCCAGCGTTGGGCACTTGCCCGGCCCGGGCTTTTCTCAGTTTTAACCACTGTGAGTCACTACGGAGAGCAGACATGGACATTGACGAAAACGCACCGGGCAATCAGTCGCAGCAAGGCGCAACACGCACGACGGACAACGAGGCCGGGCACGACTCCCCGCGCAAAAATCCCGAGGTGCCGCTGCCGGCCGATGACGAAGCGCCGGTTGATGAAGACATGGCGGATGTCGACGCGACGAACTCGCTTTCGCAGGAACATCCCAAGCCGCAATGACAGCGCAGGCGCAGGCGCAGGCGTAGAGCCCTCACCCTAACCCTCCCCCAGAGGGAGAGGAGACTGACCGAGTTGCCCTTTAACGTTACGCCGATCCAGGATATCCAGGCGAACTCAGGCGTGATGATCGTTCCCACGCTCCGCGTGGGAATGCAGCCCCGGACGCTCTGCGTCCAAAGCGTGGCGCAGCGCGTCACAAGAGGCATTCCCACGCAGGAGCATGGGAACGATCAGCGTTCATATAGATAACTCACGGTCGAACCGCCTGATGAATCTCCGTCACCGACATGGTGAACACCAGCTTGGATTTCCCATGATTGGCATACTCATGCGGCACATCGGTCCTGGCCACGGCCGAGCAGCCTGGGCCGATGATCAGTTCCGCCGCGCCAACCTTGAGCCGCAACGTGCCTTTCTCGACGTGAAACAGTTCGGTGGTGCCTTGCGGGTGGCCGGGGGAGCTGTAGCGTTCGCCGGGGAACATTTCCCAGCGCCACAATTCGAGCATGTTCGGGCCGCTGGTGCCGGCCAGCAATCGCGCCGATCCACCGAGTTCGCCGTGCCATAACGTGGGGATGTCCTGACTGCCGATCAAATGTGCTGCGGGCGTGTCGGCGACGTTGACGAAGTCCGCCACGGAAAGCCCCAGCGCGGCGGCAATCTTGCACAGAAGGGCGATGCTCGGGTTGGCTGCGCATTTTTCGATTTCGACCACCATGCCCTTGCTCACGCCGGCACGGCGCGACAGTTCGTCGAGGGTCATGTTCTGTGTTTTACGGGCGTGCTTGAGGGTGCGCGCAACGGCTTCGCTTACGCTCTGGACGTCGGCGCCGGCCTCGGTCGATATATTGACTTTTTTGGTCATTGGTCGCTAGCATCGTTTGAAATTCAGATTTAAGGGGATTCTGGGATGCTGTCTGTCGTGCCGTCAATCGATCCGGCTGTTGCGCAACTGGCGCCGGGCTTCAGAGCGTTGAGTATTGTCGTGCAAGCGGCGCCGATTAGCCGCCCGCTGATTGCCGGCGAAGCGCTGGCCAACGCCTGTCAGACGGTGACGGCGGGCGGTCCGCACTGGGCGGCGGCGCACTTGCAGGCGTGGGCCGAGGTGTTTCGCCGCTTCGGCGCCAAGCCGCAACGTACACCGTGCTCGGCCGAGGCACTGCGCAAACGCGTGCTGCGCGACGGTAGCCTGCCAAGCATCGACCCGGTGGTTGATCTCTATAACGCCATCAGCCTGGCCTACGCGATCCCGGTCGGCGGCGAAAATGCCCAGGCCTACGTCGGCGCACCGCGCCTTGTCGTGGCCGACGGCAGCGAACCGTTCGACACCATGAAGGAGGGAGTCCCGGCCCATGAATTCCCCGACGCCGGTGAAGTGGTCTGGCGCGACGATCGAGGCGTGACCTGCCGCCGCTGGAACTGGCGCCAGGGCGTCAGAACCCGCCTCGATGCCCAGGTGCAGCAGATGTGGTTCATCCTCGAAAGCCTGCCCGAGATGCCGCTGGAAGCACTCACCGAAGCCGGCGACAAACTCATCGAAGGCCTCCAGCAAATGATGCCGGGCGCCGAGATCGAAAGCATGTTGATCGGACCGGGGGCGAGTTGATTTGCGGTCGCGAATCCACAGTCGAATTCACTTCGCCAACCTAGGCGCTCGCCCACTCTTCCCGATACTGCAACAGAAAATCGACAAACGCGCGCACCCGCTGCGGCACATAACGGCCGTGCGGGTAGAGCAGGGTGTAAGGTCGTGAACGCCCGGCGTAGGGCTGCAACACCTCGATCAGGCTGCCGTCGGCCAGCTCTTTTTCGACGATGAACTTGTAGGTCTGAAACACCCCGGCGCCGTGCCTGGCGAGGGTCACGCCGCCAAGTACATCGTCGGAACAGGAGTAGCCGCCGTCGGACATGACTTCGCGGTCCTCACCGTTTTCCTGGAACAGCCAGGAGATGCGCCGGCCGCTACTCGGCAATTCGAACTGAATGCAGTCGTGCTGCACCAGGTCTTCAAGGGTGTGCGGTGTGCCGGCCTTGCGCAGGTAATCGGGAGAGGCGACCACCACCAGTTTCGCGTCTTCGAGCAGGCGCGCGATCATGCTTGAATCGGGCTGGGCGCGAACGCGGATAGCGAGGTCGTAGCCTTCGCCGACGAAGTCGATGTTGCGGTTGCCCAAGTGGATATCGACGCTGACCTGCGGATACAGCGCACGGAATTTTGGTAGCAGCGGCAGGATGCGGTGATGACCGTAGGTGGTCGGCAGGCTGATGCGCAACAGACCCGACGGCGTGGTCTGCGCGCCCATGACTTCCTGCTGTGCCTCGACCAGTTGGGTCAGGGCCTGGCTGCACTGGAGGAAGAAGTTGCGCCCGGCTTCGGTCAGGCGAATGCTCCGGGTGGTGCGGGCAAACAGGCGTGAACCCAAGCGTTGTTCCAGACGCAGAATCGACCGGCTGACAGCGGCTGGAGTGACCCCGGCCAGTTGCGCGGCGGCGGTGAAGCTGCCGGCCTCGGCGGCGAGGCAGAACAGTTCGATACTGCCCAACTGCAGGTCATCAAAATGGCGCTTCATGTGGGGACACCGAGGTTTGCCTGACATGTGATCCTCGGTGTTATCTCACGAAGCGGCACCGCCGGTACACACCGGCGGTGCAGCGGGGAGCGATCAGTGCCCAGCGCTTTGGCCACCGTCAACGTGAAGGATTTCGCCGGTGACGAAGTTCGCCGTGTCGAGGTACAGAATCGCCTGGACGATGTCATCGATCTCGCCCATGTGGCCCATCGGGTGCAGGCTGCCAAGGGCGGCGTGGGTTTCTTCGCCGTGCATCGGCGTTTTGATGATGCCAGGCGACACCGCGTTGACCCGAATGCCACGCTTGGCGTACTCGATGGCCAGCGATTTGGTCGCTGCGTTGATGCCACCCTTGGTCAGCGAAGCGAGGACCGACGGCACGCCGTCAATCGCATGATCGACCAGACTGGTGGTGACACTGACGATGTGACCGCTGGCGTTCTTCTGCATTTCGGCGACAGCCAGTTGCGAGATGTAGAAGAAGCCGCTCATGTTGGTCGCCACGACCTGCGCATAGTCGGCGTGGCTGTATTCGGTGAACGGTTTGGCGACGAAGATCCCGGCGTTGTTGACCAGCGTATCGATCCGGCCAAAACGGCTCACCGCTTCACGGATAACCCGCTCGGCGGTTTGCGGGTCGGCGATGTCACCGGCGACGGCGAGAATGTCCGGGTCTGTCGATGGCTGGATCGAGCGCGAGGTCGCGACCACTTTGTAACCGCGCTCGCGGAAGCTTTTTACCAGACCTGCGCCAATGCCTTGCGAGGCGCCGGTGATCACTACAACTTTGTTGGACGTGTTCATGATGTTTCCTCTATGCAATCTGAATGGGTTGGATAGCGACTGGCAAAATCTCAGGCGTGCGCCGGAACCTGCGCGGCCTGGCGTAACGCTTGCTCGTAATAAGCGACGGACTGCGAACCGGCGATCAGCTGTTGGTCATCGATGACCATGGCCGGAACCGAGTCGATGCCGCGCCGCTGGTAAAACCGTTCGAGTTCACGCACTTCCTCGGCGAATTCGCCGTTCGCCAGCACAGCCTGCGCTCGCTGGCTGTCGAGGCCGACGGCGCCGGCCAGAGTGACCAGCGTGGCGTGGTCGTTCGGGTTCTGGCCGTCGCTGAAGTACGCCTTGAGCAGCGCTTGCTTCAGTTGGCGTTGCAGCCCTTGTGATGCGGCCCAGAACAGCAGGCGATGGGCATCGAAGGTGTTGTGAAAGTGGCTGCGTTTTTCCAGGTCGAAATGAAAACCGATCTGCGCGCCGCGCTCGATGATCATCGCGTTGCGGTCCGCCACTTGCTCGGCGCTGCGCCCGTATTTGCGCATCATGTGGGCAATGGCGTGCTCGCCTTCGGCGGGCATGTCCGGGTTCAGCTCGAACGGTTTGTAGGTCAGTTGCACCTCGACTTCGCCGGCCAGATTGCTGATCGCCTGTTCCAGCGCGGTGGCGCCAAGGGCGCACCAGGGGCAGACGACATCCGAGACGAAGTCGATTTTTACCGTGCGGCTCATGACTGCGAATCCGCCAGTTGCTTGCGGTACTCGGTGGTGCTGATGCCGGCATAGCCCCAGTTATCGGTGTCGACTTCTTCGATGACGATGTGGGTCAGGTGCGGGTCCTTGTGCAGCACGCGGGTCATGGTCTCGGTGATTTCCTGGATGACCTGGGCTTTCTGCTCGCGGGTGACGCCGTCGCGGGTGATACGAACGCTGATGAAAGGCATGTGAGCTATCTCCAGTCGCTGGCCCCTCGGAGTGAAGGGCCGCTGTTGGAGTGGACTTTAGGGGGCGGGGTTGAATTGATAAATGGGGCTTGCGGTACTTCATTTGTGATGCGGTGTATCTAATCAAAGCGTGCTGATCACGGTTCGAGGGGGAAGGAATTCAGGCGAGCAGTTCCTCGATCCAGCGCGTCTGTTGCGCGAGGGCTTCCAGCTTTTCCTGCGGCACGGTCTGCCGCGCCTGGGCGAGACGGGTCAGGGTTTTATGCTTGAGGCGCAGTCGGTGCTGCCATTTGCGGATGAAGGCCGGGCTGCGCGTCTGCATCTGCAGCGGGCCGAAGTACAGTTGCTGAGCGGTGTAGCTCACCGGGCCGTCGCGCTCGGCCACGATGACTTCGTAGTCGAAACGGTTTTCGTGCAGCACTTCTTCGCTGAGGATGCGGTAGCCGTGTTCCATCAGCCATTGGCGCAAGGGTTGTTCGCCGCCGTTGGGTTGCAGGATCAGGCGTTCCTTGCCGCTGAGGTGGGCCTTGCCGGCTTCAAGGATGTCGCGGATGGTTTCGCCGCCCATGCCGCAGACGCTGACAGCGGTGATGCCGTCGTCAGCGCTGATTGCCGCCAGTCCGTTGGCGCGACGCACGCTGATGTGCGCCTGCAGGCCGTTTTCACGCACCGTACGTTGCGCCGCCTGGAACGGCGTCAATGCGACTTCGCCCGCCACTGCTGCGCTGATCAGGCCGCGGCGCAGCAAGGCGACCGGCAGATAAGCGTGATCCGAGCCGATATCGGCCAGCCGCGCACCGACCGGCACGTGTGCAGCCACGCGCTCAAGGCGCAGGGACAATGTCTGTTCGTTCAACGGCAACCCCTTTCAACACCAGCCTGCGGCTCGACGGCAGGCAAAGGGGTGCGACTCTGGCGAGCCGCGCTTGAGCTGTCAAATTCCGCCGACAAAATCCCTGCGCCCATCGCCAGCGCCAGGCTGACGATGGGCGCGCGGGGTTAGCCGGCCAGCGTTGCGTTGTCGATCACGAAGCGATATTTCACGTCACCCTTGAGCATGCGTTCATAGGCGTCGTTGATCTGCTCGGCGCCGATCAGTTCGATGTCCGAAACGATGCCGCGCTCGGCGCAGAAATCGAGCATTTCCTGGGTCTCGGCAATCCCGCCGATCATCGAACCGGCGATGGTGCGGCGCTTGGTGATCATATTGAACACGTTGGGCGACGGGTGCGGCGAGGCGGGCGCGCCAACCAGCGTCAGGGCGCCGTCACGCTTGAGCAGGACCAGAAACGCGTCGAGGTCATGCGGCGCGGCGACAGTGTTGAGGATCAAATCGAAACTCTTGGCATGCGCAGCCATTTCCTCGGCGTTGCGCGACACCACCACTTCATCGGCGCCCAGAGCTTTGGCCGCGTCACGCTTGGAGTCGGAGGTGGTGAAAGCGACGACATGCGCGCCCATCGCGTGCGCCAGTTTGATACCCATGTGCCCCAGCCCGCCGATACCGACCACTCCGACTTTCTTGCCCGGGCCGGCGTTCCAGTGGCGCAGCGGCGAGTAGGTGGTGATGCCCGCGCACAGCAGTGGCGCGACAGCCGCCAGTTGCGCCTCGGGATGGCGGATGCGCAGGACATAACGCTCGTCCACGACGATGTTTTGCGAGTAACCACCCAGCGTCCAGCCCGGCTCATCCGGGGTCGGGAAGTTGTAGGTGCCGATCATGCCGTCACAGTAGTTCTCCAGCCCGCTTTCACAGTCGTCGCAGTGTTTGCAGCTGTCGACGATGCAGCCGACGCCGACCAGATCACCGACCTTGAAGTCCGCAACATGCGCCCCCACCGCCGCAACCCGGCCGACAATTTCATGACCCGGTACGCAAGGGAATTGCGTGCCGGCCCATTCGGCGCGGACCTGATGCAGGTCGGAGTGGCAGATGCCGCAGAAGGCGATGTCGATCTGTACGTCGTGGGCGGCTGGCGCGCGGCGCTTGATCTGCAGCGGCTCAAGGGGTTTGTCGCCGGCGTGGGCACCGTAAGCGTGTACAAGCATGGGAACATCCTCCATCGGTTTATCGTGAGGTTATTCTTGCGGGTATGGCGTGTCCGGTCATGGTGCAATCCTGTGCGATGCTTGCCTGATCCTGCGAGGCGCCACTGGCCTTGTGAGTTTGTGACGTTGCGCCGACAGACGCTCAGGCGATTTGCAGGTAATCTGCCGACGCGCTGACTGAAACGCGTCAGCTGACTAAAACAAAACAAAAGCGGAGTCATTGATGCAACCAATCCGTCTCGGTCTGGTGGGCTACGGCAAGATTGCCCAGGATCAACACGTACCGGCGATCACCGCCAATCCCGGATTCCAGCTGGTCTCGGTCGCCACCCAAGGCAAACCCTGCGTCGGCGTCGAAAACTTCCAGTCATTGACCGAGTTGCTGGCCAACGGCCCGGCGGTCGATGCGATCGCTTTCTGCACACCACCGCAAGGTCGCTTCGCACTGGTCCAGGAAGCCTTGGCCGCCGGCAAGCACGTGCTGGTCGAAAAGCCGCCCTGCGCCACCCTGGGCGAGGCGCTGGCCTTGGTCGATCAGGCGCAGGCGCAAGGCGTCAGTGCCTTGTTTGCCTGGCACTCGCGCTACGCCCCCGGCATCGAAGCCGCCCGTGACTGGCTCGCCTCGCGCACCCTGCAAAGCGTGCAGATCGACTGGAAAGAAGACGTGCGCAAATGGCACCCCGGCCAGACGTGGATCTGGCAACCCGGCGGCCTCGGCGTGTTCGATCCGGGCATCAACGCCTTGTCGATCGTCATCCACCTGCTGGCGCTGCCACTGTTTGTCGAAGCCGCCGAGTTGCGCGTGCCGAACAACTGCCAATCGCCGATTGCCGCCTCGATCAAAATGTCCGACGCACGCCACCTCGACGTCCGCGCCGAATTCGACTTCGACCACGGTCATGACGAACTGTGGAGCATCGAAGTGCGCTGCGCCGAGGGCGTGCTGCGCCTCGATAACGGCGGCGCGCTGCTGAGCATCGATGGGGTGCGCCAGACGGTCTCGGAAGAGGGCGAATACGCCGCGGTGTATCGACACTTCCAGCAGTTGATCGTCGACAAGGCCAGTGACCTTGATGTGCAGCCGTTGCGCCTGGTGGCGGACAGTTTCTTTGTCGGTAGCCGGGTGGCGGTTGAGGCGTTTTACGACTAAGTCATCGATCCGTTCGCTTCGTGGCAGCGCTGCATAAGCACAGCGCTGCCACGTCGATTCAACGCGGGTTCGGTTGATCATCCATTTCCGCATTGTCGGTTTCCCGGCGCACCCGTTCCGGGTCGAGACCGGCGCTGTCATCGTCCAGCGGAATCTCGCCTTCGTTGTCGGGCAGTTCATCGATACCGCGATCCTTCATCGGATCGACTTCGGTGCGGCCCGGGCTCAACGGATCCGGGGTTGTCGGCAGCGGATCATGCTCACCACTACCGCCTTGCAGGTTCGGGTCGTTGTTCATTTCACACCTCTCGTCGTGCGCTGTTTTATCGGCGTACAGGTTGGAGGCGCAGGGAAATTGTGCCGTTCGATTTTTTCGCCTGCCGATGGTCGGCTGAGTCGTTGAAGCACGCTTTGTTGAATTTTCTCGGGCGCCAGAAGATCAACAGCACAACAATCCGACACGAGGAAATCGACATGAGCGCTTCATTCAAGGTCGGCGATGTGGTGCGCTGGAACTCCGAGGCCGGGGAGATTCACGGCACGGTGGTCAAGGTGCATACCCGCGATACTGAGTTCATGGGCCGCCATCGACCAGCCTCAAAAGACTCGCCGCAGTACGAGGTCAAGAGCGACAAGACCGGTCACTTGGCCATGCATCACGGCGAGGCGCTCAAGCACGTCAACTGACGCGTTCCATCAGAAACGCGCCAATCGATAACGATCACCCTTCGGCAAATCAGGCGCCGGGGTCGAAGCCGGGCAGGCCATCTGCACCAGCATTTCGGCAGTGACTGCCGCCTGGGTCAGGCCCAGGTGCTGATGACCGAACGCGAGCAACACTTTGCCCTCGCAAACCTGATCGATCACTGGCAGCGAGTCCGGCAGCGAAGGGCGAAAGCCCATCCAAGTCATTGCCGCTTCAGTGCTCAAATCCTCGCGAAACAGGCCCTGACTCAAACGGTGCAATTGCCAGGCGCGTTGCATATCGGCTGGCTTGTGCAAACCGGCGAATTCCACCGTGCCGGCCAGGCGCAAGCCGTCAGCCATGGGCGTCATGATGAACTTGCGTTCCAGCGAGGTGACAGGGAAGGGCAGTCGCCCGGTTTCATGCGGCAGCATCAGGTGATAACCGCGCTCGGTGTCCAGCGGGACTTTTACGCCGGTGAGGGCGGCGGTGAGTGGCGCCGAATGAGCGCCGCAGGCGATCAGCACGCGGCGGGCGCTGATTGGCCCGTTGTCGGTGTGCAGGCGAACGCCGTCGTCCTGCACCTGACCACCCGCTACCCGCTGCTGTAAAAAGCTCACGCCGCCAGCCTTGGCCGCATCGACCAACGCGGTCACTACGCGGTAGGGATCGATGAAATGCCCGGTGCGGGGGAAGAACAAGCCACCCTGAATCCGTTCGCTGAGTTGTGGCGCGGTGTCGCGAATGGCGCCGGCCTGCCAGACATCCACCGGCACTTGTTGCTGGTGCAACCTTTGCTGCAACGCCTCGATTGCCTGACGTGATTCGCCGCGTTCGTACACCAGTAATGAACCGTCGACCTTTAGCAAGTCGCTGCGCTGGATATCGCCGAACAAACGCTGCCACGCCGCCAGGCTGCTTTCATTCAGCGCACGCAAACCGGCGACCGTATTGTGGAATGGCTGCGCGCGCAGATTCAGCAACAACCGGGTGAACCACGGCAGCGCGCGCGGCAGGTAGCGCCAGTCCAGGCGCAACGGCCCCATCGGATCGAGCAGCATGCCCGGCAGGCGTTTGAGGATCGACACGTCGGCGATCGGGAACACCTGCTCGGTCGCAAGATGCCCCGCATTGCCGAACGAAGCGCCGTGGCCGGGCGGCTGCTGATCGATCACGACCACGCGCAACCCTTGGCGGGCCAGACGCAGCGCGCAGGCAACACCGATGATGCCGGCACCGACCACGGCGATGTCGTGCGCGGGGTTATTTGCCATGGTGGGTTCCTGAAAAAAGAGGAGAGACTGCCGCCAGCCCCAGGGCTGCGCGGCAGGTGCAATGGCGCAGGTCAGGCGAAGTCCTGCTCCGCCGACCAGTTTTCGTACCAGTGACGGAACAGCGCATATTGCTGTTCGGCGTAACGCCGTTGCGAGTCGCTCAAGGCGTCGGTTTCGTTGAAGTGCAGGGTGTATTCCTTATCGCCGTTGAGCACCATCAAATGCTTGTAATACAGGACCAGATCGCAGCCCTCATCGAACGATGACAACACCGCCAGTGCCGACTCCAGCTCCCGCGCTTGTCGCCGTGCCCGGGCGTCGCCGTTGGCCGCTTGCTTGCTCAGCGCCACCAATTGCAGCACTTCACGCGGCAGGGCGTTGCCGATGCCGGTGATCGCGCCGGTCGCGTTGCAGTTGACGAAACCGTGCACCACCTGGGTGTCGACGCCGACCATCAGGGTCACGTCATCGTCCTTGGAGGTGATGTTCTCGGCGGCGTAACGCAGGTCGGCGCCGCCGCCGAATTCCTTGAAACCGATCAGGTTGGGGTGCTCGCGCCGCAGTTCGAAGAACAGCTCGGCGCGGGTGGCGAAGCCGTAGTAGGGGCTGTTGTAAATCACCGCTGGCAAGTTCGGCGCGGCTTGCAGGATCGCCGAGAAATGCGCCTTTTGCGCCGCCGCGGAAGCGCCACGCGACAGCACTCGCGGAATTACCATCAGGCCTTGCGCGCCGACTTTGGCAGCGTGCGCGGCATGGGATATCGCCTCGCGGGAATTCACTGCGCCGGTGCCGACAATCGTCGGCACGCCGGCCGCGACCAGCCGCGCCACGCCTTGCTGACGCTCGGCTTCGGTGAGCAAAGGCCAGTCGCCCATCGAACCGCAATAGACTACAGCGCTCATGCCGATATCGACCAGCTCGCGACCCTTGGCCACCAGCGCGTCGAAGTCCGGGGTGCGCTGGGCGGTGCACGGGGTCATCAGGGCCGGCATGCAACCGGTGAAGATGTTGTCGCTCATTATTTTGACTCCTTGGCACAGCATTCAAAGTGAGGTGAAAAACCAGCGTGGCGACTCAGATGCCCCACGCGAACGGATCCTGTTCGTCGATCAGCAGGGTGCTGTCGGCGGTCATGTAGGCGCGGCCGGTGATGAACGGGCGAATGCGCTCGCCTGCCCATTCGAAGCGGCCTTCGAACTGGCTGCCGGTGATGCTCGCCTGCACCCAGAGTGCGCCGGGCTGCAACTTGTCGTCGGCAGCCAGGCAGGCGAGTTTGGCGCTGGTGCCAGTGCCGCACGGTGAGCGGTCATAGGCTTTGCCGGGGCACATGACGAAGTTGCGGCTGTCGGCCTCATCGTCATCGGCGAACAGTTCGATGTGATCGATGACCGCGCCGTCCTCACCGTAAATGCCCTGATCTTCAAGGGCTTTGAGCATGGCCCAGGTATAGGTGGTGAGGTGTTCGACGTGGTCCATGGTCAACGTCTGGCCGTGTTCGGAGACCAGGAAAAACCAGTTGCCGCCGTAAGCGATGTCGCCGCGTACCTGGCCAAAACCCGGCACGTCCACCGCCACCTGCTTGCGGTAGCGATAGGCGGGCACGTTGCCGAGGGTGACGCTGCCATCCTCGTGCAGGGTGGCGCTGACCGGACCTACCGGCGTGTCGATCCTGTGTTCGCCGGGCTGGATCTTGCCCAGGTACTGCAACGAATTGATCAGGCCGATGGTGCCGTGACCGCACATGCCCAGATAACCTGCGTTGTTGAAGAAGATCACCCCGCAGGTGGCATCCGCCGATACCGGCGGGCAATACAGCGCGCCGACCAGTACGTCGTTGCCGCGCGGTTCCAGCAGACAGGCGCGGCGCCACTGATCATGCTGGCTGCGCAGGGCATCGCGTTGTTCGGCGATGGTCGCGCCGGGCAGGGCGGGAAAACCGTCCATCACCAGCCGGGTGGGTTCGCCGCCGGTGTGCGAGTCGATCACGTGCAATCGTTTCATGGGCATGTCCCTTAAGTGATTTCAGTAGGCGCCGAGCGGGCACGAATGGACGTTGGTGCTGGCGGCGGCGACTTCGCTTTCCTCGTCGTCCTCGTCCAGACGCAGCAGATGCGCCGGCACACCGGTCGCCGCGCCCCAGTAATAAATACCGGTCGCGCAGGCCGCCACGACCAGCGTGTCGAACGGATGGGCGAGGATGCCGAGGCCACCGAACGTGCCGAGTTTCGACAGCACGATGGTCACCGCGTAGAAGGCGATCAGCCACGCCGAGGAGCGCACCTGCCGCGCCAGATTGAGGTGCGCGGTCGGCACAAAACGCGCGCAGAGCAGGTACACCACGAACATCAGGATCTGCAGGCCGAGCAGCCACGACACGGTGTTCCAGCCCGACCAGTAGACAATCAGCGCGGCGATTATGAACGACACCGGGCCGAGCACGCCCATGCACTTGACCCGGAATGGCCGCGGCAGGTCCGGCGCATTGCGACGCAGTGCGGCCACCGAAACCGGGGCCACGGCGTAGCTCAGCACCAGCGCGGCGGAGACCACATTGATCAGCGCCTCCCACGACGGGAACGGCAGGGTCCAGAACACCGACAGGGCGAAGGTCAGCCACAGCGCCGGGCGCGGAATCCCGGACTTCTCATCGATGTGGGTGAAAACCTTGAAGAACGTGCCGGTCTGCGCCCAGCCGTAGATCACCCGCGGCGTGGCGTTCATGTAGATGTTGCCGCAGCCGCTGGGCGAAATCACCGCGTCGGCAACCACCAGATACGCCAGCCAGCCGACACCCAGCGCCAATGCGATGTCGCGGTACGGCAGGGCGAATTCCTTGCTGACCCCGGCCCAGCCGTTGGCGAGAATTTCCGTGGGGATGCTGCCGAGAAAAGCCATTTGCAGCAGCACGTAGATCAGCGTCGACAGCAGCACCGAGAGGATCAGCGCGATGGGGATGGTGCGCTGCGGATTCTTCACTTCGCTGGCCACCGAGATGATTGGCGTCAGGCCCAGGTAAGCAAATATGATCCCGCCGGCCGACACCGCCATTTCCACGCCGGACAAGCCGAACGGGGCGAAACCCTGCACCTGGAAATTCTCCGGTTTGAAGAAGGTGAACAGCACGCCGATTACCAGCAGCGGCACGATGAACTTGAAAATACTCACCAGATTATTCGCCTTGGCGAAGGTCTTGACGCTGCGGTAGTTGAGCAGGAAAAACACACAGAGCAGGCCGAACTGCACCAGCCAGCCGAGTATCGTCGGGTCGCCGCTGCCGGCCTTGGTCAGGCCGGGAAACCACGCCGCCGCGTATTGGCGCGAAGCGACCACTTCGATCGCCACCAGGCTGGAAAACGCGATCAGCGTGATGAAGCCCATCAGGTAGCCGAGCAACGGCCCGTGCGAATACACCGGGTAACGCACCACGCCGCCGGCGCGGGGCAGTGCAGCACCGAGCTCGCAATACACGATGCCCAGCAACAGCACGGCAAACCCGCCCAGCAACCAGGAAAAAATCCCCGCCGGGCCGGCAATCGCCGAAACGTGACTGGCGGCGAACAACCAGCCGGAACCGAAGATTGCACCGAGCCCGATGAACGTGAGGTCGATCAGTGAAAGCTGTTTTTTGAACTTGCCTTGGCCTGACATGGCATCGCCTTCTTGTGAGTTATTGGATAGGCAGTTGCGTCACTCGCACGTGCAGACTTTGCACCTGACAACCGAGCAGCGATTGATGTTTTAGCGCGGCATCGATGACGAATTCAGCACAATGGGGCTGCTGGAACGCCACGCTCGTCAGGCTTCTGGCGATGTTGCAATCTGCACGCGACCGCCGCAGATCGGGCGCCTGGCCGATCCACGAACCGAGGACTCTCTTTGATGCACAGCGCGCTTTCGATCCTGGCCCAGGGCGACAACGGCCAGCGCCCGCACACCCTCGAAGACCTGGTGGCCAGCGCCGCGCTGCTGTTACCGATGCTCGACGTGATTCCCAACGCGGCGATTTTCATCAAGGATCTGCAAGCGCGATATGTCCTCGCCAATCGCACGCTGGTGCAGCGCTGCGGCTTGAAGGATTTGCGCCCGTTGCTCGGCAAGACCAGTGCGCAGGTGTTCCCGGCGCAACTGGGGCCGGGCTACACCGAGCAGGATCGCAAAGTGCTGGAAGAAGGGTTTGTGCTGCAGGATCAGCTCGAACTGCATCTGTATGGCAGCCGCGAACCGGGCTGGTGCCTGACGTACAAACAGCCGCTGTACAACCGTGACGGAGAAATCATCGGCCTGGTCGGGATTTCCGTGGACCTGCAATCAGCCAGCGAAACCCACCCGGCGTTCGAGCGTTTGGCGGCGGTCGACGAGCACATCCGCGCCAACTTCAATCGCCGGGTGACGCTGGGCGAACTGACGCGCATCGCCGGCATCTCCGTGGCGCAACTGGAGCGCTATTGCAAACGCGTATTCCATCTGACGCCGCGGCAGATGATCCAGAAAGTCCGCCTGGAACACGCGCATCGCTTGCTGCACACTGATTTGCCAATCACCGACGTGGCGCTGCAATGCGGCTACACCGACCACAGCGCCTTCACTCGCCAGTTCAAGGCCTCGACCGGGTTCACCCCGCGCGAGTATCGGCAGGCGACGGCGCACTGATCATCTGCTAAGGAAGCGAGAAAAATAGTGAATCATGAACTGTGGCTGGAGCCTGATGGCTCAGAATTGTTCGTTGTATCCGGGCCTCATGGTGAAGAGGCGCGAGCGCTGCTTGAACCGGGATCGAAGCTCGTTTGGGAGGTCTCCGCCAATAGCTATTTCGACGCGATGACCAAGTACTACGAGTACATGGATTGGGGAATATGGACGACCGACTTTCCAGAGCACGATAAAACCAGTTATCGAGATCTCGGTTGGGACACCAGTCCAGAAGGTCAATAAAATCAGTATTGCATCTGCAGAAGCTTGTACAGCGTGTTTCAGATCAGAATGGTGAGCCATGCCGACAGCAGCAATAACAGCGCCAGTACCGCGTTCATGCGTTTGAACGCTTGTGGGGAGCCGATCAATCGCCTGCTGCCCACTCCGAGCAGCGCCCACAAGGTCATGCACGGCAGCGACACCAACAGAAAGGCCAGCGACAGCACCAGCAGACGCAAGGTCTTGTCGCCGCCGCCCACGAACACGCTGACCACCGCCACGGCCATCATCCACACCTTCGGATTGACCAGTTGCAGCAGCGCCGCGCCGAAGACGCTCAGGCCTGAATCCTGTTGCTGAGCCGGATCCAGCGACGGCGGCGGGCTGCGAAAAATCTGCCAGGCCAGCCAGCTCAGCCAGAGCACGCCGCCCCAGGCCATGGCGTGTTGCACCAGCGGGTACCGCAACAGCGTTTCGCCGGCACCCAGGCCCACCATCAGCACAATCAGCGCCGCCGCAGTGCAGGCGCCGAAGATGATCGGCAGGGTGGCGAGCAGGCCCTGCCGGGAACTGTGGCTGAGCACCAGAATATTGGTTGGTCCGGGGGTGATCGAAGCGACGAAAGCGAACAGCAGAAAGGGCAGTAATGAGGCCATGATGCGCAGGTCCTGAAAGTTGAACAGGCCTGCATGATCGGCAGTCGGCGCGCCTCAGTCTGGAAGGTTTGAGCAGCGCTTGCGGTAGTCCGCCGGGGTCAATTGGTAGGCGCGGCGGAACCAGCGGCCCAGGTGACTCTGATCGGCAAACCCCAGCACACAGGCAACCTCGGCCGGCGTCTCACCGCGCGCCAGCAACTGCCGCGCCTTGGCCAGGCGCAACTGGATCAGATAGGCATGCGGGGCCAGGCCAAAAGCAGCCTTGAACGCGCGGCTCAGGCGAAACCGGTCGACCCCGCAAATCTTCGCCAGATCATCCAGGCCGATGTCTTCAAAGGCATGTGCGTGCAGATAATCCCGCGCGACCTGCGCCACCAGCGGCAGGCGCGGATCAATCGGCTGACGCTTGCGCCAGTCGAGGTGGCGGGTCAGCGAGCCGAGCAGTCCGTCGATGGCGGTCTGGCGGACGATGCGCAAATCGCCGTCGTGCAGGGCATGAAAGGCCTGGACAATCGCAGTGGCCAGACGCGGGTCGTGGCTCAGCGTATCGGCAAACCCCGGCTGACTGTTCGACGGCGCGTCTTCGTAAAGCGCATGCACTTCGCGCTCGAGCCAGTGCGGGTCGAGGTACAGCATCGAATAGGTAAAGCCGTCCTCGGTCGGCGCATGGCCGTCATGAATTTCCCCCGGTTCCAGCAGAAACACCTGGCCCGGCGTGCTGCGATGGCGCCTGCGCCGGCAATTGAATTGCTGCACGCCTTGCTCAGTGACGCCGACCAGAAAACTGTCGTGCCAGTGCGGGTCGTAGGCATGCCCTTCAAAGTGCGCGCGAATCGACTCGATGCCAGTGTCGACGTCCTGGGACAGCTCGATCCAGTTGCGTTTTTCCACGAGGCCTCCAGGGTTCGATTGGGCAACATGCGGCTGGATAAAATACCGCGCAATGGGCGCGGGCGTTTAGAAGATTTGTGCACAAACGGGCAGCGCAGCCTTTCAGGGTGCTGCCGATTCCGGGAACCGCGCGCGCAGGGCAGCGAACATGCGCTGGCCGTACAGACCCACCGCCAGCCCGAGCACGATCAGCGCAACAGCCAGCACCTTGCTGAGCGGTACGCTTTCGTTGAAGAGCAGCACCGACCCCAGCATGCCGAAAATCGGTACCAGCAGCGACAGCGGCGCGACCGTGGACACCGGATAGGTTTTTAGCAGCGAGTTCCAGATCCAGTAGGCGAACAGCGTGTTGGGGTAGACCTGAAACAGGATCGACAACACTGCGGTGCCGTCTACCTGATGGACGAACGCGGCATAACCGGCGCTGCCGTTGACCGCGTAATCGAGGGCAAACAGCGGGAGCGGTGCGAACGCGCTGGACCACACCAGAAAAGCAAATACATCGCGGGTGCTGGCCTTCTTGTTGATGATATTGGCGACACTCCACGAAGCGGCGCCGAGCAGTACCAACAGCACACCGGGCAGGCTCACCGAACCGTCACTGATGGTGATGATGCACAGCAAACCGCCCAGCGCGATCAGCATGCCCAGAAGCTGGAAACGGCTCAGCGCTTCCTTGAACACCCAGCTGCCGAGCACGATCGTAAAAAACGCACTGAACTGCAGAACCAGCGACGCGATGCCTGCTGACAGTCCGGCCTTTATTCCGAGGTTGACCACACCCCACAGACCGATGCCGAACACCAACCCGTAACCAACGATGTAGCGCCAGGCAACATCAGGCTTGCGGATAAACAAAATCGCCGGCAGCGCGCACAGACTGAAGCGGATGCCCGCCAGGATGAACGGGTCAACTGTGGCGAGGCCGAGTTTGATTACCGAGAAGTTCACGCCCCAGATGGCGGTTATCAGTACAGCCAGTGCTACGTGCAGTGGTTTCATCGATCAATTGCCCTGGAAGAAATGGAGGCTGTCGCAGCGACAGCCGGATTCGCAAAGAGGAAGCTTTGTCAGCGTCAGTCGCGGACGACCATCAGCAATAACCAGTACACCAACGCTGCGGCGCTAATCGCCGCACCCAAGACACAAACAGCGACCCAGCCAAAGTGCGCATAGGTGTAGGTGGCCGCTATCGCACCGAGGCCACTGCCGACCGAGTAGAAACACATATAGGCGCCGACCAGACGGCTTTGCGCATCCGGGCGTGCGGCAAAAATCAGGCTTTGGTTGGTGACGTGTACCGCTTGTACGGCGAAGTCCAGCAGCACCACACCCGCGACCATGGCCAGCAATGAGCTTTCGCCGAACGCGGTGGGCAGCCATGACAGGGTCAACAGCGCCAGGGCGATGCCAGTGGTGCGATTGCCGCGTCCCTGATCCGCCAGGCGGCCGGCCCGCGCGGCTGCCAGCGCACCGGCCACCCCGGCGAGGCCGAACAGGCCGATCTGTGTGTGCGTCAGCGACAGCGGTGGCGCGCTCAACGGCAATACCATCGAGGTCCACAGCACGCTGAAGGCGGCAAAGATCAGCAGGGCGAAGGTGCCTCTGACCCGCAGCGTGCGCTCGGTCAGGTACAGCTGAAACACCGAACGCAGCAACTGCCCGTAACTGCCGTTGGCCGGCGGCGTTGCGGAGGCGGGCAGGGTGCGCCACAACACCAGCGCCATGCCGATCATCAGCGTTGCCGAGACAAAATACACGCCACGCCAGCCGGCCAGATCGGCGACCACACCCGAAACGAAGCGCGCCAGCAAAATGCCCAGCACCACGCCGCTGGTGACCGTGCCGACGGCTACGCCGCGCTGTTCTGGGCTGGCCAGCGAGGCGGCATAGGCCACGACCACCTGCACCACCACCGCCATCAGGCCCACCAGCACCATGGCACCGAGCAGCATGCCCCAGTTGCCGGCGAGTCCCACCACACACAAGGCCACGGCCGACAGCAGCATCTGCGTAAGAATGAGTTTCTTGCGATCGAGCAAGTCACCCAGCGGCACTATGAACAACAATCCGACGGCATAGCCGGCCTGAGTCGCGGTGACAACGATGCCGATCGTGCCGGGCGACACGGCAAGGCTCGCCGCCATTGACTCCAGCAATGGCTGGGCGAAGTAGACGTTGGCCACGGCCATGGCGCAGGTGATTGCGAAGAGCAGGGTTTGATAGCGGCTGAGGGGCGCGGTGACACGCGAATGCGAAATCCGTGTCTGGCCTCCGCTCGCTTTCTTGGCTTCAACGTCCATTTTCAGCGGGGGATGTGGTTCGTACGGCATCAGTCCATCCTTGGTTCATGTGGTTTCGAATGAAAACCGATGCGTTGATTTTTAGCGATGTCGGTTGTTAAATGCAACCACATTGCGCAGAACGTTTTCGTCTGACGCCAGAACCTTTTTCAACCTTGCTTTCCCTGGGAGATTCATGGCCAGACAGACTTTACTGGCGCAGAGCGAATGCCCGGTCGCCCGAACACTTGAGGCCATTGGCGATCGCTGGGTGCTGATGATCATCCGCGACGCGTTCGACGATGTGCGCCGCTTCAGCGAATTCCAGAAGCGCCTGGGGTTGGCGAAAAACATCCTCACGGTGAAACTGAAAATGCTCGTCGAACTGGGCGTGCTGCAAATGCAGCCGGCCGCCGATGGCAGCGCCTACAAGGAATATGTGCTGACCGACATGGGCCGTGCGGTGTTTCCGATCGTCGTCAGCCTGCGCCAGTGGGGCGAGCGCTTTTTGTTCGCCCAAGGCGAAAGCCACTCGGTGTTGCTCGACAACGATTCAGCCGAACCGGTGGAAACCATCGCTGTGCGCTCCTCGTCCGGCAAGGTGCTGACGCCGGCCGACTGCCATCGACGTGTGGTCACGCGTAAAGGCTGATTGCCGGGGGGCTATATCAACTCGCCGCCGGCGGTTTCGCCAGCGCGATGCCCGCCGCACCCAGACGCTTCAAAATCTCAAACAACAGATCACTTTTAGTCACCCCGACAATCCTCGGGCTGGCCACATACCCGGTCACCGTCAGCGTGATCCCGTCCGGCGACAGCTTGCTGAAGCGCACGAACGGCGCCGGTTTATCCAGCAAGGTTTCGTTCTCGCGGTAGGTGTCGAGCAGCAGATCTTTCACCTGCTCAGGGTCGATGTCCAGCGGGAACATCAGCTCCAGCGATGCCACGCCTTGCGCGCTGCCGCCCAGGGTGACGTTGCGCAGGTTCTGCGAGATCAATTGCGAGTTGGGCACGATGACGATCGAGCGGTCGCTGAGCTGGATTTCCGTGGCGCGTACGTTGATCCGGCGAATGTCGCCTTCGACGCCGCTGATGCTGATCAGGTCGCCAACCTTCACCGGCCGTTCAGTCAACAGAATCAGCCCGGACACGAAGTTCTTCACGATTTCCTGCAAACCGAAACCGATACCCACCGATAAGGCACTGACGATCCACGCCAGATTGGTCCACTGCACACCCAGCGACGACAGGGTCAGCAGAATCACCAGCGCGTAACCGATGTTGGAAAACAGTGTGCTCAGCGACGCACACATGCCGGGGTCCATCTCGGTCTTGGGCAGGAATTCGTGGTCCAGCCAGCGACTGAGGGTGCGGATCAGCCAGATGCCGATAATCAAGGCCAGTACGGCGTTGAGCAGGTGCGCGGGGACGATGTTCAGCTTGCGCAGCCCGGCGCCGCCGAGGATGACCATGATGTTGCTCAGCAGTTGCCCGAGCGTGGTGCCGATGCCGCCGACGAACAGGCTGATCACCGCCAGCAACATCAGCGCGGCACGGCTGAAGCCGGACAGCAGGATCGCCACTTGATCGAGGCGCCGATCGCCGATGCCGAGCAGTTGCTTGAGTGCCTTGCCGCTGGCATGGCGGGGTGAAAACACGTGCTCGCAGAGGTCCTTGACCAGTTGGATCAGCAGGTAGAAACCGGACAGGACAATAAAACCCCAGACCAACTGATAACTGATGAACCGCGCCAGCGAAACGTAGCCGGCGAGCAGGGCCAGTGCCGAGACCAGAATCGAAACGCTGGCGACGGTGTAGATGATCCCGGCAAACGTGCTGTTGGCCGCCGCCGCATCGTTGGCCGCGACCAGCGCCTTGCGCACCTTGCCGACCCGCAGCAGCAACGTCAGGACAATCGCCAGCACAACCATCGCGATGATCCCGCGCCCGGTGATCACGATCTGACTGCTCATGCCGGTGGCGTTGCTGACCTGCACCAAAGTCACCAATACCAGCAACGTGCAGGAGAGGATGCGCGGGTAGGGCTTGAGCGCCAGAGCGACCGGATCGGCAATCGCCGGCAAACGCCACGAGGGATGCTCGGTCGACAGCAGCGCGCGGCTCAGACCGGTAATCAGCACGCAGGCATACACAACCTTTTCAAACTCTTCGGAGAAGGTTTGCAGCACTGGCGATAACGGCTGATGCCGGGTGCAGGCATAAAACAGAATTTGCAGGGCGATGCCGGTGGTGGCGATGGTTGCCAGCGCCGAGGCAAAGGCGAGCGCGCTGCGCCGCAGCCGTCCCTCCGGCACGCGATGAATGCACAGCCAGGTCAGGCCGCGCTCGGCCAGCCGGCGTCCGAATGTCCAGACGATAAAGGCCAGAAATACCAGCAGGCTGGTGTAAAAGCGCTCGCCGGGCAGCCACACGCTGGCCCAGGACAGACGTAGTTGGTCGACGAAAAACTGCAGTCGCTGCCGATCATCCGCGCTGGGATCGAGCAGCGGCAACCAGAAGCCGGGATGCAGAACGCTGTGGGTGCCCAACGTCAATTCGCTTTCCAGCAGCGTACGGCGAATACCGGCAATCTGGGTGATCAGGTCCGCGGCATTCTGCTTGAGCGCGGCAAGGCTTTTCAGGGTGCTGTCGAGTCTGGTTTTCTGCGCCGTCAACGTGGCTCGTTGAGCGATGATGTCGGCTTGCTCGGCGGCCACATCGGTGTCCGGCGCAGCCCCCAACACGCCCAGTTGCACCGCCAGTTGCGCCTGTTGCGGCAACAGCGCAGCCGACAATCGATCGATATCGAGAATGAACGTCTGGACCCGATCCTGCGGACCTTCGAGCTGGTTGTAATTGTTCGCCGCAGAGATCTGCTGCTTGAGCCCGTCGAGGCGCTGCTGCAAGGCTTGCAAATCGCTTTGCGCAATCACCGGCAATGGCGCGGTGGTAGTCGGCGCTGGCGCCGGCAAATCCTCCGCCCACAGCGCCAGGCTGCTGCTACCGAGCAGCGTGAGGGCGACCAACAACATCCATTTCAAGGCGTCGCGCATGGTGGGGCGGCTCGAATCGACCAGACAGTCTATGAGGGTAGGTGATCAACCCGAGAGCGGGGGAAAAGTTTGCGCGCCGGCCGCTGATTGCGCTCAGGGTTGATTGGCAGGCACGACGAAATTCACCGTCGTGCTGGTCAGCACGGTGTGCGTCGGATCGGCAATCTCCAGCAGTACCTTGTGCGCACCTGGCGTCAGGCCGACCAGGATGATCGGGTCTTCACTGGTGTGAGCCCAGGTACCTTTCCAGTCATCAACGGTGACATGCAGATGACCCAGACGCGGCGATACCGGCACTGCCGCTTTGCCGAACACCGGCATGATCCGCGTGTGTTCGGTGCGGTATTGAATGATCACCACGCCACGGGCCAGCGGCTCGGCGAGAGGCGGGTAGGCCATCAGCCTGGGCGCGGCTTCGGAAACCAGCGGCAGCAGGGCGGGTGGTTGCTGCGGGTCGACCTCGGTTTGCCCATGAGCGCTCATGGCAAGCAATAACGAAGCCGTCGGGGCGAGCAAAAATCGGAGAGCGAGGGACATGGTTTGTTTGCTCCCGCATGAGGTCACTCAAGGTTAGTTGAGCGCAGGCGGTTGCGTGGTGTTCAGCAACCCCTGAACGCAAAAAGCCCGACGGCGAGGTCGGGCTTTTCTTCGGTGACCGCAGTGAAACGCGGCATTCAGACGGCGCGGCGTTCGATCAGACGGTCAGAACCGCCTTCGGCTATAGCGTCGCTGAACAGCGGATCGGTTTCAGTGGCGGCTACGGCGTCGCTGAACAGCGGATCGGTTTCGGTCGCGGCGACGGCATCGCTGAACAGTGGATCGGTTTGTGTGGCAGCAGCGGTGCGTTGTTCCAGCAAGCGGTCGGAACCGCCTTCGGCCACCAGCGGCTGTGCAGGGGTAGCGGCGAAAGCGTTCAGTGCGAAGAGCGAGAAAGCGATGCTGAAAAGGGCTTGGCGTTTCATGATTGTGTGCTCCGTTGGGTAGTGGTTGGGTCTGGAGCCGATCTTACGCCGCAGCACTGATAAGAGAACTTCATTGAGTTAATGGTTGTTATTGACGCAGTTAATGGTTGGACCGATCAGGCTTGCTCGCTGCCCGGCTTGAGCTGAGTGCTGATCAATTCGGCAAGGACCCGCACCGGCTCGGTGAAGGTCTGCCGCGCCCGATGAACCAGGCCGATGTCACGATGGAAGGTGTGTTGCCCCAAATCGAAAGCGCGGACCCCGGCAGGCCATTCGAAATCCGGCGACGTCTGTGGCACCAGTGCCACACCGACGCCGTTTTCGACCAGTTTGATGATCGCCTCCAGTTCGTCCAGCTCACAGACTTCGCGCAGGTTGAAATGCATCTGGCGCAAAAAGCGGTCGACCTGTCTGCCGCCAAAGGAGGAGCGGTCATAGCGGATAAACGGCTGGCTGGAGAGCAATTGCGTCCAGTCATCGCCCGCCACTTCGCGCGGCACGATCAGCCGATATGGCTCAAGGGCCAGGGTGGTCCAGCGCAAGTCGCTCTGCAGCGAGAAGGGCGGGCGAATGACCACGGCCATGTCGATTTCGCCGGTATCCACCAGATTCACCAGTTCCATCGACAGGCCCGGAATCACCCGGGTCCGGCAGTACGGGCATTGTTGGTGAAAGCGCGCCAGCGCATCCGGCAGATACGAGCGTTGCACCGAGGCAATCGCGCCAAGGTTGACCAGCACACTGGGCGGCAAACCCACCGCGGTCGAACCGAGGTTGTCGTAGAGCCTGAGCAAGTCCTGGGCTTGCAGCAGGATCTGCTGGCCCATTTTGTTCAGGTGCGCCGAGCGGCCCTTGCGGTCGAAGAGCTCGAAACCGAGTTCGGCTTCGAGGCGCTGCATCTGCGCGCTGACCGCGGCCTGCGTCAGGCCGATCCGGTTACCGGCCGCCGCGAAGGTGCCTTCGCGCGCCACGGCAATGAGTGTTTTCAGTTCTTTGATCATTCACAAATATTAGTTGTGAATCTGAGAAATATATATTGATTTTTATGTTGGGTTTTTCGTCCTAGGATGTTTTTCATCCCGGCACCGGCTGAACCACAAGAGACGATGTCGCTGGGACTTGTTCGCCAACCAACAAAAACGATCCTGGAGCTCTGATGACTCTCTCGCCTTTTCACCTCGCTATCCCTGTTTATGACCTGGCCGCGGCGCGCACTTTTTACGGTGAAGTCTTTGGTCTTGAAGAAGGACGCTCGAGCACGCAATGGGTCGACTTCAACTTTTACGGCCATCAACTGGTGATTCACGAACATCCGAAAACCGCCTCCCAAGAGAGCGTGCACAGCAACCCGGTTGACGGCCATGACGTACCGGTGCCGCACTTCGGCATCATTCTCGGCTGGCAACAATGGGAGGCACTGGCAGAACGCCTGAAGTCGTTCGGCACGCAGTTCGTGATCGAACCGTACATCCGCTTTCAGGGCCAGGTCGGTGAACAAGCCACCATGTTCCTCTTCGATCCCTGCGGCAATGCCCTGGAATTCAAAGCGTTCAAGGATATGAGCCAGCTCTTCGCCAAGTAACAACCGCCATGGCACAACAGCGTTGTGCCATTTCTCAAAGTGAGCTGGATGCTCATGACTCTAGCAACTGCCGTTCGCGCAGACCGTTCATTCCAACAAGAAGGCTAGACATGAAACGTATTCCCTTGGTGTGGCAAATCGTTGCCGGGCTGTTGCTTGGCGTGCTCGTCGGTTGGTATTTCAATACCCATCCGCAGTATCAGACGTGGGTCAGCGCGGAGATCCTCAAACCGCTCGGCGACATCTTTATCAAAATGATGAAGATGGTGGTCGTGCCGATTGTGTTCTGTTGCATGATTCTGGGGATTGCCGGCGGTGGCGATAACAAATCGTTCGGTCGTATGGGCGCCAAGTCGCTGGGCTATTTCTTCGCGATCACCGCACTGGCGATCGTCATCGGACTGTGTTTTGCCAATGTGTTTGAACCGGGCGCAGGCACTGATATTTCCGGCATTTCGCACAACGCCGCCGCGATCAAACTGGAGCCGTCCAAAGGTGCTCTGGTGATCCTGCAGAACATCGTCCCGGACAATGTGCTGGTGGCCATGTCGGAAGCGAAATTGCTCTCGGTGTTGTTCTTCGCGGTGTTGTTCGGCCTGGCGTTGAACGCGCTGCCCAAAGACCAGAGTGCGCCCGCCATCGCTTTGGTACAGAGCATTTCCGATGCGATGTTCAAGGTGGTTTCGATTGTCATGGCCTACGCGCCGATTGGTGTGTTCGGCATGATCGGCGCGACCGTCGCGACGTTTGGTTTTGCCTCACTGTTGCCGTTGCTCAAGTTGATCGGCGTGGTCTATCTGGCGTTGGTTGTCTTTGCCTTGGTGATACTCGGCGGGATCTGCTGCCTCATCGGCGAAAACATCTTCAAGTTGATCGGCTACTTCCGCAATGAGCTGATCCTGGCGTTTTCCAGTGCCGCTTCGGCAGCGGTCATGCCGCAGTTGATGAGTCGACTTGAGCAGTACGGTGTACCGCGGCGGATTGTCAGTTTCGTGGTGCCGGTGGGCTATGCCTTCAACCTCGATGGGGCATCGATTTTTCTCGGTGTCGCGACGATTTTTGTCGCGCAGCTATACGCCATCGACCTGTCGCTGTCACAACAGATATTGCTGGTGGTGACCATGGTCCTGACGTCCAAGGGCGCGGCAGGCGTACCGGGTTTTGCCATCATTATTCTCTCCGCGACCCTGGCGTCGGCCGGCCTGCCGCTGGAAGGCGTGGCGCTGATCGCGGGCATTTTTCGGATCATCGACAGCGGTACCACGACGCTGAACGTACTGGGCAACGCCATCGCGCCGCTGGTGATCGCCAAGTGGGAAAAAACCGCATTGCAACCGGGGACCGCCGAGGCAAGTGTAAAACACGAATCGCCGCTGCCCTGCCATTGAAAGGTTACTCAACGGACGCTTGAAACAAGCAACCGCCCGCTGGCTCAGGGGCGTTTTTTTAACGCTGGTCAGTAGACGACCAGTCTAATGTTTTGGAGATTTAATGACTGATCACGCCGCTGACACCGACCTTTTTTCACCCGTGACCTTCGGCGCGCTGCACTTGGCCAATCGCATCGTCATGGCCCCACTGACGCGCAGCCGAATGGCCGACGACGGCGTGCCCAACGACCTGCACGCGACCTATTACGCCCAGCGCGCCACAGCCGGACTGATCATTGCCGAGGCGACGAATATCTCTGCGCAGGGCCGCGGTTATGCAATGACACCGGGTATCTGGACCCAGGATCAGGTGGCTGGCTGGAGAAAGGTGACCGATGCGGTGCACGCCGCCGGCGGCAAGATCGTCTGCCAGTTGTGGCACGTCGGGCGGTTTTCCAGTGTCGAGTTGCAGCCGGACGGCCAGGCACCTGTGGCTCCTTCGGCGATCAAGGCTGAGGGCAGCACCTACACCGAAAAAGGCTTCGTTGACGTGTCGATGCCGCGCGCACTTGAAACAGCGGAGATTGCCGGAATCATCGAGCAATACCAACGTGCCGCGGAGAACGCCAAACAGGCCGGTTTCGATGGCGTGGAAGTGCATTCGGCCAACAGCTATCTGCTCGACCAGTTTCTGCGAGATTCGACTAATCAGCGCAGCGATCAGTACGGCGGCAGCATCGAAAACCGTACGCGCCTGACCCTGGAAGTCACCCGCGCGGTGATTGACGTGTGGGGCAGCGACCGTGTCGGTATTCGTCTGTCGCCGGTTACCCCTGATGCCGGCAACACACCGCCCGACAGCAATGTCATGGCGACTTACGGCTATCTCATCCGGCAACTCAATCCATTGAATCTTGCCTACCTGCACTTCGTCGAAGGGGCGACAGCCACGTCGCGCAGCGTGCCGGAAGGGATTGATCTGGACGCACTGAGTGCGCAGTTCACCGGGCCGTTCATCGGCAACAACAACTACGACCTGCCAATGGCCCTCGAACGACGCGCGCAAGGCCGCATCGATGCGGTGGCGTTCGGCCGCTTGTTCATCGCCAACCCCGACCTGGTCGAGCGCTTGCGTCGCGGTACCCAACTGACCATCGCGCCGCGGGAGAGCTACTACGGCGGCGGCGCCAAAGGTTACATCGACTGGCCCACCGCCAGCGCCTGATCACCATCCGCTGCCGCGTCGGTTTTGGCTTGCGGCAGCCTTTACTCAAAACAGGAACTCCACCATGACTACCCCAACATACGTGCAGGAATACAACGCGATCGTCGCCGTCCTCAACCAGTACAACGAGGGTGGCGCGAAGGCTGACAGCGCGCTGATGAAACCGGCATTCAACGCGCAGGCGACGATGTTTGGTGTCGACGGCGAGCGCCTCGTCGGCGGCGCGATCCAGAATCTCTACGACGTGATCGACACGTCCTTTCGCCCATCGCCCGAAGCTCAGGCGGCGATCGTGCGGATCGATATCGTCGGTACTGCCGCCAGCGCGCGAGTCGACACCGACAACGTTTCTGGTTTCCGTTTCACCGACTTTTTCAATCTGCTGAAGGTGGAAGGGCAGTGGACGATTGTCAGCAAGATTTACCACACGCATTCGGGCGTTTGATCGAGCGGGTCAGCTAGCGAGAAAGCCATACCCCTGCATTCCCGAGTGGAATGCAGGGCATGAAAACAATGAATTTTTCTTATCCGAAACGCCGGCGTACCGTTGCTCCAAACCAAGGAGCAATGCCATGAGCCAAGCCTCGAAAAGCTTCGCCGGAAAATTCGACAACTCTCGTGCCAGTGAATATGCCAGACAATCGCGCATTGCCTTGGCCGGGTACGATGCCTGCCATGACCTCTCGGCCTGCATGCTGGCGGCCAGCCTTGGCACGGACCGTGCGGCGACTATTCTGGTGGTGGGCGCTGGCGGGACGGCACAAGAGATCATTGCGATGGCGGCGCTGGAGCCGCAGTGGCGTTTTATCGCGGTTGATCCGTCCGAGCCGATGCTCGATACCGCTGTGCAACAGTTGCGGGCCCATGATTTGCTGAACAGAACGCAAGTACACCTGGGCCATGTTGAAGATCTGCCTGCCGATATCTTGTTCGACGCGGCAACCCTGATCGGCGTGCTTCATCATCTCAACGGTGATCAACCCAAACGCGACATTCTGCGCGCGATCCAGATCCGGCTGAAGCCAGGCGCGCCGCTGATCGTCGCCGGCAATCACTACGCTTACGCCAGCCAGCCGTTATTGCTCCAGGCCTGGGCGCAACGCTGGCGGCAGCAGGGCGCCAGTGCTGATGAGGTGCAGGCCAAACTGGACAAGATCCTGCAAGGAGCTGATCCGCCGCATTCCGAAGCCGCCGTCCAGGCATTGCTGAGCGAGGCCGGGTTTGGCGCGGCGACGCGGTTTTTCAGCAGCCTGTTCTGGGGGGCCTGGCTGACGTGTAACGCGTCCTGAGCGTCAAGCAACGCTCTCGCCGCTTTCAACCGGCTCAGCGGCTTCGGCGGCCAGTTTCAAGCGATCAGCCTTGCTGATGTACTTGGGCTTTTTCGGCGCCAGTTTGGCACTGGCCTTTTTGGCCTTTTCCTTGAACAGTTGCTTGAGTTTCTTCTGGCGGTTCATCTGGGGTGCTCGGCAGGCAAGTGGGGGGCGACTGGCGCAGTACGCTGGACGGATACGCGGCTGACGGTTGAAAAGGCGCGAATCCTGACCCAAGCGCCGGGCCAAGGCAATGTCAATTTGTTAGAGAAACAGTGAAGCCTCGCACAGTCTGCAGCCCGGCCGCTTGGTTAACCGATGGTCAACGCGGCGAAATAAACTAAGCTGAGGTTCAGCGTCCAGATGACAGTGAAGCTTCCCGCCATGAAGGAGTACCCATGACCAGCTCTCGTAAATGGATTGCCACGGCGTCGTCCCTTGCGCTGGTTTTAGCGTCTGCGGTGGCTTCGGCCGACCCCGGAAACGGCAAAGGCCAGGGGAACGGCAAAGGCAATCCGCAGAACATGCAGGATCACGGTAAACAGAAAGGCCAGGGCAATCAGGGTGGCCAGGGCAATCAAGGCCACGGGGGTGGTCCGAGTATTGATCGCGGCAACGTCCTCGGAATTGTTGGTGGATATCGCGACTACTGGAGCCCGGGACCGGCGCTGCCGCCGGGTATTCAAAAGAATCTGGCGCGGGGCAAACCGCTGCCACCCGGTATCGCGAAGAAACTGGACGGTCGCCTGCTGGGCCACTTGCCGCGTTACGACGGCTACGAATGGCAGCAGGTGGGGACGGATCTGATTCTTGTCGCGCTAGCGACCGGTTTGATTTACGAAATCGTCAATGGCGCCTTCGATTAAGCAGCGCAGCCAATAAAACCGCGCGTTGGCAGCGGCAGGGTTAACCTGCTACTGCTTCCGCGCATTCTGCATCTCAAGCGATTTTCAACGCCCTGAGCACCACCAGCGACTGCTCGGCAAACGCCTGCGCCTGCTCGGTCAGCTCAGCGAGATTTTCTTCGGCAGTGAGCAACGGCTGGTCGCCCTTGATCAGCACTTCGCCTTGTTCGCTGATCACACTCCACGCCAGCTGCGCCCATTCAGCCGGGTGCTTTCTGCCTTGCTTGACGGAAATCAGGAACAGTTGCTGGAAGCGGCTGACCGTCACGCCACCACCGGTGACCGGGCTGGCCAGCACTTGAACCCTGGCGGTGAACAGCGAGCGTTTGCACAATTGCAGGTTGAGCGCTGCGCAGCGGTCTTGCACCAGCGATTCGGCCGCTTCGCTCTGGCACGGCGCAACGACCCCCATGCCGACCAGTACGGCAAGTGCTTGTTCGAGATCGTCGAAGGTCACCGGCGCTGCCGCTGCGAGCAACTGGCGCATTGATTTTGCGGCATAGGCCTGGTCTGCCAACGCGTCCAGCACCGGGCCGTAAATCTCCACTTGCAACGAGGCTTCGCCGGCCGGACCGGTGACGGCGGCAGGTACGCTCGATGCCGGTTGCAACAGTGCGAAACGCGTATGCAACATATGCGCGCGGCGTTCGGCCGCGGACAGACGGTTGGCCCCGCGCACGTACAGATCGCGGCGGAAATGCTGATTGACGAAATAGTCGCGCGCCTGCTCGCGCATGACCGGGTGCTCAATGGTTTCGAGGAAATCCATCGCCTCCGCGCTCAGGTTCAGCGGGTCGACCGAATCCAGCGGTACCGCGGTCGTCGCGTAATCGAGCTTGGCAGGTGCGAGGGCATCGACCA
This sequence comes from Pseudomonas sp. R1-1, assembly GCF_051132135.1. NCBI lineage: Bacteria > Pseudomonadati > Pseudomonadota > Gammaproteobacteria > Pseudomonadales > Pseudomonadaceae > Pseudomonas > Pseudomonas sp. R1-1. The sequence goes on from NZ_CP071663.1 coordinate 2,621,986, forward strand.
TGTCGGCGAAGTACATGCAGTTCCAGTCGCGGTTGAAATACTCATGCGCGACGTACTGACGATCCTGGCCCTTGATGCTCTGCAGTCGCGCACCCAGACTCGGCGCCGCCGCGGCGTATTTCGGGTTGGCCGCGAGCAGCGCCTCGGAAAACTGCAACGCAGCGTCGATGCGCTGATCCGGACGTGCAGAAGTGTTAGCGAAGCGGTCATGCAGACTGAACAACTGACGCAACGGCGCCGACGGCGACCAGCCCGGGAAACTGTTGTAGCTGACGTACAGATGACCACCGGGTTTGAGGTGGCGACGGGTGAATTCGACGATCAGCTTCTGGTTGTCGCGGCTGACCCAGGTCCAGATGCCGTGCAGGCTGATGCTGTCGAACTGCGGCAGGTCAGAGCGCGCCAGCAACTGTTCGAAGCTGTCGTCATACAGGCGCGCACCGTTATTGGCTGCGGCGGCCAGCTCCACGGCATAAGCCGCCTGGCCCGGATGAAAGTCCGTACCGACAAACGTGCCCGGATTGGCGGTCGCGTGGATATTGATCGACACGCCCTGACCGAAACCAAGTTCGCAGTGATAGCCGTCGTTACTGTCCAGACTGGCAAAACCGCGCAACAACAGGCAGTAGCGCTGGAACACCGGGTTGATCTCCCGGCTGTAGCTGTAGGTGTAGCCTTCGTCGGTGAAATAGCCTTCGTTCCAGGCGTTGCTCATGGTTGACGTCTCTTGTTCTTGAAATGAAAGCAGTCGTTATAAGGGGTAGTGAGTGCGGGCGACAAGCGAAAAGACAAAAGCCCCTCACCCTAACCCTCTCCCGGAGGGAGAGGGGACTGACCGCACTGTTTAGCCCGGAGATGCCGACGCGGAATACCGTGTTGAATGCAAATTCTGCAACCAACAGAAATCGGCTCCCTCTTTTCGGCAAAGAGGGACTGACCGAGTTGTTTGGGCGTGAGATGTCGACACGGAATACCGTGTTGAATGCTAATTCTGCAACCAACAGAAATCGGCTCCCTCTCCCTCCGGGAGAGGGCTGGGGTGAGGGGAGAATGCACCGCAGTACCCAAGCCGAACACATTTCGCCATCACCCTGAGCGCCAGGCAAAAAAAAGCCCGGCCAAAGCCGGGCCAAACCACGCGTAATCCTTAAGCAGCCATTTCCTTCTTGTAACTGGCCTTCATGGCCTCCATCTGCGCGCCCAGTTCATCGAGCTTGGCTTTGCCCAAAAGCTGTTTGGCCTTGGGAAACATCTCCGATTCCTCTTCTTCGATATGGTGTTCAAGCAACTCCTTGACCACCTTCACCCGGCCAGCGAACTCAGGCGTGCCCGGGTCGGTCTCTTTCAGATCCGGCAGCACCAGCGAATCCACGGTGCGGTGTTCTTCCTTGGCCTCGTAATACATCACGTCCTCTTCCTTGCTGCCCGCTTCCTTGAATGCGGGATAGAGGATTTCTTCTTCGAGACGGGTATGAATCGAGACTTCCATCTCCAGTTTGGCCAACAGCTCGGCGCGTTTCTTCAGTGCCCGTTCAGTCGATTCGCTGAGTTGGCTGAGGATGTCTTTGACTTTTTCATGGTCGGCTTTGAGAAGGTCGATGGCGTTCATTAGTTATTGGCCTCTGCTATCACGGTATGAACACAGGCCTCTATGGGCCGTGCGGTGTATTCCCTGTCTACAACGCATGAGCTGTGCCAACTTGCACCGATCGGCCAAACCGCGCTGGATCAAGGCTTTGCCGGAGCCGCGACAAAACCGCTTCGTGCACTCTGCATGAAGCGCATCGTGCACGCCTTGCAGATTACCAATCTGAACAAAACCGAGCCTGCTGCCACCGCAGCCATTGATCCGCTGCGGCAAAATTTCACTGAACTCCTGCAGAACGCAGCGCTTCCGAAATGAAGAGACTCACGCCATTTCATTGATCAGGAAGAGGACCTTGCCATGCGCGCAATGACCTACCACGGCGCTCACGATGTGAGAGTCGAGACGGTGCCGGACCCGCAGCTCGAAGCCCCCGACGACATCATTCTGCGAGTCACCGCGACCGCCATTTGCGGCTCCGACTTGCACTTGTACCGAGGCAAGATTCCCACTGTCGAACACGGCGATATCTTCGGCCATGAGTTCATGGGCATCGTCGAAGAAACCGGGCCGGAGGTGACCGCGGTACAGCGCGGTGACCGCGTGGTAATCCCTTTCGTGATCGCCTGCGGTGGCTGCTTCTTCTGCCAGATGGAACTCTATGCCGCGTGCGAAACCACCAACCCCGGTCGCGGCGCAATCCTCAACAAAAAGTCCATTACGCCGCCGGCGGCGTTGTTCGGCTTCAGCCGCTTGTACGGCGGCATTCCCGGCGGCCAGGCGGAGCTGGTGCGCGTGCCCAAGGCCAACACCGGGCCGTTCAAGGTGCCGGGCACGCTGGCGGACGAAAAGGTTTTATTCCTTTCCGACATTCTGCCGACCGCTTGGCAAGCGGTGACCAATGCGCAAATCGGCAAGGGCTCGACCGTGGCCATTTACGGTGCCGGCCCGGTCGGGCTGCTCAGCGCAGCGTGCGCGAAAATGCTCGGTGCCGAGCAAATCTTCATGGTCGATCATCACCCGTATCGACTGGAATACGCGCAGCGCACCTATGGCGTGATCCCGATCAACTTCGATGAGGACGATGATCCGGCCGACACGATCATTCGGCAGACGGTCGGTAATCGTGGTGTCGACGGGGTGATCGATGCAGTGGGGTTCGAAGCCAAGGGCAGCACCACCGAAACGGTGTTGGCCACGCTCAAGCTCGAAGGCAGCAGCGGTAAGGCCTTGCGCCAGTGCATCGCCGCCGTACGGCGTGGCGGGGTGGTCAGCGTGCCCGGTGTGTATGCCGGGTTCATTCACGGCTTCCTGTTTGGCGATGCGTTCGACAAGGGCCTGACGTTCAAGATGGGCCAGACCCATGTCCAGCGCTACCTGCCGGAGCTGCTCGGGCATATCGAAACCGGAGCGCTGCAACCCGACGCGATCATCACCCACCGGCTCTCGCTGGAGCAGGCGGCCGAGGGCTACAAGCTCTTCGACAAGAAGCAGGAAAATTGCCGCAAGGTGATCCTCACGCCCGGCAGCAGCGACGTGCCGCTGGCGGAAACCACGGAGACGCCACCGTGGGTGCCCGCCACTTGAGGGAACCGGCGAGCCCGGCGTCTACCGGGCTCGCTGAACGTGGGAATGATCACCGCGGTATGCGGTCAACCGGCAATAATTCCAAGAGTGAACGTCATGTCCATTGCCAATGAAACGGTCGACTATTTGCGCGACCATTCGCTGACCATCACCACGGCGGAATCGTGCACCGCCGGCAACATTGTCATGCTGCTGTCGGAGGTGCCGGGCAGCGGCCAACTGATCGAGAGCGGCTATGTAGTGTATTCACCGCAGGCCAAGCAGCGGCTGCTGCATGTCAGTGCGCACACCCTCGAAACCTTCAACCTGACCAGCGTCGAAGTCGCGCGGGAAATGGCCATCGGCGCGTTGCGTGACAGCACCGCCAACGTCGCCGTTGCGACCACCGGGATTCTCGGTCCTGACGACGTCGACGGCATCGCTGCCGGCACCGTCTGTTTCGCCTGGGCCTTCCAACTGGACGGTCAACACGCCGTATTCACGCGTCAGCAATGGTTTCCCGGTTCGCGTGTAGAGGTGCTGCAGATTGCTTCGCAATTCGCCTTGCAGCAACTGCCGCACTTCCATCAACGAGCCCTGCGCGGCGAGCGAGGCTGAACCGATGAAAACCGACCGCGATCACCCGGACTTGCAAAGCAGGGATTACCCGGTGCGCGAAGACATGGCTTATCAAGCGAAGGTCTGGCGCTTCGAGCGGTGCGGCTGGTACGTGCTGGTGCTGTTGGTGGTGCTCGGGCTACTGGGGTTGTTTTCGCGCGGGCTCATCAGTTCGCGGGAAGTCAGCAGCGACAACGGCCACCTGCGCGCCGAGTACGAAATGTTCCATCGCAATGGCTCGACCAACGCGATGAAAATCAGCCTGAACGGCAAACCCGATGCCACGCTGGAACTCGACATCGGTGGCGAGCTGCTGGAAGGCTTCAGTGTCGAAAGCCTGCAGCCGCAACCGCTGCGCTCGCGCAATTCGGCGCAGGGCATGCGCCTGTGGTTGCAGGCGGACGGGCAGGGCCAGGCGACGTTGTACCTGACCCTGCGCGGCGACGGCCTCGGGCTGTTCCGCAGCCGCATCGAATCGCCGGGCTCGGCAGGCGTCGAGCTGGTTCAATTCATCTTCCCGTAGGTGACGCCATGGATTCCGTGTTGCGCGCAGTAGCGATGTACCTGGCCCTGATGGTGTTGTTCAAAATCGCCGGACGGCGTTCGCTGGCCGAGCTGACCACGTTCGATTTCGTACTGCTGATGATCATCGGCGAAGCCACGCAGCAGGCCTTGCTGGGCGACGATTTCTCGATCACCAATTCGCTGCTGGTGATCGTTTCGCTGATCGCGATCGACGTCGGTTTTTCCTTGCTCAAGCAGCGTTCGGGCTGGGTGTCACGGCTGATCGACGGCGAGCCGACGATCATCGTCGAGAACGGCAAGCTATTGCATCGCCGATTGCGCCATGCGCGGCTGGTGGAAGCGGATGTGATGGAGGCTGCGCGCTCGAGCCAGGGCATTGAAACGATCGATCAGATCAAGTTCGCGATCATCGAACGCAACGGCAAGATATCGGTGATCCCGCAGGATTCCTGAACGCGCTGGCCGCAAACCCAAAGGCTTGCGGCCAGCGTTGGCAAGATCAGCGACCCGGATTTGACGCGGTGTCGTGACGAATATGCTTGGGCCCGGCCAATGCCCAGGCGATCAGACCGAACAGCGGCACGAACACGATCAGCACGATCCACACACCTTTGTTGCTCGATTTGCCCTCGCTCTTGCGCACCCGATTGATGGCCCACAGCTCGATCAGCACCAGCACTGCTGCCAGTACGATCCACACGGTTTCGATTTGCATAGGCTACCTCCTGATGGTCTATGCGTTAGGCGGTGCCGGGTTCGTCGGGTTCATTTATTTTAGTATTTGCGGTGAATCCATTTTCCTCATGACACGCTAAACCCCTGTGGGAGCCAGCCCGCTGGCGATAGCGGTTTGTCGGAGACCAAGGCTTACCTGACCCGACGCCATCGCCAGCAGGCTGGCTCCCACAGGTTTTGTGGTGAGTCGAGATTTTCGGGGTCACCCAACCCCCTGTGGAGCCAGCCTGCTGGCGATGGCGCACTGTCATTCTCACAAGATCTGCCTGACCTGACACAATCCTCCACAGGTTTTATGGTGCCGCGCGATGGCCCGTCGATCATCGGCGCTATATCCTGCCCGCTGTGTAATGGACTGACTTAGGGAAGAATTGCATGCCGTTCAGGGTGATGGTGGTCGGTGGTTACGGAAATTTTGGCAGCATCGTGTGCCGGCATCTGATCTCGATGCCGTCCATTGGCCTGGTGCTGTCGGGACGTGATCCGCGCAAGTTGCACAGCAAGATCGATGAGTTGCAGGCGCAGTCCGGCGCGGTCTGCGAGGGCTGGTGCGGCGATGCGATGGGCGCGGCGTTCAGCGACGCATTGCGTGCGCTGAATATTCAGTTGGTGGTACACACCGGCGGGCCGTTTCAGGGGCAGTCCTACGCGGTTGCCGAAAGCTGCATTGCGGCCGGCGTCAACTACTGCGACCTCGCCGACTGCCGCACCTTCGTCAATGGCATCGGCGTACTCGATGCCAAGGCGAAGCAGGCGGGCGTGGCGATCCTCAGCGGCTGCAGTTCGGTGCCGACGTTGTCGTCAGCGATCATCGACGAACAGCGCCAGCGCTTTTCGCGCATCGACTCGATCGAGCACGGGATTTCCTCGTCGGCGAAAATGCCGGGGCTGTCGACCATCGAAGGCGTGTTGGCCTACGCCGGCAAACCGATCAAACAATTGAAAAACGGCAAGGTTCATGAAGTCTCCGGCTGGCTCGATTTGACCTTGCGCAAGATGCCGCAACTGGGCACGCGCCTGCTGGCCAACGTCGACGTCCCGGACATGGACATCTTCGCCGCTCGCTATGGCGCGCAGACCTTGTGCTTCAAGGCCGGCGCCGGGCTCAAGCTCGGCGGCCTCGCCAATGGTCTGTTGGCGCAGGCATTGAAGCTCGGCCTGGTCCGCGACCATGCACTCTGGGCGGCCCGGCTGCATCGGCTGGGCATGCGTTTCGAGCGATTCGGCGATGGCAAAAGCGCGATGTACATCGATGTGCAGGGGCTGGGGCTCGACGGACAACCCTTGTCGATGACTGCGCAGCTCACCGCCCTCAACGATAAAGGCCCGGAAATCCCCAGCTGCGCCGCCGTCGCTATGGCGAGCAAAATGGCCCAAGGCTATGTACCGGCCGCTGGCGCGCGCCCTTGCGTGGGTGAAATCAGCGTCGACGAATACCTGACTGCCATCAACGACCCGCATAACCTGAGCCTGGCGGTGCAGTTCTCGGACGGGCAACGCTGATGCTCTATCTTTGCCTGAAATACCTGCATGTGATCGCGGCGATTTTCCTCTTCGGTTTCGGCATGGGTTCCTACCTCTACCTGATCGCCGCCAGCCGCACGGCCAGCCCGCAGGTTATCGCCCACGTCGCGCGCATGGTGGTGCGCTTCGACACCTGGATCACCACACCGGCTGGCTTTGTGCAGATCATTACCGGCTATGCGCTGATGCGTCTTTCCGGGCTGAGCATGAGCACCGAATGGGTGCTGACGTCGCTGATCATCTTCGTCTGCGTGGGGGCGTTGTGGCTGCCGGTTCTGCTGCTGCAGAAACGACTGTGCCAGATGGCCGTGCAGGCGAGCGAGACGGGCGCCGTCCTCGACGCGCGTTATCCGAGCGTTTACCGCGCGTGGTTCTGGATGGGCGTAATGGGATTCGCCGGGATGTTTGTCATCGAGCTGATGATGGTGACGAAGATGACGCCGGTTCAATTGCTGGGGTATTGGCTGTAGCGCTTGAACGTATGTTTTGAACCCCCGCCGTTGGTCATTCGGGTCCGGCAAACAGCTACGGTCGATCCCTAGGAAAATAACGACAAGCCCATCCTGCCGATTAAAAAAACCAGCAGAATCAAGAAAAATATCCGGATGAATCCGCTTCCGTAGCGTAGGGCCAGGAACACGCCGGTCACAGAACCCAGCATGTTGCACAGAGCGACGACAGCGCCGACGGTCCACAACACATTGCCGGACGGTATAAAAAATAACAGCGCCGCGCCGAACGTCCCCAGGTTAACCAGCTTGGCCGAGGCCGAGGCGTTGAGGAAATCGAATCCAAACACTTTAACGAAGACGAAAAGAAGCAGGCTGCCGCTACCAGGGCCAAAGACGCCGTCGTAAAAACCAATAAGGCCGCCAAAGAAAACGCCTAATGTGATTTCCCTTGGACCACATTTAACATTTGAACTCGTCAGCCCTAATTTTTTTTCGCTGAACGTATAAATGGCCATGGCTCTGAGAATGAAAAACACAACAAATTCCATGAGTCTTTTCGGCACGATTGAAACGGAGAAGGCGCCAAGAAAGGCAAATACAAAAGCCGAACACATGATCGGCAGCATCAATCGCCACAGGATTTTTATTCTTTTCACATAACTGAATATGGAAGATAAATTTCCTGCCAGGACAGCCAGTTTATTGGTGCCGAAAACCGTGGCCAGGCTTTGCTGGGGGAGTGCATGCAACAGTGCTGGCAACTGAACGAGCCCACCGCCACCCACCGCAGCATCAATCAACCCCCCGCAGAAAGCGAAAAAACCCAGCGCTATCAAAGCTTGCTCAATGGACATGGTAATAAACTTTGTTTAATTCCAATTGCAGGCACTCCTTAAAGTACGATGCTTTTATTTTGCGAGATGGGCCAACTTGCGTTTGGTTTTGTAGAAGCATTGAAATAACTGATTTGAGGGCTTGCTACAAGTGACTTATAGTGTGCGTATCATTCACTTTTGATGAGTAATGACATGGAGTTGTCCCAGCTGACGATGTTCAAGACGGTTGCCGATCAAGGTAGAATCGTGCGCGCTGCTGAGTTGTTGCACTGTGTCCCTTCCAACATCACTAACCGGATCAAGGGACTGGAGCGGGAGCTAGGGGTTTCGTTGTTCATCAGGAAAGGCAGGGGGCTGGTTATCAGCCCATCCGGGAGTGTGTTTCTCGGTTACGTTAACAAGATCCTGTCGTTGTGCGCGGAATCACAACGAGTCCTGGACCCATCAGCTGCGCCTTCAGGGATATTGAAAATTGGCGCTATAGAGTCTTCCGCCACGGGTAGATTGCCGAGGCTGTTATCGAAATTTCATCAACTTTATCCAGCCGTGCAAATGCAATTTCGCACAGCAGACTGGTCGCAGTTATCAAACGATGTAGTCAAGCATGAACTGGATGGCGCAATTGTTGCGGTAAGGCCCGATCACCCGGATCTGCATGTTATTGAAATATACGAGGAAGAGTTGGTGCTGATTGCCTCTCCAGCTGCCGGGCGGATAAACAAACCGCAGGATCTGGCTGCGGTCGATATATTCATGTGGCCTGAAGGTTGCCCTTATCGAGGTGCACTGCTTGGTTGGCTGAAAAAGCATGGCGTAGAAAGTGCCGTAACCAGTATCGCCAGTTATGGCACTATCCTCGGTTGTGTCAGTGCTGGTGCCGGTGTGTCTTTAGTTCCGAAAGGTATCTTTGAGCAATTCAAAAGGATCGGCAGCATTAGTGCTTTCACGTTTGATGATTTGCTGCCGGTTACCAATTATTTTATATCGAACAAAAACGTTGAGTTGCATCGTGCGAAAGACAAGTTTGCCGAACTTCTAAAAGAAGAGTTTCGATGCCTGTGATTGCTATTTTTCGGTGCATGGCAGTGCGGACATTTTAAGGAAACGCAGCTCATGGTCCGGACTGGGTAACAGGCAGGTGTCGTACTTGCCGAACAGCCGATAACGATTCAGCGCGATGCGGTCATACGCCCAGTCTCGCAGGCGGCGAGGCAAGATGCGCAGCACGCGCAACGGCTGCCAACGGCCGGGCAATTGGCGGATCACTTCGAGGAATGCATCCGAACGTTCCCAGTAATGCCGATCGCGAATCACCGCCATGGTGTCAAACTGGTCCAGCGGCAACCCGGCCCACGCCAGCAACGCCTGGCCCTCGGGAGACTGCACCGCGGCCAGACGCACGCGTCGCTGCTCATCGTGACGAATCAGGAAACGCGCCCAGCCGTTGCAGAGTTTGCAGACACCATCGAACAGAACCACGGACTCTCCGGGTTTGAGGAATGGCGCCGGGGTAGGGCGGGTATTTGGGTTTGGCATCTGTTTGATCTTCCAGGACACACTGGCATTGCATGCTGATCGTGCTGCCTTGTAAAAGCTAGCGTTGCCGCTTCAATGTTTTTACCATGATGATCGTACGCTCCGATTGGTGAAATTCGTCTCGGATTTTCCTGAAGCCCAGCGAAGCGTAGAAGCCTTCGGCTGTGATTGAGGAGGGCACGTTAAGAGTGCTCAAACCTGTATTCGCGGCTAGCGATTCAATTCTCTCCATCAACTGCCTTCCAATCCCCTTTCCTTGATAACCGTGGTCGACGAATACGCTTCGAATGGTGTTCCCCTGGAGGCTCGCTGTGGCGATGATATGACCCTCGACTGTTGCGACGATCACTTGGCGCTCAGTCAGCATTTTCATGACCGCCGGAGCTGAAAAGCTTCGAACCACTTGTTCGATGATTTCAGGTGAGTAGTCCCGAGCGTTGGATTCTCGCAAAGCGTTGATGATTGTATTACTGATGGCTGGCGCATCTATCGCCGACGCGTTTCGAATCTGAATATCCATCCGCATACTCCTTGTAGTGATATCGACCATTAGCGTCGGACAAGTTATCGCAGCACATTCCGTGTACCTATGGTTCTGGTTCGATGACCTGACTCCGCCTAAAACCGAGTCAGGTCAATATAGCCGGCCAATGCCCGGCACCGGGAGCAAGCATGAACGCTACAGCAATCCCCGAAGGTTTCACTCCATTCACCCGCAGCAGTCCACTGCTCGATTTGCTCGGCCCGATCTACGCGCGCGGCAGTGGTCTGCAACTGGAACTCGGATTATTGACCGATGCCAGGCACGCCAATGGCCGCGGCACTTTGCATGGCGGTGTGTTGGCGACGTTGGCCGATGTCGGTATGGGTTACGCCATGGCGTTTTCCAGCGATCCTCCGCAGCCGTTGATCACGGCGAGCATGACCCTGGATTATCTCGGAGCTGTCCAGATCAATGAATGGCTGGAAGTGCGTCTTGAGCATTCTAAAAAAGGTCGGCAGTTGGCCTTCGCCGGCGTCAGCCTGCACGTCGGTGAGCGGACGGTGGCACGCGCCAGTGCGGTGTTTGCTGTGCCTGTGAGTTGAATGTCTGGGTGTTCTTCGAATTGCTGAAATTACGGCCGTCATATTTACAGGCGAAAATTATTATGGTCATAATGCTGCGCCTTCGGTGCAGTCCGTGTTTGTTGTCCGGAGGTTCAGGCCAAGGCGCCTGAAACAACCAGGACCCCAAATGGATCGGGGCATTCGTCCCCTCCATTTTGGACACAGCCATGAACACATCCAGTCGCTCCAGCGTATTGCTTGCACTCCTGATCGGGCTTTGCGGCCTCGGGGAAATTTCCACGCAGTTGCTGATTCCCAGCCTGCGCGATCTCGAGTCCGGCCTGGGCGCTGCGCCGGGTGCCTCGCTGGCGGCGCTGTCGATGTTTGTCGCCGCTTTTGGTATTGGTCAGTTGTTTTTCGGGCCACTTTCGGACCGCCTCGGCCGTCGACCATTGCTGCTTGCCGGGGTTGCGACGTACGTGCTGGCTTCGCTGTGGATGGCGTATGCGCAGAGCATGGACGAGTTCATCGTCGGTCGTGCATTGCAGGGGCTGGGTGCCTGTGCTGCGCTGGTGGTGGCGCGCAGCATTGTGCGCGATGTGTGGAAAGAGCGCGCCGGACCGGTCATGGCTATCACGGTGATCGGCATGCTCAGCGCGATCATGCTTTCACCCGTCATTGGCGGGTTGATCGCCACCCACGCTGGCGGCTGGCGCGCGGTGGTCATGGCGACGGTATTGTTCGGCGCACTGGCGTTGATCGCCTCGCTGTTTTTCAAGGAAACCCACCTGCAACGTGACCCGCAGGCCGGGCGTTTGAAAACGCTGTTGGGCAACTATGCAACGCTGCTCAAAGGCTCGTCCGTGCGCAGTTTCTCTGTTGCCATCGCCTGCACTTACGGCGCGATGTTCAGCTTCATCGCCGGCTCATCGCGGGTATTCGTGGGCCAGCTCGGCTTGAGCCCGACGCAATACGGGCTGGTGTTTGGCAGCATCGTTTCCGGGTTGATTGCCGGCGCTGTCTACACCAACCGCACCATCATCAAGTCCGGCCCGGAAAAGATCGTTGCCCTCGGCACCGGCCTGGTTGCGGTTGGCGCCAGTCTATCGTTGATCGTTCACCAATTCGCTGGCCCATCGGTAACCGGTTTGATGCTGCCACAGGTCTTGCTCACGCTGGGAGCGGGGATGGTGCTGCCCGGTTCCGTCGCCGGCGCGGTGATTCCCAATCCCACCCGCGCCGGGCTGGCCGCAGGTTTCATCGGTTTCGCGCAAATGGCCGGTGCGACCGTTGCCGGTTTGCTGCTCAGCCGGCTGCAGGACGACACAGCGTTTGCAATGGTCGCGCTGAATGCCGCGTTTGCCGTCGCCGGTTTCGTAATGTTCCGAATCATGCTCGCGCATCAACCACGCGCCGCGCACTGCTGATGTCTTTCGAGGGTGGTGAGCCGAACTGGCGGCTGTACTCACGGCTAAATTGCGAGGGGCTTTCATAGCCCACGCGATAACAGGCACTCGCCACATCCAGCCCTTCGCCGAGCATCAGCCGGCGGGCTTCCTGCAGGCGCAGTTGCTTCTGGTATTGCAGCGGGCTCATCGCGGTCATCGCTTTGAAGCGGTGGTGCAGGGTGGAGCTGCCGAGGTTGGCGATGCGCGCCAGTTCTTCGATGCGCAGCGGCTGGGTGTAATGGCTGTTCAGCCAGTCGATCGCCCGCGTAACACGGCGCGCTTGCGAATCGCCCATGGCCAGTTCGTACAGCCGACGCCCGTGGACGCCGCGCAGCAGACGGTAGTAAAGCTCGCGCAGGGCCAGCGGTGCGAGCATGCCGATGTCGCGCGGGGTCTCCAGCAGGCGCACCAGACGCAGCATGGTTTCCAGCAGCGGCACGTCAATGGTTTCCAGAAACATCCCACGCTCCGGTTCGTCCGGAACGCCTTTCGGCGGCGCATCGGCGATCACCTGCGCAAGGTCAGTGGCTTCGAAATCCAGACGAATACACAGATAAGGCGACTCCGGACTGGCCTGCAACACCCGACCGGACACCGGCAGCGTGACCGAGACCACCAAATAGTTCAGCGGGTCGTACCGGTAGCAGTCCTCGCCGAGGCCGACTTCCTTCCGCCCCTGCAAAATCAGGCACAGCGCCGGTTTGTGCACGGTGTGGATCAGCTCGGTAGGCTGGTCCATGCGAATCACATGCAGCGGCGCGATGGCGGTTTCGTAGATCCCCGGCTCGGCAAAGCGCTGGGTCAGTGCGCGGATCAGCTCAGTGCGATAGAGGGCGGTGTTTTGCAAGAGGGAAGCATCGCTCGGTTGCATAGCAAACTCTCATAAAGATTCGTGGGCCATAGCGGCACCCGTCGCTGATCTTCAGATTACACAGCGGGGAGGGCGCAGTGTTAGGCCGATACTGCCGCAGATCTGCCTGATCCTGCTGCGCGTGCCGGCCATTTTCGCCTGCGCCCGTTGCCGTGTCAGCCTGCGGTGACGGTCATGCCTCCGTCGACCATGACCACCGCGCCGACCATGAAACTGGCGCGATCCGAGGCGATGAACGTGACCACTTCAGCGATTTCCTCGGGTTGCGCAGCGCGGCCGATGGGCGCGTTTTCGCCGTGTTGCGCGAGGAACGCGGGGCCATCGTCGACTACGTCGTTGAGGATGTTGGTCACCACGTCACCGACGCCAACGGCATTGACGCGAATGCCATGGCCGATCACTTCCAGGGCCAGGGTGCGTGTAAGTTGTGCCAGCGCACCCTTTGAGGCGGTGTAGGCGGCGATGGTCGGGAAGGCGAAATAGGATGCATAGGAGGCGATGTTGACGATCGCGCCGGACTGGTTCGGGATCATCGCTTTGACCGCTTCGCGACTGTGCAGGAAGGCTGCGGTGGCGTTGACCGCTTGAATGCGCTCCCAATCGTCGCGGGTCATGTCGACCACCAGTTTGTTGATGATGATCCCGGCGTTGTTGACCAGAATATCCAGACGGCCGAACTGCTCAACGGCCAGGGCTACCGCGCGTTCGGCGGCGCCGTCCTCGGTGATGTCGGCCACCAGCGGCACCAGGCCGGGGCGGGCCAGTTCCTGCACGGCGGGGTTGAGGTCTTCGGCAACGACTTTGGCGCCACGGGCATGCAGCAACAAGGCGATCGCCTTGCCGATGCCGCTGGCCGCGCCGGTCACCAGGGCCACTTTGCCCATCACTTCGTTTGGCGTGCTGTTGTTGATCTCGCTCATGATCTTCTCCACGTTGTGATCCAGTCAGGATTGCCTTGCCAGCAACGTTTGGCGCTGGCGACGGTTCAACTGTCTCGCAATGCGCGGGTGACAACTTTCGCGGGCTTGCCGAGGCTATCGGAGTTTTGCGCCCAATATGCTCACGGCTGGGCTATCGTCTGGTTTTGCAACCACGGAAATGAAAGGGTCGTTTCATGGCGAATACTACTCAGATCCGCATAACAGGCGAGTCCATGGCTGATTACCTGCCGGGTGAGCCGCTCGCGCTGACTTCGCGACCGCAAGTCGACGATGTCGTGATTCAGCTGTTCAGCCATCGCAGCATCAACGAGCCGATCACGGTGCCCGCGGTGGTAGAGCCATTGCTGGTGTTGGTTCTGGCCGGCGCGGCGCGAGTGGAAGAGCGTGCGCCGGGTGGCGAGTGGGAGGCGGCAGAGGTCAGCGCCGGCGACTTTTTCCTCACTCAATCGGAGGAGCCTTATGAAATGCGCTGGCAGACCCACGGCGGCGAAACCTTTGAAGTCATGCACCTTTATCTGGGCTTGCCGCTGATCGAACGTGCCTCGCGGGAGCTGTCCGGGCAAGCCGGCGCGCCGCTGCGTTTGCGCGATGTTTCAGGCGCGCGGGATTCGCGCGTTGCGTTTGTCATGCAGCAATTGCGCAGCGAACTGATCGAGCAACGCACGCCCAGCCCACTGTTCGTTCAGTCGCTGGCCCAGGCGCTGGCGGTGCACCTGCTGCGCACCTATCAGGCCGAGTCTCAGGCGGGGCGTCGGGTCAATGCGTTGCAGGCTTACAAACTGCGCAAAGTCATCGATGCGATGACTGCGCATATGGACGACGAATTCAGCCTGGCGAGATTGGCCGCGCTCGCCGAACTCAGCGAATACCACTTCAGTCGCCTGTTCAAACGCGCCACCGGTCTGGCGCCTTCGCAATATTTCATCCGTTTGCGCATGGCCCGCGCGCGGCAACTGTTGCTCGAATCGCAGCGCAGCGTGATCGACATTGGTCTGGAGGTCGGCTATTCCAGCGCCAGTCATTTCTCGCAGGTGTTCCGCCGTGAAGTGGGCGTCACGCCCAGCGAATTTCGCGGTGCTTGAATAGCACCGATAACCATCACCGCTCACCCAGACACGAATAGGCAAACCTCACGCAGCTTTCGGCACGCGTCCACCGCGCCTGCGCGCTTAACCTTTTCGACGTACCCAGCCAACACCCCGCAGCCTGCGGCCCGGCTGACTTCCCATGCACTGAGCAGGAGAAACGGATATGTCGAACATCCACAACAAAGTCGTACTGATCACCGGCGCCAGCAGCGGTATCGGCGAAGCTGCCGCACGGCTGATCGCTGCCAAAGGCGCGCATGTGGTACTCGGTGCCCGCCGCACCGAACGCCTGGAAAAACTGGTCGGCGAAATCCGCAGCGAAGGCGGCTCGGCCAGCGCTCGTGCACTCGACGTGACCGATATGAACTCGATGCAGGCCTTCGTTGAATTCGCCAAGGCGCAGCACGGCAAAGTCGACGTGATCATCAACAACGCCGGGGTCATGCCGCTGTCGCCACTCGCTGCGCTGAAGGTCGATGAATGGAATCAGATGCTCGACGTCAACGTGCGCGGCGTGCTGCACGGCATCGCCGCGGTGCTGCCGGGAATGCAAGCGCAAGGCTTCGGACAGGTGATCAATATCTCTTCAATTGGCGGCCTCTCGGTATCACCGACCGCAGCGGTGTATTGCGCCACCAAATTCGCAGTCAGGGCCATCTCCGATGGCCTGCGTCAGGAAACGGACAAGATCCGTGTGACCGTGGTTTGCCCGGGTGTGGTCGAGTCCGAGCTGGCCGATTCGATTTCCGATGAGGTCGCGCGTGAGGAAATGAGAGCGTTCCGCAGCGTAGCGCTGGGTGCCGATGCGATTGCGCGCGCGCTGGTTTACGCGATTGATCAGCCTGACGATGTCGATGTCAGTGAGATTGTCGTGCGGCCGGTGGCCAGTCCGCATTGATGGATTGAGACAAGTCGCCGGTTTACAAAGCCTGTGACGTTCTCATTGACAGTAAAATGCCGGTCCCACGCGGGACCGGCAATTGCTGTCTCAGCGCTGCTAACGCATCTGCAAAATAATCGGACTGCTGCTCGCCGGATCGGTGTGTTCGCGCAGCTTGCCGACCGACGCGGCATCGACCGCGCTGGCCTGATTGCCCCAGGTACTGCGCATGAAACTCAGCACCTCAGCGATCTGCTGATCCGACAGTTGTTCGCGGAACGCCGGCATCCGATAAGCGTCTGGGACGCCTGCTGCGACGACCCGTTGCGAGCCGTTAAGAGTGATGTTGATCGCGGATGCCTGTTCCTTCGCCAGCGCCGAAGTGGCACCCGCCAGCGGCGGCATCCATTCGGCCTGCCCCTTGCCGTCGACACCGTGGCAAGACGCGCAGCGCGTGACGTACGTATGCGCGCCGGGGCTGTCCAGGCTTGGCGCGGCAGACGCTTGCTGGTATTGCCAGGGCGGACCATCACGTTGCGGGTCGCCGGGCAGCGATTTCAGGTAATGGGCGATGGCGCTCAGATCCTCGTCGCTCATGAACTGCGTGGAGTTGTTGAAGGCTTCGGTCATCGAGCCGTAAACCACCGCATGGCGGTTGCGCCCCGTTTTGAGAAACAGGACGATTTCCGCCTCGTTCCAGCGGCCCAGTCCGGTGTTGTGATCGTCGCGCAGGCTCGGCGCATACCAGCCGTCGAGCAGTGCACCGGCGAGGTACGGTTGGCCCGATTCATCGAGCGCTTTCTCGTTGAACGCCAAGCCGCGTGGCGTGTGGCAGCTGCCGCAATGCCCGGCGCCCTGGACCAGATAGGCGCCGCGGTTCCACTGTGCATCCTGTGAGGGTTTGCTGGCGTAAGGTTCGGCGTCGACAAACACGCCGTTCCACATCGCAATCGGCCAGCGCAGGTTCAGCGGCCAGGGGATCGAACTCGGCTGGTTGGCTTGCTTGACCGGCGCCACGCCTTTCATGAAAAACCCATACAACGCACGCACGTCGTCATCACTCAGCTTGGCATACGAGGGGTACGGCATCGCCGGGTACAAACGCCGGCCGCCCGGCGCCACGCCATGGCGCACCGCACGGTCGAAGTCGGCGAGGCTGTAGCGGCCAATCCCGGTGTCCGCATCCGGGGTGATATTGGTCGCATGGATCACGCCCAGCGGTGTGGCCATTTCCAGGCCACCGGCAAACGGCGCGCCGCCCGGCACGCTGTGGCAGGCCACGCAGTCGCTGAGTCGGGCGACGTATTCGCCGCGAGTGACCAGCCCGGGGTCGATGTCGGCCACGCTGAACGGTGGCTTTTCCAGGGGCGAGACAGGCTCGCGGGTGACATACCAGGCCAGCAGACCTGCCGCGATCAGACACGGCACGGCCAGCCAGCCAGCGGTTCTTGCGAATCGGCTGTTATTCATAAACGCTCCGGCGCTGATCAGGCGAAAGTGTGGCGGCTCATGGGCAGGCTGCGAACTCGCTGCCCGGTCAGTGCGGCCACCGCGTTGGCGACGGCCGGCGCGACCGCGGGCAGTGGCGGTTCACCGATGCCACCCATTTTTTCCCCGCTTTCAACCACCCGCACATGCACCCTGGCCATGCGCGAAGGCGCCAGGATCGGATACAGGTCGTAATTGCGCGCACGCGGTTTGCCATCGAGCCACACGGCTTCTTCGACCAGCGTCTGCGACAGCCCCAACGCCACGGCGCCGTTGACCTGCGCCTCGACAATCGCCGGGTTGACGATGCTGCCGGGGTCGATCGCCTGCCAGATGTCGTGCACCTTGACCTGGCCATTTTCGATCGACACTTCGGCAATCACGGCCGTCTCGGTGCCGAACGGCGACGCCATCGCCACACCGCGCGCACGCCGGCTGCCATCTTCGGCAGTGAACGGTCCGCGCTTCCAGCCGCCCGACAACTCGGCCACCGCTTGCAGCAGGGTGGTCAGCCGAGCATTGTCACGCAGCAAATGCAGGCGCAGGTCGAACGGGTCCTTGCCGCCCTTGTCGGCCAGTTCGTCGAGGAACGATTCATAGAAAAAGTCGTTCAGCGAATTGCCCACCGAACGCCAGTAACCGAGCATGGCCGGGCCTTTGACGTAGATCTGCGCGATGCGCTTGTTGGCGATCGCATACGACTTGCCGGACAAGCCTTCCAGGGCCGTCGGGTCGAGCTTTTCGCCTTGCTTGCCGGCGATGGCTTCGGTGGGGCCTTCGGTGGCGCTGATCGCTTCGATTGCCAACGGCCAGCCGTCGTTATCCAGCGCCGCGCGAAAGTTGACCGCTGCCACTGGGCGCAGCACGTCACGCAGAAATTCCTCTTCGCGGCTCCAGATCAGTTTGACCGGTCGCCCGACTGCCTTCGCCAGCTCGATGGCCTGCGGGTACGGACTGGCCGAGTCGTAGAGAAAATGCCGACCGAAAAACCCGCCCAGCAGCGGCGAGTGCAGGGTGATTTGCCCAAGCTCGAGACCGGTGCGTTTGGCGATGTCGGCGCGATACAGATCGGGTGCCTGATTCGGCAGCCAGACTTCCAGCGAGCCATTGGCATTGAAGCGGGCCAGCGCCGACGGCGGTTCGAGTTGCGCGTGATTGAGGTACTGGTTGTGATACGTCGCATCGACGCGGGTTTTCGCGATGGCCAGACTCGCGGCCACGTCACCCTCGTTTTCATCGTCACGGGCCGGGCCTTTTTCCGCTGCCAGACGCTTGAAATACTCATCGCTGGAAAAATCCGCCGGCATCACGCGGACCGGGCTGTCGGCGCCCGGTTCCTGCCAGTCGACCTGAATGGCCTCGACCGCGCGTTTGGCGTGCCACCAACGCTCGGCGAGCACCGCCACGGCGCCGGGCAGACGGTGCACCGAATGCACGCCTTTCATGGCTTTGACCTGCTCTTCGTTGCGCAGATTGCCCACGGTCATGCCCAGACGCGGCGCATGCTGAACAGCGGCGTGGAGCATGTCGTCGACCGTAAGATCGATGCAGTAGAGCGCCTTGCCAGTGGACTTGTCGTATGCGTCGATGCGCTTGACCGGCTTGCCGATCCAGCGGAACTGGCTCGGATCGCGCAGCTTGACGCTGGCCGGGTCGGGCACCGGCAAATCCATCGCGCGTTCGGCCAACTCACCGTAGGTCAGCGCGCGGCCGGATGCGGCGTGCAGCACTTTGCCCGGTTCGGTGCTGAGTTCGCTCACTGGCACGCCGAGCCGTTCGGCGCCCGCTTGCAACAGCATGGCGCGGGCGAGGGCGCCGAGGCGGCGCATCACCGGATAGCTCATGCGCACCGACATGCTGCCGCCGGTGATGCGCATGCCGTTGTCCATCACCACATACGCCTCACCCGGCGGCGCGGCTTCGACCAGAAACGTCGCCGGATCGGCGTCGAGTTCTTCGCCGACAATCTGCGCCATCGCCGTGAAAGTGCCTTGGCCACCTTCCATGAACGGGCACATCAGGCGCACGCGGTTGTCCGGGCGAATCTCCAGAAACGCCGGCACTTGCGTACCGCGTTCGCTGGTCGTGGCAGCCGCAGCGGCGGCCAATGCCCGAGGTGTACCGAGTGGCAGGCCAAAGCCCAGCACCAACGCGCCGACGGCGGTGCCGGTGAGAAAGCGGCGGCGGGAAAGGTTGATCGGCATGGTCAGGTCAGGCAACGAGGATTGAGCTGGGGTTTCGCTGGAAACTTTCATCAGGCGTCCCTCTTGCCAGCCAGCTCATGCACGGCGGCATGAATGGCGTTGTAAGTGCCGCAGCGACACAGATTGACCATCGCTGCTTCGATCTGCGCATCGCTCGGCGCGGGGTTGTGCTTGAGCAGCGCGGTCGCGGCCATGACCTGCCCGGACTGGCAATAACCGCATTGCGCCACTTGCAGCTCGACCCAGGTCGCGACCACACGTTTGCCCACCTCGTCGGATTCGATGGCTTCAATGGTGGTGATATCGCGGCCAACCACACCGGCCACCGGCGTGACGCACGAGCGCACCACATTGCCATCCACCAGCACCGAGCAGGCGCCGCATTGGGCCAGGCCGCAGCCATATTTGGTGCCGGTCATGCCGAGGTCATCGCGCAATACCCAGAGCAAAGGCGTATCAGCGTCGGCATCGACCTGAACGGTCTTCTGGTTGATTCGTAGTTCCATGGGTTCACCCGCCTGATCATCGGTTGACGTGCATTTTTATAAGCATGGGCCGCAGCGCCAGTGAGCGTGTTTGTCACTGAGGTTGGCGCGCTGCGAAGTCCGCGCGCGCGCGTGTGGGCGCGGTTGCGGTTGTTATCGGACTGTATGGCGTCGCGCGCGCGTTGGGTATCCGTCGCCATGCAAGTCCAGAGGATCAGGCAAGCATTCAAGAGGATTGCGCTAGAGCGTAGGCCATCCGCTCGCAGAATGTGGCGGGAGGCGTGAGCGCTGCCGCCCCTGAAGCGGGGCGGCAACTGTGGGTTTATCGGCGTTGCGCGTCTCCTTGCTCAACCATCGCCCGCCATTGCTGCACGCTTGGCCGCGCCTGCACCCGCACATGCCAGGCCTTCAACGCCACACATTCATCCGGCACTGGCAGATCGACCAGCGCGGAGAAAATCATCCCGCCCAGCACGGCAATATCGGCCATGGAAAAGTCCTCGCCGGCGACATAAGGCCGATCCCGCAGAATGTTGTCGAAGTAGCGCATGCCGCGTACAGCCTTGTCGCGCATGCGCAGGCCCCATTCGGCGTTCTGATACAGCTCGACCTCTGGGCCAAGGCCCGGTGTGCCGTGGTGGAAGTACACGCTGACCGCGTCGAGAAATTCGATCTCGGCGCGTTTGGTCATCATGTGGATCAGGCCTTTCTCCACCGGCGTGCGGCCGGTGAGTATCGGGTTGTTATCGAGGCTGTCGAGGTACTGAGTGATCGCCGTGCACTCGGCAATCAGCGTGCCGTCCTGCAACTCGAGCAAGGGCAGCGTGCCCGAGTAGTTCAGGCGCAGAAATTCAGGTTGCTTGTGCTCGCCGGTCCACAGGTTGACCGAGACGAAATCGATGCGCGACAGCAGCGATTTTTCTGCCAGTGCGATGCGCACACGGGCCGGGTAGGGGCCGTTGTACCAGTCGTAGATTTTCATCATCGGCAGCGAAGCAGGATCGATCACAGCATTGGAATAAGTCATTTCGGATTACCTGCCTGTCATTTGGTAGGTGAGAGATTGCGACCAGTTTTGCACTGTGTCAACCCCTACCTGCCAATTGGCAGGTAAACATTCTGCGCGTACACTCCACGCCATGATCGAAGGCATTGAGGACCTGAAAATGAGCGTGAACGCGCGTGAAGCGATTCTGGAGGCGGCGAAGACAGCCGCGCAATTACACGGCTACAGCGGCATCAATTTCCGCAGCATCGGCGAAGTGGTGGGCATCAAGAACGCCAGTATTTACTACCACTTCCCGAGCAAGGCAGATCTGGGCGCAGCCGTCGCCGAACGCTATTGGCAGGACGCGGCGCAAGTGCTCGAAGGCATTCGCCAGGCCAATCTCGATGCGCAACGCTGCCTGATGCTATATCCGTCGATCTTCCGCACCTCTCTCGAAAGCGGCAACCGGCTATGCCTGGCGAGCTTCATGGCCGCCGAATATCAAGACCTGCCGGACGAGGTCAAAGCGCAGGTCAAACGGTTTGCAGAGGCTAATATTGAGTGGCTGACCGAGGTGTTGGTCAGCGCCGGCGGGGCGGATGAAGATCGCTGCAAGGCGCGCGCCCGGGCGATTTACGCGGCGGTGGCTGGTGCGCAGTTGATTGCGCGCAGTCGGGGGGATATTGGGTTGTTTGACGAGTTGATTGGCAGTTATGTCGAGGCGGGGTTGATCGGTCCTTTGACCGAGTGAACAGACGCTTCACGTCGCGGCAACGCTGATGCAAAGCCTGCCTTGTCGTTAATGGTCAATCAAAGACCGCCTGGCAGTGGTCGCCGCGCTAAATCCAGCAAAGACGCTAGCGCAAAAACTTTTCGAATGTAGCGTCCATCGTGTGTCGGTCATAATCCAGCAAGTATCCAGGATACTGACGATAAAGCTTCGCAAGCAGATCTTTGTTAGGGCCGACCACATCCATACCTCTATCGTCGTACGGAAAAACCATGACTTGCTTGTTCAGATTGAACAGGTAAACCGCGCATTGGGGGTTAGGCTGGATAGCGGCAAAATCCTTGGTCAAAGCGCACCATAGCAATGACTGAAGCAAAGTCGCAGGCGCTTCAAACGCGACGTTGATCCAGAACTCCGGCTCTCCGGCGCAAAACCATTCTTGTGGGTCTATCTCCTCGCTCCAGACTGAGCACTCCGAGGGTAAGTCGATCCCGGCTGACCGCAGAGCCTGGATACGGGGCCGATGGGCAAATTTGTTGGCGCCCGAATGAAAGCGAAGACAAGCGACAAGTGTTGTATCGTTCAGGAAGATATCGCTGCAGATTTCTTTTGCCTTCAGAAGTGCTGTAAGGAATTGCTCTAGCACCCCACCGGATCCGGATAGCGCAAAACGCAGGCCTCCTGGACATGAATAGAAAAGCGGTCTGGCAAATGCTTTGCCAGCAAAGATTCTTTCAATTTCAGAATGTAGATTCACTGGATCCCTTGATGACTGACTGCCCGACTCATTAGCCATGAGCGGTGCGGACGGATACTACGTCATACATGATTTGATGGCTAAGACGTGGGCGTCTGCGGCGCATAAGCGGACATTAATGATGTGAGCACTCCGGACCCGCTGTCACTTTTACGGGGCTCAATGATCGCTATGCTTCCAGCCAGTCAGAATGAAGCTGCGGAATACGCGTTTGCAGCCACTCAATAAAAACTTGAACCTGGGGAGCGAGATGAGCCCGGCTCGGGTATAGCAACGACACAGGACGAGGGGCTGGCCGATAGGGTTTTAGAATCTCCACCAAACCGCGACTGACCAAATGCTCGGACACGGTAATCCCGGGTGCCTGGATGATTCCGAAACCCGACACGCCACACTGAACGTACGCATTCGACTCGGTGACGGTGATGCCGGCATCAGGCACAAAGGATCGATCCTGACCTTTCACCGAAAAATGCCAGGGTAATGTTCTGTTGCTCTGGCCGGATAAGAAGTTGACGCCTCGATGGGAGGCCAGCTCACCGAGTGTCTTGGGTTCGCCATGCTCGTTCAAATAATCGGGCGCGGCACACGTCACCATGGTCGCCATCGCAACAGGGCGAGCGATCAAGGTCGAATCCGGTAGATCGCCGATACGCAACGCACAGTCGACGCCTTCGCCGATCAAGTCGACGGCCCGATCAGTCACGCCCAGAATCATGTTGATGTTTGGGTAGCAGACGGTGAATTCTTTAAGGCTGTTGATGAATTTCATCTGCGCGAAGGCGCTTGGAATATCGACGCGAAGTCGTCCTGTGAGGGTTGCTCCTGATCGATCGAACATCGAGGTCGCAGCAGAAATGCCCGCCAGAATTTCCTGTACCCGCTCGTAGAACCTCTCGCCCTCGGCAGTAAGCGCCACTTTCCTCGTAGTGCGCTGGAACAGGCGCACGCCTAACGACGTCTCCAACTCCTGGATGTACCGAGTGACTTGTGGTCGCCCAATGTCCAGTGATTCTGCAGCTTTGGTAAAACTGCCGAGTTCGGCAAGCCTGGCAAACAGTCGCATTGATTGAAGCAAATCCATGACGCTTTCCTGTGTATCCGTCTGACGCACGAAGTTGAAAGTGATTGTTGCCCAAGAATAGAACAATCATGTCTTTTTCCACGCATTTATTGCGCGCCCTCAACAGCGAAAAATGCACCCAAGGCTGAACCGGCTTGGTTCATCACCATTGATATGTATTGGGAGACTCGCAATGAAAGCTTGGTTATTGAAAGATTTCGGACTCGACAACCTGCAATTGGGGGAGGTGGAGACCCCGCAACCCAAGGCTGGCGAGTTATTGGTAAAGGTCGGTGCTGTTTCGCTCAACTTTCGCGACAAGGCTATCGTCGACGGCATTTATGAACCGCACATGGTGCCCAAGCCACTGATTCCAGTGAGCGATGCAGCCGGCACGGTGGTAGCCATTGGTGACAACGTTACGCGCTTTAAGGTCGGTGATCGCGTCAACTCCCATCTTTACTCGCGTTGGCTGGATGGCGAGCCAGGGCCGAACGAACCCGATTACTGCTTCGGTTCGCCGTTGCCTGGCGGTTTGGCCGAATACATGATCATTCATGAGGATAGCGCCGTCGGTGCCCCGGACAACATGAGTGACGTAGAGGCGGCAACACTTCCTATTGCTGCGCTTACGGCTTGGTATTCGCTGGTCGACTTTGGACAAATCCAGTCGGGCCAGACCGTATTGGTTCAAGGCACCGGGGGCGTATCAATATTTGCCGTGCAGATCGCTACTGCGCTGGGCGCGAAGGTAATCGCAACGTCGAGTAGCGACCAAAACCTGCAAGCCGTGAAGACGCTCGGGGCTGTGGCAGGAATCAATTACAGAACAACGCCGAATTGGGCGGACGAGGTGTTGAAACTGACCGACGGCAAGGGCGTGGATCTGCTACTCGATGTGGCCGGCGGCAGTGGCATCAATCAATCAGTCGCAGCAACCAAGGCATCTGGGCGTATTGCACAGATCGGCTTTTTGACAGGGCAAACCGTTGAACTCAATCTGATGCCACTGATTTTCCGCCAGACGACCATTCGCGGTATCGCCGTGGCGCCGCGTTCATCCTTTGATCGGATGAACGCGTTTCTGAACGAACACAAAATCCGTCCCGTTATTGATCAGGTATATCCGTTCGAGGACGCACGCAAGGCTTATGAGCATCTGGCGAGGGGTGCATTTGGAAAGGTCGTGATCAAGATCGCTTGATAGTGTTTAGGCGCCAAGTTGGCGCCTTTTTTCGTCTGGGTCAGCAGGTTCAATTCTGGAGGCTAAGCCAATCGAAACTCGGACCCGGACGGCCGGTGTTGGCCGACAGCGGAAAATAAAGAGGGAACCGATTCGGGGATATTCGAGAGTGACAGCGACCTGAACGTAACGCTTCGAATCCAGAATCGCTGAACTCACTAAAGCCATAATCACTAAGGTCTTCCAGGTCGACGCATCACGAAAGACACCTCGGTCGGCCCCCTCTCCCTCCGGGAGAGGGCTGGGGTGAGGGCCGCGCTTGCTCACAGCCCCGAAGTCATCCGCCAGCCAACCCCAGCACTTACATCACTCCGGTAACTGCAAATTATCCAAAGCCCGATTCACCGCCAGCTCCCCGAGCATGATCAACTGCGAAATCCCCAACAACGCCCGACGCTGCGACGCCGGCAACAAGCTGGCGACGTTCTGCGCGATGGTCTGGGCCGAAGCGAGTGTTTCACTGGCATCGATCAGCAGCTCTTCGTTCTTATTATCCGCAGTCACGGCATACATGCCACGGTGTTTACGTGGCGGCGGCGTGGATCCGGGCGGACAGAGATAATGGTCGAGCGCACGGTCGGCAGCTTCGTGGAGTTTTTTGGAGTTAGTGGATTCGTAGGGGGATGTGGGGCTGGGTTCGGGTGGGTTGGGGGTTGGTTTGATCATGGTGAAGCTCCTTGATGACTGGAGCTGCCACCGTTCGCGGTCAAACAAACAGGGTGGCAGCTGTACGCGGGTTGACCGACCGGACATCAAGGAATCCGGCACACCCGAAGGTGTCCCACGCACAGCCACCGCGACATGATGCAGACAATGCCTGAACACGTGCAGAACGCTGGTGCGCCTTGATATTGGGCGGACGGTCAAATCCGATCGCTGATTCGTCAGCGACCGGACCACAATAGAGTTCGCCCCCAAAGCGCACAAGCCGGCAGATTCTGGCGTAGTCGTAGGCAATGGCGCAAGACGTTGTAGCCTCGCGCCAGTAAGCGGCGTGTCGTTTAAACAGCAGCGCAAATTATCTAAACGCCGTGGTTCTACAACCCAAACGTAGCCCCCCGCGTATTCACAAACAGCGAATAAATCGAATGACTGCTGGCCATGAACAACCGATTGCCTTCACGCCCGCCGAAGCACAGGTTCGGGCAGCGTTCCGGCAGTGAAATGTGCCCGATGGCCTTGCCCTGCGGATTGAACACGCGCACGCCGTCGAGTTTTTCCAGGTCGGCTTTCGGGTCGCCATTGCCGCCCCAGCCGCACCACAGGTTGCCGGCTTCGTCGCACTTGATGCCGTCGATGGCCGCGTAGTCCAGGCCTTCGATGTGCTTGCGGCGTTCGCCCAAGGTGCCGTCGTCTTTCACGGCAATCGCCCAGATCAGGCGATTGGGTTTGGCGCGGCCTTCGACGACGTAGAGGGTTTTTTCATCGGGGGAAAAGCACAGGCCGTTGGGGCCGCTCAGATCGTCGATCACCCGGGTGACTTTTTTGCTCTCGCCGTCGATGCGGTACACGGCGTGGGGTTGGGTCGGGGTGATTTTGTGGCCTTCGTAGTTGTTGCCGGTCTGGAAGGGCGGGTCGGTGAACCAGATCGAACCGTCACTTTTGCAGACGACGTCGTTGGGCGAGTTGAAGGACTTGCCGTCGTAGATGTCGGCCAGCACGGTGAGCGTGCCATTGGCTTCGGTGCGCGTGATGCGCCGGCCTTCGCTGGTGGTGGTCGAGCCTTCGCAGACGATCAGTCGGCCCTGGCGATCACGGCACATGCCGTTGGAGAAGTTCGAGTGTTCGCGGTACACACTGAAGGTGTCGGTAATTTCGTCCCACCGCATGATGCGGTTATTGGGGATGTCGCTGACCAGCAAGTAGCGGCCATCACCGACCCAGACCGGCCCTTCGGCCCAGCGCATGCCGGTGGCAAGTTTCTCGACGCTGGCGTTGAAAATCCGTAACTCGAGGAAGCTGTCGTCGAGGATGTGAATCAGTGGGTCCGGGTAGCGTTGACTCAACGGTTCGGCGGCGTCGGCGAGTCGGCTCAAGGCGCTGCTGCCGACGGCGGCGAGCGTGGCGGAAACCGCCAGGGACTTTTTCAGGAAGCTGCGGCGGGTGTTGCCTTGCGCTTGATTGAGGCTGTCAGGCAGAGCGGACAGGGATGAGTCCATGTAGCGATCTCCGTGGTTTTATTGTTTTTCGGGAGATGCATTAATACCTTCTGGTAGGACATCGTACAAGTTGTCCGTTGCCCGGGCGGCACGCGTGGTTGCGTTCGAAGCATGTGATTTGCTTTCAAAAGTCCTGTTTTGCCAAGGAGGTATCAGGGCTCACACCTGTGCCCAAGTGCTTACGGGCCATTCGCAGGACTCGCCCACTGCCCGACAAAATCGGCAACCCTGCGCGCAATATCACTCTCAACCGTCCGCAGCCGCAGAACAGGGATGCCACTTTTGGCCAGGATCTCGTTTTTTATGGCGTCCCGGGCTGCCTGCACCGGGTGATCATGGTAGCCACCGTCGACCTCGATCACGCCTACCGGCTGCTTGCCCACTTTGAAATAAATCACGAAATCGCAACTGGCGCGCCTCATGAACGCTCGCTGGGCTTGCGTCCAGTCGAGGTTGACCGGCGATGCAAGCTTTTCCAGCCGGATTTGCGTGTGGTATTTCAATGCCCGACACGCCGGGGCTGACAGCGCTTCGCGCAGTAACTGTGCGACGATCTGCTCGGACTTGTAACGTGAGTCTTCAGACCGCAAGCGGGCGTTGAGGCGTGCCAGCGATTGGTCATATTCGCGGTACAGCAGGTCAAACGCCGACACCACTGGCGCGCGGATGATTTGCTCGTCCTGCGCGTAATAGCTGATGTAGCGGATCAACGCGGCAATGTGGCCATTATTGTCAGTGAACACCTCGTCACCCGTCACCAGCGTGAAGCGATTTTTAGCCCGTGAAACGGCCACATTGATCATGCGTGGGTCGTCGACGAAATCCAGGCGTCTACGCGCCTGGTTGTAGCGTTTTTTGTCGAGCACAGTGGAGAAGACGATCTCGTCGCATTCGCGACCCTGAAACTTGTGCACGGTGTCCTTGACGAAGTCCGTCGGCAAGTGTGTGTCGGACAGGTTGACCTGCGCGCGGAACGGGGCAATGTAACCGCGACCTTCGCCGTCTATGCCCACCGCGTGCTCCTGGTCCTCAAGCACCTTCAGCAGCGAGTCCAGTTCCCGCAGGTTGGTGTTCTGCCTGGCGTGGTTGCCCTTGGCGGTCACCACCAGGCGCAGGGGGGCTTCGCCCTTGTCCTCGGTCATCGGCACCAGTGCATTGTCATAGAATTGCTGGTTGCAGAACTGGATGATTCGCGGATGGCAGCGGTAATGTTCTTTCAGCAAAGTTCTGGGCAGCGCGTCCTGGAACACCGCAATGCAGGATTCGAGCAGGCTGTATCGCTCGCAATCGTAGCCCGCGGCGGGCGCCTCAAGCCCCAGCACCACCGGGATATGCGGCAACTGGCGGTTGTCTCCAACGACGATCAGGTTCTTCGCGCAGCCCAGTGGTAGGATGCCCGGAACGATGTCCTGCAAAGAGGCTTCGTCGATGATCACGTAGTCGAGCACTGCTCCCGGGGCGATTGAGTTGACGATGGAGTGCGTACCGCTGCCCAGGATAGGGAAGCGCTGCACGAAGGCATCGAAATGCTTGCAGTAATTTTTGACATCGAAGCTGTCAGACGGCGGTTCCTGACGTTGCAGATGGTGCTTCAGATGATGCATGGACGCTGTTGTCAGTTGTTTCAGCAGGGTGGTGAAGTTCGCCCGTGCCAACGATTCACGACACGCCCGCAGTTGCGCTTCCTTGTCCCGTAGCGATTCGTCGTAGTAGTGCATTTGCAGTGCGTGAAAAACGGCCATGCGCGTCTCGCCCTCGGCGAATGGCCTGGTGCGCAGAATCCTGAATTTGAACAGCAGCTCGATGCGATCCTTGAGGTGAATGCGTTGCTCGCCGAGGTAAGCCAGGTAGGCCATGAGGTCGGCAGTCTTGCGCGGCGTCAGGCCGTACTTGTCGAGCGAGCCTGTGACCTTCACATCGCTTTCTGCCTGCCACTGCTGCAGGTAACGGCGCTCGATAAGCAGTTCGTCCAGCTCGATCTGCAGTTGTGCCGCCCTGTTGTGATCATGCAAATGCTGCTTCAAGCGAGTCAGCAACGTCTGAATCTCATCCAGGGACGGTGCCGGTTCGGTCGCGCTTGATGGCCACGCAGGCAGATCGGCGAAGAAAGCCTTGCGTTTGTCTTGGTTGCCAAGCTTGGCGACCAAGTGGCCCAGGCCGTATTTCTCCAGCTTTTCGTAGACGTTTTCCACAGCAGCATTGTTGTTGGACAGCACGGCTACCGTCTGCCCACGTAACACGATATTGGCCAGGATGTTGAGGATCGTCTGGGTCTTGCCGGTCCCCGGCGGGCCTTCGATGACGCTGATTTGCGCGCTGAACGCGCGCTCGACCGCGTGAAGTTGGCTCTCGTTGAGCCCGAACGGATAGATGAGCCCCTGACTTGGCGCTAGCGTGCCGATGCGCCCCGAACAATAGGCTTGCAAGGCAGTGCCAGCGATGGGCGGCAGTGATTCGAGCTGGCGCAGCACGTTGCTAGCAATGTCACGATCGGTCTTGGACTGCGCCTGATCCTGTCGGGCATTCGCCACGGTGGTGAAGTAGCGAAATACCGGCGAGTCCTTCATTGATGTCAGGGCGGCAAAGCTGATGCCGTTCATCTTGAAGACATACGGCTTTTTCCCGCCCGGGTAGTGCACAACGGCGTATCGCTCGCCGTAAATCGTAGCTTTGGCGATGGGCTTGAGAAACCTGGTACCGGCCTTGTGCAGCATCACATCGGTCAACTCCCGAGTGGGAGAGACCTGGCAATCGCTGAGTGGGTGACTGGATTTTTCCTTCGAGGGGGAACGACAAGTCAATTCCAGCGCCTGAGACTGGTCGCTCCAGCGAATCGCCCAGTCGCTGATCGATGCGGTCTTGTCCTGACCCTTTACCTGAATCGAAGCCATCTTCCATATCCCTATGTGCATGACATTCGGCGTCCGCGCCGAATACTTACTTTTTGCGTAAGGGCGCATATTGCCATCATTGCAGGCTGGGTCGATAGTCGATTCGTGCGCTTGGTCGACCGGTGTTCGTTAACGACGGCTTCGAATAAAGCCGACCAGATCCCGTCGTAAACCGGGTTATTTCGACATCGTCAGTTCCAGCCTTGTACTCGGGCGCCAATCTCCGAAAAGTACATTGGTTTACCCAGCAGAGCGACGTTTGCAGCCGTGCTGCCTGGCCACTTGATTACTTCAGGTTTAACATCATCTTCAAAGTCAGGAGTTATTTTGGGAAAAAATGGCATGAGAATCGGCGAACTGGCGAAAATCAGCGGCTTGGCACCGTCACGCATCCGCTTCTACGAGGCCAGCGGTCTGATCAGATCGGTGGCGCGCAAAGCCAATGGCTATCGCGATTACGCCCCCGATACCGAGTGGGTGCTGGAGATCATCACTGGCGCGCAGGCTGCCGGATTTTCCCTCGACGAAATCCGCCAATTGATGCCGATGAACGCCAATGGCTGGCAGCATGATCAGTTGCTCAGCGGCCTCAAGCAAAAGGTCGCGGAAATCGAAGTTCTGCAACAACGGCTGGCACGCAACAAACAACAATTGCTGCAGGTGATCAAGGGTATCGAAGGCAAGCCCGAGGGCATGGCCTGTGCGGATAACGCGCAACTGCTGATCAATCGTCTGCGCGAGGAGGGCGTGGCGGGTGCTTCAGGCAAAAGTGCGGCCGAAGTGGTGAAGAAAATAACCGCCCGCCGGGCTTCCCAAGCCTGACGGGCGCAACAGGTCTCAGCGCTCGCCCACCAGCGCCGACAGGGGTTTTGGCGCATACAGCGCACTCTGGAATTCAGGCACGTATTCGTACTTCAACATTCTTCCCAGCCCCAGCGAGCGAAGGTAATTCGACAGGTCGCCGTCGCCCAGCGTCAGAGTGGCTGACTCGGCGTCACGGCTCGAAGCATGGCTGAGCTGGCGGGAGACAGCGTAGCCATAGGCCAATTGGCCCTGATGATCGAGGTTGGTGAAACTGCTGGTGATCATCTCGACATCGCGGGACAACGTGTCGAGTTTCTTCGTCGTGAAAGTCACGTCCGGCTTGCCGGTCTGACTGTCGGTGATGTGGTAGATCACCGATTGCCCATCCTCCCGGCGGTCGATGCCAGTCAACCATTTCGGCAGGTTGTAACCGACGACACCGCGCACCCGCGCCAGCTCGGTATTGACCGGCAACTTGAGCACATAACCCCAGAAGTCTTGCGACAGCGACTGGCCAACCAGTGTGACCGGGCCCAGATTGGCCTTGCCGGGTTGGTTAGTGACGATCGACACGGCCACCTCGTTATACGCGTCGTTATCGCAATGCTCGTAGGTGTAGGCGGTGAACGCGATCAGGCCGCGCCCCGGCCAGACTTGCAGCGGTTGCACGGTTGCCAGTACTTCGGCCGGCATCAGTGCGCGCAGGCGCTCGAGGTCGGCGGTATAAATGGCGGTCACGCGGCTGTTCTGGTAGTAGAAGTTGGGTGAGTAGGACTCGAAGCCGATATCGACCCTGGTCTTGTTCAGGCCCTTGAACCAGCTCAGATCAACGCCCGGATCTTCTGTGGCAATCACCGACAACGGCGGGTTGGAGCGAAAACGGTCATAGAGGCCTGCCTTGACCACGGGCACCTGATGGCCGCCGATATCGATCACGGTGGTGTCGGTGGGGCTGGGCGTTTCAGGCGTCTGCGCCAACGCAGCGTTGGCCAGTGAGTTGAACAGTAATCCTGTCAGAACGGCGCTTGCGGGTTTCAATGGGGCTTCCTCCGGCTATTGTGATCTACGAGAACTTTCAGCGCGTGCCTTCGCCAGCGTTGAGTACGGTCATCACGGCGTGTGCCACGGCTTTGGGCGATTGCGGGTTTTGCCCGGTGACCAGCCTGCCATCGGTGATGGCAAAGGCAGTGAATGGCAGCCAGGCCTTGCGGTAGCGAGCGCCTTGGCTTACCAACCGGTCTTCAAGGAAAAACGGCACCTGATCTTTCACGCCCGAGAACAGCTCTTCGCGGTTGGAGAAACCGGTGATGTTCTTACCCTTGATGAGCAACTGGCCTTGCTCATCCTTGAGGTCCAGCAGACCGGCCACGCCATGGCACACCGCCGCGACGATGCCGCCGCGGTTGTAGATCGTTTCGGCGACGCGGCGCAGGTCCGGGTTATCGGGGAAATCCCACATGACGCCATGGCCGCCGGTGAAATAGATGGCGCTGAACCGCGACGGGTCGACTTCGCTGATCGGCAGCGTGTTCTGCAGCCGGGCGCGAAAGGCCGGCGACTGCAGATGCTGGCGGGCACCCTTGTCCATGTAGAGCCAGCCAAGGCTGCGTTCGTCCAGCGGCACCGCGCCGCCTTTCGGGCTGGCGAAAACCGTGGTGTAGCCGGCTGCTTCCACGACATCGGTGAAGTGCGTCAACTCGATCAGCCACAGCCCGGTGGTATCGGTTCGCGAGGGATAGCTTGCGTGATTCGTCATGATCACCAGTATCTGGCGATCGCTGCTAACAGCCGATTGAGCATTTGCAAACGTCATGAAAGCACCACCTATCAATACCAGCGCAGAGGAAACAAGGGTCTTGAGCATCATCGGGATATCTTCAAATCGAGCAGGCCGGCGCATGCTCACCTTAAACCTCACTTTAAGGTCAATAGCCGTTTTGCGTGCGGTGCGATCATTCTCGATGCGCCTGGAAAAAACCGTTGACCTTCAAGTCGACTTCAATCTTATGGTGGCTTCCTCTCCACTTGAGGACTTGCCCCATGAACGTGTTCGACGCGCTGCTCCTGCCCAACGGTTCGACCATCAAGAACCGCATCGCCAAAGCCGCCATGGAAGAAAACATGGCCGACGCCGACCATGCCCCCTCGGCCGAACTGATGCGTCTCTATCAGGCGTGGGCCGAGGGTGGTGCCGGGCTGATCATCACCGGCAACGTGATGGTCGACGGGCGCGCCATGACCGGGCCCGGTGGCGTGGTGTTGCAGGATGACCAGCAGTTGGAAAAGTTCAAACGCTGGGCGCACATCGGGCGATCCGGCGGTGCGCAGTTCTGGTTGCAGATCAATCATCCGGGGCGTCAGATGCAGCACAGCCTTGGGCAGAAAACCTGGGCGCCGTCGCCGGTAGCGCTTGAGCTGGGCACACTGTCCACGCGTTTCGCTACGCCTCACGCGATGACCCCAAGCGTAATCAACGAGGTCATTCAGCGCTTCGCCAACACCGCGCGGCTCGGCGAGCAGGCCGGGTTCACCGGGGTGGAAATCCACGCCGCCCATGGCTATCTGTTGAGCCAGTTTTTGTCGCCGCTGACCAATCAGCGGACGGACGAGTGGGGCGGCTCGCTGGAGAATCGTGCACGTCTGCTGCTGGCAATCGTCAAGGCTGTGAGAGCCACGGTTTCGGCCGAATTCGCGGTTGCAGTCAAACTGAACTCCGCCGATTTTCAGCGCGGCGGCTTCACCGCCGAGGATGCGAAAAAGGTGGTTGCACTGCTCAACGACTCAGGTGTGGATCTGGTGGAACTGTCCGGTGGCAGTTACGAAGCGCCGGCCATGCAGGGCGAGGCGCGCGATGGCCGGACCTTGGCCCGCGAAGCTTATTTCGTTGAGTTTGCCCGCGATATACAGACCGTCGCGAACATGCCGGTGATGGTCACCGGCGGCATCCGTCGCCGTGCAGTGGCCGAAAGCGTTGTGCAGAACGGTGTCGACATGGTCGGTATCGGCACGGCGTTGGCCATCGATCCGCAGCTGCCGCGTGACTGGCTGTCAGGAAAGGACAATGCTCCACAACTGCCGCCAATCACCTGGAAAAACAAGGCCATCGCCGCTCTGGCGAACATGGCAGTGGTGAAGTTTCAGCTACGTCGACTCAGCCGGGCAAAAAAGCCTGATCCGACCGTGTCACCTTTACGCGCGCTGATTTTGCAGCAGATCGGTATGGCGTTTCGCACGCGGCAATATCGGCGCTGGGTGGAAAAACGTTCGATGTAAGTCTTGCCGTCGAACGAACGCGGCGGCCATGCGTCGGTTCGCCTCGCAACCAACCTAACGCATTGGAACCCTCATGCCCGGGCGCGCACCAACGCTAGGTTGCGACCCATAAAAACGCGGAGGGATTCCAATGTCAGTGCATCCAATTCTGTTCATGGGCGGTTCCGGCGCTATCGGCCATCGTTCTGCCAACGCCTTGCGCGCGGCCCATCCCGACGTGCCGTTGCTGATCGGCGGTCGTGACTTGGCCAAGGCTCAGCAAGCCGCCGAAGAAATGGGCGGGGCCGAGGGTGTGGTCATTGACCCGTCCGCGGAGGATCTCGGATTGGGCGATCGCCCGGTCAGCGCCGTGGCGGTTTTCTATATGGACCACACGCTGGCGGGGCTGCGGTTTGCGCAGAAGCGCCAGGTGCCGCACCTGAGCATTTCCTCGGGAGTATTCGAGATGGCGCCGCAGATCGCCGGCTACATTCACACCCCGAATGCTGCACCGATCGTGCTGGGTTACGAGTGGATGGTCGGCGCAACGACGGTGGCAACGCTGCACCTTGCCAAGGCATTTGCGCGGGTGCGCGATATTCGCATCGACGCGTTGGTCGACGAGCAGGACGGCGGCGGGCCGACCGTGGCCGCTGACTTCGAACACCTGAACAGAATGCTCCCCGCCGCGCTGACCCGACGCGAGGGGGCATATGTCTGGCGTGAGGGCGAGGAGGCGAACGTCAGCTTCCGCGCGCTGGACGGTACGCTCATGCAGGCCAGCGGTTTTTCGTCGATCGACGTCGCCGGTCTCGCCGCCGCCACCGATGCGGCCAATGTGCAGTTCAATCTCGCCAGCGGGGTCAGTTCTTCGCGGCGTGCGGGGCGGCCGATGTCGACCGAAATTCTCATCGAAATGGCCGGGGAAGGGCGCGATGGGCAAGCGTTGCATGCCCGTCATGCGCTCGTTCATCCGGCAGGCGCCGCCGCGCTGACCGGGCTGAGTATCGCCATGCTGCTGGAGCGCCTGATCGGGCTCGACGGGGCGCCGCCTACTGCGCCCGGTCTGTACTTTCCTTATCAGTTGCTGGATGCCGCCGGGTATCTGCAACGACTGGGCAAGGAGGGCGGTGAGTTGCTTGAACTGAGCAAACAGTAGGCGGCTTTTGCCGTCCCGGCAGCCATCAAACTGTCCTTTCGGGATTCCTGTCTACACTTGCCATTCCATCAAGCGTTACGGGAGTTCTCATGAAGAGAGCCGTATTTGCCGCGTCTCTGCTGGCGCTAGCGGTACCGGTCTTTGCCCAGGTTTCGGACAAAGTTGCAGAAGACGCCTACATCTATGCCTACTCGATTGATGAGGCGTACAAATTCTTCTACGAAACAGCCGTCAAGACCGACACGCCGCTGAACCGCTTCCAGAACATCCGCCACCTGGCCGATGACACCTACACCGCGCACCCGACCATCAACAACGACACCCTGCACCTCATGGGCTGGCTCGACGTGGCCGCGGAGCCGGTGATCATCAGCGTGCCCGACATGGACAAGGGCCGTTATTGGGTGCTGCACACCATGGACATGGGCCACTACACCACTTCGATGATCGGTGCGCGCACCCGCGGCACCAAGGGCGGGCATTTCATGTTCGCCGCCAACGGCTGGAAAGGCGAAGTGCCGGCCAGTGTCGACGAGGTGATCCGGGTGGATTCCAACCTGCTGAAGGTGATGGGCCGGATCATGGCCACGAGTCCCGAAGATGAAAAAGTCGCCCTCAACTATATGGACGACTGGAACGTGCGCACGCTCTCTGCGTACTTGGGCGAACCGGGGCCAAAGGAGAAACAGCGTACCTATCTCGACCCGGAAAAAAGCAATTGGCTGCAACGGGTCAACGCGATGCTGTGCGACGGCAGCATGGGCACCGCCGACAAAAAGTGGCTGGACCAGTACAAGGACATCGGCCTGGCGCCATGCAACGAAACCTTCACCCCCGAGCAGCTCAGCGCGGCGAAAAAAGGTGAAGAGCTGGGTTTGAAACACATCAAGGAACTGGCGCCAAAATTGACCAGTGGCGGCAAGTCGCTCGGCACTCGCGAGCAGCTGGGTAACGGTGCGCGCGACTTGTTCGCCGTAGGCACTTACGTGGGCCAGTGGGGCCTGCCACCGGATGAAAGCGTGTACCTCAAAGCCGAAACTGCCAGCAACGGCAAAAGCCTCAGCGGCGCCAACGGTCAAAAATACCGCATGCATTTCAAAGCGCCGGATGTCAGCCAGTTCTGGTCGTTCACCGTGTATGCCTCGGACAACCGCCTGATGGCCCACAACGCAATCAACCGCCACAGCCGCGGCGACCGCACGCTCAAACCCGATGCCAATGGCATGTACACCATCGAGCTGAGCGCCAAGGGCGATGCCAGCAACCCCAACTATCTGCCGATTCCGGAGAAAGACGCGTACATCATCATGCGCCTGTACGGCCCGAGCAAAGCCGTGCAGGAGGGCGGATACAAATTCCCTGTTATCGAGCCGGTAGCCAAATAGTCAGCGCTGATGCTCAGCGGTCCTGGCTGTATCAGGGCCGCTGAGCCGCTGGCGTCGAGCGAATGGCTGCAAGGGAGTGCAATGAGTCCAACGGACAGTGCAAGCGGGGCCGCGGTGTTGGCTCGACAGCCGGATGACGGGCCGCAAGGGTGGGGGTTTCGGTTTGCGGTGACGTTGTTGTTTCCGCGTTGAAATTGAGGTGCTGCTCAGGCCGTCATCGCCAGCAGGCTGGCTCCCACAGGGGATTCGTGTCGATGACGGATCCGACTCGGTAGCCAGCCTGCGGCTTTCTTACGCCACCGCAGCCGCAGCAGCCCGGGACCGCCAGACAAACCCCAACACCATCAACAACCCCAGCCCCGCCATCGCCGCGCCGGCCAGGGAGATCGCCGGATAACCCAGCCCCGCGTTGATCACCGCGCCGCCCAGCGCCGCACCGATCGCGTTGCCGAAGTTGAAGGCGCCGATGTTGACTGCCGAGGCGAGGTTGGGGGCGTCTTTGGCGGCTTCCATCACGCGCATTTGCAACGGTGGAACCAGAGCGAAGCTGGCGATGCCCCAGATCAGGATGGCGATAGCGGCCGGCAATGGCCAGCGCATCAGCACGGTGAACGCCAGCAGGACCACAATCAGCGCGCTCAGCGAAACGATCAGGGTGCGATCGATCGAGCGATCGGCAGCCTTGCCGCCCCACATGTTGCCCAAGGTCAGTCCGACTCCGAACAGCACCAGCATCGCGGTGATGTAAGCGGTGGAGGCGTGGGTTTCGCTGCTGAGGATCGGCGCGATGTAAGTGAACACGGTGAACATGGCGCTCGAACCGACCACGGTCAGGGCCAGTGCGCCGAGCACCGGGCCGCGGCCCAACACACGAATCTCCGCCAGTGCTCCGGCGCCTTTTGGTGCCGGCAGGTTGGGCAGGGCGAACCACAGCGCGGCCATGGTGATCACGCCGAGGCCGGTAATGCCCCAGAACGCGGTGCGCCAGCCGAACATTTCACCGAACCACGCCGCCAGCGGCACACCGCCGATGGTAGCCAGGGTCAGGCCCATGAACATTGCCGCCACGGCGCCCGCACGTTTCTGCGGAACGACGACGCTGGCGGCGACGACAGAGCCGACACCGAAGAACGCACCGTGATTGAGTGAAGTCACCACCCTGGCGACCATCAGGCTGTAGTAGTCGGTGGCCAGCGCCGACATCAGATTACCCAGGGTGAAAATCGCCATCAGCCCGATCAGCAGATAGCGTCGTGGAATCCTGCCGGTGGTCAGGGTCATCAGCGGTGCGCCGAGCAGAACGCCCAGCGCGTAAGCACTAACCAGCAGGCCAGCAGCCGGAATGGAAACGCCGAGATCGGCAGCAATGCCGGGCAACATGCCCATGGGCGCGAACTCAGTGACGCCGATGCCGAAGGCACCAATGGCGAGTGCAACAAGCGGTGGGTTGATACGCATGGAAAATCTCCTCATCTATGCCGCCAATGCTACGATGCGAGCGTTTGCGGCGGTAGACCGCGATTTTGGCAATCACCTTTGCGCAGGAATCACAAATGGACGTCGGTGGTCGATCAGGTGAAATGGACGTGTTCGTCACGGTGGCTCGCGAGGGCAGCTTGTCGGCTGCCGCGCGCGCATTGGGGCTGACGCCCTCGGCGGTCAGCCGGATCATCGCGCGCACCGAGCAGCGTCTGGGCACGCGCCTGCTGTTGCGCACCACTCGGGCGCTCACGTTTACAGCCGAAGGCGAGGCGTTTCTGCGGGGCGCCCGGCGTATTCTGGCGGACATGGCCGAGGTCGAAGACGCCATCGCCGATCAAGGCGTGCCACGCGGCCGCTTGCGGGTCAGCGCCGCCCTCGTGCATGGGCGGCTGGCGATCGTACCGTTGGTTGCCGCCTTCAGCGCGCGCTACCCGAACATCGTGGTCGACCTCACCCTGGGCGATGAGGTCGTCGACATTCTCGGTGGCCAGGCCGACGTCGCCGTGCGCTTCGGGCATTTGCCGGACAGCCCGTTGACCGCGCGCAGACTCGGCATCACCGGTCAGGTGGTGGTGGCTTCGCCCGAATATCTTGAGCGCCACGGCACCCCGCAGGAACCGGAAGACTTGCTGCGGCACAACTGCCTGCGCTTCAACTTCCGACGCGCCGAACCCAACTGGCCGTTCATTCGCGACGGCCAGGTGTTTTCCTTGAAGGTCAGCGGCAGCATCGAATGCAACAGCGGTGAAGCGCTGGCGCAACTCGCGCGGGGCGGTGCCGGCATCGCGCGGATCGGCGAGTTCAGCGTGAAAGAGGATCTGCAGCGTGGCGAGTTGATTTCACTGTTGGCAGACTGGAATCCGGGCGATGACGAGCCGATCCATGCGGTGTTCGTCGGCGGTCCAGCGATGCCGGCGCGAGTGCGTTTGTTTGTCGACTTTCTGCTGGAGCATCACCGGATGTGAGCACTGGCGGCGTCAGGGCCCGGATGCGCGATTCAAGCCCATATCGCAGTTTCTGTATTGATTTCGGCGACCAGAGTGGCGTTGAACTGCCGCTGCCGATGCAAGTCATCGCGCATCATGGCGAAGTTGAATCTTTTTGCGCCCAGCTCTTTTAGTACAAGGCCTGAAACCCGGTAAATGCCGCAGTCGGAACAGTCGACGAGCTGGCCACCTTGGGGCTCGTCGGTCTTCTGTGCTTCTAGTCCGCATAGGTAGCATTTCATGGCTGTTCTCCCGGTTTTTTGATGTTCAGGAGATCGTCCGGCCAAGACAGAAGTTTCATCAACATGCGCCAGGGCGGGAACAGGTCAGGATCTGCTGCATGGGCCCATCCGGCTTGCCAGATCACGGCTATCCACCTGATACAGGATTTTTTGAACGCTGATTTGATCGCACAGCCCAATGCATACCAGTCATTGGAGGAGTGCGCCATGAACGAGGCAACGAGTTACTTTTCGATAGCGGTCGCCGTGATCATTCTGCTGGTCGACCTGTGGGCGATTGTCAGTGTGTTTCGCAGCGAGAAAAGCGTCGGCACCAAAGCGGCATGGGCCATCGGCCTGATTGTGTTTCCGGTGTTGGGCCTGATCGTCTGGGGCATCGCCGGCCCGCGCGGCGTCAAGGAAGGGCCGTCATCGCCGGAACACAGCAAGGGCTGAACGGCACGCCTGCAACACCCGTCGAATGACGGGTGTTGTTGTTTCAGCGCTTGCAACGGTCAGCTTCGCGAGCGTCTGCGCAACTGCATGAAGGCCTGATACGCCTCGGTGCGCTTGGCATCGGCGACAGCCTTGGCCTGGTTGAAATGCTCCCACATCGCCGCATTGCGACTGCTCTCATCGAACAGTCGGTAGGCGATTTCCTCGAGGCGGTCCGCTTCGTAGAACAAGGCGTTGATCCGCGCCGGTTCGTCGTCCTCATCCTCACCCGAAAAGCCAGCCGATGACGTCGTTGAAGTCATGATGAAGCCTCCGTCCACACCAAAGCGGTAGTCTCGCGCCATTTCACCTCAGTGATGCCAAACCGTTCTGCCTGCGGTTTTGAAATGGCTTTCAGCGGCGGTTTCCCCGGTTTCGGGATCGGCGCAATACCCGCGTCACAACTCGCCCAATGCCACGCATCCGCGTTGCTCATGTTTTTGGCGCGGATGACAAACGACCGGGGTTGACCGTGAAGCAAGTATTCAATGGTGAAAATATCCGTACGACTCATGAGTTCCTCCTTAGGCTCATAGCCAAAGGAGTTGGCGGGTGTGGAAAAAATTCCAACGAGTTTACCGGTGGTCCGTGGAAGAAGATCAAAAGCCCCTCACCCTAGCCCTCTCCCAGAGGGAGAGGGGACTGATCGCGGGGAATGCGAGAGCTACGGCAACGCGCAATATCGAGTCGAATGCAAATTTTGAAACCAACCAGAATCGGCTCCCTCTCCTGGGGGAGAGGGCTGGGGTGAGGGGCGGGTCCAACACAAATCCCACGCGGAAAATCCGACCATTAATCAGCCCACCCCAAACCCCGATGAAACCTTGCCGCCCACCCGCACCTCAACCCATAAACCCACCACCCAACGGGAGAAGACAATGAAAGCCATCGTCTTTCACGGTATCGGCGACATACGCCTGGACGATGTTCCGGACCCGACAATCCAGGCCCCGACCGACGCCATCGTCAGACTCACCGCCTCAGCCATCTGCGGCACCGATTTGCACTTCATCCGCGGCAGCGCACCGGACATGCAACCCGGCACCATCCTCGGCCACGAAGGCGTGGGCATCGTCGAAGCGCTGGGCAGTGACGTGCGCAACCTCAAGGTTGGCGACCGCGTGCTGATCCCGTCGACCATCGCCTGCGGCAACTGCGCCTATTGCCGCGCCGGTTATTTCGCCCAATGCGACGTCGCCAACCCCAACGGCAAAACCGCCGGCACTTCGTTCTTCGGCGGGCCGAAAACCACCGGTCCGTTCCACGGCCTGCAAGCCGAAAAGGCGCGTATCCCGTTCGCCAACATCGGCCTGATCAAACTGCCCGATGCCATCAGCGACGACCAGGCCATCGCCATGTCGGACATCTGGCCGACCGCCTGGTTTGGCGCGGAAATGGCCGAGATCAAGGACGGCGATACCGTCGCCGTGTTCGGCTGCGGCCCGGTCGGGCTGTTCGCCATCGTCAGTGCGAAACTGATGGGCGCAGGTCGCGTGTTCGCCATCGATGGCCTCGAAGATCGTCTCGCTCGCGCGCAAGCGTTGGGCGCCGAGTGCATCAATTTCGAACAGGAAGACCCGCTCGAAACCATCGCCCGCCTGACCGGCGAGATTGGCGTGGATCGCGCCATCGATGCGGTCGGCATCGACGCCAATCACGCCCACCACGGTGCCCACGAACCGGCGCAATGGCAGCCGGGCGATGAGCCTTCGCAAGCCCTGCAATGGGCGGTGCAGGCGGTGGCCAAGGCCGGCACTGTGTCGATCATCGGCGTGTACCCGGCTGGGTTCGACAGCTTCCCGATCGGCGCGGCGATGAACAAGAACCTGCGTCTGAACATGGGCAACTGTCACCACCGCAAGTACATCCCCAAGCTGATCGAAATGACCCTGGCCGGCCGTGTCGATCCGGCGAAAGTCATCACTCAGGACGAACCGCTGACCGATGCGATATCGGCGTTCAAGGCGTTCGATAAACATCAGCACGGCTGGATCAAGGTCAAGCTTGAGCCCGGTGCCGATAGCGCCACCACCGCTCAACCGGCGACGGCGTAATCAACCTGTTCCCCAACCCTCGTCAGGAGACACCCATGAAAACCCTCTGCGTATGCCTCGGTTTCTGCTCGATGCTGTTGCTGCAAGGCTGCTTTGAAGGCTCGAACGACGCGCCCAACAAGGAAGGCGACAAGAGCAAGGCTTCGTTGCAGATACAGCAAGGCGAGTCGGCCGAAGAGAAAAAGTAATCGCGCTTTTGCTCACGCGTTTCGCCGCAAAAAGTCAGGAATTGCCTGGGCAGTTTGTGCTGCCCAGGCATTTTCCGCGGGCGAATGACGGCAGTATTGGGGGATGTACCGTTGGCTCCGTCGCTGCGCTGAAAAAAGGAATTATTTTAACCAGCGGTGACTCTCTCGTTTATGAGCATGCATTTGATGAGGGGAGCTGCCATGACGCTGATCGACATCCCGATCAAGAAGTCTTCACAGAGGGCCGTGTCGCATCCGGTCTCTTATCACGATCTCTATGATCGGCTGTTGGCGGAAGATTCTGCGGTTGACCGGATTGCCTACGATCTGCTTCGTCAACAACTGAAGCTGGCCGCCGAGCTGCCTCTGGATCTGCCGTCGGAGCCTGAGGCACTGACGCAATGGTCCGAGGCGCACTGTGCCGATGTCGCGGCGCAATACGCAGAATACCTGTCGGCGCGCCAGCAAGGTGCGGACCGGCGCTATTTCCGCAACAAGTCCCACGCGCTGTATTTCCTTCAGCATGTGGCACCGACCAAAGAAGTCGACGGCGCCTGGCTGGCGAGCATTCCTGCGCACTGGCAGGACCAGCGTTTCGACTACCTGCTCGATACCTATCTCGAGGAACTGGGCGACGGCCTCCCACGGCAGAACCATGTGGTGATCTACCGCAAGTTGCTGGCCGAACATGATTGCGCTGACCTGCAAGGTCTGGCCGATGAATACTTTCTGCAAGGCGCCTTGCAGCTGGCGCTGGGACGTTTCGGCGACGAGTTTCTGCCGGAAGTCATCGGCTACAACCTTGGCTACGAACAGCCGCCGCTGCACCTGTTGATCAGCTCGTACGAACTGGCCGAGCTGGGCATCGACCCGCAATATTTCCGTCTGCATGTGACCATCGACAACGCCAGCACCGGCCATGCGCGCAAGGCCGTGCAGGCGCTGTTGCGGCTGATCCCGGCGGGCCCGGAGCGCGAGGACTTTTACCGGCGCATGACCGTCGGTTATCGCCTGAACGATCTGGGCAAGGGCTCGACGGCGGTCATTCAGGAATTCGATCTGCAGCATGCCGTGGTGACGATGCTCGAACGCAAAGCAATCTTCGGTCAGCACATGCATTCCGACTATTGCCGGATCGAAGACCGCACCATCAATCAGTGGCTGGCGGCGCCGGGGCAGATGGCCGATTTTCTCGCGGCGCTGGAGCGCAAGAGCTGGATCAAACGTGGCCAGCCGGTTGAGCAAAGCCGTTTCTGGCGCCTGATCGAGGGCAGCGAAGCGGTGATGTTCGGGGTGTTCAACGGTTACGAAAAACAATTGCTCAGCGACTGGATCACCGGTGACTGCCCGGACAATGCGCACCGGCCCTACGTTGCGCGCCGGGGCGCGGCAGCCGAAGAGCAAATCGAGATTGCCGATGCCGAGCAGCGCACGCTGGAGAAAAGCCTGGAAAACCTGCCGCCTGTCGAACAGATGCGCAAGCTGCAACCCTGGCTGCAACCGCAGCGGCACTGGCGTCCGGCCGGGCTGTTTGCGACCCGACGTTTTATTCAATTGCGTGACCGTTTGCGTTGACCACAGGAGGCTGCATGTCGCTACAGGAAACTTCGGATCGAACGCTATTCGAATTGGGTAAACGCTTGCAGGACGGCGGTTATCGATTTATCACGCCGACACCGCTGACCCACGAACGGGTCTGTCAACGCTTCGCCAGCCTGCTGGCCAAGGACCTGCGCGATGTATTCGGCTGGTCGATGCCGTTTGCCAGCGAACTGTTTTCCGCCGATGAACTGGGGAAGCTTGAGCAGGCGGGCATCATCGAGCAGCAAGGTTCGCTGTGGCGCAGCAACGTGCGCTGGTCGACCCTCAATGACCGCTTGTTCGTGCATTCAGCCTTTCCCACCACCGCCAATGACGCGGTGTTTTTCGGCCCCGACACCTATCGCTTCGCCCGCGCCATCCAGGCGCAGCTACAGCAACGCTTCGCTCCGATCAAACGCGCGGTGGACATTGGCTGTGGCAGCGGGGCAGGCGCGATAATCATGGCCCGGGCGCGGCGCGAGGCTGAGGTGCTGGCCGTCGATATCAACCCGCAGGCGCTGCGCATGACCGCAGTCAACGCAGAACTGGCTGGGGCCGACAACGTCACGGCGTACCACAGCGATCTGCTGGCCAGCGTCGAGGGCGAATTCGACCTGATCATCGCCAACCCGCCGTACATGAACGATCAGCATCAACGCGCCTATCGCCATGGTGGCGGGGCGTTGGGAGAGGGCCTGTCGGTGCGCATCGTGCGCGAAGCATTGCCGCGCCTCGCGCTCGGCGGGACGTTACTGGTCTACACCGGGGTGGCGATTCAGGCCGGGCAGGATCCG
This sequence comes from Pseudomonas sp. R1-1, assembly GCF_051132135.1. Taxonomy (NCBI): domain Bacteria; kingdom Pseudomonadati; phylum Pseudomonadota; class Gammaproteobacteria; order Pseudomonadales; family Pseudomonadaceae; genus Pseudomonas; species Pseudomonas sp. R1-1. The sequence continues at coordinate 2,666,047 of NZ_CP071663.1, forward strand.
TTCCTCGAAGCGATCAAACCACTGGTGGCCGGCGGCAGGTATGCGTGGACCTATGAAGAGCTTGACCCGGACGTGTTCGGTGAAGAACTGGTCAAACCCGAATACGCACTTGCCGAGCGCATCGCCGTGGTGGCGTTGACGGTGACCCGCGAGCAGTGACGCTGACTGGCGCCACCGCTCGCGGTCTACAGAGGTTAGCGGTGGCGTCCACGGGAACGGTTGATCGCCAGCAGGCAACCGCCGACCAGCACCGCCGCACCCGCCACCAACAGCGGTGAAGGTCGCGTCGGTTGACGCCAGCCGCCTTCGACGCGCCGTTCGCCGCTGGGTGGCGTGAACAGATTCCCCGACGAAGTCTCGATGGCCGGGCTGCGCTGGATGCCGCGGCGGGTCAGCCAGCCCGACAATTGCGAAAATCCCGGCAGCAGAAAATGCGCCACGCGGGCCAGCGTTGCCGCACTGCCGACAGTCACCTGCGGTTTAGGCTTGAGGGCGCAACTGACCATCGCGCTCGCCACTCGCTGCGGATCGTAAACCGGCGGTGGCGGCTTCAGCGCATGGCCGGTGTAGTTGGCGCCGTCGCGAAAACCCGGTGTGTCGATGACCGCCGGATAGATGTTGCACACATGAATATTCGGCTGGCCGACCAGTTCGCCGCGCAGGGCTTCGGTGAGACCGATCAAGCCATATTTGCTCGCCGAATACGCCGCTGCATACGGCTGCGCCACCCAACTACCGAGCGACAATGTATTGATCAGAATCCCCTGTTGTTGCTGTTTGAAATACGGCCACACCACATACGCGCCGCGCAGATAGCCGAGCAAGTCGGTCTGCAAAACCTGTTCATGCACCTTCAGCGGCGTCTGCGCGAAATCGCCCACTGCGCCGACGCCGGCATTGTTGATCCACACATCGATACGGCCATTGCCAAATTCCGCCGCCTGCTCGGCCAGTTGCTGCATTTGCTCGTTGGAGGTGACATCGGTGCGCACCGCCAGCGCGGTTGCGCCACGCGCCGCGCATTCATCGACCACCTCGGCCAGCGCCACGCCGTCACGCGCGGCCAGGACCAATCGCGCATGCTCGTCGGCAAACGCATGCGCCGCCGCCCGGCCGATACCACTGGAGGCGCCGGTGATGACCACCAGTTTGCCGGCCAGGCGAGGACTTGCCATCGATTGCCTGGGCGCGAGCGGTTCAGGCGACGGGGGAGGCGCAGATGGCGTGACGCTTTCAGTTTCGTAGGACATCTGCTCGACCGCCAGGCGCAAGCCGTCGGCCATCACCAGCGTCAGCGCCTCGATCCGGCCGACGACCCGGTCGGGGTAGATCGGCTCGCCGTTGGGATCGAGCATGTCATAGACAAACGTCTGGCCCTCGAGCCAACCGACCGCAGTCTGCAGTTCGGGGCCGAGGTAATACCTGCCATCAAGGAAAAAGCCAGGAAACTGCGGCGCGCGCTCGACGCTGTCAATGCGATAGCGCTCACCCGGCCTCATACCGGTTTCAGGGGCGATCATAGGGAATTCCTCCTCCGTTGGTTCTGCGATAGAGAACGGCGGGGAACGCAGGGTTCCATGCAAAAGAGGAGCGGGCGCTGAATGACGATTATCCGGCGGTCTCGCAGCTCCACAGCTCAATGAATGGTTGCGCGCTGGTCGGGGCGCCGACCCATCGACTCATCGATTGGCAGTCGCCCTCGAAGCACAACTGATAATCGCCCGCCTCGGGTGCGCGCCCCAGTTTCAGTGGTTGTTGGGGCGGCAAACGGCGCTGGAAGTGCCAGCTGCCGTTGTCCAGTCGTGCGTCATCGGGGATGTCCATGCCGGCACCGTTGCCGCGTACCCGCGCTTCTTGCAGCACCAGGCCTTCGGCGCTGACCCGGTAATCTTCTTCCCAGCGAATCTTTTCGATGCTGTGATACCACGCGAGGGTGAAATGGCTCACCGGCAGTTGCGCCCAGAGGCTGCCGGCCAGCCCCAGGCACAAGCCGATCATGCCGCCGCCAGCCCGGCGCGGCGGGATCGCCAGACGTGTTGGAACAGCACCAGAAGGCCGAGGGCGAAGCCGATCTCATCGGTCAGCGGCAGCGCGACGATCAGTAAAGCCCCCGCAGCGAAACTGAGCAAACGCTCCCACACTGCCATTTTGCGTTGCAGAAAACCCGTAGACGCGACGCCCCACAGGCCGACCGCCAGAACGGTTTTCAGCAGCATGTAGGCGCTCATCCACAGATTGTCGCCTTGCAGCATCAGCGCCGGGTTATAGACCGCCATGAACGGAATGATGAAACCAGCCAGCGCAATGCGCACCGCCCACAGGCTGATTTTGAAGCCGCTTTCCTTGGCGATGGGCGCGGCGGCAAAGCAGGCCAGGGCCACCGGTGGGGTGAGGTCGGCGAGGATGCCGAAATAGAACACGAACATGTGCGAGACGATCAGCGGCACGCCCAGTTCCAGCAGCGCCGGCGCGGCAATCGAACTGGTGATGATGTAGTTGGGAATGGTCGGAATGCCCATGCCCAGGACCAGGCAGGTAATCATTGTCAGGATCAGCGACAGCAGCAGGTTGTCGCGGCCGATGGCCAGAATGTAGCCGGCAAACGTCGACGCGACGCCAGTGAGCGAAACGATGCCGATGATCACCCCGACCAGCGCGCAGGCGATGCCTACCGGCACCGCGTGGCGTGCGCCTTCGACCAATGCGTGCAGGCAGATCAGCAGGGTCTCGCGACCGCCCTTGATCAATGCGCAAACCAGCACCAGCACCGCCACGACGGCGAAAATCACCGCGATTCCCAGCTGAAAAAAGCCTGTGCACAGCACACCCAGCGCAATCCAGAACGCACAGCGCAGACCGAAGCTGTGCACCCGGAAAACGATCGCCGAACCGAGGATCACGATCGCCGTCAATGCCAGGCCGACCATGCCGGAAAACAGCGGTGTACGCCCGGAGAACAACAGGTAGACCAGCACCAGCAGAGGAATCAGCAGATACCAGCGCTCCTTGACCGCGCCGAATGCGCTGGGGCACTGGTCTTTGGGCAAGCCCTGCAAGTTGGAGCGCTTGGCTTCCAGATGGACCATCCAGAACACCGAACCGAAATACAGAATGGCCGGGATCAACGCAGCCTTGGCGATTTCCACGAACGGCACATTGATGGTTTCCGCCATGATGAACGCCACCGCGCCCATCACCGGCGGCATGATCTGGCTGCCCATGCTGGAAGTGGCTTCGACGCCGCCGGCGAACGCGGCCCGATAGCCGAAGCGTTTCATCAGCGGAATGGTGAATTGCCCGGTGGTCACCACGTTGGCAATCCCCGAACCGGTGATGGTCCCCATCAACGCCGACGAAGCCACGGCGACCTTGGCCGGACCGCCCAGCTTGTGGCCAAACAGGCCCATGGCGAAATCGGTGAACAGCTTGATCATCCCGGCCTGTTCGAGGAACGCGCCAAACAGGATGAATAGGAAGATGTAGGTGGCCGATACGTAGGTCGGGGTGCCGTACAGCCCTTCGGTGCCGAACGACAATTGATTGATGATCTGGTCGACGCCGTAGCCGCGGTGGGCCAGTTCGCCGGGCAGGTATTCCCCGAACAGGCCATAGGCGAGGAACAAGCCGCAGATGATCGGCAGCGCAATGCCCATCACCCGCCGCGCGGCTTCGAAGACCAACGCGATCAGCACCACACCGACGAGCATGTCGGTTGGCGTCAGGTCGCCGGAACGCTGGATCAGATCCGCTTCGAACACCCACTGATACAGGGCGGCGCCGATGGCGGCGAGGCTGAGCAGCCAGGCCAGTGGTTGCCAGGGTCGGCTCTGGCCGTAAGCCGGGTAGCTGAGAAACACCACCCACAATAGAAAGCCGACGTGCACCGCGCGCAGCACCTGACTGGAGATCGGCGCAAAGGCTGCGGTGATGATCTGGAACACTGAAAACAGCAGCGCGACGTAAAACAGCGCTTTTGGCCAGTCCCGCGGGTTCGCGGAAATGCCGTGATGCTCATCGCTCATTGGCGGCCTGCCTCATGACTACGCTGGAAAGGATCAACGTGGGCAGTGGCGACCATCGAATCGCCACTGGCCGTGGGGCGGTTACAACGCGCCTTTTTCCTTGTAGTAGCGCTCGGCACCGGGATGCAGGTCGATCGGCAGGTTTTTCGCCGCCGTCTCCAGTTTGATGTCCTTGGCGGCCGAATGAGAGTTGCCCAGGCGCGGCAGGTTCTCGAACAGCAGGCGGGTCATCTGGTAGACGACGTCATCCGGCAGGTCGGCGCGGGTCACCAGGATGTTGGTGATTGCCACGGTCGGCACGGCTTCACCCTGACCGTCATAGGTGTTGGCCGGAATCATCGCGCTCTGATACGCCGGGTTGCCGATTTTGCTCACCACCTCAGGCGTGATGGCGATGTAGTTCAGCGGCATCACCGAAGACAGGTCGCGAATCGCCGCCATGCCCAGTCCGGAGGATTGCAGTGTGGCGTCCAGTTGACGGTTCTTGATCAGCTCTACCGATTCGGCGAAGGGCAGGTATTGCACCTTGCCCATGTCCTCATAGGTCAGGCCGGCCGCTTTGAAAATGGCCCGGGCGTTGAGTTCGGTCCCGGACTTGGGGGCGCCGACCGAGATGGTCTTGCCCTTGAGGTCGGCCAGAGACTTGATCCCCGATTCCTGGCTGGCGACGATCTGAATGTAATTGGGGTAGGCACCGCCGAGGGCGCGCAGTTTGGTCAGGGGCGCTTTGAAACCGGCGTCTTCCACGCCGTTTTTCGCGTCCGCCACCGAATCGCCCAAGGCCAGCGCCAACTCGCCACGACCTGCCTGCAACAGATTGAGGTTTTCCACCGAAGCTTTGGTGGCCTGCACCGAGGTCTTCGAACCGGGAATGCCGTCGCTGTAGATCTGCGACAAGCCGACGCCGATGGGGTAATACACCCCGCTGGTGCCTCCGGTCAGGATATTGATGAACACCGGTGCGGCCTGCGCCGCGCTGCTCAATGCCAGGGTGGCGGCGGCCAGCAGGGCAAAGCGTGTTTTGACTCGCATGGGAAAGCTCTCCGTCTTGTTATGGTTGTCAGCAGAGTGTTTTAGCGCTGCACGGCACGGGTGCGGGCATCAATTCATCCCCAGCCAGGCCGGCAATACCAGCGAAATCCATGGCACATAGGTAATCAGCACAAGGAACGCCAGCAGGATCGTCAGCCACGGCATCGCCGCGCGGATGGTCGCGGGCAGGGACATGCCGGTCACCGCCGAAGTGACAAACAGATTCAGCCCCACCGGCGGCGTGATCAGACCGATCTCCAGGTTGACCACCATGATGATGCCCAGGTGAATCGGGTCGATGCCCAGTTTCATAGCGATCGGGAACAGAATCGGCGCCAGAATCAGGATGATCGCCGACGGCTCCATGAACGCGCCGGCAATCAGCAGCACGATATTGACCACCAAAAGGAACGTGACCGGAGTCAGGCCGGCGTCGATCACCCAGGCGGTGATCTGCTGCGGCAGTTGTTCGGTGGTCAGCACATGGGCGAAGAGCATGGCGTTGGCGATGATGAACATCAGCATGATGCTCAGCTTGGCCGACTCGAGCAGGACTTTCGGCGTCTCGCGAAACGTCAGGTCCTTGTAGACGAACAACGCAATGAACGCCGAGTAGACCGCTGCCACGGCCGCCGCCTCGGTGGGGGTGAACATCCCGGAATAAATGCCGCCGAGGATGATCACCATCAGCAACAGGCCCCAGATGGCCTGGCGTGCGGTGGCGAGAAATTCACGCAGGGTGGCGCGGGGCAGGGCGGGCAGGTTCTTTTTCACTGCGACGATGTAGATCGCCACCATCAACGCGGTGCCCAACAGCAGGCCCGGTATCACCCCGGCCATGAACAGCTTGCCGACCGAGGTTTCGGTGGCGGCGGCATACACCACCATCACGATCGACGGCGGAATCAGAATGCCCAGGGTCCCGGCGTTGCAGATGATCCCTGCGCCGAAGGCCTGCGGATAACCGGAACGGACCATGCCGGCGATGGCGATCGAACCCACCGCTGCCACGGTCGCCGGGCTGGAACCGGAGAGGGCGGCAAACAGCATGCACGCCAGCACCGCCGCGATGGCCAGGCCGCCGCGAATGTGCCCGACACAGGCATTGGCGAAGTCGATCAGGCGACGGGCAACCCCGCCGGTGGTCATGAACGCGCCGGCGAGGAGGAAAAACGGAATCGCCAGCAGCGTGTAATGCTCTGAGGTCTCGAACAGCTTGATCGCCAGCGAACGCACGGAATCGGGACTGAAGAAAATGATCGTCAGAGACCCCGCCAGACCGAGGGAAATGGCGATCGGCACGCCAATGAACATCAAAGCGAAAAGGGCGACGAACAGGAAGGCGATGGTCATGACTTGTCATCCTCGTGCTCGGCGAGTTTCAGCGCATCGGCGGCTTCATCGGCCAGGCCCAGTCCGGTCTGACGGTTGCGCAATATGCGCACGAGTATTTCGGCAAAACGGATGAAAATCAGCGCGAAACCCAAGGGCACGATCAGCCCGATATGCCATTGCATGATGCCGAAGTGGCCCAGATCTTCGGCACCGATACCGGCGTTCATCAAGGTCGCGATCCATTCCAGGCTGGCAATGCACAGCACCCCGGCATAGGCCAGGCAGCACAGGCAGGCGAGGATGCCGATGTATTTCTGCACGGAGCGGCGGGCCAGTTTGACCAGCGCATCAACGCCGATGTGCCCGGCCGTGCGTACGCCATAGGCCAGCCCGAAAAAGATCAGCCAGCCAAACAGGGCCTTGGTCAGGGCTGTGCTCCAGGTCATCGCCTGCGCCATGCCCATGATGCCGTCGCCGATGGCGAACAGCGGCGAGCTTGCCGCGGGCCATTGATCGGCAAGCCAGTAAAACAGGCTGTAGAAGTTGTTGAGGATCACGTAAACGAACGTGACCAGCGTCATCGCAGCCAGGAGGAAGACGATAAAGCCTTCCTCGAAGTGTTCCCAGATTCGCCGAAGCGCTTTCATGGCGGGCATCTCACGTCGAGTCAAGACTGGCAGGCGCGGCCCCGGCAGCACCTGCCATGCGATTACTGAGCCTTGTTGACGGCCTCGGCGGCGGAGATCAGGTCAGGGCCGATGTCGGCTTCGAACTTCTTCCACACCGGTTTCATCGCTTCGCGCCACTGCTCGCGTTCTTCAGGCGTGAGGGTAATGATTTCCGTGGTTTTGGCCGCGACGATGCGCTGTTTGTCACTCTCGTTGAGTTGCTGGGCTTCCTTGTTCACATGGGCGGTGACTTCGACGACGATCTTGTCGAGTTCGCTGCGCACGTCAGGTGGCAGGCCATTCCAGAATTTGGTGTTGGTGATCAGCATGTAATCCAGCACACCGTGGTTGGATTCGGTGATGAATTTCTGCACCTCGTGCATTTTCTGGCTGTAGATGTTCGAGTAGGGGTTTTCCGCACCGTTGACTACGCCGGTCTGCAAGCCCTGGTACACCTCGGCGAAGCTCATCTTGCGGGGGTTGGCGCGCACGGCCTTGAACTGTTCTTCGAGCACGGCAGAAGCCTGCACGCGGAACTTCAGGCCACGGGCATCGGCCGGCACCCGCAACGCCTTGTTGGCCGAGAGTTGCTTCATCCCGTTGTGCCAATAGGCCAGGCCGGTGATGTTCTTGCTTTCCATCGACTTGAGCAACCCCTGACCCTCCGGGCTCAACTGGAAGCGGTCGACGGCGTTGATGTCGTTGAACAGGAAGGGCAGGTCGAACAGTTGCAGGCTTTTGGTGTATTGCTCGAACTTGGCCAGTGACGGCGCAATCATCTGCACATCGCCCAGCAGCAGCGCTTCCATTTCCTTGCCGTCGCCAAACAGCGAGGAGTTGGGATAGACCTCGACCTTGACCTTGCCCGGCAGGCGTTCCTCGACCAGTTTCTTGAACAGCAAGGCGCCCTGGCCTTTGGGTGTCTGGTCGGCGACGACGTGGGAGAACTTGATGATCACCGGGTCGGCTGCCATGGCCGGACTCATCGTGCCTAACGCCAATGCGCAGGCCAGCGCGGTATACAGGGATCTGAGCATCTACGGATTTCCTCTTGTTTTTGTTTTCGGATGGCTCGATGCGTTGCGTGCATTCGGGTGCCGGAACAAAAGCAAGTCTAGGCAGAAAATCAGCGCTTGGCGGCTGAACACCGGCAAATTGAGGAAAACGGGTATTGCAGGCTGTTTCAAGGGGCATAAGTGATGCCCGAGTACCCAGCCTTCACTGAAATCGTGTCACGCCTTATCGCCCTCGACACGCATCGAAATCCACTGCCGACTGTAAGCCAGCACGCCCTGAGCGATGGCCGTCGGAAAATGAATGAAACCGTGGGGCGACGCCGGCAATACATGCAGCTCAACCGGCGCCGAGGGCTGCCAGCGCTCGGCGATCATCAGCGTATCGTCAAGCAGCGGATCGAGTTCACCGGCAAACAGCAGTGCCGGGGGCAGATCGCTGAAATCGCCATGCAGCGGCGACAGCGGTGGCTGACGGCGTTGCGCGTCGCTCAGGTTGGGGGTCAGCAGGCGCAACGCGTCGACCATGCCGGGGCCGTCCAGCACCAGTGTCTCGGCTGGCGCGTTGCGTACGCTCGGTGTACCGGTCAGGTCGTAGACGCCGTAATACAGCAGTGCACCGTGAATGCGCCGAAGCAATTCGGGCGATGCTTTCAATGCGAGCAACGTTGCGACGGCCAGATGGGCGCCGGCCGATTCGCCGACCACCACCACGGGCAATCCGGCGAACTCGGCGTCATTGAGCAACCCGCGAGCAGCGCGCAGGCAGTCATCGAGCAGATCTTCGACAGGGGTAGAAACGGCCAATCGGTAATCGACCGAGACCACCGCCACCTCGCAGTCGTTGACGATGGCGATGTTGAAGTTGTCGTTCATCTGCGCGTTGCCGATGACCCAGCCGCCGCCGTGGAAATCCAGAACCACGCCGCGCGGCTGGCCTTTGGGCCGGATGATCCGCACGGGCACGGTGTCGAGAGTTTTTCGCTCGGCGGTCAGGCCATGCTCGCGCAGCTTTTTCGCACCGCCGACCTGACTGACGCGCAGCAGCGCCTGGATCAGGCGTGGCGTCAGGCGGTTGCGGATCTTGAAGCGCGGCAGCCAGGCGAGCTTGCGATTGAACGCGCGCACTTGCGCCAGTTCGCGCTCACCTTGCGGCCAAGGCGCAGGGGCGGTCATGTGCGGTTCTTCAGCAGGATGGAGAAGTTCAGTGCCGCGGCGACACACAGCCAGGCCAGATACGGGAACAGGATCAGCCCGGTGATGACATCCAGCTGCAACGCCAGTACGACCATCGCCGCGACGACCAGCCACAGCAGCGTGAGGATGACCATCGCCGCCAACACCTGATGTGCGCCGAAGAACACCGGCGTCCACAGCGTATTCAAGGCAATTTGCGCGGCCCACAGGGCGAGTACGGTCTGGCTGCCGGGGATCAGGCTCAAGCGGTAACCGGCCCAGGCCAGCAGCAGATAAATGATCGTCCAGGCTACCGGAAACGCCCAGTTGGGCGGGGTGAAGCCGGGTTTGTTCAGGCCTTCGTACCACGCGCCGGGTTTGAACATCATGCCGGTGGTGGCGGCTGCTGCGCAGGCCAAGAGGAAGATGAAGAAGGTCATTGCCAGTCCTTAGCTGTGATCAGCTTTTCGGGAAGTGTATGCAAGGGACGCCCGGCGCCGCGAAAAGTTTGCCCGGCAAGCGATGCGGTTGAACCAATAAGCTGACCGGTCGGTCAGGGTATGCAGTTGTTCTGACTTTCTTCGAGGATGAGACGATGGCTGTTTTTGTTTTGGAGTATCGCTTCAATGGTGAGCCACGGCGTTATGAGCTTGAGTTGAAGCAGGGGCAGCTGGCTGAGCATGAGGCGGCGATGCATTTGTTGCAGTTGCATTTGGGGGATGCGGAGAACAGTCTGCTCATGCCGTCGGCAGATTCGTCGCCGGAGCAGGTGATCGAGCAGGCTGAGCGGGTGGGGGTGACAGATATTCGGGTGGGTGATCGAGAGGGTTGATGTTCGCGCTGGGTATATATCCATTGCTTCGGGTGCTGCGGCTGGCGGTTTCGCCCTTACGGCGAGGCACTTTTTCCAGACGCCGAAAAAGTACCCAAAAAGGCTTGCTCCTGCGTTCGGCCCTCGCAGGCTCGGGTCCCTTCGTTGCGGGATCGATCCGGGCGCAGCGGCTACGGTTTGCTGCGCTGCACCTCCTTCCGCTGTGTCTGGCTTCGCCAGACGGTCGCTGCGCTCCCACGCCCGGATCGATCCCTCCACTCAGCCTTCCGACGTCGCCGGTGGATCAAGATCAAAAGCACTCGAGCTTGCGCTCATTGTTGAGTGGTGAGAAGCGGTGCATGGCGTTGGATCTGCGGTGTGGCTGCCCCTCACCCCAGCCCTCTCCCCCTGGAGAGGGAGCCGATTTTGGTTGGCTTCTAAATTTGCGTACGGCTCGGTATCGCAGGTCGGTGTAGCTCTCACATCCCCCACGGTCAGTCCCCTCTCCCTCCGGGAGAGGGCTAGGGTGAGGGGCTTTTGATTTCGAAAGTCGCATTCGACCCGGTACTGCGCGTTGACGTACCACTCGCATCCACCACGGTCAGTTCCCTCTCCCTCCGGGAGAGGGTTAGGCGGGCGGCGTTCCGATGAGGGGCTTTTGATTTTCAGATTGATTTCAAACCACCGACTCGAAAAACAGACCATTCACGCACCCCACGGCCCATTCGCGCAGGCATTTCCCATCCACTCGAAACTGTCATATTCCGTCCCACTCGCATCGCCATAGTGAAAAGCCCAACGCTTGTTCAATGAGGCTGCACTGTGTTCCAACGTCTTCTGTATTCGCTGTCCGTTCTGAGCCTGTCCATCGCTGCCGCCCACGCTGCCGAGCCTGTCGTGCTCGACACGCCGCGTCTGCAAGGCATCGATAATTTTCGTGATGTAGCCGGTACCACCAGCGCTTACGCCACCGCCGATGACGGCACGATGCGTGGCGGGGTGTTCTATCGTTCCAATGCGCTGACGCCATCGGCGGCGGATCTGGCGACGCTCAACGGGCTGGGTATCGGGGCGATTTATGATCTGCGTACGCCGAGCGAAATTGCCGCCACGCCTGACACGATGATCGCGGGCGCGACCTGGCAGAACATCGATATCATCGGCAGCACCACCTCCGGTGCCGATATCACCCATATCTCGTTCAAAAGCGCTGCCGATGCCATCGCCATGATGGAGCAGACCAACCGTGCGTTCGTCAGCGACGCGGGCATGCGCAGTCAGTTCGGCCAGTTGTTCAATGCCCTCGCCAGTGTCGACGCCGCGCAGCTGTTTCACTGCACCGCCGGCAAGGACCGCACCGGCTGGACCGCGGCTGTTTTGCAGAGCATCGCCGGGGTCGATGAGGCGACCATCATGGCCAACTATCTGGCGACCAACGACTACACCGCCGCGCGGGTCGCGGCAACCCTGAAAGCCTTGCCGCCGAGCATGGCCGCGGTCTACGAGCCGTTGCTGGGCGTGCAGGCCAGTTATTTGCAGGCCGGTCTCGATCAGGTCGCCGCCGAGTACGGCAGCATGGACAATTACCTCAAACAGGGGCTCGGTCTGTCCCAGGAAACCATCTATGTGTTGCGCGGCAAGCTGGTCGAATACAACAGTCTGCCGGGGCAGGCCGGGCTGATCGGTAACGCGGCGGCCGGTGCCGAATTGTTGCGGCAGTTGCAGAACACCGAGTTGTCCGGGACTTACAGCGCCTATAACTACTATCTGCAATCGGCGATCGATGCCGGCACCCTCGGTGGGGTTGAGAGTCAGGTCGGTGGTCAGGTGCACGCCGACGCGGCGAGCTATCTGCTGCGTCAGAACGCAATGATTGAGCAAGCTGCGGCACCGTTCGCCAGCGGCAGTGACCTCAAGGTCGGGCAGTACCGCCTCTGGAGCACGGCGCTGGCTGGTTACCTCGGCACCGATGGCTCGGCCCATGCCGACAGCAGCAACGAACACAGTCAGGGCTTGATGGTCGGTATCACCCAACGCTTCAGCGAACAATTCAGTGCGCGCGGCGGGTTCGGCTACAGCAATGGCAGCGTCGGCGGCGCGGGTGGGGAGGCGGATACCGACTTTACTTTCCTCAATGTCGGCGCGCGTTACGGTTTCAGCAGCCTGGAACGCGGCCTGTTCGTTGACGCCAATGCCAGTGCCGGTTACGTCGACTACACCAGCAAACGCGAACTCGGCGGTGGCCTCGGCACGGCAAAAGGCGACAGCCATGGCAACCTCACCGGTGCGACGTTGGCGCTGGGTTATCGCGCCCCGGTTGACGGCATGATCTTTGAACCGAGCCTCGGTTTGCGCATCAGCCACCTCGACCTTAACGGCTTCCAGGAGAAGGGCAGCGAACTGGCGCTGGACGTCGACGACAACAGCGCTACCCGCCGCAGCGCAATTGCCAACCTCAACGTCGCCTTCGCTCCGCTGGCGATGGGCGCCTGGCAATTGGTGCCGAGCGTGCAGGTTGGCTACGAACGCACCTTGGGTGATAACCAGGTTGACAGCCAAAGTCATCTGCTCGGCCTCGACGTTGAACAGCGCGCAGCTTTCGACAACCGCGATCAGTTCAGCGGCGGCGTCAACCTGATGGCCAATCTCGGCGCCCTGAGCCTGGGCGCTGAGGTCGGAGCCAGCGGCGGCGGTGACAGCCACGGCTTCAACGGCGGGCTCAAGGCCAGCTACGCGTTCTGAATGAACAACCGGCCGCCAGTGCTGCTGGCGGCCGGTTGTGCAAAGCGCTCAGGCATGTTCCGTACGCGAGACAGGCTGCGCTCTCGGCGGTAACGCAGCGGCCTCGGGCAATGACGCGATGTGCACCGTCCGCGACGGGAAGGCGAACGCGGCGTCAACGTCGGCAACCGCTTCCATGATCTGCAGATTGATCCGCTGCTGCACATCCATGTACACGTTGTAGCTGGCGTCGAGGACGATATACACCGTCTCGAACTCCAGTGCGCTCTCACCAAAACTGCGGAAATGGCAGCGATCGAAGCGCGCCTGTTTTTCGTGCTTGATGATCGCTTCAACGCGGCGGGTGATCTCTTTGATCTGCTCGGTCGAGCATTCATAGGTCAGACGAAATTCGAAGACGATCCGCCGTTCCTGCAGCCGTTTGTAGTTCTGGATGGTGCTGCCGATCATGTCGGCGTTGGCCATGACGATCTGTTCGCCACCCAGGCTGCGTATGCGTGTGGTTTTCAAACCGACGTGTTCGACCGTACCGGCCAGCGTGCCGACAACGATGAAATCGCCCACTTCAAAAGGCTTGTCAACGGCAATCGACAGCGAGGCGAACACGTCGCCGAGAATGTTCTGTACCGCCAGCGCCACGGCGATACCGCCGACGCCGAGACTGGCGACGAACGCGGTGATGTTGACGCCAAGGTTCGACAGCATCGCCAGCAGAATCACCGCCCACAACAGCACTTTCATGCCCCACAGGCTCAGCGTCGCCAGAGCACTGCCTTGATACGTGCCGGTGGTGCTGTGGCGCGAGAAGTAACGATGCAGCGCCAGCGCCAACGCACGGTTGACCCACAGGCCGACCTGCAACGCCGCCACCACAAACCACAGGCTGCTGACGCGACTGAGCCAGCGCTCGGGCAAGTCGAGCAAACCGATCCCGATCAGAATCGACGCCAGCAGCAACAGCGTGGTGCTGGTTGCCGACAGCACTTCGCTGGCCATGTAACTCAAGTGTCCATTACCGGCCGCGGCGCGCGCCTGCACCTTGCGGAACACGAAGCGGATGGCCGTCCGCGCGAGGAAATAGCTCAGCAACGTTGCGCACAACGCCAGAATCCAGTTTCCCAGTGAAATGCCCAATACCGCGTGATGGATGAAAAATCCTGTGAAGTCCTCAGTCATGCGAAACCCCCTATCAAAGCCTGCGACGACGCATGCGCAGCGGCCGTCGCAGCCAGGTAGACGCCAGTCGATGCGTTGTGGCGATCGAGTGGCCTGTCAGGGGTTAGTCGTTTTGAGTAGTTGGCTGTTCCATCAAATTACGCGGGCGGCGAAAGACGTGCATTTGAGTACCCGGCAAAACGCAGGTCTCAAAGCTTCGATTTCAACTGCGCCGGGCTCACCCCAAACGCGCTCTGAAAGTACTGAGAAAACCGCCCGACATTGCTGAACCCCAACCGCAGCGCCACCTCCGTGACCGACGCCGAATGCCGCTGCGCCAACGCTTCATAAGCACGCTGCAAACGCACCTGACGCTGATACGCCACAATCGACATCCCGACGAAGCGGCGAAAACCTTCCTGCAATGCGCGCTGGCTGACATGGCTCATACGCGCCAGCTCCACGCCGCTGACCGGTTGCTCCGGATGCGCCTGGATAAACTCCACTGCCAGCTTCACGTGCCTGGGCGCCACCAGCGGGGCCGGCCGCCGCAACGCCTCGGAAAAGTTATGCGGCCACGCCTCCAGCACCGCATCGATCAGCATTTCGCGCAGGCGCGAGGGCATCAAGGTGCCGCTGTTGAGCAAGGTGTCGAATTCGGTTCCCGTCGCCAGATCGATCAACGCCTTGAGGCCCTGAAAGGCTGGCGACTGCAAGTCCACGCTGGGCTGAAACACGATCTTCTGCACGATCGGTTTATCCAGCAGCGCCGATAAACGCTCGGTGAGCTGATGGCGATTGATCGACATGCCGTGATGGGCATGATCGTCGATGAAATGCATCGAACGGATGTCCGCCTTGTCGATTGCCAGACCGATATGGCTTGCGCCGATGGATTCGCTGGTGTGATTGAACAGGATCTTGCCGGCGGTCGGGATGACGAACGTGATCTCGTCCTGTGGGTCGGGAAAGGCCACGCTGAAGTCGCCGCGATAACGCATGCGGCGAAAGCTGACGCCTTCGTGTCGACCGTAGACACCGCTGATGACGATGTTCGCGGGAATCGGCGGGGTGTCGGCGTAGCGGTTGCCGAAAAAACGCGAGAATAGGGCGCCGAAGTCATCGGAGTGGAGGTTTTCGGAGCGCAGGATGATGGGCTGGCGAAGTGTGGAGTCATTCCATTGCATTTGAAATTGCGCGCCTTGAGCAAGTGATACGTGCCGCAGAGGCTAGCAAATGGCAGTGACCGGATTGTGACGAGCGATGGCGATCACGCTAGCTGCGTGGCGATGCAGTAGCGGTCTCGGCCTTGCTGCTTGGCTGCGTAGAGCATCTTGTCGGCGGCGTTGATCAGTATAGCGGCGCCAAGGTCGTGCTCGGCTGGCCTGGCCGCCGCGATTCCGGCGCTGACAGTGACATGGCCGAGAGGGTGTGCGGCGTGTTCTATGCCCAGTGCTCGAAGGGTCTCGATGATGTGCCGGGCGACCCGTTCTGCGCCTTGAAGGTCGGTGTTTGGCAGCAGCACGGCAAACTCTTCACCGCCATACCGGACGGCAAGATCCCCGGGGCGTTTCAGCGCCTGAGAGATCGCCCTTGCGACAGTGGCCAGACATTCGTCACCGGCGGCGTGCCCGTAGGTATCGTTGTAGCGTTTGAAGTAATCGACGTCGATCATGATCAATGCCAGTGACGAGTTCTGCCGCTTGGCCAAGCGAAGCTCGTCGCCCAGCGCAGTGTCCAGTCGACGCCGGTTGGCCAGGCCGGTGAGGCTGTCGGTCAAGGCCATATCGCGCATGGCCTGATGGGCAAGCCGCAACTCTTTTTCAATGGCCATGCGCTGGCGAAGCTGATTCAGGACAATCAGACCGAACACCGTAAACGCGCAGATCACCGAGGACAGCACAAATCCGGTCTTGTAGAGATCCCAGCGCCAGGGCGCGATGATCGATTCACGGGACAGCCCGGTTTCGACCACCAAGGGGTATGTGGTCAGCGCCCGATAACCATACAGGCGCTCGGTGCCGTCCACGACGGCTTTGACTTCTGCGATGCCGTCGCTGGAGACGGGCAGGTAACGGGTGAAAATTTCACTGCTCGCCAGGCTCTGGCCGATAACGGATTTGATAAACGGTCGACGTACCAGGATTGTTCCATCGCGCAGTGCCAGAACCAATGCGCCTCGGTCGTCGATTTTGAAATCACCGTAATAATCCACGAAATAGCTGACTTTGATAGTCCCAAGGAGAACCCCTGCAAAGGAACCATCAGGGTTGTTCAAGCGACGCGAGATAGGAATGATGAGATCGTCGGTGGATTTGCTTTTCACCACTTTGCCGATACGCACATTACGATCGGTGTGTGAGCGGTGATATTGGAAGTAATCGCGGTCGGCGTTGTTCGCCGGTTCAGGGATGACTTCCTTGTCGGTGACGATCCATTGCCCGTCCGGACCATAAATGAACAGGCCGTGCAATTGCGGCATCAATCTGGCTTGCTGTACCAACAATTTGTGAATGCGATTCACATTGATGTTTTGCAGTCCGTCACCTTCTACGCGCTCGCCCAGCGCAGCAGTCAGTACATCCACCTGTCGAATGGCATCCTCTGCATGCTGCGCCGTCGCCCTGGCAAGGTTGGTGACGGAATTGCGCGCCGACGTAAACGCTGAGTGGTAGTCACGCCAGGTCCGCCATCCTTCCACGCCGAGAAACGCCAGGATCACCGTCAGCATGAACGCCACGGTGAGGCGGAAGGCGGCGACAGCGCTGACAGCCTTGATCGGGGCAGCGTCTGCGGTCTCCTGCGTGTTCTGCTCAGGCCGGTTTCGACCGGATATGTGCATATTCATGGGCTGTGGGGCTCATACCTTCTTCCCGTGGCATTTGATCGGGTCTCTCAACAAGCTGACCACGCTGGCTCGCTTGAGATTCAATTTAACGGCCGAGGCCGACATCGTTGAATACATCGGGACTCGCGACAGGTTCGACGCGTGGTGTTTTTTCGAACCTTCACTTGCTTGCGCCTATCGGAATTGACAAGGCGAGGCTGAAAACCAGCTTTTACCCGGTAGCCATGCCTGGGCGAGTGTCATCATTGAGATCAGACCGGTGAGCAAAAACATCAGCGCAAGCGACTTGCAGATCGACCTTCAAGGAGCCAACGAAGCGGCACTGTTCAAATGGCTGGTTGCCAGTTTCCTGATGGGCAAAAGAATCCAGGGCGCGATTGCCGCGCAGGCGTACCAGATCATCGTCGTGCAGCATCAGAGCGATACCCCGCAAAAACTCGCACAGTGCAGCCACCGCCAGTTGGTCGGGCTTCTCGGGCAGGCTCGATATGTGCGTTACGACGAGAGCACGGCGGCGCGTTTGCTTGCATTGGCAGGCAAACTTAATACTGAATACGCCGGCAAGGTGAGCAACATCGTGGCCGCGAGTGGTGATCGCAAGGCGTTTGAAAAACGCCTCTGCGAGTTCGACGGAATCGGGCCAAAGACCGTTGAGATTTTTATGCGGGAAGCGGCGGCGGTGCTGTTCTTGGAATAGCGTTTTTTACGAACCCGTTCACACGGATACAGGCTTGGCGAAATGGGGTGACTGTCCGAACGACTCGATCAACAGTTCGGTGAGGGCATGGATCTTGCGCGCCGGATGTGGCCCCGGGGGGCGCACGACATAGGCGCCTGCCGGCGGCGGGGGGTAGTGAATCATGATCGGCACCAGTGCGCCTGACTTCACCTGTTCGTAGGTAAGACAATCCGGCAAATAGGCAATGCCCAATCCGGCAGTTGCAGCGGCGACCAACGCTGTGCCGTTGTCAGCCTTGAAGCGCCCTTGCGGACGAACCGTTACCACGTTGCCGCCGTCCATGAACTGCCAGGTTTCGGTGCCCTGCATCAGCGCCTCATGAGCGAGCAAGTCGTGTGGAGATTCCGGTTCGCCATGGGCTTTGATGTAACCGGGGCTGGCGACGAGCTTGGTGAAGATCGGGCCGATGCCGCGCGCAATCAGATTCGAGTCCGGTAGATAGCCTACGCGTATCGCACAGTCATAACCTTCACCGATCAGATCAACGAAGCGATCGCTGTAGCAAGTCTGCATCTGCAGCAACGGATGACGGCGCGCCATCTCTGCCAGCATCGGGGCGAAGTGCGTCGGACCAAAAGACAGCGGCGCGGCAATCCGCAGTCGGCCGCGCAGCGGGCCGGCCGGCAGCAGTGTTTCCTTCGCCATGTCCATTTCGGCGCAGACCTTCGCGGCATGATCGCGAAACGCAATACCCGCTTCGGTCAGCGCCGCGCCGCGAGTCGTGCGCGCGAGCAGCTGAATGCCCAGATCCGCCTCAAGTCGCGCGAGCCGGCGGCTGACGATGGATTTGGACACGCCCAGCCGAGTCGCCGCCGATGAAATTCCGCCCGCATCAGCGACTGCTACAAAGGTTTGCAGTTCTTCGATATCCAAACCAGCGTTCCCCATTCTGCAACACAGCTAGTCTCGGGATGCTACTACTGCGTTGAGTCGAGCAACAGCACAATCCTCTCTCTGGCAACACGGCCCAACCGGGTACGTAGCCGGGACATGCAGTCTTCCTCAATGCAGTGCAGGCTACGAAGGACTCGCCGCTTGTTCGAGCGAGCTATCGGGTCGGCGCTTGCGTACATGACAACTAAAAGCAGGAGCAGCAAATGGCAAGCGAGACAATCCGCAACCCTCTGACCGATCAACTGTTGTCGCCGGTGAATTCGGCGCTGATCGTCATTGATTACCAGCCGATTCAGGTGTCCTCGATACGCTCGATGCCGCGCGACGAGCTGGTTTTCAACATCACCAGCGTGGCCAAAGCGGCCGTCAACTATAACCTTCCGATCATCCATTCAACGGTCAACGTCGCGACCGGTCGCAACAAACCACCGATTCCAGAGCTGCAAGGGGTTCTCGGGCATTTGCCCACCTATGACCGTACCTCGATCAACAGCTGGGAAGACGCGGAGTTCAAGCAAGCCGTCAAGGCACTTGGCCGACCGAAGCTGATCATGACAGCGCTCTGGACCGAAGCCTGCCTGACTTTCCCGGTGCTCGATGCGATTCAGGAGGGATATGAGGTCTACATACCGATTGATGCCGTGGGCGGTACGTCGGTTGTTGCTCACGAAGCGGCGTTACGGCGCATGGAGCAGGCGGGTGCCCGGTTGATCAGCCGTGTGCAGTTGTACTGCGAGCTTCAGCGCGACTGGGCACGCGAGTCGACAGTCGCGGGGTTCATGGGGGTATTTGAAAATGCCGATGGCTACAATGCGGAAAAAGCGCTGTGAGGCTGTAATCAGTAGCGATTCAGTCCGTTGATGAAGTGAGGCCTGTGTTTGCGGGCCTCACTTTTCAGCTCTGGGTGCACGCTGCGGTTGTTCAGCCGCGCTCATTCCCTGCCCAGATCGCAGGGCGCCGCGCTCGCCAAGGGAGTGCCCGCTCCAACTGCGCAGCCAGTTGCAGCAACAGATCTTCGCGACCGTAACCGGCGCCAAACTGCATGCCGATCGGCAGACCACTGGATGGATCCTGTGCCAGCGGCATCGACATTGCCGGGCATCCGCTGACATTGAAAACAGCGGTGAACGGTGATTGGTCAAATACTCGCGCGATCCAGCCACGGCCATCGAGGGATTCCTGGCCTGCGTTATAAGTGCCGATGACGGGCGGGGCTTTCGGCAAGGTCGGGGTCAGCAGCACGTCGTAGTCGACGAACAATTGGCCGACGTGTCGCGTCACGACATTGCGCTGGTACATGGCGCCGAGCAACTCGGTTGCGCTCAGCTCCTTACCGAGTCGGTAGAGCGCGAGTGTTGCCGGCTCCAGTGTCGACTCGTCGATGCTGCGTTGTGTCGCTGCGGCAATCGCGTCGATCCAGGCGGCCGTGTTGCTGGACCAGAAGCGTGCGTTGAGTTCCACGAACGCTTCCCAGCTCAGGCCGATATGGGGGACGACTGGGATGAGATGATGACCGAGGCTTTCCAGGCTATGACAAACCTGCTTCAAGGCGGCGCTCACTTCGGGTGCTGTCGGTTGGCCGTTCGAGGCGATTTCCTGCACGGCAATGCGCAATGGGCGGGGGGCGCGGTCTAGCGAAGCGGTATATGCCTGTTTGGGCGGTGCGATATGAAACGCGTCGCCCACGGCCGGGCCGTGCAAGCCGTCGAGCAGGCTTGCGGTATCTCTTACCGAACGACTCAGCACTCCGTGCACTGCGAGCCCGGCCCAGACCTCGTCGACGTCAGGCCCCATGGGCAAACGGCCGCGACTGGGCTTCAGGCCGAACAAGCCGCACGCCGCGGCGGGCACGCGTATCGAACCGCCGCCGTCGGTTGCATGCGCCACCGGCACGATGCCAGCGGCCACTGCGGCCGCCGATCCGCCGCTGGAGCCGCCAGCGCTGCGGCTGATATCCCAAGGATTGCGGGTCGGGCCGTCGATGCGGTTTTCAGTGGTTGTGCTGGCCGCCAGTTCAGGTGTGGTGGTACGCCCCAAGGGAAGCAGGCCGCTGCTGCGAAACCGGCTCATCAATTGCGAATCGGCCGCGGCGACGCAACCGGCGGCGAGGCGGCTGCCTAGCTCATTGCGCCGCCCCTGTGCAGTGAGCCCGAGATCCTTGAGCAGCATGGGCACACCCTGAAAAGGCCCGGCTGGTGGTTGCGGTTCATCGTCCCAGGTTTCGATGATCGCGTTGATTTGCGGGTTCAGCGTTTCAATCGCGCGAAGGGCGGCGCTGCGCACTTCGAGCGCGCTGACCTGGCGCTTGGCAATCAAGGTGGCGAGGCCGACGGCGTCTTGTTCGGCGTATTCGCAAAGGTGCATGGGTGTCTCCGTTGAGAGTGAACTATACGCTTGAGTATCGAACGATACTTGTTGGTATCATGCGATACTGTGTAGTATCGATGTCAAGCAGAATTCAACTCAGAGAGTGCTCGCCCCGTGGACACCCCCCTACGCCCAGAACGCGTCGCGCAGCTACCGCCGCGTGAACGACTCATCGATGCCGCTCAGGCGCTGTTTTTTGAACAGGGCATCGCCCGGGTGACCGTCGACGCGATCGCCGCACTGGCGGGCTCGACGAAAATGACCCTGTACCGGCATTTCGAGACCAAGGATGTGCTGGTGCTGGAGTGGTTGCGCCTACTGACCGAGCAGTACAGCGCTGTGCTCGACGACCTCGCCGCACGTCTGCCGGATCGGCCGACCCGGCAATTGATGGGGTTCGCCGAATTTATCGCATTGGACCTTCAAAGAGCGGGTTACCGCGGTTGCCCGTTCACCAACAGCCTGGCGGAGCTCGCCGATCCGCAGCATCCGGCACGGCAGTTGATCGAAGCTCATAAGCGCCGGCAGTTTCAGCGAATCGCTACATTGTGCGAGCAAGCGCAACTGAATGAACCGCTCGACACGGCTCAAGAATTAACCTTGTTGCTCGAAGGGGCGCAGGTGGTGGCCCAGAACAACGGGATGGACGATGTAGCGGGGCAGTTGTTACGGATGGTGCGCAGGCGGCTTGTATAGCGGCCTGTCCGCAGCGGCAGGCCAATTCGGGCCTGCCGTTTTGCTATTCAACGTTCAGCTTTGGCAATCATCGCTTGCTTAAAAAAACGCTGATCAGCGAAGTGACCTGCTGCTGAATCACCTCTCTTGGACGGGCGTTTTCGCCATCGCTGCAAATAATCCCGTCCCCCGGCGAGTCTTCCTCCAGCAGTTCCACCGCCCCCGCTTTGCACGTTGGCAGAAAGCTGAAATGACTGGCGTCGCCGATCTCGACATATCGGCTGGTCGCTTTGGGCAAGCGTTTGGCGAGGTCAGCGGATTCCAGTTCTGTTGGTAAATCCAGCGAAGGGGCGCCAGCTGCTATCACCAGAGTCGGCACCGGCAGAGCTGCAAGACTCTCGTCGGTCATGCCGCGCGAAAGCCCCAGGTCCAGTGTCACAACGGAACTGACCCGAGGATCGCGCAGATCGCTTGCCAATGCTGTTTTCAATTGCGCAGTGCTTACGGGATTCATGGTCTGGTAAACCCTGCAACTGGACAGCTGCGGATGGGCTTTGCAATCGCCAGCGAACAGCTGTGGGTCAAAGCGTGCACCGGCGATTTCCAGCGCAGTCCAGCCACCGAGGGAATGCCCGACGACTGCGATCCGCCGCTTGGCGGTCGCACCGAATTTGTCCGGTTGCGCCATGACTGCATCAATCGCCCGGCTGACATCGACGGGTCGCTGCCACAACTGTTCTGCTGCTTGTGCGCTGCGATCATGGGTCGTGCTGCCAGGGTGGTTGATGGCCGCAACGATGTAGCCCTGATGAGCCAGCGCGCTTGCCAGCCAGATCTGATTGCTCCAGTTGCCGCGATAGCCGTGAGACAGCACCACCAAGGGATGTTCGCCCGTAGCAGGAGGCGCGTTGCGAACGGCACTGGCGCCGGTAAACACGACATCGTCGGCGATCAGCTCTGGCGCGTCGGTTGTCGGGCTCGGGTACCACACGACCAGCTCCAGTGGGCGCTGATCGTGCGGGTCGGGCAAGGTGGTGGTCTGGAAGCCGATCTGCTCGACGTCAGCCAAAGCACTGGTT
Organism: Pseudomonas sp. R1-1; assembly: GCF_051132135.1. Lineage (NCBI taxonomy): Bacteria > Pseudomonadati > Pseudomonadota > Gammaproteobacteria > Pseudomonadales > Pseudomonadaceae > Pseudomonas > Pseudomonas sp. R1-1. The sequence continues at coordinate 2,688,603 of NZ_CP071663.1, forward strand.
GAAACGCCAATCAAAAGCAGGAGGCGCAGAGTTGTGTTCAATGTTGTTATCTTCCTTGATGAGTAGGGTGAAGCGGATCTCGTTGTCTGGACGCTTCACAATCCCCCGAAACCGCTAAACCAGGGGAACACAATGCCAGCCTTGTGTCCCTGGTATTTTGCTTGGTCTCTCAGCTGCCTGCGGCAACGCCATCCGCTGATCATCGCGGGGGCGACCAGCAAGGCTAGCATCCACGGCAGCATCGGGGATGACCCCACAAACACGGCCGTCAGCACGCCAGCAAGCGCCAGACAGACGATCGCCACGTTATAGCCGAAGTGCCGACGCTTGATCGAAGCGAAGGTGTCCCAGTCATAGATCAGCCACTCGTGGGAAAAATTGCCGCACTCGGGGCACTTGTGGGTTGGCGGAATACTGCTGGCAATATAACCACAGTCAGGGCATCGAGATTTCATCGGACGATCCATCATCGGAGGCGGGTGAAATCAAAGTCAGCTTGGCGAGACTGACTCTGAGCAACCCGCAGTACTTGCTTCCAAGGGCAATCGGTCAGAGCAAACTCCACGAAACCCCGACATACACCCCCATCCCTTCACCCGGCGTCGACCGCGCCGCATCCAGCCCCTTGTCGTCATACCCCGGCGTGACGGTGGCGGCGTAATGCTTGTTGGTCAGGTTGCGCATATCGACCCAACCTTGCCAGTCACCCTTCGGTGCGTTGTAGCCCAGCGTTGCACCGAACAGCGCGTACGGATCAGCGTAGTAGCTGTTGGCGTAATCCACGGCGGCTTTCGAAACCAGTTGGGTGTTCACGGCGGCGAAGAAGCCTTGCGGCCAGTCGTAACGCAACTCGCCCTGGTAATAGTGCATCGGCAAGCCCGGCAGACGGTTGTCACCAAAACGCGGGTCATCACGATAGTGGAAATCGCTGAAGGTGTAGGCCTGACGCAAAGTCAACCGACGGCCATCCGCCGCCGACCAGAGGGGGCTGGTGAGGCTGGCTTCGACGCCTTGATGCACGGTCGGGCTGGCGTTGAGTTCGTACGGGGTGACCGCCGTGGCGTCGGGCAGTACGGACAGCAGTTCATGTCGCACTTGCGCGTAGTACCAGGCCAGGCTCCATTCGCCGAAGGCGCTGTCGCCACGGCCACCGAGTTCGAGGGTGGTAGCGGTCTGGTTTTGCAGGGTGGTCGGGTCTTTTTGCGTGCCGGTGGCCGCGCCGTTACCAGCCGGGAAACGCACGTTGGAGCTGTAGATCAGCGACCACGGGTGCGGCGCCTCGACCGAGCGGCTGAGGTTGCCGAATACTTGAACATCCGGGGTGATCTGGTAGCGCAGGCCGATTCGCGGCGCGTAGTCCCAATCGTTGAGGCTGGTTTTACCGCCGCTGTTTGGATAAGTCACGGCACTTTCGCGGCGGGTATAGATGGCGGCGAGGCCGGTGGTCAGCCACAGGTCGTCGGCAATTTTCAGGTCGTTGCCAACATGCAGGACGGTGTCCGAACCCTGATACGTGAAGTTGCGCATGCGCGTGCCCGGCGCATAACCGGCCGTGTTGCCGCTCGGCACCCGGACGAATTCGCTGGCGCCGTCGTTGGGCAGGTGTTTGGTCACGCGCAGGCCGACATTGCTGCGGCTTTCCATGCCGAACAGGGTGTCGCGGCGCTTGTAGTCGAAGGTGCCGCTGACGTCGGTGTAGGCGACTTTCAAGCGGTTCGGGCCTTCGCGCAGATCCATCGGATAGTCGTGATAGACGAGGCCGGTCTGGATGCTCGAATCGTCGTCAATATAGAAGGTAGTCTTGTTGCCGATGAAGGTGCTGCCGGGTTGCTTGCGGCTGTCGTCCCGCGCCACGTAGGACGGGTTGGCATCCCGCGGATGGTGCTCGATGGAATGCTTGGTCACACGGCCGGCGAGGTCGTTGTCGGTTTCGCGGTAGCGGATATAGAAGCGGGTTTCCAGATTCGGGTTGAAGCGATAGCCGAAGTTGGCGATCACGCCTTTGCTTTCGCTGGCGGTGTGATCCTGATAGCCATCGGCGTTGGCATCGGTCAGCGACACGTAGTAGTCGAAGTCGCCGAGCACCTGCCCGGAACTGATCTGACGCTGCTGATAACCGTGGCTGCCGGTCGCATAGCGCACTTGCAGCTTCGGCGCGGTGTAGCCGGTGTGGCTGACGTAATCGATGGCCCCACCCAGCGCGAGCGCGCCGCGATCGAAACCGTTGGCGCCGCGCAGCACCTCGACGTGATCGACCCACAACGGTTCGAGCAACTCGTACGGCGTGCCGCCGGGGCCGGTCAGCGGCAAGCCATCGAGCATCGTGTACAGCCCCGATGCATGCGCCCCCGGCGCGCGGTTGATGCCCGAACCACGCACGGAAATCTTCACGCCTTCGTTGCCCGCCGACTGCGCATAGACGCCCGGTTGGTAGGCCAGCACATCCTGATTGCTTGCCACGCGGCCCTGCAACGGCTGGCGCATGTCGACCACATTGGTGCCCCCCGGCACTTGTTCGAGACGGGCCTCGGCTTCTTCGACGCTGGCGTCTGCACCGCTGCGCTCATCCGCCGAAATCAGCACTTGCCCCAGTTCCAGACCTTGGGTCTCGGCCAGCGCCGGGCAGGCAAGGGCCAGGCCGAGCAGGGCGGCGGGCAGGGATTTGGGCGACGGCATCGAAAAACTCCAGCGAACAGGGATGAACAGTGAACAGTGCGACGCAGGAAGCCAGCGGGGAAACACATGGCGCGCAGGCTTTTTTCCCGGTCATGGTCCACAACCGGGCGGGGAATAAGTTCGCGGATCGGCACTGCACGGTCAATAAACAAATACCGCAACGCCGTTGAGCCGTTTCAAACAGACCGTCCATCCGTCGACTGCCCTGAACCTGCGCCGGGCCGATTCTTTCTACCGGGTGAGTCTTTCAGGAGATACCCCCATGTTCGATCAACAAAAACAGGCATCACTGGCGGCTTGGCGCGAACTGGCGGCGCAAACACAGGAGGATCCGGACCCCGAACACCGCTACGACGAACTGCTCAAGGCTGCCGATGCGATGGAGGAACAAGGCCTGATCACCCCTGCAGAATGGCGGCAACTGGTGCGCGAGGCCGGCAACCTGTTTACCCATAACGAAGAACAAACCCACGGTTGAATGGCCAGCGGAGGAACATCCCATGCTCAGTTATCTGTTTATCGGCGCCAATAACGTGGAACGTTCGGCGGCCTTTTATCACGCGATCCTGACGCCGCTGGGCTATCAGCATGATCGCGAAGAACATGATTGCTTTTACCTGCCTGGCGCCGCCGACAAGTCCAATGGACCGGGCAGTGTGCACATCGCCAAGCCTTTCAACGGTGAGCCCGCGACCGCGGGTAACGGCATGATGCCGGCATTTCGTGCCGAATCACGGCAGCAGGTCGACCAGATTCACAAGGCCGGGCTGGAGCATGGCGGCAGCGATGAAGGCGCGCCGGGAACTCGCGAGGCTTACACGCCGGACTTCTATGTGGCGTACCTGCGCGATCCCGAGGGCAACAAGCTTGCGTTGTTCTTCAGCGGCTGAATGCGCGCATGGAGTCCGTTGATTCCGCCCTGATGGCGGCCCGCGCCCAGTTTGCAATCACCATCGGTTTCCACATTGTGCTGGCGGCGTTGAGCATTGGTCTGGCGAATTTTCTGATGGTGCTGGAAGCGTTGTGGTTGAAAACCGGGCGCACGGTTTACCTGGATGTTTATCGCTATTGGTTGAAAGTGTTCGCCCTCAACGTCGCGGTGGGCACGGCGTCGGGGTTGATTCTGGAATACCAGTTCGGGCTGAACTGGTCGCGGTTGGCGGTGCAGGCCGGCGACGTCATCGGTCCACTGATGTTCTATGAAGTGCTGGCGGCGTTTTTCATCGAAGCGGGCTTCCTCGGCATCATGCTGTTTGGCCTGAAGAAGGTCGGCCCGAACTTGCATTTTTTCGCCACCTGCGCAGTGGCGCTGGGCTCGCTGATCAGTGCGTTCTGGATTCTCTCCGCCAACTCCTGGATGCAAACGCCGGCAGGTTATTCGATTGCCGCGGACGGCCGGTTCATCGCCGAGGACTGGTGGACGATCATTTTCAACCCGTCGTTTCCGTATCGTCTGGCGCATATGATCCTCGCCGTGTTCATCGGCAGTGCGACGTTCATTGCTGGCGTCAGCGCCTGGCAATTGCGCAAGGCCGCGCACAATCCCCGCGCCCGCGTGCAGTTTTCCATGGCGTTGTGGCTGATTGTGCTGTTGATCCCGCTGCAGATCGTGGTCGGCGATCTGCACGGCCGGCACAGCTTGCAGGTCCAGCCGCAGAAGGTCGCCGCGATCGAAGGGTCGTGGACCCGACCACCCCCAGGCGCCGGCGAACCGTTGCGCCTGCTGGCCTGGCCGGACATGAACGAGCGACGCAACCTGTGGGAATTGTCGATTCCACGCGCGGGCTCGCTGTATTTGCATCACGACTTATACAGCAGCATCGCCGCGCTGGATGAATTCCCGCCGCAAGACATCCCGCCCGTGGCACCGGTGTTTTTTGCCTTTCGCCTGATGGTCGGGCTGGGCCTGTTGATGCTGGCGCAGGGCGTGATCAGCCTGATCCTGCGCCGCCGTCGACGTTTGTACAGTACGCGTTGGTGGCTGAACGGCTGCGTGTGGCTGGCCCCGGCGGGATTTCTGGCGATGCTCAGCGGCTGGGTGGTCACCGAGGTTGGCCGACAACCGTTCACGGTTTACGGGCTGATGCGTACGGCGGACAGCCTGTCCTCGGTCTCGCGGGCGCAAGTGCTCGGTTCGACGTGGTTGATCCTGCTGTTTTATTTGCTGATTTTCGCGATTGGCCTGTGGGTGTTGCTGCGCTTGCTGCGTGAGCCGCCGCAAGCCGATGAGCCGGGGCCGCAACCGACCCTGGCTGACGAAACCGGGCATTCATGAGGACGCGTCTGCATGGACACTGACTGGCTGACCCTGCTGTGCGCCGCCGCGCTGGCGTTCTCGGTGATGAACTACGTGATTCTCGATGGCACCGATCTGGGTGTCGGCATGCTCATGGGCGTGACCGCTTGCAGCCGCGAGCGCCGGGCCATGGCGGTGACGATTCTGCCGGTGTGGGACGCCAACGAGACATGGCTGGTACTCGGTGGCGGTGGGTTGCTCGCGTTGTTTCCGCTGGCTTACGCGATTTTGCTGCCGGCGCTGTATGTACCGTTCATTGTGATGTTCCTGGCGTTGATTGCGCGGGCGGTGGCGCTGGAGTTTCGCGATCATGCGTGCAGCGAACGGCGCAAACGGGCGATCGACAGTGTGTTGATGGGCGCATCGCTGCTGACCGGTTTCCTGCAAGGCGTGGTCCTCGGTACGTTGGTGCAGGGGGTCGCGCACCACAACGGCCAGTACAGCGGCGACGGCCGGGAATGGCTCAGTGCTTTTGCGCTGTTCTGCGGTGGGGTGCTGGTGCTCGGCTATCTATGGCTGGGCGCCTGCTGGCTTTATTGGCGGACGATGGATCAGTTGCAGCAGCGCTCGGCGCGCCAGGCGCGGGTTCTGGCGTTGATCGTGGTGCTGTCGCTGCTGACGCTGGTTGCGTGGACGGCCACGTTGTATCCGCAATACGCGCAACGCTTGATGGATATTCGGCTGTGGTTGCCGGCGGGGTTGCTCCTCGGCTTTTTATTGCTGGTCTTTGTCATGGGTTTTAACAGCCGCTGGGATTTCCTGCCGTTATTCGCTGCACTCGGTGTCTTCGTGCTGGCCTTCGCCGTGATGCTGGTCGCGCTGTTTCCCTACATCATCCCGCCGGACCTGACCCTGAGCGCCACGGCGTCCAGCCCGAACAGCCAGGTATTCATGCTGATCGGTTTTGCCGTGCTGGTACCGCTGACGCTGGCCTATAACACGTTCGGCTTCAAAGTCTTCAGCGGCAAGGTGCGGGTGGCGGGGCAGGGCTGAGCTCAGGTCACCCGGCCCTTTCTACCAGTCGTACCGCTGACTGGCGACAGGCGTGAGGCCCGCAACAACTCGGCAAACGCGGCTTTGTCGATCGGCCGACTCATGAAGTAGCCCTGCACTTCGTTGCATTGGTCGACGCCAAGGATATCCAGTTGCTCCTCGGTTTCGACACCTTCCGCGGTCACGGTCAGCCCCATGGCTTTACCCAGCCCGATGATCGCCTGCACCACCGCGCGATCGTTGGCGCCGCTGCTGATCGAGGCGATGAAGCGCTTGTCGATCTTGATGCCATCGAAGGGATAGGCGCGCAAGTAGCCGAGCGAGGAATAACCGGTGCCGAAATCGTCCATGTTCAGGCGCACGCCGAGTAGCTTCAGAGCGTTCATGGTCGCGAGTGCGCCGTCGGTGTCGTTGAGCATGACGTTCTCGGTGATCTCCAGCTCCAGGCGGCTGGCCGGGAAGCGCGTGGCGACCAGCACCTCGCGTACATCCTCGACCACATCACTGACGGCAAATTGCGCCGGCGACAGGTTCACCGACAACAGCACATCCTCGGGCCACGCCAGCGCGGTTTCGCAGGCTTCGCGCAACACCCAACGCCCGAGCGGCACGATCAGATCGGTCTGTTCGGCCAGCGGGATGAACACGTCCGGGCCGAGCAGCCCCTTGGTCGGATGCTGCCAGCGCACCAGCGCTTCGACCGAGACAATCTGCTTGCCATCGACCTTGTAGCGCGGCTGGTAATGCAGGATGAATTCGTTGTGCTTGAGCGCGTGGCGCATGTCGTCTTCCATCTGCCGACGCGTCTGGATCTGATCGCTCATGTGCGCTTCGAAATAGCACCAGGTGTTCTTGCCGTCGGATTTGGCCTGATACAAGGCAATGTCGGCATACCGAATCAGATCACTCGGCACGTAGCCATGGCGCCGACTCAGCGCGATGCCGATACTGGCGCCGATGTGCAGCGGATGTTCTTCGAACAGGATCGGCTGGTGCAGGCTGCCGATCAGGCGCGTGCAGAACTTGTCGATCTCATGATGACTGTCCATGCCGTTGAGCGCGACGATGAACTCATCGCCGCCCAGACGCGCGACGAGGTCATGTTCGCGGGTGCATTCGCGCAGGCGTGCGGCGACTTCCTGCAATACCGCGTCACCGGCCGGATGCCCGAGTGAATCGTTGATCGGTTTGAAGTTGTCGAGGTCGATCATCAGCAACGTCAGTGGCAGCGCGTGTTCCTTGAGCAGCAGGACGTCATCCAGATAACGCGCGAGTTTGTTGCGGTTCGGCAGGCCGGTCAAAGCATCGTGCATCGACAAGTGCTGGATCTGCGCATGGGCAGCCACTTCATCGGTGATGTCGCTGGCGGTGCCGCGATAGCCGACGACATCGTGCTGATGGAAGATTGGCCGCGCCGACAGCCGACAATGACGCGGCTGGCCGGAATGGTCGCGGTAGGTGCAGCGCAAATCGCCGCTGCTGGTTTCTTCGCTGAGCTTGCGCAGCCATTGGTCCAGCGGTGTGGTGTCGCAGGTCAGCAGTTCGCCGATGGGCTGACCCAGCCACAGGGTTTGCGGGTAACCGGTGACTTCGCTGAAACGTGCCGACAGATAAGTCAGCAACAAATTGCGGTCGATTTCCCAGATCCAGTCCGAAGCGGCCTCGGCCACGGCACGAAAACGCTCTTCACTGGCTTCAAGGGCATGGTTGGCACTTTCGAGAGCGAGGTTGGAAGCCTGCATCGCTTCGATACTGTTATCCACGTACTGCGAGGAGCGCAGTGCATGGCGGAAAAAATACGCCGTCAACAGCATCAGCACCACCAGCGTCGCGCCGAGAGGCGGGATCAGCGACCACAACAATTGCTGGCCGGGGCGCTGCAGGTCGGCGACCAGGCTGTAACCGGTGCTGTCGAGCGCCACCCTTGGCTGGCTGCTTTCGATGGTGTCATCCGGGGCCAGGGTCAGGTTGGTCAGGCCGTAGCCGCTGCCGATCTTGCGCAGTTTGGTCGGGGTCAGCTTGTCGACGAATATCAGTACTGAGGTGTTCTGCGGCTCATCGCGCGGGCGTTCGTCGTTGGGGATGATCGGTGCTGCGGTGATGAGCGCCGGCCAGCCTTCGAACAGCGAATAGGTGGCGACCGGTTTGGTCAGGTCGGGTTGGCTCAGCGCCTGCTCCAATAGAGCGGCGGCCGGTACCTGCAACACCTCGGAAATATCGGTGTCGACCATTTGCCCGCGAATCACCGAGTACTTGGTGCGATTGCGATCGATCACGAAGACACCGTCATAGCCGTCGCTGGTGAACATGGTTTTGCCCATGTTCTGCTCGGTGTAGGCCCAGTCGGTATCCACCGGCCCGCTCAAACGCTCATAGGCGGTGGTCCAGTAGGCGTAGCTGGTGATGTAGTTTTTCGAAGTGGTGATGCGGTTCTCCAGGGCTCGCGCCGAGTAGAACTGGTTTTGTTCGACGTCTTTTTTATCGAGCTGGCTGGCAATGCCGAGCAGGGCACTGACCGCGGCGATGACGCCAGCAATGAACAGTGCGCCGACGGCGATGGCCAGGCGGCGGGTGACCGCACGTTGCGGGCTCGGCAGAGGTGGCGCAGAAGCAGAAACGGCCATGTGCTCGTCCTTGATCCGGTGTCTTCTGAATCTAGAACAACGGCGCGGGGACATTGTTCAGATTGTTGTCATGGATGACGACGCGTTGCCTGGAAGTGTAGCGAATTTGCCGAAATTGCCAGTGTCGCCGGCCGGCGGCGAATCCCGAAAGCACAAGACATCGGGCGCAAAAGCCGGATAATGGCGGCCATTCGTTTAGCCGTATTCTGGTAATCCCGCATGGAAATCAAGGTCAACTTTCTCGACAACCTTCGACTTGAAGCCAAGTTCGACGACTTCACGGTGATCGCCGATCAGCCTATCCGCTATAAAGGCGATGGCTCGGCACCGGGACCGTTCGATTACTTTCTGGCATCGTCGGCGTTGTGTGCGGCTTACTTTGTGAAGTTGTACTGCGACACGCGTAATATCCCCACGGAAAATATTCGCCTGTCGCAGAACAACATCGTCGACCCGGAAAACCGCTACAACCAGATCTTCAAGATTCAGGTCGAATTGCCCGCGGATATCTCCGACAAGGACCGCCAGGGCATCTTGCGTTCGATCGATCGCTGCACCGTGAAGAAAGTCGTGCAGACCGGTCCGGAGTTCATCATCGAAGAAGTCGACAACCTCGATGCCGATGCTCAGGCCTTGCTGATGCCACATTCGGATTCTGAAGCGGGCACCTACATCGCCGGTAAAGACCTGCCGCTGGAGCAGACCATCGCCAACATGTCGGGCATCCTCGCCGACCTTGGCATGAAGATCGAAATCGCTTCGTGGCGCAACATCGTGCCTAACGTCTGGTCGCTGCACATCCGCGATGCGCATTCGCCCATGTGCTTCACCAACGGCAAGGGCGCCACCAAGGAAGGCGCGTTGGCTTCGGCGCTGGGCGAGTTCATCGAACGCCTGAACTGCAACTTTTTCTACAACGACCAGTTCTGGGGCGAAGAGATCGCCAACGCCGAGTTCGTCCATTACCCGGACGAACAATGGTTCAAACCGGGCGCGAAAGACGAGTTGCCGAGCGAGATCCTCGACGACTACACCCTCAAGATCTACAACCGCGACGGCGAGCTGCGCGGCTCGCACCTGTTCGATACCAACTCCGGCAACACCCAGCGCGGCATCTGCTCGCTGCCGTTCGTGCGTCAGTCGGACAACGAAGTGGTGTACTTCCCGTCCAACCTGATCGAAAACCTTTACCTGAGCAACGGCATGAGCGCTGGCAACACCCTGGCCGAAGCGCAGGTGCAGTGCCTGTCGGAAATTTTCGAGCGCGCGGTGAAACGCGAAATTCTCGAAGGCGAAATGGCCCTGCCGGACGTGCCGCAAGCAGTGCTGGAAAAATACCCGAGCATCCTCGCCGGCATCAAAGGCCTGGAAGAGCAGGGCTTCCCGGTGCTGGTCAAGGATGCCTCGCTGGGCGGTGAATTCCCGGTGATGTGCGTGACTCTGATGAACCCGCGCACCGGCGGCGTGTTCGCCTCCTTCGGTGCGCACCCGAGCCTCGAAGTGGCGCTGGAGCGCAGCCTGACCGAATTGCTTCAGGGCCGCAGTTTCGAAGGCCTCAACGACTTGCCGCAGCCGACGTTCTCCGGCCAGGCAGTGACCGAGCCGAACAACTTTGTCGAGCACTTCATCGATTCCAGCGGTGTGGTGTCGTGGCGTTTCTTCAGTGCCAAACCGGACTTCGAATTCGTCGAGTGGGACTTCTCCGGCCAGGGCGAAAACTCCAACGCCGAAGAAGCCGCGACGCTGTTCGGCATCCTTGAAGACATGGGCAAGGAAGTCTACATGGCGGTCTACGAACACATCGGTGCCAAGGCCTGCCGCATCCTCGTGCCGGACTATTCGGAGATCTACCCGATCGAAGACCTGATCTGGGACAACACCAACAAAGCCCTGCAATTTCGCGCCGACATCCTCAACCTGCACAACCTGAGCAAAGTCGGCCTGCGCAACCTCGCCCAAGGTCTGGAAAACAGCGAACAGGACGATTACACCGACATCACTACGCTGATCGGCATTGAGTTCGACGACAACACGCCGTGGGGCAAACTGACGATCCTCGAACTGCGCCTGCTGATCTACCTCGCCCTGCAGAAGTACGAACAAGCCAAGGATCTGGTGGAAGCCTTCTTGCAATACAACGACAACACCGTCGAACGCGGCTTGTTCTATCAAGCAGTCAACGTCGTGCTGGAAATGGAACTGGACGAGGATCTAGAGCTGGGAGACTACGAAGCCAACTTCCGCCGCATGTTCGGCGACGAGCGCATGGACGCAGCGATTGGCTCGGTCAACGGCAGCGTACGCTTCTACGGACTGACCCCGACGAGCATGAAGCTGGAAGGGCTGGATCGGCATTTGCGTTTGATTGAGAGCTACAGGAAGTTGCACTCGGCGCGGGCGGCATTTGCGCGCTGATTCCCCGTTAAAGAAGCACCGTCGGGTGCTTCTTTAACGCCCTATTCATTTTCTGACACATCCCGTCAATACTCCAAAAATCCCTATGGGAGCGAGCCTGCTAGCGATTGCCATTCACCAGACACATCCTGCCAAACGTCTGCCGATGCGTAGTCATTCAAGCCAACTAGCCTTCTCCTGAACACTTAAGGGAGGGGCACGGAATGCCCGATTCACCTTCATCACACCGTCTGCGTCACGGCCGCTACGCTGAATGCAACCGCATCTACTTGCTGACCACCAACACGTACCGCCGCATCCCGGTATTCCGGGACTTCGCTCTGGGGCGCCTGGTAGCGGAGCAGTTGCAGAGTGCGCATGATCATGGCGTGGTCAATTCATTGGCATGGGTCGTCATGCCTGATCATTTCCATTGGTTGGTAGAGCTACAGCAAGGGTCGTTGGGCGATCTGATGCAGAAAACCAAGTCGTTGAGTACTAAAGCGGTGAACAAGGATTCCGGCTCTAGGATGGTGCTTTGGCAGAAAGGATTTCATGACCGGGCCTTGAGGCGTGAGGAGGAACTGGTGAACGTCGCGCGCTATGTTGTAGCCAACCCGTTGCGAGCAGGGCTGGTTCAAAAGCTTGCCGATTATCCGCTGTGGGGCGCTATCTGGGTTTGAGCTGAGACCGGGTTGCCGCCATCGCTAGCAGGGCTAGCTCCCACAAGGTATGCGTCGATCAGAATGTTGTGATGGCTCCCGGGATCGGAACCCATTGCCTGAGGCGCTCCCACAAGGTATGCGTCGATCAGAATGTTGTGATGGCTCCCGGGATCGGAACACATTGCCTGAGGCGCTCATATAACCTGTGGGAGCTAGCCCTGCTAGCGATGAAGGCAACCCGGTCTGTCAGTCTGTCGCAAAGAATTTTGATACCAGGCTTCAACGCCCATGCGCCGCATCCGCCAACTGCCCAGTATCCACGCGTACAAACACCGAATCGCCCACTGCCGTCAGCACTTCCCCGGCATACACTTCGCAAATCACTCGCGTCTTGCGCCCGACTTCACCATCAACCCTGGCTCGCAAGATCAGCGGCACGCCCATCGGTGTCGGTTTGATGAATTTGATGCCCAGATTGCCGGTGACACAGTCGATGCGCGGCAGGCTGCCGGCTTCGCGGTTTTCTGCGCGGTAGTGGTAGGCCATCGCTGTCCAGTTGGAGTGGCAGTCGACCAGCATGGCGATCAGGCCGCCGTAGACCAGATCCGGCCAGCCGCAATATTGGCCGTCCGGCAGGTGCTCGGCGATGACGTGGACGCCGTCGTCGTGCCAGCGGCTCTTGACGTGCAGGCCATGCGGGTTGCGGCCGCCGCAGCCGTAGCAGACGCCTTCGGGGGCAGCGAGATCTTGCAGTGGCGTGTCGAGGCTGGACATAGTTTTTATTATCCTGGAGTGGTGAGCCCGGTCAGACGCAGGCGATTGCGTCCGCCGCGTTTGGATTCGTATAGCGCCAGATCACCTTGTTCGATCAGTGCCGTGAGACTGGCCGGGGCCGTGTCGAACGCGGTGGCGCCGATGCTCAGAGTGACGGCGGACGGCGTCAGGAAGCTCTGTGACGCCATGGCATGAAATTGGTCGCGCAGGGTGTCGCCGAGTTCGACGATGCGCTCACTGGAAGCGTTGTTCAACAGAATGACAAACTCGTCACCGCCGAGCCGCGCGGTCAGTGCATTGCGCGGCAGGGCCGCAAGAATCATTTCGCTCAGGGCGATCAGCAAGCGGTCGCCAGCGGTGTGGCCGTAGTGGTCGTTGACCAGTTTGAAGTTGTCGATGTCGATCAGCAGCAGGGCGCCTGGCTGTTGCGGCGACACCTGTTGCAGCAGGCGCGGTGCACGTTTTTCCAGCGCGCGGCGGTTGTACAGGGCGGTCAGCGGGTCGCGCTCGGCGAGGCGGGCGATCTGCTCTTCCCGTCGATAGCGTTCGGTGCCGGTCATCGACAACGCGATCAACATGATCGCCATCGCGCCTTCGACCAGGGAAATCTGAATGATCTCACCGCGAAACGCCGCCAGATCGATCAACGTGCCGGGTATCACCACGGTCAGCGCTTTGGCCACGTAGAACAGGCCATGACCGAGCAGCACGTAGCGCAGTTGCACCGCGCCGACACTTAGCGATTTGCCGTGCGGGCGCAGCAGTGAGCTGGCCTTGAGCGTCGGGATCGCCACCAATAGCGAATTGGCCACCAGCATGGCTTTCGACCACAGCGGCCCGTCCGGTAACAGGAGCATCACCAGCCAGATCAGGAACACCAGATACCAGGCCGGCGACAGCCGCGTCTGGGTAAAGCGCGCAACGCCCAGCAGGAAAAAGAAGTGCGCGGTCATCAGCAGGCCATTGGCGAACCAGATGCCAAGCCACAGGAAGCCGCTGCTGCGCATCAGGGCGAGCGTCGAGCCGACGCTGATAGTGGCGAAACCGGCGCTCCAGAACAGCAGCGAAGATTCACGAATACTGCGCCATTCGACCGCCAGGTACAGCGCGGCAGCGGCTGCAAGTGCGATGGTGATGGTGAGCATCGTTGGCGGGTCGAGCAGCATTTCCGGGCGGGCCTGTCTGATTGGGCGGTAAGACCGGCGATTGTAAGCGTTCGGGCAGATTTTTCGCAGAGGGCGCGGTCGGCGTGCACCGCCGCGCCTTGGCTTTATTGACTGGAGTCGAGCACCACGCGATAGCGCGCCTTGCCGCTGCGCAGGTGGTCGACCGCCTCGTTGACCTTGCTCATCGGGAATCTCGACCTGCCGGCAAGTCTAGACGGTCATGGCGTGGGCGCGAGCCAGGTGTCCACCACTCGGCGATCCAGCTCCTCCCAATAAGCCATACCCAACACGCGCGTGGTGTTGAGCCCGCGCAGGTAACCGCGCAACTGGTTGGCAGTGTCTTTGATCAGTTGTGGATCGCGACGGTTTTTGTCTAGCAAGACACTTTCGTACTGCACCAGATACTCGGCCACGCGCTCGCGATATTCGGGAAAAACGGCGTCACGGATCAGGTCAAACGTTCTCAAGGCAAACCTCACGGGTCTTTGTCGTTGTATTGGAGTGTCTCGCAGTCTGCGCGAGCGCAACTATTGCTAGAAGTAATAGTGACCATCAAGAAACGCAAGTTCTGCTTTGCCGGCAATCGGTGGAAAATCGCCTCCATCGACCACGCCGCTCAAGGAAATTGCGCGATGAACATCCTGCCCCGACTGGCTTTGCTCGCCCTGCTGACCGCGGGTGCGATGTTTACCGCACCGACCTACGCAGCCGACGCCGGGGCGTGCCACTTCCAGAGCCTGGGTGGCAGCAGCGCGACCTTGCAGCCTTCGCAAACCGTCGGCGTGTTGCTCAGTGCGAACACCCTGGACAACCTGCAATACCTCGAGCGGTACCACGACATGGCGGCCAACGGCGCGAAAGATGCGCTGGATTCGCGGATTCGCGAAGCGTTTGTCGGCAGCTCCGATCCGGAGCTGGCGATCGACTGGTTGGTGAGTTCGTTGCAACAGCAGTTTCTGTCGGTGACGGTCTACGACAACCTCGATGCGCTGGTGCAGGCGCATCCGGACGTGGTGGTCAAGCTCGACACCTTCAACCGCTTGTTGACCCAGCGTAACAGCCTGGTCGAGGCGCGCTTTACCGCACGTTTCTACGACGCCGACCTGCAGTACATTGGCAAGGCTGAAGGGGCGGTGGAAAAACAGCTGCCTTCGGTGTGGGTGCATGACCAGGCCGCGCCGGCGATTGCGGCGCAGATCGACAAACAGCGCGACCTGCAATTCGATGCCTTGAAGCAATTCGATGTGTCGCTCAAGGCCCTGGTGGCGTCGAGCTGATCTCTCAAAACATAAATGGCAACGGCGGCTCCGTGAGGCTGGACCGTTGCCGGTTGAACCGAACCTTTATTTTCAGGATTACCCCGATGCGTCTTTTATTCGTTCCTGCCATGGCTGTCGCTTCCTTGTTGCTCGCCGGTTGTGCTTCGGCACCGAACAATCCGAGCCTGACCTTGCAGACCAGCAAGACTCCTGAGCAGTACGCCGAGTGCGTGGTGCCCAAGTTGCAGGGCAGTGCGCTGCACCCGACGGTTTCGCAGACCCAGCGCAGTTATCGGATCGTGGTGCCGAGCAAGATTTCCGCGGACAACGTGCTTGAGGCTTACAAGGCGGGGAATGGCGGCAAGGTGTTCATTTATGAGCGGCATTTGCTGGCGTCGAATTTGTTGCCGTCGAGTTTTGAGCGGGCGGCGCAGGATTGCATCTGATTTTTTGATTTGGCTGAGCTCCTTTGGTTGGCCGCAACCAACCAATTCCTTTGCCCCACGCCTTTTGGTTGTGGGGTTTTTTTTTGTGTCTTGGCGGCCTTCGGGCCGACCATGCTCTGGTTGTTTTGGGGCCATATCCGTTGCTTCGGGGGTGGCTTCTGGCGGTTTCGCCCTTACGGCGAGTCCCTTTTTCAAACGCCAAAAAGGAACCAAAAGGCTTTGCTCCTACGTACGGCCCTCGCAGGCTCGGGTCCCTTCGCTCCGGGATCGATCCGGGCGCAGCGGCTACGGTTTGCTTCGCTGCACCTCCTTCCGCTGTGTACGACTGCGTCGTACGGTCGCTGCGCTCCCACGCCCGGATCAATCCCTCCACTCAGCCTTCCGATGTCGCTGGTTAGGCAAGATCAAGATCAAGAGCACTCGAGCTGGCGCTCATTGTTGAGTGGTTAGGAGCGGGTGTGATGGCTTTGGGTTTGTGGTGTGGCGGCCCCTCATCGGAACGCCGCCCGCCCAGCCGCCTCCCCTAGGAGAGGGAGCCGATCTGCTTTGGCTTTGAAAATTGCGTACGACTCGGTATCCCAGGTCGGCGTATTCCTCGCATCCACCACGGTCAGTCCCCTCTCCCTCTGGGAGAGGGCTAGGGTGAGGGGCTTTTGATTTTGCTTTCAAAGTCTGCATTCGACCCGGTATTTCACGTCGGCGTATCTCGTCCATCCACCGCGGTTGTTCCCTCTCTCTTCGGGAGAGGGCTAGGGTGAGGGATGGAGGCGGGCCGGGAATTTTGTCGTGAAGCAGGTTCCCGCTTCGGCGTCTGACGTCACGTGCAGCGTGCCGTTGTGCGCGGCTGCTATCTGCGCGGCGATGTACAGCCCCAGGCCCAGACCCTCGCGGCTTTGCTCGGCTTCGGCGCGGGTAAAGGGTTCGAACAGTCGCGGCAACAATTGCGCCGGAATCGGGGTGCCGTGGTTGGTCAGGGTGATGACAATCTCGTCGTTTTCGGCGCAGGCCTTGAGGACGATCGGCGCGCTGTTCGAGCCATGGGTGGCGGCGTTGCTCAGCAGGTTGGAGAGCAATTGGCTGATGCGCAGGGCGTCGCAGTAGACCCCTGTCGGCAAATCCAGATCATTAACAAACGTTGCCTGCGGATAAGCCGCCTGCGCTTCGGCGACGCTCAGTTGCAACACCTGATTCAGGTCGCGCACGAACTTGCGCTGCACCGGGATGCCGCTGCCCAGGCGACCGCGGGCGAAGTCGAGGATGTTCTCGATCAATACGCCCATGCGCACCGAGCTGTTGCGAATCGCCGCGATCAGGTTCAGCGAGCGCTTGTCCTCGGTTCTGCTGTGCAGCAGGTCGGCGCTCATGCGCACGGCGCTCAGCGGGGTGCGCAGGTCGTGGCCCAGCACGGCGATGAATTGCTCGCGCAGGCGCCCGAGTTCGTTGGCGTTGCTCAGCTCGACGGTGGTCGCTTCCAGACGATTCTGGGTGTCGAGGCTCATGGCAATCAGTTGCGCGAACAGCGTGAGTGTCTTGGCGATGGCCGGTTCGTCGAGGTTTGCCGGCACCGAGTCGATCGCGCAAAGAGTGCCGAAGAAGTTGCCGTTGGCCTGAATGATCGGGATGGAAATATAGCTTTCCAGCCCGTAGGCCTTCGGCGTGTGGTGCACGGAGAAGATCGGGTGGGCACTGGCCTGGCCGAAGATCACCGGTTGCTGGTGTTGGCGGATTTCATGGCAAATGGTCGATTCGAGCACCAGTTCGCCGCCCGGCAACAGGCCGAAATCGATCGAGTCATCCACGGCGCAGGCTACCCAGTTGCGCTCGGTAACCCGGGCCACTGCGGCAAAACGCATGCCGGTGAGGTGTTTGACCATGCTCAGGATCACCGGCACCGCGTCAATGCGGTTGATGGCTTCGATGTCGGGGGCAAATGCCGGGTCGGTCATGGTGCGATGCTTCTTGAGGAATTCGCTGGGAGACTATCGCGGATTGCGGTTGATGACTAACAGTGGGTAGCGGAAACAGGGCCCTGCGGGCGGTTCCGGGGCGCCCTTGTTATTGATGTTGGGAACTGTTGGCGGACTTTTCACACTTTTTGATGTGGGTACATATCCGTTGCTGCGGTAACGGCGGCTTAAGGTTCCGCCCTTACGGCGGGTCACCTTTTTCAAACGCCAAAAAGGTAACCCAAAACGCTTGCTCCTACGTTCGGCCCTCGCAGGCTCGGGTCCCTTCGCTGCGGGATCGATCCGGGCGCAGCGGCTACGGTTTGCTGCGCTGCACCTACTTCCGCTGTGTCTGGCTACGCCAGACGGTCGCTGCGCTCCCACGCCCGGATCAATCCCTCCACTCAGCCTTCCGATGTCGCCGGTGGATCAAGATCAAAAGCAGGCGAGCTGACACTCGGCCTATTGAGTGGTGAGAAGCGGCGCATGGCTTTGGATTTGCAGTGGATTTGCCCCTCATCGGAACGCCGCCCGCCCAGCCCTCTCCCCCTGGAGAGGGAGCCGATTTGGGTTGGCTTGGAAATTTGTATTCGACTCAGTATTTCTTGTCGGCGTAACTCTCGCATCCACCTCGATCAGTCCCCTCTCCCTCCGGGAGAGGGATAGGCGGGCGGCGTTCCGATGAGGGGCTTTTGATTTTCAGACTGATTTCAGCCTCGGCCTTCAACATCGCTGGTATCAAGATCAAAGGCAGGCGAGCTGGGCACTCGGCCTGCTGGCTGTACTCGGTTTCTGTGGGAGCTGGCTTGCCAGCGATGACGGTCTGACAGCCAATCAAAATCTGTCAGATGTACCTGGCCCAACTGTGGGAGCCAGCCTGCTGGCGATGGCTTTCTTTCAGTCAATGCGATGTTGAATGTTCAACCGCTATCGCTTGCAGGCAAGCTCCTACAGTTTGACCGCGTTCTTTCAGCCGGAACGCGGTCAGCCTGTAACGATGGCGATTTCAGTTCAGATCATCTGCACTATGGCGTTCAGGCACTTGGCTGGCTTCGTCGCCCCAGGTGCGATTGACCCGCTGGCCGCGCATCACTGCCGGGCGTTTGGCGATGGCTTCGGCCCAGCGCTGCACGTGGGTGTATTCGTGCGCGGCGAGGAATTCGGCGGCGGAGTAGACGTTGTTGCGCACCAGTTGCCCGTACCACGGCCACACCGCGATGTCGGCGATGCTGTACTCGTCACCGGCCAGGTAGGCGTTCTCTGCAAGACGCTGATTGAGCACGTCCAGTTGCCGCTTGGCTTCCATGGTGAAGCGGTTGATCGGGTATTCGAGTTTTTCCGGAGCATACGCGTAGAAATGCCCGAAGCCACCGCCCAGGTAAGGCGCCGAGCCCATCTGCCAGAACAGCCAGTTGAGTGTTTCGGTGCGTCCGGCGGGTTCTTTGGGCAGGAAGGCGCCGAATTTTTCCGCCAGGTACAGCAGGATCGAGCCGGATTCGAACACGCGGATCGGTGGTTCGACGCTACGGTCCAGCAGCGCCGGAATCTTCGAGTTCGGGTTGATCTCGACGAAACCGCTGGAGAACTGATCGCCCTCGCCGATGCGGATCAGCCACGCGTCGTATTCGGCGCCGGCATGCCCCAGCGCCAGCAATTCCTCAAGCAGGATGGTCACTTTCACGCCGTTGGGCGTTGCCAGCGAATACAGCTGCAAGGGATGTTTGCCGACCGGCAGGGTCTTGTCGTGAGTCGGCCCGGCGATCGGGCGGTTGATACTGGCGAAGTGGCCGCCGGACGGGGCTTCGTGTTTCCAGACTTTGGGCGGAACGTAAGGCGCATTGCTCATGAATCGGACCTCATCGTGGGCAGGCTGAAAGTAGATGATCACCGTAAGGAAAATTGCCGGCGCATGCCAGAGTTAGTTGCTGGCAGCTGACTCGTGCATCGGCCAGCGTGCGGCCAGTTGCTGTGTCAGGTACGCGAGGAATGCGCGGACTTTGGGCGTCATCGCGGCGCGTTCCTGCACGCAGGCGAAGATATCCATCGGCTCGGTGACTGCGCTGTGCGGGTTGTCGAACAACGGCAACAATTGGCCGCTGGCCAGATACGGCGCGGCGACGAACTCGGCCAGACGGGTGATACCCGCGCCATGCACGGCCATTTGCGTCAGCGCGTCGATATCGTCGCTGATCGCGCTGGCCTGGATGGGCGCGTCATAACGCTGCCCGTCGCGGACAAAACCCCAGCGCAGGAAGCGCCCGTCCAGCGGGTAACGAAAGGCCAGGCAGGCGTGGTGTTGCAAGTCATCAGGCGATTGCGGCCAACCGGCGCGCGCAAGATAAGCCGGCGCGGCGCAAAGAATGAAGGGCAGCGAGACCAGCTTGCGCGCGACGATGCCGTCTTCGAGTTGCGGGCGGATGCGCAAGCTCAGGTCGATGCCATCCTGAATATGGTTGATCTTGCCGTCGGTGGTCGACAGCTCGATCAGCAGGCCTGGGTGTTGCGCGGCGAATCCAGCGATCAGGCCCGCGAGCACGTGCCGGCCGAACGCGGCGGTGGAGGCGATGACCAGACGTCCTTTGAGTTCTTCCTGATCGCCGCAGATCGAACTCTGCGCGGATTCCAGATCCGCCGCAATCTGCCTGACCTTTTCGTAATACACCGCGCCGTTCTCAGTCAGCGCCATGCTCCGCGTGGTGCGTTGCAGCAGGCGCACGCCCAGATGCGCTTCGAGACGGTTGAGCGTCTGGCTCACGGCCGCCGCGCTGACCCCCAGCGATTTGGCGGCGCCGACAATCGAGCCGGATTCCACCACTTTGATAAAACTGGCAATCGCCGCGAGAAGATTCATTCAGGAGGTGTGCACCGCAGATTCGTAAGTTGTGCTTTATAAAGTACCTGCCGCTAGCCGTCTAGTTGCCTGTCTGCGGCGTTGCTAAGGTGCAGGCTCCCTGTCAACGCCAATGGAAAAAAGCCCTATGAGTGAAGCCACCGAAACCGCCATTTCCAGCCGCCCCAAGCTCTCGCCGCGCGCCACGCCGTATTTGTTTGCGTTGTACATGGCGACGATCATGGCCTTTCTCATGTCGCTGGTGATCACCGCAGCGAACGCCGGCATTGATAACGATTACCTGAGCAATGCCTTGCACGCCTACAAACTGGCGATGCCGGTGGCCTTTCTGTGCATTCTGGTGGTTCGGCCAGTGGTGAGCAGACTCGTCGCGCTGACCGTGCACCCGCATCGCTGAGCGCTATCTGGCCCAGTGCTGCAACAGCGCGCCGTGCTCGCCCTGCATCGGATCCCGCTGCGGGAACTCCAGGTTCGCGAGGTTCTGAAGTTGCTCGGCACTCGGCGCGTCCGTGCAGATATCGCCTTGCTGCCCCGGCGGATACGCGCCGACCACGAGAAAGTCAGGGCTGGATTCAAGGCTGCAATGGCCAGTGCCGACCGGCAGCAGCAACACATCGCCGGCACTGACTTGCACCTCACGTCCACCGGGCCCGCCGAGCATCAGCCGCGCATGACCCTGGGCGACCCCGAGTACCTCATGGCCCTGGGTGTGATAGTGGTGAAAATCGTAGACGTGGTAGCGAAACTGCGGCGGCCAGCCGTTGGCCTGAAAGGTCTTTTCGAACAGCGCGGCCGGGTCGTCGCCTTCGAGGGCTAATGCGTTGGAATACACCAGCACCGGCAATTGCGGATTGTTCGGTACCCAGTCGTTACGCTCGAGCAAAAAGCTAGTTACGTCAGTCATCGTTCGTCCTCCGGCGGTCGTTGTGCTGTCGACCGCAGGGGAGGGCAAACGCCTCAGAAAAACTCGTCGAGTGGCTGACAAAAGGCTCACCGATGCGTCATCCAGTCTCGCTGGCGAATCGCTCGCCAGTGCAAATTCATCGAAACTTCGCCGTTCCGTCGATGGTCCAGACCCATACACCTGCCGGCGCGTGCCGCGTCGCAAATGCACCCTTAAACGGTGAAAGGCGAGGATCAAGATGACGATGACAGTGGGAGATTTTCTGGTCGAACGGCTCAGCGAGTGGGGCGTGACGCGCATTTTTGGCTACCCGGGCGACGGAATCAACGGCGTGTTCGGTGCGCTGAGCCGGGCGCAGGGCAAGATCGAATTCGTCCAGGCGCGGCACGAGGAAATGGCCGCGTTCATGGCCTCGGCCCACGCCAAATTCACCGGAGAACTGGGCGTGTGCATCGCCACGTCCGGCCCTGGCGCTTCTCACTTGATCACCGGTCTTTACGATGCACGGATGGACCATATGCCGGTGCTGGCCATCGTCGGTCAGCAGGCACGCACCGCGCTGGGCAGTCACTACCAGCAAGAACTCGATCTCGTGTCGATGTTCAAGGACGTCGCCGGCGCGTTCGTGCAGCAGGCCTCAGCGCCGTCGCAGGTGCGTCATCTGCTTGATCGCGCGGTACGCACTGCGGTCGGTGAACGGCGAGTGACGGCGATTATTCTGCCCAATGATTTGCAGGATCTGCCCTACGAAGCACCGGCGAGGGCCCACGGCACCGCGCATTCCGGCGTCGGTTACAGCAAGCCGAAAGTGCTGCCTTACGAGGCGGATCTGCAGCGCGCCGCCGAGGTGCTCAACGCCGGCGAGAAAGTTGCCATTCTGGTCGGCGCCGGGGCGTTGCAGGCGACCGATGAGGTGATTGCCGTGGCGGAAAAACTCGGCGCCGGGGTGGCCAAGGCGTTGCTCGGCAAAGCCGTATTACCCGACGAGTTACCGTGGGTCACCGGCAGCATCGGCCTGCTCGGCACCGAGCCGAGCTACAAGCTGATGAGCGAATGCGACACCTTGCTGATGATCGGTTCAGGTTTTCCGTATTCGGAATTCCTGCCCAAAGAGGGCCAGGCCCGTGGCGTGCAGATCGATTTGCAACCGGACATGCTCAGCCTGCGCTACCCGATGGAGGTCAACCTGGTCGGCGACGCAGCAGAAACGCTCGCCGCGCTGTTGCCGCTGCTGGAGAAAAAAGACGCGGGCAAATGGCGCAAGAAAATCGAAGGCTGGCGCGGCACCTGGGAGAAAACCCTGGAAAAACGCGCCATGGCCAAAGCCAATCCGATCAACCCTCAACGCGTGGTTTATGAGCTGTCACCACGCCTGCCCGAGCAGGCGATCATCACCAGCGATTCCGGCTCGTGCGCCAACTGGTACGCACGCGATCTGAAAACCCGCCGCGGCATGAAATGCTCGCTGTCCGGCGGTCTTGCCTCGATGGGCGCCGCCGTGCCCTACGCGATTGCTGCCAAGTTCGCCTACCCCGAACGTTCGGTCATCGCGCTGGTTGGCGATGGCGCGATGCAGATGAACAACATGGCCGAGCTGATCACAGTCGCCAAATACTGGCGGCAGTGGGCAAGCCCGAAATGGATCTGCGCGGTGTTCAACAACGAAGACCTCAATCAGGTGACCTGGGAGCAGCGGGTGATGGAGGGCGATCCGAAGTTCGAGGTTTCGCAAAGCATTCCCGATGTGCCGTATCACCTGTTCGCCATCTCGATTGGCCTCAAGGGTATTTATGTCGAACGTGAGGAGGACGTCGCCGCCGCGTGGGAGCAGGCGCTGGCCTCGGACGTGCCGGTGCTGATCGAATTCAAGACCGACCCGAACGTGCCGCCGCTACCGCCACACATCAAGCTGGAGCAGGCGAAGAAGTTTGCGAGCACGCTGCTCAAAGGCGACCCGGACGAGGCCGGCGTGATTGTGCAAACCGCCAAGCAAGTCCTCGGCGCGGTGTTGCCAGGCAAGAAATGAACAGCGATGAGCGTCAAGCAAAACTGTTGATTGGTTGTGCCGGCTGGAGTCTGGGCCGTGAATACTGGCCGCAATTTCCCTCGGTCGGCACGCATTTGCAGCGCTATGCGGCGCGGCTCAATGCCGTGGAGATCAACAGCTCGTTCTACCGTGCGCATCGACGCGAGACCTACGAACGCTGGGCTGACTCGGTGGCGGACGGTTTTCGCTTTTCGGTAAAAATGCCCAAACAGATCACCCATGAGCGGCGCTTGCTTGATTGCGAAACGTTGCTCGACGAATTTCTCGCGCAGTGCGGCGGGCTGGGGGATCGATTCGGGTGTCTGCTGGTGCAGTTGCCGCCGTCGCTGGGGTTTGATGCGGTTGAGGCAGACGGGTTTTTCTGTGCGTTGCGTGAGCGCTTTGACGGTGCGGTGGTGCTGGAGCCGCGTCACGAATCCTGGGTGGCGGCTGAGCCGATGCTGGTCAGTCATCGAATCGCTCAGGCAGCGGTGGATCCCTCGCGCATCAGTACCGACAGCGAACCGCGCGGCTGGGCGGGGGTGCGGTATTGGCGGTTGCATGGATCGCCGCGGATTTATTTCAGCGATTATTCGGCGGATTTTCTGCAGGTGCTCGGGCGCCGGTTGTTGGCCGAGGCGGCGCAAGGAGTGGAGACGTGGTGCATTTTTGATAACACGGCGGGTGGGGCTGCGTTGGGGAATGCGTTGAGCCTGCGAAAGCCCTCACCCTAGCCCTCTCCCAGGGGGAGAGGGGACCGAATGGGGATTATTCGAGAGCTGCACCGACTTGAACGATCGGCTTTGAATCCATAATCGACTCGGTCTTTCAGGTCGATGTAGGACGGAAGACATCGCGGTCAGTTCCCTCTCCCTCCGGGCGGTCCGACGTTTCGGGAGGGCTAGGGTGAGGGCCGACGGTCTCGAACCCGAAGAACATTCAGCGCCGAGCCCATTCCAACTCACACTGACCAAACCACCTCAGTTGCCATCCGCCACCTTGCGCTCGATCTCATCCACCTTGCGCTGCAGCTCTCCGGCATCCTGCTCCTTCACACGAGTCGACGACGGTGTGATGACCTTGTCCACGCCCTCGGTGGTTTCATCGCGATCTTCAAGAGCACGCTCGACCACATTCACCGGTTTGCCAGAGGTGTCGGTAGGTGGGCCGTTCGGGGTTTTGTCGTTGTGGTTGCTGTTCATGGTGATGACCTCCATTGGTGTAACCATTGGAGGCATCACAAAGCGGCGGGTTCGATCTTTTTCAGCCGGTTGAGAGCGAATGGCACCCGCTCGTTGCAAGCGGGCGCCGTGACGCCGATCAGTCCTTGAGAATGTCGCGGTCCTTGGTTTCCGGCAGGAAGAACGTGCCGAGCACCGCTGTCATCACGGCAATGACGATCGGGTACCACAGGCCGTAATAGATATCCCCGGTGGCCGCGACCATGGCGAAGGCCACCGTCGGCAGGAAGCCGCCGAACCAGCCGTTGCCGATGTGGTAGGGCAGCGACATCGAGGTGTAGCGGATGCGCGTTGGAAACAGTTCGACCAGCCACGCCGCAATCGGCCCATAGACCATGGTCACGTAGATCACCAGGATGGTCAGCAACAGCAGCACCATCGGGTAGTTGATCTTCGCCGGATCGGCTTTTTCCGGGTAACCGGCTTCCTTCAGCGCGGCGGCGAGATTGGCGGTGAAGGCGTCGTTGCGCGCCTTGAACTCGGCGGCGGGCAGGGCGCTGCCTTCGAAGCTTTCGATGACCTTGTCGCCGATGCGCACTTGCGCCACGGTGCCCGGTTCGGCGTCGACGTTTTCATAAGGGATCGCGCGCTTCGCCAGCAGCGTCTTCGCCAGGTCGCAGGAACTGGTGAATCGGGCCTTGCCCACCGGGTCGAACTGGAACGAGCACTGGTCGGGATTGGCGATCACCTTGACCGGGTTTTTATCCTGCGCCACGAACACATCGGGATTGCCGTACTGGGTCAGCGCGTTAAAGATCGGGAAGTAAGTCAGCGCCGCCAGAATGCAACCGATCATGATGATCGGCTTGCGCCCGATGCGGTCGGAGAGGCTGCCGAAGATCACGAAAAACGGCGTGCCGATGATCAACGAACCGGCGATCAGCAGGTTGGCAGTCTGCGCATCGATTTTCAGTGTCTGCAACAGGAAGAACAATGCGTAGAACTGCCCGGTGTACCAGACCACCGCTTGCCCGGCCGTGCCGCCGAGCAGCGACATGATCACCACTTTGAGGTTGTCCCAGCGGGCGAAGGATTCGGTCAGCGGCGCTTTCGACGCCTTGCCTTCGGCCTTCATTTTCTGGAACACCGGCGACTCGCTCAGTTGCAGACGGATGTACACCGAGACGATCAGCAGCAGGATCGACAGCAGAAACGGAATCCGCCAGCCCCATGCTTCGAACGCTTCCGTGCCCAGCGCGGTGCGGCAGGCCAGAATCACCAGCAACGACAGAAACAGCCCGAGCGTGGCGGTGGTTTGAATCCACGAGGTGAAAAATCCGCGACGGTTGCGCGGCGCATGCTCGGCCACGTAAGTCGCAGCGCCGCCATATTCGCCGCCCAGCGCCAGACCCTGGAGCAAACGCAGGATGATCAGGATGATCGGTGCGGCGACGCCGATGGTCGCGTAACTGGGCAACAACCCGACAATGGCGGTGGACACGCCCATGATCACGATGGTGATCAGAAAAGTGTGTTTGCGCCCGATCATGTCGCCGAGCCGGCCGAACACGATCGCGCCGAACGGCCGCACCGCAAAGCCCGCCGCAAAGGCGAGCAGGGCAAAGATGAATGCAGTGGTTTCGTTGACGCCGGCAAAGAAGTGCTTGGCGATGATCGCCGCCAGTGAGCCGTAGAGGTAAAAGTCGTACCACTCGAAAACCGTGCCCAGGGACGAAGCGAAGATAACCTTGCGCTCTTCCTTGGTGATGCCGCCGCTGCGCGGTGGACTGCCGGTGGATGCTGTGTCGATTGAGGCCATGGGTGTTCTCCGTTGTGCTTATTGTTGTAGGCCGGAGTCCCCCGTTACTGCTTGTTCACTCTGGCCTTGTGGCAAAAATCGCCCTTGCTGTCGCGTGTCGCGTGCACAGTCTGACCGCCTCGCCGGGCGGCGAGGTTTCCTCAAGCATAATCAGCTTTTGCCAGATATCCACTGAGCTGCCTGTAAACGCTAGGCCTTGACCCAACGCTGGCGGCTCCAGGCACTCAGCCAGTCGACCAGAAACACCAGCACCAGCATCGCCAGAATCACCGTACTGGCCTGGGCTTCCTGAAACAGACTGAGGCTGACATAGAGCATCTGCCCCAGCCCGCCGGCGCCGACAAAGCCCAGCACGCTGGCCATGCGGATGTTGTTTTCCCAGCGATACAGCATGTACGCGAGCAGTTGCGGCGCAAGGTTCGGCAGGGTGCCGTAGCAGAACGCGAGCAGCGGATTGCCGCCCTGCAAACGGATCGCTTCGGCCGGCTGCGGCGGGGTGTTTTCCAGCGCTTCGGCGAACAGCCGACCCAGCACGCCGGTGGTGTGCAAGGCGAGGGCGAGGGTGCCGGCGTTGGGCCCGAGGCCGGCGGCCAACACCATCAGCGCCGCCCAGACCAGTTCCGGAATCGCCCGCAAACCATTGAGCAACAGGCGCGAAAGGCTTTGCAGCGGCCAGCCGAAACGCCCGGCGGCGGGCAGCGCCACGACGATGCCGAACACCGCGGCGAGCAACGTGCCGAGCGCCGACATGGCCAGGGTTTCCAGCGAACCGTGGAGAATCGCTTTGAGGTAGTCCGCGCTCAGGTCCGGGCTGAGAAAGCGCTGCACATAAGCGCCCATCTGCTTGAGACTGGCCGCGCTGCCCAGTTCGCCGAGGTTGAGCCCCAGATAGCTGAACGAAGCAACCACCGCGACGGCGATCGCCGCGATCAGCAGCAGGTTGATCAGGCGATTCATGCCAGCCTCCAGCGCAGCAAACGGCTGAACTGATCAGCCATCAGCACCAGCAGCAGAAACATCAGCAGCATGCTCGCCACTTCGCCACCGGCGAACATGCGGATCGACAAGTCGATCTGCTGACCCAAGCCTCCGGCGCCGACAAAGCCCATCACCACCGAAGCGCGGATCGCGCATTCCCAGCGATAAACGCTGTAAGACAGCAGCTCCGCCGCGACATTGGGCAGCGTGCCGTAGGCGAACGCCGCCAGTCGACCGCTGCCGGCCTGCATTAAAGCGTGGGCCGGGCGCTGGTCGGTGGACTCGAAAATCTCCGCGTAGACCTTGCCAAGCATGCCGCTGTACGTGATGGCAATCGCCAGCACGCCTGCCGCCGGGCCGAGGCCGACCGCACGCACGAACAGCAGCGCCCAGACGATCTCCGGCACGCTGCGCAGGAAAATCAGCAAGCCGCGCACCGGCCAGCGCAGCAGCCGTCCCCAGCGACTCGGGACGCCGCCCCGTGACGCCGCCGACAGTGACAACGCGCGGCTGGCGATCAGGCTGGCCGGCACCGCCAGCAGCAGCGCCAAGGCCATGCCGGCCGTGGCAATGGCCAGGGTTTGCAGAGTCGCGGTCAGCAGAATCTGTATGAACGCGGCGTCATGCGCCGGCGGCCAGAACTGCGCGACGAAGCGGCCCATCTCGTTCTGGCTGTCAGGCAGCAACACGCCCAGATTCAGTTCGCTCAAATGAATGCCCGGCCACAGCAGGGCAATCGCCAACAGCGTCAGAAGCAGTCTCGGCCAGGCGGCCGGGTCGCGTGAATCGGCCTTCAGCATCGCGGGATCTGCACAGTCAGCGGCGCCACCGCCGCAGTCGGCGACTGCAATTTTTCGTTGGCGTACAGCGCGTCGAGCATTTCGTGGCTGACGTCCGCCGAAGGGCTATCAAACAGAATCTGTCCGTCGCGCAGACCGATGATGCGTGGGAAGTGCGACAGCGCCAGGTCCACTGCATGCAGGCTCGCCACCAGGGTGACGTTATGCTCGCGGGCATGGCGCGACAGCACCGACAAGGTATGCCCGGCCATCACCGGGTCCATCGCCGACACGGGTTCGTCGGCCAGCAACACTTCTGGCGCCTGATACAGCACGCGGGCGATGCCGACGCGCTGCAACTGGCCGCCAGACAATTGCTGGCAATGTGCGAACAGCTTGTCGCCCAGATCCAGCCGGGCCAATGCCGCGCGCGCGCCGGCCACATCCAGCGGATGCAATAGATTCAACAGACTTTTGCCCAGACTCCATTGGCCGAGCTTGCCGGCCAATACGGCTGTGACCACACGCTGACGCGGCGGCAGCGGCGGCGCCTGATGCACCAGGCCGATCCGCGCACGCAGGCGTTGGCGCTGGCGGGCTGACAAGTGCCAGGCGCGTTCGCCGAGCACTTCGATGTCACCGCTGCTGGGCCGCAGTGCGGTGGCCAACAGGTTGAGCAGGCTCGATTTACCGGCGCCGGACGGACCGATGATCGCGACTTGCTCGCCCGCGGCAATCTGTAAATCGACAGAACGAAGGGCATCGACGCCATTGGCATGGCGCAGGCTGCCCTGGTTGAGGCGTAGAGTCATTTCAACAATTCGGCGGCGCGGGCGGCTTCCTCGATGCCCTTGTAATTCTCGGGTTTGGTGTCGATGAAGCGGCTGGCGGCCTGCAGATCGAGGATCTTCTTCTGCTCAGGCTTGGCAGGGTCGAGATCAAGGAAGGCTTGCTTGAGTTTCGCCGCGAGCGCCGGATCAAGGGTGCCGCGCACGGTCCAGTTGTAATCGAAGTAGGTCGGCGTGGTGGCAAAGACCTTGACCTTGTTGGTGTCGACCTTGCCGGCAGCCACCAGTTTCTGCCAGACGCTGGCGTTCAGCACACCGGCGTCGACCTTGCCGGCCTGCACCCAGGCGACGGTGGCGTCGTGGGCGCCGGAATAGGCGACACGGCTGAAAAACGCTTCCGGCTTGATGCCATCATTTTTCAGCATGAAGTAACGCGGCATCAGGCTGCCGGAGGTCGACGACACCGAACCAAAGGCGAAGGTCTTGCCCTTGAGATCAGCGAGACTTTTGACGTTCGGGTCGGCGGTGATGAATTTGCTGGTGAACTGTGCGTCCTGCTCACGCTGTACCAGCGGAATTACTGGCGTCGTCGACTCGGTCTTCAAACGTGCCTGAACAAAAGTGAAACCACCGAGCCAGGCCATGTCGAGGCGATCGGTAGCCAAGGCTTCGACCACGGCCGGATAGTCGGCCACCGGCACGAACTGCACCTTCATGCCCAGTTGCTGTTCCAGATACGCGCCCAGCGGTTCGAACTTGCGCAGCAGTTCGGTCGGCGCTTCATCGGGAATGGCGCTGACGCGCAACACATCAGCGGCCTGCGCCATCAGCGCAGACATAGACAGGGCCAGGCCGGCGGTCAGTGCCAGGGTTCGTTTGAGCATGAAATTCTCCGTTTCGTAAGCGTCCAAAAGACTGAAGTCGCGACGTGTGACGCACACTCAGGGTAGACGAGTCGGCGAGGTTATACGTATGTACACGCACAAAGGCCAGCGCCTTGGTCAGGCGCTCTGCCCAGGAGTGAAAGCTTCGGGGCCTTTTTGTTGAAGATAAAAAGATGCGATCGTTCCCATGCTCCGCGTGGGAATGCCTCAAGGGACGCTCTGCGTCCAGTGACGCGGAGCGTCACGGGCTGCATTCCCACGCAGAGCGTGGGAACGATCAGATGCCTCAGGTGAGCCCGTGATTGAGGATGGCTATGCAACCAGACACGGCTGGCCTTGGCAACCGGTCGGCTATGTCCGGGTATTTAGTCCTGGTCGTGGCGCGGCATGCGCTCGCTGATTCTGCCTTCGGTGTCGCGGTCGATAAGCGTGCGCAATGCAGCGAAAACCGGCGCGACGCTGGTGTGTTTCTGGCCGTAGGTGAGATTGAAGCGGTAGTCGAAATCTGCCGGATTGAACCCCTGAGTGTGTTGCAGCAGGGTTTCCAACTTATCCAGCGCCTTGACCGCTCTTGCCTCGGCGGACTCAGCGTTTTCGTAATCATCCCAGAGCGCCAGAATCTCGTTTCTCAGCGGTTCGTCGAGTGAGCGCATCAGCAAGAGCAAATCGGTTCGCTCCTGCGCGCCCTTGTCCGGGAACGCCGCTTGATCGACGGCCGGGATATCACCGTTAAGCGCTTCGCCCAAATCATGAATGACGCACATTTTCAGCATTTTCAGCAGATCAAGCCCGGGCAATTCGTCAGCGAACACCATTGCCATCAGGCACAGGCGCCAGCTGTGTTCGGCGGTGCTTTCGGGTCGGCCGCTGGAGGTGTGTGCGCTTCTGAGCACGTCCTTGAGTCTTTCAGCCTCGCGGAGAAATTCAAGACGCCCGCTGATTTTTTCAAGATCCATAAACCTGCCCTTGGGGTTGACCGAAAGGCAAGCCTAGGACCGGGAGGCTGCAGCGTCCACGCATAAAATATGCGTTCAGAGCGTCTCGACCAGCCGTGCCGCAGTGCCGTCGGACAAGGCGATGCGCGTCCAGCGACACAGGCTCTGGCGAATCGGCACGAGCTCGGAATCGTTGCTGCCGGTGGCGAACTCCAGCGCCGGCGGTGCCTGGACTTCCCGCCAGCCAAGGGCATCGAGTGCTCGTTCATGGCGGGCAATTTCAGGCGTGACAAAACGCCAGAGCGACTGACCGAGCAGTTCGCTTAGCGGACTGGCGAATTGCGCGGCACGGGCAGGGGAACAGGCGAGTAACCGGTGCGTAAGGTCGCAGACAAGATGCACTGGCCGCACGCTATCGCAAATAAGCCGGGCAAGGGCTTGATCGCCAGCCGTGTCGAGGCGCGCGGTCAGCAGTTGCTCCAACTGCAGGTGCGCCGACGGATCCATCAGCAAAGCGCCGCTTTCCCAACGCGAAATAGTCGACTGCGTGACGTTGAACAGTTGCGCAGCATGGTCCTGCTTGATCCGGTGCAACCGGCGCCAGCGTCGCAGGGCAGTGCCTGGCAGGGCGGGTTTGAGCAAGGCTTCAGGCATGTCGATGGTCAGAAAGCAGCAGGGGCCGACAGTCTGAAGAATCGCGGCCCCTGCTGCAAATCGACCTGACGATCAGCCAGCGTCCGGCAACCGGGCGATCACCTTGATCTCGAAATCGAACCCGTACAGCCAGGTCACGCCCACCGCCGTCACCGTCGGGTGCGGTGCATCGCCCCAGAATTCGCTCAGAACGACATTCCAGATCGTCTCGAATTTCGATTGTGGGTCGACGATGAATATCGTCACGTCGATCACATCCTCGAAGCTGGCGCCGGCCTCATCCAGTATCGCATTGAGGTTATGGAACGCCTGGCGTACCTGATCTTTCAGATCCGGTACTGGCGTGCCGTCTTCGGTGCTGCCAACTTGCCCGGACACAAACAGGAAACCGTTCGAGCGAATCGCCGGCGAATAGCGGTGGCGCTCGTAGAGCGTGCGGCGGGTGGGCGGGAAAACAACGTCGCGCTGAGTCATCAGGGTGTCTCCATCAGTGAGGTGATGGCGCCACTTTAGGTATTTGCAGCGGGCCGATAAACGCGCAAGCTTGGCGTTCACTGTTTGTAAATTCCAAACAATCGAGGCGCGCACCGTGGATCGTTTTGACGCAATGCAGGCCTTCGCCCGGGTGGTCGAGGCGGGGAGCTTCACCAAAGCGGCAGAAACCCTGCACATGAGCAAGACCACTGTGACCCAGCTGGTGCAACAGCTGGAGGCACGCTTGCGGGTCAAACTGCTCAACCGCACCACACGCAAGGTCAACGTCACCGCCGATGGCGCCGCTTATTACCTGCGAGTGGTCAAGCTGCTGGCCGAACTGGACGACGCGGAGACCAGCCTGCCGGGCGTTGCGGCGGTGCCGTCGGGGCGATTGCGTATCGATGTGCCGAGCCCCTTCGCGCGGCATATTCTGGTGCCCGCACTGCCGGAGTTCCATGCGCGGTATCCGGACATTCAGATCGACATGGGCGTCAGCGACCGCATCGTCGACATCATTGATGAGAACGTTGATTGCGTGGTGCGCGGGGGCGAATTGCTGGATCTGTCGTTGATGGCGCGTAAGTTGGCCGATTTACAGCTGGGGGTATTTGCTGCACCGGCCTATCTGGCCCGTGCAGGCACGCCAGTGCATCCTCGAGATCTGGAAGACTCGCACCACCGGGTGGTCGGGTTTCTCTGGGCGCGCACCGGTAAACCGGTGCCGTATGCCTTGCACAATGCTCAGGAACGGCTGCAAATCAGGGGACGCCACGTCCTGGCGGTCGACGATGGCAATGCCTATCTCGCCGCGGGCCTGGCCGGGATGGGCGTGTTGTGGTTGCCCAGATACATGTCCGCCGCCCACGAAGCGCGGGGCGAACTGGTGCCGCTGTTCGAAGACTGGCAGCTCGAATCGATGCCGCTGTACGTGGCGTATCCGCCCAACCGGCATGTCAGCCTGAAGTTGCGCGTGTTCATTGATTGGGTGGTCGAGGTTGTCGGCAATACGTCAACGTGAACAGCCCGATTGACTCTTTACCGCTTCCGACCAACTATCGGCGCACAACAACATGACCGATGGACTGAAACTTGACCGAACGACGCCAATTCAGCGGAGGCATGAAGGGCAAAAACCTCCGCTATCTGAATGAACATAGCGATAGCGTGCAGCTGACGCGCACCGGTTTTCTGCTGCTTGAACACTTTTCACTGCCGGCCTTCACACAGACACTGGACGCCGTGGTGACCACCAATCTGTTGCGCCCGGGGTTGTTCACCTCGCGCACCTTCGGGCTAGGCGAGGGCGAGGTCATCAGCGATCTGGGGCTGGTGATCCGTCCCGATGCACGCCTTGACGCCGCTGCGCTCGAAGAGCTGGATCTGCTGGTGGTGTGCGGCGGTTATCGCACCGAGCTGCGCGCGAGCGATGGGTTTGTGCATTTGCTCAGATTGGCAGCGGAGCGGGGCGTCAGTCTGGCCGGGTTGTGGAACGGTTCGTGGTTCCTCGGCCGCGCCGGGCTGCTTGACGGCTACCGCTGCGCGATTCACCCGGAGCATCGTCCGGCACTGACCGAAATCGCCAAGGCCACCCATGTCAGCAGCGAACCTTATGTAATCGATCGTGATCGCCTCACCGCGTCGAGCCCGTCGGGGGCTTTCCATATGGCGCTGGACTGGATCAAGAGCCTGCACGGCAAGGCGCTGGTCGAGGGTGTCGAGGACATTCTCGCGTTCGAGGAATCGCGCTACCGGCGGATCAAACCGGACGAAAACCTCTGCGTCAGCGCGCCGTTGCGTGAAGTGGTCAAACTGATGGACGCCAACCTGGAAGAACCGCTGGAGCTGGAGCAACTGGCGGTGTACGCCGGACGTTCTCGCCGGCAACTGGAGCGCCTGTTCAAGGAGCAACTGGGCACCACACCGCAGCGTTACTACCTGGAACTGCGCATCACCGAAGCACGCCGCCTGCTGCAACACACCGAACTGTCGCAAGTGGAAGTGCTGGTGGCCTGCGGGTTCGTCTCGCCGAGTCATTTCAGCAAGTGTTACAGCGCCTATTTCGGGTATCGGCCTTCCAAAGAGAAGCGCTTGGTCAAATAGCACCAACGCTTTTACTTTTCCCAGTTCACCTCGGTATCTCAAATCGGCGTACCTCGCCCAAACACCCCGTCCTCTCCCGGAGAGAGGGGACTGACCGTGGTGAATGCGCGAGCTGCGCCGACAAGAAATACCAGTCGAACACAAACTTCAAAGCCAATCCAAATCGGCTCCCTCTCCAGGGGGAGAGGGCTGGGGTGAGGGGCAAATCCACCACAAAACCAAGCCAAGCGCTGTGCTCACCACTTCTTACAATGAGCGCCAGCTCGAGTGCCCTTGATCTTGCCGTGCCGGCCTCATCGGCAGGAAGAAAAAAAGTGCAAGATCAAAAGCCCCTCACCCTAGCCCTCTCCCAAAGGGAGAGGGAACTGACCGTGGTGGATGCGCGAACTGGCCGACAAGAAATATCGAGTCGAACGCGAACTTCAAAGCCAATCCAAATCGGCTCCCTCTCCAAGGGGATGAGGGTGAGGGTGGCTCTTAAACGTCACCGCGCGCCAGCGTTTAAACCACACCAACTGTTACGCCATAGCGGCTACAACTCCTTGCGCCGTTGCCTACGCGTACGCCAGAATCCGCCGGCTTGTGCGCTTAAGCCCGGGACTCTATCGTTTACCTGCCACTGCCCATCAGTGGTCGGGTTTAGTAGCCCGTATGGTATTAGCGGCGCATAAGCCCATCAGTCAGGTACGTCTATTCCTGCACTTGATGGCGGTTGTGCGTAGGGCGCTCTCGGGCGCGCCGGTTTTGCTAATTCCACCGGTCTACTAACCTGCGCACAGCTGCCACCCTTCTTTTAGTAGAGATCGGTCGCAGCCCTAATTTGGAATTAGCCATGTTCAAAGTTACGCCCAACCCGCCAGACACCGATCCAATCCCCTACGACGCCGCGCTCGAACCCCAAAACATCAAAGACGCCGCCGATCGCGCCATCAACTTCTACCTCAGTCCCGGGGCGCACAAGATTTCGATACCCACGCGCAATACCGGCAAGATCTACCTCATCGACCCCACCGTGGATAACGAAACGCTGCTCGTCGAGGCGACGGAAACGCTGTCCTCGGCCAGTGACATGGCCCGTGAGCTTGCCGATTCGATTGACAGTTCCCAGCGCAAAAAAATGCTCATCCTGCGACAGGTGATCATGCTCAGCGAGCTGACGGTAAACCGCGTGCTGGACAATCAGCGCTTGCCCAACTCGTCGCAGTGACGATTATCTGTCAACGAGCCTCGAGGGGCTCCTGTCTGGAGTTGCAGCTGATGTCCAAGCCACCCGAAGCACCGCTCACTGACCCGGCCTCGCCGTACGCATCCCCCAACTCGCGAAAGCTTCACGAAGCGGCGGAGCGTGCGCTTGACCATTACCTGTTGCCCGCCGCGATCATGGCCACGCCCTATACGCCCAGCCCGCTGTTTATGGTCAACCCGCAATCGGACGCCGAGACGTTGCTGACCAATGCTAGCGGTTCCCTGGCATCCGCTACGGTCATGCTCGGCAATTTTGCGGGGGTATTGGAGGGCTCGCACCGCCAGACCTTGCTGGGCATTGCGCAGGTGGTCATGTTGGGTGAGTTGGCGGTGAACAAGGCGCTGGATCTGGTTGTGCCAACCGAGTGATCGCGAACGCTTGTCGGGCTTGAGGGTGTCTGAACGGGCGTCATCGCGAGCAGGCTCACTCCTACAGGGGAACGCATTTCAAACTGTAGGAGTGAGCCTGCTCGCGATAACGCCAGTTCAGGCAAAGAATCTGCAAGCTTTTACACTGCGCTTGACCATCCCTCGAACCTCGACCCCGCCACTAAACAATCAAGCAGTCAGCCGTTGCGGCTGACTGCTTTTTGTTTCTACAGATGATCGGCATCAATGACAGCCTGGGCAAACGCCTTCGGATCTTCCTGCGGCAAATTGTGCCCGATGCCGCCGCTGATCAAGCGGAACTGGTATTTACCGGTAAAGCGCCTGGCGTAATCCTCCGGTGCCGGGTGCGGTGCGCCGTTGGCGTCGCCTTCGAGGGTGATGGTCGGCACGCTGATCGACGGCGCGGTGGCGAGTTTCTGTTCCAGCGCCGCGTATTGCGCTTCACCCTGCACCAGGCCGAGGCGCCAGCGGTAATTGAACACGGTGATCTCGACGTGATCCGGGTTCTGCAAGGCCTTGGCGCTGCGATCGAAGGTCGCGTCGTCGAATTTCCACTGCGGCGAGGCGGTTTGCCAGATCAGTTTGGCGAAGTCATGGGTGTTCTTCGCATAACCGGCGCGACCGCGTTCGGTGGCGAAGTAGAACTGGTACCACCATTGCAATTCGGCTTTTGGCGGCAGCGGGTTTTGCCCGGCGGCCTGGTTGCCGATCAGGTAACCGCTGACCGCCACCAACGCCTTGACGCGTTCCGGCCACAGCGCCGCAACGATGTCCGCTGAACGCGCGCCCCAGTCGTAGCCGCCGAGCACGGCTTGCTTGATCTTCAGTGCGTCCATGAAGTCGATGACGTCACTGGCCAGCGCCGCCGGTTGGCCGTTGCGCAGAGTGTCTTTGGACAGGAATTGCGTATCACCGTAACCGCGCGCATAGGGCATCAGCACCCGATAGCCCTTGACGGCCAGCAGCGGCGCGACTTCGTCGTAGCTGTGAATGTCGTAGGGCCAGCCATGCAGCAGGATCACCACCGGGCCGTTTGCCGGGCCGGTTTCGGCATAAGCGACGTCGAGCACGCCGGCCTTCACATGTTTCAGCGGGCCGAAGGGCGAGGGCGCGGAATAGCTGATCGCAGCCGGTTCGGCGGTTTGCGCCTGAACGCTGGCGACAGTGCCGACCAGCGACAGCGCCAGTATCGACAAGCCGAGTGCGGTTTTACGGGTGTGCAGTGCCTTTTTCATGGGGACGTCTCCTGTGCATGCCTTGGTCAAGGGGCTGAATGAAACCTTGAAACCGTGAGTGCATTTGAGCGGATGGACGTATCCGGGCTGTGTCGAACAATAGCCGTGTTGCAAGGCGCCGTATCGTCGATGCGCGGGTACACACTGTGATACACGACGGGTGGAACGGGGCGGGCGCGGGCGGTTTTACGGGGGTAAAAATTAAGTCGCTGTTTTAAAACAAAAAATATTTCACGCCGGGCTTCCCAAAGCCAAACAATGTTGGTAAATTGCGCCCCGTTCTCACAGCGAACCCAACGGGCCGCTGGAAAGAGCAGTAGGGGCGTCGCCAAGCGGTAAGGCAGCAGGTTTTGATCCTGCCATGCGTTGGTTCGAATCCAGCCGCCCCTGCCATATTCGAAAAAACGCCAACTTCGCAAGAAGTTGGCGTTTTTTTATGCCTGCGATTTGGCAAGGCACAGCAAACCAGCCTGCGCGGCGGCGAAGCACCGCGCAGACCAGGCACTCAG
This sequence comes from Pseudomonas sp. R1-1, assembly GCF_051132135.1. NCBI lineage: Bacteria > Pseudomonadati > Pseudomonadota > Gammaproteobacteria > Pseudomonadales > Pseudomonadaceae > Pseudomonas > Pseudomonas sp. R1-1. The sequence goes on from NZ_CP071663.1 coordinate 2,725,597, forward strand.
TGCGGTGCGCGCGGGATGGTTTTCATCAGGTCTTCGGGGCTGATGTGGCCGACCACGCTGCCCGGTTGCGGCAGGTTGAGAATGTGTCCTTTCATCTTGCCGATGATGTGCATCTCGCACGGCTTGCAATCGAACTTCAGCGTCAGCACTTCATCGCCGTGGATCAATTGCATCGGCGCGACTTTGGTGCGCACGCCGGTCACGCCTTTGGCCTGTTTCGGGCACAGGTTGAAGGAGAAGCGCAGGCAGTGCTTGGTGATCATCACCGGTACTTCGCCCGGCTCTTCGTGGGCTTCGTACGCCGCGTCGATCAGCTTGACGCCGTGACGGTGGTAGAAGTCGCGCGCCTTCTGGTTGTAGACATTGGCGAGGAAGGTCAGGTGCGAATCCGGGTACACCGGCGGCGGGCTGGTTTCGGCCTTGCGGCTGCCCCGTGGATGCGCGGCAACGCGAGCAGCGGTCAGGGCTTCGATCACTTCACGGCGCAGGGCTTTGAGCTGCGAGTTGGGGATGAAGAATGCCTGCGGCGCATCGAGCTTGATGTCGGTGGCGTGGTACTGGGTGGTGCCGAGCTGGCCGAGCAGATCGCGCAACTGTTCCAGCGCTTGCTCAGGCTTGTTGGCCACGCCGAACGGCCCGTTGAGGGTGACGCTGGCGCTGATGCCTTCTTCGCTGGTGGCAGTGATTTCCAGCTGTTCCTCGCGCAGGCGCGCCAGCCAGCTCAGGGCCACGCGACGTTCCGACGAGGTCTTTTGCAGCGCCTGTTGCCAGTTGTGGTCGAGGTTGCGGTTCAGCGGATGATTCGGGCGCAGCTTGAACAGGCCTTCGGGCATTTCGTTCGGCTCGACGCGGTAGCGGTAGCGCTTCTCGCCATCTTCTTCGAACTCGCCCTTGGCTTCGGCGATGTTGGCGCGGAAACCGACCACTTCGCGTTTGACCAGCACGTTGAGGCCGTCACCGTTGGACAGCGGCTCATGAGTGACCACTTGCATGTCACGCTTGCCGACTTTCTCGACCGTACCGACTGGCAGGCCGGTGAAGGTCGGCGAGTCAAAGGCGCCGATGTCGATCTTGCGATCGGTGACGAAATAATCGGTGCTGCCACGGTGAAAGGTTTTTTCCGGATCGGGCAGGAAGAAATGCGCGGTGCGGCCGCTGGATGCGCGGGCCAGGTCCGGGCGATCTTCCAGCACGTCGTCGAGGCGCTGGCGGTAATAGGCAGTGATGTTTTTCACATAGCCCATGTCTTTGTAGCGGCCTTCGATCTTGAACGAGCGCACACCGGCTTCGACCAGTGCGCGGATGTTGGCGCTCTGGTTGTTGTCTTTCATCGACAGCAGGTGTTTTTCGTAAGCGATCACGCCACCCTTTTCATCTTTCAGGGTGTACGGCAGACGGCAGGCCTGCGAGCAGTCGCCACGGTTGGCGCTGCGCCCGGTCTGCGCGTGGGAAATGTTGCACTGGCCGGAGAAGGCCACGCACAACGCGCCGTGGATGAAGAACTCGACGGCAGCGTCGGTCTCGTCGGCGATGGCGCGGATTTCCTGCAGGTTCAGCTCGCGCGCCAGTACCAGCTGCGAGAAACCGGCCTGATCGAGGAACTTCGCCCGCTCCAGGGTGCGGATATCGGTCTGGGTCGAGGCGTGCAGTTCGATCGGCGGAATGTCCAGCTCCATCACGCCCAGGTCCTGAACGATCAGCGCGTCGACCCCGGCGTCGTACAACTGATGGATCAGCTTGCGCGCCGGCTCCAGTTCGTTGTCGTGCAGGATGGTGTTGATGGTGGTGAAAATGCGCGCATGGTAGCGCCGGGCGAATTCCACCAGCTCGGCGATTTCGCTGACTTCGTTGCAGGCGTTGTGGCGCGCGCCGAAGCTCGGGCCGCCGATGTACACGGCATCAGCGCCGTGCAGGATCGCCTCACGGGCGATGGCCACGTCGCGGGCAGGGCTGAGCAATTCCAGATGATGCTTGGGCAAGGACATAGTTTTTTTAGTCAGGCTGTCACGGTTAGGCGCGCATTCTACCCGCGAAACGCGCGGCCGGCACGCCCGCGCTGCCCGATGGCACAGAACTCAAGAATCACACAACCCCCTGTAGGAGTGAGCCTGCTCGCGATAGCGGTGGTTCATTCACCATCTATGTTGAATGCAAGGCCGCCATCGCCAGCAGGCTGGCTCCCACAAGGGCCTTGCGCTGCCACAAAATTCAAGCCCAACACAAAACCCCTGTAGGAGTGAGCCTGCTCGCGATAGCGGTGGTTCAGCCAATATAAATGTTGAAGGCATGGCCGCTATCGCCAGCAGGCTGGCTCCCACAAGGGCCTTGCGCTGCCACAAAATTCAAGCCCAGCACAAACCCCTGTAGGAGTGAGCCTGCTCGCGATAGCGGTGGTTCATCCACCATCTATGTTGAATGCAAGGCCGCCATCGCCAGCAGGCTGGCTCCCACAAGGGCCTTGCGCTGCCACAAAATTCAAGCCCAACACAAAACCCCTGTAGGAGTGAGCCTGCTCGCGATAGCGGTGGTTCAGCCAACATAAATGTTGAGCGCATGGCCGCTATCGCCAGCAGGCTGGCTCCCACAGTGGATTTGTGTATTGCCCCGGAGCTCGAATTCACCGCGAAACCTGTGGGAACGAGCCTGCTCGCGATAGCGGTGGTTCAGCCAACATCGATGTTGAATGTCAGACCGCTACCGCCAGCAGGCTGGCTCCCACAGGGTTGTAGGGTGTTGCAGAGGTCAGGTCAGCCCTTGGCCGCCATCGCGGTGACTTCCACGCGCATCCCCTCAACCGCCAGCGCCGCCACGCCCACTGCCGCGCGTACCGGCCATGGCTTGGCGAAGAAGCGCTGGTACACCTCGTTGAATGCCGCGCGATCGGCCATATCGGTGAGGTAAATGGTCAGGTGCATGACCCGGTCCATCGAACTGCCGGCACGTTCAAGCGCGACTTTCAGCGCTTGCAGGGTGCATTCGCTCTGGGTGGTGATATCGCCCAGCTCCAGGCTGCCGTCGGCGCGGGTCGGGATCTGGGTGGAAACCATGATTCCGCCGAAGGTCGCCACGTCGGAAGAAATCGAGTCGGCGTCCGGATCGGGGGTGAAGGTGATGTCTTGGTTGGCCATGGGAATCCCTTGTTTGAGCGAGTGAAGATCGCGGCAGTTTACAGACTCGACGTCGACAAGGCCCGTTCCGATCACCCAACGTTTGCTCAGACCGGCAGCGCCGCGGCCTCAGCCGCCAGCGCTGACTGCACGCTGGGCCGATCACCGATGCGCTGCATATAGACGGCCAACGCCGGCCAGTCCTCGATAGCGATATTGAACGTCGGCAACCACATCAGCACGGTACACAGGTAAGCGTCCGCCACGCCAAAACCGCCCATCAAATAATCCTGATCCGTCAGCTGGCGATTGAGAAAGTCGAGGCGCTTGGACAGCTTTTGCCGAAATATCGCTTTGACCGGCTCAGGAATATCCGCGTTGAACAGCGGCGCACTGCCGCCGTGAATCTCCGAACTGATGAAATTCAAGTGTTCCTGCAAGCGTGCGCGTTGCCAGGTGCCAGCCGCCGGTGCGAGCGAGTTGCCCGGCACTTGATCGACCAGAAACTGCAGGATCGCTGGCCCTTCGGTCAGCACTTCAGCGTTATCCAGCACCAGCGCGGCGACATAACCCTTCGGGTTGATCTCTCGAAAGTCGTGGCCGTCGGCGGTGCGCTTGCTCTGGTTATTCACGCGGACCAGTTCGAAAGGCAAACCCAACTCGCGCAGCACGATGTGTGGCGAGAGCGAGCAGGTCATCGGGGCGAAATACAGTTTCATGGCAACTCCTTGTTGAGCGGGGCCGCCAGAATCGGTTGCGGCAAGCGCTTTGGCAAAGGTCATTTGCAGTGCTAGCGTATGACAAAATCTCATGAGCCAGCCCAACCCCATGACTGTCAGACTTCCCTCGCTCAATGGCCTGCGCGCCTTCGAAACCGTCGCCCGGCACATGAGTTTCACCAAGGCTGCCGCAGAACTGAACGTCAGCCAGACTGCGGTCAGCCATCAGATCCGCCGACTCGAGGCGGAACTGGGCAGCCCGCTGTTTTTGCGGCGCAACGACGGCCTGGCGCTGAGCGAGGTCGGGCAGGCCTATTTACCCGGCGTGCGCTCGGCCTTTCAGGATTTGCGCTTTGCCACTGAACAGCTACTGGCGTTCGACAACAACAACGTGTTGACCATCAGCACACTGGTATCGGTCGCATCGAAATGGTTGTTGCCGCGACTGCCTGCGTTTCAGCGGGCCTTTCCCGCTATCGATGTGCGCATCAGTGCGTCGACCGATTGGGTGGATTTTCGCAGCGGCGGCATCGATGCCGCGATTCGTTACGGGCACGGCGACTGGAAGGGCTTGCAGGCTGACTTCCTGATGTCCGATGAAATCTTTCCGGTGTGCAGTCCGGCACTGGCCCAGAGCCTGAACTCGCCGGCGGATCTGGCGAATAACACTTTGCTGCAAGTCAGCGGCGTGACGGCGGGAGACTGGGCGAGCTGGCTAAGCGCCGTCGGCCAGGCGCCGCAACTGGCGGAGGGGCCGCGATTGACATTCGATCTGGCGCTGATGGCCGTGCAGGCGGCGGTGGACGGGCAGGGCGTGTGCATCGGCCGCTCAACCTACGTCGCCGACGATCTGCGCGCCGGGCGCCTGGTGATCCCTTTCGAATTGCGCTTGCGGGATGCGCTGGGCTTTTATCTGGTCGCGCCTGTTGAGACCGCGCAGGCCGAAAAGATCGCTGCGTTCAGGTCCTGGCTGTTGGCATTGCCGAAAACCACTGGCACTTTTGTATAAGCGTGTATCTGTTTGCACGCTGTACACGGCTGAACACCAAACTCAGGTTCCACGACACATCCACCCTACACGCAACCTGCACAGTAGCCCTCACCACATCACTGATTGAGAGGGCTACATATGAAACGTTCACTGTTACTCGCCAGCGCCATTTTCGCTTCGATGATCGGCATCGCCCACGCGGCCGACGCCCCGGCCAAGAGCTGGCAGCAAGGCTTGAGCCGCACCGATCTGGTCAAGCAGGATCTCGGTGCCGCCGACCGCGAAGTGGTTCAGGCCCGCGTCGATTTCGAACCGGGTGTGACCTCGCCGCGCCATGCACATCCGGGCGTTGAAGTCGCTTACGTGATCAGCGGCACGTTCGAATATCAACTGGAGGGCAGGGCGCCGGTGACGTTGAAGGCGGGGGAGTCGCTGTTCATTCCGGAAGGCGTGGCGCATGTCGCGAAAAACGTCGGCAAGGACAAGGCGTCGGAACTGGCGACTTATATCCTCAAGAAGGGCGAACCGGTGCTGATCCTCAAGCCGTAAGCCGATGCCTCAATGCAGAGTCGCCGCCCGGCGACTTTCGCCGATGCGGATGCGATCGAGTGCGCGGTTCAAGGCATCGAGCGCATCGAGCAGAGCCTTGGCCTCGGCGACACGATCCTCGCCCCAGAGGCGCTCGGCCAGCCGGTTCAGGGCCTGGATCGAGCGCTCGATATCGGCGGCGCTGGCCGGCTCTTTAGGAGTGAGGGGATTTTTCGGCATTCAGGGTTCCTCGGCTGGTAGCAAACCACCATAGCGCTGTGACGCCCAGCAGCATAGTCAGCGCAGCCAGGATGAGGATCACGCCTTGTGTGCCTGCGCTGGAGGCCAGCAGGGCTACCAGCAAACCCGCCAAGGGTTGCGACAGGTTGTTGAACAAGGTGATCACACCGACGGTTTTGCCGAAGTCTTTGGGCGGTATTACGCGCTGACGAATACTGCGCATGTAGATATTGAACATCTTGTCGAAGCCGACAATCAGCAGAAACCCCACTACATAACCGGCCAGATTCGGACTCAGAGCACTGACAAGAGCGCCAGCGGCGATCATTGAATACGCGAGCCCGCCAAGTAGCCGCTGCGGCAGTTCCACTCTGGCAAGGAAAAACAGAATCACGATTGTTGTTATAGCCCCGGCCGCTTGCAAACCGGCGTAAGCGTCTTTGCCGGCGCCGTACTCGCCGAGCACCATCGCGGCTGAAGTCGCCAGCGTGACCCCAACGATCAAATTGACCCCCACGGCCAGCAAGATGATTTTTTTCAACTCTGCCAGCTCATGTATATGCCTGAACGCGATGCGCAGTGGATGTAGCCATATGTCCTGATGCTGTTCGTACACTTGCAGGGTGATTCGGCTGAGGCGTTGCCATACCAGCATGCTCAGATCCGCGAGTAGAAACAGACCGGCGATCCATAGCACCACCCTGTGCCAGGCCCACACTTCGAGCAGCAGCGCTGCCACCAACGGCCCGAGAACCAATCCGGTCTGGTCGGCAATTTGCGAATAGGACAACGTCTTGGTGTAACTGTAGTGCTGGAAGATATGCGGCATCAGCACTTCGCGCGCCATGATTCCCTGAGTGGTCAGCACGCCGCACACCGCTGACAACACCACAACCCAGGCCATGCCGCCGAAAACAGTGAACATGCCCACGGCCAGCAGGCAGAGCAGTGCGCGATAGATTTGACTGATATGGAGGATCTTTATCGGTGAAAACTTATCGCACAGCGCTCCACATAGTGGAAATGCGAGAAAACGCGGTAGCGATTCGACGAAAAATGCCAGACCGGCCCAGGAAGCGCTGTTGGTCGTCTGGAAGACCACCAGCGGCACAATGAACAGCAAAATCTGATCGGCCAGGCGCGACAGAAACAGCGACGTGAAGAACGCCAGATAATCCTTGCGCAAGATGAGCTCCCTTTTATTGCCTGTCTGGCCGTGCGACGAGCCGTGAGACAGTACACCAATCCTTGGCCGGAGTTGAGATTACGTCGCTCACCGCCGCGCGATCAATCGTTCACCTGTGCAAGCACCTGGAGTTGTCTTCAACTACTGCGCTTGGGCAGTTTCCAGTTCGGCCGAATGAAGTGGCAGGTGTAGCCATTGGGAATCCGTTCCAGGTAATCCTGATGTTCAGGTTCCGCTTCCCAGAAAGATCCGGCCGGTTCGATTTCAGTCACCACCCGGCCTGGCCACAAACCTGAGGCGTCGACGTCGGCGACGGTGTCTTTGGCAACGGCGTGTTGCTCGTCGTTGAGGTAATAGATCGCCGAACGATAGCTCAGGCCAAGGTCATTCCCCTGACGGTGGAGCGTGCTCGGATCGTGAATCTGGAAGAAGAATTCGAGAATCTGGCGGTAGCTGATCACTGCGGGATCGAAGGTGATTTCGATGGCTTCGGCGTGGGTGCCATGGTTGCGATAGGTCGCGTTCGGCACATCGCCGCCGCTGTATCCGACGCGGGTTTGCAGCACGCCCGGGTAACGTCGCAGCAGGTCTTGCATGCCCCAGAAGCAGCCGCCGGCAAGAATCGCAGTTTCGGTTTGATGGGTCATGGCGCGGGTTCCTCTGACAACGTTGGGGATTGTCATGGTTATGAGGGCGAGTTGGCCAATTCCAAGGTGCGGCGATGTAGAAAGCGGTGGGGGATTGCGAGGGAAGTTGTCTTGCGTTGGATAAACGGCAGGGGAGCGATGCTCCCCTGCAAATGGCGCATTAGCTGTTGCGCCCACCACCATGACTGTTTTCGCCACCCTTGCGCCCGGCTTCGGAGGCTTTTTCGCGATCATTGGCAAAGTTGCCACCGCTGTTCTGGCCGCCTTTGCTGCCGGCCTCGGACGCGCGTTGCGGGTCGTTCTTGAAGTTGCCGCCGCTGTTCTGGCCACCTTTGCTACCGGCCTCGGCTGCACGCTCCGGATCATTCTTGAAGTTGCCTCCACTGTTTTGGCCGCCTTTGCTGCCAATTTCCTGGTAGAACTCTTTATCATGCGAAGCCGATGTTGCTTCCCCACCTTTTTTACCTGCTTCGCTTACGGACATGCTGCCTTGTTTGTCTTGAGCCATTTTAAAACACCTCTTGCATATATAAGCATTGATTCGAATTCAGGCTGCGCTTAGTTGCGCGCTGAAGTTGTTCGGACAAATGCCGTGGATACTGCCTGATGTTGTTTGTTGCAATGCTCGTTACTTGCCGGTTGGCTTGGGTTCGACTGTCAATCAGTTGGAACGCTCATCAGACATGAAAACTGCCTTTCACGCTGATGACCGTTCCAGCTGTTTGATTTCGAAGGGCAGCAAGGCTGCCCTTATGCCGCCGGTCAAGACGACTTACGGCCGCCACCGTGGCTGTTCTGGCCGCCTTTACGGCCTGCTTCGGAAGCTTTTTCACGGTCATTGGCGAAGTTGCCGCCGGAAGCCTGGCCGCCTTTTTTACCCGCCTCGGATGCCTTCTCACGATCGTTGGCGAAGTTGCCCGGGTTTTTATTACCTGTAGTCATGATAGCTCTCCAATATCAATGAAGGATTTCTTTAGTTGCCCATTTATGCAACGGACACTTACTCGGATAACGCGCCGGGGAAAAACGTTTGAAGATTTTTTTCGGTGCCCGATGAACGGTATCGTTCGCGATGAAACTTATACAGGGCGCTGTTTGAAGCGCCGCTTCGTATAAGTTTGATGATATTGAAATGATTGTCGCTGTGCATGTTAGAGCTTCGCTTCGTTGCGTTTAATTGCCTTTCGTCAGTAGGGTGAGTGCATGGGTGGCAAGCGCAAAGTTCGGTTGATAGGGTGCAAGTGCAGCACAGGAAACTGACAGTCAGGAACTGATCGCGAGGACATTGCCATGACCAGCAAACATCAAAGTGGACATTCATTCGCCGACGATCCACAAAAAATCAAGGAAGCCGGGAAGAAGGGCGGCACGGCGGTCGATGTCAAACTCGACCGAGCCGAAAAGGCGCGCACGGGCGGGCAGAACAGCCATGGCGGCACTCGCACCGGCAAGGGTGATTGAGACGGTGTGCTTGAAGGTCGGTCAACTGCGCGAGGTTTCCTCCAGCAAATGATCGACCACTTGCGCCAGTGCCGAACTTGAACCGTGTGGTTGCTGCAGGGCTTGATTGAACACTGCCAATTGCCGGTCGGCGCTGGTGCCTTCATTGATGATGCTGTTGGCGCGCTCGAACAAGGTCGGCATGCGCAGGTCGCCGGCGATTTCGGCGTAGCGTTCCTCAGCCAGCGCTAGCCATTGGCTGATCGAACAAGGGCTGTCCTGGCCTGCGACAATGAACTGTCCATCAAGTCCCCAGCGCTTGGCGCGCCAGCGGTTTTCCTCGAGTATCCAGCGTGCTGAGGCGTCATAGGTCGAGCCCGGGTGCGGCTGCCTGCACGCATGTGTAACCAGCACGCGAAAGAATGCGGCGAGGGTCAGCGCGTCTTCTACGCGAGGGCAGGCGTCGGTCATGCGCAGTTCCAGGGTCGGGTAGCGCACGGCCGGGCGAATGCCCCACCAGCATTGGCTGGGCTGGTTGATCACGCCGGCGCGGGTCAGAAAACCAACGTGATCGTCATACGCCTGTTGATCGGCAAACAACGGCGGCACGCCCATGCGTGGCCACTCGTCGCACGCGGCCTGGCGATAACTTTTGTAGCCGCTGTCGGCACCGTCCCACAGCGGCGATGAGCAACTCAGGGCCAGCAGCAACGGCGTCCATGCCAGCACTTCATTCATGATTTTGATGCGGTCGTGTTGTTCGGGTACTTCGACATGCACATGCAGGCCCGACAGCACGCTGCGCCGGGCGACGTGGCCGTAGGTGTCGAACAGTTGGTGAAAGTGCGGTTCGTCGGTGGGGATCTGTTCGCGCCAGTCGGCCAGTGGGTGACTGCCGACGCTGAGCAGGCCGAGGCCGAAAGGTTTGAGGGTGTTGTTCAGGGCCTGACGTGCGCCGGTCAGGTAATCGCTGGCTTCGACGAAGTCGGTGAATACGGGGGACGCGATTTCGAACTGGCCCTGGAACATTTCGCTGGCGAATGATGCGCCGATGGCTTGCTGGCAGGCCTGACGAGCCTCGGGAGCAGGGGCGCCGACCATTTTGCGGGTGTGCAGGTCGGTGACGAAATATTCTTCTTCGATGCCAAAGCGCGGTTCGGTCATGGCTGGGCTCGCTGGGCATTGTTGGGGCCGTGGTAGTCGTGGCCGGCGATGGCGTGCAGGTAGGCCTGGTCGGCTTCGCTGCGCAGTTCTTGCCATTCTTGCCAGGTGATGATGCCAAGGCGGTCCATTTCGTCGCATTGGCGCAGGAGTTCTTCGTGGTAGCGATCGGGGCAGTCCATGCGCAGGCTGCGGTCTTGCAGTGTTCGATGCCAGGTATCGAGGGCTTGCAGGCGGGTTTGTTGTTCGGCTGTCAGCAGGTTTTTATAGGCATTCATGAGGGGCTGGCTCGCGGGTTGTTTTCTTTGTGAGCGCTCGGGGTTCGTGGAGGTTCAAGGGAAGTGATGAGGCGGGTGCCTTGGCGGCCTCTGGGCCGACCAGGCTTTGGTTGTTTTGGGTGTATATCCATTTCTGCGGGTGTGCCGTCTGGCGGTTTCGCTTTTACAGCGAGTCCCTTTGGCAAACGCCCCAAAGGAACCAAAGGTCTGGGCCCCTGCGTTCGGCCCTCGCAGGCTCGGGTTCCTTCGCTCCGGGACCGATCCGGGCGCAGCGGCTACGGTTTGCTTCGCTGCACCTACTTCCGCTGTGTCTGGCTGCGCCAGACGGTCGCTGCGCTCCCACGCCCGGGTCGGTCCCTCCACTCAGCCTGCCGATGGGGCCGGTTAGGCAAGATCAAGGGCACTCGAGCTGGCGCTCATTGTAAGGAGTGGTGAAAAGCGCGTGGTTGGCTTGAGAGTTACGGTGTGGCTGCCCCTCCCCCCAGCCCTCTCCCCCTGGAGAGGGAGCCGATTTTGGTTGGATTCGAAATTTGCGTTCGACTCGGTAGTTCAGGTCGGCGGATCTCTTGCATCCAACTCGGTCAGTTCCCTCTCCCTCCGGGAGAGGGCTAGGGTGAGGGGCTTTTGATCTTGCTGTCTCCTCTTGCCTGATTTGCACTCATGAGACCTCTGCTTTCAATGACGCAAATCACCCAAACAAGCGAACCCGCAACCCCCGTTTCGCTTGTTCCCACGACATAACCATTTGTCCTGAACCCGAATATTTTTTGAAATTTTCTCCGCAGCCAATGCTTCACAAAGGAGTGGGCAGTGACTTAACCGTTGAGACCGCCACACTCATTCAGACTGAGGAGATTTGTCATGTTTCTACATAACAAGCGACTTCAATACACCGTTCGTGTTGCGCAACCCAATCCTGGACTTGCGAATCTTTTGCTGGAGCAGTTCGGGGGGGCGCAGGGTGAGTTGGCGGCGGCTACGCGCTATTTCACTCAGGCGTTGGCTGAGGATGATCCGGGGCGCAAGGATTTGCTGCTGGACATTGCCACCGAGGAGCTGAGCCATCTGGAGGTGATCGGTTCGATCATTGTCATGCTCAACAAGGGCGCCAAAGGCAAGATGGCCGAAGGCGTTGAAGAGGAGGGGGAGCTGTATCGTTCGTTGAACGGTGCCGGTAACGATTCGCACATCACCAGCCTGTTGTATGGCGCGGGTTCGCCGTTGACCAATTCGGCGGGCGTGCCCTGGACCGCGGCGTACGTGGACACCATTGGTGAGCCGACCGCCGATATGCGTTCCAACATCGCGGCTGAGGCGCGGGCGAAGATTGTTTATGAGCGGTTGATGAACGTGACGGACGATCCCGGCGTGAAGGAAGCGTTGGGCTTCTTGATGACCCGGGAGATCGCGCACCAGTTGTCCTTTGAAAAAGCCCTGCATGCGATTCAGCCAAACTTCCCGCAAGGCAAGAAACCCGGCATGCCGGAGTTCACCAACGTCTACTTCAACATGTCCCATGGCACCGAGAGCATGCGCGGGCCATGGAATCAGGGTGACGATTGGGAGTTTGTCGAAAGCCCAACACCGGCGGTGGATGGCGGCGATGGTCTGGCGACCGTCGAGCTGGACACTGCCGACGAAGCGCTGCTGGAGAAAATGAAAACCCGCACCATGTCCGATCCCAACAGCGAGCCGGTCACCGGTGCGGATCTGGGCGCCGGTACGCAGGTTCCGCCGTCGCTGTGACAGCGCAACACTGCCCGCCGAACTCCGCTCAAGCGAGCCACATCATCCCGTGGCGCGCTTGAGCGGGACCACTGTGAAACCATCAAGAAGAGGATTCCACCATGGCCACTCCACAGGAAAATCTGCTCGACTGGCTGCGTGACGCTCATGCCATGGAGCAACAGGCCGAGCAAATGCTCAAGGCGCAATCCAAGCGTCTGGAACACTACCCGCAGCTGAAAGCGCGGATTGACCAGCACATTGAAGAAACCCTCGGTCAGCAGAAACTCATCGATGAATGCCTGCAACGACTGGGCGGCGATTCGTCGACGATCAAGGATCTGGGCGGCAAGTTGATGGCGTTCGGTCAGGCCGTGGGCGGCTCGTTGATGAGCGATGAGGTGATCAAGGGCGCGATGGCCGGTTACGTGTTCGAGAACATGGAAATCGCCAGCTACACCGTGTTGATTGCTGCCGCCGAAGCGGCTGGCGATACGCAGACGAAAAAGGCCTGTGAGTCGATTCTGCCGCAGGAAGTGGCCATGGCCGATTGGCTGCTCAAGCACCTGCCACAGCTGACCGAGGCGTTTCTGGCTCGCTCGGCTGACCCCGACAAGGAAGCCAAGAAGTAACCCCACCGTGGAACCGAAACGTCCGTTCGCCAGGCGAGCGGACGTTTTTTAATTTTCATTTATCGTGCGAGCGGGGCACAGGGTTTCGCATCACCGGCTGCAACTGACCGTGCTGATCGAAGTGATAGCGCTGCAGGTCACGCGCCAGAATCAAGTGCCCGTTGTACAGCGCTGCCGCCTCGTTGCGCACGTCTTCGATCGACGGATGTTGCGCCGGATTGGCCTGGTAGCGCGCGCTGAAGTGCGTCAGCACCAGATTGCGCACGCCCACCGCTTCGGCAAAACCGGCGACCGCTGCGGCGCTGCTATGGCCGTAGCTGGCGCGGGTTTTATCGATGGCCGCTTGGATGAACGTCGCCTCGTGCACCAACACATCGGCCGAGGCGGCAACCTCTGCCAGCAGTTCCGGGCGGTCGTTGTCGCCGCAGACAATGATGCGCTGCGGCGGGCGCGCCCGCAGAAGATAGTCCTGGGCACGCAGCCATCGCCCGTCGTGCAGCACATCCTGGCCGTGGGCCAGTTCACCCCACAGCGGACCGCGTTCGATGCCTTCAGCGTCGAGGCGTTGTACATCCAGACGCGGCGCCGGATCGGCTTCGGTGAAGACGTAACCGTGACACGGCACGCGGTGCGACAACTTGACCGGGCTGACTTCAACGTTGCCGTTGCGCCAGTGATCCAGCGTCTCGACGGCGTGCAGATGGATTTCGAACGGCAAGTGGGAATGAGTCACCGCGAGACTCAATGTCAGCCACGGATGCAATGCCGCCGGGAGGATGATATCCAGCGGTCGCGATCGTCCGGACATGCCGGTACTTGCCAGTAAACCGGGCAGGCCCAGGCAATGGTCAGCATGGACATGGGTGATGAAAATTCCCCGCAATTCGCTCAGCGACAACGGCGTGCGCAGCACTTGGTGCTGCGTGCCTTCACCACAGTCGATCAGATACCAGCCTCTGCCCGACGCCTCGATCAATGCCGTGGCGCTGACATTGCGCTCACGGGTTGGCACGCCGGCAGAGGTGCCCAGAAACAACAAGTCCACGATAGTGTTCTCTCGCAATCATCAGGTGAAACGGAAATGAGCAAATTGCCACGGATCGTCGCCATCGACCGCCGCCTGCCAGCCTGAGTTCCGACCTTGCAACGGCGTCCAGTCGCTGTAAATACCTTGCACCTGGCCGAGGTAGGGCCGGCACAGTTCGAGGATTTCACGGTACGGCATTTCATCGGGCTCGAGAATGCCCCGGTTGGGATGCCGCATTGTCCAGACCACACCGGCCATGACTGCCGCGGTGACCTGCAGCGACGTCGCGCTGTTGTGCGGGCACAACGCGCGGGCCTCATCGATGCTCAACCGCGAACCGTACCAGTAAGCACTTTTGTCATGCCCCAGCAACAGTACGCCGAGTTCGTCGCGCCCGCTGACGATGTCATCGTCGAGCAAGCGTTGCTGCGGTTGCGCTTGCCACTGCCGTGCGGCGAGTTCGTGCAACGACAGCAGCGCATCGTCGCAAGGTCGGTAGGCGTAATGCACGGTGGGGCGGTAATCGGGGTGCGCGCCATCGCCAAGCGTCAGGTATTCGGCAATGGAAATCGCCTCGCTGTGGGTGACCAGATAGCCAAGGGTCGGGCCGGCGCTCGGCGTCCAGGTGTGCACTTGCGTCGCCGCACCCGGCCGTTGCAGATAGATCGCCGCCTGACTGCCATAAGGATGACGCCGCGCATCGGCAGGCAGCGCCCGTTCATGACTGCCCCAACCGAGTTCCGCCGGCTGACAGGCTTCGGCAATGAAACCTTCGACTGACCAGGTGTTGACGAACTCGCCCAACTGCTTGTGTTGCGCGCTGTACTGCGAGTCGTATTCGGCGATGTGAATGACCTTGACCTGCAAGGCCTGAGCGAGCCGTGCCCAGTCCTCGCGCGTGGTGCAAGCGGGGCCGTGATAGCCGCTGTCGGCTGCCAGGTTTTCCAGCGCCTGTTTGAGCAGGTGCGATACCAGGCCTGGGTTGGCGCCGTGGGTCAGCACCGCAGTAGTGGTGTCATCGGCACCGCGCAGCGCCAGGATGCCGTGGCGCAACGCGTAATTGGTGCAGGCTTGCGGTTGCTGTTGCTGACTGTCGTAACCGCCGGCCCACGGCTCGGTGCAGGTGTCCAGATAAAGCACTTCGCGTGCCTGGCAAAACGCGAGCAGCGCCTGGCTGGACACCTCCACCGACAGATTCAGCAGGAAATCCCCGGCGCGTAATTTCGGCGCCAGACACGGGTGAAAATTGGTTTCGGTCAGGGCCAGTTTCTCTACCTGCACGCCATATTCTTCCACCGCTTGGCCGGCGCTGTCGGCAGGGCAGATTACGGTTATTTGCTCTGGGTCGATCTCGATATGGCGCAACAACAGCGGTAACACTCCACGGCCGATGCAGCCATAACCGATCATCAGCAAGCGACCGGCGAACGGTTGTCGTTGGATTGAGGGCATGGTCGTCTCCCTGAAGCTGCGAGGCGTGGGCTGTTTTAATTGCGACCATGGGCAGGCTTGGCGGTGCGAAAAATTGGTCGATCGAGCGCCAGAATCAAAAGCCCCTCACCCTAGCCCTCTCCCAAGGGGAGAGGGAACTGATCGAGGTGAATGGGCGAGGCGCGCTGTTTCGGTGATATCGCGTCGAATACAAATTCTGAACACCACCCAAATCGGCTCCCTGTCCTGGGGGAGAGGGCGGGGCGGGCGGCGTTCCGATGAGGGGAAGCCTCACTGCCGTCACCAAAGCCGTACACCTCTACCCGCAACAACGAATCAACAATCAACCCAAAAAAATCGAACGCTCACCCAACCAGAACGTCCATCGCCATAACCCCCCAAAAAACCGGAGATCACCCAATGACCCGCTACCCAATGGACGAAACCGATTCAGACCACCGCAACCGCCAGTTCGGCCAGGCCTTGGGGCTGGACGCCGACGAGGTTGAACTTTGGGTCAGCGCCATCGAGGAAGACGGCAGCGGCATGGGCTATGTCGTGCATTTTTCCAGCGAAACCCCGGTCGACGTCCTCGCCAAAGTCCAGGGATTGGGCGAAGACATGACCATCAACGTTGGGCCTATCGACTGAGAGCGCCGCCGCTCAAGGCTTGGTCGGGGCAATCAGTTTCCCGGCCGAAGGCTTGAGCTTTTCCTGAAGCGCCTTGGCCGCTTGCGCCTGCTTTTCGATCCCTGGCAGCGCTGATTGAGCGAAGGTCTTGAGCTGCGGGTTTTCCGAAGACATCGCCTCTTTCTTGAACAGCATGACCTTCTGTTCGAGGGTCTCGGCCTGACTGTCGATGTAGGTGCGGTCGAAAGATTCATCGCGCGATTCGAGGCGCAATTGCTTGGCTTTCCCGGCTGCCGACGGTTCGGCGGGAACGTCCATGCGCAGCGTCTGCCCCAGCTGTTGCAGCTTCGGATAAAACCGACCGTGTTCAGTGATCTGGTTCTTGGCGAACTCGCGTACTTCGGGCAAGGCGCTGTTTTCCAGAGCGATGCGTGAGGCGTTGTTCTGGAACAGGCTTTGTTGCGCCGCTTCTTCGACAAAAGCGTTGAGCGTGACGGCGTAACACAAGGCGATGGTCTGCAGGCTCAGGACCAGCGTGGCGAAGGCTTTTACTGCGAGCTTGTTCATGTTCGGCCAACCTCCGGTTCACGCTCTTTATCAGCCGGGCCTGGGGTTACGCGGGCGCCTTGTTGCTGGTCGTTGTTTTCGCGGCGTACGCGTTGATCGTCGGTCAGGCCATCGGCTTCGGTGCTCGGCGTGGTTGGGGCCTGGTTGGATTTTTCACCGGTCATAGGTTGATTCCTGAGTGGTTTGAATGGGCTGTGGCGGCGGTTACCGAGCGGGTGTAGGCCGCGGTGGCGATTTCGATCAGGGTGTTGCGTTCGGGGGTGTCGATGATGCCGCGGCTGCGGTAGTCGTCGGCGAGCCGGAGCAGTTCGTCGTAGCGGTCTTCGGGTTCGCTGAAGCTGGTGGTGTTGGTGAGCAGGTCGTGCCATTGGCTGTAGGCGAGCATTTTGGTTTCGTTGTACATGGCGTTTCTCCTCGGCCTTTGTTGGGTAGAGGAGGGGGTTGGCGGGGTGTTCCTTGGGGGCGACGTACGGTTGGTTTTGGCTGATTTTTTTTGGGGGGCGGTGACGTCGGGTTTTGGGTGAATATCCGTTGCTGCGGGTGGTGTTTCTGGCGGTTTCGCCCTTACGGCGAGTCACCTTTTTCAAACGCCAAAAAGGTAACCCAAAACGCTTGCTCCTACGTACGGCCCTCGCAAGCTCGAGTCCCTTCGCTGCGGGATCGATCCGGGCGCAGCGGCTACGGTTTGCTTCGCTGCACCTACTTCCGCTGTGTACGACTTCGTCGTACGGTCGCTTCGCTCCCACGCCCGGATCAATCCCTCCGCTCAGCCTTCCGACGTCGCCGGTGACGCAAGATCAAAAGCAGGCGAGCTGACACTCGGCCTATTGAGTGGTGAGAAGCGTCGCATGGCTTTGGATTGGTGGTGTGACTGCCCCTCACCCCAGCCCTCTCCCGAGGGAGAGGGAGCCGATCGGTGTGCTTTTCAAGTGCTGGATTCATCTCGATATCCCTGCTCGGCGTATCTCTCACATCCAACTCGATCAGTCCCATCTCCCTCCGGGAGAGGGTTAGGGTGAGGGGCTGTTGATCTTGACTTGAACAGGCCGGATCAAGCCTGATCCACCGTCGCCGCAAACCCCTGATCTTCGCCCAGAAACCCGCCGCTCTGATGCTGCCACAACCTTGCGTAAATCCCGTTTCTGGCCAGCAGTTCGGCATGGGTGCCTTGTTCGATGATGCGGCCTTCGTCCATGACGATGAGGCGGTCCATGGCGGCGATGGTGGAGAGGCGGTGGGCGATGGCGATGACGGTTTTGCCTTGCATCATTTCGTCGAGGCTTTCCTGGATGGCGACTTCGACTTCGGAGTCGAGGGCGCTGGTGGCTTCGTCGAGCAGCAGGATCGGGGCGTTTTTCAGCATGACTCGGGCGATGGCGATGCGTTGGCGCTGGCCGCCGGAGAGTTTGATGCCGCGCTCGCCGACCAGGGTGTCGTAGCCGCTGTGGCCCTGGCGGTCGCTCAGTTGGTTGATGAAGCCGTCGGCCTGGGCGTTGGCGGCGGCGCGGCGGATGTCTTCGTCGCTGGCGTCGGGGCGGCCGTAGGCGATGTTGTCGCGGATCGAGCGGTGCAACAGCGAGGTGTCCTGGGTGACCATGCCGATGGCGCTGCGCAGGCTGTCCTGGGTCACTTCGGCGATGTTCTGGCCGTCGATGCGGATCTGCCCGCTGTCGACGTCGTAAAAACGCAGCAACAGGTTGATCAGCGTTGATTTGCCGGCGCCGGAGCGGCCGACCAGGCCGATTTTTTCGCCGGCGCGAATGTGCAGGCTCAAGCCGTCGAGGACCTGACGTTCGCCGTTGTAATTGAAGCTGACGTTGTCGAACGACACCGCGCCGCCGCCAGGTACCAGCACGCCGGCGTTCGCTGCGTCCTGGACTTTCGGGCCACGGGTGAGGGTGGCCATGCCGTCCTGCACGGTGCCGATGTTCTCGAACAGCGAGGTCATCTGCCACATGATCCAGTGCGACATGCCGTTGATGCGCAAGGCCATGGCGGTGATCGCCGCGACCGCGCCGGCGCCGACCTGGCCCTGGTGCCAGAGCCACAGGGCATAGCCGCCGGCGCCGATGATCAGTGCGACCACCAAGGCCTGGTTGACGATCTCGAACTGGCTGACCAGACGCATCTGGCGAAACCCGGTGAGCTTGAAATCTTCCATTGCCGCACGGGCGAAATGCGCTTCGCGTTTGGAGTGCGAGAACAGTTTCACCGTGGTGATGTTGGTGTAGGCGTCGGCGATGCGCCCGGTCATCGATGAGCGCGCGTCGGCCTGTTCCTGGCCGACTTTGCCCAGGCGTGGCACGAAGTACACCATCGCCAGCGCGAACAGCGCGACCCAGGCAATAAACGGCAGCATCAGCTTCAGGGCGAAGCCGCCCGCGAGGGCGATGATGGCGATGAAGTACACACCGATGCCGGGGGCGATTTCGATCAGGGTGAACAGCACTTCACGCACTGCCAGCGCGGTTTGCATGACCTTGGTGGTGACTCGCCCGGAAAATTCATCGGAGAAGAACGACAGGCTTTGCCGCAGCATCAAGCGGTGAAAATCCCAGCGCAGGCGCAGCGGCAGGTTGATCGCGAGGATCTGGTGCTGAACCATCGTGCGCAGCGCAACCAGCACGATGCTCACCAGCAGGACGATGCCGATGCCCCACAACACGCGGCTTTCCTCTGGGCTGACGCCGCCACCGGCCTGCCAGGTCGAAAGCAGGTCGACCACCTGGCCGAGGAAGGAAAACAGCCACGCTTCGTAGATCGACACACCGGCGCTGAGCAGGGCCAGCGCGAGGATATAACCGCGCGCGCCGCGGGTGCACGCCCACAGAAAACGCGTCAGGCCCACCGGCGGTGGCGGCAATTCATCAGGCGGGAAGGGATCGAGTCTACGTTCAAACACGCGAAGCATTGCGCTCTCCGAAAAGGATCAAGGTCGGGGGATTCTGCCATTTAACGGCGCCCTTGAGGGTATGCCGGTAAACGTCAGGTCACCTGAACTGACCCTGAAACGTGTCCGCAGTGCCAATTGATTGCGCTTGCCGAGGCTGACGCGTGGGGATTCGGAGGCGAAAAAAACCGCAATGCTGAAGGGCCAATGCTCAGTGCTGGCGATGCACCACCGACTCGAGCGCCTGCAACAAGGCTTCTTCTTCGAACGGTTTGCTCAGGCAGTGCACGGCTTGATAGTGGCCGGATTCGGCCAGCGTTGCCTCGTCCCAATGGGCCGACATGCAGATCACCGGGAAGCGTCGGGCGCGGCGTTGCAGCTCGCGCATGACGTCGATGCCGGACAGCCCGGGCATGCGCAAATCCAGCAGGAGACAGGCGATTTCGTCGAAACGCTGTTCGGCGAGAAAGGCTTCGCCGCTGTCATAGACCTGCGCGTGGTAACCCACCGAGCGCAGCAGATTGCACAGGCTTTTGCGCACCGAAGCATCATCATCGACGATGCAGACAACGGTCGCGTGACGGCTGTCGACCGCCGCAGGGCGGTCAGTCGCGCTGTTCACGACGAGCTCGATGGGCCGGGTGGCCGCGCGCTGCTGATCAGCCCGTAGAGTTCGACGAGGTTGACCAGCGAGCGCGTCTGCATCTTCGCCATGATGTGTTTGCGATGGACTTTGGCGGTGACTTCGCTGGTGCCCAACTGTTTGGCAATCTGCTTGTTGGCAAGCCCCGCGACAATCAACGGCAGTACTTCACGCTCGCGCGGGGTCAGCAGCGCGGCCAGTTGCAGGGTCTGTTGCACGCGCTGCCATTGCTCGTAGGCAGTCGCCGCGTGTTGGCGGGTGGTGCGCAGGATATCGAGCAGTTCATCGTCGTTGAACGGTTTGGTCAGGAACTCCACCGCCCCGGCTTTCATCGCCTGCACCGACATCGGGATGGTGCCGTGGCCGGTCATGAAGACCACCGGCCAAGGATGCCCGCGCTCGGTGAGCGTCGCTTGCAGCTGAAGCCCGGTTGTTTCCGGCAGGCTGACATCGAGTAGCAGGCACGCCGGACCGTTTTGCAGGGGCGCTTCGAGCAGTGCTTCGGCGGACTCGAAAATCCGGTGTTCGATGCCCTCGGCACGTAGCAGTCGGCTCAGCGCCGTGCGCACGCACGCCTCGTCATCGACGATGAACACCGGCACCGATTGCGCATCGACCGGCGGCCGTTGTTGCGCTAAAGGCACGGGCGGGGCGACGGTGCTGAAGGCGGGCGGTTTGGGTTCGCGGTCTTTCAATAATCGGTAACCTCGACGGGCAACCGTCTGGATGATTTCTTTGGCCCCGAGCAGCTTGCGCAGCGCGGAAATCTGCACCTGCAAGTTGTTTTCCTCGACGACGATATCGGGCCAGACCTGATTGATCAGCTCGTCCTTGCTGACAATCCGGCCGTCGGCCTGCATCAATACCGAGAGTACTTCGAACGCGCGGCCGCCGACACGCAACGGCCGGCCATCAAGAAAGGCTTCGCGCCGCTCCAGGGAGATCGTGGCCTGGCCGAGTCGGATCATGCTTGCCTCTGCGCTGCGATGGAAATGAGCGGCGGGGCGCCGGTTCATGAGAGCCGTACGCTAGGTGAGCGCTCGGCATATTGCAATTATCCCGAGGGATAACAGCCGCAGTTTTCGGCTTGTCCAACCGCGGCGCGAGGCTCTGGACGGCCATTGTGGGGCCGCAGGCGGACACCCGGGCGACGAGTGGCCCATGCACAAAAGCCGTTGCGTATACTCACGGATCGGCCCCGAAACCTGTTTCCAGCGGTGATTCCAATGCCCGCCACACCTCCTGCCAGTCCAGTGTCTTGTCCGCCCGATGCCTTGCGGCACGATGAAGCATGGCTCGACAGCTGCCGGTTCAGTCTGTGGCGGCGCGATGGCGAACTGACGTGGTACAGCCTCGAAGACGGCCGCACGTTCAAACGCTGGTTCGCCGTGCGCGCGCCGATTCAGCGCCCGACCGTGTGCAAGCGCCTGGAGCGCGATTTTCATCTGCGCCTGCCCGCCGAGTGGGTGATTGCCCCGGTTGCGCATGTCGGCTCGGTCGACGGTCCGCTGCTGGTGTATCCCGCGTGGGGGATACCGCTGGCGCAGTTGATGACTGACGATGGCCTGCCGTTGGCTCGGGTGCTGAACATTGCCGTGGCGGCGGCCAACGCGCTGGCACTGAGCGGCCAGGCGGATTGTCGTCGTGTCGGTCTGTTGCCATGGCACCTGATGGTCAGCGCCGACGACGCGGTCCGGTTGCTGGGCGTACACACCGCCGCGTCCGAGCTGTCGAGCGACGAGGTGCCCGGCATCGAGCATTGGCCTTATCTGGCCCCGGAGCAAGTCCAGCGTGACGTGGCGGGCAACGACGAACGCAGCGACGTGTATGCCTTGTCGGCCATGCTCTATCAGGCGCTCACCGGGCGCACACCGCTGACGGCCCGCGATGCGGCGCAATGGCGGCACGTGCACGCCGCCGTCCAGCCAGTGTCGCCTGACGTCTACGTCGCGGATTTGCCGCAAGGCTTTTGTCAGGTGCTGCTCAAGGGCCTGGCCAAAGAGCCGGACGCGCGTTACCAAAGCCTCAAGTCACTGGCCGCGGATCTGGCCTGGTGCCTGCGCCAGTGGCGTGAACACGGACGGATCGACGCGTTTCGCCTGGGCGCGTTCGATGCGCTGACGAAAACCACCCGTGGCGAGTTGCTGTTCGGTCGCGAGGCGGAGAGCGCGCAACTGCTCGAACAGATCCAGCGCGTACGCAGCGACGGCGTCGCCCGGGTTTTGCTGGTCGCCGGCGCGCCGGGGGCGGGCAAGTCGACACTGATTCATCAGAGTATTCATGGGCAGGCGCCGGGCTACTGGGCCAGCGGCAAGATCAACCTGTTGCACAACGACATTCCTTTTGCCCCGCTGGCACAGATTTTTCGTTCGCTGGTCACGCAGTTGCTCGGCAAACCGGCGCTGGAAATGCAGGCGCTCAGCGCGCAACTGAGCGAGGTGCTCAAAGGTCGCGGCCGCCTGCTGGTGGACCTTGTCCCGGAGGCCGAGTTGCTGATCGGCGTCACTGCTGAACTGCCGAACATGCCGGCCCGCCATGCACTCGATCGCGTCAGCCGCACGCTGCTCGATGTGCTGGAAGTGTTCGCCCAGCCGGGGCGTCCGCTGGTGTTGTTTATCGATGATGTGCAATGGGCCGACGATTCGACCCAGGCCTTTCTCAAGGCTTTCATCGCGCGCCCGCCGCGGCATCTGCTGCTGATCCTGGCCTATCGCGACGATGAAAGCGCCGTGCTGAGCGGTGAGGGCGGCTTGCTCGGTGAGTTGTGTCGCGAGTCGGCATTGCCGGTGTCGCGTATCGAGCTGGGTCCGATGTCGGTGCAGGCGGTCGCGCAATTGATCGAGGCCGAACTCGACGCCGAGGTCGACAACCTCCAGGCCCTGGCCGAAGGGGTACATTTCAAGACTGCCGGCAATCCGCTGTTCGTCAGCCAGGTGTCGCGGGCGTTGATGGATGAGCACCTGCTGCAATTCGATGCGGCGCAGCATCGCTGGGCGTGGGCGCCAAGCGCTCTGGCTGGCTATCGCTACGCCGACAACGTCGCCGACCTGATGGTGCAGCGCTTGCAGCGCCTGCCTGCCTCGGCGCGGGAGGTTTTGCGCAGCGCCGGCTATGTCGGTGGGCGCTGTGACGAAGCGTTGCTGCAGCGTTTGCTGCCGGGCGATCCGCCGCAACTGGCGCGCGACGTCGAATATCTGCTCAATGGCGGATTCCTTCTGCGCGAAAACAGCCAACTGCTGTTTCCTCACGACCGCGTGCTCGAGGCCGCGGCGCAACTGCTAGCGCCCGGAGGCCGTGCCGCCGAGCACGCACGCATCGCCGTCGCCATGCTTGAGGAATGGAGCGAGGAGATCGATCAGCACGTCTTCGAAATCGCCAGCCAGATTCAGCACATCGACACCGCCACGCTCGAAAGCCAGCGGCGCGCCGATTTCATCAGGTTACTGGTGTTGGCCGCCGAGCGCGCCCGCGACACCGCCGCCGTCGATCAGGCCTTGGACTATTTGCACACCGCCGAGCGACTGCTCGGCGATAACGGTTGGACACAGCTGTATCCGCAGGCTTTCGCCAGCCGTTGGCTGGCTGCCGAATGCGTGATGCTGCTGGCGGATCTGCCGAGCGCGCAGCAGCGTCTCGACGATTGCCTGCACCACGCGGCCACGCCGCTGGACCGGGCGAAAACCTATCGATTGCGTGCCAGTTTGCGCACCTTGCATTCCGATTACCAAGGCGCGATCAGCGAAGCGCTTAGCGGCTTGGCGCTGCTGGATATCGCCCTTGCGCGCAAGCCTTCACGGGCGCAGATGACCGAGGCTTGCGAGCGCGTGCGCCAGTTGCGCGGCACGCGTCGGATCGCCGATCTGAGCGCGCTGTCGCCGGCAGACGATCCGCGTATCGAAGCGGCCATGGAACTGCTCAGTACGCTGATTTCTTCATTCTTCGTCAACGACGACATCTCGTTTCTGCACCTGGCAAAAATGGTCGAACTGACGCTGCTGCATGGCACCACGCCCAGCAGTGGTTACGGATTCGCCTGGTTTGGCGTGATGATCGCTGATCGCTACGGCGAGTATGTTGACGGTCAGGCCTATGCCGAACTGGCGCTGCAACTCACCGATCTGCATGGCTATGAAGCCGGGCGCACGGCGACGCTGGTCGCGCTCGATCAGGTCAGCCCGTGGACCCGGCCACTGGCTTACGCCCGGCAAAAAGCCTTCGCCGCGTTCGAGTGCGGGCAGGCGGGCGGTGACCTCGGCATGTCGTGTTATGCCTGCAACCACATCGCTTCCGATTTGCTGTTCATGGGCGAGCCCTTGCCCAGCGTGCTGAACGAACTGGAGCACGGTCTGGCCTGGGTCCGCCAGTTTCATTACATCGATATCGAGCGCATTCTGCTCGCACAGCAGGCCTTCGCCAGCGAGTTGCGCAACGGCCCGGCGCCGCGTGCGATCACTGATCTCGACGGGCTGGAACATGATCGCTTCGGCCCATTGGACCGTGAGCGCGTGTCGCAGCCCACGCTGTTCTGGCGCTGGCTGTACTCGGGCATGTCCGCGTTTTATTTTGGCGACATGGCGTATGCCTTGCGGCGCTTCGAAGCGGCCGGCGCCTTGGCCTGGTCGCTGCCGGCGCACATCAACCTGGCCGATTACTACCTGTTTTACAGTCTGGCGCTGGCCAGTGACGAAGCACCGGGTGATGCTCGCGAAAAACTGCAACGGCTGGAGCAGCACCGGCAGCGATTCCTGCCGTGGGTCGAGCTCAATCCCTCGACCTTCGCCAACAAGTTACTGCTGATCGAGGGCGCCATCGCCCGGGTGCGCGGCGAAGGCCTGGTCGCCATCCGCTGCTTCGACCAGTCGCAGATCGCCGCGGCCGCTGCCGGGTTCATCCACGAACAGGCGCTGGCCCACGAACAACTGGCGCAAATCTGCCTGCGCAATGATCTGGTGTCCGGCGCCCATCACCATTTGCGCGTCGCCCGCGACTGTTATGCGCTGTGGGGCGCAGAAGCCAAGGCGCAGCAGTTGCAGTCGTTGCATCCTTTCCTGGCCACTGAGCATTCGCTGGAAACGGTGACTCCGGTCACCCGCGCACGCCTCGATCTGCAAGTGGGCATCGAGGCCGCTCGCGCCGTGTCGCAGGAAGTCTTGCTCGACCGCCTGGTCGAAACCCTGATAAATCACCTGATGATCCATGCCGGTGCCGATCAGGGTGTGCTGATGCTGGTGGCCGACGGCGAACTGCAACCGGCCGCGGCGGCGTTTATCGAGTCTGGCAACGTGCGCGTGACCCAGGCCACCGACCACCCCCTCGAACACATGGCCCCGGTCTCGGTACTCAACGCAACCATGCGCACGCGCACGCCACTGGTGCTCGACGACGCCAGCGCGCAATGCCCCGAGGCCTACAGCGCCGATCTGCAACCACGGCAGACACGCTCGATGATGTGCCTGCCGCTGCTCAAGCAGGGCACGCTGATCGGGCTGGTATATCTGGAAAACCGCCTGGTGCCGAAACTGTTCAACGCCGAACGCCTGACCATGCTGGAAATCCTCGCCTCCCAGGCCGCGGTGTCGCTGCAGACTGCCCGGCTCTATGCGCAACTGGTCGAAGACAACCGCCTGCGCGCACAGATGGAAGCCGACTTGCGCAGCTCGCGCGCCGAACTGGCGCGCAACTCGCACCTGAAAATGATGGGCGAACTGTCCGCCTCGATCGCCCACGAAATCAGCCAGCCGCTGCTGGGCATCACCTCCAACGCCTCGGCCAGCCTGCGCTGGCTCAAACGCACCACGCCGGACCTGGACGAAGCGATTCAAGGCCTGGAAGACATCCGCGCCGACAGCGCCCGCGCCAGCGAAATCGTCCAGGCCCTGCGCGCCCTGGCCAAACAGGCCCCACTCAAACGCCTGCCCACCGCGATCGACGAACTGATCAGCGAAGTCATCCAGCTGACCGCCACCGACCTGCACAACCGCAACGCCACCCTGCAAACCCGCCTCAACGCCGGCTGCAACGTCGCCGTCGACCGCGTACAGATCCAGCAAGTCATCTACAACCTGATCACCAACGCCCTCGAAGCCATCGCCAGCCACGACCGCCCCGGCCAGCTGATCATCGAATCCACACGACTCGAACAACACCTCCACATCACCTTCCACGACAACGGCCCCGGCATCGCCGAAGCCCAGCGCGAACACATCTTCGACGCCTTCTACACCACCAAAGGCAACGGCATGGGCATGGGCCTCGCCATCTGCCGAACCGTCATCCACGCCCACGGCGGCACACTGCAAGTGGAAGACAGCGAAGAGGGCGCACGGATCGGGTTCACGTTGCCGCTTGGGCTGCCGGGCGACAGTTGAAACCCGCGACGAAGATCAAAAGCCCCTCACCCTAACCCTCCCGAAACGTCGGACCGCCCGTAGGGAGAGGGGACTGACCGGGGTGGATGTGAGAGATACGCTGACGTGCGATACCGAGCTGAATGCGACTTTTGAAAATCAACAGCCCCTCACCCTAACCCTCTCCCGGAGGGAGAGGGGACTGACTGCGGTGGATGTGAGAGAGATGCCAACGTGCAATACCGAGTCGTACTCAACTTCGAAGCCAACCAAAATCGGCTCCCTCTCCCTCGGGAGAGGGCTGGGGTGAGGGGCGAATCCACCGCAAATCCCAAGCCAACCACCCGCTCCTAACCACTCATTACAATGAGCGCCAGCTCGAGTGCTCTTGATCTTGATCTTGCCTAACCAGCGACATCGGAAGGCTGAGCGGAGGGATTGATCCGGGCGTGGGAGCGCAGCGACCGTACGACGAAGTCGTACACAGCGGAAGTAGGTGCAGCGAAGCAAACCGTAGCCGCTGCGCCCGGAGCGATCCCGCAGCGAAGGGACCCGAGCCTGCGAGGGCCGTACGTAGGAGCAAGCGTTTTGGGTTACCTTTTTGGCGTTTGAAAAAGGTGACCCGCCGTCAGGGCGGAACCCTAAGCCGCCGTTACCGCAGCAACGGATATACACCCGAAACCTCCAAAGCCTGGTCGGCCCACAGGCCGCCACGGCCAAAAAAAAAGACCGCAACAAAGCGGCCAAAAGAGCGAGCAAACAAACGAAAATCAAGTACGCAATTCGACCCCCCGCACCACCACCGCCAAACCCACCACACCCTCCCAAACCGCCACCCGCTCGCCCACCACCGCAACGCGCGCAGCGTCCAGCGCCATCGCCTGACGCCAAGCCTTCGGCGGCATCCCCACCAGGCGCCCGAACGTGCGGGTAAAGTGCGAATGATCAGAAAACCCGCACTCATAAACAATCTCGGTAATCGGCATCGACGTCAGCAACAAACCCTTCGCCTTGTCGATCTTCACCCGCAACATCCACTCCTGCGGCGAGCACCCCGTGACCAGCTTGAACGCCCGGGAAAAATGACTGCGCGACAGATTGCAATGCTCGGCAATCTCACTGACCCGCAAGCTGCGGCTCAGGTCGCCGAGAATGAACGCCTTGGCGCGGCGTTCCTGCCAGCCGGACAGCGCGCCCAATGGACGCGCCAGGGTGCAGGGATGGTCTGAATTCACCGGTTGCGGGGTCATGGCGGCTCTCCTGATCGTTAGGCAAAGTCTGGGCGCCGCCGACATTTAAAGTCCTTAAGCAAACCTGAAAAGTTCTGAAGCCGCGTCGCGCCTCCCGCTCAGGCATGAACCGGATAATCGATGTAACCGCGCTGATCGCCACCGAAAAAACTGCTCGGGTCCGGCGTGTTCAGCGACAGGTGCTCGCGCAGCCGCCGCGGCAGGTCCGGGTTGGCCAGAAACGGCCGGCCAAACGCGATGATATCGGCGCGGCCCGAGCGCAGTGCCTGCTCGGCAGACTCGGCGTCGTAACCGCCCGCAAGGATCAGCAGGCCTTTCCAGGTTGCGCGCAGCTGGGCAATGATCGCGTCCCAGCGCGGGTCGAAATTTTCGTCCTTGACCGTGCCGACCATCGCCGGCTCGACCAGGTGCAGATACGCCAGATTCCACGCATTCAGCGCCTCGACCAGATGGCCGAACGTGGCCTCCGGGGTGTCGTCGCCCATACCCATGAACCGCCCCATCGGCGTCAGGCGTACGCCGACGCGTTCGGCCCCAACTTCGTCGGCCACGGCCGCGACCACCTCAAGCAACAGGCGCGCGCGATTCTCGACGCTGCCGCCGTAGGCGTCGTCGCGCTGATTGCTGTTGCTGTTGAGGAACTGATCGAGCAGGTAGCCGTTGCCCGCATGAATCTCCACGCCGTCCATCCCGGCACGAATGGCATTGCGCGCAGCGCGGCGATAGTCCTCGACGATGGCGGCGATTTCTGCGGTTACGAGGGCGCGCGGTACCGGCACGTCACCCCAGACGCCATTGCCGTGTTCGTCGACGATGAAGGTTTTGCCGGGCACCGGCAGTGCGCTCGGTGCGACGGGCAGGCCGGCGTCCGGTTGAAAGCTCGGGTGCGAGACGCGGCCGACGTGCCACAGCTGCATGAAAATCAGCCCGCCAGCGCCATGCACCGCGCCGCTGACTTCGCGCCAGGCCGCGACCTGCTCATCACTGTAAATGCCCGGCGTCCATGCGTAACCCTGGCCCTGGCGGGAGATCTGTGTGGCTTCAGTGATGATCAGCGCAGCGCTGGCACGTTGGCGGTAGTACTCGGCGTTCATCGCCGTCGGCATGTCGCCGGGCTGGCCGGCGCGCGAGCGCGTCAGCGGTGCCATGGCGACGCGATGGGCGAGGGTGTAAGGACCGAGGGTGACGGGCTGAAACAGGCGGCGGGTCATGGGCAACTCCAGGTAATTAACGAATGACTTGAAGCGCGACAGCGGGGCTGCGCACGCGGTAGAGCTACGTTAACTGCGCAGGGCGGGGGTGATAATTGGTGGGCGGCGCTACGCTGTTTTGCGCCTGGCGCAACGGCGCCCGCGTTCATTGGCGATGAACGCGGGCGTTGCTCAGGAGGGTTGGGTCGAACGGCTCAGCGGCAGGTTCAGCCAGCGCCGGCCGGTGGCATTGGCGACGGCATTGCCGAGCGCAGCGGCCATCGGCCCCTGGACGATTTCGGCGGCGCCGAGGAACGGTTCGCCGGGCTGGTCGAGCAAATGCACGTCGACTTTTTTCGGCAGCTGCGTGAAGCGCAGGATCGGGTAGCCGCTCCAGTCGTAACTGCGAATGCCGCCGGCGTCATAGGCGACTTTCTCGTACAGCGTCCAGCTCGCCGATTGCACGATGCCGCCCTCGACCTGATTGCGCAGGCCGTCGGGGCTGACGATCTGGCCGACATCCACCGCCGTCACCACATGCTCGATGCGCACTTCGCCGGTTTGCGGATGCACGCGCAGGCGCACGGCGAGGGCGCAGTAACCCATAATGTTTTTATAGCGAGCGAAGGCGAAACCGATGCCGGCGCCGGGCTCGGAGTTTTTATGCGGCCAGTCGATGGCATCGCGCACCCACTCGACCACCGCCCGCGCTCGTGGATCGGTGAGATGCGCCAGGCGCAACGCCACCGGATCAACGCCGGCCTTGTTCGCCAATTCATCAATGCTCGCTTCGATGGCGAAAATATTGATGTGCGCGCCGAGCGAGCGCATCGCCGAGGTGCGAAACGGCATGGTCGTGACGAAGTTCATGTTGATCCGCGTCGCGCCGAGGTCATACAGCGGCACCGCGTTGCGGTCGCCGTCGCCTTCGGGCTGGGCGATCGGCACCGAGGGCGCCGAGGTGAATGGCTGCGCCAACAGACGCGCCGGCAACAGGCGCCCGGCATTGACGATGCGCTCGTTGTGCGGCGTGGTCCACAGCTCGTAGTTCCAGTCCTGCAGACGATTGTTCGCCAGGCCGACGTCGACCTCGGCCACCATCGCCGAGCTGTACGGTTCCCACAGGTTTTCCTGTTCACGCATCCACTGCACACGCACCGGCGTGCCCGGCACGCGCATGGCGATCAACGCGGCGTCGGCGGCGGCATCGTCGGCACCGTTATGGCCGTAACAGCCGGAGCCCTCGCTGTGGATGCAGCGCACCCGCTCCGGCGGCAGACGCAGCATTTCGGCGATGCCGGCGCGCAGCGGATAGACGCCTTGGGTATGCGTCCACACGGTCAGCACGCCGTCCTTGAACCAGGCCACGGCGCAGGACGGACCAATCGAGCCGTGCATCAGATATTGCTTGGTCACCCGCGCCTTGAATCGCGTTTCACCGGTGATATTCACGTCGCCGTTGTTGCTGATCGGATAGCGCCGCGAAGGCAGGCGCTTGAGCAGGGTATGAATATCAGCGGCCTCGGGAATTGCGTCGCCACCACGCCAGCGCGCGACCTCGCTGGCCCCGCGCATGGCTTTGATCGCTTGCCATTCGTCACGGGCGAGCACAGCGAGATAATTGCCGTCGCGGATCACCTTGACCACCCCGGCCAACGCTTCGATGGCCGGGGCATCGAACGCCTCCAGCGTGCAACCTGGACGCGGCGGGCGAATCACCCGCGCGTGGAGCATGCCGGGCAAGCGCATGTCCTGGACGAACGCGGCGCCGCCGCTGACCTTTGCCGGAATGTCCAGACGCGGCAGCGAATGCCCGATCAGCTTGAAATCCGCCGCTGGCAGGCTCGGCGATTGCGCCTTGGCGTATTGGTGCACATCGACGTTGCTGACCGCTTCGGCGTAACTCATGCGTTGCCCGGCCGGCCCTTCGATCATCGCATCAGCGGTGGTCAGCTGCGCCGGGTCGACCTGCCAGCGGCGTGCGGCGGAGTCCGCCAGCATCTCGCGTACTTGCGCGGCGGCATTGAACAGCGCGGTGCCGCTGTCGAAGATGCTGTGACTGCCGGCGGTGTAGCCTTCGTTGGGCGTCAGCGCGGTGTCGGCGGTGAGCAGGTTGATCGCGCTGGCCGGCACTTGCAGGCGCTCGGCGGCGATTTGCAGCAACGCGGTTTTCACCCCGGTGCCCAACTCGACCTTGCCGGTGTACACCGTGATGCCGTCGGTGCCGATACGAATCCATGCGTCGAGGTACGGATTGGTGCGCAGGCTACCCGGCAGATCCGGCGCCAGCACCACGGTGCCGAGCGTGTCGACTTCAGTGTCGGCCAGCGCCCGCCGCGCCATCGGCACCAGGGTGAAGGCCATCAGCAACGCGCCGCCGCGCAAGAATGCCCGACGGCTGGGATTCAGACCGGTTGATTCGCTCATGGCCGGCTCCCGTGTTGCCCGGCGACCAGGCTGATCGCCTCGATGATGCGCAGGTGCGTGCCACAGCGGCATAAATTGCCGGCCATGTGTTCGCGAATGGTTGCTTCGTCCGGGTGAGGATTTTGTTCGAGCAGCGCCTGCGCCCGCATCAGCATGCCGGCGATGCAGTAACCGCATTGCGCTGCCTGTTTCTCGATAAAAGCCGCTTGCAGCGGGCCGGGTTTTTCTGCGCTGCCGAGGCTTTCCACGGTGCGGATCTGCTTGCCTTGCAGGCCCGCGCAGGGCGTCAGGCAGGCGAATACCGGTTGGTCATCGACGATCACCGTGCAGGCGCCGCACTGACCCAGACCACAGCCGTACTTGGCGCCGTTCAGGCCCAGATGATTGCGCAGCGCATACAGCAGCGGCATGTCCGGTTCCAGCTCCAATGCCTGGGCGGCGCCGTTGACGTTGAGGGTGATCTGGCTCATTTGGTCTCCTGACGTAACGCTTCAATAGTGAAAGAGAGGTCTGCCCAGGGCTGGTCGGGGCGCGCCTGTTGGCGCAGGTACACCGCCAGTGCGGCGAGTTGCCGGTTGTCGAGGCTGGCGGCGAACCCGGGCATTTGTGGGCCGGGCGAACCGGGCGTGGCCGGCAGCCCGTCGAGTACGGTCTTGAGGAAATTGCGCGAACTGGCCGCGTGCAGCGCCGAGGTGCTCTCCAGCGGCGGGCGCCCGTCGATTTCGCGCATCGGCGCGGCGCGGCCATGGCAGCCGGCGCAGGCACTGCTAAACAGCAGCGCGCCTTGGGCAGTGGAGGCGGGGTCGATCGGCGTTGGCGCCGTGGTTTCGGTGACGGTCGGCGGCTGCTCCAGGCTCAGCAGATACTCGGCAATCGCATCGGCTTCGCTGGCCGGCAGACGCGCCAGACTCAGGCTGACCGGGCGCATCGGGCCAGCCGGAGTGCCGTGCCCGGCGACTACATCGGCACGCAGATAATCGACCAGTTGCTCGCGGCTCCACGGATTGGCCCGTTGCCCCAGACCGACCAGCGCCGGGGCCTCCCAGCCGTCAACGCTGCCGCCCTGCAGATACTTGGAGGATTGTTCCGCGCCGATCAGGTTGAGCGGCGAATGGCAGCCGGCGCAGTGCCCCGGCCCGTCGACCAGATAACGTCCGCGGTTCCACGCCGCGCTGCGTTCGGCCAGTGGCGTCAGCGGTTCGCCGTGGAGAAACAGCAGGTTCCAGAACGACACCAGTGGACGAATGTTCATCGGGAAATTCATCTGGTTCTGCCGCGCCGGCGCCTGCACGGCGGGGCCGCTCATCAGGTAGGCGTAGGCATCGGCGATGTCCTCGGCGCTCATGCGCCGGTAGTGCACGTAGGGAAACGCCGGGTAGAGGAAATGGCCGTCACGGGCGATGCCCTGGCGCATCGCCCGTTCGAAGGCCGGCAGCGACCATTGGCCGATGCCGGTCTGCGCATCAGGGGTAATGTTGGTGCTGAACAGGGTGCCGAACGGCGTCACCAGTGGCAGCCCACCGGCCAGATATTCACCGCCGGGGCGGGTATGGCAGACCGCGCAATCGCCGGCTTCGACGACCCGTGCACCGCGCTGGATCTGCGCCGTAGCGAATATCGGAGGGCGCTCGATTGGCGCAATCGCCGGGCGCCACATCAACAGCACGGCGGCGATCAGCGCCATCGCAGCCAGCAGCGCAACAACGATCCAGAAGTTACGGGATCTCAGCCAGGACAGGTTCATCGGCGCGACCCCAGCACAGGGCAAAACAGCGGGGGGAAAGGATGGCGAGTCATGCGAAGCTCCTTGTGGCGACCGGGGAAGGGCGCCGACGTTTGCGCCTCGGACAAAGCCTAGAGAACACTCGCGCGGCGGAGAATCCGCGCTTGGCGCAACAGCGCGTTGCGTCACAAGCAACGCCGTGTGCCGTTGCGCGACACGCATCACTGCGTTGCCCGGCGCAGTGATTCTCGCGGCCCGCTGCTGGCCGTAGCCTTGGCTCACCTTTTCCAGACGCAATGAGGTGTCACCATGCTCACCGGCAATCCCGCCGCTACGGCCAAGGCCGAGCAACCCGCTTCACTTTCCGGCCTGATGGTCGCGTTCCTCGCGTTCTGCTGTGGCGCGGTGGTGGCCAATCTTTATTACGCGCAGCCCATCGTCGAATTGATCGCCCCGCAAATCGGCCTCTCCAGCGCGAATGCCAGCCTGATCGTCTCGCTGACCCAGTTCGGTTATGCCCTGGGCCTGCTGTTGCTGGTGCCGCTGGCCGACCTGATGGAAAACCGCCGTCTGGTGGTCGGTTTCACGCTCGCCGCGAGTGTCACGCTGTTGTGCGCCGGGCTGACCCATTCGCCGTCGATGTTCCTGGTGTTTTCCCTGCTGATCGGCCTGACTTCGGTCGCGGTGCAGATCCTCGTGCCGCTGGCCGCGCATCTGGCGCCTGAAGCCACGCGCGGCCGAGTGGTCGGCAACATCATGAGCGGCCTGCTGCTGGGGATTCTGTTGTCGCGGCCACTGTCGAGTCTGTTGGTCGAGGTGTTCGGCTGGCGCGGGGTGTTTTTCAGCGCTGCCGGGTTGATGGCGGTCATTGCGCTGATCACCGCCGTTGCGCTGCCACGCCGTGTGCCGAGCCATAAAGCCACGTACACCGCGTTGATCGGTTCGGTCTTTGCCTTGGCGCGCCAGCATGCGTTGTTGCGTCAGCGTTCGCTGTATCAGGGGTTGCTGTTTGCCAGTTTCAGCCTGTTCTGGACCCTGGCGCCGATCGAACTGATGCGCCATCACGGCTTCAGTCAGGCGCAAGTGGCGATTTTCGCCCTGGTCGGCGCGGTCGGGGCGATTGCTGCACCGATTGCCGGTCGCCTGGCCGATGCCGGGCATGCACGGCGCGGCACGCTGGTGGCGTTGTTGTTGGCCCCGGTTTCGCTGCTGATCGCTGCGCTGCCGAGCAGCAGTTACTGGTGGCTGGTGGTGTGTGCGGTGCTGCTGGATTTTGCCGTGCAGTTGAACCTGGTCCTTGGCCAGCGTGAGGTTTACGCAATCGACCCGCACAGCCGTGCGCGCCTCAATGCGGTGTACATGACCAGCATTTTCGCCGGCGGCGCCCTCGGTTCGCTGGTCGCCAGCCCGCTCTACGAGCACTTCGGCTGGAACCTGTCTGCGGTTGCGGTAGCGCTGTTGCCGGCCCTGGCGCTGGGGTTGTTCCTGAGCCACAAAGCCGATGCCTGAGTACGCGGCCCCTGCAGCCAAGCACGGCGATACAAGACGGCAAGCGAACGGTGATGCACAATCAGCGCCGTTCCTTTCCGACCGGACCCCGCTGATGGACAAGTTGCTGGCCTTGAAGATGTTTGTCGAAACCGTGCGCTGCGGGGGCTATTCCTCGGCGGCGCGCAAACTCGGGATATCGACGTCTTCGGTGACCCGGCAGGTGGCGGGGCTGGAACACGAGCTGGGCGCGAGCCTGCTCAATCGCACCACGCGCAACACCAGCGTGACGGTGGCCGGGCAGACCTACTTCGACAAGGCCGTGGCGATTCTCGAGGCCATCGACGAAGCCGACGCGGTGGTCGCCGACCGTGGCAGCGAGGCGCAAGGACGGCTGCGCATCAGCGTGCCGGTGGAGTTCGGCCGGCGCCTCATCGCGCCGCACCTGAGCCGCTTGCTGGCGCGTCATCCGGGCCTGGAAATCAGCCTGTCGCTGAGTGATCAGGTCAGCGATCTGCTCAGCGAACAGATCGACGTTTCAGTACGCCTCGGCTCCTCGGTGGTCAGCGAGGACATCGTCAGCAAACGCGTCGGGCAGTTCCAGCGCTGGGTCGTCGCCAGCCCCGAGTATCTGGCGCGCAATGCCGAGCTGTGTCATCCGCGCGACCTGCTCGACCATCAATGCCTGCGCTTTGATTACGCCGGCACGCACCAGCACTGGACCTTTCAGGGCGACGACGAAACCATCCAGCTCAACGTGCACGGGCGCCTGCAAAGCAACAATGCCGACATCCTTCGCGAAGCCGCGATCGATGGTGGCGGGGTGACGCTGCTGGCTGACTGGCTGGTACGCGACGACGTGGTCGCCGGGCGCCTGGTGCGCGTGCTCGAGCAGTATCAGGTCAATCCCGGCACTGCCAGCACATGCATCAACGCGCTGTACCTGCCCAACCACCGCGGTTCGAGCCGGATCAACGTGTTCATCGATTTTCTCCTGGAGATTCTCCAGCCGGCGGCTTGATCGACTGCTTTGCGGCGCTCGCGCGCGGCAGCATCGCCACGCCTGCAGCCAGAGCAAACGCGCACAGGGCGACGGTCACCCCGGCATTCTCCAGCACCGCGCCAAACAGCGGCGTGCCGGCGGTTTGCCCCAGCGCCAGGACCAGAAAGGGAATGCCCAGCCCCAGATCGGGATGATCCGCAAACAGGTTGATCCCCTGAATCAAATACACACCGGACGAGACGATATAAGCCGCGCCAAACAGGCACATCGCCGCGAGCCCATAAACCGCCGAAAGCGAAGCCGCTGCCAGCCCCAGCGTGCCAGCAGCAATCCCGGCCAGCGCCAACCGATGCACGCGCGCAACACCAAAACGACCGGTCAGCACGCCGGTGGTGCAGCCACTGATGCCCGCTGCGCCGAGCAATATCCACGCCCAGGCAATCGACCGATCGGAGAAGCCGGCTTCAGCGCGCAGAATGTCGGCGCCGAACGTCCAGATGGCGGTGCTCGCCAGTCCCATCAGAAAGGCGCTGCAGCACAGCGGCAACACACCGGGGCGGCGCAGCAGGATCAATGAGAAATCGCCGGTTGTGTTCTCGACTCGGCGCGGTACTGCAAACCAGAGCCAGAGCGTAATGCCGACGCCCATCACCGCGAACAACGCATACAACTGCCGCCATTGCCCTGCGGCGACAACCACGGCCAAACCGGAAAAAACAATGCCGGCAGCGGTGCCGGCGTTGATGAAACCGTTGGCCCGCGCGCGCTGCGCCTCGGCAATGCGGGCCGCCACCGCGCTGGCCAGCGGTGGTGAAGTCAGGCCGGTGCTCAATCCGGCGAGTGCCACACCACAGCCCAGCGCCAGGCCTGATTGGGCAAAAACGATCAAACCCATGCCCAGCGCAGCGGCGGCACCGGCAATCACCGTGAGCCCGCGCGGGCTGATTTTTCCATTGCTAATGAACGTGGCAACGATGCCCACGCAGTAGGCAGCGAAGGCGCTGCCACCAATCCACCCGGCCGCCGAGACGCTGAGCGCCAGCTCCTGACGAATCTGCGGCAGCAGCAGGCCGTAGGCAAACCGTGCCAGGCCATAGGACAACGCTGTGAGGGCGAACGCCGCCGCCACCAGGTTAGCGCCGCGCTTCAAAGCTTCAGCGCCCGCTCAGGATGGGCGACGGCAGGGCGAAGGTCATTTCGCTGCGGTTGAGGTTTTCTTGCGGGTTTTGCTCGCCGTGGTGGCGGGCGCGTCTTTGCTGTTTTTCCGCGGTGCCGGCGGCGCTACACTGCTGGCGACCGAGCCGGGCAAACCGTCGGAGTCGAACGCATCGAGTTCGGCGCGGGCCTGGAACCAGTGATCGAAATCCTGCCCGTGCGGCCGGCCTTGCTCTTCCCAAAGGCGATAGGCGGTTTTGCGGATGGTTTCCTCGTCCATATCAATCTCTCCAGCGGGTAAAAAAATCAGGGCCTGCGCGTTACGGTGAAATCGGATCGCTGGCGGGAAAGGTTTCTTCCACCGCTTCGTCCAGTTTGGAATCACTGACGTTGCGCTCACTGTGCCCCAGGTTCTGCTCGCAGTGGCAACTGCTCGACGGGCAGGGCTGGCCATTGGGGTGAAGGTCGGCGCAAGCCTGGCTGCAATAGCGTTTGCCGTCGCGCTCGACCGCGTTGTCGGCACTGCAGGTGCATCCAGAGCAGGCGCATTGCGATGTTGAGGTGTCGTTTGCCATGTGGGCCTCCCGGTTGCTGATGGTTGTTGCGTTCATAAATTCTGATAACCGGCAGCGCGACAGGGTTTGAACGGATTTCTTCAAGACCGATGAGCGGTCGCTACGCGCTGGCTAAACGCTGAATGAAGGCAGTACCGCGTTCAGCGCCAGCGACAGGTTCAACGCCAGAATCAGCAGGATCGACACCACAAAAAGCCGTCGTGCCCAGGCTTTCGACGTGCGGCTGCTGACCTGCCGCAAGGCCAGATAAAACCAGTAGCCACCCAGGCCGACAATCACCAGCGGGTACGACACGTTGAGATTTGCCACCCAGCCCAACACGGCCGCGCTGATGAGGAACGCAAGCATGTACAGAATGATCTCGCGTCGTGCCTGATTCAGCGTCAGGGTTGGCAGCCCGGCGGCGCGGAAATCTTCGTGGCGCATCACGGTGATTGCATGGGAATGCGGCATCTGCCAGCAGCAGAACACGATGACCAGCAACAGCGCGGTGGCGTCGAAATTGCCGGTCACCGCGCCATAGCCGATCACTGGCGGCATGGCGCCGGACAGGCTGCCGACCAGCGTGCCCCAGTGCGAGCTGCGCTTCATCAGGCAGGTATAAACGCCTGCATAGATGATCAAGCCAATCGCCGCCAGCGCACAGGCCAGCGGCGTGGTACCGCGCCAGAGCAGGGCGAAACCGAGCAATCCAAGCACGCCCGCGTAACACAGGGCTGCCGGCACTGACACCGCACGGATCGCCAGCGCCCGATGGCAGGTGCGGACCATGCGCCGGTCGATATCGCGATCCACGCAGTTATTGATCACGCAACCGCAAGCGATGATCAACGCGGTACCGAGCACGGTGGCCAGCAGATGCGCAAGCGACAACGGCCTGCCGGCCACTGCGAGGAAGTAACCACCGAGCACCGACGCCAGATTGCCGAAGATGATCCCCGGTTTGGTCAGTTCAATGCCGACGTTGAGCGGTACTCTCCATTGCCTCAGTGCGCCAGCATGTTGTGGTGAATGCTGTCCATGATCCATAGCGAGAGCCCAACCAGCAGAAGAATGATGACGGCGGAAAATATCAGCGCGATGAGGTTCCAGCGCTGTTCCGAGGCGGTGTCCAGATGGAGGAAATATTTCAGGTGGGCGAACACCTGCACCACGCCGAGCGCCACCACCACCCACGCGGTGACGCTGCGCGGCAAGGTCGGAAACATCACCAGACCGAACGGAATCACGGTAAGGACCACCGAAATGATGAAGCCGACCATGTACGTACGGCTGCTGCCGTGGCTGGTCCCGGCACTGCTGTGAACCTGACTTTGGTTATACATGTCACACCACCCCCAACAGATAAACCACGGTAAACACGCAAATCCACACCACATCGAGGAAGTGCCAGAACAGGCTCAGGCAACTCAGGCGCGTGGTGTTGGTGTTGGTCAGGCCGCGGCTGCTGACCTGCGCCATCAAGATTGCCATCCACACCAGGCCGCTGAGCACGTGCGCGCCGTGGGTGCCGACCAGAGTGAAAAACGCGGTGAGGAAACCGCTGCGATCCGGGCCGTAGCCTTGTGCGATAAGGTGATGGAATTCGTTGATTTCCATCGCGATGAAGCCGCAGCCCAGCAGGAAGGTCACCGCCAGCCAGCGCAGCACATGGGCCTTGTCGTTGCGGTTCATCGCCAGCATGGCGTAGCCGTAGGTGATGCTGCTGAGCAGCAGCAGGGCGGTTTCGGCGAGGACGTAGGGCAACTCGAAAATATCGACAGTCGACGGCCCTCCGGCGACGCTGTCACGCAGCACGGCGTAGCCGGCGAACAGCGTGGCGAAGAAAATGCAGTCGGTCATCAGGTAGATCCAGAAACCGAACACCCGCATGGACCCGGCGTCTTCGTGGCCTTGCTCATGACTGTGAGCGATGTCTTTTTCCAGGACGATATTGGACATGATCAAGCCTCCGCCAGGTCTTTGAGACGCGCTTTTTCGATCCGTGCGACTTCCTGCGCGGGGACGAAATAGTCGATGTCTTCGTCATAACTGCGCACGACCATGGCAACCACCGAGGCCACCAGCCCGAAGATCGCCAGCCACCAGATATGCCAGACCAGGGCGAAGCTGCAGATCAGCGCGAAAATGCTGATCACCAGACCGGCCGAGGTATTACGTGGCATATGAATGGCGCGGTAATCGGTGTGGCTCAGGGTGCTGACGCCGCGCTCTTTCATGCCCCAGTAAGCGTCCAGATCGTTGACTTTCGGCTGCTCGGCAAAGTTGTAGAACGGTGGTGGCGAGGCTGTGGCCCATTCCAGTGTGCGGCCATCCCACGGGTCGCCGGTGAGGTCGCGGTATTTGGCGCGGTTGCGGATGCTCACATACAGCTGCAGCGCCTGCGCGGACACGCCGCAAAGAATGATGCCGACGCCGACCAGTTCCAGCAGCAGCCACGGTTGCCAGGCCGGGTTGTCGAAGTGGTTGAGGCGTCGGGTCATGCCCATGAAACCGAGCACGTAGGACGGCATGAAGGCGAAGTAGAAACCGATCAGCCAGCACCAGAAGGCGATGCGCCCGAGCCGGTCGTTGAGGCGGAAGCCGAAGGCTTTCGGGAACCAGTAGGTGAGCCCGGCCATGTAGCCGAACACCGCGCCGCCGATGATCACGTTATGGAAGTGCGCGATCAAAAACAGGCTGTTGTGCAACAGGAAGTCCGCGCCGGGCACCGCCAGCAGCACGCCGGTCATGCCGCCGATGCTGAACGTGACGATAAAGCCCAGCGTCCACAGCATCGGCGTTTCGAAGCGCACCCGCCCGCGGTACATGGTGAACAGCCAGGTGAAGATTTTCACCCCGGTCGGCACCGCGATAATCATCGTCATGATGCCGAAGAACGCGTTGACGTTGGCCCCGGCGCCCATGGTGAAGAAGTGGTGCAGCCAGACGATGAACGACAGGATGGTGATCGCAATCGTTGCCCACACCAGCGACACGTAGCCGAACAGACGCTTGCTGCTGAAGGTTGCGGCGATTTCGGAAAAGATCCCGAAGGCCGGCAGGATCAGGATGTACACCTCCGGGTGACCCCAGGCCCAGATGAGGTTGACGTACATCATCGGATTGCCGCCGGCCTCGTTGGTGAAGAAGTGCATGCCCAGATAGCGGTCGAGGGTGAGCATCAGCAGGGTTGCGGTGAGAATCGGGAACGCGGCGAGGATCAGCACCGAGGTGCACAGGGCGTTCCAGGTGAACACCGGCATCTTGAACAGGGTCATGCCTTCAGTGCGCATCTTCAGAATGGTCACGAAGAAGTTGACCCCGGTGAGTAACGTGCCTATCCCGGATATCTGTAATGACCAGATGTAGTAATCGACGCCCACCCCGGGGCTGTAGCCGAGTTCGGACAGGGGCGGGTAGGCGACCCAGCCGGTGCGGGCGAATTCACCGACGCCCAGCGAGATATTGACCAGCGCCGCACCGACCACGAACAGCCAGAAACTCAGCGCATTCAGAAACGGATACGCCACATCGCGCGCGCCAATCTGCAACGGCACGACGATGTTCATCAGGCCGACCACGAACGGCATGGCCATGAAGAAAATCATGATCACGCCGTGGGCGGTGAAGATCTGGTCGTAATGTTCCGGCGGCAGATAACCCGGCCCGCCACTCGAGGCCATCGCCTGCTGGGTGCGCATCATGATCGCGTCGGAAAAGCCGCGCAGCAGCATGACCAGGGCGACGATGATGTACATGCAGCCGATTTTCTTGTGATCGACCGAGGTGAACCACTCGCGCCAGAGGTACCCCCACTTGCGCTTCCAGGTGACGGTGCCGACCAGGGCAAAACCCATCAGGCCAACGATGGCCAGGGTGTACATGACAATCGGCTCGTGCAATGGAACCGCGTCCCATGAAAGTTTCCCGAACATTGTTAACGCTCCTCGGCCAGCAGACTCGGTTGTTGATCGACGCGCTTGTCGTCGCTGTTGCGTTGCACCTGGCTACCCGTGGGGCGCGGTGCCTTGTTCATGCCTTCGTACTTGTCGACGATATTCAGGAACAGTCGCTCTTGAACTTTCGAGTAATAAGTAATCGGGTGTGCAACCGAAGGCTTCGCCAGTTCGGCATAACTGTTCTGATCGAGTTGCTGGGGGGTGTTCCTGACCTTGTTTACCCACGCGTCATAGTCGGCGCCATTCAATGCCAGGGTGCTGAAGTGCATGTCGGAGAAGCCGTGGCCATTATAGTTGGCGGCAATCCCGCGATATTGGCCGGCCTCATTGGCGATCAAATGCAACTTGGTTTGCATGCCCGCCATGGCATATATCTGCCCGCCGAGAGCCGGAATAAAGAACGAAGTCATGGCCGCGTCGGAAGTGACGGTGAAACTTACCGGCGTATTGACCGGCAGTGCCAGTTCATTGACCGAAGCAATACCCAGATCCGGGTAAATGAACAACCATTTCCAGTCCGTGGCGACCACCTGCACATTCACCGGCGGGACATCGGAGTCGAGCGGTCGATAAGGGTCCAGCGCGTGCGTGGTTTCCCAGGTGACCCAGCCGAGCACGCAGATAATCAGGAACGGCACGCCCCAGACCACTGCTTCGATCTTGTGCGAACTGGCCCAGCGCGGCGAATAGCGGGCTTTTTTGTTGGTGGCGCGATAGCGCCAGGCGAACAGGAAAGTCATCACGATGACCGGAATCACCACCAGCAGCATCAGGCCGGTCGCGAGGATGATCAGGTCGCGTTCATCCTTGGCCACCTGGCCCTTGGGGTTGAACACGATCAAGTTGCAACCGGCGAGAACAACGCTGGTAGCGAGATAGGTCAGGCCATACCCAATGATTCGCTTCATACATGCTCCTGTATAAACGCCGATCCTCGTCCTGTGGCGGAACTGCGACGCACCTGAGTAAAACAATGAGTTGAGGTATTGCCGCTGCGTTTGTTTAAAGCGCAGCGAAGTTGCCTGCATCAATATTCAGGCGGCTGTAACAGTGGTTCATGTGAGCCACGATTTTTTGAATAAACCCTTCGGCATTGGTTTGACAAAATGTTACTGAACCTGACGAACGGTTGAACTAGCGAAGCGGCGGGGCAGAACTGGCGGACTATGCTGGAAATGACCTTTGGGCAAATTCGGGAATCATCCAGCGACAGCCTGGGTCTTTGAATAAGCGGATTCAGATCAGGAGTACGACATGTTCAAACGCGGCGAAACCTACAGCAAATGGAAGGCCACGGAGAGGGCAGAAAAGTGCCACACCGAAGAAGTCGAAAACGGTTGTCACATCGAGGTGCGGGCACGCGAGGCGGATGACGGCGACGTGGAAATGTTTATCAGCGTCTACACGGCGACCGGCGAATGCGCCTACGAGCGAATCAGAAAATTGCCCGGTATCGAATGGGAAGTCGAAGACGCGCTCAAGCGCGGCATCGATCAGGCAGAACGCATCGCCGGCGGCGAGTCGGGGCGATTGTCCTGTGCCGACGCGCACGGCCATGAGAATGAATGACAGCGCCGCTGACGCCGGCAACCGGCGTCAGCGGCGTTGCAACCTTCACGGCTTGAACACGGCGCGAATGCACTGATCGGTCTTCTCCTTGAACATCCGATAACCTTCGGCACCGTCCTCCAGGCTCATCGGATGGGTCAGCAGCCACGACGGATCGAGTTCGCCTTTCTGAATGTGCTCGAACAACGTCGGTGCGTAGCGTTGCCCCGGCTGTTGCCCTGAGCGCACCGTCAGCGCCTTGTTGACGATCGCGCCCATCGGGAATTTGTCCAGCAACCCGCCATACACCCCGACCACCGACACCGTGCCACCCTTGCGACAGGCGCGAATGGCCTGGCGTAGCACGGTGCCGCGTTCGGTGTGCAGGCGCAGCATCTGTTTGGTTTTGTCGTAGGCGTAGTCGATTTCCGTGCCGTGGGCTTCCATGCCGACGCAATCGATGCAGCGGTCCGGCCCGCGCCCGCCGGTCAGTTCCAGCAGCGCTTCGTGAACGTTGGTCTGCTCGTAATTGATCGGAATGGCGTTGCAGCGTTCTTCGGCCAGGCGCAGTCGCTCGGGGTAACGATCGATCGCAATGACCCGTTCGGCGCCGAGCAGATAAGCGCTGCAGATCGCCATGAGCCCGACGCCGCCGCAGCCCCAGACCGCCACCGTTTCGCCGGGCTGAATGTCGGCATTGTCTGCGGCGAAATAACCGGTGGGCGCGGCATCGGAGACGAACAACGCCTGCTCGTCGCGCACGCCGTCGGGCACCTTGAACAGGTTGACGTCGGCGTAGGGCACGCGCACATAGGTGGCGTGGCTGCCGGGATAGCCGCCGAACGCGTGGCTGTAGCCGATGATCCCGCAGCACGGTTGGCCGTAGGCGAGGTCGGTCACCGACGGGTTGGGGTTGGAGTTGTCGCAGCAGGAAAAATCGCTGCGCTGACACGGCTCGCAATTGCCGCAGCCGATGATCGAAATGGTGATGACCTTGTCGCCCTTGCGCAGGCCGTTGACGCCGGGACCAACCTCAACGATCTCGCCCATGAACTCATGGCCGATGATATCGCCCGGTTTCATCGCCGGAACGTAACCGCCGAGCAGGTGCAGATCGGAGCCGCAAACCGAGGACATCGTCACGCGGATGATTGCATCGCGCGGGTTGAGAATCGACGGATCGGGGACGTTGTCGACTTGCAGATGGTTGGGTGCTTGCCAGGTGAGTGCGCGCATCAGTGAACCCCCCCTTCAATCGCCACGCCGGTTTTCACCGGTGGCTGGCTGGCCGCGGCATGGCCGCTGTCGCCGTGGACATAAAAAAAATCATCGTCGCCTTCAGGGCGCATGCGGTTGTTGCTGACTTCGCCGGTTTCCATCTGCTGTTTGACTGCTTGTAAACCGTTGAGCAGGGCTTTGTCGCTGAACAGGCTGATTGCGCGAGCGAAGGCGTAACCGAGTTTGCCCATCGCCGGTTTGCACACGACCACGGCTTTGACCTGGGTGCCACGGTTGGCGGGGGCGGGGGTCAACGACAGGGAAATGTCATGTTGCCAGTTGGATTGGTCCGGGGTTTGCCAGTGCAGGGTGTTCGGGTCTTCGGCGGGCTGGCGGGTCAGCGTCGTTTGCAGTTTGCGACCGGCTGGGGCGCGCAGCGTCCAGCAGGTGGTGTCGGGGCTCAGTTGTTCGACGCTGTCGACCCAGCGCAGCAACGGCCCGATGTTTTCGACGCGGGCGATGAAGTCGCGGACTTCTTCCAGCGGGCGGTTGATCGTCACGCTGCGGGTGATCGCTTCGCTGATCGGCCAGTGGTGTTCGCGGCTGAATTGTTGTTCGAACGGGGTAGGGGTGAGGGCCTGTTTCAAGCGGCAGTGGCCGGCGGCGCCGCGCCATACGCCGTATGCGCCGGCGACGATTTCCAGTGCGCCGGCGAGACCGCCGGTGCGCCAGCCGTGCAAGAGCAGGGCGCCGCCGGCGGTGAGGGACAGGGCGCGTTCGGCGCTGCTCATTGCGCCGCGCTGGCCGGTGTCGTTTCGTGTGTGGGTGGCTATCAGTGGATGGTCGGTCATGTTGCGGTTCTCCATCGGGGTGTTTGCGATAGAAGAAAGGCTGGCGTTTGCGGTTCCACTGGGTTTGTCGCGGGTGGGATGAAAGGTATTTTTGAGAGCATATCCGTTGCTGCGGTAACGGCTGCTTACGGTTTCGCCTGACGGCGACTCACTTTTTTTACAAACGCCTAAAAAAAGTAAGCAAAAAAACGCTTGCTCCTACGTACGGCCCTCGCAGGCTCGGGTTCCTTCGCTGCGGGATCGATCCGGGCGCAGCGGCTACGGTTTGC
The DNA here is from genome assembly GCF_051132135.1 of Pseudomonas sp. R1-1. NCBI lineage: Bacteria > Pseudomonadati > Pseudomonadota > Gammaproteobacteria > Pseudomonadales > Pseudomonadaceae > Pseudomonas > Pseudomonas sp. R1-1. The sequence goes on from NZ_CP071663.1 coordinate 2,770,424, forward strand.
TTCGCTGCACCTACTTCCGCTGTGTCTGGCTGCGCCAGACGGTCGCTGCGCTCCCACGCCCGGATCAATCCCTCCGCTCAGCCTTCCGACGTCGCTGGTGGATCAAGATCAAAAGCAGGCGAGCTGACACTCGGCCTATTGAGTGGTGAGAAGCGTCGCATGGCTTTGGGTTTGCGGTGGATTCGCCCCTCACCCCAGCCCTCTCCCCCTGGAGAGGGGGCCGATCTTTGGGCTTTTCAAATTGTGTGTACGACTCGGTCTTTGGAGTCGGCGTAGCCCTCGCATTCACCGCGGTCAGTTCCCTCTCCCTCCGGGAGAGGGCTAGGGTGAGGGGCTTTTGATCTTGATCTTTTGATTTTCAGGCAGGCAATGACCGCGTCCATAAAACCAACTGAACGCCCACCCCAACCCCGAACTCAAAAATTCCAGGCGAAACGCCAACAACCAAATCCCGGGGGGAGTGTATGTCTCGATTACCTGTCATTGCGGTCACGGCCAGTTGCTGGAAGATCGGTCCGCATGCGGTGCAAATGAATGACGACAAGAATTCGCGTGCGGTGGCCAGTGCGGCCGGTGGGTTGCCGCTGATTTTGCCGATGTTCCCTGATCTGCTTGATCCTGAGCAGATCGTCGCGAGTGTCGATGGTTTGCTGTTCACCGGTGCGCCGTCGAATATCGAGCCGTTTCATTACGGCGGGCCGCCGAGTCCGCCGGGGACTGAGCATGATCCGGCGCGTGATCATTTGACGCTGCCGTTGTTGCGGGTGGCGATTGCTGCGGGGGTGCCGTTGCTCGGTTTGTGTCGCGGGGTGCAGGAACTGAACGTGGCCTTCGGCGGTACCTTGCACCAGCAGCTCGATGAGCCTGGCCCGGAGCATGAACCGCCCAGTGATGAATCTATCGAAGAGCAGTACGCCAAGACCCACGACGTGACGGTGCAACCGGGTGGCGTTCTGGCGGGGCTTGGGCTTGAGGGGGTGATCAAGGTCAATTCCGTGCACGCTCAGGGCATTGCGCGGGTGGCTGAGGGTTTGCGTGTTGAGGCGGTGGCGGAGGATGGCTTGATCGAGGCGTTATCGGTCGAGGGCAGCAAGGGATTTGCTTTGGGCGTGCAATGGCATCCTGAGTGGCAGGTGCTGTCGCATCCGGACTATCTGAAGATATTTCATGCCTTTGGCGAGGCGTGCCGCCTGTATGCCGAACAACGTACCGCTGGGCTTTAGCTGGATGGATGTTAACAATGGTCAGGGTTCGTAAGTTCGGGCTTTAAACAAAAACAGCCTGTAAAGAACATGATAAAAAAGCCCGTACAGAGTACGGGCAATTAAGGAGGGTACTCGTGAGCGACCTGCTTTTGGCAGGTCTGCTATTGGGATCGTACTGGCTGAAGTTGTTTCGTTTTTTCTGAAGTCCATCTGACTAACGGTCACTTCTTTCAAAGCAGCGGAGAATCAATATCAATCTGCCACTTTTTTGATATCTATCTGGTTTTGTTGACCGCTACAGCCAGTTTATCTGCGCGGACTGCAACGATCGTCCATAAGATGCGGATATGGCAGACACTAAACTAGCGCTTCGGCGGTGTTTTGAACTGGCTGTCGATCAGCATCATCTTCGCGGCGCAGAGCGCGAGGCCTTCATCAATGGCCTGCTCTTGTTGCAGCTTGATGCATCGCCCGCACAGCCCGGCATGGCCCGCGCCCGCCTTGTAGCGTTCCGCTTGCTGGGGGCTTTTGTACAGCCTGCTGCACCTTGTACAAGTATGCTGTTGATCGTCGTCATCCATATCGCACTCTCCTGTTACGGCTCGATAGGCCAATTCAACCTTCGCACAGGCTTCGGTGGGTTTGTATAAAAAATCACGCGAAAAGCGCTTCGCTTATCAATTATTGAGGATCGGAAGATCAGGGTTTATTTGCACGTCAGTACAACTTCCACCCTTGCGACTGCATGAGACGGGGTTTTGCGCGCAACGACACGGAAATGACAGGGCGAACGCGAACACGATCGAGTTTGCACGTTGCAATTGCATCGCAAAGTTGTCAGGCAAGGGATCGTTAGTTGTCTTTTATTTGGCTGTTAAAAAAACATTACGCTCGACTTGTACAGATTTGGTGACTCTGTATAGCTAATTTTCAGGGCTTTGAAACGTATATCGAAATCCAGTCAAATTCTCTGAATTTCTGTGCGCGTGAAACATCCCTGTTTAGTAACAACAGGAGAGCCTCATGAGCCAAGCAGAATTTTATGTGATCAACTACCGACTCCATGGCATGCCCAAGTCGTTCATTATCAGGACGAAACTGATGAACAACGCGGAAGCCTGGCAGTGGGCCAGTTGTGACGCGGGGTTGACCCCGATCCCCAAGCCCGGAAGGCCTCCCTTGAAGCGTTTTTCCAAACCGATGGCAGAGCGGTTCGGCGTGACCGACGTGCAATGGCGGGCCTCGAAGCCGGTGACCTGGGATGAGGACCTTGCGATATGACCAGACCCCTGTCAGACCCGGACCCCGACCCGCCCACCCAATGGGATGAAGCCATCGCCCGCAATACCGCGTTGTTCAGAGAGGCAGACCTGCTCGACGAGATCGCCTACAAGCTCATCCAGACGGGGGACGAAAATGCCGATGTCTGGTCGCGTTTCACTGAAGCAAAAGCGCTGGCCGATGCCAGGCGCAGGGCCGCTTACGAGGACTGGATGAACATCAAGCGGTTGATGGGCCGCCGCTGAGGCGGCCCGGCAGGCGTTTCCGGATCGAGTGTCAGGAGTGTCGTAATGTGTGAGTACATTGTTCAACACGCCGCCCCGCAGAAACTGGCGTCGTGCTTTCTCGAAGGAAAGATTTCCCGTATCGAAGTGCTGGGCGTTGCGACCAACAGTAGCGCTGACGCCGATCATCGACACAGCGGGCGCGGCGATCTGATCAAACCGGGCATGCAGGTCACCGGCATTCGCCATCGCGGCACAACCCTCGAGTGCCTGCCGGTACGCTGGGGCTGGTCGCCGTCCTGGTCGAGCGGGACGTTGCCGCCGCTCACGCATTTGCCGCTGCACCTGGTGATGCGCTCGAAAGTGTTCAACCGGGTCAAGCGTGACGGGCGCATGCTCGTCGCTGTCGAGGGCTGGTACGAGCCTCTGGATGCCGGGATGAGCGTGCACTCACGTAATCTGGCTTACACCACGTCGCGTCAGCCAGCGCCCATGTTTCTTGCGGCGCTGGCCCAGGTCGGCAGCACGTTCAACGGGTGCGAAGGGCTTGCGCTGGTGACCCATGAGGATCGCGAGATGAAACGCCAGCGGTTGCTGGCGTTTGCGGCGCAGGATGCGTTGGAATGGTTACGCCCCGACCTTGAGTGGGAGCAGGCGCGGGTGCTGGCGGTGCACTGCGCGGTGGTCGAGCCGCAGTTGGAGCATGTGCTGACCTCGCAGCGAACCTTGCGTTTCAAATAAACCGCCGCATCATCGATTCGCACCGCTGCGCCGCCTCACGGCGCGCCGTCGCTCGGTTGATTTTTCAGGTATTGCACCAGCGTCGCGGCGCAGGCTTCGATCGCGCCGTCCACCACCAGCTCGTAGCCATGCGTGTTCTCGGTCGGTATCGCCAGGCATCCGGCGTGGGCGCTGACGCCTGAGCTCATCACCGCACTGGCATCGGAGGCGAAGTCCACCAGCAAGGCAAACTGCGGGTCAAAGCCGCAATCCTTTGCGGCCGCGGCAAGTGCGGTCACCACATGCCTTGAGTAATAACCCTTCTGGTCGCCGGTATTGACGATCGGATCGACCTTCAACTGCGTCGCGTATTCGCTCATCACCGGACCGACCTCGACGGCAATGGTCGTTTCCCCGGGCAAATGCGCGGCGGCGTACATCGCGCCGGCGTTGCTTTCTTCTTCGAGGGTGGTGAAGACGAAGTAGGCGTCGCAGGGCAACTCGCTGCGCCAGTGTTGCAATTGCTCGACGGCTTGCAGCATGGCCACGACGGGCGCGCGGTCATCGAGAAAATGCGCGGCAATAGCATCGTTGACGCGAAACGGCGTGCGCCAGTGCTGACTGAGCACCACCCGCGTGCCGGGACGCACGCCCATGCGTTGCAAGGCTTGCGGGTCCTGGCGGGTGATGATGTGCACGTCTTTCCATTGCACGGCGCCGCTGAGTACGTCCTGGCCTTGCGGCGAACCGGTGGTCGCGTGCATCGAGCCGAACGACAGCACGCCGGGCAGGATTTGCTCGTCGCCGAGAATGTCGACCGGGCATACGCCGAAGTTCACCGGATTGGCACCGCCCAGCGCCACCACGCGCAGGGTGCCGTCCGGTTCGACGCGTTTGACCAGCATGGCAATTTCATCCATGTGGCCCATGATGCGCACCGCGCGGTTGGCATCGGCGCTGCTGTGCCGGCCCTTGATCAAGCCGATGACATTGCCGGCCGGGTCGGTCCAGGTTTCATCGCAATGGCGCTGCAAATGCTCCTGACAAATGCTCCGCACCTCGTCTTCCTGTCCACCGGGGCCGCGCGCCATCAGCAGGCGCTTGAGCAGTGCTTCGGTGTTGGCCGTGGTCTCGCCATCGGCGGCCTGTTCGCGGATTTTCGGCATCGCTTTCAGTCCTCTTTGACGTGCGCCCCGTTGCGGGCCGCTCTACGTTTAGGAAGGCATGGGCGTTAAAAATTCAATCGCAGGCGCCACGACCGGCGATTGAAGATTTCTTCGAACCTTCGTTCGTTTCGACCGATCACAACAGACACAACGATCATTTTTTCAAGCGGGGCACGGTGCGCCCGCAACAGCCTGCCAGCGCGGTCAGAGGGCAAAATCGGCGCTTTCGATCCGGCAGTAAGGACGTAGAACATGAATCAACACAAGCCGGTCGAACAGATCATTGTCATTGGTGTTTCAAGCGGTGGACTGGCCGCATTGCGCGTGCTGCTGGAGCAGTTTCCACGCGATCTGCCGGCAGCGGTGTTCATCACCATGCACATCGGCGATCAGCCGAGCCTGCTGCCGAGCCTGCTGACGCATACATCGTCGCTCGACATCAGTTTCGCCGCAAGCGGCGCCCGGCCAGCCAATGGCTGTGTGTACATCGCACCGCCGGACAAGCACTTGCTGATCAAGCGCGACACGCTGCAACTGGTGCGCAGCGCCAAGGAGAACCATGCGCGCCCGGCCATCGATCCGATGTTTCGCTCGGCGGCGACCAGTTACGGCGACAGAGCCATTGGCGTGCTGCTGACCGGCGAGCTGGATGACGGCGTGGTCGGGCTGCAAGCGATCAAAGCGTATGGCGGTAAGGTGTTCGTGCAGGACCCGGACACCGCCGAAGCGCCGTCGATGCCACGCAATGCATTGCGGCATGTGCAGGTGGACGTGTGCCTGCCGCTGAACACACTGGGCACGGCGTTGGTCGAGGCGGTCCGGCGACGCACGGACGGCGCTCATTCGGCTGTGCAGCCGCCACGCATCGAGCCTTACGCGACGGAAAACGAACTCACCGAAAGCCTCAGCCGCGGCGGCGCTTATGTCCTGGACGGGATCGGCAAGGTCGCCGGTATATCCTGCCCGGAATGTGGCGGGGCGCTGTGGGAAGTCGGCGATACCCCGCCGCGTTTTCGCTGTCACACCGGGCACGCCTACACCAGCCGCGCCTTGTTCCACGCCCAGAATGCAACCGTCGAAGAAGCGCTGTGGGTGGCAATTCGCGCCTTGCACGAAAAGCAGTTGCTGCTCGGGCGGCTGATGCAGAGCAGCAAGGACCACGGTCGCACCACGGCGCTGAAGGAATACGAGCTGACCAGCGAAGGTCTCGAGAACCACAAGGATACGTTGCGCGGCCTGCTCACGAGCCTGCGTTCGGTTGAATGATGATGAGGTCCGGATGGCAAGCATGAGCGTTGACAGCAAAGCCCAGGTCGCCAGCATTTTTGAGCAATTGCTGAGTTTGCGCGAGAGCGTGAACACCTTGCGCGAGATCGAGGAGGGCAGCGCCACGCTGCGTGGCCAGCAGACGATGGACGTTGACGGTGCGTTCGATCTGGTTTTTGAAAAGCTGCAAGACAACATCGCCAGCATGGAGGAGGCACTGGCGACGCTGGCCGAAGCCACGGGCGATGTGCCCAAGTTCTAGTCTGCCGGGAGGAGCAAAGCATGGATCAGCAAAACAACGGGCTGGTGGTGATTTGCGGCGCCAGTGCCGGTGTGGGGCGCGCCACGGCGCAGCGTTTCGCCGCGGCCGGTTACCGCATCGGCTTGCTCGCACGCGATGAGGCCGGGCTGGAGTCGACGCGTGACGAGCTGGCGCAATACGGGCAGGCAGTGAAGGCGATCAGCGTCGATGTCGCTGATGCGCAAGCGCTGGAAGCGGCGGCCATTGCGCTGGAAGAGGAACTGGGGCCGCTGGAGATCTGGGTCAATTCAGCCATGGTCACGGTGTTTTCACCGATCGAGAAGCTCAGCGCAGCGGAGATTCGTCGGGTCACCGAAGTGACTTATCTCGGCACTGTCCACGGCACGTTGGCGGCGTTGCGCTTGATGCGCCCACGCAATACGGGGCTGATCATCCAGGTCGGCTCGGCGCTGGCCTATCGGGCGATTCCGTTGCAGTCGGCCTACTGCGCGGCCAAGTTTGCCGTGCGCGGTTTCACCGATGCGTTGCGCTGCGAACTGCTGCACGAGCGCAGCCGTATTCGCGTGTGCATGGTGCAGTTGCCGGCGATCAACACACCGCAGTTCGATTGGGCGCGCAACAAACTGGAAAAACGTCCGCAACCGGTGCCGCCGATTCACGACCCGGACGTCGCCGCGCGGGCGATCTTTAGTGTCATCCAGCGCCCGCCGCGCGAGTTGTGGCTGGGCATGGCGAGCATCAAGGCGATTGTCGGCAGTTGCCTGATTCCGGGGTTGCTCGACCGAATGCTCGCGCGCCAATGCTATCCGGGGCAGATGAGCCAGGAAGACGACCACGGTGAGCACGGCGACAACCTCTTCCAACCGCTGAGTGGCGACCTGCACCGTGCGCGCGGACGCTTTGTCGGCCGCTCCCGCGACAGCGCGCTGGCGCTGACTTCGACGCAGGTGTCGGCATTGGCAGCGGCGCTGGCAGTGGTCGGCGCGCTGGTGCTGTTATGGTTTTGAAACGCTGCGACGAAACCAGCGGTAGCCAAAGCCGTTCAGTGTCAGTGCCTCGGTTTCGCTGACGGGCGAGGGGTAGACGCCGTCCGCGAGGACCTGCTCGAAACCCGTCAGCTCTTTGTTCAACGCCAGATCGAGCTCGACCGCTTGCCGGCTGAGGTTGGCCAGCACAACGGTGGTCGCTGCGCCGACATGGCGCATGGCAAACACCGCCGGATGCGCCTGCGCAAGGGGTTCAGAGGCGCCCCAGCCGATTTCGCCGAGCTGCGCCCGCTGCTGAAAGATCGCCTGACAGCGCGCCAGCAGCGACTCGGGATCGTCTTGCTGCCCGGCAACATTTACCCGCTGATAGCTGAACGGTCCGTCCTCGATCAGCGGTGCCGGCAGCTTCGTTTGTTCCGCGCGGGAAAATCCGCCATTGACCTCTGCATTCCATTGCATCGGCGTGCGCACCGCGAGGCGTTCGCGCCGTCGCAGGTCATCGCCCATGCCGATTTCCTCGCCGTAACGAATGATCGGCGTGCCCGGCAACGACGCCAGCAGCGCCTGCGCCAAGGCCTGATGCCGCACGTCGCCATGGAGCATTGGTGCTAGCCGCCGGCGAATACCGCGGCCATAGACACGCATGTTCGCTTGCGGGGCAAACACCTGCATGACTTCCTCGCGCTCGGCCGGGTTCAGGCGTTCCAGATCCAGTTCGTCATGGTTGCGCAGCCACACCGCATAGCCGGCGCCATCCGGGGCGTGCGGGCGCTGGCGCAACGCGCGCAGCAGCGGTTCGGCACGCTCGCGGGCGAGGGCCAGAAACAGGTGATTGTTCATCCAGAAATCCAGCGCCAGTTGCAAGCGATTGCCGCTGCCGAAATAGTGCTGAAACCGCTGCGGCTCGACATCGACTTCGCCCATCAACAGGCATTCCGGGTTGATCGAACGCGCATGCGCGGCCAACCGTTCGAGCAGCCACACACCGCGTTCTTCCTCGCCGCCGCCGGCCTGTTCCACGGCGTGGGACGCGGCGTCCAGACGAAACCCGGCAACGCCCAGACGCAGCCAGTGGCTGATGATCTGTTCGATCTCGGCGATTACCGCCGGGTTTTGCAGGTTCAGGTCCGGCTCATGCCGGTAAAACAGATGCCGGTAGAACTGCCCGGCCTGTTCGTCCCATTGCCAGATGCTGTCTTCCACACCGGGAAAAATCGGCTGGTTGCCATCGTCCACCGGTTGGTCCGACCAGATGTAATAGTCGCGATAGCGGCAGTGGCGATCCTGGCGCGCCTGCTGAAACCACGGGTGTTGGTCGCTGGTGTGTTGCAGCACCAGTTCCATGATCACCCGTATGCCGCGCTGGTTGGCCGCGTCGATCAGCCGGCGGAAATCCGCTTCGCTGCCGAAACGCGGTTCCACGGCCTGGTGATCGCTGACGTCATAGCCACAATCGCGAAACGGTGAGCCGAAGATCGGCAGCAACCACAGCGCACCGATGCCCAGTGAGCACAGGTGATCGAGGCGCTCAACGATGCCGGCAAGGTCGCCGCAGCCATCGTCGTTGCGGTCGAAAAACTGCGACGGGTCGACTTGATAAATCACGGTGGTATGCGGCCATTCAGCACTCATGGGCACTTCCTTTCTGACGCAGGATCAGCGCTTGGTGCGCGGCGACGAGGCCGGCGAACGGTTGGTCTTCGCCGTGGCGATCACTGGCCACTTCGACGATCCACTCGCCGGTCAACACAAAGGCATGCTCGGCCGCGTCGAAGTTGATGCAGACGATGCGTTCGTCATCCTCGCAGTGGCGCCGATAAGCCAATAGCTGTGGGTGCGAGGGCAATTCCTGCCAGTCGCCGAGGCGCAAGGCTGTGCTCTCGCGGCGGCAATGCAGCAGGCGCCGGTACAGATTGAGCGTGGAGTCGCTGGCGCTTTCCTGAGTTTCCACTGCCAGCGCTTCGGCTTCAGGCGGGAAGGGCAGCCATGGCGCTGTACCCGACCAGCCGTGCGGCGTCTGCGCCAGCCACGGCAGCGGCGCCCGGCTGCCGTCGCGTCCACCGGGGTCGACGCGGGTTTGTGCGTTGACCTGGGTGTCCTCCAGCGCCAGTTCGTCGCCCTGAAAAATGAACGGCGTGCCGCGCAGACTCAGCAGCATCACCGCCGCTGCGTTTGTGCGCGCCAGCGAGCCGCCGTAACGGCTGCGGATGCGGCTGTTGTCGTGATTGGACAAGGCCCAGGTCGGCCATGCCGATTGCTCGCCGAGGCAACGTTCGACTTCGCGGATGCACAGGCGAAACACCACCGGGTCCCACGGCGCGTCGAGTGGCGGGAAGTTGAACGACATGTGCAATTCATCACTGGCGCCGTAATACGCCGCCACCCGTGCGGTCGAGCGGATGTTCACTTCGCCGATCAGCACGCGGTCGCCGGGGTAATGGTCTACCAACCGACGCAAGCCACGCAGCACTTCATGGCTGTAGGGCTGATCGTTGATCTGCACCATGGTTTCGCCAGCCATGCAGCGCGGGTCATCGGCGAAAGTCGGATCCTTGCCGACGCAATGCACCACATCAATGCGGAAGCCATCGACGCCGCGGTCGAGCCAGAACTTGAGCACGTTGTGCATGGCCTCGACGACCTCCGGGTTGTGCCAGTTGAGGTCGGGCTGCTGCGGCAGGAAGAAGTGCAGATAGTATTGCTGACTGCCTTCATCCCAGGTCCAGGCGCTGCCGCCATCGATCGACGCGCGCCAGTTGTTCGGCTGGTCGCGCCAGAGGTACCAGTCGCGCTTGGGGTTGTCGCGGCTGGCGCGCGATTCGATGAACCACGGATGCTGGTCCGAGGTGTGGTTGGGCACAAAATCCATGAGCAGTTTGAGGCCACGCTTGTGCGCCTCGGAAATCAGCTGATCGAGATCGGCCAGGCGCCCGAACAGCGGGTCGATGTCGGTGTAGTCGCAAATGTCGTAACCGGCGTCGCACATCGGCGACGGGTACACCGGCGACAACCACAACGCGCCAACACCGAGCGTCTTGAGGTAATCGAGCCGCGCGATCAGCCCCGGCAGATCGCCGATGCCGTCACCGTTGCCGTCGGCAAACGAGCGCGGATAGACCTGATAAATCGCGACGTTTTTCCACCATGTCAAATTCTGCGTAGCGGACATGGTCCTCTCCTTGAATTTGCTTTGACACGCCTTGGTTTACGGCTGCTGGTAGTGCCCGGGAACGTTATCGCCTTCGTCAGGCTTGGTCCGTTTTTGCACCTGCACGTCACTCAGGCGGGCGTCCTTGAGTTCGGGAAATGCCTGCCTGAGCACGGCTTCCGCCTGCTGCGGATCAAGGCCGTCGAGGTCCTGCTCCAGGGTTCGGCTCTGCGGCTGATTGTCGAGGATGAAACTGACGATGTAGCGGGGTTTATCGAACATGGTGGCCATCCTTTTCATGCGGGGCTGGGTGACTGTTTGGGTGGTGCTGACGCGGCGGATAAACGCCCGGCGCTTTCAGTGATGACGCTGAAGACGGGCGGTTGTTCCCTCCAATTGCCCAAGCGCAACGCCCGCCGTGCCATACGTCGACTCAGTCGAGCAGTGGCCGCTCAGGCCGGGTCAACCGCGCATAACGGTTCGGCAGCGCGCCCGGCGCGAGGGAGGTAAAACATGCGTGTGCATCATTTGAATTGCGGCTGTATGTGCCCGTTGGGTGGCGCGTTGTTCGATGGCTACAGTCGCGGCCTGACGGCGTCGGTGGTGTGCCACTGCCTGCTGATCGAAACCGCGAGCAACGGCCTGATTCTGGTCGACACCGGTTTCGGCCAGCAGGACGTCCAGCATCCGCAGCGCCTGAGCCGCTTTTTCCGCACGCTGAACAACATCCGTCTCGAGCACCGCTTCACCGCGCTTGAGCAGATCCGCCGGCTGGGCTTCGACGCCAATGACGTACGCCATATTCTGCTAACCCACTTGGACTTCGACCACGCCGGCGCCCTGCAGGATTTCCCACGGGCACGGGTGCACGTCATGCAGCAGGAACTGCAACATGCCCGTTCGGCGAATGACTGGATCGAACGGCGGCGCTTCGTTCCGGCGCAATGGCGCGACGTCGAAGGCTGGGAGCTGTACGCGCCGCAGGGCGACACCTGGTTTGGATTCGATTCGGTGCGCGCCGTGCTCGGCGCCGAGGAAGAAGACATCCTGCTGGTGCCGCTCAGCGGCCACACCCTCGGCCACGCCGGCATTGCCCTGCGCACCGCCGACGGTTGGCAGTTGCACGCCGGCGACGCCTATTTCCACCACGATGAAGTCCATCTGCCGAAACGCCGCTGCCCGCCGGGCATGCGCCTGTACCAATTCATGATGGACAGCGATCGCCAGGCGCGACTGCACAACCAGCAACGCCTGCGCGAACTGGCCGCCGATGCGCGGGCGGCGGTGAAGATCTATTGCAGCCATGATGCGCGTGAACTGGAACGGGCAATGCACGCCGGGGCTGACGCGGCGGCGAGATCGCCGGGGCAGGGGGACCGGTTGCGGCATTTGTGAGGGTTGCAATCGCCATTGCTAACCGCCGCGACTCCCGATCGATTGCAGATTCACCGCAGAACGCTCACGTCGGCGCAGATCCCCAATATCCCCGAATCAGTTCCCTCTCCCTCGGGAGAGGGCTAGGGTGAGGAGCTTCCCTGTCAGTATCAACGAGATCCGAACCTCAACGCCGCCCCGTGCGCGTACTCACATCCACCCACACCGCCAGCACCAGAATGCTGCCCTTGACGATCATCTGCCAGTAACTGTCGACGTCGAGCATCGACATGCCGTTGTCCAGGCTGGTAATCACCAGCGCACCGAGCAGGGCACCGTAGACCGTGCCGGAGCCGCCGCGCATGGAGGTGCCGCCGATGAAGCAGGCGGCGATGGCGTCGAGTTCGCCCATGCTGCCGGCCGAGGGTGAACCGGCGGCGAGGCGCGCGGTGTTGACCAGGCCGGCGAGGGCGCACATCACGCCCATGATCCCGAAAATCCACAGCTTGACCGCTTGCACGTTGATGCCCGACAGGCGCGTCGCTTCCATGTTGCTGCCCACCGCATACACGCGACGGCCGAACACGGTCTGGCTGGTGACGTAGCTGAAAACACCGAGCAGGGCCAGCAGGAGCAGGACCGGCACGGGAATGCCGTCGTAGCTGTTGAGCGTCTGCACGAAGCCGGCCAGTACCGCGCCGATGACCAGCACGCGAATCACGTCGCGCACCAGCGAGTGCGCAGCGAGGCCGTGCAGGGCACGATTGCGCCGCTGTTTCCAGGTGAGAAATACGGTCAGCGCGAACAGCACGATGCCCAGCCCGGTGCCCATGGCGTGGGGCAGGTAACCCTGACCGATGTAGACCAGTTCCGGCGATACCGGGGCAATGGTGGTGCCGCCGGTAATCCCCAGCAAGATCCCGCGAAACGCCAGCATGCCGCCCAGCCCGACGATGAATGACGGGATGCGCAGGTACGCAGTCATGTAGCCGTTGCCGAGGCCGATCATCAGCCCGCACAGCGCCACCAGACTCAGGTTGGCCAGCAGCGGAATGTGATAGACCACGTCGAGTATCGCCGCGAGGCCGCCGAGCAGGCCAAGCAGTGAGCCGACCGACAGATCGATCTCGCCACTGATGATCACCAGCACCATGCCGCAGGCGAGAATCCCGGTAATCGACATTTGCCGCAGCAGGTTGGAAAGGTTGCGCGGGGTAAGAAAACCGCCTTCGGTCTGCCAGCTGAAGAACAGCCAGATCAGCACCACGGCGAACACCAGCGCGAGCATTTTGTAGCGGGTGAACAGCTGTTTGACCTGATTCATTTACGCGGATTTCCGATCATTATTGTTATGGCTGCCGGGCTGGCTGAGCGCGGCGGCGAGCACCTGTTCCTGGCTCAGACCCTGATTGACGAAGTCGCCGCGCAACTGGCCTTCGCCGATCACCAGCACGCGGTCGGAGACGCCGAGCACTTCGGCCAGTTCCGAGGAGACCATGATGATCGACACGCCGGCGGCCGCCAGCGCGCCCATCAATTTGTAGATCTCGTATTTGGCGCCAACATCGACGCCGCGGGTCGGCTCATCGAGAATCAGCACCCGCGGCTTGGCCAGCAGCATTTTTGCCAGCACGGCTTTTTGCTGGTTGCCGCCGGACAGGCTGGTGATCGGCAGAAACGGACTGGCGGTTTTCAGGTGCAGGCGCGAGATTTCCCGGTCGATGCTGCCCAGCTCAGCCTCGGCATCGATGCGGCTGAGTTTCGAATAACTGTCGAGCACGGCGAGGGTGATGTTCTGGCCAACGCCCAGGTCGGGGATGATGCCCTGGCGCTTGCGGTCTTCGGGCACCAGACACAGGCCGGCGCGGATCGATTTCAGCGGCGTGGCGGTGTCGATCGGCTGGCCGTCGAGCCAGACTTCGCCCTCATGGCGGCCGGGATACGCGCCATACAGGGCGGTGACCAGCTCGGTGCGGCCGGCGCCGACCAGTCCAGCGATACCGAGGATCTCGCCGCGCTTGAGCACGAACGACACATCGTCGACCCGTTTACGCTTGGGGTTGTCGACGTCGTAGCAGGTGATATGCCGCGCTTCGAAAATCACCTCGCCAATCTCGTGCGGTTCGGACGGGTAGAGGTTGCTCATTTCCCGGCCGACCATCTGCGTGATGATCTGCGCAATGTCCATGTCGGCCATGGCGGTGGTGGCGATGTGTTTGCCGTCGCGGATCACCGCAATGGTGTCGCACACAGCGGCGACTTCATCGAGCTTGTGCGAGATGTACACGCAAGCGACGCCCTTGGCCTTGAGGTCGCGGATGATGTCCAGCAACACCTCGATTTCCGAGCGGCTCAAGGCCGATGAAGGCTCGTCGAGGATCAGCAGGCGCGCCTGTTTGTTCAGCGCCTTGGCGATTTCCACCAATTGCTGATAACCGCCGCCGTATTGGGAAACCGGCAGTGAGACGTTCATATCCGGGACTTTCAGTTCGCGCATCAGCGCTTCGGCGCGGTGGATCATCGCCGGGTAGTTCATGCGCCCGCCGGGTAGCGTCAGTTCGTGGCCCATGAAGATGTTTTCGGCGACCGAGAGGTCCGGTACCAGAGTCAGTTCCTGATGAATGATGACGATGCCGGCGGCTTCGGTTTCGCTGATCGATTGCGCCCGCAGCGGTTGCCCGTCCCAGAGGATTTCACCGTCCCAGGTGCCATGCGGATAGACCGCCGAGAGGATTTTCATCAGCGTCGATTTGCCGGCACCGTTCTCACCGCACAGGCCAACGCACTCACCGGGCCGGACCTTGATGTCGATGCCATTGAGCGCTTTGACACCGTTGAAGGATTTGACGATGCCGTTCATTTGCAGCAGGTAGTCAGACATGGAAAAGGCTCATATACCAAGGACTCAAACACCAGACCTGTAGGAGTGAGCCTGCTCGCGATAGCGTCAGTTCAGACACTGCTCGGCTGGCTGACCTGCCGCCTTCGCGAGCAGGCTCGCTCCTGCAAGGGTTTCGGACAAACCGTCCTGATCACTGCCCGGCTATCTGTGCCTTGGTGTAGAACCCGTCCTGTTCGAGCAAGTCGATGTTGTCCTTGGTCAGCGGGGTCGGCGTGAGCAGTATGGTGTCGACCTTCTTGCTGCCGTTGTCGTATTGCGAGGTGTAGGCGGGTTTTTCGTTGCGCGCCAGTTGCACCGAGAGCTTGGCCGCTTCCGAGGCGATGAGTTTCAGCGGCTTGTACACGGTCATGGTTTGCGTGCCGGCGATCACTCGCTTGACGGCGGCGAGGTCGGCGTCCTGCCCGGAAATCGGCACTTTGCCGGCCAGTTGTTGCGCGGCCAGGGCCTGGATCGCACCGCCGGCGGTGGCGTCGTTGGAAGCGACGATGCCGGCGATTTTGTTGTCGTTGCGGGTCAGGGCGTTTTCCACAATGCTCAGCGCTTCGGTCGGGTTCCACTCCTTGACCCACTGCTGGCCAACGATCTTGATGTCGCCCTTGTCGATGGCCGGTTGCAGCACTTTCATCTGGCCTTCACGGAGGATCTTGGCGTTGTTGTCGGTGGGCGCGCCACCGAGCAGGAAGTAGTTGCCCTTCGGCGCGGCCTTCAGCACGCCGCCGGCCTGCATCTCGCCGACCTTTTCGTTATCGAAGGAAATGTACGCATCGACATCGGCGTTGAGAATCAACCGGTCATAGGACACGACCTTGATTCCGGCCTTCTTCGCTTCGGCCACAGCATTGGTCAGCACGGTGGCGTTGAACGGCACGATGACAATCACATCGACGCCACGGGAGATCAGGTTTTCGATCTGCGAAATCTGCTTCTGCTCGTTGGCATCGGCCGACTGCACGAACACCTTGGCGTCCATTTTTTCCGCCGCCGCGACGAAGTAATCGCGATCGCGGGACCAGCGTTCCAGACGCAGGTCGTCGATGGAGAAGCCGATTTTCGGGTGGGCAGCGTCAGCCAGCACCGGTAGCGAGAGCAGCGCCAGAGCACTGGCCAAGAGCGTACGTTTGAGGTTCTTCATGGTGGTGCGTCCTTTTATTTTTGTTTGAAAGACACGGCCTGACGATGAATATCGGGCTGGTAGAACTGTAGAGAATTTGCCGGCGCCGCACGCACAGAATTGTCGTGCAATTGTCACAGCGGCGAGGCGCCGACAGACCCCATCGGGATCAGCGATAGATAAAACGGTTGACGATGTTTTCGAGCATTTCCTGACGGCCGCTGACGGCTTGTGGGTTGAGCTCGTTGGTGAAGGCATGCTCGGCCAGTGACTCAAGATTGAAGTCGCCTGCCATGACCGCTTGACCAAAAGGCTGCTGCCAGCCGGCGTAGCGTTGATCCTTGAGCGCTTGCAACTGATCGTTCTCGATCATCGCGGCGGCGCGCTCCAGCGACTGGGCGAGTACGTCCATGGCGCCGACGTGGCCATGAAACAGATCGACCTCGTCGAGGCTTTGCCGGCGCACCTTGGAATCGAAGTTGAATCCGCCGTTCTTGAAGCCGCCGGCCTTGAGGATTTCATAGGTGGCGAGGGTCATTTCCTCGACGCTGTTGGGGAACTGATCGGTGTCCCAGCCGTTTTGCGGATCACCGCGGTTGGCGTCGATGCTGCCGAAAATCCCCAGCGAGGCGGCGGTGGCGATTTCGTGATGGAAACTGTGCCCGGCCAGCGTCGCGTGGTTGGCTTCGATGTTGACCTTGATTTCCTTTTCCAGACCGAACTGCTGCAGAAAGCCGAACACCGTGGCGCTGTCGTAATCGTATTGGTGCTTGGTTGGCTCTTGCGGCTTGGGTTCGATCAGCAGATCGCCCTTGAAGCCGATCTTGTGCTTGTGCTCGACCACCATGCGCATGAAGCGCCCGAGTTGTTCGCGCTCACGTTTGAGGTCGGTGTTGAGCAGGGTTTCGTAGCCTTCACGACCGCCCCACAACACATAGTTGGCGCCTTTCAGGCGTTGGGTCGCGTTCATCGCGCTGAACACCTGAGCCGCTGCGCAGGCGAAGATTTCCGGGTCCGGATTGCTCGCGGCACCGGCGGCAAAGCGCGGATTGCTGAAGCAGTTGGCGGTGCCCCACAACAGCTTGATGCCGCTTTGTTCCTGGTGTTGCTCGAGGTGATCGACCATCTGCGCGAAGTGGTTGCGGTATTCCTTCAGCGACTGGCCTTCGGGGGCGACATCCGTGTCATGAAAGCAGTAGTAATCGATACCCAGTTTGCTGAAGAACTCGAAGGCCGCCGAGGCTTTGCCGATGGCCACTTCCATCGGGTCTCCGGCGTGGTGCCAGGGGCGTTTGAACGTCCCCGCGCCGAATACGTCGGAACCCGGCCAGACGAAGGTGTGCCAGTAACAGGCGGCCATGCGCAAGTGCTCGCGCATGGGTTTGCCGAGGATCAGTTTATCGGCGTCGTAGTGGCGGAAGGCGAGGGGCGAATCGCTGTCTGGACCTTCGTAGCGAATCGGGGCGACATCGGGGAAGTACGGCATGGACGGTGTCCTTGTTGTTCTTGGCGGTGTCTCGATACTAGCAACGGCCCCGGGCGTGAAGATTATGAAAATCACCAACACACAGTGCGATTTTGCGTATTGAGATTCGCTGCGCGCGCGCCTAGTCTGTGCCGACCGCCTCTTTGCAAAGAGGCCATGAACGCGCCGAAAACAATGAAAACATTACCGCCTGTTCACCGCATCGCCCTGTTGTTCAACGGCAGCAAAATCTACGACCGCGGCATCATCGCCGGCATCGGCAACTACCTGAGCAGCACCCGCGCCTCGTGGGACCTGTTTCTGGAAGAGGACTTTCTCTGCCGCTTGAAAGGCATCGAACGCTGGCAGGGTGACGGGATCATTGCCGACTTCGACGACCCGCTGATCGGCGAGGCCCTGGCCGACATCCAGTTGCCGGTGGTGGCGGTGGGCGGCTCCTATGAAGATGCGCGGGCGTACCCGAAAGCGATTCCCTATGTCGCCACCGACAACAACGCCCTGATCACTTTGGCCTATAACCACCTGATCGAAGCGGGACTGCAGCGCTTTGCCTGTTTCAGCCTGCCCGAGGCGCAGGCCAATCGCTGGGCGCAGGAGCGCGAAAAAGCCTTTCGCCGGCTGATGCAACGTGACGGCCTGCGCGCCGAGGTTTATCGCGGCATGGGCACCAGCGCGCCGCTGTGGGACAGCGCCGTCGAGCAACTGATCGCCTGGCTGCAAGGCTTGCCCAAACCGATTGGCATCATCGCCGTCAGCGACGCCCGCGCCCGGCAGCTGTTGCAAGCGTGCCTGACCGCCGGCATTGCCGTGCCCGAGCAGGTGGCGTTGATCGGCATCGACAACGACCCGCTCACGCGCAGCCTGACGCGCGTGCCGTTGAGCTCGGTGATCCAGGGTACCGAAACCATGGGCCGCACCGCCGCGCAATTGCTGCACCAGATGCTCCACGGCATGCCTTCCAGCGGCACGCAGATTCTGGTGCCGCCGGACGCGGTCAATGTGCAGGTGTCAAGCCTGCACCAGCCGTTGGGCAATCCCTACGTGATGCAAGCGCTGCTGTTCATCCGCCAATATGCCTGCCAGGGCATCAAGACCGCGCAGGTCGCGGCTTATGTCGGCATCTCGCGCTCCTCGCTGGAAGCGCACTTCCGTCATGAGCGCGGCTGCAGCGTTCACGACGAAATCCTGCGCTTCAAACTGGCGGCGGCCACCAGTGGCCTGGAGAACCGCGACGCAGCAATCGTCGACGTGGCCCGGGCCTGTGGCTTCAAATCGGCGCAATACCTGCACACGGTGTTCCGCCGTGAGCTGGGTTGTACGCCGCGTGAGTATCAGCAGGGCGCGCGTTAGCGACTAGGCCGACGCTTTCGCCTCTGCCTTGACCGCGGTTTTGCGATACGTCAGCAACACAATGCCAGTGACCACAATCACTCCGCCGAGCACCTGGCCCTTGCTGAGCATCTGGTCGAGCACGATCCAGCCCATCAGCAACGTCGCCAGCGGCTCGATATTCATCACCGGTGCATTGCGCGGCATGTCCAGGCGTGGCACGGAAATGAACAGCACGATGAAACCGGTGCCGTACAACACCACCAGCGTGGCGAGGGCCAGCCAGCCGGTCGAGGTCGCCGGCAGGTTCAAGCCGCCGGGCAGGGCACCGGTGAGGCCCGCCAGATTGACGCTGCTGAACACGATGAAAATGGTCAACAGACTGCGCGCCGAACCGCGCACCTGCGACAGTTTGTGGTCGGTGATCCACAGCGCACAGGCGAACACGCTGGCCGCGCAGAAGGCGAGCGTCACGCCCAGCCACCAATCCGCGCCGACGCTGCCGGCGTTCGAAAGACGCCCGGGCACGTCCAGCACAAACACCAGACCCACCAGAATCAACCCCATCAACATCGCGGTGCTCGCGCTCGGTCTCGGCCCGCCCATCGCCCAGGTGAGCAATGCCAGCAGAATCGGAAACACATTGGCGACCAGTAGCGCCAGCGCCACCGGCACCCGCGCCACGGCGGAATACAGACACAAACTCTGCGCGGTAATCAACAGCCCCAACAGCAATTGCCAACGCCAGGCACCCGGCGGCAGCCGCAGACTCTGTTTTTGCCACAGCACCAGCAGCGCCAGCACCAGCAATGTCCCGCCGGAACGCATCAGAATCGCCAGCAACACCCCCGCACCATCGTCAAACGCGACCCGCGCGGCGACATGGTTGCCGGCGAAGGCACAGCCCATGCACAACAGAATGAGCACGGCGAGGTGGCGAGGGAAGGGCGGCGGTACGGTGGGTGCAATGGTAGAGCGGGACATGGCAGTTCTCGAAAAATGGCCATTCGGGATGGCGCTGGATTTTTATTATGTTGTCGTACAACTGCGCTGTTTGTACCGTATCGGGGAGGGTCGGGCAAGGGTGGCTTAGACCAAAGAAGCTAGTCCCATGGCCACCAAGGGCGATTTTCTGATGGTTACGTTACGGGCTGGAGATCGTATGACTAGGGCGATCAGGGCGCCGCAATCGCCAGAATCTGCTCCGCCAGCCACGTCAGCGCCGGGTCGTGCTGGCGATGGCTCAGATACACCAGATCGAGCTCGAACGGTTCCAGCGCGAACGGTAATTCATGCAGCTCCAGTGGCAGCAATTCGGCGAACTGCTGCGCCAGTTGCGTCGGCAGCACCACGCACAGGTCGGTGGCGGCAGCGAGGTGCGCAGCTTGCAGGTAGTTCGGCGTGGTGTAGACGATTTGCCGTTCGAGGTTCTGTTCGGCCAGCCATTGATCGACCATGCCGCGCGTCTGCCCGCCGTGGACCCAGAGGTGGCGCAGTTGCAGAAAGGTTTGCAGGTCGAGCGCGCCGCTGATCTGCGGATGCTCGCGGCGCACGGCGATGCGCAAGGTTTCCCGGCGCCACAGTTGCCGGGTGAAACGGGCCGGCACCTCGTTGAAACGGCCGAGCACCATGTCGAGGTCGCCGCGGTCCAGCGCCTCGACCGGCAGGTTCGGCGTCAGGTGGGCGACGTCGATGCGCAGTTGCGGTGCCACGCTTTGCAGGCGCGCGAGCAACGCCGGCATGCACAGCTGTTCGACGAAATCGGTCAGTGCGATGCGCAGTTGCCGGTGGCTGTGTTGCGGCTCGAAGGCCTCGCCACTGCCCAGCGTTTGTTCGATCTGCCGCAGTGCCGCGCGGATCGGTCCTTCCAGCGCCAGCGCACGCGGCGTCGGGCACATGCGTCGGCCGACCCGCACCAGCAGCGGATCGTCGAGCAGATCGCGCAACCGCGCCAGGGCGTTGCTCACCGTCGGTTGCGTCAATGCCAGCCGCTCGGCTGCGCGCGAAACGTTCTGTTCACGCAGAAGCATGTCGAGCACGCGCAGCAGATTCAGATCGAAGTTGGAAATATTCATGCGCGGAATATATGCCATGGGAATTCTAAATTTCAAAAATATCTGAACGCTGCTTAGGGTGGCGCTTGTCCTTTATTGATTGGAGCGCTGCGCGTGACTACGTCTTCGAACTACCAGGCGCCTCTGCGCGACATGCGTTTCGTCTTGCACGAACTGTTCGACGTCAGCGCGCACTGCCGACAATTGCAGATCGAACTCGACCGCGACGTCCTCGACGGCATTCTCGAGGAGGGCGCGCGGTTCACCGGTGAAGTCATTGCACCGCTCAATCGCAACAGTGACGAGCAGGGCTGCCAGTTGCACGGCCGCGATGTGACCACGCCGGACGGCTTTCGTCAGGCCTATCGACAATACATCGACAACGGTTGGGCGAGCATGACCGGACCACAGGCGTTCGGCGGCCAGGGCGTGCCGCAGATGGTCTCGGCGTGCTTTCATGAAATGCTGATGTCGGCGTCGCTGGCCTTTCGGGTTTATTCCGGGCTTACCGAAAGCGCTGTGCTGGCGCTGCATCGCCACGGCAGCGCTGAACTGAAGCAAGCGTATCTGGCGAACCTGATCAGCGGCGAATGGACCGGCACCATGTGCCTCACCGAGCCGCAGGCCGGCACCGATCTGGCCTTGCTGCGCACCCGCGCCCAGCCCGAAGCCGACGGCAGTTACCGCGTTACCGGCAACAAGATTTTCATCAGCGGCGGCGAGCAGGATCTCACCGATAACATCATCCATCTGGTGCTCGCGCGCCTGCCGGACGCACCGCCGGGCGTGAAGGGCATCAGCCTGTTTCTGGTGCCGAAAGTCTTGCCCGATGGCCAGCGCAACACGCTCAGTTGCGGCGCGCTGGAGTACAAGATGGGCATCAAGGGCACCTCGACCTGCGTGATGAATTTCGATGGCGCGCAGGGCTGGCTGGTGGGCGAAGCAAACCAAGGCCTGGCGTGCATGTTCACCATGATGAACGACGCACGGTTTCAGGTCGGTCTGCAGGGCCTGGGCATTGCTGAAGCGGCGTTTCAGGGTGGTCTGCGCTATGCGCGGGAACGCTTGCAGTCGCGTTCGCTCGCCGGTGCTGTTGCGCCGGAGCAGGCCGCGGACCCGATCATCGTCCACCCCGACGTGCGGCGCATGTTGCTGACCCAGAAAGCGCTCACCGAAGGTTGCCGAATGCTTGCGGCTTATACCGCGCGGCAACTCGATCTTGAGCAAGCCCTGGGCGCGGATCATCAAGCGGCGAAGCGTCGGGCGGCGTTGCTGATTCCAATCGTCAAGGCGTTTTTTACCGATGTCGGTCAGGAAGTCGCCAGCCTCGGCGTCGCGTTGTACGGCGGCCACGGCTATATCCGCGAATGGGGTATGGAACAGTTGATGCGCGACAGCCGCATCACTCAGCTCTATGAAGGCACCAACGGTATTCAGGCGCTGGACTTGATCCGGCGCAAACTGCTCGGCGACGGCGGCGCTGAGCTCAATGTGCTGATCGGCGAATTCGCGCAACTGGCCGAAGCCGCCCAGGCGCATGAACCGCTGCGGGAAATGGCCCAGGCGGTTGGCCAGCGCTTGCGCGAGTGGCGCGAGCTTGGCCAATCGGTCATCGCAGCGTGTCAGCGCGATCCGCAGGAAATCGGTGCGGTGTCGGTGGATTTTCTCGCCTATTCAGCCTACGTCCTGCTCGCCGGTTTCTGGCTGCAAGCGGCGACACGCGCGCAACAGGGATTGGCCCAAGCCAGTGCTGACAGTGGCTTTTATCAAGCCAAGTTGCACACCGCCGACTTCTACTGGCGACGCCTGTTGCCGCGCGCCGGCGCCCATCGCGACGCCGTGCTCGGCGGGGCGAACTGCCTGATGGCAATGGCGGCCAGCGACTTCAGTTTCTGAACCCCAGAACGGATAACCCTAAGGAGTCGTGCCGATGCAATCCTTCAGCTTTGCCACCACCGCGCAGATTCTCTGCGAAGCCGGCGCCGCCCAGCGACTCGCCAGCCTGTGCCGTGAGCGTGGCGCACGCCGGGTGTTGATTGTCATCGATCCGGGAATCGCCCGGCTCGGCTTGCTCGATGACGTGCTGCCGGGGTTCAGCGCGGCGAAAGTCGCGGTAGCGATTTTCAGTGACGTCAGCGCCGATCCCCATGAACACTGTGTGCTCGCGGCAGTCGATCGCGCCCGGCATATCGGCGCCGACCTGATCGTCGGTTTCGGTGGCGGCAGCTCGATGGATGTCGCCAAACTGGTCGCGTTACTCGCCCATCCCGGCAACAGCCAAACGCTCACTCAGTTGTACGGCGTCGATCAGGCCAAGGGCCCGCGCCTGGCGCTGATCCAGGTGCCGACCACCGCAGGCACCGGTTCGGAGGTCACGCCGATCGCCATCGTCACCACCGGCGAAACCAGCAAAATGGGCATCGTCTCGCCGTTGCTGCTGCCGGATCTCGCCGTGCTCGACGCGGTATGCACGTTGGGCCTGCCGCCGCAGGTCACGGCGGCCACCGGGATCGATGCTATGGTCCACGCAATCGAGGCCTACAGCAGCAAACTCAAGCGCAACCCGCTGTCGAGTCTGCTCGCCCGCGAGGCGTTGCGCCTGCTGGCGACCCATCTGGATCAAGCGGTGCACAACGGCGGCAACCTCGAGGCACGGCAGGCCATGCTGCTCGGTGCCTGTCTTGCCGGGCAGGCGTTTGCCAACGCGCCGGTGGCGGCGGTGCATGCCTTGGCCTATCCGTTGGGTGGACACTTTCATATTCCTCACGGCTTATCCAACTCGCTGGTGCTGGCGCATGTGCTGCGCTTCAACCTGCCAGTGGCCGAGGCGGATTACGCCGAGCTGGCCGTGCCGTTGCTCGGCGAGCGGCTGCGTATCGGCGATCGGCGCAGTCAGGCAGAGCAGTTGATTGCCGAACTGGCCGAGTTAGCGCCACGCTGCGGCTTGCCCCATCGCCTGCGCGACGTTGATGTACCCGAAGATTGCCTCGGGCAATTGGCGCGTGACGCGATGCAGCAGCAACGCTTGCTGGTGAATAACCCGCGTGAAGTCAACGAAGCCGACGCGCTGGCGATTTATCAGGCGGCGTGGTGACGGGTGATTCGCGGTGAGGGCAGGGAGGCTCAGTTGTAAGCCTCCGATCAGGTGAGTAAGCTGCCGGGATGAACCAGACCTCAGCTTCCTCATCCTTTCCCGGCCCGCGTGGCCCGGTCGATCACGACATTCGTGACCAGATTGTCGCGGCGGCCAACCAGCATTTCAGCCAGTATGGCTACGGCAAAACCACGGTCTCCGACCTGGCCAAGGCCATCGGTTTTTCCAAGGCGTACATCTACAAATTCTTCGATTCCAAGCAGGCGATCGGCGAAGCCATCTGCGCCAATTGCCTGGGGCAAATCGTCGCGGCGGTGGAACTGGCGATCAGCGCTGAGGGGCTGTCGCCGACCGAGCGTTTCCGCCTGTTGGTGAAAACCGTGATCGCCACCGGTGTCGAACTGTTCTTCACCGACCGCAAGCTCTACGACATCGCGGCCTTTGCAGCCGGCGAGAACTGGCCCAGCGCCCAGCGCTACGATGCGCGGATCAAAGGCTTTATCACTGACATCGTGCGTGACGGGCGCACGGCCGGTGAGTTCGAACGCAAGACGCCGCTGGACGAAACTGTCGAATCGATCCATCTAACGCTGCGGCCCTTCGTCAATCCGCTGATGCTGCAACACAACCTGGACTTCATCGAGGTGGCGCCGACGCTGACCTCGAACCTGATCCTGCGCAGCTTGATGCCTTAGTGCCTCGCTGATCCGCATTACAGGCTGGGACTCATCGGGTCGCCCGCCATCCCCAAAGACTTGAACAACGCCTGCGCCGCGCCGCTCGACCGCGTTTGTGCCATCGCGTCGCACAAGCAGGCGCCGGTAATCGGGGCCGAACCGCCAAATCGCTATCGAGCCGTCGCTGACCGTAAAGGTGATTGGCAGCGCAGTGGCGTGGAGATTCAGGTGGAAAATCTGCAGGGCTGAAACGGGCGAAGTGCAAATTTGATGACGAGTGACCGTTGACGACATTGGTCACCGACTGAGAATATGATGATCATCCTATTTCAGTGAAGAAATCCCATGCCCAGGTTCAGACCTTCTCCCCTCGCAGCCTGTTGGCTGCCGCTCGTCCTGACGGCGTGTGGGGATGCTTCTACTACGCAAGACCCGCGCGCCCTTGCGCCCATCGTCAGGTCGGCGGTCGTGCAGCTTGCCGAGGATGGCTCGCGGTCATTCACGGGAGTGGTGGCAGCGCGGGTTCAGGGCGACTTG
This sequence comes from Pseudomonas sp. R1-1, assembly GCF_051132135.1. Lineage (NCBI taxonomy): Bacteria > Pseudomonadati > Pseudomonadota > Gammaproteobacteria > Pseudomonadales > Pseudomonadaceae > Pseudomonas > Pseudomonas sp. R1-1. The sequence continues at coordinate 2,795,246 of NZ_CP071663.1, forward strand.
GGCTTTCGCGTTTCGGGCAAGGTCCTCGAGCGTCTGGTCGACACCGGTCAGACGGTCAAGCGCGGGCAGCCGCTGATGCGCCTCGACCCGATCGACCTCGGTCTGCAAGCGCGAGCGCAGCAAGAAGCCGTTACCGCCGCTCGAGCACGCGCCAAACAGACCGCCGATGAAGAAGCGCGCAATCGCAAGCTCGTCGCTGCTGGCGCAATCTCGGCATCGGCCTACGACCAGTTCAAAGCTTCCGCCGACGCCGCCAAGGCGCAACTCAGCGCCGCTGTTGCGCAAGCGGACGTGGCACGCAATGCCTCCGGTTATGCGGTGCTTGTGGCGGACGCCGACGGCGTGATCGTGGAGACACTCGCCGAGCCTGGGCAAGTGGTCAGTCCGGGGCAAGCCGTAGTGCGACTGGCGCGCGCAGGTCAGCGGGAAGCCATCGTCCATCTGCCCGAGACTTTGCGCCCGGTCGCAGGCTCCACCGCGCGGGCCAGACTCTATGGCGATCCGGCGGCTGTCAGCGCAAGCCTGCGCCTGCTTGCCGATTCCGCCGACGCTTCGACCCGCACGTTCGAGGCGCGCTACGTGCTCGAAGGCAAACTCGCCAATGCGCCGATCGGTTCGACCGTCACCGTTGATATCACCCAAGGTTCAGCACAGCAACAAGCGCTGAAAGTACCGATCGCGGCGCTGTACAACTCAGGCAAAGGTGCCGGCGTGTGGGCGATTGCCGGTACACCGGCGAAAGTAACCTGGCGCGCCGTCGAGGTGTTGGGGTTGAGTGACGATTCGGCGCGGGTTGCCGGCGAACTCAGTGTCGGTGAGCCGATCGTTGCGCTCGGCGCGCATCTGCTCCACGAAGGCGAGGACGTGCGCTTGCTGGCCGGCGATGACGCCCAGGTTGCCGGGAGTCGTCCATGAGCCAAGGTCGATTCAACCTTTCCGCCATCGCCGTACGCCAACGCGCGATCACGGTATTTCTGATTTTTCTGATCGCCGTCGCCGGCACTCTGGCGTTCTTCAAATTGGGCCGGGCCGAAGATCCACCGTTTACCGTCAAGCAATTAACCGTCATCACCGCATGGCCCGGCGCGACCGCGCAGGAGATGCAGGATCAGGTCGCCGAACCGCTGGAAAAGCGTTTGCAGGAACTGAAGTGGTACGACCGCACGGAAACCTACACCCGCCCAGGGCTGGCATTCACCATGGTGTCGTTGCTCGACAGCACGCCGCCGTCGCAGGTGCAGGAAGAGTTCTATCAGGCGCGCAAGAAGCTCGACGACGAAGCGATCAAACTGCCGGCCGGGGTCATTGGGCCAATGGTCAACGATGAGTTTTCCGACGTAACGTTCGCGCTGTTTGCCCTGAAGGCCAAGGGCGAGCCACAGCGCTTGCTGGTTCGCGATGCGGAGTCTTTGCGCCAGCGCCTGTTGCATGTGCCGGGGGTGAAAAAGGTCAACATCATCGGTGAGCAGGCAGAACGCATCTTCGTCTCGTTTTCCCATGATCGCCTGGCGACACTGGGCCTGTCGCCGCAGGACATCTTCGCTGCACTGAACAATCAGAACGTGCTGACACCCGCCGGATCGGTCGAAACCAAAGGGCCGGAGATTTTCCTGCGGGTCGATGGCGCGTTCGACACCTTGCAGAAAATTCGTGACACGCCGGTTGTCGCGCAGGGGCGCACCCTCATGCTCTCGGATGTGGCCACGGTCGAGCGCGGCTACGAAGACCCGGCGACCTTTCTGGTGCGCAACAACGGCGAGGAAGCGTTATTGCTCGGCGTGATCATGCGCGAGGGCTGGAACGGTCTGGATCTGGGCAAGGCGCTGGATGCCGAAACGCGCAACATCAATGCAGAAATGCCGCTGGGCATGACCCTGTCGAAAGTCACCGATCAGGCGGTGAATATCGACTCGGCGGTCGGCGAGTTCATGGTCAAGTTCTTCGTCGCGCTGCTGGTGGTGATGCTGGTGTGCTTTCTCAGCATGGGCTGGCGCGTCGGCGTGGTGGTCGCCGCAGCGGTGCCGTTGACCCTGGCGATCGTGTTTGTGGTGATGGCCGCTACCGGCAAAAACTTTGACCGGATTACCCTCGGCTCGTTGATTCTCGCGCTGGGCTTGCTGGTCGACGACGCGATCATCGCCATTGAAATGATGGTGGTGAAAATGGAGGAGGGCTATGACCGCATCAAAGCCTCGGCCTATGCCTGGAGCCATACCGCAGCGCCAATGCTGGCCGGTACGCTGGTGACGGCGATAGGCTTTTTGCCGAACGGTTTCGCCCAGTCCACGGCGGGCGAATACACCAGCAACATGTTCTGGATTGTCGGCATCGCCTTGATCGCTTCGTGGGTCGTTGCGGTGGCGTTCACGCCGTATCTGGGAGTGAAGCTGTTGCCGGACATCCAGCAAGTCGAAGGCGGGCACGCGGCGATCTACGACACGCCGCGCTATAACCGTTTCCGACGGATTCTGGCATGGGTGATCACCCGTAAATGGCTGGTGGCGGGCACTGTTGTCGCGCTGTTTGTCGTCGCGATTCCGGGCATGGGATTGGTGAAGAAGCAGTTCTTCCCGACTTCTGACCGTCCTGAAGTGATGATCGAAGTGCAAATGCCCTACGGCACCGCGATCGAGCAGACCAGCGCCGCCACAGCCAAAGTCGAGGCGTGGCTGCAAAAACAGCCGGAGGCGAAAATCGTCACGGCCTATATCGGTCAAGGTGCGCCACGGTTTTTCCTCGCCATGGCACCCGAATTGCCGGACCCGTCATTCGCCAAGATCGTCGTGCTGACGGACAGTCAGGACGCCCGCGAAACCCTCAAGTTGCGTTTGCGCGAAGCGGTTGCTCAAGGCCTGGCCCCGGAAGCGCGCGTTCGTGCGACGCAGATCGTCTTCGGTCCGTATTCGCCGTTCCCGGTGGCTTACCGGGTGATAGGCCCCGATCCGGCAAAGTTGCGCGTCATCGCCGAGCAGGTCCGCGGCGTTATGCAGGACAGCCCGATGATGCGCACCGTCAACACCGACTGGGGGCCGCTGACACCGACGCTGCATTTCAACCTCAATCAGGATCGCTTGCAGGCAGTCGGCCTGACGTCCAGCACCGTGGCCCAGCAGTTGCAATTCTTGCTCAGCGGCGTGCCGATTACCGCGGTGCGTGAAGACATTCGTTCGGTGCAGGTAGTTGGCCGTGCGGCGGGCAACATCCGCCTGGACCCGGCGCAGATCGAAGGCTTCACCCTGGTCGGCGCAGCAGGGCAACGCATTCCGCTGTCGCAGATCGGCAAGGTCGAAGTGCGCATGGAAGATCCGATCCTGCGCCGCCGCGATCGCACCCCGACCATCACCGTGCGCGGCGACATCGCCGAAGGCTTGCAGCCACCGGACGTCTCCGGCGTGATCATCGGGCAATTGCAGCCGATCATTGCGCAACTGCCTACCGGTTACCGCATTGAACAGGCCGGCGCCATCGAGGAGTCCGGCAAGGCCGGCAAAGCGATCCTGCCGCTGCTGCCGATCATGATCGCCGTGACGCTGCTGATCATCATCGTCCAGGTGCGCTCGATCTCGGCGATGATCATGGTCTTCCTCACCTCGCCACTCGGCTTGATCGGCGTGGTGCCGACGCTGCTGATCTTCAATCAGCCGTTCGGCATCAACGCACTGGTCGGGTTGATTGCGCTGTCGGGGATTCTGATGCGCAACACGCTGATTCTGATCGGGCAGATTCATCACAACGAGCAGGAAGGCCTCGCGCCTTTTGACGCCGTGGTCGAAGCCACCGTGCAACGGGCAAGGCCAGTGCTGTTGACCGCACTGGCGGCCATTCTGGCGTTCATTCCGCTGACGCATTCGGTGTTCTGGGGCACGCTGGCGTATACGCTGATAGGGGGCACGTTTGTCGGGACGATTATTACCTTGGTGTTCTTGCCGGCGATGTATGCGATCTGGTTCAGGATTCGGGCTGGGGAGGAGGGCACGCGGAGAGCGGTATCCTGAGGCGAAATTGAACAACGCGGATATCACGATTTGTCGTGCTTAAACACGACTAAGCGCACGCGTTTAAATTACACCAACTGTTACGCCATAAAGGCTACAGCGCCTTGCGTCGCTGCCTACGCGTGCTTCAGAATCCGCCGGCTTACACGCTTATAGGGTCGGCTATATCGTATCCCTGTCACTGAAAACAGTGATCGGGTTTGGTAGCCCGTCTTCTAAGCGTGATGGCAACGCCCAATACAGTCCTTATCGGAAACTGTGCTTTATGGCGGCCACGCGTGGGGCTCCTTCGGGAGCGCCGGGGTTTTACTCCGCTTAGACCGGTCTACCAACCTGCGCTTGGCCGCCACCCTCGTTTGGTAGCGAGAGTGATGGCTCCTTATCTGATTAAGTGGAGCTTCATCAATGTTCAAAGTAACGCCCAACCCTCCAGAAACCGATGCCGATCCAATCCCCTACGATCCCGCGCTGGAACCTCAGAAGATAAAAGAGGCAACCAACCGCGCCATCAATTTCTATCTCAACCCCGAAACCCTGAAAACCTCCATCCCGTCGCGCAAGACCGGCAGGATCTTTCTCATTGATCCCACGGTGGATGAAGAAACGTTGCTCGTTGAAGCCTGCGAAACATTGGCGGCCGCCGGTGAGATGGCCCGCGACATCGGCGACAACATCGAGAGCCCGCAGCGCCGGTCGATGCTGATCCTGCAGCAGGTGATCACGCTCAGCGAGCTCATCGTCAACCGGGTACTGGATGCCCGGCGCACGCCGAGCTGATACGTCGCGCCCAACCCGGTGAGGGCCAGGCCCTCAGTGCCCACCAGTCGTTACGGCCATGACAGCGAGGCAGGATGCCTGCTCAAAAGCCGCCTGCAGGATTTACAAGGAGTTCCAGCTGATGTCCAAGACACCTCCCAAGCCGCCAGTCACAGACCCGGCGTCGCCTTACGAATCGTTCGATTCCAAGAAGCTGCACGAAGCCGCCGAACGCGCGCTCGACCATTATCTGGTGCCCGCGCAAATCATGGCCACCCCATACAGCCCCAACGAGCTGTTCATGATCAACCCGCAGTCCGACATGGAAACCTTGCTGGCCAACGCCAGCGAGTCCTTGGCGTCGGCGACTGTTTTGCTCGGCAATTTCGCCGGCATGCTGGAAGGGTCGAACCGCAATGCGCTGTTGGGCATTGCGCAGATCGTCATGTTGGGGGAGCTGGCGGTGAACCGGGCGCTGGATAACGCCGTGCCACCGCAGTAAGCCGACGTCTCGCCGTGCAGGCAGGCAACCATCTGCACGGCGAGTCTGACCATGGGAGGCTTCTTGGCGGACTTCGATGCCAACCATCGGCGCGGTTTAAAACCTTGGATCCAATCATTGACTCACTATATCGCTGGCAGACAAACGGTAGTCTAAGCCTATTGCCAGAAGTAATGGCGCAATGACATATTGCAGCACCTTCCCTCACTACATGATGTGCCGAAAATGCGCCCCCTCAAGTCACTTGTTGCAGCGTCGATGCTGCTCAGCGGGTGCAATGGAATGCCAGTCGCTTTTGTTCAGGATCCTGTTTTAGACCAAGCCTTTGTCGTTCACTCCGGCGCGCCTTTGCCTTACGTGCTGATGGGTTCGGCTGTGCAATGGAATGAAGATTACGCCGTGACGGTGAAGCACATTCCTTACCTGTCGGGCGCGGTTTTTCAGGGACAGGCCGACGTGCAGTTCTTCCGGCACAAGGCCGGCAGCGTGCCGGCGTGGCGTGGCTACAAGCCGGGCGAGGAACTGACGTCGGTGGGCTTCAATTCGCTGTACATGTCGGTCAAGGGCACCGGCCAGGCGCTGCCGGCGATGGTTCGCCTCGACGTCAAAGAGGGCAACGTGCTTTACGGCACTCATAATGGCGCGCTGGCCAAGGGCATGTCCGGCGGGCCGGTGTTTTCCGCCGACGGCAAGGTGGTCGGCATCAACGTGGCGTTTCTTACCCGGGATGACGTCAGCCGCCTCAAGCGTAAAGACTTGCTTGATCAACCGCGCGTGAGCATTTTCCTGCCGTACGCGGAAATCAATCGCGAGTGGACGCGTTATCAAGCCAGCCTTGCGCCAATCGTGCCACCGACCACCAAGTTCGCCAGCCGCTGATCAGCGTTCGCGCAACGCTTCGCGGGCGCGGTTGAGCGGTTTGATCAGGTAGTCGAGCACGGTTTTTTCGCCGGTGCGAATGTCCACCGTGGCGATCATCCCGGGGACGATGGCAAAGCGTTTGCCGGCCTTGTTGCGCAGTTCATCCGAGGCGGTGCGGATGAACACGCGGTAGTAGAAAATTTCTGGCTTGGCTTCGTCCTGAATCGTGTCCGGGGAGATCGTCACCACTTCGCCGTCGAGGCTGCCGTAGATCGAGTAGTCGTAAGCGGTGATCTTGACCTTGGCCGCCTGGCCCGGATGAATGAAGGCGATGTCACGCGGTGAGATGCGCGTTTCGATCAGCAGTTGTTCATCGAGCGGCACGATCTGCATGACCTGACCGTTGGGCGCGATCACGCCGCCGATGGTGCTGACTTCGATGTCCTTGACGATCCCGCGCACCGGCGAGCGCAGGGTCAGGCGTGACAGCGAGTCGGTGCGACCCCGGATCACTGCTTCAAGCATCTGCGCCTCGGCATTGGCTTTGGCCAGATCTTCGCGGGCGCGGACCATGTAATCGGAGCGCGCTTCGGTGGCCTTTAATTCCAGCTCGGAGCGCTGGCGGGTCAGGCGCAGCACTTCGACCCGGCTCGAGGCGCCGATCTTCGCGAGGTTTTCGGTGATCGCCAGTTCGCTGCGCACCAGTTTCAACGAACTCTGAATACCGTCGAGGGTTTCCGCCAGGCCTTTGCGGCGGGTCTGGAACAGCTCGGTTTCGGCGCGGATCAACTCGGGAAAGTCCTGCAGCGAGGGATCGAATGTCAGTGGTTTTTCACTGACTTCAGCTTGCAGACGATTGACGCTGGCCAGCGCCGCACGGTACTTGGCCGCGCTTTCGCCGACGTTGGACTGGTTCTTCACCGGGTCCAGTTGCGCGAGAATCTGCCCGCGTTCGACCAAGGCGCCTTCGCTGACATTGAGCTGCTCGAGAATGCCGCCCTCCATCGACTGGATCACCTGTTCACGAGAACTCGGCACGACCTTGCCGGTGCCGGTCGAGACTTCGACCACTTCAAACCACGCCGCCCAGGCGATGAAGCAAGCGAGCATCAACGCGCAGCCCCAGATCACTTTTGCACCCCCGGCGAGGGCGCGCTCGTCGCGGCCGTCGAGGTAGGACATCGGGTCCGGCACGTCAGTCATCATCGTTTTCATACCGCCACTCCTTTGCCGGGTGCGCGCAACCGCGCCAGCGCTGCATCGCGATGGTCATCAATGACGATGCGCCCGTTATCGAGGACGATGATCCGCTCGACCAGTTGGAGCACACTGACCCGGTGCGTGGCGACCACCAGCGTGCGGCCCTGGGTCCAGGTCGCGAGTTTTTCCAGCAGCAAACGCTCGGTGACGTCATCCAGCGCCGCCGTCGGTTCGTCCAGCAACAGCACCTGCGGCTGGCGCAGCAACAAGCGCGACAGCAGCAGGCTCTGGCGCTGACCGCCGGACAGGCCGAGGCCGCCTTCAAGCACCAGATGATCCATGCCTTTGGGCAACTGACGGACGAACTCGAGCGCGCCGGTAACGTTCAGCGCGGCGACGATTTCCTGATCGCTGGCCTGACCGGCGCCGAGGGTTATGTTGTCGTGCAGGGTGCCGTGAAACAGCCGCGCCTGTTGCGACAGCAGGCCGACATCGCGACGCAGGTCGGCCGGATCGAGATGCGCCAAGGCGATGCCGTCCAGCGTGGTTTCGCCGCTGCTCAGATCCATCGCACCGCCCAGCGCCTGCAGCAGCGTCGATTTGCCGGCGCCGTTGCGGCCGAGCAGGGCGATGCGCTCGCCGGGGCGGATGGTCAGGTCGATGGCGTTGAGCGCCGGGGCCGATTCTTCGCTGTAGCGGAAACTCGCCTGGTGCATCCGGTAGTCGCCGCGAATCGCCGGCAGGTGCACACGCTGGCTGCCTTCGGGATGATCCACCGGCATCTGCATGATCCGGTTCAAGCCTTCCAGCGCAACCTTGGCTTGCTGCCAACGGGTGAGCACGTGGGTCAGTTGCGCCATCGGCCCCATCATCCGTGACGACAGAATCGACGCCGCGACGAGGCTGCCGGTGGTCAGGTCGCCGGCAATCACCATCGGCGCGCCGAATACGATCACCACGGCGAAGACCGCGCCTTGCACGTTCTGTGTCCAGGCCACGAGGCTGTTGGTCAGGGTGCGCAAACGCAGGCTGCTGTCCGCCGAGGCGGCGTTGTATTGATTCCATTGTTGCTGGAAACGCTGCTCGGCCTGCAGCGCCTTGATGTCGTCAAGGCCCTGAATGCTTTCCACCAGCATCGCATTGCGCAGCGCGGCTTCGCGCATTGAGGCATTGGCCAGTTTGGCCAGACGCGGTTGCGCGATGATCCCCGGCAGCAGCATGAACACCAGCGCCACCAACGGGATCAGCACCAGCGGCCCGCCGATCAAATAGAACACCAGCAGGAACAGCAGAAAAAACGGCATGTCGGCCAGCGCCGTGGCGGTGCTGGAGGTAATCAGGTCGCGGATCTGCTCCAGCTCGCGCAGTTGCGAAATGAACGAACCGGTGGACTTCGGCCGGGCGGAATTGCGCAGGCGCAAGGCGTGGCCGAACACCAGATCGGACACCCGCAAGTCAGCACGCTTGCCCAGCACATCGGTGATGCGCAGCCGCAGAATGCGCATGACGAAATCGAACAGCAGCGCCAGCATCACCCCGCCGAACAACACGTACAGAGTCGGCAGCGATTCGGCCGGGATCACCCGGTCGTACACCTGCATGGAAAACAGCACGCCGGCCATGCCCAGCAGATTGGCCACCAGCGAGGCGATCATCACTTGGGTGTACGGCCGCAGGTCGGTGAGGACGATGCGACGGAACCAGTGCTCGTCGTAGGGCTTGATGTAGTCGTTGGTGCGCACGTCGGACACGGGTTGGGTCGGGCGCAAGATCACCGTGCGCAGCGCCTGCTCGGCGAGCACGGCCGCGTCCATCCGGCTCTGCAAGCCTTGATCGCCACTGAAGCAGATGCCCAGTTCGCCGTTTTCGCCGATGCTTTCCAGCACGCCGACCTGACCGTCGCGCAACTGCACCACCAGCGGCGTGCGCCAACGGCTCAGGCTCTTGTTGTCGAACACCGCGAACTTGACGCTGAGCCCGGCCTGCCGTGCCATGTGCCGGACGACTTCTTCGACGCGGCCTTCGCTGTGTACCGAAGCCAGGCGCACGCTTTCCGGCGAGACGTCGAGGCGGTAGTGGCGGGCGACCTTGAGCACCGCTTCCAGCCACGGCGAATAATCTTCGCGCGCCTCGGCAGCCACGGGTTCGGGAATAGTGATGCTGGCGTCGGTCATGGCAGGATCTCGACATTCTGAATGGCGCTGTGGTCGATGCCGAAGACCCGGCGAATCGCCCCGCTGTTGTAGAAGCAATCGATCTGCAGGCGTTGCAGATCGGCCTGGGTGTTGACCAGATCGAAGCGCGACTGGTGGATTTCCTGCTCGGCGTTGAGCAAGTCCAGCAGCGGCCGCGTGCCCAGTTCCAGGTATTGGCGGCCATACAACATGCGCGCCTCGGTGATGCTGGTCTGGCGGAATTCCAGCGAGCGCAACCGCCGGTTCAGGCCCGAGGTCTGCGCCTGCGCTTCAGCCAGACCCTGGCGGGCTTGCAGGCGGGCAAAGTCTTCGGCCGAGTCGGCGGCGGTCAAGGCATGCCCGGCGGCGCGGCTGCGCGCGCTGATGGCGCCGCCCTGATAGATCGGCACTTCGAGGTTGAGGAAGATCCCGACCTGGGTGCGATCGGCGCGCGAGTTCTGATCGTCGTAGTGGTCGTCGAGGTATTGATTGACCGACGGTTGCAGCGACAGGGTCGGGTAGGCTTCGGCCTTGGCCTGCGCCAGTTCCGCCTGGGCTTGGGTGCGTTGCGCGGCGGCTTGCAGGACGGCGGGCAGGGCATCGGAGATTTGCGAGGCATCGCAAGCCTGGCTCAGCGTCGGCGCGGCGGCTGCGCTGACCGCTGGCGGCGTACGCCGTCCGAGCAGGCTGGTCAGGGTGGCTTGCCAGCGTGCGTATTGCGCTTTGAATTCCTGCAACGTGGCGGTCGCGCCTTCGGCCCGGGACTGCGCCTGAACCATATCGGAGCGGGTGCTGGCGCCCATGTCGCTGCGTTGCCTGGCCAGCTCGACGATGCCGCCGATGCCCTGAATCTGTTCGCGGGCGACGTCGAGCAGACGTTGATAGCGCTGCACTTCAATGTAGGCCTTGGCGGTGTCGCGGGCCACGTCATCGATCGCCAGCAAAATCCCGGCCTGACTGCGCGCCACCCGGGCGCGGGCAGCGTCGACCGAGCTGGACACCTTGCCGAAGTCGTAGAGCATCTGCTTGAGGGAAATGTTCACTGACTGGCTGCCGGCATCGCTGCCGTAACCGCTGGTGTAACCGCCCTTGATGCCGCCGGTGACCTGCGGGTAATAACCGGACTCGGCGACGTTGACACCTTCGCCTTGCTGGAACAGCGTGCCGATGGCCTCGCCAATCCGAGGGTGCCAGTCCACGGCCAGGCGCACGGCTTGTTCCAGGCCCAAAGCGTCCACATTGGCGGACGCCCGCGAAGCAGGGGCAGGGCGCTGACGGCGGTCATTGCCTGCCGGTTGTTGCAGTTGCGCCGGGCTGATGCTGCGCAAACTGCTGTCGAGATTGTCGTCGGCGCGAACGTCGACGGTGAACGCGGGGTAGAGGCCGATGGTCAGCAAGACCACCGGCCATTTCTGGCGAAAAACTGACTCCACAGACTTCCCTTACTGTTGAGAGACGGACGTTGCTGTTGCCTTTTTTCAGACGACTTGAATGCCGTTTTGCACCCACAAGTGGTGGCTTGGATCCTCCTGTGCCGTGTATTGAACATAGTCGATGCCGTCGGCCTGCTGCGCGCCATCGGCGACCCAGTCATCGGTCATGTGCACGCTGTCCTTGTCATCACCCTTGATCAGCAGGGTGTTGTTGTCAGAGGAAGTGATCGCCAGCAGGTCGCTGAGGTTCAACGTGAGTGACACCGCACTGGAATGGTTGAGGTCGAGGATTTCGACGTTATGGATCTTGCTCTGCAGATCGCCGAGGTTGATCGCCACGTCGCCACCGGCCCAGAGCAGGGTGTCGGTGCCGCTGCCGCCATCGACCGAGGTGAACTGCTGGTCGGCGATGATCAGCGTGTCGTCGCCGGCACCGCCTTGCAGGGTAACGGCGCCGCCGTGCGAACCGTCGAGGGTGTCGTTGCCATCGGTGCCCTGGATCAGCTCGCTGCCGCTAGCGTGCGCCAGACCGAGGTCATCGCTGGCCAGCGCCGAGAACGCGGTGCTGGCGAAGGCGCCGGCCTTGTTCAGGTCGATGGTCAGCGTGGCGGTATCGACCGTGCCGTTGGGGTGAGTGAGCTGATAAGTGAAGGTGTCTTCCTGACCGATCACTGCATCGGTCAGCCCGGTCTTGAGCGTGTAGGTGTAATTGCCGTTGGCCTGCACCAGCAGCGTGCCGTAGTTGCCGACCAGCGAGACGCCGTTGTAACCCGGCGCCACGTAACTGCCAGCGACCAACACACTGAGCAGGGTGTAGACCGAGCCCAGCACATCGGCGCCGCCGCCCGCGGTGTCGGTGAGCAGGTTGCCCGACACCGGCGTATAGCTGCCGACCACAAACTGGTTGGTGTAGGTCGCAACGTTGATCAGGCTGGTATTGACGCTGGTCAGCAGGCCGAGGCCGCCGACCGCCACCCGCACCTGATAAGTGCCGGCGGTCTGATCATCGAACTTGATCCCGTAATTGCCACCGCCGAGATTGAGCAGCGCGTTGCCGCCGTAGCTCTTGACCAGCACGTACTGGTTGGTCGCGGTGTTGAGTTTGTACAGGCCCACCGTCATCGAACCGAGCAGCGCCAGCAGGTTGCTCGAGTTGACCACCACGGTCAGGTCGCTGACGGTGTCTGCCGCGACCACGGTGTTGTAGTTGCCGCTGCCACCGCCCAACAACACGTTGAACGTGCCGAGGGCGGAAGTGCTGGTGACTTCGCGGTTGACCAACGTGACGTCAGTCGACGCGATGTCCGCCGTGGCATCGACCACCAGCGCCGGGCTGCCGAGGTTGGCGTCGTTCCACACTTCGGTGGCTTGCGGGCTGTCGATGCGCACGTACAGATTGGCGGTGTCGCTCAAACCGTTCGGGTGTACCAGCTGATAGTTGAACACGTCGACTTTGCCGACGCTGCTGACGCTGCCGTTGGGCTTGTAGCTGTAGTTGCCGTTGGCGTCGATGGTCAGCGTGCCGTACAACCCCTGCACCGTGGTGCCGGCCCCGGCGCTGACCCAGGCGCCGTTCTTGAAGATCTGCAATTGCGCGCCGTTGTCCGGGCCGGTCTGGTCGGCGGTGCCATCGACGCCGACGTTGGTGATGACGTTGCCGGTCACCGCAGGCCCGGCGATGCCGTTGAACTGGGTCAGGCTGCTGACGTCCAGTTGCAGTTGCGTGTTGACCGTGGTCAGCACGCCGATGCCGGTGCTCGACACGGTCAACCGGTAGTCGCCTGACAGCAAGTTACCAATGTCGACGCGCACGCCTTGCCCGGTGAGGGCAATCAGGTCGAGCAGACCGCTGCTGCCGTTGACGTCCAGGGTGACCCAGGTGCCGCTGGCATTCTTCACCTGCAATGTATAGACCACGCCGTCGAGCAGCGAAATCAGGCTGTTGGTGGTCAACGTCAGGGTTGGATCAAGCCGCGTGCCGCCGGCCACGGTGAAGGTGAAGGTTTTCGAGAAGCCGGCCAGCAGCGTGGTGAACGAGTCGTTGAAGGTCTGCGACGCGGTGGCCGGGGCTAGGGTGACGGTGCCGACGGCAAGGTTATCGCTGGCCACCACCGGTGCGTTGACGTCGATATCCGGCGCCGTGACATTCGCGGCAACCGAGACGTTGCCACGCGCATCGCTGAGGTTGACGGTGAGTTTTTCGCCGTTGATCTGCGCGCTGTTCAGGACAATGCTGAACACCCCGAGGTTGTTGACCGTGCCGGTGCCGAGCACGGTGCCGCTGGCCGACTTGATGGTGACGGTTGCGCCGGCCTCACCTGTGCCCGTGACGGTTAGACCGTCGGCGCCGACCAGCAGCGCCGTAGCGGCGGTGGGCGGCGTCAGGTCGGGCGCGGTGGCGCTCGCCGCTGCCGAGACGTTGCCGCTCGGGTCTGCCTGGGTGACGCTGAGCACCTGGCTGTTGATCTGCGCCGAAGCCAGCACCACCGAGAAGCTGCCGTTGGCCGCGACGGTCGCGGTGCCGAGCACCACGCCGCCGACGCCACGCACACTGATGGTCGCGCCGGGCACACCGATGCCGGTGAGCAGGGTGCCGCTGCCATTGACGCTGACGCCGGTCGGCGCACCGGGCGCTGTAATGTCCGGCGCTGTCAGGCTGGCGTTCGGCGAGAGGTTGCCGGCCGGGTCGACCAGGCGCACGGTCAGCAGTTGGCCGTCCAGTTGCGCGCTGTTCAAGTTGAAGCTGAACGTGCCGCCGCTGCCCACGGTGCTGTTGCCGAGCAGCGCGCCGCCCGGGCCGTAGACATTGACCGTCGCGCCGGCTTCGCCAGTGCCACTCACGGTCAGGCCATTGTCGGCCAGCGCCAGACCGGTCGCTGCGAGCGGTGCCTGGGTGTCGTTGGCGGTCAGGTTGAACACTGGCGACAGATTGCCCGTCGGGTCTGCCTGTTGAACGTTGAGCTGTTGACCGTTGAGCTGGGCACTGGACAGTTGCACGGTGAAGGTGCCGCCGGCATTGACCACCGCAGTACCGAGCACCGTCCCGGCGGCGTTGGTCACGCTGACCGTGGCGCCGGCTTCACCCGTGCCGCTGACCGCCAGCCCGGTGCCGTTCAGGGTCACATTGCTCAATCCAGCCGGCGCTGTGGTGTCGGCGACGTTGAGGTTGGTTGACGGCGAAATGTTGCCCGCCGCATCGCTCTGGCTGACGCTCAATTGCTGGCCGTTGAGTTGCGCCGTGGACAAGGTCACCGAGAACGTGCCGTTGCCCGCCACCGTCGCGGTACCCAGCACCGTGCCGCCAGCGCCGCGCACTGTGACGAGGGCACCGGCTTCACCGAGCCCGCTCAGCACCAGACCGCCGCCGCTGAGCAGCAGCGCGGTCGGTGCCGCCGGGGCGGTAGAGTCGGGCGCCGTGACCGGAAGCGTCGGCGAGGTGTTGAGGGCCGCATCGGTCTGTGTAGCATTGAGTAGCTGGCCGTTGACCTGCGGCGCATTCAGTTGTGCGCTGAACGTGCCATTCGCCCCAACCACCGCTTCACCCAACAACACGCCGCCCGCGCCGGTGATCCGCACCGTTGCGCCCACTTCGCCGCGACCGCTGACCAGTGTGCCGCTGGCATTCACTGCCAGATCGCTGAGTGGCGCGGGTGCCGAGGTGTCGTCGGCGCTGATTTCGGTGGGCAGCGAAACGCCGCCCAGCGGCGTGTTGGCAGTGACCTCAAGGCTCTGGCCATTGGTTTGCGCAGGCGTCAGCACGACATTGAACGTGCCATCCGGACCGGTGATGCCGGTGCCGATCAGGCTGTTGTCAGCGCCGAAAACGTTGATGGTGGTGCCGATTGCCGCGGTGCCGGTCAGCGTCGCGCCATCGCCCGACAAGAGCAGATTGCCCGGTGCATCCGGCGCCGGAACCGCCGGTACGTTCAGGATGGCATCGGCGGAAACATTATTGGCCGCGTCCGTCTGAATGACAGTCAACACCTGGCCGGCCGTGATGCCCGGCGTCAGGGTGACCAGGAACGTACCGTTGGCCGCGACCGTGCCAGTGCCGACGACAGTGCCGAGCGCGTCGGTCACCTCGACGCTGGCCCCGGCTTCACCACGCCCGGCGAGTTGGCTCAGGTCGCCGCTGATGGTCAGGCCGGTGACGGCATCCGGATCCGTGATATCCGGCACCGGGAAGGACAGCGCTGGTGATACGTTCAGCGCCTCATCGGTCGCGATCACCGACAACACCTGGCCGTTGGTCTGGGCCGGGTTGAGCGTGACCGTGTAAGTGCCGTTGCCCAACGCCACAGCAGTGCCCAGCACGGTGCCAGTGGCCGACAACACCGTCACGGTGCTGCCGGCTTCGGCAGTCCCGGTGAGCGAAACGCCGTTGGCGGTCAACGATGTGACGGTCGGTGCGAGCGGCGCGGTGCTGTCTGGCGCGTCGACAAGGGCGGGTTCGGACAGGTTGTTTTTCGCGTCGGCCTGAACTACGGACAGCGTGCGGCCATCGAGTTGCGCCGCGGACAACGTCACGCTGAAATTGCCGTCGGCGGCCACTGTCGCGGTGCCAAGTATCACCGCGCCGTCGCGCACGGTGACGAGCGCCCCAGGCTCGCCGGTGCCGGTCACGATCAGGCCGTCCTGGCTGACATTGAGGTCGGCGACTTCCAGTGGAACGGTGGTATCGCCCGCCTGCAACGGCGCGGTGGGGGAAGTGTTCGAGGTCTGATCCGTCTGATTGACGCTCAACTGCTCGCCGTTCACTTGCGCGGGGTTGAGGGTCACGCTGAAGGTGCCATTGGCGGCCACGGTTGCCGAGCCCAGCACCGTGCCGGTCGCGCTGAGCACGCGCACGGTGGCGCCGGCTTCACCGTTGCCGGTCAGCGTCAAACCATTAGCCGTAAGTTGCAGCTCGGTAGGGGCAGCCGGTGCGGTGACGTCGGGCGCGGTAACCGGCGCTACGGGCGAAGGGTTGCCCGCGGCATCGCGCTGGATGACCGACAGGGCTTCGCCGTTGAGCAGCGGCTGATTGAGGGTCACGCTGAAACTGCCGTCCGCCGCGACCGTGCCGGTGCCGACGATGGTGCCGACCGCGTTGGTAACCACCACTTGCGAACCCGCCGCGCCGGAGCCGGTGATCAGGCTGCCACTGGCATCGATCGCCACATCGGTCAGTGCCGCTGGCGGCGTGCTGTCGGCGGCCACCAGGGTGCCGGCAGGCGAGGTGTTGCCGGCAGCATCTGCGAGCTCGACGAAAATAGTTTCGCCATTGGTCTGCGCGGGTGAAAGGGTGATCTGGAACAGACCGTCACTGCCGACCGTGCCGGTGCCCAACACCGTGCCATCGGCCAAGGTCACGCTGACCTCGGCACCGGCTTCGCCACGACCAGTGAGCACGTCGCCAGCGACATTGATCTGCAGATCCGCAGGCGTGGCGGGCGGGGTCAGGTCCGGGGCGGTGACCGGCACCGGGGCGCTGACGTTGCCGGGTGGATCGGCCTGCTGAACGTTGAGGATCTGTTCGTTGATCTGCGGCGGGTTCAGCGTCACGCTGAACGAGCCGTCAGCGAGGACTACGCTGGTGCCGAGCAAGGTGCCATTGGCATCACGCACGGTCACGGTCGCGCCGGGTTCGCCGGTGCCGGTGACCAGCGCGCCTGAGCTGTTGATGTTGACGTTGGCCAGCGGGTCAGGGGGGGTGAAGTCGGGGGTGGTCAGGCTCACCGCAGGCGAGTCGTTGCCCGCCGCGTCGGCCTGCACCACGCTGATCACTTCGGCATTGCTCAGCGCCGGGGTCAGCGTCAGGGTAAAGGTGCCGGTCGGGCTGACCAGTGCAGTGCCAAGCACATTGCCGTCACTGTCGATGACCCGCACCTGCGCGCCCGGTTCGCCGCGCCCGGTCAAGGTCGCGCCGTCGCCGCTGATGCCCAGTTGCGCCACGGCCGCAGGCGGCGTGCTGTCGACCGCGGTGAACGGTGTCGCCGCCGAGGTGTTGCCTGCTGCGTCGGTCAGCGACACGGTCAACGCCTGGCCGTTGGCTTGCGGCGTGGTCAGGGTGATCGCAAAGCTGCCGTCAATGCTCACGGTGCCGGTGCCGACCAGCGTACCCGCAGCGTTGAACACGCTGACCGTGGTACCGGCCTCACCGGTGCCGGTCAACACACTGCCGTCATTGCTGACTGCCAGTGCAGCGGGTGGGTTGGGCGCGAGCAGGTCCGGGGCGATCAGGTTGACGCTGTTGGATTCATTGCCAGCGGCATCGGCCTGACTCAGGCTCAGGGTCTGGCCCGAGGTTTGCGCCGGGTTGAGGGTCACGCTGAAGGTGCCGTTGACCGCCACCACCGCGCTGCCGAGGACGACGCCGCCAGTGCCGAGCACGGTCACCGTGGCGCCGGCTTCACCGCGTCCGGTGAGGGCGACGCCGTTTGGCGCGAGGCTGAGTTCGCTGAGTGGCGTCGGCGCGGCGATGTCGGCCGCGGTGTAGTCGGTAGGGGACGAGTTGATCCCCGTGGTCGATGTCGCCACGGCAGACAATTGCTCGCCGTTGAGTTGCGCAATATTTAGCGTAACGCTGAAGCTACCGTTGGCCGCCACCACGGCGCTGCCGAGCAACGCACCCGAGGCATTGCGAATGCTCACGGTGCTGCCAGCGGTGGCGGAGCCGGTCAGGGTCAGACCATCGGCGCTGAGAGCCAGATTGGTTGGCGCGCTTTCCGCCAGATTGCCCGGTGCCGTCACTGGAGTCGCCGGGCCGGAATTGCCGGCGGCATCGATCTGCACAACGGAAAGCGTCGAACCGGCGACTGCCACCGGCGACAAAGTGATGCTGAAATTGCCGTTATTGCCGACAGTCGCGGTACCCAACAGAGCGCCGCCTGCGTCACGCACTTCGACGCTGGCGCCGACTTCACCGATACCGGTCAACGTCGCACCGTTGGCGCTCACCGCCAGATCGTTCGCCGCCACGGGCGCCGTGGTGTCGGCGGCGTTGACGATGGCCGGAGCGGACGGATTGCCCGCCGCGTCCGTAGCCGTGACGTTCAGCGACTGGCCGTTGGCTTGTGCGCTATTGAGCGTCACCTGGAACGTGCCATTGGCGGCGGCGGTGGTGGTGCCGAGGAGGTTGCCCTGGCTGTCGCGCACGGTGACCGTGCTACCGGCTTCGGCATTACCGGCCAGTTGTACGCCGGCGGCGTTCAAGGTCAGCCCGCTCGGAATGGCCGGTGGGGTCAGATCGACCGCGATCACTTCGACGGCCGTGGAGACGTTGCCCGGCGGGTCTTCCTGGGTGACCGTCAGCACTTCGGCATTCAGCTGTGGCGTGCTCAGGGTGACGCTGAATGCGCCGCCGCTTCCCACCTGCGCGGTACCGAGCACCGTGCCGTCGGCGCTACGCACAGACACAGTGGCGCCAGGCTCGCCATGACCGGTTACGGTCACGCCATCGGCATTCACCACGACCTGCGTCAGGGCAGCCGGAGGACTGATGTCGGGCGCGTTGAGGCTGGTCGATGGCGAGACATTGCCGGCCGCATCGGACTGGCTGATCGCCAACGCTTCACCGTTGGTGGGCGCGGGCGCCAGCGTTACGCTGAACGAACCGTCGGCGCCGACCACAGTGCTGCCCAACAGCGTGCCGCTGGCGTTGGTGACGTTGACCGTCGCACCGACTTCGCCAGTGCCGCTGAGCGTAGTGCCGTCGGCGCTGATCAGTGGGTTCTGCACGGCGGCGGGCGGGGTGCCGTCAATCGTGAGCACACCGGTAGCGGTGGAAGTGTTGCCGTTGGCATCGGTCAGGGTGACTTGCAGGGTCTCGCCGGCGGTCTGCGCGTTGGGCAGGGTGACCTGGAAATTGCCGCTCTGATCGACCACACCGGTGGCCAAAACATTGCCGGCGGCATCGCGCACGGTTACGGTGCTGCCCGCTTCCCCCTGGCCTTTGACCACGGTGCCGACATCGTTGATGGTGACGCCGGTTGCGGCGGCGGGCGGCTGCAGATCGGTGGCGATAAGGCTGGCAGGCTGCGACGGGTTGCCGGCGGCGTCGCTCTGGATCACGGTGAGCGCCTGGCCATTGAGTTGCGCCGGTGTCAGCGTCAGGCTGAAGCTGCCATTGCCTGCAACCAGTGCGGTGCCCAACACCGTGCCGTTGCTGTCGGTGACGGTGACGGTCGCGCCGGCTTCGCCACGCCCGGTCAGCGCACTGCCGTTGGCGTTCAACACAAGATTGCTCACCGCCTCGGGTGGCGTGCCATCGGCCGCCGTTACCGTGCCCGGCACCGAGACATCGCCGTCAGGGCTGGTGGCGGTGACTTGCAATATTTGCGCGTTGATCTGCTTGGCACTGAGCAACAAGGTGAAACGGCCGAACTCATTGATCAGGCCTGACCCGAGCACATCGCCGTTGCTGTTGGTCACGGTCACTGTGCAACCAGGCGTTCCCGCGCCGGTCAGGGTAAAACCGTCGGAGCTCAAGGCGAGATCGGTCGGAGTCGCGACCTGGCTACCGTCGAGACCTGCCAGCGGAACGGCCGGCGAATCGTTGCCGCCGCCGTCAGTGCTGATCACTTCCAGATTACCGCCAGGCTCGGCCGGTGGACTCAGGGTCACCACGAAGCGGCCATCCGCACCCGCCGTCGCGGTGCCCAACACCGTGCCACCGCCGGGGATGCTCACGGTGACCAAGGTGCCGGGCTCGGCGAGGCCCGACACTTGATTGCCTGCCGGGTTGAGCGCCAGATCACTGACCGGCGCCGGTGGGGTGTCATCCGGTGCAGTGACAGCGCCCGGCAATGAAGCGTTGGTGCCGTCCGACACCACCACTTGCAGGGCTTCGCCATTGGTCTGGGCCGTATCGAGGTTGACCGTGAAAGCGCCCGTGCCGTCAGCGGTCGCGGTGCCGATGACGTTGCCATTCGCGTCGAGCACCTGGACGGTATTGTTCGGCTGCGTGGTGCCGCTGACCGTGGCACCCGCCGGGTCGATGGTTAACCCGGTCGGCACTGGTGGGGCGGTGACGTCCGGTGCGGTGACCGGCGTGGCCGGCGAGGGCAGGGTGCTCGCATCAGTCTGAATGACGCTGAGCACCTGGCCGTCAAGTTGCGCCGGGCTGAGGTTGACGGTAAAGCTGCCGTTGCTGGCCACCAGCGTGGTGCCGAGCACCGAGCCATCCGGCGCGGTGACGGTGACGGTGCTTCCGGCCTGGCCGGTACCGGTCAGTGTTACGCCATTGCTGTTGAGCACCAGATTGTCAGGGGCCAGCGGTGCGGTGGTGTCGGCCGCGGTCAGTGGGGTGCTAGGGGAAACGTTTACACCATCCGATTGGCTGACTTGCAGCGGCTGACCGTTGGTTTGCGGACTGTTCAACGACACCGAAAATCCACCGTTGCCGTCGACGATCGCGCTGCCCAGCGTGTTGCCGGCCAGATCCTTGACCGACACCGTGGCGCCGGGCTCGCCGGTGCCTGTGAGTGTGCTGCCCGTCGGATCCAGCACCAGATTCGCCGGTGCGCCGGGAGCCTGAATATCGGGCGCCTGAACCGGCACCGCCGGCGAAGCCGACGTCGAGGCATCAGTCTGCACGACGTTCAAATTCTGGCCGTTGGTTTGCGGCGTGGAAAGACTGATCTCAAAGCGGCCATCGCTGCCGACTACAACGGTTCCCAGGACCACGCCGCCGGCGTCGGTGACGGTCACGGTGGCGCCGGGCTGACCGTTCCCGGTGACCACTGCGCCGTTAGCGGAAATGTCTACATCGGAGACCGCAACCGGTACCGTCAGATCGGGCGCAGTGACGTTGATCGGCGCCGATGGGTTGCCGTCGGCGTCGGTCTGGATCACTTGCAGTTGTTGCGCGTCGGTCTGCGGCGTCGAGAGGTTGAGGGAGAAATTGCCGTCGATGCCGACCGTGCCGGTGCCGATGATATTGCCCGCCGGATCGCGCACGGTGATGGCCGCGCCGGCCTCACCCTGACCGGACAGCGTCTGCCCCTGGTTATCCAGGGTGACGCCCGTCAGTGGCGCCGGGCCTTGGGTGTCAGCCGTTACATAGGTCAGCGGGGCGGAGGTATTGCCCGCGCCATCGCTGGCGCTGATCTGCAGGGTTTCGCCGTTGTTTTGTGGCGGGCTTAATTGCACGGCGAAGGTGCCGTCGGCGCCGACCACAGCGGAGCCGAGCACGTTGCCGTTGGCATCACGCACGGTCACGGTGGACCCGACCTGGCCGCGGCCTTTCATTTGCGCGCCATTCACGCTCAAAACGATGTCGCTGGGCTGCGTCAAGCCGTCTAGGTCGACTGCGATGACAGTCACTGCGGGCGAAGGATTGGCTGCGGCGTCGGTGAGCTGCACACTGAGTGCTTCACCGTCGATTTGTGCCGCGTTGAGTTGCACCGTAAACGAGCCGTCCGCCGCGACCAGGGCCGTGCCGAGCACGCTGCCTTGAGCATTGGTGACACTGACCGTGCTGCCGGGCTCACCGCGGCCGCTGACAGACAGGCCGTCGCTGCTGACGGACACATCCGTTGCGGCAGCCGGACCGGTGATGTCCGGTGCGTTGAATGTCACCGCAGGCGATTGCGCGCCGACGCTATTGAGCGCGATGACGGTGATGACTTCGCCGTTGGCTTGCGCCGGGCTGAGCGTCACCGTAAAGCTGCCGTCAGCACCGACCGTAGCACGCCCGAGCACGTCGCCATTGACGGCCCGTACTTCAACCGTGGTGCCGGCCCTTGCAGTACCGCTGAGCTGGCTGCCGTCACTGCTCAGACCGAGATTGGCGGGCGTCTGCGGTTCGACGATTGCCGGTGCGCTGGCCGTCGCGCCCGTGGAGATATTTCCGGCCGCATCGACGGCATTGACGGTCAGCGATTGACCGCCGGTTTGCGCCGGGCTGAGCGTGACGCTGAAGGTGCCATCTGCCGCCACCACGGCGCTGCCCAACAGGCTGCCATCGGCTGCGCGCACCTGAATGGTCGCGCCGGCTTCACCGCTGCCGCTGAGCTGCGTGCCATCGGCGCTCACGCTGAGATTGGCAGGAGCTATGGGCGCAGTGGTGTCCGGCGCGGTCACCGTGCCCGGTGTGGACACATTGCCCGCACCGTCAGTCAGCGTCACATCGAGGGGTTGGCCGTTGGTTTGCGGGGTGTTCAGGTCAACCTGAAATCGTCCGTCAGCACCGACGGTGCCGGAACCCAGCAGATTGCCGGCCGCATCGCGTATTTGAACCACACTGCCGGCTTCGCCGAATCCACTCAACACGCGGCCATCGGCTGACAAACTCAGACCGGTGGCCGGGGCGGGCGGCGTCGCATCGCCGTTACCGCCACCGCTACCACCACCACCTCCGCCACCACCGCCGCCTGCTGCCGCAGCTGCGCCGCCCGCGCCCAACAGACCCAGCCCGGCAATCGCCCAGGCAGGTGTCGCGCCATCAACCACGCCGACACCGGCGATCAACTCGTCGAGCGAGCCGATTTCGTCGAAGGTAAAGCCATTGAAGGGTTCTGCGTTGTAGCGCGCCTGCCACAGCGTGGCGTCATCACCCTGGAACACGATGTCGTTAGTAACACCGTCGGGGCTAGTGACAAAGAAATTGGTGATTTTGATCTGCTCCCCAGACTTCAGATTCAGGATCAAATCCTGACCGCTGCGACTGGTTGAAGCCAGTTGTTCGGGCCGGGCCGGAATTTGTACAACTGAAGGCTGATTGAGCTGAACGTTACCCCAGTTCTGCGCGGTGAGTTGAGAACTGGCTTTGTCGGCGATAACGATGTTGTCCATTACTACTCCCTGTTAGTGCATCGGCGTATGGCCACGGCTATAGGGAGAACCATAGATTGGGAGTGGGGATGGGGGGCGTCTGTTATCTGACGGATAATTCGTACAATGAAAATGAGGGTTATTAAGATTTTGAAAACAAACGTTAATTAGCCCGTTGCCGTTTGTCGGAACGTTGGATCCAACCGTTTTGCCGATGCAACAAAATGTGTCGGTCATGACGTGTTCAGCAAACTTCCGAGGATCTGGAATCGAGAGCGGGAAGTGGGTAATGGCTACTCGATATTAAACTCTGCCGATCAGTCATACGGTTTGAGGCCGGACTCAATTCGAAAGAATTAATTCCATGGATTTAATGGCGTGTCAGTGGTTGTACAGGAAAACCGGGTCATCCTGGGTTTACGCAGCAGGTGAGTTTTTTTGATTGCATGCAATTTCATGCGCTTGCTATCGGACGTCGAAGTGATCGAGTGCTTCCCGGCGTCGCTGAAAGGAGACGGTTCAAGGAGGAAATCCAATCCCATTCATCGCGGTAAGTGCCTGCATTAACACCTATGGTTGATTGTCGGGTTTCGGTTTTACTGCGAAGATTTTCAGTCGTTTTTCTTCTCCCGGCCGCTGCTGGCTACGTTGCGTTGTGGCGGAAGTGGCAGGGGGCTTGATGATCAAACGTTTACCAACGGCTGCGAACGCTATGAATCAAGGCATGCAGGTTCTCTGGAGTGACGCGGAACGCGTGTTCTGTCGCGGTAGACGAGCGTCGGATGCTTGCGCTGTTGCAGTTCTCGTAGCGTCGACATCGGCTGAACAGCCGGGTCGCTCCAGTCTTGATCGGTTGGCTCACGAGTACTCACTGAAAGATCAACTCGACAAACGGTGGGCGATACGTCCTACAGAGCTGCTGCACGACAATGGTCGAGCGCACGTGATCTATGAGGATCCCGGCGGTGTGGTACTCGCTGAGTTGCTCAGTGCACCGATGGCTATCGAAACGTTCCTGCAGATATCGATCAGCATTGCGCAAGCGCTGGGGGAAATGCACGGCTGCGGCCTGATTCACAAAGACATCAAACCTGCGCATATTCTCGTCGACTGCCATGATGGGCGGGCGCGGCTTACCGGCTTCGGCCTGGCTTCGCGTCTGCCACGTGAACGGCAGAGCGTGCAATCGCCGGAAGTCCTCGCCGGGACCCTGGCCTATATGGCGCCCGAGCAGACCGGGCGAATGAACCGGTCGGTCGACTCACGCAGCGACCTTTATGCCTTCGGGGTCACGCTCTACCAGATGCTCACCGGATCGCTGCCGTTCAACGCTACCGAGCCAATGGAGTGGCTGCACTGCCATATCGCGCGTACGCCCATGTCGCCGAGCGCCCGGGTCGCCACCGTGCCGCCAGTGCTTTCGTGCATCGTCATGAAGTTGCTGGCGAAAACTGCCGAGGAGCGTTACCAGTCCGCCACAGGTCTCGAAGAGGACCTTCGACGTTGCATGACGCAGTGGCAACGGCAACGGCACATCTACTCATTCAGTCTGGACGAACGAGGTACATCTGGCCGCTTGTCCATACCCGAGAAGCTCTATGGGCGCGACGCCGACGTCGAGACGCTGGTCAATGCGTTCACGCGCATCGCCGAAAACGGGCAGCCCGAGCTGTTGTTGGTCTCTGGGTATTCGGGAATCGGCAAATCCTCTGTCGTCAATGAATTGCATCGCGCGCTGGTCCCGGCAAAGGGGCTGTTTGCCGGCGGCAAGTTCGATCAATACAAACGCGACGTGCCCTACGCAACATTGGTGCAAGCCTTTCAAGGGCTGGTGCGCACATTATTGAGCGAGAGCGATGCGCAGGTCGGCACCTGGCGCGACGCTTTGCAGGCCGCGCTCAGTGCCGATGCGCGATTGATGACGGACCTGATCCCTGAACTGAAGTTGATCATGGGTGAGCCCCCGACGCTGGCTGACCTGGAGCCTGTTCTGGCGCAACGACGGTTTTTAAAGGTTTTACGCAGTTTTATCGGTGTGTTTGCGCAACGCGAACATCCGCTCGTGCTCTTTCTGGATGATCTGCAATGGCTGGATGGCGCGACGCTGAATTTGCTCGAGGAACTGTTGACGCGCTCGCGGATGGCTCATTTGTTATTGATCGGGGCCTATCGCAGCAATGAAGTCGATGCCGCGCACCCCTTGACCGCCAGGCTGCTATCAATCAGAGCGGCAGGCGGCAGAGTGCAGGAGATAGTCCTGGCGCCGCTCGCCACTGCACATGTCGAAGCGTTGCTGGTTGACGCGATGCACGCAGAACAAACGTCCATTGCGACACTCGCGCAGTTGGTGCTTGAGCGAACCCTGGGCAATCCGTTCTTTGTCATTCGGTTCTTGCAAACCCTCGTCGAGAAAGGCCTGCTTGTTTTCCGCCATGAGGACAGACGCTGGCACTGGGACGCCCAGCTCATTCATGCTCAAGGCTATACCGACAATGTTGTTGACCTGATGGTCGGTAAACTCGTGCAGTTGCCACCGGCCACTCAGCAGGCGCTGCAGGCATTGGCATGTCTGGGGGATACCGCAGGCGTTGACAGCCTGTCTTCTCTGCTTGCCATGCCTGTGCCGCAGGTCCATTCGTCGCTGTGGGCCGCTATCCAGGGTGAATTGATCATTCATCGAGACGACGGCTACGGATTTGCCCATGACCGGATTCAGGAAGCGGCTTATAGATTGATTGCACCGAACGTGCGGGTGCAAAAGCATTTACGGATTGGCCGTTTGCTGCTCGAGCAGACACCGGAGCACAAACGCGCCGAGGCGATTTTCGAAATCGTCGGTCAGCTCAATCGCGGTGTGCCGTTAATGGATCAACAGTCGGAGCGCGTACAACTGGCGCAGCTCAATTGGCTGGCCGGCGAGCGCGCCAGGGCATCTACCGCGTATGCCTCGGCGCTGAAGTATTACTCCCTGGGCGCGGAGTTGCTCGCTCCGGGCTGTCGGGACCCGCATGCAAAGTTGATCTTCGCCCTTGAGTACGGCAAGGCCTTGTGCGAATTCCTCACCCGGCAACTGCGCGCCGCCGAAGCACGTCTGCAGCGGTTGTCCGAGTGCGCCGTCACCATAGAGGAGCGTACGCAGGTGGCATGTCTGCAAGTCGATCTTTACCTGATTCTGGATCAAAGCGAGAACGCGGTGGCGGTGTGTCTGGGATTTCTGCGCCATCTGGGCATCGACTGGCCGCCTCATCCTTCGGACGATGAGGTGCGTGACGAATACCTGCGTATCGGCCGGCAGCTCGGCAGTCGCAGTATCGGATCGTTGATCGATCTGGCACCCATGCAGGACGCCACTGCCCTGGCGGCGCTCGAAGCGCTGACCAAGCTGATAGTCGCAGCCTTGCACATGGATGGGAACCTGCCGGGTCTGGCGATAGGCAGGGCCATCAACCTGAGCATCGAGTTCGGCAACAGCGATGCGTCTTGTGTGGCCTATGCCAACGTGTCGCGGATTGCTGGCCGGCGTTTTGCCGATTACCCGGCCGGCCTGGCGTTTGCTGAGTTGGGCTGTCGATTGGTGGAGCTGCGCGGTCTGGAGCGTTATCAGGCGCGCACGCAACTGGCTTTTTTGCTGTTTGCCCAGCGCTGGGTGCAGCCGGTGCGCAGCTGTCACGGGCCGTTGCGTCAGGTATTCGAAGTTGCCAACCGAACCGGTGATCTGCCGGTAGGCGCTTTTGCCGGTAACAGTTTGGTATCGAACATGCTGGCCGCTGGCGAGCCCTTGGCCGAGGTGCAGGCAGAAGCTGAAAGCGGTTTGGCCTATGCCCGCAAAATCGGCTTCGCCGTGGGCATCGACTTTATCGAAACGCAGTTGGCGTTCATCCAGATGCTCCGAGGCCAGACGCAACTCTTCGGAAGTCTCGAACCCGAGCGATCAGCCCCTGGCGATGTGCACAATCTGCGCCACGGAACATCGTTGGTCTCGGCCTGCTGGCGCTCGATTCGCACGTTGCAAGCGCGTTACTTTGCCGGCGACTACGCAGCGGCGACTCGGGCCGGGAACGCCGCGCGGCAGCTGTTGCGCGCTTCACACGCGTTTATTGAAGAATCCGAGTACGTGTTCTACAGCGCCCTGACCACGGCTGCCCGGTGTAGCATCGCGCCAAAAGCCCATCGGCAAACTGAACTGGAGCTGATCGCGGCTCACCATCAGCAACTGCAAGCGTGGGCCGACCTGTGTAAGCAGAATTACGCCAGCCACGCGATGCTTTTGGGGGCCGAAATAGCCCGCATCGAAGGGCGAGCGCTGCAAGCCGAGCAATACTACGAAACGGCGATTCATTTGGCCCAGGACAGCGGGTTTGTGCACATCGAGGCGCTGGCCAACGAACTGGCGGCGCGCTTTTATGCCGAACGTTGCCTGACGAAGATTGCGAGGATGTACCTGCAGGACGCGCGTTATGCCTATCAGCGCTGGGGCGCCGACGGCAAGGTCCGGCAACTGGAAGCCAGCCATGTATTTTTGCAGGCGCAAACGCCGTTGCCCGGCCCGACCAGTACGATCGCCACCCCCGTGGATCAGCTCGATATGGCCACGGTGCTGAAGGTGTC
Organism: Pseudomonas sp. R1-1; assembly: GCF_051132135.1. NCBI lineage: Bacteria > Pseudomonadati > Pseudomonadota > Gammaproteobacteria > Pseudomonadales > Pseudomonadaceae > Pseudomonas > Pseudomonas sp. R1-1. Next base: position 2,822,529 of record NZ_CP071663.1, read on the forward strand.
TCAAGCGGCCTCCAGTGAAATCGTTCTGGAGAAGCTGATCGAAATGGTCATGCGCACAGCGATCGAACAGGCGGGCGCCGAGCGCGGTGTGTTGATTCTGCTTGAGGCCAGCGAGCAACGCATCGCGGCCCAGGCAACGACCCGTGATGACGTGACGCAGTTGTCCCTGCGCGATGAGCCGGTCAGTGCCACGCTGATTCCTCAGTCGATTCTGTTACATGTCCTGCGAACCGAGGAGAACCTGTTCCTTGATGACGCCTTGCACGAACCGCCGTTTGCCGCCGACCCGTACGTTCGTGAGCATCACGCCCGGTCGGTGCTGTGCCTGCCGCTGTTGCATCAGGCGCAACTGATAGGCGCCCTGTACCTGGAAAACAATCTGGCACCACGGGTATTCAGCCCCACGCGGATCGCCGCGCTGAAACTTGTGGCCTCGCAGGCCGCGATCTCGCTGGTCAATGCGCGTCTGTACCGCGATATTGAAATGCGCGAAGCGAAAATCCGTAGATTGGTCGATGCCGATATTATCGGCATTCTGTTCTGGACGGCCCAAGGCGAGGTAATGGAGGCCAACGACGCGTTTCTGCGCATGGTTGGCTACGAGCGTGAAGATTTGTTGCGCGGCCGGGTACGCTGGCGGGATATGACCCCGCCGGAATTTTTGCACATGAGTGAAAACGCGCTTGCGCAAGCACTCGCCACGGGACGCGCAGCCCCCTTCGAGAAGCAATACTTGCGCAAAGATGGCAGCCGCCTGCCAGTGCTTGTCGGTCTGGCTCTGCTCGAAAGCACACCAGCCAATGGTGTGGCGTTCGTTCTGGACCTGACCGAACGCAAGCAGGCCGAAGCACAACACCGTGAAGGCGAACAGCGCTATCGCGAGATTCAAACGGAACTGGCGCACGCCTGTCGTGTAGCCACGATGGGCCAGCTCGCTGCATCAATTGCGCATGAAGTCAGCCAGCCACTGGCCTCGACACTGGCCAGTGCACAAGCGGCGGTGCGCTGGCTGGCGGCGCAGCCGACGAATGTCGAGGAAGTGCGCCTGTGTCTGGAGCGTATCGTCAAGGATGCCAATCGCGGCAGTGAAGTGCTGGCGCGCATCCGTGGTCTCATACGCAAAGCGCCGCAGCCCAGGGAGCCGGTGAATCTCAATGACGTGATCAGCGAAGTCATTGAAATCACTCGCGGTCAGGCCGACAAAAGTGCCGTTGTGATCCATGTCGACATGCGTGACGATTTGCCCGCCGTAAATGGCGATCGGGTCGAGTTGCAGCAAGTCGTACTCAACCTCATGATGAACGCACTGGAAGCCATGAGCGGCATGGGCGCGGGCCGTCGCGAGTTGCGCATTTGCACTCAGTACGACGAAGCGGGGCAGGTCAGGGTGAGTGTCAGCGACTCTGGACCGGGGTTCGGTTCACAGTCGAACGAGCGCTTGTTCACGCCGTTCTACACCACCAAACCCAGTGGTTTGGGCATGGGCCTGGCGATTTGTCGTTCGACCATCGAGGTGCATGGGGGTCAGCTCTGGGCTTGCGCCAACCAGCCGTGTGGCGCTGTAGTCCAGTTCGTGCTGCCCGCAGAGGCGCCACTCTGACAATAAAAAAACGCCCGGCCAAAACTTCAATGGCGGGCGTCTGGGAAGTGCCGGTACAGCAAGGAGAGCGCCGCGCCGGTCAGGGACGAAACTTCAAATCAGGCACTGGAATTGAGAACGGATGCCAGGCGCAGACGTTTGACCACTCACGCCACTGGAATCGATGGGTCGGCGGCGGCCAGCGCAGCAGCGCGATCAGCGGCCGGCGGGTAGATCCAGACTGTGTTGATCTGGGTCTTGAGCTCCTTCGCTTCTTGCCCGACCAGTTTCAGCTGACGATCCCAACCCTCGGTGTACACAGCGCCCCAGGCCCCCAGGTCCAGACAGGTTACATACTTGGGCTGGCTGTAGGTCATCGGTTCGACGCCCAGCAAGTCTGCTGCGACGTTGTTGCCGGCATAACGGCCCAGGCTGATCGCGTGCTGGCAGGACATCGCGGCAAAATTGCCAACCGTGTCGGTGGCGGCGTACGCGGTGTCACCGGCGGCGAAGACATCCTTGTGGCCCAATACTTTCAGGTGGCCGTCAACATGCAGTCGGCCTTGCAGGTCACGTGTGCCTGCAACCTGTTCGGTGAGCGGGCTGGCGCGGAAACCAACGGTCCAGATCACCGTGCTGGCTTCAATGCGCTGACCATCGGCGAGGGTCACGCCCCCTGCGTCGACCGACACGACCGAGGCGTTGACGATCCATTCCACGCCCAGTTCTTTCGAAGCTTCGACAATCGCAGGGCGGATGCCGTCGCCCAGTGACGCAGCGATCTGCGGCGCGCGGTCTACCACGACCACGCGGATTTTCGCGTCGTCGCCCAATGCGGTGCGCAAGCGAGCCGGCATCTCGGTGGCTGTTTCGATCCCCGTAAAGCCACCGCCAGCCACCACTACGGTGTTGCGCGCCGCACTCGGCGGAAGGTTGCTCAATGACTTGATGTGGGCTTCCAGGCGCGTGGCTTCTTCAATCTGATCGACATCGAAAGCGTGCTCGATCATGCCCTCCAGTGCCGGACGGATGACCCGGCTGCCAGCCGCCAGCACCAGACGGTCATAGCTCAAGGTGCCCTGCGTACCGCTGGCATCGCTGTAGGTGACTTGCTTGTTTCCGGTGTCGATTGTGTCCGCGACGCCTTTGACGAACTTCACCCCGACGGCGTCGAACAACTCGCCCAGCGGCGCCGCCATGGTGTGCACATCCGGCTCGTAGAAGCGCGGACGGATGCGCAGCTCCGCCTGAGGAGCGAGCACGCTGATCAGTACGTCGTTACGATCATGCTGGTCCAACAGGCGAGCGGCGCTCAGGGCGCTCCAGACTCCACCAAATCCTGCGCCAATAACCAGAATGTGCTGTTTCATCGGATGACTCCTGAAGAATAAATGAATCGTTGATGGGGCTGTCGCTTCGAGCCGGACCATCGTCTGGCCCTCGGAATGCCTTGGCTGCGATAATCATCGCGGTACGCGTGGCGGTTCGATTCGCTGACGATGATGCTATCGGGACAGGGCGCGCGTGACACTTCTACCTAGGGTCAGCGGCGCCATGCCTGAGTGTGAGCCGGGTATACCGGGGTATAGGAGGCCGTTGCGGCGGTCAGTCGGGGCGATTGACGACGGCGTCGATGCAGTTGAGGAGTTCGCAACAGGGAAACGGCTTGGGAAACCAGGCCACCGGTGGCGCCGATTGCGCGCTGACCTGGGGTGGCGATCCTTGAAAGCCAGTAATGAAAATGACCGGAATATGCAGCCCTCGGGCGCAGAGCTGGTCATACATTTGAATCCCGGACAGGCCGGGCATCTGGATATCCGAGATCAGGCAGCGGGTGTCTGGCGCGGCCGCAGACGTCAGAAATGCCTCAGCCGTGGCGAACAGTTGCACGGTGTATCCGTTGGACCGCAGCAGACTGTCCAGCGCCATGCGCACGGACTCGTCATCATCGACAACCGAAACAACAGCAGTGTGGGCCATTTCTTTCCCTGGGCTCTCTCGGGTAGCCCAGCAAGGACGCCCGCCATGTCGGCAAGATACGCCGCTCTCAAGGGCGGTGTACTTATACGTGTGTATAGAAATCCGCGTGAACTTTCATTCGCTGGCGGTGGCCGCCAGCGAGTCGTCAGCGCGAGAATCGACTGCGATAGTTACGCGGCGTGATCGTCAGGTGACGGAGAAAGGCCGCGCGCATGCGCTCTTCATCACCGAAGCCGCACAATCCGGCGATTTGATCAATGTTGCGCTCAGAGTCCTCGAGCAAGCGTCGCGCCGCTTCAAGGCGCAGCAGTTCCAAAGCCTTTGCAGGGGTCCGGCCGACCTTGTGCTTGTAGACGCGGGCGAAGTTGCGCGGGCTCATTTGCGCCTGGCGGGCCATGGCTTCGACCGTCAGGCGGGGGGCGCCGAGGTGCTCGCTCAGCCACGCGTGCAGGCCATCGAAGTCGCCGCGATCGTTGGTCTGCGATTGCAGCACCTGGCTGAATTGCGCCTGACCGCCGGGCCGCTTGAGAAACACCACCAGTTCCCGCGCCACCTCCAGGGCTACGTCGCGCCCGCAATCGGCTTCGACCAGCGCCAGTGCCATGTCGATGCCGGTAGTCACGCCCGCCGAGGTCCACAGCGTGCCTTGCTGGATAAAGATGGCATCAAGGTCGACATTGATGGTCGGGAAGCCGTTTTTCAGCATGTCGCACATCGCCCAGTGCGTGGTCGCTCGCAGACCGTCAAGCAAGCCGGCGGCAGCCAGCAGGAACGTGCCGCTGCACACCGAGGCGACACGCCTGGCCTTGACCGATGTCAGGCGCACCCAGTCAATCAACGCGGCGTTATCGGACAGTGCCTGACGAATATTCGGCGCGCCGGGCACGATTAGCGAATCGATGCAGGCGTCGTCGAACTGACTCAATGCGCTGGTCTGAACCGCAAGGCCTTCGGCGGTGGCGATCAACCCGCCCGCCAGGCTCGCCGTGTGCAGGCTGTAGCCCGACAGACCGCGTAGCGTCATGATTTTCGAGGCGGACCAGAACACGGTCTGTGCGCCGGTCAGATCCAGCAGACCCATTTGCGGATACGCCACGAACACCACAGCGCGCGGATGCGCGTTTAGAGGGTCAAGTGAGTGTGTGTCGGCAAGAATCGAGTTCATGAGTCGTTGAAGTTCTGGTGTGGGCAAGGCAGGCAAGGGCGCGGCTTGACGGTTATAAGGCATAAATTCCGAGCGCGCCAGCCGCCGCAGCCTGGGTAAAACCTCCTCCTGACGACGCGAACAATCTGCAAGCGTGAGGAAGAGGGCGAGCACTCAGCGACAGGCCATGCAGAAACCAGGCACGGCCCGATAGACATTGACGTTGCCATTGTCCGCTACGCGGTTTTCCAGCAAGCGATCCGACCCTCCTTCAGCCATGCGGTTTTGCTTGAGATGATCGGAACCATCGGCGGCCAGTCCTCGTTCATGCAAACGGTCGGCACCGCCCTCGGCGATGCTCTGTTCTGGAGCCTTTTGGAGCGTGTACTGGAGCAGCGGCGTCGGTGCATTTCGATCGCCCTCGGCGCGGCCGCCATTGCGCACTTCGGCGGCGTAGATGATCGATGACTGAGAGCCGATGGCGGTCATCAAGGTAAAGCTGAACACCAGATTTGCAAGTTTCATTGAGTTCACCCATTTATCGAATGTGGAAGTTCAACGGCACCATGGATTTTAAGGCGAGAGGAAAAATCGACACTCATGCAATGGGTTGCTGCGGTACGTCTATGGGTATGAGGCACTTATGCTCAGGTATGGATTTGAAGGAACGCTGTCACTCGCAAGTGAAGTTCCCGGTGCAGCGAGCCGGACGGGTAGAGCGCAACTGTTGGGGTTGGCGCAGGGCTGGCGCTTATACATTGGTATGGCTCGCCACCGCCTCGATATTGGTTGAATGAACTGAACAGGCGTTTCTCCTATACCCGCGTATGGTTCTTGCGGGTGTGGTCGCGGTGCACACTCCTGGGCAAGGAGCGCTTGCAGGCGCTCTCTTCAAACATGGGCATTGGCCCGGTGTTTTGCCGTATCACTCAAACAGGAGCGCGATCATGTCAACGTATCTGAACCATTCCCTTGCCCATCAACCCGGCAGCGACCAACAGGTGGCTTCTCGTCAGCCGGTAGGGTCGACCTTCGGCGGCGTGCAGGAACTGGTGCCTTCACGCTATGCATTGCGGGTCGGCGATATTGATGTGGTGGTGATCAGCGACGGTGTGCTGCCGCTACCCACCTCAACCATGTCGACCAATGCCGATCCGGCTGCTCGCGCGGCCTGGTTCAAAGAGATGTACCTGGGCCCGGACGCATTCGACTGGGCGCTGAATGTTCTGGTGGTGCGCAGCGGCGAGCAGATCATCCTGGTCGATGCCGGGCTGGGCGGTCAGTTCCCGGGCTTTCCCCGTGCCGGTCAACTGCCCAAGCGACTGGAGGCGGCCGGCATCGATCTTGGCTCGGTGACGGACGTGGTGGTCACTCACATGCACATGGATCACGTCGGCGGCTTGCTCGTCGATGAGGTGAAAAACCGCTTGCGTCCAGACGTGCGCATCCATGTTTCGGCCACTGAAGTGGCGTTCTGGGAAACGCCGGATTTCACCCAGACCGTCATGCCGTCGCCAGTGCCCGACGTGTTGCGCGCAACCGCCAGACAATTCATCGATACCTATCGCAGCAAAGTGCGAACCTTTGATGATGAATACCAGGTGGCACCGGGTGTGGTGGTGAAACTCACCGGTGGCCACACGCCCGGGCATAGCGTGGTCTACGTGAACTCCGGCGGCGAGCGTCTGACCTTCGCTGGCGATGCGCTGTTTCCCGTAGCCTTTGAACACCCCGATTGGCACAACGGCTTCGAGCACGACCCCGAGGAATCGGTGCGTGTGCGGGTGCGCCTGATGCGTGAAGCCGCAGCCAGCGGCGAATGGTTTGTTGCGACTCATTTGCCGTTCCCCTCGGTGGGACGCGTGGCCGTTGATGGGGATGCGTTTCGCTGGATCGCCGCGTTCTGGGATTACTGAGTCGCCCATACGCAACCTGTAGCGACGCCGATACGCGGCGTGCGTTTGACCCTGCCTGAAGCTGGATCAAACGCACGCCGCGTGCGCAATCGTCGTACGGAAACGGATTGGCGCGTTCAGCGCCGGCGCTGCAATGCTCGATCGATACAGGCTAACAGCGCCTGGATATCGAACGGCTTGGAAAAATAGCCTTCCGGCCTTCTGACCCGGGCACTGAACTGCGGCGGCGGCCCCGGCCTTCCTGTGATGAACAGGGTAGGGATATGCACGCTCTTTGCTGCCAGCGCCTCGTACAACTCCACTCCGCACATGCCAGGCATTTGAATATCCGATATCAGGCAGTCGGTATGCGCCGCTCCGCCGGACTGCAGAAACGCAAGCCCGCTGTTATACGTGTTCACGGTATAACCGCAAGATCGCAACAAACTTCCCAGTGATACGAGAATAAGCTCATCGTCATCAACGACGGCAATAACAGCGGAGTCAAGCATGGCGAACCTGATGTCGTTGTCCCGATTATTCATGGAGCAAGTGACTGCTGATCAAATGCAGAAGTCGCGCATGACGGCGCACGCACTCTTGAAAAAGTCTCTTGCTTGCCAAATCGTTGTTGGCTGCGGCACTTTGTTGATGGGCACGTAAACCGTTAACTTCAGCCTGCAGCCGGCTCGTACTGCGTTTTATCTCCGTCAAGTAATCGGCAAAATGGCTGTGTGCAATTTCGTTGAAGCGGTACAGCCCTGCAGGTTCTACGTAGCCACCCAAGTCAACGATACTGATGGCGAGGAACCGGGCATGGTCAGAGGTGGTGCCGGCCAGTTGTTGAAACAGCTGCCGCACAGGCAGAAAACTGACATTGCGCAGCATCTGCTTGAGGTAATCGAACTGCGCCTGAAGGCTCTGCGTCGTGCCAGACATTTGCGCCAGTACTTCGAGGACGTCGATGCGCTCGGCAGTGGATAAGGATGTGTGAGCACCGTATCGACTGATGCGAAACGAGTGGCGGAGCTGGTAAAGCGTTTGAGGTGCATTCATGACAACCGTCTCGGGCTGGCGCTGCGGCGCGGTAAGGGAAGGCCAGCTTAAGTCCCGCCACGCTCGATAACACTCCTACGTGGAGACGGTGTGCTAGCACCTGGGGGCATGACCGTCATACCCGAGTATGGGCATGCGGTTACTGCGTTGAATATTGCGACTGCAGTAACGGGTTCCATTGCGCCTGATTGTCCGGGCGCCGGTAGTACACCACCAGGCGCCTGGCCACCTGCATGGCTACTTCGCGGCCGTGGTCCGCCTCGACCAGTGCCAGAGACAGGTCTATCCCCGCGCTGACGCCCGCCGAGGTCCACACCGGGCCCTGCTCGACAAAGATCGCTTCACGATCCAGTTCGACCTGTGGGAACAAGCGCTCGAACTGATCCGCCATGGCCCAGTGAGTCGCCACCCGCAGGCCGTCGAGCAACCCGGCCCGTGCGAGAAAAAACGCACCGCTGCATACGGAGGTGCTCCGTTCGACCCTGGAATACGCCTTGTGCAACCACTCCACCAGCGGCGAACTGTCAACCAAGGCCTGGCGAATATACGGCGAGCCTGGGACGATCAACGTGTGCATCGGCTCCAGTGTCAGGTCTCCCAGACGAATCGTTTGCACCGTAAGGCCTTCGGCGGTGCGTATCGGCCCCCCTCGCAGGCTCGCGGTATGCAGCGTGTAGCCGGGCAGGCCGAGGTCAGCCAGACGTCGGGTCGCGGCCCAGAACACCGTCTGGGCGCCGCTCATGTCAAGCAGACCCATTTGCGGATACGCGACGAAAATGACGCTGCGCGGTTTACCCGGTGTTGCCTGTGGTGTGTCGTGCGAAGTAATCACTGTTCCAGGCCTTTGTATACGGTTGACGGGGTTGGAAACGCGCACGGTTCGTGTCTGACGTCATGCAGCGGCAGGGTGAAGCGGAACTGCGTGCCGACCCCTTCGGTGCTGTCCACGCAGATGTGCCCACCGTGGAATTCGATGATTGAACGGCAGATCGACAAGCCCATGCCCAGGCCTGTCGGCTTGGTGGTGAAGAAGGGGTCAAACAACGAAGGAAGAATGTCCTCGGCGATGCCGGCGCCGGAATCGGTGATTTGCAGTACCGCTTCGTTTTGCTGCAGCGAGGTGCTGATGCGCAGCGTGCGGGGCCGGTCGTGGACATTGGCCATGGCCTGGCATGCATTGATGATCAGGTTGATGATCACTTGCTGCAGTTGCACCCGATCGCCTTTGATCAACGCTTCGGGGGCGCCAAGTTGTGCATGCGGTCGGACCTCGTGCAGAGCGATGTCATGCTGCATCAGCGTCAGCGAGTCCTTGACGATATCGTCGAAGCGCTCGGTGTTGCGCTGTACTTCGCTCTGCCGTGAGAGCGCCCGGATGCAAGTGATCACGTCGGACACTCGTGCAGAGTTCTGTATGACCCGATCCAGCGAACGCCGGGCTTCTTCAAGGTTCGGCTCGGGTCGGTTGATCCAGCGTTTGCAGGATTCGCCGCTGGTGATCACGGCGGCGAGCGGTTGATTGATCTCGTGAGCGATCGAGGCGGCCAACTCGCCCATCGAACTCAACCGCGTCACATGGGCAAGAGTGGCCTGGGAGTGAAACAGCGCTTCTTCCGCTTGCCTGGCGGCCGTGACATCCATCAATGCGCCGACGTATTCGCAACGGCTACCGTGCTTGAACAATGGGCTGGCGATCATTTGCACGAACTTGACCCGGCCGTCGGGCATGACCAGCCGATGCTCCACTTCAATCAGATCCTGATGGCGTGCTGCCTGTTCCAGAACACCGTCAATGAGCGGCAGGTCATCGGGATGAGTCCGGGCCTTGACCATATTCAATGTGGGCGTTACGAGGGGTGGGTATTCGAATATGCGCGACGATTCCTCTGACCACGACACGCTGACGTTGTTATCTGGGCTGAGGGTGAAACCAACGCTGCCGGTGTGACTGAGTTTCTGCGCACCGATAAAAAACGCTGCGTTGCGCCGCAGCGTCTCGTTCGCCCGCTTGCTGTGCAGCGCAAGCAGGCTGGTGGTGATCAAGGCGATCAGGCAGCGAACAAAAGCGCCGATCAAACCGTGGTCGCGGTAGCCTTCGTCGAGGATGAAACTGACGGTCAGATGGATGATGCATCCTGCGGCCACAGCGATAAACAGCGGTACGGGGAAGATGTTGGCAGACATGAAGAGCAGGGTGAAATAGAACAGGGTGGGTGCTACATCAAAGTCCAGGTATGAATGGGTAATGAAAATCGTGCTGCCCACGGCAACGGCTGCCAGCCAGGCAACGCCGTCTGAACAAAAAAGCTGTGCGCGACGTTTGTAGATAGACATTTGTTATTCCGGTTTTTGCTGTCGGGCGGCAACGCAACCTGGGGCTGATGCCGGACAAACTGAGTGACGGGCAGAATGACGCAGAAATAAACGTGTCGAGTTGCTCTTGCGCGGCGGCTGTATCACGCATTCAAGAATCGAGCGTGAGCCGCACCCGGGCCGTTCTTGTTATGGGAAATGATGGTAGGGCAAGGGTATGGAGTCGGGCACCGCTACATTGGGTCAATGCAGGCATGTCCAGGTATGGCGCGGCTATACCGAGGTATTAGCCGCGCTGAGTTGCATGGCCGCACCGCGCGGGCAGGCGCTATCAGCGATTGGCCGACTGCGCGGCGATGGCCTCGGCCATGCGCACCAGATCGGCAAACGAGCGCGCGCCCATCTTGCGCATGGCCTGACCACGATGGATCTTCACGGTGATTTCACTTAGCCCGATCTCTCCCGCGATCTGCTTGTTCATCAGACCGGAAGCCGCCAGCGCCATGACCGTCTGTTCCCGGGGCGTCAACGTGGCGTGGCGCGTACGTAGCTCCTGCGCGTGCCGTCCGGACTCGCGACGCTGCTTGTCGCGGGCATGCGCGGCGCAGACAGCATCGATCAAATCCTGCTCGCGAAAGGGTTTGGTCAGAAAGTCCACGGCACCGGCCTTCATCGCGCGCACGGTCATGGCGATATCGCCATGCCCGGTGATGAACACAATCGGTACGCTGATGCCGGCAGCCGCCAGCTCGTTCTGGAAATCCAGGCCGCTGCTGCCTTGCAGTCGGACATCGAGCACCAGGCAACTGACGGTGTCCGGCCGCGGGTGATTCATGAATTCAGCGACCGAGGCAAACAGCTCGACCTGCAGGCCGATCGAGCGCAACAGGCTCCCGAGCGATTCGCGCAACCCGGCATCGTCGTCGACGATGTAGACCACCGGCTCGCCAGGATTACTGTTGTGGGCGGGATGATTGTTCATTGCTTGTGTTCCCAGGGTGTTGACTGACCGGGCCTGCGCGACACCGACTCGAGAGCTAAAATCGCCAGCTCGATTTTAGCGCTGATCCTGCAAAGCGAATCGATGCCTGACCAAAGGCATTCAATGCGCTTTTCTCCCTGTGGTCGCCAGCGTAACGGGCGCGGGATGGCTGTCGATGCTCCAGACGCAGACATGCGCACGCGTCGATAGTCGTTCGTTTCAGGAGCGAATAAATCGGTTCAGCATGCTAGATGCCCGACGGCGTGACCGGCTAGGACAAAAAACCCGGAAAAACTGCCAGTCGCAGGTGATGCGAGACAGGGATCAGCTGCACACAACCGTTCACCTCAGCCGTCTCTGCAGTTTCATACTCAAGTATCAGAGCGCTCACCCAACGCATGAACATCCTGACCTGATGTAGCACAGACGCCTGGCAACCCGGGTCGTAACCTGATCGCTGTCGGTAATACTCAATGGCTGCGTGCCGGGTGGTGAAGTCCATGAACAGAAATGATCTGCGTCGCGTCGACATGAATCTGTTGGTGGTATTTGAAACGATGATGCATGAGCGCAGTGTTACCCGCGTTGGCGAGAAGTTGTTCCTCGGCCAACCGACGATCAGCGCCGCGCTTGGGCGTTTGCGTCAGCTGTTCGATGATCCGTTGTTCATTCGAGTGGGCAGGGTGATGGAGCCGACGGCACGAGCGGAGGACATATTCGCCAATCTGACACCGGCGCTGGATGGCATTGCTGCGGCGGTGAGCCGTTGTCAGTCATTTGAGCCGGGCACCAGTGAGGCGACGTTTCATGTGGGGCTATCCGATGATGTCGAATACGCGCTGTTGCCGCGTTTGCTTCGGCAACTGCGCAAGGAGGCACCGAACATCACTTTGATCGTGCTGCGCGTTGACCAGCAGCAAATGTCGCAACGGCTGTTCAATGGTGAAATTTCCTTGGGGATCAGCCATACGCTCGATCTGCCGGCGAGTGCGCGGCGCAAAAGTCTGCGTACCGTCCGGCCGATGCTATTGCGTGCCGACAACCGCGCCGAGGCAGTGACGCTGCAGGAGTTCTGCCAACGCCCGCATATCGTCGTGTCATCGGTTGGCAACGCGGCTGACGATACCGATCAGGCGTTGAGTCTGTCTGGGCGCCAGCGCAAGGTGGTGTTGACGGTGCCGCAATTCAGCGCATTGCCGAGGTTGCTGGCGCAGAGCGAAATGCTCGCCATCGTTCCCGACTATGTAGCGCGCGCGATGGCGTTGGCCCAAGGTATCCGGGCCGAGGCCGTCCCATTGGCGCTTCCGACGCGAAATCTCTCCATGGCCTGGCGCGGCGCGGCGCACAACGATGTCGGCCAGCGCTGGTTGCGGTCGCGTTGTCAGGCCTGCCTCAGTACGCCCGTCGAGTTGCAGGTAGTGCCGAAATTGTCAGCACTCGGGCACAGCACTCAGTCTTGGCAGGCGGCGTATTAGCCGGATCAGGCGACTTTGAGCTGACGGATCAAGTCCAGCTGTAATGGATCATTGAATTCTCATATTCAGGGCGTGTAAGAACTTCATCGCGCTACGGCCACGCACTTGATCTCCACAAGAAGACCCGGTCGAGCCAGCTCCGCGACGCCTATGCATGTCCACGCGCAAGTGCCCCTGGGAAAGACTGCATCCTTCACGCGTCTGAATGTCGACATGTGGCGGTGCATGTCGACGTGATATGTGGTCATTTCCACTACGTCTGCAAATGCGCAGCCACCGGCCTGGAGGACGAGCCGGAGATTTTCCCAGGCTGCCAGAAACTGCTGTTCTGGATCTTCGATCACTGCCAGTTCCGGCGTCCGGCCTACCTGACCCGCGCAGTAAAGCGTATTTCCCACCTTTACTGCGGGTGCATATCCGGCCTGCTCACAGAGCAATGTCATGCTGTCTGGAACAATGATCTGACGATCAGTCATGGTCGTGGCACCTTATGAATAAACGAACAAAAAATTAACCCAAGGGCCAGAGCAGCGTCCATTCGAGTCATCGGCTGCATGATGTTGTAAATAAAACCTGTCTTCATCTCCACCTTCCTCATGATGCGTCGACAAACATTCGTGCGAACAAGTAGGGAGCGCGCGGGATTGCTACGGCACCGCCATTGCAGCACTCTCACTGTTCAACTTTGTACGGGGTAAAGCATGGACTGGAGTGATATGCGGGTGTTTCTCGCGGTTGCCCGCACCGGGTCATTGGGTGCTGCCGCCAAACAGTTGGGGGTCAGTCATCCGACGGTGGGGCGGCGCTTGCAGGTGCTTGAACAGTCCAGCGGCCAGCCGATTTTCCTTCGCACCGCCCAAGGTCTGGTACTGACCGACAGCGGAGAGAAGGTCCTCAGCCTGGCGCAGGACATGGAGCAAAGTGCCTTGGCCATCGAAAGGCGCCTCGCGGGGGAAAGCGCGCAGCCCGAAGGTGTGTTGCGCATCTCTTGCGCTGACTGGTTCGCCTGCTATGTGTTGGCCCCGGTCCTGCGTGAGCTGGGTAAACGTTATCCATTGATCGTGCCCGAGGTCATCGCCGGGCATCGATTGTTCGACCTGGCGCGTCGCGACGCCGACATCGCGTTTCGAATCGTGCCGTTCACCGAACCGGATATCGTTCACCGCAAGCTGACGACCCTGAGCTACGGCTTGTACGCGGCCGTCGATGCTCCTGAGCCAAAACCCGAGGGCGAGGGGCTTGGCTTGATCACCATGAGCGTCGCCCAGTCTCATTACCCGGATGTGCAGTGGCTGCAGCAGCGTTACCCGCTGGCCCGTACCGTGTTCACCAGCAGCAGCCGTACCGTCCAGGCGCAAATGTGCGCGCACGGGCAGGGCGTTGCGGTACTGCCGCGTGCCTTGGGCGACCGGCTGACAGCGCTGCGCCTGATTGATCCGCATGAGCCGCCACCGGGTCGCGATATATGGATGGGTTACCACCAGGACATGCGCCAGATGGACAGCTTGCGTGCGCTTGCCGACCTTGCCTCCAGCATGATCGGCTCATAAGCAGGCCGTTGACTCATTCGGTCGGCTGCATCGCTGCGGTCTGCAATCCGCCAGCCGGCTGGCGCGCCAGGGTAATGCTCAGTCCCGTACCGACTGTCAGGCAGGCCGCCATGCACATTAGCGAGACGGTGAAGGCGTGGGTGATGGCAGCCGCGGCCGTATCCGTTCCCAGCAGGGTGTAAAAAATCCCGCCGATGATCGCCACGCTCAGGGAGGTGCTGATTTGCAGGGTGGAACTGGTAATGCCCGCGATCATGCCCGAGTACGCGGGCGCCACACGCCCGGTGATCATGCGCATCAATGTTGGCAGGGCCAGCCCTTGGCCGAAACCGATCAAGAAGAGACTCACGGCTAGTGGCAGCGCAGCGGGGCTGGCGGTCATTGGCGTCTGTGTCACCAGCGCGGCCAGCAGCACAAGCCCCAGCACTTCCAGTGCCATGCCGACGGGATTCACATAGGCGCCCAGAAAACGCCCGAACTGCCTTGTCGAGAGCGGTCCCAGCAAAAATCCGGCGCCGAAAGGCAGGAACACCAGACCCGCGTCGAGTGGACTCGTGCGCAGGGCGCCCTGTAGGTAAATGGAAAACAGCAGGAAAAACACGCCGATCGAGTAGAAGCTCAGCGCGACGAGCAATGCCCGCCCAAGGCCCGGCGCACGTAATGCCGCAGGATCAAGCAACGGTGCGCCGCCTGACTGGCGTAGACGGGCTTCGTAGCGCCAGAACCACCAGGCCAGCAGTGGCACCGCTGCAAGGGATAGCCAGGCCCACAACGGCCAGCCCGCTTCACGTCCTTCGATCAGCGGCACGATCAGCGCCGCAAGCGTCACCATGGACAGTACCGTACCGCCCAGATCCAGCCGGGTGGTCTGCCGCGCACGGGTTTCCCTGACCACTGGAATAGCGATCAGGATCACCAGCAACGCGATCGGCAAATTGACCAGAAATATCGCTCGCCAGCCCAGGCCCATCAGGTTTAGTGATATCAATATCCCGCCCAGGGCCTGGCCGATGACCGACGCCAGGCCAAAGACCGCGCCATACAGGCTCAGCGCCAACGGCCTTTCTGACTCGGGGAATATCGCCTGCACCGAAGCGAGCGCCTGGGGCGCCATGACCGCTGCCGTGACGCCTTGCAGCGAACGCCCGACGATCAACATCCACGGTGACTCGGCGAAGCCGCAGATAACTGATGCGACTGCAAAACCCACCAGGCCGACGAAAAACATCCTCATGCGGCCGTAAATGTCACCCAGGCGTCCGCCGGTGATCAGCGTCACCGCATACAGCGTCGCGTACGAGGAGATGATCAGTTGTTCGGCGGCAGAGGCGGTGCCCAGCGATTGCTGAATCGAGGGCAGCGCCACGTTAACGATGAAAAAATCCAGAGGCGGCAAAAACGCACCGACCAGCAGGATGGCGAACATCAACCAGCGCCGTGGCTCCGGCGTCGCTTCCTTTTTCGCAGGCATAAGGTCTCCTGTCTGAAACCGTTCGGTTTCAAGCGTTTGGGTTTATGCAAAAGAGTGTTCAGATCTGCGACAGGCCACCGTCGACCATCAGTTCTACACCGTTGACATATTTGGCGTCGGCCGAAGCAAGGAACAGTGCCGACGAAGCTATTTCTTCAGGTTCGGCCATATACCCCAGTGGCGTGATCTGCTCGACATGCTGGCGCAGCGCGGCAATGTCGCTTTCGCTCATGTTCAAGCCGTTATCCATCAGCGGCGTGCGGGTGAATCCAGGGCTGAGGACATTTGCGCGGATCTTGCGACCTTTGAGTTCGTTGGCCCAGGTCCGGGCGAAGGAGCGCACCGCAGCCTTGGACGCGTTATACAGGCTCAGGCCTTCCATGCCATTGCTGGAACAGATAGAAGCCGTCAGGACGATCGACGCGCCATTTTTCATCAACGGCAACATCGTCTGAACCGTAAAAAACACCCCCTTCACATTTATGTCGAACAGCTTGAAGTAAGCCGCTTCGGTGGTTTCGCCAAGCGGGTTCTTTTCACAAATACCCGCGTTGGCAAACACCGCGTCCAACTGATCGTCGTGGTCTTCAATCGTCGCTTTCAGCTTGCCCAGATCAGCCTGCCGGGCGACATCGGAAATGACCGCGACGGCCTTATCGCCGAGCCTCGCGACTGCCGCCTCCAGCGTGGTTGCAGAGCGGCCAGTGATGTAGACCCGTTTCGCACCCTCGGCAATCAACCCCTGCGCGATTGCAAAGCCAATCCCGGTGGAAGCACCGGTAACGACTGCAACCTGATTAGCGAATTTACCTGACATAACTGACCCCTCGGTCCTGGGTGTGGATGCGTGTAACCACAGTGGCGGCCATTGTGAGAGGAGTCAGGGGCGGGCGGGACTGCCAGAAATGCACGTTGGTTGTTCAGTTTTGTGGGGGCGTCCGCGAGCGTTCGGTTGAACCGATGAAAAAATCATGTCCCGTGCCCGAGCGCTTATACTCGCTGGGCCGCTTGCAAAACCCATTCGAAAAACAGACGTGTCAGGGCAGACCATGAGCGACAGAACGGACACTCCGAATCAGCCAGTCAGCGACGAGACGCTGGGCGCGCGGCAACCCGTGGCCGTGCTGAACTTGCGCTGGCTGATACTCGCCCTCGTGTTGCTGTCTGTTCTGGCAACGTTGGGCAACAGTCTGATCACCGCCTACCGCGTGCAGCGCGATGCGTTGCTGGACCACGCGCTGCAATCGAACAGTGCCTATGCCGCAAAGGTCGCTTCGAGCCTGTCTGAATTTATTCATTCGGCGCAGAGCCATCTGCGTTTTGGCGCCGATGAGTTGGGCAAAGCGTGGGGTGATCCCATTGTCATGCGTGCCGAAGCGCTTCGTCTGCAAAAACAGGATGCCGATTTCAACTCGATCGCCATTGTCGATAGCAATGCCAAGGTGCTGGTGGCGTACCCGGACGCTCTGCAAATCAATGGTTCGACCCTGCACTCGAATGCCATTCGCAACGCCATCGAGGCGAAGCGTTCCTTTATAAGCTCGGCTTACACGTCGTCGGCGGGCAATCTCGTCGTGTTCATTTCCGAACCCGTTTATGACGCTGCCAATCGTTATGTGGGCATCATCGGCGGCTCGGTTTATCTGCGCGAGGACAACGCGCTGCACACCTTGATCAGTCGTCACTTTCATCACGAAGGTACCTTTGCCTTTGTCGCCGATCAGGACCGTCAGTTGCTCTTTCACCCTGACGCGTCGCGCATCGGCGACACGCTGGGTTGGAGCAAAACCGTGGACGCAGCGTTACGGGGCGAAAGCGGCTCGATGACCGTACGCAACTATAAAGGCGTGCCGATGCTCGCCGGATACGCGCAGGTACCGGGCGCCGGCTGGGCTGTGGTTGCGCAGCAGCCACGGGAGATCAGTCTGGCGCCGCTGGAGACATTGATGCGCGATGTTTTGCGGGGAATGGTGCCTGCTGCTGTGATCGGCTTTGTGCTGATCTGGCTTGGCACTTTGCTGATCTGTCGGCCGTTGAACCAGCTCTCGCTTATCGCCCGACAGTTGTCGGCGCCGCAGGCGACTGAGCAACTCCACCACGTGAAGGCCTGGTACCGCGAGGCGTTTTCCATCCGCCAGGCGATGCTTGCCGGTGTGCAGTTGTTGCAAGCGAAGCTGGGCCGCCTGAGTCAGCAGGCGTTTGCCGATCCCATGACCGGTCTGGCCAATCGCAGGGCCATGGACGAGGAATTGCGCGGCCTGGAGCGTGCCGGCCGGACGTATTCGGTGCTGTCGCTGGACATCGACCATTTCAAACGGGTCAACGACACCTTCGGTCACGACAAGGGCGACCTGGCGATAAAACAGGTCGCGCAAATCATGCAAAGCCATTCCCGTGCGGGCGATCTTGCCTGTCGAGCGGGAGGAGAGGAGTTCTTACTGATCCTGCCGGAAACCGATATCGATTCTGCCAGTGCTATCGCGGAACGGATTCGTCAGGCCATCGCCACATGCGATATTCCAACGGTGGGACACATTACCGCTTCGATCGGCGTGGCAACCTGTGAACACCTGCCAACCACCGCAGAAGTGGTTCTCAAGAAAGCTGACGAATGCCTGTACCGGGCCAAGCAGGGCGGGCGCAACCGGGTGGAATTCTGCCCATCCAGATGCTGCGAATAGCTCATGTCAAAACGGTTCATCCAGGCTTGCGCTGCCTATAGAACGTGCGCTATTGCTGCGTGCATGAAAAAGCCCGCTTTGCGGGCTTTATTGCAGGACTGGATCGGCGGATTGCGGCCATCAACAGCAGGCCGAAATATCGCCGCTGCCTCGCCATCCGCGCGGCTACTCCGTCGCCAACAGCTTCTTTACCTGCGTCACAATCTCGGCAATGTCAAAAGGCTTGGCAACTACCACATCGAACAGGTCCGAGCGCTGCATGCCGATATGCGCCTGCGCGCCACTCATCAGAATGATCGGCAAATGTTTGACGGAGGGCTGAGCGCGCACGGCTTTGGCGAACTCGAGGCCGTCCATGACCGGCATCATGAAATCAGTGATGACCAGCGCTGGCCGTTCTCTCTCCAGCACGTCGAGCGCTTTCTTGCCATTGCTCGCGGTCACCGTCATGAAGCCTTCATCCTCAAGCGCAAAGCCAAGGATGTCAGCAATCAGATACTCGTCGTCGACTACCAGGATGGTGGTCATGTTATTTCAACCCGCTCGAAGACTTACGATATTGAACCAGGCAATGACTCAGCTGAGGCTGAAGGTTCATTTCTCAAAGCCTTTTCCAGGAACACATCTTGTTCACGGATAAGCACCTCGAACCGCGATGGGTCATAGGCGCTATCGCGTACCTTAAGAATGGAAAGCGTCCTGCGAAGTTCAGCGTGATGCTCAAAGAAACGCATGAGGATCAGGTTGTCGACAATACTGGACAGGTCAGAGTTCGGTGAGCTCACCTCGGAGCCGAACAAATCGCGCATCTCCCACGAGGCGAACACCGTCACGCCTCTGGATCGCAGCTCGTTCATCAGCGCACTGTAGAAGTCGGTGATGCGTTCCGGGGTGGTGGAAACCCTGGTCATGCCGCTCAGGCTATCGATGAACAAGCGCTTGATGCCTT
This sequence comes from Pseudomonas sp. R1-1, assembly GCF_051132135.1. NCBI lineage: Bacteria > Pseudomonadati > Pseudomonadota > Gammaproteobacteria > Pseudomonadales > Pseudomonadaceae > Pseudomonas > Pseudomonas sp. R1-1. Next base: position 2,841,604 of record NZ_CP071663.1, read on the forward strand.
TTTCATCGACGATGCTCAGCAGTCGCGCGCCGAGGCCATCCAGCAAACCCTCGGTGGTCGGTTGCCAGGCAATGCTCAGCGCACCGCTGTGTTCCATGTCTTCAATGTTGATGCCGAGCGATTGGCCTTTCAGGCGCAGGCGCTGCGGGCTTTCATAGAAGCCGAAATGCAGGCCCGGCGCATCGGGTGTCGACTGCGCCAGAAACTTCAGGCCCAGGGTGGTTTTTCCGATCCCGGAAGGGCCCATGACCAGCGACACGCTGGAGCTATACAGTCCTCCGCCGAGGATCTGATCCAGGGACGCAATGCCGCTGGGAATGCGCGTCATGTCGGCGCTGTCCGGGGCGGAAGGCCGCTTATAGAGGCTTTCTAGGCGTGGATAGACGACCAGGCCGTCATCGGTAATTTCACACTCGTGGAGACCCGTCAATGCGCCGCTGCCGCGGGTCTTGCGCAAGTGAATACGTCGCACCGAGCGGGTACCGAACAGTTCTTCGCCCATTTCGATGACGCCGTCGACCATCGTGTGTTCGGGGCTGCCGTCGTCAAGGCGCGAGCTGGTGAGAAACAGCACGGTGCAACCGGCGAACGCCGCGTGGCCTTGCAGTTCGGAAATGAATTTTTTCGTGTCGATGGGGGAGTCGGCTTTGGAGCGCGCATTGAGCAAACCGTCGACCACCATGACCGTGGCTTTCTGCCGGCTGATTTCGCGCCTGAGCAGTTTTACGACCTGGTCGAGACCTTCGTTCTCCAGCGTATCGAATGCGCTGACGAATTGTATTTCTGCACCCACTCGAGAAGCGTCGAAAAAACTCATCGTCGACAGAAACTGGAACAGCCGGTCATGCGACTCGGCCAGCAACGTGGCGACCAGAACGCGACCGCCGTTGCGGGCATGATGGAACCCCAGCTGATTGGCGAGGATGGTTTTGCCCGAGCCCGGACGCCCCTGAATGATGTATGAAGCACCCGCGACCAGGCCTCCCTGAAGCAGCGCGTCGAGCCCTTCGATTCCGCTCTGAAGGCGTTTTAGCTTTTCCACAATGCGACCCTGATCTGAAGAAACAGGCTTGTTAAGCCGGATGAATGAAATGCTAACGTCATTTCCATCTGGAGGCCATTGCGGTTGAGGGAAAAGTAGCGCTGGAAGTTCCGCTGCGCGTTCAAGCAGGAACAGACCCGACGCGCTGCGCCGGATCCGTTTCTTGTCGAAGCAACAACCTTTTGAGCAAGCCCCGCTTTCGGGCGACCGTATCGTTTAGTGCGATGATTCGGTGGCGCTGGCCTGGGCCGCTTCAATGATCAGCGCGGTGACTTTCTGCGGGTTGGACGTCATCACCACATGGGACGCACCCTGAACGGTCACGGTCTTTTTCGAACCCGCGCGATCGGCCATGAACTTCAGCGCCGCCTCGGGAATGTTCTTGTCCGCCGAACCGTAGATGAACCACGACGGCAGTTTTTTCCACGCCGGTTCGCCAGACGCTTCCTTCAACGCAGCCTCGCTGATCGGCCGTTGCGTGGCGGCCATCAGTGCCGACTCGGCGGCGGGTACATCGGCGGCAAATTGCTGACCGAATTTGTCCTGCTGAATGTAGAGATCCTTATTGCCGTCCTTCAGTAGCACCGGGGCGGCGAGGGTGGGCCCCAGGGTGCCTCCCGGGTAGCGACCGGACAGCTCGATAGCGGTTTCGCCCTTGTCCGGGGCAAAGGCCGCGACATAGACAAGCGCTTTGACTTTCGGGTTGTCGTGAACCGCGTTGGTGATCACCGAGCCACCGTAGGAATGGCCAACGAGGATTACCGGACCGGCCGTATGCTCGACAATATCGGCGACATAATCCGAGTCCTGCTTGACGCCACGCAATGGGTTTGCCGCGGCAACGACTGGATAGCCCTGTTTCAGCAACTGAGCGGCAACTCCATTCCAGCTGGACGATTCGGCGAACGCACCATGTACCAGAACGACTGTCGGCTTGGCAGCGCCGGGTTCAACGGCAGCCGTGCTATACGCAGAGGTCAGTGCCAATGCAGCGGTGATGGTGACAGCCAAAAGCGATTTGAGATTGCGCATGATCATTCCTTTTTTCATTGGTTGGAGACGGCTGGAGAACACTTGGTTTTTCTGGCAATCGGAATGACTGCCGCTGAAAAATGCATTGTCGGGCTCGCCGTTCGGGGATCCGGTGGCGAGTCGATGGAGAGAATTCTTGCAGGGGCATGTGTACCGGCTATGTTGGATAACCGGCAGTTATGCGTTGTTTTGAGTATGTAGAGGCGCTGGATACAGTGGCTTACAAATGCCAGCCACTGTCCCAGGCCGATAGCGGCCGTCGTCGACGTACAGCCCGCGCGGGCTAGGGATGGACGCCGATGTCGAGGGTGACGCAAAGACCGCCACCGTCGCGGTTGCGCAACGTCAGTGAACCACCAATTGCGATGGCCAGTTGCTGAGCGATGGCCAGGCCCAGACCGGTGCCACCTGTGCTGCGGCTGCGTGAGTTTTCCACTCGATAGAACGGCTTGACCACGTCTGCCAGAACCTCTTCAGGAATCCCTTGGCCGCGGTCCAGCACACTGATCGAAACGCCGGTGCCTGCGTTTGTACTGACTTGCACTTCGGCGGTGCCAGCGTACTTCAGCGCGTTGTCCACCAGGTTCACCAGAATACGGCGCAGGGCATGCGGTCTGGTTTCGATGACCGCGCCGTTCTTGTCGCTCAGGCTGACCTCTCGACCGGTGTCCTGATAGTCACAAACCAGGCTGTCGAGAAAGGCGTCCAGATTGACGCGGCAACTGGCCTCGGTCGCGCCATGAACACTGCGAGCATAGGCGACACCCTCGCGCACCAGATGCTCGATTTCGTTGAGGTCGTTGCCCAGTTTGTCTTTCTCTGCCGAATCCTCCATGAACTCGGCGCGCAGCTTCATGCGCGTGATGGGCGTCTGCAGGTCATGGGAAATCGCCGCCAGCAGTTGCATGCGCTCTTTAAGGTAAGCGGCGATCCGCGCCTGCATGCTGTTGAAGGCTCGGGCGGCATAGGCCACTTCACGCGGGCCACTCTCATCCAGATGCATCGGATGCGCGTTCGGATCAAGGTTCTCCACTGCCTCGGCCAGACGGCTGAGGGGGCGTATCGCGATGCGCACGGCAAGCCAGGTGCAGCCGATCATCAACACCAACTGAGCCAACAGGGCGAAGGGCAACCAGGGCGACAACGGCCTGACAGAAGGGCGCACGTCGATGGTGACCGGGCTACCGTCAGACAGTCGCAGCTGCGCCTGAAAATGCGGGCGTGAGTCCGGGATTTCCACAAAGGTCAGCGCATAGTCACGGCCCAGGGCGACTTGCAGTGATTGCGCCGCAGTCCCGGCCAGATCATTCGAGGTCAGCGGACTGCCGGCATCATGCTCGCGCAGCAGATAGTCGTAGTTGCGCCGCTGCAAGCGCTTGGTCCACGCCGGACGCTCAGCGGCAGGCAAACGGTTAAGGATGGCGATGGAGGTCGCGGTGTCGTGTTCGAAATTGCCCAGCATGGCCGTCTTGGTGCTTTCGTAGCGTTCGTAATACTGGGCGGCAAACATCAGCGACTGCGCGAGTATCAGGCCGACAAGGAACACCAGCCACAGCCGCGATGCCAGCGTGCGAGGCCATTGCAAGGCGAACTTCATGCTTGCTCCTCAAGCACTTCGACCGCATAGGTAAAGACGTAGCCTTCATTGCGCACGGTCTTCAAGTAGAGCGGTTCGCGCGCGTCATCGAGCAACCGCTGACGTACGCGGCTGACCAGCAAATCGATCGACCGGTCGAACATGTCAGCGTCACGGCCCTGGGTCAGGTTGAGCAATTGGTCACGGCTCAGTACCCGCTGCGGATGATCGAGAAACACCCGCAGCAGCCTGTACTCGGCGCCGCTCAACGAGACGAGCGTATCGTCTTCATCGAGCAGATGGCGAGCGGTGGTGTCGAGGCGCCAACGCCCGAACTTGAGTTTTCGGCCACTTTCACTGACCACAAAGTTGGGCGGCAGCATGCGCGTACGACGCAGAACGGCATTGATACGTGCGAGCAGTTCGCGGGCAGCGAAAGGTTTGGCCAGGTAATCGTCGGCGCCCATTTCCAGACCAATGATGCGATCGGTCTCGTCGCTGCGCGCGGTCAACATCAGCATCGGCGTGGCCTTGTGCTTGCCGACGCGAAGTTCACGGCACAGCAGCAGCCCATCATCGCCCGGCATCATGATGTCGAGTACGATCAGATCCACCTTGTTGGTTTCCAGAAACGCCCGCATCTGACGGCCATCCGCAACCACGGTGGTGCGCAGACCATTCTTGTTGAGGTAGTTGCCAACCAGTTCCCTGATCTCGCGATCATCATCCACGATCAACACATGATCGACATGTTCCATTCCCTGCTCTCCAAAATGAGCGCAACGATTGCGCGGCCTGGCGATACCCGATTGCCCGTCGGAAGGGGCCCGTACGCGAACGGCACAAGTGCGGCGAGGCGCCAACGGCAACAACGGAGGTCGCGGATTTATAGCGGGCGTATTACGCCTTTAAACGCTGATGGCAGTCCAGTTTTTTAGGGGGGCGGGGGCGGTTTCTTGTTTGAGCACGATCGGGTGCGGCCGCATTTTGAATGCGAGTTGGCGGATTGGTGGGGGCGGAATTTTCCATGACCACTTTCACGCCGCTGCTGAGGTGGATTTCCTGACCATCGTCAGTGAAGGGATGACGGATTCGTAATTTTGTAGTCTCGTCGCGCGATGGTATGTTTGGCCTTTGACGAACCTCTATAAGGATATTGCCCGTGTTACGTCAGTTTGTGCTTGCCCTTCCTGCCTTGATACTCTTGGTCGGCTGTGATGCTGAATCGGGTCCACTGCCGGCTAGCAAAAACCTGACGCCTGAAAAGGTGGCCTCCATCGCAGCGACCGTAGAATCGAAATACCCTGATCTTTCTGCCGAGCTTCGTAACAAGGTACTCAATACCGTAGTTCAGTCGATTGACAACATGGTCTTCGTCGAAGGTGGCCAGTTTGATATGGGCGACTTTGGATGGATTTGTGAATACGATGAAAAAGATGTTTGTACTTGGCCTTGTGGGCAGGAGCCTGAGCAGCTTTGTAATATCAGCAGCGATGGTAATGATGACTTCGTTCATTCCGTTAAATTGAGTAATTTTTATTTTTCAAAATATCAAGTGTCATTGAGGGACTTTGATCTATTTTTTAAGGCAAAGGGGATGCCGCTTTTCGACTCCGAAAAGCGCAAAAGAAAGGACTTAGAATTTCGCTATCAACCGGACTTGCCCGCTTTCACCAAAAGTTGGCAAGAGGCGAAAGACTATTGCGTGTGGCTGGCCGAACTCAGCGGGTACCCTATCGATTTACCTACAGAAGCGCAGTGGGAATTTGTAGCTAGAAATGGTGGAAAGCACGTCCTTTTTCCTACCGATACGGGTAGTTTGGACTTTGGAAAAAATTATCCAAATGAAGGAGGGGGGCGAACGTTTCCAATCGATCAATTCCCTCCCAACCCATTGGGAGTCTATGGATTGGCAGGAAATGCCACTGATTGGGTTAACGATTGGTACGGCGAAGACTACTATCGATATTCTTCAACGGAAAATCCACAGGGACCAGAAACTGGAATCTACAAAGTTAAACGCGGTTCCTATTATCCTGAGGGCCCCATGTCCGCTGCTTCCGTTGTTCGACGCTGGCCTGATAACCCACAGCAAGACGCCTACTATCCGGGCACTGGCTTCCGGTGCTCCGTACAAGCTGCTGGAAAACTTTGAGGCTGGTTTTGCGAAGGTGCCACTGGCACCTTTGCTTAAGCGAGGCCATCAAATTGATTACTTCGTTTTGCTGCGAGAAGCGTCCGTTCTTTTCGCCAAGATTGTCCGGGATTCCATGCAAGTGTTCCATAGTCCAACGCCGACGAATCAGTGTTAACGGCTAAGGTCTTTATGAAGCGGTTAAATTGCTGCTGCTCTGCACCGTCCAGAAGCATATTTAAGCGATTCAGACTTACCATGGCATCGACCTTGCTTCCATTATTGGAGCAGTGTTCTAAAACTTCGATGAAGTGTCGCCAGCTGCGCAAGTGGGATAACAACAGTACGATTGCTTTTTCCTGATCCTCCGCCCAGCTTTCCACGAAGCTCTCGGTCAACAGATGTAACATCGGGCCAATGGTTTCCGGTGGAAGCATTTGCAGCAGAATTTTTTTGCCATTAACGTTCACGGACTGATTGGAAATGAAATAACTGGCAAGGCCTGTAGCTTCTTTTTTTGTTGCTTGTCTATCTTCCCACCATAGTCCTGTTTTTCTAAAACCTTCTTCAAACGCTTTGCCTGGCTGCGTCGCCACTTTGAAAAGGCCTTGTGCGATATAGTTGAATGCATCTTTTGTTACCCCCAACTGGTAATGGAAGTCAGCTTTGGATAAAGCATTGCAAAAGACATAAATCAGATCGCCAATTTTCTCTAGGTCCACCGAGGTACCAAACCCGCCCCCAGCGCCAGGACCAAATACCAAGCTGGCTTTACAATTGATCGCTAAACGATCCGCGTTGATCTCAATCCCAAAATCAAAACTAGCTCCAATACCCAGCGCCGCGTTTCCTTCGGCCTTGATCTCGACCAGGCTCGACCAGTCCGTACTACCACTATCGTTAGCCTGTCCTGCGACGATCTTGCCGACCCCTTGCTTGGTCGAATCAAGCCATTTCAATGTTCCGGTGACCGTGCCTCCGCCTTGTACGCCGGCGAAGGCGTTGCCTTTCAACCCCAGGCTGCCGCCGCGTTTCTTGTCGACCGCCATGTCGGGCGGGCTTAGCAATGCTGTTGCACCAGAGGCTTCGACTTCCTTGGGTTTGTATTGAGCTTTGACGCCGGCTTGACCTTGGGCAGTGGCGCCAGCGAAACACGACAGCTCGACTTTGCCGTCGAGACGGAAGATGCCGATGTCACTGACGACTTCCTTGCCTTCGGCGTTGCGGTACGGCATACGCACCACGTAACCGCCCTGGTCGGGAAAGTAGCTCTTCAGTGCAATCGAGCCTTCGGCCAGCGAGATCGCGGCACTGGCTTTGACGTTGCCCTTGCCCGGTTCCCAACTGTTGATCCCGGCGCTGGCCTTGGCAGCGAAGCGGAAAGCGGAAAGCGTGGGCTTGGGCGGATGCGGCGTCTTTTGCCGAGTCAGCCTCGGCGGAGGTCCAAAAGCATATCTATCCCGGGTGTTTGAAGCAGGCTGAAGGATTCGTAATTTTGTAGTCTTGGCGCGCGATGGTATGTTTGACCTTTGACGAACCTTTATAAGGATATTGCCCGTGTTACGTCAGTTTGTGCTTGCCCTTCCTGCCTTGATGCTCTTGGTCGGCTGTGATGCTGAATCGGGTCCGCTGCCGGCTAGCAAAAACTTGTCGCCTGAAAAGGTGGCCTCCATCGCAGCGACAGTCAAGGCAATATACCCTGATCTTTCTGCCGAGCTTCGTGACAAGGTTCTCAATACCGTAGTTCAGTCGATTGACAACATGGTCTTTGTCGAAGGTGGCCAGTTTGATATGGGCGACTTTGGCTGGATTTGTGAATACGATGAAAAAGATGTTTGTACTTGGCCTTGTGGGCAGGAGCCGGAGCAGCTTTGTAATATCAGTCGTGACGGTAATGATGATTTTGTACATCCGGTTAAATTGAGTTCGTATTACATTTCTAAGTATCAAACTAATATTGGCGAGTTTGATTTGTTTTTTACTTCCCAAGGCAGAGTGATCTTCGATTCCAAGTATCGCGAAAGAGCGGATTTAAAGAGTATGTACGCTCCCAAGCTGCCAGCACCGACAAAGCACTGGCAGGAGGCGAAAGATTTTTGTAAGTGGTTGGGCGATTTGAGTGGCTATCCGGTAGATCTTCCGACTGAAGCCCAATGGGAGTTCTCCGCACGTAATCGCGGATTACATATACTTTTTCCAACGAGCAACGGAAGCCTGAATTTCGGTACGAACTTCCCCGTTGAAGGTGAAGGGGGAACGTTTGCGGTTGACCGTTTTCCACCAAACCCCTTGGGTATCTTTAATTTGTCTGGCAATGCGACCGACTGGGTAAATGATTGGTACGATAGAGATTATTATAGAAAATCTCCCATTGATGATCCGCAAGGGCCTGAATCCGGAACACAGAAAGTGAGACGGGGCTCCAATTATCCGGAGGCGCCTTTGTCAGCGGCACCGATTGTTAGACGCTGGCCTGATAATCCAGACCAAGATGCCTACTATCCCGGAACTGGATTCCGTTGTGCGGTCCAAACCGGAAAACCGCTTAGATAATGATAAATAAAAAGGCGCTCTTGGCGCCTTTTTTCAAGCCAGACCGTTGAAGTGATTGCTAAGCCTGGCTGCTATCAGAGTTCGCTCCTTGCGCCAAGCTATACCAGGCATCCATGCAATTTTTTCGTATGCTGGTGCCGTTGAATCAATATTGACCGCTAACGTTCCGATGAAACGGTTAAATTGTTGTTGCTCTGTGCCGTCAAGTAAAGAGTTCAACCTGTTCAGGCTGTCTATGGCATTAACTTTGCTGCCGTCTTTAGAGCAGTGTTCCAGCACTTCAGTGAAATGTTTCCAGCTGCGTAAATGCGAAAGTAGAAGCACTATTGCTCTTTCTTGATCCTCTGCCCATGACTCTATAAAGCTTTCAGTTAGCAAGTGAAGCATGGGGCCGATTGTCTCGGGTGGCAGCATCTGCAACGGTATGGTTTTCCTATTGATGCTAATCGATTGATTTCTCAGTAAATATTTGGCGAGGCGTTGGGCTTCTTGTTTTGTGGCTTCGCGCCTTTTCCACCATAACGACATCTTGCTGAAACCACCTTCAAACGCCTCGGTGACAGATTGTCCTGGGTTAGTTGCGATTTTAAATAGGCCCGCCGCCATGTATTGAAAGGCTTCTTTAGTTACTGCTAGCTGGTAATGAAAATCGGCCTTTGATAGTGCATTGCAAAATACATAAATGAGATCGCCAATTTTCTCCAGGTCCACCGAGGTACCAAACCCACCCCCTGCGCCAGGACCAAATACCAAGCTGGCTTTACAATTGATCGCTAAACGATCCGCGCTGATCTCAATCCCAAAATCAAAACTAGCCCCAATACCCAGCGCCGCGTTTCCTTCGGCCTTGATCTCGACCAGGCTCGACCAGTCCGTACTACCACTATCGTTAGCCTGTCCAGCGACGATCTTGCCGACCCCTTGCTTGGTCGAATCAAGCCATTTCAATGTTCCGGTGACCGTGCCTCCGCCTTGTACGCCGGCGAAGGCGTTGCCTTTCAACCCCAGGCTGCCGCCGCGTTTTTTGTCGACCGCCATGTCGGGCGGGCTTAGCAATGCTGTTGCGCCAGAGGCTTCGACTTCCTTGGGTTTGTATTGGGCTTTGACGCCGGCCTGACCTTGGGCGGTGGCGCCAGCGAAACACGACAACTCGACTTTGCCGTCGAGACGGAAGATGCCGATGTCACTGACGACTTCCTTGCCTTCGGCGTTGCGGTACGGCATACGCACCACGTAACCGCCCTGGTCGGGGAAGTAGCTCTTCAATGCAATCGAGCCTTCGGCCAGCGAGATTGCGGCACTGGCTTTGACGCCGACTTCGACGTTGCCCTTGCCCGGTTCCCAACTGTTGATCCCGGCGCTGGCCGTAGCGGCGAATCGGAAAGCGTGGGCTTCGGCCGATACCGCGTACCTGGCCGAGTCAGCCTCGTTGGAGGTCCAAGAGCATTCCTTATGCAGAGCGTTGAGCAGATTGTCGTCCTTGCTCGTCCATGAGGTGAACTTAGCCTCAAGACTTCCCAGCGGGCTGGTTTTACGTCCATCGCTGACGGCGGTGCGGATGTCCTTGATCAAATCCTTGGCGAGATTTTTATCAAGCGGTTTACCACGCATCACCGTGGTTGGCACTTTGACTCGCCAGGTGAGTTCTTCTCGCGTGCGAACCGGAATGTAGTGGCGTCGGGTCGGGTCGCTGAAGGAAATGTACTCAACAACGGTAATGCCGGTTTTGACCTGCTTGCCTTTCTGCGTCTCGGTGCCTTTGCCTTTGCCGTGCTTGAGATCCGGTGCCGCACCGTTGGCACTCGTAGAGCTGTCGCCGGCTTCGGCTTTGCCCTGCGCGGCGATTCGCGAGCGCAGCGATTGGATCTCGGCGTTCAGTTCTGCGACTTTTTTCGCGCGAAGGCTTTCCCAGTTGGTTTCCAGGTAGTTGCCTTCGAAAGCCGGCTGCGGCGTGTAACGCTGGTACCAGTCGCGGGCCTTTTGTACGGTGGCCAATTGGCCCTGCAAGTCTTCCTTTCGCTCGATGACAGCTTTCGGTTTTTCTACAACCGGAGGCGAGCGCTGCAGCAGGCCGGCTTCTTCAGCCTTGGCGTTCCAGGCATCCTTGACGCAGCGGGTGCAGGTGCAACTGGCTTGCGGATTCCTGGTTTTGGCGCATAGCTTGGCTTCGGTCGCCTTGGCGAGATTCTGGTGCAGCTCGTCCATGAGTTTTTTGACGAGGTCGGATTGCTTCTGTAGCTCTTTCGATTCTTTTTCCGTCAGCACGTAAAAGTGCTCGTCGCCTGTGATGTGGATGACATCGACCAATTCATCCTTGCATTCAACTGCGCCTTTGACGGCTGTGGTGCTCTTGTTCTCGGCGTGTTTCGGCGGCGGCAAAACCTTGGCTGCCGGCAGTTGCAACGTCCATCCAGCCTTGATGTGATTGGGGTCGGTGATAATCGGATTCAGCGCTCGCAGATCTGCCACGGAGCATTTATTGGCGGCGGCAATGCTGCCAAGAGTGTCGCCGCTCTTAACGGTGTAGGTGGTGCTCATTGCTCATCGTCCTTGTGATTCACAGGCTTTCCAGTTGAGTCAGCTTGTCGCCCAGCGCTACGTCATCACGCGCGAGCAGGTCGGCGGCCGGCGCGTGTTTCCAGAAACGGTCGCCACGCTGGATAGACACGCGAAGCCAGCGCTCCTGATCGGCCATTTGCTCGTAGCCCTTGTCTTTTGCAGCTATTAGCTGGCGGTGAACGAACTCGACGCTGTCATCCGTGGGCAGAACCTCGCGGTAATCTTCCGCGAAGCGAGTCGCGATGACTCTCAGCCGGCCCTGTTCGATCAATGCCTGACGTTCTTCGCCCAGGTAAAGCCATGTTGGTGGCTGGTTAGAGGTTGGCGGGCTATGAAAAGGTTTTGCGTAGACGCGCCAGCCAATCTCGTTGCGCCATGCGAGCGCGCTGAACGGGCCCATAAACTGCACCTTTTCTGATTCGTCCAGCGAAAGCAGCAACGGTTCGAGCCAGCGAGGGTCGAAGAAACGCATCATCTGTTGCGGTTCTTCATCGGTGCGCACGGTTAGCAGGCTCCGCCAGTGTTCCACGCCCTGATCCAGCAACGCAGGGTCGCTTAACCAGGCGACGCAACCCGCATCAGACTGCTCCAGCAAAGCGCTGGCGTAGGGTGCAACCGTTTGCTTTTGCGGATACAGAACGACGTATGGACCTGCTGATTGCAAGTCTGCGTAGGGCGTGTTGGTGAATAGCGGAAGGCAGCTGGGTCGGAACTGTTCGTCACTCTGGAACAAGTGACTGAGCAGATCCGCATCAAAGCTTCGATCAAGGATCAGGCATATTGCGCCTGTCGTCGCGGATTGTTTGAAAGGCGATTCAATAGATTTAATCATGCCGACGCACCGGGTTGGTGGATCGGGCAATGACCGCTCGCATCCAGATGACATGACGGAGTGGGCAGCAAGACGCCCGCCTTGGACTGAGCCTTGAACGAACCGAGAGAAGGTTTCACTACCTGGCCAGCCTTGTCGGCATCCGCCTGTTTCAGCACGCCGGGCATCAACGGCGCGGCGCCCGTACCAACGCCGGGGCTGCCGCCGGAGTTCATGTTGATCACCGGGCCGCTCATGGTTACGCCGCCGGCGTCGATCTTGATGAAGCTGCCGCCGCCGACCAGGGTCAGTTCTGCGCCGGCTTCCATGACCACTTTCATGCCGCTGCTCAGGTGGATTTCCTGGCCTGCATCGATGAACTGGCCGGTGCCGATCTTGATGTGCTGGTTGACGCCGACGGTGAGGTGGTCGTTGGCGCGGGTTTCGACTTTGCGGTCGGCGTAGACGGTGTGGTGTTCTTCGGCCTTGAATTCGCTGTAGCTGTTTTGCTCGACGGTGTCGTGGCGTTCGTTGCCGACGCGGATTTTCTGGTCGTGCTCGATGTTTTCGTCCCAGTCACGCTGGGCGTGCAGGTAGATCTGCTCCTGACCTTTCTTGTCTTCGATGCGCAGTTCGTTGTAGCCGCCACCGCCCATCGAGCTGAGGGTCTTGAAGGTGCTGCGGGTCTTGTTCGCCGGCAGGGTGTACGGGACGGTGTTTTCCTTGTGGTACAGGCAGCCGCTGATCAGCGGTTGATCGGGGTCGCCTTCAAGGAAGGTGACCAGCACTTCCATGCCGATGCGCGGGATGGCGATGCCGCCGTACTGGGCGCCGGCCCAGGCGCTGGAGACGCGCAGCCAGCAACTGGTCTTGTCGTCAGCCTGGCCTTCGCGGTCCCAGTGGAACTGGACTTTGACGCGGCCGTATTCGTCGCAGTGGATTTCTTCGCCTTTCGGGCCGGTGACCACGGCGCTCTGGCTGCCGAGGATGCGCGGTTTCGGGTGGCGCAGCGGTGGGCGATTGGGTACGTCCCACGGCGTGGCCTGGAAACGGTTGCGGTAGCCTTGGTGGAAATCGTCTTTCAGCGCGGTGGTGTCGCTGGTCACCGACTCTTCGAGCACCTGCGGCTGTTTGCCTTCGTGCAGGACTTCGGTGAGCAGCCACAGATCATTCCACTTAGGCTTAGGGTGTTCGGCCAGGGCGAGGAAGTGACCGCTGACGAGCAATGGCTGATCGCTCTTGCCTTCGGCGAGCTGGAAGTCGCTGCGATGGCGTTCGAGGGCGCGTTTGGCCAGGTGTTTGCCGCGTTCACGATCGATGAAACGGCCCGGGTAATCGTAGTCTTCGAGGTCGGGCAGGGCGTCGCCACGGTTTTCGCTTTCCAGGGTCAGGCGCGGTTTTTCGAAGTCGTAATCGCGGCGCGTGGTGCGGCTGGTGCGGGTTTCCAGTCGCAGGTCGAAGCGCTTGATCACCGGATCGCTGGCGACCATGCCGGAATCTTGCTGGTAGGCCACCGGCTTGAGTTTCGGGAACACCGTCTGGTCATCGCCGAACACCAGTTTGTGCGCCGTGGCGCTGTGCTGGAAGTGGTAGTGAATGCCCTCTTCTTCGCACAGGCGCTGAATGAAATGAAGGTCCGATTCGTCGTACTGCACGCAGTAGATGCGTTCGGGATAGATCGAGCCGGTCTTGAATTCGTAGGCATTGCTTTGGATGCCGTGCTCTTCGAGGACCATGCCGATGATTTTCGGCACGCTGAGGTTCTGGAAGATGCGCTGGTTGATGCGGTGCGCGAGGTAGGACAGTTGCGGGCGCAAAGTCACCGAGTAACGGGTCAGGCGCTTGCCCGAATCGCCTTGCGCGGCGCGGTAGATCTGGCCATGAATGCCGCTGCCGTCAGGCGACAGCTGCAAAAAGGCCGGTTTGTGCAGCAGGGTTTCGAGGTCCAGCGCCGGCTGCTCACTGACCAGCTCCACCTCGAAGACAAAAGGCTGGCTGATGGCTTCCCGACCGGTGAGGGTAAACACCTGGAAATCAGCGGAAAGACCTTCGATGGTCAGGGCAAAGTGGGTTTCATTGGCCGGCGCGAACATCCCTTGTTCCTCGTGCTGTACAGCGGCGCTCGTCGACGCCCGCAAAAGCGGGTCAACGTACGCGAAATTCTGGAGGGGCGTAAACAACATCGACCAGCAGAGCTGGCCGATGCTTATAACGATCAGCCGTAATTAAACGACTGGAGCACGCCAGTCATCGGAACCCGAAGTACCGGATACTTCGTGGGTCCAGGTGATTTTGCGGTAGGTGAACTGCACTTCTTCCAGGTGGGTGAAGTGCGCGTTGCCTGGATCCTGGCAGTTGTGCATTTTGTTGTTGATGGCGACGATGATCGCGTCTTCCAGTTTGGTGGTGTAGTAGTGCTCTTGGGTGCCTTGCGCCGAAGTGCGGTACCACTGGATAACGATTTCGCTCATGCGCTCGCCGGAAGTCAGTGCTGCTTGCAGCAGTGGCGAAGCCTTGTCGTAGACCTTGGTGATCACAACTGGCTTGTGAACGCGCTGACCGGTTGGCTGACCGGATTGCGGGTCACGCGGGATGATCACGTCGTGGGTGAAAGCCTGAACCATGACCTGGTCTTCGTGGCCTTCCTGGTAGGTGTTGCCTACGGAGTCAGCGGTGAATGCGCCTGCAGTGATCAGGCCTTGTTTTTCGCCGGTAACCGACATGTACGCTGGTGTTGCCATGGGGTGCTCTCCTTGCGGATAAATTTAAGGTGCCCGGGAGGCGAAATCGCCCGGTGGGTGCCTGACTGTTATCAAGGAGCGTGCCAGGTTTTCTGAAGTGCCCGGGCGGCGGGAGCGGAGCGGTGGTTGGGGATCTCTCGGGGCGGTTTTCAGCGTGGAAATCAGAAGAAAGTGCGCAAGAAGTTGCGCAGTACTGCGCAACTTCTTGCGCACTTGGCTGCAGGCCTTGCATGGCGTGCTCTGCAGAGGATTTCCCCGCTGAAATATTACGACCAACTGCGCAACTTCTTGCGCAGTTGGGTGTAGGCCATGTTAAGCAATTTATGAATCAAATGGACTTCATCTTGGGAGTGGTATCTCACCGCATTGGCGTTTATGTGCTGGGCTCGCTGAGTGGCGGTCATTTCAAAGGAGAAAGTGGTTTTGCCCGGGTTGGGCAGTCGCCGTTGGAGGCTTGATACTGTTCTCTCTTAGCGGCTTTCATAGCCTGGCTCATCTATACCCGTTGCCCCTGAACTGATGTCTGCCATGGGTCGAATGCGCTTATTGATGGACGTCTGGCTTTGGTCGCAAGCTGCCTGTTGAAGGCAGACGCTATGTGTCGAAGGTGAACCAGCGATATCAGAGCGGGAGGAAGGGGGCGGAAATGGTCGAAATGATTCAGAGAAAGATAACTCCAAATCACGAGTCCAAGAAACAACAAAGCCCTGAATAATCAGGGCTTTGTCGGTACAGAATATGGCGGAGGCGATGGGATTCGAACTCATGGACCTGTTACAGTCGACGGTTTTCAAGACCGTTGCCTTAAACCACTCGGCCACACCTCCGTTGCGTTGCGGGCGCCATAATACCTGAATGAAACACACTGTCAAACTCTCTGCATGGCTTGTTACAGAGCGTCTGTTATGATCTTTGCGACTGAACGTTTCAAACCAACAGGAGTGTCGCCATGCGCGAACAGGATTACGCAGTTAATAACAGCGTGCAGGCTGAGCAGCTAGAGGTTAGCCGCGTCCTGCGCAACACTTACGGCCTACTGGCGCTCACCCTCGCATTCAGCGGCGTGATGGCTTTTGTCGCGCAGCAGATGCGAGTCGGCTACCCGAATATCTTCGTGGTGCTGATCGGCTTCTACGGGCTGTTCTTCCTCACCAACAAACTCCGTGACTCCGCGTGGGGCCTGGTGTCGGCCTTCGCGTTGACCGGTTTCATGGGTTTCCTGCTCGGCCCGATCCTCAACCGTTACCTGGGCATGCAGGGCGGCGCTGAAGTGGTCAGCTCGGCGTTCGCGATGACCGCACTGGTGTTCGGTGGTCTGTCGGCCTACGTGCTGATCACCCGCAAGGACATGAGCTTCCTGGGTGGTTTCATCACTGCCGGTTTCTTCGTGTTGCTGGGTGCCACGCTGGCGAGCTTCTTCTTCCAGATCAGCGGCCTGCAACTGGCGATCAGCGCAGGTTTCGTGCTGTTCTCGTCGGTGTGCATCCTGTTCCAGACCAGCGCCATCATCCACGGCGGCGAGCGCAACTACATCATGGCGACCATCAGCCTGTATGTATCGATCTACAACCTGTTCGTCAGCCTGCTGCAACTGTTCGGCATCATGAGCCGCGACGACTGATAGCAATGATGTAATAACGAAAAACCCGCTTCGGCGGGTTTTTTGTTGTCTGCGGGAAAGTGCCGGCTCAGTTGATGACGATGCTGCCATCCACTTGCTGGCGATAGATCGTGTAAGGCAGCAGCAGGGTATCCAGCGCGCCGGAGACCACGGCGTCCACCAGTACCACCGGAATGGCCGCGTTACGGTGCTCATCAGGGTCAATGCCCGCGGCCAACGGAGCGTTCAGCGTGCAGAAGTCATAGGCGAGGCCGCTATAGATTCTCGGCACTGCGCCGCAATAACTTTTTTGTTCCTTTAGCCCATCCACAGCGGCTTGATCGTTACGTGCCACCGTCTGAATCGTGCCGCAACCGCCGAGCAGTATGGCTGCGAGCAGCATTGCCTGAATTTTCATAGCGCCAGTCCTTAGCCGCGAAAAAACACAATCTACCCCGAACAACGGCAGAAAGCATCTAGGCCATCGGCGGCAAGCGGCGCTTGACCGGGGTCTTCTTGACGATCGCCGTGTTGGTTTCCGCCAGGGTATTGAGCCGATCGAGGAGGGTGTCCAGCTGTTCCATCGAACGCACATGCAAGCGCGCAATAAAGCAGTCTTCGCCGGTGACCTTGTCGCACTCGGTGAACTCAGGGATCGACAGAATTTGCCGCTCCACCTCCTGCAACTGCCCCGGCAACGGCCGCACCCGGACGATCGCCTGCAACTGATAGCCAAAATGCTTCGGGTCGATCTCGACGGTGTAGCTCTTGAGCACGCCGCGTTCTTCGAGGCGGCGCAAGCGCTCGGCGACGCTGGGCGAGGACAATCCGCTGATCTGCGCCAACGCCTTGAGCGAGCGGCGCGAGTCTTCCATCAAGGCAGTGATAAGGACCTGATCGATATCGTCAGTCATGGGCCAACTCCGCTATTAGGCCATTTCAACGAATGACCCTCGATAAAAAAGGCAGATCCCCAGTTTAGCCTGTCTTTTGCGCTGGAGCGGCGCCCGGCGCGCTTGGCATACTTTTGCCATGCTTTCGCCAACCCTTCGGGAGAATGAACATGGACACAACCTTGCGTCGCGGCTCGCTGGAAATGACCGCCGCCATGCTGATATCAGGCACCATCGGCTGGTTTGTATTGGTTTCCGGGCAACCGGTGCTCGACGTGGTGTTCTGGCGTTGCGTGTTCGGCGCCGGCACGTTGCTGTTGATCTGCGCAGCGTTCGGTTTCCTGCGCCCGGGTATTCTGACCCGCGGCACTTTCTTGCTCGCGGTGCTCAGCGGCGTGGCGATTGTCGGCAACTGGGTGCTGTTGTTTGCCTCTTACTCTCGTGCGTCGATCGCCATCGGCACAGCGGTGTACAACGTGCAGCCGTTCATGCTGGTCGGCTTGGCGGCGTTGTTTCTCGGCGAAAAGATCACCGTGCAAAAGCTGTTCTGGCTGGCGATTTCGTTCATGGGCATGCTGGCCATCGTCAGTGCCCACGGCACGCAAGGCGAGAGTGGCAACGACTATCTGCAGGGCATCGCGTTGGCCTTGGGCGCGGCGTTGCTGTATGCGATTGCCGCACTGATCATCAAGCGCCTGACCGGCACGCCGCCGCATCTGATTGCGCTGATTCAGGTGTGCACCGGGGTTCTGCTGCTGGCGCCGTTCGCGCATTTCAGCGCGTTGCCGCAAGCGCCCAGTGCCTGGGCAAGTCTGGTGACCTTGGGCATCGTCCATACCGGTTTGATGTATGTGCTGCTGTACGGCGCGATTCAGAAATTGCCGACCGCATTGACCGGCGCTTTGTCCTTTATCTACCCGATCGCGGCGATCCTGATTGATTGGTTCGCCTTCGGCCATCGCCTGGAAATCCTGCAATGGCTCGGCGTGGCCGCGATTCTGCTGGCCGCCGCCGGCATGCAGCAAGGCTGGGGGTTCAAAGCGCGGCGACTGGCCGCGCAGTAAACTCAGATGTTCCAGCGCGGGGCGGATTTCGCCAGGCGCTGGCGCATCTCGCCGATGTTGGCCGCCAGTTGCCGGGTCAACAAGCGATAACCGTCCAGTGCGCTGTAGACCGGCGCCTCGAGGTTGGCCTCCGGCAACTCCAGCGGCCTGTCGAGTCGACTCGTCGCGCCGCTTTTCAAGGCGCGGGCCATGCCGATCAGTTGCACGCGAATCTGCCGATGCTCGGCCTTCAGCGCTGATTGCAAATGCGCCATGGCCTCTGGGTCGTTGGCATCCGGTCGGGTGTTGCCAAGGATTTCCAACGTACTGATGCACATGCGCAGGTTGCGCTGGATCGCATCGAGTTCGGTCATGGAAATCTTCACTTCCTTGGACACCGACGGCATCAGCGAGCGCAACTGCACCATCACCGCGCCGAGGCGGCTCATCAACCGCAAATGTTCGTCGGCACTGACTGGCTGGCCGCTGATGATGCGTCCGTACACCGTGGCGCAGTCGCGCAGCGCATCGGCGAGGTTGTAGCGCCACGAATACACTGCGTACAGCGGCAGGGCGAACGAGAAGGCCAGGGCGAGGGCGATGCCGATGAGAATATCGACGCCGCGCCACAAACCATCGGTGATCGGGTTGTCGCCATGCCCGGCGACGATGAATACGGTAATCGCCGAGAGGAGGGCGGTGTAACCACCCTTGCCGATGGCGTGATAGGAGAAAAATCCGCAGACCACCGCCATCGCAAAATAGGTCAGCCATGGCATCCCCAGCCACGCATGCTGCGCCACCAGCGCCAGCCCGACCGCGGCGCCGATCAGCGTGCCGGTGGCGCGCTCGGCGGCTTTTTTGCCGATGTTGCCGTGGTGCTGCAGGCCGCCGATCACCACCAGCATGGTCACCGAGGCCCATTCGCCGTGGGGCAGGTTGATCCCGGTGGTCAGCAGAATCGTCGCCAGCAATCCAAGGGCCACGCGCACAGCGTGGATCAGGCGGGCGTGGCGGTAACGGCGATATGGGTCCAGCAAGGGGCGCAAGACCCGGCGCAGCATGGGTGGAAGTCGATGGGTGCTGTAAGTACTCAGTGCAAGCCTCTCGTCATCTCGGTTCAGATCAGTGGAACGGGAAAATGTAATTCATCCATGCTGCCATACGCAGGAGGATTTTGCGCATCGCACCGATATGATGGAAGTGCTGACTGTACAACGCGGCCTGCCCATAAGCGCCGCCGGGCA
Source organism: Pseudomonas sp. R1-1 (assembly GCF_051132135.1). NCBI lineage: Bacteria > Pseudomonadati > Pseudomonadota > Gammaproteobacteria > Pseudomonadales > Pseudomonadaceae > Pseudomonas > Pseudomonas sp. R1-1. The sequence goes on from NZ_CP071663.1 coordinate 2,860,835, forward strand.
TCATTTTGCTGTACTGGGCGAAGGCCGGATCGGTGATTTCAATGATCACCGGCACCCGTCCGGCCGGCGGTGAACCGGTGTAGCCGATCAGCGTGCCGGACGGTTGCACCTGACCTTCGGCAATCACGCCGATGACATTTTTCACCCGCCCGGCGAAGACCTTGCCGGGAATACCATCGAACGCCACTTCCGCTTCGTCTCCGACGGTCAGGCGCAGCAGGCTGTTCTGGCGCATCCACGCGGCAAAATACTGGCCTTCCTCGGGAATGAACACCATCGACGGGCGCAACGGCAACTTGCTTGCCATCATGCCTGGGCGTAACGAAACGTGGGTGACAAAGCCTTTGCTCGGCGCGCGAACGGTGGTGTTGTCCAGTTCGAATTGCGCGTTATCCAGTTGCGCCTGCAGATCGTCGGTGCGGGCAATGGCGGCGTCCAGTTCACGCTGGGTACCGAAGCTGCGGCGGATCAGTTCGGTGATGCGATAGCGATCCCCCTTGGCCGCAACCAATTGCGCCTTCAGCGATTTCACCCGGTTTGCAAAAGGCGTGGGGTCGATGCGAAACAGCACATCGCCCTTTTCCAGCGTCTCGTTACCCTTCACCGGCACGTCGATCACCTGGCCGCTGACGACCGGGATCACCGGCACGGACACGAAGTAAGTTCGTGCCACCTCCGAGTAGGGATGGTTGTAGTTCATGGTGAAAATCAGCGCGCCGATCAGCAGAATGCCGCCGAGCACGGCCGTGGGCACCGTCCATTTGTTCAGCGGGATGCGGAAGATCTTGAACAGGGCGACGCAGAACGCGGCATACGTGAGGATCAGCAGCAGGTCCATGAGGCTCAGCCCTCCCGGTTGTGCGGGGTGGGCGTGGCAGTGGGCGTCAGCGCTTCAAGTCGCTCAAGGCGCCCTTGCAACTCGACCACTTGTTGTTCCAGACGCGTGACATGGTTTTGTACCGACTTGCCGTCACCAAAACCCCAGCCGCGATCTTCACGATAGGCCATCGCCCAGATCCACAAAAAGGGCCAGAGCGCATGCAACGTGAACAGACTGACCCAGCCAGTGGCGTGGATCGCATCCTGATGCGGGTGATTCCGGTGCACGGCGATTTCATAGGGAATGTCGTGCAGGACGATGATCCCGTAGAACAGCACAAGCCCAACAAACACCAACACGCCTAACGCGAAGTAATCGAGCATGATCCAGTTCCCGGCATCCAGCACAGTGCTGGCATCAGTGTAGACACTGATTGGCCGGGCGCTCGCTGACCTGGATCAGGCCCGTTGAGCGTGGATCAGAAGATGTAGTCGGTGGTCAGGAAGCTCGAGTCACGCCCGCGAATGATCTCGCTGATCAGATCCTTGTTGCTTTCCTGGAACTTGGTCGCCACCAGTGTACGGATCGAAAACACCCGCAACGCATCGTGAACCGACAGCGTGCCTTCGGCGGAATTCTTGCGGCCGTTGAACGGGTAGGTGTCCGGGCCGCGCTGGCACTGCGCGTTGAGGTTGATCCGCCCGACCTGGTTGGCAAACGTATCGACCAGCCGACCGACCGCTACCGGGTTGGTGCCGAAAATGCTCAGCTGCTGGCCGAAGTCCGATTCCAGCACATAGTCAATGACAGTATCGAGGTGACGGTACGGCACGATCGGCACCACCGGGCCGAACTGCTCTTCCTGATAGACGCGCATCTGCGGGTTCACCGGGTACAGCACCGCCGGGTAGAAGAATGACGCGCGGGCCTCGCCGCCATGCGGGTTGACCACTTCGGCACCCTTGCTGCGCGCATCGGCGACCAGTCCGTGCAGATAATCAACCTTGCCCGACTCCGGCAGCGGCGTGAGCGCGACGCCACTGTCCCACGGCATGCCCGGTTTCAGGGTGGCCAGTCTGGCGTTGAATTTTTCGATGAAGCTGTCGACCACGTCTTCGTGGACGAAGAGGATCTTCAGCGCGGTGCAACGCTGGCCGTTGAACGACAGCGAGCCGGTGAGCGCTTCGCTGACGGCGTTATCGAGATCGACTTCCGGCAGGACGATACCCGGGTTCTTCGCGTCCAGACCCAGCGCGGCACGCAAGCGGTGCGGCTTGGGATGCAGTTTTTTCAGGTCGCTGGCGGCTTTGTTGGTGCCGATGAAGGCAAAGATGTCGATCTTGCCGCTGGCCATCAGCGCGCTGACGGTTTCGCGGCCGCTGCCGTAGATCACGTTGATCACGCCAGAGGGGAAGCTGTCGCGGAAGGCTTCGAGCAACGGGCGGATCAGCAGCACGCCGAGCTTGGCCGGTTTGAACACCACGGTGTTGCCCATGATCAGCGCCGGAATCAGCGTGGTGAAGGTTTCGTTCAGCGGATAGTTATAAGGGCCCATGCACAAGGCGACGCCGAGCGGCACGCGGCGGATCTGGCCGAGGGTGTCCTGTTCCAGTTCGAAACGGCTGGAGCGGCGGTCGAGTTCCTTGAGTGCATTGATGGTGTCGACGATGTAATCGCAGGTGCGGTCGAATTCCTTTTCCGAATCCTTGAGGTTCTTGCCGATTTCCCACATCAGCAGTTTCACCACGGCGTCGCGCTGCTGACGCATGCGCCCGAGGAAGGCTTCGACATGCTGGATACGCTCCGCCACGCGCATCGTCGGCCACAGGCCCTGACCACGGTCGTAGGCGCGGACTGCAGCGTCGAGGGCGGTGAGGGCGGTTTCAGCGTCGAGCAGCGGCGTGCTGCCGAGAATCACTTGTTCGTCGCCGTTGGCACCTTGCAGATAGACCGGGCTGCGCACTTGCGCGAGCGGGCCGTCCCAGCGATGCAATTCACCGTCGACGAGGTATTCACGCTGCTCGACCTGAGCGTCGAGACGGTATTTTTCCGGGATGTCGCTGACAGAAGGGAACAGGTTGCCAAGGATGTTTGCTGTGGTCATGTCGCTTCCCCGTGTTGATGTCTGCATGCAGCTCAAAAAGTCTGTACAGGTTATACGCCTGAATGCGCCGGGATTTAAACCCGCGAATGTCACGCAAATGTCACGCGCAGGTATGGGGCAGAGGGGGCCGGGCTCTGGCTGATGGAGTCGGTTCCATTGTGGGAGCCAGCCTGCTGGCGATGGCTTTCTTTCAGGCGCTGAGTTTTTTGGTTTTGGGTACATATCCGTTGCTTCGGGTGCTGCGGCTGGCGGTTTCGCCCTTACGGCGAGTCCCTTTTTCAGACGCCAAAAAGGAACCAAAACGCTTGCTCCTACGTACGGCCCTCGCAGGCTCGGGTCCCTTCGCTCCGGGACCGATCCGGGCGCAGCGGCTACGGTTTGCTTCGCTGCACCTACTTCCGCTGTGTACGACTTCGTCGTACGGTCGCTGCGCTCCCACGCCCTGATCAATCCCTCCGCTCAGCCTTCCGACGTCGCCGGTGACGCAAGATCAAGATCAAAAGCACTCGAGCTGGCGCTCATTGTTGAGTGGTTAGAAGCGGGTGGTTGGCTTGGGATTTGCGGTGGATTCGCCCCTCCCCAGCCCTCTCCCCCTGGAGAGGGAGCCGATCTCGATTGGCTTCGAAGTTTGCGTACGACTCGGTATTTCATGTCGGCGTACCTATTACATCCACCTCGGTCAGTTCCCTCTCCCTCTGGGAGAGGGCTAGGGTGAGGGGCTTTTATCTGCAGCTCCCACATTCGTTTTTCATATGCCTGAAATCCTCGCCAACCCATCTCCCTTAATGAAGCTTTCATGACAAAAGTTCGGTAGCACATAGCCAGTCCGGTCATGCCTATGTAACGCGCTTGAGGGGCCCTTCGGGGTGCACTTTGCAAGCCGAGGCGGGACGCCGGGAGTGAGGCAATGGGGACTATGGAACGCTATTCGAAAGTGGGCATGCAGGAGCTCGATCAACGCTTGTCGAAGATCGTCGAGGCGGCGCGCAAGAAGCCGGTGTCGGTGTATCGCTACGGCGCGCCGTGGGTCTGGATTGTTTCGCAGGATGACTGGCAGGGCGCTTTGAAAGAGGTGTCGAGTTACATTCCGCCGGGGCATTCGCTGGTCTTGCTGCGTCCGCAGATCGACGATCTGCTTGATGCCCACCGCGAACTCCTGCACGACCTGAATGCCGAGCCGGGCATGTTGATTCCGGCGCAAACGGTGATGCACATCCTGCTTTTGCAACTGCTGTATTCGGTGCCCAGCGAACAGCAGCTCTACGAACAGCTCAATTACAACCTGCTGTTCCGCTGGTTCGTCGGCCTCGGTCTGAACCAGAAAGTCTGGAGCTTCAGCGCCCTCAGTCGCGACATCGCCACGCTGCTCAACGAGCCGCGCGCGGTGCTGCTCATTCAGAAAATCATCGGCGAAGTGTTCTGCGGTGCGTTGCTGCAAATGCCCGAGTTCTCCTTGAACTTCGCGCTGTTGCACACCTGGCTGGGCAAACACGCCTGCGCCCCGCACGTCGGCAACTAACAGCGGCAACACACCGGGCGCTGAAGCGCCAACAGGTCATCGCGAATTCAGGGGGTAGTGTGGAACCGATTTTCAAGTCACGGCTGGCGCTGTGCGGCTGGCTGCTGGTGACGGCGGGCGTGCAGCCGGTGCTGGCCGAAGAGGGCGCAGCCAACGCCGCCGCGCCGCGTCTGGTCGACGTCAACGAATACTTCGTGCGTGGCAATACCGTGCTCGATGCGCGGGCGATCGAAGAAGCGGTGTATCCGTTTCTCGGCCCGCAAAAAGCCCTCAGCGATATCGAAGGTGCGCGCGACGCGTTGCAGAAGGCTTATCAGGAGCGCGGTTATCAGTCGGTGTTCGTCGAGCTGCCGGAGCAAGCCGTGGCTGACGGCATCGTCTATCTGCAAGTCAGCGAAACCAAGGTTGGCCGGGTGCGCGTGGTCGGCGCGAAACACTATTCCCCGCTGGACATTCGCGACAACGTGCCGGCATTGAAGGAAGGCGAGGTGCCGGACTTTGCCAAGGTTCAGGGTGAACTGGCGCAGCTCAACAAGACGCCGGGCCGCCAGGTGATTCCACTGGTGCGCGAAGGTCAGCGCCCTGGCACCATGGACGTCGATCTGCAGGTGCAGGACCAGAACCCGTGGACCGCCAGCGTCGGACTCAACAATGATTACAGCGCCGACACTGAAAAACTGCGCACCGTCACCAGCCTCGGCTACAACAACCTCTGGCAGCTCGGCCACAGTGTCAACCTGACGTTTTTCACCGCGCCGCAGGAAACCGACAACGCCAAAGTCTGGTCGGGCTCCTACACCGCGCCGCTGACCGAGCGCTGGAGTGTGCAGCTTTCCGGTTACCAGTCCGACAGCAACGTCGCCACCATCGGTGGCAGCAACGTGCTCGGCAAGGGCCACAGCTACGGCGTTGCGGCGATTTATACGCTGCCGTCGAGCGGCAACTGGTCGAACTCGCTGTCGGCCGGTATCGACTTCAAGGACTTCGACGAGCGCCTGACCCTGTCCGGCGAGAGCGACAAGGTCCCGCTGCAATACGCGCCGTTCACCTTCGCCTACAACGGCTATCGCTACAGCGAAAAAAGTCAGCTCGGCCTCGGTTTGAGCCTCGTCGCGGCCACGCGCAGCATTTTCGGCTACGGCAGTTCCGACGAAGATTTCGACTACAAACGCTACCGCGCCAAACCGAGCTTCGCCGTGCTCAAGGGCGACACCAACTACACCTGGACCTTCGACAGCGATTGGCAGAGCGCGACCAAAGCGGCGTTCCAACTGGCCTCGGGCCCACTGGTTTCCAACGAACAATTCTCCGCCGGCGGCGCGACTTCGGTGCGCGGCTATCTGGCTGCCGAACGCACCGCGGATGACGGTTACCTGCTCAGTCAGGAACTGCGCACGCCGTCGCTGGCGAAATTCTCCGGCACCTGGATGCAGGACTGGCGCTTCTACGCCTTTGCAGAAGGCGCGCAACTCTATCTGCGCGACGAACTGCCAGATCAGGACGCCAATTACGCCCTGGCCAGTGTCGGCCTCGGCACCCGCGCCAGCCTGAGTAAATGGCTGTCCGGCAGCCTCGACTGGGGCTACCCGCTACTCGAAGGGCCGAACACCTCGAAACAGGAATCGCGCCTGCACTTCAACCTTCAGGCCACTTTCTAATCAGGAGCACTTTTCATGCAGCGCCTCATTCTTTCCCTGTTGATCTGCCTGGGCTTCGTGCTCCCGGCCACGGCTCAGGCCTGGTGGCAGGACGACTGGCATTACCGCAAACAGATCGCCGTCGATACCACGCCGCAAGGCGCGGCGATCAATCAGGCGCTCGGTCGCACGGCACTGCTGGTGCGTTTGCACACCGGCAACTTCACCTTTGACGGGGTGAAAGAGGACGGCTCGGACCTGCGCTTTGTCGCCGCCGATGACAAAACCGTGCTCAACCATCAGATCGAAAGCTTCGACGCGCTGATGGGCATGGCGCTGATCTGGGTCGACGTGCCGAACGTCGAGGGCGGGCAGCGTCAGGACATCTGGATGTATTACGGCAATCAGAAGGCGCCGGCGACCGGCAACGGCCAGCTGACTTTTGATCCGAATTACACCGCGCTCTACCACTTCGACGGTGCCACTGGCACGCCGGCCAAAGACACCACCGCTTACGGCAACACCGCACAAAGCGCGACCGGTGCTGCGATTGACGGCGTAGTCGGGCGTGCCTTGCTGTTCAGCGGTCAGCCGTTGCTGCTGCCGGCCAGTCCGTCGCTGCAACACAATGCTGGCAGCGCGTTCACCTTCAGCGCCTGGCTGCGTCTGGATCAGGCCAGTGGCGAGCAACTGATTCTGGCTCGCCGCGAAGGTTCGCAAAGTCTGCTGATCGGCGTTAGCCAAGGTCTGCCGTTCGTGGAAATCGACGGCCAACGCGCTGCTGCTACCCAGGCGCTGACGCCAGCGCAATGGCAACACGTCGCGCTGACCGCCGAGGGTTCGAAAGTCACCCTGTACATCAATGGTCGCGAGAGCGCTGCGTTGGCCCAGGCGCTGCCGGCGTTCAACTCGGTCATGGCCATCGGTGCCGATCTGCATGAAGGGCCGTTCCAGCCGTTCGTAGGCGCTATCGATGAACTGCGCCTGTCGAAAGTCGCCCGTCCCGCCGCGCTGCTGTTGGCCGACGCCACTTCGCAGGGCGCCGAGTCGAAACTGGTGGTGTACGGCGTCGATGAAGAACAGTCCGGATTCGGTTTCGGCAGCCTCGGTTTCCTGCTCAATGCGGTGCCGGTGGACGCCTGGGTGATCATCGCCGTGCTGGTGCTGATGATGTTCCAGTCGTGGATCATCATGCTGCGCAAGAACCGTAGCCTCAGCCGCGTGTCTGCCGCCAACGAAGACTTCCGCACGCAGTTCGCCAAGGTCGGCACGCGTCTGGAAATGTTCGCCGACGACGCGCAACTTGCCCAGCGCCTGCAGCATTCTTCGCTGTGGCGCTTGTATCTGGTGGCGGTCAAAGAGATCCGCACCCGCCGCGAGCAGGGCGCCGATACCTCGTCGGTGTCTGCCGCGACCATCGAAGCCATCCGCTGCTCGATGGACGGCGTGCGCACCCGTGAAAACCAGCAACTGAGTTCGAAGCTTTCGACCTTGTCCAACGCCATCGCCGGTGGGCCGTACATCGGCCTGCTCGGCACGGTGCTGGGGATCATGGTGGTGTTCCTCGGCACGGCGATGGCCGGTGACGTCAACATCAATGCGATCGCACCGGGCATGGCCGCGGCCTTGCTCGCCACCGCCATGGGCCTGTTCGTCGCGATCCCGGCGCTGTTTGGCTACAACCGCCTGATCACCCGCAACAAGGAAGTCAGCGCCGACATGCGCGTGTTCGTCGACGAGTTCATCACCCGTCTGGCGGAGATGCACGGCGAGAGCCAGTTCAGTGAATCCACGCATGCGCGCGGCCATCACGCCAACCATTCCGTACCGGCCTGAGGAGCACTGACATGGCGTCCGTAAATGCCTCCCACGACGATGACGAAGATGCCGCAGTGGACAGCATCAACATCACGCCGCTGGTCGACGTGCTGATGGTGGTGCTGGTGATGTTCATCCTCACCGCCACCGCGCAGGTCTCCGGGATCCAGATCAACCTGCCCAAGGCTAGCGCCTCGGTGTCGCTGTCGGAGGCCAAGACCAAGGCGATTTCGGTAAATGACGGCGGTCAGGTGTTTCTTGATGCCTACCCGGTGACCCTCGCCGAGCTGGAAGAGCGCCTGCGCATCGAGAAAGCGCAGAGCCCGGATTTCCCGGTGATCGTGCGCGGCGATGCGACGGTGCAGTACCAGAAAGTCATCGAAGTGCTGGATCTGTTGCGCCGGCTCGAACTGTCCCAGGTCGGTCTCGTCACCGGCAAACCGAGTCAGGGCTGAGTCATGACTGCACAACTTCCGATCGAGCCCTTGCCGGTGAAGAAGTCTCCGCTGCGTTATGCCAAGTGGGGCGCCGGTTTGCTTATCGCTGCACTGGCTGCGTGGTTCCTCTGGCAGTGGGCCAACGACATGGCCGGCGTGCGCCGTGAAGCGCCGAAGGTGCCGACGATCATTCCGTTGCCGCCACCGCCACCCCCGCCGCCGGAAAAACCGCCGGAGCCGGAAACCCCGGTGGAAGAAAAAGTCGTCGAGCCCGAGCCAACGCCTGAGCCGCAAGAGGTCAAGCCCGAAGAAGAAGCGCCGCCATCGCCGGCGGACGATCTGGCCAACCCGATGCAAATGGACGGCGATGCGCAAAGCGGCAACGACGCCTTCAACATCGGCGCGGGCAAGGGCGGCGGCATGGCCGGGGCCGGCGGCGGGCGTTTGGGTACCGGCACCTACAGCCAGTTCCTCGCGTTCACCTTCCAGCGCTTGCTGCGTGAAAACCCGGAGCTGCGCAACCTCGCGTTCTCGCTGCAGGCGGATGTGTGGCTGAGCAGCGTCGGCGAGATCACCCGCGTCGAGCTGATCAAGTCCAGCGGCAACCCGCAAATCGATACCCAGGTGCTGGCCGCGCTGCGTGGCGCGCCGGCTCTCAGCGAACGGCCTCCGGCCTCGATCACTTTGCCCGTGCGCCTGTCCTTGCAAGGACGGCGTCCGGGTTAACCCAGCCTGTTTATTGCCAAGCCTTCGAGCTTGGCCAAAAGGAGTTGTGTGCAGATGATTTCCAATGTGAATCGATTGTCCCTGGCGGTCGGCATGGTCGTTGCGACCCTGGTCGGTCAGGCCGTGGCCGCGCCGGCACCGTCGGAGAACGCCACGATCAATCTGATCCGCTTGCTGGTCGAGCAGGGCATTCTCAAACAGGACAAGGCCGATGCTTTGATCGCTCAGGCGCAGAACGAGGCCGTCCAGGCCAAGCAGGCCGCCGCGACCACGGCGGTTGCGGCCGGACCGGTCGCCGCCCCGGGCGATGTCCGGGTGCAGTACGTGCCGGCGGCGGTGCGTGATCAGATTCGCGATCAGGTCAAAGCCGAGGTCATGGCCACCGCCAAACAGGAAAACTGGGCGGCACCCAATACCTTTCCCGAGTGGGCCTCGCGCATCAGCTTCGACGGTGATATCCGCCTGCGCAACGAATCGCGCTACTACTCGGACAGCAACAGCAACGAGATCGTCGACTTCGCCAAGCTCAACAACAACGGCCCGTACGACGTCAATCCCAACAGCAGCACCAGCCTGCCGCCGCTGCTCAACACCCGCGAAGACCGCACCAACCAGTTCCGCATTCGCGCGCGGCTGGGCATGAAAGCCGAGATCTCGCCGCAATGGACCGCCGGCATTCGCATCGGCACCGGCTCGGACAACAACCCGGTCTCGACCACGCAAAACCTCGGCGGCGGTTTCGCCAAGAAGGACATCTGGCTCGATCAGGGTTACCTGAACTGGAAGCCTACCGATGAGCTGACCCTGACCGGCGGGCGCTTCGCCAACCCGTTCATGTCCACCGACATGCTCTATTCCAACGACTTGAATTTCGACGGCGTCGCAGCGCTGTTCGATCACAAGCTCAACCGCGACTGGGGCGTGTTCGGCACCGTCGGCGCGTTCCCGGTCGACTACACCAACGACACCGCCAGCAGCAACGGTTTCGACAAGGAAGAGAGCGACAACAAGTGGCTGTACGGTGCGCAGATCGGCGCCAAATGGGCGATCAACAGCAACAACCGCTTGAAGGGCGCATTGGCCTATTACCGCTTCGACGATATTGAAGGCCAGCGCTCGGCGCCTTGCGAACCGTGGGCCGGCGCGCCCGGCTGCGACAGCGATGGCAGCCGCGCGGCATTCATGCAGAAGGGCAACAGCGTGTTCCTGCTGCGCGACATTACGCCGAACCCGCTCAATCCGACGACCACGCCGCAACCGCAATTCGTCGGCCTCGCCTCGGAATTCAATCTGCTCGATCTCAACGTGGTCTGGGACGCCGACCTGCCGGAAGATTTCAAACTGCGCAGCCAGGGCAACTTCATCCACAACCTCGCCTACAACGAGGGCGACATGCGCAGGCGTTCGGCCGGGCAGATCGTCAACAACCTCGACAGCAACGGCGACCTCGAAAGCGGCGCCAACGCATGGATGGTGCAGTTCACCCTCGGCAGCGCGCTGGACCTGAAAAAGCAGGGCGACTGGAACATGTTCGCCGGCTACAAATACATTCAGCCGGATGCCTTGCCGGACGGCTTCAACGACTCGTCGTTCCACCTCGGCGGCACTAACGCCAAGGGCTATTTCCTCGGCGGCAACTACGGTCTGGCGAAGAACGTGTACGCCACCGGTCGCTGGATGAGCACCGAGGCGGTGTACGGCGCGCCTTACGATATCGACGTCTTGCAGCTTGAGATCAACACGCGCTTCTAAGGCGCCGGGAGAGGCTTATGAAATCGCGATTCGTGTTGCTCGGGCTCGGCCTGTTGGTCGCCACTGGCGCGCATGCCGAAGGCATGGAGGAACGCCTGCGCACGCAATTGCGCAGCACCACCCAGCAGCTTCAGGCCCTGCAAAGTCAGCAGGCCCAGGCCAGCGCCGCGCAACTGGCGGCGCAGAACGAAGCCAAGGCGGCGCAGGCGCAGATCAAGCAGCTGACGGCGGAACTGGCCAAGGCCCAAGGCCTGGCCGAACAGCTCGCCGGCCAGCAACAGAGCCTGCACAGCCAGGCCCAGGCGCAAGTGGCGGCCAGCGTCGAGCAGACCGGCAAGTTCAAGAAGGCCTATGACGATTTGTTGGTCATGGCCCGCGGCAAAGAGGCGGAACGCGCCAGGCTTGAGGCGCAATTGAGCGAACGTGACACACAAGTGCAGCAATGTTCAGCCAAGAATCAACAGATGTACGGCGTCGCCAAGCAGATCCTCACGGCCTACGAAAACATCGACGTCGCCGAGGTGATGAAAATCCGCCAGCCCTTCGCAGGCAGTGCGCGGGTCAAGTTCGATGAATTGGCTCAAGGCTTCGGTGACGATCTCTACAAAACTCAATTCGACGCGCCGCAAGCCGCGCGCGCCCACTGACAGACAAGGAAGCAGCCATGACTCAATTGATCAGCCACGTATCGCCACAATCCCTGACCGAGGTGCTGCAAGCCGCCGGTTACCGCGTCAACCAGACCGAGCAGAACGGCATCGTCCAGTTGCTCAGCGCCAGCCAGGGCATCGGCTACGCCGTGCGTTTCGGCAACCCGGCGGTGGAGCAGGGCAGCTACGTCGACTTCACCTTCAGCTGTGCATTGCGCGTGCAAGGCGAGCTGCCGCCGGGTGTGGCCGAACAGTGGAACGCCACGCGGCGCTTTGCGCGGTTGTCGTTGCAGGGCGAGTTTCTGGTGATGGAAATGGACGTGGTGCTGGCCGCTGGCGTCAGCCACGATCACCTGCGCGGCAACCTCGAATTGTGGGATCGACTGTTGCAGGAATTCATCGTCTACCTGCGTGATTTCAGTCAGGCCGCGCAGGCATCGACCGGCAAAGCGGAAGTCGCCGAGCAAGAGGAAGTCGCGCTGTGAAAAAGCCTGCCATGGTGATCAGCGCCGCTGCGGTGGCGCTGTTGGTAGTGGCCGTGGCGCTGGTGCTGCGCCCGGGCTCTGACCCGGTTGCCGCCCAGCAATCGTCGCCGTTGGCGGCGGTTACTGCGGGACCTGCGGTGGCGCGGTTGGGGAATCAGCAGGTAACCCCTGAGGAACTTCAGGGGTTGCTGGCGACCGTTGCGCCCGAAGCTCGCGAGCAACTGCGCGGCAATCGGGAGGCGCTGGAGCGCTGGATTCGTGCGCGGCTGGCCGAGAAAGCGGTGTTGGAACAGGCCGACGCGCAAGGCTGGGCGCAGCGCCCCGATATCGTGCGCCAGACCCGTGCGGCGACTGAGCAGATTGTCTTTCGTGATTACCTGCGCTCGGTGAGTCAGGTGCCAGCGGACTATCCGAGTGCGGCTGAGATCCAGCAGGCCTACGACGCGGGCAAGGCCAATTGGCAGACGCCGGCGCTGTATCGGGTCAGTCAGATTTTCCTTGGCGTCAGCGACGCTTCGACGCTGGAAACGGTGCGCAAACAAGCCTTTGAATTGAGCAAGAAAGCGCAGGCCGCACCGACGGAATTTGCCGCACTGGCGACGCAGTATTCGCAGGATCGTGTCACGGCAGAGCGGGGCGGTGATAGCGGGCTGCAACCGTTGCAGCAACTGGTGCCAGAGGTGCGAGGCGCCGTGGCCCGGCTCAAGGTCGGCACGGTGTCTGATCCGGTGCAAAGCGCCGCCGGTTTCCATGTGATCAAACTCACCGAACAGCAACCGGCCCGCACCGCGACGCTGGACGAACTGCGCGACCAACTGACCCAAGCCCTGCGTGCACAGCGCCAGGAACAGATCGCCCAAGCATACCTGGACGGCATGCTCAACACCGCCACGCTGAGCATCGACGGCGCCGAACTCAACAAAGTCCTGGAGGAAAAACACTAATCGAAAATTCACCCTTAACCCTGTGGGAGCTAGCCTGCTAGCGATAGGGCCGGCACCTGCAAAGTTACCGGCGCCTGACACTCCGCAATCGCTAGCAGGCTAGCTCCCACAAGGGAATGTTGAGCATTCACAAACATAGATCGACAGGGAGTCATCAATGTCATTCACCGAACCCGCAGGACGCGCCGGCACCAGCGATTACCGCTCGCCTGAAACCAAAGCCGAAACCTGGCTCAGCCAGGCCTCCTCCATCGACAGCGAAGTCGCGCAATACTTCCTCGTCAGCGCCCGCTGCGGCTGTTTCATGCAAGCGGCGCGCAGCCTCAACGTGCGCTCGACACTGCTGCGCAAACAACTCGCGCAACTTGAACAACAATTGCAGCACAGCCTGTTCAGCTTTCAGGGCAGCGCCCTCAGCCTGACCCGCGAAGGCCAGCAGCTTCAGGCGCGACTGATCACCCTGGCCCACGAACGCAAACTCCCCGTAATCGAACAGCCGCTGATTCGTCTCGCGGTGGCCGAATCGATCCTTCACGACATTCTCGGCCGCGACCTCATCGCGCTGCTGCGGCGCAACGCCAGTGTGCGTCTGGAAATCATCGCGCTGGACAGCGAATTGTCATTGCGCGCGGTCAGTGCCGACATTGTTCTCTGGCTCGCCCACGGCTCAACCCCGCATCCTGGCCCGACCTTTGCCACCTGCGAACCGCAGCGGCTGGCCTGTCTGAATTACCTGCCTCACATCGCCAAACGCTATTCCCGCGTGACCGCGCGCCCGCAAACGCCGGACGATCTTGCTGATTTCATGTTGGTGCAATGGCAGCATGATCGGCAGATCGACAGCTTTCGTCCGTGGAACGAGCTAGTCGAGCAGCGCCTGGCCGGGGTGGTGCAGATGCATTCGTATGAATTGATGCTGGAGATGATTCGCTGCAGCGCGTGCATCGGGTTATTGCCGGCGTATATGAGCCGGTTTGATCGGGGGTTGATTGCGTTGCCTGGGTTGTTTGTTGAGCCTATGCAATTGCAGGCTTGGTTGGCGGTTAGTGCTGAGTCAGAGGGTTTGCCGGAGGTACAGGCGCTTACCGAGCTCATTCAACATACGTTTGCTGAACGGCGCGAATGGTTTCAGCCTTGATCACCGGTTACTTGTGGGAGCCAGCCTGCTGGCGATGGCTTTCTGCGCTCCCACCCCCGGATCAATCCCTCCACTCAGCCTTCCGACGTCGCCGGTGACGCAAGATCAAGAGCACTCGAGCTAACGCTCATTGTTGAGTGGTGAGAAGCGGCGATTGGCTTGGGATTTGTTTTGGATTCGCCCTCACCCCAGCCCTTACATCCACCGCAAACGACACTGTCGATCCAGACCGATCGCTGACACGTATTGTTGTTGCTCCATTTTTAAGCCCGGTTACTTTTCCATTCGAATCAACCGAGGCCACTGCTGGATCATCCGATTGGTAAGTGTAGGGCGCCGTACCTCCGGTCGGCTGTCGAGTCTCGACATTGCCAGGGACTTCCTTGCTTCCCCAGCCATAATTTTGCAGCAACTTCACCGCATACAAACGCATCAGCGAATTATCAATAGTCATTTCAAGCGCAGCCTTGACGGTGTAAACCCGTTCAGGAAAAACCTCCGCATCGGCTTCAACGTTGCTCTTGTTCAGTGCCACCTTCAATTTGATTTTGAGCTGCGATCCATGCCCCAGTTGCCTGAGATAGCTGTTGGCCAGCGTCTGCGGCCAGAATCCCTGGCTGATCCATGTTGAATTGACCTGGGCTGGGAGGCCGTTCCACAGCGTCAGGTCATGGGCGCTACCGTCGGCTGTTTTGCCCTCCACACGCAGCCAGCATGGCTGGCCGGCTTCAATCAAGGTGTGCAGCAGGGCGTGGATAGTTGCGTCGTTGGTTCCCAGCGCCAGTACATCAAGAAAATTATTGGTATCGGCTTCGAGAATTTTCGGCGCCGTCAGCGCCGTTGCCGGCAACGGTAAAATGTTCAACAGCAGAGGCGGCGACTCGGTCGTAGTGCCGTCGCGATCGATGAGATAAGTGACACTGACCTGCTGGCCCAAGCTGTAGGCCAGCACCGAGCGCGGTACGGCGATTTCCAGCCCGGCGCTGACCGGACGTGGAGGGCTCGTGTAGGAGCCAGCAGCGATGGCCGTCGCGCCTGTCCATTTCACGGTCAATTCGTCGCCCGGCAATAATGAGCCTTGCGGCACCAGCACGCGAACCTCCGGAGTCGTGGGGCTGAACTGGTTGCCGTTCATGCCATGCACGGTGGGTGCCAGTAGCGACAGGCGGCCAAGGTGAATATCGAGACGCTTCTCGCCTGACATGACGGCATTGCCCAACTGGTCAAACACTCTGAATTCGGCCACAGCACTCGGATTGTCGCCGGCGCGTTGAAAAAAATCGGTGAACAGTGTCTGGTTGACCGGAGCCGGCGCGTCAGGGACATCGAAGCGAAATGTCGTATCGCCGACCGAGAGCGCGATGGTGTCATATTGACGTCGGTTGTTGTAGGTGAAGCCGAATGTCACTCCTTGCGTCGCACGCTCCGCCCCGACACCGTCGCGTAGAACATCCGGCGGAATCACCAGATCCAGCGCCTCTGGCAGGCGCAAATGGTAAAGCACGAACAGATCGCGCGACGTTTCAGCGTTGCCACTCACGCGGGTGACCTTGTACCACAGGCGATTGACGCCCTGGCTCAGTGCTCCATGAGGCACGTACAAGCGCACGCGCTGATGCTCCTCGCCTGGGGCAATGGTCTTGCCTGTTACCGGGGTAGGATCGTCGTTGATGTAAAGGTCTACGCGATCGTCAACGGCCATGGTCCAGGACGCGAGCTGCATTTCGTTCGGTGGATCAACCAGACATTCGAGGCCTTGTGGCTGGCTATCGTAAAGCGCCTTGGGTATCCCGCCATCGGCAACGCCATCCGGCTTCACCGGTGTGACCCAGCCCTGAATGATGACCGGATACAACACAAACAATTGGTTGAAAAACGAGGACTGGATATCCATGGGGACGCTCCTGGCATGGCAGATCATCCGCTAATCAGACAGAGCCGATCTCACACTACAGGGGAGGAAAGCGCACCTGTCATATCTGACAGGTGTCGATGGTTTTCCGACGAGCGGCTTCAAAGCGCGTGTCGTTCGAAGGCTTTGGTGGCCGGCCTGCTCGCGAAGGCTTGGTGGCATTCACTGAAAATATCGCGGACAAAGCGCTGTCATCAGCCGGCTGGCCAGCACCGTTTGATATTCGCCAGACAACGGTTTATCGGTTTTCCGTGATCAGCCACTCCTCGATCACGGACCGATCCCCATGCCCGACCAAACCCCTGTCATCCACCTCATACGTTCCAATGAGTCCCACCTCGAAGGCAGTCGCCCAACGCGAATGCCACCGCCGACTGCGCATGCAGTTCGGTGGTGTCGAGCAAGGGCAGGGCGCTGTGTTCGGATTTGATCAGCAGGCCGATTTCGGTGCAGCCGAGGATGATCGCCTGTGCGCCGCGTGTGGTCAGCGATTCGATCACCCGCTGGTAAATTTGCCGCGATTGATCGCTGATCACGCCGACGCAGAGTTCGTCATAGATGATCCGGTGCACGTCCTTGCGCTCGGCTTCGTCCGGCACTAGCACCGTCAGGCCCTGAGCGATCAGGTGTTGCTTGAGGAAATCCTGTTCCATCGTGAACGCTGTGCCGAGCAGGCCGACGGTGCGCGCATCGATCGACAAGGCAGCGTGGGCTGCCGGTTCGGCAATGTGCAGAAACGGAATATGGATCGCTGCCTGAATCTGCTCGGCGACCTTGTGCATGGTGTTGGTACACAGCACCACGCAATCGGCGCCACCGGCCTCGAGCCTGCGCGCGGCGTCGACCAGGATGGCCGCGGCATCATCCCAGCGTCCGGCGTGCTGGGCCTGTTCGACGGGGCCGAAGTCGACGCTGTACATGAGCAATTGCGCCGAGCGCAAAGGGCCGAGGCGATCGCGGACCTGTTGATTGATGAAGCGATAGTATTCGGCGCTGGATTCCCAGCTCATGCCGCCGATCAGGCCGATGGTGCGCATTGAAGTTCCTCGGGCAGGAGACGGATCAACAAATCCTGACATGCCCGAAGTCTCCTGTGGTTCTCGGCCAGACGCCAGCGCCCGATGAACTGTATCGCTCATCTTTTGCGCAAGTGTCACGGTGCCTTTTCAGGCAACGGTACGACGTGATTGCAGCCAGCCTCCAGTGTCTTGGCATACCCCACGTCCGGACGCCAGGGTTCGAGGTTCCACTGCGGTTTGTCCCGTGCAATTGCCATATGGCAAATCAACTGGTGTCGCATGCCGTGGGTGTTTCCCCAGTAGTGACCGTTGGAATAGTCGCGCGTGAACTCATCCCAGATGAACGGTGTGCCTGACTCCTGAGTTCTTCTCGCACACGTCGTAGGGGTAATGGCGAGTACCCATTGATAGTCCCGATAGAACCAGTACGCGCTTTCTATGTATTTGTTACAGCGTTCGACAATCACGATGACGCTTTCACCGTCAACCGCAGTGGGTGCATCGACAGCCTGCACAACAGGCGTAGTGAGTCCCAAGCCAGTCAGCGCCAATGCCTGTACAGAAGGGCGGTCCGAAGCAGTTTCATAGAGTAACCTCCTGGTCAGCGGCCACGTAGGTGAACGTCGCCGTTCCTGTCGCACTGTTGGCCGGCACCATTCGAATGATTGGCACCACTCTTTTCGGGTTGGTCGAGTTGTAAAAGTCTCGCTGGTTGTACTTGGCATCGGCGAGCGGCTTGGGGTCAGTTCCTCCGGAAACGTAGAAAAACGCCAGAACCGGAAAGGTGTTGGCCTTGCCTGCTGGCCAGGTTTTGATGATGACTTCGTTGTGTTCGTTGAAACCTGTAGCTCCCAGCATTGCCTTGGCGCGCAACGACTGATAGAACGCGGGCGCGGCCAGGATATTGCGTTCGTCTCGTACGTCAAAGCCGCATTGCTGGAGGTTTTTGTTCACGGTTGCCCTGTCCCAGGCTGCTTTGAATTGCTCCGCTGTGATTACATTCGCGTTGTGGCAGTAGCCGCTTTCAGGGTGTGCAGGGGTCGGAATGCACACGCCATTTTTACCGCGATGCCAGCCCCAGGAGTCCATTGGGTAGGAGCACAGTACTTGCAGTTGATCGGTATTGGCGGGTCGTTCCAGGACGGGGTAAAGGATGTAGCCATTGCCGTAACCCCAAGCCAGTCGGCCGAAGTTGGTATCGGCCCGGAGATAGGAAAAAGAAATACCGCCACTTGTTACGGAAATGGGACTGGGTTCCCAGACTTTGTAAGTGTTGTTCGGGTCTTTGACCGTGACTCGGATCATCACCCCCGAGCACAGGAACGAAGGCTGTGAATCTACTTTGTTGCAGTTGGGAAACTTGCGAGCGTAAAGAGTGGTGAGATAAGTCGCCGTGGCAGGGCCGTCTAACGCCAGAGTTCCGTTGATGTTTATGGCATCGGGCAGTGGAGACCGGGTGTGTGAACAGCCGAACAGAAGTGCAACAAGCAGTAATCCGATTATTTTATGCATGACTGTCTCCGTGTCTTTGTTAAGGACAACTTGTTAGAGCTGCTTTTGAAAGTGAGGCTTGCCTTGATTTCGAGATCGCTTAAAGCGTCAGCCTCAAGCACCATGAAAAGATCAGTGGCTCATTGGCTCCGGTGCGGTTCAACGTGTAATTGAAAATTACGGAGCGTCCGCGGTTTTCGGTGATCCAGGCGGATGGGATGGGGATATTGGTATATGACGGTTCGACGATATTGATCTCGTCGCCATAGCGAACAACGACGCCATGCAACGCCATGCGTACCGTGTAACCCCCACCAAGTACCTGGTCCGGGTAGTAAGCCCTCAGATTGCTCCTGTCCGAATTGATGGTGGGCTCGCCTAGCAAGTGTTTTTGCGGTGTGACTGTCAGGTCCAGATCGCGGGAGGGTATGTCTTCGGTGGTGTCGGGCTTTCTGACCGTGTAGGTCACCTCGGCTTGACTACCGCCGATAATGTCGATGACCTCTAGGCGGGGAACCCGGAAATACAATGTCTGGCCGATCGTTGAAATGGTCTGAATTTCAGTGAAGTAGGTGAAGTTACGGCCTAACCATTTAACTCTAACCGTCTGACGTGGTTGTGAACCGATGTAGTTGACTTCAACCGTGGCAAACTCCGCATTATAAAAATCCTTAATGAAGTTAATCACTGTGCCGCCGGCTTCCCTGGCCTCCAGTACTTTGGGTTTGAGCAGATCCAGTTCCGGCTCCGGTTCTCCGCGTATATGCACATCCACCGGGGTCGCTTTTGACCAGAAGGCCTGTGGACCCGCTGCGTTACCGAGTTGGTCGGTGGCTCTGAAACGCAGGGCAAATCTCGGGTTGTCTTGCCAGAAATCGCTGGCGAACAATGTCATCACCACACGGCCCGCAGATGCTTGTGCGGCGGTTACCGTATGCGGTTTATCCCGTCCGTCACAAGAGAGTGTGACGACGTCTTTTTCCCGCATGAAAACGTAGTTCAGCGTGACCAATACACCTTCGGCTGCACGTTTGGCATTTACGCCGTCGGCAATGACGTCGGTCGGCAGCGTCATGATCAGATTCGGGTTGTCCCCACTGCCCACGACGTCTCCACCGGGGCGTGGGGTGTTGTGGAGGACTTTCAGCGGCAGCGATGTTGCGGGAAGGGGTTGACTGATCCGGATCACTTGAAGACGCAGGAGATTGATGCCGTTGCCAAGAAGTGCCGCAGGCAAATCCAGTGTGAAGCGTTTGTTCTCTTCGCCTGGCTGAATGATCTTGTGAACGACCGAGGTTTCCGAGTCGTTAAGCAATACATGGGCCGCGTCAAAGGGACTCTGATTCAACCATGGGTCTACGAGCAACTGGATGTTTCCATTGGTGACCAGTGGGAGTGGTATTCCACCATGGGGACTTTCTGCGTGGTCCACGGGGGAAACCCAGCCCGGAATCTGTACCGGGTCAATATCCAGCGTTTGAGCGATATCGGTTCGAGTGTGCATCATTTGCCTCCCATGGCGTGCAACAGACGCCTGTCTCTAAAACCTGCTACCTGAGTTATTTGACCTGGTCGGCCGCGTTGTAGATGAACTGCGCGTCGGCGGTTGCGCTGGTTGGCAGGACGATCTTTATGATCGGCACCACCTTGCCGCCCGTTGAATCGAAGAAATCCTTCTGATCGAACTGGGCGCCCGCCAAGCCTCCTTGAAGATAAAAGAACGCCTGGATGGGCAACTCTTTCGGAATGTTCTGCGGCCATGTCGCCAGAATCAGTTCGATATAGTCATATTGGCCGGCAAAGAATCCGCCCAAGTTGCGCGCGCGGATGGTCTGGTAGAAAGAATCTGCGCCTTGATTGTTCATTGCATCGCGTACATCGAAGCTGCAGATATTCCATTGGTTGCTCCGGCGATTCGCTATCCAGCCCTCGGCAGTAGTGATACCGATCGTCTGGCAACGTCGACTGCGGTCTGGCGAGTAGGGATGGGCGCCGCAACCGGGGGCGTCTCTGAGCTGTGTAGCGCCGTCGAGGGGATAAGAGCAGAGCACTTCGATTTGACGGGTACCGATCGGCCGTGCCAATACCGGGTAGAGGATGTAGCCATTCTTCTGGCCAAACACGAGGCCGGTAAATTTGGCGTCCTTGCTCAAGTACGAAAAAGATACACCACCGCTTTTTTGCGAGTGCGGGCTTGGATTCCAGGCCTTGTACTCCGTTGACGGAACAGTCGAGCGCAAAACGATGCCGCGACACAGAAAGGCCGGCATGGAGGCTGAACCGCAGTTGGTTCTGACATCGTTGTAACGGGCGGTCAGGTTGGTCGCAACTTCGGCGCCGCTCAGTGCAGCGCTTGATACGCTGCTGACGGAGCCCGCTGCCTGTTCCGGTGGTATTGGTGATACCTGCTCATAACTGCTGCACCCCGCGAAGGACAGCAACAGCATTAGCAATAACGTGTGGGTCTTCATTTCGACTATCTCCGCATTGACAATAAAGAACGTCTATTCCGAACCGTTCGCTTTGACCGGGATTCAAGGCTTGACCAGTTGATCTGACTCGACGTACTGGAACGTGGCCTCGCTGGTGGGGGTCGATGGAGGAAACAAACGGATGACCGGTACCCATATTCTTCGGGTGGTGGAATTGTAGAAATCCTGTTGGTTGCCCTGGGCTTCCGGAAGGCCGGCATTGCTGCCACCAGCGATAAAGAAGAACGCCATGAGCGGTAGGGTGTCTTGCAGATTTTGTGGCCATGTCCTGACCACGACTTCATTCTGTTCAGTGAAATGCGTGGGGTTCTGACTCAACATTCCACGCGCTCTTACCGACTGGTAGAACGGCACTGCGGCCGGCTTGCCGGTCGCCTCTGAAACATCGAAGCCGCATTGCCGAATGTGGTGGCTATTGGGGGAGTTGTCCCAGACGCTTTTCCACTGTTCGGCGGTGGACACTCCTGAACTCTGGCAACGCTGGCTGGTGGTAGGGTACGAGGCGTGATGACCGCAAGGTGTGGTGCGGTTCCAGGTCCAGCCATCGATTGGAAACGAACACAACACATCGAGATCGACCTTGTCTTGCGGGGCGCCGAAAATCGGGTACAGCATGAATCCGTTGCCATGGCCCCAGGCCAGTCGACCGTATTTGGAGTCGGCCCTCAGGTAAGAGAAGGAGACTCCACCATTCTTGACGGACGTAGGACTGGGGTTCCAGACGTGATGAGTCTCGCCTGGCTTTTTATCAGTGACTCGAAAAATTATCCCCGAACACAGGAATGCGGGCTGGGTGGCGGACTCATGGCAGTTCTGAAATTTCGAGTTATAAAGGGTGTTCAACCACTCGACGACTTGCGGTCCCGTCAGAGCGCTATCTGCGTTACTGCTGATAACCGACTGGATCTGTGGCGGTGTAGTCGTGTGAGCACAGCCAAGCAGCGCTGCGATTGAAACGGAAAGAAATAAAATTTTCATTGGCTATTCCCTGCGTTCTGTCCGTTTGTCGTCTCTGCTGCACTTCACCTCGTTGATGAATTAAACGCTAACTTTGCAGGCCGGCGCACTGTCAGAACTGACAGGTATTTTTGCTTATTTTAACCGTCTGTCGGTTAAAGGGCTCGATATAGGAGGATGGGGTGATTACTTAAACGTACGTAGGCCGGTCGATCTGCCACTATCCGTACTCATAGGCCAATCGAGGAGCTTGCTCATGAACGACATACAGCAACTGGGCGAGATGCTCCGCCATTACGCCGACAGTGAAGCGCACAAGAAGCAACTGTTCGAGACGCAATCGGCGGCATGGGCTACGCGCATTACCGCGCTGTTTGGTGATATCCAGCAATGGCTGGAGCCGGTGCAGGCGCCGAATCTGCTGGAGGTGAATCGCGAGGCGTATATCGCGTTCGGGCCGAGCGTGCCGGTGGAGACGTCGACGTTCAAGACCGAGAAATTGAGCATCGTGATTGCCGGGAAGCCGGTGGAGTTTGTGCCGGATGTGATGGGCAGTGGTGGGCAGATTTCACTGGCGGTGATGGGGCTGACGGCCGCGCGTTACGGCAGCATTTCGCTGGTGGGACTGCCTAATGGCGAGTGGCAGTGGCGCAAGACCAACGGGTTGAAGGATCCGGATACGTTTGTGTTTGATGCGAATTTTCTTGCGCAGCAGTTGCAGGGGTTGATTCCGCGGGATCGTGGGTAAGATCACAAGCTTACCCCCTCACCCCAACCCTCTCCCCCAGCGGGCGAGGGGGAAAGGGAGCCGATCGAGTGCTGTTCAAAGCCTGAGTTCAACTTGATATTTCAGGTCGGCGTAACCCGAACAAACAACTCGGTCAGTTCCCTCTCCCTCTGGGAGAGGGCCAGGGTGAGGGCAGCCGGGCTGACACACCTCACATATCGAGGTTGATCCACCCCGGCTTGACTTCTTCAGGCGCCACCGCATTCACTGATTTCCCGGTCGCCAATTCCACCCGCCGCGCCACCTCCGGATCATCGGCAAACGGCACCATGCTCGCCTCATCCAGACTGTCCGCCGTCTCCCGGCGCAAGCAGTACTCCACCGCCAGCCACAGAAACACCACGACCAACCCATCGAAGAACATTTCCATCACTGGCACCTCAGGCGATCTGCGCTTCACGCTGCGCAAGGGCGACATCCGCAACCCGTACCGTGCGCCAGACGTTGTAGGCCATCAGCAACATCCCGGTCAGGAAAAACACCCCGCCAGCGAAGCGCACGACGAAGCCCGGATGACTGGCTTGCAGCGCTTCGACGAACGAGTAAGTCAGTGTGCCGTCCTCGTTGATCGCTCGCCACATCAGGCCCTGAGTGATGCCGTTGACCCACATCGAGGCGATGTACAGCACGGTGCCGATGGTCGCGAGCCAGAAGTGCAGGTTGATCAGCGCGGTGCTGTGCATCTGCGCCCGGCCGAAGACTTTCGGCACCATGTGGTAAGTCGCGCCGAAGGTGATCATCGCCACCCAGCCGAGCGCGCCGGCGTGAACATGGCCGATGGTCCAGTCGGTGTAGTGGGAGAGGGCGTTGACGGTTTTGATCGCCATCATCGGTCCTTCGAACGTCGACATGCCGTAGAACGCCAGCGACAGCACCAGAAAGCGCAGGATCGGGTCGGTGCGCAATTTATGCCAGGCGCCGGAGAGGGTCATCATGCCGTTGATCATGCCGCCCCAACTCGGCGCCAACAGGATCAGCGACATGGCCATGCCCAGCGACTGCGCCCAGTCGGGCAGGGCGGTGTAGTGCAAATGATGCGGGCCGGCCCAGATGTACAGAGTGATCAGTGCCCAGAAATGCACGATCGACAAACGATACGAATACACCGGCCGGTTGACCTGTTTCGGCACGAAGTAATACATCATGCCGAGGAATCCGGTGGTGAGGAAAAAACCCACGGCGTTGTGCCCGTACCACCATTGCACCATGGCGTCGGTGGCGCCGGAATAGAGCGGATAGGACTTGAACCAGTCCACCGGAATCGACAGGTGATTGACCACATGCAGCATGGCGATCACCAGAATGAACGCACCGAAAAACCAGTTGCCGACGTAGATATGCCTTGTCTTGCGTTGCACCACGGTGGTGAAAAACACCACGGCGTAAGCTACCCAGACGACGGCCATCCACACCGCGCCGGAGAATTCGATCTCGGCGTATTCCTTGGTGGTGGTGTAGCCCAGCGGCAAGGTGACCAGCATGATTACGATCACCGATTGCCAGCCCCAGAAAGTGAACGCGGCGAGGGTGTCCGAGTACAGCCGCACCTGGCAGGTGCGCTGCACCGCGTAGTAACTGGCAGCAAATTGCGCGCTGCCGGCGAAACCGAAAATCACCAGGCTGGTGTGCAGCGGGCGCAAGCGGCCGAAGGTGGTCCACGGCAGGTTCAGGTTCATTTCCGGCCAGACCAGCTGCGAGGCGATCCACACGCCCATCGCCATGCCCACCACACCCCAGAAAACCGTCGCGATGACGAATTGGCGCACGACCTTGTAGTTATAGGCCTGCCCGATTGTTGCTGTGCTCATGGTCAGTTCATCCACGGTTGCAAATCGCGCCAGGCCTCCTGGTCTGGCATGGGCTGCACTGTAGGAATTGCGACGGGAACAAAACAGACTCAGCAATGGCTGGTTTGTGCGGATCAGATTCGGGGCAGGGCTGTGGTGGTTTGACGCGGACTGATCTGGTTTTCGTGTAGTTTCTGTTCCTTGCCACGGTCCAATTGTAGGAGCGAGCCTGCTCGCGAAAGCGCTGTACCAGTCAACCCATCTGAACCTGACACACCGCTATCGCGAGCAGGCTCACTCCTACAAGTCGAAACGCTAAGACCGGGGAAACCCTTAGTATCCTCAACGATTGGGCATTTTCCCTTGGGTCACTGATGGCCTTTTGGTAGAGTCGCGCTCGCCAGCGGGTTTTCGGCTGGACGATGGAACCGAAGAAGGGAGTCTGATCAGTGAGTCCGGGCAAAAAAATCCTCGGTCTGACGGCGTTGCTTTTGCTGCTGACGCTGTGGGCCAGTTACGTTTATCTGTTCAATGAAAACCGCAACGGCCAGCTCGGCGGTGTCGGCGAAAGCACCGCGTGGTGCGGTACGCCACCGTCCACCGAAGCGGCGGCGCTGGGCAAGGATCAACTGACCCTGCGCGTCACCAATAATCTGCGCGGCGAGTTCATGCTCAGCGGTGCGCTGGTGGTGTCCGAACGCACCTTCAACCGCTATGACCTGAGCCGCAACGAACTGCGTCTGCGCCTCGAACCGTTGCAGTGGACCTACGGCGCCACGCCGATCTTCCTCGAACAGGTCAAGGTGCAGCCGCTGAGCCGCAACCTGTCGGCCAGCAACAAAAGCGCCTACGCCGAACTCGAACCGCGCCCGATCGGTGTGCAGGGCCAGGCGACTGCGTTCCCTTTCGACACCTATCGCTACGGCTACAAACCGGTGCTGTATTACCTCAAGGGCAGCGAGCGCATCGACCTGCGGTTCAAGAACATCACCACGCTGATGGAGATGTCCAACACCTTCACGCCGATCCAGAAATACAACCGCGTCGATTACATCAACGAGAACACCTCGATGATTCGCGACGAGGATTACAAACCCTACGGACCACACGAATGCGCCTTCAGTGTCGAGCGCAAGGATTCGTTCAAAGTCGTTGTGTTGATGCTGTTGCTGGTGCTGTGTCTGCCGCTGATGCTGGTGTTCTATCGCGACCTGCCGGGGATCGATTTCCTCGCGACGCTGGTGGGCGTGGCGCTGGTGCGCGGGCTGCTGCTCGGGCCGGTGCAGGACTTCCGCCTGTACAACATCGACTTTCTGTTTGGTGCGGTTATTTTGCTGGTGGGGACGGTATCGCTGATCAAGGCGATGCGGATCAATAGCCGGCGGGAGATCGCGTTGCGTAGTGGAGAGACGTCCTGGTGAATGGGGGTTGAAGATCAAAAGCCCCTCATCGAAACGCCGCCCGCCTATCCCTCTCCCAGAGGGAGAGGGGACTGACCGAGGTGTCTGGCGAGCTGCACCGACCTGAAAAATCCAGTCGATTATGGATTCACAACAGTAGGTCAGGTAAATGCATCTCATGAATATCCTTCGGTCGGTCCCCTCTCCCTCAGGGAGAGGGCTAGGGTGAGGGGATGCAATCTCCAGCCGATCACTTCAACGCCGGATCCCCCATATTCATCTTCTTCCACCCCTGCAACAGCACCTGCGCCTTTGGCTCCTGGCCGCTGTCGAGGTACCACTGAATCAGCGACAACCGCGCATTGCGATTCGCCGGCTGCACCTTGAGCAACCCCTCCAGCAGCGCACACGCCTCATCAACTTTGCCGCTTTCATGCAGCGCCACCGCCAGCACATAGCCGTATTGCGCGTTCTGCGGCTCCAGTTGCGCGGCTTTTTTCAGCGGTGCCATGGCTTCGGCCGTCTTGCCAGCGCGGATCAGTGACAAGCCCTGAGTGTGTTGCAGCAACGCAGCATCCGGGTGTTGCTTGAGGTTGTCGCCGAGCAGTTTCTGCGCTTCGCTGGCCCGACCATTGGCCTCCAGCCATTGCACCAGCGTGACCAGTGCCGGATAGAAGTCCGGGTCGCGTTGCAGTGCCGAGCGCAACAAGCCTTCGACTTCGGCGCTGCGGCCGCTGGCCTGGTACAGCATCGCCAGATTCAGATTGGCTTCGGCACGTTCCAGCAAGCTTTTTTGCACCGCTTCGTATTCGGCAATCGCCGCGTTCCAGTTGGCTTGCGCTGAGCCCAGACCGTTGTTGCGCGAAACACCGAGCAGGTCCCGCGCCGCGACGATGCGCACGGCTTTCACCGGGTCGCCCAACAATGGCGAGAGCAGCGGCGTACGCTCTGCGGGTGGCAGGAACGCGCTGATCGCCCGAACTGCGCTTTCGCGCACTTGCGGGTCGGCGTGGCGCAGACCCTCGGTCGCCAGTTTCAACGCCTGTTCGCTCGGGTACAGCGGCAGTTCCGCCAGCAACGTCGCGCGCTGGATGGCCGGCAGATTGCTGCGTTGCAACTGCGTATACAGCGCGTCCGCTGCACCGGGCTGGCCGTTGCGTATCAGCCACAGACTCTCGTCATAACGCGGCGCTTGCGCTGCGCTGGATGCGCTCCACAGTTTGAACTGCGCAGTGACCTTGTCGCCGGCCTTGCCCTGGTGACAGGTCAGGCAGGCGTCCGGGGTGCCGAGCTGCTGCGCGCGTTCCGGGTTGGGAATGCTGAAACTGTGGTCATGCCGCAAGTCGTTGCCCATGTAGAACTTGCCGGGCATGTGGCAATCCACGCACTGCGAACCGGGCTGGCCCATGGTGTGGCGGGTGTGTTCGCTGGAGTCGTAGTTCTTTGCTTGCAGGCCTTTACCGTCGACGCCTTCGACCGAGGTCTTGCCGGCGGGGTTATGGCATTGCAGGCACACCGCGTTGCCCGGTGCCTTGAGTTCGGTGCTGTGCGGGTTGTGACAATTGCTGCAGCGCACGCCCTTGTCGAACATTTTGCTTTGCAGGAACGAGCCGTGTTCGAACACTTCATCGTTGATCTTGCCGTCCAGCTCGTACAGCTCGCGAGTGAGGACGCTGGGCAGGTAATCGTCCATCAAGCGCTTGCCGACCGTAAAACCATCGCCCAGCGGCGCCCGGCGGGCGTGACAGCGTGCGCAGGTTTCGATCTCGACGGTGGCGTTTTTGTCTTTCAGGTTCACGTCAAAGCCGTGATGGATCAGATCGGTTTTTTGCGCCGTCCACTGCACATGATTCGACGCCGGACCGTGGCACGCCTGGCAGCCGACGCCGAGGCTGTTCCACTGACTGTTGAAGGTGTTGCTGGCCGCCTCGAAGTTGCGCTTGAAGCCGGTAGTGTGGCACTCCACGCACATGAAGTTGGCGTTCTGACTGGGCTTGCTCCAGTGCAGCGGATTCTTGAAATTGACGCCCTGGCCGGGATACAGATGAAACCAGCGGTGCTTTTCGCTATCCCAGGCCACACCGAGCGCCTGCAAGCGACCTTCGCCGACCTCGATCAGGTACTGCTGCAATGGCGCGATGCCGAAGGTGTAAGCGACTTTGAAGTCAGCATTCTTGCCGTCGATGCCGGGCGTGTTGACCCAGAATCCGCCGTCGTGGCGCGAGAAACGTGTGGTTTCGTTCTCGGCCTTGAAGGTGACGTTATTGAAATCGCCGAGCACGGTCTCGGCGTTCGCCGCCTGCATCGCCAACTGGTGGTGCGAACCCTGCCAGTCCTTGACCTGCTCGCTGTGGCAGCCCTGGCATTGCTGCTCATCAACCATCGTCGCCGGGATGCTCGCCACGACCGGCTGTGGCTTGGTGGGCGCGGCAACCGGCGTGCTCACCGGCACGGGTTTCACCGGGGCGGGAGCAGGGCTGAACAGAAACCAGCCGATGCCGGCCACGGCAGCCAGCAGCACACCGATAGTGACGGGAAACAGCAAACTTGAAGTTGAAGAACAGGGCGAATCAGGGTCGGGTCGTGCGGCTTTGTTTTTATGCTTGGGCATTGCGACTTCCGTAGTCCAGGGGCATTTGCCGTCGGGCGCGCGTTCCAGCTCGTTGCAGCTTTGCCGGATGACCGGCGTCTGTCAAATAACGTCTGTGAGCCGTTGCGCAGCCTGTGTGAATTTTGTGCTTTGCCAGCGCAATTACTCAAGGTTTAGCTATACCTGTAGCTCCCCCAGGCAAAGTTTTTGGCCTTCTGACAGGAGTTACAGCATGAAGCTAGCAGTGATGATGGGCACGCTGTGCATTGCCACCCTCGGTGTGGTGGGTTGTTCCAGCAAGACCGTCGCTCCCGATGAATACTCCGGGTTTCTCAAGGACTACAGCCAGCTCAAGGAGGCCAAATCGCCTTCCGGTGCCGAGGTGATGCGCTGGATGGACCCGAAACTGGATATCAACAAATACACCAGCGCCTACATCGAACCGAGCCAGCTCTATCCCAAGCCGCAACCGACCGCAAAAATTCCGCAGCAGACCCTCAATGGCATCACCAGTTATTACGACCAGGCGCTCAAGCGTGAGATCGGCAAGTCGTTGCCACTGGCCACCGGGCCTGGGCCGGGGGTGATTGTGGTGCGTCCGGCGATTACGGCGGTGAGCAGCAAGACCGAAGGGTTGCATGCCTATGAGGTGATTCCGATTGCGCTGGTTGCTGCGGCCGTGAGCACGGCCAGTGGTATTCGTGATCAGGAAACGACCTTGGCCACCGAGGCGGTGTTTCTTGATGGCGGCAATAACGGTGTCGTGGCGCAGGTAGTGCGTAAAGGTACCGGGACGCCGTTGGAGAATTCTTCGCAGGTGATGAAGGCTGATGACGTTAAAAAGGTTATCGATGGTTGGGCGGTCGATATGCATCAGACTTATCTGAAGCTCAAGGCTGAGGCCAAGTGATGCGCTGAGGCTTTGGTTTCGTCGTTGGCAGGCGGGCTTCCGTTTTGTGCGCACTGAAGATCAGTGTGGGAGCCAGCTTGCTGGCGATGGCTGCTTTCGGGCGCTGAGTTTGTTGTGTACATATCCGTTGCTGCGGTAACGGCTACTTAGGGTTCCGCTCTTACAGCGGGTCACCTTTTTCAAAGGCCAAAAAGGTAACCCAAAAGGCTTGCTCCTACGTACGGCCCTCGCAGGCTCGGGTTCCTTCGCTGCGGGATCGATCCGGGCGCAGCGGCTACGGTTTGCTTCGCTGCACCTCCTTCCGCTGTGTACGACTGCGTCGTACGGTCGCTGCGCTCCCACGCCCGGATCAATCCCTCCGCTCAGCCTTCCGATGTCGCTGGTTAGGCAAGATCAAGGGCACTCGAGATTGCGCTCATTGTTGAGTGGTGAGAAGCGCCGTATGGCTTGAGATCTGCGGTGGATTCGCCCCTCATCGGAACGCCGCCCGCCCAGCCCTCTCCCCTTGGAGAGGGAGCCGATTTTGTTTGGTTTCGAGACTTGCATTCAACTCGGTATCTCATGTCGGTGTAGTCCTCGCATCCCCCCGGTCAGTCCCCTCTCCCTCCGGGAGAGGGTTAGGCGGGCGGCGTTCCGATGAGGGGCTTTTGATCTGCGGTAAAACGCAGTTTCTGCAATTTCCTGATTCTGCTCTCTCTCCTTGGCGAGAGGGCCGTGCGTCGTTCTGATGAGTGGAAAATTCACCCCAATCCCAATCCCAATCCCAATCCCAATCCCAACACGCAACCACCCAACATAAAAAAAGGCGCCCCAAAAAGGGCGCCTCAACTGTCATCTCCCGGGCCAGAGCGGAGCCGCGGGAGGTCCATCGGTTGCTCCGTCAATCTCGGTCGCGGTAGGACTCGGTGACTTGCGCGGTTCGGTCGGCGGGAACGCGAATTTCTTTCGCGTTGGCGTCGCTCTGTTGCGCGCTCTGGTTCTGGTGAACCGGGAAGTTGTCGTAGTAATAGCGCATGCGCTCAGCGCCGCCTTCGGCGAAGACGCTGGCAGATCCCAGGGCAAACAGTCCGGCAAGGATCACGGTAGAGATTTTCATGGTGCCTCCTACTGAACGAGTGGGAGCTGTTTCATCCATGAAGCAAAACTCGAAAGGAGTCTCTACCGTGTGAATTAACGCGGGGTTAACGCCCGCTCAGGGTGAGTTTTGCAGCATGTTGCAGAGCGCTGTCTGCGCACCGCGTCAGAGCATGATCGTTCCCACGCTCCCGCGTGGGAATGCCTCAAGGGACGCTCCGCGTTCCAGGTTCCCGAAGGGACGCGGAGCGTCCGGGCTGCATTCCCACGCAGAGCGTGGGAACGATCAGTGGGCGAGGGTGGGGTTTTTTGAAGGGAACGGCTCAGAGCTTCCAGTCGAGACTGACGGTCAGCGTGCGCGGATCGCCCCAATAAACACCGTTGTAGAAACCGACGTTGTCGTAGTACTTCTTGTCGAACAGGTTGTTGACGTTCAGCGACGCCGACAGGTGTCGATCAAACTCGTAACGCGACATCAGATTCACCACGGTGTAGGCGCTCTGTTTGATCCGCGCCGTTTCCTGGTCAGTCCCGACTGGCCGGGTCGATGTGCCGTACACATCGCTCTGCCAATTCACCGCACCGCCGACAGTCAGCGCCTGCCAATCGCCGGGTAAACGGTACGCTGTCGACACGCGCAGCAGGTTCATCGGCTCACTGGTGTTGCTGCGTTCACTTTCGCCGTTGACCGAGTGGGTATAGGTGTAACCGGCGGTCATGTTCCAGCCGCGCAGGACCTCGCCAGAGACCTCCGCTTCGAAGCCGTTGACCTTGTTGCCCTTGCCACCGGATTTGTAGAACTGCTCACGCGTCACCGGATCGGGCGGCGCGCTGTTGTCCACCTCGGCGACGTTGTCCTGCTTGCTCCAGAACAGCGCTGTGGCAACGTTCAGACGCTCGTCGAGCAAACTGCCCTTGAGGCCCAGCTCGTAGTTTTTGCCGACCACCGGGTCGATGTACTGGCGATTTTTGTCGCGGTTACCCTGGGGTTTGAAAATGTCGGTGTAACTGACATAGGCCGTGTATTGCGGCGTCAGGTCGTAGAGCAGTCCGGCGTAAGGCGTCCAGATATCGTTCTGTTTCTGGCTGGTGTAATCGACCCTGGTCAGTTGGCGGTTGGTGTCGTATCTGTTACTGGTGGTGGACGCTTGCCAACTGCCGTAGCGACTGCCCAGCACCGCATGCAATTCATCAGTGAGGCTCAGGCGCGTGGCGATGTAGCCGGCTTTTTGCCGCGTGTCGTCTTTGGAACCAGTGAGATCGGTGACCGTGTCGCTGAACTTGTCGATGTTGCCCATGTATTTCCAGTCGCGAATGGTCCCGTAATTGTCGGGCCGCGCGCCGGCGATGGTGTAGGGGGAATTCGAACGCCGCTCGGCCTCGCCGTAGCCGAACATCATTTCGTGCTCGCGCCCGAACAAGGAGTAGGGGCCGGACACGTTGAAGTCATAGGCCTGCATTTTCTGCGTGCCGATCATGTGCGAGGTATAGGCGAGCATGCCGCTGCGGTCGGCCGCAGGAAAACCCGCGCCGCCGAAATAAACCTTGCCGTCGGTGTCGCTTTGCCGATGGGTGTAAGCCGCTTTCAAATGCCAGCCGCCCGCCAGTTGCTGGTCGAGGGTGGCGAAGGCGGTTTTGTCTTGCAGTGGCCAGGAACTCCACGATGTCGCCATGTTGGTCGAGCGACCCAATCCGGCCTTGCTGCCATCGGCGTTCCAATAGGGCACGGTGCCCCAGGACGAACCCTGTACGTGCTTGTTCTGATAGTCGTAACCCACCGCGAGCACGGTTGAGTCGGTCAGGTCCGCTTCGAGCACGCCATAACCGACCTCGCGCTGCAGCGCGTATTTGTCCTTGATCGACTGGCTGTCGCGATAAGCCAGCACGCTGCGCCCACGCAGACGACCGTCGAACGCCAGCGGCCCGCCGACATCCACATAGCTGTAGTAATTGTCATAGCTGCCGCCACTGACCCCGGCCAGCGCCTGCCATTGCGCGGTCGGGCGCTTGCGCACCATGTTGATCGTCGCCGATGGATCGCCGGCCCCGGTGGTCAGCCCCGTGGCCCCGCGAACCACCTCGATGCGGTCGTAGATGATGGTGTCCGAGTCAGACTTCATGCGATCGAAGGTATTGAGCATTCCATCAATCTGGAAGTTATCGATCGCATAGCCGCGCGACGAATAACTGACCCGGTCCGAATCCAGATGCTGAACCACCACGCCGGTGGTCTGGCGCATCGCCTCGGACAACGTACCGAGTTTGAAATCATCCATTTGCTGGCGAGTGATCACCGACACCGATTGCGGGGTTTCCTTGATCGACAGGTTCAACCGCGTCGCGGTGCTCATTGCGCCGGTGGTGTAGGACTCGGTGTTTTCGGTGGTGGTGCCGAGGCCTTGCGCGGTGACGCTGGTCGCCGCCAGTTCAAGCGCCGAACCGGCTGGCGACGGTTGCTCTTCAGCCTGGGTTTGCGCCAGCAGATCCGGGCTGATCGCCGCGCCGCAGAGGCCGAGGGTAAAGGTCATGGAACGGGTAATGGGCGCGAACATCGCAGCCTACTCCTTGTCTTCGAAGGTAAAAATTCCGTTGGTTCAAAGACGAAGGTTGGAGCGGGGATTTAGGCTCAAACGAGAAATATTGTTATTTGTAGATGTTTCGGGGACGAAAAAAAGGGGCCGCTGAGGCCCCTTTGGTTCTATTGCTCTTTCGCTTCCGCGACGGTTGCTTCGGGCTTTTTCGGCTTCATCAGGCTGAAGTCGATCAGCGCACGTTGCGCGGTCTGGTACGGGTCGCCGATCAACAACGGCCGTTCCTTGAAGCTGTCGCTGACCAGGCTCTTGCTGCGGTCGAGTTCGTCAAAGCTCAACCCGGCCATGTCGGCCCAGGTGTGGATCAGATGCGAGCTGCTGTAAGGGCGGTCAAGATCACCGGCGAAGTTCCAGTCGTGGTTTTCCTTCCACTTCGGCGAGGCCCAGGCCATGAACGGGATGGTGTACATCGGCGCGGTCGGTTTGTTTTCGTTACGACCGAGGGTCTTGTGGCCGACCGAGTCGAACACGTCTTCACCGTGGTCGGAGAGGTATAGCAAAAAGCCGTTCGGATCGGATTTGGCGTAATCCTTGATCAGGCTCGAGACGACGAAATCGTTGTACAGCACCGCATTGTCGTAGCTGTTGTAAGTCGGGACCTGGTCGTCACGCACCTCGGCCGGGACACCTTCGCGGTCCTTGAACTTGTCGAAGGTTGGCGGATAACGATACTGGTAGCTCATGTGCGTACCGAGCAGATGCACGACGATCAGCTTGCGCGGTGCGGCGTCGGCCAGAGCCTTGTTGAACGGCTCGATGACGTCGCCGTCGTATTGCGCGGCATTCTGGTTACGGTTGTTGTTGAGGTACACCTGCTCGTCGGCCTGCTCGGAAAAGGTCGTGAGCATAGTATTGCGCTTGGTCATGGTCTGCTGGTTTGTGATCCAGAAGGTCTTGTAGCCGGCCTGCTTCATCACGCTGACCAGCGATGGCGTCGACAGGTACAGATCCGGGTGCAGTTCGTCAGCGAAGGTCAACACCTGCTGCAGCGCCTCGATGGTGTACGGGCGCGGGGTGACGACGTTGTCGAACACCGCCAGTTGATCCTTGAGTTTGTCCAGCTCCGGCGTGGTGTTGCGCGGATAACCGTACAGGCTCATACGCTGGCGGTTGGTCGATTCACCGATCACCAGCACCAAGGTCTGCGGCTGATCGCCCGAGGCGTCCTTCAGGTTTTTCAACGGCGGGATCTTGCTGACGTTGTGCAGCATGCCCTGCATGTCGGCGAGGGTTTCCTGATAACGGTGATAGGCCACCACCATCTGCCACGGCACGGCCGGCTCAATGCGGGTTTCGAATTTTTCGAAGCCTTGTTCAAAGCTACCCATGCGCAAGGTCTGTTTGACCAGCGGGTAACCGATCACTGCAATCAGGATCGCAATCGCTGCGACGAAGGCGCGGCCACGCGGCATGTACACCGGACGCAGACGAGTCCACAGGAAATACGCAAACGCGGTATGCGCAAGGAACGCCGGCACCATCCACCAAGCGAAGTACTGCGTCATGTATTCGCCGGCTTCGGACACGTTCGACTCGAACATGATGAAGATCACGCTTTGCGAGAATTCCTGCTCGTAAATGAAAAAATAGCCAAGGCTGGCCATCGAGCAGGCCCACAGCACCACACCGATGATCGCCGCGAGCAACTTGGTGCGCTTGGGAAACAGCAGCATCGGCGCGAGCCAGATCGCGCTCATGACGAAGGCCTGACGGAACCCGGTGAAGCCCGAGGTGCCAGTCAGTTGAATCAGCAGTTGAGTGATACCCGAGAAGTACCAGAAGAATACGAACAGCCAGAGAAGTCCGGCCCAATCAAAACCTGTCGCAGTCGTTGTGCTGCGTTTGAACAATGCCATTCGGCGCTCCAGCTCTGGTTACAACCACCGCCGGGACATCCGTGAAACCGACGAACGGAGGCCGTACGCGCAGGTACGGCCAGAATGCGGCGCAGTATCACCAAGCCAATGTGAAAAGTTTGTTATTTGACGCGCATTTAGCCCGCTAAAAGGGGCAGGGGCATCATGTCGGGAACCGCGGCTGCCGTTCCCGAATCAGGCGGGGATCAGGCGTGGGGGTGACGCTGAACGACCGGCAAAGGTTGCGGCTGCGAGCCCTGGGTCAACAGGCGCAGCTGCGCCAGCTCTTGCTTCAACTGGTCGCGTTCGTCCTTCAACTGACGCAACTCATCGCGACGGATCGTGACGTACAGGGTTTGTGGCGGCATTGCTGTGTGTACTGTGCCCATTGCTCACCTCGCAAATGGCGTGCATCAACTGTAAGCCACCCCTGATCTGAGGTGGTGACTTACTATCGGCGCCAATTTTGATTTCTTTTGCCCATTTATGGAACTTTTTTATTTTTCATGGTCGGTGTGTCTTCGGCACGATTTGCGGCGTTATCAGTCTGGATCGGGCACAATGCCCGGAAACTTCATCGCAACGCTCTGGACTAACCTCCATCAGTCGCGTTGGGCTATAACCAATGACACATATTTATTTGTAGTAAGGAGCATCAGCACATGCAACTCGGGATTATTGGACTGGGCCGCATGGGCGGCAATATTGCGCGACGTCTGATGCTCAACGGCCACACCACCGTTGTTTACGACCGCAATACCGCTTTCATCGATAACCTGGTCGCCGAGGGCTCCACCGGCGTCGCCGACTTGCCAGCCCTGGTTGCCGGCCTCGACAAGCCACGCGCTGTCTGGGTCATGTTGCCGGCCGGCGCGCCGACCGAAGACACCATCAACACCCTGAGCGAACTGCTCGAAGCCGGCGACACCATCATCGACGGCGGCAACACCAACTATAAGGACGACATTCGCCGGGCCAAAACCCTGGCCGGGAAGGGCTTGCACTATATCGACGTCGGCACCTCCGGCGGCGTCTGGGGCCTGGAACGTGGCTATTGCATGATGATCGGCGGCGACGCCGACACCGTGCAGCGCCTCGACCCGCTGTTCGCTGCACTGGCACCGGGCATGGGTGACATCCCGCGTACCAAGGACCGCAAGTCTGACGATCCGCGCGCCGAGCACGGTTACATCCATGCCGGTCCTGCCGGTGCCGGGCACTTCGTGAAGATGATTCACAACGGTATCGAGTACGGCATGATGGCCGCGTTCGCTGAAGGCTTCGACATCCTCAAGACCAAATCCAGTGAACGCCTGCCGGAAGACCAGCGTTTCGATCTGAACGTGGCCGACATTGCCGAAGTCTGGCGTCGCGGCAGCGTGGTGTCGTCGTGGTTGCTCGACCTGACCGCCGATGCGCTGGCCAGCGACCCGAAACTCGACGGTTTCTCCGGTTCCGTGGCGGACAGCGGCGAAGGCCAATGGACCATCGAGGCCGCCATGGAGCAAGCGGTGCCGGTACCGGTGCTGTCGAACTCGCTGTTCTCGCGTTACCGTTCACGCGGGCAGGGCACCTTCGGCGACAAGATTCTCTCCGCGCAGCGCTTCGGCTTCGGCGGCCACGTGGAGACACCGAAGAAATGACCCGAACGATCCGCAGAAAGTCCAAGGCAGAACCCGCACCACCGACCACGCTGTTTCTGTTCGGTGCCCACGGCGACCTGGTCAAGCGCTTGCTGATGCCGGCGCTGTACAACCTCAGTCGCGACGGCTTGCTTGACGACAATCTGCGGATCGTCGGCGTTGACCACAACGCAATTACCGATGAAGCCTTTGCGCAAAAGCTCGAAGATTTCATTCGCAGTGAAGCGGCGGCCAAGGTCGGCAAGGGCGGTCAGATGCTTGATCCGGCCTTGTGGGCCAAGCTCGCCAAAGGTATCAGCTACGTCCAGGGCGATTTCCTGGACGACAGCACCTATTCGGCGCTGGCGGCGAAAATCGCCGACAGCGGCACCGGCAATGCGGTGTTCTACCTGGCCACCGCGCCGCGTTTCTTCAGCGAAGTCGTCCGCCGCCTCGGCGCTGCGAAACTGCTCGAAGAAACCCCCGAGGCATTCAGAAGGGTGGTGATCGAGAAGCCGTTCGGCTCCGATCTGCAAACCGCCGAAGCGCTGAACGCCTGTTTGCTCAAGGTGATGTCGGAGAAGCAGATCTATCGGATCGACCATTATCTGGGCAAGGAAACCGTGCAGAACATTCTCGTCAGCCGGTTCTCCAACAGCCTGTTCGAAGCGTTCTGGAACAATCACTACATCGACCACGTGCAGATTACTGCCGCCGAAACAGTCGGTGTCGAGACCCGTGGCAGTTTTTACGAACACACCGGCGCACTGCGCGACATGGTGCCCAATCACCTGTTCCAGTTGCTGGCGATGGTTGCCATGGAGCCGCCGGCGGCCTTTGGCGCCGATGCGGTGCGCGGCGAGAAGGCCAAGGTGGTGGGTGCGATTCGTCCCTGGTCGGTCGAGGAGGCACGGGCCAATTCGGTCCGCGGCCAGTACAGCGCAGGGGAACTCGACGGCAAGCCGTTGAACGGCTATCGCCAAGAAGCCAATGTTTCGCCGGACAGCACCACGGAAACCTACGTGGCACTGAAAGTGATGATCGACAACTGGCGCTGGGTCGGCGTGCCGTTCTACCTGCGCACCGGCAAGCGCATGAGCGTGCGCGACACCGAGATCGTCATCTGCTTCAAACCGGCACCGTATGCGCAGTTCCGCGACACTGAAGTCGATGAGCTGCAACCGACCTACCTGCGCATCCAGATCCAGCCGAACGAAGGCATGTGGTTCGACCTGCTGGCCAAGCGGCCGGGGCCGGCGCTGAACATGGCCAACATCGAGCTGGGTTTTGCCTACAAGGATTTCTTCGAGATGCAGGCCTCGACTGGCTACGAAACGCTGATCTACGACTGCCTGACCGGCGACCAGACACTGTTCCAGCGCGCTGACAACATCGAGAACGGCTGGCGCGCCGTGCAACCGTTCCTCGATGCCTGGCAGCAGGATGCCAGCGTGCAGCATTACGCTGCCGGTGAAGACGGCCCGCAGGCCGCCGAAGATCTACTGACTCGCGATGGTCGCGTCTGGCATGGCCTCGGATGAGTGACTTGCCAAAACAACCCATCCGTTTTCTGCTCAGCGACATGGACGGCACGCTGTTGTTGCCTGATCACACGCTGAGCCAGCGCACCCTTGATGCGGTGCGCTCGCTGCGTGAGGCGGGCGTGCTGTTCAGCCTCGCCACCGGCCGCCCGCCCAAAGCCATGTTGCAGCAGATCGAAGCCTTGGGCGTGGATCTGCCGACAGCGGCGTTCAATGGCGGGACTATCGTCAAGCCGGACGGCACCCTGTTGGCGGCGCATTATTTGCCGGCGACCACAGCGCTTATCGCACTGGCACTGTTTGCCGATCAGCCGGACGTCGAAGTCTGGGTGTTCAGCGGCGGCGACTGGCTGCTCAAGGATCCGCACGGGCCGATGGTCCCGCGCGAGCAGCACGGCCTCGGCTATCCGCCGGTGGTCGTGGAGAGCTTTGAGCCGTATCTGGAAAGGATCGACAAGATCGTCGCCACCAGCAACAACACGCAGTTGTTGATCGAGCTGGAGGCGCAGTTGCTGCCCAAGGTCAATGGCATGGCCCAGGTGTCGCGTTCGCAACCGGTGTATCTGGACGTGACCGCGCTGGAAGCCAACAAAGGCACGGCGCTGACGACGATTGCCGAATACCTTGGCGTGCCGCTGGAACAAACGGCGGCGATCGGCGACGGCGGCAATGATCCGGCGATGTTCAAGTGTGCAGGGCTGTCGATTGCCATGGGCCAGGCGGAGGACGCGGTGAAGCGTCAGGCCGACGTGGTTACCGCGACCAACACCGAAGACGGCGTGGCCCAGGCGATCGAGAAGTACATCCTCCCTCGCTGAGCCAACCCAAAAACCAATGTAGGAGTGAGCCTGCTCGCGATAGCGGAGTATCTGCCCCATTTACGGGTCTGACACACCGCTATCGCGAGCAGGCTCACTCCTACAGGGATCTGCCTCTGAAACCAAGTGTGGGCGCCAGCAGGCTGGCACCACACTATCGGTCAGAGCCAGTAGCTCACCGCATACCAGCCCAGCCCGCCCATCACCACGGTGTACGGCACCGCCATCCACACCATTTTCCCGTACGACAGGCGCACCAGCGGTGCAATCGCCGAGGTCAGCAGGAACAGGAACGCCGCCTGGCCGTTCGGCGTCGCCACGCTCGGCAGGTTGGTGCCGGTGTTGATGGCAATGGCCAGCGTTTCGAAGTGCTCGCGGCTCATGTGGCCGGCAAGGAATGCCTGTTTCACTTCGGTGATGTAAATCGTTGCGACGAACACGTTGTCGCTGATCGCCGACAGCAGACCATTGGCGATGAACAACATGCCCGGCTGCTGCTCCACAGGCAGCGCCAGCACCCACTGGATCAACGGCGCAAACAGCTGCTGATCGTGAATCACCGCCACTACCGCGAAAAACACCACCAGCAGCGCAGTGAACGGCATGGCTTCCTTGAACGCGCTGCCCAGACGATGTTCGTCGGTGATGCCGGTAAACGCGGTAATCAACACGATCACCATCAAGCCGATCAGACCGACTTCAGCGACGTGCATGGCCAGGCAGGCGATCAGAATCAATGCCGCAGCACCTTGCACCAGCAGCGCGGCGCGTTGGCGGGACGTGCGCTCGGCGTTGTCTTCGGCGGCGTAGTTAGCCAAAACGCCACGCACATTGTCCGGGAGCAACGTGCCGTAGCCGAACCAGCGCAGCTTCTCCAGCAACACGCATGTCACCAGACCGGCCGCCAGCACCGGTAGCGAAACCGGGGCAACCTTGGTAAAGAACTCGCCGAAGTGCCAGCCCATCTCATGGCCGATCAACAGGTTCTGCGGCTCGCCTACGAGCGTGCAGACACCGCCCAGCGCCGTACCCACCGCACCGTGCATCAACAGGCTGCGCAAAAACGCGCGGAACTGCTCAAGATCGTCGTGGTGCAATTTCGGCAGGTTCGCATCGTCAGCGAATTCACTGTCCTGGCGCGGATCGTTGCCGGACGCGACGCGGTGATAGACCGAATAGAAGCCTACACCGGCGCTGATGATCACCGCCGTTACTGTCAGCGCATCAAGAAACGCCGAGAGGAATGCGGAAAGAAAGCAGAACATCAACGCCAGCACGGCTTTTGAACGTACACCCAGCAGCAGCCGCGAGAACAGAAACAGCAGCAGATCTTTCATGAAGTAGATGCCTGCGACCATGAACATCAGCAGCAGGATCACCGGAAAGTTGTGCACCAGCTCATCGTACAGCGCCTGCGGCGTGGTCATCTTCAGCAGCAGCGCTTCGACCAGCAACAAGCCGCCGGGCATCAACGGATAGCACTTGAGCGCCATGGCGAGGGTGAAGATGAACTCGATCACCAACAACCAGCCGGCCGCCACCGGGCCGATGCTGAACAGCACCACGGCATTGAGGATCAGGAAGCCAACGATGGTCGCCTTGTACCAGCGTGGCGAATGCCCGAGAAAGTTTTGCGCGAACGCCTGGGTCATCGAACCGGACATCGGTTGCTCCTTTTTTATAGAAGCGCGCAAGTTGCCGGATACGTTCGGGAAGATCAAGTACAGCCAGTATTTTCAGTGGTCGAGATATCGCACAACCACCGCCCGATAATTTCCATCCAGCGAAAACCCACCCACCAGAATCCCCCCATCCGCCTGCACGGCCAGTGAACTGGCCGAGTCCAGGCTGCGTCCAAGGCGCGTACGGAGCCAGCCATGGCCGTCGCCGAACGCCGGGTCGAGGCGACCGTCGCTCAGGTAACGGGCAACGATGAAATCAGCCTCGACGCCGCCAATGGTCGCGCCTGCCGCGATCATCCGCCCGTCGGGCAAACGTTGAGCGGTGCTCCACTGGCAGCCGCTGTGGCCGATTTGCAGAAGTTGCGGCAGGCCTCCATGGCTGTGGATGTCCGGTCGGCCGTTCGAGTGCAGGGTGAAGGTCAGACAGCGGATCGGCTCGCGGCTGCTGCCAAAACACTGAAGCGCATCGCACGCTTCGAGAACCCGACTGACCTGAACACTTTTGTTCTCAGCCTTGAACGCCATGAACCCGTCCACTGCAAACGACTCATCGAGACGACCGTCAGGCAGGTAGCGCGCCAACAAGCCTTCCTGCGGAAGATCAATGGAACCGGCCACCACGATTCGTCCGTCCTTTTGCAGTAACAGGCTGCTCAGCCAGGTATTGAGCAACAGGTGACGAATCATCACAAACCCGCGGCCGTTGAAGGTGTCATCAAGGCTGCCGTCCGGCATGAGGCGAATCAGCATGCCGGCATGGTCGGCCAGTTCGAAATGATGGTTGGCGATCAACAGAATGCGCCCGTCGTCCTGCACCGCGACGTCGCAGGCTTCCGCCCCCGGCACGCCCGGTGGCAACCAGGCATCGCGGCTGCCCATGGACAGGTCGCCCGGCAGACGTATCACCTGACGGCCGTTGTCGCCAAAGGACAAGTCCGGTTTGCCGTCCGCGTTGAACAAGGCCAACGCGGGCAGGGTGCGATGGGCGTTTTCGTAATGTAGGCCGGCCAAGAGAATGCGCCCGTCCGCCAGCACTTTTACCTTGCCGCCGGTGGCTTCGAAACCGTGGGCGAAGGTGCCGATCACGCTGCCATGCTCGCCAAAGGTCAGGTCTGCGGAGCCGTCGGCGAGCATGCGCGCCAGGCCAAACCGGCTGCCGCGCGCATCGCAGACTTTCGCTGCGACCAGAATCCGGCCCTGTGCATCGAGGGCGATGTCTTCGCTCAGGCTGGACACGCTGCCCGCGAAGTACGCCTGGGCGACGCCCTGAGTGCCAAAGGTTTTATCGAGTTGCCCGGATCGAGGCGTAAACGACGGTGAGACGGTCGTTGGTGACGCCGGCAAGGCAAAAGTGTTCAGGGTGGACATGCACGCATCTCCTTGCGAGTTGACCATGACCGCGAACCGGATGGGTAACTGCACGAGCGGAACATTCAATCCCTGAACCGGGAGAAGTACAACTGTAAGAACTAACAGGTGGAGAGTCGCACTGTGCCAGAACAGTGTCTTTTTGAACCAAAAGAAAGCCGACCAAGCAATTAAGCCTGGTCGGCTTGAAAACACTTATACACGCTGATGGAAGTTTACAAGGTTGCAACTAAGCGCAGAGGCGGTTGATTTCGAAGTCTCCCGCCTCAGTTGCCCATCAGTCTGGCATCGACCACGATTGCAGGCTGTAACCTTCTTCGCTGAGTTCTGCGCGAGCCTGCTGCAGCAGTTGCTCGAGTTGCGCTGGATCGGAGTAGGCGCTGCTTGGAATCTGTTTGCGGCCGATGTGCGAGTTGGTCCGGTCGACGACGGTCAGGCTCAGTTCGCCATTGCCGTCTTGCGGCGCCCAGGCCACGCAGTGGAAAGGTTTGAAGGCGTGGTTGGCAATCAGAAGAGCTTCGTTGATACGGAGCGGGGCGGTCATGGGGTCTTCTCTCTGTCGTGCCCAATCAAATGATGTGCCGTCGGTTGGGCTTACCGTTCGGCTGGTTACTTGTACTGATGCACGCAACCCTCGAACGGGTCACACAGGAAACAAAGAAATTTCAAAGTTTCTTTCAAGTCTTGCTTTAAAGCGGTCTTTCGAAAGCCTGACGAAAGCTTCGAATCGCCAACTAAGTCGATAGCTTACTAACAACTCGATTCTTATAACTGATTTAACGAGACGCCTATAAGCAATCGGTACAAGGCCCTGTCAAAATCTTGCTAGTGTTACAGTCGGGTCTGCCAAATGACTGTTTTTTCAACCATTTCCTTTATTTGGCGCCAAGGAACAGTCATGAGCGAAGCGCCTGCGTTACGACGTTTACTGGTGGTCGATCCGTGCGACGACTGCCACCGCTTATTGCCCGGATTACGCGCCGTCGGTTGGGATGTCGACAGTTGCTCGCTGGAGAACGCCGCCGAGCGCAGTTGTGACATCGGCTTGCTGCGCTTGCAGCCGTTTCACCTGGAACGACCCGAAGCCGTCAAGGAGCTGATCAGCCGCAGCGGCACCGAATGGATTGCCGTGCTCAATCAGGAAGTCCTGCGTCTGCAGAATGTCGGCGACTTCGTCTGTGAATGGTTTTTCGACTTTCACACCTTGCCGTTCGACGTCTCGCGGGTGCAGGTGACCCTCGGGCGCGCGTTCGGCATGGCGCGGTTGCGTGGGCAGGGCACGATTCATGTCGACCAGCCCGAGCACGAGCTGCTGGGCGACAGCAAACCGATTCGCGAACTGCGCAAGTTGCTCAGCAAACTGGCGCCCACCGAATCGCCGGTTCTGATTCGCGGTGAAAGCGGAACTGGCAAAGAACTGGTCGCGCGCACGCTGCACCGTCAGTCCCAGCGCCACAGCAAGCCCTTCGTGGCGATCAATTGCGGCGCCATCCCTGAGCATCTGATCCAATCAGAATTGTTCGGCCACGAAAAAGGCGCCTTCACCGGCGCGCATCAGCGCAAGGTTGGGCGCATCGAAGCCGCCAATGGCGGCACGCTGTTTCTCGACGAGATCGGCGATCTGCCTTTGGAGCTGCAAGCCAACCTGTTGCGCTTTCTCCAGGAAAAACACATCGAGCGCGTCGGCGGCAGTCAGCCGATTCCGGTGGATGTGCGGGTGCTGGCGGCGACTCACGTCGACCTCGAAGCCGCGATCGAGAAAAAACTTTTTCGCGAAGATCTGTATTACCGCCTCAACGTCTTGCAAGTGGTGACCGCGCCACTGCGCGAGCGACACGGCGACCTGTCGATGCTGGCCAATCATTTTTCACACTTTTACAGTCACGAAACCGGGCGCCGTCCGCGCAGTTTCAGCGAAGACGCGCTGATCGCCATGGGCAAGCATGACTGGCCGGGCAATGTCCGCGAACTGGCCAACCGTGTGCGCCGAGGGCTGGTGTTGGCCGAGGGCCGGCAGATCGAGGCGCGGGATCTGGGGCTGATCAGTCAGCACTCGATCGCCACGCCGATGGGCACCCTCGAAGACTACAAGACCCGCGCCGAACGCCAGGCGCTGTGTGACGTGTTGAACCGGCACAGCGATAACCTCAGCGTTGCAGCGAAAGTGCTCGGCGTATCGCGGCCGACGTTTTATCGGTTGTTGCACAAGCATCAGATCCGCTAGGGCGGGTAGACAACAAAGGCCCGTTGCGAGGTGATCGCAACGGGCCTTTGTTGTTTAACGCACGATTAGAAGTAATACGGGAATTTCAGGCTGAAGGAAAAGTCCGGAGCGTCGTCGGTCATGCCGAGCGACAGGTTGGGCACGATGGTCAGGTTGTCGGTGGCCGCGATGGTCATGCCGATATTGAAATAACCGGCGTTGGCGTCGCTGGAAATCACCGATTCCCAATCGCCGCCGTCCTGTTTCAGCTTGCTCTTGCGCTGCACCAGGTCGGACACCGAGAACGACATGCTCATCTTCTCGTTCAACGCAAAAGCGATACCGGCGCCGATCTGGAAGCTGTCGCCGATGCGCACTTTGCCCGGAGTTTTCTGGTTGACGGTGGAGCTGATGTCGTCGAACGACTCCTCCAGGTTGTGGGTGTACGACAGGCTGCCGAACAGCACTGCCGGGTCGAAGGTCTTGACCAGCGAGATGCCCGGCGTGATCGACCAGACGCCGTTGCCGGTGGGCAGGGTGTCGGGCACAAACAGGTTCGAGTTGGCGTCGGTCTGG
Organism: Pseudomonas sp. R1-1; assembly: GCF_051132135.1. Taxonomy (NCBI): domain Bacteria; kingdom Pseudomonadati; phylum Pseudomonadota; class Gammaproteobacteria; order Pseudomonadales; family Pseudomonadaceae; genus Pseudomonas; species Pseudomonas sp. R1-1. The sequence continues at coordinate 2,905,541 of NZ_CP071663.1, forward strand.
CGCAGTTTGATGCCGAACGGGTCCTTGCCGGTGGGGGCTTTGACGCGCAGGGTCACGACGGCGTCCGGGGTGTTGACCGACTCGTCGAGGAACTTGTAGGCGATGCCAAAGTTGACGTCGCCAATGGTTGGATCCTTGGTCACGGTTTCTTCGGTGGTGACGCCTGCTGCGCCCTGATTGCCACCGCCGGACTGGTACGTCGATTCGCGATACACCACCGGCACGTTCAGGTCGAACTGCCAGCGGTTGTCGAAGTTGTAGCGGCCGGTGAGGTCGAGGGTCCAGGTGTCAGCCTTGATCCGGTCGAGGTTGATGTTGCCGAGAAAGATCGAATCCAGCGCGAGGAAGCCGTTGAGGATCAACTGGCGGGTGTCATAGCGCGAATAGGTGACGCCGGTTTCGAAACTGAACTTGCCGCCACCAAAAAAGCCGCTGGCTTCGTCGTACAGGTTGGAAACGCTTTGCGCTGGTTGTGAGTCATCAGCCAGCGATTGACCATAGGATGCGCCACTGCCCCCGGCAGCGCCTCCCGATGCAGCGGCCGCACCGGTGCCGGTGGCGACGCGATTGCCTTTCATGTCCGATGGCGATTTGGCCAGGCGTTTCGGCGGTGGGGCGGCGGGCTGTTCTTCGACCTGGCGAACCCTTTGTTCAAGTACTGCCAGGGCCTGTTGTTGTACTTCGTATCGTTGTTTCAGTTCCAGTAGTTCCCGTTTCAGGGCTTCTACATCGGCGTCGGGCGCTGCTTGCAGCATTGCCGCCGGGAGAAGGGTACTCAAACACACTGCGGCACGCAGTGATACTGATCGATACATGAATAAGCCGTCCCTTTAAGCCCAATGATCGAGACTCAGCGTAGTTCAATATCCGATACTGCGTAGGGCCCCGAGTTGGGTCAGGTTGCAGTCCAGTGCACCGGCGCTTCTGCCGTTATTGTTAAGTACGACGTTGAGTTGCGTGAGGTTGTTGACCACGTTGGCGCTGCCCAGCAAACGGGTGTTCTGCAGCAGCCCGCCCTGGGCGACTTGTTGCAGTGCCGTGCCCTGATTACCGCTGGCCTGAATGGCCATTTGCACGCCGCCGCCATTGGCCGACACCGCGACACTGCCGGCGCCGTTGCTGCCGGTGATGGTCTGCCCGGCGACGAGCGCCTGGCCTTGCGACGGCAGCAATGCCGGCGCCTGACTGGCTTCGCTGACGTTGATGGCGACGTTGTTGTTGGCGGTATTGCCATCGCCGGCGGCGCGCACGCTTTGCGTCACGCCTTGCGTGCTGTTGAGGCCGGCGCCTCCGATCACGGTGCCCGTTCCCAACGTTGGCGTGCTGCCATTGCCCGACTCCTTGATGGTCGAGACATAGAACTCTGGTTTGACCGTTGCCGCCTGGACCTGCATCGAGGTGGCTGCGCCGATCAGGTCGCCGCTGGCGTTGCGCCAGGTGCTGCTCATGACAATGCCGAAGCTGATAATCCGCCCCGGCATGACGTAGCGACCGCGCAGCTCGGCGAGCTCCTGGTCCTTGATTTCGATGGGTTTGAATCCGGCATGGGCAAAGCCTGACGCACCCGCTGCCAGGCAGGCGGCGGCCAGCCAGTATGAGGTTTTCATCTGCTGCTCCCGGGACATCCAGTCCCATTCTCTAACTCGGCGATTAAAAGAAGTCGCTCTGAATGAACCCGAAGTCCATCAATTCCGCATCTTTGACCGGGTTGAAACCGTCCAGCGAATTCTTCGCCGTCAGCGGCACGGGAGGGGTGCGCAAGGCGTTGGCCTTGTCGTAACCGGGGCCGACGATGGCAAAGACGATGCCGTTCCAACCTTTGACAAAGTCATCATGCTTGTAGCGTTTGTGGCCCAGAACCGGATCTCCGATGTAGACCCAATCCTTGTCCGAACGCTGCAGCACGACGAAATGCTTGTAGCCGCGAATATCCATCAGAACCACCACCGGAATGGTCACCGCTTCGAGTTTTTCGGGCGGGATCCGGTAACCACGGGCACGCATGCCGATGCTCTCTACGTAGCGCTTCATGTCGAGCATGGAGAACCCTTGCGTACGCACAAGGTCCTGGTCAGCGTTGACCAGCATGCCTTTGATGATGTGCTCCTCATCGACGTCGAGCCAATAGGCCTGGCGCAACACCGTTGCCAGTGCAGCAGCGCCGCAACTGAAATCGGTTTTCTGTTCGACGATGTCGGCAAACTTGCGCTCACGAATGCTTTGCACATCCTTGTAGACCAGCACGCCGCCAGGCAGGGCAGCGACGGGCATCTGCGCTGCCTGAGTCAGGCCACACAGACAAAGCAGAGCGAGGAGGGCAGGAGTCCGCATGATCGAATACGCCTTGTGGAACCAGGGAAAAAGCCCCGTTGCCGGGGCTTTCGTTTCGATCGCGCTTACATGCAGGCTTTGCAACCTGCGGCGATGGACAGCGAGTTGCTTTGCTGGTTGCCGACACCGGCCGAGACGTTGGCTCCACCGTTGCCGGAGAAGTTGTTCATCGAGTTGGTCATGTTGGCATTGTTGACCACCGGGGTTTTCCAGCCATCTTTGGTCAACACTTGTTGGGTGGTGACGCCAGCGAGGCCAAAACTGCCCACGGCTTCGAACTTGGCTTTCTGATCATCGTTGCCGCCGTGGCCGCCGCCACGGTTACCCCAACCGCCATGGTTGTCGTCTTCGATGGTTGCAGTGCCTTTGGCTTTGAACACGCCAGCGGCTGCATAGGTACCGGTAAGGGTGTCGGTTTTGTAAGCCTGCACGCCTTTGTTCTCTACGACCAGGCCAGTGGAGGACTGGTTGGCAGCAGCGGCAGCAGTGGCGACACGGCCACCCGATACAGCGATCGCCAGGTTGTTTTTCTGCTGGTTGAAGTTGCCGGCGCTCACGTTGATGCCGATATTGCCGGAACCATTGTTGCCGGCATTGTTGAGCGTGGCGTTGTTGAACGTGGAGGAGTTTTTCACGTAGTTGTTGTTGTTTACCTGAGTCGCGCTCGAGGCCGCAACAGCGTTGCCGAAGATGAAGCTTTCGTCAGCGGTGGCCAGCGCAGCAGCGTTGTCCTGCTGGTTGCCGTCGCCGGCGGCCACGTTGGCGCCCATGTTGCCGTTGGAGCCGTTGAGCGAGTCGCTGGCGTTGGCATTGTTCAGCGTGCCCTGGTTTTTCACCACGTTGCCGTCGCTGTCTTGCGCGTCGAGTACAGCGGCGCCGGCGCCTGCGGTGATCTGCAGCAGTTGTTCAAGATTCGGACCTTGCTGGCCGTGACCGTTACCGTGGCCATTGCCGTGCCCGTTACCATGACCGTTGTTGTCATCACGGCCGCCAGCCTGTGCTGCGATTGCCATCACTGCTGCGAGTGCGAAAACCAGTGGTTTGAGAGCCATTGTAGGTTTCATGGTGTTTCTCCATCGTGCTTATTAGTTGGGTTAAGTGTTGTTACTTTTCCACTTGCACTTTGTATGGGTCAGTCTGCGACCCGGATGCTCAGGGTGTTGGCCATTCGGTTCCCCACCCCGGCACTCTGGTTCACCTGGATTACCCCACGGCTGCCGGTGAAGGCCTGATCACTTGTCGTGACCTGGCGACTGCCGGGTGAGGTGCCAGTTGCTCCTGAGTTCGGTAAAAACGCCACGTTCTGTTGCGACAGGGCGCTGTCGTCAACGCTTTGCGGGGCAGCACTGATGCTGACGCGCGTGACGTTGGCCATTTGATTGTTGGCCCCGGCGCCCTGGTTCACACCGAGGATGCCGTTGCCATTGCTGAAAGCGTGGCCGCCGATGTTGGCGCTCGCGTCGATGGCGCGGCTGGCGGGCGTATCGATTTTCTGCATGACCTGCGTGGTCGCATGGGATTCGGTGCCGATGGCAATCGCCTTGGTATTGGCTTGCTGCATCTGGTCACCGGCGGCCTGGTTGACGTTGAAATTGCCGCGGTACTGTGTGCCGGAGTCCTGAATGTGCGCGCGGTTGACCGTGTTCGAATCAGCCATGGCGCTGGTGCAGCCGAGCAGGGCGAGAAGCAGCAGGGTGCGATTCATCTTATTGGCCTCCGGCCATGCGGGTCAGAGGCGCCAGACCGGTGCTCATGGCACGGTTGACGGTATTGGAAATCGAGCCACCGGCACCGCCGCCGCTACCCACACGCATGCCGGGCAGACCGTTCTGGTTGGTCAGGGTGTTCATGCCAGGCAGGTTGGAATTGGGCGTGGTGATGTTGCCGCGAATCGAGGAACCGCTGGCGACACTGGCGAAATCGCCGTCGCTGAGTTCAGTGCTGCCGACGGTTTGATTGATACGTGCCGAAGGGTTGGCGTTGACGGTGGTCGGGTAGGGGTCTTTGCCACCATTGCGCCCGATCGGGATCGGCTGAACGTCGCGCTGCAGGACGATCACGCCATTGCCTTGGGCCTGCACGCTGAAGCTGATCACTGCGCTGGCTGCCGATCCGATCAGCACAAGACAGGTCAATCCGGTTTTGAAAGTCCCCACGGCTGCGACTCCTTCTTTAACGGGCTGCCCTTGGTCAGCGTTGTGAAGGAGAGAGCGAAAGCTGTGCCGCTTTTTGAATAGACTTTAATTTCAGAGGGTTACGGAAATATTTACCTGCGTTGTGTGGGGATCTGTTTCAACTTTGAAACAGGCAGGTTGCTGCTGAGCTGGCGACTGGCTGGGCAACGCTCTGGAACAAGGCTTGGTGCGAGGGTGTTTCAGCGTTGATACACCACCCATGACAAAGCTGTAAACCGTGTTGAGATCGGCCTTTTGAGTGAGGGAAGGTGTTTCAGCAATGGACACGTGGCCCGCGTTCGGGTCATTCAGCCAGCAAACGCTCAACGGCAGCGAAAGCCTGCGCCTGGCGCTCGGCCCAGTTGCCGGCAATGACTTGCAGCGGTTGTTGATGCTGCTCCAGCCACTGTCGAGTCGCCTGATAGAAGGCCTGTCGCTCGACGAGATCCGGTTGGCAGCGCTGACCATCGTCGGTCCAGTCGACCTGTTCCGGTGACAGCAGCAGGTGCAGGTCGTAATGCCGCGTCAGCAATTCCTGCTCCAGCCACGCCGGGCAGGCACCGAACAGCGTCTGGCTCCAGAGCATATTGCTCAGCAGGTGGGTGTCGAGAATCAGCAGTTCAGGCCGCTGCGCCCGCGCTTCGTCCTCCCACTGCAACTGGCCGCGAGCGATGTCGGGGATGTCGTCCAGGCAGGTGTCGCGGGGATTGAGTTCGATAAAGCGGCGCACATATTCATCCACGCGCAAGCCGCCAAAGCGCTGCTGCAGGCCCGCCGCCAGCCAGCTCTTGCCACTGGATTCCGGGCCGGTCAGCACCACCACTTTCATGTGCGCAGCGCCGGGTCGGCGCGCCATTCGCGAAAGCCCTGAACCGCGAGCAAGGTAAACAGCCCGTACAACGCGGCGGTGAGGTAAAGGCCCTTGTAGATGAACAACCCGACGAAAATCACATCCAGCACAAACCACAGCGCCCAGCATTGCAGACGCTTTTGCGCCATCCATAACTGCGCGACCAGGCTGAAACCGGTGAGCGCGGCATCCAGCCACAGTTGTGCAGCGTCGGTCCAGTGCGCCATCGCCGCGCCGAGCAGCAGACTGCCGAGCGCGCCGACGCCGAGGCCAAGGGCGATTGCGCGCGCATCCAGCCGCGTCACCGCGCGCCCGTCGTGCATCGTCCCGGCGCGGGTCCATTGCCACCAGCCGTAGAGTTGCAGCGCGGCGTAGATCACTTGCAGCAACATGTCCGAATACAGCTTCACCTCAAAGAAGATCCAGCTGTAGAGCAACACCATGACCAGCCCGATCGGCCAGCACCACGGATTCTGTTTGACCGTCAGCCAGACGGCGATCACACCGAGGGCGGCGGCAAACAGTTCGAGCCCGGACATGGAGGATCCTTGGGGGGAATGAAGAAAGGGGCGGATTTTACACAAAAACATGTAGGAGTGAGCCCGCTCGCGATAGCAGTGTGTCAGCAAAACTCACATTGTCTGAAACACCGCTATCGCGAGCAGGCTCACTCCTACAAAGGAGCGTGACTAGACGCGAAACTGCCGCAGCAACCCGTTGAGCTGTTCACTCAACTGCCCAAGCCGCAAACTCGCCGCACTCGACTGCTCCGCCGCCAACGCCGTGCTGTGCGAAAGCCCCGCCGCCTGCGTCACGTTCTGATTGATGTCTTCAACCACATGCGCCTGCTGCAACGTCGCGCTGGCAATCGAGGCGTTCAAGCCATTGAGATTGCGCAGGGCCTGGCCGATCGCGTTGAGGCTGGCTCCGGCAAGCCCCGCCTGTTCGATGGTCAGTTGTGAGGCCTTGCTGCTGTCGCCGATCACCTTCACGGCGGCCTCGGAATGGTTTTGCAAACGCTCGATCATCGACTGGATTTCTGCGGTGGATTTCTGCGTACGCTGCGCCAGCAAGCGCACTTCGTCCGCGACCACGGCAAACCCGCGACCTTGCTCGCCGGCCCGCGCCGCTTCGATAGCGGCGTTGAGCGCGAGCAGGTTGGTCTGCTCGGCAATCGAGCGGATCACTTCCAGCACGCTGCCAATCTGCGTGCTTTCGGCGGCCAGCGTACGAATCACTTCCACCGCTTGATCGATGGTGCCGGACAGCCTGTCGATCTGTTGCAGGCTGCCGTCGATGTTGATCTGGCCCTGTTGCGCCTGCGCCTCGGCATCACGCATTTCGGCGGCGGCGTGCTCGGCGTTTTTCGCCACATCCTGCACGCCATAGGTCACTTCGTTGATTGCCGTGGCCACCAGTTCCATCTGCTGCGATTGCTGCTGGCTGCGTTGTTGCGCCTGCGACGCGTCGTTGCCCAGCTCGCTTGAGGACTGGCCGAGGGCGCTGGCCGATACCTGCAAGTCGCCGATGACCCGGCGCAACTTGGCGGTGAAGGCGTTGAAATGGTGCGCCAGTTCGGTGACTTCGTCTTTGCCGTGGGTATCGAGGCTGCGGGTCAGGTCGCTTTCGCCGCTGGCGATGTTGGCCATGGCGTTGACGGTTTCCTGCAACGGCCGGACGATGCTGCGCGCGATCAGGATCACCAGCAGCGCCATGATCAGCGCGATGGCCAGGCCGATCACCGAGGCTTTCAGCATCTGCCCCTGGAATTCGGCCTGCACGTCATCGACATACACGCCGGAGCCGATCACCCAGCCCCACGGCTCGAACAGTTTGACGTAGGAGGTTTTCGCCACCGGGTCGGTGGCGCCGGGTTTCGGCCAGCGATAGTTGACCATGCCGGCGCCTTTGGCCTTGGCAATGGCGACCATCTCGTTGAACACCGCAAAACCGTCCGGGTCGCGGATTGCCGAGAGGTTCTGGCCTTCGAGCTTGGGATTGGTCGGGTGCATGACCATCACGGGCGTGAGGTCATTGATCCAGAAGTAATCGCTCTGGTCGTAGCGCAGGCCGCGAATCGCCGTCAGCGCCTGTTGCTGCGCCGCTTCCTTGCTCAAGGTGCCGGCGGTTTGCAGGCCATGGTAATAGGTCAGCAGGCCGCTGGCGGTCTGCACCACATGCTGGGTTTTCTGGGCCTTGGCGTGATAAAGGTCGTCATGGATCTGCTTGAGCATCAGCACGCCCAAGGTCAGCAACATGACCACCGCCACAATCAAGATGAGCCACAAGCGTCGGCTGATCGACACACTGCGCAAGCTGTTCATAACGCTGTCACTCCGGGTTCTTGTTCTTGTAATGATTGACCGCCAGCATCCAGCCACGATAACGCGGGCGGGTACATGCGACCCAAGTCGTATAACGCGGCAGCGCTATTAAGGCTTGTCTGTTAGGATTTCGGCCCCGCGCGTGAAAACCTGAATCCATTTTGAAATTTCACGGAATTTTTACCGTTTCGTGTGGATTCTGTGCGCGCGGAATCGGTACAGCCATAAACAGCTACGCTGATCGCAGTGAACGTAAAAAATACTATCGGGGCATGCCGCTGCGCATCGCTCTTTGGGGGATTGATGGATCTTTGGACGGCCTTGCAGGCACTGATACTAGGAGTTGTAGAAGGGCTGACGGAGTTTTTGCCCATTTCCAGTACGGGGCACCAGATCATCGTTGCCGACTTGCTCGATTTCGGCGGCGAACGGGCCATGGCGTTCAATATCATTATCCAGCTCGGCGCGATTCTCGCGGTGGTCTGGGAGTTTCGCCGCAAGATTCTCGACGTGGTCATCGGTCTGCCGACCCAGCCGAGCGCACGGCGCTTCACCGCCAACCTGCTGATCGCCTTCCTGCCGGCAGTGGTGCTGGGGGTGATTTTTGCCGACCTGATCCACGAATACTTGTTCAACCCGATCACGGTCGCGGCCGCGCTGGTGGTGGGCGGGGTGATCATGTTGTGGGCGGAGAAGCGTCAGCACGAGGTGCACGCCGAAACGGTCGACGAGATCACCTGGAAGGACGCACTGAAAGTCGGTTTCGCCCAATGCCTGGCGATGATCCCCGGCACCTCGCGCTCCGGCTCGACGATCATTGGCGGCCTGTTGTTCGGCCTGTCGCGCAAGACCGCCACGGAGTTTTCGTTTTTTCTGGCGATGCCAACCATGGTCGGCGCGGCGGTCTACTCGGGTTATAAATATCGCGAGCTGTTTGTGCCGGCAGATTTCCCGGTGTTCGCCATCGGTTTCGTCACCGCGTTCATCTTCGCCATGATCGCCGTGCGCGGCCTGCTCAAGTTCATTGCCAGCCACAGCTACGCGGCGTTCGCCTGGTACCGGATCGTGTTTGGCTTGGTGATCCTGGCGACCTGGCAATTCGGCTGGGTCGACTGGGCGGCGGCCAAGCCATGAACGATTCCCGCGCACGCCGCACCGAAGGGCGGCCTTCGGGCGGCGCGATTCAGCATCTGAAATTCAAATTGCTGGTGCTGCTGGTGGTGTGCGCGCTGCCGCTGTTCGGCTCCGTGTCGATGTGGCTGCGCGGGATTTCCCTGGTGCCGCTGGCGGCTTACGGGATTGTCAGCGTGCTGGCGTTCTTCATGTACTGGGCCGACAAGCGCAAGGCCCGCACCGATGCCTGGCGCACCCCGGAAAACATCCTCCACACCGTGGAACTGGCCGGTGGCTGGCCGGGCGCACTGATCGCCCAGCAACTGTTCCGGCACAAGACGCGCAAGGTGTCGTTCCAGATTCTGTTCTGGGTGATCGTCGCGCTGCATCAGGTGTTCTGGATCGACCAGCTGTTCCTCGGCTCGAACCTGCTGAAACTGTTCTGACCCAAACCACAAAACCCTGTAGGAGCCAGCAGGCTGGCTCCTACATTTTTGTGCTCGGCTCACTTAACCTTGGAACACCACGAACCCCTGTGGGAGCCAGCCTGCTGGCGTTAGCGGCGTGTCAGGCGGCGCATTCGAAAATGACACACCGCTATCGCTAGCAGGCTAGCTCCCACAGGAGGATTGGGGCTTAAAGCAGAAGACCGATCTGGGTCTTTTTCGGCAGCTTTCCCACCACCAACTGATGCGAACGCTGCAACAGCCCCTGCAATTCCTCAGCGCCCAGTGGGTAGGGCGGGTGCATGATGATCCACTGCGCCCGCGCCAGATACGGCGCCGGGTGGATGCCCGGGCGGTCGCAGTGGCCGAGGAACAGATCCTTGTCGACCTTGAAGGCCAATGAATCGCCACGCAGTCCCTGCAAGGCAAACATCTTGTTGCCGGCAATCGAAAACACGCGCACGCCGCCCCACTTGTAATCTTCCCGAGCACCCGGCAATGCCAGGCAGAACGCCGCCACTTCGGCTTCGCTCATTTTTCCCTTGCTCATAGCGGTCGCTCCCCACAGGCATTGAACGATTCGACCAGATGATCGATCCACGCACGCACCGCCGGCATCACCCCGCGCCGATGCGGATACACCGCTTGCAGCCAGCCGCCGGGCAATGACCACTCCGGCAGCATCTGCACCAGCGTGCCGTTGCGCAGCTCTTCTTCGCAATACATCATCGGCAACAAGGTGAAACCCTGCCCGGCCAGCACACAAGCCTTGCGCACAATAAAGTCATCGATGCCCAGGCGTGCTTCCATGTTCAGCTCGAAACTCTTGCCCTGGGCGTCGAGCAAGCGCACGTGGACCAGACGATCAGCCTCTAGCGCACCAAGCACCGGCAGGTTCTTCAGGTCCTGCGGATGATTGACCGAGTGGTCCGCGACAAAAGCCGGGCTGGCGACCACGACCATCTGCGCCTGACGCAGACGCCGGGTAACCAGCAATGGATCTTCATCACCATGCTCGCGCACGCGCAGCGCCACATCGAAACCTTCGCCGACCAGATCGACACGACGATTGAGCAGCACCACTTCCAGTTGCACCTGCGGAAATTTGCCGAGGAATTCGCTGATGACCCACGGCAGCATCTCCCGAGCCAGTCCGGTCGGGCAGGATACCCGCAAGCGCCCGCGCGGCTCACTGGACATGCTCGCCACTGCCTCGTCAGCCATTTCGGCTTCCAGCAACATCGCCTGACAATGACGCAAATAGCGCTCGCCGACGGCCGTCAGGTTGAGCTGGCGGGTGGTGCGTTGCAGCAGTCGCGCGCCAAGGCGCTCTTCCAGTTCGGCGATGCGCCGCGACAGCCGTGACTTGGGAATGCCCAGCAAACGCCCTGCCGCAGCGAACCCGCCGGCCTCGACAACTTTGGCGAAATAGTAGAGATCGTTGAGGTCTTGCATTCGAGTCATCCGACTGTTCTATCAATAGGACAAACTATCGCATTGCGGGCGGCTAATCATCCATTGGTTTCTTGCGTAGGATTGTCTCCATTGCGTCGCAACCGGCGATTACTTAAGGAGCATCCACATGAAACTGCTGCATATCGATTCGAGCATCCTGGGCGACAACTCGGCATCCCGTCAGCTGAGCAGCCAGGTCGTCAAAGCCTGGCAGGCCGCTGAGCCGAGCGCCGTGGTGACTTACCGTGATCTGGCGGCTGACGCGATCAGCCACTTTTCCTCGACTACTTTGGTCGCCGCCGGCACCACCGCTGAACTGCGTGACGCCGCGCAACAGCACGAAGCCGAATTGAGCGCCAGCACCCTGGCCGAATTCATCGCTGCCGACGCCGTGGTAATCGCCGCGCCGATGTACAACTTCACCGTACCGACCCAACTCAAGGCGTGGATCGACCGCGTTGCCGTCGCCGGCCAGACCTTCCGTTACACCGAAGCCGGCCCTGAAGGCCTGTGCGGTGGCAAGAAAGTGGTGATCGTTTCCACCTCCGGTGGCATCCATGCCGGTCAGGCCAGCGGCATCGCTCACGAAGAATATCTGAAGCTGGTGTTGGGCTTCCTGGGCATCACCGACATCGAAATCGTCCGCGCTGAAGGTCTGGCTTACGGCGAAGAAGTGCGCAACAACGCCATGGCCGCAGCCCAGGCGAAGATCAGCGAGCAACTGTTCGCTGCTGCGTAAGGCTTGCGTAAAGAACAGCTACGGTTCAGGCAGCACTCAAAAAACTCTGTATTCTGGTTCCGCAAGGGGCGAATACGGAGTTTTTTGTTTCTGGCTGTTACATAATCTGGCCCGGGTTATGCAGTTGATCGCTCAGCGTTCGCGCGCCGATCCACGCAGGCAGCGAATCACAGGATTCAGTCAAAACAGGGTGGGGCATCCATGGTGCGTCTTTGTGCAGTGTTACTGATAGGCCTGCTGGTCAGCCTCGATTCAGTGCAGGCAGCGCCCGGACGACACCCCGTGTGGAGCGTCGGCTACCACGAAATGACCTTTCTCGATCCCCTCGATCTGCAACCGATGCGCGCGATCGCGTTCTATCCCTCCAGCGAGCGCGAACACCAGAGCCTGCTCGAGGGCTATTCGGTCGAGGCGGGTGAAGACACCAAAGTCGCCATTGGCCGTTTTCCGATGCTGATGCTTTCGCACGGCAACACCGGCACGCCGCTGGCCTTGCACGATCTCGCGACGTCGCTGGCGCGCAAGGGCTTTGTGGTGGTCGCGGTGATTCATCCCGGCGACAACTCCAAGGACCACAGCCGCCTCGGTACCCTGAGTAATCTCTACGGGCGGCCGATCCAGATTTCCCAAGCGATCACCGCGACGCTAGGCGACGGCATGCTCGCGCCTTATGTGAATGCCGAGCAGGTCGGCGTGATCGGTTATTCGGCGGGTGGCGAGACCGCGTTGATCCTCTCCGGCGCGCAGCCGGATCTGGATCGCCTGCGGCGCTATTGCCAGGAACGCCCGGACGATCACGACGCCTGCAATACCCAGGGTGAATTGATCGTCGATCGCGATGATCTGCAACCGGTGCCCGATCCGCGCGTCCACGCCTTGTTGCTGATGGCGCCGCTGAGCCTGAAGTTCGGCCGGCACACCCTGGCCGATGTACACGTGCCGGTGCTGCTCTACAGCGGCGACGGCGACAAACTGGTGGCCTTCGACAAGAACGCCGCCGCACTGGCGCGCAAACTGCCGACCGCGCCGGACTTCAAATTATTGGCCGGGGCAGGGCATTTCGTGTTCCTGGCGCCGTGCAATGAAGAGCAGATCCGCGCGATGCCGGCGCTGTGCACCGATGCCAATGGCGTCGACCGCGAGGACATCCACCGCAACCTGATCTCCGAGGCCGGCCGCTTCTTCTCCCATGCGCTGGGCAAACCGACACGGGCGGGGATGCAGACGGCCGATCAATGAACGTCGCAGATCCCTTGTAGGCCTTCGCCTGCTCGCGATAGCGGTGTATCAGGCAAGAAGATGTCGACTGACACTCCGCCATCGCGAGCAGGCGAAGGCCTACAGGGGGCCGCGGCGGGATTCAGGACATCGTCCGGCGCTTGAGCAGCAACGTCAGCCCCAAGCCGATCACCGACAACATTGCCGCACTGAAGAATATCCACCCATAGCCCAGATTCAGCGCCACCGCGCCCATCAACGGCCCGGCAATCGCCAGCGCCAGATCGAAAAACACCGCATACGCCCCCAGCCCCGATCCACGGCTGGAACTGGGCACTTGCTTGATCGCCTCGACGCCCAGCGCCGGGTACACCAGCGACAGGCCAAACCCCGCCAGCCCGGCGCCGATCAAGGCGAACGCGGTGGACGGCGCCAGCCACAACAACACCAGGCCCAGGGTTTCGACGCTCATGCAGGCGATGGCCGAGGCGAAGCCGCCGAAGCGCGCGATCGCCGAAATGAACAGCAGCCGGGACAGGATGAAACACACGCCGAACACCGTCAGGCAGTACGCTGCGCCGCTCCAGCCGCGGTCCAGGTAATACAGCGTAATGAAGGTGGTCAGCGTGCCGTAGCCGATCGAGGCCAGGGTCAGGCTCATGCCATACGGTGCGATGCGCCCGAACACCGCCCAGAACGGCAGGCGTTCGCCGCGAATCACCGGCACCGAGGGTTTGTTGTGAATCAACAGCAGCGCGCCGGCCGCCAGTGCAGCCAAGGCAATGCCAAGGCTGGTGAAACCGTAATCGGCGACCATCACCACACCCAGCGGCGCGCCGATGGCGATGGCACCGTACGAGGCGATGCCGTTCCAGCCGATGGATTTGGCCGTGTGCTCGACGCCGACCGCGCCCATGCACCAACTGATCGTGCCCACACCGATCAAGCCTTGCGCCACGCCGAGCAGCAAGCGACCGATGATCAGAATGATCAGGCTGGTCAGGGCAAAATCCTGCAGCAACGTCGAAACCAGCGTCAGCACACCACTGAGCACAATGCCCCACAAACCGTAAATGATCGCCCGCTTGGTTCCGAGAGTATCCGACATGCGCCCGGCCATCGGCCGGCTGAGCAGGGTGGCCAGGTACTGCGAACCAATCACCAGCCCGGCAATCACCGCGCTGAAACCCAGTTGCTCGTGCACGTAAGCGGGCAACACCGCAATCGGCAGGCCGATGCAGAGGAAGGCAATGAAGGTATAGAAGACGATGGAGACGATCTTCAGCGTGATCGCCAGGGAGTTTTGCGGGGGTTGAGGCTGTGCAGACATGAGAACTCGATCGCGGGCGGCGGTGGGAGCGTTGCGGTCATCATGGCGCGGGCATGGATGAAAAGAAAGCAGGCTAACGACTTCGCCGATGAGTGCGGTGCTGCTGAGGCCGCCTTCGCGAGCAGGATTCCGGGTTCGGTCTGATCGTTCCCACGCTCCGCGTGGTAACGCCGCCAAGGACGCTCTGCGTCTGCTTTGGGACGCGGAGCGTCCCGGGCTGCATTCCCACGCGGAGCGTGGGAACGATCAGTGGCGGTTAGAACGCGTTCCCAATGTGGGAGCGAGCCTGCTCGCGAAGGTAGCCGCACCAGCAAATCACTGCCCTCTGAACGCAAAAAGCCCCGTCACACGGACAGGGCTTTAGCTTGAAGCTTACAGCTTGAAACTTGCAGCTGCTTTAGAAAACGACACCCTGGCTACGCAGGTAGTCATCATAGGTGCCGCTGAAGTCGGTCACGCCATCCGGGCTCAGCTCGATGATGCGCGTGGCAAGCGACGAGACGAACTCGCGGTCGTGGCTGACGAAGATCAGCGTGCCCGGGTAGTTTTCCAGCGCCAGGTTCAGCGCTTCGATCGATTCCATGTCGAGGTGGTTGGTCGGTTCGTCCATGATCAGCACGTTCGGCTTTTGCAGGATCAGCTTGCCGAACAGCATGCGGCCTTGCTCACCACCGGAAATGACCTTGACCGACTTGAGGATCTCGTCGTTGGAGAACAGCATCCGGCCCAACGTACCGCGAATCATCTGCTCGCCTTGAGTCCACTGGCCCATCCAGTCGAACAGGGTCACGTCGTCTTCGAAATCGTGCGCGTGGTCCTGAGCGTAGTAGCCCAGTTCCGCAGCGTCGGTCCACTTGACGGTACCGGCATCCGGGGTCAGCTCGTTGACCAGAGTGCGCAGCAGGGTGGTTTTACCGATACCGTTCGGGCCGATGATCGCCAAGCGCTCGCCGGCTTCAACCTGGAAGCTGAAATCCTTGAACAGCGGCTTGCCGTCGAAACCCTTGGCCATCTTCTCGACCATGACTGCCTGACGGTGCAGCTTCTTGTTCTGTTCGAAACGAATGAACGGGCTGACGCGGCTCGAAGGCTTGACCTCGGCCAGCTGGATCTTGTCGATCGCCTTGGCGCGGGACGTGGCCTGCTTGGCTTTCGAGGCGTTGGCCGAGAAGCGGCTGACGAACGATTGCAGCTCGGAAATCTGCGCTTTCTTCTTGGCGTTGTCCGACAGCAGTTGCTCGCGGGACTGGGTCGCCACGGTCATGTACTCGTCGTAGTTGCCCGGGAACAGACGCAGCTCGCCGTAATCCAGGTCAGCCATGTGCGTGCACACGCTGTTCAGGAAGTGCCGGTCGTGGGAGATGATGATCATCAGGCTGTTGCGCTGGGTGAGGATGTTTTCCAGCCAGCGAATGGTGTTGATGTCCAGGTGGTTGGTCGGTTCGTCGAGCAACAGCACTTCCGGATCGGAGAACAGCGCCTGCGCCAGCAATACGCGCAGTTTCCAGCCTGGCGAAACTTCGCTCATCGGGCCGAAATGCTGTTCCAGCGGAATGCCCAGACCCAGCAGCAGTTCACCGGCACGGGATTCGGCGGTGTAGCCGTCCATCTCGGCGAACTCGGTTTCCAGCTCGGCGACGGCCATGCCGTCTTCTTCGGTCATTTCCGCCATCGAATAGATGCGGTCGCGCTCGGCCTTGACCTTCCACAGCTCTTCGTGGCCCATGATCACGGTGTCGATCACGGTGAATTCTTCGTAAGCGAACTGATCCTGGCGCAGCTTGCCCAGACGCACGTTCGGTTCGAGCATGACCTGACCGCCGGACGGGTCGAGGTCGCCGCCGAGGATTTTCATGAAGGTCGACTTGCCGCAACCGTTGGCGCCAATCAGACCGTAGCGATTGCCCGCGCCGAACTTGACCGAAACGTTTTCGAAGAGCGGCTTGGCGCCGAACTGCATCGTGATGTTAGCTGTGGAGATCAATTACCTTACCTATCAATGGTTTGGAGCGGGTCATGTGTGCCTGATACCGACTTGATACCAACCTGGAGCTTTGCCGGCTCCGCCCGATCCGAGCTTGAGTTGCGCCAACGCGCATGCTTCGCCAGCAACCATTGGCCGGTGTGGCCAGGCTGCTGAGCGATGCATGCGGGGGTCATATGTTGGACATTGCGCGCATTGTCGCATAACTGAGAAGGCAGTTGTATGGCAGCGCGACCAGCCAACGCACATTGCTGTGATCTGCTTTGGCGGGTGCGGCAGGATTCAATTGGCTTCTCTGATCCATTCGGTTTCAAGTTGACTGCATTGCCATCGCCACGCATCGGTCAGCATGTCTTGCAAAGACCGGCTGGCGCGCCAGCCCAGTTCGTCAGCGGCTTTTTGCGGATCGGCCCAGCAACAGGTGACATCGCCCGGCCGCCGGGCCTTGAACTGCAGCGCAATCGGTACGCCGCTGACCTGTTCGAAAGCCTTGACCAGCTCCAGCACCGAGTAACCTCGTCCGGTACCCAGGTTCCAGATGTTCACACCGCTGCGCTCGCGCAATGCGTCGAGCGCGCAAAGGTGTCCCTGCGCCAGGTCGACGATATGAATGTAGTCGCGCACCCCGGTGCCATCCGCTGTCGGGTAATCGTTGCCGAACACCGAGAGGTATTCACGTTGCCCGCTGGCAACTTGAAGTAGGAAGGGCAGGAGATTATTCGGCATGTTCAGCGGCGCTTCGCCCAGCAAGCCGGAAGGGTGCGCGCCGATCGGGTTGAAGTAGCGCAGCAAGCCTATCGACCAGCGCGGGTCGGAGCTGGCAACACTTTGCATGATGTTTTCCGCCATCAGCTTCGACATGCCATAAGGATTGGTCGGCTGCCCGGTGGCGCAGGACTCGTTGATCGGCATCGTGCTGCAATCGCCATACACCGTGGCCGATGAGCTGAACACCAAGGTGAAAACCCCGGCCTGCGCCATCGCCTGACACAAGGTCAGGCTGCCGCCGACATTGTTGTCGTAGTAACGCAACGGCTCGTGCACGCTCTCGCCGACCGCTTTCAACCCGGCGCAATGCACCACGGCATCGATCGGATAGTCGCGCAGCAGCGTGTCGAGCAAACGCCGGTTGCGCACATCACCCTGAATGAATCCCGGTCGCCGCCCGGCCAGCGTGCTGATGCGCTCGATCGCCGAGCGCTGGCTGTTGCACAGATTGTCCAGAATCAGCACGTCCTCGTTCCTGGCCAGCAATTCCAGCGCGACATGCGCACCGATGTAGCCCGCACCACCCGTTATCAGAATCATGCGCCCGCCCTCGATCATCTTGGTTTTTCGATGGCATCCGCGACTCTCGCAGTGATGCCTGTTGAAAGGTAGGGAGCATTTTCCGGGCGGAGTTCAAGCCGGTTTGCCAGCCGGTATGTGCAGTTCATCGGCTGCGATTATTGTTCGTGTGAACGCCTCATGAACGCCACGTTTCCAACGATCAAGAGCCGTACGGACTCATCGAGAGAAGCCGGACACCTGCTGTTTCACAGGTGTTACGGCCCGATGGCTCGACCCTGAGTCGTCTTTCTTTCTCTTGATAAGGAACTTGCCATGAACCTTGCCGAACAACCCGGACAGTCACCGATTCTGAATGCGCAAAAGCTCGTCGAGCTGGCGCCGCAAACCCGCCCCACGCTGGTGTGCCTGTCGCATTTGCGCTGGGGGTTTGTTTTTCAGCGGCCGCAGCATGTGATGTCGCGTCTGGCACAAAACTACGATGTGATTTTTTTTGAAGAGCCAGTGGTCTCCGCTGGCGAGAGTCCCTGGCTGGAAACCTCGACGCCCGCCGCAGGCATACAAGTGGCGGTCCCGCATGTGCCCGAAGGCCTCGACCACGAAGTCATGGTGTCAGCGCAACGCGCGTTGCTCGACCAACTGCTTGCCGGGCGTGAGCAGGGCGACCTGCTGCTCTGGTACTTCACCCCGATGAGCCTGGCGTTTACCGATCACCTCGATGCCCAAGTCACGATCTACGACTGCATGGACGAGCTGTCGGCGTTCATGGGCGCGCCGGCGCAACTGATCGACATGGAGCGCTTGCTGATGGGCCGGGCGGACGTGGTGTTCACCGGCGGCGTCAGTCTGTGGGAGGTCAAGCAGCGCCAGCATGGCAACGCTTATCCGGTGCCGAGCAGCGTCGATATCGCACACTTCGCAGTGGCGCGCGAGGATGTGCCGGAGCCAACGGATCAGGCGTCGATCGCGCGGCCACGCCTGGGTTTTTTTGGTGTCATCGATGAGCGCTTCGATATCGATCTGATCGACCAGGTCGCGCAGCAACGTGCCGATTGGCAAATCGTGCTGGTCGGGCCGGTGGTCAAGATCGATCCGCAGACCCTGCCACGCCGGCCGAACATTCATTACCTGGGCGCCAAGCAATACGACGAACTGCCGGCCTGTCTCAGCAGTTGGGACGTGGCGCTGATGCCGTTCGCCCTCAATGCCTCGACACGTTTTATCAGCCCGACCAAGACCCCGGAATATCTCGCTGGCGGCTGTCCGGTGGTGTCGACGCCGATCCACGACGTGATCAGTGGCTACGGCGAGAGCGGGGCGGTGTTCATTGCCGATACGGCCGAGGCGTTCATCGAAGCGATCGAGCGCGCGCTGCCGCTCAAAGGCACCGACGAATTCGTACAACGCGCCGACGCGGCTATCGCGGGCATGTCGTGGGACAATACTTGCCGCTTCATGAAGGAGCAGATCGAATGCCTCAGATAACCCTTGAAACGGCCAGATCCGGCCCGTCCAGTCAGACCGACAGTGGGGTCTATGACTATTTGATCGTCGGCGCCGGGTTTGCCGGCAGTGTCATCGCCGAACGCTTGGCCGAAGGCCTCGGCCGCCGCGTGCTGCTGATCGATCGGCGCGACCATATCGCCGGCAATGCCTACGATCACTACGATGCCGCGGGCGTATTGGTGCACCGCTACGGCCCGCACATTTTTCACACAAACGCGCAGCGCATCGTCGATTACCTGTCGCGCTTTACTGAGTGGCGTCCTTACGAGCACCGAGTGCTGGCCAGGGTTGACGGCCAGTTGGTGCCGATCCCGATCAACCTGAGTACGCTCAATGCGCTCTACGGTTTGTCGATGAACTCGGTCGAGGCGGAACAGTTTCTGGCCGAGCGCGCCGAACCGGTGGCGACGATTCGCACCTCCGAAGACGTGGTGGTCAACCAGATCGGCCGTGAGCTGTATGAAAAATTCTTTCGCGGCTACACGCGAAAACAGTGGGGGCTCGATCCATCGGCGCTGGACAAATCGGTCACCTCGCGGGTGCCGACGCGCACCAACGAGGACGACCGCTACTTCACCGACACGTTCCAGGCCATGCCGCTGCACGGTTACACGCAAATGTTCGAGCGGATGCTCGATCAGCCGCAAATCGATCTGTTGCTGAGCACGGACTTCAAGCACGTGCGCGATGTGGTGAAGTACCGGCATGTCATTTACTGCGGGCCGATCGATGAGTACTTCGACTTTCAGTTGGGGCGTTTGCCGTACCGCTCCTTGCGCTTCGAGCATCAGACGCTGGAGCAGGAGCGTTATCAACCGGTCGCCGTGGTGAATTTTCCCGACCCCGAAGTGCCGTACACGCGGATCACCGAGTACAAGCATCTCACCGGCCAGACGCACCCGAGCACCAGCATCAGCTATGAGTTTCCCTGTGACGACGGCGACCCGTATTACCCGGTGCCACGCCCGGAAAATGCCGAGCTGTACAAACGCTACCGGGCGCTCGCCGAACAAATCCCGAACGTGACGTTTCTCGGGCGGCTGGGCACTTACAAGTACTACAACATGGACCAGGTCGTCGGGCAGGCGTTGGCGTTGTACCGCGATATCGAAGCGCAGAGCCAGACGCTACCCGCCGAAGCGAGGCTGGATGCCTGATGACCGCGCAGCCGAAGGGTGACGGACTCGAGCCCGCTGCGCTGTTCGACAGCTTTGTGATGGCCGGTTACGAATGTTCCAGTCAGCGCCGCCGCGATGGTCGACGGCTGGATCTGCTCAGCAGCACCGGCCACGCGCAGTGGGCAGACAAGGACTACCGGCAACTGGCCGATCTGCGCATCCGCTGCGCACGGGACGGGTTGCGCTGGCATCTGATCGAACGCAGCCCCGGCCGATATGACTGGGGCAGTTTTCTGCCGATGCTCAAAGCGGCGCAAGGCGCGCAACTGCAAGTGGTCTGGGACTTGTGCCATTACGGCTATCCGGATGATCTGGATATCTGGCAGCCGGCGTTTGTCGAGCGCTTCGCCCGTTTTGCCGGTGCCGTGGCGCGACTGATGAGCGACGAAGGAGTGAGCGTGCCTTTTTATTCGCCGATCAATGAAATCTCCTTCTGGAGCTGGGCCGGCGGCGATGTCGGCTATTTCAACCCCGGTGCTCACGGGCGCGGCCAAGAGCTCAAACATCAATTGGTTCGAGCGAGCATCGCGGCGATCGAGGCGATTCGCGAACAGGCGCCGGCGGCGCGTTTCGTCCAGTGCGACCCGTTGATCAACGTCATCTCCGGCTCGCGGCGCAGCGACGAGCTGGAACACGCCGAGCGATATCGCCTGGCGCAGTTCGAAGCCTGGGATTTGCTGGCCGGGCGGCAATGGCCCGGACTGGGCGGGCAGGAACATTACCTGGACATCATTGGTGCGAACTTTTACCCGCATAACCAGTGGTTTTTCGAAGGGGCGCGAATCCACCGCGGTGAACGCGATTACCGACCGCTGGCCGGCATGCTCAAAGAACTGCATCAGCGTTATCAGCGACCGCTGCTGATCTCGGAAACCGGGGCGGAGGACACCGAGCGCGTGCCGTGGCTGCGCTATATCGTCGAGCAGGTGCAAATCGCACTCGCGCGTGACGTACCGGTGCAGGGCATTTGCTGGTATCCGTTTCTCGATTACCCCGGCTGGGATGATGACCGTTACTGTCCGACCGGTGTTTTCGGCTACCCCGATGGCGAGGGCGAGCGCGCAGGGTTTCATCCGTTATGTGTTGAGCTTGCGCAAGTGCCCGAGCGCATCGGCGAGCACCGGCACCGGGCTGATGAGCGGTGGCAGCGATGAACTTCCAGCATTTGCGTGATGAGCCATTGCCGGCCTCGGCGAGTGCCTTCTTGTGGCGTTATGTCAGGGTGCGGCCATTTCACTTCAGCACCATGCTGTCGCTGGTGATCGGCGCTGCGTGCTGCGCGGTGGCGGTGCAGTACGGCATGAAACTGCTGGTCGATGCGATGGCCGGAGAGTCACAGGCCGGGCAAGTGTGGCGCGCGTTCAGCCTGTTCATCGCGCTGATCGTGCTGGAAAACGTGTTGTGGCGATTGGGCGGCTGGGTCGGTTGCTACACCGTGGTTGGCAGTTGTGCCGATCTGCGTGTGGATCTGTTCCATCACCTGACCGGCCACCCGATGCGCTATTTCAAGCGGCACTTCAGCGGCTCGCTGGCCAACCGGGTGGCGGCGGCCGGTGGCGCCGCCGATGTCGTCTATGGCGGCCTGGCGTGGCGCATCGTGCCGCCCTGCGTGGATTTTCTCGGCGCGGTGGTGGTGCTGTTTTCTGTGCGCGACTCGATGGCGCTGGCGTTGATCGTCTGCGTGTTGCTGGTGGCGGCGTTGCTGACGATGGTCGGGGTGCGCGGCAGGCACCGGCATATCGCGTTCGCCTCGCAGTCAGCGCGGGTCGGCGGCGAGATCGTCGATCTGGTCTCCAATGTCTGGACCATCAAGGCGTTTTCCGGACGCGAGCGTGAACGTCAGCGGCTGGAGCGCGAGATCGGCATCGAGGCCGCTGCCCATCGACGCAGCTGGATCTATCTGGAAAAGGCCCGGGTGCTGCACGATGTCTGCCTGTCGATCATGGCCGGAGCGATGTTGGGCTGGGCCATCCTGTTATGGCGGCAGGGCCAGGTGACGGCCGGCGATGTGGTGATGGTCAGCGCGTTGACCTTTCGCATTCTTCACGGTTCGCGCGATCTGGCCCTGGCGCTGGTCGACGCCAGCCAGCAAATGGGCGTGATTGCCGAAACCCTGAGCATCATCGCGCAACCCCACGAACTCAGCGACACGCCGGAGGAACTGGCACCGACGCGCGGCGGCATCAAACTGCTCGACGTCAGCTATGCCTATCCGGGCGGTAGTCAGGTGTTCAAGCACCTGTTTCTGGAAATACCGCCGGGGCAGAGCGTTGGCATTGCCGGTACCTCGGGTTCCGGCAAATCGACCTTGCTCAGCCTGTTGCAACGCTTGGATGACGTGCAAAGCGGTGTGATCCTCATCGACGATCGGGACATCCGTTCGGTCAGCCAGGACAGCTTGCGCCGGCAGATCGCCGTCGTGCCGCAGGAGCCTGCGTTGTTCAATCGCAGCATTCTGGAAAACATCGGCTACGGCCAGCCCCACGCCACCGAGGAGCAAATCATCGATGCCGCCCGGCAAGCGTTCTGCGATGAGTTCGTGCAGGCCTTACCCGAGGGCTATCACACGCTGGTTGGTGAACGCGGCGTCACGCTTTCCGGTGGCCAGCGTCAGCGCCTGGGACTGGCGCGCGCCTTTCTCAAGAACGCGCCGATCCTGATTCTGGACGAGGCGACCTCGGCGCTGGATTCCGATTCCGAAGCGATTATCCAGCGCGCGTTAGCCAACCTGATGCGCGGCAGAACGGTGCTCGCCGTAGCGCACCGGCTCTCGACCATTGCCGGCTTCGACCGCGTGCTGGTGCTCGAACAGGGCGAGATCGTGCAAGACGGCCCGCCGGATGAATTGCGCCTGCGCCAGGGCCGTTTTCGTACGCTTTGGCAAATGCAGGCGATGCTGCATGAGCGCTGAGCATTGTGCGGGTTTTGCCAGCCTCGCTGCGCTTGATGTCTGAGCGCGGTACTGCGCCGCTCATCGGGTTTCAGCGCAAGTAAATCGATGTTTTTCCTCGCTCTTATGGTCATCTTCATGAGACCGCAAGCCTTTCAATACGGCCGTTGCGCTGTAAAACGCCATCCGTCGAAACACAGGAATGGGCGCATGACTGGCGCAGTCGATTTTTCACAGCGTGCCTCGCGAGGCGTTGCGTGATGACTGATTGAGGAGAGCAACAGATGACAAAAATTGACAACCTGCTGGACAACAAAGGCACGCCGTTGGACAAGCAGACGTTTACCTGGCGCGAGCTGGCCGGCAAACCGATCAGCAAGCTCGATGACGATGCGTTTACCCGTGTGCGGGTGATTTTGATGAACGGGGTGGAGTCCGACGCGCTGCGACTCAAGCACTTTGGCGCACGCTTTCACAAGGAACTGCAACTGCCGCTCGCACAGATTCGCCGCGCCGAGCAGCACCAGATGACTTCGATCAACTGGCTGCTCTCGGCGGATCATTCGCCACTGGAAACCACGGTGGCCTATGAGCAGGTGGCGATCGAGGTGACCGCTGCTGTCGCGCAGAACGAGCCCGATCCATATCAGGCACAGACCTACCGGTTTGGCCTGCTCGAAGACTTCGATCATCTGTATCGCTACGCCGCCATGCTCGATCGGCTCGAAGGCAAGGACGCCAACAACATCCTCCAGGGCTACACCGATCTGGTGCCCGGTCGGCCGACCAGCGAGCACCACCGCGCCCCCGGTGACGACCTGCGCGACAACTACGAAAAAGACAACGCCGCGCTGATCACCAAGGTCCACGCGGCGCTGATCACCGGCGCCGAATACCAGACCCATGATTACTACATGAACATCGGCCCGCTGTTTGCCGATCCGGTAGCCCGCGCCCTGTATGCCGAGATCGCCTCAGTCGAAGAACAGCACGTCACCCAGTACGGTTCGTTGCAGGACCCTGCCGAAACGTTCATGGAGAAGTGGCTGGTCCACGAAGCGATGGAGGTCTACACCTACGCCAGTTGCGCCGAGCAGGAAGAGAACCCACGCCTCAAAGCGCTGTGGGAGCGCTACGTCGACTACGAGCTGGGGCACCTCAACCTGGCCTGCGAACTGTTCAAGAAGTACGAACGACGCGACCCCGCCGAAGTGCTCGCCGGACCATTGCCACGGATGATCGAGTTCAAGAGCCAGCGTGATTTCGTCCGCGAAACCCTGTCGCGGGAAGTCGACCTGCGCGCGCATGGCATCGACTACGTGCCCAAGGAGCGCGAAGCACGACCTTCCCTTGATTACCGCGCGCAACTCAACAGCGAGGGAGTGCCCGCCAACATCGCCTCGGCCGGCTACACCTTCAAGCCGGGCACGGAACTCAACGAAGTGGGAGAACAGCAATGAGCGAACCTCAAGTCACCATCGGCACCAATCGCACCGGCATTCAGACCTCGCCGCAGGACACCGCTCGCCAATTGGAAGCGACGCGCATGTTCCCGGCCGATGTCCCGGGCGACATGAGCGACTACACCGCTGAACGTGAACGGGCGATTCGCGAGGCTGACCTGATCGGCTCGGTGCCGGCGCCGGGCACCACCAAGGGCATGCTCAAGACTGCGCTGGACAAAACCATCGGCAAGGCCCCGGAAGTGCTGATCGACAAACTCGGCGAACGCCTGGCCTTTGAACGCACCGGCGTGCGCCTGTATGAGGCGATGGTCGCCAAGGCCACCTCGGCGCCCGGTGCCGATCCGGCGCTGGTCGACACGTTGCGGCAGATCCAGGCTGAAGAACTCGAACACATGAACATCGTCCGCGAAGCCATCGAAACCCTCGGCGGCGATCCCACCGCCATGACGCCGTGCGCGGACGTGGCCGGGGTCAAGGCGATGGGCGTGTTGCAAGTGCTGACCGACCCGCGCACCACGGTGTCGCAGTCGATGAGTGCGATTCTGACCATTGAGCTTGAAGACAACGCCGCGTGGGAATTGCTGATCGAGCTGGCGCAGAAGGGCGGTCATCCGCTGATTGCCAAACGCTTCAAACAGGCGCTGGAGCAAGAAGAAACCCACTTGGCTACGGTCCGCGAGTTCATCCGCAAAGACCTGCTCGCGCAAGTGAGCTGAGCGATAGGCAATGCGTGGTTTACCTTGCCTGGCGAGGTAAACCACCGACCCGAGAAGGACACCATCGTGAGTGAGACCGATCTTGAAATGGAACTGAAAGCGTGGCGTCTGTTGCTGGAGGACGACGCTTATCGGCTGGATTTTCCCGAGGATTATCACCACACGTTGATCCAGCGTGCCGACGAATTGCTGCTGCACGAATGGATCACTCGGGACGACTGGCAACTACTGAAGAACGCTGCCGATCAAGCCCGGGAATTCACCCTCGAGAGCCTTGCGCGCGAACAGCGCGATTGCCTGAAAACCTCGTTGCTGCAGTTCCCGAGAGGGCACGAAAAGCGACAGCTTGAGCAACCGCCGCACGCGGCAGCTACCCATGGGAGCGTCATCATGACTGAAGAAAAGAACGATCAACCCGACGAACCGAACAACCAACCGAACGACACCGCGCCAGCGCATTCCACCGAGCAGGAGCGCGAGCGCTTGAAAGACTTCAACAAGGACGGCATCCCGCCGGGAAGCTGCTGATTGCCACTCAAGCCCAGCGCACGGAGTATTTCATCATGCAAGTACAAGTAGACAGCAACCATATCGAAGGCAGCGCCGAACTGCAGGAATGGGTGGGCAGCACGGTGGTCGACGAGCTGGACCGCTATACCTCGTTTCTGACCCGGCTCGAGATTCATGTCGGCGACGTCAATGCGCAGAAGGCCGGCGCGCAAGACAAGCGCTGCCAGATCGAAGCGCACCCCAAAGGGCACAGTTCGCTGTCGGCCAGCCACCATGCCGAGAGTCTGGAACTGGCCGTCGCCGGCGCGGCGAAAAAGATCGCCCATGCGCTGGAGCATCTGGTGGGGCGCTTGTCACCGCGCGTCGAATCGACCGGACGCCTGACCGCGCCGCCGGTCCGCGAGGATTCCCCAGCGGAAATCGACGCCATGCTCGAAGACGAGTTTCTCGCCAAACAAGCTGACCTGGAGAAAGAGTAAGGAGTGTCGTCATGGCCCGGATTCAACCGTTTACTCACGAGACACTGAACACCTTGCTGGCGCTGAGCGATCGGCTCAATCTCAGCCTGTACATGCCGGCTCATCGAACGTTTCCGCAGCGTTCGCAAGATCCGATCCGTTTCAAGAATCTGGTCAGACAGCTCGAGGATTTGCTTGATCAACACGCGCCAGAGGCTCCCAGGGACATCGTGCTCGCGCCGTTTTACCAGTTGCTGGACGATCAGACGTTCTGGAACAACTGCCCGGCGTCCATTGCAGTGTTCGCTGGCGAAGAGCATTTCATCGTTGTCGGGCTGCATCAGACGGTTCGCGAAACAGTGATCGTCAACAGCCACCCGTACCTCAAGCCGTTGCTGCGCCTGGCGCCGGTCACCGATCGGTGTCAGGTGCTTTGCCTGTCGCGGGACAGCGTGCAGATGTACCAGGGAACGGCGCAGCATATGGAAAAGGTCGAACTGCCGGCGGCGGTGCCGACTCGTCAGGTTGACGCACTTGGCGATGAGCTGACCCCGCGCGATCAACAGGGCCACCCGGACGGATTCAGCGGCGGCGGCGAACGCGGTGACCCGATGATGCATGAGTCGGGCGGCGGCGGTAAGCAGGACGAAATCAACCTCGACCGCGAGCGGTTTTTCCGCGCAGTCGACAAAGCCGTTACTGAACATTGCTCGCGCCCATGCAACCTGCCGCTGGTGCTCGTCGCGCTCCCGGAGAACCAGGCGGTGTTCCGCGCGGTGAGCCACAACCCGTTGCTGTTGCCGGACGGCATCGAACGCGACTCGGCGACGCTACAGCCAGCGCAACTGGCGGACGCTTGCGCCAGTGTGTTGCGCAAGCGGCATGACGATGCGCTGGACAAAGCCTTCGATCGCTTCGGCGTGGCGCTCGGTCAGGGGGCAGTGGGACGACATTTGCCGGAAATTGCCAACGCCGCGGCAGAGGGCAGGGTGGCGCTGTTGCTGGTAGAGGCTGAGCGCGAAGTGGCCGGTACGATTGCGGCGAATGCACTGAATCGTGAAGCGGCGGATACCCGTAAGATTCATTCGGAGGATGTCCTCGACGAGCTGATTCTGGCGGTCATCCGTCAGGGCGGTGAAGTGGTGGTCGTACCGCCGGAGCGTTCGATGCCGACCGAAACCGGGGCGGCGGCGGTTTATCGTTATTGATCAGTCAACCCGGGCGTCGGCGATGGACTGCTGGCGCCATCTCGTAGTTTTCAATGAAGGCGCGATGCCCGGCGTTAACGGTGCGTTGCGCCGTGCGTGACAGTTTTTCACAGATGAAGGTTCACAGTCGGTTACAAACTGTGGCTAAAATGCCACCTTTCACCGACGCCGGAACACGGCGTGGGCTCAAGGACGTGCCACTTTGTATTCAGACCGCTGCACAAGACGCAGGGCCTTCGGCCACCCGGCGCGCAGTTTGTTCACTTCTGACGTGTGACGATTTCCGTGAAACTCATCATTGCTGCTATCTATGTCGTTTCGATTGCCTACGTTCACCTGCGCGGGCGTGTGCGGCACAAGCTTGGTCGACAACTGAGCGACCACTCGACGTTTCTCGCGCCGATCAATTGCTTCCTCTATCTGTTTTCGAAAAAGCCGAACCAGCCTTATCTCGACCCGAGCGAGTTTCCCGACCTGAGCCCGTTGCAGGCGCACTGGGAGGAGATTCGCGAAGAAGGTCAGAATCTGTTGCGTGCCGGTGAGATCAAGCGCTCGAACCAGTATGACGATGTCGGTTTCAACTCGTTCTTCAAAAGCGGCTGGAAGCGTTTCTATCTGAAGTGGTACGGCGAGAGCCATCCTTCGGCGATGAAACTCTGCCCGCGCACTACCGAACTGGTGCAGAGCATTGGCTCGATCAAGGCGGCGATGTTTGCCGAACTGCCACCGGGTTCGAAGCTGGTGCGTCATCGCGATCCGTATGCCGGTTCCTACCGCTATCACTTGGGCCTGGATACGCCGAACGATGCCGGTTGCTACATCAACGTTGACGGTGAGAGCTATCACTGGCGCGATGGCGAGGCGGTGATGTTCGACGAGACATTTATTCATTTCGCGGAAAACACCACTGACAAGAATCGCATCATTCTGTTTTGTGACATTGAGCGGCCGATGAAGTATCGCTGGGCGGCGGCGTTCAATAGCTGGTTCAGTCGTACGGTGATGTCGGCGGCGGGTGCGCCGAATGATGCGGGGGATCGCACGGGTGGCATTAACCGTTTGTTTGCGCGGATCTACAAGATTCGGTTGCGGGGCAAGGAGCTGAAGAAGCGTAACCGTACGCGTTATTACCTGGAGAAGTGGGCGATCTTTGCTGGGCTTTTGGTGATCTTTATTTTGATCTGATTGTCTTTGTGGCTTGCTGGCTTTCGCAGAGGATTCGTTGTGCGTACACAATCTCTGTGGGAGCCAGCCTGCTGGCGATAGCTTGCTAGCAGGCGCTGAGTTTTTTGGTTTGGGGGCATATCCGTTGCTGCGGTAACGGCTGCTTATGGTTTCGCCTGACGGCGACTCACTTTTTTTCAAACGCCAAAAAAAGTAAGCAAAAAACGCTTGCTCCTACGTTCGGCCCTCGCAAGCTCGGGTCCCTTCGCTCCGGGATCGATCCGGGCGCAGCGGCTACGGTTTGCTTCGCTGCACCTACGTCCGCTGTGTCTGGCTACGCCAGACGGTCGCTGCGCTCCCCCCCCCGGATCGATCCCTCCACTCAGCCTTCCGACGTCGCCGGTGAGTCAAAAGCAAGATCAGAAGCACTCGAGCTGGCGCTCATTGTTGAGTGGTGAGAAGCGCCGCATGGCTTGAGATCTTCGGTGGATTCGCCCCTCACCCCAGCCCTCTCCCGAGGGAGAGGGGGCCGATTTTGGTTGGTTTTGGAACTTGCGTCCGACTCGGTATTTCAGGTTCGCGCATTTCTCACATCCACTGCGGTCAGTCCCCTCTCCCGAGGGAGAGGGAGCCGATTTTGGTTGGTTTTGGAACTTGCATTCGACTCGGTATTTCACGTCGGCGTATCTCTCGCATCCACCCCGGTCAGTCCCCTTTCCCTCCGGGAGAGGGCTAGGGTGAGGGGCTTTTGATTTTCAGCCTTCAGCCTTCAGCCTTCAGCCTTCAGCCTTCAACACCGGCGGTGGCCAGGATCAAAAGCAGGCGAGCTGACACTCGGCCTAGTGGTTGTACTCAGTCCCGGTGGGAGCTTGCCTGCAAGCGATGGCGGCCTGACAGCCGACCATTCTCTGACGGATGTCACCGCTTCCCTGTGGGAGCGAGCCCGCTCGCGAAGAGGCCAGCCCTGACAACACTGTTCCCGACTCGCTGGCTATTGCTCACCCAGACGCCTTCTTCGTCCGCTTCGCCGGTGCCTTGGCCGCCGGTTTTGCTTTGGACTTGGTCGGGGCCTTGCCGCCGAGGCTGCGTTTGAGCAGTTCGGTCAGATCGATAACGTCAGCGGTTTTACGTTCTTCCTCGCCGCCCACTGTTTCAACGTCTTCGATCTTGCCTTCATGGGCTTTCTTCTCGACCAGCGCCATGATCTTGTCTTCGAACTCGTCCTTGTAATCGTCGGGGCTCCAGTCGCCGCTCATGTCTTCCACCAGGCGTTTGGCCATGTCCAGTTCGCCCTTGGCCAACTGTGGTTTGGTCACGTCGCTGCCCAGTGCTAGTTCATCGAGGCTGCGTACTTCCTGTGGCCAGCGCAGTTTTACCAGCACCAACGCATCTTCCACCGGCATCAGCGCGGCGAGGTACTGCCGTGTGTGCAAGACCACGCGGGAGAGGGCGACTTTGTTGGTTTTGCTCAGGGTCTCGCGCAGCAGGGCGTAGACCTTGCCGCCGCGCTTGTCGGGGGCCAGGTAATAGGGGGTGTCGATGTTTTGCAGGGGAATCTGTTCGGCGTCGACGAAGGAGAAGATGTCGATGGTCTGGGTCGACACCGGGTGCGCCGAGCGGATTTCTTCCTCGCTGAGCACTACATAACGGCCTTTTTCATAGGCCACGCCTTTGACTATGTTTTCCTTGGTGACTTCCTTGCCGGTGACCTTGTTTACCCGTTTATAGCCCACCGGCTCCATGCTGCGGCTGTCGAGCCAATCGAAGTCCACGCCCTGCGACGAGGTTGCCGAGACCAGCGCGACAGGGATGTGAACCAGTCCGAAACTGATCGCGCCTTTCCAGATTGCTCGAGCCATAGCCAGTTCTCCGAGTGATGATCGGATGACCTGCGCGCCGGGCGGAAAGTTTCCCCGGAATGCGTGGGCCGGGCGTCACTTGGTCAAGTCGTGTTACATGTTGTTTAAGGCGTGTGGGTTAACAAATCCGAACCCGCAGCGTAGCGTGGACTCGAAGGCTCTATTCCTTGCTCATCGAGAGGCTGCGTCATGAAGCGCATCATGCTTGCCATCTTCGCTCTGCTGCTCAGCGGCGGTATGGTCCATGCTGACCTGTTACTGGCGCAAAGCCCGACCGGCAACAGCAATAACCCGTACAACAGCCCGATTCGCCGGGCCAATCCCAACAGCATGCAAGGCACCCAGCCGAGCACACCGCCCATCCGCGGTCCGAACACCGTTCCGACGCCGCGTCAGCCCACCGTCGAGAACCGTGGCATCGGCAACGGCCAACCGATTCGCTCGGTGCCGAGTCACCCGCCGACTTTCATCCCCAACCCGCCTCCGCGCAGCGGAGACAGCCACCGTTGAGCGGCAGAACCGTACTCTGCCGGCCCCTGAAACGAACAAAAGGAATCGTGCATGTTGCGTAAAACCCTTTTAGCCACACTGTGCGCCGGTGCGCTGATCAGCGCGCCGGCCTTCGCTGCTGCGCCCAAAGAGCTGCAAAGCGAGCAGGGCACCCTCGAAGTCACCACCGTCGCCGCAGGGCTGGAACATCCGTGGGCGCTGGCGTTTCTGCCGGATCGCCAGGGCATGCTGGTGACCGAGCGGCCGGGTAATCTGCGTGTGGTCGGCAGCGACGGCAAGCTGTCGGCGCCGATCTCCGGCGTGCCGCAGGTCTGGGCCAAGGGGCAGGGCGGTTTGCTGGACGTAGTGCTGTCGCCGGACTTCAAGCAGGATCGCCTGGTGTACCTG
This sequence comes from Pseudomonas sp. R1-1, assembly GCF_051132135.1. Lineage (NCBI taxonomy): Bacteria > Pseudomonadati > Pseudomonadota > Gammaproteobacteria > Pseudomonadales > Pseudomonadaceae > Pseudomonas > Pseudomonas sp. R1-1. Next base: position 2,936,644 of record NZ_CP071663.1, read on the forward strand.
TCCTATGCCGAAGGCGGTGGCGCCGGCAACAAGGCCGGGACAGCGGTCGGGCGCGGGCAGCTGTCCGATGACTTGAAGACGCTCAAGGATTTCAAGGTGATCTTCCGTCAGGAGCCGAAGCTCTCGGTCGGTAATCATTTCGGCTCGCGGCTGGTGTTCGACCGTGACGGTTATCTGTTCATCACCTTGGGCGAGAACAACGACCGGCCGACCGCTCAGGACCTCGACAAGCTGCAAGGCAAGGTCGTGCGTCTGTACCCGGACGGCAAGGTGCCGGACGATAACCCCTTCGTCGGCCAGTCTGGTGTCCGCCCGGAGATCTGGGCCTATGGCCTGCGCAATCCGCAGGGTGCTGCGCTCAACCCATGGACCGGCACACTGTGGGAAAACGAACACGGCCCGCGCGGTGGCGACGAGGTGAACATCATCGAGCGCGGCAAGAATTACGGCTGGCCGCTGGCAACCCACGGTATCAATTACTCGATGCAACCGATTCCGGAAGCGCAGGGCAAAACTGCCGAAGGCACGGTGGCCCCGCACCATGTCTGGGAAAAATCGCCGGGCGTCACCGGCATGACGTTCTACGATGGCGACCGCTTCAAAGCATGGCAGCACAATGCCTTTATCGGTGCGCTGGTGACGCAAGAGCTGATCCGTTTGCAGTTCGACGGCGACAAGGTCGTGCACGAGGAGCGTCTGCTGGGCGAACTGAATCAGCGCATCCGTGATGTGCGCCAGGGGCCGGATGGTTATCTGTATGTGCTGACCGATGAGGATAAGGGCTCGCTGTACAGAGTCGGCCTGAAGTAAGACGACCATTGCCCTGAATTCTGAGGAATGTTTATTGACTGGCCGGGCGCCTTCGCGAGCAGGCTCGCTCCCACAAGGGGAAGTACATTTCAAATGTGGGAGCGAGCCTGCTCGCGAAGAGGCCGCCCGGGGCAAAGCAAAACTCAGGACAGTCCCGCATTTGGCCGAACCGCCGCCGTGATGCCTTGTTATAGTTCGGGCCTCATTTCCCGCCCGGTAAAGGATCACTGCCATGTTTCAATACTCCGCCTTCAGCGTCGAACTGGCCGATAAAATCGCCCATGTGCAGATCAATCGCCCGGAAAAGATCAACGCGATGAACGCCGCGTTCTGGAGCGAGATCATCGATATTTTCCAGTGGATCGATGACACCGACGAAGTGCGCGCGGTGGTGCTCAGCGGCAACGGCAAACATTTCTCCTCGGGCATCGACCTGATGATGCTGGCCGGGGTTGCCAATGAGCTGGGCAAGGACGTCGGGCGCAATGCGCGGCTGCTGCGGCGTAAGATTCTCGCCCTGCAAGCGTCTTTCAACGCCGTCGACAATTGCCGCAAACCGGTGCTGGCCGCGGTTCAGGGCTATTGCCTGGGCGGTGCGATCGACCTGATTTCTGCCTGCGACATGCGCTACGCCGCCGAGGACGCGCAGTTCTCGATCAAGGAAATCGATATTGGCATGGCCGCCGATGTTGGCACTTTGCAACGGTTGCCACGGATCATCGGCGACGGCATGCTGCGTGAACTGGCTTACACCGGTCGCACCTTTGGCGCTGACGAGGCGCGCAACATCGGCCTGGTCAATCGCGTTTACAGCGACAAGGACGCACTGCTCGAAGGTGTGTTCGACATCGCTCGCGATATAGCCGCGAAATCGCCGATCGCGGTCACCGGCACCAAGGAAATGATCAGCTACATGCGCGACCATCGCATCGACGACGGCCTCGAATACGTTGCCACCTGGAACGCCGCCATGCTGCAATCCACGGACTTGCGCGTGGCCATGGCCGCCCATATGAGCAAACAGAAACCCGAATTTCTGGACTGAGAAACCATGACAGCTCGCTGGACCACTGCAGTACTCGACACCGATCAACCCGGCGGCATGGCCGTGGCACGCAGCCCGGAAGGCTTTCTGTTCGATGACAACGGCGCTCTGTTCCCCCGCGAATGGCTCAAGCGCCAGGACCTGTCGATCCTCGCCGAGCATGGCATTGGCCATCTCGATGGCGAGCCGGTGTATCTGCTCGAGTTGCGCAGTGCCAGCGAGGTGCCGGGTTGCAGCTGGAAAGGCCTGCGCGCGTTCATGCTCGAAGGCGACCACACAATCTACAAAGTCCTCGGTTACGCTGCGCAGATCGGCACCTGGGCTCGCGAGCATCGTTTCTGCGGCAATTGCGGCCAGCCGATGACGCAGGTGCCGCGCGAGCGGGCGATGTATTGCCAGCCCTGCGACCTGCGCAGTTACCCGCGGATCTCGCCGAGCATGATCGTGCTGATCACGCGGGGCGATGAAGTTCTGCTGGCACGTTCGCCGCGTTTCGTCACGGGCGTCTACAGCACGCTGGCCGGGTTCGCCGAGCCGGGCGAGTCGGCCGAAGAATGCCTGATTCGCGAAGTGCGCGAAGAAGTGCAGATCGAGGTCAAAAACATTCAGTACATGGGCAGCCAGTGCTGGCCGTTCCCGCATTCGATGATGCTCGGCTTCCATGCCGAGTACGCCGGCGGCGAGATTGTCTGTCAGGAAGACGAGATCGAAGACGCCCAGTGGTTCAATGTGCACGATTTGCCGCCGCTGCCGGCGTCGAAATCGATTGCCCGTTATCTGATCGACGTTTATGTGGCGCGGCGCTTAGGCCACGCTGAACCAGTGTTGCCAGGCTAGACGTACGGTCAGGCCCAGCACCACGGTAATGAATACCGGGCGAATGAATTTGGCGCCGCCGCTGATCGCGGTGCGCGCGCCAAAAAACGCGCCGACCATCACCGACAGGCCCATGCACAGGCCGATGACCCAGTCGACCTGACCGGAAAAGATGAACACCGACAGCGCGGCAATGTTGCTGACGAAGTTCATGCTGCGCGCCACGCCGCTGGCCTTGACCAGATCGATCGGGTACAGCAGCAGGCTGCTCACGGTCCAGAACGCACCGGTGCCGGGGCCGGCCACGCCATCATAGAAACCGAGGCTGAAGCCTTGGGTCGATTGCCATTTCTTCTTGATCGGCGCGTTGCTGTCCAGCGGCGCTTTCGGCGTGCCCCCAAACAACAGATAGAGCCCGCAGGCAAAGACGATCACCGGCAGCATCTTGTTCAGCCACTCGGCGGGCAGGTAATGCGCGACGACGGCACCGGTCAGCGCACCGACCAGCGTGCCGACGATCGCGTGGGTCCATTGGCGCGGATGGAACAGTTTGCGCTTATAGAAGGTGAAACTGGCGGTCGCCGAACCGAAGGTCGAACTCAGTTTGTTGGTGCCCAGCACCAGATGCGGCGGCAGACCCGCGGTGAGCAGGGCGGGCGTGGTCAGCAAACCGCCGCCGCCAGCGATGGCATCGATGAAACCGGCAAGGAAGGCAACAGCGGCCAAAATGGCCAGGGTGGTGAGGTCAACGCTGAGTTCGAAGGGCATGGAATCGGCTTATTCGGCAAGGCGCAGAACGTGGGCTGCGGGGAGGCCGGACATGTTACTCATTTCCAGGTGTTGCGGCGACAGTTGCAGCGCCATCGCCAGCAGGCTGGCCCCACATAGGTTTCTCGTTGAACAGAGATCCCCGTGGGAGCCAGCCTGCTGGCGATTGCAGACAACCCGGTCTCAAAAGTGACTCAGCAGCCATTCCCTGACTCAAAACCCTGCATCATCAGAAAAGCGGCCTAAAGCCATTACCTGTTCACTCGTTCTACTCAAGGTTATCGCTGGCTGGGCCGTCTCTTCGCGAGCAGGCTCGCTCCCACAGGGGGGCGCATCATCACATTCACAAGGAGTTTCAAACGTGAAAGGTTTCAAGGGGTATATCGGTATTGTCACAGTGGCGCTGGGATCGGCCAGTGCGTGGGCCGATCTGCCTCACAGTTCGATTCTCAGCCGTTACGGCGTGACTACCGAGCAATTGCCGAGCGCGGCAGACGTCAAGGTCATTGAACCCGTCGAAGCAAAAAGCCGTTTTCAGATCCAGCCCGAACAACCCTACGTAACGTTTCGCCTGGGCGACGGGGTGGTCTCGCAAACCACCGGCAACCCGATCATCGATCGCATGGAGCAGCAGGACCTGGCGCGTTGCCGGCGCCTGCAGGAGGAACTCGCCCGGCGTGGCGGCACCTATGTCAGTTGCGACAACAGCATTCCGGGCATGAGCCAGCCCCGGTAATTGCGCCGTCGGAGCTGCCTCGTGCGGCAGCTCCGCTTGCAGCCCTTCAGTCTTCTTCGCGAACGGTGGCGACTTCGTCTGCACGAACCTTCACTTTCGCCCCGGAGATGTCTTCGAACTCATAGAAGCCATCGTCGGTTTTGGTCTTCGGCATGTCCTTGGTCAGATACTGGGTGCCGTTCTGCAAAGTCACGACGGTTGCGGTCGAGCAACCGCCCAGGACCAGGGCTGCAGCGATGGCCAAAGGAATGCCCAGTGTCTTGAATTTCATACCCACCTCATGTGCCTCATTCATGTGCTGCCGAGCATTGTCGGCTTCTAACGCGGTTGGTGCCATCCGCAGCGGAAAAGTTCGATGGGCCCGGTAAAAAAATGCCATTGATCATTTTCCGTTTGCGCCGGGCGGGGCAGAGCTGATATCTGTACGCATAACCAGTATCCGCTTCGCCATGGCCCTGAATTCCGTGACTGCCAACCCTCTCGACGACCCGTTCTATTACCTTAACAACTTCCGCCAAGTGCTTGATTGGCTTGAACTTCGTTATGCCGACGTGATGAGCGATCGTGAGCATGCCTTTATTCGCGACTTCAAGTCCTTGCCGCGCCCCGCACAGGGCTTGCTGGTGCGGATGGTCATGCGCAAGGGCGTGCATTTTCGCGCGGGCAAACTCAATTACCTGGAAATCGGCGACATCGCTGAAGCGGCTCAGCCATTGCTGGATCATGGCTGGATCAAGGAACACACGCCGCTGACGCTCGCCGAGTTGTTCGATGTGCTGCTCAAGGCCGAGCTGTTGCAAGCGTTCGGCGCCGCCATCGAGCAGCCCAAGGGGCGCAAGGATGACTGGTTACCGCAGCTGGCCGAACAGTTCAGCGAACCGCGCAGCCTGCGCGCCTGGGCGCCGCAACTGGGCGACCGTCTGTTCAGCCTGACCCTCATGGACCTGTGCGACCGCTTGCGCCTGATGTTCTTCGGCAATCTGTACCAGGACTGGTCGGAATTCGTCCTCGCCGACCTCGGCATCTTTACCTACGAAAAGGTCGAATTCTGCGCCGACTCACGCGGCCTGCGCAGCCGTGACGACGTTGATGCCTGCCTGTTCCTGCACCAGTGTCAATTGCGCTTCGAAGCCGGAGAGGCGCTTGAGGACATCGTCGCTCAGGTCAGCGCGCTGCACTTCGACAACCCATGGCTGCAACGGCGGCGCGGCAAGGTGTTGTTTCAGATCGGCCAGTATTGCGAGCGCATCAGCGAATTCGCCCTGGCCCTGAGTATTTACCGCGATTGCGCCTACCCAGGCGCACGTTTGCGCATGATCCGCGTGCTGGAGCGCAGTGGCGAATATCCGCTGGGACTGGAGCTGGCGACCCTCGCGCAGCAGGCCCCGGAAAGCGCCGCCGAGCAACAGGGTTTGCAGCGGATCGTGCCGCGCTTGCGGCGCAAACTCGGTGGGCCGCCACTTAAACGCGCAGCGGCAAGAGCGGTCGAGCGTCTGGATCTGCATTTACCGCGAGTCGATCCGACATTGTCCGTCGAATACTACGTGCAGGCGCATTTGCACGATGACGACGGCCCGGTGCATTACGTGGAAAACAGCCTGATCAATTCGCTGTTCGGGCTGCTGTGCTGGCCGGCGATTTTCGCGCCGTTGCCCGGTGCGTTCTTTCACCCGTTCCAGCGCGGGCCCGTGGATTTGCTCAACGAAGACTTCCAGCAACGCCGCACCGAGCTGTTTCAGGCGTGCCTGAGCGAGCTCGACGACGGCCGCTACGCTGCAACCATCCGCGAACGCTTCATTGTCAAGTGGGGCATTCAGTCGCCGTTCGTATTCTGGGGCGCTTTGAACGAGCAACTGCTGGAGCAGGCGCTGGCCTGCCTGCCGGCTGAACATCTGAAACACTGGTTCAACCGCTTGCTGCTCGACATCAAGGCCAATCGCGCCGGCATGCCTGATCTGATCCAGTTCTGGCCGCAGCGCAAGACCTACCGAATGATCGAAGTCAAAGGCCCCGGTGATCGCTTGCAGGACAACCAGTTGCGCTGGCTGGAGTTCTGCCACGAACACCAGATGCCGGTAGCCGTGTGTTACGTGCAATGGGCGGAGCAGAGCGCTTGAGCTACAGCATCGCCGTGCGCGCATTGTGCGAATTCACTGCCAAAAGCGGTGACCTCGACCTGCGGTTCACCCCGTCGCCCACCGCGCTGGAAGGCATTGCCGGGCATCGCACCGTGGCCTCGCGGCGCAGCGAGCAATACCAGAGCGAGGTGGCGCTCGAAGGCGAGTTCCGCCAGTTGAAGGTCAAGGGCAGGGCGGACGGCTACGACCCTACGGACAACTGCCTGGAAGAAGTCAAAACCTACCGCGGCGACCTGAGCAAACAGCCGGCCAATCACCGCCAGTTGCATTGGGCGCAGGCGAAGATCTACGGCTGGTTGATGTGCTGCAAACTCGACTTGCAGCAGATCAATCTGGCGCTGGTTTACTTCGACATCGTCAGCGAGAAGGAAACCTGTCTGGTCGAGTCGTTCAGCGCCGAAACCCTCAAAGGCTTTTTCGAGCAGCAATGCGCGTTGTTCCTGCTATGGGCCGAGCAGGAAATGACCCATCGCGACGCGCGTAACCTGGCGGCGCAGCAACTGGCATTTCCCCATGCGGACTTTCGCCCCGGCCAACGGCATCTGGCCGAATCAGTGTTCAAAGCGGTCAGCACCGGTCGCTGCCTGATGGCGCAGGCGCCGACCGGCATCGGCAAGACCCTCGGCACGCTGTTCCCGATGCTCAAGGCGCTGGCGCCGCAGCAACTGGACAAGGTGTTCTTCCTCACTGCCAAGACGCCGGGACGCAAACTGGCGCTGGATGCCAGCCAGGTGTTGTTCAAACAGTCGCCGACGTTGCCCTTGCGGGTTTTGGAAATGGTCGCTCGCGACAAGGCCTGCGAACACCCGGACAAAGCCTGCCATGGCGACTCCTGTCCGCTGGCCCAAGGCTTTTACGATCGCCTGCCCGCCGCGCGCCAAGCTGCCAGCCGGATTCGTTTGCTTGATCAGGCGGCGATGCGCGAGGTCGCCGCGCAACATGCGGTCTGTCCTTATTACCTGAGCCAGGAAATGGCGCGCTGGGCCGACGTGGTGGTCGCCGACTACAACTATTACTTCGACTTCAGCGCGCTGCTGTTCGGCCTCGCTCAGCTCAACCAATGGCGAGTTGCGGTGCTCGCCGACGAGGCGCACAACCTCGTCGAGCGCGGCCGGCAGATGTACAGCGCCAGCCTTGATCAGTTTGTGCTGGGAACGGTGCGCAAAACCGCCCCCGCGCCGCTGAAGAACAGCCTGCAACGCCTCAACCGGGAGTGGAACGCGCTGCATGCGCCGCAAATTTTGGCGTATCAGGCGTATGACAAGGCGCCGGAAAAACTTCTGCAGGCGATCTCGCTGTGTTGTGCCGCCATCGGCGACTACCTCAACGAACACCCGCAAGGCCTCGACAGTGGCTTGCAGAACTTCTATTTCGACCTGCTGCAATTCGCCCGCGTGGCCGAGCTGTACGACGCGAATTACCTGTTCGATATCAGCAAACGCGACCTCGAGCGCAAAAAACCGCTGTCGCAGCTGTGTCTGCGCAACGTCGTGCCGGCGGCGTTCATTGGCCCACGGCTGACGGCGGCACGCAGCAGTGTGCTGTTTTCCGCCACGCTCAGCCCGCGTAATTATTACGCCGATCTGCTCGGCACACCGGCCACTACCGTGTGGATTGACGTCGAATCGCCGTTCCAGGCCGAACAGCTGGATGTGCAGATCATCAGCCGCATCTCCACCCGGTTCAACCATCGCCAGGCGTCGCTGGAACCGATCGTCGAACTGATCGCGCGCCAGTTCGGCGAGCGCCCGGGCAATTATCTGGCGTTCTTCAGCAGCTTCGACTATCTGCAACAAGTCGCGGCGCTGATGGCCGAGCGTTATCCGCAGATCACTCTTTGGCAACAGTCGCGGGGCATGGTCGAAGGCGCGCGACAGGCGTTTCTCGACCAGTTCACCGCAGACAGCCAGGGCATCGGCTTCGCTGTGCTCGGCGGTGCGTTCGGCGAGGGCATCGATCTGCCCGGCGCGCGCCTGATCGGGGCGTTCATCGCCACACTCGGGCTGGCCCAGCTCAATCCGATCAATGAACAGCTGAAACGGCGGATGGCGGCAATTTTCGGTGCCGGTTATGACTACACCTATTTGTACCCCGGCCTGCAAAAAGTCGTGCAGGCCGCTGGCCGGGTCATACGTACACGCGAGGACCGCGGAGTGGTCATATTGATCGACGACCGCTTTGCCGAAAGCCGGATCAAGCAACTATTGCCGCGCTGGTGGGCGATCAATCATGAAACCACGGCTTCCCAAATCGGCTAATTGCCGCATAATTTCGCTCATGACTACGGCCGGTGAGCATGATGAGCGAAAACACTAAAGACGCTGTGATCGAGAACATGCGTTTTCGCCTGCTGATCGATTCGGTCATCGATTACGCGATCTACATGATCGACCCGGACGGCATCATCACCAGCTGGAACTCCGGGGCCAAGCGCTTCAAGGGCTATGAAGAAGCGGAAATCCTCGGCGAACACTTTTCACGCTTCTACACCGCTGAAGACCGCGCCGCCGGTTTGCCGCAACGCGCATTGAATACCGCGATCAACGAAGGTCGCTTCGAAGGCGAGGGCTGGCGGGTGCGCAAGGACGGCACCAATTTCTGGTCGCACGTGGTGATCGACCCGATCATCGACCCGGATGGCCGCTTGCTCGGTTTCGCCAAGATCACCCGTGACCTCACCGACCGCAAGATGGCCGAGGAAACCCTCAAGCAAAGCGAACAGCAGTTTCGTCTGCTAGTGCAGGGCGTTACCGATTACGCCATCTACATGCTCAGCCCCGAAGGCCGGGTCAGTAACTGGAACCAGGGCGCGCAGCGGATCAAGGGCTATCTGCCAGAAGAAATCATTGGGCAGCATTTCTCGATCTTCTACACCCCCGAGGACCGCGAACTCGGCGAGCCGCAACGCTCGCTGGAAATCGCCACCCGCGAGGGCCGCTTCGAAAACAAGAGCTGGCGCATGCGCAAGGACGGCACACGCTTTCTGGCGCATGTGGTGGTCGATGCGATTCGCGGCGATACCGGCATTCTGCTCGGTTTTGCCAAGATCACCCGCGATATCACCGAAGCCCATCAATCCCGCCAGGCACTGGAAAAAACCCGTGAAGCGCTGTTTCAGGCGCAGAAGATGCAGGCCATCGGTCAACTCAGCGGCGGCATTGCCCATGACTTCAATAACCTGCTGACGGTGATCCTCGGCAATCTGGAGATCGTGCAAAAGCGCATGGGCGCCGACCCGAAAATCAGCCGTCTGCTGGAAAACGCCACCCAGGGTGCCTTGCGCGGTGTGTCGCTGACCCAGCGCATGCTGGCGTTCGCGCGCCGCCAGGAACTCAAGACCGAATCAGTCGACATCGCCCAGTTGGTGCAGGGCATCACCGGTTTGCTGCGCAGCTCGCTGGGGCCGGGCATCCGCATCGAGACGCGCTTTCCCGACGATCTGCAGCCAGTGCTGGCCGACAACAATCAGCTCGAACTGGCCTTGCTCAATCTGGCGACCAATGCCCGCGACGCCATGCCCGACGGCGGCACGGTAACCATCACCGCAGAGCCGCAAGTGGTGCTCGAGCTGGGTGATTCGCAGTTGCCGGCCGGGCACTACGTGTGCCTGAGTCTGATCGACACCGGGGAGGGCATGGACGCGCAAACGCTGGCGTCGGCCCGCGACCCGTTTTTCACCACCAAGGGGCTGGGCAAGGGCACTGGGCTGGGCTTGTCGATGGTCCACGGGTTTATTGAACAGCTGGGTGGCCGCTTCATCCTCAAAAGCGAAAAGGGCCAGGGCACCACGGCTGAACTGTGGATTCCGGTGGCGCTCGAGGGCGTCGTCAGCAAGCCAGAGTTTTCCTCGATCGCGCCGGTTTCGGTGCCACGCCTCAGCGTGCTGGTGGTCGATGACGACTCGCTGGTAATGACCAGCACCAGCCTGCTGCTCGAGGACCTCGGTCATCGCGTCCTAGGTGCCACTTCCGGTGAACAAGCGTTGCGCCTGTTCGATCAGGGCGAAGTCATCGACCTGATGATCACCGACATGGCCATGCCGAAAATGAGCGGCGCGCAACTGGCGCACGCCGTGCGTATGCTCAAACCAGACCTGCCGATCATCCTCGCCACCGGTTACGCCGAACGCCTGGAAGGCTTCGCCGCCGAACTGCCGCGCTTGCCCAAGCCATTCACGCAGATGGGACTGGTGGCGATCATTGCGCAATCGATGAAGTGAGGCACTGGTCAGTTCGCCTGAACTTGTCCGTCACCGAGGGTTTCGAAAGGTTTTTAACCACCTCGGAGCGTGTTTGTTTTGTCTCGCATATTGACCCATCCCACGGCTGAAGAAGAGGCGCTGACCGAACACAACGCCAAGATGTTCGGCTCGCCCAAGGAACGTCTGGATTTCTATCGGCGCGAAATCCAGTACGAAACCAGCATTCTCGCCAACCGCACCGACGCCTATCTGGCGGCGCAGTCGTTTCTGGTGATCGCGTTCGCCTCGTGCATGGCCAATCTCAATCCGGAGTGGGGCAAGCTGTTCACGCTGGTAGTACCGCCGTTTCTGGCGCTGCTCGGCGTGCTCAGCTCGCTGAACGCCTGGCCGGGGATTCGCGCGGCGTACGACATCATTGATCACTGGCACTTCAAGCAGAGCCAGTTATTGGAAGCTGAACCGGTGATGGGGCTGGCGTACGACGAATCGCCGCTGTTCAGTGAAGTCGAGTCGAGCCACAAGGGTTATCGCAAGTCGCTGTTGTTTTCGTTGCGCACGCCGTGGATTTTTGCGACGTTCTGGGTGTTGCTGGGGGGGTATGCGGTGTTTATCCAGGTGACGAATCCGGGGGGATGATGGCTGGAAATCGAAAAAAGCCCGACTTTATGGTTTCGGGCTTTTTGTTCGCTTGGATTTTGTAGTGGACTTCAGATCGTACCCCCTCACCCCAGCCCTCTCCCCCGAAGGGGGCGAGGGGAAAGGGAGCAGATCTTCGCAGGATTCAAATTTTGTATTCGACTCGGTATTTCAGGTCGACGTAATTCAACTAGTCACTGCGGTCAGTTCCCTCTCCCTCTGGGAGAGGGCTAGGGTGAGGGGCTTTCAGACTTAACTCGCCACTTCAAGCTCACGCTCAAGCTCAACCGCTTGGGACTGCTGCGACGCCTGAGGAATCGGCGGAAAATCCTCATTCAACACGCACAGATGATCAATCGCATCCTCAAACAGCAAATCGGCTTTCTTGCGTAAAGCCCGGTAATGCTCGAACTGCTCCATATCCAGATTCTCCACCTCGAGCATCGCGTTGGCCGCGCGGTTGAGGGTGTGGGCGTTATCGAACAATTGACGGTTGCGTTCCAGAGCCAGTGCTCTGCAAGCCTTGATTTGCGCAGGAGTCGAACGTTCTTTCATGACCGTAACCTTTTTCTTCAGGATTCCGTTTCATAGGCGTCGCGCCGCAGGGGAATCGAACCTGCCGGGCCGCCGCTTGATGCACTCAGCGACGGTTATGGTTGTGACCGCTGGCAACGAAGCGGGGATCCTTTTTTTTGCAGAAAAAACTTCGATCAATTAACCGTTAAAGCGCCGCGATAAAAATCAGCTTTTTTGTTTCTTGTACTGTTCATATCCCGCGAGGATTGGCTGGGTGCTGATGCCATGCACGAGGATGCTCAGCGCCACCACCGACAAGGTCAGGTCGGTACACAGCGTGGCGACGTTGTTGGTCAGGCCGTGATTCAAGGCGAAGAACAGGTAGAACAGGCTGCCGATCCCGCGGATGCCGAACCAGCCGATCAACAGCCGCTGGCGGCCCTTGAGCAGCGTGCCCCATGGCATCAGCGCCACGCAGGCCGGGCGAATCAGGCAGAACAGCACACCGCCGACCAACAGGGCCCGCCAGTCCCAGTGCGCCAACAGCACCACGCCGAGCAGGGTTACCAGAAACACTTCCATGGCCCGTTCGACCAGCCCGCCGAACGCGAGCATGTCGCCCATCATGATGCCGGCGGCCAATTGGCTGCTCTTCAGCTCATCGGTGTCGCCACGCACCGCGTGTTGCGGTTCGACGTTCTGATGGCCGACCACCGGTTGCACCAGATGCTCGGCGGGCGGCTGGCTGACGCCGGTGGATTTCACTTCGACCTGGCGCAAGCCCAGGCCGGCGGCGAATACCGAAAGAAAGCCATAACCGCCAATCGCTTCGGCAACCACGTAAGCCAGGGCGATCAGCGCCAGCGCGAGGTAGTCATTGGGGCTGAGAGTGCTGTCTTCATTGTGGATACGCAGCAACACCGTGACGCGACCGATACCGCGGCCCATCCAGTAACCGGTCAACAGACCCGCCGGTACCGCCCACAGCACACTGCGCAACAGCCAGCCTGGCCACTCGCCGGCGATGTTGTCACTGTGAATCAGCAACAGACCGAGAATCACGAACGGGAAGGCGATGCCGTCATTCAGACCGGCCTCGCCGGACAGGCCAAAGCGCACGCCGTCGACATCCCGCGCATCGTTGACCTGCACCAGCGCTGCGAGCACCGGGTCGGTCGGCGCCAGAATCGCGCCGATCAGCAACGACGGTCCCCATGGCAACTGAAGGCCCCAGTGCAGCAGCAGGCAGACCCCGGCAATCGTCAGCACCATCACCGGGCCGGCCAGGCCAAACGCGATGCGCCAGCGTTTATCCGTCAGCGGTAAACGCAACTTCAGGCCGCAGACGAACAGGGAAAACAGCACCGCCACTTCGGTCAGGTGCTCCATCCACAGCGAGGCGTTTTCCAGCGACAGTTTCAAAAGGTTCAGGCCGCTCGGGCCGATGGCGACGCCCAGCAGCAGACACACGGCGGACGTCGTCACCGGCATCCAGCGCAAGTACGAGGCGGTCAGCGCCAGGGTCAGCAACACCGCACCGAGCACCGCGACCCATACCGTGAAACTCACGAACGGCCGCCATCAATTATCAATGTAAACGCACTCATCGACTCAACCTGCGGTCGTGCGCAGGTACTCGGGGATGAGCACGTTGAACCACAGCAGAATCATCGACACCAGCAGGGTCACCAGCACTAGCAGGCCGACGCCCCACACCGAGGCGGAGTAGAGCAGGCCCTGTTCCTTGCGCTCGTGCATGAAGGTCGGCAGCCCGACAAACAACAGGAAAGTCGAATAGATAGATGCGGCACCGAGCACCAGTATTGCCAGCCAGCGGCTTGGATACAGCCCGGCAATCCCGGCGACGAAAAACGGCGTCACGGTGTAAGCGGCAAAACCGATGCATTGATTGAGCGTCGGCCGCGCGTCAAAGGTGCGCGACATCCAGCGAATGAAACCGCCCATGATCGCCACGCCGACGACGATGGTCAGGTACAGCAGAATGCACAGCTGCAAGGCGCTGGCCATGCTCAATCGCACGTTCTCGCCGACCGCCAGGCTCCAGCCGACGTAGGTAGTGCCGATGAACAGGCACACGGCCGGAATCAGCGCGAGCAGCAGCAGGTGCGCAAGGTAATGTCTGGGGTGGGCTTCTTCTTCGCGGCGGATATCGGTCCAGGCGAAGTTGGGTCGGGTGAACAGCTTGACGATAGGTGCGGACATGACGACCTCCAGATCCTGTTGGCCCGTCGGGCTCTAAGGTATGGAGGCACGTCACGCCGCTGGGTTCAGTTTTTCTCGCCGGTGGTCAGAGCATCGGTTTGCCGCCGGTCACGCCGTAGCGCTGACCGGTGATGTAACTGGCTTCATCCGAGGCCAGCAGCACATAGATCGGCGCGACTTCCACTGGTTGACCGGGACGGCCAAGCGGCGTGCTGCCACCGAAGTTCTGTACTTCTTCCTCGGGCATGGTCGAGACAATCAACGGCGTCCAGATCGGCCCCGGCGCCACGCTGTTGACGCGGATTTCCTTCGGCCCAAGCATCTGCGCCAGGCCACCGGTGAAGTTGGCAATCGCCCCTTTGGTGGTCGCGTAGGCGAGCAGGGTCGGTTTGGGCATGTCCGAATTGACCGAACTGGTATTGATGATCGACGAACCGGGGCGCATGTGTTTGATCGCCGCCTGACAGATGCGGAACATAGCAGTGATGTTCACATCGAAGGTCATCAGCCATTCTTCGTCGGGAATTTCTTCGAAATTCTCGTGGGTCATCTGGAATGCAGCGTTATTGACCAGCACATCGATACGCCCAAAGCGCTCGACGGTCTTGTCGACCAGCGCCTGACACTGGGCTTTCTCGGCGATATCACCCGGCAACAACAGACACTGACGCCCGGCCTGCTCGACCCAGCGCGCGGTTTCCTTGGCGTCTTCATGCTCATTCAGATACGCCACGGCCACGTCAGCGCCTTCACGCGCGAAAGCAATCGCCACCGCACGACCGATGCCGCTGTCAGCGCCAGTGATCAACGCAATCTTGCCGGCCAGCCGGCCCGAACCGACATAACTCTGCTCACCGCAATCGGGATACGGCTCCATCTTGCGCTGCGAGCCAGGCACGGGTTGGGCTTGTTTGGGGAAGGGTGGTTTTGGATAGTCGCTCATCGCAGGGTCTCCTTCGTTTCAAGGCAAGTGTCTCGGGTTGACCCGGGGTATTTGCCGTGAGTTCGATCGGATTCGAACAAGATGCAAAACCAATGTGGGAGCCAGCCTGCTGGCGATGGCGGTGTGTCAGTTGACATAAAGGCTGAATGTCATGGCGCCATCGCTTGCAGGCAAGCTCCCACAGGGATCGCGTGCGCCACCAGGCTATCAATCGAAAATCAAAAGCCCCTCACCCTAGCGCTCTCCCGGAGGGAGAGGGGACTGATCGTGGTGGATGTGAGATATACGCCGACCTGGGATACCGAGTCGAACTCAGATTCTGAAAAGCCCAAAGATCGGCTCCCTCTCCCTCGGGAGAGGGCTGGGCGGGCGGCGTTCCGATGAGGGGCGAATACACCGCAAATCCCAAGCCGAACAACCGCTTCTAACCACTCAACAATGAGCGCCAGCTCGAGTGCTTTTGATCTTGCCTAACCAGCGACATCGGAAGGCTGAGCGGAGGGATTGATCCGGGCGTGGGAGCGCAGCGACCGTACGACGAAGTCGTACACAGCGGAAGGAGGTGCAGCGAAGCAAACCGTAGCCGCTGCGCCCGGATCGATCCCGCAGCGAAGGGACCCGAGCCTGCGAGGGCCGTACGTAGGAGCAAAGCCTTTTGGTTCCTTTTTGGCGTTTGAAAAAGGGACTCGCCGTAAGGGCGAAACCGCCAGCCGCAACACCCGAAGCAACGGATATGTCCCCAAAACTCAGCGCCTGAAAGCAAGCCATCGCTTGCAGGCAAGCTCCCACAGGAGATCACCTGCTCAGGAAAATCACCGAAGAATCAGGCACTGCGCTGCGCCAGCGCACGCTCCATCCGACCGATGCCATCTTCAAGCAACGACCGCGGGCAACCGAAATTCAAGCGAACAAACTGCTGATGCCGATCACCAAAATCCACCCCGGCACTCAACCCAACCTTCGCCTGCTCAAGGAAGAACTGCTGCGGATTAACCAGATCCAGCGCCGAACAATCCAGCCACGCCAGATAAGTCCCCTGCGGCACATTGATCGTCACCCCCGGCAAACGACTGCGCACAGCCTCAACCAGCCAGTCGCGATTGCCCTGCAGATAAACCTTCAGTTCCGCCAACCAAGGCGCGCCTTCGCTGTACGCCACCCGAGTAGCCTCCATACCCAGCGGATTGACACTGTCGACCATGCCGCAACGAGCATGATTGACGCGCTCACGCAGCGCAGCGTTCTGAATGATCATGAACGAAGTCTTCAGGCCGGCAATGTTGTAAGCCTTGCTCGCCGACATCAGCGTAATGGTGCGCTGCGCGATCTCAGCGCTCAGCGATGCCGTCGGAACATGCACGCGACCGTCAAAACACAGCTCGGCATGGATTTCGTCAGAAATGATCCAGGCATCCTGCGCCATGCAGATATCAGCGACATCACGCAGCTCCTGAGCAGCAAACACCTTGCCGAGCGGGTTGTGCGGATTGCTCAACAGTAGCGCGCCGCCGCCCGCCAGCGCATCACTCAGCGCCGTCAATGGCGTGAGATAACTGCCATCCGCCTGAGCGACGAATTCCAGCTCGACCTTGTTCAACCCCCAATGCCCCGGCGCCTGGCGCAGCGGCGGGTAGTTCGGCACTTGCACCACAACGTTCTGCTGTGGCTGCACCAATGCCTTGAGGGCCATGTTGAAACCGGACTCGACCCCCGGCAGGAAGATCAGCTCCTGCGGCTTGACCTGCCAGGCGTACTTGTTCCACAGATCGGCAACGATCGCTTCGCGCAAATTGTCCTGCGCCACGCTGTAGCCCACCAGCGGGTGCAGCAAGCGCTGCTGCAAGGCCTCGATCACCACCGGCGGCGCGGCAAAGTCCATGTCCGCGACCCACATCGGCAGGACGTCCGCCGGGTAACGGCTCCACTTGGTGCTGCCGGTGTGGTGGCGGTCGAATACCTGATCAAAATCGAAAGTCATGCGCGGTCTCGTGAAGGCGGGTTGTTCAGGGGCGTCATGATAAGCCGCAAGGCCTGCGTGAGCACACAAAACCTCACGGCCACCTGCAACCTTTGTGGGAGCTGGCTTGCCAGCGATTGCGGTGGATTAGGCACCATCAATATTGAATGTGCCGACGCCATCGCTGGCAAGCCAGCTCCCACAGAGTGTGTACAAAGCCATCAAATCGCGCGGCAAAACCCCCGACGGTCGGTTTTCACCCAGGCGCTGCGCTGATTGTCTACAGTGAAAAAGTCGACGCCAAGGCGTCGCAACCGTGATTGTCCAGATAAAACCCGGCACCAGTACCGGGTTCCACCTGATCAGGAGTGCACGATGGATCTCAGCCGTCGTCAGTTCTTCAAGGTCGCAGGTCTAGGCCTTGCAGGCTCAAGCCTGGGCGCGTTGGGCATGGCCCCGACGCCAGCCTTCGCCGAGCAGGTGCGTCACTTCAAGCTCGCCCACACCCATGAAACCCGCAACACCTGCCCGTATTGCTCGGTCGGCTGCGGTTTGATCATGTACAGCCAGGGCGATGCCGGGAAAAACGTGGCGCAGAACATCATTCACATCGAGGGCGACGCCGACCACCCGGTCAACCGCGGCACCCTCTGCCCGAAAGGCGCAGGCCTGCTCGACTTCATTCACAGCCCTGGTCGCTTGCAATACCCGCAAGTGCGTAAGCCCGGCAGCAGCGAGTGGACGCGAATCAGCTGGGACGAAGCGCTCGATCGCATCGCCGACCTGATGAAAGCCGACCGCGACGCCAACTTCATCGAAAAGAACGCCAACGGGCAAACGGTGAATCGCTGGCTGAGCACCGGGTTCCTCGCGGCCTCGGCGGCGTCCAATGAAGCTGGCTATATCACCCAGAAGGTGATTCGCAGCCTCGGCATGCTGGGGTTCGATAACCAGGCGCGTGTCTGACACGGCCCGACGGTGGCAAGTCTTGCCCCGACGTACGGCCGTGGTGCCATGACCAATACCTGGACCGATATCGCCAACGCGAATCTGATCCTGGTGATGGGTGGCAACGCAGCAGAAGCGCATCCGTGCGGCTTCAAATGGGTGACCGAGGCCAAGGCGCACAACGCTGCGCGGCTGATCGTGGTCGATCCGCGTTTTACCCGGACCGCTTCGGTGGCCGACTATTACGCGCCGATCCGCACCGGCACCGACATCGCGTTCATGGGCGGGCTGATCAATTACCTGCTGACCACTGACAAGATCCAGCACGAATACGTGCGCAACTACACCGACGTGTCGTTCATCGTCAAAGCCGGTTATGGCTTCGAGGACGGCATTTTCAGCGGCTATGACGCGGAAAAGCGCAGCTACACCGACAAATCCGGCTGGGGCTACGAGTTCGCCGAGGACGGCTTCGTCCGGGTCGATCCGACCCTGCAAGACTCACGCTGCGTCTATCAATTGATGAAGCAGCATTACAGCCGCTACAACATCGAGTTGGCCAGCCAGATCTGCGGCATGCCGGTCGACGCCATGCAGAAGATCTGGGACGAGATCGCCACGTGCTCGACGCCGGGTAAGACCATGACGATCCTCTACGCCCTCGGCTGGACCCAGCACTCGATCGGCGCGCAGATCATCCGCAGCGCGGCGATGGTGCAATTGCTGCTGGGCAACGTCGGAATGCCTGGTGGCGGGGTGAATGCCTTGCGCGGGCACTCGAACATTCAGGGCCTGACTGACCTCGGTCTGCTGTCCAACGCGCTGCCCGGTTACCTGACCCTGGCCAGCGACAGCGAGCAGGATTACGCCCAGTTCATTCACAAACGCACGCAAGTGCCGCTCCGGCCGGGGCAGCTTTCGTACTGGCAGAATTACAGCAAATTCCACGTCAGCCTGATGAAGTCCTGGTACGGCGCCAACGCCACCGCCGAGAACAATTGGCTGTTCGATCATTTGCCGAAACTGGACATCCCCAACTACGACGTCCTGAAAATGTTCGACCTGATGGGCCAGGGCAAAGTGAACGGCTACCTGTGTCAGGGCTTCAACCCGATCGCCGCACTGCCGGACAAGAACCGCGTGATGGTCGCCCTGGCCAAGCTGAAATGGCTGGTGGTGATGGACCCGCTGGCCACGGAAACCTCGGAGTTC
This sequence comes from Pseudomonas sp. R1-1, assembly GCF_051132135.1. NCBI lineage: Bacteria > Pseudomonadati > Pseudomonadota > Gammaproteobacteria > Pseudomonadales > Pseudomonadaceae > Pseudomonas > Pseudomonas sp. R1-1. The sequence goes on from NZ_CP071663.1 coordinate 2,955,593, forward strand.
TGGCACAACGTCGGGCCATATAACGACGTGAAAACCTCCGAGATCCAGACCGAAGTGATTCGCCTGCCGACCACCTGTTTCGCCGAGGAAGACGGCTCGCTGGTCAACAGCAGTCGCTGGCTGCAATGGCACTGGAAGGGCGCCGATGGCCCCGGCGAAGCGCAGACCGACATACGCATCATGAGCGAACTGTTCCTGCGCCTGCGCAAACGCTATCAGACCGAGGGCGGCAAATTCCCCGATCCGCTGCTGAAACTGTCGTGGCCATACAAGATCGCCGACGAGCCTTCGCCGGAAGAGCTGGCCAAGGAAATCAACGGCAGCGCGGTGGCCGACTTCACCGATGCCAGTGGCGCGATGGTCAAGGCCGGCACGCAACTGGCCGGGTTCGGCTTGCTCAAGGATGACGGCAGCACTGCGTCGGGTTGCTGGATCTTCGCCGGCAGCTGGACCGAGGCCGGCAACCAGATGGCTCGCCGCGACAACGCCGACCCCTACGGCATGCACCAGCATCAAGGCTGGGCGTGGGCGTGGCCGGCCAATCGACGGATTCTCTACAACCGCGCTTCGGCGGACCTTGCGGGCAAACCGTGGGACCCGAAAAAACGCCTGGTCTGGTGGAACGGCAAAACCTGGGGCGGCACCGATGTGCCGGACTACAAGGCCGATGTGCCGCCGGAAGCCGGGATGAACCCGTTCATCATGAACCCCGAAGGTGTGGCCCGGTTCTTCGCCGTCGACAAGATGAACGAAGGGCCATTCCCCGAGCACTACGAGCCGTTTGAAACGCCGATCGGCATCAACCCGCTGCACCCGCAAAACAAGAAAGCCACCAGCAACCCGGCGGCACGGATCTTCGATTCGGTCTGGGAAAGCCTCGGCGAGGCCAAGGACTTCCCCTACGCCGGCACCAGTTACCGGCTGACCGAGCATTTCCACTTCTGGAGCAAGCACTGCAAGTTGAACGCGATTGCCCAACCCGAGCAATTCGTCGAAATCGGCGAAGTGTTGGCGAAAGAGAAGGGCATCGCTGCCGGCGATCGCGTGCGGGTCAGTTGCAAGCGCGGCTTTATCGAGGCGGTGGCGGTGGTGACCAAGCGGATAAGGCCGCTGCAGGTCAACGGCCAGGTTGTGCATCAGATCGGCATCCCGCTGCACTGGGGATTTACCGGCCTGACGCGCCACGGTTACCTGACCAACACGCTGGTGCCGTTCCTCGGCGATGGCAACACCCAGACCCCGGAATCCAAGTCATTCCTGGTCAACGTGGAGAAGCTCTAGTGGAGACCTTATAAATGGCCAGCCAAGACATCATTGCCCGCTCGGCCACCACCACGGTGCCGCCGTCGGTACGCAATCAGGACGCCGTCGCCAAGCTGATCGACACCACCAAATGCATCGGCTGCAAGGCCTGTCAGGTCGCCTGCTCGGAATGGAACGAGTTGCGCGACGAGGTCGGCCACAACCACGGCACCTACGACAACCCGCAGGACCTGACCGCGGATACATGGACGCTGATGCGCTTCACCGAGCATGAAACCGACGCCGGCAATCTGGAGTGGCTGATCCGCAAGGACGGCTGCATGCATTGCGCCGAGCCGGGCTGCCTGGCGGCGTGCCCGAGCCCCGGCGCGATCATCCAGCATGCCAACGGCATCGTTGATTTCAATCAGGATCACTGCATCGGCTGCGGTTACTGCATCACCGGTTGCCCGTTCAACATTCCGCGTATCTCGCAAAAGGACCACAAGGCCTACAAGTGCACCTTGTGTTCCGATCGCGTGGCGGTCGGGCTGGAACCGGCCTGCGTGAAAACCTGCCCGACCGGCGCCATCGTCTTCGGTACCAAGGAAGACATGAAGGAGCACGCCGCCGAACGCATCGTCGACCTGAAAAGCCGCGGCTTTGATAACGCCGGTCTGTACGACCCGCAAGGCGTCGGCGGCACCCACGTCATGTACGTCTTGCACCATGCCGACACGCCGAAACTCTACGCCGGTTTGCCCGATCACCCAGCAATCAGTCCGCTGGTAGATTTGTGGAAAGGCCTCAGCAAACCCTTGGCGCTGCTGGCAATGGGCGCGGCGGTGATTGCCGGGTTCTTCCACTATGTGCGCGTCGGCCCCAATCGCGTCGAGGAAGATGAACGGCCGACGCCGCCCGACACCGCGGTGCATGTCGTCGACCCGGCGGTGCACACCTACGATCCACGCGGGGAGGAGCGGCCATGAGCCACAAGACGATCCTGCGTTACAGCGCCAACCAGCGCACCAATCACTGGCTGGTGGCGATCCTGTTTTTCATGGCCGGGCTGTCCGGGCTGGCGCTGTTTCACCCGGCGCTGTTCTGGCTGAGCAACCTGTTCGGCGGCGGCACCTGGACGCGGATCCTGCACCCCTACATGGGCATCGCCATGTTCGTGCTGTTCCTCGGCCTGGTCTTGAGCTTCTGGCGCACAAACTTTTTCATCGCCAACGATCGGCAATGGCTGCGGCGGATCAACCGGGTCATGGTCAACGACGAAGACAGCGTGCCGCCAGTGGGCAAATACAACGCCGGGCAAAAGCTGCTGTTCTGGACTTTACTGCTGTGCATGCTGGCGTTGCTGTTCACCGGGCTGGTGATCTGGCGCGCGTGGTTCAGCGTGTATTTCGGCATCAGCGTGATCCGCTGGGCGATGCTCTTGCATGCGCTGGCCGGGTTCATTCTGGTGCTGAGCATCATCGTGCACATCTACGCCGGGCTGTGGATCAAGGGGTCGGTCGACGCCATGCTGCATGGCCGGGTCAGCCGCGCCTGGGCGAGAAAACATCACGCGCTGTGGTACCGCGACATCACCCGCGATGAACGTCCCGTGGACGTGCCAGAGCGACCCATCAGTAAAAAGGGCTGACGTTTGCCGACTATTCTGGAACCCGGGGAAATCGAAGCGGCGGCCAGTTCGCCGCCGTTCCTGTACCTGCCGCCGCACAACCTGTTTGCCTTGCGCGCGCAACGGCTGGAACAACTGGCCGAGGGGCATGCGCTGGCCGAGTATCTGCGTTTGATCGCCGGGTTGTGCCGGGTTCAGCAGCAGGTGTTCGATGATCCGCCGCTGACCGCGCCATTTGATCAGCAACGTATCGAGGCTAGCCAGCAACATGGCTTGCCGCCGTTCGCTGCAGACACGCTGGTGCGCGAGGAGGGCTGGCAGGCTTATCTTTCGGCGCTGTTGCAGCGTTATACGCCGTCTGAACAACCCGCCGTTATCGAGGCAGTGACGACGCTGCGGGTCGCCAGCGCCGGTCAATGGCGTTCCTGGGCTGTCGCTCTGGTCAGCGGCCAGTATTCATTGGTGCCGGCGCAACTGGTGCCGTTCCTCGGCGCGGCGCTGCAAGTGGCGTGGAGTCACTGGTTGCTCAGCGCGCCCCATCTGCAATTGAAACCCGGCGACAGCCTCAGCCAATGCCCCGCGTGCGGTTCTCCGGCGATGGCCGGGGTGATCCGCCATCGCGGCAAACACAACGGCTTGCGTTATCTGGTGTGTTCGCTGTGCGCCTGCGAATGGCATGTGGTGCGGGTCAAGTGCGTGTATTGCGAATCGAGCAAAGGCCTCGACTATCTGAGCCTTGAGGATGATCGCCACGCCGCCAATCAGGCGCCGTTAAGGGCGGAAGTCTGCCCCGGCTGCAACAGCTATCTGAAACTGGTCTATCTGGAAAACGATGCCGACGCCGAGGCGTTGTCGGCGGACCTCGGCAGTTTGCTGCTGGACATGCGCCTGGCGCAGGACGGCTTTCAGCGGCTGGCGCCGAATCTGTTGCTGGCGCCGGGCGACGAATGACCAGAGCAGAAACTGTCGAAGCGAGCTAGCCCGAAGGGGCCGTTTCAGTCACATCATCTTTGACCGACCTATCGCCATCGCGAGCAGGCTCACTCCTACCTGGTTATTTGCCAAGCCACACATACCGATTCACCCCCAGATCCCTGTAGGAGTGAGCCTGCTCGCGATAGCGTCAATCCAGTCACGTTCATGTTGTCTGACACACCGCCAGCGGGAGCAAGCTCCCACATTGTTTTAGGGCGGCCTGCAAAATGAGTGCCCACAGCCAATCCCTGTGGGAGCGAGCCTGCTCGCGAAGGCGTCAGGTCAGTCACATCCACACTAACTGACACACTGCTTTCGCGAGCAGGCTCGCTCCCATAGTGCGTCTACACTTCTGAAACCCTTGTGGGAGGGAACTTGTTCCCGGAGGGGTGTTTTCAGTCGAATCAGGAGTGGCTGATGTCTTCCAGCGTTGCCCTGCGGTTGCCGTCCATTGATGGGTTGTTGCGACATCCGGCGTGTGCGCCATTGGCTGAGCGTTACGGCCGGGATTCGTTGCTGACTGGCCTGCGTCAGTTGCTCGATGAGCTAAGGCCCGGCGTATTGAGCGGGCAATTGGCAGCTGTGGAGATCGGCCCCGAAGTGCTCGCCGGCCGCGTTGGTGAACGCTTGGCTCAACAGCAACGCAGTCAGGTACGCCGCGTCTTCAACCTGACCGGCACCGTGCTGCACACCAACCTCGGCCGCGCCTTGTTGCCGGCCGAAGCCATCGCTGCGGTGGAGAACGCCGCACGCTATCCGCTGAACCTGGAGTTCGATCTGGCCAGCGGCAAACGCGGCGATCGCGACGATTTGATCGAAGGTTTGATCCGCGAACTGACCGGCGCCGAAGCCGTCACCGTGGTCAACAACAATGCCGCCGCCGTGTTGCTGACCCTGAACAGCCTCGGCGCGCGCAAGGAAGGCATCATCTCACGCGGCGAACTGATCGAAATCGGCGGCGCCTTTCGCATTCCCGACATCATGGCCCGCGCCGGGGTGCGCCTGCACGAAGTCGGCACCACCAACCGCACCCACGCCCGCGATTACCAAGCGGCGATCAGCCCACGCAGCGGTTTGATCATGCGCGTGCACGCGAGCAACTACAGCATCGAAGGTTTCACCGCTCGCGTGCCGACCGCTGAGCTAGCCGAATTGGCCCACCGCCACGGCTTGCCGTTGCTGGAGGATCTGGGCAGCGGCAGCCTCCTGGATTTGACGCGTTGGGGTTTGCCGGCCGAGCCGACGGTGCGTCAGGCGCTGCTCGATGGCGCCGATATCGTCACCTTCAGCGGCGACAAACTGCTCGGCGGGCCGCAGGCCGGGTTGATCGTTGGCCGTAAAGAACTGATCGCGAAAATCAAAAAGAACCCGCTGAAACGTGCGTTGCGCGTGGACAAGTTGACCCTGGCCGCGCTGGAAGCAGTGCTCGGTCTGTATCGCGACCCGGATCGCCTCGCTGAACGTCTGCCGAGTTTGCGGCTTTTAACCCGCCCGCAGGCTGACATCTTCGCCCAGGCTTCACGGTTGCAGCCGGTGCTGGCTGACATGCTGGGTGAGACTTGGAGTGTCAGCGCAGTCGAGGCCCTGGGCATGATCGGCAGCGGCAGCCAACCGGTGGCGCGTTTGCCGAGTGCGGCGCTGTGTTGTCGGCCACAGGTATCGAAGCGTCTGCGCGGGCGCTATCTGCTGAATCTCGAAGCCGCATTGCGCGCCTTGCCGATCCCCGTGCTCGGGCGCCTCGACGACGATGCGCTGTGGCTGGATCTGCGCCAGCTTGACGATGAGCCGGTGTGGCTCGCGCAATTGCCGCAGTTGCAGGCCGCGCCGTGATTGTCGGCACGGCGGGGCACATCGATCACGGCAAGACGTCGCTGCTGCAAGCGCTGACCGGGCAAACCGGCGACCGCCGCCCGCAGGAACGCGAACGCGGCATGACCATCGACCTCGGTTATTTCTACGCCGAACTGCAGCCCGGCGCCGGCCTGAGCGGGTTTATCGACGTGCCCGGCCACGAGAAATTCACCCACAACATGCTCGCCGGCGCGCAAGGCATCGACCTGGTGCTGCTGGTGGTCGCCGCCGATGACGGCGTCATGCCGCAGACCCGCGAGCATCTGGCGATTGTTGAACTGCTCGGCATTCCCCGCGCCGTGGTGGCGATCACCAAGTCCGACCGGGTCGAGACGGGCAGGGTGGAAGAGGTGCAGCGCCAGGTGCTGGATCTGCTCGCGCCGGGGCCGTTTGCCGATGCGCTGATCTTTACCGTGTCGAGCCTGAGCGGGCGGGGCGTTGAAGAATTGCGTGCGGCGTTGTTGCAGGCGCACAACGAGGTGCAGGCGCGTAGTGGCGAAGGGGGATTTCGTCTGGCGATCGATCGCGCGTTCAGCGTGGCCGGCGCCGGGATCGTTGTCACCGGCACGGCGCTGTCGGGCACGGTGTCGGTCGGCGACAAACTCACCCTCGCGCCCTCCGGCAAAACCGTCCGCGTGCGTGGACTGCATGCGCAAAATCAACCCGCCGAACAGGCCTTCGCCGGCCAACGGGTGGCCCTGAACCTGAGCGGCGAGCGCCTGGAACTCGCGCAGATCCATCGCGGCCAATGGCTGCTGAGCGAGTGGCTGCACGCGCCGACGCAACGGGTCGACATTGACTTTCAACTGCTGCCCGGCGAACGCACCTTCGAACACTTCCACCCGGTACACGTGCACCTCGGTACGCAAGACGTGATCGCCCGCGTCGCCTTGCTCGAAGGCCCACGGTTGAGCCCCGGCGGACGCATGTTCGCGCAACTGCTGATCAACGCGCCGGTACACGCGGTGCAGGGCGACCGGCTGATCCTGCGCGACGCCAGCGCGCAACGCACCTTGGGCGGCGGCACGGTGCTCGATCCGTTCGCCCCGGCCCGGCAACGCCGCAGCCCTGAGCGTCTGGCGCAACTGCAAACCCTGGCCAGCAGCGACAGCCTCGAACAGGCCTTGCCGGTGCTGCTCAGCCACAGCGCCGGCGGCCTCGATCCGCAACGCCTCGAACGCCAGTTCAATCGCCCGCGCGCCTCCTGGTCGTTAGCGCAAAACATCCGCCTGATCGACACCCGCCAAGGCCCGCTGCTGTTCAACGTGCAGCGCTGGGCGCAACTGAAATTCAATCTGCTGCAACGCCTCACACAATTCCACGAACAAGAACCCGACCAAATGGGCCCCGACCGCGACCGCCTGCGGCGTTTCAGCGGTCTGGCGCTGGAACGTTCGACGTTTATCAGTCTGCTCGACGAACTGCTCAGCGCCGGCGCGATCCACACCAGCGGCCCCTGGCTGCACCTGCCCGAACATCAGGTGCGCCTGAATGCCGAGGACGAAACCCTGTGGCAACAACTGCAACCGCTGTTCGACAACGCCGAATTCGACCCACCGTGGGTCCGCGACATCGCCAAAATGTTCGGCCACGACGATGCCGACGTACGCCTGCTGCTGCGCAAACGGGCGCGACTTGGGCTGATGCATCAAGTGGTGCGCGATCTGTTTCTGGATGACGCACAACTGCGCCGCATGGCCGAGGTGTTGCTAACACTGGCCGCGGAAAATCCGCAGATCCAGGTGACAACCTTCCGCGATGCGCTAGGCTTGGGACGCAAACGCTGTATTCAGTATCTGGAGTATTTCGACCGACTGGGCCTGACCCGGCGCATCGGCGAGTCACGGCAGATCCGTTACGACAACGCGCTGGCCAATGCCAGCGCGCAATGAGTCAAAGGAAGGCAATCGCGCCCGGTGGCGCGGCCGGGCTTCAAACCCGGTTGGGGACGGCATCCGTTCCCGGGCAGGTTCGACTCCGGCTGCCTTCCGCCATTTTTCTCAAAGGCATTGGCGGTTTAATGTGATTGATCGTTCCCACGCTCCGCGTGGGAACGCAGCCCTGGACGCTCTGCGTCCCATCCAGAGCCGAACGCGGAGCGTCCGTTGAGGCATTCCCACGCAGAGAGTGGGAAAGAACAGGTGGCGACGAACGGTAGTGGATTCAAAAGCACAGAATCGCATTCCTTCAACCGCTAGCGACCTTGAGATTTGCCGCGATTCCCTTGTGGGAGCGAGCCTGCTCGCGATAGCGTCGGGTCAGGCAGCTTAATGCCTAATGACACACCGCTTTCGCGAGCAGGCTCGCTCCCACAGGGGTTTGTGCTTGGCAGTTTGATTTGTGGATAGGTCAGACTTGCACGCGAGTTCGCTATTTCAGGACATCCAGCATTCTGTTTTTGAATGCCTTAGGATCGAATGACTGTGGATTTCCACTGAGTTCGCCTTTCCCAAGCGCAGCGCGGACGGCGTCCAACGCAGTGTTTCGCTCTTGCTCACGGCAAACCGAATCCTGAATGCATTCGCTGTCGTTCCAGCCGTGACTTGCATCGATTTGAGCTTGGATTCGTTGGTCTCGGTGTTCAGTCCCGATGCTGGTTTTTCGTATGGTAGGCATCGTCGGGTCTCGATTATTAGTTCGCTTCGGCCAATGGTGACAACGGAGGTCCATCAACCCTGACACCTTAAATCAAAAGATCACAGCCTTCGGCAGCAAATCGGTGCAGGAGCTGCCAAAGGCTGCGATCTTTTCATCTTGCTGGTATCAATCCCGCAAACGAATCTGCCGCCCCAACACATCCATCACATCGCAACCATCACGCAGCAACATCGCCGCCGCGTGGGCCAGTTGCTGTACGTCGGCGCCTTTGGCTGAGGCGATATCCAGGCTGGCGAGGCTTTCCATCATTTGCGTGACCGCGAGAAAGCGGCTGGCGGCGCTGCTGTGCAGGACGTCGAGCGGGGCTTGGGTGGAAACCAGCAGGACGGGGATGCTGTGTTCGTTGTGGGTCATCGAAAGATGGGCATTCATACGTCCACCCTGGCCTGAGCGGCTTGCTCACCGTTGATGGAGGCCACGATCAAAGCGCGCGCGTTGGCGAGCATTTGCTGGCTGGCCCAGCGCAAGGAGCTGCTGTGATCCGGGCGAGCGATGTTGGGGGCTTGAAAGGCGAGGACTTCGGCGCAGTTGAGGTAGACGGCTGCGTGTTCGAGGGCGTCGAGGAGGGGGATATCGGGGCGGACGGTGAAAGGGTGGTGAGAGACGTTGTCGCGGGTGATGGACTTTGTGGTTGATTCGGTCATGGTGCAGCCTCTTGGAAGTCGAGAACCGCCACTTCATCGCCGTCAAACGAATAGGTGGCAACTGTGTGCAGGTTGACGGACCGGTCCAAGGAACCCGGCGCATCCGAAGATGCCCCACACACAGTCACCATTGAGCAGCGCGTCGCACACAGGAGTGCGCGCGCACGTTGGAAAACAATGTGCGTCTTGGATTGTCAGGCCGTCAAACCCGGTCACGAATGAGTCGTGACAGGGCGCGAGGATAGGGAGTGAGGCCAAACCCGTCAACCGCCGCCAACCTTGCGAACTTGCCCAATACCCTTGTAGGAGTGAGCCTGCTCGCGATAGCGGTTGTTCAGCCACAAATGTAGTGCCTGACCTGCCGCCATCGCCAGCAGGCTGGCTCCCACAGGTTGATTGCATTTCAAGTCGGTTTGAGCGGCGCCGCCAACCTTCCGCGATGCGCTAGGTTTCGGGCGCTGATGCTGTATTCAGTATCTGGAGTATTTCCACCGACTGGGCCTGACTAGGCGCATCGGCGAATCGCGGCAGATCGCGCTGGCACATGCCAACGCGCAATGAGTCAAAGGGAGGCAGTCGCGCCCGGTGGCGCGCCCGGACTTCAGCCGAAGAGGAAGGTATCCGTTCCAGGGCAGGGTCGACTCAAGTGGTTTGCGGATCAGGCGCGGCAATGGTTGCTCGTCTGGCTATCATGATTGAGCCTGCTGTCGGAAGCTGACGTTTGCGTTGATTGGCACCGTTATTTGTAAAGGCGTATATGATCAATCTCAAATTCTTGTGTGCGTGAGTTTGGTGAGGTCAAGATTATTTGATCGAATTCACCCGAATCAACTACTTCGAAAATTTCTGGAGTATTCAAATTTTCAGTGATCACAGGTTTAGTCCTTACCAATGTTGATCCCTTACGAAATTGAACAACGGTAACGATTGATGTCTCGCTGCTCAATGTCTTTATCCAGAAGCTGGCTCTTCTATAAGAGGTTTTAAGGTGAATTTTCAAAGTCGGCATTAACTCACTATTCAAACGAACGGAAAGGACTTTGCCGCTGATTTTTTCCGGGTAAGAAAACTCCGTGGGACCGATATGGAGTTTTTGATTATCACCCGCGGCCGGGAATATTCTTACGATGATCATTACCGGCGTTTCAATGATGTCACCAATGTCCTCTAGTGCCTTATCTGGTAAATGATCAAAATTTTCCTCAGTATACGATTCAATGATTTCAAAGGATTCTAGTGAATTAGATGACATTTCATTGCTCCTTGTTCTGTAACTAGCGGGCGATGCGGCGACCGCACGCTTACGGTTGCTGCGATTAAGGCGTGATTTCGGAATTTGCGCACCTGTCAGGTTTGACAGGTGCCGACGAGCGGTAGGAAGGTCGAGGATGGCGCATCAAAGATCGCAGCTTTCTATAGCTCCAGAGACCTATTCAGGCGCTGCGAGACTACGCTCTTGCTCAACCCCCCAATGAATCCGCCGCCCCAACACATCCATCACATCACACCCATCACGCAGCAACATCGCCGCGGCGTGCGCCAATTGCTGCACATCGGCGCCTTTGGCCGAGGCGATATCCAGGCTGGCGAGGCTTTCCATCATCTGCGTGACCGCGAGAAAGCGGCTGGCGGCGCTGCTGTGAAGGACGTCGAGCGGGGCTTCGGTGGCGACGAGCAGGACGGGGATGCTGTGTTCGTTGTGGGTCATCGAAAGATGGGCATTCATACGTCCACCTTGGCCTGAGCGGCTTGCTGACCGTTGATGGAGGCCACGATCAAAGCACGGGCGTTGGTGAGCATTTGCTGGCTGGCCCAGCGCAAGGAGCTGCTATGGTCCGGGCGAGCGACAGTAGGCGCTTGATGGGCGAGGACTTCGGCGCAGTTGAGATAGACGGCGGCGTGTTCGAGGGCGTCGAGGAGGGGGATATTGGGGCGGACGGTGAAAGGATGTTGAGTAGTGTGGTCGCAGGGAGTCGAAGTTGTATTTGCTTGTTTCATAAGTGAGGTATCTCTTTGAAAATTAAAGAGAGCTGCCACTTGATCGCCGTCAAACGAATGGGTGGCAACTGTGCGCAGGTTGACGGACCGGTCTCACTAACCCGGCGCATCCGAAGATGCCCCACACACAGTCACCATATGCAATGAGCGGGCACAAAAGTGCACGAGCAAAGAGAGGCTATGCGCGTAGTGAGAAGTCCAGGCCGTCAAACCCGGTCACGAATGAGTCGTGACAGGGCGCGAGGATAGGGAGTGAGGCCAAACCCGTCAACCGCCGCCAACGTTGCGAACTTGCCCCGTTCTTTTGTAGGAGTGAGCCTGCTCGCGATGGCGGCAGGCTGGCTCCCACAGGGAACTTGGGTGTGCCTGAACATTCAGCCATCACATAGAACCTGTGGGAGCTTGCCTGCAAGCGATAGCGGTTGAACATTCAACCACTAATTGACTGAAGGTCAGCCAACGCCAGCAGGCTGGCTCCCACAGGTTGACTGCATTTCAAATCAAACAGCCGTCAGAAGCCCAACGGATACTCGATCAACACATAAACCCGGTCAATATCATCCCCGGCCTGCGCCTCATCCGCTCGGTGGGTGACGTGCGACAGCTGCACTGACAAATCCTTGGCCGCGCCGGACTGGACGACGTATTTCAAGTCGATATCGCGTTCCCAGTGTTTGCCGCCATCGCCTTGCTGTGGCTGGTATTGGCCGCTGGCGGCGTCGAACGGGTTGTAGGCACCGCCTCTGGGCGCGTGGGTGCCGTCGATGTGGCTGCCGGTGACGTAGCGGGTCATGAATTTCAGGCCGGGGATGCCGAAGGCGCCGAGGTCGAGGTCGTAGCGGGCTTGCCAGGAGCGTTCGTTGGCGCCGTTGAAGTCGGCGTATTTGATCGAGTTGGCGAGGTAGATCGAGTCACCGCCGACGAAGTCGAAGGGGGTGTCGCCGTTGATGCGTTGCCAGCCGAGCATGACGGCATGTGGACCCAAGGCGTATTTGCCGGACAGGCTGAACGCGGTGTTGTCGATCTCGCCGGCCAGTGCGCGACCGGTGTCGCGGGTGTGGTAGAGGTTGGCGTCGAGCAGCAGCCCGGATTGTTTGAAGTGCAGGTTGCCGTAGTACTGATGCCAGGTGTCGCTCAGCTCCGAGGCGTACAGCGCGCCGCCCAGCGGCTCGTCGCCGAACAGGTCCGCGCCGACAAAGCTGATGCTGCCGGCCTCGGTGTTGGCGCCGTAACCGTAGAAATCGCCGTGGCCGGAGGAGCTATCCTGGTTCTTGAACGCGGTGAAGTGGCCGGCGACCAGATTGACGTTATCGAACTCGGCGCTGTTGAGCAGAAAACCCGTGGCGTATTCCGGTTGCAGGCGTTTGTCAGAGGTGTCGAAGACCGGGGTTTCGACGGTCATTTCGCCGAAGGCGAGGGTGGTGCGTGAGGCTTTCAGTTTCAGCGCACCGCCGGCGCTGGAGTAGTCGTTTTCGCTGCGCCCGTTGCTGTCGATGGGTAGCAGGCCGGTTCCGGAATGGCCTCTGCCGCCGTCGAGTTTCAGCCCGGCGAAGGCGTGGGCATCAATGCCGAAGCCGACGCTGCCTTCGGTGAAACCGGATGAGAAGGTGCCGATAAAGCCTTGAGCCCATTCCTGTTTATAGTTTTTGCCGGAGGGCGTGGGCGAGCGGTAGTCGTTGCTCAGGTAGAAGTTGCGGCTCAGGATCTGGCTTTTGGCATCGTCGAAGAAACCGCTGGCGTGGGTGGTAGTGTGCAGACCGCAAAGCAGCGCAAGCAGGGTGAGGCGCAAAGGGGCGCGGTCGATCATGGTCAGTGGCCAGCGGTGGTGGGGTTGGCCGGGATGATCGGGGAATTGCGGGGGGAGGGATTGGGCGGATGTGCTCAGTTCTGGCCGTGACACAGAACCTTGTAGGAGTGAGCCTGCTCGCGATGGCGGTGTGTCAGTCAATTTCATCGAAGCTGACACACCGCCATCGCGAGCAGGCTCACTCCTACATTTGATCGGGTATCGGCTTGAGAGCAGTGGTGAAATTGCTGGCGTCATCGCTGGCAAGCCAGCTCCCACAGGGTTTTTGGTGTGCCTGAATATTCAGCCGTTACACAAAACCTGTGGGAGCTTGCCTGCAAGCGATAGCGGTTGAACATTCAACTGCTCATTGACTGAAAGTCAGCTATCGCCAGCAGGCTGGCTCCCACAATGGATCTTGGTTCGGCTTGAGTGCGGTGGTGAATGGGCTGGCGCCATCGCTGGCAAGCCAGCTCCCACAGGGTTTTTGGTGTGCCTGAATATTCAGCCGTTACACAAAACCTGTGGGAGCTTGCCTGCAAGCGATAGCGGTTGAACATTCAACTGCTCATTGACCGAAAGTCAGCTATCGCCAGCAGGCTGGCTCCCACAATGGATCTTGGTTCGGCTTGAGTGCGGTGGTGAATGGGCTGGCGCCATCGCTGGCAAGCCAGCTCCCACAGGGTTTTCGGTGTGCTTGAATATTCAGCCGTTACACAAAACCTGTGGGAGCTTGCCTGCAAGCGATAGCGGTTGAACATTCAACTGCTCATTGACCGAAAGTCAGCTATCGCCAGCAGGCTGGCTCTCACAATGGATCTTGGTTCGGCTTGAGTGCGGTGGTGAATGGGCTGGCGCCATCGCTGGCGAGCCAGCTCCCACAGGGATCTTGGGGGATGTTTGATTATTGAGCCGCAACACAAAACCTGTGGGAGCTTGCCTGCAAGCGATAGCGGTTGAACGTTCAACTGCTCATTGAATGGGCTGGCGTCATCGCTGGCGAGCCAGCTCCCACAGGGATCTTGGGGGATGTCTGAATATTCAGCCATCACACAAAACCTGTGGGAGCTTGCCTGCAAGCGATAGCGGTTGAACATTCAACCGCTCATTGACTGACAGTCAGCTATCGCCAGCAGGCTGGCTCCCACAGTGGTTGCATTTCAGATTGAAATCTTCACTGCCCCTTGGCCGACAGCGGCGGTGTGCGTGGGGGGATCCGGCGTTTGTTGCCGGTGGATTCGAAGGCGGCGGCCAGGCGCAGCAGGCTGGAGTCGTCGTAGGCGCGGCCGGCGAAGGTCAGGCCGACGGGCATGCCGATGTCGGCCATGACACCCATGGGTACGGTGACCGTTGGTACGCCGAGGTGGCGGATTGCGAGGTTGCCGTTGGCCACCCAGATGCCGTTGCTCCAGGCGATGTCGGCCGAGGCCGGGTTGACGTCCGCGTCCGCCGGGCCGACGTCGGCGACGGTGGGGAACAGCACGGCGTCAAGGCCAAGGTTGTCCATCCAGTCTTCGAGGTCGAGGCGGCGGGTCTGTTCGAGGCCGCGCAGGCCGTCGGCGACGGTCGGGATCTCGTTCCACGGAGTAATGCCGCGTTCGGCCATGCGCACGTATTCATCCATGCCGGCGGCCAGATCGCCTTCACGGTTGGGCAGGGTGCCCGGGTCGTGCGGGAAGATTTTCGGCCCGTCGACGTCAACCAGACGATTGAGCTTCGGGTCACCGTTGGCTTGCAGGAAGTCGTCGAACGCCCACGCGGTCAGGTCCCACAATTCATGATGCAAAAACTCTTTCGACACCAGCCCACGGTTGAACACGGTCGGCGCGCCGGGGCGATCGCCTTCGCAATTGGAGACGAGCGGGAAATCGGTTTCGATCACTTCAGCGCCGGCCGCTTCCAGTGCCTGGCGCGCCTTTTGCCACAACTCGATCACCGAGGCGCGGGTGTTGATGCGTTGACCAGTCGGGCCGCCGATGCCCGGCGCTTCGCTGGTGCCAGCCTCGGGATCGGCATTGATGTACATGCGCGGAATGGCGAAACGTTTGCCGGCCAGCGCTGCGGGGGCGGCAGCGAGTTCGGCGTAAGACGCCGGGCGCACTTCGCTGACGCTCGGGATCGGCACCCATGTTTGCAGGCGCCAGAGGTCGCCGCGGGTGTCCGGGTCTTCGGCGACCACCACGTCGAGCACTTCGAGCAAGTCGGCCATAGTGCGGGCGAAGGGCACCACCACGTCCATGGTCGGCGTCAATGGCCAGTTGCCGCGCACCGAGATCACCCCGCGCGACGGCGTGTAAGCGCACAAACCATTGTTGGACGCCGGGCCACGGCCGCTCGACCAGGTTTCTTCAGCCAGACCGAACGCGGCGAAACTCGCGGCAGTGGCGGTACCGGCACCGTTCGACGAGCCGGAGGCGAACGGCGCCGTCAGGTAGGCAGCGTTGTAAGGGCTTTCGGCGCGGCCATAAACGCCGCGCTGCATGCCGCCATTGGCCATCGGCGGCATGTTGGTCTTGCCCAGGCAAATCGCCCCGGCGGCGCGCAGGCGTTCTATAGTGAACGCGTCGCGATGGGCCACCAGATCGGCGAAGGCCGGGCTGCCCGAGGCGGCGGTCAGGCCTTTGACCAGATAACTGTCTTTGGCAGTGTAAGGAATGCCGTCGAGCGGGCCGAGGGTCTGGCCTTTGGCGCGGCGTGCGTCGGAGGCGCGGGCCTCGTTCAAGGCTTCGGGGTTGCGCACCACCACGGCGTTCAGCGCAGTTGGCGTGTCGGGGCCGTCGTAGGCGTCGATGCGTGCCAGATAGGCTTTGACCAGCTCGACCGCGGTGGTCTGGCCGGATTCTAGTGCGGCGCGCAATTGCGCGATGGACACTTCGGTAACTTCGATCATGCGCGCACCGC
Source organism: Pseudomonas sp. R1-1 (assembly GCF_051132135.1). Classification (NCBI taxonomy): domain Bacteria; kingdom Pseudomonadati; phylum Pseudomonadota; class Gammaproteobacteria; order Pseudomonadales; family Pseudomonadaceae; genus Pseudomonas; species Pseudomonas sp. R1-1. The sequence goes on from NZ_CP071663.1 coordinate 2,971,278, forward strand.
CGTTTGCGGTTGGGCGTTGTAGCAATAGCTGTTCATGGCAGTTCTCGTTGCACGGCTTCAGGCGACAAGGTTAAGACTGGCGCCTATTTAACACCAAGCAGGGCGCGGAGTAATCGGCGGAGTGGTTTGGCAGCATAATTTCTTCGCTTTCGCAGGCCTCATCGCCAGCAGGCTGGCTCCCACATTTGGAATGCATTCCAGGCAGTAATGAGTTTCACAGCAAGAATGCAGTTCAGGCGGCCATGGGTTTCAGGGGAAGAATGCATTCCAAATGTGGGAGCTTGCCTGCAAGCGATGGCTTTCTTTCAGGCGCTGAGTTTTTTGGTTTGCTGTGTACATATCCGTTGCTTCGGGTGCTGCGGCTGGCGGTTTCGCCCTTACGGCGAGTCCCTTTTTCAGACGCCAAAAAGGAACCAAAAGGCTTGCTCCTCCGTACGGCCCTCGCAGGCTCGGGTCCCTTCGCTGCGGGATCGCTCCGGGCGCAGCGGCTACGGTTTGCTTCGCTGCACCTACTTCCGCTGTGTACGACTTCGTCGTACGGTCGCTGCGCTCCCACGCCCGGATCAATCCCTCCGCTCAGCCTTCCGATGTCGCCGGTGACGCAAGATCAAGAGCACTCGAGCTGGCGCTCATTGTTGAGTGGTTAGAAGCGTCGCATGGCTTGAGATCTTCAGTGGATTCGCCCCTCACCCCAGCCCTCTCCCCAAGGAGAGGGAGCCGATTTTGGTTGGATTCGAAATTTGCATTCGACTCGGTATCTCAGATTTGCGTATCTAGCCCAATCACCACGGTCAGTCCCCTCTCCCTCCGGGAGAGGGCTAGGGTGAGGGGCTTTTGATTTTCGAATTGATGGCTGGCATCTGGCCTGGTGGTCCACGCGATCCCTGTGGGAGCTTGCCTGCAAGCGATGGCGGCCGGTCAGCCGACACCACTGAAACTGAACCACCACGACCCCCGGAAAAATCACAACACCTGAAAAAAACCATAAAAAAACCCCGCGACCGAATGATACGCGGGGCAAAAAAATTGGTTGGTTGCGGCCAACCAAAGGAGCTCAGTTCAACGATTACTTGCTGGCAACGGTCTCCGGCTGCCAGCCGCCGCCGAGGGCTTTGTAGATGGCGACGATGCCGCGATACAGGTCGACTTCGGCCTGGGCCTGGCTGTCTTCGGCGTTCAGTCGTTCACGTTGCGCATCGAGCAGCACGAGGAAGTCGGTGGTGCCTTCGCGGTAGCGGATTTCAGCGAGGTCGGCGGCCTTGCGGCTTGATTCGCTCTGGCGGATCAGCGAGATAAGCCGTTGCTGCCGCTTGCCGTAATCGCTGAAGGCGTTTTCCGATTCTTCCAGTGCCAGCAGCACTTGCTGCTCATAGGTTGCCAGCGCGCCTTCGGCTTCGGCATCGGCGCCGCGCAAGCGGGCGCGCACGCTGCCGAGGTCAAACGCAGCCCAGGTGATGCTTGGGCCGAGGGCCCAGGCGTTGGCGGCCGAGGAGCCGATCTGCGAACCGCGCCCGGCCGTCCAGCCGAGGAAGCCGCTGAGGCTGACCCGTGGGAACAGATCGGCTTTCGCTACACCGATACGCGCCGTGGCCGAGGCCAGTTGGCGTTCAGCGCTGAGAATGTCCGGGCGACGTTGCAGCAATTCACCCGGATCGCCGATCGGCAAGGCCTTGGCAATCGCTGGCAGGTCTTTCGGGCTGAGGTCAACGGTCAGCTTGTCCGGACGTTCGCCGAGCAGCGTGGCGATGCGGTTTTTCTGCCGCACCTGTTCCGCCTGCAACTGCGGCACGGTGGCTTCGACGTTGGCCAGGCGCGCATCGGCCCGTTCGACGTCGAGCTGATCACCGACACCGGCATCACGCAGGCTGACGGTAATCTTGCGCGACTCCACCTGGTTGTTCAGGTTGGCCACGGCAATCTTTTCACGCAGTTGCGCACCGCGCAGTTGCCCGTAAGCGTCGACCAGTTCGGCGATCATCGTGACTTGCAGTTGATACAGGTCGGCTTCGGCCGCCTGCTGGTCGGCGTCGCTGGCTTCCAGATTGCGCTGGATGCGCCCGAACAGGTCCAGTTCCCAGGCCATGTCCAGGCCCAGATCGTAGCGTTCGCTGTTGACCCGGTCGGTGGTCTGGCCGGGAATCTGGCCTTTGCCCAGGTCACTGCTGGCACGGCTGGTGATGGTCGGCATCGCATCGTTGCTGGCATCGTCGCGGATTGCCCGAGCGGCTTTCAAACGGGCGAACGCTACGCGCAGTTCACGGTTGCCTTGCAGCGATTGCGTGACCAACTGGTTGAGGGTCGGGTCATCGAATTGCTGCCACCAGATGCCTTCGAATTTCGACCGGTCGAAGTTCTTTTGCCCGGCGGCGCCGTCGGTGGCGGCCGTGATGTTGGCCGCCTCCGTGGCTGGGGTCTTGTAGTCGGGGCCGACGGCGCAGGCGCTGAGGGCCAGCACCAACAGGCTCGGCAGGAAGACTTTCAGACTCATTGATGCGCCTCCAGTGGCTTTGGAAGGTTGTGCGCCTTGGCCGCCTTGCGGGCCTCACTGCGTTCAACGAAGTTACGGATCAGCACGTAGAACACTGGCGTCAGCAACAGACCGAAGAAGGTCACCCCGAGCATCCCGGAGAACACCGCCACACCCATGGCATGACGCATCTCGGCACCGGCACCGCTGGAGAACACCAGTGGCACCACACCCATGATGAACGCGAAGGAAGTCATCAGGATCGGCCGCAGACGCAGACGGCAGGCTTCCAGTACCGCGGCAAGCGGGTCGAGGCCTTCTTCCTGTTTGTCCTTGGCAAATTCGACGATCAGAATCGCGTTCTTGCATGCAAGTCCCACCAGTACGATGAGGCCGATCTGGGTAAAGATGTTGTTGTCACCGCCGGAGATGATCACACCGGTGATGGCCGACAGCAGGGTCATCGGTACGATCAGGATCACCGCCAGTGGCAGGCTCCAGCTTTCGTACTGCGCGGCGAGCACCAGGAACGCCAGCAGTACGCAGAGCGGGAACACGAACAGCGCGGTGTTGCCGGACAGAATCTGCTGGTAGGTCAGGTCGGTCCACTCGTAGGTCATGCCGTTCGGCAGTTCGTCCTTGAGCAGTTTCTCGATGGCTTTTTCGGCCTGGCCGGAGCTGTAGCCGGGAGCTGCTGCACCGTTGATTTCAGCGGTGATGAAGCCGTTGTAGTGCATCACACGATCCGGACCCGAGGTGTCGCTGACCTTGATGAAGGTCGCCAGCGGGATCATTTCGCCTTTGTTGTTGCGTACTTTCAGCTGACCGATCTGATCGGATTCGAGGCGGAACTGTTGTTCGGCCTGAACGTTGACCTGATAGGTGCGCCCGAAGCGGTTGAAGTCGTTGGCATACAGCGAACCCAGGTAGATCTGCAGGGTGTCGAAGATGTCGCTGACGGCCACGCCGTGGGTCTTGGCTTTTTCGCGGTCGATGGCGGCATCGACCTGTGGCACGTTCACGGTGTAACTGGTGAACAGGCCGGCCAGTTCCGGCACGTTGTGGCTCTTGTTGATGATGTTCATGGTTTCTTTGTACAGCTCGTCGTAACCGAGGTTGCCGCGGTCTTCGATTTGCAGACGGAAGCCACCAATGGTGCCCAGACCCTGTACCGGCGGTGGCGGGAAGATCGCCATGTACGCCTCTTGAATGTTCGCGTACTGGCCGTTCAAGGCCCCGGCGATTGCACCGGCGGACATGCTCGGGTCTTTACGCTCGTCGAACGGTTTCAGGGTGACGAAGACGATGCCGGCGTTCGGGCTGTTGGTGAAGCCGTTGATCGACAGGCCCGGGAACGCTACGGCGCTTTCCACGCCTGGCTGTTTCAGCGCCAGGTCAGACATGCGCTTGATCACGTCTTCGGTGCGGTCCAGGCTCGAGGCGTCCGGCAGTTGCGCGAAGGCCACCAGGTATTGCTTGTCCTGGCCGGGTACAAAACCGGTCGGCGTGCTGGAGAAACCGAAGAACGTCAGCACCATCAGGCCTGCGTACAGCAGCAGGGCGATGCCGCTGCCACGGATGACCCGGCGCACGGTGCCGACGTAGCCATGGCTGGCGCGATCGAAGAAACGGTTGAACGGGCGGAACAGCCAGCCACCAAAGATCTTGTCGAGCACTTTCGAGAAGCGGTCTTTCGGCGCGTCGTGGCTTTTCAGCAAAACAGCGGCCAGTGCTGGCGACAGGGTCAGCGAGTTGAAGGCCGAGATCACCGTCGAGATGGCGATGGTCAGGGCGAACTGCTTGTAGAACTGCCCGGTGAGGCCGGAAATGAACGCGGCAGGTACGAACACCGCACACAGCACCAGCGCCGTCGCAATGATCGGGCCAGTCACTTCACGCATCGCCCGTTTGGTCGCTTCAACCGGTGTCAGTCCGAGTTCGATGTTGCGCTCGACGTTCTCCACCACGACGATGGCGTCGTCCACCACGATACCGATCGCCAGTACCAGACCGAACAGTGACAAGGCGTTGAGCGAGAAGCCGAACAGGTGCATGACCGCAAACGTACCGATCAACGATACCGGCACCGCCACCAACGGAATGATCGAGGCGCGCCAGGTCTGCAGGAACAGGATCACCACCAGCACCACGAGGATCAGTGCTTCGAACAGGGTGTGCACCACCGCCTCGATCGAGCCGCGCACGAAGATCGTCGGGTCATAGACGATGCTGTAGTCCATGCCCTGCGGGAAGCCTTTCTTCAGCTCTTCCATCTTGCCGCGAACTTCGTTCGAGATATCGATGGCGTTGGAGCCCGGGCGCTGGAAGATCGGAATCGCCACGGCCGGCTGGTTGTTCAGCAGCGAACGCAGGGCGTACTGGCTGGAGCCGAGCTCGACGCGCGCGATGTCTTTGAGGCGGGTGATTTCACCGTCGTCGCCAGCACGAATCACAATGTTTTCGAACTCTTCCTCAGTGACCAGACGGCCCTGGGTGTTGATCGACAACTGGAAGCTTTGCGCGGTCGGGGCAGGGGGCGCGCCGAGCTGGCCGGCAGCGACCTGACGGTTCTGCTCGCGGATCGCAGTGACCACGTCGGTCGCGGTCAGATTGCGCGAAGCGGTCTTGTTCGGATCGAGCCAGACACGCAGCGAGTAATCGCCCATACCGAACAGCTGCACGTCACCGACACCACCCAGACGCGCTAGCTCATCCTTGATGTTGAGGATCGCGTAGTTGGACAGGTAGAGCATGTCGTAGCGTTTGTCCGGCGAGGTCAAGTGCACAACCATGGTCAGGTCGGGCGAGGCCTTGTCGACGGTGATACCGATGCGCGTCACTTCTTCTGGAAGTTTCGGCTCGGTCCGGGTCACGCGGTTCTGCACCTGTACCTGCGCGTTGTCCAGGTCAGTGCCCAGAGCGAAGGTGATGGTCAGGGTGATCTTGCCGTCAGCGGTCGATTGCGAGGACATGTACAGCATGTTCTCGACGCCGGTGATGGCTTGCTCCAACGGCGCGGCCACGGTTTCACCGATGACTTTGGGGTTGGCACCCGGGAAGTTGGCACGCACCACCACGGTCGGCGGCACAACTTCCGGGTATTCGCTGATCGGCAACTGGAACAGCGAGATCGCACCGGCGATCAGGATCAACAGCGACAGCACCGCTGCGAAGATCGGCCGGGAAATGAAGAATTGGGAAAAATTCATCGGAGTTGTCGTCCCTTAACCGCGTGGGGTCGTAGCAGCCAGCTTCGCAGCCGAACCCGACGCGCCTTTGGCAGGGGCGACTTTGGGCAGGTTGCTGGCTTCCAGCGCTTGACGTTGTTGGGCGAGGGCGGCGAGGGTCTGCTCGCTGGCCATCGGAATCACTTCAGGGGTGACTGGCGAGCCGGGACGCACCCGCTGCAGGCCCTTGACGATGATCGTGTCGTCTTTTTGCAGACCGGTGCGGACGATGCGCAGGCCTTCGATTTTCGGCCCGAGTTCGACAGGGCGGTACGCGGTTTTGTTGTCCGCATCCATCACCAGCACGAACTTCTTGCCCAGGTCGGTGCCGACGGCTTCGTCGTTGATCAGCATGGCGTTGTAGGTGCCGCTGCCGACCAGTTTCAGCCGTGCGTACAGGCCTGGGGTGTAGGTGCCGTCAGTGTTGTCGAACACCGCGCGGCCACGGATGGTGCCGGTTTTCGGGTTGACCTGGTTGTCGACGAAGTTCATCTGACCCAGGTGCGGGTTGCCGTCTTCGTTGGACAGGCCCATGTACACCGGGGTGGTCGCACCGCGCTGACCGTTGCGGGCCAGTTGGGTGTACTTGAGGAATACGCGCTCGTCGGCGTCGAAGTAGGCGTAGACCTTGTCGGTCGAAACGACGCTGGTCAGCGCAGTGGTGTCGGCGGTCACCAGGTTGCCGGCGGTGATCTCGGCACGGCTGACGCGGCCGCTGATCGGCGCGGTGACGCGGGTGAAGCTCAGGTTCAGTTTGGCCAGATCGAGTTGCGCTTGCAGAGCACCGACGGCGGCGCGGGCTTCCTGGGCAGCGCTGGTGCGCGAATCAGCCAGTTCGGCGGAGATCGCGTTGCTGGTGCGCAGACGTTCGCCGCGAGCGGCTTCGTTTTCGCTGCGGGTGGCGGTGGCGCGGGCCTGGGCGACCAGTGCTTCGAGGCGGCGGACCTCGGCCTGGAACGGACGCGGGTCGATCTGGAACAGGAGGTCGCCTTTCTTGACCAGTGCGCCTTCGGTGAAGGCAACCTGATCGATCTGGCCGGAGACCCGCGGGCGGATTTCAACGGTTTCCGGCGCCTCGAGGCGCCCGGTGAATTCGTCCCACTCATTGACCGGTTGTTCGAGCACCTTGGCCACGCTGACTTTTGCAGGAGGCATGGCAGCGGTGGTCTCCGGGGTTTTGCCGCAGGCGCTCATCACCAGTACGGCCAACAGGGCCATCGGGAAGCGCAAATGTTTGAGTGAATGTTCCATGGATGCATCCGCCAAAGTATTGAAGATGGGCGGATGATGCTCGGCGGGGTGTGATGGCACGAATCGAATGAAGCAAAGGTAACTATCATTCGGAATGATATAAGACCCGAAGCAGCCCTCTAGCGTGCGCCTTTCGTTAGGGGGCTATCAATAGGTTTTTGGGCAATGATGTGTTGCTTTTTGTGCAACGATCACGATTCGTGGGTGGCATTGGATTTTGTGGGAGCTTGCCTGCAAGCGATGGCTTTCTTTCGGGCGCTGGTTTTTTTGGTTTCGGGCACATATCCGTTGCTGCGGGTGTTGCGGCTGGCGGTTTCGCCCTTACGGCGAGTCCCTTTTTCAGACGCCAAAAAGGAACCAAAAGGCTTGCTCCTGCGTTCAGCCCTCGCAAGCTCGGGTCCCTTCGCTGCGGGATTGATCCGGGCGCAGCGGCTACGGTTTGCTTCGCTGCACCTCCTTCCGCTGTGTCTGGCTGCGCCAGACGGTCGCTGCGCTCCCACGCCCGGATCAATCCCTCCGCTCAGCCTTCCGATGTCGCCGGTGACGCAAGATCAAAAGCACTCGAGCTTGCGCTCATTGTTGAGTGGTTGGGAGCGTCGCATGGCTTTGGGATTTGTGGTGGATTCGCCCCTCACCCCAACCCTCTCCCCCAGGAGAGGGAGCCGATCTGCTTTGGCTTTGAAAATCGCGTACGACTCGGTATCCCAAGTCGGCGTATATCTCACATCCACCACGGTCAGTCCCCTCTCCCTCCGGGAGAGGGCTAGGGTGAGGGTTGGCTTTTGACTGTGCCCCGTGAGAATGTCAAGCCTGATGAGTGCGCTCAAATGTGGGAGCTTGCCTGCAAGCGATGGCGGCCGCACAGGCAACCCTTTCATTGCCAGACCCACCGCCATCGGCAGCAGGCTGGCCCCCACGGGTTTACGCGGCAATTCAAACGCCGAACCCGCCATTGCGGCGGGTTCGGCTGGCCAATCAGAGTTTCGGCAACTGACCGATGCGGCCGATCATTTCGGTGACGATCTGCAGGTCCAGCTGGAATTGCTCGACGGTCTTGAACTCCCCATCAGTGTGCCCGGTGTATTTCACGTTCGGCATGGCCAGGCCGAACTGCACGCCGTTCGGCAATTCATGAACGGAGGTCGCGCCGGCGGAGGTGCCGAACTCGTGTTTCATGCCGAGGTTTTCGGTGGCGACTGCCAGCAACGCCTTGACCCATTCTCCCTCAGGGTTGCGGTACATCGGTGCTGCGACCGAATAATCGAACGCCACCCCAACGTGGGTTTTCTTGCTCCAGGCGGCGAGCTTGTCGGCGATTTCGGCTTTCAGCTTCTCCGGCGATTTGCCTTTCGGCACACGCAGATTGACCGCCAGTTTGAAGGTCTTGTCGTCCATGCCGACAAAGGTCGGCGAGGTGGTCAGCGGCCCCATGAACGCGTCGGAGAAACCGACGCCGAGCTTGTTGCCGAGGTAATCCAGGCCCCAGTTGTCGGCGAGGTAACGGGCGGCGTCGGTGATGTGGTTGTGCTTGAGCGCGACCTTGCCATCAAGGCTATTGATGAAGTCGAGCATGCGGGCCACCGGATTGACCCCGGACTCGGGTTCGGAGGAGTGCGCGGATACGCCGGTCACCGTCAGTTTGACGTCCTTGCCATCGACTTTGGCGCTGACCTCGAAATTGCCGCCGTTGCGCTTGGCGTATTCGCTACCGGCCTTTTGCAGGCTGGCCGCCAGTTCCGCAGGCTTGTCGGTAAGCAAGGTGGCCACCGAGGCAGATGGGATCTGATTGGTCGCCATGCCGCCGGTCAACGCAACGATTTCTGCACCGTTGCCTTCGCCTTTGCGCTTGGCGAAGTTGGCCATGACGGTGCCGTAACCTTTTTCGGCAATCACCACCGGGTAGCCGCCGTCCAGTGCGAGGTTGTAGTTGGGTGTCGGATTGCGTTCGAAGTAGTAAGGAATGGCATCACCGGTGGTTTCTTCGGTGGTGTCGACCAGCAGCTTGAAGTTGCGCACCAGCGGCAGCTTTTCTTCCTTTATGACCTTCATCGCGTACAGGGTGACGACGATGCCGTTCTTGTCATCTTCTGTGCCGCGACCGTACATGCGATCACCGATCAGGGTGATCTTGAACGGGTCGAGGCGGGTGCCATCCTTGAGCACCCAGTTTTCCGGAGTCACCGGCACCACGTCGGCGTGTGCATGAATACCCACGACTTCATCGCCGCTGCCGTCGAGGGAAATCTCGTAGACACGATTGTCGATGTTGCGGAATTTCAGACCGAACGACTCGGCGAGGCTCTTGATCTTCGCGGCGATTTTGATGAATTCCGGGTTGTCGTGCTGCTCGACGCCGTCCTTGCGATAAGTCGGGATTTCGACCAGCTCACGCAGGGTTTCGGTGGCCGCTGCGCTGTATTTGACCCGCGTGTAGAGACCAAGCAGGCGGTAGATCTCGTTCTGCTGTTCAGCGGTCAGGGTCTTTTTATCCAGATAAGCACCGATGGCCGGGCTGATCTGGGCTTTTTTTGCCAGATCATTTTTGCCCAGTTCGCTGAGGAACTGATGGAAATCAGTCACCGATGCGGCGTTGTAGCTTTTCAGTATTTCGGCGCTTTGCTGCGCGGTGATGTTGGCTTGCGCAGGCGCGGTGAAGACGGCGAGGCCGGCCAGTATCAGTGTGGTCGCCGCGAGTTTTTTGAAAGGGACATTCATTGCGAAAGGCATTCCTTTGCAGAGTGATAAATAAGTCGTGCCTGAATCTCAAGACACATGCACTTACAAACTACCACCGCTGCGCAGGAATGCGGGAGCCCTGAAACGGGACGTGTCGCACAGAACGGCAAAAGCGACGCATCGATGAAAACGCTCCATGCGCAAAAACTCGTCATGGCTTGATCATGAGCGGTTATTCATGCTCAGCTCGTGGCCGACAATTCGTTCGGATGACACGCCCATGAAAGATCTCCCGCCGACTGCGACCTTGCGTGCCTTTGAAGTTGCCACCCGGCACCCGACCTTTACCGCTGCGGCAGAAGAACTGCACGTGACCCAGAGCGCGGTCAGCCATCAGCTCAAACACCTCGAAGCGCTGTGGGGGCTGCAGTTGTTCGAGCGTGGCAAAGCGTTACGCCTCACCGCAGCGGGGGCGACGCTGGCGCCGATCGTGCGGGAATTTTTCATCAGTCTGGAGGCGACGCTGGCGGATCTGCGCGAGCAAAAGGGCAGGGTGCGCCTGAGCGTCAGCACGACGTACTCCTTTGCGCTGAAATGGCTGTTGCCGCGTTTGCCGAGTCTTTCACGCCAACATCCAGAGTTAGTGGTTGCGCTGGACACTACGGACAAAATCATCCATTTCGCCGCGGGCCAGGCTGACGTGGCGATCCGGCTGGGCAAGGGGAACTATCCGGGTCTGTTTGCTGAATTTCTGTTCGGCGAGCAGGTGTTTCCTGTCGCCAGTCCCGAGCTGTTGCAGCGCATTGGCACGCCACACAACCCGGCCGAATTGCTGCACTTTCCGCTGCTGACACGCGATGGCGCCGAACTGGTGCCGAAATGGGAAGCCTGGTTCGAAGCCATCGGGCTGGGGTTTTCGCCCGTTCGCGAAAGTGTCCGGTTTGGCGACACCAACATGACCGTAGAAGCCGCGTTGCTCGGTCAGGGTGTGGCGTTGGTGCGCAGCGGCCACGTCGAGAACGAGATTGCCGATGGCCGACTGGTGCGCCTGTTCGACGTGCCATTCGCATCGCCGCTGGCCTACTACTTTGTCTGCCCCAAGGGCATCGAAGCGCAGCCGCACATTGTCAGCTTTCGCCAGTGGCTGATGGCGGAGGCGGTGAAAGTGCGCTGAGCGGCTTCATGAGGAATCACTCATGATGCATTGAGAAGACTTCGCTGTAGTCCACTGACCGTGTTACCTAAGATGGTGCCCATGCCTACCCATATCGTGATCCTGGTTCTGTTCGCCGCACTGTTGCATGCCAGCTGGAACGCGCTGCTGCGCGGCGGTGCCGATCGGCTGTGGTCGATGACCGTGATGTGCATCGCCATCGCCATCACCTGTGCCATCGCCGCAGTGTTCATGCCGATACCCGCGGCGGCAAGTTGGGGTTACGCGGTGCTCTCGGCGCTGCTGCATGTCGGCTACAACCTGTTTCTGGTGCGCAGTTACCGCGTCGCCGAACTGGGCCAGGTCTATCCGATTTCCCGTGGATCGTCGCCCGCGCTGATCACCCTTGGTGCCGCCGTTTTCGCCGGCGAACGCATCGCCCCCGGCCAACTGCTTGGCGTTGCACTAGTGTCCGGCGGGATCATTTCGCTGGCCTTTAGCGGGCGCAGGCTGTCGGTGCCGAGCCTGCCTTACGCGCTCGGCACCGGTTGTTTTATCGCCGCCTACAGCGTTGTCGACGGTATCGGCGCCAGGCTGTCTGGCGCGCCGCTGGCTTATACGGTGTGGATGTGCGCGTTGTGGGGTGTGCTGATGCCAGCGGTGTACATCGGCCTGCGCGACGCCCGCAGCCTGTTCACGCTGCGGCCGGGAACCCTGGCCGCGGTGGTCGGCGGACTGGTGTCATTGCTGGCCTACGCCATTGTCATCTACGCGATGAACGAAGCGCCGCTGGGCGCGGTATCGGCATTGCGCGAAACCAGCGTGCTGTTCGCGGCGTTAATCGGCTATCTGTTTCTCGGCGAGGCACTCAGCGCCCGGCGGATATTGGCGTGCGTGGTGATCGTCGGCGGCATTTTCATCATCGGCTGACACGGCCGACTGTTCAGGAGCCAGGTTCATGAATGAAGTCTCGCAGGCACCGTTGATGCTGATAACCGGTGGCAGCCGCGGAGTCGGCGCCGCTACAGCCCGACTCGCCGCCGCGCAAGGCTACGACGTCGCCATCAGCTATGTGGCTAACGAGTCCGCGGCGCAGACAGTGATCGCGGACATACAAGCCTCAGGACGCAGAGGGTTGGCGGTGCGCGCTGACAGTGCCGATCCTGAACAGGTCGCCGAGCTGTTTGCGGCCATCGACCGCACGTTCGGACGCATCGACGTGCTGGTCAACAATGCCGGGATGCTGGCCAGACAATCGCGACTTGAAGACCTCGACTTCGCGCGGATGCAACGCATCTTTGCAGTCAACGCCATCGGGCCGATCCTGTGCGCCCAGCAGGCGATCAAGCGCATGTCGCACCGGCATAACGGCCCGGGCGGCGTGGTGATCAACGTGTCGTCCGCGTCCGCGCGTCTCGGCAGCCCCAATGAATACGTCGACTACGCCGCGTCGAAAGGCGCGCTGGAAACCTTCACCATCGGCTTGGCCAAGGAAGTCGCGCGTGAAGGCATACGCGTCAACTGCATCCGCCCCGGCCACATCTACACCGACATGCACGCCAGCGGTGGCGAACCCGGGCGGGTCGACCGCGTCAAGGACTCGATTCCCATGGGCCGAGGCGGGCAGCCGGAGGAAGTGGCGCGGGCCATTCTATGGCTGGCGAGCGCGGAGGCATCGTTTGTCACTGGTACCTTTCTGGATGTGACAGGAGGTAAATGACTCGTTGATAGACGTGCCATTGCACCCCGCTTGGGTGCGGCACTGATCAACTCCATTTGTGCCAGCCTGGCACGTCTGAATTTCCATTGGCCTGCATTTCCATGTTTCCCGCAAACCCCTAATTTGCACGCTGCGCCTGCCTATCCATGAACGGCGTTTCAGACAGCGCTTGGGCGTGCAATCAAAGCGGATGAAATGATTCAGGGAAACGCTCGAAAAATCATGCCTTACGTGGAATACCTTTTTTGCTCTGCCGTCTCATATGGGCTTTTCAGTGCCTGTGGGTTCATATCAAGAGAAGGCAATGATGATCAGATTTAACGACCTGGCGATTTTTGTGCGTGTGGCAACAGTGGATAGTTTCTCTGCCGTAGCCCGAGAAATGGATCTGTTTCCGGCACAGATCAGCGCTGCCATAAAGCGCTTGGAATGTGAACTCGATACGCGCCTGTTTGCGCGTTCCACACGAAGTCTGCGCCTGACTGCAGAAGGCGAGCGCTATCTGCCTTATGCGCGGGAAGTGCTTAATACGCTGAGCGAGGGGCGAGCCGGATTACAGCAGGACGATCGGCAACTCCATGGGGTTTTGCAGATCGCCAGTGCCTCGGATTTCGGCAGAAACGTGCTGCTTCCGTGGCTAATCGATTTTCGCCGCGAGAATCCCGGCTTGGTGCTCCGCGTCATGTTGTCCGACAGCGTCTCGGACATCTTTCGTGATCCCGTAGACGTGGCCGTCCGATATGGCACGATGCAAAACGCTGACTTCATCTCGCTGCCCTTGGTGCCAGGCAATCGCCGCGTCATCGCGGCATCGCCGGCTTATATCGCGCTGCACGGACGGCCCGAATCGGTGGGAGACCTGAAGGAACACGCTTGCCTGCGCTTCCACATGAATGGAAAGCTCTACGACCGGTGGATATTTCCCAATTTGCCGGAGAATGACTCGGTCATCGTAAACGGCCCTGTTCTGAGTGACGACGCAGACGTCATTCGACGCTGCGCCATCGCCGGCGAAGGGATTTTGTACAAATCATGGTTGGACGTTTGTGAGGATGTAAGTGCCGGTCACCTGGAGGTGTTACTGCCTGATATTCCCGGTGAGCTTTATCCTCTGAGCTTTGTGTGCCCGCACCGCAAGCAGTTTACGCCAGCGCTTCGTTTGCTTTACGCGTACTTGAAAGACAAGTGCGAAGCGCTGCTGGTAACGCACGCCTAGGCGCGCGTCAGTGATCACTGTGTTGCAACCTGGCCGGATCGAAGACCGAGATAATCGGTATACCCTTCTACCCCTTGGCTGAACCATGTCGAACGGTCCTCCTGCGCCAGTGGCAGGCCTCGGCGCAGCACCTCTGGCAACTGCGGATTGGCAATAAATGGCCGCCCAAACGCGACTGCATCGGCAAGGCCCGTTGCCAGGGCGGCTTCGGCACGCGCCGAATCGTAATCGGAGTTGAGAATCAGCGTGCCTTTGAAGGCCTCACGAATGATTGCGGCGCTTGGAGGATATTCCGACACGCCGAAACTGCCGTCAGCCGGCGGCTCGCGTAGCTCGAGATGAGCAATGCCAATGTCGGACAAGACTTCTGCGGCGCGAGTAAACAGAGGCACAGGATCGCTATCCCTCACGCCTTGGTCGTGACTGCTTGGGGTTAATCGAACTCCGGTCCGGTCTGCTCCAACCACATGTGCCACCGCTTGGGTCACTTCCCTGAGCAGCCTGACCCGGTTCTCGACCGAGCCGCCATAGGCGTCGGTGCGGAAATTGCCGCTGTCACGTAAAAACTGATCGATCAGGTAACCATTGGCAGCGTGGATCTGCACGCCATCAAATCCCGCCAGCAACGCATTGCGTCCTGCCTGGACGAACTCGGCAATCAGCGAGGGTATCTCCTCAAGCGGTAGCGCCCGGGCCTGGGAGTAGGGTTGTTTACCGGCGTAGGTATGGGCCAGTCCAGGCGCTGTCGTTACCGATGGGGCGATGGGTTGTGCGCCATCCAGAAAGCTCGGATGGACCACCCGGCCCATGTGCCAGAGTTGAGCGATTATCCGGCCGCCGGCAGCGTGGACCGCGTCGGTAATCAGTCGCCATCCGGCAATCTGCTCAGCGGACCATATACCCGTGGCGTAAGCCCATCCCAGGCCTTGCTGGCTGATGCCGATCGCCTCGCTGATGATGAGGCCGGCTGTCGCACGCTGGGCGTAGTAGTCGGCCATGATCGGGGTAGGGACGTGATGCTGGGTTCCCCTGGCCCGCGTCATCGGGGCCATGATGATGCGGTTAGGTAACGTGATAGCGCCCAGTTGAAGCGGCTCGAACAGTGTGGTCATAAATACCTCCTACAGAACTGACAAAAGTGCTTCAAACCAGGCGTGCGCCGCCATCGACATTGATCGTCGCGCCGTTCATGAAACCATTGCTCATCAGGAAAACCACCGCCGCGCCGGCTTCTTCAGCGGTACCGAGGCGATGCAGCGGCAGGGTTTGTTCAAGTGCCGCGACGAAGCCGTCACGCGCATCGCCCATGGCTTTGGCGAGGATCGGCGTGTCGATAGGTCCCGGAGAGAGGGTGTTGACCCGCACAGGCGCCAATTCGAGAGCGAGGCCACGGGCAAAGGCTTCCATGGCCGCTGATGCAGCGGCGAGCACCGCCGTCCCGTAGGCATTGGGGCGGTCCGCCAGTGAACCGGAAATGAAGGTGACGGAGCCGTCTTTTGAGAGACGATCACCGAGTGCTCTCAGCGCATGGATAGAGGCCCAGATTCGCTCATCGAACGCGCGGTGCAGATAGGCAACGTCGGCTTCGAGCACTTTGCCTGCGACGAAAGTGCCGGCCAGCAACACCAGGTGATCGACCTTCGGAAGGTCTGCCAGAGCCGCTTGAATCTGCTCAGGCTGGGTGACATCCGCTGCACGCCAGCCATCCAGCCCGTGGGTGTCGGCGGCTTGCCGGGCGCGTTCCGGGTTCGAACCGATGACCACGACCTTGGCGCCAGCGGCTTTGGCCTGGATGGCTGCGGAAAGTCCAATACCGGATGTGCCGCCGACGATCACTACAGTGCGATTATTGAGCGGGTTTGGCTGTACTTCAGGCATGTCTGTTTGCTCCTCAAGGGCATCGAATTGATGCTGTGGAGACAGCGTATGCGCTTGGCCCAGCGTTGATAATAGGGCTGCAAGTGGTTACTCTTGTGCCATGAAAGCACAAATTGGTCTGGACCGCCTGACAGGTCTCATCGCCTTCGCTCGCACGGCCTCGCTGGGTAGTTACACAGCGGCTGCACGCGATCTCTCTGTCTCGCCTTCGGCAGTCAGCAAAAGTGTTCAGCGCCTGGAAGAACATTTCGGCCTGCGGCTTTTCAGCCGGACTACTCGCTCATTGACCCTGACCCCCGAGGGACGCGAGCTGTACGAGCGTGCATTGCGGGTAATCCGTGAGGTCGAGGACATCGAACAAGCCGCTGTCGCGTCGAGGGGCGAGCCGTCAGGAACGCTCAAAGTGACCGCGCCGCTGCCGATCGGGGTCAACATTCTTGCCCCGGCGCTTCCTGCGTTCCGTGAGCGCTATCCGAAACTAGTGGTGGATCTGCGGCTCGGCGATCAGTTCGCCGACATCATCGAGCAAGGCATCGACGTCGCCATCAGAGTCGGCAATCTGGCTGACTCGCGGCTGGTATCCAAGCCACTTGGCCCGCATCGAATCTGCACATTCGCATCGCCCGGTTATCTCGCCAGAAAAGGCAAACCGCGCAACATTGATGATCTGGTCAGCCATGATTGCGTGAATTTTCGCTATCAGAGTTCGGGGCAGGCGCTGCGCTGGCCGTTTCAGGTCGGTGAGCGTGTCGTCGAGATCACGCCCGACGCCACAATGACCATCGATGTAAGCGATGCCGTCGCAGTGACACTCGCGGCAGGCGGCGGCATCGGTATCTCTCCGACCTACGTTGCCGCGCCTTTTGTGCAGCGAGGTGAGTTGGTTCCGGTGTTTCCCGAGCACGCCGTAGACCGGTTCGTCATCACCGCACTCTGGCCCGAAAGCCGAAGAGGTAATCCCAACGTGAAGGCATTCGTAGACTTTTTACAGGAAGTCTTTCCGGTGCCGGCGCCTTGGGATGTGATAGTCGAATCGTCCGCAAATGTTGAGCGCTAAGGACGTTTGACCAGATGTATGCCGCACCCAACCGGGAATGCGGCATGCGCAAGGCTCGCTTAGTTGAGGTGCGCCTTGAGCTCGGTGCCTGCCTGTCTCATGGCCGCTTTGACTTGCGGTACCTGGCTCAATGGGTTGAGCAGGCCATAATCATGAATCATGCCGTTGTAGCGAACCGCGGTGACATCGACCCCGGCCGCGTCCAGCTTCTGCGCATAGGCTTCGCCTTCGTCTCGTAACACATCCAGCCCCGCGGTTTGAACGAGTGCAGGTGGAAGGCCTTTCAACTGATCGATGCTGGCTTTGAGCGGCGATGCATGAATTTGCGCCCGTGCATTCAGGTCGGTGGTATAGCTGTCCCAGAACCAGGTCATCATGTTTTTGGTGAGGAAATGACCTTCCGCGAATTGCTTGTAGCTGTCCGTCTCGAAGCTGGAGTCGGTGACCGGCCAGAGGAGCAACTGGAATCGAATCTTCGGGCTGGCTTTCTCCTTGGCCATCAGGCTCACGACGGCCGCCATGTTGCCGCCGACACTGTTACCGGCCACCGCCAGACGCTTGCCATCGACATTGATCTGTTGACCGTTTTCGGCCACCCATTGCGTGGCCGCGTAAGCCTGATTGATGGCGGTGGGATAGTGGGCTTCAGGGGAGGGCGTGTAATCGACATACACCGCAACCGCGCCGGAGGAAACGACCAGGTCGCGAATCAGCCGTGCGTGTGTCGGGTAATCTCCCAGAACCCAGCCGCCGCCATGAAAGAACATGAACGCGGGAAGCTCGCCTTTGACTTTTTCCGGCCGTATCACCGTCAGTTTGAGGGGTTTACCTTCGAAGGTGATCGTCCTGTGAGTGACCTCCACGCCCGATAAATCAACCTTTACCGAGTTTTGTGCGCCGGTCAGCACGGCGCGGGCTTCTTTAGGGCTCAGTTGCTCAAGCGGCTTGCCAGCACCCGCTGCAAGCGCGTTGAGAAAGGTTTGAGTTTGATGTTCCGGCACCGGATCGGTAGCAGCCATTGCCGACCCGACCGATAGGGCGAGCATCGTCGGCACCGCTTTCACGAGATGTTTCATATTGCCTCCTGAGGCCATTGGTTTATTTAATGATTTGCTGCGGGGACGTTTGGAGCCACGTCGATACGGCGTCGGCAAAGGCTTCAACATCTCTGCCGTTACCGGTGATGATCCATTTCAATATCACTACGTCGTCGGGTACGAAGATGGCGCCATAACTCTTCAACTGAATGACTAATTCAACTGTGTTATCAATGGTTGCTTTTTTTCCAACCAGAACACCGGCCTGGGCCAGCACTATCGCGCCGAGGCCAATTCCGGCGACCAACTTTCGCGCGTTGTCGAATTTTTGCAGTCTGGAAATAATGTCCGTGTTGTTCCATAAACACTCTTTGGTTCCGGTCTCGCCCATGATAGCGATAGCGTCAAAGCAATCGCTATGCAGTTCTTGCACGTTGTGAGTCTTGAGATTGCCAATATCTATCTCTTCGGAGTTGCGCACATCAACGGAAAAAATTTTCAAATTGTATTTTTTGCGCCACACGCCCAGGCATGACATGAGCATCGGCGCGTCAATCCGCCTTGGCGGGATAATGATCGCTAAACTTTTCATCGGTGTGTCCTGGCCGCGCAGCTGAATAGGTCTGTAACAAGCATTAAACAGTCGAGCGCTCAGATACAGCCGAGTAATGAATGAGGACTTACACCCCAGCGATTCAAATCGATCAGGCGCTTCGTTTCCAAGGCCCCGGCGGCATTCGCACTTTATTTGTGTAAGTGCTGAATATTCGCGCGTGTTCTCTTTTCGGCTGCCGAAAAATATGCTTCGGCTACATAGGGCTCATGCATGACTTGCAGACTCTCTACAAGTCACGCTGTAAATGAACGTGTGAAGGTATCCAGTGAGGTGCTGAATGAATGAGTTACCAGAGAAACGGCAGACGAGTGAAAGTTACAATCAAATCAGAGTGCACTTTCATGTTTGCCCATCTCAAACTTGCGTTGAAGTACAAGATGCCCTTGAACGCCTCGCATTGCTGCCCGGATGCGTTGACTATGACTTAAGGTATTCACAGTCAAACATATTTCAATGGACCATTACCGGCGTATGGAGCCATGCGGAAAACCGCAATCGTCACTATTGCAGTGAACAGATTCAGGTTCTCTTCAGGTGTCTGATTTTGCAGCGCGCCTCGCTGATTTGTTGCAGCGAGGGCGATATGTTGCATCCCACGGACTTGGGCGCTTGAGCCTTGTATTGCAAGCAGGCGTGTGAGCGGTTTCCTCGATAGGTATTTATCGTGCTGAAGGCGCAGCCGAACTTTCACGTATCGTCAATTCAAAAGGCAGAATCACATGCTGCTCAGGATTGATCTTTTTCTCGATCAGGTTGATCAACATCTCCACGGCCGTGCGTCCAAAGCCTTCGGCCGGCTGGGCAATCGTGGTCAGCGGCGGATCGCAGTAGTGCGCCAACGGAATATCATCGAATCCCACCACCGAGATATCTTCGGGCACGCGCAGGCCGGCTTCCTTGATGCGCTTGAGCGCGCCAATGGCCATCTCATCGTTTTCACAAAACAGCGCAGTCGGGCGATCGCTTAGCGTCAGCAGGGTGGCGGCGCCGTCGTAGCCGGCGCGCAGGCTGAAATCGCCGTGGCAGATGATCGCCGGGTCGTTGCGGATGCCTGCCTCGGCCAACGCCGTTTGATAACCGGCGACCCGTTGCTGGGTCAGAGGACTGTGTTGAGGGCCTTTGATCAGGCCAATCCGGTGATGGCCCAAACCGATCAAGTGTTCAGTCATGGCCTTGGCAGCCGCATGGTTGTCGAGGCTGATGGTGGGATGGCGTCCGCCCTGGATGACTTCACAGGCGTTGACCATCGGCGGCGGCTCAGCGCTGTCGGTCTGGAAGGGGTCATAGGCGCGCAACTGAATCACGCCATCGGCCTGATGCGCGTAGACCAGCTCGGCAAATTCACGTTCGATCTCTTCGCGCCCCTGGGTATCGCAGAGCAGCAGTCGGTAACCGGCGGCCTGGGCAGCGGATTGCGCGCCGCTGATCACCCGGGCAAAAAAACTGTTGGCAATTTTCGGAACCAGAATCACCAGATTGCCGGTGCGCCGTGAGCGGAATTGCACGGCCATCAGGTTGGGGCGATAACCGGCTTGCTCGACGGCGGCATTGACGATGTCTCGGGTGGCCTGGCGCACGCGCTCGGGCGATTTCAGGGTGCGCGATACGGTGGCGACCGAAACGCCAGCGAGCCGGGCGACTTCACGGATATTGGACAAAACCACCTCATGTCTGAACTGAACGTCGGGCGAGCTTACAGCAGGTCTGCCTGCGCTTGAATCCTTGGGAGTGTGGATTATCGGTTTGACAGCACACGCCCCAGCGCCTAAATTCCTGCTCAGATGTAACCGGTTACATTTGCCTGCAAACAGCTTTCAGCCGCGCCGGACAGAGAAGGTCAGCGATGAACACAGTGATACCTAAAATAAGAATGGGCTTTGTCGGGGGCGGAGAGGGCTCGTTTATCGCTCAAGCGCACCATCAGGCTGCGGGCCTCGATGGCCGCTTTGAGCTGGTGTGCGGAGCGTTCAGTCGCGACGCGCAGAACAACCTGCGAACCGGCAACCGCTTGGGCCTGCCTCAGTCGCGTTGTTACAGCACATGGCAATGGATGCTGGAAGCCGAGCGTGCGCTACCGGCTGAGCAGCGCATGGAGTTGCTGGTGATCGTTACGCCCAATCATCTACACGCGCCGGTGGCCAGCGAGGCATTGGCTGCAGGTTTCCATGTGTTCAGCGAGAAACCCGCCGCATTGAGCCTCGCTGAATTGCAGGACCTGAAAATCCGATTGAACGGCAGCGCCGGGCTCTATGGTCTGGCCCATACCTACCTCGGTTACCCGATGGTCTGGCAAGCGCGGGACATGGTGCGTAGCGGAGTGATCGGTAACGTACGCAAGGTGCTGGTGGAGTATCCCCAGGGCTGGCTCAGCCAGGATGTGGCCGGGCAGGGCAACAAGCAGGCCGAGTGGCGCGGGCAGCCGGAATTGTCCGGTGCGGGCGGCTGCATCGCCGATATTGGCACCCACGCGTTTTCCCTGGCGGAGTTTGTCGCTGATCAAGCCATCACCCACCTGTGTGCCAACCTCGGCGTGCACGTCGAGGGCCGTCAGTTGGATGACGACGCCGCCATGCTGTTCAAGATGGCGCAGGGCGCCAGCGGGATGCTGATTGCCAGTCAGGTCTGCGCGGGCGAAGAAAACCCGCTAAGCATTCGGGTCTACGGTGACAAGGGCGGCCTCGAATGGCGCCAGGAACAGCCCGCCAGCCTGATTCATCGCTCACTCGACCAACCGATGCGCATCCTGCGTTCCGGCACCGGGCAGCCGTGGTTGTGCGAGGCCGCGACCCAACGTATGCGCCTGCCCGCCGGGCATCCCGAAGGTTATCTGGAAGCGATGGCCAATCTGTACAGCGACTTTGCCACGGCCATCCGCGCAGGCGGGGTAAACCATGCCGCACCTGGCGTGCCGGGGATCGAAGTCGGCCTGCGCGGCATGGCGTTTATCGAGGCGGCCATTGTCAGTCACCGCAGCGATGCCAAATGGACCCCTTTGGAGTGCAACGTATGAAACCGCAAGCGTCCGCTGTGAGCGCAACTGCCGCTGTCTCGCAAGGCCTGCGCGGCCCGGGGATCTTTCTGGCGCAGTTCATCGGCGATGAAGCGCCATTCGACACCCTGGCCAATATCGCGCAATGGGCGGCGTCCCAAGGCTACAGCGCCATTCAACTGCCGACGCTGGGCACACGCTTTATCGATCTGCAACGCGCAGCTGAAAGCCAGAGCTATTGCGATGAATTGAAAGCCGTGTGCGCCCGCGCCGGCGTGGAAATCAGTGAACTGTCGACACACCTGCAAGGGCAATTGGTGGCGGTTCATCCGGCGTTCGATGCGTTGTTCGATGATTTTGCGCCGGCTCATTTGCGCGGCCAGCCTCAGGCGCGCACCGAGTGGGCCATCGAGCAATTGAAACTGGCGGCGCGGGCCAGCCAGCGTCTTGGCCTGACCGCACACGCCACGTTTTCCGGGGCTCTGCTGTGGCCCTACATGTACCCGTGGCCGCAGCGCCCCAACGGTCTGGTCGAACAAGGGTTTGCCGAACTGGCCAAGCGCTGGCTGCCGATCCTCGATTGTTTTGACGAGGCCGGTGTCGATCTGTGCTACGAAATTCACCCCGGTGAAGACCTGCATGACGGCGCATCCTTCGAGCGTTTTCTTGACGCGGTCAATCATCATCCCCGCGCCGCCATCCTCTACGACCCCAGCCACTTGTTGCTGCAGCAGATGGATTACCTGGGCTTTATCGACCGTTATCACTCACGCATCCGCATGTTCCACGTCAAGGACGCGGAATTCCGTCCGGATGCGCGCTCCGGGGTTTATGGCGGTTATCAGGGCTGGGTCGAGCGTCCTGGACGGTTTCGTTCGCTGGGTGACGGGCAGATCGACTTCAAGTCGATTTTCAGCAAGCTGACCCAATACGGGTTCAGCGGCTGGGCCGTGCTGGAGTGGGAATGCTGCCTGAAAGACTCCGCGCAAGGTGCTGCCGAGGGCGCTGCATTTATCCGCGAGCACATGATTACCCGGAGCCAAAAGGCCTTTGACGATTTCGTCAGCGTGGCCAGCGACGCGGCTTCCAACAGGCGCTTGCTGGGCTTGCCCGACGCCTGAGTTTCACCCGCTGCTTCCAATAAAAACAAGACGGTGACTGTGATGACCTGGATGACCGCGCGCCTGAGCGCCATGATGTTTCTGCAATTTTTTATCTGGGGTGGCTGGTTTGTCACCCTGGGCACTTTTCTTTCCAGCCAGCTGGGCGCCAGTGGCAGCCAGATCGGCATGGCGTTCTCGACCCAATCCTGGGGCGCGATCATTGCCCCGTTCGTGATCGGGCTGATCGCTGACCGTTTCTTCAACGCCGAGCGCATCCTGGCGGTGCTGCATCTGCTGGGAGCGGTGTTGCTTTATCAGCTTTACCGAGCGCCAGATTTTGCCGCGTTCTATCCCTACGTACTCGCCTACATGATGATCTACATGCCGACGCTGGCATTGGTCAATTCGGTGGCCTTCCGGCAGATGAGCGACCCGGCGCTGGAGTTCTCGCGCATTCGTGTGTGGGGCACGGTGGGCTGGATTGTCGCCGGAGTGGTGATCAGTTTTGTGTTCGCCTGGGACTCGAAAGCCGCGATCGCGTCGGGCGGCCTGCGCAACACCTTCCTGATGGCGGCGCTGGCCTCTCTGGTGCTGGGCGTCTACAGCTTCACGCTGCCGCGTACCGCACCGCTGAAAACCGAGAACACCCGAACCGGTGTCAAACAACTCCTCGGCCTCGACGCCCTGGGCCTGCTGAAAGACCGCAGCTACCTGGTGTTTTTCATCGCCTCGATCCTGATCTGCATCCCGCTGGCGTTCTATTACCAGAATGCCAATCCGTTTCTGGCGGACATCGGCATGACCAATCCCACGGCGAAGATGGCCATCGGGCAGGTGTCCGAAGTGCTGTTCATGCTCCTGCTGCCGCTGTTCATTCACCGCTTCGGCATCAAGATCGCCTTACTGATGGGCATGCTGGCGTGGGCCTTGCGCTACGTGTTGTTTGCCTACGGCAACAACGCCGACCTGGCCTTCATGCTGTTCACCGGTATCGCCTTGCACGGCATCTGCTACGACTTTTTCTTCGTGTCCGGGCAGATCTACACCGATGCCAAAACCCCTCAACGCTTCAGAAGTTCGGCCCAAGGCCTGATTACCCTGGCGACTTACGGCGTGGGCATGCTGATCGGTTTCTGGGTCGCGGGGCATGTCTCCGACTACTACGCCACCCCTGAAGGGCATCAGTGGCAGCGCATCTGGTTGTTTCCGGCGTTCTTTTCGCTGGGCGTGGTGTTGGTGTTCGTGTTTGCCTTTCGAGATGCGCGCAAATCCGGGATGACGCCAGCCAAGGCTTGAGCGGGCACCTGCGCCTGTTCGCTCAAGCCATCGACTAGCTGCGTTCAGCTTGCCTGACCTTGCGACTCAATCCAGGCGTCTTGCCTGTGATGCGTTTGAATGCACGACTGAACGCGGCCTGGGAGGTATAGCCCAAACGCTGCGCTACCTCTTCAATCGGGAGCCTTTCGAGGGTCAGCCACTGGCTTGCAAGGCGCATTCGCAGTTCGGTGACATAGCGCAGCGGGGCCATGCCAATCGTCGTCTGAAAGCGGTCCGCGAAGGCCGAGCGTGAGGTATTGCAGTGCTCTGCCAACTGCGCAACCGTCCAGTCGCGGCCCGGTTGTTGATGGAGCGCAAGCAGTGCACCGGCCAAGCGGGGGTCCCGCAACGCGGCGACAAGGCCAGTAGCATTCCCGCAGGCGCACTCCACCCAGCCGCGAACGACCATGGCAGCCACTACGTCAGCCAACCGCGCGAGGATACCGGCGTAGCCAACGCGTGCGGCGCTGACCTCGCGTTCCATGGCGGTCAGGATCGGCACCAGCCCGGGGTAGCGCTGGCCGCCGGCGTCAATCAGCATCAAGCCCGGCATCAGCCTGCCAAGTCCGTGGATACTGCCCAGTTCAAACTCCATACACGCACTGAACAAAATAGTGCTCGGAACCGGGCTGGCATCGGTTCCGGTATCCACCGCGCTGACGGCGTCACCCAAGGGCGCACCGTCCAGACGATCGATGTCCTGGACAGGCGCATCCTGATGGGAAAACAGTTGATGGGCGACGCCATGGGAGATGAACACGGCGTTGCCGGCAGACAGCGCATAGGTGCTGCCGTCCTCCATTCGCAGCACCGCATTGCCGACCGCCATGAAGTGGAACCAGGCGTGCCCGGTTTTTTTTGCAAAACCCAAACCGAAGGTAGAGCCCGTCTGAATACGCCGGTATTCAACGCCACGCAGGCGCATGCTGCGCAACAGCTCGTTGATGAGGTCAGAGGAAAGGGCAAACTGATCGGCAGGCATCGTTCAGGTGTTTTGGTCAAAAATTCGAGACTAAGGATCATAGATCATCCAGTTTTCAGCGCCTAGACTGCGGCTCGAAATGAAGAGTGGGAGATCCAAGCAATGACTGATTGTGTAGCAAACACCGTGTCCGACCGCCATTGCGGCGTCAGCGCCGACGCAGAGCCTGCGGTACCTGCGTGGATGGCCGTCTTCTCGTTGGCAATGGGGGTGTTCGGCTTACTGACCGCTGAGTACCTTCCGGCCAGCTTGTTGACGCTGATGTCTACCGAGCTGGGCGTGTCCGAAGCGCTGGCTGGCCAGGCGGTAACGGTGACAGCCGTGGTGGCGCTGTTCGCTGGTTTGTTGGTGCCAGGTCTGACCCGCGGCATCGACCGACGTTGGGTGTTGTTGGGTTTTTCCGTGTTGATGGTCGCTTCCAATCTGTTGGTCGCGGTGTCCTCCAGCTTCGCGGTGCTGTTAGTGATGCGCATCTTGCTGGGCATTGCGCTTGGCGGGTTCTGGAGCATGGCGGCGGCGGTAGCGATGCGCTTGGTGCCGAGTGCCTTGTTGCCGCGGGCGCTGTCGATCATTTTCAGCGGCATCGCCATCGGCACCGTAGTGGCAGTGCCGCTGGGCAGCTATCTGGGCGGGCTGTATGGCTGGCGCAGCGCGTTCTTTGCAGCGGCGGCGGTAGGCATGGTGACCCTGGCTTTCCAGTCATTCACGCTGCCGAAACTCGCGCCGCGGCGGCCAGCCAGACTTCGCACCGTTCTTGAGGTGTTGCTGCGCCCAGGCATCGCCGTGGGCATGTTCGGTTGTGTGCTGGTGCACAGCGGACACTTCGCGATGTTTACCTATGTTCGGCCATTCCTTGAAGGGACTACCGGGATCGGTTCTCAAGGGCTGTCACTGATGCTGCTGGGGTTCGGTGTGGCGAACTTCGTCGGCACGCTGTTGGCCGGCAGAATGCTGGAACGCTACCCGCTGGCCACTCTGGTGCTGATGCCCGCGCTGGTCGGCGTTGCAGCCCTGGCGTTGGTGCTGTTGCCGGCCTCGGTACCGGGGCAGGCGGTGTTGCTGGCGGTTTGGGGCATGGCGTTTGGTGGTGTGCCGGTGGCGTGGTCGAACTGGGTCGCCAGCGCGGTACCGGATCAGGCGGAAAGCGCCGGAGGCATGGTAGTGGCCTCTGTGCAGTCGGCCATAGCCACGGGCGCCGCCGCGGGTGGGGCGATGTTCAGCCTCGGTGGCAGCGCAGGCGTATTCGTCGCGGCAGCCGTGCTGATGCTGCTGGCTGCGTTGCTGATTGCCCTGCGCGTCCGCATTCCCTCGGCCCATGGCGTTCGCCAGTCCAAACCTGCGCTGCACCTTTGATCCGGTTCCTCCGACCGCCTCGATTCGCCTCAAATCGTTGCGCACAGCAGGTATCGGTAATGCGCTGGAATGGTTTGAAAAAATAGTCAGCTGAACGGGCTGTCCGGCGACGCTTAAAGACTGTCCGGATCCCCAAAAAACATCTGAATCCGCGACCTCAACCAGCGCTCACCCGGGTCATTATCCTGCGACCCCCGCCAAGCCATGTGCAGTTCAAACGTACGCGTCGGCAGCGGCGGGTCTTCGGCGCGCAGTCCACCGGCGGCTGTCAGCGCGTCAGCCGTGTAATCCGGCACCGTCGCAACGATGTCAGTGCCCGCCAGCAGCGTCCCCAATCCATTGAATTGCGGCACGGCGAGCACCACGTGGCGCTTGCGGTCGAGTTTTTCCAGTTCTTCGTCGACGAAGCCGCTGAGGTCGCCGGCAAACGACACCAATGCATGCGGGCGGGCGCAGTAGTCGTCCAGGCTCAGCGGGCCGGGTACGGTGTCGGCGCGCAGCAGTTTGGGGGCGCTGCGGCGCAGGACTTTGCGCTTGGCATTGGCGGGCAGGTCGGTGGTGTAGCTGACGCCAATCGAGATTTCGCCAGAGGCGAGCAGGCCTGGCATCAGGATGTAGTTGACCCGGCGCACCACCAGCACGATGCCCGGTGCTTCGGCGCGCAGGCGCTTGAGCAGCATCGGCAGCAGGGCAAATTCGACGTCATCGGACAAACCGATCCGAAACACCGACGTGCTGGTAGCGGGATCGAAATCGGCGGCACGGCTGACGGCGGTCGAGATCGAGTCGAGGGCCGGCGAGAGCAGGGCGAAGATTTCCACCGCGCGGGCAGAGGGTTCCATGCTGCGCCCGGTGCGCACGAAGAGCGGGTCGTCGAACAGGCTGCGCAGGCGCGACAGCGCCGCACTGATTGCCGGTTGTCCGAGAAAGAGCTTTTCTGCCGCCCGGGTCACACTGCGTTCGTGCATCAATGTTTCGAATACGATCAACAGGTTCAGGTCGACACGACGCAGGTCATTACGATTCATCTGGAGTCCTGGCAGAGTCATCAAGCTTGACGAGAGCGGCCATATGAGAACAATGGCCGGCATGAATCTTACGGGGAAAGGCTGGTACTCTGCACCGGAAAATTCAGCTTTTACGAGACGGCGGCAGCGCTTTTTTGCAGGTTTATGCCCATGCCGCCCCTGTTGCGGAATCAATGACAGGCATGTCGACTATTAATAGCCACTGATGGTCTTGGGTCGAAAGCCCAGATAGAGTTCATGGCATTAGAGGTTACTTTGACGAGGTTTGCGATGTCCCGCACGATCCGTTTTCACAAGTTTGGTCCGGCCGAGGTGCTCAAATGCGAAGAGCATGCGGCCGCTCAGCCAGGTCCTGGCGAAGTGCAGGTGCGTGTCGAAGCCATCGGCATCAGCTGGTATGACACCCTCTGGCGTCAGAATCTGGCTTCGTCTCAGGCCCGCCTGCCTTCGGGCCTTGGCCATGAAATGGCCGGTGTGGTCACCGCAGTCGGTGCCGACGTCGAAGACCTGTCCGTGGGCGACAAGGTCGCCAGTTTTCCGGCTGAAAGCCCCAACGACTATCCGGTTTACGGCGAGTCGATCGTGCTGCCGCGTACCGCGCTGACGCGTTATCCGGATGTCCTCAGCCCGATCGAAGCCAGCGTGCATTACACGCCGCTGCTGATCGCCTACTTTGCCTACGCCGATCTGGCGCGGGTCAAGCCAGGGCAATTCGCCTTGGTCACGGACGCCAGCCATTGCGCTGGCCCGTCGTTTGTCCAGTTGGGCAAGGCGCTGGGTGTGCGGGTGATTGCCGCGACCAAGGAAGCCGAGGAGCGCGAGTATCTGCTGTCTCTGGGCGCAGAAAAGGTAATCGTCACCGAAGAGGAAGATCTGTTGATGCGAATCAACAAGATCACCGACAACCGCGGTGTCGACGTTGTGTTCGACGGCCTCGGTGGCCCGCAGATGTCATTGCTCGGTGATGTGCTGGCACCGCGCGGTAGCCTGGTGCTGTATGGCTTGCAGGGCGGCAATCAGACGCCGTTCCCGGCCTGCGCAGCGTTTCAGAAGAACATTCAGTTCTTCGTTCACTGCATCGGTAATTTCACCGGCAAGCCCGAGCTGGGGATTGCTCAGGATCACGTCGCCCTGCAACGAGCCTTGCGTGACATCAACCAGTTGACCGCTGACCGCGTACTGCTGCCACTGAAAACCCGTGTATTCGCGTTCAACGAGTTCGTCGAAGCACACCGCTACATGGACGAATGCCCGTGCCGCGAACGGGTCGCCCTGCAAGTCGAACCGGCGTAAGCCCTGCCTTCGGAGTCCGTGGTCCCACGGACTCCTATTCGTTTAGTCCCCCTTGTGAAAAACCGCACCTGTTGAGGCGCCATCCGCGTGCCTGTTGAACAACTGAGCTGGTTTTTGCTCTCGATCTGTATCTTCTAATCGCCCTATAAGCCCTGATAATTGAATGATTACTTTCATCTCAAGGAATGAGCCATGGCTGTGCATTCTATTTGTCCTGCGCGATATCTAACGGTTGAATCTGTTGATAGCGGCAACTTCTGTTTAATTGCTGTAAGACGATTCGGAAACCGCTTCTCTTTTTCTTGTACTCACTTGCCGTCGGACCCCGTGGGAAATTTCCTAGGACGAACGGTGAATGAGGGAAGTCCCGTAATTACGGGGCTTTGAGGCCAAAAAAAGGCAATCCTTGGGGTTCTGCCAGCTCAAGTGTTTCAAATAACTTCAAAGTTGTAAGTGTTAGCATTTGAGCGTCTATTACTTATTGATGAATTGTCGCGTCACGGATGTCTCCGTGAACGCGGCATGAACTTTTCGAATCCGGGTAAATACCGATGAGCACGATCCATGATCAAGCAATGAACTATGTCTACCAGCAAGTATTGCAACGCTTGCTGAGTTTTTTCTCCCGCGCTGAACGCACGGCCCTGCAGTTGCTGATTCAGCGGCTGGCGGTGGCCGCGGGTGGCATGGAACACATCGGTCAATTCAAGGTTCTGGTGAACCAGTCCGGGTCGCGCGACAGCTGTTACACCCTGGCGTTGCTGCGCGCTGCACAGTTGAGCATTGCGAGCCGTGCGCCGGCGACGTTTCAGCTGCGGGTAGCCAATCTGCGCTGGAACGGCAACAGCCAGACGTCCCTGCAGAACATGCATCGCAGCTACAGTGCCTTGTTCCTGTATGACGATCCACGGGTCGAGCTGGTGATGGTGGACCATAGGGAAGTCGTGCCGTTTGATCATCAGACGCAGATCAGCGATGCCGGTCGCGAAGCCAATCGCCTCAATTTGCTGCTGCTCGGGCATCGACGCAATTGGGATGAACCGCTGCATTTATGGGATGACGCCTACCTCGCCACCGCCGAGTTCTATGGCCAGATCGCACGCTGGAATCATGGCGTTGATGCCATGATCGGCAGCGAATCAACGCGCCGTCAGCAGCATTTTCTCGACGGGCTGGACCGGGCGGTGCAAAAGGCTGGCATCGCCGGGCCACAGGTGAGCAATGTGGGCTTCGACAGACTCTTCCCTTTGCTCGATGCGCTGGGTGGCGATTATTACCGGGAGTTCTACCCAGAGGAGGAGCGGGTAGCCTGGCATCCGCAAGGTCAGTTTGAAGCCTGTCGGCGCACCAGTTTCATTCATATCAACGACATGATTGTCGGCAAGCTCGAGGAGCGCTGGCCATTGCTCAGTGATTTCCTCGGTTTCCAGGCGGACGACATGACGCTCTATCAGCCCGACGATGAACACGCAGAGCCCGTGGTGGCAGCGCATCTACGCGGTTTGCAGGCGCAGTTCATCGCAGGTCGGACCTACGACGAGGGTGTCAGTGATTATCTGGCGAGCAGCTTGTTGACGATGCGGCAAAAACAGGTACCCGAATCCGTTTGCGAGCAACTGCTGGCCAGTTTCGGCAATTTGCGCGAGCTTGATCAACTGAGCGTACAGGCAGAAAGTGCGTTGCTGGCCAGTTTCGACTTGAACCAGATCCAGCTGACATGCCTGCTGTTTGCCCCGTTCATCGATGGCGGCGCGGGTCTTGAGCGATTCCTGCGCCATTGTCACCCCGGCATGCTGGTGGCGATCCCGGATCTGCACCGGGCAATGCAAGGCCTGCACGCCCCGGAACAGGTCGTGAAGTGGATGACCGACGTCAGCGGGCTGCCGCTCCGGTTGATCGTGCGTCTCTATGCGATGGGGCCGTTTCGCCTGGCCGCTGCAGATCAGGCCACCGCGCCGAGCCTGGACGACCAGGTCGCCACTGCACAGCCGCCTGCAGACCGCTCGGCAAAAGGCTGACCATGAGCCCTTTGTCAGGAGATGAATGGATGCCCACGGATACGGGATTGTGAAAGCGTCGAGGGATAATGACTTTGTTTATCAGGCGGTTTATCGGTATCTGACATCGTTGATAGACGAAGCCGGGAAGGGTGCAGCAGTGCGCCTGCCCTCGCTGCGACAACTGGCAGACCGGCTCAGCGTATCGATCTCGACAGTGCAGTACGCCTATTCGCTGCTGGAAAAGGAAGGGCGGGTCTACTCGATCGCCAAGTCCGGGTATTACGCCCAGGCGCTACACGACATGGATTCGCTGGAGAGCTGTCATGATTTGCTGGAAACGGTGTATGTCAACGCCAGACGCCCGGGCATGTGCGTGCTGAGCGCTGACGACCCGGCTTCACTGCAGCCACTGGACAGTCCGTTGTTGATGCTCGAGCGCGAATTGTTGCGCCAGTATCCACGCCAGCCGTCTTCGCTGATCCAGCCGTGCGGCGAGCGGGAGCTGCGCACGGTGTTGGCCGCGCGCTACACCACCTCGACGGCCAATTACTGGCGCGCAGACGACGTCTATATCGGCGCAGATTTACGTGGGGTACTGGAAATACTGATTGCGGTGCTGGAGTTGCGTGGCGCCACCGTCGTGGTCGAATCGCCATGTGACTGGGTTATCCTGCGTCTGTTGCAAGCAGCCCAGGTGCGCGTCATCGAATTGCCGCTGCTGGGCGAAGGTCAGGTGGATCCGCAACGGCTCGAGTCGCTGTTAACGCACGAATCGGTGCGTTTGATGCTGGTGTCTTCCGCATTGAACATGCCACGCGGCAGCCTGCGTCCGCTGAGAAACCAGCAGGCCATTGCGCATCTACTGACATTGCATGGCACCTGGGTACTGGAAAACGATTGCTACAGCGAACTACAGGACGGCGAGGGCGCACAGCCCTTGCGTGACTGGCTGGATCCTGAACGATTACTGGTGTTTTCAACATTCGAGAAGTTCATCGGCGCCGAGGCACCGTTCGGTTATCTGTTGTCGCGACATTGGCGTCATGAGTTGCAGCGGCACTTTCTGTTGCGTGCATTCCGCTTGTCACCGATTCGCCAGAAAGCCATTGCCAGACTGCTGGGGGGCGGGCGACTGGATCAGCATCTGTCGGTATTGCGAAGAATGCTCAAGGAACGCCGCACGCCGCTGATTGCGCTGTTGCGCGATCGCCTGGGCGATGCGCTGGATATCGTCGAGCCCGAAGGCGGCGCAACCGTATGGGTGCGCTCGCTGCGACCGGTGAATATGACTCAGGTTTTCCAGCGTCTGCTCAGACAGCAGATCGTGGTGGCGCCGGGCGAGTTGTTCAGCTTGCAGGGACTGCACGGGCAAAACCTGCGTTTGAGTACGCCGGGTCATGGTGAGCGTGAGCTGGCCAGTGTGGTCGGGCTGCTCGGTGACGCCCTGCGTCTGGCCCCCGCTGACTGACGTTAAAAAACATCGGAAGAGTCCCGGATAGATCCCGTCGCACTACGGTCAAACTGCCAGTAAACTGCGCTCTATTCCTGAATCACTCCACTTCAGAGGTTTTGCATGACACTCAGTCCTTTTGCGGGCAAACCGGCACCGGCAGAACTGTTGGTCGATATCCCGCGACTGGTAACGGCTTATTACACCGGACAGCCCGACGCGTCGATTTCCACTCAGCGTGTGGCGTTCGGTACGTCCGGACACCGGGGCAGTTCGTTCGACTTGAGTTTCAACGAGTGGCACGTTCTGGCAATCAGCCAGGCAATCTGCCTGTACCGCGAAGCGCAAGGCATTACCGGGCCATTGTTTGTCGGCATCGACACACATGCGCTATCGACCCCGGCCGGGGCCAGCGCGCTGGAAGTTCTGGCCGCCAACGGTGTCACGGTGATGATCGCCGAAGGTGACGAATACACCCCGACACCGGCCATTTCCCACGCCATTCTGTGCTACAACCGCGGCCGCACCTCGGGCCTGGCCGACGGCATCGTCATTACGCCGTCGCATAACCCGCCTCAAAGCGGTGGTTACAAATACAACCCCACTAATGGTGGGCCCGCCGACACCCATATCACCAAGTGGATCGAGGCCAAGGCCAATGAGCTGTTGGCCAACAAGCTCGCCGGCGTGAAGCGCATCAGCTACGAGCAGGCGCTCAAGGCCAGCACCACCCATCGTCATGACTACGTCAATACCTATGTTGCCGACCTGATCAATGTGATCGACTTCGATGCCATTCGTGACGCCAAGCTGCGTCTGGGCGTTGATCCGCTGGGCGGAGCAGGGGTGCGCTACTGGTCGGCGATCGCCGAGCACTACCGCCTGGATCTGCAAGTGGTCAATAAAGAAGTCGACGCGACGTTCCGCTTCATGACCGTTGACTGGGATGGCCAGATTCGCATGGACCCGTCGTCGAGCCACGCGATGCAAGGCCTGATTGGCCTGAAAGAGCGTTTCGACGTGGCGTTTGCCTGCGATCCGGATCACGACCGTCATGGCATCGTTACGCCTTCGGGTGGTCTGCTGGCGCCGAACAACTATCTGGCGGTTTCCATCGATTACCTGTTCCAGAACCGTCCGCAATGGCGCGCCGATGCCGCCGTGGGCAAAACCGTGGTCAGCAGCGGCTTGATCGACCGTGTCGCCCAGCGTCTGGGCCGTCGCCTGTACGAAGTGCCGGTCGGTTTCAAATGGTTCGCCGAAGGCCTGTTCGATGGTTCTCTGGGTTTCGGTGGCGAAGAAAGTGCCGGTGCGTCGTTCCTGCGCAAGGACGGTGGCGTCTGGAGTACCGACAAGGATGGTCTGATTCCGGCATTGCTCGCCGCGGAAATGACCGCGCGCACCGGGCGTGATCCGAGCCAGGCGTACAAGGCGCTGACCGATGAGTTGGGCGAGCCGTTCTCGGTGCGCGTCGATGCCAAGGCCAATCCGGAGCAGAAGGCGCTGCTGAGCAAGCTGTCGCCGGAGCAAGTGACCTCGACCGAATTGGCCGGTGAGAAAATCCAGAGCATTCTCAGCCACGCGCCGGGTAACGATCAGGCGATCGGCGGTCTGAAAGTGATGACCGAGAACGGCTGGTTCGCCGCACGGCCGTCGGGCACCGAAGACATTTACAAGATCTACGCCGAGAGCTTTATCGGTGATGACCACCTTAAACAACTGGTGGTTGAAGCGCAGGCATTGGTGGATGGCGCTATTTCCAGCCGTTGATGCTTGAACGATGACAAAAAGCCCCCGCCATCTCACGATGGCGGGGGCTTTTTCATTTCAAACAGCAACCAGCATTCCCGGTGGGAGCGAGCCTGCTCGCGGATGCGGCGGATCAGCAAACGACTCATCGACTGAAACTACGCCATCGCGAGCAGGCTCGCTCCCACAAGGGGTTGCAGTGGAGGCCTCAGGCCAGATCCACAAGAACGATTTCACTGTCTTCAACCGCAGTCACCGTCAGCACTTGCTCCTGCGCAACCGCAACGCCGTCTCGAGCTTGTGCACGCAAGCCATTGACTTCAATCACCCCGGTAGCCGGGACGAGATACGCGCGGCGCCCTTCATCCAGACGGTATTGCGCGGTTTCGCCGGCTTTGAGATTCGCTGCAACCAGACGCGCATCGGCGCGGATTCGCAGGCTCTGATCATCGCCGTCCTTGCCGCTGGCCAAGGTTACAAACCCTTCACGCTGGCCTTTCGGAAACGGTTTGGCACCCCAAGAGGGCGGCGCACCGGTTTCAGTCGGCAGAATCCAGATCTGGAATATCCGCGTGTCTTTGGCTTCGAGGTTGTATTCACTGTGCGCAATTCCGGTGCCTGCGCTCATAACTTGCACGTCACCCGCCTCGGTGCGGCCCTTGTTACCAAGGTTGTCCTGGTGGGTGATCGCACCTTCACGCACATAAGTGATGATTTCCATGTCGCGGTGCGGATGCTGCGGAAAACCGCTGCCGGCGGCGATCACGTCGTCATTCCACACGCGCAGGTTGCCCCAGTTCATGCGTTGCGGGTCGTAATACTCGGCGAACGAGAAATGGTGGTGGGCGTCGAGCCAGCCATGATTGGCTGCGCCCAGCGAATTGAAAGGTCTGAGTTCAAGCATGATCGTCTCCGCAATAGGTTCGGCACAGGGCGAAACCGGTGGTTTATGACGGCGATCATCTACCCGTTAACTATCGATAAAAAGCGTAAAAAATGCGCCATTACCATCGAATTACTTGATGTAAAGAAAAACAAAAACATCTCACCCGACTTTCATTTCATCGCCTAAACCGATGACCCATAAGCATTTCGCTAGAAACGCGCGGCGAATCCGGCCACCATAGCCGCCTCAGCCTCACACACTGGAGCCGTCTGCGTGGCGCAACACACCCCCGATCTCCCACCCGAACTTCGGCCACTGGCCGAGATGCCCTGGTTCAAACGCCTGGCGGCGCGTTTTTTCGGCCATGGCTTGACCCGTCTGCGCGCGCAGCACCGCGCGTCCTGGTTGCACGGGCAAGCGGATGGTTTTCGCAGCGGGCACACCGCGGGTGTCGATTACGGCTTTAAACAAGGCAAACTCGAGGGGCTGGAGGAAGGTCGGCAGGTGCTGCTGATTCGCGACAGCCGCAACACCGAGCACCGCCCGCCCAGCGTCGACAACCATTTGTTCGACGATTGGCGACTGCCGCTGACGGCCGAACTGAAAAAACGCATGAAAGCCGATGTCGCACGCCTGTTGCCTGCCCACGCGCAGCCAAGCGCCGCGCAATGGAAGATGATCTTCAGCGAAACACCGTCGACCTCGGTGGTCGCCGGGGCTGGCGCGGGGAAGTCGACCACGCTGGTGCTGCGTATCCTGCTGCTCAAGCACTATCTGGGTTTCGAGCTGGACTCGATGACGGTGGTGACCTTCACCCGCGAGTCGCGCAAGGATTTCATCAACAAACTGATCGACGTGTTCGCACTCTGGGATTTGCCAGTGAATTCGCGCCAGGCTCGCGAACTGGTGCGCACTTTCCATTCGCGCATTCTGCCGATGGTGCGCAGCTTGCCGGGTTTCGAGCGTTTGCAGGCTTTCGAGAATCTCAGTGACAGAGCGCAGGGCGCCGCCGAAGAGGTCGACAGCAACCCGTTTGACCTGCGCATCAATGACGCGCAACGCCAGCAGCTCAATGCCTGCTATCACCGCTTGTTTAACCAGGATGAACGTTTCCGTCAGTTGATTCAGCCGTTGTCCCGCGCCGGTTTGCAGTTGAAGGAACTGGAGCGCGATCACCCGGACGTACAGAAACGCGTAGCGGTAACGGAACTGGCGTCGCGTCGCGATGAAGAATTGTGCGATGTGATCGAGGATCTGTGGTTTCGCGCCGGTGCGTGGCCGATCAAGGGCATCGAACCGAATCGGCAGACGTTCGAGATCAATGGTGCGAAATTCCATAGTCATGGCTACATCCCGAGTCTTGATGCCTGGGTAGTGCTGGGCTTCGATCAACGCGAGAACCCTCAGCTTTCCCGGCCCAACGCCAAGCTCAGCGTGCGCGCCGAATGGGCGGTAAAGCGCACCCTGTTTCAAGCTTTCTGTCGTAAGCCGTTGATCTGGATGGATAGTTACGATTCGTCGAAGCGCATCCTGGCAACCTTGGCCGGGGATGCCAGCGCCGGTCCGGGCTTCGAATACAAGGTCAAGGGAGAGCTGACTTCGGCGCCGTTGCTCGATTGTTTTGTCGCCGCGGCCGGGTTTATCGAGAACCTGGGGCTGGATGTGCCTGACGCAGTCGGTCGCATGAGTTTCGCCAAAGACGATCCGGACCGGTTTTTCTTCGAGGCGCTGAGCCTGTTCTGGCGTGCATTCGAAGATCATCTGCTCGACCAGAAACCGCCGGTCATGACCTATAACCGGATGTTCGCCTTGTTCAGCGAGCACTCGCCGGAAAATCTCAAGCTGTTAAGCGACGAACTGCTTCGGCCGCTGTCGCACCTGATGATTGACGAATTTCAAGACGTTTCGCCGCAGATCGTTTCCTGGATCCGCGCAAGCCTCGCTGAAATCCGCAGCCGAGGTCCGGCCATGCACGTCGGGCGCGGGGCGCAGCGTTCGTCATTGCTGTGCGTTGGCGATGACTGGCAGTCGATCTATGGCTGGCGCGGCAGTTCGCCGATTTACTTCATGGCGTTCGACAAGGAATTCCCGTCGCCGAGCACCACGCGTGTGATGCTCAGCGACAATTATCGCAGCCACCAGCACATCATCGACGCCGCCGAACATATCGTCCGCGCGGCGCCGGCCATCCCGGGCAAAAAGGCCAAGGCCAGCGGTGCGCCCAAGCCGTTGCAAGCGGTCAATGTTCTCGAGCGTGACGATCAGGCACTGGCTGAGCGGTTGTCCGAGCACTATCGCCAAGGCCATTCGATCTTGATGCTTTATCGAAAAAGCAGCGATAAGCCATTGATAGCAGAGCATATTCAGTCTGTACTTAATGTAGATTCGAGCTTGCCGTACGAAGCTCGGCGTCTGAAGCAACTGACTTATCACAGTGCCAAAGGCCTGCAGGCCGATGCGGTGTTTCTGCTCGGCGATTGTCAGCACCTGACCAGTTCGCCTTACAAGAATCAGGTTTACCGCATGGCCGGGCTCGGTAAAGCGGGCGACAGCGAGCCATATGACAATGCGCAGAAAGACGAAATCCTGCGCCTGGCCTACGTAGGCATCACCCGTGCGGTCCGCCATTGCTACTGGTACGTTGAACCGCAGGACGCGCAAGCGGTGAACATGCCACGGGCGTCCGATCGGGTCGCCAGCAACAAGCCGTTCTTTGCTGATCAGCGTAAGGCCAGGCAAACCACCTGAGCACAAAAAAGCCCGCACACTGCGGGCTTTTTTCTTTATGGATCAACAGGCTAGGCGTAACTCCTGAGAGACTCTGGAGGAATGAAAGCTTCCAGCTCATCCTCCACAGCCTCGATGATTCGTTCCACATCTGCTGCATTCATGACCGTCGCGCAGGGAATACCGGCGATGGCAATCATGGTTTCCCCACTGGCGCGATCGAACAGACGGGCGACCATGCTGCCTGGCGCGTCCATCGTTGCTTCGAAACCCATGGGATGAAAATGCCAGCGCATCAGCTGGCATGCATTGGGGAACGTGACTTTGCTAAACCCTTTATTCATGTGTTGCCCGCCTTCTTCATCGAGCGCTTCCGTTTGCCCATGTTAGGTGGGAAGAGCCTTCATTGGCTCAACCGGTGACAGTTATTAAAAGTAGCATTCAGTTGTGAAATTCTCGTGAGAATTTTCAGTCCATTTGGCGATTGCAGCGATTTTTTTGATGTGGATCACGTCGAGGCGTGAACTCGCCAAATGGCCATCACTGATTTTTCGTTGCCGCCAATGCCAATGTTGGGCAAGCTCGGTTCTTTTTTTCGAGCCTTCTATGCACGCCGACGATGACGGCCCCGAACAGACCCAGGCCACGGCTGGCACGGTCATGCGCTATCACTTGAGCTGGAAACATCGCGACCTGGACAGCGTCATGGCGCTGTATCACCCGGACATCCAGTACAACGACTTCTTCCAGAATCGTGTGCTCGGTCTCGATGAGTTGCGCGAATACGTGCGCGTCAGCATGCCGCGAGAATCCGACGAACTGCTTGAGCACTGCGACCGCATTCGCGTCGATGGCAACACTGCGTTCATTCAATACGAAGTGACCTTACGTGGTGGTGATGGCCTGGTGTCGTTTCGTTCGAGCGAGGCGATCACCGTCAAGGACGGGCTGATCTGGCGGGTCAATGAATATGCCTCGCTGGTGCGTACGCAAGCAGATGGCACTGCCTCGTCGAATCAGCGCCCGGCAGAGAGTCACCTGGGACTGTCACCGCGCCAGCTGAGTTTTATGGCTGAAGATCTGCAGCAGTACTTCGAAAAGCAGCAGCCGTACCTCGATTCCGACCTCGATTTGCAGCGGGTGGCGAAGGAGTGCGGCTACAGTCGCAACCAGATTTCCTACCTGCTCAATCAAGTGCTCGGGCAAAGCTTCTACCGCTACGTCAATCAGGCGCGCCTGCAGCATTTGCTGCGTTCGCTCGACAGCGCGGTGCCGCCGCTGCGCATCGATGAGCTGGCATTTGCCGCCGGCTTCAATTCGTTGTCGGCGTTTTACAGTTGTTTCCGCCAGCACACCGGGCAGTCGCCCAAAGCCTACGTCAAACAAATTTCTTTGCGGGCACGCGCGCAAGACAGCCACTGAGCGCTGCCACTAGGATCGACGCCATCGAAGGTTTTCAGTGGCGGAGTCTGGCATGCCGGCGTGGCGCACGATCAGTTTGTGGATGGACCAGCTCGACGAGTCGCTGACCGCGCGGCCGGAGCTGGAGCGGGACCTGGATGTCGATGTGGCAATTATCGGCGCGGGATACACCGGGCTGTGGACCGCGTATTACCTGAAAAAACACGCACCGGGCCTCGACATTGCGATTGTCGAAGCGCAAACCGCCGGTTTTGGCGCATCCGGGCGCAATGGCGGCTGGCTGATGGGCAATCTGCTTGGCGAGGATCGCTTGCTCGCTGGACTGTCACCGCAGCAGCGTCGGGCGTCATTCGATTTGTTGCACAGCATTCCCGACGAGGTGGAGATCGTCCTTGAACAGGAAGGTATCGACTGTGATTATCGCAAAGGCGGGGTGCTGTACTGCGCGGCGCGTTATCCGGAGCAGGAAGCGAACCTGCGCGACTATCTGGCAAAACTGCACACCCAAGGCCTGACCGACGACGATTACCGCTGGCTCAGCCCGGAACAACTGGCGCAGCAGCTGCGCATCGCCAAACCTTACGGGGCTATTTACGCACCTCATGTAGCAACCATTCACCCGGCGAAACTGGTGCGTGGTCTGGCGCGTACCGTGCAGGACATGGGCGTGAAAATCTACGAAAACAGCCCGGTCACGCAATGGCAGTCCGGCAGTTTGCGCACGGCCAAGGGCAGTGTGCGCAGCCGCTGGATCGTGCCGGCCGTCGAGGGCTATTCGGTCACATTGCCACCGCTGGGCCGTTATCAGTTGCCGGTGCAAAGCCTCATAGTCGCCACCGAGCCACTGTCCCAGGCGACCTGGGACGAAATCGGCCTCAATCGCGGTCAGGCCTTCAGTGAATTCAGCCGCCAGGTCACTTACGGCCAGCGCAGCGCTGACAACCGTTTGATCTTCGGCGCACGCGGCGGCTACCAGTTCGCCGGCAAGCTGCGCCATAACTTTGATCTGAGCCGTGATGAAGTCGAGCTGCGCCGTTATCTGTTCGGAGAACTGTTCCCGCAGCTGAAAAACGTGCAGATCACCCACGCCTGGGGCGGCAATCTCGGCATGTCGCGACATTTCAAACCGCACATGCTGTGCGACCGTGCCAATGGTATTGCGCTGTCAGGCGGTTATGGCGGGGAGGGCGTCGGTGCCAGCAATCTCGGCGGTCGTACCCTGGCCGATCTGATTCTCGAGCGCGACAGCGAGTTGGTCCATCAGCCCTGGGTGCTGGCGGACGGTGGCATTCACGCGTTACGCGCGTGGGAGCCGGAGCCGTGCCGTTGGCTCGGTTACAACGCGATCATCAAAAGCTTCGTCCACGAAGACCAGACCCTGGCGAATCCGGCGACCGCGCCGTGGCGGCGCAAACTCGCCAGCCGGGTCGCCGGTTTCATGGAAGGCTTCATGCATTAAGCGTCGTTCATTTCCAAAAACAGGTAAGCCCATGAGCATCACCCAGTTCAAAAATACCGCCACGTTGCAACTCGACGAATCCAGCCCGGTGGCCGTGCCCCTCGGCGAGCCGGTCGCCATCGCCTCGACCACCAGCGTCGAGCGCGACGATGGCGTCGAAACCGGGGTCTGGGAATGCACGCCCGGGCGCTGGCGCCGGCAGATCACCGCGCAGGAGTTCTGCCATTTCATTTCCGGACGCTGCACCTTCACCCCCGATGACGGTGGCGAAACCCTGCACATACAAGGTGGCGACGCACTGATGTTGCCGGCCAACACGCTCGGTATCTGGGATATCCAGGAAACCGTGCGCAAGAGCTACGTGCTGATTTTCTGATTATTTGATCCTTTGATTGCCTGCCAACAAGAAAGACAACCCACAGGAATCGATCCATGATCCGCAAGACTCTCGCTCTGGCACCGTTGATGCTCGCCGTTTCCCTTGCTCAGGCCGCGGAAACGGTCAAGGTTTACAACTGGTCCGACTACATCGCGCCAGACACCACCAAAAATTTCGAAAAAGCCACGGGCATCGGCGTGACGTACGACGTCTACGACAGCAACGAAACCCTCGACGGCAAGTTGATGACCGGTAAATCCGGTTACGACGTGGTGTTTCCGTCCAACCATTTCATGGCCCGACAGATTCAGGGCGGGGCGCTGAAGAAGCTCGACAAGAGCCAGTTGCCGAACTGGAAGAATCTCAATCCGGTGCTGCTCAAGGCGTTGCAGACCAATGACCCGGGCAACGAGCACGGTTTTCCGTATCTGTGGGGCAGCACGGGTATTGGCTACAACGTCGCCAAGGTCAAAGCGGTATTGGGCGACAACGCGCCGGTGGATTCCTGGGACCTGATCTTCAAGCCGGAGAACATGGAAAAACTGCAGAAGTGTGGGGTGGCGATTCTCGACAACGGTCCGGAATTGCTGCCGGCGGCGCTCAATTATCTGGGCCTGCCACACCACAGCAAGAATCCCGAGGACTATAAAAAAGCCGAAGCGCTGCTGATGAAAGTGCGGCCATACGTGAGCTATTTCCATTCGTCGAAGTACACCAGTGATCTGGCCAATGGCGATATTTGCGTGGCGGTGGGGTTCTCCGGGGATATTTTGCAGGCGGAGAACCGGGCGAAAGAGGCGAAAAACGGCGTTGAGATTGGCTATGCGATTCCCAGGGAGGGCGCGGCGATCTGGTTCGACATGGTGGCCATGCCGGCGGACGCGCCGGATGAGAAGGCCGGGTATGCGTTCATGAATTATCTGTTGCGGCCGGAGGTGATGGCCGGGATCAGTAATCATGTGCATTACGCCAATGGCAATGCGCAGGCGGATGGGTTGATTGATCCGGCGATCCGCAACGATACCAAGGTTTATCCGAGTCCGGAGATGATGGGCAAGCTGTTTGCGCTGGAGGCGATGCCGTTGAATGTTGACCGGGTGCGGACGCGGGTTTGGAACAAGATTCGTACGGGGAGTTGAGCTTTTTTTAGGCTTTGGACTTGGCGGCCTTTGGGCCGACCAGGTTTCTGGGGTTTTGGGTGAATATCCGTTTCCTTGGGTGTTGCGGCTGGCGGTTCCGCTTTTACAGCGGGTCACTTTTGCAGACGCCCAAAAGTAACCAAAACGCTGGGCCCCTGCGTTCGGCCCTCGCAGGCTCGGGTCCCTTCGCTCCGGGACCGATCCGGGCGCAGCGGCTACGGTTTGCTTCGCTACACCTCCTTCCGCTGTGTCTGGCTGCGCCAGACGGTCGCTGCGCTCCCCACGCCCGGATCGGTCCCTCCACTCAGCCTGCCGATGGGGCCGGCATGGCAAGATCAAGGGCACTCGAGCTTGCGCTCATTGTAATGAGTGGTTAGAAGCGGGTGGTTGGCTTTGGATTTGTGGTGTGGCTGCCCCTCACCCCAGCCCTCTCCCGAGGGAGAGGGAGCTGATTGGTGGGCTGTTCAAAATGTGTGTTCGACTCGGAGTTTCATGTCGGCGTAACTCCTGCATCCACCACGATCGGTTCCCTCTCCCTCCGGGAGTGTATGTAC
Source organism: Pseudomonas sp. R1-1 (assembly GCF_051132135.1). Lineage (NCBI taxonomy): Bacteria > Pseudomonadati > Pseudomonadota > Gammaproteobacteria > Pseudomonadales > Pseudomonadaceae > Pseudomonas > Pseudomonas sp. R1-1. Next base: position 3,013,406 of record NZ_CP071663.1, read on the forward strand.
CGGACACATGGTGGACAGGTGTTCGGAGACATGGTGGACACTTTTTAATAGGCACATTGCTCATCATCAAGGAGATGACCTGTGTCCTGGCAAGAGGCATCCACCATGCAACTTCGTACAGAGTTTGTGCATTTAGCTCGGCAAGAAGGAGCGAATGTTCGGCAGCTTTGCCGTCGATTCAATATCAGCCCAAGTACTGCCTACAAATGGCTCAACAGGTTTGAAATATCAGGTGTAGAGGGGTTGCACGATCAGTCCCGTCGACCGAAAACATCACCGAAACGTTGTGCTGATGAGGTTGAGCAGCGGATTCTGACCATGAGTCAGCGATACGAGGCCTGGGGTGCCCGCAAGCTCAAGCGCGTGCTGGAAGATGAAGGCGCTGTGATGCCCTCTGTCAGCACTGTGCATGCGGTTTTGCAGCGTCATTCGCGTGTTGATCCAAAGGCTACCGAGATCAAACCATTTATCCGCTTTGAGCACGAAGCGCCTAACGATCTATGGCAGATCGACTTCAAGGGACATTTCAGTCTGAGCCACGGACGCTGCCATCCATTCACAATACTGGACGACCACTCACGCTTTTCGCTATGCATTGCCGCATGTGCCAATGAACAGCGCCAAACTGTACAAGACCATCTAATCCGGACGTTTCGACGCTACGGCCTGCCGTTGCGCATGACGATGGACAACGGCTCGCCATGGGGCGATCAGACTGGCGTTTATACTGCGCTGGAAGTCTGGCTGATGAGCCAGGGCATTAAGGTCGGTCACTCCCGGCCTTATCATCCTCAGACTCAGGGAAAACTGGAGCGCTTCCACCGCAGCCTGAAAAATGAAGTCCTGCAAGGCCGGTTTTTCACCGATCTCGACGACGCACAACGGGCGTTTGATACCTGGCGCGACATCTACAACCAAAAACGCCCTCATCAGGCGCTGGGCATGGCGGTGCCGGCGGCTCGTTACAGTGGCAGCCCAAGGGAATATCAGGAGCGACCGGCGGAACCGGAGTACAGCGACGCGGATGTGGTCAGGAAGGTACAGGTGGGAGGCGAAATCTTTTGGAGGAATCGGGAATACAAGATTGGAAAGGCTTTTTATGGCAGGTGCATAGCGATCAGGGAGACGACGGAGGACGGCATCCACGATGTCTACTGGAGTAGACATCGTGTCGCTCGAATCGACTTGAACTTGCAGATCGTGACGGCAGGTAAGAAGATCTAAAACCGTCCACCATGTCTCCGAACATGTGTCCACCATGTCTCCGGTACATACAGGGAGAGGGCTAGGGTGAGGGGCTTTTGGGATGGCACCGCTTTAAAGGCAGTCACTGCCAATATCCTTGATATCAATTCAATGTCGCCGCATTAAAAAGTGCGACGCACCTAACAAAATTCAACTTACCGATATTTAATATTTAAATAGAAAATCGTAAGACAATTTCGCACTCCCTGCGCAACTTCAAACAATCTTCAACCTTCGCGTGCCATGTTTCCGGCCATTTACCCGGAACACTCTCTTTCCAACTAAAAAAATCCTTTACGCAACATTTCGAATTGTGTCAGGTTTCTTACGCCTTCATTGGGCGAGTGATAGGACGATCTCGCCAGGGATCGTCCTGTCGGACAAAAACTGTTCCATTGCTTAACAAGGAAGTGTGTTTATGTCGAAAGTCAAAACCAATGCTGTTGATTCCGCTGAGCAGGCCTTTCAGTTGGCTGCCTTCAGTTCGGCCTACAACCAGATCAATAGCTTCAGCCATCAATATGACCGTGGTGGCAATCTCACGGTTAATGGTAAACCCTCGTACACCGTCGATCAGGCGGCCACCCAGTTGCTGCGCGATGGCGCTGCCTATCAGGACAAGGATGGCAGCGGCAAGATCGAGCTGACCTATACGTTCCTGACCTCGGCGTCGTTCAGCACAATGAACAAGCACGGGATCAGCGGGTTCAGTCAGTTCAGTGCGCAGCAGCAGGCTCAGGCCAAGCTGGCCATGCAGTCGTGGGCCGATGTGGCCAATGTGACCTTTACCGAGAAAGCCTCGGGCGGTGACGGGCACATGACCTTTGGCAATTACAGCGGTGGTCAGGATGGCGCGGCGGCGTTTGCCTATTTGCCGGGGACCGGTGCCGGTTATGACGGTACGTCGTGGTACTTGATCAACAGCGGTTACACGCAGAACAAGACCCCGGATCTGAACAACTACGGCCGTCAGACCCTGACCCACGAGATCGGCCACACCCTCGGTCTGGCGCACCCCGGTGACTACAACGCCGGCAATGGCAACCCGACCTACAACGATGCGACCTACGGGCAAGACACCCGCGGTTACAGCATCATGAGCTACTGGAGCGAAAGCAACACCAGCCAGAACTTCAGTAAAGGCGGGGTGGAAGCGTATGCCTCTGGGCCGCTGATGGACGACATTGCTGCCATCCAGAAGCTCTACGGCGCCAACATGAACACCCGTACCGGTGACAGCACTTACGGTTTCAACTCCAACACTGGCCGGGACTTCCTCAGTGCTTCGTCGTCCAGCGACAAAGTGGTGTTTTCAGTGTGGGACGCGGGCGGCAGGGACACCCTGGATTTCTCCGGTTTCACGCAAAACCAGAAAATCAACCTCAATGACGCCTCGTTCTCTGACGTTGGTGGCATGGTCGGCAACGTGTCGATCGCCAAAGGCGCGATCATCGAAAACGCCATTGGTGGTTCCGGCAGCGATTTGCTGATCGGCAACAGCGTGGCCAACGAACTGAAGGGCAGTGCCGGCAACGACATCCTCTTCGGCGCGGGCGGTGCCGACAAGCTGTGGGGCGGTTCGGGTTCGGACACTTTCGTGTTCGCGGCCAGTTCCGATTCCAAGCCGGGGGCGATCGATCAGATCCTTGATTTCGTCAGCGGTCTGGACAAAATCGATCTGACCGGCATCACCAACGGCGCGGGCCTGCACTTCGTCAACAGCTTCACCGGTGCGGCCGGCGATGCGGTGCTGACCTCGTCGGGTGGCAACAGCCTGTTGTCGGTGGACTTCTCCGGGCACGGCGTGGCTGATTTCATCGTCAGCACCGTTGGCCAGGCAGCCACCAGCGACATCGTGGCGTGATGTAAAAGGGCAAAGCGGTGCGTAATGCGCCGCTTTCTCCGCTTGCATCGAGCTGGACTGTAAGCAAGGCTACACGCCGGAGCGATTATTCCCATGATCGGTAAAGCTTTTACCTACAAGGCAGGGGCGTGGCTAACGGCGGCGTTCATCATGGTTTCAGGAGAAACGAGCATGGCAAGCAGCCTCAGACTGGAAGAACCGGCGGTATTTGCCGGGCAGTGGCAAGCGACATTGTCCGCGCCAGGCGATGACCGGCAGGCGCAAAAGCAACAGGACAAGCCTTCCAACACCTGCGCTGTCGAGTTGCGCGCGAACCAGACCTTGGGTGAGGGCGCCGACTGTCTCGGCGCGTGGCTGGAACAACTGCCGATCGGCTGGTTTGCCGACCCTGACGGCCTGTCGATCACTGGCAAAGAAGGCTCAAGAATCCAGTTTTTCAGCCGACAACCTGATGGGCTTTATCTGAGTACTTTGAAATCGGGCCTGATCATTACCCTTGAGCGCGCAGCGCGTTGAGAGGCAATGATCAAGGCAGAGACGAAGTTTGAATATAAAGCGCTGCCTCGGTGTTATAAGCCCACTGCAACTGGCAACTGCACCGTAGTTCAAGGCGCTAGTTGTTATGAAAGTGTAAGCGCCAGGCAAAAAGGCAAGTTCCGCCACTGTGCGGATTATCAACTCGAATTTCGCCATGAATGGCGAGAGATAGTTTTCAGGAATAATCAATGAAGATGGCGAAGGCCCCAGCCACCGCTCCCTTGTTCAAGGCTTTGGCTGACTATAAGAGCATTCTGATCAGTGTCGGTTGCTTCACAGCACTGATTAACGTGCTGATGCTGGTGCCCTCCATCTACATGCTGCAGGTCTATGACCGAGTCCTGTCATCGCAGAACGAAACGACCCTGGCGATGCTGTCGCTGATGGTGGTCGGTTTCTTCGCCTTTATCGGCCTGCTGGAAGTGGTGCGCAGTTTTATCGTCATCCGCATCGGCAGTCAGCTCGAGCGCCGCTTCAACCTGCGGGTGTATCAGGCCGCGTTCGAACGCAACCTGTTCAAGGGCGAGGGCAATGCCGGGCAATCGCTGGGCGATCTGACCCATATTCGCCAATTCGTCACCGGCCCGGCGCTGTTCGCGTTTTTCGATGCGCCGTGGTTCCCGGTGTACCTGTTCGTGATTTACCTGTTCAACGTCTGGCTTGGCGTGCTCGCCACGGCTGGCGCGCTGTTGCTGATCGCGCTGGCGTGCCTGAACGAGTACATGACCAAAAAGCCGCTTGGCGAAGCCGCCGGTTTTTCGCAGAAGTCCAGCCAGTTGGCCACCAGCCATTTGCACAACGCCGAAACCATTCAGGCGATGGGCATGCTCGGTTCGCTGCGCAAGCGCTGGTTCCAGGTGCACTCGCGCTTCCTCGGTTTGCAGAATCAGGCCAGTGACACCGGTGCGGTGATCAGCTCGCTGAGTAAAACCTTGCGCCTGTGCCTGCAATCGCTGGTGCTGGGCCTCGGTGCCTTGCTGGTGATCAAGGGCGACATGACCGCCGGGATGATGATCGCCGGTTCCATTCTGATGGGCCGCGTGCTCAGCCCGATCGACCAGTTGATCGCCGTGTGGAAACAGTGGAGCGGGGCGAAGCTGGCTTATCGCCGTCTTGACGCGCTGCTGCAAGCGTTCCCGCCGAGTGACGACGCCATGGCGTTGCCGGCGCCGAAAGGCCAGATCACCTTTGAACAGGTCAGCGCCGGCCCGCCGGGCCAGCGTAACGCGACCTTGCACATGGTCAATTTCAACCTCGCCGCGGGCGAAGTGCTCGGCGTGCTCGGGGCTTCCGGCTCCGGTAAATCGACGCTGGCGCGGGTACTGGTCGGCGTATGGCCGACGCTGGGCGGCACCGTGCGTCTGGACGGCGCAGATATTCATCGCTGGAATCGTGATCAGCTCGGCCCGTACATCGGCTATCTGCCACAGGACATCGAGCTGTTCAGCGGCAGCATCGCCGAGAACATCGCGCGTTTCAGCCAGGCCGATCCGCAGCAAGTGGTGGCGGCCGCGCAGCAGGCCGGTGTCCACGAGATGATTTTGCGGTTGCCGCAAGGCTACGACACTCAATTGGGCGAGGACGGCAGTGGCTTGTCCGGTGGCCAGAAACAGCGCGTTGCCCTGGCCCGTGCAATGTATGGCACGCCGACCCTGGTGGTGCTCGATGAACCCAATTCCAACCTCGACACCGTCGGCGAAGCGGCGCTGGCCAGCGCGATTGCCGCGCTCAAGGCGCAGGGCACCACGGTGGTGCTGGTGACGCATCGTTCTTCGGTGTTGGCTCAGGCTGACAAGTTACTGGTGCTCAACGAAGGTCGCCTGCAAGCCTTCGGCCCGAGCCAGGACGTGCTCAAGGCACTCTCCGGTAACCCTGAACAACAACGTGAAAAAGCCGCGCAGGCACCGGGCGGGCTCAGCATGAGCCGACAGTATCAGCCCTCGACGAGGAATTCGGGTGTATGAGCAGCGCAAGCATGAACACTGAAAACGAAGCGAACATGGAACACGCCTACCTCAGCGAACGCCCGGAGCGCGATGCGAAATTCTTCGCGCGCATGGGCTGGATTCTGGCGATTGTCGGCGCCGGCAGTTTCTTTACCTGGGCGGCCTTGGCGCCGCTCGATCAAGGCATTCCGGTGCAGGGCACCGTTGTGGTCTCGGGCAAACGCAAAGCCGTGCAGTCGATGAGCAGCGGCGTGGTCAGCCGGATTCTGGTGCGCGAAGGCGAAATCGTGAAACAAGGCCAGCCGCTGTTCCGCCTCGACCAGACCCAGGTCGCCGCCGACGTGCAGTCGCTGCAAGCGCAATACCGCATGGCCTGGGCCAGCCTCGCGCGCTGGCAGGCCGAGCGTGACAACCTCAAGCAAGTGACTTTTCCGGCGGAACTGAGCAGCGACCCGGACCCGCGCCTGGCGCTGGTGCTGGAAGGCCAGCGGCAACTGTTCAGCAGTCGCCGCGAGGCGTTCTACCGCGAGCAAGCCGGGCTGCGTGCGAGCATTGAAGGTGCCACCGCGCAACTGGCGGGCATGCGCCGCGCCCGCACCGACCTGAACGCCCAGGCCGATTCGCTGCAACAGCAATTGAGCAACCTGCAGCCACTGGCTGACAACGGTTACATCCCGCGCAACCGCTTGATGGAATATCAGCGGCAACTGTCGCAAGTGCAGCAGCAACTGGCCGAGAACACTGGCGAGAGCGGCCGGGTCGAGCAGGGCATCCTCGAAACGCGCCTGAAGCTGCAACAGCACAGCGAGGAATATCAGAAGGAAGTGCGCACGCAACTGGCCGACGCGCAATTGAAGAGCGTGACCTTGTCGGAGCAACTGACCTCGGCCGGTTTCGACCTGCAGCACAGCGAGATTGTCGCCACCGCCGACGGCGTCGCGGTCAACCTCGGCGTACACACCGAAGGCGCCGTGGTGCGCCAGGGCGAGACCTTGTTGGAGATCGTGCCGCAGGGTACTTCGCTGGAAGTCGAGGGCCATTTGCCGATCAGCCTGATCGACAAAGTCGGTACGCACTTGCCGGTGGACATTCTGTTTACTGCGTTCAACCAGAGCAGAACCCCGCGCGTACCGGGCGAAGTCAGCCTGATTTCCGCCGACCAGATGGTCGACGAAAAAACCGGCGTGCCGTACTACGTGCTGCGCAGCAGTGTCAGCGATCAGGCCATGGAAAAACTCAACGGTCTGGTGATCAAACCCGGCATGCCGGCAGAAATGTTCGTGCGCACCGGTGAACGTTCACTCCTCAATTACCTGTTCAAACCGCTGCTCGATCGGGCCGGTTCCGCGTTGACCGAGGAATAAGGATGTTCGGCTGTATGACCAAGTTTTCCATGCTGGCGGCGCTGACATTGCTCGCGAGCCAATCGGCAGTAGCGGCCATGGGGCCGTTCGAGATCTACGAACAGGCGTTGCGCAATGACCCGGTGTTCCTCGGCGCGATCAAGGAACGCGATGCCGGCCTGGAAAACCGCGCCATCGGCCGCGCCGGGCTGTTGCCGCGCATCGGTTACACCTACAACAAGGGCCGTAACTCGTCGAAAGCCACGTCGCTGGACGAGCGCGCCCGCAATCGCACCGACGATCGCAACTACAGCAGTTACGGCTCGGCACTGACCCTGCAACAACCGCTGCTCGACTACGAGGCGTACGCGGCCTATCGCAAAGGCGTAGCGCAGTCGTTGTTTGCCGACGAAGCCTTCCGTGGCAAGAGCCAGGAATTGCTGGTGCGTGTGCTCGACAACTACACCAAGGCGCTGTTTGCCCAGGACCAGATCGACATCGCGCTGGCGAAGAAGAAGGCCTACGAGCAGCAGTTCCAGCAGAACGAACACATGTTCAAGCAGGGCGAGGGCACCCGCACCGACATCCTCGAAGCCGAATCGCGCTATGAGCTGGCGACGGCCGAGGAAATCGAGGCGCGCAACGAGCAGGACGCCGCGCTGCGTGAGCTGGGCGCATTGGTCGGCACACCAGCGGTGGACATCGGTGATCTGGCGCCGCTCAACCAGAACTTCCAGACCTTCGCTCTGCAACCGGCCAATTACGACACCTGGCACGAACTGGCGGTGAGCAACAACCCCAACCTCGCGTCGCAACGCCAGGCCGTGGAAGTCGCGCGTTACGAAGTGGAGCGCAACCGCGCCGGGCACCTGCCGAAAGTCAGCGCCTACGCCTCGATGCGCCAGAACGAATCGGAAAGCGGCAACACCTATAACCAGCGTTACGAAACCAACACCATTGGTTTTGAAGTCAGCGTGCCGCTGTATGCCGGCGGCGGCGTATCCGCCTCGACCCGCCAGGCCAGCCGCACGATGGAGCAGGCCGAATACGAACTCGACGGCAAGACCCGCGAGACGCTGATCGAACTGCGTCGCCAGTTCAGTGCATGCCTGTCCGGGGTGAGCAAATTGCGCGCTTACCAAAAAGCCCTGAGTTCGGCCGAAGCGCTGGTGGTGTCGACCAAGCAAAGCATCCTCGGCGGCGAACGGACCAACCTCGACGCGTTGAACGCCGAGCAACAACTGTTCACCACCCGCCGCGATCTGGCGCAGGCGCGGTATGACTATCTGATGGCGTGGACCAAGTTGCATTTTTACGCCGGGACCTTGAACGAGCAGGATCTGGCGCGGGTGGACGAGGCGTTTGTGGTCGCTGGGCAGCCCTCACCCTAACCCTCTCCCAGAGGGAGAGGGGACTGATTGGGGGATGCTGAAGAAATTCGCCGACCTGACAGTTCGACAGTGAATTCACTACTGAAGCCGAGTTGGGCTCGGTTCGACATACAACACAAAACGGCTCCCTCTCCAAAGGGAGAGGGCTGGGGTGAGGGAAGCAGGCGACACCATACAAAAGCCCTGCACAAAAACAATAAAAGCGAGAACAGAACATGGACGTACGCATCAAGCCGATTCCGGTCGGCACCCTGCTGTTTGCAATGTCGACAACAGCGGCCCACGCCGCCTACCTCGAAGCCGGCAAACCCGGCGATCCAGCCAGTTGGCGCAGCGCCGAATTCGTTCGCGACTGGGGCCTGAGCCGCATGCAGGCCGAATACGCCTATGCGGCGGGCATCACCGGTCAAGGCGTGAAAATCGGCGCCCTCGATTCCGGTTTCGATGCCGCCCACCCCGAGTTCAGCCGCGACCGCTACCAGCCGGTGCTGGCCAGCGGTACTTACCTCGACGGCTCAGCGTTCAACGTCGACGGCACGCTCAACCCCAACAACGATTCCCACGGCACCCACGTAGTCGGCACCATGGGCGCCGCGCGCGATGGCAGCGGCATGCACGGCGTGGCGTACAACGCGCAGATCTACGTCGGCAACACCAACAAGAACGACGGTTTCCTGTTCGGCCCGAGTCCCGACCCGCGCTATTTCAAAGCGGTGTATGACGCGTTGGCCGATGCCGGCGTGCGCGCGATCAACAACAGTTGGGGCAGCCAGCCGCCGGATGTCAGCTATCGCACGCTGGCGGACCTGCACGCCGCTTATGCCCAGCACTGGAACAAAGGCACCTGGCTCGATGCGGCGGCGGACGTGTCTCGCCGTGGCGTGATCAACGTGTTCAGTGCCGGCAACAGCGGCTACCCGAATGCCAGCGTGCGCTCGGCGCTGCCGTACTTTCAGCCGGATTTCGAAGGCCACTGGCTGGCGGTCTCAGGGCTCGATCAGGGCAATCAGCAAAAATACAACCAGTGCGGCATCGCCAAATACTGGTGCATCACCACCCCCGGCGCGAAGATCGACAGCACCATTCCTGGCGGCGGTTACGCAATCAAGTCCGGCACGTCTATGGCTGCGCCGCATGCCACCGCCGCCCTGGCGCTGGTGATGGAACGCTATCCGTACATGACCAATCAGCAGGCGCTGCAAGTGTTGCTGACCACCGCGACACAACTGGATGGTTCGGTCACCGATGCGCCAACCGAACGCGTCGGTTGGGGTGTGGCCAATCTGAACCGGGCGATGCGCGGGCCGGGGCAGTTGCTCGGCGAGTTCGACGCCAACCTCGGCGCGGGGCAGAGCGATGTCTGGAGCAATGACATTTCCGACAAAGCGCTGATCCAGCGCCAGCGCGAAGATCTCGCCGAGCACAGCGCCTGGCAGCAGACCCTGCAAGACAAGGGCTGGCAGAACGGCGTTCCAGTCGGTGCCAGTCAGCAGGATCAGACCGATTACGCAGTCGGCACCGCGCGCGATGCGGCGGCAGCGGGGCGCGTATACGAGGGCAGCCTGATCAAATCCGGCACCGGGCATTTGGTCCTGAGTGGCGCCAACACTTATCGCGGCCCGACCACGGTCAACGGCGGACTGCTGACGGTCACCGGCTCGCTGACTTCAGCGGTCACGGTCAACGACAGCGGCACCCTCGGCGGCTCCGGACGCATCGCTGCGTTGTCGGTGCAGAACGGCGGGCGAGTCGCGCCGGGAAACTCCATCGGCACCTTGAACGTCGCCGGTGATGTGACGCTGGCCGCAGGCTCGACTTACGCGGTTGAGCTGTCGCCGACCAGCAGCGATCGCATCGTCGCCGACGGCACCGCAACTGTCAGTGGCGCCACCGTCAGCCTTTCGCTGGAAAACAGCCCGACGCTGCTCAGCACCGCCCAAGCGCAAAGCCTGCTCGGCCGCCAGTACAACATTCTGCAAGCAGCCGGCGGCATTCAGGGCCAGTTCGGCGCAGTGCTGCCCAATTACCTGTTCATCGGCGGCAGCCTCGATTACGCGGGCAATGGCATTCAACTGAACATCGAGCGCAACGCGACGGCGTTTGCCAGCGTCGGCCAGACCCCGAACCAACGCTCGGTGGCCGCTGCCGTCGAAGGGCTGGGTGCCGGCAACGCGGTGTTTGAAAGCCTGCTGCGTGCGCCAGACGCGCCGACCGCGCAACAAGCGTTTCAGCAGTTAAGCGGCGAAATCTACCCGGCGCTCGGCACGATGCTGATCAATGACAGCCGCCAGGTTCGCGACACGGTGGGCGAGCGCCTGCGTGACAGCAACGCCGGGCAAAGCAACGGCTGGATCAAAGCCCTCGGCGCCTGGGGCTCGACCGATTCCAGCCACGACACGGCCGGCTACAACACCTCGATCGATGGCCTGCTGGCCGGTGTCGACGGCGCGCTTGACGAGCAAACCCGTATCGGTCTGGTCACCGGTTACAGCGACAGTTCGCTGAGCATGGGTTCTGGCACTCACTCCTCGGCCAAGGTCGACAGCTATCACCTCGGCGCCTACGCCGGTCGTGAAATTGGCGCCTGGCGCGTGAGCACTGGCGCGGCTTACAGCTGGCATCGCGCCGATGTGAAGCGCGACCTGCAATACGGCGAGGTCAGCGCTAAACAGAAAACCAAGGTCGACGCAGCGACGACTCAAGTGTTCGGCGAAGCGGCCTATCGAGTCGAATTGCAAGCACTGGCGCTCGAGCCGTTTGCCAACCTGGCTTATGTGCATCTGGACACTGAAGGTTTCACCGAGAAGGGCGATGCGGCAGCGTTGAAAAGCCCCGGCGATCAGCGCGATGCAGTGCTCAGCACCCTCGGTGTGCGGGCGCGCAAGACTTTCAATATTTCGAGCGGGCAAGCGCTGGACGTCAGCGGCAGCCTCGGCTGGCAGCACAGCCTCAGCGACATCGATTCAGAACAACACCTGCGCTTTGCCAGCGGCGGCACGCCGTACGCGGTAGAAAGTTCAGCGCTGGTGCGCGACGCCGCGCTGGTCGGCGTGCAGGCCAGCCTGGCGCTGAGCAAGGACGTGCGGGTCAACCTCGATTACCACGGACAACTGGCCAGTCGCGAAAAACTGCACGGCGTCGGCCTGAGCCTGAACTGGCAGTTCTAATCGCTACGCCTCGCCACAGGCGTTGATCGTTCCCACGCTCTGCGTGGGAATGCAGCCCGTGACGCTCCGCGTCACTGGACGCAGAGCGTCCCTTGAGGCATTCCCACGCGGGAGCGTGGGAACGATCACGTGCAGACTGAGACGGATTTTTCGCAACAACACTAAGGAAGGTCGCTGGATGAACAACAACAATACCCCCGCGCAAACGGGTGGCCGCTTTGCCCTGAAAACCCTGACGCTCGCGGTGCTCTGCGCCCTCGGCACCGCCCACGCTGCGCCTTACGTGGAGAACGGCCGCACGGGCGATCCGTCGAGCTGGCGCAGTAGCGAATTCCAGGCCGACTGGGGCCTGGGCGCGATCGGTGCCGATTACGCTTACGCCGCCGGCTACACCGGCAAAGGTGTGAAACTGGGGATCTTCGACCAGCCGGTGTACGCCGCACACCCGGAGTTCTCCGGCAGCAACAAAGTCGTCACCCTGGTCACCCGTGGGATCCGCGAATACACCGACCCGTATATCCCGGTCAAAGCCGGGGACGCGTTCCTTTATGACGGCGCGCCCACGGTCGGTTCCAACGGCAAACTCGGCGCTCACGGCACCCACGTCGGCGGTATTGCCGCCGGCAGCCGTGACGGTGGCGTGATGCACGGCGTGGCGTTCGGCGCACAGATCATCAGCGCCGACAACGGCGACCCGGGCCCGGAAGACGGCATCGTGCGCGGCAACGACGGCGCGGTGTACAAGGCCGGTTGGGATGCGCTGATCGCCAGTGGTGCGCGGATCATCAACAACAGCTGGGGCATCGGCATCACCGACCGCTTCGACCTCGGTGGCCGCGATCCGGCGTATCCGCACTTCACCGTCAACGACGCGCAGTTGCAGTTCAACGAGATCCGCACGCTGCTGGGGACCAAACCCGGCGGCGCCTATGACGGCGCCATCGCCGCCGCGCGCAGCGGCATCGTCACCATTTTTGCCGCAGGCAACGATTACAACCTGAACAACCCCGACGCGATCGCCGGTCTCGGCTATTTCGTCCCGGACATCGCGCCGAACTGGATCACCGTCGCCGCGCTGCAAAAAAACCCGGATCTGGCCAGCGCCAATCCGTACATCATGAGCACGTTTTCTTCGCGCTGCGGCTACACCGCGAGCTTCTGCGTGGCCGCGCCGGGCACGAAGATTTACAGCTCGATCATCGAAGGCACCAGCCTCGACAACCTGACTACCAGCTACGCCAACTACAACGGCACCTCGATGGCCGCGCCGCACGTCGCCGGATCGGTGGCGGTGCTGATGGAGCGCTTTCCGTACATGACCGGCGATCAGGTCGCCACGGTCCTGCGCACCACCGCGACCGACCTCGGCGCACCGGGCATCGACGCCTTGTACGGCTGGGGCATGATCAACCTGCGCAAGGCTATCGACGGCCCGTCGATGTTTGTCACCGAGCAGGATATCCCGGCCGAATTCCGCATCGACGGCGCCTACGGTTCCGGCCAGTTCGTCGCCGATCTGCCGGGCATCGGCGCAATCATCGATCAGGGCAAGCCGACCGAGCGCGTGTGCACGGACATCACCTGCGGCCTCGATACCTGGCGTAACGACATTTCCGGCCACGGCGGCCTGACCAAACAGGGCATCGGCACCCTGGTGCTGACCGGCAACAACACCTACAGCGGCCCGACCCTGGTCAATCAGGGACGGCTGGCCATCAACGGTTCGCTGCAATCGGCCGTCACCGTGAATGACGGCGGCATCCTCGGCGGCAATGGCCGCATCGGCGCGCTGGCGGTCAACAGCGGCGGTACGGTGGCGCCGGGCAACTCCATCGGCACGCTGAATGTTGCCGGCGACGTGACCTTTGCGCCGGGTTCGACCTACGCCGTCGAGCTGTCGCCGACCAGCAGCGACCAGATCGTTGCCGGCGGCAAAGCCGTCATCGAAGGCGCCACCGTAAGCATGTCGCTGGAAAACAGCCCGACCTTGCTGTCCACCAGTGAAGTGCAAAGTCTGCTCGGTACGCGCTACAACATCCTGCAAGCGGCCGGTGGCATTGAAGGACGTTTTGGCCAGGTGTTGCCGGATTACGCCTTCCTCGGCGGCACGCTGGCGTATTCGGCGGAGGGCATTCAGCTGGCGGTGGGGCGTAATGACGCCTCGTTCTCCAGCGTCGGCCTGACGCCGAATCAGCGCGCGGTCGGTGCGGCGGCTGAGCGGCTGGGCGCCGGCAATGCCTTGTTCGAAACCCTGCTGCTGTCGCCAAACGCGGCGTCGGCGCAGCAAGCGTTCCAGCAACTCTCCGGCGAGATTCATCCGGCCGTCGGCACCTTGCTGATCAACGACAGCCGTTACCTGCGTGAAGCCGTGGGCGAGCGTCTGCGAGAGCGCGATCTGTTCAATGCTGATGCGCCGACCGACGATCGCAGCAATGCCTGGGTCAAGGTGCTGGGGTCGTGGGGCAAAAGCGATGGCGGCCACGAAAATGCCGATTCCACCAGCTCCATCGGTGGCTTGTTGGCCGGTGTCGACGGCTTGATTGCTGAAGATACGCGCCTGGGTTTCGTCACCGGTTATAGCGACAGCTCGTTGAGCATGGGCAGCGGCACGCATTCGTCGGCGTCGGTCGACAGCTACCACTTGGGTGCGTATCTGGGGCATGAGATCGATGCCCTGCGCTTGACCGTTGGCGGCGCCTACAGCTGGCACCGCATCGACGCCAAACGTGATCTGCAATTTGCCGGTGTCAGCGGCCAGCAGAAAACCAAGCGCGATGCGACCACCGCGCAGTTGTTCACCGAGGCCGCTTACGACCTGGGCCTGCAACAGATGAATCTGGAGCCGTTCGCCAATCTGTCCTACGTCCACCTCAACACCGACAGCTTCACCGAAAAGGGTGACGCGGCGGCGCTCAAGGGCGGTGAGGACAACCGCGACGTGGTGCTGTCGACCCTCGGCGTGCGCGCCAAGCGCAGCTTCGCCTTGTCCGATCAGCATCAGCTGGAACTGGGCGCGAGCCTCGGCTGGCAGCACAACCTGAGCAGTGTCGACGCCGACAGCCACCTGGCGTTCGCCAACGGCAACAGCGCCTTCACCGTGCAGAGCGTGTCGATGGATCGCGACGCAGCGGTGGTCGGCGTGCGCGCCGGTCTGGCGCTCAACCGTGACGTGCGGGTCAATCTGGATTACAACGGTCTGGTCGGCTCGAACGAAAAAGACCACGGCGTGGGGCTGACGCTGGACTGGCAGTTCTAAAACGCTGTTTTTGAGATGATCGGCAGCGCCTGCGGGCACTGCCGTTTTGAAGGAAGAGAGGGCACGACATGGGATTGTTCGATTACAGAAATGCCGATGGCAAAGCGTTGTACAGCGACGCCATCGCACTGACGCTGTATGCCTACACGCCGACCGGCAAACCGTTACCGGCCACCGCCTGGGCGCCCGTCGCAGCGACGGCGCTGGGTTATCAGGGCGAGGTCGGCGCGCAGGGCACGTTCTTCGGTGAGCAGGACGGCTATACCAGCGCCGAGGCCGAAGTGCTCGGCAAGTACGATGCCGCCGGCAAGCTGATCGGTATCGGCATCGCCTTTCGTGGCACCGGCGGGCTCGGTTACAGCGACACCTACGGCGACATGAAAAACAACCTGCTGGCCGCTTTCGGTCCATCGGATTACGCGAGCAACTACGCGAAAAATGCCTTCGATAATCTGCTCAAGGCTGTTGCCGCATTTGCCATCGCCAACGGCATCGCCGCCAAGGACGTGTTGATCAGCGGCCACAGCCTTGGCGGGCTCGGGGTCAACAGCGTCGCAGAGCTGAGCGCCAGCCACTGGGGCGGGTTCTTCAAGGATGCGAACTACATTGCGTTTGCCTCGCCGACCCAGAGCAGCACCGGCAGCAACGTGCTGAACATCGGTTATGAAAATGACCCGGTGTTCCGCGCACTTGACGGCACGACCTTCAGCAGCGGTTCGCTCGGCAAACACGACGGCGCGCACGATTCGACCACTGACAACATCGTCAATTTCACCGACAACTACGCGTCGACTGCGCAGAACCTGGTGCCGTTCAGCATCGTCAATCCGCTGAATTGGTCAGCCCACAGTTCGCTGGGTTATGCCGACGGCTTGAATCGGGCGATCGACTCACAGTTCTACCCGCTGACCCGAAAGGACTCGACGATCATCGTTTCCAACCTGGAAGAGTCATCGCGCGGCAAGACCTGGGTTGAAGACCTCGGCCGCAGCGGCGAGCCGCATGTGGGCAGCACGTTGATCATCGGCACGCACAGCAGCGACTGGCTCAAGGGCGGCAGCGGCAACGACTTTCTTGAGGGCCTGGGCGGTGACGATCGTTTCCGCGACGACGGCGGTTTCAATATTCTGCTCGGCGGTCAGGGGCACAACACCTTCGAACTGCAAAAGCCGCTGCAGAACTTCAGCTTCGCCAACGACGGTGACGGCACCCTGTACGTGCGCGACGCTTACGGCGGCATCAGTCTGACCCGCGACATCGGCGCGCTGGTCAGCCAAGAGGCAGGGTCGTGGTGGGGCAGCAAGGAGATCACTTGGGGCGTCACGGCCAAGGGCCTGAGCAATGGCAGCGAGCTGACTCAGTACAATCACTCCCTCAGCGGCGATGGCTACGGCAATGCGCTGCACGCCAGCGCTGACGGTGACTGGCTGTTCGGCCTCGGTGGCGATGACAACCTGATCAGCGACAAGGGCCATGTGACCTTCGTCGGCGGCGCCGGCAACGATGTGATGAGCGCGGTGGGCGGCAACAACACGTTCCTGTTCAGCGGCGCCTTCGGTTTCGATGCCATCAACGGCTATCAAGGCAACGACAAACTGGTGTTCATGGGCGTCGAGGGCGCAGGGCAGGGCTACGACTACAAACAGCATGCCTCGCAATCCGGTGGCGATACCGTGCTGAAGATTGGCGACTATGCCGTGACCCTGATTGGGGTCGGAGTGGCTAATCTGTCGGACTCGGCGTTCGTTTTCGCCTGATGGCAAAACTGTAGGAGGTCCAATGTGGGAGCGAGCCTGCTCGCGAAAGCGCTGTGTCAGTGAGGTAAATGTTGACTGACAGGACCCCTTCGCGAGCAGGCTCGCTCCCACAATGAAACATCAAAAGCAGTAGTGACAATGCTCCGGTGCGCTCACCACGGAGCGCTCTGGCTGTGAGCTATCTCTGAACAATTCCAACAACAAGAGAGGCAATGGCAATGGGTGTGTATGACTACAAGAACCTCGGTACGGCCGATTCCAAGGCGTTGTTCAGCGACGCCATGGCGATCACGCTGTATTCCTACCACAACCTCGACAACGGCTTCGCCAGCGGTTACCAGCACAACGGTTTCGGCCTCGGCCTGCCGGCCACGCTGGTCACCGCGCTGATTGGTGGGACCGATTCGCAAGGGGTGATCCCCGGCATTCCGTGGAACCCCGACTCGGAAAAGCTCGCCCTCGAAGCGGTGCAAAAGGCCGGATGGACGCCAATCAGCGCCACGCAATTGGGCTACGACGGCAAGTCCGATGCACGCGGGACGTTCTTCGGTGAGAAACCCGGCTACACCAACGCGCAAGTGGAAATCCTCGGCAAATATGACGCCCAGGGCCATCTCACCGAGTTGGGCATTGCCTTTCGTGGCACCAGCGGCCCGCGGGAAATCCTCATTGGCGATTCGATTGGCGATGTGATCAACGATCTGCTCGCCGCGTTTGGCCCCGCCGATTATGCGAAAAACTACGTCGGCGAAGCGTTCGGCAATCTGCTCAACGATGTCATGGCGTTCGCCAGGGCCAACGGACTCACTGGCAAGGACATTCTGGTCAGCGGCCACAGCCTTGGCGGGCTGGCGGTCAACAGCATGGCGGACCTGAGCGGCGGCAAGTGGGGCGGGTTCTTTGCCGATTCCAACTACATCGCCTACGCCTCGCCGACCCAGAGCAGCACCGACAAGGTGCTCAATATCGGCTATGAAAACGACCCGGTGTTCCGCGCGCTCGACGGTTCGACCTTCACCGCCGCTTCGGTCGGCGTGCACGATGCGCCGCACACCTCGACCACCGACAACATCGTCAGCTTCAACGACCATTACGCCTCCAGCGCCTGGAACGTGCTGCCGTTCTCGATCCTCAATATTCCGACCTGGATTTCGCATTTGCCCACCGGTTACGGCGACGGCATGACGCGGGTGCTGGACTCGAAGTTCTACGACCTGACCAGCCGCGACTCGACGATCATCGTCGCCAACCTGTCGGACCCGGCGCGGGCCAACACTTGGGTGCAGGACCTCAACCGCAACGCCGAAACCCACAAGGGCAGCACGTTCATCATCGGCAGCGATGGCAACGACCTGATCCAGGGCGGCAGCGGCAATGATTATCTGGAAGGCCGCGCCGGCAACGACAGCTTCCGCGACAGCGGTGGCTACAACGTCATCCTTGGCGGGCAGGGCAGCAACAGCCTCGACCTGCAAGGCTCGGTGAAGAACTTCGATTTCGCCAACGACGGCGCCGGCAACCTGTACGTGCGCGATGCCAACGGCGGGATCAGCATCACCCGCGACATCGGCAGCATCGTCTCCAAGGAGCCGGGTTTTCTCTGGGGGCTGTTCAAGGACGACGTGGTCCACAGTGTCACGGCCAGCGGTTTGAAGGCTGGCAGCAACCTCACCAGTTACGACTCCAGCGTGAAGGGTAGCAATGGCGCCGACACGCTCAAGGCCCATGCCGGCGGCGACTGGTTGTTCGGGCTCGACGGCAATGACCATCTGATTGGCGGCAGCGGCAACGATGTGTTGGTCGGCGGTGGCGGCAATGATCTGCTGGAGTCGGGCGGTGGCGCCGATACCTTCCTGTTCAGCGGCGCGTTCGGACACGATCGGGTGACCGGTTACACGGCCAACGACAAACTGGTGTTTCTTGGCGTACAGGGGGTTTTGCCAGCGGAAGATTTCCGTGCGCATGCCAGCAGCGTCGGGCAGGACACGCTGCTGACGTTCGGCAATGATTCGGTGACGCTGGTCGGGGTGTCGCTCAATAGCTTGAGCGGCGAGGGCATTGTCATCGCTTGATGGGGTGGCGCTTATTGCGCCGGATTGCCGGTGACCCGGCAATCCGTTATCGCCAGAAGGCTGGCTCTCACATTGATAATCTGATTCAAAGACCGAGTTCGGACAGCCCCGGGTGATCATCCGGGCGCCGGCCCAGCGGCCAGTGGAATTTGCGCTCGCTTTCCTTGATCGGCATGTCGTTGATGCAGGCGTAACGCTGGAACATCAGGCCGTTGTCATCGAACTCCCAGTTTTCGTTGCCGTAGGAACGGAACCAGTTGCCCGAATCGTCGTGCCATTCGTAGGCATAACGCACCGCGATACGGGTATCCGAGTAGGCCCAGAGTTCCTTGATCAAACGGTAATCCAGCTCTTTCGCCCACTTGCGCGTTAGAAAGGCCTTGGCTTCTTCGCGGTTGTTGGCGAACTCGGCGCGGTTGCGCCATTTCGTATCGAGGGTATAGGCCAGCGAGACTCTTTCTGGATCGCGGCTGTTCCAGCCGTCCTCGGCCAGACGCACTTTCTCGATGGCCGATTCACGGTTGAACGGTGGTAATGGCGGACGTACCTGGGCTGCAGTCGACATATCAGTCTCCCGAATCAATGAATAATTAAACAACGTGTCCGGCTTATTAAAGCGTTACAGGTCCAACAACTTGCGTGCCATGCATTGCGCATTATCGGCAGCACTGTGATCACCCATCACCAGCGCTACGGTAATGGCACCGTCGATCAGGATCAGCAATTGCCTGGCCAGCAACAACGGATCTTCGGCGCCATGTTCGGTACACAGCTCGCACACGTAGTCGAGCAGCTTCTGTTTGTGTTCTTTGGCAACAAGCCGCACCGGGTCCTGCGCATCGCCGGTCTCGCCGCTGGTATTGATGAATGCACAGCCGCGAAAGCCCTCGGAGGCGAACCAGCCTGTGAGCACGCTGAACAGGTTGAGCAGGCGATCGCCCGGGGTTGGAGCCTGTTCGACAGCGTTTCGGTACCAGTCCATCCAGCGGGTGTCACGGCGTCGCAACGCGGCGACCACCAGCGCGTCCTTGTCGGCAAAGTAACGGTAAATGCTCTTTCTGGAGACGCCGGCGGTCTTCACCAGAAGATCCATGCTGGTGGCGGCGATGCCACTTCTATAGATCAGCTTTTCGGTGACATCGAGAATGATGTCGCGGGTTTCGTTGCTAGTCAGTTCGTTCATGCGGTGAACAGTAGAACGGATGTTCTCCTTGGTCAAGTCTGTATTCTCTTCAGCTGTAAAACCGCCATCGCCAGCAGGCTGGCTCCCACAGGGGAATGCATTTCAAATGTGGGAGCCAGCCTGCTGGCGATGGCGTCCTTCGGGACCCGACAAGACCCGAGGGATACGATGGTGTAAGCTCTCAACCTCTTCGGATTCGACCCATTGCGAGCCCTATGCCGTTGCTTTTCAAACGTTCCCTGCTGCCCAAACTACGCAGCTTCCCGCTGACCGCCGAGGCCGTGACCATTCTGTCCGGCGCCGCCGAGTTCCGTCGTTGCCTGCTGGAGAAAATCGCCAGCGCGACGCAGCGCATCTACATCGTTGCGCTGTATCTACAGCAGGACGAAGCCGGTCAGGAAATTCTCGATGCCCTGCACGCCGCCAAGCTCAAGCGCCCCGAGCTGGAAATCGCCGTGGTGGTCGACTGGTTGCGCGCGCAGCGCGGGTTGATCGGTGCCGGCAAGCAGCCGGGCAATTCGGCGTGGTATCAGGAGATGACCCGCACTCACGCAAGTGAAGTGCCGGTGTACGGCGTGCCGGTGCAGACCCGCGAGTTGTTTGGCGTCCTGCACCTGAAGGGCTTCGTCATCGACGATTGCGTGGTCTACAGCGGGGCGAGCCTGAACAACGTTTATCTGCACAAGTTCGACAAGTACCGCTTCGACCGCTATCACGTGCTGCACAGCCATGACCTGGCGGATTCGATGCATCACCTGGTCAAGCATGGCCTGATCGAATCGAAAGCGGTGCATCGCCTCGACCTGCCCAACCTGCCGACCACGCGCAGCCTGCGCAACGACATCGGCGATCTGCGCAGCCGTCTGAAATACGCCACGTACGACACGGCCAAAGGCAGCAGCGGCAGGGAAGGGCTGTCGGTCAGCCCGCTACTGGGTGTCGGCAAGAACAACCCGTTGAACCGGGCGATTCTCGAGCTGATTGCCAGCGCGCAGACCCAACTGACCATCTGCACGCCGTACTTCAACCTGCCGCTGGGGGTGATCCGCGAGATCAACCGGGCGTTGGCGCGCGGGGTGAGGATCGACATCGTGGTCGGCGACAAGACCGCCAACGATTTCTATATTCCGCCGAGCGAGCCGTTCAAGGTGATCGCCGCGCTGCCGTATCTCTATGAGATCAGCCTGCGCCGCTTTGCCAAACGCCATCAGCGCAACATCGACAGCGGTCAGTTGAACCTGCACCTGTGGCGCGACGGCGACAACACCTACCACCTCAAAGGCATGTGGGTCGATCAGCGCTACACGCTTTTGACCGGCAATAACCTCAATCCGCGGGCGTTCCGCCTCGACCTGGAAAACGCGCTGCTGATCGACGACCCGAAAGGCGAGTGGCTGGCGCCGCGGGCGCAGGAGCTGGAAGAGATCTTCCGCCACACCACACGCATCGACAGCTTCCAGACGCTGGAGACGCTGCCGGATTACCCGGCCGGGGTGGCCAAGTTTCTCAAGCGCGTGAGTCGGGTGCGGATTGAGCGGTTGCTCTACCGGATCCTGTAATCGTTCGGATTTTGTGGTGCGGCTACAACCGCTATCGCGAGCAGGCTCACTCCTACATTGGAATGCGTTCCCCTGTAGGAGTGAGCCTGCTCGCGATAGGGCCCGACCTGGCGCTATAAAGTCTTAATTCAAACCGAGCTTGCCGCGCAACGTCGACAAATCCTCAGCCAACGTATTCACCGGCCCGACCAGCGCCTTGCGGTCGCTGTCCTTGACCTTGTCATAGGTCCCGAACCCGCCATCGGCGGTTTTGTATTTGGCGAGAATCTTGTCCACGCTGGCGAAATTCTTGTCGACCTTGGCGGCGAACGCCTTGTCCTGCTGTTCGATCTGCGGGCGGAACAGGTCGACGATTTTCTTCGCGCCGTCAATGTTGCCCTGGAAGTCATACAGGTCGGTGTGGCTGTAGCGATCTTCCTCACCGGAGATCTTCGTCGCGGCGACTTCTTCGAGCAGCGCCGCCGCGCCACCGACGACTTTTTCCGGCGGGAAGGTCAGGCCGGCGACGCGGGTCTGCAGGTCTTTGACGTCCTTGTTCAAACCGTCCGCCAGAGCATCGAGCCCCTGGGTCGACTTCTCCGCAAACAGCGAATATTCGAGGCGGTGGAATCCGGTGAAATCCTCGGCCTTGACGCCTTTTTCGTGATCGTCGACGCGCGAATCGATCGACGCGTCCAGGTCACTGAACAGCTCGGCAATCGGCTCGATCGACTCGTAATACACGCGGGTCGGTGCGTAGAGTTTTTGCGCGGTAGCAAGGTCGCCTTTTTTTACTGCGTCGGTGAATTGCTCGGTGTGGCTGGCCAGCTCATCGAGCTTTTCGGTGACATAGATCTTGTAGTCCGACACCGGCCCCACCAGATCCAGCGGCGCTGTCGCGGCGAATGCCGACAGCGGGGTGTTGAGCAAACCAAGGGTCAGCAGTAACGCGAGTGGGGTCTTTTTCATCGGGGCGGCTCCAGTGTGTTGTCAGGCGGCAGTTTTTGGTTGGGTGGCGTTGAGCAGCGAGCGACCGATGAAGTCCTTGTCGCCGGTGACACCGGGCAGGGTGAAGAAGTAGCCGCCGCCGACCGGTTTGAGGTATTCCTCGAGCGGTTCGCCGTTGAGCCGGGTTTGCACGGTGATGAAGCCTTTTTCCAGGTCGGCCTGGTAGCAGATGAACAGCAGGCCCATGTCGAGCTGACCGTTCTTGTTGACGCCGTTGGAGTAATTGAACGGCCGGCGCAGGATCAGATTGGCCTGGCTCGCGGCGGTGCGCGGGTTGGCCAGGCGAATGTGCGCGTCGAGCCTGGTCAGTTTGCCGGCCGGGTCCTTGCTGTAGTCAGGGACCTGACTCTCGTGCTCGGCGCCCATCGGTGCACCGGTGGTTTTGACCCGGCCAATGATGCTTTCCTGTTCCTGCAACGGCGTGCGGTCCCAGCGTTCGACGAAGTTGCGGATGATCCGCACCGCCTGATAACTGCCGTGCGCCGCCCAGGCTGGCTCATCGCTGCCGGGCTGCACCCAGACCAGCCGATCCATGGCCTTGCCGTCGTTGGAATCGGGATTGGCCGAGCCGTCGCGAAAGCCAAGAAAATTGCGCGCCGACTGCGCTGGCACGCCCGGTTTTGCCGGGGCTTGCGGCGGCACGCTGCCTTCCTGTTTCCAGCGCACCAGCAGCAGGTCCGGAAGGTTTTTGACGATGTCGCGCAGCGCATGGATGTTGGTGTCGGCGGTGTTCGAGCAGAATTGCAGGCTCAGATCGCCGTGGCAGCAATCGGCGTCCAGCGCGTCGTTGGGGAAGCCGACCATGCGTTGCAGACGTTTCGGCTTGGCTGAGGCCAGACCGAAGCGCTCGTCGAACAACGAATCACCCACGGAAACCGTAATAGTCAGGTTGTCCGGCGTGACGTTGGGGCCAAGGATGCCGGAATCCACCGGCGGCAGTTTCGGATCGATCTGCGCCACCGGGCCACCCTTCATCAGAAACGCGATGCGCTCGTTGAGGGTGCGGAACAGCCGCTCGAGATCGTCGCGATCACTGGCCAGCACATCGAATGCCACCAGCATGCCCGAGGCCGGGCGCGGCGTGACGATACCGGTCTGGTGGACGCCGTGAAAATCGTGGCGGTCTTCGGTCTTGTCGCTGCTCGGCGCTTCGGTGACTTGCGCCGGCGCGGCGGCCATGGCCGGGCAGCTCAGGGCCGAGCCGGCGAGGGCGACACCGGCGGCGCCCATGCCCATGAGCACACGGCGGCGTTGCAGGTTGAGCGTTTCGAGTTCTTTCATCGGGGTCAGGTCTTCTGCTTACAGGCTGGAAAGGCCAAGGGCGGGGTCGATGCCATCCAGCGCGTCGGCCAGGGCCTGGGCTTTATTGGCGAGCTGCTGGCGTTGTTCGCCGCTGACGCTGTCGTAACTGACGTAGCCTTCAGCTGCTTTGAGGCTGCTCAGCGCGCTATCGAAGTCCACCAGCGCGGCGTCGATTTTCGGCAACAGTTCGGCGGCGGATTTGCTCAGCATTGGCCGCAGCAGATCGACCACCTTGTGCGCGGTCTGCGCATTGGCGGCGAAACCGTTGAGGTCCGTGTGGCTGTAACGTTCTTCTTCGCCGTTGGCGGCGCGCACGTCGGCGAGGGTGTTGAGGTTGCGCACGACGATGCTCACCAGTTGCTCCGGCGGCAACGACTGCGCGAGCAGTTGCTGTTTCAACTCGCTGACATCGCTGAGCAGTTGTTGCGCCACCGGCGCCAGGCTGTCGAGTTTGCGTTGCTTGAACAGCGCGTATTCGAGGCGATGGAAGCCGACGAAGCCCGGGTCCGCTTCGCGTTTTTCAAAGTAATCGGCGCGGGCATTGATGCGGTTATCCAGTTCGGCGAGGCGTTGTGCGGCAGGGGCCAAACGTTGATAGGCAGCACGCGCCGGCACATACAGCGCCTGCGCCTGACTCAGATCGCCGCTCACGATCGCCTGATTCAGGGCGCTCACCGCTTTGATCAATGCGCTGCTCTGGCTGGCGAGGTACACCCGGAATTCCGACAGCGGCCCGACGAAAGCCACCATCGACGGCTTGGCTTTGGCCGCAGCGTCGGACGCTGCAGTCGGGGTTACGTGCAAGGTGCCGCGCGGGTTGCTCAGCAAGCCGCAAGTGATCGCGTAATCGCCGGGTTGCAGGTTGGCGTTGATCACCTGGCTCAGGCCCGGCGCAATGTTTTCGCGCTCTTCGACCACCAGCACACCATCGAGGATTTCCCATTCAACGGCGCGGTCCGAGCGGTTGACGATGCGAAAACTGGCGCGCCCGGCCGGCACGCTCAGCGCATTCGGTTCGCACTGGCCCGGATGAATGTTGACCACCACTTCGTCGCGGTTGTGCTGGCGCTTGGCGGCGGCCAGTTGCGAGGCGTAGTAAAACAGCCCGCCGGCGGCGATCATCACCACCACCGAGCCGGCCACCGCCCAGCGCAAGGCGCGGGGAGGCGAGGCCTGAGGAGTTTTAGGCTTGGACATGAAGGCCCTTATTGGCTGGAAACGGAAGTCGATGACAGCGATGGCGCGGGTACGAAGAACAGCATCAGCGCCACCAGCAGATAGATCACATAGGCGCCGAGGGTGCTGACGGTCGGCGCGTCCTGATAACCGAACATGCCGGCCAGCACCGAGCCCAGCGGGCCATCCATCGGCAGGGTCGCGCTGAAGTCGAACAACACGGTCTGCCAGTGATTCCACAGCCCGGCTTCATGCAGCGCCTGCACCGAGTTGGCGAGAATCCCGGCGGCCACCACCAGAATGAACAGCCCGGTCCACTTGAAGAACGCCGAGAGATTGAGGCGCATGCTGCCGCTGTAGATCAGCAAGCCGACGATGACCGCCAGCACCAGCCCGAGCAATGCGCCGATCGGCGCGCCCGGGCCTTCGCTCTGCTGAAACACCGCGAGCAGGAAAAACACCGTCTCCAGGCCTTCGCGGGCGACAGCGAAGAACACCATGGCAATCAGCGCGATGACCTGATGCTTCGACGCGGTCAGCGCCTGATCCAGCGAGGCCTGCAACGAATGCTTGATCGAACGGGCGACCTTGCGCATCCAGAACACCATCGAACTGAGGATGCCCACCGCGACCAGCCCGACGATGCCTTCGAACAGCTCCTGCTGCTTTTGCGGGAATTCAGCGCTGACCAGTTCCAGGCCGCCGCCGACCAGCAAGGCGAGGGCGGCCGCGAGGAAAACCCCGATCCACACGGCAGGCATCCACTGCCCGCGGCCGGTTTGCTGGAGGTAACTGGCGATGATGCCAACGATCAGCGCGGCTTCAATGCCTTCGCGCAGCATGATCAGAAAGGGAACGAGCATTCGGCACAACCAACGGGTGATTTAGATAGGTAGCTAAGTTGTAACATAATGACACTCATTCCCAAATGGGGATGATTGACATTTAGCTGAACCTAACCTGAACAAACCCGATCTTCGCCTCACCCAAGCCCCTTGTAGGAGCGAGCCTGCTCGCGAAAGCGGTGTGTCATTCACCTTATGAGCAACAGACAGACCGCTATCGCGAGCAGGCTCACTCCTACAGGGGGGCGTGGACAGCCTAGATTCTGTGTATGACACCAATCCTGTGGGAGTGAGCTTGCTCGCGATGACGGCGGTACATTCAGCATCGCAGTCGCCTGACCCAACGCCTTCGCAAGCAGGCTCGCTCCCACAGCGGTAAGATGCCGGGCATCGGAATAACCATAAGGCTCGCCGCGTTCCATGTCGGAAAAAGACACCATTGCCATTCAACTGGTGCGCGAAGCGCTGCTGCAAAGTTGTGCGCCAGGCGCTGCCACGCAAGAAGCTCTGCACAAGGTCGGGATTGATCCGGCATTGCTGCAGGCCGAGCACGCGCGGGTGCCCGCATCGCAATACGCGAAACTCTGGCGCCTGCTGGCCCGACGCGGCGATGACGAATTTTTCGGCATGGACCCGCGCAAGCTCAAATCCGGCAGCCTGGCGTTCCTGTGCCGCAGCGCCATGGCGCAACCGACGCTGGCGGCGGGGCTGAGCACAGGCTTGAGTTTTCTCTCGCTGATGCTCGAGCGGTTGCCGGCGCAACTGGTGCACCAGCAAAGCCTGGCGGAAATCGTTCTGCTCGAAGACGACTACGAACCGCGCCGCGCCTTCACTTACTTCACCTACTGGATGATCGTCCACGGTGTCGCCTGCTGGCTGGCCGGGCGGCGCATTCCGATTCTGGCGATCGAACTGCGCTGCGCCGCGCCGGACTTCACCGATGACTATCAAGTGATGTTTTCGCAGAACCTGCGTTTCGGGCGCCCGCGCACGCGGATGATTTTTGCCGCTGACTGCCTCGATCTGCCGATCAAGCGCAGCCCGGAAGAATTGCAGCGCTTTCTCGCCCACGCACCGGCGAACATTCTGGTGAAGTACCGCGACCCGGAAAGCCTCGCCAGCCGGATCAAGCACGATTTGCGGCAGTTGCCCGCCGAACAGTGGCCGGAAACCGAAGCGCTGGCCCAGCAATTGTGCATGTCCGCCTCGACGTTGCGCCGTCGCTTGGCGTTAGAAGGGCAAACCTGGCAGGGCCTCAAGGACAGCGTGCGCAAGGAACTGGCGATCACCTGGCTGGCGGAGCCTTCGATCAGCTTCGCCGAAATCGCCGCGCGCCTCGGTTTTGCTGACGTGAGCTCGTTCTATAAGGCGTTTCGCAAATGGTCGGGGTCGAACCCTGGCCACTATCGCACTCTGATTCTGAATGAAGCTGTCTGAGCCGACGCCATCGCTAGCAGGCTAGCTCCCACAGTTTGAAATGCATTCCAACCTGTGGGAGCTAGCACTGCTAGCGATAGCGCCAGGACAGGCGCCGCCTATCGTGAGCCTTGACTGATCGTTCCCATGCTCCACGTGGGAATGCCTCAGGGGACGCTCCGCGTCCCAACCGGGGAAAGGACGCAGAGCGTCCGGGGCTGCGTTCCCACGCAGAGCGTGGGAACAATCATCTTCGCCAGGATTTTGGCCAAACCAGTCAACCAGCTTGATGGCTTTGACCATTGCCCGACGCTGCGCACAGCGCGACTATTCCTCTGTTGTTTACGGTTCCCAGCCTAATAAAAACACCGAGGGATTCTGGCAATGCGCGATTACTTGTCTGCCACCGCACAGTTCAACTATCAGCACACCGTCGATGCCGCGCTCAGCGGTTCGCTTGCAGCGCTCAACGCCTGTGTCGAATGTTGCGACCGCCACGCCTTGCCGGGGCGCATCGCCTTGTTCTGGGAGGGCCGCGACGGCAGCAGTGCGACGTACACCTTCACTGACCTGCAAGACAAAGCCGCGCGTTTCGCCAATTTCCTCCTCGCCCAGGGCGTGCAGAAGGGCGACAAGGTCGCC
Organism: Pseudomonas sp. R1-1; assembly: GCF_051132135.1. NCBI lineage: Bacteria > Pseudomonadati > Pseudomonadota > Gammaproteobacteria > Pseudomonadales > Pseudomonadaceae > Pseudomonas > Pseudomonas sp. R1-1. The sequence continues at coordinate 3,041,094 of NZ_CP071663.1, forward strand.
GGATTGTTGCCGCGCAATGTCGAGCTGCTGATTACTGTGCTCGCCAGCTGGCGCATCGGTGCGGTGTATCAACCGTTGTTTACCGCCTTCGGCCCGAAAGCCCTCGAACACCGTCTGAACAGTTCCGGCGCCAAAGTCGTGGTGACCGATGCGGTCAACCGCCCGAAACTCGCTGAAGTCGCCGATTGCCCGACGCTGGTCACGGTGGGCGGCGCCAAGGGGCAGGGCATCGTGCGTGGCGATTACAGCTTCTGGGCCGAGCTGGCCAACTATTCCAGCGCATGCGAAGCGGTGCTGCTGACCGGCGACGATCCTTTCCTGCTGATGTTCACCTCCGGCACCACCGGCCCGGCGAAAGCATTGTCGGTGCCGCTCAAAGCCATCGTTGCTTTCAAGAGCTACACCCGTGACGCCGTGGATCTGCGCCCGGAAGATTCATTCTGGAACGTCGCCGATCCAGGCTGGGCCTACGGCATTTATTTCGGCGTCACCGGGCCGTTGGCGCTGGGCCATCCGATCACTTTCTACGATGGGCCGTTCACCCTCGAAAGCACCTGCCGGATGATCAACAAATACGCCATCAGCAACCTCACCGGGTCGCCGACGGCCTATCGTCTGCTGATTGCCGGCGGTGACGAATTCGCCAAGTCGATCAAGGGCAAACTGCGCATCGTCAGCAGTGCCGGCGAGCCGTTGAACCCGGAGGTGATTCGCTGGTTCGCCGACCATCTCGACGTGGTCATCCACGACCACTACGGCCAGACCGAACTGGGCATGGTTCTGTGTAACCACCACGGTCTCGAGCATCCGGTGCACGTCGGCGCCGCCGGTTTCGCCTCGCCGGGCCACCGCATCGTGGTGCTCGATGAACACCACAACGAACTCGGCGTCGGCCAGCCCGGCATTCTCGCGATTGATCGTCCGCAGTCGCCGATGTGCTGGTTTGGCGGCTACGAAGGCGCGCCGACCAAGGCGTTTGTCGGCAACTATTACCTCAGCGGCGACACCGTGGAATGGAACCCGGACGGCAGCATCAGCTTCGTCGGCCGCAGCGACGATGTGATCACCACCTCCGGCTACCGTGTCGGCCCGTTCGATGTCGAAAGCGCTTTGATCGAGCACCCGGCTGTGGTCGAAGCGGCGGTGGTCGGCAAACCCGACCCGGAACGCACCGAACTGGTCAAAGCCTTCGTTGTGCTCAGTGCGCAATACCGCGCAGCCCCCGAGCTCGCCGAAGAACTGCGCCAACACGTTCGCAAGCGTCTGGCCGCGCATTCATACCCGCGGGAAATCGAGTTTGTCAGCGAATTGCCCAAAACCCCGAGCGGCAAATTGCAGCGCTTTATCCTGCGCAACCAGGAAATCGCCAAGGCTCAAGAGGCCGCGGCGCATAACGTTTCAGCTTGAATCGAAGGAAACAGTCATGCAGATCGAGAACAAGGTTTTTATCGTCACCGGCGGTGCGTCGGGCCTCGGCGCGGCCAGCGCTGAGCTGCTGGTCAACGCCGGTGCGAAAGTGATGCTGGTGGACATGAACGCCGAGGCCGTGGCCGCTCAGGCGCAGCGTCTGGGCGCGAAAAGCGTGGTCGCCGACATCAGCAACGAAGCCGCCGCCGAAGCGGCGGTGCAGGCAACCCTCGATGCGTTTGGCAGCCTCAACGGCCTGATCAACTGCGCCGGCATCGTCCGTGGCGAGAAGATCCTTGGCAAGACCGGCCCGCATGCCCTGAGCAGTTTTGCCCAGGTGATCAACGTCAACCTGATCGGCAGTTTCAACATGCTGCGCCTCGCCGCCGCGGCGATTGCCGAGTCCGAAGCCAACGCCGACGGCGAGCGCGGGGTGATCATCAACACCGCCTCGGTGGCGGCGTTTGACGGCCAGATCGGTCAGGCGGCGTACTCGGCCTCCAAAGGTGCGATCGCCAGCCTGACCTTGCCAGCCGCCCGCGAACTGGCGCGCTTTGGCATCCGCGTGATGACCATCGCCCCGGGCATTTTCGAAACGCCGATGATGGCCGGCATGACCCCGGAAGTGCGCGACTCGCTGGCCGCCGGCGTCCCGTTCCCGCCACGCCTGGGCAAGCCTGCCGAATACGCCGCGCTGGTGCGCCACATTATCGAAAACAGCATGCTCAACGGCGAGGTGATCCGTCTCGACGGCGCCTTGCGCATGGCCGCGAAGTAAGGAGGATTTGCCATGACTATTTCCAATGATCCGATTGTCATCGTCAGCGCAGTGCGCACGCCGATGGGTGGGTTTCAGGGCGAACTGAAGAGCCTCACCGCGCCGCAGCTCGGTGCTGCCGCCATCAAGGCCGCCGTCGAGCGCGCCGGTGTCGCCAGCGATGCGGTCGACGAGGTGCTGTTCGGTTGCGTGCTGCCTGCCGGCCTCGGCCAGGCGCCGGCACGTCAGGCTGCGCTGGGCGCCGGGCTGGATAAATCGACCCGCTGCACCACGGTCAACAAGATGTGCGGCTCGGGCATGGAAACCAGCATTCTCGCCCACGACATGCTCATCGCCGGCAGCGCCGATGTGGTGATCGCCGGGGGCATGGAAAGCATGTCCAACTCGCCGTATCTGCTCGATCGCGCCCGCGCCGGTTACCGCATGGGCCATGGCCGCGTGCTCGATTCGATGTTCCTCGACGGTCTCGAAGACGCCTACGACAAAGGTCGCCTGATGGGCACCTTCGCTGAAGACTGCGCCGAAACCAATGGCTTCAGCCGCGAAGCCCAGGATGCGTTCGCCATCGCCTCGACCACCCGCGCCCAGCAGGCGATAAAGGACGGCAGCTTCACAGACGAAATCGTTCCGCTGACCGTAACCGTGGGCAAAGAGCAGGTGCTCATCAGCCATGATGAACAGCCGCCAAAAGCCAAACTGGACAAGGTTGCTTCGCTGAAACCGGCGTTCCGCGAAGGCGGTACGGTGACTGCGGCCAACTCGAGCTCGATCTCCGATGGTGCCGCGGCGCTGGTGCTGATGCGTCAATCGCAGGCGCAAACCCTGGGCTTGAAACCGCTGGCGGTGATCCATGGCCACGCCGCTTTCGCGGACACGCCGGGGCTGTTCCCGACCGCGCCGATCGGAGCGATCAAGAAGCTGATCAAGAAAACCGGCTGGACGCTGGAGCAGGTCGACCTGTTCGAGGTCAACGAAGCGTTCGCCGTGGTCGGCATGGCGGCGATGACCCACCTGGAAATCCCCCACGACAAGCTCAACGTGCACGGCGGGGCTTGTGCGCTCGGTCACCCGATCGGCGCGTCCGGTGCGCGGATTCTGGTGACCTTACTGGCGGCGCTGCGGCAGAAGCAGCTCAAGCGTGGTATTGCGGCAATCTGCATTGGCGGCGGCGAAGCCACGGCCATGGCTGTGGAATGCGTTTATTGATTTACGCAGTTCCTTTGTAGGAGTGAGCCTGCTCGCGATAGCGTCTTTTCAGTCAGTAATGATTTGTCTGACCCACCGCTATCGCGAGCAGGCTCACTCCTACAGGGTTAGCAGAGCGACTGATATATAAGGATTCACCATGATTCCCAACGAAGACCAAACCCAGATCCGCGACATGGCCCGGCAGTTCGCCGAGGAGCGCCTCAAGCCGTTCGCCGCCGAGTGGGATCGCGAGCACCGTTTCCCCAGGGAAGCCATCGCCGAGATGGCCGAGCTGGGGTTTTTCGGCATGCTGGTGCCGGAGCAGTGGGGCGGTTGCGAGACCGGTTACCTGGCCTACGCCATGGCCCTGGAGGAAATTGCTGCCGGCGACGGCGCCTGCTCGACAATCATGAGCGTGCACAACTCAGTGGGTTGCGTGCCGATCCTCAAGTTCGGCAATGACGATCAGCGCGAACGCTTTCTCAAGCCGCTGGCCAGCGGCGCGATGCTTGGCGCCTTTGCCCTGACCGAGCCGCAGGCCGGCTCCGATGCCAGCAGCCTGAAGACCCGCGCCCGGCGCGAGGGCGATCATTACGTGCTCAATGGCTGCAAGCAGTTCATCACCTCTGGGCAAAACGCCGGGGTGGTGATTGTGTTTGCGGTGACCGATCCGAGCGCCGGCAAGCGCGGCATCAGCGCGTTTATCGTGCCCACTGATTCACCGGGCTACAGCGTCGCGCGGGTCGAAGACAAACTAGGCCAGCATGCGTCGGACACCTGCCAGATTCTTTTCGAAGAACTCAAGGTGCCGCTGGCCAACCGTCTGGGCGAGGAGGGCGAAGGCTACAAGATCGCCCTGGCCAACCTCGAGGGTGGCCGCGTCGGCATCGCCGCGCAGTCGGTGGGCATGGCCCGCGCAGCCTTCGAAGCGGCGCGCGACTACGCCCGTGAACGTGACACCTTTGGCAAGCCGATCATCGAGCATCAGGCGGTGGCGTTTCGTCTGGCCGACATGGCCACGCAGATCGCTGTCGCCCGGCAAATGGTGCATTACGCGGCAGCCTTGCGTGACAGCGGCCAGCCGGCACTGGTCGAGGCATCGATGGCCAAGCTGTTCGCCTCGGAGATGGCCGAGAAGGTCTGCTCGATGGCCTTGCAAACCCTTGGCGGTTACGGTTACCTCAACGACTTTCCGCTGGAACGCATCTACCGCGACGTGCGGGTCTGCCAGATCTACGAAGGCACCAGCGACATTCAGCGCATGGTCATTTCGCGCAATCTCTGACAAGGAATCTTCTTCATGACGTACGAAACCATCCTGCTCGAAACCCACGGCCGCGTCGGCCTGATCACCCTCAACCGGCCGCAGGCGCTGAATGCGCTGAATGCACAACTGGTCAGCGAAGTGAACCAGGCCCTCGACGCGCTGGAAGCTGACGTCAATATTGGCTGCATCGTGCTTACCGGTTCGAAAAAGGCTTTTGCCGCCGGGGCCGATATCAAGGAAATGGCCGAGCTGACCTATCCGCAGATCTACATGGACGATCTGTTCAGCGACAGCGACCGCGTCGCCAACCGCCGCAAGCCGATCATCGCTGCGGTCAACGGTTTCGCCCTTGGCGGCGGTTGCGAACTGGCGTTGATGTGCGACTTCATCCTGGCCGGCGACAACGCCAGATTCGGCCAACCGGAAATCAACCTCGGCGTGCTCCCTGGCATGGGCGGCACCCAACGCCTGACCCGCGCCGTGGGCAAGGCCAAAGCCATGGAAATGTGCCTGAGCGGGCGCATGATCGATGCCGTGGAAGCCGAGCGCTGCGGCATCGTCGCGCGGATCGTGCCGAGTGATGAATTGCTTGATGAAGCGCTGAAAGTGGCGGCGGTGATTGCCGACAAGTCACTGCCGATTGCGATGATGATCAAGGAAAGCGTGAACCGCGCCTTTGAAGTCAATCTGAGCGAAGGCGTGCGGTTTGAGCGTCGGGTGTTTCATGCCGCGTTTGCCACGCAGGATCAGAAAGAAGGGATGGCGGCGTTTATTGGCAAGCGGGCTGCTGAGTTTCAGGGTAAGTAAGCGGCAGAAGCAAAAGCAAAAGCCAAGGCAAAAGCCCCTCACCCTAGCCCTCTCCCGGAGGGAGAGGGGACTGATTGGGGGATGCTGTAGATGTGTGCCAACCTGAGCAGGCTTCACTGAATCTACAATCGACTCGGTTTTTCAGGTCGATGCATAGCGCCAGACACCTCGGTCGGCTCCCTCTCCCTGGGGAGAGGGCTGGGCGGGCGGCGTTCCGATGAGGGGAAGGGCCGACACCACTACAACTGATAGTTCTTCAAATCCCGCGCAATCACCATCCGCTGAATCTCGCTCGAACCCTCATAAATCTGGGTAATCCGCGCATCGCGGTAGTACTTCTCGACCGGGTAATCCTCCAGATAGCCATAGCCGCCATGAATCTGAATCGCTGACGAGCAGACCTTCTCGGCCATTTCCGAGGCAAACAGCTTGGCCTGCGACGCTTCCGACAAACACGGTTTGCCCGCCGTGCGCAGCCGCGCCGCATGCAGTATCAGCAAGCGTGCCGCGTTGATCTGCAGGTGCATGTCGGCCAGCAGGTTGGCGATGCTCTGGTGTTCGATGATCGGCTTGTCGAACTGCACGCGCTCCTGGGCATACGCCAGCGCCGCTTCGAACGCTGCCCGGGCGATGCCCAATGCTTGCGCGGCGATGCCGATGCGTCCGCCTTCGAGGTTGGACAAGGCGATCGCCAGGCCTTTGCCGCGTTCGCCGAGCAGGTTGGCTTCGGGAATGCTGCAGTTGTTCAGCGTCACGGCGCAGGTGTCCGAGGCGCGGATGCCCATTTTGTGTTCGGTACGATCGACGATGAAACCCGCGGTATCGGTCGGCACCAGAAACGCCGAAAGGCCTTTCTTGCCCAGCTCCGGATCGGTCACCGCAAACACGATCGCCAGCTTCGCCCGTTTGCCGTTGCTGACAAATTGCTTGGCGCCGTTGATCACCCATTGGCCGTCGCGCAATTCAGCGCGCGTGCGCAGGTTGTGCGCTTCGGAGCCGGCCTGCGGCTCGGTCAGGCAGAAGCAGCCGATGGTTTGCCCGCTGGCCAGATCAGCCAGCCAGGTTTGCTTCTGCTCGTCGCTGCCGTAATTGAGCACCGGCCCGCAGCCCACCGAGTTGTGGATGCTCATGAACGCACCGGTGGCCCCGTCACCGGCGGAGATTTCCTCTACGGCCAGCGCATAGGCGACGTAGTCGACGTAAGTGCCGCCCCATTCTTCCGGCACCACCATGCCGAGCAGACCGAGTTCGCCCATCTTCGCCACCAGCGCGTCGTCGATCCAGCCAGCCTTTTCCCAGGCTTGTGCGTGCGGTGCGATCTCGCCACGGGCAAAATCCCGGGCCATGTCGCGGATCATCACTTGTTCTTCAGTCAATTCGAGATCGTGCATGGCTCAGCTCCCGCTCTCATCAAAACCGTGGAAAAAACTCACGACGTGCGCAACGTCCAGTTCGGCGAGGGTCGGCGGATTCCAGCGCGGTATCTTGTCTTTATCGATCAACAGCGCGCGCACGCCCTCGATCAGATCGCCACGGGCAAACCATTGGCGATCCAGATGCAGTTCCAGGTCAAAGCAACGCTCAAGGCTCAGTTGACGTCCGCGGCGGAGCATTTCCAGCGTCACGGCCATCGCCAGCGGCGAGCGGGTTTCCAGCAAATCAGCGGTAGTCAGCGCCCAGTCGTGGCTGTTGGCGACGGTCACTTCGCGCATTTGCTCGACCATGCTCGGCACATCCGGCAGGGCGAAAAAGTGATCGATGGCCGGGCGCAGGGCTTGCAGCGGCGCATCCGGGAGGGTTTGCACGGCGTGCTTGGCGAGCAGGTTCTGCAGCGCTTTGAGCGGCGTGTCCTGCCATTCCATCTGATCGAGTTTTTCATCGAGCAGCGCCAGTTTGCTGCTGTCCAGATACCAGTCGGCCAGGCCGCAATACAGCGCATCGGCCGCACGAATCTGCACGCCGCTGACGCCCAGGTAAATCCCCAGTTCGCCGGGAATGCGCGTGAGGAAATAGCTACCGCCTACATCCGGGAAATAACCGATCGCCACTTCCGGCATCGCCAGACGGCTCTTCTCGGTGACCACGCGCAAATCGGCGCCTTGCACCAGGCCCATGCCACCGCCGAGGACGAAACCGTCCATCAGCGCCAGCACCGGTTTGCGGTAGTGATGGAGGGTCAGGTCGAGGGCGTATTCCTCGACAAAGAAATCTTCATGCAGGGTGTCGCCGCTTTTGAAGCTGTCATACAGCGAACGAATGTCGCCGCCGGCGCAGAAGGCTTTTTCGCCGGCGCCGCGCAGAACAATAGCGTGCACGTTGGCATCGGTAGCCCAGGCATCGAGCTGCTGTTGCAGCTGACGGACCATGTCGAGGGTGATGGCGTTGAGGCCGGCGGGGCGGTTCAGGGTCAGGTGACCGATGTGGTTGCGCACCTCGGCCAGCACTTCGTTTTGCGTGGCATCCATGGACGGGGTCCGCTGGGATGAAGCCTGAGCTGTCATCTGTAACTCCCTGCTTTTATTGTCTTTATTCGAAAAGCCCGCGAACGGGCCGTAGCCGATCGTAACAGTGCAAAATTGTCGTGTACAACCCGGATATGTGCAGGCGCTGTTTGCGTTTTTACCTTAGTCGAACCGCGAAAAATTACTTGGAAAAAACTTCCCCGATGCTGCGACGCTTGGCATACAGCTCGCTGACGTGCACCAGGCGCTCAAGGTCTTCGGGGGTGACGTCGATAAACGCCTCCATCTCCGCCAGCGCCAGTTTCAGGTCTTCGGCGGTGATGGCGAGGCTGTCGACCGGCGTCACCAGCGGCGCCGGTTCGGCCGGGCGTTTCGGGTAGCGGATGCGGGTCAGGTTGTTGTAGGCGAGGGCGCTGCCGAGCATGCACAACGCGCCGAGCATTACCGGTTCCATGGCTTTCCAGTCCATGGCGATGGTGGCGGGGTCAGCCAGCACCAACGTCAAAGCCAGGGCACCGGCCGGTGGATGCAGGCAACGCAGCCAGCACATCAGAATCAACGCCATGCCCGCCGCCAGACAGGCACTGCCGAGGGTGCGGCCGAGGACGTGAGCGACCAGCAGCGCCACGACGCCGGCACACAGATAACCGCCAAGGATCGACCATGGCTGGGCGAGGGCGCCCGAGGACACGGCGAACAGCAGCACTGCCGATGCGCCCAGCGGGCCGATCAGGTGATAGGCAACGTCATGGCCGAAGACTTGTGCGCACATCCAGACACTGAACAACGTCCCCAGCGCCATGCCGATGGCGGCGCGGCTCCATTCGGTGGGACGGGTGTTGATGGCGGCGGGCAACCAGCGAGCGAGCATGTGAATCCGATCCTTTGCAGCAAATTCGAGACAAAAAAAAGGACTTGTCCGGCATATCCGGAAAGCCCTCGAAGCGTTCCAACATTGGGGGAGGAACGCGCACAGTGTGCCGGGCAAAGTCGATGCTGACAAATTCATATTAATGCAGATTTAGTGCATTATTTTTGAATTGAAGCGACGCGGCGTCCACTGATGAAGCACAGATAACCGCCCGCTGCTGCCAGCGCACTCAGGGCATAGAACATGCTTGGCGCCGCCGTGTGCATCAACAGAAAGCCGCACATGACCGGACTCGCCGCACCGCCGAGCGCGGCGAGGTTCTGCGCGCCGTAGTAGCTGCCGCGCAATTCTTCCGGGGCGAGGGTGTCGACGAAGAGAAAATCGGCCGGGTAGATGATCATTTCGCCGAGGGTGAAGATGAACATCGCCACGCACCAGCCAACGAGGCTGTCGGCCAGACTGAAACCGATCAGGCCGACGATGAACAGCGCGGTGCCGCCGGCAATCCAGTAACGCAAGTGTTCGCGACTGAGCAAGCGGCCGACCTGATATTGCAACAGGATCACCGTGATCGCGTTGCAGGCGAGCAGGGCGGCCATGGTGTCGAGCGTCTGTTGCTGGGTGTGGGTGACCAGCAGGTATTGCGACAGGTACAGGGTAAAGCGCCCGTGCACCAGCGTGCTGAGCAGGCAGCCGAGGGTGAACAGGATCATCGTGCGGTCGTTCTTGAGGATGATCAGTGTGTTGAGGAAACTCTGTGGTGGCGTGAGGGTTGCGGCCGGACTGGCTTCCCGGGCAGCGCCGAACAGAAGAAAGATACTGCCGATGGCGATCATGCCCGCAACGATGAAAGGCGCCGCCGGCTGCACACCGGCGATGACCACGCCGATCATCGGGCCGACGGCGTAGCCGATGTTGGTCAGCGTGTAATTGAGCGAGAACGCCTTGCCCCGTTGGCCTACTGGCAAGTTTTCGCTGAGGATGGCTTTGGAGCCGATCAGGAACAGCGCCGAGGCGGTTTCGCTGATGATCAGCACGAGCGTGACCAGGTAGAGGTTTTGCGCGAAGGTGAGCAGGATCAGGCCGATGCCGCTGGAGAGCATGGTGAGGATCAGCAAGCGGCGTTTGTCGAGCCGGTCGATGATGTAGCCGCCGTACAAGGACAGCAGCGTGGCGCTGAATACGGCGATGCCCAGAAGCAGGCCTACGTCCTGGGGGTTGAGGCCGAGTTTGTTGCTCAGGAACAGGGTCAGCAGTGGGCTGATCAGGGCACGGCTGACGACGACGCTCAGGGAGCTGATCATCAATCGGCGAATGAGGGGCGAATAGGTGGCCACGAAGTTTGAATGTCCTTGTTTCAGAGGCTTGGCGGGCGAGGGTCATCCTCCCTGTGCGTCTGCTGGCGGTCAAGGGCCATACCGAAATCCCTTGTGGGAGCGAGCCTGCTCGCGAAGGCGGTTTGTCTGGCTATGGTTTTCTGGCTGATTGAGTACATATCCGTTGCTGCGGTAACGGCTACTTAAGGTTCCGCTCTTACAGCGGGTCACCTTTTTCAAACGCCAAAAAGGTAACCCAAAACGCTTGCTCCTACGTTCGGCCCTCGCAGGCTCGGGTTCCTTCGCTGCGGGATCGCTCCGGGCGCAGCGGCTACGGTTTGCTTCGCTGCACCTACTTCCGCTGTGTACGACTTCGTCGTACGGTCGCTGCGCTCCCACGCCCGGATCAATCCCTCCACTCAGCCTTCCGATGTCGCCGGTTAGGCAAGATCAAGATCAAGAGCACTCGAGCTAACGCTCATTGTTGAGTGGTGAAGAGCGGAGCGGTTGGCTTGGAATTGGTGGTGTGGCTGCCCCTCACCCCAGCCCTCTCCCGGAGGGAGAGGGAGCCGATTTTGGTTGGTTTTGAGATTTGCATTCGACTCGGTATCGCAGGTCGACGTAGCCCTCACAATCACCCCGATCAGTTCCCTCTCCCTCCGGGAGAGGGCTAGGGTGGGCTTTTGACTTTTGAGAATCGCGTACGACTCGGTATCCAGGTCGGCGTATATCTCACATCCACCACGATCAGTCCCCTCTCCCTCCGGGAGAGGGCTAGGGTGAGGGTCGGCGTTGTCTGTTTGGAATGAACTTGGAAATCCTGCGCATAAACAGGACGACTCACGCCACATCCGACGCACGCGGCCATTGTTGCAGCGGGATCGGCAGTTGCTGCGATTCGCCGCGGCCCATGGCGAAGTAGTGGAAGCCGTTGCGGGCCAGGCGTTCGGGGTCGTAGAGGTTGCGGCCGTCGAAGATCACCGGGCTTTTGAGGCGTTGTTTGATCAGGTCGAAGTCCGGGGCTTTGAAGGGTTGCCACTCGGTGCAGATGATCAGGGCGTCGGCGCCGGGCAGGACCGATTCGGGGGTGCCCATCAGCAGCAGTTTCGCTTCGTCGGGGTAGAGGTTCTGGGTTTGCTGCATGGCTTCGGGGTCGAAGGCGCGGACGCTGGCGCCGGCTGCCCACAATGCTTCGAGCAGGACCCGGCTCGGTGCTTCGCGCATGTCGTCGGTGTTGGGTTTGAACGCCAGGCCCCACAGGGCGAAGGTCTTGCCGCGCAGGTCGCCGCGGTAGAAGGCGTTGATGCGCTCGAACAGCTTGTGCTTCTGCCGCTGGTTGATCGCCTCGACCGCTTGCAGCAAGTCGCTGGAGCAGTGTGCTTGTTCGGCGCTGTGGATCAGCGCGCGCATGTCCTTGGGAAAGCACGAGCCGCCATAACCGCAGCCCGGATAAATGAAGTGATAACCGATGCGCGTGTCGGCGCCGATGCCCTGGCGCACCGCTTCGATGTCGGCGCCCACGTGTTCGGCGAGTTCGGCGATCTGGTTGATGAAGCTGATCTTGGTCGCGAGCATGCAGTTGGCGGCGTATTTGGTCAGTTCGGCACTGCGCAGGTCCATGAACAGGATGCGGTCATGGTTGCGGTTGAACGGCGCATACAGATCACGCATCACGTCGCGCACTTCATTGCCTTCGCAACCGATGATGATGCGGTCCGGGCGGCGGCAGTCGGCGACGGCCGAGCCTTCCTTGAGAAATTCCGGATTGGAGACGATATCGAACTGCAGCAGCCGGCCGACCTTGATCAGGGCCTTTTCGATATAAGCGCGCAAGGTGTCACCGGTGCCCACCGGCACTGTGGATTTCTCCACCACGATCAACGGTTGCTCACGGTGCCGGGCAATCGCGTCGCCCACTGAGAGCACGTAACGCAGGTCCGCCGAGCCATCCTCACGCGATGGCGTACCCACGGCGATAAAGGCCACCCGACCGTGCTGCACGGCAAGTTTTTCGTCGCTGGTGAAGTGCAGACGTTTGGCGTCCAAGCCCTCGCGCACCAGATTCGCCAGCCCCGGCTCGAAGATGCTGACGTGACCCTGGCGCAACTGGTCGATCTTGTGCTGATCAACGTCCATGCACACGACCTCGTGGCCCACCTCGGCCAATACCGCCGCTTGCACAAGACCCACGTAACCGCTGCCAAAGACCGTGATTTTCATAGGACACTCCTGAGCCGGACGGGTGTTCATGACGTACGGTCAGGATAGGCAAGGGCATGTTTCAATTTGCCTACTGTTTTGCGCGACGCGACTTCCTGGCGGTGCAGACAGGCAGGCGATACTGACGGCCGTTCACTTGGCGCAGGCTCAATGCCAGCACCCGATTGTCTGAAAAGCACTGAAATTCAAAGGGTTGGGCTACCGACCGGGGAATGCCTGATTGACTTTCACGCGGTCGGGCGGCAGGTTGTAGGCCTTTTTTTGGGGCAGCCCGGCACTTGCCCGTTTTTGTCATCGTGTCGTTTTGTTGAATTGCATTTTTACCAAGGCCGTTTCGTTTGATTGACTTGTCGAGTACTGAATCCACCGCGTCCAGCGCTAATCCATTGACGCTTTACCTGACGCGCCTGGCGCCCTCCAGCCAGCTGACCATGCGCTACGTCTTGCAGGACGCTGCCGATCGCCTCGGCTTCGAAGACGTCGACATCGAAGACATCCCCTGGCATGGCCTGCAACCGGAAGACGTCGTGGCGCTGGTCGCGGCGTTGCGCGAAGACGGCTACGCGCCGAACACTTCTTCGCTGTACGTGAATGCCGTGCGCGGTGTGATGAACGAAGCCTGGCGCATGAGCCTGATCAGTCAGGATCATCTATTGAAGATGCGTTCGGTCAAGGCCATCGCCGGCACGCGCCTGTCCCAGGGTCGCAACCTCAAGCGCACGCTGATTCACGAATTGATGGAAGTCTGCGCCGCCGATCCGCGTCCGCAAGGCCTGCGCGACGCCGCGGTGATCGCGCTGCTGTATGGCACCGGCATGCGCAAGTCGGAATCGGTGGACCTGGATCTGAATCAGGTCGACTTCAGCGAGCGCAGCCTGACCGTCACCGGCAAGGGCAACAAACAATTGATCAAGTACGCGCCGACCTGGGCGTTCGCCAAACTCAATGCCTGGCTGGAACTGCGCCGTTCGCAACTCAAGGAAGGCGAGAGCGATGATGCGTTTCTGTTCAACCGCATTCGCCGTGGCAACCACATCACCCGCGAGCGCATCACCAAACACGCGATCTACTACATCGCCCGTCAGCGCGGCACGCAGGTCGGGGTGAAGATCATGCCCCACGATTTCCGTCGTTCATTCATTACGCGGGTGATCGAAGAGCACGACCTGTCGATCGCGCAGAAACTGGCGCATCACAGCAACATCCAGACCACCGCCAACTACGATGTGCGCGATGACAACGAGCGGAGGCGGGCGGTGGATCGTTTCGATCTGTGAGCTGAGTCAACCCGCAGCTGGGCAACCGCGCGAACTGCTCGCGGCCTGAGTGATCTGCGCGGCCAGACGTTTGACGTTGTTCTGCTGCGCCGTCACCAGTTCCTCAATGCTCGGCCCCGAGGGCGTTTGCAGGATCGAGCGACAGCTCAGCAATTCGGCATCCGGCGCGCCGAGCGCACGCAGGCGCCATTTCACGTCGATCAACGCGTATTGGCCGGGAATCGAATCGAAGCGCTGCACGTCGACGCGCACCGATGAGCGTTGCTGGCCCGCGCCGTTGCTCAACTGGTCAAGCAGGGCGCTGCGCAGTTCGTCGATCAGGCTGGCACCCCACCAATCGGTTTCGAGAATCGCCAGGCCACTGTTGCCTTCACGGATGACGATTTGCGGCCGATCGACCTGCGGCGGCACGCTGATGCTCTCGATGGCAATGTCCGCACCGCTGCGCCCGGCGCCTTGATGCACCGGGGTCAGGGTGTGAAAGCTGATCGGGTCGCTGCGGCAGGCGCCGAGTAGCATGATCGCCGCGAGCACGCTGATTTTCAGCGGTGATGCCATGGGTTTCGCTCCTGTGCTCAATTGCGTGGCGGTCCTTTGAGGTCCAGCGGTGCGGCGTTGTCGGGTCGTCCGCGAATCAGCGATTCCGGATGCCGGCCAAGGTAATCCGACAGTTCACGCAAAGAGCGCGACATGCGTCCGAGTTCGTCGAGGGTCTGCCCCAGTTGCTCGCGTTGCGGCGAATCTTCGGCAAGGGTCGAATTGGCCGACTGCAAGGTCTTGCTGACGTCGGCGAGTGTGCTTTGCACGCTCGGCAAGGTCTTGGCGTTGAACTGGCTGAGGCCTTTGCGCAGCTCGACCAGATTGCTGTCGAGGTTGCTGGCGATGCGTTCCACCGGCAGTGCGTTGATCTTGTTGACCATCGCTTCGAGTTTTTCCTGCAACTGTTCGAGGCTGCCGGGGACGGTCGGAATGCTGATCGGCCGGGCCGTGGCGTCGAAGGCGACTTTCGGCGCTTTCGGGTAGAAATCCAGCGAAATGTACAACTGCCCGGTGAGCAGGTTGCCGTTGCGTGCCTGGGCGCGCAGGCCGTTTTCGATGAAGGTGCCGATCAGCCGCGCACCGGTGGCTTCGTCGTTTTCATCGCCCTTGTAGGTCTTGAGGATTTTCGCGTGGGCGCGGCCGAGGCGTTGCGGGTAGATGACGATGCCGACATTCACCGGGAACGTCCGTTTGACTTCGTCGAAATCAAGATTGACCGCTACTACACGACCGATCTCGACCCCCAGGAACTCCACCGGCGCATCGACCTTGAGCCCGCGCAGGGCCTGATCGAAACGCAGGGTCAGGTATTGCGCCTTGCCATTGGGTGGGGCGAGGGCAGTGGTCTGGTCGGCGAACAGCTCGAAATCCTTGTCCTCAGCGGCGGTGGTGTCATTGGGGCTGTAATCCGGCGCGCGAAAGGCGATGCCGCCGACCAACAGGGTCGACAGCGATTCGGTTTTCACCGCAAAGCCGTTGGCGCCGACGTTGACGTCAATGCCGCTGGCGTTCCAGAACCGCGTGTTTTCGGTGACGTAGGCGTCGTTGGGCGAATTGACGAACACTTCGATGTTGACGCCTTTGCCATCGCTATCCAGCGAGTAAGACACCACTTGGCCGACGGGAATCTTGCGGTAGTAGACCGGCGAGCCGATGTCCAGCGACCCGAGGTCGGGCGCGTGCAGAGTGAAGCGTTTGCCCGGTTCGCCGTAGGTGATCGGCGGCGGGTTCTCCAGACCGGTGAAATGTTTGGCGCGGTTGTTCGCCTGACCAATGTCGGCGCCGATGTAGTCACCGGAGAGCAGGGTGTCGATGCCGGACACACCGCCCGCGCCAATGCGCGGGCGCACCACCCAGAACTGCGAGTCTTCGCGGGTGAAGCTTTCGGCCTGTTTGGCGAGTTTGATCGTGGCGTTGACGTTTTTATGGTCGTCGGCCAGTTCGACATCCGAGACATGCCCGATGACCACGTTGCGGTAGCGCACTTCGGTCTTGTTGGCGGTGAGGCCGTCACCGGTCTTGAAGGTGACGGTGATGGTCGGGCCTTCCTGGAGGATGTTGTGGATCACCAGTGAGATGCCCACCAGGACGGCCACGATGGGCACGATCCATACCAGTGAAACGCCGAAACGGCGGGTCTTGATCGGCGCCTGACCGGGTGCTCGCGGTTCGTCGCTGGCTGACGACTTCATCCATGTCCTCCTTAATTCATTGGGCACTGAGCGTCAGGAACGCAAAAGCACTTCATCAATATAGAAGTGCCTTGCGATAGAGCAAACCGAAATAGCCAATTCCCCCAACCCCTGTGATGAACACATAACCCAGGCAACCCCCAGTTCCCTGTAGGAGTGAGCCTGCTCGCGATAGCGGTCTGTCAGCCACAACTGCTTCAACAGACCCACCGCCATCGCCAGCAGGCTGGCTCCCCCAGGATTTCAGCCGAGCAATTCGCGCAGCCGGTACCAGAACATCCCCAATGCCAGTAGCGGCGAGCGCAGTGCCGGGCCGCCGGGGAAGGTCATGTGCGGAACCCGGCTGAACACGTCGAGGCCTTGGCTGTGTCCGGCGTGGATCGCCTCGCCGAGCAGTTTTGCGCACCAGTGCGTAACGTTGAGCCCATGCCCGGAATAACCCTGCGCATAAAACACGTTCGGCTGTTGCTGGAGGCGGCCCACCTGCGGGAAGCGATTGGCGGTGATGCCGATCCTGCCGCCCCACTGATAATCGATGCGCACATCAGCCAGTTGCGGGAATACCTTGAGCAGCTTCGGCCGCATGTACGCGGCGATGTCCGCCGGATCGCGCCCGGAATAGTGACAGGCGCCGCCAAACAGCAAGCGCCGGTCGGCCGAGAGCCGGTAGTAATCGAGGCCGACTTTCTGGTCGCACAGGGCCAGGTTCTGCGGGATCAACTGCGTAGCGCGTGCGGCGGACAACGGCTCGGTGGCGATGATGTAGCTGCCCGCCGGCAGCACCTTGCCGCTGAGCTGCGGCTCCAGTTCATCCAGATGCGCATTGCAACCGAGCACCAGACTGCCGGCGCGCACCGTGCCGCCCGCGCAGCGCACCTGCACAGTCGGGCCATGGATGATCTCCAGCACCGGACTCTGTTCGAAAACCCGCACTCCGAGCGCGGCCGCCAGACGCGCCTCGCCTTGCACCAGATCCAGCGGATGCAGATGCCCGGAACCCATGTCGATCAAACCACCGGCATAACCTTCGGCGTTGACCACTTGCTGACGGATCTGCTCAGGGCCGACCAGACGGGTTTCATGGGCATAGCCGAGTTTGCCGAGTTCAGCCTGTTCTGCAGAGAACGCAGCAAACTGTGCGCGGGTATTGGCCAGCTCACAGAAGCCCCAACGCAAGTCGCAGTCGATCTGATGATCGCCAATACGCCGCCGCACCAGTTCCACCGAATCGATCCCGGCGCGCTGCAGATACGCCACGCCTTCCTCGCCGACGTACTTGGCGAACCCGGAAACGTCATGGCCAATACCACGAATCAACTGACCGCCATTACGCCCGCTGGCGCCCCAGCCGATTCGCCGGGCCTCGAGCAGAATCACCGACAGCCCGCGCTGCGCCAGTTCAATCGCGGTGTTGACCCCGGTGAAGCCGCCGCCGATCACGCAGACATCAGCGCTCAGATCGCCATCGAGAACCGGGTAGGCAGTGCTCGCTCGCGCCGATGCGGCGTAATAGGAACGCGCGTGTTCCTGGCTGTGCTGATTCATTTGTTCGACTTCACTTTGCTCCACGAACGGGTCATCAGCCGCATGATCGCCTGCGGTGGCGTCGAGGAAATGTAGAGTTTATCGAGCACCGCTTGCGGCGGATAAACCTCGGGGTTGTTGACCAGTTCCGGGTCCATGAACGGCTTGGCGGCCGGGTTCGGGTTGGCGTAACCGACTGCGGCGCTGACCTTGGCGATCACTTGCGGATCGAGCAGGTAATTGATGAAGGCGTGAGCTTCCTTGGCATTGCTGGCGTCGGCCGGAATCGCGAGCAGGTCGAACCACAGGTTCGAGCCTTCCTTGGGAATGGCATAAGCAATGTTCACGCCGTTGTTGGCTTCCTTGGCGCGGTTGGCCGCCTGGAACACATCGCCGGAATAACCGAACGCCACGCAGATATCACCGTTGGCCAGGTCGGAAACGTATTTCGAGGAATGGAAATAGGTGATGTAGGGGCGAATGCTCAGCAGCTTGGCTTCGGCCTTTTTATAGTCTTCGGGGTTTTCGCTGCGCGGGTCCATGCCCATATAGTTGAGCACGGCGGGGAACACCTCGTCGGCGGAGTCCATCATCGACACACCGCAGGCGCTGAGTTTCTTCAGGTTTTCCGGCTCGAACAGCACGGCCCAGGAATCGATATGGTCGATGCCCAGCACTTGTTTGACCTTGTCGACGTTGTAGCCGATGCCGTTGGTGCCCCACAGGTACGGCACCGAATGGGCGTTGCCCGGATCGTTTTTCTCCAGCAGTTCGAGCAGTTTCGGGTCGAGGTTTTTCCAGTTCGGCAGTTGCGAGCGATCCAGTTTCAGGAAAGCGCCGGCCTTCACCTGGCGTGCCAGGAAGTGGTTGGACGGCACCACCACGTCATAGCCGGTGCGCCCGGCAAGCAGCTTGCCTTCGAGGGTTTCGTTGGAATCGAACACGTCGTAGATGACTTTGATCCCGGTTTTACTCTGGAAGTCGGTGAGGGTGGTTTCGCCGATGTAGTCGGTCCAGTTGTAGACGCTGACCTGGGGTTGGGCTTGCGCCACGGCGCTGAACAGCACGCTCAGTGCAACCGGGAGTACGGATTTCAACAAACGCATATCGACACCTCTTGTTGTAGTGGTCGTTAATGATCGTTCCTACGCGCAGCAATGGAATGCCTCAACGGACGCTACGCGTTCGGCTCTGAATGGGACGCAGAGCGTCCCGGGCTGCATTCCCGCGCAGAGCGTGGGAACGATCGTCGCTAGCTTCGTTCACCCTGTGGGAGCCAGCCTGCTGGCGATAGCGGTGGTTCAGGCGACATTGATGTTGACTGCGCCGACGCCATCGCGAGCAGGCTCGCTCCCACAGGGTTTTGTGGTGTTAGCGGAAGTGTGTACACCTCCTTTTCAGTGTGGGAGCCAGCCTGCTGGCGAAAGCGGTGGTTCAGGCGACAGTGATGTTGACTGTGCCGGCGCTATCGCGAGCAGGCTCGCTCCCACAGGGTTTCGGGGTGTTAGCGGGTTTTGTGTACACCTGCGTTTCAGTGTGGGAGCCAGCCTGCTGGCGATAGCGGTGGTTCAGGCAACAGTGATGTTGGATGTGCCGACGCCATCGCGAGCAGGCTCACTCCTACCGGGATTTGTGCAGATTTGGATCAGACGCTCAGCAGGAGAAACTCGCGCTCCCACGAGCTGATCACGCGTTTGAAGTTTTCGTGTTCGGCGCGTTTCACCGCGACGTAGCCGCGTACGAACTTGTCGCCCAGGTATTCGGCCACGGTGGCGCATTCTTCCATTTGGGTCAGTGCTTCTTCGATGGTGATCGGCAGGCGCAGGTTGCGTCGCTCGTAGGCCCGGCCCTCAACCGCGGCGCTCGGCTCGACCTTCTCGACCATGCCCAGGTATCCGCAGAGCAGGCTCGCGGCAATCGCCAGATACGGGTTGGCATCGGCGCCGGGCAGGCGGTTTTCCACGCGCATCGATTCCGGTCCCGAGGTCGGCACGCGCAAGCCAACGGTGCGGTTCTCTTCACCCCATTCAACGTTGACCGGCGCCGAGGTATCGGGCAGGAAGCGGCGGAACGAGTTCACGTTGGGCGCGAACATCGGCAGCACTTTCGGGATGTACTTCTGCAAACCACCGATGTGCTGGCGGAACAGCTCGCTCATGCTGCCGTCGGCGTTGGCGAAAATCGGCTGGCCGGTGGCGATGTCGACCACACTCTGGTGCAAGTGCATGGCGCTGCCGGGCTCGTCGCCGATCGGCTTGGCCATGAACGTCGCGGTGACGTTGTGCTTGAGCGCCGCTTCGCGCAGGGTGCGTTTGAACACGGTGATCTGGTCGGCCAGGTCCAGCGCGTCGCCGTGGCGGAAGTTGATTTCCATCTGCGCCGGGCCGTCTTCATGGATCAGCGTGTCGAGGTCCAGACCTTGCAGTTCGCACCAGTCGTAGACGTCCTCGAACAGCGGGTCGAATTCGTTGGCGGCATCGATAGAAAACGACTGCCGGCCACTTTCCGCACGACCGGAGCGGCCCAGCGGTGCCTTGAGTGGCAGGTCCGGGTCTTCGCAGCGCTGGGTCAGGTAGAACTCCATTTCCGGCGCGACAATCGGCTTCCAGCCCTTGTCGGTGTACAGCTGCAGGACTTTCTTCAGCACGTTGCGCGGCGACAGTTCGATCGGATTGCCGAACTTGTCGAAGGTGTCATGGATAACGATCGCGGTCGGCTCGATTGCCCACGGGATCACATACACAGCGTCGGACACCGGCTTGCAGACCATGTCGATATCGGCCGGGTCGAGCAGGTCGTAGTAGATGTCGTCATCGACAAAATCCCCGGTTACCGTTTGCAGCAGCACACTTTCCGGCAGGCGCATGCCGCGCTCATGCAGGAACTTGTTGGTCGGTGCGATCTTGCCGCGGGCGATGCCGGTCAGGTCGCTGACCACGCATTCGACTTCGGTAATCTTGTGATCTTTCAGCCACGTGAACAGCTGATCGAAAGGGGCATTCATAGAGACCTCGTTATTGGTTTTGTAGACGCCGGGGAGGGCGGGTTTCATCTTCCGCCCCTTCCCCTGTGGCGCGTTGGCGTCTATCTTGGGCGCGGCTGGTGAATCCATCTATCCACTTTAAGCAGCACCCAAGCGCACCAAAAGAGTGCGCAAGGTCACCTCATGACAACGTGCAATCCGCTTCAGGTTCAAGCCTTCAACACCGCCGATGTGGCCGAGCAAGTGCGCGCCACGCCGGGCTGGGTCCAGCATTACCAGCAGATGTCGCCGGGGCATTTCGCCGGGCAGATCCGCTATCTCGATCTGCAGGGCGTCGAGGTCTACGAAGAGCAGATGAATACCCGGGTCGAGCAGAATTTCAGCGCGCCGTCCGGTGCGCTGGCGTTCTGTTTTGATCGCAGCGACAACGCGCTCTACCTGCTCAACGAAGAGAGCCGCAACATCTGGATCACCCCGGAGAATTACCAGGAAATTGCCGTGGTGTTCGGCCCGGCATTTGTCCGTGAACATGGGCTGGATGTGGCGAAATTCGACGGGCTGTTCATGGCGCCGCTCACCTGCGGACAGAACGCCTTGTTCAGTCGCTGGTTAAGCTCGACCCTCACGAAGTTGTCGCAAGCTATTGATATGGAAAGCAAAGAGGCGCTGACTCAACAGCTACTTGAAGACTGTCTGTTCATTCTCGACAACGCGCAGGCGCGCCTTGATCGAAGCGGCCTGCAACGGCGTGGCGAAGAACGGATGATCATGAAACGCGTGGGGGAGTGGGCGGCTGATTCGCCGGAAGATGCGCTCAATCTGCTCGAGCTGGCGCAGGTGGCGGGGGTATCGCTACGGCAATTGCAACAGGCCTTCAAGGCCTACACGGGGATGACGCCAAGCCACTGGTTACGCTTGCGTCGGTTGAACAGCGCGCACCGCGAACTGCTCAGGCGTCGACCGACGGAAACCACCGTGGCCGAAGTGGCGATGCACTGGTCGTTCTGGCATCTGGGGCGTTTTTCCAGCAGCTATCGGGCGCTGTTCAAAGAGCTGCCGAGCGAGACGCTCAAGCGCGGCTGACGCTGGGCGAGCTAGTCGGCCCTGACCAGTTTGAAGGAAATCGACAGCGACTTTTTTATCGATTGCGCCATCGGTTTCTCGATCTGATCGTGAATCAACCACGACACACCAATCATGAACGCTACCGTGCCCCAGAGCAGCACGTGCGGATCGATCGCCGGGTAGGCGATGTTGAAGATCATGAAGCCGATCATCTGATGCAGCAGGTACAGCGGATAGGTCAGCACGCCCAGCGCGGTCCAGTTCCAGCGTTGCAGAGCGGACATGCGGTTGGTCGCGATCAACAGGAAAATCACGAAGAACAGCACCACCACGGCGCAAATGATCAGCGGGTCGTAGTCGGTGGCATATTTGCTTTCGATCGATGCGGCCCACACCACCGAAGTGAACAACGCCAGCGCCAGTGCCCCCGCCAGCAGCAGAATCCGCGTGGATGTAAAACCCTTGGCCCAGGCCAGGTAGAACGTCGCCCCGGCGATAAACCACGCGGCGTAATCGGTGATCAGCATCGAGCGCAGCTTTTCGAATTGCAGGACTTCGGCGACGGCGGAGATCAGCAGCCAGACCACCATGCACGGCTCGATCCGGTCGATTTTCTTCAAGGCCAGCAGCACGGAAATCATCAGGTAGAACTTGATCTCGACGAACAGCGACCAGTACACGCCGTCGATGGGCTCGACATTGAGCATCTCGCTGAGAAAGGCCATGTTGACCACGTATTGATAAAAATCAGCACTGAATCTTGGCTGGCCAACAGCGAGAGTGACCAGAAAGGTGATCGTGCAGCACACCCAGAAGGCTGGGCAGAGGCGCACCACGCGGGAGATAAAAAACACCTTCAGATTGTTGCTGGAGGCGGTCATCAGAATCACGAAGCCGCTGATCATGAAAAACAGCTCGACCCCCAGATAGCCGTACTTGGCCGGCTCAGCCAGCAGCGGGTAGGGCATCGCCGACATATCGCCCTTGGCATAGCCGCGAAACGCATAGTGAAAGAACACCACGGCCAGGGCCGCGAGAAAACGCAATAAATCCAGTTCCTTGAGCCGTCGATTGTTCATGTAGATGCGCTCCGGACTGATCAGCGCTGATCAAAAACTGACGACTCTGTCGAACACGGTTCGACCCAAGGCGCAAGCTGAAACAGCAGTGGCGGCTCATGGCGTGCTCCCGGCCTGGGACAGCGATGAACGGCGTTGCCACATCTTGATGTAGTCGACTTCGAACGTTGAGGGGAGGTCAGCATCGTCGACCACGCCAAACCATGACCACATGGCCTCGCTGTCGAAGACAATTTCCATCGGGAAGAAGAAGTGTTTGTTGCGCGATTCGCGCACCAGCACGCCATCGACATACCAGCGCAGCGTGTCGGGCTGCCAGTCGAAGCCGTAGACATGGAAGTCATCGGCCAGCCGCCATGGGCTGACCCAGATGCTGCCATCGGCGATGTGCTCGGTGCTTTGCGGCGTGGCCCAGAGGTGGGCGTTCATGTGGTAGGAGCGGTCCAGCCTGCCATCCTTGGTCTTGCCGGCGATTTCGAAAATGTCGATTTCGGTGGCGTTGTCGGCCATGCCCGTCCAGGCCAGCCAGAAGGCGCTGGAGCCGGCGGAATTCATCGGTTTCGCCCGCGCTTCGTAATAGCCGAACAAACCCTTCTCAAGGGTGCGGACCATGGCGGAGGTGTAGTCCTTGAAACCGAGTTTCACGTACTTTTCCGGCAAGGTTTCCTTGCGAAAGACAATGTTCAGGTTGCCATTGCTGACGCTGGCGTTTTTCTCGGTGTACAGCGCCGGTTTGCGGCCGAGCGATTCGTTGCCGACGCCGTGGTTGACGTGCCAGCGTGTGCGATCGAGGGTGCTGCCGTTGAATTCGTCGGACAGCTTGTCGTTGAGCACCCACTGACCGCTGTTGGCCTGATCGGACAGCGGCAGGTTGCTGTTGGTCCGGTTCGGTACAGCGCCGAGTGGGCCGACCCGGGTCCAGGTATCAGCGATCGGCGGAACAGCTACGGTCCAGCGGTCTGCGAGGTACTGAAAGACTTGCTGGCGTTCGGTGAGCGAGGCAAACGCACGGTCATAGACCAGCACTTCGGCAATGTCGCCGCGAAAGTTATCCGCCGTGCCAACGGCGTTGCGACCGATGCCATACGGCCCGATCGGTACGTCGTAAAGCTCCAGCACGGAAACGCTGGTTGCGTACGCCGCAGTGTCGCGCAGGCTGATGGCAAAATTCGGCAGGACGTTATCGTTGTTGGCGGTTTGCGGGCGCGAGCTGAACAAGCGTTGCCAAGGATCGGTCCCGGCTTGTTCTGCCGTACGCCGCGACACCACCAACACCGTCACCGGGCCTTTGGCCCTGCGGATGGCTTTGCCGAGCAAACCTGACGCGCCGTTGAAACGCACCACCGCACGACCGTTCACCGCGTCCGGCAGCCACTGTGGCGCCGCGCCGGGATTGTCGGCGCTGGCATCAAGGCCGCTGGCGGATTTGTCTTTCCAGCGCAGCACGCGGTTCTGCTCATCGAGCTGCACGCTTTGCGCATCCGCCGCGTCCAGCCACAGCACCAGCCCGGCGGCGGGAACACCGGGCGGCGCTGGCGCGGCGTTGCCGGCCAGGGCGAACCCCAGCAGCCACAGAAACAGCACGCCATGAAGCTTCATCGGGCCACACTCAATGCCGGGATCTTGAAGGAAGACTGGTAGCCCTGCGGATTGCACGACTGCCAGCGCCAGGCATCGACGATCATCTGTTGCAGGTCGCGCTGCGCGGTCCAGCCCAATTCCCGCCCGGCCTTGCCCGGGTCGGCAAACATTTTGGCAACGTCACCTGCACGGCGCGGGGCAAAGCGATAGGGGATGGCGATGCCGGTGATGTCTTCGAAACTTTGAATGATTTGCAGCACGCTGTAACCGACGCCGGTGCCGAGGTTCCACACGTCGACGCCGCTGGTTTGCTGCAACTTCAGCAGGGCCTTGAGGTGACCAATAGCAAGATCGACCACGTGGATGTAATCGCGCACGCACGTGCCGTCGACAGTCGGGTAATCGCTGCCAAACACCGTCAGTTCGGGAATCCGGCCAATCGCGACCTGGGTCAGGCAGGGCAACAGGTTGTTCGGCCGGCCGCAGGGATCTTCGCCGATCATCCCGCTTTCGTGGGCACCGATCGGGTTGAAATAGCGCAACAGGGCGATGCTCCAGCGCGGATCGGAATGGCACAGATCGGTGAGCAATTGCTCGATCATCAGTTTGCTCCGGCCGTAGGGATTGACCGGTTTGCCGGTGCCGACATCTTCTGAGATAGGCGTGCTCACCGGATCGCCGTACACCGTCGCCGAAGAGCTGAAGACCAGTTTGAACACCTCGTTGCGCGCCATTGCCCGACACAGTTCCAGCGTGCCGGCGACGTTGTTGGTGTAGTAGTCCAACGGGTTGCTCACGCTTTCGGCCACGGATTTGAGGCTGGCGAAATGCACCACGGCGTCGACGTCGTAGCGGCCGAAGATATTGTCGAGCAAGTGCGCATCGCGAATATCACCCCTGATGAAATCCACCCGGCTCAGGGTCAACTGCTCCAGACGCTTGATGCACTCGCGACTGCTGTTGCACAGGTTGTCGAGCACCAGCACGTGACGTCCGGCATTGATCAGGGCCAAAGCGGTATGCGAGCCGATGTAACCGGCGCCGCCAGTAATCAACGTAGTTTTACGCATGGAGGAACCTTCCTGTTTTCATGGACTGAATTCAGCGAGCGGTGAACACCGATTTGAATTCCTGCGGCCAGCGCGGGTGCAGGACGCTATACGCCACGGCATAGCTCAGCGCGCCAAGCGAGATGTCGCACAGCAGGTGCAGGTAGCCTTGAACGGCCAGGTGCGGCGACAGCGACAACACGGTTGCGACCATCACCAGCGAGGCCAGCACGCTGCGGT
This sequence comes from Pseudomonas sp. R1-1, assembly GCF_051132135.1. Classification (NCBI taxonomy): domain Bacteria; kingdom Pseudomonadati; phylum Pseudomonadota; class Gammaproteobacteria; order Pseudomonadales; family Pseudomonadaceae; genus Pseudomonas; species Pseudomonas sp. R1-1. The sequence continues at coordinate 3,066,439 of NZ_CP071663.1, forward strand.
AATTGGAGTCGAAGAAGCGGCGCCAGTCGTAACCGACGGCGGCGTTGAGGCCGCGGATCTGTAGCGGCGTGATCAGCAGCATGCGCGCCAGCAGCGCAACCGCAGCGGCCATGCCGCCATAGACACTGCCGAAGACGTACACCAGCAGCAGCGCCAGCAGCGTGGTCAGGACTTCGGCCTTGATCGTCAAATGGCTGCGGTTGACCGCGACCAGCGCGGTGGTCGCGTACATCGCCATGTTGCCGACGGCCGCCGTGCACGCCAGCACTTGCAGCAGAGGAATCGCCTCGGCCCATTTGGCGCCGAAAATCAGCAGGATCAGATCGCTGGCCGTCAGGGCGATGCCGAGGAACAGCGGCGTCAACAGAAAGCTGCTGACCACGGTCGAGTCGCCGATGATCCCGAGCAGGCGCAGCGGCTCGGCGCTGCGCCGGGAAAACGCTGGTAGCGCATAGCTCAGCAGGCCGTTGTAGATCGCCGTACGCGGCAGGTCGATGATGCGCATGGCCATGTTGAACATGCCGACCGCATTCGCCCCGGCCGTCATCCCCAGCACCACGTTGACGCCGCGCTGCAGGGTCTGTGAACTGAGTGCGTTGATCGCCACCGGCGTGCCGGCCTTGATCAGCTCGCGCAAGAACGCACCGTCGATATGGAAGGCGATGCGCCTCGGATCGCCGCGCATCAACACAATGATCGAGACGAATTCCATGATCAGCGCCTGGGCGATCACCGCCCAGGCGCCTAAACCCCATAGCGCGACGGCAATGCCGGCGAAACCGCCGACAATCTTGCCCAGCAACGTGCGCGAGGCGAGCATTTTGAAGTTGCCGCTGCGGCGCATTTGCGCCACGTAGACACGCGCCATCATGGTGAATAGGATCTTCACCGAGGCCAGCGCGGTCATCCAGCGCAGCACCGGGTCGGACGTATACAACAGCACCGCCAGCGAGATCAGCACAATCGATGCGAGGCTGACCAGCACCGCCGCCCAGAACGCCGTCGAGATGTGTTTGTCTTCCAGGCGTTCCAGGCGCACCAGCGGGTCTTCCAGCACCGAGGAGTAAATCAGCCCGACCAGCTCGACGATGGCGATGATGATCGTGCCCACACCCAGCTCGGCCGGCGACAGCAGCCGCGCATAGGCGACGAAGGTGATCATCGACAGCAGGATCAGGCCGAATTTTTCGGTGAAGATCCAGCCGAGGGTGACGAGGCGGTGATTGGCCATGGCGGATACCGAGTCATTGAGCAGCGGTTGACGCCGGCGCCTTGAACCCGGTGCGGGCGAGGGCGTAGAGACAGCGCAAGGTCGGTTTGCCGTGATCGAAAATCAGCGTCTGCCAGGAGTATTCGAACATCCGCCGGTACACATCGAGCACCTCGGCATGATCGCCACGCCGGGAGAACGTGTTGAGAAAATCGGTGTGATTGCCCAGCACGAAATCGATGTGTTGCTGCTTGCTCAGCTGGGCGCCATAGCGCTCGAGGTACACGTCGATGAACTTCATCTTGTTCTGGTAGTGTTTTTTCGGTTGCGCGGTCATGTTGCCGTCGTTGACCGTGCGTTCGAGCAGTATCTGCGGCACCGTGTGGATTTCCCAGTGCTCGGCGATGCGCGTCCACATGAAGCGGTCTTCGCAGTAACGCAGGCCGGCGTCGAAGCCACCGAGTTGGAGCATCACGTCGCGTTTGACCAGCGCGGCCGACACGCCATTGAGAACGTTGGCGTGGACGAAATCGTAGAAGTGCATGCCGCTCTTGCGCACGGCGTCCAGTTGCCGCTTGCCGTTGCTGTAGTTGACCTGGGTGTAGCAATCGATCAGCCCGACCGGGCGGCCCTGCTGCTCGAGTTCGTCGTACAGCGCCAGTTGCAGCTCGAGTTTTTGCGGGCGCCACTGGTCATCGGCATCGAGCATCGCCACGAAGGTTTCCTGGCTGTGGTGCAAACCGGTATTGCGCGCACTGGCCTGGCCGGCGTTGGCCTGCTGCAACAGGGTCAGGCGAAACGGCGCGGCGAAGTCCCGGACCCGTTGCGGCCCGTCATCGGTGGAGCCATCGTCAATGACGATGACGTGATCGGGCAGGCGAGTCTGCTCGGCCAGCGAGGTCAGCGTCTGCTCGATGCTGTCGACGCCGTTGTACATCGGGATCAGAACGCAAACGGTAGGCGGGGCTTGGTTTGTCACGGCAGCTTCTCCTTGGGTTACGCCTCGGCGGAATCAGGCGCAAATGCCCGGCCAGCCTGACGCTGGCGCGGGTTTGCCGGTTTGAAAGCGGGGAGCATCACCAACTGATGCCGGAAGGACAGGGCGAGGGTGCAGAACACCAGGAATTCGGCGGAGCGGTAGTTGGGAATCACGTACGCCACGTAGTTGGTCACGGCAAACAGGCCGATGATCACCAGCGCACTGGCGCGCAACTGCGCCGTGTGGTTGGCGGTGACGGCGCGGTACTGTTTGAGCAGCGCTTCGCCGAACAGCAGAAGCAGTGCGCTCAACTGGATCACACCGCCGTTGAGCAGGGTTTCCATGTAGCCGCTGTGGGCGTTGCCGATGTAGCCCCAGCGGGTGATGAACGCATCGGCATCGGGGCTGGCCCAGAAGGCGCCAAAGCCATAACCCTTGAGCCATTGCTGTTCGACGAAGGGCGCAAGCAGTTCCCAGATTAGCGTGCGGTCGGTCAGCGATGGGTCGCGACCAGCAATTTCCAGCAGCCAGGCGACATGGTTGTAGAGCAACAGGCCCGCCAGCAGAAACAGCACCGTGCAGGCGAAAAACAGCCACTGCGAGCGGTGGATGCGCAGACGGATCAGCGTGAGGAAATACCCGTAGCTGACCGTGCCGAACACCACCAGGGCGACGCCGGTCGCCGATTGCGCGAGCAAAATCGCCACCAGCGAACACAACGCACAGAACAGCGCCCAGCGGTTGCGCTGACGGATCATCGGCAGCAACAACAGGATCGCGACCGCATTAAGTCGCGCACCGGCGTTCTTCTCGGCAAAGATGCCCTTGAAAGCGCCGTCGCGGATGCCCCCGGAGAGGAACGCCACATCAGGCATGACCACCGCAAGAATCAGCCCGATGAACGCCGCGGCGCCGATCGCACAACCGAGCATGAACACGATCTTTTCCAGCGGGTAGTTCCAGGCAATGAAACCGGCAAAAAACACCACGCCGAGCAGCGCGATCACCCGTTTCAGGCTGAGCATCGGGTCGTGGGACCAGCCGATCGAGGCGATCACACAGAGCAGGAACAGCAGCAGAAAGAAATTGCTGCGGTAGAAGGTTTTGCTCAGGAACACCTTGTTGCGGATGAAGAAAAACAACGGCACCACCAGCGTCAGCAGTCCGCAGACCTGGTTGGCCACGCTGCCTTCGAGGTCCTTGTCGACATCGCCAAAGCTGAACCCGCCGCCGAGACCGAGGATGAAGGTGATCACCTGGATGTAAAACAGCACGCCGAACAGGGCGAAGCCGTCGCGCAAGGTTGAATATCGGATCGTCAGGGTGCTCATGACGCGGCGCTCCCGAGCATCGCTGTGAGGTAGGTCTGCAAGGCGCGCGTATTGGCAAACCGCGCGGCCGCCTCAAGCCGGGTATGGCGTTTGAAATGGCGCGGCGTGTTGAGCTGGAGGACGATCGCTTGCGCCAGGGCGAGCGCGTCGTCGACCTCGACCAGCGGCGCCACCAGACCATTGATGAGGATTTCTGCCGGGCCGTGAGGGCAGCGCGTCGCGACCACCGGCGTGCCCGTGGCCAAGGCCTCGACCAGCGCATTCGGGCTGCCCTCGAAGCGCGACGACAGGACAAAACAATCGGCGGCGGCCACTTCTGCCAGCGGATCAGCGGTGTAACCCGGCAGATCGACACGCTCGGCAACGCCCAGCTCCCGGGCCTGTTCAAGCAACTGCTCGCGAAGCGCACCCTCGCCAAAGATGATCAGACGCACGTTGGTATCGGGTAGCGCGGCCAACGCGCTGATCAACGTGTCGAAACCTTTTTGCCGGGCCAGACGGCCCACGGCAACGATTACCGCGCCGGACTTTTCCAGCAGCCAGCGATGGCTGGGCCGGCCTGGGCGCTTTTTGTAGAAGTCATCGTCGAGTACCGGATTGTCCGCAGTAGTGACGTCCTGGCGGCGCGCGATTGTGGTGTCGACCAGATCCTGGGCAACGCCTTTCGATACGCAGATCACCGGGTTGGGAATCAGCCGGTACAGCAGCGGCGCCGCGCTGTAGGCCAGCCGCACCATGAAAGCCGGGTTGACGTGTTTGTCGTGGGAAAACGCATTGCGCTCGCTGACGTGCAGGCGTGCCAGCGTTCCGGACAACAGCGCGGCGGCGATGGCCACGACGTTGACGTGGGTCAGCGCCGCCAGTTGCGCATCGAAGCGATTGGCGCGCAGGAACCGCGCGAGCGCCGGAATCGCACGAACACTGCGCGGGCTGTGCAACTCGACGGTCTTGACGCGCGGGTCGAGGTACTTCGCGTTGATGCCGCCGCCGGTGAGCAGCAGCAACGTCACGTCGTTACCCGCGTCAACCAGCGCACCGGCCAGGCGCGTCATCATTTTCTCGGCGCCGCCGGCACTGAGGTCGTGGAGGATGATGAGGAATTTTTTCATTGATTCCATACCTGGTAATACGCCTGAGCCGCGTGCTGGCTGGTGTAGGGGCGCAAGGCTTCGGTCAGGGTCTGTTCGTGGGGCATCGCGTCATCGCGCGAAGTCAGGCTTTGCAGCATTCCCTCAACCAGTGCCGGCACGTCGTTGACCTTGACCAGCAGCCCGAGCTGGCCGTTGTCCAGCAGTTCTCTGGGGCCGGTTTCGCAGTCGCTGGCCAGCACCGGCGTGCCCAGTGCCAGCGCCTCGATCAGCACGGTCGGCATGCCTTCGTGGGTAGAACTCAAGATGAACAGCCGCGTGTTCCTGAGCAGCGGATAGGGGTTGCTCAGGTAGCCGGTGAAGTGCACCCGTCGTGCGATACCCAGGCGTTGCGCCTGCGCTTTGAGTGCATCGCGCATCGGCCCGTCGCCGGCAATGACCAGGTCCGGCAGCGTGCGCTGTTTCAAGGCCAGGGCGTAGGCGTCGAGCAACAGATCAAAGCCTTTCTGCTGCGTCAGGCGTCCCAGGCCCAACCAGTAAGCTTCTGGCAACCCGGCGAGCAATGGCGCCCGTGAGGCCTGGAACAGTTGTTCGGTGATCACCGCGTTCGGGCAAAAGCTGATGCGCTTTCGGCCCCACGGCAACAGACTGACCAGCGACTGGCGCAACGCCGTCGAGACGGTGACCACTTTGCCGCTGCCGCACAGGTACAAGGCGTACAGCAGGCGTAGGCTCGAAGGATTGGTTTTCTGTTCTTTGCAATCGAGGGCAATGTGGCGGCTGTAGATGACTTTGCAGGCACTGCCCAGCGTGGCGAACCAGGTGCAGACGTTGGCCTGCTCCTTGGCGGAAATCAGGTGGGTCACCTGCTCGTCACGAATCAGCCGGCGCAACAGCACGATCGAGCGGAGCAGGCCGGCGATGCCGTTGCCTCCGCCGCTGTGGTGGCGTTGATTGCCTTCGGTGTCCGGGGTTTCGCCGTTCATGACGAAGAAACTCACGCGCCGGCCATCCTTGAGAAACTGCTCGGACAGACGTTGCTGCACGCGTTCGACGCCGCCGCCGGATTTGAAATCCTTGAGAATGAACAGAATGTGCATGGTCACTCCCCGACACTGATGGCGACTTTGCGCCGTGCAAGCAAGGCCAGCAGGTGCACGAAGTTGCTCGGGTAATCGATGAGGTAGCGTTTGATCGTGTGCGGCTCGCGGTACATGCGGTAGAACGCACGTAGGTGCAGGCGATTGATCAGCGCCGGATAGTATTGCCGCGACGCCAGTGCTTCCTGGCGAATGAACCCGCCACAGGTGAAGGCAACGCCCTGAAAACCTGCGCGCAGCACGTCCTGCTCAAACTGTTCCTGCAGGCCGGCGCCGAGGCCGACGATCAGAATGTTCGCTTCGCTGCGGCAGATGTCGGCGTGCAGCACCTCGGCCTCGGCGGCGTTGAAATAGCCGTTGTGGTAACCGGCGATGCTCAGCCGCGGATAGAGGGTCTGGATCTTGCGCATGAACAGCTCAAGTTCGCCTTGTCGGGCGCCGACGAAGTAAACCCGCTTGCCCAAGCGCTCGGCACCGCCCAGTACCTGGTCGGCGATCGAGGTGAAGTCGAAGCTGACCCGGCCAATGGTTCTGCCGGTGACTCGCGACATGAACGAAGACATCAGCATGCCGTCGCAAAAATACGTGATCGCGCCCGAGCGCTGCGCGAACACGCTGCTGATCGAAGCAAAGTTGATGAACGAATAGGCCTGGTTGGCCTCGAGCAATTGTGGCGAGTAGTGCCCGACCAGTTCGAGTTTCAACATGGCGCGGCTCCCGTCAGTTCACGGCGGGGGTCTGGCGACCCACCGACACATAGGTGAAGCCGCGTTTGCTCAACCGCTGCGGATCGAACAGATTGCGCCCGTCGAAAATCAGCGGTTGCTTGAGCCGCGCGCTGAGGACGTCAAAGTCCGGCGCGCGAAACGCCTGCCACTCGGTGACGATGATCAGCGCGTCGGCATTTTTCAGTGCCGCTTCCTTGGTGCCGGTCAGGGTCAGGTCATCGCGCGAGCCATAAATGCGCTGCGCCTCTTCCATGGCTTTCGGATCGAAAGCCTGCACGTTGGCGCCGGCGCGCCACAGGGCTTCCATCAACACGCGGCTGGGGGCTTCGCGCATGTCGTCGGTGTTGGGCTTGAAGCTCAGCCCCCACAGGGCAAAGGTCTTGCCGCTGAGGTGGCCGTCGAAGTGGTTGAAAATCTTGCTGTAAAGCGAAGTTTTTTGTTCCTGGTTGCGCGCCTCGACGGCCTTGAGCACACGGGCGTCGAAGTCGACGCTGGTGGCGGCGTGGATCAGCGCCTTCACATCTTTGGGGAAACATGAACCGCCGTAGCCTGGGCCGGGGTAGATGAATTGGTAGCCGATGCGCGGATCGGAGCCGATGCCGTGGCGGACCTTCTCGATGTCGGCGCCGAGGCTTTCGGCCAGGCAAGCCATTTCGTTCATGAAGCTGATCTTGGTCGCCAGCATGCAGTTGGCGGCGTACTTGGTCAGCTCGGCGCTGCGCACGTCCATGACGAGGATTTTTTCGCGGTTGCGATTGAACGGCTCATACAGTTCCCGCATGACTTCTTCGGCGCGCACACTGTCGGTGCCGATGATGATCCGGTCTGGGCGCATGCAGTCTTCGACGGCACAGCCTTCCTTGAGAAATTCCGGGTTGGAAACCACGTCGAAGGTCAGATCGCTGCGGTCGTTGTCAGCCAGCACCTGTTCGATGTGCGCGCGCACCCGATCGCCAGTGCCGACCGGCACGGTGGATTTGTCGACGATGATCTGGTGCCGGTCCATGTTCAGCGCGATGGTGTGCGCCACGCTCAACACGTATTGCAGGTCCGCCGAACCGTCTTCGTCCGGTGGAGTGCCGACCGCGATCAGCAATACATCGCCATGGTGCACGGCGTCCGCCAGGTCGGTGCCGAAGCGCAGCCGACCGCTCTGGTAGTTGTCACGCACCAGGCTTTTCAGGCCCGGTTCGTAGATCGGCAGGGTGCCTTCCTTCAAGGCCTCGACCCGGGCGACGTCGACATCGACGCAGAGCACGCTGTGCCCGACCTCCGCGAGTGCGGCGCCCTGGACAAGACCAACATAACCAATACCGAATACGCTCACATTCATGGTCAAACCTCAGGTCGTCATGACCGGTTATCAACGGACGGGCAGGGGCAGGCAGCGGTGGGGCAGGGGTCAGTAGATGTTTTTCGAGAACAGCGTGAAGGGGGTCTTGAGGAGGATTTTCAGGTCGAGCCACAGCGACCATTGATTGATGTAATTGAGGTCCTGGGCGACGCGCAGCTGCATCTTTTCCAGCGTCTCGGTTTCACCGCGATGGCCGGTGATCTGCGCCAGCCCGGTGATACCCGGCTTGAGTCGATGACGGGCCATGTAGGCGCGCACCTTGCCGGTGTAATAAATGTTGTGGGTGACCGCATGGGGGCGCGGACCGACCAACGCCATCTGCCCAAACACGACATTGAACAGCTGCGGCAATTCGTCGATGGAACTGCGCCGCAGGAAGTGCCCGATTGGCGTGAGGCGGTTGTCGTTGCGGGTGGCCTGGCGCACCTCACGGTCGTCGTGAACGTGCATCGAACGAAACTTCCACACCTTGATCACTTCGCCGTTGCAGCCGTGGCGGTTCTGCTTGAACAGCACGGGGCCGGCGGAGGTCAGCTTGATCGCGGTTGCCACCGCCAACAGCAATGGGCTGAGCAGCACGATCGCCAGGGCGGCGAGGCTGCGCTCGAACAGGTCCTTGCACAACAGGCTGGCCGGATGCGAGCTGATCAGGCTTTCGTTGAGGTAGATGGCCGGCATCCGCTCGATTTCCGAGATCGAATGATTGAGCAGGACCATGCTGCCGAAATCCGGAATCCACACCACATCGACATTGACGTCGAGCAGGTCGATGTACAGCGCTTCGATGGTGGCGGCATGGGCCATGTTCAGCACGATGTACACGCGGCGCACTTCAAGGCGCGCGATGATCTCGCGGATCGCATCGACACGGCCGAGCAGCGGCAGAATGCTCGGTGCGGGGCCGCTGTCATCGGCGGCAGCGACAAAGCCCAGCACCAGCGCACGATTGGGCGTGGAGAGCTTTTTCGCCAGCTCATGCGCCGTCGGGCAAGTGCCGATGATCACTGATCGGCGCTCGTTGCAGATCTTGCGCGAGTACAGCCGGGCCAGGTAATGCAGGGGCAGAAAACTCGCTGCCTGGACCACGAAACCCAACACCGCCCAGAGGATGATCACCTGGCGTGAATAGATCGCGCTGGTCTGCGTGACGAAGGCAATCGCCGCCAGCACCGCCAGCAGAATCAACCAGCCGGCCAGCAGTCTGCCGAGCCCGACCACCAGGCCATAGCGTTTGTGGTACACGCGCATCACGCTGTAGATCGGCACAGAGCCGAGCACGGCCAGAATGATCAGGATGCGATATTCGCTGGTCAGGTAGCCGACGCGCCAATACACCAGCAGCACCAGCAACGAGGTGGCCAACAGCAGCGCGCACGACCACTGACCCCAGAAGGTCAGGCCGCGGCGTTGCGTCATATGAGCGGTATAGAGCGGAGTCATGGGCTTGACCTCAAGGCAGCAGTAATGCGTCAGCGCTGAGCGAGCAGACACGAGGTGTCTTCCCGCTGGCTTTTCCGTGGCTCGGCAGAGGTGAAGCGAGTTGTGTTTTTGGCAGAAAGGGGTGCAGCGACAGGCGCGGGCGCCCGGTGTTACCTGGGCGCGAAATCGTAGTTATAGAACGCCCGGGAGTGGTGATGGCCATACTTGCGCGCCTTGCGCAAATCGACCTGGTTGAGCACGGTGCCGAATACCGGCACATGACTCTGTTGCAACATGGCGAGGCCGCGCTGGACCTGGCTGATCGGAGTGCTGTCGGCCTTGACCACGTAAATCACCGCGTCCGAATGCTTGGCCAGCAACAGCGCGTCGCTGATCATTTCTGCGGGCGGCGAGTCGATGATGATGTGCCGGTAACGCGAGCGCAGCGCTTCGAGCATGCGCGCCATGCGCGGTGAACTGAGCAGATCCTGCGGCGGCGGTTGCAGCGCATTGGCCGGCTCGGCAGGCGAGGGCAGGCGTGGCGCGGCGAGGGAATCGCGCGCCGAGGGCATGACCTTGCCGGCCAGCAACATGTCCAGATTGCCCACCGAAACGATGCAGTCTTCGAGTCGGGCGGTGCCGGCAATCACGTTCGCCAGGCCAGGGCTGTCGGGCGGGAAGTCGAAATTCTGCGACAGCGTGGGCTGGCGCATGTCGGCATCGATCAGCAACACGCGCTCCAGCGGCGTCAGCGAGCTGGCGAGGTTGTTGGCAATGGTGCTTTTGCCTTCACCGGCCACCGTCGAGGTAATCAACACCACTTGCGAGGGCATTTCGTTGCTTTGCAGCATCAGCCAGGTGCGCAGGTTGCGGATCGTCTCGGAGAAGCGCGGGTTGTCGTTGTCTTCAAACAAACGCGCCAGTTGCCGGCGGTTTTTCTTCATGACCAATGGCACCACGCTGAGCAGCGGAATGTTCAGCGCGCTTTCGATCGACTCGTCGGTTTTAAAGGTGTTGCTCAGACTTTCGAACAGCAGTGCCAGCGCCACACCGATCACCGCCGCGATCAAAGAAACGATCGCCACGATCAAGGTTTTCCGCGGTTTGCTCGGATCGACCGGGACAATCGCCGGGTCGACGATGCGCACTTTGGTCGAATCCATGTCAGCGGTGGCGGTGGTTTCCTTCAAGCGGGTTACAAAGGTTTCGTACAGCGCACGGGAGCTGTCGACTTCACGCTGGAATTCGCGTAACTGAAATTCCTTGCGGGCAATGTCCTGAATCTGCGCCTTGTTGCTGTTGAACGACTGGCGCAGCGAGGCCTCACTGGCGCTGGCGAGCTGGTACTGCCGCTCGATCCCGGCGACCACCTGTTGCACCTGCAATTGCAGGCTGGTGGTGGCGGTGCGCAATTCCGACTGCGCGGACAGCAGGCTCGGATGCTTCGGCCCATAGCGCCCCGACAGTTCATCGACCTTGGCCTGGGCCAGGGCACGGTCGGCCTGGAATTTCTGCACCAATGGGTTACTCAGCACGGCGGGCACGCTGGAGAGTTTGCTCAGATCGCCGTTGCCCAAGGCTTTGGCCTGCCGGTACTCGCTTTCCGCTTCGGCGCGGTTGCGCCGGGCGTCGACCATGCGGTTACCGGTCATTTCCAGTTCGTTGGCGCTGATCGTGGCGACACCGCCAACGTCCACCAGTCCTTGTTCTTCGCGGTAGCCCTGAAGCTTTTTCTCGGCGGCGCGCAAGTTGTCACGTAGTTTGACCAGCCGGGTGTTCATCCACGCCGTGGTGGTCTGCGTGGATTTTTCACTGGTGTCGAGCTGGCTGTCGGTGAAACCGCGGGCCAGCGCATTGGCCGCCGCTGCGGCGAGAACCGGGTCGGGCAGCTCGACCTCGATTTCCAGCAACTGGCTCTTGCCGACGAACTTGACGCTGGTGTGCAGCATCAGGTTTTGCGTGACCTGGTTGAACACCTCTTCTTCGGTGACCGCCGGTTTTTCCGGCAGCCAACGCTCCAGACCCAGCCCCGGTAACCATTTGTCCAGATCGACAGCGGCCAGCCATTCGCGCGGTGCAAACCATGATTTGGGCTGCTGGCGCGGGTCAGTGACGGGGTGGGTGGTGAGGCCGAGTTTCTTCACCGCACGCTCGGCCAGATCCCGCGATTGCAGCAGTGCCTGTTGCGTCTGCAGGTAGTCAGTGGTGTTGCTGTTGGAGTCCTTGACCTGCTGAAAGGACATCAGCGGCGGGCTCTTGTCGTTGAACAGCAGGGTGGTGCTGCCGATGTATTGCGGAGTGATGTTCGAGACCACGATGGCCGCGAGCAGACCGCTCACCAGAATCAGCCAGCCGATGCTCCATTTCGCGCGCCAGATCACCCGCCAGAGTTTCAGCAGGTCCAGGGTGTCCTTGTCTTCGCTGTGCTGTTGATGCTGATGCACATGCGCTTGCAAAGGACGTTCGACGTAAGTGCCAAGGCTGTTGTCCATGATTAGAAGAACCCTTGTGCAATGGAAATGGTGTCGCCGGGAGCAATCGTGGTGCTGCGCGTCACGTTATCGGTGTCGGTCGCGCCACTGTCGCCACGCAAGATGGTGACGCGCTTGATCGAGGCTCGCTCGGTCAGGCCGCCGCCCAGGGCAATGGCTTTTTCCAGGGTCAGGCCGGGCACGAACGGATAGCTGCCGGGCTTTTTCACTTCGCCATTGATGTAAAACGAGCGGTATTCGATCTGGCTGAGACTGACTTTCGGGTCGACCAGGTAGCCTTGTTTGAGGCCATCGACAATGATCTTTTCGACCTGGCCGGGGGTCAGCCCCTTGGCCGAGATTTCGCCGAGAAAGGGGTAGGAAAACGTGCCGGCATCGCTGAGCCGGATCTTTTTCAGGCTCAACTCCGGCTCACCAAACACAATGATGCGCAACACATCGCCAGCGGCCAGTTTGTATTGCGTGGCGGGATCTGCCGCGTAGACAGGCGCTGCCATCGCCAGCGTGAACGACAAGACAAGTGCGGATGTGTTCATGTCGAAACCCTCTCAAAGGCTGACGTTGAAACTGATCTGAAACACGTTGCGAGTGAAGCTTTCGTTGTCGGCATCGGAGTCGTTGTCGCGGAAGCGATAGCCAACTTCGATATCCAGCCAGCGGCGCATCGCATAGATCACCGCCAGGTTGTAATCCTGAAAGTCATCGGTGCGGCTTTGCCCTTCGTAGACGTAACGGCCGAGCCCGGCCTGAGCCACGGTGGTGATTCGTTCGGTCCAGCCGTGTCGCCAGCCGACCTGGGTGAAGGTCGACTTCACGGCCTCCGCGCCATCGTCACCCTCGGCAAGCGCCTGGCGCGCGACAAAGGTAAACGTCGAATACGTGCGCGGTTTCCATTGCAGATCGACTTGCCAGGTGGGGTTGTCGAGGTCATTGGATTCGTTGCTGTCGAAGTTCTTTTTTTCGTAACCGACGCGCACTTTGCCCGTCGTGCGTGCCGTGAAATCCCAGACGGCACCGGCGAGTACGGCGTCCGATACGCTGCTGCGCGGACTGTTCGCCTGCTTGTAGTCGAAGTCGGTGTGGTCATATTCGAGCAAACCTCGAGTGTTGCTGCCGATGCGGTGGTACCAGGTGCTGGTCAAGGCCGTGGTGTCGCGTTCCTTGTCGGCATTGATGCCGTCGCCATTGTCGTAGCGCAGTTGCGCGTAATTGACCCCGAGGTCGATCTGGTTGTCCGCGCTTTTGGCGCCAAAGGTATAAAGCCCGCCGACCCGTTTGTTGTTGAGCTTGTCATTCACACCCTCGACCGCCGTCGATTCGGTGCGCTCCCATTTGCGATATTCGGCGTCCAGCTTCAAACGATGGCGATCGGTGAACTCCATCACGCTCTCGGCACGCACACGTTGCGCTGTGTTCGAGGCATCGGAATCGTCGTGATAGATGTAGCGCGTCGGTTGCCATATCACTCGCGTGGCGCTGTTGCGATCTTCGGCCTTGAGCTCGAAGGAGGGCGCCAGTTTGGTGATCATCGAGGACTGCTTGTTGTCTTCCACTTCGCGGAAGTTGTCGTCGTAACTTTCCGAAAAGATGAACGTCGGCGTGAAGTCGAATCCATAAACGTTTATCGCTTGTGGGTCGGTGCTCCAGGCCATTCCCGGGTAGAAAGAGGCCATGATCAGTGCAACAGGGCAGCGTGATTTCCAGGCCATGTCATGGCTCCTGAGAAAAGGCACGGGGGACGAGCAGTTATTTGTACGATTGAAAGCTGTGTTTTTGTCGTTGAATAACGCTAAGCGGCAGACAGACGGGCTGTTCGCGGTTGAGAAACTGCAGAAGCAGCATCACTCGATCGTTGCCGTGCAGGGCCTGGAATACACCCTCGAGTGGCGAGAGCGGGCCGCTGATGATGCGCAACTGCTCCCCGGGTTCGAGGCGGCCTTGCACATCCGAATCCGATCCCAGGCAGCGCTCGCGCAGATGTTCGATGACATGCTCTGCCACGGCGACCGGACCATGATTGAATTCGACAATCCGGCTGACGCCACGGGTCGAGCGCAACGGCGCCCAGTTGTCTGTGCGGCTGAGCTGGATAAACAGATAACCGGGGAATAACGATTCCATCACGCGCTGTCGTTTCCCGCGAATGACGCGCTCTGTGAAGAGTTGAGGGTGAAAGACCACGTAATGTTGCTGGAGCAGGTTGAGGTGTGCGCGCTCATCCTGGCGTGGTTTGCATTGCAACAGATACCAATTGGGTTGATCCGAGCTGATTGCTGGCATGCGAGTAAACTCTTTGATGTTCGAGAAGTTTAGGGCAGGCAGAAGCTCTATTCAGGGCTGTGTGGAGACAATTGGCAGGGTGTGTTCTTATTATGATGTAACGCTGGGTGTTTCAATAATGAATCACTTGTCCGGCTCGATGTTGGCTGAACTTTTTCAAAGACAAAGCTACCGCACAGTCTGCATGTTCGCAGTGTTTACGTTAGGTTGCTAAGGGGTTAGCTCTTGAACTATCTGGAGCGAATGAGAAGGCACTCGCGCCACGTTCAGCTAGACGTTGGTAGTTATCGGCCAGTCTTCGCAGTCTGTCAAACGATCCGAGTCAAAAAACACGCCATTTGTCGACTAGCGGCATCTCCTGTGCCTATCTCCTTGTTCTTAGGCCATTTTTATTTTGACGTTGAAGCGTGTCCAGTTTTTTTACATTGACCGGCAGCGTCAGATCGTTGAGATCCTCCACCACTGAGCGGCTACAAAATGCTTATAAACTATGGACGGCTTCTGGCGGACGGCGTTATAACTCATCGCCTATTCGATTGAGGGGAGCAGGGACTATGACCGTTCTTGTGACTGGCGCGGCAGGCTTTATCGGGTATCACACGGCGAAACGATTAGTTCAACAAGGCCAGCAAGTAATCGGTATCGACAACCTCAACGATTATTACAACGTTGAGCTAAAGCGGGCACGACTAAAGCAACTAAGCGAACTGCCAGGTTTCGAGTTTCAACTGATGGACATCGTTGATAAGCCGGCATTGATGGCGCTGTTCAAAGAGCATCGTTTTACCGAAGTCATCCATCTGGCCGCTCAGGCCGGTGTGCGTTACTCACTGGACAACCCTGACGCCTATGCGCAGTCGAATCTGCTGGGCTTTTTAAACGTGCTGGAAGCCTGTCGATTTTACCAGCCGGCGCATCTCATCTACGCATCAAGCAGTTCGGTGTACGGCGCTAACAGCGAGCTGCCTTACAGCGTTGATAATCCGGTCGAACGCCCGGTTTCGCTATACGCGGCCACCAAACGCGCCAACGAATTGTTAGCCAGCAGCTATTGCCATCTCTACGGATTGAAAGCCAGTGGGCTGCGCTTTTTTACTGTTTATGGGCCCTGGGGCCGACCGGACATGGCGCTGTTCAAGTTCACTCAAGCGATCCTGCAGGGCGAGCCGATCGATATTTATAACAACGGCCAGATGGCGCGGGATTTCACTTATATAGATGACATTGTCGAAGGTATCGCATTGTTGCGTTGCAATCCGCCGGCAGCGGCGAAGGAGGGCGAGGGCGTTAACAAACTGTTCAACATAGGGCGTGGCAAGCCTGTAAAGTTGCTGGATTTTGTCGACTGCCTGGAGAAAGCGCTGGGTATTAAAGCTCAATACAATTTTCTGCCGTTGCAAGCGGGCGATGTCGTCAGTACATGGGCCGATGTATCGGCACTTGCACAGTGGACAGGGTTTTCTCCGCAGGTGGATGTTGCAGATGGTGTGTCCCGGTTTGTTGCGTGGTATCGCGATTATTATCAAATCCAGTCCTGACGATCGAGTGAGCTGAAAGGCTGATGCAGGGCTGCTAACCGCAGCTTGATTGATAGCTACACTAAATGACCGTTTAGTTGAGCTATCAAGAAAACTATCAGAATCATGGGGGCAGGCGATGATTCAAGCTAAACCCAATATACAAGACGTCATCAATACGCTGGATCTCGAAGCCCACATCGAAGGCGGCTATTTTCGCCGAACCTATCAATCCGATCACCGCGCCAGCCTTGGGACCAGCACAGGGCCTCGTTATCTACTGACGTCGATCTACTATCTATTGACTGAGCAATCACCGGTGGGACAGTTTCATTTCAACCAGTCCGACATCCTGCATTATTTCCATCTGGGCGATCCCATCGAATACACGCTGATCCATGCAGACGGTTCATTGCAGACGCGGGTCATGGGCAGCGACATACTCACTGGGCAACATCTGCAATTGCCCGTACCAGGTGGCATCTGGAAAGCTTCACGCTTAATGGATGGCCCACATGGTTTCGGATTGATCAGCGAGGCGGTTTCGCCTGGATTTGATTTTGCTGATATGGAAATGGGTGATCGAGAAAAACTCACTGCGAAATTTCCGCAGCATCATGCGCTGATTGAAAAGCTGACACGGGACCAGGGTTGAGCGGATTTCAAATACCAGCGAATCAAGAGAAAGCGTTTTGATGCTTCGCAGCAGATTGAAATGCCGCGTACATCGGGGCTGATTCCGTAACACTTTGTTACGTGTAATGTATATTATGTTAAATCATGGATGCGAGTAGCCTCAGGTTCCAGATATCACATCCACCAGTACCCGGAAGTGAACATCGAAATTTTTGAGACCTAAAGATCGAAATTCAGATTTTTTGCCCGATTTTGGATCTTACCTTCAATGCAACGCCTAGCAAATTTGTTGAGCAGTATGGTCACGTGGTTTAACCGTCTTCGGATTTCCCCACTAATGCCACCGACAGCTCCAATACGCGAGCCTGACTACTCATCAAGTTTTGCTCGAGTTTTGCAACCTTAAGCAGATGCATCTGGTTATCCGCGTGTCTTTGCTGAAGTACCTGCTTTTCGAAATATTCAATGTGCCTCTCACGTTCTTTTATATCATTCTTCATCTTTTCCGTTAGTTCTAACAGTTGTACATTTTCACACTCCGCTTTAACCAGTCGTGCGGTAAGGTTCGTTATGACCTCCTGACTTTGCAAGTTCTTTTGAGTCGCTCGTGTCAGCTCAGCTCTGAGTTCGGCGCAGGCATTTGTTTCGATCTCCAGACTTCGAAGCGCTCTAATTTTCTCCTTGATGTTCGCTGCCCATCTGCTTCGAAGTCTTTTTTCAATCTCCTGAATTTCGTTGAGTTTTTTGTTTGCTTCAGCATTTGCAGCTTTGATTAGTTCTTTGTAAACCGACAGAAATGCTGTTCTGATCTGATCTGGAAACTGAGCGAGCCGTTCACTAGGAGAGACATTTTCCTTCTCTACCAAAGACGCTTCTCTAAGAAACTTTGAAATGGTCGTGTATGAACCATAACCCGTCTGATTTCGTACAGCCTTGATGGTTATTTTAAGGCCTTGTTTTTTTAAATCGGCAACAGCGCACATGACTTTTTCTAATGTGAGCACATTTGATTTAGGATTTATCATGCTGTTCCCTGCCCTTACAATTCGGTTTTTGGAGATGGCAACTGGCAATTATAACTCTTATGGTGAGCGTCTTTCGTGCGTTTAGTATCGAATCGAGCTAATCTAGTGATCCGTTGCAGCGGAGTCAGTCCCATGGCAGACCCTTTTACAGAGGCAGAGAAACCGACACCTTTGGCCCGGAAACCAACGGAATACCTAACCCGGGTCAGCATTGAAAATCTTAGCCCGCTCGGCGTTTTCTTGCTTGCTAAGGAGGGTTTCGCGTTGAGCGACGTTTACTCAATGGTTTCGCTTTCCGAGCTTTACTTGTCATGGAACGTCATCAAGCGGATCGTTGGTAAGCCTAGCCGAACGATGCAAGGTAAAAACGATAAAACCACGACTGGTCGACTTGGCGTTTTTGAGAGTGCGATAGCCTTTCAATACGCAAAGCCTGCGACTGCGGAAATTTGAGTTTTTTTCTGCGAAACTCACGCTAATCACTGCCAGACGTGCGCAAATTTAGAACAATGTCGCCCCAAAATGCTCAATTTCGAAATTTCCTCGCCTGGCAGCCCTATATTTCGAACGGCCCTTAGCCAGAGCTTGAGAAACCTCTTCGGAAATGTGCCAGTTTTTCCCCCATTCAACACCTCTATAGGCGTCTCTGCATGGAAGTATGCGCGGGCTACACTCGGTAGGAATACTGTGAGCGAACTAAAGCTACGGAAATTGCATGTCGAGTGAAGTGTGAAAGCGTAACCGGAATGTGCCAAGAGAATGCAATGACGCGCTCAGAAGTAAGCGTTGTCGATATAATCCTAAGAAAAATCCGCCAATGCCTTCCGCAGCCACTTGTGCATCTTGCAGTCCATCAGTTTGCTAAGTTCCTCAGCGCTAAGCGAACTGAGGATCTTGCCGACGATTTGCTGAGTCACCCCCTTTTGTCCAAGATACAGCAGCGCACTCAACGCTAATCCTGCTTGACTACCAGCTTGCTGGAGACGTTGCCAAGACGAATGACGCAACCGCACCGTCGCGTTTCCTATCTTAATTTCGCGTGTCGTCCCGCTGGTGTAATAAGTCGGTAGAACCTGCATCTGAGTGCTAATTCCTAGCCTGCGAGCAGCTTCTGCACCATGGACTTGGATAGTCTCGCCCCTACTCCTTGCAACTGCTTTCATGACTGTTATTGGGTCAGCTCGAACCTTCTTACCTGTGTACTCACTCAGTTTAGGGCGCATATAGATGCCGCGAGCAACGCGTTCTAGGACGCCGCTCTGCACCATCCGAGACAGTGCTTTATCAACCGAGGTGCGAGATCCCATCTCTGCGAACGCGGCACTAGTAAAAGGCTTGCCCTTTCGCATGCATTTGATCCGCTTAGAAATACACTCAGGGACAGACATGAATGACTCCTACCCTTTGTTAATTCGGCCCTTACCAATTTTTACACAAAGCAATAGCGTTAAAAACAAACATGTCTTGTCCCATGGTGCCTGGGTCTGGGGTACTGGCGTTATCGGCCACCATCGGAGGCCCAACAAGCGCTGGAGGAGACCTAACAAATCTTACGCTCCCAGGTGATGCGACAGATGCAGGGCCGGGGATAGATTTGTGGGGATTCCTCAGGCTCTGATCCCATTGATCGTCGCCCTCCGCATGCGTCTTGCGATCACGCCATTCACCGTATCCCGCAAGTGGATGATTCAGGACAGACAAACATGCGATTTGTATGAAATCAAGCTAGGCTAGCCTGATTCGTCACCGCCAAAGTGAATCACATGGCCCCACGTATTGCTAATAGAGTTGTCTCAACGGCATTGGATCGTAAACCTACGGAACATCTTACTCACGCCAGAATTGAGGAGCTTAGCGAGCTCCATGTTTTTTTGCTCGTGAGGGAGGGGTTTGCACTGACAGACGTCCAAGCAATGATCGCGCTTTCCGAGCTTTATTTGTCATCGAAACTCATCGATCGTATCACTGGTAAGCCAAGCCGACCTAAGCAAGGCAAAGTCGCCGAATCGACGACCGGTCGACTGAGTCCCATTCAGAGCGCGATAGCCTTTCAATACGCAAAGGTACTGGAACACGCAACTACTGTTTTTGGCACCTTGCGGCTTGCTGAAGAATGGCTAGCTAAACCCTGCCGGCGTTTGGACGACCATAGCCCTCTAGATCTGGCGGGCAATCCAGTCGGGTTTCAAGTTATCGAGAACTACCTAGAACGTATTGAACTGGGGATTTATCAATAAGGCTCCTCCATGAGCTTCGTAAGGTCACTCGCACTCGCGACGGCACCAGGCGTACATGCACTTGAATCAAGGGCTGCGAGTTACAGGAGCCCTCCCTTCCCTCCCCCCGCTTTTCTTGGTCAGATCCAAACTTCGGAAGCTGCTAGCGCTTCCCGTGGCGCTTTGGTTCGACGGAGCCCGGCGTGTGGACCTAGCCATAAGACCCTCGCACCGGAAAGGGTTAAAGGTCCTTCCGTGGCGATGAGTTTCCCCCTTCAAAGTTTCTTATTGAGGACAATTCATCCTTGATGGTCTGAAACAGAGCCTCAACGTCCTGATGGCTTTCCTTACCGACGTATGTGGCGACAAGGATGCTGAGCGGGTGCACGTTTAAAGCTCCCGCCAGCTGGTCCACCTTTTCTAGCGTTGGGCTTTTGAGGCCTCGTTCCAGCGTGCTGAGGTAGGTGCGACTACTTACAGTAGCAAAATCTTCTTGGGTAAGATTTTTACTGCTTCGGATCTGTTTCAGCGCTTGGCCGAACGCGATATTGAGTTCCAATTTGCTGATCCCGCAAAAGGAACGATGAAGCGCTATCGAATCTTATAGGACTACAATCTATAGTGTTCATTTTCGAGGTTCGCCATGTTTACCACCTACCCAAGGGCCGAAATCACCTTCGAATCGCCCGATGCCACCAGCTCGCATGAGGGCCAGCGAGTTTGGAGCTTCGTTGAGCAGGAACTGCTGCTGCCTTGGTTTTACCTCCAAGTAGTGCGCAAGGTTGGCCGGGAAAATTACGCGAGCATGCTTATGATGTATCACGTTCATGAGCTCAAACAATTTATCGATGCGCAGTCAAATCGGGTGTGGGTCGAGCAGGTTCAGCTGGTTACACCTCCCCATATGAATGGCCAATCTATCTGGCTCATGGAGCCTCTGACGATGGCTGGAATCGTTATGGATCCCCGGGACGAATCGCAATTTTTCGTTTATCAGGTCGCAGGCGGGGCGACCTACTCATTACGAGACGATGCTGATGCGAATTTGAAGCCGTTCAGAGTCCTATTTTCAGGTGAGCGTGATCTTCGTAGCTCAACGCCTGGCCACGACTAATGTCTTTGAAAGCGGGCATGACTTGGGTACATCCCAAATTCGTTCGAGAGCCAACGATAGCGGCGCCTAGGAGCAATCTTGACGTCCGAAGAACAGGCACCACGTTGCGCAGATCTAAGGACTGCTTCATCAGATTTGATTCCGGGCGAGGCCTCTTCCTTTCTGCTTGGCGGTGTCTGCCGCCATGTGCTGGAATGCCTCCCGACGAACGTTGCCTCACCAGTTGACGGAGAAATTGCATGTGGCTGTGTACAGAATGGAAAATCGACTGGGACGCTGTAGCGGCTGTGGCGACGGCTGCTGCTGCAATCATTGCACTTATTATCTGGAGCTTTGATAAAGCTCAAAGAAAACGTGAGCGGTTCGCAAGCGCAAAGCTTCTAGCTCAGATGATGACTTCACCCCTCGGAGATACCCAGATAGAGATCGCGAAATTCAGATGCTATGTAGTACCTTCTGATGGCGATCAAACCTATTTGGTGGATTTGCTAAATGATGAAAACGCACGGAAAGATCTGGCTGCTCAAGCCACGAAGATCACGATCGAACTTCCATCTCAATTCTTAGATAAAGCTGACATTTTCAGTGAGACTGTCAACAACAGGCTTGCCAATGCTTTCTTACAAGTGAACCGCCTAAAAAAGATGTCAAGCCTCCTAGCTGATCTACCAAGTTCGGCAATGGAAGATGAAATCTCTCAGCACCTTATGGCTATTCTCAACCAAATCAAAGAATCAGAACAAGCCACAATGGAAGCTTTCCAAGCCCTTTTACAGGCCGGGAAGTGATCTTGAATTAGATTCACGTCCCTTCTCGTTAATTACGATGTGGATATAAATATAATAAACATTCATTAGTTTAGTTAGATTTAAAAGCAGGTTATTCCTGCCCTTCCTCCTCAGGAAACGTTTGGATAGGGCCAATGCGGTCGGTACTGCATTTAGATCTACAAAATCCCCTCTCGTGTTGCTAAAAAATCGATAACGAAAGGGCCGTACGGGCCCTTTTGTTTTCAACAATAAATCACTTGGTCAGCCAAGACTCAACGGTCGCAGAGCCGTGCTCTGCTTTCCACTCCTTCAGCGTTTTGTGATTACCGCCCTGGTTTCTACGAATTCTTCAGTGTGCGGATTTTTATATACCTTCAACTGGCGAGGCTTGCGACTACCGGTTTTAGATTCAGCCGCTGCTGCACGACGACCGGCTTGCGGATCAAGCAGGTCGACTACGTCCTTCAAGCTATAACCGTATTTGCGAGCAAATCGCGCAGCTTGGTTTCGAACTCAATTTCTTTCTTGAGAGCGTGACCCATTCAGGCACATCCACAAGTGGCATACGCGAGCCATAAAGCGCGGTTCCCTGCACTATGTATTCAACCACCCACTGCCGACGCTCAATCCGTTCGCGATCATGAATCGTTCTCGGTAAGCCTAGCCTAATGCATCTTATTTATCCGGCTCTTCCAGGCCATGTGGCGATTTCCTGATCGTGCACAAGAACGTCGCAGACTCATACGCACTTGTTTTGGAATTTGTTGATTGGTACGTGTCAGGCAGCACCGTCGTTGGCTGATCGACATCGTCGATCTGTTTTCCCTGTGTCTGATGCCAGCCATAAACCGAATACAGCGACGCCGGAATCCAGACACAAAACAGCAAAATTAACACATCTTTTTTCATACTTAACTACGCCTCCCAGGCGAACGCATTAAAAAGATAGCCTCTGCCCCAGATCGTCTTGATGAGCTCTGGATTTCGAGGGTTGTCATTGAGCTTTCCGCGCAATTTACTGATGTGAACATCGACGCTGCGGTTGATCCCGTCGAAAGGAATGCCGCGGATACGGTTGAGGATTTCGTCGCGAGAAAAAAGTGTGCCCGCCGCGCTGGCCAGCAAGGACAGTAGTTCGAACTCCATGGTTGTCAGATCGATTCTTTGATCGGCCAGGCTCACTACCCGGGCACTGCGATCGATCGACAGCCGACCGAATTCAAGGATGTCGAGCGCTGTCGGTTGCTTCGTGGGGATATGGCGTCGCAGCAAAGCGCGCAACCGAGCCAGGAATACCGATGGCTTGACAGGCTTGACTACATAGTCGTCGGCACCGGATTCCAAGCCGAGAACCTGATCCCTGTCATCTCCCTTCGCAGTCAAGATGATGATGGGGATATCAGAAGCATCACGAATCCGACGGCACAGGTGCAGTCCGTTCTGATCCGGCAGCAGAAGCTCAAGTACGACGATTTGTGGCTTGAGCTCAACGACGGCCGCCAATGCCTGGTCGTCCCGGCGGACGACTTGCACCGCGAAACCATGCCGGGCCAGGAATTTATTGATGAGTTTCGCCAGCCTCTGATCGTCCTCTACTAGCAGTGTTTTAACGAGACCTAGGTTTTCCATAAAAGCTCAGTATAAGGACCTTGCTTAAATGTGTGCAGCCTCAGACCCGCGTCGCGGTTGAGCGATCGATCATCAGCGAGTGATCACCGGGGCCCCGCCGCAGAGCGTCTGCATAGGCCTCCATTAATAATAACATTATTAAGATAACGGCCGTTGTGTTTAATCGGGTCGCCTGCTAGCATCGGAATCGCCAAGTGGCATTTTCGAGGAGAAAGCTCTCATGCAACTCTCTGTGCGAAAGGCGTTCCTGGAAGACGGGGCCGTCCTGATCAAAGGTTTTCTGAACAAGGATCAATTGGCCGAGTGTCGGGCGGCCTATGAATGGGCTGTCGAGAATCACGGCCCTCATGCGACTCGCATGTTCGACGGAACGGAGCAACAGTCGCACGTCGACAATGCCAATCCCGTCGCCAAGGCCCGTCTCGAAGAACTGGTGGCCTCCCTGCCCTTTGGCCAGTTGTTTGCGCAGCTCTGGGGCTCGGAGAACGTGTGGTACTTCGCCGAAGAGGTGTTTCTCAAAGCTGGTGGGCGCGGATCTCGCACGCTTTGGCATCAGGACACGTCTTATCTGCCGTGGGCTGGAAACCACTGGGCCAATGCTTGGATCAGTTTTGAATCAGTGCCGAAGAAAAACGCTTTGGAAATCGTTCGAGGTTCACACAAAGGACCACGCTACGACGGCACCACGTTTCGCGATCCGAATGATCCGACTCAACCGCTGCATGGCGGCGATGCATTGCCACGCCTGCCGGACATCGAGGCTTTGCGGCAAAACGATCCCGAGGCATTCGAGATCATTTCGTGGGCCACCGAGCCTGGCGATATCCTCCTGCTGCATCCGGGTTCGCTGCATGGCGGCGCTCCGGTGGATGAGGCCTTCCCGGACCGTCACACCTTCGTTTTCCGTTTCTTTGGCGACGACGCCACCTTTCATCCCTTGCCAGAACACAGCGCCGGCGGTTATCCGCAGCAAGGCGTGCTGTTCACTGAAGAGCTGTCGACGCTGAAAGCGGGAGACGTCTTCCGCCACCCAACGTTCCGCCAATTAATATGAGAGGAGCACCGCGATGAGCACTCAAGAACTGCAGCGTCAGTCCTTCAACCCTGGTCACACCCAGGCGATCTACGACAACTTCCACTTTTCCCAGGCCACACGCGTCGGCAACATGATCTGGGTGTCCGGCCAGGTCGGTATCGACGAAGCCATGGTTCCAGCCGATGGCATTCAGGCGCAATCCCATCTGGCGTTTCAGTACTTGCGGACCATCCTCGAAGCTGCGGGCGCAAGCTTGGCCGACGTGGTCGAGCTGATGACGTTTCATACCGATCTGCAGGCCGAGGTGCACGCCTTTGGACAGGTAAAGGACGAATATTTCCCTGAGCGTTATCCAGCTTGGACCGCTGTCGGCATTTCCCAACTGGCAATGCCGGGCTTGCGCGTGGAAGTCCGTGCCGTCGCGGTGATTGGCAGCGGTCGACTCTGAACGATTGCATGATCGCGACGTGCCAAGCCAAAATGGCGTTCGCAGCCACTGTCGGCTCAACGCCTTCACCCAACGGAATCACCTCTCTTATGCATGATGCTCAAGCGCCTTCCACGGATAGTCAGCACTCCATTGACAGTGATTCCGCGCCCGCTCCACGTCGCGGTCGTCCGGTAGGTAATCGACTGGAAAAACGCGGTGAACTGTTGACCGCAGCCATCGAAGTCATTGCCCTGGAAGGTTATGCCGGGACGTCTCTGCGCAAGGTTGCCAGTCATGCCGGCTGCACCACGGGCGCCGTGACCTATTACTTTGCCAATAAAGAAGAAATGATCACGGCGGCGGCGCAGAGTCTGTTCGACGAGTTCGACCATTTGCTGGATGCCGATCAGGAAAAAGTCGACGTCAGGGCAATGATCGGGCAATGGTTGAACCTGACTCAAGCGAACGACTCGGCGCGTTGGCTGGCCCTGTTTCAGATGCTTGCCCACGCCCGGCACGAGCCGGTTTTTGCCGACGTGATCCAGAAACGTTATTCGCGCTTCCGCGAGGATCTTGCAAGCATTCTGCGTAAGGGACAAACCCAAGGCATCATTCGCAAGGACATTGCTGCCGATCTGCTTGCCGATCAGCTCAGTGCGCTGAGTGACGGCTGGATGATGTTGTTGCCAATCGAGCCTGAGCGATTTGAAGCCAAACGCAGCAAGGCCTTGATGGATGCGGTCATCACGCTGATCAGCCCCGCTCGCTAAACCCTGCCCTGCCCTCCGGCATCAACAAGTTTCGCTTCATTTGCGCAGCGAACCCTGCTTTTTCGCGCCCGCCTTTCACTCAAACCCACGGTTAATCGACATCTCGCCGATTTCACTTTGCTGAATTCCTGTTCTGTCATATACACACATAACATCTGTGATTTTAATAAAAGACGGAGGTAAAGATGGGTGCGGATCTCGATGAACTGTCGACGCAATCACGACAGCGACGATTGTTATTGCAAGCGATCGGAGGCGCAGCCCTCGCCGGAGGACTCGGTGTCACCGGTCGTGCGATGGCGCAAACCGAAGCTGTAGATACCTCGATACTGGATGTGGTGATCATTGGCGCCGGGCTTTCCGGGCTCACCTCCGCCAGAGACCTCCAGGCCGCTGGCTGCGAGTCGTTTGCCGTGCTTGAAGCCCGCGACCGCGTCGGTGGTCGCACGCTTAACCATGATCTGGGCAATGGCGTGATTTCCGAGGCCGGTGGCCAATGGATCGGCCCGGGGCAAACGTCGATCGCCGACATGGCCAGACAGCTCGATGTTGCCACCTTCCCCACCTACTACAAGGGCAATGCGATGTATCTGATCGACGAGGTCAACATCCAGGAAGATCTCAGCGACGGGCCGAATTCCAATACAGAAGTCGTCGCAAAACTGAACAAGCTCGCCGAAGGCGTCCCCAGCAAAGCGCCGTGGAAAGCCAAGGACGCGGCTGAGCTGGACAAACTGTCGATTGGCCAGTGGCTGGCCGGACAAGGCATCAGCAACGCCGACAAGATCGGCTTCAAATGTCCGTGAGCCTCACCTTCGGTGCCACGCCGGCCGGCATGGGACTCCTGCATTACCTGGCGATGATCAACTCGTCGGACTGCCGCCTTGAAAAGCTCGAAGGGGTCCAGGGCGGTGCGCAGGAATCTCGGTTGGCTGGCGGCTCGCAAATTCTCAGTTTGAAGATGGCGCATGCTCTCGGAGATAAAGTCCGGTTGGCGTGCCCAGTG
The DNA here is from genome assembly GCF_051132135.1 of Pseudomonas sp. R1-1. Classification (NCBI taxonomy): domain Bacteria; kingdom Pseudomonadati; phylum Pseudomonadota; class Gammaproteobacteria; order Pseudomonadales; family Pseudomonadaceae; genus Pseudomonas; species Pseudomonas sp. R1-1. The sequence continues at coordinate 3,092,569 of NZ_CP071663.1, forward strand.
CGCAAGATTGTCGGTTGGGATCGTGATGTCGTCGAGTTGCACACCGATCAGGGCATCATCCGCACGCGGCAGGTAATTGCTGCGCTGAGCCCGGCGTTGTGCAATCAGATCGTCTTTGATCCGCCCCTGCCGTCCGGGCGTGCCGAGCTGCAGCGGCATTGGCCGGCCCATGCACCGACGCGCAAGACCGTGCACGTCTATGAGCGCCCGTTCTGGCGCGACCAAGGCCTCAACGGGCAGATTGTGCCAGTGGACGGTCCGCTGATCTAGGCCTTTGACAACTCCCCGGCGGACGGCAGCCTTGGTGTGCTGAGCGGCTTCGTCAGGACCGGACAATTACCCCATGACCCGAAAACGGCGCAGGGCACCCTGTCGGCGATTTACGCCAGCGCCATGGGCGAACAGGCCCTACACCCGATTCAGTTTCATGATCTGGACCAGGGCAAGAACGATTCGTGGAGTTTGAGTTGTATATCCCCCATGCCTCCCGGTTTCTGGACGCAATGGGGCGAGTATCTGACGCCGGCGGTCGGTCGCCTGATCTGGTCGGGTACCGAGACTGCGGAAATCTGGGCCGGGGCAATGGACGGTGCGGTCCGCGCCGGACATCGCGCGGCAATGGAAGCGTTGCAGGTGCTTCAACCACGGAGGAACGCCTGATGAAGCGGACTATGGTGTTTGGAGTCATCACCGTGAGCGCGGCGTTGGCCGGATCAATAGCGACTTACGGTACGGAACTGTGGGGGGGTATCGTTTCATGCAGGCCGTGGATCAGCGCGACGCTGCATACCAGGCCAACGGTGGTGCGTGGCCACAGTTGCAGGACACCTGCGCGCTTTGCCATGGCGCCAGCGGTCAACCCCGCGACGCTCAATACGCAGCGCTTGCAGGGCAGCCTACGGCATACATCGAAAACCAGTTGCGCGCGTTTGCCGAAGGGCGTCGCCACAGTGCCCAGATGCAGCCGCTGGCGGCCAATCTGACCGACGAGCAGATCAAGCGCCTGGCCAGTTATTCTGCCGAACAGCAACCCGGCGTGACTGAAGCCCCGCCAAGGATGATGCGCTGGACCAGCGCGGCCAGCGCGTGGTCGCCGCCAATGGTTGTGCAGCCTGCCACGGCGAAAAACTCTCTGGCGGCTCCCTGGCTCCGCGTATCGCCGGACAAGGGCAGCTTTATCTGAGCGATCAACTGAGCGCTTTCAAACGTGGCCAACGCACCGATCCGACGCAGGCCATGAATGCCATGGCGGGCACCCTGTCCGATGAGGACATCAAGGCCGTGGCGCATTATCTGGCCAAGCTGTACCCTTGATCCTGCCCGGGCAAGGATGCCCACCGCCCTACTCCGCATCACGCAAAAAAGCCGCCAGAACGGCGGCTTCGAGCACTTCAACTCTCCCTCAGCGCGTTTGCAGAACTGCCATTGCGCCCTTCGCGCGCTCCAGCGCGCAATACGCGTAATACAGGTGCACCAGCAGATAAGCCCAGGTCGTCAGTGCAAGCACGTAGAAGTTGAGCAGCACATTGCTGTCGTCGCCGGGGATCTTGTAGAAGTCGTAGATGCAGGCAATGGTCAGTGAGGCGAGCATGCCAAACATCACACCGATCGCATGCAATGACTCTCCGGCATTTGCCAGGCGTACCGCGAAATACACCAGGTAGACCGAAAACATCACCCACATCAGCACGTAGAAATACGGCAGGAGCGTGACCAGGACCTTGGTAGAGATCAACGCGAGCGTGCCCAACAGAGCGCCGGCAAACATCATGAGCTCCTTGCTCACGGAGGGCTTGTACGCATGCGTTACCGCCATCAGCCCGAGCACGGTAATCAGTGGAATCCCGAAGGCTCTGGAGAACGCGTCGCAGAAGTATGAAATCAGGTACGCATGCTCCGATCCTGTCAGGAAGAAGATCAAGAAGTTTGTCGCGGAAAACGCAACCACAAACCACTCCAGAGCCAGTAGCAGGTTTCTCTTCTTCAGAAACCTGATGCCAAAGGTCAGACCATTGGCAAGCAGCAAGAAACAGGCAAGGCACAGCACAATATTTCTCGGTTCCATAACGATAGCCTCGGTACAGCTGACAGAAAATTTGATGGGTTAGCGGGATTGAGGAACCAGTGCGGCCAGGTAAGCCGCAATCGCCTGGCGCTCCTGCGCTGACAGCGCCGCTGCCATGGCTTGCATCGCGCCACTGGGCTCAATGCGCTCGCCGCTGGCAAAAGCGTTGAGCTGGGCCAAAAGGTAGTCCTGACCTTGTGCAGCCAGGCGCGGGAAGGCGTCGTGGCCCATCAGCTCGGCACCATGACAGGCGGTGCAACCGCGGATTTGCACCAGTTGTTTGCCCTGATCCTTCAGCCCCTCGTCAGGGCTGACAGCCGCATGAGCAACGACCGATTGCCGGGCGTAGAACTTCGCCAGCAGATCAATTTCATCCGGGCTGAGGGTCATCGCCAGCGGCCCCATGTTGGGCGCAAGCCGTTGCCCGCTCGCGAAGTTGCGCAACTGGGCAGACAGATACGCGGCGGGTTGCCCGGCCAGGCTCGGATATGTCGGGTTCAGCGAGTTACCGTGGCTGCCATGGCAACCGGTGCAGGCATCGGTCAGGTGTGGCCAGTTTCCGCGTTCGGCCTGATAGGCCTCCGTGGAGGTCGTGATGTAAGTCTGCAGCCGATACAGGTCGAGCAGATCACGGCCGAAAACCGCCACCAGCACCACAATGACCGTGATGACGCCAAGCGCTATGATTTTTTTCATTGTCGTCTCCTATGCCCGACGTAACGCGTTGAGCACCTGCAAGGCGCTGTGGCGTCCGGCGCGCACGGCACCGTCCATGTAACCTGCCCAGATGTCAGCGGTTTCGCTGCCCGACCAGAACAGATTGCCGCACGGCGGACGCAGTGCCTCGCCATGTGTCGACCAGAAACCGGAGGGAATCGGCGACACGCACGTGATGGTCCACCGGGTCGTAATGCGCCCAGTCGTGATCGTGGTAGGAAACCGGCTCAAGCGCTGCATCCCCCAGGGCGCATGCATAGATTTCGGTCTGCACACGCTTCGCGGCTTCGGGGTCGGTGGGAGCTGCGGCATTCAGAATGAATGCATTGATCACGCCGATTTCGCCGTTTGGCGGCGAGTTGTCGTAAGCCCAGATGACTGGCCCGCCGACCTGAATGATGTGACCGTTCAAACCCTTGTCGCGCCAGAAAGGCCGCTGGTAAACCATTGCGGTCTTGCGTGCCGGCGAGTGCGCTGGCCAGGCCCGTTGCAGGGCGGCGCGAGCTTCGGGCAGCGGTGGATCGAATTGCAGGCGTTGGCACAGCGCGGGATGAATCGCCATGATCACCCGGCGGGCGCGGATCTCGCCCTGATCCGTTTGCAGTCTGACGATGTCGCGGTTCCAGTCAGCAATTTTGCGCACCGGGCACGACAAGCGAACCTTGTCGCCCAGCAATTGCGCCATTTTGCTGCTGAGAACCTGTGAACCGCCGACGATCCGCGTGCCTTGCGCGCTGTCCTTGATCGAGTCGAGCCGCATGTATTCGCTGCCGGCCGAATTGATCATCGACAGAAAATGCAAGAAGCCCATCTTCGCCGGCGTGACACCGCAGGTCAGGAGGAAGCTGGCATTCCACCCTGCGCGGTCTTCCGGCTTGATGTTTTGCTGAGCGAGCCAGTCGCCCGCCGAGAGTTTGTCCAGTTCGGCCACCCGGGGGGATTTCCATGGCGCCCCGCACGGCACATCACGCGACAGCTCGCTGAGTTTTGCCGAGACGCTTTCGTCGGTACCGAAGGTGCCTTTCAAATCAACGGCGACACGTCCATCGCCCCCGAGGATCACGGTTTCCCCGTCATAAAAACTGGGAAAGGTACCGACCTCAAGCTCACGGGCCAGATCCGCTACGGCGGTTTGTCCTGGACCGATCCACTGACCTCCGGCTTCGGAAATGTAGCCGGAGCCCAAGTCATGATTGAGGGTGCGGCCACCGACACGATCGCGCGCTTCGAGCACCAGAAGCGACTCACAACCTGCCAGATGCAGATCACGGGCGGCGGTCAAACCAGCCAGGCCGGCACCGATGATCACCACATCAAACACATCGTCCGGACTGTCTTTTTGCAGCGCATCGGCGGCATTGGCCGGGCCAAGGTTCAAACCGATCGATCCCATGGCGGCGGTGGCACCGGCCAGTTTGAGTAATTGTCTTCGCTTCAGATCGGGAGGGGCGTCAGTGCTCATGTTCGAGGCCTCACATCACGTTATTGTTGGATTGAACGCCCGTGGCCGAGCGTGGGTGCGGCAGTAAAAAAGTGGCGACGAAAACGCAAACATTCGTTTGTCTTTCTGCAGGCGAACGCCTGCCGGACCTAGGACTCCAAGGTCAGCGTCACCACGGAAAATCAGCGTGTTGGTTCTATAAGCCTCAACCGTCAGGCATGAGGGCGCGCAACTTTGCGGTTGGTGTATTCGTCCAGCAGATGTGCTCCCCCCAGCGCCACATTCACGGCGCACCACTGCAGTGGTTCGGGCAGGGTTTTCGGGGTTTTATGCCGCAGCGCGGCGAGCAGCGGATGCTCGATACCGCCGATTCTTTCCGCCAGCAGATGGCCGATCAGCGACTGCGAGGCGACACCGTGTCCGGAGCAACCCGCGGTGTAGAGAATGTTGTGGTGCGACCCAGTTTCGCCCACCACCGGCAACGCGTCGTAGGCCATGCTGACGTAACCACTCCAGCACGCTTGAATGCCGACACCGCGCAACATCGGGAAACGCACGCCAAGGTTGTCTTGCAACGCGCGGTAGGTCACCTCATCGGGAATGTTCGGGGTTTTCGAGCCGTAGGCATAACCTAGCCGTTTGGTGGTCATCAGCAGCGTATTGCGTGCGGTTAGGCGATGGCTTTCCATCACCAGGTGCGGCGTGGTCAACCCTTCCCGCCCTGCCCAGCCCAGCGATGCCAACTGCTGTGGTGTCAATGGCTCGGTTTCGACCGCCGATACCCGAAACGGTACGACTTTGTCGCGCAGAAGACCGAGTTGCGGCGTATAGGCATTGGTTGCCAGCACCACTATTGGCGCGCTCGCCCGACCGCGTGGCGTCCGGCAGGTGATCGTCGGCCCGTCGGAGTACGACTCAAGCGTGGTGTTTTCATACAGCCTCACCCCCGCCTGGAGTGCAGCGCGGCGCAGGCCCATCACGTATTTGCCAGGGTCCAGGGTACCGCCGTGGCGTTGCAGACAGCCAAACAGAAAGGCCGGTGGAATCCCCCGCGCACGCATTTGTCCCTGATCCAGAAATTCGGTTGGCGACCCCAGGCCGTGGCCCACGGCCATGCTTTTGCGCAGCCTTTTCTCCTGCGACGGATGGATCCCCGCCCTGATGATGCCCGAGGCGTTGTAGTCGCAGTCGATCCCCAGTTCGCGCAACCGACCTTCGACGTAGGCGACCGCTTCGTCATAGAACCTGACGATGTTTTGCGCTTTTTCCTTGCCGACACGTTTCAAGAACAACTCGAACTCGATGCCGATGCTGCCACCCAGATAGCCGGCGTTCCGCCCGCTGGCGCCGAAACCGGCAAACGCCTGCTCCAGCACCACAACCTTGGCCCCCAACGCCGTCAGTTCCAGGGCGGTGGACAGCCCGGCGAAACCGGCACCGATCACGATGACGTCCGCGCTGACATCGCCCTCGAGCTCGGGTTGCAGATCCGCCGGGGTTTCGACCCAGCCTCCCAGCCGACGGAAATGCCCGCCGGCGAAGTGGCTTTCCAGCTCTCGTGATTGGTAGGTCATGGACATGTGATGCGCTCCTATCGACTCAGGATGTGAATAGCGACGGCGGCTTCCTCGACACCCTGCAGCCCGCCACCGTTTTCCTGGATGGCATGCCGCGCACCGGGTACCTGGCGTGCACCGGCCTCCCCGCGCAACTGCGTGGTCAGCTCGTACAACTGGCCGATCCCTGTCGCACCCAGCGGATGGCCCTTGGATTCCAGGCCGCCAGAGGGGTTGATCGGAAGGCGACCACCCAAGGTGAAATCGCCGCGTTCGGCACACACCCCACCCTCCCCCAGCGGCGCAAGCCCGAGGTTTTCCGCCTGGATGATTTCGCCCATGGCCGAGGCGTCGTGCACTTCGGCCACGTGCATGTCCTGCGGGCCGAGGCCGGCGACTTCATAGGCTTCACGCGCTGCCAAAAGGCTGACGTGCTTGTGCGGCTCGTCGAGCCCCCGCAGGGTAAAGCTGCGGATCACGCTGGCGGCAATCCGCACACAACGTTTCGGGTCGGCACCGATGCGTTTCAGTCCCGCCTCGGTACAAAGAATCGCAGCGGCCGCGCCGTCGGATAACGGCGCACACATCGGCAGCGTGATCGGATAGGTGATTGGCGGCGCGGAAAGCACCTCCTCGATGGTGAAGGTCTTGCGAAATTGCGAATACGGATTGTGCACCGAGTGTTGATGGTTCTTGGCGCATACCGCCGCAATCTGCCGCTGAGTGGTGCCGTAGGTCTTCATGTGCCAGCGACACATGGCGGCATAGATGGCCATGAACTTGCTGTACGGACGATCAGATTCCGAGCCTGGTGGCACCACGATGCCCTCGCCCATTTTCACCAGCGTCGCGTAGTTTTCTTCGGCGGTGGAAACGTCCCAGCCGGTTTCGAACAGGGCCAGCGCCCGCGCCTTGTCCGGCACATTCATTTTCTCCGCGCCCAAAGCCAGGGCCACGTTGGTAGCCCCCGAGCGCAAGCTCTGCACTGCCAGATGAACCGCGGTACTGCCCGAGGCGCAGGCGTTTTCGACGTTGTACACCGGCACTCCTTCGAGGCCGATCTTGCTGCACAGCACCTGCCCGGGAATCGACAGCTGTCCTTGCAACTGACCGTTGGTGATGCCGGCGTAGAACACCGCACCGATATCGGCGCGCAAGGCGCCGGAATCGGCGAGTGCGCCCTGCAAGGCTTCCAGCGCCAGATCCTGGAGACTGCGGTCGAGGTGGCGACCGAACTCGGTCATGGCAATGCCGGCGATGTAAATTGGTTCCATCAGATCATTCCCCTCAGATACGCCGCTCAACGTTTTGCCAGTAATGGGCACGCAGATCTTTCTTCAGCACCTTGCCGACCGGGCTGCGCGGCAATGCATCAATGAAATCTACGGTTTTCGGCGACTTGACCGAGCCGAGCCGGCTTTTGCACAGCTCGATCAACTCCTCGGCGGTGACGGTATGCCCAGCGCTCAACTCGACCACGGCTTTCACGCCCTCGCCCCATTGCTCATCCGGCACACCGATGACCGCGCAGTCCTGCACCGCCGGATGACTCCACAGCACTTGCTCGACTTCACTGGGATAAACGTTGAATCCGCCGGAGATGATCATGTCTTTCTTGCGGTCGGTAATGTGCAGGTAGCCGTGCGCATCAACGTGGCCGATGTCGCCGGTGTGCAGCCAGCCATCGATGATGGTTTCTGCGGTTTTCTGCGGATCTTTGTAATAACCCTTCATCACCAGATCGCCGCGTACACAGATTTCGCCAGTTTGACCCTGACCGAGGATGTCCCCGGCGTCGCTGAGGATTTCCACGCGCACCAGCGGATTAGGCCGGCCCACTGAAGACAGTCGCTCGTCCGATGCCAGGCGCCCACCGTGCAGATGCTCGGCGGGCGGCAGGTTGGAGATCGAGGCCGGGGCTTCGGTCTGTCCGTAACCGCCGGCCATCACCGGGCCGAAGGTCTCGATGGCTTGCTTGAGTTTGTCCACCGACATCGGCGCCGCGCCGTACAGGAAATACTTCAGCGAGCTGAAATCGACCTTCTGCGCCAGATCCGGCACATCCAGCAGTCGATAGATCACGGTAGGCGGCAAAAAGGTTTCGGTGACCTTGTACTTCGGGATCATTGCCAGCATCAGCGCCGGATCCGGTTTGGTAATGATCACCACCGTGCCACCGCGCGAGGTGCACGGCAGCGACAGCGTGCCAGCGGTGTGGGTCATCGGCGCCGCCGCCAGGTTGACTGGCGGATGGTCATCCCCGTAAGGGAAATTGATCATGAAGTGCGCGCAGAACGTCTGGATGCTGCGATGAGTGTTCATCACCCCCTTGGGCAGCCCGGTGGTGCCGCCGGTTGGCGAGAGTGCCACGACATCGTCCAGTTGATACTCGACCTCCGGTGCCGTGACCGGCTGATCCTCAATCCAGGATTTGAGCGAAGGTGCGCCCGGCAGGTGCTCGTCGATGCAGATCCACAAACGGATTTTCGGCAGACTCGGACGCAAGGCGTCGATGATCGGCGCGAACTCTCGCTGAAAAAACAGCACCTCGCAGTCGAAGGCATCGAGCACGTGCCGGTTCTCTTCGGCGCTGTTGCGTGCGCCGACGGGAATCCAGCACAGGTTGGCGCGCCAAAGTCCCAGGGTGCAGGTCCAGGCCACCGCGTCGTTGGCCGACCAGACCGCACCCTTGGTGCCGCTCGGCAAACCGGCCGCCAGCAACGCGTTGGCGATCCGGCAGGACAGATGGCGGACTTCGGTGAAGGTGAACACCCGATCGTCCTGGATGTACGCCGCGCCGTGCGGATTGATCCGCCAGCCACGGTCGAAGAAATCGATAATCGCCATGTCGGTCACTTCACAGTTGAGTAACGGTTGCGCGGGCCAGGCCACGCTGTTCAAGGAAACCCAACAGGTAGCGATGACCGAAGGCTTTCGAGGACGAGGCGAACCCGGTCCTGGCGGTGTCGTTATTCAACAGCTTGACCACGGCAGCGGCGTGCAAGGCGCCGGTGGCGATGTACGGCGTGATGCCATGCACGGTGGCACGCACCGCTGTCAGTTGACCGCGGCCGATCGCGAAGTCGACGGTGCGTTGCAGGGTGCTGCGCTCACGCGGCGGCATGCTCGGGGTGGTCGATTGCACGAGGCTCTGAATCACCGCGTCCTGCTGTTCCTTGGGCAGGTGCTTGTATTCGGCTTCCCACTTCTCGCCCAGGCCGTGGACCATTTTCATCACCGGGTTGTCGTAGAAGCCGACACAGGACATGCAACTTCGCACGCGGCCATCATCTTCGAAGAACACCGGCAGCGAGGTGCCCCCCCAAGGCAGGCAGAACACCGCTTCCAGTAGATCGGGGCAGACCACGTTGAAGCTGGCGTTCGGTGCATAAGGCACCAGTTCCTTCTCCCACAGGTAGGCACCGGGGTAACGCACGCCTTCGAAAATGGTCGCCGTAGAACCGACAGTCACCCCGGCAGCACCGGTGCGCGGGCCACGGGTCAGGGTCGCGGTTTCCAGCGAATCGACACCCGGCGTTTCCAGGGCCAGTTCGGCGGCGATTTCGGCGTAGGTGTACATGTACGCCAACGATGGCGACAGCAGCAGCCCGGCCTGGCGATACAGCTCACCGAACTGGTCGCGCAAGGCCCGGATGTGCGCCTGCTCACCGGCCGGATCCAGGTAATGGCAGCCAGCTTTCAAGGCCGCTTCCACGGCAGTCAGGCCAAAATTGATGAACGGGCCGACCGTGTTGCACACCACGCGCGCACCTTTGAACACCGAGACCAGCGCGTCGACCTCGTGGGCGCATTCAATGATTTCGTAAGTGGCCGACTCCAGACCGACGACGCGTTGCGCCATCATTTCCTGAGCCCGCGCGGCGTTGCGTGCAACGGCGGTGAACGGGATGTGCTGGTCGATCAACCAGTCCATGATCAGCATGCCGGTGTAACCACTGGCGCCGTAAACAACGACAGGATATTTGGCCATCGGGATTTACCTCATTTGTTGTTTTTGGATGAGTGATGTCGGGTGAATGCAGAATCAGTTGTTGGCCCAACCTTCGGCGTACAGTTGCTGGGCAAGCAGCCCCAGGCGCATGGTCAGGACGCGGTTTTCGCCGTCCTCGATCAATGACGACTGGGTGTCACGCAAGAGTTTTTCGATCGGGTATTCACGGGTGGTGCCATTGCCGCCGAACAGACGGAAAGCTTCCTGCACAACGGCCATTGCCTCTTCGGTCACCGTGACCTTGGCGGAGGCGGTAGCGTACGGATGGGTTTGCGGTGAAAGGCGCGCGAAGCTCAGCGAACGGCGGGCGACCGCACGGGCCGTTTCGACCCGACGCAACATGTCGCCCAAACGCAGGCGGGTCATCTGGTGGTCGATCAACGGATGCCCGCCCTGGCGGCGTTCATGGCAGTACTGCAGGGCCATTTCGAAGGCGGCACGTGCGACGCCGGTGAACACCTGCCCCATGTGGGTGCCGGCGAACGACCAGGAAGAACTGACGGCGCCGTAGTAGTTGTCGCGCTCGGCGATAGCAAAGCGCCGGGGCACTCGTACGCTGTCGAAGTAGATTTCGCCTTGGGGCAAGGAGCGCTGGCCGATCTTGTCCAGCGGCTTGCCCTTGGACACGCCCTTGAGATCGAGCGGAATAATCAGCGCAATCCCGTGCGGCCGGCCGTTCTCATCGTAAAACCCGTCACCGTAATCGGCACAGATCAAGCCCAGTGCCACTTGGGCGATGACGCCGTTGGAGACCCACGCCGAGCTTTGGCCGTTGAGGATGACTTCATCGCCAACCACTTTGGCGGTCAAGTTGCCGATATTGCCGGGCTTGCCCGCTGGCCAGTCTCGCGCCATGTCGAAGATCTGGTTGTCGCTGCCACGGTCGGGTTGGGTGGCCATCCAGCAGCCGATCCGGCCCTGGCAGAGTTCGACCAACTCGGCATTGCCGGCGGCAACGGCCATTTGGAGAGGGAAACCGGCGCAGCCCAAAGAGATCGCCAGCCCGGCATCACCCCAGCCGAGTTCTTCACCGATCAGCGATTCGATCCGCACCGCCATGTCCGGCGGCAGCTGCGCCAACAGCGCCGGGTCGAGGCCGAGTTTGGCGAACTCGCCAAACAGCGAGTAGTAAGGCGAGCCGGGGGCAACCACCTCTTCGGCGGTCATGCGATCCAGCTCGCGACCCAATGGTCGCAACACTTCTTTGGCGAAGCGGTGCACGGAGGCCTGAATCGCAGCCTCCTCTTCTGTCAGCGGGGTTTCGAAACCGGTGAGTCCGGCGGCTGGCAGGGTGAGTGTCGACTTGAGCGAGATCATCAAAGTACCTCCATCGAGAGTGGCAACCGCTGCGCTTGCAACGTGCTGCGTTTTGTTATTTGTCATCGACTGTAACAAGCAAAATTATTTAACGCAACATACGTTATGTTTATTATTTCGAGCTTGCAGAGACTTCTTCAGGCGCGGGAAAACCGGCCGGAAATCAGCAGCTTGTTTGAGAAAAAACGCGCTGAACTGCCGGGAAACCGGCATGGCGCCCGCCTCCCGACATCCACCCGGGTATCAGCGCCGAGACACGACGCCTCTACGGGAAAACACGATCGGCGAGCCATCCCCGTTCAGCAGTGTCGCCGTGAGCGAAACCCCGTCGCCGCTGGGTTGCTCATGGAAACTTTGGCCACCGTCGTCACTGCGCACGAGCAAGCCGTCGAGCCCTACCGCAATGACTGTTTGCCCGGAAACATCGATGGCAGTGACCGAGCTCGTGCTCTGCAGCGGTACGCGCTGCCAGCGTGCGCCGTCGGCGGAGCCGTGCAGCAACGTGCCGCGTTGCCCGCCCACCAGCAGCGAGCCGTCGCCCAGCACCGCCCCCGTCCACAAAGTGCCGCTGTAACCGGTATCCATGTAGCGCCAGTGCTTGCCCTGATCGTCCGAGTGCAATAACTGGCCGCGTTCGGCGGTGGCGTACAAGCGCCCTTCTCGATCGGCAAACAGCCCCATCAGGTTCAGATCGGCGTGCTTCGATCCTGGCGGAGCTTCAAGTTGCTGCTCGGTCCAGGTCTTGCCGCCGTCATCGGTGGTCAGCACCAGCGACCACAGCCCCACCGCCACCCCTTGCTGCGGATTGAAAAAGTGCACGGTAAACAGCGGCCGATCTTCCGCACTGGACAGGCGTTGCACCTGCCAGGTATCGCCGCCGTCAGTAGTGGCCAGAATCGCCCCCCAGTGACCCACGGCCCAACCCTGACGGGCGTCGACGAAGGACACCCCGGTCAGAGGCGTGGACAACGGCACGGACGCAGCCTGACGGAAATGCCCGCCGTGATCGTCCGACAGCAGCACCACACCGTGATCACCGACGGCAACGGTTCGCTCCCCGGCGCGGGCAACGCTCAACAGCGTCGCGGCTGTGGCGCTGGCCGTCACGGTCGCCGGAACCGCCGGCAAGGATGACGCCTGCAACAGCGTCGGCAACATCAGAACCAGTAAAGGCATCAGGTTTCGCATGGCTATGTCCTCAATGCACCAGTGAGCCGATCAGACGCACTGGGCGCCGCCGCGGGAATGTCCGCTCCAGCCATACGGCGAAGGCTGGGAGAACGGTCATGGCCATGATCATATTGACCAGAAACATGAAAGCCAGCAGCTTGCCCATGTCTGCCTGGAACTTCAGATCGGAAAACGCCCAGGTGGCGACGCCCACCGCCAGGGTGATGGCGGTAAAAATCGTGGCGACGCCGACCTCCAGCAACGCGTGCTCGACAGCTTTGGTGATCGGCTGGCCGAGGGCCTGATGCAACTGCAAACGGTTGTAGATGTAGAACGCGTAATCCACGCCGATGCCGACGGCGAGCACCATGACCGGCAAGGTGGCGATGGTCAGGCCGATCTGCAGTTCTTTCATGAACCAGTAGCCGATGAAGGTGCCCAGGGTCAGCGGCAGGCAGCAGACCAGCACGGCGCGCCAGTCGCGATAAACGACAAACACCAGCAGCGCGATTGCGCCGTAGACGTAAAGCATCATCGGCAGCTCGCTGCGTTCCACCTCTTCGTTGATCGCCGCAATCACGCCGGCATTACCGGACGCCAGACGTACGCTCACTCCGGGCTGAGTGAACTGGCTGCGGAACGCCTTGGTCGCGGCGATCACCCGGTGAATTGTGGTCGCCTTGTGATCGGCGAGAAACAGATGCACCGCGGTCATACTGCAATCGGGCAGCATCATGCCGGGCACGCGAGCCACCTCGGCGGCCATCGACGAGTAGTTGGTCGGGTCGATGGGCACCGCGTTCATTTTCGGATTGCCCTCGTTATAACCCTCGTTGAACTGGCGTAGGCTGTTGGAAAACGAGGTCACCGAGACCACACCAGGCACCCCTTGCATGGCCCAGACGAAGCGGTCCTGATACTGGCCGAGCGCAACGTTTTCGCAGTCGTTCGCGCCGCCCTCGACCTTGACCTCGAACACCACACTGAGCCAGTCCAGACCGATGTCGTAATGGCTGGCGATCGACAGCGCATCCCTATTGAATCGCGCATCCTCGCGCAGTTCCGGGGCGCCGGCCTGCAAAGAACCGACGACTCGATCATGGCTTTGCCAGGCGGCCGTGACAAAGATCAGCACCGCCATGCCCAGCACCCAGCGCACGTTGTGCCATTCGCTCAAACGCGCAAGACCGTGCAACCAACGAGCGCGGCGCTGGCGAGAAACTTCCTCGGCGGCAGCGTAACCATCCTGCACGCTGAGCATCGAGGCCACCACCGGCAGCATCACCAGATTGGTGACGATCTTAAACGCGACCCCCAGTGACGCGGTGATTGCCAGTTCCCGCACCATGGGGATCGGGATCAACAGCAACGTCACGAACGATACAAATGCGGTGACCAACGCCAGCGTGCCCGGAATCAGCAACCCACTGAAACTCGCCCGCGCTGCGCCCTCCACCGATTTGCCGCAGGCGATCTCGCGAATGATGAAGTTGATCTGCTGCACGCCATGGGACACGCCGATGGCAAACACCAGAAACGGCACCAGCACCGCCAGCGGATCCAGGCCGTAACCGAGCAGACGCAAGGCGCCGAACTGCCAGATCAGCGACACCAACGAGCACCCCACCGCCAGCAAGGTGAAGCGCAGCGAATGGCAGTACCAGTACACCGCAGCCGCCGTCAGCAACAAGGCCAGCAGACAGAACTCGAGAACCGCTGACGCACCCACAGCAATGTCCCCGATCTGCTTGGCGAAGCCGATGATCTGGATCTCGAAATCCGTGTCCTCGAACTGACGGCGAATCTGCTGCTCCAGCACCTGGTTGTACGCCACATAATCCAGGCGCTGGCCGTTGGCATCGAATTCGTTGAGATCGACCGTGATCATCGCGCTGCTCTGGTCGCGAGCCACCAACGTCCCGATAAAACCGCCCTGCGCTGTCGAGTTGGCGATCATGGCAATGCTCGCCTCATCGAGACTTTCCGGGGTTACCGTCCCCGGTACCAGCGGGTCCGCACGAAAGCCCTCCTCGGTGATTTCATTGACGAACGCGTTGGGCGTCCACAACGAACGCACGCTGCTGCGCGACACGTTGGGCAGAAATATCAGCGCCTGGGTGACGTCATAAAGACGCTTGAGCCCTGCCTGGCTCCAGATCGTCCCTTGGCGCGCCTTGACCACCACCGTCAACCGGTTCGCGCCGAGCAAGTCATTGCGATAGGTCTCAAAGGTTTCGATGTATTCGTGGCCGATGGGTAACTGCTTTTCAAACCCGGCTTCCATGCGCAACTGCACCGCAAACCAGGCCATGCCCAGGGTGACCAGCGCCAGACCCGCCAACGTCAGCAGGCGGTGCGAGAACAGCCATTGTTCGATGCGCGGCAGGACGCCGCGCACAGGGTTTTGCTTGAGGTTCAGGGAACTGTTCACGGCGCGCCTCACAGGGTTCGGGAAACCACAAGGCCGACGTAATCGCGATCACGCAGCAGTTGATCGTAAGGGGTCTTGCCACCCATGAATTTTGCGTAGTTGACCGAGATCTGCCAGCTCGCCGGGTTGCGCACGAAATTGAGGTACAGGTTCATGCTGCTTGCATCTTCGGTGAAGGTGGCCGACAGGTTCGGGGTGCGTCCGTTGATCGAGCGAGAATAGAACACGCCCGGCGTGACCTGCCAGCCGGGAATCAGCGTGTTGTCGTAGGTCAGGCTCAAATCGAGGCTGATGCCGGAGGAGGTTTTGTTGCCCTTGGCGCTTGGCGCAATGGCCGGATCCAGTTGCCAGGTATTGAGGCCGGCGGCGATCGGTTCCCCGGCGTAGTCGTTATGCAGGCCGGGGTATTTCACGACCACCAGTTCGCTCAACAAGGTGCCGGTGCTGGCACCGGTGAATTCAAGCAAGGTCGGAGAGTTGGACGGCGTCATGCTGTAGATGCCGGTCAGGTGCCATTGCAATTTCTTTGCGTCTTTCCAGCATTTGCCACCGTTAGCGGCACAAGCGTCGATGACCGGGTTGAGTGGTACCGCATCCTTGGGACGGTAGGACAACTCGGTGCCCAGTGCCCAGTCGCCGACCGGCATGTTGGCGCTGATGCCGTACATCATTCGGTCTTCCGGATATTCCCAGGTCGGCGACACGGCGAAGGTTTGCGGATCCACCTGCACGCTCAGTGACGGCAGTTTGTCGTGATAACGCATCACGTACAGACCCAGGTTGAGATCGGTGTTGTCAGGCTGCCAGCGCAGCGACACGCCCCATTGGCCGCCGTTGCGCGCCTCTTTTTCATCGTACCCGTAGGCACCCCTGCCCTCGCCCAGCGCATGGGTCGTGGACCAATAGCTGCCCACTGGCGGCAATTCGCTTTTGTTCCAGTTGAACTGCCAGTACGCCTCGATATTCACCCCGGCGCCAAGCCCCGACGCGAGGCTGAGCATCGGCGCCGGCAGCAAGGCTTCCTTGAGCTGGGTACCGGGGCGCGACAAGGCCATGACATCGTAGGCGTTGGTGTTGTTGATGCCGCCGGCCGCGAACAGACTCTCGCCCCAGTTGATCACCTGATTACCCAGGCGAGCGCGGACCCGCTGGTCACCGACATCAAAGCTCTTGCTCACCCACAGATCCAGCAGCCGCGCCTTGAACTCCAGATCGTCGCGGGCGCTGCTGGTCAGGCCGTCGCTGCCGACGCCTGCAGGGCGGTCGGCCGACAACGCGCCGCTGGTGTCGGTCGCGGCAAAGTCGCGGATCCAGCTGCCGCGCGCCATGAACGTGTAGTCCTCGGGAAATTTCAGCACCAGCTCATGGGTGCCTTTTATGTAATTGGTGAAGAGGTCGCCCCGGTCGTAATTCAAGTCGCCCTGATCACCAATCCCGGCGCTGGGCGCCAGACAGCCACTGGGTGGATTGTGCCCGCCGGGGCTGCTGGTAATGAGGTTGCAGCCACGCGATTCAGTGCGCAGTCCCATGCCCACAGCGAGGGTGGAATCGAATGAGCCGCGAATGTTTTCGGTTTCAAAGGTGAACGCCATGGCAAATGGGGCTGCACACGCGATGACAAGACCTGAGGTTCTACTGATTATTTTTTTCATGTCTGTTCCCGAAAGCCGCTGTCAGCGTTCGCTGGTGGCGCGCAGGTTGTCTGAGGTGTAGAAGTCACGTTTCAGGCGCGGATTGCTCGCCCCGTCGGTCAGCCAGCGATGGTCATTCTTGCCGGTGCCGATGGAGGTCATGTCGTACAGGTAGCGACCGTCAACCAGGTTGTATTGCGCCTGGGCTTCCATGTCGCAGGTGCCGGTCTCGTACACCGGGATTGTGTAGCCCTCGCGGACTTTCCAGATTTGCCCCTGCTTGTCGTAGTCCACCGCCATCAGCGCGTTCCAGCTGTCTTCGTCGATGTAGAACAGACGCTTCGGCGCCTGGTGACGCATGCCTTGGCGAACAGTGGCCTCGACCACCCACACGCGGTGCAGCTCATAGCGACGCGACTCGGGAGCGATGAAGTCGCGCTTGGCCACGTCCTCAATCTTCGCCGAGTTGTCGTAGGCCCCGAACGAGTTGTAGGGCACGAGCATTTCCTGCTTGCCCAGCAGCTTCCAGTCGAAGCGGTCCATGGGGCCGAAGAACACATTGGATTCATCGATGGTGTATTGATTGTCCAGACCGATTTGCGGCGCGTCGTAGGAATACGCCGGCATGCGCCGCACGCGGCGCTGGCCCGGGAAGTAATAGAACGTGGTGGCTTGCTCGCCAGCCTTGGTCGTGACCACTCCGGCTTGTCCGGCCAGTGCGGCGGGGTCGGTGTAGCTGAAGTAGGTGGCGACTTCCAGACGATCGAATGACGAGAACAGCGCGCTGCCCTTCACGCCCCATGGCGTGTACATGAACCAGTCGGTGGAGGTTCGCAGCCAGTCCTCACTGCCCTTGCGTGGCGAAATGCCGGACACGGTCTTCGACATATCGAAACCCACGCCGCGATAGCGCATTTTCATGTTCCACATGACCTCGGCGCCCGAGGCTGGAAATGGAAACGGAATGCCCGGCACGTAGGCTTCCTGCAACGCTAGGCCGTCGCCGTCGAGCTTGGCGAAACCGACGTTCTTCTTGGTGTTGTCCGCGACGAAATCCGGCACGCCGCAGCTACGTCGCGTCGGGTACACGTCCATGCGGTAGCCCGGAATCTTCTTGAACATTTCCACCTGGCCCGGTGAAAGCTTGCTGGCGTACTTCGCGACGTTGCCCGAGTCGATACTGAACAGCGGTTTGTCATCCTTGAATTTCCATTGCTGGCCGCGCACCTGGCCGTGGCTCCAACTGCCACCTTGAGGGCCGGGCGCCGTCCAGGCGGGAATCACCCCGTCGGCGCTGGCCGCGGCCTCGCCTCCCAGCGGGGTCAGTTTGCTGCCGAGCAAAGCAGGATCCTTGTCTGCCGCCTGTGCCGTACAGAAAAACGCCGAGGCGGCGACGGCTGCGACCAGGTGCCGGATTACGACGCCGGTAGAAAAATTGTTATGGGGGCGCTCAATCACTGTGTTCATGGGAGGGATCCTCGTGGGCCTTGGTCAGCAACGGGGCCGTCTTGACGGTGGCAACCCGTTGCCTGCGCTAACCTAATCAACTGACTTGATCAGTTGACCAAGTCGTGTGATCAAAGCAAGCCCGGTGCCAAGATTCGCGGGACCGGAATTAGTCGTTTCTTATCAATCGATTGCGCGCTCATCGGAACGACGGTGCGGGGAAACTGCCGGAGAATGTTCCCGTTTGTTTCGTCGGAACGCACCAATACGTGAAATAACGAAACAGTTGTTACCATTATTGGTGCAACCGTTTCACGTACCGTTTTCATTCATGACGTCGTGCGATTTGTTGATGTAGGATCCGCAAGCGTCGACATCGCCCTCTTCGTTTTCGGGGGCGCCAGGAATAAGGGAGATTGCTGAACCATGGCCAGAATGGGCGCTGAATTACGCCGGCAGGATTTCGTCGAAGCAACGATCAGAGTGATCGCCGAGCACGGCGTAGCCAATGCCACGACCCGCCGTATCTCGGCGCAGGCCGGCTGTCCGTTGGCCTCGTTGCACTACGTGTTTCATACCAAGAACGACCTGTTTTATGCCGTCTACGAATCGCTGTTCAGCCTGCCCCCGCAAGCGCTGGAACGGGTACCGGCCGGCACCACTGCGGCGGCGACGACTGCCGAAGTTCTGCGCCAGTTGATTACTTGGTTCATCGATCATCCGGATGCGGCCAGGGCGCAGACCGAGTTGTTCTTCTGGGCAGTGCGCAATGACCCGCAAATGGCCAGCAAGATTTACTCGGTGGCGATTGAAGCCACCGAGCAGGCGCTGCAGCGGGCCATGGGAACTGAGTTGGACGAAGCGTTTTTAAAGGCGACCAGTCGCTTGTTGATCCAACTGGTAGACGGGCTGACCATTGCCTGGTCGGCCCACGGTGATCTGGATCGATTGCGAGCCGAAACCGAGACTGCTTGCACGGCGCTGGCCTTGCTGGTGGCCAGTCACTGAGTCGATCATCACATGCTGCTGACCAGATGGCCGCCATCCACCGCCAATACGCTGCCGGTCATGAACGCCCCGGCATCGCTGGCCAACAGCAAAAACGGTCCGGCCAGTTCGTGCAACTGGCCCAGGCGCCGCATGGGAATCACGTCGCGGATGTAGTTGTTGCCCTTCTCGCCTTCAAAAAAGGCCTGGTTCATCTCGGTCTTGAAGTAGCCGGGCGCAATGGCGTTGACCCGGATGTTATACCGCGCCAGTTCCAGGGCCAGGGATTTGGTCAGTTGGACAACCCCGGCTTTCGCGGCGCTGTAATGGCTGTAACCGGTGCCGACGCGTAATCCGAGAATCGACGCCACGTTGACGATGCTGCCGCTGCGCCCGGCCTTGGCCAGCCGTTGAGCGGCAACCTGGGCCACACGCCAGACGCCGTCCAGATTGGTCGACAGCATTGCGCGCCACTGCTCTTCGCTGATCTCCAGCGGGCGCTGACCGTCACCGATTCCGGCGTTGTTGAGCACCACGTCGACCAGGCCGAAATGCGCTTGGGCCGTATCGAACGCGGCTTCGACACTGCCGCGATCGGTCACGTCGAGTTCAACCGACAGCGCCTGCCCGCAATCCCACTCAATGTCCTTGGCCACTTGCGCAAGCTTTTCCACGCGCCGCGCAGTCAGCACCACCCGGGCGCCGGCATGTGCAGCGACCCGCGCCAGATGCGCACCAATGCCGCTGGAGGCGCCGGTGATCAATACCGTTCGGCCGGCGAGGGAAAAGTTCTGGGCGAAATCGTAAGTCATCAGTGCACCTCGATAAAATTGGACTCGGCAGCGTTGCCGCACAAAACCGGCCGTTTTCCGATACGCCGGACGATCTCCACGACGGCCGTTACCGCATACGCCGCTGTGGCCTGGCAAGGCACAATTTCCACTTGGCACATGTCGGAGGCCGGGCTGAAGAAACGCAGCCCGACCACAGCCTGTGGCCGCGAAACCTTGTTCGCCAGCGCTTCGATATCCAGCGACGACGTATGGGGCGCGAAAATAGCGCCCGCTTTGCAGACCTGATCCAGCGCGAGAAACACCTGGTGTTTGCTCTCCAGCTTTTCGCACGTCGCCTCGATGATCAGGTCGGCATCCGAAAGATCTGCGTAGTCGAACGTGGTGAATAACAGCTCCATCCGCGGCTGTACTTGTGCGGCGATGAGCTGCCCGCGCTGAACGTGGAGCTGATAATTTTCGTGGATGCGTCGAAGGCCACGGTTCAGCGTGCGCCTGTCCACATCCATCAGCGCCACGGCAATGCCGACATCGGCGAAGCACATCGCGATGCCGCCACCCAGCGTGCCGGCACCGATCACCGCCACCTTATTGATCTTGCACGGCGCACGGTTCAGAGCGGACAGCGCAAGGCCGTATTCGAAACGGTAATAGACCTGGTCAGACATGGCGTATCTCAAAACTTGCGGAATACCCGCCGATGCTGGCAACCGGCAAACCAGGCTGCGCGCGCGCCGGCAGCGTCGAACTCACCGCGCTGAACGCGCCGTACGAGCCGGTCGAGTAAAAGCTATAAATCGAGTAAATGGCGAGTGAGACGAGAGTCACGGTCAGGCAGGAAAAAACAATTGGGCGCATCACTAACCTCCGTCATCTGGCTGGGGCCAAATGCAGTGTCTTTTGTTATTGAGGGTTTTGATTCTGGGTAGCGCGCGCCGCAAAAGCTTGGCAGATCGCGCCAGGTTTTTTGCAGTTCATGACAGTCGAACGCTCTGTAATTCGACCTGCGCGATGAATAAAAAATGTCTCAAATGAACTCATTTGCTCTAATTCGGTGGTTTTCGTTGCAGTAATGAGCTTTTCCGGCACAATTCAGCGTATTGAAATTCGATTCGAGACCGACTGATGTCCCTGACTCCTCAAGATGAACGACTCATCAAGGCGCTGGCCTTGGCCATCGTTGATCGCCCCCGGGCGACGCTCAAGGAACTGGCTGAAGCGGCTGGCGTCAGCAAGGCTACCCTGCATCGCTTTTGCGGCACCCGTGACAATCTGGTTCAGATGATGGAAAGCCATGGTGAGACGGTGCTGAACCAGATCACCACCACCACTGACCTGTTGCACGGCGAGCCGGTGCAGGCGTTGCGCAGTCTGATCAACGAGCATCTGGCGCATCGGGAAATGCTGGTTTTCCTACTCTTTCAGTACCGCCCCGACACGTTTGCGGTCAATGGTGAGGGCGACCGCTGGCAGACTTATGCCGATGCACTCGATGCCTTTTTCCTGCGTGGCCAGCAATCGGGCGCGTTCCGCATCGATGTCACCGCAGCGGTGTTCACCGAACTGTTCCTGACCATGATCTTCGGCATGGTCGATGCCGAGCGCCGTGGACGCGCGGCCAGTGCCAACTCGGCCAACGTGCTGGAACAGATGTTTCTGCACGGCGCCGCCACCGCCACGCCCGCCCCCTGATCCTCATTTTTTCCCGCAAAAAAAGCCCCGTGACCTATCGGTTCACGGGGCAAAAAAAGGTTGGATGCGCCAACCCAAAGGAGCTCCGGTAGGGCGTTACCTGACGGTTGTCGGCGTGGACCATCCTCCGCCCAGCGAACGGAACAGATCGACCAAAGCGATCTGCCGTTGCGTGCTGATCTCAATAAACGCTGTCTCGTTGACGAAGCTGGTGCGCTGCGCATCGAGATAACGCAGGTGGCTGTCGATACCGCCTTCATATCGAGCCCTGGCCAGACTCAGGGTTTCAGTGCTGGTGTTGGCCAGAGCTCGGCGCGCGGCCTCCTCCCGGCGCAAGGTGTCGGTGGCAGCCAATGCATCGGCGACCTCGCGGAACGCCGTCTGAATCGTGCCTTCATAGGCCGCCACAGCTGAATCCTTGCGGGCTTCGGCCAGACTCAGCCCGGCACTATTGCGACCGGCATCAAACAACGGCAGCGAAAGGTTCGGCACGAAACTCCAGGAGCGCGAGCCACCGTCGAACAGACCGGACATTTGCGCGCTGGAAGTACCAAAGCTGCCGGTCAGGCTGATACGCGGAAAGAACGCTGCCCGTGCCGCGCCGATATCGGCATTGCGCGCTTGCAGTCGATGCTCGGCCGCAAGAATGTCCGGCCGGCGCTCGATCAGCGTCGACGTGGTGTCCGGGGCGATGTCCTGAACCAGCATCGGCTGCGTCGTCAGGCGCTCGGGAATCACTTTTCCTGCGTCCTTTGTACCCAGCAGCAAAACCAGCGCGTTGAACGCCTGCTGCTTCTCGCGCAGATTGCGTTCCTGCTCGGCCCGCGCCTGCTCCACCAGCCCAAGCGCTTCCTGATAATCCAGCGCAGTCGCCGTACCGCTGGAGCGGCGCTGGCTGATCAGCGCGAACGAGTATTCGCGGCTGCTCAGTGTTTGTTGGGTCAAATCCAGACGACGCTGGGCGCCGTCATGAACCAGATAGGCCTGACTGACTTCGGCGATCAGCGCGATCTGCGCGGCGCGGGCGGCTTCTTCGGTGGCCAGATATTCCTGCAGCGCAGAGTCGCTGAGGCTTTTTACCCGGCCAAACAGATCCAGCTCGTATTCGGGCAGCGACAGGCCGACCTGATACTGGCTGGCCACCCCTGCCCGGCCGTAGCTGGCCAGGTCCGAGGGCAAGCGCTGGCGATTGCCGGACGCGCTTGCATTCAGCCCGGGAATCCGATCGGCCCGCTGAATGCGGTACAGCGCCCGAGCCTGCTCGATGTCCAGAAGGGTCTGGCGCAATGAGCGATTGTTATCCAGCGCAACCTCCACCAGACGGCGCAGGTCGGGATCGACGATGAACGCCTGCCACGCTAATTGGTTGATCGGAACGCCTTGTTTCAGCGACTCGCCCGCCCAGTTGTCCGCGACCGGTGCAACGGGCCGATCATAGGTCGGCGCCAAAGAGCAACCGGCCAGCAGTATGGCGATCACCAGCGCAGAAAATCCTGAAATACGCATGTGTCACTCCTGAGTCAAAGCGGGTTGTTCAATGGGCGCTGGTTTACTGCGCAACATCGACAGCACCCAGA
Source organism: Pseudomonas sp. R1-1 (assembly GCF_051132135.1). Lineage (NCBI taxonomy): Bacteria > Pseudomonadati > Pseudomonadota > Gammaproteobacteria > Pseudomonadales > Pseudomonadaceae > Pseudomonas > Pseudomonas sp. R1-1. The sequence continues at coordinate 3,115,402 of NZ_CP071663.1, forward strand.
CAAAACAGATCGGGACAAACAACACCCCCAGCAGCGTCGCGCTGAGCATGCCGCCGATCACCCCGGTACCGATCGCCCGCTGACTCGCGGCCCCTGCCCCGGTCGCCAGTGCCAGCGGCACCACGCCGAGAATGAACGCCATGGACGTCATCACGATTGGTCGAAAGCGCAGCCGTGCGGCCTCGATCGCGGCGTCGCGCAGGCTGTAACCTTTCTCCCAAAGCTCCTTGGCGAACTCGACGATCAGAATCGCGTTTTTCGCTGCCAGACCGATGATGGTGATCAAGCCAACCTTGAAGTACACGTCGTTGGGCATGCCGGCGACCATCACCGCAAGTACCGCACCGATGGCGCCGATCGGCACAATCAGCATCACGGTCAGCGGAATCGCCCAGCTCTCGTACAGCGCCACTAACAGCAGAAACACCACCAGAATGGCCAGCGCGAAGAGTTGCGTGGCCTGACCGCTGGAGACCTTCTCCTGATAGGACAGACCGGTCCACTCGTAGCTGAAGCCGGCCGGCAATTGCGCGGCGATACGCTCCATTTCCGCCATGGCTTCACCGGTGCTGTAGCCCGGCCCCGCATCACCGACGATGCGCACCGACGGATAACCGTTGTAGCGCACTACCTGCACCGGACCTTCCTCCCAATGCGTGGTGACGAAGGCACTGAACGGCACCATATCGCCCGCGGTGTTGTGTACATACAGCTTGAGCACGCTTTCCGGAGTCATCCGGTCGCCCTGCTCGGCCTGCACCACCACGCGCTGCTGGCGGCCAGCGTTGGTGAAGTCGTTGATCACCTCCGAACCGAAGGCGGCAGACAACGCACTGCTGATCGATTCAAAACTCACCCCCAGGGTGCGCGCCTTGTCACGGTCGATCACCACGCGCAATTGCGGCGACTCGGCCAGCCCTTCCATCATCGCGTAGAGAATTTTCGGGTTGCCGTTGGCCTGGCCAAGCACCTGATCACGGGCAGCGAGCAATGCTTCACGGCCCAGACCGGCACGATCCTGCAGGCGCAAGGCGAAACCACCGGAGTTGCCCAGCCCGTCAATCGGCGGCGGTGGCACGGCCATCACCGCACCGTCGTTGGCCACGGCAAATTGCTCGTTCAGCGCATTGACTTCTGCCATGGCCGATTGATCTTCGCCACGCTCTGACCAGTCCTTGAACACCGGGAACGCCAGCGCTGCGTTATCGCCCATCCCGGAGAAGCTGAAGCCGGACACCAGAAACGTCGACTGAACCCCGTCGCGGGTAGCCAAGTAGCGCTCCAGTTGTTCGCCGGTCGCTTCGGTACGGGTGCGGGTCGCACCCGGCGGCAGCTGGACGTCGACGATCATGTAGCCCTGATCCTCCACCGGCACGAACGATTCCGGCAGGCGCAGGTAGAAGAAACCGAGCATTGCGATAATGCCCAGGTACACCAACATCATCCGGCCGGCACGCGCCACCAGTCCGTTGTTCAGCACCGAGTAACGTTCGGTGAGATTAGCAAAACCACGGTTGAAGGCGCCGAAGAAGCCGCGCTTTTCATGGTGCCTTTGTGGAATCGGCTTGAGCAGCGTGGCGCATAGCGCCGGGGTGAACGTCAGTGCGAGGAAACCGGAGAACAGAATCGACACCGCCAGCGATACCGAGAACTGCTGGTAGATCACACCGACCGAGCCGGACATGAATGCCAGCGGCATGAACACCGCCGACAGCACCAGGGTGATACCGATGATCGCGCCCGATACCTGCCCCATGGCTTTCACCGTGGCGTCGACCGGCGACAAGCCCTCTTCGGCCATGATCCGCTCGACGTTCTCCACCACGACGATTGCATCGTCCACCAGAATGCCGATGGCGAGCACCATGCCGAACATGGTCATCATGTTCACCGAGAAGCCCAGCACGTACATCATCAGCAGCGTGCCGAGCAGACACACCGGCACCACAATCGACGGAATCAGGGTGTAGCGTATGTTCTGTAGGAACAGGAACATCACCAGAAATACCAGAACCATCGCTTCGATCAGGGTATGAATCACCTTCTCGATCGCGACATCGACGAAACGCGAGGTGTCGTAAGGAACGGAATATTCCACGTCATCCGGGAAGTAGGCCGACAGTTCGGCCAGGCGCTGCTTGACCGCGGTTGCGGTCTGGATCGCGTTGGCGCCGGGCGATAACTGGATCGCCGCTGCCACGGCGGGTCTGCCATTCAGACGCGAGTTGAAGTTGTAACTTTCCTGGCCGATTTCCACGCGGGCGACGTCGCCCAGTTTGACTGTGGAACCGTCCTCGTTGGCACGCAGGACAATGCGTGAGAATTCTTCCGGATTGTCCAGCGTACCTTTCACCGCCAGGGTGGCGGTCAGTTCCTGCTGGCTGCTGGTCGGCGTACTGCCGAAGCTGCCGGCCGGCACTTGCACGTTCTGGCCACGGATGGCCGCGCTGACGTCGTCGATCGACAGCGCGTATCCCACCAGTTTCTGCGGGTCGAGCCAGACTCGCATCGCTGCTTCAGAGGAGAAGAACTGCAGCTTGCCGACGCCCGGGACCCGGCGCAGCTCGTTGTTGATATTGCGCGCGGCGTAGTCGCCCAGAGCGGTGGTGTCGCTGTGCTGGGTGCCTTCCTTATAGTTCAGCGCATAGATCAGCAGGAAACCGGCACTGGTCTGCTCCACCTCCAGACCTTGGGTGAGCACGGCTTGCGGCATCCGCGCTTCGGCTTTTTTCAGACGGTTTTGCACGTCAACCTGGGCGAGCTGCGGGTCGGTGCCTGGCTGGAACGTCACTGCAATCTCGGCGATACCGTTGGAGTTGTTGGTCGACTCGAAATACAGCAGGTTCTTCGCACCGTTGAGCGACTCTTCGATCACGCTAGTGACCGAGTCCACCAGCACCTTCGCAGAGGCACCGGGATAGGTCGCCGTCACCTTGATTTGCGGCGGCGCGACGTTGGGGTACTGTGCCACCGGCAGCATCGGAATGACCAGCAGACCGGCCAGAGAGATGAACAACGCTACCACCCAGGCGAAGTTCGGGCGTTTGATGAAAAACTGAGACATCGGAATATCCTCGCGGCGACGGCGCCCTTACTGTTTCGACTCAGGCGCCTGCGCCTGGGCTTGGGGCTGACCCGGCACGACCTTGGCGCCTGCCTGCAGGCCACTCAGGCCACTGACAATCACCTGATCGCCAGCCTTCAGACCTTCACTGATCTGCCAGCGCGAACCCTGCATGGAACCGGTCACCACATTGCGCGCTTCGGCGCGGCCGTCGGTGCCGACCAGCATGACCTGCGCGCCGCCATCGCTGCCGCGCTGCACCGAGCGCTGCGGCACGAGAATGGCCTGGTTGTCGGTGCCTTGAGGTGTGCGCACGCGCACGAACATGCCCGGCAGCAACACACCGTCGCTGTTGGCGAACTTGCCACGCAACGAGACTTGGCCGGTGCCGCGGTCAACGGCGACATCGGTAAACATCAGTGCTCCCTGACGCTCGTAAGCAGTGCCGTCGACACGAATCGACAACGCCTTGTTGTCGTCGGCGGAGAGTTTTCCGCCTTTGAGCGATTCGCGCAGACGCAGCGCGTCAGCGGCCGATTGGGTGAAGTCGACATACACCGGATCCAGCTGCTGAATCCGCGCCATCAACGTTGCGTCACCCTGACCGACCAAGGCACCCTCGGTGACCAGGGCGCGGCCGACACGCCCGGAAATCGGCGCGGTTACCGAGGCATAACCCAGGTTCAACCGGGCGCTTTGCAGATCGGCCTGGGCCGAACGCGTGGCCGCCTGTGCACTGCGCAAATCAGCCATGGCGCTGTCGTAGTCCTGCTGACTGACCGCCTCGATCTTCACCAGCGGTTCATAACGCTTGACCCGTGCCTGAGCCTCGAGTGCAACGGATTGCGCACGGGCCAGTCCACCCTCGGCGCGAGCCAGGGCTGCTTTCAGAGGTGCCGGGTCGATCTGGAACAGCAGGTCGCCGGCTTTGACATCAGCGCCCTCTTCAAAACGCTTCTGCATTACGATGCCCGGCACCCGCGCACGCACTTCCGCAACGCGCATCGGTTCCACCCGGCCCGGCAGCTCTGACGTAAGTGCCAGAGGTTCGGTCGTCACGGCTAATACTTCTACCGGGCGCGCCACTTCGGACATATCCGCCTGTTCATTCGCTGGTCCACACCCGGCCAGCGCAATGGCAACTGCCAACGACCCCGCCATCCCTACTGCACGCAAATTGCCCATAACTCACCCGAGGCTTGATTGAATTTGGCGCGAATGCTACTTTCCAAACCCCAATGAGTCAACAATGTCTCATATGAGAAATTATTGAATCTTACGTGACGGTCGCTTGAGGCTTGGTGATGAACCTTATTTACCAGGAAGAACGCCTGCTCAAATCGTTGACCGTGGCGGTCGTCAACCGGCCGAGGGCAACCATGAAAGAACTGGCGCAATTGGCAGGCGTGAGCAAGGCCACCCTGCACCGCCATTGCGGAACACGGGAAAATCTGGTGCAGAGACTGGAAGAACACGCCGAAGCAACGCTCAATCTGATTATCCGCCGCGCCGGTTTGCAGCATTCGCAGGCGCTGGACGCGTTACGTCGATTGATACGCGAACACCTCGCCCACCGCGAGTTGTTGGCGTTTCTGATGGCACATTACCGCCCCGACTTTCTCGATTTCGAACGGGGCGACACACGCTGGGAGTTTTACCTGGAGGCGCTGGACGGATTTTTTCTGAGAGGCCAGCAACAAGGGCTGTTTCGCATCGACATCACCGCCGCGATTTTCACCGAGCTGTTCATCACGCTGGTATATGGCCTGGTGGATGCCGAACAGCGCGGGCGAGCCGCCAACGCCGATTCGGCACGCACCCTTGAGCAAATGTTCCTGCATGGCGCGCTGGCCGGTGGTCAATTGCGCGAGCAGGCCTGCGTGCCGGAAAAAATGTTCTAACGCTCAGAAATGGGTGAAGGCATCGCTGATGCTGGCGACCGGAGGGTGACTGGAATGATGGACAACCGTATGGCCAACTGGCCGGTGCTGCGAATACAGCGCACCCGAAACCAGTGCGACCGCGAGCAAAGCAAACAGGAACCGACGCATCGAACACCTCCATCATCCAGCCGCGGGCTGAACGCAGTTTTATTGTTGTGGGCGCTTCGAGTCTGGCCCTCTAAGCGCGGTGAAAGCTTTGCAGATCGCGCCAGCGATTTTGCAAATCGTGCCAGTTCTTTCCGGCCAGCGGCGGCCGGTCATTCTGAGGGTTGAGCGGATGTCCACCGTTCGGGGTACTGCGCTGCTGGGGTTCAAGGCATTTTGTGCCAGTCAGGGCATCGACCCGGAGTCGGCGCTGGCTGTGGTAGATCTGCCTGAAGACCCGCTGAATACTCGACTGTCCGGCGCGCAGTTCAATACCTTGATCGACTTGTGCGCGAAGCGCTCGAACAACCCGCTATTCGGCGTGCAGTTCGGCTTGCGCCAGGGCACGCAAAGTCTCGGCACCCTGCTCTACGCCATGCGCAGTTCAGCCACAGTCGGCGAGGCGCTGAATTTGCTGACACGTTATTTCCATATCCATAGCGACGGCGCGCTCGTGCAGCTTGAGCGTCAGGCCGGCAACGCCCTGCTGCTATATGGCGTCACGGATGGCACCTTGATTTCGGTCCGCCAGACCGTGGAACTGGCGATGGGTATCGCCAGTTGCCTGCTGCGTGAACTGCTCGGGCATGCCTGGCAACCAAAAGCGCTGCTGTTGCGCCACAGTGCTCTGGACAACCGCCTGGCCTATCGCGCCTTGCTCGGGGTGGCGCCGCGTTTCGACAGCCTGGTCAATGCCTGGGTGTTTGATGAGTCATTACTAACGACACCGCTGGGCACGACAGACGCCAGATACCAACAATTGGCTCGGCAACATATCGACGAACTGGCCCGTGTGACGCTAGAGGAATTGCCGTCTTACCTGCAAAAAAGGCTGCGCAATGAACTGGCCCGCGGCCCGGTCACGCTGCGTGACATGGCGGAGTACATGATGATCAGTCCACGCACCTTGCAGCGCTATCTTCGAGCGCAGGGCTCGGGATTTCAGGAGTTGCTGGACCAGACGCGCCGAGCGATGGCCGCGCGAAACCTCTGCGACTCGTCGCTCAGCCTGACGCAAGTAGCTGGTCTGTTAGGTTACGCCGACCTGAGCGCGTTTTCCCGGGCATTCACGCGCTGGAACGGGGTCAGCCCGCAGCAGTGGAAACAACGCATGCAACACTTACCTCGGTAACTCGACATGGCTTGCAACCCGTTCATTCGCGCCATCAGCCTGACAGGATTCGATCCATTCGCCCGGCGTCAAGGATTGGAGCCGAACGGAATGCTGCGCCAGGCGGGTCTGCCCGTCGCGTCACTGCAGCGCCCGGAAGACATCCTGTCCTTTCGCAATTACTGCCGCTTGTTGACGCTGTGCCGGCAGTGCTCGAATAACGCATTGTTCGGTCTGGAGTTCGGCCTCCATCAGGGAGTCAACGTCTTCGGTGACATGTTTTTCCTGATTCGCAACACCCGCACCGTCGGCGACGCGCTGCGCGAACTGCGTGCCAATTTCGCCCTGTACAACGGCGCGGCGCATCTCTATCTGAAGGTGGCCGACGGCATCGCGTTACTGGGTTATCGAGCCGATGAGCAGAAGATCGACGGCCTGGCGGAGGCCGAAGAGCTGGCGTGCGGGGTCGGTCTGCGCCTGATGCAAACCCTCACCGGTGAACAATGGCAACCCGAGGCAATCATGCTCCGCCATGCGCCTTTGGCGGATGAAGGCCTCTATCGGCAGGCGCTAACCATCACGCCGACGTTTTCAGCCGCCCACACGGGATTGCTCTTCAACACCAGTGTGCTCGCGCAGCCGCTGGATCGCGCCAGTGAAGCCCTGCATCAGCTAATCGCTGAACATTTGGCAGGCATCGAACGCCTGTCGACCGACGCCATGCCGGGCTACGTCAGGCAATTGCTGCGCAATCTGTTGCCCAGCGGCCGTGCGACGATTGACAGAGTGGCCGACTGCATGGCCGTCACCAGGAGGTCCTTGCAGCGCCACCTGGCTGAGGAAAACACCTCTTTTCAGCAGTTGCTGGACGAGACGCGCCAGCAACTGGTGCGCAAACACCTGCAGGTCCCGACGATCAGTCTGCCGCAAGTAGCGCACCTGCTGGGCTACGCCGATGTCAGTACATTCTCGCGCGCTTTTCATCGATGGTTTGGGGTCTCGGTGCTGGAGTGGTGCAGGCAATCCGGAGTGAACAGACAGCCCTTATTGCTTCGGATTCGAGTGAAACAGCGACCTTGAATGTATTTACATGGAACTCTTTTGTGTTGGAAATCAGCACTACAGCAAAATGATTGTAGTAGGTAGCAGTCATCGGCCAATAGCTGTCAGCAGGAGCCATGCGGACGTAGGATGTGGGCTCACCACATCATTTCAATGAGGGTCTCTCCCTTATGAGTGAATCTGTATAGACAATCGTGACAAGCCAAGATCCAGGTGATGGGAGCGGACGTCATTATCGATTTCCCATCGGAGTCAGCGAATGGGGCGACACGCCGGTTCGCACCTGCAAGCCGTCGAATTGTATGTTCGCCAAGCAATTTCTCTAAGGATTCCGAATGACCAAACATCCGTCAGCGCAGGAGCCTCTCTGGATATGGAGCAGTATCGATCCGCTAGTCTGCTTCGCTTCATACACTTTTATCTCTGCCCAAAGTGCTCGGTCAGGGAAACCAACTGCCGAGGCGTCCCAGCAGCTAGCCTGTTACGGACCTTAGTAGCACCCACTATGCTTGACCGACGGCCCGGCCGGGCCATCGATCACCCTCTGCTAGCCGGGAACCGACTCGAATTGCCTTGTAGGTGGATGGCTTGCCATATCATGATCGCAGCGGGTGAGTTGGAGCACGAGGCCCTTAAGTTCCTCGAGGTGATTTTCATACAGGCCACGCGGTGTCGTACCGAACTTGTTGCATAGGGCAGCCGCAGCGGCGACTGCAACGCCATGCTGTGCGCCGTTGCCCATGAATTTAGTTGCAGAACCAGCGACATGCGTGACACTGATGTGCTTCCCGGCCATCATCAGGTTCTCGATGTTAGCCGAGTAGAGGCAACGGTACGGGATCTCGTACGACTCCTTGTCACGTGCGTCGAAGATCCAGTCCTTGAGGCGGAAATTGTACTTGCCCTCGCCCGGTCCCCAAGCGCAGTGTATGCAGAACGATCCGTCATTGGCGATCAACGTGTCGGGGAATTGCTTATGGTCGCGAATGTCTTTTTCCGTGAGGATATAGTCACCGAGATATCGCCTGAACTCGCCCTGCGCAGTAACATGGGCGATCCACTCCAACTCAAGGTTCGCGTATTTCCTGGGCTCAAGATTCTTGACATTCGAGAACGTCCCATAGAGCGCTCGAAGTAGATAGTCGCGGATATGCTCTCCCTCAACGTAGGGGTCGAGCCACTGGCCGTATTCCCAGAAATGGGTCGCAGGGAAAGTATCGGAGGATCTGCCAAACCTGAACTCCGGTGTGTCCGGATTTGCTCCGGCTTTCGGGCCAGGACCGTTTTCAATACCTGCCACAACCAACTGCCCACTGAGGTTTGCGTAGTCTTTGGATACTTCGGTCGCCCAAGGTACCTCTGGAAACGGAGCTGAGTGTTCAGCAATCCGTGTACGGAAGAACAATGTGTTGCCATGGTGCATGTCATCCCCGACGTCAGGCGCATAGTGCTCATGAAAAGCTGACTTTGCCTCCCGTCCGAACATGGTCTGCGCCCCTGCAAGAACGCCCAGCATTGCCGTGCCAGTACAATCAATGAACACCGCGCCTTTGAAGCAGCGCTCATGGCCACCGCGAGCCTGAACGGCGTTGACCGAGACGATCCTCACGCCATCGGTGGCGACAGCGACAGTGCGATGTTCGAGGTACACTATCGCGGTCGGCTCAGCTTCAAGCAATGTAAAGGCCACCAGGTCACCATCAGCGGTTCGCGCAGACAACTCCTTGAGCAGGGCGCCCTGAGTACCGCGCGGCATCAAACCAATCTCTTTGCTTGCATTGCCGCCGAGAACTGGGCGGTCGTGAATCAGCGCAACGCGCTGACCGAGACGCGCGGCGGCGAGCGCTGCTGCACAGCCGGAAATGCCACCGCCAACGACGACCACATCGTAATCTCCCGCATCAACCGGGTTGTCCGGAAGACCGCGCAGGGCCCTACGCCAAGCTCGGCTGGCCTCATTAACGTCGTTTGGCGGCAGCATTCCATCCACACGGAGATAGATTGCATCACAGCGCCCGTCGAAGCCTGTCAGGTCGTGTAGCGCCAAGCTCACATCGCCCTGCGGAAGCGAAATCTTTCCGGCGCACTGCCAGGACCAATCCTGTCCATTCGCGCCGAACTCCGTTTCGAGCAGAATGCCGTTGATCGACAGAGCGAACCGGCCGGGATGATGCGCAGGCACCCAGTCCTTTGCGCGCACCCACACCTCGTATTCACCAGCATTGGCGATAGCGACAACGGTTGTTGCATCGGACACTGGGCGACCAAGGCCATGGGCAAGCAAGTAGGGAGAGCCCATCACCGTTTCAAACTGGGAATCGAGGACCCAACCACCGTAGCTATCGAAATCTTCGGCTTCGATCAGGATTCCCGTTCCAGATGGCACTTGAGTGTGTTCTACATTGCTCATTGTTCTGACTCCGTTTGCTGGTGTTCTTGCGACGCCCCTCTGCAAAAGAGCTCAGCTTTTAAGTCGAGCCGGAGGGAACCAGTCGCACCTAACCAAGCCATCGCTAGCAATCGTTTCTTTTCTCGGGGTGACGAACCGTCTAGAACCAGGGGTAGAACGGCGGCATGCTGGACGCCTTGGCGGAGAAGCGCGCAGGCCGCTTATCGCGGAACGCCTGGACCCCTTCCCTGCCATCGGCCTGGCTGGTGTAGAACATGGCCAGCGACTCCACCTCATGCGCAGCGAGCGGGTGCGCCTGTGCGCTGTTTCGCCACAGCATCTGGCGTATGAGCCCTATCGATACCGGCGAACGGTCCTTGACCAGCGCAGTGGCGAAGGCGCGGGCCTCGTCCACCAGCGTTTCAGCGGGCAATATTGCCCGGATCAAGTTCTTTTCCAGCGCCTCGTTGGCGTCGAAGATCTCGGCCCGATAAAACCACTCCAGCGCCTGCTCCAAGCCCACAAGGCGCGGCAGGAACCAACTGGAACAGCCCTCGGCAGTGACCCCTAGCTTGCCGAATACGAAGCCGAAGCGTGCCCTGTCGGAGGCAAAACGGAAATCCATGGGCAGCAACATAGTCGAGCCGACACCAATCGCTGGACCATTGACCGCGCCGATGATTGGCTTCAAGCAGTCGTACATCGCCAGCGTCACCCGCCCACCAGTGTCGCTCACGCCCTGCAGGACCTCCGGCGTATCCCGACGTTGGCGCACGTCCTCCAGCGTAGGAGTCAGGCTCTCATCCAGCCCGAAGACATTGCCGTCGACCGAGAGATCCATGCCCGCACAGAAAGCTCGGCCATCCCCAGTCACGACGATGGCGCGCACGGTATCGTCGCCACTGGCACGCCGATAGGCATCGGCCAGCTCGCTACACATATCAACGGTGAAGGCGTTTAGTTGCTCGGGTCGCGACAGGGTGAGCAGCAGAATCCCGTCGTCCCCCACCTCATAGCGGATCGTCTTATAGGACATGGGCGCTCTCCTGCGTCAGCGCAGCGCCGCGAGCGATGGCCTGGCGACAGTCGCTCACCATGCGTTCGACGAGTTCGGCACAGCTCGGCACGTCCTTGATGAGGCCGATGCCCTGCCCTGCCCAGAGGAGGCCGCCATCCACTTCCCCGCCCTCCAATGCGGCACGCCCGCGCGCCCCCGCAACTAGGGCCCTGATATCCTCGTACGTCGCCCCTGGGCGTCGTTCTAGCGCCACCACTTCATCCGAGACGGCATTGCGGAAGACCCGGCCCGTGTTGCGGAAAACGCGGAAGATGAGATTCGTATCCAACTCGCTACCCGCTGCGACCGCATCCTTGATAGCGGCGTGGATCGGTGCTTCCTTCGTCAGCATGAAACGCGTGCCCATGTTGATGCCTTCCGCACCAAGCATCAGCGCCGCCGCCATGCCGCGGCCATCGGCGATGCCGCCTGAGGCAAGGATCGGAATCCCCAAAGCCGCCGCCGCAGCCGGGATAAGGACGAGGCCCGGCACATCGTCCTCGCCGGGATGACCCGCGGCCTCGAACCCATCGATGCTGACCGCATCCACACCCGCCCGCTCGGCCGACAGGGCATGACGGACCGCGGTGCATTTGTGGATTATTTTGATGCCTGCGGTTTTGAATCGCTCGATGAAGTCGGCGGGATTGCGCCCCGCCGTCTCCACCACCTTCACCCCGCTTTCGATGATGGCCGTCACGTAGTCCGCATAGGGTGGCGGCGTGGTGGTCGGCAGGACGGTGAGGTTGACGCCGAATGGCTGGTCGGTCATCGACCGGCACCGCGCAATCTCCGCTGCCAGCGCATCGGGCGTCGGCTGGGTCAGCGCAGTCAGTATGCCGAGGGCACCAGCGTTGGAGACCGCGCTGGCCAACTCGGCCCGACCGACCCACTGCATTCCCCCCTGAACAATCGGATATCGCGTACCCGTCAGCTCGGTAATTCTTGTATGCATTTAAACCCCCTTTGGACCATCAAGAAAAGGACATCGCAGATGCAATTGAGCGATCTGACGCCCCATAACTGTGCAGCACAAGATCGAAGCGCAAATTAACCTAACACACGTTACCTTAATGTTGCATGTTCGCCGCTTGCAACAAATTTCATCCAAGTATCGACGGCGGATTCGAAATGGCGCAGAAAGTTGCTCGGGCTGGGACGATGGAGAGCCGGACGACTAGGTAGTCGCTCGAAATTCCCGACAGGCCTCGCGTAGCCAGTTGAGCCGCTACGGCCTGGGCGCGCGACCGCTTTCCCCGCGTTGTCCGGCTGCGGATCGCAATGTTGAAATAGCTGATTGGTTTTCCATGCATGCTGACCGACAGCGACTCTTCGCACTCTTGCGCCTGGGGAAACAAAAAGTACTCGAGCTTAGTCGCCTGCAACGACTCGAAGCATGGCTAACCTCTCAATAACCCATTAGCTGGTTTGGCGACGCAGCCCCAGTCCCATGGCGAAATACCTGATGTATCGTTTCCTCTGAGAGCAATGGATATGCGCAAGAAACCCCGATCTTGGTTTGTCCGCTTTTGATCCTGTTCGCCGTTCTGTGGGCGATCGGGAAAAAGGAAACTCCTACATCTCAGACTCAGCCCGCAGCCCTCAGCACACCGGGTAAATCGACATCCGCACCGGCTGCATCTACCTCGCCAATAGCTGCACCACCCGACCAGTACGTGAGCACCGACAAGCTCAACATCCGGGATCAACCCGGCGGAAAAGTCATTTCGAAGCTTCAGCGCGGAGATAACGTGCAGGTATTTGAAAAACGAAACGAATGGGTACGCATAAGCATTGATGGCCAGCCGGCTAGATGGCTTTCCTCTAAACGTCTTTGCAGCGGATCGAACTGCTACGTCAGAACCCAGCCGAAATCACTACGACCCGCGCCACAACCTGCATATCGACCTGCCACCGAATACAGTTCTTCTTGTCCCTGCTCGTCCGGGAACGTTTGCATAGGCCCCAGAGGTGGTAGATATTGCATCACCTCAGGCGGAAACAAGCGTTACGGCGTATAGAATATTAGCGAACGGCTATTTCTTATTGAGCAGGCCACTAGGCGGCGTACGGCGTCGCTCAAACTCATCCCAGCTGTTTGCAGGGCGTTGCTCACCACAAATCACGCACGCATAAACGTCACTTGGTATCCCGAGGTAATACCCCTTGCGAATATACGGGTGGATACACTTATTCGCTGATTCGTTCAGTTCAGTTGCGGGCCTCATCGCGCACCTTGCCTTCCAACAATTCCGCAAACGAGAACTCACTCGCGCGGAAGAGTTAAAAAGCCCGCACAATGTGCGGGCAAAAGGAGAATTTACATGAGCAGCCTGCAATGCCGTGGCAGGCATATATATTGGAAAGCATGGAAATGGGAGCCGTTTCATTTATTTCGACTTGGCGGTCGCGCGTCAGACAAACGGTTTCTGAAGCTCTCAGCTACCAGTAAGCCCAGCGTGGCGGGTGCGGTGCGCTAGCCAGGCTTGTTCATGGGCGACAGGTTGAGACGAGAACATCCGTGCAGCAGCATCCCTACGATGATCAATACACCTGCCCGCGTCCACGTTTCCCAACTCTGCTGGCTCAGCAGCACGAGACACGACGCGATGGCTAGCACCGGGACAAATGTAGGGACTCGGAAGTGACGCTCGTCGACTAGGTCGCGACGCAATACCAACACCGCGACGTTTGTGCTGAGAAAAACGAACAGCAAGAGCAATACGACCGTTTGCGCCAGCGTTGCCAAGGTACCAGTTAACGTCAGGGCAATTGCCACCACGGTGGTTGCGATAATCGCCGCCCATGGGGTTTGTCGTTTCGGCAGAACCGCACCCAAAATGCCTGGCAACAGTCCGAGGTTTGCCATGCCATATGTCAAACGACTGGCCATGATCATGGTTAACAGCGCACCGTTGGCGACAGCGATCAGCGCAATGAAGGAGAACAGTGTCGGCGGAATTTCGAGAGTCGATGCGCGGACAACTTCCAGTAACGGCGCCGACGTGGCGACCAACTTCTCGGTAGGCAGAACCGACGAGGCAGCCACACCCACCGCCATGTAAACCACGCCAGCGGTAAGCAAAGCCGCGAACAAAGCGCGGGGGTAGACCTTGCGCACATCCTTAATTTCCTCGGCCAGATTGGCCGAGGTTTCGAAGCCAACGAAGGAATAGAAAGCCAGCAATGCCGCCCCCAGCACGGCAAGCATGGGACTGACGCCAGGTTTGAACGTAAGCGTTCGCCCCAGATCCGCCTCGCCTGTGCGGAAATACCAGATGGCCGCCACGATCACCAAAATTAGCCCGGATAGCTCAATCACGGTCATCACCAGATTCGCGCCAAGCGACTCCTTGATCCCCTGCGCATTGAGCAGGCCAATAGCCGAGAGAAACACCAGAGCTGCAATTTGCGGCGATACGTCAACGAAGGCGTTGAGGTAATCCCCTGCAAATGCCAGCGACAACCCTGCAGCGCTGGTCATCGCGGCAGCCAGCATGCAAAAACCTACGAGGAAGGAAACAAGCGGTGACTTGAACGCCTTTTCAGCAAAAACCGAAGCCGCGCCGGCGTGGGGATACTTCGATACCAGCTCTGCGTAGGAACCCGCCGTCAACATGGCGAAGAATAGTGCAATCAGCAGCGGCACCCATATTGCGCCGCCCACCTCTCCCGCGATCGTGCCGGCAAGTGCATAAACGCCGGCGCCGAGTACATCGCCAAGAATAAACAGAAACAGCATCGGAAAAGTGATGGCCCGGCGCAGAGAAGTTTTATGAGTGGTAGCAGTCACGTTCATTCCTTAGTTCAGGTGTGATAGTCAGCTTCGGCGCGCGGAGCTGGATGCTTGTCACCTCAAACAATGGAAAATGTCGCGCACAGCAAAGTTCAATGCACGTCTCTGGGATAAATGGGTACGAAGTGGAAGATAATTTCCATCGCTGAGTCGGCGGCACTATTAGCGACTCGTGTTATCGCCACAAGCGCTCCTTTCACCCTAGAACACGCACACCACGCTCCTTGCTCCGTCTTTTTTTTGAACTTATACCGCGCTGCCGTCCGTCCGGTCAGAAATCTAGAGCAGGAAATTTTTGTTTATTCCCCTCCTCACAAATTATGCATGCGCCAACGCCAGCATTGGTGATCGCGCGAAAGCTAAGCATGAGGAAATCTGAATGTTTATTCATAACAAGCGACTTCAGTACACCGTTCGCGTTGCCGAGCCAAATCCAGGTCTTGCGAATCTGCTACTCGAACAATTCGGTGGCGCCAACGGCGAATTGGCAGCGGCAGCACGTTATTTTACTCAAGCGTTAGCAGAGGAAGATCCAGGGCGAAAAGATCTTCTGCTGGATATTGCCACCGAAGAATTGAGCCACTTGGAGGTTGTCGGCTCCATTATTGTGATGCTCAACAAAGGTGCGAAGGGTCAGCTCGCCGAGGGCGTCCAAGAGGAAGGAGAGCTATACCGAGCCCTAAATGGCGCCGGTAATGACTCGCACATCACAAGTCTGCTTTACGGCGCAGGCGCACCTCTCGTCAATTCGGCAGGTGTGCCTTGGACGGCGGCGTATGTTGACTCGATCACCGAAACTACAGCCGACTTCCGCTCGAACATTGCGGCGGAAGCAAGGGCAAAAATCCTCTACGAACGCTTGATCAACATTACTGATGATCCAGGTGTAAAGGAGGCGCTTGGTTTCTTAATGACGCGGGAAATCGCACACCAAAAGTCGTTCGAGAAAGCTTTGCATGCGATCCAACCGAACTTCCCGCAGGGCAAACTTCCGGGTATGCCAGAGTTCACCAACAAGTATTTCAGTATGTCGGGCCAGCCGAACGTACGAGGCCCGTGGAACGAGGGTGATGCTTGGGAGTACGTGGAAAATCCCGAACCGGCGGTAGACGGCGGCGATGGCCTGGCGTCGGTCAACCTTCCTGCCGAGGATGTAGAAGTGTTGGAGGCGATGAAGACACGCACGGCCTCAGATTCGCTCAGCGAACCGGTTACCGGTGCTGACCTAGGCTCCGGTTATGTCCAAGGCAAAGACGTCTGAAAATAATAAGGCGGCCTCATGCCGAGGCCGCCACAAACTCGGATGACCGTAATGAAAAACTACAAAGTATCCTCGCTGACTACTGACCCTTTCCAGCATTTGATGGAGGCAGCTTCTGCTGGCTTTGAACATGACTGTCGGCAGGCCTGTCGAGGTTTAAGGGTGAACATGGCAGTAAATGCGTTCGGTATGGGGAAGCTAATTCCAAACAACCTTGCGAGCGAGGGCTACCCCGAACCCAGTGCACAGGAATTAACGAGACCGTACCTACGTTGACAATATAGGTTCGCGGTCTTACGGCGGCAAGAATACCGTATCGGATGGGGCTGATTAGCCCCCGCAAGAGGAAACTACAATGAGATTTACGAAGAATTCGGGATTTAACATCAGGGTCGTAAATGCACATAGACCTACATTTTTATTCGGTAGCGCAATCTTCTTAGCCGGCACGCTGATGATGTTTTCCGATATTGTAAGCATCGTTTTAAAATCCATGTAGGCAGGCGTGCCCGCCCAAGCCGGATGTGACCAATGCACGCTCAAATCACGAAACTAAGCCTCTACCCGATTCCGCCCTTTAGATTTCGCCGCGTACAGCAAACGGTCAGCTTTGATCAGAAACTCTTTTGGACTCTCCTCTCCTGTTCTAGAGGTCGAGACTACACCTGAGCTTATGGTGACTATTTCGAAGGGGCTCGCTGAATGTTGAAGATTTGCATTCGATAGGGAAAGCCTAATATTTTCTGCAACCATGACCGCACCTGCCAGTTCAGTGTCCGGAAGCAAAACTACGAACTCCTCCCCACCGTAGCGAGCAGCGATATCACCCGGTCTGTTGACGTTGGCTGCAATAAGGTTCGCTACGTGTACAAGACAATCGTCGCCGCTTAGATGGCCGTAACGGTCATTATATTGTTTGAACAAATCTATATCCAAAAGGATTACGGATATGCTTGTCTGATTTCTCGTGGCACGCTTCCATTCTTTATCCATAGCCAAGTCAAAGCTTCTCCTATTTGCTAGAGAAGTAAGACCATCTGTATGGGCTATCACTTCTAACTCCTTTCGGATTATTTTTAGCTCGTACTCTGCAACTAGCAGCTGTTGGATCTGCCGATAAAGCAAGCTACCTAAAACTGCCAACGCCAGTATGATGGAACCTACCAGTGCAACCGATTGGTAAACATATGACCACCAAGGGGCAAATACATGCTCGTACGACACGCCAGCTGCTGCGACGATGGGCAGCCCAGCCAGACGACGATAGGCGTAGATCCGCTCGATACCATCCACGATAGATTTAATGACTGCAGTCCCGCTATCGCTCTCAGGTAGATACCTGCTAAAAATTTCGCCTTTGGAAAGATTAGTTGTCATCAATGCTGCGACGGTCGGGCGTCGCGCGAGGAGTTCGCCGTTATCGAGTGCTAGGAAAATTACCCCTTCGTCGTCCACGGCCATACGTTTGAAAAAGCTTTGAAAATATGAAACCGGAACCGTGGCTAACGCAACCCCTGCAAAAGCTCCATCGGCTGTTTGGATACGCCGACTTATAGGGATCACCATATCCCCTGTCGTTCGACTTTCCACTATCGAGCCAACGTGGATGGACTGGTCATCGTGCTCACGGTGATATCGAAAGTAAGCTCTGTCGCCGTTGTTTTTGGTTTGCAAACCTTCGGAAAACGAATTGGCCATCCAATTGCCTTGAGCATCGAAGATGAATAGGCCCTGAACGCCTTCAATGTCGTTAACTTGGCGGGCCATCAGCTTCGCCAACCGCTCCTGTTGATCAGGGCCGCTTCCATCGTGCGCCACACGCTCAGCAAGATCCCGCAAGGTATTGTCGGCCTGCAGCATCGTGTCACGGGCCTGCTGTTCAGCGGCAAGTACAATGTTCGAAACAGTTATTTTGGCCGCGTCTACTCGCTCACCGGACGACTGCACAATCTGCCAAGCAGTAGCAAGGATCAACGATAAACAAACTAGAAGAACGAAACCTATCAGCGAAAGGGACAGCGCTTTAGGTGTCAGCCTTGCGTAGATCGGTAAGGAGAGCGTCATATATACGTCTTCAAATTAGCGGTGGGCTCAAACGAGCAATTTTTATACCGGCGTGGATATTAAAGCGTTCACCCGCAGCTTCGGAATCTCTGAAAATCTGCGCAGACAGGCGTTATTTCTTCACATACCCCACCGCAGATTCCCACCTACACACCTAGATGCTTCATAAACCTATCGATTGAAGATTGCGAATCGCAGCGACCCCCACTTTCTTCATCGTAGGAGGATCACCGTCTTGGGTACCTCAGACCCACGAATGGGCATGATGGCGTGAATCGTTCCGGGCTTTCAGCACAGGTCACTGCCACCCTAACCTTGAAATGATTTCTCGCCGGTAAGGCGTATCGATCTGCGGCGGCACTTGTTTGATGTAGTCGCGCGCGTTCTCAAGTGTTTCTCCGCTTAAGCCGGCGAGATAGCCAATAGCGTCCTCGGCTGCGGGGACGAGCCCCTCAACGCCTCCGAATCTTGGTGGCAGTCCTGTCCAAACTACCGCGTCCAATCGGCGGGCGATCGCCCATTCAGCGATGATTCCCGCTGCGTTCGTACCGACCACGAAACTACCGATGCCATCCTCCCGGTCTTGAGGAACCCCCTCCCGAATTCTAAGAGCCTCGCGTGCCTCATCAAGGTTGTCCAGATCCAATACCGTCCAAAGCACTTTGCACCCAGGTGCGTTTGCGCAGATGGCTGTCGTAAGATCGCCGTTATCACTGACCCGCGCGAACTCGATGGGCAACACGGGGCCGTCCATAAACCACTCGCTCGCAAGCGGTAAGGCGCCTGGTTTCCAGATCAACGATCCCCATCCTAGACATGCGATCACCATGATCTGCACCTGAGTTAGAAATGAAGTTCACTTGAAATGCGGCGAGACCTCCGGTCGGCCGCATTCACAGCATTGCGGCGCAATGGGCACCGCACCTCCCTGGGCAGGTGGTCTGTTTACCCTTTCGTTTTTCTAGGATCTGCTGAACGAGGAAATGTACGCTCCTCTTGGATCGTGCCGTCCTCTTTGTGGATTTTGAGAGAGGCTGTCTTGCCCTGAAGAAATTCGCTCGCTATCTCGGTGATTTCTGCTTTGGTAGATGCGGTCTTGGAGGCACGTTGCGCGCCCTCTTTGACGAGCTCCCAAAGTTTTTCCGTTTTTTTGATGTGATAGTTATCCATTGGCTCACCTCTGACATGACGATCAATACCTGTCAGGTTGACCATAGGAGAAGCGAAGAGTTTGAACGGATTGGCGGCATTCTGGATGCTTACGAAAATCCTCTTGAGTTTCCTCGGGACGTGGGCGCAACGCCCGAAGCATGGGACTAGCCGCTACACAGCAGTAAGAGCTTTAGCATGGCAAAGCTCAAACAGTCCTGGTTCGCTGTAAGCGTGGCTTTCTGGCGCGGTTTGAGATCTCGGGCACTGGGCCTTCGCCGTTCTGCTGCCTACAAAGAAATTCACGTATCAAGGCAGCAGTTCGCCCGGCACTGGTCACTACGAAGAAATGCCCCTCGCCCTTAAGCACGCGGAGTTCGGATCGTGGAATTGAGCATTTCAGGATGTGCGCGTTGTAAGGTTGTACCACGGTGTCACGGTCGCCGATCAGAATAAGCGTGCGCGAGCGCAGACGGAATAACCGCAGCAGACTTGTCCAGCCTACCAAAGCGGCTAGCTGGTGATGATAGGTTCGCAGGCGTACGGTTAGCATTCGCTTTACAACACCGAAACGCAGCAGCGCCTGTGTCGAACTGGCTGAACCATCTCGTTCGGGCTGTTTGCCGCCTGCGCTCCCTCTAAAAAATTCCAGGATGTCGGCGGGCTTTACCAGTGGCACCGGGCCCGCAGAGGTCGCCGCCAAGATAAGCCTTCGTACCATGGTGGGATGACGAAGAGCCAACTCTTGCGCCAATGCACCGCCCCAGCTCACGCCGAATACATCAATATGGTCGATGCCCAGTTGCTTTAGCATTTCGGCGATCAGATCGGCATGGCTTGGCAAACGCATCGGCCAGCGAGGCATCTGCGATTTGCCGACACCAGGCACGTCCAGCGTGATCGTCGTGTAGTCGCTTAGTTCGTTGCGCAAAGCATCGAAGGTTTTAATCAAACCTCCCAAACCGTTGAGTAGGAGTAAGGGTGGGCCTTGGCCGGCGGTTGAGACATTCACCTGCAAGTCTTTAACTGTCATCATTCGGCTCGGCATGGATACCTCCTCTGTCATCCGTTCAGCAGTCTAGATGAGCTGTAAAAACTCGATTTTTTTCGGCAATAGACAGCCTGATAGATGCTTCAAACTAACTTTCGAACATCTTCACCGGAGCCGTACACGTTACTGGGCGCCACAATAAAAGAACCCGAGTCGGCGCGGGTTCAACCGGGACGTAAGGATGAAACCAATTCTCGAAGAGTTGCCTTGTGGCCTTCGAGTCCCTCACTTGCAAGTTCGTATTCTCGTAACGCGCCCAAGCGCCCGCCATCTCTGCTGCTCTGAACGAGCCGACCAAGGAGCAACTGTTTTTCATGCAACGCTCTAATGGCCACCCAGAGTGCTTCCTCAATCGTTTCATCCTGCGCATGAAATAATGCGGCGGCGGTATAGGCATGACCGGTATGGCAGCGAAACCGGGGCGATGACGCGTGTACCTCCCACAGAGCGCCTCCGCACTCAGGACAGGAGATGCCTGCGACTCGGCCGATCTCATCCAGCGCGGAGGTACCTCCCTTACTGAAGTCCTCAGCCAGATCATTCTCCGTTGCGAATGGCTCGATACGTTTTGACTCAGAAGCCGCTGTCGCCTCCGCTGTACGCTGATTGATGACCTGTACGAGCCTCTTACTCAACTCGGTGAGCGGCAAGCATCCGTCCACGGTCACATGCCGGAGAGCGTTCGTTGGCATTGAGGGCGCTTCAGCAGTCTCAGGATCTTGTACGAAGGCCAGTCCGCCATAGGCTTTTATCGCCTGAAGCCCAACTACACCGTCATCAAGCTCGCCGGTCATCAACACCCCTATGACACTGCTTCCGTAGCTGATGGCAGCCGATCTAAACATTGGATCAATCGCGGGCCGCGAGTGGTTTTCCTTGGCGCTTCGAGTGATCTGAATAGCTCCTTTTTTGACAAGGAGATGCTTATCGGGAGGGGCTATGTATACACGACCCGTCACTACCTGCTCTTGGCTCAAAGCGAAGCCGACGGGCAATTGGCTCGACTGGGTTAGAAGGCTAGGGAGAGCACTAGGTTGGTCTCCGATGTGCATCGTGACGAAGACAGCCGCATTAAAATCAGACGGAAGCTCGGCAAGAAACTCACGCAGTGCAGCGAGTCCGCCGCTGGACGTTCCGATGACTATAACTGGGTGGTTGTGGTTTTCTTGCTGCATGGATCGATCCTGGTTGCTAGCTGTCGCACGCTCGAATTTGACTCATCTGCCTCAACTAATTCGCGATAAGTGCTTGCCGATCTTCCCCGGTGATGCGCTTACCCTGTTCCTAGTTTCGATAGATACCTCTGAAGGAAGGTTCGAAAAATTGAGCAATGTTTGATCTAGATCAAGGGATTGCTACGCAGCATTCATAGCCTCAAGCGCACAACTGGAGATGAATTCCATGCTAGCGCAGGAGATCAGAACGCGAGGCGCCACACGCTCTTCAATACGCTGCGAGGACATCTGTGGGGACTTGACCTGCGTCGAGCGTCCCGGGAGCTCCACGCGTTTTCACGGCACACGCGGCATTTTCGCTTACACTCATGCACCGTTCCGTTTGTTTGGTCGGTCGGGCTCTCTGTTTAGAGGAGGATTGTTTGAACGTAAATTGGGAAGGATTGCTGCCGATTCGCGGCGAGGTCATCGTCATTGAGGACGACCCAACTCTGCAGTCGCTCATGACCGATATCATGGATGAGATTGGTGCGAAGACTGTCCCGTTCGCGACAGCGGATGATGCGTTGACCTACCTGCTCGAAGCACATGGTGAATGCGTCCTTGTGATCGCCGATCACGGCGTCCCCGGCCAAGTCCAAGGCATCGAGTTCATACAGATGGTCAAAGGCAGATGGCCTCACATCGCTGCGATACTTACCTCGGGTTATCTGATCGAGAGCACCGAAGTGCCAGCTCAAACTATTTACCTGCACAAGCCTTGGTCGCTGGATGAGATGGTTGTGGCAGTGGCGGAGCTTCTGCAGCCCGGAAACCCCATAAGTAAACGCTAAGCCTGGCTTCGAAATCGTGAGGCCATGCCGGATTTGGTTGGTGCTCAGCGGATGAAGCTGGATCTCCACTGCCCTGAATCAATACAAGGGGTGAAGTCCCTGAATTTTTTGAATTTTTCCGCGATCGATGACTCCGTTAGATCAGAGCAGACGGAGTAAGTCATGGAAAACAACCTATTCGTCATCAATTACAAGCTTCACGGTGTGCCCAAGTCCTTCATCATCCGTAGCAAATCGATGCAAAACGCTGATGCCTGGCACTGGGCTAGTTGCGATGCGGGTGTAGCACCCATTCCCAGACCTGGTCGCCCGCCGCTGAAGATGGTGTCCAAACCTCAAGCCGAAAGATTTGGCATTACCGATGTCACCTGGCGAGCCAGCTCAACGTAGCAGTGCGTGGTATGGCGCGGGCTATTGATGAATCCGCTTTATGTCGTAACAGCCCGCAAAGTCCGATTATCCGCTGAATATTCCGACATCAGCTTTTGAAACCAACGCTGATTCGATCCGTCGTCCACTCTGAAAATACAATCGAGGTCACGATGTCGCCTTTCGATATCCAGCGGATGCTGATAGACGAATTTCCCTTAACGTTTTTGCTGGAGGTAGGTTTCAGGGCCACTTTCGCGTTCCTCGCAGTGTTTCTTTTTTTGAAATCCAGCGGTCGACGAGGGATCAGACAGCTTTCACTTTTTGAGCTGGTGGTGATTCTGACATTGGGCTCAGCGGCAGGAGACGTGTCTTTCTACCATGACGTTCCGCTATTGCCGGTTGCAGTGGTCTTTCTCACGCTCCTGCTTCTGTACCGGCTTACCGTTCTGGTGATGACGAAGAGCAAGAAGTTCGAAGCCTGGATGGATGGGCTTCCGGTAACGGTCATTCGTGACGGTCTCTACGAGCTCAAGTCTTTAGAAACGTTGAACATCTCATCTAACGAATTGCTGATGGAGTTACGACAGCAAGGGGTTGAACATCTCGGACAAGTAAGGCTTGGGCTCGTTGAGACCGACGGCGACGTCAGCCTTTATTTTTTCGAACAGAAAGATCTGCGCCCTGGGCTGTCCGTCCTGCCATTAGAGCATCGTGCCGAGTTTGAAACTGCGCCTGCATCGGGTTCGTATTGCTGCGTAAATTGCGGTTTCCCCCAGCACATGGTGGAGGCTCAACGAGCAGACTGCCCTCGGTGCAACCACAGCATTTGGTCAACTGCCCTCAACAGTCCACGCTGTCGGTGACGCGTCCCGCAATGTCGGTCGCCCTTACAGCACGCGCAACGCTGCGACTCCGCGCCCGACGTAAAAAAGAGCCCCGTAGGGCTCTCTTATCTCAACGCATAATTATTTGGTTAGCCATGACTCAACGGTTTCAGAACCGTGCTCCGCTTTCCAGTCTTTGAGGCCACGATGGTTACCGCCCTTGGTTTCGATTACTTCACCAGTGTGCGGATTTTTATAGGTCTTGACTTGGCGGGGCTTGCGCCGCCCAAAGTTTGATTGGACAGCGGGTTCGCGACGACCAGCTCGTGGGTCAAGCACGTTGATTACGTCTTTCAGGCTGTAACCGTATTTCGCAAGGAGATCACGCAGCTTAGTCTCAAACTCAATTTCTTTTTTAAGATCAGCGTCACCTTTTAGCGCTTCCAACGCCTTGAGTTGTTCTGCGAGATGTCTTTCTAATTGGCGGTATTCTGCGAGCTTGGACATGGACATTCTCTTTGGACGGTTGGTGAAGGTCTTTATGAAATAATATCTCAGATTTATAGATGGATAATCTAGCGATGATCATCACTGCGTGCAGAATCAACCTTAATCTGGCCCGATTCACCTAACGTGCGGTATTGCTCACGAAGTTTTCTGAGTTCACTCGATCCCATTTGCTCCAAACCGAGCGTGGCATTCTGCGCATCGTGAGTAGCTCGTATAAGCTCATCAATCTTCAGATGCAGGATGTCGTTGTCACGGTTCTGGGTGTTCTGAATCAGGAACACCATCAGGAAAGTAATGATTGTGGTCGACGTATTGATGATGAGCTGCCATGTATCGTTGTAGTGGAAGTATGGGCCGGTCGCCGCCCAGGCGATGATCAACAAAATTGCGCTCAAAAACGTCTTCGGGCTGCCAGCCCAATTGGATAGCGATTGGCAGAAAAGGGAAAATCTCATAACACACACTCTGGATGAACACAGTCTTCGCATGGCACGCGCGGCGACCAATCCTCTCTTGGCTGAAGCCTTCAATGCGCACCTGGAGGAAACCCAAGGACAGATTGAGCGGATTGACCAGCTCGTCGAATTGACTGGCTTAAAGCTCAAGCGCATGAAGTGCGTAGCGATGGAGGGACTGGTCGAAGAATCGAAAGAGCTTTTGGAGGAAATCGAGAAAGGTGCCGTTCTCGATGCGGGACTTATTGGCGCCGCGCAAAAGGTCGAGCACTACGAGATCGCCAGTTACGGCACGTTGATCGCTATGGCGAAGCACTTGAACTTGACTGATGCTGCCAAGCTCCTCAGCGCAACACTTGCCGAAGAGAAAGCTACGGACGACAAACTGTCGAAGATCGCCGAGCAAGGTGGTAATCAAGCGGCAACCATGGAATCAAAGTAACGCACGACCTGGTGACATGGGCGAAGTTGTGAAAACAACATCGCCCTTTTTTCTACAGCGTTCTTTAAGAGACTCTTCCCCCTCACCTTGGCTGTTCGCCGCCGCCAGCGGCCTCAGCGCGCCCCGTGGACGCATGCATAACATGTCAGCAGCACGGACGCGCTGGACGCCAACACCGACGTGCGACGAAACCTTTCGTGGCTCATAGGTAAGTGCTGGCAGTGCTAGCCGCGTTTCATTTGCGGTGATCAACATTCAGCTAATGCACAAGCATTCGCCCTATCCCTTCCCGTCAGAAAAAGACGATATCTCGGGAAAATTAATCGTAAACGTTGTGCCCTCGTCGGCAGTCGAGTGCACAGCGATATCGCCACCATGGGCCAAAGCGATTTCCCGGACTATGAAGAGGCCAAGCCCCACGCTACGGTTCTGACTATCCTGGTCTGAACCACGGGTCATCGGTTCGAAAAGCTTGGATCGAGCGGACTCAGGAATCGCCGCGCCGAAGTTGTGAACCGAAATGCTTGCACGGTTAATATCAAGGCTGGAGATGACAGTAATCGGTTTTTTCTGGTCGCCGTACGCCGCACTGTTGGCGACTAGGTTGCCGATGATCTGTTGTATACGGTCAGCGTCGAGTTCGACATTTCCCCGCCCAACCGTTTGATGCCGAAGATCGACATCTGGAAAGGCAACTCGTAGCTCTGCGACGCTTTTAGCCACTACCGAATGTAGGTCAATGGCTGAACGCGAGACGGATATACCTCGTCCGACTCTAGCTAAAGCAAAATCCAAAAGGTCAGTGATCATTCGATGCGCCCGATCCGTGGAATTGCTGATGTGGTTCAGCATGAGCTTTTCCTTCCCGTCAGGCATTTTCCGACCGAGAATCTCTGCCGCCATTTTGATTGCCGTCAATGGGTTCTTCAGGTCATGGCTGACGATCGCAACCATTTGCTCCGCGAATAACGCGCGACGCTGAGCTTTTTCATAAGCTTTGTTTAGCTTCGTCTGCGCCTGCGACAACGCTGCATCAGCGGCCACTTTATTCGCGAGAAGCTTTTCAGCGAGTTGCTTGGCTTTCAATAGCTCACGTTCGTAGTGATCCCGGTCGGTGGTACAGAACAACGCCAGTTGATAAACAACACCGGACTCATGCTGCTGACGAACGCCATTGAGTAGCATAGAAATTAAGGTCTTATCGCGGTGAACCACATCCAACTTTACCTCGGCCACCGAGCCCTGCATCTGTATCAGTGGCGCCCAATGTGTTTGGTGGAAAATTCGTCCGCCCATCGTAAGCAGATCTTGAAAGCGCCGGCGCTCCAGGTCGGTTTTCTCCCAACCGATCCAGGTACAGAAAGTTTTATTGGCGCTCAGGATGCTGCCGTCTTCCCGAGTAACGACCAAGCCGCAAGGCGCGTTGTCGAAAAGCGACTGCGAATCGGGAATTAGGGACGGTTCACCGGCCATCGCCGCCTTCCGTCCAGGGCGAAAGGAAGCTGTCCATCGCTTCAGAGCACGCACTGGGCACACTCATGTGCGGACAATGACCAACATTGGAAACTAGACAGAGGGTGCTATTGGGCAGGATCTGATGCAGGTACTCACCTACGGCGACTGGGGCGATGATGTCATCCGTGGATTGCAATATCAGCGTCGGAGTTTCTAAACCGACTACGTCATCCCGGTTATCCGACATGAACGTCACTCGGGCAAATTGCTTCGCGATCTCCGGATCAGTACGGCAAAAGCTGTTCGTCAGCTTCTCACCAAGAGCCGGTTGACCGGGAGCCCCCATGATGACGGGGGCCATGGTGCTAGACCAGCCGAGATAATTGCTATCGAGGGTATCGAGCAATGAGTGGATGTCCTCGAGCTTGAATCCGCCGACGTAATCCCCGGAGTCGACATAGCAAGGTGAAGGGCCAATCATCACGTGAGCAGCGATGCGGTCGCTGTGAGCCCTATCGGCCAATACGCCGATCATGGCACTGACGGAGTGACCGACCACTATGACTGGGCCACTGGCGAACTCATTGATGACTTCAGCCAGATCTTGCGCATAACCGTCTAACGAACCGTACTTTTCCGAATCATAAGCCGTGAGATCAGACTGTCCCGCGCCGACAAGATCATAAAGAACGACCCTAAATCGATTCGTAAAATGGTCGACGAGGTAACACCACATGGTTTGGTCGCAGCCGAACCCGTGGGAAAAAACGAGAGTTGCCGGGCCATCACCGAGCACGTTCACGTTGTTGCGATGTTGGACGGACATGCATGACGCTCCGGATGGCCCAAAAGAATTTCAGGCGCAGCACGGAGTGTAGCTAGCTAAGCATTGCAGGTCACGAATAGGATCGGTTCCACAAGAATCCCTCTTGAGACCCCGCGCTTTAGCCTTGTCATGAGTCGATATACACACGAAGGTTGATGCAAGCGAACCAGCTTTGCTTTTGGTTCACGCGTAGGGAGCATGTACGAGGCTACAGGTAGTCTTTTGCAGACCATCCTGGCATCGAGGTAGTGGGTGCAACCGCCCCGCTCCTAGCTCGGCACTGGTCGTCGATGTCCTCCATAAAAGCTCGCCATTGATATCTGTCGATCACCCCGATAATCAACAGCGCTTCGCAATAGCCGAGGAGATAAGCATGGCGTTTGTCAAAATCGCTTCGGCTTGAAGCCCTTCGCAAGCCAGCGAGACTTTGTCTGAAATGTGTGATCGCCGCGTCGGTAGTCATAGGCACGGGAGCGCCTCCTGTTCTTTGCAAGTCCAGCGCTGCACATAGGCGTTGCACTCTATAAATACCATTAACAGCTTTGAACTTTCGCGATACGTTCGTTCATTGGACAACTAACTTGCGATCATGTCACGGGCTAATCAGTCGTCGACGTCTGACGCTAGTGAAAGCGGCTGAATCAAATGTGAGCCCTGATTACGAACGTTCCCCACCTCCTTGCCAACCTTGTACCAATGAAAATCTGTAGCGGGCCTGCATTGCTCCATCGCTAGTTCACGAGCTCGCTCAGGTGAGGTATCCGGGTCAATCCATTCACGCGCATGCTCCGGCGATAAGACTAAGGGCTTGCGATCGTGGATATCGACCATGCCTTCATCACTCGCAGCAGTGATGATGACAAAGCCGTCGCGATCATTCGGCTCCATACCCTCATGCACCTCGGCCAACCCCGCGAAGAACATCGGAATTTGCTCTTTCAGCGTAATGAAATACGGCTGTTTTTTCTTCGGATCTTCTTCGTCCTTTACCCATTCGAACCAGCCGTTCGCCGGCGCGAGTACGCGTCCGTTTGGCCAGAGCTGATTGAAGAACTTGCCGGTGATGACGGTCTCGACTCTGGCGTTTATCGGGTCGGGACGCTTTCCCTTGGCCCAGAAAGGCGCCCATCCCCATTTGACCTTATCAATGCTCAGGCCCTCTTCCCCCGGCCGGATGATTTCGACCCGCGTCGACGGCGCGACGTTGTATCGCTCAATGGGCCAAAGGTCATAGCCATTGATAACTAGCTGCTTTGGCGCAAGCACCTTGAGGTAGTGATCCATCGATTCGTAGATCGAGTAGCGTCCGCACATGCTGTCACCCGTCGAAATGTCGTGCCTATGAGATTGACCGCAAGCGAACCAAATCGTTAACTGTATGCATGTACAGTTAACCTCCTAAGGCTTGCATCATGAGCATCACCCTCCTCGGCCCACTCGCTACTGGCGGTCAGCAGCTGCCCCTTTATTCATCCAAGGTACCGGCGGGCTTCCCTTCCCCTGCGGCTGACCACATCGAAAAGCACATTTCCCTGGATGAGCTGTTCGATATCAGGGCGCCGCACGTGTATCTGGTGAGGATTGATGGGGATAGCATGCAGGGCGCGGGCATCTATTCCGGGGATATGGTGATCGTCGATCGGAGCATCGAAGCGGTCAGTGGCGATATCGTTATCGCCGCGTTGAATTCGGAACCATTCTGCAAGCGTCTGCTTCTGCGCGAGAACGCCGTGATTCTCCTATCGGAAAACCCGAAATATCCGGCTAGACATGTCATGGAAGGCGATGAGCTTGTGATCTGGGGCGTGGTGAAATACAGCGTGCGCGATCATGACAACACGTGAGCCTGTCTTCGCCCTGATCGACTGCAACTCGTTTTACGCGAGCTGCGAGCGAGTCTTTAGACCGGACCTCGCCAAGATACCTATTGTGGTGCTGTCCAACAACGACGGCTGTCGTGATCGCGCGTAGCTACGACGCCAAGCCTTTCGTGAAGATGGGCCAGCCGTACTTCCAGATCAAAGACCATCTACGCCGGCATGGAGTGGTGGCATTCAGCAGCAATTACGCTCTGTACGGTGACATGAGCGAGCGCGTCATGACGATCATCGAATCGATGGTGCCGGCACTTGAGGTCTACAGCATTGATGAAGCATTTGCTGATTTGACTGGCATGCCTGGAGATCTGTCCGCGTTCGGCAGGCACATGCGCTCCACCCTTCTCAAGCGCACAGGCATTCCAGCCGGGGTGGGCATTGCCGGCACCAAGACGCTGGCGAAGCTCGCAAACCATACCGCCAAAAGGCTGCTGGATATCACCGGAGGTGTGGTCGATCTCTGCGATCAGTTCAAACGGGACTGGACGCTGCGCAACACCAATGTCGGCGAAGTCTGGGGCATTGGCAAGCGCATGAAGGCTCACCTGGGAACGATGTGCATCAAGACTGCCATGGACTTAGCGAAAGCCAATCCATGGATGCTTCGCCAGAAATTCAGCGTGGTGATCGAGAAGACTGCTCGCGAACTGGCCGGTACCCCATGCTTGGAACTGGCGGCCGAACTGATGAGTAGAAGTTACACGACGAAGATAGATCAGCTGTGAACGGTGAGAGCAAAGTAGCGCCGAACAGATGGGCCTCTACCGCCGCAGAAACGGGCAGCCTTGAACGGCTGCTTACGGCCAAAACCAGCCGTTCGCATTTGGTCGTTAAGGCCCAGAGCTTGTGGGGACGATAGTCACAAGGGCCAGCACTGAACATTGCCGTCTGACGTGTTGGTTATTTGCCCTAGGAATGCGCCACCGTCTGTTAGGATCTCAGTTCACTGACGGAACAGGAGTGCGGTTCGTGAGCAAGGACAGTGCAAGCGCCGACAGCGTTCCCAAGGGCATATGGCTAATAAGCGCTGCTGTCTTTCTCCTTTCTCTGGCCGATGCAGCGGTCAAATATTTCAGCGCCAGACTTCCACTCTGGCAGTTGTTCCTCATCGTCTCCTGCCTGTCGGTGCCCACCCTTGGAGTCTGGCTTGCCAGGGGCATCAGATCGGGTCGACACTCAGCCGCCTCGATGTTTTGGGTAACAATCAGGAGCATTCTGCTCTTGTTAATGTGGGTAACGTACTACTCAGCATTACCGTTGATCCCATTATCAGTGGCTGCCGTGGCGATCTACACAACTCCCCTTTTCATAGCGATTTTCTCCACCTTTTACGGAGGTGAACCGTTATCACGGCGGGGTTGGGTAGCGATAGGAATAGGCTTCACGGGTGTCGCCACGGTGTTACGCCCGGGATCAGACATTTTCGTCCTTGCAGCCCTGCTACCTGTAATTGCGGCTGTTTTCTATGCGATCGCGATGGTTGTGACACGCCGACATTGTCGCAATGATCATCCACTTGTATTGGCTCTGGGCTTGAATATCGCTTTTCTATTCGCCGCCGTCATCGGAGGCATCGCATCGCTAATGGTCAGTGAGTCCAGCGTCGCTGGTGCTACATTTCTACTCTCGCCTTGGCAGACGCCTGATTGGCAGGAGATGCTTTTTATCTTCTGTTACGCCTGCGCCCTGATTTTCATAAATACGGCTACCGCCAAGGCCTACCAGGTTGCGCCTCCAGCACTTATCGGGACTTTCGATTATGCCTACTTGGTTTTCGCCTGCCTTTGGGGTTATGTACTGTTCCAGGAAACGCCGGACATTTTTACATGGGCTGGAGTTTTTTTGATTGTCATTGCCGGTTTCCTGATTCTGCGTGCCCAAAAATGTAATCAATAAGCGGTTCTTGGCCCAGAGACGTCGTTCGTGAGCGGCAGCTTTCGGCCAATAGCGGTCAGTGGCCATTTCAAAATAGGGGTTTGGAGCACGCACGTTGTCCTGATTGCTTTATCTCTGCGCTCAGCTAAGATCAATTCCAGCCGAAAACCATACGTAAAAGGAATTGTCGTCATGGTGCATAACTTCTTATACCCCACCTTCGTCGTAAGCACAGCGCTCTATATTGGCGGCACAGACTCGCCCCGGAATCTTATCCACCAAAACGCAAAGAGTTATCACACCATTCGGTGTCTATTTATTAGTTAGGCACATCAAGGTCTATGCACTTAAGAATAATGAATTTTGAAACCGCCTCGAAGCAACTAAAGGAAACCGCCACCCACAAAAAGTCCGATCAAAAAATTCCATTACTGAACCAATTACTTACTGGGGTAAATAAAATGACAGGAAATAAACAGATAGTTAACCCAAAAAGACGCGCCGATGCTGCTTGGGAAGGCCGTATCAATAATGACAGTCTTACTCCTTTTGAAAAAGAGCTTCTTGAAATGATTGATAGCCTAGAGGCAGAGGCCGAAGAGCTTAGAGAATTAGCCAATAATAAAATTGAAGCCGATAAATAAAAAATGCCCCGTGGAGAATGTCAGTGAACAGCATTCCTATTGAACGAAGTGTCGATGTAATTTATGCCCGAACCAAGCTAGAAGCTGCACTGACTAGTTATGGAGTAAATTGGGAAGTTCAAGTCACGGGGCAATATGTCAAAACAGCAAAGTGCATGCTCTATGATAAATCGGGAAATTATTTGGATTTTGGGTATGGGAAAGGTGACCTAGAGTCATCTACAACTGGTGCAATGTTTGAGGCGGCTGAACACTGGTTTTGCCAATTTTCAAATTGCAACAAAGGTAATGTTAGTTACCGCGACACACAATCATTTATAAAAGAATCTCATATTTCTGGTTGTTTTCCTATTTCAATCATTGCAGATTCCCCAAAAGGCATAATGCCTTTTCGAGAATACAAGCAAATGGGAAAAAATACTACGATACTTTACCCTCTGGCACTTTCGACCCCAAGATACATTGATGAGAAATATGAGTATCGTAGTAGTGCTTCGCAAGATAATTTTAATTATTCTAAGATTGAGCGGTACTGTACAAACAGTGGTGTCGCGATAGGGAGCAATGAATTAGAGGCTACTATTCATGGTATTTTGGAAGCAGTGGAAAGGGATTCTTTTTCAACCTTCCTCGTAGATGCATTTCTAAACAGAAACAAAAAATCGCTACGTCTCATTGATCTAAGCTCACTTCCAAATGAGTTGGTGTCGTTGGTTGAAGATGTTGAGCGAGAAGTCGATCACAAGATATTAATATTTGAACTGGCAAATAAGTATGGCATTCCTGTATTTTGCTCAGCATTGCATAAAAGTAATTTCCCCATAGAAATTACTGGCTACGGATGCTCCTTGTCGAGAGAACACGCTGCATCCAGAAGCCTACATGAACTCGTTCAATGCTATCACGCGACAACATGGTTTCATCCTGAAGACACGGAGGGAAAAGATAACTCCATACTCTTAAAATTCGAGAATCATAGTTTTCATCTAAGATGTGCAAAGCTAAAGCTTGCAGAGTGGTGCGAGGAAATTGGATTTTCAGAAATTAATTTTTTCAGTACGGCAAACATAAAGCACTCCGTCGACTTGAAGCAATATTTGCTTGATCTTACAAATGCAATTGAACGGACTGGTTGCCATGCATACAGCTCTGTTGTAAATGAGCTAGTAGGCGGGCAAGTTATTACACATAGCTTCATTGAGGGGCAAGATCATTTTTTCTGTGTTACTGAAGGTTGCTTTGTGCTCCCTAATCAGATAAAGATAAATTCAGAAATATATGTGTAACTGCTATTACTGGGAGTAGTTTCAGTAGAACTGTTTGGGGTCAGAGTAAAGTTAAATACCTAACCTAACCTAACCTAACGTTCGAGCGGGACTGCCGCGAAGCAGCCCGCGTCAGCCCCTCAACTTAACGTTAGTGACCGTCAGCTATGGGGCCAGAAGCGGACACATGCTCGCGGCACCCTAAGCCTTCCACGTTCTCACTTCACGACATTCCTGACGGGATCTAGTGCTTCTCTTGGCCAATCTCAGTTTCGGGTTCATGTGGGTGAAAATAGTAGATTCCCTTAGCTTGAAGCTCGCTGCCGACATAACTTGGAATAGCTAAGCCCTTCAAAATGAAATCAGGAGCTTCACCTTCTACAGTGTGGCTATGCAGCTCATTATTATGATGCCGTATCGTTTTCGAAAACTCTATGAAAGTCTCCTCAGGCTTAAGCGATTTTGGATTTTCACACAAAATACAGAATGCTTCACTTAGTCGCCAATGCCCGCTCAACTTATCCTTTGATTTCGGGTTTTTATGGCGATGATACAGATTGGTCAATAGCACGAGATCTACTCTGTCGTAGGCAGATGTATCTGAGTAAGATTCGAGTGTGAACAACCCTTGGGCTCCATACAAATATGAGTACCACTTCTGCATATCCATAGCATCATCGCACCCCACAACGAGGATATTCAGCTCACTTTTAGGAGTCCCGGGAGCAAATTTTTCATATGCAGAGATAAGAAAGCTTTTAAGGTTATTATCCATGTGCCTTTGGCGGGACAGAGTATGACCGCAGCTGGAGAACATGTCCTCTAGGTCTGCTACGATACTATCATAATCGCCCAGACGACCTAGCGAGCCAATTTTGAAACCATCACTATCATCAATCGCGTGTTTTTTAGAAAAGTCGGCGCACTTCACCTCTATATTGTATTTGAACTCCCCAGCTCGGATCGAACAGTCTACATCCTTGGGCGGATTCACCTTTTCCTCATACACGAATCCACTTGGGAAAAACCTAGCAAAGTGCGCACATACAGTCACCTCTACTGCCGCTTGTATGTAAGCCTGCTCACTAACATTATCGAACTTCAAACCAAGCTTGTTGAAACAGAGACTTTCTCTCTCTGCAACACTTAGGTAGGGAGCCAGATCATTGATAGCTTCCACCAGCCCGCGCGCATATTTTTTCGTAGATACAAATTTATTGCTCAGGTCGAACAGCAAAATCGTTTCTTTAGAACTCATAACCGCCCTCGCCCTATGACCATAGAGTTGATTTAATATAGCTTAACTAATTTTGCTCGTCGTGCCAGCCTGCGGGTAACGATAGTCAGAGTCGCTGCCGAAAAAGCAGGTAGCTTGTTTTAGCCGACTAGTTATGCCCATATAGACAGCACTCGAAAAACAATGCGAATCATCCGATGATCACAGACATTCCGACCAGTGACGAATTCTCCTCAGCAGCTTACGCCCAGTTCGACTTTGCCTGGGATATCGTCATTTCATTCTTGACCACGCTGGACGAGGCAGGCCAATACGCAGAGGTCGACAACGATGACAAGGCCCAATTCTGGGAAGCCGCCCGCCAAAGAATCCTGACCTCACTCATAATTGCGCAACAAGGCATTGAACTCGCCATCAAAGGCAAGCTCGTTAACGTCAGTCCTTTTCTGCTGATTGCAGGATCCCCGTCGGACTGGCCCAAGGACAAGACAGGTACAGGGATTGCGTACTCAGAATTTCGGACCATTGACGCGCAGGACCTCATCAAGGTCTACAACACCGTACATGACAAACCGTTCGACCAAAAATTTGCAGATCTATTCGAGCAGGTGCGCAGGCTTAGAAATCAAGCTATGCACTCCGTCAATGCTGGCCTCAAAATATCGGCCAAAGAAGTCATCATGATTATTCTCGAAGCGCATGAGCATCTTTTTCCCGATCAAAGCTGGGTCTTGGCCCGCAAAGAGTTCTTGTTCAACGCGCCTGCGGCGCAGGTGTACTTCGGCAACGACTTCATTGACGGCATGTTGGTTCGCGAGTTTTGCACCGTGTTCGACCTATTAACGAAAACCGAGGGGGAACGCTTCTTCAACGTCACTGCGGGAGTTCGAAAGTACATTTGCCCGGAGTGCAAACGCCACGCAGAAGAGATTGATGGCCCTATACCTCGCTACGCCGTGCTGGACCCGAACAAACCTACTTCTACCATCATCAGGTGCTTCGTCTGTAACGAAGGGCATCTAGTGAGTCGAACCCCATGCATTCACCCTGGATGCCGGGGCAACGTCATAAGCGAAGAATACGATAGGTGCTGCACCTGCGGTGAGAGTCAGTAGTATCCCGGGCTGATGTGATGATCGCACCGGCCCGGCTTGTTACGTTCAGATCAAGCGCACCGCACGTCAAGCCGACTGCATCCTGGCCCAGCTTCTTCCCATACTCAATGCACATTCTTCACACCTCATCCACGCGGACGCCACTTTAGTGTGCGACTAGACTCCAACATTAGGGTTCCCATGAACGATCTATCCATTTACCTCGACAGCATGCATTCCAGCGTGCAAATCGACTTACGGAACGACCGGTGGCATCGCCACAGTGGAATTCCGAATAAACCTGGCTGGTACTACATAAGTACGAACGCTCCTATTAGTCTATTACAAAAGCAATCTCTCTGGAGCGCTACTTATCTAAGAGCAAGGGGGGGCGAAGTCGCAAAGGTCAGGAACTATGATCTTCAGCAGAGGGCCAACCGCTATTCGGATAGCTTTTCTCATTATTTCAATACCAAAGGTGTCTATTCTGGCCTAGCGTCTAAGTTACAAGCTCGCGCCAAAGAACACACTTTTGCAGATCCTGGAACTGGTGGTCTCGCACTGTCTAAGTACCCAGAACTTCATGATTACGAGTGGGTCTTCCACTTCGTCACACTCAGCAGGTTCAAAACTAATTACCAATGCAAGGAAGTTCTTCTTCGCCTTGGGGAGCAAGTTTGGCGATCAAAGTATGGCTGGCCGGTGCTTTGCGCAGAGTAAAACCAAGGCGCTCTGCTGGTAGAACATTGGTGTTCGTTTTGGTGGTCAAAGTAGCTGCATCTCAACGACAGCCAAAAGCGGACGCTACGGACGCCTATTTAATTAGAGGATGATTCCAGCCTTTCAAAAGTTATTTCAAATCTGTCCTGGCTTTCAATACTTCTGTGGAAGCTTATTGAGTTGCCAAAAAGAGGGTTTTCTTCAATCTTCTCCCGCGCCTTAAGAATATCTCTCCCGCTCACACGGCATCCGAAATAGATACCTTTAACTGAATTTTTTCTCAAGCGCTTAAAAAGCATTACATTTGATATATTTTTTCTTCCTTGCGCAAACGCTAGTAGCCAAGGAAGGGAGTCGCGCTTTTCGACACAAGAGGCCTCGACTTTATAAGTTTTGCCGTGGAGATGAGTTATACGAAAATCCGCACCTTGACTATTTGCCCAGCTTGCAAAATTAACATCCACGATAGCGACATCAGCCTCCATCAGCCTGAGGAGATATCTGTATTCCTTTTCGTAGATCCAGTCATTACCCTTTATCATGGCGAAGTGAGTGTAAAAGTTGTGCTCAAAATACTCATATATTGTGCTATCAGGCATCTGGTAGCCAGGGCGCACATTGCTATATCTGACCCTTGTTGGCTTTGTCTTGGATACACCACATGTTTCTGTAAAATTGTGATGATAATCAAATGTTGAAGAGTCGCATAAGATGGATACAACCAATCCTCTGTGCTCATTAGCGTAATGCGACCACATTAGTAGATTGTATGGATCCTCTGTGAGCGAAATTATTCCAAACTGATCAAGCCCAGTTTTAAGATCTCTTTCATATGCAGCCCGTATACTTACGGACTTCGGATCAGTATCTTTAAACTCATCTCGCTCATCAAAGAAAAATTTAAGTTTTTTCTCTACTCCTGCTTGAGTCGGCTTTGAGTCAAAAGGGTCATTAAGACCAGAAGGAGGTGTTAACCTGAGCAAGGGGTCGTCGAAAAATGAGTCTCTAAGAGGCATATACTTATATAAAATTCTCATTCAAACCTCTTTCAGAGCCTTCAGCACTCATCAGATAAAATAATTACAAATATACTAGATGCTATGACGCATTAAAACGCGGAAGGATGCCGCATAATATCCCCTTCGCGCGCCGTGAACTATTATTAATCATAGGTTTCCTCGTGAAAAAAATACATAACTCAAAATAGCACAGGCCAAAAGGTAGTAGTTGAGAGTTTTCAGCGGAGGCTACCGATTCGCAATTAGAGTACGGGCGTCTGCCGTCAGCCGATAGAACCATGTGCAGTCTTGGGGCGAGAGCGCTGTTAGCGTCTATTTTCATTTTCTGTTACAGGGTGCTCATTCAAGTCTTCTGGAAGCTCATCTAGAATATCTTTTGAGTGAAACTGAAGAACTATTTCACCTTTAGTTAACCTTTCCGTCCAATATCTGCCAACTAGTTTTTGCTTTGGCTTCTCAATGATCTGGAACACGGCTGCTCCGTCATGGGGAATACTTCGCTCATTCAAACTTAGTCTGGGTTTGCTAGTAAATATATAAGATACGCTTTTAATCTGACGATCAGGGTCAATAAGAAACCCCTCAGAATACGAAGAGCTTTCCATCTCACCCGTACGCATCATGCAGCTAATGTGGAAGAACGACTGATTTACAGTTAACATTACCGGTATAGGAGCTGGCTTTTCGCCCGTCTCCGGGTTTTTCCAATCTGAATATATATAGCCCACCCAGCTTCCGCTTAAGTTTGGAAAAGGAACAAGCCAACCCCTAAATATTTTAAGCCTCCAGCCCCACTTAATAAACACTGCTATTACCAAAAGATCAATGCTAACCACTTTTGGAATGAGTCCAAAAAAATCTAGCACCTTTGAAAGATCTAGCCCGCCAAAATAGGCGATCGAAAACCAAGCATCTGCTGAAGTTCCGACCAAAAGGTATACTGAGCTTTTAAGTGTTGCATTGCGCATTATTTGAATCCAAAGTAGTTCCAAGCCACCTTTGAGAACTCGCGCCCATCTTCACGAGTCCATTTTTGTCCTGAGTGAAATAAGTAAAAGCATTCATTCACTTCCACCCAACGCCCAGAGTCCAGTTCGTCACCTTGAAGACTAACCCAGATATGATAAAGCATTGCTCTGAGACATTCGGTCCATGTCGAATGAGAAAATACGGTGTCTGGACAGTTGTAGGCTAGGCATTCCATAAAGAAAGATGGTAGTTCGCGAAATGTTTCATCTTTTGCCATTGCGTTTTCTATGCGCTTTAAAAGTCTCGCCCCTTTTTTATAGGCGCTGCCCGTTCGCTTATTTTTAGCTATCCCGTTTTCCATTTGCTGATTTGGATAATTAACTATGCTAGTGCCATCCGTCTTGAATATCTTAGTTCCGTATCTCGCCCCATCGCTCATGTGATATTGATAGCTAAAGCATGGTACGACATCAGCATCTACTCGCGCCGAGTTAGAATTTATCTGTATTGCGGTAGATCCCGAGGAGTCTACTTGGCCGGGAAATTTTGCCTTCATAGCAGAAAGTATCTCAGCTCTCAGCTTCGATGGGGTCCAAACCCCCTCATATGGTTTTCCGGGCGTATAACTCCCCTTTTCAGATTCCTCCCAATAAAGAACATCAGTACATTCCACAGCGATATCGACATCACTATCTGCACGCACGTTAGTGTTGTTTGCGTAAGATCCTTTCGCATAAATCTTCAACGAGCAATTATTGAATGGTTCGTGTGATTCTATCGCTTGGCGAATCATTCGCTCCGTTCTGTCCTGTTTGTCCTGTTCGGTGCTACTCGAGGGACCAGTCCATCCAGACAATTTATCTTCCAAATTCATTGCTTTTCCTTTGAAAAGACTAGCTATATAAGCGACACATTTTTCGCCGCATGTGTCGCATAACGTTCATTGTCGATACGTAATCCCTTGAACCAATTGAGTCCCAGCGTAAGGACGCGACATGGGTATAAGAGAAAACCGATAGGACCTACACGCAGAAACGAAGTCATCTGCAAGAATCCTAGGCACAGGGTTCCGGATCGTCAAACGGACGGGGGATTTTTTGAGTTCCATCAATGGATTGACGTCGTTTCGCGAGGGCATTCCAAAGCCCGCTTTGGTTCAATTGCAATCCGTAACGAGGGTCCGCTTCTGGCCGATTTCTGCCTTTCATGAAAGACAAGGCTCAAACAAGGAGAGCTGTTACTGCTATCTAACCCAGCAGTTGCGACACACCCACCAAATTTAAATCGGCTGTAGCAAGGCTTGAAAATCTCTTTCGCCCAAGATTCGAATTTTTTGCCCTTTTGCAATGAGCTCTTCAGCTTTTCTATGCTTAGAACTCCGCTCCATGCCTGCCAATCTGCTTATATCTTGGTCCCCCACAACGAGCGGAGTGGTGTGTTTGGTCACGCCTACGCCTACATCGCATCCAGCGGCTGCTGCTAGATCTGCGGCATGCTGCCGAGGAATGGAGAGAGCGCCGGTAAACACAACAACATTTCCCGTGAGTACGCCCTCAAGGCTCGCGACACGCGCTACAGAAGATATTGAATCAGGGCTCAATGGCTGATTAACCAAAGAGCACCACTCAGTAATCGTTGAGCCGGTGTCAGCAATTACGCGGAGCAATATCTCCCCCGCTGCTCGAGCATCCTCAACAGCGTCGTGATGTTGAAAGGCAATCCCGAAATGGGATGCTAGGTTCTTGAGGCCGTAACCAGACTGGGAAAACTGACTCCAAGCCCTACGTGCAACACGAGAGGTGTCGAGCCAGGAACAATCAAAAATCGGAAGGCCAGCACTCTGATTAGCTCGGAAGGTGGCTGTTCGATCGAAGGGAGTATGGCTAACAACAATTTTTCCGGCGACGATTGGTAAAACTCGCTGGTAGACCTCAGCCCAGTATGGCGCTGCCGAAATCGTATTTTCTTCGATCCCATGAACAGCTATGTTCATGGGATGAAAATAATCATTTGGATTGACCAGTGAGCCCCATGATTCATGGAGCTTTCCGCCCCGAAAAACTGCGACACCTATCTGACAAATGCTCGCCAGGTTAGGGTTTGACGTCTCCACATCAATGACTGTGAAATCCATTTATCCTCCGAAAATGTTTTACGGACTTATCGATTCAGAACCCCTAGCGTCTATTAGCAGGTTTAAAAGTTACGCTACAACACAGCTGACGTTACCCATTTGCCATTACAACGTCCAGCGTGTGCTATTGGCCGGAAGGCGCTGCTCTCAAAGGTCCGCTTTTGGCCGAAAGCGGCCGCCTGAGAATAGCCACTTTCTAGCCGATTAATGACAGTCTCAACGATTACTAGCACCCCCGTAATTTCATGATTGCCTCTGTTATCGCTTTTGCGTTTGCATCCAGTGCCCCCAAAGCAGCGACGGCGTTATCCGCAACAATGTCTGCGCCATCCCCTGAAATCCAATGAGTGATCTCTTCGATAGCCGCACCGAGCGCATGCTGGTTGTGCAGCAGCAGCGTCAGCGCATCGGCAGTGGCGACATTCCAATCCGAGTTATTTGGCATTTGTATCGTCCTTGACTGATAGGTCCGGAAGCTAATTCGTGTTTACCAGAACAGATTAGCCCAAGCATATTCACTGGCATTAACGGAAGTGCTTTTAGTTATTTGTAATTGATATCGGATTTTTTCGGGCTCTTGGCTTACGCTTGGTCTCGGGAATCTGACGAATCTGAATCAACTGCTGTTCCAAGGTTTCAGCACGGGCTAGCTGCGCCGCGGCATGCTGCTGTGCTTGGCTCAGTTCGCTCTGGGCCAACTCCAGCTTTCGTTGCAGGTCGTCATACTTTCGGCTGGCGGCCTTTAACTGGTTTACTGCGGCTTTCCCCTCCTCCCGGGCGCGATCGATCTCGCGATGGGCGCGATCCTCAACCCCACGCAGATAACTGTCCTGAGCTGTTCGCTCCTGTTCATGCTTCTGTCGTAACGCCTGGAGATGTTGCTGAAGTGCCTGGTTTTGCTGTTGGGTATCATGCCGCTCGCGCGACAACACGTCACGCTGCTGCTGCAGCTCCTCGATCTGCGTCTGCCGCTGTACCAGCAGCAGATCCAGGTCAGCCAACCGCGATTCGACCGCCTGACGCTCGGTCACGGCCTCTGTGACCTGTTGGCGTCCCTTTGCTAGATCCTGTCGCACTTGATCCTCGACCGTCGCCAGTCGTTCACGCTCGGCCTCCAATACTTCGCGCTGCTGAGCCAAAGCTTGTTCGGCCACACCTTGCGCTAAGTGAATCGCCTGTTGCCACACGGCAACAAAGGCTTGTGACACTTCACCGGGTAATGTCGGCAGTCGCGTTTCGCCATTCAGACGTTCGGCCAAACGCGCCCACCAAATATCCAGTAGCCCGCCGACTCGCGCCGGGCTACCTCGACCCAGTTCCAGGCGTACACGTTCGACCGTCGGCCGCTCACCGCGGGCCAACACTGCGTCCGCGGCGGCAAAAACGTCGTTTTCCGGTACCCCTACTGCCATGGCTCACCTCGGCGTATATTAGGTCTGATAATTGAATGTTATCCGACCTTAATTTCTATATAGTGGAATTATCATACGTTGAACGTATTGAATATTACAGATCAATTGACCTTGGTCGACGAAACGCCGTTGGACCTGCAATCCTTGGCGCTCCACGCTCAGGAAGCAGCGGCGGCGTTTATTGCCGCCGGCACCGCGGCAAATACTGTACGCAGTTACCGCAGCGCCCTCGCATACTGGTCGGCTTGGTTGCAGCTGCGTTTTGGCCAGGCGTTGGGCGATGCGCCCCTTCCCCCAACTGTAGCCGTGCAGTTTGTCCTCGATCACCTAGCACGGCCGTTGGCAGGTGGCGGCTGGGCGCACCTATTGCCGCCCGGCATCGACGCCGCCTTGGTCACCGCCCGGGTCAAGAGCAAGCTGGGACCGCTGGCGTTCAATACCGTCAGTCACCGCTTGGCGGTACTCGGTAAATGGCACCGAATCAATGAGTGGGACAGCCCGACCGAAGCGCCGGCTTTAAAAACACTGCTGCGCGAAGCACGCAAGGCACAATCGCGCCAGGGCGTGAACGTGCGTAAGAAAACCGCGATCGTGCTCGAGCCATTGCAGGCGCTGCTCGCCACCTGTGACGACGGCGTGCGCGGGGTTCGTGATCGCGCGCTGCTCCTGCTGACCTGGAGCGGCGGCGGTCGTCGGCGCTCGGAAGTGGTTGGACTGCAAGTGGACGATGTTCGCCGACTGGATGCCGACACTTGGATGTATGCCTTGGGCACCACCAAGACCGTTACCGGTGGCGTACGCCGTGAGAAGCCGCTGCGCGGGCCGGCGGCAATCGCATTGGCCGCTTGGTTGGCGGCGGCACCCGCAAGCAGTGGACCGCTATTCCGTCGCCTGCACAAAGGCAACAAGGTGGGCGCTACAGCGCTGTCGGCCGATCAGGTCGCGCGCATCGTCCAGCGCCGAGCCAAAATGGCCGGACTGGAGGGGGACTGGGCTGCGCATAGCTTGCGTTCTGGCTTTGTAACCGAAGCCGGACGGCAGGGAGTGCCGCTCGGCGAGGTGATGGCCATGACTGAGCACCGTAGCGTCGGCTCGGTAATGGGCTATTTTCAGGCAGGCTCGTTGTTGGGCAGCCGAGCCACTGAGTTGATACCTGCTGTCGCCCCGACAGAAGAGATTGAGATAACTGGGAAAAATTAACGCTTTCCACTATAACGGAAAACAAGTCAGCTCCTTCCTCGTCCTGCCCCACATTTCTGGCCATAGCTGAGTTGAGTCGTTATGCATCAACCGCAGAGGAAAAACGGGCATTACGGGCATCCTTAAGTGAATCCCACGCACCGATGCCATCGCAGAAAAGTTTGATCTTTTCGTCGGAGGGGCGAAGGAGTTGTACGCCAGGCATCCCTTGTTTGAATATCTCCGCGAAATCTTGTTGCTCTGCCCGCCCATTTCCGGGCTGCCAGTATGCAAGGTAGAAAGTATAGGAGCGTAGATGAATCGCCCTAAGCGTCTTTTGCCCAATTCCATGGGCTCGAAATATCACATGCCCTAATCTATGTATTGACGGGTCAATCACGACCTTCGTTTGCGGGTCGCCATCCTTGCTAGTCTCGCTTTCAGAAATTACTTGAGGATGTACGAGGCGGACGAAAAGTTGTATTGAGCGGCCCATTCGAAGGTCAGCGCCTAAAATATACGGAAGAACGCATTTAAGGGCGCCGCGGTCAGGTGAATTGTGTATCCGTGCGGAATTGTAACTCATTTTCAGTAGCCACCTTTTGAGAAGGTGGTAGTCGTATTCGAATACGACCTCTGCGTAGCGCTCCACGATCCTGGTGAAAGTAGAGTCGAAAAGCCTGCACATATAATCGTCGAGCGTGGAAAGCGTGACATTGTTGCAATACGCGCATACATCACGTATTTGTGGTTCGTTTGAAATTTCGCGCTGTAGCCTGCTTAGCCAGAAAATGTTTTTTGTCTGCTGGTTGACAGCATGGAGCCGCCTGTGCAGAGAGGTTGGCCATAAATGCTCCTTCGTTAAGGGGCCTGGTTGACGGCAGTATTCGCAGTTTGGCATCGAAGTAGAGCCTGAAAGAAATAAGGCGGAATTTAGCAAACAAAATTACTGATTGAACAGGCCGATCACTAAAATATCGGTTCGGTAGCCTAAAGGTAGAATATCTGAACGCGTCCACACTAAACGACAAGCGTTTTTAACTTAGAGTGAGGGTCAGCGTGGTCTCGTTGCGGAGTGCATATGATCATCAGAGCTCCCCCCAATCCATCGCGAGCTATTAAAAGTTTCTCAGAGGGGATCCGACAGCTAAAACGGAATTTGTACGAGGCTTTCCTCAAGACGGTCAAGCCGCGCCGGCTTGGGAAATAGACCGTTTCAGATCTACAGATTACAAAAAAGTTGGCCCCCTCAGAAACGTAGTACTCTAAGCGCGCTAAGATTGTAAAAAATACCAGTACCGCCTCACGATAGGTCCAGCAAGATACAAAAGAGGGCGCGGAACTGCCTAAGGACGCCAACAACGAAAAGTCTTGACAAATACTTCCAGGGGACGGCCAAACATTATAGCGAGCCTTCATGCAAAGAAGAATATAAGCCGTCGCTACAGAGCACATTGGTCTTATAACTAACTTTCCATCAGGATAGTCTGCTATCTTACACATATCGCGACAACAATCGGCGTGTTTCCCCAAGTACCGTTCTTTTACGCGAATCAATATTTCAATTTGCGAGTGCAATCTCAGATGGTCTCCCAAAGCAAATCTTGAAGCGGGCATATATAAACGACAATGCAGGTAGGTCCTGAAGCTTCCAACACAAGTGATCGGAGGCGAGA
Organism: Pseudomonas sp. R1-1; assembly: GCF_051132135.1. Taxonomy (NCBI): domain Bacteria; kingdom Pseudomonadati; phylum Pseudomonadota; class Gammaproteobacteria; order Pseudomonadales; family Pseudomonadaceae; genus Pseudomonas; species Pseudomonas sp. R1-1. The sequence continues at coordinate 3,159,486 of NZ_CP071663.1, forward strand.
TGTATTGACGACCCGAGAGTTTTTCCGGACTATGCATATTGAAGAAACGTTCACACGGCCCTGAAAGCTCAGCACGCCCCAACTCTGACTGATAATAAAGTTCGCTATAGCCAGGCTCACGGGCATGGAAACTGTAAATTTCTTGATACCATCGAGCTTGGGCTCTTCCGAAATGCTCTAACGCAATCGCAAGTCCAGGTGCGCGACGCTTTTTTATTTCATCGCGAAGTCCCATATCTTGAAATCCGCAGGTGCTGCAGATCCCAATTGTATTAGGTATGGTTTGACAAGTGGTAAATCCTTTCAGGAAACGCTGTCGGCAAGTAACGCATGCCAAGCTTAGCGCTCGTTTATGTAAAGGACACATGCGATGAAATTGGATCGAATTAAACACGGAGTGGTAACCAAATTTCACGCATTCAGCGCAGAATCTTAGCGCAGATGCTGGACTACTCAGTGCGATCGCAGGCGCATACTTCCATGGCAGGTGATGCGCAATCTCGTGAATTTCCCTCTCTAGACATTCTTCTATCTTATAATTGATGAGCAGGCGGCCGCTTTCGCCATTTGTCCAAAGTCCACCAAGGTTCCTTCGAAGGTCGGCTAACTCTATAAAATTACTGTGGGAGAGTTTCAAGTAGATGGACAGAATAGACTCGTAAGGCATTGGGCCACACTCGGGATAGAATAAGGTTCTCATCACACCCTCTTCCAGTCAGTGATTTTTCTGCAGAACTCCTTGAAGTTACTTTCACGCACTGCTTCTTCAACTAGATCCGGAGGCACCACAAGAGAGCAAGAGTCGTCACACCCCAAGATCACGAATAGATAAGCAATAACTTGCGCAACGTGCTCCATCGGCAAGTTATTCACATAATTTCCAGAGGAAACGCGAGACATTTCCCGCCATACATCGCTCGCAAGGTTTGTAATTCTAAAGCCATCCGCATAAGCCTTCGGAAGAACATTTCTTGTGAAGCCATGACCAAAAGGTTTTTCCTCTAGGTTGTCATCATAGAGACGCATTATCTGCGCAAGTTGCGCCGCTGTTGTTACGCCATATAAAGGACGGATATCGGACAAAAATCTGCCAATTATATGCCTGTCATCGTTGCGAAGGAAATCTTCTGCAACTTTTTCTATGGAAGGCATTGCAAACGATATAACGGTCAGTGTGAATTTGTCAGCCCGAAGCTTATTGTAGATATCAGCAAGTTGCTTAAAGTCACCGATCGATAATCTTGAAAGCTCATCAATAAGTAGCACTATTTGCTTCGCGTGTCGCGCCTCGGCTCTAGTCTTAAGTCGCTCTACCAACATTGATTGACGCTGAATAAATGTAGCTCGCGCTTTGGGAGTAATACCTTCCTGTTCAATAAGCTGATGCACGATTGAGGAGTAGCGAGGCGATGACGCATCCTTGTTCGTCGCGGGTATCATAAAAACGTAGATATTCGGAAACCGCTTGGGTATTTCTTCAAGGAGCGCTTCACAACACACAGTTTTACCAACTCTTGGCTCTCCGGTATAAACAACACCTGTTTTCCGCATGAGCACCTTGAAACAGGCGTTTTGAACCACTGCAAGCAAAGCAGGTGTGTTCAGCCTGTACTCTCTACTCAAAATTGGGTGAGAATGATCCATCTTCAGTACCTATTTAAGAATACCAAGTTCTTTCCATCGCTCATTCATTACCTGTGTGTGTGGCATCTCCTCCTCTACCAAATATAACGGCTCTTCCCTAAGATGCCCTTTGGTTTCCTCCTTGAGCCGCTGCAGTTCACGATTTGTTTTAGGACTGGCATTCATTTGCATATGCCTTTGCCACGCAATAACAGGGTTTTCGCCTTCCATAATTTCAAACTCTCGCTTATAGAGAGCTCGGTTCACTAATCGCCTGGTAGTCACGCTGTGTTTAATGTTTCGCCAAGCGGCCTCCACTATCAACGTACCGAAATAAACTCCATCAGGTAGATAGGCTTCTACGTACCGATAGTCGTTGGGCGCTATCCGAATCGTCAATATTTTTCCTATAAGTCCCGCGCAATTTGCTAAATCTGGGCTGGTATAAATAGCTTGGTCGAGTTTGATTCGAGGTCTAATACCTTTCTCTATGTTACCCGTCACCCGTGCCTTTCGGTTAGTGCTGCCCAATGCGATGTTATTCAGATATACCTCAGAGGAAGCGGGCAACAGCACGTTCAGATCGCTACAATAATCAGATAGTATCTCCAAGGGGCTGTTACCTTTGTTCAATCCTCCTTGGGGAGTACCATTGTAATTAGCTGCGTAGACGTCCATCACTTCCAGTGCATCATCAACATCAATCTGATAATAGATTGCGGCTTGTTCTGGCGATTCTGCACGCCCATCTCCAGGCGAAGATCCGGTTGTGGATTCAATTTGATGCATTACCCTTGATGAAATACGCTTGAAGAGCGCTTCAACCTTAGACCTTCGCGCTGGCTGCTCAAGAGGACCAAAATTTATGCCAAATCCGACCGCATGCAACGCTAACTCATATACTTGATTAGCATGATGCTGCATCGCATTATCCAAGCATACCGCTCCCCAGATATGGTTTTTTAGAGCAGGAAACGAGTGCCCCGGCATTCCAGCAGCGTTCGAATATTTTAAATCAAGTATGCTCAATGTTTGACGAGGTTTCCAGCCACCCGAATAAGCTTCGCAAATCAGATCGACTAGGTCTTGAGCTATTATTTCACTGGAGAAAATGAATTTTATAGCGAGTACCGCGTTACTTCTTCTACATACGGCCGCAATCATCCAAATGCGACTAATGACGTCTTTCGTTCGGCTGCGCCTGTCACCCGTGATATTAAGTAAAAAAAAAGAATCTACATGATACGAGTCAATCTCAATTAGGTCAAAGACATCATAGTTATCAAAAAGCCGAGCGTGTCCCGTACCCACCTTGGAGTGGGTTAATGCAAGCCTTCCCCCAGTGGCAAGAGATGCTCTTTTAAAGTCGCTCGCCAGAATTTCATTAATGAGTTTTGTTATCGTCCTCCGTGCCCCGCGCGGTTGATTGAGTGGCCACTCGTCTTCCTGTACGCCTTCATTTCTACAAATGGAATAAAAAACCGCGCAAAGATGTTTTTTATCGTAATGAGCCCCGTGACCAAATTTAAATTCCTCGCGAAATACCTGCCGTTCAAATTCAACAGCTATTCGTGGGTGTTTTTTCAGCGTATACCCCAAGGCGCCGGAAAGCCCTCCCTGCCCTTCGGTATGTTTAACCGGTAGTGCTTTTTGTCTGACATTGCAGCTGACACGCGAGTGCGGTATCAAACCCGCCTCTCCGACAAACAGCCCTTCCACTAACATTAATGTATAACGCTTGAATAAACGCGTAACCTCGCTCTCACTTATGCCGGTTTGGTTTCGAATTTCTCTACCCGTGTAGCCTTCCAGTCTCATATCGATCGCCTTTTTTCTCCTTAGAAATAGAGCTCGGTCATCGTCGTCCATAGCGGAGGCGTCTACTTTCTGGAATCCAACGAAGGAAATTCTTTCTTGTGTGATTTTAGATTTCATTTAACCTCCAGTGCGTGTCTTGGCTGAAAAAGCTAAATTCAAAGTCGACTGAGATCAAACGCTCCGAATAGGCTCGCGAAAAAACCACCAAGATTAGATTTTTTTCATAATCCGCCAGCGCTGATAAAAAACCGCGTAAGGTCCCCGAACGTAGTGTTAGAATGTAATGGAGCGCTTTTTCCAGCAGTGTTGGCGGGATGTATAGACTTCGGCTTCCTGCTAGATAACTAGCGACTTTAAGAAGCGGGAGTATTTTGTCTCGGCGTGGGAGCCAATCTTCATCATTGAACTCGCGGTAATTATATTTATATTTTCTCGCCACAAGAATTTTTTCTGCGCAAGACTCCGTGTTCCCTTCCGCTTGTAGATAATGCAGCTCATTACAACCCTCTACCGGCAAAACCTCAGCATGATAATTCAAGATATAGTTTGGTTTTTCAGAAAACTCCTTAGTCCCACTCTTAAAACTAAAGCTTGCAATGGAAGACGAGAACTCTAAGTATAAAAGCCAGTGCGCCAGCTGCCTGTCAGTGGAAAGCAATAACACATCTTTGGCCCTAAAGCTGTATACAGCCCAGAGATTTCCAAAATGCTTTCCACGATTGGTAAAATATGATGTTCTGCCACGCTTAGGCATAACCACCCCCATTATAGGTTGTGGATATGCTGATCCTTATCTCAATTCCTTATGATTGGGGCATTCCAGATAGATCCATGCTCCTAAAGGTAGACAGCTGTTACCTATAGTGCAAGTTGTGCATAGCCTCTGGTAAAAAAATCAATCGTAATCGGCGATCTCTATAGCCCACCTCTATTTAATAGATTGCTTCCCTTCTTCTGCTGCGACAATCAACGCCGGAATTGCTTTGAACAAAAATTTTCTAGAAAACCAAGCAAATTAATGTTTTATCAATTGTTTTCGTTAATATTTTTTATCTAGATGAAATTCGGTTATTTTCTTCTGGGTGCTCCACCACTCCCAACCTCTCAATCTAAGCAACGCCATTCGTTTGCAGCTTCAGCAACCAATGTCTCCCGGTAGTCCATCCGATAAAAACCTGAGCACGTTCGCTTGCTTGGCGAGCCTCGGTCAACGGTGTGCCAGAAGCTGCTACTCGCAATCCTCTAATCGCCGGCAGGAACCTTTCACGAAATGCACTAGGCTGAGTCGCGAAATGAGCTTCGATACGTTCAATCGCGAATTGCATTTCTGCCTCATCGAGCATCGCTAGATAAAACATCATCTGCCGCCACGCGTACGCTGTATTTTTGATCATCACCAGGCTGGAGTGATAAAACCTCAACTTCATCTGCTGGCGTATGCATATCCATCTGAAGCATTCCTCGGCCATCGAAGCCAGGCGATCCTGCAATAGCGCTTTCAACCCAAGCTCACCAAATAAGAGCGAGAGGTTTTGTGTCGTCAGGATCTGTTGTTGCTCAATGATTTTCCCGTTAGTCGCCGGTCGCCATGTCCCCAGGCCCTCATCAGCGCGCTGGGAGCACAATCTGGCCAATGCGTCCCTGGTACTAGCGTCAGGCCTGGAGAACCTTTTGCGCCTGGATTTCGGTTGATCAGGAAGCATCGCCAATTGGCTTGCATCAATGTCGTAGTAATTGGCGTATAGCGTGCCACCTGTCAAAGATGCCGCCTGCCTGGCTGCTCTTATGTACTTGTTAGAGAAAGCGCCCATGAAAATGTCCGAGGCGACTTCTTTCACAAAAGGCAGATCCAGCTTGGCCATCGCCGCAAGCGCGGCAAATTCCTGAATCAGTTTGTTGGGCAGGATCGCTTGAGGAAAAGCACAAAGGGTCATTGCTGCGGATTCGATCAGGACCTGTCTGGCTGCGTCAGCGACCACCGCGTCCGTTTTACGCTCGACTTCAACAGCCGCCACCCATGGCAATTCATTCATCCTGACCTGACTTTGCAGATCCAACAGCAACAATGATCGGCGTTGTCGAAAGGCGCGATAGGTTGCTACAGAGAGCATCCGCAGCGACATATCGCGAAATCCTGCACTGCAGATCTCAGCCGTTATCGCTGGCAGCAGCCGCGCCACGGTATCCCCGGATGTAATCAATCCTTTCTCGATCAACTCGGCAATTGTGCCCTTTCGACACCGCTCGACGCGTCGACCAATATCAGGAGGAATGGCGATACCTGTTAACAGCGAATATGCGGTCGCTTCTTCGCAGGTAACGGGTTGCAGCAGAGATGAAAAGTCGGAAACTCCATCCGAACCGGGATACCTGCTCAGACGTGCGGCAACCGCTTTAGCAAATAGATGGTGACCGGGTGCGGACACGTGACTACGTTGAGAGTCTCTGTGCTTTTGATGAGATTCGGATTCGGGATGACCATGCTTGCGTACGAAATCGTCGACGATCCTGCGAATTCGTCCGACTTGCCGTCCCGTAAGCGACGCCACATCGCTTGCGCAACTCCCCAGCAGTGCAAACAACTCCCCTGCCCGATCCCTTGAGCTTTCAGCTTCACCTGAAGCGCTGGGGCAAGAAGCATTGAACTGCCGCTTCAGAATATTCGCCTGCTCAAACCAGCCCTCGGGGTACCGGCGACAAGGCCAATTATCCTGATACGTTAATAGGAACAGCGACACCGCCGAATCGTAAAGCGGTAAACGAGTTTCAACTACATGCTTCTGCACTGCCACGCGCGCCTGTGCCGGGCGATTTGAAAGCACGGCCCTGACATCACCGACAGTAAAAGCCTGCACTTGCCCTGAAGAAAGCGGCAAACCGTCAGAAGCCATCGGAAAGAATCGCAGCTGTTCAAAGAAAGGCGCTATCGCTTCAACCAAGTCCCATGCACTCTCTGTACGTTGCTGCCCCAGCAACCAGGCCACGGTCAGCAGTGCAGCTTCTTCGGGCACCTCGATTCGATAATCCCCGCTCGCCAGCTTCGTTTGCAGTACCTCGATCCCCTCCTCCGTAAGGTGCCAAGTGTTGAGATCGAGTCGCTCGAAGCCAGGACGGATACCAGGAATCGAAGCAGCCAACTGTCGCTCGTACTCGGTCAGTGCACCGCCGGCCAAGAACTGCCCAGTGGCGAAACCTCCAGTGACGACTTCCAGCGTGACCCACTCAGGCACATCCGCGAATGGAGTTCTTGAGCCATACGACGCCGATCCCTGCAATATGTGCTCGATTACATTGCGCCAGCGCTCGATGCGCTTGCTCGTCTGTCCGTCATTGTCGAGGCCCGGTGCAGTGAGTGCTCGAGACAGTTGAAAGGCTGCATAGCCGGCACCTATGCCGGCATTCGCATTCGATTCCCTTTCGTCCCTGAGCATGAGTCCTTCCGAGCCTGCGATGTTGTGGGTCCGGGGGCTGGATTCGAACCAGCGCCCACCCGGTTAAGAGCCGAGTGTTCTACCGCTGAACTACCCCGGAACAGAGCGCGGATTGTCCACGAGCGTTGAACGATTGTGAAGATCGAAAACATTGCCGCTTGTGAACCTGAACGGTCGCACCGGCGTCGCGAACCAATACGCCGGGAGCCGAAGACTTTATTTCGGGTTGTGGGATTGTCAGCGAGTTTAGCGCTACTGTGCGAATCCGATTACTTCGCCGCTCCAGTAGCAACTGTACGCTTCGGAGCGGCCGCGATTGAGACTGCACTCAAAATACGTTTGAGCTCGATCCCCAGCGCCTCCCCTTCTGATTCAGCCCCGATTTGCCAAGCTCCGACCCCATAGTCCGTATGATAGGCCGGGCTGACAAGCGACATAACTTTGTCTGCCCGAGGTATCAGCAGCAATGAAACGTCAGGCTTGATGCCCTTCCACTGGAGACTGTCGTGATAAATGTGCGCTGACTCCATTGCATCAGCTGAGTGTTACAAGTCGACGCTTTTGATTGAGGGCTGATCGATTGCAAGTGTTGGATGAAGTCTTCACGAGTGCATCCATCTGTTGCAAAGTCGATCATGCTTTGAATGCTTGGGGATGAGCACATCACGTTCGTCGATGCTTCGTACCAGAAAATGGGTAAAGCGTGACCCAAGAGCGAACAGTCGACATTAGCCTCCCAAGCGCGTGCACAAAGATCAGTTTGTGGGCATCAATCGACCAGACGGGAACGGAACGCAGGTCACCATAATCGAAGGAATGTTTGCTATGAGCCACCTTAACAACGATTTGAGGGCCGATTTCGTTGAGGCACTTGAGGAAATCTCGGCGCTGATGTCCATTGCATACGACCAGCTCGGCCCTGTACCGGAAGGCCATGCATTAGCTCAGGCAGGTTTAGAGAATGGTGGTGAAATAGTTCTGGATTATGTCGATCACAACGAGGCTAGAGTAGCGTTCGAACACTTGGTTTACATGATTGACGAACCACCGCTCGTTGTTTCTGAAAAATGCATAAAAATTTTAGATCGGATCGCAAAGTCCTTGAAAATGCCATTCACGAGGTGACAAAAATTTACCCACCTGAAGGTCTGCAATGGGTCGAAAACAGTCACTCCCTAACCGAAACGTCCACGGAGAATTGGCCCTTGAAAACCGCCGTAATATCCGACACTCACAATCTCCTCCGCTCCGAAGCCATCGACGCGCTCCAAGGCTGTGACCTCATCATTCACGCCGGCGACATCGGCAACCCGGACATCCTCGCCCAATTGTCCAAAATTGCTGCCGTCCACGCCGTGCGCGGCAACAATGATCTCAGCAGCCCATGGGCCAAAGACCTTCCTGACCTTCTGACATGCACTCTCAACGGTTGGCAAACACTCCTTATCCACGACATCGGCGACGTCCCTGCCGATCTAGATCCAGACATAAAGCTCATCATCACCGGCCATTCCCACAAACCGCTCATCGAATGGCGCGGCGATCGTCTATACGTGAACCCTGGTAGCGCCGGCCCTCGGCGTTTCAAATTGCCGGTCACGTTGGCAATTCTCGAGATACAAACCGATAGCATCGAGCCGCGCCTGATTTCCCTGCTGGATCCCCCCGCATGAAATCACTACGGTGGACGGTCAAGGCCAGGTAAGGCGGGACGCTTTAGAGTCTACGCGCCCATAGATCACAACGCGAAATCGTGGAAAAACATGCTGTTCATACTCGCTGACGCACGACCAAGCATTCATTGGCGTCAGCGTCCAAGTGAACTGGCGTAGAGGCTTCAACTCGCTGATAAAAGCGGCTCCGAGCATACCGGTCAAAATGTCACTTTGACCCCGATCATTCCATCGTAACCGTGGCTGTCACCCTCAAAAGATTCGCGATAGCCAGTAGAAACGGTAAATGTCGTCCGTGCATTGGCTTGATAATCGAGCCCTACATTCACCTCTCCCCAGCTTCCGCCTATATCGGCTTCGAACGGCACATAACCGTTCTGCGACGAAAATTCGGTCTTAGGCTGCCCTTTGAACTCGTGCCATACGCTCGGGCGAATCCACGCGTTAGTGCGTCGCACGGTGTGATCAGTGCCTTCGGTTTCCCAATCCTTGGCGAACCGTACACCGACACGTCCTAGAAGCGAATCAACATCCTTGAAACGCACTTCTGCCGCGAGATCATCACTATCATCGAGATCAACTGAGCTGTAGATGACCTGTGCCTGAGGCTCTATGTACAGATCTTTCTTCATCTCAAATGGATAACCTGCCTCCAATGAAGCGCTGTAGCCCCACCCACGAGTTTTCAGCTTAGCCGTACGATTCGGCTTAGCTTCAATATCGAAGCGATGGACTTGCAGAACGCTGTCCAGATACCAGCCATTCTGGCCAAAGTATGTCCAGTACCCACCGAGGCTATAAGCCCTCAACGTATCTTCACCCGCGCTGTTGCCTGTGTGATGCGAAACTCCAGCATCAATGCTACCCACGGCGAGGGAGACTCCCGCCTGTTCATGACTTCCGTCTGGTTTTACATCACGGTAGAGATCCAGGCCGACTTGAAAGGCGGATAGGTCATAGTTGTACTCAGGGGTACTTCCACCGAAGCTCTGACGCGATCCCTCTTGCTTGCCACTGCGGTAGATTAATCGACCCCAGCCCAACGAAGGCCCGTAGGTATTTTCATCACCAGCCGGTGAGCCGCTCTGGTTCAGTCGCTCTTCGCCCACGCGCTCGTGCAGCGTGTCGACGAGGGTGCGGGTATAAACAAGTGCAAGGGCAGGCACAGCGGTATACAGCGAAGTCTCCGGCCTAAAATTGGGCACCGGCGCAGGACGAGGCTGTGGCGGAACGGGGACGGGCGGGTTCGGCGGTACGGGTTCCGGTGGGACAGGCGGGCCTGGAGGAGCGGGATCTGGTGGAACAGGTGGCCCAGGGGGAACGGGGGGAACGGGGGGAACGGGGGGATCCGGCTCAATCGTCGAACGTAAGTACCAAGCCTCCGGGTTGCTAGTGTCATTGCTGGATCGATGCAGTGTGTACTCATACGGCCCGGCATATACCGCGCTGGCAAGAGCGAATGCCCCAGCGGCAGTACGACCTCCGTTGACCGAGTCCACTACTAGAATGCCGTTATTGGTGGTCAAAGCACCTTGACCTAATGTGTTTTTGACACTGAGGAAACTGGTGCCAGAGGCATTGCCGCCGTCTATGACCACCTTATCTGATGGAGAGTCGTCACTGGCGAGAAAGGTATTCAAGCCGATAGTGCCGTTCTGGCCCTCGTAATTTGTCACTGTCAGAGTTTTGAAAACGCTGCCCACCGGTGGCGAAAACTGGATGAGGCTCGACCGATTGCTCAATGACGTGACGTTGGAGTTTCCCGTGAGGTTCCAGACCGTATTATCTGTCAAGGACACATTCGACGATGCGCCTGTCTCGGTTAGCGCTGCACCGTTTAATGTTGCTCCTGACGCCGTAACCAGAGTGCTCGCGGACGCCCCTGGGGCTGTAACGCTTACGCCTGGAATAACGTTGACGCCCACGCCAGACAAGCCGGAGGAAGGTACGTTTGCGACCGTGGTGATTTCAGGCTCTGCAAAGGGATCAGCGACAGCCGAAGGATTACCAATCACATGCAGCCAGTTCGTTTCCCCCGTCACTGTGGTGCCTGTCAGGTTCACCTGCGACGAGCCGCTAGTGGCGGCGATGGCATCGGATTGCGCGCTTCGCAACTCGCCGCCGGCGATGGCCGCTCGTGCAGTTTGGCCGGCATTGGCATTTATCGTAAGTGCAGCGGCATCGCTTCCGTTGGCAAGCAACGTAGCTCCATTGGTAGTAAGTGTCCCATCAAGGACGCGAGCCGCAGCGGCACCTTGACCCGCCGTGGAGACTTGAGTGGAATCAGCAGTAATGGTTGCCAGCACACCTCGGACATATAAGCCGTGAGCATTATTGGCCAACGTTTGGACAGTCCCGCCAGTCACCTTCGCTTGAACGTTGTCGGTCGCAGCATTTCCCCAAGCAGTAACCCCCGGCCCGTTGACGGTGGAGATGTCTACGTTCGTGAGATTTACGCGAGAGTTTGGCCCATAGCTAAGCGCGCCGTAACCTGTGCCGCCCTGGGTAATAATTTGAGAGTCCTGCATCGTAATCGTCGATCCCTCGACGGCGTAAACACCATACCCATTCGTTCCGCTAGTAGTGACCTCAAGCCCGGTAGCATTGATAGCGGAACCAAGTCGCGCGAATACCCCATAACCACTGCTTCCAGTGGTCGTGATTACAGTTCCATTGGCTGTCACGTCTGAGGCAAGCGCAAAAAGGCCGTACCCAGTATTACCCGCAGTCCGCAGTGAGCCTCCAGTCAGCGAAAGGGTACTGCGGATTCCGTTGAGCGAGTTGGCGATTGCTCCATAGGAGCCATAGGTTCCAGTACCGTCACTATAGGCGGAGCCGCGCGTTTCAATGTTGACGCCATTAAGGGACATACGGCTGCCCAATGCATATGCACCTGCCGCACCGACACCCTCAGTTAAGATATTGGCGTTCGTTAACGAAATGCTGCTGTTGTGGCTGGCAGATACGCCGTACGAACCAACCGGTAATCCGCCGACGGTGCCGTAGCCGCCTGTTGTATGAATGTTAAGCCCGCCTGCCGAAACAGCCGAAGCGCCACTATTTTGCGTCCACAACGCGGAAGATGCTGCGCCCGTAGTAAACATCGACGTCGAACCGCTTCGTATATCGACCAAGCCGCCGGTGGAATAGATAGCAAAAGAGTTGAAGTTGGTGGCGTTTAGAACTATTGGCCCCGGAATCGAGGCAGAGGGATCAACCACCAGTGTCCCGCCGCTAACAGAGGCAGCGTATCCCGGCGTCTGCACCGTGGTTCCGCCTACCACTGTGGTCAAACCGCTCCCGACGATGATCGTGGCATTGATCGTACCGGGCCCTACGTCCGCCGATTGCGCGAGAGCCGGGTATAACGACATGAATCCTGCCAAGACGCCACACATCCTTGGGCTCATAGCGGCGCAGTAATCCGGCAGGCCGACACAAGTGATCGCCTTCGACATAAAAAATCCTTTTCACGGCTGAACCTCAATGGGTATAGCAACGCTTGAAGGTCATAGGATGCCGTTCATCGAATAAGCATTTCGCTAGGCATGGTTACTCTGCGTTGATGATCGGTAGGTCATCCAATCACTAGCTGCAGATGCGTGGCGGTATTTAGCCTGCGTGCCTCCCAGATCTCTTGATTACTTGATCGCAACAATCATTCAGCCTTTTACTCCGGCGGATGTTTACAGTATTGCGTTTAGCTAGCGTGCCTGCAGCGCTTGGTGGGGCAATGCGTTGGGCACTAATGAGTCACAACGAAGCTAGATGTGTGAACCCACCACGTTGTTCATGGATGCTTACGGCCAATCGCAGCCAGTCATCTACATCCGCAATTTGCGGCAAGCATGCTAGATTTCTAAGTCTTACTACGGAAGAGGTTTCTTCTTGAGGCGAAAGCATGGCGTAGGGCTTAGACCTTTTTGAACGAAAGCATATTAAGGAAGATTCCACATTTATGAACAATAAACTGACTTCCAAGATCGCAATTGTGACGGGCGCGGCTCAAGGGATTGGTGCTGCAATTGCCCGACTCTTCGTGCAAGAAGGCTGCTTCGTTTACGTCACCGATATAAACGATGAACTCGGCGAAAACGTTGCAAGCTCGCTGGGTAATCGCGCCTGCTATCTTCGTTTGGATGTGCGGCGTGAAGAAGATTGGCAGCGGGCGGCGACGCAGATCTTGAATGAGCGCGGCAGTTGGAACGTCTTGGTGAACAACGCAGGTATTACCGGATTTGAGAAAGGCGCCGTGCGGCATGATCCGGAGCATGCACGACTGGAGGACTGGCGCGCTGTGCATCACACCAATCTCGACGGTGTATTCTTGGGTTGTAAATATGCCATTCGCTCCATGCGCCAGTCAGGAGTGGGCTCCATAATCAACATTTCCTCTCGTTCCGGCCTAGTTGGCATTCCAGGCGCTGCAGCGTACGCGTCGTCCAAGGCTGCCGTTCGCAATCACACTAAGACGGTAGCGCTTTACTGCGCCGAGCAAGGGCTAAACGTTCGATGCAACTCAATTCATCCGGCAGCCATCCTCACTCCCATATGGGAACCCATGCTGGGTGAGGATGCAGGTCGCGAAGAGCGAATGGCGGCGCTGGTTCAAGATACTCCGCTTAGGCGATTCGGAAAGCCTGAAGAAGTGGCCGCTTTGGCTTTATTGCTCGCCTCGGATGACGCAACCTATGTTACCGGTAGTGAGTTCAATATTGATGGGGGCCTGTTAGCAGGGTCGGCTGCGACGCCATCAGTAGTTGAAGACAGCGAAACCTAAGTCCATAAGTCGCGCGTGACAAGGCCTGCTTTTGGCTGAAAACAGTCACTCCTACCCGAAACGTCCAAGGTGAATTGGCCCATGAAAACCGGCCTAATATCCGACACTCACAATCTCCTCCGCTCCGAAGCCATCGACGCGCTCCAAGGCTGTGACCTCATCATTCACGCCGGCGACATCGGCAACCCGGACATCCTCGCCCAATTGTCCAAAATTGCTGCCGTCCACGCCGTGCGCGGCAACAATGATCTCAGCAGCCCATGGGCCAAAGACCTTCCTGACCTTCTGACATGCACTCTCAACGGTTGGCAAACACTCCTTATCCACGACATCGGCGACGTCCCTGCCGATCTAGATCCAGACATAAAGCTCTTAATCACGGGCCACTCCCACAAACCGCGCATCGAATGGCGCGGTGATCGTCTATACGTGAACCCTGGAAGCGCCGGCCCTCGGCGTTTCAAATTGCCGGTCACGCTGGCGGTTCTTGAGATACAACCCGACAGCATCGAGCCGCGCCTGATTCCCCTGCTGGATCCCCCCGCCTGAAATCGCTTCGGTTACCGCGATCCAGAACAGGGAATCCACGCATGGTCTGCAGCGCCAACAGTTGCCGCAGCGTTTTGCAGCAGGCGGTGTTCAAGCGCTTGGCGCCAGCCGGTTTCGAAGCGGTCAGAGGAAAACTGTCCGGTAGTCACGTCTTCTCCAATTCACACTGGGCGGCGCGAAATAGGTGCCCATGCTGAGGATGTTGTGGCTGGTCAAATCCTTGCAATCACGAAGCCGGGATGACGCAGTTCTATCTCGCGCCCGATGTTAGATCCCACGCCCTTCCCCAGCTCCAGCTCCAGCTCCAGCGAGCGATTCTCCTCAATCGAACCGATGCAGCCAGAACACCCCAATAAAAATGTACCTAACGAATGTTAGATAGGTGTTGACGCACCCGAAATTGCTAGCTAAATTATACCTACCAAACGGTAGATAGATAACCCAGCCACCACTCTGCAGGATCGACCATGACTAATAAACTTCAACTGTTCACTTCGCCTTCGGCCTTTCCAAACCCACAGCGTCTGCGTCTGTTCATGCACGAAAAGGGCATTGCCGACCAATTTGCCGAGACCATCTATGACATGTCCCCCTTAGGCGAACAGCGTGGCTGGCGTCATTTGAATATGAATCCGTGGGGCGAAACTCCCACCCTGCAATTGGCAGACGGCAGCTACATTTCCGAAACGGCTGCCATCGTTCGTTATCTTGATCAGGAGTATCCCGGTCGCAAAATAATGGGGGCGACAGCACTGGAACAGGGTCTGGATAACATGTGGGACAATCGGGTTTGGGTGCACATCCTGTACCGCATCGTTACAGCGTTCCACGTGTTGCATACCGGGCTGGGCTTCAAGCTGGAACTGACCAAGAATGAGGCTTGGGGCGAGCACTGCCGTAAGGAGGCGTTGGCTCACGCTGCACTGGTTAACCGTCATCTGTCCGACGGCCGCGAATGGCTGCTCGGCGGTGATGCCCCAACCTTCTCGGACATTACCTTGGCAACCGCGATCGCTTTTTCGAAATTCCCGGTCAATGCCACTCCACTGGACGAGCGTTTTGAGTTCCTGGATGCGTACTGGCAGCGCTGGACAAAACGTCCGAGCTTCCAGGCTGCCTATGCTGATCGGAACAGCGGCATTCCTGAGCTGGATTCGCCGGCCCAGTAACAGCTCAATGGAAACTACGTGCGCCGAGATCGCCACACCCCTGGCCTTCTCGGTGACCGTAGTGAACGGCCTCTACTTGAGCACCCAAGTCACGTTGCGCTCACGGCTCGCCGCCAACACTCTACCTGTCACACGGTAGGTCTTTGCTGTAAATTAGCTTTCCCGATTTTGGAAGATCGTCCCAAGACGAAAGGCACCAACATGAGCGTCAACTCCAAAGAAGCCATTCTGCTGGCGGCCAAAAAGATTGCCCAATCGCAGGGCTACAATGGTTTGAATTTCCGCGACCTTGCGCAAGCTGTTGGTATCAAAGCGGCAAGTATTTACTACCATTTTCCAAGCAAAGCCGATCTGGGTGTTGCGGTTGCCAAACGTTATTGGGAGGACGGTGCGCTCGCGCTAGAGGCCATCGAATCAGAAAGCCCATCTCCGATAGACGCATTGCGCCGCTTTCCTGAAATCTTCCGTAGATCGCTTGAGGCCGACAATCGCCTTTGTCTGGGTAGTTTCATGGGCGCTGAAACCGATACCTTGCCCATTGAGATGACAAAAGAAATTCAGACCTTTGCTGATGTCAACATTGCATGGTTAAGCAAGCTTCTATTGGCTGCGAACGTGTGCGAAGCAAGTGAAAGTGAAGCTAGAGCCCGTGCGATTTTCGCTGCTGTTGTCGGTGCCCAACTCTTTGCTAGAAGTCGCTCGGATATTTCGCTTTTCGACTCTTTGATCGATTCATACCGAGCGTTCGGGCCTCTGCCGGCGTAGCAACTGACAGCGAGTCGCTCTGCCTTAACCCCCTGGCACGAGAGGCACAAGCCTGACTTTGGCTTTAATCGATTGCTGCCCTTCACTACCAACGGCCAATGGCGCATGCTCACATGCGCAGGCCCCCTATCTCCGCCGTTTAAAACGTCAAAGCTTTCTCGCCCAGCTTCCGAACATCACATCACCGACATAGATGCCTGAAGAAGCTAAACGCTCCTGATCCAGACGCGCTTGCAACGTTTCAATGTCGACCTCCTCTGCACTGGCCACCCCTAACGCAATGATTCGCGGCAAGCATGCCCGAACAATGGCACCAAGGCTGTAGGGCGCATCAGGCGTTTGTATCAGGCACTCAGCGCGCACACTTTCAACAGTCAAGCCTGCCTGGGTGAAAATGCCGTGCAGGTTAAACCCGATGTGCAAATCCGCTCCTTCGCGAGCAATCATTTCCTGTATCCAGGACTGCGCTCTTTCATGCAAAGGGAAAGGCTCGACGCTGGCAGGCGCCATCGTCGTATCGTGTTCCTGGAAGACCATGATCCCGCCGGCACACAGACACTTCGACAGCCCTCGGATTGTCGCAACCGCATCCCGTTGATACATCAGGACGCGCCTGCCGACGATGGCGTCAAAAGTGCCGACAGAGTCTGGCAATTCCTGGAGGTTGCCCTTGAGAAAGGTCAGTGAAGGATGCGTATGCCCTGCGCTGCGCTGGCGTGCAACGGCAATGGCGTCGGCGTCATGATCGACTCCGATGATCTCTCCGCTTCTTCCCACAAGATCACACAGCAGAAAAGCAACATCGCCCGAACCGCAGCCTACGTCCAGAATCCGCATCCCTTCAGTTATGCCAGAGTCGATCAGCAAACGTGTGGTGAAGTCGAGTCGGTTAATCGGCATTATCACGTTCCCCGCGTTTTCTGAAAAACCATGGCAGGCGCATCACTCATCTGGCACCCAACAAAGCTCCATCTTTCGCCACCGCATGTTTATAGGCGTCGCGGCTGGTCAATTTCTGGGCATAGGCGAGAAACGCAGCTCTCGGCGGCAAGGTTTGCAAGCCTAGCCCCCAGCCGATATGTGAGCCAACATAAACGTCTGCAGCGGTGAAGCGTTCACCGGCAATAAATGGATGCGCCAACACCGCGCGTTCAAGTTGATCGACCGTGCGCTCATAGCTTCCGTAGCCAAAGAAGAATTCCTGATCCGGCGTCGGGTTGAAACCGGCGCGGTGGTTGGTGACCGCCTGCTCCAGCGGCCCCGCAGCGAAATACATCCAACGGTAGAAAGCGGCCCTTTCCGTCGCCAGCGGAGCTAGCCCGGCTTCGGGAAATGCGTCAGCCAGATACGCACAGATCGCGGCAGTTTCTGTTATGGTTTGGCCGTTGTGCACCAGGGCCGGGATCTTTCCCATCGGGTTCACGTCGCGAAAAAAACCGACTCGCAAATCATCCGCGTCAGCCACCAGTGGCGCTGCCAGCGCAGCACCACCCCAACGGTCAGCCTGACTGGTCGACTGGTAATCCATCACCACCGTCTCATACGCGCAGCCGATTTCTTCGAGCATCCAGCGCACCATGCGTCCACGCGAATTGGGGTTGGTATAGAACGTCATTGTCATCGTGAGCTCCTTTTGGCTCGGTGTGTTGACGACAATGTTAAGAGCGAAGTGATGTCAGCCCGTGGGCAACTTCCGCCAGAATACTTGCAGAACGCGCCATTCGCGGCGCGTTGCATGACGCAACACCGCTCTCCTGCGGTTCGGAGCCTGAAAATGTCGTACGGTCACAGCAGCACCGAGCGGTGCAAATTGCCCAAGGTGTTCTGGGAATCGATAGCGCAGCTGGGCCTGGATCCCTCGTTGATTGAGCAACACGCTCAACTGCCACATGACCTCCATCTGAACGAATCCAACTTCGTCACCACGCAGCAGTTGTTTGCCGTGTGGAACGCGATTGAAGCGCTTTCGGCAGACTCCGCATTCTCGATAAAAATGGTTCGCGACACACCCAGCGCGAAACACAAAATGGCGTTCATCACGGCGTTATATGCGGCTGATTTTCGCGACGGGCTTGCGCGATTGGCACGCCTGCAGCGCCTGTGCAGTCCCGACAGACTTTGCCTAAGCGAGCACCAGGACACCGTTACATTCACGATTCAATGGCCCTCCGGCACGGGCCCGGCTCCCTATCTTTCAGTGGAGGCGTGTTTTGCGTTGGTGCTGGAGCTCGGTCGACGAGGCACCGGTGAACACATCAAGCCTCTGGCATTGAGCTTGAGACGGCCAAAGCAAACGCTGGAAACTCACGCAGATTATTTCGCATGCCCCATCCGCTACGGCGCCAGCCATGACGAGTTGATCGTGAGCGCCTCAGATCTTGACCTGCCGTTTCTTCAACACAATTCGCAGGTGCTGCAAATGATGAGCCCCGGCCTCGATGCAGCATTACGCGCGATCGAAGCACCGGTTGGCTTCTGTGAGCAGGTCATTGAAATACTCAAGCGCACGCTGGCGAACGGACGACCCAGTTTGCAGCATCTGGCCGGAGAACTATTGCAGAGCGAGCGAACGCTGCAACGCCGATTGGCCTCCGAAGGTACGACATTCAATGCGCTGCTCAACGAAGCAAGGCGTCAAGTGGGGTTGCACTTACTGGCTGATACCAGCCTTGATCTCAAAGAGGTTGCGTATCTTCTGGGTTACGACGACGTCAACTCTTACTACCGGGCGTTCCGGCGATGGGAAAAGGTTTCGCCAAGTCAGTGGCGACGTTTCCATGCCTGATGTGTGGGGGTTGGCCATGCCGGGACTGGAATTTATTGCTTCTGACCCAAGGCTACCAGTGGTAGAGCTCTAGTTGCTTCGCCGCTTTTCAATGAGCATCATGAAAACTCGACAAGGAGACGTCTCTCATGCCCAAACCAATACTGCACCTGATGTCAGGCAAGATTGCATCCGGCAAATCGACATTGGCCAAGTCCTTGGCATCCGAACGTTCGGCCATTCTGCTCAGTGAAGATTATTGGCTCTCACAGCTCTATCCCGATCAGGTCAAAACAGTGGTCGATTACGTGCGGCTTTCGCGTCAGATTCGGAACCTGGTCGGCACGCTTGTCATTGATGTGCTGAAATCAGGCGTGACCGTGGTTTTGGATTTCCCGGCTAATACTCCAGAAGACAGGCAGTGGTTATGCGGTTTGGCTGACGCTGCTGGAGTTTCCCACTGTTTCCACTACATCGAACTGGATGATGAGACCTGTCGGGCCAGGCTACATCAGCGCAATGGCCGCGCCGAGCATGAATTTGCAGCAACTGATGCTGAGTTCGATCTGATCACTAGCTACTTTCGTGCCCCGGATGTAAATGAGGGAATTGTGATTGAGATTCACCGACCTTAAGGGCAGGCGTGCAACGTCTCTGCCGTCTTCTCGGCCTGTTTCATTTCGCGGCAGAACATTCGCCTGTACTCAGAGGGCGAAGTCCCGAGCTGAGCGCCGAATTGTTGCCTCAAGGATAAGGCGGTACCGAAGCCCGCCTCACCAGCCACGCACTCGATAGGCAAATCTGTCGTTTCCAGAAGCTCCTGCGCTCTGGCCACGCGCTGGCTGTTCAGCCATTTGGAAACGGTTGTGCCGGTAGTTTCCTTGAAACGCCGAGTAAACGTTCGCCGGCTCATCTTTGCCTTTTCCGCCAGGACGTCGAGCGACAGATCACCCGACAGATTCATGCGCGCCCACGTCAATACTTCAGACAAATGAGTCTCGCTGGACAGCTGCGGCACAGGATATTCAACGTATTGAGCTTGGCCACCCTGTCTATGTGGTGGCGTCACCAGCATCTTCGCGGTGCGGTTTGCGACATCAGCGCCAAGTCGTTCACGTATCAAATGCAGGCAACAATCGATTGCCGCCACCGTTCCTGCGGAGGTCACGATGTTGTCTGCGCTGACGTAAAGCACCTCTGGTCTGAAGCGGACATTGGGAAAGCGTTGCGCAAATTCGTCTCGGGCTGCCCAGTGAGTGGTCGCTTCCTTGCCATCGAGCAGTCCGGCATCTCCGAGCACAAACGCTCCGAGGCACAACCCGACGATGAGCTTGCCTGTGGAATTGGCTGCCTGAAGAGCCTCCACGAGTTCAGGACACGCAGAGACCGACTGATCGCCCCATGCTGGAATAACAATCACATCAGCTGACGTCATCAGCTCCAGGCCTTGGTTAACCTCAAGACCGACGCCTTGGTCGGTAGTCACCTTCCCCGGCGTCACTGCGCAATAACTGACCTCATAATGGGGTTCGCCGGAACCGGATTGAGCGGTGCCCAATACCATCCCGGGAACCGAAAGATGGAACAGGCTTACGCCATCAAAAGCCAGTACGGCAACGTGAATGGAATCCATGCGATACCCCAGGTTGCCCAATGGGCTGGTTTCGGACTCGGCCTGCTTTCAAAACAACGATAAGGATTTCGAGCGACCACCCTACTCCGGTCTCGAAAAATATTTGATGGCCCGATTATATCGAACGCTGTCATTCAGGCCACTGTTGAGGTCGATGCGATTCAGCAAGAATGGCGCATCGATACATCAACAGGACTGATTCCATGGACTTTAAAACGCTCCCCCTCGCCGTCAGCATCGCTTGTGTTGCAATGACCGCACCGGCATTCGCGGGCGCAAATGCTCCCCGGGCATCTGACGCAGCTCATAAAGTCGAACTGCACCAGGTTCGCAACGCGACGACTAAGATCACGTATGGCGATACGACCTTTCTGATCGACCCGATGCTTGCCAAAAAGGGTGCCTACCCAGGATTTGAAAATACCTACCGCAGCAACCTGCGTAACCCATTGGTTGATCTGATCGAATCACCTGCCGACATCATTGCCGGTGTCGACGCTGTCATCGTCACCCATACCCACCTTGATCACTGGGATGACGCTGCGCAAAAAGCACTGCCCAAAGACATCCCTCTGTTCGCTCAGCATGAAGAAGATGCGCAACTGATTCGCTCGCAAGGTTTTAAAAACGTGCGCGTACTGACCAGTGACGCTGAATTCGGCGGCGTGAAGATCACCAAGACCGGTGGCCAACATGGCACCGACGAAATGTACGCGGTGCCAGCACTCGCCAAACCGCTGGGTGAAGCCATGGGCGTGGTGTTTCAGGCGCCAGGCTACAAGACCCTTTACCTCGCTGGCGACACTGTCTGGCGTAAAGAAGTTGACCAGACCATCGAGAAATATCATCCCGAAGTCATCGTGCTTAACGCCGGGAAGGCGATGATGACCGGCTACAAGGGATCAATCATCATGGGCGAAGAAGACGTGCTGCGCGCCTCAAAGGCTGCGAAAGAAGCGAATATCGTTGCCGTGCATATGGATGCAATCAACCATATGTCTTTGACCCGCGAAGAACTGCGTGCCTATGTCAGGAAACACGGGATCGAGAGCCGGGTCGATATTCCGGAAGACGGTACTTCACTGGAATTCTGATTGATCAGGGCCGCAGCAACCGCTTGGCCACCAGCAATGCCCCATGGGCGCGATGAGCCTTGTGGGTATTGACAGTATTGTGCGCGCGGCCCTGGATATGAGGTCCCGGTGACTGCGCTGCACGACGCTTGCGCCAGGCTGGCTCTCGTCCGTCAGCCTCGTTAAGCGCCAGAATCGCCCATAAACTGCCCACCCAACCTGCGCACAAACGCCTGCATCGACGGCGTCTGCTTCAACGGTTTCCTCTGCAACAAACCCAACGATCGCTGCTGCGGCTGTTCAACCTGCAAAACCGCCACCTCCGCATCAACACGCAAAAACCTCGTGGCGCTGGCCGGCAGCAAGGTAAACCCCAACCCCGCACGCACCAGCGCCGCCGCCGTGCTCATGTGCGCAACTTCCCACGAACATTCAGCCTTCACACCCAACAACGCCAATGCCGCATCCGCCAACGGACGAATGCTGGTGTCCCGGGTCAGCGCTATATAAGGCAGCGACTGCCAGCGTTCGTCCGAGCTACCCGCCAGCGCATCCCGGCGCACCAGCAGCACCAGGTTGTCGTCCATCAGCGCGTCGAATTCCAATCCCGACAGATCCTCCGGCCGCGAAGTGATACCGATATCGACTTCGCCACTTTGCACCCAATGACTCACCTCCCCTGCGCGCCCATCGCGCAGCGACACCTGCACGCCGGGGTACTCGTGCATGAACGCTGCAATGATTTCCGGCAGGAACGACGCTGCCGCAGTCGGTAACGCTGCCAAACGAATGCTGCCGCGATTGAGATTCAGCGTTTCGCGGGCATCGCGCACGGCATTTTCCATGTCGCGCAGCATGGCCTGGGCCTGGGGCAGGAAGTGTTCGCCGGCCGGGGTCAGCTCGACGCTGCGGGTGTTGCGCGCCAGCAGTTGCAGGCCGATGGTTTCTTCGAGCTTGCGGATGATGTAGCTCAACGCCGGTTGCGAGACGTGCAGTTTCTCTGAGGTGCGGGTGAAGCTCGAGGTTTCGGCGATCAGGATGAACGCGCGCAGTTGGCGGAAGTTGATGTCCATGCTCGACCGATAAAATTAATGGATTAATTCTTAGAATATTTAAAATTCACAGAACAATCCAACGCTCGCATGATGGCCGCGAACACATGCCGAGTCCGACGCAATGACAACAACAATTCATATCGGTTGTGGCGCAGGTTTCGCCAATGATCGCCCCGACGCGGGTTTGCGTCTGGCGCAGGATCTGGCCAGCCGCTCCGGCAAACGCTATCTGATGTATGAACTGCTCGCCGAGCGCACCCTCGCCGAGGCGCAGCTGCGCAAACAGGCTGACCCAGACAGCGGCTATGCCGCGCGGTTATTCGATTTTCTTCGTCCGGTGCTCGATACCTGCATCGAGGCTGGCATCCCGATCATCACCAATGGCGGCGCGGCGAATCCTCGCGCGGCCGCCCAACGTCTGCGCGCCGAACTGGGCGGACGCCACGCTGATCTGAAGATCGCCTGCGTGCTCGGCGATGACTTGCTGCACGTCGAACAGCAACGTCTTGAGCAGTGGCTGGACCTCGACGTTGCGCAACACGATGTGGTTTCGGTTAACGTCTACACCGGTGCCGACGGCATTACCCAGGCGCTGAATGACGGCGCCGGCATCGTCCTCTCCGGACGGGTTGCCGACCCTTCGCTGGCGGTGGGTCCGATTCGCCATGGCCTCGGCTGGGCGGCGGATGACTGGCAGAAAATGGCCATCGCCACGGCGGCCGGGCATCTACTGGAATGCTGCACGCAAGTCACCGGCGGCTATTTTGGCCATCCCGGCATCAAGGACGTGCCCGATCCGGCGCGTTTGGGTTGCCCGATCGCCGAGATCAGTGCGGACGGCACGCTGGTGATCAGCAAAGCGGCAGGCTCCGGCGGCTGCGTGACCGAGCGCACCGTCAAGGAACAACTGCTGTATGAAGTCCACGACCCGCGCCGTTATCTTACGCCGGATGTGGTGCTCGACCTGGGCGAAGCCAGCGTGACCACCCTCTCCCCTGATCGCGTGGCCATCAGCGGTATTCAGGGCCACCCGCGTCCCGCACAGCTTAAAGGTTTGGCCGGCGTGCGTGGCATGTGGTTTGGTGAAGCCGAGATTTCCTATGCCGGCCCCGGCGCGGTTGATCGGGCGAAGCTTGCCCGCGACATTCTCCTGCAGCGCTTTGAT
Organism: Pseudomonas sp. R1-1; assembly: GCF_051132135.1. Lineage (NCBI taxonomy): Bacteria > Pseudomonadati > Pseudomonadota > Gammaproteobacteria > Pseudomonadales > Pseudomonadaceae > Pseudomonas > Pseudomonas sp. R1-1. The sequence goes on from NZ_CP071663.1 coordinate 3,182,984, forward strand.
CAACTGGCCCCGCAAATGCAGCCGTGGATCGACATTGCCGGCGTCGCCAGCCTGTTCAACGATGCCCGTGGCGATTATCTGAATCAGTGCTTGGTGCAAACGCCGCAGGTGGTGGATGTGACGGTCAGGGTCGGTCTGGTACACAAGGACCGCGCCCAGGTCGACATGCTGTTAGCCGAGGTTGAGTCGCTTTACACCAACGGCCCGGCTGGCGGTGGTGGCGTTCGCCGGCACTTGAGCGAGTCGATCGCCACCCACGGTTTTCTGATTGCGCGCGATGAAATCGACACGCGCCTGGAGTGGTACTGATGACTGCCCTTGTCACGCTTGCTGATTTCGCCCACGCCCGCGCTGGTGATAAAGGCAATATCCTCAGTGTGGTGGTTCTGCCGCTGGACGCCGCGCACTACGAGTGGCTCAAGCGCGAACTGACCGTCGAGCGCGTCGCCGAGCAGTTCGCCAGCCGCCGACCTTCACGCGTTCAGCGTTATGAGATCGATAGCCTGCAGGCGCTGAATTTCGTTCTCGACGATGCACTCGAAGGCGGGGTGAATCGCAGCCCGGGGCTCGACCGCCATGGCAAAAGCCTGAGCTACCTGCTGCTGTCGTTGCGCCTGCCCGCGCCGGGTTGACCGCCCTCCTCTGACAGGTTTTACCGGGCCGTCGTATCAGGCCGAATCGCACAATAAAAACAATACCGAGATGCCATATCCATGATCACTGCACTGGGTTTTCTCATGATGTTCAGCATCATCGCGCTGATTTTGCTCCGCAGAATCAGCCCGGTGGTGGGCTTCACCACAATCCCCGTCGCCGTCTGCCTGCTGGCCGGTTTCGCGCCGCCGCAAATCGGCGACTTCATCAAGAACGGCTTGGTCACGGTAGCGCCGACCGCTGCGCTGTTTCTGTTCGCCATTCTGTATTTCGGCATCATGCGCGATCGCGGCCTGTTCGATCCGCTGGTGAATTTCCTGATCCGCCGTACCGGCGGCAAGCCGCTGGCCGTGGCGTTGGTCACGGTGCTGGTGACGGCGGTGGTGCACCTCGACGGCGTCGGTGCCGCCACTTTTCTGCTGACCATTCCGGCACTGCTGCCACTGTACAAACGCCTGAACATGAGCCCGAACATGCTCTTGCTGTTGGTCGGCACGACCGCGGGCGTAGGCAACATGGTGCCCTGGGGTGGCACCACCGCTCGCGCGGCGGCTACGACCGGGCTCGACGCGACCGCGCTGTGGATGGGGCTGATTCCGGTGCAACTGGTGGGCTTTGCCTGTCTGCTGCTGATTGCCGGCTGGCTTGGTTTGCGTGCGCAGCGGCGGCTGCCGAAATCCTTAGGCGCCGCGTCGAGTTTTGACGCCACACTGGCCCATCCCGAGGAACGGGAGCACGCGCTGTCTCCGCGTCAGTTGCGTTACTGGCTCAACGTGGCCCTGACCGTCGCCATCCTCGCCTGTCTGTTCAGCGGGATTTTCCCGTTGTACGCCTGTTTCATGGTCGGACTGGGCATTGCGCTGCCGCTTAATTTTGCCTCGCTGGAAGCGCAGACCGAGCGCATCAAGGCACATGCGGCCGATGCGTTGCAGATGGTCCTGGTGATGATGGCGGCCGGAGTGCTGCTCGGCGTGTTGTCTGGGGCGAAAATGTCCGATGGCATGGCCCTGGCGCTGATCGACGCCCTGCCCCACGGCTCTGCGCAATACCTGCACCTGATCATCGGCGCGTTCGGCGTGCCGCTGGGGATGATTTTCTCCCCCGACGCCTACTACTTTGCGTTATTGCCGGTGATCCGCGATGTGGCGGTCGCTGCCGGCGTGCCTCTCGAAGCAGTTGCACGGGCAATGTTGATCGGCGAGAACACCGGCTTCGCCATCAGCCCGGTGGTGCCCAGTGTCTACCTCGCCCTGGCGCTGGCCGGGGTCGAATTGCGCAAGCACATCATGTACACGTTTTTCTGGGCCTGGGGCGTGAGCCTGGTGATGTTGGTATTCGCCGTGCTCAGCGGCGCGATCCCGACCTGAGGTCAATCCGGTTCAATAGACGAAACCATGGCCCAGTTCGCTTTCGATCCACTCAAGAAAGCAAGGTCGCTTCCGAGAGAATCAGATCATGATCGAGCAGGTCCGCCGCCGCGCGGACCGATCTTTGCTCGAGCAGCTTCGGTGACGTCAGCACGGCGAATTTCTCGGCCGTCGAGCTGCACGTCTACCCCGGCGCCCCGCATATGTTCGATCAATATCCGGGGACGATCACCGAGCAGTCCGCCCGCGATGTTGTCCGCGCACTGCAACGAATGATCGCCAACGCGTAAATAATCTACCCGTGCCTGCAAAAAAACGCCGCCAAGGCGTTGCGGAACGACGCCCGTCCCCTATGGTCATCTGAAACGCCGCGCGATTTTCCCTTCAGTCGCATAACGCGCTGTGACCGACCTCAGGAGACCCATATGACCAACAAGGCCGACACGGGCGCCGCTCCGACACTCAACCCTCCGGTGTTCTACACCTCGGGCGTGCTCCTGCTGTTGCTGGTGATCTACGCCAGCGTGTTCCCGGCCCATGCGCAGGTGGTGTTCGCCAATGTGCAGCACTGGATCATCACCAATGTCAGCTGGTTCTACATCCTCGCGGTGGCAATCATTCTGGGTACCGTGGTGTTTCTGGGCATCAGTCGCTACGGCGATATCAAACTCGGGCCCGACCACAGCAGCCCCGATTACAGCAGCACCACCTGGTTCGCCATGCTCTTCTCGGCCGGCATGGGCATCGGCCTGATGTTTTTCGGCGTGGCTGAGCCGGTCATGCACTTTCTCAATCCGCCGGTGGGCGATGGCAGCACCGTCGAAGCAGCGCGGGAAGCGATGAAAATCACGTTTTTTCATTGGGGCCTGCATGCCTGGGCGATCTACGCCATCGTGGCGATGATCCTCGCCTACTTCAGCTACCGCCACGGCCTGCCGCTGACCCTCAGGTCTGCGCTGTATCCGTTGATCGGCGATCGCATCCATGGACCGATTGGCCACGCGGTGGATATTTTCGCCATCATCGGCACCGTGCTCGGCGTGGCGACTTCGCTGGGCTTTGGCGTGGCGCAGATCAACACCGGGCTCAACGCCCTGTTCGGTGTGCCGATCAACACCACCGTGCAAATCATTCTGATTGTCGCCACCACCGGCCTTGCGACCATTTCCGTGGTCACCGGGCTGGACAAAGGCGTGCGCCGGCTCTCCGAGCTCAATCTCGGCCTGGCGGTGTTGTTGCTGTTGATGGTGATTGTGCTCGGGCCTACCGTGCTGATCCTGCAAACCTTCGTGCAGAACACCGGCGGTTACCTGACCGAAATCGTCAGCCGCACGTTGAATCTATACGCCTACCAACCGACTGACTGGATCGGCGGCTGGACCCTGTTTTACTGGGGCTGGTGGCTGGCGTGGTCGCCCTTCGTCGGGCTGTTCATCGCGCGCATTTCCCGTGGCCGCACCATTAGCGAGTTTGTGATGGGCGTATTGCTGGTGCCCGCGGCTTTCACGCTGCTGTGGATGACCGTGTTCGGCAATACCGCGATTCACATGATCCTCACCGAAGGCATCACTGACCTCGGCGCGGCCATCGACAAGGATACCTCGCTGGCCTTGTTCGCCTTTCTCCAGCACTTCCCGTTTTCCGGGGTGATCTCGCTGGTCGCGGTGGTCATGGTCGTGGTGTTTTTCGTCACCTCGGCGGACTCTGGCGCCATGGTGGTCGACATGCTCGCGTCGGGCGGATCGTCGAACACGCCGGTCTGGCAGCGGGTGTTCTGGGCGTCGAGCATGGGCCTGGTGGCGATCGCCCTGCTCTTGGCTGACGGGCTCAAGGCCTTGCAAACCGCGACGATTGCCAGCGCACTGCCCTTCACCATCACCCTGCTCTTCAGCATGCGCGGCTTGCTCAAAGCCCTGAAACTCGACGCGACCAAGCGCGGCTTGCGCTATCAATCGCTCTCGCCTGGGGTCAGCCGCCATCCGGGCGGCTGGCAACGACGCTTGCGCACCATGGCGATGTTCCCGCGCCGCGCGCATGTGCTGCGGTTCATTGCCGAGACGGCAAAACCGGCGTGCCTGTCGGTCGCCGAGGAGTGGCGCAAGCAAGGCTACGTCTGCACCGTCGAGGATCTGGAGGACAACAGCGTACGGCTCAGCGTCGGCAGCGCTGACAATCCGCAGTTCATCTACGAAGTGCGGCCGCACCCTTACACCATGCCGAGCTTTGTGATGGCCGATACCCAGGACGAGGAGCGCAAATATTTCCGCGCCGAAGTGCACTTGCGCGAGGGCGGCCAGGATCAGGACATCATGGGCTGGTCCCGTGAAGAAGTGATCGGTGACATCCTCGATCAGTACGAGCGGCACATGCAGTTTCTGCATCTGGTCGGCTGATCGTCGCGCTGCCGTGACTAGCCATCAGCGCCAGTCGCGGCTCGGTCGAAAATTTTACGCAAATTTTACGCCCTCGATATGTCGACATCCGATACTACGCGCCGTTATTTCAGCAGACGAACGTTCATGTCTTTTGCAGCATTGCGGCTTATCGGTTTCATCCTCGGCATCTTCCTGATCACCCTCGCCGTGAGCATGGCGATTCCCATGCTCACGCTGGTGGCGTTCGAGCGCAGCGATGACCTCTCGGCGTTTCTCTGGTCGAGCGTGATCACCGTCGTCTGTGGCCTTTTGCTGGTGGTGCGCGGGCGTCCCGAGACGGCTCAGCTTCGTCCGCGTGACATGTACCTGCTGACAACTGCCAGTTGGGTGGTGGTGTGTGCCTTCGCGGCGTTGCCGATGGTGTTAATCAGCCACATCAGTTACACCGACGCCTTTTTCGAAACCATGTCCGGCATCACCACCACCGGTTCCACGGTACTCAGTGGCCTGGACCATGCTTCGCCGGGCTTGCTGATGTGGCGCTCGATGCTGCACTGGCTCGGTGGCATCGGCTTCATCGGCATGGCGGTGGCGATCCTGCCGCTGCTGCGGGTCGGCGGTATGCGTCTGTTCCAGACCGAGTCCTCGGACTGGTCGGAAAAAGTCACGCCGCGCTCCCATGTCGCCGCCAAATACATCCTGTTTTTGTACCTCGGTCTGACCTCGGCAGGCGCGCTGGCTCTGTGGATTTGCGGCATGACCCCGTTTGAAGCGATCAACCATGCGATGTCGCTGATCTCCACGGGGGGCTTCTCGACCTCCGACGCCTCGCTCGGGCATTGGACGCAAGCGTCGATTCACTGGGTCGCGGTGGTCATCATGATCGCCGGCAGCCTGCCCTTCACCCTGTATGTCGCGACCTTGCGTGGCCACCGCCGCGCCCTGTTCAAGGATCATCAGGTGCGCGGCTTTATCGGCTTTCTGCTGGTCACCTGGCTGCTGGTCGGCACCTGGTTATGGCAGCACAGCGATTACTCGTGGTGGGATGCGTTTCGCATCGTTGCGGTGAATGTCACTTCAGTCGTCACGACCACCGGCATTGCCGTCGGCGACTACACGCTGTGGGGCAGCTTCGCCATTCTGTTGTTCTTCTACCTGACTTTCGTTGGCGGATGCTCCGGCTCCACCGCCGGCGGCCTGAAAATCTTCCGCTTTCAGGTGGCTGCGGCGCTGCTGGTCAGCAGTTTGAAGCAGTTGATTCACCCGCGCGCGGTGATCCAGAAGAAGTACAACGGCCACCCGATCGACGAAGAGATTTTGCGCTCGCTGCTGACTTTCTCGTTCTTCTTCACCATCACCATTGCCCTGATTGCTCTCGGGCTGGCCTTGATCGGACTCGACTGGACGACAGCATTGAGCGGCGCCGCCACCGCCGTTTGCAACGTCGGCCCGGGACTGGGCACGATCATCGGCCCGGCAGGCAACTTTTCCTCGCTGCCGGATGCCGCGAAATGGTTGCTGACCATCGGCATGCTCCTGGGCCGGCTAGAAATCCTTACGGTGCTGGTGCTGATAACGCCGGTGTTCTGGAAGTACTAACGCACGCCCTGCCCGCGTTATTTACGGAAAAACAACGTGATCTGACCGACCTCAACGCCAAACTTGCTCATGTACGAGCGATTGATCAGGGTCTTGTCGTCCATGAGGTACATCCAGTCATCCAGTTCGACGTCGTACTCCTCGCCGTCCACCGGCAAACGCAGCACATACCGCCAGCGCAAGGCGTTGCCGGCCGTCTCGCCACGCGCCTCGCCGACCACATCGCCGGCAGTGCCTCGCCATTGGCCGGGGCCGTCCGGAGTCAGGGTCCAGACGCGTTTCTGTTTCGTACCGTCGCTGTAGATGAACGACTCGTCAAGAATCAGTTTGTCGCCTTCGGACTGGCCGTTGATCACCACATGAAAGCGCTTGGCGACTTCACCCGAACGCTTCTGGAAAATCCCCCAGGCCTCGACCCGACCCTCGAAGAATTCGCGCAACTCCAGCGTGGGTTTTTCCCGGCTGTAGCTGCGCACGTCGACGCCGCTGCAACTGGCCAGGGCGAGGCATAACAGGAGGGTGCAAGCTTTCAACATGCGCGTTTGCCTCTTGGTTCAGGAATCGGACGATGTGTCGGGCACCTGCCGTGATAAATCGCGATCAACCGGGTCGCGTTATCCCGTGCTGACGCAACTTGCGATACAGGGTATTGCGGCTGATGCCCAGCCGCGCGGCAACACGGGCGATGTGCCAATGCTCGGTTTCGATCAGCGTCAGTAGAGTCTGTCGCTCAGAGACGGACAGCGGGTTTTCCGTGGGGGCTGTGCTGTCTGCCGCCTCCGGCAGTAATTCGCTCAGGTCATCGAGACTGATTCGCCCTTCTGTCGCCAGTGCGACCAAAGTCCGCAGGCAGGTGCGCAGTTGCCGGACGTTGCCGGGCCAGGGCTGTTTGAGCAGACGCTCCTTGACCCCGGCGTCCAGTCGGATACGCATGCCGACGGCTTCTTCACGCAGCAACAGATCGAGCAACTGGCCCTTGTCCGAGCGCTCGCGCAGCGCTGGCAGTTGCACCGCAAAACCGCCGATGCGGTAGAACAGGTCTTCGCGCAAACGCCCTTCGGCGACGCAATTTTGCAGGTCCTGGTGGCTGGCGCTGATCAGGCGTATATCCAGTGGCCGTGCGGTTGTGGCGCCGAGCGGCACCACCTGGCGCTCCTCTAGCACACGCAGCAGGCGCGTCTGCAGGGCCAAGGGCATGTCGGCGATTTCATCGAGAAACAGGATGCCGCCGTGGGCCTGTTCGAGCTTGCCGAGCATGCCCTCCTTGCGCGCCCCGGTGAAACTGCCGCCGCGATAGCCGAACAGCTCGCTCTCAATCAGCGTTTCCGGAATTGCCGCGCAATTGATCGCCACAAACGGCTGGCTCGCTCGCGAACTGGCGCGGTGCAGCGCCGCCGCGAAGGCTTCTTTACCGGTGCCGGTCTCGCCTTGCAGAAACACCGGCACGTCGCGCTCCAGCACTCGCAGTGCGCGGGCAAAACCGCGTTGCAGGCGCGGGTCTTCCAGGCAGACGCGCGCGTCGTTGATGGGCGCGATCGCGGGAAAGGCAGGCTGTGGCCGACGCAGCGGTTCGCGCAGCTGGGCAAACAACTGCCGACCGTCAGCCAGGCGCAGCGGCCAGCAAACGCTGGGTTGCGCGCCGGCGTGACTGATCAGTTGATCAATCGGTGTCTCCAGCAGCAGCGTCAGTGAATGGCCGATGATCGGCTCACGACTGAGGCCAAGCAGTTCCAGACCCGCGTCGTTGATCGAGCAGATCCGCGCATTCTCATCGAAGCTGAGCAGCCCTTCGCCCAGCAGCCCGACAAACCCGGCGTCAGGATGAAAACGCAGCAGATAGCGCTGCGGGTCATGCCCGAGAAAGAAGCAGCTTTCGATCAGCTTGGCCGACAGATTGGTCAGCGCCATGGCTTTGAAACGCTGTTCGAGGCTCTGTTCTTCGCGCACAGAGGACAGATTGAGCACGGCGAGCAATTCGCCGCTCGGGTCGAAGATCGGGCTGGCAGAGCACGTCAGGCCGACGTGCTTGCCGCGAAAATGTTCATCACGGCGGATGGTCACGTGCTGGCGCTCGACCAGACAGGTACCGACACCGTTGGTGCCTTCGTGCTCCTCGCTCCACACCGAACCCAGCCACAGTCCGGCACGCTGAAACCCGGCGCGCTCAGCATCGTTGAACACGCTGTCGATCGCCACACCGCGCGCATCGGTGAGCAACACCACATGGCCGTCACGCCCGAGCTGCTGGTGCAGGCTGTTCATCTGCCAGTGCGCCACGGCGATGATGTGTTCCAGCGGCGCGCGGTGATCCTGCAACCGCGCTTGCTCGATCACATCCGGCGCGCGACGGCTGGCCGGATCGAGGCGGTATTGATCGAGGCAGCGGCGCCACGAGCGAGTGATCGCCAGGTCGGCAACGGGACCAGGACTGGCGACGCTGCCCTGTACGGCTTGCAGCACTTGCTGCGCATGGGCGTGGATCAAGGCCGGTTTCATTGTTGTTGTTCTCCGCTACGGTCGGACACGGGACTGTTTGCAGCTTATATGAAAAGTCCGAAACCGGCGTTTTTTGCCCGGCGTGACACTGTGTCATCGCCCATTCCCGAATTCGTGACACAGCGCCGATACACGATTGGCGATCTACAGCGCCAACCGCTCTGCCACGGGGCTTTGCCGAAGCTGGCCCGAGCCTTGCTCCGGGGCTGTTGTTCCTACAACAACAAGATCGGAGAAGCCCTATGAACATCGCTATCGATGCGCCCCTGCAAACGCCAACCGCGCAACTGGCTGCCTGGATCGAAACCCTCGGCGAGCGTCTTGCCCAACGTGACGTAGAGGCAACGCTGGAGCTGTTTGCCGACGAATGCTACTGGCGTGACCTGCTGCTGTTCAGCTGGAACCTGGTCACGCTCGAAGGCAAACCGGCGATTCGCGAACTGCTCGAAACCCGTCTTGAGCAGACCCGGCCACAGCAATGGAAACTCGACGGTGAAGCCACATTGACCGACGGCGTGCTCGAAGGCTGGATGAGCCTGGAAACCGAGGCCGCGCGCGGCAAGGGTTACGTGCGACTCAAGGACGGTTTGTGCTGGACGCTGCTGACCACCATGCGCGAACTCAAGGGCTTCGAAGAACCCAGCGGTCGCCGCCGCCCAATGGGCGCCAACCATGGCCACGCCCATGCCGACAAACGCAACTGGCTGGAACGCCGCCGCGATGAACAAGCGGCGCTGGGCATCACCACGCAACCGTATTGCCTGATTGTCGGCGGCGGTCAGGGCGGGCTCGGCCTCGCCGCGCGGCTCAAGCGTCTCGGCGTGCCGACATTGATTGTCGACAAGGCCGAACGGCCCGGCGATCAGTGGCGCGGGCGCTATAAGTCGCTGTGTCTGCACGACCCGGTCTGGTACGACCACATGCCGTACCTGCCCTTCCCCGATCACTGGCCGGTGTTCACGCCCAAGGACCAGATTGGCGACTGGCTGGAGATGTACAGCAAGGTCATGGAACTCGATTACTGGTCGCGCACCGAATGCCTGAGCGCCGGGTTCGACGAGCAGACTCAGACCTGGACGGTTGAGGTGCTTCGTGACGGCGAACGGATGACGCTGAAACCGACGCAATTGATTCTCGCCACCGGTATGTCCGGCGTGCCCAACGTGCCGCATTTTCCCGGCGCCGAGGTGTTTCAGGGACAGCAACACCATTCCAGCCGCCATCCCGGCGGCGACGCCTGGCGCGGCAAGCGCGCGGTGGTCATCGGCGCCAACAATTCGGCCCACGACATCTGCGCCGACCTCGTCGAAAACGGCGCCGAGGTGACCATGGTGCAACGTTCGAGCACGCACATCGTGCGCTCCGACAGCTTGATGGAACTGGTGTTCGGCGGGCTCTATTCCGAAGACGCGCTGGAGGCAGGCTTGACCACGGACAAGGCCGACATGCTGTTCGCTTCGATCCCGTACAAGGTCATGCCGAGTTTTCACAAGCCGATCTTCGACGCGATCAAAACCCGCGACAAAGAATTTTATGAGCGCTTGGCCAAGGCCGGTTTCATGCTCGATTTCGGAGATGATGAATCCGGCTTGTTCTTGAAGTACGTGCGCCGTGGCTCCGGGTACTACATTGACGTCGGCGCGTCTGAGCTGATCGCCAACGGCACGATCAAACTTAAAAGCGCGCCAGGGCTGGGCGTCGATCACATCGAAGCGGATGCGGTGGTGTTGACCGACGGCAGTCGGCTGGCGGCGGACCTGATTGTGTATGCCACCGGGTATGGCTCGATGAGTGGCTGGGCGGCCAAGCTGATTTCCCAGGAGGTGGCTGACAAGGTCGGGCGTTGCTGGGGGCTGGGGTCTGGCACGACCAATGATCCGGGGCCATACGAGGGGGAATTGCGCAATATGTGGAAGCCGACACGGCAGGAAAATTTGTGGTTTCACGGCGGTAATCTGCACCAGTCGCGGCATTATTCGCTGTATCTGGCGTTGCAGTTGAAGGCGCGGTTTGAAGGGTTGGATGTGGGCGTTTATCAAGGTAGCGCAGGGTAATAGTGCTGGTTGAGATGTGGGGCGCCGATGCCTGGGTGGGTCGGCGCTGGTTATGTGTGGTGGCTGGAATCGATCCCCCTCACCCCAGCCCTCTCCCCCAGGAGAGGGAGCCGATTTGGGCTGTGCTCAAATCCTGAGTTCGACTCGGTATCGCGGATCGGCGTATCGCTCACATCCACCACGGTCAGTCCCCTCTCCCTTTGGGAGAGGGCTAGGGTGAGGGGCTTTTGATCTTTGGCTTTTGCCGTCTGTCGCCTATCCCCGAAAAAATTTGCAATTCCTACCCTCGCCGCCGCTTCTGATATTTGTGAGCACACCCGCATTCTCGACCAAACCCACAGGAGGCCCCATGTCCCAACCCTCGTCTTCCGCAAGCACGACCATGCGCAGTTGGTGGAGCATGGCATCGAGTGGCGGCTGGCCGGGGCTGTTGTTTTGGGCGACGCTGATTGTCGTCACCGGGTTGCTGTTGATCAGCGGCTACGCCGCACTGGTCAGCGCCGACGAAAACAACCTGCGTCTGGCGGTGCTGGGTGGCTTGTCGGGCTTCGGCGCGACGGCGCTGGGCGCAGTGGCAGCCATGGTCCTGCGCGACATTGCCTCACGCACCCAGGACACCATGCTCGGTTTCGCCGCCGGCATGATGCTCGCCGCCAGTTCGTTTTCGCTGATCCTGCCCGGCATCGAAGCCGCGGAAAAAATGACCGGCAATTCGTTGCTCGCCGCAGGTGTGGTGGTGCTCGGTCTGGCGCTGGGCGTGGCGTTGATGATCGGGCTCGATCGCTTCGTACCCCACGAGCACCAGGAAAGCGGCCGCCGTGGGCCGGAGTCGCAGCGCATCAACCGGGTCTGGCTGTTCGTCCTCGCCATCACTCTGCACAACCTGCCCGAAGGCATGGCGATCGGGGTGAGTTTCGCCGACGGCGACATGAAAGTCGGCCTGCCGCTGACCACCGCCATCGCCATTCAGGACATTCCCGAAGGTCTGGCCATCGCCCTGGCGTTGCGCGTGACCGGTATTTCGGCTTGGCGCGCGGCCCTGATCGCCATTGGCTCGGGACTGATGGAGCCGTTGGGCGCCGTGATCGGGCTGGGTGTTTCCAGTGGCTTTGCGCTGGGCTATCCGATCGCACTGGGTCTGGCGGCGGGCGCGATGATTTTTGTCGTGTCCCATGAGGTCATTCCGGAAACCCACCGCAACGGTCACGAAACCCCGGCAACGCTGGGGCTGATGCTGGGCTTCGGGGTGATGATGTTCCTCGACACGGCGTTGGGTTAATCGATTTAGCAGGCTGCGGACCTTTAGCGCGAAAACAGCGTCGGAGTTAAGGCGTCACTCCTGATCGCCAACGCTCACGAGGTTCCGGTTTGAAAGCTGCCATCGCCAAAAAGTACCGTCTGATCATCAAGACCCTCGGCTACGTGGGCTGGTCGCTGTTCTGGCTGTTGCTCTGGGACATCGCCGTCACCGTGGATTTCATGCTGTTTCTCAACGCCAAGTTGAACCTGCCGTTGATGCCCCTGACGTTGCTCGGTTCGGCGCTGGTGGTGCTGATCAGTTTCCGTAACAGCAGCGCCTATAACCGTTGGTGGGAGGCGCGCACGCTGTGGGGCTCGATGATCAATAACTCGCGCAGCTTCGCCCGTCAGGTGCTGACGCTGATCGACGATGGCGGCCGTGAGGTCAATCCTGTCAAGTCGACGTTGTTGCGCCGTCACGTCGCCTACGTCAATTGCCTCGCCGCGCACCTGCAAGGGCTGCCCTGCCCCGATGAGGTCCGCGCGTTCATTCCGTCCGACGAGTTTGCCCGCAGCAGCACCACCAACAATTTCGCCAACGACATTCTCACCGGCTCGGCTGCGCTGCTCGCTCGCGAGTACAAGGCCGGGCGCCTCGACAGCATTCGCCTGGCGCGGCTGGAGTCGACGCTGGTGGATCTGTCCAACAGCCAGGGCGGCATGGAGCGGATTGCCAACACGCCACTGCCCTACCCTTATGTGTATTTTCCGCGGCTGTTCATTTCGCTGTTCTGCCTGATCGTGCCGGTCGGGCTGGTCGAATCGCTGGGCTGGTTCACGCCGCTGGCCTCGACCGTGGTTGGCTTCATGCTGTTGGCCATCGAACGCATCGGCACCGACCTGCAAAGCCCGTTTCGCCACAGCGAACACCAGATTCAAATGGAAGCACTGTGCGAAACCATCGAGAAAAACCTGCAATCGATGCAGCGTGATTCGCTGGGCGATGTGCGCCGGATCGAAGAAAACGCCTGATCACCCTCCCATCGGCCGCCGTGCGTCGGCCAATCAAAAGCTGTTCATCCTCGACAAGGATGAGCAGCTTTTTGGCTTATGGCTGTCATTAATTCCACCGACGCTGACACAACCGAGCTTTTCCGCCGTTGCCTAAGCGCAAACTCATCCTGCAACACACCGTTGACCGCGCGGCTGAATCGCGGGCTACGCTTTATCGTGAAAATATGTGTTTTAACTAGGTAGTTACCTAACGATATACTGCACGCCTCATTTCAACGGGGACATTCAACGTGAAGCAGAGTCAACGCCTCTCGGGCATATCAAAGTTCATTCTGGTCGGGCTCGGCGTGGTCATCGCCCTGCTCGGCCTGGCGCTTGCCGCAGGCGGCGTGAAGTTGGTCAGTCTGGGAGGATCGTGGTACTTCCTGGTCGGCGGATTGGTGATGGCGGTTTCCGGCCTGCTGATCGCGCGTTGCAAGACTGCCGGCGCCTGGCTGTTTGCTGCGTTTCTCGTCGGCACCGCAATCTGGGCGGTGATCGATGCCGGGCTGGTGTTCTGGCCGGTGTTCTCGCGGCTGTTCATGTTCAGCGTGATCGGTCTGGTTGTCGCGCTGGTCTATCCCCTGCTCAAGCGTGCCAACGGTGAAGTGGCCGGTCGCGGTGCTTACGCCGTTGCCGCGGTGCTGGCGGTGGGCGTGGCCGTGGCGGGCGGAAACATGTTTGTCGCCCACCCGACCGTTGCCGACACCGGCGCCGGCCCGGGCCTGACCCCGGTCGAGCCGGCCAAGGCGCAGAAAGACTGGGCGCACTACGGCAATACCGAAGGTGGCAGCCGCTTTGCTGCGCTGGATCAGATCAACCGCAACAACGTCGATAAACTCAAAGTGGCGTGGACCTACCACACCGGCGACGTCGCCGAAAGCGATGGCAATGGCGCTGAAGACCAACTCACGCCGTTGCAGGTCGGCAACAAGGTGTTCATCTGCACCCCGCACAACAACCTGATCGCGCTCGACGCCGACACCGGCAAGGAAATCTGGAAAAACCAGATCAACGCCCAGTCGAAAGTCTGGCAGCGTTGCCGTGGCATGGCGTATTTCGATCGCACCGCTACCATCGTTCAGCCAGCCAATTCGCCGATAATCGAATCCAAGCCTGAACCGGCTGCCAATTGCCAGCGCCGTCTGCTGACCAACACTATCGATGCCCGTCTGATCGCAGTCGATGCCGACACCGGCGAGTTCTGCCAGGGTTTCGGCAACAACGGTCAGGTCGATCTGAAGGCCGGCCTGGGTGATGTGCCGGACAGCTACTATCAGTTGTCGTCCGCGCCGTTGATGGCTGGCACTACGGTCGTGGTCGGCGGTCGCGTCGCCGACAACGTGCAAAGCGACATGCCCGGCGGCGTGATTCGTGGTTTTGACGTGGTCACCGGCGCCATGCGCTGGGCGTTCGACCCGGGCAACCCGCAGGATCGCAAGGCTCCGGCCGACGGCAGTACCTACGTGCGCAGCACGCCGAACAGCTGGGCGCCGATGTCCTACGACGCGGCAACCAACACCGTGTTCCTGCCGATGGGCAGTTCGTCCACCGACATCTACGGTGTCGAGCGCAGTGAACTGGACCACAAGTACGGCGCGTCGATCCTCGCGCTGGACGCCAGCACCGGTGAAGAGCGTTGGGTGTACCAGACCGTGCACAACGATCTCTGGGACTTCGACCTGCCGATGCAACCGAGCCTGATCGACTTCGACAAGGACGGCAAAAGCATTCCGGCGCTGGTCATCGGTACCAAGGCCGGGCAGATCTACGTGCTCGACCGTGCCACCGGCAAACCGCTGACCGAGGTCAAGGACGTGCCGGTCAAAGCGGCGAACATTCCTAACGAGCCGTACTCGCCGACCCAGCCAAAATCCGTAGGCATGCCGCAGATCGGTGCGCAGCACCTGACCGAGTCGGACATGTGGGGCGCCACGCCTTACGATCAGTTGCTCTGCCGCATCGACTTCAAGGGCATGCGCTACGACGGTTTGTACACCGCGCCGGGTACCGACAAATCGTTGAGCTTCCCGGGTTCGCTGGGTGGCATGAACTGGGGCAGCATTTCCACCGACCCGGTGCACGGTTTCATCTTCGTCAACGACATGCGCCTGGGCCTGTGGATTCAGATGATCCCGTCGCAGAACAAAGGCCAGGCCGCCGGCGGCGGTGAAGCGCTCAACACTGGCATGGGCGCGGTGCCGCTCAAAGGCACGCCGTACGCGGTGAACAAAAACCGCTTCCTGTCGGTGGCCGGCATTCCGTGCCAGGCGCCGCCGTTCGGCACCCTGACCGCGATCGACATGAAGACTCAGAAAGTCGCCTGGCAGGTTCCAGTTGGCACTGTTGAAGACACAGGTCCGCTGGGCATCCGCATGCACTTGCCGATCAAGATCGGTCTGCCAACCCTCGGCGGCACCCTGTCGACCCAGGGCGGCCTGATCTTCATTGCCGGCACGCAAGACTTCTACTTGCGCGCCTTCAACAGCGGCAACGGTGAGGAAGTCTGGAAAGCGCGTCTGCCGGTCGGCAGCCAAGGCGGCCCGATGACCTACGTTTCGCCGAAAACCGGCAAGCAGTACATCGTCGTCACTGCTGGTGGCGCGCGTCAGTCGACCGATCGTGGCGACTACGTAATGGCCTACGCCTTGCCGTAACCCACGGCGTCGACTTTGAGCGCGGCACCTTCGGGTGCCGCGTTGCTTTTCCCTATCGCTCAAGTTTTCAGCAGGAAGATTCAGATGTTTTTGGCTGTTGGCTTTTCCCGTTCCACGCTGTTCCAGGCTCTGTTGCTGGGTCTCACCTGCACCGCCACCCTCCCCGCATTCGCCGCTGACGATGCCGATCTGTTGACCCGTAGCACCCTCACCGGTGACTGGGGCGGCCTGCGCCACCAGCTCGACGAAGACGGCATCAAGTTCACCGGCGACTACAGCGGCGAAACCGCTTACAACGCCGACGGTGGTCTGCATCGCTCGGCGCGTTACTCGCAGAACATCAAACTCGGTGTGCAGTTCGACCTGAGCAAACTCTACGGCGTCGACAATGCCGGCAAGGTCCAGCTGACCATCAATGATCGACGCGGCAACAGCGCCTCGGAAGATCTGGTCGGCAACCGTTTGCCGATTCAGGAAAACTACGGTGGCCTGTACACGCGCCTGACCGAACTGAGTTACGAGCACAGCCTGTTCACCCCGGCGCTCAACGTCAAACTCGGTTACATGGCCATGGGCAATGACCTCGGCGGCCTCGACAGCGGCATCCTCTGCAACTTCATGAACGCCGGTTTCTGCGGTCATCCGTTGAACATGTCCGGTGGCAGCGGCTGGGCCAACTACCCCAACGCGCACCTGGGCGTGCGGGTCAAATACGACCTGTCACCAGCATGGCAACTGCGCGTCGCCGCGTTCAACGTCGACCCGTCGAGCAACGGCAACTCCAGCCGCGCCTGGCACCTGGGGCCGAAACATACCACCGGCACCGTGGCGCCGATCGAACTGGTGTACAAGCATGCCGGCGCACTGCCGGGCGAGTACAAGGTCGGTTATTACTACGACAGCTCCGACGTCAAACGCATCGGCAGCGATGACGAAGTTGCCGGTCGTGGCGGGCATTACCTGCTGATCGATCAAGCGGTATGGCGCTCACAGTCCTCGGAAGGTCGCAGCCTGCACGCCTTCGGCCAGTATTCCGCCGCCAGCGAAGCCGCCTCGCCGTTCAGCAAGTGGTACGGCACCGGCGTGGTTCTGTACAAACCGTTCGAAGGCCGCCCGCGTGACACCCTCGCGCTGGGCTATGGCCGCGCCGTGCCTAACCCGCGCAGCCGCGACGTGCAGCAAGACACTGCGCTGACCAACGGCACCGCGTACCCCAACCTCGACAGCGCCGAACAATTGATCGAACTCGGTTACGGTTATCAGGCCACACCGTGGCTGACGCTGCGCCCGAATATGCAGTACATCATCGAACCGGGCGCGTTTTCCGGACAGGACATCGACAATGCGTTGGTGTTTGGCTTGCAGGTGAAGGCTGCGCTGTAAGTCTTGTAGCGGCTGTACCGCCGCCTTCGCGAGCAGGCTCGCTCCCACAGGTACACAAAACCCTGTGGGAGCCAGCCTGCTGGCGATGGCGGTGGGCCAGTTGAAAGGGTTGTGACTGACAGACCGCTATCGCGAGCAGGCTCACTCCTACAGGGGTCGTGGCGTACGCAAAATCGTGGCTGGACACAAAACCACTGTGGGAGCCAGCCTGCTGGCGATGACGGTGGGTCAGTTGAAAGGGTTGTGACTGACAGACCGCTATCGCGAGCAGGCTCACTCCTACAGGGGTCGTGGCGTACGCAAAATCGTGGCTGGACACAAAACCACTGTGGGAGCCAGCCTGCTGGCGATGACGGTGGGTCAGTCGAAAGGGTTGTGACTGACAGACCGCTATCGCGAGCAGGCTCACTCCTACAGGGGTCGTGGCGTACGCAAAATCGTGGCTGGACACAAAACCACTGTGGGAGCCAGCCTGCTGGCGATGGCGGTGGGTCAGTTGAAAGGGTTGTGACTGACAGACCGCTATCGCGAGCAGGCTCACTCCTACAGGGTGCGGTGTCGCGCCGCGCACCTGTCGAAATTAATTCCCGCCATCGGTGAATTATTTCGTGTCCGCATGTATCTGAGCCAGAAGAGCCGGCGCCATCATAGAGATGGCATCGCAGCGGTCATCTGAATCAGCGAGCGGGAACATCGCAATGAAACCACGCAAGAAAACCGTCAAACCGATCGGTTTGAAAGACATCACCATTGTCGACGACGCCAAGATGCGCAAGGCGATCACCGCCGCCGCGCTGGGCAACGCCATGGAATGGTTCGACTTCGGGGTGTACGGCTTCGTCGCCTATGTGCTCGGCAAAGTGTTCTTCCCCGGCGCCGATCCCGGCGTGCAAATGATCGCCGCACTCGCCACCTTCTCCGTACCGTTCCTGATCCGGCCGTTGGGCGGTTTGTTCTTCGGTGCACTGGGCGATAAATACGGGCGGCAGAAAGTCCTCGCCGCGACCATCGTGATCATGTCGCTGAGCACCTTCGCCATCGGTCTGATCCCCTCCTACGCCTCCATCGGCATATGGGCGCCGATTCTGCTGTTGCTGGCGAAAATGGCTCAGGGTTTCTCGGTCGGTGGCGAATACACCGGTGCCTCGATCTTCGTCGCTGAATACGCGCCGGATCGCAAACGCGGCTTTCTTGGTAGCTGGCTGGACTTCGGCTCGATCGCCGGATTTGTTTTCGGCGCGGGTGTTGTGGTGCTGATCTCGACCATTCTCGGTGAACAGCGCTTCGAGGAATGGGGCTGGCGCCTGCCGTTCTTCCTCGCCCTGCCGCTGGGCATGATCGGTCTGTATCTGCGCCATGCCCTGGAAGAAACCCCGGCGTTTCAGCAGCACGTGGAAAAACTCGAACAAGGCGACCGCGAAGGTCTGGCCGGTGGCCCGAAAGTCTCGTTCAAGGAAGTTGCGACCAAGCACTGGCGCAGCCTGATGACCTGCATTGGCGTGGTGGCGGCGACCAACGTCACCTATTACATGCTGCTGACCTACATGCCGAGTTACCTGACGCACAATCTGCATTACAGCGAAAACCACGGCGTGCTGATCATCATCGCGATCATGGTCGGCATGCTGTTCGTGCAGCCGTTGATTGGGTTTATCAGTGACAAGATCGGCCGTAAGCCATTTATCGTGGTCGGCAGCATCGGCCTGCTCATCTTCGCCATTCCGGCGTTCATGCTGATCAACAGCGGCAGCATCGGTTTGATCTTTTCCGGCCTGCTGATCCTCGCCGTGCTGCTGAACTTCTTCATTGGTGTGATGGCCTCGACGCTGCCGGCGATGTTCCCTACACATATCCGTTACAGCGCCTTGGCCAGCGCCTTCAACGTCTCGGTGCTGATCGCCGGTCTGACCCCGACGGCCGTGGCCTGGCTGGTGGAGAGCACTAACGACCTGTACATGCCGGCGTACTACCTGATGGTCATCGCCGTGGTCGGTCTGGTCACCGGCGTGACCATGAAGGAAACCGCCAACAAGCCATTGCGCGGCGCAGCGCCTGCGGCCTCCGACCTCGAAGAGGCCAAGGAACTGCTGCAAGAGCACCACGACAACATCGAACAGAAAATCGAAGACCTCGACGCCGAAATCGCCACGCTGCAAGCCAAGCGCAATGAACTGGCGCAACAGCACCCGCGTATCGATTGAGGCAACCCAATCAGAACCAGCCCGGCATCAGCCGGGTTTGTTTTTTCTGCAAAGGCACCGCACGGGCGCTGAAAGCCTGATCAAGGCGCGTTGACCACCACGTAAGTCACATCGCTGCCCTGATATTGCGGCTGGTACCACGTCGAACCGCACTGCATGTACGCCACGTCGTAGCGGATCACTTGCACGCAACTGTTGGGCATTTGCGCCGGGGTAAGGATCGAGCCCACCACCGCTGCCGTCACCGCGACAGTCGCCGTGACCGCCGCTGCCGCGGCAATCGGATGGTAGTCATCGTCGTAGCCGTAGCGGCCATGCCCGTCGACGTCGATGTCGACATCGCGGTAGTTGTTGATATTGACGTTGCGATTGCCGTTATGAACGTTGCGATTGCCGTTATTGACGTGGGTGCGATTGCCAACGTGATTGTCGGCATTGACCCGGTTGCCCTGATTGCCCGAATTGCTCCGATGACCGGCGTTCACATGATTGGCCCGCGGTGGCGGGTTGATCCGTTGTGCGCGTTGCGCACGGGGCGCCGGGGCGCGGTTGACGTGGGCGCGAGCATGCCCTTGGGCGCGCTGCGGTCGGGCATCGGCTTCAGCGACATAACCTGCGGTCAACAGCGTTGCCGTGGCCAGCGACAACAACAGGCCCCACGTCAGCGACTTGTTCATGTCATTCCCCTCCCTGATCGCTGGCTTTCTTCAAGGCAATCGCGACATCGCCTTTACCCGGTTTGAAGGTGAACTGCGTGTCCGGAATGTTCGGCTTGAGGTTCCACTGATACACCGCGCTGTACTCGGGAAAGCTTTTCTCGTCGGTGGTGGTGATCACCAGTTTGCATGGCAAGGGTTTGTCGGAGCGGGTCAGCCACAACTGCCAGTCGATGCCTTCCTGGCGAAAGGCCAAATGGTCGCAGAGCTGGCCCTTGATGATCGACGGCCCCACGTAAAGCGCGGCTTGCAAGGCATCGATCTGCGCCTGATCGCTGCCGAACAGAAACAGATCCTCCATCGGAACCTGCACGCCATAGTGGTTTTCGACCCGGTGCAGGGTTTGCGCGACAGTGGCCGGGGCGTCAACGGTGGTGTAGTACTTGAGGTAGGGCGAATACTGGGTCAATTTCTTGCCGTTATAGAAGAACTCCCGGGTACGCACATCGCCCTCGCTTTTGGCATACAGCCGATCGTGGCCGACCACTTTGAGGGTGTTGGAAGACTCGGTCTTGATCTTCTGACCGGACTCCAGAACGGTGTCGCGCGAGACCTGGGCATCGACCTGAAACTTCGGCAGCCTGCGCAGGTAATCGCCCATGTCGATGAGCTTGTCGACCACCCGCGGGTTGACCAGTGGCGTGGCGTCAGTGGCCGCGGTCGCTGGCGGTTGGGCCGGGTCTTCGGCACGGGCTCCCGGTGCGAGAACCAGGGTGAACATCAGGCAGACAATACTGGCTGGGGTTTTCATCGGTTCCGCTCCTGTCCCTGCGTAGGCGTTGCGCCTGAAGGCGACTGACTGACCAGCCTAGTTCTCACTGGCGATGCGCGCCAATGCGGCTATCACTGTTCCCGCGGCGCTTGCGCAGGCGCGGTGAACCATTTCTCCGGTGGCACCCGCTTCTCTTCCGGCGGATCGCCCAGATAGTGCGGCGACATGATCTGCACGCCGTATTCGTTGAACACATCCTGAATATTGGCGTGCAGCATGCTCAGCAGCACCGCGCGCGGGCGTGGCTGGCTTGGGATCGCTTGAGCGACGAGGCGGTATTCGGGATAGAAATCCGAAAGTGCGGTCTGGAACACCTGCGCCGGCGGATCTTCCAGCACACCCGGCGTACGTTTTGCCGCTTCCAGCAACATTGCCTCCACTTGTCGCCACGGCGTGTCGTAGCCGATGGTCACCACGGTGTCGACCACATAACCGGGGCCTTGCACGGTGCGTGAATAGTTCTTGGTGACGGTGCCGGTGATCATTGAATTGGGTAGCGTCAGCACTTCGCCCAGACCGGTGCGAATCCGCGTGGTGAACATGCCCAGCTCCGTAACCGTGCCTTCGTACTCGCCAATGCGCACGAACTCGCCGGGGCGCAGCGTGCGTGTGTAGGTCAGGATCAAACCGGCAGCGGCCTGCCCGACAACGCTGGTCGCGCCGAGGGAAATCATCAGGCCGATCAGCACCGACAAGCCTTTGAACGCATCGGTGCCGGCGCCGGGCAAGTACGGATAAGCCATCGCCAACGCAAACAGCCACACCGCCAGCGCGGTCAGGCGTTGCGTCGGTTGCAGGGTTTCGTGGTTCAGCCAACTGAACGTCCCCGGCGTGGCCATGCGTCGCAGGATCCGCCGGGTGAAAGCTACGACGCCACGGGCGATAAAGAAAATCGCCAGGGCCACGCCGAGGCCGGGGATCGAATCGACAATTCCTTGCAGCAGATAGCCGGCCAGTTCGAACAGGTAATTGTTGAGACTCTCGCCCCACGGCCGGGTATAGGGAAACCGCGACAGGATAAAACCCAGCCACTCGTAGGTGAGCAACAGAATCAGCAGCCAGCGCAACAACAACAGAAAACGGCTGACCAGCGGATAGAGGAAATTCGCATCGATCAACTGCACGCGCCCGACCTTCAGCGCGCGGGTGTGACGATCCATCAGTGCCGGCAGTTTGCTGAGCAATTTGCGCCGTAACCAGGCCAGGCACCAGAGCAGCCCCAGGTAAATCAGCGTGGCCACGGCGGCGAGCCCCAGCGACCGCACGATCATCTGCAGATTGCGTGCCTCGCGGGTTTCGGTCACCACCTGACGCAACCGCTCGGCCGCGCCTTCGGCGGCTTCCTGTACCGAGGAATACTCGAGGCTGTCGATGTCCTTGGGGGCGACGATGAACGCGCGTTTGTCGCCGATCAGCACGATGTAGCTGTTCTGAATCGAGTCGGTGCTGATCTTCAGTTCGGCGTCTTCGTTGAGCGCCTCGTGGATGACCATTTTTGCCCGCTTGACCCGTGACGCCGGCGCCTCGCCGAGAATGGTCGCGCGAAACAGCATGATGCTGCGATTGGCGACCTTCAACTCGACCGCTTCGTCGGCCGTTTTCGGTGCGGCATCCAGCGCCCAGCCAACACCGCTCCAGAGCATTGCGAACAGCACCATCCAAACCGCCAGCAGCCTGCTTCGCATGCGCCTGTTTCCTTACGCCCAACTGTCAGAGAGGGATACGTAAGCCAGCGTAGTCGAGCGATGAACGGTTGTCAGATTCGCACGCCCGGATAAATGTCACGGCAGATTTTTGCTCTCCGGATCCTCCAGAAGCTCGGTCACATTCGCCGGTTGATAGACCCAGCCGATAAACAATTCATAGCCCACCGCCAGAATCACCGGGCCGGTAAACAGGCCGATGATGCCGCTGTTGACCATGCCGCCGAGCGCGCCAATCAGCACCACCGGCATCGGCACCGCCACCCCACGGCCCAGCAACATCGGCTTGAGCACGTTATCGGACAGCCCGGCGATGACCATCCACACCGCGAAGATGATCGTCCCGGCGCCCACCCCGTCGTGGGCGAAGACGTAAATCACCACGGGCACGGTGATCAGCAGCACCGGTAACTGGGTAATGCCCAGCAACAACACCAGCAAGGCAAGAATGCCGGCGGCGGGCACGCCCATGATCACCAGCGCGACGCCGATCAACAGCATCTGAATGAACGCAATGCCGACCACGCCCTGCGCCACGGCGCGGATGGTGGCGGTACACAGTTCGGCAATCTGCGGGCCGCGCACCGGCCCGGAAATCCGCGTGGTGATCGCCACGGCGGTGCGGTGGCCACGCGTGCCGTGGGTCATGATCAGACCCGCGACGATCAGCGCAATCACAAACACCACGATCCCGGCACCGACACCCGCGGCCTGATGCAGAACCACTTTGCTCCAGTCCTTGAGGTGCGGCGCCAGTTCTTGAAATGTCCAGCTCAGGTCCTGCGAGGCGTGCATCCAGATGCCATACAACGGCGCGCCGATCAGCGGCCAGGCCTCGACGCTGGCCGGTGGCGGTGGAATCTCGAACTGCCCGGCTTCGATTGTGTGTATGCCGTCCTTGACCGAATCGGCAATCGAGGCGCCGAGCAGGCTCAACGGCAGCATCAGAATCACCAGCCCCAGCAGCACCAGAATGATTGCCGCCCAGCCATAGCGATTGCCCAGCTTCGCGCCGAGTTTCTGGTTCAGCGGATACAGCGTCACCGCGAGGATCAGCGCCCACAGCATCACATTCAGAAACGGATGAAAGATGTCGTAGCAGAACAACACCAGCACGGTGATCAGCCCCGCGCGGATGAGCACGTCCAGCAGCGCGCGGGAACTGTTGAAAGTCAGCAGCGGTTTGTCGTCCATTCAGGCTCTCCTGCCCGGCTCCGTTGAACCGCTGTGAGCGTAGTTCACGAACGACAGCTCGTCTCGACTGGTGCCCGAGCCGATTCGCGACTAAACCTGAAGGCTGATCTTCATTGATAAGGAAGCCGGGATGAAAACCACGCAATCACTGATCATTCTTGCGCTGGCCGGAGCCGGGAGTCAGGCATTCGCTGGCGGGATCGATTTGTACGAGGCGGGCCAGGAAGGCGCGGGGCTGGCGAATGCCGGCTCGGCGGCGCTGGCGACTGACCCGAGCGTGCTGATGAGCAACCCGGCCGGCATCGCCGTGCTGAGAGGCACGCAGGTCACCCTGACCGGTCAGGCGATATTCGGTGGCCTGGGATTTGATCGCGACAGCGCTAACGATTTCGGCGGCAACGAAGGCGGCAACCCCCTGCCGATCCTGCCGGGCAGCAGTTTTTTTATCAGCCATGAACTCAATGAGCGCGCCAGTATCGGCTTCGGCATGTACGGCAACTTCGGCCTGAGCGTCAAATATGACGACGACTGGGCCGGGCGCTATTTCTCTCAGGAGTCGACGCTGATCGGCATCTCGATGCAGCCGACCTTCGCCTACAAGTTCACCGATGACCTGTCAGTGGGCATCGGCCCGCGTCTGGTCTACGGCTACTACTACACCAAGATGGCCATCGACAATAACGCCTTCCTGCCGGACGACCCGTTCCAGCAGGATGGCCGCTTGCAATACAAGGACACCGACGTCGGCACCGGGGTCAACGTCGGCGTGCGCTATCAACTGAACGAGCGCACCACGCTCGGCCTGGCCTATACCAGCAAGGTCAAAATGGAGTTCAAGGATTCACCGTCAGTCCATGGCGTGCGCAACCCGCTGCTCAATCTCGCGTTATCGAGGCTGGACGTCGACGAGCTGGAAATCGACATGAACATCCCGCAGACCGCGACGCTGAGTATCGCCCATCAGTTGAACGAACAATGGACGCTGCTCAGCTCGGTGAACTGGCAGGACTGGAGCGACTTTGCCGACATCGGCGTCTCGGTAGATTCCGCCGCCGGCAACGTGTCCCGCGCCGTCGACCGCAAATACCAGGACACCTGGCACCTGTCAGTGGGGGCACAAAACCAGATCAGCCCGAAACTGCGCTGGAACATGGGCCTGGGCTACGACAGCTCCGCCGTCAAAGACAAGGACCGCACCGTCGACAACCCGATGAACGACGCCTGGCGCCTGGCGACCGGCCTGAGCTACCAACTCGCCGAAGACACCGACCTCAACCTCAATTACACCCTGGTCTGGCTCGGCGACATGGATGTGCAACAGACCAAGCGCAACGGCCAGACATTGTCCGGTAGTTATCCGAACAGTGCGCTGCACATTGTTGGAGGTGGGGTGACCTGGCGTTTCTGATTTCGGCGTTCGCAAACTTGCCGAACCCTGTTGGCGCTTGCTCAGCCTGTGGGAGCCAGCCTGCTGGCGATGGCGGTGGTTCAGGCAGTGATGTGTTGGCTGTGCTGGCCCAATCGCTTGCAGGCAAGCTCCCACAGGGATCGGGTGCAACCATTAGGCCGAGTGTTGGCTCGCCTGATTTTGATATTGATCACCGGCGGCATTGAAGGGCTGAAGGCTGAAAGCTGAAATCAAAAGCCCCTCACTGTAGAGACCGGTACATCCTTTACAAATTAGACCGGGGACATCGTTTACACCTTTACAGGCTTGAAACGCGTTTGGCGCCGCTTTCAAGCCTGCCTAAACAATGGCTGCAAAGGTACAGTTCCCAAGCGTCATCAGCCACTTCCTTCAGCGCAATGTCCTCTCCAATCAGAGCCTCTCCTAGAAAAATCAGCTGTCCTTTCCATTTGATTTCCCCATTTGACCGAACCTTGCGTACTTCAACATCGGAACCGTATTCAAGCGCAGGCAAGTAACCTGGATAAGCGCGTATCGACGGGCTATAGACAGATGCCGGCGGTTTCATGCCCAGCGCGGTGTGCGGTCGGTGGTAATTGAAGTCTTGGATGAAATCCTCAAAAGCCAGCTGCTGGCGCACCAAGTTTTCCGCCGGTGGCACTGCTGCCTTTAGCGTTCGATGCATCCGTTCATGTCGACCATTTTGGTCGGGGCGGCCAGGCGTAATCGTTTCGACATGGATTCCAAGTCTGATGAACCAAACCGATAATTTCGAAAGTCGCGCCAGACCTGTCGACGCGAAAGGAGCGCCGTTGTCAGTGCGGATCACATCCGGCAGCCCATATTCTCGAAAAGCCCACTCAAAGCCTTCCCGCGTTGGCGCTCCGTGCGTACTGGGCAAAGCGCGACAGACGAATAAAAAGCGGCTCATCTGATCGGTAATGGTCAGCGGATAGCACCAATTACCGTCCTGCATTTTGAACTGCCCTTTGTAATCAGCACACCAAGTCTGGTTGGGCGCGTCGACCGGACGCAAGTGTGTTGGAGCACGGGGGCGCGGGGGATACGGCCGTCGCGCCACCACCAAACCAGCTTTCTTCAACCACTCCCCGGCGGTACTCGCCGCCGGCCATTGGATATGCGGGTCGGAATCGCGCAGGCGATCAATGATCTGTTTGGGTCCCCGATCGGGATGTTCGTTTTTCTTGGTTAGCAGCGTGGCAATGATTTCATCGGGAGTTTGATGAGGGCAGTTCAATGGCTTGCGCGATTGCTCTTTCAAACCATCCACGCCCAACGCTGCATACCGTTCCAGCCACTTGTCGATGGTTGGACGGCTGACGCCGTAGCGCCGGCTTAATTGGCTCTTGGTGTAACTACCGCTAAGCCAGTCACTGACTAACTTCACTCGTTGATCCATTGGGGACTCTTGATTCCAGGGCATGGTCAGCACCTCCTGACCATGATTAATACCTGTAAACCATGTCCCCGGTCTCAAACGTAAAGGATGTACCCGGTCTTTACCCACCCTAGCCCTCTCCCGGAGGGGAGAGGGGACTGACCGTGGTGGATGCGAAAGGTACGCTGACCTGAAATACCGAGTCGTACGCAAACTTCAAAGCCAACCAAAATCGGCTCCCTCTCCCTCGGGAGAGGGCTGGGGTGAGGGGCGAATCCACCGCAAATCCCAAGCCATGCGACGCTCCTAACCACTCAACAATGAGCGCCAGCTCGAGTGCTTTTGATCTTAATCTTGCCTAACCAGCGATATCGGAAGGCTGAGCGGAGGGATCTCGCAGCGAAGGGACCCGAGCCTGCGAGGGCCGTACGTAGGAGCAAGCGTTTTGGGTTACCTTTTTGGCGTTTGAAAAAGGTGCCTCGCCGTAAGGGCGAAACCCTAAGCCGCCGTTACCGCAGCAACGGATATACACCCAAAAGCAAGCTGCCCTCGCCTAAAAACCACGATCCTCAAGCACCGTCACAGTAGCAGTCGTACCCGCACGCAAGCGGTTCTTCCCGGCATAGTCACCATCGATCTCGATCCGCACCGGCACCCGCTGCGCCAGTTTCACCCAGGTGTAACTCGGATTGATATTGGCCAGCAGCCGACTACCCGGTGCGTTTTCCCGGTCGGCAATAGCAAAGGCAATGCTCTGCACCGTACCGCCAAAGGTTTCCCCGCTCATCAATTGCACACGGACCCGATTACCCTCGCTGATACGCGGCAGCTTGGTCTCTTCGAAGTAACCACTGATATAGAACGAATCACTGTCGACCAGCGCCATCAAGGCGCCACCCGCTGTCGCATAGTCACCCTGACGGGTCAGTAGATTGGTGACATAACCACTGACCGGCGACTCGACGCGCGTACGCTGCAGATCAAGTTCGGCCTGGGTCAGTGCGGCAACCGCCAGTTGCACATTGGCCTCGGCCAGCCCGAGATTGGCCTGATTGCGCAGCAGGTCCGCCTGAGCCACCGCGACATCGGTGCTGGATTTTTCCCACTCTTCACCGGAAATCGCAAAACCCTGCTTGAGCTTGCGCCGCCGACGCTCCTCACTCTGTCGCTGCTTGAGCAAGGCTTCGCTGGCGACGATCGCCGCTTGCGACTGACCCAGCGAGGCCCGGGCGACCTCCACCGAGCGCCGCGCATGCTCCACCGCCAGGCGATAGCGCGCCGGATCGATCTCCATCAGCAGTTGCCCCTTGTCGACATGCTGGTTGTCCTGCACGGCGAGGCTGACAATGCGCCCGGAAACATCCGCCGACAGCGTCACCACATCCGCCCTCACCCGCGCATCCCGCGTCCACGGCGCACGGGTGTAATACTCCCAGGCAAACCAGCCCAGCACGATGGCCAACACCACCACCGCCAATGTGACCAACCGCGCGAATAACACTTTCAAGGCATCAGGCTCCCATCAACAAAATCAGCGTCGCGCAAACTGACGCATACAAGGCGCCCTCAAACAGCGCTTCATGCCAGACCAGCCGCAGCACGCCGAGGCGGCGTAGCCCCCAGTCCAGTACCAGAAATATCGGTATGGCCAACAACAGCGCTTGGGCAATGGGCGGCAGGTATACGCCGCCAATCTCGAAATCAATGGGCAAGGGCCGGTTCTCCTTCCGGAATCGAGCGCTCGATGAATTCACCGTGACGCTGCAGGAATGACACGATGATCAGCAGGGCGACACGCATGCGAAATACCGACCACAGATGCTCGTGGCTGGCGACGTGCAGATCGTCCAGCTCGTCGCCCAAGGCGCGCAGCGTCGTCAACAATGGCGCCAGTTGCACCTCCTCACGCCCGGCGACAAAACGCCCGGTCTTGCGCAGCGCAGACGCCAGATGCTGACTGAATGCCTCACTGAGCAACGCATTGTTTTGCGCCTGCTGCCGCAATTGCTGCATCGCCACACCCAGTGCGACGCACGCCAGGCTGACTTCATACAGTTGTTGCATGACCCGACTGTTCGCCGCCGGCAGCAGGCCGAGCATGCTGGTCAGGCGATCGACCATGCGACTTTCGAAGGCAAATTGCTCTGCGTCGGTTGCTGGAGTTTTGCTTAGCGTATACACCTGCTCGCGCGCTTCGTTATACAAGCGGCGCAAGCGCAATGCCGGGCGGAACGGGAAGATCCACGCATAAACCAACAGCGCGAGCATCGCCGCACTGACGTAGGCGCCAGCGAATTCGAACCATTGAATGGCAGTGTTCTGCCCGGTGCCGACGTTCTGCGGACCGATCATCAAGAAGCTCGACAAGCCCAGGCCCATGGCAATGCCCGTCGTCGCCGGGTTCGCCAGGCCGATTGCAATGACATACAGCAGCGGCGCAAGCAGCAAGGCCAGCGGTTCGAAATCACTGATCGCCGGCACCAGCATGAATTGATACAGCGCCGAGACCACCAGCGCCAGTCCGAGGCCGCGGGCGTAACTCTGCGCGGCCATCAGCGGTCGCGGAAATGTCGCCATCAGCGAGCAGAGTATCCCCACCAGAATCATCCCGCCACGCGCGCCATCCCAAGCAGTTTCGATCCAGATCAACCCGGCCACCAGCAACGCCGTAAACGCGCGGATCGCATTCATCGACGCCAGGGTGAAATCCAGATGCAGCGGGCTGACCTGCCCGCGAAACAGCACGCTGGCCTCTCGCCCCTCCTGAATCGCATCGCTCAATTCGAGGATCTGCTCGAGTTGCTGCAACAGCCGCGCCTGCTCCCAGCGTAACGCCCAGGCCAGCGAGCGCAGGGTCGCGCTCATGGTTTCGGTGAGTTGTTCGGCCTGGTAAGCAAGACCTTCGAATTGCTGCTGCAAGGTGAGGAAATCATGCCGGCGCTCGCTGGACAATGAGCGCCCCTGCTCCGCCAGTTCGTCGAGAAGAGCCAGTTCTTCGCTGCGCAGGCGTTGCACCTCCAGCGGCAGATCGCCCTCCCAGCGCTCGGTGAGCAGTTCTCGCTGATGACGTAATGCGGTGAGCCGCGAAGTCAGCAGCATCAATTGGTTGCCCAGCAGCAACACCAGATTGTTCGCACTGCGCAGGCGCGGCGCGTCAAAGTACAAATGCCGACGCAAGCCCTCCAGCGCGCTGATTTCGCCAAGCAGTTGCTGCTGCCGACGCTGAAAGTCCGCCTCGCTTTCTTCGGTACGCAGCACTGCCGCCGCATGACTGGCCGCCAGTTTGATCACCTGATCGACCTTGGCGAAATACCCCTTGGCCACGGCTTGCGGGCGCGCCGTCAACAGGCTGACCACGCACACGCACGCCACGGCCAGCAGGGTTTCAGTCACGCGAGTCACCGCCAGCAGGAAAGTGCCGTCCGGATCGGGGATCGCCAGCAGCGCGACGACCACCGCGGTGTAACCACTGAGCACGAACGCTTGTGAACTGGTATAGCGCAGCAGCGTGCCACCGGCCGTGCACAGCGCCAGCCACAGCGCGAGCGTGGTGATAAAGGGCAACGGCGCCTGGGGGAAAATCGCCATGATCAGCACTGCCACAGCCGCGCCAAGGGTCGTACCGATGACCTGGCCGAAACTGCGCGCCAGCGCCATCCCGGCCAATGGCTGACTGACGATGACCACCGCCATGATCGACCACTTGGGCTGGTCGAGGTCGAACACGAACGCCAGATACAGCGTCAGCAACCCCGCCGCAATGGTGCGCAGGGCAAACAGCAGAACGGCCTGACCGGGATGAATCACGGCCTTGAAGTAATTGAACAGGGCTTGCATGGGCACACTCATCAAAGCGACTTCTGCAAGCGTAGACACTGCATCGCTGGCTTGGTGCGCAACTGAGTCGACGCAGCTTGTAGGACGATTCACATGCACAGGGTTTGACTGATTGCCCGAGCTGACCGAAGCTTGCCGCTCTGCTCAATAACGCCTGTTTCGGAAACCTGCATGCCTCAGTCTCGCCGCTACCTGCTGATCAGCCTGGGCCTGGTGCTTATCGTCGTTGTGGCCTGGTTGTCGCTGCGTAGCACCACCCCGGTGATACCCGATGCGATCAAACACGGTTACAGCGAAGCGCTGAACGCCGCGCGCACCGGTGAACCGGGGGCGGCGCGCCAGTTGTACCAGCAACTCGGCCGACCGGACATCTCGGTCAAGCGTCGCGTGTGGCTGCATGGCGAGCTTCCCAACTATCCAAGCCCCCAGGCACTGAAACTGGCTGACACCGACCTGCAGAACGAAGCTCCACAAGTACGCTTGGCCGCCATCAAGAGCGTGGTCGGGCTGGTCCCGGGCGGGCAACGCAGCCTGTTGCTGGGGCCGATGCTCGATGATGCGGACCAGAACGTGCGTTTTGCCGCCATCAATGCCCTGCTCGGCCTGACGCCTGACGAACTGGGGCTGTATTTCGCGCCGCTGCAGCAAGCCATCGATGGCTGGGAGCAGACCCTCAAGGCGCAACCGGAATCTGCCGCCAACTACGCGCAATTGGCGCGCCTGCACATTCACAACGCCGAATTCAAGCAAGCGCAAGTCGCCCTGGAAAACTCGCTGCGTCTGGAGCCGGGCAATCTGCCGGCGCTGGTCATGCAGATCGATGTCCTCGACCGCTTGGGCCAAAGCGACGCAGCGCGCCAATTACTCGCCCGACAACTCAAGGCCCAGCCTGATTCAGCCTATTTGCAACACGCCCTGGGGCTGTGGTTGCTGCACCATGGCCAGCGTGAATACGCCCTGCTCGGCTTATCGAAAGCCGTCGAGCTGGAACCGGACAACAAGGATTACCGCTACGACCTCGCCACCACGCTGCACAGTGCAGAAGAACTGGAGGCGGCGCAAAAGCAGCTGCAGGAAATCGTCCAGCGCCATCCCGCCGACCGCAAGGCCCGGGTTCTGCTGATCAATTACTGGAAAGAAAGCGGCCAGCTGCAAAATGTGCAGATTCTGCTGGCGCAGCTCGAACAGCTGAACCCAGACGATCCGGCGCTGCAGCAGGGTCTCTGAGCGTAGAAACCAGCAACATCCGCAAACAATAAGCGGAACTGCCATCACGGCTTAAGGTCAAGTTATTCAAGCCGACCCAATGCATCGATGGTCGCGCTTCCCTAAGTCATGAGAGGACATTATTTGTCTACTTCTAACGAGTTGATCAGTGCGAAAGCCGCTACCGGCATTGCGGGTCTGGATGACATCCTGGCCGGTGGCTTGTCTCGCGGGCATGTGTTTCTGCTGGAGGGTGAACCCGGAACCGGCAAAACCACGGTCGCTTTGCATTTTCTCCTGGCCGGCGCGAAAGCCGGCGAGCGCTCGTTGTACATCACGCTCTCGGAAACCGAGCGCGAGCTGCGCCAAGGCGCGCTGTCCCACGGCTGGACGCTCGACGAGAACATCGAAATCTTCGAGCTGACGCCGCCGGAAAGCCTGCTTAATGCTGAACACCAGCAAAGCCTGCTGTATTCCTCCGATCTGGAGCTGGGCGAAGCCACCAAGCAGATTTTCGAAGCGGTCGAGCGTTTCAAACCGACCCGCGTAGTGCTCGACAGCCTGTCCGAGATCCGCTTGCTGGCGCAAAGCTCTCTGCGCTATCGCCGGCAGATTCTGGCGATCAAACATTACTTCGTCCGCTATAACGCGACGGTGGTGCTGCTGGACGATCTCACCACCGAATCCCTTGATAAAACCGTGCACAGCGTTGCGCACGGGGTGATCCGCCTCGAGGAACTGACGCCCGCCTACGGTGCCGAGCGTCGCCGCGTGCGCGTGGTCAAGTATCGCGGGCAGAAGTATCGCGGCGGTTTTCACGACTTCACCATTATGGGTGATGGCGTGCATGTGTTCCCGCGGCTAGTGGCGGCGGAGCATCGCGGCGAGTATGCGCGGTTGCAACTGTCCAGCGGCATCGAGCAAATGGATGCACTGCTTGGCGGTGGCATCGAGACCGGTTCCAGCACGCTGATCCTCGGTCCTGCCGGTACCGGCAAGTCGCTGATCTCGATGATCTTCGCCGCGGCGGCTGTGCGTCGCGGCGAAAAAGCTGCGCTGTTCATCTTCGACGAAGAGCTGGGCCTGCTATTCGAGCGCATGAAGAACATCGGTATCAACCTCAAGGAGCTGCAGGCCACCGGCAATCTGCTGATCGAGCAAGTCGACGCCGCCGAACTGTCGCCGGGCGAGTTTTCCCATCGCGTGCGCCGTTGCGTCGATGAAGGCGAAATCAAGACCGTGGTGATCGACAGCATCAACGGTTACCAGGCCGCGATGCCGGAAGAGAACGCGCTGGTCCTGCACATGCACGAATTGTTGCTGTACCTCAATCGTAAAGGCGCGGCGACGTTCATGACGGTCGCCCAGCATGGCCTGGTCGGTGACATGCAAGCGCCGGTCGACATCACCTATCTGGCTGACACCGTGGTGCTGCTGCGGTATTTCGAAGCGCTGGGCAAAGTCCGCCGCGCGATCTCCATCATCAAGAAACGCACGGGCAGCCACGAATCGACCATTCGTGAATTCCGCATTTCGAAGGGCGGCATGACCATCGGTGAACCGCTGGAAGCGTTTCAGGGCGTGCTGCGTGGCGTCCCCACTTACCTCGGCGCGAACAATCCGCTGCTTCAGGAAGACAGCTTGTGAATCTCGAGGTGCCACTGGCCGAACGGGCGCTGATTCTGGCGCCCCTGGGTCGCGACAGTCAGATTGCGCTGAAGATTCTCAATGAGGCCGGTTACGGTGGCGTCGTGACCCCTGCCCTCGGTGAGTTGTGTACGCAGCTCGAACTGGGCGCAGGCTTGTTACTGGTCGCCGCCGAAGCCTTGCGCGGGCCTGAAATGGAAACGCTGTTCGCCTGGCTGGAGCAGCAACCGGCGTGGTCGGATCTGCCGATCATTCTGCTGACCCACCACGGCGGTCAGGAACAGGGGCCCTCGTCGCGCCTGAGCGATCTGCTCGGTAATGTCACTTTTCTCGAGCGCCCTTTTCATCCTGTCACCCTGGTCAGTATGGTTTCGGCCGCACTGCGCGGGCGGCGACGACAATATGAAGCGCGTGATCGCCTGATCGACCTGAGCGAAAGCGAACGGCGCCTGCAATCGACCCTCGAAACCCTTGAGCAGCAGGTCGAAGAGCGCACCGCGCAGCTTCGTCACAACGAAGAAGCGTTGCGCCAGTCGCAGAAAATGGAGGCGGTCGGCCAGCTCACCGGCGGCATCGCGCACGACTTCAATAACATGCTCACCGGGATCATCGGCAGCCTCGAATTGATCCGTCGGCGCCTGGCCCGTGGGCGCACTGAAGACCTCGACAGCCTGATCGATCTGGGCGTGACCTCAGCCAACCGCGCCGCCGGCCTGACCCATCGTCTGCTGGCGTTTTCACGTCGCCAGTCGCTGGACTCCAAAGCCGTACAGATGAACACCCTGGTGCTGTCGATGGGTGAGCTGTTGCAGCGCAGCCTCAATGAAAGCATTCAGCTGGAGATGCGCCTGGATGAAAACCTCTGGGTCGCCGAAGCCGACCCCAATCAACTGGAAAGCGCCCTGCTCAACCTGGTGATCAACGCCCGTGACGCCATGCCCGACGGCGGCAAGCTGGTGGTCGAGACCAGCAATCAGGTGCTGCATCGCGATTTCACCGAGGCCTACAGCAATCTCGAGCCCGGTGACTACGTGATGCTCAGCGTTACCGATAACGGCTGCGGCATGCCGCAAAGTGTCATGAGCCGCGCATTCGATCCTTTCTTCACCACCAAACCGATCGGCCAGGGCACAGGTCTGGGCCTGTCGATGATTTACGGGTTCAGTAAACAGTCGCGCGGCCATGTTTCGATCGACAGCGAAATCGATCAGGGCACCACGGTCAAACTTTACCTGCCGCGTTTTCGCGGTGAAGAACTGGTCGTTGACGACCCCAACGTTGAGCATTCTCCGGATGCGCTGGACGGCGAAACCGTGCTGATCGTCGAGGATGATCCAGCGGTGCGCGTACTGGTCTGTGCGGTGCTCAGTGAGTTGGGTTATGCCTACGTAGAGGCTGGCGACGCCGATACCGCATTGCCGATTCTCAATTCGACGCAGCGCATCGACTTGCTGGTCAGCGACGTCGGATTGCCGGGCATGAACGGCCGGCAACTGGCGGAGGTCGGTCGCCAATATCGGCCCGGCCTGAAGGTGCTGTTCATCACCGGTTACGCCGAGCATGCCGCCGTGCGCGGCGGGTTCCTCGATTCCGGCATGCAGATGATCACCAAGCCGTTCACCTTCGATCTGCTCACCGCCAAGGTGCGCGAAATGATCAAGAACTGACTGGCAATCCACGGCCCGCGTGAGCAGGCCGGGGGATCAGGCCAGCAACTCCTGAATCTTTTCCTGCAATACATCAAGGTCGAAAGGCTTTTCCAGAATCGGTGCCTTGCTGGTGATCGGGCTACCGGTCTCGCGGATTTCCTGCGGATAACCACTGATGAAGATTACTTTCAGATCCGGGCGCAATTTCACCGCCGGTTCGGCGATCTGCACGCCGGAAATCCCGCCCGGCAAGCGAAAGTCGGTGATCAGCATGTCCAGGTGCGGCTTGCTCGCCAGAATCTCGAACGCCTGCTCTCCGTTTTCAGCCTGCAACACGCGATAGCCCTGCCCTGACAAGTAATCCGTCAGGACCATCAAGATAACCGGTTCGTCTTCGACGACGAGTACTACATCTTGTGCATCTACGCTCATGGGAAGCCTTTGTTCGGTCAATAGCTGCTGATACGACCGTACGGTCAATCAGAGGTTGCGTCGGATATGCCGTTTTCCTGGATTGGCAGACAAACGCGAAACAGGGCGCCTTCGTTGATTTCACTTTCGACGACGATGGAGCCGCCATGGGCGGCGACGATCTGCTCGGAAATGAACAGACCCAGCCCGAGCCCGGCCACTACCGTCTTGGCGGAAACCCGTTCGAACTGTTGGAAAATACGCTTCTGGTTTTCTTTGCTAATGCCGATGCCGTGGTCCTGGACTTCGATCCGCGCTTCATCGCCCTCACGATAGACGCGCACCTGGATCGGGCTGCGGCCGCCATAACGCAGGGCGTTGGTCAGCAGGTTCGACACCACTTGCTCGATGCGGAACTCGTCCCAATGACCTTCCACGGGCCCGAATACGGTCAACGACACTTCGGTCTCTGCGGCCTCGATCTGCTGTGCGAAGTTCTGTAACAGATTGCTCACCAATTGCACCAGATCGAAACGGCTCGGGCGGATCGACAATTTACCGGTACGAATGCGCGACACGTCGAGCATGTCTTCAATCAGGCGAATCAGGCTTTTGATCTGCCGCTCATCGCGATCGACCATCGCGTGCATCTTGTCGAGGGTGAACGCCGACGCGTTGTCGCGGGCCAGGTGCATCTTGCGCAGCTGGGTTTCGAGAATCAGGCCGTTGAGCGGCGTGCGCACTTCGTGGGCGACGATCGACATGAAGTCATCGCGCATGCGCACGGCCTGCTCGAGGTCCGCCTGGGTGCTTTGCAATTGTTGCAGCAACGCTTCCTGTTCGCGACGCGCCTGTTCCAGCGCTTCGAGCTGTTGCTTCAATGCTTTGCTTTGGCGATACAGATCGACGAACACGTTGACCTTGCTCTTCACCGCATGGATATCCAGCGGTTTATGCAGAAAGTCCACCGCCCCGCTCTCGTAGCCTTTGAACGCGTAGTTCAGTTCACGGCCCGCTGCGCTGACGAAAATGATCGGGATGTTCTTGGTTTTCTCGGTGCCGCGCATCAATTCGGCGAGTTCGAAGCCGTTCATGCCTGGCATCTGCACATCGAGAATGGCCATGGCGAACTCGTGCTGCAGCAGCAACGACAACGCCTCGTCCGCTGACAGGGCTTTGTAGACCGTGCGGTCTTCGCGCTTGATCAGCGCTTCGAGTGCCAGCAGATTCTCCGGCAGATCGTCGACGATCAGCAGTTTGGCTTGGATGTTACTTAGCATGCGATTCGTTCCAGCTCGACAAGCAGACCGCTGATGTCGTGAATGGGTAGGACATGATCCGGCTGCCGAATGTTCATTGCAGCCTGAGGCATGGTGGCGACCTGCGCTTCGTTGGGGTCCTGGACAATGGTCAAACCGCCGCAGCGCTTGATTTGCGCCAGCCCGCGCGCGCCATCGTGATTGGCGCCAGTCAGTAAAACCGCAGCCAGCGTTGGCCCGTAAACGTCGGCGGCGGACTCGAAGAGGAAATCGATCGAGGGCCGCGAATGGTGCAAACGGTCTTCCTGACTCAAGGAAAAGCTGCGGTCCATTTCAATCGACAGGTGATAACCGGGCGTGGCGAAATATACCGTCCCGGCTTTGATATCCTGCTTGTCGGCAGCCTCGACCACCGGCATTTGCAGGCGCCGGGCGAAGACTTCGGCCAATTGGCTGCGGCGCTCTTCGGGTAGGTGCAACACCACAATGATTGGCAATCTGAAGCCTCGGCGCAGCGGCCCGAGCAGGCTCAGCAGCGCCTCGACGCCACCGGCGGACGCTCCGACTACAACGGCCTCGACGCGAGGCAAAACCGCCGCTTCGTTCATGTTTTGCGGTAAATCCGTTCTTGCTTCACCAGCCCTTCGAACCGGTTGGCATAGTTGGAAAAGTCCAGCGTCTCTTTGCTGCCCAGCACCAGAAAGCCGCGGTGACACAGCGATTCATGAAACAAGCCGAAGGCCCGATCCTGGAGCTTCTTGTTGAAATAGATCAGCACGTTGCGGCAGGAAATCAAGTGGGTTTCGGAGAACACGCTGTCGGTGGCCAGGCTGTGATCGGCAAACGTCACGTTTTCGCACAGGGTCTTGTCAAAAATCGCGTAGCCATAGGCCGCCGTGTAGTAGTCGGCGAACGAACGCTGACCACCGGCCTGTTGGTAATTGGCCGTATAGGCGCGGACGTTCTCCATCGAGAAAATCCCCTGCTTGGCCTTGTCCAGCGAGCGCGGATTGATGTCCGTAGCGTAGATGATAGTGCGATCGAGCAAGCCTTCTTCGCGCAGCAGAATCGCCATCGAGTAGACTTCCTCGCCCGTGCTGCACCCGGCGATCCAGATTTTCAACGACGGATAGGTGCGCAACAGCGGCACCACTTCGTTGCGGATGGCGAGAAAGTGCGACGGGTCGCGAAACATCTCGCTGACCGGAATCGTCAGCAGCTGCAAAAGCTGCATGAACGCCGTCGGGTCGTGCAGAACCTTTTCCTGCAACGCTGAAATCGTCGCGCACTCGAACTGGCTCAACGCGTGGTGCACCCGGCGCTTGATCGAAGCGCCGGAGTAATCGCGAAAATCGTAGCTGTACTTGAGATAAATCGCCTCGATCAACAGGCGCAGCTCAATTTCGCTGTTTCGTTCGGCGGGTGTACTGCGTTCCACTAAATGCGTTCCATCTTCGGTAACCACACTCGAATCAGCGAGAACAGACGATCCAGGTCGATGGGTTTGGCCAGGTAATCATTGGCGCCCGCTTGCAGGCAGCGCTCCTGATCGTCCTTCATCGCCTTGGCCGTGACCGCAATGATCGGCAGCTTGCGCCAACGCGGATCCTTGCGGATTTCAATGGTGGCTTCGAAACCGTCCATTTCCGGCATCATCACGTCCATCAACACCAGATCGATGTCCTCGACTTCGTTGAGTTTCTCAATCGCTTCACGACCGTTACGGCCGATCACCACAACTGCGCCTTTGGTCTCCAGGGCGCTGGTCAGGGCGAAAATGTTGCGCACATCATCGTCCACCAACAGCACCTTGCGGCCCTCGAAGACTTTGTCGCGGCTGCGTGCGGTCTTGAGCATCTTCTGCCGTTCATGGGACAACTGCGATTCGACTTTGTGCAGAAAGAGTGTGACCTCATCGAGCAAGCGCTCCGGCGAGCGTGCGCCCTTGATGATGATCGAGCGCGAATATTTGCGCAGCTCGGATTCTTCGTCGCGGGTCAGGTTGCGCCCGGTGTAGACAATCACCGGCGGGAACGAGCAGATGTCCTCGGTGGACATGCGCTTGAGCAGGTCATTGCCGAGCATGTCCGGCAACTTCAGATCGATGACCATGCAGTCGTAGATCGTCGTGCGCAGCAGCTCCAGCGCGTCCTGGGCCAGGCCCACCGCGGTGATCTCGATGTCTTCGTCGCCGATCAGCCGCGCGATGCTTTCGCGTTGCAGATCGTCATCCTCGACCAGCAGCACGCGTTTGACCTTCTGCGTCAGCTTGGCTTCGAGACGGGCGAATACGTCTTTCAGCTCTTCACGGGTGGTAGGTTTGACCGCATAGCCGATGGCGCCCATGTGCATCGCTGCTTCGACACGGTCTTCGACGGAAATCACGTGCACCGGGATGTGCCGGGTGCCGGCATGTTCCTTGAGACGCTGCAGCACGGTCAGGCCGGAGTGATCTGGCAGGCGCATGTCGAGCAGGATCGCATCCGGGACGAACTCTTTGGCCAGGTCGTAGCCTTCGTCGGCACCGTGGGCGACCAGGCACTGATAGCCCAGTTCGTGCGCGAGGTCGTAAAGAATGTGGGCGAAGTTCGGTTCGTCTTCCACCACCAGAATGCAGCGGGTATCGAACGGAGCTTTGTCACGATCGTCGGCGAAACGCGGAATGTGTACCGGCGCCAGCGGTGACACATTCAGCGACGGCGCTGCAGGCGCAACTGGCGCAGGCGGTGTGAAGGTCAAAGGCGCCGAGGCCACTTCAGCGGACTCGCTGTATTGAGTTGGCAGCAGCAGCGTGAACACACTGCCCTGCCCCGGCGTGCTGCTGACGCTGATCGAGCCGCCGAGCAAGGTCGCCAGATCACGAGAAATCGACAAGCCCAGACCGGTGCCGCCGTATTTGCGGTTGGTGGTGCCATCGGCCTGGCGGAACGCTTCGAAAATGCTTTCCTGCTGGTCGGGCGCAATACCGATGCCAGAGTCGCGAACGATGAAAGCAATACGGTCGTCGGGCTGGCCGGCGATGGTCAGGCTCACCGAACCCTTCTCGGTGAACTTCAACGCGTTCGACAGCAGGTTCTTGATCACCTGCTCCAGGCGCTGGCGGTCGGTGTACAGCATGGTCGGCGCGCCCGGTTGCAGGTCGACAGTGAAGGCCAGCTGCTTGTCCGTCGCCAGTGGCTCGAACATGTTGCGCAGGCCTTCGGCCAGACGCGCGACGCTGGTGTTCTCGGGCAGCACTTCGAGCTTGCCTGCCTCGACTTTGGAGATGTCGAGAATATCGTTGATCAGGTTGAGCAAGTCGTTGCCGGCGGAATAGATCGACTCGGCGAACTTGACCTGTTCGGCGCTGAGGTTTTCCTGCGGATTCTCCGCGAGCAACTTCGCCAGAATCAGCGAGCTGTTCAACGGCGTGCGCAGTTCGTGGGACATGTTGGCGAGGAATTCGGACTTGTATTTGCTTGAACGCTGCAACTCTTCGGCGCGTTCTTCCAGTTGCACCTGGGCCTGATTGAGCTCGGTGTTCTTCTGGTCCATGGCATCGCGCTGCTCGGCCAGGGTTTGCGCCTGTTCGGCAAGCTGCTCGTTGGTCTGCTCCAGTTCGACCTGCTGGGTTTCCAGGTGCGCCTGGGATTCCTTGAGGATCCGCGACTGTTCTTCCAGCTCTTCGTTGGCAGTTTTCAGTTCTTCCTGCTGCACCTGCAACTCTTCGTTGAGCTGCTGGGTTTCGGCCAGCACTTCCTGCAGGCGCTGACGGTAACGCGCCGCTTCGATGGACGTACCGATGTTGCCGGCAATCAGTTCCAGCAAGTCGATGTCGCGCTGGTTCAGCGGGCGCAGGAAGCCCAGTTCGATCACGCCATTGACGCGCTCGTCGTCGCTGGTCGGCACCACCAGCACGCTGTGCGGCAAGCCTTCACCGAGGCCTGAGCTGACTTTGAAATAGTCGCTCGGCACCGAATCCAGACGAATCAGCCGCGCCTGTTGCGCCACCTGGCCAACGATGCCTTCGCCACTGAAGATCGCTTGTTCCTGTTCTTCCTGTTCGCGGGAGAACCCGTAAGTGGCCACGCGTTTCAGTCCGCCGTGCTCTTCGCGCACATACAATGCGGCCACGGCAGTGCCCAGGTACTGCGCGCAGAACTGCAGAATATTGCGCCCCAACAGATTCAGCGTCAGTTGCCCCAACACTTGCTCGGCCAGTTGCGTCTGGCCATTGCGCAACCATGCTTGTTTTTCCAGGCGCTCGGCACTGGCCTCTTGCGCCGCCAGGGTCGCGCTATAGCTTTGCGAAAGATTGACCAGATCACGACGACCGACATACGCCAGCAAACCGCTGATCACGCCGATGAACAGCAGGTAAAGGCTGATACTCCAGATCGTGGTACGTCGCACTTCTTCATTACGCGTGGCGCGCAATACCTGCTCGGTCTCGATGACGTCTTCGAACTGCTTGCGGATTTCGTCGGTCAGGCGCTTGCCGCGCCCGGCCTTGACCGCGCCGCGATAATCGCCGCTGCTGCGCTGCAGATCGATCATCGATTGCGCGTAATTGGCCCACTCCACCTGTAACGCCTGCAGGCGGCGCAAACGATCCGTCTGCACCGGGTTGTCGGCGGTCAGCTCAAGCAGGGTATTGAGCGCCACGGCGATGCGCGGCTTGGCGGTCTCGTACGGGTCGAGGAAATGCTCGTCACCGCTGAGCAGGTAGCCACGCATGCCGGTTTCCAGGTCAACGGTGAGTTTCACCGCTTCGTTGGCGTTATTGATCACCCGGTCGGTGTGCTCCACCCACTGGATGACCGACAACAGATAGGTGATCAGCGCCACGAAGAACACGGCGCTCAGGGCGCCAACGCCCAGGGGCAGGCTGATGTTGCGAATCAGGAGTTTGCGAAACCGTTGTTCATCAACCGAAGACGGAGAGGACATGAGGCAGCCTTGTCGAACTGTTGAAAAACGTGGAGTTTGCCCGAAAACCCCGGTCTGGATCCATTTTTCTCACGTTTTTGATGGCGTTTTCCTACATCCCCCTGCACCCGGGCGGCGCCAACCGCTATCCTGTCGCCACCCCGCTGCCCTGCGCTTTTTTTGTATCAGGCCGGGAACTTGTGGCTATGCGCCACTTACTCATGCAAGAGTCCGGCGATTCCGATCGACCGGTGTCCCCGCGTTTTTTTTGAGAGCCCTGCCATGTCCACCAACGCCCCCACCATCCTTGTCGTAGAAGACGACAACATCGTACGCATGCTTATTGTGGATGTGCTGGAGGAGCTGGAGTACCAGGTCGTTGAAGCCGATGGTGGCGAGCAGGCACTGGAAAAGCTCAGAGACGGCGGCCAGTCAATTGATTTGATGATGACCGATGTCGGCCTCCCCGATATCGACGGCAAAGAGCTAGCCCTGCAAGCGCGTGCGTTGCGCCCGACACTTCCGGTGTTGTTCGCAAGCGGTTACGCCGAGACGGTTGATGTTCCGCAAGGCATGCATATGATCGGCAAGCCGTTTTCCATCGACCAGTTGCGTGACAAAGTAAGACAGATAATTTTTGCCAATCCGCAATCAACTTAAACTTAGCGATATCGCCTCGTGGACTCGACACAACAACAATAACCTTCGAGACCTGCAAAACTACCTCACACAAACCTTGTTGATAACCACCCACTTAAAAAAGAGGATACGTCGAACTTACAAACCAACAACAAGCAGACTTATGAATATTAAACATGCGGTATTTTCCAATCCACGTCATTTATCTCGACCTACGCATGCCATAGACTCCCGGCGCGATCACTCTCCGAGTGATAATCGTGAGCGGGAAGAAGTCATTTATAAACTCAAACAACGCGTGTCGGATCTCGACCCTTCGCGAACTGTTACTTTGGCCGGTGCAACAATTTCTCTGGAACCGGGGTCATCCCTGGAAGATGCGCTGCTGGCAGGTCGGCAGCTGTTGCGAACATTGTCCGAACAAGCCTCCTTCAAAAAACTCTTGGCCACATTACAACTTTCCGATCGCTTCATTTTTGAGGTAACGGCTGAAGGCAAGATGAATGCAGTCAGCCAGAACAACACCACAGGCCTGGAAAACGCTTTCATACTCGCCCCGGATTTGAAAGAAGACCTGCAAACCCTGGTTGAAATGGCAGCGTTTACCGGTGGCAGGATTTCCAACGCCGAGCAGATTGATTTAACACAATGGCTGGCATTTCATGGTTTTCTGATTCCGCGCAACGCTCTCGAAGTTTCCCGCCTGGTCGCATTCATGACTGCCGCGCCCAAGCCAGGTCCAGTGTTTGGTAACTATCGGGACATGATCAAGGCCAGCGAAGGCAACACGGCCACGCTGTCGGCGGCGCAACGCGGCGAGTTTCGTAAACTCATTGTCAGTTATACAAAAGGCGAGTCATTACTGGAGCATCTGTCAGACCGTATTCTGGGTGGCCGGTCAGCGCCGTTCAAACGCTCCGAAGCCGAAAACATCATTGAGCAACTGGTCTCCAACCCGATCGCCGCTCACTGGGCGGACGCTTACGTGCGCGATCTGGGCTGGTATGGCGCGCAGCCGAATCAGCCACAGTCGGCAGCATCGCGCAAACAAATCATCCTGACCTCCCTATTGCTTGATCTCCATCCGCAAGTGGGTGAGCAAGAGCC
This sequence comes from Pseudomonas sp. R1-1, assembly GCF_051132135.1. NCBI lineage: Bacteria > Pseudomonadati > Pseudomonadota > Gammaproteobacteria > Pseudomonadales > Pseudomonadaceae > Pseudomonas > Pseudomonas sp. R1-1. The sequence goes on from NZ_CP071663.1 coordinate 3,225,917, forward strand.
GCGCAATCATGTGGCCGGCTTCGATCTGTATGCTGCCGAACATCTGGAACAGTCTTTCGCAGACATTCAGACCCGATTCGAAAATCACCTGATCGCACATCATCGAGTGAGCCAACGTAACGTCGCACTCGCCGCGCACTTATTACTGGCCGAGCCCGCACCGGAGTTTTTGGTCCCCCAACTGCCTGCCACGCTATTACTGGGTACACCACAATGCGTCGAATACTGCCGAATCGTAGCGGTGCATGAAATCATAGCGCCGGGCTCGACCCGCTCGATGTCTTACGCAAAGCTGCAACAGCTCTCGACACTGGAACCGGCGACCGAATCGCGCAAGAAACTCGATGCCCTGGCAGCGATAGACCCTGTCATCGATTGGGCATTGCTCAATAAAATCGTCTCGCCTGAAGAGGTCGAAAACTCCGTCCCCGAGGCCCTTAAAGTCGCCACGGATGCGTATGTGCGGCATGCCAGAACCCTTGCCGCAAATGCCGAAACATTGAAGCGCCCTCTGCCAACACGCAAAAGTGTCGCCTTGGACATTCTCAAGCACGTCGCCAAGGGTTGTACTTACCTTGAAAGTGACGTGCTTCAGCAGGTACGCAATGTACCGTTGGAAGACGCCTATAACTCGCTGCGCCTTTCTCCGGTTGAACTGCATATGTCCAACGACCTTGCGGCCGGCGACTGGGATCTGAAAAAAGGCGAAAGTATCTATAAAGCGTTTCCTGACCTGCTGCGCAATCTGGTTTCGCCCGACGGTGAATTCCACCGCCAGTTCAATCGGGCCTATGTCACGCATACACAAGCCATGCATACGCATCTGAAACAGGCCTTCTCGTTCCTGCCGCTGTCTGAACGGACTCGTTTGCTCAAGGGCAAGGTGACGATGTTCACAGTGAGACCCTCGGTCGCGAAACTTCAGGACATAACCACTTTGCCCGTCAATCCATTAGCGTCGGTGATTGACACGATCGTGAAGACGACTCAGCGTAAGCCCTCTGAAAGCCATAAAGAAATAGACGAAGCCAAAGGCCGCTACGGCGTGGTGATTTATTGCGAGTACGAGGGTCAGGGTTCATGTTACGAGCTACTCACATTGCACGGCGTCTGCCGTGAAAACACTCAAATGGCAGCGCTGATTCAGCAGGAGAATCTGCTGAATCCAAAGGTTTCCCCCGCAGGGAGGAAATACTCTGCGCCTGCTACAGTGCATCGATTACCCACGGATATCGAATGTTATACCCACGGGGTGACACCCGGTCTCGTCGCGTTCAGTTCGGGCATCATCGACAAAGTCGACGAGTTGCCCGCTGAGCCACCGTCGCAGATCAACGGTTACTATCAAAGTTTCTACTCCAGGGAGTTCGATCGCCTGGTGAACTTCGTGCTCAAGCACCGGCCGATAGCGACTTATGATGAACTGGTCAAAGAATGTTGGGGACAGACCCGGCTCGAGGCGTTGCGGATCAAGCGGGACAAGGATCTGGATACGTTCCTCAATGTGATCGTTCCGTTCAAGTCCTGTATCGAAGATTTGAATTCCGACGATATAGAACGACAGGTTCAAGGCGCCGGAGCTTGCGCTCTGGAAGCTGCAATGACCGTTCTGTTAGTCGTCGCTGCCATCGCGAAGATTGCCACCGTAGTCGCCACAGGCGTGAGTGTTGCCACAAAGGCCGGCAAAATCGCTTCGACAGGCCTTGGACTGGTAAACAGCCTGATCAACCCACTGGACGGGGCCACCGATGTACTGATCAAGGGAGCGAAGCTCTTACGTAAAGGCTGGCACAGCGGTTTGGCCGCACTTGAAGGCGCTATATACGATGCGCGGAAATGGACTGCAAAACCGGCCTACCACACACTTTCCACAGCGCTCGATACCGACACTCTCCGTCTGGGCACACGACACTATGCGCAGAGCTCCACCGACCTTTTCCAGGTGTGGGGCATACGCCACACGGATGAATGGTACGCCGTAAACCGTCTGGGCGAACCGTGGGGACCTCAATTGAGAGAGCTGAAAGTTGTCAATATCTTTCGCAACCCATTCAAGCGAGTAAAACCTTTCAGCTACACCCGCGGTTATCTTAAAAAAGCGATTCCTCACGCTAAAAGTAAAATCGACAACACGATTGCGTTGATCTCCGATGCCCGAAACGAGGACGTCAGAACCGTCCTTCTGCATGTCTTTGGTACTGACTCGAATGCGGCAGTCGAGCACATAACAAACGATCTGCGGAACATGCGCAGAGATCTCGACTTTGTCAGTCTTGAGAACATGATCTTTCGACCACCGGGCAGCGATGCCTATGCTGCGTTACAGCCTCAGGCCTATAAGCGCTGGCAAGCCGCTGTGTACTCAAATACCAAACTGGACGTCAACACAAGGACGTTCTTGTCCATTTACGCTGACAACCTGGATGAAATGTATGAAGTGGCGAAATTTGATGACGCCAGGATCGGCGACGTTCTGGTGCATGAAATGTCTCATGGTGCCCCAGGCACGCTTGACTTCTATTACGGAGATGCGGTTAAAGGTGCAAGCCCGGCGGAGTACGACGCCGTCGGTTTGTTAGAGTTCGCCAGAAACCCGCGCAAGGCGCATCCCAAAAATACGGCCAACCCTCATTTCCGCTATGCAAAAGTGGAGGACTTTCAGGAATTCGAGTCTATTACAACCTGGCCAGCAATCATCAAAGAGCACCCGGCACTGCTGAATGCCGAATCCTATGCATTGGCAGTGTCTTTGATCGATCAATACCGAACCAGCCCCAGTACTTTTCAGTTCAACCGTTCGGTTATCACCAATACGATCAATAACACCGCTCCCGGAGAGTTCCTTCCGGGCCCGCTTCTGCTTAACCTGGCCAAACCGGCCTTTTAAAACGCGAACACAGGTGCACTGCTGAGAAGAGGGGCGCAAACAACCATCACTGTGGTTTAATTGCGCCCTTTTTTTGCCGGCCCGGCTGATGCTCAGGACTGCCCTCATGAACCTGCCTTCCACCACCAAAGTCCTTGTCATCGGCTACGTCTGGCCCGAACCACGCTCTTCGGCGGCCAGCGGGCATGTCATGCAGATCCTCGAAACCCTCCTGCAGCAAGGCTGGGATATCACTTTCAGCAGTCCGGCCGGCCCTGGCGAGCACAAGGCTGATCTGGCTGCGCTCGGCATTCGTGAAGTGCCGATCGAACTCAACAACAGCAGCTTCGATACGTTCATCAGCGAACTGGCGCCGGATATTGTCCTGTTCGACCAGTTCATGATGGAGGAGCAGTTTGGCTGGCGCGTGGAAAAGCACTGCCCGCAAGCGCTGCGCGTGCTGGAAACTTCGGACCTGCAAAGCCTGCGGCATGCGCGCCATCAACAGCTCAAGGATCGCCTCAAGCTCGAACCTGAACAGAATGATTTCAGCGACGTGTTTGCGCCGGCCTTGGGGGATGAGTTCGCACTGATGGCGCAGAGCGATCTGGCCAAGCGCGAAATTGCTGCGTTGTACCGTTGCGATCTGAACCTGATGATTTCCGAAGTGGAAATCAAGTTACTGACCGAGCAGTTCGGCGTGCCCGCGCAATTGCTGCACTGGTGTCCGTTGATGATCGATCCGCCAGTAGCTGAGCCAGTCGCGATCGCCGAGCGGGCGAACTTTCTCAGCATCGGCAACTTTCGCCACGCGCCCAACTGGGATGCGGTGCTGTGGCTGAAAACCACGATCTGGCCGCTGATTCGCCAGCAATTGCCGCAGGCCCAACTGCATATTTATGGCGCTTATACGCCGCCGAAAGCCACGGCGCTGCACAACGCCAAAGAAGGCTTTCACATCATGAACTGGGCTGAAGATGCGTTGCAGGTGATGTCTGCCGCGCGGATTTGCCTGGCGCCGTTGCGTTTTGGCGCCGGCATCAAGGGCAAACTGGTCGACGCCATGCTTTGCGGCACGCCCAGCGTCACCACGCCGGTGGGCGCCGAAGGCATGCATGGCGAGCATGCGTGGCCAGGTGCAGTCACCCAGAGCGCAGTCGATTTCGCTAATCGCGCTGTCGCGCTTTACAACGATGAGACGCAGTGGCAGCAGGCCCGCTCGGCAGGTTACGCCCTGTTGACCGAGCGCTATTCACAGTCAGTGCACGGTCCGGCGCTGATCGAAAAACTCCGTTATTGCCAGGCAAACCTCGAACAACTAAGAGTTACAAACTTCACCGGCAGCATGTTGCGACATCACTCGCATAAAAGCACTCAGTACATGGCGCAGTGGATTGAAGCTAAAAACCGTCTCCCTCAAGAAACAACTGACATGTAAGCGGGAATATCTACACGACTTGCATTAAAAGCCATGTTGGCCAAACAACATTGAGCCGTTATAAAACATCCTGCGCGCGCTTTTCTATCAACTAAACAATCCACGCAGGATGTATTACATGGACAGTATCGAGAACTTTCAATCTTATCAATGGATGGCCGACGCGCCGCAGATTGACAATCTTTCGCTTTTTGAACTGACGCTGCCGGGCGCGCATAACGCCGGTTGTGACTGGGATGCAGCTTATGCACTGATACCCGGAAAAAACTGGCTGGCCTGTCAGGACGTCTCGTTCTATTCACAATTGAGTCGCGGCGCCCGCGCACTTGATCTTCGACTTGAATTTATCCCTGAAGCCCAAGGCCTGGCGCAATTCCGTTTTCAGCATAATGGCTACCGTTCCTCTCGCACACTTGAAAATCTGGTGCGTGACATAAAAGCTTTTTATGAAAGAAGTCGAGATGAATTCATCATTCTGGACTTTCATGAACTCGCCAATGGCAAAAAGGAATTCGATCATGCGCAGTTCAAGGCATTAATGCTGGAGCATCTCGGTGACCGGATGATCCCCGCGCAGAATCTTTATCTGACCTTGGGAGAACTTAAGGCAATCAGTCCGCTGCAACGCATCATGGTGGCCGCTCCAATGACCTGGGCAACCGACGACCATCGTTTCCAGCGCACGATCGATCACAAATGGATCAACCAGAAAACCGTCAGCACAAGCGATTTGCAAAGTTATATCGCCAGCGTGTTAAGCACCCCGATCAGCACGCTGCGCCCATGGTCCTTATCGGCGACCAGTTACACCGTGGGTGGTCCGCAGCGGATTCTGGATGCGCTCGACAACTGGTTCGATCCGAGCCAATCGGACTGGGCGAAGAAATGCCACATCATCAATTTCGACTTCATAAAGAATTCGAATCTGGTGCGCTTTTGCCTGACGGCCAATCTGCAGAAAGCCAGTGAGAAGTCCGCATAAACACCGGGACCACATGGCCAACGGGAACTGGCGCTACGCTTGATAAACGAGGCATCATCGGCAAGCGATCAACAACAAGAAGCGCGCCATGACCCGAACCGCTCGCGTCACCGACCCCTCTTACGAGTTGATGGACGACCATAACGGCTTGTCCATCATCTACCGCCAGCACGGCTTCCCCTGCCCGCTGGTGCGTTGGCACTTCCACAAGGAATACGAACTGCACTTGATCGTCGCCAGTTCCGGCAAGGTGTTCATTGGCGACTACATCGGCAACTTCTATCCGGAAACGCTATTCCTGACCGGCCCCAACCTGCCACACAACTGGATCAGCCAGGTCGCTGAAGACGAAGTGGTGGAAAAGCGCGACATGCTGGTCAACTTTACCGATGAATTGTTCGAAAGCGGCCATCAGGTATTCGCCGAGTTGAAAACCTTGGCACCGCTACTCGAGCGCGCGCAATACGGCATCGAGTTTCGCTGCAAGCGCACCATTCGCCAGGCCATGACCCTGATGCAGCGTATCGCCGACTCCACCGGCATTACCCGTCTCGGGCATTTTTTCATTCTGATGGAACTGCTCGCGGCGAGTGATGACTTCCTGTTGTTGTCGGGCGCAACCACGCCGCAACTGGCCGACGAGCACAACATCGACCGCACCAACCGCGCGGTCGATTACATCTTCAGCCACTACGCGCGGGATATCTCGCTGGAGGAAGTGGCCGAGCATCTGGGCATGACCCCGACGTATTTCAGCCGCGTGTTCAAACAGGCCACCGGGCGCAACTTCATCGAGTTCGTCAATCGCCTGCGCATCAGCAAGTCCTGCGAATTGCTGGCCGACGGTGACAAACCGGTGACTGAGGTATGTTTCGAGTCCGGCTTCAACAATATTTCCAATTTCAATCGGCGTTTTCAGCAGCTCAAGGGCATGACGCCATCGCATTATCGACGGCTCGCCGTGCAGCGGCTGACCGAGCAGAATCACCTCTGACAACACCGCAGTTGCCTGTGGGAGCGAGCCTGCTCGCGATAGCGGTGTGCCAGTGAATAAATCTGTAGCTGACACACCGTCTTCGCGAGCAGGCTCGCTCCCACAGGGGACATCGTTGCGGTCGAAAACCTGTACACATTCAATACTCCTTCCCCGCTGCAAACCCCTTCCCTGCGTTAATGCCTGAAAACCCCAGTGCAAAAAAGTATCGATAAAAGTGCTAGGGATGATTTGTCACTGCGCCGATTGAAGGCTGTAATCAGCGCAGATTCTTCCTGTCGTCGGAAGACACAAAAACAATAACCGTCCTTCTGCCACCCGCCGGGTGCAGAAAAGGAGTGCACGATGCAACCCACTGCAAAAGCTCTGCTTGCCCTCACCTGCATGACCCTGAGCAGCGTCAGCCTTGGCGCCCAGACCCTGACCATCGCCACCGTCAACAACAGCGACATGATCCGCATGCAGAAACTCTCGAAAACTTTCGAGAGCGAGCACCCGGACATCAAGCTCAATTGGGTCGTGCTCGAAGAAAACGTCCTGCGTCAGCGACTGACCACCGACATCGCCACCCAGGGCGGTCAGTTCGATGTGCTGACCATCGGCATGTACGAAGCCGCACTGTGGGGCGCCAAGGGTTGGCTGGAGCCGATGAAGGATCTGCCGGCCAGTTATGCCCTTGACGATGTCTTTCCTTCGGTCCGCGAAGGCTTGTCAGTGAAAGGTTCGCTGTACGCCCTGCCGTTCTACGCCGAAAGCTCGATCACCTATTACCGCACCGACCTGTTCAAGGACGCTGGCCTGACCATGCCCGAGCGACCAACCTGGGAAGAGATCGCCGGGTTCGCTGAAAAACTCACCAACAAGGAAAAAGAGCAGTACGGCATCTGCCTGCGCGGCAAGGCTGGCTGGGGTGAGAACATGGCGCTGATCACCACCGTGGCCAACGCCTATGGCGCGCGCTGGTTCGATGAGCAGTGGAAACCGGAATTCAGCGGTCCAGAATGGAAAAACGCGCTGAACTTCTACGTCAACACCATGAAAAAATCCGGCCCGCCGGGCGCGTCCAGCAACGGTTTCAACGAAAACCTCGCGCTGTTCAACAGCGGCAAGTGCGCAATCTGGGTCGACGCCAGCGTTGCCGGCTCCTTCGTTACCGACAAGACCCAAAGCAAAGTCGCCGAGCACGTCGGTTTCACCTTCGCGCCGCATCAGGCCACCGATAAAGGTTCGGCCTGGCTGTATTCCTGGGCGCTGGCGATTCCAACCAGCTCCAAAGCCAAGCACGCCGCGAAGCAATTCAGCGCCTGGGCTACATCCAAGGAGTATGGCGAGCTGGTGGCGAAAACCGATGGCATCGCCAACGTACCGCCAGGCACCCGCGCCTCGACCTACAGCGACGCTTACATGAGCGCCGCGCCGTTCGCCAAGGTCACGCTGGAATCACTGAAGGCCGCGGACCCGAGCAAACCGACACTGAAACCGGTGCCTTATATCGGCATTCAGTTGGTGACCATTCCTGAATTCCAGGCCGTGGGCACCCAGGTCGGCAAGTTGTTCTCGGCGGCGCTGATCGGCCAGACCACGGTGGATCAAGCCCTGACTGCGGCTCAACAGACCACCGAACGCGAGATGAAGCGCGCCGGTTATCCCAAGTAACCAGCATCGTTCGCTCTTGCTTTTGTAGGAGTGAGCCTGCTCGCGATTGCGGTGTGTCAGTCACCGCCTGGCTGGATGGAAAACCGCTATCGCGAGCAGGCTCACTCCTACAGGGATCTTCATTCGCCTGTCGAATCGGTTACTGCCATGAATACTTCAACTGCCAAAGCCCACATCGAACTGGCGCCACCCCAGCGCAAACTGCGCGTGCGCAATCCTGGCTGGTTTCTGGTCAGTCCATCGGTGGCCCTGTTGCTGCTGTGGATGATCGTGCCATTGGGCATGACGCTGTACTTCTCGATGATCCGTTACAACCTGCTCTACCCCGGCGAAAACGAATTCGTCGGGCTGGAGAACTTCACGTACTTTCTGACCGACTCGGGCTTCATGCCCGGCGCCACCAATACGTTGTTGCTGGTCGGCAGCGTGTTGCTGATCAGTGTGGTGTTCGGCGTGCTGATCAGCGCGCTGCTGGAGGCAAGCGAGTTTCTCGGCCGCGGTCTGGTGCGGGTCATGCTGATCTCGCCGTTCTTCATCATGCCCACGGTCGGCGCGCTGATCTGGAAGAACCTGATTTTTCATCCGGTGTCGGGAATCCTCGCCTACATCTGGAAGCTGTTCGGCGCACAACCGGTGGACTGGCTCGCCCACTACCCGCTCCTGTCGATCATCATCATTGTGTCGTGGCAATGGCTGCCCTTCGCGATTCTGATTCTGATGACGGCCATGCAGTCGCTGGATCAGGAACAAAAGGAAGCCGCTCGCCTGGACGGCGCTGGCCCGATCGCGATTTTCTGGCATCTGACCTTGCCGCATCTGGCGCGGCCGATTGCCGTCGTGGTGATGATCGAAACGATCTTCCTGCTGTCGGTGTTCGCCGAGATTTTCACCACCACCAACGGTGGCCCCGGTTACGCCTCGACCAACCTCGCCTACCTGATCTACAACCAGGCGCTGGTGCAGTTCGACGTCGGCATGGCCTCGGCGGGCGGCTTGATTGCGGTGGTCATTGCCAACATCGCGGCGATCATTCTGGTGCGAATGATCGGCAAAAACCTGACTGACAAAGCCTGAGGCCCGCCATGACTCTCCAACAATCCCGCCGCTTGCAAAGCCTGTTGCTCGGCACTTTGGCCTGGGCCATCGCGATCGTGATTTTCTTTCCGATCCTGTGGATGGTGATGACCAGCTTCAAGACCGAAATCGACGCGTTCGCCACACCGCCGCAGTTCATCTTCATGCCGACGCTGGAGAACTACCTGCACATCAACGAGCGCAGCGACTACTTCAGCTTCGCCTGGAACTCGGTGGTGATTTCCTTCAGCGCTACGGCCCTGTGCCTGCTGATCGCGGTGCCGGCGGCGTACTCGATGGCGTTCTACGAAACCCAGCGCACCAAAGGCACGTTGCTGTGGATGCTCTCGACCAAGATGCTGCCGCCCGTGGGCGTGCTGATGCCGATCTACCTGCTGGCGAAGAGTTTCGGCCTGCTCGACACGCGCATTGCGCTGATCGTGATCTACACGCTGATCAACCTGCCGATCGTGGTCTGGATGGTTTACACCTACTTCAAGGACATCCCCAAAGACATCCTCGAAGCCGCCCGCCTCGACGGTGCCACGCTGTGGCAAGAGATGGTTCGCGTACTGCTGCCGATCGCGAAGGGCGGCCTCGCCTCGACCGTGTTGCTGTCGCTGATCCTGTGCTGGAACGAGGCGTTCTGGTCGCTGAACCTGACTTCGTCGAAAGCTGCACCGCTGACCGCACTGATCGCCTCGTATTCCAGCCCTGAAGGTTTGTTCTGGGCCAAGTTGTCGGCCGTGTCGACGCTGGCCTGCGCGCCGATCCTGATCTTTGGCTGGATCAGCCAGAAACAACTGGTGCGCGGCCTCTCGTTCGGTGCCGTGAAATGAATCCCCCAAACCCGCCACAACCCCCTGTAGGAGTGAGCCTGCTCGCGATAGGGGAATGTCATTCAACATTAATGTCGACTGACACTGCCTCATCGCGAGCAGGCTCACTCCTACAGAGAAGCGCGTCCGGCTTAACAGAATAAAATCCATGGAGGCCCATCTCATGGCCAACCTGAAAATCAAGAATCTGCAAAAAGGCTTCGAAGGTTTTTCCATCATCAAGGGCATCGACCTTGAAGTGAACGACAAGGAATTCGTGGTCTTCGTCGGTCCGTCGGGCTGCGGCAAATCCACCCTGCTGCGTTTGATTGCAGGTCTGGAGGAAGTCAGCGACGGCACCATCGAACTCGATGGCCGCGACATCACCGAAGTCAGCCCGGCCAAGCGTGACCTGGCCATGGTGTTCCAGACTTACGCGCTGTACCCGCACATGACTGTGAAGAAAAACATGTCATTCGCCCTCGATCTGGCCGGCGTGCCGAAAGCCGAAGTCGAGAAGAAAGTCGGCGAAGCGGCGCGGATTCTTGAGCTCGGGCCGATGCTCGAGCGCAAGCCGAAACAGCTCTCCGGTGGTCAGCGCCAGCGCGTGGCGATCGGCCGCGCCATTGTGCGCAACCCGAAGATTTTCCTCTTCGACGAACCGCTGTCCAATCTCGACGCCGCGCTGCGCGTGCAGATGCGCCTGGAACTGCTGCGCCTGCACAAAGACCTGCAAGCGACGATGATCTACGTGACCCACGATCAGGTCGAAGCGATGACCATGGCCGACAAGGTGGTGGTGCTCAATGGCGGTCGCATCGAACAGGTCGGCTCTCCGCTCGACCTGTATCACAACCCGGCCAACCTGTTTGTCGCCGGTTTTCTCGGCACGCCGAAGATGGGCTTTCTCAAGGGCAAGATTGCCCGCGTCGATGCGCAGAGCTGTGAAGTGGCGCTGGATGCCGGCACGCGCATCAACCTGCCGTTCAACGCCGCCAGCCTCAGCGTCGGCAGTGCGGTGACGCTGGGCATTCGCCCGGAACATCTGGAACTGGCACAACCGGGCGATTGCAGCCTGGCGGTGGTTGCCGACGTCAGCGAACGCCTGGGCAGCGATACGTTCTGCCACGTCACCACCAACGCCGGCGAAGCCCTGACCATGCGCGTGCGCGGGGATCTCGCCAGCCGTTATGGCGAACAACTGAACCTGCACCTGGACGCCGCGCACTGCCATCTATTCGATGCCGAAGGTGTGGCGTTGACCCGACCGCTGCGTGCCGCGGCCTGATTTCGAGACTATCCGATGAAACTCAACCAACAGAACCTCAACCGTCTCGCCGCCCAAGTGCAACTGCCGGCCTACCGCCTCAGCGACACCCGCCAGGGCATTGCGCACATTGGCGTCGGCGGCTTCCACCGTGCGCATCAGGCGTATTACACCGATGCCCTGATGAACAGCGGCGAAGCGCTGGACTGGGCGATCTGCGGCGTCGGCCTGCGCGCGGAAGACCGCCGCGCCCGTGACGATCTCAAGGAACAGGACTACCTGTTCACCCTGTTCGAACTCGGTGACAGCGATGACACCGAAGTACGGGTGATCGGCGCGATTCGCGACATGCTGCTGGCCGAGGACGGCGCTCAGGCACTGATCGACAAACTCGCCGATCCGCAGATCCGCATCGTTTCGCTGACGATCACTGAGGGCGGCTATTGCATCGACGACAGCAACGGCGAATTCATGGCGCACCTGGCGCAGATCCAACACGACCTGGCTCATCCAGAGGCACCAAAAACCGTGTTCGGTTTTCTTTGTGCGGCCCTGGAAAAGCGCCGAGCGGCGGGGGTTCCGGCGTTTACCGTGATGTCCTGCGATAACCTGCCGCACAACGGCGCGGTGACGCGTAAGGCGCTGCTCGCGTTTGCCACGCTGCGCAACAGCGATCTGTGCAGCTGGATCGACGCCAATGTCAGCTTTCCCAACGCGATGGTCGACCGGATCACGCCAATGACCAGCACCGCGCATCGCCTGCAACTGGCCGACAAACACGGCGTCGACGATGCCTGGCCGGTGGTCTGCGAGCCGTTTGTGCAGTGGGTACTCGAAGACAAGTTCGTGAATGGCCGTCCGGCGTGGGAGAAGGTCGGCGTGCAGTTCACCGACGACGTTTCGCCCTACGAGGAAATGAAGATCAAGCTGCTCAACGGCAGCCATCTGGCGTTGACGTATCTGGGCTTTCTAAAGGGCTATCGCTTCGTCCACGAGACCATGAATGATCCGCTGTTCGTGCGCTACATGCGCGCCTACATGGATCTGGACGTGACCCCGCAACTGGCGCCCGTGCCGGGCATCGACCTGAACGATTACAAGGACACGCTGGTTGCGCGGTTTTCCAATCAGGCGATTGCCGACCAACTGGAGCGGGTGTGTTCGGACGGCTCGTCAAAGTTTCCCAAGTTCACCATCCCGACGATCAATCGACTGATCGCCGATGGCCGCGAGACCCGGCGCGCGGCACTGGTGGTGGCGGCCTGGGCGCTGTATCTGAAAGGTGTCGATGAGAATGGCGATACGTACACGATTCCTGACCCACGGGCGGCGTTTTGTCAGGCGTTGGTGGTGGACGATGAGTTGATCACTGAGCGGTTGCTGGGGGTCGAGGAGATTTTTGGTGCGGCGATCCCGAAATCGGCGGAGTTTGTGGCGGCGTTCGAGTGGTGCTACAACAGCTTGCGCGATGAAGGCGTGACGCGAACGCTGGAACGGGTGCTCGCCTGAAAAGCCCCTCACCCTAACCCTCTCCCAAAGGGAGAGGGAACTGACCGTGGTGGCTGCGCGGCATACGCCAACTTGAAACATGACTGATCGTTCCCACGCTCTGCGTGGGAATGCAGCCCGGGACGCTCTGCGTCCCACCAAAGAGCGAACAGCGGACGCGAAGCGTCCATTGAGGCATTCCCACGCTGAGCGTGGGAACGATCGAAATCTGGAGTCGAACGCAGGATTTGGGCATCCCCCGACCTGCTCCCTTCCCCCTCGCCCCCTCTGGGGGAGAGGGCTGGGCGGGCGGCGTTCCGATGAGGGGGTAGCTTTTTATCTTCAACACAATCCGACCGGTGCATAAATGACAACAACAAAGCTCTACCTCGGCATCGACTGCGGCACCCAAGGCACCAAAGCCATCATCCTCGACACCATCAGCGGCCAGGTCCTCGGTCAGGGCGCCGCGCCGCACACGATGATCAGCGGCGCCAACGGTCGCCGCGAGCAAGACCCGCAGCAATGGCTGGACGCCTTCACTCTCGCCACCCGCCAGGCGTTGCAGGCCGCCAATGTCGATGGTCAGGACATCCTCGGCATCGGCGTTTCCGGCCAGCAGCACGGTCTGGTCCTGCTCGACGATCAAGGCGAAGTGCTACGCCCGGCCAAGCTCTGGTGCGACACCGAAACCAGCCCCGAAAACGACCGATTGCTCAGCCATCTGGGCGGCGAGCAAGGTTCGCTGGAGCGTCTGGGCGTGGTCATTGCGCCGGGTTACACCGTGTCGAAACTGCTTTGGACCAAAGAGCAACACCCCGTCGTCTTCTCCAGCATTGCACGCATTCTGCTGCCCCACGACTACCTGAACTTCTGGCTGACCGGTCGCGCCTGCAGTGAATACGGCGATGCCTCCGGCACCGGCTATTTCAACGTGCGCACGCGCGAGTGGGACTTGCAACTGCTGCGCGACATCGACGCCAGTGGCCGTCTGCAAGCGGCGCTGCCCGAGCTGATCGAGGCCCATGAAGCGGTCGGCACGATTCTTCCGGCGATCGCTGAGCAGCTTGGCCTGAACCCCAATGCGCGCGTCGCCAGTGGTGGCGGCGACAACATGATGGGGGCCATCGGCACCGGCAATATTCAGCCGGGCGCGATCACCATGAGCCTCGGTTCTTCCGGCACGGTATACGCCTATTCCGACACAGCGACCGTCAGCCCGGACGCCTCGGTGGCCACGTTCTGCTCGTCCAGCGGCGGCTGGCTGCCGCTGATCTGCACCATGAACCTGACCAACGCCACCGGTGCGATTCGCGAGCTATTTGCGCTCGATTTGCCGCGCTTCAACGATCTGGTCGCCCAAGCCCCGATCGGCGCCGATGGCGTGTGCATGCTGCCATTCCTCAACGGCGAGCGCGTCCCCGCCCTGCCCCACGCCACCGGCAGCCTGCACGGGCTGACGCTGAACAACCTGACCCAGGCCAACCTGTGCCGCGCTGCCGTCGAAGGCACGACCTTCGGTTTGCGTTACGGATTGGATCTGCTGCGCCGCAATGGTTTACAAAGCCTGCGCATTTGCCTGATCGGCGGTGGTTCGAAGAGTGCGGTGTGGCGGCAGATCGTCGCCGACATCATGAACACCCCGGTGATCTGCACCGAGCAAAGCGAAGCCGCGGCGCTGGGCGCGGCGATTCAGGCGGCGTGGTGCACAGCGTCGGCTAACGGTGAGCAAGACAGCCTCGAAGACCTGTGCCAGCGCTGCGTAAAACTCGATGCCAGCAGCGAAACCCTGCCGATCGCCGCCAATGTCGCGGTGTTCCAGCAGGCTTATGAACGCTATCAACAGCATGTCGCAACCCTTTGAAGAGCAAACAATCATGTACCTGGTGTGTGGCGAAGCCCTGTTCGATTTTTTCAGTGAAGACGATGCCAGCGGTCTGGCCTCGAAGGTCAATTTCAAAGCGATCGCCGGCGGTTCGCCGTTCAACGTCGCCGTCGGTTTGCGCCGCTTGGGTGTGGACTCGGCGTTGTTTGGCGGCGTGTCCACCGACTACCTCGGTCGGCGCTTGCAGCAGGTGTTGAAAGACGAAGGCGTGCGCCCGGATTATCTGGTGGAGTTCGCCGCTCCGACCACGCTGGCGATGGTCGCGGTCGGCGCCAACGGCTCGCCGCATTACAGCTTTCGTGGCGAAGGCTGCGCCGACCGGCAGTTGAGCGCGGCGCATCTACCGACCCTCGGTACCGAGGTGCGCGGCCTGCACGTGGGCTCGTTTTCGCTGGTGGTGCAGCCAATTGGCGACGCCCTGCTGCAACTGGTGCAGCGCGAAAGCGGCCAGCGCCTGATTACCCTCGACCCGAACGTACGCCTCAATCCCGAACCGAATATCGAGCTGTGGCGCGAACGCATCGCCGCACTGGTGCCGCTGGTGGACCTGATCAAGGTCAGCGATGAAGACCTGAGCCTGCTCTATCCCGATCAGGATCCGCAGCAGGTCATCGAAAGGTGGCTCGAGCATCGCTGCCAGATCGTTTTCCTCACCCGTGGCGGCGACGGCGCCAGCGTCTTCAGCCGTCAGCATGGCCATTGGTCGGTGCCGGCCGTTTCGGTGAAAATCGCCGACACTGTAGGCGCTGGCGATACCTTCCAGGCTGCGCTGATCACCTGGCTCACCGAGCACGGTCTGGATTCGGTCGAAGGCGTGCAGCAACTGGCGCGCGAACAGATCGACGCCATGCTCCGTTTCGCCGTCCAGGCCGCTGCGCTGACCTGCAGCAAGACCGGCCCGGATTTGCCCTATCGTCAGCAATTGAGCTGAGCGCGTAGACTGTCTGCTTTTTTGCGCACGAGGGGATAACCGCTTTTGAAATACGGGCAGACGCTTGGACTACTGACACTGGCAGCACTGATGACCGGGTGCGGCACCTCGCCGCCCCGCTCACCGGAAGATATCTGCGAGATCTTTCGCGAGAAAAGCGACTGGTACGACGCCGCGCAAGTCACGCAAAAACGCTGGGGCGTGCCGATTCAGGTGCCCTTCGCGATCATGTATCAGGAATCCGGCTACCGCTACGACGCCAAGACTCCACGCAAATATCTGTTGTGGGTGATTCCGTGGGGTCGGGTTTCCACCGCCTCGGGTTACGCGCAGGCCAAGGACGAAGTCTGGGCCGATTACCAGAAAAGCACCGGCCGCAACTGGGCCGACCGCGAAGACTTCGATGACGCCATCGATTTCATCGGCTGGTACATGGACAAGACCACCTCGATCAATGGCATCTACAAATACGACGCCTACAACCAGTACCTCAACTACCACGAAGGCTGGGGCGGCTTCCGCAACAAAACCTACGCCAGCAAAGCCTGGCTGCCCCCGACCGCGCGCAAGGTGCAGGTTCGCTCTGATACTTATGCGCGGCAATATGCCGGGTGCAAAGAGGATCTGGATCGCGGATTCTGGAGCCGGTTCTGGCATTGGTTGTAGCGGTGACTGTTCGACCGCTATCGCTAGCAGGGCTAGCTCCCACAGTTGAACGCTCATGCCTGAAACCCATTCCCCTGTAGGAGTGAGCCTGCTCGCGATAGCTGATTTCCAGTCACTGACATATTGAAACCAACTTCTTTCCCCAGCACGACACCAATCCCTGTGGGAGCCAGCCTGCTGGCGATAGCTGACTTCCAGTCACTGCCAATATTGAAAACCAGCCTCTTCTTTCATTACAACATCAATCCCTGTGGGAGCGAGCTTGCTCGCGATAACGGTCTACCAGACGCCAACGATCGCCACCTGCCGTACTCCCCGGCAACTTCGACAGTTGATTCTCCAACATCAGCACGTAAGAAAAGTCGCCAATAGCCAAGGTCACATGCCGCCAACCACCCGTTTTCATTGACCCAAACCCTACCCCTAAGGGTTTTCCCTATCCCCCAGCCCCACCCCACCTACGCCTTTTGCGCCTTGAACGAGACGGCTGAATCCTGCAACATCTGTGTCCTGCTTATTCACGGACGGAATTCAAGGCATGCTGGACGCCAACGCTACCCACATCACCCTCACCCTCGAAGGCGCCAACGCCGACCTGCAGGTCCTCAGCTTCACCGGTCGCGAAGCCCTGAATGAGCCGTTCCGTTTCGACCTCGAACTGGTCAGCGCCCGCCCCGACCTCAATCTCGAAGAGCTGCTGCACAAGCCCGGCGTGCTGACCTTCGGCGCCACCGGCGAAGGCAAGATCCACGGTCTGGTCTATCGCATCGAGCAAGGCGACTCCGGCAAGACCCTGACCCGTTACAGCCTCAGCCTGGTGCCGCAACTGGCCTACCTGCGGCACAACCACGATCAGCAGATCTTCCAGCAACTCACGGTGCCGAAAATCATCGCTCAGGTACTGGAAGACCGCGGCATTCTCGCCGACGCCTACAGTTTCCAGCTCGGCGCCGAGTACCCGGAACGCGATTACTGCGTGCAGTATGACGAGTCAGACCTGCATTTCATCCAGCGCCTGTGCGAAGAGGAAGGCATTCACTTCCACTTCCAGCACAGCAGCAGCGGCCACAAACTGGTGTTCGGCGACGATCAGACGGTCTTCCGCAAGCTCAAACCGGTGAGCTACCAGCAGGACTCCGGCATGGCCGCCGACAAACCGGTGATCAAGCGCTTCAACCTGCGCCTGGAAACCCGCACCACCCGCGTCAGCCGCCGCGATTACGATTTCGAGAAACCCAAGCTTTTGCCCGAGGGCGCGGTCAAATCCGAATTCGCCCCAAACCTCGAGGACTACGATTACCCCGGCCGCTTCACCACCCGCGAGCGCGGCAAATTCCTCTCGACGCGCGCGCTGGAACGTCATCGCAGCGACTACAAACTCGCCGAAGGCAAAGGTGACGAACCAACCCTGACCAGCGGCCATTTCCTCACGCTCGCCGAACACCCGCGCGCCGAATGGAACGACCTGTGGCTGCTGCTCGAAGTCTTCCACGAAGGCAAACAACCGCAAGTGCTCGGCGAAAACGTCACCAGCGACGTCACCGACAACAAAAGCGATTTCCATCAGGGCTACCGCAACAGCTTTCTCGCCACGCCGTGGGACGCACACTACCGCCCTGCCCTCGAACACCCGAAACCGAAAGTCCTCGGCAGCCAGACTGCGATCGTCACCGGCCCCGCCGGCGAAGAGATCCACTGCGACCAGTACGGCCGCGTCAAGGTGCAGTTCCACTGGGACCGTGACGGCCAGTCCGACGACAAAACCACCTGCTGGCTGCGCGTCGCCAGCGGCTGGGCCGGCGCGTCCTACGGCGGCATCACCATCCCGCGCATCGGCATGGAAGTCCTCGTCACCTTCCTCGAAGGCGACCCCGACCAGCCGCTGGTCAGCGGCTGCCTGTACCACAAGGAAAACGTCGTCCCCTACGACCTGCCGGCGAACAAGACCCGCAGCACCTTCAAAACCCTCAGTTCCCCGGGCGGCAAGGGCTACAACGAGTTCCGCATCGAAGACAAGAAAGGCGCCGAACAGATCTACATCCACGCCCAGCGCGACTGGGACGAAAACATCGAACATGACCAGAAAATCCGCGTTGGCAACGAACGGCATGACACTGTTGAAGCCAACACGCTAAGCGAATTCAAGGTTGAAGAGCACCGGATTACCCATCTGGACCGCATCAGCGAAATGCGTGCGGATGATCACCTGACCGTGGGTGTGACGCAGCATGTGAAGGTGGGGACAGGGCAGTTTGTTGAGGCTGGCAACGAAATCCATTACTACGCCGGCCAGCGAGTCGTGGTCGAAGGCGCGATGGAACTGACCGCCAAGGCCGGCGGCAGCTTCGTAAAAGTCGACGCCGGTGGCGTGACCATCAGCGGCGCTGAGGTGAAGGTCAATACCGGTGGTGCGCCTGGGGTGGGCACGCCGGCGGCGCCGTTGTTGCCGGGGCCGATGAAGGTTGTGGATGCGGATAAGGCCGGCAAGGCACCACTCCCCGCTCGCCTGAATGAGTCAGGCATCACACCGTTATGCGGAAAACAGAGTAACGGCGCTTGCAGCCGTAAGGATTGCACATGCATGTAAAAGCGCTGAGCGCTCTCCTCGCAGAGCCTCGCTACACCTTTTCGGACCTGCCGGCTACGAGCGAATCGCTCTGCTTCATCATTGACCAAGGGCTCCAACCGGAAGCCTTGAGTCAACTCTATCGAGTCGGCGAACCGGTGGTTTCCCAAGGGTTGTTTTTCAGCACCGACTTCGCAGAGATTCCTGACGGCCCTCTGTGGCTAGTGGCCCCCAAGGGCAGCAAAGTGGCAAACGTAGCGGCAAAACTTTGTGAGGAACGCTTTTCGGGAATTGCGATCTCAGCACCTGATTCTGAAAAAGCACTGGCTCATGCGCGCTGGTTGCTCCGAGCCAATGACGGTTCAGGTGGGCAGAGCTTGTTGAGCTTTCACAAACCGAGCCTGTGGGCAGCGCTGGCTTACACCGCTGGTGAAACCTTTGATCAGTTGCTGGGTTGCTGGAACGCTGTCTACTGCCCTGCGCCGATTCATTTCGGTCAGCAGCATGGTCCTTGGTTGGCTTTGAGAGCCAGTGAGAAATCGACATGGCTTGGTGACAAAGCGGCGTTCAATCTTCCCGAGGCTGCCGCACGAGTTGAAGCGCGCTTGGGATGGGTTTATTGGATTGATGAAGAATACGCAGCATTTGAAGAGCCAGACGATGAACGCCTGAACGATATCGCTGACAACCTCGACTTGCTGCTCAAAAGTAATATTTATGACGGTGATCACCTGCTCAAGCTTGGCCACGCCGTGAACGGCCCGCTATTCGAAACACAGCCTGAGATCATGGCGATCCTGCAATCTAAGGACGAGTCGTTTATCAAAGTAGATCGGCTCCTGGAATCAGCCGCCGTCGCCCAACGTTAGGGCGACGCGACAACAGAACGGAATCACCATGGAAATCACGAATCACGCCGTTATGCCCGGCGAAACCCTGGACCAGATCGCTTCGCGCTACAACAGCACCGTGGCGCAACTTCGCCAGCTCAACCCCTTCATCACCAATCCGGACAACGTCAAAGTCGGATGGAACCTGAGCGTACCAAAAAGCGCTCAAGCGACCGCTGTGCCTGCCGCTCAATCGCCCGCGGCGCCTCAAGCGCCTGCGCAGGCAAGTCCGGAAGCCGCCACTCAATGTTCCGCAGAGGATCTGGTTGAGCTGGAGCCGGTAAAGGAGGCGCCAGATCAGAGCTCGAAAACCTTCAAACCCCACGCGCCTCCATGTTCGAAAAAGTTTGCGAGCGCGATTTATGCCACTGAGGAGCAAGAGTTCTGGCTGCTTCCTGAGCGGGCAAAGTCTGCCATCAAAGAATCGATGTTCGCGCTGGATAAAATGATTGCCCCCAGCAAACCACGTGATGCTCGCCTGAACGGGTTGCAGGAATCGGGATTGCTGGAATACTTTCTTGAGCCAAAATTGAGCAACTTCCTCACCGGCGCGCAGCGTACGCGCATGGAAGAGTTTGAAGCGATGGGGGATGAAATTGAAATCGATCCAGCCACCGCTAAAAAAAGGCAAAACGAAGCTAATGGAAACAAACCTGTCGAGGCTCCTGCACAATCCCCGCAAGAGGACACTGCGCAATCGCGCATGGACCGCCTGACAGCAGACATCGCTACTCAGCAAAACATCCGCAACGAGTATGTCGATTTTTACAAGCGGCGTGCGGAGTGGCAGGCGCTTAAAAAAGAAGCGATCGCGGCTGCGAAACTGCAAGGCTACACCTACGAAAGCGGCTCGCTGTACTCCAAGGAGGCGATTGAAGCGCGCGCACGTGTGCAAGCTTATCTGGATGCCCGCAAGAAACTTCTCAGCAACAAAGACTTCAAGCAGGTTCCGCTAGAAGACGTGGCGAAAGCCTTGGCGGAAAAAAAGAAAAGTTACGAAAACATCTGCAGCGGCATGAATGACTGCACCGCCGATCTGGTCGGGTATGTCTTGACGCTCTACAAAAACGCCGATGCGCTTGATTACCATGCTTACACTGAATCCATTATCAAAGCGTCTGAATACGGCATTGCACTTCCAGAATTCGCGCTGATCAGTGACGGCCTTCCTTCCGGCATCGAGCAGTTCAAACTGTATCTGGATACCGAGAAAGAGCAGGCGGAAGTTACAGCGCAGCTTCAAGAGAAATACAAACGCTGGATCGAGGCAACAGGCCAGAATGCCCAAGCGCCGGCGGGCCTGGTTGATGTGGAACGTACCAAATGGGATAGCCTGCAAAAGATCAAAGACGACCTTCAAGCAAAAGCCCAAAGCAATGTCAGCAACAGCAAACCTGGGCGTTTTCTGATCTGGGAACCGGAAGAGTTCCAGCCAAAACCGGTGGACCGCATGGTGAAACCGGGCTTTCCGCTGCGTGAAGTCAGTCTTTCGGATGCCAAAGGCACGCCCTTGGGCTGGTTCAGCATGGCGAACCTGAAAGACGCAAAAAAGATCCTGAAAGAGGATTCAAAAAAAGCAGTCGGTTCAATAAAAAAGGTAACTCAAAGTTTGCCCGCTGACGCTACCGAAGGCTCCGATAAAAACAGTGAAATCAATTCGTTCCGCCAATGGCTACTAAATCAGGGCGCCATAAAGTTCAGCGATCAGGTCGGCGACTGTTTCGATGCAAGAGGCTGGTTCAAAGCCAAAGACTTTTATGCTTACTTGAAAAAGCAAGGCTATGAGGTCACTGAACTGGAAGACGACGCGACTCTTACCAACTGGGGCGAACACCTTCAGCAACTGGTTTTCAAGAAAAGTGTGCGCGGCAAAGTAAGACTCTTTGATGCCAGCCCTCAGGCGCAATTCGTCCGCTGCCTGACACCGCCTCAGCCAAGCATTCACGGTGAAGTAAAGCTCGAAGGCCCGAAAATGTCCGCCGCCGAGGGCTTCCAGATATCGGGCGAGATGGGCTTGAGCCTGGATCTGGCCCGTGGCGAAGTTCAGTTGATGAAAGTCGACATGCCTGCCAAAGCCAGTGCTCAAGACATCACGCTTGAATACTTCCTGGACGGCAGCCCGCAAAAAATGAATTTCGGCCGCTTCTCCTTCCACTTTGGTGTGAAGGCATGGGGCTACGCTGGAGCATCGTTGCTGCTAGCCGGCAGCGTCGAGTTGAGCCCGATCTTCGGCAACGTCAAGTACGGGGCGTCACTGAGCCCGGTAAAACGCGCACAGCGTGAAGATGCCTCTGCAAAAGAAGAACGTGCCGATCATGCTGCCGCCAAACAAGCCAAGGCCGACAGCGGCGACAACAGCCCTACTCCCGATCTTGAACACCAGTCGAAATCCGGCACCTACGCCGATACCAAAAGCACAGATCAACTGCGAGGCGGACGCTTCGCCAAAGTGCAAGTCGAAAACGGCGCAAAAGCCAGTTTCAACGTGTTTGGAGGTTTGCAAGCCGCGATTGAACTCACCGGAGTAATGAACTGGGCACCGCCCAAAGAACTCGTCGCCCTGCGCACCGCGCCAACGATGGGCGTTGGCAGCGCTAAAGACGCGAAAAGCGCGAATCCATGGCTGACACTGGCCAAACTGAGCGGCTCCGTGGGGGTGGCATTAGGCGCAGGCTTTCAGGGAACAGCGCAGGTGTCTCTGGATAAGGGGCGGTTTATTCTTAACTTGAAAGCGGCGGTAGTGCTGGGTCCTGGTGCTAACGGTAGCTTTAAATTCGAAGTTGGCTATGAGGCAGTCGTTGACCTCATCAACCTGTACCGCAAGGAACTGCACAAAGCGAAAGGCAGAAAGGTAGAGTGGATGGAACCTGAAGCAGGTAAGTTCGCATCCGCGCTGAACGCATTAGGCGCAGCTGGGCTTAGTGTGGAAATGTCTTATCTTATGGGTTGGAGTTTAGTCATGGACTTATATGACGCAATGACCAGCGGAGGAAAAGGCGGCCCAATCGCTCATGCTATTGTTGAATACCAGAATCCAGATGAACTAAAAGCATGGGTTGTGGAAGCCACTCCGGCAGCACTCGGCCCCATTTTAATGACTCTTACCTCCACCCCCGAAGAGTTCTCAATTGCCGCCAATACAAAAGTAAGCGACACGTCGCCAACTTTTAGCAAACAAACCTATCCAAAAGAGAAAGCACATCTAACTCAGCAGATCGCAATTGGAATAATTATCGACCACATAGTCACCAATGCAAAAGAAAAGGACAAATTGGAAGAGGCTCAAAAACAGTTTGAACTAGCTTGCGCAAGCATGAACAAGTTTGGCACTGAACCAGTTGATATCGGTCAAAAGTACTGTGAAAACCGTCATTTGCTCGATACTTTCATGGATGATCCGGTACTCAGCTTTACCGATCCAAGGGGAAATAAAGCAAGAGCACGCTACAAGGAAAATTCAAATATATTAGGCCAGCGTATTGATGGAGCTTGTAAAATTGTAATGGGCGAAAACAGTTATATACCGAGAACATCCGTAAAATACTTGCCCCCTGCGAGCGCATAAAATTGAAGATAAAGTCAAGCTTAGTCCGTATACCTTTTTTTGCAGTTTTTCTTTTAATGTGTGTAAGCGCGCATGCGGAGCTTACCTCACAACAACTGGAGGCAAAGAGAAAAGGCATAGAGCTTTACAATCAATACAAAGCTATCTCTGCAATCGAACCCCTAAAAACAGCAGCCGAAGGCGGCGATGACGAAGCACTTTACTATCTGGGTGAAGCATTAAGAAAAAATAACCGCTTCATGACTCCAGAAGCTAAAAAAGCATACGAAAGCTCCGCAAAAAAGGGGAATATCTACTCTATGATTCGCCTTGGGAGAATTGAAGACGACTTGTGTTCAACCATGAAAAGCTGTCCACCAGGTGAAGTCTCTCCTAGCAGTTGGGTAATTAAAGCTAAAAGCCTTGCGATTCAACGCGCAACGCAGGGAGATAGCGAATCAATGTACCTGTTATATGAAATGACAGGCAATGATGACTGGCTGGAGAAGTCAGCAGAGAACGGATTCGCATTTGCGCAGTTCCGTCTGGCGACGAAGTATCAAGAAGGAAGCGGTTCATTTTTACTACCCTCGAGACGCAACCAAGCTATCGAACGATGGATGAAGGCGTCTGCTGAAAATGGTTATCCACTTGCAATGATGGGGTTAGCCGCAATCATGATCGAAAAAAAAGATTTAGCCTCGTTCAGAAACTGGAACGAAAAAGCAGCTGACTCGAGCTATGTAGAAGGTGTATTTGGATATGCATCCTACATAGGCGAAGAAAACTCAAAATACGGTTTCGCATTCGACCCAATAAAATCATATGCTTTACTTTCAAACCTGCTCGAACTTAATGGTGGAGGGAATGTAGTACGAGACGTCAATGACACATTACCCGGCATAGAAAAAAACATGTCGAAAGAGCAAATAGAGAAAGCAAAAGAGCTCGCAAAAACGTGGAAGGCCAACCACCCGCCTCTCTCGTTTTACCCTGACAAGCTAGGTTATTAATAGCAGTGCGAGCATTAGAATTATTTTAGCAATGCTGATCGCCGCTCTTTCTGCAAACAGCTCAGCACATTCGCAAACAAATGAATCAACTCTGGGGATGGTGTTATACAACCAGTTGAAATTAGACTTGGCGATTCGCAAACTAAAAAAAGAGGCCGACTGGGGAAATGTGAATTCACGGTATTACTTTGCCGACGCACTTCGAAAGCGAAGCCGATACATGACTGCTGAATCGCAGCAATGGTACGAAACCGCTGGGGATAATGGATCTATATTTGCAATGATTCAGCTAGGCCGCCAATACGATGACCTCTGCAGAAAAATGACCAATTGTCCCGCGGGTAAAAAATCAAGCGCCGATTGGTTGCTTCAGGCTAAAAAACAGCATCAATCACAGATACCCCTGAGTCTTTGTATTTAATGTATGAAACAACTTCCGATCGTACTTGGTTGCAAAAATCCAAGGTTATGCCCTGGTTCAAACTGCCGTGGCAAGTTATGGAGCGTATTTATCCCATACACCCGACAAAGTTGGCTAACCCATCGACTTAGTTAAAGGGTACGCACTGATATCCTTGCTTACAGAACTGGATGGCGGTGGAAACATTCAGGTTTACGTCGAGAGCAAGCTGCCCAAAATTGCGGAGAAAATGACGCCTGCTCAAATTGATGTGGTAGAAAAATATGCAATTGAATGGAAGGCAACACACTTACCTCTTTCTTTCTTCCCAGAAAAATTAGGTTTTTGATTTTTTTTGATGATTATCGCCCAACAACGTCGCTCTAGCTTAAGCAAAGCAACTCGAGGGTGGTGGAAATATAAAGGCCTAGGTAGATACGGATCTTCCAGAAATACAACTGGACTTGCTTGATACCTGGGATTGACAAGAGCAAAGGGCATTTATGTTGAGCCGCCGACTGTGAGAACAATGTATGCAAGATGTCGGGTGAGACTTTTTCCGAGTGAAATACCTCCAGAGCGTTTAGCGAGGTGCCAACGCGACCCTGTTGAGTTCATCAATCAATGTTAGTTGCGGTTTAACCTTTTGTCAGAGAGCAAAGCAATGAATAAGCCATCACCTTCGTTCCATCTAAAGTCATTACTACTTCTGGCGTTTCCTTTATTCGGTGCCTGCACCTCTGCCGGTCAAGTTTTTCAAAGTAGCATTGAAGACATTACCAGCCACTACGGGTCCGACTCGTTTACTCTCGTAGCGACTGCACCTGCAAAATTTGGCCTCACAGCAAAATCACAATATTCACCACTAGCTGGTCAGGATTGCAAAGCTTACTCAGCGGGCTTAGGAGGAGAAGTAACCCGACGGCATCAAAAAACAGACAAGATTGATGTAAAAGATATAGAACAAACCGCTCGCTTCGATATCCCGCTCAGTTATCGCATAGCCGGATGCAAGATGGAGCTGACTCGCGTAGACATGGCCATCGACGGCCGCTATGGTACGTCTTCATTGGATATCGGCGGGGATTTCGGAGGAATAACTATAAAAGGCAATACGACTACTGTCGGATCGTCCTCATTAGCCAATGATAACTCTGAATTTAGAGGCCTATGTACGTGGATGTTCCAACTAAGCGTGGAAAGAATCGAGAAAGACGGAATTTCAAAAATATTATCGTGTAGCGCAGCGAACTCTGAATGGAATGTACCCTCCGACTATTTTAAACGCAATAAGCCGGGCGGAACTGTTCAACGATCGAGCATTAAAAATAAAGAAATAAAATTCACATTCCGCTTGGCGAAAGATGAAGAACCTAGTATGGACAATCGGTGGATCAAGACCACAGAAGGATGGAAGCCCTGCCAGGAAACCGCAACATCAGAAAGGTGCCAAACACCTCCAGTTTTCAAAAAATTCAAAATCAACGGCCGTGACTGTACGGTATATCCGTCTTGCACTGAATAAGGACATCCCTGATGGCGGCCCATATCTGTGTCGCAAAAGCGAAGTATTTGCGGAGAAGTTGAAAACAACTTACCCGGCGCTCTTATTTTCCCCGAAAAACTGAGAGATTGACTGTCTCTGTCCCCAATCGCGCGACATTCCGTTCCCCGACAGCCACCGTTCAGCCTGCTTAACCCTGTCTTAACGCCCCAGCCAAAGACTCTACCAGACCGCACACCCCAGCCCACCACGGCTGGCGCCCAGTGCGGCAGGTTCGGCGCGCATCACACCGAACCCCAATCCGTCGCACGGGAGTCCTCTCATGAACATTCGTCTTTCACTGCTCGCAGCCGCCCTCGCCTGTACCGCATTCACCGGACTGGCCCAAGCCAATGACTCAACCACCTCCTCAAACCCCGTGCCCTACAAGTACGGCATGCCGCTGCAAGTAGCGAAGGTAGTCGCACTGACCGAGCCACCCACCCTGGAATGCAAGGTCATCACCGCCGACATGAAATACCTCGACAACAACGGCAGACCCGAGGAAATCACCTACCGGAAATTATCCGACGCGTGCCAGATGCAAAACTGACAGAAACGTCTGATTCGCGGCTTTGCGGTAGGCGGGAGGGGTTTCGGCGGTTATGCTCGAAGCTGTCCTCACTGCCGCAAGGATTCGCCATGCAGTTGTCGTTTCGCACGTTGTCCGGGCTCACGTGTTCGTTGTGTTTTGTGCTGGCGCTGGCCTGGGGGATTTTCCCCGAACGGCTGCTGGCGATCTGGAGCGTCGAGTATTCGGAGGGGGCCGGTTTTGTCGCGCGGCGCAGTGCGGTGCTGTTTGCGGCGTTGGCGATGATGTTTTATCTGGTGCGCAATGCACCGCCGTCGCTGGGGCGCAATGCGCTGAGCAATGGGTTTATCGTTGGCTGTCTGGGGTTGGCGGTGCTGGGTTTTGCGGAATGGCTCAACGGTCATGCCGGCCCCGGGATTTTGGTCGCGGTGCTGGTCGAGTTCGCGCTGGGCCTTGGCTTTGTGCAGGCCCGGCGCGTGACGGTCGAACTGGGTGAAACGGTGCGTTAAACCGCTCGCGAGCGGACGGTGCTCTGATGCGACGCAGTTTGTTGGGCCAGATCGGAGCGAAGCCCCGCGACCAGATTGTTGATTTCGCGGCAGCTGTTGAGTCGGCTGGCATCGATGCCGTTGACCTGCAGATCAACCTGATCGGTACGATGATCGCCGAAGACCTTGACGGTCATCGACAGATCCGGCGACAGCGTGCATTGGCAGCGTTTCGGTAGAAAACTGCTTTCGATGATGTTGCGTAGTTCCAAGGCAGACAGAAACATGGCGAACCCTCTCCTTACTGTGAGATGCCAATCAAGTATTCACGCTGACCGTGGCGCCCCTGCGCGGGTGTGTCCCCGCTGTTTCCCTGGGTGCGTCAAGCGGCGGTACTGCGAAATGCCTATTGGAGTGTAGGCGCCCAAATCCGGTGCGCCGCACTAATAGAACGCATAAAGCGTGCCTTTGATCGGCTGGTTTTCGTTCCTTATAAATCAGTTACTTGGCGCAGTGGCCAGCATTCTGCTATTTGCAAAATGCAAGAACGACCTGCGTGAGCAGTGCATTTTGCAAGTACGCCCCGATTTGCATTAAGCATCCACGACAGCAAGAATGCCCCATTACCCCGACACCCGCACGGAGGCTTCCATGGGTTCTTTACGCGTATATGCGACAACCGCGCTGCTTGTTGCCAGCCTGTCCACCCTCGCCCACGCGGCCAAGCTCGAAGACATCGCGCCTTACCCAAAGGCTGAAACCGGCTTCACCCGCCAGGTCATTCATCTGCCCAAGCAAGAGCAGGAAGAAGACTTCCAGGTCGAAATCCTCGCCGGCAAAACTCTTGAGGTCGACTGCAATCGCCAGCGACTCGGCGGCGCGCTGGTCGAGAACAATCTTGAAGGCTGGGGTTATCCGTTCTATCGCCTTGAAAACGTCAGCGGCCCGGTGAGCACGATGATGGCCTGCCCACCCGGTTCGCAAAAGAAACGCGTGTTCGTGCCGGTTATCGGTGACGGTTTCAAACTGCGCTACAACAGCAAATTACCGGTTGTGGTCTACGCACCGTCCGACGTAGAAGTGCGTTATCGGATCTGGTCGGCCTCTGAAAAAGTCGGCACGGCGCTGCCGGAATAACCACAGCAAGGAGTGCATGGTTTGATTACCTGCCACGTCAGATACGTCATCGATCCCTATCAGTTGACCGAGTTCGAAGATTACGCCAAAGCCTGGCTCGGTATCGTCGAGCGTTTGGGCGGCACCCATCATGGTTACTTTCTTCCCTCCGAAGGCGCGAGCAATATCGCTTATTGTCTGTTCAGCTTTCCCTCGCTGGCAGACTACGAAAGCTATCGGCACATTGCGATGACTGATGCGCAAAGCACCGCACTGGTTGCCAATCTTCTGGAGAAGAAATTCATCGTCAGTTACGAGCGCAGCTTCCTGCGCCCAATGCTGCCGTAACCTTCATCAGGCCGGGACGCCGCACAGCGCGGCGCGCTCGGCGACGTGGCGCAGACTGTCGAAGTTGATATTGGCGCCCGAATCAATCGCCACGAATGTCTGCGCTCGCACACCCGTTCGTGCCACGTATTGCTTGATGCCCGCCACTGCCAAGGCGCCGGAAGGCTCGGTGATCGAACGCGTGTCGTCGTAGATATTCTTGATCGCGGCACAGAGGTCGTCGTTGCTGACCGTGATGACTTCGTCCACACAAAATCGGCAGACTTCGAAGCCAGACGCGCCGATTTGTGCCACCGCGACACCATCGGCGAAAGTGCCAACACTGGGCAACACCACGCGCTGATCCGCGTCCAGCGCAGCTTTCAGACACGCCGAGTGTTCGGATTCAACGCCGATGATGCGCACTTCCGGGCGCAGGTATTTGACGTAAGCGGCGATTCCCGCTATCAGCCCGCCGCCGCCGACTGGAACAAAGATTGCGTCCAGCGTGCCCTGATGCTGCCGAAGGATTTCCATCGCCACGGTGCCCTGCCCGGCAATCACCTCGGGGTCATCGAATGGCGAGACGAAGGTGCGTCCGCTGAGTTCGGCCAGTTGCAGCGCATGGGCCAGGGCAAACGGAAAACTCTCGCCATGCAGCAGCGCTTCGGCACCGCGACTGCGCACGCCCGACACTTTCAGTTCCGGCGTGGTGGACGGCATGACGATTGTCGCCGTGATACCCAGTTCGCGTGCCGCCAGCGCCACACCCTGGGCATGGTTGCCGGCCGAGGCGGTGATCACCCCGCGTGCTTTCTGTTCTTCGCTCAACTGCACCAGTTTGTTGTAGGCGCCACGGATCTTGAAGGAGAACGTCGGCTGCAAGTCCTCACGCTTGAGCAAGACCCGATTGCCCAGCGCAGCCGACAGCGCCGGCGCCGCTTGCAATGGCGTGCGCACGGCAATGTCATACACCGGCGCAGCAAGGATCTTTTTTACGTAGTGCTCAAGCAGGGCTTGCTGGTCGGGGCTGTGCGGCATGGTCGTCTCCTGACGTTGTTCAAAACCCCGGAGACAGAAAGTGAAAACCCGCCTCTAGGGCGGGTTGGGTGCTGCAGTCGTGAGCTAGCCCGCCAAATGAGGAATGGCGGTAATAATGCTTGGCTGGCAGCGCAATACGGTGGAAGTCATGTGCTGCAAAGTAGCCTGCGCGCTGCGGGCGAGTCAATGGCCAAATTCAGCCGCAAGCGTTAGTGTGGCGACTCTCTCATCGCACCAAGGAAGGCACGCATGATCTCCATCGCCCTGCCCCTCACCGCTTTGCTCGCTTTTGGCGGTTACACCGTTTCGGTGATGCTCCAGGCCGAACAGTCGTTGATCGATTTCGGCATCAGCCTGATGTCGCGTCCGGACACTGCGCAGGTTGTTATCGATCTGTACTTGCTGGCAACGCTCGCGGGCGTCTGGATGGTCAAGGATGCCCGGTCGCGCGGGCAATCGTTTTGGTCGGTGGTGCCGTATTTGCTGCTCACAGCAGTTTTTGTTTCGGTTGGGCCGTTGTTGTATCTAGTGGTACGTGGGGTTGGCGATCGCAACAGGAAGGCTGCGGATCTGGCCCGGGTGAGCTGATCCGCGCAGATTGCTTTCGCGAGCAGGCCCGCTCCCACCTGGAAACGGCATGGACAGTCAGGCCTTTTTCACAGCGACAAACGCGGCGGTTTCGTAAGGCACCGTTACCACGGCTCTTCCACGCAATTCTGGCTCTGCTGCAATCAGCGCACGAAGCTGTTCATCAACCTGCGCCCGCTGCGCCTCGGGCAGCGCGGCGATGAAACTGGTCGAACGCACCCGATTGAACAACACGTCCTCGGGCGAGCCGCTGTGCTCATGGTGAAACCGTTCGGCCTTTAACGCCCCAAACGCCGGATGCGGAAACGCCTCGCGCCAGGCACCTGTGTAATAGCGCGGCGTGTCGCCCTCCATAGCGTTGACGATCGCATCGAGTTTCGGCACCCAACTGACCTGCGTATCACGAAGGTTCCAGATCAGACCCAGCTTGCCGCCGGGTTTGAGCACTCGGGCGATTTCGCTCAACGCCTCGGCACTGGCGAACCAATGAAACGCTTGTGCGCAGACCACCGCATCGACTGAGGCGTCCGGTAAGGGCAGATCAGTCGCCGTACCGCTCACTGCCAACACGTCAGGCCATGCATCCGAAAGCTTGCCCAGCATTTGCGCGACCGGTTCCACTGCGATGACTTGCGCACCAGTCGCCACCAGGCGGCCGGTGAACTTGCCGGTGCCGGCGCCCAGATCAATGACGGTCTTGTGCCCATCCAGACCCAGGGTCGCAGACAGCCATTCGCTGACCTGCGGCGGATAGTCCGGCCGGCCTTTGACGTAGGTGTCGGCGGCGGTCTTGTAACCGCTCGCTGCTGAATGATGGATTTGATCGTTCATGGCAAGGCTCCCTAGGGCAATACATCGGATCGACGGCAGACCCTGCCGAGCATAGCGCTTGAATTTATCCGCACCCTGAACAGTCACTGACAATGTAATGAACAAAATTTCACCCGGTTTTGTCCCTGCGCGGACTCAACCTTCTGTGGAGCCTTGCCCATGACTATCCGTTCCGTTATGTTCGCCGCCCCGTGGCTGTTGGTCGCGGTGATCTCCAGCCCGTTGGCGCTGGCCACCGAAGAAAAAGGCCAGCCGGTGCAGAAACCCGAATGCCCGAAAGGTCAGGTCTGGGACAGCAAATCGCAGAAATGCGCGTTGCAGACCAGCGCCGTCCACGATTCATCACAACCTGAACATTGATAAGGGAAGCCGCCATCAGCGAGCAGGCCTTCAGAGCAGAACTCGGACAGCATCTGGCGCGACTGTGGCGCTACGGTTTGCTGTTGTCGCGCAATCGGCATGTGGCCGAGGATCTGGTGCACGCGACCTGCGTGTGCGCGCTTGGACGTGCGAGTCAGTACTTGGCCGGTATGCGTATGGAACGATGGTTGTTGGGCCTGTTGCATTCAATCTGGATCAACGAAGTGCGCACGCGCCGGGTGCGTCAGGAACCGGCCCGGAATGGCACAGAGGCTGACAACGCATTTGCCGGGAAACCCCACGTGATGGCTGCGCAGGTCATTCGCCGTGTCGATGCCTTGCCGGAAACCCAGCGCGAGACGGTTTATCTGGCTTACGTCGAAGGTTTTTCCTACAGCGAAGTCGCCGAAATTCTGCATGTGCCTGTTGCGACAGTCATGACCCGTCTGTCCACCGCCAGGTTGAAACTGGCTGAATACCCACCGCTGTACCCGGTTTCGACCTCTACCGAGGCTGACCACTGATGAAGACACCTTCGGACGAGCAACTGGTCGCCTGGCTCGACCATGAACTCGACGCTGAACAGCGCAACCTGCTGGAACAGGCCATCGCTGACGATGCGTTGCTCAACCTGCGCGTGCAGTGGCTCAGCCGCAGCAATCTGCCCTACCAAAACGCCTATGACGAACTTGCCCAACAGGCACCCCGCGAACGGTTGCAGGCGCGGCTGGACGCGATTCCTTCGCCTGAAAAACCGAGGCTGAGCCGTCGCTGGTTCATCGCTGTCGCCGCGGCAGCGTTGTTTGCCGCTGGTGTCCTGGCCGATCGCGCGTTCCTTGGCTGGCAGGCAACACGGTCAAACCAGTGTTCGCTACCCGCTCGGAACGCGGTAAGCAAGCGCTGGCCCACGAGCGGGCACGACGCTGCGCCAGAACCTGAAAGCAAGGCAAATCGTTAAAAGCCGCCTCGGCGCATGAGCAGTCCTGAACTATGCTGAGCGACTGGTTTTCAAGGAGGACACGCAATGCCTGATTCATCCCGTACTGTGTTATTGGTGATCGATGTGCAGAACGACTTCATCCCCGGCGGGCAATTGCCAGTGCCGGAAGGTGACGTGATAGTGCCGTTGATCAACCGGCTTGCCCGACAGTTCAGCCAGGTCGTCATTGCCCAGGACTGGCACCCGCCGGGCCACGCTTCGTTTGCCTCAAGGCATCCCGGCAAGCAACCCTTCGATAGCATTCAATTGCCCTACGGCGAACAAACGCTGTGGCCTGAGCACTGTGTGCAAGGCACAGTCGGCGCCGAGTTTCACCCTGAACTCGATTTGCCGCACGCCCAGTTGATCATCCGCAAGGGCTGCAATCCTGAGATCGACAGCTATTCGGCGTTTCTGGAGGCCGATCGCTGCACCACCACCGGCCTGTCGGGTTATCTCAAAGAACGCGGCATCGATACCGTTTACATGGTCGGATTGGCGCTGGATTTCTGTGTGATGTTCTCTGCGCTGGATGCGCGAGCGGCGGGATTCAATGCTTATGTGGTGCTGGATGCGTGTCGGGCAATCGATATGAATGGATCACTGGCAGCGGCGATTGAGCGGATGCAGAGCGCCGGCGTTGAGTTGATACAATCGACAGAACTCGCCTGAACAACACAAGCCCTCTGTGGGAGCGAGCCTGCTCGCGATGGCGTTGGATCAGTCGAATCATGCTTCGCTCTTAGACCGCCTTCGCGAGCAGGCTCGCTCCCACAGTGTTTTGTGTTGTGCCCGCAATAGAGCTGAAACGCAGTACCTGTAGGAGTGAGCCTGCTCGCGATAGCGGTTTACCAGTCAAAGTTGATTCGACTGACCCGCCGCCATCGCCAGCAGGCTGGCTCCCACAGTTTTTTGTGTTGTACCCGCAACAGAGCTGCAACCCAGAACCTGTGCGAGCCTGCTCGCGAGGGCGTTGGATCGGTCGAATCATGCTTCGCTCATGGACCGCCTTCGCGAGCAGGCTCGCTCCCACAAGGCACACTGATATCTGAGGCGTTGGAATCTCAGGCTTTCGTCGGCAGCCACAACCTGAACCGCGCACCACCCAGCGGTGAAGGTTCGACGGTCAGTGTGCCGCCCTGGGCTTCGAGTGCCCGGCGGCTGATTGCCAGGCCCAGGCCGAAACCACCGGTAGCCCGGTCACGACTGCGATCGAGTCGATAGAACGGTTCGAAAATCCGCTCACGCTCATCATCGGGAATGCCGATGCCGTCGTCGTCGACCCAGATCTCACAGCCCTCGGCATTGACCTGCACGCCAATCTGAATACGTTTCTCGCAATAGCGCATGGCGTTGCGCAACAGATTCTGGATAGCCCGAGCGGTCAGGCGCGGATCGAGCGAGAAGCGTTCGAGCTGGCCGTGCAGCAACACGTCGATGACGATCTCGGGAGACTCCAGTTCTTCGTCGACGCTGCCGAGAATGCTGTCAATAAATTCGTCCAGCGCTACTTCGACCTGTTCGGGTAGCTGCGCCGGATTCTGTAAACGGCTGTAGGACAACAACTCCAGCACCAGCTCATCCAGCTCACGAATGTGCGCGACCAGTCCTTGCAAGCGCTCGCGGCTGGCGGCCGGCAAGTCATCGGACAGCGCCAGCGCCAGGCCGAAATCCAGGCGCGTCAATGGCGTGCGCAGTTCATGGGACACGGCGTTAAGCAGATCACGCTGCTGATTGAGCAGCTTTTCGATGTCGCCGGCCATGGTGTCGAAGACATGCGCGAGGCTGCCAATGTTCGAGCTTGGCGCGATGTGCGTGCGCTCGCTCAGATGCCCTTTACCGAAACGTTCGGCGGTGCCTTTGAGGCGCTCCAGATCACGCCAGTGCGGGCGCAACCACATCAGCAGGCACGCCAGCAATGTTGCGCCGATCAACACGTTGATGCTCCAGTACAGCAGATCGACGTCCATCGGATCCGGCGGCACCACCATCTTCACCGCTGTGGTGTCGTTCAGCGGCGCTACTGCCAGTGTGCGCCAGCCCCAATCGCCGATGCGCACGATGTTCTCGCCCCGACGCAGACGCTCACGCTCTGTATCAGTGAATTTGGCGTCGTCAATGCGCGCCAGAACAATGTGCAACGGCTGGAAATCCTTGTCCAGCGACGCCGCCAGAGCCGGCCACTGATCTTGCGGCACCGCATGAAACTGGCGGCTGATGAGCGATTGCAGTCCGCGCGAATAGTCGAGGTTGTAGGTGACGAAGCGTTCTCTGAACGCCATCACCACCAGGTCCGGAACCAGATAGATCGCCGCACTGTAGGAGACGATCGTCACCAGATACAGGCGAAACAGGATGCGAAACATCAGCTCAGCATTCCCATTCGGAGCGGCTGAACAGATAGCCCTTGCCCCACACGGTTTTGATCTTGCGCGCCTCGCCGGCATGGTCGTCGAATTTGCGCCGCAGCTTGGAAATAGCTACATCCACTGAACGGTCGGTGCCGTTGAACTCGATACCGCGCAGGCGTTGCAGGATCTGGTCGCGGCTGAGCACTTCGCCGGCATGTCGGGCCAGCACCACCAGCAGGTTGTATTCGCCGCTGGACAGCTCCACCGGTTGCTCGCGCCAGGTCACGGTGCGCTCGGACAGGTCGATGCACAGATTGCCCATGACGATACGGTCATTGACCGTCTGCGGCTCGCCGAGGCTGCTGCGGCGCAACAGCGTGCGCACGCGTGCCAGCAGTACGCGCGGCTCGCACGGTTTGGTGACGTAATCGTCGGCGCCCATCTCCAGGCCCAGCACCTGATCATGGCTGTCATCGCGGGCGGTGAGCATCAGGATCGGCAGCGTCGCCGAATCGGCGCGCAGCAAGCGGCACACCTGCAAGCCGTCGAGGCCCGGCAGCATCAGGTCGAGGATCACCAGATCCGGCGGATTGACTCGCGCCCGCTCGCGCACGTGATCGCCACGGCCGATGACACTGACGGAATAACCGTTGCGTTCCAGGTAGCTGGAAATCAGTTCGGCCAGAGCGGTGTCGTCTTCGACCAGGAGGATGTTGGGCATGGGGTGATCCAGAAAGTGCTGTGGCGACGGTTCGACCGCTATCGCCAGCAGGCTGGCTCCCACAGGTCTGGGTGTGAACACAGATCTTGTGAACGCCCGGTAACACTGTGGGAGCCAGCCTGCTGGCGATGCTTTATCTGTCGCAATAAATTTCAAGGTTTGCAGGATATACGCCCTCACCCCTCCCCGAGCAAAACCCTTACACAATTTCACACAGCACCTACAAAGCTTCACCGCTAATCTCGGCGTCTGCCCGTAGGATGCGGACTTCAATAGTGGGGGTTGTACATGTCGAACAAACTGCTGGCCTGGCTCGGCCTGATCGCGCTGGGGCTGACGCTGAGCGCCTGTGATTCGTCGTCGGACGCCGAGGTGCAGGCACCGCCGGCCACGGTGCGCATCGAGACGATCGAGGCGCATCCCCTGACGCTCAGCAGCGAACTCAGCGGGCGCATTGCCGCGCCACGGATTGCCGAAGTCCGCGCACGAGTCGCCGGCGTGGTCCTGCAGCGGACCTTTCGCGAAGGCAGCGACGTGAAAAAGGGCGACGTATTGTTCCGCATTGACCCGGCGCCCTTCAAAGCCGACCTCGACAGCGCCGAAGCTGCGCTACGCAAGGCTGAAGCCAATGCCTTTCAGGCGAAACTGCAGGAACAGCGCTATGCGCAGCTGATCGACGACAAGGCCATCAGCGCTCAGGACTACGACAACGCCCGTGCCAATGCCCGGCAGACTGCCGCCGACGTCGCGGCGAATAAAGCAGCGGTGGAACGGGCGAAACTGAATCTCGGCTACGCCACCGTCACGGCGCCGATTTCCGGTCGTGTCGGTCGCGCACTGGTCACTGAAGGTGCGCTGGTCGGGCAGAACGAAACCACGCCGCTGGCGCTGATTCAGCAGCTCAATCCGATCCACGCCGATCTCACCCAGTCGACCCGCGAACTCAACGAATTGCGCCGCGCGTTCCGCTCCGGTCAGTTGCAGGAAGTCGGCCAGGACCAGGTCAAAGCCACGCTGATCCAGGATGACGGCAGTCTTTATCCGCTGCCCGGCAAACTGCTGTTCAGTGACATTACTGTCGACCCGGGCACCGGCCAGATAATCCTGCGCAGCGAATTCCCCAACCCCGATCTCGACTTGCTGCCGGGCAGTTTCATTCGCGTACGCCTGGAGCAGGCCACGATCGCCAAGGGCATCACCGTGCCGCAACGCGCCGTGCAGCGTGACAGCGCCGGCATTGCCCAGGTGCTGACGGTCGACGCACAGATGCGCATTGCCCAGCAACCGGTGCAATTGGGTGCGGTGCAAAACAATCGCTGGATCGTCACCGGCGGCCTCAAGCCCGGTGACCGCATCGTCGTCGAAGGCCTGCAACATGCCCGTCCCGGCGAAACCGTGCAGATCGACGACAGCCCTCTTCCCATTGCCCAGACCTCGGGTCAGTAAGCAGGACGCTTTTTCATGCCGCAGTTCTTTATCGATCGCCCGGTATTCGCCTGGGTCGTCGCGCTGTTTATCCTGCTGGCCGGTGCGCTGGCCATCCCGCAATTACCGGTGGCGCAGTATCCTGATGTCGCGCCGCCGCAGATCGAAATCTACGCCGTGTACCCCGGCGCCTCGGCGCAGACCGTCGATGAAAGCGTGGTCAGCCTGATCGAGGAAGAGCTCAACGGCGCCGATCATCTGCTCTACTTCGAGTCGCAAAGCAGCCTCGGCAGCGCAACGATCAAAGCCACGTTCCAACCAGGTACCAACCCGGAGCTGGCACAGGTCGACGTGCAAAACCGCCTCAAAGTGGTCGAGTCTCGCCTGCCACAAGCGGTCAACCAGCAAGGTCTGCAGGTGGAGAAAGTCTCTTCCGGCTTTCTGTTGCTGATCACCCTGACCTCCAGCGATGGCAAGCTCGATGACGTCGCGCTCAGCGATTATCTGGCGCGCAACGTGATGAACGAGATCAAGCGTCTGGAGGGCGTCGGCAAGGCGCAGCTGTATGGCGCCGAGCGGGCCATGCGCATCTGGATCGATCCGCAGAAGCTGATCGCTTTCGACCTGACGCCTGCCGACGTCAACGCCGCCATCGTCGCGCAGAACGCGCAGGTCTCAGCCGGCAGCATCGGTGATCTGCCGTCACCGGCGTCGCAGGAAATCACCGCGACCATTCTGGTGAAAGGTCAGTTATCGACGCCGCAAGAATTCGCCGACATCGTGCTCAAGGCCAATCGCGACGGTTCCACCGTGCGCGTCGGTGATGTGGCGCGGGTCGAGATCGGCAGCCAGGAATACCAGTTCGGCACACGCCTGAACGGCAAGCCATCGACAGCGGTTGGCGTACAACTGTCGCCGGGGGCCAATGCCCTCAACACCGCAACACTGGTGCGGGCGAAGATGGATGAGCTCTCGCGCTATTTCCCGGCGGGCGTTGAATACAAGATCCCTTACGACACCTCGCCTTTCGTCAAGGTTTCGATCACCAAAGTGGTCTACACCCTCGGCGAAGCGATGCTGCTGGTGTTCGCGGTGATGTTCCTGTTCCTGCAGAACGTGCGCTACACGCTGATCCCGACGCTGGTAGTGCCGGTGGCACTGATGGGCACCTTCGCGACTATGCTCGCGCTGGGTTTCTCGATCAATGTGCTGACCATGTTCGGCATGGTGCTGGCGATCGGCATTCTGGTCGACGACGCCATTGTCGTAGTGGAGAACGTCGAGCGGATCATGGCCAGCGAAGGCTTGTCGCCGAAGGAAGCCACGCGCAAGGCAATGACCCAGATTACCGGCGCAATCATCGGCATCACGCTGGTTCTGGTAGCGGTGTTTATTCCGATGGCGTTCATGCAAGGCTCGGTCGGCGTGATTTACCAGCAGTTCTCGTTGTCGATGGCGACCTCAATCCTGTTCTCGGCTTTCCTGGCGCTGACGCTGACCCCGGCGTTGTGCGCCACATTGCTCAAGCCAATTGCCAAAGGTGAACATCATGAAAAGACCGGGTTCTTCGGCTGGTTCAACCGGCGCTTCGAGCAACTGACTGACCGCTATCAGGGCTGGGTCGGCCTTGCATTGAAACGCAGCGGCCGTTATCTGCTGATCTACGTCGTACTGCTGCTCGGACTGGGCTTTTGTTTTGCGCGCCTGCCCTCCTCGTTTTTGCCGGTAGAAGATCAGGGTTACACCATCACCGACATTCAACTGCCGCCCGGTGCGACCAAGAATCGTACGGTGGCCGTGGCTGAGCAGCTGGAAGCACATAACGCTGGCGAGTCGGGTATCAGCGACACTGTGGTGATCCTCGGTTTCAGTTTCTCCGGTAGCGGGCAGAACGCGGCACTGGCGTTTTCGACATTGAAGGACTGGTCACAGCGCGGCAGTGAAGACTCCGCCAGTTCAATTGCCGATCGCGCCAACATCGCCCTGAGTGAAATCAAAGACGCCATGGCGTTTTCGGTCCTTCCTCCGCCAGTAGATGGCCTGGGTACATCGAGCGGTTTCGAGTTCCGTTTGCAGGACCGTGGCGGGCTCGGTCATGCGACCTTGATGCAGGCGCGCAGTGAATTGCTCGCCGCCGCTGAGAAAAGTCCGATATTGATGAACGTGCGTGAGAGCGCGTTGGCCGAGGCGCCGCAAGTACAGCTAGTCGTTGATCGCAAACAGGCGAACGCGCTGGGCGTTTCCTTCGCGGACATAGGTAACGCCCTGTCGACTGCGGTGGGCTCGAGCTACATCAATGACTTCCCCAATCAGGGACGGATGCAGCGCGTTGTCGTGCAAGCAGAAGGCGATCAACGCAGCCAGGTCGCCGATCTGCTGAAAATGCATGTGCGCAACAACACCGGGCACATGGTGCCGCTGTCGGCATTCGTGCAGGCCAACTGGATTCAGGGCCCGGCGCAGTTGACGCGCTACAACGGCTATCCGGCGATTGCGATTTCCGGCGAACCATCACCGGGGCACAGCACCGGTGAAGCCATGGCGGAAATCGAGCGTCTGGTTGCGCAGGGGCCGAAAGGCCTGGGCCAGGAATGGACCGGCCTGTCGTTGCAGGAACGCTTGTCCGGTAACCAAGCGCCGATCCTGCTGGGTTTGTCGTTGCTGGTGGTGTTTCTGTGTCTGGCGGCGCTGTACGAGAGCTGGTCGATTCCGACCTCAGTGTTGCTGGTCGTGCCGCTAGGCGTGCTCGGCGCGGTGTTGGCCGTGACGCTGCGCGGCATGCCCAACGATGTGTTCTTCAAGGTCGGCCTGATCACCATCATCGGCCTGTCGGCGAAAAACGCGATCCTGATCATTGAGTTCGCCAAACGCCTGTATGACGAAGGCCACAACCTGGTCGATGCAACGTTACAGGCAGCACGCCTGCGGTTGCGGCCGATCGTGATGACCTCGCTGGCGTTCATTCTAGGCGTGGTGCCATTGGCCATCGCCACGGGCGCAAGCTCGGCGAGTCAGCAAGCGATCGGTACCGGGGTAATCGGTGGGATGATTACCGCGACACTGGCGGTGATCTTCGTGCCGGTATTCTTTGTCATTGTCATCAAGCTCGTGCAACGATTCACCAAACACCACTAACACCTGAAGAATCTGGTCTATCAGTGATTAGGCCAGCAAACCCGGCACAATCTTTATGCCGAAACTCAATCCACTGTGGGAGCCAGCCTGCTGGCGATAGCTGACTTTCAGTCAATGAATCCTGAATGCTGTATCGCTATCTGGCAGTCCGGTTCTTACACGGATCTTCTTGAAACCTGAGCCTGTAGTCATGTCCGCCATCGCTGGGCTAAGGTGTCGGAACCTCACCCGCCCGCCGAGCCTCCATGCAACTCCTCGCCCGCACTCACCCGCGTCTCTCCGCCGCCTCCCTCTTCGGCCTCGCCACCGGTTTGTTGGTGCCCGCCGACTCCATCATCAGCAAAATCCTCATCGGCTGGAATGCCGGTGTATGGACTTACTTGGCGCTGATGTTCTGGCTGACCGTGCGCGCCAAGGCACCGGACGTCAAACGCATCGCTGAAGTCGAAGACGAAAATGCTGGTCTGGTGCTGTTTGTGGTGTGCATTGCCGCACTGGCCAGCCTTGCGACCATCACCTTTGAGTTGGCCGGGGCCAGAGATCTGGAAACCACGCGCAAGCTCATGCATTACGGTTTCACAGCACTGACAGTGATCGGTTCATGGCTGCTGATCGGGGTGATTTTCTGTGTCCACTACGCGAGGTTATTTTACACCTGGAACGGCAAGGAGCCAGCGCTGCGTTTCTCCGAAGGGCTGACCACCCCGAATTATTGGGACTTTCTTTATTTCTCTTTCACTATTGGCGTGGCGGTACAGACGGCCGATGTCGGCGTGGCGACTCGGCAAATACGAAAAATCGTTCTGGCACAATCGTTGATAGGATTTGTATTCAACACGGCGATTTTGGGATTCTCCATAAATATCGCGGCGGGATTGTTTGGCTGATCATTCTCACCAATTCCACTCACTCATTTATACCTGTTTCCATTGCTTCGTTCAGAAAGACTACATCACCGCTAACGAAACTTTAAATCATACTTTCGAGCCGCTGTAAACTGTCAGGTCTGACAGTTTACAGCTCGTCTCATTAGCGCTCTGATAGCTCATCCCGAAAGTTTCCTTTGATCGCGGGATATCTCGTCATGACATGGAGACCGCAAAATGACCAACAAGATATTGAAACGTAGAAATGCAATCGGCACCGGTGAATGTGTAGGGACAATCAACGCCGTCGAGGTGTTTAACGCGAGCCTGGTTGAACTCTACGAGCATACCTTCCCGCTGCCTCATGGTGAGGCCTATGTAATGTTTGCTCGTAAGCGCAACTCGAATTTCACGACTAAGGAAATCACTCTTTCCTTCACCAAGGGACTGGCGAATGACCGGTACGAACTGACACCACAATCCCATGAGGTACGCCTGACATTTCTCGACACCAGCGACCCGGACAACCCTCTGACTTATACTCAGAGGTCAGGTGCAGCCATCATCGCCTATGATCCTGAATCAGCTACTCTTTCCGGGAACCTGGACAATGTCGTGTTGGAGAACCGGGACGATGATGTACTCAAGGAACTTGTCCTCGAGATTAAATTCTCAGCAAAAGGAGACATCGTAAAGCTGCGTGGATACCGGTCTCTGGCCGCATAAGCAAATAATTGCAAAAAAAAAGGAAGCTTTCGCTTCCTTTTTTATCTTTCGTGCTTACCACGTATAGCGAAAACCGATGTTGGCGCCCAGGGGCTGTTCAATATATTGCCCATTACTGTATTCGAAGTCGGCGTG
Organism: Pseudomonas sp. R1-1; assembly: GCF_051132135.1. Taxonomy (NCBI): domain Bacteria; kingdom Pseudomonadati; phylum Pseudomonadota; class Gammaproteobacteria; order Pseudomonadales; family Pseudomonadaceae; genus Pseudomonas; species Pseudomonas sp. R1-1. The sequence continues at coordinate 3,267,559 of NZ_CP071663.1, forward strand.
CACACTGAAAGATTTCGCCAGTGCTACAGCGACGCCAGCCCCCAGTTCACCACGAGAACCGGAGAGATCATTATTGAATACATTATTATTAACCTGAACTTCGTTATTCTTTGCAAATTCATGAGCCCAGGCAAGGCGAATATAAGGTTGTACCGTGCGCCCCTTATCCAGTTCTATATTTCGGCCGGCGGTGACGCCGGCCTTGCCGATAAATGAACGTGTACGGTCCCCTTCTGCCTGCAGGTCATTGCTTAGGGAATAGTCCTTGCCCTCAATAATCACGGCTGACCATTGCGTGTAAGGTTCGAGGAAGTTTCCGCCAGCAAAAGCAATGTGTTTGCCGATTTCCACTGAGCCACCGAACCCGGAATTGTCGTAATCGCCCTTGGCTCGCGTTCCATCACTCAGCCCGACCTTCGCATCATTATTGAAGCGGTTGGCCTTGAGCACACCATCGAAGTAATAACCGGTTTGTGCATCCAGCCAGGTCACATAGCCGCCAAGATAGTAGCTGTTCACGCTCCCGGAGGTACCTGCGTCGAGATCGAGTTCGGATTGACTTTGACCTGCCATGACCCCGACCAACCATTGGCCATCGCCCAATGGCAGCGGCGCATCCGCCCCTAAAGTAAACCCGCTCTGCCGTTGCTGATAGCCGACACCCGAACCATCGGCGATGTTGTATTTGTTTGTGTAGGTCCGCCCCCAGGCGCCGGCTTGACCTCCATTGAAGCGCAACTCCCCCATACGAGTACGCAACGAAGTCAACTCGCCCAGCCATACCGTCGATGCCGTGTTGAATAGAGCGAGCACGGAACGAGCCCCTGGGCTGATGGTCCGGGTAGTCGGATCGAGTATCCAATCGTTGCCGCTTTTCGCCAGACCATAGGAATATGTTCCGAGATCGACATCGCGATTCATGAAAAACTCGGCGTCGCCACCCGCCGTTTGCACCACCCGCACAGGTTGTCCGCTAGCAGGGTCGATTCCACTGCTGGCGATCAGCAGTTCGTGTGTTCCCTGGGCGGTGCCGGTGATTTTCAACACGTCCGTTTCACCCGTGGTGAAGTTCGTGCCCATCACAAAGCGGCCATTGCCAGACAAAGATGTAACGTTAAGTTGATAAAACGCGTCAGTGCCACCGAAGACAACCGAGCCACCGTTATTAAGATTCAGCTGGTCAATACTGCTGTTACCCGTCAGTACCCATCGGGAACTGTCGTTGATCGTGGCACTGGCCACATTTTGCAACTGGCCGGTGAGCGTCGAGTTATTTTGCAGGGTCAATTGCGTGGTGCTGCCTTGCTCTGTGACGATGTCACCATCAAGCGTACTGTCGTTGACCACCAGTGAAGCATTTGCGCCGCCTCGGACATCCATTAGTGTGCCATTGCCCGCGAGCAGACGAGAGTTGGTCAACGTGATTGCAGCCGTCGAATCCGCGGCATTGGCAAAGTTGACCAAAATCGCTGCGCCGGTCTGGCCATGCACGGTAGTGTTCTCAAGACTCAACGTCGCGGGCTGGACCTGATTGAGGTCGAAGTCGATGACGACACCTTCCCGACCACCGACGATTGTGCTGTTGCGGGCATTTGCTTGACCACTGCTCAGCCGAAGGCCGTAACTGCTAGCCCCGGTACCGAGAAGGTCGGAATCGGCGAGGTTCAGGACACTGAATGCACTGACCAGTGCTCCCCCGGTCACGCCGGTGACCTTCGTGCCATTGGTCACAGAAACGCTGGAGCCGTCGTGTGTGCTGGCATCGCGCACCACTTGGAGTCCAACCCGATTTCCGGTAATCGTACTGCTGTCGATAGTTGCTTGACTGCTGCTCAAGAAAACGGCCGCCAAGCCACTCGTAGCTGAAACAGTCGTGCCCTGCAGGTTGACCGTCGACCCCTTGCGAGCGGATATCTGCTGTGTCGTACTCCCGGGATTGGCGATCAACGTAGAATTTTCAGAGGTGATGGCCAGCGTCTGCGCGCCGTTGACCGTGAGCGTGGCATTTTGAGCAAGATCCCATCGTTCCGGCGTGCCGCCGGTGACCGTTTCCTCCCGCCCTACGACCGGTGCCGCACTGGCGAAGGTACTCAACATTGGCAACAACAAAGGGCTCAAAACCATGTAACGCCGTGAACGGCCTGAACCCGATAATGACTGACCCCGCATAATGAATACCTGCTTTTTGAATTTTGAAATGGCAGTTCTCGCCACTCCTAGGGGTGCAAGGCTATAGAGAAGACTCAAAAATTTATGTAGGACTTATCCTCAGATGGCGCGAGAAAACGCTTTAGGGCCAAATGATTTGATTCCGAATATTAATAAAACAGGGGCGACTATGAACTAGCCTCCAGCGCCCCTGTGATCAGTTAACAATCATGGACTAGGGGTAATAAACTCATCACAATACTTGCCCGCACTGTCGTCCAGATCCAGTGAGTTTAAAGCAGGCAGAGAGTCGGGGGTCGGATTGCCACCCGTGCGACTGATAGAATAAGTAACCTGGCACGATTGCAGATGCGCCGGTTTGAAGTCCTCAGCCCAATCGCCAATCCCGATAATTGCTCCATCTACGGGAAATTGGCCAGTAATAGGAAACGTAGCCACTGCATCGGCATCGGGAATCGGCTTCGTAGGGTCATTTAATGCGTATGCTAGATACTTGACAGTAATGGTTTCCCCATCGACCGTATAGGTATTTGGCAATACACGCACCTGCAAGTTTCGTCTCGCCGTACCATCATTGGGAACGGTCGCGGTGGGAAAGTTCAAGGTAGAGCAACCAACCCTTCGTGCCGGTCCGGCCAGGCCCAAAATGATCGGTGCAGCCATTTCAATCGGGAAAGGTTCCACCGGGATATCTTTCGGTTTCGATTGAGTAGGATTAGTCGCCCCAGGAATGTACAGGGTATACCGTAGAACTTTGGTTCCACTTCCTTGAGCGTGGACAAGGGTCCAAGGAATGACGCGACTGATGGTGGTGTTCTCCTGGCCTGTTGTTAAAGGGATCGTGTCACCGACCTTGATGCCGTCGTAAAACAAATCGATCACCCAGCCTTCTTCCGTCGGAGGCGCAGCAAAAAGTTTGATACGCGCAGTGATCGCAGTATCGCCGTAATCGCCTTCCTTGATTTCGTCGTCACTGCCAGCAGTTGTTGTCAGCGTTGGCGGATCAAGACCGATGGTGATCGGATCCGGACCGATATATGAAATATCTACATCGATATCGACGTCCGCGCTGGCCAACTCTCTCGCACCACGAAACATTCGGAAACTGACATTGGTATCAACGATGCCATCGGTATCGCCATAGACCTGTTGGACCAAAGCATAAGGGGCGTAAAACGTCAGTTCGGTGTTGGCACCGACTCGCTGCTCGTTGCCCGCCTGTTGTCCACCCCAGAAACCCAAGATGGTGTCGGCTCCGGCATTTGGGGTGGGGACCTTGACCTTGAACTCCACGCCGTTCGAATCAAACTGTGTATCTGCAAGATCGATCAAATTGTCGCCGTCTGTACCGTTGGCCAACGTCACGATTGGTGGCTGTACCGTGCTTGGATCGGGGTCTTTCGCATGCTGAACGGTGCGCTGACTAAAGTTGGATTGGCGTCCTTGGTTCCCCGGCAGATCTCTGGACGTATAAATAAGCTGATTAGGACCGTCGAGAGCGTCGACAAATACTTGAATGGGAATTGCAGCATCATTATTCGCCGAAAGCACACCCTCAAAGACTGGAGCATCACGACCTGGATCGGGCGCAGGGCCGAAGAAGAATTTGTAAACATCAGTCGCTTGGTAGTTTGCGGGAATTACGGGCTTGACGATGATATGAGTCTTGCCTTCCAGGTAAGCCTCGTCGATCGGATCACTTGGTCCCAGATCGGCAGGCCACGTTGGAGCGCCAGGAATGCGATTGGCCGGTGGGGTTTTGACTACATAGGGAGGTGTGAGATCGATCGCGAAGGTGGTTAATTCGGACTCGGTATCATTAGTCCCCCCGGCAAAGTAGATGTAACGAAACTCCCACTCTGTAGGCGTTTCGGGAGTAAGTTCCTCCCTGAACAGGCTGCGCCGGATCTTATACGGAACTGTCCAGTCTCGGTCAGCGACAATGCCTGGCATAATGTATGGATGGTCTGGATCTGCTGAATCAATAACATCAATCCATGTTGTATCACCTTTTTTACGAATCTGCGGTTGAATTCCATCCTTATCGTCTTCAAGTGTTGGCTTTGGAATCAGATAATCCAGATCACTGACCAGAGAGGCGATCGGAATGCGCAAATCAGGAAGCAATGTCTGTGCAGGTAAGGTAACAGGCGGCAGTAACGCTTCAGGGGCGTTATCTACCGTGGATTTCGCTTTCAACACCGCCTGTCTGGACAGGTTGGCCTTTTCAACTATAGCGTTCATGATTTTCTCCATGCGTTTGCCATTAGGCGAATCTTTTTTTACTGTTTTATCAAGCATTGCTATTGACCATCGTTCGCTCCATGCCTTTACGGCCCGCATGGGTACTCTTCGCCTGCTTCAATCCGATCTATTTTAACCAGCTCATTCCTGGATATTCCGACGAGTCTGCGACCTCGAAAAATTCGATATTGAATAACGGCCGATGCATTCGCTACCATCGGTTGTATATGCACATCGTAAGGTTCGATCAGCAGAGCGTATCCATCTTTTATATCTGCCTCGCTCAATCGGGCGCGTATATGTTTTTTGCGAGCTCTCACATACTCCACGCCGCTTCCATTCAAACTGTTATATCCCCTCCATAGCAATTCGACTCGATCGCCTGGCTTGAACCCAGTCAAGGGAGGAACAGACACTCGAACGCCCTCCCACAACGGCGGGTCAGTAGAGCAATTGAGATAACCATCGAAATTTTTGTCTGGACAATCAGGCCTCTTAAGATCATTTGGAATAGGCGTATGGTCAATAGTCAGATTACGGCGCTCCGACATGGAGGGGTGATCCACAGTGTCGAGGACTAAATACCATAATTGACCTACACCGTTTACTTGCAGGTGCTGGGCACCGATATGAATAATGAATTGCGGTTCAATGTCCGCTGGCGTGTACGTATTTTCAATTTCGACCAGTGGTTGTCCTGGCTGCTGGAAATATACGGTTAAAAGATCTCTATCGCCTGGCAATGTTGCATAACTCGGCCAGAGAGGAACAACCACATCTATGCCTGCCATTAACAAATGCAGCGGGATATAACCGTCCGGGTCAATATCGGCATCTTCCACTCCGATGACCTTCGGAGGCTTGAAGTTCAGCGGACGTTTCTTGGACATATATCGAGCCCTTTGACGTTGGTAACTGCTAAAAACGTTCAAAAGAATTAAACGTCTTGTCAGCCAAACTGCCTACTGTCAGATCTGACAGGTAAGTTGACCGCCCGTCGGAATTCACCGTCGGCAAAGTATGAAAGCGCTTGACGGCTTCCATTTAAATCGTATCTCCTGAAACCGGTTTCAGAGTTAGACCCATAACAACAAGGCTCATCCATGAACGACTTCTCCGTGGCCCAACGCAGCCGCGTCACCATGCTCGACGTCGCCGAGCGCGCCGGCGTATCCAAGGCCAGCGTCTCGCGCTTCATCGGCGATGACCGCGCCCTCCTCTCCGACGCTATTGCCCTCCGCATCGAGCAGGCCATCAGCGAACTCGGCTACCGCCCCAACCAGATGGCTCGCGGCCTGAAACGCGGGCGCACGCGCCTGATCGGCATGCTGGTCGCCGATATCCGTAACCCTTATTCGATTGCCGTGATGCACGGGGTGGAAACCGCCTGCCGTGCGCACGGCTACAGCCTGGTGGTGTGCAACACCGATCGCGATGACGAGCAGGAACGCCAGCACCTGGCACTGTTGCGCTCGTACAACATCGAAGGGCTGATTGTGAATACTCTTGGCCATCACCGTGACGAGTTGCATGAACTCCATCGCGAGATGCCGATGGTGCTGGTGGATCGCAAAGTTGCCGGCCTCGACAGCGATATGGTCGGACTGAACAATCCGCAGGCAGTAGAAATGGCGTTGGCACATCTTGAGCAACGCGGTTATCGCGATCTGGTGTTGGTCACCGAACCGTATGACGGCACCAGTTCGCGGATCGAGCGCGTCAGCAGCTTTCAGGCGCAGATTGCGCAGCGTCCGGGCCTTACCGGGGCAGTGCTGGAAACCGGCGCTGACCTGCAAGGGCAACTTCAATCATTTTTAAGCACACCCGGTAACGGGCCGAAAGCGTTGTTTTGCGCGAATGGCGTGGCGGCACTGACGGCCACCACGGCATTGCGGGCGATCGGCTCGCGGTTGTTCGAGGATGTCGGCCTGATCGCTCTGGATGATCTGGACTGGTATCCGTTGGTGGGCAGCGGGATTACCGCGCTCGCGCAGCCGACGCAGGAGATTGGCGCTCGGGCGTTTGAGTGTCTGCTCAAGCGTTTGCGTGGGGATGATGAGGCCGCGCGGGTGGTGGATTTTGCGCCGGTGCTGGTTGAGCGTGGGTCTACCCGCGGGGTTGGCGGTGTTTGAGCTGACGCTTTCGCGAGCAGGCTCGCTCCTACATTTGGAACGCGGTCACCTGTAGGAGTGAGCCTGCTCGCGAAGGCGCCCGCAAGAACAACACAGAATTCACCGATATTTTTTTGAACCAAAATGAAACCGGTTTCAGAGGTCAATAACAATGAATAAACCTGCCGTTTCCATCAGTCTCTCCAGCTACGGCGCCGAGCTTGTGCGCCAGCGTGGGCAAGACTCTTTCATCGACGTTCTGGCCGCGGCCGGGGCCAATCGCATTGAGTGGCGTGAAGAACTGCTGACCCGCGAAGACCCGGCGCAATTGGCGGCGGCCACCCAGGCGCAGGGCTTGCAAAGCATTTATTCCTCACCGACCGAACTGTGGCTGGCCGGGCAGGCGCAGCCCAATCCCGAATTGATTACCGCGCTGCGACAGGCCGAAGCGTTCGGTTCGAAATGGCTGAAAGTCTCCCTCGGCTACTTCACCGATACCAACGATCTGCAAGCCCTGGCCGAACGTCTCCGGCAAACCTCGGTGCAGCTATTGGTCGAGAACGATCAGACCCTGTACGGCGGGCGTATCGAACCGTTTCAGCGTTTTTTCGCGGCGGTCGAGCAGCACAACCTGCCCATCAAAATGACCTTCGACATCGGCAACTGGCAGTGGCAGGACCAGTCCGCCGCCAGCGCTGCGCGCCTGCTCGGCCGACATGTCGGTTATGTGCACTGCAAAGCCGTAGCCCGTCGCACCGACGGCAAACTGGTCGCGGTACCACCCGCCGTCAGCGACCTGCATCTGTGGGAACAACTGCTGCGGCACATGGCCCAAGGCGTTATGCGCGCGGCCGAATATCCCTTGCAGGGCGATGATCTGCTGCAACTGACCACCGAGCATGTCGCCGCCCTCGCCCGCCTCGGCCAATCGCGTCTGGAGCCTGCCCATGTCTGAGATCGATATTCTTTCGTTCGGCGAAACCATGGCGATGCTGGTCGCAGAGCAGAGCGGCGATCTGGCAGCCGTCGAACACTTTCACAAACGCATTGCCGGTGCCGACAGCAACGTCGCCATCGGGCTTTCGCGGTTGGGTTTCAATGTCACCTGGCTGAGCCGGGTGGGTGATGATTCCCTCGGGCGCTTCGTGGTCGAAACCCTGATCAAGGAGGGTCTCGACTGCAGCCATGTCGACGTTGATAAACAGCATCCGACCGGTTTTCAGTTCAAGTCGCGCAATGACGATGGCAGCGACCCGCAGGTCGAGTATTTCCGCCGCGGTTCGGCGGCCAGTCACTTGTCGCCGCAATCGATCACCGCAGACTTGCTCAGCGCTCGCCATTTGCACGCCACCGGTATTCCGCCCGCGCTTTCGGCCACGGCGCGGGAATTGTCGTTTGAATTGATGAGCCGCATGCGCCATGCCGGGCACAGCGTTTCCTTCGATCCCAATCTGCGCCCGAGCCTGTGGGCCAGCGAGCGCGAGATGATCAGCGAGATCAACCGCCTCGCCGCCCTCGCCCATTGGGTTTTGCCGGGGCTGAGCGAGGGCCGTTTGCTGACCGGTTTTGAAGACCCGGCGGACATTGCCGCGTTCTATCTCGACCAAGGCGCCGAAGCGGTGGCGATCAAGCTCGGGCCGCAAGGCGCTTTTTACCGCACGCAGCTCGATCAGGGTTTTATCGCTGGCGTACCGGTGGCCCAGGTCGTTGACACGGTCGGTGCCGGTGATGGTTTTGCGGTGGGTCTGATCAGCGCCCTGCTCGAGCATCAGAGTGTTCCCGAAGCGGTGCAGCGCGCGAACTGGATTGGCAGTCGGGCGGTGCAGAGTCGTGGGGATATGGAGGGCCTCCCTACCCGCCTGGAATTATCCGGTGAATTCGAGGCCGCCGATCGCCAGCAGGCCGGCTCCCACATGGGGATTGTGTCGACCACTAACTCTGTGGGAGCCAGCCTGCGGGCGATGAGGCCCTGACAGGCTGCCCATTGTTTGAACCTGCTGCGACAAAAACAACAAGCTCAGGAGCAAGACCATGAAAAACGCTACCCTCGCCACCCGCCGCTGGTGGTACATCATGCCGATCGTGTTCATCACCTACAGCCTGGCGTATCTAGATCGCGCCAACTATGGCTTCGCCGCCGCTTCCGGCATGGCCGAAGACCTGATGATCACCCCGGGCCTGTCCTCGCTGCTCGGTGCCTTGTTCTTTCTCGGTTACTTCTTCTTTCAGGTGCCCGGCGCGGTCTATGCGCAAAAGCACAGCGTCAAGAAGCTGATTTTCGTCAGCCTGATCCTCTGGGGCGGCCTCGCGACCCTGACGGGTGTGGTCTCCAACGCGTACTGGCTGATCGTTATCCGCTTCATGCTTGGCGTAGTCGAGGCAGCTGTAATGCCGGCGATGCTGGTGTATCTGTGCCACTGGTTCACCCGTGCCGAACGTTCGCGGGCCAACACCTTTCTGATCCTCGGAAATCCGGTGACGATGCTGTGGATGTCGGTGGTCTCGGGTTATCTGGTGCAGCACTTCAGCTGGCGCTGGATGTTCATCATCGAAGGGTTGCCGGCGGTGTTTTGGGCATTCATCTGGTGGCGTCTGGCCGATGATCGTCCGGCCCAGGCCAAGTGGCTCAGCGATCAGGAAAAGCATGATCTGGAAAGTGCCCTGGCGGCGGAACAAGTCGGCATCAAAGCGGTGAAGAACTACGCCGAGGCGTTCCGTTCGCCGAAGGTGATCATTCTCGCGCTGCAATTTTTCTGCTGGAGCATCGGCGTCTACGGCTTCGTGTTGTGGCTGCCGTCGATCCTCAAGGCCGGGGCGAAAATGGACATGATCGAGGCTGGCTGGCTGTCGGCGCTGCCGTATCTGGCGGCGGTGATCGGCATGCTCGCGGTGTCGTGGGGTTCGGACAAATTGCAGAAGCGCAAACGCTTCGTCTGGCCACCGCTGCTGATCGCGTCCATCGCGTTCTACGGCTCCTACGCGCTCGGCGCGGAACATTTCTGGTGGTCGTACACGTTGCTGGTGATTGCCGGCGCCTGCATGTACGCGCCGTACGGGCCGTTTTTCGCGATCGTCCCGGAGATCCTCCCGGCCAACGTCGCTGGTGGCGCCATGGCGCTGATCAACAGCATGGGCGCGCTCGGTTCGTTCGGCGGCTCGTATCTGGTCGGTTATCTGAACAGCTCCACCGGTTCGCCCGGCGCCTCCTATCTGTTGATGAGCGGTGCGTTGCTGCTGTCGGTGGTGCTGACGATTTTTCTCAAGCCCGGCGCCAGTGACCGCGTCGTCGCCAAAGCCGTTGCCACGCCACGCGTGCCGGCGCATTCCTGAAAGGACTTTGTCATGAAAAAACACGTCGTGCTGTACAAGAAACTCTCGCCCGCGCTGATGGCGCGTCTGCAAGAGCAGTTCGAAGTGACGCTGATTGAAAGCCTCGACGCCGACGGCCTCATGCAGCTGCGCGACGCCCTGCCCCGCGCTCACGGTTTGCTCGGTGCGAGTTTGAAGCTGGACGCCGCGTTGCTTGATCTGGCCCCGCAGCTACAAGCCATTGCCAGCGTGTCGGTCGGCGTCGACAACTACGACATCGACTACCTCTGCCGCCGCCGGATCATGCTGACCAACACCCCGGACGTGCTCACCGAAACCACCGCCGACACCGGTTTCGCCTTGATTCTCGCAGCGGCGCGGCGCGTGGTCGAACTGGCCAACATGGTGCGCAGCGGCCAGTGGGGCCGCAACATCGGCCCGGCGCATTTCGGCACCGATGTACATGGCAAGACGCTCGGCATCATCGGCATGGGCCGCATCGGCGAGGCACTGGCCCAGCGCGGGCATTTCGGTTTTGGCATGCCAGTGATCTATCACAGCCAGTCGCGCAAACCGGCGGTCGAGGAGCGCTTCGATGCGCAATACCGCAGCCTCGAGGACTTGCTCAGACAGGCGGATTTCATTTGCCTGACCTTACCGCTGACGGCACAGACTGAGAAGTTGATCGGCGCCGAGCAGTTTGCCTTGATGCGCCCGGAGAGCATTTTTATCAATATTTCGCGCGGCAAGGTCGTCGACGAGGCGGCAATGATCGAGGCGCTGCGTCATCAGCGCATTCGTGCGGCGGGGCTGGATGTGTTCGAGCGTGAACCGCTCGGTCATGACTCGGCGTTGTTGCAGCTCAACAATGTGGTGGCGACGCCGCACATGGGTTCGGCGACGCATGAAACGCGCGAGGCGATGGCGCGGTGTGCGGTGGAGAATCTGCTGGCGGCGTTGGCTGGGGAGAAGCCGGCGAATCTGGTGAATCCATCGGCGTGGCAGGGCTGAGATCTACATTGCCCGCTCTGGCCTCATCGCTAGCAGGCTAGCTCCCACAGGGTTTTGGGGCGAACACAAAGCAGGTGTCCGCCTCGAATCAGTGTGGGAGCTAGCCTGCTAGCGATTGGGCCGGCGCAGGCAATGCAGAAACATCAGGCACTGCGCGCCTGTAAAAGCTGCGCCGCACACAAGGCAATCCGCGCACAGGCGTCGGCCAGTTTCACCCGGTCAACCACCAGGCCAATGCGGATATGCCCCGCCGCACTCGGCCCGAACGCTTCCCCGGCAAGCACCGAGACGCCATAACCTTCGAGCAATCGCTCGGCAAACGCCTGGGCGCCGAGCCCGGTCTGGCGCACATCGACCATCACGAACATGCCGCCATCCGGCCTGATCGGGTGCAGGCCCGGGCAATCATGCAAACGCTCGCAAACCAGATCGCGGCGCAGGCGATATTCCTCGCGCATCTGCGTCACCTCCGGCAGATCGGTTTGCAGCGCAACCTGTGCAGCTTTCTGAACGAAGTCCGGCAGACCGAAGAGCATGCTCAGCGACAGGTTGACCAGATGCTCGGCCAGCGATTGCGGCCCGATCATCCAGCCAATGCGCCAGCCGGTCATGGCGTGGGATTTCGACAGGCTGTTGATCGTCGCCGTGCGGTCGGCCATGCCCGGCAGACTCGCCGGACTGATGTGCTGGCCTTCGTAAAGCAAGTCACTGTAGACCTCGTCGCTGATCAGCCATAGATCATGGCGCAGGCAAAGCGCCGCCAGTTCTTGCCAGATCAACAGCGGCAAGCTGGCGCCACTGGGATTGTTCGGGCTGTTGAGCAACATCGCGCGGGTCTTTGAGGTGATGCGCGCAGCGACATCCGCCGGGTCGACACGAAAGCCGTTTTCCGGGCGCACCGGCACTGGAATGACCGTCGCGCCGCACGCGCCGAACACGCCTTCATAAGTGACGTACATCGGTTCGGCGACGATCACCTCATCGCCGGGATCGAGCAGACATTGCGCCACCGAATACACCGCGCATTGCGCGCCGGGCAAGACAATCACCTGATCAGGGTCAACCCGTTGACCACTGCGCTGGCAGTGGCGCGCGGCAATCAGCCTGCGCAGTTCGAGGCGGCCACGGATGTCGGCATAGTGCGTATCACCGGCCAACAGGCTGTCGATGGCGCCATGGACAATCGGCAGCGGCGTATCGAAGTCCGGATCGCCGACGCTCAACAGCAGAATATCGACGCCCTCGGCGCGCAACGCCAACGCTCGGTCGTGGATCTGCCAGGCGGCGGCGCCCTCTCCGGCAATGCGTTGGGTCAAGGCTGAATAGCGCATGTACGTCTCCTGATCGCGCGGTTTCCAGCCTTCACCGTATCTCAAATCACGAAACGCGCCACCATCGCATTCAAATCCACCGCCAGACGCGACAGTTCATGAGTCGCGGCGCTGGTCTGGTTGGCCCCGGCCGCCGACTGCGTGGCCAGGTCGCGAATGTTCACCAGGTTGCGGTCGACTTCACGTGAGACTTGCGCCTGCTCTTCCGAGGCGCTGGCGATCACCAGGTTGCGCTCGTTGATCTGGTGGATCGACTGGGTGATCTGCTCCAGCGCGACGCCGGCAGCACGGGCCATTTCCAGGGTGATCTGGGTGCGCTGGTTGCTTTGCTGCATCGACGAAACCGCCTCGCCGGTACCGTTCTGAATGCCAGCGACCATTTTTTCGATTTCCTGGGTCGACTGCGCGGTGCGATGGGCCAGCGCCCGGACTTCGTCCGCGACTACCGCAAAGCCACGTCCGGCCTCACCGGCACGCGCGGCTTCGATCGCCGCGTTCAGCGCGAGCACGTTGGTCTGTTCGGCGATGGCACGGATCACATCAAGTACTTTGCCGATATCGCGGCCCTGTGCGGCGAGGCCTTCGATCATCTGCGCGGTGTTCTGTACGTCGTGGGTCATGGTCTGGATCGCGTCGACGGTTTTCACCACCTGATCGCGACCTTCACGGGCGGCGTGGGTCGACTGGTTCGAGGCTTCGGAAGTCGACACCGCGTTGCGCGCAACTTCTTCGACGGCGGCGGTCATCTCGTTGACGGCAGTGGCGGCCTGTTCGATCTCGTTGTTCTGCTGCTGCAAACCGCGTGAGGCTTCTTCAGTGACGGCGCTGAGTTCTTCAGCCGCCGCGCCCAATTGGGTGGCGGAACCGGCGATCTGTTCGATGGTTTGACGCAGATTGACCTGCATCGCTGCGAGGGCTTCGAGCAGGCGCGCCGGCTCGTCCTTGCCGTCGACGTCGATGGCTTTGCTCAAGTTGCCGCCGGCGATGGTTTGCGCCGCCAGCAGCGCACGGTTGAGCGGTGTGACAATGCTGCGGGTCAGCAGCCAGGCCAGCAATACAGTGGCCAACGCTGCAATCACCGCGACAATGATGATCCCGGTTATCGCGCTGTCGTAATAATCGCCGGCGCGAGTTGATGCGGTCTTGGCATCGGCGGCATTGATTGCGATCAGTTTGTTCAACTGCTCGCCCATCTGGTCGGTGCCTTCCTTGATTCGCGTGTTGATCAGGGTACGCAACTCTTCCATTTTGTCCTGGCGCGACAACTCGAGCATCTGGTTCTGAGCTTGCACGTAGTTGTCCAGCGTGGTCGAAAACGTCTGATACAGCGCGCGTTCTTCCTCGCCGGCGTGCAGTTGCGAATAGGCGGCTTGAGCCTTGCGAGCTTTGTCTACCAGTGCGGCAATGCGCGCCTGCGCTTCCTGCAACGCGGCAGGTTCGCGATTGACCAATACGCGAAACGAGAGAATGCGCATCCGCAGGACGTTTTCCGTTATCACGCTGAGATGGGCCACGCTGGGCAATTGCGTCGTGTTCATATCAATTGACGCCTGGCGGATGACCGACATGCGGTTGACGGCAAACACACCCAGCACGACCACCAAAAGGGCGATGAAGGCAAAACCGAGGAAGGCACGGGGCGCGATATTCAGGTTACGCAAGGACATGGCTGCACTCTCAAGATAGAAGCTACGAGCGTCCATGCCATGATCACTGAGCCGTAGGGGTGGGCTGCAGTCCGGCGCCACTGTTTTGGGAGTTTTGTGCGCGCCTGATCTTTGTATCGGCCAGGCTTGAGGAAGATTGCGGGTCTGTTGCAAGTATTTTTATCGGTGTTTCAGGGATGAAACACCGTTGGGGAATTTCACATGCGCCGCGCCATCTGCCAGACACGAGCAATATCGGTGGCGCGTTCACGCAACAATCGTGGCGCTTCGGCGCAGGCCTGTTCCAGGGTCATCGGCCCGCTGGTCACGGCGAATGCCGCGTCGATGCCATGGCCATACAGTTCCTGATAACCGTCGCCGAGGGTGCCGGCAATCACCACCACCGGCACGCCGTGTTGTTTGGCGATCCGTGCCACGCCGAACGGTGTCTTGCCACGCAAGGTCTGCGCGTCGAAGCGCCCTTCCCCGGTAATCACCAGATCTGCATCTTTGACCGCATCGGCGAGCCCCACCAGCTCCGCCACCACTTCCACGCCAGCCTGAAACTGCGCGCCGAGAAACGCCTTGGCGGCAAAGCCCAGCCCGCCCGCCGCACCGCTGCCGGGTTCATCGCGGACGTCTTTGCCCAGCGCCTGCGCGCACAGTTCGGCAAAGTGCCCCAAGGCCTGATCGAGTTGCTGCACTTGAGCCGGCGAGGCGCCTTTCTGTGGGCCGAAGATCGCTGAGGCGCCATGCGAACCGCACAGCGGATTATTCACATCCGCAGCAATATCGAAACGCACCTGCGCCAGACGCGGGTCGACTGCGCTAAGGTCCAGTCGCGCCAGTTGCGCCAGTGCCAGTCCGCCGGGGACCAGCGCCTGGTTCTGCGCATCAAGCAGTTTTAGCCCCAACGCCTGCATCGCACCGGCGCCGCCATCGTTGGTGGCGCTGCCGCCAATCGCCAGAATCACCCGTTGTGCGCCGGCATCCAGCGCCGCGCGAATCAGTTCGCCGGTGCCAAACGTGCTGCTGATGCACGCATCGCGCTGCCCTGGCGGCACCAATTGCAAGCCGCTGGCTTCGGCCATTTCGATGATCGCGGTCTGGGTGTGCGGCAACCAGCCCCACGCGGCCTCGACCGGCGCACCAAGCGGGCCACGCACACGGCTGCGGCGCAATTCGCCGGCACAGGCCGCCAGAATCGACTCCACCGTGCCTTCGCCGCCATCGGCCATCGGGCATTTGACCAGCGTCGCCTGCGGCCACACCTGCGCCAGGCCAAGGGCGATGGCTTCGGCGACGCCCTGAGCACTGAGGCTGTCCTTGAATGAATCGGGGGCGATGACGACTTTCATGGGAAATCTCCGGTTGCGATGTCCGTCATGCTGCCAGTGGCCGCGAAGGTTGACGCCGGTCGGTTGCACAACGGCTGGAGAGGATTGTTGTTCATTTTCACAAAAGATCGATGTTGCAGCTTCTGGCGTCATCGCGAGCAGGCTCACTCCTACAGGGGAATGTATTTCAAAGGTAGGAGTGAGCCTGCTCGCGATGACGTCCTGAAGGGCACCCAATCAACCCGGATCTGTCTGCGGCAAAAGCTGCACCCCCAGATACAACGCCAGCATCCCGTCCAGCCTGAGCGGATCGACCCCGCTCAACTCGGCAATCCGCTCCATCCGGTAACGCAGGCTGTTGCGATGAATGCCCAAGGCATCGGCACACGCCTGACTCTGGCCGTCGTGTTCGCACCAGCTGCGCAGCGTCGCCAACAATTGACCGTTGCTGTCCTTGGCGATCACCTTGCGCAGCGGTTTGAGCAGTTCGTCCAGCGCATCATCGTTGCGGTGGCGCCAGAGCATCACCGGCAAACGATAGCGGTTGAGCGTCAGCACGCGCGACTGCGGCAAGACTTCGCGCCCGTAGGCGAGCAAGTCGCCGACCCGCCGATAACAGCGGCGCAGCCCGGCTAGCCCGTCGGCCTGCCCGCCTACGGCAATGCGCAGGATCTTCCAGCCGAGGCCATCGAGTTTTTCCAGCAAGCGCTCGTGCTCGATGTGCTGACTCGCCGGGCGACACCACAGCAGCGATGACTGCGCCGAACTTACGCACCAGCTGTCCGGGTAACGCGACATCAGCCAGGCACTCAACGCCTCGACGGTTTGCCCCGGACCGTGCTCAGCACCCAGTTCGAACAGATGAGGCACCCGCGTAAGTTGCGGCTTGAGCCCCAGTTGCTGCGCCTCGTCGACCAGCCGCGGCGAATCACCCGCCTCGCTCAGCAACAGCGCCAGCAGATCATCACAACGCTGGCGTCGCCATTGCTGCTCCGCCTGCTGATTGCGCTGGCCAACCAGCATTTCCGCGGTCATGCGCACCAGTTCGGCGTAGGTGCGCAGTTGCTCGGGTTCACCGGTAATGCCAAGCACACCGATCAAGCGCTGATCGAGCAGCAGCGGCAGGTTGATGCCCGGTTGCACGCCCTTGAGATGCACCGCCGTCTGCGCATCGATTTCCACCACGCGACCATTGGCCAACACCAGTTGCGCACCCTCGTGGCGAGTGTTGATGCGCTCTGGTTCGCCGCTGCCGAGGATCAACCCCTGGCTGTCCATGACGTTGACGTTGTAAGGCAAAATGGCCATCGCCCGGTCGACGATGTCCTGGGCGAGGTCGTGATCAAGTTCGAACATGACAGCGGCAATCCTTGATTTTCGGCGCGTGCGATTGTTCACCCGCACAGGGTCTGCCGGCAAACCCTGTGCTCAGGCACAAAGACAATCCGGCCAAAGGTGGCTGAGACTCTCGGGGCGATCAACGTTACCCTTTGCATCGCAAAAAATCATAATAAAGAGAGAGCCGCTATGTCGCAGAGCGCCGCAGCTACCCAGACCATCGACGCCGACGGTAAAAACGCCGTCTACAAACGCATCACCCTGCGTTTGATCCCCTTCATCTTCATCTGCTACCTGTTCAACTACCTCGACCGGGTCAACGTTGGATTTGCCAAACTGCAGATGCTCGACGCGCTGAAGTTCAGCGAAACCGTGTACGGCCTCGGTGCCGGAATCTTCTTCATCGGCTACGTGCTGTGCGGCGTGCCGAGTAACCTGGCCTTGACCAAATTCGGTCCGCGGCGCTGGATAGCGCTGATGATGATCACTTGGGGCACGCTGTCGACCTGCTTGCTGTTCGTCACCACGCCGACCGAGTTCTACACCCTGCGACTGTTCACCGGCGCGGCCGAAGCCGGGTTCTTTCCCGGCGTAGTGCTGTACCTCTCGCAGTGGTTCCCGACGTTCCGCCGTGGCCGAATCATGGCGCTGTTCATGTCGGCGATTCCGGTGTCAGGTCTGCTCGGCAGCCCGTTCTCCGGCTGGATTCTCAATCACTTCGCCGCCGGCCAGGGCGGTCTCGCCGGTTGGCAGTGGATGTTCCTGCTGCAAGGCATTCCGACGGTCATCCTCGGCGCCCTCGCCTGGTTCCTGCTCAGCGACAGCTTCGCCAATGCCAAATGGCTGACCCCGCACGAGCGCGCGGTGCTTGAAGCCGATCAGGCCGAAGACCTGGCGAACAAACCGAAATCCACCTCCGACTCACTGCTGGCGGTATTCAAGAACCCGGCGATCTGGGCGTTCGGCCTGATCTACTTCTGCATCCAGAGCGGCGTCTATGCGATCAACTTCTGGCTGCCGTCGATCATCAAGAACCTCGGTTTCAGCGATAACCTGGTGATCGGCTGGTTGAGCGCGATTCCGTATCTGCTGGCGGCGGTGTTCATGCTGGTTGTTGGCCGCTCGGCGGATCTGCGCAAGGAACGCCGCTGGCATCTGGTGGTGCCGATGCTGATGGGCGCGATTGGCTTGCTGATCGCGGTCAACTTCGCGGCAAATCCGGCGATTGCGATTCTCGGCCTGACCATTGCCACCATGGGTGCGCTGACCGGGTTGCCGATGTTCTGGCCAGTGCCGACCGCCATGCTGAGCGCCGGCGCTGCGGCGGGTGGTCTGGCGTTGATCAACTCGATGGGGCAAATGGCCGGGTTCTTGAGCCCGTATCTGGTGGGTTGGGTCAAGGACAGTACTGGCTCGACGGATGCGGCGTTGTATCTGCTGGCGGCGGTGATTGTCGGCGGGAGTTTGCTGGCGTTGCGGATGACGCGGACGTTGCGGGCTTAGGCTGAGTTCTCGAACACTGCACCATCCCTGTGGGAGCTAGCCCTGCTAGC
This sequence comes from Pseudomonas sp. R1-1, assembly GCF_051132135.1. Lineage (NCBI taxonomy): Bacteria > Pseudomonadati > Pseudomonadota > Gammaproteobacteria > Pseudomonadales > Pseudomonadaceae > Pseudomonas > Pseudomonas sp. R1-1. Next base: position 3,285,608 of record NZ_CP071663.1, read on the forward strand.
GATAGCGGTCTTTCAGTCATACAGGTATTGACTGTGACGCCATCATCGCTAGCAGGCTAGCTCCCACATTTTTAGTCGTACCATCGCGCCCAGGGCAGGGCTTTTGATCTTGTAAATTCACTTTGCCCCCTCATCCGCATCTGGTATTTGATCCCTCTCCCACCGCCAAAAAGGATTTCGCCATGAGCTACCGCACACTCGGCCACTCCGGACTGCAGGTCTCGACGTTAACGCTCGGCACAATGATGTTCGGCGAACAGACCAGCGCCGAAGATTCGCTGCGCACCATCGACAAGGCCTGGGATCAGGGGATCAACTTCATCGACACCGCCGACGTCTACACCAACGGCCGTTCCGAAGAGATCGTCGGTGAGGCAATCGCCCGGCATCGGCACGAATGGGTGCTGGCCACCAAGGTCGGCTTCGGTCCGGTGGACGGCGTGCCGAACCGCAGCGGTTTGAGCCGCAAACATATCTTCAATGGTCTCGAAGCCAGCCTCACTCGGCTCGGCACTGACTACGTCGACATCTATTACCTGCACCGCGAAGACCACAACACGCCGCTTGAAGTGAGCGTTTCGGCGATTGGCGATCTGATTCGCCAAGGCAAGATCCGCTATTGGGGGCTGTCGAACTATCGCGGCTGGCGAATCGCCGAGGTTATTCGCGTTGCAGACAAACTCGGCGTTGACCGCCCGGTGATCAGCCAGCCGCTGTACAACATCGTCAACCGTCAGGCCGAGACCGAGCAGATTACCGCTGCGCAAACGTATGGCCTCGGCGTGGTACCTTACAGCCCGCTGGCCCGCGGCGTGCTCAGCGGCAAGTACGCGCCGGATGTGCAACCGGACGTCAACAGCCGCGCCGGGCGCCAGGACAAGCGCATTCTGGAAACCGAGTGGCGCGTCGAGTCGTTGCGCATTGCCCAGCAGATTCAGCAGTACACCGAGCAGCGCGGGGTCGGCATGGTCGAGTTTGCGATTGCCTGGGTGCTGAACAACAGCGCCGTGACCTCGGCGATTGTCGGGCCGCGGACCGAGGCGCAGTGGGATGCCTATACCAAGGCGCAGGCGGTGAAGATCAGCGCCGAAGACGAGGCGTTCATCGATTCGCTGGTCACGCCGGGACATGCTTCGACACCGGGTTTCAACGATGTCAGCCATTTCGTGTCCGGGCGCAAACCGCATCAGGCATAACAGGTCTTCCCTAATGTAGAACAGCCGATACAATCGGCTGTTTTTCATTGAATTCAGCGCGATCAAACGGAAACTGGATTGATCGGCGCAAAATTGCCAGGGATAACTGTATGTTCGATCGCTCCGTCGAGGCCCCCGCGAAGCCTGCTCTGCTGAAAAATCCCGGCGACCAGCACCATCTGCATTCCCAGCTTCACGCCGAAGAGACGGCAACGGCCATCGGGCGCAAACCTTCGATTGAGTACCGCGCCGATATCGACGGCCTGCGCGCCATCGCCGTGCTGCTGGTGTTGATCTTCCACGGCGGCCTGGCGTTGTTTCCGTCGGGATACATCGGCGTCGACATCTTCTTTGTGATTTCCGGGTACCTGACCACCTCGATCATCATGACCTCGCTGGACAAGGGCACGTTCAGCTTCAGCGGTTTTTACACGCGACGCATCTGGCGCCTGCAACCGGCGATCATCGCCCTGCTGATCGTCACGTTGCTGGTCACCACGCTGCTGTATCTGCCCAGCGACTACGTCGACTTTCTCAAAAGCGAAAAATACACATCGCTGCTGATTTCAAATCAGTACTTTTCCAAAGTGACCAGCGGCTACGCGACGCCGGATGCCGCAAGCCTGCCGTTGCTGCACACCTGGTCGCTGGCCATCGAATGGCAATGGTATCTGGCCTTGCCGTTGGGCCTTTGGCTGCTCCACCGCTATGTGGCGAAAAAAGTTTTCAAGGCCACCGTGCTGGGTCTGACCCTCGCGGCAATGGCACTGGCCTTGTACCTGTCGTACACCTATCCCGACCGCAACTATTACTTCTTCACCGCGCGCATCTTTGAATTGATGATCGGCTCCTGCGCGGTGATTTTCAGCCGCGAGACTTTCCGGCTCAAGCGCCTGAACGCTTCGCTGATCTGTGCGCTGGCGCTGGCAACGCTGTTTTACTGCGCGACGCGTGAAGATATCTTGTCGGGTTTCCCCGGCTACCACGCCATCGCCGTGTGCCTGGCCACGGCCGTGCTGCTGTTTCGCGGCATCGGCGATGCCAGCGTGACTTCAAAATTGCTGGCGTTCCGGCCGCTGGTGTTTATCGGCACGCTCTCGTATTCGCTGTACGTCTGGCACTGGCCGATTCTCGCCGTGACGAGCTACCTGGGCATCGCCCTCACCCCGCTGGTGCAGGTGGGGTACTTCGGCGCGACCTTCGTCATTGGCTATCTGTCCTTCGTGCTGATCGAAAAGCGTTTCCGCAAGGCGCGCGCAGGTTTTGGCAAAACCCTGATCTGGCTGATGATCGTCCCGGCGATTGCCTTGTCGCTGTTGCACTCGGCCGGTGACCGGAACGAGGGCTGGCCGAACCGCTTCAATCAGGGCTCGAACAATCTGTTCAACGGGTTGAAAGCATCAGTGCCGGCCAACCGCGAAGCATGTCTGGGCGTCAGCGACGGTGCCGATCCTGGCTGCATCATGGGCGCCGCACAGGCCAGCCCTCAGGTTCTGTTGATGGGGGATTCCTACTCGAATCATTATTGGGGCTTCGTTGAAACGCTGGCCAAGGACGCGAACCTCGCCGTCCTCGCGCAGGGCTATCCGGCCTGCCTGGCGCTGCCGAACATCTACCTCTACAACTGGTACAAAGCGAAAAACGCGCTGTATCAGAAATGCCACAACGCTGCGCAACGCTACTACGAAATGATCGCCAGCCATCATTTCCGCTACGTGATCATCGGGCAGTTCTGGGAGGCCTATCTCACCGATGCCATCGTTACCCGCCTGGAGGATCCGCGCAGTGTCGAACTGTCGCAACAACGCCTCGGCGTGGCGCTCCGCCAAGCCCTGGACATCATCGTCAAATCGGGCGCAACACCGGTGTTCCTGATGAATACCCTGCCGATGCCGACGGGGATCAACGAGTGTTTATTGAAACAGGTGAAGTTGCGCGGCTTGCTCGGCAGTGCCGAACAGAGCATTCAATGCGCATCGGTGCCTTGGTCAAATGACGAAGATCCGACATTGGCCCGGTTGTTCAGCGAACTGCAGGGCGAATACCCGAGCCTGATCGTCATCGATCCGAAAAGCCTGCAATGCAAGGATGGCGCTTGCGCGACCACGGTCGATGGCTTGCCGGTTTATCGTGACCTCGGTCACATGACCGATTACGCGTCTTACCGGTTTGGTGAAATGTATCTCAAGCGCTTTGGTAATCCGCTGAAGGGTGGTCAGTGATCTTAAGCGCTTCGCGAGCAGGCTCGCTGCCACAGCGCATAGGGCAGCTATGCTGATGGCGCGGCGATCCGGTTGATGCCTGTGAAGAATATTGAGCAACCGATCAATATTCAGCACAAAAACCACGTATCCTTCGCGCCCCGTTCAACCCTCAACCTGCGAGGACAGCTTGGCTAAAGGTATCGCTCTATCGGTTTCGGCATCGGTGCTGTTTGCCGTCATGTATTACTACACTTCGTTGCTCACGCCGTTGAGCGGTGTGGAAATCTTCGGCTGGCGCATGCTGCTGACCGTGCCGTGCATGACCGTGTTCATGCTGGTATCCGGGGAATGGCGGCGGGTTATCGAGCTGGTACGCTTGATGGCGGCGAGGCCGAAATTGATCGGCGGCTTGATCACCTCGGCCGCGTTGCTCGGCGTGCAGCTGTGGCTGTTCATGTGGGCGCCGCTGAACGATTACAGCCTTGATGTCTCGCTGGGTTATTTCCTGCTGCCGCTGGCGATGGTATTGACCGGGCGCATCGCCTACGGCGAGAACCTGTCGTATCTGCAAAAGATCGCCGTGTTTTTTGCCAGCCTCGGCGTGCTGAACGAGTTGTATCAGGTGGGCGGTTTTTCCTGGGCAACTCTGGTGGTCGTGGTTGGCTATCCGTTGTACTTCGTGCTGCGCAAATACCTGAAGACCGACAACCTCGGTGGTTTGTGGGTCGACATGACCTTGATGCTCCCGGTCGCCTGGTGGTTTGTGCAAGGCGGCGAGCAAGGCTTGGGCGTGTTTGACCAATATCCCGGGTTGCTCTGGCTGATTCCGCTGCTCGGCCTGATAAGTGCCTCAGCGTTGGTGGTGTACATCATCGCCAGCCGCTTGCTGCCGTTCAGTCTGTTCGGCTTGTTGAGTTATGTTGAGCCGGTGCTGCTGCTCGGCGTGGCGCTGTTGCTCGGTGAAAGCATCAAGTCCGGGGAGTGGCTGACCTATATCCCGATCTGGATGGCGGTGGTGGTGCTGGTTTTCGAAGGCTTCAAGCACCTGATGCGACAAAGCCGCCCATAAGCCAAACACAAAAAAATGTGGGAGCCAGCCTGCTGGCGATTGCGATCTGTCAGTCAACTTTTATGCTGAATCTGAAGTCGCTATCGCCAGCAGGTTAGCTCCCACAATGTTCATCGGTGCAGCGGTTTACTCGGTCGTCAGCACACCACGACGCACCTGGTCGCGCTCGATCGACTCGAACAGTGCCTTGAAGTTGCCCTCACCGAAACCATCGTCGCCTTTGCGCTGAATGAATTCGAAGAACACCGGGCCCATCAGGGTTTCCGAGAAGATCTGCAGCAGCAGACGCTTGTCGCCCTGCTCCGATGCGCCATCGAGGAGGATACCGCGCGATTGCAGTTGATCGACCGGCTCGCCGTGGTTCGGCAGGCGCCCTTCGAGCATTTCGTAGTAGGTGTCCGGCGGTGCCGTCATGAAGCGCATGCCGATCTTCTTCAACTGGTCCCAGGTCTTGATCAGATCGTCCGTAAGGAACGCGACGTGCTGGATGCCCTCACCGTTGAACTGCATCAGGAACTCTTCGATCTGCCCGGCGCCCTTGGACGATTCTTCGTTCAACGGGATGCGGATCATGCCGTCCGGTGCGGTCATCGCTTTCGAGGTCAGGCCGGTGTACTCACCCTTGATGTCGAAATAGCGGATCTCACGGAAGTTGAACAGCTTCTCGTAGAAGTTCGCCCAGTAGGCCATGCGACCGCGATAAACGTTGTGGGTCAGGTGATCGATGATCTTCAGGCCGGCACCGACCGGGTTGCGGTCTACGCCTTCGATGAACACGAAGTCGATGTCATAGATCGAACTGCCTTCGCCGAAACGATCGATCAGGTAGAGCGGCGCACCGCCAATGCCTTTGATCGCCGGCAAGTTCAGTTCCATCGGACCGGTTTCGATGTGAATCGGCTGGGCGCCGAGTTCCAGTGCGCGGCTGTAGGCCTTTTGCGAATCCTTGACGCGGAACGCCATGCCGCAAACGGACGGGCCATGTTCGGCGGCGAAATACGAGGCGACGCTGTTCGGTTCGTTGTTGAGGATCAGGTTGATCGCGCCCTGACGGTACAGGTGCACGTTCTTGGAACGGTGGGTGGCGACTTTGGTGAAGCCCATGATCTCGAAGATCGGCTCCAGCGTGCCAGGAGTCGGCGATGCGAACTCGATGAACTCAAAGCCCATCAGGCCCATTGGGTTTTCGTATAAATCTGCCATGGTGACGCCTCATCATTTCTAATCAATCAACCGGGGGTTTATTGGCGAGTCATGCTGAGAGCGCTGGGCGGCGCGCAGGAAATGCCGCGCACACTGCGGGCGAGGAAGTCACCGTAGATCAGTTGAAACCCGAATATCTTCATTGTCGACCCAAGGCTCTTGCGGGCGAGGCTTCTGCTACCAGAAGACGATTATTATTGTATGCGTAACCCGATTCTACACAGCGTAAACCGGCTTGTCTGCTGCCCCTATGAAATCCGCTTTTTTGCGTCTGTCGCAAGGGGTTTGTTGCACAGGTAGATGCCGCCGAGGATCAGCGCACCGCCCACGCACATGGTCGGCGTCAGTTGTTCGCCCAGCAGCAGCGCGCCGAAGATCACCGCCGTCAGCGGGTTGAGCGCGATGAACACGCCACTGCGCGTCGCGCCGATCTTGCGGATGCCGTGGTAATAACCGATGTATGCCAGCGCTGAACCGAGCACACCAAGGTAGGCAAGGCTCAGCCATTGCGGCGCGCCCAGATCATTCAGTGCTGTCCAGCTCAGTTCGCCGCGCGCTGCCGCCAACAGGCATAACATCAGCGTGCCAATCAGGATCGAGTACGTCACCGTCTGCACCGGGCCTAACGACTGATTCAGTTCACGGGAAAACAATGAATAAACACCCCAGCCCAGCACGCACCCCAAGATCAATAAATCGCCCATCCATGCGTCGGGCGTCGCCGCCAGTAATTGCGGGTTACGGCTGACGATCACCAATGCGGCGCCGACGATGCAGATCACGATACCTGCGGTTTTCATTGAGCCCAGGCGCTCCTTGAACAACCACCACGAAGCAAGACCGATTACCGCCGGGTTCAGCGCGACGATCAACGAAGCGCGCGACGCGTTGATGTATTGCAGGCCATAGAAGAAGCACAGGTTGTAAAAGAAAATCCCGAAAAACCCCAACAATGCCAAGCGCAACCACTGGCGGGCAGTCGGGCGGACAAGCGCAATTCGCGTCAGCCATAAAAAGCCCAGCAAGGCCAAGCTGGCCAGCAAGAAACGCAGGCTGGCCGCGAATACCGGATTCAGACTGCTGCCCAGAAACCGGCCGGCGACGAAGGTGCCACCCCAGATCATCGTTACCCCGGCGAGGGCCAGATAAACCGGAACGTCGGATGGTGTTTTTCCAGCATTGTGCATGTAGTCGAGGCTCGAAAGGTTGCAGATGCTTTATGATCGGCCTCATTCACACTCATCGTAAAATGAGCAAACACTCATGACCTTTACACAACTGGAGATCTTCTCGCTGGTCGCCGAACTGCGCGGTTTTACCCTGGCAGCCCATCGCTTGGGGATCTCCCAGTCGGCGGTGTCCCATGCTATGAGATCACTGGAACAGGAACTCGGCGTTGAACTGCTGCGCCGGCATCAGTCGCAAGTAGAGCTCAGTACCATCGGTGAACAATTGCTGCTGCGCGCCCGTGCGATGCTCGGTCTGGCCAATACGTTGCGTCAGGAAGCCGCCGATGCGCGAGGGATGAAAAGCGGCACCTTGCGCATCGGCTCATTCGGGCCGACCTCGTCGATCACGCTGCTGCCGGCCATTCTGCGGCGCTATCGAGAAGCCCACCCGGGCATCGAAGTGCACGTTGACGAAGGTCCGGATCGTCAGGTGATTCAATGGCTGGAAGAGCGACGCATCGACATCGGCTTCGTGGTATTGCCAGAGGAGCGCTTCGACACATTCACGTTGATCGAAGACCAGATGGTCGCCCTGCTACCGCTCGATCACCCGTTGGCAAGGCACCCGGCGTTAAGCCTGAAAGATTTATGCGAGGCGCCATTCGTGCTCACCGAGGCCGGCTCTTCGGAACTGGTGTCGCGACTGTTCATGGCCGCACGCCTGCAACCGAATATCCGCTACCGCTGTGCGCAACTGCTCAGTACGCTCGATCTGGTCAGCCGAGGCGACGCCATCACCATCGTCGCCGAAGGCTCATTACCACAAGCGCAAGACAAGGCCTTCGTCAAGAAGCCGTTGTTGCCTGCGGTCAAGCGTCAGGTCGGACTCGCGGTTCTTGATCGGCGCCAGGCATCACCCGCCACGCTGGCGTTCATCGAGCTGGCGACGCGGATCAATCATCACTGAGCAGCGCGAACGCGTCGTTCGATCTATCCTCGCTTCTGCTGACTGTGTTTTTACAGCGCGCCGAGCTTCGCCCCACCCCACCGCGACAGGATGCGCCCATGCCGTTGACCGTCAGACCCCGCCGCAAACGCAGCACGCGCATTATCGTCACGCTGCTGAGCGGGCTGGTACCGCTAGTGCTGGGCTGCGTAATTCTGCACTCGCAGGCGCAACGCACGCTGAAACAGAGTTCGCAAGAAACCGCCGATCAGGCTTTGCGCCAGTTTGAGCTGATGCTCGACAACACCGCCCAGGCGGCCCATGAGTTGCTGCCCTTGGCCGGCCAGACTTGTGAAAGCGTCAAGCTTGCCCTGCGTGAACAAGTGACCCGCCGTCCGTTTGTGCGCTCGACCAATCTGGTCTGGGACGACAATCTCTATTGCAGCTCGCTGTTCGGCGACTACCAGGAAATGGTGAATGCCGGGGACTACAACCAGGGTAAATTGTGGCTGATGAACGGCAACCCGGTGACACCGGACACCGCGCTGCTAGTGTATCGGCTCAGCGAAGGCCGCGGTGGCGCGTTGACCACGCTGGACGGTTATCACCTGAGCAACATCCTGCGGCTGATCGGCCGTCAAACGCTGCTGGTTCTACAGGTGGGTGAAAACTGGCTGGCGGCTGACGGCAAAGTCCACACCGGCGCCCTCCCCGCATTTCCCGTTGCGCCAACGACGCTGGCTTCACCGCGCTATGGGTTTAGCGTCAGCGCCGGTTTTGCCCAAGGCGAAACCTGGCGCTACATGGCCGCTGAGTACCCGCCGTTGTTCAGCCTGCTGATCTTCTTCGGCGTAGTCTCCGGCGCGATCGGCCATGTCGTGCAGAAACGCTCGACATCGCCAAGTCACGAGATGCTTCGCGCGCTGGAGGCTGGTGAGTTCGTGCCCTACTTCCAGCCTGTGGTGCATGGTGACAGCAAGGCCTGGTCCGGAGCCGAAGTGCTGATGCGCTGGGCTCACCCCAAAGAAGGCCTGGTGCGACCGGACCTGTTCATTCCGTTCGCCGAACACTCGGGACTGATCGTGCCGATGACTCGCGCACTGATGCAGCAAACCGCTGCGCTGCTGGGACCACTGTCATCGACCTTCACTGCGCCCTTTCATATTGGCATCAATATCACCGCCAGCCATTGCCGGGATCTCGAGCTGGTGGAGGACTGTCGCCTGTTTCTCGCCGCGTTCGCGCCCGATAGCGTCAGTCTGGTGCTGGAATTGACCGAGCGCGAATTGATCGAACCCACCGAGATCACTCGCCAACTGTTCGAACAGCTGCATTCACTGGGCGTGAAGATCGCCATTGATGACTTCGGCACCGGGCACTCCAGCCTTGCCTACTTGCGTAAATTCAATGTGGACTTTCTGAAAATCGATCAAAGCTTCGTTGCCATGATCGGCATCGACGCGCTCTCGCGGCACATACTCGACACGATTATCGAACTGTCGGCCAAGCTGGATTTGGGTATTGTTGCTGAAGGTGTCGAAACCCAGGCACAGGCCGACTATCTGACCGCGCATAATGTCGATTTCCTCCAGGGATATCTGTTTGCTAAACCGATGCCCGCTGCGGATTTCATCGAAGCATTAATTCATCGTTAACTAAGCTGTTTTAAGACGAGCGTACCGATGAGGCGCACCAAATTGATACAAAAGACCACTACTGTTACATCAAGACAACATCAGGATTTACTCTTGGCGCATTAACTACTACAATTTTTTCAACCTGAGCAAAATTCGCAGGTGAGCCATTATCACCGAGTCGCTTCACGGCTCTTGGCTTATAGCTCTGTTTGCGGTTGGTATCAGCCAAACACACTATTGGAGTAAAGATATTGTCCAGACTCGCTGAATTTCGTGCAGCTGAAAAGGCCCTTCAGGAACAGCTCAAGCAGCTGGAATCGCTGAAGAACGACGCCGGGCTCAAGAAAGAAATCGAATTCGAAGAGAAGCTCCAGGGACTGATGAAAACCTACGGCAAAGGCCTGAAGGACATCATCGCCATCCTCGATCCAAACCCGGCAAAATCCGGCTTGCAGACCGCTGCAGCACCTAAAACCCGACGCGCTCGTGTGGTCAAGGTCTATCAGAATCCGCATACCGGCGAACTGATTGAAACCAAAGGCGGCAATCACCGCGGCCTGAAAGCCTGGAAGGAACAATACGGTGCCAGCACCGTGGATTCGTGGTTGCGCGGTTAATTCGTCAATCGATTAAAAGCCCTGCATCAAGCGGGGCTTTTTTATTGACAATATCTAACAAATGAAATGAATTTCATCGTACAAGTTGCGACTTTTGTGTAACGTTTATGAGCCAGCGGCTAAACAATTTGCTGCTTGATGTTGCCGGGCGGCGCTACGATTAAACTTTAGTCTTAATCCCTTCCGGTATCTAACCGTCTCGTTCAGAACAGCGGCTTAAAGTTTCAAGCTGTTTCTCACCGCCACTATCTCGTCCGCACTGGCCTTATAAACCTCGGCCTGCCCCGCATAGGAAAGTACGTAGGCCTTGTCCGCCTGGACCGCCGCGACGAGGGTTTGCGACAGTACATGGCGTCCGTTTTCAGTGATCGTACAAGTGGTTTCCAGCGCAGACAAAGATCCCAGTGTCGCAGCGTGCACTTTGTTGCAGACACTCTGGTAGCCGCTTTGGAAAAAGTCTTTCTGAATCGATTTGCGCATCTCCAGCAGCACGCCCGGCAAATTGACTTGATGGTCCTTTTCGACCTCGGTCATGGTCAGTTCCATCACCATTACCTGATTGCCATCGGCGTCCGTTTTTACCGCTCGTTGACGGGCAACCTTCTCACTCGCCGCAGGCAGCGCTTCGACCTGCCAGCCGGCTGGCCAGGTGATACTCGGCTCATCTGCGGACACGCACACAGCCACAAACGACAAGGCAGAACACACACAGAGGGATTTGAACAGTCGGATCATTGCCGCAAGCACTCGCAAATTGAGCGGTAAAGTCTGAGGCTCGCCCGGGCGCAGGGCAAGCCTGCCCTTTCATTTGGCGATGTCGGCAGGCATGCGTATCATTGCACCCATCACTCGCCCATAGTTATTGGAGGGCTCATGAGCCTGCACGAACTCAACACATTCCCTGGCGTCACCGCCACCCCGGACAGCGCAACCCGCCACTTCGTTTTCAACCACACCATGTTGCGCGTCAAAGACATCACCAAGTCCCTGGACTTTTACACCCGCGTCCTGGGTTTTTCGCTGGTCGAAAAACGCGACTTCCAGGAAGCCGAATTCAGCCTGTACTTCCTCGCGCTGGTCGACAAATCGCAGATCCCGACTGACGCCGCTGCTCGCACCGAATGGATGAAGTCGATTCCGGGGATTCTCGAATTGACCCACAACCACGGCACCGAGAACGATGCCGATTTCGCCTATCACAACGGCAATACCGACCCGCGTGGTTTCGGCCACATCTGTATTTCCGTGCCGGACATCGTGGCGGCGTGTGCGCGCTTCGAAGAACTGGGCTGCGATTTCCAGAAGCGCCTGACTGATGGACGGATGAAGAGCCTGGCGTTTATCAAGGATCCGGATGGTTACTGGGTTGAGATCATTCAGCCTGCGCCGTTGTAAAAGCTGAAAAGCCCCTCACCCTAACCCTAACCCTCTCCCAAAGGGAGAGGGGACTGATTGGGGGATATTGGAGAGTTACGCCGACCTGAACGATTGGCGTTGAATTCATGATCGGCCGGTTTTTTCAGGTCGATGCACAACGCCAGACACCTCGATCGGCTCCCTCTCCCTCGGGAGAGGGCTGGGCCGGCGGCGTTCCGATGAGGGGCCGCTTTTTACGCACAATAAAAAACCCGTGATCACTCACGGGTTTTTTTATTTCCGGCCAGGCTGTTATGCCGGCGCCGAGGTGCGGATCAGGTGATCAAAAGCACTCAGCGAAGCCTTGGCGCCCTCGCCTACCGCAATCACGATCTGCTTGTACGGCACGGTGGTCACGTCACCGGCAGCGAAGATCCCCGGGATGGAAGTCTCGCCACGGTTATCGACAATGATCTCGCCACGCGGCGACAGCTCGATGGTGCCTTTGAGCCAATCGGTGTTGGGCAGCAGACCGATCTGCACGAAGATGCCTTCCAGCTCGACCGTGCGCAACTCGTCGGTCGTACGATCCTTGTAGCGCAGACCGTTGACCTTCTCGCCGTTACCGGTGACTTCAGTGGTTTGCGCACTGGTGATCACGGTGACGTTCGGCAAGCTGTGCAGCTTGCGCTGCAACACGGCATCGGCGCGCAGCTGGACGTCGAACTCCAGCAACGTGACGTGCGAGACGATGCCCGCCAGGTCGATGGCTGCTTCAACGCCGGAGTTACCGCCGCCAATCACCGCGACACGCTTGCCTTTGAACAGTGGACCGTCGCAATGCGGGCAGTACGCCACGCCTTTGTTGCGGTATTCCTGCTCGCCCGGCACGTTCATTTCGCGCCAGCGCGCACCGGTCGCCAGGATCACACTCTTGGCTTTGAGGCTTGCGCCGCTGGCGAAGCGGACTTCATGCAGCTCGCCGTTCTTGCCAGGGATGAGCTGGTCGGCGCGTTGCAGGTTCATGATGTCGACGTCGTATTGCTTGACGTGTTCTTCCAGCGCGGTCGCCAGCTTCGGCCCTTCGGTTTCCTGTACGGAAATGAAGTTCTCGATAGCCATGGTGTCGAGCACCTGACCGCCGAAACGCTCCGCCGCAACGCCAGTGCGAATGCCTTTACGCGCCGCATAGATCGCTGCCGAAGCACCAGCCGGGCCACCGCCGACGACCAGTACGTCGAAAGCGTCTTTGGCATTGATTTTCTCGGCCTGACGCTCAATGGCGCCGGTGTCGAGTTTGGCGAGGATCTCTTCCAGGCCCATGCGGCCCTGACCGAAGTTCTCACCGTTGAGGTAGATGCTCGGCACGGCCATGATCTTGCGATCGTTGACTTCGTCCTGGAACAACGCGCCGTCGATGGCGACGTGGCGGATGTTCGGGTTGAGCACGGCCATCAGGTTCAACGCCTGGACCACGTCCGGGCAGTTCTGGCAAGACAGCGAGAAGTAAGTCTCGAAGCTGAACTCGCCTTTGAGCGAGCGGATCTGCTCGATCACTTCAACACTGGCTTTCGACGGGTGACCGCCGACTTGCAACAGGGCCAGCACCAGCGAGGTGAATTCGTGGCCCATCGGAATACCGGCGAAACGCAGACTGATGTCGGCGCCTGGGCGGTTGATCGAAAACGATGGCTTGCGTGCATCGTCACCGTTGTCGATCAAAGTAATCTGGCTGGAAAGACTGGCAACGTCTTTCAGCAGGTCGTGCATTTCACGGGATTTCGCACCGTCGTCGAGGGATGCAACGATCTCGATCGGCTGGGTGACCCGTTCCAGGTACGATTTCAACTGGGCTTTAAGATTGGCGTCCAACATACGGGCGATTTCCTTTATTTGAGGCGAAAAAAAGCCCGAGCGAATCTCGCCCGGGCATTTTTATTGGGCGGTGCAGCTAACTAGAAAGGTGCGGCGTGCCGCCCTGCGTTGCGTGTCACAGACTTAGATCTTGCCGACCAGGTCCAGGGACGGAGCCAGAGTGGCCTCGCCTTCTTTCCACTTGGCCGGGCAAACTTCGCCTGGGTGTGCAGCGACGTACTGAGCAGCCTTGATCTTGCGCAGCAGCTCGGAAGCGTCACGGCCAACGCCGCCATCGTTCAGTTCAACGATTTTGATCTGGCCTTCAGGGTTGATCACGAAGGTGCCACGGTCAGCCAGGCCAGCTTCTTCGATCAGCACGTCGAAGTTGCGGGAGATGACGTGGGTCGGGTCACCGATCATGGTGTATTCGATTTTGCCGATGGCTGGCGAAGTGTTGTGCCAGGCAGCGTGGGCAAAATGAGTGTCGGTGGACACGCTGTAGATCTCTACGCCCAGCTTCTTGAACTCAGCGTAGTTGTCGGCCAGGTCTTCCAGTTCGGTTGGGCAAACGAAGGTGAAGTCGGCTGGGTAGAAGAACACCACGGACCACTTGCCTTTCAAGTCAGCGTCCGAGACTTGAACGAAGTCGCCGTTTTTGAATGCGGTAGCATTGAACGGTTTTACTTGGCTGTTGATGATAGGCATCGATGACTCTCCGTCAGGGGTTATGAAGTTGATGGGTGAATCCTACCCACTCACTCGACGGAACGCTCATTGGCAAACCTGATGCTGCTGATTTGTTTTCGCTATTAGCTGACTGTATTAATAGAAGAAAACGATCTCTACGCTTGATCCGGCTTATCCATAATCCGAGCCATTCCCTGGAATGGGCTGACTTCAACATAGCGCATCGCCGATTTCATGTCTTTCCAGCCGACGTAACTCATCAGCGACTTCAGGTCCCAACCCGCCTGATGGGCCCAAGTGGCGAAGCCGCGCCGCAGCGAGTGACTGGTGTAACCCTCGGCGGCGATCCCGGCGCGCTGTAGCGCCTGGCGCAGCAACGGAATGATGCTGTTGGCGTGCAGCCCCGCCTCGTTCAGGTTGCCCCAGCGATCGATACTGCGAAACACCGGCCCGCGCACCAGCGCCGCCTCGGTGATCCAGTCGATATAGGCCTGCACCGGACACAGCTTGAGCAGCGCCGGGGCTTGATAGGTCTGCCCGAGGTTTTCCCGATCACCCTTGCTGCGCGGCAGATACAAGGTGATGCCTTTGCCGGCGTGCGCTTGCACATGCTCGATCTGCAGGCGGCACAGCTCATCGCTGCGAAAGCCACGCCAGAATCCCAAGAGGATCAACGCGCGATCGCGGTACGCCTTGAGCAACGCCGGGCGATCCTGTTGCTCGCGCGCGGTTTGTCCCTCCTGCTCAAGCCAATCGATGACCCGCTGCAAGTCCTGCAACTGCAACGGCTCGGCTTGTTTCTCCTGCGCCGGATGCAACGCGCGAATACCCTTGAACACCTTGCGCACCACCGGTGCCTTGGTCGGGTCGGCGAAGCCCTGACTGTTATGCCACTGCGCCAGCGCCGACAAGCGCAGCTTCAAGGTGTTGATCGACAGCTCAGAAGCGTGAGCGACCAGATAGCGCGCAACGCTGTCTGCGGTCGCCGGCAGAAACCCGCCCCACTTCACTTCGAAATGCTCGATGGCCGCGCGATAGCTGCGGCGGGTGTTATCGCGGGTGGCGGCTTGCAGATAGCGATCCAGATCGCTCATGGGCTTTTTCTCGCTGGCGTACTGGTTTGAAGAGACAGGCGCGTATTTTGCCGTGTGACATTGGGTAATACCAGAATATCCCGCCTGTAATTCACGATGGATTTCACTTTTATCCCAGCATGGTACACTAGGCTTATGAGTGGCATGTACCACAGTACGTAACCGTAGGAGTTCACATGGCCCGTGGCGGCATTACCAAAGCCCTGGTGCAAATCGCGCGCACCGCAATTCTGGCCCGTGGCGAACACCCGAGCATCGACGCAGTACGCATCGAAATGGGCAACACTGGCTCAAAAACCACAATCCACCGCTATCTGAAAGAGCTGGATGACGGCGCACAACCGGCTGAAGCCTCCGCTGAGCCGATCGATGATGAACTGGCCGCCCTCGTCTCGCGCCTTGCGCAGCGCCTGAAAGAGCAGGCACAGGAGCCCATCGAGCAGGCCCGCGAACAGTTCGAGGTACAGCGTGAAGCACTGGAAACAGAGCTTGCGCAGACACGTCAGGCACTGGAAAAGCTCGAGCACGAGCACGACATTCAAGGCGCTGCACTGGAACGCGAATCTGAAGCGCTGAACAGCACACGCTCGATGCTGCAAACCGAGCAGACGCGTAACGCCGGCCTCAATCAGGCTTTGGCCGATTTTGAATTACGCTTGCAGGACAAGGACGAGCAGATCCGCTCGCTGGAAGAAAAGCACTTGCACGCCCGCGATGCGTTGGAGCACTACCGCAACGCCAGCAAGGAACAACGCGAGCAGGAACAGAGCCGTCACGAAGGTCAGGTGCAGCAGATTCAGGCCGAGCTGCGTCAGGCACAACAAAGCGCGCTGATGCGTCAGGACGAGATCACTCAGCTGCACCGCGACAACGAGCGCCTGCTCACCGAAAACCGTGGCACCCAGCGCGAGCTGAGTCTGCTGCAGGATCAGCTCAAGCAGAGCAATCTGCGCCAGGATCAGTTGCTCGAACAAGCCACGCGCGTCGACAGCGAACGCACCCTCCTCCAGGAACGGCTGCGCGTCGCCTCACTGGAGAGCCAGGCACTCAAGCAGAGCGTCGAGGAGCAAACGCAGCTCAACCAGTCACTGGAAAAGGAATTGACCAAAGCTCAGGCCAGCCTGGAAGAAAGCCAGCGTCTGGCGGCTGCCGTTGCGGCAGCGCCAGAACCGAAAGGCGCCTAAGCGCTGACCGGCGTACGCATGGTGACAAACTCTTCGGCGGCCGTCGGGTGCACCCCGATCGTGTCGTCGAAGTCGCGCTTGGTCGCGCCAGCCTTCAACGCGATGGCCAGCCCCTGGACGATTTCGCCGGCATCCGGACCCACCATGTGGCAACCGAGAACCTTATCGGTCTTGCCATCGACGACCAGCTTCATCAGGGTCTTCTCCTGACACTCGGTCAACGTCAGCTTCATCGGCCGGAAGCGGCTTTCGAAAATCACCACCTCATGCCCTGCTTCGCGCGCCTGCTCTTCGGTCAAGCCGACCGTGCCGATATTCGGCAGGCTGAACACCGCCGTCGGAATCATCTTGTAATCCACCGGACGGTAATGCTCCGGCTTGAACAGGCGCCGCGCCACGGCCATGCCTTCCGCCAGCGCCACCGGCGTCAGTTGCACACGACCGATCACATCACCGAGCGCCAGAATCGACGGCTCAGTAGTTTGATATTCGTCGTCGACCTTGATGAAGCCTTTGTCATCCAGCTGCACACCGGTGTTTTCCAGGCCCAGATTGTCGAGCATCGGACGACGGCCCGTGGCGTAGAACACACAATCGGCTTCGAGCACGCGACCGTCCTTCAGCGTGGCCTTCAGACTGCCGTCAGCCTGCTTGTCGATCCGCGCGATGTCAGCGTTGAACTGCAGATCCATGCCGCGTTTGGTCAACTCTTCCTGCAAATGTTTGCGCACCGCGCCATCGAAACCGCGCAGGAACAGATCGCCGCGATACAACAGCGTGGTGTTCGCGCCAAGGCCATGGAAAATCCCCGCGAACTCGACTGCGATGTAACCGCCACCAACGACCAATACACGCTTGGGTAGCTCTTTGAGGAAAAACGCCTCATTGGAGCCAATAGCATGTTCGCTGCCGGGAATCTCTGGAATCTGTGGCCAGCCGCCGGTGGCGATCAGAATATTTTTAGCAGTGAAGCGCTCACCCTTCACTTCGACTTCATGAGGGCCGACGATTTTTGCGTGCGCTTCGTGCAGCGTCACGCCGCTGTTGACCAGCAGATTGCGATAAATGCCGTTGAGGCGATTGATCTCGCGATCCTTGTTGGCAATCAGCGTCGCCCAGTCGAAATTCGCTTCACCGAGGTTCCAGCCGAAACCCGACGCCTGTTCGAAGTCTTCGGCGAAGTGCGCGCCGTACACCAACAGCTTTTTCGGCACACAGCCAACGTTGACGCAGGTGCCACCTAGATAACGGCTCTCGGCCACCGCCACTTTCGCACCGAAACCGGCTGCAAAACGCGCAGCACGCACACCGCCGGAACCGGCACCAATCACATACAGATCAAAATCGTAGGCCATTTCTATCTCCTGGGCAGGCGCTCAGCATACCCGCAGACGCTGATTGGGCAAGCGTTGCCGCTGATATGGGGGCGCAAAACGAAAAAACCCGCCGAAGCGGGTTTTTCTTGCAGACCAGTCAAGCGCTCTTAGTAAGCCTTGCCAGTCTTGTAGAAGTTCTCGAAGCAGAAGTTGGTCGCTTCGATGTAGCCTTCGGCGCCACCGCAGTCGAAACGCTTGCCTTTGAACTTGTAAGCCATCACACAGCCGTTCTGGGCCTGCTTCATCAGGGCGTCGGTGATCTGGATTTCGCCACCCTTGCCTGGCTCGGTCTGTTCGATCAGATCGAAGATGTCCGGCGTCAGAATGTAGCGACCGATGATCGCCAGGTTCGACGGCGCGTCTTCCGGCTTTGGCTTCTCGACCATGCTGTGTACGCGGTAAATGTCGTCGCGGATCATTTCGCCGGCGATGACACCGTACTTGCTGGTTTCCTGCGGGTCGACTTCCTGGATGGCAATGATCGAGCAGCGGAATTGCTTGTACAGCTTGACCATCTGGGTCAGCACGCCGTCGCCGTCAAGGTTCACGCAAAGGTCATCCGCCAGTACCACGGCGAACGGCTCGTCACCGATCAGCGGGCGACCGGTCAGGATCGCGTGACCCAGGCCTTTCATTTCAGTCTGACGGGTGTAGGAGAACGAGCACTCGTCGAGCAGCTTGCGGATACCGACCAGGTATTTCTCTTTGTCGGTACCTTTGATCTGGTTTTCCAGCTCGTAACTGATGTCGAAGTGGTCTTCCAGAGCACGTTTGCCACGGCCGGTCACGATGGAGATTTCCGTCAGACCAGCGTCCAGCGCTTCTTCAACGCCGTACTGGATCAGTGGCTTGTTTACCACCGGCAGCATTTCTTTAGGCATGGCTTTAGTCGCTGGCAGGAAGCGAGTACCGTAACCGGCTGCTGGGAACAAGCATTTCTTGATCATATAAGTCCTTGAAAAGGCTGTGTGTACGAGTTTCGGCGCAGTCTAATCAGGCGGCGTGCACCTTACAATGCCCCGCACTGGCTAACCGATGCCAAGATAGAGAAATATTCGTGCCGATAGTTCCATCCAGATTTTCAGCAGCGTATTCAGCGTAGCTCAAGAACCGGACGACCCGGATCACCATACCCTGATCGGCCCCCAATGTGCGCATTTGCCGGTATCATGGCGACTTTGAACCAGCGAACGAGACAGATAGATGGCTGCGGTAAAAATCGTCAACGGGTATGTGATCGACAAGAAAGACGGCAAGTGGACGCTGACCACCACGAATGGTGAGCACATTGCCGGGCCTTTCGACAGCGAACAAATGGCCACCGATGTGGCGGCAGTGTTTACCGACACGCCAGCATCGGCCAAGCGCCGCGGCAAGGATCAGGACTGACGGCCGCGCCACAACTATCAAGCCCTGCCATCGCGCAGGGCTTTTTCATGCCTGCGGACAAACAAGTGGCCAATCGCTATAACCTTTTCGACGCGGCGCTGTCAGAGCGTCTAGCCCCCCTTGCTGAAGACCTGAACATGACCCTGAAAAACCTGCTTACCATCATCGCAGTATTGACCCTGGCCGGGTGCGCCACCTCGCGCCCCGCCTACCTGAACAACGGCGAACAAGGCCTGGCGATCGATTGCTCCGGCGAAGCCAACTCCTGGGCAATGTGCTACGAAAAGGCCGATGCATCGTGCGCCGGCACCGGTTATCGCATCGTCGGTACAGACGGCACGCCCGCTCCCACAGAGGATGACAAGACCTTGGGCGTGGATGTCGGCAACTACAAAAACCGCAGCGTCATCGTGGTGTGCAAATAACCGCTACATATGAATTTCGGCGAATTTGATCCCGAGTCCACGGACAACTTCGATCAAATCGTCGAGACGGCTGAACGATTCGACTTCGTCGTTTTCGTCCACCAGAAAATAACTGCGACCGGCGCTTTTCTTGAAAAACACGATCCATTCGCCCGGATTGGCCGGGTTCTGAATGACATGGGTGGCAGAGATAAGGCCCTCTGCATGGCGCTCCCGAACGTGCTCTCGCTTCATCGCGACTCCAGAAATGACAATGCCGTCACAGCATCACTGCGACGGCATCGGTGCTGACGACGACAAGTCTATCAGCCGGAAATACAGGCGTTGGCGGCTTTTTGCACATCATGCGGACGCACTGGCACATTCGACATGCGCTCGTGCAATTTGATGCTGCTGCCGCCGGAGCGATCCTCGATATCGAAGACGGCCGCCGCACCGGTGGAAAGTTTGCCCGGCACGATCACTCGCACGCCTTCCTTGTGCGGCTGCACTTGCAGCGCGCCGCGGCTGTCGGCCAGCTTTTCGGCCAGACACTCAGCATATTCCTGGGGCTTCTTGCCGGAGATTACGCTCATGGTCGGCAGCGTTTCATTGATCTCGGAAACGTTCGCACAACCACCGACCGCCAATATCAACGGCAGACACACCACACCCCACTTCATACAAAACCTCCGTTAAAGACCGTCCGACAGCACAAACGCTGTTTTTCTCCGACGCCTTTTGCATTTAACCCGCATCCGATTGCGAATATCTGTTGAAAATTGTCAAACCGATGCCCGACGGCCAGATAATAACCCGTGCGGGCTGATAAACTGCGCTCATCGACAAGCTATCGTTTTGATTTTGTAGCAAAAGCCCTTCTGGAGGCGCCCATGAAATTCATTCACCAGCGCGAACACCTCAACGAAGACGACATTGTCGTCATTCAGTGCTCGCAAATGTGCAACATCCGTTTGATGAACGACGCCAACTTCCGCAGTTTCAAAAATGGCGGCCGCCACACTTATCACGGCGGTGCCTTCGATACGTTCCCGGCCCGCATCACCGCGCCGAGCACCGGTTTCTGGAACATCACCATCGACACCGTCAACCGCCGCGCAATCAGCGTGACGCGCAAGCCGACGCTGACCCATTCGATCAAGATCATTCGTCGCTCCAGCACCAAACTCAGTTGATAAACGCTTACCAGAAAAGGAAACATGACCGTGGCGCAGAAGATCAAATACGTCATCAAGTACAAGCTCGACGGGAAGCAACTTTTCGAGTTCGCTGAGCTTGAAAACGGCACTGAAGAGGAAGCGAAAGCGGCCCTTGAAAAAATGCACACAAACGAAGAAGTCAGTGACATCAAGGTCAGCAAAGCGCTGTAATCGACACCATGCAACCGACCATGTTTGACCTGTTCGCCGACCACGAGCCCGTCCAGCAAGCCCGGGCCGAGCAGATCGGCGAGCAATCGTGGGTGTTGCGCGGGTTTGCCTTGTCACAGATTGATCGGCTGCTGTCGGAGCTGGACACGGTGCTTGCGGCCGCCCCGCTCCGCCATATGGTCACCCCCGGCGGTTTCAGCATGTCGGTCGGCACCAGCAGTTGCGGACGCCTGGGCTGGATCACCGATCGCAGGGGTTATCGCTATTCAAGCGTCGATCCGCTTAGCGGTCTGGCCTGGCCTGCATTACCCGCGGGATTCACTGATCTGGCGCGCACCGCCGCAGAGCAAGCCGGATTCACTGATTTTGCGGCCGATTCCTGCCTGATCAACCAATATGTCTCTGGCGCAAAAATGTCTTTGCATCAGGACAAGGATGAAAAAGCCTACGCCGCGCCGATCGTTTCGTTGTCGCTGGGCTTGCCGGCGATGTTTCTGTTCGGCGGCTTTGAACGCAGTGACAAGTGCCAGCGCATCCCGCTGCTGCATGGCGACATGGTGATCTGGGGCGGCGTTGACCGCTTGCGATTCCACGGCGTATTGCCGATCAAGCCAGGCTATCATCCGCGCCTGGGCGAACGTCGCATCAACCTCACCTTTCGCGTCGCCGGCAGCGCGTGAAAGTTTGACCGCAAGGCCCGGAGTGTCGAGGCAATCGACGCCAGTTAACCTGAATCAAACAGGTCAACGGATTACCCCCCTATGGACACGCTAGCCAACACCATCAGCATCGAAACCGATCCGCGCTGGGCCGCAGTGGTGGCCCGCGACCCGACAGCGGACGGGCAATTCGTCTATGCGGTAAAGACCACGGGCGTCTATTGCCGGCCGAGCAGCCTCTCGCGCCTGCCGAAGCCGCAGAACGTCGAGTTTTTCGACACCGCTGAACAGGCCGAGGCCGCCGGTTACCGAGCCAGCAAACGCGCCGGCATGGATCAGAGCCACATCGCCGCGCAGCATGCCAAGGCTATCGCCATCGCCTGCCGCCACATCGAGGCCGCCGAGACAGTGCCGGCGCTCAGCGACCTGGCCCAGACCGCTGGCCTGAGCCCATTTCATTTCCACCGCATCTTCAAAGCCGTAACCGGTTTGACGCCCAAGGGCTACGCCGCCGCGCACCGCTCGCGCAAGTTGCGTCAACACCTGGCAAAAGCTGGATCGGTGACTGAAGCGCTATATGACGCTGGATTCAATTCCAATAGCCGCTTCTATGAATCAGCCGATCAATTGCTCGGTATGAAACCCGGCGATTACCGCGCCGCCGGCAAGAACATGGATATCCGCTTCGCCGTCGGCCAATGCTCGCTCGGGGCGATTCTGGTTGCGCAAAGCGATCGCGGAGTATGTGCGATTCTGTTGGGCGACGATCCACATCGTCTGGTGTGTGATCTGCAGGATCAGTTCCGTCTGGCCAACCTGATCGGCGCCGATACCGGGTTCGAGCAACTCATCGCCCAGGTCGTGGGGTTTGTCGAAGCGCCAGCGATCGGCCTGGACTTGCCGCTTGATGTGCGCGGCACTGCGTTTCAGGAGCGCGTATGGCAAGCGCTGCGTGAGATACCGCCGGGGCAGACGGCCAGTTACGCGCAGATCGCCCAACGCATCGGCGCGCCAACATCGATGCGCGCGGTGGCGCAGGCTTGCGGGGCCAACCGGCTGGCGGTGGCGATCCCTTGCCACCGTGTGGTGCGCAGCGATGGCAACCTGTCAGGCTATCGCTGGGGCGTTGAGCGCAAACTGCACTTGCTTGAGCGGGAAACCCAGCCTTAGCGTCCGGCGCTCGTTCAAGTCAGCGATTGACGTCAACCACAACGCGTCCGCGCAGTTGCCCCGCCAGCAACTGCGGCGCGGCGGCGATGGCCTCACTCAGGCCGATCTCATGGCTGATCAAGCTCAGTAGCGAGAAATCCAGATCCTCGGCCAGCCGCTCCCACGCTTGCAAACGTCGCGCTTTCGGTTGGGTCACGCTGTTGACGCCGGCAAGCGTCACCCCGCGCAAGATGAACGGCGCCACCGATGCCGGGAAATCCATGCCTTGCGCCAGACCACAGGCGGCGACGGTGCCTTCGGCGCGAGTGCTGGCGCAGGCGTTGGCCAAGGTGTGACTGCCGACGGAATCGATCACGGCGGCCCAGCGCTCCTTGGCCAACGGCTTGCCCGGTTCGGACAGCGTCGCGCGGTCGATGATTTCGCTGGCGCCCAATCGCCGCAGATATTCATGCTCCGACACTCGCCCGGTGGACGCCACCACGCGATAACCGAGTTTGCTCAACAGCGCGATCGCGAAGCTGCCAACACCGCCATTGGCGCCGGTGACCAGCACCTCACCCTGGGCTGGCGTCACACCATTGCGTTCGAGCGCCAAAATACACAGCATCGCGGTGTAACCGGCCGTACCAACCGCCATGGCCTGCGCCGACGTAAAAGCCTTGGGCAAAGGAATCAGCCAGTCGCCATTGAGCCGCGCCTTTTGTGCCAGACCGCCCCAATGATTTTCGCCAACGCCCCAGCCATTGAGCAGCACCTGGTCGCCGACCTGGTAATCCGGATGAGAGCTGTGCTCCACGGTACCGACCAGATCGATTCCCGGCACCATCGGAAACTTGCGCACCACCGGGCTGCTGCCGGTAATCGCCAGACCGTCCTTGAAGTTCAGCGTGCTATAGGCGACAGCTACCGAAACGTCTCCCTCAGGCAATTGCGCTTCGTCAAGTTGCCGCAGATTGGCGCGGTAACCGCTGTCGTCTTTGTCGATCACAATGGCGTTGAACATGACTGCCTCGCATGACTGTTTTCAGAATGTCGTGCCGTTTAATAGCACATCGAAACACATTGCCGCATTCGACCATGGGCCAAACAGCGAATCTGCCTCAGGAGAAGGCGCAGCTGCGCACGCAGGACAAGTGGCGGGGTCTTTCGGCGCTGAAAAACTGCATGGGTTGTTCTCAATTTCGGACTGGCTCGAAACGCGCGTTTGCTGTTACAAACCGCTTCTGCCGTCCCTGCCCGCTTCCTCGTTCGGAGAACAGCTTCATGAGCCCATGGCCAGACACTCGCATCGTAGATTTGCTCGGCATCGAATTACCGATCATCCAGGGGCCGATGGCCGGCGCGACGAATTCGTCCATGGTGATCGCCGTATGCAATGCGGGTGGATTGGGATCAATGCCGGCGGCAATGCTGAGTACCGAGCAATTGCGCGAAGAACTGAAAACCATTCGCCAACACACGAGCAAGCCATTCAACGTCAATTTCTTCTGTCATCAGCCACCGACAGCCGATGAGCAGCGCGCGCGCGAATGGAAAAGCCTGTTGGAGCCGTACTACCGCGAATTGGGCGTCGATTTCGACGCACCGACGCCGGTGTCCAACCGTGCACCTTTCGATGCGGCGGCCTGCGAAGTGCTGGAAGAGTTCCGGCCCGAGGTGGTGAGTTTCCATTTCGGCCTGCCGGAGAAATCCCTGCTGGAGCGGGTCAAGGCTACCGGTGCAAAAATCCTTTCTTCGGCCACTACGGTTGATGAAGCCGTCTGGCTGGAACAGCACGGTTGCGACGCAATCATCGCCATGGGCTACGAGGCCGGCGGCCATCGGGGCATGTTCTTAAGCGAGGACCTGAGCAGTCAGGTCGGCACGTTTGCCTTGGTGCCACAGGTGGTCGATGCGGTAAAAATTCCGGTGATTGCCGCAGGCGCCATTGCCGATGCGCGCGGCGTGGCGGCAGCATTCATGCTCGGCGCCTCAGCCGTACAGGTCGGCACCGCTTATCTGTTTACGACCGAAGCGAAAATCAGCGCCAGCCACCACAAGGCGCTGCGCACCGCCAAGGAAAGCGAAACCGCGATCACCAACCTTTTTACCGGGCGGCCAGCAAGGGGCATTCTCAACCGGGTGATGCGCGAACTCGGCCCGATGTCGGCTCAAGCCCCGGCGTTCCCCCTGGCTGGCGGGGCATTGATGCCTTTGCGCGCGGTGAAAGAGGAACAGTTCGCCAACCTATGGGCCGGTCAGGCGTTCACGCTGGGCAAGGATACAGACAGTGCTGAACTGACCCGGCAGTTGGCCGAAGGCGCACTGGCGAAACTCAAGCATCGTTGACGTGGCACAGAACATTTCCTGTTTGGCCTGCTTTCGCTATATATTTCCGTATATAGCGAAAGCACACTTGCCGCGAAGCAGCCTCACCTGACAGTGCTGCCCGGCTTACACGCCAACCACGGAGCTGTTGCATGACCCTGCGTGCCTCACGATTTGTCCCTGCCTGCCTGGCGTCTCTGATCGCTGTATTCGCCAGCAGTGGCGCTTTGGCCGATGAAGTACAAGTGGCAGTGGCCGCGAATTTCACCGCGCCGATCCAGGCCATCGCCGCCGACTTCGAAAAAGACACCGGCCATAGACTGATTGCAGCCTACGGCGCCACTGGCCAGTTCTATACGCAAATCAAAAACGGCGCGCCGTTCGAAGTGTTCCTTGCCGCCGACGACAGCACCCCACAAAAGCTCGAGAAAGAAGGCGACACCGTCAAAGGTTCGCGCTTCACTTATGCGATCGGTACCCTGGCGCTGTGGTCGGCGAAAGCAGGTTATGTCGATGACGCTGGCGAAGTTTTACAGAAAAACCAGTACCAGCATCTGTCCATCGCTAATCCGAAAGCTGCGCCCTACGGCCTGGCGGCCACCCAGGTACTGGCCAAACTCAAACTGACCGAAGCTACCCAAGCCAAGCTGGTTGAGGGACAAAACATCACACAGGCTTATCAATTCGTTTCGACCGGCAACGCCGAACTGGGTTTTGTCGCCCTGTCGCAGATCTACAAGGACGGTAAAGTCAGCAGCGGTTCGGCATGGGTCGTGCCGGCCGAGATGCATGATCCGATCAAACAGGACGCCGTGATACTGAACAAAGGCAAAGACAATCCCGCCGCCAAGGCACTGGTCGAATACCTCAAAGGCGCGAAAGCCGCTGCGGTGATCAAATCCTACGGTTATCAACTGTAAATGGCGCTGACCAGTGACGATTTCGCCGCGATCTGGCTGACCCTGAAACTGGCGTCGGTGACCACGGCGATCCTGCTGGTGATCGGCACACCGATTGCCCTGTGGTTGTCGCGCACCCGCTCATGGCTGCGTGGCCCGATCGGGGCGATCGTCGCCCTGCCGCTGGTCCTGCCGCCCACCGTCATCGGTTTTTACTTGTTGCTGATGATGGGCCCGAACGGCTTTCTCGGCCAATTCACCCAATGGCTGGGCCTGGGCACGCTGACTTTCAGCTTCACGGGACTGGTGATCGGTTCAGTGATTTATTCCATGCCGTTCGTGGTGCAACCGTTGCAAAACGCCTTTTCCGCCATTGGCCAACGTCCACTCGAAGTCGCCGCTACTCTTCGCGCCGGTCCCTGGGACACGTTTTTCAGCGTGACGATGCCATTGGCCCGCCCCGGTTTCGTCACCGCCGCGATCCTCGGCTTTGCTCATACCGTCGGTGAATTTGGCGTGGTGTTGATGATCGGTGGCAATATTCCCGACAAGACCCGTGTGGTTTCCGTGCAGATCTACGACCACGTCGAAGCCTTGGAATACGCACAGGCCCACTGGCTGGCCGGGGCAATGCTGATATTTTCGTTCCTGGTGTTGCTGGCGCTGTATTCCAGCCGCAAGACCCGCGCGGGCTGGAGTTGAATGATGATCGATGCTCATTTGAGAACCGTCTGGCCGGGGTTCAGCCTCGATGTCGACTTGCATGTGCCGGGACGCGGCGTGACCGCGCTTTATGGACCTTCAGGCTCAGGCAAGACCAGCTGTCTGCGTTGTATCGCTGGACTCGAACGCGCCGGGCAAGGCTTTGTTGAGGTTAACGGCGAGGTCTGGCAAGACAGCGAAAACGGCATTTTCGTCCCGCCGCACAAGCGAGCAATCGGCTATGTATTCCAGGAAGCGAGCCTGTTTGCGCATCTGTCGGTCATGGCCAATTTGCAGTTCGGCCTCAAACGTATTAACAAATCACAGCGTCAGGTCGAGATAACGCAAGCCACCGAACTGCTGGGCATCGCGCATCTGCTGGAACGCCACCCAGAGCATTTGTCCGGCGGCGAGCGGCAGCGTGTCGGCATCGCCCGCGCTTTGCTCACCAGTCCGAAATTGTTGCTGATGGACGAACCGCTGGCCGCTCTCGACAGCCAGCGCAAAAACGAAATCGTGCCTTATCTGCAGCGCCTGCACGACGAACTGGACATTCCGGTGCTGTACGTCAGCCATGCCCAGGACGAAGTGGCGCGGCTGGCCGATCATCTGGTGTTGCTCAGCGAAGGCAAGGTGTTGGCCAGCGGCCCGATCGGCGCAACCCTCGCACGGCTGGACTTGCCAATGGCGCTGGGCGATGACGCTGGCGTGATCATCGAAGGCCAGGTCAGCGCCTACGATGCGCAGTATCAATTGCTGAGTCTGCAACTGCCGGCTACCGAAATGAGCATTCGCGTCACGCATGCGCCGATGAATATCGGCCAGACGCTGCGCTGCAAGGTGCATGCGCGGGACATCAGCCTGGCGCTGCATGACAGCGAATCCAGCAGCATTCTCAATCGACTGCCCGTCACGGTGATCGGCGAGCAAGCAGCCGACAACGCCGCGCACGTGCTGATTCGCCTGGATGCCGGCGGCACGCCGTTGCTCGCACGGATCACCCGCTATTCCAGAGACCAATTGCGTGTGCATCCGGGCCAGCGGTTGTGGGCGCAGATCAAAGCGGTCGCGGTCCTGGCCTGAATCATTTGGCACGACGGCAATGGCGTGCGGTCAATGACTTTACTGACCGCTGCCACCCAAGGACCTTGCCATGCCCGACACCGAGCTGACTGCTGCACTGCCATCCGATCTGCATTACGTCGATGACTCCCAGCCCGGTATCACTCGCAAGAAACTGCGCGGTAAGTTCTGCTACTTCTCACCGTCGGGACAACGCATCACCGACCCGGATGAAATCAAACGGATCAACGCCCTCGCCGTCCCTCCGGCGTATACCAATGTGTGGATCTGTCCGGACCCGTGCGGTCATCTGCAAGCCACCGGCCGCGATGCGCGCGGCCGCAAACAGTATCGTTACCATGCACGCTGGCGTGAGGTGCGCGATGCCGACAAGTATTCGCGGCTGCGCGATTTCGGTCTGGCGTTGCCAAAGCTGCGCAAGCAACTGGAAGCGCTGCTGGCGGCGCCCGGCTTCAGTCGCGACAAAGTCATGGCCACCGTCATCACCTTGCTCGACGCTACGCTGATTCGGGTCGGCAACACGCAGTATGCCCGCGACAACCGTTCTTACGGCCTGACCACTCTGCGCAGCCGCCACGTCGAGGTCAATGGCAGTGCCATCCTGTTCCAGTTTCGCGGCAAGAGCGGCATTGAACACCAGATCACCGTCAAGGACCGACGGCTGGCGCGCATCATCAAGCGCTGCCTGGAGATACCCGGGCAGAACCTGTTTCAGTATCTGGACGAAAACGGCGAACGCCACTCCGTCACCTCGTCAGACGTCAACGCCTACTTGAAAACCCTCACCGGTGCCGATTTCACCGCCAAGGATTACCGCACCTGGGCCGGCAGCGCTTTGGCGCTGTCGACATTGCGGGAACTGCAATGGGAGTCCGAAGCCGAGGCAAAACGGCACGTGGTGGAGATGGTGAAAAACGTCGCCAAGCAACTGGGCAACACCCCGGCGGTGTGCCGCAAGTGCTACATCCATCCCGGCGTGGTGGAAAAATTCATGCGCGGCGCCCTTGCCGAACTGCCGAAACCGCGCGTGCGCAAAGGCTTACGGACCGAGGAAGTGGCGCTGGCGATGTTTCTTGAACAAATGATCGAGGTGGCGGACGCCAGTTGATGTCTGACTTGAGCTGGCAGCCGATGCTCTGAACTGTCTATTTTTTGCGCAATCGCTACAGGCTTCTATAGTTGTTGTGACACGAATCAGTGCGGTGGCGCCATGGAAGACATTTTCGTCGTGCAGCGTTGCACCAAAATCATTATCCACGGCCGCCGCGCCGGGGACAGTCAGCAAGATCCCGCTGAAGCGCAAAGCTGGTTTCGAATCCGCGACACGCGCACAGGCGGCTTCATCGGCGATGGCTACGACAAAGAGTACGACGCGGAAAATGAATGTCAGCGGCTGAACGCAGCCAGCGCCCCGTCAGTTGCCCGCCGGCCCTGCGCCTGATATCGATCAAAAGCGGGTCTATACTCAAACCAGCTGAGGGAGCAGCACCCCCACGGCATGAGGCTCGCCAGCGCGGGCTTTTTGCTGCCATTCAGCTTAGATAGAACGGAGGTGTTCCATGTCCGAAAAAGAGTCCATCACCACCCTCCTCACCCTGCTCGACGCTCGCCAGGCCCGGCTCGCAGCCGCCTGCAAGGAAATCGCCGACTGGGTCGATCATCAAGGCGGCCACCCAACCGCCCTGCGCATCCGCGACCGGCTCAACGACATCGAAAAGGATGCTCCGTTGATTCGCAATACGCTATCGACGTTGAAACCCATCGATCGACCATTGCCCAGGTTCAGATGACCGCGATTGAACAAGCGGACGCGAGGTTAACTGCACGAGCGGTGACGCTGCAGTCACCGCCAGTTCGCTTGCGTGTGAGGATTGTTTTCCCGTCTTGACCGGTTTCCCGCCAGTCAAAAGCCGACATCGCTTTTTACCCCGCCAGCCCCCACGCGATTTTCCCGTAGCACAATCCAGCCGGAAAAAGATGAACATACGTTCACCGCAAATATCAACGAAAGCGTCTAGCCTGCGGGTTCCAGCATAGTGACTACAGGAGTAACCCACCATGTTCTCGCACGAAGGCCTCGCGCTGATCACGCTTTTTTCAATCCTGGTTGTGGGCGCGCTTGCGGCCGTTCTGCATCCGCTACATGCACTCGCGAGCTGGATGCGCAGGCGCAGGGTAAAGTCCACTCGACTCAGCAAAGAGATGAATTCGCGCTGAACCTGGTAACTGCGAAGCAAAAAAAAGGGCCTGCATGAGATATCTCATGCAGGCCCTTCATATTCATGGTGCCCGAAGCCGGAATCGAACCGGCACGCCCTTACGAGCGGGGGATTTTAAGTCCCATGCGTCTACCAGTTTCGCCATTCGGGCGGTAGCGCGGTGCTGCTGTTGCCTGCATCAGAGCAGCAATCCTGACAGGATCCAGCCCTTGAAGCAGTGCGGGAAATATATACATCACTTCCCGTTGAAGCAAGTTTGCAATGGCTGTATTTCAAGACTGAATCTTGCAGCGCAATGCAAATAAAAAAGCTCCGTAAATCATGGATCTACGGAGCTTGTTCAAAGTGGAGGCCGAGGTCGGAATCGAACCGGCGTAGGTGGATTTGCAATCCACGCTACAAAGCTAAGTAGATCAATAGGTTAGCACGTGATGCGTTCCGCAAGCTACTGATTTTATTCGGGCGCCAGACCACGCCTTTCAAGGCCGAGCTTTGGGGTTGCGGAACGATTTTCGCTTGTCCAAACCATACCCCCTCCATTTTTTGCCATGACTCTCCCGCCCCCGAAATCGCTTGGATTGAATTATCCTTTTTGCCATGCTGGCTGATGGCGTTTCGCCTCAACTCAACGACAAGGACTGTAATGAGCTATATCACGCGGATCTGCGATAACGCATCTAATTGGCAATACCCCACCAGGAGCGCGGCTGAAGCACCTGAAACGTTTTACTCACACCATGGTTATGGCCATGAAGAGTGGCTTTTTCGATTTGAATGGCAAATTGGCGGTTGGCAATATGGCTTTCTTCAGGGCGTCAACAAAGGCTGGGAGTCGCGGCTAGCCAAGGGTGAACGTGCCGGTGATGTCGTGCTCTATACCCTCGCACCTCATGGCCGCCGTTATGTAGCCCGTATTCGCCATATCGAGTTCCTAGATGATGCTCAAGGCGTCGCTGCCCTGGATCATTACAAGCGGATGGGCTGGTACGACCGCATGTTGAAAGAAATAGATGCCGTAAATGGCAATAGAAGTGGCTTGGGAAATGGTGAATGGGCTCCTTACGTGTTGAATGTCCGGTTCCGCCCTGAAGATGTTGAGTGGTTTCCACCCAACACTTTTGCTGCAGCCGGAGACCCAGTGCAACAATACAACCGCTATCAGCTAGTTGAGCTAAATGATGAAGAATTCCTGCCAGAAGACGTGCGAACACGCCGCCCAGCCAGGGTAGGTCAAACTTCCCCCCCCATTCAAGATAGCTATTTTAACAGCGGAGGTTCGGGGCGAGAATGCTCCCCGGAGCACGGGATGATGCAGGCAGCTCTACATGAGGAGTTGAAGATTGAGTACCCAGATTCGAGCATCGTCTTTGAAGAAAATTTCATCGATGTAACCGTAACGACTGCAACGGAAAAAATTCTTTTCGAGGTCAAGTCAGATTTTTGTACCCGCAGAGTCCTTCGCTTGGCAATAGGGCAACTGCTCGAATACGCATATTACTGGGATGAACCCTCAGAAAAAGCAATCCGTCTGGTAGCAGTTGGACGGACGAACCTGAGTGCCGAAGATGAGCGATATCTCAAATATTTAACCCACCAGTTGAATCTTCCGCTTCAGTATCGGCAGGTCCGATTACCGTCTGAGGGTTAAGTATAGGTTCGGTGCCGAATGACCTCAGTCCATCGGCACTGTTTCGGATTTCTATGCGATCCGATGATTGATTGGAATGGCTAATC
This sequence comes from Pseudomonas sp. R1-1, assembly GCF_051132135.1. NCBI lineage: Bacteria > Pseudomonadati > Pseudomonadota > Gammaproteobacteria > Pseudomonadales > Pseudomonadaceae > Pseudomonas > Pseudomonas sp. R1-1. Next base: position 3,317,160 of record NZ_CP071663.1, read on the forward strand.
CTGTAGACCGCTAAATCCGTAGCCTCCTGCATCATCAAGAATCGCGCGTACCATTTTCGTATCACCCCATTTCTTTTTCCCCAGGCGGGACAAGCGACATACCTCTCGTATCGTCGGCACACACACCTGTCGCTCCAATCCCAAGCACTTCCCACAAACGTTTTTGTCGCGGGTAAAACGGCTGCGCACGAATGTCTGTTCGTCATCTGCTTGAGTGAGTGGCGAGGTGATCGGCTGTACCGCCTGATAGGCAATGTTCCTTTTTCGAGAGAGGCATCGGAAAAAGGTAATTTTGGTAAGCCGAGCGGTCAAGCTGGCTGAAAGCCTTGATTTCACTGGGCTGCAAAGGATGAGCATGAAGTAATTTTTGAGTAATGTAGAAGTAAGGTAATTACCTTTTAAGGAAGTAATATTCGTTTTTATTAATTCCTTTTAATTCAACCACTTACAGCCACATTACCTTTTTCATTACTCAAAGTTACTTTTCGAAGTAGGCGAGCAAAGCTAATGAATACGGGGCTTTCGCCGGTGGCCAGATATGCGAATTACCACATTACTTTTCTCCGATGGCGTTCCTGAAAAACCCGCATCGGAAGGTTTCGTCTACCTGCCTTCCGCTTCGCCAGGTCCCCTGTCAGACATCCACCCTTCGCAGGGATCCGCGGGCTTTTTGACCTTCGACGCCACCACTACAGCGCCCGGCTGTGGGGGCGCTTGGCCAAGTGCAGGACTGCGGAAAAAAAGACCCATTTAGCCCGCAGGCGAGGTGGGGGGACGACGGTGCGCGCGAAGTTGGCACTCACCCAGCCAGTCATTTTACGAGCCATATTGGTGCGAGAATTTTTTGGGGACGCTTCTAGGGGTGATTTTCTGATACAGATAACGTAGGCTCGAAGAGGATAGCAAAAAGCCATAAACTAGATTGCTCAAAATTTTTTTCAGAAAAAATTTAAAAAAGAACTAATAATTTAGCAAAAAAACGTCGCGCAATAAGAGCCGCACTAATGGAAAGATATAAGTTTCTTTACGACTTATCTCGACAAGCGTTAAATGAAGAGCTTGATCGATTCAAAAAGCTCGAAGAGAAGGCAGGAAGATTCCTTAGCATACTCAGCATCACCATCGTGGGTTACACAGCTTTGAACAACGCAGCGTCCACCAAGATATTCCCCGTGTCCGGCATGCTTAGCTATATATTTATAACTCTTTCAGTACTAACTTACATTGCATTATTTTCAGCCTGTGCCAGATTATTTCGCAGCATCCAATTATCTAGAAGCCCTCGGGTTGCAATAGACGACCTGACCACTCAAATAATTGAGAAAGAAGATCTTATTACATCGTATTATCAAATGGCTAAAACTTGCCAAGAAGCTCAGCAAATAGCCAGAAAACAACTGGATAAAAAGACAGAGCTCCTACTTAGTGCCTACAAAGAAATATCCGCATCAGCGTATCTTCTCTCAGCCTCACTGATTATTTACTTTTTGATTTTAGCCACCAAAGGAGCGTAGCGATGAGTGATAAAAAAGACAGTCCAAAGGAAGAGCAAAAACCTAAGCCAAACACCGATGCACAGCGACCAAAAATTGAATTTGTGCTCGATCACGCAATACCAACAAAGAAAAAATAGGAGTAGCATACATGGGCAAGGAAAACTTTCACGCAAGCGTCCAATACAACGATTTCAAAGGAACTGCTGCGGCTGACCACCATGACGTCAATACCATCCACAAATATCTTGCAAACAAAGGGCTGCTAAAGGAGGGTGAGTCTCTCGTAGGTATAGAAACGTACTCAACTGAATTGGCGGGAAAGAGCCAAGTCACTGATATTGACGTAACCATTCTGGCAACAGAATACGAAGGCTACGAGAACGTTAAAGCGGCTGTTTATTCAGGCGAACCGCTTAAAGTCCGTAAAATCCGATTTGAGATGCCTATTGTGGAATTTTTTACCCTTTTTAAACGATTCCAGATATCAATTTCCAATGACGGAATGATCGACCAACGCGATGTCGTTTTTGACGATTGATATTGACCGAAAACTGCGTCCCGGTCTAAATGACCGGGTCCAGATTATATGGCTTGAACCGCATAACATCTTCGTCCAACCAGCCATTCAACTGGGCCATTCTCGCCTGTATCGGCTCCAGCTCATTGGCTGTATAGATCTGCGCCGCCTCCCGAATCGACCCGAACCCACCCGCGTTCTGCGGCACAATGCCCATCAGCTGCGGTGGAATGCGCAGGCTAGCCAGCACGTCATCCCGTGTCTGATTCTTGATCGAGTTAAACTCATCCTTCGCCGCCACCTCGCTGACGGGGATCAACTGAATCCCGTCCTTCTTGCCGGTCGGCGAGTAGACGAACAGGTTGCGGAAGTTGCCAGGCCCCTTCGATTCCTTCAACGCCTTGCGCAATGCATCAATGTCCGCCTCGGTCTGCGCCGCATCAGTCATGTAAAGGATGAACCCGGCATGACTTCCGTTCTCGTAATACTTGCGCCGAAACAAGGTCGCCGACTCATTCAACAACGCCGACTGCAAAGCGCTGATCCACTCCGGCAACCCATAAATCTCCTGGTGCAGATCCGCCTCACGCAGGTGAAAAATGCTGTCCGGCTCAAACGCATGCTCATCCTTCCACCCGCGTACCTGGTAAAACTGCCCATCCGGCCCCGCACGCATGTACTTGGCCAACGGCGTCTCCAGTTTGCGCACTCCACCCAACCGCGAACGCCGCCCTTCAAGGTAACCATTGCCCAAGCACAAGAAGTCCAACGCAAACTGCTCAAACGAAGCCCGTGATAACAGCGGATGCGGGATAAACGTCTTGCTCAACAGGTTGCGCTTGAACATCAAACCCGAATGCAAATGCACGCTCGCCCCCACCGACCGGGCCAGCCCATCCAGCGACAGCGGAGGCTCATACCACCGCCCGTTGAACCAGCACTCCAGATAGTCGAAAACCTCCCGACCACCCAGCACCGGCGTCGGCTCGCCGAAGGAAAACACCTGAGTCCCGGCGCCGGTGGCGGATGTGGTCGCGGGCAACGTCTGGTTGGCCATTTGTTCGGTCATCAGTAAATCTCCATGCGCCCGGTGTTGGCAGTGGTCTGCCCCTCAAGCGGTTCGTGGTGCAATGCGTGAAAGAGCGCCCAGGCCAGGTCGGCGTGGCCGGTGTTGTCGTTGCGGCCGGCGGTGTAGGTGTACTGGCGTCCGCCGGCGGTGACGGTTTTGCGGATCGCCATCAGCGACTGGGCCATGTCCGTCCAGCCGGCATCGAATTCGAGCCGGCCCTTGTGGATCACGTCGTAAGCCTTGAGTACCAGGCGTGTTTTGACTTCGGGGGAATAGCTGAAGGTGGTCACCGCCGGGAAGAACTGGCGCACCAGCTGGGCCACGCCGCTGCCCAGACCTGTCACGTCGATCCCGATGTAGGTCACCCAGTAGCGATCGCAGACGCTTTTGATGAACGCGGCCTGCGCGGCGAAGTCCATGCCACGGAACTGGTGGCGTTCGAGGATGCGGAATTTGCCGCCCGGTACCAGCGGCGGCGCGACCACGACCATGCCGGAGCAGTCGCCCGTCTCGGCCGGGTCGTAACCGATCCAGACCTGACGGTCGCCGAACGGGCGCATTGCGAAAGGTTTGTAGTCCTCGGCCCACTCCACCCAGCTGTCCACCATGCACGACTGCAACAGGGTCAGCGGAAAGATGCTCGCTCCGTCGTCGACGAACTCGCACATCAGCAGGTTGGCGAACGCCTCGGGACTGTATTCGCGGCGCAGCTCTTCGATGTCGAACAGATCGCAACCGCCCCGCTCCGCGTCCAGAATCGTGACGATCTGCCGCCACAATCGATCCTCACAGAACCGGCCCTGCTGGAGCGCGCCGTGGGACACATCCACCTTCGTATGCTGCGCGGCGGGCTTGCCCTTGTTGAAGCGCTCGCCCGTCCAGAAGGTGTACGCCTCATGGGCCATGCTCGATGGCGTGGAAAAGTAGGTCTTGCGCCACTTCTTGTGCATCGCCATGCCCGAGGCGACCTTGTTCAGCTCCTCGAACTTGAACGTCCAGAAGAATTCATCGAAGTAGAAATTGCCATGGTAGCCTTGGGCGGTACGCGCGTTGGTACCGAGGAAAAAAAGCTCGGCGCCGTTGGGCAAAACGATAGGATCGCCAGTCAGCTCGACGCCGATAATCTCGCGGCAGAACGCCTGAATGTAGCCCCGGAACAGGTAGGCTTGGTTCTTCGAAGCCGACAGGAAAATCTGGTTGCGCCCGGTGTCCAGCGCATCAATGAACGCCTCACGGGCAAAGTAGTAAGTCGCTCCGATCTGCCGGCTCTTGAGGATGACGCGAGTGCGCTGATTGCCAGCCCGGTACCAGTCTTTTTGGTAATCGAAACAGCCATCAATGAAGGCCTCGCGCAGCAGCTCGATCTGGTCTTCATCAATCTCGTTTTTGACGGCCTTCTTCTTCGGCTCGGCGTTGCGCTTGGCCAGGTTCGGATTTAGGTCGGTTTCGGTACCGCCGCCCTGAAAGCGCTGGATGCGCGCCTGCCGCTCCAACTGCCGGTGCAGCAAATCAATCTCTTTAAAATCGCCGCCGCTTTTCCCCTCCTTAAGGATTAGTTGCACCAACCGTGCCTCCAGCGCCCCGCCGATGCGCTCGACATTGTCGGCGCGGTCCCACTCGTCTCGGGCTTTCCAGCTGTGTAGCGTTTTTTCCTTTTCGCCCGTAGCCTCGGCAATCTCCCAGACGCGCCACCCCATCCAATACAGAAACTTGGATTGGCGGCGCGGATCCATGGGCAGCAGTGCGGTCGTAGTCATGGCCGCGATGCTGCCGCCCATGCCGAAGACTCAATAGCGCCGCCTCTTGTACCGCCCTTCCCTACAGTCCCGCCTCATTGCCGCAACTCGCGCGCGTCACGACCATGCCCCTCATCGCAGGCATTCAGCACCCCCACAATTGAGGACTTCACGGAATGAAGAAATTCCGCAGCAACTGGTTCCGCGTCGCCGTCGAGGGCGCCACCTCGGACAAGCGCACCATCAAACGCAACTGGCTGGAACAGGCTGCGAAGAACTTCAACCCATCCACTTACGGCGCGCGAATCTGGCTTGAGCATTTCCGCAGCTTGCTGCCCGACAGCCCATTCAAGGCCTACGGCGATGTTCTGGCGGTGAGAACCGAGGAAGTGGACATCAACGGCCAAAAGAAACTGGCCCTGTTCGCCCAGGTCGAGCCGACGGCTGACCTGATCGCCATGAACAAAGCAAAACAGAAGATCTACACCTCAATCGAAATCGACGACAGCTTCGCCGATACCGGTGAGGCCTACATCGTGGGTCTCGGTGTGACTGACTCACCGGCCAGCCTTGGCACCGACGTCTTGTCGTTCTCGGCCCAGAAACCGGACGTCAGTCCGTTCAAGGATCGCCACTACTCTGCGACTTCGATGTTCACCGAGGCGCTGGAAACAGAGCTGACGTTCGAGGAATTCGAAGAAAAACCGAGCATCGGCGCTCACCTACTCAGCACGGTCAGAAACCTGCTCGGCGGCAAGCAGAGCAAGGATGACACCGAGTTCGCTCAAATCAGCCAAGCAGTCGAAACCGTCGCCGAACACGTCAAGGATCTGCCCGCGCAAATGGCAGCCGAGAAAAAGTTTTCGACAAGCCTACAGATCCGACTGGATCAACTGAGCAAAGACTTCACCGAACTGAAAACCCAACTTTCCACCACCCAGGATCCCAACCAGAAAACGCGCCCTCCGGTAACCGGCGGCGACAACTCGGTAGTGACTGACTGCTGAAAGTCAGCCCCGCATAACCAAGGACGACCATCATGCGCAACGACACACGCGTTCTCTTTAACGCGTACCTGCAACAGCTCGCCCAACTGCACGGCGTGAGCGACGTCACCACCAAATTCACCGCTGCACCGAGCGTTGCCCAAACGCTCGAAACCCGCATTCAGGAATCAAGCGCGTTCCTCACCTCGATCAACATCTACGGCGTGTCCGAGCAGTCCGGTGAGAAGATCGGCATCGGTATCGACGGCACCATTGCCAGTACCACCGACACCACCGTGAAGGATCGCGAACCCCGTGATCCGAGCAGCCTGGACAATCGCGGGTACACCTGCACGCAAACCAACTTCGACACCGGCCTGCGTTACCAAAAGCTGGATCAGTGGGCGAAGTTCAAAGACTTCCAAGCGCGCATCCGCGACGCGATCATCAAAGTTCAGGCACTCAACCGGATCATGATCGGCTGGAACGGTACCAGTCGCGCCGCCACGTCGAACCCGGCCACCAACCCGCTGTTACAGGACGTCAACATCGGCTGGCTGCAAAAAATGCGCGTAGAGAACGAAGCCCGCGTCATGGCCGAAGTTGTGGCAGGCAGTGGCAAGATCGAGATCGGCGCCGGCAAGGACTTCGAAAACATCGATGCGCTGGTTGTCAGCATGGTCAACGAGTTCATCGACCCTTGGTATCAGGAAGATACCGATCTGGTGGTCATCTGCGGCCGTCAGCTGTTGGCCGACAAATACTTCCCGATCATCAACAAAACCCAAGCGCCGACCGAAATGCTCGCTGCTGACATCGTCACCAGCCAAAAGCGCTTGGGCAATCTGCCGGCTGTGCGCGTACCGCACTTCCCGGCCAACGGCCTGCTGGTGACTCGCCTCGACAACCTGTCGATCTACTGGCAGGAAGGCACCCGCCGCCGAACCGTCGTCGACAACGCCAAACGCGACCGCATCGAGAACTTCGAATCAGTCAACGAAAGCTACGTGATCGAAGACCTGGGCTGCGCCGCTATGGCCGAAAACATCACCCTGAGCTGAGGCGGACACCATGACCAATCCCTGCCGTCGCCATTTTGTTCGTGTCAGTGCCGCCATCGAAGCGGCAGCGGCCAATCCCACTCAAACCATGGCCGGCGCCACGGCCTACGAACATCAGCTCAATCAACTGCTGCAGGACCGTCTGCGCCTGAAACAGGTGCAATCCAATCAGGGCAAAGCCGAACTCAAGCGTCAGTTGCTGCCCGATTACATCCCCTACGTGCAAGGCGTGCTCGAGGGCGGCAAAGGCGCACAGGATGAAGTGCTGACCACCATTATGGTGTGGCGCATCGACGCCGAAGACTTCAGCGGCGCCCTCGACATTGCCGACTACGTGCTCAAACACAAATTGATCATGCCTGACCGGTTCGAACGCACCACCGGCTGCCTGGTCGCGGAAGAAGTTGCCACCGTCGCGCTCAAGGCGCTGAAAGTCGGCGAACCGTTTGACCTAGCCATTCTGCACCGTACCGCGGAACTTACCGACGCCGAGGACATGCCCGATCAGGCCCGCGCAAAGCTGTTCCTCGCCATGGGCCGCGCAACACTCGAAGGCATTACCGACGAAAAGCCCGGCCAACCCGGCCAGGTTCAAGCCGGCATCGACTTGCTGAAAAAAGCCATCGACCTGCACGACGCCTGCGGTGGCAAAAAGGATCTGGAGCGGGCCGAACGCTTGCTCAACAAACTTGCTGGCTCTGGTCAGTGAATCAGGGCAGCTAACCGAGCGTCCCCACGCACCCCGCCGGCTCGGGGCGGATCGGCCAGTACACTCGTCCTGTACGTGAAGCCTCGACCACCGGCGACCTACAACAGAGCGCAGATTCATGAGCGGATTCGTAGCGGGCAGCAGCGGTAATCCGGCCACCAGCGGCCACATCAACACCGACCCCTTCTGGCCGTCGATCGACCTCGACGACGTGCGCGGCACTTTGCGTATCGACTCCAGCGTCACGCCTATCCGACTGGAAACCGCGACCATCGCTGCGGCCATCAGCGTGAACCGTGAGTTCGCCAAATGGCGCCGCGCCAAACAGGCCGAAGGCTATGCCACCCTCACGGACGTACCAGCCGAACAAATCGAGGACAAATCTGAACTCGTTCACCTCTATCAACGGGCGATCTACGCCGCGACCGGCGCGGAGATCTGCGAGCGTTACCGCTCCTACGACAGCACCAACAGCGGCAACCAGAACGCCGACGAACTGACCCCGAGCATCGACGAATTGCGCCGCGACCAACGTTGGGCCGTGCGCGACTTTCTCGGCCTCGGCCGCACCACCGTGGAGTTGATCTGATGGTCGTCTGCATCCGCGCCCAGCAGAGCGACACCGTCGATGCCCTGTGCTGGCGTCACTACGGCCGCACCGCCGGCGTGACCGAAGCAGTACTCGAAGCCAACCCCGGCCTTGCCGACCACGGCCCGACCTTGCCGCAAGGCCTCCTGGTGCAAATGCCAGAAGCCCAAGCCGCCGCCCCGCAACGGCAAATGGCGAACCTATGGGACTGAACCGCCCGCACCGCGCCCTTGGACCCAACCACTCTGGATCATGGAATGAAACGCATGCCTGACCGTCCCGACACCTGGGCCTGGCTCGCCGCCTGGCTCGAACAGAACTGGTCCGCCATTTACTCCGGCCTGCTGGCCGTAGTCATCGCGGGCCTTCGCGTGATCTATGGCAGCGGCACCGTGCGCCGAATGGCGATCGAGGCTCCCCTTTGCGGCGCACTCGCTCTGTCGGCCAGTCATGGGCTTTCGCTGCTGGGGATTCCCATTTCTGCCGCACCTTTTTTCGGGGGTGTGATCGGCCTTCTGGGCGTTGAAGGCACCCGTGCTGCAGCCAAGAAGTTTTTCAACCGCAAGGTCTAGCGGACATGATTTACCATCACCAACAGGTCCGCCAATGAACAAGCCCGACAGCCTGAAAGCGCACCTGCTCGCCACAGTGGCCGAACTCAAGCACAACCCCGACCGACTGTTGATCTTCATCGACAACGGCAAGATCCGCTGCACCGCCGCGCAGACGCTGTCGTTCGAGTACAGCTTCGACCTGCAGGTCATCCTTACAGACTTCGCCGGCCACCCTGACAGCGTCATGTTGCCCTTGCTCGGGTGGTTAAGCGTTCATCAGCCCGAGTTGTTGGAAAATCTGAACAAAGCCGCTGACGGCATTCAGTTCGAGGCTGACATTCTCGACAACAGCAAAGTGGACATGAGCCTGACACTGCCGCTGACCGAGCGCGTGGTGGTGGGCAAGGATGACCAGGGCAACACCACCATTCGCCATCCCGGCGAACCGCAACGGTCTGCCGACTTTCTTGATCAAAACTGGACTCCCGAGGTGCAGGGCACCTGTAGCGAATGGGTGCTACCGGAATGACCAACCGCTTGGAAGCCCTGGAGGACTGGGCGGCGGGATTGCTCGGGATGCTTGAACCGACTTCGCGTCATAAGTTAGCCCGCTGCATCGGCCAGGAATTACGACGCAGCCAGCAGCGACGAATAATTACTCAGAAAAATCCGGATGGCAGTAAGTACGTGCCGCGAAAGCTGCGTAAGTTTGGGGGTAAGCAGGGTCGGGTGAAACGGAAGGTGAAAATGTTTCAAAAGCTACGGACGGCAAGCTTTCTCAAAGTTCAGTGTGATGGGAACACCATCAGCGTCGGTTTCTCCGGACGCATTGCCCGAATCGCTAAAGTACATCAGTTGGGCTTAATGGATCGAGCCAAAAGGAGTTCAAATGTCGTGAAGTACGACTCACGGGAAATTTTAGGTTTTACAGCAATAAACACTCAGTCGATACGAGACAAATTACTGAATTATTTCGTACCGACCGGTCAGTAACTAGAACTCAGGTCGTCTCGGATTCAGCTTCAGCTTCAGCTTCAAACGAAAATTCGTATTCACCTATAGGAACCAATGTACCAGGAACTTTTGATTTAATAGAAATATTGAAATCATAGTTAGTCCCAGTTCCCGGATGAATCTTATACTTATCCCGTTCAAAGCCTTCAGGGGCCGCGAGCAGATTCACTGACAGATTTGGTGCTGCCACCATTTTTGGACTGAGCTTACCTGACCCTGTGGCATTAGGTATTGGCCGATGGACGGCAATGGAAATTGTCCCAGACTGTTTAGTTTCGGATCGCTCCGCAAAATCTTGGCTACTGACTGACGATGCTAGTGTTTTATTTAATGGAACAGTCGCGGCAGGAATCGAATTGGAAAGTTCTTCAATCTTCTGCTCTGTCGCTCTTAGCTGGGCAGCCAACTCAGCGACCAATGCATCATTGCCTTCGGACGCCTCAATTTTCTTCTCCAATTTTTGGCGTTTGTCCGTAGCGGCAATCCAATCAGAAGTATCTTTATACTTTTGCTCAATTTTGCTGCGCATGGGCCCAGACACCACACCAAGCCAATCGTTCTTAAAAGTCTGATTTGAGAGTGCCAAAAGAACAGCCATTTCGGCAGCAGACTCAATTCTATTTTTCAATCCATACAATTGCATTTCATGAGTATTATCTTTTGACTCAACCGTATCAATAGAAGATAAGAGAAACTCTTTCAATCGATCTATTTGGATAGATAAATTCACAATTTTTTCAGCGGACGCTTCTGCAATCGGGTCATTTTTCTCGAACACGCCAGACTTCGCAAAAAAATAAGAAAAAATTAAAGACAAAAGAGACGTAATAACGAATTGCAGCGATGAAGATAGAGCTTGCTCTCTGGGCAACATTTGTTGCGCAGTAAGCGGTAACGTAATCAGATAAAACGTCCCTATCAGACAGAAAAAACCAAACAAAAAATAAACCACATCCTTTATGTTTTTCATTAGCATCCCAACCAAGTTTGTTAGTTTTTCCTTCATTGCATCCATACTCTTTCGATCTCCTTTTCAGTCCTTTTTATTCGCTAACAGCTCCGTCCCCAGCAGTGTAGCGGAATATATCTGACACTGTAACATCTGGGAATGCGCGCGCATAACAGGAGATAGTTTTGTAAGCACCAAGGTAACAATGGGGAGAACTTACCCTCCTGCAATGATGTGATGATCATGAGCGCATGAACGACTTAGCCACCCTCGCCCGCCTGATCGAAAATCTCATCCGCCTCGGCACCATCGCTGCCGTTCAGATGAAGCCCCCGCGCGTGCAGGTCAAAACCGGAACCCTCATCACCGGCTGGCTCCCGTGGGTCGCCGCCCGAGCCGGTGCCGACCGGGAGTGGAACCCGCCCACCGAAGGCGAGCAGGTCATCCTCTTCAGCCCATCCGGCCAACTCGGCAACGGCATCGTCCTGACCGGCCTGTTCAGCGACAACATCCCGGCCAACGGCGACCGCGAAGGCCTGCACCGCTGCACTTACCGCGACGGCACCGTCATCGAGTACGACAGCGTCGCGCACCATCTAAACGCCACGCTGGCCGATGGCGGCACCACCAACCTGACCAGCACCGGCGGCATCCACATCGTCGGCCCGATCACCCACGAAGGAGACTACACCCAGACCGGTAACCAGAACGTCACCGGCATGGTCACCGTCTCCGAAGATGTCATCGCGGCCGGCATCAGTCTTGTGACGCACCTGCACGGCGGTGTCATGCCTGGCGGCGCGAAGACGGGGAAACCGGAATGAACCGAGAAACCGGCGCGGCCCTCGGCCTGGTCGAACACATCGCCCAGTCCATCACCGACATCCTGACCACTCGCATCGGCACCCGCGTCATGCGCCGCGAATATGGCAGCCTGCTGCCCGAGCTGGTCGATCAGCCGTTCAACGACTTCACCCGCTTGCAGGTATACGCCGCCACCGTCATGGCCCTGATGCGCTGGGAAACCCGCATCAGCCTCAGCCGGTACCCAGTTCATCGGCGCGAACCTTCAAGGCCAGGCGTCGCTGGAGTTCGAAGGCACCATCGTTGATAACAATCAGCCGCTGAGCCTGAGCGTGCCTCTGCAACTGGGGGGCAGCGTATGAACACTTTTGTCGCCATCGACCTCGGTCAACTGCCGGCGCCGCAGATCGTCGAGCAGATCGATTACGAACAGATCCTCGCCGAGCGCAAGGCCTACGCCGTCAGCCTCTGGCCGATCGAGGAACAACCTGAAATTGCCGCCCGCCTCAACATGGAGTCGGAGCCGCTGACCAAATTACTCGAGGAAAACGCCTACCGCGAAACTGTCTGGCGACAGCGGGTCAACGAGGCATCGGTCGCCAACATGCTGGCGTTGGCCAAGGGCACCGACCTCGAACAACTCGCCGCCAACTTCAACGTGAAGCGGTTGGTCATTCAAGCCGCAAACCCGGCAGCCGTGCCGCCTGTCCCCAAGCTGATGGAAAGCGACGACAGCTTGCGCGAGCGTGCACAAATGGCATGGGAAGGCCTCAGCACTGCCGGCCCGCGCAACAGCTACATCTTTCATGCCCGATCCGCTGACGGACAAGTCGCAGACGCCACCGCCGAAAGCCCGGCGCCGGCCGAAGCCGTGGTCACCGTGCAATCCGTGCTGGGCGATGGAACAGCGTCCCCGGCTCTGCTCGACAAGGTCAAAACCTACCTCAGCGATGACGACCGCCGCCCCGTCGCGGATCGCCTCACCGTCCAGGGCGCCGAGATCGTCAACTACCAGATCAAGGCGCGGATCTACCCGTTGAGCAATGGCCCTGAAACCGAATTGGTCCTCGCAGCAGCCGAAGCCCAGTTGCTCCAGTTTGTACATCAGCGCCGACGCCTCGCACTGGAGGTTTCCGAATCCATCGTGCATGCCGCGCTGCACGTCGAGGGCGTGCGCAAAGTCGTGCTGGAAGACTGGGAAGACATCGTCGCCACCAAGTACCAGGCGCCGTATTGCACAAGCGTGGAACTGACATTGGGGGTTGAGTGATGCCCTTCCAGCCACTTCTACCTGACAACTCGACACCACTGGAACACCAAGCCGCACAGGCATTGGCAGCAATCCAGCTCGTGCCGATTCCGTTGCGCACACTCTACAACCCGGACAAATGCCCCCTGCCCTTGCTGCCGTACCTAGCTTGGGCTTTTTCAGTGGATCGCTGGGACTGCAAATGGCTCGAGTCGGCCAAGCGCGCAGCCTGTCGTGCGGCGTACTACGTCCACTCGCACAAGGGCACCATCGGTGCCTTACGCCGTGTAGTCGAACCGCTGGGCTACCTGATCGAGATCGCTGAATGGTGGCAGACCATCCCACACGGCACACCCGGCACCTTCACCTTACGCATCGGCGTCCTCGACTCCGGCATCACCGAAGCCATGTACCAGGAACTGGTGTGGCTCATCGACGACGCCAAGCCCCTCACCCGGCACCTGACCGGCCTCGACATCATTTTTGAGTCCCGACTCGACGCATTCGCTGGCATCTCCGTTTTCGACGGGGACGATATTGACGTCTACCCCTGGAACAACCCGGACATCAACATCCCCGTCCGGGGCTACAACGGCGTAAGCATCTACACACTCGACGAACTGGACCTGTACCCCCATGGTTGATCACAACTCTATATTCGGCGGCATGCTGACCACGGCGGGCGCCGCCAAGAAAACCAACTGCGACGCCCTCGGCATCCCTTGGGAGCCGAGCCACATGCTAATCGGTGATGCCAACGGCACCGCCCCCACACCCAATTCCTCACAGACTCAACTGATCAATCAGGTCCATCGCGCACCACTCAATCAGCTTCACGTCTCACCTACCGATCCAAACGTGCTGATCGCCGAACTGGTATTGCCCCCGGAAGTGGGCGGCTGGTGGATGAGGGAGTTGGCACTTGAAGATAGCGACGGCGTGTTTTGTGCGGTTGCGAATATGCCACCCTGCTACAAACCCCTGCTTGACCAAGGGTCGGGACGTAACCAGGTCGTGCGGATGCACATCATCACAAACGGCACCGCCAACATTCAGATCAAGATTGATCCGGCCGTGGTACTAGCGACCCGAGATTATGTGGATCGCTCCGTCATCGCACGCTCAGCGTTCACCAAGGTGTCGTCATCCAGAACCTTGAAACCTCAAGAAATGGGCATCGTTCTGATAGACGCCAGTGCCCGAGCCTTGAACATTCAGCTACCAGCATCTGACGCCAAACTCGGTATGCGAGATGTGGTTGTTCACCGCAAAGACAACAGTATCAATCGGCTGGTCATCAAGGCAAACGGCAAAGACAGCCTGAAGTTTCATACGCACTTGAACCCAGAGGGTTATCCATTTCTGGTGCTGATGGGCGCCGGTGATTGGTGGCACTTGCGCAGTGATGGCGCCGGGAGTTGGTGGCCAATAGGCCGCTTCGACAGTACGACATTGGGCCGACCAGTTTTCGAAACCACGACCGTGTTCAGTCCTGGTGGCTACGGCGCCATGAGCGGGCAATTACTCAACAGAAATGAATGGCCATGGCTGTGGGATCACGCTCAACAATCGGGAATGCTTTACCCAGAAAAACATACATATCTGGAAGGCGCATGGACGTTCGGCGACTACAAAACAAACTTTCGGATACCCGAAGCAAGAGGTGAATTTTTCCGGGTGCTTGATGAGGACCGGCGCGTCGATAAATCGACTCTGGCAGGTGTCACCAAACGAGGAAGCGCAGTTATTAGCAATATCACTGGCCGCACGCACGTGAAGATCGGGATGATTTTGGAGGGTGGCGACTTTCCAAATGGCACCACTGTTGTTTCGGTCGACAGTTCAGAGATTATTGTCTCCAACAAGTCGCAGACGGATGGCGCTGGTGAGTGGCAGCTTATTGGTCGGATTGCCGGCTCATGGACACCCGACACTTTCGAGCGGCACACCCACCCTGTCTCGATTGGATCCGGCAAGGGGGACCGCGTAGCGCTCCTTTCCGCCCCTTCAACCTCTGCAACTCATATCAAACATGTAGAGGCCTACAACACATCCCCGCCTTTAATCGGACCGGTGGGAAAGGAAGAAACCCGGCCACGCAACATCGCCTACCCGGCTCGAATTAAATTGATCTGAGGCCTTCATGATTACCTATTTGATTGATGATGCCGGCGCCCTGAGCGGCCCGGTGACGTTCCCTGATATTCCCGGTTTCGGTCCGCAACTCCCTAGCAACGCGGTGCAGGTTCCGAAAGTCCTTACTCAGCCCGAAGCAGGCACGACATGGGCGCAACTTGATGGAGATATCAGGCAGGTGCGCGATGTGCGAGGCACCGTTTTCCGCACAGTTGATGGCACAAGCCAATCGTGGCA
This sequence comes from Pseudomonas sp. R1-1, assembly GCF_051132135.1. Lineage (NCBI taxonomy): Bacteria > Pseudomonadati > Pseudomonadota > Gammaproteobacteria > Pseudomonadales > Pseudomonadaceae > Pseudomonas > Pseudomonas sp. R1-1. The sequence goes on from NZ_CP071663.1 coordinate 3,332,266, forward strand.
GCAATTAGGCGAACTGCCCGAAGGGCTAACGGCCCAACCATGGCCAGGCGAACACTTCCGATGGATCAACGAACAATGGACACTCGACGAACCTTCCTTGCAAGCGGCCCAAAGTGCTCAGACCCTGCTGCACCGCGATGGCCTGTTGCGTAACGCGCAATTACGCATCGCACCGCTTCAGTACGCAGAAAAGCTGGGGACTGCGACACCTGAAGAACTGACCGCTCTAACGGACTGGATGCGCTACAGCGTAGAACTCAATCGCATCGAACAGCGAGATCCACTTCCCGACATCGTCGATTGGCCGACACCTCCAGACCACAACCCTCGCCGTTGATGCAGGGTTGTAACCCTGCCCCCTACAACGCTCAAAGCACGACGTAATCATCCTCCAGCGGCAACCTGTGCATCGACTTCACGCTCACCGCACAGGCCGCTTCCATGTCCGATTATCTTCACGGTGTCCGGGTCATCGAACTCAACGATGGCTCACGCCCGATCCGCACGATCCCGACCGCCGTCATCGGTATGGTTTGCACCGCTGATGATGCCGATGCAACGACCTTCCCACTGGATACACCGGTACTGATCAGCAGCGTACGAAGCGCCATCGGCAAGGCCGGTGAAAAGGGTACATTGGGGGTCAGCCTGCAAGCCATTGCCAATCAGACCAAACCCTACGTCATCGTGGTGCGCGTAAAGGAAGGTCAGGACGAAGCGGAAACAGCCAGCGCCTTGATCGGCACCACCACCGAATCCGGCAAATACACTGGCATGAAAGCGCTGCTTGCGGCCAAGTCTCGACTGGGATTGGTGCCGCGCATACTGGGCGTGCCCGGGCTCGACTCGTTGCCCGTGGCCACCGCCCTCACATCGCTCGCTCAACAACTGCGCGCATTCGCCTACGTCAGCGCTTGGGGCTGCCAGACCAAAGAAGAGGCCGTTGCTTACCGTCGCAACTTCGGCGCGCGGGAAGCCATGGTCATCTGGCCTGACTTCCTCAACTGGAACACCGCCACCAACAAGACTGCGAACGCGAGCGCGGTGGCCAATGCGCTAGGCCTGCGCGCCAAGATCGATCAGCAAACCGGCTGGCACAAAACCTTATCCAACGTCGCCGTGAATGGCGTCACCGGCATCAATGCCGACGTGTTCTGGGATCTGCAAAACCCGGTGACCGATGCCAACTACCTCAACGGCAATGAGGTCGCCACGTTGATCAACGAGGGCGGCTTTCGATTCTGGGGAAGCCGCACCTGCAGCGACGATCCGCAGTTCGCTTTCGAGAACTACACCCGGACCGCACAAGTCCTGTCCGACACCATGGCCGGCGCGCAGATGTGGGCAATGGATAAACCCATGCACGCCTCACTGGTGCGCGACATGATCGAAGCGGTGAACGCCGAATTTCGCACCAAGGTTGCGGCGGGTTATCTGGTCGGCGGAGGCTGCTGGTATCCCGAAGACATCAACACCAAAGACACCCTCAAGGCGGGCAAGCTCTGGCTGGATTACGACTACACACCGATCCCGCCGCTCGAAGATCTGACGCTGCGTCAACGCATCACCGACCGCTACCTCATCAACTTCGCCAGCCAGATCAACCGCTAACCGGAGAACGGCGCCATGGCCCTGCCGCGCAAACTGAAAAACCTCAACCTGTTCAACGATGCCAACAGCTATGTCGGCGTGGTCAAGAGCGTCACCCTGCCCCCACTCGGCCGCAAGATGGAGAGCTATCGCGGCGGCGGCATGAACGGCCCGGTCAAGGCTGATCTGGGGTTCTCCGACGACGGCATCCAGTTCGAATGGAAGACCGGCGGGATGGATCTGATCGCGCTGCGCCAGTTCGGCGCCGTGAACGCTTCAGGCATCGCTCTGCGTTTCGCCGGCGCCTTCCAGCAGGACGACACCGGTGATGTAAGCGCCGTTGAAGTGGTCATGCGCGGCCGTCACGAGACCATCGAGATGGGCGACAACCAACCTGGCGAAGACACCGAACACAGCATCACCACCACCTGCTCCTACTACAAGCTCATCGTCGATAACGAAGAAATCATCGAGATCGATCTGCTCAATTTCATCGAGAAAGTGAACGGCGTCGACATGCTCGAAAAGCAGCGCGCCGCGATCGGTCTCTGACCTTCGCCCAACCTTAGGCCACTCCCTATGCAAAGCATCGAGCCACACGAAATCAACCTTTCTATCGATGACAACAGCGTCACACTCGACACACCCATCATTCGCGGCAAAACCACGATCAATACGCTCACTCTGCGCAAACCTCAATCGGGTGAACTGCGCGGCGTGCAGTTGATCGAGTTGCTGAACATGGACGTCGCAACCCTGATCAAGATCCTGCCGCGCATCACTTCACCCGGCATTACCGCGCCGGAAGCCGCCGGCATGGACCCGGCGGATCTGCTGGCCTGTGGCAGCAAGATTTCCGCTTTTTTGTTACAGAAGTCGGTGAAGACGGATGTCTGCCTCGTTGCGTAGAGGACGCCATGGCTGACTTGGCGGTGGTCTTTCATTGGGCGCCAGCGGACATGGATTCGTTGGGCCTGCAAGAGCTGATGGAATGGCGCGAGCGCGCCAGGTTGCGGAGTGTCGTCGATGGCGAATGATCTGAAACTGCGGGTATTGCTGAGCGCCATCGATCAGGCCACCCGGCCATTGAGGGCAATCAACAACAGCAGCATCGGCGCTGCCCGCGCCTTGAAGGACGCCCGCGAAAAGCTCAAGGCGCTCAACTCGCAGCAGAAGGATGTGAGCGCCTGGCGCTCGCAACGTGCGGCGGCCGAGATGACGGCTCAGGCGCTGCAAGCAGCACGCAACAAAGCCAGAACGTTAAGTCAGCAAATGGCCGCCACTGCTGCGCCGACGAAGACCATGACACAAGAATTGCGCAATGCCGTCCGTGAAGCGCAGAAGTTCAAGCAACAACACCAGCACAACAGCGAGCAGCTACAGCGCCTTCGTACTCGGCTGCACGACGCCGGTCTCAGTACCAAAAACCTAAGCCAGCACGAACGTCGCCTGCGTGAGCAAACCGATGCTGCAAATCAAAGCATCACTGAGCAGACCCGACGTTTGGCGGCGTTGGCGGCTCAACAGCGCAGGCTGACAGCGGCCCGTGCCGCACTACAAAATCAGCGAGATGTCGCCAGTTCAATGGCTGGAAAAGGCACGGCAGCGGCTGCGAGCGGAGGCGCAGCGCTGTATGCCGGCGCAAAGATGATCATGCCCGGCATCGACTTCGACGCCAGCATGAGCAAAGTGCAAGCGATCACCCGCCTCGATCAAAACGCTCCCGAGCTATCGGATCTGCGCAAGCAGGCGCGAGGGCTGGGCAGTTCCACACAATTCACCGCCGGCCAAGCCGCCGATGCTCAAGGTTTTCTGGGCATGGCCGGCTTCCAGCCGAAAGCAATCAAAGCCGCCATGCCCGGCATGCTCGACCTCGCCTCTGCCGGCGGTACTGAATTGGCCCAGACCGCCGACATCGCTTCAAACATTCTCTCCGGACTCGGTATGGAAGCCGAGCATATGAGCAAACTGGGCGACGTACTCGTCGGCACGTTTACCCGCTCCAACACCAATTTGCAGATGCTCGGCGAAACCATGAAATACGCAGCACCAATGGCCAAGACCTACGGCGTCGAGCTGGAAACCGCCGCCGCGATGGCGGGCAAATTGGGTGATGCTGGTTTGCAAGGCAGCATGGGCGGCACGGCCCTGAGTTCGATTATGAACCGCTTGGCAGCGCCGCCCAAAGCTGCAGAAAAAGCACTTGCACAATTGCAGATCCGCACTGCTGACGCTCACGGCAACTTGCGGAAAATGCCGGACATCCTCAAAGAGATTCACGACAAAACCAAAGACTTGGGCACTGCGAAAAAAGGTGGCCTGTTGAAGGCCATTGCCGGTGAAGAAGCCGTCAAAGGCATGGCCCAATTGGTGACTCAGGCCGGCAATGGCGAGCTGCAAAAACTGATTGCCAGCCTGCGTGAAAGCCAAGGCGAGGCAACTCGCACCGCCAAAGTCATGGCTGACAATTTGAAAGGCGACCTGACGACGCTAGGCAGTGCCTGGCAGGATCTGGGCATTGAATTGCAGGATCAGCAGGACGGGCCTTTACGGTCGCTGATCCAATCCCTCACGGAGGTTATTCGCGGTGTAAAAAACTGGGCCGCCGAGCATCTAGAGCTGGCGGCCACCATTGTAAAAACCGTAGCAATCATCGCGGGGTTAGCGGTGGTACTCGGCGGCCTGATGGTTACGGTTGCCGGTGTCATGCTGCCCTTTGTGGCGTTACGACTCGTATTCCTGAGCTTGGGGATTCGCCTGCCCAGCCTGATCAGCCTGTTGTGGAGTCTTGGTCGCCAGGTACTGCCGTTCGTGGGTAAAGCGCTGCTGCTCTTGGGGCGCGCGCTGATGTTGAATCCCATCGGCTTGGCCATCACCGCTATTGCCGGCGCCGCCTATCTGCTTTATGAAAACTGGGACGCGGTAAAGCTCTACTTCACCGATGCCTGGAAAGAGATCAAAGCAGGTTTCAACGGTGGCACGACCGGCATCCTCAAGACCCTGATCAACTTCAGCCCCGTGGGTTTGCTTTATCAGGCCTTCGCGGCCGTCATGAAATACCTTGGCATTGAGCTGCCCGGCCGGTTTACCGAGTTCGGCGGGCTGATTATCGACGGGCTGGTTAAAGGGCTGAAGGCCGGGATCGGCAAGCTGAAAAATGTCATGGGCGATATTGGCGACTCCACCATTGGCTGGTTCAAGGAAAAGCTCGGTATCAACAGCCCTTCCCGCGTCTTCGCCGAGTTGGGCGGTTTCACCATGGCCGGTCTCGCTCAAGGACTGGAGCGTCATCAGCGTCAACCGATCGGCGTGCTAAGCGGGTTGACTCAGCGGATCAATGACACAACCAAAGCGATCAGCTTTATGCCGGGCGCGAGAAACCATTTGCTGACCGTCGATAACCGATCTCCGCTCAAACCTAAATCACCATCGATTCACGACAGCCACGATATTTACGAAATCAACATCCACCCTGCCCCGGGCATGGATCCGTTGGCAATCGGTCGTGCAGTGCGCGCCGAGATGACCCGCATCCAGTACGAGAAAGAAGCCCGTCAACGCAGCCGTTTGGCCGATCTGGAGTAACGCCCATGATGCTTGCCCTGGGCATGTTCGTCTTCAGCCTCTCCACCGCGGCCTATCAGGCCCTGCAACGCCAAACCGAATGGCGCCACACAAGCAGCAACCGTGTCGGCGCAGCACCGGTCCGGCAGTTTTTGGGTCGAGGTGACGACTCGATCACCCTGCCTGGCGTCATCCTGCCGGAACTGGCCGGCAGCGCGCTCAGCCTCGATGCATTGCGGCTGATGGCCAACACCGGTAAGGCTTGGCCGATGGTCGAAGGTAGCGGCCGGATCTACGGCTTGTGGATCATAGAGAGCCTGAGCGAAAACAAGACCTTGTTTTTCCGTGACGGCACACCCCGGCGTATTGAATTCACGGTGAGTCTCAAGCGCATCGATGACGACCGAATCGATCTGCTCGGAGCCGGGACGAGCGTGGGCATCAGCATCATGAGGTCACTGTTGTGATCGACGCTGCCCTCTCCCGCGTTACCGGTTATGTGGATAAGAGCCTCTCACGCTACCAGCGGGAGGCCGCGTATCCAGTGCCGGCGTTCCGCATCACTGTGGACGGCAACGACATCGCTCATCTGATCAGCCCGCGCTTGATGAGCTTGGACCTGACCGACAATCGCGGCATCGAAGCCGATCAGCTCAGCATCACCCTCAGCGATCATGACGGCCTGCTGGCCATCCCTCCCACCGGCGCGCTAATTCGCGTGTGGCTGGGCTGGAGCGACACCGGCCTGATCGACAAAGGTACCTACACCGTCGATGAAACCGAACACTCCGGCGCTCCCGACGTGCTGATCATTCGCGCTCGATCGGCCGATCTACGTAAAAGTCTGAAGACCAAGCGCGAACGCTGTTGGAGCAACACCACCCTCGGCGACGTACTCGGAGACATCGCCTTGGGCAACGGCCTGACCACCACCATTGCCGGCACTCTTGACGGTTTACCCCTCCTGCAGCTCGACCAAGCCAACGAATCCGACGCCAATCTGATCAGCCGCATCGGCGAAGAATTCGATGCCGTCGTCACCGTAAAGGCTGGCTGCCTGTTGTGTCTGCCGGCCGGCGGCGGAAAGACCGCCAGCGGTGCCGATCTGCCCCACATCACCCTGACTCGCGCCGAGGGCGACCAACACCGCTACCTGCAAGCCGACCGCGACAGTTACGACGGAGTGCGTGCCTATTTCTACGACGTGAACAGCGCCGAAAAGCAGCACGCAATCGCGGGTGGCGGCGAAAACCTCAAGGATCTGCGCCACACCTACAGCGATCGGCAATCGGCCCTACGTGCCGCCCGCGCCGAATTCAACCGACTGCAACGCGGCAGCGCGACTCTCAGTTACGTCTTGGCCGTGGGTAGGCCGGAACTGATCCCGGAGCTGACTTACACGCTCGAAGGCGTGAAACCCGAAATCGAAGAAATCGTCTGGTACGGGGGCAACGTGCAGCACTCCCTCAGCGCAGACAGCGGCTACATCGTCAGTCTGGAACTTGAGAGCAAATTACCGGAGGACACAATCGAGGCATTGGCTGAGGAGAACAAAGACGACTTCACAGGCGTCATCGCGTATTACCGAGACAAGAAGACCGGAGCGCAGAAACCGGTAACGACTGGCGAACAGCGCAAGCCAAAACGCTTACGTTGGCTGTACGCCACTGAGAGCACCGCCAAACGTGCGGCGGATCGCGAATGGAAAAAGCTCCAACGTGAAAAACCATGACCCATCAAGGACGATTGCATGCAGGACATACGCTGCGGCCATTGCTGCCGCAAACTCGCCGCCGCCAGCGGCTTCACTGAATTACAGATCAAGTGCCCGCGCTGCCGGACACTCAACCACCTGAAGGCCCCGAGCCTCCCCCCAGCGTGCCGCGAGCATCCAGAACAACGAGTTACTGAATGCCGCAACCCACCCTTGGCAGCCTGTTCGCAGGCATAGGAGGCTTTGATGTCGGATTTGAAAACGCGGGGTACCGCAGCGCCTGGCAAGTCGAACTCAACCCCATCAACCGGACTGTGCTTGCCGATCGATTTCCCCACGCCCAGCAATTCGAAGACGTGCGCCACTGCGGCGCCCACAACCTCTGTTCGGTCGATGTCCTCACTGCAGGATTTCCCTGTCAGGACATCAGCATCGCCGGCGCCCGAGAAAGCAACCGAGATACCCGAGGACTACGCGGCGAGCGCAGCGGATTGTTTTGGGAAGTCATACGAATCCTCAAGGAAATTCAACCTCGCTGGGTGGTGCTTGAGAACGTCGTTAACCTGCTCGCTATCAACGATAGCCACGACTTTGAGACAGTCATCCGGGCCCTTGCGGACTGCGGGTATGTGGGATTCTGGCGAGTGCTTAATGCTCAATATTTCGGAGTCCCCCAGCAACGTCGTCGAATATTCCTGGTCGCAGGTTATCGACAAATGCCCCCCTTCGAGTTCCTGGCTGACGCCGCGCCAGTGGACGCAATACCTCCAGCGTCTCAATCGCAGCACTGGCCACGCCCCGCGGATGCCTGGGCTGCCAATACTCTACTCGCGGACAGAGCCGCCTCTCAGATCGCTATGGGCTGTACCACTCTCGTCGCTCACGCGAACGGATGGGATCAGATGGCTGAGCGGCAGCGAGCGGCTGAAGATGATGGGTTTTGCCTCGGACTGGATGCGGCCAACCTTGCAGAGGCTTTCGGTGCCGGAAATGCCGTTGTTACGCAGGTGGCGGAGTGGGTTGCAGAAACGTTACTGACGCTCAGCTAAAAATACACATCCACGCGACCGGCAGTTCTCCCTTGCCTCGAAGGGTTGCGGAAACGATAGCATTTAACTTAAATTCATCATCCAATCATCTGACAGGGAGGAAATCGCCTTGAAAGACTTCTTGGGGTCGGAGGGAAGCTTAGTCTCAGTGGTGAAAGAGGCCTGGTGCCCGCACGCGCCCCTCTAATGCTTCCGGGGAGAAGCCAGCTGAATCCACATAGCTAGAGCCTACATAGCCCTCCCAACGGTCTTCCGAATGGGAGCTGCTTTGGAAAGCCGATGCTCGGTAGGCTGGGGGAGCCTCAACTCAGTGAAGCTGATTTTGGTATTAGGGGGATAGTTCGATACCTTATCTGGCCTTCGAGGCCGAAGCTTCACGACTTTACCTTACAAGCGCAAATCGACGCGGACTGGGATGACAAACTAGTCAACGAGAAACGGGCGCGAGCCCTACATCGCTCACGCTCGATTCGTATTCACGGCGTGGCCCGTGCACATCTTCAGTAGTGAATACTCCAGACAAACGTCACCAAGGCATAGATCAATGCCATAGGCAAAGTTGTAAAACATAATCCGATAGCAAGTCCGAACGTCCAGCAATAAACACGGTTCTCAGGCTTAGCGTTTTTCAGTGCTACAGAAAAATTCTGTATTAGCCAATACAGAACCCCGATCGCGAGTAACATCCCGATAATAGCTGAAATGCTTTTAAAGCCAATCTCATCAACCCCGGCGTTTTCAAACCCCCCTTTTGTTGCAAGCCACGTAAACGAAACGCCGGTCAACGTTGCGATCGAACTAGCAATACTTAGCGCCTCAGACCCTTTCAATGCCAACTCCTCTAGACATTAGAATGCCATAAGTATCTCATGACTACCCCACCGTAAATCAATACCACTTTTTCATCCTCAACGGCTAAGCGGTCTTCCCGAGGCTGCCAATACTCTGCTCGCGGACAGAGCCGCCTCTTCGATCGCTATGGGCTGCATCACTTTCGTCGCTCATGTGAACGGATAGGATCAGATGGTTGAGCTGCAGCCCGCGACTGACGATGATGGGTTTTGCCTCGGACTGGATGCGCCAACCTTGCAGAGGCTTTCAGTGCCGGAAATACCGTTGTTACGCAGGTGGCGGAGTGGACTGGGCACAAGTTGATTCTAGGGCGCTAAGCACTAGCATTCATCTGCAATCCCGTACCAAATCTTATCAGTACGGGATTGAAAACGCAGGGTAAAAAATAAACTACGTCCCTAATTTTCTTCTGATTGCATTTGCAATTTCAGGCAAGCCTTTTCCATTATCCCAATTCAAGTACTTGTAAGCTTTCATCATCGCATGAATTTTATCTTGATCTACACCTGCGTTAATCATCAATACTTTTTTATTGCTTCTCATCAAGTCCATAAAAAACGTTGAAAACTCGGCGAGGGGCCAGCCACTGGCGCTATCAAAAAAATTATTGGTCAATATGAAAATCCCGACATTGGCATTCTCAATACCCTCATTGACCTTAAGATAAATATTATCACCATAGTCGATTTCATAGCTATCCAGCCAAGTACCTATATCCTCGGCCTGTAAATACGCATTAAGCGGACCAACGATTAGCTCTTTATCCTTCGATGAGTGACTAATAAAAACCTTGGATTCGTTCCGATTCATTTTTTTATATTGGGGATTCATAGCCTCAAACAACTCCCGTTCAGGCCATATGAACATTGAATTTGGCTCACTTGTGAAAACCAAATCAATCAACCCATCTTCCAGAAACGTGATCACATTATAAAAAATCACATCATTCAAAAAAACATTATGCCGCTTTAATTTTTCAGGATAACTCTCCCGCAGCCACAACTCAAAACCAACAGGGTCATTTTGAATATTAATTAAAATAGAAAATTCCAAGCAGTACGGATTATTGTTTATCACCGCACCAACTGATGTGGCGTAGTCCGGATCAAAGGTGCGCAAAACATCCTTCAAGAAAGTTTTCTCTTTCACGCGAGCACCATAATCACATTCAAACATATACATGTAGTTAGTCGCCATACACCCTCCCTGTCGTATAAAACATGGACTCGAAAGCTTCCATGAGTACGTTTAGCATCGATGCGGCTTCCAAGGGGTAGCCGTATGCCATTACTATCACAGGACGGGTCATTGATGCGACCCCACGACGCCTGATAGCCGATAGCTCAAGGATGGAAAATGCTTCTTCAAACTGATTTCGTAAAAGACTGGCATACAGAACTACAGAGGATTATGGAGCAAGAGTGGGCAATGGACCTGAGCCAAGTGCCCGCACACGATCTCGCTGCGCTGTTTTTCCACGCGATGAGACGTCGAATAGAACCCCGTCCGCGCATTATTAAACTTTCCACTTCTTTTTCCTGCCCAGCGCCCCATGCATCAGGATGGGCCTCGCTCAGACGGAAGATTGAAGATGGTAATGACCTCTCACCCCACCTGAGCCTTCAGATTGAGAAAGTGATGGCCAAAGACCCGTTACTTTTTGATTGGGGCATTTATCACCTACATTTAGGCGAGTCTGCTCACCCCAACAACGGAAACTTCGTCGAGCGCACGGGCCCGGTTCTATTTGGATTCCCTACGAAAGAAATTTTTCATGCAATCGGCATTTACGAACACGGAGCATGGAGCGATAGCTCTGTAATTGAGACGCTGCATTCAAACTGGCCAGAACTCACCACTGGCGCAAAGCTTCATGGAGTAGCATCTCTAACAGGAAATTATACTGATGAGGACAGGGCGAAATTGCGAGCAGCAGGCGTCAATCTCATTACACCACTATCGGATGGCACTTTCATAACGGCACTAGGAGGCGGCTACTCTACAAATGGTATTTCCACCTCAGGTGTCAGGGCAGCCGATCGAGAGGAAGACAAAATTCGCGGCATTCAGGATCAAATTCACGTTGCGTCTCTCGAGCTAGAACAAGCGCTCAAAGTGGAGGGTTATGATGGAACTCAAACAGTCGTTGCACATTTGAATTTTGCATCCGGAAATTGCTGGATATCTTTCGAAGGCTTCAACCTCACTTTTGATGTTGAATAAACATAGGAGGACGTGAGTCAACTCAAAGCGGGCTGAATGGCAGCTCGCTCTGAGTGCAGGAAATCACGAGCCTAGTTGCATTTAACAGTTCACAACTGATCCAGCTTTGTAGTGAAGCTCTGACTCATCATCTCCCGCCGCATCCCCCAATCAGGTGCTGACGCCCCCCCCCCCAGTGCGGAGTGTTCCCTGCCCCAACACTGGTTAATCTCATCCCCCCCATAACCTTTTCGGCGGCTTGCGATTGCGACTCCGCGAACAGGAGATTCGTAAACTTCCCGGGCTGCCGTAGATCCAAGAACAAAACTTCAGCCTTGCTGTATTTAAATCCCAAGGCTAAACAGACGGTTAATTGCATCAGTCACGGCCTTGGTCAGCAGCCGCACATCATTCGTAGGGTAAGCCAGTTCAACCAGCGCCCCGTTGACGTAATTCACCTCCTCCGGACTGAACATGCCGGTTCGAATGCTGACGCGGATTTTCTTGCACAACAAATTCTGCGCTCTCCGTGTTGCCGCAACACGTATTTGATTTGAAAGAATGGCGCGCCCATTCTCACCAAGGATTTGGCGTCGTAGCTTCGGGCAATGACGCAACCATCCTTGTTGCACAGAAAGACGATGACGGTCTGGTTACATCAGGGAGAAAGACCCGCTCTTAGCTCGCGTAGAGGCAGTTGCAGCCAATGAGAGCAAAGACCTGCTCACGACCTGCCATGGTCGCGCACGCTATAGGTCACTACACCCCAAATCACCAACTCATCACCCTCCATCACGTAGCGCGGCGGATATTTGCTATTTGCCGATAGCAGCATGACCACGTCGTCGCGGCGGTGTAGGCGTTTGCAGATAGGTTCGGCGTTGAGGCCGGCGATGACAATATCGCCGTGTTCGGCATTGAGGCTGCGATTGACGATGACCAGATCGCCGCAAAATATTCCCGCGCCTTGCATGCTGTCGCCCTCGATCTTGGCAAGGTAGACGTGCGGCGCTCGGATATCGAACAGCTCGTCCAGGGAGATATGCTTTTCGATGTGGTCGGCGGCTGGGGACGGAAAGCCCGCCGGTATACGGAACGAGTAAAGCGGGAGCGTTTTGCCGTCCGCCGAAAGCGGGCCAAGGATGGTGACACTCATGATTCGAACCTGGATGAGAAATGGACTGAAGATACGAAGTTGCCTGTCACTGCCTACTCATCGCTATTGATGTCGAGCATCGATTCCACCGCAAAGGCTAGCGCCCCATCCGCCAACTCAAGCAGATCGCAGAGGTCGTCGCTATCAATCACCTTATTTGTGTAGAGGGTGCGGGCTCCGGTCAGGAGTGCTTTGTGGTGAGCGCCTGGTCTAGCGAAAAGCGCGGATCTGTCGGCGAGCATCGCCCGCCAGTGCGCTAAGTCTTTTGGCTGTGAGCCAGATGCGACGGTGATTATAGTTTTCATCGGTTCGGTTCCCCATGCGAACGCGTACTGTACGCATAACCAGTATATTCAGAGTCTTCGGACGAAACCTACAGATGCCGACGAAATACCCTACGGCAGTTAAAGAAATGGCTGGTATAAAAACGTATTTTTGACAGCTTATACAGATTAAAAAAAACCCGCTTCAGCCGAAGCTGAAACGGGTTTTTCCCCACCACAACGACCGTTACTTCAGGTCGTCGAAGTGATCTCGCAGGAACTCGTAAAAGCGAAACGCTTTAAACAATCTCCATACGAGGCTCAGCGTACGCAGCAAAAGCTTCATACGTTTTGGCCTCCAGTTGGGGGCCAAACCTCCAGCACACTTACCGGATCACGCGTGCCTTCAGCAGATACGCCAGTATTGCCTGTGAGGCGGCCGGTTGAGACCCCTCCGAGGCATCATCCGGCACGGGTGCAAAACCGTGTCAGAGGGCATAAATCTGTTATGCCACCAGCCAAACCTCACCGCCGCGCTGGCATACGAGCGACGGCATCTTAACCTGATCCACAGGGGTTCTCCGGCAAAAGGATAAGGGGCTTTTGTAAATCGGTATTTCTGCCAGTATCCTCGCTTCGTTGTATCGGCCAAAAAGCACTTTTCGGCGATTTGGTCGTGTGGCTCAAAAATCACCTTGCGAGGATGAGCGAAGATTAATAACATGACCGCACGCCAGTATTGTCTGTGAGACGTACTTAGCCCGAGCCGCAAGCGAAGGCTTACAAAAGAACCGCCCTGCAAAGGCGGTTTTTTTTCGCCTGCCGTTTGCAGGTACGGCGTCCGCGATTTCCCGAATACGGCTTTTGAGGTAGTCGATCAAGCAGGGCACAGGTTTCGAGATAATCGACTACAGCCTCCTGAAACGCTCCTCGCAGCTTCGCGACTGACGTTCCGTGAAATCCAACGAGATTTTTGGTCCCTGTTATTCGGCCCACATAGCCGCTGTATCTCGTTTTGCTCACGGGGTGACTCCTGATCTCTCGTAGAAAGCCTTCGCGTCACAGGCGAATGAGTCCGCGGACCCGTTTGACATGGGATCCAAATATCAGGTGACTCAGGTCAAAGCTGTAGGCAAAATCCGCGAGTTGCGTAAGGAAGCACGACTTCTGTGCTCTCAGCAGGCAAGTGCCTTGCCGACCCTCAATTCGCCGGGATACTCTCCAGACATCGCTGCAGATTCAGCGATCTGGCTTGGAAACCCGTCGAGTCACGCAACAGCGCTCCTCCCATAAGCGTCAGCGTACTTTTACGACTGTAGGTTTATGATATGGCGGCTGTGCGTGGGACGTCTTAGGACGTGCCGGTCTCCTTGACTCCCGGTTTCCAACCTGCGTACAGCTGCCACCCATTCGCTTGGAAACGATAGCGGCAGCTCCTCATGTCAAGGAGTTAGACCATGAACATCACTATCTTCATTTATTCCCCACCTCACCCTCAACGCCAGATTTCACTATCTTTCCAATTGCCCTCTATTTCTGGAGGTGTCAAATGATCGAAGAAGCCGAAGAACAAACCATCGGTCACACCCACTTCATCTATTGCGCGGACAAGCCACTTTTTCAAGTTTGTGCCGGCGTTCCGTTCAAGGATGCATTGACTCGGGCATCAGATCTGCTGTGCCTGGCCAAATCACTGGCAGAAGACGCCGCTTTCGCGAAGGAAACTGACCGATATGCCTGGGGCGCGCACTTCGTGACGGTGTTTGCAAAAGCCGTGGTCGATGATGTCCTCAAAGCCATGTCACCACGCCCCGGCCCGGTGACTCTGAAAGCCGCAAAATAGCGAGCGAGCCTCTACGTTTGAGTGCTTCGACGGTGGGTGGGCGTGCTTTTAGCGCCCTCCCCCGAGCATCAAAACGCCCGACACAGGGCCGGGCTTCCTTTGGGCTTTCCATTTCTATCCAATTAATTACAAAAGTTATAGGTCGGTTGCACTGAACTCGAGTATCACGGCTTGTGGATAAGCGCCTGTGATATGCGCTGTATGTATCCACGATCCGCTTCAGACATCGCTCTATACGATGTAAGAAGATTCCGCTCTTCTTGCGTTAACTCGGACATTTCGCACTTTGGTTTATCCGTGCGTATGTTCTCTTTTTTGTCTTGATCCAAATGCCCACTACTCCATTAAGTGCATTGAGGGGCAACGTTACTCATGAGTGTGGAAAATCAAAACTGAAATCCGTCGTAACGAATGTTTTAAATCTCGACGAGTTATTTCTTGGCAGCAGAAAGGTGCGTGACTTCGGCCATGGCGCCGACAATTCGATGCACAGCTTTTTGGTCATATTCAGACAGCGTTCGAAGCTGTTGAATGAGTTGGTTTTCAGCAGCATCCAGCTCATTGGCAGTTGGCGATAGACGTACACCGGTCAAGACGTAAAGGACGTCCACACCGGCTCTGGCCACGGCTGTGAGGTAGGCAGAATCAGGATTACGCTCGCTTTTTTCATAGCTGCCCTGCGTGTTGCGAGTGATGCCGCCCTGCTGTGCAAAGGCATCTTGGTTAAGGCCTAGGCGCGTCCTTTCCTCGCGCAAACGCTCACCTACTCCAACGTCCAAGTCTTCCTGAGATGCACAACTTTTCAAGCTTTCACCCTTT
This sequence comes from Pseudomonas sp. R1-1, assembly GCF_051132135.1. NCBI lineage: Bacteria > Pseudomonadati > Pseudomonadota > Gammaproteobacteria > Pseudomonadales > Pseudomonadaceae > Pseudomonas > Pseudomonas sp. R1-1. The sequence continues at coordinate 3,347,318 of NZ_CP071663.1, forward strand.
ACAGGCCCAACTATTTGGGCATAATGAAATCAAACCAACACGAATGCACACGAATGGACACTATGCCCGCCCCACTCACATCCGAGCAAGCCCGAGCGGAACTTGATCGGAAAGGCATCAGCCTTGCCGAGTTCTGTCGCCGTAATGACCTCAATAGCAACTTGGTCAGTGATTTGCTCAACGGTCGCAAGAAAGGACTTCGCGGCAAAGCCCATGACGCTGCGGTATTGCTGGGTATCAAGGTCGGCACCGTTAGCACCGGAGACTGAGAGTCAAATCGTTCACCCAACGCAAGGATGCCCACCATTGAGCACTTATAAACTTGTTTGCCCCCATTGCCATAACCGCATGCGAATACGCACCAGCGAAGGCACGCATATTTTTCTGCGTGTCGCTTATCTGCAATGCCTAAACGAAGCCTGCGGCTGGTCTGTCCGTGCTGAGTTTGAGATGACGCATGAGATGAGTCCCAGCGGAATGGCAAACCCTGCCGTGCAACTCCCGTTGGCGTGTGTGGCGCAGCGTCGAGCGGCCATGCAACCCGATGACAATCAGATGTCGTTGATTCCGCCTCAGGCAATGGAGGCCGCACGATGAACACCACCCATTTCGCCCCTGACTATCGCACCTGCATGCAGGACGCAGCTCACGCCTACCTGTTGCGGCATCGAGCTGAGTATCTAGTTGACTCAGATCGCTTGTTCAGCTGCGCCGAACACCATTTGATCGTAGCCCTTGAGGTTCCGGCCAACCTCGCGGAAAAACTGGTGTACCTGGCGTGGAATGACTTGCAGCAGGCCGATCGAGCGCCTCACCAGGTCACCGACACGCTCTAACCCTTCTCATTTAAGTACCCCGCATCCCTGATCCACAGGGTTGGGAACGCTTTGCCTAAAAATCGAGGATTCCATGGAAGATTCAATCTGCATCAACCTGACACTGAGCCGTATCGAAGCGTGCAAGCTTCTGGATGACATTCGTGATCTATATGCCGCACTTCATGAAAAGCACTGGGATGAAGAGCTATTTAGTGTCATTCCCATCGAACACAGGCTTAACGCAATGCTGGCAGCCCTTCCGTCTTTGAGAGTTAAACATCAGTTGATCACTGCGCTCTCGGAAGAAATCTGGAGAAGGCGTTCTTGGTGAGCGCCTTTCCCAGCACTTTACACGCCGATGTATTGCAGCGCCTCGCAGATGACTATGGACTCAAGCGTCGCTTGAGCACCGATTATCTGCGAGGCGGCAAATGCCCAGCGTGTGGAAAGAAAGAGCTCTACACACGGTATGCCGAGCCTTGGTTGCTCATCTGCGGACGAGAAAGCAAATGCGCGCAGCAGTGGCACCTTAAAGATATCTACGAAGATTTGTTCGACGACTGGAGCAAGCGCGCGCCGTCCTCTGAGCAATTCCCCTTGGCGACGGCTCGGGCTTATCTGGAGTTTGCTCGGGGCTTTCGCTTTGAACTCATTCAAGGCTGGTTCTCTCAGGAAACGTATTTCTCTGAAGCGTTGATCGCCGGCAGCGCGACTGTTCGCTTCGCGCTCGAAAAGGGAGGTTACTGGGAACGCCTGATCGACCGGCCGCAACGGTTCGGCAAGATGAAGGCGCGCTTCAAAGCCGGCGAAAGCCCGCGTGGTTGCTGGTGGTGTCCTCCCTGCATTGGACTGCTGGACGTCGCAGAGTTGTGGATTGTGGAGGGCATTTTTGACGCGATCGCTCTGGTGCATAACGGCATCGCGGCAGTGTCCGCGATGTCGTCCAACCTTTTCCCTGAGGACTCATTGAAGATGCTGGCTCGCCAGCGCGGCGGGAAGTTGCCCAAACTGGTTTGGGCATTGGACAACGAACCGGGTGCGCACAAGTACACCAAGCGCTGGGTGCGCCAGGCTCGAGCCCTAGGTTACGAATGCTATGCAGCGCAGATCCCCCAAACAGACAGCCGCAAGGTCGACTGGAACGATCTGCATCAACGCTGGGCTTTCATCGATGATGAAAATCAGCGCGCCGAGCGGATTAAAAAAGACGTGGCCACCGCCCGCTATTATGGCTCTTTGCTGATCGCGGAAAGCGCCTCAGAAAAAGGCGTGCTGATGTACGACTGGCGCGAGCGCCATGAATTTCACTTTGGTTTCGACAGCCGTTTGTACTGGTTCAGGATGGATCTCGAGAAGTTCAGCCGGGCGATGCATGCGCTGGAAGCTTCCGACCTTCACGAAGACCAGCTACTCAGCGAAGGCCAGCGACGGCAAAAAGCCCTGCGGCAATGTGGTGGTGTCATAGAGATCGCCAACTGTTATCCGCAGGCCCTGTATTTTCAACGTAACGAAGTCACCGATGAATCCTGGTATTACTTTCGCGTCGACTTCCCCCACGACAGTGGCAGTGTGAAAAACACCTTCACTGGTGGCCAGGTCGCTGCTGCTAGCGAGTTCAAAAAACGCCTGCTGGGGATGGCTGCCGGCGCGGTGTTTACCGGCAGTAGCAAGCAGCTCGACAAGATCATGAAGGACCAGCTGTTCGGTTTGAAGACTGTCGAAACGGTCGACTTCGTCGGCTACAGCAAGCAGCACAGTTGCTACGTATTCGGCGACCTCGCGGTCCGCAGCGGTATCGTCAGCCTAGTGAACAAGGAAGACTTTTTCGAATTCGGCAAACTGCGACTCAAGACACTGCAGAAGTCGATCACCATGCACATTCAGCGCGACGGGAAGCAGTACCGCACTGACTGGTTGCCGATGTTGTGGTTGTGCTTTGGTGCCAAGGGAATTGTCGCCCTCGCCTTCTGGTTTGGCTCGCTCTTCGCCGAGCAGATCCGAGCGAAGTACAAGTCGTTTCCGTTCCTTGAGGTCACTGGCGAGGCCGGCGCCGGCAAGACCACGTTGCTGACTTTTTTGTGGAAGCTGCTCGGCCGCGAGCATGAGGGTTTTGATCCTTCGAAATCGACCCGGGCCGGACGTCAGCGGGCGATGGGGCAAGTTTCCAATATGCCAGTGGTGCTGATCGAGGGCGATCGGAATGAACCGGACAAAGCCCACGCCAAAGGTTTCGACTGGGACGAGCTGAAGGACTATTACGGCGGCGGCACGCTCGGCACCAAGGGCATGAAAACCAGCGGGAACGAGACTTATGAACCACCGTTTCGCGGTGCGATTGCGATTAGTCAGAACGCCGATGTCAGCGCTTCCGAAGCCATCCTCACGCGGATCATCAAATCGCATTTTGCGCGGCCGGAAGTCACGACAGAGAGTCGCGCGGCCGCTGACAATTTGAATCTGATTCCAGTGGAGCAACTGAGCCATTTTTTACTGCTGGCCGTACGTGCTGAAACGCAGGTGATGACTCGGTTCGCCGAGCGCGTGCTTGTTCACGAACGGCAGTTACGCGAACTCAAAGATATTCGCGTTGAGCGGATTATCAAGAACCACAGCCAGTTGATGGCTCTGGTGGATTGCCTGCGCCTGGTTTGCGCGCTCGATGACAACCAGCTAGACACAACACAACAAGCGCTGATGAGCATGGCGCTGGAGCGACAAGCCGCGATCAGCGCTGACCACCCGCTGGTTGCCGAGTTTTGGGATGTATTCGAATACCTCGAAAGTCTCGGCGAAGGCCCACAGGTCAATCACAGTACAGACCCCAAACTTATCGCGGTCAACCTCAACGAATTTGCGGAGTTAGCCAGCCTCCACCGGCAGAACCTCGCCGACCTCAAAACGTTGCGTGGGCTGCTAGTGAACAGTCGTAGCCATAAGTGGCTGGAAACCAATAAAGCGGTGTACAGCGCGGTTCGCGCTTCTCAAGCGGTAATCAACGGAGTGCCAAGACGGAGCTCTACTGTGCGCTGCTGGATTTTTAAGCAGGCGTGACGCGCTGCAATTAAAGGAACACTCGGCGCTGCAGTGCCGAGATGCGTAATGGAGAACACCATGCAAACACAAAAACCAAGCGGAAGCGATATAGAGGCCTCCCCGAACATTTTCAAAGTCTGCGACGAGGTTTCTTTTGTTGCTGCGCGTATGGCTGGGTACAGATTGCGCATGTGCGAGAGAGCGTGTGCCGACATAGGCAGCGCTACGGCTGTCGTCCAGGCCTGCAGTAGTCCTGACTGTTTGTGGCCCTCGAAGCAGACAGCCAGTTTCGTCCTGGAAGGAGCAGATTTGCCCTCTGAAAAACATAACAAGCCACGAGACACTTTCTCTTTGGAACAAGCATGAATCGAGAAAACCAGCCTCAGTTGGCGAGCGAAACGCTTTCGGAAGATGAACTGGCAACCATCACTGGATACAAGACGCCGTGTTTCCAGCGCCAGTGGTTAACCCGCAACGAATGGGAGTACGTCCTCACGGGCGCACAACGTCCAGTGGTGGGCCGTGTTTACGCCCGTTTGAAACTCGCCGGGGTAAAGCCGTCAGCCAACAACGCTGTCGCCGAGACCTGGTCCCTTGATCTATCCCGTGTGAACTAACAATGCGCCATAAGAAACCAGCAAACCGAGATTTGCCACCAAGGATGATCCGCCGCACCCGAAAAAGGAAAAACGGACAAATCTGGGTGGGCTACTACTACAACGGCAGAGATGCTGAAGGCAATCGCGTCGAGATCCCTTTGGGAGGGGATCTCGACGAAGCCAAGATCGAATGGGCACGATTAGATCGCAAAGCGGTACCCAAACCGGCCCACTTGATGGGCCGGTTGTTTGATGACTATGAGTCGAAGGTGATCCCGACACTCAAGCCAGGCACTCGAAACGATTACTTAAAGGGTCTCAAGCAACTGCGGAACGCATTCGAGTCGGCCCCGATCGAGGCGATCTCGCCGCAGGTGATAGCTCAGTACCGAGACGCGCGCACGGCGAAAGTGCGCGCAAATCGTGAGATCGCCCTGCTCTCGACAATGTTCACCTTTGCCCGCGAGTGGGGCCTGACCGACAAGGCCAACCCGTGCTTCGGCCTTCGAAGGAACAAGGAGACGCCTCGGGACTTCTACGCCGGCGATATCATATGGAATGCCGTGTACGAGCAAGCCGGACAAGACCTCCGGGACGCCATGGACTTGGCATATCTGACGGGCCAGCGCCCGGCCGACGTGTTGAAGGCATCGACCACCGATCTTAATCATGGATTTCTGATGGTTGGCCAGGGCAAGACGGAAAAGCGCCTGAGAATCCGCCTCTACGACGCCGACAACGAGACAGATCTTTGTGTCTTCATCAACGGTCTCCTTGATCGGCGGGTTCAGGCTGGCATAAAGACATCGACCTTGATCACAAACCACACAGGCTTACGCATGAGCTACAACATGCTGCGCAACCGTTGGGACGAGGCCCGAGACCAGGCGGCGACAAAAGCCGCGACCGAAGGTGACGCCGAGCTGGCCATCACGATTCGAAAGTTTCAATTCAGAGACATCCGCCCAAAGGCCGGTAGCGAAATCGAGGACATCAAGCACGCAAGCCGTCTGCTTGGTCATTCCACTGAGGAAATGACAAAAAAGGTATACCGCCGAGTGGGGGAAATCGTAAAGCCAACGAAATAACTACACCTTTAGAGAGAACCGGCTTCCGGTCAAAGCCGGCTAACAAATATAATTTACTCAATCCATTGAGATAAGGGGCCAAAATTACCTGCAATTCGCTTCATATTTGCATGACCAATTGCCATACCCACACTAGTGAGGGTGAAACTTCTGAAGTCGCTAACGCTCCACAATGAAAACACCTGCTCCATATAGCCTCGCAACCCCATACACTTCGCACGAACTTCTGCATGAGACATTCGCCCCAAGTTAAAGAGCCGATCTATTATTAATCGATTCGCCTCATCAACTCCATGTTCGTCATACATCGCTGTAAGAGAAGCAGCATTTTGAACCCGGACTTGAAGCTTTTCCGAGTCATTTAAGCAGGTCATCAAAAATTTACGCCTAGTTCTAATTGGAAGCAACTCAACATCAGCTTCATCTCTAGTGAACCCTTTCGAGAAAAGCCCTGGATATTGGGCCAAAAAGGATTCCTCAAGGCTCCGCGAGATCATTTGCGCGCTACCACACCCTGTAAACTGAAGATGTTGAAAAGATGATGCACTCTTAACTAGCTGATCTGCAAGTGGCAGTATATTTTTATCGAAATATAGCCCTAGCTGCTCATCATTAACTACTGCGTTATCTATCGTATAGCAACACAAAAAAAGCATGGAAAGATTAGCCACTTGCGCAGAAGTGAGTTTAGGAACTATCTCCAACGATTCATTCAGGACAATTTGCAGTAAGTCCCTCTTATCTTGCTTGCTCCGATCAACAAGCAAATCGACGAGCAGGTCCCCTAAGTCAACATCACCTGTTCGCCCATAATTTTTCTGCACGGTATATAAAGCATGCTGAAAATCCGGATCAACCGCTTTCTTGAGGCCTTCCGGGTAATCCCTTTCGATTTGGGAAATGACCTTCTCAGTGATTTCCTCTACTCGGGCACTCATCGTGTCCCTCGCAGCCCCGGTCAGCTCATAAAAAGTCGCCTTTGCAACATCCAAAGCAATTGCCCGCGCGTCCGCAACGGAAATACCCACAGTGACATTTCCGCCCGCTTGTATTGCTAACGCTCCGGCACCGACTTCTTGGTTTTGGTCTTTATTCAGCATCCTTTGAATCCCCACCCGAAATGCTTCCAACGTGAGCATCACGGCCCGCCTGCACTCCAACACCACCAGCCCCGACTACCTGTGATTGTGCTTCTTTTCGAGCCGACTGACGCTCGCCAAACCATATGGCAATTAGTCCGGATAGCGTTGAGACAATTGCGATTCCAGGTTCGTAATCAGGACTAGCCCAAAACCATGCAATTGAGCCAAAGAACGCAACGAACGCCAAAAGCTTAAGAACGAACATAACCGGCTCCAGAATTTTCACTTGTTGCTAGCGTGGCACGTCGCCAGCAACTATGTCGAGCTTTGCGCGCGTCGCCTACAGCGCATCTTAAGCGCGACAAGGCCACCGTCTCTATGGAAAACAGAGGGTTCCTTGCGGAACACCAGTGAAAATTGCGGAACACCCCACTTTTTTGCAGGTAATAAAAAACCCCGTAGATCATTGATCTACGGGGTTTTTAATAGTGGAGGCCGAGGTCGGAATCGAACCGGCGTAGGTGGATTTGCAATCCACTGCATAACCATTTTGCTACTCGGCCTCAAAGCATTTGCTGTCAGTAGCACAACAACAAATACGTAAAACTTGGAGCGGGAAACGAGACTCGAACTCGCGACCCCGACCTTGGCAAGGTCGTGCTCTACCAACTGAGCTATTCCCGCTTGGTGATGCGCATTCTATAGAATTAAGAAGGTCCGTCAACCCCTTGATTCAAAAAACTTTTATTTCTTTTCCACATCCGTCTTCAGATGCGGCCAGGCAGCACGAAGGTATTGAACCATCGACCATAACGTCAGGCCGGCGGAGACCATCAGCAAGGCGTAACCCAATATCACCCAGAAGCTGAAGTCCTTGGGATTGGCCAGCAGGATCACCAAAGCAAGCATCTGTGCAGCGGTTTTCCATTTGCCCAGATTGGACACTGCGACATGGGCACGGGCGCCGAGTTCGGCCATCCATTCACGCAATGCCGAAACGACGATTTCGCGACCGATGATGACTGCCGCCGGCAACGTAAGCCAGAGATTGCCGTGTTCCTGCACCAGCAACACCAACGCCACGGCAACCATGAGTTTGTCGGCAACCGGATCGAGAAACGCGCCGAACGGCGTGCTCTGCTCCAGACGACGGGCCAGATAACCGTCCAGCCAGTCGGTCGCTGCCGCGAAGGCAAATACCGAGGCGGAGGCCATGTAACTCCACTGGTAAGGCAGATAGAACAGCAAAATGAAGATCGGTATGAGCAGGACGCGTAGAACGGTAATCAGATTAGGGATATTCATCGGCACAACTGGCTACGAGGTGAGGGGGCATTCTACTCGCTATGCAGGTTCGCATAAATCGACTCTGCGAGCTTTTTACTGATCCCCGGGGCTTTGGCGATCTCTTCGATGCTTGCACGAGACAGCTCCTGCAATCCACCAAAATGTTTCAACAAGTCGCGACGGCGGGTTGGTCCAACGCCAGCAACGCCTTCAAGCGTAGACGTACGGCGGGTTTTGCCGCGGCGCGCGCGGTGCCCGGTGATTGCGAAACGGTGTGCTTCGTCGCGAATCTGCTGAATTAGATGCAATGCCGGCGAGTCGCCGCGCAACGTGAACTCGTGCGCTGCATCATTCAGATACAACGTTTCGAAGCCGGCCTTGCGGGTTGCGCCCTTGGCAACACCGAGCAGGATCAGATCCGGCACGGCCAGTTCATTGAGCACGTCGCGAGCCATCGATAACTGGCCCTTGCCGCCATCCACCAGCAGAATGTCCGGCAACTTGCCCTCGCCTTCCTTGAGTCGACTGAAACGCCGCGTCAGTGCCTGGTGCATGGCAGCGTAATCGTCACCGGCCGTGACACCTTCGATGTTGTAGCGGCGGTAATCCGACTTGATTGCACCTTCAGGGCCGAACACCACGCAGGAAGCCACCGTCGCTTCACCGCTGGAATGACTGATGTCGTAGCATTCCAGACGCTGTGGCGGCTCATCGAGATTGAGCACTTCGGCCAACGCCTCGAAACGCGCCGCGGTGTGTTGACGGTTGGCCAGACGCGCGCCCAACGCCTGCTCGGCATTGGTGACAGCCAGTTGCTGCCAGCGCGCGCGCGTGCCGCGGACCCGATGGCTGATCGCCAACTCGCGGCCACGCAACTCGTGAATGGCCTCGATCAGCGCCGCAAAGTCTTCGTGCACCACGTTGACGATCAGCTCGCTCGGCAAATCGCGCTCGGGACTGCTGATGAAGTATTGGCCCAGAAACGCCGCCATGACTTCCGACACGTCTTCTTCGATGCCCACTTGCGGGAAGAAATTCTTGCTGCCCAGCACGCGCCCGCCGCGAACACTGATCAGATGCACACAGGCACCACCGGGGTTGACGAACGCAGCGATGACATCAATGTCTCCCGTGCCACCCTCCATGCTTTGCTGATCCTGAACCCGTCGCAACAGTGCGATCTGATCGCGAAGCTCGGCGGCTCGCTCAAATTCCAGATTGATCGCCGCTTCTTCCATTGCCGTGGACAGCTCGTTGGTCAACGCATGACTACGCCCCTCAAGAAACATCACCGAGTGACGCACGTCCTCGGCGTAAACCTCGGGCTCGACCAAGCCAACGCAAGGCGCCTTGCAGCGTTTGATCTGATATTGCAGGCATGGCCGCGCGCGGTTCTTGTAGTAGCTGTCTTCACACTGACGAACGAAAAAGGTTTTTTGCAGAAGGCTCAGGCTTTCGCGGATGGCACCGGCACTCGGATAGGGGCCGAAGTATTTGCCTTTGGCTTTTTTCGCTCCGCGATGAATGCTCAGGCGCGGAAATTGACCATCGGAGAGAAACACGTAGGGGTAGGATTTGTCGTCGCGCAACAGAATGTTGTACGGCGGACGCCATTCCTTGATCAGCGTTTGCTCAAGCAACAGCGCTTCGGTTTCATTCGCCGTGATGGTCGTCTCGACCTGCGCAATCCGTCCGACCAATGCCGCGGTTTTCGGTGCTAGACCGGTTTTGCGAAAGTAGCTGGCCAGGCGTTTTTTCAGATTCTTGGCTTTACCGACGTATAACAGTCGCGCATCACTGTCGAACATGCGATAGACGCCTGGGCGTCCGCTGACGGTCGAGAGAAAAGCGCTGGAGTCGAATGTTTCAGTCATGATCAGAGGCTGGCATCGACCATGCCGTGACGAACCGCCAACAGCGTCAACTCGACGTCGCTGCTGATCGAAAGCTTCTCGAAGATACGGTAGCGATAGGTGTTCACGGTTTTCGGCGACAGGCACAGTTTATCGGAAATGATCTGCACCTTCTGACAGCCGACGATCATCAAAGCGATCTGGATTTCCCGCTCCGACAATGCATCGAAAGGCGAGTCGTTGGACGGCTGGAAGGATTTGATTGCCAGTTGCTGAGCGATTTGCGGACTGATGTAGCGCTGACCGGCGAACACCAGGCGAATCGCCTGAACCATTTCCGGCAATCCCGCCCCCTTGGTCAGATAGCCCGCAGCGCCGGCCTGCAGCAAGCGTGTCGGAAAAGGGTCCTCTTCACATACCGTCACCGCGACAACTTTGATGTCCGGATGACTGCGCAGGAGCTTACGCGTGGCTTCCAGGCCACCGATGCCGGGCATCTTGACATCCATGAGAACCACATCGGGTTTCAACTCTCGAGCCTTGATCAGGGACTCTTCCCCGGACTCGGCCTGGCCGACCACCTGCAAGCCGTCGATATCGGCCAGCATGCGGGTAATGCCCGTACGAACGAGATCATGGTCATCGACCACTAGCACCCTAATCAAGCAGACACCTCGCGATATGGTCATATTGGGATGCGGGACACCTTAGCAAAAAGTGCCCCACAGACCTAGCGGAAAGCAGCATTAAAAAAGTTTCAATACATCATTGAGGGCTTGCCGGCTGCGGGTTTCAAAGCACAGGTGTGCTGATATCGAGCTGCATTCGCAGAAAACACTCGTCTCTGCCTTGCACCTGCAGGCCTTTTCTTTCGTACAAGCTCCTTGCCGGATTATTCTCGAAAACCGTCAGTCGAATCGCCGGACGACGCTCTCCGCGCGCGATGTCGATAACCTGATCGATTGCCCAGGAACCGGCGCCTTGCCGATGAAACGCTTCAGCGACCTGTAATTCGCGGATATAAAGCGCGCGCATGTCCCGGCTCAGACTGACATAACCGACAGGCACGCTATCGCGCACTATCAGCCAGTTTTGCCGCTCCGACCACGCGACATCGAACGCATGGTCCTGCCATGGCAGCTCGAATTCGATGTAGTAACGCAGCATGTTCTGGCTGGTCAGCTCGCGGGCGAATGACAGGTCCTCGACGGTGGCGCGACGCAATTCAAAACTCATCCTGCTCTCTCCGGCTCCACCAAACGCGGATTCTTGCCATTCTTGACCTCATTGGTCAGCGCCCCGGCGAGCATAAATGACACCACTGTTCATCCTCGGCAAACAAACAAAGTACTGGGTGTCACGACTATCAAACACCTCGACAATAGGCGTTATGTTGAACAGGTAATAGCAATTTCTGATTGCTGCCGCCAGTCAGCGTCGAGTAAGCTCGGCTCATTCATCGGAGACAGATCATGTTCGACGCCCTTTCACAGCTTCATCCCGTCAGCGCCCAGCGCTCGGTTGCGGCTGCGTGGGTGAACGGTGTTTGCGCTCCGGTCAGCTTTTATTTTGGGTATTGGTTTAGCCACTGGCGCGCCTGATACCCAAACGGCGCCCATTTAAACGGGTCGCCTACCAGAGATTTCTCAACCCCCGGTCGGCTTCCCGACCGGGGGTTTTGTTTTTTCAGGCTTCACAAATTTTCAGCCACACCACCAGACACTTGAGGATTCACCCATGAACAACGCCACTTATTACCGTTACGACAGCTTTAGCGCCTGGCGATTTACCAGCTTCCGCTCGGGACAGCCTGCCGCCTCCGATCGGTCACCTGCAGGTGGCAAGCACACACACGTAGCCAATCCGGCCAATTGTCGAACACCCCAGTAGGGCCGAGTGCGCGGTGAAAAACCGCCGCCAGCCCAGGAAGACCGAATATGAACTCGTCCGTTTCCGCTCTGCCACTCTCCACGTTGAACCCTGCCAACGAAGCGCTGACGTTGCGTCTGCCCAGCTCGTTGCAATTAAAACAGCAATTACCGCTCAACAACGCCTTGAGCCAGCAAGTCGCCGCCCAACGCCAAGCCGTGCGGGCCATTCTCAACGGCCGGGACCAGCGCCTGCTCGTGATCGTTGGCCCCTGCTCTATCCATGACCCGCAATCCGCACTTGAATATGCCGACAAACTCGCTCGACTGGCTGAACAGGTCAGCGACGAAATGCTTCTGGTGATGCGTGCCTATGTAGAAAAACCGCGCACCACGGTTGGCTGGAAAGGCCTGGCCTATGACCCGCACCTGGATGGCAGCGATGACATGGCCGGTGGCCTTGCGCTGTCACGTGAATTGATGCTGGAAATGATCCGGCTCGGCTTGCCGGTGGCCACAGAACTGCTGCAACCAATGGCCGCTGGGTACTTCGATGATTTGCTGAGCTGGGTAGCGATTGGCGCGCGCACCACGGAGTCGCAGATCCACCGCGAAATGGCCAGTGGCTTGAGCATGCCGGTCGGCTTCAAGAACGGCACCGACGGCGGCGCCGCCATTGCAGTTGACGCCATGCGGTCGGCCGCGCACCCGCACCGGCACTTCGGCGTCGACAGCCAAGGCCATCCGGCCATCATTCAAACCCCAGGCAACCCAGACACCCATCTGGTGCTGCGCGGAGGTCACAAAGGGCCGAACCATGATCGTGAGAGCGTGGCAAAGATCCACGCCGATCTGAATCGACTGAATATCCCGAGCCGGATCATGGTCGATTGCAGTCACGCCAACAGCGGCAAGGACCCTTTGCGCCAGCCCGGCGTTTTCAACGAGGTGCTTGAGCAACGGCTTCAAGGTGATCGCGGTCTGATCGGCATGATGCTGGAATCCCACCTGTTCGAGGGCTGCCAGCCACTCAGCGGATCTCTGCGCTACGGGGTATCGATTACCGATGGCTGCCTCGGCTTCAATGCGACTGAGCGCTTGCTGCTCGACGCCGCCAAGCGTCTCGCTGCACCTGCGAACTGATGGCCATGCCAGCCCTTCGGTTTCGCTGGAACCGAAGGGCTGGGCAACAGTGCTACGCCTCGACTCGCACCTGTGTTTGCGCAGATTCCTCACTGACATCGTCCAGACGTTCAACCGTGTAGGCCACACGCACCGTAGTGCCATGATGCTCACGCCAGAACCGGTGCGGCACGATAAAAATTAGCGGTTTCCCTGCCGTTTCGCGCGTGATCTCACGTTCGTCGCGGTGGTTGAAAAGTTCTCCATCACATTTGAGGTAGACCAGCTCCCCTTCCTGTGTCCCGGCGTTACCGATCACGACGGTCACGCCGTCGACTGAATTCTCGCTGTCGAGCACGCCATCTTGCGCTTCCAGCACATCTGGGGCGTTCAGATCATTACGAACAAAAGGCGCCACGAGCAGTTCCGTCACTTCCGACTCGCGCACTTTGCCGTCAACGCTTTCGACCCGGTAACGCACCGCGATCTGCTCACCGAAATGGCCCGCGATATGTACTCCGTCAACCCAAAATGACAGCACGTCGGCGACAGCGAAGGTCTCGACCTTCAAACTGTCCCTGAAGGAAGCTGCACCGGCATCGGCGCACCACAGCAACGTCACCCGATCGCCAGCTGCCATGCGCGCGTAAGGCTGCAGCGAAACAAGCGTGCCCTGCGGCACCCGCGCTGGGTCGAGCGTCCCGCTGATCACGCCTTCGACGATCGGCGCGAGCAATTGTGCTCGTGTATCACCCACCGACAATTGCACACGAGCCGACACGGAGGGCTCGGGCGAGCCGGCACTGACTCGTGTCCAGTAGACCTCCAGCGAACCGCCATCCAGTGCCGCGACATGCAGGCCTTTGACGACGAACACCATATCCTTCCCGACCTGAGTTTCAGTGACATAACGAACCATTTCATGCTGGTAAGCGAAGCCTTCGATATCCAGCCCTTCCCAACTCAGCAGCAAGCGGTCGCCGCACGTCATGCCGGGATAAGGCGCGATACGGACAACGACCCTGCCCAGCGCGGGATCGAGCACTGTGCCGTCGATTGAATCCAGGGTCACCGCGGGCAGCAGTTCACTTGACATACAAGGACCTGCAGGGTGGCGCATCCGGTAGCAAAACTCGACTTCATGCGTGTTCATTTGTGGCTCCATTCCTTGGAAAAACGCCGCTGGATGGGCGGCGTCGACAGCTCACATTGAACAGGATCACGCCCGTTTTCTCTGTCAGGCCGAGTCGCCGCAGGTCTCGGTTAAAAGCGGCGCGCCGGGTAGGCAAACAACGTGAATTCGCGTTGGAGCGAGCGAAAGATGGCGGCAACTTCCGATTCGGATCTCACAAGTATCTGAAAATTCGTACAACCCCTAGTCCATATTCAACAGCCAAGAGATGCCTCTTCTTACTTCTTCGGCGGGATGAGTGTTTTAGAGTGGCGTCCGTATTCCCGACGAACTTCTGTGAAAAAGGTAAGAACATGCAACGGAATGCTTCAACTCGCTATCCCATCCTGTTGGTACACGGCCTGTTCGGATTCGAGCGCATCGGCCATTTCGAGCTGTTCCATGAGGTAAAAAACGCACTGAAGACGGCTGGCAACCGCGTGTTTGTTCCACACCTCTCTGCCACCCAAAAGAACGAAACAAGGGGTGAACAGTTGCTTGCACAGATAGACCGAGTCCTGCGGGGCACAGGTGCCGAGAAAGTCAATCTCATCGGGCACAGCCAAGGGGCATTGGCCGCTCGATACGCTGCTGCGCTTGCGCCACACTCGGTCGCCTCGGTGACTTCAGTCAGTGGCCCGAATCATGGATCGGAACTGGCGGATTTTCTGCGCAAGGCACTGGTGCCAGGCAGATTGCCAGAAACCGTCGCTCAGAACGTGGCTACCCTCTTCGCCAACTTTCTTTCCTTGCTCAGTGGCAACCAGACGTTGCCGCAGAACGCCCTGGCAGCGCTTAACGCACTCACGACCGTAGGGGTCGGCCATTTCAATGATCGATTCCCGCAGGGATTACCCCAGACATGGGGCGGTCAGGGTGCGGATCAAGTCAACGGGGTGCGCTATTACTCCTGGAGCGGGGTGATTGCGACAAAGAGCCCGTCGCTGGTCGATCCGACGCAGAGCGTTTGCCACGCCCTTTCGCAGTACTTCATGACCGAGACAGAGCAGAACGATGGTTTCGTCGGTCGCTTCAGCTCTCACCTGGGCCAAGTGATTCGCTCAGACTATCCGCTGGATCATCTGGGCAGTCTGCGCCGCGCGGCCGGCACGGTCACGGCACTGCCCGATCCGATCGAACTGTACGTCGACCACGCTGAGCGTCTGCGCGCAGCCAGTCTTTGACGAGCACCACATACCAAGCAAGGAACTTTGCCGGGAAATCGCTCACTGAATCCGGTACGCTCCACTCTTTACTGAAATACATTGGAGAAATTCCCCATGGCTAAAGCCACTGCCCGCCACATCCTGGTTTCCAGCGAAGACAAGTGCAACGAACTCAAGGCCCAGATCGAAGCCGGCGCCGATTTCGCTGAAGTGGCCAAGGCCAACTCCAGCTGCCCATCGAGCCGTCAGGGCGGTGATCTGGGTTCCTTCGGTCCTGGTCAGATGGTCAAGGAATTCGACACCGTGGTGTTCAGCGCGCCAATCAATGTCGTGCAAGGCCCGGTGAAGACCCAGTTCGGCTATCACCTGCTTGAAGTCACCAGCCGTCAGGACTGATTCGTCGTCCGACTGCCCGCAACGGCCCGCCATATGGCGGGCCGTTGTATTTCAGTTACACATACGGCTGGCGAGCGACGCGCCTCTCGCGTACAACTTGCGCTTATCGATTCGAGTCCCAAGGCTGACAATGCGACTGGTTTTCCCCACATTGATGCTCGCCGCCCTCGCCCTGCTGATGGCTGGCGCAAGCGCGAACGCCGCACCGCAACACGCCCTGACCGTTTATGGCGAGCCTGCCAAGTACCCCGCCGGTTTCAGCCATTTCGACTACACCAACCTGCAGGCCCCCAAGGGCGGCACGATGCGCCGCTCGGCCATCGAGATCGGCCACTTTGACCATGTCCTTCCTTATATAGACAAAGGCATCGGTGTCACGCAGATCG
Organism: Pseudomonas sp. R1-1; assembly: GCF_051132135.1. NCBI lineage: Bacteria > Pseudomonadati > Pseudomonadota > Gammaproteobacteria > Pseudomonadales > Pseudomonadaceae > Pseudomonas > Pseudomonas sp. R1-1. The sequence goes on from NZ_CP071663.1 coordinate 3,363,187, forward strand.
ATGGGTTGCTGTATTCGCCGCTGGCCCAGCGCTCGCTGGACGAGCCTTACACCGTGTATGGCCTGGTCGCGCAAAAAATGGAGCGCTCGGACGATGGCCTGTCGCTGCGCTTCTTCATCAATCCCAAGGCCCGCTTCGCCGACGGCAAAGCGATTACCGCCGAAGACGTTCGCTACACCTATGACCTTTTGATGACCCAGGGCAGCCTGCGCTATCGCACGCAGTTCGCCGACGTCAAAGGCGTCGAGGTGGAAGCACCGCTGACCGTGCGTTTCGATTTCAAGAGCAACGAAAACCGCACCCTGCCCCTCGATATAGCGACGCTCCCGGTGTTCCCTGAACACTGGTGGAAAACCCGCAATTTCGCTGGCGGGGGCGGTTATGAAGCCCCGCTGGGCAGCGGTCCCTATCGCGTCGGCAAGGTCGATTCGGGCCGCAGCATCACCTTTGAGCGCAACCCCGACTGGTGGGGCAAGGACCTGCCGGTCAGTCGCGGGTTGTACAATTTCGATCACTTCAGCATCGAATACTTCGGCGACACCGATGTCGCTCGCCAAGTGCTGCGCGGCGGCGCCTACGACTACAACCGAGAGTTCTCGGCGACCGGCTATTCGATCGGCTATGACAGCCCCGCGCTGAGCGACGGCCGCCTGCAAAAAGCCCATCTGGCGACCGAAGCGCCGCAATCGGCCCAGGGATTCGTGTTCAACCTGCAAAAGCCGATGTTCGCCGACCGGCGTGTGCGCCAGGCATTGGCGATGCTCTGGGACTTCGAGTGGAGCAACCGGCAAATGATGCGCAGCCTGTATATCCGCCAGCAGAGCTATTTCTCCAATACGTCACTGGCTGCAACCGAGTTGCCCGACGCGCAAGAACTGAAAATCCTCGAACCGTTGCGTGGGCAGATCCCCGACGAGGTGTTTAGCAAAGTGTTCGAGGCGCCGAAAACCGATGGCAGCGGTGTGATCCGCGACAAGCAACTGCAAGCCCTCGCACTGCTCGAAGAGGCTGGCTGGAAACCCGATGGCGATCAATTGGTGAATGCTCAGGGAGAGCCGCTGAGCTTCACTTTTCTGGTCAGCCAGAACGGTATGGATCGCCTGCTATTGCCCTACAAGCGCACGCTGAAACAGATCGGCATCGAGCTCAACATACGCCGCATCGATTCGTCGCAATATGTCAACCGGCTGATGAGCCGCGATTACGACATGATCGTTACCGGTTATCCCGTTACTACATCTCCGGGCGGCGAACTGCTCAACTACTTCGGCTCGGCGTCGGCCAACGATCCCGGCGCCAACAACTACATGGTGCTGAAAAACCCGGCGGTCGACACCTTGATCAATGGCCTGATCCGCGCATCAACCCAGGCCGACATGCTGCGCTATGCGCATGCACTGGACCGGGTACTGCAATGGAACTACTACTGGATCCCCAACTACTATCCGCCCGGCACGTCCACCGTGTGGTGGAATCGTTTCGGCATACCGACGATTCAGGCCAGCAATGACGAAGCAATCGAAAGCTGGTGGGAAATCAGCCGCACGCCGCTGACCAACCAACAGATGACCGCCGAGAAAATCGCCCGCGGCAGACCCGGAGGGCCGCACTGATGTGGGGTTACATACTGCGGCGTCTGCTGCTGATCATCCCGACGCTGGTGATCATTCTGCTGGTCAATTTCGTGATCATTCAGGCCGCTCCCGGCGGCCCGGTGGAACAGGCCATCGCTCACTTGCAGGGGATCGGCGGTGCGAGCGTAGGCGGCGGTGCCAGCGAGACTGCCAGCGGTGCCTCGCGCGCCAGTCGCGGCCTTGACCCACAACTGATCAAGGACATCGAGAAACAATACGGCTTCGACAAACCGGCCCATGAGCGTCTGTGGCTGATGCTGAAAAACTATGCGCAGCTGGATTTCGGCAAGAGTTTCTTCCGTGGCGCCACGGTCACTGATCTGATCCTGGAAAAGATGCCGGTGACCATTTCGCTCGGCTTGTGGGCGACCTTGATTACCTATCTGGTGTCGATCCCGCTGGGGATTCGCAAGGCCGTGCACCACGGCAGCCATTTCGATGTCTGGAGCAGCACCGCGATCATCATCGGCTATGCGATGCCGGCGTTTCTGTTCGCCATGTTTCTGATTGTGGTGTTCGCCGGCGGCACTTCGCTGAACTGGTTTCCGGTGCGCGGGCTGGTCTCGGACAATTTCGAATCGCTGTCGACCCTGGGCAAGATCGCCGACTATTTCTGGCACCTGGTGCTGCCAGTGACAGCGCTGGTGATCGGCGGATTTGCGACGCTGACAATCCTCACCAAAAACTCGTTCCTGAATGAAATCACCCGCCAGTACGTGGTCACCGCACGCGCCAAAGGTCTGAGTGAACGCCGTGTGCTGTATGGCCACGTGTTCCGCAACGCCATGCTGTTGGTGGTCTCGGGGATTCCTCAAGCCTTCATCAGTGTGTTCTTCGCGGGCTCCCTGCTTATCGAGGTGATCTTCTCGCTCGATGGCCTCGGGCGGATGAGCTACGAAGCGGCAGTTTCGCGGGATTATCCGGTGGTGTTTGGCTCGCTGTTCATCTTCACCCTGTTCGGCCTGCTGATAAAACTGGTGGGCGATTTGTGCTACACCCTGGTCGACCCGCGTATCGACTTCGCCGCGAGGAACGCCTGATGCTCAAGCTCTCGCCGTTGGGCCGTCGCCGTTTCGAGCGTTTCAAGAAAAACCGTCGCGGCTGGTGGTCGCTGTGGCTGTTCATCGGCCTGTTCGTGCTGACACTCGGCGGCGAATTGATCGCCAACGACAAGCCGTTGATGGTCAGTTATCAGGGTCAGTGGTATTTCCCGGTGTTCAAGCGCCACACCGAGCAGGAATTCGGTGGACAACTGCCGTTTCAGGCCGATTATCGCAGCGACTATGTGCAGAACCTGATTCGCAAGGACGGCGGTCGGCTGCTGTTCCCACCGATTCCGTTTAGTGACGACACGCCGAACTATGACCTGAATAAACCCGCGCCCAGCCCGCCCACATCGGTCAATTGGCTGGGGACTGACGATCAGTCGCGAGATGTGCTGGCGCGGGTGATTTTTGGCGCACGGGTGTCGATTCTGTTCGCCTTGATGCTGACCTTTGTCAGCGCGCTGATCGGCATTGCCGCCGGTGCATTGCAAGGTTACTACGGCGGCTGGGTCGACTTGCTCGGGCAGCGGCTGCTGGAAGTCTGGTCGGGGCTGCCGGTGCTGTACCTGCTGATCATTCTTTCCGGTTTCGTCGAGCCGAATTTCTGGTGGTTGCTGGGGATCATGGCGCTGTTCTCGTGGCTGGCGCTGGTGGACGTAGTGCGCGCCGAGTTCCTGCGCGGGCGCAATCTGGAATACGTCAAAGCCGCCCGTGCGCTGGGGCTCAGCGACCGCAAGGTGATTTTCCGGCACATCCTGCCCAACGCGATGAACGCGACATTGAGTTACCTGCCGTTCATTCTCACCGGGGCGATCTCGACCCTGACCGCGCTGGACTTTCTCGGCTTCGGCATGCCCGCCGGCAGTGCCTCGCTGGGTGAGTTGATCGGCCAGGGCAAACAGAACCTGCAAGCCCCCTGGCTCGGTCTGACCGCATTCTTCACGCTGGCGCTGATTCTGTCTTTATTGGTATTCATCGGCGAAGCGTTGCGTGACGCATTCGATCCAAGGTCCTGAAGCGTGCCCATGACTGACAATCTGATTGAAATCCGTAACCTCAATGTCGCGTTCCATGGCCAGACCGTGGTGCGCGACCTGTGTCTGGATATCCGCCCCGGCGAATGCCTGGCGCTGGTTGGTGAATCCGGCTCCGGAAAGTCGGTCACCGCGCACTCGATCCTGCAGTTGTTGCCCGAGTCCGAGGCGCATACCCACGGCAGCATTCGTTATCGAGGCCAGGAGCTGCTCGGCGCGGATCCCAAGGTCTTGCGCGAGTTGCGCGGCAACCGTATCGCAATGATCTTCCAGGAGCCGATGACTTCGCTCAATCCGCTGCACACCATCGAGAAGCAGATCGGCGAGACCCTGCTGCTGCACCGTGGCCTCGGCGGCAAAGCGGCGCAGCAAAGGATTCTCGAACTGCTGGGTCTGGTCGGTATCCAGAAACCCAAAGAGCGCCTGAAAGCCTATCCGCACCAGCTCTCGGGCGGGCAACGGCAGCGGGTCATGATCGCCATGGCGCTGGCATGCGAGCCGGAATTGCTGATCGCCGACGAGCCCACCACCGCGCTCGACGTCACGGTACAGCGCAAGATTCTGCTGCTGCTCAAATCCTTGCAGAAGCGCTTGGGCATGTCGTTGCTGTTGATCAGCCACGACCTCAATCTGGTGCGCAGCATCGCGCAACGTGTGTGCGTGATGAAGGCCGGCGAAATCGTCGAGCAGGCGCCCTGCGAAACCTTGTTCACCGAGCCGAAGCACCCTTACAGCTGCGTGCTGCTCAACGCCGAGCCGGAAGGCGAAGCGCTGCCACGGGACGAGCGTGAGAATGTGCTGGAAGTCGACGATCTGAGAGTTGAGTTCGCTGTCAGTGGCGGGCTGTTTCAGCGCAAGCAGTACCTGCGCGCGGTGGATGGCATCAGCTTGAACATTCAGCGTGGCAAAACGCTGGGCATCGTCGGCGAATCGGGATCAGGCAAGTCGACGCTCGGTCAGGCGATCCTGCGCCTGCTCGATTCCGAAGGCAGCATCCGCTTCCAGGGCGAGGCGCTCGACGCGCTCAATCAGAAACAGATGCGACCGTGGCGGCGGCAAATGCAAGTGGTGTTTCAGGACCCGTTCGGCAGCCTTAGCCCGCGCATGTCGGTGGCGCAGATCATCAGCGAAGGCCTCGAAGTGCATTGTGAATCAAACGCCGATGAGTGTGATGAGCAAGTGGTTCGCGTGCTCAAAGAGGTCGGCCTCGATCCGGAGAGTCGGCATCGCTATCCCCACGAGTTTTCCGGTGGCCAGCGCCAGCGCATCGCCATTGCTCGGGCATTGGTACTGAAACCGGCGTTGATCCTCCTCGACGAGCCGACGTCGGCGCTGGATCGCACGGTACAGAAACAAGTGGTCGCCCTGCTCCGCCAGTTGCAGGAAAAGCACGGTCTGACCTACCTGTTCATCAGCCATGACCTGGCCGTCGTCCGCGCGCTGGCCCATGACATGATTGTGATCAAGGACGGTAAAGTCGTGGAGCGTGGCGCCAGCCATGAGGTGTTTGATGCGCCGCAGCATCCTTACACCAAAGAGCTGTTGGCGGCGGCGCATCCGGGGTAGGCATAATCGGGGATGGCCGACAAACCGAGTAATATTCATCGCGAGCAGGCTCACTCCTACATTTGAAATGCATTCCAAAAGTAGGAGTGAGCCTGCTCGCGATAGCGCCATTACTGACGAAACGTTTTCAGGATCTACCCGATGAACACCACCGAAAGCCTCAAGGACTACCAACGCGTTCGCACGCTGGCGATCCGCTCGCTGTTCGAGATCATCGAGCAGTCCAGCGAAGGCACGGTGATCGTCGATCGGGACGCCAACATCGTCTGGATGAACGAGCGCTATGCCCGGCGCTTCGGCCTTGAATCGGCTGCCGGCGCGATCGGCAAGGCTTGTGAAAGCGTGATTCCCGGCAGCCTGCTGCGTGAAGTGGTGCGCACCGGGCGGCCGATTCTGCTCGATATGCAAGACACGCCAAAAGAGCCGTTGGTGGTGATGCGTCTGCCGATCCATGACGATGCCGGCACGGTGATCGGCGCGATCGGCTTCGCCCTGTTCGATGAGTTGCGCACCCTGTCGCCCATGCTCAAGCGCTACCTGAGCATGCAGGAAGAACTGGCCTCGACCCGTTCGCTGCTGCGCGCCCGGCAGACCAAATACAACTTCGCCCACTTCATCGGCACCAGCGCCGCCAGCCTCGAAGTCAAACGCCGCGCCCGGCGCAGTGCCAGTGCCGAATCGCCGGTCTTGCTGCTCGGCGAAACCGGCACCGGCAAGGAGCTGCTCGCTCAAGCGATCCACAGCGCATCGCCCCGCGCGCACAAGGCATTCGTCAGCATCAACAGCGCGGCGATTCCGGAAGCACTGCTCGAAGCCGAATTTTTCGGTACGGCCCCCGGCGCGTTCACCGGTGCTGATCGCAAGGGGCGTACCGGTAAATTGCAGATCGCCCAGGGCGGCACGCTGTTTCTCGACGAGATCGGCGACATGCCGCTGCCGCTGCAAAGCAAGTTGCTGCGCGTGTTGCAGGAAAAGGAGTTTGAACCGGTCGGCTCCAACGAGGTGATTCAGAGTGATGTGCGGGTCATTGCCGCGACCTCGACGGATCTGCAAGCAGCGATCAAGCGCGGCGAATTTCGCGCCGATTTGTACTATCGCCTGAATGTGCTGCCGATCCAGGTGCCGCCCCTGCGCGAACGCCTCGATGATCTGCCGGCACTCAGCGAAGCGATTCTGGAGGAGTTGCGCAGTCAGCACGAACTGCACCGTGATGCGCTGGCATTGCTTGGCCAACATGCGTGGCCGGGGAACATTCGCGAATTGCGCAACGTGCTGGAGCGCGCAGCGTTGCTCAGCGATGACTTGATTCTCACCGAACAGGATCTGCGTGCGGCGATCGGCACGTTGACGCCGGTCGAGCGTTCGCCCGCATCTGTCGCACCAGCGGCGACGGAGGAAACCTTCGCCCAGGCGCGCGAGCGCTTTGATCGGCAATTGATTGAAACGGCGTTGGCTGAATGCGCGGGCAAGGTGCCGGAAGCGGCGGCCCGACTGGGGCTTGGGCGGTCGACGTTGTACAAGAAAATGGTGGCGCTGGGGATTGCCTAGTCTCACTTTAGAGACTTCACTCTCACTTGGTAGATGGAAGTGCTTCGCACTTATCGCGAGCGGGCTCACTCCTACAGGAACTGCGTACACCGTCACCTTGTAGGAGTGAGCCTGCTCGCGATAGCGCCAGATCGTCCGCCGAAAATCTCAACTCAGAGACAGACTACTTTACCTTGACCAATCTTCACTCGTTAATTCCTTATTTTTCAACCCCTTAGCAGATTGGCACAAATCTCGCTTACACCTCTCCACACCCGTTCCACACACAAAAATAACAATTCTGGAGAGACACACCATGAGTGTGATCATTGCCTTGGCAGCCCTCGCGTTGCTGATGCTGGCCGCCTACCGTGGCTACAGCGTTATCCTCTTCGCCCCGATTGCCGCGCTCGGCGCGGTCCTGCTCACCGATCCATCCGCCGTTGCGCCTGCCTTCACCGGGGTGTTCATGGAGAAAATGGTCGGCTTCATCAAACTGTATTTTCCGGTGTTTCTGCTCGGCGCCGTGTTCGGCAAGCTGATCGAGCTGTCGGGGTTCTCCCGTTCGATCGTCGCCGCGGCGATTCGCCTGCTCGGCACTCGCCAGGCGATGCTGGTGATCGTGCTGGTTTGCGCGCTGCTTACCTATGGCGGCGTGTCGTTGTTCGTGGTGGTGTTTGCGGTGTATCCGTTTGCTGCCGAAATGTTCCGCCAGAGCAATATCCCCAAACGGCTGATCCCCGCGACCATCGCCCTTGGCGCGTTTTCCTTCACCATGGACGCCCTGCCCGGCACCCCGCAGATTCAGAACATAATTCCCAGCACGTTCTTCAACACCACCGCATGGGCCGCACCGTGGCTGGGTGTGATCGGCACGATTTTCGTGTTCTGCGCCGGCATGCTGTTTCTTCAGCGCCAGCGCAACAAGGCCCAGCGCGCCGGTGAGGGCTATGGCAGCGAATTGCGCAACGAGCCGGAAACCGCCGAAGACCTGAAACTGCCCAACCCGTGGATTGCACTGTCGCCGCTGCTCGCGGTAGGCATCATGAATCTGCTATTCACCCAGTGGATTCCGCAGTGGTACGGCAAGACCCACAGCCTCGCGCTGCCGGGCATGGCCACACCGGTCACCACCGAGATCGCCAAGCTCACGGCAATCTGGGCGGTACAGGCGGCGTTGCTGGTCGGCATTCTGATGGTGCTGGCGTTCGGCTTTCAGGCGATTCGCAGCAAACTCGCCGAAGGCAGCAAGAGTGCGGTCAGCGGCGCACTGCTGGCGGCGATGAACACCGCGTCCGAATACGGTTTCGGCGCAGTGATCGCCTCGTTGCCGGGTTTTCTGGTACTGGCGGACTGGCTCAAGCAGATCCCCAATCCACTGGTCAACGAAGCCATCACCGTAACCCTGCTGGCCGGGATCACCGGCTCGGCATCGGGCGGCATGAGCATTGCCCTGGCGGCGATGTCCGAGCAGTTCATCAGCGCGGCCAACGCGGCGAACATTCCGCTGGAAGTGCTGCACCGCGTGGCCGCGATGGCCAGCGGCGGCATGGACACCCTGCCGCACAACGGCGCGGTAATCACCCTGCTGGCGGTGACCGGGCTGACCCACCGCGAGGCCTATAAAGACATTTTCTGTATTACGCTGATCAAGACCCTGGCGGTTTTCGTAGTGATCGGCACCTTCTACGCCACTGGCATTGTGTGAGGTATTCATGACGACTCTTTCCGGCAAGACCGCACTGGTTACCGGCTCCACTAGCGGCATCGGCCTGGGCATCGCATTGAGCCTGGCCAAGGCTGGGGCCAACCTGATTCTCAACGGTTTTGGCGATGCGTCGGCAGTGATTGCCGAAGTCGGCCAATTCGGTGGCAAGGTTGGCCATCATCCGGCCGATGTCAGCGATCCGGCGCAGATCGCCGAGATGATCGCCTACGCCGAGCGCGAGTTCGGCGGCGTGGATATCCTGGTCAACAATGCCGGCATTCAGCATGTCGCGGCGGTGGAAGAGTTTCCGATCGAGCGCTGGGATTCGATCATTGCCATCAATCTGTCCTCGGTGTTCCACAGCACCCGCCTGAGCCTGCCGGGCATGCGCAGCAAAAACTGGGGGCGGATCATCAACATCGCCTCGGTGCACGGCCTGGTCGGTTCGACCGGCAAAGCCGCGTACGTGGCCGCCAAACACGGCGTGATCGGCCTGACCAAAGTGGTCGGCCTGGAAACTGCGACCAGCAATGTTACCTGCAACGCCATCTGCCCGGGCTGGGTGCTGACGCCGCTGGTGCAGAAGCAGATCGATGACCGTGCGGCCAAGGGTGTCGATCCGCAGCAGGCGCAACATGATCTGCTGGCCGAGAAGCAGCCCTCGCTGGAGTTCGTCACGCCGCAGCATCTGGGCGAACTGGTGTTGTTTCTGTGCAGCGAGGCCGGCAGTCAGGTGCGTGGCGCGGCTTGGAATATCGATGGCGGCTGGCTCGCGCAATAACCTGAGCGAGCTTGCTCGCGAATACCGAGTGTCAGTTAGAGAGTTTTTGACTGACGCAGCGCTTTCGCGAGCAAGTTCACTCCCACAGGGTCAACAAGCCAGGCTGCTTATTTGAATTCGATAAAAAGAGGCAAGCGATGTCCGACATCCTCTGGCAACCCGACGCCAACCGTATCGCCCAATCACGCATGGATGCGTTTCGCCGTGCCATCAATCAGCGCCATGATCTCAACATCGACGACTACCCTGCCCTGCACCAATGGAGCATCGAGCAGCGTGCGGATTTCTGGCAGGCGCTTGTCGATTGTTTCGATATTCGCTTTCACACCCAGCCCGACGCGGTACTGCGTGAAGGCGCGCAAATGCTCAGCGCCGAGTGGTTTCCCGGCGCAACCCTGAACTTCGCCGAACACCTGCTGCGCCGCCGCGACGACGCCGTAGCGGTGATCAGCGTGGCGGAGAACGGCCAGCGCGAGCAATTGACCTGGGCTGAACTGGCGGAGCACGTCGCCGGTTTTCAAGCGAGCCTGCAGGCTGCCGGCGTGGGCCTCGGTGATCGGGTCGCGGCATGCATGCCCAATACCTGGCAAACGCTGGTGGCGATGCTCGCGACCACCAGCCTTGGGGCGATCTGGTCGTGCTCATCGCCCGACTTCGGTACCCACGGGGTCATCGATCGCTTCGGCCAGATCGAACCGAAGGTGTTGCTGACTTGCGCCGCTTACCGCTACGCCGGCAAGACTCTCGACCAGACCGACAAGATCAACGGCATCCTCGAACAGCTGCCGACCCTGAAACAGTTGATCATTGTCCCGTACGCCGATCCGCAAGTGAGCATGGAGGTGTACCAGACACCGGCTGAAGTGAGTTCGTGGGAGGACTTCTACGCAGTCGGCGGCGAGACGCATTTCGTCCCGGTGCCGTTCAACCATCCGTTGTATGTGCTGTATTCCAGCGGCACCACCGGCGTGCCGAAGTGCATCGTCCACAGCACCGGCGGAGTGCTGCTGCAACACGTCAAGGAACACGGGCTGCATTGCGATCTCGGACCCGGCGACCGGCTGTTCTATTACACAACGTGCGGCTGGATGATGTGGAACTGGCTGGTCTCGGCGCTGGCGGTCGGCAGTGCGGTGGTTCTTTACGATGGCTCGCCGTTTTACCCGGACCACCAGCGTTTGCTCGACTTGATCGACGACGAGCGCATCAGCGTGTTCGGCACCAGCCCGAAGTTTCTCGCCACCCTGGAAAGCGGCGGTGCCCGCCCCCGCAACAGCCATGATCTGGGTAGCCTGAAAACCCTGCTGTGCACCGGCTCGGCGCTGTCGCCGCAGAGTTATGACTATGTCTACCGCGAGATAAAAAGCGATCTGTGTCTGGCGTCGATGTCCGGCGGCACCGATATTGTCTCGTGCTTCGTCAACGGCAATCCGCTGTCGGCGGTACGGCGCGGCGAGATCATGGGCAAAAGCCTGGGCATGGCGGTCGAGGTCTGGAACGACGCCGGTCAGGCGGTAATTGGCGAGAAAGGTGAACTGGTCTGCACACGGCATTTTCCGGCCATGCCGATCGGTTTGTGGAATGACCCGGACGGGACAAAACTGCGCCAGTCGTATTTCAGCCTGTTTCCCGGTGTCTGGGCCCAGGGCGATTATGCTGAACAATCGCCGCACGGCGCGATGTTGATTCACGGGCGTTCGGATGCTGTGCTCAACCCCGGCGGCGTGCGCATCGGCACAGCGGAGATCTACCGTCAGGTCGAAAAGCTCAGCGAAATAATGGACAGCGTCGCCATCGGCCAGCAGTGGCAGGATGACGTGCGGGTCGTGTTGTTTGTGCGATTGCGCGAAGGGCTGGAAATGGATGATGCGCTCGAACAGCACATCCGTCAGGTGATCCGCGCCAATACCACCCCAAGGCATGTACCGGCAAAGATCGTGGCGGTCACAGACATTCCGCGCACTATCAGCGGCAAGATCGTTGAGCTGGCGGTGCGCGAGGTGGTGCATGGGCGGCCGGTGAAGAACACCGACGCGCTGGCCAATCCCGAAGCGCTGGAGCAGTTTCGGGATCGGCCGGAGCTCAATGAATGAGCACGGCCGGGTGAGAGAGTGGCTCGATCAAGTGCAATTTACGCAAATCAATCGGTGTTCAGCTCAATCAACACCTCACCAGTTATAGTGCGATCAGGATTGCCCGCGACCGCGGCTTTCAGGACTTCCATATTTCTGAAATAAGCGGCGAGGTCTGTTTCCACCAGACTCAGCAGAGCAGTCAGAAGCGCAAGGGAATCCGCGTTCGAGCGAGCTTCGGCAGCACTGTGGAACCCTCCTCCCGATTTCGGTAGGCGTCCTGCTGCCAAATTCAACAACGGCGCCACATCCAACATGGGAACTCGATTGTGCAACCGCGCCTTGGCAGCCACCAGATCAGTCTTGCCAGAACCTGTACGAAACATTTCATGGAGCAGGTCATCTGCGACCTCACCATAATTGAAGCCGGCATCATTGAAGCGGCGATTGAGATTCTGACTATTGATGTTCAGGTATTGAATTTTTCCTCGCTCATGCAAACCGGCATTCTTCCACTCACTGTACTGGCTTTGGATGACATCAACGGTATGCTCGTCAACTTTTGCGACATCCAGAAAAAAATTGCTCAACGAAGTATCGTAGACATTCAATCTGATGGCCCGCAAAAGTATCGAAAAGTCATCTCGTCCTTTTGCAGTAGTGCCTAAAAACAAACCTATTGCAAGGTCGGTCTTGGTATTCAGCTGTGAATACCCCAGCACTTTTTCAGCCGCGTCAATCTTACTCCGGACAATGGGCAAACTATTTTTAATGATGTGTTGTGTGTAACTCTCAGAACGGACGCTAGGCAGAGAATACGTGTGCTGGAACTGGAAATTCGCCAGCTTTTTGCCCCAAGGCGTCCCCCGACTGCTGATCGCGTACCACTGATCTTTCCTGTTCAGCGCGCATACGCTAAATACGTCGAGCGCATCAGCACGAGGTCGCCATTTGCCCTGGCCAGTTTGGGGTAGACTCGCCAGTTGAATAAAGTCTACGGATTGGCGTCTGCCGGTCAGTCTGTGCAACTGAGAGGTAGCCTTGTCAAAAAGCCTGACACCCTCTCTGGTCAACCCGAGCCCGCTTTTCAAAAGTGACTTGGTAGCCAGATACCCGGCTGTTGGCAAGCCATCGACAGGGTTAAACGTAGACACTGTCAGCTTCAATGAATATTTCACCACGCTGGCAAGCTTCGATGTCAGTGAAACCGTCCTTGCTGCTATGGTCAGAATCTTTGCAGGCGCACCCAACACCGTGAAGAAGATGCCGATAGCATCCATCGTACAAGCGTAGATACCGTCAACGACTTTGTTACGTTCACCGGAAGCGATATCCTCGATGCATCTCTTGAAAGGCACCAGCAGATCAATGGTAAATGTTACCCACTCCTCCGTTTTTTTAACGATCGACTCTCGCTCCGTCAGCTCGGTGAAGGCCATAGTCAACTCTTCCACGCTTCCAACGGGTCGGTGGGTTACCACAAATTGCGCGATGTTATTTATCGGCTCGCTCATGAAAAATTGATAGAGGCTTTGTTTTCCCTGTGTAGCGGTGACAGGCGCGGGAATCACTCCCAGTTTCTCTATGACCATGATATCGGACGCATCAGCACGCGGCCGTGCGCCTTGGGTATAGCTTTGGAAATCAGTAGGAACTCGGTGGGTTGCAGGTAGTGGAAAAAAAGCATCATTGGGACTGCCTTTAAAGTCCAGACGTGACGGCATATTCATTTTTTGAGTTTTTATGATCAGCTCCCCCAAAGCATCGTTTCTTCGACACTCTCCCAAGAGACTGAATAATTCATAGCAAAGTATTCCACCCTCATACGAAGCGATCATAATTACAGCAAAGCGGCCTATTGCCTGATCTTTTTTGGATTGCACTTCAACTGAGGTAGGCCCCTTGTTTGCTACACCGAACAGATTGTAATTGCTGGATGGGTAAACCAGCTCAGTGACCGGTGCACGCACAGTGAAGAAAGTGATTTTGCTTCGAGCGATAATATCGCGATCCTGGCGAGGTATTCCGGACAAGGCGAGTTTGATATTGGAAGCTATCGCCCGATGAATATCTTCGTGATACTTACGCACATCAGCTTTAAATATCGTCTGATTATTAGCCAAACCCATCAACTGTGGATATCGGCTAAGAATGTGAGGCTTTTCATTCCAGTCCCATACTCCGGAAGTCAGTTCACCTTGAATGTGCAAATCCAGCATGGATTGCCTGAGACTGGAAAATGGTTCTGGGCGCAGCAGCGGTTCTTCAAGAAAATCGCAGTCAGGCATTGTTTGTTTTAGCGCCGCCATCGCCAGTTTCTTGCGATTGGGCACTGACGTGGAAAAAGCCTTCACTCCGTTGACCATCGTTTCCACGTGACTCTGGTAAGCCTTCAAAGCGGTTTGAGCGGCAGCGGTCGTGGAAGTCTCCAGATCATTATGGACGATCACTTCGTTTATAAGTGCCCAGTCAGTGATCACATCAATCGCCGACAAGCTTTGTAGTTCGCCCAAGGCTTGGCTGATAGACCCCATATCGGCAAATAGCATGACGTCTTCGTAATCCACGAAACGTGAAGCCCCCTTGGCGCTCAACTCAATCATGCCAACCGCTTGAGAAAAAGTGACCCAACCGATAGAGCCAGCGGTGAGCCATTCTGGAACGTTACTGATCAACAGACCTGGCGCTGCGCACGATAACAGCATGTGTGACGCCAGAGGGGCTAGCCTCTGGGAGACTGTACCTTGCCGAATCAGATGCCTTTCAAACTCCTCTCGTATGACGTGCAGTTTCTTGTCTGCAGCAACCGCAGGATGATAGAGATCGTACCCGGCGATCACATTGCGCCGTTTCTTCTCAGCAATTAACGGATCGAGCTGAATAAGAATTGCGGTGTAGAGAACCTGGGCGTAATCGTCCCCACTACATACTTCGTCAGCGCCGGAGCCCCACCATCCCAAGGCATCGATGTATTTTTTCGCCAATTGAAAAGAAAAATCGTGATGGGTGATCTGGTTCAGGATGTCATCAGCGTTTTCCGGACCGACAACATCGTGCAGAACCGGCTTGACGTTTTCATACAGCACCCCCAGCAGACTCTTGTTTGCAGGAATGAATTTTGCGGTCAATGCGCGAATTTCCTGGCACTGCACTTCGGTCAATGCGGCCGAGCCGCCACTATGGCCGCTTATTTGTTCCCAATATTTGTCGATGTGCTCAGGATCACGAAACTCCCATTGTAGAAAATTCAGCAACTGCTCCAGTTGTTCGACGCTGGCCGGGATAATCAGCCCATGGAACTGCAACCATTGGGCATAGCTGGCCTCGTCTGCCACCGAGCGTACAGCTCCGCCAGTCAGCTGTGCAGCTTGCATGATTATTTTAAGGATCGACTGTGCTTCTGGATCAGCCTGTATTCTCTTTTGCAATGTTTCAGCGGGACTTCCGTCATTCAACCAAAGATCCAGTCCAGCGTGGGTGACGATTGCTTCCGCGTCAGGATGGAAAAAACTTAACAAGTCTGATAATTTTTTGCTGAGCGGCTTATGCATATAATAAAACGATGACCCCTCATGCAAGGTCAACGTAATTGAATCCATGCTTACCAGCACGACACTTCTTCGCGCCTTATACAACGCGTAGAGCACCGAAGTTATCTTAGCACGCTCTATTTGGTCACCTTGAATACACAACTTGCTGTCTTGCGCGGCAATCACCGAGCTTACAGCGTTATCATTTCTGACTTTCATCAACTCATCCTGTTTTAGTTTTATTGGCCAACATGGCCAACCAAACTTTAAACAGAACAGCACATCAATCAATTAGACGTTTATTAGCTCACGTTTCCGAATCAACAAATCGGAAGAAAAAAACGTGTTCCGCTAACAGATATTACTCCACCAAGCCCCATTCTCCCGGTGCGGCCTCTGGTCTTTTATCGCCTGAACCCAGTTTGATTCGCAATCTTAAATTATTCAGTGAATCAGCATTTTTCAATGCTTCGCCAACATCGATAACGCCCTCTTCAACCAGTTTGTAGAGGGCAAAGTCGAATGTCTGCATTCCTGCATCTTCGGATTTCTCCATCATGTTTTTAAGTTCGCCAAGTTCATTTTGACGAATAAGGTCCGCCACTGTTGGCGTCCCCAGAAGCACCTCCACCGCCGCTCTTCGATGTCCATCAATAGTGCGCACCAAGCGCTGCGAGACAAAGGCTTTCAGATTATTACCAAGCGCATGCAACAACTGCGGCCGCCGCTCTTCCGGGAACATATTGATAATCCGGTCCAGCGCCTGATTGGCATTGGTGGCATGCAACGTTGACAAAACCAGATGCCCGGTATCGGCAAACGCCAAGGCATGCTCCATGGTTTCGCGGTCGCGAATTTCGCCGATCAGCACTACATCCGGCGCCTGGCGCAGGGTGTTCTTCAACGCGGCGTGAAAACTGCGGGTATCGACGCCGACTTCACGCTGATTGACGATCGAGCGCTGATGCCGATGGATGTACTCGATCGGGTCTTCGATGGTAATGATGTGCCCGGTACTATGGCGGTTGCGATGATCGATGAGTGCGGCCAGAGAGGTCGACTTGCCCGAGTTGGTCGCTCCGACGAACAGAATCAGCCCGTGCTTGAGCATGATGGTGTCGAGCAGGACCGGCGGCAGCTTCAGATCGGCGAACCGCGGGATATCCAGTTTGACGTTACGAATGACGATCGATACGTCGTTGCGCTGTTTGAAAATGTTCACACGAAAGCGGCCGATGCCCGTTCGGGAGATTGCCAGATTCATTTCCAGATCCCGGTCGAACTCCCGTTGCTGCTCGGCGTCCATCAATGAGGCAGCGATGGCGGCGGTATCGCCGAGTTTGAACGGCTGATCACCCAACGGGACGAGCACGCCGTCGATCCGCGCGCTGGGCGGCGCACCTGTGGAAAGAAACAGGTCTGAGCCGTTTTTATTGGACAAAATTGCTAACAGTGCATCGATTTCCATGGCAAAAATCACCCGCGAAGCATTCAATGAACAGAAATTGGCCTGCACCTGAAGCACGCCTGTTTGCAACAATGATAGACGCCGCCTCACCGAACCATGCTCAGGACCGATGTAATGAACGCTGTACCGATTCCCGATGATGCCCAGGCACTGCTCACCCGCACCGACTGGAGTCGCGGCCCGTTGGGCGCTGCCGAAAGCTGGCCGCAGAGCCTGCGCACTGCGGTCGACATCGTCATTCACTCGCCCATGCCCATGGTGTTGCTGTGGGGCCCGGAGCTCACGCAGATCTACAACAACGGTTTCGCCCTGCTTGCCGGGCAGAAGCATCCGCAGGCTTTCGGGCAGCCGGCGCATGAGGTCTGGCCGGAGCTTCGCGACTTCACCGACCCGATTTACCGCGCCGTCCTGCAAGGCCAGGTGCGCACCTACAGCGAACGGCGGTTTACCTTGCAGCGTGACGGCAAGGACAGCGACTTCTGGCTCGATCTGACCTACAGCCCGATTCGCGACGAATCCGCGCAAGTCGCCGGGATTCTCGTCACCGCCATCGAAACCAATGAACGCCGGCGCGTGGCGCTGGAGTTGCAGCGTCGCTCCGAAGAAAGCCTGCAGGCGCAACGCGAAACCGAAGAACGCCTGCAACTGGCCCTCGCGGCCACCGACGCGGTCGGCACCTGGGACTGGAATATCGGCGAAGACCGCTTTATCGCCGACGCGCATTTTGCCCAGTTGCACGGGGTCGATCCGGCACACGCCCGGCAATTGCCGATCAGCGACTACCTGCAAGGCGTGCACCCCGAAGACCGCGCCATGGTCACGCGTCGCATCAAACACTGCATCACACACGGCACCGAATACGCCGAGGAATATCGCTTGCTGCAGCGTGACGGCGAAGTGCGCTGGGTGTTTGCGCGCGGGCGTTGTTACAAGGATCACCATGGCCGGCCGACGCGGTTCCTCGGCGCGGCGCTGGACCTGACCGAGCGCAAGCACACCGAACAGGCATTGCGCCAGAGTCAGACCGAGCTGCAATTGATCATCAACGCCATGCCAATCCTGATCAGCTACGTCGATCGTGAAGAACGCTTCCGCTTGAACAACGCGGCTTATCTGGACTGGTACGGGCTCACGCCGCAGGAGTTGTACGGGCGCACCATTCGCGAGGTGATTGGTGAGGAGGCGTATTTCCTGCGCCTGCCTTACATTGCCGAAGCGCTGGCCGGCCGGCCGTGCTCCTTCAGCCTGTACACGCCGCACCGCGACGGCAGCAGCCGCCACGCGTTGATGAACTATCTGCCGCGTTATGGCGCCGACGGCGCGGTCAACGGTTTCTATATCTTTGTGATCGACGAGACCGAACGCAAGAAAACCGAAGAAGCCCTGCGCAATCTAAACGAAACCCTTGAAGAACGCGTCAGTGCCCGCACCGAGCAACTGGCCTTGGCCAATCAACGCTTGCAGAGCGAAATGTTCGAGCGTGAGCGCGCTGAAGATGCCCTGCGCCATGCACAGAAAATGGAAGCGGTCGGCCAGCTCACCGGCGGCATCGCCCACGACTTCAACAACATGCTCACCGGGATCATCGGCAGTCTCGACTTGATGCAGCGCTACATTGCCAACGGCCGGGCTGACGAGATCGGCCGGTTCACCGAAGCGGCGGTGTCTTCGGCCAATCGCGCGGCGGCACTGACCCACCGTTTGCTCGCGTTCTCGCGGCGCCAGTCGCTGGACCGCAAAACCCTCGACGTCAACGTGCTGGTGCTATCGCTGGAGGATCTGATCCGGCGGACCAAAGGCGATCCGATCGAACTCAAACTGCAACTGGCCGACGATGTATGGCCGGTCAGCACCGACGTCAGTCAACTGGAAAACGCCCTGCTCAACTTGGTCATCAACGCTCGCGATGCGATGCCCGATGGCGGCGAGTTGCTGATCGAAACCGCCAACGTCTATCTCGACGGCACTGACATCACGACGCTGGAACCGGTCAAGGCCGGCGATTACCTGATGCTGGCGGTCAGCGACAACGGCACCGGCATGACGCCCTCGGTCCGTTCGAAAGCCTTCGATCCGTTTTTCACCACCAAGCCGATCGGCCAGGGCACTGGTCTCGGTTTGTCGATGATTTATGGTTTTGCCCAGCAATCTGGCGGGCATGTCAGTCTCGACAGTTTGCCGGGCCAAGGGACGTCCGTGCGTTTGTATCTGCCGCGCCTGCACGGCGTCGAAGCGCAGCAAGCCACGCAACTGGCCGTTGAACAAACGCCGACCATCGCCACCGGTGAAACCGTGATGGTGGTCGAAGACGACCCGGCGGTGCGCATGCTGGTACTCGATCTGCTCCGGGAACTGGGTTATCAGACCTACGAAGCCGTAGACGCGAAGACCGCCCTGCCCCTGCTTGAGTCCAGCCGGCGCGTGGACCTGCTGGTCACCGACGTCGGCTTGCCGGGCATGAACGGTCGGCAATTGGCGGAAATTGCCCGTCAGCATCGGCCCGGCCTTAAGGTGCTGTTCATGACTGGCTACGCGCAAAAAGCCGCTGAGCGTCAGGGATTTCTTGAGGACGGCATGGACATGGTTGCCAAACCGTTCGCGGTCGAGCTGCTGGCCAGCAAGATCCGCACGATGACCAGCCAAACCCTGTGACTTGAGGCATAATCCGCGCCCCGCCTTCACCCCGTTATCAGGACCGCCCGATGAAAGCCCAAGCCCGCCACATTCTGGTGAAAACCGCCGAAGAGGCCGAACAGCTCAAACAACGCATCGCCAAGGGAGAGGCGTTCGATGTGCTGGCGAAGAAATTCTCCACCTGCCCGTCCGGCAAACGTGGCGGCGACCTGGGCGAAGTCCGACCGGGGCAGATGGTCGGTGCGATTGATGCGGTGATCTTCAAAAAACCACTGCGCACCGTGCATGGGCCGATCAAGAGCAAGTTTGGTTATCACCTGGTGCAGGTGTTTTACCGGGATTAGTGAGTTGGCTCGCGGGCCTCTTCGCGAGCAGGCTCGCTCCCACAGTTGAAATGCATTCCACCTGTGTTAGGTGTGATGCATTGCCTTCTGGACACTGAAATGCAGTCCCTGTGGAGGCTGAAATGCGGTCCCCTGTGGGAGCGAGCCTGCTCGCGAACCGATTGCGCAGCAAGCGGCCATTCAAACGACTATTTCGGAATCAACGCCCCCGGCACCTGAATTACCCGGCTCGCCAGCAGATGCCCAGCCTGCGCCGCTTCCACAGGACTGTCACCGGACAGACGACTGGCCAGATACGCCGCACTGAACGAATCCCCCGCCGCGGTGGTATCCACCACTGTCTCGACCTTCCGCGCCGGCACTTCGAACGCCGCACCCTCGCAGCGAATCAGACAAGCCTCGGCCCCACGCTTGAGCACCACCTCCGGCGTACCAATCTGCGCATACGCCGCAAACACTTCATCGCAGTCGGGGAAGCCGAACAGCGCCTGCTCGTCTTCCACCGTCAATAACGCCAGATCAACGTAAGGCAAAATACTGCGATACGCCGCTCGCGCCTCTTCGACAGAAGCCCACAGCCGCGGCCGGTAGTTGTTGTCGAAGACGATGCGCGCATCGTTCTGCCGCGCCTTGATCAAGGTTTCGATCAGTCTGTCCCGGCCCTTTGCACCGAGTACAGCAAGGGTAATACCGCTGAAATACAGCACGTCATAATCGGGCAACGCTGCCAGCACCGGTTCGGCGGCCGGTGTGGTGAAGCACTCGCGGACGGCGGCTTCGTTGCGCCAATAAAGGAAACGTCGCTCCCCGTTGGCGTCGGTCTGAATGCAATACAAACCGGGCAACCGGCCAGGCAGGCGCTGGACCAGATCGAGGCCAATGCCTTCGCCGTCCCAGATCCGGCACATGGCATCGCTGAAACTGTCGTCGCCCAGCGCGGTGACGTAATCGACCTGTGCCTGATCGCCCATCGCGCGGGACAGATACACCGCAGTGTTCAGGGTATCGCCGCCGAAGCTTTGCTGCAGGCTGCCATCGGCGCGCTGCTGCAGCTCGATCATGCATTCGCCGATCAGGGCGATGCGCGGGGTGTTTGGGCCCAGGGGGCTTAAGGTGTTCATTTGAGGGGGGCTCTGATGGTTCGGTGGTGGCTGTGCCGCCGTCATCGCGAGCAGGCTCACTCCTACAATTGGAATGCGTTTCAAATGTAGGAGTGAGCCTGCTCGCGATTGGCTGCGCCTCGGTCTGAAGCCTTAGAAACAAGTCTCCATGCTCTCGATCACCGTCAGTTGTTCATCCACCAACAACCCCACCCGCCACTTGTCGAACGTCAAACACGGGTGCGAGGTGCCAAAGGAAATGATATCGCCGACGCGCAATTCAACACCCGGCGCCACCGTCATGAACGCGTGCTGGTCCATCACCGCGGTCACTTTGCAGGCACTCACGTCTTCGCCAACCGCAGGCACGGCACCGGCCTTGTAGCGCAGCAATGGCACCGGCAAACCGGCATCGAAGGCCACATCACGCTTGCCCAGCGCGATCACCGCAAAACCCGCTTCCGGCAATGACTGCACATGCGCCCAGACTTCCAGCGCCGGGCGCAAGCCTTCGTGCAGATCGCTGCGCCGGTCGAGGACGCAGCACTGCGCATCCTTGTAGATGCCGTGGTCATGGGCGATGTAACTGCCCGGACGCAGCACGCTGAGAAAGCGCCCGGCGGCGTTTTGCGTTTCGAACGATTCGGCAATCAAGTCGTACCACGCCGAGCCAGACGCAGTGATGATCGGCTTGGCAACGGCAAAACCGCCGCTGTCTTGCAACTGCACGGCCAGGCGTACCAACGAGGCGGCGAACTCGCGGATGCCGCTGACTGCGTGGTCGCCGTGGATCACCCCTTCGTAACCTTCGATGCCGGTCAGTGCCAGCGCCGGTTGGGCGTTGATCGCCTTCGCCAGTTCGATGACTTCCTGCTCGCTGCGGCAACCGCAACGTCCGCCGACGACGCCGTATTCGATCATCACGTTGAGCTCGAGCCCGCGCGAGGCAAAGTACGCGCCGAGGTCAGCGACGTTATCCGGGTGATCGACCATGCAATGGAATTCAAATGCCGGATCGGTAAGCAAGTCAGCGATCAGCGCCATGTTCGGGATGCCGACCAGTTGGTTGGCCATCAGCACCCGGCGCACGCCATGGGCATAGGCGGCGCAGGTCTGGGTCGCGCTGGCGAGGGTGATGCCCCACGCACCGGCATCGAGCTGACGTTTGAACAGCGCCGGGGTCATGCTGGTTTTACCGTGGGGCGCCAGTTCGGCGCCGCTGTCGCTGACGAATTTCTGCATCCAGCGAATGTTGTGCTCCAGTGCCTGGCGGTGCAGCACCAGCGCGGGCAGGCTGACGTCGCGCACCAGCTGCGCGCCGATAGCCGCGTCGCCCTTTTGCACAGCACGATTGTTGGCAGTCGTCATGGTCGAACTCCTCGTTGTCGCGGCCGCAGCCAGCCGCGTTTATTCGTTGATGCGCCGGGCGAGGCTGTTGGCGCTCTCGATCAGTACCCGGCGATAGTCGTCGTAATGGGTTTTCGCGTCGGCCCGGGGCGCGACGATGCACAAGGTACAAATCGCTACGCCTTGCGGGTCTTTGACCGGCGCGGCGAAGCAATGGGTGAAGGTGTCGGCGACGCTGTCGAAGGAGAAAAAACCGTCGATTCCGGCCTGACGGATCTCCGCCAGAAAGCGCTCCAGCGGCAGACGTTCGCCGTCGGGCAGGATGTAGTCGTCTTCGTCGATCAGGTCGATGATCTGCTGGTCGCTCAGGTGCGCCAGCAGCAGGCGCCCCGAGGCTGTCCACGGGATCGGCGCGTTCTCGCCGATGTCGGAGGAAATGCGGAAATGCCGCTCACCCTCTTTCATCAGCGCCACCGTGTATTTGCGCCCGTTGAGCAGGCACATCTGCGCGGTCTCGCGGGTCTGGCTGACAATCTCCTGCAAGGCGTGATCGGCCTCGCGACTGAGATCGAAATGGCGCAGATGCGCCTGGCCGAGAAAGTACAGCTGCCGGCCCAGGTAGACATGACCGTCCTTGCCCACCAGCTCGAGAATGCGCCGTTCGAGTAACGAGGCAACCAGTTCGTAGACCGTGGATTTCGGGCTGCCGATGCCGTTGGCGATGTCGTTCGGGCGCAGCGGCTGGCCGATTTCCTTGAGAAAATCGAGGATATCGAACGCCCGGTCCAGACCGCGAGCCCGGCGCTTGATGGTGTCTTCGGTCATTTCAGTGGTTCCCATTCAAAGTCGCCGGGAGTTTACCGCTAATGATCGTTCCCACGCTCTGCGTGGGAATGCAGCCGGGGACGCTCTGCGTCCCATTGGAACGCGGAGCGTCCCTTGAGGCATTCCCACGCAGAGCGTGGGAACGATCGGTGTGGTTCAGGCCTTCCTTTTGTACGCAATGCAATCAATCTCAACCTTGCAATCGACCATCATGCTCGCCTGCACACAAGCCCGCGCCGGGGCGTGCTCGGGTTTGAAATATTCGCCGAAGACTTTGTTGAAGCTGCTGAAATCCCGCGGGTCATCCAGCCACACACCGACCCGCACTACATCCTCCAGGCCATAACCAGCCTCTTCGAGAATCGCGATCAGGTTCTTCATGGTCTGGTGAGTCTGTTCGACGATGCCGCCAACAATGATCTCGCCCTCGACCGCTGGCACCTGGCCGGAGACGTGCAGCCAGCCATCCGCTTCGACCGCGCGCGCGAAGGGACGCGGCTGACCGCCGGCGGCGGTGCTGCCGGTGCCATAACGAGTAATGCTCATGGGTGTTTCTCCTGATTACAAAACAAAGATTTAAAACCGCGTGTTCTTCAAAAACTCAGCCAGACGCGGTGATTGCGGACGTTCGAACAGTTCCTTGGGAGGCCCCTGCTCTTCGATTCGCCCCTGATTCATGAAAACGATCTTGTCCGAGACCTCGAAGGCGAAACGCATTTCGTGGGTCACCAGCAGCATGGTCATGCCGTCTTCGGCCAGACCCTTGATTACGTTGAGCACTTCACCGACCAGCTCTGGGTCGAGCGCTGAGGTGACTTCGTCGAACAGCATCAGGCTGGGGTTCATCGCAATCGCCCGGGCAATCGCCACGCGCTGTTGCTGCCCGCCGGACAACTGGCCGGGAAAGTGATTGCGCCGCTCCAGCAGGCCCACGCGCTCCAGCCATTTCTCGGCGAGCACCACGGCTTCGTCCTTGGGCATTTTCTTCACCTTGAGCAAGCCCAGGGTGACGTTCTGCAATGCGGTCAGATGCGGGAACAGATTGAATTGCTGAAACGCCATACCGGTCATAGCGCGATGCCGGGCGATGACTTTTTCCGCATGACGCACGCGCTTGCCGTTGACCTCGTCATAGCCGATGGATTCACCGTCGAGCAGAATCTGCCCGCCCTGAAATTCCTCGAGCATGTTCACGCAGCGCAGCAGCGTGGTCTTGCCCGAACCGCTGGAACCGATCAGCGTTACGACGTTGCCGCGCTGCATGCTCAGGTCGACACCTTTGAGCACTTCGACCGCGCCGTACTGTTTGTGCAGGCCGCGAATGTCCAGCAGCGCCTGATGGTTTGGGGAAACTTGAGTTTGAGTCATGGCAAGGCCACCCGCTTTTCAATGTGCCGGCCGAGTAATTCGATGCCGAAGTTGATGACGAAGAACAGAAAACCGGCGAACAGATAGAACTCCAGGGTCATGAAATTCCGCGCGATGACTTGCTGCGTGCTGAGCAGCAATTCAGCCACACCGATCACCGAGAGCAAGGTCGAGGCCTTGACGATTTCCGTGGACGAGTTGACCCAGGTTGGCAGAATCTGCCGCAATGCCTGCGGCAACAGCACGTAGCCGAGGGACTGATAAAACGTCAGGCCGATGGCTTTGCCCGCCTCCAGCTGTCCGCGTGGCAATGCTTGCAGCGCGCCACGGACAATCTCGGCGACGTGCGAGCCGCAAAACAGCGTCAGGCCCAAGGCGCCGGCCTGAAACGCGCTGATCTGCCAACCCAGCGCCGGCGCCATGTAGAAGCAGGCCAGCACCAATACAAACACCGGCGTGCCGCGAATCAGATCGACGTAAAAGCGAAACGGCGCACGCATCCAGAAGCGCCCGTAAGTCAGCACCAACCCGGCAACTACGCCGAGCAAGGTGCCGAGCAGAATCGCCAGCGCCGACACTTGCACACTGGTCAGAAAACCTTGCAAAAGCGGCTCGCGAGCGACCCACAATTCATGCAACCAGCTAGGTGATTCGTACATCGCAGCCTCCTATCGGCGGATCGCCAGACGCTGCTCGAGGTAACGCAGCAGCATGGCAATGAGGTAACAGGCCGCGACATACAACGCCGTGGTCACCAGCCAGGTTTCGATCACCCGGTAGCTTTCGACGTTGATCTTGCGCGCGTAGTAAGTCAGCTCGGGCACCGCAATCGCAGCGGCCAGCGAGGTGTCCTTGAACAGCGAAATGAAATTGTTCGACAGCGCCGGCAAGACATTGCGCAGCATCACCGGCACGGTGACGTACGCCTTGACCTGCCACTCGCCCAACCCGACCGCCAGCCCGGCTTCACGCTGGCCTTTGGGAATGCTCAGCAAGCCACCGCGGAAGACTTCGGTCAGGTAGGCGCCGGCGTACAGCGACAGCGTGATGATGAACGAGGGAATCTTGTCCAGCCGAATGCCGAGGCTCGGCAGGGCAAAGTAGATCAACAGGATCAACACCAGTATCGGCGTGTTGCGCACCACCGTGACGTACACCGAGGCCAGCACCCGCAAGGCGCGATGCTTCGACAGCAAGGCAAACGCCATCAGCAGGCCGATCACGCAACCGATGGCGATCGACACCAGCGCCAGTTGCAGCCCAAGACCGAGCCCCGCCAGCAAGGTGTCGAAATCGCGCCACACGGCGGCAAAGTTCAACTGATAGTTCATGGTCAGCAGCACCTTGAGCGAGGCGACGGCAATCGCCCCGCTCTCACGGGATCATTTGAATTCGACAGGGAAACCAATGGCCGGCGACGGCAGATCGACGCCAAACCACTGCTTGAACGACGCGGCGTAGGTCGGGAATTCAACGCCGGTCATGGCTTCATGCAACGCGGTATTGACGAAGTTCAACCAGTCTTGATCGCCGCGTTTGACGGCGCAGGCGTAGGTCTGCGGGCTCCAGGCGTATGCCGGGCTGCGATAGCGACCGGGGTTCTGCACCATCAGGTATTTGACCGAAGACTGGTCGGTGGCAGCCGCGTCGGCACGGCCGGAATTCACTGCCTGATACATCAAATCGACGCTGTCGTACTGATCGACTTTGGCTTTGGGCAAGGCCTGATGCACCAGCTCCTCGGCATACACGTTTTGCAGCACAGCAACGGTGACGTCGTCGCCCGCAGCTTGCAGGTCTTCGATTTCCTTGTACTTGCTGTTGTTCGGCAACAACAGACCAACCCCTTCGCGGTAATACGGCAGGGTGAACGCCACTTGCTGCGCGCGGCTGGCCGTGACGGTGATGAACTGGCAGCTCATGTCGACCTTGTCGGTGAGCAGGTTGGGAATCCGCGCATCGGACGACTGCACGACGAACTCGACCTTGCTCGAGTCGTTGAACAGCCCTTTGGCCACCATCCTGGCGATATCGATATCGAAACCCTGCAACTTGCCGTCCGCGCCTTGAAAGTGCCACGGCGCATTGGTGCTGCCAGTGCCGACAATCAATTTGCCGCGAGCCAGGACACTGTCGAGCTTGCTCTCGGCAGCCTGGGCCAGGCCCATCACGGTTGATGAAGCTGCAAGAACGAAAACACACGCTTTGAACAACGAAGGACGGCGATGCATGGCAAGCACTCCAGAATGGTGTTTATTCCGCTATACCGGAACACGGTTTGTTACTACGGAATAGACAGCAGAAAGTGTGCCACAGCCTTGGTCAGAAATCTGCGTAGGTTTTAAAGGTTTTTAGAATCAAGGAGATGCGATGGAAATATCGCTTGAGGGTGGTGCGCTAGAGGGAGCGGGTTCGCTACCGAACGCTACTGCAGACGGGTATCAGGTTCCCAAACGGGATGAGGTTGGGCGATTTCGGTGCATTTAACTAAGAGCCAGAATTGTAATCAGCGTCTAGTCGCAGCCTCATATACATCGCCCCCGGCTCTTTTGCCGATGGCGATCACTGTGACAATCAGCACTTCGTCGCTCACTCTATAAACCAGCCGATAGCCGGCGCTTTGAAGTTTGATTTTGTATGCATTGCCCAAGCCTTTCAGACGAGCCGAGGGAATATGTGGATTCAACAGCCTTTCCGCGAGCTTTTTCTTGAACTGCTCCTTCACAACTGCACCAAGCTTCATCCATTCCTTCCAGGCTTTTTCAGAAAACTCCAGCTCATAAGTCATCTATCGAGACCCTGATCGTTGGGTCGCTTTCCCGCTCCTTGCACAGCGCAATCAGCTCCAGATCATCCAGACGCGTCATCATCGCCTCATACTCTTTGGCAGGAACGCAATAAAACGCCGGTTGATTTCGGTTAAGGATTGCGACCGAATGCCCCCCGCCCGCTGCTACCGTTCCCATCGGATCTTTTTTCAATTCAGAAATACTTGCTACAACATTGGAGAGGACGATATGTGCCATCAAGATGCTCCTTGGCGTACTTTAAGAAGTGCCAAAAATAGCACCCCAAGAAGCGCTTGACTTGATACATCGAGCCTAACACGTCATTCCATTCATCATTTCTGCCTTGGCTGTCAGCGCGCTCTGCCATTTTCGTGGGATAAATCCGAGACTTCGAGCCAGCACCTGTAATTTCTGACAGTAGACGACCTCACACACCCTCCTTTAACGTCGCCAGACCTCACCGTCGTTGAAAAGGAGCATTCGATGAGCGCATCTCTCCCTGCGGCAACGCTGGCACCGGTTTATCGCAAGGCCCTGAAAACCTGGCGCCCGGTCGTCCTGTATTTTGCCAACGAGCATTGCCCTGCGTGCGAATGGGCTGGGCCGATCTTTCGGCAGACTGCCGAGCCCTACCGGCATCGCGCCAACGTTTACATGCTCGACACCCGCCAGTCGCCACGCCATCCGCTGGTCACCGGCACGCCTACGGTGCTGTTCTATCGCAACGGCAAATTGCTGAAAAAGCTCAAGGGCATTGGTACTGAACAGTCCCTTGCAGAAGATTTCGCAAGGCATGTTGGCAAGACCAAAGCGCCTGCTGGCCCGCCGCGTAAACGTCAGCATGACCTGGCCTGGTTGCGTGAGGCATTCAGAGTGCTGTGTACCGTCGCCCCATCGCGTCACCGTCGTTCGTATTGACTGCGCAAAATGCTGAAGTACCGCGACCCCATAAACGTCAAGGAGGATTCAAACGTGACCAACCTGATCAAGAACGGTGAGTTCACTCAAGGCTCGGAGCATTGGGAAGTCACTCATCCAGGACAAACGGATTTCGTCGACGGAGAGTGCAGTATCGTAGCGCCCGGCTCCGTCAGTCAGACAATCAAGCACATCCAGCCGGGAGCTGAATACCGACTGGCGTTGCGGATGAAAACAGCCGACAAACTGACTGCCAGCGTAGTAGTGACCCAGGAACGACCTCGCGAATTGCTCAGACTGTCCATCAGCAATGATTCGCACTGGCAGGTGCTGACCGACTGGTTCATAGCGCCACCTGTTGAAACCACTGTCACGGTCACACTGAAGGCCGAAGGCGTAAGCCAGGAGGGGCGTTCGTACTTTGGCAGCCTGGCACTCGAGCGCCTGATTGAGCGCAAGCCGTCGAGTTTGCCGAAACGATTAGTTGCATGGTGGCGTTCACTGTTCGGCGCTTGAGTGCAGCCTGATCTCGTCATGGACCGGGATCAGGCCTCACATTGGACAAGCGTCCGTTCGGCTGCTTTGCTGATGAGCAAACACGTAGCGCTACACCCTTGGGGGCCCGGTAGTCGCTGCCATCAAAACGAGCAGCAGGACGAGCATGTTCGAAAGCATAGAAGCGCAGGCCTTGAAGGAAAGCGCGTCGGCGCCGTTGAGAAGCGAGTTTCTTCAGCGCGAATTCGAGCGACTGAAAACCTTCAGCCTGCTGATTTACGTGGTCAGCATTTTCATGTGGCTGTTGTTCGACCTGATCGTCAGTTTCATGGGCGGACAAGGCTTCACGTGGCGCTCGATGGTGTTTCTTGGCGTCTTCGGTGTGGTGACGCTGGTGCTCGGGTTTACTCGCAAAGCCGCGCATTTCGATGTGCTCACCGTGTTGTTGGTCCTGGGCCTGACGGTCGGCGTGCGAATGATCGTCGACGGTCTGCCGCCTGCGGTGCACAGTTCGTGGCTGATGCTCGCCGCTGCGAGCCTGCTGTACAGCGTTTCGGTGTTGCCGTTGCGGCGCTGGGCGTTTTTTGCCTTGCAGGTGGTTATCTGGGTGGTGCTTAACCCGTTCCTCGGTACCAGCACCGAACTGGGCGAACTGCGCGGCGTACTGACCGCCTGCTACAGCGTGTTCCTCTGCGCGCTGACCGTGTACGCGTTTTTGAAATTTCGCGAGGCGCGGTTCAGTAACTACATCATGTCCAGGTTGCTGCTGGATCAGGCGTACAACGACCCACTGACACAGATTCCCAATCGCCGCGCGTTCATGACGCACGCGCAGCAGCGCCTGCAAGCGATTCCACGCGAATACGACCACTTTCTGATGATGATCGACATCGACAATTTCAAGAAGGTCAACGACACCTACGGCCATGACATCGGTGACGAAGTGCTCAAACGCGTCGCTGCCAATATCAAAACCGTGATGGCCGAATTCGACTATGCACGCCTGGGCGGTGAAGAGTTTGCGATCTATCTGGCGGCCGTGCGCCGCGAAGATGCTGCCGGGCTTGCCACCGAGCTGTGCCGTTTGGTCCGTGAACAGCCTGCCGAGCACCCGGTCACCATCAGCATCGGCATAACCCGGGTCGAGGAGGGTGACACGTTGAATCAAGCATTGATCAAGGCTGATTCGGCGTTGTATGAGTCCAAGCACACCGGCAAGGACCGGTACACATTTCATCATGAAGCTGCGTCGCTTGACTGATCGCCATCGCTGGCAAGCCAGCTCCCACAGGGGTTTGCATTACATTCAATTTGAAGTAACACAAAACCTGTGGGAGCCAGCCTGCTGGCGATGGCGAAGGGTCAGGCAATGACCGCAGCAATCATGCAGCCGCGCGCTCCAGCAACACTCGCGTCACCCGTCGCTCTTCCACCGCCTTCACCGTCAATTGCCAGCCTTCGTATGCCAGCCGGTCGCCCTTCATCGGCAAGCGATCCAGCAGACTCATCACCAACCCGGCCATGGTTTGATAATCCTCGGTCGGCTCGGCAGCGAACCCGGTGCGCTGGCGCACGCGGGCCAGCGGTAATGCGCCGCTGACCAGATAGCCGCCCTGCTCCTCCAGCACGTCCGGGCCTTCGATTTCGCTGGCATCGGGCAACTCACCGGCAATCGATTCCAGAATGTCGGTCATGGTCAGCACCCCGACGAAATCACCAAATTCGTTGACCACAAACGCAATGTGCGTCGAGGCCGCGCGCATCTGTTCCAGCGCGTTGAGGATCGAATAGCTGTCGAGCAGGTTGACGGTCTGGCGGGCAAGTTGCTCCAGGTTTGGCTCGGCGCCGGCCAGATAATCCTTGAGCAGTTCTTTCTTGTGCACAAAGCCCAACGGTTCATCCACCGCACCGTCACGAATCAATGGCAAACGCGAGTAGGACGAATGCATCAGCTTCGTACGAATCGTTTCCGCGTCGTCAGCCAGATCAATGGCGTCGACATCGGCGCGCACCGTCATCAACTGGCGAATCGGTCGCTCAGCCAGTTGCAGCACACCGCTGATCATCACCCGCTCGCGACGGTCGAACAGCTCGGCGCTGGGTGCGTCACCGTTATCGAGCAGGTCAGAGATCTCCTCGCCCACTTCTTCGGCTGCCAGTGTGCGCCCGCCGAGCAAGCGCATCACCGCGTGGGCCGTGCGCTCACGCAACGGGCGCACACCCTGCATCGAGCGTTTGCGGCGCGCCCGGGCAATCTGGTTGAACACCTCGATCAGGATCGAGAAACCGATGGCCGCGTACAGGTAGCCTTTCGGAATATGGAAGCCCAGACCTTCGGCGGTCAGGGCGAAACCGATCATCATCAAAAAGCCCAGGCACAGCATGATCACCGTCGGGTGCGCATTGACGAAGCGGGTCAGCGGCTTGCTGGCGACGATCATCAGGCCGATGGAAATGATCACCGCGATCATCATCACCGCCAGTTCATCGACCATGCCCACCGCCGTAATCACCGCATCGAGGGAGAACACCGCGTCCAGCACCACGATCTGCGCAACGATCGGCCAGAACAGCGCGTACGCCGCGTTGGTGGTGCGCTCGCCGACATGGCCTTCGAGCCGTTCGTGCAGCTCCATGGTGGCCTTGAACAGCAGAAACACACCACCAAACAGCATGATCAGATCACGTCCGGAGAAGCTTTTGCCGAACACTTCGAACAGCGGCTGCGTCAGCGTGACCAGCCAGGAAATGCTCGCCAGCAGGCCCAGACGCATGATCAGTGCCAGCGACAGGCCGATGATTCGCGCACGGTCGCGCTGATGCGGCGGCAGTTTGTCCGCCAGAATCGCAATGAACACCAGGTTGTCGATACCCAGCACCAGTTCCAGCACGATCAATGTCAACAAGCCCAACCAGGCCGTGGGATCCGCTAACCATTCCATAAAACGTCTCGATCTCTCTCAGTGAATTCAGGCTGCCGGACACGACAAAGCGCAACGCGAAGGCTGAAGAGCCGCATTGGCAAAGATAGTCGGAAGTCGAAAAACCGGATGCTGCGCGAGCATCAAGACCGCGCCGTGGCGCGAGGAGACGGGATAACTGGGGGGCTCCGAGAGGGTGTTCATGCAAATCCTGAATGAAAAATGGCCTTGGAGCGTACAGCCTCAAGACACATTTTCCCCAGTGGCAAATCATTTCAAGATCTGTACGGATGAGCTGAAGACAGCTGCGTTCGCCAGCAGGCTCGCCAAGCGATCGTCAACGCTCAGCCAGCTCATCGATATGCCGATAATCAGTCCCCAGCGCTTCGGCAATTGCCTGCGCCCGGCCCAGGCGAATCGGTCCACGCTCGATATCGACCAGCAATCCCGGGCAATCCAGCACCGGCAGTCCAGAACATTGCTTCAAACGCCCGTCGGTCACCACCAGCAATCGCTGCTGTTCGGCGGGGAAACGCTTGCGCCGTTGCACCAGCCACTGCTGCGCCTGCAACAGCGCCGCAAGCAACGGCGTGCCACCACCCGCCCCCAACGCTTGCAGCCACGCTTGCAGACTGCTGGACGCTTTGAGTCCCTGCACTTGCCACTTCGGCGTCGAACCACTGGCGGTCAGCAAAGCGAGCCGCGCGCGTTGGCGGTAGGCGTCGTCGAACAACTGCGCGAGCAGACCCTTGGCATCGCTCAAGGCCTGATGGCGTCGAGTCGAAGCGGAGGCGTCGACGATGACCAGCCACAGCTCATGGGGAGAGCGGGTGCGCAGTTGGAATAGAAGATCTTCACGCAGTCGTGGCCGTCCGTTTATCAACGTGCCCGGCCAGTTCACCGAGCCATTCCTCGCGCTGTGGCGCTTGCCTTGGCGTCCGTTGTCGAGCCGTCCGGCGCGGGGTCTGGCATTCGCCCCCGCGTCGGATCGGGGGCGAATGCCTAGGGCTTTTTTGGCCAGACGGGCACTTCTCGTCGAGTGCCAGTGGCGAGCGCTGGTGTCGGCATATCGCCCCACTGGCCCTGCCCTTCGCTCGCTGTGTTTTGCGTCGGATTGGGCGACTGCGGCGGTTGTTGTGGCTGTTGCTGTTGTTGCGGGCTAGGCGGCACCGACGGTTCGCGACGTCGATGGCGCAGGGCAAACTCGGCCACGGCGTCAATATCTTCCTCGCCAATCTGCGTCGCCCCACGCCATGCCGCGTGCGCGCGGGCTGCGCGCAACCACACCAGATCAGCACGCAAGCCATCCACGCCGGCGGCGAAACAGCGCTCGGTAATCTGCGCCAGCGCGGCATCGTCCAGCTCAATATCGGCCAGCGCAATCCGCGCGCTTTCGCAGCGTTCACGCAGGCTCTGCTGCGCGGCGGCCCATTGCGCGCAGAACGCCTGCGGATCGCTGTCGAAATCCAGCCGCCGACGGATGATCTGGCCGCGCTCGGTCGGTTGCGTATGGCCGCTGAGGGCGACGTTCAGACCGAAGCGGTCGAGCAACTGCGGGCGTAACTCGCCCTCTTCCGGGTTCATCGTGCCGATCAGGACAAATTTCGCCGAATGACGATGGGAAATCCCGTCACGTTCGATCAGGTTGGTGCCGCTGGCGGCGACATCGAGCAGCAGATCGACCAGGTGATCGGGCAGCAGATTGACTTCATCGACATAGAGAACGCCGCCGTCAGCCTTGGCCAGCACACCGGGGGAAAACTGCGCGCGCCCATCGCTGAGGGCGGCGTCCAGATCGAGGGTGCCGACCAGACGCTCTTCGGTCGCGCCCAGCGGCAAGGTGACGAACTGGCCGCTGGCGAGCAGATCCGCAAGGCCACGGGCCAGGGTCGATTTGGCCATGCCGCGCGGGCCTTCGATCAGCACGCCGCCGATTTTCGGGTCAATGGCGGTGAGGCACAGGGCGAGCTTCAGGTCATCGGCGCCGACCACGGCGGAGAGGGGGAAATGTGGGGTGTCGGTCATTGGTGGGTTCTCTGGCGTGGTCGTGGGTGTTCTTTAATGTTTTGGGGTGTCAGATCGAAGGCCCTCACCCTAGCCCTCTCCCAAAGGGAGAGGGAACTGATCCGGGTGTTCTGCAATGTTGCTGGGTGTCATTTAAAAGCCCCTCACCCTAGCCCTCTCCCAGAGGGAGAGGGAACTGATTGGGGTGATCTTTCGATCTCGCCGACCTGATACTTCGAGTGGAATACCCATTCCGAGAACGACGCAGATCGGCCCCCTCTCCCTCCGGGAGAGGGCTGGGGTGAGGGTTGGTTTTTGGAGGCGCTACCCATCTTCCTCGATATCCAGCAGCAAATTCTCCAGCGCTTCCTTATAAGCCCCCGGCTCCTGCCACATGCCCCGCTGCTGCGCTTCGAGCATGCGCTCGGTCATTTCGCGCAACGAATGCGGATTGTGCTCGCGGACAAACTCCCGAGTCTGCGGATCAAGCAGATAGGCGTCGGCCAGCAGCGCATACTGATGATCATCGATCAGATGCGTGGTCGCGTCGAAAGCAAACAGATTATCGACAGTCGCTGCCATTTCAAACGCGCCTTTATAGCCGTGGCGCTTGACCCCGTCGATCCATTTCGGGTTCGCCGCGCGAGAGCGAATCACCCGGTTCAGTTCTTCTTTCAGGGTGCGAATTTTCGGCAAATCGGGTTGGCTATGATCGCCGTGATAACTCGCCGCTGCTTCGCCGCGCAGGCTTTCCACAGCGGCGAGCATGCCACCCTGAAACTGGTAGTAATCGTTGGAGTCGAGCAAATCATGCTCGCGATTGTCCTGATTCTGCAGCACCGCCTGCACCTGACTCAGGCGTTGGACGAACTGCTCACGGGCGGCGGTGCCTTCGTCGGCGCCGCCATAGGCGTAAGCGCCCCAGTTCAGATAGACCTCGGCGAGGTCTTCGCGGCTCTGCCACAGGCGACCGTCGATGGCACCCTGCACGCCAGCGCCGTAAGCACCGGGCTTGGCGCCGAAGATGCGCCAGCCGGCCTGCCGCCGCGCGGTGTCTTCATCGACGCCGGTCTGACGTAGCGCTTCGCGCTCGGCGCGCACTTTGGCGGCCAGCGGATTGAGGTCGTCCGGTTCGTCCAGCGCCGCGACCGCTTGCACGGCGGCGTCGAACAAGCGGATCAGGTTGGCAAACGCATCGCGGAAAAATCCCGAGACGCGCAACGTCACGTCGACGCGCGGACGATCAAGCAGGCTCAGCGGCAGGATCTCGAAATCATCGACGCGCTGACTACCAGTGGCCCACACCGGCCGTACGCCCATCAGCGCCATGGCCTGAGCGATGTCATCGCCGCCAGTGCGCATGGTGGCGGTGCCCCAGACCGACAGGCCGAGCTGACGCAGGTGATCGCCGTGATCCTGCAAATGCCGTTCGAGAATCAAGGTCGCCGACTGGAAACCGATGCGCCACGCGGTGGTGGTCGGCAAATTGCGCACGTCCACCGAATAGAAGTTGCGTCCGGTCGGCAGCACGTCGAGACGCCCGCGACTGGGCGCGCCGCTCGGGCCGGCGGGGACGAAACGACCGCTGAGGGCGTCGAGCAGACCGCGCATTTCTGCCGGTCCGCAGGCGTCGAGGCGTGGTGCGATGACTTCGCGCAGATTATCGATGATTGCCCCGACTTCATCCCACCCGGGCCCCTGTAGGAGTGAGCCTGCTCGCGATGGCGGTGTGTCAGTTGATTTGATGTTGGCTGATCCACCGCTATCGCGAGCAGGCTCACTCCTACAAGGGATATGCAGGGATGCGGAGATCAGCTCGGTGGCGAACAATTCGAGGCGTTCGCGGGTGTCGCCGGCGGTGCGCCAGACTTCGTCGGTGACGGTTTGCAGTTCGCTTGGACGCGGTCCCTCCCACGGCTCGGCCAGAGCGCAATCCAGTGGATCGAAACCTAGTTCAAACGCTTTTGCCACCGCGCGCAGCAGGCTTGATTGCGCGCCCTTGCCATCCCCGCGCGGAATCCGCAGCAAGGCCAGCAAGGTATCGATGCGCAACCGCCCGCTGGGCGATACGCCGAAGATATGCAGACCGTCGCGAATCTGCGACTCCTTCAAATCGCACAGATAGGTATCCAGACGCGGCAACCAGATCGCCGCGTCGGCGTCACTGTCCAGCGCGGCGTCGAGTTGCAGCTCGCGGTCGATCTGCGTGTCGCGCACCAGTTGCAGAATGTCGCGCTGCAATTCCCGGGCGCGGCGCGGGTCGAGCAACTGCGCTTCGTAGTACTCGTCGGCGAGCAGTTCGAGATTGCGCAACGGCCCGTAGGTTTCGGCGCGGGTCAGCGGTGGCATCAGGTGGTCGATGATCACCGCTTGCGTGCGCCGTTTGGCCTGGGCGCCCTCGCCCGGGTCATTGACGATGAACGGATAGACATTCGGCAGCGGCCCGAGCAGCGCGTCCGGCCAGCAGTTCTCCGACAGGCCGACACCTTTGCCCGGCAACCATTCGAGGTTGCCGTGCTTGCCGACATGGATAACGCCGTGGGCGCCGTAGGTGGTGCGCAGCCAGAAATAGAACGCCAGATAGCCATGCGGCGGAACCAGATCCGGGTCGTGATAGACCGCACTCGGGTCGACCTGATACCCGCGTGCCGGCTGAATGCCGACGAAGGTCAGACCGAAACGCAGCCCGGCGATCATCATGCGTCCGTCGCGGCACATCGGGTCGTTGTGCGGCGCGCCCCAGCGGGCGATCACGGCGGCGCGGTTGGCTTCGGGCAGTGCGTCGAACATCGCGAGATAGGCGTCCATCGCCAGGCTTTGCTGGCACGGGCGCAGGTCAATCGTCTCGAGATCGTTGCTGACGCCGCCGAGCAATTGCTGGATCAACTCGCTGCCGCTGCCTGGCAAATCGGTCGAAACCGGATAGCCCTCAGCCTGCAACGCACGCAGGATATTCAGCGCTGCCGCTGGCGTGTCGAGGCCGACACCGTTGCCGATGCGCCCGTCGCGGGTCGGGTAGTTGGCGAGAATCAGCGCGATGCGCTTTTCGCTGTTCGGTACCCGCGCCAGATCAGTCCAGCGTCGCGCCAGTTCAGCAACAAAATCCATGCGATCGGGTTGTGCGCGATAACACACCACATCCGATTGGCTGCGCTCGCTGCGCCAGGCCAGATCCTTGAAGCTGATCGGCCGACTGATGATGCGCCCGTCAAGTTCCGGCAAGGCTATGTGCATGGCCAGATCGCGCGGGCCGAGGCCTTGCTCGCTGCCGCGCCAGCCGGGCTCGTTGTCCTGGGCGCAGATCGCCTGGATCACCGGAATATTGCGGCGAAACGGTCGCAGGTGCGGCGCTTCGGGACTGGACTGGGCAAAACCGGTGGTATTGAGGATCACCCCGGCCTCGACTTCGTCCAGCCAATCCTCGACCACCGTCAGGCAGCCGGGTTCTTTCAGGCTGGCCACGGCGATGGGCAACGGATTCAGTCCGGCGGCCTGCAGACGCTGGCAGAACACATCGATGAACGCAGTATTCGCCGCCTGTAGGTGCGAGCGGTAAAACAGCAACGCCGCGACCGGTTGTGCGGGCAGCCATTCGGCCTGCCAATCACTGAGCGTCGCGGTGGTTTTGTCCGGATGATAAATCGCTGTGCGCGGCAGGGTTTGCGGCTCGGCCCACGGGTAATCGCGGGCAAACCAGCGATTACCCAGGCACCGGAAGAAATCCAGCGCGTTGCCCAGGCCGCCCTGACGCAGAAACTGCCAGAGACGGTCACGGTCCACCGCGTTGACGGTGCTCAAGTCGCTGAGTTCAGGATCGGGACGATCGTCGCCCGGCACCAGAATCACTTGCACGCCGCGTTCAGACAGTTCGACGAGACGCTCGACGCCATAGCGCCAATAGGCGATGCCGCCGTGCAGCGAAATCAGAATCAGCTTGGCGTGACGCAACACTTCGTCGACGTACAGATCGACCGAGGCGTGATTCTGCACCTGCATCGGGTTGGCCAGACGCAGGCTCGGGTAGTCTTGTGGCAACTGCTGCGCCGCTTCGGCGAGCAGCGCGAGGCTGGAATCGCCGCTGCACAGGATCACCAGCTCGGCAGGCGTCTGGCCAAGGTCGGCAATATTGTCATCCGAGACGAAACCGCCGGGCTGGGTCCTGAGCAGGTGCATGACTTAAACGCTGAGCGCGGCGCGCAATTGCGCTTCGAGTTGTGCTGCGTCCAATTCCTGGCCGATCAACACCAGTCGCGTCACGCGCGCTTCGTCGGCGCCCCACTGACGGTCGAAATGCTTGTCGAAGCGCGTACCCACGCCCTGAATCAGCAGGCGCATCGGCTTGTTCGGAATCGCGGCGAAGCCTTTCACGCGCAGGATACCGTGCTGCACCACCAGTTGCGTCAGCGCGTCGAGCAGCAGGCTTTCGTCGGCTTGCGGCAGTTCGATGGAGATCGAGTCGAAGGCGTCGTGATCGTGGTCATCGTGATCGTCATCACCGTCGTGGTGATGGTCGTGGTGACTGTGACGGCTGTCGATGTGCTCTTCGGAACCGGCGCCGAGGCCGATCAACACGTCCAGCGGCAGACGGCCGTTGCTCGCTTCAATGATTTTTACAGCGGGCGGCAGCTCCTCCGCGACTTCAGCACGCACGCGCGCAAGATCTTCGGCGCTGGTCTGGTCGGCCTTGTTGAGGATCACCAGATCGGCGCTGGCCAGTTGGTCGGCGAACAGTTCGTGCAGCGGCGATTCGTGATCGAGGTTCGGGTCAAGCTTGCGCTGGGCATCGACCTGATCCGGAAACGCGGCGAAGGTGCCGGCGGCCACGGCCGGGCTGTCGACCACGGTGATCACCGCATCAACGGTGCAGGCGCTGCGGATTTCCGGCCACTGGAAGGCTTGCACCAACGGTTTTGGCAGGGCCAGGCCTGAGGTTTCGATGAGGATGTGATCGAGATCGCCGCGACGCGCGACCAGTTCGCGCATCACCGGGAAAAACTCTTCCTGCACCGTGCAGCACAGGCAGCCGTTGGCCAGTTCGTAAACGCGGCCGCTGGCTTCTTCTTCGGTGCAACCGATGGTGCACTGCTTGAGGATTTCGCCGTCGATGCCCAGCTCGCCAAACTCATTGACGATCACCGCAATGCGCCGGCCCTGGGCGTTATCGAGCATGTGCCGCAGCAAGGTGGTTTTGCCCGAACCGAGGAAACCGGTGACGATGGTGACGGGGAGTTTGGCCAGTGTTTTCATCGGTATGCCCTTTGGCAAAGCGGCGGGCATACGGGACGAGAACCGGCCACGCGCACGCGCGCCGGAAGTATTCGCCACCGGATCACCCCGCCCGGTTGAAAGTGAGAATCTGTGACGAGGCAGGTCTCCTGGCTGACAGTGTTCAGGCGCCAGGCCTGGCGTTCGCTGCGCCTTCCCGCGGGCTCGTTGACCGAGCTGGCAGTGGCGTGGCAGCGAACATCACCGTTCACAGTTGCGGGGGCAGCCGCGGCTTTGACCGCGTTCCCTTCTTAGCTTCGGCAGATACCGAAGAACCTCGAAGGCGCAAGGCTACGCATGGTGCAATGGCGGGTCAATGTCTGGATTGGGATCATGACCGACAGGCCGAACGTCAGGGCGAAGACCTTTGGTTACTTTGGGGCGTTTGCCAAAGTAACTCGCCGCCAGACGAAACCGCCGTCAGCAACCCTGGATATTCACTCGCGACCGAAAATTGACTCAAACCCACCCGCATGCTCTCCTGTACGCCTTGTTACGGGTGCCCTTCACAGGGTGAAACGGGAAACCGGTGAATCATGTGCTTTACTCAGAGCCATGTCAGTCCGGTGCTGCCCCCGCAACGGTAAGCGAGCGAAGCGTCAAAACCACTGTGCCAACGGCATGGGAAGGTGACGCTTGCAGATTGGCCCGGCGCCAACCCCTCGTGAGCCCGGAGACCGGCCCGCAACACACGGTGCGCAATCAGCGTCACTGGACATAACAAACCCGCGGTGGGCGGGCGCTGTTCGTACCTCCGCGTGTCCGTCACGCAGGGTCCGCATGCGTTCGACTGCCCCTGACACTCCATAGGGAAGCGCCATGTCGATCATCAGCAGCACCGCCAGCAACGCGGACAAAATCGCCAGCACCACCACCCTGAGCCAACGCCTGATTGCCGCCGCCTTCGCCTCGATTCTCGGCGCCGGGCTGGTGTATTTCGCCGGTTTCTCGCATATCGAAGCGGTGCACAACGCGGCCCACGATACCCGCCACAGCGCTGCGTTCCCGTGCCACTGAGACCTGTCGAATGATCAAGCGAATTGCGCAAACCGCAGGTTTCACTGGCCTGCTGGCCGCCCTGCTCCTCACGCTGCTGCAAAGCTTCTGGGTCTCGCCGCTGATTCTTCAGGCGGAAACCTATGAAAAATCCGAGCCGGTCGCCGCAGTCCACGAACACGCGGCCGGCACCGCGGCGCACAGCCATGACGGCGAAGCCTGGGAGCCGGAAAACGGCTGGCAGCGGGTGGTTTCGACCACCGCTGGCAATCTGGTGGTAGCGGTCGGTTTCGCCCTGATGCTTGCCGGTCTGTACACCCTGCGTG
Source organism: Pseudomonas sp. R1-1 (assembly GCF_051132135.1). Classification (NCBI taxonomy): domain Bacteria; kingdom Pseudomonadati; phylum Pseudomonadota; class Gammaproteobacteria; order Pseudomonadales; family Pseudomonadaceae; genus Pseudomonas; species Pseudomonas sp. R1-1. The sequence goes on from NZ_CP071663.1 coordinate 3,402,885, forward strand.
CGCCGCGCTCGACCGCGCAAGGCCTGCTCTGGGGGCTGGCCGGTTACGCGACGTTCGTGCTGGCGCCAACGCTGGGCCTGCCGCCGGAATTGCCGGGCACCGCTGCGGCTGATCTGGCTTCGCGACAGATGTGGTGGATCGGCACTGCGGCCTCGACCGCGGTCGGCCTGTCGCTGATCGCCTTTAGCCGGCACTGGCTGATGAAGCTGCTCGGTGTGGCGATTCTCGCGGTGCCGCATGTGATCGGCGCGCCGCAACCGCTGGTGCATTCGATGCTCGCGCCCGAAGCGCTGGAAACCCGGTTCAAGATCGCTTCGCAATTGACCAACGTGGCGTTCTGGCTGGCACTGGGCCTGATCAGCGCCTGGTTGTTCCGCCGCAACAGCAACGGTCAATACCACGCATGAGCGATGACCGCGCAGCGTCGACGCTGGTGGTCGGCCTCGGCTGCCAGCGCGGCTGTCCGACCAGTACGCTGCGCGCGTTACTCGACCAGGCCTTGCAGGCGCACCGCATCGAGCTCAAGTCGATCAAGGCCCTGGCCAGCATCGATTTGAAGCGCGACGAGCCGGGCCTGCAAGAATTGGCCGCGCAACTGGCCTTGCCCCTGCTGTACTTCAGCAGCGAGGAACTGGCCGGTTACCAGTCGATGCTCAGCCACCAGTCGCAAATCGCTTACGAACGCACCGGCTGCTACGGCGTGGCGGAAAGCGCAGCGCTGGCGCTCGCCGAACAACTCCTGCAAGCGCCGGCAAAGCTGCTGATCAGCCGACAAAAATACGCTCAGGCCACTCTGGCATTGGCCGGCGCCGCGTAATTCCTGATAATCGCCGCCATCCATCATGAGCAATGTTCATCTGAAGCGTTGTCGCGCCTCTTCTCCAAGGATCCATCGATGACCGTTTATTTCATCGGCGCCGGCCCCGGCGACCCGGAATTGATCACTGTCAAAGGCCAACGGTTGATCCGCCAATGTCCGGTGATCATCTATGCCGGTTCACTGGTACCCGACGCAGTGCTCGAAGGGCATCAGGCGCAAACCGTGGTCAATAGTGCCGAGTTGCACCTTGAACAAATCATCGAGCTGATCAAGACCGCGCATGCCAACGGTCATGACGTCGCGCGGGTACATTCCGGCGATCCGAGCCTGTATGGCGCGATCGGAGAGCAGATTCGTTATCTGCGTGAGCTTGATATTCCGTTCGAGATCATTCCCGGCGTGACGGCCACCGCCGCCTGTGCGGCGCTGCTCGGGGCCGAACTGACCCTGCCGGATGTGTCGCAGAGCGTGATTCTGACCCGCTATGCCGACAAGACCGCAATGCCGGCCGGCGAAGAACTGGGCAATCTGGCCCGGCATGGCGCAACCATGGCGATTCACCTGGGGGTCAATCATTTGCAGAAGATTCTTGTGGAATTGGTACCGCATTACGGTGCGGATTGTCCGATTGCGGTCATTCACCGGGCGACGTGGCCGGATCAGGATTGGGTAGTCGGGACGCTAGCGGACATTGCCGACAAGGTTGCAGCGAAAGGCTTTCGGCGTACGGCGTTGATTCTGGTCGGGCGGGTGCTGGGGAGTGAGGTGTTCAGTGAATCGTCGTTGTATCGGGCGGGGCATGCGCATCTTTATCGCCCTTGATGGCCCTTTCGCGAGCAGGCTCGCTCCCACCTTGGGTAAAACGAAGGCATAAAAAAACGGCGCTCACGGGGCGCCGTTTTTCTTGTTCGCAGCGAACGCCTTAGTAGTAGGCGTTTTCTTTCTGCGTGTGGTCGGTCACGTCGCGCACGCCCTTGAGTTCCGGGATGCGCTCGAGCAGCGTGCGCTCGATGCCTTCCTTCAAGGTCACGTCGGCCTGGCCGCAGCCTTGGCAACCGCCGCCGAATTGCAGCACCGCAATGCCGTCTTCAACCACATCGATCAGGCTGACCTGACCGCCGTGGCTGGCCAGCCCCGGGTTGATTTCGGTTTGCAGGTAGTAATTGATGCGCTCGTTGACCGGGCTGTCGGCGTTGACCATCGGCACTTTGGCGTTTGGCGCCTTGATGGTCAGCTGGCCGCCCATGCGGTCGGTGGCGTAGTCGACCACGGCGTCGTCGAGAAACGCTTCGCTGAACGAATCGATATACGCGGTGAAGCTTTTCAGCCCCAGCGCCGTATCTTCAGGCTTTTCTTCGCCCGGCTTGCAGTAGGCAATGCAGGTCTCGGCGTACTGGGTGCCAGGCTGGGTGATGAAGACGCGGATGCCGATGCCCGGGGTGTTCTGCTTGGACAGCAGATCAGCCAGGTAATCGTGGGCGGCGTCGGTAATGGTAATAGCGGTCATGGAAACTCCTCGCAGGCTTGGGCGCAGTTTACGCCAATCGGCGCGCGGGACAAAGTCCCAGTATTTTTGTCGGAAAAAGCCGGGCGTATGCCCTCGCCGGCTCGCTGACCACGGCGACGGCTGGGCGCTCGAACGGCAGGTGCACTGTTAACAAATGGAAACCCAAGCACATTCACACCCATATATATGTATGCCTCAACCGGTTTTCCACCCTCCTATATTCATGGCCTTCGACTATTTTTCCAGCCACTACGGTTCTAAGGCCCTGAATGTCTACCTCGTTATCCCGTTTTTACAGCAAGACGCCGCCGCGCAGATTGCAGGACCTCAATCACCTGATCAGTTACCTGCACGGGCTCATCGACGATAACTTCAACACCGATGCCAGCCAGCTCTATTACCACCCGCCCGCCGGCTCAGAATTGGGCCGAGAGTGTAAGGAAGCCTTTCGCGTATTGAAAAAACTGGAGGCAGACGAAGATTTCATAACCCACCTTTCTACGCCAGCCACGGCCGATCAATCGCTGTTAGGCAACGACTTCCTGTACGACTTTCTGTCCTTCCAGTTGAGTTCCACGAAGTCGCCGACACCTGACTCTGCAGAAGTTTTCCCGATCGCCGGTCACTCGATAACGCTGAGAGATGTGCCGATCTATTGGTCCATCGACGTTGATGTCCTGCTGGATATCTACGGCAAGGTCGGCAATGGGCTCAAAAGCGACGGTTCCGTGCGCTTCGACCAGGTTCTGGCGTATTACGCGCTGGTCCCGCGGCGTCCCGCGAAACATGCCGACTGGAAGCGCCTGCTGCACAATCTGGTTGAGCATCGCGCGTTATGGCTGCTTGGGCATCACGGGCCTGTCAGTGATTTTGAGCATTTGTTCAGCGCCGGCGGCGACGAAACAATCATGCGGGTTGTCCGCGAAATTGAAGCCGAAACATCACGCTGTCTGCTGGCGAATGTCGTACCGGTGAAACTCAATGCAAATTTCGAAAAGTTGAGCCAGACCACGCCAGTAGCGCTTCTGGAAACAGCCCTGCAATCGGCCAATAACCTGCAACTGGCGCAACGTATTGCCAAAGAACTGGGTTGGTACACCCTAAAGAACAAGCAAAATGGCCCAGCCAGCGTTTTGACGAAGTTGTTGTGGCGTGCGCTCTGGCTGAGCATTAAACCGGGCGCGCACAGCAACTACTCAAACGAACTGCAGATACTGATCGAGCCCGGCTGTGGCTATTCGGCCATCCACGATTCATTGATCGAACACTTCCAGAGATCGCTGTCAGTCGAGCGGCCCATTGCCTTGTTAGCGGTGGCCACCATGAAGAGCAATGTGGCCAGCGAAGCGTGGGTTCAGGACATCCCCGACGCACTGCCGTACGCCACGTCCAGCACCTGGGTCAATTTCAAGAGCGGGTTCATGCTTGCCGAATCCGTCGCGCCCGGCTCCTCCCGGCACATGACCTTCGAACAGTTGCTCAACCTGCCGGCAGAGCATTTTCGGGCCTTTGCGCACGATATCGAGCAACAGCGACTGGTAGCCGCCGCCAAGGTCCGCCCGACGGTGGAATGGGGGGCGGCGATGGGATTGTTCGCCACACGTCAGGCGGCTTACCCGGTCAGCGAAATAGAACTGGCATTGAGCACGCTGGAACAGCATGAGCAAGAAATGCTCGATGCCCTGAACAACCTCGCGCTGAGCCCGCCGAGCCGCTTTCGCTACGCCTCAGACGCGGCGTATGACCAGGCGTTTGATGCCTGGCTGGCCACGCCAAGAGCTGCCTATAAATCACTGATCAAGACATTGCTCGCCCAGTACCTGCCCGCATGCCGGGGTGACCTTGAGCGCGACGAGGTGACTGTTTACTCGCTGCGGCTGCCGCTCAACGACACGCAGGTCGAACATGAGAACAAGACCAACACCGACGCGGTGCGCGGCCGCTATGGGTTCATTCTGCGAATGGTCAACCCTGTCTATCCGGCAAAGGTCCGCTACGTTGAAATCTTCCCGCGAGCGGGTATCGTACGTTTGCGCGAAGACATCGACTCGCTGCCGGTCGGCGGTGAGATCAAGGTCGAGAGAGTCGGTTCCAGCAGTCGAACCAGCCGCGGGTCTTTCAGAAAAGGCACCGAGTTGCCGTTCGACTGGGAAGCCTACCGCGACGGCTCGAAACCCAGAACGGACGAGCACGCCAACCTTATCGCCGAACAGGTCGGCGAAACGTTTGCCGCGGTATCCATTGAATATCGCTCGCCCGACGTCGCGGCACGCACCCTGCCCTTTGCGGCCAATAACCTGACCTCTGCCCGGGCAGACGAACTGGCCGCCATGATCGCCCGCGAACTGTTTTACAAGGATGAGGCAGCCTTGCTCGAAGAAACCCGCAAGGCTACGCGCAGCATGGACATCGGCAGGGATTTTCTCGAGGACCTCAGCTTTTGGGGGAAGATGTTCGTACCGTTCTGGAGCGCCATTGACGACCTGGCGTCCGGCGAACCGCAACGCATCGAACGCGGCGGGCTTGGCCTGTTCACCGATATCGTGTCTTTTGCCCTGCCTATCGGCAAATACCTCGCCGGTTGCACGCGGGTGGTCAGTCTCGCAGGCAAGATCGGCATTCGCCTCGCCCTGCCAAGGTTCACCAGCCTGACGCGAACGCTGCTGATCTCGACATTGCGCGAACTCAATCCGCTGGAATCGGTGTTGGGGTTGCTCCAGCTTGGGCGCTTTGCCCTGCGCAAGATCGGCGCAGCGGCAATACGCCAGGCACGGCTGGGCATCGCCCAGTTGCGCGACGGCACGGTCACCGCTCAGCATCTGCTCGCAGTCGACCCGAACACCTGGACCCCGCGTCAACCCGGTGATCGGCTGTGTACGGTCGAGGGGATTGCGAATATTCCGATGCGCAACGTTGGCAGCCTGGACGCGGTGGATTATCGCCTGATCGACGCCGTGTCGAACCAGGCGTTCGGCCCACGCTATCGCGAGCCGGTGACGGTCATGAGCAACCGCAGCCCGTTGTTGCGGCCACACGCGGTTCAACCGCACTGGATCTCCGGACTCAATGCCGACGCGCGCGGCATCTTTTTCCGGCCTGAGTACAACCAGAAGTTCATTTGCAACATTGATGAACACGGCACCGTCGCCGTTTACCAGATACGTGAAAACTCCTATGGATTCATTCAGGAGACCGCGCAGACCGGCGAAAACAGTTTTTCGGTGGTGCTGGTCAACCCGAAAAACAACCGTGACCTGTCAATTAATGTGTCATCGGTAAAGCCCGGTCACTGGTACACCCGGGAAATCCGGGTCAGAGGCGGCGCGCCTGAAGATCTCACTGTGACTACACCGTTGCATCTGCAAAAGTGGTCGCAGTTCAGCGAACACGTACTGGAGATTACCCTTGAGGCGTTTGCGAAAAAACATCGGCTGGACCCGGCCGCTTTCAGGCAATTCGTCCACACACAAGGGCAATTGAAACCGCTGGGCCAACAAGTACTGGATCGGGCCGGCACCGCGCGTACGGTCGTCACCTACGAGCATCTGCGGGAGTGGCGCCGGATGTCGCAGGAAGGCCGCAGCACCCTCAGCCGCGAAGGCTTTGCCGCCACGCACAATCTTGACCCGCAGGACTTCATTTCCCACGTCAACACCGATGGCTCGTTCCGAGCACCGGGCAAGGTGTTGGAGAAATATGCCCATAACCAGGCGTTCACGCCTTTGACCGCAGAACACATCGAGCAATGGCGCGTGCGTTACATCGCTACCGGGTCCGCCAGCACCATGAATACGTTTCTCGATGACAACAATCTAGACCCGGTGCTCTGGTCAACGTTTGTCAATGATCGAGGTGAGTTGAGAAGTGCGGTCCCTGAGTGCTTGCAACTGGTTGCTGCCTCGGATTCAGCGCTCATGCGCGCTCGAAAGTCCCTCCCCCCCGGTGCGGGGATAAAATCCGCTTCGTGGCAGATACCACAGCCGCCTTCGCCCCGCGAAACAGGGCCACTTTCGCCGCCTACTGCTGGCAGTTCCAAACGACCTCGACTGGAAAATGCTGCGCCAGACAACGCCCGCGCCACGGATCTGACCCCTTCGCTTGGGCATCACATCAATAACAATGCCCCGATTCTTCAGGACCCAACGGATGTCAGGATCAGTCTGACGCGCAAACTGGAGGGTGATGTCGACAATATCACCATCACCGAAACCAATCGTTTTCTCGCTGGGTTTGAGGGTGCCAGACTCAAGGAAATGACGCGCAGAATCACCGAAGACGTTCAGGAATGGATCGCCGATGAAGGCCGCCATCACGACAGACTGGTCAGTCGACTCGAGGTCAGACGACCGCTCGACGGTCCGGAACGAGGGTTGTCGGTATTTGCCAAAGTCGATATCGAGCCTTTCGAAGTGCTGGGGCCATACAGCGGCAAACTGCATCGCACCACCAAATCCGTGCGGGCGGAAATGCTGGAGAAATCCACCGAGAAAGTCAGCACGTTTCTCTTCGCAACGGCAACGAAGGGCGCCACCCTCAGCGGTCATGGCAACAGCAACGTGCTGAGCCTGATCAACGCGGTCAATGTGCCCGGTCAGGCCAACATAGGCGTCGAAAACGTAGGCTCGATCTATGTCGGCAAATACATGGTGTTTTTGCTCGCATGGGAGAAGATTCCGGCGGGCACCGAACTTTTCCTCGATTACGGCACGGACTACTGGAAAGCCTTCAAGCCTGCTGGCGCAATGTCAGCGCCCGATCCTACATGAGCGTTGCTCAGCATTGACGCAGCCATCGACGCAGGCACAGGCCTGCGTCGATGGCTGCTCAAAGATTCTCGTAGCGATTCATGTCCAGCACACCCTCTTCCACCGGATCGGTTTCGTGCAGGTACTGGCTCAGATCATGGAAATAAAACCAGAACTGCGGGTGACTGCGACGGATACCCCAACGCTCGACGATTTTCTCGAAGCGATGGGCGTCCCTGGCGTTTTCCATGGCATCGACGAACGCTGGGACCTGATCCGCCGGTACGTTGAAGATGAAATTCGGGTAGCTGGTCAGCACGCCCGGATAGATCGTCAGCGTGTCGAGCCCCGGCTGATAGCGCCGCGATTCACCGAGCAGGAACGCCACGTTGCTGTGCGCGCGGTTGCGCAGCAGGCTATACACCTCACGTTTGCCGCCAGCAGTTTCGATGCGCAGCAGCGTCGCTTCCGGCAACTGATCGATGACTTTCAACCCGGCAGCCGGGCGTGAGGCCAGGTGACTCAGGGCCTGCTCGGCATTTTGCAATGCCGGGTCGATGTTCGGCCGCGAACAATAAGCACCATTGCAACGATTGATCGGATCGGGCCGCGCATTGAGATCACCGTAACGCGCCAGCAGTTGCATCGCGAAGTCGCGCTTCGGGTCTCTTTCATCGAGTTTAAGGGCGGTCGGCTTGTCGTCATCGATGGCTTCGTAATCAAGCCACATCTTGAACTGGCCGCCGTCCTGATACCAATCGTCGAGGTAGTCTTCGCGGGAATCGGCGGGCATCAGGCGCAGGAAGTTCTGCTCGGCGCCGTTGCGGATCAGGTCGAAGTACAGGCGCGTCTGCGCCTGATGGGAGACGTTGCCGAACACATCGAAGTTGACCGCCAACTGGTAATAGGTGCGCTCGAGCAGCGGATAGTCGAACAGCCACATCGTCTGCGGCACATCGCCGATCAAGCCCTTGACCACCGCCGCGCTGTCGAAATGGCGGAAGATACTCAACAGCGCGTTGTCATTGCCGGCCCACAGGGTCGACCAGCTCGGCGCGGGAATTTCGGCGTAGTTGTCGCGGCGCAGTGCCTCGTATTCGTTACGTTTGTTGCGATAATCGCGCCACAGGCTCAGGACACTGCCGACGTCATCGTTCTGCCCCGGCATGGCCAGCAACGGCGTGGCTTGACCGCGATAGCGCGGGTCGGTGATGTAAAGGTCATGCTCCGGCGCCTGGAACAGCGCCCAGAAGTTGTCACGAATCACGTCGGTCGCGATTTGCCCGCGGCACACCGGGCCGCGAATAAAGGTCCGGACAAAATATTCGGCGTTGTCGAGCATGAACTGATACCGCGCCTGCGCCGGAATCGCTTCGAACGTGGCAAACGGATTGGCGCGACTCTGCGGGCCATAACCGGGCAACGCATCGACCTGCCAGTTGCCGCTGTAGAACAGGCTTTTGACCCGCGCCATCTTCGCCGCACTCAGCGGGTAGGTGATGTGGGTCTTATGCACGACCACCCCCTGCACCGGCCACAAGCGGTAATACACCTGCGTACCCGGGTCGTCATTGGGCCGGCGCGTGGCGATCAGGTCGATCGGTTGACCGGTCGGCGTGCGCGAACGCACCCACTGGAAGAAATGCCCCGGCTCACCGTCCTTGAAATAGATGTGCGCCAGATACCAGTGCTCGAACAGCCAGCGCCCGACCAGGCTCTGCCGCGCGCCGGGGGCGTTGAGCAGGTTTTCCCACTGGACGATCTGCAATGCCTCTTTGGCGCTCGGCGCCAGCCCCTGCTCATCGATCGGCGCGCCGGACGCCAGCCAGCGCTGCAAGGTCTGATATTGCTGGTCGGTCAGCCCGGTGACCGCCAGCGGCATGCCTTCTTTGGGATGCGCGCCGGCATAAGCGTCGAATTCGCCAGGCATCGCGCACAGATTGCTGCGGTTGAGGCCCAGCACGATGTCTTCCGGCAGTTTCGCGTTCGGCGTCAGCGGGGTCTTGTGACCAAGTTCGAGCATGCGCGCCATCAGTGCAGCCTGGCTGCCCTGGGCATCGAGCACCGAATAGAAATCCTTCCGCTGCCAGGCACGTTTGCCGAACGCGTCGTAGAACAATCGGGTGGTCGGTGCCGCCTGGGTGCGTTCGCCGTCGTAGACCGGCATCTTGCTTGCCCCGCGCGCGGCGCCTTCGCCGCTGCCCAGGTTCAACTGGCAGGCCGAGTCATAGCAGGCGTGGCAGGCCACGCATTTCTCGGTGAAGACCGGCTGGATATCGCGCGTGTAACTGATCGGGGACGAGGTCGCAGGCGTCTGCGCTGCTGCAACGCCGCTCAGGAACAGCAACATGAAACTGAAGACGCGGTACGACATGCTGCTGATCCCGATTGTAAAAAAGGCTGCGATTCTACCGTTATGACGTCCGTGCCAACATGAGCGATATTCATGAAAAAGCCCAGCATGCTCCAAAAGCGCACAGGTTTGTTATGATCCCCCTCCTTCGTAATGGTCTTTTCGAGTAGTCCACATGTCCGATCGCAGCATCCGCCTTCAAGCTCTCAAGCAAGCCCTCAAAGAGCGCATCCTGATTCTCGACGGCGGGATGGGCACGATGATCCAGAGCTACAAGCTCGAAGAGCAGGATTATCGCGGCAAGCGTTTTGCCGACTGGCCGAGTGACGTCAAGGGCAATAACGACTTGCTGGTGATCACCCGTCCGGACGTGATTGGCGGCATCGAAAAGGCTTATCTCGACGCCGGCGCCGACATTCTCGAAACCAACACCTTCAACGCCACACGTATTTCCATGGCCGACTACGGCATGGAAGAGCTGGCCTACGAGTTAAACGTAGAAGGCGCACGCCTGGCCCGCAAGGTGGCCGACGCCAAGACTGCCGAAAACCCGGCCAAGCCACGCTTCGTTGCCGGCGTGCTCGGCCCGACCAGCCGCACCTGCTCGCTGTCGCCCGACGTCAACAACCCCGGCTACCGCAACGTCACCTTCGATGAACTGGTAGAAAACTACACCGAAGCCACCAAAGGCCTGATCGAAGGCGGCGCCGACCTGATCCTGATCGAGACGATTTTCGACACCCTCAATGCCAAAGCGGCGATTTTCGCCGTGCAGGGCGTGTTCGAAGAACTGCATATCGAACTGCCGATCATGATTTCCGGGACCATCACCGATGCGTCCGGCCGTACCTTGTCGGGGCAGACCACCGAAGCGTTCTGGAACTCGGTGGCCCACGCCAAGCCGATTTCCGTAGGCCTCAACTGCGCGCTCGGCGCCAGTGAGCTGCGTCCGTATCTGGAAGAACTGTCGAACAAGGCCAGCACCCACGTTTCCGCGCACCCGAACGCCGGCCTGCCGAACGAATTCGGCGAATACGACGAACTGCCGTCGCAAACCGCCAAGGTCATCGAAGAATTCGCCCAGAGCGGTTTCCTCAACATCGTCGGCGGTTGCTGCGGCACCACGCCGGGGCACATCGAGGCCATCGCCAAAGCCGTTGCCGGTTACGCGCCGCGGCAGATTCCGGACATTCCAAAAGCGTGCCGCCTCTCGGGTCTGGAACCGTTCACCATCGATCGCAGCTCGCTGTTCGTCAACGTCGGCGAGCGCACCAACATCACCGGTTCGGCGAAATTCGCCCGCCTGATTCGCGAAGACAACTACACCGAAGCCCTTGAAGTTGCCCTGCAACAGGTCGAGGCCGGCGCGCAGATCATCGACATCAACATGGACGAGGGCATGCTCGATTCGAAGAAGGCCATGGTGACCTTCCTCAATCTGATCGCCGGCGAGCCGGACATCTCGCGCGTGCCGATCATGATCGACTCGTCGAAATGGGAAGTGATCGAAGCCGGCCTCAAGTGCATTCAGGGCAAGGGCATCGTCAACTCGATCAGCATGAAAGAAGGCGTCGAGCAGTTCATCCATCACGCCAAACTGTGCAAGCGCTACGGCGCTGCGGTGGTGGTGATGGCCTTCGACGAAGCCGGCCAGGCCGACACCGAAGCGCGCAAGAAGGAAATCTGCAAACGCTCCTACGACATTCTGGTCAACGAAGTCGGCTTCCCGCCGGAAGACATCATCTTCGACCCGAACATCTTCGCCGTGGCCACCGGCATTGAAGAACACAACAACTACGCAGTCGACTTCATCAATGCCTGCGCGTACATCCGCGATGAACTGCCGTACGCCCTGAGCTCGGGCGGCGTGTCCAACGTGTCGTTCTCGTTCCGTGGCAACAACCCGGTGCGCGAGGCGATCCACTCGGTGTTCCTGCTGTATGCGATCCGCGCGGGCCTGACCATGGGCATCGTCAACGCCGGCCAGCTGGAGATCTACGATCAGATCCCGCAAGAGCTGCGCGACGCCGTTGAAGACGTGATCCTCAACCGTACGCCGGAAGGCACTGACGCCCTCCTCGCGATCGCCGACAAATACAAGGGCGATGGCAGTGTCAAGGAAGCCGAGACCGAAGAGTGGCGCAACTGGGACGTCAACAAGCGTCTGGAACATGCGCTGGTCAAGGGCATCACCACGCACATCGTCGAAGACACCGAAGAATCGCGCCAGTCGTTTGCGCGGCCGATCGAAGTGATCGAAGGCCCGTTGATGTCCGGCATGAACATCGTCGGCGACCTGTTCGGCGCCGGCAAAATGTTCCTGCCGCAAGTGGTGAAATCCGCGCGGGTGATGAAGCAGGCCGTGGCGCACCTGATTCCGTTCATCGAGCTGGAAAAAGGCGACAAGCCGGAAGCCAAGGGCAAGATCCTCATGGCCACGGTCAAGGGCGACGTGCATGACATCGGCAAGAACATCGTCGGTGTGGTGCTCGGCTGCAACGGCTACGACATCGTCGACCTCGGCGTAATGGTCCCGGCGGAGAAAATCCTCCAGGTTGCCAAGGAAGAGAAGTGCGACATCATTGGCCTCTCCGGCCTGATCACGCCGTCGCTGGATGAAATGGTTCATGTGGCCCGCGAGATGCAGCGTCAGGATTTCCACCTGCCGCTGATGATCGGTGGCGCGACCACCTCCAAAGCGCACACGGCGGTGAAGATCGAGCCGAAGTACAGCAACGATGCGGTGGTTTACGTGACCGACGCCTCCCGCGCGGTGGGCGTGGCAACGCAGTTGCTGTCCAAGGAACTGAAGGCTGGTTTCGTCGAGAAGACCCGCCTGGAATACATCGACGTGCGCGAGCGCACCTCGAACCGCAGCGCGCGCACCGAGCGCCTGAGCTACGCCGCCGCCATCGCCAAGAAACCGCAATTCGACTGGGCTAGCTACCAACCAGTGAAGCCGACTTTCACCGGCAGCAAAGTGCTCGACAATATCGATTTGAAGGTGCTGGCCGAATACATCGACTGGACGCCGTTCTTCATTTCCTGGGATCTGGCCGGCAAGTTCCCGCGCATTCTCGAAGACGAAGTGGTCGGTGAAGCCGCCACTGCGCTGTACAAGGACGCGCAGGAGATGCTGGCCAAGCTGATCGACGAGAAGCTGATCAGCGCCCGCGCCGTGTTCGGTTTCTGGCCGGCGAATCAGGTGCATGACGACGATATCGAGCTGTACGGCGATGACGGCCAGCCACTGGCGAAACTGCATCACCTGCGCCAACAGATCATCAAGACCGACGGCAAACCGAACTTCTCCCTCGCCGACTTCGTCGCACCGAAGGACAGCGAAGTGACCGACTACGTCGGTGGTTTCATCACCACCGCCGGTATCGGCGCCGAAGAAGTCGCCAAGGCTTATCAGGACGCTGGCGACGATTACAACTCGATCATGGTCAAGGCCTTGGCCGACCGTCTGGCCGAGGCCTGCGCCGAGTGGCTGCACCAGCAGGTGCGTAAAAAGCACTGGGGTTACGCCAAGGATGAAACGCTCGACAACGAAGCGCTGATCAAAGAGCAATACAGCGGCATCCGCCCTGCTCCCGGCTATCCGGCCTGCCCGGACCACACCGAGAAAGCGGCGCTGTTCGCCCTGCTCGATCCTGAAGCGGCCGAAATGCGTGCCGGACGCAGCGGCGTGTTCCTCACCGAACACTACGCGATGTTCCCGGCAGCAGCGGTCAGCGGCTGGTACTTCGCCCATCCGCAAGCGCAGTATTTTGCCGTGGGCAAGATCGACAAGGATCAGGTGCAAAGCTACACCGCGCGCAAGGGCCAGGACCTGAGCGTGACCGAGCGCTGGCTGGCGCCGAACCTGGGTTACGACAACTAAGTTACGAAGCTGAATTACGACAAACAAGGCGCGCAAGGCCCGAGAGCTGCTTGCTCCCGGGCCTTGTCCTTTATCCGCTCACGGGCGCGATGACGGGCCGGCCTGCGGTGACGCTGGAGCGGGTGTCGCCGCGCCCTCGCCGCTCGACGCCGGGTTCTGCAGTTGCGCGCGGGTTAGTTCCTTCAATTTATCGGTGCGCGCTTCCGCCAGTTCGATTTCCAACGTTGCCATCGCCTCCAGATAGCGGTTGCGACCGACCTCGTTGTCCTCTCTGTCGATATAGGCATCCTCGACCTCTTCCTGACGCTGGCCAGCGTTGCGTTCAAGTGTCTCGAACACTTCGGCGTGAGTCTCGCGCAAGTAGCGAATCCAGTAATCGCGGGCGATCAGATCCTCGAGAAACCTGTCAGACGCTTCATCGGCGAGGACCGCCGCACGCGCGTCGAGCAAGCGCTGCCCGCGAATCGGTGTGGCGTACAGCATGTGCTCGGGTTGCGCCGGCAATTCGAGGCCGTCCGGCCAGCCGCTAGTCAGGCCGATGCGGTATTGCAAGCGGACTTCGGCGCGGTCCTTGTTTTTGGCCGCGGCTTCGGCCAGACGGTCGACCCTTTCCAGGCGAAACAGGCGGCGGGTCAGATCCAGCAAGGCTCTGCCGCGTTGATCGGGACGATGCCGAGGGATGTCGCGCAGAGCGTTGTATTCATAGACCCGGGTTTCCAGTTCGCTGAACGACAGGATCCGGCCATCACCGCAGGTGCCATGGGTCTCGGCGTTGAGAAACAACAGCTCGCGCAGCTCGGCGTTCTCCGTAGCGGCCTGGATGACTTCCCAGACCCGATGAGTCAGGTCGACGCCGGACAACCTGAATTCGAGGGTATCGGGCAGGGTCGAAAGCAAATGAAAGAACGACTCATGATTGGTCTGTTGCGCCAGTTGCAGCCATAGCGTTCGCCGCGCAGCACGCGCATCGGCATGGGTATGCGTCATCCAGATGTCCATCGCCGGCGCCGCCACATCCTGCGCGGGGTTGGCAATGTCCTCCGCGGCCTCGACAACGGCATGGGTATCAACGCGTCTGCTGCCGCCGCCGCCACTTGGATCATCACCGTCGTCGCTCGTGGAATCCGAGCCCGAATCCGCCCCGGAACTGGAATCGCTATCAGCCTCAAGGAGGCGCTCGGTAATTTCACGTTGCAGAAACGCTGACGAGTAGCCCATCACATCACTGTCACCCTGCGCGATGCTGTACTCCCTGAGCTGCTCCAATGCGTTGAGCGACAGCGAGTTATCCGCCAAGTCAGTACCCGCCACGAGCCGCTCATGGTTGCCGCCCAACAGCCGGTCCGGGAAGAACATGAGGTTGTTGCCCGACAGGTCCAGCCTTTGCAGATGCGCCAGTTCGAGCACGCCGTCAGGCCAGAAATCCAGACCGTTCTGGCCGAGGTTGAGTGTTTCCAGACGGCTGAACGTTCTGGCGTTGAAGTCTTCCAGCTGGTTGTGGCTGAGGTCGAGCCAGCGCAGGCGTGCCCCGGTCACGTACTGATAGACCGTTTGTGCCGCGGCCAGGCGATTACCGCTCAATTCCAGCCGTTCCAGCCGGCTCAGACCCGAGACCGCTTCCGGCACGCGGTCCAGTGCATTGCCGTTAAGCATCAGGGTGGTCAACTCAGGAAACGCCGGGCAAAAGCGATTGAAACTCTCGACAGTGAATTTCACCCCGGTCAGGTCCAGTGAGCGTACATGGGAAAACAGGGTTGTCAGCGCAGGCAAATCACCGATGAATCCCGCTGACAGGCTCAACGTCTGTCCGGCGGACTCGGCAAGCGCGGTAACCCCGTCGCGCCAGCAAGTGCTGATCCTCGTCGCGTCGAACAATCTGGTGGATGACGACACCCCTTCACCAGGACCTGGCGCCGGGTTGAAAATCCAGCCGTTCAACTCACGCGTCAGCGTCTCGTTACTCGCCCGCCACTGGTTCAGCCTGTCCGCAATTTGCTCAGGAACCAGCCCTTGGTTGCGTAGACGTGCAACGCTGGCTTGCGCTTGTTCGAAGGTCAGCGAGGGGAATATCTCCAGCACACGGGCACTCATGTCAGAGCCGCCGCCGATTGCGGAGACTGGCGGGAGCGGTAACAGCTGACCGGCGCGGTCCAGCGCGCTTTCCGGCGGCGCCGCGCCTGAACCAGGCAACGGCGCGGCTTGCGCGTCGAACCGTTGCAAGGCGCCTTCGGGCAAACCAATGGTCATTTCTATCCGGCGCTGCGCCGTTTTCAGGTCCGCTTCGCCAGTGACACTGAAGCGGTTGTTCAGCAAGCGGGTCTTGAGCAGCACAGTGTCGTTGGCAAGCACGTCTTCGGGCAGCGACCCGATGGTGTTATGTCGTAAATCCAGCACTTGCAAACGCGGCAGGCTTTGCGCCCCTGGCGGCCATTGATTGAGTCCGTTGGAGCTGAGGTTCAGCGTCTTGAGCCCTGTCAGGCGAGAAACATCCAGTGTGTCCAGCCGATTGAGCCGGGCATTGAGGTATTCCAGTTTGTTCAACGCATTGAACTGGCCCTGCACCTCAGGCGTTACGGCGATAAGGTTGAGAGACAGGTCCAGCTGAGTCAGTTGGGTGAAGTCGGCTGGCCGCACCGGCACTTCGGTCAAGCCGCAGGCGGTGATTTCCAGGCTTGTGGCGCCACTGAATGCCTGGAGAAACCCGCGAAGCTGATCGATCGGCACGTTCAACCGCTCCAGCCGCACGGTCTGCACATGGGCAAACGTACCGACTGGCAATTGCGGCAGTTCACTGACCGGCGCCTCGCCCTGTACCCATGCGGTGTCGACCAGTTCAAACACGCCGGCATCGTCGAGATCGGTGGCGGATGTCCAGTTAGTCGCATTGAACGGACGAACTTCATCGTTCAAGCGATAACGCCGGCGTATGGCCGCGCGCCAGTTCTTTTCCAGGGCACGAATCACCCGCTCATGGGGCGGCGCTTGCCAGCGCGCGGCCGGCTTTGCACTGCGCAAACCTGCGGACGCCGTGGGCTCGTAGAACTGGCGGAAAATCGCGGTGTGTTCCACGCGCAGAATCTCCACGGCCTTGAGCCTGGTTTCCGGGGTGTTCCACAGGCTCATGATACGCTCGGGCAACGGGTTGGGACGGCCGGCCTCGCCCGTGAGAAATTGCAGTTCTCCGGCGCAGTAGCGGCGAACCATCGAGTCCAGATCAACCAAGTGCCGCCACTGCCCGAGGTAGTTTTTCACATAGTCGTACGCCGGTTTGAACGCTTCATGGGAAAACTTCGACCAGTCCAGCGACAAACCAGCCCAGAGTTTTTCATGACCGATATAGAGCGTTTGTGGCAGCGAAGCGATGGCGGTCTGAGTCAGATCCAGTCGTTCCAGTTCAGGCAGTTGCTCTACATATGCCGGCCACTGCGTAAGGCCCGGCGCTTCGATCTTGAATTTTTTCAGGCGCCTGAGGGGCGTCAGGTCCAGGCCAGGCGGAATGCTCGCGCCGCTGGGAAGATCGAGATGAAGCTCCTCAACGACGGTCAACGTACGCAATCGTGTCGACAGATCGGCGGCCAGCGCCGTGGCTTGGCTTCTGAACTTGAGCTTCGTCAGCGCGGACATTCGCGTCACCGTCAACGGCAGGGTCGTCAGTGACTGCTCATGCGCCATGTAAGCGCCAAACAGACTGCCCCGCTCCCCCAGCGACAGCTTTTGCAGATTGGCAAACCGCGCCAGGAAGGCGTCTGCATTGGCGTCGGTCAAGCCATTGCCGCCAATCGCCAGCTCACGGACATGAGCAAAGTCGGCGGTCAGCGCCGGCAGAGGGTCGTAGGTGAGAATCGAAAGTTGATCAGCCCCCGCGACTCCGGTGGACAAGGCATTGCGCCAACAGGTTTTCAGCGCTTGCGCGGCGCGAAACTTGTGATCTGTACCGGAGCGTTCCCAGGGGGCGAGCGTCGATGTCCCCGCCCATTCATCTAGCGTCGCGTTCAGTTGCTCCCACTCGCGCCGACGGGATTGCAACAGTTCGAAAATAGCGCTGTCGTCTTTTCCCGCCCGATATTGTTCAAGAATGAAGCCTTGAACCTGCTCGTAGCTCAGTTGCGGATAGATATCGCGCACATGGGCGACCAGCTGCGTTGGCAATCCCGCGCCGCGTCCGCTGGCGGGATAACCGATCAGCGTAGCGTTCACCCGCACGGGCGGCTTGATCCACTTGACCGGTGGCGCCAGCAGCGCAGACGCATCTGCTTGATGCTGATCGGCGTAATCGATGATTTTTGTTCGCAACCCGGCGGACTGCCCGACCTCAGGCACACCAAGGCTGCGGCGCGCCGCATCAGGCAGGGCATGCATGATCGATGAGTAAAAATTGTCGCCGTGGCGAGGCAGGCTGTTGAGCGCCTCCCCGCGCTCGTCGAACGCCTGAAACTGCATGCCTTGCTTGATCAGGTATTTTTTCTCGCCGGCTGTTTCGCTGCCAATGCTGTCGATTAGCGTGCCAGCCGCATGCCCCTCGCGTACTTCGATACGCACGGTGTCAGGCCAGCCCGACAATTGTTCCAGCGTGTGCAACGCCAGGCGCCGGCTGTCCGCCGAAGCCAAATTTTCACTGCGCAGACCGGCGTACGCCGCCACTTGTCGGCTTTGACGCGCATACCAGCGTGCCTCTTCCAGCAGGCGCAGCGGCACTCGCTGGCCTGCGCCGAGTCGCTCCAGTTCATCGGGGCGCCCGTGTGCCAGCACTGCCTGCGCCGCCGCTTCGCTGAGCCCGGGACAGGCCTTCTGCAAACGCACAACCTGCAGGTCGACGGGGTCGGTTCCCAGATAGATGCTGTCGTAAACCGCCGGCTGACGGCTGTTGGCATAGTCGGCGATCTGCTTGCCGAACTCTGCCGACCGCGCGTCGACCACCCGTGCACCTTGCTCTCCCAGCAGGCCGGTGACTTCTGACTCGTCCAGCGCCGCCAGAATATGGGTTGACAGTTCACCGCTGAGGACATCGGCCCGCGATATCTGAATCGGCGCCTTGACGCCGACATCGCGAAAGCGCCGAGCGGAGCCATACCTGACCGACTTGCCGGACAATGACTCGCCGTCAAAGACCTCCAGCACCCGGTTCGCCGGCCAGCGCGGCATTTCGGTGATCAGCGGCAACGCGTAGAGATAAAGGTCGTCGATCGGTTGTGTCCCGCGCAACTGCTCAACGACCCGCGCCGCGTTGCTATCGGCGCGCATCATGCGCAGGGCCTGGGTCAGTTCCGGTGGCGGCAGCGCCGAATCGATGTGCATCTTGCGCAGGGCCGCCTCACTGACACCGCTGATATCCGCAGCCTTGAGCAGCTGCGCATCGGAGAAGGCTTCGGTTGCATGGCCGATGCGCCGCAGCAGCGTCAGACGATCCCAGGTCTGTGGACGCTCCAGCGTATGCCGCCAGGCGCCGCGGCCATTGCTCTCGAGCACTGGCTGCCAGGCGTTGGCGTCGCTCGGATGCCTGATCCGCCATTTGCCGAGCGAGTCATCGAAGAACTGCTCGTAAACTTTGCCGCCCTGGCGAATGTAGGTTTTCCCCTCAAACACGTGCTGCCCGGCATCATTCGGGCCGGGACTGTCGGGCAGCGTGACCGCAGACTCGTAAGCGTGCAGGTCGGCTCTCCACAGGCGGGTTTCGCCGTTGGGCAACTGCACCGGCTGCAGCTGTTCAATCACCGGCACAGCTTTGGCGCTGGAGATTTTCCGCACCCCTGCCCCGACCCCCGCCACCACTGCAATCTGCGCCAGATTCTCCGCCACATCGATCAGATGATCCTTGGCCGCACGGCGATCGCCCTCAGCCCATTCAATCGATCCTTCAAGGGTTTCATAGAGCAGTTGCCCGGCCATAACCACCATCATCACTTCGCCCAGCACCGGCACGAACATCGACACCACATTCAAACCAAGCAGGCCGATCTGCATCAGGTGCGCCAGTTTGGCCTCGCGCGCCTTGACGTCGACATCGTCGGTGGGCACGGCATGGCTTCGAGCGTCGGCCAATACCTTGGCCCGGCTCTCGTCGTAAAGGTACTGCCACAGATCCTGGTTCTTTTCCCACAGCCCGCGCTGCCTTTGCAGAAGCGTGCCGGGGGCGATATAGGGATCAGGTTCAGGCTCAAGTTTTGCGGCTGGCGGGGACGGAAACTGCTTGATTCGAGTAATAGGCGCGCCAGGGCCAAACGAGGTGACGATGCGCCACGGGGAGCGCCAGAAATCGCTGGGTGAATCCGCTGCCTTGCGGGTGAATTGGCTGAAATAGTCGCCTCGTTGGTCGTAAGGCAAAAACTGACTGAGGAAGCGCTGATAGGCAGTCGGTTCCGCACCCGACGCTGATGAAGTATCTCGAGCCGTGAGCAGCCGTTTGAATTCTTCCTTCTCGTCATTGCCGCGATAGCATTTGAACGGGTGCTCGGGATCGTGCGGAATGTAAACAAGCCATTCGTTGCTGTAGCGGTACTTGTCGCTGATGACGAAGACCACACAGCCCGTCATTCTTTTTTTCATCAGGCTGAAGTCGCGAAACCACACAGGCTTGTTGCCGACCGAGGGGTTGAGCTCGCCCTCGATCACCGAAACGATCATCGCGTAGTGCGCAGCTTCGATGTCCTTCGTCAGCAACGCCTGCTCGGCAGCAGCGCGCATTGTCGCTTTCTGGCTGGCAATGAAACGCTCACGCAGTACCGCCTCCGCCACTGGATCCGCGGGATGAAAGAACGACTGCAGCCAGGTCTGATATTGCTTGCCAATGTCCAGACGGCGACACAATCCGAGGAACTGGCTGACCGAGATCGCAAGGCTCACGGCCTCATAATTGCCGGCTTCAGTCGTTGCCACGACGAAGCCGGAGGTTGCGTGGTAAGCACCCCGGTCACATTCCCAGGCTTCGAAGTTATGCAGCGCGGCCTCCAGCAATGACAGTTTGAGCACTTCGAAGGAGCCCACCTCTATTGCCAGAACGCTGACCTCCAACGGCCGGCGCAGGCACAGCAGGGTCTGGTCAACGTCCACTTGCAGCCGATACTCGTCCGCAAGGGCCTTGATCAGCAAAGGCCTGGCAAAGGCTTCGACCTGCTGAAACGTCGCCATGCTTTTATCGAGGCTGTTCTGCGCATCGACGCTGGCCTTGAAGCGCTCGCTCAATGTCTGGCGCTGGGTCGGCGTCGCGTTTAAAAACCAGGACGGCAGCGCCGTTGTGACGCTCTTGAACGCCTCGCGTCTTTGCGCTGAGGCGTTGGTCAACCAGGCAGGGATCGATTCCGTCAGGAACTGGCCGTGCAGGCTTTGCGTCGCTTTCGGTTTTGCAGAAGGCGCGAGCGAAGCAGGTTGCTTCGCTCGCGCAGTGGATGATGTCGGGCTCATGATTGCTCCTTACGGGGAAACAATCAGCAGACCATGTCAGGCGCGCGCATCTGCGGTACCCGGATATTGCACAGCCGACGATGAGTAACCGGATGCTTCACCAGGCCCACGACACGGATCGAGAGAGTGTTGTTACGTCGTGTCTGGAACCGCTGACAGGCGGTTATTTGACTATGCTGATCAGGAACGACTTTGTGGAGAGGGATATATGGACGATCCAGGCGACAACAAACCACCGACTCTGTGGCAGATGCTGCACAGCGTCATGGCCGCCGCGTTCGGCGTGCAGAGCGGCAAAAACCGCGAAAGGGATTTCACCCACGGCAAACCCAGCCATTTCGTCATTCTGGGGGTGTTGTTCACAGCCCTGTTCGGTTTGACACTGTTTGGCATCGTCAAACTGGTGCTGCATCTGGCCGGGGTTTGAGGCCTGCATGAAAAATCCGGGCCATGGCAGAACGATCACGCCTTGTCACCGGCGAACCACCGGCCAGGGGCATGCGATCAGGCCCGGAGTTTCATTTACTGGTGGCTGACCCAGAATACCGCTGTCCCTACAACGAGAATGATCAGGAACAGGATGGCCCACGCATCGACACTGCTGTCGCTCTTTCTTGCCTTGGTCGGGTTGCTCATTGCATCGCCTCTTGTCGGTTTTGTCGGTGATTGCAGAAAGACTCGACCACAGTTAAGACGAAGATTGTCCGCACGACAAATGTGGAATAGTTGACAGCGATTCTCGTTAGGCGATTTGGTTCTTTACATATACTCAAACATCACTTTTGCGCATAACCGCAAACGGGTATATTGCCCCGGCTCCGTCAGGGAGTGCGCGGCCGTGCGCGCAGAATTGCAGAGGCACAATCGGACTCCAGCAAGCGAAAACGCAGCGTTTTCCGAGTAGCCCAAAGCCTGAGAACAGGACTTATATGTACGTATACGACGAGTACGATCAGCGGATCATCGAGGACCGCGTCAAGCAGTTCCGTGATCAGACCCGACGCTATCTGGCAGGTGAGCTGAGCGAAGAAGAATTCCGCCCCCTGCGCCTGCAAAATGGCCTGTACATCCAGCGTTTCGCGCCGATGTTGCGCGTGGCCGTGCCGTACGGCCAACTGACCTCGCGTCAGGTGCGCATGATGGCCAGGATTGCCCGCGACTACGACAAGGGCTACGCCCACATCAGTACGCGGCAGAACGTGCAATTCAACTGGCCGGCAGTGGAAGACATCCCGGACATTCTGGCTGAACTGGCCACCGTGCAGATGCACGCCATCCAGACCAGCGGCAACTGCCTGCGCAACGTCACCACCGACCAGTTCGCCGGCGTCGCCGCGGACGAAGTGATCGACCCGCGTCCCTGGTGCGAAATCGTTCGGCAGTGGACCACGTTCCACCCTGAATTCGCTTACCTGCCGCGCAAATTCAAGATCGCCGTCAACGGTTCTACCAGTGACCGTGCCGCCATCGAAGTCCACGATATCGGCCTTGAGCCGGTGTACAACGCCTCTGGCGAACTGGGCTTCCGCGTGCTGGTCGGCGGTGGCCTCGGTCGTACGCCGGTGGTTGGCGCCTTCATCAACGAGTTCCTGCCGTGGCAGGACCTGTTGAGCTATCTCGACGCCATCCTGCGGGTCTACAACCGCTACGGCCGTCGTGACAACAAGTACAAGGCGCGGATCAAGATCCTCGTCAAGGCGCTCACGCCTGAAGTGTTCGCGCAGAAAGTCGATGCGGAAATGGAGCACCTGCGTGGTGGTCAGACCACGTTGACCGACGCTGAACTGCAGCGTGTCGCCAAGCACTTCGTCGATCCGGACTACAAGGCGCTCGACAACCAGACCGCACAACTGGCCGATCTGGACAAAGAGCATCCAGGTTTCGCCCGCTGGCGCAGCCGCAACACCCTGACGCACAAGAAACCGGGCTATGTCGCCGTGACCCTGTCGCTGAAGCCGACCGGCGTGGCGCCAGGCGATATCACCGACAAACAGCTCGATGCCGTCGCCGACCTGGCCGAGCGCTACAGCTTCGGTCAACTGCGCACCTCACACGAGCAGAACATCATTCTTGCCGACGTCGAGCAGAGCCAGTTGTTCACCCTGTGGGGGGAATTGCGCGAGCAAGGTTTCGCCACGCCGAACATCGGTTTGCTGACCGATATCATCTGCTGCCCTGGCGGTGATTTCTGCTCGCTGGCCAACGCCAAGTCGATCCCGATCGCCGAATCGATCCAGCGTCGTTTCGACGATCTCGACTACCTGTTCGATATCGGCGAGCTGGACCTGAACATCTCCGGTTGCATGAACGCCTGTGGTCACCACCACGTCGGCCACATCGGCATCCTCGGTGTGGACAAGAAAGGCGAAGAGTTCTATCAGGTTTCCCTCGGTGGCAGCGCCAGCCGTGACGCGAGCCTGGGCAAGATCCTCGGCCCGTCCTTCGCTCAGGACGCCATGCCTGACGTGATTTCGAAACTGATCGACGTGTACGTTGAACAGCGCACCGAAGACGAGCGCTTCATCGACACCTATCAGCGTATTGGCATCGACCTCTTCAAGGAACGCGTCTATGCAGCGAATCATTAAGAACAACGAAGTCGTCGACGAAACCTGGCACCTGCTGCCGAAGGATTTCAACATCGACGAAATCAGCAACTGCGACGACCTGATCGTTCCGCTGCAACTGTGGCGCGAGCACAGCCGCATGCTCAAGGCTCGCGATGGCGGTCTGGGTGTCTGGCTGGACGCTGACGAAGAAGCCGAAGAGATCGGTGAAGTGGTCAATGAATTTCAGGTGATCGCTCTGAATTTCCCGGCTTTCACTGACGGCCGCAGCTATTCCAATGCGCGCCTGTTGCGTGACCGCTATGGTTTCAAAGGTGAACTGCGTGCGATTGGCGACGTGCTGCGCGATCAACTGTTCTACATGCATCGCTGCGGTTTCGACGCGTTTGCCATTCGCGCCGACAAAGATCCGTACGAGGCGCTGGAAGGTCTCAAGGACTTCTCGGTGACCTACCAGGCGGCGACTGACGAACCGCTGCCGCTGTTCCGTCGCCGTTAAGCCTCAGGGCTTTTGCTGCGGACATAAAAACGCCGGTCATGTGACCGGCGTTTTTTTTGCCTGTTGAATTACCAGAAACGTTGCTGTGTCAGGCGGCTCCACCAGCTCAACAGCACGCGATCGACTGAACCGCTCGCAGCCATGCCGATACGCTCCTGCAGGCTTTTACGCTCGGCATAATGCAGGTGGTAAACCTCGGCTTTTTTTGCCCGGTCTGCCAGGTACTCGTCGCTGGTCTTCAGTTCGTCGACCAGTTGCTTGTCCAGTGCCGCGATGCCGAGCCAGACTTCACCGGTCGCCACGTCATCGATCGCCAGTTGGGGGCGATAGCGCGCGACGAAGTTCTTGAACAGTTGGTGGGTGATGTCCAGGTCCTCCTGAAACTTCTCCCGGCCCTTTTCGGTGTTTTCGCCAAACACGGTCAGGGTGCGCTTGTACTCACCGGCGGTCAGCACTTCGAAGTCGATATCGTGCTTTTTCAGCAGGCGATTGACGTTGGGCAACTGCGCAACCACCCCGATCGAGCCGAGAATCGCGAACGGCGCGCTGATGATCTTCTCGCCAATGCAGGCCATCATGTAGCCGCCGCTGGCCGCAACCTTGTCGATGCACACGGTCAACGGCACGCCCGCCTCACGGATACGCGCCAGTTGCGACGAAGCCAGACCGTAGCTGTGCACCATGCCGCCGCCGCTTTCCAGGCGCAGCACAACTTCATCCTTGGGCGTGGCGAGGGTCAGCAACGCGGTGATCTCGTGGCGCAGGCTTTCGGTAGCCGAGGCTTTGATATCGCCATCGAAATCGAGCACGAACACCCGCGATTTTTTCTCCGGCTTGTTCTTTTGTTTCTTCTCGCCTTTCTCGGATTTCGCCTCGCTCTTGCGCAGCGCCTTGAGCTGATCCTTGTCGAGCAGCGTCTGCTCCAGGCGCTCACGCAGGCCTTTGTAGAAATCGTTGAGCTTGCTGACCTGCAATTGCCCCGCCGACTTGCGCCGGCCCTTGCTGCGCAATGCAGCAAAACTGGCCAGCACCACCAGAATGGCGATCACCAGCGTGACAGTCTTGGCCAGGAAACTGGCGTATTCGGTGAAAAACTCCACAGAGACTCCTTAGAACAATGCGTGGTTGTACGGCACACGCGGGATGGCCCCAGCATACCCATGCGCCGCCCTGTCGACCAGCCGTGAAACCTCCGGCAACACCCCTGTAACGGGCATTTCAAACAAGCGTATGTTTTTTCATTGACAGCTACCCGCCATCCTCATAACCTCGCCGAACCTTCAACGTACCGGGAAGACGCGGACGTGGGCAGCATCTACTTGATTCGACATGGCCAGGCCTCCTTCGGTGCAGACGACTATGACGTGTTGTCGCCAACCGGCGTGCGCCAGGCAGAAATCCTCGGCCAGCACCTCGCTGAACTGGGCATTTGCTTCGATCGCTGCCTCGCCGGTGACCTGCGCCGCCAGCAACACACGGCCACCAGCGCCCTGGAGCAATTCAGCGCCAAAGGCCTGCCGGTGCCGATCCTCGAAACCGACTCCGCGTTCAACGAATTCGATGCCGACGCGGTGATCCGCGCCCTGCTCCCGGCGATGCTGCCGGACGAACCGGAAGCGCTAGACATCCTGCGCAACGCCGCGCAAAGCCGTGGCGAATTCCAGCGCATTTTCGCCCTGATCATCGAGCGCTGGCTGGCCGGCACCTTCGACACCCCTGGCCTGGAAAGCTGGCAGGGCTTCGTCGAACGCGTCCGCGCCGGGCTGCACCGGATTCTCGATCTGGCTCAAAAGCACCAGTCCATCGCCGTGTTCACTTCCGGCGGCACCATCACTGCCCTGCTCCATCTCATTACGCAAATGCCTGCGAAACAGGCCTTTGAATTGAACTGGCAAATCGTCAACACCTCGCTCAACCAGCTGAAATTCCGCGGTCGCGAGGTGGCCCTGGCTTCCTTCAACAGTCATGCGCACCTGCAACTGCTGAAGGCTCCGGAACTCATCACGTTTCGCTGAGTACCGGACAACTGTGACCCTTGCTGTAACACCAGCACCATTACCTAACAAAGGATCGAACCATGACCTCCGTAGCTGATGCCGTAAAAGCAATGCAAGCCAAGTTCAACCCAGCCGCCGCTGCCGGTCTGGACCTGGTCTTCGGTTTCAACATCACCGACGAAGACAAGCAGTACGCACTGATCGTCAAGGACGGTACTTGCGACATCCAGGAGGGCGAAAACCCGGATGCCAACTGCACGCTGGTACTGGATAGCGAAACGCTGAAAGGCATCGTCAGCGGCGAAACCGACGGCATGCAAGCTTTCATGGGCGGCAAGCTGCGCGTTGAAGGCGACATGATGCTGTCGATGAAACTGTCCGAGCTGTTCCCTTCGTAAGAAGCCGCTTGGTTATCTGCAAATCCCGTCCCTTGTGGCGGGATTTGTCGTTTTCAGCGCCAGGCTTGTGTCTGACAGTTGAGCGTCTGGTCAGCTAACAGCCAAATCCTTCAATAACCGCGTATCCAGACCAAACCGCTCCTGCGAAATCATCCTGAATTGCCCCTCCGCCAGGTCGCAGCTCACCAGCAAATTCCAAGAATGCCGGGTTGCCACCGAGGGCACCAGGACGAACGGATGTTCTGCCAACAATGCGTCGGCAAACTTGCGCTGATTGGGCGAGGTTTTCATCGGGTGCAACCAATGCGGATTGGGCACTTCTTCCGGTTGCACGATTCTGACGCTGGCTTCGTGGATGACCTCAAAACAGGTCAACACGTGAGGCTCCTCGTCCAGTGCATCGAACCCGCCATGGGCGGCCACTTCGAGGATGGCCGTGGATGGGTCGACTGACGCATACACCACGCGTCGCCCGGGTGTATTCCAGCGGCCGCCACGGCGATTCGAACCCAGGCCGCGATCCCACGTATCGCTGTACATCTCGCGATCCAGTCGCCAGGCGTACCAGCGTTCATCCCAGGGCAAGGGATTCATTGATAAACCCCGTATTTGATCTGGTTCAGATACTCCTCCACCATCCTGAAACCCAACGCGTGCCCGACCAGATCGAGCGGCACATGGCCGTAGAAATAGGTCGCGGATTGTTGCAACCACGACTCGGCCTTGGCCTGGCGTGCGAACACTTCGGTGGCCAATTCCAGCGCAGCGGCGTATTGGTACGCGATGATGCTCTGTGGCGTGTCCAGGCGCACCGACGTTCCCTCTTTGAGCAGGCGCCGCACGGTTCTGACCGACCTTCCAGTGATGCGTTTGACCAGATCGCCACGCTGATAGAGCTCGCTGGTGGCGAGCATATTGACGACATCGTGCAGTTCAAACCCTTCGGTTGTGCAGCGCAGAATCAGCATCGGGTCGTCGCCGGTGTCCTGCCCGCGCAGCAACAACTCGACGGGCTTGCCCTCGAGTTTTTTCAAACCCGTAAGCCGAGGCGCTTTGGCGGTTGGCATGGCGACGTCCTCCGAGGGGCATCTGGCGCGATCGTCGCGCCAGTAATGGCGAGGGGAGTAAGCAGGCGTGTGGCTTTCAAGCAGCGGGATTCGCATATTGCCGTCCTTTGTCTGGGTTCAGAGCGATCGAGCGCTCGGTGACTTCAATGTCGGGACTGATGCTATAGGCCAGGCGTCCGACAACCAACCTGAAAAAGTCGTCAGAAATATCCCCTCATCAGCTGGAAACAGGCCCGTTTCCGTAGGACCTGAACGAAACGCCAGGCAGCACAACGAGTCGGCCCGAGCAGACAGAGCGTTGCGCCGCACAACCACAACCAGTTCGCCGAGAAGTGCCGCAACTTCGTCTACAAACGCAAGGCTTGCGGCACGCCGGCGCGGTTGGTCGAGGATTGGGCGCGGATGCGTTCGGTTGAGTTGGCGGGATGACATTTGATTGACCGCACGGGCCTCTTCGCGAGCAGGCTCGCTCCCACAGGGTTCGGTTGTGATACCGGAATTCATGATTGCCAGAGAAACCTGTGGGAGCGAGCCTGCTCGCGATGAACGATGACGCGGTATCAAGTGGACACTTACAATGCGCCATCTGAAAACACCGGCCCGCCCATGGACATCGATCTTGCTCGCACCTTTCTGGAAATTGTCCGCCACGGCAGCCTCGCCGCGGCGGCGCAGAAGCTGTTTGTCACGCAGACGGCAATCACCGCACGGGTGCAGAAGCTGGAGAGCCAGCTCGGCAGTACGCTGTTCGTACGCAACCGCGCCGGGGCGAAGCTGACGCCCAACGGCGAGGCCTTCGTGATCTATGCCAATCAACTGGTGCAAACCTGGGAAGCTGCACGCCGCGACCTGCCTCTTCCCGAGGGTTATCACAACGTGCTGCACATCGGCGGCGAAGTCAGCCTGTGCAACCCATTGATGCTCAGTTGGGCGGCGGAACTGCGCGAGAAGATCCCCGGCCACGCCCTGCGCATGGAAATCCGCGACGGCGAGAACCTGCTGCGCCAGCTCGAGCTCGGCGTACTCGACGCAGCCCTGGTCTACCAACCTGAATACTGGCCGGGCTTGCAGGTCGAGCAAGTGCTGGAAGAAAAACTGATCTTGGTACGCGCTCCCGATCGCCCGGATCCCTACGTGTACATCGACTGGGGCCCGGACTTCCGCCGCCAGCACGACGCCGCGCTGCCGGAAAAGGCCAAGGCGCCGCTGAGTTTCAATCTTGGCCCGCTGGCCCTGCAATACATCCTCGAACACGGTGGCAGCGGCTATTTCCGCACTCGCGTGGTGCGCACCTATCTGGAAACCGGTGCGTTGGAGGCGGTGACCAAAGCCCCGGAATTCGGCTATCCGACCTATCTCGTCTATTCACGCGACCGGGATTCGGCAACCCTGCAGCAAGCCTTCGACCTGCTGCGCGAAGTGATCCGCACCGATGACGACTGGTCGCAGCGCTGGAATCCGTTGAGCTGACGCGAACGCTTTACACCGGATGATGGCGCAACTGCCATCAAGGTCGAGCCTGCACGCATGGCCGGATCGGCTACTCTGCCGGGTATCACAACGATACCCGCAGGTGAGGCAGTGAGGCAGACCACCGAGATGTTCCGCGAGCGCTACCGCGCGGCCGTTCATCCGCGCTACAACCCGTGGCTGCACGGTGGGTTTGTATTGGCGTTCGGTATGCTGGCGATCGCCGGGTTCTGGAGCGGCGTGGAGCAGGTCAGTCCGCTGCAATGGCTGACGGTGCCGCTGACCCTGCTGCTGTTCAATTTTGGCGTGTACATGGCCCATCGTCATCTCGGCCACCACAAAAAGGCCTGGGCAAAAATGTTCTATGCCCGCCATGCAGGCGATCACCACAGCTTTTTCACCCCGGGCCACATGAGCTACGACAGCGCTCGCGACTGGCGGGTGATTCTGTTTCCGGCGTGGCTGGTCGTGATCCATACGCTGCTGATCACCCTCCCGCTGTGGTGGTTGCTGGCGCAGGTAAACAGCAACGTCGCCGGCCTGTTCGGCGGTTGCATGGTGCTGGGCTATCTGACTTATGAGGTGTTTCACGCCTGCGAACATCTACCGCCAGATCATCCGCTGGCGCGCCTGCCGTGGATTCGTCAGATGCGCCGTCTGCATGAATTGCATCACCGCCGCGAGCACATGCAAGCAAGCAATTTCAACATCGTTGTGCCGCTGATGGATTACCTCTTCGGCACGCTTTATCGCGAGCCTGAAGCCCCCCTTCCGAGCCATTCGAGACTGCCCATGACGCGCATGCAGCACCAGATCGATATTGCTGGCGACCCTGTTGCCGTCCTCGCCTATGCCGCCAGCGTCAGTCGCTGGCCGGAGTGGCATCCTTCGTCGCTGAAAATCGACGGCGCCCAAGGGCCGCTGCATGCCGGTTCACGTTTCGAGGAAGACGTAAACGCCGGCGGGCGCAGCGGCCATTTGCGCTGGGAGGTTACCGAATACCTGCCCGGCCGCCGCTGGTGTGCGCGGGCGCAGGGTGACCAGGGACTGTCGTTGAATCTGACTTACGAATGCAGCGCCGAAGCTGGCGCGACGCGATTCGTGCGCACGCTGGATTATCGCTTCGACGGCTTCGCCCTGCGCATCGCCAATCGCTTGCTGCTCAAGCGGCGTATCGAGCGCGAATCCGCCGCGTCATTGCTGGCGTTGCGCGACATGGCCACGCAGTACCTGGCCTCAGCGAGGACGCACGCGTGAAGCTAACGCATGGATTGTCATTGCTGATCGTCATCGTAGTCGGTTTTCTTTTGTTGATGCCGACCCGCGTCGAACCGCTGGCCTGGACGCCACCGCCAGCACCGTCGCTGAAAGAAGGCATCTACGCCGACAATCAGAAACTCAAAGGCGCGGTAAAGGTCGGGCCGAGCGATATCGAAGGGCCGGAAGCATTACTGCTGGAAGACGATTACCTGATCACCGGCCTGCACGACGGCCGACTGATCCGCACCAGCCTCGACGGCCAGGCGCGCAAAGTGCTGGCTGACACCGGTGGACGTCCGCTGGGCCTGGCGCGGCATCCCAACGGTTTGCTGGTGATCGCCGATGCGGTCAAGGGCTTGCTGTCCCTCGACGCGCAAGGTCGGTTGATTCCATTGAGCACCGAGGCCAACGGTCTGGCTTTCGGCTTCACCGATGACGTGGCGATCGACAAATCCGGGCATTACGCCTACTTCAGCGACGCGTCCAGCCGCTGGGGCTATGGCCATGACGGCGAGGCGATCATCGAGCACGGCGCCGACGGGCGTTTGCTGCGCTACGACTTTCAGACCGGCAAGACCAGTGTGTTGCTGGACAAACTGCAGTTCGCCAACGGTGTGACCCTCGGCCCGGATGACGCCTATGTGCTGGTCAACGAAACCGGCGCCTACCGCATCAGCCGTTACTGGTTGAGCGGACCGCAAGCCGGCACCCATGATGTATTCATCGACAACTTGCCGGGTCTGCCGGACAACCTCGCGTTCAACGGCAGCAATCGCTTCTGGGTGGCCTTGTATGCGCCGCGCAATGCCTTGCTCGATGGCACCGCCGAGCACCCGTTCGTGCGCAAGATGATCGTTCGGGCGCTGACCGTGCTGCCGAAACCGGTGGAGAAACGCGGCTTTGTGCTGGGGCTGGATCTGCAGGGCAAGGTGATCGCCAATCTGCAGGACGCGAGCAGCGGCAATTATTCGCCGATTACCACGGTGCGCGAGTATGGAGAGTGGTTGTATTTCGGCTCGTTGAAGGCGCGGAATATGGCGCGTTTGCCGTTGGAGGCGGCCTTGAAGTGAGCCCTTTGAGGCTGTGTTGAATGGGCGGCCGCTATCGCTAGCAGGCTAGCTCCCACAGGGGATTGAGTTGATCACACATCCTGTATTCGGCACAAAACCTGTGGGAGCCAGCCTGCTGGCGATAGCGGCATGTCAGTTGCTGGACCTGTCGAACTTCTCGGGATCTTCATCCTCAGGCAATTCTTCTACAGGCTTTTCGGGATGCGCAGTAGTATGCGCCGGGCTGTTCGGTTCGGGACGGGTTGGAATCGGGTCGAATCCGCCCTGCTCCTCACTGGGGAATCTGGGGTCGTTCATAAGGCACCTCGCCAAGAGTCGGGGACAAGAGACTCTGAATATTCGAGGTGCCGTTGCCGATAGTCGTTCCGGTCAGTCTGTGACCGCCGGTCGGTAGCTCACTGGCCCGTCAGCGGCTGCCCGGCCAGTCGTGCGACGATGCCTTCTTTGGCGATCACGCGTTTCTCCTTGAGCTTTTTCAGGTCGTCATCACTGAGTGTATTGGCGTTCTCGGCCTCGACCACTTCCTTGTCCACATCAAAGTACTTAGTCACCAACGAATCCAGCTTCGGATCCTCGGAGCGTTTTTGCTCGATCTCTTCCTTCTTGCAACCCAGGTCCTGATACAGATCATGTGAAACCGGCATGAAACACCTCCATCAATTGATCGACAACCAACGCGACCGATGCGCTGGTTCGTTATCAGCATGGCCTCACCCGCAGGCGTCTGTCGACACCCTGTCAGACCAGCGGTTGCCGTTCGTCGCCCTGTCGCAAATGCGATAAAACCTTTGCCGGGTGCGTTCGCTCCATTGGTTAACGCTCACAAAAACCTGCGTGGAGATACCCAATGGACGGATTCAACTTGCGTCATCTCGCTCTGGCTGTTGCCCTCAGTGCTGGCATGAGCTCGGCCTTTGCTGCCACTTCCAACGACTTTGTCGACAACGCGGCGGCCGGTGGCATCGCCGAAATCGAAACCAGTCGCCTGGCGCTGGAAAAAAGCCAATCGGCTGACATCAAGGCGTTCGCCAATCAGATGATCACCGATCACAGCAAGGCCAACGACGAGCTGGCGGCGATTGCCAAAGCCAACGACATCGAAGTGCCGGACACCACCACCCTGACCAAACAGGCCAAGGCCAAGATTCTCGACATGCGCGACGAATCGTTCGACGCAGCCTACGCCAACAATCAGGTCATGGCGCACCAGGAAACCATCGAGCTGTTCAAGAAACAGGCGAACACCGTGACCGATGACAAGGCCAAGGGTGCGACTGAACTCAAAGCCTTCGCGCAAAAAATGCTCCCGGCGCTGGAAAAACATCTGGCGCACGCCAAAGAGCTGCAAGCCAAGCATCCGAGCAAATAAACGCCCGGAGCGTAAAAAGCCGCATCCAAGGATGCGGCTTTTTTGTGTATGCCAATCAACCCCCGTCGGTGTCGATATCGGCGTCGGTGCTCTCGCCCGGCGCGGGTCTGTCCGGATCGGGCTTGAAGCCGGGGCTGAAGTCGTTGCTGTTGTCGTTGTGATGCTGCTTCTGATCGACGTCACTGCGCGCACTGTCCGCCTGGCCCTCTTCTACCGGCGCTGGCGTGGTCTGCCCCGGTGATTGCGGATCGATCGCGGGGTCGTTGCGGTTGATCGAATCAGCTGATTGATTTTGCTGTTGCGACGCTTGATCGTTCATAGCCACCTCATTCAGGGTCCTGCATCTTTCATCTGGCACGACTGGATACGTCGGCCATGCAGATTCGAAGCCCGACGGCGATGATTCGTTCAAAACATCGCAGGAGCTTGTGATTCGGCGGATAAATCATTCGTGGCGAATAGACTCACACAGTGACTGGCCTGTCTCCGCGGCGTTGAGTACACCGCAGAAACCTGTGGGAGCCAGCCTGCTGGCGATAGCTGACTCCCAGTCAATGAACGTTTGAATGTTCTACCGCTATCGCTTGCAGGCAAGCTCCCACAGGTTTTGTGTTGTGGCTCAATAATCAGACATCTCCAAGATCCCTGTGGAAGCTGGCTTACCAGCGATGGCGCCAGCCAATCCACCACTGTTCTGATGCCGAACCGAGATCCATTGTGGGAGCCAGCCTGCTGGCGATGGGGCCGGCCGCGGCCACGGAGCTATCGGCCCAAAGCCCGGGCGAGAAACGGCGCGGTCTTGCTTTTCTTGCTGGCGGCGACTTTTTGCGGTGTGCCAGCCACTACGATCCTGCCGCCCTTATCCCCCGCGCCCGGGCCGATGTCGATCACCCAGTCGCTTTGCGCGACCACGCGCATTTCATGCTCGACGACGATCACCGTGTGCCCTGCCGTCACCAGCGTATCCAGTTGCTCCAGCAGCCTGTCGACATCGCGCGGGTGCAATCCGGTGGTCGGTTCGTCGAGCACATACAAGGTTGCGCCGCGCTGGTTGCGCTGCAATTCGGTGGCGAGTTTGATGCGCTGCGCCTCACCACCGGACAGCTCGGTGGCCGGCTGCCCGAGGCGCAGGTAACCGAGACCAATATCGCGCAGCACTTCCAGAGAGCGGCGGATCGCCGGCTGCTCGGCAAACACCGTCACCGCTTCATCGACAGTCAATTGCAGCACCTGAGCGATGCTCAAGCCTTGCCAGACAATCGCCAGGGTCTGCGGGTTGTAGCGCGCGCCATGACAGGTCGGGCACGGTGCGTAGACGCTGGGCATGAACAACAACTCGACACTGACAAACCCCTCACCTTCGCAGGTGGCGCAGCGGCCCTTGGCGACGTTGAAGGAAAACTGCCCGGCGTCATAACCCTCGGCGCGCGCCGCATCGGTGGCGGCAAACAATTTGCGCACGTTATCGAACAGCCCGGTATAGGTCGCCAGGTTGGAGCGTGGCGTGCGACCGATCGGCTTTTGATCGACCTGCACCAGACGCTTGATCGATTCCAGCCCCGCCGTGACCTGGCCACCGCTGACCTGCGGTGCATCGTCTTCGAGGCTGAGTTCTTCCGGTTCGGCCTCAACCGTCGGCCGGCCCAGTTGCGCACCGACCAGCTCGAGCAAGGCCTGACTGACCAGACTCGACTTACCGGAGCCCGACACGCCGGTGACCGAGGTAAAACAACCCAAGGGAAATTCGGCACTGAGGTTGTTCAGATTATTGCGCGTGATGCCCGCAAGCTTCAGCCACGCCGTAGGCTTACGCGCCGTGCGTGGCGGACGCTGCGCTTCGCCGAACAGATACGGTCGGGTCTGCGACAACCCGACCTCGGCCAGACCGGCCGGCGGGCCGCTGTACACCACCTCACCGCCCTTCTCGCCCGCAGCCGGGCCGACGTCTATCAGCCAGTCGGCGCGGCGCATGGTTTCCACATCATGTTCGACCACAAACAGCGTGTTGCCGTCCGCCTTCAATCGTTGCAAGGCCTCGAACAACGCTTCGCCATCGGCCGGATGCAAGCCGGCGGACGGCTCGTCGAGCACGTAAATCACCCCGAACAGCTGCGAGCCCAATTGCGTCGCCAGGCGCAAGCGCTGCAACTCGCCGGACGACAGCGTCGGCGTGCTGCGCTCCAGCGCCAGATAACCAAGGCCCAGATCAGTCAGGGTGCTGACCCGCTCGAGCAAGTCCTCGGCGATGCGCTGTGCGGCAATGCGCTTTTCCAGCGACAGGTTCGGCGTGTGCCGCACATCCGGCGCGCTGGCATGGCCGCTGCCGCCGTGAGCCACGCGCTGCTGGCGGGCCTCGCGGGTTTGCGCGTGGCTGAGGGTTTCGCTGTTTTCATCAGCCTGCTCGAGATAATCCGCCGCCGCGACCGGGCGCAACACCTCCGCCACTTGCAGCAGCGGCATCTGCGACAGCGCACCGATGTCATGCCCGGCAAACGTCACCGACAACGCCTCACGCTTCAGGCGCTTGCCCTCACACAGCGGGCACGGGCTGCCGAGCATGAACTGCGAAACGCGCTTTTTCATCAGCGCACTTTGCGAGTGGGTAAAGGTATGCAGGATATAGCGTCGGGCACCGGTAAACGTGCCCTGATAACTCGGTTCCAGCTTGCGTTTGAGGGCCACGCGGGTTTCTTCCGGGGTCAGCCCGGCGTACACCGGCACGGTCGGAGTTTCTTCGGTGAAGAGAATCCAGTCGCGCTGCTTTTTCGGCAGTATCTTCCACGGAATATCGACATCGATACCCATGGTTACGAGGATGTCGCGCAGGTTCTGACCCTGCCACGCCAGCGGCCACGACGCCACGGCGCGCTGGCGAATGGTCAGGTTCGGATCCGGCACCATCAGCGCCTCGGTGACCTCATAAACCCGCCCCAACCCATGACATTCCGGGCAGGCGCCCTGCGGGGTATTCGGCGAAAAATCCTCGGCGTACAACATCGGTTGCCCCGACGGATAACTGCCAGCGCGCGAATAGAGCATGCGGATCAGGCTCGACAACGTGGTCACGCTGCCCACCGATGAACGCGTACTCGGCGTGCCGCGCTGTTGCTGCAAAGCGACGGCGGGCGGCAGGCCTTCGATGGAATCGACATCCGGCACACCGACCTGATCGATCAGGCGCCGTGCGTAAGGCGCCACCGATTCGAAATAGCGCCGCTGCGCCTCAGCGTACAGGGTCGAAAAGGCCAGTGATGATTTGCCCGAACCGGAGACTCCGGTGAACACCACCAAGGCGTCGCGCGGAATGTCGACGTCAACGTTTTTCAGGTTGTGTTCGCGGGCGCCACGAACCCGGACCATGCCGGCGGGCGCTTTGGAGCTGCGTTTGGAAGTCATCGGCCTGCCTTGGTGAAGGGGTGTTCAGCGCTCAACTGCTGAGTACCGCGCGAATCGTTTGCAGCAGCGCTTGCGGGCTGTACGGTTTGCCGAGCAGATGGGTATCGGGGCTGAGCTGGTGATTGCGCGAAATGATGTCGCGGGTATGTCCGGACGTGAACAGCACCGCCACCGGCGGCGTCTGCACCTTGGCCCAGGCGAACAGATCCGAGCTCTTGATCAATCCCGGCATGACCACATCAGTGAAAATCATATCGACTTCAGTGCCTTCAAGCAGTGTCTGCATCGCCACGTCGCCATTGCCGGCGGTGACCACGCGATAACCTTCCTCGCGCAGCAACTCAACCGCCGAAGCGCGCACGGCATCGTTGTCCTCGACCACCAGAATCGTCTCGTTGCCGCCACTCTGCTGGCGTTGCAGATTTGGCGATTCGTCAAGGATCGGACGCAGACTGCGCGGAAAATACAACTGCACCCGCGTGCCCTCGCCGATCCGGCTGTCGATCTCGACGTGGCCGCCGCTCTGCTTGACGAAACCGAAGACCATGCTCAGGCCAAGCCCGGTGCCCTGACCATCGGCCTTGGTGGTGAAAAACGGCTCGAACACTTGCTCAAGGATGTCCGGCGGGATACCCGCGCCGCTGTCGCTGACCGCGACTCGCACGAAGTCGCCGGGACTGATGCCTTTACCGGCACAGAATGCGCTATCGAGCTGGACGTTGGAGGCGCTGAGGCCGATCACGCCCTCGCCTTGCATGGCATCGCGGGCGTTGATCGCCAGGTTGAGAATGGCGTTTTCCAACTGGTTGCGGTCAACGTAGACATGCCACGGCGCTGGCGGCAATTGCACGTCAATCTGAATGGTTTCGCCGAGGGCGCGCTGGAGCAATTCGCCGACGCCCTCGAAGATCTGCTGCGGGTTGCATACCGCCGGCGACAACGGCTGGCGCCGGGCAAACGCGAGCAGTTGCGAAGACAGCTTGGCGCCGCGCTCGACCGCTGCCAGCGAAGCACCGACGCGGCGCTGCACATTGGCATTGTTCGGTTCATGCCGCGCGAGCAGATGCAGGTTGCCAGCGATCACTTGCAGCAGATTGTTAAAATCGTGAGCGACGCCGCCAGTCAATCCGCCTATCGACTCGAGCTTTTGCGACTGGCGCAACTGCTCTTCAGCTGTGAGCCGCGCCTCGACTTCTTCGGCTACACGTTGCTCGAGGTTGCGAGTGAATTTGAGCAGGGATTCTTCGGCGTTCTTGCGTTCATGAATATCGATCAACACACCCGGAAAGCGCAGCGGCGCGCCGTCTTCGTCGAACTCGCAAGCACCGCTGGCCAGCACCCAGAGGTAACTGCCATCGCTGCGCAACACCCGGTATTCGGCGTTGTATGGCTCACCGGTCTGCACCGAATGAGCAACACGTTCCCGTACCCAGGCGAGGTCATCGGGATGAATGCGCGAGTCGGCAATGTCTTGTGCCAGATTGCTCAGGTCCTGGTCCGGTGGATAGGAGAAGGTCCGGGTGAAGCGCTCATCAGCCGACAGCCGATTGTTTTTGATGTCCCAGACAAACGAGCCGAGCAACGCCCCCGCATTCAGCGCCAGCCGCACCCGCTCGTTATCGGCGCGGTAGGCGTTCTCCGCTTCCTGACGCAAGCGCTCGGAGATCACCAGTTCGGTGGTTTCCACCACCATCGCCATCACGCCTGCGGGAGCGCCGTCATCATTGGCCACCGGGCTGTAATAGAGATCGAGCCAGACGTCTTCCGGTACGCGGTCACGCAACAGCACGAGGAGTTTGTTGCGATAGGACAGCGTGCCGCCCGCCAGGCAGGTATCAACCACGTTGCGATTGAATTCGGCGACTTCTGGCCAGCCCAGCTCGACTGGCGCGCCGAGCAGGTAAGGATGGCGGCCGCCGGCGAATTGCGAATAGGCGTCGTTGTAAACCATGTAACCGGCACGGCCCCAAAGCATCACCATTGGCAGCGGCGAGGCCAGCATCAGTTGTACCGCGCTGCACAGGCTGGCCGGCCAGCTATGCAACGGGCCCAGCTCGGTGTGGCTCCAGTCGAACGCCCGAATACGCTCGGCCATTTCGCCTTTCCAGCCGTCACAACCGTAGCTATCGGATAAAAACTGCATCGATTGACTCGGTGTCCTGTGGTGAATGCCCGATCTGTCGCGACGCCGGAACGACGCGACGCTCGTGTGTTTCGAGCGTCTTCGGTCGTATTGGTTTCATCAGAGATTAACCGATTTGTTACCCCGCAGCCGACTAGACGCCGATCAGGTGTTTGAGCGGGTGGTAGCCGGTTTTCATTTTCGCGGCGACGTCGAGAATGGCCTTCTCGATGCCGTTCAAATGGGTGCAGGTCAGTTCGATGGCGGCGCTCTGGTTGCCGGCCTCGATGTGCTCGATCAGACGCAAATGCTCGTCGTCGCGGCAGACTTCATGGCTGTCGTCATCCAGCGCGGCAGCGTACAGCGAGGCCCGGGAAATCAGTTTCTGGAACCAGTCGAGCAGCACCGGGTTGTTCAGGCTGCGCGCCAGTTTGAGATGGAATTCACCGAGCAGATAAATCAGCCGTTCGTGATCGCCCGCCGCGTGGGCTTCGTCTTCGAGCAGCAGGTGCGCGCGCAGGTCCTGCATCGCCGCCGGGTCTTTGCGCCGGCACAGTTCGGTGACGATGCCGATCTCGATCAAACGGCGGGTTTCGAACAGCGAGCGCAGCTCTTCGTTGCTTGGCAATGACACCGATGCGCCCTTGTTGGGCTCGGTGGTTACGAGCCCTTCGGCTTCCAATTGCTTGAGCGCCGCACGGACCGAGGTGCGGCTGACATTGAACAGCTCGGCCAGCGAGGCCTCGCCCAGTTTCATCCCCGGACGCAGCGAACGCTTGCTGATCGCTTGGTAAACCCCTTGATAGACGCGGTCGACCGTGGTCTCCGGTTTCTTGTCGGTCATACGAACACTCCTTTGGCGTCGGTTGGCCCGAGGCGCAGAATATCGACTTTGGCGTCAGGATACAGGGGTTTCGATGGGGAGATGGCTGCGTGGCTGGTAGCGGCAGCTGGTTGATCGTTCCCACGCTCCGCGTGGGAATGCATCCCGTGACGCTCCGCGTCACAGCGGACGCAGAGCGTCCATGGCGGCATTCCCACCAGAGCGTGGGAACGATCACCGGTAGAGGTTCAGTCAGTGCCGTATTTCGGCGAACGCGGGCCGTACAGCAGGCCTGCCGGGTGGCCGGCGGAGAGCAGACGATTGCTCGCCACACCGGCAATCGGGTAGCCGGCGTCGGTGGAGCTGTTGATGATCTGCTTCACGGCGGCGGTGATCAGCATGCCGATCAGACCGCCACCACCGTTGTTGCCACCCTCTTCGCTCGAAGCGCGCGCCGTACCGGTCCACAGCGTCGTGCCGCTTTTCAGGTCGACCAGTTTCGCCGTCGCGGTCACCGCCGTCTCGCTGCTGATCACCATGTAGCGAGTGCCGTATTCGGTCACGGTGATGTACAGCGCCGCGTCCGCCCCGAAGATTTCCTTCAGTTTGTTCGGCGGTGCCTGATGAATGTCATCGGGCGTGGTCATGCCGTTCTGACGGAAGGTTTCATCGACCAGCGTGATCGGCAGCACGTAGTAACCAGCCTCGGCCAGCGGGAACGTCACTTGCGACAACAGGCTGTAGGAAGCCTTCACATCAGGCGAGGTATTGAGCGGCGGCAAAACCAGAATGGTTTTCGGACGCGCCTGTTTATAGGCCGAGTAATCCACGGTTTTCGGCGCGACGCAGCCACCCAGCACGGTCAGAGCCAGACCGGCGATCAGCCATTTGCAGGTACGCGAGATCATTGGGTGACTCCGGCCTTGGCGTTTTTAAGCAGAAAGTCCATGTACGTGCCGGACTCGGGAAACAGCGTTTTTTCGGTATTGAACTGCTGCACCATCTGATCGTCCTTGCCCATGCTCAGATAGAGCAGGCCCAGGTGCGCGTGGTAGCCCGGCGGTACGGCTTTGCCGGTCGAGCGGATTTTTTGCAGGTCACGTTCCAGTGCTTCGGCCTGGGCTTCTTTCGGCTCTTCGCCTTTGAAGTATTCGTAGACCTGCGGCTCGTAGCCTTCCCACTGGTACAGGGTTTTCGGCGCGGCACAACCGGCCAGCAGCGTGCTGGCCGCCAGGGTCAGCGCCAGCAGCGGGCGCGACAGATTCAGTTTCATGGGTGTTGCTCCTTGCAATGGGCGTCGATCAGTTGCCCGGTTTCCAGGCACCGGCGTTCATGCCATCGACCAGACGATTGATCGCCTCGCGCATGGCCAGATCCAGGACTTTGCCGTTGAGGGTGGAGTCGTAGGCAGCGGTGCCACCGAAGCCGATGATT
Organism: Pseudomonas sp. R1-1; assembly: GCF_051132135.1. Taxonomy (NCBI): domain Bacteria; kingdom Pseudomonadati; phylum Pseudomonadota; class Gammaproteobacteria; order Pseudomonadales; family Pseudomonadaceae; genus Pseudomonas; species Pseudomonas sp. R1-1. The sequence continues at coordinate 3,443,066 of NZ_CP071663.1, forward strand.
TCGCGGTTGGACAAGGCGTACTCGCCGGCGCCCTGGGTCGAATAGACCACTTCCGACGTGCTGATATTGACGATGTTCAGGTTGACCTTGGCGTAGGCGACCTGGGTCTTGCCGCGACCGAGAATGCCGAACAACTGGTGATCACCGGTTTCCTTGCGGCCGAACTCGGTGACGTCACCGGTGACCACGTAATCAGCGCCTTTCAAACGCTGAGCCTGGCCCTTGATGGTGGCTTCCTGCTGGATTTCGCCCATGTTGTCGCGGTCCAGCACGCTGAAGCGGTTGGTCTGCTGCAAGTGGGTGATGAGGATGGTCTTGGCCTGGCCGCCGAGACGGTCGACGCCGTCGGAGAAGATGCCGCGCATGTAGCTGGAGCGGTTATCGAATTTGCCTACGGCCATTGGCACGCGAACGCCGGTCCAGACTTGATTGGCGCTTTCGACCTTGGCCACCGGCAGCGCGCGGGAGCTTTCCGTGGCGCAGCCGGACAGCGTGGTGGCCAGCGTGCCGAGCACGGCAATCGCAACGCCTGAGACCAACATCCGGGAGATCATTCTCACTGAGTATTTCCTTCTTGAAAAACGGGGTGTCCCGGCACGGCAAAGCGCTGGGCAGCGGAAAAGGGCCGGCATTATGACAAAGTGCCATCATTCGTGACAGGATTTTTTTGGCGCCAATAAACAGGCTGGATTCAGGGGGTATTTGAATCCATGTGGGAGCGAGCCTGCTCGCGAAGGCGGTGAATCAGGCAACGGCTATGTTGAATGAAAGACCGCTTTCGCCAGCAGGCTGGCTCCCACAGGGTTCGCTGTGTGGCCCGGGGGTCGGGTTGATCAGTGAAAATCCCGGCTCTGCACGCGAATGCCGTTGAGCAGCGGGCTCAGGTCACTCAGGCGTCCGGCGATCAAGTGCCGCACTTCGCCCTCGCGTTCCCAGCGGCCATCGACCCTGAGCAATTGCGAACCAACCAGAACTTGCCGTTGACGCTCGGCGAGATCGCGCCAGACCACTACGTTGACGTTGCCGAACTCGTCTTCCAGCGTGACGAAAGTCACTCCACTGGCTGTACTCGGTCGTTGGCGTCCGGTCACCAACCCGGCCATGCTCACCGGCCGGCCATGTTCGACATCGAGCAATTCCCGCGAGCTGCGACAGCGCAGGGCCCGCAACTCACCGCGCAACAGTGCCAGCGGGTGCGGGCCCAAGGTGGTGCCGACGGTGGCGTAGTCGGCGTGCAGATCCTCGCCAACACTGGGTTTGGGCAGCAGCACTTGCGGCTCTTCCTGACTGGGCAATCCAGCAAACAGCCCCAACTGTTTCTGCACCCCCGCCACTTCCCAGCGCGCCCGATGCCGATGCCCGGCCAGCCCACGCAAGGCCCCGGAATCGGCAAGCAAGGCTTGCGCGCGGCTGTCGAGCGCCGCACGCTCGCCCAGGTCGGCGACGTCGGCAAACGCCCCGCGCACCCGCGCCGCTTCAATGCGCCGGGCGTCGTCCTCGCGAAAGCCCTTGATCATGCGCAAGCCCATGCGAATCGCCGGTTGTGGCCCGGTGGTAGTTTCCAGACTGCAATCCCAATCGCTGGCACGTACGTCGACCGGGCGAATCTGCAATTGATGACGGCGCGCATCCTGCAGAATCTGATCGGGACTGTAGAAGCCCATCGGCCAGCTATTGATCAGCGCACAGGCAAACGCTGCCGGTTCGTGGCACTTGAGCCAGCAACTGGCGTAGGTCAGCAAGGCGAAACTGGCGGCATGGGACTCGGGGAAACCGTAGCTGCCGAACCCTTTGATCTGTTCGAAGATCTGCGCGGCGAATTCCGGCGTGTAGCCGTTTTTCTTCATACCGGCAGCAAGGCGCTCCTTGTGCGGTTCCAGGCCACCGTGACGTTTCCACGCAGCCATGGAGCGGCGCAACTGGTCGGCCTCGCCGGGGCTGTAGTCGGCGGCCACAATGGCGATCTGCATCACCTGTTCCTGAAACAGCGGCACGCCGAGGGTGCGCTTGAGCACCACTTCCAGCTCTGGCGAAGGATAGGTTTCTTTTTCTTCTTTACTACGCCGACGCAGATACGGGTGAACCATCCCGCCCTGAATTGGCCCCGGCCGGACAATCGCCACCTGAATCACCAGGTCGTAGAATTTTTGCGGACGCAGGCGCGGCAGCATCGACATCTGTGCCCGCGACTCGATCTGGAACACGCCGATGGTGTCGGCGCGGCTGATCATGTCGTAGGTCGGCTTGTCTTCGGCCGGAATCGTCGCCAGGCTCAGATCGCGCTGGCGATGACGGCGCAGCAGATCGAAACAGCGGCGGATCGCGCTGAGCATGCCAAGTGCCAGGATATCCACCTTGAGCAGGCCGACCGCATCGAGGTCGTCCTTGTCCCATTGAATGATCGTGCGCTCGGCCATGGCCGCGTTCTCGACCGGCACCAGGGTGTCCAGCGGTTGCTCGGAAATCACGAAGCCGCCTGGGTGCTGCGACAGATGCCGGGGGAAGCCGATCAACTGCCCGGTCAGGCTCAAGACCCGGCGCAGCAGCGGGCTTTCGGGGTCGAAACCGTTTTCGCGCAAGCGTTCCAGCGGCGGCGTTTCGTCGCTCCAGTGGCCGCAGCAATCGGCCAGCGCATTGATCTGATCCGGCGGCAGGCCCAAGGCTTTTGCCACGTCCCGCACGGCACCGGCGGCGTGGTAACTGCTGACCACCGCGGTCAACGCTGCACGACCACGGCCATATCGACGGAAGACATATTGCAGGACTTCTTCGCGACGCTCGTGCTCGAAATCGACGTCGATGTCCGGCGGTTCGTTGCGCTCCCTGGACATGAAGCGTTCGAACAGCAATGTGGTGCGCTCCGGGTCGATTTCGGTGATGCCCAAGGCAAAGCACACCGCCGAGTTGGCTGCCGAACCACGGCCCTGACAAAGAATCTGTTGCTCGCGGGCGAAACGCACCACGTCGTGTACGGTGAGGAAATAGCTTTCGTAGCCGAGTTCGGCGATCAGCTGCAGTTCCTTGTTGATCTGCCGCAGCACCTTGAAGGGTGCGCCTTTCTCCCAGCGCCAGGTGATGCCCTCCTTGGTCAATTGGCGCAACCAGGAAGTGGCGCTGTGACCCTCGGGCACCAGCTCCTTGGGATATTGATAGCGCAATTCGCCCAGATCGAAGGTGCAGCGCCGAGCGAGGGCGACCGATTCATCGAGCAACGCCTGCGGATACAACTCACGCAACACTTCGACACTGCGCAAGTGCCGCTCGCCATTGGGGTGCAAACGCAGGCCAGCCTCGGCCACCGGCAGGTGATGAAGGATCGCGGTCATGGTGTCCTGCAAGGCGCGGCGGCCACGAGCATGCATGTGCACATCGCCACTGGCTACGGCTGGAACCTGCAACTCGGCGGCCAGATTCAGCAGTGCCGCCAGACGCTGTCGATCGTCCTGACCTCGGTGCAATTGCACGGCCAACCACAGCCTGTCGCCGAACGTCTGTTTCAGCCAGCGCCCTTCTTGCACCTCAGTGACAGAATCCGGCACCCACAACGCCAGCAGCCCCGACAACGCGTCATCTAGATCTTCGCGCAAGACTTGATACTGGCCTTTTTGCGTACGCCGCCGCGCGCGGGTGATCAAGCCGCACAGCGCCTGATAACCGGCCAGGTTCTCCACCAGCAGCACCAGCTTCGGGCCGTTTTCAACGCGCACTTCGCTGCCGATGATCAGCGGCAACTCAACCGACTTTGCCGCTTGCCACGCCCGCACGATGCCGGCCAGTGTGCATTCATCGGTGATCGCCAAGGCCTGATAGCCGTGCTTTTTCGCTCGTTGAAACAACTCGAGCGCACTGGACGCACCGCGCTGGAAACTGAAGTTCGACAGGCAGTGCAGTTCGGCGTAGCCACCGTTCATGCAAACCAGCCCTGCAACCACAATGGACCGCCCTCACCCACCGCCCGCCAGGCCCAGCCCTGCTGGCCGGCGCGGTTCTGGATCAGGTAATAATCGCGGCGCACGTCATCGCCGTCCCACCAGCCGGATTCAATGCGTTCCGGGCCCATGAGAATCCGCGCCGAACCTTCCGGCACACTCTGCGGTTCAGTGAGTAGCCAGCCCGGACGCTGCACGCTCGGCAGGCCTGCGCAAGGCTGTTTGTCGACGCCGAACTGCCAGGCGCACTCGGGGCGATGATCGGCCTGGAAGCGCAAACCCTGCACTGCATCGTCGCCCAGCCGTGCGCGCAGACGTTCGCGCAATTGCTCCCACGGCAGGGTCTGCTGCGGACGGTCGTCGAACAGTTCCTGAAACTGCGGCACGAAACTCGGCAGATCTTCTGCACGCAGGCGAAAGCCGCGCACCGGCGCCTCGACCTGTACCTGTTCCAGCCGGCCCCGGGCCAGTTCGAAAAGCATCGCCGGATCCCGTTCGGCGCTGAGCAGGCCGACCTTGATCAGCGTGTCCGGCAAGCCGGCGTGTTCCAGATGCAGATCGAAGCGCTGCACGCCGCTGTCGCGTCCGCAAAGGAACGCCGACAGATCGCCGGTCAGACGCCGCAACGGGAACAGCAGTGCCTGATGCGATTGCACGTCGAAGTTGAGTTCGATGCGCACATCGAAACGATCAGGTGGCAAGTAGAACTCCAGCGCCAACGGTCGGGCGCCGAACAGCGTATCGAGGTGTTTGAGCATCGACGCTTCGAAGCGCCGCGCCAGCGCCTGACGCGGCAGGCTTTGCACTTGATTGAGATTGCGCAGGCCCATCCGTGAAAGTGCCGTGGCCACGCTCGGCTCGAGGCCGACCCGGTCGACCGGCAATTGCCCCAGGTGATGTTGCAAGGCCTCGCCGTCCGGCACCACCAGCCCATCGTAGGCGTTGGCCAACACGCGGGCAGCCACTGGATTGGGGGCGGCGACGATGCGATGGCGAAAGCCCAGATCGGTCAGTTCCTGGCGCAACCGCGCTTCGAATTGCGCCCAGGTGCCGAACAAGCCCAGGCTCGACTCGATCTCGAACACCACCGTACGTGGGTAGTGCACGCTGACCTGTGCACTGAAACGATAGGCCCACGCCGCGAGAAACTGCTGCCAGCGCTCGACTTCGGCGGCCTGGTAATCAACCGTGGCAAAGCCTTTGCTCATGGCCTGGGCCGCGGTCATCGATTGCCCTGCACGTAAACCCAGTTTGCGCGCCGCCGGGTTGACCGCCTGCAATACCCGGCGCTGGGCCGGGCCGTTGAGCAGCACCAACGGCTCATCGGCATCGGGGCGCTGACGCAGTACAGCGTCCAGAGCCAATTGCGGAAACAGAATGCATACCCAGCGCATGACGGTCTCAGTGCCCCACGGCAAAGGCAATCGGCGCTGAGCGCGCCAACCCGCCACGGCACTTGAGAATGCGCAACTGAGCGGGTTTGGCGTCGATGGCAATCCGCAGCGCCGCTGGAGACGGGTTGACCGCCTCGCTCAACGGTCGCCAGGCGAAGGCCAGGGTCTGACCGGATTCGGCGGCCACCTGCAAACGCCGCAAGGCACGATCATCAGCCTTGTGCGGCCAGCACAGCACTGCGCCACAACTGCCCGAACGCAGGCATTGTTCCGCCGCCCACAAGGCATCGCGTTCACTGGCCTGAATCACCGACAACTGCCGCAGGTCGACCCCGGCGCTGGCCCACGCCTGCGGATAGGGCACGAACGGCGGCGCCACCAGCACGATGCGCTCACCCGCCGCCGCCAGCCGCGCCAGCGTCGGCCAGACAAGTTGCAGCTCACCGACACCCGGGCCGGCCAGGAGGATTTCGCTCAATGCTCCTTCCGGCCAGCCACCGCTGGGCAGCGCTGCATCGAGTGCGGCATGCCCGGTCGGCTGTGGACTGGCCGCCGGTGGCGCAGGCCGGCCCTTCCAGACCTGGCCGCCATTGAACAGCGTATCCAGTGCAACGACGGCGCCCATCAGCCTTGCCTCACCAGACCGCAGAACACCCCTTCGATGGCCAGATCCTGATCGTCACGCACAACAATCGGCTGATACGCCGGGTTGCGCGGCAACAGCCGCACCTCAGTGCCCAGCCGCTCGAAGCGTTTGATGGTGACTTCACCGTCAAGACGCGCGACCACGATCTGGCCATTCAGCGCTTCCGGATTGCGTCGCACACCGACCAGATCGCCGTCGAGAATGCCATCCTCGATCATCGAATCACCCTGCACCCGCAGCAGGTAATCGGGGGTACGGGAGAACAGCGCGGGATCGAGCATCAAGCGCCCATGCACATCGGCATCGGCGCCAATCGGCGTACCGGCGGCCACCCGGCCAAGCACGGGGACATCAAGCATTTCGGCACGCGACGGTTGCCCGAGCAGCCGGATGCCCCGGGCCTGATGCGGGTTGACCTCGATAAAACCGGCTTCGGTGAGCGCCAGCACATGCTTGCGCGCCACACTGCGCGAGGCAAAACCAAAAGCCTCGCTGATTTCAGCGAGGCTTGGGGACTGACCGTGTTCGGCGATACGCTCGCGGATAAAGGTCAGGATGGCGGTACGGCGAGGAGTGAGATGGGTCATGGAGTACATTTGTACTCCTGTAGGAAATACCTGACAAGCACCGCCAGTCAGGTTGGCCTAAGCCCCTGACCCGGGCTCTCGCCCGGTGGGAGAAGACAAAGGTGAGTGGCCTTCAGGCCTGCAGATTCTTGATCCAGAACAGCATGCGCCCGTGATCCGGGTCGAACATGCCCGGCGCGAAGCCGAACTTGCGGTACGACTGCTGCGCGATGGCATTGCCTTCGAGCACTTCGAGGGTAATTTTGCAGCAGCCGCGCTGGCGCGAGATTTCTTCGACCTTTTGCAACATTTTCTGGCTCAGGCCCAAGCCGCGAAACTGGCTCACGACCACCACATCGTGGACGTTGACCAGCGGTTTGCAGGCGAAGGTCGAGAAACCTTCGAAGCAGTTGACCAGCCCCGCCGGTTCGCCACCGACGAAGGCCAGTACGCTGAAGGCGTGCGGGCGGCGGGCGAGCTCTTCGGGTAGTCGGCGCAGCAGGTCCGGGTCGAGCGAGTGACCGCCGCCCATCGGGTCTTCTGCGTAGTGGTTGAGCACAAGGCCGATGGCTTCGGCGTGCGTTGGGTTGGTGTAGCTGGCCTGAAGTACCAGAATTTCTGCGGAATCCATTTCCATCCCCGAACAGACAAAAAACCCCGGCGCGCAAGGTACGCACTGAAAGGCTGCCTGACCTTAACGCGGCCAGATACCGGTGAGCAACCGGCAAATCCGCGGATCAGGCGTGGCCCCAGATCAATTCCTCGGTCCAGCCGAGCTCGGCGAAGTCGGCGGCACGCAACGCGCTTTCGCCGGCGCAGAAGAATTCGTCCAGCTGCGGCGGTTCCACCGAAGTATCGCTGAGCATCGCGTGCACCTGGCCGCGGTGATGGATCTGATGTTCGAACAGGTGCGACAGCAAGCGCAGGCGACTGTCGTGCTGGGGCATGTCGCGGGCGATGGTGACGATCCGGTTCAGCTCGGCATCGCGCAGTTGCTCACAATAAGCGATCAGCCTGCGGTCGACGTGAGCCTGTTCCTGGCGCAGTTGCCCGGCGTCGGTGAAGGGCTCGTCCGCACTGAAGAACACATAGCAATCAGGATGCGGCTCAGCCCCGCGCAGTTCGCGCTCCAGCGCATCGACGTAAAACCAGTCGCACGTCAGGATGTGGTTCAGCGTCAGGCGAATAGTCGGAAAAAAACTCACCCGCGGCGCCGCAAGATCCGCCGCGCCGAGTTGGCTCCAGGCTTTGCCCAGACGATGATTGGCCCAGGCATTCTGGTAGGCCATGGTCAACAAATGATGGGACAACGGTTGGCTCATGTCGGCGCCCTCTTCCATTCAAGCTTCGGCAAAGCGCTGCAGCTGCATCTCCTGCAAACGACTGAGGGTGCGGCGGAACGGGAATTCCAGGTAACCCTCGGTATACAGCGCGGCCATCGGCACTTCTGCCTCGATGTACAGCGGCACCTTGCGGTCGTAGCACTCGTCGACCAGCGCGATGAACCGTCGCACGCCGTCGTCGTGTACGGACAACTGCGGCAGCTCTCGATCACCCGCCACTACACGCTCGGCGCCGTCTTCCGTGCCACGGGCAATACGCCCTTCGCGTTTACGCGCGCTGAGGTTTGGTACGTCGCTCAACAGAATAGCCCGATAGCGATCACAGAGTGCGATGAAGTCCATGGCGGCGAACGGTTGCTCGCACAGGTCGGCGTAACGACACCACAACACCGACTGACTGGCCCGCACCACGTTCAGTTGGCGATGACCGACTGACACCGGTTCAGCGGTGGCCGGCTCACCGGCGGCCAGGGTCTGGAAGATGTCGTCCAGCGCACTGAGCGATGACGTGGCCACAAAGTAACGTTGCAGGCCTGCCCCCGGATGCAGGCGATGATCCTCAGCGCCATTCACCGCAATCACCCGCATATGCGCCTTGATCGCGGCAATCGCCGGGACGAAACGGTCACGGTTGAAACCATCGGCGTAGAGATCGTCCGGCGGCAGGTTGGAGGTGCAGACGATCACCACGCTCTCATCGAACATCACCTGAAACAGCCGCCCGAGAATGATCGCGTCACCGATGTCGTTGACGAACAACTCATCGAAACACAGCACTTTGACTTCTGCCGCGAGTTCTTTGGCCAGCGCCCGCAGCGGATCGGCGATTCCGGTCAACTGGAACGAGCGCTGATGCACCCAGCCCATGAAGTGATGAAAATGCTGCCGGCGCGCCGGCACCCGCAGGCTCTGGTAGAACTGGTCCATGAGCCAGGTCTTGCCGCGCCCGACCGGGCCCCACAGATAAACGCCGGTGACCGAACGGGCACCGGCGTGCAGCGCTTCATGGCATTTTTGCAGGGCCCAGACCGCGTGTTCCTGGGCTTCATCCTGAACGAAGCTGTTGTGTTGAATGGCGTGTTGCCAGGCGCTGAGGGGGGAGTCGAAAGTCATGCGCGGCAGTATGCCACGATGGCTACAGGGAAATATCCAGCCGGGTAATTTCCCCTGCTCGGGCGTCAGAAAATGGCAGGAGCTTGAGGTGCAGCAAGATCGTTCCCACGCTCCCGCGTGGGAATGCCTCTATGGACGCTCTGCGTTCGGCTCTGGATGGGACGCGGAGCGTCCCGGGCTGCATTCCCACGCAGGAGCGTGGGAACGATCAGTGAGGGCCGCGCGTTCGTGTGAATCGATTTAGCCGGCAGCCCCCGCAAAACCTGACCTTTCGGGCAGTTATTGCTCGTTGCCCTCACCGCCCGCTTGCGGCATCCTGCGCCTCCATTTTCTGACCCGGCCCCGCCTCGCAGCGCGCAAAACACCATGACCGCCCCTGAAAACGCTCCGCGCAACAACGACCTGATCTACGGCCTCAACGACCGCCCGCACCTGACCGCCACCGTGTTTGCCGCGCTGCAACACGTATTGGCGAGTTTCGTCGGGATCATCACACCGACCCTGATCATGGGCGGCGCCCTCGGCCTGCAAAGTGAAATCCCTTATCTGATCAGCATGGCGCTGTTCGTTTCCGGGCTCGGCACGTTCGTCCAGGCCAAGCGCTTCGGCCCGGTCGGTTCCGGCCTGCTGTGTCTGCAAGGTACGAGTTTTTCCTTTATCAGCGTGATTCTCAGCGCCGGATTCATGGTCAAGGCGCGCGGTGGCGGCACCGATGAAATCCTCTCGACGATCTTCGGCGTGTGCTTTTTCGCCGCGTTCATCGAGGTGGTGCTGAGCCAGTTCATCGGCAAATTGCGCATGCTGATCACCCCGGTGGTCACTGGCACGATCATTACGCTGATGGGCCTGTCGCTGATCAAAGTGGCGATGACCGACATTGCCGGCGGCTTTGGCGCAGCCGACCTGGGCGCGGCCAGCCATGTGTTTCTGGCGGCGCTGGTGATCGGCACCATTGTCGTGCTGAACCGGGTCGACGTACCGTTCCTGCGCCTGGGTGCGATCGTCATCGGCCTGACCCTCGGCTACGTCGTCGCCTGGCTGATGGGCACGGTGGATTTCACCACGATGCCGGCCGTGCCGCTGGTCAGTGTGCCGGTGCCGTTCAAGTACGGCTTCAATTTCGACTGGGTGGCGTTCGTGCCGGTGGCGGTGATTTTCCTCGTTTCGCCACTGGAAGCGGCCGGCGATCTGACTGCCAACTCGATGATCTCGCGGCAACCGGTCAAGGGGCCGCTGTACATTCGCCGGATCAAATCCGGCCTGCTTGCTGACGGCCTCAACTCCGCCATGGCTGCGGTGTTCAACAGCATGCCGATGGTCACCTTCGCGCAGAATAACGGAGTCATTCAGCTCACTGGCGTGGCCAGCCGCTACGTTGCGTTTTTCATTGCCGGATTGCTGGTTATTCTCGGGCTGTTCCCGATGATCGGCGCGGTGCTGCAATTGATGCCGAAACCGGTGCTCGGGGGTGCCGAACTGGTGATGTTCGGCACCGTTGCCGTGGCCGGGATCAAGATTCTCGCCGAAGCCGGTCTGCATCGGCGCAATATGCTGATTGTGGCGATTTCGCTGGGCATGGGCCTGGGCATCGCGGCGGTCCCGGAAGTACTGCGCGAACTGCCGCAGGCGCTGCGCAATATCTTCGAATCGCCAATCACCGTCGGCGCGCTGTGCGCGATCGTGCTGAATATCTTCCTGCCGGAGGAATTCATCGAACTGGAAGAAGACGACTTCGACCCCGAAGCTTCTATTCTTCAGGTTATGGAAAACCCCGACGTGCCAGCCAAAGCTGAACCTGGCCCAGCGGCGACTGTCGCACAAGAGAACCGCTGACGTCCGGCCTTGAAAAAGGGCTGAACCGACAGGCCGGTTCAGCCCTTTTTTCGAGAGACCGTTTATGCGCCGTCTTCACGCCCTGATGTTGTCGTTGCTGCTGTTATCCCTGAGCGCCTGTGCGCTGTTCCCCAATCGAGATCCGGTCAATATCAACGTGGTCGGTCTCGAACCGTTGCCGAGCCAGGATCTGGAAGTACGCTTCGCGATCAAACTGCGCGTACAGAATCCCAACGAAACCGCCATCGACTACAACGGCATCGCCCTCGATCTGGACGTCAACGGCCATTCACTGGCTTCCGGTGTGAGCGATCAAAGCGGCTCGATCCCGCGCTTTTCCGAAACCATCGTCAGCGTACCGGTGAGCATTTCCGCATTCTCGGTCCTGCGCCAGACCCTGGGCCTGAGCCAGACCCAAACCCTCGATAACCTGCCTTACGTCCTGCGCGGCAAACTGGCCGGAGGTCTGTTCGGCACGATGCGCTTTGTCGACAGCGGCACGTTGAGTTTGCCCAGGGCGAGTGCCGCTACGTGGTAAGGAACGCCTCGCTCCCCCAGGGTTTTACGGAGAACGCCGGATGGGTGGGTAAACCCGTAACCATTGTGGGAGCGAGCCTGCTCGCGAAAGCGTAGCGTCAGGCATCTCATGCGTTGGATGTGCTCGCTCCCACAGGGTTTGGGTTAGCCGGCAGTCAATGGTTGAAACGCACTCCAGGCTTGGCACGTTCATCGACGGATAACTCGAACACATCCGGCCGCGCATAGTGGCCGACCACGTCGTAGTCGTAACGCGCGCGCACCAGTTGGTCGGTGTCGATTTCAGCGGTAAGCAGGCCCGCTTCGCCGCGTAACGGCCCTGCCAGTACGTCACCCATCGGCCCGACAATCACGCTGCCGCCGGCAATCAGCGGGCGGTCTGCCGGCCAGTTGGCGATGTCCACGCCCAGTTCGTTCGGCGAGGCCTGGACCTGGCAAGCGCTGACCACAAAGCATCGGCCTTCATGGGCGATGTGGCGCATGCTTACTTGCCACATTTCGCGCTCGTCCACCGTTGGTGCGCACCAGACCTCGATGCCTTTGGCGTACATGGCCGTGCGCAGCAGCGGCATCATGTTTTCCCAGCACACCACCGCGCCGAGCTTGCCGACCTGGGTGTCGAACACCGGCAGGGTCGAGCCGTCGCCCTTGCCCCAGATCAGCCGTTCGGTGCCGGTTGGCATCAGTTTGCGGTGCTTGCCGATCAGTCCGGCCTGCGGATCGAAATACAGGGCGGTGCAATACAAGGTGCTGCCAGCGCGCTCGATCACGCCGATCACCAGATTGGCCCCGGTGCGCGCCGACAGCCCGGCGAGTGCCTCGGTTTCTGCGCCCGGCACGTCAATCGCGTTGGCGAAGTAGCGGGCGTAGGCTTCGCGACCCTCGGGCAGGCGATAGCCCAGTTGCGTGCCGAAGCCCTCGCCTTTCGGGTAACCGCCGAGCAACGCTTCCGGCATCACCACGAGCGCCGCGCCGGATTCGCTGATCGCGGCTTCCCAGCTCAGAATCTGGTCAAGGGTGGCCTCTTTGCCGGCAGGCAATGAGCCGATTTGCAGCGCAGCGACAATGGATTTGGGCATCGCGGTAACTCCGTCAGGTTCAGTGGTTGCTGATTCTGCGGCGCCACGCGATCATCAATAAAGCCCCGATCACTGCTGAATGATATGAACCCAATGAATATCGCCAACATCGACCTCAACCTGCTGAAAGTCTTCGAAGCGCTGCACGAAGAATCCAGCGCCAGCCGCGCCGCGCTGCGTCTGGGCGTCACCCAATCAGCCGTGAGTGCGGCGCTGCGCCGGTTGCGCGAGGTGTATGGCGATCAGTTGTTCGTGCGCACCGGGCGCGGCCTCGCGCCGACGCTCAAGGCCAATCAATTGAAACCGGTGGTCAGTGAAGCCCTGAATAAATGTCGGCAAAGCCTGGCGATGGTCGACCCGGCGGCCAATCAATACGATGGCCGCTCGGTGACTATCGGGCTTTCCGATGATTTCGAGATTGCCTACGGTTGCCGCCTGATCAAGGAGATTGCCCGCAGCCTGCCGAAGTTGCGTCTGATCTTCCGCCAGACCCACAGCCAGATTGTCGCCCGTGCGTTGATGGAGCGCAGCATCGATCTGGCGATCACCTCCGGCGGTTTTGCCGAGCGCCTGCTTAGCCGTCAGGTGCTGGGCGAAGGCGCTTATGCGTGCCTGGTCGACCCATCGAGCCTTGCGCCCGGTCAGGAGCAGATCGGGCTGGAGGAGTTTGTTGCCCGCGAGCACATTCTGGTGTCGTCCGGGGGTTTTATCGGCATCACCGATGAAGGGCTGGCGGCCGTGGGCTTGAGTCGTCGGGTCTGCGCGTCGACCACGCATTTTGCTGCACTGCCTTATCTGCTCAAAGGTAGCCGTGCGGTGGCGACGATACCGGCGCATGCCGCCGCAAGTATCGCGGCACTCAGCGGCCTGGCGTTGCTGCCCTGCCCGCTGCCATTGCCGCGTTACCCGATAGAGCTGGGCTGGCGTACCAGCACGCAGATCGATCCGCTGGTGGTCAAGGTTCGCGAGGTGATTGCCGCAACCTTCAACTGATCGTTACTTGTTCGCGGCCATCAGTCGATTGACTTCACTGCGCACCATGTTGGCGAATTCCGGCGGCGACATGCCGTCGAGTTCCGCGCGAACCCATTCGGCCCATTTGCCCTTGCGCTTGGCGCGCTCGCCGAACAACCGCGCAGCCTCGCCTTTGGCTTTGCCCAGATTGTTCTGCCAGAGTTCGAACAGACGGGATTTCTCATCTTCCAGCGCGGCGCGCTCTGCGAGTGACTTGTCGGCCAGATTGAAACTCATGGGGAATTATCCTGCTGCGTAAAATGGCGACATCTTACACGCTCGGCCGAAAACTCCGGCGCAGGTTTTTCTTTTGGGGAGCGTTGGCGTGCAACTTTTTGCGTTACGCCATACTCCATTGCTCACTGTCCATTCATCTGCAAGGAGTCACCCATGGCCCGCAAATCTGCCGTGCAAGCCGCTGAAGAGCAAATCAAGGATCAGGCGTTCAGCGAACTTCAGGCGCTGATTGAAGAATCGGACAAGCTGCTCAAGAGCAGTGCTTCACTGGTGGGCGAGGAAGCGGAGACGCTGCGGGGGCAAATCGCTCTGAAATTGCAGCAGGCGCTGGATTCGGTGTCGAGTGTGCGGGATCGAACCAAGCCGGCGGTCGAGGCGACCGAGACCTATATTGGCGGGCATCCTTGGCAGACGGTGGCGATTTCGGCGGGGTTCGGGTTGGTGGTCGGGTTGTTGCTTGGGCGACGTTGATTTTTTTTGATTTTTGGAGAAGCGGACCTTTGGGTTCGCTTTTTTTTGTGTCTGGTTTTTTGACTTGGCGGCCTCTGGGCCGACCAGGTTCTGGTTGTTTTGGGTGAATATCCGTTTTTTTTGTTGTTGCGGCTGGCGGTTCCGCTCTTACAGCGGGTCACTTTTACAGACGCCTAAAAGTAACCAAAACGCTGGGCCCCTGCGTTCGGCCCTCGCAGGCTCGGGTTCCTTCGCTCCGGGACCGATCCGGGCGCAGCGGCTACGGTTTGCTTCGCTGCACCTCCTTCCGCTGTGTACGACTGCGTCGTACGGTCGCTGCGCTCCCACGCCCGGATCGATCCCTCCACTCAGCCTGCCGATGGGGCCGGTTAGGCAAGATCAAGGGCACTCGAGCTGGCGCTCATTGTAATGAGTGGTGAAAAGCGTGGGGTTGGCTTGAGAATTGCGGTGTGGCTGCCCCTCATCGGAACGCCGCCCGCCCAGCCCTCTCCCCCTGGAGAGGGAGCCGATCTTTGCGCTTCTCAAATTGTTTGTACAACTCGGTATTGCATGTTGGCGTACGCCTTCCAATCTCCGCGGTCAGTCCCCTCTCCCTCTGGGAGAGGGCTAGGGTGAGGGGCTTTTGATCTTGGCTTACTCTCCGGCCAATTCCCGCAATTGCTCCAGCGTCTGCGCATCCAGTGCGATGCCTTCAGCCAGTGAGCGGCTGCGTTGCCAGTGGCGGCGGTCGCCCGGTAGGCGTTTGAGGCCGACGCTGTGCATCTGGCGGACCAGTTCGCCGCTGCGTTCGGCGAAGCTTTGGCCGGCGGCTTTGCTGGGGTCGATGACGATGAGCAACTGGCCGGTCCATGGGGTTTTCGCGCCGGGGTGGTTGGACCAGTCGAATTCGAAGGAGAAGTTGCCGCCGGTCAGTGCCGCGGCCAGCAGTTCGACCATCATCGACAGTGCCGAGCCTTTATGGCCGCCGAATGGCAGCAGCGCCCCGCCTTCGAGGATGGCTTTGGGGTCCTGGGTCGGTTGGCCGAGGCTGTCGACGCCCATGCCGGGCGGCAGGCGTTCGCCTTTGCGGGCGGCAATCTGCACGTCGCCGTGGGCGATGGCACTGGTGGCCAGGTCGAAGACGATCGGAGCGGCGCCGACGCGGGGCGCGGCGAAGGCGATCGGGTTGGTGCCGAAGAGTGGGCGGTCGGCGCCGTGGGGGACGACGCAGGTCATGCTGTTGACCACGCTGAGCGCCACCAGCCCTTCATCAGCGAAGGGTTCGACATCCGGCCACAGCGCTGCGAAGTGATGCGAGTTACGGATGGCCAATACGGCGATCCCGGCGTTACGGGCCTTTTCCACCAGTAACGCGCGCGCCGCTGCCAATGCCGGCTGGGCGAATCCGTTGCCGGCGTCGACGCGCACGAAGCCGGCGGCAACGTCCTCGACTTGCGGCACGGCGTGCCCATTGACCCAACCGCTTTTCAGCGTCGACACATACCCGGGAATCCTGAACACACCATGACTGTGGGCACCGTCGCGCTCGGCCGCGGCACAGTTGGCGGCAAGCACCCGGGCGACGTCGGCGGAGGTGCCATGGCGCAGAAAAATCGTTTCAAGCAATTGCGTCAGCGCTTCGAGCGACAACGACGACGAGACAGCAGAGGACACATGATCGTGTGGCGCAGACATCTGAAGCTCCAGAATGATTATTGGAGGGAACAACAGCGTACGGACGACTTGCCCAGCGATTAACCATGGCCCAGCGGTCGGCTGTCAACCCTTTGCTGATTCAACGATGGCTCGCGCAGGTACGTGGCAGATTTCCACGCGGTAAGTGCGGTATCCATGTACCGCCAATGCGTCGAGTTGCGTACCTATTCTCGGGTCTCTGCCCATGGCGTCCGTTCAGAGCTCCGCTAATGCCCAGCCCCACCGCACCGCTTCTGTTTCCCGAGATTCTCGATTCCCCTGGCGTGCACGCCGAACTCGGCAAAGCTCACGGTTTGAACAGCAAGGATTTCAGTTGGCTTGCCCACGTGCAGTTGGCGTCGCACGCCCTGCGCCAGCAGCAGACTCCGCCCATGCACGCCGAACGCATTTTGCTCAACGCCGACAAGCAATTGCCCGTACCGCTGGCTGGCAGCTTTATTCTCGGCGCCGGGCCGGATGACGGCGGCGTGTTCCTCTATACCCCTTATGACGGCCTGAAAAAGTACAGCGACGACGACGCACTGATCGAAGCCTTGCAAGCGCGCCTCGACAACGCGGACGAAAACGATGATCTATTGGCCTTCATCAGCCTCTCATTGCGCAAGGAACTGGTCGAAAAACGCAATATCACGGTTACTCGCGAAACGATCAACGGCGATGTGTTTGAGGATCAGCAATCAGCGATCGAGACCACGCAGAATGCCTGCGCGCGCAATGTACTGGACGAACTGAAGCGTCTGCCTTCGCTGACAACGCTGCTGGACAAGATTCTCGACGATCTGCTGGCACCGCATTTCGCCGGCCTGCAGCAGTCGCAGACCCGCGTCAGCCTGTATCCAGCCAGCGGCGCGCCTGCCGGGGATCACAGATCAGTGTCATTGAGTGAAGCACTGCTCATACATTTCCGCCGCCAGGGCTGGCCGCGCGGACAGTCAGCCAAGTTTAATCATCCGGCACGTACCGGCGGCGACAGCGACCAGAAAGCCTGGATGGATGCGCTGAAATCGGCGTCGGGAAAACTGGTCATGCTGCTGTTTCGACAGCTGGAAGCTTACTGGAATGCCGCATCTTTCGAAGGATCGCCACGGCGCACGTTCCTGCGTCAGACGCTGAACGATCAAGCGCGTGCGGAGCTGATGACCAAGCGCGAATCCAACATTGTCAGCGCCAGTGAATTCGATGCCCTGCACAGTTTGATCCGCGAGCCGAACACGGCTGTACGGCGGCCAACTTTCGAAACGGTGTGTTTGCGCAAGGACTCCGCCTCGGTCGAGCTGGCCGGCTCGCTGATGGTCAACCACGACAAGGCCTACCTCTACACTCCGACCCAGGGTCTGCAAGTGCTTGAGGACTACGCCGATCTTAAACAGACCCTGACCGCCAAACTCGATGCAAAAGGTCATGAAGACGAGCTCTATGGCCTGATGAACCTTGAGGAACGCAACCGCTATCTGGGCTTCGTCGACCCGCAGGTAACCGGCGAGCATATCGGCGGCGACATCATCGCCACGCTGCTTGAAGCGATCCTGACCAAGCAACGTCAGAACGTCGAATTCGCCTTGCAGCGTTTGCGTCAGGGTGAACATTCAACCGATATCCATGCCTTGTTCGACAAGGCGCTGGATATTCGCGCGATGCTGCATGAGCGCCTGCTCAAGCTTGAGGTCAATGAGCGCTGGAGTACCCGACCCTTGTTTTCCAGCACCCCACCCTCCTCTGTGGTTCAGGCCGACAAAGCCGCGCAACTGGCGCTCAAGCTCGAGAGAGAACTGGAGAATCTCGGCAGCAATTTCCGCGATCAGCCAACCGGCAACGACGCCGAACAAGGGCGTTTTCTGCGAGGCATTCTCTGGAAACTGGCAAAGTCGTTCGAGGACGGCCTCCGCGCCGAGGCCCACATCAACCAGCTCAGCGGTGCGTGGCGGGCAGCCGAACGCAATATCGTCGACACGGTGTTCGACGCCAGACACCCGACCCGCATGGAGCGTCAGTCGCTCAACGGTTTTCGCCCGGATGCCTGGTCGCTCACCCTCACCGGTCCCGGCGACGCTGGCACGCTGGCGCTCGCCAACTGCGTTCTGTTGACTGAACGCGGTGGTCTGGATATCGCGCATTCCGGGCGCGCGATCCTCTGGACTCCAGCGATCGGCCTGGAGACGTTCGACGATATCGCCATTGCCCAACAAGCGTTGCAGCGCCGCCTGAACGATAAAGACCAGTGCCAGGCACTGCTGGAAAACCTGCCAACGGCGCAACAACGGCTGGACGAGTCTTTCACCCTCGCCAGCTTCCAGTTGATTGACGAAAGCGTGGCGAGTAACCGCATGAACTCGGCCATTGGGCAGTTCCTCGACCATTGCCAGACATTGCGCCAGTGCATCGAAGACAAGGACACGCTCGAACGCTTTCTGGAGCAAATGAAAAACACCGTGATCAACACCAATCTCGGCCGTGCCGTCGAACTCGCCAAGGCCCTAGCCCGCCAACTGGACTATCCCGACTGGTTACAAATGGCGCCCGTCGCGGAACAGCGCATGCACCTTGCGCTGCTCGATCAATTGCGCAGCAGCTTTGTCGATGGCAAGGATTTTCTCGACGATGTGCCGGAGTTACGCACGCATGTCGAGCAAACATTACGAACGCTGCTCAAAACCAGATTTCCAGGCAACGGGCTCAAACCCGAGGACATCAAGATCACGCCGAATCTGACACTCGCCGGCCCGGCCTGCAATCTGCTCGATTTTGCCTTGCATCATTTCAACGTCGTGCAAGGCACCGGTTTCAAGGTCGCCTCGCTGACCGCCACGCCCTTGCCGGCGAAGCTGGATCAGGCCGCAGTCGAGCAACTGTTGCAATCGCTGGAGGTTACCAGCACCTACACGCGCAAAGTCAGCACAGTGCTGTCAGCCGATACCGCGTCTGCACGCACCAGCAAGGAACGCTTTCTGCGCCAGCTTCCCTGGCATCTGATGCAGCACGCGCATTCGATGAAGCTGCAACAGCAACTGTCGGACACCGGCTACGACTTAATCTGCCAGGTGCTGGACATGCCCGATGCGCTCGCACGCGCCACCGTGGCGCTGGCCCACGCCACTGTCAGCCCGCTGTCATTGATCAAGACCAGCGGCGCCGATGCCGCCGACACACTCGGGCTGTATGTCATCGGCCCGGGCACAGGGCAAACAGGGCCGCGCGTGCTCTACGCACCGTATTCGCGGTTCGTCTTTCGCGAGTTCGAAGATGAGACGCAGTTGATCAACGCGTTGAACACGCCCGGGCAGTTCCAGGACCTGGTGATCCGCCGCCTGCCAACGGAACAACAGGCGATCTTCAAAAACCTGCTGCAAACCACGCTGGGCAACAGCAGTGAAATCACGCTGCAGAGCACACCCATCAGCGGCAATCTGCTCGAACGTTTGCACAAGGACACACTCAGCCTGTTGCCACGCTTGCTCGGTTGCCAGGCGCAAATCGATGCGCAATCCGATTGGGAAGCAGCAAAGTCTCTGTTCAGTCGCGGTGTGCGTCTGGTTCCCCATGTGTTGTCCGGCAAACTCGCCTCGTTGTTCTATCTTTGGAAGAGCTACAACGACTTCGAAGATTCGGCCGAAAATCTGCAGCAGCACCGCTGGTCGAACGCCTTGAAAAGCTTTATCACGGGAGCGATTTCTCTGTTCAGCCTTGGTCAACTGTCATGGGAGGACGAGGCGAAGGAAACCACCGCGGAGTTTGCCGCCGAGACGCAGCCCCCGGTGGTGCCGGTGACCGAAACCCCTGGCCAAACCACGGAGAAAGCCGCACCGCTGTGGAACAAAGTCCCGCCCGTTACGTCCTCTCGTCTGCATTTACAATCGTATGAAACCAGCACTGCGCTGGAAGACCTCACGCTCGAAGCCAGCAAACTGGTCTATCGCAATGCGGCCGGCACACAAAAATACGCAGCGATTGCCGGCAAGGTCTATCCGGTGAGCGAATCCGAAAAAACCTGGTATCTGCACCACAAGGAAGACGGACAAGGACCGGAGCTTGAGCAAAAGAACGAAAGGCTGGTTATTGCCGCCCCCCGCAAGTCCGGGCGTCGTTGCCGTTCAAAGCAGCGCGACCGCGAGCAAACCGAAGTCGAACGCAGCCGCTCGTATTCGATGCATATCCAGGCCAAAGGGATGTCGCAAATCACCAAGCGTTACCCCGCACGCGCCTTCGTCATCCAGCAAGCGGTTGTTCGCGCACGCACATACGCGCTCAACTGCCTGCATAACTACGTGATACATCGCGGCAATCTGGGTGGCACTCGGCTGGAACGCGTCTTCAAGGAGATTTTTCAAGTCTCGCAGGTGACGCCATCGCTGCTGACCAAAATCGAAAAGGTGATTGTTCCGCTGTGCCGCGAACTGACTGATCCAAAGGATGACTTGCTCTACACGGAACGGTTTTTCGCCGGTCTGAATGTGCGTCCCGATAACACGGTTGCCTTCGTTTTCAATGAGGACAAACGCAGGATTATCCACCTGACCGAGCTGTTCTTTAATCCGGACATGGACGCTTACACGCCGTGCTTGCCTGCGCGGTTCAACGTGGACTCACACGCTCGCGCAGTCACACTGATTCATGAACTGTCGCACTTGCTGTTCAAAACCGAGGACTTTGGTTCGGTCGAGGCGATCGCGCCGTTTCCGGACTTGATCGATACCACCACCGCCATCGGCCAATCGCTCAAAGCCAGTACAGACCGCTTGCGCAACACCTTCTCCCGCTCCACGGCGCCCGAGAAGTTATTCCTGGAAACCGATGACAACGGAATGGAGGTCGATCTTGATAAATTGCCCAAACGGGTCGAGGCGCTAAACAAACTCCTCGCCCTGACGAACACCAAAACGCTCGCCGATG
Organism: Pseudomonas sp. R1-1; assembly: GCF_051132135.1. Lineage (NCBI taxonomy): Bacteria > Pseudomonadati > Pseudomonadota > Gammaproteobacteria > Pseudomonadales > Pseudomonadaceae > Pseudomonas > Pseudomonas sp. R1-1. The sequence goes on from NZ_CP071663.1 coordinate 3,463,810, forward strand.
CACGCAAAGCCTTTCGTGACGCCGTCTCCGCCGAAGCCAGGATTAACGTAATGCTCGCCAACGCTGACTCGATCGCTTGGCTGATCAGCGAAATGGGTCGGCAACTCGACCCCTTGCCGGCGGCGAGACCTTAGCCGGCGCCGATCTCGAGCCGGGCTGCCGACGTGGCGCTGGCGTAAATCAGGTACAAAAAAATACGCAGGCTCAAGGCCTGCGCATTTCTGTCTCAATCACTGAATTGGATCAGTCCTTCTGATCGCGCAACACGTTGCCCGAGGCGCCATCGATGCGGAACTCGTAGACAACGCCGTCCGCCTTGCGTCCTTCGCCCTCCCAGTAGCCGTCGTTGTCGGCGCCGATCTCGTAGACCTCGACATAACCCGCTTTGGTCTTGGCAATCTCGATGGCTTTTTCGATGGTAATCCAGCCAGCCCCCGGCTTGTCGGCCAGCGCTGCACCCGCGCTGAACAACGCGGCAGTAGCGATCAATGCGGCGAAAGTGTTTTTGATCATTTTTTCACTCCATTTGTGGATAGTGGTCTTTGGCGTCCTGTTTTTTGGGTGCTTGAGTGAAAAATAAGTTCCACTTTGATGGGTAAATGCCATTACGGCAGTTCTCGGCCACTTCCCCAGAAGGTTAGAATGTGCGAAATCAGGACGAGTCCATGACCCAAGACACCCTCTCGGAAGCCGAATACGATGCGATCACCGATGCCGCCGCGCACTGGTGCATGCGCGTGCATGCCGCTGACTGCACGGCCGAAGAGCAGCGCGCCTTCCAGCAATGGCATGACGCGCACCCGCTGCATGCCTTCGAGTACGAAGCCATGCTGGAAATCTGGGACGTGGCCGCAGACCTGCCGCGTCCGGAATCTGCGCCAGTCAAGCCTGTAGCGAAATCGCCACGCCCGTTGCGCCAGTTCGCGATAGCGGCAGGTGTCTGCGCCCTCGCTTTGCCGCTGGCGGCGTATTCGGGCTGGAGTCTGGGCTGGCTGCCCGACAGCTATCAGCACTTCGCCGCCACTGACGAGATCCGCCAGGTCACCCTCAGCGACGGCAGTCAGCTGGAACTGAACCTGAACACCGACCTGACCTTCAGCAATTACAAGGACGAGCGGCGCGTCACCCTCAAGCAGGGTGAGGCGTTCTTTACCGTCAGCCACGATGTGTCGCACCCGTTTGTAGTGCGTGCAGGCGAAGGCGAAATTCGCGTCACCGGCACGCGCTTCAATGTCTGGATGTATCAGGATCAGGTGCGCGTGAACCTCGTCGAAGGTTCGGTGCTGGTGACCAGCAATCGCTCATTGCCGGGCGACGGCTTGCGCCTCGGTCCGTCGATGCAGGCGCGTTACCAGCACGGCGATTACATGCCGCAGATCAGCCAGACCTACGCCAGCGACACCTCGTTGACCTGGCGCGACGGCAAACTGGTGCTGGACAATCTTGCGTTGAGCGAAGCATTGCCCCTGATCAACCGCTATCTGAACAAGCCACTGGAACTGGCTGACACGCGAACCGGTGCGATTCGCGTGGGTGGCATCTACAACATCAAAGCGCTGAACAACTTGCCCGACAGCCTGCCCAAAGTGCTGCCCGTCTACCTGACGCGCAACAAGGAAGGCAATCCGGTGATCAACTCGATACCGCAACAGCCGCCGAAAAGCTGAAGGCCGCGCCCCTTGCGGGATGCGGCCTCCATTTGCAGCACTTCACATTGCGGATTACTGAGCGGCCACCTTCCCCGCCTTGTCCAGCGTCTCGCGAACGGTCTGCACCTGATATTGCGGGTCTGCCTGGATCTGCTGTTCAGTGAACGGCAACACGCTCCACTGCTTCTTCGAAAACGCTTCAGTCTGGTCCCGCGAGTACTTCGACGCCGGGTCGCTCGACAACGAGAACGCCAACAGCCCTTGAGCGTGCGGCCCCTTGTCATCGAAGCTCACCACTTGCAGATAGCTGGTGCCGCTGACCACTTCGAGCTTGCCGTCTTCGCGCGGCACGCTTTGCATCGCGTTGTAGATGCCCAGCGTACCCGGCCCGCCATGAATCGGCGTTTGCCGCCCGCCGCTGCTGACCACCTGGATATCACCCCAGCGGGTTTTCGCGTCGAGGCCCATTTTCATGCTCATCTCCAGCGACGCCAGCATCGCCCCGCGCAGAGCCTTGGCCACTGCCGGTTGTTCGACCGCCAGACCGCGCGGCGTATGTTGCGGATCCTTCGGGTCGAAGCCGACGCGCCAGACATCCGGCATGGACTGCAACGTCTGCATGATGTTCAGGAAGTGCACCAGGCCCACGCCTGAATCCAGATTCGCCCGGCCGTCCCAAGCCTTGAGGCTGGCACACACCGGTTTCACTGCCTGCGCGTCGGCGCCAGGGTCAACGCTGCAGAACTTGAGCAGATCCGGCATGACCTGAGTCGCCAGATACACCTGGTCGTCCATCACCATCTGTTGCAGATCCTTGATTGCCAACGGCCCCTTGTTCAGCGTGCCCAGGCGATCAAGGGCGAAACGCGAGCGCAAGCCCAACGGCTGACTGTCCTGACTGATCAGCGGCGAGAAACCGCTGAGCGGTTGCGCTGGATTGGCCAGCCACGCCGAGTCGTTGGAGTGCTGAACGAAATCCTTGCGCAGCAGTTGCGGCAATTGGCTGGCCGCGTAGATGCCCGGCTGCGCCGCTTGCGGATCGATATCCCAGGCGCAGGCGCTGTTGGAACCGTCGAGCACGATCATCTGCGTGCCGATGCGCGGGTCGCTGCACCTGGCAAGTTTCTCGGCGTTGACGTTGGGTACCACCGACAGATTCATGTACAGCGTCTGGCCCTGGTCATCGACGGCCAGCGTGTTGACCCAAGGGATGCCCTGAATCGTGTGCACCGAATCCTGCAACTGCTGCAGCGTCGAGGCCTGATTCATCGCATACCATTGTTTCAGTACGCGGTCATTGTCGAGGTTGGCATCGCGCAAGCTATAGGCGTATTGATTGTCCCAATCCAGCTTGCCCGGCCACTGCACGATCGGCCCGAACTGTGAGCTGTAAACTTCCTTGGCAACCGGCACGACCTGGCCGTCAGCCTGTTTGACCTGCACCGTCACGGTCTGCTTGTGCATCGGCAGCGACTGGCCATCGAGCAGATAACGCGTCGGGTCCTTTGGGTCGAGTTGCAGACGGTACAGCGTGAAGTGTTTCGACGAGTCGACCGTGTGCGTCCAGGCCAGATGCTGGTTAAACCCAATGTTGATCATCGGCAGCCCCGGCAACGCCGCGCCCATGACGTCGAGCTTGCCGGGAATGGTCAAGTGCATCTGGTAAAACCGCATGCCACCCACCCATGGAAAATGCGGGTTGGCCAGCAGCATGCCACGGCCGTTGAACGAGCGCTCACTGCCCACGGCCACGGCATTACTCCCGCGATCCAGGGCGAAACGTTGCTGACGCGCTTCGGCCAGATGGTAAGCCTGCGCGTCCTGGCGAATGTCAGCCGTCGCTTGCGGCGCGGTAGCACCGGCCAGGGCTTCGGCAAACTGCCCGACCCCACCCTCGACCAACAGCCGCCGGGTGAGCTTGACCAGATCCTGCGCGGCGATCTCCCGCACCCATTCACCCTGACACTGCTGCGGCAAGCCCTGCTTGCGACGTTCGGCCAGATAGCGGTTGTAGCCGGCCGCATAACCCTCGACCAGATCACGCACCGGCCCCGGTTGCGCCTGCCAGAAGCGCTCAACCGCCTGCGGCGTATTCAGCCAGGTGAAAAAAACATCGCTGACGCGGTTTTCCCGTTGCTCGACCGTCAACTGATCCGGCCCGAAATACCGCGAACGCTGACCGTTCACCGTAACGATCTCATTGGCCAGCAGACACAGATTGTCCTGCGCATACGCATAACCAATCCCGAACCCGAGCCCCCGCTCGTCCTGCGCACGAATATGCGGCACGCCAAAGGCGGTCCGGCGAATATCCGCACTCGCCTCGGCAGCCGGGCTCAACGCATGGGCTGAACAACTCAACCCCAGCAACACGCCAGCCAACGTCAGCCTTGTTAACTGTCTGGAAATAATCACGCTCGCTCCTGATCGACAAGCCAAAGGGTGGATCAGCACCCTACGCAAACACCACGCAAAGAAGACCCGCCCTGCAAATACCCACGCGTCCACGCGCAATGGGCCTTTCGAAGAAACGAAGCTGGGGGAGAAAATTTAAGCGATCAACATCAAAAGCCCCCTCATCGGAACGCCGCCCGTGTAGAGACCGGTACATCCTTTACAAATTAGACCGGGGACATCGTTTACACCTTTACAGGCTTGAAACGCGTTTGGCGCCGCTTTCAAGCCTGCCTAAACAATGGCTGCAAAGGTACAGTTCCCAAGCGTCATCAGCCACTTCCTTCAGCGCAATGTCCTCTCCAATCAGAGCCTCTCCTAGAAAAATCAGCTGTCCTTTCCATTTAATTTCCCCATTTGACCGAACCTTGCGTACTTCAACATCGGAACCGTATTCAAGCGCAGGCAAGTAACCTGGATAAGCGCGTATCGACGGGCTATAGACAGATGCCGGCGGTTTCATGCCCAGCGCGGTGTGCGGTCGGTGGTAATTGAAGTCTTGGATGAAATCCTCAAAAGCCAGCTGCTGGCGCACCAAGTTTTCCGCCGGTGGCACTGCTGCCTTTAGCGTTCGATGCATCCGTTCATGTCGACCATTTTGGTCGGGGCGGCCAGGCGTAATCGTTTCGACATGGATTCCAAGTCTGATGAACCAAACCGATAATTTCGAAAGTCGCGCCAGACCTGTCGACGCGAAAGGAGCGCCGTTGTCAGTGCGGATCACATCCGGCAGCCCATATTCTCGAAAAGCCCACTCAAAGCCTTCCCGCGTTGGCGCTCCGTGCGTACTGGGCAAAGCGCGACAGACGAATAAAAAGCGGCTCATCTGATCGGTAATGGTCAGCGGATAGCACCAATTACCGTCCTGCATTTTGAACTGCCCTTTGTAATCAGCACACCAAGTCTGGTTGGGCGCGTCGACCGGACGCAAGTGTGTTGGAGCACGGGGGCGCGGGGGATACGGCCGTCGCGCCACCACCAAACCAGCTTTCTTCAACCACTCCCCGGCGGTACTCGCCGCCGGCCATTGGATATGCGGGTCGGAATCGCGCAGGCGATCAATGATCTGTTTGGGTCCCCGATCGGGATGTTCGTTTTTCTTGGTTAGCAGCGTGGCAATGATTTCATCGGGAGTTTGATGAGGGCAGTTCAATGGCTTGCGCGATTGCTCTTTCAAACCATCCACGCCCAACGCTGCATACCGTTCCAGCCACTTGTCGATGGTTGGACGGCTGACGCCGTAGCGCCGGCTTAATTGGCTCTTGGTGTAACTACCGCTAAGCCAGTCACTGACTAACTTCACTCGTTGATCCATTGGGGACTCTTGATTCCAGGGCATGGTCAGCACCTCCTGACCATGATTAATACCTGTAAACCATGTCCCCGGTCTCAAACGTAAAGGATGTACCCGGTCTTTACCCCGCCTAGCCCTCTCCCGAAGGGGGAGGGAACTGACCGCGGTGGATGCGAAAGCTACGCCGACATGGAATACCGCGTCGAACTCACGTTGCGAAAATCAAAAGCCCCTCACCCTAGCCCTCTCCCGGAGGGAGAGGGGACTGACCGAAATGACTTGGAGAGATACGCCAACGCGCAATACCGAGTCGAACGCACATTTTGAAAAGCACAGAGATCGGCTCCCTCTCCCTCGGGAGAGGGCTGGGCGGGCGGCGTTCCGATGAGGGGCAGCCCCACCACAAAACCAAAGCCAACCACCCGCCTCTAACCACTCAACAATGAGCGCAAGCTCGAGTGCTTTTGATCTCGCCTAACCAGCGACATCGGAAGGCTGAGCGCAGGGATTGATCCGGGCGTGGGAGCGCAGCGACCGTCTGGCGCAGCCAGACACAGCGGAAGGAGGTGCAGCGAAGCAAACCGTAGCCGCTGCGCCCGGATCGGTCCCGCAGCGAAGGGATCCGAGCCTGCGAGGGCCGAACGCAGGAGCAAGCGTTTTGGTTCCTTTTTGGCGTCTGAAAAAGGGACTCGCCGTAAGGGCGAAACCGCCAGAAGCAACCCCCGAAGCAACGGATATTCACCCCAAACACCCAAAGCATGGTCGGCCCAGAGGCCGCCACGCCACAAAAAAATCACAAGAAAAAAACATCAGGCCAACAAATTTTCCACATCTTTTCTTTCATGATTCGTCGCGCTGATACGTCTAGTTCAGAGACAACGACAAAAACCCATTCCCGATCAGGTCCTGAAAAGGAGTAAGCGCATGTACAACTCGCAACTACCAACGGACGGTAGCCAGGCCCCCCAAGGAATCTCCATGAGCCCAAACGCGAGCGAATTCGGCCAACGCGGCGAGCGACACGGCAACGAACGCATCCGGTTGCTGCTGAAAAGCTTCGGCCTGCGTACCAGCCTGATCCGTCTGAAAGTCATCGACGCCCTGCTGGTCGCAGCACACCACAAGCGCAGACTGGGCGTACGCGGTGTCCACAGCCAATTGCTGGACCTGGATATTCCGCTGTCCTTTCTCAGTGTGCGCGAAGTGCTCAAACGCCTGTGCAGCGAAGGGGTGATCGTCTTCAATGAAGACAAGAGCTACAGCCTGCATCCACAGGCTGCGGCGGTTCTCAACCACGATTGAACCGAGCGGCGATCGCCGTCAAGGCTTGACCTTGCGGCGCATCACGCCATTGATCACCACGACGACCACCGCTACAGCGATCGCGACAAACTGGAAGGTCTTCTCGGTGATCATCCCGGCGTTTTGCAGCCACGACAGGCCGAGCATGATCGCCAGGACCGACAAGGCGATCACAATCGAATAAATCAAGCGTTGCTTCTGGGTCATTGCGGGTTCCTGAAACGTTTGAAATGTATCGGATTTGTATCCGTTTGCATGCCATGCACTTACCGATTTGCTGCAATGCACTGCTGTAAACGGGGTCTCATGTTACAGCCGCGCAAGGGTTTTGGCTTGCTGGCGGCGTTACCTCTGAGGATTTTTCACATGCTGCGTCGTATCACCTGGCTGATCCCCGTTCTGGCCCTGCTCACCATGAGCGGCTGCATCATCTTTCCCCATGGGCATGGCGATCATCACCACTATTACCAGGGAGGCCCAGCCTATTACCAACATCGTTGAAGCGCGGTTGCCTCCCCTTCCCTGCAGGTCGATAAACTGATCGAGGCTGTTAATTCAACAGCCCGAATCATATTCAACAAAGCCCGCCAATCGCGGGCTTTGCTGTTTCTGCCATAAACAAAATCGGCAGATCGCCAAACAAGTTGCAAGCATTTGAAATTTAATGTCGCAGCAAAACAATAGGTTGCGCGAGTCTGCGCCACTTAGTCTCTGGCCACTTCTTCGATTAACCAACAGGGACGTTTATGCAGAGAACTCTAATACCCATCGGGCCCTATCAAGTGCTCGGCTTCTGTCTGGCGATCAGTGCTTTTGAATTACTGACGTACATGGCCAGCGACTTGATCATGCCAGCCATGCTCGGCGTAACGCGCGACTTGCAGGCGGATGCGCGACATGTTCCCAATGCTTTCAATCTCTATTTGCTGGGCGGCGTCTGTCTGCAATGGCTGATCGGGCCGTTGTCGGATCATTGGGGGCGACGCCGCGTATTGCTGGTCGGCTGCGCCTTGTTCGCAGCGGCGTGCGCGGCGGTGTTCGTCAGCCAGAGCATTGCCGTATTCAATCTGCTGCGGCTGCTGCAAGGCATGGGTATCGGCTTCGTGGTTGCGGTCAGTTATCCGGCGCTTCAGGAGGTGTTCTGCGAGGCCGATGCGGTGCGCCTGATGGCGCTACTCGGCAACATCGCCCTGCTTTCGCCGCTGATCGGGCCGTTGCTGGGCGTCGTCCTGCTGCAATGGCTGTCATGGCGCGAACTGTTTCTGGGTCTGGGTGTTGCCGCTTTGCTGGTCTGGCTGGGGCTGTTTACCTGGATGCCGGAGACGGTGGGCGTGACCCGGCGCGACGGGCATCGGCAAGCGCCGGTTCGCTTTTGCTGGCAGCAGACCGGGCAACGTTATCGCGCCCTGCTCCGCAACCGACGGTTTCTCGCCGCAAGTCTGGCCCTGGGGCTGATGAGCCTGCCGCTGATTGCCTGGATCGGTCTGGCACCGTTGCTGCTGATGCAGGCGCTGGACCTGACGCCCATTCAGTATGGCTTGTGGCAGATCCCCATCTTCAGCGCAGTGATCGTTGGCAATCTGATTCTCGACCGCTTGCTGCCCACCCATTCGTTGCCTCGGCTTGTTCGCCTGGCGCTCTGGCCGTTTTGCGCCGGTCTGTTTGCGCTGATCGGCTGCGCCCTGTCCGGCGCCGGCCTCGCGGCGGTGGTTGCGAGTCTGGCGGTGTACGCGGTCGGGCTGGGCATGAGCAACGCTGCTCTGTATCGATTGGCGTTATTTGCCAGCGATGACAGCAAAGGGCTGGTGTCGGCGTCGGTCGGTATGTTGTCGATCTCGGTGATGGGCCTCGGCGGCGGGCTGATTGCAGCCATCGGCGGCGGCGCACGCCTCGAACTCTTCGCGCTTTGCGCGGCCTTCAGTGGCCTCCTTTGTCTGCCGCTGTTGCAGGGCTTGTTGACAAGACGCAGTCGCGCCTCGGCCGCTGATCAATAAAGGAATATTGAAATGATTGATTTACCCGCCTGCGATGCGCTGTGCGCATTGCCGCAGCCCTATTGCCAAAATTCAGTGCCCGCAGAACTTTTCGACCACGCCATGCGCGAGATCAGCCAGTTCCATTGCCAGCACACGCCGGGCTACGAACATTGGTTGAACGCCAACGGTCTTGATGTCCGCGACCTCGACTGCCTTGATGACTGGTCGCGACTGCCGCCCATTCTTGCCAACTTTTTCAAGCAACAATTGGTGCTCAGCCCCAGCGCAGAAAACGCGCTGGAGCTGACGTCGTCCGGCACCAGTGGCCAGAAAAGCCACATGCGCTATGACTTGCGCAGTCTGTCGCGCGCGCAGTTCATGGTCGAACGGATTTTCCATCACTACGCCTGGAATACCGCAGACACGCCCTGCAATTACCTGCTGCTCAGTTATGAACCGCACGGTGCCATTACGCTGGGCACGTCATTTACCGATCAATTTCTCTGCCGCTTCGCTCCCGTCAATCGAGTGGTCTACGCCTTGCGCAGCAACGGCGCAGGCCATCAGTTCGATCTGTTCGGAGTGATCGCGGCCCTGCAGGCATTCGCTGAAGAAGGCTTGCCCGTGCGGATTTTCGGCTTTCCGGCGTTTCTCTGGCAGGCCCTCGAGCATATGAAGGCCACCGGGGTGGCCGAGCTGAAACTGCCGGAGCAGTCACTGGTGTTTTTCGGCGGTGGCTGGAAAACCCGCGCCAGCGAGGAAATTCCCAAACAGCAACTGTACGCGCGCATCGCGGCGCAACTCGGCATCGCAACATCGCGCTGTCGAGACGGTTACGGCGCAGTCGAGCACGCGGTGCCTTACATCGAATGCGCGCATCACCATTTCCACGTGCCGGTTTACGCCAGGGTTTACGTGCGCAATCCACACGACTGGTCTGCGCAGCCTTACGGCCGGCAAGGCCTGCTGGGGTTCGTCTCTCCATACATCTCCTCAAGTCCGGCGCATGCGGTGGTGATGAGCGATCTGGCCACCTTGCACCCAGGATCAAGCTGCGGCTGCGGCCTGTCCAGCGACTGGTTCGAACTGCATGGCCGCGCGGGCACCACTGCAGGCCGAAGCTGCGCGATCGCGGCATCCGAACTACTGGGGAGACACTGATATGTACCTGATCAATGGACAACTCACCGCCGACTGCGACCTCGACAACGCCCTCATACTGCTGCAACAGAACTTGCCGCAACAGCTGCGCATCCCGCTTGACCACGCAACCGTCCTCGCCGCAGTGGCAAATTTCGCGCAGCGCTTGCAAGACTCCACCCCAGCGCTGCCTCTCGATGATGAGCAACGGCTGGCACTGATTGATTTCTGCCGGCCGCAAGCACTGCAACACAAGCTCGACCGAGAACTCGGCGAAGATTCGGAGTCGCTGCGCCGCATCGACTATCGGCAAACCCATTTCGAACGCTGGTACCCGTTGGGTCTGGTGGTGCATGTCACGCCGGCCAACGCGCCGCTGCTGGCCTGTTGCGCCATGATCGAAAGCCTGCTGGCCGGCAACGTCAACTGGCTGCGCCCGAGCAGCAGCGATCAGGGTCTGACGGCACAACTGCTGCACGCGCTGGTGCACAGCGACACCAGCGGACAGTTGCGTCATTACGTGGCGGTGCTACCGGTCGCCACGGCGCAGATCAGCCAGTTATGCCAATTGGCCAACGGCGTGTCGGCCTGGGGCGGCGAAACCGCGTTGCGCGCCATCCGTGAACAGTTGCCACCCGGTTGTCGCTGGATCGACTGGGGCCACCGCATCAGTTTTGCCTACCTGACGCCGGACGCCGCTACACCGCAGGCGCTGGAGGCGTTGGTCGATGAAGTCTGCCGACTTGACCAGCAAGCTTGCTCGAGCCCGCAATGGCTGCTGGTCGACAGTGATGACCCCGCCGTGCTGGAAGCCATCGGTGCGGCGCTCGCCGAAGCGTTCGAACGGCGCGCCGAACGGTGGCCGCCGCTGCTGCCGACGATTCAGGAAGCCAGTGAGATCAGCACCCAGGCGATGATGGCACGGCTGAGCCAGAGCTTTTCCGCGGTGAGCGGACGCGTATGGAGCGCGGCGGGATGGCGAGTGATCTGGTCCCATGATCAGTCGCTCGCGCCCTCGCCGCTGTTTCGCACATTGCGGCTCAACCCCCTGCCGCGTCATGCTTTGACTGAGCATTTATTGCCGTGGCGCAACGTCTTGCAGAGCTGCGCACTGATCTGCGGCGAGACGCAGATTGGCGAGTTGGCGCGCGAGTTGATCGCCGCAGGCGTCAGCCGGATTGCTCCGGTCGACAGTATTCATGACGGCTACGCAGGCGAACCCCACGACGGCGTGTACGCACTGCAACGCCTGAGTCGCCGGGTGTCGGTCAGCGTCACATCCACGCAGATCCCCGGCCGGATGAACCTCGACCCGGCCCCTCGCGCACTGGCCCTGACGGGCCTGCCGATCACCGATAAAAGCGCTTTCATCGCCGCCCCGCCGACCGCCACCGCACAACTGTTTTTCCGCTCCGGCGGCAGCAGTGGTACGCCGGCGCTGTCGGGCTTCAGTTACCGCGACTTTGAACTGCAAATGCGCGCAACGGCCGACGGTCTGTTTGCGGCGGGCCTCGATCCACAGCGCGACAAGGTAATGAATCTGTTTTTCACGGGTGGCCTTTACGGTGGTTTCTTCAGTTTCGCCAAAGTGCTGGAGCTGCTGGGCGCCCGTCACTTGCCCATGGGTGCGCCGGCGGACGATGACTACAGTGATATCGCGCAAGTGATCATCGAGCAAAACGTCACCGTACTGATCGGCATGCCCAGCACCGTGCATCGACTGTTTGTCAATGAAGAGCAGCGTCTGCGCGCTTATGGCGCGATCGAAAAAGTCTTTCTCGGCGGTGAACACGTCAGTGATCAGTGCCGTGAGCTAATGCAGGCCTGCGGTGTCAGCAACATTCGCTCGGCGGTGTACGGCAGCGTCGATGCCGGGCCCTTCGGGCATGCCTGCGCGGCGACCGGCGATGGCGTATTCCATCTGATGGACGTTATCCAGCAACTGGAAATCGTTGCGCTGGACGCCGACGTGCCGGTGATCGGCGATGAGGTCGGCCGCTTGCTGTTTACCTCCAAAGCACGCGAAGGACAGCTCGTGCAGCGTTATGACGTCGGCGATACCGGACGCTGGCTCGCCGGCGACTGCCCTTGCGGCCTGGGTTCGCCACGCTTCGAACTGCTCCAGCGGCACGGCCGCCTGTTGCGCATCGGCACCGATTTCATTTGCCTCGAAGAACTTGCCCGGCATCTGCAATCACCATTTCAACTGCACCTCGATCACGCCGCTGACGGCCTGGAGCGCCTGCTGGTTCGCAGCCCGCGGGACCCCGACGATGTCCATCAGCGACTGCAACACTACACGACGCTGGACCTGCTGCAGCGCAGCGGTCTGCTCACGCTGCAGGCGCAACGCTGCGCGCCCGAGCAATTTCAGCGCAATAACCACAGCGGCAAGACCCCGCTGCTGGTCGATGCTCGCCGTCAGTGAGCGTCAGGTCATCGCATGAATAATGAAAGGAATCTTTATGAACGCAGCACTAGAGCTCAACCAGTTGCTGAGCTTTGCCCGAAAGCACTCAGCGTATTACGCCAGGCTATGGCAAAACGTTGCAGCGCAGGACGCCGCACTCGACCAATTGCCAATCGTCGATCCACACGCGTATTGGCAACACAGCCAGACGCTCGACCACTGGCCGGTGCTGACCTCGCCAATCGAACGCGCGCTGGTATTCAAAACGGGAGGCTCCACCGGTGCCGGCAAGCTGTCGGTGTTTACCCGCGAAGAATGGCAGGCGCTGGTTCGCGACTTTGGCAGACAGCTTGGCCTGCAACTCAATCGGGGCGACCGGGTGGCAAACCTGTTCTTCGTCGGCGATCTGTATGCCAGTTTCATTTTTATCCATGATGCCTTGGCGCACGAAGACGCAGGCGTCATCGAATACCCCTTCACCGGCGATGTCGATCCTGCGGCCCTCGCTGACGCTGTCCGTCAGTACCGGATCAACGTGCTGGCCGGCGTTCCCGCGCAACTGTTGGCGTTTGCCGGCGAACTCGAGCGCCAGTCGTTGTGCCTCAGCGAGGTCGAAACGCTGCTGTATGGCGGCGAAAGCCTGTTCGCCGGGCAATTGCAAAGGTTGCGTCGGGTGTTTCCCAACGCACGCATTGCTTCGATCGGCTACGCCAGTGTCGACGCCGGTTTCATCGGCGCATCAAGCCGCGATTGCGCGCTGGGCGAACACCGCATGCTGGCAAACCATAGCGTCGTGGAAATCATCGATGAGCACACCGGCGAGGTCATCGACGAGTGCGGGCGGACCGGACGGCTGGTGATCACCAACCTCACCCGTCGGTTGATGCCGTTGATTCGTTATCCGGTCGGCGATCTTGCCTGCTGGCGGGAACCGGCCACGGTAGCGCGGCGCAAGTTTGCCCTGATGGGTCGCAGTGCCAGCAGCCGGCGCATCCGGGTGAGCAGTCTGACCTTGCTTACCGAAGACATTGAACGGATGGTTCAGCGCACCACCGGCAGCGAAGACTGGCAATTGATCATCAGCCAATCGGCGGGCGTCGACAGGCTCGGCTTCAAATGGCTGATGGATGCGCAAACGCCGGCAACTGCGCAATCCAGCGCGGCATTGCACAGCGACCTGATTGATCAGTATCCGCTGATCACGCAACTTGGCGCGCAACAATTGCTTGAAATAGAGGTGCTTGGTTGCAGCGCCGACCAATTCGCGCGCCATCCGCGCTCCGGCAAGCATCAACCAGTCGTTGACCTGCGCGTTTATGACACTACCCGCCCGGAGCAAAGCCCATGGACAACGTGACGTTACGCAGCTATCGCCGCTCCGACGCTGGCGCCGTCAGCCGACTGTTCCGCGAGATCTATGGCGATCACTACGTGCAGCCGCACGTGTACCTGCCGTTGATGATCAATCAGAATCACGGTGAAGGTCGTTGGCATTCGTTGCTGGCGCATGCGGAGAAAAAGCTCCTCGGACATGCCAGCTTGTGCCGAAACAGCGGATCGCATACGGCGGAACTGGCGTTGAGCGTGGTCCATCCGTCGACGCGCGGCCAGAACATCGCCACACAACTGGGTGTGCGCCTGTTGATTCATGCACAGGCGCTGGGCTGCCAGGGCGTGACCATCAAACAAGTGACACACCACCCGTACACACAACGCATGGCCGAGCGCCTGGGTTTTTGCAGTACCGGGTTGTTACTCGATTATGTGCCTTCGCCCTTCGGCGAGCCGCTGCCGGAGTCGATCGTGGTCGGCTTTACCGCCATCGATGGCTATCGTCGTCCGCTGCCGGTACTACCGTGGCCCGCCAGCTGCCGCGATTTCATGGAGCGCCTGTCCAGCGTCTACGGGACGCAGGACAAGGAACCTCCGTGGATCGGGCCGCCGTTGCATGTTGAGCACTGTTCCGGGCGTTACGACGTGACCTTGAAAAAACTCGATGCCAGCCTGTTGAAACAGCTACGCCAACTGCCGCGGCAATGGATGATTTCGATCAGACTCAGGCTCGCCAGCGGTTTTGCAAGCGCCACCGAGAGCCTGGCGGCGATGGGTTACATTTTCACCGGGATTGCCCCGAATGAACGCTGCGCGGGATGGCTGGCATTGTTTCATCGAGGCTACCGCGCGCGAACGCTGGAACTGCATTGCCCGCACATTCAGCTTCTGCATGACCAAGCCCAACTGCACATCGCCCCACGTACTGCCGAGGCGCCGCCAGCAATTTGAACAGACTTGGCCCGCGCGAGTACCGAGCGGGCCAGCGCAGGGTTTTTTTATGCCTTGGCTTTGACGCCTTGGTCGACCGGCTTGGCGACGTTGCCTTCGCCGTAAGTCTTGAGGTTTTGCAAAACGTAAATGGCTTTCTTGAATTCCGGAATCAGGTTTTTGCCGTAGGCGTTGCCATTCAGGCCGTTGGTCTGGATCGCATCGAGTTGGGTGGCGAAATATTCCAGTGCGTTGAATTTGGCATCGACGTCTTTGGTCACGCCGAAACGGTCAAACTTGTCGCCTGCGTTCATCAACGTAAAGGAAGTGATTTCCGAGATCAGCCCGCGGCTGCGCAGCATCTCGCTTAGATTGCCCATTTGCTTGACCGAAACATTGGCCGGATCGAAACCCTTGATTGCTTTGCGCAACCCCTGCTTGTCCATCTCGGCGGTATTGATCGCGTTGGGATCGTTGCCGACCAGGGTGAGCATCTGCTGCACCTTGACGCTCTGAGCCACCTGCTTTTTGGCACCGGTGTCTCGCACCATCACCCCTGCCTTGCTCTCCCAACCGCCGACAATACCGATTGTCATGAAATGTCTCCCTGCGAAATAGCCATGAAATGTCCGTTTTGAAGATGTTCAATGGGCGCGAGTATCGGCGGGCGAACTGATGGCACCAACCTTTTTCTGCACTTTTTTACAAATCTCGTACATTCACGATACAAAAGCCAAAATCCGCACAAGCCTTGGGCCAGAGCTGTCATCAGACTGACATGTCGGCATGGGTTTGACGCCTGCGCCTGGGCTGAATCGCGTCCATGTATCGGGCTTGTTACCGACCAGTCATCGGCGTCGCGATTATTGGCACGCGTGCACCTAAAGCTTCGCCCGAGAACGACGATACGCTTTCGATAGCCGCACCTTTGCATCCCCGCCCCCCAACAAGAAACGCTGCTCAAGGACCGGTCTCCATGCCCGCACTCCGCACCATTCAGGCTCGCTATACGCTGTTTCTGGTTCTGTTCATCCTGTTGCTGTCAGTGTTGACAGTGGTCGGCATCAGCCAACTGGTCGCCCCCAAACTGCGCGAAACCGAAGAACAGGTGGTGCTCAACCGCATCGCCGAAGTGGCCGAGCAGATTCAGGGCGAATTGAACAAGGTGCAGGCGCAACAGCGCAGCATCACCCAGACCATTCCATTGCTCGACAGCGCTGCCATCGATACCGTGCTGCCGGGACTCGTCGATCAGTACGGCGAGTTGAAGGTGTTTGGTGGCGGGATCTGGCCGCTGCCGGGCCAGCGTGAAGCCGGGCGCAACAAGTTCAGTACGTTCTGGCACCGCGACGCCTCGGGCAAGCTCGCCGTCAACACGTTCTGGAACAGCGACGCTGCCCCCAACTACTACGACCAGAGCTGGCACAAGGGCGGCATGGCCACACCCCGCGGCCAGTGCGCCTGGGCGGCGGCCTATAAAGACGATGCCAGCGCCGAGCCACGCACCAACTGCGCCATGGCGATTTACAAAAACGGCAGCGCCTGGGGCGTGTCGACCATTGACGTGACCCTGGGTTTTTTCAACGATCTGGTGGCGCGCAAGGAAAAAGACCTCAACGCCGAAATGCTCATTGTTGAAGCTGACGGCAAGATCATCAGTAACAGTTCGCGCATCAGCGGGCCGATCGTGCTGAAGAACATCAGCGAACTGGCCGCGACCTCGACCTTCGCCGCTCAGGTGAAAGCCGGCCTGCAGAACCGCGACCAGGCGCAGCGCAGCGAATTCGATAACAACGGTGAAGACAGCACCTTCTTCATGCGCCCGATCGAAGGTACGCCGTGGTTCCTCGCCACCGCCCTGCCGACGAAAATGCTCACTGCCCAGCGTGACGACGTGCTCAGCACCTTGAGCATGCTGCAGATTCCGCTGGTGATTCTGCTGGTGTTGTTGCAGGTCTATGCGATTCGCCAGTTGGTGCAGCGCATGAAAGCCTTGAAAGCCAACATCGACTTGCTCTCCAGCGGGGATGCCGACCTGACACGACGCATCACCATCCGCGCCGAAGACGAACTGGGTGCCATCGGTCATTCGGTCAACACGTTTATCGCCTACCTGCAAAACATGATCAGCGAAGTGACCCAGGCCACCGGCGCCATGGCCTCCAGCCTCGACGACCTGCAACGCACCTCGGCGCACACCGGGCAGATCCTGCTGCGCCATGCCTCGGAAACCGATCAGACCGTCACCGCCATCACCGAAATGAGTTCGACCGCCGAAAGCGTGGCACAGAATGCTGCCGAAACCGCGGCCTTCACTCAACGCGCCAACGAGAACGCCGACCGCTCGCGCGTGGTCGTCGGCGAAGCCACCAACAGCGTGGTTGCGCTGATCGATGAAGTGGCCAGTGCCACACATAAAGTCGAGAACATGCAGCAAGACGCTCAGCGCATCACCGAGATCCTCGGCGTCATCGGTGCTATCGCCGGGCAGACCAACCTGCTCGCGCTCAACGCCGCTATCGAGGCTGCACGCGCTGGCGAACAAGGCCGCGGTTTCGCGGTGGTTGCCGATGAAGTACGTGCCCTCGCCGCCCGCACCCAGGCGAGCACCTCGGAAATCAACGAAATGCTGACCCGTTTGACGCAAGGCGTGAGCTCGTCGGTCAGCGCCATGGAAAACACCCAGGCCAGCTGCCAGTCCGCCGCTGACGCCACCGCACGGGTCAACTCGGGGCTGGACGAAATGGCCGGCTCGGTCAGCCATATCAACAGTCTCAGCACCCAGATCGCCACGGCGGCCGAACAGCAAAGCGCGGTCACCGAAGAGATCAACCGCAGCATGGTGCAGATCCGGCACATGGTCGATGAGCTGGTGCAGAGCGGCCAGACCAGCGAACTCAACACCCGCCAGTTGCTGGAAGCCAACAGCCGGGTCAGCGCGATCATGGGGCGATTCAAGGTCCGCTGATCTTCCAGACCTGGGCGCTCATCTCACTTGAAACACGATCACCTGTAGGAGTGAGCCTGCTCGCGAAAGCGCAATGTCAGCAAACACACACGTTGCCTGACACACCGCCATCGCGAGCAGGCTCACTCCTACAGGGTTTTGCCTGTGTGTTTTGCAATAACCTGAAACACTGCGTTGATGCCAGACAGCAAAAACCGGTCAAAATGCGTTCTCCTCCGACCGCCACCCGAGCCGAGAACCCGTCATGCGAACCCACCTGCGTCTGCTCGCCCTGAGCGCCCTGTTCATTTCCTCCCTCGCCCAGGCCGCCGACCTGATTCCGATCGAAGTCCATCGCGACGCCAACTGCGGTTGCTGCAAAAAATGGATCAGCCACCTCGAAGCCAACGGCTTCAAGGTTGACGATCACGTCGAAAGCGACATGAGCAGCTTCAAGCAACAGCACGGCGTGCCGCCCCGTCTGGCCTCGTGCCACACCGCAATCATCAACGGCAAGTTCGTCGAAGGTCATGTCCCGGCTGAACAGGTTCTGGCCCTGAGCAAGCGCGACGACCTGCTCGGTGTGGCTGCACCGGGCATGCCGATGGGCTCGCCGGGCATGGAAATGGACGGCATGAGCGACGCCTGGCAAGTGATCGGCCTGCAAAAGGACGGCGCTGATGTCGTTGTGGCGGATTACCCGGCGCATTGATCGGCGCCGCTTACGCCGGGCTGTTCCTTGCTGCGTTCGGCGCCGCTACGCTGCTGCCCCTGCAATCGGAAGCGCTGCTGGTCGGCTTGATCGTCAGCGAGCATTACTGGCTGTGGGGACTGCTGGGCGTGGCGACGCTGGGCAATGTGCTGGGTTCGCTGGTCAACTGGTGGCTGGGGCGAGGGCTTGAACGCTTTCAGGACCGGCGCTGGTTTCCGGTCAGTCGACAACATATGGCCAAAGCTCAACAGCACTACCAGCGTTTCGGTCACTGGTCGCTGCTGTTCAGTTGGCTGCCGGTTATCGGTGATCCATTGACGCTGATCGCCGGGGTCATGCGCGAACCGCTCGGGCGCTTCCTGCTGATCGTGACCCTGGCCAAAGGTGCGCGTTACGGTGCGCTGGCCATGCTGACGCTGGGCTGGCTCGGTTGAACCATCGGGCGCGATCATTGCCTGTTTTTAACGTCGCCATAATCCGGCCGTTCGAGCATCGGCCCATTTCAAACGGAGTTTGACCTTATGCCTGTCTCGTTTTCCCGCTGGCTCCCCGGCCTGCTTCTGTGCGCCACTCTGCCCCTGTCCGTTCAGGCCGCCACGCCAGCCGCCGCCGAAGGCCCGGCCTACGGTCCCGAGCTGCAAGGCTTCGATTACCCTTACACACTCAAACACTTCGCCTTCGAATCCCAGGGCAAATCGCTGCAGATGGGTTACATGGACGTCGCCGCCAACGGCAAGGCCAATGGGCGCACCGTGGTGCTGATGCACGGCAAGAATTTCTGTGCGGCGACCTGGGACAGTTCGATCAAGGCGCTGAGCGAGGCCGGTTACCGGGTTATTGCGCCGGATCAGATCGGCTTCTGCACCTCCAGCAAACCCGATCACTACCAATACACCTTCCAGCAACTGGCAACCAACACGCAGCAGTTGCTCAAAGCGCTGGGTATCCAGAAAGCCACGCTGCTGGGTCACTCCACTGGCGGCATGCTCGCCACCCGTTATGCCTTGCAGTACCCCGAGCAGGTCGAACAACTGGCGATGGTCAATCCGATCGGCCTGGAAGACTGGAAAGCCCTCGGCGTGCCCTATCGCACCATTGATCAGTGGTATCAGCGCGAACTGAAAGTCAGCGCCCAGGGCATTCGCGACTATGAGCGCACTACCTATTACGACGGCCGCTGGAAACCGGAATTCGACCGTTGGGTCGACATGCTCGCCGGGCTGAGCAAAGGCCCGGGCAAGACTCAGGTCGCGTGGAACTCGGCGCTGATCTACGACATGATCTTCACCCAGCCGGTGTATTACGAGTTCAAGGACCTGAAAATGCCGACGCTGCTGCTGATCGGTACCTCCGACACCACCGCGATCGGCAAGGACATCGCACCGCCGGAAGTCAAAGCGAAGATCGGCCACTACGACGTACTCGGCAAGCAAGTCGCCAAACTGATCCCGCAATCGACACTGGTCGAATTCCCCGGCATGGGCCATGCACCGCAAATGGAAGAACCGGCGCAGTTCCACAAGGCCCTGCTCGGCTGGCTGAACACATCCAATCCCGTTCGTTGATGAGGTAAGGCTGATGGCGGTGCAGATTGCAGTGATCGATGACTGGCAGGACGTGGCCCGCGACGTGGTCGACTGGTCAGTCCTCGAGAACATCGGTGAAGTGACCTTCGTGCATGACTACCCGGCGGACAACGCCACCCTGGCCGAACGTCTGGGCCGCTATCAGGTCATCTGCGTGATGCGCGAGCGCACGCGTTTCGACGAGGACCTGCTCAAGCGCTTGCCGGCGCTCAAGCTGCTGGTCACCGGCGGCATGCGCAACGCAGCGCTCGATATGCAGGCGGCAGCGAAACTCGGGATCAAGGTCTGCGGCACCGACAGTTACAAGCACGCCGCGCCCGAGTTGACCTGGGCGCTGATCATGGCCGCCACGCGTAATCTGCCCAGCGAAGCCAACGCCTTGCGCAATGGCCAGTGGCAGCAAGGCCTGGGCGGCGATCTGCATGGCAAGACCCTGGGCATTCTCGGTCTGGGCAGCATCGGCCAGCGCGTGGCGCAGTTCGGTCAGGTGTTTGGCATGCGGGTGATCGCCTGGAGCGAAAACCTCACCGCCGAGCGCGCCGGACTGGTCGGCGTGACCTACGTCAGCAAGCAAGAGCTGTTCGAGCAGGCCGATGTGCTGTCGGTGCACCTGGTGCTCAGCGAACGCAGCCGCGGGCTGGTCGACGCGCAGGCGCTGGGCTGGATGAAACGGACTGCGTTGCTGGTCAACACCGCGCGCGGACCGATCGTCGACGAAGCGGCATTGATCAAGGCATTGCAGAAACGGCACATTGCCGGGGCAGCGCTGGATGTCTTCGACGAAGAGCCGCTGCCGGCGCTGCACCCGTTTCGCACACTCGATAACGTGCTGGCGACGCCGCATGTGGGTTATGTCAGTCGACAGAACTATGCACAGTTCTTTGCACAGATGATCGAGGATATTCAGGCCTGGGCTGCGGGGGAGCCGATTCGCCTGCTTAATTGAATCGGGCCGAAATGCGAGGGTGATCCAGCCATCGCCATCGCTAGCAGGGCTAGCTCCCACAGGACCGCGCCCGGCGCAAAATCTCCTGTGGGAGCTAGCCTGCTAGCGATGAGGCCCTTGCAGCCAACCGCCACTTCCGCACCACAACAGTGCAACCGCCCTCCTCGCTAGCACAAAATCGTGACCGCCCGGTCACCGTTTTGGCCCTCCGTCGCAAAAAAACCTGCCCTTCGTCGGTGCGTTTGCTCCGATCCAGCAATATTTTCTTACGCACAAACCGATTGTCGAACAATTTACCCGTTTGCTCTGGCCCGCTCTAGGATCTGGCCTAGACTCATTTTCGCAGGGTGAAACCGCCCGGTCACATCGCCGAAAAAAACTCGAAACTTTTGCAACCAGCGTCGGGTCATCAAGAAGACAGAGCCAAAACGACTGGTGCAATCCTTGCAATGGCTTCACCACCCATTCTGCTTGCGCGTGTTGGGTAGCGTTTGCTCACCGATGCGTGGCGCGTTTGCGCCCGGTCACAGGACGTGGCTCTGAACTTCGTTTGTACGAGACAAGAACAGATCAACACTACGGGAGATACATATGATCAGTGCGGCATTGGATATTCAGGGAGAGCGTGCTCACCAGGTGATTGGCGACTCGAGCACCGTCAGCGTTCCCGGCAGCCGATCGATCAACGTTCCCGGCACCAAGACGCTGACTCCGGTCGCGAGCAAGAACCCCAACAAGAAAAAAGTCCTGTTCGTCACCTCGGAAATCGCCGATCTGGTGAAGACCGGTGGCCTGGGCGACGTTTCCGCCGCACTGCCGCGCGCCATGGCACATCTTCACGATGTGCGCGTGCTGATTCCCGGTTATCCGCAGGTGATGCACAGCGAGAACCCGATTCACATCATCGGCGAACTCGGTGGCCACGCCGCGCTGCCACCGTGCAAGATCGGGCGCATGGACATGCCCGACGGTCTGGTGATCTACGTGTTGATCTGTCCCGAACTGTACGAACGTGAAGGTGGCCCTTATGGCGCCAACAACGGCCGCGACTGGCCGGACAACCATATCCGTTTCGCCCGCCTGGGGCTGGCCGCTGCCGATATCGCTGCCAACCTCGCACAGATTCACTGGTGCCCGGACCTCGTCCACGCCCACGACTGGCCAGCGGGCCTCGCCCCGGCCTACATGCACTGGCGCGGGCAGCGTACGCCGACGCTGTTCACCATTCACAACCTCGCCTACCAGGGCGTGACCAGCCTTGGTTCCTGCCCGGAACTGGGGATTCCCGCCCACGCCCTGCAGCAGGAAGGCATGGAATTCTACGGCAAGATGTCGTTCCTCAAGGCCGGCATGGCTTATTCCAGCCATATCACCACGGTCAGCGCCACGTACGCACAGGAAATCACCACCCCTGATTTCGGCTGCGGCCTCGACGGTTTCCTCGCCGCCAAGACCCAGCAAGGTCTGCTTAGCGGCATCCCCAACGGCATCGACGAGAGCTGGGATTCGGCCACCGACCCGCACCTGTTCGCGCCGTTCGCCATCGGCGACTGGGAAGGCAAAGCGGTCAACGCCGCGCATGTTCGCGAGCTGTTCGGCCTCAATGACTCCAGCGGCCCGCTGTTCGCCGTGGTCTCGCGTCTGGTCTATCAGAAAGGTCTGGACCTGACTGAAGCGGTCTCCGAATTCATCGTGCAGAACGGTGGCCAGATCGCAATCATCGGCCGTGGCGAGCCGGAAGAAGAACAGGCCATGCGTGAGCTGGCGCTGCGCTTCCCGGGGCAGATCGGCGTACGCATCGGCTTCAACGAGACTGACGCGCGGCGCATGTTCGCCGGCAGCGATTTCCTCTTGATGCCGTCGCGTTACGAGCCTTGCGGGCTGAGCCAGATGTACGCGCAGCGCTTCGGCTCGTTGCCGGTGGCGCGCAATACCGGCGGTCTGGCCGACACCATTGAAAACGGCGTGACCGGTTTCCTCTTCGATGAATCCACCGTCGATAGCTACAAGGAAGCCCTGAGCCGCGCGTTCAAGGTGTTCGCCTTCCCTGAACTGCTCAACGCCATGCGTTGCCGGGCAATGGCGGCGCCGTTCAACTGGAGCAAAGCGGTCGAACCGTACGCCGAGCTTTACGAAAAACTGGTGGCCAAGGCACTGGGTAAAGCCAGCCACAAATAATCAGGGAGGTTTCAAAGATGCCGTCAAGGACCCAAGAAACCTGGCCCCACGGCGCCATCGTGCTGGACGCCGAACACACGCAATTTGCTTTGTGGGCTCCCGATGCGTTTTACGTCAGTGTCGAACTGGCCGATGGTCAGTCATTGCCCATGCTGCCGCAGGGTGATGGATGGTTTGTGATCAAGGCCCGCTGTCCGGCGGACAGTCGCTACCGCTACTGTATCGATGGCGAGCTGGAGGTGCCGGACCCGGCCGCCAGGGCGCAGGATGGCGACCTCGACCGCCACAGCGTAGTGGTCGATCCGCATGCTTACACCTGGCGACACAGCGCCTGGACCGGTCGGCCCTGGAACGAAGCGGTGATCTACGAGTTG
This sequence comes from Pseudomonas sp. R1-1, assembly GCF_051132135.1. Classification (NCBI taxonomy): domain Bacteria; kingdom Pseudomonadati; phylum Pseudomonadota; class Gammaproteobacteria; order Pseudomonadales; family Pseudomonadaceae; genus Pseudomonas; species Pseudomonas sp. R1-1. The sequence goes on from NZ_CP071663.1 coordinate 3,487,040, forward strand.
CACGTCGGTGCGCTCGGTGGCTTCGCCGAAGTCGAGCAGCATCTGGCGCGGCTCACTGCAATGGGCATCACCGCCATTGAATTGATGCCGCTGGCGCAATTTCCCGGTGATCGCAACTGGGGTTACGACGGCGTTCTGCCCTACGCGCCGCAAGCCTCTTACGGCACGCCGGAACAACTCAAACATCTGATCGACACCGCCCACGGCCATGGTCTGGCGGTGATTCTCGACGTGGTCTACAACCACTTCGGCCCCGACGGCAATTATCTGCACCGCTACGCGAAAAGCTTCTTCCGTGAGGACAAGCACACACCGTGGGGCGCGGCGATCGATTTCCGCCGCAGCGAAGTGCGCGAATTCTTCATCGAAAACGCACTGATGTGGGTGCTCGAATATCGCTTCGACGGCCTGCGTCTGGACGCCGTGCATGCGATTGGTGATTCAGACTTTCTGCATGAACTGGCGCAGCGCGTGCGCCAGCAGATCGATCCGGCCCGTCACGTCTGGCTGACGGTCGAGAACGAGCTCAATCAGGCCAGCCTGCTGGAACACGATTACAACGCACAGTGGAACGACGACGGCCATAACGCCCTGCACGTGCTGCTGACCGGCGAAACCGACGCCTATTACGCTGACTATGCCGAGCAGCCCACCGAACAATTGGTGCGCTGCCTGAGTCAGGGCTTTGTCTTTCAGGGCCACGTCAACCGCCACGGCGAACGGCGCGGTGAACCCAGCGAGCATCTGCCCTCCACTGCGTTTGTGCTGTTTTTGCAGAACCACGACCAGATCGGTAATCGCGCATTCGGCGAGCGCTTGCATCAACTCGCCGACCCGCGCGCGTTGCAGGCAGCCACCGTGCTATTGCTGCTGTCGCCAATGATTCCGCTGATGTTCATGGGCGACGAGTTCGCCGCCGAGCAACCGTTTCTGTTCTTCACCAGTCATCACGGCGAACTGGCGGAGCTGGTACGCGAGGGCCGGCGCAATGAATTCGCCGCATTCAGCGCGTTTGCTGATCCGCATAAGCGTGAGCAGATTCCCGACCCGAACGCCGAACAGACCTTCCACGCCTCGCAGCCACGGCAAGACATTGGCAGTCAACAGCAGCAGCAAACCCTTGAGTTGTACCGGCAGCTCCTGCATTTGCGCCACCAGCACATCATTCCGCATCTGCCCGGCACCCAGGCACTGGGCGCGCAGAAACTCGGCCACGGCGCGGTCAGTGCGCGCTGGCGGCTGGGCGATGGCAGTGAGCTGCGAATTGACCTGAACCTCAGCGACACGCCAGTGGTCAACCCTCCACACACCGATGCCGTGTGGCTGTTTCAGCAGCCTGCCGGTGTCACCCCGGATTCGGGCGAACTGCCCGCGTATTGCGCGCTTGTCAGCCTCACGGCCGCAACCCCCTTGCTACCTCTGGATGGAGAGCGCCTATGAGCGATGCGCAACTGGAAATACTCGCCAGCCGAGCCGGCCTCGCCGTCGACTGGATCGACGCCAACGGGCGTCAGCAAAAAGTCGCTCCTGCGGTACTCCGCAATGTCTTGATCGGCCTTGGCCACCCCGCCAGCACGGCGCAGGAAATCGATGCCAGCCTGCTGGAACTGCAAGCGGCGCAGCAGGACCACCATCTGCCGCCGCTGTTGACCTGCGATGTCGGCACACCGGTGGACCTGACGCGTTATTTCGCCCCGGAAACGCCCTGCGAAATTCACCTCGAAGACGGCTCGCGCCTGGATCTCAAGCTCGATTCACAAGCGATGTTGCCCGGCCTGATCCCGGTCGGTTATCAGCAAGTGCATATCGGCGATCAATATTTCACTCTGGCGGTGGCACCGGAACGCTGCTTCAGCGTCGCTGACGCCGTGGACAATCCGATCCCCCGCGCCTGGGGTCTGAGCGCGCAGCTGTACGCTTTGCGTCGTCCCGGCGATGGCGGCTTCGGCGACACCCTCGCCCTCGAAGAACTGGTGCGCGTGGCCGGTGAGCGCGGCGCCGACGCCGTGGCGATCAGCCCGATGCACGCGATGTTCAGCGCCGACACCAGCCGCTACAGCCCGTATTCGCCTTCGAGCCGGCTGTTTCTCAATTCACTGTATGCGGCGCCTGGTGCGATCCTCGGTGAACGGGCATTGCGCGATGCGATCGACGCTACCGGTCTGGGCAACCAGTTCGCGCAGCTTGAAGACTTGACCCTGATCGACTGGCCGGCCGCGGCCGAGGCCAAGCAGAAATTGCTGCAAGCCTTGTACGACGGTTTTGTCGCCGGTGATCACCCGTTGCATCCGGACTTCGCCAGTTTCCGCCACAGCGGCGGCGAAGCGCTGGAGAACCATTGCCGCTTCGAAGCAATCCAGGAAATGCGCGCCGCCCGTGGCGAAAGCCTCGACTGGCGCGAATGGCCGGAACACTGGCGTGACCCGCGCGGTGCGGCGCTGGAAGCTTTCGCTGAAGAATACGCCGAGCGCATTGGCTATTTCGCCTTTTGCCAATGGCTGATCCACCGCTGTCTGGAACGCGCACAGACCGCTGCGCGCAGCGCCGGCATGAGCATCGGCCTGATCGCCGATCTGGCGGTGGGTGCCGATGGCGCCGGCAGTCAGGCCTGGAGTTTTCAGGATGAGTTGCTGGCCTCGCTGACGGTCGGCGCACCGCCGGACATTCTCAACCGTTCTGGCCAAGGCTGGGGCATCTCCGCGTTTTCGCCTGAAGGTCTGGTGCGCAACGGCTTCCGTGCCTTCATCGACATGCTGCGGGCCAATTTCGCCCACGCCGGTGGCTTGCGCATCGACCACGTCATGGGCCTGCAACGCCTGTGGGTGATCCCCAACGGCGCCGATCCCGCCGATGGCGCGTACCTGTATTACCCGTTCGACGACATGCTGCGTTTGCTCACGCTGGAATCCCATCGTCACCAGGCCATCGTGCTCGGCGAGGATCTGGGCACGGTGCCCGAAGGCTTGCGTGAAAAGCTCGCCGCGCGCTCGATGCTGGGCATGCGCGTGCTGCTGTTCGAGCAGGACAATACGCACTTCAAGCCGATTCTCGACTGGCCGGACAACGCGCTGGCGACCACCAGCACTCACGACTTGCCGACGCTCAACGGCTGGTGGCACGGTCGCGATATCGACTGGAACGCGCGCCTTGGGCTGGTCGACGCCAACGGCGAAATCGACTGGCGCCATCACCGCCAGCGCGAGCGCGAAGGCCTGCGCAATGCGCTGAGCCAGGATCCACAGAATTTCCGCGAGGAATCCCACGAGGCCGATCAAGTGGTCGATGCCAGCGTGCGGTTCCTCGGCCACACCCGTGCGCCGCTGGTACTTTTGCCGCTGGAAGATGCCCTTGGCATCAACGAGCAGGCGAATCTGCCGGGCACCACGGACACCCACCCGAACTGGTCGCGGCGCTTGCCGGGCACCAGCGAAACGCTGCTCGACACCGACGATGCCGCGCGACGCCTGGAATTGCTCGCCTGTGCCCGACTCCAGGCTGCCGAGCGTGACCAATGAACCAAACGCTTATTCAGCCGCTGCGCGCAACCCTGCGGCTGCAATTTCATAAAGGCTTTACCCTCGAACAAGCGGTGCCACTGGTGCCGTACTTCGCCAGCCTCGGTATCAGCCATGTCTACGCCTCGCCACTGCTCGCGGCGCGCGCCGGCTCGATGCACGGTTACGACGTGGTCGACCCGACCCAGGTCAACCCGGAACTGGGCGGCGAAGCGGCGCTGCGGCGTCTGATCAGCAGCCTGCGCGAGCACAACATGGGGCTGATCCTCGACATCGTCTCCAACCACATGGCCGTGGGCGGCAGCGACAACCCTTGGTGGCTCGACCTGCTCGAATGGGGCCGACTGAGCCCCTACGGCGAATTCTTCGACATTCAGTGGCATTCCCCGGACCCGTTGATGGAAGGCCAGTTGTTGCTGCCGTTCCTTGGCAGTGATTACGGTGTCGCTTTGCAGGAAGGTACGCTGAAACTGCAATTCAACGCGCAGACCGGCGGTTTCCATGTCGAGCACTACGACCACCACTTCCCGATCTGCCCGAACGATTACGGCGAGTTGCTCAAGGGCGATGAAGCGCTGAAATCTCTGGCCGATCGTTTCAGCGCGCTAAGCTATCAAACTGATGCGCATTCGCTGTCGATTCCGTTGAAACAGGAATTGCAGCAACTGGCCAGCGACCCGCAAATCCTCGAAACGATCCAGCGCAATCTGCAGCATTACGATTCGACCACGGCGGAAGGCTTCGACAAGCTGCATCAGTTGCTCGAACGCCAGAGCTATCGCCTCGCCAGTTGGCGCACCGCAGCAGATGACATCAACTGGCGGCGCTTTTTCGACATCAACGAGCTTGGTGGTTTGCGCGTCGAACGCCCGGCGGTGTTCGAAGCCACCCACGGCAAGATCTTCCAGTTGATCGAAGAAGGCCTGGTCGACGGCCTGCGCATCGACCACATCGATGGCCTCGCCGACCCACGCGGTTACTGCCGCAAACTGCGGCGGCGTCTCGACAGTCTCGCGCCGGGACGGCACTTGCCGATTTACGTCGAGAAGATTCTCGGCGCCGGCGAAACCCTGCGCCGCGACTGGGCGGTGGACGGCACCACCGGTTACGAATTCATGAATCAGCTGTCGCTGTTGCAGCACGATCCGGACGGTGAACAGGTCCTCGGTGAGCTGTGGCAGCGCCGCACCGAACGCCCCGCCGCGTTTATCGAAGAAGCGCAACTGGCGCGTCAGCAGATTCTCAACGGCTCGCTGGCCAGCGATTGCGAAAGCGTCGCCCAGGCGTTGCTGCAAGTGGCCCGCGATGACCTGATGACCCGCGACCTGACGCTGGGCGCGATCCGCCGGGTATTGCAGGCGCTGATCGTGCATTTCCCGGTGTATCGCACCTATGTCAGCGCCATGGGCCGCTCGGAACAGGACGAGGTGTTTTTCCAGAAAGCCATGGACGGTGCGCGGCAAACCCTCAGCGAAGCCGACTGGCCAGTGCTCGAGTGTGTCGCTGGCTGGCTCGGTGGCACGCCGTGGCGACGCAAGCCGCGCGGGCGCTCGCGCAAGATTCTCAGGCACGCCTGCGTACGTTTCCAGCAACTGACCTCGCCCGCCGCCGCCAAAGCCGTGGAAGACACCGCGCTGTATCGCTCGGCGGTGCTGCTGTCGCGCAACGACGTTGGCTACGACACCGAACAGTTCAGCGCGCCGTTGAGCGACTTCCATGCCGTCAACCAACGGCGACTTAGCGAATTCCCGGATAACTTGCTCGCCACCGCGACCCACGACCATAAACGTGGCGAGGACACCCGGGCACGTCTGGCTGTGCTCAGTGAACGCAGTCACTGGTACGCCGAGCAGGTGGAGTTGTGGCGCGCCCTCGCACGCCCGGTGCGCAGTGACGAGCAGATGCCGTCGAATGGCGATGAACTGATCCTCTATCAGGCCCTGCTCGGCAGTTGGCCGCTGGAGCTGCGCGATGACGATCAGGCCGGTTTCGCCGACTACGCCAAACGCATCTGGCAGTGGCAACAAAAAGCCTTGCGTGAAGCCAAGCTACAAAGCAGCTGGAGCGCGCCCAACGAAGCCTATGAAAACGCTGCCCAGGCGTTCACCGAGAAACTCCTGACCAGCGCTGAAGGCGAACTGTTGCGCGCAGCGTTGAGCAAGACCGTCACCAGTATCGCCGCCGCCGGCGCGCTCAATGGCCTGGCGCAAACCTTGCTGCGCATGACCGTGCCGGGGGTGCCGGATCTGTATCAGGGCAACGAGTTCTGGGACTTCAGCCTGGTCGATCCGGACAATCGCCGGCCAGTGGATTACCCCGCGCGCGCGCAGGCTTTGCAGGCGCCATCGGCGCCTGCCGAGTTGCTCGCCAACTGGCGCGACGGGCGCATCAAGCAGGCGTTGATCGCCGAGGTGCTGAACCTGCGTGCCGAGCATGCCGAGCTGTTCCGTCGGGGCAGTTATCAGGCCCTGGAAGTACTCGGCAGTCAGGCGCATAACGTCCTCGCGTTTGCTCGCGAACACGAGGGCAAACAGGCCGTCGTGATCGTGCCGGTGCGTTGCGCCAACCTGCTGGAAAACAGTGCCCAGCCACAAGTGGATGCGCTGCGCTGGGGCGATACGCGGGTGGTTTTACCGTTCGCCGCCTCCGAGACAAACCTGAAGGGACTTTTTGCCAGCGCCGCAGTCACAAAACACAGGGAGCTGAATGTCAGCGAAGCGCTGGGGGATGTCCCGGTCAATCTCTTTATCCAACACTTAACGTAAGCAAGAGTTCAGTTCAGGAGTATTGCGATGAGCACCGACGATAAACGCATTCGCGAATTCGCCTATCAGATATGGGAATCGGAAGGTAAGCCCGAAGGCCATGAGGAGCGCCACTGGGAGATGGCGCGCAAGCTGGCCGAGGCTGAAGCGCTGGCTCCGAAGAAGCCGCCTAAAGCCACGGGCAGCAAAACCGCCGGCAAGACTGCGGCGAGCAAGGGCACCGACAGCAAGCCCGCTGAGGGCAAACTCGCCAGTGCCAAGGCCCCGGCCGCGGCAAAAGCCAAACCGGCGGCGAAGGCCAAGCCTGCCACCACACCGAAGGTCGTGCCACCGGGCGAAAAAGCCGCCGAGAAAAAACCGCGAGCGCCGAGAAAGCCCCCAGCGATCTGACGCCACCCGATTATTGAACTGAACGAATGTGTGGCGGGCTTGCTCGCCATAGAGGGCTAGCTCGCCTTCAAGAAACCCACATCCCCTTGTAGGAGTGAGCCTGCTCGCGATAGCGGTGAACCCATTGACACATTGGTTGGCTGACACACCGTTATCGCGAGCAGGCTCACTCCTACAGGGTTTTGCATCAGCCCAGAATTTGTTTTTGCAGGAGCAATCATGACCCGTCCAAAAAAAGCCGAGCCCGCCGCGCACGCCGAGCCGTCCAGAATCCGGGAAGGCCTGCCCTTCCCGCTCGGTGCGACCTGGGATGGTCTGGGGGTAAACTTTGCTCTGTTTTCCGCCAATGCCACCAAGGTCGAACTGTGCATCTTCGACGATGCCGGTGAAGTCGAACTCGAGCGCATCGAACTCCCCGAATACACCGACGAGATTTACCACGGCTATTTGCCCGATGCGCATCCCGGCCTGATCTACGGCTACCGCGTTTACGGCCCATATGATCCGGCCAACGGCCACCGTTTCAACCACAACAAATTGCTCATCGATCCGTATGCCAAACAATTGGTCGGCGAACTGAAATGGTCGGAAGCGTTGTTCGGCTACACCATCGGCCATCCGGACGCCGACCTCAGTTTTGATGAACGCGACAGCGCGCCGTTCGTGCCCAAGTGCAAGGTCATCGACCCGGCGCACACCTGGGGTAACGACCACCGCGTCAGCGTGCCGTGGGACAAAACCATCATTTATGAAACCCATGTGCGCGGCATCAGCATGCGTCACCCTTCCGTGCCGGAAAACGTGCGCGGCACCTTTGCCGGTTTGATGGTCGACGATGTGCTTGAACACGTCCGCAAGCTCGGTGTGTCGACGGTCGAGCTGCTGCCGATCCATGCCTTCGTCAACGATCAGCATCTGCTGCAAAAAGGCATGACCAACTACTGGGGCTACAACAGCATCGCGTTCTTCGCCCCGGACCCGCGCTACCTCGCCAGCGGCAAGATTGCCGAGTTCAAGGAAATGGTCGCGCACCTGCACGATGCCAATCTCGAAGTGATCCTCGATGTGGTCTACAACCACACCGCCGAAGGCAACGAGCAAGGCCCGACCCTGTCGATGCGCGGTATCGACAACGCCTCCTACTACCGCTTGATGCCCGACGACAAGCGCTACTACATCAACGATTCCGGGACCGGCAACACCCTCGACCTGAGCCATCCATGCGTGCTGCAAATGGTCACCGACTCGTTGCGCTACTGGGCCAGCGAAATGCACGTCGACGGGTTCCGCTTCGACCTGGCGACCATTCTCGGGCGTTATCACGACGGGTTCGATGAGCGTCACAGCTTCCTCGTCGCCTGCCGTCAGGACCCGGTGCTGCGCCAGGTGAAAATGATTGCCGAGCCGTGGGATTGCGGTCCCGGTGGTTATCAGGTGGGCAACTTCCCGCCGGGCTGGGTCGAGTGGAACGACAAGTTCCGCGACACCGTGCGCGCGTTCTGGAAAGGCGACGACGGCCAGCTCGCCGATTTCGCCAGCCGCATGACCGCTTCGGGCGAGATGTTCAATCAACGCGGGCGCCGGCCGTACGCCTCGGTGAACTTCGTCACGGCGCACGACGGTTTCACCCTTAACGATCTGGTCTCGTACAACGACAAGCACAACGAAGCCAACGACGAAAACAATCAGGACGGCAGCAACAACAACCTGTCGTGGAACCACGGCGTCGAAGGCCCGACCGACGATGCGGAGATCAACGCCCTGCGCCACCGGCAGATGCGCAACTTCTTCGCCACCCTGCTGCTGGCCCAAGGTACACCGATGATCGTCGCCGGCGATGAGTTCGCCCGCACCCAGGACGGCAACAACAATGCCTACTGTCAGGACAGCGAAATCGGCTGGGTCAACTGGGACCTGAGCGAGGACGGTAAAGCCCTGCTGAAGTTCGTCAAACGCCTGATCAAGTTGCGTCTGGCCTATCCGATCCTGCGCCGTGGGCGTTTCCTCGTCGGCGAGTACAACGAGGACATCGGCGTCAAGGACGTCACCTGGCTGGCGCCGGACGCCACCGAGATGACCACCGAGCACTGGCATGACGCACACAACCGCTGCCTGGGGATGTTGCTCGACGGCCGCGCCCAGGAAACCGGAATTCGCCGCAAGGGTGGCGATGCGACGCTGTTGCTGGTGGTCAACGCGCACCACGACATCGTCAATTTTGTTCTGCCGGAAGTGCCGGATGGTGGCTTCTGGACGTGCATGGTCGATACCAATCAACCGGCGATTCGCGGCCAGGAACGCTTCGAATTCGGCCACGAATACTCGGTGACCGGGCGCTCGTTGCTGTTGTTCGAACTGCAACGCGACGAAGAAGAGTGATATGGACCTGCAAAGCTATCTGGCCCGACGTGCGCCGGATTACGCCGCCACCGCCGCCCTCGGCCAATGCCTGCGGGCAATGGTCGAGGCCGGTCTGGATCGCCTGCCGCTGCCCGGCAGCGGTCACACACTGGAGCGTTTTCAGCGTCTGGCCGCGGTCGGCGGGCATGATCTGGGGCTGTGCAAACTGTACGAGGGGCACACCGACGCGCTGGCAGTCATCGAACAATTGGGCGGCACCCCGACACCCGGCAGTACCTGGGGCATGTGGGCGGCAGAGCCGCCGCAGGCACGCGTCAAGGTCCGCCCGGCCGGGCACATGGTCAATCTCAATGGGCGCAAGGCCTGGTGTTCCGGCGCGGCGGTGCTCAGCCATGCTCTGCTCACGGCGTGGGACGCTGACGATCAGCAGCAACTGGTCGCGGTAGCCCTCGATCAACCTGGCGTAACCATCACCGAGCACGGCTGGCAAGCCGTGGGCATGGGCGCCACCGGCAGCGTCGAGGTGGTGTTCGAGAATGCCGAAGCCCAGGCCATCGGTGATCCCGGCGACTACCTGCAACGGCCGGGTTTCTGGCAAGGCGGGATCGGTATTGCCGCGTGCTGGTACGGCGCTGCGCGGCAGATCGGCGAACGCTTGCGCCAACACTGTGCCGAACGCGATGAACCGCACGCGATGGCACACCTCGGTGCGGTCGACAGCGCCTTGCAGGCTGCCGCCGATGTGCTGCGCTTCAGCGCATTGCAGATCGACGCCCAGCCCGAAGCCGACGCGGAACTGCTGGCGCGACGCGCGCGGGCGGTGGTCGAACAATCCGCTGAACAGGTTTTGCGTGACACCGGCCGAGCGCTCGGTGCCGGGCCGTTTTGTCAGGATCGCCGTTTTGCCCACCTGGTGGCCGACCTGCCGGTGTTCCTGCGTCAGAGTCATGCCGAGCGCGATCTTGCCGCGCTCGGGCAAAGGGTCGCGCAGCAGCCCGGCGAGGTCTGGGCGCTATGAAAGCCAACCCGATTGTCGGCCAGGGCACCTCGCTGCATCAGTGGCAAAATTCGCAGCGCCTGGCGGAGCTGCCGGTGATCGATGTACTTGATCTGGTGCCGGTGGGCGCGCGGGCCGTGATCGTCGCGCCGCACCCGGATGACGAAGTGCTCGGTTGCGGCGGGTTGATGCAACTGCTCGCCGCCGCCGGACGGCCAATGCAACTGATCTCAGTCACCGACGGCAGCGCCAGCCACCCCGGCTCGACACGCTGGCCGGTCGAACGCCTGAGCGTGGTGCGCCCGCAGGAATCGGCCGAAGCCTTGCGCCGTCTCGGCTTGCCGATGCACAGCCTGAAATGGCTGCGCGGTGGTTTCACCGATACCCAAGTGGCGGTGCAGGAACAGGCACTGAGCGAATTCATTCATAGCTATTTGCACCCTCACGACGTGCTGTTTACCACGTGGCGTGAGGATGGTCACAGCGATCATGAAGCGGTCGGCCGCGCCAGTCTCGAAGCAGCGCGCCGTGCCGGCGTGGTGTGTCACGAGCTACCGGTGTGGACCTGGCACTGGGCGACGCCGGAAGACGCGGCGGTGCCGTGGCAACGTGCGCGCAAGATTCTCCTTTCACCTACCCACGTCGCACGCAAACGCCACGCCGCCCATGCGTTCGCCAGCCAACTTGAAGGTGATCGTGATGCCGGACTGGCGCCGGTTTTGGCGCCGTATGTCCTCGAGCGTCTGTTGCAGCCTTTCGAAGTGGTGTTCCTTTGAGCGTCGAGGATCGCTATTTCGACGGTCTTTTCTCTGGTAGCGACGACCCTTGGGCATTCCGCCAACGCTGGTACGAACAGCGCAAACGCGCGATCACCCTCGCCGCCCTGCCGCGTCCGCATTATCGGGCGATCTTCGAACCGGGTTGCGCCAACGGCGAACTGAGCGCCGAGCTGGCCAATCGTTGCAGCCGTCTGCTGTGCTGCGACACTGCCGCCGCCGCAGTGAAACTGGCGCAGACCCGCTTGAGCCTGTTCGACCATGTCGAAGTGCGCCAAAACCGCCTTCCCGGCCACTGGCCGGAGGAAAAATTCGACCTGATTGTATTTAGCGAAATCGGCTACTACCTCGACCGCGAGGATCTGACAGAAGTGGTCCGCCACATCAGCCATTCCCTGACCGCCGACGGCCAGTTACTGGCCTGTCACTGGCGCCCACCGATCGAGGGCTGCCCGTTGAATGCACGGCAGGTTCACGACCAGATCCATGAACAACTGGCATTGCCGCGTCTGGTGCTGCACCAGGAAGCGGATTTCATTCTTGAGGTCTGGAGTCGCGAGCCACGTTCGGTGGCGGCGCTGGAGGGTTTGCGTTGATCGGTATTGTGATTCCGGCACACAACGAAGAGACGCTGCTCGATGAGTGCCTGCGCGCCGCGCTACGCGCCAGCCAACATCCGCAACTGGCCGGCGAGGAGGTGCAGGTGCTCGTGGTGCTCGATAGCTGCACTGATCGCTCGGTGCAGATCGTCAGTCAATATCCGGTGCTGTGCCTGCCGATAGATGCCAGCAACGTTGGCGAAGCGCGCGCAGTCGGCGCCTGGTGGTTGCTGGAGCGCGGCGCACGCTGGATCGCCTGCACCGACGCCGACAGCCGGGTCGCCGACGATTGGCTGGTCGCTCAGCTCGGCCTGCAGGCGGACGCGGTGTGCGGCACGGTGACCATTGAGCAGTGGCCCGATTCGGTCGATGAAGCGGCGCAGATCCGCTATCACCGCCACTATCAGGCGCGTGAGGGCCATCGGCATATCCACGGCGCCAACCTGGGCATCAGCGCGGCGGCTTATATCACTGCCGGTGGCTTCAAACCGCTGGCCTGCGACGAAGACGTACAATTGGTGCGCGCCCTGGAACGCTCGGGTGCGCACATTGCCTGGAGCCATCGGCCACGGGTGCACACCAGCGCCCGCCTCGACAGTCGCGCCCGTGGCGGATTCGGCGACTTTTTGCGCAATCTGGCACAGTCAGGCGAAAAAAATACGGATCAGATTGATCTGTGACGCGACGAATGCCGTGTCTTGAGCAATACTCTGCATCGCGGTAACCCAAGGGTCGGAGCACCGCACAGTTGCAACCCATTTTGCCATCAGCGTTCTCGGCCAGCGTTTGTGACCGATGACGCTGGGCATGCCACACAAGGACGTCGCCCTGATGAAACCGTTCATCCTCAATGACAGCAACCTGCCGGCGCAAATCTGGAATTCAGCCGCGCAGCTCGACAGCATTCCCGTCATCAATACCCTCAGTCTGGTGCCCGCCGGCGCCCGCGCCGTATTGATCGCCCCGCATCCGGGCGATGAAGTGGTGGCCTGCGGCGGCCTTCTGCAACTGCTCGCCAACCTCTGCCATCCGCTGCAATTGCTCTCGATCACCGATGGCAGCGCCAGCCACCCCGGCTCGCGGCAATGGTCGGAAAAACGCCTGAGCGTGTTCCGCCCGCAGGAAAGCGTCGAAGCCCTGCGCCGCCTCGGTCTGCCGATGCACAGCCTGAAATGGGTGCGCGGCGGTTTCACCGACAATGCGCTGCGGGTACAGGAAGCGCAGGTCTGCGAGTTCATCAGCCGCTACCTGCGCCCCGGCGATGTGGTGTTCAGTACCTGGCGCAACGACGGCAACGATGATCATGAAGCGGTCGGCCGTGCGAGCGCCAAAGCCGCAGAACAGGTCGGCGCCCGCTACCACGATGTACCGGTCTGGGCTTGGCACTGGCCGGAGCGCGAACAGCAACAGATCCCTTGGGAGCGCGCACGCAAAGTGCGCCTCGACACCTGGACCGTCGCGCGCAAAAGCCACGCCACCCACGCCTACGCCAGCCAGCTCAACGGCGAACCGGCCATTGGCATCGCGCCGCTGTTGCCACCGGTGATCCTGGAGCGGATGCGCTTGCCGTATGAAATCGTCTTCGTCTGACCGCCCCAATCCCCTGTAGGAGTGAGCCTGCTCGCGATAGCGGTTTACCAGTTGACGCATTCGTAGGCTGATCCACCGCTATCGCGAGCAGGCTCACTCCTACAGGGGGACTGGGTGTTGAGATCAGACGGAACTGCCGCCCCTCCCCACCAGTCGCATGAACAAGCGTGCGCAAATCCGAGGAGTGAACGTGTCCAGCGAACCCGAGCGTCAGCGTGTCGACGCACCCGTCATTCATCGCCTGCGCGTGTTGACGGTCAATACCCACAAGGGCTTCACCGCACTGAATCGCCGTTTCATCCTGCCCGAGTTGCGCGAAGCGGTGCGCAGTACGGCGGCCGACCTGGTGTTCCTGCAGGAAGTGGTCGGTGAACATGAACGGCATTCGAGCCGTTACAACGAATGGCCGCAAACCTCGCAATACGAATTTCTCGCCGACAGCATGTGGAGCGATTTTGCCTACGGGCGCAACGCCGTGTACCCCGACGGTCATCATGGCAATGCCCTGCTGTCGAAATACCCGATCCGCGAATACCGCAACCTCGACGTGTCTATCACAGGCCCGGAACGGCGTGGCTTGCTGCACTGCATCCTCGATGTGCCGGGGCACGCCGAAGTACACGCCATCTGCGTGCATTTGAGTCTGCTCGAAAGCCATCGGCAATTGCAGTTGAAACTGCTTTGCCAACTATTGGAATCGCTGCCCGACGATGCCCCGGTGATCATCGCCGGCGACTTCAACGACTGGCAGTTGCAAGGCAACGTTGCCCTCGCCCGGCGCGACTATCTGCACGAGGCATTCGAGCGTCATCATGGCCGCCCGGCCAAGACCTATCCGGCACGATTCCCATTGCTGCGCCTGGACCGGATCTACCTGCGCAATGCCAGCAGCCACGACCCGCAGATCCTCGGCAACAAACCGTGGACGCATCTTTCCGATCATTTGCCGCTGGCGGTGGAAGTGCATCTATAGACGCAATTTTGACAGTGCTTTGCTTGGCGCCGAGGTCGGCAGCATTGCTCTTGGCGCATGGCCGACGACCATCCGTCGGCGAGTGGATGGCTCTGTCTTGCTGTTGCACAAGTGATTCCTCGCGCAAACAACCACTTAGTAATACGCAGAAAAACAAAGATTTGGCGGAGCCGTTTTGCCATTACCGCCCATCGTCCAATTTCTTGACGCAGCGCCATCACTCTTCTTATCTCTACCTTACTACCCCGGAAAACCAACCGGGACGAACCTCCGGCCACTCGCAAAAGCGAGCGGTCATGGCTCGCCCCGCTCCATTCGGTCGCCCCTCGTTCGGGGTAGGAGAGGCGCCACATCGAGATGCCGCATGCGCCTGCAAGGTAGACCGCCATGAAAACTTCACTCACCCCACAAGAGATCAAAATCACTTTCTGCACCGTGTCGAGCTCGATCCTGTTGTGCTCGTCCATGGAGGCCAAGGCCGAGCCAGCAGTGGATGCCACCCGCATCTGGTATCGCGCGGATGTGCCGGTGATGACCCTCCCCGCCACTGTGATTACTCCTGACCCGCAGCAACTCGGCCCACGGTCTGATCCGCGCCGCTCACGGCTGATCGGTGAAGATCTCGCACCGTCAGCCTGGGACGAGTTGTACGGGCGCAGTGCGCGGCAGGCGCAAACCGATGTGTTGTCGTCCGGCTATGCAATGCCCGGCAGCGGCGAGAACAAAGGGCCGGCGCTGCTGACCCTGCAAAGCCACAACGGCTATACGCAAACCATCGGTGTCATCGGTGGCGATAATCAGATTCGCGGTAATCGCAACGGCCCGCTGACCAGCCGCGCCCTCGCCGACCCCGGCACTGACACACTGAATCTGCAAGGCCAAAGCCTCGGCGCCTATTACAGCCTGACCGGCGCCCAAGGCTGGCACGTCGATCTGTCCGCCAGCGCCGGTCGTGTCAGCGGTTTCAGCCGCAGCCCGCAGGGCACACGCCAGGCCACCGAAGGCAGCGCGATGACGTTCTCGGTCGAAGGCGGTTTCCCCATCGGGTTGAGCGAAAACTGGGTGGTGGAGCCGCAGGCGCAACTGATCAATCAACGCATCAGCCTCGACACGCCTTATGCAGGTTCCGGCAATACCTCGTCCAGTGACCTGACGGCGTGGAGCGGACGCGTCGGTGCGCGTTTGAAAGGCAGTTACGATTTGCACGGTCTGCCGGTGGAACCCTACGTGCGCACCAACCTTTGGCACACCGTCTACACCGGCAGCACAGTAACGCTTGATCAGGTCGACAAGATCAGCAGCAGCCGCAAGTCATCGACCGTGGAGTTGGGCCTGGGCCTGGTGGCGCGAATGACCCCGGCGGTGAGCCTGTATGTGAGTGCCGATTACAGCAGCGACGTCGATGACAATGATTTGAATGGGTTGATTGGCAGCCTCGGAGTGCGGATGCGTTGGTGAAGCACCCATCGCCAGCAGGCTGGCTCCCACAGTGGATCGAGTTGGCCGCCCATCATGTGAACGGCACTCAACCCTGTGGGAGCCAGCCTGCTGGCGATTGCAAGCGACGCGGTGTCGGATCAACCCTCCGGCTTGAGAATCAACACCGCCAGCGGCGGCAGGTTCAATTCCAGCGACAGCGCCTGACCATGGCTTGGCACCTCTTCAGTCTGCGCCCCACCGCCGTTGCCATAGTTGGAGCCGGCATAGGTCTCGGCGTCGCTGTTGAGCAATTCCTTCCAGCGTCCGGCAAACGGCACGCCGACACGATAGGACTGGCGCGGTACCGGCGTGAAGTTGGCCACCACCAGCACCGGTTCGCCCTCCTTGCTCCAGCGCAACCAGGCGTAAACGCTGTTGATCGCGTCATCACCGATCAACCACTGGAAGCCCTGCGGTGCGTCGTCCTGATCGTGCAGCGCCGGTTCGTCGCGATACAACCGATTGAGATCGCCGACCAGTTTCTGCACGCCCTTGTGCTCGGAATATTGCAGCAGGTACCAGTCCAGTTGCTGATCGTGGTTCCACTCGCGCCACTGGCCGAACTCGCAGCCCATGAACAGCAGCTTCTTGCCCGGGTGGGTCCACATGAAGCTCAGATAGGCGCGCAGGTTGGCAAATTTTTGCCAGCGGTCGCCGGGCATCTTGTCGATCAGCGAATGCTTGCCGTGCACCACTTCGTCGTGGGAGATCGGCAGGATGAAACGCTCGGACCAGGCGTAGACCAGACCGAAACTCAATTCGTTGTGATGGTGCGCGCGGTACACCGGATCCTGCTGGATGTAATGCAGCGAATCGTGCATCCAGCCCATGTTCCATTTGTAGGAAAAGCCGAGGCCGCCCTGCTGGGTGCTCTGACTGACGCCGGGCCATGCGGTGGACTCTTCGGCGATCACCAGTGCTCCAGGTGCCTCCAGCTCAACCACGTCGTTCAAGTGGCGCAGAAAGTCGATTGCTTCGAGATTCTCGCGTCCGCCATGGCGGTTCGGCACCCATTCACCGGCCTTGCGTGAATAGTCGCGATAAAGCATCGAGGCCACCGCGTCGACGCGCAAACCGTCGATATGGAAATGCTTGAGCCAGTGCAACGCCGAAGCCAGCATGTAGCCGTGCACCTCAGTGCGGCCAAGGTTGTAGATCAGCGTGTCCCAATCCTGATGGAAGCCTTCCAGCGGGTTGGCATATTCATACAGCGCGGTGCCGTCGAATTGCGCCAGCCCGTGGGTATCGGTCGGGAAATGCGCTGGCACCCAGTCGAGGATCACGCCGATATCGGCCTGATGGCAGGCGTTGACGAACGCGGCGAACTGATCCGGCGTGCCATAACGCGCGCTCGGCGCGAACTGCGAAAGCAACTGATAACCCCAGGAGCCACCGAACGGGTGCTCCATGATCGGCATCAGCTCGATGTGGGTGAAACCGAGTTCTTTCACATACGGGATCAGCCGGTCGGCCAGCTCCGGCCAACTGTACTGGCGCGCTACTTCGCCGAGATCGTCCAGCTCGCATTGCCACGAGCCGGCGTGCAATTCGTAGATCGACAGCGGCTTGGCGCGTTGCTGGCGCTCGCGGCGGCCGTTCATCCAGTCCTGATCCTGCCAGTCGATCTGCAACGGCGAGGCGACTTTCGAGGCGGTGTCCGGCGGCAGGCTGGTGGCCAGCGCCATCGGATCGGCCTTGAGCGGCAGAATGCCGTGCGCGCCAAGAATTTCGTATTTGTACAACTCACCCGCTTGCATACGCGGAATGAACAGCTCCCAGACCCCGGACGGATGGCGCAAGCGCATCGGATGGCGACGACCGTCCCAGACGTTGAAATCACCGACTACCGAAACCCGCCGGGCATTCGGCGCCCACACGGCGAAGCGTACGCCATCGACGCCGTCGACGGTTTTCAGCTGCGCGCCCAGGCAGGCACTGAGGTCACGGTGATTGCCTTCGGCGAACAGGTACAAGTCCATTTCGCCGAGCAACTGGCCGAAGCTGTAAGGATCTTCAGCGACCTGTTCGCCCCCTGCCCAACGGGTGCGCAGCAGGTACGAACGCGCTTGAGCAAAGTGGCCGACAAACAGCCCGGGCGTCTCGGTCATTTCCAGCGGACCGAGTTCTTCGCCGCTGTCCTTGTCCAGCACCGCCACGCTCAGCGCGCCGGGCAGATAAGCGCGAATGAATTGCCCGCCAGCGCCGTCGCCGTGCGGACCGAGAATGGAAAAAGGATCGTGATGTTCAGCACGCACCAGGGCATCGATATCTTTTGCCGAGGGCAGCAAGGCCTCTTTGACCTGACCCTGTTCCTTGTTCGAGAAACTCATGACTACTCTCCACCAAGATCGGAAAAGGGTTTAAGCCCCGTCAATAACCCATACAAACCGTGCAACGGCACGGGCAACCACGTGGGGCGATTCAAGGCTTCATAGGCCACTTCATAGGCCGCCTTCTCCAGGCCGAACAGCGCCAGCGCCGCGTCGGCACCTGCAGGATCCTGCCAGGCATGATCAAGATTAGCCGCCGCCTGGCGGTATGCCTGAACAAATGCCTCACGGGCCTCACGCAGATAGCGCTCGGCGACGCGTTTGCGCGCGGCTTCGGCTTCGGCGCTGTTATCGACGTTGTGCACGTTGATGGTCATCGCCGCTGCGTAATCGAAGGAGCGCAGCACCCCGCTGACGTCCTTGTACGGACTGTGTTTGCCACGGCGCTCACTCAATGGCCGCGCCGGTTCACCCTCGAAGTCGATGAGGTAGGCATCGCCCTTGATCACCAACACTTGCCCAAGATGCAGATCGCCGTGGACGCGAATGCGCAGCCCGCCGGTGGCTTTTTTCGCCAGATCCTGCACATGGGCGAGGATGGTCTTCTTGTCGTCGATCAGGCGCTTGACCAATTTCTGGTCGGCTGCGCTGAGTTCGCCCTGATGCTGCTTGAGCAGGGTCAGCGCACGCTCGACCTGTGCAGCCACGTCCTTGCCGGTCGCCTGCATGTCCTTGGCCGACGCCACCTGCGGTGCGAAATCGGCATTGTCGGTCGGCGCGGCGAGCACCTGATGCATCTCGCCCAGACGCTGGCCGAGCATGCCGGCAAAATCCTTCAACTCGCCAAGGGCGTTGTAGTGTTGCTCCTGTTCGGAGACGGCATCGGCCAGTTCGTCGCGCAATGCTCGTTCGAGGTTGTTCTGCGTCCATTCCCACGCATCGCCCTGGTTGCTCAGATAGCCCTGGGCAATCATCAGCAGGTTGTCTTCGCCGGCGCCATCGCGGCGAATCACCGAACCCAGCAGCGGAGAGATATTGGCAAATCCGGCCTCGGTCAGGTAAGCGCTCATCTCCAGTTCCGGGTGTACGCCAGAAGCGACTTTACGTATCAGCTTAAGCACCAGGCTGTTGCCGATCACCACCGAGCTGTTCGACTGTTCGGCCGACAGATAACGCACTTCCGACTCGGCATTGAGCCCCAGTTTTTCCAGATGCTCGGTTGAGGCAAAGCGGATTTCACCCTCGGCCGACTCCAGCACCGTGTCGTTCTGCATGCCTTGCAGCACCGCACGAACGAAGGCTTCGAGGCTGAACGCATCGGTGATCAGACCGACCTGTCGCACACGTCTTACACGCGACAGCGCCAATTGCTGCGGCAATGCCGGGCCGACCTGGTCCTCTGCGATGAAGCCGAATGGCAGCTGATAGCGATGGGTCTGGCCGCCCGCAGTGACTTCGATCTCACTGAGCAGCACCGGATGCTGGGCATCGCCGAAACGCACGCCGTAAGCCAGATGGACCTTCTCGATGGCCGCATCCTTGCCGGCGAACCAGCGGCGGTTCTGCAGCCAGCTCGGCAGGATGCTTTGCTCCAGCGTCGTACGCGACGGCGCTTCGAGCAGTTCTTCCATGCGTTTTTTCAGCACCAGCGTGGTGAAGTCCGGCAGGCTCTGCGCCGGCTCGACGTGCCAGCTCGGCATCTGGTTTTCCGCGGCCAGACCGAACCAATAGAAGCCATACGGCGCCAGGGTCAGGAGGAAATTCAACTGGCCAATCGGTGGGAACGCGTTGCCACCAAGCATTTCCACCGGGACCATGCCGGCGTAGGCCGAGAGATCCAGCTCCACCGCCTGCGCACTGCGCGACACGTTGGCCACACAGAGAATGATCTCGTGCTTGCCGTCGACATCGGTGTATTCACGGATATACGCCAGCACACGACGATTGTTCGGCGAGAGCATTTTCAACGAGCCACGGCCGAACGCCTTCGATTGCTTGCGCACGGCCAGCAGGCGGCGCGTCCAGTTCAGCAGCGAATGCGGATCGCCGGACTGGGTTTCGACGTTGACCGACTGATAACCATAGAGCGGGTCCATGATCGGCGGCAGCACCAGACTCGCCGGGTCGGCGCGGGAGAAGCCGCCGTTGCGGTCGATCGACCACTGCATCGGGGTGCGCACGCCATCGCGGTCGCCCAGATAGATGTTGTCGCCCATGCCGATCTCATCGCCGTAATACAGAGTCGGCGTGCCGGGCATCGACAGCAATAGACTGTTGAGCAACTCGATGCGTCGGCGGTCACGCTCCATCAACGGCGCCAGACGCCGGCGGATACCAAGGTTGATCCGTGCACGACGATCCGCGGCGTAGTAGTTCCACAGGTAATCGCGTTCCTTGTCGGTGACCATTTCCAGGGTCAGCTCATCGTGGTTGCGCAGGAAGATCGCCCATTGGCAGTTGGCAGGAATTTCTGGGGTCTGGCGAAGAATATCGGTGATCGGGAAGCGATCTTCCTGTGCCAGCGCCATGTACATGCGTGGCATCAGCGGGAAGTGAAAAGCCATGTGGCATTCGTCGCCGTTGATCCCGGCAGCATCGGTGTCGCCGAAGTACAGCTGCGTGTCTTCCGGCCATTGATTGGCCTCGGCGAGCAGCATGCGGTCAGGGTAATTGGCGTCGATCTCGGCGCGGATCTGCTTGAGGACGTCGTGGGTTTCCGGCAGGTTTTCGTTGTTGGTGCCGTCACGCTCGATCAGGTACGGAATCGCATCGAGACGCAGGCCATCGATGCCCATGTCGAGCCAGTAGCGCATCACCGACAACACGGCCTTCATGACTTGTGGATTGTCAAAATTCAGGTCCGGCTGGTGCGAATAGAAGCGGTGCCAGAAGTACTGGCCAGCGACCGGGTCCCAGGTCCAGTTGGATTTCTCGGTGTCGAGGAAGATGATCCGCGTGCCATCGTATTTCTGATCGTCATCCGACCACACGTAGAAATCCCGCGCCGCCGAACCGGGCTTGGCCTTACGTGCGCGTTGAAACCACGGATGCTGGTCCGAAGTGTGGTTGATGACCAGCTCGGTGATCACCCGCAAGCCACGCTTGTGCGCCTCGGCGATAAAGCGCCGCGCATCGGCCATAGTCCCGTAGTCGCTGTGCACGCCGCGGTATTCGGCGATGTCGTAGCCGTCGTCGCGACGTGGCGAAGGATAGAACGGCAAAAGCCAGATGGTGTTGACGCCGAGGTCGGCAATGTAATCGAGTTTGGCGATCAAGCCGGGAAAGTCGCCGATTCCGTCATTGTTGGAGTCGAAAAACGATTTGACGTGAACCTGATAGATCACCGCGTCCTTGTACCAGAGCGGGTCTTTGATGAAGGCGGCTGCCTTGGGTTTCTTCGCCATGTGAAACTCCTGTTCAATGCTTTATGGGCGTCTCACAACGATCGTTCCCACGCTCTGCGTGGGAATGCCGCCATGGACGCTCCGCGTCCGCTTTGGGACGCAGAGCGTCCCGGGATGCATTCCCACGCAGAGCGCGGGAACGATCAATTAGGGGGTCACGCAGTAATCCGCCAGATCCCGAACGGCTGGTACGCCGGATCAATGCGCATGAACTGGTATTTGCCATGCCAGTCCCAGCGGTGGCCGTTCATCAAGTCTTCGCCGTGGGTCGTCGCATCGTCTGGCAGACCCATTTCCCACAGCGGCAGTTCAAAATTCGCTTCCTGGACGTTATGCGGATCAAGGCTGACCGCCACCAGAATGAAGTTGCTGCCATCCGCGCTGCGCTTGCCGAAGTACAGAATGTTGTCGTTCCAGGCGTTGTAGATCTTCAGGCCCAGATGCGTGTGCAGCGCCGGGTTCTGCCGGCGGATGCGGTTGAGCTGGGCGATCTCGGCAATGATGTTGCCCGGCGCCGTGAAGTCGCGGACGCGGATCTCGTATTTCTCCGAATCCAGATACTCCTCTTTGCCCGGCACCGGCGCCGATTCGCACAGTTCAAAACCTGAATACATGCCCCACAGACCAGAGCCCATGGTCGCCAGCGCTGCCCGAATGAGGAACCCGGGACGCCCGCACTCGTGCAGAAACGCCGGGTTGATGTCCGGCGTATTGACGAAGAAATTCGGCCGGTAGCATTCGCGCCACGGCGACTGATTCAGCTCGGTGAAATACTCGGCCAGCTCGGCTTTGGTGTTGCGCCAGGTGAAGTAGGTGTAACTCTGCGTGTAGCCGACCTTGCCCAGACGCGCCATCATCGCCGGGGTGGTGAAGGCTTCAGCGAGGAAGATCACTTCCGGGTACAGCGCGCGCACGTCGGCGATCAGCCATTGCCAGAACGGCAGCGGTTTGGTGTGCGGATTGTCGACGCGAAAGATCTTCACGCCTTCTTCGACCCAGCCGACGACGATGTCGCGCAACTCCACCCACAGGCTCGGAATCGCATCCGGTGCGTAGAAATCGACGTTGACGATGTCCTGATATTTCTTCGGCGGGTTCTCGGCGTATTTGATCGTGCCGTCCGGGCGCCAGTTGAACCAGCCCGGATGCTGCTTGAGCCACGGATGATCCTGCGAGCACTGGATGGCGAAATCGAGGGCGATCTCCAGCCCATGTTCAGCGGCCGCGGCCACCAATCGGCGGAAGTCTTCGCGGGTGCCGAGTTGCGAGTGAATCGCTTCGTGGCCGCCCTCCTCGCTGCCAATCGCATACGGGCTGCCGGGATCATCCGGGCCGGCGGTCAGCGAATTGTTGCGGCCCTTGCGATGCGCGCGACCAATGGGATGGATCGGCGTGAAGTACAGCACGTCGAAACCCATGTCCTGAATCATCGGCAAGCGTGAATGCACATCGTTGAACGTGCCGTGGCGCTTGGGATCGTCGGTGATCGAACGCGGAAACAGCTCGTACCAACTGGCGAACTCGGCCAGTTCACGTTCAACGTCTACGGGGAATTCGGGGCTAATGCTCAGGTAGGCGCGGTGATCGGCCTTGGCCATCAGCTCTGCACTGCGCGAGTGCAGAAATAACGCGACCTGCTCGGTTTCGAGCAGGCCGGACAATTGGTGGTGCAGCGCGGAAAGATCTTCGCTGAGCTGACCTTCGCTGCGTTCGGCGGCCTGCTGCACCATGCTGCGGCCTTCCTGCAATTCCAGCGAGACCGGCACGGCGGCGCTGTGTTTTTTCTCCAGTTCATATTGAAAACTGGCGAAATGATCGATCCACGCTTCGATGCAATAAACGTAGCGGCCCTGCTGTTCCGGGCGGAACTGGCCTTGCCAGCCATTATTGCCCTGATCGGACATGACCTCGGTCTGCCATTCCTCGGCGCCTGCTTCGCGCCAGCGGATGCGCACCGCGAGTTTGTCGTGGCCATCGGCGAAGACTTTGCTGGTGACAACTATGTCGCGCCCGGCGATCGACTTGACCGCGAACTGGCCGCCGTCGAGGGTCGGCATGGTGTTTTCGATAACGATACGCGGCAGCAGCAACGCCTGCGCCAGCGGCATGTGCGGGTTGTAACCGAGTTCGGAAGGTTGTTCAGCAGTCATTGAGCATCTCTCCTTCTACGCCCCAAGGACGCTCTTGTGCCTGATCACTGTTCGCGACAAGGCAGCCGCCCCGTGTTGAACTCACTTAGGTTCCGAGCGACCGGCGCGGATAAAAGTTCAGATGAAATTACTGCGCCGCGACGGCGGATCGAATTGATCGCAAGGTGGTCAACCCACTTAAGCACGTCTCACGCCATGTGCCACACGGAGGTTCTCAATGACTATCCCGATCCCGGCGGAAACGCCGGACCCGAACATCGACAAACCGACCCTGCCGGAAACCGAACCGCCAGCGGTGCCCGAGCAGGAACCGCCGGGCACCACACCACCCTCGAAAGAAGAACCGCCATCGACGATGCCCCCGGTTATCGTCTAACCTCCCCACACTGATCGTTCCCATGCTCCGCGTGGGAATGCAGCCCGGGACGCTCTGCGTCCCTTCTGAAGCTGGAACGCGGAGCGTCCCTTGAGGCATTCCCACGCGGAGCGTGGGAACGATCACCGTGGCAGCGATCATCAGCGTTTTCAGAGGTGGTCATTCTTGTCGACGTCCTTTTCAAACACCCGCACCACATGAGGCATCACGCTGAAGATCGCCAATGCCAGAATCGTACTCAGCAGCGCCGTCGCCTCCTTGCCCAGCCCCACCGCCACGCCGATCGCCGCAGTCATCCATAAGCCGGCCGCGGTGGTCAGGCCTTTGACGTGGGCCTCGTCGCCCTGCTGATTCTTCAGAATGGTCCCGGCCCCCAGAAAGCCGATCCCGGCAATCACGCCTTGCAAGACCCGGCTCATGGCATCGGATTCCGCGCCCGACGTTTGCGGCACCAGCACGAACAATGCGGCGCCGAGCGCCACCAGCATGTGCGTGCGCACGCCGGCAGCCTTGCCCTTGTGCTCGCGCTCAAAGCCAAGAATGCCGCCGAGCACCGCTGCCATCACCAGGCGTACGGTGATGCGGGTGATTTGCGATGCATCGGCGACGTCGGCAAATTCCGCTTGCAGGGTTTGCCACACTTCTTCCCTCCAGTCTTCCATCGTGCAGTCTCTTGTTATTGGCTTGATAAACGATGGACAACGGCGACCATTAATCGGTTGCGCAGAACGATCGGCGCGCTGCGCTTCCTAACGTACAGATCTCACTGGAACAAGGACTGCCGCGATGCCTGTTCGAATCGATGAAACCAACCCTGAGCAAAAGGTCTGTTTTTTTACCGTTGAACACGGCGAGGAAATACGCCTGTGCAGCGACTTGACTGTGATCACCGACACCGACAGAGCCATGTCGGCGGTCGATATCGAAGGTCAGCGCATCTACCTGACCGAGGCCGAAGTCGATGCACTGACCGTCGCCGGCGCCAAAGACGGCCGCGAACATGTGAAAGCGGACACGGGTGATTCAGTGATTTGACTGACCGTGATCAACACCGCGCGCAAGCGCCTGCGATAGGCGCTCGCGCCTTTATCGGCGTGCTGCTTCAAGTTGACGCAGGCCCTGCGCCAAAGCTCATCTGATCCGCTTTTTATTCAAATACCTGAGTCTGTTCTGCAAACAGATCGCCGCTCATAGTGCTCCGGCCTGATGGAGGCTGATGAGCGAACGACCATGAGCGAACGAATCCCCGTCCGAACCGTTGAAGCGTCCCCCACCCAAGCGCCTCATATAAAGAAGGTGCCCGCACGCCCGCTGAAGGCGACATTCAAGTCCAGCGACACCCAGATTCACACCCGCAGCTTCACCGGTCTGTTTCGCAGGTTGCGCCTCAGCGGCGCGGGGGTTCTGTTTGCCTTGTTCTTCGGCACGGTATGGCTGAATTGGGGCGGTCGCCAGGCGGTGCTGTGGGATCTGGCCGAAAGTAAATTCCATATCTTTGGCGCAACCTTCTGGCCACAGGATTTCATTCTGCTCTCGGCGCTGCTGATCATCGCCGCGTTCGGCCTGTTCGCCATCACCGTGTTCGCCGGCCGCGTCTGGTGTGGCTATACCTGCCCGCAAAGTTCGTGGACGTGGATTTTCATGTGGTGCGAGAAGATCACCGAAGGCGAACGCAACCAGCGCATCAAACTGCAAGCCGCGCCGTGGACCCTGAACAAACTGGCGCGGCGCGCGGCCAAGCACACCCTGTGGCTGGCGATCAGCGTGCTCACCGGGCTGACCTTCGTCGGCTACTTCACGCCGATCCGGCCCCTTGCCGAGGAGCTGCTGACGTTGCAGATCGGCGGTGTCAGCTTGTTCTGGGTGTTGTTCTTCACCGCCGCCACTTACATCAATGCCGGTTGGCTGCGCGAGGCGGTGTGCATGCACATGTGTCCTTATGCGCGGTTCCAGAGCGTGATGTTCGATAAGGACACCCTGACCATCGCCTACGACGCCGCCCGCGGCGAAAACCGTGGGCCGCGCAAACGCGAGATCAAACCCGTCGAAGCCGGACTTGGCGATTGCATCGATTGCCAGTTGTGCGTGCAGGTCTGCCCGACCGGCATCGATATCCGCGACGGCTTGCAAATGGAATGCATCGGTTGCGCCGCGTGCATCGATGCCTGCGATTCGATCATGGACAAGATGAACTACCCGCGCGGGCTGATCCGCTACAGTTCCGAGCGCGAACTGCAGGGCGGCAAGACGCATCTGTTGCGTCCTCGTTTGATCGGCTACACGCTGGTGCTGTTGGTAATGATCGGCGCGCTGGCGCTGGCGTTGGTGGAGCGGCCGATGGTCTCGCTGGACGTGACCAAGGACCGTGGGCTGTTTCGCGAAAATGCTCAGGGGCAGATCGAGAACATCTACAGCCTCAAAGTCATCAACAAGACCCAACAGCGGCAGAACTACAACCTGAGCCTGGTCGACGCGGATGGCTTCCAGTTACAAGGCCAGACTCAACTGAGCCTGGCGCCCGGCGAGATTGTCGATGTGCCCGTATCCGTGGCGATGACCAGCGAACGGCCGAGCAGCAGCTCGCAAACGTTGGGTTTCAAGATCGCCGACAGCGACGAGCCACAGGTGTACAGCGTGGCCAAGAGCAGGTTTGTCGCGCCGATGAATCGTTGAGCCGTTAGAATCGCGCCCCTCACCCCAGCCCTCTCCCGAGGGAGAGGGAGCCGACCGAGGTGTATGACTTTCTGCATCAACCTGCAAAACCGAGTCGATTATGGATTCAACACAGCCAGCTCAGGTCGGCATATATCTTATGCATCCCCCAATCAGTCCCCTCTCCCGAGGGAGAGGGAGCCGACCGAGGTGTATGACTTCCTGCATCAACCTGCAAAACCGAGTCGATTATGGATTCAACACAGCCAGCTCAGGTCGGCATGTTTCTTGAGCATCCCCCAATCAGTCCCCTCTCCCTCTGGGAGAGGGCTAGGGTGAGGGGCCTTTCCCTGACACACCACAAAAATCAAGAGCACCAAGGCCCCCAATGAAACGCTACGAAAAATTCGCCGACGACATCGCTGAACTGATCCGGTCCGGCGTCCTCGGCCCCGGCCAGCGCGTGCCGTCGGTGCGTTACGCCAGCCAGACCTACGGCGTCAGCCCTTCGACGGTGTTTCAGGCCTACTACCTGCTCGAGCGTCGCGGCCTGATCCGCGCGCGGCCGCGTTCCGGCTATTTCGTCAACACTCATGCGCCAAGCCCGTTTTCCGAGCCAGTGATCAGCCATCAGGTCAATGAGTCCACCGAAGTCGACGTCAGCGAACTGGTGTTCTCGGTACTCGATTCGATCAAGGACCCGAACACCGTACCCTTCGGCTCGGCCTTCCCCAGCCCGACCCTGTTCCCGCTGCAACGGCTGTCGCGCTCGTTGGCCAGCGCCGCGCGCGAGATGGACCCGCGCATGGTGGTCACCGACATGTCGCCGGGCAACCCGCAATTGCGTCGGCAGATCGCCCTGCGCTACATGGTCGGCGGGCTGATGCTGCCAATGGAAGAACTGCTGATCACCAACGGCGCCCTCGAAGCATTGAACCTGTGCCTGCAAGCCGTGACCGAACCCGGCGATCTGGTGGCCATCGAAGCCCCGGCGTTCTATGCCAGCCTGCAAGTGCTCGAGCGGCTCAAGCTCAAGGCCGTGGAAATTCCCGTGCATCCGCGCGACGGCATCGACCTCGGCGTGCTCGCGCAGACGCTCGAACGCCATCCGATCAAGGCCTGCTGGTGCATGACCAGTTTTCAGAACCCGATGGGCGCGACCATGCCCGAGGCGAAGAAACAGGAACTGGTCGCATTGCTGCGCGAGCACCAGGTGCCGCTGATCGAAGACGATGTCTACGCCGAACTCTATTACGGCCAGCACGCGCCGAAGCCGGCCAAGGCGTTCGACACCGAAGGGCTGGTGATGCATTGCGGCTCGTTCGCCAAAAGCCTGGCCCCCGGCTACCGCATCGGCTGGGTCGCCGCCGGGCGCTACGCGCAGAAAATCGAACGATTGAAACTGATGACTTCGCTGTGCGCGTCGATGCCGGCGCAAGCAGCGATTGCCGATTACCTGCAACACGGCGGCTACGACCGTCACCTGCGCAAATTGCGCTACGCGCTGGAGGAACAGCAAAGCGCCATGCTCGCCGCCATTGCCCGCTATTTCCCGGCGCAGACGCGGGTCAGCCAGCCGGCAGGCGGGTACTTCTTGTGGCTGGAATTGCCGCCGCAGATGGATTCGCTGAAATTGTTTCAAATGGCGCTGGCACAGGGCATCAGCATCGCGCCGGGGCCGATTTTCTCACCGACCCAGCGCTTTCGAAATTGCATTCGCCTGAACTATGGCAGCCCGTGGACCGAGGATTCGGAAAAGGCCATGGAGACGTTGGGGCGGATTGTGCGGTCGTTCTGACAGACAGATATTGCCTGATCGATCGCCATCGCCAGCAGGCTGGCTCCCACAGTAGATTTGTGAATACAGAACCAATGTGGGAGCCAGCCTGCTCGCGATAGGGCCAGACCAGAAGACGCAGAACTAGCGCCCGCCCCCCAGATCCACAAACGTCCCCGTCGCATACGACGCCTTGTCCGACAACAACCAGACAATCGCCTCCGCCACTTCGTCCGGCCGCCCGCCACGGGCCATGGGGATTGCCGATTCCAGTTTGCTGACCCGCTCCGGGTCGCCACTCAACGCGTGGAAATCGGTATAGATGTAACCCGGGCGCACCGCATTGACGCGAATGCCCTCGCCCGCGACTTCCTTGGACAGGCCAATGGTGAAGGTATCGAGCGCACCCTTAGAGGCGGCGTAATCGACGTATTCGTTGGGCGAACCGAGCCGTGCGGCGACGGACGAGACGTTGACGATGCTGCCACCCTGCCCGCCGTGCTTGGGCGACATGCGCAGGATCGCGTGCTTGGCGCAGAGGATCGGCGCCAGCACGTTGGTTTTCATGATTTTCAGAATACGGAATTCGGACATTTCGTCGACCCGCGACTTTTGCCCGACGGTGCCGGCGTTGTTCACCAGAGCGGTGACCCGGCCCAACTCGCTGTCGACGCGATGGAACAGCGCGATCACTTCATCTTCAATACTGACGTCGGCGCGTACCGCAATGGCTTGGGCGCCCAAGGCACGGACTTGCTCCAGCACGCTTTGCGCGGCCTGTTCATCCGACTGATAGTTGATGCAGATCCGATAGCCCTGCGCGGCAGCCAACAGCGCCGTAGCGGCGCCGATGCCGCGCCCGCCGCCGGTGATCACGATGACTTTATCCATGCTGGCCTTTCCCCCAAATGCACACGTGACAGTCGGGGCCAAGAATAACCGTCATTGCCGGGTTTTGCATAAGGTCTGTGGCGCCCGGTCGGCTGGCCACAGTGGACCTGTTCACTACACAAAACCCTGTGGGAGCCAGCCTGCTGGCGATTGCAGGCGACGCGGTCAATCAGGCCAGCGCCAGCGCCTCACCGCGCACAATGTCCTGCATGAAACGCTCGGCCGGCATCGGATGCCCGAGCAGATAGCCCTGCAGAGAATCACAGCCCAACTGGGTCAGAAACTTCTGCTGCACCCCGGTTTCAACCCCTTCAGCAACAATCCGCAGACCCAACGCCTGCCCCAGCGCGACGATCGCCGAGACAATCGCCGCGTCGTCGCTGTCGTGTTCCAGATCGCGGACAAAACCGCGGTCGATCTTCAGCTCGTTAGCCGGCAGGCGCTTGAGGTACATCAGGCTGGAATATCCGGTGCCGAAGTCATCGATCGACAGGTCGACGCCCATGTCCGACAACTCCTGCAACACCGTCATGCTCGCATCGGCATCGCTCATTGCCGTGGTTTCGGTGATTTCCAGGGTCAGGCTGTTCGCGGGCAAGTGATGCGTGGCCAACGCTTTGGCGACGCTGCGCACCAGCCCGGTGTGGCAGAACTGCAAGGCCGAGAGGTTCACGGCAATCCGCCAGTCGGTGTAACCAAGCACGAACCACTCGCGCATCTGTCGGCAAGCCTCGTTGAGCACCCACTCGCCGATCGGAATGATCAGGCCGCTTTTCTCCGCCAGTTCGATGAACTTGTCCGGCATCAACAGGCCGTGCACCGGGTGCTGCCAGCGCAGCAATGCCTCGGCCCCGACCGCACGACCATTGCCGGCGTCGAACTTGGGCTGGTAATGCAGGCTGAACTGGCTGTGCTCCAGCGCCGCGCGCAGGTCTTGCAGCAACTGCAACTGCTTGCGCGCATTGTTGTTCATCGAGGCGTCGAAAAAGCTGTAGCCGTTTTTCCCGCCGCCCTTGGCGTGGTACATCGCCGCGTCGGCGTTCATCAGCAGTTCCTGGGCGTTCTGACCGTTGCCCGGATACAGGGCGATGCCGACGCTGGCGGAAATCTGCAGATCATGGCCCGCGACGCGGAACGCCTGGGCGACCAAACCCACCTGGCGCGCAGCCAGGCCCAGCGCATCATTGGGTTCGCTCAAACGCACCAACAGGACGAACTCGTCGCCGCCGATCCGCGCCAGCGTGTCCTGGCCGCGCAAGTCTTCGCGCAGACGCACACCGACTTCGCGCAGCAACTCGTCACCCATGTGGTGGCCGAACGCATCGTTGACCGGCTTGAAACCGTCCAGATCGATGAACATCAGCGCGAAACAGCCGCCGTGTTCATGGACTTTTTTCATCGCCTGATTGATGCGGTCGTCGAGCAGCATGCGATTCGGCAGACCGGTCAGGGTGTCGTGCAGCGCCAATTGCGTGAGTTCCCGGTTGGCCACGGTCAGCGAGTGTGCGAGGTCGGCAGTACGTGCTTCGAGGCGCGCATCGAGGATCGAGGTGAGCAAGGCAATCGAAAGCACCGCCAGCGTGGTGATCAGGACCAGACCGTCGAGGCCGTTGCCTTTCAACCCGTTAAGCGTCGCGCCACAGAAGCTGCCAGCCGGGAATTGCGCAGCAGCCATGCCGGTGTAGTGCATGCCGACGATGGCGACCCCCATGATCACCGCCGCGCCGGCGCGAATCAGCCGTACATAAGGTGAATGCTGGCGCAGATGGAAGGCGATCCACAGCGCTGCGGCCGAAGCGCCGACGGCGATCAGCAACGAAGCGCCGAACAGTGCCGGATCGTAATCGATGCCCGGCGTCATGCGCATCGCCGCCATGCCGGTGTAATGCATGGCACTGATGCCGGCGCCCATGATCAGCGCGCCGAAGCCCAGTTGCAGGATCGGCAGCTTCGGCTGGCTGACCAGCCACAGCGCAAAGCCGCAGGACAGTACGGCAATCAGCAGCGACAGCGCAGTGAGGACGATGTCGTAGCCCAGATCGATCGGCAGTTTGAAGGCGAGCATGCCGATGAAGTGCATCGACCATACGCCGACGCCCATGGCGAACGCGCCGCCGGCCGTCCAGAAATGCACGGCGCGGCCCTTGGCAGTGGCGATGCGGCCGGTGAGGTCGAGTGCGGTGTAGGAAGCGAGAATCGCCACGCACAACGAAATGAAAACCAGAGTGGAAGAGTAACTACCGATGAGCATGGGGATTCTCGTGGCCACCCAACGCACAATCGCGTCCATTCTCGGTCGGGCAAATGCGGCGATTGTACTGATTGCGTAGAAGAACGCACTGACAAAGTTATCAAATGGCCATCAAGCCGATGAAGCGGTGTCGGATCGTCCTACAACCGGCTGATTGATCGTTCCCACGCTCCGCGTGGGAATGCCTCAACGGACGCTCCGCGTTCGGCTCTGGATGGGACGCAGAGCGTTCCGGGATGCATTCCCACGCAGAGCGTGGGAACGATCGCTCGGCCAGGTTATTGCGTGTCGCTGACTTCCAGCTGACCATCCCAGCCACCGCCCAGCGCGGCAATCAATTGCACACTGGCGATCAAACGGCTCTGCAGAATATTCAGCACACTGCGCTCGTTGCTCAGCGCCGTGGCCTGCACCACGACCACGTCGATATAGGCAATCAGCCCGGCCTTGTACTGGTTTTCGGTCAGACGCAAGGAATCGCGCGCTGCGTCGAGCGCTTCCTGGCGTACTGCGGCTTCTTCTTCATACACCTTGAGCTGCACCAGATAGTTTTCCACTTCGCGAAAACCGTCGAGCACGGTCTGCCGGTACTGGGCCACGGTCTGGTCGTACACCGCTTCGGTGCGGTCGACTTCCGCCGAGCGCTGGCCGCCGTCGAACAACGGCAACGCCAGTTTCGGTCCCACCGACCAGAAACGGTTCGGCAGGCTGATCAGGTTCTGCGAAGTACTGCTGCTATAGCCGCCACTCAAACTCAGGGTCAGGTCCGGGTAGTACGCGGCTTTCGCCACGCCGATATTGG
Organism: Pseudomonas sp. R1-1; assembly: GCF_051132135.1. NCBI lineage: Bacteria > Pseudomonadati > Pseudomonadota > Gammaproteobacteria > Pseudomonadales > Pseudomonadaceae > Pseudomonas > Pseudomonas sp. R1-1. The sequence goes on from NZ_CP071663.1 coordinate 3,519,058, forward strand.
CGTTGGCGGCAATCACCGAACGCTCCGCCGAAGCAATGTCCGGACGCCGTTCCAGCAATTGCGACGGCAGACTCACCGGCACCTGCGGCAGTTTCGGGATGGTCTGTACTTCGGCAATGCTGAAGTCGGCCGGCGCTTGCCCGGTGAGCACGGCAATGGCGTTCTCGAATTGCGCACGCTGCCAGATCAGGTCGACCAGATCGGCCTGGGTGCTTTTCAGTTGGGTCTGCGCCTGCGCCACCGCGTCACGCCCGGATACCCCGGCGCGGTACTGGTTCTGGGTCATCTGCAACGAACGCTGATAAGCCGCCACCGTCGCTTCGAGCAAACGTTTCTGCTGATCGATGACCCGCAATTGCAGGTAATTCTGCACCAGTTCCGATTGTTGGCTCAGACGCATCGCCGCCAGATCGGCAAAACTGGCCTGGGCGCTGGCCTCGTCGGCTTCGAGTCCGCGACGCAATTTACCCCAGACGTCGGCTTCCCAACTGACACCCAGCTCAGCGTTGTAAGTATCACGAATCCCACTGGAAGAACTGCTCAGGCTCGAACTGCTGCTGCCGGTGCCCTGGCTGGAGCGAGTCTTGCCCAGGCTCAGATCGACACTCGGGTAAAACGCCCCGCGCGCGCTGCGCACCAAGGCCTGGGCCTGGCGATACTGGGCTTCCGACTGGGCCACGGTCTGGTTGGAGCTGTTGAGTTTTTCGATCAGCCCGTTGAGCTGCTGGTCGCCATACAACTCCCACCACGCGCCGCGGGCCAGCGCATCGCTCGGGTTGGCCTGGGTCCAGCCTTCGGCTTCCTTGTACTGAGCGATTTCCGCTGTCTGCGGGCGCTGATAATCCGGGCCGACAGCGCAGGCACTGAGCAGCGCCACGCACAGCGACAGGCTCAGCAAGCGCGAGCCCCGTGCGGTGGCGAAATTGAAAAGCGAACGGTCAGTCATAGCGGAGTTTCCAGAGCGGCGTCAGTGCGCACGCCACGCCATTTGTTGAAACGATGGCGCAGCTTGTCGAGATAGAGGTAAACCACCGGAGTGGTGTAAAGCGTGAGGACTTGGCTGAAGACCAGCCCGCCAATGATGGTCAGGCCCAGCGGCTGGCGCATTTCCGCACCTTCGGCACGGCCGAGCAGCAGCGGCAAGGCGCCGAGAATCGCCGCCAGCGTGGTCATCAGAATCGGTCGCAGCCGTTGCAGACAGGCGCTGCGGATCGATTCCAGCGGCGACAGGCCCTGATGGCGTTCCAGTTGCAAAGCGAGGTCGATCATCAGAATGGCGTTTTTCTTCACCACGCCGATCAGCAGGAACAGGCCCAGCAAGGAGATCAGGCTGAACTCGCTACCCAACACATAGATCGACAGCAACGCGCCAACACCCGCCGATGGCAGCGTGGAAAGGATGGTCAGCGGATGAATATAGCTTTCATACAACACGCCGAGCACCAGATACACCGCCAGCAGTGCGCCGAGAATCATGAACGGCTGGCTTTTTTGCGTCGCGGCAAAGGCATCGGCGGTACCGGCCATTTTCGCGATAACGTCTTCCGGCAGTCCAACCTTGGCGATCGCCCGCTCAATCGCGGCACTGCCCTGCTCCACCGTCACGCCTTCGGCCATGTCGAACGCGATGCTCTCGGAGGCGAACTGGCCTTCGTGGCTGACGCGGTCGTCTTCGAGGCTGTTTTCGTAATGGGCGAAGGTCGATAGCGGCACGCGCGCGCCATCGGCGGTAATCACCTGCACCTGCTTCAGCGTCACCGGGTCCTGGGCGTATTTCGGATTGACCTCCATCACCACCTGATATTGGTTGAGGCTGTCGTAGATGGTTGAAATCTGCCGCTGGCTGTAGGCGTTGTTGAGCACGGCGGTGACCATGTCCATGTCGACGCCGAGGCGTTTGGCCTGATCGCGATCCACGATCAGCGTGACTTGCTGCGCCCCCGCCCCTTCACGGGCATCGATTGCAGTCAGTTCAGGCAAGGCGCGCAACGCGGTGACCACTTTCGGGTACCACTTGCGCAGCTCGCCCAGATCACCGCTTTGCAGGATGTAGCTGTACTGCGAAGTGGTCTGCTCGCGGCCGCCGCCGAATTGCAGGTCCTGGTCGGCCATTAGCATCAGTTGTGCGCCGGGGACCTTGGGCATTTCCTTGCGCAGGCGTTCGATGACCTTCTGTGCGTTGAGCTGGCGGTCCTTGATCGGCTTCAGGCGCACCAGCATGAAGGCGTTGTTGGTGCCGTTGCTGCCACCGATGAAGCCGGCGACACTCTCTACCGCAGCGTCCTTGAGCACAGCGCGGCGGAAGATTTCCATTTTCGGCTGCATCACGCTGAACGACAGCCCGTCGTCGCCGCGCACGAAACCGATTAACTGGCCGGTGTCCTGCTGGGGCATGAAGGTTTTCGGCACCACCACGTACAGGGCGACGTTGACCGCGACGGTGATCAACAGGCTGAACAGGGTCAAACGGCGGTGACGCAGCACCCAGTCGAGACTGCTGGCGTACTTGTCGACCATCCAGTCGTTGGTCCGCTGGCTCCAGCGTTGCAGGCGATTTTCCTGCCCCGGCGTGTGCGGCTTGAGCCAGCGCGCGCAGAGCATCGGCGTCAACGTCAGGGAGACCACCAGCGAGACGATGATTGCCGCCGCGAGGGTGATGGAAAACTCGCGGAACAGGCTTTCGACAATCCCGCCCATGAACAGAATCGACAGGAACACGGCCACCAGCGAGACGTTCATCGACAGCAAGGTGAAACCGACTTCCTTGGCCCCGAGGTAAGCGGCCTGCATCGGTTTGACGCCTTCGTCGATGTGCCGGGAAATGTTCTCCAGCACCACGATGGCGTCGTCCACCACCAGACCGGTGGCGAGAATCAGCGCCATCAGCGACAGGTTGTTCAGCGAGAAACCATACAGGTACATCACCGCAAAAGTGCCGACCAGCGACACCGGTACGGCCAGGGACGGAATCAGCGACGCGCGGAAATTCCCGAGAAACAGGAACACCACCACAATCACCAGGGCCACGGCGATCAACAGGGTCATTTCCGCTTCGTGCAGAGTCGCCTTGATCACCGGCGAGCGGTCCATCGCCAGGTTCAGCTTGACGCTGGCCGGCAATACCGCTTGCAAGGCCGGCAGCTGCGCCTTGATCTCGTTGACGGTCTCGATGATGTTCGCACCGGCCTGGCGGTTGATCACCAACAGCACCGCCGCGTCATCGTTGAAGAAACCGCTGTTGTAACGGTCTTCGACGCCATCACTGACCTTGGCCACGTCCTTGAGGCGCAGCGCCGCGCCGTCGGCGTAGTGGATGATCAGCGACTCGTAGTCCTTGGCCTTCTCCAACTGGTCATTGGCCTGGATCTGCCACAGGCGCTGACCGTCCTCGACCGAACCTTTGGGCCGGCGCACGTTGGCTTCGGCGATGGTCTTGCGCACATCGTCGAGCGCCACGCCGTACTGGTTCAGCGCCTGCGGCTCAAGTTCGATGCGCACTGCCGGCAGCGAACTGCCGCCGATCTGCACTTCGCCAACGCCCTGCACCTGGGACAGGCTCTGCGAAAGGATGGTCGAGGCGAGGTCGTAGAGCTGGCCTTTTTCCAGCACGTCCGAGGTCAGCGAAAGCACCATGATCGGTGCCTGCGACGGGTTGACCTTTTTATAGGTCGGCATGCTGCGCATCCCGCTTGGCAGCAGATTGCGCGACGCGTTGATCGCCGCCTGCACTTCCCGCGCAGCGCCATTGATGTCGCGGTCGAGGTCAAACTGCAGAATGACCCGGGTCGAGCCCTGACTGGAGCGACTGCTCATGGTATTGACGCCAGCAATCGCACCGAACGAACGCTCCAGCGGCGTCGCCACCGTCGACGCCATCACTTCCGGGCTGGCACCGGGCAGGCTCGCCTGCACGACAATCACCGGGAAATCCATCTGCGGCAGCGGCGATACCGGCAGCAGACCGAAACTGACGCCACCGAGCAGCATGATGGCCAACGAAAGCAGCATGGTTGCCACGGGGCGCTTGATGAACGGACCGGAGAGATTCATCGAGCGCTATTCCCAATTTCACGCCGACCCCTTGCAGGAGTGAGCCTGCTCGCGATAGCGGTGTGTCTGTGCAGATTGATAATGAGTGTGCCGACGCCATCGCGAGCAGGCTCACTCCTACAGAGGTTGCGTGCGATCATGCGGAGACCTCTTCGCCTTCTGCCTTGCGCTTGCCAAAGCGCCGGCCGAGTCGGTCGAAGTACAGGTAGATCACCGGTGTGGTGAACAGCGTCAGCACCTGGCTCACCAGCAACCCGCCGACCATCACCAGACCCAGCGGTTGACGCAGTTCAGCGCCGGAACCGGTCGCGAGCATCAACGGCACCGCGCCAAACAATGCCGCCAGCGTGGTCATCAGGATCGGCCGGAAGCGCAGCAGCGCTGCCTGGTAGATCGCCTGTTCCGGGGCCATGCCCTGGGTGCGTTCGGCATCGAGGGCGAAGTCGATCATCATGATCGCGTTCTTTTTCACGATACCGATCAGCAGAATGATGCCGATGATCGCGATCATCCCCAGATCGTTGCCGCTGAGCAGCAGCGCGAGCAACGCACCGACCGCCGCCGAAGGCAGCGTCGAAAGGATCGTGATCGGGTGGATATAGCTTTCGTACAGCACGCCGAGCACGATGTACATGGTCACCACCGCCGCCAGAATCAGCAGCAAGGTGCTCGACAGCGACGCCTGGAAGGCTTCGGCCGCGCCCTGGAACTGAGTCTGCACGCCGACCGGCATGCCAATCTCCTGCTGCACCTGTTCGATCACGTCGACCGCATGCCCCAGCGCCACGCCGGGAGCGAGGTTGAAGGACATCATCACCGCCGGGAACTGGCCGATATGGGTAATTGCCAACTGCGCCTGGCGCTCTTCGACATGGGCCAGACTCGACAGCCGCACCTGCGCGTCATCGGTGGTCTTGACGTAGATCTGGTCCAGCGCCTGCGGGCCGATGCGCTCACCGGCCTGGGCCTGCAGCACCACACGGTACTGGCTGGCCTGGGTGTAAATGGTCGAGATCTGCCGCTGACCAAAAGCGTCGTACAGCGCATCGGTGATGTTCGACACCGAAACGCCAAGGCGTGAAGCGGCGTCGCGGTCGATCACCAGATAGACCTGCAAGCCCTTGTCCTGCAAATCACTGGCGACGTCAGTCAGTTCCGGGCGTTGGGCCAGTGCCTCGACCAGCCGCCCGCTCCATTGACTCAGTAACTCGGCGTCCGGCGAGGACATGCTGAACTGGTATTGGGTGCGGCTGACGCGGTCTTCGATGGTCAGGTCCTGCACCGGCTGCATGAACAGGCGGATACCCACCAGTTTGTCGAGCTTGGGTTGCAGACGCGCGATCACTTCACTGGCGCTCAGATCACGCTCGCTGTGGGGCTTGAGATTGATCAGCAAGCGGCCACTGTTGAGGGTGGCGTTATCGCCATCGACACCGATATACGACGACAGGCTTTGCACCGCCGGATCTTCGAGGATGACCCGGGCCAGTTCCTGCTGGCGCTCGCCCATGGCGGCAAAGGAGATCGACTGCGGCGCCTCGGAAATCCCCTGGATCACGCCGGTGTCCTGAACCGGGAAGAAGCCCTTGGGTACGACCATGTAGAGGAACACCGTCAGCGCCAGTGTGCCGATAGCCACCAGCAAGGTCAGCGGCTGATGTTTGAGGACCCACTGCAACATGCGCCCGTAGCCGGCGATCATCCAGTCAATGAAGGCACCACTGGCCCGATAGAAACGGCCCTGCTCGTGCTCCTGCGGTTCACGTTTGAGCAGGCGTGCGCACATCATTGGCGTCAGGGTCAGCGACACCACCAGCGAAATCAGGATCGCCACCGCGAGGGTAATCGCGAATTCGCGGAACAGCCGTCCGACTACGTCGGCCATGAATAACAGCGGGATCAATACGGCGATCAGCGACAGGGTCAGGGAAATCAGGGTAAAGCCGATCTGTCTGGCGCCCTTGAGCGCGGCCTGCATCGGACTGTCGCCTTCCTCGATGAAGCGCGAAATGTTTTCCAGCATGACGATCGCGTCGTCGACCACGAAACCGGTGGCAATGGTCAGCGCCATCAGGGTCAGGTTGTTGACCGAGAACCCGGCCAGGTACATCACGCCGAACGTGCCGATCAGCGACAGTGGCACGGCCACCGACGGGATGATCGTCGCGCTGAAACGACGCAGGAACAGGAACGTCACCATCACCACCAGAGCAATGGCGATGAGCAGTTCATGCTGCACGTCGGTAACCGAAGCGCGGATGGTCTGGGTACGATCAGTGAGTACCGTCACGTCGAGGCCGGCCGGCAGATTGTCGGTGATGCTTGGCAGCAATGCCTTGATGCGGTCGACCACCTCGATCACGTTGGCACCGGGCTGGCGCTGAATGTTCAGCAATACCGCCTGATTCTGGTTGGCCCACGCCGCCAGACGTTCGTTCTCGGCGCCATCGACGATCTCGGCGACGTCCTTGAGCCGCAGCGGCGCGCCGTTCTTGTAGGCAAGAATCAGGTTGGCGTAGTCCTCGGGCGAGGTCAGCTGGTCGTTGGCATCGAGCATCGAGACGCGCGTCGGGCCGTCGAAGTTGCCTTTCGGCTGGTTGACGTTAGAGGCGCTGATCAAGGTGCGCACGTCCGACAGGTTCAGGCTGTTCGCCGCCAAAGCCTCCGGGTTGACCTTGATCCGCACCGCCTGACGCTGGCCGCCGGCAATGCTGACCATGCCGACCCCGCTGATCTGGGCGATCTTCTGCGCCATACGCGTATCGACCAGATCGTTGAGTTTGGGCAGCAGCATGGTTTTCGAGGTGATCGCCAGTGTCAGCACCGGCGTATCAGCGGGGTTGACCTTGTTGTACACCGGCGGTGCCGGCAAGTCGGTCGGCAGCAGATTGGTCGCCGCGTTGATCGCCGCCTGCACCTGCTGTTCGGCGACATCCATATTGATGTCGAGGCTGAAACGCAGGGTCAGCACCGAAGCGCCGCCGGAACTGGTCGAGGCCATCTGCGTCAGACCGGGCATCTGCCCGAACTGGCGCTCGAGCGGCGCCGTCACTGCGCTGGTCATTACATCCGGGCTGGCGCCGGGATACAGAGTCATGACGCGGATGGTCGGGTAATCAACCTGAGGCAGCGCCGACACCGGCAACAGGCGATAAGCGATGAGACCGGCCAGGACAATGGCCAGCATGCTCAGGGTGGTGGCTACCGGTCGGAGGATGAACAGCCGCGAAATGTTCATGCGCCCTTCTTGGCCTTGTCAGTCACGGCGGCGTCCGGCGCGTTGGCAGCGGATTTGCCTTGCAGGTGTTCGGTCGGCGTGGTCGGCACCTCATTGCTGTCGTTGACCACTTCCACTTCACTGCCTTCCTTGAGGCGGTCGGTGCCTTCCAGCACCACGCGGTCGCCGGCGGCCAGGCCTTCGGTGACAACGGTGTTCTCGCCATCACTGGCACCGATCTTCAACTGGCGGATGGTGACTTTCTTGTCGCCGTCCAGCGCATAAACGAAGGTGCCATTGGTGCCGAACTGAATCGCAGCCGACGGTGCCAGCACCACGCCCTTCAGCGTGTCCGCGAGCAAATGGATATTGACGAACTGATTGGGGAACAGCGCCTGATCGCGGTTATCGTAACGAGCCTTGAATTTCAGGGTGCCGGTGGCGACGTCGATCTGGTTGTCGAGGCTTTGCAGTACACCGGTGGCCTGCAGTTTGCTGTCGCCGCGATCCCACGCCTCGGCCGACAGTCTGGCACCGCTGCGATAGCGCGCGAGCACGGTGTCGAGGCTGTTTTCCGGCAAGGTGAAAGCCACGCTGATTGGCTGCGTCTGGGTAATGACTGCCAGCGCCGTGGTGTCGTTGGCGGTGACGAGGTTACCGACGTCCACCTGACGCAAGCCGACGCGCCCGGCAATCGGTGCGCGGATTTTGGTGAATTCGAGGTTGAGCTTGGCATCGTTGACCGCGGCCTGATTGGTCTTGACCGTGCCCAGATACTGACCGACCAACGCTTCGGCGGTATCGAGTGTCTGTTTGGCAATGCTGTCTTCTTTATACAGGCCGCGATAACGCTCGACGTCGACCTGAGCGTTTTTCAACTGCGCCTGGTTCTGCAGCAAGGTGCCCTCGGCCTGGAGCAAGGCGTTCTGGTACGGACGCGGATCGATCTCGGCCAGGACATCGCCAGCCTTGACCATTTGCCCTTCTTCGAAATTGATCTTCATCAGCTCGCCGCCGACCCGGCTGCGCACGTTGATGGTATTGAGCGCGGTCACGGTGCCCAGCGCCTTGTAATACAGCGGGAAGTCCCCGGTGACTGCCGGCGCCACGCGCACCGGAATCGGCCCGGTGCCGCCGCCGAATCCTGGCCGCATCATTCCCGAACGCCCGGCGTGCCCAGCCGCAGTCTTGTCCGCGCCCTCCTTGTGGGCGGAACCGGCGGGCCAGAATTTCCAGCACAGGACGGCGATCACCAACAGGACAAGCAGGCTGATCAGCCAGCGACGGGATTTGCGGGAGGACGATTGCATGGAGTGATTAACCATTGGGCGCGTGAGCTTCTATTACGGGAGGCTGAACGATAAGCACTGACTGGATTTAAGCAAAGCAGCTTTACCGGCAATTTACCTTGCACTTACGTTTCAAGGTGTGAGGCAAAACCCTGATACACAAATGAAAACGGCCTGGACAGGGCCAGGCCGTTAACAATTGTAAAAGCCTTACTTGAGAACGGACAGTGCCGCTTCGTAGTTTGGCTCTTCAGCGATTTCCTTGACCAGTTCGCTGTGCAGAACGGTGTCGTTCTCGTCCAGCACGACCACGGCACGGGCGGTCAGGCCTTTCAGCGGGCCGTCAGCGATGGCCACGCCGTAGTTTTCGATGAACTCGGCACCGCGTAGGGTCGACAGGTTCTTGACGTTTTCCAGACCTTCGGCACCGCAGAAACGCGCCTGGGCGAACGGCAGGTCCGCGGAAATGCACAGCACCACGGTGTTTGCGATGTCGTTGCCCTGGGCGTTGAACTTGCGCACGGAGGTGGCGCAGGTCGGGGTGTCGACGCTTGGGAAGATGTTGAGGATTTTGCGCTTGCCGGCAAAGTCTTTCAGGGTAACGTCAGACAGATCGCCGGCAACCAGAGAAAAGGCTGGCGCCTTGGAACCGGCTTGTGGCAACTGGCCGTTGACTTGAACCGGATTGCCTTTAAGGGTGACTTGAGCCATGACTTGAGTCCTTCTGATGTTTTTGATTGGAAAGCATGCAAGAGGCGGAAGTTAACCATGAAATGGCCCAGCGAGCTAAACCCTTCGATGAATTGTTGGGGTGCGTCGCGGAAAATTGTATACAACCCAGCGCCCATCCCCCTGTAGGAGTGAGCCTGCTCGCGATAGCGGTGTGTCAGAGATTCATACATTGGCTGACACACCGCTATCGCGAGCAGGCTCACTCCTACAGTTTTTTGCGGTGTTGCGTGAAATGGTGTCGATTCAGCGCTGCCCCATTCGACCAGTGAGTGAAACCTCCCCTTTTTTCAGGAGCATCCGCCATGCGTTTCATGATTCTTGTCAAAGCCAGCGCCGATTCGGAAGCCGGTGTCATGCCCAGCGAAGAACTGCTGACCGCCATGGGCAATTTCAACGAAGAACTGGCCCAGGCCGGCGTTCTGGTCAGCGCCGATGGGCTGCATCCGAGCAGCAAGGGCGCACGGGTCAGATTTTCCGGGGACAAGCGCAGCGTGATCGACGGCCCGTTCATCGAGACCAAGGAGCTGATCGCCGGCTACTGGGTCTGGGAAGTCAAATCGAAGGAAGAAGCCATCGAGTGGGTCAAGCGCTGCCCCAATCCGATGCCTGGGACCGAGGCCGAAATCGAGATCCGCCAGATATTTACCGCGGAAGACTTCGGCGCCGAGTTCATTCCCGAGGCGCGAGCGCAGGAAGAAAGGATCCGTGAACAAATGATGAAACCAAAGAATTAATCCGTTCGACTGGCTAACCCCCGATTAGCTGCTAGCGTCAGACAGACGTGTCCTACAGGCTTGATTAAACAAGGGATTACGCCGTAACGGCCAACAAGTGCCGAGTTATCCGTAAGCCGTAGGGAAAATCGGGGTGTGTCCGGCCGCCAATCTCCAGGCCAGCATCAGCTCAAGCTGGAATCTAAAGCTCGCCCCCCAAAAACCGCCCCGAAGGCAATGGCTTCAGCGTCAACCTGACCCTGGCATTTTTCTAGACCCGGCCACAAAGGACTGTCCCCATGACCGCGCTCAGCGACCTCAACGCCCTGCAAGCCAGCATCGCCGAAGCGGTGCTCGGTCAGGATCAAGTCATCCGGCAGATCCTGCTCAGCCTCTTGGCCAACGGCCATTTGCTGCTGGAAAGCCTGCCGGGGCTGGCCAAGACCCGTACGGTCAAAGCCCTGGCCAAACACCTCGACGCGAAAATGAGCCGCATCCAGTTCACCCCGGACCTGCTGCCCTCGGACATCACCGGTGCCGAGGTGCTGCATCAGGTCGAGGGCAAAAACGAAATTCGTTTTCAGCCCGGCCCGCTGTTCGGCAACCTGATTCTCGCCGACGAGATCAACCGCGCCCCGGCCAAGGTCCAGGCGGCCCTGCTCGAAGCCATGGAGGAACGCCAGATCACCGTGGCCGGCAACAGCCATGCGCTGCCGGAGTTGTTCATCGTCGTGGCGACGCAAAACCCGATCGAGCAGGAAGGCACCTACCCGCTGCCGGAAGCGCAGATGGACCGTTTTCTAATGAAGGTGCTGCTCGATTATCCGAGCGCCGAAAACGAAAGTCAGGTGCTGCGCCTGTTGCGTAACGAAGAGTTTGCCCAAGGCGCAAGTACCGCGCCGGCCAAGGGGTTCAACCTCGCCCAGGAAGTGATTTTCGCGGCGCGCAAGGAAGTCAGCGCGGTGCACGTCTCGCCGGCCATCGACAGCTACCTGATCGACCTGATCAACGCCACCCGCTACCCCGCCGATTACGACGAAGATCTGGCACGCTGGATCGCCATCGGCGCCAGCCCGCGCGGTGGTATCGGTCTGGACCGTTGTGCGCGCGCCGATGCGTGGCTGCAGGGGCAGGATTTCGTTTCCCCGGACAACGTCCGCGCGGTGGTGCATCCGGTGCTGCGCCATCGTCTGCAACTGAGTTACGACGCGGTCGCCGACGGCGTCAGTGCCGATCAGGTGCTGGACCGCATTCTCGATAAAGTCGCGATTCCGGCATGAACACCGACGGACTGGTCTACGTGTCTCTTGCGCAATTGATGGCGCTGGAGTTCAAGGCCCGTGACCTGAGTTTTCTCGCCCGCCAGCCACGCGGCAGCATTCTTGCCGGCAACCATGCCTCGCGGCTGCGCGGGCGCGGTTTGAACTTCGATGAGCTGCGCCGCTATCAGCCCGGCGATGACTTGCGCCACCTCGACTGGCGTGCGTCCTTGCGCACCGGCAAACCGGTAGTGCGTACCTTCACCGAGGAACGCGACCGCCCGGCGCTGATCGTGGTCGACCAGCGCATGTCGATGTTCTTCGGCTCGCAGCGCAGCTTCAAATCTGCCCTTGCCGCCGAGCTTGCAGCGTTGGCGGCATGGATGGTGTTCAACGCCGGGGATCGCGTTGGCGGGCTGGTATTCAACGACCAGCGCATCGACGCCGTCGCGCCGTTGCGCAGCCGCAAACGCGTGGAGGCGTTGCTCAGTCGCGTCGCCGAACATAATCAGGCGCTGCACGCGAGCAACCCTGACGCTGAAGACGAAGCACAGCTGGACACCGCCCTGCAACGCTGCCTCGCACTGGCCGGGCATGATCACCTGGTCTGCATTGTCAGCGACTTTGCCGGAGCCGGCCCGCGCACCTTGCAGTTGCTGAGGCAATTGGCGGCGCATAACGATGTGATCGCCTTGCAGGTCTACGATCCGCTGGCGCTGAAGTTGCCGAACGATGGCCGACTGTTGGTCACTCAGGGCGAGTTGCAGGTCGAACTGGCAGTCGACAAGCGCAATGTACGTAAGCCGTTGGCGGATTTTCTCAGCGGTCGTCTGCAAGACGTTGCCAGCCTGCTGCGCCGCAGTCAGGTGCCGCTGATGATGTTCAGCAGTGCTGAAACCGCCCACGAACAATTGCGCGCGGAACTGGGTAAAAACGCCGGAGCACGGCGGTGAATCCGGATATTCCCAGTATCGACCAGCTCAAGGAGTTGAGCCTGCCGGCACCGGTCAGCTACGCGCCGCAGACGTGGGGTTGGTGGGTACTGCTCGGGATGTTGTTGCTCGCCGCGTTGCTGGTCGGTTTGCGACGTTATGGGCAATGGCGCAGAGATGCTTATCGACGCGAAGGCCTGGCGCGACTGGCGCAGTTGCGCGAGCGCAGTGATGACTTGAATGCCTTGCGCGAACTGCCGGAACTGCTCAAGCGCGTGGCGCTGTCGATGCCCACACAATCGCTGCGCTGGAATCCGATCAATGTAGGAGTGAGCCTGCTCGCGATAGCGTCTTCACGTTCAACATCTATGTCGACTGATCGGACGCCATCGCGAGCAGGCGAAGGCCTACATGAGGTTTCGGCGCTTGGGAGGGACGACTGGCAAGCCTTCCTGCAACGCCACAGCAAAAAACCACTCCCCGCCGACTTCAGCACTCAACTCGCGCAACTCGCCTACGCCCCTGACGACACTCTGCGCGCCCTGCCCGCGCCGCAACGTCAGGCGCTGTTCGACACCTGCCAATACTGGGTGGAGCATCACCATGTGGCAGCTTGATTACCCATGGCTGTTGCTGCTGATGCCGCTGCCCTGGCTGGCTTACCGCTATCTGCCCGCCTACAACGAGGCGCGCAGCGCCGTGCGCGTGCCGTTCTTTGCCGCGATGAGCCGCGCGATCAGCGAAGCACCGGGCGTCGTCGGCAGCCGCCGCAATCGCTGGCAACTGCTGCTCAACCTGCTGGTCTGGGCGCTGATCCTGCTCGCTGCCGCGCGCCCGGTATTGGTCGAAAAGCCTCTGGAACGGCAGCAACCGGTGCGCGACTTGATGCTCGCAATCGACCTGTCGCAATCGATGGAAACCGAAGATTTCACCAATGCCAACGGCGAGAAAATCAATCGCCTCGCGGCGGTGAAGGACGTCGTGCAAGGCTTCATCGACAGGCGCAAGGATGATCGCCTCGGCCTGATCGTGTTCGGCAGCGGCGCCTATCCGCAGGCGCCGCTGACCCTCGATCACGCCAGCCTGTCGCTTCTGCTCGCCGACACTGGCATCGGCATGGCAGGCCCCAACACGGCGATTGGCGATGCCATCGGTTTGAGTCTCAAGTTGCTGGATCAGGCACACGAGCAGGAAAAAGTGTTGATCCTGCTCACCGACGGCAATGACACCAGCAGCGCGATTACCCCGGACCACGCGGCACAAATGGCAGCGAGCAAAGGCGTGATCATTCACACCATCGGCATCGGCGACCCGACCGCGTCCGGCGAGGCCAAGGTCAACCTGCCGGCACTGGAACAGATCGCCCGCAGCACGGGCGGTCAGTTCTTCCGCGCCGAAGACCGCAACGCGCTGAATCAGGTCTACGACACCCTCGATCGCCTCACGCCGCATCAGGTGAAAACCCTCAGCCATCAGCCGCAGCGTGAACTGTTTTATTGGCCGTTGGCTGCCGCGCTGCTGATCCTGGCGCTGTATCACCTTGGCGCCCTGCTGCGGGTTCGGCTGGCCTTCGCACGCCAGCGCGAGGAGGCTTGAGATGGAGATCAACCTCAGCGATCTGCATTTCCTGCGCCCGGCATGGCTGCTGCTCGGGCTGTTCGCGGCGTTTTTACCGCTGCTCTGGCGCCGCGGCCGCGACTTGCAACGACAGCTGCGCGGGCAGATCGCCGAACACCTGCTGGCGCATTTGTTGGTCACGCCTGAGGATCATCAGCGCCTGCGCCCGGTGCATGGGCTCTGCGCGTTGTTGATGCTCGGCGCGCTCGCCGCTGCCGGCCCGACCTGGGAACAGGACCGGCCCGATTTTCTGGAAAACCGCGCAGCGCTGATCTTCGCGGTGGATCTGTCGCCGTCAATGGATGCCAGCGATGTGCAGCCAACCCGACTGGAAGCGGTGAAACACAAGCTGCACGATCTGATCCAGCGTCGTGCCGGCGCGCGCACCGCACTGATTGCCTACGCCGGCAGTGCCCATCTGGTGTTGCCGACGACCGATGATCCGGCGCTGCTCGATACCTTTATCCAAGCGTTGAACACGGGGCTGATCGATAAACCGGGCAAGAACGTTGGTGCCGTGATCGATCAGGCGAAACGCTTGCTCGATGCGGAAAAAACGCCCGGCACCCTGCTGCTGCTCACCGACGGCGCCGACATCGCGCAGCTCGGCGACCTTGATCAGCGTTTGCGCGGAAGCGCCTTGCAGGTACTGGTACTCGCGGTCGGCAGTGTTGACGGCGGCGTCATTCAGGGCGCCAACGGCCAACCGCGCAGCGATGGCAACGGGCGCCCGGTGCTGGGCAGCTTCGATCAGGCCGCGCTCAAGCAACTGGCATCTGCGGTTGATGCGCCGCTGGGCAGCCTGACCCTCAACAACGACGATCTGGACTGGATCGAACTGCACGCGCAACGGCACTTTCAGACCAGCAGCGCCGAACAGCGCGAACTCCACTGGAAAGACGCCGGCTACTGGCTGTGCTGGCCACTCTTGCTGCTGGCGCTGTTCAACGTGCGCAAGGGCTGGAGCGTCAATTGGCTGCCGGCGCTGTTGCTCGCTGCGGGGCTGGGCTGGCCCGCCGCGCCGGCGCAGGCCAACGCGCTGACCGATGCTTTTTTCACCCGCGATCAGCAGGGCCGCTGGGCCTTCGAACACGATCATTTGCCGCAGGCGGCGGCGCTGTTTATCGACCCATACTGGAAAGGCGTTGCGGCGTATCACGCAGCCGATTACGACCTCGCACTGGCGACGTTTGCGCGGCTGGACACGCCGCAGGCGTATTTCTATCTGGGCAACATTTACGTGCGCCGTTTCAAGTTCGATCAGGCCATCGCTGCGTATACCCAGGCCTTGAAACTGCGACCACAGTTCCCAGAAGCCATGGCCAATCTGGCCCTCGCGCAGGCGCTGCTGAAAGACACCGAAAGCGCCGAGCGGAACGCCCCTGAAACCAAACCCGACGAGGTGAAATTCGACAAGGCACCGGGCAAGGGCCAGAGCAAAGCGATCAAGACCGAGCAGGCGGTGTCCGATGCGTTGTGGTTGCAGAACCTGACCACCTCGCCGGCGAAGTTTTTGCGGCAGAAGTTCAGGTTGCAGGATCAGCAGGAAGCCAGGCCATGAACCGAGTCGCGGCCATCGCCAGCAGGCTGGCTCCCACACTGGATCTCCATTCACCGCAATCTCCCTGTGGCAGCCAGCCTGCTGGCGATAGCGACCGCCTGATCGCGATGACTTTACCGATCTTGATCATCAGCAGCCTGTTCACATTTCAAGCATTGGCCGCCGAACCCCAACTCAAGGTCCAGGCCCATCTGCAACCCGCCGAAGGGGCGATGGTTGGCGGTCTGGTCGAGCTGCAACTCGATGTTCTCACCGACACCTGGTTCACCAGCGCCGCCACCCTGCCCGATCTCAATCTCGACGGTGCCTTGGTCACGCCGCCGGACGGTCAGGCGCAGCACCTCAATCAGACCTTCGACGGCGTGGCTTTCAGCGGCCTGCGCTACCGCTACCTGATCACGCCGAACGTCGCGCAAACCTTCGCTATTCCGGCCCTGACCGTGCGCGCCACACCCGGCCAGGCCAGCGCTGAACTCAGCGCGCAGAGCCAACCGTTGCAGTTCAGCGCTACGCGGCCGCCGGGTTTTGCCGAGGGCGAAACGCCGCTGGTAGCAACGGCGCTGCGCTTTACCCAGGAAATCGTCCATTCGGCCACGCCGCTGAAAGTCGGCGACAGCATCCGCCGGCAGTTGACCCTGCAAGCGGACGGCGCGTTGGCGATGGCCCTGCCGATTCCTCAATTTGGCAATGTCGGTGGCCTGAGTCGCTATGTGCAAAACCCGCAAGTCAGCGCCATGGACGACGGTCGCGGCAATGTCCTCGGAGGGCAGCGCATCGACAGCGTCAGCTACCGCGTCGATCAGGCCGGTGCGTACACGCTGCCGGCAATCGAGATGAAATGGTGGGACGTTACGGCGCAACAACTGCGCCGCGCACAAGTCCCGGCGGTCACCTTCGAGGCCGTGGCGAACAACGCTTATCAACCGGTGTTTTCAATCACTGAAGACCTCCAGCAACTGGATCGCGATCCACTGCGTTTCTCCACCCGCTGGTTGCTCTGGCTGAGCGTATTGGTCGCACTGATCAGCGCCGTTTATCGGCTGCGCCCTGCGTTCACTCGCGCCAGGCAGCGCTGGCAGGCGCGCCGACACGCCAGGCAGCTAGCGTGGCTGCAATCGCCTGCATTCGCATGGCAACAAATCAATGGCCAGTTGCAAGCCCGCCCGGCGCAATTGAGCGCCCTGTATCTGTGGCTGCGACGCAGTCGCCTGGGGCTGAAACTGGTCGAGGCCGGGCCGCGTTTGCAGGGACTGTTACGCGGGCTTTACGGACGTCAACCGACCACTGAGCAAACACTTGTTCAACTGCGCCAATCCTTGACTACGCTACAAAGTCAGGCCGAACAGCAGAGGTTAAAAAAGGCTTCGGCGCTGCGTCCGCTCAACCCCGTTCACGAGAAGGATTTCCCATGACGAACCCGATGCTGTACCGCCAACGTTTCGGACTCGCCTTGCTGTTTACTTTGGCCCTGCCATTGCTTGCCCAGGCCAGCGAGCCGCTACCGTCGTGGCAGGAAGGCCCGGCGAAAAAAAGCATTATCGAATTTGTCCAGGCCGTGACCGACCAGAGCAGCAAGGACTTCGTCAAACCCGCCGACCGGATCGCCGTGTTCGACAACGACGGTACGCTGTGGAGTGAACAGCCCGCCTATTTCGAGCTGCTGTTTGCCTTCGATGAGATCAAGCGCAACGCGGCGCAGCATCCGGAATGGAAAACCACGCAACCCTTCAAAGCGGTTCTTGAGAGCGATCACAAAGCCTTGGCCGCGACCGGCATGGAGGGCGTGCTGAAGATCGTCGGCGCGACGCACACCGGCATGACCACCGAAGCCTTTGATGATTACGCGAAAACCTGGCTGAGCCAGGCGCGCCATCCGAAAACCGGCAAGCCGTACACCGAAATGATCTTCCAGCCGATGCTGGAAATGCTCGACTACCTGCGCAGCCAGGACTTCAAGACCTACATCGTTTCCGGCGGTGACACCGGTTTCATGCGCGCCTTCGCCGAGAAGGTCTACGGCATCCCGCCCGAGCAAGTGATCGGCACCACGTTCATCACCTCGTTCCAGTACAAGGATGGCAAGGCCTCGATCCTGCGTACGCCGAAACTGGCGCACAACGACGACGGCCCCGGCAAACCGGAAAGCATCGACGCGGTCATCGGCAAACGCCCGATCCTCGCCTTCGGCAATTCCGATGGTGACCTGCAGATGCTGCAGTGGACGGCCGCCGGGCCGGGCAAACGATTCATGGGGCTGGTGCATCACACCGACGCCAAACGCGAATGGGCCTATGACCGCCAATCCAGCATTGGCCGGCTCGACCTGGCTCTCGACGAAGCGAAATCCCGCGGCTGGACCGTGGTCGACATGGCTGCCGAATGGCGGCGTATCTACCCGTTCGAACCGCTGGCCACCGAGCAGGTGCAATAAAAGAAAGCGTGCTGCAGGACTGCAACAAACGTTTGTCGAAAAAACAACCACCCCCGCGAAAGGAGCAAGTCATATGACTCGCATACGCAAGTGGCTACCGAAGCTCGCCCTGATGGCGGCTTCGGTGATGGCGTTGTCGGCAACCGCCACAGCGGCTGAAAAACCCAACATTCTGGTGATCTTCGGCGATGACATCGGCCAGACCAATATCAGCGCCTATTCCATGGGCGTGGTCGGCTACAAAACGCCCAACATCGACCGTATCGCCAAAGAAGGCATGATCTTCACCGACTACTATGCAGAAAACAGCTGCACGGCCGGGCGATCGTCGTTCATCACCGGGCAGACGCCGCTGCGCACCGGCCTGTCGAAAGTCGGCATGCCCGGCGTGCCGGTCGGCTTGCAGGCCCGCGATGTGACCATTGCCCAGGCGCTCAAAGCCCAAGGCTATGCCACCGGCCAGTTCGGCAAGAACCATTTGGGCGATAAAGACGAATACCTGCCGACCAATCACGGTTTCGACGAGTTCTTCGGCAATCTCTATCACCTCAACGCCGAAGAGGAACCAGAGCGTCCGTACTGGCCCAAGGATGACGCCGAGTTCGTCAAGGCCGCCTCGCCACGCGGTGTGATCCACAGCTTTGCCGATGGCAAGATCGAAGACACCGGCGCACTGAACAAAAAACGCATGGAGACCATCGACGACGAAACCACCGCGGCCGCGCAGGCCTTCATCGAAAAACAGGCGAAGGCGGACAAGCCGTTCTTTGTCTGGATGAACACCACACGCATGCACGCATTCACCCACGTACGCGAGTCAATGCGTGGCCAGAGCGGAATGATCGGCAACGATTACGCTGACGGCATGCTCGAGCATGACGGAGACGTCGGCAAGCTGCTCAAGACCCTCGATGATCTGAAGCTCACCGACAACACCATCGTGGTCTACACCACCGACAACGGCCCTAACCAATGGTCGTGGCCGGACGCGGCAACCACGCCGTTCCGCAACGAGAAGAACTCCAACTGGGAAGGCGCCTACCGGGTTCCGGCGATGATTCGCTGGCCGGGCAAAGTCAAACCAGGTGAGGTGTCGACGCAGATGGTCTCCGGCCTCGACTGGTTCCCGACCTTGCTCGCGGCGGTAGGCGATACCGACATCAAGGACCGTTTGCTCAAGGGCACGGATCTGGGCGGGAAAAACTACAAGGTGCATCTGGACGGTTTCAACCAGCTGGATTACCTGACCGGCAAAACCGACAAGAGCGCACGCAGCGAGTTCTACTACTTCAACGATGATGGCGAGCTGGTCGGCATGCGCTACAACGACTGGAAGATAGTGTTCTGCGAGCAACGTGCTCCCGGTGGTTTGCAGGTGTGGAGTGAACCGTTCGTGTGCCTGCGCGTGCCGAAAATGTTCAACCTGCGCATGGACCCGTATGAACGCGCCGACGTCGTTTCGGATCAGTATTACGACTTCCTCACGAAAAACGATTATCTGATCTTTGATGGTACCCGGCGCTCGGCGAAGTTCCTCCAGACCTTCGTCGACTATCCACCGAGCCAGCGCCCGGCAAGTTTCAGCATCGATCAGATACGTGCGGACGTAGACCGGCGTATCGAGGAGAAAATGAAGAAAGCGCAGTAAACCTGCTGCACCGCCGCCCGCCTCCATCGGCGGGCGGCCCTGTTTATTGACTTGAGACCATGTCGGCCCAATCGCTAGCAGGCTAGCTCCCACAAGAGACTCACAACCCAGGTAAGCCCCTTGTGGGAGCTAGCCTGCTAGCGATGACGTCCGTGCAGTCGCTGATTTCTGAAATAAGGCACACGCAAATGTCCACACGTATCGCCAGCAAGCCGTCGGCCATACCCGCCTCGCCCAGCGCCGCTGAGACCCTGCTCATCCCCGCCATCCTGCTGTGCATTTCCGGTGCTGCCGCGCTGGTTTATCAGGTGCTGTGGATCAAGCAGTTGTCGCTGGTGGTCGGGGTCGAGGTGTATGCGATCACCACGGGCATCAGCGCCTTTTTCGCCGGACTGGCCATCGGCGGCTGGCTGTTCGGGCGCTGGGCCGACCGCGTGGCGCAACCGTTGTTGCTGTATGCCGGGCTGGAGGTGCTGGTGGCGCTCCTCGCCGTCGGCGCCACGGTGGGCATGAGCCTTGCGGCCAGCGCGTTTGCCTGGCTGCAAAGCCATGTCGGCGTGCTCGCGTGGCTGTTGCCGTTCACCCTGGTCGGCATTCCCGCCGTGTTGATGGGCGGCACCTTGCCGGTGCTGGTGCGCGCGTTGGCCAACGATCCGGGCAAGGCTGGCGGGCAGTTGTATGCGGCGAACACGCTGGGTGCGATTGTCGGTACCTTGCTCGCCGCGTTTGTGCTGATCGCCAGTCTCGGCGTGCGCGGCAGTGCCTTGTTCGCGGCCATGCTCAACCTGCTCGCGGCGGCCGGCGCATTGTGGTTCGCCCGCCAGCATCCAGCCGCTGTGACAGCCCCCATCAAACATCATGCTGAAAAAGCCCCGGATCGCACCGCGCTATGGCTGTATTCCATCGCCGGTGGCGTGGCGCTTGGTTATGAGGTGGTTTGGTCACAATCGATCGTGCAGTTCATGAGTACACGCACCTATGCCTTCGCCGTGGTGCTGGCGACCTATCTGGCCGGTTTGTTCATCGGCAGCGCCCTGCTCGCCCGCCGCGTCGAGCGCATCCGCGATCCGTGGGGCGTGTTCGGCCTGCTGATTGCCGGCGCCGGGCTGGTCGCGCTGCTGGAAATCGCCCTGCTCGGGCGCTGGCTGGTGCTCGCGCAGAGTCAGGCAGAAACCTGGTTGTTGAGCATGGGAGCCAGCGAGCTGGCCGGAATGAGTGCGCGCTTTGCCGTGGCGGCGCTGAGTATCGTGTTTGTGCCGACCCTGTTGCTCGGCGCGGCGTTTCCGTTGGCGTTGCGTTTGAGCGTCGGCCAGCAACGTGTCGGCCGGGACGTCGGCGCGGTGGTGGCGTTCAATACGCTGGGCGGGATTGTCGGCGTGATGCTCTGCGGTTTTCTGCTGATCCCCTGGCTGGGTCTGGTACGCACCTTGGGTCTGCTGGCGATGATCGCCGCAGGCATCGGTTACATCGCCGTGCGCAAAGGGCATCACGTCAAGAAAGGTCGGCGGCAGGCAGTGGTGGCGTTAGGACTGGTGACGGTGGTTGTGGCGCTGCTGACCCCGGTCGACAAACTTGCCAGTCTGCTGCCCGGTGCACGCAATGGCACCCTGGCGTTCTACGAAGAAGGCCGTGGCGGCACCGTCGCGGTCGTTGCTCAGGGTCGCGGCGCGAACACCTTCCACCGTTTGTACATTCAGGGCGTATCCAACACCGGCGACGCCATGCCATCGCTGCGCTACATGCGCATTCAGGCACTGCTGCCGCTGCTGATCCACAACGGCGAACCGCGCTCCACCCTGGTAATCGGTTTCGGCACCGGCATTACCGCCGGCGCCCTGCTGCGCTATCCGGACCTGCAACACCGGGTGGTTGCCGAGCTGTTACCTGCCGTGGTCGAAGCCGCGCCACTGTTCAAAGGCAACTTCAACGCCGCCAGCGACCCCGGCGTGGACGTGCGCCTGCGCGACGGCCGCCAGGAACTGCTGCGCAGCGCGCAGACCTACGACCTGATCACCCTCGAACCGCCACCGCCGTCAGCCGCCGGCGTGGTCAACCTGTACTCGCGCGACTTCTACCAACTGGCCGCCAGCCGCCTGCAACACCAAGGCATCGTCGCGCAATGGCTGCCGCTGCCGACGCAGAACATCGACGACTCGCGCTCGCTGGTGCGCAGCTTTCTCGATGTGTTCCCCTACGCCTCATTGTGGACCAGCGAATTCCACGAAATGCTGCTGGTCGGGTCGCAGCAACCCATGACCCTCGACGCGGCAAAAATCAGCGCACGTTTCCAGCAGGACAGCGTGCGCAGCACCTTGCAGGATGTCGGCATCGGCTCCGCCGCCGCCCTGCTCGCCACCTGGGTCACCGACCGCGCCGGCCTCGAACGCTTCGCCGCCGACGCCCCCGCCGTGACCGACGATCAACCCCGCATCGAATACGCACCGTGGGTGCGCAGCCAGGAAATCACCCGCGTGCTGCCGGCCTTGCTCGACCTGTACCAGCCGCCGCCACTGGTGAATGTCGATGGCGCATTCACCGAACGCATGCAAGCGCACCGCCAGCGTCTGATGCAATTTTATCAGGCGAGCCTGCATGCCTATGACGGTGATCGCGACGCCTGGGCGCGGGATATTCGCGAAGTCATGCAGGGAGATGGCGGGAACCCGTATTTTCGCTGGTTTGTCGGGCAGTGATGTGGCGCCTGTTGGAGCGCTATCGCCAGCAGGCTGGCTCCTACAGGTTTCGCGGTGGAGGGAAGGCTTGGGGCTACACAAAATTCACTTTGGGAGCCAGCCTGCTGGCGGTCGCGGTGGTTCCGGCTAAAGCTTGAAATAGTCGAAAATCCAAAGCCCCTCACCCTAGCCCTCTCCCAGAGGGAGAGGGAACTGACCGTGGGGGATGCGAAAGCTACGCTGACCTGAAATACCGGGTCGTACGCAGTTTCCAAACAGCCCACAAATCGGCTCCCTCTCCAGGGGGAGAGGGCTGGGGTGAGGGGCGAATCCACCACAAATCCCAAGCCATGCGCCGCTTCTCACCACTCAACAATGAGCGTTAGCTCGCGTGCCCTTGATCTTGCGTCACCAGCGACGTCGGAAGGCTGAGTGGAGGGATTGATCCGGGCGTGGGAGCGCAGCGACCGTCTGGCGTAGCCAGACACAGCGGAAGGAGGTGCAGCGAAGCAAACCGTAGCCGCTGCGCCCGGATCGATCCCGGAGCGAAGGGACCCGAGCTTGCGAGGGCCGAACGTAGGAGCAAGCCTTTTCGGTTACCTTTTTGGCGTTTGATAAAGGTGACCCGCCGTAAGGGCGGAACCCTAAGTAGCCGTGACCGAAGCAACGGATATGTACCCAAAACTCAGCGCCTGAAAGAAAGCCATCGCTTGCAGGCAAGCTCCCACAGTTTCAACCGAGTACATCAGCACAAAAATCAGCACCCAGCAGATAATCCCAGGGATAAATCCCCCGCTGATGCCCATCACTGAACACCAACTGCACCCCATACCCCTGACCATTCACCTCAACCACACGCACCCGATCATCGACCAACGGCGTAACCCCCCGCAGCCGAAACGCACGACATTGCGAACACGGACACTGCCGCCGCAGCTGAGCATGCCCCAACACCGACTCACGCCCATCCGGCCAACTCAGACGCAAGGTCCGCTCAGACTGCGAATTGACCACCGCCAAAGGACTCATTGCAACTGACTCAAGGCAATCCGCACCGCCTTGCGCACTTCCGGATCACCGTCATCCTGCGCCGCCTGCAAAGCCGCCACCGCGCCACGATCATTCAACTCACCCAAGGCCAGCGCCGCCTCCTTACGCAAATTACTGATGCGATGACCGAGCGTATCGATCAACGCCTCCAGCGCCGGGACAAAACGCAAACGACCCAGGCTGCGAGTGGCGCGCAGACGCACTTGCCAATAGTCATCGCTCAACGCCTCGACCAACGCCGGGCCGGCGTCGCCATGGCCGACCTTGCCCAACGTCGTCGCCGCTTCTTCGCGCACCTGCCACGCAATGTCGCGCAAGGCCTGACGCAGAGCTGGCAACACCTCGGCACAGGAGGCCAAACCCAGCGCTCCGGTAGCCGCACGGCGCACTTCGGTGTCCGGATCGTCGCTGGCCAAACGCGCCAGCGCCGGCAGTGCGTCGAGTTGCTTGAGCCAGCCCAGCACGCCGACCGCTTCGCGGCGCACATTGGCGTCGGCATCGTTCAGCGCAGCGACGGCAGCGGGCGCCGCGTCGGCAAAACGCAACTCACGCAGGGCGCGAAACGCGGCGATGCGCACGTTGACATCGGCATGAGCCGTCCACGGCAGAATCACCCGCCCCGCCGCTTCCGACTTGAGCAGACTCAGGCTTTGCGCGGCAGCCGCTTGCACGGCAGACGATGGATCGGTCAGCGCCTCGCACAGCGCCTGCACGACCGGCTCATCCTCCCAGGCCTCAAGCAATCGCGCAGCTTCGGCGCGGACTTCTTCGGCAGGATCACGGCCAAGACGATCGACCAGCCAGAGCAAGCCATCCGGTTCTTCAAGATCCGCCAGCTCGATCAGGGCGATGCGCCGCACAGCAGGGTCATCAGCAGTCAGGCGCGGTTGCAGGGCAAGGATTTCATCGATATCGGTCACAGCGAAAATAGAGGTCATAGGGCAAATCGCGGCAAAGGGTTTTCGGGAGGCAAACCGAGCGGGTTGAGGCGCGGCAGCGGTCGGTCGGTGTCGTGGCGCAGCAGGTCGAGGCAATGACGTTTGAGGCGGGCGAACTCGGTGCTGGTCACCAGTTCGCTGGTGCGCGGTCGAGAAAAATCCAGACGCAGATCTTCGATGATCCGCCCCGGACGTGCGCTCATCACCAGCAAGCGGTCGGCGAGAAACAGGGCTTCGTCGATGTCGTGGGTGACGAACACGACGGTGGTCCGGATGCGCGTCCAGATATCCAGCAGCAGCTCCTGCATGTTCAGGCGGGTCAGTGCATCCAGCGCACCGAACGGCTCGTCCATCAGCAACAGCCGTGGGCGGTTGACCAGCACCCGAGCGATTTCCACCCGTTGCTGCATGCCGCCAGACAGCTGATCGGGCCAGCGCTCGGCAAATCCGTCGAGCCCCACCAGTTTGAGAATGTCATCGGCCGCGCGATGCCGCTCGGCCTTGCCGATACCGCGCATCTTCAAGCCGAAGGCAACGTTGTCGCGCACCGTGCGCCACGGAAACAGCGTGTGATGCTGGAACACCATGCCGCGCTGCGACGACGGCCCGGACACCGCCGCGCCGTCGACTTGCAGGCTGCCGGTGCTGGCGCTCAAGTGCCCGGCCAAGGCCCCGAGCAACGTCGATTTGCCGCAACCGGACGGACCAAGAATGCACACGAACTGGCCGGGGTCGATCTGGCAATCGAGACTCTGCACCGCTTCGAAGGCGTCGCGGCCTTCGCCGAGCACGATCGACAATTGGCGAATGTCGATCCGCCCTTCGGGGTTTTGCATCACGCTCATCAGGCTTTTCCTCGTGGTCGATGCCAGGGCGTGAACAAGCTGCCCAGACGTTTGATCAGCCAACTGCTGCCCATGCCCAGCACACCGATCAGCAACATGCCGACGACAATGTCGGCGTAGTTTTGAATGGTGTAGGACTCCCACGTGTAGTAACCGATGCCGAACTGGCCGGAGATCATTTCCGCCGTCACCAGACAGAACCACGACGTGCCCATGCCGATGGCCAGGCCAGTGATGATGCTCGGCGCGGCGCCGGGCAGAATCACTTCGAGCAGAATCGCCCGACGCCCTGCCCCGAGGCTTTTCGCCGAAGCGATCAGCCGCGGGTCGACACCTTCGACGCCGTGCACGGTGTTGAGCAGGATCGGAAACAGTGCGCCGGTGAAAGTGATGAAGACCATCGACAGTTCCGAGGACGGAAACATCAGAATCGCCAGCGGAATCCACGCCACGGCGGGAATCGGGCGCAGGACTTCCAGGGGCGGCAGCAGCACGTCCTCGGCCCATTTCGAGCGGCCGATGGCCAGGCCCAGGGCGATGCCGATGACCAGCGCGGCGAGGTAACCGGCAAACACGCGGCCGAGGCTGGCGGTCAGGTGCTGCCAGAGTTTTCCGGAGTCACCGAGGCCCAAAGCAGCTTCGATCACGGCCAAGGGCGTGGGCACGTTGGCGAACGTGACCAGGCCGAGGTTCCAGTGGTGGCTGGCGGCGAGTTGCCAGAACAGCAGGCAGAGCAGCAGTGAGGCGGCTCTTGGAACCCAGCGTAAACAGGATCGGTACAAAATAATTCCTCTCAACACAAATCCCTGTAGGAGTGAGCCTGCTCGCGATAGCGGTGTGTCAGGCAACACATCAACACCTGAGCCACCGCTATCGCGAGCAGGCTCACTCCTACAGAGGAAACGGTGTTCCGAAGTTAGCGGGCAACAACGACTTGCGCCGTGGCATCGCCGAAATCGAACACCTTGCCCCCCTGCACCGAAGCAAACTCCTGCGCCTGCCCCTTGAGCAGAAACGCACTCAAACGCCCCTTGGCATCACTGGCAAACCACGCCTGCTCGGCCAACAACTTGATCCCGCTGTCGCTCGCCTGCGCATACACCGCACGAATGTTTTTGCCCTCCTGCTTCAACGCGGCCAACGCGCTGAACGCCGACTCAGCCGAGCCATAACGGCGCACCTTGGCTTCACCTCGCACCCAGATTTCCGCGACATGGCTGACGTCGGTGATCGCTTTGCCCGTTGCCGCATCCACCCCCGTCAATGGCGTTTGCGCGTAATCGGCCAGTTGCGCGGTGTAATCCAGATTCGACGCCTTGAACGCCGCGCGGATGTATTGATCGTCGATGAAGCTGTTGAGATCGAGCCCACGATCGGCCTTCTTCAGTAGCTTCAACGTGTCGATGGCGGTACCTACCGCTTGGCGATATTCAGGTTTCCAGCTCAGGTCGCGGGTTTGCACGCCAAGCGGGCCGTGGAACAGGTAGGCGACCTCGGCATCGACGCCGGTGACCTTGGCGATCAGTTCGCTGTATTTCTCAGGCTCTGCAGCGAGCAGTCGATTGGCTTCGATACTCGCCTGCAGATACGCGATAACGATTTCGGGATATTTCTTCGCATAGGCCTGATCGACCAGCGCACCGTGGAATGTCGGCGCGTTGGCTTGAGAACCGTCATAAATCTTGCGAGCGAAACCGCGGCTGGGGAACAGTTCGGCGAACGGCACGAAATCGGCGTGGGCGTCGATCTTGCCAGCCTGCAACGCCGAGCCAGCGACTTCCGGTGGCTGGGCGATGATGTTGACGTCCTTGAGCGGATCCCAGCCCTGCGCCGCCACCGCGCGCAACAACATGCCGTGGGCCGTCGAGGCGAAGGGAACGGAAATGGTCTTGCCCTTGAGCTCGGCCAATGACTGCACCGTGGACGCGCTCGGCACGACGATGCCGTTGCCGCTGCCCTTGATGCTTCCCGACAGCACGCTGATGAACAGGCTGTGCTTGCCCGCGGTTTCAAACGCCACGCCGTTGAACGCACCGGGGAAATCGGCCATGGCGCCGAAGTCGAGTTTGCCGGCGACCATCTCGTTGGTCAGCGGTGCGCCGCTGGTGAAGTTCTTCCACTGCACTTCATATCTGGCGTCTTTGTAAGCGCCGTCGTGGGGCAGGTATTTGTCGAGCAGACCCAGCTCACGAATCAACAAGCCGCCCGCGGCGCAATTGATGGTGGTGTCCTGGGTGCCGATGGCGATACGGATGGTTTCGGCCGAAGCCGACACGGTGAACGAAGCCAGTAGCAGACCGGCAATTGCTGCACGCAACATGGGTGTTTCCCCTCGAATCGTTTATTGGATGTTCGTCTCCGCCGCGATCAGGGCGCGGTGGGAAACGAGGGGTGTTGTTGGATTCAGCGTCCGGTGTTCGCCGGATGGCTGGGGGTTGCCACAAATCCCTTGTAGGAGTGAGCCTGCTCGCGATAGCGGTGTGTCAGGCAACACATCGACACCTGAGCCACCGCTATCGCGAGCAGGCTCACTCCTACAGGAATCGGTGTTCAGCGCAGGAGGTAGGGGATGTCGACCTTGACGGCCCCGGTCGGGCAATCCTTCTCGCACGGCATGCAGTACCAGCATTCATCGAACGCCATGTAGGCTTTTTGCGTCGCCGGGTTGATCGCCAGCAAGTCCATCGGGCAGACATCGACACACACGGTGCAGCCTTTTTCGGCGATGCATTTGTCCTCGTCGACGGTGACGGGGGCGTTGGAGCGGAAGAAGATTTCCTGAGCTTGATAGGCCATGGTTCGGATTCTCTTGTTTAGTCGTGCATCAAGCGGCGAAGGCGCCTACGCGCAAGCGGTCGTAAGCCTGCATTTCTTCGGCGTCGAGCGGGATGATGTAAGGCTCGACGGCTTTCTTGAAACTGGTCATCTGGCCGTCTTCGCCCTTCTTCAGGTGGCAATGGCAGAACCACTCGCTGTCGTTGCGTTGCGGGTGATCGACGCGGTAGTGATACAAGCCCCAGCGGCTCTCGGCGCGGAACAGAGAGGCGCGCGCGGCCATTTCGGCGCAGTCGCGAATCACGCTGGTTTCCATCGCGCGCATCAGTTCGTGCGCGTTGTTGGCTTTCATCTGCTCGAGATCGCGCTCGATGTCGCTGAAGCGTTGCAGGCCGATCTGCATTTTCTTCGTCACTTTCGGCGGTTGCAGGTAATCGTTGACGAAGCGCCGCAGCTTGTACTCGACCTGCGCTGGCGGCAGCCCGTGTTCGCGATCCAGTGGTGCGTAGACCCGGGCTTTTTCCTTGGCGATCTGCTCGGCATCCAGCGCCGTGAAGTCGCGCCCGGCGACAAACTCCGCGGCGTTGTGCCCGGCGAACCAGCCGTAAGTGAAGGCACCGAGCATGTAGTTGTGCGGCACGGCGGCCATGTCACCCGCCGAATACAGGCCTTTCACCGAGGTTTCCGCGCGTTCGTTGACCCACACGCCAGACGCCGAGTGGCCGCTGCAAAAGCCGATTTCGGAAATGTGCATCTCGACCATTTGCGTGCGGTAGTCAGTGCCGCGGTTGGCGTGAAACTGGCCGCGACTCGGCCGTTCGTTGCTGTGCAGGATCTCCTCGATGTTCTGGATGGTTTCCTCGGCCAGGTGATCGAGTTTGAGGAACACCGGGCCATTGCCACTTTCCAGTTCCTGGTGAAACTCCCACATCATCTGCCCGCTCCAGTAGTCGCACTCGATGAAGCGCTCGCCCTTGTTGTTGGCGGTGTAGCCGCCCAGGGGACCGGTGACGTAGGCGCAGGCCGGGCCGTTGTAATCCTTGATCAACGGGTTGATCTGGAAGCACTCGAGGTTGGCCAGTTCGGCGCCGGCGTGATAGGCCATCGCGTAGCCGTCGCCGGCATTGGTCGGGTTCTCATAGGTGCCCATCAGGTAGCCCGACGACGGCAGACCGAGGCGCCCCGCCGCACCGCACGCGAGGATCACCGCTTTGGCCTTGATCACATGAAAATCGGCGGTGCGGCAATCGAAGCCCATCACACCGTTGACGGCGCCCTCCTCGTCGGTCAGCAAACGCGTGCAGACCAGGCGATTGGTGATGCTCACCCGCGCGCGCTTCAACTGCCGATACAGGACTTTCTTGATGTCGTGCCCTTCCGGCATCGGCAGCACGTAGGCGCCCATGTGATGGACCTTTTTCACCGCGTAATCGCCGGTTTCGTCCTTCTCGAACTTCACGCCCCAGCGGTCGAGCTGTTCGATCGTTTCGAAACTGTGCGTTGCATACGCATACACCGCTGCCTGATTGACGATGCCGTCGTTGGCGATAGTGATTTCCTTGGTGTACTGCTCCGGCGTCGAATGGCCGGGAATGATCGCGTTGTTCAGGCCGTCCATGCCCATGCTGATCGCGCCACTGCGTTTGACATTGGCCTTGTCGACCAGCAGAACGCGCAAATCGCGGTTCTGCTCCTTGGCCTTGATCGCTGCCATCGGCCCGGCGGTGCCGCCGCCAATCACGACGATGTCGTATTCCTGTTCGAGCACGTTGCGGGTCATGCCTGCTCCCCTTTTTGCCGATCGATGCGCAGGCGGTACTGGAAGGCATCGCCACGGTAGTAGAGGTGTTCGAAGTCCAGCGGCTGGCCCTGGGCATCATGGGTCAGACGCTCGATGCGCATGATCGGCGAACCGGCCTCGACGTTGAGCGCCTGGGTCAGGTCGCTGTCGGCCAGCACCGCATCGATGGCCAGATCGGCGTGGCCGAGGGCGATGCCGCAGTCGTTTTCGAGGATCAGGAAAATGTCGCGGGTGACCAGATCAGCCTTCTCCAGACGCTCGCCCAGCGCTTTGGGCAGGTAGGTGATCTCCAGCGAGATCGGTTCACGGTTGATCAAGCGCACTCGTTTGATCTGCGCCACGGTCTCGCCCTCCGCCACCTGCAAACGCTCGGCGACACGCTTGTCCGCGGCAATGAACCTGAAACTGCGCAGGCGGTTGATCACCTCGTAACCGCGGCCGGTCATCGACTCGGCGAGGCCTTGCAGGCTGCTGACGTTCTGAAAGGTTTTCGGCTTGGCGACAAAGGTGCCTTTGCCATGGATCTTGAAGATCAGCCCTTCCTTCTGCAGATCGCCGAGCGCCTGGCGCACGGTGATGCGGCTGACTTTGAACAGCGCACCGAGTTCGCTTTCGGAAGGCATCTGGCTGTCTTGCGGGTATTCGCCGTCGAGAATCCGTGCGCGCAGCACATCGCGCAACTGGGTGTGCAGCGGGACGCTGCCAAGGGAGAGAACGTTATCGGTCATCTTCAGATCACTTGTCATAACGAGTTATGGCGTGATCTTAGGGTTGTTATGACAAGTCAGGGAAATATTGTTTGGGCATAACCTTAGACGCTTCACACGGTCGCTCTTGTAGGAGTGAGCCTGCTCGCGATAGCGGTGTGTCAGTCATTGATGTGTTGTCTGACACACCGCTATCGCGAGCAGGCTCACTCCTACAGGGAATCGCGTTGCAGCAAGGGATCAGCCGATGCGCAAGGCGCGCAGGTCGAGGTGGCCGTCCTTGAGTGGCGGGCACCAGTAGTAGCCGCCGGTGATCGGCCGGCTGATTCGATACAAGCCGTCGGTGATGCCGTCTTCCAGGCCGCTCATGCGCCGCAGTTGCGCTTCGAAGGCGTCCAGCGAGAAACCAAATGCGAGGAACATCAAACCGGCGCGATCGCCTTCGATCCACGGCATCGAGCGGCGCACGACGAAGGCTTCCGGGGCGAAGCTTTCCTGCGCGGTGCGTTTGACGTGGGCCGAGACCGGCGCATCGTCGATTTCTTCGTTGTCGCTCAGGCGCCGGCCCATGATGTTGTCTTTGTCCTCGCCGGACAGTTGGTGAAAGCCCTTGAGGTCGTGCTGCCATTGCTGGATCGCGGCGAAACTGGCGCCGACGTGGCCATCAGCGCCCTGGCTCAGCAGCGCGGCGGCAATGGCGGCGTCATCGTGGGGGTTTTCCGTGCCGTCCTCATAACCGGTGAGGTCGTGGCCGTCCTTGTGGCGGAAGGCTTCCTGACGGTCGACCAGGCGCAAGGCCGGTGCGAGTGCGGCTTCAAGGGCGTTGGAGCGATTGAGCAATTCGCCACGGTCGACACCGTGCAACCAGACCCACAGCGCGTGCTGGGTGGCAGGGTTTTCAACACCGACACCGGCCAGCGCCGGGAAGCTGCGCAGACCGTCGATCTGCACGTTGAGCACCTTGACCAGCGGTTCACCGAAACCGACCACCGCCGACGCGCCATCCACCTGATTGAGCAGGTTGTCGAGCGCCTGCGGCAGCGCTTCCACCGACTCGAGGGCGAAGAACAGGTGACGCGCTTGCGCAGGAACTGGGGTGGCGAGAATGCCCGGCTGGTAGTAACTCATGTGAACTCCTTGAAAAAGTGCGCGGAGTTTACCTGCGGGCGGTGGATTTGTGGGGGTTTGGTGAGTGCATGAGCCCCAAACCCTCACCCCAGCCCTCTCCCAGAGGGAGAGGGAGCTGACCGAGGTGAATAGGAAAGGTACGCCGACGTGAATTACCGAGTCGTACTTAAGTTTTGAACCCCCACAAATCGGCTCCCTCTCCAGGGGGAGAGGGCTGGGGTGAGGGGCCAGTTCCACCACAAACCCAAAGTCAACCATCTGCTTCCAACCACTCAACAATGAGCGTTAGCTCGAGTCGCTTTTGATCTTGCTTTTGACTCACCGGCGACGTCGGGAGGCTGAGTGGAGGGATTGATCCGGGCGTGGGAGCGCAGCGACCGTCTGGCGCAGCCAGACACAGCGGAAGGAGGTGCAGCGAAGCAAACCGTAGCCGCTGCGCCCGGATCGATCCCGCAGCGAAGGAACCCCGAGCTTGCGAGGGGCCGTACGTAGGAGCAAGCGTTTTTTTGCTTACTTTTTTTAGGCGTTTGTAAAAAAAGTGAGTCGCCGTCAGGCGAAACCATAAGTGGCCATTGCCGCAGGAATGGATATGCCCGCAATCAGCCAAAAAAAGGGCGACCCACCGGTCGCCCAAACGTACTACACGAGAGTCCTTTTACAGCGTCAGTTGCCCACGCTCCTCCTCGGTCAACTGCTGCCTGGCCTGTTCATCCAGATCCCCGGCGCCCAGCACCTGCACCGGGCTGTCCGGGTTGTAACCCGCAGCCGGTGCGCGGCTGGCGCCATCGCGCGACGGTGTGAGTTGTTCGTTGCCGAAGCTCAGCACCTGCACGGTGAACACCGAGGCCTGATTCTGCCGCGCCGCCGCTTGTTGCTGCCGCGCCACGTCTTCGGCGGCTTGCGTGGCCGAGGAAGCCGCCGAGCTGGCCGAGGTGATCGCGCCGGTATTGACCGCGGACACCACCGGCACACCGGTCGTCTTGCCCTGCACCGAAATGTTCGCGGCGTTGACCACTGTCAGCGCGGCGATGTTGACGTTGCCCGACACGCGAATCCCCGCCTCGCCCGCATCGATGGTGCCCAGCGGTGCGATCAGGTCGATATCGCCCGGCGCGACTTCGGCAATCGGGTTGAGCGTGGCAATACCGGCGCCGGTACTCGGCACCGACGGCGACAGCGTGACGTTGCCCCACGTGTCGTAGACACGCTTTGGCGGGGTGTAGACCACGGTGGTTTTCGAACCGCGACCAGCGTTGATGTCGCCCTCGGCCGACCAGCCGAGAATCGAGCCGCCGAAGGTGGTCATGATCCGGCTCTGGCCCAGCAGAATGCTGCCTTGGGAATAGAGCTGAATGTTGCCCGAGCCCTGGGTGATGATCCCCGCCGTCGAGGGTGGTGCTGCGCCTTCGATGCCGAACACCTGACCGCCGCCCGGGGTGAGCATCTGAATGTCGCCGCCAAACAGGGTCTTGACCCCTGCTCCGCCGTACAGCGTGATATCGCCGTCGTAGCGGATCGGGTTGCCGGCGACATCGGTGGTCGGGAACAGCGCCGCAATCGCGTTGCGTCCGCGCAGATAACTGCCTTGGCGCGGGCCGTCGGCGTTGTTGTACTCCAGGCCGCCGGCGCGCAGTTCGGCGAAGTACACCTGCCGGGCGAAGATTGACTGCTCGACGCTTGGCAGCGCGGCGAAAAAGGCTTGTGCCTGTTCCGCGTTGCCGCTGAAGCCGTAACCGAGGGTCAGCCAGCTCTGCAGCTCGTCGAGGTACGTCTTGATCACCTTGCCCGGTTGCGCGCTCAACGAGGAATCAGGATTGGCCAGATTTTGCGGATTCAGGTAATGCGCGATGAACCGTGAATAATCCGGCCCTTGCGCGCCGGTGCCGGCCTGCAAGACCACGCTGGCGCCCGGCCGCTGATCACCTGCCAGCAACGAACCAAGGCTGGTGATGCTGGCCCGGTCTTCCATGAGAATGTTACGCCCGGCATTCACCTCCAGGGTGCCAGGGCCGGCGATGTCGAAGCTGCTGTAGAGGATGTCGCGACCGG
This sequence comes from Pseudomonas sp. R1-1, assembly GCF_051132135.1. NCBI lineage: Bacteria > Pseudomonadati > Pseudomonadota > Gammaproteobacteria > Pseudomonadales > Pseudomonadaceae > Pseudomonas > Pseudomonas sp. R1-1. The sequence continues at coordinate 3,552,472 of NZ_CP071663.1, forward strand.
CCGATACTTTCGACACGTCCCTTGGATCGTTATGCACGAACAGGTTGCCGGTGGAGTAGATCGTGTCCTTGGTGGTGCCGACGCCATCCTTCGGCGAAATCGTCGGCTGGCCCAGATAGGTGCCAGAGGCGACGATGTCGCGACCGGCCATCATCCACACCGGCCCGGCGGCTTCGTACCAGGTGCGCAGCGAATCGCTCGCCCGCAACGATTCGCCGCTGCGGATGCCAACCAGATCGCCGGTCAACGCGTAGATTCGCGCCGGGCCCATTACATCGCTGAGGCTGGCGTACGAGTTGCTGCCGAAAGCGAACAAGGGATAACGCAGATTCGGTTCCGCGGCGACCCCATCGCTGCCGCTGTTAGAGATGAACGGGGTTTGCGCCGAGTTGCTGGCATAGCCGTTGAACGCCGGGGCAAACGGCGTGGCAATTGCCAATGGACTGGCCCCGGACTGGTTGATCGCATAACCGCCGGCATAAATCGAATCACCGGCCAACAGCTCCAGTTGACCTGAGGCCGACGGCGCCAACAACAGCGACCAAGCGGTCGCGGGCGCGGTGTTGCCGACGCTGTAAGCCGCCGACGAACCGGCGTAAATCGAACCCTGCCCCGCCACTGCGCGCAGAATCGATGGATAGACGAAACGGCTGTCGGTGGGCGAAGTGTTCTGCCCTTTGAGTGGCCCGTTGGTATCGGTCTCGGCCAATTGGGTACTCGGGGTGAGATTGCCGCCGGCAGAGAACAGGTCGATCGCCGTGTGCTCGGTCCACAGCGAGAAGCCGCTCAAAATCCCGCCCTGAGTGATGTCCCCCGCCTCGTCAAACAATGGCGTGGCGTTCTGCAGACGCACGCGGCCCGGGTCTGCCGCACCGCCGAGCACCAGATCGCCACGGGTGTTGATGCGCATGCCCGAGTCGCCGGGAATCAGCACCAGCCCGCCGGATGCGTTGCTGGTGGTCGCGGTGAACGGGTCAAGCGCACGGGTTTCACGGGCGTCATGCAGCACGCTGTCGGCGCCATATTGCAGATTGATGCCGCCGACCGCGCTGCCGCTCATCTGGGCCGCGCCGCGCAGGTTGATCAGTGCGCCTTGCAGATCATGTTTGGGCGGCGTGACCCCATCATTGCCGGCCCGCGCTTGAAGGGACGGGTTGAGCGTGCCACCGATGCGGATATCCATGTCACCGCCACCGGTCAGTTGCAGGCTGCCGTCGCTGCCGACGCGACCGGTGCTGCCCACCGCCACGATCAGCCCCTGACTGCGCGGATGGGTCCGCGAATCCCCCAGCGGTCTGAGCATGCCGGCGTCTTCGCCGGCGCGCAGGCGGATATTGCCGCCGCCCAGCGTACCGAAACCGGTGAAGCCCACCAGATACGGCGCAGCGTCCATGTCGGCATCCGGTAATGGCTGGGTCACATAACTGCCGAAGTTGATCCACCAGGCGGTCGGCACGTCAGTGTTGCCGGTGCCCTGACGCCATAACCAGTTGCCCACCGCCACACTCGGCACCTGCTCACGGTAGCCGCCGCTATTGGCGGCCTTGCGTCCAAGGGTATCGCCAGAAACCGAACCGCCGGCGCTGATCGTCAGGTTGCCCCCCAACTGTGGATACCAGGCCTGATAAAGACTGTCGGCGCCGCCGTTAACCCATTTTTCGACATCGCTGCCGGCGCTGCCCAATACCGAGTCCTTGTCCGACAAGCGCCCACGCATCTGGTTGAAGCGCGGATCGACATCGGCCGACTGGGTGCCCGCGGTGTACACGCCAAATGGTGAGGCCATGCTCAGATTACCGGCGGCGATCAGATCCAGATCGCCGGTGCCAGTGCGCAAGACGCTAAACATCTGACTGTGGATGGCAGCGCTCTTCGCCGGATTGCTTTCCACGCACACCTCGGGATAACTGTCGCACAGCGTCAGATATTCCTCGGGAATCGGCGCGTAATCCTGGAAACCGAACTGGTTGCCAGGCGCCCAGGTCCAGCGCGCCATGGGTGCACAGGCACCGGGATCGGTGTCGCAGAGAATCAGGTATTCCTCGGGCACCGGTTCGAAGGCAGGGAAACCATACTGGTTGGTTTCCGACCACACCGCGCGTGGATTGCCTTCGGTGATCTTCGCCCCGTAATGGGTGTCCGCCAGGCGCAGATTGCCCTCGGCGGTGAGCGGTTGCACCGCACGACTGTCGGCTGCGGAAAGATCAGCCCCCGCCACCGCGCGGATCGACCACGACGCACTGCCGGACGGCAACATCGGCGCGAGTGCCCAGTTGGCGCCCTGGCTGGCGCCATTCAAAGCGCGCAACTCGATGAACGCGACACCGTCAGCGAGTACCACATTGGTCATCGACGGAATCAGCGAGCCGCGCAACAGCGCCAGTGAACCGCTCAACATCAAATTCTTGCTACTGCCCGTGTCGGCATCGAAAGCGCCTGGCAACGGCACGCCTTTGGGCCAGTTCATGGCATTCAATGCCGTGTTGCGATTCAAACGAATACCGGCACCCAAACGGCTATTGGCCGGTACCGTGACATCGTCGCCGAGCAGCGTCCCGGCGGCATACAACAGATTGCCCGAAGCGTCATGCACCGCCCCCGCCAGCACCGTGCCGGCGCTGAAGGTATAAGGTGCGGCCAGTTCCACCTGCACCGGCAGCAGCGTGCCGCTGACCAGCGTCGTCGCCTGAATCGGCAAATCGTAGTTGAGGGTCACGCCCGCCGGAAACTGCGTACCCGGGGCCAGCGTCACCCCGGCTCCCGGCACAATCAGATCGCCGCCGAACGGCTGCACGCCCGGCACCAGCTTCCAGCCAGCGTCGTCGACGGTTTCGGGTGGCGGCGCGAAACCGTCGTTGATGCTGCCGTAGATATCCAGGTTGCCGCCGGCGCGGATCACCAGGCTGGCGGACTCACCAGAGCCATAAACACCGGCGACCTTGCTCGTGTGCGGATTGAGGCTGTCATAGCGGTAGCGCGACAGATCGATGTCACCTTCCACCACAAGGTCGCCGGCCGCTGTCTTGCTGGCGATCTCGACGCCGGGACGCAGGTGGAAGGCATCGGCGTAAGCCTCGTTGTTCAGACCGGCCAGTTTGCGTTGCAACAGATCGGCGTTACTCAGCGCGGCCTCGATGAAAGTCGTGTTGTCGCCGTCGATGCGGGTAAAGAGCGCCTGATCGATCACCTGATACGGCCGGCCACTGGCCGCTGGATCGACACCATCGCGCGCATCGGTATAGCGCCGCATGCCATTGAGGCCGATGGAACGCGCGCCTTGAATATTCACGGTGCCAGTCGCGTCGATGGCGATGTCACCGGCGCCCAGACGCGGTGCGTTGAGTTCCAGGGTACCGCGCAGCATCTGATCGTGCTGACCGGCGAGCAAACCCGACACCGCATCGGTACCATGACGCAAGTCGATGCGCGTACCCGACGCCAGGGTCAACAACCCGGAGCCTGAATTCAACTCGACGATGGCACGGTTCGGCGCGTCGATGATCTTGCCGTAACTGTCGACGCGCAACACCCGACCATGGGCATCAAGCACGCTGTCGCCGGCCAGCGTCAGGCCGTTTTGCGCCGACAGTCGAATGCTGCCGACCCGCTCGCCGCTGGCATCGATCAAACCGTTGACCGTCAGGCTGCCATTGTCCACCGAGACATTGACCTCGCCTGCCTTGAGCCCGTCGCCAATCAGCAAATCGCCTTGCTTGAGTTGCAAGCTGCGACTGCCGAACACCTGCCCGGCGTTCAGGCGCTGGTTGAGTGCCGCGAACTGCACGCTCGCGTCACCGCCCAACTGCTGCGCGCGAATATCCACGCCAGCGGCGTTGTACGGTACCCGCGTACCACCGGCGTCGTAGTAGCCGCTGCTGGCGCCGATGATTTCGCCCTGCAGATCGACAATGCCGGCATCGGTGGCCAATGCCACGGCGCTGAGGTTGCCGGCCTGGTTGTTTTTTGCCGACAAGTCGATGCGCGACCCGGCAAGCTGGCGGATATTGCCGTTGTTGCTCAACAAGGATACGTCGCCGCCCCAGCTGTATTTGCTGACGTCGTTGAACGGCAACGTGCGCCCGGACATGTCCAGTTGCGCACCGTCGGCCAGCGTCAAGTCGTGTTCGGCTTTGGCCGTGAGTTTGCCGCTGGCCAGCGCAATGCGGCTGTCGAGCACGATATCGTGGGCTTGCAGATGGAGCTCTGCGCCGAGGGCATCGGCCACACCCGAAGCAGCCGCACCGCCGAGCGTCAAGCGATTGCCGGCCTTGAGCAGATTGACCGACGCCGCCTCACCGGTCAGCAATGGTGTGCGCAGCGTGAGGTTGCCGCCCGTGTAGGCGTAACCCTTGAGCGGGTCGTAAGCGCCCTGCTGCTGATACACCGCCAGGCTGCCTTTGTGATTGGCGGTGATGCGTTCGCTGGCGCTCAGGTTAACGTTGGCAAACCCCAGCGCCAGACGATTGTTCTGATCCAGGCCATTGGGTTGTGGCATAGGGCCGTAACCCAACTCGATGCGTTGTGCCTGAATATCCAGGGTACCGCTGCCGGTACCGGCGCCGCCGCTGATCACACTACCGGGGTCCTGAGTGGCACCGTTCCAGATCAGGTTGGCGGTGCGGATCGTCGCGATATCCTCGGCACCGCCTGCACCATAAATCGCCGGGGTGGCGAGCACGAGGTTTTGCAGCTTGCTCTGGCCTGTCTGTGCATCGAAGGTGTCGAGGGTCACGCTGCCGTAGAGATTGAAGGCGTCGCGCGTGGTCAGGCTCAGTGTCTCCAGAGCCGGCGCGCCGAACCGGGTATCACCGCGCAGCAAACGATCCAGAACATTCTGGTTCAAGGTCAGACCGGCCGGTACGCGGTCGCCCGCAGCCGCCAGCGCCTGGGCACTGCCAGCGTTGAGCGCGCCCACCGCCAGCGCCAGATGACGCGTGCCAAAACGCACGGCTTCACCCAGCTCGAACTGGTTATCCGTCGCGGCGGTGATACTGCCGTTTGAATACAGCAGCGCCGGGCTGGCACACACCGTCGTGGTGCAGGTGCCGATCCGAATGCTGCCGGCACCGGTGAAACCACCGCCCGCCTCCGGCGCCAGCACATCGGTCCAGCCGTTCGAGACCACCACCACACTGGCCGCGCCCGGCTGGTAAATGTACCCGGCCGTCGAGTCATAAGCGGCGTTGCCACGCCCCAGGGCGTTGATCCCGGCGCCCGCTTCGACGGTGATGCCGCCACTGATCGAGTTGGTGCGCAGCAACACTTCCGGTGCCGCCAGCAACGCCCCGTCACGCAGGACGATGCTGGAGGTGTCCCCGATGAATCCGATGATGTTGCCCGCCGTGCTGTAACTGACGGTCGGCATCGCGCCGAGGGTCAAACGTCCGGCGTTGAGGTTATTCAACGTTTCGGCGTATAGCGAGATACCGTTGAAGCCCTCGGTGGGCGCCTGCCCGCTGCCGAGGATTTCGAAGCTGCTGCGGGCGTTGCCACTGCGCACCACCGCCGTGCCGGCCAGACCACCCGCGGCGGCGCCGAACCGCGCCTGTCCGTTGAACTGCAATGCGATGTTCTGCTCGCCACCGTCAATCAGGCGCAGGTCCAGCGTCTTGCCGTCCTGCGGGGCCAGCGCCCGGGGGACTCCGCGGCGCACGGCATCGCTCTGAATGAATTGGCCGAGACTGGTTTCGTTGTACTGCGAGTAACGGCGCAACACATCCGCCGACGTCAGGATGACCTGTTGGGCGAGGCTGTCGCGCAGGGGGGTGTTGGCAATCGACATTTGTCCGCTGCCAGTCCACGAACCATTACGCATCGGCAACGCACCATGGCTTGCACCCGGCGTTGCCTGACCGTTGACTTCGACCCGGAACGCCCCGGGCAGCAAAGCAAACGTCGACGGCAACAACGTGTATGTACCGGCCGCCAGACCCGGCACTCCAGCGCCAATAGTGACCTGCTGACCGATACGCGGATCGACTGCGCCGGCCTCGGTCAACACCGGTGCGTAAGTGCTCTGGTTGCCCGGAACGATTGCGTAAACAGGGTTGCTCGCCAACCCCGGCAAGCTGAACGTGCCGTCGGTAGCGTTGCGCACCAGCGGATTGAAACGGGCATCTGTGGAACCGCCGCGCCCGGAAATGAAACCGGCACCGCGCAGGTCGCCACCCCCCGACAGATCGATGATTGCGCCGCTCTGCACATCGATGAACCGGGTGCTCATCGACACACCGGTCGCTTCCCCGGTGACGCCGTCCAACACCACCGATCTGCCGCCGTAGCGGTAATCGATGCCATCAGTGGTGCCGCCGTAGGGCATGACCAGCCCGGCACCGCTGACCGACGTCACGCTGTCCGGCAACAAACGAACCTCACGGGTGGTGGTCAACAAGTCGTCGCCAAGGACAATCTTGCCCAGCGGTGCACGCAACACACCGCCCTGCTCGATAGACGCCGCCGAGAAGGTCAGCTTGCCGAACGCCGAAAACGGCGCAGCAGCCGGCGCCGCTCCGTGGCCGCTGATGCGCAGGGTATGTTCGGCCGCCGACTCCGCGCCCTGATAACCGACACGCACTTCTGCCTGAACATCACTGGCGGGATAAATCTGTGCCGCCCGCAGGTTCAAGTCACCTGGGGTCCACAAACGGCTTTTCTCTGCGCCATCGGTGGGTGCCAGAAAGCGCAGATCACCGCTGCTGTCGAGACTCACCTGGGCAAAACCACGGCGACTGTATTCGGCGGCCGCTGCCTTCAGTTGCAGGATCGAACCCTGTGCCCCGAACGACAGACCATTGCCCAGATCGATCAGGTTGGCCGACGCCGTGAAGCGGGCGTCCGCCAGCCTGGCGGTCGGGCTGTTCGTCAGGCGCGGGCGCACGCTGCCGACCACGCTGTAATAGCTGCCGACGCCGGACAGGCGCAGATACGGCGCGCTCAGATCGACCCGTGCCGTGTCTTTGGCTGACTCGGCCAGGGTCAACGCCCCGGCGTACAGGCTGAGGCTTTGCTGCATGTGCAGGTTGACGTCACCGTCGAACGACAACAGTCCGTTGCTCAACAGGCTCAGGGTGTCGAAGCCGCCCGCCATCAGGCTGTCGGCATGCACACGAGCCTGACCGTAGCGCAAACCGTCGTCAGCCTCGCCCGGGCGCAGGTCGGCGGCAAGCGTCGGCCCGGTCGACGTCTGGTCGATGATCAACTCGCGTGGCGTGCGCACACTGTTGTCCGCCGAATCGACGTACAACGGCGTCTCCAGCGCCACTTCCAGACGACCACCGGCTGCCCCGACACCGCCGGCCAGCGCGCGCAGATCACCGTCGATGAACAGGCCGTTGTAAGAGCCGATCGCGATGCGTCCGCCATCAGTGGCTACGCGCGTCGGTCCCTGCCCGGCGATGTCCAGCAGCGCCTCGGCACCCGAAGCGTCGAGTTGTGCGCCCTGGCGCACCACCACGTAAGCATCGGCGGCAGTGGCCGTGGCGAGTTTCGCGTCGATCTCGCCACCGAGGATGATGCTGCCCGCCTTGCCGACCTGCCCATAGGTGCGACCCAAAGCGTCCACTGCGGTATTCACGCGCCCTGCCACATCCAGCCGCGCGTGTTCACCGATCCAGATCGAACGGTCATGCGCGTTCGGCTCCGCGAGTTGATCGGAGGTGGCCGGTTTGATCGAGCCGAACTGTTGCTGACGGATATCGATGGTACCGCCCCAGGCATTGAGTTCACCGTCCACGGTGATCTGCCCGGCGCCGCGCAATGTGATGCTTTGCCCCGGGTCGACGCTGATGCGCGAGCCACGGCCGAGGGTCAGGCTGCTGTTGGCCGCATCGATCAGGCTGAGCAGGCTGGCCCCGCCTTGCAGCGTCAGGCTGGCACCGGCGCGTTGCGTCAGCACGCCCTCAGTCGGGTTCTGCTGGAACAGCGCCGGCGTCCACAACTCCAGCGCCGCTTGTGGATCGGCGCCGCTGAGCTGATTCGGCGCGGCATCGCTAAAACGGTACAGCGGCAGACTGACGTCAACGACACTGCCTTCAACCACGTCCAGACCGCTCAAGCCAATCAGGTTGTAAGCGGAGAAACCTTTGTTGAACAGATCGGTAGACAGTTGCAGGGTGTTGTCGGCCAACGGTTTGTCGCTCTGGCCGATCAGGATCTTGTTGGCCTGCACGGTCAAGGTGCCGCCACCCGTTACACCGTAGCCACGCAACTGGCCATCGAGGCGCAGGTGCGATTGGCCGGGCGTAGATATCGCGCTGGATTCCAGCGTCAAATCACCGCCCTTGCCCCCGCGGGTCTTGCCGTTGGCGAGGATCGCGCCACCGGACGACACATCGAGCACGCTGCCGGCACCGATATTGATATCGCCGCTGCTGCGGATCGACACCCGCCCACCGTTGAGCGAGGCCAGGCTCGCGCCATCGTCCGGCCGGGTACGCAGATTGCTCCAGACGCCGCGGGTATCGAGGTGAACGTCTTCGGCCACAGACACTTGCGTCGGTTTGCCGGTTTTCGCCGTGAGCCGGGTGTCGCTGCTCTGGGTACCGTTGAACTGATTGAGCACGTTGCCCAGACGCAGGCTGCCGCTACGCGCGGTCAGGTCTGCGCCGATCTGCACATCCGGCGCATACAGCGTGATGTCGCCAGCGGTATCGACGGTGATCGCGCCGTCGACGACGACTTGATCCCGGGCCGCCACCTTGAGCGCACCGAGACGGAAACCGTTGAGCTGCTCGTTATCGAGAAACAGCTTGCCCTGGCGCGTCTCTGACACCGCACTGGCGAGGTCCAGGTCATTACCGGCCAGCGGCCTGTCGCCACCGATCTGCACCTGATCCAACAACGGATTGAGCGTATACAACACGCCGCCCGCCGCCGCGACATACGCCGGGTCATAACTGCCGATGATCAATTGCGCGCGGCGTGCCAGTGCGGTCTGGCTCTGCTCATACCCGTCGAGCACCGGTTGGGGCGCCTGATTTTGCCGCTCGCCCTGATACACCTCGCCGAGCATCTGCCCGTCAAGCATGGCGTTGGCCGTGGCGATCACCAGTTGCCCGGCGTCACGCCCCACGGTGTAACCCGACTCGATACGCGAGCGCGGGGCAATCAGCGGGTTGTAAAAATAGCGGGTCTGACCCCAGCGTTCACTGCTGTCCTCGAAACCGTTGTACAACCCGGTGTAAAGCAGATCGCCCGGCGCACGGGACACTTCATACAACTTGCCGTCCGCACCGCGCAGCCAGCTCTGGCGAATCTCGCCGCTTTGCACATCCAGGGTGCCGCCGGACAGATTGATCAACGAGCCCTTCTCGGTGACCACATCGTTGCCGGCAAAACTCACCGTCCCACCCTGCGCCATCCATTCGCCGACGCTGTGCGTCCGGGTGCCGAGATAACCGCCGACTTCAAGCAAGCCGCCGGCGGTGTACCAGCGATCCGTGGCATAGCCGTTGGTGCCCGCCGGCACGTAGACCAGTTCGCGTACATCGATCCAGATGTCATTGCTGTTGAGCGCGCCCTTCTCGCGGTTGACCGAGGCATCGCGCTGCTCGTTGCCTTGCACATTGATCTTGATGTTGTTGTTTTCCATCGCCACTTTGACGCCGAGTGCGCCCGACACGTCGATCATCGCCCCGTCGCGCACCAGGCTGCGGCGCTGCGCCGTCACTGCCACTTGCCCGCCGGTAGCGAGGGTGATCGAGCCGTTCTGGAACTCGACGCTGCCACCGCTCTGAATCTCGATACGCGACTGATCGCCCCGAATCCGGTTGTTCGCAGTGACCGCGCTGAGGGCCGCCTGATGCTGACTGTCGAGTGCGCTCAGGTCGCTGCTGTCGAGCATGATCGCCGTGACACTGCCTTGCGCCAGCGTGACGCTGCCAGCACTGTCGCTGGCGGGGCTGGACAGATGAACGGTGCCGCGAGCAGCCACTGAGGTGCTGGCGAGCAATACGCCGTTCTGCAGCACTTCATGGCCGGCCAGAGTGATGTCGCCAGTGGCGGCCTGGATCAAGCCGTTGTTGCTGACCTTGCCGCTGATATCGCCGGCCTTGAAGCCCGGGGTGACTTCGTTGCCGAACGTGGTCGACAGCGCATTGCCCTCGGTGCCCGCGCCCTTGCGGATATAGAAGCGGTCACCGGCGCCGAGTACGGTCTGGCCCTTGGCGGTGCTGATGCTGCCGTCGTTCTGCACTTCGCTGCCGAGCAGCAAGGCATAACCACCGCCATCAGTAGACGTCGCAGGTGGGTGCGTGGCAATGCTCGCACCGCGTTCCACCAGGACCTTACCAGCGGCATCGGTAAAGGTCGGCTGCGTGGCGCTGCTGTCAAAGTACAGACCACGCTCGCGGAACTGGGTATCGGTGATGCTGGCCGCCGCTGCCACGAGGTTGCGCACATTGACCTGACTGCTGCCGCTGAAAACGATGCCGTTGCGGTTGATCAGCATTACCGTGCCGTCGCCCTTGATCTGCCCCTGGATCTGGCTCGCCCGGGCATTCGGATCATTGACCCGGTTGAGCACCGCCCAATTCGCTTGCTGGTCAAATTCAACCGTGGTGTTGCGCCCGACGTTGAAGGTTTCCCAATTGAGAATGGCTTTGTCGGCGGTCTGTTCGATCTTCACCGTGGTCTTGCCGTCGGCCTGGGTTTGCTGCGGGCCCTTGGCATTCTGCCAACCTTGGGTGAGGCTGTTATCGACCTTCAGTGCGCCCTCGCCCAAACCGTCCGGGACAAACTGCACCGAGCCCAGCGCAGCAGCACGACCTGCCGCCTGAGCCGCCTGCTGCGCGGCAATCGCGGCGACCGTGTTGTTCAGGGTCTGGATCGAGCGCTGCAATTGCTGGTTGGCTTTTTGCTGCTGTGCCAGGGGCGGCGTCATGCCCGGCAAGCCGCCGCTGCTCGGCCGCGCGGCGGCACCTTGCTGCGCGGCCCCCTTGGCGGCGAACCAGTTCGAACTGAACGCCGGTGCCGCCTGCGCATTACCCGCCACCAGACACAACGCCACCGCTTGGGCCAGTGGTTTGAGCAACCACAGCGCCGGCTCCGCGGCTTCACGTTTGAACGACTGGACGTTGGTACGACGGGATGGGCGAGCGAGCATCACTACGAGATCCTTTTGGGTTGCCACACTTTGGTTGCCACACAGGCCGCAGGCGTGCAAAAACCTGTTGTTACGTCATAGGCAGTTGGCGGCAGCCGCGACCGAACGGATGTCACACAAACTTCATGTTTGCGGTGTATCCGCGGTGTCTGTGGTTGTTCTGCAGGCAAAAAATGGCAGCCCAGGGGCTGCCATTGATAGGCACGCCGCTTTCTCAAAGGGGACGGCCAATCCCGTTGCACACGGAAGGGTTGTTGATGTCGAGGTTGTAGCCAGTGGTGTTGGTGATGAAGTTGGCGGTAACGGCGTTTTTCCAGCTCAGTGGCATCACCAGTAATTTGTGCGCCACCACTGCGGCATTGTTGCCAGGATTGCTGTAGTGGGTGGTCAGGAAGGCGCGAATCTCGTTGGCCACGTTGGCATCCCTGTAGCACTGCCCGATGATCAAGTTGCTGTAGGCGACCATTTTGTAGCCGTTGAAAGGGTTCGCCACCACGGGCGACCAATTGGCGGGATTGGCTGCCTGAGACGCTGACGCCGGTGGCGCAACGGACGACAGTCCGAGCGCGACGTTGACCAGGGTTGGCAACACACCATTAAGACGCGCAACGACAGTGTTATCGCTCACCAGTACACCGTCAGGGCCGGAGTAACCGATCGAGCCGTCGACCTGATTGATCGCAGGCAAGACATCTCTGTCGCTCGACACACCGACCCAGTTGCTCGGCAGTGTCAAACCTGACGGCTGGCGCGCCGTCGTGAACAACGAACTGGTCGAGAACTTTGTCGGGCAAACGGAATTGAGGTGGCGAGTGAGGATTTCCGAAGTGCCGCTGGCGTTGTTCCGGTAGACCACGCGAATCGGTGTGGTGTCGGCAGTGCCCATGAGATGGCCCCACGTTGGGGCCTCACCCGACAGCGCCCAGCACAACTGGCTGCTCGTCAGGTTGAGATTACTGATACCGCTTTTCTTATAAGACACGGCGATTGCAGTGCCAACGGATGGCAGCTGGATCAGCGGACCATAACTGGCGTAAAAAGCGCTGTTGTATTGGCTGATTTCGCTTGGCGTCAGGATCGAATCGCTGCCAGTGAAATGCACAGTGCCTGTAGTGCCGAACGGCGCAGCATTGTTGCTTAAAAACGCCGCTTTACCTGCCCCGCTGCCAACACCGGCGTAGCTGAAACTGACCGGCAAAATGCTGTTGGCCGAGCCCTTGTAAAGCGCCGCAGGCAACGTCGCCCCGCCACCGGTCACCGCCAACGCGTGGCCCGACATCAACGCCGCCGACAGCAACGCAACCTTTGCAATGTGTTTGTACATGTTCAATCTCCTTATCGAATGCCCCGCGAACGGGAGCCAAAAAAAATGGCAGCCCCGAGGGCTGCCATTCGTGTTGCAGAGTGAATCGAGCGCCTTACTGAGGACGACCGATGGTGTTGCAGACGCTGGTGTTGTTGATGTTCAGGTTGTAACCGGTAGCGTTGGAAACGAACGTCTCATACACCTTGGTTTTCCAGGCCGATGGAACGGTTACGAAACCGTGGTTCTTGATGGCCAGGTCGTTGGTGGTGGTGTTGTAGTGAGTGGTCAGGAAAGCCTTCACGTCGTTGGCCACAGCTGCATCCTTGTAGCACTGACCGACGATGAGGTTGGTGTAGGCAGCCAGTTTGTAACCGATGGCCGGGTTAGCCACCACTGGCGACCAGCGAATCGGATCAGCAGCCAGAGCAGCGGTCGCTGGTGGAGTTACCGAAGCCAGTGCCAGGGCAACGTTGGCCGACGTTGGCTGTACGTTGTTGATGCGTGAAACCAGGGCGTTGCTGGTGGCGTCAATGCCATCCGGACCGACGTAACCGAGCGAACCATCAACGGCTGCAACGGTAGGCGCAACGTCAGCCGTGCCAGCGACACCGACCCAGTTCGAAGGCAAGGTGGAACCGGCTGGACGTGCCTTGACGAACGTCGAGTTGGTGGTGAATTTGGTTGGGCAGACAGCATTCAGGTGACGGGTGAGAATTTCCGAGGTACCGCTGGAAGTGTTGCGATAAACGATGCGGATCGGCGTGGTGTCAGCAGTGCCCAGCAGGCCGCCCCAGGTCGTCACGGTGCCCGAGAAGGCGTCGCACAGTTGAGCGCTGGTCAGGTTCAGAGCGGTCTGGCCGGATTTTTTGTAAGGGATGGCAACCGAAGTGGCAACCGAAGGCAGTTGGATCAGCGGACCGTATGAAGCACCGAAAGCGCTGTTGTAGGTGCTGATTTCCGAAGCGCTGAGCACCGAGTCGCTGCCGGCGAAGTGCACGGTGCCGGTGGCGCCAAAGCCAGTGGCGACGTTGGTCAGGAAAGCCGTTTTGCCGGCGCCGCTACCCACAGCCGCGTAGCTGAAGTTGGCCGGCAGGATGCTGTCGGCAGAACCTTTGTACAGAGCGGCAGGCAGAGTAGCACCACCACCGGTAACGGCCATGGCTTGTGCGGAAGCCAGAGCGGCGACGGTCAGGGATGCGGCGATCAGAGTGCGCTTGAACATGAAGAATCTCCTTTTCAACTAGGTTGTGAACACAGGTTTTTCGGATGACTTGCATGACGCTTTTATTGAGGACTCACCGGGCCCTCGCTGGCTGGCCGGGGTTAAGTCGCACTGAGAAATTCGCAGTTTCCGGTGACAGATAAAGGAAAAAACCTCGGGAGCTGAATGCTGTTTTCAGAGCGGTTTTCTCGGGTGTTTGCAGGGTTTGGCGGAGTATCTGGATCACGGGTTTGGCGCAATCGGGCTGGAGCCGTTGGCGGGTGGTTGCAGATGACAGAAAGGAGAACCCGAGGATGGTTCTTTTGAGGGTCGGGTGATGCTCAGACCTGGTGTAAAAAGTTTTGCTGATTTTTTGCCTGAGCCGACGTCATCGCGAGCAGGCTCACTCCTACAGGGGACGCATTCCAAATTGTAGGAGTGAGCCTGCTCGCGATGAGGCCGGCCGAGACACCCACAAAACACCAGACACAACGCTACTGGACCAATTGGTTGATCTCAATGATCGGCAACAACACCGCCATCACAATCACCAGCACCACCCCACCCATCACCACAATCATCAGCGGCTCCAGCAGCGCGGTCATGCCCATTGCCCGGCGCTCGATGTCGCGCGACAAGGTCTGCGCTGCGCGCTCGAGCATGGGCGGCAACGAACCGGTTTTTTCGCCGCTGGCGATCAGGTGGATCAGCACCGGCGGGAACACATTCTCGACGCGTAATGCCGCCGCCAGATTCGCCCCCTCGCGGACTTTCGCGGTCGCCTCGCTGACGCTCAGGCTCAAGCGCTCGTTGGACAACGTCTGGCGCGCCGCCTCCAGTGCGCGCAACAACGGCACCCCGGCGCCGCCGAGAATCGCCAGTGTCGAAGCGAAGCGCGCAGTGTTCAGGCCCAGGATAAACCGTCCGAACAGTGGCAACTTCAGCACCCGATGATGCCAGCGCAACCGCGCCGCCGGGTTGCGCAAATACAAGCGCCAGCACCAGAACGCCCCGGCGATGAGCGCCGCACACAACCAGCCCCACGCACGAATGAAATCACTCGCGGTGAGCATCGCCAGAGTCAGCCCCGGCAGATCCTGGCGTGCCTGGGAAAACGCACTGACCACCTGCGGCACCACATAACTGAGCAGGAAAATCACAATGCCGATCGACACCAGACCGACCACGCCCGGGTAGATGAACGCGGTGAGAATCTTGCCGCGCAGGTTGTTGCGCTCCTCGATGTAATCCGCGAGGCGTTCCATGACCTGCGCCAGATCCCCGGACTCCTCCCCTGCGGCGATCAGCGCCCGATAGATCTCGGGAAAATCCCGCGGTCGCGCCGCCAGCGATTCCGCCAGGCGCATGCCGCTGCGCACATCGGCGCGCACGGCGCTGAGGGTGTGGGCGATGTGCTTTTTCTCCGCCTGCTCGACCGTGGCACTCAGCGCCGCTTCCAGCGGCAGACTCGCGCCCAGCAGGCTCGCCAGTTGCCGCGTGGCCCAGGCCAGATCGTTGTCCGACAGCCTGGCACTGAACAATCCGCCGCCGCCGTGCTGGGCAACGTTGCTCTCCTTGTGCACCGACAGCGCGGTCAAACCACGCCCGCGCAAGGCGCTGAACGCCGCGCCCTGACTGTCCGCCTCCAGATGCCCGGACTCGATCTTGCCGCTGGCATCGGCGGCCTCAAAACGATAGCGATTCATCAGGCGTCCCGGGTTACACGCAGGATTTCTTCCGGCGCGGTGGCGCCGCTGCGGATCCAGCGCTCACCGTCCTCGCGCAAACTGAACATCCCGGCTTTGGCGGCCGAGGCGCGCAAGGCCTGCTCCCCTGCCCCTTGGTGAATCAGTGTGCGGATGTCGTCGTCGATACAGAACAATTCATGAATGCCGGTGCGGCCGCTGTAACCGGTCTGGTTGCACGCGGCGCAGCCGACCGGGCGCCAGGTGCCGGGCGCGGCCGGGTCTTCCTGTTTGCACTGGTTGCACAGGCGTCGCACCAGTCGCTGCGCGAGCACGCCAAGCATCGACGAGGCCAGCAGAAACGGCTCGACGCCCATGTCGATCAAGCGGTTGACCGCCGACACCGCGTCGTTGGTGTGCAGCGTCGCCAGCACCAGGTGACCGGTCAGCGAGGCCTGCACGGCGATTTGTGCGGTTTCCAGATCGCGGATCTCGCCGATCATGATGATGTCCGGGTCCTGGCGCAGAATCGCCCGCAGCGCCAGGGCGAAAGTCATGTCGATCTTGGCGTTGACCTGAATCTGGCTGATCCCCGGCAGGTCATATTCGACCGGATCTTCAACGGTCAGAATGTTGCTGGTGCTGGCGTCCAGTCGCGCCAGCGCTGCGTAGAGGCTGGTGGTTTTGCCACTGCCGGTCGGCCCGGTGACCAGCACGATGCCGTGGGGCTGGCGGATCAGCTGATCGAGCTTGGCCAGCACCTGCGCGTCCATGCCGAGGGTTTCCAGTTGCAGGCGCCCGGCCTGTTTGTCGAGCAGGCGCATCACCACCCGTTCGCCATGACCGGTCGGCACCGTCGACACGCGAATATCGATCGGCCGCCCGGCCACGCGCAAAGCAATCCGACCGTCCTGCGGCAGGCGTTTTTCGGCGATGTCGAGCTGGGCCATGATCTTGATCCGCGACACCAGCGCGCCGTGCAGCGCTTTGCGCGGCGAGACCACATCGCGCAGGGTGCCGTCGACGCGGTAGCGCGCCACCGAATGGGTTTCGAATGGCTCGATATGAATGTCGCTGGCCTCGTCGCGCGCCGCCTGAGTCAGCAAGGCGTTGATCATGCGAATCACCGGCGCGCCGTCCTGAGTGTCGAGCAGGTCGGTGATTTCCGGCATGTCCTGCATCAAACGGTCGAGGTCGACTTCGTTTTCCGCAGCACCCACCACGGCGGCAGCGCTGCCGGTGTCGGAATACGCGGCGGCAAGCAAGCCGTCGAGTTCGTCATCGCGCACCCGCTCCAGCCGCGCCACGCCAAACTGGCGCCGCGCTTCGCTGATCGACCAGCCCGGCGTCGACGGGCACACGGTCAGCACGTCATCGCGCAGCAGAATCCGCTGCGCCTTGGCCCAGGCGTAGGGCAAGCGACTCAAGACACACACCTGCCCGTAGGCACTTGATCGTTCCCACGCGCAGCAAAGGAATGCAGCAAGGGACGCTCCGCGTCCCAAAGCCGACGCAGAGCGTCGCAAGAGGCATTCCCACGCAGAGCATGGGAACGATCAAGATCACGACGGGACATGGCGTTCATCGGATGGGCACTGCCTTGATCGTCGCGCGCGGGCCGGAAGTCGGCACCACCGCCGGCACGCCTTGCGCTGCCGAGGGCAACTGCGGCGCCTGCATGTCCGGCATCGCCCAGCTGCGCTCCGGTTGCAGACCGCTCTGCGCGCGGCGCATGAAGTCGTAGCGGTTCAGCGTAATGCTGCGCCCCGCTTCGCTGTCACGAATGATGTACGGGCGCAGGAACACCATCAGGTTGGTCTTGGTGATCGCCCGGCGCTCGTTGCGAAACAGCGCGCCGATCCCGGGAATCGTCGACAGCCACGGCACCGCGTCGTTGCTCTGGCTGTAGCCGTCCTGCAGCAGGCCGCCGAGGACCATGATCTGCCCGTCATCGAGCAGAATACTGGTGTCGATCGCGCGTTTGTTGGTGACGATGCCGGCGGCATTCACGCTGGCGGACGCGCGTTCGTCAATGCTGCTGACTTCCTGATAAATATCGAGCTTGACCGTGCCGCCCTCGGAAATCTGCGGGCGCACATTGAGCTTGAGGCCGACCTCTTCGCGGGTCACGGTCTGGAACGGGTTGTTGCTGGTGCCACCGCCACCGGTGACGTAACTGCCGCTGACAAACGGGATGGTCTGGCCGACGAAAATGCTCGCCGCTTCGTTGTCCAGGGTCAGCAGGTTCGGCGTCGACAGCACGTTGGTGCCGCCCTTGCTCTTCAACGCGCGGGCCAGCACTTTCAGGTCGAGAATCTTGCCGATGCCGGGGATGTCGACGGTGCCGTTGACGTAGCCAAGGTTCAGCCCCTGCGGCAACACATCAAGGCTCGTCTTGCCGCTGAGGTTGATTCCCGAACCGCCCAGATTGGCGCCGCCGATCACGCCTTTGCCGCCCAGATCGCCAGTCTGCCATTGCACGCCGAATTCGCTGGCATCGTCCTCGCCGACTTCGACGATCAGACTTTCGATCACCACTTGCGCACGGCGCTGGTCGAGCAAATCGATGACCTCGCGCAGGTTGCGGTACAGCGGCTCCGGCGCGGAAATGAGCAAGGTGTTGGTGGTGGCGTCGGCCTGAATGGTCACGCCGCCGGCGGTGAACGCGACGTTCTGCTCGCTGCTTTGCGCCCCGCCGCTACTGCTGCTGGCGCCGCTGCCCTGGGCGTAGCTGCCGCCGCTGCTGCCGCTGTTGGTGGTCGTCGCTGTGTTGCCGTTGGTTGACGCACCGTTCTGGGCGCCCTGCCCGGCGTTGCCACCGGTGCTGCTGCCCATGCTGCTGAGCACCGAGCGCGCAGCGTCGCTGGTACCACTGTCGCTCTCGCCGGTGAGCAGCCCCCGCAGCGCCTGCGCCAGTTTCGCCGCTTGCGCGTTGCGCAGGTACACCACATGCAGATTGCTCGGACTGCTCTGCGCGTTGTCGAGTTTGTAGATCAGGTTGCGCGCCAGCTCGGTGCGCTCGGGGCTGCCGGCGCGGATGATGATGCTGTTGGAGCGCGGATCACCGATCACGGCGATTTTTTGCGTCGGATCGTTGCCCGGTGCGTCGAGCAGATCGGCGACCATCGGCGCGATGTCGGCAGCAATGCCGTTCTGGATCTGCACCACGTCGGTGTCGATCGCGCTTGGCGAATCGATGCTGGCGATCAACTGCGCAACGCGCGTGAGGTTCTCGGCGTAATCGGTAATGACGATGGTGTTGTTGCCCGGATAAGCGTTGATCGGGTTATTCGGCGAGACGATCGGCCGCAGCACCGGAATCAGGTTCACCGCGTTCTCGTATTGCAGGCGAAAGGTGCGGGTGAGCATGCCGTTGCCGGCCGGTTTGTCGGCGCTGTAGATCGGCCCGCCGAGCAGTTTCGCATCGGCTTCCGGCACCACTTGGGCGACGCCGCCGACATCGACCACGCTGAAACCCTGCATGCGCAATGCCGCCAGCAACATGTCGTAAGCCTGCCGCGCCGGCACCTGCCCTTCCGAAACCAGGGTCAGCGTGCCCTTGACCCGCGGATCGACGAGAAACTGCTGGCCGGTCGAACGCGACAGCGCGCGCACCACCGCTTGTATATCGGCGTCGACAAAATTCAATGTCACCGGTTGATCACCCAACGGATTGCTCGGCAAGCTGCTGCCCGTAGACGTGGCCCCGGCCCGCGCGCTTTTGCTGATGTTGTGCAACTGTTTGGGCGCCGGTCGCGCCTGCGCCTGCGCGCGTTCGCGATCGAGCACCGCGTCGCCGCTGCGCTGGGTACTCGCCAGCGGTCGGCCCAATTCACTGTCGACCAGCAACGGCGGCTGATTTTGCGGCGTTCCGGTGGTGCTGCACGCACTCAACGCCATCAGCAACAACGGCAATGCCAGTTGTGCCGGTTTGGATCCTGACCCCTTCATGAAGCTTCCTTAGCGCCCAGCGCCTGATCCATGCGAACGGTGCCTGACAACGTGCCGGCAGTGACTTCGGTCGAGGGGTTGTCTGCGCGTTGCAAACGCGCCTCGACCACTTGCAGAGAAAGTTGCGACGGAGTGCTCAGCAGCCAGTCGATTACGGCGTCCGCTGGCGCGCCATCGAAGCTCAGTTGCCAGGCGCCGGCCGCGTCGGGTTGCAGTTGATAGTGCCCGGCCAGGTTGCTGGCCTGCAGGGTTTGCTCCAGCGCCTGGGCCACGCTTTGCCCGTCCGGGCGCACGCTGACGTCGCGCAGCAGCACCTCGAGCGCTTCGGTCTGCGCACGCAGCTTCGGCGTTTCGGTTTGCCAATAGCTGATTTTTTTCAATGGCGGCTGGATCAGCGCAACCCACAGTAAAAGGCCAATCAGCGCCACGGCCATGCCGCCGACCATACGTTTCTCGCGCGGCGCCAACGGCTGCCAGCGCGCTTGCAACTGAGCGGTGAAGCGCTGCCACTTCGCCCGGTAAGGCGCGAGCTTACTCATCTGCTTCTGCTCCGCTGCTGTCGTCGCTGTCGCTTGCACTGGCTTCGCTGGACGGGCGCAAAACCCAGCCCTCGTCGTCGGCGGTGACGCTGATGCCGGCCTGTGCCAACGTGCTTTGCCAATCCTGATTATTCGCGCTACGTCGGGCCTCGCTGAGCAACGCCAGTTGCAAGGTGTCGTCGGCAAAAGTCAGGCGCTCGACCGTGCCGGCCATGGACGGCATGCCGCTGCCGGCCTGCAACACCAGGCGATTGAAGGTTTGCGCCGGATCATCTGTCGCGCCCTTTTGCCGCTCGGCCAATTGCTGCCGCGCCTGTTGCAGCGGGTTGAGAATCACCGGCAACTGCGGGAAGGCCTGTTTGACCCGCTGGCTCATTTGCGCCTTGAGCTGCTGGCCTTGGCTGGCTTCGCGCGCGGCGTACAGATTCAGGCCAACAACCCACACCGCGACAGCCAGCGCCGATAAGCCGATCGCCCGGCCCCAGCCGCGATGCTCGGGGGTTTGCGACTGTACCGCGCCGTGCAAGCCCCAACCCGGCAACGGCCCGGTCCAGCGCTGGGCATCGGCCATCGGCACCTCGGCAGACGCCGGCGCCTGATCGCCAATCCAGTGCAGGGTGGTGCCCGGCTCCCACATCGCGGTGTCGACGTCCTCGCCGAACAATGGCTGCACCCGCGCTGCTTGCACGCTGTCGCGCAGCAGCAGATGCCCGTCCTGCACGCAGGCGACAGTGCCCGGCAACACCGGCAAGCTGTAGGCCGCAGAGTAAAGCCCTCGCAAATTCAGGCCCGTGTGTTTCATCAACTGCGCCAGTTGCTGCAACGGCTGACGCGGTGCCCAGGCGATCTGCACCCGCCCGGCCTCGTCGCGCGGGCCGTGGGCAACGTGCATCTCGCTGAGGTCGCCGAGCACCAAGGCCTGCGCCGCGCACTGCACCGCCGCTGCGGTTTTATTGGCCGGCAGCGGCGGCAGATCGATACTCGCCAACAGGCTGTCCGCCGGGTGCAGAAAACCCAGCAGCGGCGGCAGTTTCGGCACTTGGCTCAACTGCCTCAAACTCATGGATTGTTCGCGGCTGACCTGACCGGCACGGTCCAGCCAGGCAGCGTGCAATTCGCTGTCCAGATCAAGATCCGCCAATGGCGGCAGCGCCACTCTGAGCTGACTCATGCGCCCACCCGCGACCAGATCACTTGTGGCAAGCGGTCCTGACTGCGATGCAGCAACGCCTCGAGACTGACGCGCCGCTGATCGCGCCGTGCTTCGCCGCGCAGGCCAAACCAGTCGCTGGTGATGCCGACCCGCACAGTGGTCAGCTCCAGTTCCGGCATGCGCAAGCGGTTGACGAAATCGCCCCGGTTGATGAACCAGCGCCCGGCATCGCGCTCATTGATCAGCGCCTGCGCGCGCTCCAGCGACAATCCCGGCACATACGCCGCCAACACCGGCGCGGTGGCGGTGTTGCCGTTGAGCCAGGTCGTCGCCGGAATCACCGTCAGGTACGCCGCGAGTTTGTCGATCACCGCGTCATTCACGCCGTCGACGCTGCGCAAATCCTCAAGGCTGCGCAGCATCGGCAGTGTAGGGTTTTGTGGTTTGCGTGAAGCATTGGGCGAGGTCAAGCGACCGCTGTCGAAGGTGTTTTTCGTAGTTTCGGCGATCTGCGGATTGAGCACTCGCGGGTAAGAGCCGATCACCCGCTGAATGATCCGCTGGCTCAACCCGGCATTCACACCGAGCAAGCCGCACAAGCGCTCGAACGCTTGCACCTGCTCATCATCCACGCGTTCGTTGGCCACCAGGTTGCGCAGGTTGAACTTGCCCTGCTCATCCTCCAGCCGCCCCTCAAAACCCTGCGCATTCAAGCGTTGCGCCCACGGCTGATCGAGCCGGGTCAACGGGTCACGCTGGCGTGCATCCCAAAGCAACTGACGACTGATCTCCAGCCCGCCCTGCGCCAGCCAGCGCCCCTGAATGCGCTGCTGATCGGCTTCCAGCGCACGGGTCGACACGCTCTGGCGCGTCAACATCCCCGCCGCGATCACCGCCACCACGGCGGCAATCAACAATGCGCTGATGATCGCCATGCCTCCCTGCTTCGCCCCCTTGGGCGAACGGCGATTCATGGCCGGCCTTACAACTGCCAGGAACCGATATCGGCATTCACGCCGTCGCCGTCCGGCTGACCGTCGGCACCGAGGGAAAAGATGTCGATCTCGCCATTGGCACCGGGGTTGAGGTATTGATAAGGCCGGCCCCACGGATCGTTCGGCAAGCGCTCCAGGTACGAGCGCCAGTTGCTGTTCTTCGCATCCGCCGGCCGCTCGACCAAGACTTTCAGCCCCTGATTCATGCTCGGGTACGTGCCGTGGTCGAGGCGATACAACTTCAACGCCTGCATCAAACCGCCAATGTCCTGCTTCGCCGCCGTCGCCCGCGCCTGATCCGGCCGGTCAAGCACCTTGGGCACCACCATTGCCGCGAGAATCCCCAGAATGACCACCACCACCATGATCTCGATCAGGGTAAAACCCTGCTGACCACGCGGCGTACGCAGCGGTTGTTTGCGCGAAGTGAAAGGTGCGATATCCATCTCGACAGTCCCTGGCTTGGTTCGATTCGACGCGCAGTGTTGCAAGAAGATATGTCAGGGATGTTGAAAATCCTCGGGAGTTTTCGTCGTCAAGCCGTCAAGCACGCGGGTTAGCGTCGAGGGCTGTTTTTTGCTTTTGGGCCTTTTATGCCTGCGCGCTCCCGAGAAGCCGGATTCACCCTGATTGAAGTGCTGGTGGCGCTGGCGATTATTGCCGTGGCGATGTCCGCGGCCGTGCGCGTGGCGGGGTTGATGACGCAGAGCAACGGGCTGCTGCGGGATCGGTCGATTGCGCTGGTGGCGGCGCAGAGCCGGATGGCGGAGTTGCGGTTGGAGGGGCGGTTGCCGACGGGGATGAAAGCGGTTGAGTGTGATCAGGGGCGGTTGTTGTTGCGCTGCGAGCAGGTGATTGGGGCGGCGCAGAATGGGCGGTTGCTCAAGGTGGGGATTCAGGTGTTTGACCGCAGTCAGGATGCGCCGCCGTTGGCCAGGCTGGAGACTTTAGCGTCGCGAACGGACAGCCCCTCACCCTAGCCCTCTCCCCCAGGAGAGGGGACTGATTCGGGGGTATTCGAGGGTTGCGGCGGCCTGGCGATCGATTCAACGCCAACTCTCCGAGGCGTTCAACGCATCAGAATGATATCGTCCACTCCTTTCACCGTTTCTGGCAGATCATGAATAGAGCCCGATTCTCAATCCGTGCCGTTGCTTGTGCGCCTTATCCTTATGCCTTTATGAGCCTTTTATCTTGCCTTCTTTGATCGATGTCTACAGGCCTAAAACATCGCACAATGCGAGGTTGGATAAGTTGCTGGCCGTGAGCGAGGCCAGTATTGAAAGAGCCGAGTCCAACACTGACTTGTTGGACGTAATCCATGGGTTCGCCTCACACAAAGGCCCGCTCGAATACGATCGCACACTCGCATGGCGGTTTTTCGGGACTGGCCTGTTATTGATTGCGAGTGCTGTGGGCCTTTACTGGATTGGACACGTCTATAGCGTCGCACTGTTCTTCTACCGGCTGGAAATTGATCCCGACTCGTTCGGCACAGGCACTGGTTTGCTTGGCATCGTATTGGTCGTTTGGAGTCTGGCATGGATGAAATCCAAATCCGATCGGTTGCCTGCGCTCAGTAAAAGAATTGCTCGACTGTCATCCTACTTCCACAACGGACTGGCTTTCCTGAAAGAGGACTCGGCTACGACCCTCAAGAAGCTGGACACGGAATTTGGTGATTACCGCCGGGGCGACCACAGTCGGGCGCTGCTGAAGTCGATACAGGGTGTATTTAACGGCACGTTGCGCAATCTTTCTTACACGTACCGCCAACTGCACTATGTCAATCGACGAGAGGTAGAGACAACGGTTACCGACGAAAAGGGCAATACCAAAACAGAGACTCGAGTGGTGCACGACCACTACGACCGGTACAGCCTGGTCATCGACTTTCCATGGGTCACCGGGATATCGGTCAGATCTGATTACCAGACACAGAACGACTATTCGCACCCCATGGACACGGCTTCCCCGGATTTCAATAAAGCGTTCCATTTGAGCGGTCGCAGCGAGATGCTCTGTGCGAAATTCATCAAGCCCTCGACGGTGCTCCACTTGCTGAAGCTGTTCGACATCCTCGAACGCCCGAACCTGGAGTTCTCTGACAGCGGACAGCTGTGCCTCAGCTTTGAGAACAACGACCTGTTCGCGTACGGTGCTCAGCATTCGCTGTCTTCACCCAACTATTTTCACGCAGAGATTTCTGCGGGCATCGAACTGCCGCGCCTGATGTCAGTGCTCCAATGGAGTCATGAACTCAGTGAACTGCACGATGACAACTTCAGCGCCCTTCCCCATACAAACCGCCAAGAGAAGTAAGCCATGGACATTGCACTCATCCTCCCCGCTGTAATCGCTATCGTCATAATCGGCGTGGGCCTGAGCATCTACAACGGTATTATCGGGGGGCACAACCGCGTTCAACGTGCCTGGTCAGACGTCCTTGTTTACGAGCGCCAGAAGACCAAGGTGCTCGATCAACTGCAAACGGTGCTGGCAGACTTTATGGTCTATGAGGCCAGCCTTCTGGAAAAAATCACCGGCCTGCGCAGCGCGATAAACGCCCTTCCTGCTGGCGCGAACGGCAATGCCCTCGCGACCGTTGAAACCGCCTCGCGGGAACTGATGGGTGGCTTGCGCATCGCTTTCGAGGCCTACCCTGACCTGAAAGCATCCGAAGCCGCGAATAACATGATGCGTGAAATTGCCGAGCAACAAGAAAACGTCGGCGCCGCCATCACCATTTACAACCGCAACGTCGAACTGTTCAACAACTCCATCGAAATGTTCCCGGGCTCGGTCGTCAATGGCCTGTTCAACAAGAAAACGCGCGTAACACCGTTTTCCGATACCGAAGCTTCGCAAGGCTTCTCGTACACCCCGAATATCTAAGTCGCGACACCGAACCTTTGGGAGCTAGCCTGCTGGCGATATCGAGCCTGCAGTGGGCGGCTTCGTGGTGTTTTTTGGAATTGGTCGATTCGTAGAGGAACGTGGGGCTGGATTCGAGCAGGTTTTGTCTGGTGAAGCTTCACTGAAATCGCCACTTGATTCTGTGCAGATATAGACGCTCGCCACCGAGAGCTGTTTATCACCTATAGGCGGCCGTTACGAGCGGCTGCTTTCGGCCAGAAGCGGACGTTGGCAAGCGACCACTACAGCCAGCGGAGGACTACAAGGTCAATTTTCGGCATTCAAGTTGAGGTCTCTTCTCTGTAAGCATTCAATGGGGTCAGTACTTCGGAACTATCGGAACGAGATACTCCGTCTGAAAATAGGATGAACATCAGTGATGTGTGTTTCAGAGACAATAGAGTTGTTCGGTTTTTTGGAAATATGTGGTAATGCTTTAATTTAGAACTTTCGTCAGGAGGACGTGTGGTCTGTCATTTTTTGCGCGGCATCCGTGATCGTGTTCGGAACATCTTCCGTTCTGAACAGGTAATTGCCAAGGAAACGTGGGGGCTGGTTCCGCTTACCCCTGAGTACCTAGCAGAGGAGCATGGCGGTTACGTCGCCGCAATCGAAACTGCTCTTGCTAACGATCAGGTTCGCAACATTGCGTTGTCCGGCAACTACGGTGTCGGTAAGAGCAGTATCATGCGGGAAGTCGCTCGGCGGCAGAATAATCGTATCGTAGAGCTATCTCTCTCGACGCTTGCCCCCATCGAAGCTACTCAGCTTGATAACTCTGTGCCTATCCAAGCCACAACTCCAACCAATCGCATTCAGCAAGAGATTGTCAAGCAACTGCTCTATCGAGAATATCCGAGCAAAACCCCTGGCTCACGGTTTCGGCGTATTGAGCGTTTCCGATGGTGGCGGGCTATTGGAACATCGGTGTTGCTGGGGTTTGTCGTTGCTGTAGTTTTCCTGCTGACTGGATGGACCGTAAAAATTGATGCTGTGCTCACGCCACACGTGGTTATTGGCGTTTGGACTCACGCTGCCATTTGGAGCGCTGCGACACTGATTATCCTGATGGTGAGCTGGATATTGTATGGAAAATTGCATATCAAGCAGCTATCCGCAGGGGCTGCAACAGTCACGCTCAACGAAAGCTCAGTTTCGTACTTTGACCAGTATCTCGACGAGATTGTCTACTTCTTTGAGGTCTCGAATCGTGATGTTGTTCTCTTCGAAGACATTGACCGTTTCAACGACGCTCATATCTTTGAGACGCTTCGG
Source organism: Pseudomonas sp. R1-1 (assembly GCF_051132135.1). Lineage (NCBI taxonomy): Bacteria > Pseudomonadati > Pseudomonadota > Gammaproteobacteria > Pseudomonadales > Pseudomonadaceae > Pseudomonas > Pseudomonas sp. R1-1. The sequence goes on from NZ_CP071663.1 coordinate 3,578,594, forward strand.
GCGCTGAGTACTTTGCTCAACGCCTCTCCCCAGATAAAGAAGCCGATCCGATTCATCTATGCGATCAAGGACAGCATCTTTGATCGTATCGGTCTAGAGACAGAAGGTCGCTGTTTTGGTACAGAGTTGATCGTGACGGACGACTCTGCACACGTCGAGGCTATACGCGCCAACCGCACGAAATTTTTCGATCTAGTCATCCCGGTGGTTCCCTTTATAACGCACCGCAGCGCGCGCAACTTAGCACTACAGCTACTTAGTCAAGTTGAGCACCGGGTAGCTCTAGAGTTACTCGACTTAGCGACGCAGTTCGTACCGGATATGCGGCTGCTCAAGAACGTCCGTAACGAATTCATCGTATTCCGCGATCGAATCTTTTCCGGCGACGGCAAGCATCTAAACCTGAGCGAGACTGACCTTTTTGCGATGATGCTCTATAAAAGTACGCATCTAACGGATTTCGAAACTATCCGGCTCGGCCATAGCAAGCTGGACATACTCTACAAGCTTAGTCGCGAACTGGTGACTGAAAACATCAGGAGAATCGAAGGCGAGATTCGCGCGCTTCGCCAGCAGATTTCACGGATCAACGGGGCTGCCACTCGCAGTGCTCAGCTGGGCGAGCGCCTGCTTGCGCACGTGCAGCGGACAATTGAGGCTGTTGATTTCCGAATACATAGTCCTGTGTATTTGCTTGAGGGAGTCGCGAAGTCTCCAAAAGAGCTCATGGAAGCGGAGTTCTGGGCAACCTTCGTTTCTCCGGAAAAAAACTCGGCACTTATATATTACGACAGCTACTTCAATAACAAATTGTCATTCACTCGCGATAGTCTTGCGGCTGCGCTTAGTGACCCTCTAGACGCCGAGAGCTGGAACGAAACGGATCTCAAAGCGTACAGTGAGCAGATCGATGAGAAGATGCAGGAAATTAAATTTTTGGGTAGCGCTGATCTCGGTGATCTTGTCCAACAACCGAAATTTTTCGTCGAGTACAAAGATAATAACCAGTCCTTCGATGCGATCGCAAAGTCCATTCTAACACCAGGATTGGCGTATCAAGTCGTTCGTGCAGGCTATATCAACCGCAACTTCACGCTCTACACGTCAACTTTCCATGGGGATCGCATCGGACCCGCTGCCACGAATTTCATTATCCATCACGTTGAGCGAGATCTGACGGATCAACACTTCGAACTAAGCCCGGAGGACGTGGACGCTATAGTCCGCGAGCGAGGTAAGGGCGCGCTGAAAGAGCCTGCGCTTTACAACATCAATATCCTAGACCATCTTCTGGGTAGACATATAGACCATGCCGACATCATGATCCGCTCGCTAGTTAGTCTTGGAGATCGTCAGGCTAGTTTTCTGCAGGCTTACCTTACCGCAGGGAAAGAGTGCGTACGCCTCATCGAAAGGTTCACAGCCGCATCCACACAAGTGCTCATGTATCTCGTAAATCAGGTGGATCTGGACGACTCTTCAAGGCTAGTGCTTTTGAACGTAGCGCTAGCACACCTGACGTCTTTACGGCAGCGGATAGATTCAACAGTGTCGTCGTACTTGTCGGCGCACTATGCTGAGTTCGAGGTTCTGACGTCCGAAGCGACCATCCCTGCCCAGGCTGAACGCATCAGCGTTCTCTTCGAGAATGCGAGTATTATAGTGCCTCACCTGGAACTGTTGGGTTGCCATAATCGTAAGTCGTTTGTGTCACGCAATTTGTATGAGATCACGTGTTTGAACCTCGCGATCGCCATCGAAAATACTACAACTGTAGCACTTGACGTCATCAGAGATCGTAGTGAGACAGTGTACGATTATGTACTCAGGCATTTGAGCAAGTACTTGGATGCTATCGATGGTTCCTCCGCGACTATAGATGCGAACGAACACTTCCTCGCAGTGTTAGAAGATGTACTTATGCGAGAATCAGATCGAATTGGTGACGTGATTGAGCGTGCTGCCGCAGATTGTGTGGTTCCAGATATCGCGGATGTTTCTGAGGGCGCATGGCCAGCTCTGGCCGAACATAAACGTTTCCCAGCAACCTTCAGCAACGTTAGCCGCTATGTCGTGGCTCTTGGAGCGGTCGATGAGTATTTGGCAAAAAACCTGACGGCTGCTGCCGATATCACCGACACCGATACCGCTGACGAGGACTTGAAGATGGCGTTGGCAACAGCAATTCTGGCGGCATCGGATAATCTACCATCCGTTGAACTCCGTACAAAGCTGGTCGCGAGCATGAGCCTGCGCTGCTATCTTGAGGTTAGCGAAATCGCGGCGGAAGCTGGTCGCCTCTTCGCACAGTTGCTCAAGTACAACATCATTGCGGATGACACAACATCCTATGAGCACCTTGCAAACACCGATTGGGCGACGCGAAAAGGGTTTATCCTAGAGTCGCGGGAGTTCTCAAGCTACATGACCCCTGCATTAGTGGGATCGGATCTGGCAGAACTTCTGAAAAGCGATGAGGTTGCTCCCGCAATAAAGGAAGTTATTGTTGAGCAGGCCGCAAATTATGTTGCGGTGGCGGACCATGTAGGACTAACTGAACTCGCACGATACGCTAGCCGATGCGGACGAAACCTTACGCCCGATATTGTACAGAGGATGGCGCAAGAAAATGTTTCAACACCGCAGATCTTGCTATTACTTAAGCCGCACCTAGCGGTGATAAGTCGTGACCAGTTGTTTACGATTCTGCAAACACTTGATGATGAATACCCTAAGCTCACTGAGGTGGGCAGGAGTAGATTGCGGATCCCAGATACTGATGCTGATCGTGAGCTATTGGAACGTCTTAAGCAGGAGAATACTGTAAGCAGTTACGACATAAATAAGGGGATGATAGAAGTAAATAGGAAGCGTAAGTGAAATTTACTATGCCACCGCGTAAGGGTGGCTTTTTGTCGATTTCTGCTCTTCGCCACTCGATCCATCGGAAGCCTCCATAATCCAATATGAACATTTAACTTGCCATATTCACTCATGAGTTTTCGCAGACTTTTTAGGTCTATGGTGGACTGAGTTCATTCGACCACTTATATCTCATCTACTTCAGGCGGCACGGATGAACGGCCAATGTCCACTAATGGCCGATAGCGGTCGTTAGGGTCAAAAGCAGTCAATGGTGTGGCATCTGTCAGCCTTAATCGTCCTTTCATCAAAAGATGATGAGCGCCAAAAGCTGTCTTCAATGTGTCCATGGAGCGGGGTGGATTTTGCCTAGCTCAGGTTGATGTTAAAGCTCGCGCCGGCTCTTTAATATCAAGTAATATTATCCAAAGCTCCACTGTGCCGCGGGCTTTAGGTGATTTATGATTAGTAACGTTGATGATTCATCAAGTTTCCGCTTTCCAAGGAAGACTCCATGCCAGAAACACCTGAAGTGATTCTTCGTCTGAACGGCGAAAAAGTAAAATTCGAAAGCTATGAAAAAATGCGGTCATTCTTGGAGCCGGAGATTGCGCATTGGGAATGGTTGACTAAATTACCCGATGCGTACAAAGATGCAGGTCAGGCAATATTTGAAACTTACTTCTCGAGGCCAATTCAGGAGATTAAGCAGTACACTAGTAAGAAAGTATTGCCAGAGTTTAGATTGGAGAATGAAAAAATGCCATTCATTCTCTACGATAGTGACGAAGGTTTCCTTATCAGAAGGGCTAAGGAGGAGTATGATGAGATAACTGCTGCTCTGGCTCTTGTGTATTTGAATAGGCATACAAGAAGTGCTGTTCATCGTGATGGACAAATAAGCAGTCTGATACAGAGTGATCGGCTCTCGTTCGAAAAGTCGATTGCAATACAAATTGCTATTTCTCTTCAAGGTTTTTCTTCCATAGGCTCTGAAGCTCGTTCATCCGTGATGAAGGAAACATTAGATCGTTTTATCTCCCATGCAGAGTTAGCGACCGATGCGGTCAATGAATATGTTACAGACATAATTGACTTAACATCATCGGCAAAATCCGAAATGGACGAACTTGCCAATTCGCTGACTGCTGCTTACTTGCGGCGCCGCAGGAGATATGGTGCTTACATGCTAAAGGTTCGTGACTCTTCACGAGCAGCCGTTAGCGAAGCGATGCATACTTTGGCATCTGCGAAAGCGGCTTATCATGACCAAGTAGACTTAGATGCTTCTGTTCAGTACTGGAGTGTACGTAGGCGTAATCATTCGATATTTAAGGTTGTTTGGTTTTTTGCTATCTTGCTAAGCATGGCTGTAATGTTTAGTTCAGTGCTAGGTTACTTCGGGACTGGTGGTGCTGTGGGGCTTTCTAGTCTAGTCCACCAGATGCGCATGGAACAGGCAATCCCTGTAAGTCCACCTTCAGTGCAATTAGAAGCATCATCCTCAACGCCACCAACTGATGTTGAACTCATTACAACCAAGCTCGCGCCTATTACTACGGAGTCCTCAACGGACCCCGTTTCCTCATTGTCGAAAATCGCCTTATCAGGCCCTGTTCGCTCTGAGCTTACCATTGCAGTGGCGGATATAGCTGGAGCCGCACTCTTGATAACGTTGTTAGGGATTCTTATAAAAATTACTCTTCGCCAGTTTAATACCCACTCTTACCTGGCGCTGGAGGCTGAAGAAAGGATTACTTTTACAAAGACATATTTGGCGTTGCTGAATGAAGGTAAATTAAAGTCTGAGGATGATCGAAAGTTGGTATTGGAAAGCTTGTTTAGGTCTACGAAATCCGGGTCTATAGAAGAAATTCCATTTTCGAGCCCTTTAGAGTTAATTTTCAAAACTATTGCTGAGAAAAAACCAAGTTAGGTCTTGATGACGCAGGCGAATCTCGGTTCGACAGCTGACAACGGATGACTGCTTTCGACCCATTCCAGAACGACCGCTATTGGCCGATAGCTGCCGCAAACGAACGGCGGCTTTCGGCCAGAAGCAGACATTCCCTTGCGACGCATGCATTCGCTGAAACCGGCCTGTAGTAGGATGCGGATTTAATCGAATGAAGCTTCATAATGGATATTCGGGCACTTGAAGAAAGCACTGTCTTATCGATCACAGTCGACCAAGCTCATCGCTTTTTCGAGATGGTTGTGAGACTGGATGACGGGACCAAAAACAAACTGATGGCATGGAACGCGGACGGCACGGAGCTAGCTATCAAACTTGGCGCTCTTTACGTTCAAAGCTGCAGCGAGCTCGGAGAACTTGAAGGGATAAACGTCGTTGATAATGGTTTATTGCTTGAAGGTGATTTTGGAGATATCACGATTCAAGCCACCTCGTTTTCTATTGAAAAACTGGTGTAACTACGGTTCTGGAGGCTATTGCGAGCTGAAAGCGACCTACACGTCCGCCCCGCTCAGCCGAGCGGACTGAAACTGAGAACAGGGAGACCGCTCATCACCCGATTAATCTCCCCAACCACCCGCCTCGTCGCCTCCTCGATCGTTCCCTCGTTCCGGCATAAAAACCAACCCTGTTCAGCAACCGCTTGCTCAAACGCCTGAGTACAAGCGACATGCTCCTCCAGACCACGAAGCACAGTACTGCTCAAGCCGCGCCGTCGTGCAGCCGCCCTCGCCCAGGAAATCTCTGCCGCTGTGACCACGCCGACATGCAGGTCTGGCACCTGGACGTCACGATCAAGGTTCAACTGCAGGATTTCTGCGAACGGGACTGTCCGGCGAAATGCGGCCTCGGACGGGTACCAGCGATCGATCAGGATAATGCTGTCGGTGGGTTGTCGGGTCAGCACGTGCCGGGAAATCCAGCGGCGGCTATCAGCCAGACGCTGGCAAACTTGCAGTTCCAGAGCCCGGTCAGGCTGGCGGGCGAGTCGGTTTACCAATTGCATTGTCTCGCCCCGGAACGGGTCGCTTTTCTTCTCGCAAAGCCGGATGACTTTCTGGTTGTCGGCCCTCAGGGCTTCGGTGATGGCTTCCAACAGCGAGGTTTTGCCGACGCCTTTGGGGCCATCCAGCGCGACGAACAGCGGACGATTCATTTTCACGGGCTTCAACGGGGAGTAGTGAACACTCTAACGGATTTTCAGGTTGAACCTCTGCCGTTCAGGCGAACTCCCAAACCTGAATACAGGAGAAACCTATGACTCAGACAGCTTTGGTCGTGGGCGCCAGCGGCATCGTCGGCAGCGCCATCACGCAGTTACTCATCGACAACCAGTGGCAGGTCGCCGCGCTGTCGCGGCACCCCTCGCAAGCGCAAGGCGTGATCCCGGTCGCGGCTGACCTCCAGGATCCGGCTTCGCTGGAACGTGCACTTGCGGGGTTGAAACCCACCCATGTGTTCATCACCACATGGTCACGGCAAGCCACGGAAGCCGAGAACATTCGCGTCAATGCCGCCATGGTACGCAACGTCCTCAGCGCCGTTCGCCCAGCCAAGAGCGTTGAGCACGTAGCGCTGGTGACCGGCCTGAAACACTACCTCGGCCCGTTCGAAGCGTATGGAAAAGGCAGCCTGCCGCAAACACCGTTTCGCGAAGAGCAGGGTCGTCTGGATGTCGAGAATTTCTATTACGCCCAGGAAGACGAACTCTTCGCCGCCGCCGAACAGGACGGTTTTACCTGGAGCGTTCACCGCCCACATACCGTCACCGGGGTAGCCGTTGGCAACGCGATGAACATGGCAACCACCCTCGCCGTCTATGCCTCGATTTGCAAACACACTAATCGCCCTTTTGTGTTTCCCGGATCACGGGTGCAATGGGACAGCCTCACCGACATGACGGACGCGCGGCAGTTGGCGAAACAGCAACTATGGGCGGCCACCACGCCGGCGGCGGCCAACCAGGCATTCAATGTCACCAATGGCGATGTGTTTCGCTGGAAATGGATGTGGGGGCGGATTGCCGAATACTTCGAGGTGCCTGCCGCCGACTATCCCGCGTCCCTCTCACCGCTTGAGAAGCAGATGGCCAACGACCAAACCGTGTGGACGCAAATAGTTGCCGAACACGGTTTGAAGGAATCTGACATTGGTCGCCTGATATCGCCATGGCATACCGATGCAGACCTTGGTCGCCCCATCGAAGTGGTCACGGACATGTCGAAAAGTCGTGCAATGGGGTTCACGGCCTACCAGGCGAGCGATCAGGCATTTTTCGATGTGTTCGACAAACTGCGCGAGATGCGCTTGATACCTTAGGTCGTTCCACAGCGGATATGAAACGGTGCGGCGCCTGACTTCAGGCGCCATCCCGCTAACCGCCCACGCGAGCCCAGAATTCCTCTGCTGACGGGCTGATGGGTGCCGTCGGACGCGTGAGGTGAATTTCCAGAGGGATATCCCAGCTTTCGTCCAGCGCCCGGACCAGACGTCCGTCAATCATTTCCTGTTCGGTCAGACTCTTGGGTAACCAGGCGACCCCCTTGCTCTCCAACGCCATCGACATCAGAACCGCAGCCAGATGGCTGCTGAAAAGAGGCTTGAGGTGAAGATAATCTTCTTTGCCATGGAGTCGATGAGCAACGATTCGGCCGAGGCCCGATTCGTGGGTGTAGGCCAGATAAGGCAGTGTTTCAGGAGAAGTACCGAAATGGGCAGAAGGACTCGCCAGTGGTACCAGCACATCCTCGCCGATCTTCTTTCCAATGAACTGATCAGGGGCTAGCAACGGCGGTACATCGGGGTGGCGATGACACAGGAGAAATTGAACCTGGCCCTGGATCAGCATCTGCTCGCACACCGCCATGCTGTCTGAATGCAGACGTACCGCCTCGATCGGTGCGCCGTTTTCGGCGCTTCTCAACCATCGCGGGAAGAAGGTGAATGACAGAGAATGAGTGGCTGCAAATTGCAGTGTTTTTGCGGCCATCCCGGCCACTTCCTGCGCCTCGGAGCGCATCCGGTACAAACGCCTGGCCGCCTCTTGGGCGCTAGGCAAAATCTGTCTTCCGGCCTCGGTCAAGGTCGCGCCCTGCGGGGTGCGCACGAAAAGTTCGACGCCCATCCAATTCTCCAGCGAACGGACTCTGCGGCTAAAAGCAGGCTGCGTCACGTGGCGCGCTTCAGCGGCACGAACAAAGCTGCCGTATTCCGCAAGCGCTGAAAAATCCTCTAGCCAAACGAGTTCCAAGGGCAATGCCTCCTGTGCATAGGGCGCGGCATTAATAGCATTGGGCGGGTGTCATCGCAAAGCATAACGTGGGGCCACAAACAACAAGAGGAACCCGTCATGCGTATCGTCGACATCCGTGAAAAAACCGTTTCCATTGCCTCCCCGATTGCCAACGCGTACATCGATTTCTCGAAAATGACCTGCTCGGTCGTCGCGGTTATCACGGATGTGATTCGCGATGGAAAACCGGTCATCGGCTACGGTTTCAACTCCAACGGTCGTTATGGTCAAGGCGCTCTGATGCGTGATCGCTTCCTGGCGCGCATCACCGAAGCGGATCCCGACACACTCGTCGACCATGAGAACAATAACCTCGATCCGTTTGCCATCTGGAAAGCCCTGATGACCAACGAAAAGCCTGGCGGTCACGGCGAGCGCTCGGTGGCGGTGGGCACCATCGACATGGCGGTATGGGATGCCGTCGCCAAGATCGAAGGCAAACCGCTCTATCGTCTGCTGGCCGATCGTTACCGCAACGGCGTGGCCGATGACAAGGTCTGGGTCTATGCAGCAGGCGGTTACTACTACCCAGGCAAAGACCAGAGCAAACTCAAAGCAGAAATGCAGAGCTACCTGGATCGCGGCTACGACGTTGTCAAAATGAAGATCGGTGCGGTGCCACTGGACGAAGATATCCGTCGCATCGAAGCGGTACTCGAAGTGGTTGGCGACGGTCGTCGACTGGCAGTCGATGCCAACGGTCGTTTCGATCTGCAGACCGGTATTGCTTACGCCGAAGCCATCAAGAAATACAACCTGTTCTGGTACGAGGAGATCGGCGACCCGCTCGACTACGCACTGCAGGCCGAGCTTGCCAATCACTATGAACTGCCCATGGCGACCGGGGAAAACCTGTTTTCCCACCAGGACGCTCGCAACTTGCTGCGTCACGGCGGCATGCGCCCGGATCGCGACTTCCTTCAGTTCGACTGCGCGCTGTCCTACGGGCTCGTGGAGTACATGCGCACCCTGAAAGTGATGGACGAAATGGGCTGGTCGTCGCGCCGCGTAGTTCCGCACGGTGGCCACCAGATGTCGCTGAACATCGCCGCCGGCCTGCACCTGGGCGGCAACGAATCGTACCCCGACGTGTTCCAGCCTTTCGGCGGCTTCGCCGACGGCATCAAGGTGGAAAACGGTTATGTCGGCCTGCCGGATATTCCAGGTGTCGGCTTCGAAGCCAAGTCTGCCTTGTACGCCGTCATGCGCGAACTAGGTGAAGGCTAATCCAGATCGATCTGCGGTTTCTTTTAAAAGGAGCCGCAGACTCCGGCGTCTTTCGCAGGCGCCAAACCACATGCCCATCACAACAATAAAATGAGGTGCTTCCGTGGAAATGTCCAAGTCCCGCTGGTACAGCCAGCTGTATGTGCAGGTGCTGATCGGCATCGTGATTGGTGCCGCGATCGGTTACTTCGTACCCGATATCGGCGCCAAGCTCCAACCCTTTGCCGATGGCTTCATCAAGCTGATCAAGATGCTCTTGGCACCCATCATTTTCGGTACGGTCGTGGTCGGTATCGCGAAGATGGGCAGTATCAAAGAGGTCGGGCGGATTGGTGTGAAAGCGCTGATCTACTTCGAGATTCTTTCAACCATCGCCCTCGTCGTCGGCCTGATCGTGGTCAACATCGTCAAGCCTGGCGTCGGCATGAACATCAACGTCAGCGCGCTCGATGCAAATGCGATCAGCAAGTACAGCCAGGCCGCCACTGAGCAAGGCGGCACCGTTGAGTTCTTTCTCAACATCATCCCTCACACCTTTCTCGGCGCGTTCTCCAATGGCGTCATGCTGCAGGTCATTCTGCTTTCGGTATTGATGGGTGTGGCGCTGGTTCAAATGGGCGAGACCAGCAAGCCATTGATCAATACCATCGATCTGTTTCTGCAGGGTCTGTTCAGGATCGTGGCGATGGTCATGCGTCTGGCCCCATTGGGTGCCGGTGCCGGCATGGCGTTCACGATTGGCAAATACGGAATTGGCACGCTGCTATCGCTCGGGCAGTTGTTGGTCGCCCTCTACATCACCACCTTGATTTTCATCGTCGTGGTACTGGGTACGGTGGCCCGATGGTCGGGCATGCCGCTGATGCAGTTTCTGCGCTACTTCAAGGATGAAATCCTCATCACGCTTGGCACCTGCTCAACCGAAGCGGTGTTGCCACGCATGATGGTGAAACTGGAAAAGCTCGGCTGCAAAAAATCCGTAGTCGGCATGGTGCTGCCGACGGGCTACACCTTCAACGCAGACGGCACCTGCATCTATCTGACCATGGCCGCCATCTTCATTGCCCAGGCGACCAATACGCCACTGACCTTCATGGATCAAATGATCTTGCTGGGCGTGTTCCTGCTGACCTCAAAGGGCTCGGCCGGGGTGGCGGGCGCAGGCTTTGTAACGCTGGCCGCAACGCTCACCACCATTCACTCCATTCCTCTGGTGGGGCTGGTGTTGCTGCTGGGCATTGATCGATTCCTCAACGAAGCGCGGGCCGTGACCAACCTGATTGGCAACGGCATCGGCACCATCGCTATTGCCAAGTGGGACAACTCGTTTGATGTCGAGGCGTGCGAGCGTGAAATCGCCGCCATGAAACACGAGAAAGCGACCAGGAAGGCGTTGCTGGCGCAGAAATAATCTGCAAAGGGATCCGGTCATCTCGCCTTCAACGGTTATGACCGGTAGCGCCTTCCAGGTCTCGTTCAACTCGAATGAGACCTGCATATTACTGGTGGGAATTTGATGGAGCCGACAATGATTGAGCGATCACATCATGAACTGCGCAAGGCGTTTGGTGATTTACTCCAAGGAAACGTCTGCAAGTTTGCTGCATCAGTGTTTGACCCTATCTCGGTTCTTATGGCTGGCGACCTTGGCTTTGAGGTTGCCATTCAAGGAGGTTCGGTTGCCTCGCTTCAGGTACTCGGGGCACCGGACATTGCACTGCTCACGCTGGATGAGTATGTCGAGCAGGTTTCCAGAGTCGGCCGGGCCAGCCAGATCCCGATCATCGCGGATGCTGACCATGGATTTGGGAACGCGCTGAATGTCATGCGCACCGTGACCGAGTTGCAGAAAGCCGGCGTCGCTGCCCTGACGCTGGAAGACACCCACCTGCCGGCCAGGTACGAGGAGCAATCGCCTGTGCTTATCGAGCGCGAAGAAGCCGCGAGCAAGATTTACGCCGCGCGGTTTGCCCGATCAGATGATGCCCTCAGCATCATCGCGCGAAGCAATGTGGCCGTGACCATGCTGGAAGATTCCATTGCACGCACCACGGCGTATGAAAAGGCTGGGGCCGACGCGATTTGTCTCGTCGGGGTCAAAAACTTCGAACATCTGGAAGCACTCACTACACATCTGAGTGTGCCGCTCATGTTGATCAACTATGCAAATCCGGCGCTGAGCGATGTGGAGAAACTGAGTGCTGCCAATGTGCGGATTGTGGTCAATGGGCATGCGCCGTATCTGGCCGCCATCGAAGCGACGTACGCGGCGTTGCGTGAACAAAGCGGCGCGGACGGACGCGAGCTTTCGCTTTCTGAGCTGCTTGCCAGATACACACTTTCGGACAATTACCGTGAGTGGGCGGAAACCTATTTGAGGTCGGGTCGTGATTCGTGAGTTTGAAGCCGGTGAACTGAAGCGTCATGGGGCGAGGCTGAAGACATTGTTGCCGCAGATGGACAGCCCCTCACCCTAGCCCTCTCCCCCAGGAGAGGGAACCGATTGGAGAGGATTAGAGGGTTGCGCCGACCTGAACGTGGTTCATTGAACCCAGAGTCGCTGAGCTCACAAAACCCATAATCACTATGGTCTTGCAGGTCGATGTTCCCCTAAAGACACCTCGGTCGGCTCCCTCTCCCTCCGTGAGAGGGCTGGGGTGAGGGCTTGCACGCCACTCGCACCAACGCCAATCAGTTTGATAAACACCAAGTAGAACCCCGGCCAGCACGAGGGGTCTGCTCTTGTATACCTTCTCTGGAATACATCGAATGTCCGCGCAACATAGCCTGGTAATACTCGCTCGGGGCGGTTACGCCGCTCGTGGCGTGCTGTATTTGATCATCGGTATCTTCGCCCTGCTGGCAGCACAGGATTCGACAAAACCCAAGGACAGTCACAAAAGCCTGGAAGCACTGCTCAGCCAGCCGTTCGGCTATTTCCTGGTTGGGCTTGTGGTAGCAGGCTTGCTCGCCTTTGCGGCTTGGCGCGTCCTGCAAGCGACGCGTGATGTCGATCATCATGGCAAGGACCTCAAAGGCCTGATCATTCGCGCAGGTCTGTTGGCGGGCGGTATGGTCAATGGCGCTTTAGCGATCTTCGCGTTGGGTTTGCTCATCAGCGGCATCAAAAGCTCGGGCGATTCCGGTGGGCAGACCAAAGACTGGCTGGCTCATTTGTTGTCCTGGGATCACTCGAATCTTTTGGTGTACCTGATTGCACTCGTTCCACTGGGGGTCGGGATTGCTCACATCATCAAGGGCTGGAAGGCGACGTTCGAAAAATACTTTGAGGCTTACGAGGATGTCATGCGGTATGTCCGCCCCGTCTCCAGATTCGGCCTGATCGCCCGGGGAGTGGTTTTTATCGAGATTGCGGTGCTGCTGGCTGTCAGCGGTTCCACTTATCAAGCGATGGATCCACCGGGTATGAAAGAGGCTTTGGATGCGCTGCAAAATCTTCCAGCGGGTTGGTTGATTTTGATCGTGATGGCGTTGGGGCTGATGGCTTTCTCGGTTTACAGTTTTTCTGAAGCCTTCTGGCGACAGATCAATATGGATGTGCCTGGGGTAGCGAGATCGTAAAGCTACGTTCACCGCTTGCCGATTGGTAACCAGGTTGGCGGTACCCGCGATAAAGCGGGCACCGCGTCCTGGCAAAGCAGAAGGCTCAAACGCCCGCTTACCAGTTGTAACTCACTTTGGCGGTAATCTCGCGACCCGGGTTGTAGAAGTTCGCGGTGCCGGAACCGACCACGTGCTGCTCATCCAGCAAGTTGCTGACGTTCACCGCAAGATCGGTACCCTTGGCGATCTTGTAGTTGAAGGCGGCATCGAACAGCGTGGTGCCATCGCTTTTGCCGGAGTTGGCTGCATCGAAGTAATAAGCGCCGACGTAGCGCGCACCCAAACCAACGCTTACATCCGTGCCGGGCAGGTCGTAATAACTCCAGAGCGAAGCGGAGTGCTTGGGTGCCGTGGCGAACTCGTTGCCCTTCAGGGAGCTGCCGTCGTACAACGAACCGCGCAGTACCTCGGACTCCATATAGGAATAACCACCGATCAGGCTGAGGTTCTGCGTCACCTGCGCCTTGGCCTCCAGGTCGAGACCACGGGCCCGCGACTCACCCACCGTTTGTTGCTCGATGATGCCGCTCGGCAGCACCACGGCGATAGTGACGTTTTCCTGGGTCAGGTCATAAACGGCGGCGGAAAACAGTGCGTCCATCCCCATCGGCGCATATTTCACGCCCACTTCGTACTGCCGGCCCGTCTGCGGTGTGACGCCAACTTGCGGCGGCGAGACGGATTCGACCATGCTCACATAAGCGGACACTTCGTCGTTGACGATGTAAGTCAACGCACCGCGGTAAGAGGTTTCGGAGAAAGTGTCTTTTTCATTCGATTGCAAGCCTTTGCTGGTCAGGTCCATCGAATCGTTGCGCACACCCCCGGTGACGATGAAACGCTCGTAGAACGACAGGTTCTGCTGGAGGAACACCGCCTTGGTGGTCGCGTCTCGCTTGTTCACGGCATACGGCGCGATTGAGCGTGAAACACCGGTAAACACCGGATTGGCAATATCAATCGGAGCCGTCAGGGCGTAGACCGAGCTTTCCTTGGTAGTCGAATCCAGATACTCCACACCCACCAGACTGCTGCTGTCGATGTTCTCGAAGCGAGCATCGTATTGCAGCATCAGATTGCCGTTGAACTGGTCGGCCTCGGTGTCTGTGCCAAACAGATAGCGGTCGACGGTCGTACCGACACGTGCGGCGCTGTCGCTTAAGTAAACGTAGCCAAAATCATCGGTCAACTTGCTGTAACGCAGATTGCTGCGCAGTACGAAGCCGTTGTCGAAGTCATGGGTGACGTTACCGCTCAGGCTGGTGCGCTCGACATCGTGAAAGTTGTAGCTCGGCTCACCGTAAAACTTATCGCGGTCGTATTCTTTATCCAGCGGATAGCCGCCGCTGTTGGGCGAACTTTCGGTTTTCAGGTAATCCAGAATCACCGTCGCCGACGTGTAATCCGACGGAGCCCAGGTCAGGCCACCCATAAACAACTGGTTGTCGTCCTGTGAGTGATCGTACTCACGGTCGCTGTTCTGGCCTTTGGCAGTGAAGCGCCCAGCCAGGGTTTTCTCGTCGTTCAGCGCATCCCCCACATCGATGCCGGTCTCGACATGGTCGAACGAGCCGTAGGTCACATAGCCCTGACCAAACTTCTCGAAGCGTGGCTGTTTGGTCACGAAGTTCACCGAACCGCCGGGATCCGCAGGGCCAAACAGCGTGGAGTTGGCGCCACGCAGAATCTCGATGCGCTCATAGGCGAATGGGTCTTCGCGCACACCGCGCATCGAACTCAGGGTCAAGCCGTCACGGTAGGTGGTGGCCTGGAAGCCGCGGATCTGAAAGTAATCGTTGCGGTCATCCGTGCCGTAGAAGTCACTGACCACGCCCGGCGTGTATTGCAGCGCCTCTTCCGTGGTGCTGACGCTGCGTTGCTGCATTTCCTTGTTGGTCACCACCGACACCGAGGCCGGTGTATTCAGGATACTGGTCGCCACTTTGCCGCCCACCCAGAGTTCCTTGGCGACCACCGAGTTGGTATCGTCGTCGGCGCTGACCCTGACCTTGGCATTGATGATGAGGGGCGCAAGGCGGTAGTCCTCGACGTCCGTTGCGTCGAGCTCCAGCGGGCCGGCCGGCTTTGCCTGAGGCACCAGCAGGTAGGCATTCGGGCCCTGCTGTTCAATTTGCAATTCGCTGCCTTGCAGCAACGATGACAGCGCTGCCGATGTATCGAGCGTGCCATTCACGCCAGCCGTGGTGCGGTTCGCGACACTCGACGCGTCGAATGAAAGACTGACGCCCGCCTCGCGCGCGAAACGGTCAAGCGCCGGCGCCAGTGGCCCCGCAGCGATGTTCCACGGTTTGACTTGATTGCTCGGGTCAGCGCTCGACGTTTGCGCCAGCGACGGCAATGCGTAGCTGCTGACGATCAAACCCAAAATCGCAGCGTGCAAGGCGCGATTCAATGGATGGCGCTGTGAAACCGGGGACGAACTCATTTTCTCGCTCCAAGAAGGGACATCGACAGACTGGCCTGTATTCCGGCCTTCCAAAGAGGTCGAACGAGAATGAGAAACCACCTCATTATTTTTCACGCAGTACCAAATTCTGCTGAATTCAGCTGGCAGCGGTCACGGTCACCCAATACCGGGTTCGATAATCGACGTGTAAATGCAGTGATTGCGCGATCAACGCCAGGACCTGATCGTTGTCGGCGAGCTGGAAGGTGCCGGACACACGACGGTCCGCGACCTCGTCGGCGCAGCGCAACACCCCGGGGCGATAACGCGACAACTCCGCGATGAAATCACCGAGGCGCATGTTGCGCGCACTGATCACCCCGTCCCCCCAGCTCCAGGGATCGAGGCCCGTGTCGCTTAACGTTCGCACGCCACTGGATGTGAACAGCAACTGATCGCCTGCCTGCACGTTGCGGCTTGCAGGCGTTTGACGGGCGCCGGGGAACAGCGTGACCGATCCTTCCTGAGCCGCGACCAGCGTGCCATCGTCACGCTCGCGCACCAGAAAGCGCGAACTGTGGGCCTGCATGAGGCCGTCGCGTGATTGCACCCAGAACGGCCGCACCTGATGCGAGTGTGGGTCCGCGCCGACATTCACGATGATTTCACCGCGTCGCAGAATGATCAGGCGTCGCTGGGCGTCGAACTCACTGTCGACGGCGCTATCGCTGTTGAGCTGGACAAGGCTGCCATCATCGAGCTGGAAGCGGCGTCGCTCGCCGGTGCTGCTGCGTTGCTGCGCAAGCATGGCGGGTACCGGCGTATAGTCCCGGCCGAGCCAGGCTGCCGTGCCAACAGTCGCCAACACGCCCAGGAGCTTCAGGCTTTCGCGCCGGCGCATTCCCTGGCGGGTGCCATCAAGGGTTTGTCGGGCGAGTTGAGATGGCACGCCTTCGAAGTCATCGCCAAGGGTTTCCACACGCTGCCACGCCAACCCATGCTCCGGGCGCTGCTGCAGCCAGTGCTCAAAACTGCGCTGTGTCTGTTCATCGGCTTGATTGAAGCGAACGCGCACCAGCCATTGGATCGCCTGCTCGACAATGGCCGGATCGAGCGCCCGCGGCTCACGCCTCGACATAACGCAAGCGATAGCAGTGTTGCAGGGCCGTGGCCAGGTCGCGCTCCACCGTCGCGCGGGAGACACCGAGCTTTTCGGCTATTTGCGCGCAAGTCAGACCGTCGAGTCGGGCAAACAGAAACGCCTGACGAACCCGTGGTTTAAGCGTACCGAGCATGCGGTCTATGCGCTCGAGCGCATCCAGAATCACCAGCCGGCTCTCTTCCGAGGGCACCTCGTGTGGCGGCAGCAACATCACGCTTTCGAGGTAGGCACGCTCGAGTTCGCGACGACGATACTGATCAATCATCAGCCCACGGGCGATACTGCTCAGATAGGCGCGCGGTTCGCGCAAGGGGCTGGACTGACGGGATTTGAGCAGACGGACGAACGTGTCCTGCGCCAGATCGGCAGCGTTATCGCGACATCCAGTGCGCCGGATCAGCCAGCCCTGTAACCACGAATGGTGGGTGCGATAGAGCAGCCCTAGATCAGCAGTGCCTAGTGTTTCGTCGCTGCGCATCGGAATCCCGGCGAATACATGATTGATAATGAATCGCATTCTACTCACGGGATGGGGCCTTAGGCAAATACCCGGTGCTTAGTGTTCACTTTGGGCCGAACGCGGACGGACGGCCCCCCTCACCCTAGCCCTCTCCCCCAGGAGAGGGAACTGATCCGGGGGTATTCGAGAGTTGCGCCGACCTGAACGTGTCTCACTGAATCCAGACTCGCTGAAGCTCACTAAAGCCGTAATCGCTGAGGTCTTGCAGGTCGATGCACCACGAAAGACACCTCGTTCGGCCCCCACTTTTGCGGGAAAGGGAACTGATCCGGGGGTATTCGAGAGTTGCGCCAACCTGAACGTGTCTCACTGAATCCAGACTCGCTGAAGCTCACCAAAGCCGTAATCGCTAAGGTCTTGCAGGTCGATGTATAACGAAAGACACCTCGATCGGCCCCCACTTTTGCGGGAAAGGGAACTGATCCGGGGGTATTCGAGAGTTGCGCCAACCTGAACGTGTCTCACTGAATCCAGACTCGCTGAAGCTCACCAAAGCCGTAATCGCTAAGGTCTTGCAGGTCGATGTATAACGAAAGACACCTCGATCGGCCCCCACTTTTGCGGGAAAGGGAACTGATCCGGGTATATTCGAGAGTTGCGCCGACCTGAACGTGTCCCGCTGAATCCAGACTCGCTGAAGCTCACCAAAGCCGTAATCGCTAAGGTCTTGCAGGTCGATGCACCACGAAAGACCTCGGTCGGCCCCCTCTTTTGCGGGAAAGGGAACTGATCCGGGGTATTCGAGAGTTGCGCCGACCTGAACGTGTCCCGCTGAATCCAGACTCGCTGAAGCTCACTAAAGTCGTAATCGCTAAGGTCTTGCAGGTCGATGCACCACGAAAGACACCTCGTTCGGCCCCCTCATTTGCGGGAAAGGGAACTGATCCGGGGATATTCGAGAGTTGCGCCGACCTGAACGTGTCCCGCTGAATCCAGACTCGCTGAAGCTCACCAAAGCTGTAATCGCTAAGGTCTTGCAGGTCGATGTATAACGAAAGACACCTCGGTCGGCCCCCTCTCCCTCCGGGAGAGTGCTGGGGTGAGGGCCTCGGATACCCCGGCACTCACATCACTCCGGCACCTGCAAATTAGCCAACGCCCGATTAACCGCCAGTTGACCAAGCGTTTTACCCTGATGGTTTTCGAACAAAAACGCACGTTCGGTACGCCTCAACCTTTAATAACCATGCGAAAGCTGCTTGTCGTGCTGACTCCTGTTGTTGACCAAGATAGGCATTTACGTAAAATCGCCACCCCCCAAAATTCAGCTTGCATGACGAGAAGGAGCTTCGATGCGACGGGTGATGATTGTTGGCCAACCTGGATCAGGCAAAAGCACATTGGCGCGTGAACTGGGTCAGCGCACGGGCTTGCCGGTCATTCATATCGACACTATCCACTGGCAGCCCGGGTGGATCGAACGCAGCCGGGACGAAAAAACGCGGCTTTGTCTCGATGTAGAGGCCCGAGGTTGCTGGATATTCGAAGGTGGCCATTCAGCCACTTGGGACAATCGGATAGCCCGCGCAGATCTTTTGATATGGATTGATCGTTCGGCGACGCTTCGATTCTTGCGTGTACTGCGCAGAACGCTGCTCCAACGCGGTCAGTCTCGACCCGACTTGCCGGAGAACTGTCCGGAGCTGCTGGCGAACCTGCCGGAGTTTTTCAGATTCATGTGGCAGACGAGAAAAAGCGCACGAGAAAAGATGCAGCAACTTGCGGCGACAGCGCCATCAACTTGCCGCGTGGTGTGTCTACGATCTAATCGGGATATCGCTATTTTTCTAGCGAGCACATCCCCGGGTGCTGACGGCGCTCGTCGTGCCGATTGACGCGCCGTCAGCAGAATAAATCTCAGACGATGCTGTCGATCACCCCGCCGTCGACGCGCAGGGCTGCGCCCGTGGTGGCGGACGCCTGTTCGGAGCTGACGTAGATGATCATGTTCGCGACCTCCTCAACGCTGGCGGCACGCTGGATGATCGAGGAGCTGCGGTGGGCGTTGACGAAATCGGCGGCGACCTTCTCCAGGCTCTCGCCGCTGCTTTCGACGGTGGAGCTGAGCATTTGCGCCACGCCTTCGGACAGGGTCGGCCCGGGCAGCACGGCATTGACGGTCACCCCGGTACCCGCCAGACGCTTGGCGAGGCCGCGCGACACGGCGAGTTGCGCGGTTTTGCTGAAGCCGTAATGGATCATGTCAGCCGGAATATTCACCGCCGACTCCGACGAAATAAACACGATCCGCCCCCACTTGCGCTCCACCATGCCCTGCGCATAGGCGCGTGACAGGCGCACGCCGGACATGACGTTGACGTCGAAAAAGCGTTGCCACTCGCTGTCCGGTATCTCGAAGAAATCCTGCGGATTGAACACACCCAGATTGTTGATGACGACGTCGAAAGCGCTGTGCTCCGCGACCAGTTTGTCCACGCCAGCCTCGCTGCCCAGATCACCGGCAAAACCAATGGCCTTGCCGGCCAGCGCGCCCAGCCGTTGCAAAGCGCTGTCGACGCTTTCCTGGCTGCGACCGTTGATCACCACCTGCGCACCCGCTTGCAAAAAACCCTTGGCCGTCGCAAAACCGATGCCGCTGGTGGAGCCCGAAACCAAAACCTTACGTCCGGTGAAATCAATGTTCATGATGACCTCGCAATGGGGTGAATGGCTGGATGTTGCAGTGTTTGTAGCGCCTCGATAGGACGCTTGGATTAGAGATGACTTTTCGAGTTTGTCGAATGATCGTCGGTCCGTCGCCGCTCAAGGTTAATCGCTTATGGACACGCGGGTTACTGCATTAGCTCAAAGAAAGGCATGTGCCTAGGCGTCGATACCATTGGCGAGCAATTCAACGACATGACCGTGACGCGCTGGACCCGCGAATGCCTGAAGCGCCTCAATAACCCAGTAAATTCGACGCAGAAAAGTAACCGTCCCACTCCCACAGGTCCCAGCCCCGAACACAATATCCGCGACCAACACAAAACCCTGTGGGAGCCAGCCTGCTGGCGATAGCGGCCTATCAGGCAACGGAGACAGCGCAGGTGCCACCGCTGCCCGCCCTGCTCCGCATCACTCCGGCAACTGCAAATTATCCAAAGCCCGATTCACCGCCAGCTCCCCGAGCATGATCAACTGCGAAATCCCTAACAACGCCCGCCGCTGCGACGCCGGCAACAGACTGGCAACGTTCTACGCGAGGGTCTGGGCTGAAGCGAGCGTTTCACTGGCATCGATCAGCAGTTCTTCGTTTTTGTTGTCCGCAGTTACCGCGTACATCCCACGGTGTTTACGCGGCGGCGGCGTGGAACCGGGCTGACAGAGGTAATGGTCGAGCGCACGGTCGGCGGCTTCGTGGAGTTTTTTGGAGTTGGTGGATTCGTAGGGGGATGTGGGGTTGGATTCGGGTGGGTTGGGTGTGGGTTTGATCATGGTGAAGCTCCCTGATTATTGGAGCCGCCACATTTCGCTGCGAAACGAATGGAGGTGGCAGCTGTACGCAGGTTCGCAGACCGGGAATCAAGGAACCCGGCATACCCGAAGGTATCCCGCGCACAGCCGCCATAAAGCACCGTTACCAAATTTTTGATGGTAACGATCTGGAGCGCTGAGCGCCTTGATTAACCGGGCTGCGAAACCCGATCGCTGATTCGTCAGCGACCGGACCACAATAGAACCCGCCCCCAAAGCGCACAAGCCGGCGGATTCTGGCGTAGCTGTAGGCAAAGGCGCAAGGAGGTGTAGCCTGGGAGAGTGTTTGGAGATGTCTTTTTAAACGTTGGTGTTTATCGGGATTAAGCTTTGAGTATCCCCGACTTACCCAAAGCCACCAGCACAGCCATCAAAAAGAGCAGCCCTACTGCGCTCCATTGCATCAAGACAAGTGTCTGCTTGAGCGAGGAAGGAAAGTTTTTTACATCATCGGTGCTGAGCGTGCCGCGTCTGATGTAGAAATTTGCAAACGTAACGAGACCAGAGGCGCCTCCAACCAAAAGTAATCTGCCCCAAGCGCCTCCGTGCTTCAGCGCAGCCAACCTCGTGCCGGCAGAGCTGTCTTTGAGGTGTTCAAGAATCAGATCCATCTTGAGGCGTGCAATGTAGAGGGCAGTCCAGATCCAAATGATCATCAAAATAATCACGACGCCGCACAACCCTCCGATTACCAATTCAGCGGAATTCATCCGATATCCTCGTTAATCGTGTCGCATACCCGTTCGCCAGAGCTCCATTATCGAAGCTTCATTTGGTATGGATGGGAAACGCACATACACCATGCGCTAAACGAAACCTGATTTAACAGCTATACCGAAGCTGATCATGACCAGTAACAGACAAATCACGCTCCATTGCAGCACTGCCAGCTTACGTCTAAGGGAGGCTGGGAAACGCGCCAAATCCTCGGAGTTCAGCTCGCCTCTTTTCAAATAGAACTTGGGGAACGTCACAATTCCCGAGATACCGCCCACAAGCAGAAGCTTACCCCAAGGCCCCCCATGCCGAAGCGGCGCGCGCGTCATGATGGCTGAGCAATTTTTCAGGTGATCCAACATTAAATCCATCTTCGAATAGGCCAGGTGCAAACAGACGCCTATCCAAAGAATGAGCCCCGCTATGTCAAGGACGGCGATGGACAGGAGTACCTTATCAACGAGGTTCAGACTCATTTAATTGCCTCATAAATCTTTTCACCGGCCCATTCACTTGTAGCGCCTCCAAGAGCGCCGCCAGCGTATGAACCTGCTGCTACAACGATGACGCCACACGCTAACGTTGCCATTCCGCCGGTAGGTACGCCCAATCCAACGCAGATGATTCCTGCTGTGGAACCGCTCAAGAACGCACCGGCAGCAGCACCACCAGCCACTCCTCCGACGAAGTTACCACCCTCGGTATATTTAATCTTTTCGCAGGCATCTTTATTCCCCGCCGCGCAAACTTCCTGAACCTTCAGATAAGACGCACCGCCCCCAACTGCTGTACCCACCCAGCCGCCATGCTTCACAACCTTCGCAGCTCTGGCGACACCCTCCGCGTGAGTGGCATAACCGGGAATCTGCCCTGGAGCACCAGCCAGGCTCCAGTGGTGCACCAAGCTTTTGCTCGAGATACCCAGTGCTGACTTCAGGCTTGGATGATCAGGGAAGCCGATGCCTTTTTTGGTTAACCCGTTGAGCTGTCTATCGAGCTTCGCAAACAAACGTGCACGCTCATCAAAAAATTCTGAGCTCCGCAAGTGACCGTCACGCTGAAAGCTTTGCTGGTGCAGAGTCTCGATTTCCTTCAAAGAGGTTTTCACGTCATCCAGGCTCTTGGCGAAGATCGACTCGCCAACGCCTATTGATGTTGATCCTTGCGAAAGCATGGATTCTATCTCGCTGCGATGGCGAACCATGAAACTGGCTTCTTCGTCGGTCATGGGCTTGAGTGCCGCATCGACTTTTGAGCCGCGTCCATGAGCAAGGCTTCTTCACGCGTGCACTGAGGATTATTCGGATCACTCAACACGATGAGTTGACCGGGTTTGGCATAACCGGAGACGTGAGGATTGAGGCGCGCAAACTTCTCAAGCGCTGCACTATCCGGCTTATCGAACAATGCCAACTCTAACGCAGAGCGCGGCATGACTTGTTGAACGATATAAAACCCTGGCTCCGCTGGCGCCTTTGCAGCCGCCGGTTTTTCCGCTGGCGCCTCCGGATATTCCGCCCAGTACTTGGCGTGCAGATCGACCGGTTCTACGCCACGGTAAATCTTTTTTCGTGGTGGGTTAGGTAGTGCAGGCCTTGGCACATTTCCATATTCACTCATGACTCATCCTTGTTCATCTCGGTAATCCCTACTTGAGCTTCGACAGACTGAGGCTATCGAAACACCAACGTGCTGGCTGTAGGACAAAGCCTAAATTGCCGTACCCGAACGACTGATTCCTGTCATGTGCCGGGTGCGCAGGATAGCTGGTGATGGAAGTTGGTTGTATGGCAGCTAATGGCCATCGGCGATGGTACTGCCTTAGTTGTCCTGAGGTGATCACGCCAACAGTCAACAGATAATTTGTAAGAAAATATTGAGCGAAAAGCCCGCCTCGGGCATGCTGCGCGCAGCACATTTACATGGACGGTAAAACTCGATGCGCCCCCTCCGTGGACGTGCCTGCTGCCACACATTTAAGAATCCGTACACACTGGCGGCCGATCCCCCTCGCCGCTGTATCGACTCCATTCAAGTCACGGAAAACTGAAACTTTGAAAAGGAACATTTCATGAGTGGAAAACCTGCTGCGCGCGTGACAGACCCAACCAGTTGCCCGCTTCCGGGGCATGGCACGAACCCAATTGTCAGTGGCTCGCCCAATGTGAACTTCGATGGTCTCGCTGCTGCTCGAATGACCGACAAATCCGCCTGCGGTAGCCCAATCACCGGCGCCGTCAGCGGTACGGTTTTCATCAATGGGCTGAATGCCGCGACTCTCGACAGTACCGGGGGTCATGGCAACGTAATTATCGGTGGATCCGGAACGGTCATTATTGGCGACACAGTCGTATCAGCGCCCTTCAGTGGTCTGCTGCCGATGCCAGTGCATTTCAGTGACAAGTTCAGATTGGTTGACCAGGAGTCAGGCAAACCGCTAGCCAATTTCGAATACGCCATTCAACGCGCTGACGGCACCATGGAACATGGCGTGAGTGATCCGATGGGCTACACACACGTAGTGAGTTCCCACTTGCCTGAAACTATCAAGCTGTTTCTTGAGGATTAAGGCATGGCTGAAGTGGTAAGTAAAAGTGGCAGGAAAATGTCTCCCGTCGCCACCAGAGAGGTGACGGCGGTCAAAGACACCTCGCCAAAAACTGTGGCGTTGGACGCTAAAAAGCAGATAAGACGGGCGGAAAACGAAGAGTACCTGAAGGATACGAATGTGAAGGCCTTTCTGGCGGCCATTGCCAAAGCAGAAGGTGGTGACTACCACGCGAAATATGGATATGGCTGGGCAAAGGGTTTTCAAACTGGAAAATGGACGTTCACTGACGAGTCCACCCATCCAGGCGCCGGGTTCGGCGGATCCACTACGGCATCTGGCCTGTACCAAATCACCATTGCCACTTGGCGCGAGTATGGCGGAAAGATGGGACTCACGGATTTCTCGCCGCATACGCAAGACCTTATCGCGGTCGACATGCTGCGTACACTTGGTGTAATAGACAAGATCAAGGCAGGTGACATTCCGGCCGCGATGCCGAAAGCCGCAACACGGTGGGCGGCACTCCCCGAGGGGCCAGGCAAAAAAAATCACTATCCCCCGCAACCGTATGATGACTATCCAACGTTCTTGTCGAACTACAAATCAGCTGGAGGAACTGTGAAATGAAGGTTTCGACCCTGGTACTTGTCGCACTTTGTTCCATGGGTATCAGCGCCGCGTTTGCCGATGGCTCACAGGCCACAATGAACCAGCACGGCCCCGCCGGCATTGTCGTCGGTGAGCGTTTGGCGGCAGCCAAGTCCAAGCTAGTCAAACAAGGCTGGAAGCCGACGCGGATGCATACCACCGATGGCTACGAATACAGTGGCGTGGAAAAGGAACTGGCTAAACGCAAATTCTACGAACTGGATACCTGCTCGTTCGATAGCTCACGTTGCATCTTGTACTACTCAAAGAAAGGCACGTGCCTGCGCGTCGATACCATTGGCGAGCAGTTCAATGACATGACCGTGACGCGCTGGACCGGCGAATGCCCTGAAACGCCTCAATAACCCAGCGAATTCGACGCAGAAAAGTAACCGCCCCACTCCCATAGGTCCCAGCCCCGAACACAATATCCGCGACTGATCTGGCTTAATGATTCTGGACACCCCTAAAGGGCGGTAATCTACGCCCAACGACGAGGTGTGATTTTGACCAGACGATATTTTTCGACAGATTTCAAACGGGATGCGGCTTGCCTGGTTTTGGATAAAGACTACTCGGTGAGTGAAGCCTGCGAAGCAATGGGCGTAGGGCCTACAGCTCTGCGCCGCTGGGTTGAGCAATTGCGCGCGGAGCGTGGCGGTAAGACGCCTGAGAAGTCCAAGGCCATGACCGTCGACCAACAACGCATCCAGGAACTGGAAGCAACGATCCGACGGATTGAGCGCGAGAAGGAAATCTTAAAAAAGGCTACAGCTCTCTTGATGTCGGATTCCCTCGATCGGTAAGGCTGATCGAGGAGTTAAGCGAGCAATATTCAAGATCCGAGTTGTGTGGGGTTTTTGGAATCAACCGCAGCAGCTATTACGAGCGTCTGAAACAGCGGTCAAAAGTGGATGTCGAGCGCGATCGCCTAAAGATCAAGGCTGCCGAATTACATGAGCAAAGTCGCGGTTCAATGGGCGCACGGAGCCTGTCAAAAGCGTTGTGCAATGAAAAGGAGTCGGTGGGTCGTTACATGGCTCGCAGCCTGATGCGTGAACTCGGGTTGAAGAGCCAGCAACGGCGTAGGCATCGTTACAAAACCAGCGGTGCGGAAGCGCAATACGCTCCCAACCATTTGGAGCGCAAATTCAAAGTTGAGGCCCCCAATCAAGTGTGGTGTGGCGACGTGACTTACATTTGGGCCGGTACTTATTGGGTTTATCTGGCTGCGGTACTTGATCTGCATGCCCGACGTATCGTCGGCTGGGCGATCTCCAGAAGCCCAGATTCGGCTCTGACTTGTCGAGCGTTAAAGATGGCTTTCGAGTCGCGAGGACGCCCTGAAAACCTGATGTTTCATTCGGATCAGGGCTGTCATTACAGCAGTAAAATGTTTCGTGAAGCGCTGGCAGACATGCGCATCAAGCAAAGCATGAGTCGACGAGGAAACTGCTGGGATAACGCCCCGATGGAGCGTTTCTTTGGCAGCTTGAAATCTGAATGGATACCTAAAGCTGGTTACCAAAACGAAGACGAGGCCAGTGCAGATGTTTTGCGCTATCTGACCCATTATTACAATCGGATCAGGCTACACAGCTACAACGGATATCGAACTCCGGTAGCCGCGGAAGCCTTGGCAGCGTGACAAATGATCTAAACCCTATAACCGTGTCCAGTATCGTTTGACCAGATCAGACCAACACAAAACCCTGTGGGAGCCAGCCTGCTGGCGATAGCGACCGATCAGGCAACAGAGACAGCCCATGTGCCACCGCTGCCCGCCCTACCCCGCATCACTCCGGCAACTGCAAATTATCCAAAGCCCGATTCACCGCCAGTTCCCCGAGCATGATCAACTGCGAAATCCCCAACAGCGCCCGCCGCTGCGACGCCGGCAACAGACTGGCAACGTTCTGCGCAAGGGTCTGGGCCGAAGCGAGCGTTTCACTGGCATCGATCAGCAGTTCTTCGTTTTTGTTGTCCGCAGTTACCGCGTACATCCCACGGTGTTTACGTGGCGGCGGCGTGGAACCGGGCTGACAGAGGTAATGGTCGAGCGCACGGTCGGCGGCTTCGTGGAGTTTTTTGGAGTTAGTGGATTCGTAGGGGGATGTGGGATTGGATTCGGGTGGGTTGGGGGTTGGTTTGATCATGAGTGAATCTCTATTTTTATACCTGGTGGAACCACCAAAACCTGTCGCTAAACAGATTAGGGTGGCAGCTGTACGCGGGTTAGCGAACCGAGAGGTATAAGACCCGGCAGACCCGAAGGTCTCCCACGCACAGCCGCCATATCGTCATCGCAAATGTCTGCGACAACTGGAGCGTCGTTGAACTTATACCTGGTCGGGTCGCTAAACCCGGTCGCTGGGTTACCAGCGACACGTAGACGATATAGACCAGGTAAAAAGCCCACAAGCCGGCGGATTCTGGCGTAGCTGTAGGCAAAGGCGCAAGGAGGTGTAGCCTGGGAGAGTGTTTGGAGATGTCTTTTAAACGTTGGTGTTTATTGAAGCCTCGTCGCCATGTCGCGTCAGATAGATCCGCCCCTCATCACGTTTGTTGAGCTGCTTTTTAACGGGATAGCAATGGCCGCTTTCGGCCAAGGGCAGTCATTCATCAAGGTCAAGCAGCTCAGTGCCATTTGGATTATCGCCAGTCAAAACGTAGAGCATCGACAACCTTGTAAATCTGACGAAATCCTCATCCACCTAATTACGTGTCAGCTGAAAGATTTCAACAAATACGCTCATCTATGAAGTTAGACTTATCTAGAACCCAAGAGACGGAAAACTCGCTCTCGTCCCAAAAGAACCTCCAAAAATAATTTGTAACTCGTCATCCGAAAGCTTCGCAAGGCCTTTGCAAAGTGCGTGATGCCAAGAGTTGTAGTCTTTTTTTCTTTCGCTAATGTAAATTTGGTCTTCAATTACTTCGGCCCGAAATTTCATAGGTGAACTGTATTTTTCGGACGAAATTCTTAGTGTCTCTAGCGAGTCTAAAGTCCTGTTGAAGTAGGATATCTCATCTAAGGATATTTCCATATGATGATCGATCCGCAACTGCTCATCCTCAGTAAAAGGTGAGCGGTCATATGACAAAATAAAACCAATTATGCCGCAGTCAAGACTTACGATGGTGTAAACATTCAATTTGTTCAATATATGTTTGTCAAAGTAGGGATGAAGCGGGCTTGTTGCAGCTCCATGAGCATTTAAAGAGTTTCGCTTGCTATTGCAACTGCCGCAGGAGGGTAATAGATTCAGACTATAAACGGAGAACTCAGGATAGGAAGTTTGTGGCAAGTAATGTTCAATGGTACGTGCGCCATCACCTCCACAGAATGGGCAGCTATTAAGCCCATTGAGATACAACTCCGAAATCCAACTCAAACCCGCTCCAATTGGTTTGTTGGAGTACGCATTTTCGAAATCTGCTCGCTGCACTGCGTCAATCTTAATTGGGACAATAGAAGGCGAACCCTTTTTTAGCACGTACTCTCGGTAGGCTGTTTTTATTTGTGCACTGATAGAGGCTAAGCTTCTATAATGGGAAACCATGCTCGCCAGAATGGATCTATCAAAAATACGTCTATAGGAGAGAGATCTCAATCCGACTCTCCTTGTTGCTTCATTAGCTCTCGAATTTTTACAAGCATATCCATGCTTAAATAGCTGCTGTATTTATCTACAATTTCATTAAGGCTAAGATTTGACGCTGCAATTTCAGAGGCTATCTTGGCGTGAAAAGATGTAACAAGACTATCTCCAAAAACAGAGTTCGATAACGCGGTCACACTGGCGCCAAGAGTATTCATATACACACCTTCGACGCTTACATTTTTTGATCCGTCTGTTTTTATCACATGCGCGCAGTGGGATGGAACTTCACGGACGACATAGGCAGAGTGAGTTGCAATCAGTGCCACAGATGAGGTTGCTTCAAGCACCATGTAAAGCAAATTCATGAATTCGGTGACAAGATTTGGGTGTAGATGTGTTTCTGGCTCGTCAATTAAGACAATTGTTCCCTGACTGGCAGCTGTCAAAAAATGAGTGGCGAAGCGGAAGTACATTTTCTGCCCACTACTCAGGGGAGTAGCCAGATTTTGATCCACTTGAAATGCGAGGTCTCGTGAAAAGTCAATTTGGCTCAGTATTTCCAAGACTCTCATTTCTCCTCCCCGAATCGAATTCACCCCCAACCATTTGTTCCCATTGTCGTCAATAATATATGACGAACTAACAGCTTCTCGAAGAATAGGCACGAGCAAATTAGCAGAAGGTACTACTTTTTGTAGTATTTTTTTTAGTAATGAAAATCGACTTTCATCAGCAATTAAATCCGTGTTGTCTCGTATGATATCAACAAGTAATCTTGGAAGCGATTCTGAGCTATCCAGCGCGATGTCAAAATACTGGTAATCGAGAGGTCCTTCAAGGTTAGTGTTGCGAGGTAAAATATTCCCAGGATCAGAAGAGTAAGTAATGACCCTGCTAAATATTGGAAGCTTCATCCAGTCAGATTCAACGACTCCAAAATCTTGCGGGTTCATAGCCTTTTTGTTAGAGTCGTATAGCTCTGAAGTCAGTTCGCCAGGTATGGATGAGTTTAGTTTCGCCATAATAGCTAGCACAAGATTATTTAGATATCTTGTCTTTCCGACTCCGTTCACCCCAATTAGGCAATGCACTCTATCTGGAATGAACTTTATCTCATGATATGGATAATTTATCACATGCTCGTTTTGAAAGCCTTGTAGCTTCGTTGAGAAGCTAAACGGAACTTTAGCTTCTTCCTGTGGCTGTCTACGAAATGCTAATTTGAAACCAAAACGAAAAGCTTTGTAAGGCCCTAAATATCGAAGCACGGCAACAGAAAACTGTTGTGTCTCAATGACTTTTTCGTACGTGCTACTAGTTATTTTACCTGCATGAGCTAAAGCATTGATTTCATGAATGGCGACAAGAAGGCTTTCAAAATCCGCACGCGGCATTTTTGAGGCGAGATCATTATAACTTTTTTGCGTTGATAGGACCACTATGTAGTCAGGAAAAATCTTATTGCTTTCTTTCCATTTAGTTTGATCTGCGTTTGCAGCCTGAAGGTACTTTATCCATTCGGTTACTGAGGATTGTGCGGAATCCTCAACGAATGGTAATAATCTAGCCGGATAGTCTGTATGAACTCCTTTAATTAGGATCCTAACATTTACACTCAATGTGTGGCCGAAATCATTCCAGCCCGATCCTGTTGGGTATATCGCAACTTTTTTTGGGGCGTTGAGGCCAGGTCCATCTTGGTGAAATCTAACTTCCCACATCCCTTTAATCCTTGAAAAAATGTTTATAGCTTCACTGCTTTCAGCAAGCAGCCGCTTGTATTTAAGGATGGCGGGAAAACAACAGCTTGCGAACTGGTGCTTTATGTCGCCCCTTTTTCTGAGAGGCTAGCAGAATGACATCCCATCGAGATAGTCTGTCGCTCTCTTTTTAAGATATTTTCAGATACCTGCTAACAGCCGCTAGGAAGCACGACCAAGCCGCCAAGCATGAAGCGTTATGGTACTAGTACCGGGAGGTAGGATGAGCAGAGCTGGATCAAACGCGGTGGTCTGATGTGCATGGTGCGGGCGTGGAACGTAGATTCGCGATCCCTTTCACTGTACTTGGCCACTCGTTCACTCATGCCAGCTGAGACCCAGCTATTCGTCCATTTTATCAGCGAGGTTCTTTGATCAAAGGCAACTTGCCAAGCGTTTTTTCGGCAGTTTGGGTTAAATTTTCCTATATCTATGCCGCTGATTTCGATGAAATTAATGTTCTCTATCATTCAAGTCGTCAATTCCAATCTGCGGACGATATCGATCGGAGTCAACAGCAGCTACAGGCTGAAAGCTGACCTGCTAAGAGCGTCCGCTTATGGCCGAAAGCAGACGTTAACGGCCAAGCGGTTTTTGACAAGTAGTCATCTCGGCAACTCTCGTCTTTTCCGGATCATTTCGTTGAAATGCGCCTCAATTGCCCTCCATCCAATCTGTAAAAAACAGCTTAAATTCAAAAAATCACGGCCTCACCAACCTAGGCAAAACCACCCCCTCCCCCAACCTCTCCACCCCCAACCGCACCCTCTCCCCCCCTTGCTCCACCACAACCCCATCCCCCTCAACCGCCACCAACCTCACCCCAACCCCAACCCTCTCCCCCGCCAAAAAGCTCCTCGGCGGTCCATCATTCAAACTCAATATCGCCACCGCCCCGCGACTCCCCGCCATCACGCCGCTCACCTTGATATCCACCGGCGCGGTCTGGTTGGAGAACCACTGCAATGCCGGGCTATCACTCCTTGCCGCCAACAACTGCGGCGCCGCTGCCGGTGTGTGCGATTCGGCGCTGGTCAGCAGCAGCGACGACCATGTCGCGACGCCGACCAGTGCGGCGAGCAGCGCAAGGGCCTGGACCATTTGCGGTGGGGAAAAGCGTGTGGTGAGTCTCATGGGGTGAATCTCCTTTTTGTCCCTGTTGCCAGCCTACTCGGCAATTCTCTCCGTTTTATTTCACACGCCTTACATGTTGGCGGTGCATCTTGGCTGTTCTGGACATGGCGGGACGCGAAGGAGCGTGCGATCGATGGACGCGGGCAAGCAACGGGGTTTTACGCTGATCGAGTTGATGGTGGTGCTGGTGATCATCGGCATCGCCAGTGCGGCGATCAGTTTGAGTATCAAGCCTGATCCTGTGCAGTTGCTGCGCAAGGATGCCGAGCGGGTGGCGCAGTTGCTGCAGGTGGCGCAGGCGGAGGCGCGTGCGGATGGGCGGCCGATTGTCTGGGTGAGTGATGCCAAGGGATTTCGGTTCAGTCGGCGTAGCGACAGTGGTCGGGGCTTTGAGCATTTCAAGGATGACGCGCAGTTGCGCCCGCGTGCGTGGCAGAGTCCGAAGGTCGAGGTGCGTGTGGAGCCGAAGCAGCGGGTTGTGCTGAATGCTGAGTGGATCAATCCGCCGTTGCAGGTGACGCTGTCCGATGGTTTGAATCGGTTGAGTGTGCTGCGTGATGGCTCGGGCCGGATCAGTCTGCAATGAAGGCTCAACAGGGGTTTACGCTGATCGAGGTGATGGTCGCGATTTTGTTGATGGCGGTGGTCAGTCTGATTGCCTGGCGTGGGCTGGACAGTGTGACGCGGGCGGATCGGCATTTGCAGGCCAGCAGTGAGCAGAGCGACGGGTTGTTGCGGGTGTTGAATCAGTTGCAGCGTGATGTGGATATGCGCGCGGGGGTTGAGTTGACTGAGCCGCGCAAGGTTGGCGTGGATGATGAGCCGCCGACTGCGCCGCCCGCGATTACCGTGCGTAGCAGTGACAGCAAGGGGTTTCGGTTGGATGTGATTCGCACGGCGGCGGATCAGCCGGGGGCGATGCAGCGGGTGCGCTGGTGGTTGAAGGGCGACACGTTGTATCGGGCGGTGGCTGAGGCGCGCAGTCGGTATCCGCTGCCGGCGCCTGGGGCTGGCGTGGCGGTGTTGGCGGATGTGCGGGATTTGCAGGTGCGGGTTTGGGAGGTGGACAAGGGCTGGCGGCAGTTGAGTGGGAATCGGCGGGAGGATCCGCTGGGGTTGGAGATTCGGTTGAGTCGGGGGACGCCGCAGGGGGTGGAGGTTTATCGGCAGGTGATTGGGCCGTTGCAGTGATGCTTTTGTGTAGGAGTGAGCCTGCTCGCGATTGCGGTGGGTCAGTTGATGGAGAGGTTGGATGGTATGGCGCTATCGCGAGCAGGCTCACTCCTACAATTGGATTGGGGTGAGTCAGTTTGGGATTGGTTGGATGTGCGGGCGCTATCGCTGGCAAGCCAGCTCCCACAGGGATTGGGGTTGGGCAGTGGGAGATGGGTTGGCTGGTCGGTAGCTATCGCGAGCAGGCTCACTCCTACAATTGGATTGGGTTGGGGCAGTTTGGGATTGGTTGGCTGTGGGGGCGTTATCGCTGGCTGGCCAGCTTCCACAGGGATTGGGGTTGGGCAGTGGGAGATGGGTTGGTTGGTGGATAGCTATCGCGAGCGGGCTCACTCCTACAATTGGATTGGGGTTGGGCAGTGGGAGATGGGTTGGCTGGTCGGTAGCTATCGCGAGCAGGCTCACTACTACAATTGGATTGGGGTGAGGCAGTTTGGGATTGGTTGGGTTTGAGGGCGCTATCGCTGGCGAGCCAGCTCCCACAGGGATTGGTTTAGCTGAGGACGACTACGCCGCCTGGGAGTTCGGTGCATTTGATGCCGTAGGCGTCGCGGATCAACAGGGCGACGCCGGCGAGTTGGTTGAGGTTGAAGCGGGCCTGGACGCGGCGTTGGCCGAGGTCGCGGTTGAGCAGCAGGAGCATGCCGGGGCGGTAGCGGTTGATTTCGTCGATCATTTGGCTGAGGGTGGCGCCGTTGAAGACCAGGACTTGTTGGCGCCAGTTCATCACGGCGGCGGTGTCGACGGTTTGGACGCTGCCGACCTGGCGGGCGTCGTAGGTCACTTGCTGGCCGGGTTCGAGGCGCAGGCTGCGGCCGTCTACGTCGACTTCGACCGTTCCGTCGAGGCAGGTCACGCAGACTTGCTGGTCGGTGTTGCGCAGGTTGAAGCGGGCCTGACTGGCTCGTAACCACCCGCCTCCGGCCTGCATCGCCAGCGGCAAACGTGCGGTTTGTACTTCGACTTCGCCGCTGACCAGTTCGAAACCCTGCACGCCATTATCGACAGTGCGCTGGTTGATGCGGGTCTGGGTGTTGAGTTCCAGGCTCACGCCTTGCGCCGGTTCGACGCGGCGTTGCTGGCCGACTTCGGTGATGTAGTCGGCGCCGAGCCCTTCGAAGCCGCCGGGGATGGTGCCGCGCACCAGCAGGAAAGCGGCTGACGCGGCGATGGCGCCGCCGAGGAAGGCGCGTCGACCGAACCCGCGCGGCGCCTGCACGCCTTGCGCGGCGGGCTGCAGGTTGTGCCACAACACTTTGGCCTGCTCGAACGCCTGCGCATGTGCGGCGCTCTGCGCGCACCATTCGCGCAGGGCGCGGGCGTCGGCGACGGTGGCGCGGCCAGAGGTCAGCAGGATCAGCCAGTCGTGGGCTTCGCTGTGCAGGTTGTCGGCCACCGAGGGTTCGGCAGGGGTCAGTCGAAAGATGTTCAAACGCGCAGATTCTCAACCAATTGATCGGGCTCTATTCAGAAGACGGTTTTCCGGCCCCGCGACCGAACCGCTGAAACACTTTTCTTTCCAGTTTCGCCGCGCAATAGCCCAATGCGGCTTTGATTTCCTTCTCGACCATGCGCGTGGAAATGCCAAACCGCTGGGAGATTTCCAGGTGCGGCGCCTCTTCCAGGCGTGCGGCGATGAAGATTCGCCGACGCCGCGCGGGCAGTTCATACAGGGCGCTGAGCAGTGACTGGATTTCCTTTTGCCCGCCGACCACCCGCGACGGATCGAGCGATTCGTCGCCGATCTGCAGCAGCTCTTCGACTTCCTCGCCGGTGAGAAGGCGCGCGTCGGCCTGACGGCGGTCGGCGGCGATGTTCAGGGCCATGCGATAGAGGTAGGCATTGGGCCGCAGGACGTTCGGCGGCGTCTCCATGCGGTCGACGCGCAGCCAGGTTTCGTGCAGCACGTCGTTGGCCAGGTCCTCCGAGCCGAGACGGCGGCGCAGACGTCCGCGAAAGTCCTCGTAGGACGTCAGAAACAGTTGCGCCAGCGACCCTTGTCCGGTGTCTTTCATCCCCCGGAAACTCCTTCCCATGTGGTGCATTCCATGCGTTTCCCTGACGACTCCGGTAACAACAGCAACGTGACCGGCTGACGCAAGGCACTGGGCGTCGGCCGGTCGATCCTGAATTGACGAAAGCTTTCAACCAGCGCGTTGTCGCGCCGTACATCACCGGTCGAAGTGACCAACCGGTTGTGTTGCACCACGCCGTCGCGCCCGACCCAGACCTGCAACAGCGCGCGGTAACTGCCCGGCCGGGTCAGCGGCGAGCGACACAGATTGCGTTCGACCGCGGCCTGCACCGCTGTGGCGTAACTGCGGCTGACGGCGATGCTTTCCGCCGACTGCTTTGGCGGCGGCGCCGGCACGTCTTCGACCTGCGCCACTTGCAGGGTGAACGCGTCGGCGCGGGCATACCGCGCCATCAAGCCACTGCCGCCGAGCAGCCGACGCAAGGCATCGGCGGCGGTGTATTCACCGTCCACCGCCAACGAGCGACGACCGCGACTCAACTGACTGTCGACCAGCACCGCGACGCCGGTGGCGTGGCTGTACTGGTCCAGAGCATGCGCAAGATCCTGTGCTGGAATGTGCAGGGTCATGCGCATGTCCGCGGGCGGCGGTTGCGCGCCGACCGGGCTCGCCGCGCAGCCAAGCAACCACCCCAGACAGATCCGGCGCACAAGAATCGTTGAACGCTGAAAACCGCCTCGGGAAGTGCCTCGCTGCACGGCTGACGAATCCTTGAAAATGTCATCCTGAGGGCTGTTTATGAATCTGGTGTGACGGCCGGTGCAAAAAAACCATCACGGGATTTACGCAAGGCTTGCACTAGACTCGAGGCATCGCGCGGCCGCATCGGCCGGCCAGGAGGCGAGCATGAAAACATCGTGGCGAATCATCCTCGGCGGGCTGTTGCTGACCGCCGTGTCGAGCGCTTATGCAGAGGAACCGCTGGGTTGCGTGGAGGTGACGGTCGGCCGCTACAAAGCCCCGAATTACGATTGCCTGAGCCAGCAAATGGGCAACAACCCCGACGGCGCAGCGGCGGCGCAGAAGAACCTTGAAGCGCTGAATGTGCCGGTTAGCAAGCGACCGCCGAATCAGGTCGGCCTGGCGACACCGGCCGCGACCAGCACGCGAATGGGCAACACCTTCGGCACCTCGGTAAAACCGCAACGCCCACCGCAGTAAACCCACCCTCGCCCCACTGATCGTTCCCACGCTCTGCGTGGGCATGCAGCCCGGGACGCTCCGCGTCCCCTCCAAAGCCGAACGCGGAGCGTCCGTTGCGGCATTCCCACGCGGGAGCGTGGGAACGATCATGACCGAAGCCGTGCCTCCCGGATCGTTCCCACGCTCTGCGTGGGCATGCAGCCCGGGACGCTCCGCGTCCCCTCCAAAGCCGAACGCAGAGCGTCCGTTGAGGCATTCCCACGCGGGAGCGTGGGAACGATCATAAATAAACCCACCCGCCCCAACTGATCGTTCCCACGCTCTGCGTGGGAATGCAGCCCGGGACGCTCCGCGTCCCCCCCCAGAGCCGAACGCAGAGCGTCCGTTGCGGCATTCCCACGCGGGAGCGTGGGAATGATCGTGACCAAAGCCGTGCCTCCCGGAGCGTTCCCACGCTCTGCGTGGGCATGCAGCCCGGGACGCTCTGCGTCCCCTCCAGAGCCGAACGCAGAGCGTCCGTTGAGGCATTCCCACGCGGGAGCGTGGGAACGATCAGCGCGCACCTTCGGTAGTCCGAAGCTCAGTCGCTGGGGACTTGGCGGAAGCTGACGGCGAGGCGATTCCAGCTGTTGATCGTGGTCACCGCCATGGTCAGGTCGACCAGTTCACCTTCACTGAACTGCTCGCGCGCCTGCTGATAAACGTCATCCGGTACGCGGCTGTCCGCCAGCAGCGTCACCGCTTCTGCCCAGGCCAGCGCAGCTCGCTCGCGCGGGTTGAAGAAGTTGCTGTCGCGCCACACCGCAATCGCATACAGGCGCCGATCACTCTCCCCGGCCCGCCGCGCGTCCACCGAATGCATGTCGGTGCAGAATGCGCAGCCGTTGAGCTGCGAAGCGCGGATCCGGATCAATTGCAGCAACGGCGGCTCGATACTCAGGTTGGCGGTCAGCGCCTCCATGGCAATCATCGCTTTCATCGCCTTGGGCGAAGCGTTGTAGTAATCCAGGCGCGGGGACATGGGCAGGTCTCGGTGGACAGAATGATGAGTGCACCGTAAGCGCTGACGGGCGCGGGTTACAGCCCCAATATTTCGAAAAACCGCTACACCACTGATCTCAAGCCTTACACCGACCCTGTGGGAGCTAGCCCTGCTAGCGATGACGGTGGGTCAGTCAACCGAGATGGTGCCTGTTGCGGCCTCATCGCTAGCAGGCTAGCTCCCACAGGTTGTAGGCCAATTCCGGGTATTTGCGGTAGGCAACTATTGCCAGTCCGGCAATAGCAGTAATCTGGCCGACACTTCATTCACCGCCCCCGGAGCCGCGTCGGTATGGAACTTCATGTCGTGATCAACGGCCGCAAGGATCTGGCCGGTCAGTTGTATCAGCAACTGCGCGGGGCGATCGAGTCCGGGCGGCTGGCGGCGGGTACACAATTGCCCCCCAGCCGCTTGCTCGCCGAGCAACTGGGCATCTCGCGCAAGACCATTTCCGATACCTACGCGCAGCTGACCTACGAAAACTTCCTCACCGGGGTCGTCGGCAAAGGCACCTACGTCAACGCCCGCCCGGCGCAGATCCAGCGCAAACAGAGCCACAGCGAGCTGGCCAGTGCCGAGGTGATCGAGAGCTGGTGCAATCTGCCGGTATTCCTGCGCCATCCGACGCTGGAAGGTTCGCTGCGTTACGACTTCATCGGCGGTGCCACCAGCAAGGGCCAGTTCCCCCACGATGACTGGCGCCGCTGCGTGTCTCACGCGATGCGCCAGATGGCCCAGTCCAAAGGCTTTTACAGCCTGCCCGAAGGCCTGCCGGCGCTGCGCAACGCGATTGCCCGACACATCGCGTTTTCCCGTGGGGTCAATTGTCAGGACGAGGACATCGTCGTGTGCAACGGCGCGCAACAGGCGCTGGACCTGATCAGCCGCGTGCTCACTCGTCCCGGCAGCATCGTGGCGATGGAAGATCCCGGCTATCCGCCGGCTCGCCTGCTGTTCGGCACCCATGGCGCCGAAGTGGTCGGCGTTCCGGTGGATGCCGAAGGCATGCAGGTCGAGCACATTCCCGATGGCACGCGCCTCATTTATGTCACGCCATCGCACCAGTTCCCGCTGGGCATGCCGATGAGTCACGCGCGCCGCGAAGCTTTGCTGGCCCGCGCCCATGAGCTGGGCGCAATCATCATCGAAGACGACTACGACAGCGAGTTCCGCTACGAAGGCCGGCCGACCGATTCCCTGTTCAGCCTCGACCAGCGCGGCATCGTCGCGTACGTCGGCACCTTCTCGAAAACACTGCTGCCGGAGCTGCGTCTGGGTTACGCGATTCTACCGCCGGCGATCCTCGAAGCGGTGATCCGCGCCAAGCAACTGACCGACCTGCACGCCTCGACCCTGCCGCAATGGGCGCTGGCCAAGTTCATCGCCGAGGGTTGCCTGCTTAAGCATATCCGTCGCTGTCACACGATTTACGCTCAGCGCCGCGAGCGCATTCTGGCGCGCATGGCCGATGATCTGTCGCCGTGGCTGGAAGCGGTGCCACCGAGTGCCGGTTTCCATATGACCGTGTGGTGCAAGGTGCCGATCGACTTGCCGCTGGTGATCGAGCTGGCGAAAAAGGTCGAGGTTGGCCTGTACGCGATCAACGGTTTCTATTACCAGCAACCGGCGAAAAACGGTCTGTATTTCGGCTTCGGCGCGATCGAAACCCTGGACATCGACACCGCGCTGGATCGCCTGCGCGACATCCTCGAACAGCTCACCTGAGCCATTGGCCTAAGGATTTAACCGCCGATTGGTTATTGGTCTTCGAGGGTTGCAGGCCTATTCTGCACAGGCGTTATCCCTCAATGAGCAGGATTCGTCCGGCCTGATTCAGGAGTGTGAGCAATGTCCAACGAAGTGATCAACACCGTGCAGGTGCAGGCTGCCGCCGGCCGTTCGGAGGAGCTGGGCAAGCAGTTGCAGAAGATCGTCGACACCCTGCGCGAAACTCCCGGTTGCGATTCCTACCTGGTCGACCGCTGCCCCGAAGACAGCCACCGCTGGACAGTCAGCGCGCGCTGGCAGTCGGAAGCGGCGATGCAAGCGCATTTCAACCGGCCCGAGGCGCAGGGCTTCATCGACCTGATCGATAGCCGGCTGGCCAATAGTGTGGATTTCAACAGCTTTCCCATCGTCTGAACCGGCCCTTTCGCGAGCAAGCTCGCTCCCACAAGGTTATGTGTTTGCTCACGATATATCTGAGCAACCTTGGACCCTGTGGGAGCGAGCCTGCTCGCGAAGGCGTCAGCCTGGTCAACATTGGTAGTGCCTGACCCACCGCTATCGCGAGCAGGCTCACTCCTACATGGGTATTTGCCAAGCAATAAATCTCACTCCATACCCGAATCCCTGTGGGAGCGAGCCTGCTCGCGAAAGCGTCTTGTGCCGCACCGAAAAACTGTCGGACGCCAGCAATTGGTCACCCCATCTTCCCGAACATTGGCCGTTTGCACGCCACCTCCCGCGGATTACCGTGAAGCCACACCCCCCCCCTCACAGGTAACCCGCCATGAAAGCCCTGCCCCTGCTCGCCGCCGCCCTCGCCTTCAGTCTTTCGACCGCCGCCCTGGCCCATGATCCCTCGGAAAAAGTCACCGTGCTGCAAGAGCAACTGCTGAAAAACGCCCCCGGCAAAAAAGCCATGATGATCGAGGTCGACTACCAGCCCAGCCAATCCTCCATCGCCCACAAACACGACGGCACGGCGATGGCATATGTGCTGGAAGGCGAAGTGATTTCCCAGGTCAAAGGTGAACAACCGGTCACTTACAAGAAAGGTCAATTCTGGTACGAAGCGGCCGGCTCCGAGCATCTGGTGTCGAAAAACGCCAGCCAGAGCAAGCCTGCCAGGTTGCTGGTGTTCATGGTCCTGGCCCCGGACGAACCTGTGTTGATCCCGCTGAAAAACTGATGGCTGCGCAACCAGCCATAAATAAACCGGCGCCAATCGTGGATTGGCGCTTTTTAATTTCCGCCAGTCATTACCCGCCATGGGTTACAGCAAATAAAACTAGCGACGCGCATTTGCCTCAGGCAATTGTCAGGTTGACGGGTTTAGTCTGCATACTCCGTCGTCAATGACGACACTCAGAACTTACCGACTGCTGTTGTCTCACGGGAGTAACACCATGAACCGTGCGTTAGTCAGTGCCTTCGCCTTATCGCTTTTAACCTTGTCCGCCTGTTCGGTCCCCACCGCGCCGCAAGCGGTTTCATCCCTCGACACGCTTCTGCCCCACCCGACCGGCCGCAGCAGCTCAACCCAGGTTAAAAGCGGCCCAGGCGTGTCCCTTGGCGTGATCTACAGCCCAAGCACCCAGACCAACCGCCAATACCTGCGCGACTACCAGGCCAACGCCGGCACCGGTTTCGGCCAGAGCCTGCTGGTGCAATCGATCCACGACGCCTACGTCGCCAGTTCAAAACCGGACATGGCAGTGGAATGGGTCAACGCCTCCCTGCAACGCAAGTTCGGCTCGGTGACGGTGTACCCGGACATGCAAAGCCTGCGCGCCGCCAACCCG
Organism: Pseudomonas sp. R1-1; assembly: GCF_051132135.1. NCBI lineage: Bacteria > Pseudomonadati > Pseudomonadota > Gammaproteobacteria > Pseudomonadales > Pseudomonadaceae > Pseudomonas > Pseudomonas sp. R1-1. Next base: position 3,618,533 of record NZ_CP071663.1, read on the forward strand.
GATGTCGTGGCGATCATCGACACCCACAGCCAGTTGATCACCTCGCGCAGCTCCGACATCAAGGCCAATGTCAGTGCCGATTTTTATGATGCACAGCTCAATTACATCGGCACGGCAAAAGGCTCCGAGGCCAGAGAGCTGACACCGGTGTGGGCGGATTTCAAACGTTCGGAGGAGATTGTTGCCGATATCAATCAGCAGCAGGAAGTGCAGGTTCGGGCGTTGCAAGCGTTTGATCGGGCACTGAGCAATCTGGTGGCGCGGCCGGCGGGGGCTGTGTCGATGCTTGAAGGTAAACAAAGTCCGAAGTTGTATTGAATCAAATGACGCTATCGCGAGCAGGCTCACTCCTACAATAGGAATGCGCTCCACTTGTAGGAGTGGGCCTGCTCGCGATAGCGCTGGATCGGACACCAGAAAATCCTCTGGCATCAAATACCCCGGCATTCTTGTTTTAAATCTTTATCAGACAGGTTGATCGAGTCGCAAAGTAGCAAGCTCAATCCTGTTGACTACCGTGCTTAAACCACGCAATTCGATACTTGTCTACTGTCAGGTCTTACAGTAGACAGCCTCGGCGACCGGCGTCCTAATGAATGAACCGTCCTTGTGATCTTCCATCCCGACAGGGCGCGAACTCATGGAGCAGACAATGGAAAACAAAGAAAGCAAAGCAGGAAGCCTCGATCCTTCGTTCGGGGTAAATGGCGAATTTACCTTCCAAGGTGTCGACCATATTTTCGCACTGATGGTGGACAGGCAAGACAGAATATATGCAGCGGGACGGACAGAGGACAATAGATTCTACGTTGATCGTCTCACCTCTGAGGGAAAGGTCGATACAACCTTCGGTGACGCAGGACGTGTTTCTGGACTTTTTGGCGATGCCTCCCAATCACAAGCCTTGACGATCAATGTCGATCTGAAAGATCGGGTGCTGATCACCGGTAACCAATTCAGAGACGACGGTGCAGTTTGTTTAGCGCGCTTCACACCGCAGGGCAATCCAGACACTTCGTTTTCCCTTGACGGCCAAGTGGTAATGTCGCTGAGCATTAGACCGGAACGCTCAACTGCCACCGACTCTGAACCCGACAGCGTGGGCTCTTCGTCAAACGCTTGTAGAGTACTTAGCGATGGCAAAATACTGTTTTATGGCAGGGCGGGTCATAACTATGGTCCTTATCTCGTTCGATTTACAGATACCGGTCAACTGGACTCGTCCTTCAACGACATCGGATACACGAAAGTCAGTTATAAGGAAGAAGAGATATCCCCTAGGTCACTAAGTATCATCCAAGGTGAGCGCATTATTGTCAGTGGACATATATCTGGGGACGCTGGATATGGGATGCTGGCAGCATATAACCAGAACGGAAAGCTTGAGCATTCATTCGCAACCCAAGGGTATGCACTCTTCCAGGGCCCTGATTATCTCCACGCGGAAGTAATGGATATGCAACAAGGGCCGGGGTCTCAGCTATGGGTAACTGGCGGCACAGCTAATGGGGCGGTAAAGGAAGGTTTCCTGACCAGGCTTGACAAAGACGGCCATGTCGACACTACCTTCAATCACGGCAATCCGGTGCTCTCACCGCCTGGATTTATTTTTCGTTGGGAAGCCATGGCAATCCAGGAAGACGGCAAAATCGTGTTGGCAGGCTGGGACTATGATAGACGTCTTGGCAGGCTGGGGCGTTATTATCCGGGCGGACCTCTCGATACCGACTTTGGCGAAGGCGGTTTGAGTACATTCCCGAGCGAGGGTAGTGCGAGGCAGATTGCATTGCAAAGCAACGGTCGCATCCTTGCCGGCGGAAACGTGACGCGCGATGGTTATAGAGTCCCCGCAATATTGCGTTTTCTCCCGTAGCTGACAGGTACAAAAAAGCCCCGGCATCTCACGACACCGGGGCTTTTTCATTCAACCACTACTTACGCCAGTTCCAGCTCGGCATTCGCAGCAGCCACAGGCACGATCGTCTGCCCGCTCAACGCCAGATCCAGCAGTTCACGGTTGGCGACGGCATACATGGCGTAGTCCGTGCCGCTCGCGGCGCGGATTTCCACCAGCATGGCGCGCCAGCGCGAGATCATGCTTTCGTGCTGTTCCATCCACAGCGCCAGGCGTGCTTCCACGTCCTGGGTGCCGTCGCCCTGTTGCAGGACGGAGATGGTGATCGCGCGTTGCTGCCAGTCGACGTCGTCACGGAACGCTTCACGGGCCAGCGCCTGCCAGTTGTTTTCAACCGGCAGCGCGCTGATCTGTTGCAGGTACCAGGTCACGTCCAGCGCCGAACCGACGGCGAAGTAGGCCTTGGCCACTTCGGCCGGGTTCTGCCCGGTGACGTCGGAGGCTTCGATGATCGGCAGCAGCGTGTACAGGTGCGAAGTGCCTGCAACCATACGCGCCAGCAGTTCCGGCACACCGGCAGCCACGTAAGCCTGATAACGCGCCTGCCAGTTTTCGCGGATTTCGCCGCTGAGCAGTTCGTCGAGTTTCAGACCCAGCTCTTTCAGGTGCGGACCGAAGTGCGCGACGTCACGGGCAGCGTTCTGCTCGTTGCGACGGGCACGCAGAAACCAGCGCGTGGCACGGCGACCCAGACGCATCAGCTCGTCCATCAGCTCCAGTTGCACGTCAGCGGATACCTGATAATCCAGCGCTTCGATCTGACGGAACCAGTGCGGGAGGTGGAAGATGTCGCGCACGATCACATAAGCGCCCGCCACGTTCGCCGGGCTCATGCCGGTCGACTCTTTGAGTCGTTGAACGAAGGTGATGCCCATGTGGTTGACCAGGTCGTTGGCGATCTGGGTGCTGACGATCTCGCGCTTCAGACGGTGACGACGCATGGCTTCGGAGAACTTGCTGACCAGGGTCGGCGGGAACGCCGTTTCCATGTCGCGGGTCAGGTAATCGTCATCCGGTACCTGCGAGCCCAGCAGCTGCTCCTTGAGGTCGATCTTGCTGTAGGAGATCAACACCGACAGCTCAGGACGGGTCAGGCCGTGGCCTTCAGCGATACGCTCGGCCAATTGCTCTTCGGTCGGCAGGAACTCGATGGCACGATCCAGCTTGCCGCGGCCTTCCAGATCGCTCATCAGACGCTTGTACTCAGCGATGCGCGCATACGCGCGACGCGCCGCCAGGGACAGGGCCTGAGTCTGCTTGTAGTTGTTGCCCAGCACCAGATTGCCGACTTCGTCGGTCATGCTCGCCAGCAACTGGTTGCGTTGCTTGTCGGTCATGTCACCGGCCTGAACCACTTCGTTCAGCAGGATCTTGATGTTCACTTCGTGGTCGGAGCAGTCCACGCCACCGGCGTTGTCGATGAAGTCGGTGTTGGAACCGCCGCCATTGAGACCGAACTCCACACGACCCAGTTGGGTCATGCCGAGGTTACCGCCCTCGCCCACGACTTTGCAGCGCAGCTCGTTGCCGTTGACGCGCAATGCATCGTTGGCCTTGTCGCCGACGTCTGCATGGCTTTCGGTGCTGGCCTTGACGTACGTGCCGATACCGCCGTTCCACAGCAGATCCACCGGGGCCTTGAGCAAGGCATTGAGCAGTTCGGTCGGGGTCAGTTTGTCAGCCTTGATGTCGAAGCGTTCTTTCATCTGCGGGCTGATCGCGATGCTCTTCGCGCTGCGCGAGAAGATCCCGCCACCTTCGGACATGATGCTGGTGTCGTAGTCGGTCCAGGCCGAACGCGGCAGGTCGAACAGACGCTGACGCTCGACGAAGCTGGTCGCCGGGTTCGGATTCGGGTCGATGAAAATGTGCATGTGGTTGAAGGCCGCGACCAGTTGCAGCTTGTCGGACATCAACAGGCCGTTACCGAACACGTCACCGGCCATGTCGCCGACGCCCACCACAGTGATGCTGTCTTCCTGAACATTGATGCCGCGTTCGCGGAAGTGGCGTTGTACGCCAACCCACGCGCCTTTGGCGGTGATGCCCATTTTCTTGTGGTCGTAACCAGCCGAACCACCGGAGGCAAATGCGTCACCCAGCCAGAAGCCGTAGTCGATGGCGATGCCGTTGGCGATGTCGGAGAAGGTTGCAGTGCCCTTGTCTGCTGCCACGACCAGGTACGGGTCGTCGTCGTCATGACGCACGACGTTGGCCGGCGGTACCAGCGCGCCGTCTTTCAGGTTGTCGGTGATGTCCAGCAGACCGGAAATGAAGATGCGGTAGCAGGCGATGCCTTCGGCCGCGATCTCGTCACGGCTGCCGCCCAGTGGCAGACGACGCGGCAGGAAGCCGCCCTTCGCGCCCACTGGCACGATGACCGAGTTCTTCACTTGCTGGGCTTTTACCAGGCCAAGAACTTCGGTACGGAAGTCTTCTTCACGGTCGGACCAGCGCAGGCCACCACGAGCGACGTTACCGAAGCGCAGGTGCACGCCTTCAACGCGTGGCGAGTAAACGAAGATTTCGAACTTCGGCACTGGCTTCGGCAGTTCAGGAATCGCGTGCGGGTTGAACTTGAAGCTGAAGTACGACTTGTTCTGTCCGTTGGCGTCAGTCTGATAGAAGTTGGTGCGCAGCGTGGCTTTGATCAGGTCGAGGTAACGACGCAGGATGCGGTCTTCGTTGAGCACCTGGACGTCGTCCAGTGCGGTCAGAATCGCTTGTTCCAGACGCAGTTGCTTGTCTTCCAGATCATCGTCGCTGAGCTTGCGCGCCAGATAGAAGCGGGTCTTGAACAACCGGGTCAGTTCGCGAGCGATGTCGGTGTGGTTGTTCAGGGTGCTGGCGATGTAGCCCAGATCGAAGCCCAGACGAATCTGCTTCAGGTAACGCGCGTAGGCACGCAGCAGCGCAACGTCGCGCCATGGCAGGCCGGCGGTCAGCACCAGACGGTTGAACGCATCGTTTTCGGCGTCGCCGCTGACGATGTGGACGAAGGCGTCTTGCAGGGTGTCGTTGAGTTGCTGGATGTCGAGGTCCAGACCTTCAGCGGCGGTGAACGCGAAATCGTGAATCCAGAACTCGCGACCATTGGTGTGACGCAGACGGTACGGGAATTCACCCAGCACGCGCAGGCCGAGGTTTTCCAGGATCGGCAATACGTCGGACAGCGCCAGCGGCGTGTCGGCGTGATACAGCTTGCAATGCAGCTCGCGCTGGCCGGAAACCTGGCCCAGCGGCTGATAGAAGCTCATCACCAGCGGATTCTTTTCGTTGAGGCTCAGCAGGTGTTGCATGTCGACCACGGCCGAATGCGCCGCGAAACGCTCGCGGTAGCCGGCCGGGAAGCCTTTCGGGAAATCCGCCAGCACGTTGGTGCCGTGGGCTTCGCCGAAGCTTTCGACGGTCAGTGCGGCGTAATCGTCCTGCCAGCTGCGGCAGGCCTGAACCACTTCTTTTTCCAGCAGCACCGGGTCGATGTCGAGACGGTTTTTCGGGTCGACGCGCAGAATCAACTGCACGCGCGCCAGTACCGACTCGGAGAAGAACGTCCAGAATTCGCAATCGGAAGCCTTCAGGCGCTCCATCAGCACTTGCTGGATCTTCTGGCGAACTTCGGTGGAATAGATGTCGCGCGGCACGTAGGCCAGGCAGTAGCAGAAACGCCCGTACGGGTCTTTGCGCAGGAACACGCGGATCTTGTTGCGCTCCTGGATCTGCACGATCGACATCACCGTGGTGAACAGTTCGTCGACCGGGGTCTGGAACAGGTCGTCACGCGGCAGCACTTCGAGCACCTGCGCCAGTTCCTTGCCCAGGTGAGCCTTGGACTGGAAGCCCGAGCGACGTTCGATTTCTTCGACTTTGCGACGAATGAACGGGATGACCCGCACGCTCTCGCCATACACCGAGGAGGTGTACAGGCCCATGAAGCGGTGTTCCTTGATGACCTTGCCATCGGCGTCGATCTCGCGGATCGACACATAGTCAGGGTAAGCCGGGCGGTGCACACGGCTCGGGTGCGCGGCCTTGGCGAACGACAGCGGAGTCGGTTCACGCAAGTAGGCAACGGCGTAGTCTTCGATGCGCAGGTCTTCGTAGGTCAGGCCGGTGCGCAGCAGTTTGGTCAGGCCGAGGAAGGAGTTCTGGTCATACTCGATGTGGCCGCCGTCGGCCTGATCGGTGACCACGAATTCTTCGTAGCCAAGGAAGGTGAAGTGGTTGCCCACCAGCCATTCCAGGAAGCTTTTGATTTCGTTCTTTTCATCGGCATCGATAGCGAATGCGCTGGCGTCGAGCTTGCCGAGGATTTCCTGCACCTTGGCTTTCATCGGCTCGAAATCGGCGACCGCGACGCGGACTTCACCGAGCACCTGTTCCAGCTCTTTGCTCAGCACGTTCAGCTCGGCCGCATTGGCGCAGCGGTCGATTTCCAGGTACATCAGCGATTCGTGCAGCACATCTTCGCCGGTGCTGCCTTTTGGCAGGATTTCCAGCAGCTCGCCCTTGCTGCCACGGCGTACGCTGAGCACGGTGGTTTGCAGGGTGTGGATGCTGTAGCCGCGGCGGTTCAGCTCGGTGCGCACCGAGTCGACCAGGAATGGCAGGTCGTGGTGCAGGACTTCGACCGCAGTGTGGGTCGACTGCCAGCCGTGGCGTTCGTAATCAGGGTTGTAGACGCGCACTTGCGGTTGCGCGTGATCGAAGCGCTCAAGCAGGCGCCACGCGGAAAGAGTACAGCCAGCGAGGTCGGAGAGGCGACGTTGAGTCAGCTCGTCCAGAGAAATGATGCCGAAGAATTGTTCAGCGAACAGCGCCACTTGTGGCAGTGCCTGTTCACTGATGTGCTGCGCCAGTGCCGCTTGCAGTTGGTGCTGGAAGTCGGCTTTGCTGGCTGCGGTGAAGAACGCCATCTGTGGTACTCCGCTTAAGCTTGTTATTGATGGAAAGCGTCGCGTGCAACACCCCTTTCGGGGCCTGTGTCGCCCTGTTCCTGATTCTCGGGCAGAGGAAACAGGGTGACAGGTGGGTGAAGCTGGACGAGACCCTCAGGTCACATTCACCTTCCATTGGATGGGCAGCTGCAAAAGCGACTGTCCTGACTGCCGACAATGCCTTTACGGGTGCCCATCCGATGCGCAGCTTAAAGGGTGCGACAATGTGTCTGCTTGCGGTGCTGCGACATATTCGGTCATCGGCACGTAAATGCTGGGTTTAGCCTGCTTCAACCCTAGCAGGCGAGAGGCAAAACGCAGGTTCGAAAGCCCGGATTTACAGGACTCTCGTGCCAGGACACCTCCTTTTGGACCTTACATATCCGGAAACGAAAACCCTTAGGGCCTTTTTACCGACCCTGAGCGTCGCATCCGGTTCAGCGCAGGCGGTTGTCGCGGGTCGGTTTGCAGGCTGTTTGACAACAACGTTACCGCGAGGGCTGATCACACCATCCAGCATCGCCGAACTTATCAAGTTTCGCTTAAACAAATCACATAAAAACAAACAGTTAAAAACCGCTTCATCTTTTCTTACAAACCGCATCGAAATGACCCACACAATTATCAGAACACTTTAGGACACTGCGACTTGTTCGAACTTCCATAGAGCGCTAACAATATGAAACACCTGACGCCTGACGGATCGGGCTTCAAACGCACAAGGAACTTGCAAATGTCTCAGCTGGAATTACCAGGAATAATTACTTACCGCGACGGTTCGTGGGAAATCATCAATCTGAACCCGAAAAAGATTCGCGGCGATATCAGCAAGAATTACCCTTTGGGTAATCCAATGCACGGATTCACACTCGCCATTCAAAACGACTTCCATGCACGCAAACAAAATCTTGAAACCAACCTGCAGTCTGAATTAAACCAAGTCGACAATGCACACCCGCCCCTTGCAAACGTAACACCCGACGCATGGCTGTCACGCACCCTGAACATAGTCAATGAATTATTATTCAAGAAAAACAACGAACTGCAACAGCAACTGAAAGTTGTAAAAACCGCAAAACTATATGCAAAGCTGGAGGCCACTTACAATGCAATGATTCTCAATGATCAAATCGCAAGCCTTCAGAACAGACAAACCAAGTTGTATGCAGAAGTGGAACGTCGCCAGGCTGAGGCTATTGCCGTGCAACAAACTGCTGATGCAGCAAGACGCGCCGAGGAAGTGCGCAAGCATGCGGCAGAACAAGCTCGGCAGGCAGCGCTGGCAGAAGCCAGACGTCTGGAGGACGAAAAAAAGCGGATCGAGTCCGAAGCAGAAGCCGAACGCCTTGAAGACTACAAACGCGCCGTAGCTTTCGTGGCCGATGCGAACAAATACATTCTTGAACAACATGGTGCCAACCTGCACCAGATAGTACTGGATCTTCAGAAGGATATTTCGGGGAAGAAGATCAGAGGCTACGACGAAGCGATGCAGACTTTTGAAAGAGTCCGCACGAATCGCAATGCGAGGCTAAGCCCGCAGGATACGCGAGCGATCGCGGACGCGCTGAATGCCCTGGACAAAGCGACTTACACGGACAACGTAAATCGGCTCGCCAAAGGTTTTGGCGTGACCGGGAAAATCGTGCAGGCGCATTCTGTTATAGAAAAGACCGTAACTGGCTTCCGGGACGGCAACTGGAAACCCCTGATGCTGGAGCTTGAGAGTATCGCCGCAGGGATCGCGGTTGGTGTGATGGTGGCTGCCGCTGTCGCGCTTCTTCCTGCAGCCGCAGCCACCAGCGCACCGGTCATCGTGGCGGCTGGGTTATTGATCGCAGTGGCAGCATTCATGCTGGATGCAAATAACGTAGAAAAAATCAACAACATGATTCTCGAGCAAATCAATACTGCATCGCCAGAATAACCATTGCTTTTTTGCAGGGCTTGAGTCGATTACAGCGTCTCAAGCCCGATTGAACCACTTGAAACCGTGGTATATCCGAGCTTCCTCATGAATAAAAATAAATTCCGACAGACTCCTCTATTGTTAGCATTCGCACTATTTTGCGCCCCTATTTTCTTCATAAACCTTTTTTTGCCCGCATATCCGCAAAGCAGCTTTGACTTTATTATCGACGACTTTCTGGACAATCAACTACTTGGCCGTATCGGATTCTGGTCCTCTTTTTTCCCCTTCAGCTCGAAGGCAACGGCAAACTACGTGGCTATATTCGGCCCCTGCCTGGCTTTGTTCTCAACCTACCAAGCCTTTACTATAGAATTTGACCCCGCACAATTTGATGAGATGACTCTTAAACGCTACCTTGTCATTCTTGTGGGGGGCGGTTTTCTTTTTGTTGTTTATGCATGGAACTTTTATGTAAATTCCAGCGATCTGGCAACAGCCAAGGGAAAATATGGGCGTATTTTTGGCATCAACATTATTTCCTTCTCGGTTTATTACTCAGCAAATTCCATTTGTTTGTACTTCCTGGTCCCGTTCATGCTGCATCGCTGCTTTTTCTATATTCCCTGTCGCCTTATCAAAAAATGGTGGTGCACAAAACAAAAATCCCGCAACCATCGCAGCAAAATCTTCATCGGGCTGGCAAAATCAGCTTTTTGGCGCATCCGCCGCGCCCGGCTAACCAGGAATCCTCCCATGCAAATGACCACCGCCCTGCTCATCGTCAACCCGTGCGATGACGAAGAAGACAACATGGCCATGCTCTGCTGCCACAGCGACAAGAGCGAGATGTTCTTGATGAGCCGCTACCCGGATGAGGATGAGCTGGAGATCACCCTGGATGGCGAGCCGTCGACGCTGGAGGGCGTCAAGGTCACCTTGAGTTCGAATCTGTTGAAGATCGAGATCGCCGCGGCGGATGCCGATGCGTTGAACGGGGATGATGTGCTGGAGATCAGCTTCAATCCGGATATGGTGGATATGGATGAGGTGGTCGAGACCCTCAAGAACATCCTTGATGGGACTGGCACGTTCATCAACGAAGTTTGATACCGCTTGGTCTGGCCCCATCGCTGGCAAGCCAGCTCCCACAGTGATCGATGTGTTGCACAAATCGCACGCACGACGCAGGAACCTGTGGGAGCTGGCTTGCCAGCGATGGGGCCGGAACTGCCACCTCAGCACTCTGCCCAACAAAAAACCAACAAATCCCCCAGTCATTTCCCGCACTTTGCGCAAAATGCCGTTAGTCGCCACCCCCCGCGATGGATTAAAGTAACGCCCCCAGCCACAGCGTTAGCGAACGCCTGTGGCCACCCCTTTGCAGGAACCGTCACCGATGGAACATCGTGAAGCGCTGCTCGCGCTGCGAACCTTTCTTTCAACGCAGATTCTCGGCCAGGAAAAGCTCATCGAGCGTTTGCTCATCGCCCTGCTCGCCGACGGCCACATGCTGGTCGAAGGCGCGCCGGGGCTGGCCAAGACCAAAGCGATCAAAGAGCTCGCCGAGGGCATCGAAGCCCAGTTCCATCGCATCCAGTTCACCCCTGACCTGTTGCCGGCCGACATCACTGGCACCGAGATCTATCGCCCGGAAACCGGCAGCTTCGTGTTCCAGCAAGGGCCGATCTTCCACAACCTGGTGCTGGCGGACGAAATCAACCGGGCCCCGGCCAAGGTGCAATCGGCCTTGCTCGAAGCGATGGCCGAGCGTCAGGTCAGCGTCGGGCGCAGCACCTACGAACTGTCGCCGCTGTTTCTGGTGATGGCCACGCAGAACCCGATCGAGCAGGAAGGCACCTATCCGCTGCCGGAAGCGCAGCTCGACCGTTTCCTCATGCACGTCAAGATCGGCTTCCCCGACGCCGCCGTCGAGCGGCGCATTCTGCAGCAGGCCCGGGGCGAAGCGCTGAACGGCGAAACCAAACCCGAGCGCCGCGTCAGCCAGCAGGCGATTTTCGCCGCGCGCAAGGAAATCCTTGGCTTGTACATGGCCGACGCCGTGGAGGAATACCTGGTACAACTGGTCATGGCCACGCGCAACCCGGCCAAGTTCGATCCGGAGATGGCCGAGTGGATTGCCTACGGCGCCAGCCCGCGCGGTTCGATTGCCCTCGACCGCTGCGCCCGTGCCCATGCCTGGCTGGCCGGTCGCGACTTCGTCAGCCCGGAAGACATTCAGGCGGTGCTGTTCGACGTGTTGCGCCACCGCATCATTCTGTCATTTGAAGCCGAGGCCGCGGGCATCGATCAGGACCGCGTGGTGCAGCGGATTCTCGACGTCGTCGCCGTCGCTTGAGCCCCATGAACGCCGCCCTGCCCGCCGAGCCCGGTATCCGCATCAACCTCACCGAGTTGATCGAGATGCGTCACCGCGTGCGCGAGGTGCAGCTGTTTTCCACGCCGAGTCAGCGCAGCCCGCTGATCGGCCTGCATCACTCGAAATTCCGCGGGCGCGGCGTCGACTTCGATCAGGTGCGGGTCTATCAGGCCGGCGACGATGTGCGCACCATCGACTGGCGCGTGACGGCGCGCACCCAGGAACCGCACACCAAACTGTTCCACGAAGAACGCGAGCGGCCGATCTTCATTATGGTCGAGCAAAGCACGCGGCTGTTTTTCGGCTCCGGGCTGATGTTCAAATCGGTGCTGGCGGCACAAGTGGCCGCGCTGATCGGCTGGGCCGCACTGGGCCATAACGACCGCGTCGGCGGATTGGTATTCGGCGATAACGAGCATTACGAAATCAAGCCGCGACGCAGCAAGCAAAGCCTGCTGCAACTGCTCAACCGGCTGGTCAAGGTCAACCAGTCGCTGCACAGCGAGCGCGAGCCGGATCGCGATGCCTTGGGCGTGGCTCTGCGCCGTGCCCGCGAAGTACTGCGCCCGGGCAGTCTGGTGATCGTGATCTGCGATGAGCGCGCGTTGTCCGACAGTGCCGAGCAGCAACTGAGCCTGCTGTCGCGGCATTGCGATCTGTTGCTGCTGCCGCTGTCCGACCCGCTCGATCACGCCCTGCCCGCCGCCGGGCTTTTGCGCTTCGCCCAGAAAGGCGCGCAACTGGAACTCGACACCTTGAACTTCGACCTGCGCCAGACCTACCGCGCCCAGGCCGAAGCGCGCATCGCTCGCTGGGAATTGCTCGCGCAGAAATTGCGCGTGCTGTTGATGCCACTCAGCACGCAGAGCGAAATGGTCGAGCAGATGCGCGAATTTCTCAATCCACAGCGGCCGGGGACCGGTCGATGAACGGCCTCGAACAACTGCAACCGCTGATCTCTCCGCCGCCGATCGGCTTCTGGCCGCCGGCGCCGGGCTGGTGGCTGTTATTGCTGCTGTTGCCGCTGCTGGGTTTCGCTGTGTGGAAGCTGCGCCGTTTCATTCCGGTCAGAAAACGCCCGGTGGTGCGCGCCGAACAACCGCTCGACCCGGTGCGCGTCGCCGCCCTCGCGGAACTCGCGCAAATGCCCAAGCCCTATGACGGCGCGCCGGCCGGTGCCTGGTTGCAGCAGCTCAACGGCCTGCTCAAACGCCTGTGCCGCAACCACTATCCCTACAGCCAGAGCCACACGCTCAACGGGCGCAAGTGGCTGGCATTTCTCGACAACCGCTGCCCGGCGGCGGGTCTGACGCGCTGGATGGTGCTGGTCGAAGGCGCCTACAAGCCGGAGTGCAAACTCGACGACAAAGCCATCGCCGGCCTGACCCAGGCGGTCGACACGTGGATTCGCAAACATGTTTGAGTTCGCCTGGCCGTGGATCTTCGTGCTGTTGCCGCTGCCGTGGCTGATGCGGGTGCTGCTGCCAGTGGCCGACAGCGGCGAGCCGGCACTCAAGGTCAGTTTTCTCGCCGACCTGGAAGGCCTCGCCCGCCGCCGTGCCCGCGCCAACCTGCCAGCGTGGCGGCAACAGGCGCCGTTCATCCTTTTGTGGTTGCTGCTGCTGGTCGCGGCAGCGCGCCCGCAATGGCTCGGCGAGCCGCTGCCGATTGCTGCCAGTGGTCGCGATCTGCTGGTGGCAGTGGACGTATCCGGTTCGATGGATTTTCCCGACATGCAGTGGCAGGACGAAGAAGTCAGCCGCCTGTCGCTGGTTCAGCACCTGCTCGGCGATTTTCTGGAAAGCCGCGAGGGCGACCGGGTCGGCCTGATCCTGTTCGGCAGCCAGGCGTATCTGCAAGCGCCGCTGACTTTTGATCGGCGCACCGTGCGCATCTGGCTCGACGAGGCGCGAATCGGCATCGCCGGCAAGAACACCGCGATTGGCGATGCAATCGGTCTGGCGTTGAAACGTCTGCGCCTGCGTCCGGCACAAAGCCGCGTGCTGATTCTGGTGACCGATGGCGCCAACAACGGTGGCGAAATCGATCCGCTGACGGCCGCCCGACTCGCCGCCAGCGAAGGCGTGAAAATCTACCCGATCGGCATCGGCGCCAACCCCGAAGACAGCGGCTCCACCGGCCTGCTCGGCGTCAATCCGAGCCTGGACCTCGACGAGCCAGCGCTCAAAGCCATCGCCGACGTCACCGGCGGGCAATACTTCCGCGCCCACGATGGCCTCGAGTTGCAAGCAATCAAGGACACCCTCGACCAGCTCGAACCGGTGACTCAGCAACCGACCCAGGCGCGCCCGGCCCAGGCCTTGTATCACTGGCCGCTGGCCTTGGCGCTGTGGTTGAGCCTGTTATTGGTCGCCCGCGAACTATGGCCGGACAACCCGCTGCAACGCCTGCTCAACAAGGAATTGAATCTGCAAAGTCCGTTGCCTGACTGGCGCGAGCGCCTCAAGCGCCTGCGCTTGCGGAGGCGTCGATGATCGCGCTCTGGCCGCACTGGTTCCGTCCCTGGTGGCTGCTGCTGTTGCCGCTGCTGGGCTGGATGATCTGGCAGCTCTGGCACCGGCAGAAACGCGCCGGGCGCTGGCAAATGATTCTGCCGCCGGCCTTCCACGCCACCCTGCTCAGTGGCGGCAATGGCCGCGACAGCAAACTGCCGTGGGTCGCCCTCGGCGTGGCGTGGCTGCTGACGATTCTGGCGCTGCTCGGGCCGAGCTGGGAGCGCGTCGAACAGACCAGCCAGAAACCGGCCGATCCGTTGGTGGTGGTGCTGGAACTGACTGCGGAAATGCTCGCCACCGACTCGCCACCGACGCGTCTGGAGCAGGCGCGACGCAAGCTCTTCGACCTGTTACAGGCGCGCAGCGATGCGCAAACCGCCATCGTCGTCTACGCCGGCAGCGCCCACACGCTGGTGCCGCTGTCGGATGACCTGGCGACCAGCCGCAACCTGCTCGATGCGCTGAAACCGTCGCTGATGCCGCAAAGCGGTCACCGCGCCGATCTGGCTGTCAGCAAAGCCCTGGCCTTGCTGAAACAGGGTGCGCTCGGCCAGGGGCGGATTCTGTTGATCGGTTCTTCACTTGATGAGCAAGAACGCGACGGCATACGTCGGGCGCTGCGCGGGCAGTCGGCGCAACTGCTGATGCTCGGCATCGGCACCGCTGAAGGTGCGCCGATTGCTCAGGAGGACGGCAGTTTCCTCAAGGACGAACAAGGCGCGATTCGCGTCCCGCAACTCGACAGTCCCGGCCTGGCGGCGTTCCTCGACAGCGTCGGTGGTGAATACCACGCCGCACGGCTGGACGAAGGCGACCTCGGCGCGCTCGGCCTGCTCAACGGTCCGCGCAGCTTGCGCGACGATGGCCAGACCGTGCGCCTCGACACCTGGGCCGATCAGGGCTACTGGCTGCTGCTGCCGCTGTTGTTGCTCGCCGCGTGCGCCGGGCGTCGCGGCTGGCTGTTCTGCCTGCCGTTGCTGCTGTGCCTGCCACAACCGAGCTACGCTTTTGACTTTGAAGACCTGTGGTTGCGCCCGGATCAGCAAGGCCTGCACCTGCTCAAACAGAAGCGCCCGGCCGACGCCGCGCAACATTTTGAAGATCACCAATGGCAAGGGGTGGCGTTGTACGAGGCCGGCGACTACAGTGGCGCCGCCCAGCGCTTCGCCGAAGGCAGCGATGCCCGCGCCCACTACAATCGTGGCAATGCCTTGGCGAAAAGCGGCGAGCTGGAAGCGGCGATTGACGCCTATGAACAGGCGCTGGAACTGCAAGCGGATCTGCGTCCGGCGCAAACCAACAAGGCGCTGGTGGAAAATCTGCTCAAGCAGAAAAACGCCCCGCCGCCAGTTGAACCAGAGAGCAAGCCGAACGAACAGCCCAGCCTGCCCGGCGAGGAACCTTCGCCCGCCAGCGCTCCGCCGCCAGCGGTCAGCAGCGAAAGCCCAAGCGAGGCGCAGACGGCCGAGTCGCCCAACGAGCCGCCACCGGCCACACCGCCGCAGCCCGGCCCCAATGAGGTGCCAGGCAGTAACGAGGCCGAAGAAACGGACACCGTGCCAACCCTGCGCCCGAGCGAGAATAATCTCGAAGGTGAGCAGCGTCAGGCATTGGAACAATGGCTGGGCAAGATCCCGGACGACCCGGGGGAACTGCTGCGGCGCAAATTCTGGTACGAACAGCAACAACATCAGGATCAGGAAAACATTCGATGACCCGCTTCACCGCTCTCTTGCTGCCCCTGCTGATCTGCTCGGCCACCGCCCAGGCGGCCGAGCTGACCGCCAGCGTGGATCGCAGTCGCCTGAACTCCGGCGAGACGGTCGAGCTCACCCTCGAAACTGACGACGTCACGCAATTTGGCAAACCGGACCTGACTGCGCTGGAACCGCTGTTCGAGGTGCGCGGCACACGCCAGGTCAACCAGTTGAACACCCTCAACGGTGCCAACCGCGCGACCACCCGCTGGATCATCACCCTGCTGCCGAAAGAAAACGGCAGCGTGGTGATTCCGCCGCTGCAACTGGGCGAGGCGCAGAGCCAGCCGATCACCGTACAAGTCATCGAAAGCGACACCCGCGAAAGCAAAAACAGCCTCGACCCGGTGTTCATCGAAGCCAGCCTGGATCAGTCCAGCGTCTATGTGCAGGCCCAAGCGATTCTGACGCTGCGCATTTACCATTCGGTGTCGCTGTACGACGACAGCAGCCTGACCCCGCTGCACATCGCCGACGCGCGCATTGAACAACTGGGCGACACGCGCACCTACGAGAAAGACCTCAACGGTGTGCGCCACGGCGTGATCGAGATGCGCTACGCGATCTATCCGCAGCACAGCGGCTTGCTGACCATTGCCCCGCAAACGTTCAGCGCCACCCTGGTCGACACGCAGCCATCTCAGGACGCAAATGCGCAGGGGCCGAAACCGGGCAAACTGATGCGCGTCAGCTCCGCAGAAATTCCGCTGACGGTAAAACCGAAACCGCTGACCTACCCGGTCGACGCGCCCTGGCTGCCCGCGCGCAGCCTGAGCCTGAGCGAAAGCTGGAACCCCGAGCCCGAACACACTCAGGTCGGCGACTCACTGACCCGCAGCCTGACCCTGAAAGTCGAAGGCCTTGCCAGCTCGCAATTACCCCCCCTGCCCGCCACCGACGTCGCCGGCGTGCGCCGCTATCCCGACCAACCGGTGCTGAGCAACCAGAGCAGCGAGCGCGGCCTCATCGGCAGCCGCGAAGAGCGCGAAGCGCTGGTGCCCAACCGCAGCGGCGCAATCGACCTGCCAACCGTCGACGTGGTCTGGTGGAACACCTTCGAAGACCATCTCGAACACAGCAGCCTGCCCGCGCGCACCCTGCAGGTGGCCAACAACCCGAGCCTGCAAATCGACACCCCGGCCGGCACCCTGCAACCGAACAGCGTCGACAACGACGTGTTGTGGTGGTGGAAACTCAGCACCCTGATCCTCGCCTGCACCACCCTTCTGGGCTTCGGCCTGTGGTGGCGCGCCCGCTGGCAACCGGCAATCCACCGCGCCGCCCAAACCGGCCCGAGCCCACGCACGTTGATGGACGACATCAAGCGTGCGAGTCAGGCGAATGATCCGCAGGCAACGCGGCAGGCGCTGGATGCTTGGGCGCGGCAGCAGCCGGAGACACTGGCGGACATGGCGGCGCGGTTTGTGCCGCTTTCGGATGCGCTGGATGGTTTGAACGGCGCGCTGTACAGCGAGACCGGGCAGCATTGGCAGGGTGAGGATTTGTGGCGGGCGATCCGCACGATACCGCCGGCGGAACGGGTTCAGGATCCGGTGGGTGATAGTGGGTTGCCGCCGCTTTATCCGAAGTGACCGCGCTCACTGTACCTCGTGGCGATTGTGGCGAGGCCGCACGACTGCGCCTCACGCAGTTGCTTCAGCATTGATCGCCACGACAGCCCTGCCCCGACAATAATCTGTAAACTTCCCTTATTTTGCCGCCGTCATTTTCCAGCGGCCTTCACCTGATTTTTAGCGGAGTCCACCTTGCGTCTGTTCCACACCTCCGACTGGCACCTTGGGCAAAACCTGCATGGCCAAGAGCGCGATTTCGAGCATGCGTGCTTTCTCGAATGGCTGCTGCGCCAATTGCAACTGGCGCAGCCGGATGTGCTGCTGATTGCCGGGGACATCTTCGACACGGTCAACCCGCCGGTCAAAGCTCAGGAACGCCTCTACGATTTCATCGTCAGCGCCCACGAACAGCAGCCGTTGCTGACCATCGTGATGATCGCCGGCAACCATGATTCCGGCTCGCGGATCGAGCTGCCCGCGCCGTTGATGCGGCGTTTGCGCACTCATGCGCTGGGTCGAGTGTTGTGGCTCGATGACGGGCAGCTGGACGCCGAACGGCTGCTGCTGCCGTTGCCGGATAAAAACGGTGAAATCGCCGCATGGTGCCTGGCGCTGCCGTTCCTGCGTCCCGCTGAAGTCACCGGTGCGCATCTGGGCGACAACTATTTGCGCGGTATCGGTCAGGTGCATGAATGGCTGATCGAGGCGGCCAACGCCAAGCGCCAACCGGGTCAGGCGCTGATCGCCATCAGCCACGCGCACATGGCCGGCGGTTCGGTGTCAGAGGATTCCGAGCGCAGCCTGATCATCGGCAACGCCGAAGCCCTGCCCGCCAGCCTGTTCGGTGCGAGCATCAGCTACGTCGCCCTCGGCCATCTGCACAAGCCGCAGAAGGTCAATGGCGAGGAGCGCATTCGCTACAGCGGCTCGCCGATTCCGTTGTCGTTCTCGGAAATCGGTTATCAGCACCAGATTCTCGATGTCGTCCTCGACGGTGAAACGTTGGTCAGCGTCGAGCCGAAGCTGATCCCGCGCTCGGTCAATCTGCAGCGCATCGGCCCGGCGCCACTGGCCGAGATTCTGCTGCAACTGGCCGATCTGCCGAACATCGACCTGCTCGCCGAAACCCAGCGCCAGCCGTGGCTGGAAGTGCGCGTGCGCCTCGACGAGCCGCAGCCGGATCTGCGTCATCAAGTGGAAACCGCGCTGCAAGGCAAAGCCGTGCGTCTGGTGCGCATCGCCGCTGAATACGCTGGCAACCGTGGCGCTGACGGCGCCGAAGATGGCAGCGCGCTGATCGAACTCGACCAGCTCACCCCGCAGGAATTGTTCAGCCGCGCCTGGCTCGACAACTATGGCAGCGAGGTCGACGAACAGACCCTCAAGGACTTTGCCGAACTGCTGCAAGACGTACAGACGGAGGGCGAGCAGCCATGAAGATTCTCGCCATTCGTTTGAAGAACCTGGCCTCGCTGGCCGGTCCGTTCGAAATCGATTTCACTGCCGAACCGCTGGCCAGCGCCGGTCTGTTCGCGATCACCGGCCCGACCGGCGCCGGCAAAAGTACCCTGCTCGATGCCTTGTGCCTGGCGCTGTTTGGCGCGGTGCCGCGCCTCAACAACACCGGCCGCGACGCCAAAGTCCCCGACGCCGACGGCGAAATCGCCACCGGCGATCCGCGCACCTTGCTGCGCCGCGGCACCGGCGAAGGCTATGCGGAAGTGGATTTTGTCGGTGTCGACGGTCGACGTTATCGCGCGCGTTGGGAAGCCAACCGTGCCCGCGAGAAGGCCGGCGGCAAGTTGCAGGCCAGTCGGCAGAGCCTGCGCGACATCGATCAGGATCAGTTGCTCGCCAGCCAGAAAGGCGAATACAAAACCCAGCTCGAAGCCGCGCTGGGCCTGAACTTCGAGCAGTTCACCCGCGCCGTGTTGCTGGCGCAAAGTGAGTTCAGCGCGTTCCTCAAAGCCGACGACAACGATCGCAGCGAGCTGCTGGAAAAACTCACCGACACCGCGCTGTACACGCGCCTCGGTCGCCGCGCTTTTGACAAGACCAAAGAGGCTCGCGAAGCACACAAGCTGTTGCAGGATCAGGCCAGCGGCGTCACCCCGCTCGCCCCTGAAGCCCGCGCCGAACTGGACGAGCGCTGCAACGCCGCGCAGCAGCAAATGAAGCTGCAACAGGCACAGCTCAAACAACTCGAACAACAGCACGGCTGGCTCAAGGATTTGCGCCTGTTGCAGGATTCGCAGCAAGCCGCCACCGAGCAATTGCACAGCGCGCAGCAGCAATGGCAAGCGCTGGCCGGTGAGCGCGTCAAGCTGAGCCAACTGGAGCAACTGGCGCCGCAACGGCACCAGTTCGCCCGCAAGACCGAACTCGATGCACTGCTCACACCGTTGGCCGCGCAGATCGCCGCGCACACGCAACAACACGTCGAATTGAGCGAGCGCCAGACGCAGCTGGAGCAAACCCTTGAGGCCGCGAAAGTTGCCCTGAGCCAGGCGCAACAACAGCAAAGCGAGAACGCGCCGCTGTTGCGTCAGGCTTTCGAAGAACACAGCACCCTCGCCCGTCTGGTCAAGGAGGTCGCGCAAAGTACCGAGGCCAAACTCGCGGCGCAGCAGGCATGCACCGACGGCCAGCAGGCCATTCAGGCCTTGCAGGAAAAGCAGGCCGAGGCCGCCGAGCGCCTGCAGCGCATCGCCAGCGAACTGGAGCAAAGCGCTCATCTGGCACCGCTGAGCGATGCCTGGAATGCCTACCGCGATCGCCTGCAACAACTGATGCTGATCGGCAACCGCTTGAACCAGGGCCAGGCAGAACTGGCGAGCCTCGAAGCCAGCGCCGCTCGCAGCGCTGAAGCTTTGACCGCACAGAAACAGCAACTGGAAGTGTTGTTCAAGGAGGCTGGCGCCGAGCCTGATGCCGTCGCCGAACAGATCGGCCTGCTCGGTACGTTGCTGCAGGACAACCGTAAACAGTTGCGCGCCTTCGAAGATCTGTCGCGCCTGTGGGCCAGCCAACAGGACCTCGACAAGCGCGCCAACGAACTGCAACAACGCCTGCTCAGCGCCCAGCAACAACGCGAGCATCTGACCCAGGACGGGGTGAAAAACAAAGCCGAGCTGACCATCGCCGAGCAAACCCTCAACGTCACCCGCGAGTTGCTCGAGCGCCAGCGTCTGGCGCGCAGTGCCAGTGTCGAAGAGTTGCGCGCGCAATTGCAGGATGACCAGCCCTGCCCGGTCTGTGGCAGCAACGAGCATCCGTATCACCAGCCTGAAGCACTGCTGCAAAGCCTCGGTCGTCACGACGAAAGCGAGCAGGCCAATGCGCAGCAGGTGGTCGATCAGCTCAAGGAAAAACTCGCCGAATTGCGCGCCGAAGTCGGTGGCGTGATCGCGCAGCAAAAAGAACTGCTGCAGCAGCAGGAGCAACTGGCCGCGCAGCAACAAGCCTTGGCGCCAAGCCTCGAGGCGCATCCGCTGGCAGCGCAACTGCTTAATCAGGACGCGGCCAAGCGCGACGCCTGGCTGACCCGGCAAAACGAGCAACTGAACCAGAGCATCAGCCAGGACGAGCAGCGCCAGAGCGCTCTGCTCACCCTGCAACAGGACGCCGCGCGCCTCACTCAGCAACTGCGTCAGGCCGAAACCGCGCATCAGCAAGCCGCGCAGCAATTGAGCAATCAGCAGCGCGAACTGAGCAGCGACCGTCAGCGTCTCGACGAAGAACTCGCCGCGTTCGCCAGCCTGCTACCCGCTGACACCCTCGAAGCCTTGCGCCAGGAGCCGGCCGCGACCTTCATGCAACTCGACCGGCAGATTGCCGAGCGTCTGGCTCAGCTCGATCAGCACAAGGAAGAACAGGCCGAACAGTTGCAGCGCCAGCAGACGCTGGAGAAGGAACAGGACCGCCAGCAGACCCGCGCCCAGCAATTGCACAGCGCCGAGGCGCAACTCAACGGCCTGACCGAACAGCAGCAGGTCTGCCAACAAAAACTCGCGCAACTGCTCGGCGAACACAGCAGCGCCGAGCAATGGCAGCAGCAGCTCGAACAGGCGGTTGAACAGGCGCGCAGCGGCGAAGCCATTACCGCGCAGGAACTGCAAAGTGTGCGCACGCAACTCGTGCAGATCGCCGCTGAACTCAAGGCGCAGCAGGAACGCTTGCAAGCGCTGCAAAGCGAAGATCAAGACCTGCGCGGCAAGATCGCCGATTGGCGGGGCCGTCATCCGGAACTGGATGACCAAGGTCTCGAAGCTCTGTTGCAGATCGACGACACGCAACTCAGCGAATTGCGCCAGCGTTTGCAGCACAACGAAAAAGCCATCGAACAGGCGCAGGTGTTGTTGCAGGAGCGCGACCAGCGTCTGCTCGATCATCAGGCACAACACAACGGCAACCTCGATGCCGAACAACTGGCGAGCGCCCTCGCCAACCTGCAAAACCAGTTCGACGTCAGTGAGCAGCAATGCGCCGAACTGCGCGCCGAGCAGGTCGAAGACCAGCGCCGGCAGAACGCCAATCAGGCTCTGGCGCAGCAGATCGCCGGCGCTTATGCCGAATATCAGCGCTGGGCGCGCCTCAGTGCGTTGATCGGCTCGGCCACCGGCGACACTTTCCGCAAGATCGCCCAGGCCTATAACCTGGATCTGCTGGTGCATCACGCCAACGTGCAATTGCGCCAATTGGTCAAACGCTATCGCCTCAAACGCGGCGGCAGCATGCTCGGCCTGCTGGTGCTGGACACGGAAATGGGCGATGAACTGCGCTCGGTGCATTCGCTGTCCGGCGGCGAGACGTTCCTGGTGTCGCTGGCGCTGGCACTCGGGCTGGCGTCGATGGCGTCGAGCACGCTGAAAATCGAATCGTTGTTTATCGACGAAGGCTTTGGCAGCCTCGATCCGGAATCCCTGCAACTGGCAATGGACGCCCTCGACGGCCTGCAGGCGCAGGGCCGCAAGGTCGCGGTGATCTCCCATGTGCAGGAAATGCACGAGCGCATCCCGGTGCAAATTCAGGTGCAGCGCCAAGGCAATGGTTTGAGCACACTGGAGGTGAAATGAACACGTTATATTCCTTCCGCCGCTGCCCGTATGCGATGCGTGCGCGGATGGCCTTGCACTACTCAGGCGTACCGGTGGAGATCGTTGAGGTCAGCCTCAAGGACAAACCGGCCGAGATGCTCGCACTGTCGCCGAAAGGCACGGTGCCGGTGCTCAATGCCAATGGCCGGGTGATCGATGAAAGCCTGGCGATCATGCACTGGGCCCTGGAGCAGCATGATCCGGACGACTGGCGCCTGAAGAACGACCCCGCCGCAGAGCTCGTCACCAATATGCTGATCGAGACCAACGACACGCAGTTCAAGACTTCACTGAATCACTACAAGTACGCCGAGCGCTACCCGGAAAAACCGATGGAGGTCTATCGCATGGAATGCGAAATGATCGCCCATTCGCTGGACTTGATGCTGGCGGATCAGGACCACTTGTTGGGTGATCAGCTCAGCCTCGCCGATGTCGCCCTGCTGCCGTTCATTCGCCAGTTCGCCCATGTTGATCGCGAGTGGTTTGCGCAGACGCCGTATGTAGCCTTGCAGGGATGGTTGCAGCGGTTGCTCGAGTCTGAACTGTTTACGTCGGTTATGAAGAAGTAGCTCGAACTTCCTGACTTGACTGTTCCCATGCGCAGCAAAGGAATGCAGCCCCGGACGTTCCGCGTCCACTCCAGAGCTGGAACGCGGAGCGTCCCTTGAGGCATTCCTTTGCTGCGCATGGGAACGATCAGTCGATGAGCGTGGGACGATCATCACCGATCAGGCCAGCACCTGGCACATGCCCAGCGCCATGCAATCGACTTCGAACGGGCCGAGGAAATCCACCGCGATCTTGGCCGGAGGATTGCCGGCCATCAGCCCCAGCGTGTTGGCGCGTTCGATGTTGTGAGCGATGCTGTGATTGACCTCGATGGCCCGGGCCAGCGCGCCGACCGAGCCTTGGCCGATACCCAGTAACGAAGTGCCGTTGGTGAAGAACGCCAGACCGGCGATCACCCAGAGTCTGTAGCCTTTCATGCGCCGCCGACTCCTGCGAGTTCGGCCCGGTCGACCATGACGCTCTGCGAGCGCACTTCGAACTGGACACCGGGATGAGCGACGTCAATAGGCGCGTCGAAGCTGTGTTCCATCTGCGAGGCGATGCTGACAAACAGCACCACGGCCAGGTACACACCAATGGCCAGGTAGGCGCCGCGTTTGGCGGAGTGAAGGATTGCGCTGGCCATGGTGTTCTCCCGTAGGCAGGTTTCGATGCCCACAGAATCAATCAAAAAAGCCGTAGCAACCACTCAGGGTTTGCCATAGTAAACATCAGCTTCGTCGATTATTTACCCGCTCTATTCCCTCGCTTGAAGAAACCTATGACCGAATGCCGCGCACAGTTGATCGTTCCCACGCTCTGCGTGGGAATGCAGCCGGGGACGCTCTGCGTCCCATTGGAACGCGGAGCGTCCCTAGAGGCATTCCCACGCAGAGCGTGGGAACGATCGGGTGCTGAGCGCGCGCAAAAAGGGCCGTCGAAGGCTGCGATCTTTTGACGTTGAAGATCAAAAGATCGCAGCCTTCGACAGCCCTTTTCAGGTGACGGGAATTTCAGGCCTGGGTTTTGTGATCCAGCGCGGCGTAGAAGTTGGCGCTCTGTTGCAGGTATTTCTGGGTGTAGCTCTGGGTGTGGGATTTTTTCTCGGCGATTTCGACGTTGGCACCGGCAGGCAGTACTACGGTGGCGGAAATGGCGGAGGCGGCGATAACGGAGAAGAGATTGAAGTTCATGGCGGTAACCCTCGTGTTCGTTTGCTTGGTTTGCCCGGTCGGGCTGTGAAACAAACGTAACGCTGCAGGGTTGCCGCTTGAAATCTTTTGTAGCATTAGCCGTTATCAGCGTAATTAATACAAAGGCACAGGCCCCGAATAACGGGGCCTGTGGCTTATTGTCGCACTAGAAACTTGATGTCGCTGGGCGCGTCGATCGGCAGTTTCTGCACGGTTTTGCCGAGCAGACCGGTCTTGCCATCGCGTTCGACGACAACAATCTCGTTGCTCTTCTGGTTGGCGATCAACACGAATTTACCGCTCGGATCGAGGGCGAATTCACGCGGATGGTCGCCTTCCACCGAACGTTTTTGCAGCTCCTTCAACTGACCGTTGGCCGGATCGATGGCAAACACCACCAGTTGATTGGCGGTGCCACGGTTGCTGACGTAGAGAAACTTGCCGTCTGCCGAGGCATGCAACGCGGCGCCGGCCTTGTCCGACGTCGGCTGACCGGCGGCCAGATCGACCAGTTGCGTCTGGGTCAGGACGCCATCCATGTAGTCGAATACCGCGACCTGCGCGCTCATTTCCATGGTCAGCCAGGCGTGCTTGCCGTCGGCGCTGAACAGCAGATGACGCGGGCCGCTGCCGGCCGGCAACGCCACGGAAGGCGTCTTCGCGGGTGTCAGCGGCAGGTGCGGATTGGCTTTCGGATCGAATTGATAGATGAATATCTTGTCCGCGCCCAGGTCGTTGGAGAACACGTAGCGGCCATCCGGCGAGGACACCGTCGAGTGCACGTGGTTGGACGCCTGACGTTCAGGATTGACCCCGCTGGCCGGGTGCGCGCTCATCTGCACCACCGGCTGGAGCTTGCCGTCGGCGCCGACCGGCAACACCGCCAGGGTGCCGCCCGGATCTTCCACCACCGAATAGTTGCTGACGAACAAATGGCTGGCGTCAGCGCTGAGGCTCGAATGGGTCGGCTCGTTGCCCAGGCTCTGCACCTGATTGATCAGGCTCAGGGCGTGGGTTTTCGGATCGATGGCGAAGCTGCTGACGCGGCCGACCGGGTCCTGCTGGCCCGGACCGTTTTCGTTCACTACGAACAGGCGTTTCTGGTCCCTGGACAGGGTCAGCCACGACGGGTTTTCGGTCTTGACCACTTGCAGCGGCTTGGCGGCGATCTGCCCGGTGGCGCTGTCGAAGCTCATCCGGTAAATGCCTTCGCTGCTGCCGGCGGTGTACGAGCCGACCAGCAACTGGAAGTTTTCCGCGTAGGCGCTGGAAAAGCCCATCGCGCCGACGCTGCCGGCCATCAGCAGCGGCCAGAAATTACGCATTTTCATTATTGTTCATCCTCATCGTCGCTGCTGCTGACTACATCACCGAGGCAGACCAGGCGGTGTTCGCCGGTGGTCTTGGTGTGGCTGGCGTAACCGATGATCAGCCAGTTCTTCAGCTTTTCATCAAAGGTGGCAGCCTCGACTTGTGCCGGGGTGAATTCCCAATGTTTGGCCTCACGACCAACCATGCATTCGATGTGCAGGTTATCGTCTTCGTCGAGGGCGAATTCGAAGGCGTGCAGGTCGTCGATTACGACCATACCGCAGTGTTCGAGGGCGTTGAGAAGGGTTTGGGCAGTCATGGCAAACAGTCTTTCTTGGGGGGGAAAGGGCCAATGATAGCTTAATGTCGCGCTGAAACCCGTGTGGGAGCCAGCCTGCTGGCGATAGCGGTGTGTCAGTCAGCAAATAACTGGCAGATGTTGTTGATCGTTCCCACGCTCTGCGTGGGAATGCCTCTAGGGACGCTCCGCGTTCCACTGGGACGCAGAGCGTCCCGGGCTGCATTCCCACGCGGAGCGTGGGAACGATCAACAGCTGGTGGGCTTTAGATCGCCTCACGCGATGGCTTGCCATCCACCAGACGCTGAATGCGCAGCGGGTTGGCGTTTTTCAACGGCTCAGGCAGCAAGCTGTCCGGGTAGTTCTGGAAGCACACCGGGCGCAGGAAACGGTCGATCGCCAGCGTGCCCACCGAAGTGCCGCGCGCATCGGACGTCGCCGGATACGGCCCGCCGTGGACCATCGAATCACACACCTCGACACCGGTCGGGTAACCGTTGAGCAGGATGCGCCCGACCTTCTGTTCGAGCAGCGGCGTCAGTTCGGCGAACTGTTCGAAGTCGGCCGGCTCGCCGATGATCGTTGCGGTCAGTTGCCCGTGCAGGCCGTGCAGCGCAGCGCTGAGTTGCGCCTGGTCGGCCACTTCAACGATCACCGTGGTCGGGCCGAACACTTCTTCCTGCAGCACTTCATCGCCGTTGATCAACAGGCTGACATCCGCCTTGAACAGCTGCGGTTGCGCCTGATTGCCCTGCTGCGGATTACCGGCCAGATGCTCGATGCCGCTGTGCGCCAGGAGTTTTTCCAGGCCTTTGCCATAGCTGCCGAGGGTGCCGGCGTTGAGCATGGTCTGCGCCGGCTGATCGCCAATCGCTGCAGCGACCTGCTGCACAAACGCGCTGAACTGCGGCGAGCGGATGCCGATGACCAGACCCGGGTTGGTGCAGAACTGTCCGCAGCCCTGAACCACCGACGCGGTGAGATCGCGGGCGACGGTTTCCGAACGTGTCGCCAGCGCTTGCGGCAGCACGATCACCGGGTTGATGCTCGACATTTCGGCGAACACCGGAATCGGCTGTGGACGCGCCGCGGCCATGTCGCACAACGCGCGACCGCCCTTGAGCGAACCGGTGAAACCGACGGCCTGAATCGCCGGGTGCTTGACCAGCCACTCGCCGACGCCACCGCCGTAGATCATGTTGAACACACCGGCCGGCATGGCGGTTTTTTCCGCCGCACGAATGACCGCGTCGGCGACCAGCTCAGCGGTGGCCATGTGGCCGCTGTGCGCCTTGAACACCACCGGGCAACCGGCGGCCAACGCCGCTGCGGTGTCGCCGCCGGCAGTGGAGAACGCCAGCGGAAAGTTACTCGCGCCAAACACAGCGACCGGGCCGAGGCCGATGCGATATTGACGCAGGTCCGGGCGTGGCAATGGCTGACGATCGGGTAACGCCTGATCGATGCGCGCGCCGTAAAAATCGCCGCGACGCAGGACCTTGGCGAACAGACGCATCTGCCCGCTGGTGCGACCGCGTTCGCCCTGAATGCGCCCGGCCGGCAGTGCGGTTTCGCGGCAGACCACGGCGACGAAATCATCGCCCAGCGCGTCCAGCTCGTCGGCAATCGCGTCGAGAAACTGTGCGCGGCGTTCGGCGCTGAGGCTGCGATAGGCCGGGTAAGCGGCGGCGGCTGCCCTGGCGGCGGCGTCGACTTCTTCAGCGGTGGCCTGGGTGAAGTTGTGCGGCAGTGCTTCGCCGGTGCTGGCGTCGACCGATTGCAGTTTGACGCTGCCAGCGGCACTGCGCTGACCGCCGATGTAGTTGTGACCGAGAATCTGAGTCATGGGATCTCCTTAAAGGGTGCCAATGCTGTCGGGGGCAAACACTGCGTCGATCGGCACGATACCATTGACCAGCGGTGCGCCGAACTCAGCCTGACTGATTTCAAACACGTCGCCCGGCTGGGTGCGAATGCCGTCGGCGAACGACAGCGTCGCGGTGCCGAAGAAATGAATGTGCACGTCGCCCGGACGCAGGAACTGCCGGTATTTGAAGTGGTGGTATTCGAGGTTCGCCAGGCTGTGGCACATGTTGGCCTCGCCGCTGAGGAATTCGTTCTGCCACAGCACTTCACCGTCACGCAGGATGCGACTGGCACCTGCAAGGTGTTGAGGCAATTCACCGGTGCGAAGTTCCGGACCATAACTGCAGCTGCGCAATTTCGAATGCGCCAGGTACAGGTAATTCTTGCGCTCCATGACGTGATCGGAGAACTCGTTGCCTACCGCGAAGCCGAGGCGATACGGCTTGCCGTCGTGACCGATGACGTAGAGGCCGGCCATTTCCGGCTCCTCGCCCGCGTCTTCGGCGAACGGCGGCAACGGGAACGGTTGGCCCGGGCGCACGACGATGCTGCCGTCACCTTTGTAGAACCACTCCGGTTGCACACCGGCCCGCCCCGCCGCCGGTTTGCCACCCTCCAGACCCCATTTGAAAATGCGCATGGTGTCGGTCATGGCCGCTTCGTCGCCGGCCTGCTGGTGCATTTTGTCCCGCGCCGAGGCGCTGCCCAGATGGGTCAGGCCGGTGCCGCTGACCAGCATGTGTGCCGGGTCCGGGTGATCGAGTGGCGGCAGGATGCGCAGTTCGGCGAGCAGTTCGGGGTAATCGTGATCGGCGCCGAAGCCGAGGGTTTGTACGTGCTGCTCCAGCGTGTTGCGCGCCTCGATGGCAGCCAGCGCCAGATCGCGCACGCTGCGCGCGCCCTGTACTTCACGCACCCGCGCCTTGTCGACCACGCCGACGCGGCGCTCGCCGTTGGTTAATTCGAATTGAACCAGATGCATGTTGTTCTCCTTTAAACGAATCTCAAGAACGCTATAAATCTTTGTGGGAGCTGGCCTGCCAGCGATAGCGGTGTGTCAGTCAGCGAAAACTTCAGGATTAGACCGCAATCGCTAGCAGGCTAGCTCCCACAGGGGATCTGTGTTGCTTTCAGAATTCAGGTGCGGGTCGCACCGCGTGCACTCGCAGCAAACTGCTCAACCGGCAGCACATGCTTGCGCTCCAGCACGCGATAAACGATGCCGGTCAGAATCAGCCCGAACACCATCACGCCCGAGAGGAAGTACAGCCCCGAAGCCAGATTGCCGGTGTATTCCTTCAACGCGCCGATCACGAACGGCCCGATGTACCCGCCCAGATTGCCCACCGAGTTGATCAGTGCGATCCCCGCTGCCGCGCTCGCGCCGGCAAAGAACCGCCCCGGCAAGGTCCAGAACACCGCCGTGCAGGAAAACAGCGCAAACGCCACCAGACACAGCGCCGCCAGTTGCGCGACGGGTAGCGACAGCCAGGCACTGAGGAACAGACCCAGCGCCCCGAGTACATACAGCACCGCCAGGTGCCCGTAGCGATCATTCAAGCGGTCGGAACTGCGCGGAATGATCAGCAGGCCGATGATGCCGAAGATGTACGGCACCGAGGAGACGAAACCGGTGACCAGGTCGCTGCCGCCAAACTGCTTGATCAGCGTCGGCAGCCACAGGCCGAGGCCATAAATGCTCAGGGTCACTGGCAGGTAGAACAGCGCCAGCAGCAATACGCGTTTGTCTTTCAGCGCATGCAGCGGATTGCCGTGACGGGTCTGGCCGTATTCCTGCAGATCCTTTTTCAGTTCGCCGGTCAGCCAGTCTTTTTCTGCCTGATCCATCCACTTCACTTGTTGCGGGCCGTCCGGCAGCCAGCGCAGCACCGGCCAGGTCAACAGAATCGCCGGGGTGCCGATGACGATAAACAGCCACTGCCAGCCGTGCAGGCCAAGGATGCCGTCCATGCCGAGCAAACCGCCGGACACGGGTCCGGTGATCATCATCGCGATCGGTTGCGAGAGGATGAACAGGCCGAGGATCTTGCCGCGATGGCGCACCGGGAACCATTGGGTGATGTAGTACAGCACGCCCGGAAAGAAGCCCGCCTCGGCCGCGCCGAGCAGAAAGCGCATCACATAGAAGCTGTGCGGGCCCTGAACGAAGGCCATGCCGATGGTGATTGCGCCCCAAGTGATCATGATCCGCGCGAACCAGCGCCGCGCGCCGAAGCGTTCGAGCATCAGGTTGCTGGGGATTTCGAGCAGGAAGTAACCAATGAAGAACAGCCCGGCGCCCAGGCCATAGGCGGCATCGCCAATGCCGATGTCGGCGCCCATGTGCAGCTTGGCGAAGCCGACGGCGGAGCGATCCACATAGGCGATCAGGTACAGCAGGATCAGGAAGGGAATCAGTTTCAGTGTGATGCGCCGGATAAGCCGTAATTCCTGGCTCATGAGATCGGTCTCCGATTGTTGTTTTTATAGAACCTCGGGGGACGCCTCTCGCTGCACAGCTGCCAGGGCCATCCCTCCGTCGAAAACGACTATATAGTAATACTAATTACGCAACAACACTTCCAAAGCGGCGAATTTGCGCTTATGTTAGGCCATCGCTGGAACACTATAGTCATACAATAAGAGAATCGATCATGGCTGATAAGAAACCCACCCTGCGCTCCGCCCAATGGTTTGGCACGGCCGACAAGAACGGCTTCATGTACCGCAGCTGGATGAAGAATCAGGGCATCGCCGACCATCAGTTTCACGGCAAGCCGATCATCGGCATCTGCAACACCTGGTCGGAGCTGACGCCGTGCAACGCGCATTTCCGCCAGATCGCCGAGCACGTCAAACGCGGCGTGATCGAAGCCGGTGGTTTTCCAGTGGAATTTCCAGTGTTCTCCAACGGCGAATCGAACCTGCGCCCGACCGCCATGCTCACCCGCAACCTGGCGAGCATGGACGTTGAGGAAGCGATTCGTGGCAACCCGATCGACGGCGTAGTGCTGCTGACCGGTTGCGACAAGACCACCCCGGCGCTGCTGATGGGCGCGGCCAGTTGCGACGTGCCAGCGATCGTTGTCACCGGCGGGCCGATGCTCAACGGCAAGCACAAGGGCAAGGACATCGGCTCGGGCACGGTGGTCTGGCAGCTCAGCGAACAGGTCAAGGCCGGCACCATCACCATCGACGATTTCCTCGCGGCCGAAGGCGGCATGTCGCGCTCGGCGGGCACCTGCAACACCATGGGCACCGCCTCGACCATGGCCTGCATGGCCGAAGCACTGGGCACTTCCCTGCCGCACAACGCAGCGATCCCGGCGGTGGATGCGCGCCGTTACGTGCTGGCGCACATGTCCGGTATGCGCGCCGTGGAAATGGTGCGCGAAGACCTGAAACTGTCGAAGATCCTCACCAAGGAAGCCTTCGAAAACGCCATTCGCGTCAACGCCGCCATCGGTGGTTCGACCAACGCTGTAATTCACTTGAAAGCCATTGCCGGGCGCATCGGCGTCGAGCTCGATCTGGACGACTGGACGCGCATCGGTCGCGGCATGCCGACCATCGTCGACCTGCAGCCGTCCGGACGCTTCCTGATGGAGGAGTTCTATTACGCCGGTGGATTGCCTGCGGTGCTGCGTCGCCTCGGCGAAGCCAATCTGATCCCCAATCCGAACGCGCTGACCGTCAACGGCAAATCGATCGGCGAGAACACCAAGGACGCGCCAATCTACGGCGAAGACGAAGTGATCCGCACGCTGGACAACCCGATCCGCGCCGACGGCGGTATCTGCGTACTGCGCGGCAACCTCGCGCCACTCGGTGCGGTGCTCAAACCCTCTGCCGCCACCGCTGAACTGATGCAGCATCGCGGCCGCGCCGTGGTCTTCGAGAACTTCGACATGTACAAGGCGCGGATCAACGATCCGGAGCTGGACGTCGACAAGGATTCGATCCTGGTGATGAAAAACTGCGGGCCGAAGGGTTATCCGGGCATGGCCGAAGTCGGCAACATGGGCTTGCCGGCCAAACTGTTGGCGCAGGGCGTGACCGACATGGTGCGCATTTCCGATGCACGGATGAGCGGCACCGCCTACGGCACGGTGGTCTTGCACGTCGCGCCGGAAGCGGCGGCCGGCGGGCCTCTGGCGACGGTGAAGGAAGGCGACTGGATCGAACTCGATTGCGCCAGCGGGCGTCTGCACCTGGACATTTCCGATGCCGAACTGGCCGCGCGCATGGCCGACCTGCAGCCACCGCAGCAATTGTTGGTGGGCGGCTATCGTCAGCTGTACATCGACCATGTGCTGCAAGCGGATCAGGGTTGCGACTT
Source organism: Pseudomonas sp. R1-1 (assembly GCF_051132135.1). Taxonomy (NCBI): domain Bacteria; kingdom Pseudomonadati; phylum Pseudomonadota; class Gammaproteobacteria; order Pseudomonadales; family Pseudomonadaceae; genus Pseudomonas; species Pseudomonas sp. R1-1. The sequence continues at coordinate 3,650,177 of NZ_CP071663.1, forward strand.
CGACTTCCTGGTCGGCTGCCGCGGCGCTGAAGTCCCGCGCCACTCACACTAACAACCGCCACCGATCGTTCCCACGCTCCGCGTGGGAATGCCTCAAGGGACGCTCCGCGTTCCAGCTCTGAAATGGGACGCAGAGCGTCCCGGGCTGCATTCCCACGCAGAGCGTGGGAACGATCATTGCCTGCCTCAAGATTGTCTGGTGCCTGCTATGATGCGCGGCATCTCCATCGCTCAGGATCGCGCCGCTCCCCATGGATTACCGCAAACCCTCCGACCGTAAAAGCATGCACTCGCGCATCGTCCAGGAACTGGGCATGCAGATCGTCTCCGGACGCTTTTTGCCCGACGACAAACTGCCCGCCGAAGCCCTGCTCTGCGAGGAGTACGCGGTCAGCCGGCCGGTGTTGCGCGAAGCCACGCGGGTGCTGGTGGCCAAGGGGCTGGTGTACTCTAGGCCGCGCGTCGGCACGGTGGTCAAGGCGCGCCGCGAATGGCACATGCTCGACCCGGACGTGCTGCACTGGCTGATGCAAAGCAGCCCGCAGAATGAATTCTTCAACGTCCTGACCAGCGTGCGCAGCATCATCGAACCCGCCGCTGCCGCCCTCGCCGCCCAGCACGCCACCGATGCCGACATCGCCGCCATCCATGAAGCGTATCAACGCATGGAAGCGGCGCCGACGCCGGAAGCCTTGTTGCAACCGGACCTGGACTTTCACAGCCGGATTGCCGACGCGACGCACAACGATTTGCTGGCGAATCTGTGCAACATGCTCGCGGTGGCGATTGCCGAGGCGTTGAAGCATTCCAATCAGCGGCCGAATCTGCATGAATTGGCGTTGCCGCGACACAAGGCGATTTTGACCGCCATTGAAAATCGCGATGCGCTGGGTGCAAGGCATGCGACGCTGGTGCAGCTGGATGATGCGCGGAGTGCGTTGAGTGTGGTGCTTGGCGCTGAGCTTTCTTAAGGCTTCAGACCGCTTGCCCTCACCCTAGCCCTCTCCCAGAGGTAGAGGGGACCGATTAGGGGATATTCGAGATTTACGCCGACTTGAACGATTTGCGCTGAATCCAACATCGCTTGGTATTGCAGGTCCAGTGATTTGCTTTGAATCTATAATCGACTCGATCTTTCAGGTCGACGTCTCAAGCCGCACACCTCGGTCAGTTCCCTCTCCCCTTGGGAGAGGGTTAGGGTGAGGGGCTGTTGATCTTGATCTTGATCCACAAAAAAAGCCGCAACCCCCAAAGGTTGCGGCTTTGTCGTTTCAGCCACTCAGATCAATGGGCAAACAACGAATTGCCCTTCTGCCCCGCCAGTTTCTCCGGCTTGATCAGGAACTTGGCCAGCGCCGGCAGCAGCCACAGCGCGCCAAACATGTTCCACAACAACATGAACGTCAGCATCAGCCCCATGTCAGCCTGGAACTTGATCGCCGAGAAGATCCACGTGCACACGCCGATCGCCAGGCACAGTCCGGTGAACAGCACGGCTTTACCGGTCGATTTCAGAGTCTGGTAATAGGCTTCCTGCAGCGGCAGCCCGGCACGCAGGAAACTTTCCAGACGGCTGTAGATGTAGATGCCGTAGTCGACGCCAATCCCCACCCCAAGCGCCACCACCGGCAACGTCGCGACTTTCACGCCGATGCCCATGAACGCCATCAGCGCGTTGCCGAGGACCGAGGTCAGTACCAGCGGCAGGACGATGCACAGGGTTGCCGCCCACGAGCGGAAGGTGATCATGCACATCACCGCGACGCAGATGTACACCAGAATCAGGATGGTCAGCTCGGCCTGTTTGATGACTTCGTTGGTCGCCGCTTCGATCCCGGCGTTACCGGCGGCGAGGATGAATTCCAGGCCGTCCTTGTTGTTTTCCTTGGCGAATTCCTGCACCGCGTTCACCGCACGATCGAGGGTTTCAGCCTTGTGATCGTTGAGGAACACCAGCACCGGCGCCAGTGAGCAACTGTTGTTGTAGAGGCCGTCGGCACGGGCGATCGAGTTGTTCAGCACGTCCGGGTTGCGCGACAGGGTTTCCCATTTCAGGTTGCCCTCGTTCATGCCCTTGATCATCTGTTTGGACACGGTCACCAGCGAGATCGCCGACTGCACGCCCTCGGTGTTCTGCATCTTCCACATCAACTGATCGATCGGCGCCATGGCTTCGTAGCGCGAGCAGCCTTCGGCCTTGGTCTTAACCATCACCACCAGCACGTCGGAGCTGGTCGAGTAGTTGCTGATGATGAAGTTGTTGTCCTTGTTGTAGCGCGAGTCCGGGCGCAGTTCCGGCGCACCCTGGTCGAGGTCGCCGATTTTCAGGTTCTGGCTGTACCAGAGGCCGCCGCCGAAAGCGATCAGCGCCAGCACCACCGAGATGCGTGCGACTTTCGGATTGGCGAAGTTCGACAGCAGGCGCCAGAACGGATGTTCGCGGTTAGCGTCTTTCTTGCTCTTGGCGATCGCGCGCTTGCTGATGCCGACATAGGAAATCGCCACCGGCAGCAGGATCAGGTTGGTAAAGACAATCACCGCCACGCCGATGGACGCGCCAATCGCCAGTTCACGGATCACACCGATGTCGATGATCAGCAAGGTAATGAAACCCACCGCGTCGGCCAGAATCGCGATCATCCCCGGTAGGAACAACTGCCGGAACGTGCGGCGCGCGGCAGTCAGCGCGTTATCGGCCTCGCTGGATTGCAGGGCGATACCGTTGATCTTCTGTACGCCGTGGGAAATACCGATGGCGAAGATCAGGAATGGCACCAGCATTGAATACGGATCGAGGCCGAAGCCGAAGAAGTGCATCAAGCCGAGCTGCCAGACCACCGCCACCAGCGTCGTACTCAACACGGCAATGGTGCTGCGCACGCAGTTGGTGAACCACAGCAGCAGGATCAAGGTGATGACGAAGGCGACGCCGAAGAACAGCACCACCATCACCAGCCCATCGATCAGGTCGCCGACCTTCTTGGCGAAACCGACGATATGGATCTTTACGTTGGGGTTCTGGGCTTCGAACTTGTTGCGGATCTTGTCTTCGAGTTCATGGGAGAACTGGCGATAGTCCAGGGCGAGCAACTTGCCCTGATCCTGCGGGTCCGGATACGACTCGAGCAACGGAATGTCGACGATGCTCGACTTGAAATCGTTGGCCACCAGACGCCCGACCTGGCCGGACTTAAGCACGTTGTTGCGCAGCAGATCGAGGCTGTCCTGCGAGCCGTTGTAGCTCTGCGGGATCACTTCACCACCGGCGAAGCCCTCTTCGGTCACTTCGGTCCAGCGCACGCTCGGGCTCCACAGCGACTTCAGCCCGGAGCGGTCGACGCCGGAGATGTAGAACACCTCGTCGTTGATCTGCCGCAGGGTCTCCATGTACTCCTTGGAGAAGATGTCGCCGTCAGTGGCTTCCACCGAAATACGCACGGTGTTGCCGAGGTTCGCCAGATCGTTGCGGTGCTCCATCATCTTTTCGATGAAGGGATGCTGCAGCGGGATCATTTTTTCGAAACTGGTCGACGGCCGGATCAGCGTGGCCTGCCAGAACAGGAAAATGCTCACCACCAGACAGATCAGAATCACCGCCGGGCGGTTGTTGAAAATCAGGCGTTCGAGGAACGTCGCCTTTTCCTGCTGGGGAGTGATCAAGGAAGTCATAGGCCCGCCTTCTTGTTATTGGTCTCGGCACCGTTTGGCTGGGTGAGGTGCACCCCGCCCTGCCCGCTCAGAATCAGATTGCCGTCGCCGGCCGCAGCGACCGACGACAGCGAAATGCGATCCGGGCGGTTGAATACGCTGAAGGTTTCGCCGTTATCGCTGCTGCTGATCACCGAACCGCCGTTGCCGACGATGACGATCGAGCCGTCTTCAAGCAGCGTGCCGCCGGACAGGCCGAACTCCAGCGCACCGCGCGCGGCTTTAAGCTCGACCTGCTCCCAGTTGCTGCCGAAATCGGTGGAGCGGTAGAGATTGCCGCGCAAGCCGTAGGCCAGCAGGGTCTGCGCTTGTGCCGTGCCGATCACGCCGAACAGCGAACCTTCGTACGGGCCTTCGAGCTTTTCCCAGGTCTGGCCGTCATCGGCCGAGCGGAACATGCTGCCCGACTCGCCGACGATGAACAGCCCGGCGTCTTTCACGGCAGCGATGGCGTTGAGGTGGAACTGGTCTTCGTTGTCGAGGCGGTCGCTGACGTCTTGCCAGTCCTTGCCGCCGTCGGTGGTTTCCAGCAGCGTGCCGTACGCGCCCACGGCAAAGCCGCTGTTGGCGTCCTTGAACCAGACGTCAAGCAGCGGCGATTCACGTTTGAGGTCTTCGAATTGCTTGGTCCAGGTCAGACCGCCGTCTGCACTGGCGAGGATCTGCGCGTCATGGCCGACTGCCCAGCCGCGCTGGTCGTCGACGAAATACACGGCGGTGAGCAGTTGCCGGGTTGGCACTTTGGCCTGGACCCAGGTCTTGCCCTGGTCATCGGAATAGAGAATGTGCCCACGGTCGCCAACCGCGACCAGGCGCGTGCCGGCATGGACCACATCGAGAATCAGGCTTTTCGCGGCCTTCGCCGATTCGGTGGCATACACCACGTCGGCGGGCGCCTCGGCGGCAATCACTGGCGCCGACAGTGTGGCAAAACCCAGCAGAGAGAGTGCTGTGACCAGCAACGCGGTGTTGCGCAACGCCGGCGGGCGGCAACGACTCATAGACCTTCCCCTATTTATTATTGTTGGGCCATCCGGCCTTCAAGGGCGCCGCAAGGGTGCTGCGATGATGGCTGATCAGAAGCATCGTCCTGAAACCCGCCATCCAGAGCCCCTTCGGAAGCTGGCTCATCCTATCGGGCTTTCGAAACGTCTGACAATCGGCGCCACGTTATCTTTTGTTAACCGTATTGCCGATGGATTCCCCTGTAGGAGTGAGCCTGCTCGCGATAGCGGTGTGTCAGCCAGTGATTTGCTAACTGACACACTGCTATCGCGAGCAGGCTCACTCCTACAGGGGCCGGCGGTGGTTTAGGGATTTGAATACATGACCATTCGCCGGGGTGATGCGGCAAAAATGCGCGAGGGGACTTGCACGATCGGTATTATGGTATACCATCAGACGCACAGATACTCTCAATCCCCCTACGGAGCAGCTCATGAGTTTCGAAATCCGCAAGATCGTCAGCTATGTCGAAGAAACCTTTATCGAAGGCGGCAAAGCCACCGACAAGCCTGTGACCATGGTTGGCCTCGCCGTGGTGATGAAGAACCCTTGGGTGGGCAACGGTTTTGTCGAAGACCTGAAGCCGCAGATCCGCGCCAACTGCTCTGACCTCGGCGCGCTGATGGTCGAGCGTCTGGTCGGCATCATTGGCGGCGCGGAGAAAATCGAAGCCTACGGTAAAGCCGCAGTGGTCGGCGCTGATGGCGAGATCGAACACGCCTCCGCCGTGATCCACACCCTGCGCTTCGGCAACCATTATCGCGAAGCGGTCAACGCCAAGAGCTACCTGAGCTTCACCAACAAGCGCGGCGGCCCGGGCACCTCGATCCAGATCCCGATGATGCACAAGGACGACGAAGGTCAGCGTTCGCACTACATCACCCTGGAAATGCAGATCGAAGACGCCCCGCGTGCCGACGAAATCGTCGTGGTACTGGGTTGTGCCGACGGTGGTCGCCTGCATCCGCGCATTGGCAGCCGCTACATCGATCTGGAAGAACTGGCCGCCGAAAAAGCCCAGTAACCACAATAAAAAGGCATTGCAGGAGCGCTCCATGATTCGGCTCACCGCTGAACTCACCCCGGCTGGCACCAGTTACCTGGCGACCGGCCAAGGCCAGCCCGTGGTTTTGATCCACGGCGTGGGCCTGAACAAAGAAATGTGGGGCGGCCAGATCGTTGGCCTGTCCAGCGACTATCAGGTGATCGCCTACGACATGCTCGGCCACGGCGCCAGTCCACGGCCGGCCAGCGGCACCGACCTCCTCGGTTACGCCGATCAGTTGCTCGAGCTGCTCGATCACCTGAACCTGCCGCAGGCCGCAGTGATCGGCTTCTCCATGGGCGGCCTGGTCGCGCGGGCGTTTGCCCTGCACCACCCTGAGCGCCTGCAAAGCTTGGTGGTGCTCAACAGCGTGTTCAACCGCAGCGAAGAGCAGCGTGCCGGCGTCATCGCACGCACCGCGCAGGCCGCCGAGCATGGCCCGGACGCTAACGCCGAAGCGGCGCTGTCACGCTGGTTCAGCCGTGAGTATCAGGCGGCCAACCCGGCGCAGATCGCCGCGCTGCGCCAGACCCTGGCCAACAACGATCCGCAGGGTTACCTGACCACCTACGAACTGTTCGCCACCCAGGACATGTACCGCGCCGACGACCTCGGCACGATCACCGCACCGACCTTGATCGCCACTGGCGAGCTCGACCCCGGTTCGACCCCGGAAATGGCCGAGCAATTGGCCAAGCGCATTCCCGGTGCGAAGGTTGCCGTGCTCCCCGAGCAACGGCATATGATGCCGGTAGAGTCGCCGCGTCTGGTCAACCAGACCTTGCTGCAATTTCTGCAATTCGCACACTCCCGACAAAACCATATAAAGGGGATCGTTGCATGACACTCGCACGCTTCCAGATGTGCATCGGCGGAGCATGGGTCGACGCCCTCTCCGGCAAGACCTTCGAAAGCCTCAACCCGGCCTCGGCGCAAGCCTGGGCCGAACTGCCCGATGCCGATGAAGCCGACGTCGAACGCGCCGTGCAAGCTGCGCAAACGGCGTTCGACAGCCCGGCCTGGCGCGGCCTGACCGCCACCGCACGGGGCAAGCTGTTGCGTCGCCTCGGTGATTTGATCGCCGAAAACAAGGAACAACTGGCGCAGCTGGAAAGCCGCGACAATGGCAAGCTGATCCGCGAAACCCGTGGTCAGGTTGGCTATCTGCCGGAGTTCTTCCACTACACCGCGGGCCTCGCCGACAAGCTTGAAGGCGGCACCCTGCCGCTGGACAAGCCCGACCTGTTTGCCTACACCGTGCACGAAGCCATGGGTGTGGTCGCCGCGATCATTCCGTGGAACAGCCCGCTGTATCTGACGGCAATCAAACTGGCCCCGGCGCTCGCCGCCGGCAACACCATTGTGATCAAGCCGTCCGAGCACGCTTCGGCAACGATTCTGGAACTGGCGCGGCTGGCCCTCGAAGCCGGGATTCCCCCAGGCGTGGTCAACGTCGTCACCGGTTACGGCCCGAGCACAGGCGCCGCCCTCACCCGCCATCCGCTGATCCGCAAGATCGCCTTCACCGGCGGCGCGGCGACGGCACGGCATGTGGTGCGCAGCAGCGCCGAGAACTTCGCCAAGCTGTCGCTGGAACTGGGCGGCAAGTCGCCGAACATCATCTTCGCCGACGCCGATCTGGACAGCGCGATCAACGGCGCGATTGCCGGGATCTACGCGGCGTCCGGGCAGAGTTGCGTGTCCGGTTCGCGCCTGCTGGTGCAGGACGAAATCTACGACGAGTTCGTCAATCGTCTGGTCGAACGTGCCCAGCGCATCCGCATCGGCAATCCGCAGGAAGACCACAGCGAGATGGGCCCGATGGCCACCGCGCAGCAATTGGCGGTAGTCGAAGGCCTGGTCGCCGATGCCATTGCTGAAGGCGCGCGCCTGCGCACTGGCGGCAAGCGTCCGAGCGATGTCGGCGAAGGCTGGTTCTACGAGCCGACGCTGTTCGAATGCGACCGCAACTCGATGAAGATCATGCAGGAGGAAGTCTTCGGTCCGGTGGCTTCGGTGATCCGTTTCAAAGATGAAGCCGAAGCGCTGGCAATCGCCAACGACTCGCAGTTCGGCCTCGCCGCCGGCATCTGGACCCGCGACCTGGGCCGTGCCCATCGCCTGGCGCGCGATGTGCGCTCGGGGATCATCTGGGTCAACACTTACCGCGCGGTGTCGGCGATGGCGCCGATCGGCGGCTTCAAGAACAGTGGCTATGGACGCGAAAGCGGCATCGATTCGGTGCTGGCCTACACCGAACTGAAAACGGTGTGGATCAATCTCTCCCAGGCGCCAATGCCTGATCCGTTTGTGATGCGCTAGGAGTCCTGCGAAATGATCGAACCCGGCATTTACAAAGACGTCATGAGCTCGTTTCCGTCCGGCGTCACGGTGGTCACGACGCTGGACCCGGACGGCGGCATCGTCGGCATCACCGCCAGCGCCTTCAGCGCGCTGTCGATTGACCCGGCGCTGGTGCTGTTCTGCCCCAACTACGCCTCCGACACCTACCCGGTGCTGCGCGATAGCAAGAAGTTCGCCATTCACTTGCTCTCCGCCGAGCAGACCGCCGAAGCCTATGCGTTCGCCGGCAAGGGCAAGGACAAGGCCAAAGACATCGAGTGGCACTTGAGCGATCTGGGCAACCCGATCCTCGCCAAGGCCACGGCGATCATCGAGTGCGAGTTGTGGCGTGAATACGATGGCGGCGACCACGCGATCATCGTCGGCGCAGTGAAGCACCTGATCCTGCCCGAGCAACCGGTCACGCCGATGATTTATCACAAGGGCAAGCTCGGCCCCCTGCCGACCCTGGCCTGACAAATTCACACAAATCCCTGTAGGAGTGAGCCTGCTCCGGGCGGCGATCCGACGTTAGCGGACTGACATTCAACATTGATGTCGACTGATCCACCGCGATCGCAAGCAGGCTCACTCCTACAGGGGAATTGTGGTGAATGGAGGATTTCATGAGTAACGAAAAGTACCAAAAAGGCCTGAAAATCCGCACCCAGGTATTGGGCGAAGCCTACGTGCAGCGCTCGATCGACAACGCCGATGACTTCACCCGTCCGCTGCAGGAAATGGTCACCGAGTACTGCTGGGGCCATGTCTGGGGGCGTGAGGGTTTGTCGCTCAAGGAGCGCAGCATGATCAACCTGGCGATGATCTCGGCGCTCAACCGCCCGCACGAACTCAAGCTGCATGTGCGTGGCGCCTTGCGTAACGGCCTGAGTCGTGAGCAAATACGCGAAATTCTGCTTCAGGTCGGCATTTATTGCGGCGTTCCGGCAGCCGTGGACAGTTTCCGGCTGGCCCGTGAAGCCTTTGCCGAAGCCGACGCCGAGGCCTCCAGTTAACCCCTCGGCTGTTTAGATGCCCGTCTGGCATGGACAGCCAAGCTAAAGAGCGGACCCCATGAAACGCCAGCCACTCGACGACAGCTTCAAGGTCAATCGCAACCCCGTTACCCTGCGCGAAATCGTGCTGGACAAGCTGCGTAGCGCGATCATGAATTTCCAGCTCATGCCGGGCGATCGTCTGGTCGAACGCGACCTGTGTGATCGCCTCGGCGTCAGCCGTACTTCGGTACGCGAAGCCTTGCGTCATCTTGAATCCGAAGGTCTGGTCGAATTCGCCGACGCCAAAGGCCCGCGCGTGGCGATCATCACCCTCGCCGACGCCGTCGATATCTACGAGCTGCGTTGCGTGCTCGAAGGCCTGATCGTTCAGCTGTTCACCCTGCGCGCCAAGGCCAAGGACATCAAAGCCCTGGAAAAAGCCCTCGACGACAACCGCAAGGCGTTGAAAGACGGCGAGCTACAGCAGGTGATCGACTCGGTGCAGGGCTTCTATGACGTGCTGCTCGAAGGTTCGGGCAACCACGTCGCCGCCACCCAGTTGCGCCAGTTGCAGGCGCGCATCAGTTACCTGCGCGCGACCTCGGTGTCGCAGGAAAACCGTCGCGGCGCCAGCAACCACGAGATGGAAAAAATGGTCGCGGCAATCAAGAGCGGCGATCCGCTGGCGGCGCATCAGGCCTGTGTGGATCACGTGCGCGCCGCGGCTGCCGTGGCCCTCGACTACCTCAAGCGCAAGCAGGAAGAGACTGGCGCGACGCCGGCGATCACCCTGCCCATCGCGCTGAAAGAACCGCGTATAGGTCACTGAGATGTTCAGCCCGAGCTATTGCCCGAAATGCGGTGGCCCTGACCTCGGTCAGCAGATACCAGCGGGCGATACGCATGAGCGCCTGATGTGCCGCGGCTGCGGCTACATCCACTACGTCAATCCGAAAATCATTGCCGGCTGCATCATCGAGCAGGACGGCAAATACCTCTTGTGCCAACGGGCGATCCCGCCGCGTCCGGGCACCTGGACGCTGCCCGCCGGTTTCATGGAAAGCTTTGAGACCACCGAGCAGGCGGCGTTGCGCGAAGTCTGGGAAGAAAGCGGCGTGCGCGCCGAGATTGTCTCGCCGTATTCGATTTTCAGCGTGCCGAAGATCAGCGAGGTGTACATCATCTTCCGCGCCATCGCCCTGGAGATTACCGGGCAGTACGGGCCGGAGACGCTGGACTACAAGTTCTTTGCCCCTAAAGACATCCCGTGGGAACAGATCTACTACCCGGCGATCCGGCAGATTCTCGAGCGCTATATCGAAGAGCGCCAGGCGGGGGTCTACGGGATTTACATGGGCAATGACGACAGCGGCAAAATTCACTTCATGCGCTGATGTCTGATCGTTCCCACGCTCCGCGTGGGAATGCCTCTACGGACGCTCCGCGTTCGGCTCTGGATGGGACGCAGAGCGTCCCGGGCTGCATTCCCACGCGGAGCGTGGGAACGATCATGCGGCTCAGATCGGTGCGTAGGCCTCAACGATAATGATCTCCGCCCTCGCCCAGTCCTCGCGATAACTTTTCGCTTCCTGATACGCCGCCGAACGGTAGCACGCCACGGCTTGCTCATAGCTTTCGAACTCGATGATTACCGTGCGTTGCGGCGTTTCGCGGCCTTCCATCGCTTCGCTGCGTCCGCCTCTGGCGAGAAATACGCCACCGTACGCGGCAATCGCCTGCGGCGTGCGCTGGGTGTATTGGCTGTAGTGTTCGGCATCGGCTATATCCACATGAGCAATCCAGTACGCCTTCATAGTGACCTCTTTGTTGATTTTGTATTATGGTATACCAATATATTTCCAACGAACCCTGAGAGTCCAGCATGGCCTTCAACAGCATCGAAGAAATCATCGACGATTATCGCCTCGGCAAAATGGTTTTGCTGGTCGATGACGAAGACCGCGAGAACGAAGGCGACCTGTTGCTGGCCGCCGACCGCTGCACGCCCGAGGCGATCAGCTTCATGGCCCGCGAAGCGCGCGGGCTGATCTGCCTGACCCTGACCGATGAACATTGCCAGCGTTTGGGCCTGGAGCAAATGGTCCCGAGCAACGGCAGCGTATTCAGCACCGCGTTCACCGTATCGATTGAAGCAGCCGTCGGCGTAACTACCGGGATTTCCGCAGCCGATCGCGCCTGCACCGTCGCCGCCGCCGTGGCGCCAAATGCCCGTGCCGAGGATCTGGCGCAGCCCGGCCATATCTTCCCGCTGCGCGCCAAGGAAGGCGGTGTGCTGACCCGCGCCGGCCACACCGAAGCCGGCTGTGACCTGGCGCGACTGGCCGGTTTCACTCCGGCCTCGGTGATCGTCGAGGTGATGAACGACGATGGCACCATGGCCCGGCGCCCGGATCTGGAACTGTTCGCACGCAAGCACGGGATCAAGATCGGCACCATCGCCGACCTGATCCACTATCGCCTGAGCACCGAGCACACCATCGAACGCATCGGCGAACGTGAACTGCCGACGGTGCATGGCACCTTCCGCTTGATCACCTTTGAAGACCGCATCGAAGGCGGCGTGCACATGGCGATGGTCATGGGCGATCTGCGCCGTGATGAGCCGACCCTGGTGCGCGTGCATGTGATCGATCCGCTGCGCGATCTGGTCGGTGCAGAATACAGCGGGCCGAAGAACTGGACGCTGTGGGCGGCGCTGCAACGGGTCGCTGCCGAAGGTCACGGGGTGGTCGTGGTGCTGGCCAACCATGAGTCGTCACAGGCGCTGCTGGAGCGGGTGCCGCAACTGACCCAGCCACCGCGGCAGTTCAGCCGCTCGCAGTCGCGGATCTATTCGGAGGTCGGCACCGGAGCGCAGATTCTGCAGAACCTCGGGGTTGGCAAGCTGCGGCATCTGGGGCCGCCGCTGAAATATGCGGGGTTGACCGGGTATGACCTTGAGGTGGTCGAGAGTATTCCGTTCACCGAATAACCCAAGACGAGCACAAATCCAAATGTAGGAGTGAGCCTGCTCGCGATAGCGGTGTGACATTCAATAATGATGTCGGCTGATACACCGCTATCGCGAGCAGGCTCACTCCTACAGGGGTTTTGCATTTCAGATCGAGTCCTTCAAACAACATAAAAGCCCACTCGCCAGATAACCGGTAAGGCAAAGTGCTTGCACAAAGTTTGGAATACCATAATATGATATTCCATAGACCGGACACTCCAACGAACGTCCATCTACTGCTCCCGTGAGGCGGGCAACAACGCAAGCCCGCTCAATAAACACAACAATGAGGGCGTAAAAATGGTGTTGAACAAAGCTGCAACCGCAATTCTTTTTGCGGGACTGCTCAGCGTCACCGGCCAGGCTGCGATGGCTGCCGAAAGCGTCAACTTCGTCAGTTGGGGCGGTAGCACCCAGGATGCGCAGAAACAGGCCTGGGCCGATCCGTTCAGCAAGGCCAGCGGCATCACCGTCGTCCAGGACGGGCCGACCGACTACGGCAAACTCAAGGCCATGGTCGAGAGCGGCAACGTGCAGTGGGACGTGGTCGATGTCGAAGCCGATTTCGCCCTGCGCGCCGCGGCTGAAGGCCTGCTCGAACCCCTCGATTTCAAAGTGATCCAGCGCGACAGGATCGACCCGCGCTTCGTCAACGATCACGGCGTCGGCTCGTTCTTCTTCTCCTTTGTCCTCGGCTACAACGAAGGCAAGCTCGGCGCCAACAAGCCGCAGGACTGGAGCGCCCTGTTCGACACCAAGACTTACCCAGGCAAACGCGCCTTGTACAAATGGCCAAGCCCCGGCGTGCTCGAGCTCGCACTGCTGGCCGATGGCGTCGCGGCAGACAAACTCTACCCGCTCGACCTGGACCGCGCGTTCAAGAAACTCGACACCATCAAGAAAAACATCGTCTGGTGGGGCGGTGGCGCGCAGTCGCAGCAACTGCTGGCCTCCGGTGAAGCGAGCATGGGCCAGTTCTGGAACGGTCGCGTCCACGCTCTACAGGAAGACGGCGCGCCGGTCGGCGTGAGCTGGAAGCAGAACCTGGTCATGGCCGATATTCTGGTCGTGCCCAAAGGCGCGAAGAACAAGGACGCGGCGATGAAGTTCCTCGCCAACGCCAGCAGCGCCAAAGGCCAGGCCGACTTCTCCAACCTGACCGCCTACGCGCCGGTCAACCTCGACAGTGTGGAGCGTCTGGATTCGACGCTGGCCCCCAACCTGCCGACTGCCTACGCCAAGGATCAGATCACTCTTGATTTCGCGTACTGGGCCAAGAACGGTCCGGCCATCGCGACACGGTGGAACGAATGGCTGGTCAAATGAAAATGGCGGCCACTGCGCCCGTTCCGTCCACTGCCACCGGGAGCGCCGCCGGCGCTGCCGGTGCGTCCCTCAAGCAACGCTGGCGCGGCGCCGGCAACCTCGCCCCGGCGCTGTTGTTCCTCGGCCTGTTCTTTCTCGCGCCGTTGATTGGCCTGCTGTTGCGTGGTGTGCTCGAACCGACGCCAGGCCTTGGCAACTATGAACAACTGTTCGCCAACTCGGCGTATGCGCGGGTGCTGCTCAACACCTTCTCGGTGGCCGGGCTGGTGACCCTGTTCAGCCTGCTGCTGGGCTTTCCGCTGGCCTGGGCGATCACCCTGGTACCGCGCGGCTGGGGACGCTGGATTCTGAACATCGTGCTGCTGTCGATGTGGACCAGCCTGCTCGCCCGCACCTATTCGTGGCTGGTGTTGCTGCAAGCCTCGGGGGTGATCAACAAGGCGCTGATGGCCATGGGCATCATCGACCAGCCGCTGGAAATGGTGCACAACCTCACCGGCGTGGTGATCGGCATGAGCTACATCATGATCCCGTTCATCGTGCTGCCGTTGCAGGCGACCATGCAGGCCATCGATCCGATGATCCTGCAGGCCGGCTCGATCTGCGGCGCGAGCCCGTGGACCAACTTCTTCCGAGTGTTCCTGCCGCTGTGCCGGCCGGGCCTGGCTTCCGGCGGATTGATGGTGTTCGTGATGTCGCTCGGTTACTACGTCACCCCGGCGCTGCTCGGCGGCGCGCAGAACATGATGCTGCCGGAGTTCATCATTCAGCAGGTGCAATCGTTCCTCAATTGGGGCCTGGCCAGTGCCGGTGCCGCGTTGCTGATCGCGATCACGCTGGTGCTGTTCTACTTCTACCTGAAGCTTCAGCCGGAATCCCCGGTTGGCGCCAGCAACGCGAGGTAAGCCGACATGCTCCTGACTCCCAACGCCATGAGCCGGCGCATGCGTTTCGGCTTGTATGCCACCACCGGGCTGATCGGTCTGTTCCTGCTGTTGCCGATCGTGTTCATCGTGCTGCTGTCGTTCGGTTCCTCGCAGTGGCTGGTCTTTCCACCACCGGGCTGGACGCTGAAATGGTACGGCCAGTTCTTCTCCAATCCGGACTGGATGAGCGCCGCTGCGGCCAGCCTCAAGGTGGCCGTGCTGACCACGATCTGCGCCGTGGCCCTCGGCTTGCCGACCGCGTTTGCGCTGGTGCGCGGGCGCTTTCCTGGCCGGGAAATGCTGTACGGCCTGTTCACCCTGCCGATGATCGTGCCGCTGGTGATCATTGCCGTGGCGGTGTACGCACTGTTTCTCAAGCTCGGTTACACCGGGACGATGTTCGCGTTCGTCGTCAGCCATGTGATCGTCGCGCTGCCGTTCACCATTATCTCGATCATCAACTCGCTGAAGCTGTTCGATCAGTCGATTGAAGACGCGGCGGTGATCTGCGGCGCCTCACGCCTGCAAGCGGTGTTCAAGGTGACGTTTCCGGCAATTCGTCCGGGCATGGTCGCCGGCGCCCTCTTCGCCTTTCTGGTTTCGTGGGACGAAGTGGTGCTCAGCGTGATGATGGCCAGCCCGACGCTGCAAACCCTTCCCGTGAAAATGTGGACCACCCTGCGCCAGGACCTGACCCCGGTGATCGCCGTCGCTTCGACGCTGCTGATCGGCCTGTCGGTCCTGGTCATGGTGATCGCCGCCGCTCTGCGCCGGCGCAACGAAATCAGCGCCTGAGCGCCGAGGAGTACGACATGAGTGCCGTGATCAAAGACGCCTCCCAGCAGAACGACAAGCCCCTGGTCAGCCTGCGCAACCTGAACAAGCACTACGGCGACTTTGCCGCCGTCGACAACATCTCGCTGGACATCAAGGACGGCGAATTCCTGACTTTCCTCGGCTCCAGCGGCTCGGGCAAAAGCACCACGCTGTCGATGCTCGCCGGGTTCGAAACACCGAGCAGCGGCGAGATCCTCGTCAACGGCCAGTCACTGGTCAACGTGCCGCCGCACAAGCGCGACATCGGCATGGTCTTCCAGCGTTATTCACTGTTCCCGCATCTGTCGGTGCGCGACAACATCGCCTTTCCACTGGCGATTCGCAAACTGGCGGCGGCCGAGCGCGACAAGCGCGTCGACGCGATGTTGAAACTGGTACAACTGGAGCAATTCGCCCATCGCCGCCCTTCGCAACTGTCCGGCGGCCAGCAGCAACGCGTGGCCATCGCCCGTGCGCTGGTTTACGAACCACGCATTCTGCTGATGGACGAACCGCTCGGTGCGCTGGACAAAAAGCTGCGCGAGGACTTGCAGGACGAACTGCGCCAACTGCACCGGCGCCTGGGCATCACCATCGTCTACGTGACTCACGATCAGGAAGAAGCAATGCGTTTGTCCCAGCGCATCGCGATTTTCAGCCACGGCAAGATTGTCGGGCTGGGCAGCGGTTATGACCTTTATCAAAATCCGCCGAATGCCTTTGTCGCCTCATTTCTTGGCAACTCGAACTTCCTCAAGCTCAAGGCCCAGGGTAATGCCGCGGCGAGTTTCGAGGGGCAGCCGTTGTCGATCCGGCTGACGGCAGGGTTGCAGACTGACCAGGATGTGTTGCTGATGGTGCGGCCAGAAAAGGCCTTGGCGTTGAGCGTGCAGCAGGCAACCCGCGAACCGCTGCCGTCTGGCTGGAACGAAGTGTCAGCGACCGTGGTGGAAGTGCTGTTTCTCGGTGAAAGCCAGACCTGCAGCGTGGTCACCGCAGGCGGAACCTCGATGACAGTGAAAGCCTTGTCAGCCGCCGGCATGCCGCTCAAGGCCGGCGACCCGGTGCATGTACGCTGGGCGACCACCGACGCCTGCGTCTACACCGAATGGACCGAAAGCGACCTGAACAAGGCTGCCGGCTCGCACTGATTCTCCTGACTCACACAATCCCTTGTAGGAGTGAGCCTGCTCGCGATGGCGGTGTATCAGTGGATACCTCTTCAACTGACACACCGCCATCGCGAGCAGGCTCACTCCTACAATTGGACCGCATTCACCCTCGGGTCACCTCAGCGTCGGGCTGAGGTGGCCTTTTTTTCAAGTGCGCAAAACCGACTCGAGGATGCCCTCAAGCCAGACTCTTGCTCACCACCTCATACACATCACTCGACAACGCCCCGGACGCGAGAATCCGCTCCAGTTCGGCCTTCATCAAGGCCTGACGCGCGGCATCGTATTTGCGCCAGCGGGTCAGCGGTGCCAGTTGGCGCGAGGCGATTTGCGGGTTGAAGCCGTTCAGCTCGATCACCAGATCGGCGAGGAAGCGATAACCCGAACCGTCCGCCGCGTGGAAGTTGATCAGGTTCTGCCCGGCGAATGCACCGATCAGCGCGCGGACCTTGTTCGGGTTCTTGATGTTGAACGCCGGGTGCTGCATCAACGCTTTGACCCGCGCCAGCCCGCCCGGCAAGGTGCTGCCGGCCTGCACGCTGAACCACTGATCCATGACCAGCGGATTGTCCTTGAAGTGCTCGGCGAAACTGGCCAGCGCCAGGGCTTTCTGCTCTTCGAACGGCGAGTTGACCAGCACGGCCAGCGCGGTCAGGCGCTCGGTCATGTTGTCGGCGTTTTCGAACTGCTCCAGCGCCGCCGCCAGTACTTCCGGCTTGCCGCTGAGCATCAGGTACGACAGCGCGATGTTCTGCAAGGCGCGACGGGCAAAATGCTCGGCTTCGGCCACGTACGGCGTTTGTTTGGACAGGTCGCGGTTGGCTTGGTAACGCAGCCACAGCGCTTCGAACAACCCTTCGGCGAGTTGCTTGCGGGCGAACTCGCGGGCGTTGTGGATCGCCTCGACGTCGGCCACTTCGCTGATTTCGGTGAGATAGGCCTCGCCCGGCAGGGAGAGCATTTCGGCGACCATCGCCTGATCCAGCGACTCGTCGGACAGCACCGTGCGCAGCGCCGAGGTCAGGCGCGGGTCAAGGACCATGGCCTCGCCCTTTTGCTGCTGGCCGATCAACTCTTGCAACACCTGCACCGCCAGTTGCTGGCCGGCATCCCAGCGGTTGAAGCCGTCGCTGTCGTGCTGCATGAGGAACATCAGTTGATCGCGGTTGTACGGGAAGCTCAGTTTCACCGGCGCCGAGAAGCCGCGCAGCAGCGATGGCAGCGGTTGCTCGTTGATATCGACGAAGGTGAAGGTCTGCTCGGCCTCGGTCACCGAGATCACCCGCGTGGTGCCTTGCGCCGAGGCTTCGCCGGCCAGACGCAGCGCCAGTTCGTTGCCCTGGCTGTCGAGCAGACCCAGTTCGACCGGAATCACGAACGGCAGTTTTTCAACTTTATCCGGGGTTTCCGGGCAGCTCTGGCGGAAGGTCAGGCTGTAGGTTTTCGCTGCGGCATCGTACGACTCGCTGACCGCCAGACGCGGTGTGCCGGCCTGGCTGTACCAGCGCTTGAACTGCGTCAGGTCGACGCCATTGGCGTCTTCCATGGCCTTGACGAAGTCATCGCAGGTCACCGCTTGCCCGTCGTGACGCTCGAAGTACAGATCGCTGCCCTTGCGGAAGCCTTCGGCGCCCAGCAGGGTGTGGAGCATGCCGACCACTTCCGAACCCTTTTCGTACACGGTCAGGGTGTAGAAGTTGGAAATCTCGATGAAGCTGTCCGGGCGCACGGCATGGGCCATCGGGCCGGCATCTTCGGCGAACTGGTGGGTGCGCAGGTAGGCCACGTCCTGAATGCGCTTGACCGTCGCCGAGTTCATGTCCGAGGAGAAACCGGCGTCACGGAACACCGTGAAGCCTTCCTTGAGCGACAGCTGGAACCAGTCGCGGCAGGTCACGCGGTTGCCCGACCAGTTGTGGAAGTATTCGTGAGCGACGATCGCCTCGACCCGCTGGTGCGCGGCGTCGGTTGCGGTTTCGGCGCGGGCCAGCACGGCACTGGAGTTGAAGATGTTGAGGCCCTTGTTCTCCATCGCGCCCATGTTGAAATCGTTGACCGCGACGATCATGAAGATGTCCAGATCGTACTCGCGACCGTAGACCTCTTCGTCCCAGCGCATCGACTTCTTCAGGCTGTTCATCGCGTGCTGGCACTTGTCGATGTTTTCCGGCTCGACATAGATGCGCAGCGCGACGTTGCGCTGGCTCATGGTGGTGAAGGTGTCTTCGACGCACCACAAATCACCGGCGACCAGCGCGAACAGGTAGGCCGGTTTCTTGAACGGGTCTTCCCAGGTCGCCCAGTGCCGGCCGTCTTCACCCGGGCCCGAAGCGATCGGGTTGCCGTTGGAGAGCAGCACCGGGTAGCTGTGCTGTTCGGCGACCACGGTGGTGGTGAACTTGCTCATCACGTCCGGGCGGTCGAGGTAATAGGTGATTTTGCGGAAGCCTTCGGCCTCGCATTGGGTGCAAAACATCGTGCCGGACTTGTACAGGCCTTCCAGCGCGGTGTTGGTTTCCGGGTGGATCCTGACGCTGGTGTCGAGGGTGAAGCTGTCGCTGCCCGGCTGCAGGGTCAGGTGGCTGTCGGAGACTTGATAGTCCGCGGCGCTCAGCTCCTTGTCGGCCAACGTTACCGAGAGCAGTTCCAGCTGCTGGCCGTCCAGCACCAGCGGCGGCAGGCCCGGGCCACGCTCGGGGTTGCGGCGCATCACCAGTTGCGCGTGGACCAGACTGTGGTCCTCGAACAACTCGAAGGTCAGGTGCGTTTCGTCGATCAGGTACTCGGGCGCCTGATAGTCCTTGAGGTAAATCATCTTCGGTTGTTCGGTGCGCATGCTGGAATCCTTATTGATGCACGGCGAGCTGGTAAGCCGTGTATTTACGAATGTTGATCACGCCGGTGTCGAAAATCAGGTATTGCCCCTTGATCCCCAGCAGCGTGCCTTCGGCAATCGGGTTCTTGTCCAGGTTGAAGCTGACGATTTTCGCCGGGTATTGCTCGACGGGATAGCGGATTTCCAACGGTTCGACATCGGCAATCGTCTGAATCGCCTGTAGGCCGAATCGCTCTTGCAAACCTTGCAGGCCTTCGGCGCAGCTTTCGAACAGCTGATCGCGCACCTGCGCCAGATCCACCGCCGCCGCGTCGCCCTTGAGCAGCGCGCGCCAGTTGGTTTTATCGGCCACCTGGCTGCGGAACAGGTCTTCGACGAACCCCGATTGCTGGCGTGTCGACACGCGCATGATCGGCAGCGCCTGACTGGCGCCCTGATCGAGCCAGCGGGTCGGCAGCTGCGTTGCACGGGTGATGCCAACCTTGATCCCCGACGAGTTGGCCAGATAGACCACATGATCGGTCATGCAGAACTGCTCGCCCCACGCCGGATCGCGACAGGTGCCGGCGTCAAAGTGGCAGCGCTCCGGGCTCATGATGCACAGGTCGCATTGCGCCAGTCTGGTCATGCACGGGTAGCAATAACCCTGACTGAAACTGGTTTTGGTCTTGCGCCCGCAATGGGTGCAGTGGATCGCCCCCAGGTACTCCAGACGCACCGTGCTGCCGATCAACGGATTGACCGGCACCTCGACGTCGTCCAGACGAAACGCGTATTGCACGTTCGGCCCGTCCAGGCGCGCCGACATTTTGCTGATTGCACCGCGGCCAATCTCGATCAATGGATGGCATCCGACTTGAACAGGATGTTCGGCACTTCGATCGATTTCGACGCACATTCCTGCGGGCCCATGTAACCGGTGCGCTGGTCTTCAGGCAGGTTCTGGATTTCCCAGGCGATCATCGCCTGCAACGACAGCTCGCGCTGTTCGGCGGTGAGCTTGTTGCCGTCGGACCATTTACCGATTTCCACGGCCAGTTTCAGGCTCTCGTAGATGTCCGGGGTGATGTTGCTGATCATGTCGTTAAAAGAGGACATCAGGGGTCTCCGTGCTCTTCAATTCGCTAAAAATTCAGACGGCCAGTTTACGGCGGTTATACAAACCACCCAACAAACCGGTAAAGCATCCGATGAGTAACCCGCTCAGGTGCGCAGCGTTGGCGATCTGGCCGAAGCCGATCAACGAGATCAGCCCGGACATGCACACCACCAGCCAGATCAGCATCATCGCCAGCACACCACGCGGCAGACGATAGGCTGGATTGGGCGCCAGCAACTGGAAAATCCAGCAGTGCCCGAGCAAGCCGTAGAGCACGCCGGACAGGCCGCCGAACAGGGTCGGGCCGCTCCAGACGAACTGCGCGTAGTTGGACACCAGACTGAACAGCAGCGTCAGGCCGATCAGGTTGATGCTGCCCTGCCGCGATTCGATGCGCCGGCCCAGCTCCCAGTACCACATGCCGTTCATCGCCAGATGCAGAATGCCGAAGTGGATCAGCATCGGCGTGACCAGCCGCCACCACTGCCCTGCCGCCAGGCTGTCGGCCAATGGCGTGAAGTGGATGTACTCGCCGATCACCCGAAAATCGAGAAAGGTCAGCCAGCGCAGCGTCTCAAGGTTTTCGCCGAGGAACGTCAGACCACCGACGATCAGGCTCAACAGCAGGATCAAGCCGGTGGCCTTGGCGTGTTTCAGTTGTTCGGCGAAGCTCGGACGCTTGAAGGTCTGGCCTACAGGAATATCCAGCTGCTGGTCGGGATCGCCGGCCGGGAAGCGCTCGTACAGCGAGCGCACGTCGTCGCTGATTTCTGCCGGCGCCCACAACACCTGCTCGCCCGCCTCTTCGCTGACCCGGTGCGGCACCTGCATGCGTTGCAGCAGTTTGACGAAACCGCTCAGGTCCACCGCCAACGGCAGGCGCAATACCGCTACCGCACTCATTGCAGCACCTCCGGCCGCTCGACATCGACCCAGACGAATTTTTGCGGATCGAGGCGTGTTTCCTGATCCAGACGATAGGCAACCAGTTTGCCGTAGAGCACCGCGCTGTAATCCAGACACGCGAGATTCGGGCGAATCGGCGCCGGTTTGCCGCTGCGCCAGTAGTGGCCGACGAACAGCAAGGGCTCGTCGACGCCGTAGCGCAGCAGGGAGTTCTTTTCCGTGGAGCTCAGCGGCGTCTGCGCTACCGGCTCCGGCAAGGCATCGGGCTGGAAGACGATGTCGCCGTAGGTTTTCGGGTCGTCTTCCCAGAATTTGGTGCGGAAGAACGAACGCACCAGACCGTCGCCGCTGGTCATGGTCTGGCCGCCCGGCAGGCGCATGTCAGTGCCGCGCAGCAAGCGGTCGAATACCGTGCAGGCGAAACTGCCGGGCACCGCCGAGGCCTGCAAAAAGTGCTCATCGATGCAGCCATCGGGGAACAGGCCGCGCAGCGGTTCGATCAATCCGGCGTCCCAACAGGCGTGAACCACGCGAAAACGCCCGGCATCGACGAACAATGGCAATTGGTAAAACCATTGCTGGAAGTCATGCCAGTCGCCCGGATGGCCTTCGAACTGGGTCAGGGTTTCCTGCAGCAAGCGTGCGTGGCGCGGCGTGTGCTCGCGGACGAACTGCTTGCCGCTGCCCGGTGGCGCCGGGGTGCTCCAGCCAAGCGCGTTGAATTCGTGGTTGCCCATGATGCACAAGGCCTGACCGGCTTCGACCATGTCATGCACGATGTGCAGCGCTTCGCGAATCCGCGGGCCACGGTCGATGATGTCACCGACGAACACCGCCATGCGCGACGGATGCCGCCAGACCCCGCCCTGCTTGTGATAACCGAGACGGTCAAGCAAGTGTTCGAGGGTCAAGGCGCATCCGTGCACGTCACCGATCAGGTCGTAACTGCGCGCGGGATCGAGCATCAGTCGCCTCCACCGCCCAGCTTGCTGCCCCAGCCGAGCTTGGTGCGGCAGACTTCGTAGTAGTTGTGATCGAGGGGGTGGATCAGTCGCAGCTTCTGCGCTTTCTTGCTCACAGTAATGGTGTCGCCCGGCGCGCAGGTGAAATGGTTCTGGCCGTCGCAGGAAACTTGCGGGTAGATCTGCATATCTTTGGACACGACGATTTTCAGCTCACTGTTGCCATCGACCACGATGGGCCGTCCCGACAAGGTATGGGGGTACATCGGCACAATCACAATAGCGTCGAGCTTGGGATGCATGATCGGCCCGCCGGCGGACAAGGCGTAGGCGGTGGAGCCGGTGGGCGTGGCGACGATCAGGCCGTCGGCCTTCTGGCTGCACACAAACTGGCCGTCGATGTACAGCTCGAATTCGATCATCCGCGTCGATTTGCCCGGGTGCAGCACCACGTCGTTGAGCGCATCGCCCTGGCCGATGGCCTCGGCGTGACGGCGGACTTCGGCTTGCAGCAGGAAGCGGTTTTCCACCAGATAATGGCCGTCGAGCACTTCGGCGACCTTGATTTCCAGCTCGTCCGGGCGAATATCGGTGAGAAAACCGAGGCTGCCGCGGTTGATGCCCAGCACCGGAATATTGTGCCTGGCCAGCGCCCGTGCGGCGCCGAGCAGGCTGCCGTCGCCGCCGACGACGATGACCATGTCACAGACTTCGCCGAGCATCTTGCGCGACGACGTTTGCAGGCCATGGCCGGGCAGGACTTCGGCGATGGTGTCTTCGAGGATCACATGCAGGTGCCGATCGAGCAGAAAGCGTTTCAGTCGGCGGACGGTATCCAGCACCTGGGAACTGCCCAGGCGACCGATGATGCCGATATTACGAAATTGCTCCATGGGACCTCTGCGGACAATCGAAAACGCGAAAACCCGATTATGGGCGAAAGCCCGCGATAGACAAAATCCTTTCAGCCTCAAGGGCGCTCATGATTCAGGCTATGCTCGCAGGATGATCCTGTTTCCCGATTTGCTCCAGTTACCTCATCAGTTGCGCCATCCCGAAGTGCGGGATCTGGCGTGGGTGATCCTCGCCCCGCCGATGCTCGCCGTCACGCCATGGCCGCAGCGTCATCCACTGGCGGGCAGTGACTGGGTGCGCGACCCGCAGCGCCTCGAACACTGGCTGCGCCAGCTCGACCGTGACAGTTACGGCTTGCTGCAATGGCTGTCGCAGGCACGCACACGGCGTCTGGGCCTGTATTACGAGAGACTGTGGCAGTTTGCGGTGGAGCATGCGCCGGGCATCGACTTGATCGCCGCCAACCTGCCGATCCGCCGCGAAGGCCACACCCTTGGCGAGCTGGACATGCTGTTGCGCGATCGCGATGGCGTGCATCACCTGGAACTGGCGGTCAAACTTTACCTCGGGCCGCAGAATGGCGACGGCGACGATCCGGCGCAGTGGCTGGGCCCCGGCTGCCATGATCGACTGGACCGCAAACTGGCGCACCTGGCCGAACATCAATTGCCGATCTCGGCGCGCGCGGAAAGCCGCGAAGTGCTGGCGGCGCTGGATATCGAAAAGTTCGACGCGCATCTATGGCTGGGCGGCTACCTGCTCTACCCGTGGCCCGGTGCGGCTGCATCGCCGCACGGCGCGCATCCGCAGCACTTGCGCGGCACCTGGCTGCATCAGAAGGATTGGCCGGCGTTCGTCGCGCAACGCCCGCCGGGCCGCTGGCAACCCCTGCCCCGGCATGCCTGGCTGGCGCCGGCGCATTACCCGGCAGATCAGGTCTGGACCGAAGAAGCGTTGCGCCTGTGGCTGTTGGAACTGCCGCCGCTGGCGCCGGCGCAATTGATGGTGCGCCTGAGTGAAAACGCCCAGGGCGAATGGGAAGAGGCGGAGCGGTTGTTTCTGGTGTCGGACCTTTGGCCGAATGTGCCGGGGCAAGCCTGAGATTTGTGGTGCCCGCGCGGGCCCCATCGCTAGCAGGCTAGCTCCCACAGGTTGCGCGGTGTACATAAAACCTGTGGGAGCTAGCCCTGCTAGCGATTGGGGTCACCTCGGTCTACAGCGAAAGCCGCACCGCCAAAGCCGCCAACGTCACCAGCAACACCGGCACCGTCAACACGATCCCGACCCGGAAGTAATAGCCCCAGCCGATGTGGATGCCCTTGCGCTCCAGCACATGCAGCCACAACAGGGTCGCCAGGCTGCCGATCGGGGTAATCTTCGGCCCCAGGTCGCTGCCGATCACGTTGGCGTAGATCATCGCTTCCTTGATCACCCCGCTGGCCTGGCTGGCATCGATCGACAGCAAACCGATCAACACGGTCGGCAGGTTATTCATGATCGACGACAGCAGCGCCGTCAGCACGCCGGTACCGAGCGCCGCGCCCCACACGCCATGGCCGGCGAAGGCGTCGAGCCAGCCGGCCAGATAACCGGTCAGCCCGGCGTTGCGCAGGCCGTACACCACCAGATACATGCCCAGCGAGAAAATCACGATCTGCCACGGCGCTTCTTTCATCACCTTGCGCGTGGAAATTTTGTGCCCGCGCGCCGCAATGCCGAGCAACAGCGCGGCGCACACCGCCGAAATCGCGCTGATCGGAATACCCAGCGGCTCCAGGGCAAAGCAGCCAATCAGCAGAATCGCCAATACCACCCAGCCCGCGTAGAACGTGGCTTTATCGTGGATAGCGGTGGTCGGGTCTTCGAGCTGCGCCGGGTCGTACGCGGCCGGGATGTCCCGACGGAAAAACCACAGCAACATGCCCAGCGTCGCTGCCACGCTGACGAAGTTGACCGGCACCATCACCGCCGCATAGCGGTTGAAGCTGATGTGAAAGAAATCTGCCGAGACGATGTTGACCAGGTTCGACACCACCAGCGGCAGGCTCGCGGTGTCGGCGATAAACCCGGCGCCCATCACGAAGGCCAGCGTTGCCGCCGGCGAGAAGCGCAACGCCAGCAGCATTGAAATCACAATCGGCGTGAGGATCAGCGCCGCGCCGTCATTGGCGAACAACGCCGAAACCAGCGCGCCGAGCAGCACCATAAAGGCAAACAGCTTGCGCCCACTGCCCCGTCCCCAACGCGCCACGTGCAGCGCGGCCCAGGCGAAGAACCCGGCCTCGTCGAGCAGCAGACTGATGATGATCAACGCCACGAAGGTGCCGGTGGCGTTCCAGATGATTTGCCAGACCAGCGGAATGTCGCTCAGTTGGACCACACCGAAAATCAAGGCCAGCACCGCACCGAGGGTTGCACTCCAGCCGACGCCGAGGCCTTTGGGTTGCCAGATCACGAGGGTGATGGTCAGCAGGAAAATCAGTGACGCAGCGAGCATTCGCAGAAGCCTTAATGGAAAGTCAGACAGATAAAAACTGTAGGAGTGAGCCTGCTCGCGATAGCGGTCTGTCAGTTAACAATAATGCTGACTGATACACCGCTATCGCGAGCAGGCTCACTCCTACAAGGGACCACTTGCGGGTTTATTTTTTGTGTTGCTCTACGAACAGCCCGTAAGCATCGATGAATTTCTGCAGGAACGGTTTGACCGTTTCGCTCAGCTTGCCCGCTTCGTCAAAGGCGTTGCCCGCGCCGCCCAGATAGGCTTCCGGCTGTTGCAGGCAGTGAATATCGAGGAACACAAAGGTTTGGCGCAGGTGTTGATTGGCGCCGAAACCGCCGATGGCGCCCGGCGATACACTTATGACCGCACCCGGCTTGCCGCTCCAGCAGCTCTTGCCATAAGGCCGCGAACCGACGTCGATGGCGTTCTTCAGCGGTGCCGGGATCGAACGGTTGTACTCGGGGGTGACAAACAGCACCGCGTCGGATGACGCCACTTTCTGACGGAAAGTGCTGTAGGCTGCGGGCGGTGAATCGCCATCGATGTCTTCGTTGTAGAGAGGCAGATCGCCGATTTCGACAATTTCCAGTTTCAGGTTCGCCGGGGCCAGCTCAGCCAGTGCCAGGGCGATCTTGCGATTGATCGAAGCTTTGCGCAGGCTACCAACCATTACGGCGACGTTGTAGACATTGCTCATGGAAGACTCTCGATGGTCTGTGGGAAGAGTCGCTAGTTATAGATGATCTGTTGGCGATTTCACCAGCGATCATTGGTTTTTCCTGAGCGAGGAATATTTTTTCGCTGTAGGAAAACTTACCAAGCTTGATGACGGTCTACCAAGCCGCAAATCAAGCGTTTTATCTCCAGAGGTTTTAAGCAGATGGCAGCAGTACTCGTCGGTCAGTTTCATGCAAGAGATGCGGAAGGCCGCGTTTATTCCGTGCATGAATTCCAGGAATCGAACCCGTCTGCAGACGGCTTCACCGGCTCGGAGCCCGTCACCACCTACAAATTGGCCATTGGTGACCGCATCAACAAGGTCAGCGACAACGAATACCTGCTGGTGCAATCGGGTATTACACTGATTCGTGAGCCTGAGCCGATCGCTGCGCAATAAGCCAGCGTGATGAGCAGAGTCATGTGCGCAGAGTTGGGGTAGGATTCAGCACCGCCCTCACCTGCTGAACATGGACTTCACGCATGCGTTTACGCCACATCGAAGTGATTCAGGCGCTCTTGCAGACCGGTCACCTGGGCACCGCCGCCGAATGGCTGCAGTTGCCGGTGACCGAGGTCGAAGAGCGTTTGCGCGAAGCCGAAAGTCAGCTGGGGTTCATGCTCTTCGCCAGTGTTCGCGGGCGTCTGCAACCGACCGCCGAAGCACGGGCGTTGCAGGTCGAAATCGCCCACGTCTATGCCGCGCTGGAACCGGTGCAACGCCTGGCCGGCAGCCTCAAGCAATACCTCGCCCCGCCCTTGCGCATCATCGGCACACCGCCGCTGGCGCAACAGTTATTGCCACCAAGCCTCGCCGCCCTGCGTCGACGCCTGCCGGATGCACCTTGCAGCCTGCTCAGCGCCTGCACTCGCGATATCGTCCGCAGCCTGTTGCTGCGTGAAAGCGATCTCGGCCTGAGCCTGCACAATCCCGAACATGCCGACATCGACTGCCAGCCACTGGCCCAGGGCAAATTGCAGTTGCTTGCCCCGCACGGCTGGCTGCAACCGAAGCAGAAATACATTTCTCTACAGGATCTGGCCGGTCAGGCGATGATCGGCCTCGAAGGTCAGGACCCGCTCAGCCCGGCACTGGAAAACAAGCTGCAAGCGCTACGCCCGGCGCCGAGCATTCAGACCCGCGTACAAACCCAGCAGATGATGCGTTGCATGGTCGAGGCCGGCGAAGGTCTGGCCATCGTCGACCCGTTCACCGCACTGGGCGCTCGCGCAGGTGGGCTGGACGTTTGCCCGCTGTCACCGGCGGTGCCGATCAGCCTGTATGCGCTGACGTTCAAGCACGCCGCGCCGTCCTCGGCGATTCAAACCTTACTGACGATCATCACGGAACAAGCCGAGGCGATGCTGTCGAGCTGAGCGGGTTTTCCAGCGGGTTATCGAACAGTCGATACCAGAACAGCGCCACTTCAGCGGTGTTCGGGTCGATGCCGCGATAGCGCAACTGATCGATACCGCCAATCACGTATCCGCAACGCTCATACAGCCGACAGGCGCCGAGGTTGTTGTTCTGGGTTTCGAGCATGATCCCCGGAAGCTTTTTCTTGCGGCTCCAGAACTGCGCCACATCGAGCAAGGCCTTGGCCACGCCATGACGCCGGGCCGGGGCATGCACTGCCAGCTCATCGATGTGGGCAAAACCGTTCCAGTTGGTGCTGATCACCAGATGGCCGACCGGCTCGTCATCGAGATGAGCCATGAAAATCGCGCTGTCGGGTGCGTTGTGAAAAGCGCTGAATTCCTCGGGATCGATGCCGTAGCACTTGCGATACGGCACGATTGGCGTGACTTGCCATTGCTCGACAGGCTTGCCGATCACCGCAGCGCCATACGCCGCGACTTCGAAACTGAAATCGCTGCCCCAGATATACGGCGCAAAGCCGTCGTCGGCGACACGCACCGACAGCCCTGGGTATTTCGGATTCATGACCGGACGCATACTGGGAAAAGTCCTCATTCCTTGATTTTCATCTGCCAATGCACTCAGGGTAGAGGGTTGCAGCGGATGTGGCGACGGTGGCCACTTGTCAGTACTGACAGCGCCTTATGCCTGCGCGTCGGCTTCGGCGATCTGCGTCCACAGCGCCGGGGCGCCGGCCGACTTGGCGATGATCTCCAGCCGCACCAGATGCGCCGCCAGCTCTTCTTCGGTCGCGCGAATGATCCGCGCCGGCTGGCGATCGGCCGGCAAACGACGGATTTCCGTGGCGGAGTTGTCGGCGCCCTCACCGGTGCCATTGCCGTCAGAGGCGTTGCCGGCCAGCGACAGGCTGGTCTGGCCACCGGTCATGGTCAGGTAGACGTCGGCGAGAATTTCCGAGTCGAGCAAAGCGCCGTGCAATTCACGGCCGGAGTTGTCGACACCGTAACGTTTGCACAACGCATCGAGACTGTTGCGCTGCCCCGGGTGACGTTCCCGGGCCATCATCAGGGTGTCGAGGATCGAGCAGTGCTGGGTGATGTCGGCGCGGTCGTGCTGACCCATCAGGGCGAATTCGTTGTTGATGAAGCCAACGTCGAACGCCGCGTTATGGATGATCAGCTGCGCGCCTTTGATGAACTCGAAGAACTCGTCGGCGACTTCGGCAAAGCGTGGCTTGCCGACCAGGAATTCGTTGGTGATGCCGTGAACGCCGATAGCGCCCTCGTCACTTTCGCGATCCGGTTGCAGGTAAACGTGAAAATGCCGGCCCGTCAGACGCCGACCGATCAGTTCGACACAGCCGATTTCGATGATCCGGTGACCATCGGTCACCGGCATGCCGGTGGTTTCGGTATCGAGTACAACGGATCTGGTGGCCATCAGTGCTCAGCTCTCAACGGGTCAATCGTGCAAAAGCGCGGATGTTACCACGCTCGGCGGGGTGTTTCAGGTGGACCGTGTCGACCCAATCGCCAGCAGGCTGGCTCCCACACTGGATCTGGAGCGTTCACAAATCCCTGTGGGAGCCAGCCTGCTGGCGATTGAACCCACCTCGGTCCATCAGCAAAACATCAGCTCTGCTTGTAACCGCGCACCTCATCCACCCCACGGTTGGCCAGTTGGTCGGCCCGCTCGTTACCGTGATGGCCGATATGCCCGCGCACCCATTTCCATTTGACGTTGTGGCGGTTGACCTGCTCGTCCAGCTCCTTCCATAGATCGGCATTCTTCACCGGCTCCTTGGCCGCGGTTTTCCAGCCGCGCTTTTTCCAGTTGGCCATCCACTCGTTGATGCCCTTCATCACGTATTGCGAGTCGGTCACCAGCAGCACGTCGCACGGGCGCTTGAGCGCTTCGAGGCCACGGATCGCGCCGAGCAGTTCCATGCGGTTGTTGGTGGTGTTGGCTTCGCCGCCCCACAGTTCCTTTTCCACGCCCTTGCACACCAGCAACGCGCCCCAGCCGCCCGGACCGGGGTTGCCTTTGCAGGCGCCGTCGGTGAACAGTTCTACGGTGTCGACGCTTTCAACGCTTTCGCTCATGCCAGTCTTTCCAGAAAAATGCCTGTCTTGCCAATCAAGGATCGACAATGACCGCGGCCGGGAACACCCGACCACAGATAGAATAAGAAGGTTTACGGTTCGATGCGGCGCCTGTTGACCTTGGCCATCGGCAGCGGAATCAGCTTGCCCATCGGCTCGCGGCGTTCCTGACGCAATGGCCGGAGGCCGACCACGATCTTGCGGGCGACCAGTAGATAGAAGCCACCGCCAGACAGTTGCCAGTCGCCGGCCTTGCGTTCCCAGCCGGCCAGACGGGCCTGCCACTTGGGCGACGCGAGCGGCGGACGATAGCATCCGAAGCGGCGTTTCTCCAGCGCAAAGCCGAGCAGGTTGAGCCAGTCGCCGAGCCGTGACGGCGAGATGCAGCGCGCCTGGCGCAGGGCATCGTGGGCGAACGCATGACGCAGCCCCCAGGTGCTCCACGGGTTGATGCCGATGATCAGCAAGTGTCCGCCGGGCCGCACGGCGCTCGCCGCTTCGCGCAGCAAACCGTGGGGCGACAGGCAGAAATCCAGACCGTGCTGCATCACCACGACGTCGGCGGCATGCTCGCTCAACGGCCAGGCCTGTTCTTCGCAGACAATCTCGACGCCGGGCAGCGGCGCGCCCAGGCGCACATTGCGCTGCACTTGCGGCGCCGCCGGCGGGGTCTCGGCCGATGGCCCGTAATGCACCAGATAACCGCCGAAGAACCGCCCCAGTTCGTCTTCGAGCATGCGCCGCTCTTCGTCGAGCAACAATTGCCCGAGGGGGCCGGACAGCCATTCACGGGCTGCGCCGATCAGGGCCAGCCAGTCAGGATCAGCCTGTGCGAACGCTTTATCACTCATCGCATTCTCCAAAGCGCCAGGAACTACTAAGATGCGCCAATGTTTTCCGCTTGGCGATTCCGACGATGATACAGATCAGTGCCCTGCCCGCGTTCACCGACAACTACATCTGGTTGTTACAGGATCACCGCTCCCAGCGTTGCGCGGTCGTCGATCCGGGCGATGCCGCCCCCGTGCAGTCGTGGCTCGACGGCCACCCGGGCTGGGTGCTGAGCGACATTCTGATCACTCACCACCACCACGACCACGTCGGCGGCGTCGAGCGCCTCAAAGCCGCGACCGGCGCGAAAGTCTACGGTCCGGCCAGCGAAACCATTCCGGGGCGCGACGTGGCGCTCAAGGACAATGACAGCGTCAACGTGCTCGGCTGGGACTTCGCCGTCTACGCGGTGCCCGGTCACACCTTGGGACACATTGCCTATTACCACCACGGCCTGCTGTTCTGTGGCGACACCTTGTTCGCCGCCGGATGCGGGCGCCTGTTCGAAGGCACGCCGGCGCAAATGCACCACTCGCTCAGCCGTCTCGCTGCCTTGCCTGAAGATACGCTGGTTTATTGCACCCATGAATACACCCTGAGCAACCTCAAGTTTGCTGCCGCCGTGGAACCGGGCAACGCGGACATTGCCGCCCGTCTGGAAAAAGTCACCGAGCAACGGCAAAACGGCGTCATGACCCTGCCCTCGACCCTGGCTCTGGAAAAGCTCACCAACCCGTTTCTGCGCACTTCTGAAACATTGGTTACACAAAAAGTGGACGAACGGGCAGGCGCTCAAAACCGGGCGCCGAGTGAGGTATTTGCGGCTTTGCGGGCCTGGAAAGATACGTTCTAAGTCGCCTGCCGATTGGCACAAATATTCTGAATGGTTGACCGCGGGGGGTGCGCTTTCTAGAATCGCCCGACATTTTTGCCCGGAACTTACTTCCAGCCAATGTCGTCATCCATACGTAAGTCCGTCAATTCAGACGCATTGACCCGCTTGGCGCAAGCCATCGCGGTGGCTGTGTCCGCCACGCTGGCGGGCTGTTCCAGCCATGCTCCGCAGACTGAAGCGACCCATACGCCGAACATTGCTGCGCGAGCCAAGCAGAAGCCGATCTGGCTGACCGAAAAGCCCAGCCCGCAGGTGCCTCAGGACATCTGGGAGCGCATGCGCGCAGGCTTCCAGTTGCAGGAAGGCCTGGGCGTCAATCCGCGCATCGAGCAACAGCGCCTGTGGTTCGCCAGCAACCCCTCTTTCCTCGAGAACGCCGGCGAACGCGGCAGTCTCTATATTCACTACATTGTCGAACGCCTCGAAGAGCGCAACATGCCGCTGGAACTGGCCCTGCTGCCAGTGATCGAGAGCGCGTACAACCCGATGGCCTACTCCCGCGCCGATGCGGTGGGCCTGTGGCAGTTCATTCCATCGACCGGGCGTTACTTCAACCTGCGGCAGACCCGCTTCTATGATGGCCGCCGCGACATCACTGCCTCGACCACCGCAGCGATGGATTACCTGACCCGCCTGCACGACATGTTCAACGGTGACTGGCTGCTGGCTCTGGCGGCCTATAACGCCGGTGAAGGCACGGTCAGCCGCGCCATCGAGCGCAACGAAAAGCTCGGCCTGCCGACCGATTACTGGAACCTGCCGCTGCCAGCGGAAACCCAGGCCTACGTGCCAAAGCTGCTGGCGCTGTCGCAAGTGGTGCTGGCGCCGGAAGCCTATGGCGTCAACCTCAACCCGATCGCCAACGAACCGTATTTCCAGGTTGTCGAAATCAACCAGCGCATGGACCTGTCCAAGGTCGCCGCGGTGGCCAATATCGACGAAGACGAGCTGTTCCAGCTCAACCCGGCCTTCAAGCAGCGCACCACCATCGACGGTCCACAGCATCTGCTGGTGCCGACGTCCAAGGCGCAATTGCTCACGGCCAGTCTGCAGACCATGCGCCCCGACGAGCTGATCAGCCCGCGTTCGCTGAAACCGGTATTCGAAGGCGCCGACCCGTCCGAAGTCGCGCAGCTCAAGCGCGCTTACCGGGTCAAACGTGGCGACAATCTCGGTTCCATTGCCAAGGCCAACAAGGTCGAGGTGAAGGATCTGCAGCGCTGGAACAAGCTGACCGGCAAGAATCTCAAGGTTGGTCAGACGCTGGTGATGCAGGACACCAGCAAACGCGCACCGGCTCGCAAGTCTGGCCGGGTCAACACGGTGGTGGCGGCCAACAGCAAGACCAAAGGCAAGGACGACAGCCAGCAACAGACCCAGTACAAGGTCAAGCGCGGCGACACCTTGTATGTGGTGGCCAAGCGTTTCAACGTGCAGATGCAGCATCTCAAGCGCTGGAATCCAGGGGCCGGGAAGGCCTTGAAGCCGGGGCAGATGCTTACGGTGTATCAGCCGCATTGATTGCAAGAGCCCCCGATTTTTCGGGGGCTTTTTTTTGCATCGGATTTTTGTGGCGCAGGAAAAATCCCCCCCCTCACCCCAGCCCTCTCCCCCAGGGGGGAGAGGGGGAAAGGGAGCCGATTTTCGTGCTTTTCAGAACCTGCGTTCGACTCGATATCGCAAACTGATCTCCATGCTTTCAGATCCTGAGTTCAACTCGACATTTCACGTCGATGCGAATCAAACAAACACCACAGTCAGTCCCCTCTCCCTCTGGGAGAGGGTTAGGGTGAGGGGCTTTTGATTTTCCCGGGGCCCAGCCACTCCAAAGGCCAAGGTGAGGGCTCTTCGCCCCAGCGATTAACCGCGCATTAACCCATGATCTTTTTCCTGTCCAGACAAGCTGTTACTGTACCGCCCACAAAGCCCAAGCCGCTGGATCGGATCTGACTTGAAGCGTGCCCTCCCCCTGCTCCTGATCAGCCTGGCCTTGAGCTCAACCGCAAGCGCGACGATTACCGAAAGTCACGGTTATGCGCAGTTCGGCACGCTCAAGTACCCGGCCAGATTTACCCATTTCGATTGGGTCAACCCGCAAGCGCCCAAGGGCGGTACGTTGCGGGTGATGGCGTTCGGCACGTTCGACACGGTCAATCCGTACACCTTCAAGGGCACCAGCCCGGTTACTACCGCGAATTTCCTCCAGTACGGCATCAACGAGCTGAACGAGCCGTTGATGGTCGGCACCGGACAGTATTCGCCGTCCGGTGACGAGCCGGCGTCGAGCTATGGCTTGATCGCGCAATCGGTGGAGTACAGCGAAGATCGCAGCTGGGTGGTGTTCAATCTGCGGCCCGAGGCGCGGTTTCACGATGGCGCGCCGATCACCGCCTATGACGTGGCGTTCTCCTATCGCCTGTTATTGAAGGAAGGCCATCCGCTGTACCGCACGGCCCTGCAAGAGGTGCTGCGCGTCGACATTCTGAACAAGCAGCGCATCCGTTTCGTGCTCAAGCGTTCGGGCAATCCGCTGTTGATCCTGCGCCTCGGCGAGTTGCCGGTGCTGCCACAGCATTACTGGAAAGACCGCGACTTCAAGGCCACCACTTTCGAACCGCCGCTGGGCAGCGGCCCGTATCGCATCACCTCGGTAATGCCGGGGCGGCAGTTGATGTTCGAGCGGGTCAAGGACTACTGGGGCAAGGACCTGGCGGTCAATCGCGGCAAGTACAACTTCGATCGCATGGAAGTCGAGTTCTACCGCGACAGCGATGTGGCGTTCGAAGCGTTCAAGGCCGGTGAATTCGACATCTACATCGAGCACCAGGCGAAGAACTGGGCCAACGGCTACAACTTCCCGGCGATTCGCCGTGGCGAGGTGATCAAGGCGCAGATCCCGCATCAGATCCCGACCCAGAGTCAGGGCCTGTTCATGAACACCCGGCGCGCGACCTTTGCCGATGTGAAGACCCGTGAAGCGCTGGGCCTGATGTTCGACTTCGAGTGGACCAATCGCACGCTGTTCAGCGACGCCTATCAGCGCACCAACAGTTACTACCCCAACAGCGAATTCACCGCCAGCGGCCTGCCGGTCGGGCATGAATGGCTGATGCTCAAGCCGTACAAGGATCAGTTGCCGGCCAGGCTGTTTACCGAGCCGTTCACCCTGCCGACCACCGATGGTCGCGGCATTCCGCGAGAAACCATGCGCAAAGCCCTGGCGCTGCTCGCCGAGGCTGGCTGGAAACTCCACGGCCAACGCCTGCAAAACGCCGACGGCCAGCCGCTGCGATTCGAACTGCTGCTGGTCAATCCGAATCTTGAGCGTCTTTACCAGCCGTACATCGTCAATCTCAACAGCATCGGCATCGACGCACACTTGCGCACCGTCGATCGCGCCCAGTACAAACAGCGCCTCGACCAGTTCGATTTCGACATGATCTCGATGACGCTGGGTCAGACTCTGAGCCCCGGCCTTGAGCAGTGGCAGTACTTCCACTCCAGCCAGGTGAACGTCAAGGGCAGCAAGAATTACGCGGGTATCGCCAACCCAGTGGTCGATCACCTGCTCGAACAATTGCTCGCCGCGCGCACCCGCGACGAGCAGGTCGCCGCCGGCAAGGCGCTCGACCGTGTGCTGCTGTGGCAGCACTACAGCATTCCCAACTGGTACCTCAATTATCACCGTCTGGCCTACCGCAAGCGGTTGGCCTTCGTCACCACGCCGCCCTACACCCTGGGCCTGAGTGCGTGGTGGCTGAAGTCTTCGGAGAAAGATCGATGAACCCTGTTCGCGCCCTGCTCGTGCAGGCCAGCGGCTTGCTGTTCGCCGGGCTGGCCTTTGCTGCCCCGCAACACGCCGTGACCCTGTACAACGAGCCGCCGAAATACCCGGCCGATTTCAAGCATTTCGATTACGTGAACCCCGACGCACCCAAGGGCGGCGTGTTCCGCCAGGCCGGCTTCGGCGGCTTCGACAGCCTCAACCCGTTCATCAGCAAAGGCGTGCCGGCCGATGACATCGGGCAGATCTACGACACCCTGACCCGACACAGCCTCGACGAGCCGTTCACCGAGTACGGCCTGATCGCTGGCAAGATCGAAAAAGCCGACGACAACAGCTGGGTGCGCTTCTACCTGCGCCCGGAAGCGCGTTTTCATGACGGTCATCCGGTGCGTGCCGAAGATGTGGTGTTCAGCTTCAACACCCTGACCAAGGAAGGCTCGCCGATGTTTCGCGGCTATTACAGCGACGTCGCCGAAGTCGTCGCCGAAGACCCGCTGAAAGTGCTGTTCAAGTTCAAGCACAGCAACAACCGCGAACTGCCGCTGATCCTCGGCCAGTTGCCGGTGCTGCCGAAACACTGGTGGGCCGATCGCGACTTCAACAAAGGCAATCTGGAGATTCCGTTGGGCAGCGGACCCTACAAGGTCACCGAAGTAAAGGCCGGTCGCTCGGTGCGTTACGAGCGGGTCAAGGATTACTGGGGCAAGGACCTGCCGGTCAACCGGGGTTTCTACAACTTCGACACGATGACCACCGATTACTACCGCGACAACACCGTCGCCCTTGAAGCGCTGAAGGCCGGGCAGTTCGATTACTGGCTGGAGATGACCGCAAAGAACTGGGCCAACGCCTACAACGTTCCGGCGGTCACGGAGGGGCGTCTGATCAAGGAACTGATCGCCAACAGCAACCCGACCGGCATGCAGGGTTTCGTCTTCAACCTGCGCCGCCCGGTGTTTCAGGATGTGCGGGTGCGTCAGGCGCTTGGTCTGCTGTTCGATTTCGAATGGACCAACAAACAATTGTTCAACGGCGCCTACGTGCGCACCCGCAGCTATTTCGAAAACTCGGAAATGGCCGCCACCGGCCTGCCCGACGCCGAGCAACGGGCGATCCTTGAGCCGTTCCGCAGCAAGCTGCCGGCGCAGGTGTTCAGCGAAGCCTATGAGAACCCCAAGACCGACGCCAGCGGCATGATCCGCAGCCAGCAGCGCGAGGCTTATCAACTGCTGCAAGAGGCCGGCTGGAAAATCGTCGATGACAAAATGGTCGATGCCACGGGCAAACCGGTGGTGATCGAGTTCCTGCTCGCGCAGACCGAATTCGAACGCGTGCTGCTGCCGTTCAAGCGCAACCTCAGCGATCTGGGCATCGATCTGGTGATCCGCCGCGTCGACGTTTCGCAGTACATCAACCGCGTGCGTTCGCGGGATTTCGACATGATGGTCGGCAGCTTCCCGCAATCCAACTCGCCGGGTAACGAGCAGCGCGAATACTGGATGAGCGCCGCCGCCGACAAGTCCAGCAGCCGCAACAGCATGGGCCTGAAGGATCCGATCGTCGATCAACTGGTGGAAAGCCTGATCAACGCCGATTCGCGCAGTAGCCTGGTGGCCCACGCACGGGCCCTCGACCGGGTGCTGCAATGGGGCTATTACGTGGTGCCGAACTGGCACATCAAGAGCTGGCGCGTGGCGTACTGGAACCACATCGGCCATCCGAAAACCTCGCCCAAGTACGACATCGGCATCAATACCTGGTGGGTCAAGCCTGACGCCAAACCTGCGGTAGAAGTGCAAACCCAACTGCAAGCCGACCCTGCGGGCACGGAGTAATCAGATGCTGGCGTATATCTTTCGGCGACTGTTGCTGATCATCCCGACCCTGTTCGGCATTCTGCTGATCAACTTCGTGATCATCCAGGCCGCGCCCGGCGGCCCGGTGGAACAGATGATCGCCAAGCTCGAAGGCTTCGAAGGCGCCACCAGCCGGATTGCCGGCGGCGGTGCTGAAGTGGCGGTGGCCGGTTCTTCGTATCGCGGCGCGCAAGGTCTGGACCCGGCGCTGATCAAGGAAATCGAGCACATGTACGGGTTCGACAAGTCGGCCCCGGAACGCCTGTGGATCATGGTCAAGAACTACGCCCAACTGGATTTCGGCGACAGCTTCTTTCGCGACGCCAAGGTCATTGACCTGATCAAGGAAAAGATGCCCGTGTCGATTTCGCTGGGGCTGTGGAGCACGCTGATCATGTACCTGGTGTCGATTCCGCTGGGGATCGCCAAAGCCACGAGGCATGGCAGCCATTTCGACGTCTGGACCAGTTCGGCAATTATCGTCGGTTATGCGATCCCGGCGTTCCTGTTCGCGATCCTGCTGATCGTGGTGTTCGCCGGCGGCAGTTATCTGGACTGGTTTCCGCTGCGTGGGCTGACCTCGAACAACTTCGATGAGCTGAGCCTGGGCGGCAAGATCCTCGATTACTTCTGGCACCTGGCGCTACCGGTCACGGCGTTGGTGATCGGCAACTTCGCGACCATGACCCTGCTGACCAAAAACAGCTTCCTCGATGAGATCAACAAACAGTACGTGGTCACCGCCAAAGCCAAAGGCTTGACGCGCAATCGTGTGTTGTACGGGCACGTGTTCCGCAACGCGATGCTGCTGGTGATTGCCGGTTTCCCGTCGGCATTCATCGGGATTTTCTTCACCGGCTCGTTGCTGGTGGAAGTGATCTTCTCTCTCGACGGCCTCGGCCTGATGAGTTTTGAAGCGGCGATCAACCGCGATTACCCGGTAGTGTTCGGCACGCTGTTCATCTTCACCCTGCTCGGGCTGGTGGTGAAACTGATCGGCGACCTCACCTACACCTTTGTCGATCCGCGCATCGACTTCGAAAGCCGGGAGCATTGAGATGAACCTGTCCCCTCTCAACCGCCGCCGCTTCGAACTGTTCAAAGCCAACAAGCGTGGCTGGTGGTCGCTGTGGCTGTTTCTGATCCTGTTCGGCCTGAGCCTGGGTGCCGAGTTGATCGCCAACGACAAGCCGCTGGTGGTGCATTACGACAACAACTGGTACTTCCCGGCGATCAAGCGCTACCCGGAAACCACCTTCGGCGGCGAATTCCCGCTGGAAGCCAACTACAAGAGCCCGTACATCCGCGAACTGCTCAAGGCCAAGGACGCCTGGGTGTTGTGGGCGCCGATTCCCTACAGCTACCAGAGCATCAACTACGACCTGAAAGTCCCGGCCCCGGCACCGCCCTCGGCGGACAACCTGCTGGGTACCGACGACCAAGGTCGCGATGTGCTGGCGCGGGTGATCTACGGCTTCCGTATTTCCGTGTTGTTTGCGCTGACCTTGACCGTGCTGAGTTCGATCATCGGCGTGATTGCCGGTGCCCTTCAGGGTTTTTATGGCGGCTGGGTCGATCTGGCCGGGCAGCGCTTTCTGGAGATCTGGTCGGGGCTGCCGGTGCTGTATCTGCTGATCATCCTCGCCAGTTTCGTCCAGCCGAATTTCTGGTGGCTGCTGGGGATCATGCTGCTGTTTTCGTGGATGAGCCTGGTCGATGTGGTGCGCGCCGAGTTCCTGCGCGGGCGCAACCTTGAATACGTGCGCGCTGCCCGAGCGCTGGGCATGCAGAACGGCGCGATCATGTTCCGCCATATCCTGCCCAACGCTATGGTTTCGACCATGACCTTCATGCCGTTCATCCTCACCGGCGCCATCGGCACCCTTACCGCGCTGGATTTCCTCGGCTTCGGCTTGCCGGCCGGCAGTCCGTCGCTGGGTGAGCTGGTCGCGCAGGGCAAATCCAACCTGCAGGCGCCGTGGCTGGGCATGAGCGCGTTTGCC
The DNA here is from genome assembly GCF_051132135.1 of Pseudomonas sp. R1-1. Lineage (NCBI taxonomy): Bacteria > Pseudomonadati > Pseudomonadota > Gammaproteobacteria > Pseudomonadales > Pseudomonadaceae > Pseudomonas > Pseudomonas sp. R1-1. The sequence goes on from NZ_CP071663.1 coordinate 3,689,262, forward strand.
GTGCTGGCGTTGATGTTGAGCCTGCTGGTGTTTATCGGCGAGTCCGCTCGCGATGCCTTCGACCCGAGGAAGTGAAATGAATCAGGACAATCTGATCGAAGTGCGCGACCTCGCCGTCGAGTTCGGTTTCGGCGAGCGCATCCATCGCGTGGTCGAGGGCGTGAGTTTCGACATCAAGCGCGGCGAAACCCTGGCGCTGGTCGGCGAATCGGGCTCGGGCAAATCGGTGACTGCCCACTCGATCCTGCGCTTGCTGCCCTACCCCGTGGCGCGCCACCCGGCCGGCAGCATCAATTACGCCGGGCAAAACCTGCTGGGCCTGAGCGAAAAAACCATCCGCCACATTCGTGGCAACCGCATCGCGATGATCTTTCAGGAGCCGATGACCTCGCTCAATCCGCTGCACTCGATCGAGAAGCAGATCAACGAAGTGCTCGGCATCCACAAGGGCCTGTCCGGTAAAGTCGCGACCAGGCGCACCCTGGAGCTGCTGGAGATGGTCGGCATTCCCGAGCCGCACAAGCGCCTCAAGGCCCTGCCCCACGAACTCTCCGGTGGTCAGCGCCAGCGCGTGATGATCGCCATGGCCCTGGCCAACGAGCCGGAACTGCTGATTGCCGACGAGCCGACCACCGCGCTCGACGTGACCGTTCAGCTGAAAATCCTCGATTTGCTCAAGGAACTTCAGGCGCGGTTGGGCATGTCGCTGTTACTGATCAGTCACGATTTGAACCTGGTGCGAAGAATTGCGCATCGCGTATGTGTCATGCAGCGAGGTTGCATCGTCGAACAGGCATCGTGCGCAGAGCTGTTCCGTTCGCCGCAGCATCCGTACACTCGGGAATTGCTCGGCGCGGAGCCCAGCGGCGGCCCGGCAAGCAACAAAATCGGCGCGCCGCTGCTCGAAGTCGAGGACCTGAAAGTCTGGTTCCCGATCAAGAAAGGCCTGCTCAAGCGCACGGTGGATCACGTCAAGGCAGTGGACGGCATCAATTTCAGCCTGCCTCAGGGTCAGACTCTGGGGATCGTGGGGGAAAGCGGTTCCGGCAAATCCACCCTGGGTCTGGCGATTTTGCGCCTGATCGGCAGCCAGGGCGGCATCCGTTTTGAAGGCAAGCAGCTAGACTGCCTGACGCAGAACGAGGTTCGCCCGTTGCGGCGGGAGATGCAGGTGGTGTTTCAGGACCCGTTCGGCAGCCTGAGCCCGCGCATGTGCGTCAATGACATCGTCGGCGAAGGCCTGCGGATTCACAGGATGGGCACCGCGGCCGAGCAGGAAGCGGCGATCATCGCGGCATTGAAGGAGGTAGGTCTGGATCCGGAAACCCGGCACCGCTACCCCCACGAATTTTCCGGTGGGCAACGGCAGCGAATCGCCATTGCCCGGGCTTTGGTGCTCAAACCGGCGCTGATCCTGCTGGACGAGCCGACTTCGGCGCTCGACCGGACGGTACAGCGGCAAGTGGTGGAGCTGTTGCGTTCACTGCAAGCCAAGTACAACCTGACGTATTTGTTCATCAGCCATGACCTGGCTGTCGTCAAAGCGCTGAGCCACCAGCTGATGGTGGTCAAGCATGGCCAAGTGGTCGAACAGGGAGACGCGCAAAGTATCTTTGCCGCCCCCCAACATCCGTATACACAGCAGTTGCTGGAAGCCGCTTTTCTGGCACCAGCCACTGCGCAATAACCTGAAAGAGGAGCAACACATGGGTTTTCTCGCCGGTAAGCGCGTACTGATCGTCGGTGTCGCCAGCAAGCTGTCCATCGCATCCGGCATCGCTGCCGCCATGCATCGCGAGGGCGCTGAGCTTGCCTTCACTTATCAGAACGACAAACTCAAGGGTCGCGTCGAAGAGTTCGCACAAGGCTGGGGCTCGAGCCCTGAGCTGTGCTTCCCGTGCGACGTGGCCAGCGATGAAGAAATCGCCAAGGTCTTCGAAGCGCTGAGCAAGAAGTGGGACGGCCTGGACTGCATCGTTCACTCCGTCGGCTTCGCCCCGGGCGACCAACTGGACGGCGACTTCACCGAAGCCACCACCCGTGAAGGTTTCCGCATCGCTCACGACATCAGCGCCTACAGCTTCGTGGCCCTGGCCAAAGCCGGCCGCGAAATGATGAAAGGCCGCAACGGCAGCCTCCTGACCCTGTCGTACCTGGGCGCCGAGCGCACCATGCCGAACTACAACGTCATGGGCATGGCCAAGGCTTCGCTGGAAGCTGGCGTACGTTACCTGGCCGGTTCCCTGGGCCCGGACGGCACCCGCGTCAACTGCGTATCGGCCGGCCCGATCCGCACCCTGGCAGCCTCGGGCATCAAGAACTTCCGCAAGATGCTGGCCGCCAACGAAGCGCAAACCCCACTGCGTCGCAACGTCACCATCGACGAAGTCGGCAACGCCGGCGCGTTCCTGTGCTCCGACCTGGCGTCGGGCATCAGCGGTGAAATCATGTACGTGGACGGCGGCTTCAACACCACCGCCATGGGCAACATCGAAGAGTAATCTTCGCTGGCCAGAAAAAACCCGTCGAATGACGGGTTTTTTTGTGCTCGGGTGTTCAGAATTTTGCCGATTCCATTCTATATCCCGCGCCCGGCGCGCCTTCATGCATCGCCGCCTGTATGTCTGCGTACACGGAATTTGCCTCAGCCGTGGTAATTGAACGCGAGCTGTCGCGCAGCACCACCTGCAAAAGCACGTTCTCCTGCCCCGGCAACAAGCCGAGTCGTTCAATGGCTTTGACCGGCAGTTCCGAATACGGCCATCGCCCCTTGATTTGCATCTCTTCGATCCAACCCGCGCAATCCCCCGCTGCTTGCAACATCCGTTCGGTGAGTATTTCTTCACTCAACCCCGGCATCACGGCCAGCGAAATATCACGGGAAATCGAAGGCAAGCGTGAGACCGCAGTCCAAGGCTCGAGATCGTGCATTTGCGCCTGCACGCGGGGGTTCTGATCGCGCAACAGTCGAATGTCAGGAATACCTTTACGCAACATCGTCAGCCGATCCAAGCCCATACCAAGGGCTAGCCCTCCATGCCGCAGAGGATCTATCTGTAGACGTTGCAAAAGAGAGTTTGCGATACGGCCGCACTCCAGCACCTCGACAGGGGCGCCATCATTGATCACATTCACTTCGATACCGCCTTCAGTGTAGTGATGCGGGCTGTCGCTATAATTCCAAGGCTTATCAGGAACCGCCAAGCGCAAAATATCGCTGACCAGACGCAGCAAATGCTCATGAGAAGCCAAGTCCGGATCACCCAGCACCCAGATATCCATCTGATGGGGCTCAGCGCAATGCCAGCGATCTCGACTGTCTCGTCTGAAGGTGATTCCCGGTGCAGCCAACAAGACGCATTGTCCCGGCTGACGAAGTTTTGCGGCCTGTTGCAAGGCTGCTGGAATCTGACTGGTCGTCTGCGTGCGCAGCAGCGAATATTCGTCGACCCATCGAGTATGCTCACTGCCGAGCGTGATCTCTGTAGGGTCGTACCCGAGCAGACCGTAATTCTCCTCAGCGGATACGATTCTTGGCCCGACCTGTATTTGAGCTTGAGGCCATCCCGCTGCGGCTAATCCCTGCAGAATTTCCCTAACCATTATTCGTACAGAATGTTCGGGATCGCTCTCTTCCGTTAAATCAGTCAGCAGCAGAGCCTGATGTACAGATTCGTCCGTCAGGTATTTCTTCGAAACGTGCACTATTTGCTCCTCACTATATGACAAAAATTCAAAGCCGAATTCATGTAGACAACCTAACTACAAAATATCTGCCAATTACAACAGGCAAGGTCAAGTCGAATAGATTATCGGAACGGGACTACACACATCCCCTACACTAATAACCCGCTTGCGCAGACAACCAACATAACTATAAAAAACCGGTCTCACAAAACCAAAAAAAACTTTATTTTCCTGCGAAAGCCATGCATTAATCTTTAACTCCCAGCCATAGGGAGCAAATAAAAAAGGAGATAGGCATGAAAATAATTACAACAGAAAATCTGAAACGAATCGCCTCCGGCCCCGAGAACTTCGGTTGGGCACCGCTGGCTTGGGCATACACTGAAGACTGAAAGTCTCAAGCGCGGCAAAGCATTTGCCGCGCACTCACCTGAAGGGGAACATGAAATGTTGACCTCAGCGCTGATTTCGGCACTCTTCGACAATGAAGAGCTCTCAATTATTGCCGACTCGGATGAATTTCTAAATGCATGCGCAAACCAGGGTTTCAACACCTTGCATCTTTCGAAACTGACCGAGCTTCCCAAGAACAGCATCGTTTTTTCTTTCAGTAACGATGCTGCTAAATCGATGTTCGAAATATCGAAAAATTCGGCGACCAAGAGAAGCATCTTCTGCGCTACTCAGGTTTTCGACCCCACCGCCCGTGCCGCGCTCTACAGCCTTGAACTTCTTCTCGCCAGCAATCTTGGGCAATGTCTGCAAACGCAACGATCCGTACTGAATATGCTCAATTCCCATCGGGAGTTTCGATTGTCTGGCAACTGCGCAAATGCTGTAGTGGTAATTCATTCACATGCACAACCTTATGCGCTTCTTTCCGAAGATATTGAAGAAAATTTCGTTCAATCTGTAGCGGAGCTCTTTGAAGTTCATTACGCACCTATGCACCCGCACGAGCCCTGCCCATTCAACGTTAACGGCACGGTTAAAATATCCGGAATACTCACCGTACTTCGGAAGCCTAATCCAACGTTACCTTCAGGTTTGAAAACATCGCTTGAATGGTTGCTGAGTCGAGTCGCCAAAGAAGGCGCAACACTGTCAATAACGGACAACATTGTTACCTCTTTCAAAATAAATGAAGAAGAACAGCTAAAACTCCTTGACCTCGCGGCTGGAAGCCGCGGCTTGAAACTTACAGAGTTCGCAATCGGCGTGAATGAAAATATCGCTTCGAACATTGACTACGCCGTAAATTCTCAAATGAACGAAGGTATTAGTGGCGTTCATTTGGCTATTGGTGACGGTGCCTCCGGCTATCACATCGACTTTCTCAGCCCTTTGGTGCTAGTCAACCCAATACATCAGTCCGATCAGGGCGCATGAACGCGCCTGGAAACATCGACCCAAAAATAATCAGCTTAAAGCACTCCCGCATTACATAACTACCACCCGCCCCGCCCTCTACCGCTCGACAATCGGCGCTTGATGCCTGTCAGCCGCCATGGAGAGCGCAAATGAACGACACAGTGCAACCCGCGTCACCGCAACAGACTTTCCTTCAAAACCTGATCGATGAGTTGACCGCCGTCCCGGTCGCCAAACCTCAGGAGCCTGAGCGTACGCTGGAGATTCCGCGCGGTTGCCTGCTGCGCGAATGGATGGAGCTGTACTGGGCGGCTCTGGAGCGCCCGGAGTTTCTCGACTGGGCCAGTCGCTTTCACATTGATCTGGATACGTTGCGTATCAAGGGCGCCACCCTGGAGGCGCGAACCCAGACGAATGGCACCGCGAGCGTACGCACCTTCGCTCTGGACGATGATTCCGGCTGGTGGCAGGTCGCACCGGCGTTGTTGTGGATTGCCCAGCGTATTGACCCCGGCGAAATGGGCCTGCCGTATATCGGTGGCAAATCGGCCAATCCGCTGTTCCGCTTTCCACGTCGGATCGCGTTGGCTTTCTATGGTTATCCCGAGCCGCAGAACGAAGCCCAGACGAAAGTAATCGTCGCTGAATTAAAGGCCGACGGCCTCGCTGCGATTGATGAAAACGGTCATACCACCTCGGCCGTGGTCAAGGAGCGCGATGCGCAACTGGCGGACTTCCAGGCCATCGCCGACACCCTCGAAACAGTGTTGAAGACCCACGACCCCTTCGAACAACGCGGCATGGAGGCCACACCGGTGTCACTGACCTCCGCGTCGGTTTCGGCCAGTCGAGGCGGTCCGCGTTTCAAGCTTGGCCCGTTGCTTGAACGCTACGCCTTGCCGATCCCGGAGGACGCCGAACAAGCCAAAGCGCTGGTACAACGCCTGCGCGACCACCGCTGGCCGACACTGCCGTATGTCAGCGAATACGTGCAGACTGACAGCCCGATCCTTAGCTATCGGCATGGTTTTGCCAATGTCGAAGACGGTCGGTATATCCTGCGCCGACTGCAAGCGCTGAGCTGGAACAAGTCACCCTTGGCGAAAATCGACCTTGAGGAGTTCAGCGAGCCCCATCCGGATTCGGCACTGGCAGAGTGGATGGCATCAGGTCAGCGAGAGCTGCGCACATTCGGCGCCCGTCCGGCCTTTCAGGCCATTCTGAAAAAACACGGTCTGCCCGCTGACAGCCCGTTGTTGCTCAGCGCAACCGGTCACGTCGGTACGGCCAGCGACCGAGGCTGGATAACCTTGACCGCGGAGGTGGAAAAACACGCCGACCTGAAAGTCTATCGCGACCGCCTCAAGGCCAAGGCCCGTAAAGCCGGCGGTACCTTTCGCGCCAGCGGCAAGGTCACGCTCGGACAAATGCTGCGATTCTATGAGCTGCCTTTGCCAAAGACCGTCGAGCAGGCGCTCAACTTTGTGAAATGGGACCAGATCAACCTGCACGTGCGCCCCGGCTACATGAATCATTGGTACCTGCTCGGCCAGCCCGGTAAACAGACCGAACGTTTTACCGCTGAACAACGCCAGCAGGTCATCGACACCACTCAGATATTTCTACCCAAGGATGCTGCGCCGCTGATTGATTACCTGAGCGAAGGCGTCGATACCGATCTGCCTTTGGCCAGCCTCAACGCCAAGGCCGACTACCTGATCGGCCGCATCCTCATCACCCCACGCGCTCAGGCTTTGGGCAACCAGCTACTGGAGAAAATCGCGCGCCCCGCCCAGCCCAAGGAGCTGCTGGCGACCAATCGCCAGCGCTTGCTGCTGGCAGCGCTGCTGCTCAGCCTTGATCCGAAGGCAGGCGAACAGTCGCAACAGATCATCGGCCAAGCGGTCAATGACAGTTTTTACTGGGGTGAAAGGTATGACGAAGTCAGACGTTTCCTCGACCGCCAATTCGGTCTCGCGCTGATAAAAAACAAGTCACTGGCGACCCATCTTTTGCTGTCCGGCATCGCCCCTGAATTCTTGATTCGCGATATTCCCGCTTCATTTCAATACATGAGTTGCGTGCGCTGGGTACGGTTCAAGCAGGTGGTGCTGTATATCGAAGATCGCTTGCCAGGCGTGGCACGCCTGATGACCTACGCGCAACTGATCACCTTGACCAACGGTCCGGCGCCTTCGGACTTCTACCGTTTCCTGCGCAGCGACGTCTGTGCTGCGGTCGTTCTCGATTGGGCGGTTGCCAGAGGCGTGGTCCAGCGAGACGAGGAAAATCCTGCCAACCACCCCGCCACGCTGAAGCGTGCCGAGAGTATCTTCCGCGACCACTGTCGGAGGATGCGCAGTTTCTCGCAGCGGGCTTTTCTGGCGAAATGTCCCACACCAGCGACCGTTGCACTGGCTGATCTGCGCAAGGTGTTTATCGATAATCCGCACCTGGAGGAACAGGCACTGTTCAACTCTGGGTCGGGTGGCAAACATTTCTCGCTGAGCGAGTTGCATGTGGCCGGCAAGTTGACCGGCGATTTGCAGGGCTGGCAATCGAACAATACCGAACTGCAACTGCCGTCGATCAAAGCACCGCTGGCCCGGCTCGGCAAGGTGTCGAGTTTGTTTCGTGCGGCACTGAGCGCGCGCCTGCGACAGATGAAGGACGCACATGTCGCTTTCATCAAGGATGCTTTTTGCCGGTTGCCATTGGCGCAACGGCAGGATATCGAAGACAACGCCCTGGAATTGTTTGCCCTGCAACTGCCAGCGCCAGCAAGCCCCGCCAAGACCGCGAAGCCAAACGCGGAGGCCACGCCGTTTGCCATCATTGCCTTGCTGCGCGGGTCGACGACGAGGGTGTACGAAATCTTTACTCACCGATCTGCTGTTTTCTTGCGCCGCGATATCGATCTTGCGCTGCTGACGCCGTCTGCCGCGGATGCAACGGCGCAATCGCTGCCCTTCGACGCCGAGGCATACCGGCACGGCACCCTGCCAATCGCCAATGCCAGGTGCGAAGCACTGCTCACCCGCCTCGACATTGAGGGCGCGCCGCTGGAGGTACAGTCACGCAGCGACGTTCCCGATACGTTTGCCTCCAACAAGGTCAACGCCATCGCCAGTACGGCTGTGCGACACCTGTTTGAGGCGTATGAAAGCAAAGCGTTGCAAGAAGCGCTGATCGCGCCTGCGCTTGAGGAATTACAAGCCAATCAGGAGAAGTGGCTGGCCTTTTATCAGGCCTTGAGTCCACCGCAAAGCTGAAGCCTGCCTGTCGAGGATGCGGTGGGTCAGTTGATGGGGATGTTGACTGGACCGGCGCCATCGCGAGCAGGCTCGCTCCCACAGGGTTTTGTGGTGGGAATGGGTGTTGTGTTCACCAGATAACCATTGTGGGAGCCAGCCTGCTGGCGATGGCGGCGGGTCAGATGATGAAAATGTTGACTGGACCGGCGCTATCGCCAGCAGGCTGGCTGCCACAGGGTTCGGTGTGGAAATGGGCTTTGTGTACACCCGATAACCACTGTGGGAGCCAGCCTGCTGGCGATGGGGCCTGGATCAGCAGCGTTTCAAGGCCTGCTTGTGTGCATACATCGCGCCGTCCGCATCGGCCAGCAAGCGGTCGACGCTGTCGTGGCGCTTGGGGTCGTATTCGATCTGGCCGACGCTGAACCGAATGGCGTAGCCGCGGTGCAGCGTGGCGTTGCGTTCCTCGAGGATTTCATTCATGCGCGCCATGATCGCCGTGGTTTCGACATGGCTGGAGCCGGTCAGCAGCGCGACGAACTCATCGCCACCCAGGCGCCCGACCACGTCGCTTTCGCGAAAGGCGATGCGCAGCACATCGGCAAAGGTTTTCAGCGCACTGTCGCCCTCGGCATGCCCGTAGAGATCGTTGATCTGCTTGAAGTCGTTGAGGTCGAAAAACAGCAAGGTCGCCGGGCGATTCAGCCGCGAACAGGCGTCCAGTGCATGCTGGGCCAGTTGCTTGAAGCCGCGGCGGTTGGACAGCAAGGTCAGTTCATCCATGCTCGCCATCTGCACCGCGGTCAGCTCCTGCTCGGCCATTTCTGCCAGATCGCGCAACAGTGCGCGTTCTTCATCGTCGAGTTCGCGGGGCCTGGTGTCGATCAGGCACAGCGTGCCCAACTTGTTGCCATGGGGAACGGTCAGCGGATAACCGGCATAGAAGCGAATGTTTGGCGCCCCGGTCACCAGCGGGTTGTCATGAAAACGCAGGTCTTCGCGGGCGTCCGGCACCAGCAGCAGCTCGTTCTGCAGGATCGCGTGACCGCAGAACGACACGTCTCGCGGCGTTTCGGTGGCGTCGAGGCCGACGCAGGACTTGAACCACTGGCGGTCCTTGTCCACCAGCGTCACCAGTGCAATCGGCACGTTGAACAGGCGCTTGGCCAGCCGCGTCAGACGATCGAAGCGCTCTTCGGGGGCCGAGTCGAGCAGGTTGAGACCCTGCAGCGCTTGCACGCGCGCCGCTTCATTCTCGGGTTTTCCGGGCACCAGCATCACACACTCCACAGGCTGTAATGCTCTTCAGCTTAGCCCTGAATTGACAAGGGCTCACATCATATTCCCGCCACCGGGTCCGGCCCAGCCGCATCGGCCCACAGTTTGAACTGCTCGACAAAAATATCGCAGGCACCGCCGCGCCTCGGTTTCCCTTTCAGCGAAGCCTGACTTGCACGTTCAAGCGAGACGTTGCGACCACCGGTCATGCACACATCGACATTGCTCCTACAGTTGATAACGGCTCGCACCGAGCCAGCGCATCACCTGTATCAGCCAAATCGGCCGGCGCGTGTCGCGCGGGCTGCCCTCCACATCGGTCAGGAGTCGCGAACATGGGATTTGTCACCACCACAGACGGCGTCGAAATCTTCTACAAGGACTGGGGCCCGCGCGATGCGCCGGTGATCCACTTCCACCATGGCTGGCCGCTCAGTTCGGACGACTGGGATGCGCAGATGCTGTTCTTCCTTGGCCAGGGCTTTCGCGTAATTGCCCACGATCGGCGCGGGCATGGGCGCTCCAGTCAGGTCTGGGACGGCCACGACATGGACCACTACGCCGACGATGCCCTGGCAGTGGTCAAGCATTTAGGCTTAAAGAATGTGGTGCACGTCGGCCACTCCACCGGAGGCGGCGAAGTGATCCACTACATCGCCCGCCACGGCCAGGACAACGTCGCCAAAGCGGCGTTGATTGCCGCCGTACCGCCGTTGATGGTGCAGACCGCGAGCAATCCCGGCGGCTTGCCGAAATCGGTGTTCGATGGCTTTCAGGCGCAGGTGGCGGCCAATCGCGCGCAGTTCTATCGGGACGTGCCGAGCGGGCCGTTTTATGGATACAACCGCACCGGCGCCGAGGCTTCGGAAGGCGTGATCGCCAACTGGTGGCGCCAGGGCATGATGGGCTCGGCCAAGGCACATTACGACGGCATCGTCGCGTTTTCGCAGACCGACTTCACCGAGGACCTGAAAAAAGTCAGCGTGCCGGTGCTGGTGATGCATGGCGAGGACGATCAGATCGTGCCGTATGCCAACTCGGGACCGCTGTCGGCGAAGTTGCTGCCCAACGGTACGCTGAAGTCTTATCCGGGGTTCCCGCACGGCATGCCGACGACCGAAGCCGAGACGATCAACGCCGATCTGCTGGCGTTTATTCGCGGTTGATCGAGCCGCCGCAAGGCTGGGCTCCGGCTAATCTTCCGAGCGGCCTGGGCCCTCGCGATCACGCGGGTAATGGTGCGCCAGCGCAAACGCCGGCAGCCAGGACTCACGGCGCAGGGTCCAGCTTTCGTAGGTCGGTTGCAATTGATCGGGAGCATCGAGGGCGCCGAGGTTGACCTCGATTTCGTCGTCGCTGCGGTTGAATACCGAGGATCCGCAGCGCGGGCAGAAATGTCGCCCGGCATATTCGCGGGTTTCACCGCTAAGGGTGACGGCGCTGGCGGGGAAAATGGCCGAAGCGTGGAACAGCGCGCCGTGGACTTTGCGGCAGTCGAGGCAGTGGCAGAGGCCGACGCGGTAGGGTTGGCCTTTGGCTTCGAGGCGGACATTGCCGCAGAGGCAGCCGCCGGTCAGGGTTTGCATGGTGGGGTCCTTTTTTGATCGTGATGGACGGTTTCTTCAGGGACAGCCCTCACCCTAGCCCTCTCCCAGAGGGAGAGGGGACTGATTCGGGGATATTGAGGAAATATGCCGACCTGAACGTGCAGCGGTGAATCCATGATCGGATAGAGCTTTTCGGCTTTGCCGATTCCGGTGTGCGCTGAATCCACAATCGACTCAATCACTCAGGTCGACGCATCCCGCAAGACACCTCGGTCGGCCCCCTCTCCCTTTGGGAGAGGGCTGGGGTGAGGGAAAATGACACACCCCAATAGCCCAAACGCCGCCCTTCCAAACAGACATAAACAATCGGCAATAAAAAAGGAGGCCATTCCAAGGCCTCCTTTACCCGCATCGTCAAGACGTCCCCAATCCCTTGGACAGATCCGCCGATTCATCAGGCGTCGTCGCGTGCCCAGGCTGAGACCCCTGACCCGTCGCCTGCTCGGTCGTCTTGGTCACCGTATCGCGGACCGTTTCATAGCTCTCCCGCGCCTGTTTTTTCACTTTATCGACCATGCCCGCACTGGTCCGCCCCAGATAGCGTTGCTCGGCTGAAGTCTTGGGCAACGCGGCACCGAGCATGGCGCCGAGCGCGATACCGGCCGCCGCGACCATCAGCGGCTGCTCCTTGAGCAACTGACTGAATTGCTGCCCCATGGCCTGGCTGCTCTGGGTCAGTCGGTCGCTGGCATCGTGCATCGAGTGACGCAGATTTTCCTTGGCAGCACCGACGTTTTCGCCCATGTGCGCAGCCTTGCCCTTGAGCGATTGATAGCCGTGCTTGAGCGAATCGCTGGTCTGATGCATATGCTCGCGCGCGCTGCCAAGGCTATCGGCCAAGCCATCAGCCCACTCGCCAGCGCGGTCCTGATCCGGGCCGCTGCGGTACGTCGGCTGCGGCATTGGCGGGCGGTTCTGGCCCATCATCAGCCAGAGCAGGCCGACCGAGGTCAACACCGCCGGCACCGGGTTGTTGCGCACGCTGGTGCCCAGGTTGGTGACGAACTGCGAGCCGTTGTTCTGCAGCATGCCCCACGCCTGATCGATCATCTGGCCGGGGGTGAACTTGCTTTCCAGTTGGTCGACGATGTTGCCGATGCTGGCGCGTTGCGCATCGATCTCGCGCTCGATCTGCTCAGGGCTTTTTTGCGATTCGATATCCAATTCAGTCTTCATGAGGCTTTCCTCCGCAGCGCTTCCTGGTCTTTGTTCAAGGCGTCCAGCGTCCGGTCAGGTTTGAAGTGGGACGGTTCGAACTGCTTTTTGCCCGACTGCACCATGACAAAACCGATGATCATCACCACCACGCCGACGATCAGCGCCGCCAGCCATGGCGCCATGAACATACTCAGGCCGTACACCGCCGACATCAGCAAAATGATCAGCCCCGCCAGCAGCACAATCGCCCCGCCGGCAACCGCACCGATACCGGCCTTGAGCGTGTTGAGGCTGGACTGAAACTCGGCCTTGGCCAGCGCCAGTTCCTTGGTGAACAGCGCGGGCACTTCGCGCGACAGCTGGCGCAGTAATCCCGTCACCGACGCGTCGTCATGGTTGGCTGTGGGTCGGGCGCCTTGCAGATCTGCATCGTCTCGGTTCATGACAGGTCTCCTTTGGTTGGCGAGGTGGGGATGGCGGTTCCGGCAAAATCACTCGGGTGATCGTGCTCATCGGCCGACGTCGGGGTGATACCGGTCGCCAGGCCAGGACTGGGATCAGTGCGGGTTGCAGTGGAGGTTTCATAGGGTCGCTGGGCGCCGAAACCGCCGGCGGGAGGCGTCGAGCTGCCGGCTGTCGGCTGATGATCGGCAGTCACTTCGGCCGCCGCAGAAGTGCCTGCCTTGAGAAACCGCGACAGGCCGAAACCGATCGCCACACTGCCGGCAATGAACAACGCGGGGTTGCTGCGCGCCAGCTCGGCGGCGTCGTGCAACAGTTGTTCGGCACTCTTGCCACGCAGATTCTGCGCCAGGCCGGTCATCGACTCGGCCATGTCGGAGAGGTAATCGGACATGCCCAGCGTGTCCTTGTCCTCCAGCTCCGAGACGAAGCTTTTCGCGCCTTGCGCCAGCGCTTCAATCTGCTCGGCGGCCGTGTCACGATACTGACCGAATTGCGCATCGGCTTGCTGTCGAGCACCGCCGAGCGTTTCGCTGACGTCGTCTTTCAAATGCTCGAAGGCCTGCCCGGCCTGGCCCTTGGACGGTTCGTCTGCGGTGGTTCCTGCCCTGTTATCTGAAGTGTTCATGTGGTCCCTCGCCTTCTGAGTGAAAACGTTAAGTGGGGCGACCTGACAACATTGCCCTGAGTCCCCTCATAAGAAGTGACGGAAGAGTCTGGCGCGGAGTTCAACCGTTTTGATGAGCGCACCATTTACCGATTTGCATGCGCCGTTGGGCCTGAAAAAGCCAATCCTGTCGAACTTGGACGAGCCTTTGGCGTCCGCAGCCCCTACACTGGCGCACTGGCCTGCCGGGATAACCACCATGAAACACGCTGCCGCCAAAAACCCAGAAAAAGCCCCGCGCTTCTGGCGCGACGATGCCCTGCCCTTCATCGAGGCGCGGGCCATCGCCGATGGCCGTGAGGTCTGTTATGCGCGGCACTCCCACGCGCACTTCTCCATCGGCGCGATCACCGCCGGGCGCAGCACGTATGTGCATGAGCAATCAGCGTTCGAAGTGGCCGCAGGCACGGTGGTGCTGATGAACCCCGGCGATGTGCACGCGTGCAATCCGATCGACGATCAGCCGTGGTCGTATGTGATGCTGTACGTCGAGACGCCGTGGCTGCGCGATTTGCAGCAACAGCTGGGGTTCGGTGCACAGGGGTTTTGTCGCTTTGCTGTGACCCATCTCGATGACGCGGCGCTGTTTCACGATTTGCACGCGCTGTACGAAATCCTCGTCGACGATCAACACGACCTGCTGCGCAAACACAGCGCAGCGGTGGAGTTTTTCAGCGATCTGCACCTGCGCCTGAACCCCGCCAGCGCGCCGTTGCGCGAGGCGAGCGACAAGCTCGAACGCGCCGCCGATTTCATTCGCGAGCATTGCACCGATGCGCTGAGCCTCGACGAGATCTGCACCGCGGCGCAGCTATCGCCGTCGTACCTGATCCGCGCGTTCAAACAGCATTACGGCATGACGCCCCATGCGTTCGTGGTCAACCAGCGCATCCAGTTCGCCCGCGAGCGCCTGCGCCGCGGCCAGTTGATCGCCGACGTCGCGCTCGCGGCCGGGTTTGCCGATCAGGCGCATTTCCAGCGTGCGTTCAAACAGCATCTGGCGGCGACGCCGGGGCAGTATCGGGGTTGATGACCCATCGAAATCAGTCGTTGACATATCGGGAAAATCCGATATCTTCGCGGCATGGACCTACTCGACATCTTCAAAGCACTCTCCAACCGTACTCGCCTCGAGATTCTCAAAGGCTTGAAGGACCCGGCCAACAGCTTTCCTCCTCAGGATGAAGGCGACGTGCATACGGTGGGTGTTTGCGTCAGCAGTATTCAGGAAGGCGTCGGGCTGTCGCAGTCGACGGTGTCCGATTATCTGGCGACGCTGCAACGGGCGGGTCTGGTCGAAGTCAGACGCATCGGCCAATGGACGTACTACAAGCGCAATGAAGCGGCAATCCGTGAGCTGGCCGAGATCATCGGCAGCGAGCTGTAATTTTTTGCCCCATGATATCGAGAATTCCCGATATCCCTTTTTACCGAAACGAGGAAATGCAATGAAAGCGATGATGCTTGAATCATTTGGCGGCCCGGAATCGTTCGAACTGCGCGACGTTCCCACGCCCATCCCCAACGCTGGCGAAGTACTGGTGCGAGTACACGCTACTTCCATCAACCCGTTGGATTATCAGGTTCGCCGCGGCGACTACCCCGACCTTGTGCCGCTGCCGGCCATCAGCGGTCACGACGTCTCCGGCGTGGTCGAGGCAGTCGGGCCGGGCGTGACGGCTTTCGTGCCGGGCGACGAGGTCTGGTACACCCCGCAGATCTTTGCCGGGTCTGGCAGTTACGCCGAGTACCACGTTGCCGCGCAGACTATCGTGGCCAAGAAGCCGAAAGCGCTGAGCCATCTCGAAGCGGCCAGCCTCAGCCTGGTCGGCGGCACGGCGTGGGAAGCGCTGGTGGTGCGAGCGTCGCTCAGGGTCGGTGAAAGTGTGCTGATTCATGGCGGCGCGGGTGGCGTCGGGCACGTTGCGATCCAACTGGCCAAAGCCATGGGTGCGAAGGTCTTCACCACCGTGCGCGAAGCCAACTTCGAGTTCGCGCGGCGCATGGGTGCCGATGTCCTGATCGATTACGAGAAAGAGGACTACATCGACGCCATCCTGCGCGAAACCGGCGGGCATGGCGTTGATGTGGTGTTCGACACCATTGGCGGCGACACCCTGGCACGCAGCCCCGACGCACTCGCGCAACTGGGCCGGGTGGTGACCATCGTCGATATCGCCCAGCCACAGAACGTGATCCAGGCCTGGGGCAAAAATGCCAGTTTCCACTTCGTGTTCACCCGCCAGAATCGCGGCAAGCTCGATGAATTGAGCGCACTGGTCGAACGCGGTCAATTGCGCCCGCATGTCGGCGCGGTTTATGCACTGGCCGACCTCGGACTCGCCCACGCCCGACTGGAAAGCCGTAACAACGGACTGCTGGGCAAGATCGCGATTGCCGTCGATCCATCCGCACTCAGCGATGCGCCATCCACCACGCAGCACTCAATTTAAGGGGAACGTCATGGTTTACGAGATCGCTGTGCTACCCGTGCATCAACAACACGTTGAGCGGTTCAAACAGGCCTTCGCCGAGGTCGCACCCTTGCTCCGCCGCGCCAAGGGTTATGGCGGGCACATGCTCGCGCAAGGGATCGAAACGCCCGAGCACTACAATTTGATCGTGCGCTGGCAGTCGCTTGAGGATCACACACCGGGTTTTGAGGCGAGTGAGGATCATCGATTGTTCATGCTGGGGCTGGAAGAATATTTTTCCGAAGAGCCGACGGTGTATCACATGGAAGGGGCGGCGTTTGAGTTGCCGTTCATGTGAGATTGACCAAAATCCCTGTAGGAGTGAGCCTGCTCGCGATAGCGGTTATTCAGTCGACGTATTTGTTGTCTGAGTAACCGCCATCGCGAGCAGGCTCACTCCTACATGGGTCACGGGAGCAGCAAATAGATTGCGCTTAACGCCAACAACCCGGCCATCACCCGATTGAACCAGCGCATCCCCTTGGCATTGTTCAGATACCCGCGCAAAAACGTCCCCGCATACGCCCAGCAGCCGACCGACAGATAACAGATCACCAGATACACCGCCGCAAACTGCCAGACCAACCGCGTCTCGCCATCGGCAACAAACGCCCCCATACCCGCCACACACGCCAGCCAGGCTTTGGGGTTGAGCCATTGCATGACCGCACCATAGAGCATCGACGGCGCCCGCCCTGTATCGGCGGCGTTGAGCCGTCCGTCATCACTGGCCAGTTTCCACGCCATGAACAGCACAAACGCAACACCGGCCCATTGCACCAAACGGGTCATGTACGGCCAGCGCTGCTGAACCTCATGCAGACCCAGCCCCATCAACACCAGCAACAACACAAACCCCAACGTCGCCCCGGCGACATGCCGCTGACTGGCCCGAAACCCATACTGCGCCCCCGAACTCAACGCCACGATATTCACCGGCCCCGGCGTGATGGAAGCCGCCAACGCAAACGCCGCCATCGAAACAATCAGACTCATCGCACACCTGCTTCAAAACGAGGAACAAGGGGCTCACCTTAGTCAGCGCCGATGGGCGGGTATTGAAGAAAATTACCTTTTGGCCAACTAGCGCGTTGGCTGTGCGGGCCCAATCGCTTGCAGGCAAGCTCCCACCATTTGATTGCATTCTTGCAGCTGGAACGCGGTCGACCTGTGGGAGCCAGCCTGCTGGCGATGGCGGTGGGTCTGGCAATGATGTGTTGGCTGTGCGGGCCCAATCGCTTGCAGGCAAGCTCCCACCATTTGATTGCATTCTTGCAGCTGGAACGCAGTCGACCTGTGGGAGCCAGCCTGCTGGCGATGGCGGCGGGTCTGGCAATGATGTGTTGGCTGTGCGGGCCCAATCGCTTGCAGGCAAGCTCCCACCATTTGATTGCATTCTTGCAGCTGGAACGCGGTCGACCTGTGGGAGCCAGCCTGCTGGCGATGGCGGCGGGTCTGGCAATGATGTGTTGGCTGTGCGGGCCCAATCGCTTGCAGGCAAGCTCCCACAGGGGCCGAGTACAACCATGAGGCCGAGTGTCAGCTCGCCTGCTTTTGATCTTGATGGCGACGCTGAAGATCAAAAGCCCCTCATCGGAACGCCGCCCGCCTATCCCTCTCCCGGAGGGAGAGGGGACTGACCGAGGTGGATGTGAAAGGTACGCCGACATGCGATATCGAGTCGAACTCAGGACTTGAACAGCCCATAGATCGGCTCCCTCTCCAGGGGGAGAGGGCTGGGGTGAGGGGCAGCCACACCGCAGATCCAACGCCATGCGACGCTTCTCACCACTCAACAATGAGCGCAAGCTCGAGTGCTCTTGATCTTGCGTCACCGGCGACGTCGGAAGGCTGAGTGGAGGGATTGATCCGGGCGTGGGAGCGCAGCGACCGTCTGGCGCAGCCAGACACAGCGGAAGGAGGTGCAGCGCAGCAAACCGTAGCCGCTGCGCCCGGATCGATCCCGGAGCGAAGGGACCCGAGCCTGCGAGGGCCGTACGTAGGAGCAAGCGTTTTGGGTTACCTTTTTGGCGTTTGAAAAAGGTGACCCGCCGTAAGGGCGGAACCCTAAGCAGCCGTTACCGCAGCAACGGATATGTACCCAAAACTCAAAGATCAAAGATCAAAGATCAAAGATCAAAGATCAAGCGACCCGCGGCACCGTAAACCGAAACTCACTCCCCCGCCCCGGCTCACTCTCGGCAACGATCCGCCCGCCATGCGCCTCAACGATCCCCTGAGTGATATACAACCCCAGCCCCGTCCCCGTCGGATTACCCTCTTTCACCGTCCAGTACCGATCGAACACATGCGGCAAATGCTCCTTCGGAATCCCCTCACCGCTATCACGCACAGTAAACACAATTTCGTCACCCACTGTGGTCGCATGCACACCCACAGTGCCCAGACGCGGAGTGAACTTGATCGCATTGCCGACCAGATTCGACAGCACCTGAAACAACCGCTCAGGGTCGGCGTGGATCCGCAGATCCGGATCAGCTTCAAAGGAAATGCTGATGTCCTTGTCCTGCGCCAGCGGCGTCAGCAGCGACTGCGCCTCTTCGAAGATATGCCCGACTTCCAGCGGCTGCGGGGTAATGGTGTAGCGCCCGGCATCGATTTTCGAGGTATCGAGCAAATCTTCCAGCAGGGTATTCATCCGCGCCGTGGCCTGCTGCATCGTGTCGATGGCCGTGGAGATGCGCCGCGAAGTATGCGCGCCGTCCGAGCTGAAGGCTTTCTGCATCATCCCGCAAAGCATCGAGATCACCGTCATCGGGTTGCGCAGGTCGTGGGAGACCACCGCCACCAGCTCCTCACGCGCGCGCACCGCTTCCTGCTCGCGGCGCACCTGGCGTGCCAGGTCGTTTTCCAGTGCCGAGCGGCGCAAGTCGTTGGCGGCGAACAGGTCGCCGTGGCTCCATTTGACTGAAATGCCGGCCATCTCGACCTTCCA
The DNA here is from genome assembly GCF_051132135.1 of Pseudomonas sp. R1-1. NCBI lineage: Bacteria > Pseudomonadati > Pseudomonadota > Gammaproteobacteria > Pseudomonadales > Pseudomonadaceae > Pseudomonas > Pseudomonas sp. R1-1. The sequence goes on from NZ_CP071663.1 coordinate 3,708,176, forward strand.
GATCTCGAACGAGGTGCGCGGCCGCAGGCGCAGGCCCGCGTCGGAGTTTTCCAGGTCCAGCGGTTTGCGCGGGTCGCCGCTCCAATTGATGTTTTCTTTGACCTCCGGGCGGAACCACAGCACGCCATTCTCTACCGGTTTGGGCAAGCTCAACGCCAGCACCCCGCTGGCCACCTGCTGATACTGCGCTGCGGGTGGGTAGACGCTGGACAAATGGTGGCTGGCGAACACCGGCTCGCCGCGCTCCTGCAGCCATTTGTGCAGCGCGCGGATGTCTTCCGGTTCCGGGCAGTTGCCGTAACGGTGCAATTGCTTGTCTTCGATAATCGCGATGCCGCCGGCGCCGGTCAGGGCCATCAACGTCTCGGGTTGTTGCGCCAGACCGTCGAAGACGTTCTGCGGCGAATCGATCATCGCCTGATTGAGCTGCGCCAGCGCTTCGAGCTTTTCGTCGCGCTGACGGCTGAGTTCCAGCGCTTCCATCGCGCTGATCTGCAGCGACAGCACCTGGCCGATGGTCTGGCAGGCCATGCGCAATTCATGAGGCACATGCAAGGGTTCGCGATTGCCACAACTGATCAAACCCCAGAGTTTGTCGCCCTTGAGCAGGGAAATGCTCATCGACGACAGCACGCCCATGTTCTTCATGTACTGGCAATGGATCGGCGAGACGCTGCGCAGCGTAGCGAAGCTCAGGTCCAGCGGCTGCTGGGTGTCCGGGCGCAACTTCGGCACCAGCGGCACCGGCTGATAATCGGCATTGGGGATGATCCGCAGCCAGTTGGTGCGGTACAGCTCGCGGGCCTGTTCGGGAATGTCCGAGGCCGGGAAAAACAGGCCGTTGAACATTTCCATCGATGGATCGGAGGCTTCGGCGATGACCTGACCGTGGCCCTCCTCCTCGAACCGATAGATCAGCACCCGGTCGTAACCGGTCATCGCCTGGATTTCCTTGACGCTGATGTCGTACAGCGCCTGCAGCGATGTCGCCGCTTGCAGACGTTGCAGCATGCGCCCCAGATGAGTCTTGACCCCGGCGACGTTGCGCGGCTGGAAGTTCTCGACGTGGATTTCCAGTTCCAGGATCAGCACGCCTTGATGGCGGTGCAGCAAACCCTCGAAGGCGGTGCCATTCAGGCGAAAGTACAGCGGTGGCGCATCGGCTTGCGCATCGCGTTGCAGCGCCTCAAGCACCTGCGCGCAGTGCTCCAGGCCAATCAGTTCGTGCAGCGGCTGGCCGATCAGCGGCTCTGGCGCGCGGCCGAGCAATGTTTCGACGTTGGCGCTGACCTGAATGATCTGCAGTGCAGGCTCGCTCAGGGTCAACAGCAGACCGTGCGGCTGAATCGCACCGGGAAACCGGATCGGTTCGTCGGCGCAGTTGGCGAGCAGCTCTTCGAAGGCTTGTTTATCTTGCGGGGTCATGCCAGCACCTCCCGGCGCTCGAGCCACTGCTCGAAACAGCTGAATGTAGTTTGCGCAGCGCGGACGACGGCTGCCCGTTCGGCAGCGTCCATGGGCCGGCTGCCGAGGTATTCGATGAAATCGCGCCAGCGGCGCCCGGTGGCCGCGCCGTAGACATCGAGAAAAGCCGCGCCGTTGTCGGCTTCCAGGCCCAACCGGGCAGCGATTTCCCGGCGCAGAATCTGCCCGCCGAGGGTCGCACCTTCCAGTACATACAACACGCCGAGGCAGGCCGCGCTGGAATCGATACGCGGCAACTCATCGCATTGCGGCAGGCTGGCCAGCGCTTCGGCACTGGCGCCCAGCGCTTGCAGGTCAGCGCGCAAGGTTGCGGTCTTGAGCCGTGGGGTCAGATCGAAGTCGTCCGGAATCGCGTTGCTGGCTTGCAGGGCCTGTTCCAGTGGCCGGTAAAAGCCGTAATAGGCCTGCATCAGGCGCTCGAAAGCCTGGGTATCAAGGGTGTCGGAGAAAAAAGGAAGGCGTTTTTCCAGTGCGATGTGCAGTTCGGCTGTGCCGGCCCGCAGATCCTGCAGCACCGGTGGCACATAAACCTCACGGGCCTTTGCTTGCATGTAGATCGCTCTTGGTGGGGCCGCCTGGGGCCATTCGGGGTCGGCGTAACGTGCGACGAATTTATCACGGCGCGCGCCAAAACTGCCTGCCGGGCCAGTTTTTTCTGCCGCCCGGTCACCCTCTGACTGGTTCAGAGTGGCGCCGAACGGGAAAAGTTCGCCCGGCGCCACCACCCCCACTGTTCAAGGCTTGAGATCGGGATCGCTGTCCAGATGTGGCTGTTGCACCGCGTCGATGTGCGTCGGCGGATTGCTCGGCTGCGCCTGATCGATGCCCGGTGGCGGCGTCAGTTGCAGCACGTCGCTGGTGTAGCGCCACTCCTCCATGACCTTGTCCGGGTGTTCATTCAGGCGCGTGCCGTAGCTGGGCACGATCTGGCGCAGCTTGTCCTGCCACGGCGCCGACGCCAGTTTGTCCTTGAACACCTTCTGCATCAGATCAAGCATGATCGGCGCCGCCGTCGAGGCACCCGGTGAGGCACCGAGCAACGCGGCAATGCTGCCGTCCCTGGACGCGACCACCTCGGTACCAAGCTTGAGCACCCCGCCCTGCTGCTCGTCCTTCTTGATGATCTGCACACGCTGGCCAGCTTGCCACAAGCGCCAGTCCTGCTTTTGCGCCTGTGGGAAATACGCTTTGAGCGCCTCGAAACGGTCATCGTCTGACTGCATCAACTGGCCGGCGAGGTATTGCACCAGGTCGAATTCACGCACGCCGACCCGGACCATCGGCCACAGATTATGCAACGTGGTACTGGCCGGCAGGTCGAAGTACGAGCCCTCCTTGAGGAACTTGGTCGAGAACGTCGCAAACGGCCCGAACAGAATCACCCGTTTGCCGTCGAGCACGCGCGTGTCGAGGTGCGGCACCGACATCGGCGGCGCGCCGGTGGAGGCGATGCCATAGGCCTTGGCCATGTGCCGCTGGGCTATTTCGGTATTCTCGGTGACCAGAAACGAGCCGCCGACCGGGAACCCGGCGTAGTCCTTGGCCTCCTCGATGCCGGACTTCTGCAACAGCGGCAACGCTGCACCACCGGCACCGATAAACAGAAATTTGGCGTCGGTGGCGGTGGTCGTGCCGTCCTTCAGATTTTTGTATTCGACGTGCCAGGAGCCGTCATCGTTACGGGTGATGTCACGTACCTCCGAGGACAGCTGCAGCGAGAAGTTATCGCGCGATTGCAGATGGCTGACGAACTGCCGGGTGATCTCGCCAAAATTGACGTCGGTGCCGATCGGCGTCCAGGTCGCGGCGATTTTCTGCGCCGGGTCGCGCCCCTCCATCATCAGCGGCACCCATTGCTTGATCTGCGCCGGGTCTTCGGAATATTGCATCGGCCGGAACAACGGGCTGGCCTGCAACGCCTCGTAGCGCTTTTTCAGGAAGCGGATGTTGTCATCGCCCCAGACGAAGCTCATGTGCGGCGTGGAATTGATGAACGAACGCGGATTTTTCAACACGCCGGCTTTCACCTGCCAGGCGAGAAACTGCCGGGTGATCTGGAACGCTTCGTTGATTTCGACGGCTTTGGTGATGTCGATCTTGCCGTCCTTCTCCGGCGTGTAGTTCAGTTCGGCAAGCGCCGAGTGGCCGGTGCCGGCGTTGTTCCAGCCGTTGGAGCTTTCCTCGGCGACCTTGTCCAGGCGCTCGACCATTTCCATCGACCAGCCCGGTTCCAGCTCGCTGAGCCACACCGCCAGGGTCGAACTCATGATCCCGCCGCCCACCAGCAGCACATCGACGCGCTTGGTTTGCGCGGCATAGGCCTGTGCCATGCCGAGAGAGAAAGTCAGCGCGACCAGCGCACATTTGAGCATCGGTTTATTCATCGCAAGCCTCCCGCGATCTGCTGTCGTACTACGGTTCAATCGGCGCTGTCGTTGGTTTGCAGGGCCGGGTCGCCGTTCGCCGGGATGGTGCTGTCGACACTTTGCGTGTCCTTGCCGGCCTTCTCTGCGCCCGGATAGCCGGGCAAACCGCGGGTATCGGCGGGCGTCATCACCTCGTCGGTGTCGCGCGCATGGTCCCAGTCGGTCGTGGCGTTAGGGTCTTCGTCGCGCCCGGCGGTGCCGATAACAAAACCATCGTCGTTCGGGCTGAGGGTTTCTTCGAGCGGCTTGTCAGTGCTGGATGGATGGGTCATGGCTGCCTCCAGAAAAGTCGTGATCGGACTTGTTTGGAATGCCCAAGGCTTGTGGAGTGCGATGGAAAAGACCAACGGTGCCTGCTCTAGTGACCTGAGCCGAATCAGGCTTCGCTCGGCCCTTTGAGTTCGACCTGGTTGCCGTCCGGGTCAAAGCAATACAGCGAGAGGCCGTAACCTTCGGCGCCGAAGCGTCTGGCGGCTTTCTCCACGGTCAGGCCACAGGCCTGCAAGTGAACGGTGAGCGCCGCTTCGTCGAACGGTTCGATGCGCAGGCAGAAATGATCGACATTGCGCCGCTCCGCCCCTGCTGCGCCGCCACCCTTGCGGCCCAGCTCGCCTTGCAGGTCGACCAGATCGATCATCGACGTACCGGCGCGCAGGTGTACCAAGCCCAGCGGCTGGTTGTGACGGACGACTTCGGCGCCGAATACCCGGGCGTAAAAGTCGATGCTGCGTTGCAGATCAGCGACGCGCAGCACGATGTGGTCGATGCGCTGGATGGTGAACGGTGGCATGGCGTTGACTCCTCGAAAGCGGCGGTCGACTCATTGTGGTGCAGATCGAAAAAAATTCACTGTCGATTTTTCGGTGGAGTCATCGACGAAGCAGTTTTACTCTCAGCCCATGAACATACAGACCTCTGCCCTGCCGCCCCATGCCGAAATGGTTCGCGCCATGCTTGAACGCGACACTGCCTATGAGGGCGTGTTCTTCACGGCGGTGAAAACCACCGGAATCTTTTGCCGCCCCAGTTGCACGGCGCGCAAACCGAAACCGGAGAATGTCGAGTTTTTCGCGCATGCCGACGATTGCCTGTCGGCCGGCTACCGCGCCTGCCTGCGCTGCAAACCGCTGGATGCAGCGGCCATCGCCCCGGACTGGGTGCAGCGCCTGCTCAGCGCTGTGGATGCCGACCCCGAGGTGCGCTGGAGCGATGCGCAGTTGCTCGCTGAAGGCATCGAACCGCTGAAACTGCGCCGCTGGTTCAAGCAGCACTTCGGCATGACCTTCCATGCCTGGCTGCGCACACGACGGCTGGGCATGGCGCTGGGCGGAATCAAGCAAGGCGCATCGATCGACCATGCGGCCTTCGACTCCGGCTATGAATCGCTCAGCGGTTTCCGTGATGCGTTTCAGAAGTCCTTCAACATCACCCCCGGCCGCGTCGCCCAGAGCGAGCCGCTGCTGTTCACCCGGCTGACCACGCCGCTGGGACCGATGATCGCCATGGCCGAGCGCCGCGGCCTGGTGCTGCTGGAATTTCTCGACCGGCCGGCGCTGACCCGCGAAGTCGAACAATTGCAGGCGCGCTACGGTTACGCGGTCGCACCGGGACACAACGCGCATTTGCAGCAGATCGAAACGCAACTGGCGGAGTATTTTGTCGGCAGACTGAACGAGTTCAGCGTCGCCCTGCATTTACCCGGCAGCGCGTTCGACCGCCAGGTCTGGGCGGCGCTGCTGCAAATCCCCTACGGCCACACCAGCACTTACGGCGCCATCGCCATCGCGCTGGGCAAACCCGGCGCCAGCCGCGCCGTCGGTCTGGCCAACGGGCACAATCGCCTGTCGATCGTGGTGCCGTGTCACCGGGTGATCGGCGCAGATGGCGCGTTGACCGGCTATGGTGGAGGCCAGCCGCGCAAGGCGTTTCTGTTGCGCCTGGAAAACGCCGCCACGCAGCTCACGCAACAACTCGCGTTCTGACTGGCTGAAATTAATCACAAAGGGATTTCGATGAGCATGCTCGATACACAGTTTCAAGGCCTGCTGAAATAACGTGGCAGGCACTTATCAAGCGGCGAGCGATTTTCTCGCCGCACTCGATGCTGACTGGCAGCGCCATATCGCCGCTATAGGCCCGTGCCTGCATCGCCCGCATCCGGCGCGCGATCCGTATGAATCGCTGGTGCGGGCGATCGCTTATCAGCAACTGCACGCCAAGGCCGGGGACGCGATTCTGGGGCGTTTGCTGGGGCTGTTCGCCGCACAGACGTTTCCGCGGCCGGAGCAGCTGGTCGCCACCGACGTCGAGCGCCTGCGCGGCTGCGGGTTTTCCGCGAGCAAAATCGCCACGATTCAGGGCATCGCCCAGGCGACGCTGGATGGCGTAGTGCCGGATTACGCAACGGCGCTGGCGATGGACGATGAAGCGTTGATCGAACGGCTGATCAGTTTGCGTGGGGTCGGGCGCTGGACGGTGGAGATGTCGTTGATCTACAGCCTGGAGCGTATGGACATTCTGCCGGCGGATGATTTCGGGGTGCGCGAGGGTTATCGACGATTGAAGGGCCTGGAGGTGCAGCCGACGCGCAGGCAGATGGTTGAGATTGGGCTGGCGTGGCGGCCTTATCGGACGGTGGCGGCCTGGTATTTGTGGCGGGTGCCGAAACTGTTGCCCTCACCCTAACCCTCTCCCGGAGGGAGAGGGGACTGAATGGGGGATATTGGCGTAATGCGCCGACCTGAATGGTTAGCGCTGAATCCATAATCGCCAAGCCATTTGGGGGAAGTTGACTCCATCATCGCCATAGTCGACTCGGGCTTACAGGTCGACGTCTAGCTAAATACCCCACGGTCGGCCCCCTCTCCCTCTGGGAGAGGGCTGGGCGGGCGGCGTTCCGATGAGGGTTACAGGCCCAACGCGGTTTCACTGCTTGTACCCCACTGTATCCCGCCCCACCCCAGACACACCCACCCAACAATTCCCCACCCCAACGACACACCACCGATACACCCCCCCCTTCAAATGCACCGGTCGATTCCACTCTGAAAAACCACCGGAGCCCCTCATGAGCAAAATCCTCTCCAACACTGTCCAGCACCTGCACCTGAACCTCGACCGTGCCGGCGCTTGGCTGGCGCCGTTGACCTTGCGCCTGTTCATCGCCTGGGAATTCTTCGAATCCGGGCTGGAGAAATTCAACGGGCAGAACTGGTTCGAGGACATCCAAGAGCGCTTCCCCTTCCCCTTCGACCGACTGCCGGCCACGCTGAACTGGGAACTGTCGATGTGGGCCGAGCTGATCTGCGCTGTAGCGATCCTGATCGGCTTCGGCACGCGCTTTTCAGCGCTGGTCTTGATGGTGGTGACGGTGGTTGCCACGGCCGCCGTGCACTGGCCCGCCGACTGGTCGTCGCTGAGCGAACTGGCGCAGGGGTATGCGATCACCAACAAAGGCTTCGGCAACTTCAAGCTGCCGGCGATCTACCTGGCCGCGTTGGCGCCGCTGCTGTTCGCTGGCGCCGGCAAGTTGAGTGTCGATGCCTGGCTGGCGCGCCTGTTGGGGAGGCGCGGCCAGCGCTGAGCCTCAATGCGAGCGGTCAAGCCCGGCCAGTAACGCGCTGTCGCGGCTGTAGATGTCCGGCGCGTAGCGCACCTGGCCGTTGCCGTCGACTTGCGCGGTCCAGTAGGTCATCAGGATCGGCACCGGCGCCGACAAGCGAAATTCGTGTGTGGTGCCGGTCGCGAGCAGGGTTTCGGTGCGAGCCTTCTCCGCCGGGGTGAGCAGCAGATCGCGCAGTTGCATCGGATGCTCGACACGCACGCAACCTGAGCTGAACGCGCGCGGGCCCTTGTCGAACAGCGCCTTGCTCGGTGTGTCGTGCAGGTACACCGAAAACGGGTTGGGGAAACGGATGACCATTTGCCCCAACGGATTGCGCGGCCCGGCGTCCTGGCGCAGGAGGATGTTGCCGGGGTTTTCCCAGTCGATGTCCGCTGCCGCCAACGGCAGACCGTTGGCGTCGAGCACTTGCAGGTTGTGGCGGCTGAGGAAGGTCTGGTCCTTGCGAATTTCCGGCAGTTTGTCTTCCTTCCAGATCGTCGGCGGCACGGTCCAGGTCGGGTTCAGGGTCAGGCGGGTTACCCGCGATTTCAGCAACGGCGTCTGCCGGTCGGCGCGGCCGACCTGAGTGCGCGTCTGCCACACGGGCGCGCCGCCCTGATACAGCGTCAGTTCGGCGGCGGCGACGTTGATCAGTAGCGTATCGGGCTCCATGTCCTGAGACATCCAGCGGAAGCGCTCGAGATTGACCCGCAACTGTTCGCGGCGCGTCAATGGGCTGATGTTCAGTTCGGCAATCGTCCCCGGCCCGACCACCCCGTCGGCCTGTAACGAATGGTTGACCTGAAAACTCTTCACCGCATCAACCAGTGCGCCTTCATAAGCGTTACCCGACGTGCCGCCGGCGTCGCTCAGATAGCCTTCGCTGTACAGCCGCTGAGCCAGTTCCGGTACGCGCTTGTCTTCCATCGCTGGACGCAGCAACGGCCCGCTGCCAACCGGTTGCCAATGTGGCAAGGCCTGCGAGCGTTGCGCGGCGTAGAGCTGCCGCAGCTCCTGATATTGCGCCAGACGCGGCCGTGCCAGATCGAACGCTACGGGGATGTCGTGCAGGCCGGAAACGGCAATCGCCAATAATTCCGCCTGACGGTCGCGCAAGGTGTCGTCGGCACGCCACAGCGGTTCGAAATGTGACTGCAGCAGGCGGCCGAAATGCAGGTCTTGCAGCGCTTGCAGGTAATAGCGACTGATCTCGATATCGGCGCACAGTTCGCCGTCCTGCGGTGCTGTGGCGGCGACCGGGTAGCGCGCCGGATTGAGACCATCGTCGGCCAACAAGCGCAATTGCCCTTGCAATGCCGGCAAACGCGCGGATTCGCTGGCCCACACCGGCAGCCAGTCCTGCTGCTGATAGAACGCTTGCAACTGGCTCAGCGCCGCGCCGTCAAGCCGCGTCGCAATCGCTGGGCAGGACTGGCGCAGATTGATCAATACTGCCTGTAGCGGGCTTTGTGGTTCGACCGGTATTTCGGCCGCCGGCGTCGGCAGGGTCGGCAACGGCGGCAGCGCCTCCTCGGCACAAGCGACAAACGGCGCAGCGAGCAAACAAATGCTCAAGTAGCATGCGTACTTTTTGAACAACTGCTTTACTCCAATCCATGGCCGTCTCGATGACGGTCAACCTTACATCAGGTGCGCTGAACAGTCAGGCTCGATCATCGAGCTTGCAGGTATCGACTGGACGTCAGGAACCAAAGTGCCCGATAAGTAGCAAGTGAGGACACTTCATCAATGTTGACGTTTCTGCGCCGACTTTTGCTGAGCACTGCGACCCTTGTCGCTGTGACCAGCCCCGCGTTTGCCGCCGGCCAGCTCTCGCCGGTTCTTTACACCAGCCTCGCGCACGCCGCGCCAGAACTCAATCCCCACGCGCTGAAAGGTGCGCTGAGCGCCATGCAGTGTGCGGTCAGCAACGGCGCGAAACCGTCGCGTCATCTGGCGATCATCGACTATTCGCAACCGTCCACCGAGCGCCGCCTGTGGATCTTCGACCTGAGCAAGAAGAAGCTGGTGCTGCGCGATCTGGTCGCCCATGGCTCCAACTCCGGGGAAAACTTCGCCACGCAGTTTTCCAATCGTGAAGGCAGCTTCCAGTCCAGCCTCGGCCTGTTCCGCACCCAGGAAAGCTACAGCGGCACCCACGGCTACTCGTTGCGCATGGACGGTCTCGAGCCGGGCTTCAATGACATGGCGCGGGATCGGGCGATCGTCATTCATGCCGCCGATTACGTGAATCCGCTGTGGAGCAAGCGTCAGGGCCGCATCGGCCGCAGCCAGGGTTGCCCGGCAGTGCGCCCGCAAATTGCCAGACAGGTAATCGATCGCCTGAAGAACGGCCAGTTCATGTTTTCCTGGTACCCCGATCAGCGCTGGCTGAAATCCTCGCCGTACCTCAACTGCCAGCCGCAGCAGATCGCGAGTATTCTCAGTACCCACGCGAGCTGAAGCACACCGAATCCCTCTGTAGGAGTGAGCCTGCTCGCGATAGCGGTACATCAGTCGACATCTGATTTGAACGACACACCGCTATCGCGAGCAGGCTCACTCCTACAAAGGATCTTCGTCTGCCTTGCCTCCCCGTTTCATTACAACTTTGTCATTCAGTTGTCGGTTTGCCGTGCGGATCGCTCGGTAGCCTGAAGTTGTTCCGGCGCCATTGCCGATCCACTTCACCCACTGAGTGACTGACCATGAAAACCCTCCTGATCGCCTTCACCGCCCTCCTCGCCACCGGCAGCGTGTTTGCCGCCACCACCCCCGACACCGGTGTGATCCATGACAAAACCGGTTTCTATGTGCATCTGGATATCGACAAAGTGCTGTCCAGCACCGATATTTCACAGGCGTGCGGGGTGATCCCGGCGCGCTTGAATTACCTCGACCACCAGGGCCGCGAACATGTGCTGGACTATCAGGTTCAAGGCAGCGGCTGCACCAACGACCATTGAGACCGACCGATGAATATTCTGGTTGTCGAAGACGAACCCAAGGCCGGCAATTACCTGCTCAACGGTTTGCAGGAACTGGGCTACAGCGTCAGCCTGGCCCGCGACGGTGCCGACGGCCTGCACCTGGCGCTGGAGCACAGCTTCGACGTGATCGTGCTGGACGTGATGATGCCGAAAATGGATGGCTGGGAAGTACTGCGCCGGCTGCGCAGGGAAGCCGACACGCCGGTGTTGTTCCTCACGGCTCGCGATGACATCGCCGACCGCGTCAAAGGCCTTGAGCTCGGCGCCGACGATTACCTGATCAAGCCGTTTTCCTTCGCCGAACTGGTGGCGCGCCTGCGCACCCTGACCCGGCGTGGGCCGATTCATGAAGATGAACAATTGCAAGTCGCCGACCTGCAGATCGACGTGCTCAAGCGCCGGGTGACCCGTGCCGGTGTGCGCATCACCCTGACCAACAAGGAGTTCGCCCTGCTGCAATTGTTCGCCAGCCACACCGGGCAAGTGCTCGCGCGTTCGCTGATTGCTTCGCGGGTCTGGGACATGAATTTCGACAGCGACACCAATGTCGTCGACGTCGCCGTGCGGCGCTTGCGGGCGAAAATCGATGACCCGTACCAGCTCAAGCTGATTCACAGCGTGCGCGGGATCGGCTATCGCTTCGATACCCAGCCATGAGCCGCCCTCGCCCGTATTCGCTAACGCTGCGCCTGGCGCTGTTGTTCGCCCTGCTCGCCTTCGCTTCGCTGGCCGGCCTCGGGGCTGCGCTGTACAACGAGCTGGAACAGCAACTGACCCGGCGCGATGACACGGCGCTGGTCAGTCGTATCGATCAATTGCGCAGTTTCCTCAACGACAGCAACACGCTGGAATTGATCAAGCACAAACCGGCGCTGTTCCAGAACATGCTCGGCAATCGCGAAGCGCTGCTGACCATCGGCGCGCCCGGCGAGCCGCCGCTGCTGGTGGTCAACCCGGGCAACCTCACCGCACCGGATTTGCCCGCCGTGCCGATCGACCACCCAATGACCCTGCGCGATGTGCAGCATCTGCCGAGCGTCAACGGCGTGCCGTTTTCGGCAGTGGCGGCGACCATCGATTCCGGCGATCTGGGCAATCTGCAAGTCACTACCGGGCGCCTGATGAGCGAGCGCACGGCCATGCTCGAAAGCTACCGCTTGAGCGTTTACGGGCTGGCCTCGCTGGCGGCGTTGCTGTTGGCGTTGGTGGGTTGCCTGCTGGTGTATCGGGGCCTGCTGCCTGTGCGACGTCTGGCCCGACATGCGCACGGCATTGGCGTCGGCAACCTCGACCAGCGCCTCGACAACCAAGGTGCACCGCGCGAATTGCAGCCGATGATCGAAGCCTTCAATACCATGCTCGACCGGCTCGCCACTGGCTTTGCGCAGTTGAGCCAGGTGTCCACCGACATGGCCCATGAGCTGCGCACGCCGATCAACAATCTGCTCGGCGAAACCCAGGTCGCCCTGCAGCAACACCGCAGTGTCGAGGCCTATCAGCAATTGCTCGCCTCCAACGTCGAGGAGCTGGAACGCCTGACGCGCATGCTCGACAACATGCTGTTTCTGGCCCGCACCGATCCGGCCAGTGCCTTGAGCCAGCGTCTGGAACTGGACGCGGCGGAGGAAATGCAGCGCATCGCCGATTACTTCGAGGGCCTGGCGGCGGATGTCGGCATGACCATCGAGGCCCACGGCGACGGCGTGATCTGGGCCGAACCGATGCTGTTGCGCCGCGCCCTGGCCAACCTCTGCGCCAATGCGATCAAGTACGGCGCAGCGGATTCGACGCTGCAGGTCGAAGCCAGTGCCGAGGCGAATGGCAGTTATCTGCGCGTGCGCAATCAGGGCGCGAGCATTGCGCCGGAGCATCTGGCGCGGCTGTTCGAGCGTTTCTATCGGATTGACCAGTCACGCGAGCGTTCGGCGCAATCCAACGGCTTGGGCCTGTCGATTGTCGCGACGATCATGCAGTTGCATCAAGGGCGCTACAGCGTCATCAGCGAGAATGGCGTGACCTGTTTCGAGCTGTTTTTTCCCGCTCGCCAACCGACGCAATAAAGCCACCCCCAATCCCCTGTAGGAGTGAGCCTGCTCGCGATAGCGGTGTGTCAGGCACATATTCGTTTACTGACACACCGCTATCGCGAGCAGGCTCACTCCTACAAGGGATCTTCATGCGACGACAAATGGCGGTGGGCCTATCGCGCATCCCCGCCCGCGGGCTTATAAAACTGAAACTTGCCGATCGCGGCCGTGCGGCGGTATTCGTTGGCCCAGCCCGGATGCACCCTGCGGTCGTGGAAATACATTGCGCCGTGGGTGCGATCCTTGAGTTGGCGGTTCAGCGCCTTGCCGGCGATTTCCTTGGCCAGCGCATATTCGGCGTCTTCCTTGACCTGATCGGGCTTGCCGTCGCACCACCAGGAAAACTGGCAGCTTTTGCTTTCCGAGCCCTGTTTGACCACTGCGCAGACCGTGTCGGGAAAGCCGTCGTGGCCGAGACGATTCATCACCACGCTGGCCACGGCTTCCATTTCCGGGGTGTCCTTACCCTTGGCTTCCCAATAGATGCTGCGCGCCAGGCAGGTCAGCGGATCGTCCAGCGGCGCCGCGCCGGCCGGGTCAACCGCTTGTGCCTCGGTCGGGGTGATCGCTTCGGATTTCGGCGCCGGGGCGCTGCTGACCTTGTCCGCCGCTTTCTCCTCCAGCACCTGCGCTTTCTCTTCGGCCTTGGCCTCGATCGGCGCCTGCTCGGTGGCCGATGCCACGCCTGCCAGCAAAGTGAATACCAGACAACCCGCCAAGCGTTTCAATCCCATGTCAGTTCTTCCGGCAGCGCCCGTTACGGGCTGGATGTTTCGTCGGTGAGACGCCCGGTTTTCGGGGTCTGCGCAGAGTGTAGCCGGCAAAAATGGCAGAAACATCCCGGATAAAAAAACCGCCGGATGCCGAAAAAAGACATTGCACCCACCGGGGGCCTTTCGCGCATCATGGGCGCATTCAGCTCAAGGGAGATCTCCATGCGCTTCATGCCATCTGTTTTGCGTCTTGTCGGGTTATCGCTGGGCGTTGTCTTCGCCGCCTCGGCAGTCGCTGCCGATGAGTTGCAACTGATCGAGTCGATCAACAGCTACCGCAGCCAGCCGCAGCGTTGCGGGACGCAGGCCTCAAACGAATTGCCGCCACTGTCCGCCGATCCACGCCTGCGCCTGCCGGCCAGCGGCGCGGTCGATCTGCAACAAGCCATGGCCAGTGCCCGCTATCCGATGGTCAACGTCCAGGCGATCACCCTCAACGGCCCGCGCGACGCAGCGTCGGCGATGCAAGCGATCCAGGAAAGTTTCTGTCAGGTGGTGCTCGATCCGCAGTTCGTCGATATCGGCGTGAACCGCGTCGATCGTGATTGGCGCATCGTCCTGGCGCGGCCGCTGCTCTCGGCCAAGCTCGGCGACGGGCAAAGCGAAGGGCAGAAACTGCTCGCCCAGCTCAACGCCGCCCGCAGCCAGCCGCGCCAATGCGGCGGCCAGGCTTTCGCCGCTGCCGCACCGCTGGCATGGAATGCAACGCTGGGCACGGTGGCCCAGGATCACAGCCGCGACATGGCCAATAACAATTACCTCGATCACAAGGACCGCGATGGCCGTACCCCCGGCGACCGCGCCGAACTTGCCGGTTACAGCGGGCAACTGGTCGGCGAAAACATTGCCGCCGGGCAAGACACAGTCGGCAAAGTCGTCGACGGCTGGCTCGCCAGTCCCGGCCATTGCGCCAACCTGATGAACCCGCAATACAAGGAACTCGGTGCGGCTTACGCGGCCGATCCGAAAAGCAACGCCGGCATTTACTGGACGGCAATGTTCGGTGCGCAATGATTTGATCATCGACCGAATCAATCAGCCGGTCAGCCAGAGTGATTGGACGGCAACGGGTGCGGACTTTACCCTGCGCAACTGCGCCAATTGGCCGCACCTGACACCCACGAGGCGAACCCATGACAGAGCGTGAATTGATCGATGGTCACAACCGCCGCGTGGATTATTTGCGCCTGTCGGTGACTGATCGCTGCGACTTCCGCTGCGTCTATTGCATGGCCGAAGACATGCAGTTCCTGCCGCGCCAGCAGATCCTGACGCTCGAAGAGCTGTTTCAGGTCGCGCAAAGCTTCGTCGCCCTCGGCACGCGCAAGATCCGCCTCACCGGTGGCGAACCACTGATCCGCCCCGGTGTGGTCAAGCTCTGCGAACAGATCGCCGCCCTGCCCGGCCTGCGCGAACTGTGCCTGACCACCAACGGCTCGCAACTGGGCAAACTCGCCACGCCGCTGTTCGACGCCGGGGTCAAGCGCCTGAACATCAGCCTCGACAGCCTCGACCCGCAGCGCTTCAAGGAATTGACCCGCACCGGTGATCTGGCCCAGGTGATCGACGGCATCGATGCCGCTCGCAAGGCCGGTTTTACCCGCACCAAACTCAATTGCGTGGTGATGCAAGGGCGCAACGATCACGAGATCAACGATCTGGTGAGCTTCGCCATCGATCGTCAGCTCGACATTTCCTTCATCGAAGAAATGCCGCTGGGCACCATCAGCGAACACAGCCGTGCCGAGTCGTTTTTCTCCAGCGCCCAGGTGCGCGAGAAAATCGCCGAACGCTACACCCTGATCGACTCCGCCGAATCGACCCAAGGCCCGTCGCGCTACTGGCGTCTGGCCGAAGCACCGGAGATTCGCCTGGGCTTCATCTCCCCGCACAGCCACAACTTCTGCGCCACCTGCAACCGCGTGCGGCTGACCGTCGAAGGCCGGCTGTTGTTGTGTTTGGGTAACGAGCATTCGATGGATCTGAAAGCGGTGCTACGCGCGCATCCCGGGCAACCGCAACGCCTGGAAAAAGCCATCATCGAGGCGATGAAACTGAAACCGTATCGGCACAATTTCGAAGTCAACGATGATGTGCAGGTGGTGCGGTTCATGAACATGACCGGGGGCTGACCCGGCCACCTTCAGCGCGCAAACGGGACCGTTCAATGATCGTCGGGCCGAAACCCGATCAGTTCGGGGCTGAGGTTTTGGGTGGGCCAGACATCGTAGCCCCTCACCCTAGCCCTCTCCCGAGGGAGAGGGAACTGATCGGGGGATGCTTGCGAGCTCCGCCGACGTGATGGTGCTGTAGTGAATCCATAATCGACACGTTTCGGCACCGGCCCGGGATGCTTATTCTAATAATCGACGCGGTCATTCAGGTCGATACATGACGCCAGACACCTCGGTCGGCTCCCTCTCCCTCTGGGAGAGGGCTGGGCGGGCGGCGCTCCGATGAGGGTTTTAGGTTGACACCACATCGCAAGCAAAACCTGCTTATATACCCGCTCCGCCAGGACTCACCCCAGGAGCGACGCCATTGGATCAAGAACAAAAAGATCTCCCACGCCCCGCCCCCATCACCCTGCAACACGCCTGGCGCTTCTGGCTCAAGCTCGGCTGCATCGGTTTCGGCGGTCCGGCCGGGCAGATCGCGATCATGCATCAGGAGCTGGTCGAGCGACGCCGCTGGATTTCCGAAAAGCGTTTTCTCCACGCGCTCAACTACTGCATGTTGCTGCCCGGCCCCGAGGCCCAGCAACTGGCGACCTACATTGGCTGGCTGCTGCATCGCTCCTGGGGCGGAGTGGTCGCGGGTGTGCTGTTTGTGCTGCCGTCGCTGTTCATTCTGATTGCACTGTCGTGGGTCTACATCGCCTTCGGCGACATGCCCGCCGTGGCCGGGGTGTTTTATGGGATCAAACCGGCGGTGACGGCAATCGTCCTGCATGCGGCTCATCGCATCGGCTCGCGTGCGCTGAAGAACGCCTGGCTGTGGGCGATTGCCGGGGCGTCGTTCGTGGCGATTTTTGCCTTCAATGCCCCCTTCCCGCTGATCGTGCTCGGCGCGGCACTGATCGGCTATCTCGGCGGGCGCTTCGCCCCGCAGCGGTTCAACGCTGCCAGTCCGCGCAACAGCGGCAAATCCTTTGGCCCGGCGCTGATCGATGACGACACGCCGACACCGGAACACGCACGTTTCAAACCGGCGAAACTGTGGAAACTGGCGCTGATCGGCGCGGCACTGTGGTGTTTGCCGATGGCACTGCTGACGACATTGTTCGGCTGGGACGGCACGTTCACGCAGATGGGCTGGTTCTTTACCAAAGCTGCCCTGCTGACCTTCGGCGGCGCGTACGCGGTGTTGCCGTACGTTTATCAGGGCGCGGTCGGCCATTACGGCTGGCTGACGCCGACGCAGATGATCGACGGCCTCGCCCTCGGTGAAACCACGCCCGGGCCGCTGATCATGGTGGTGGCGTTTGTCGGTTTCGTCGGTGCTTACGTGCAACCGACCTTCGGCCCCGAGCACGCTTTTGCCGCTGGTGCCCTGGCGGCGACATTGGTGACGTGGTTCACCTTCCTGCCCTCGTTCCTGTTCATCCTCGCCGGCGGGCCGTTGGTGGAATCGACGCACAACGAACTGAAGTTCACCGCGCCGCTGACTGCCATCACCGCCGCCGTGGTCGGGGTGATCGTCAATCTGGCGTGTTTCTTCGCCTACCACGTGTTCTGGCCGAACGGTTTTGCCGGCGCCGTCGATGTGTTTTCGATCGTTCTGGCGATTGCGGCGGCCGTAGCGCTGTTCGTGTTCAAGCGCGGGGTGATCAGCGTGCTGATCGTTTGCGCCCTCGTCGGGCTGGGCTTTCATCTGATGCGCTGAGGCGCGGCGCGATAATCTTCCGTTTACACGCCCGCGGATTCCCCCTTACTATCCGGGCACACCGGCCGGCGGGTCAGCCCCGCCACCGACGTTTTCCGCCAACGGAAACACGCGTTATGAGTACGTCACCTCAACAACCACATTGGTTGTACGTCTCACCCTCGCGCGCCCTCGTCAGGAGCGGCGTATGAACCGTATCGTCAATCTGCCCATGGCCCTGCTCCGCTCCAAGCTGCGTCACTCCGCACGCCCGCCGGATATCGCCCTGCCCGTCTGATCGCGTCGGTAAAAACCGCGACAGCCTTCTGTTCCCTGATATCTCTGCCAGGACGCCCACGCCTTTTGCCGCGTCGTGTCCGGCCCGATTCTGCGCGCCTGTGCGGCGCCCCCGTGAGTGATTGCCATGAAATTCGCAGCCCTTGAAGACGCACGTCTGTTCCTTGCGCAAAACCCCGATATCGACATGATCGAGCTGTTCATCCTCGACGCCAACGGCGTGCCGCGCGGCAAGCTGTTGCACCGCGAAGAACTGCTCGCCGTGTACGAAAGCGGCCGGCCGTTGCCGAGCACTATCCTCGGCCTGACCGTGCAGGGTGAAGACGTGGAAAACTCCGGTCTGGTCTGGGACGTCGGCGACATCGACTGCCGCGCCTATCCGCTGGAAGGCAGTCTGGTGCGTCTGCCGTGGCGGCAGATCCCGACCGCTGCGGTGCAAGTGAGCATGCACCCGAGCGAAGGCCTGCCAGCGAGCATTGCCGACCCACGGCACTTGCTGATCAAGGTCATCGACGCCCTCAAAGCCGAGGGCTACCACCCGATCATGGCCTGCGAGCTGGAGTTCTATCTGCTCGATGCCAAACGCGATCACAACGGCCGACCGCAACCGGCGCTGGACGCTGACGGTGGTCGACCGCGACACACTCAGGTCTACGGTCTGCGCGAACTGGAACAGATCGAACCGTTCCTCGCCGACCTCTACAGCGCCTGCAAACTGCACGGCATTCCGGCGCGCACGGCGATCTCCGAATACGCGCCGGGCCAGGTAGAAATCACCCTCGAACACGGCGATGCACTGGCGGCGATGGATCAGGCCGTGCGTTACAAACGTCTGGTCAAAGCGGTGGCGCACAAGCACGGCATGCAGGCGACATTCATGGCCAAGCCGTTCGATAACCTGGCCGGCACCGGCATGCACATGCACGTCAGCCTCGCCGATGGCGCCGGGCACAACCTGTTCGCCTCGGAAGATCCGGCCGGCACGCCGCTGCTGCGCACGGCGATTGGCGGCATGCTCGCCTCGTTGCTCGATTCGCTGTTGCTGTTCTGCCCGAACGCCAATTCCTATCGGCGTTTT
This sequence comes from Pseudomonas sp. R1-1, assembly GCF_051132135.1. Lineage (NCBI taxonomy): Bacteria > Pseudomonadati > Pseudomonadota > Gammaproteobacteria > Pseudomonadales > Pseudomonadaceae > Pseudomonas > Pseudomonas sp. R1-1. Next base: position 3,726,780 of record NZ_CP071663.1, read on the forward strand.
CAGGCCAACAGCTACGCCCCGCTGGCGCCGACCTGGGGCGTCGACAACCGCACCGTCAGCCTGCGCGTGCCCGGTGGCCCGGCCAACACCCGGCACATCGAACACCGCATTTGCGGCGCCGACGCCAATCCGTATCTGGCAGCGGCGGCGATCCTTGCCGGGATTCATCGCGGTATTCGTGAAAACCTCGATCCGGGCGCGCCGGTCGAGGGCAATGGCTATGCGCAGGCCAAGGAGTTACTGCCGACCGACTGGCTGACTTCGTTGCAGGCGCTGGAGAATTCAGTGTGGGCGCGGGATGCCTTGGGGCAGGAATTTTTAGGTGTGTATCTGGCGGTCAAACGGGCCGAGTACCGGCAGTTCATGGCTGAGGTGGGTGAGCAGGATTGGCGCTGGTACCTGACCGAGGCCTGAAACCCCACCACTCAACCCTGTGGGAGCTAGCCTGCTAGCGATTGCGGTGTGTCATTCACCACCAATGTGACTGATGCAGCCTCATCGCTAGCAGGCTAGCTCCCACAGGGGATTGCACTCCGACTCCCCAATTTGTGTGGACACTGCCATGACTCAACGCTGCAATTCCTACTACACCGCCACCCTCAACCGCGACACCGACTACCCGACCCTGCAAGGCCGGCATTCGGTGGACGTGGTGATCATCGGCGGCGGTTTCACCGGCGTCGCCACCGCGGTCGAACTCGCGGAAAAAGGCCTGAAAGTCGCCATCGTCGAAAGCCACAAGATCGGCTGGGGCGCCACCGGGCGCAACGGCGGTCAGGTCACCGGCAGCTTGTCCGGCGACGGTGCGATGCGCAAACAGATGCGCGCAAAACTCGGTGATGACGTCGACGATTTCATCTGGCATCTGCGCTGGCGCGGCCACGAAATCATCCAACAGCGCGTCGAAAAATATGCCATTCAATGCGACCTCAAACATGGCCATTTGCACGCGGCGTACAAGCCCGGCCACATGACCGGTCTACGCAGCGACTATGAAGAAGCCGTGCGTCGCGGACTGGGTGATGAGGTCGCCCTTCTCGACCGCAGTCAGGTCGGCGATCTGCTGCAAAGCGACCTTTATCACGGCGCAATCAAGAACACCCGCAACATGCACCTGCACCCGCTCAACCTGTGCATCGGCGAAGCGCGGGCGGCAGAAAGTCTCGGTGCGCTGATCTTCGAAAACAGCGAAGTGCTGGAGATCATTCACGGTGACAAGCCGGGCGTGCGCACCGCTCACGGGCAGATCGACGCCAATCAGGTGATGCTCGCCGGCGACGTTTATCACAAGCTCGAACCGGGCCAGCTCAAGGGCAAGATTTTCCCGGCCATGGGCGGCATCGTCACCACCGCGCCGCTGGGCGAACTGGCGCGGCAGATCAACCCGCAAGACCTCGCCGTGTATGACTGCCGTTTTGTCCTCGACTACTACCGCCTGACGGCTGACGGTCGCTTGCTGTTCGGCGGCGGCGCCAACTACAGCGGCAAGGATTCACGGGACATTGCCGCGGAATTGCGCCCGTGCATCGAGCAGACATTCCCGGCGCTCAAAGGCGTGCAGATCGACTATCAGTGGAGCTGCGCGATGGGCATCGTCATCAACCGCATCCCGCAACTGGGCAAGCTCTCGGACAACGTCTGGTACTGCCAGGGCTACTCCGGCCACGGCATCGCCACCACGCACATCATGGGCGAAATCATAAGCCGGGCGATCACCGGGCAACTGGAGCAGTTCGATACCTTCGCCGCCTGCCAGCACATCCGCGTGCCGATGGGCGACTTGCTCGGCAACCCGTTGCTGGCGGCGGGGATGTGGTATTACCAGATGCTCGAAAAGTTGCGCTGACTGCACCGGCCCTATCGCGAGCAGGCTCGCTCCTACAGGGGAACGCATTCCAATTGTAGGAGTGAGCCTGCTCGCGATGAGGCCATCAGCCCCACCACAAAACTTCAATCCGGAAGCTGCTCCACCACAATCCCCAACCGCCGATAATCCTCAACACTCCCCGACGCCACATGCCGCTCGGTGATCAACATGTGCAAGCGCGTACACGGCGCGACCACAAACGGTTCCACCGCGCCGAGCTTGTCCGCCGAGGTCACGGCAATCACCCGCGCCGCGCTGTCGAGCATCGCTTGCTTGACCGGTACTTCATCGAAATGCAGCGAGGTAATCCCCACTTCCGGATGAATCGCGCACACGCCGGTAATCGCCAGATCAGCCTTGATCCCGGCCAGCAGACGCAGCGCCTCATGCCCACCCGCCGCCATGGTCCGCGGGTTCAACTGCCCACCGGCGAGAATCACTCTCACGCCGCTGTACTCCGACAAGGCAATCGCCGTCATCGGCGAAGCAGTCACCGCCGTAATGCTGATATCGGCACGCAGCGAGCGCGCCACCTGCAACGTGGTCGAGCCAGAATCGAACAGCACGATCTGCCCGTCCTCGATCTGCTGCGCCGCCAGTTGCGCCAGGCGAACTTTGACCTCATCGGTTTCATCGAGCCGGGTGAAGTAATCCTTGCCCGAGTCTTTCGGCCGCGGTAACGCCCCGCCGTGCACGCGCTGCACCAGCCCGGCATTGTCCAGTTCGGCGAGGTCGCGGCGGATGGTGTCCTCAGACACTGCGAAGTGCTGGCTCAACTCGGACGCCATGACCTTGCCGTCGCGCTCGAGCAGCAAGAGGATTTTCTGCCGGCGCAGCGAGGGCAATTCGGCGATGGAGTGATCGTGCATGGTTGTGCCTGTTTGTGCTTGTAATTGCAGGTTTAACCAAGGCTAGCGAAAGCCCCGGACAAATACAAACGCAGCGGCTATCAATTGTTTCGATCATTGGAATCAACAAGGCGAATTTTTTCTTTGCCGTGCGCCTGTTCACAATGGCCCCACTCTAAAACGGCTCAGGATGAACACCCCATGAATCTCAATTTCGCCTTCGCGTGCATGATCGTCGTGTCGTTTACAGTGGCGTTGGTCCACGCCTGACCGGGTCTCAGACCGACGCCAGCAGATGCTCGCGCAACCACTTGTGCGCCGGATCGCGGTGCGCGCGTTCACCCCAGAACATCGCCATTTCATAACCCGGCACTTCCAGCGGCGCGTCGACCACCTGCAAGGCCGGATTGCCGCGCACCAGCCGTGACGGGAGCATCGCCACCAGGTCGGTGCTGACCAGCACCGACATCGCCATCAGAAAGTGCGGCACCGACAACACCACGTTGCGCCTCAAACCGACATCGGCCAACGCCCGATCCGTCACCCCGAAAAAGCCCCCACCCTCCCTCGAAACCAATACGTGCTCCAGCGTGCAAAAGCGTTCGCGCGTGGGCGCTGTTTGCAGTTGCGGATGGCCGAGGCGCCCGGCCAGCAAGTAGTGCTCCTGAAACAGCGGTCGCCGATGCAATTCCGGCGGCGCGTCCTCGCTGATGTGCAGCGCCAGATCGAACACGCCCTGCTCAGCCTCTTTGACCAATTGCTGGGGGTGCAGATCGATCACCGCCAGCCGCGTGCCCGGCGCCTGTTCGCGCAAGCCGCTGAGCGCTGGCAGCACCACGGTCGATTCGCCGTAATCGGTCGCGGCAATTTTCCAGCTGTGCGTCGCCTGCGCCGGGTCGAAGGCACTGGCCGGCGCTACCGCCCGCTCCAACGCCTCCAGCGCTTCACGTAATGGCTCGCGCAACTCGTCGGCCCGCGCAGTCGGGCGCATACCTCGCGGGCCGGGCAGTAACAACGGGTCACCGAAAATGTCGCGCAACTTGGCCAGATGCACGCTCACCGACGGCTGCGACAGGTTCAGCCGATGCGCCGCGCGCGTGACGTTGTGCTCGACGAGCAGCACATCCAGGGTCAACAGCAGATTGATATCCAGCCGTCTTAAATTATTCATGGCTATACCAGACATATCAGACATTCATTTCCAATATACCGGGCGAACGCCGATCCTGCTGTCATTCAGCCAACGGAGCTTTTCACCATGAATGTTTTACTGGTTTACGCCCACCCCGAATCGACTTCCCTCAACGGTTCGCTCAAGGACTTCACCGTCCAGCGCCTGCAAGCCGCCGGCCACAGCGTGCAAGTCTCCGACCTCTACGCGATGAACTGGAAAACCACCCTCGACGCCGACGACGCACCGCAGCGTGACCCGTCGCAACCGTTCCACGCCTCCCTCGATTCAAAACGCGCCTACGCCGACGGCACCCAGGCCGCCGACATCGCCCGCGAACAAGAAAAACTGCAATGGGCCGACGCGCTGATCCTGCAATTCCCGCTGTGGTGGTTCAGCATGCCGGCAATCCTCAAAGGCTGGGTCGACCGTGTCTACGCCTACGGCTTTGCCTACGGCGTCGGCGAACACTCCGACAGCCGCTGGGGCGAGCGTTACGGCGAAGGCAAAATGAAAGGCAAACGCGCGATGCTGATGGTCACCACCGGCGGCTGGGAATCCCACTACTGCCCACGCGGGATCAACGGGCCGATGGATGATCTGCTGTTTCCGATCCAGCACGGGATCTTGTACTACCCCGGGTTTGAAGTAGTGCCGCCATTTGTGGTGTATCGGACTAGTCGGATGGATGAAGCGCGGTATGCCGAGACCACTGATGAACTGGGGCGGCGGCTGGATGAGTTGTGGAGTGCCCGGCCGATTGGGTTTCGGCAGCAGAATTCGGGTGAGTATGAGATTCCGGCGTTAACGTTGAAGGAAGGCATCGCGCCGGATAGCGAAGGCTTCGCCGCCCACATCCGCTAGCGCCGCATTGCCCTTACCCCAGCCCTCTCCCGGAGGGAGAGGGAGCTGACCGCGTTGGATGTTCGAGTTACACCGACCTGAGATATCGAGCCGAACTCCAATTTCGAACAGCACCGAGATCGGCCCTCTTCCCCCTCGCTCCCGAAGGGAGAGGGACCGACCGCGTTGGATGTTCGAGTTACACAGACCTGATATCTCGAGCCGAACTCCAATTTCGAACAGCACCGAGATCGGCTCCCTTCCCCCTCGCCCCCTTGGGGGAGAGGGCTGGGGTGAGGGGGATGGCTCTAACTGACACGCCGCAATAGCCTGGCATCACTGGCTTGGTTCAAGTTTCCTGACGAACCCGCCTTAATTGCACCCACAACGCCGGCGCAAAATGCAGCAGCACCATCCGGCTCAAATGATGCGTCAGGATAAACACCACATTCAGCCCGCCACCAAACGCGACAATCGCAATCGTCTCAATCGCACCCGGCATGTAAGCGAGCCATAGCGAAAGCGGATCGTTGCCCAGCCAGCCCGCCGCTACTTCGGCAAACACCGCCGCGACCACAATCATCACGCCAACCGAGACCAGCGCTGTGCGCCCGTGCCGGGCCAGTTCGGCGAAGCCGAGGCCCTGGAACCGTGAGCCGATGCGCGCGCCGAGAATCAGCGCGGCCAGGTTCAGGCTCCAGTCCGGCATGTGAAAACCGCGCAGCCATCCCGATTTCACAAACACCGCCGTGATGATGATCGCCGTGAGCATGAACGGCGCCGGGACGCCGATCACCAGCAGCAGGCGGCCGAGCAGCACGCTGAGCGCAATCACAGCACACGCGGTCAGCGCCATGCCGGTCGTCAACGGATCGCCATCGGCAACCGCGATGGCGGACTGGGCGGGTATCAACAAACTCACCAGCACAGTGATCAGCAGCAAGCGCATCAAGTGAACGATGATGACCTTGCTCGAGGCCTTTTCCGACTCGAGCAGATCGAACACCGCCGCGAGTGCACCGGGATAAACCGCCAGCAGCGCATCGGTGCGATTCCAGCCGGCGCCGCGGGTCAGCCACCAGCCGGCCAGTGCGATCTGCACAGTCAGGCAGATCAGCAATACACCGAGGCTGGGCAACAACGCCGAGGCCGTCGCGCTGTCCCAAGCCTCGAACATCAACCCTGTGGCAATCCCAAGCGTGACCTGGATGTAGCCCAGTCCATAAGGCGTCACCGGCGCGATGCCGGTTTTACTGGCAAACACTGCGGTAACGACAATCGAGCCCAACAGCAAGCCATGGGGCACGCCTTCGAACTGCAACAACGCGCCGAAACCGGCAGCAATCAACAAGCAAATGATGGATTTCATAGTCGCCTTCCTGGCTATTCAACTGACACACCACCCTCCCCTGTGGGAGCGAGCCTGCTCGCGAAAGCGCTGTGCCAGTCACTGATGAATAACCAGTCTGGCGCCTTCGCGAGCAGGCTCGCTCCCACAGGGGATGTAATCGCTTTCACATGCGCAACCGCGCAATCGCCCGCCGATACTTTTCGATCCGTTCCAGATCCTCCCAACCCGGTGAGGCGATCCGCGAGATATCGCTGTTTTCCTCCAGATCCGCCAGTTTCACCGCTCGGCCGATCGGGTTCTGCGCCGCGCGGTTGACGAAATCCTCATAGGATTCGCCGGGCACTTTAGTCACGGATTCGATAGCGCTTAATACGTCGTTGCTGAAGCCTTCCTCGCGCAAATCATCCAGGCTGACCCCGCAGTCCTCGACCACATCGTGCAGCACAGCGACGATGCGTTCTTCCAGCGTGGTCATGCGCAACATGACTTTCAGCGGATGCAGAATGTACGGCGCGCCGCCCTTGTCGACTTGCCCGGCGTGGGCCGTTGCGGCGATGGCGATAGCGCGTTCGAGGGTTTGGGTCATAAGAATCTCCGAAGGTCAGATGCCGTAACGGCCGCCGACGTGGATATTGCGTTTGAGCCAGTCGCAGAAGGCTTTCCAGCGCCCGACTGGCTGCGCGGACGCTGCGTGACGCTGAAGAATCAACGCCACCAGCGTCGCTTGATCGGCGTGTGGGTTGGTATCGATCAACTCGGCCACCCAGGCGCAATCGGCTTTGCTCAAGTGTTCGCGCCAGTCGCCGCACCACGCGTCGAGTTCATCCAGCGCAAGAAACCGCGCCCCGCCATGTTCCATATGCCCGCCGCCCATCGACTGCTCGAAGCAGAACGGCGTCTCGGGTTTTGCGGGGTCGACGTGGAAAAGATAGATATCGTGAAACGGATGCTGAGAAGCGGGGGCAATGTTGCGGTGGCCGATTTCGATCATGGCGACGGTCCAATCCTTGGGCGCTGAATGTTTCTGATTGTTGCACAGTGTACGCGAAGATCACCCGTCGCGAAGCCGATGGAACCCCGCACGTCATCGCCACCTCGAAAGCAGACAAGCGCCCAATCACCGATCAGACGCGGCGCCATTGGAGAGGAACTGCCGATGAAAACCCGACTGCTGTTGCTGATCGCCACATTCGCCATCATCCCCACCTGCGTCATGGCCGAGGGCTGCGACGTGCAGACCCGCTCCTCCAGCGCCGCAGTGCCCGCCGTCGAAACCCACAGCTGCTATGAGTACGAAGGCGTGCCGGTGGATTCGATCAACTGGTCATGCAGCAACGAAAGCAAAGACACCCTCAACGCCACCAAGAAAAAAGTCCAACGCTGCGAGGACCACTACCAGGCCACCTGCACCGCCCGCCTCACCCAGGAATCCCTGGCCAACCCGCATTCCACCAGCAAAGACAAAAGCGCCCAACCGCTCAATCTGCCGGACAACGCGCAAGTCACCACCTATTACTACGGCGGCGAGCATCTGGAACAGGCGAAGATCGATTGTGAAAACAGTGGCGGCAGCTGGAAGGCGAAATAGCGTTCAGTCATCCAGGATTCGCCCATAAAAAAGCCCGGCTACATGCCGGGCTTGCTGCATTCGAAACATGCTTAACCTTCGCCGGCACCGCTGCTGGTGCCGCTGTCGTTCGATTGTTTCGAACCACTGGGCTTGCCGCCCGAGGGTGTCGAGCCATCGTTGTTGGTGGTATTGCCCTGCGTGCCCTTCGGCACGGTGGCGCCGTTGGAATGAATGTCTTCCGGCGCGCTCGGGTTGGTCTGGCTGTTGCCGTCGTTGGCGGTCGGCGCCGGGGTATCGTTGGCGGCCGTTGCGTAGAGGGAGGTGGCGGATAACAGAGTGGCGAGGGTCAGTGCTGCGAAGTTGACTGGGCGCATGTTGGCTGTTTCCTTTGCGGGGGTGAGTTACGCATTGGAAGCAGGTGCGCGGTGAAAATGCGGTGCGGCTGACGAATGGCAAAAATAAACCCAACACCTCGCAAGAGATATCGGGTCATCAAAACAATGTCTTAAAGCACGGCTTAAAAGGCATTCTAATGCAGGGCACCTATCAACCGCCGCCGCTCCCCCCGCTGCTGCTACCGGATGGCTGACCCGCAGGGGTGGGTTTGGAGGCAGATGGCACCGGCCCATTGTCGGTCTTGCCACCATCACCACCTTTGGGCAGCGAATCGGCATCCGGGTCGGCGTTTGTGGCTGGAGACGCCGGTTCACGCGTCTGGCTGGTGCCGTCGCTCGCCTTCGGGGTCGACGTTTCACCAGCGGCGAGCGCGTACGGCGAACTGCCGAACAGCAACGCCGCGAGGGCAATCACCGCAATTTTATGATTGTGCATGGTGGCTCTTCCGTTGCGTGGGGAGTTACAGCATTGGAAGAAGCTGCGCGGCGAACGTGCGATGCGCCGGACGAGTGGTTATCGCCCGGCAGATAAATTTTATCGAAACTCAGAAATTCGCCGGCGTATTCGCACTAATGATCTCAGCCTCATCCGCCCCAATATTGCGAAACTTGTGCGGCAACGTGGTCGGAAAGTAATACCCATCCCCCGCACTCAACACACTCACCTGCCCGTCCACCGTCAATTCCACGGTACCACGGGTCACAAGACCGCACTCCTCGCCTTCGGCATGCACGATCGGCTCGTCGCCGGAGCTGGCGCCCGGTGCGTATTGCTCGCGCAGCAGGCGCATCTGGCGGCTGGGGACGGAGGCGCCGATGAGGAGCAGGCGCAGGCCGTGGCGGCCGAGGTCGGGTTGTTCGTTGGCGCGGAAGACGTATTGGTGTTCGCGCGGCGGCTGGTCGAAGGTGAAGAAGTCGGCCAGGGACATCGGTATGCCTTCGAGCAGCTTTTTCAGTGAGCTGACGGAAGGACTGACACGATTCTGTTCGATCAGCGAGATGGTGGCATTGGTCACGCCGCTACGCCGGGCCAGCTCGCGCTGGGAGAGTTTGTAGCTTTCGCGTACTAGTTTGAGTCGAGAACCCGTATCCATGACAGCCTTATGTGAGAACGACAAGGACGATGGGGGTGGGTGGCGGGTGACGCGCAGGTCGCGCGGATCACGTTGCTCCCGTGTCCCGGAACCGTGAAAGGCGGCTATTAAATCACGTTTGCCGGTGATGCTCAGCAGGTTCGATGGATGGTGGCTGAAATGAGCCTGCCGGTGATTATCCCGGGTAAACAGAAACCCTGTGGGAGCTGGCTTGCCAGCGATTGGATGGCATATTCAACATCCCTTTTGCTGAAACACCGCTATCGCTGGCAAGCCAGCTCCCACAGGGGACAACAATGCTTTTGCGCAAGTGAAAAACCGGCGGGGTTTTGAGCCGCCGGGGAGGTAAGTCAGACGCCGAAGCGGTCACGCAGCGAGTAGTAGACGGCGCCGAGGGCGGTCAGCGGTGCGGAGAAGGTGCGGCCGCCGAGCATCGGCATGTGTGGCAGGGAGGCGAAGGCGTCGAAGCGTTCGGCGTCGCCGCGGATCATTTCCGAGATCAGTTTGCCGGCCAGGTGCGAGCAGGTGACGCCGTGGCCGCTGTAGCCTTGCATGTAGTAGGCGTTTTTCTCGATGCGACCGAATTGCGGCATGCGTGACATGGTCAGCAGGAAGTTGCCGGTCCAGCGGTAGTCGATCTTCACGTCCTTGAGCTGCGGGAAGGTCTTGAGGATCTTCGGGCGGATCAGTTGCTCGATGTCGTCCGGCTCGCGCGCGCCGTAGACCACACCGCCGCCGTAAAGCAGGCGGTTGTCGGCAGTGAGGCGATAGTAATCAAGCAGATAATTGCAGTCTTCGACGCAGTAGTTGTTGGTGATCAGGCTGCGCGCCTGCTGCTCGGTCAACGGTTCGGTGACGACGATCTGCGAGCCGCACGGCATGCTTTTCGCGGTCACGCGGTTGTCGAGGCCTTGTGGCAGGTAGGCGTTGCCGGCGATCAGCAGGTATTTGGCACGGACCTGACCTTTGGCGGTGCGCACGATGTTTGGCTCGCCGTACTTGATTTCCACCGCAGCCGACTGCTCGTAGATCTTGCCGCCCAAGCGCACGATCGCTGCCGCTTCACCGAGCGCCAGGTTGAGCGGGTGGATGTGCCCGCCCTGCATGTCCAGCAGACCGCCGACATAGGCGTCGGAGCCCACTTCGCGACGAATGTCAGCGGCGTCGAGCATCTTCAGATGGCGATTGCCGTAACGTTCCCAACTGCGCTTTTGCTCGGCCAGGCCACTGAGTTGTTTCTTGTTCAGCGCCGCGAAAATACCGCCCGGGCGGTAGTCGCACTGGATGTCGTAATCCTTGATGCGCGAACGGATGATATCCGCGCCTTCGAAGATCATGCTGCCGAGGATTTCCGCAGTCTTGTCACCGTAGCGCGCTTCGATCACATCGACGTCGCGGCTGTAGGAGTTGACCAGTTGCCCGCCGTTGCGGCCGCTGGCGCCGTAGCCGACTTTCGCCGCTTCGAGCACGGTCACTTTGTAGCCCGCTTCAGTCAGGAACAGTGCCGAAGACAGGCCGGTATAACCGGCGCCGATGATGCAGACGTCGCACTCGACCGACTCTTCGAGGATCGGGAAGTCGATGACTTCGTTGCGGGTGGCGGCGTAGTAGCTGTTGACGTGTTGCTGTTTCATAAATTTCTCCGATGGCCGCCAGACGCTGGCGACCGCCGCTGTAAAAGAATTAGAGCTTGATCCAGGTTGCTTTCAGCTCGGTGTACTTGTCGAACGCGTGCAGCGATTTGTCGCGACCGTTGCCCGATTGCTTGAAGCCACCGAACGGTGCGGTCATGTCGCCGCCGTCGTACTGGTTGACCCAGACGCTGCCGGCACGCAAGCCACGGGCGAAGGTGTGCGCCTTGCTCAGGTTGCTGGTCCAGACGCCGGCAGCGAGGCCGAAGATGCTGTCGTTGGCGATCTGCAGCGCTTCTTCGGCGGTATCGAAGGTGATCAGCGACAGCACCGGGCCGAAGATTTCTTCCTGGGCGATGGTCATCGCGTTGGTCACGCCGTCGAAGATCGCCGGCTGCACATAGAGGCCGCCGGTTTCTTCGAGGGTGCGCTGCCCTCCGGCGATCAGTTCGGCGCCCTGCTCGCGACCGATGCTGATGTAGCGCAGCACGTTGTCGAGTTGACGCTGATCGACCACGGCGCCGACGGTGGTCGCCGGATCCAGTGCATGCCCCGGTTTCCACGCTTGCAACGCTTCCGCCAGCAACGGGATGAACTGCTCGCGAATGGATCGCTCGACCAGCAGGCGCGAACCGGCGGTGCAGACTTCGCCCTGGTTGAAGGCGATGGCGCTGGCCGCTGCCTGGGCTGCCGCGCGCAGGTCTGGCGCATCGGCAAACACCACGTTCGGGCTCTTGCCGCCAGCTTCGAGCCAGACGCGTTTCATGTTGCTTTGCCCGGCATAAATCATCAGTTGCTTGGCGATTGCCGTGGAGCCGGTGAAGGCCAGAACGTCGACGTCCATGTGCAGCGCCAGTGCCTTGCCGACGGTATGGCCGAAGCCCGGCAGCACGTTGAACACGCCTTTGGGAATGCCGGCATCCAGCGCCAACTGGGCGATGCGAATCGCCGTCAGTGGGGATTTTTCCGACGGTTTGAGAATGAACGAGTTGCCCGCCGCCAGCGCCGGGGCGAACTTCCAGCTGGCCATGATCAGCGGGAAATTCCACGGCACGATGGCCGCGACCACACCGGAAGGCTCGCGAGTGACGAGGCCGAGCTGGTCGTGCGGGGTGGCGGCGACTTCGTCGTAGATCTTGTCGATCGCTTCGGCGCTCCAGCGGATCGCGTTGGCGGCCGCCGGGATGTCGATGCTCATCGAGTCGCTGATCGGTTTGCCCATGTCGAGGGTTTCCAGCAGCGCCAGTTCTTCCTGATGTTGCAGGATCAGATCGGCGAAGCGGATCAGGATGCGCTTGCGTTCGGCCGGGGCTTTTTTCGCCCAGATGCCGGAATTGAAAGACTGGCGCGCGGATTCGACGGCGAGATTGGCGTCGGCTTCATCGGTGCTGGCGACGGCGGCGAGAAAACGCCCGTCAACCGGGCTCAGGCATTCGAAGGTATCGCCGCTGATCGCCGGGCGGTATTCACCGTTGATGAAGGCGCGGGCTTCGAGGGTCAGGGACTGGAAGCGTTGTTCCCAGTCGTTGCGGGTTTTGGTCATTGTTTTGAGCTCGACGAGGGGGGATAGGGGGTGGTCTGGTTGCTGTGTCTGGCTTGAGAGGGCTGCCCTCACCCTAGCCCTCTCCCGGGGGGAGAGGGAACCGACCGAGTTGTCTCGAAAAGTGCGCCGACCTGACCGACCGAGTCGATTATGGATTCGGTACAGCAGGTTCAGATCGCAGCATTTCCCGAGCGTCCCCGGCTCAGTCCCCTCTCCCCCTGGGAGAGGGTTAGGGTGAGGGGCTTTTGATCTTCAGACGGTATGCAGATACCAGTTGTACTCAAGGTCAGAAATCGAGTTCTCGAACTCGGCCAGTTCGCTTTCCTTGCACGCGACAAACACGTCGATGTACATCGGGTCGATGTAGCGCGCCATGACTTCGCTGTCGTCCAGCTCGCGCAGGGCATCGCGCAGGTTGTTCGGCAGGCTCTGCTCGTTCTGCTCGTAGCTGTTGCCTTCGACCGGGGCGCCCGGTTCGATCTGGTTGGTCAGACCGTGGTGGATACCGGCCAGTACCGAAGCCATCAGCAGGTACGGGTTGGCATCGGCGCCGGCGACGCGGTGCTCGATGCGCACGGCGTCGGCTGAACCGGTCGGCACGCGTACGGCCACGGTGCGGTTGTCGATGCCCCAGCTCGGCGAGTTCGGGACGTAGAACTGCGCGCCGAAGCGGCGGTACGAGTTGACGTTCGGGCAGAGGAAAGCCATCTGCGCCGGCAGGGTCTCGAGCACACCGCCGATCGCGTGACGCAGCGCGGCGTTCTGCTCGGGATCCTCGCTGGCGAAGATGTTGTTGCCTTCTTTATCCAGAATCGAAATGTGCACATGCAGACCGTTGCCCGCCTGGCCTGGGTACGGCTTGGCCATGAAGGTGGTGTCCATCTCATGGTCGTAGGCGATGTTCTTCACCAGACGCTTGAGCAGCACCGCGTAATCGCAGGCCTTGATCGGATCGGAGACGTGATGCAGGTTGACTTCGAACTGCGCCGGGGCGCTTTCCTTGACGATGGCGTCAGCCGGGATGCCCTGCTCTTTCGCGCCTTCGAGGATGTCTTGCAGGCAATCGACGTATTCGTCGAGGTCGTCGATCAGATACACCTGAGTCGACACCGGGCGCTTGCCGGACACCGGTGAACGTGGCGACTGCGGACGGCCGTTCACGTTGTCCTGGTCGATCAGATAGAACTCCAGTTCAAACGCTGCGCAAATGGTCAGGCCCATGTCGTCGAACTTGCGCACAACGTTGGCGAGCACTTCACGCGGGTCGGCGAAAAACGGCTGGCCTTCGATCTCATGCATGGTCATCAGCAATTGTGCAGTCGGGCGCTTCTGCCACGGCTCGATGCTCAGGGTGCCGGGAATCGGGTAGCAGATGCGGTCAGCATCACCGATGTCCAGACCCAGACCGGTGCTTTCCACCGTGGAGCCGTTGATGTCCAGCGCGAAGAGCGAGGCCGGCAGGTTGATGCCTTTTTCGTACACCTTATGAAGACTGGTGCGTTCGATGCGCTTGCCGCGCACCACACCGTTCATATCCGCAATCAGAAGATCGACGTACAAAACCTCAGGATATTTCTTAAGGAATGCGTTGGCTTCGTTGAGTTGAACGGTACGCAGAGGGACCGACATGATGCACCTATTTAGCTGTTAATTATTATGTTCACTACCCTGTCACGCAGCCAGTCAATCCGAAAGGCAAAGTGAAGTCAATAGCGAACATAGCGCCCTACAGCCTTTATTTTTCGGGCTATTTTTAACAGTATCGTGGCAAAGCAGGCCCCAGAGCGGCGCAAACGTTACCGATTGGATGAACGGCGTTTAGAATTTTTTACATGGTAGTTGTTAATTAAAATCAACGACGCTAAGCTCCGGAAAAGCTCGTTCAAGTGTCAGACTTCGAGGTGAATAAAAATGGCATTCAAGCCATTGATCGGCGTTACTGCGTGCGTCAAACAGATTGGCCTGCACCCCTATCACATCAGCGGCGACAAATATGTTCGCGCGGTCAGCGTGGGCGCTGAAGGGTTACCGGTGGTCATTCCTTCCCTTGGTCGCCTGACGGAAATCGACGACCTGCTCGGTCAGCTCGACGGTCTGCTGCTGACCGGCTCGCCTTCGAACGTGGAACCGTTCCACTATCAAGGTCCGGCCAGCGCCCCCGGTACGGATCACGATCCGGCGCGGGACGCCACCACCCTTCCTTTATTACGTGCAGCCATCGCCGCGGGCGTTCCGGTGCTCGGCATCTGCCGTGGTTTTCAGGAAATGAACGTGGCGTTCGGCGGCAGCCTGCATCAGAAGGTGCATGAGTTGCCGGGCATGCTCGATCACCGCGAAGCCGACAGCCCCGACGTGGCCGTGCAATACGCACCGGCCCACGCGGTGACGGTGCTTGCGGGCGGCGTGTTCGAAGCGCTCGGGCTGCCGGGTGAGTTTCAGGTCAACTCGATTCACAGCCAGGGCATCGATCGCCTCGCTCCCGGCCTGCGCGCCGAAGCCGTGGCGCCGGATGGCTTGATCGAAGCGATTTCGGTCGAGCACAGCCCGACCTTCGCCCTCGGCGTGCAATGGCACCCGGAATGGCAAGTGCTGGACAACCCGAATTACCTGAAGATTTTCCAGGCGTTCGGCGCGGCCTGTCGACAACGGGCGGCGCGACGCAACCAGCGCTGACACCACCCGCAAACACCAGACGATTTACTGCCCCCACGGCGGTCGGGCGCGCCTGCGCGCATCCGGCAGCCGTGTACAGCAACACCCGTGATAACAACAAGTACGACCCAGGCAGCCAGGACGGCGGCGCCGAACAAGCCGGATCGGTTTGAGCAACACCCGTCAGATCAACGCGAAACCTTGTGGGAGCTGGCTTGCCAGCGATGAGGCCGTCACCTGCAACATCAGTGGTGACTGACCCACCGCCATCGCTGGCAAGCCAGCTCCCACAGGGGAATGTGATTCGACAGGTGATGCTCATGCAGCTCCGCAATCCACTTAAGCCCGGCCACATTGGCCAGGCAAACGAAACCTGTTGGGAGTTTCACATGGCAAACGCCTCCAGCACTTACAGGAAGGCACTTGAAGGTCATCAGCAACCGAAAAAGGTGTTGGTGAAAGTCGATCGTGTCACCAAGAAGTTCGATGAAACCGTGGCCGTGGACGATGTGTCCCTGGAGATCCATCAGGGCGAGATCTTCGGGCTGCTGGGTGGCTCGGGTTCGGGCAAATCGACCCTGTTGCGCATGCTCGCCGGTTTCGAGCGCCCGACCGAGGGGCGGATTCTGCTCGACGGCGTGGACATCACCGACATGCCGCCGTACGAGCGGCCGATCAACATGATGTTCCAGTCCTACGCGCTGTTCCCGCACATGACCGTCGCACAGAACATCGCCTTCGGCCTCAAGCAGGACCGTTTGCCCGCCAGCGAAATCGATGCCCGCGTCGAAGAAATGCTGCGCCTGGTGCACATGACCCAATACGCCAAGCGCCGCCCGCACCAGTTGTCCGGCGGCCAGCGCCAGCGCGTCGCCCTTGCCCGCTCGCTGGCCAAGCGGCCGAAGCTGTTGCTGCTCGACGAGCCGATGGGTGCGCTGGATAAGAAGCTGCGTTCGCAGATGCAGCTGGAACTGGTCGAGATCATCGAGCGCGTCGGCGTGACCTGCGTCATGGTCACCCACGATCAGGAAGAAGCCATGACCATGGCCGAGCGCATCGCGATCATGCACCTGGGCTGGATCGCCCAGATTGGCAGCCCGGTCGACATCTACGAAGCGCCGGTCAGCCGCATGGTCTGCGAATTCATCGGCAACGTGAACGCGTTCGACGGCACGGTGGTGGAAGACCTCGAAGGCCACGCGATCATTCACAGCCCGGATCTGCAACAGAAGATCTACGTCGGTCACGGCGTCAGCACGTCGGTGCAGGACAAGTCGATCACCTACGCGATTCGCCCGGAAAAAATGCTCGTCAGCAGCACCCAACCGGAGGGCCGCTACAACTGGTCCGAAGGCAAGGTGCATGACATCGCCTACCTCGGCGGCCACTCGGTGTTCTACGTCGAACTGCCCGGCGGCAAGATCGTCCAGTCATTCATGGCCAACGCCGAACGCCGTGGCGCGCGGCCGACCTGGGACGACAAGGTCTACGTGTGGTGGGAAGACGACAGCGGCGTGGTGCTGCGCTCATGAGAACCTTCAATCAGCAATTCCTGCGCCTGGTGCCCAGCGGGCGAAAACTGGTGATCGGCATTCCGTTCATCTGGCTGTTCCTGTTCTTCATGCTGCCGTTCTTTCTGGTGATGAAGATCAGTTTTTCCGAAGCCGCGCTGGCGATCCCGCCGTACTCGGAGATCTACACCTACGCCGAACAGAAATTCCAGCTGCTGCTGAACATCGGCAACTACACCCTGCTCGGCGAAGACGACTTGTACCTGTCGGCCTACCTCGGCTCACTGAAGGTGGCGGCGCTGAGCACCGTGATGTGTCTGCTGATCGGTTTCCCGATGGCCTATGCGATCACCAAGACCGGCAAGGAAACGCAAAACGTCCTGCTGCTGTTGATCATGATGCCGACCTGGACGGCGATCCTGATCCGCGTTTATGCGTGGATGGGCATCCTCAGCAACAACGGTTTGCTCAACGCCTTTCTGATGTGGACCGGGCTGACCGATCAGCCGATCGAGATCCTCAACACCAACACCGCGGTGTATATCGGTGTCGTCTACGCGTATCTGCCGTTCATGGTGCTGCCGCTGTACGCCAACCTGGTCAAGCACGACAACAGCCTGCTCGAAGCCGCGCAGGATCTGGGTTCGAGCAACTTCAACAACTTCTGGAAAATCACCGTGCCGCTGGCCAAGAACGGGATCATAGCCGGCTGCATGCTGGTGTTCATTCCGGTGGTCGGTGAGTTCGTGATTCCGGAGCTGCTGGGTGGCCCGGAGACCCTGATGATCGGGCGCGTGCTGTGGCAAGAGTTCTTCAATAACCGCGACTGGCCGGTGGCGTCTGCGCTGGCGGTGGTGATGCTGTTGATCCTGATAGTGCCGATTCTGCTGTTCAACCGCAGCCAGGCCAAAGAGATGGAGGCACGGGGATGAAACGCTTCAATTTTTCGAAGTTCATGCTGATCTTCGGTCTGATGTTCATTTATCTGCCGATGCTGATTCTGGTGATCTACTCGTTCAACGCCTCGAAACTGGTGACGGTGTGGGGCGGCTGGTCGGTGAAGTGGTATGTCGGTCTGCTCGACAACACGCAACTGATGGGTTCGGTAGTGCGCTCGCTGGAAATCGCCTGCTACACCGCGATTGCTGCGGTCGCGCTGGGCACCCTCGCCGCCTTCGTTCTGACGCGGGTGACGCGCTTCAAGGGCCGCACGTTGTTTGGCGGCCTGGTCACCGCGCCGCTGGTGATGCCGGAAGTGATCACCGGTCTGTCGCTGTTGCTGCTGTTCGTGGCGATGGCGCAACTGATCGGCTGGCCGCAGGAGCGTGGCATCGTCACGATCTGGATCGCCCACACCACGTTCTGTGCCGCCTATGTGGCGGTGGTAGTCTCCGCGCGCCTTCGCGAGCTGGACCTGTCGATCGAAGAAGCGGCGATGGATCTCGGTGCGAAGCCGTTCAAGGTGTTTTTCCTGATCACCATTCCGATGATTGCGCCGTCGCTGGCGGCGGGCGGGATGATGTCGTTCGCCTTGTCGCTGGATGACCTGGTATTGGCGAGCTTCGTGTCCGGGCCTGGCTCCACGACCTTGCCGATGGAAGTGTTTTCGGCAGTGCGTCTGGGCGTGAAACCCGAGATCAACGCCGTGGCGAGCCTGATTCTGCTGGCGGTGTCGCTGGTGACGTTCCTGGTCTGGTATTTCGGTCGCAAGGCGGAAGCCAATCGCAAACGGGCGATCCAGGAAGCGATGGATCAGACGGCCAACGAAGCATGGCAGCCGCAACGTGCGGCGACTGCCTGATCCGCATCACTCGCCAGTTTGCGCAAATGTTGTCAGCCCCTCGGTCAGTTCCCTCTCCCGCCGGGAGAGGGTCAGGGTGAGGGGCCTTTGCTTGAAGTGAATAAAAAGAATGGAGTTGTACCGATGAAAATGTTTGGCAGGACTCTGCTGACACTGTCCTTGATGGGCGCAATGGTCATGGGCGCCCAGGCCAACGATAAGGTGCTGCGGGTTTACAACTGGTCCGATTACATCGCCCCGGACACCGTGAAGAAGTTCGAGGACGAAACCGGCATCCGCGTGACCTACGACGTCTTCGACAGCAACGAAACCCTTGAGGCACGTTTGCTCGCGGGTAAATCCGGTTACGACCTGGTGGTGCCGTCGAACAGTTTTCTGGCCAAGCAGATCAAGGCCGGCGTCTATCAGCCGCTGGACAAATCGAAGCTGCCGAACTGGAATAATCTCAACCCGGTGCTGCTGAAAAACGCCTCCGCCAGTGATCCGGACAACGCCCATGCGTTCCCGTACATGTGGGGCTCGATCGGCATCGGCTTCAACCCGGCCAAGGTCAAGGAAGTGCTCGGCGCCAACGCCCCGACCAACTCCTGGGACTTGCTGTTCAAACCCGAGAATGCTGAAAAACTCAAGGCCTGCGGCATCAGCTTCCTCGATTCGCCGACGGAAATGATCCCGGCCGCCCTGCACTACCTGGGCTATCCGGTGAACGATAAGGACGCCGCGCACATCAAGGAAGCCGAGGCGCTGTTCATGAAAATCCGCCCGAACGTGGCGTATTTCCATTCCTCGAAATACATCTCCGATCTGGCCAACGGCAACATCTGCGTAGCGGTCGGTTACTCCGGTGACGTCCTGCAGGCCAAGGCCCGCGCGGTGGAATCAGGCAACAACGTGGTGATCGACTACAGCATTCCCAAGGAAGGCGCCGGCAGCTTCTACGACATGGTCGCCATCCCGCGCGATGCGGCGAACGTCGACAATGCTTACCTGTTCATGGACTTCCTGATGCGCCCGGAGATCATCGCCGAGATCACCAACAGCAACGGCTACAGCAACGCCAACGCCGCGGCGACGCCACTGGTGGACGAAGCGATCCGCAACGACCCCGGCTCGTATCCGTCGCAAGCGGTGATGGCCACGCTGTATGCCGTACCGGATCAACCGATCGCCACCCAGCGGATCATGACGCGCGGCTGGACCCGAGTAAAACTCGGTAAATAACTGCCTCCCCACTTCCCTGTGGGAGCTAGCCCTGCTAGCGATAGCGGAGTGTCAGTCAACTGATGTGTCGACTGAAAAATACTATCGCTAGCAGGCTAGCTCCCACAGGTATGAATGGTGATTCGATCGTTCCCCCGCTCCGCGCGGGAACGATCTGCGCAACCCTTACCGTTCACGCAGCGCCTTACCACCGCTGCCCCTGCTCTGAACGGCCTCACCTGGCTTCCTCGGTTCAGGTGAATTTCAGGCGCCCTTGGGCGCCTTTTTTTGTGCCGTCAGATCAGCGGCCAGTCCTGAATGATCCGATAGCGGCCCTTGTGCGATTCGAACAGGGCGAAGCGTTCGGCGCGCAGGAAGAATTCCGGCGGTGTGGCAGCTTCAGGCTCCGGCGCGCGAAATTCTCGGGCCAGGGTCAGGTGCGGACGGAATTCGCGCGGCGTCTCTTCAAAGCCGAACGGCAACATGGCTTGTTCCAGTGCGTAGACCAGACGCAACAATGCCGGCGGCGCCTGTTCCGGCGCCAGCGACAGGACCCCAGCGCGGTGCCACACCTGCAAGCGATCCAAGGCAACTCTCAACGCAGCTCCCGGCGTGCGCACCTGGGCGGCGGCTTCGCAAACAGGCTGGATCTGCGCCAACGGCACGGCGCCGAGGAACAGCAGGGTCAGATGAAAATTGTCCGCCGGCACCGGTTTGCCAGTGCGCAGGCGTAACTCACTGCGCCACTGAGCGATCGCCTTGCGCTGCGCCGGCGGGCAGTCCAGGGCAAAAAACAGCCGCTTGAACGGCTCATCCCTGCGCACTTCATCGATCATGGCCCGGTCTCCTTCTCACTGTCAGCCGTCGATTTTACACAGCCTGTTCTGACGACCGGTGACAGGCGGCTATAGTTCAAGGATCGCTATCAACCGGAGGCAGCCATGCGCGACATCCTCAGCAAAGAACCGTGGTGGGCCCGGCCACCGCAACCGGGGCAAGATGAAAGCCAGCTGGAATGGGGCTGGCTGGTGCATTACAGCGAGGGCGAACCGCGTTTCGAGTTCGTCCGTGAACGCCCGACGGACGAGCAGATCCGCCAGCGCAAAAGTTGCCGCACCACCCCCACCCCCGAGTGAACGCAATACCTGTAGGAGTGAGCCTGCTCGCGATAGCGGTCGGACAGTCAATGCCTGTGGTGACTGTGCCGGCCCAATCGCCAGCAGGCTGGCCCCCACAGGACATTTTGGGTGTACACAAATCCCCAGCTCACCAAAGATCCCCTTAGGAGTGAGCCTGCTCGCGATAGCGGTGTGTCAGGCGAACTCGTGCTGAATGACACACCGCTATCGCGAGCAGGCTCACTCCTACAAGGGATCTACGGTGGATTCAGGAATCGAGGAGGTTCTTGAACCCGCCAAAGATCATCCGCTGGCCATCGAAACCCATCGGGTTGACGTCCGGTTGCATGCGCGGGTCTTCCATCATTTTCGCCATGCCGGCATCGCGGGTGGCCTTGTCTGGCCAGATCAGCCAGCCGGACGACACGGTTTCGTCGTCCTTGAGTTTTACCGCCAATGGAAACGAGGTGAGCTTGCCTTCCGGGACGTCATCGCCCCAGCACTGCATGACCTGCGTCGCGCCATATTCCTTGAACAACCGCGCGGCAATTTCACAGTGTTTTTTGTACTGCTCGTGATTGGCGTTCGGCACCGGCGCCACAAAAATATCGACATAAGCCATGATCATTCTCCTTGCACGTTGGGTTCGAGCTGATGACTGGTCGATTGCGGCGGCTGCCATTCGACAAGATTGACGCCCAACCCGACCGGCGGCTCATCAGCGCCACCCAGATAGCGCTCGACCTGCCCGGCGACGTGCAGCGTGCCGGCCATCACCCCGGTGGTCGGGCTTTGCACCAGTTTCAGCCAGGCCTTGTCGAAGGTCCCGCCCAGACTGCTGCGGATCAGCGCTTCGCTGTCGGGACGGTCGTTGGCCTGGATGATCGCGCGAATCCCTGCCACGCCCACCGAGATCAAACCACCGGCAAGCTTCCCGGCCGCGGCAGCAACGGCGCTGGCGGCGCCGCGCGGGGCCATTTCCGCTTCCATGCGCTGGCTCGCGCGTTTGGCCACTGGCGCCATCGCCGCATCGGTCGAGGCAATGCCTTTGGCGCCGCCATCGGTGTGGATCTTGTCGATCAGCGCGGCATACGCCGGCAAGGTATTCAGCGGCTCAGTGCTGATGACCTGAAACAAAGAAGCATCGCGCGCCGGCGGTGGGCCGAGGGCGATGGCCGGAACTTTCTGCAAGCGCCCGTTGAGCTGCGCGACCGGCACCCCGTGGCGCTGGGCGATCAACGGCATCTGCTGCGCCATCAACTGCGCATAGAACGCGGTGGCCTGGGCGAGAATCGCATCCGGATCGATCTCCACCGCCACCGGCGCCAGCACCCTTTCCTGATATTGCTCAAGCAGATACGCCGCCAGGCGCTTGGCTGACGCGTCCTGCTCGCCGCCGGCATTGATCGTGTACCAGCTGACTTTCATCGACAGCCATTCCTGAGTCCAGTAGCTGCTGAACCACGGGATGAAATTTTCTTCAGTTTGCTGATAGACGCGAGTGCGCCAATGTTCCATCGAGCCACGGGCGAACAGCTTGACCTGCGCGGTGGCCTGCTGCGAGGCGCTGACGATTTCCCGGTCGATCTGTTGCCAGGTGGCCGGCGACACCAGCACGGCGCGCGGCGCGATCACCGGCGCCCGCGCCGAAGTGGTGCAGCCGGTCAGGACAAGCAGTGCGGCGATCAGCAGCGCACGCGGGTTCACGGTGCTGGCTCCTTGGATGAACGGGGGCGGATTTGAGTATAGGTGGGTCAGTGAATATTGAGGGTGGCTGCACCGGCCTCATCGCTGGCAAGCCAGCTCCCACAGGTTTCTGGTCTGGATACAAAAGCTGCGATCACTGAAAACCTCTGTGGGAGCTGGCTTGCCAGCTCCCACAGGTTTGTGGTCTGCATACAAAACATGCGGTCGCTGAAACCTCTGTGGGAGCTGGCTTGCCAGCGATGAGGCCATCAGCAACATCGCCAACCCCAACCATCACCGCCATCGATATTCACCATCGCCACGATTGCCTTCCGCCAACCGCCCATGAAAGGCACGATTAAGCCATCCGAAACACAACGAGGAGTTCACAGCATGATTCACACCCAAGTCACCCTCTCCGTGAGTTTCCCGGTGTTCGGCAGCAACTATTACTCCCAGCAGGTGGTGTCGCACAAGGCCCGCGCGCTGGTGTTCAACGAAGCCTTCGAAGATCTGCTGATGCCCGCCGCCAGCAATCACTTCAGCAATGAAGTGGTCGGCTTCAACGATCAGTTCCGTTTTCTGAGCGACATTCTCGCCACCCATTTGCTGGACATCGAGGCCGCCGTGCCTGCGCGATCCAGCGTCCGGGCGAGCGCTCGTTTTTAATCCGTGAAATAACCTGTCTGCGTGACAGAGACCCATGAAAAAGCCCACTGGCCGCTTCGGCTCAGTGGGCTTTTTTGCCATCGCCCGTTCAGACGGTCAGCGCTTCCAGCATTCGGCGAAGCGCGAGCAGACCTCGTATTTCGCGTCCATGGCGGCCATTCGATCAAGGTGATGATCGATGGCTTCGGCCATCACGCGGTTCGACGCCTGGAAATAGAACATCAGCATGGATTTTTCCTCGCCGACCGGCGCCGCGTTGCCGCGTTTGCCACCCTTTTCATCCACGTTGGCCCACTCGGTCAGACGCTTGTCATCGATGCTGCGCAGACGCTGGCGATATTCGTCCTTGGTGCGTTGCATCGCCTGGTCTTTGTTGGTCGCGCTTTCCTTGTCGAATTCGATCAGATTCTGGCGATACAGTGCCCAGTAATCGTCCGGCAAGGTAAAGCCCAGTTTGGCCTTGCGGTCGTTGATCAGCGAATCGAGTTTTTCCGTTGAAAAGCTGGCTTGCGGCGCTTTGTTCGCGTCCGGCTTCATGAATACGAAAAGACTGCCTTCGATGATGCGGTCGATCAGAACTGTGCGTTGTGGCGTATCGGGCAGCAGCTCCGGCGGTTTTGGAAAGATCGGATTGCGCCCTGCGCACGCAGCCAGTGCCGAGCTATCCATTGGCATCACGGTGCGCACGTCTTTACCATCGACCCGCTGCAGATGACGCAACGAAGTGATGCACTGCGTCTTGGTGACATTGAGCGTCACTTCGTATTCGTTGCCATGCTTGGGCGTAAAGGAAAACCCCGAGCCACAGGTGGCGTAACCGACCTGCGTGTTGACCCGCAGGTAAGCCGGCTGCTCGGGTTTGATCTTGAATTCAAGGTAATCGCGCGCTTTTTCCGGCGGCGCCACCAGCATTCCAGCGCGGCGCTTGCTGTCGCCAATGAGCACGTTGTTGAGCATGCCGGTGGTCAAGCCGTCGCAGTGCCCGGCATCGAAATAGTCGATCGTGGCATTGTCGGTATTGGCCACGAACCTTACCTTGGCAGCGTCAGGATCAGTCGCATCCTGATAAGTGCCGTTAATGTTGCAACCGACCAGCAGCGCGCAGGACAGCACTGTGCCAGCCACGGATAAGGCCAGGCGCAGCGGAGAAACAATGGACATGATCTTCCTTGGCAGAGTAAAAAAACGCGAATGCTACTGAAATGCCATCACTGCGTCCATCCTTCTCCTGCAGATCACCAAAGCCCATCCCTGGGACTTTGGGTCAATCAGTCGTCGTCCCTGTCACGGTAGTAGCGACGCCCGTCGCGACGGTCGTCATCGCGGTCATCCCAGCGCCGGTCGTGGTCGTAATAGCGACCGTGATCGCGGTCGTAGTGCCGGCCATGGCGATGGTCATCATCAAAATCTGCCACACAGCCACCGAGCAAAACGGCGGCGGTCACAGTCAGCAGGATCGTTGTCGCTTGCTTCATTCAAAACTTCCCTAAAACCAAGGTCTTGACGACGGAATCGACCACGCTGCCCACGCCTTCGGGACGTAGTGCGCGCAGCCGCAGATACGACCGGGCAAAACGCGGTTGATTCAGTGGCCAGCATCGACCGTTGGTCGCCTCGTTCGTCATCGCCAAACGACGGCGAAACGCCACCTATACTGCTTGCAACCAACCCCCACGCAATGGATCTGCACCCTCAATAACAACAAGCAGAGGTGGACCATGGTCTGGCAGCAAGTGTATGACCCGTTTGGCAATCCAGTGATTTCCACGCTGATGGCCGCCGTGCCGGTGGTGGTGATGCTCGCCGCGCTGGCGTTTTTCCACGTCAAGGCGCATCTGGCCGCGCTGCTGGCGCTGGCCTCGGCCTTGCTGATATCGATTTTCGCCTTCGACATGCCGGCGGGCATGGCCGGTTCGGCGGCGCTGTTCGGCGCGGCGAATGGCTTGCTGCCGATCGGCTGGATCGTGCTCAACATCATCTTTCTGCATCGCCTGACCACCGAGAACGGCTCGTTCAAAGTGCTGCAGGACTCGCTGGCGCGGATTACCGACGACCGCCGTTTGCAGTTGCTGCTGATCGCCTTTTGCTTCGGTGCCTTTTTCGAAGGCGCGGCCGGTTTCGGCACACCGGTGGCGGTGACTGGGGCGATCCTGATCGGCCTGGGGTTTTCGCCATTGGCCGCGTCGGGGCTGGCGCTGATCGCCAACACCGCGCCGGTGGCGTTCGGCGCACTGGGCACGCCGATCATCACCTTGGCGAAAGTCACCGGGCTGGATGAAATGGAGCTGTCGATGATGGTCGGTCGGCAGTTGCCGTTCTTCTCGGTGCTGGTGCCGTTCTGGCTGATCTGGGCGTTTGCCGGTTGGCGCAAGATGCTTGAAGTATGGCCAGCGATTCTGGTGGCCGGCGTCAGCTTCGCCATTCCGCAATTTCTGGTGTCGAACTTTCACGGGCCGATGCTGGTGGACGTCATCGCCGCACTGATTTCCATGGCGTGCCTGACGCTGTTTTTGAAGGTGTGGAAACCGGCGACCATTCACACCTCCGCGGCACTCTCCGGGCGCGTCGACAACTCCAGGGCCGACGAGGAAAAAGTCACCGCCAGCGCTGCATTCAGCGATCAGGCGCGGCCGGCAGTGATGCGCGCGTGGATGCCGTGGATCATCCTCACGGTGTTCGTGTTTGCCTGGGGCACCCAGGGTTTCAAAAACATGTTCGACACGCGCCCGGCGATTGATCCGGTGACGCAGTCGGCCAGGCTCGATGCGCAAGGCAAACCGCTGCGCGAGGCCAACCCGATTTTCGCCCCGGCGGTCACCTTTACCAGCCTGCATTTGCAGATCGAGAAAGTACCGCCCGTGGTGGCCGCGCCGAAAGCCGAAGAAGCGGTGTACAAATTCACCTGGCTCACCGCGACCGGCAGCGGGATTCTGCTGGCGGCGATTGTCGGCGGGCTGTTGATGGGCTATTCGATCCCGCAGTTGATCAAGCAATACCTGCGCACGCTGTGGGTGGTGCGGTTTTCGCTGATCACCATTGCGGCGATGCTGGCGCTGGGGTTCCTCACGCGCTACTCGGGGCTCGACGCGACCATGGGCCTGGCGTTTGCGGCGACGGGGATTTTCTATCCGATGTTCGGCACGCTGCTCGGCTGGCTCGGCGTGGCGCTGACCGGCTCGGACACGGCGTCGAACGTGCTGTTCGGCGGCTTGCAGCGGGTCACCTCGGAACAGCTGGGCATCAGCCCGGTGCTGATGGCGGCGGCGAACAGCTCGGGTGGGGTGATGGGCAAAATGGTCGATGCGCAATCGATCGTGGTCGCCTCCACCGCCACCCGCTGGTACGGGCATGAGGGCGAGATTCTGCGCTACGTGTTCTTCCACTCGATCGTGCTGGCGATTCTGGTCGGTGGGCTGGTGACGTTGCAGGCCTATGTGGCGCCGTTTACCTCGATGGTGGTGGGCGCACATTAACCCGGCGCAACACATTCCAATGTGGGAGCGAGCCTGCTCGCGAAAGCGTCCGGTCAGCCAATGAAAATGTTGGCTCTGCCGGCCCCTTCGCGAGCAGGCTCGCTCCCACAGGGATTTGTGTTGGCCTGATGATTGGTGAACTGCGCACATAACGCTTGGCGCGAAATCCGACAAAACCTTTTCCCCTCCCCTGCGGTCACTCTTTTTACGAGACTGGCATGCATGCCGGCGCGCCCGACAGGGCCATCTGTGATCCCTGCCGCCTGATGAGAGACAAGGAATCGAACCATGACGATTTCCCGACGCAGCTTTTTGATCCTCGGCGCTGTGACTGCAACCGCGTATGCGATGCCTCCGTTTATCAGCCTCAAGGCCTATGCGGCCAATCTGGAGCAACCCGCCATGAGCAAAGTGAGCCTAAACGTCAACGGCCAACCGCGCGAGTTGAACGTCGACAACCGCACCACCCTGCTCGACGCGCTGCGCGAGCACCTGCACTTGACCGGCAGCAAGAAAGGCTGCGACCACGGCCAGTGCGGCGCCTGCACGGTGATCGTCGATGGCCGGCGGATCAATTCCTGCCTGAGCCTGGCGGTGATGCACGAAGGCAGCGAGGTCACCACCATCGAAGGCCTCGGCATGCCCGACACGCTGCACCCGATGCAGGCAGCGTTCATCAAGCACGACGGCTATCAGTGCGGCTATTGCACGCCGGGGCAGATCTGCTCAGCGGTGGCGGTGCTCAAGGAAATCCGCGACGGCATCCCCAGCCACGTCAGCCCGAGCCTGACCGAGCCGCCGCAACTGATCGCCGCCGAATTGCAGGAGCGCATGAGCGGCAATATCTGCCGTTGCGGCGCTTACTCGAACATCATCGAAGCCATCACTGAAGTCGCGGAGGAATCGGCATGAGAGCGTTCAATTACAGCCGCGCCGACTCGCCCGCCGCAGCCGCCGCGCAAGCCGCTCAGGTCGAAGGCGCACGGTTCATTGCCGGCGGCACCAATCTGCTCGATCTGATGAAGCTCGACATCGAAACACCGCCACATCTGATCGATATCAATCATTTGGGCCTGGATCAGATCGAAGCCACGCCCGAGGGCGGTTTGCGCATCGGTGCACTGGTGCGCAACACCGATCTGGCCGCCGATGCGCGCGTGCGCAAGGACTACGCGCTGCTCTCCCGCGCCCTGCTCGCGGGCGCCTCGGGACAATTGCGCAACATGGCCAGCACCGCCGGCAACCTGCTGCAACGCACCCGCTGCCCGTACTTCTACGACACCCATCAGGCCTGCAACAAACGCAACCCCGGCAGCGGCTGTTCGGCCATCGGCGGGGTCACGCGGCAACTGGGCATCATCGGCGTCAGCGACGCGTGCATCGCCACCCATCCCAGTGACATGGCGATTGCCATGCGCGCCCTTGATGCGCAGATTGAAACGGTGAAACCCGACGGCAGCACACGCATCATCGCCATGGCCGATTTTCATCAGTTGCCCGGTGACACGCCGCACATCGAAACCAGCCTCACGCCCGGCGAGTTCATCACTGCCGTGACCCTGCCGCCACCGGTGGGCGGCACGCACATTTATCACAAGGTGCGCGATCGCTCCTCCTACGCGTTTGCGCTGGTCTCGGTCGGCTTGATCTTGCAAAAGGACGGCAGCGGCCGCGTGGCGGTCGGTGGCATCGCACCGAAACCGTGGCGCGTCGAAGCCGCCGACGCGTTGCTGCCGCAAGGTGCCAAAGCCGTCAGCCAGCGCCTGCTCGAAGGCGCGACACCGACCGACGACAATCAATTCAAACTGACCCTGGTCGAGCGCACGCTCGGCGCGGTGTTGGCGCAAGCGAGGGAAACCGCATGAAATTCGACACGCCCGCCACCACTAACCCGATCGACCGATTGAAAGTGGTCGGCCAACCCACCGCGCGTATCGAAGGCCCGCTGAAAACCAGCGGTCAGGCGACCTACGCCTACGAGCAACACGAAGCGGTGGCCAATCAGGCCTACGGTTTCATGGTCGATGCCGGCATTGCCAAGGGCCGGATCAAAGCCATTCACCTCGACCAGGCAAAAGCCGCGCCCGGTGTGCTGGCGATCGTCACCGGCGCCAATGCCGGCAAGCTCGACAAAGGCCAATACAACGCCGCGCACCTGCTCGCCCATCCCGAAGTGCAGCATTATCAGCAGGCAGTCGCGCTGGTGGTGGCCGAGACCTTCGAGCAGGCCCGCGCGGCGGCGCAATTGGTCAAGGTCGACTACGAAACCAGCGACGGCAAGTTCGACCTGGCCAGCGTCCGCGACCTGGGCGTCGAGCCGAAAGACGAATTGCCCGATGTCGATCACGGTGATTTCGACAAGGCCTTCGCCGCCGCCCCGGTGCAGTTCGACCGCACCTACACCACGCCCGATCAAACCCACGCGATGATGGAACCGCACTCGACCCTGGCGGCGTGGAACGGTGATCACCTGACCTTGTGGACCTCCAACCAGATGGTCGCCTGGACGGTCGGCGACGTGGCCAAGACCCTCGGCCTGCCAGAAGAAAACGTGCGCGTGGTTTCGCCTTACGTCGGCGGCGGATTCGGCGGCAAGTTGTTCGTACGCGCCGACGCGATCCTCGCCGCCCTCGGCGCACGCATGGCCGGGCGGCCAGTGAAGGTCGCCCTCGCCCGCCCGCAAATGGCCAACAACACCACCCATCGCCCGGCGACCATCCAGCGCATTCGCATGGGCGCGACGGCGGATGGCAAGCTCACCGCCATTGCCCACGAAGGCTGGTCCGGCAACCTCGCCGACGGCAAGGTCGAACTCGCCGCGCAGCCGAGTCAGTTGCTCTATGCCGCAGCCAACCGCCGAGTCAGCATGCGCCTCGCGCCGCTGGATCTGCCCGAAGGCAATTCCATGCGCGCACCGGGTGAAGCGCCAGGCTTGATGGTGCTGGAAATCGCCATGGACGAAATGGCCGAGCGGTTGAACATGGACCCCATCCAGTTCCGCATTGCCAACGACACCCAGGTCGACCCGGTCAAAACCGAGCGGCCGTTTTCCCAGCGTCAACTGGTCAAGTGCCTGGAGCTTGGCGCACAGAAGTTCGGCTGGGATCAGCGTCAAGCCAGGCCCGGCACGCGTCGCGAAGGCCGCTGGCTGATCGGCATGGGCGTGGCGGCGGCGTTTCGCAACAACCTGCTGGTCAAGTCCGGCGCGCGAGTGCGGCTGGAGCGCGACGGCAAGGTCACGGTGGAAACCGACATGACCGACATTGGCACCGGCAGTTACACGATCATCGCGCAGACTGCTGCGGAAATGCTCGGCGTCGGCCTCAACGATGTGACCGTGCGTCTGGGCGATTCGAACTTCCCGGTATCGTCCGGCTCCGGTGGCCAGTTCGGCGGTAATTGCTCGACCGCCGGCGTATATGCCGCGTGCGTGAAACTGCGCGAAGCGGTGGCCGGCAAACTCGGCATGGAGGCAGACCAGGCCGAATTCGTCGACGGCCAGGTACGCGCTGGCGGTAAAACCCTGCCATTGCGCAATGCCGCCGAAGGCGGCGCGCTGGTTGCTGAGGACAGCATTGAGTTCGGCGATCTGGCCGAGAAATATCAGCAGTCGACCTTCGGCGCGCACTTCGCCGAAGTTGCCGTGGATGCCGCCACCGGCGAAGTCCGCGTGAGGCGCATGCTCGCGGTGTGCGCGGCCGGGCGGATTCTCAACCCTACCGCCGCGCGCAGTCAGGTGATCGGTGCGATGACCATGGGCGTCGGCGCGGCGTTGTTGGAAGAACTGTCGGTGGACACCCGCCTGGGCTTTTTCGTCAATCACGATCTGGCCGGCTATGAAGTGCCGGTGCATGCCGACATTCCTCATCAAGAGGTGATCTTCCTCGACGAGGCCGACCCGATTTCCTCGCCGATGAAGGCCAAAGGCGTGGCGGAACTGGGGATTTGCGGGGTGAGTGCGGCGGTGGCCAATGCGATCTACAACGCCACCGGCGCGCGGGTGCGGGAGTATCCGATTACGCTGGACAAGCTGTTGTCGTCGTTGCCGGAAATGATCTGAGGCCTTCAAAAGCCCCTCACCCTAGCCCTCTCCCGAAGGGAGAGGGAACTGATTGGGGGATGTTCGAGGGTTGCGCAGACTTGAATGTCCTGCGGTGAATCAATGATCGATTCGGTTTTTCACGTCGATGCAAGACGTTTGACACCTCGGTCGGCCCCCTCTCCCTCCGGGAGAGGGCTGGGGTGAGGGCTTGGGGCCACCAGGTCTGCGCAAAAGCTGCGCTAATCAATTAACGCCATCAACTGATGCCGCTGCGCATCGGTCAACATCGGCCCGAATCCAGCCTTGACGTTGTCCGCCATGTAGCGCGGGTTACTGGTTCCCGGGATCACACAGGTTACCGCTGAGTGTGAGAGCAGAAACTTCAGCGCCAGTTGCGGCCAGCTATTGACCTGCACATCGGAAACCCAGCCCGGCAGCGGCTTGCCTTTGAGCCGCGTAAGCAAGCCACCACCACCGAAGGGCCGATTGCAGATCACCGCAACGCCACGTTCGCGGCACAGCGGCAGGATGCGTTTCTCGACGCCGCGATCGTCGAGGGCGTAGTTGATTTGTAGAAAATCCAGAGATTCGGTCTTCAGCACCGCTTCAACTTCATCGTAGGCCGACGGCGTGTAATGGGTGATGCCGATGTAGCGGATGCGCCCCTGCTCCTTCCATTCACGCAAGGTCGGCAGGTGGGTCTGCCAGTCGAGCAGGTTGTGGATCTGCATCAGGTCGATGCGTTTGGTTTGCAGCAGGCTGAACGACTGCTCCATCTGCGCGATGCCTTCCTCACGCCCTCGCGTCCACACTTTGGTGGCGAGAAACGCTGGCGAACGTGGCTGGTGGATCGACAGCAGTTCACCGGTGGTCTGTTCGGCGCGGCCATACATCGGTGAGCTGTCGATCAACGTGCCGCCCTTGCCGAACAGTTCATCGAGCACCGCCGGCAACTGCCGGTAAACCGCATCGCCGGGGCCCACGTCGAAACCGCGATAGGTGCCCAGGCCGACAATCGGCAGCGCCTCGGAGCTGGATGGGATGGCGCGGGTCTGCATGGTCTGGCCTCCGGTCGTCGCGGATGTCGTGCGGCTGGCCAAGGCCCGATCAAGGCTGAAGACCGCCGAAACTCCGGCCGCCAGCGTGAGCAGGCGGCGGCGGGAATACCCCTCAGTGTGGCTCATGCTGGCTCCCCTGCTGCATGGATCTGTTGCCGGTTGTGTGGCGAGCGGCCAGGTGCCGTGCTCGACTACACTGCGACGGCCTACCTTCACTTACGGTTAAAAATAGCCGAATGTCCCGAATCTTGATGTCACTCGTCGCATTGCTCGTCGCTGTGTACCTGGTGTTGTGCGCGGCGCTGTTCGTGTTTCAGCGCTCGCTGATCTACTTCCCGCAGCCCAATGCCGTCGCCAGCGCTGACTCGCGGATGACCTTGTCGATGCCCGACGCAAAGGTTTCGGTGCTCACCCGCGCCCATAACGGCCCGCGAGCGCTGCTGTATTTTGGCGGCAATGCCGAGGACGTCTCGCGCAGTCTGCCGGAGTTTGCCGAGGCTTTTCCTGACTATGCGTTGTACCTGCTCAATTACCGTGGCTTCGGTGACAGCGACGGCTCGCCGTCAGAAGCGGCGATTGCTGAGGATGCGCTGGCGCTGTTCGATCAGGTTTACGCCAATCATCCGCAGATCGTCGTGGTCGGACGCAGTCTCGGCTCGGGTGTCGCCGTGCGCCTGGCCAGCCAGCGGCCGGTGCAGCAGCTGATTCTGGTGACGCCTTACAACAGCCTCGAAGAAATCGCCGTGCGCCAGTACCCGTGGGTGCCGGTGAAGTGGTTGCTGAAGGATCGCTTCGAGTCGGGCAAATATGCCGCACATATCCGCGTGCCGACGTTGCTGCTCGCGGCCAGTGACGATGAGGTGATTCCGCGCGCCAGCACTCAGCGTCTGCTGGATAATTTTCCTGCCGGCGTGGCGGTGCTTCGGGTGGTGCCGGAGTCGGGGCATAACTCGATTTCCGCGCGGGACGAGTATTTGCAGTGGATGCAGGAAGTGTTGAATCAGTGATCGTCGAGTCGTTCTCAAAGGCCCCTTCGCGAGCAGGCTCACTCCTACAGGGGAATGCATTTCAAATGTAGGAGTGAGCCTGCTCGCGATGGCGTCATCCAGCGCAACATCGCATCTTGTCTGATCACGCCCTTTATCGCCCCGCTCCAAAACCGCCACCCATCGCTTGAACCAAGTCCGAATCACCAGTCCTACCCGCGCCGCATTCCGCGGTTCACTCGACTTTTTGCGCCGTCCCCCCTTCAGAGCCGCCCGCCCCATGCGCCACGCCGTTCGTTCGTCTCGCTTCGTTTCGCTGTGCCTGCTGATCCTTTCTCCGCTGTTTGTCCAATCCGCCCAGGCCGGCGCGGAACGGCAACTGGTGGCCGCGATCAATGACTATCGTGCCCATCCGCAACGCTGCGAGCGGCGCCCGGCGCAACGTCTGGCACCGTTGCGACTGAACGCGAACCTGGCCCTGCCGATCGGCTATGGCTACGCCGGCGGCATGCGCGAGGCGCTGAAATCCTCGGGCTACGCCGCCACGGCGGTGCGCAGTATTCGCGTGGTTGGTGCCGAGGACGCCGAAGAAGCTTTCGACCAGTTGCTCGACGAGCACTGCGCCGCGCTGCTCGATGCGACATATGCCGACATCGGCGTCAGCCGCTCGCGCAATCAATGGCAAGTGGTGCTGGCGCGACCGGTGCTCGACAGCCGCGTCGGTGACAACCGCAGCGTCGGCAAGGCCTTGCTTGCTGAAGTCAACGCCGCCCGCGCCCGTCCACGGATGTGTGGCCGCCAGCGCTTCGCCGCCGCACGGCCCCTGAGCTGGAACGCGGCATTGGGCGCCGCCGCGCAGGGCCACAGCAAAGCCATGGCCTACGGCAACTATTTCGCCCACCGCGACCCAGACGGCGACCAACCCGCCGACCGTGCCCGCGCCGCCGGTTATCGCGGCCGGCAAATCGGCGAAAACATCGCCGCCGGCCAGAGTTCACCGGGCAAGGCCATGGCCGGCTGGCTGGCCAGCCCCGGGCATTGCGCCAACCTGATGAACCCGATGTTCACCCAGGTCGGCGCCGGCTTCGCCAGCGAAGCACGCAGCGCTGAAGGGGTGTACTGGACGATGATGTTTGGTGCGCCTTGATGGCTGCGGTTGAGAGTTCGCGCTGAACTGACTGGCCTCATCGCGAGCAGGCTCGCTCCCACAGGATTTGTGGGGGGCCACCTGGCTCAGGCACGCCAAAGATCCCTGTGGGAGCCAGCCTGCTGGCGATGGCGTCAGATCAGCCAAATCATCTGTGGCTGACACTCCGCTATCGCGAGCAGGCTCACTCCTACAGGATTTGTGGTGGGCCACCTACTCAGGCACGCCAAAGATCCCTGTGGGAGCCAGCCTGCTGGCGATGGCGTCAGGTCAGCCAAATCATCTGTGGCTGACACTCCGCTATCGCGAGCAGGCTCACTCCTACAGGATTTGTGGGGGGCCACCTGGCTCAGGCACGCCAAAGATCCCTGTGGGAGCCAGCCTGCTGGCGATGGCGTCAGGTCAGCCAGATCATCTGTGGCTGACACACCGCTATCGCGAGCAGGCTCACTCCTACAGGATTTGTGGGGGGCCACCTGGCTCAGGCACGCCAAAGATCCCTGTGGGAGCCAGCCTGCTGGCGATGGCGTCAGGTCAGCCAAATCATCTGTGGCTGACACACCGCTATCGCGAGCAGGCTCACTCCTACAGGATTTGTGGGGGGCCACCTGGCTCAGGCACGCCAAAGATCCCTGTGGTGAGCCAGCCTGCTGGCGATGGCGTCAGGTCAGCCAGATCATCTGTGGCTGACACACCGCTATCGCGAGCAGGCTCACTCCTACAGGATTTGTGGGGGGCCACCTGACTCAGGCACGCCAAAGATCCCTGTGGGAGCCAGCCTGCTGGCGATGGCGTCAGATCAGCCAAATCATCTGTGGCTGACACTCCGCTATCGCGAGCAGGCTCACTCCTACAGGATTTGTGGGGGCCACCTGGCTCAGGCACGCCAAAGATCCCTGTGGTGAGCCAGCCTGCTGGCGATGGCGTCAGGTCAGCCAGATCATCTGTGGCTGACACACCGCTATCGCGAGCAGGCTCACTCCTACAGGATTTGTGGGGGGCCACCTGGCTCAGGCACGCCAAAGATCCCTGTGGGAGCCAGCCTGCTGGCGATGGCGTCAGGTCAGCCAGATCATCTGTGGCTGACACACCGCTATCGCGAGCAGGCTCACTCCTACAGGATTTGTGGGGGGCCACCTGGCTCAGGCACGCCAAAGATCCCTGTGGGAGCCAGCCTGCTGGCGATGGCGTCAGGTCAGCCAGATCATCTGTGGCTGACACACCGCTATCGCGAGCAGGCTCACTCCTACAGGGGTTAGTGTGTGCCATCGAATCTTGTCAGGCCGCGCGCTGTCCGGCGGCAACCATCGCCGAAGCCGCCAGCATTGCCCGCAGCAGCACCGCACATCCGGCCGCCAGATCATCCGGGGCGGCGTTTTCGATTTCGTTGTGGCTGATGCCGCCTTCGCACGGGACGAAGATCATCCCGGCCGGGCCGAGTTCGGCGAGGAAAATCGCGTCGTGGCCGGCGCCGCTGACAATGTCCATGTGTGACAGGCCCAGCCCTTGTGCCGCGCCACGTACCGCTTCGACGCAGCCCTTTTCGAAGTACAGCGGCGGGAAGTCCGCGGTTGGTGTGAGCTCATAAGTGAGGCCGTGGGCCTGGCAGGTGGATTCGATGATTTGTTTTACCTCAGCGATCATCGAATCCAGGCGCGCCGGCTCGAGATGACGGAAATCCAGGGTCATGCGCACTTCGCCGGGAATCACGTTGCGTGAGCCGGGATAGGCTTGCAGGCAACCGACCGTGCCACAGGCGTGCGGCTGGTGGCCGAGGGCGGCGCGGTTGACGGCGCCGACGATCACTGCGGCGCCGACCAGGGCGTCTTTGCGCAGGTGCATGGGTGTCGGGCCGGCGTGCGCCTCGACGCCGCGCAGTTTGAGGTCGAACCATTTCTGCCCGAGCGCGCCGAGGACCACGCCGATGGTTTTCTTTTCGTCCTCGAGAATCGGGCCTTGCTCGATGTGCGCTTCGAAATACGCGCCGACCGGGTGTCCGCTGACTTTGCGCGAACCGGCGTAGCCGATGGCGTTGAGCGCTTCACCGACCGTGACACCGTCGGCGTCGACTTTGGCCAGGGTTTCGGCGAGGGTGAATTTTTCCGCGAACACCCCCGAGCCCATCATGCACGGGGCAAAGCGCGAGCCTTCTTCGTTGGTCCAGACCACCACTTCCAGCGGCGCTTCGGTCTCCACTTTGAGGTCGTTCAAGGTGCGCAGGACTTCGACGCCTGCGAGCACGCCAAAGCAGCCGTCGAACTTGCCGCCGGTGGGTTGCGTGTCGATGTGGCTGCCGGTCATTACCGGTGGCAGCTCGGGATTACGGCCCGGACGGCGAGCGAAAATGTTGCCAACAGCATCCACCGTGACGCTGCATCCGGCCTCCTTGCACCATTGCACGAACAGGTCGCGGGCCTGGCGATCGAGGTCGGTCAGGGCCAGCCGACAGACGCCGCCCTTGACCGTGGCGCCGAGTCTGGCCAGCTCCATGAGCGAGGCCCACAGGCGATCGCGGTTGATGTGCTGATGGGTCGATTGCAGAACGTCGACGGCTGCGTTCATGGGGATCTCCTCAGTGTTGATACCGATAGGAACGCAGAGCGTCCCGGGCTGCATTCCCACGCAGAGCGTGGGAACGATCTATTTCTTTGGTGTCTTTCAGGCCGCCATCGCTGGCAAGCCAGCTCCCACAGGTTTTGTGGTTGAACACACAATCTGTGTACGACTCAATCCTTGTGGGAGCTGGCTTGCCAGCGATGGGGCCCTCACTTACACCGCTGATTTAACGACCGAAGGCTGCGCGCGCAACACGCACAACCCGTAATAAATCAAACCGCCCAGCGCCGAGCCGGTGAACCAGCCGTAGCTGTAGAACCAGCTGAACACATCGCTGCCCAGCGACAGCAAAGTCAGCAGCACCGGCACGCCGAAGGCGATGAAACCGGCGCCATTCCAGGCCGGATAGACATCGTCGCGATACAGGCCGGCAAGGTCCAGTTGCTGTTTCTTGATCAGGAAATAGTCCACCACCATGATCCCGGCGATCGGCCCGAGCAGGCTCGAATAGCCCAGCAGCCAGTTGGAATACACGCTTTCCAGGCTGACATCGGACACGATCAGACCGAGTTTTTTCAGCAGCTCATGGGCCATCAGCGCAAGCCCCACCAGCCCGGTCAGCAACACCGCTTTGGTGCGGTTGATCACCTTGGGCGCGATGTTCTGAAAATCGTTGGTGGGCGAGACGATATTGGCCGCGGTGTTGGTCGACAGCGTGGCGATGATGATCAGCGCCATCGCCACCGCCACCCATACCGGGCTCTGGATGTGACCGATCAGGGTGACCGGGTCCGACACAGTCACGCCGACCAGTTTCACCGACGCAGCGGTCATCACCACGCCGAGCGCGGCGAACAGAAACATGGTCAATGGCAGGCCGATGATCTGCCCAAGGATCTGGTCTTTCTGACTCTTGGCGTAGCGACTGAAATCAGGAATGTTCAGCGACAGCGTGGCCCAGAAACCGACCATCGCCGTCAGCCCGGCGGCGAAGTAACCGACCACGCTGGCGCCTTCCGGACGCTTGGCCGGGATCGCCATCAGCTCGCTCATCGACACATTGGGCATCGCCCACACCAACAGACCGATGCCGACCGCCACCAGCAGCGGCGCAGACAGGGTTTCCAGCCATTTGATCGACTCGGCGCCGCGAATCACCACCCACAGGTTCAGCGCCCAGAACACCATGAAGCCGATCACTTCGCCGGTGCCGCCGAGGGATTTCCAGCCCTCGAACACCGAGCCGAGAAACAGGTGAATCGCCAGGCCACCGAACATGGTCTGAATGCCGAACCAGCCACACGCGACCAGCGCGCGAATCAGGCACGGCACGTTGGAGCCGAGAATGCCGAACGACGAGCGCAGCAACACCGGAAACGGGATGCCGTACTTGGTGCCGGGGAAGGCGTTCAGCGTCAACGGAATCAGCACGATGATGTTGGCGAACAGAATCGCCAGCAGCGCTTCACCCACGGTCAGCCCGAAATAGGCAGTGAGCACGCCGCCCAGCGTATAGGTCGGCACGCAGATCGACATGCCGACCCACAGCGCGGTGATGTGCCATTTGTTCCAGCTGCGTTCGTGCACCTTGGTCGGTGCCATGTCGTGGTTATAACGGGGACTGTCGAGGACGTCGCTGCCGGCTTCGAGCTCGAACAAGCCGTCGCGCTCGCTCACTTGCGATCTGATCTGTTGCATGGCCGCTCCACTGTTCTTCTGATTATTTTTGCTCATCAGGCGGCTGGCACACGCAGGTGCGAGCCGGTCGATGGCCGGAGGAACTGACAACTTTCGTGCACCGGCCACGGTGTCAGCGGCGGCATCAATAAACGTGCCGGGTATCCCGCTTGGCGACAGGGCCGAGCTTTAAACGCTTTGCAACTTTCTGATATTCATCAGTTTTAATTATTTATCCAGACGGCCCGCGGAAACTTGTCTGAACGCTCAGGCTAAACGCTTGGCAAGTTGCTCGAACTGTCAGGACTCAATCTGGTGCACTGCACTTTTTTTCCTTGTGAGCGAAGCGCTGCAGCTCAACTTCAAGCGGCTGATTTCACATAGGAAATCTTGCTCATATTTCCATCCTGTCAAGTGCGTCAAAATGGTGAACGGCCTCACCATTTTGGTGAATTACGTTTTTTATCGTTAGTTTTCAGTAACTTAAAACAACTCTAAGCTTATAAA
The DNA here is from genome assembly GCF_051132135.1 of Pseudomonas sp. R1-1. Classification (NCBI taxonomy): domain Bacteria; kingdom Pseudomonadati; phylum Pseudomonadota; class Gammaproteobacteria; order Pseudomonadales; family Pseudomonadaceae; genus Pseudomonas; species Pseudomonas sp. R1-1. Next base: position 3,765,176 of record NZ_CP071663.1, read on the forward strand.
AAATAATCTTGCTCAATTATAAAATCGCGACTAGTTTCTATTCCTGACAGCCGTGACAGGAACAAACCCTGCTGTGCTGAAGACCTATAAAACATCTAGAGCCGACACCAGTCGGTCATGCCTGCGAGGAACTCGGAATGTCTCTGTTGATCCGTGGCGCCACCGTTGTTACCCATGATGAAAGTTATCGCGCCGACGTCTATTGCGCTGACGGCGTGATCAAAGCCATCGGTGCCAACCTGGATATTCCGGCCGGCGCTGAAGTGCTCGACGGCAGCGGCCAATACCTGATGCCCGGCGGCATCGATCCGCACACGCACATGCAACTACCGTTCATGGGCACCGTGGCCAGTGAAGACTTCTACAGCGGCACGGCGGCGGGTCTGGCCGGCGGCACCACGTCGATCATCGACTTCGTGATTCCCAACCCGCAGCAGTCATTGATGGAGGCGTTTCATCAGTGGCGCGGCTGGGCGCAGAAGTCCGCCTCCGACTACGGCTTTCATGTGGCGATCACCTGGTGGAGCGAGCAGGTCCGCGAAGAAATGGCCGAGCTGGTCAGCCACCACGGGATCAACAGCTTCAAGCATTTCATGGCCTACAAGAACGCAATCATGGCCGCCGACGACACACTGGTGGCGAGTTTCGAGCGCTGCCTGGAACTCGGCGCGGTGCCGACCGTGCATGCGGAAAACGGCGAACTGGTCTATCACCTGCAACGCAAGTTGATGGCCCAGGGCATCACCGGGCCGGAAGCGCATCCGTTGTCGCGGCCGTCGCAAGTCGAAGGCGAAGCGGCGAGCCGGGCGATTCGTATCGCAGAAACCCTCGGTACGCCGCTGTACCTGGTGCACGTCTCGACCAAGGAAGCCCTCGACGAAATCACCTATGCGCGCAGCAAGGGCCAACCGGTTTACGGTGAAGTGCTGGCCGGACATCTGCTGCTCGATGACAGCGTTTACCAACACCCCGACTGGCAGACCGCTGCCGGCTACGTGATGAGTCCGCCGTTCCGCCCGCGCGGGCATCAAGAGGCGCTGTGGCATGGCTTGCAGGCCGGCAACCTGCACACCACCGCCACCGATCACTGCTGTTTCTGCGCTGAGCAAAAAGCTGCCGGGCGCGATGACTTCAGCAAGATTCCCAACGGCACGGCTGGCATCGAAGACCGCATGGCGGTGCTCTGGGAGGAAGGCGTGAACAGTGGGCGCTTGTCGATGCAGGATTTCGTCGCCCTCACCTCCACCAACACCGCGAAGATCTTCAACCTCTACCCGCGCAAAGGCGCAATCCGTGTCGGCGCCGATGCCGATCTGGTGCTTTGGGACCCGCACGGTACGCGGACGATTTCCGCCAAGACCCACCATCAGCAGGTGGACTTCAACATCTTCGAAGGCAAGACCGTGCGCGGCGTGCCCAGCCATACCGTCAGCCAGGGCCGGCTGGTCTGGGCCGACGGCGACCTGCGCGCCGAACGCGGCGCCGGGCGCTATATCGAACGGCCGGCGTATCCGGCGGTGTTTGATTTGTTGAGCAAGCGGGCTGAGCAACAGCGCCCGACTGCGGTCAAGCGCTGAAGCGAGGCCTTCGGCCTCATCGCTAGCAGGGCTAGCTCCCACAGGAATGCATTCCAACACAGGTGCTCAGGATGAATGCGCTCCAATGTGGGAGCCAGCCTGCTGGCGATGAGGCCAGTCCAGACGACATGAAACCCACTGCCCGACAGAGGCAGAGAACCTCAAATAACCGTGAGGCACACCACCGTGATCGACTCCCTGAACCACCTCCCCCACCCGCACGAAAGCGCGGCCGCCCTCGCCGGGCATTTCACCGATCTGGCGCCGCCGCTCAATGCCCGGCAGGCGCATCTGGAAGCTTCGCGCTGCCTTTATTGCTACGACGCGCCGTGCGTCAATGCGTGCCCGAGCGAGATCGATATTCCCTCGTTCATCCGCAATATCCATCAGGACAACGTGCCCGGCGCGGCGCAGAAAATCCTTTCGGCGAACATTCTTGGCGGCAGTTGCGCGCGGGTCTGTCCGACCGAGATTCTTTGCCAGCAAGCCTGCGTGCGCAACAACGCCCAGGAATGCGCGCCAGTGCTGATCGGCCTGCTGCAACGCTACGCCGTCGACAACGCACACTTCACCGAGCACCCGTTCCAGCGCGCCGCCGCCAGCGGCAAACGCATCGCCGTGGTCGGTGCCGGGCCGGCCGGTTTGTCCTGTGCGCATCGCAGTGCCATGCACGGGCATGACGTGGTGATTTTTGAGGCGCGGGACAAGGCTGGCGGCCTCAACGAATACGGCATCGCCAAATACAAACTGGTCGACGATTACGCGCAGAAGGAACTGGATTTCCTCCTGCAGATCGGCGGCATCGAAATCCGCCACGGGCAGAAACTCGGCGACAACCTGACCCTCAGCGAACTGCATCAACAATTCGACGCGGTGTTCCTCGGCCTCGGCCTCAACGCCAGCAAGCAACTCGGTCTGGCCCACGAAGACGCGCCCGGCCTGCTCGCCGCCACCGATTACATTCGCGAACTGCGCCAAACCGATGACCTCACGCAACTGCCGCTGGCCGAGCGCTGCATCGTCCTCGGTGCCGGCAACACGGCAATCGACATGGCCGTGCAAATGGCCCGCCTCGGTGCGCGGGATGTGAATCTGGTGTATCGGCGTGGCGCCGCAGACATGGGCGCGACCCTGCACGAACAGGACATCGCCAAGGCCAATCAGGTGCGTTTGCTGACCTGGGCGCAACCAGAAGAAGTGCTGCTCGACGCTCAGGGCCATGTGCGCGGCATGCGTTTCGCCCGCACCGACCTGGTCGACGGACGCCTGCAAAGCACCGGCGAAACCTTCGAGCTGGCCGCTGACGCGATCTTCAAAGCCATCGGTCAGAGCTTCGACACCAGCGCCCTCGCCGACCCGCTGGCGCGCGAGCTCAAACGCCAGGGCGAGCGTATTCAAGTGGATGAAAACCTGCGCACCAGCATCCCCGGTGTGTATGCCGGCGGTGACTGCACCAGCCTCGATCAGGACCTCACCGTGCAAGCCGTACAACACGGCAAACTTGCCGCCGAGGCAATCAACGCGCAACTGATGCTCAACGTGGAGGCTGCGTAAATGGCCGATCTCTCGATAGTCTTCGCCGGCATCAAAGCCCCCAATCCGTTCTGGCTGGCCTCCGCGCCGCCCACCGACAAGGCTTACAACGTGGTCCGCGCCTTCGAAGCCGGCTGGGGTGGCGTGGTCTGGAAAACCCTTGGTGAAGACCCGGCGGCGGTCAACGTCTCCTCACGTTATTCCGCGCATTACGGCAATAACCGGGAAGTGCTGGGTATCAACAACATCGAGCTGATCACCGACCGCTCGCTGGAGATCAACCTGCGCGAAATCACCCAGGTGAAAAAGGACTGGCCCGACCGTGCGCTGATCGTCTCGCTGATGGTGCCGTGCGTGGAGGAATCATGGAAACACATCTTGCCGCTGGTCGAGGCCACCGGCGCTGACGGCATCGAGCTGAACTTCGGCTGTCCGCATGGCATGCCCGAGCGTGGCATGGGCGCGGCGGTCGGTCAGGTGCCGGAGTACGTCGAGCAAGTGACGCGCTGGTGTAAAACCTATTGCTCGCTGCCAGTGATCGTCAAACTGACGCCGAACATCACCGATATCCGCGTCGCCGCCCGCGCCGCACATCGCGGTGGCGCCGATGCGGTGTCGTTGATCAACACGATCAACTCGATCACCAGCGTCGACCTCGAACACATGGTCGCCCTGCCCACGGTTGGCAGCAAAAGCACCCACGGCGGCTATTGCGGCTCGGCGGTCAAACCCATTGCACTGAACATGGTCGCCGAAATCGCCCGCGATCCGCAGACTCAAGGCTTGCCGATCTGCGGCATTGGCGGCATCGGCAGCTGGCGCGATGCCGCAGAATTCATGGCGCTGGGCAGTGGCGCGGTGCAGGTGTGCACGGCGGCGATGCTTCACGGTTTCCGCATTGTCGAGGAGATGAAGGACGGCTTGTCGCGCTGGATGGACAGTCAGGGTTACGCCAACATCAGTGAGTTTTCCGGGCGCGCGGTGGGCAATACCACCGACTGGAAATACCTCGATATCAACTACCAGGTGATTGCGAAGATTGATCAGGAGGCGTGCATCGGTTGCGGGCGGTGTCATATCGCTTGCGAAGACACCTCACACCAGGCGATCGGCAGCTTGAAGCAGGCGGACGGCACGCATAAATATGAGGTGATCGACGACGAATGTGTCGGCTGCAACCTGTGCCAGATCACCTGCCCGGTGACGGACTGCATCGAGATGGTGCCGATGGAAACGGGCAAGCCCTTTCTCGACTGGAATCATGATCCGAGGAATCCCTATTGTGTGGCTGTCTGAATCGGGGCTGATCCTCAAAGCCCCTCACCCTAGCCCTCTCCCAGAGGGAGAGGGGACTGATTGGGGGAAGCTGCAAAATTGCGCCGACCTGTTACCGATCGTTCCCACGCTCTGCGTGGGAACGATCACGCAACCACCGCAATCGCTAGCAGGGCTAGCTCCCACAGTTGAAATACGATCCCCTGTGGGAGCTAGCCTGCTAGCGATGACGTCGGTGGCTTCACCGAAGGCCTCAAGGCTCCAGCCCGATCCCGCGCAAGATCACACTCGTCACCGTCTGCACCGCCCGCTCGAACTGCATGTCCGACAGCGGCTGATGCTCGTTCAGGATATTCACCTGATGATCGAAGTCGGCATAGTGCTGGGTCGAGGCCCAGATCATGTACAGCAGGCTCGACGGTTCCACCGGCAGAATCCGCTTGTCTTCGACCCACTGGCGAATCTTCGCTTCCTTCATTTTCGCCCAGTCATACAGGCTGGCATCCAGCGCCTCGCCCAGCGTCGGCGCGCCATGGATGATTTCGTTGGCCCAGACTTTCGAGCCGTACGGGCGGCTGCGCGAGTGGTTCATCTTGGCGCGGATGTAACTGCTGAGCACAACGCGCGGATCATCGAACATTTCGAAGCACAGCGCGTCCTGCTTCCACACTTCGAGCAGGTCGAACAGCACCGCGCTGTACAGCTCGCTTTTGGTCGAAAAGTAGTAATGCAGATTGGAACGCGGCAGTTGCACCTCGGCGGCGATGTCAGCCATGGCGGTGCTGCCGAAGCCTTTTTCGGCGAAGACTTTTTCCGCCGCCAGCAGGATTTTCTCGACGTTGCTGCGGCGAATCTCGATCTTGTGATTGCCCATGTGGGCTCCCTGACGACAGCGTTGGCCAAGACTAGCATTCGCGTGCAACGGATGGAAAACCCGAGCCCGACACCATCCCTGTGGGAGCCAGCCCTGCTGGCGATAGCGGTGGGTCAGACACCAACCAGATGAATGTCAGACCGCAATCGCCAGCAGGCTGGCTCCCACAGGGTCAGTGCGGTTGGGTGTCGCCCGCCGCGGTATCAATGCTGACCACCACCGACATCCCCGGCCGCAACCGCTCCTCTTCCTGCTGATCCGGATCGATGGTGATCCGCACCGGCACGCGCTGGGCGATCTTGACGAAGTTGCCGGTGGCGTTGTCGGCCTGCAGCAAGGCGAATTCGGAACCGGTGCCCGGCGAAATATGCTGCACATGCCCGGTGAATTTACGGTGGTTCAACGCATCGACAGTGAAGCGCACCGGTTGCCCGACGCGAACGTTGTCCATCTGGGTTTCCTTCATGTTGGCGATCACCCATTTCTGCTCCGGCACCAGCGCCATCAACTGTGCCCCGGAGTTGACGTAAGCGCCGAGGCGCACGCCGATCTGCCCGAGCTGGCCGTCGCGCGGGGCGACGATGCGCGTGTTCGACAGGTCGATCCGCGCCAGTTGCACTGCTGCTTCCGCGCTGGCAACGGCGGCCTCCAGTGAGCCGCGATTGACGATCACGGTTTGCAGGTCCTGGCGGGCAATTTCCAGATTCGCTTTGGCTTGCGCCACGGCGGCGGTGCTTTGCGCATTGGCGGCGAGGGTCACGTCGAACTCGCGTTTGGACACCGAGCCGTCGCTGACCAGATCCTTGTTGCGACGCAGATCCGCCTCGCTTTTGCGCAGTTGCGCTTCACTGTCGGCGAGCACCGCCTGGCGCAGCTTGATCGTCGCCTCGGCGCTGTTGCGTTGCTGCACCACGTTGGCCAGTGCCGCGCGCTGCACCGCCAGTTGCGCCAGCGCCTGATCGAGGCGCTGCTGGTAGATCCGGTCATCCAGACGCACCAGCAGGTCGCCGGCCTTCACGTATTGAAAATCCTGCACCGGCACTTCAAACACATAGCCGCTGAGCTGTGGCCCGATGATCGTCACCTGCCCGCGAATCAAGGCGTTCTCGGTAGTTTCGACGGCGCTGCTGAACGGCGGCAATTGCCAGGCGTACAGCACGATCAGCACGCCGACGATGGCAATCGCGGCAAAGCCCAGTGACGAAATGATGCGTACGCGCAGCGAGCGCGGCGCGGTGTTTGGCGATGACGGCGGCGTCTGCCCTTCAGGCGTGGCGGCAATGGCGTTGGTAGTTGTGGTGGTCGGTTCGGTCATGAAGAAGTGGCACCGCTTGTTGGTACGGAAGGCGTCGGTTCGATGGCTTTGGTGGTGCTCATCAGCCACAACGCGCGAATCGAAAGCCAGATCATGGTCAATACCGCAATGACCGCGATCAGCATGAAGACATCGTTATAGGCCAGCACGTTCGCTTCGCGTGTTGCCGCATTGGCGAGGCTGCGGATGCCGACCAGATTGCGCAGGCCGGGGTCGGCGAAAAACCCGCCGTAGGCCGCACCGCCGCTCTGCACGCGCGCCGCCACCAGCGGATCGGACATCACCAGTTGCTCAACAATGTGGCTGGAATGGTACTTCTCGCGCACGATCTGAAAGGTCCCCAGCAACGCCGCGCCGAGAAGCCCGCCAAGGTTGTTGCAGATCCCGAACAGCACGGAAAAACTCACCAGATTGCGCGGGTTGGTCAACACGTTGCGCGTGCCGAAGACCATGGTCGGGCCGAGAAAGAACGTACTGCCGAATGCCAGCAGGAACTGGCTGAAATACATGTTTTGCGGGCGCGTGATGTTGCTGGAAAAACTGTCCATCACCGAGCCTGTCGCCATCAGCGCCAGCGAAATGATCAGCGGCATGAGCAAGTGCTTCGGGTCGATGGTCAATGCGCTGGTCGCCAGCCCGGCAATACTGCCGATCAGCATCACCACGTACAGACTGTGCAGTTGCTCATAACCCATGTTGAGGTTCTGCATGAACCCGACTGCGCCGGTGGATTGTTCCGAGGTGACCATGCGAATCAGGGTCACCGCCAGCGCCAGCCGGATCATCGTTCCGCTGCCCAGCCAGCGCGTCATCAGCAGCGGGTTGCTGCGGTTGTGCTCGATGGCCAGGCCCATGATGATCAGCGCGATCGACGCCGCCAGGGCGATGCCGATCCAGTCGGCTTCCAGCCACCAGTCGATGCGCCCCAGCGACAGCACCGCACAGAGCAGACCGACGCCCGTGGCGAGAATGGCGAAGGTCAGGAAGTCGAGTTTTTCGAAGGTCTTGAAGCGGTCGCCCGGCGGCAACTTGAGCAGCAATACACAGCCCAGCGACAGCAGCGCCATGCCCAATTCGAACAGGTACAAACCGCGCCACTCGGCAATCTGCAACAGGTCTTCGGAGAACAGCCGCGCCAGTGGCAGCGCCAGTTGCGAGGTGCCGAGGCCGAGCACCAGCGCCTTCAGCCGCCACTTCGCCGGGAACGCCTGAACCATGTAATACAGGCCCAGCGAACTCAGCGCCGCGCCGACCATGCCGTGTGCCGCCCGCACCGCTATCGCCGAATTCAGGTCGTTGACGAACAGATGCCCAAAGGTCACCAGTGCATACAGCACCAGAAACACCTCAGTGAACGCACGCAAGCCGAACTGCTGACGAAACTTCACCAACAGCAAGTTCATCGACACGTTGGTCATCACGAAGGCGGCTGGCAACCAGGCCATTTCCGCCGTGGTCGCGCCAAGCGAGCCTTGCAGATAAATCAGGTTGGCCACCACCAGCGAATTACCCAAACCGCCGGTCACCGCCACCAGCACACCGACCAGCGCATAGGCCAGGCGCTTGCGGTTGGAATGCAATGGCGTCGAGGGTGAACCGGGCAGACTGGGTTTCTCGTGCGGCTGCCATTGGCGCGGGGCGTATTTATCCATCGAAGGGCCTTGTGCGGAGGATGGGGCAAGTTTGCCGCAATTCGCTCGGCAAAACACTTTCGATGGACAACACAAAGCCCTGTAGGAGTGAGCCTGCTCGCGATGGCGGCGTGTCAGTCATCGATTTCCTCACTGACAAACCGCTATCGCGAGCAGGCTCACTCCTACAAGGGCCAATGCGTACCAAGAGAAGTCATCGTATAACTTGCTGTTGACAATCCCCGAAAATATGGGAAATATCCGCATCGATGTTGTACGACGACGTATGACAAATAATAAAAACAACAAGCGAATCTGGGAGCGTCACAGTGAGCACACTCGCCCGCAATTCCGTCCGCCCTTCACCTGTTTCCAATTTCAAACCGCGTTCGACCCTGAGCCTGATTGGCTGCAGCAGTCTGGCCCTCGCCCTGCCGATGAGCGCCGATGCCGAAGGCTTTCTCGAGGACAGCAAAGCCACGCTGAACCTGCGCAATGCCTACTTCAACCGCAACTTCGTCAACCCGGCCAACCCGCAGGGCAAGGCTGAAGAGTGGACGCAGAGCTTCATCCTCGATGCCAAATCCGGTTTCACCCAGGGCACCGTCGGCTTCGGTCTCGATGTGCTCGGGCTGTATTCGCAAAAGCTCGATGGCGGCAAAGGCACCGGCGGCACGCAACTGTTGCCGATCCACGATGACGGGCGCCCGGCGGACAACTTCGGCCGCCTCGGCGTGGCGCTGAAAGCCAAAGTATCCAAGACTGAATTGAAAGTCGGCGAATGGATGCCGGTACTGCCGATCCTGCGTTCCGACGATGGTCGTTCGCTGCCGCAAACCTTCCGCGGCGGCCAGATCACCTCCACCGAGATCAACGGTCTGACCGTCTACGGCGGCCAGTTCCGCGGCAACAGCCCGCGCAACGATGCCAGCATGGAAGACATGTCGATGAACGGCCGCGGCGCGTTCACTTCCGATCGCTTCAACTTCGGCGGCGGCGAGTACACATTCAACGACAAGCGCACCATGGTCGGCGTGTGGTACGCCGAGCTGACCGACATCTACCAACAACAGTATTTCAACCTCAGCCACAGCCAGCCGCTCGGCGACTGGACCCTGGGCGCCAACCTCGGTTTCTTCACCGGCAAGGAAGACGGCAGCGCTCAGGCCGGCGACCTCGACAACAAGACCGCGTTTGCCATGCTCTCGGCCAAATACGGCGGCAACACCTTCTACGTCGGCCTGCAGAAACTCACCGGTGACGACGCCTGGATGCGGGTCAACGGCACCAGCGGCGGGACCCTGGCCAACGACAGTTACAACGCCAGTTATGACAACGCCAAGGAACGCTCCTGGCAGCTGCGTCATGACTACAACTTCGTCGCCCTCGGCATCCCCGGTCTGACCCTGATGAACCGCTACATCAGCGGTGACAACGTGCACACCGCCAGCACCAATGACGGCAAGGAATGGGGCCGCGAATCGGAACTGGCCTACACCGTGCAGAGCGGCCCGCTGAAAAGCCTCAACGTGAAATGGCGCAACTCGACCATCCGCCGCGACTTCAGCACCAACGAATTTGACGAGAACCGGATTTTCATCAGCTATCCGATTTCGTTGTTGTAACGGTTGGCGGTTAGCCCTGTGGGAGCGAGCCTGCTCGCGAAAGCATGAGGTAAGCGGGAGCGATTTTTATTGCTCGAGCAGGCCCCATCGCTGGCAAGCCAGCTCCCACAGGGTCTTGTGGCGAATAGAAAGGTTGGAGCCGGCTCGGATTATTGTGGGAGCTGGCTTGCCAGCGATGGCGACGGCAGATTCGGCAGAAATGAACTCTGACACACCGCCTTCGCGAGCAGGCTCGCTCCCACAACGGGATTGCATTGCAAGGCGAGTGTGAGGGGTTCAGAAAAATGATTCGGCCCTTCCGTCATCTACACCAAAAGTCGCGTTGACAAGTTCCCGGAACCCTACCGATACTTCAGCGCAGTCATACGACAACCTACAACAAACCTAATAACAATGTGTTCAGGGATTGCCATGACGTCTACCTCTACTCCGCGCGCTCCATTCAATCGCCTGCTGCTCACCGGCGCTGCCGGTGGCCTGGGCAAAGTCCTGCGCGAACGCCTGCGTCCTTACGCCAATGTGCTGCGTTTGTCCGATATCGCCGCCCTCGCCCCGGCAGTCGATGATCACGAAGAAGTCATACTCTGCGATCTGGCCGACAAACAGGCCGTGCATCAACTGGTCGATGGGGTCGACGCGATCCTGCATTTCGGCGGTGTCTCGGTCGAGCGCCCGTTCGAAGAAATCCTCGGCGCCAACATCAGCGGCGTGTTTCATATCTACGAGGCCGCCCGCAAGCATGGTGTGAAGCGGGTGATCTTCGCCAGCTCCAACCATGTCATCGGCTTCTACAAGCAGGACGAAAAGCTCGACGCCAGCTCCCCGCGCCGCCCTGATGGCTACTACGGTCTGTCCAAGTCCTACGGCGAAGACATGGCCAGTTTCTACTTCGATCGCTACGGCATCGAAACCGTCAGCATCCGCATCGGTTCTTCGTTCCCGGAACCGCAGAACCGCCGGATGATGCACACCTGGCTGAGCTTCGACGACCTCACGCAACTGCTCGAACGTTCGCTGTATACGCCGAACGTTGGCCACACCGTGGTCTACGGCATGTCCGCCAACAAGGACGTGTGGTGGGACAACCGCTACGCCAGCCACCTCGGCTTTGAGGCCAAGGACAGCTCGGAAGTGTTCCGCGACAAGGTCGAAGCACAGCCGATGCCGGCCGCCGATGACCCGGCGCGAATCTATCAGGGCGGCGCCTTTGTGGCGGCCGGCCCGTTCGGCGACTGATCCCTGCGACCACGACACGAGGTAATCAGTATGCAAGCCGAATTGATCGTCGATGCGCGCAACGCGGTGGGCGAAAGCCCGGTCTGGGTCGCGGAGGAAAACGCCCTGTACTGGGTGGACATTCCCAATGGCGGGCTGCAACGCTGGAGCGCTGACAGCGGTCACGTAGCGTCGTGGAAAGCGCCAGAAATGCTCGCCTGCATCAGCCGCCACCGCAGTGGTGGCTGGGTGGCCGGCATGGAAAGCGGTTTCTTTCGCCTGCACCCGCACAGCGACGGCAGCCTCGACAGCGAATTGCTCGCCAGCGTCGAGCACAGCCGCGCGGACATGCGCCTCAACGATGGTCGCTGCGACCGTCAGGGGCGTTTCTGGGCCGGCAGCATGGTGCTGAACATGGGCCTCAACGCGCCTGAAGGCCGGCTCTATCGCTACGGCGCCGGGCAGTCCGGTGTGATCGAAGCGCAACTCGACGGCTTCATTGTGCCCAACGGCCTCGGCTTCAGCCCGGACGGCAAGATCATGTACCTGTCGGATTCGCATCCCGACGTGCAACTGATCTGGGCGTTCGATTACGACATCGAGACCGGCACACCGTCGAACCGGCGGATATTCGTGGACATGAACCACTTCCCCGGCCGCCCCGATGGCGCCGCCGTGGATGCCGAAGGGTGCTACTGGATTTGCGCCAACGACGCCGGACTGATTCACCGCTTCGCCCCAGACGGTCGTCTGGATTTTTCGCTGCAAGTGCCAGTGAAGAAACCGACCATGTGTGCCTTCGGCGGCAGCGACATGAGCACCCTGTTTGTCGCTTCGATTCGCCCTGGCGACGACCACGATCCGCAATCCCTGGCCGGTGGCGTGTTCGCCCTGAAGCCCGGCGTCAAAGGCCTCGCCGAACCGCTGTTCAACGATTTGCTTTAAACCCTCTGCTGCACCGCTGCGCCTTGAACACAAAAATAACAAGACTGGAGACTCACCCCCATGAACTTCAAACGCACCTTGCTCGCCGCTGCACTCCCGCTGATGTTCACCTTCGCCGGTGCCGCTCAGGCGGACATGAAACTGAAATTCGCTGACATCCACCCCGACGGCTACCCAACCGTGGCGGCCGAAAAGAGCATGGGCAAAACACTTGAAAAGGAAACCAACGGCGAGCTGACCTTCCAGTACTTCCCGGGCGGTGTGCTGGGTTCGGAAAAGGAAGTCATCGAGCAGATGCAGGTCGGCGCGGTCCAGCTGTCGCGCGTCAGCCTGGGGATCGTCGGCCCGGTGGTGCCGGACGTGAACGTGTTCAACATGCCGTTCATCTTCCGCGACCATCAACACATGCGTAACGTCATCGACGGTCCGGTGGGCGACGAGATCCTCGACAAGATCACCAACTCCGAATTCGGCCTGGTGGCTCTGGCCTGGATGGACGGCGGCACGCGCAACATCTACACGAAAAAACCGGTGCGCAAGCTCGAAGACCTCAAGGGCATGAAAATCCGCGTACAGGGCAACCCGATGTTCATCGACATGATGAACGCCATGGGTGGCAACGGCATTGCCATGGACACCGGCGAAATCTTCAGCGCCCTGCAGACCGGCGTGATCGACGGCGCGGAAAACAACCCGCCGACCCTGCTCGAACACAACCACTTCCAGAACGCCAAGTTCTACAGCCTGACCGGTCACCTGATCCTGCCAGAGCCGATCGTGATGTCGAAAATCACCTGGGAGAAACTCACCCCGGATCAGCAGACCCTGGTCAAGAAAGCCGCCAAGGCTGCCCAGGCTGAAGAACGCGTGTTGTGGGACAAGAAGTCCGCTGCCAGCGAAGAAAAACTCAAGGCCGCCGGCGTCGAGTTCATCACCGTCGACAAGAAACCCTTCTACGACGCCACCGCTCCGGTACGCGAGAAGTACGGCGCGAAATACGCTGACCTGATCAAGAAAATCGAAGCCGTTCAGTAACGCCCCCGCTATGTACTCCTGAAAAAAGGCCCGGCGCGCCTGCTGTTCAAGGCGCGCCCGGTTACGGTGGAACCCGATGAAGAATCTGCTGCTGCGTATCAACGACAAGATCTACATGACGTGCATCTGGGTCGCCGGCCTGTCTGTCCTGGCAATCTCCCTGATGATCCCTTGGGGCGTGTTCGCCCGCTATGTGCTCGGTACCGGCTCGAGCTGGCCGGAGCCCACGGCGATTCTGCTGATGATGGTGTTCACCTTCATCGGCGCCGCCGCCAGTTACCGCGCCGGTGCGCACATGGCCGTGGCCATGCTCACCGACCGCATGCCGCCGCAGATGAAATCCGCAGCGGCGATTTTCTCCCAACTGCTGATGGCAGCGATCTGCATCTTCATGACCATTTGGGGCGCCAAGCTGTGCATGTCCACCTGGAACCAGTTCATGGCCGCCCTGCCTGATCTGCGGGTTGGCGTGACCTACCTGCCGATTCCCGTGGGCGGCTTGCTGACGCTGATTTTCGTGCTGGAAAAACTCTTGCTCGGTGACCAGAGCAAACGTCGGGTCGTGCAGTTCGACCTGGTTGAAGAAAGTGAAGGTACCGCTTAATGGACGCTCTGATTCTGCTGGGCAGTTTTATCGTATTGATCCTGATCGGCATGCCGGTCGCCTATGCGTTGGGCGCTGCGGCGCTGATCGGTGCATGGTGGATCGACATCCCCTTCCAGGCGGTGATGATCCAGGTCGCCTCGGGGGTGAACAAATTCTCCCTGCTGGCGATTCCGTTCTTCGTCCTGGCCGGGGCGATCATGGCCGAGGGCGGCATGTCGCGGCGCCTGGTGGCGTGTGCCGGGGTGCTGGTGGGTTTCGTGCGCGGAGGCCTGTCGCTGGTCAACATCGTCGCTTCGACGTTCTTCGGCGCGATCTCCGGCTCCTCGGTAGCGGATACCGCCTCGGTGGGTTCGGTGCTGATTCCGGAAATGGAACGCAAGGGCTATCCGCGCGACTTCTCCACCGCTGTAACCGTCAGCGGTTCGGTGCAAGCCCTGCTGACCCCGCCAAGCCATAACTCGGTGCTCTACTCGCTGGCCGCCGGCGGTACGGTGTCGATTGCCTCGCTGTTCATGGCCGGCATCGTCCCGGGTCTGATGATGAGCGCGTGCCTGATGGTGCTGTGCCTGATCTTCGCGAAAAAGCGCAACTACCCCAAGGGTGAAGTGATCCCGATGCGCCAGGCGTTGAAAATCGTCGGCGAAGCAATGTGGGGCATGATGGCCATGGTGATCATCCTTGGCGGCATCCTCTCGGGCATTTTCACCGCCACCGAATCGGCGGCCATCGCCGTGCTGTGGTCGTTCTTCGTGACCATGTTCATCTACCGCGACTACAAATGGAGCGAGCTGCCGAAACTAATGCACCGCACCGTGCGGACGATTTCGATCGTGATGATCCTGATCGGTTTCGCCGCCAGCTTCGGCTACATCATGACCCTGATGCAGATCCCGGCGAAGATCACCACGATGTTCCTGACCCTGTCGGACAACCGCTACGTGATCCTGATGTGCATCAACGTCATGCTGCTGTTGCTCGGCACGGTGATGGACATGGCGCCGCTGATCCTGATCCTCACGCCGATCCTGATGCCGGTGATTCTCGGGATCGGGGTCGACCCGGTGCAGTTCGGCATGATCATGCTGGTCAACCTGGGGATCGGACTGATAACACCGCCGGTGGGAGCCGTGCTGTTCGTCGGTTCGGCGATCGGCAAAGTCAGCATCGAAAGCACCGTGAAAGCGCTGCTGCCGTTCTACGGCGTGCTGTTCCTTGTCCTGCTGCTGGTGACCTACGTGCCGGCCATCTCCCTGTGGCTGCCGCATCTGGTGTTGTAAACCGCTGAGTCATCGCAGCCCGGGCCGGGCTGCGATGGTTTCACCTCAGGCCCGCAGCAACATGTACCCCGCCACCACCACGCAAACACTCGCAAACCCGACCTGCAAGGCCCGCGCCGGCACCCGCGCACAAAGTTTGCGGCCAATGATCATGCCGACCACGCTGGCGACAATGAACGCTGCGCCCTGGCTGTCGATACGCACACCGGCGTGGAACGCGCCGATCACACCGATCGCCGAAATCAGGCTGATCACCATCAACGACGTAGCAACGATGCCGCGCATCTGCACATCGGTCAGTTGCTTGAACGCCGGCACGATCAGAAAGCCGCCACCGACCCCGAGCAAGCCCGAAACCACCCCCGTGACGGCGCCCAACGCTGCCAGCGTCGCAGTGCATCTGGCGGTCCAGTCGAAGCGCCCGGTCTGCTCGTTGAGCATGCAGCTTTTCTGGCCCCAACTGGCGTGACCGTGATCACTCGGCCCGGCTTGCTGACGGTCTTTTCTGAACATGCGCCAGGCGACCATGACCATCAGCAGGCTGAACAGGATCATCAGCACCTTTTCCGGCAACTGATGCGCGAAGTAGATCCCCAGCGGCGAAAACACCGCGCCCAATGCCGCGATCAGCAACGCTGCGCGATAGCGCACCAGGCCATGGCGCAAACCGTCGACAGCGCCGACCGCCGCCGCGCTGCCCACCGCAAACAACGCCACCGGCGCCGCTTGCGTCATGCTCCAGCCAAGTCCCAAAACCAGCGCCGGCACCGCGAGGATCCCGCCGCCAGCGCCAGTCAAACCGAGCACCAGGCCCATTACCACGCCAAACACACTTGCCAGCCACATAAGGATTTCTCAGTCGACCCTGGACAGGCTGGTCAGCCATTCGCGGCCCTTGAGCATGCCGTTCCAGTAGAACCACGGCAGCAGCGTCGCCTTCAGCAACCACGCCGAACGGCGCGCAACGGTCGGGTCCAGGGCAAAGGTCGGCAGCAGTTTTCCGCCATAGCCGAACTCGGCCAGAATCACCTTGCCCTTCTCCACCGTAAGCGGGCAGGAACCGTAGCCGTCGTATTTCAGCGGTAGCGGTTGCTGCTGGCGTGCGGCCAACAGATTCTGCGCGACCACCACGACTTGCTTGCGCACCGCCGCGGCGGTTTTCGCGTTGCTGGTGCCGCAAATGTCACCCAAGGCGAACACCTCGGCAAAGCGCGGGTGTTGCAGGCTATGCGGGTCGACTTCGCACCAGCCAGCCGCGTCGGCCAACGCACTGTGCGCGATGAAATCCGGCGAAACCTGCGGCGGCACGACGTGCAGCAAATCGAAGGTTTTCGCCACGCGGCTGACGTTGCCCTCGGCATCCTTGATTTCGAACCAGGCGGTCTGCGCCGGGCCGTCGACTTTCACCAGATTGGAGTTGAAGGCCAGTTGCGCGTTGTACTTTTCGATGTATTTCATCAACGGCGGGACGAACGTCGCCACACCGAACAGCGCCGCGCCGGCGAGGTTGAATTCCACCTCGATGTTGTTCAGGACCGCGTGTTTGCGCCAGTGATCGCAGGACAGGTACAAGGCCTTTTGCGGCGCGCCGGCGCACTTGATCGGCATCGCCGGCTGGGTGAACAGCGCCTTGCCGCCACGCAGTTTTTGCACCTGATCCCAAGTATATTGCGCGTGCTGATAGCTGTAGTTGGACGTCACGCCGTGCTGGCCGAGGCTGTCCTGCAAGCCTTCGATTTTCTCCCAGGCCAGACGCAGGCCGGGGCAAACGATCAGGTTCTGATAGCTGACGGTGCGCTGATCGTTGAGCGTGAGTTGACGTTGCGCCGGATCGATTGCTGTGACTGCCGCCTGCACCCAATGGGCTTGCCGGGGCATGACTTTGGACATCGGCCGGGCGCTGTCCTTGACATCAAAGGCGCCGCCGCCGACCAGCGTCCACGCCGGCTGGTAATAGTGATGGGTGCTCGGCTCGATCACGGTGATGTTCAGCGCCGGATCGCGCTTGAGCAGGCTGGCGACAACCGCAATACCGGCCGAACCGCCGCCGATGACCACGATATCGGCACTGATGGATGGGCCCCAGTGTTGATCGTTCATTGCTTGTTCCTTTTGCTGCACGCAAGGATTTCTGGCTTTCACACAAATCCCTTGTAGGAGTGAGCCTGCTCGCGATAGCGGTTGGTCAGCCAACACATTCATTGACTGATACACCGCTATCGCGAGCAGGCTCACTCCTACAGGGGGCGTGTCATGGCAGGCATTTATTGATGGCCCAGAGTTTTGAGCACCGCCCCGCAATAAAGCCCGGACAGGGTCTTCATCACCTGAATCACTTCGTGGCTGGCGAGGCCGTAAAAAATGTACTTGCCTTCACGGCGGGTCGCGACGAGCCCTTCGTCACGCAGGATGCCCAATTGCTGGGACAGCGTCGGCTGGCGCACGCCGGTCATGGTTTCCAGTTCGCCGACGTTGCGTTCGCCCTGGGTGAGTTGACACAGGATCAGCAGGCGATCCTCATTGGCGAGGGCCTTGAGCAGCGCGCAGGCCTTGGAGGCCGAGGCGCGCAGTTGGGCGACTTCACATTCGGTCAGACTGGATTGCATTTGCACGAGGCCTTCAAGGTCACTTAAGCTGCGAACATTATGTTTTTAGATAAAGTGTTGCAACCCATTTCCCCGATTCAGGTTGATGACCATGCCCGCGCAGATTGAAGCTTTCCTCGACCCCGCCTCCTCGACCTACAGCTATGTGGTCTACGAAACGGACGGCGGCGAATGCGCGATCGTCGACCCGGTGCTCGATTATGACGGCGCCGCCGGACGCACCGGCACCGTGCAGGCAGACAGGATCATTGCCTTTGTCGAGGCGCGTCGATTGCAAGTGCAATGGCTGCTGGAAACCCACGCCCACGCCGATCACCTCTCCGCCGCGCCGTATCTACGGCAGAAGCTGGGTGGGAAGATCGCTATCGGCGCCGCGATCAGCCAAGTGCAGAACGTGTTCAAAACGTTGTTCAATCTGGAGCCGGAGTTCTCGGTCGACGGTTCGCAGTTCGATCATCTGTTCGCGCCGAACGAGTCATTTCGCATCGGCGATCTCAAAGCCACCGCCCTGCACGTGCCCGGCCACACCCCGGCCGACATGGCCTATCTGATCGACGGCGAGCAGATTCTGGTCGGCGACACACTGTTCATGCCGGATGTCGGCACGGCGCGCTGCGACTTCCCCGGCGGCAATGCCCATCAGCTGTTCGCTTCGATCCAGAAACTGCTGGCCTTCCCCGCCAGCGTGAAACTCTATGTTTGCCACGACTACCCGCCCGAAGGCCGCGCCTCGCAGTGCCAGACCACAGTCGGCGAGCAACGCAAAAACAATATTCATGTTCATGACGGGATTGATGAGGCAGCGTTCGTCGACATGCGCACCCGCCGCGATGCCGGGCTGGGCATGCCGACGTTGTTGCTGCCGGCGATTCAGGTGAATGTGCGGGCGGGGGATTTGCCGGCAGCGGAAGACAATGGCGTGGTGTACCTGAAGATTCCGCTCAATTCCCTATAGGAAAAATGTGTTCGATTTCTTACCGGATTATTTTTCCTACGAACGCTGTCGATGCCCATGAACTGGTGAAAATCCGCTAAGCGAGCAAACTCCATTGGGCAAACATTCATTGGAGTTTTCGCAATATGGATATTCGTCGTAATCACCGTGACATGACCGCGCAACAAAAATCGGCATTGATCGATGCCATCCTGCTACTTAAAAGCAATGTCGACAGCGTACTCCGGCCCGGAGAGCAAGGCCGCTACGATGACTTTGTGCAGATTCACAAGAATTCGATGGGACGGGGTAATCCGCTAACGCCCAATCCGCATCGTAGCCCCTTGTTTTATCCCTGGCATCGGATCCTGATACGGCAATTCGAACTGGCCCTGCAGGCCGCTGCAAACGACTCGACCATCACCCTGCCGTACTGGAACTGGCAACTGAATGGCGCGGACAACCCGTTCACGTCGGACTTCATGGGTGCAAACGGCGACAATCTACGAGCGCAACGGGTGACCAGCGGATTCTTTTCCATGGAGCAGACCCGATTTGAGGTAAAGGTCTGGGATGATGCGCCCGACAACCCAGGCATTCGCCGTAATCTCGGTGCAAACGGCACACTGCCAACGGCCGAAATGGTTATCTCGGCGCTGAATCGAACGCCCTACTGGACGGAGCAAAGCGGCTGGGAAAATGTTTCGGAGGTCGAACTGCATAACGCAGTACATACCTGGATAGGGGGCAGCATGGGCCAGGCCACCTCTCCCAATGATCCGATATTCTTTCTGCACCATTGTCATCTCGACTTGCTGTGGGAGCGCTGGAAACACCAGCATCGCGATATTCCGGCTTATACCAACGAGGCAGGCTCGGCGGAGATGAACGATACCGTTCTGGTTTTCCATCCTGCCAATGAACCGGCTCCCTGGTCGCAAACCTTCACCGTCCAGCAAACCCTCGATACCGAAGACCTCGACTATCGATATGAATACATCTGACGTTTTCTGAGCATCAACTGCCCAGGGTCAGGCCGTTAGCGGGTAACGGCAGCGCCGTCTTGTAGCGCACCTGCTTGAGCGCGAAACTCGAGCGGATGTTCGCCACCCCCGGCACCTTGGTCAGAAAATCCATCATGAAGCGCTCCAGCGACTGGATCGTCGGCACCAGCACCCGGATCAGATAGTCCGGGTCGCCGGCCATCAGATAGCACTCCATGACTTCGGGTCGGTCGGAGATGGCCTCCTCGAAATGCTGTAGCGCTTCTTCGACCTGCTTTTCCAGGCTGACGTGAATGAACACGTTCACGTGCAGCCCCAGCAGGTCGGCATCCAGCAGCGTCACCTGCTCGCGTATCAGCCCCAGCTCTTCCATGGCCTTGACCCGGTTGAAGCACGGGGTCGGCGACAGATTGACCGAGCGGGCGAGGTCGGCGTTGGTGATGCGCGCGTTCTCCTGAAGGCTGTTGAGAATGCCGATGTCGGTACGGTCCAGTTTGCGCATGAGACAAAACCACCTGTTTTTTATGTTTATGCAGAATTTCTATCTGCAAATCACCTTCAGCGCAATGAAACACAGATAAATATTCTTCTAGGCCGCGCCTATGATTGTTGTAGGACAAGATTTCCTCTACCGAGGAATGACTGCCAGCTCACTACAAGAAATTCACAAGATCGAGCGTAGAAGCCATGACCCAAGCGTATGAACCGCTGCGTCTGCACGTCCCTGAACCCTCGGGCCGCCCAGGCTGCAAAACCGATTTCTCCTACCTGCATCTGACCGACGCAGGCACGGTGCGCAAACCTCCCATCGACGTAGAACCTGCCGACACCGCCGACCTGGCGCGTGGCCTGATTCGCGTGCTCGACGATCAGGGCAACGCCCTCGGTCCGTGGGCCGAAAACGTGCCGGTCGAGATCCTGCGCAAAGGCATGCGCGCGATGCTCAAGACGCGCATCTATGACAACCGCATGGTGGTCGCCCAGCGGCAGAAAAAGATGTCGTTCTACATGCAGAGCCTCGGTGAAGAAGCCATCGGCAGCGCTCAGGCGCTGGCGCTGAACATCGATGACATGTGCTTCCCGACCTATCGCCAGCAAAGCATTCTGATGGCCCGCGACGTGCCGCTGGTCGACTTGATCTGCCAACTGCTGTCCAACGAGCGCGATCCGCTCAAGGGCCGCCAGTTGCCAATCATGTACTCGGTCAAGGACGCCGGTTTCTTTACCATCTCAGGCAACCTCGCTACCCAGTTCATTCAGGGCGTGGGCTGGGGCATGGCCTCGGCGATCAAGGGCGACACCAAAATCGCCTCGGCATGGATCGGTGACGGCGCTACCGCCGAATCGGATTTCCACACTGCCCTCACCTTCGCTCACGTCTACCGCGCGCCGGTGATCCTCAACGTGGTCAACAACCAGTGGGCGATTTCGACCTTCCAGGCGATTGCCGGTGGTGAAGCGACCACCTTCGCCGGACGCGGCGTCGGTTGCGGCATCGCCTCGCTGCGGGTTGATGGCAATGACTTCTACGCGGTCTACGCCGCCTCTGCCTGGGCCGCCGAACGCGCCCGCCGTAACCTCGGCCCGACCATGATCGAATGGGTCACCTACCGCGCCGGCCCGCACTCGACGTCGGACGATCCATCCAAATACCGCCCGGCCGATGACTGGAGCCACTTCCCGCTCGGCGATCCGATTGCGCGCCTGAAGCAGCATCTGATCAAGGTCGGTCACTGGTCGGACGAAGAACACGCCGCCGTCAGCGCCGAGCTCGAAGCCGAAGTGATCGCCGCGCAGAAACAGGCCGAACAGTACGGCACCCTAGCCGGCGGCCAGATCCCGAGCGCCGCGACCATGTTCGAAGACGTCTACAAAGAGATGCCGGAGCACTTGAAGCGCCAGCGTCAGCAGTTGGGGATCTGAGATGAACGATCACAACAACAATATTCAGCTGGAAACCGCCATGACCACGACCACCATGACCATGATCCAGGCCCTGCGCTCGGCCATGGATGTGATGCTTGAGCGTGATGACAACGTCGTTGTGTTCGGTCAGGACGTCGGCTACTTCGGCGGCGTGTTCCGCTGCACCGAAGGCCTGCAGACCAAATACGGCACCTCGCGGGTGTTCGACGCACCGATCTCGGAAAGCGGCATCGTCGGTGTGGCGGTGGGCATGGGTGCTTACGGTCTGCGTCCGGTCGCTGAAATCCAGTTCGCCGACTACGTCTACCCGGCCTCCGACCAGATCATTTCCGAAGCGGCGCGCCTGCGTTATCGCTCGGCCGGCGAATTCACCGCGCCGATGACCCTGCGCATGCCGTGCGGCGGTGGCATCTACGGCGGCCAGACCCACAGCCAGAGCATCGAGGCAATGTTCACTCAGGTCTGTGGTCTGCGCACGGTGATGCCGTCCAACCCGTACGACGCCAAAGGCCTGCTGATCGCCTCCATCGAAAACGATGACCCGGTGATCTTCCTCGAGCCGAAACGCCTGTACAACGGCCCGTTCGACGGCCATCACGACCGCCCGGTAACGCCTTGGTCGAAACACCCGCAAGCCCAGGTGCCGGACGGTTATTACACTGTGCCGCTGGACGTCGCCGCGATCACCCGTCCGGGCAAGGACGTGACCGTGCTGACCTACGGCACCACCGTCTACGTGTCGCAAGTGGCGGCCGAAGAAAGCGGTGTTGATGCCGAAGTCATCGACCTGCGCAGCCTGTGGCCGCTGGACCTGGACACCATCGTCAAATCGGTGAAGAAAACCGGCCGTTGCGTGGTGGTTCACGAAGCCACCCGCACCTGCGGTTTCGGCGCCGAACTGGTGGCGCTGGTGCAAGAGCATTGCTTCCATCACCTGGAAGCGCCGATCGAACGCGTCACCGGCTGGGACACCCCCTACCCGCACGCGCAGGAATGGGCGTATTTCCCAGGGCCGTCCCGAGTGGGCGCGGCGTTGAAACGGGTCATGGAGGTCTGAATGGGCACGCACGTTATCAAGATGCCGGACATTGGCGAAGGCATCGCAGAAGTGGAACTGTCGCAGTGGCACGTCAAGGTCGGTGACCTCGTGGTTGAAGATCAGGTGCTGGCGGATGTGATGACCGACAAGGCGATGGTCGATATTCCGTCGCCGGTGCATGGCAAGGTGATTGCCCTTGGCGGTCAGCCGGGGGAAGTGATGGCGGTCGGTAGCGTACTGATCAGCATCGAAGTGGAAGGCGCTGGCAACCTCAAGGAATCGGCTGCGCCAGCTCCCATAAAAGAGACACCTGAAGCACCGAAAGTTGAGACTGTAGTGGAAAGCAAACCCGCTGCTGCTCCGCGTTCAGCTGCGGTTTGCCAGGGCCCGATGGTCGCCCGCGAGGCCGATGAACGCCCGTTGGCCTCGCCGGCCGTGCGCAAACATGCGCTGGATCTGGGTATTCAATTGCGTCTGGTGCGCGGCAGCGGCCCGGCCGGTCGCGTGCTTCACGAAGACCTTGAGGCTTATCTGGCGCAGGGTCAGTCGAACGCTTCGGCGCCCGCTGCCGCCGCGTATGCCCAGCGCAACGATGAAGAACAGATCCAGGTGATCGGCATGCGCCGCAAGATCGCCCAGCGCATGCAGGACGCCACCCAACGTGCAGCGCATTTCAGTTATGTCGAGGAAATCGATGTCACCGCCATCGAAGAACTGCGTGCGCACCTGAATGAAAAGCATGGCGCCAGCCGTGGCAAGTTGACCTTGTTGCCGTTTCTCGTGCGAGCGCTGGTCGTGGCCTTGCGCGACTTCCCGCAGATGAACGCCCGTTACGACGACGAAGCGCAAGTCATCACCCGCCTCGGCGCGGTGCATGTCGGTGTCGCCACGCAAAGCGATGTCGGCCTGATGGTGCCGGTGGTACGTCACGCCGAAGCGCGCAGCCTGTGGGACAGCGCTGCGGAGATTTCGCGCCTGGCCAACGCCGCACGCAATGGCAAGGCCAGCCGCGACGAGTTGTCCGGTTCGACCATCACCCTGACCAGCCTCGGAGCGTTGGGCGGCATCGTCAGCACGCCGGTTCTGAACCTGCCGGAAGTGGCGATTGTTGGCGTGAACAAAATCGTTGAGCGGCCAATGGTCGTCAAAGGCCAGGTGGTGATTCGCAAGATGATGAACCTCTCCAGCTCGTTCGATCACCGCGTGGTTGACGGCATGGACGCGGCGCTCTTCATCCAGGCCATTCGCGGCCTGATCGAACAACCTGCCACTTTGTTTGTGGAGTAAGGCGCTCATGCAATCTTTGTACACTACGCTGCTGATCATTGGCGGCGGCCCCGGCGGTTACGTCACCGCGATTCGCGCCGGGCAACTGGGCATTCCCACGATTCTGGTCGAAGGCCAGGCGCTGGGCGGCACCTGCCTGAATATCGGCTGCATTCCGTCGAAAGCGCTGATCCACGTCGCCGAACAGTTTCACCAGACGCAACATCACAGCCAGCATTCGGCACTGGGCATCAGCGTTTCTGCGCCGACCCTCGACATCAGCAAGAGCGTCGAGTGGAAGGACGGCATCGTCGATCGCCTGACCACCGGCGTTGCCGCGCTGCTGAAGAAGCACAAGGTTCAGGTCATCAACGGCTGGGCGAAGATCATCGACGGCAAAACCGTCGAGGTGGGCGACACGCGCATCCATTGCGAACATCTGGTGCTGGCCACCGGGTCGACCAGCGTCAACCTGCCGATCCTGCCGATTGGCGGGCCGATTATCTCCTCCACCGAAGCGCTGACACCGAAGTCGGTGCCCAAACGCTTGATCGTGGTCGGCGGCGGTTACATCGGCCTGGAACTGGGCATCGCGTATCGCAAGCTCGGCGCCGAGGTCAGCGTGGTCGAGGCGCAGGATCGCATCCTGCCCGCCTACGACGCGGAACTGACGCAACCGGTGCACGAGGCGCTGAAGCAACTGGGCGTGAAGCTGTACCTCAAGCACAGCGTGTCGGGTTTCGACGGCACCTTGCAGGTGCGCGACCCTGACGGCGAAACCCTGAACCTGGAAACCGATCAGGTGCTGGTCGCCGTGGGTCGCAAGCCGAATACCCAGGGCTTCAACCTCGAAGCGCTGAATCTGGAGATGAACGGCGCGGCGATCAAAATCGACAGCCGTTGCCAGACCAGCATGCGCAACGTCTACGCCATTGGCGATCTGAGCGGCGAGCCGATGCTGGCGCACCGTGCCATGGCGCAGGGTGAAATGGTTGCCGAGCTGATCAGCGGCAAAACCCGCGAATTCAACCCGACCGCGATCGCCGCCGTGTGCTTCACCGACCCGGAACTGGTGGTGGTCGGCAAGACGCCGGACGAAGCCAAGGCTGCCGAGCTCGACTGCATCGTTTCCAGCTTCCCGTTCGCCGCCAACGGCCGAGCGATGACCCTGGAATCAAAAAGCGGTTTCGTCCGCGTGGTCGCCCGTCGCGACAATCATCTGATTGTCGGCTGGCAAGCGGTGGGCGTTGGTGTGTCCGAGTTATCGACGGCGTTTGCGCAAAGCCTGGAAATGGGCGCACGGCTGGAAGACATCGGCGGCACCATCCATGCGCACCCGACGCTGGGTGAAGCCGTTCAGGAAGCGGCGTTGCGCGCGCTTGGGCATGCGTTGCACCTGTAAAACAGGACCGGCCCCATCGCCAGCAGGCTGGCTCCCACCCTGGGATGCATTCCCCTGTGGGAGCCAGCCTGCTGGCGATTCTTGAGAGCGACGGGATTTATCTGCCTGTGATCCGATAGTCCGGGCTGCGAAACCGCCCAAGAATGAAGTATTGTTGTGCCCATCCAAAAAACGTCAGAAGCCTTGAACCGTTTCGGCGGTTGTTCAGTGATAGAGGGTGTCATGGGTAACGAGAGCATCAATTGGGACAAGCTGGGTTTTGATTACATCAAGACCGACAAACGCTATCTGTCGTACTTTCGCGATGGCGAGTGGGACAAAGGCACCCTGACCGAAGACAACGTGCTGCACATCAGCGAAGGCTCGACGGCTCTTCACTATGGCCAGCAATGCTTCGAAGGCATGAAGGCCTATCGTTGCAAGGACGGCTCGATCAACCTGTTCCGCCCGGACCAGAACGCCCTGCGCATGCAGCGCAGCTGCGCACGTCTGCTGATGCCGACCGTGGACACCGAGCAGTTCATCGAAGCCTGTAAAGCCGTGGTTCGCGCCAACGAGCGTTTCATCCCGCCTTACGGCACTGGCGGCGCGCTGTACCTGCGTCCGTTCGTGATCGGCGTCGGTGACAACATCGGCGTGCGTACCGCGCCGGAATTCATCTTCTCGATCTTCTGCATCCCGGTTGGCGCCTACTTCAAGGGCGGCCTGACCCCGCACAACTTCCAGATCTCCAGCTACGACCGCGCCGCCCCACAAGGCACCGGCGCCGCGAAGGTCGGTGGCAACTACGCGGCCAGCCTGATGCCAGGCTCGAAAGCCAAGAAAGCCAACTTTGCTGACGCGATCTATCTGGACCCGATGACCCACACCAAAATCGAAGAAGTCGGCTCGGCCAACTTCTTCGGGATCACCCACGACAACAAGTTCGTCACCCCGAACTCACCGTCGGTATTGCCGGGCATCACCCGCCTGTCGCTGATCGAACTGGCGAAATCGCGTCTGGGCCTGGAAGTGGTCGAAGGCGATGTGCTGATCGACAAACTGGCGGACTTCAAGGAAGCCGGCGCGTGCGGCACCGCTGCCGTGATCACCCCGATTGGCGGCATCAGCTACAACGACCATCTGCATGTGTTCCACAGTGAAACCGAAGTCGGCCCGGTGACGCAGCAGCTCTACAAAGAGCTGACTGGCGTGCAGACCGGCGACATCGAGGCGCCAGCGGGTTGGATCGTCAAGGTTTGAGCTGACGGTTCTACCTAAAGAAAAGCCCTCCACCAAGTGATTGGTGGGGGGCTTTTTTTGTTGGGCTGGGCTATTTGCGTCGCGCTGAAGAACGTCACCCCCTCACCCCAGCTCTCTCCCCCAGGGGGGCGAGGGGAAAGGGAGCCGATTTTTGTGCTTTTCAACACTTGAGTTCAACTCGAGTTCTCAGGTCGGTGTGGTACGGGAGAACACCTCGGTCGGCCCCCTCTCCCTCTGGGAGAGGGCTGGGGTGAGGGTTTGCTCTTGGCTTTTCAGCGCAATCCGCTTGCCACTTCGCGCCGCAATCCCGCTCGCCTGCCCATCCCCCTGCTTGCCCATCCGCGCCTGCGTAATCAGCCCCGGAATCAACTCCCCCTCCGGCAAATTCTTCCAGAACCGCACCGGCAAATGCCCTTGCATGACCTTCGGGTTCAACCGCGCCGGGTTGAAGATGTGGCTGTAATAGGTCAGCCACAGATCACCATGGGGATCGTCAACGTTCTGCGCCAGTTGCTGCCATTCCACCGGACATTGGCGCTGATGGATCAGTTGCTCGCCATCGTAATAGACCCCGTCTCGCGGCGTGGCGATCAGCCAGCGATGGCGGCCCATGCGTCCGATGAAGTGGGTGCTGGCGCTGTGCAGAATGTCGTGAGCCGGTTCATGCCACGCCACGTATTCGGGGCCGGCGCTGTTTTTCGGCCGTTCGATGAAGCGCACGAACGCATGCAGGTGATGGGCTTCACGACTCACCTGTTTGATCCGTCGCTGCAACTCGCTGCCGAGTTTGTCGCCGGCCATCATCGCGGTCCGGTCGCCGTGGCTGACGCGCCATAACACTTCGTAGAGCAAACTCCAGCGCTGATCACCGCGATAGCGCGAGGCTTGTTCCAGGGTTTCGAGCAACGCGCGGGGAATACGCGCCTGAAATGGCCCCTGCCCTTCAGGCACCGGGTCGTCACTGGCAAACAGATCGCCCACGCCTTGCGAGGCCCAGCTCACCAGACTCGGATCGACTTCATGGCTGAGCAGCCAGCGCGCCTGCTGGCGCCAGTTATCGAACAGGTCGTCGCAATCGAGATTGATCATCCCCATAACCCCATCTGCTGCGGCATTGGCCGGTCGCGCAGTTGCTGATAGAGCATGTGGCTGGTGACTTCGGCCTGCTGCGGATGGTAATCGCTGGTGATGATGAACGGCTTGGCCTTGGCCAGCACGCAACGCATGCGCGCGACGTCTTCGTAGCGGATGCGTCGCTGTCGGCGCAACTCGACCAAACGTTCAGTGGTGCGCAGGCCGATGCCGGGAATGCGCGCGATCAATGAAGCTTCGGCGCGATTCAGATCCAGCGGAAACACTTCGCGATTTTGCAGCGCCCAAGCCAGCTTCGGGTCAATGTCGAGCGCCAGATTGCCAGGCCCCTTGAGCAATTCGTCCGCGCTGTAGCCATAACTGCGCAAGAGGAAGTCGGCCTGATACAAACGGTGCTCACGCATCAGCGGTGGCGCGGCCAGTGGCACGCTCTTCGGGCTGTCGGGGATCGGGCTGAACGCCGAGTAATAAACCCGGCGCAGGCGGAAATTGCCATACAAGGATTGAGCGCTGTGGAGGATGGTGCTGTC
Organism: Pseudomonas sp. R1-1; assembly: GCF_051132135.1. Lineage (NCBI taxonomy): Bacteria > Pseudomonadati > Pseudomonadota > Gammaproteobacteria > Pseudomonadales > Pseudomonadaceae > Pseudomonas > Pseudomonas sp. R1-1. Next base: position 3,793,126 of record NZ_CP071663.1, read on the forward strand.
GTCGGTGTCATCGGCGCCGACAATCAACTGCGTGCTCTGCCCGGCCGGGGCAAACTTCGGCGCGCGTGGCTCGTTGAGCACGGTCTGCACCCCGGTATAGATAGTGTTCATCGCTTGTTTGATCGAACCGATGTCCTTCTCCGGCGCCAGGGTTTGCAGGCTGGCATCGGTCGGCAATTCGATATTGACGCTCAGGCGATCGGCATAACGCCCCGCCTCCTCAATCAGCGCCGGATCGGCCTCGGGAATAGTCTTGAGATGAATGTATCCGCGAAACTCATGCTCCTCGCGCAACAGCTTCGCCACCCGCACCAGTTGCTCCATGGTGTAGTCCGCCGAGCGAATGATGCCGGAGCTGAGGAACAGCCCGCTGACACAGTTGCGCCGGTAGAAATCCATGGTCAGCGCCACGACTTCCTCAGGGGTGAACCGTGCGCGCGGCACATCGCTGGAGCGGCGATTGACGCAGTATTGGCAATCGTAAAGACAAAAATTGGTCAGCAGGATCTTCAGCAGCGACACGCAACGCCCGTCCGGCGTGTAGCTGTGGCAAATGCCCATGCCATCGGTCGAGCCCAACCCGCTCTTGCCCTCGGAGCTGCGCTTGGGCGCGCCACTGCTCGCGCACGACGCGTCATACTTGGCGGCGTCGGCGAGAATGCTCAGCTTGTCGATGATTTGCATGGCGCGGGCTCTTTACTGTGTGCATATACAGTATAGGCTCGACCGCTTTGATACAAGGTGAAGGATATCCCCTCGTCGGAAGGTGTTGCCTAGGCTCATTTGTATCGCAGGACCTGATCGTTCCCACGCTCCGCGTGGGAGTGCAGCCTCGGACGCTCCGCGTCCGCTGTGACGCAGAGCGTCACGGGAGGCGTTACCACGCAGAGCGTGGGAACGATCAGTGTGTCAACGATCAGACCACCCACTGCGAAATCAACCAGCCATTCGCCCCACTGATCACCACAAACAATCCCCACGCCAACACCCGCGTCGGCCAGCGATTCACAAACGGCCCCATAAGTTGCTTGTCATTGGTCATGCGGATCAGCGGATACAGGGCAAACGGCAATTGCAGGCTCAACACCACCTGACTCAGCACCAGTAACTTGCCGATCGCGCCGTCGCCCAGCAGCCATACGCCAATGAACGCCGGAATCAGCGCCAGCCCGCGAGTGATCAATCGGCGCTGCCAGCACGGGATGCGCAGGTTCAGATAACCTTCCATGATCACCTGCCCGGCGATGGTACCGGTGAAGGTCGAACTCTGCCCCGAGGCGAGCAATGCCACGCCGAACAACACGCTGGCCAGCGCACCGCCTACCAGCGGATCGAGCAAGTGATAGGCGTCCTGGATGTCCACCACCTCGGTATGCCCGGACTGGTGAAACGCTGCCGCGGCGAGGATCAGGATCGCCGCGTTGACCAGCAACGCCAGCGCCAGTGAACCGATGGTGTCGATGCGCGCCAGTTTTACCGCATCCTGCTTGCTCGCCAGGTCCTTGCCGATCATCCTCGTCTGCACGATCGAGGTGTGCAGATACAGGTTATGCGGCATCACCGTGGCGCCAAGAATACCGATAGCCAGGTACAGCGGTGCGGCATCGCTGATCGCCGCCAGCGAGGGCTTGAAGCCTTGGGCGACGTCCGGCCAGTAGGGTTTGATCAACAGCAATTCGACGAAAAAACACACGCCGATGGTCGCGACCAGCACCAGCATGATCGCTTCCAGCCGCCGGAAGCCGCGATTCTGCAAGGCCAGCACCAGCAGCGTGTCGAACGCGGTCAGCGCGATGCCGAAGGTCAGCGAGCAACCGAGCAACAAGTGAAACGCCAGCGCGCAACCAAGCACTTCGGCAAGGTCGGTGGCGATGATCGAGATTTCCGCCAACACCCACTGCAAACGCGCGGTCGGCGTGCTGTAGCGCTGGCGCGACAGTTGCGCCAGGTCGCCTCCGGTGGCGATGCCCAGCCGCGAACACAGGCACTGCACGACCATTCCCGCCAGACTGGCCAGCAACACCACAAACAACAGGCTGTAACCAAACCGCGAACCGGCCTCGATCGCCGTCGCCCAGTTGCCGGGGTCCATGTAGCCGATCGACACCAGCAAACCGGGGCCGGCGAAACGCAGTGCACGCTTGAAGAACGAGGCAGAAGGATCGACCGCAACACTGCCGGCCACTTCCGGCGGGCAAAACGGCGCGGTGGCGATTTTGGGCAAGCTGAATTTCACGCACACATCCAGAAACAAGTCGAAAGGACGCAGCTTAGACGTTTCGCCCGGTGCGGTGGAAGGTCAAGGTTGGCGGGTGCCCAACAATTGCTCGCGCAACGTCGGATTGCGCGTGCGCGGGTCGAGCCAGATATCGAAAAACGCACGGGCGAATTGCGGATCGTCGATCTCGTGCTGCAAGCGCTGGCCGACAAAAAACCGCGCGCCCTGCCCCGGTAGATACACCCCGGTAATGCGTGTGCCGGACTGCACATCGACGAACGATTGCTCCATCTGCGCCTGCCAACTAGCCAATTGCGCTGGGCTCACCCGATTACCGGACAGGCGTTTGATCTCGTCGACGCTGGCCTGCACCAGATCATCGCGGGAAATCTTGCGGCGGTAGATCAGCTCCAGCGCAAACGGCTGATCGTTCGCCAGCGGGCGCGCGGCACTCCATAGCCGCGCATCGTAAACGTCGAAACCGAACACGCTGAACTCGCCGCTGCCGATGACCTGCGCACCCGGCACCGCGTCCTGCCAATTGGCCCAGGTCGGCGTCAGCAACAGCGCCCACAGGCCGATGCCACAGCAGCCGCGGAGCATTTTTGAGGATTTGTTCATCGCGCATCGCTTCCGGGCAGTCCTGATAGTCAGAGCATAGCTGTAATTGCTTTCGAGTTTTTGTATACAAAAATTGCAAACATAGGCAGCAATCGCTTTACCACGATGCTAACGTGGCCTCCCTGCATCTCGATGGAGACACCTGCGTGCTGATCCTCAAACTGCTGCTGATTCCGGCCTTTCTCCTGCTGATCTCGCTGGCGGGCAAACGCTGGGGGCCGAGCGTGGCCGGATGGTTGTCGGGATTGCCGGTGGTGGTCGGGCCGATTCTGTTTTTCCTCGCCATCGAACAGGGGCCGGAGTTTGCCGCGCAATCGGCGGTCGCAGCGCTATCGGCGATGTTTGCGATGATCGCTTTCTGCATCACTTATGCGCAGGTGGCGCAACGGGCGAACTGGCCGTGGGCACTCGCGGCCTCGCTGGCCGTCTGGACGGTACTGGCGCTGCTGCTATCACTTGTGCCGCCGTCGTTGCCGTTTTCATTGGCGGCGGCGGCGATTGCGTTGCTGGCCTCGCCTTATCTGTTTCCGCTGGTGCAACCGGTGCTGAACGGTCCGGCGCCGAAGTCCGACCGACTGATCTGGCGCATGCTGGCCGGCGCCGCGCTGACCTTGGCAGTGACGATGCTGGCCAGCACCGTCGGCGAGCGCTGGAGCGGTTTGCTCGCGGTGTTCCCGGTGCTCGGCAGCGTCATGGCGGTGTTCTCGCAACAGACCCGCGGCCCGGCCTTCACCGCCGCGCTGTTGCGGGCGACGGCGACCGGCATGTATTCATTCTCGGCGTTCTGCCTGGTGTCGGCGCTGACCTTGCCGAGCCTCGGCCTGAACGGTTTCATCGTCGGTGTGGCGGTGTCGGTGGCCATGCTCGGGGTGACCAGAAAACTGCTGGCCCGGCCAGTGGCCAGCGCGCCGGCGCAGTAACCGCTCGGGCGAAACGGGCTGGAACGTGCGCCCTGCTCCGTGGGATCATCGCCCGCCTCGCGCGACCACCCCACGGAGATTTACATGTCATTGTTGAGCAAAAAAGCTGCCGTCCTGCTGCTGTCGGCGATTGCCGCTCTCGGCGCGATCAACGCGCAAGCGGCCAAGGAAAAAGCCACCAGCGAAAAAGTCTCGCTGCTCGAGGGCAAGTTCAGCTTCGTCCTGCCCAAAGGTTTTGTCGCCGACCCGCTGCCGCCAAGCCCGAGTGGCGCCAAGGGCACGATGTACACCAACCAGGCGACGAAAACCGTGGTCATCGCAGCGCAAAACCAGATTCCACAAGGGCAGAACGTCAAGGACAACGACGGTCCGTTCCTCGACGGTGCGGTGTCCAGCTTCATCGAAGACCAGCGCAAAGCCCTGCCGGACTTCAACAAGCTCAGCGAAAAAAGCCTGACCCGCAAAGGCACCGGCCTCGGCTTGCGCCAGGTCGACAGCACCGCCACTCAGGGCGGCGGCCAGACCCTCAACACCACGTTGATGGCCGGCTCCGGAACGAAAATGGCGCTGGTGCAGGTGATCTCCCGCGCCAGCGACAAGAAGGGTCACGACGCGCTGATCAAGACCCTCCTCAAGGATTGAGCTGCCGCAGCCAGCCGTTCAGGTCGCGCAATTCGGCTGCGGTGATGCTGTGGCCGATGCCGGGATAGGCGTGAAACTGGGGTTTGTAACCGAGCTTCTGCAGTTGCGCGTTGGCTTCGGTGCCGAGGCGGTAAGGCACCGGATCATCGGCGGTGCCGTGGCCGATGAAGATGTGTACCGGCAGCGGCGATTGATCGGCTTTCAACTGGCTTTTCAGCACCGGCAGCAAGCGTCCGCTCAACGCGGCAAACCCGCCGATCAACACCGGCGGCCGCAGCCCCACTTCGTAACTCATCATCGCGCCCTGGCTGAAGCCGATCAGGTACACCTTGTCCGGGGTCGCGTGATATTTGCGCGTGGCCTGGGCGATGAAATCGCGCAGTTTCTGGCCGCTGACCTTCAGATCATCGGTCTCGCCGTTGTAGGCGCCTTCGCCCTTTTTGCGAAACCACTGGTAACGCCCTTCACCCAGCGCCATCGGCGCCTGCACCGACAGGTAGTTGTACTGCGCCGGGAGCTGAAATTTCATACCGATCAGATCGGCTTCGTTACTGCCATAACCATGCAGGAAAATCACCAACGGCCGCGGCTCGGCGTCGGGGTGGACCTGTTCGAGGTATTTGAGCGGCAGATCCGATAGCAGCGTGGTTTGCGCGTGGACGGCGGTGGAGGCCAACAGGGTCAGCAGAGCGAATATCTTCAACATGCAGCGTTCCTTCACAGAGTGTCGGGTTCGGGGGGAGCCTAACATTCTGAGCCGGGGATCCAAATGCTGTGGTGTTGCGGGCATCGCCATCGCGAGCAGGCTCACTCCTACATTTGGAATGCGTTCCACCTGTAGGAGTGAGCCTGCTCGCGATGAGGCCATCAGCCCCAGCGAAAATCTGTCAGTCGTTGGTCAGCTTGCCAGTGCGAAACGGCACCCGCCCCGCCACTTTCGCCTGCCAGATCCCCGGTTCGGTATAGCGCCCGCGATCCAGCGCAAACAACACGCCGCTGGTGCCGGCACGCACGGTGCTGACGCGGTCCTGTAACGGGTCGACCACCTCGAGCAAGGCATCGCCCTGCTCCACCCATTCGCCGGCACTGCGCAGAAAACTCACCACGCCATGGTGCGGCGCAAACAGGTATTCGGTGCCTTCGAACGGCAGGCCTTCGCAACATTCGCTCGGCGCCGCCGGCCATTCGCCGCTGATGAAACCCTGCTCGGCGAGAAAGCCGAGGATCGCCTCGCAATTGGCCTGGGCCTGCTCGACCCGGGTGTCGCCCATGCTGCCCAGCTCCAGCGTGGTCGCCAGATTCGCCGCTGGAATCGCGGCCTGCGGAAAGGCCCGCGCCAGGCGCAACCACGGCGTCGAGCAGGATTCATCGAACGAGCTGCCGCCGGATGCTTCACACAACAACGCCACGCCGGCCTTCAAACGCGCCGCCAGCGATTGCCACTGCGGCCAGTGCTGCGGCAGCGCGTAGAGGTGAATCGCCGCGTCGAAATCGCAGTGAAGGTCGAGGGTGATATCGGCGTCGCAGGCGTGGCGCAACAACAGCCGATGCAGCGCCTCCAGTTGCGAAGCCGGTGCCGGCAGCGCCTCGAACACCTGGCCCATGGCCTGACGGATCAGCGCGACATTGGCCTCAGGATCCGCGCCCAACTGCTCGCCGATCAGCCCTGCAACCGGTGCGCTCAGCTCAACAAACGCGCGGTTGAAATTCTTGCCGCTGCCCAGCTCGAAACGACCCATGTGCGCGCCTTGCACATGCTGATCGAGGCCGATCGGGTTGGCCACCGGCACCAGTTCGATCACGCCTTGCAAACGGTCTTGCTGCTCAAGTTGGTTAAGACGTTGCTTGAGCTCCCACGCCGTGCGCATGCCCGGCAATTCATCGGCGTGCAGACTCGCCTGGATGTACACCTTGCGAGTGCCCGCGCCATAGCGAAACACGCTGAGAGAACGCTCACTGCCCAAGTGACTCCAGGGCAGGCTGTGGTCGATGCGTTGCATGGGGAAACTCCTGATGTTGGCTGAGCGAAATTCCCCTGTGGGAGCTAGCCTGCTAGCGATAGCGGTCGGTCAGTCGCTGCTTTGATCGCTGATACACCGCTATCGCTAGCAGGCTAGCTCCCACAGGGTTTCTCTATCAATCCGAATGCACAAAAAAAGTGGCCTCCGCGCAAACGGGGCCACTTTTTTCTACGGCGTATTAATGGCCGTACACGTCAAAGTCGAAGTACTTGTCCTGGACTTTCTTGTACTCGCCATTGGCGCGGATTTCGGTGATGGCTTTGTTGAATTGCTCGGCCAGCGCGGTATCGCCCTTGCGCACCGCGATGCCGGCGCCACCGCCAAAGTACTTGGCGTCTTCGTAGGTCGGGCCGACGAATTCAAAACCTTTGCCGGCGTCGGTTTTCAGGAAACCGTCGCTGAGGTTGACCGAGTCAGCCAGCATCGCGTCCAGACGACCCGAGGTAATGTCGAGGTTGGCTTCCTGTTGCGAGCCGTAACGCACCAGTTCGATTCCGGCCGGAACCAGCACTTCGGTGGCGTAACGGTCGTGGGTACTGGCACGCAGCACGCCGACTTTCTTGCCCTTGAGCTCGGTCAGCGGGTCTTTCACGCCCGAGCCTGCCTTCATCACGAAGCGCGCCGGGGTGTGGTAGTACTTGATGGTGAAATCGACGTTCTTCTTGCGGTCGTCGGTGATGGTCATCGACGACAGGATCGCGTCGATCTTCTTCACTTTCAGCGCCGGGATCAGGCCATCGAATTCCTGCTCGACCCAGGTGCATTTGACCTGCATCTGCGCGCACAGCGCATCACCGATGTCGACGTCGAAACCGGTGAGTTTGCCGTCAGGGGTTTTCATCGAGAATGGCGGGTAACCGGCTTCGATACCGATGCGGATCGGCTTGGCGTCGGCGGCCACGGCGGTCAGAGACAACATCGACAGTGCCAGGGCACCGAACATCACTAGCTTGTTCATTTATAACTCCTGTGTGCGGAGGCTTTTATTGGCAGCTTCAAGTCAGCGTTCGGTCCGGCCTGGAAACGGCAAAAACCGACGTGGCCGGCAGTCTATGGCGGCGCGCACAGGGCAAATTGTGTTTAAGCGACAAATACTTATGTAAGTTCGGCGCAGCGCTTGACCGGGGTCAAAGGCTGCGCCGTCGTGGTGCAAAGGCTGTAGGACAAGCGCCGTTTTCGCTCAGATTCTTCTAAAAATCCGTTAGCACTCGCAGGCGATCGGCGCCTTGGTCAGTTGTGCCACGCTCAGCGCAAACCCTTCATCGAGCCAACCGCTGACACCGCCGATCATCTCCTTGACCGGGTAGCCGAGCGCCGCCAGTTTCACCGCGGCCTTGTTCGCGCCGTTGCAATGCGGGCCGGCGCAGTAGACCACGAACAACGTGCTTTTCGGATAACTCGCCAGCTCGGTCGCGGTGAGCAAGCGCGTCGGGATATTGATCGCGCCCGGCACATGCCCACGCTCAAAGGCCAGCGGCCCGCGCACGTCGACCAGGACAAAGTCGACGTCGCCGGCCTCGTAGCTGCTGAACACGTCGGAACAATCGGTTTCGAAGGTCAGACGATTGCTGAAGTGCATCAGGGCAATCGCCGAGGGGGCGGCAGGAATGTCGCGAACCAGGCTGGTCATGGGTGTGGCTCCTTGCTTCTGTTCAGGGGTGAACAGACTTTATCGCCGCCCCGCTTGCGGCTACAGTGGCGGGCAAGACACCTACCGGGAACTTTCCGCCAAATGCCGACTTCCTCCAATCTGGTGGCGATCCTCGCCTACGACGGCCTCTGCACCTTCGAGTTCGGCATTGCCGTGGAGATCTTCGGCCTCGCCCGACCGGAGTTCGATTTCTCTTGGTATACGCATGCGATTGCAGCGGTCGATCAGGGGCCAATGCGCGCAACGGGCGGCATTCAGGTGCTGGCCGACGGCGGTCTGGAAATATTGGCCGAGGCACGCACCATCATCATTCCCGGATGGCGCGATCGCAACGCGGCGGTACCGGAAGCATTGCTCGCTGCACTGCGCCAGGCCCACGCTCGCGGCGCGCGCTTGCTGTCGATCTGCTCCGGTGTCTTCGTCCTCGCGGCCAGCGGATTGCTCGACGGCCGCCGCGCCACCACCCACTGGCGTTACACCGACGAACTGGCGCAACGCTTCCCGGCCATCGAAGTCGACCCGGACGTGCTCTATGTCGACGCCGGCCAACTGATCACCTCGGCCGGCAGCGCCGCCGGCATCGACGCTTGCCTGCACCTGGTCGCTCGCGACTTCGGCACCCAGGTCGCCAACAGCGTCGCGCGGCGACTGGTGATGTCGCCACAACGCACCGGCGGCCAGGCGCAATTCATCCCGACCCCGGTCAGCGCCACCCCACGCAACGATCTCTCACGAGTCATGCAATGGGCCCGCGAGCGCCTGCATCAACCGCTGGAAGTGCGCGATCTGGCCAGCGAAGCGGCGATGAGCGAGCGCACGTTTCTACGCCGGTTTACCGAGGCCAGCGGACAGTCGCCCAAGGCGTGGTTGCAGCATGAGCGACTGGCACGGGCGCGGGAGTTGCTGGAGAGTACAGATCAGCAGACTGAACAGATTGCCGAGCGCTGCGGGTATCGCTCGGTGGAGAGTTTTCGGGTGGCGTTTCGTGGAGTGGTGGGGGTACCGCCTTCGGTTTACCGGGAGCGGTTTGGCCGGGGCTTGAGGGTTTAGCTGACTCGCTCCAGAAGTCTTCAGGGCGAGTCAGCGATTGTCAGATCGAACGCTGATTGACTCGCGCCATCAATTGCTCGGCGCTTTCCTTGCGTTCGGAATAGCGGTCGACCAGATCCGTCTGATGCTCGCGCAGCAGCACGGTGAACTTCACCAGTTCCTCCATCACATCGACCACGCGGTCGTAGAACGGCGAGGGTTTCATCCGTCCCGCGTCGTCGAATTCCATGTACGCCTTGGGCACCGAGGATTGGTTGGGGATGGTGAACATGCGCATCCAGCGGCCGAGCACGCGTAACTGATTGACCACGTTGAACGACTGCGAACCGCCGCACACCTGCATCACCGCGAGGGTTTTGCCTTGGGTCGGGCGTGCGGCGCCGAGTTCCAGCGGGATCCAGTCGATCTGCGCCTTGAACACGGCGGACATCGCACCGTGGCGTTCCGGTGAGCACCAGACCTGGCCTTCCGACCACAGCACCAGCTCGCGCAGTTCCTGGACTTTCGGATGGTCGACCGGAACATCGTCGGGCAGTGGCAAACCGGACGGGTTGAAAAGGCGCGTTTCAGCACCGAAGTGCTCCAGCAAGCGCGCCGCCTCTTCGACCAGCAAACGGCTGAACGAGCGTTCGCGGGTCGAACCGTAGAGCAGCAGGATGCGCGGCTTGTGCGTATCCGGCGTCGTCGGTTTGGCGGCATCAAACAGCGTGGCATCAAGGTTGGGCAGATGTTCTGACATGGGGCGTCCTTAAAGCGTACCGATTCGATTGAGCTCGACTTGTAGCTGATCGCGGCTGAGTTGCTCAAACGGCAAATCGAGGAAGGCCTGGCAGCGTCGTCCGATGCGCATCAGCGTGGCCTGGAAGGCCGCGTCGATGCTGGCTTCGTCACCGCTGAGGCCGGAAGGATCTTCGAGCCCCCAATGGCTTTTCAGCGCCGGGCCGAAGTACACCGGACAAGGTTCGCCCGCGGCGTTGCCGCACACCGTGATAACGACATCCGGCGGATTGCCTGCGAACGCGTGGTTGCCTTTGCTGTACAAACCGTCGATGGCAATTCCGGCCTTTTGCAGCGTCTGCAGACTGCGTGGCAATACCTGGCCCTTGGGGCAACTGCCGGCACTCACCGCCTCGAAGCCTGCCGGCGCCAGATGATTGAACATCGCTTCAGAAAGGATGCTGCGGCAACTGTTGGCCGTGCACATGAACAGGACTCGCATGGTTTTTTTCTCCATCAGCAACACGCGGCTTCACGAACCGGACGCCCGTGCATGTTCTGCAGGCGGGCGGCATTGTCCTGCAGCCAAGCGGTGTTGGCTTCGGACGTCGTTTTCAATATTTGCGCGATCCACGCCGGCAGATCCGGGTTGAGGCGGTAATAGACCCACTGGCCCTGACGGCGATCGAGCAGCAGGCCGTTGCTGCGCAATTGCGCGAGGTGGCGGCTGATCTTCGGTTGGCTGTCGTTGAGCGCGCACATCAGTTCGCACACACACAGCTCACCCTGCGCGGCGATCAGCAGCATCGCGCGGACGCGGGTTTCGTCGGCGAGACTTTTGAAGACTTCGGTGGGAGTGAGCATGGGTCGGGCTCAAGATATACGGAAAATCGAATATACGGATATCCATATATTTAGCAATCTGAAATGTTGCTCCCTGTAGGAGTGAGCCTGCTCGCGATAACGGTCTTTCACTCAACATCATTCTTGACTGACACTCCGCTATCGCGAGCAGGCTCACTCCTACAGGGGGTTTCTGTGAACCGGCTAACCGAGCAACAACGCCTGCTCCGCCTCGCACAATCCCACCACATAATCCCAGACCACGCGCAAGCGCACCGACTTGTGCAGCTCGCGCCGAGTGCTGATCCAGTAGCTGCGTTCGATACTTTCATCCGCCAGCAACGGCACCAGTTCCGGGTCAGACGCGGCCATGTAGCAAGGCAAAACCGCAATGCCCAGTCCGGAGCGTGCGGCTTCCTGCTGGGCGATGACGCTGGTGCTGTGAAACACCACGCGCGGGCTGCGGCAGAAGCTATTGAGGAACATCAGTTCCTGGCTGAACAGCAGATCGTCGACATAACCGATCCACGCATGCCGTCCCAGGTCTTCGCGGCTAAGCAGCGGCGGCGCTTTGTCCAGGTAGGCCTGGCTGGCATAGAGCGCCAGGCGGTAATCGGTGAGTTTACGGGTGACCAGCATGTCGGCCGCCGGGCGTTCGAGGTGGATGCTGATTTCCGCCTCACGGTTGAGAATGCTGACAAAGCGTGGCACTGCGACCAGTTCCACTTCCAGCCCTGGATAGCGTTCGAACAGGCCAATCATGCGGCTGGCGAGAAACTTGACGCCGAGGCCTTCGGTCACGCCGACGCGGATCTTGCCCAGCGGCGCCGTGGACTGGGTGATTTCTTCCTGGGCCAGCAGCGCGACGTTTTCCATCGCTTCGGCATGCTTGAGCAGCGCCTCCCCGGCCGGGGTCATTTCGTACCCTTGAGCGTGCTGGACGAACAGCGCGGTGCCGAGGCTTTTCTCGATGGCTTCGATGTGGCGGGCGACGGTGGCATGGGTGGTGTTGAGCCGGCGGGCGGCGGTGAGCAGGCGGCCGCTGCGTTGCAGTTCGAGAAAAAACCGCAGGTCGTTCCAGTCGAACATGGCGTGTCCTTGTCAGCTAAAGTCGATGCGAGCTGTTTGAAAACGCACAGCGGCTGCGCAAAAACTAACATTCTTTTAACGAAAGCTAACAACTAGAGTGTCCGACAATAAAAACAAAAAGCGAGGTCAGGGAATGCAGTCTTCCCTCGATGAATACGACTACATCGTGGTCGGCGCCGGCCCGGCCGGCTGTGTGCTGGCCAATCGACTTTCAGCGGACCCGCAGCGCCGCGTGCTGTTGCTCGAAGCCGGCGGGCGCGACAACTATGCGTGGATTCACATCCCGGTCGGTTACCTGTTCTGCATCGGTAACCCACGCACCGACTGGTGTTTCAAAACCGAAGAACAGACCGGGCTCAACGGCCGTGCGCTGAGCTATCCGCGCGGCAAAGTGCTCGGCGGTTGCTCGTCGATCAACGGCATGATCTACATGCGCGGCCAGGCCAGCGACTACGACGGCTGGGCCGCCGAGGGCAATCCGGGCTGGGCGTGGAATGATGTCCTGCCACTGTTCAAACAGAGCGAAAACCACTTTGCCGGCGCCGCTGATTTTCATGGCGCCCAGGGCGAATGGCGGGTCGAGCAGCAGCGCTTGTCGTGGCCGATTCTCGATGCCTTTCGCAGCGCCGCCGAGCAGAGCGGAATTGCCAGCGTCAGCGACTTCAATCAGGGCGACAACGAGGGTTGTGGCTACTTTCAGGTCAACCAGAAAGCCGGGGTGCGCTGGAACGCGGCCAAGGCGTTTTTGAAACCACTGCGCAACCGCGCAAATCTGACCGTACTGACCGGCGTCGAGGTCGATCGCGTGCTGCTGGAGGATGGTCGCGCCTCGAAAGTCAGCGCGCGGCATGAAGGCCAGATCAAACAGTTCAAGGCGCGCAAGGAGATCGTCCTGTGCGCCGGGTCGGTGGGTTCGCCGAGCATTCTGCAGCGCTCCGGAATTGGCCCTCGACCCCTGCTCGAACGCTTGGGCATCGGCGTGATTCATGAACTGCCAGGCGTCGGCGGCAACCTGCAGGATCACCTGCAACTGCGGCTGATCTACAAACTTGAAAATGCCCGCACGCTGAACCAGATCGCCGGCAGTGTCTGGGGCAAGATGGGCATGGGCCTGCGTTATCTGTATGACCGCAGCGGGCCGCTGTCGATGGCGCCGAGTCAGCTGGGCGCGTTTGCGCGTTCGGGGCCGGAGCAGACGTCGGCGAATCTCGAATACCACGTTCAGCCGCTGTCGCTGGAGCGTTTTGGCGAGCCGTTGCACAGCTTCCCGGCATTCACCGCCTCGGTGTGCGACCTGCGCCCGCAAAGTCGCGGGCGCATTGAAATCCGTTCAGCGGACCCGCAGCAGCCGCCGCTGATTAACCCCAATTATTTGAGCCACCCCGAAGATCTGCGCGTGGCTGCGGACGCGATTCGCTTGACCCGACGCATCGTCAGCGCCCCTGCCCTGCGAGCCTTCAAACCGGTCGAGTATCTGCCGGGCGACAGCCTGCAAACCGAAGAGCAACTGCACGAAGCCGCAGCGAAAATCGGCACGACGATTTTCCATCCGGTCGGCACGTGTCGCATGGGCAACGACGGCGATGCGGTAGTCGATGCGCAACTGCGTGTGCACGGCGTGCCCGGTTTGCGCGTGGCCGATGCGTCGATCATGCCGCGGATCATCTCCGGCAACACCTGTTCGCCTACGCTGATGATTGGCGAGAAGGCTGCGCAGCTGATTCTTTCGCCACCTGTGAACACCGTAACTGTGGGAGCCAGCCTGCTGGCGATGACGGAATAACATTCAACATTTGCGCTGGCTGACACACCGCCATCGCGAGCAGGCTCACTCCTACAAGGGACCGCGTCAGATTCAAAGACATCGCGCAACACCGGGACACGCAACACCAGTGGAACAACAAAAACAATCACTGTGAGGGATACCGACATGTCAGAACACGCTCAGCCGCTGGACGCTGCGAGCAGCGCCGAGACCAGCAATGCCACGCAAAAAGTCATCTTCGCCTCGTCCCTCGGGACGGTGTTCGAGTGGTATGACTTCTTCCTTTACGGCGCGCTCGCGGCAGTGATCAGCAAGCAGTTCTTTGCCGGGGTCAATGACACCACGGCGTTCATCTTTGCCCTGATGGCGTTCGCCGCCGGCTTCATCGTGCGGCCGTTCGGTGCGCTGGTGTTCGGGCGACTGGGCGACATGATCGGGCGCAAGTACACGTTTCTGGCGACGATCATTCTGATGGGCGTGGCGACGTTCTGCGTCGGCCTGCTACCGACTTACGCCAGCATCGGCATTGCCGCGCCGATCATTCTGGTGGTGCTGCGGATGCTGCAGGGGCTGGCGCTCGGGGGCGAATATGGCGGCGCGGCGACTTACGTGGCCGAGCACGCGCCGATCGGCAAGCGCGGTTTCCACACCAGCTGGATTCAGTCCACCGCCACCCTCGGTCTGTTGCTGTCGCTGCTGGTGGTACTCGGTTGCCGTTATTTCACCGGCGACCAGTTTGAAGTCTGGGGCTGGCGTATTCCGTTTCTGCTGTCGATCGTGCTGTTGGGCATTTCCACCTGGATCCGACTGAGCCTGCACGAGTCGCCGGCCTACCTGAAAATGAAGGAGGAAGGCAAAACTTCGAAAGCGCCGATTCGCGAATCCTTCGGCAAATGGGAAAACCTCAAAGTCGTGCTGATCGCCCTGTTCAGCATCAACGCCGGGCAAGCGGTGACGTTTTATGCGGCGCAATTCTACGTGCTGTTTTTCCTCACCCAGTTCCTGAAAATGGACCCGGCGCTGGCCAACAGCCTGCTGATTGTCAGCGTGGTCATCGGCGCGCCGTTCTTCATTTTCTTTGGCTGGCTGTCGGACAAGGTCGGGCGCAAACCGGTGTTGATGCTGGGCTTGCTGCTGGCCACCGCGCTGTACTTTCCGATCTTCAAATCCCTCGCGCATTACGCCAACCCGGCGATCGATCTGGCCAGCCGTCAGGCGCCGATCACCGTGACGGCAGACCCGGCGACCTGCACCTTCCAGTTCGATCCGGTGGGCAAAGCCAAATTCGACAGCCCGTGTGACAAGGTCAAGACCTTCCTGGTCAAACAAGGCCTGCCCTACTCCAGCGTCGCCGCCCCGGCGGGCAGCGGCGTGCAGGTCAGTGTCGGCGACGTCAAACTCGACGGCTTCGATGAAGCCGCCCTGCGCGGCGCGATCACCCTCGCCGGCTACCCGCAACAGGCCGACATGCAGCAGATCAACAAGCCAATGATCGTCGCCCTGATCGTGGCGCTGATCATCATCTCGGCGATGTGCTACGGGCCACTGGCGGCGCTGATGGTCGAGCTGTTCCCGACGCGCATCCGCTACACCTCGATGTCGCTGCCCTACCACATCGGCAACGGCTGGTTCGGCGGTTTCCTGCCGACGGTGTCGTTTGCCCTGGTGGTGTACACCGGCGATATCTTTTACGGGCTGTGGTATCCGGTATTGATTACCGGGGTCAGCCTGGTGGTGGGCATGATCTGCCTGCGTGAGACGAAGAACATCGACCTCGACAAGAACTGAAACCGCTGCCGGCGAGAGCGTTCCCGCTCTCGCCGTTCTTTGCTCAGGCATCGGCCTTGATC
The DNA here is from genome assembly GCF_051132135.1 of Pseudomonas sp. R1-1. Taxonomy (NCBI): domain Bacteria; kingdom Pseudomonadati; phylum Pseudomonadota; class Gammaproteobacteria; order Pseudomonadales; family Pseudomonadaceae; genus Pseudomonas; species Pseudomonas sp. R1-1. Next base: position 3,808,513 of record NZ_CP071663.1, read on the forward strand.
ACCTCGAATTTCACCTGATCCGGATAGAACGCCACATAGTCGCGGATCGGTGCCACCGACACTTTCGGGTTCTCGTACGTCCACACCGCATTCGGCTGCTCATGCCCCGGCACCTGCAAACTGAAGTAGTTGGCATCGCCCTTGTACGGGCAATAGCTGGTGTGATCGGTGCGGGCGAAATATTTCTCGTCGATGTCTTCGCGCGGCAGGTAATACACCGGCGGGTAATTGGCTTCTTTGAGGACCAGCACGTGGGAAGATGCGGCCACCTGGATGCCGTGGAATTTCACCACCAGGCAGCCGGCGAGCTGTTCGAGGTTGATCACGGGGCTGGGGCTTTTCATGGGGTTCTCCTGAATACGGCGAAGAGACGGTTCAGGTATAGCTGATGGCGCCTGATGAAGACGGGATTGCAGCCGAACGGCGAAGCGCCTCCCCCCAATCAGTCCCCTGGCCCTCAGAGAGAGGGCCAGGGTGAGGGCAAGGGCCGGCAACTTTTACATGTATATCCATACAGATAAAAGTTGCCCCCACCGCCAAGTCCGGCCATTCTGTGCACCTGTTCAAACGCTGATCGACGATGGTGGCTATGCGGTTGTACCTCTGTGAAAAACCCTCCCAGGCCAAAGATATCGCGGCCGTGCTCGGCGCCCGGCGTCGGGGCGATGGCTGCTGGCTGGGAACGGACGTCACGGTGACCTGGTGCATCGGCCATCTGCTCGAAACCGCGCCGCCGGACGCCTACGACGCGCGCTACAAACGCTGGGTGCTGGCGGACCTGCCGATCATTCCGGAAAAATGGAAAATGACCGTCAAGCCGCGCACCGCCGGCCAGTTCAAAGCGGTGAAACGCCTGCTCGGCGAGGCCAGCGAACTGATCATCGCCACCGACGCCGACCGTGAGGGCGAGATGATCGCCCGGGAACTGGTCGAGCATTGCCGCTATCGAGGGCCGATCCGCCGTTTGTGGCTGTCGGCACTGGACGAAGCCTCGATCCGCAAGGCGCTCGCCACACTCAAGCCGGGCGCAGAGACCTTCAGCCTGTATCACTCGGCACTGGGCCGTTCGCGGACGGACTGGCTGATCGGCATGAACATGAGCCGCCTGTTTACCCTGCTCGGCCGCCAGTCGGGTTATCAAGGCGTGCTGCCGGTAGGCCGGGTGCAAACGCCGACCTTGCGGCTGGTGGTGGATCGCGACCGCAGCATCGCCGATTTCGTGCCCGTGCCGTTCTGGGCGATCGATGTCGATCTGCTGCACGACGGCACGCGGTTTACCGCGCAGTGGCGCGCGCCGACGGACGCCTGTGACGATCAGGAGCGCTGCCTGAATCAGGCGCTGGCCCAGCAGGCAGCGGCGGCGATCGGCAGTGCGACCAGTGCGCGGGTGGTCAAACTGAAAACCGAGCGCATGCGCGAAGTGGCGCCCCTGCCCTTCGATCTCGGCACCCTGCAGGAAGTCTGCTCGAAGAAACTCGGCCTCGGCGCGCAGGAAACCCTCGATATCGCCCAGGCGTTGTACGAAACCTACAAAGTCATCACTTACCCGCGCAGCGATTGCGGTTACCTGCCGCTGAGCCAGCACAGCGAAGCGCTGGGCATTCTTTCGGCGTTGCGTCAGGCCGATCCGGGCCTCGAAGCGCTACGAGACCATCTCGAACCACAGCGCCGTTCACGCGCATGGAACGACGCCAAGGTCAGCGCTCACCATGGCATCATCCCCACCGCCGCGGCGAAAAACCTCGAGCGCCTGACCGGCAAGCATCGCGCGGTGTACACGCTGATTCGCGCACGCTATCTGGCGCAGTTTCTGCCCAATCATGAATACGATCGCACCCAGGCCGATTTCGATTGCGCTGGTCAAGCGCTGCGCGCAGTCGGCAAGCAGATCATCGAGCCGGGCTGGAAACGCGCGTTGCCCGAAGCACTGGCACCGGCCAAGGGTCGCGAGGCTGCCGCGCCGCAGACCTTGCCGGCACTCAGCCAGGGCGCCGAATGCGCCGTCGCCGAGGTCAAGCTCAAGGACCTATGGACGCAACCGCCGAAACCCTACACCGAAGGCGATCTGATCAAGGCGATGAAAAACGTCGCCAGACTGGTGGAAGATCCGCTGCTCAAACAGAAACTCAAGGACACCACCGGGATCGGCACCGAAGCCACCCGCGCCTCGATCATTCAGGGCTTGATTGACCGCGGTTATCTGGTGAAAAACGGCAAGGCGCTCGCCGCCACGCCGGCCGCGTTCAGCCTGATCGATGCGGTACCTCGCGCAATTGCCGACCCCGGCACCACGGCGATCTGGGAGCAGGCACTGGACATGGTGCAGAGCGGCGAGATGAGCCTGGAAGAATTCGTCACCAAACAAGCGGCATGGATGAGCAAGCAGGTTACCCGTTGCTCCGGCCTGAGCCTGACCATCAGCGGCCCGCCTCCCGCCGGTAAAGCCGCGGCGCCGTGGAAGAAAAAGCGCAAGTCGACCACCAGCAAAACCCCCACCGCACGCAAGCGCACGGCCCGCCCGGCGACCCGCTAAGCCCCTCACGGTTCCCCGATTCCGTTCGCATCGCGGATCTTTTCTCATTCCAAAAGCGCTTTGTCCGACAATATGTAGTGCTTGAAAATAATCACTACAAAACCGTTGACGGCATCGTTTTGCTTTTGCATGATGAAGACGTTCCCCGATCGGGAACGCTGGTAACACGCTTGAGCAAACTCGTCTGACCGCCGAGTTGTTTTTTCCGGATACACGCTGCCCACAAGGCAGATTGAAGAAGCTGACCTGGCCTGAACGTCCAGTACAAGGACGAGAAGCGCTGGCGAAAATTCTCAAGATGCTTGTGGTCGACGCTGAAACGTCGGCAATGCGCCTCCCGGTTTTCGCTGCTTCTCCTCGTTGTGACGCTATTGCGTAGCAGTTATTCAACACGACTACATGCAACAGATGCACGACCCCGTTCTTCAACGGGCGAGCGCTGACGTCCTGGTTTCGGTGCCAGGGATCAACTAACCGATGGGCTAACTGTATTAGCGAATCAACTTTGAAAGATCACCAGACTGGTCAAGGGGCAATAATCATGAATCTGAACAATCAACCCACTGTCGAAGAACTGGCTCGTATGTTCGCTGCGCAAAAAGACAGCCATGACAGCCATATTCTGTGGATCAGCAAGTCGGGTCAGGTGCATATCGACTGCCTGTCGCCCCATGCTGGTGAAGAAGAATTCGACCGGAACAACCAGAACCTGGCGGCCCGCCTGAAGATGTACCGGCGCGGCCACGGTTATGTCGGCAAGAAGGCAGCGGCCGACAGGGACTTTATTGGCAATGTTCTGCAGACGCTGAAACAGGCATGGGATTCGATGCAGAACAATAATGAAGTTCGGGTGATTGATCGGTTGTATTGAGTTAGCAATTATTTAATCGAAAGGCCTGCTTCCTTAACGGAAGCAGGCCTTTTTTGTTCGCTTGCATTGATTTGGCGTGATTGAAATTGTAGCCCCTCACCCCAGCCCTCTCCCGAGGGAGAGGGAGCCGATCTATGATGGATTCGAAATTCGCGTTCGGCTCAGGACTTTCAGGTCGACGTATCTTGCCCAAACACCTCGGTCAGTCCCCTCTCCCCCGGGGAGTGTATGTACCGGACACATGGTGGACAGGTGTTCGGAGACATGGTGGACACTTTTTAATAGGCACATTGCTCATCATCAAGGAGATGACCTGTGTCCTGGCAAGAGGCATCCACCATGCAACTTCGTACAGAGTTTGTGCATTTAGCTCGGCAAGAAGGAGCGAATGTTCGGCAGCTTTGCCGTCGATTCAATATCAGCCCAAGTACTGCCTACAAATGGCTCAACAGGTTTGAAATATCAGGTGTAGAGGGGTTGCACGATCAGTCCCGTCGACCGAAAACATCACCGAAACGTTGTGCTGATGAGGTTGAGCAGCGGATTCTGACCATGAGTCAGCGATACGAGGCCTGGGGTGCCCGCAAGCTCAAGCGCGTGCTGGAAGATGAAGGCGCTGTGATGCCCTCTGTCAGCACTGTGCATGCGGTTTTGCAGCGTCATTCGCGTGTTGATCCAAAGGCTACCGAGATCAAACCATTTATCCGCTTTGAGCACGAAGCGCCTAACGATCTATGGCAGATCGACTTCAAGGGACATTTCAGTCTGAGCCACGGACGCTGCCATCCATTCACAATACTGGACGACCACTCACGCTTTTCGCTATGCATTGCCGCATGTGCCAATGAACAGCGCCAAACTGTACAAGACCATCTAATCCGGACGTTTCGACGCTACGGCCTGCCGTTGCGCATGACGATGGACAACGGCTCGCCATGGGGCGATCAGACTGGCGTTTATACTGCGCTGGAAGTCTGGCTGATGAGCCAGGGCATTAAGGTCGGTCACTCCCGGCCTTATCATCCTCAGACTCAGGGAAAACTGGAGCGCTTCCACCGCAGCCTGAAAAATGAAGTCCTGCAAGGCCGGTTTTTCACCGATCTCGACGACGCACAACGGGCGTTTGATACCTGGCGCGACATCTACAACCAAAAACGCCCTCATCAGGCGCTGGGCATGGCGGTGCCGGCGGCTCGTTACAGTGGCAGCCCAAGGGAATATCAGGAGCGACCGGCGGAACCGGAGTACAGCGACGCGGATGTGGTCAGGAAGGTACAGGTGGGAGGCGAAATCTTTTGGAGGAATCGGGAATACAAGATTGGAAAGGCTTTTTATGGCAGGTGCATAGCGATCAGGGAGACGACGGAGGACGGCATCCACGATGTCTACTGGAGTAGACATCGTGTCGCTCGAATCGACTTGAACTTGCAGGTCGTGACGGCAGGTAAGAAGATCTAAAACCGTCCACCATGTCTCCGAACATGTGTCCACCATGTCTCCGGTACATACAGGGAGAGGGTTAGGGTGAGGGGCTTTTCAGGCCCAGCACCAACTCCACAAACGCCAGCGCCGCCGCACTGTGATAATTATTACGCCGTCGCAAAATCGCCGCCCCACGCTGCGGCGCTTCCGCTTCGACACGCAACCGGCGCAACGCCCGGTCCTCTGTAGCGATCGCCTGCGGCAACATCGTTGCCAGCGGCGAACACCGCACCACTTCCAGCAACGTGCTCACCGAATTCACCTCAATGTGCACCTTCGGCGTAATGCCCTGCTGTCGAAAGTACTCGTCCACCGACAACCGCGTAATGAACTCAGGCGCCAGCAAGGCGAAATCCAGCTGAGCAATGTCCTCTGCCAGTAACCGCAAGTTGCTGGCATACAGCGGATGCTCACGCCCGACCATGATCGCCAGCGTTTCGGTAAACGCCGGAATACATTCGATATCAGGACTGCGCACCGGCGTAAACGCAATCGCAATATCCAGCGAGTCATCCGCCAGCCCGGCCTCGATATCGTCCATCGACAACTCGAAAATCTGCAGATGAATTCCCGGATACCGCGCCGCGAAATCCCGCACCAGCGGCCCGACCAGGTACGCCATGAACGTCGGCGTCATGGCCAGACGCAACGTCCCGCGCGACAAATCCTTAACGTCATGCAAGGCGCGCTTACCCGCTTCCAGCTCTACCAGCACGCGCCGCGCACATTCGATGTACGCCGCGCCGGCATCGGTGGGTCTGACGGTGCGCGAGGTGCGATCGAACAGCGTTACGCCGAGGGTTTCTTCCAGCTGGCGGATCTGCTGCGACAGGGTCGGCTGCGACACATGCAGCGCTTCGGCGGCACGGGTGAAACCGCCGTGATCGGCAATCGCCAGCAGATACCGCAAATGTCGCAACAACATCGGGCGCACCAACTATAGGCAGGACTAATGCTTGGCATTGTATATCGGTCTTGGACGCTATGGATCAATCGGCACAAGATCACTCCCACACAGCAAGCCAACCCTGAAAGGAGTGACATCATGCAACAGTCCCACGCCTACAACGACACCAGCCTGGCCCTGACTACCCGCATCCTCGACGCCAAGGCGCGCGAGGATCTGTCGTGGCAGGATCTCGCCGATGGCACCGGCCTGAGCCTGGCCTACGTCACCGCCGCCCTGCTCGGCCAGCACCCACTGCCGGCAAACGCCGCAAAAGTGGTCGGTGACAAGCTGGAGCTGAGCGTGGAGGACGTCGCCGCGATGCAGATCATCCCGCTGCGCGGCAGCCTCAACGGCGTTCCGACCGACCCGACCATCTACCGCTTTCACGAGATGATCCAGATCTACGGCACCACGCTCAAAGCGCTGGTCCATGAGCAGTTCGGCGACGGCATCATCAGCGCGATCAACTTCAAACTCGACATCAAGAAAGTCGACGACCCTGAAGGTGGCTCCCGCGCCGTGGTCACCCTCGACGGCAAGTTCCTGCCGCTGCGTCCGTTCTGATTGCCCCGGCCCGCATCCCGGATGCGGGCCATTCGATCGCCTTATAGAGGACACGCCCATGCAAGCCCTGATCGACGGCTTCCTGAAATTTCAGAACGAAGCCTTTCCGCAACGCAGCGAACTGTTCCGTCACCTGGCCACCACGCAGCAGCCCGGCACCTTGTTCATCACCTGTTCCGACAGCCGTGTGGTGCCGGAACTGCTGACCCAGCAAGAACCCGGCGAGCTGTTCGTGATCCGCAACGCCGGCAACATCGTGCCGTCCTACAGCCCGCATCCAGGCGGGGTTTCGGCGACGGTGGAATATGCGGTGGCGGTACTCGGCGTGAGTGATATCGTGATTTGCGGGCATTCGGACTGTGGCGCGATGACTGCGATCGCTCAGTGCAAATGCATGGACCACCTGCCGGCGGTCAGTGGCTGGCTGCAGCATGCCGAATCAGCGAAAGTGGTCAACGAAGCGCGAGCGCATGCCAATGATTCGGCGAAGTTGAGTTCGATGGTGCGCGAGAATGTGATTGCACAACTGGCGAATATCCAGACTCACCCGAGCGTACGCCTGGCGCAGGAAAAAGGCCTGTTGAATCTGCATGGCTGGGTGTACGACATCGAGACCGGCTCGATCGATGCGCTGTCTTCGGACCGCCGCACCTTTGTGCCGCTGGCCGAGCAACCGACGACTTGCGCGGTGCATGCACAGGCTAATAACGCAGCATGACTGATCGTTCCCACGCTCTGCGGGGGAATGCCTCCGGGGACGCTCTGCGTCCAGTGACGCGGAGCGTCACGGGCTGCGTTACCACGCGGAGCGTGGGAACGATCAACGTGCAGGGATCAGCGTTTTACCGTTCGATCAACGCGCAGGTGTCAGCGCTTTACCGTGAGATCAACCTGCGTCATGCGGCTGCGCACGGTGAACACGCCATCCCCGGAAAGAATCGCACTGCGCGCAAACAAGCGCCCGCTCTCCCAGTTGGAAAGGCCCAGCTCGGGCTTGTTCAGCGCGTACAGGCCATCGACCCAACGGGTGATGCCATTGCCCACGAACGGCGCGTTGACCGCGTTGTAGAAACGCTCATGGACGGCGGCATCCTCGCTGATCAACGACACAGTGAATTGCGGGCTGTAGCGGTTGAACAAGGCAATCGCCTGATCCAGATCGTCGACGATCATCAGGCTGACTTCCGGAGTTTCCTCCCACTCCCACTCGCGGCCCAGCTGCGCTTGCGCCAGCGGTTCGGCGAGCGCTTCAGTCTGGTAGCCCTCGGCGCGGTAAACCTCGACCGTTGCGTTCTGCCATTCACTCGGCAAGCAACCTTCGCTGCCTTCGACGATGTGCAACTTGCAGACCTGGCCGCGCGCAGTACCGGCCTGTTTCAAGGCATCGAGGAATAGCGGTACCAGCTCAGCAGCGCGATCACGCTGGATCAGGCAAACGTTGAGGGTGTTGCAGACTTTGCGGTCCAGCGAATGGCGCACCACCGCAGCAAAGCGCTCGGCGTCGGCGGCTAGATCGGCGATCAGCCATGCGCCACCGGTGCCGTGCAGGCTGACCGCGGTGCCGGCCTGCTGGGCGATGCTGCCGAGTTGACTGACCGCACGCCCCGATCCCCGCGCCACCGCCAACGACAAGCGGCGGTCAGCGAACATCGCCCAACCGGCGGCGTGATTGACACTTTCCACCAGCGACACCGCGCCCTCCGGCAGACCGGCCGCGACTAGTGCCGGATTCAAGGCGTGGGTGACGATCGCTTGCGCGGTGCCCAGGGCATCGCTGCCGATACGCAGCACGGCGGTGTTGCCGGTGCGCAGGACGCCAGCGGCATCGGCGAACACGTTCGGCCGGCCTTCAAAGACAAACGCAACGATGCCCAGCGGCGCGACCACTTGCTCGACCTTCCAGCCGTCGTGCTCGACGCTGCTGATGACTTTGCCGCGGGTTGCTGCGGCATCACGCCAGGCACGCAGGCCGGCGATCATGTCGCGGCGCATGCGTTCGTCGGCGAGCAGTCGGGTGGTGGAGCGGCCGCGGGCCTTGGCGCGTTCGATGTCGGCGCGGTTGGCGGTTTCGATGTGCGCCCAGCATTGCGGGTCTTCCAGGCGCTGGGCAAACAGGTCGAAAAACCCGCTGATCGCCTCGTCGCTCACCGCCGACAACGCCGTGAATGCCGCTGCCGCACGCTCGATCGCGACCGACGCCGCTCGCTGATCCGTCACGGGGATCAGCAGCAACTCGCCACTGACCTGCTCGACCAGCAGGTGATCACCGGGCTGAAAGCGCGCGGCCAGTTCGGGGCTGACCACGGTGACGCGGTTACCAGCAAAAGGGATCGGCGTGCCAGCGACTAGACGTTCGAGCGCGAGAGACATGAAGCGGATTCACCATGCAGGGGGCGGCCGGAAAATGTAGCGGATTAACCGACGAAATACACCTCTTCAATCCACCAATAAACCCTTGTAGGAGTGAGCCTGCTCGCGATAGCGGTGGGTCAGATACACCCATGGCGACTGATCCGGCGCTATCGCGAGCAGGCTCACTCCTATAAGGGAATTGTGTGAGTGTCAGAACACCGACCAGCCGATCCGTGAGCTGAGCAATTCCAGCGCCGCCATCCCCGCCAGCGAATTACCGGCGGCATTGAGCTCCGGTGACCACACGCAAACCGTGAACTGCCCTGGCACCACCGCGACGATCCCGCCGCCGACGCCGCTCTTGCCTGGCAAACCAACGCGGTAGGCGAAGTTGCCGGCCTCGTCATACAGCCCGCTGGTGGCCATGATCGAATTGACTTGCTGGGTCTGCCGAGGCGTCAGAATCTGCTCGCCGCTGTGTTTGCAGAAACCGTCATTGGCCAGAAAACAGAAGGCCCGGGCCAGATCGATGCAGTTCATGCGCAACGCACAGTGGCTGAAATAGCTGCGCAGCACCGCTTCGACATCGTTGTGGAAATTGCCGAACGACTGCATCAGGTACGCCATCGCCGCATTGCGCGCGCGGTGCTGGTATTCGGAATCGGCGACTTTGCCGTCGATCATGATTTGCGGATTGCCCGACAGACGCCGAACGAAGTCGCGCATCGACAAGGTTGGCGCGGCGAAGCGTGACTGATTGATGTCGCAGATCACCAGTGCGCCGGCATTGATGAACGGATTGCGTGGCCGACCGCGTTCGAATTCCAGTTGCACCAGCGAGTTGAACGGCTGCCCGGACGGCTCGTGACCGAGGCGTTCCCAGATCGCTTCGCCGGAATGATCGATCGCCTGCACCAGGCTGAACACCTTGGAAATACTCTGCACCGAAAACGGCGTTTCGGCGTCGCCGGCGCAGTACATTTCGCCGTCATTACCGTACACGGCGATGCCCAGTTGATTGGCCGGCACGGTGCCGAGGGCGGGGATGTAATCAGCCACTTTGCCCTGCCCGATCAACGGGCGGACAGCGTCAAGAATCTCGTTCAACAGCGCTTGCATGCCGGGTCTCGAAGTCTCGCCCCAAGGGATCACGGGGACACTGGGGCTAGACGCTGCGCGCGGGCGGCGCATCACACCGCGCGCAATGTTCTAGGCTTGTGCAGACATTCATCATCAGGAGAAGGCCATGCACCTCGAAGGCTCCTGCCATTGCGGCGAGGTCACGTTCAGCCTCGACAGCGCCCACCCCTACCCTTATCAACGCTGCTATTGCTCAATCTGTCGCAAGACCCAGGGCGGCGGCGGTTACGCGATCAACCTCGGAGGCGATGCGACCAGCCTCAGAGTGCGCGGGCGTAAACACATCAGCATCTACCATGCGAAGATGAAAAACCCCGGCGATCAACGCGCCCATCGCAGCAGCGCCGAACGGCATTTCTGCTCACTGTGCGGCAGCGGCTTGTGGCTGTTTAGCCCCGAATGGCCAGAGCTGATCCATCCGTTTGCCTCGGCCATCGATACAGCGCTGCCGGTGCCGCCGGAGCACACGCATTTGATGCTCGGGTCGAAAGCGTCGTGGGTTGAAGTCGAGGCGAAAGCCAGGGATCAGCAATTTGACGAATACCCTGAAGAGTCGATTGCCCAGTGGCATGAGCGCCTCGGTGTGACCCGCTGAACCGTGCCCCCTGTAGGAGTGAGCCTGCTCGCGATAGCGGTGGATCAGTCAGCATTGGTGTGTCTGACCCAACGCTATCGCGAGCAGGCTCACTCCTACAGGGGGGTGTATTGCAGACACGAAGCTGACAGTCATCAATCAAGATGCGCCCAGGTCATCCGAAACACCGCCCCACCCCACGCCGAATCCCCCACTTCAACCTGTCCGCCATGGGACTGCGACACCCGCCGCACCAACGCCAGGCCCAAACCAAAACCACCGGTGCGCCGATCCCGGCTGGCATCCAGTCGCGAGAACGGCTCAAAGATTTTCTCCCGGCCATCGATCGGCACGCCCGGCCCGTCATCGCTGACCCGCACTTCGTACACGTCGCCGCTGCGCACCAACGTCACTTCAACGCGCCCCTCGGCATAACGAATGGCATTGCGTAGAAGGTTGATCACCGCGCGCGCCATGAAGCGCGGTTCGATGCGCACGGTGTCGACACGGCATTCACCGATCAGCAACTCGATACCGGCCGCCTCCGCCTCCAGTGCGACGCTGCCGACCACGCTGTCGAGCCAATTCGCCGCTTGAATGTTTTCCCGTTTGATCACCGTGGCACCGTGCTCAAGACTTGCGTAGGTCAGCAGCTCCGAAACCATTTCCTCCAGCTCGCCCAGGTCGGCGTACATGTCGGCAATCAGCTCGCGATTCTGGCTGGCGTCGGGTTGCTGTCTGAGCTGATCGAGTTCAAACGACAACCGCGCGATCGGCGTGCGCAGTTCGTGGGATACCGCATTGGTCAACTCACGCTGATTGGCAATCAGGCCCTCGATGCGCGCCGCCATCAGGTTGAAGTGTTCGGCCAGATCACGAATGTTCGAGCGCCTGGACAACTGAATACGCACCGACAGATCGTTAGCGCCAAAACGCTCGGCGGCCATGCGCAGCTTTTCCAGATCGCGCCAGTGCGGGCGCACCCAGAAAAACAGCACGATGCCGATCAGCACCGCGAGCATGACGTAGGCGGCACTGATGTAGAACGGCATCAGGCTCGGCTCCGGCGGCAGCTTGATGCTGAGCAATTGCGAGCCGCCGTCGATGTTGCTGATGAACTGGGTGTAATCGTCGCGAATCACCAGCAGATTCTGCGCCAGCTCGGCTTTTTCCTGCGTCGTCAGCGCCAGTTGTGCGGCCTCGACCAGGCTGAGCGAAAGTCCATAGTGCTTGCGTAAGCTGTCGAGCTTCTGCTCACGCTGCGCCCCCTGCGTGCCGCGCAAATGATCGACCAGCGACCACGCCTGCCCACGCACCGCTTCGCGGTTGTAAGCCTGCATCTGATTGTCGAGTAACGCATTGAACGTATGTTCGACGGTTTGCAACGCCGCCACCAGGCCGAGGGTCATGACCAGAAACAAACCGAGAAACAAGCGCAGCATTTACAGCTCCCACGCGAACGGATTGAACAGATAACCTTTGCCCCACACGGTCTTGATGCACACCGGTTCGCGCGGGTTGTCCTTGAGCTTGTTGCGTAACTTGCTGATGTACACGTCGACGCTGCGGTTGAGCCCGTCGAAGGCAATCCCGCGCATGCGATTGAGAATGTCATCGCGTGAAAGAATCTTGCCCGCCGCGCTGGCCAGCAACCACAGCAGTTCGAATTCCATGGTGGTCAATTCGATGAGCTCGCCGCTCAGGCGTACTTCACGGCAACTGCGGTCGATGCTCAACAGACCGAACTCGAGAAAACTCACTACGCTGTTGTCCGGCATCTGCCGCCGCTGCAATGCCCGCAGCCGCGCAAGCAGCACTGGCGGCTTGATCGGTTTGATCAGGTAATCGTCGGCGCCGGATTCGAGGCCGAGAATATGGTCGAGGTCGTCTTCCTTGGCGGTCAGCATCACGATCGGCGTGTCCGACACGCTGCGAATCTCGCGGCACACCTGCAGCCCGCTCTGCCCCGGCAGCATCAGGTCGAGCACCAGCACCTTGGGCTTGAATTCGAGAAAAGCCGCCACGGCCAGATCGCCGCGATGCACCACGCGGACCTCGTAGCCATGTTGTTCGAGGAAGTGCGCGATCAGCGCCGCCAGACGCTCATCGTCTTCCACCAGCAGGACTTTGCCAAAACCCAGGTTATCCATAACGCCCATCTGACCCTCGTCGAAAGTGGCCGGCATTATGGCGGCAATCAACAGGCAAGCGATTGGCGAGGACAGCAAAAACCGGCCGCTGGGGCCGGTTTTCGCTGATGTTTCATGTTTTTAAGAGTTTTTAACAAACAGCGGCGGGCACACCGCTGTGGAAGCGGAATTCTTCGTCGGGCGACTCGATCAATTCCTGCTCGGCGGCGCGGACTTTTTCAATCACCTGCGCGACGTCTTTCGCCTCGCCGTATTGATAGGCCAGTTTCAGATAACCCTGAAAATGCCGCGCTTCGCTTTTCAGCAGGCCGAAGTAGAACTTGCCGAGTTCTTCGTCCAGATGCGGCACCAGCGCCTCGAAGCGTTCGCAACTGCGCGCTTCGATAAACGCGCCGACCACCAGCGTATCGACCAGTTTCACCGGCTCATGGCTGCGCACGACTTTGCGCAGACCCGAGGCGTAACGACCGGCATGCAGCTGACGCAGCTCGATCTTGCGCCGTTTCATGATGCGCATGACTTGTTCGTGGTGCACCAGCTCTTCCCGGGCCAGACGCGACATCATGTTGATCAGGTCGACGTGGGAATGGTACTTGGCTATCAGACTCAGGGCGGTACTGGCGGCCTTGAACTCGCAGTTCTTGTGGTCGACCAGCAGGGTTTCCTGATCGGCAAGGGCGGCCTGAACCCAGGCGTCGGGGGTGCGGCAGCCAAGGAATTCGTGGATTTCGGGAAGGATCATGGGGCTCACGGCAAAAGGTCTACGAGCGAAGGGCGCCGATTATACCGGCCTGCCCGCAGACCACCAGCGGCTGGCGTTGATATGCATCAAGTCGCAGACGATCGCGCAGCAACTATAGTTGTGCAACGCCGTGCCTTTTCTTTGCTGGAGACTCCGCTCATGCAAGCCATTCGCAGCATTCTGGTGGTCATCGAACCCGAACACGCGGAAAGCCTGGCGCTCAAACGCGCCAAGCTGATCGCCGGCGTGACCCAGGCTCATCTGCATCTGCTGGTGTGCGACAAGAAACATGACCACGCCGGCCTGCTCAGCGTGCTCAAGGCTGCGCTATTGGCCGAAGGCTACAGCGTGACCACCGAACAGGCATGGAACGAGAGCCTGCACGAAACCATCATCGATGTGCAGCAGGCCGAGGGCTGCGGGCTGGTGATCAAACAGCATTTCCCCGACAGCTCGTTGAAAAAGGCTCTGTTGACCCCGGCGGACTGGAAACTGCTGCGCCACTGCCCTACCCCGGTGCTGCTGGTGAAAACCACGGGCTCATGGAAAGACCGGGTGATTCTGGCGGCAATCGACGTCGGCAATGCCGATGGCGAACATCGGCATTTGCACACCACGATCATTGATCACGGCTACGACATCGCCAGCCTGGCCAAGGCGCACCTGCATGTAATCACCGCGCACCCGTCGCCGATGCTCTCGGCGGCAGATCCGACCTTCCAGCTCAAATCGACGATAGAAGCCAAATATCGCGAACAGTGCCGGGCGTTTCAGGCCGAATTCGATGTTGATGACGAGCATTTGCACATTGAGGAAGGCCCGGCGGACGTCTTGATCCCGTATCTGGCGCACAAGCTGCAGGCGGCGGTGACGGTGATTGGCACCGTGGCGCGCAGCGGCTTGTCAGGCGCGCTGATCGGCAATACCGCCGAAGCGGTACTCGATGCGCTGGAAAGCGACGTGCTGGTGCTCAAACCGCAGGAGGTTGAAGATCATCTGGTGGAGCTGGCGGTGAAACACTGAATCGTTGCCTGGAATGCGCCCCCTGTAGGAGTGAGCCTGCTCGCGATGGCGTACTGTCAGTCACTACCTTCTTTGAATGCATGACCGTTATCGCGAGCAGGCTCACTCCTACAAGGGAAATGCGTTCCATTGTGGGAGCGAGCCTGCTCGCGAAGCTTTTGATGTTCAGGCGCCGAAGGCGTCCTTGAGGAACCCGGGGGCGATGTAGCGCTGATAATGCGCTTCCGACAGCAGGAAGAATTCCCGATCAATGGCATCGCGCAGTTCCGGCAGGTTCCAGTCGCGAAACTCCGGCAGCAAGACCATCCCGTAAGCTTCCAGATTAACGATCACCCGCGCGCCGCGGGCAATCAACTGATAGGCCCAGCAATATTCCGACTGATGCGGCACGAAGCGGATCTTGCGCTGTTCCAGCTGTTGGCGCAGGAGCGCCGGGTCGAAGATCTCGACCTTGCCTGCCATCACTTGTGACAGCAACTGCTCCAGACGCAGCCACACCGCGCGCTTCTGCTCCTCGTCGTAACCATTCCAGTGGATCACTTCGTGGTGGAAACGCTTGCAGCCACGACAGACCAAGTCACCGTAAACAGTGGAGCAGAGGCCGACGCAGGGAGTCTTGATGGTCTGATTGGGCATAAGGTAGGCAAGGCACTGAAACGCGGAACAGACCGGCATGTTAGCCCTTTGTCGGCCATTGATCACCCCTCGGAGCTCAGGGTCAAAACCGCGCCGGGACTTCGCTGCCACCGCGCCGATTGCCACGAAAGTCCAATAGAGCGCGACTTACCTTTAAATTTTTTTTGCCGTAGAATCAGCCAGCCTTTTAAGGCGCCAATGTCCGTTAGAAGCTGTTTTCAAAGCGTCACGAGCACAGTCGTTCCTTCAGAGCGGTGTTGGCGAAGGGTTTTTCCAGCGGGGAAAAGCCCAACGCCAACCCTCATCAGCTCCCCGTTCTGCAGGCGTAAAACTTTGAAAGCAGCTTCTGTAAGGAATGCCCTGTAATTCTGGCTAAGCGGCCCACAACGCCACGCAGCGCATGAGTACGAGCATTTCGCGACGAGCGTCCCGGACACCCATTTGGGACCACTGATGAGGGTAATAACTGTGCTTGAAGCCTACCGCAAACATATCGAAGAGCGTGCAGCCCTGGGTATCGTTCCCCAGCCGCTTAACGCCGAACAAACAGCAGGCCTGATCGAGCTGCTGAAAAACCCTCCGGCTGGCGAAGAAGCTTTCCTCGTTGACCTGATCACCAACCGCGTACCGCCTGGAGTGGACGAAGCCGCCTACGTCAAGGCCGGCTTCCTGTCTGCACTGGCCAAGGGCGAAGCCTCCTCCCCTCTGCTGGACAAGAAACGCGCTGTAGAACTGCTTGGCACCATGCAGGGCGGCTACAACATCGTCACTCTGGTTGAACTGCTGGACGACGCCGAGCTGGCGCCAGTCGCCGCCGAAGAACTCAAGCACACCCTGCTGATGTTCGACGCCTTCCACGATGTGGCTGAAAAAGCCAAGAACGGCAACGTTCACGCCAAAGCCGTGCTGCAATCCTGGGCTGATGGCGAGTGGTTCAAGAAGCGCCCGGTGCTGGCCGACAAGATCAGCCTGCGCGTATTCAAGGTCACCGGCGAAACCAACACCGACGACCTCTCCCCTGCGCCAGACGCCTGGTCGCGACCTGACATCCCGCTGCACGCCCTGGCCATGCTGAAAATGGCCCGTGACGGCATCGTTCCGGACGAGCAAGGCAAGACCGGCCCGATGAAGCAGATCGAAGAAATGCGCGGCCAGGGCTTCCCGATCGCCTACGTCGGTGACGTGGTCGGTACCGGTTCCTCGCGTAAATCGGCGACCAACTCGGTGTTGTGGTTCTTCGGCGACGACATCCCGTACGTGCCGAACAAGCGTGCTGGCGGTTTCTGCTTCGGCAGCAAGATCGCTCCAATCTTCTACAACACCATGGAAGATGCCGGCGCACTGCCAATCGAGTTCGACGTGTCGAACATGAACATGGGCGATGTGATCGACCTGTACCCGCACGCTGGCAAAGTCTGCAAGCACGGTACCGACGAAGTCATCACCACTTTCGAAATGAAAACCCCGGTGCTGCTGGACGAAGTCCGTGCCGGCGGTCGTATCCCGTTGATCATCGGCCGTGGCCTGACCGAGAAGGCTCGCGCCGAACTGGGTCTGCCGGCGTTCGATCTGTTCAAGAAGCCTGAAGCTCCGGCTGAAAGCACCAAGGGCTTCACCCTGGCGCAGAAAATGGTCGGCAAGGCTTGCGGTCTGGCGGAAGGCCAGGGCGTGCGTCCTGGCACCTACTGCGAACCGAAGATGACCACCGTGGGTTCTCAGGACACCACAGGTCCGATGACCCGTGACGAACTGAAAGACCTGGCGTGCCTGGGCTTCTCCGCTGATCTGGTGATGCAGTCCTTCTGCCACACCGCGGCCTATCCAAAGCCGATCGACGTGACCACCCACCACACCCTGCCTGACTTCATCATGACCCGCGGCGGCGTTTCCCTGCGTCCGGGCGACGGCATCATCCACTCGTGGCTGAACCGCATGCTGCTGCCGGACACCGTTGGTACCGGTGGTGATTCGCACACCCGTTTCCCGATGGGCATCTCGTTCCCGGCCGGTTCCGGTCTGGTAGCGTTTGCTGCAGCCACTGGCGTGATGCCGCTGGACATGCCGGAATCGATCCTGGTGCGCTTCAAAGGCAAGATGAAACCTGGCATCACCCTGCGTGACCTGGTTCATGCCATTCCTTACTTCGCCATCCAAAACGGTCTGCTGACCGTCGAGAAGAAAGGCAAGAAAAACGCCTTCTCCGGCCGCATCCTGGAAATCGAAGGTCTGGAAGGTCTGACCCTGGAGCAGGCGTTCGAACTGTCCGACGCCTCGGCCGAACGCTCGGCTGCCGGTTGCACCATCAAGCTGTCGAAAGAGTCGATCACCGAGTACCTGCAGTCCAACATCACCCTGCTGCGCTGGATGATCGGCGAAGGCTACGGCGATGCGCGTACCCTGGAACGTCGCGCTCAAGCGATGGAAGCCTGGATCGCCAACCCTGAACTGATGGAAGCCGATGCCGACGCCGAATACGCCGAAGTCATCGAAATCGATCTGGCCGAGATCAACGAGCCTGTACTCTGCGCGCCAAATGATCCGGACGACGCCCGTCTGCTGTCCAGCGTTGCTGGCGAGAAGATCGACGAAGTGTTCATCGGTTCGTGCATGACCAACATTGGTCACTTCCGCGCTGCCGGTAAACTGCTGGATCAGGTCAAGGGTCAGCTGCCAACCCGTCTGTGGCTGTCGCCGCCGACCAAAATGGACGCTCACCAACTGACCGAAGAAGGCTACTACGGCATCTACGGCAAGGCTGGCGCACGCATGGAAATGCCAGGCTGCTCGCTGTGCATGGGTAACCAGGCACGCGTTGAGCCGAACAGCACCGTGGTCTCGACTTCCACGCGTAACTTCCCGAACCGTCTGGGCGACGGCGCGAACGTCTACCTGGCCTCGGCCGAGCTGGCGTCCGTTGCTTCGATCCTGGGTCGCCTGCCGACCGTCGAGGAGTACATGGAATACGCTGGCAAGATCGACAGCATGGCGGCCGATGTCTACCGCTACCTGTCCTTCGACCAGATCGCCGAGTTCCGCGAAGCCGCTGCGAACGCCAAGATCCCGGTCGTTCAAGCCTAACGCTGCAAGGCAATAAAAAACGCCGCCCATCGTGAGATGAGCGGCGTTTTTTTATGCCTGATCGAGGGTGGTGCTGATCGTTCCCACGCTCTGCGTGGGAACGCCTCCTGTGACGCTCCGCGTCACGCCTGGGGACGCAGAGCGTCCCGGGCTTCATTCCCACGCGGAGCGTGGGAACGATCACTCACACGGCCAATTTGTAAACCAGTGCCGAAATCGCCACCAGACCAACAGCCGTGACAAACACGTTCGACGCCTGTCCACGATAGCGCGCCATGGCCGGCACTTTGCGAATCGCATACATCGGCATGAGGAACAGAATTGCCGCGATCACCGGGCCGCCAATCGTCTCGATCATCCCCAGAATGCTTGGGTTCAGCGTCGCCACGATCCAGCAGATCACCAGCATGAGCGCCGCGACGATGCGATCCAGTGCCTTGGCCCCCGGACGCTTGCCGCTCTTGACGATCAAGCCTTTCAGGCCTTCGCTGGCACCGATGTAGTGGCCGAGGAACGACTTGGAGATCGCCACAAAAGCAATCAGCGGCGCCGCAAAAGCGATGGTCGGATTACTGAAATGGTTGGCCAGGTACGACAGGATCGACAGGTTCTGCGCCTTGGCCTCAGCCAGTTGCTCCGGCGACAGCGTCAGCACGCAACTGAACACGAAGAACATTACCATCAGCACCATCAAGGCGTGGGCGCGCGACAGGATCTGCGAACTGCGCTCCTCTGCGTGCTCGCCGTAGCGGCGTTTCTGATCGACCGCAAAGGCCGAGATGATCGGCGAATGGTTGAACGAGAACACCATCACCGTGATCGCCAGCCACAGCGTAAGCAACAGCTCAGACGGTGCCGGTACGTGCGATGCGGTGGCGAGAATGCCGCCGTTCCAATGCGGGATCAGGTACACCGCCAGAAACAGCAGCGCAACGATAAACGGGTAGACCATCAGGCTCATCGCTTTGACGATCGCTTGCTCGCCGCAGCGCACCACCGCCAGCAAACCGAGGATCAGCACGAACGACAGCAGTGCCCGTGGCGGCGGCGTGATGTGCAATTGGTGTTCGAGGAAACTGGCGACCGTGTTGGTCAGGCCGACGCTGTAGATGAGCAGGATGGGGAAGATTGCGAAGAAGTACAGCAACGTGATCAGTGCGCCGGCCTTGATGCCGAAATGCTGCTCGACCACCTCGGTGATGTCGGCACCCTCACGCCCGGACAACACGAAACGCGTCAGGCCACGGTGCGCGTAGAACGTCATCGGGAACGCCAGCAGCGCGAGGATCACCAGCGGCCAGAAGCCCCCCAGACCCGCGTTGATCGGCAGAAACAGGGTGCCGGCGCCAATGGCCGTCCCGAACAGTCCCAACATCCAGGTGGTGTCCTGGCGATTCCAGCTCGAAAGTTCAGCGGGTGCTGCTGCATCAAAGCGCTCTTCGACGCTATTGGCCTGATCATTCATCCGGTCGGATCTCCGCATTCCGGTCACTTGCCACTCGGTCAGGACGCGTCGGAAAAAACCGACAGACATGCTCCGGCCGAAACAGGGGCGCGATTCTCCGTGATAAATCAACAGAAGCAAAGACTTAGCTGAGGAATGGTTATGCGGTGCAGATCAGGCCGGTGTCGTTTTCAGCGCGACCAATGTCGTTAATCGATAAGAACAATGTCGTTTACGAAACGCTCCAACGTTTGTCATGACGTTTCAAACGAATCGAACCAGTACCATTGCAAAGCCGATACCGATCGCTGCGAGCAGCATTCCCAAAGCAAAAAGAATAATTGTTTCCCGCATCTCAGCCTTGTGAAAAGGTTTCATGGCTTCTCTGAAATCAAACTCATCCTGGTACAGCTTTTCAATCCTGGCTTTTCGTTGTTCCGGATTCATACTGGCCTCTTATCTGGGTCGGTTGGTCGCTACGTGGTTCTGTCGACTATCACTTACGGTTTAAGGAAAAAACCGAACAAAGTGGTGAGCGCAGCCAGAGCGGCAGCGCCGGCCACAAGGGGATAAAAGAACGTCTCCCTTTTCAACTTCGCCTCCTCCGCCAGCAGTTTGCGCCTCTCCGCCCCAAGTTTCTGTGCTTCCGTTTGTAGCTTTTCAATTTCTGCGCTTTCCCGATCATTAACAAACATTCGCCGTCCCTGGCTTTTTGCGGTGTGCGCCGGAGCGCTATAGCGTCGATCGGCGTCGCGCCTTATGCCACTCATCATTTCGGTTTCACCCCCTGCTGGCTAGCAGACGGATCTGCCCGCTACGTAGGCAAAATCCGGGCATTCTGTAATCCAGCTCATACGCGTAATCCCTCATATTCCAGACCAGACACCCTGCCAATGTCGCGCGCTTGATCTAGTGTCAGAGATGCCCGCCATTTTCCCGGAGCCTCTCATGCCACTGGTTCGCGTCGACATTCAGCAAAACCCCAATCCCGAGTTCGCAAAGCGTATCGGCGAACAGATCTATGCCGCCCTGCGCAGCTGCATCGATGTGCCGGAACATGACAATTTCCAGATTCTCACGGAGCACGATGCGCGACACTTGGTTTACGACCCGCAGTACCTCGGGATTCAGCGCAGCGACGGCGTGGTGTTCATTCAGATCACCATCAGCGAGGGTCGGTCGGTGGAGAAGAAGCAACTGCTGTTCAAAACCATCGCCGATAACCTGCACGCTGAACTGGCGGTGCGTCTGGAAGACGTGTTCATCAATCTGATCGAGGTGAAGAAGGAGAACTGGTCGTTTGGCAATGGTATTGCGCAATACGTTACCTGACCGCCCTGCGCCGATAGCCCGAAGCGAACCTGAACTTGACTCGACAAACCAAGCCCGGGCAGCTCAATGAAGCCCGCAGCACAGCGGATCACCGATGTGCTGCCACCCCTTGCTTCTTGCCCGAAGCCGTCCAGAATCAATGCACGACTGCGCGAATGATCATGATTGCCAAAACGCGGCGGATTCAGCACGCTGAAACGATTTTCGCGCCCCATCCGCCATTGATCTCAGGAGCCGTGCAATGCCCGCAACCGTTCTGGTACTGGTTGAAACCATCAATGACTATCTGCCGATTCTCGAACATCAGGGCTTTCACCTGATTCTCGCGCCCACGCCTGCCGAGCGTGCGCAAGCCATTGCCAGTCACGGCAGCCGCATCGACGCAGTGCTCACCCGTGGTCCGCTGGGCCTCACCGCCGAGGAAATCGCCGCCCTGCCCGCGCTGAAGATCATCACGGTGATCGGCGCCGGTTACGAGCAAGTGGATTTGCAGGCGGCCAGTGACCGTGGGATTACCGTCACCAATGGCGCCGGGGTCAATGCCTCGTCGGTGGCCGACCATGCGATGGCGATGCTGTTGGCACTGGTGCGCGATATACCCCGTTGTGACGCCGCCGTACGGCGTGGTGAATGGCCGAAGATCATGCGTCCGTCGCTGGCCGGCAAACGTCTGGGCATCCTCGGGCTTGGTGCCGTGGGCATGGCGATCGCCAAACGGGCCAATCTTGGTTTCGACATGTCGGTCAGTTATCACAACCGTCAGGTGCGCAGTGATGTGCCTTACGCGTTCTGTTCGACGCCGACCGAGCTGGCGCGGGCCGCGGATTTCCTGATCGTTGCCACGCCGGGTGGCATCGGCACGCAGCACCTGGTTACTCGCTCGGTACTCGATGCACTGGGCCCGAACGGTTTCATCGTCAATATCGCCCGCGCCAGTGTGATCGACACGGCGGATCTGCTGACGGCTCTCGAACAACGGCGGATTGCCGGTGCCGCCCTCGATGTGTTCGACCACGAGCCGCAAGTGCCCGACGCCTTGAAAACCCTCAATAACGTGTTGCTGACCCCGCACGTTGCCGGTCTGTCACCGGAAGCCATGCAGGGTACGGTGGAGCTGGTCGGGAAAAACCTCGTGGCGTTTTTCTCCGGGCAAGCGGTGCTCACCCCCGTTTCCCTCCCGCCCCGACTCAACGACCAGCGCGTTTACTGAAGTTCGCCAACCCGGATTCTGCATCGCCAACGGCCCACGCCTGCAGCCCCCTTCCGCTCGGAAGGGAGGGCTCATTCCCAAAGGTGATTATCGGGCAACACGCTAACCTATAAGACCGACCCGCGCTTGTCGCTGCACGAGCGTGCCATTAGATTAGCCAATGATGTCTGGCCTCCAAAATAAGCAGAAGGGATAAGCATGGCGCTTACTGACCAGTCCACCCGTATCCGCTCTGGCGAAGAACTCGATGCCAGCCTGATCGATCCGTACCTCAAAGCGCACATTCCGGGCCTGACCGGCACACCTGCAATCAGCCAGTTCCCCGGTGGTGCGTCGAACCTGACCTACCTGCTGGAATACCCCGAGCAGGAATTCGTTCTGCGGCGTCCGCCCTTCGGCCACAAGGCCAAATCCGCCCATGACATGGGCCGCGAATTCCGCATCCTCAATCAGTTGCGCGACGGTTTCCCGTATTGCCCGAAAGCCTATGTGCACTGCACCGACGAATCGGTGATCGGCGCCGAGTTCTACGTGATGGAACGGGTCAAGGGCATCATCCTGCGCTCGGATCTGCCGCCGGAACTGGGCCTCGACTCAGCGAAGACCAAAGCGCTGTGCAAGAGCTTTATCGACCGCTTCGTTGAGCTGCATCGCGTCGATTACCAAGCTTGTGGCCTGGGCGACCTGGGCAGGCCCGAAGGCTATGTCGCCCGCCAGATCAAGGGCTGGAGCGAGCGCTACGAGAAAGCCCTGACCCCGGATGCACCGCACTGGGAGCAGGTCAAGGCCTGGCTCAACGACAAGATGCCCGCCGACCATTCGACGTCGAGCATCGTCCACAATGATTACCGCTTCGACAACGTCATCCTCGACCCACAGAACCCGATGCAGATCATCGGCGTGCTCGACTGGGAGCTGACGACACTCGGCGATCCGCTGATGGATCTGGGCAACACCCTCGCCTACTGGATCCAGGCTGACGACCCGGCGCCCGTGCAGTTGATGCGCCGCCAGCCGAGCCATGCGCCGGGCATGCTCACCCGCCGTGAATTCGTCGATTATTACGCCGAACGTTCGGGCATCCAGATCGATAACTTCGACTTCTACTACACCTACGGCCTGTTCCGCCTCGCCGGCATCGTGCAGCAGATTTACTACCGCTTCTACCATGGCCAGACCCAGGACAAACGCTTCGCGCATTTCATTCACATGAACAAACTGCTGGAGCAGATGAGCCTGCAGGTCATCGCCAAATCGAGCCTCTGACGGCCCACACCAAGGAACCCTTATGTCCAAGACTCAGTTGTTCGACCTCGACGGCAAGATCGCTTTCGTCTCCGGCGCCAGCCGTGGTATCGGTGAAGCCATCGCCAAACTGCTGGCCCAGCAAGGCGCCCATGTGATCGTTTCAAGCCGCAAGCTCGACGGCTGTCAGCATGTCGCCGACGCGATCATCGCCGCCGGCGGCAAAGCCACCGCCGTGGCCTGCCACATTGGTGAAATGGAGCAGATTGCTCAGGTGTTCGCCGGGATCAAGGAACAGTTCGGCCGCCTCGACATTCTGGTCAACAACGCCGCGACCAACCCGCAGTTCTGCAATGTGCTGGACACCGACCTGGGGGCGTTTCAAAAGACCGTCGACGTGAACATCCGCGGCTATTTCTTCATGTCGGTCGAAGCCGGCAAGCTGATGCGCGAAAACGGCGGCGGCAGCATCATCAACGTCGCCTCGATCAACGGCATCTCGCCGGGGATTTTCCAGGGCATCTATTCGGTGACCAAAGCGGCCGTGATCAACATGACCAAGGTGTTCGCCAAGGAATGCGCGCAATTCGGTATCCGCTGCAATGCCCTGCTGCCGGGCCTGACCGACACCAAGTTCGCCTCGGCACTGGTGAAAAACGATGCGATCCTCAAACAGGCACTGACGCAGATCCCGCTCAAGCGCGTGGCTGATCCAAGCGAAATGGCCGGCGCGGTGTTGTACCTGGCCAGCGATGCCTCGAGCTACACCACTGGTGTGGCGCTGAACGTGGACGGCGGTTTCCTGTCCTGATTGTTCAGGCAACTGCATACCCTGCGGAAGCGAGCACGCTCGTTCCCGCAGGGTTTGTGCCGGCGCTGCTACTGAGTGATGCAACGAGTGGTGGTGATGTGCCGAGTGACCTGCCCGTCCATGTACATGTCACCGGCGACCTCGGTGTTTTCCATGACCTGACAGGTACGTTCCGGCGGGGGCGGCGGCGCCACTGGCGCCGGGGGTGGTGGACTGGCGCAACCGGCCAGCAACACAAACAGAAAAGCCAACGGCAACACGCGATTCCCAGGATTGTTCATAGGATGGCCCGCGGTGAGAAAGACAAATTTCCGCGACCGGGATGGATCACGGAATACCTGACGACTCATTGTTTATAGCCGAGCCCCTCGCAAGTGCCAGTGAAAAGGCTATTTGAACGGGGTGGAGCTGTCGATTTTGCGTTGGGGGTCAGTCCGTGAAGGAAAAGGCGTCGTAAGGCAGATCGCCTTCGCGAGCAGGCTCGCTCCCACACAAGCCCATCAGAAGCCTGAATCTGCTGACGAGCGCAGAGAATTGCTTTCCAGCTCATAGCGCAATTCATCGACCAGCGCTTGCACCGACTCCGGCGTGCGCAATTCGTCGAGCTTCAGACCACTGATCACCAGATCCACCGCTCCCGAGTCCTTGTGGTAAAGCTTGACCGTCAGCGAATGATCGCCATCGACCGAACACTCACACGCCAGCGGCGGAAAGCTGCGCTCAAGCTGCGCACGCAACTGTGCAAGATTCATCATTTGGGTTGTTCCTTTGGCTGCATCGAGGGGGACGCGGTCCCGTGCCAAAAAGGCTCGTACCGCACCCCACAAGCCTAAGAACTGAACTCGACGGCCAATACACGAATTTGCACCCGAATCACTAGTGCATTTGCACCCCTAGCGTTGCCCCTTGGCGCCCCACTCCCCGGAAAACAACCCGCGTTCCCGCGCCCAAACGATTGCCTCGCTGCGGCTGTGGACGTCGAGCTTGGAGTAGACAGTGGCAACATGATTGCGCACGGTATTGGGCGCCAGCTTCAGCCGTGCGGCGATTTCCTTGTCCGCGAGACCCTCGCAGATCAGCCCCAGCACATCGCGTTCGCGCGCGGTCAAATCGGTGAACGACGCGCTCGGCAACTGCGGCGAATTGATCTTCTTCACGTTGGCCAGTTTTTCGATCAGCGTGCGGCTGAACCACGACGCATCCTTCATCACCTCTTCAATCGCGGCGACCAGCTCCAGCTCGGAGCGCTTGCGCTCGGTCATGTCCATCAATACCAGCAGATAGCACGACGTGTCGTGGATCTTCACCGTGTCCGCCGACACCGCGCACTCGAGCAATTCGTCGTCGCGCTTGCGCACGCGCACGTCGACCCGGTCTACTCGAGCATTGTTCGCCAGCGCCGCGAGCAGCCGCGTGCGCTCGCCTTCATCATCGATGAACTTCAGCTGGGTAACGGTTTTACCCAGGACGTCATCCGCCTCATAGGCCAGCGTTTCAAGAAACGCCTGATTGACGTCGATGACTTCTTGCTGGTCGGCGCTGCAGATCAGAATCGGCACCGGGGTCAGGCGGAACGCCTTGGCGAAACGCTCTTCGCTCTGACGCAGGGCGAGTTCGACCTTGCGCCGCGGTTCCATGTCGACGAAGGAAAACAGCATGCAATTCTCATCGTTGAGCAACAGCGGTTGCCCAGCGACGATCACTTGTTTACTGCCGCCATCGGGCAGGCGCAGTTCGGCCTGCATCTGCGGGATGGTCGCGACGTCGCGCAGGCGCTGAATGGCCAGATCGCGTTTCTCGGCCTGCTCGAAGATATCGATTTCGTACGCCGAGGTTCCGATCACTTGTTCGCGGCTGTAGCCGGTCATTTCGAGGAAACCCGGGTTGACCTTGATATAGCGCAAGTCGCTAAGGCGGCAGATCACCGCCGGCGCCGGGTTGGCATTGAAGGTTTTTTCGAAGCGCTGCTCGGCGTTGGCCCAGTCGGTGACATCGCTCATGATCAGCACCAGCGACTCGGGCTGGCCCAAACGGTCGGTCAGCACCATGCTGCGCACGCTGTGCACCCAGATGCGCTCCGGGTCATCGGCAGGCGAGACTTCGATCAGCACGTCACTGAACATTTCGCAGCGCGCAACTCGGCTGATCGGATAGTTCTCCGGTGGCAAGGTGTGATTGTTGCGATAGCGCAGGCTGAACCGCTTGGCGTATTCCTCGGCATTGCTGCCCAGCTCGCCGATGCGGCTGACGCCATGCATGGCCAGCGCCGCTTCGTTGGCCCACAGAATGCTTTGATCGAGTTCCAGCAAAATCACCCCGTCGGACAGCCCGGCGATGATTTGCTGCAACTGGCGACGATTGGTTTCGGTGGTCAGGACTTCCTGGCTCATTGGATCTCCACACAGTGAGGCGGTTCGGTGAAGACTACGACCGCAGCGGCTCGGGTTCGTGCGGGGTCAGGTTGACGCACCGCAAAATCCCCGCTGGAGCCCGTTTTTCTCCTGACACCACAGATCACTGTGGGAGCCAGCCTGCTGGCGATGGCGGTGTGTCATCCAGACAATGTTCGGCCTGACACACCCTCATCGCCAGCAGGCTGGCTCCCACAGGTTTGGTGTCGATCTGGAGTTTCGGCCAGCTCACGCAAGGTGTCGAGGAACAGTTTCAATACGGGCGAAGCATCATCGGCGCGGTAAGTCGCATACAGCGGCACTTCCGGCAGCGCCGGGGTCAGGCGGCGAAATACCAGCCCCACCGGCGCCAGCTACTCGATGGACGCTGGCAACAACGCCACGCCGACGCCGACGCGCACCAGGCTGAGCAAGGTATGCACCTCGATCACTTGCTGGCGAATCTGCGGGGTGAAGCCGGCCTGGACGCAGCACTGATAGAGAAAGTTGGCGAACCGCGACTGCTTCAACTCCAGCGCCACGAACGGCTCCTGCGCCAGATCCGCCGGGGCCAGCGTCGCGCGCCGGGCCAGCGGATGGTCCGCCGGACTGACCACATGGATCGGCTCGTAGATCAACAGTTCATTGCGCACCTATGGATCGTCATAACCGACACGAAACACGCAAGCATCGATGCGTTTTTCCTTCAGGGCCTTGACCTGCGCCGCCGTGGTCATTTCGTGCAGGCGCCAGCCTGAAGTAATGGCGCGCAAAAAGGAGAGCGGGCAACCGCCATGCTCTCCTTTACGCTTTAATGCATCGAATCTCTAAAAATCAGATATCGATTTGATTGCGAGCTCTATTCTTTCACGTGCCGCTCCAGTCAAACGCTTCACGCCAAAGGTTTTGGCAATTTCCAAAGGCATATCGCCGGCGGATATCAAAGAGGCAACCAACAGTATTTCCTCAGCGGCGATCTCCTCCACGGACCTTCCATCATCCAATGTGGCTGGTAACCGATATTTGTTCCACCCAGCAATATCACTTTTCGAATGCCAAACAAATTGACCATCAACTGGATCATTTTTCAGATGATGATTTTGTTCTGCCAGGTCGAGAACTCGCTCTCTAATAAGCCGCCCAGAGCGTTGAAAGCCATGTGCTCGGGCCACTCGCTGTACCAGCACTGAATCGAGGATAGGGGCCTCTTGCAACAACACATGTGCAATCAGCTCAGCGAGAACCGCATCATATTCAGGTGAGTAAAATGCCTCTGCATTGATTCTGTCACCCACGCTCGTGAAATCGGTTACACGATATTCATCTTTAATGGAGGGTGAGCCATGCAGTGCAAACGACTTCGCGACCTTGAGCTCTGGAGGTAGTTCGTTAGAAGCAGCACTCTCCGATGCAATAGAAACGCCCTCTTTCTCCACGTCCTTTGCTAATGCAGCGCTGTGCACCAACGACAAATGAGGCATGGATGATTCCTTTTCAACTGTTTCACTAACAAGTCCGGATGCGCGGGACTCTTCCAAAAGAGCTTCAAGAGATGCATGTAACCGGTCCAGCGCGCCAGGCTTGTCAATCCACCACTCTG
Source organism: Pseudomonas sp. R1-1 (assembly GCF_051132135.1). Lineage (NCBI taxonomy): Bacteria > Pseudomonadati > Pseudomonadota > Gammaproteobacteria > Pseudomonadales > Pseudomonadaceae > Pseudomonas > Pseudomonas sp. R1-1. Next base: position 3,836,639 of record NZ_CP071663.1, read on the forward strand.
TAGACCAGAGGCGAACCAGCTTCCAGCCCAAACCTTGAAGAATTGCACTACGAACTTTGTCACGATCTCGAGCGGTAGCCGCACTGTGATAGGTTGCACCGTCACATTCGACACCAACCAGATAGTCGCCTGGCCTGTCTGGATGGACGATACCTAGATCAATGCGGAAACGAGATACCCCAATTTGCGGCACGACTTGCCAGCCTTTTCGTCTCAGCTCTTGAGCAACAGCTTCCTCAAAGGGTGAATCATACCCCCCCACTGAACCTTGCACTGCCTCCGCAAGTGCTCTTGGCCCTCTCTGGGCAAATTCAATGAAGTGCTTCAGATCACGAACAGCGCGGGCGTTGGTGCGATTTAAATCAATCATCGAAGAATCAAAAGATGAGAAAACCATCATTTCCCTGCGAGCCCGGGTTATCGCCACATTCAAACGTCGCCATCCGCCTTCTTTGTTCAATGGACCGAAGTTCATCGACATAACCTGCGCGCCCGGTTCGGTTGGTCCATACCCGATACCTAGCATTATCAAATCGCGCTCATCACCTTGCACTGTCTCCAGATTTTTAACGACGGCGGGTTCGGGAATGTCATGCTGGAAGAACGGTTCGATTTGCGGAAATTGTTGCCGCGCCCTATCCAACAGGTCGTTGATCAATCTTTGCTGATCGCTATTGAGAGTAATGATCCCAATAGTATGACCGCTCGCTACAAACGCTGGATCCATCAAACGCTTCACGGTCTCGGTAACGATGGCTTCGGCCTCGGCCTGATTATGCCTGCCCTTACCTTTCGCGTAGACGCCATCAACACGTCGCCACTCCACAGCGCTGGCACGCGTTTCAGCCGCAGGGAAGGTGATGAGATTGCTGTCGTAGTAACGATGGTTCGAAAAAGCGATCAAGCTTTCGTGGCGACTCCGGTAATGCCAACTGAGGCTATGGCTTGGGATACCTGCGCCTAGACACTCATCCAAAATGCTCTCCATGTCTTCAGCAGTATCATCTTCTGCAGCAGACGCGGCGCGATTGAAAAAGTTGGTTGGAGGCATCTGACGGGGATCACCCGCAATGACCACCTGCTTGCCCCTCGCGATTGATCCGATGGCATCCCATGGCGCAATCTGCGAAGCCTCATCGAATATCACCAAGTCAAAAAGTGCGAGATCCGCTGGAAGATATTGCGCAATAGAAAGAGGGCTCATTAGCATACATGGAGCGAGTTTCGACATTGCATCGCCCATCTCAACAGCGAGCTGTCGGACGGGTTTGTGCCGACGTGTTTTTTGCAGCTCGTGCTTCAAGATGCCGAAACCACCTTGCTTGCCGATCTCGTTTTTCGAGGGGATCAATCCACACAGTTTCGCTCGAATGTATCGAACAGTTAGCTTGGAAAGATTCTCATCCAGACGTACAAATGCCTCGATATCGCTAGTGTGCTCTGCTGGCACGAAATTACGCAGCAACGGCTCGGCGTCGATCATCACCCTTGCAAACCAGCGTGCATAAGATGTTTCAAACGCGTCTACAGTCCCGCCCTCTGGCAACCCTTTAATTGCCAATGCATCACTTAACGGTTGAAGCCCGGATGCTATTGCCTCTTCACGCACCCGACACCAATCGCACCACGCTTTCAGCTTCAACTCATGACGAGAAATGGCACTGGACGCACTGAGCAATGACTCAATTGTTAATGTGCCCTCTACCGGGCGGTTACTCAGTTCATTGAAGCGTTTGCTCGTTTGACTGAACGCTTCCAATGCATCTATTAACTGGTGAAGCGCTGCTGCGATAAAACCACCCCCGCCCAATAACTCATTGGCTTCTACGACGAGCTTTTGAGTGGCTCCCCGCAGTGCAATAAGATCTTCAGGGGACTCTGCGTTCGAGCTGATCAACGTTCTCAGGCGTTCAGCGAGTTCCCAGGCTACTGCCATCGCGGATTGATCACTAGAAACTCCGCTCCATCCAGGTACAGCGTTTATATCCGCAGCCAAGCTGTCCAGTGACATGAGCAGATCACGCATTTCGAAGAGCCGGACAAGATCCTCCTCTACGTTCGGAAGTCCTACCGCTCCGCCCTGACCCGCAAGGTTTTTTCCCACCTTTTTCTTGGCTAAAGTAGCGAGGAACCAAAACTTGGTCTTGCCAGTTTCCCAGTCCTTTTTGAATTGTTCGAGGTTGATGGTGCGACAGGCCTCCGAGGCATAACGCACCGACAGCGACTGTTCAATTTCTTGGTAATTTTTGAGGATATGCACAGCTTTCTTGGCTGCAGCGATCTTGGCACTTGCATTCAACGTGAATGCAAAAGAGAGATCGATACCGTGCGTATCTACCAATAATGCAACAAACTGGCAAAACCGCTCGATATCCTCCCCGCTCGTAACAGCTAGGGGAAGATTGGTGGCTCTCAACAAGTGGTCACAGGCAATCTTCAGTCGTTCAATGACACCCGGCAGCTCCCTGGATACTGCAGTGATCGACTCTTGCCAGCCGTTTGACCATTCGGTGGGAGCGATGAGCGAAAAGTCAGCTGACAAATTGCGCGCGGCCTCACTATTGAGGTCAAGACGCCGGGCAAGATCACGCAGCCGCGCGTAATCGTCCGCGTCGTGACATGTTCCCTCAGGCCATGTGATACGCGGTAAACCGGCGACCCCATCGCGTACGACACGACCTATAGCCTGATGGACTGTCAATCCATTAGGTTGTCGACGATGCAGGGTTCCCACGACTTCGTTCAATCGATTTCGGAGTTTGTGCAGTTTGGCTGCCTCTAAAGCCCACTCGTCAGCGGTCAATGCATCGCGAACATCCCAAGCACGCTCCAGTTGTTTGAGGACTTCCACTTTGGATGTTTTGCTGGAGTGCAGCTCAAGACAGAATTCGCCTAGCCCCTTTTCTTCAAGCCGACGATAGACAACATCCAAAGCGGCCATTTTTTCTGCTACGAACAAGACCCTGCGACCTAGAGCCAGGTTGTGGGCGATCATGTTGGCGATGGTTTGTGACTTACCGGTGCCAGGGGGGCCATCAAGAACAAAATCACAACCACTGGCGGAAGCAACGACTGCTGCCAACTGGGAGGAATCTGCTGGCAACGGTGTGAAAAGATCTGCCGGGCTGACTTTTCTGTCCAACTCGTGAGGCTGCGGAAACTCCCCTGACGTAGCAAAGCCTTCACCACCAATACTTCGCTCCAACAAGTGCTTGACCATCGGGCTTTTCAGAAGCTGCTCAGATCGAGCAGCCAGATCCTGCCACATCAAATATTTTGCAAATGAGAAGGTACCCAGCACGAGCTCCGTGGTGACCTCGAAACCCGGTACATCCCTGATAGCACGGCGCACTGTATTCCAGATTCCAGCGACATCAATGCCACTATCGTCGGTGGGAAGTTCACCTTCAAGCCCCGGAATGATGAGTTCAAAGTCATGTCGTAACAGTTCGAGCAGGGTCAAATTGAAGCGAGGCTCATCCTCAAGCAAAGTCATTGTCACACCGGACAACGCACTTTTACGATCAAGTTTTACGGGTAGCAAAATCAAAGGAGCAGAATAGGTTCTTGGATCGTCAGCCGACTTTTTCCACTTTAAAAACCCGAGTGCAAGAAAGAGAGTATTTGCTCCGCCTTCATCAAGATCACTTCGAGCTTTCCGGTACAGGTCAATCAGCGCTACTTCAAGCTTGCTTTTCTCAAGAGTTGCCAGTACCTCACCACGAGACAATGCACTGCGAGCATATTCGTCTCTGAGCGATTGTCGATTTTGTTGTTCATAAAGTGCCGAATCTCTACCTCCGGCTTCAAGATCCGGTATAGAAACGATCCTGATACGCTTTCCACTGGCTAGCTGATCTTCCAGCTCAGCGGGCTCAGGACAAATCAAACGAACGCCTTTAGCACTGTCTGGTAAATGTAATAGCCGATTTCGAGTGGTCAGGTCGAGAAGCTTGCGTTGCCACAATGTCAGCTTACCGGCTGGTGTTTCTGCCTCGGTAGGAATTTCCACGTCAAAGACCGGTAAAGATGGCGCGTTCTCCAACGCCTCCAGCGCCACCTCCGACTCTTGAATCACATCTGATTTGGCCGCTGGAATTGACGCTGCCAAAGGACGAATACGCTGCATGCGTGCTCGATGGATATCAATCGCCATGATGAAATCGTCATCGTTGACCTGCCTTTCAGCGGTACTAATCGCCTGACTGAAATTTGGGACTGGAAATTGCGTTGCGAGAGTAGTTTCAAAAACCAGAGCTTCTTTCAAATCAATACGTTTTCGTACTGCTGAGGCCTCATCCGTGATCAATTGAGAAAACTCTTGAGGCTGCAACCAGACGCCTGCAAAAGCGTGACCTTTTGTCAGCAACAGTAGTGGATTCAGTCCGGCTTGCTCCAATACTGCAGTAAAAAGCAATGCCGTATCCAGGCATGTTGCCACGCCCCCCTCCAATATGAGGCTTGGAGTTCTGACTTTCTGGCCATAACTCTCAAAGCTTGCCGGAGGCAGCGCATAGCTCAATTTAAGCCCGCAGACTGCAGACCAAATAGCGGAAGTGAGCTCCCAGGTTCTGGTTCTGGATTTACTTTCGTAACCATTGATGCCATCCGCTTTGCCAGCGCGGCGAAGAACATCAGAGGCTGATTTGAGTACCCGATCTACCGCAGGGTCATTTGGCATAGCAAACGCCGGCAGCAACTCTGGCATCGAGTTAACGCCTCCCCACTCATTTCTTGCCAAAAGCTCAACCGGAAAGATTTGACTATTAAGCACTTCACCGTTGCAACGTAGGCGCAGCACAAGAGTCGCGCTGAGACTTTCCGTCAGGTCGGCGAGATAAGCAGCGTTCAACGTCAAATTTCGATCAGGAATGTGCAACGTCGATTCTTTATTCAGTCGATCCAGACGCCAAGTCTTCCCTTCAAGGAAGGGAGGATCCGCAACAAGGTCCAGCTCAAGATCGCTGTAATCAGATTCACCATCGTTGTGTACGGTCAGTTCTCTGAGGACCGGGACAGAATTCTGGTGAGAAGCAAAGCCAATCTTGCTGGCGATCACTCCCTCGATCTTGATGGTCATGAACCATTTTCTCCATGGGAAATTCGACGAAACAACCACTGAATTATTGAAAACAGAAGCCATACTCCCCGACACGGATGGATTTTGAAACTGCTTTTTAGATCAAAGGTAGAGATAAGAACTCTCCTACAGCCGGAGCGTTGAATTTACCCCCTGAACGAACAGAAAAGTTGAGCGTTCAAAACTTCTGCACGCGTGCTTCACATAGTCGACCTGTCGCAAACCAGCCACCCACATAATTGGGCATTCGCGACTTGCGGTATTGTCCTCTAACGTTAACTCCTCATCGGATTGAGCCCCTGTACGCAACACCGGGCTCTTGATCAAGGAGAGACTGATGCGATCGCACCGCAACATCGAACAGACCTACCGCACCTGGTCCAGCCCCATCCTGCTGGAGTTGAAAAAGCGCGAGCACCAGATGGCGCTGGTTGAACGCCAGGCGCTTGAGCGTGTTTTGCTGGAAAGACGATTGCTGGACATGGGCAAACCGGAGGGGATGGAAAGTCGCCGCAGCGGCGGAGGCTGACCCACCGCTTTCGCGAGCAGGCTCGCTCCCACAGGGATTGGGGATGAGCACAGGTTTTCGTGCGCAACTGCAAACCCTGTGGGAGCGACCGAACGCAGCACTTAACGATGGTTACTCAAGGTGTGGGCTGCGTACCCCGAGCATTCTTATCGCTGCCCGTCGATGGACGTGGCATCAGATGCGTGTGCCCGGTCGGGTCTGGCAGTTGCAGCACATTGCCCTGTTGCCAGGCATCGGCGCCCTGCTCGATAGGCGCCGGTTTGATCGCCGCGCGGGCGGTTTTGTTTTTCGCGGTGTCGACGCCCAGGCGCTTGTCGCGTTGCTGCACCATCTGCGGATCGGCCTGGCCGTCGGCGGTGAAGCCCATCATCAATTGCGGTACGCCAAGCGGCAGTTGCTTGTCCTGATCGGTGTGCCAGGTGTGCCAGGTCTTGCCGTAGGTGTCGGCGAGTTTTTCCATCAGCCGGGTTTCAGCGACTTGCGCGATGCCCGGGGCGACCAGTTGGCCGGAGGTGACTTCGTGCGCATGGCTGTGCCAAAGCGCTTTTTCCCTGGCGGGCAGTTGGGCAAACAGGCGTTTGCTGATGATGTACTCGACGCCCATCAACTTCGCGTCGGCGCTGTTGCCGTCATAGATCACGCATTGAAAGACTTCTTCGTTGAGCACCGAACAATAGTGGTGAGCCTCCATTTGCACATCGGGGTGCCCGTTGTAAAAGTGGAAGCCGTCGAGGTAGAGGTTCAAGGCGCGAATCGGCGGTTTGTCTTGCAGCCACTGTGCGCCGGTCTCAAGTAGTTCCGTGTCGGAGGCCTTGGCTTTGCCGGGCGTCTGTACCGGCGATTCGGTGTTGCTCATCGCGCAGCCGGTCAATGCCGTCAGCAGCACGCCCATCGATAGCCATCGTCCGTGCGGGGTTGTGCAACGCATGTCTCGCTCCTTCTTTCAGTCCGTGGGGCCGCTGGCATGGCCCTGTACTGCAACTGAAAGCGCGAACATGGCGGAGTTCGAAAAAACTGCGGGGGCTTCAGACCGGAGAAATCGTCGCCAGCAAACCGATCAGGATAGTCAGTGTCAGGAAGCCACCCAGGAAAATCGCCATCTTGTTCATCTTGCTCTCCTCAATGCCGGGTTTGCGGTGCACTGGACGCTTCAGGATGAAGGAAAATCGCGAGTGCCCGCACTGCCGGGGCATTGTGAGCGCTTGGCTGAACCGGTTACAGCGTCAGTTAAAGCGAAAAAATACGGATCAGATGCGCATCTGATCCGCATGAGCGATGGTTCGCCATTCAGCTCGGCACAGCATGATGTCCTTTCAACGAGGTTGGTCTACAGTCAGCGCGATCGACAGAACAACAACAAAAACCGGAGCCCCCATGACCGAGCTGAAACTGCAAGCCGCCGTCGCCCAATCCCTGCAACGCTGGCACGAGATGATCCGCACCGGCAACCTGCGCGCCCTGCCCGAGCTGCTTGACGCCCAGGCCGTGTTTCGCTCGCCGATGGCTCACACGCCCTATCCCGGCGCGCCGGTGGTGTCGATGATCCTCAATACGGTGTTCGAGGTCTTCGAGGATTTTCAATATCACCGCGAGCTGGCCAGTGCCGATGGGCTCAACGTGATTCTGGAATTCAGTGCCAAAGTAGGCACGAAGGAACTCAAAGGCATCGACATGATTCGCTTCGATGAGCACGGCAAGATCGTCGAGTTCGAAGTGATGGTGCGGCCGTTGAGCGGCTTGCAGGTGCTGGGCGAAGAGATGGGCCAGCGGCTGGGGGCTTGGCTGGCCAAAGGCAAGGCTTGAAGCGCAGGCACAAAAAAGCCCACTGACCGTCACCGGTGCAGTGGGCTTTGTGCGTCAGGCGTGTGTTTAGAGCGCCATGTCGCGTGCAGCGTTGTCCTTCAGAGCCGGGGCTTTTTCAGCCGCGGCGCCGGCTGCCGGAGCAGCGGCCTGACCGATCACCGGAGGCGTCGGCAGTTCGAGGATCTTGGCGGTGTAAGCCCATTCTGCGGCCACTTTGGCCGGATCGCTGTTCAGCTGAGTGCCGTAGCTTGGAACGATCTGGTGCAGCTTGGCTTGCCATTCAGGGGAGGCGACTTTGTCTTTGAAGACTTTCTGCAGCACGCTCAGCATGATCGGTGCAGCGGTCGACGCGCCTGGCGATGCGCCCAGCAGGCCGGCAATGGAGCCGTCCTGAGCAGCAACGATTTCGGTACCCAGTTTCAGCACGCCGCCTGCAGCTTCATCACGCTTGATGATCTGCACGCGCTGGCCGGCTTGCCACAGGCGCCAGTCTTCGGCTTTGGCGTTCGGGAAGTATTCCTTCAGCGCGTTCATGCGGTCTTCATCCGACAGCATCAGTTGGCCGGCAAGGTACTCGACCAGCGGGTATTCCTTGATGCCGACCTTGGTCATCGGCCAGATGTTGTGCGTGGTGGTGCTGGTCAGCAGGTCCAGGTACGAACCTTCCTTGAGGAACTTGGTGCTGAAGGTCGCGAATGGGCCAAACAGGATCACGCGCTTGCCGTCCAGGACACGGGTGTCCAGGTGCGGAACCGACATCGGCGGCGAACCCACCGAAGCTTTACCGTAAGCCTTGGCCAGATGCTGTTCAGCAATGGTCGGGTTTTCGGTCACGAGGAACGAACCACCCACCGGGAAGCCACCGTACTCCTTGGCTTCAGGAATGCCCGACTTCTGCAGCAGGTGCAGGGCACCGCCGCCAGCGCCGATGAAGACGAACTTGGCGTCGGTTTCGGTTTTAGTGCCGTCTTTGAGGTTTTTGTAGCTGACGCGCCAGGTGCCATCGGCGTTCTTGGTGATGTCCTCGACTTCGCTCGACAGTTTCAGATCGAAGTTAGGCTTGGTCTGCAGGTGCGCGGCGAACTGGCGGGTGATTTCGCCGAAGTTCATGTCGGTACCCAGCGGGCTCCAGGTGGCCGCGATTTTCTGGTTCGGGTCACGCCCTTCCATCATCAGCGGAACCCACTTCTTGATCACAGCCGGATCTTCGGAGTACTGCATACCGGCGAACAGCGGGCTCGCCTGCAGGGCTTCGTAGCGCTTTTTCAGGAACTTGATGTTGTCATCGCCCCACACGAAGCTCATGTGCGGTGTGGTGTTGATGAACGAGCGAGGGTTCTTCAGAACACCCTGCTGAACCTGCCAGGCCCAGAACTGACGGGACACCTGGAACGCTTCGTTGATCTCGACGGCTTTCGGGATCGTTACGTTGCCTTTGTCGTCTTCCGGGGTGTAGTTCAGCTCAGCGAGTGCCGAGTGACCGGTACCGGCGTTGTTCCAGCCGTTGGAGCTTTCCTGGGCGACGCCATCGAGACGCTCGACCATTTCCATCGACCAGCTCGGCTCCAGCTCATTGATCCACACACCCAGGGTGGTGCTCATGATGCCGCCGCCGATCAGCAGCACGTCGACTTTCTTTGCTTCGTCAGCATTGGCGGATGTCATCCCCATTGCCAAAGCCAGACCCAGCAAGGCTGTGTTCACTTTCTTAAACATCTGTTGCACCTATGATAAAACGCCTTCCGCCCGCCTCTGTTATCAGCATGCGATCCGCTTTGATGACGCTCAGGCTGGCGTCGCAGATTACGGCACACTTCAATTTTGACGGGTGGGCACACAAGGCCGACATGCCGCATCGACCTCAGTTGATGTCCCTTCTGAACTGACTTCTTATCATTATTGGCTTCAGCTACTTGAGCGACAGGGATCCTGCCAGCGCGCCTGCGGGCACGCTGACTGAATAAGGTCAAACCAAGTTGGCGCGCAGAATATCACGTCAGGGCAAACCCGCGCGTCTGTTCCCGACTTGAAAGTCGTTTTGCACCACTAGCGCTTTATCGGCTGACAGCGGCCGAACATGACTCTGCGCCTCACGGCTTTTTCCAGCGACGACGAAGCGCCGCAAAGTGCTGACTGATCGCTGGGTATTCTGCTACGTTGTACGATGACTGATGAATACAAGCGAAGTCAGTCATCAACCCATAACAACAAGGAACTACCGCAATGACCAAGACCCGAGTGCTGATCGGCTTTCTCTGCGCCTTCAACGGTTACGCCATGGCCGCGCCTGCTGCGGCGGAAAAGGACGTCGCCCAGGCCGTGGACCATCTGACGCAGGCAATGCTGCACAAGGACATCGCCAAACTGAACGCCATCACCGCGCCCAACCTGACCTACGGCCATTCCAGCGGCAAGGTCCAGGACAAGCAGGAATTCATCGCCGACATCGAAACTGGCCGAAGCGCGTTCAAGACCCTGGAAATGCAAAAGCAGACCATCACGCTGTCCGGCGATACCGCACTGGTGCGCAACCACTTTTCGGCGCAGGCGTTGAAGGGGACCGAGGTGGTGCCGACCGAAATCGAAAACTTCCAGATCTGGCAGAAGCAGCAGGGCAAGTGGTTGCTGATTGGGCGACAGGCGTTCAAGTTCTGATCGTGAATATCCAGCCTGAATCAATTTCGTTCGGGCTGGCCTCATCGCGGGCAAGCCCGCTCCCACAGGGTTCTATGTTGTGAATGCAAGGGTGTTTACACCATTACTCACTGTGGGAGCGGGCTTGCCCGCGATGGGGTTTTATCAGACGCCACAATTGCAATTGATCCAACCGTTATCACAACCGAAACCGATCCACCGACTGCGCCAACTGCCCCGCCAGGCTCGACAACTCGTCCGTGGTCGTCGCGGTCTGGCCGATCACCCGGCTGTTGCCTTCTGACATCCCGGCAATCATTTCCACCTGATGGGCAATTTCGTTACTGGCCTGGCTCTGCTCGCCGATCGTGCGGGTGATGTCGTTGACCAGTTGTGTGGTGCTCAAGGTCGCGTCGAGAATTTCGCGAATCGCCCGTTCGACCTCGGCGGTTACCGCCATTCCTTTATCAACCTGCGCCACACCGGCCTCCATGCTGCTGACCGCCTCACGCGTGCTGTTCTGGATGCGCGCGACCATCGCGGCGATTTCCTGGGTCGAGGCGCTGGTGCGCGCTGCCAGACTGCGCACCTCGTCAGCGACCACAGCAAAACCGCGTCCCTGTTCACCGGCCCGCGCCGCTTCGATCGCCGCGTTGAGCGCGAGCAGATTGGTCTGGTCGGCAATGCTTTTGATCACCTGGATGATGTTGAAGATGGCTTCCGATTCCTGATCCAGCGTGCGAATGACCTGCGCCGACTGTTGTGCCGAACGGGCGATATCGTCCATATCGCTGACCACCTGATGGATCACCCCCCCGCCCTCCTTCGCCAGGGTTTCGGCCTGATTGGCCATGCTCAGCGCGCGTTCGGCGTGACGGGTGATTTCTTCGATGCTCGCGGTCATCTGGCTCGCGGCTGCGGCCATGGTGCCGGCGGCGACGCTTTGCTGCTGGCTGCTGTCGGCAACCTGATGGCAGCCGTGACTGAGTTGTTCGCTCATGCCGCTGACGCCGTGGGCGTTGCGTCGAACCACCTCGATCATGTTGCGCAGATCGCGCTGCATGGTTGCCAGCGTGCGGATCAGCACGCTGGCCTCGTCCTTGCCGGACGGTTCGGCGATCGGCTCGCTGAGGTTGCCATGAGCGATGCTTTCGGCGATGCGGCTGGCAGTTTGCAACGGCCCGGTGATGCTGCGTATGACCCAGCGACCTTGGGCCAGCAGCAACAGCAGGCTGGCAAGCAGCACCACGCCGAGGGTGATATTGGCGCTGCGGATCGCTGCTTCCGTGACCTCGGCGGTGTGCTGGGTGTTGGACTCGATCAGCTCGCTCAGCGCCGCCATCTGCTCTTCGAGCTGGCTGAACGCCGTGTTGAAGGTGCCGAGTTGCTGCTGCGCGGCTTCAGGGTTGTCCAGCGCCAGCTCGACAATCCGTTCGCCGGTGTCGATGTAGGTGTCGAGGCTCGGCTTGATCTGCTCCAGCGCCGTGCGCAATGTCGGGTTGATCGGCAGCTTCAGATTGTCGCCGAGCACCTGGTGAAAATGCCCGGCGTGCTCGGTGAGCGAATCACGTACCTGCGCCGCCGTGCTGCTGCTTTTGCCCAATCCGACCAACATCGCCGAATAGACATCGGCGCGCAGGGCGTCGTGCATCATGTCGGCTTCCATGTGATTGCGCAGCGCGCTCATGCTCACCGTGTTGTCGCCGACAGCCGCGGCCATCCGCTGATTGCCGACATAACTGACCAGACTGACGATCAGCGCCGTCAGCAGGCTGGTCGCAATCAGCAACACCAAACGCAGTTTGATCGACACCGTGGAATCTCCCGTGGGCACGCTGGATTGCGCTTGTCGGATTTCAGTTAAGCCTATTTGCATGGAACTGCCGACACAGAGCGTATCGGCTGATGTCAGCGGCGACTTGAATCCGGCAAAGCTTTTCGATCGAGCGGCCAGTCACACGCTGCAGCCCTGCAGCGATCTGACGGCTTAGCGCGGCGCTCCACGACGCGGGCCTGCCAGCATCAGCAAGGACAGCCCGGCGCCGGACAGCGCCAGGGCCATGTCCTTCTGCGAATCCCAGGGATCGTTCTGTGCACCGACGAAAGCCTGTCCGGTGTCATCGCCCAGATAAGCGCCGCCGACCCACTCGATCAATTCATACAACGCCGAGGTCGCCAGCACCACATTCAAGGTCATCAGCACCAGCCAGCCGCCGCGCAACGGGGTCAGGCGCAGCAGCACTTCGCGCATCGGCCAGACCATCAGCAATCCGTAGCTCAGGTGCACCAACCGATCATAGTGATTGCGCTCAAGACCGAGCACCTTGTTGACACTGACCCCGGTCAGCAGCGTGCTCCATTGATCGTAGGGCACCCGCGAATAGGTGTAATGCGAGCCGACTTCATGGATGCACAGAAAGGCGAAGATCATCACCAGCGACCAGGACGACAAGCGAAAACGCCGATACGCCAGGACCAGGGCTAACACCAGCGCCACGGCCAGCACATTTTCCAGCAGCCAGTCGACGCGGCTTCGCGGGGATATGCCCAGCGCTATGGCCAGCAGGACAAACCCGCCGAACAAGGCGGCTTCGATTCGCGTATCGGCGGGGCGGGCAACGTTGTCGCTGACTCTGACGAGCATTGGGTCATTCTCAACAATACAGGCAAGCGGTAGACCCTTCGCCGTTTTGCCCGGTTCCTTGCCGCTGCGTTTTCGCCGCACACGGAACTCCCGCGCGCCGATCATCTCTGACGTTATGTAGTCCTTTCCCTTTTGCTTCGCGCCTTCGGAGGAACACCGTCATGCGCAAGTTAGTGATCGTTTCATCTCTACTCCTTTGCCTGCCGGTCGGTTCGGCACTGGCCCGTGTCGATGCGGGCGATGTCGCCACCTCGGCCGGTGTTTCCGCGTCGCTGTACTCGACCTTCAAGGATGACAAGATGGTCATTCCAGCCCGTGACGATGTGTCTGCATTCGTCGCCAGTGGCGGGGCCATTCGTGGGGTTTATCTTGAATCGGTGCTGCAGCAAGTGCGCCAGGACAACCCAGGCCTGAACGCCAGCGATGAAGACCTCGCCAATGCGATTCTGGTGCATTACGAAGGCCTGAAACCTTAGTTTTCAGGAAGACGGCGGCCGATGGACGGCTGCCTCACGCACATAGGCAAAACGGTCCGACGGCCTCTATGATGGAGGCCATGACCACCACCGCGCCTTTGCGCTCCCCTTGCCCACCCGGCGCCTGCGTTTGCGGGCGCGATCCGTTGCTGGACACGCCCGGCGCGGATCTACGCATCCTGCGCCTGACCCGCAACGAAGAAAAAGTCCTGCTGGCGCGTCTGGAACAACTCAAAGACCTCGACGATCTGCGTCATCTGCAAAAACGCATGTATGACCAGTTAGGTATTCGCGTTGAAGTCTCCCCGGGCTTCCACGAAGTCCGGACGATGCTCGGTATCGATATCGAGATCGACGACCTACCGGGGCTGTGCCGCAAAACCCGCAAAGCGATCCCGACGGCGATTCGCCGAGGCTTGAACAACAACCCGGCGATCGCCTTCGAACTGCTCAACGCCCACGACTTGCTGCGCGACGCCTGATCATTTTTTCATGCCGACGCGTTTGCGCATTTGCGCGGTGATGGTCTGGCGGGTTTTCTTCATGTCCGCCCACGGTTCTTCACCAACCTCGGCCAGGCGCTCATGGACGTTATGAATATTCCAGTGATTGCCGCCCTTGATCTCCGCTACTTCCTCACGAAAAACCGGTACGGACACCGGCATGCCTTCGCGCGCGCGCGCCGCGTAAGTACAAATGGTGGTGGCGCCCAGACCGTTGCGCAGGTAATCGATGAAGATCTTTCCGACGCGGTTTTTCGGCCCGGACACCGCTGAAAAACGGTCCGGCAACAACTTGGCCATATGGCTGACGATGGCGTGACTGAAATCCTTGACCTCGTCCCAGCCGTGCTTGCGGGTCAACGGAACGACCAGGTGAATACCCTTGCCGCCACTGGTTTTGAGAAACGCCTTGAGCCCCAGTTCATCAAGCACGGTCAGGGTCAGCGCCGTGGCTTCGACCATGCTTTTCCACGGCAACGCCGGGTCCGGATCGAGGTCGAGGACAAAGCGGTCGGGCTTGTCCAGGTCGCTCTGGGTAGCATTCCAGGTGTGCAGCTCGACGGTGCTCATCTGCACAGCGCCAATCAGCGCTTCGGCACTGTTGATCATTATCACCGGCTGCCCGGTGACGTCTTTGTCGAGCGTGCTGATGCCGGGAATCGCCAGGCGCTCGGCGTTCTTCTGGAAGAACAGTTCGCCAGCGATCCCGTCCGGGGCGCGGACCAGCGCCACCGGGCGATCCTTGAGGTGCGGCAGAATATATTCGGCGACGCTGGCGTAATACTCGGCGAGCTGCATTTTCGTGGTGCCGCTGACCGCGTCGATCACCCGGTCCGGGTGGGTGATACGCACTTTGCCGTTGGCCAGGTTGGCTTGCGACGGTGCGGGTTCGGTTTTGCTCGCCGCGGTTTTTTTGCTCGCAGCCTTGCTGGCAGCAGTCTTCTTCGCTGGTTTCTTCTCGGCAGTTTTGTTTTCGACAGTCTTCACGGGCTTCGCTCGCTCCTCGGTGATGGCTTTGGCCGGTTTGTCGTTGCGCAGGCCATGGAACACGGCGTGGCGCACCGAGCCGTCCTTGGTCATCTCGGCAAACGCCACTTCCGCCAGCAGTTTCGGCTTGAGCCAGTGCACGCCTTTGGCCTCGAAGCCGCTGGGCGGGTTGACCACCGCCGCGCTCTTGGCCTGCAACGGTTTGAGTTGCGCCAGAATGCTTTTCAAGGTGGTTTCGTTGAACCCGGTGCCGACCTTGCCGGCGTAGCGCAATTCACCGCTGTCGCGATCATGCAGGCCGAGCAACAACGCGCCGAAGGCACTGCGCGCGCCTTTCGGATCGGTATAGCCGACGATGACGAATTCCTGCCGGTGTTTGCATTTGAGCTTGATCCAGTCGCTGCTGCGCCGAGATACGTAAGGCGAGCCGAGGCGCTTGCCGATCAAGCCTTCCATTTGCATCTGGCAGGCACTGTTGAGCAGCGCGTCCGGGGTCTCTTCGAAGGCTTCGGAAAAGCGCAGCAACTCGCTTTTCTGCGTGCCGAGAATGGTCGCCAACGCGGCACGCCGTTCCTCGACCGCGACTTCGCGCAGATCGACACCGTTGAGATAGGGCAAATCGAACAGGTAATAGACGATGTTGCCGCTGCGCCCGACTTCGAAGGCGTTCTGCAGCGCCTGAAAATCCGGCACGCCCTGCTCGTTGGCGACGATCATCTCGCCGTCCAGCCAGGCCGACTCCAGGCCTAGCGCCGCCAAAGCTTCGGCCTGTTGCGGCAGTTTGTGCGTCCAGTCGTGGCCGTTACGCGTAAACAGTTGCACCTGATCGCCGTCGATGCGCGCCATGATCCGGTAACCATCGAACTTGATTTCGTAACTCCACTGCCCTTCCGGTGCACTGTCGACAAGCGTCGCCAGCTCGGGTTTGAGTTGCGCTGGCAACTTGGCCTTGTGTGCGCCGGTGAGTTTGCCGGTCGCCTGTTTGCGCGGCTTTGCCGGGGCTTTTTTCAGCGGCTTGGCCTGTTCGGCGGATTTTTTCGGGCTGGCGACGATCGTGCGTTCACTCAACACACTGTCCGGTTCCGCGACCAGTACGTCGTAGTCGTCCTGCGGGCGGGCGGCGTTGTCCTGATGCTTGATCAAAAACCACTGCTCCTTTTTGCCCGGCATGTGCGTGCGCACCAGATTCCACACACCGCCAAGCTTCTCGCCCTGCAATTCGAACTTGAGCCGGCCTTTGGCGTAAGCCTTCTGCGGATCGTCGAGGGGAATCCACACGCCGCGATCCCAGACAATCACATCGCCGGCGCCATAATGCCCCTCGGGAATGCTGCCCTCGAAGGTCGCGTAGTCCAGCGGGTGGTCTTCGACGTGCACCGCCAGACGCTTGACCTTGGGGTCGAGCGACGGCCCCTTCGGCACCGCCCAGCTCTTGAGCGCGCCGTCGAGTTCGAGGCGAAAATCGTAATGCAGGTGCGAAGCGTCGTGCTTCTGGATGCAGAACTGCAAGGCGTGATCCTTCGCGGTTTTACGGCCAGAGCGTTTTACCGCGGCCGGTTCCGAAGTCGCGGAAAAATCGCGCATGCGGTTGTAGTCGTCGAGATTCCTGTTCATGGGCGCACCGATTGCAGACTGGCTCTGTTATGCAGAAGAGCGATGCGCCGTGAGAAAAATTCAATCGAGCTGAAAAAGCCCCTGACGGATGGAACGCCAAGGGCTTTGATTGTCCGCAGGTTTTGCCTTATTGCTCATGCCCGAGCTTTGGCCTGCGCTTCGAGGTGCACCTGCAAATCGGGATTGATATTCAGGGCGGCGGCGAGCTCGTCGAGGTAGCGGCGCTCGGCGTCCTGCTGGTCGTCTACGAGGATTACGCTGAGCAAATACATTTCAGCGGCCACGGCTTTATCGCCCTTTGCTGCCTGCGCAACTTCGTTCAAATCCAGCGGCTTGGAGATTTCATCAGCGAACCATTGCTGCAATTGTCGATCATCTGTGCAATTGCTGATCTGCTGGTCAATCATCTGCTTTTCCCGAGCATCAATTTCACCGTCAGCCTTGGCCGCCGCGATCAACGCACGCAACACCGCGTGGCTATGCTCTTCGATTTGCGGGTCGGCGAGCAGATCGGCCGTTTGCGGAATCTGTTGCGGCGCCGTACTGGCCTGGCTGCGTTGCCAGGCCTGATAAGCCTGATACGCCATCATCCCCAGCGATGCCAGTGCGGCGTAATTAGTGCCGCCAGAACGACTGCGACTGCCGCCCCCCAGCGCCCCGCCCAAAGCACCGCCCAACCCGCCACCGCCACCGCCACCGCCACCGCCGAGCAAGCCTCCGAGCAAACCGCCCAACCCGCCGAGCCCGCCGGATGCCGCCGCGCCAGCGCCACCGGCCTGACCGCCGCCCAACAGCCCGCCCAGCAAACCACCGAGCCCACCCAGACCATCCCCGGCAGACGCGCCCGTGGAGGGTCGCGCCGAGGCCTGGCCCCGCAACAACTGTTCAAGCAAATCACTGGTGTTCATGACGTCATCCTCAGGCGTTGGCCGTGACTGCGTCAGGCAACGATAGACCCCGCCAGCCATAGCGCCAGCACCGTTTGGCTGACACACGACGTCTGGCCACGCCAGTCGAGGAATTTTTTCACCGCCCGGCTAAGATTGATGGTGCGTGAACCTTATCCCGGCCAAACCGGTCGATAGCTGCAACCCGCCCCGGTTTGCCGGCGCCCTGCTACCCGCGGGCGACCCCCGGCCAGCTGCATTTTCTGGAGAACGCTCCCGTGATATCGACCATACACATCGCCAGGCTCAAAGCATGGGGCGCCCATGGTTTTACCGCGACTGGCGTGGTCACCGCATTCCTGGCGACCCTCGCCCTGCTGGAAAACCAGCCGACCCACTGCCTGATGTGGCTGGGCGTGGCGCTGATCGTCGACGGCCTCGACGGCGCACTGGCGCGCAAGGTCAACGTGCAATCGGTGCTACCGAGCTTCGACGGCTCGATCCTCGACCTGGTGATCGATTACCTGACGTACGTGTTCATCCCGGCGCTGTTCATCTATCGCTACATCCCCTTGCCTGACTACACCTTGCTGCTGACGGTATCGCTGATTCTGGTGTCGTCGCTGTTCTGCTTCTGCAACGTCAACATGAAAAGCAAAGACAACTACTTCGTCGGCTTCCCGGCCGCCTGGAACGTGGTTGCGCTGTGCCTGTACATCATCGGCCCGGGACCGTGGATCACCTTTCTTACAGTGATCGGCCTGGCACTGCTGACCGTCACCCGGATGAAATTCCTGCATCCGTTCCGCGTCCGCCGGTTCATGCCGATCAACATCGCCGTCACTGCGATATGGCTGCTGTGCAGCCTTTCGCTGGTGCTTAACCATCCACAGATCAACCCGATGGTTATGGGTGTCTGGCTGCTGATGTCGGCTTATTTCCTGGGGATCTGCATCTGGCGCACGGCGCTGGAATGGGTTGATCGGGGGCAGGTGAAATAGGCGAACGCGTTAGAGAATGGTCGGCTGTAAGGTCGCCATCGCTTGCAGGCAAGCTCCCACAGGGGACGAGTACAACCATCAGGCCGAGTGTCAGATCGCCTGTTTTGCGACGTTGAAGATCAAAGGCCCCTCACCCTAGCCCTCTCCCGGAGGGAGAGGGAACTGACCGTGGTGGATGTGAGAGATACGGCGACATGCGATATCGAGTCGAGCTCAGGATTTGAACAGCCCATAGATCGGCTCCCTCTCCAGGGGGAGAGGGCTGGGGTGAGGGGCGAATCCACCGAAAATCCCAAGCCATGCGCCGCTTCTCACCACTCAACAATGAGCGTTAGCTCGAGTGCTCTTGATCTTGATCTTGCGTCACCGGCGACATCGGAAGGCTGAGCGGAGGGATTGATCCGGGCGTGGGAGCGCAGCGACCGTCTGGCGCAGCCAGACACAGCGGAAGGAGGTGCAGCGAAGCAAACCGTAGCCGCTGCGCCCGGATCAGTCCCGGAGCGAAGGAACCCGAGCCTGCGAGGGCCGAACGCAGGAGCAAGCCTTTTTGGGTACTTTTTCGGCGTCTGGAAAAAGTGCCTCGCCGTAAGGGCGAAACCGCCAGCCGCAGCACCCGAAGCAACGGATATGCCCCCAATCAAACCAGAAAAAAATCAACGCTTGCCAATCACCACCTCAAGATACTCACTCGGCACCACCAACGATCCCTCCCCCGCACGATTCAACCGCTCAAGCAACTCCGTAAGATCCACCTCCAGCGCCTCCCCGCCCTCCGGCGGCAACACCGCAAAAGCCTTGTGCACCGGCCCATACCAATGGCGAAAAATATCAATGAAATGCGCCGCCGAACGATAGCGAAAATTGAAATGCCGGCGCGTCACCTCAACCACAAAATCCTGATCAACAAAATGCGTATGCAACCACGCCTCCGTGCCCCAGTTCGACGGCGGTTGCGCCCCGGCCGGCGGTGGCAGATGCCGGCCAAGCACCTTGAACATCTGCCCCACGAAACCGCCCGGCGTCCAGTTGGCCAGACCAATCCGCCCGCCACGCCGACAAACCCTGCCCAACTCCGCCGCTGCCTGAGCCTGATCCGGCGCAAACATCACCCCGAACGTCGACAACACCGCGTCGTAACTCTCGTCAGCGAACGGCAACGCCTCGGCATCAGCCACTTGAAACGTCACATCCAGATGCTCGGCCCGCGCCCGATCCTGCCCGCGTTCCAACAATGCCGGAACATAGTCGGTTGAAGTCACCAGACACCCACGCCGCGCCGCCGCCAGCGTGGCATTGCCATTGCCAGCAGCGACGTCCAGCACCTGCTCATCGCAACGCAGATCGCAGGCCTCGGCGAGGTTCTCACCGACGATCTGCAACGTGGTGCCGATCAAGGCGTAATCGCCACTGGCCCACGCCACTTTCTGGCGTTCTTTGAGGGCAGTCAGATCAATCGGGGTACTCATGCTTTGGTGCTCCGCTACACAGTGACTGAGGCATCAAACAGGGGGCGGATCCTTGGCAACGCCCTGCCAGTTTCACTATCGCGCTACGGCTGATCGGCGTCCCTGCCAATCGTCTGCCGAGCCCCGAAAATCGGGCGTTTGCCGATGAATGGTGGCAATCTGTCAAGCGCTTGAAACACCTCGACGATTGCCTGCAAGGAAAGATTGGTCTTTCATGCACGCTCAATTCAGGAAAGGACTCGACCGATGCCTCAGCACCTCGCCTGGCTAGCCGATCACCTGCACCACAGCGACCGCTATGCCGAATGGATTCACAGCCAGTTCTCCTACGAATACGCTCACCAGCCACTCGCTGATTGGCAACGCGAATTCGCTGCTGGGCAAAGCAATGGTGACTGGCCTTGCCTCTTGGCGCTCGACAATGAGCAGTTGATCGGCGGCGCCGCCCTCGCTCGTGCCGACCTCGCCCAGCGGCCTGATCTCGGACCTTGGCTGGCCTGTGTTTTCGTCAGCCCCGACGCTCGCGGCCAGGGATTGGCGGAACGCTTGATTGAATCGATCTGTCAGGAAGCGAAGGATCGCGGCTGGCCACGTCTGTACCTGCATACGCAAACCAGGCGGGACTACTACGCCAAACGCGGCTGGCAAGTACTTGAAAACTTTCAAGCCTGGGGAAACGAACAATGGCTCATGGTCCGCGACCTCTGAGCCATTGGTTTCGCTGATCAGGCTGCCGGCGCTTTGGCCTCCTCCAGCAGTTGCCTGATCATCTGCTCCTGCGCCTCGTAGCGACCTTCACCGAAGTGGGTGTAACGCACCTGCCCCTTGGCGTCGATCAGATAATGCGCCGGCCAGTACTGGTTATCGAAGTTGCGCCAGATCGTGTAGTTGTTGTCGATCGCCACCGGGTAGGTGATGCCGAGCTCTTTCACCTGGTCCTTGACGTTGTCGATGATCCGCTCGTAGCCGTACTCCGGCGTATGAACTCCGATCACCACCAGGCCGTCCTTTTCGTATTTCTTCGCCCAGTCCTTCACGTAAGGCAGGGTGTGCTGGCAGTTGATGCAGTCGTAGGTCCAGAAGTCCACCAGCACCACTTTGCCGCGCAAGGATTCGCTGGTCAGCTCGGGCGAGTTCAGCCATTGCACCGCGCCCGTCAGCGGCGGCATCACGCCTTTGCCCTCCTCCATCGGCGAGTCCGCGCGGACCTTGGTGACGAGGTAGTCGACGACTTTCGGCACGTTCTCCAGCACGCTTTTTTCCACGCTGGCCACGCCCTCGGAGGAGATGTTCGCCAGCAGGGTTTTATCGAAACCCGTGGCAATGACCGCAGCCGCACCCAGCACCGCGACACCGGCACCGCGACGCAACCAACCGGTAAACGGGATCGATGGTTTCAAGCGGTTGACCAGACCCCGTCCGGCGAAGATCAGCAGGCCCAGCGACAAGGCACTGCCGGCGCCATAAGCGAGCAACAGCAGGCTGGTCTGCGCATTCGCACCTTGCAGCATGGCGCCAGTGAGAATCACGCCGAGGATTGGCCCGGCGCAGGGCGCCCACAGCAGCCCGGTGGCGACACCGAGCATGATCGAGCCCAACGGCCCGGCCTTGTCTTGTGCCTGCGGGTCGAGACGGTTGCCGAGCATTACGAAGGGACGCGTCAGCCAGTCGCCGATGCGCGCCGAGATCAGCGACAAGGCGAACACGCTCATCACGATCAACGCGACGTGGCGTCCGGTGTTGCTGGCCTGAATCACCCACTCGCTGCTGACCACCGCCAGGCTGGAGATCAGCGCGAACGTCAGGGCCATGCCGCCGAGGGTGAGCAGGATCGAAGTGCGGCTACGCTGCGCACCGGCAAACAGAAACGGCACCACCGGCAGGATGCAGGGGCTGAGCACGGTCAGCAGACCGCCGAGAAACGCGATGAGGTACATGGTGAGTTACCTTTTCCATATGACGGTGATGAGCAATCAGGCGCTCTGGCTTTGCAGCCATTGACCCTGTGGCGTGCGGCTGGCGCCGTTCTCGGCGAACATCTGGCCCAGCGGTGTGCGACTGGAACCGTCCGCGGCGAACATCTGGCCCAGCGGTGTGCGGCTCGAACCGTCCGCGGCGAACATCTGGCCCAGCGGTGTGCGGCTGGAACCGTCCGCAGCAAACATCTGGCCCAGCGGTGTGCGACTGGCGCCGTCCGCGGCGAGCAAGCCGTCGGTGCCTTGCCTGGCCACCGGGGTCAGCTGGAAACAGGTGCTGCTGTGGCAGCCAGGCTGTTCAACCGCAGCGTTGGCATGGGCGGCTACGCCGGCCAGGGAAAAAGCGATGGCAGTCAGAAAGCGCGATACGTTGTTCATGATGTTTACCTTCCAGAAAGAGTGATGGATCAGTTGTCGTTGTTGCAGCCGTCAGCGAATTTGCTGTAATCGAGCACGCGGGTGGTGCCGGCCGAATCGAGGTAGGTCATACGCGCTTCGACGATGCCGCAGGCCACCGAGTTGTCCTGTTCCAGCGAGATCACTTGGTGGATATCCAGGTGGGTGCCGTAGGTGTAGGTTTGCGGGGCGGCAGCGGCTTCGGCACGGGCCGACAGAGTGCAGATGTTCAAAGCGGCAAACAGGCAGGCGGCGACGACGGATTTGTTGTTCATGGTGATAGTCCTCAGGGCTTTAATGGGTTTGGGCCGAGGCGTTCTGCGTTTGCCTCGATGGAACCTATTTAAAGCCCCCGAGGTATCGCGTCTGTGTCAGGAACAGGCGCGTTTCAATCGCTGTGTATCCCTGTCACCGGGCGATACACAGCGATACAAAACCGCGGAAAAAACCCGTTTTTGCGTTTACGTGTATCTGTCGACACGGCAGATACACTGCAATACAAAGGCTGGCAGGCGCGCCGGTGCAGGCGCTATAGACTGCATCGCATTCCCCTTCTGAGAGGCTTGTACCCATGGAACATGTCGATCACATTCTCATCGTCGACGACGACCGCGAGATCCGTGAGCTGGTGGGCAACTACCTGAAGAAAAACGGTCTGCGCACGACAGTCGTCGCCGATGGCCGACAGATGCGCAGCTTCCTCGAAGCCAACACTGTCGACCTGATCGTCCTCGATATCATGATGCCCGGCGACGATGGCCTGCAGCTGTGTCGGGAATTGCGCGTGGGCAAACACAAGGCCACGCCGGTGTTGATGCTGACCGCGCGCAACGATGAAACCGACCGCATCATCGGCCTGGAAATGGGCGCCGACGACTACCTGACCAAACCCTTCGCCGCGCGCGAACTGCTGGCGCGAATCAACGCGGTGCTGCGCCGCACGCGCATGCTGCCGCCGAATCTGGTGGTGACTGAAGCCGGTCGGCTGCTCGCCTTTGGCCGTTGGCAACTGGACACCTCGGCCCGGCATCTGCTGGACACCGACGGCACCATGGTCGCCCTCAGCGGCGCCGAATATCGCTTGCTGCGGGTGTTCCTCGATCATCCGCAACGGGTGCTTAGCCGTGATCAACTGCTCAACCTGACCCAGGGACGCGATGCCGACCTGTTCGACCGTTCCATTGATTTGCTGGTCAGCCGTTTGCGCCAGCGTCTGCTCGATGACGCGCGCGAACCGGCGTACATCAAGACCGTGCGTAGCGAGGGTTATGTGTTTTCGCTGCCGGTGGAGATTCTCGGGGCACCGGCGTGACCCTCAACGTGCACTGGCCACGCACCCTCGCGTCGCGCCTGTCGCTGATTTTCCTGATCGGCCTGATCCTCGCCCAGGCGCTGTCGTTTGGCGCGCAGTATTACGAGCGCTACGAAAGCTCGAAAAACACCATGCTGGGCAATCTGCAAACCGACGTTTCCACCTCGGTTGCGATCCTTGATCGGCTGCCTGCCGAAGAACGTCCGGCGTGGCTCACACGCCTGGCGCGCAAGAACTACGGCTACCTGTTGAGCGAAGGTGATTCGGGCACACCGATCGATGCCCGTGATGTGCCGGTGGCGGTGACCTCGATCACCGAGGCCATCGGTGCGCGCTATCCGCTGACCTTCACCGACATTCCCGGGCCGCGCCAACACTTTCAGGGCCATCTGCGTCTGAGCGACGGCAGCCCGCTGACCATCGACGTGCGCCCGGCCATGGCCCCGCTGTCGCCGTGGTTGCCGGGGGTACTGCTCGGCCAGTTGGCGCTGATGATCGCCTGCACATGGCTGGCGGTGCGCATCGCGATCCGGCCGCTGACCCGCCTGGCCAACGCCGTGGAAACCCTCGACCCCAACGCTCATCCGATCAAACTCGATGAATCAGGCCCGAACGAAGTGGTCTACGCGGCGCGTGCCTTCAACACCATGCAGGCGCGCATCGCCGCCTACCTGAAAGAGCGCATGCAACTGCTGGCGGCAATTTCCCACGACCTGCAAACACCCATCACCCGGATGAAACTGCGCGCCGAGTTCATGGACGACTGCGCCGAAAAAGACAAACTGTGCAACGACCTCAGCGAGATGGAACATCTGGTGCGCGAAGGCGTGGCCTATGCGCGCAGCGTGCATGGCGCGACCGAAGAGAGCCGGCGCACCAACATGGATTCCTTCCTCGAAAGCCTGGTGTTCGACTATCAGGACATGGGCAAACAGGTGCAACTGACCGGCCACAGCGCAGCGGTCATCGACACCCGCCCGCACGCCCTGCGCCGGGTGCTGGTGAACCTCACCGACAATGCGTTGAAGTTCGCCGGGGCTGCTGAAGTCCAGGTCGCGGCAGATAACGCCAGTCTGAGGATCAGCGTGCTCGATCGCGGCCCGGGCATCGCCGAAACCGAACTGACGCAAGTGCTGCAGCCGTTTTACCGGGTCGAGAACTCGCGTAATCGGGATACCGGCGGTACGGGTTTGGGCCTGGCCATTGCTCAGCAACTGGCGATGGCGCTGGGTGGCACGCTGGCCTTGAGTAACCGTGAGGGCGGGGGGTTGTGTGCGCAACTGAAGTTGCCGTTATCTGCGTAAAACGTTGAACCGTGTTTGTTTAAACACTGCCGGCCGCGGTATCTGCTTGCCTGCATGACCAAGCGCAAATGCCTACACCTTTTGCAGACGCGACCGACTGTTGCTTTGTCGCCGCTGCGCCTATCGTTTTCTGGCTGTCGCAATAACCACGAATCGAATGTCCCACCGGTCGCCACTGTCAGATCTGCCAGTGGCGACCGGTGCCAGACTGCGGTTCCATAAGGTTCAGCTTGTCCTGTCGAGGCGCAAATGACTCTGCTCGAATCGGTTACTCAGTTATGCACGCGACTGGCCCCTGGCGGCTGGCATTCGCTGATGCTGGCCCATGGGCTTGATCTGCTCGCCGATCCTTTGGCGGCCGAGCTGGCCAAACCTCTGACCATTGACCGCTCATTGCCGGGGTTCGCCGACTTCGCCGTGGCAGGTGACCGCGCCATCGAAGCCGGCGCACCGGCGCGCAGCCTGCTGTTTCACGCCCTGGCTTCGCCGCAGGTCATCAGCGACGCAACCGGGCAACCGTTGCAGTTGTTTCCTACCCCTGCCGAAATCGAGACAGTGCTCGATTATGTCTTCAGCATCAACCCGCCGACACTTGGCAGTCTGCGTGAAAAGGCCCGAGGCGCACCGTTGGCGCTGGCCGTGTTCGCCAGCGAATATCGTTGCGCCGTTGACACCGTGCACGGTCGGCACGCCGACCTGTGCTTCTCGCGTACCGGTATCGCCCGCGTGGGTACCGGGCCCGCGCGCTACGACGCCAGGCTGCGCAGTTTTCTACCCTTCGACGATGCTGATCCGCACGGCATTCGCGTGATGCCGGTGCGCTACAGCGCATACATTGCGGTGCAGCTCAAGGGCGATGCCGAACGCTTCGGCCCGATGGACCTGCAAGCGGACATCGACCCGCAGCTGGATTTCTGGGTGCCGTTGCACAAGCTGTTCAATGGCTCGCAATGTCTGCAAGGCCAGCATCTCACGGTGGCACTGGACAACCACCAGATCAACGAAAAGCTGCGCCATATCCATTTGCGCCACAGCGGCACCGGCTGGCAGGAGCCGCAGATCAGCCAGCCGCCTTTCGTGGTCAGCGAGCATCTGGCGCACTGGGCCGCAGATGCCGATAGCGGCCCCGGCCTGTTGCTGCCTGATGCCCGCGCAAGGCTGGTCGAGCCGGTCGAGTTTCAGGGGCAAGCTTTATCTTTCGTGATGCCGGCCAACACGGGCGGCATGGTGCACGGACGACATCGGGTCGCGGCGGATGGCAGCATCGATGACCTCAATAATTACGCTGATGTCGAGGAACGGGTGCGTCAGGGTGGCTATCGCGCCCTCCATTACCAGGACGGTACTGCCGACGGTTGGGTGCGGGCACGTTGCCCGGTGCTGGTAAACCATCTGCCATCGGTGGCGGCCTACTCGGTGATCGGCCCTCCGGATTTCTACCCGCTGTGCAGCCAACGCCACTTGATGCACTGGGCAGAGGCTGAGCCAACGTTTGCCAACAGCGACATCTGGCATGCCCGACTGGAGGCGCTGAGCAATGTTCGCTACTGTGCCAATCTGCAACTGCGCGACCAGTTGTTTTCGCCCGAAGATCGCGGGATCAGCGCCATCGTCGCCCTGGTCGATCAAGCCGGCGCTGAACAGAACGCAGCGTTATCCGGCCCACCGCGCACGACTTCACTGCCTGATGGCGCTGCCGGCGTGTTCGGCCCGGGCTGGGAGGTCGGCTGGGTCCGTGAACAGACTCCGGAGAAACAGTGGATCAACATTCTCGCCGGTTACCAGATGGCCAGCCCGTTTCCCGAGGATGCAAAAATCTGCGCAGCGCTGGGCTCATTCTGGCCCGGAGTGGCCCCGGATTCAGCGCGAATTTTCGAACCCCGTTCGTCCTTGCATAGCATCATCCCACTGACCGACGAGGAAATCGGCGTGGGCAGTTCGGTGGCCTGGGATAATCAACGCGGCCCGCAATTGCTCACGCAGGACCAACGTCTGATCGTCGAGTACCACGCCTACGCTCATGCTGATTACACGCAAGTGGCGCTCGATGGCCGGTTTTCCCTGTGCCTGACCGGGCGCACCGCGCAATCGGCATATCAGCAACGGGTGCTGGCGATGTATCGCGTGTACAGCGTGCTTGGCGCCGCCAGTGACAAGCAACTGCGTAACGCCTGGCCGCTGTTGTCGCTGAATGACGTGCAACGACCGAATGCCGAACTGGACATCGCGCAGGAGCAATCCGGCCGGGTTCTCGAGGGTTCGGTTCAGCGTTTTTTGCTTTACAGGCGAGGTGCCGTGCAAATTGCCCAAAGTGATTTCAGGCTCCGCCATGTCGACGTAGAGGAGTTGGTGATCCTGTTGTTGAGCGCCGACGCTATCCTGATCAAACGCGAGGATCAGCCCTGGCAGATCGCCGATGAATCGATATGACGTGGTGATCGTCGGCGCCGGACCTGCGGGTTGTGCGGCCGCAATCAGCTGTGCCCGGCTTGGTTTGCATGTGGCCTTGATCGAAGGTCAGCCATTCCCACGCTTTCGCCCGGGTGAAAGTCTGCATCCGGGCATTGAACCGCTGTTCGAACAACTGGGTGTCGCCGAACAGCTATGTGGTCCCACAGCAGTACGCTTCGAGGGTCACTGGCTGCATTGGAACGGCGCGCCGCGCTTTGAGGCTTTTGGTGGCGATGACGGCGATAAATGGCGCGGTTTTCACATTGAACGGGCGCATCTGGATGCGACGCTGTTGGCTCAGGCCATCGCCATTGGCGTGGAAATCAGGCAGCCGTGCCGGGCGCGACGGGTACTGACTCAGTCCAATCGAGTCATCGGCGTAGACACGGACCTTGGCAGTCTTCGCGCACAATACGTGATCGACGCCAGCGGCGCCCGCGGATGGCTGCAACGCCAACTCGGCCTGCCGATGCTTCGGTGTTCGCCACCACTGGTGGCGCATTACGGTTACTCGCAAGGGCGCGGCGACGCACATACCGAAACTGCATGCCTCCAGGCCGAGCCTGATGGCTGGACATGGATTGCTCAGGTCAGCGATCAAACGCTGCACTGGACACATCTGTCGTTCGAAAAGCATTCCAGAAACCCGTCGTCATCGAGGGTTCCGAAAGCATTGCGAGCAATGCCAACCCTAGGCATTGCTCGCGGCGCCGATGTGAGCTGGCGCATCACTCGGGCCTGCTCCGGTGCCGGCTATTTTCTGGTTGGCGATGCGGCCAGCCAACTCGACCCGGCATCTTCCCACGGTGTACTCAAAGCATTGCTCAGCGGCATTCAAGCCGCTCAGGTCGTGGCGGACAGCCTGCACCGGCCTGCCCTGCAAATGCCTGCGCGAATGCAGTACCGCCAATGGCTGAACGGCTGGTTTACCCAGGACATGCTGCAATTACGCGAGTTTTATCGGCGGCATCCGCATCCGCCGTCCTGGCTGTTTGCCGACTGATTCAAACCTCACTGCCAAGCACGCCATCTTCGCGCAACTGCCGCAATAACTGCGATCCGTTGTTCAGAAACGTAATATCCGCGACCACTCCCGCCTCCACAGCCAAGGCGTGTAAGTGCTCGCTACCATTGAGGACGGGATACTCGCCAATTCGCTGCAACAAGCGCAAGGCCAACGGGCTCAGCTGGGAAAACTTCACGCTGAAATCTTCGGTGCGGCGCACCAGCAACAGGGTCGGTTGTGTCGGTGGCGTATCGGGCTGGTTATGCGGGTCGAGTTCATGCACCGGCCAGACATACGCCAACGGCCAGGCCAATGCTGAAACCCGCAGCGGGCGCCGCAACAGCAGTGCCGGATCCGTAAACGGCAACGCGGGCGCATCGGATTGCTGCAGAACCATCTCCACCCATTCGTAATGCGCCAGTTCCAGCAGAAACGCCGGCCACTGCCCTTGTTGCAAAACCTGCGGTTGCGCCGCCAGATAATCGATAAATTCCCCGGCGATCTCAGCGAACTTCGGCGTCTGCGCGCGCCAGTCACGCAAAAAGCCACGCACCAGCAAGCGCCAGCGTGGTTCGCCGATGATCCGGATCAATACCGGAAAGGTTCCGCTCAACAATTGCGAGACGTTGTTGAACACCAGATCACGATAAACCTCGACGCGCGCCGCGTTCATGTCGGCGGGTGGTGTCTGGTGTTCGGGGTCACGCAGGTAGCGGGTCAGCGCCTGTTGTTGCTGTTGCAGGTTATCCATGAGGGCGCCCTCCTGCTTGCAGGTGGCGAATGGTCTGCAATTCGGCCACCAGTTCGGCAAAGGCTGGAAAATTGAAATCCCGCTCCAGCAAAGTCGGCTGCGCACCGAATCGCGCATAGGCCTGCGCCAGCAATGTCCATACCACAGGTTTTACCGAAGCTCCGTGGGTGTCGATCTTCAGTGTGTCGGACTGGTCGAAATGCCCCGCGACGTGAATGCCCACCACCCTCCCCGGTTCGATACCCGCAATAAACATCTGCGGATCAAAGCCGTGATTGACCGAATTGACGTAAACGTTATTCACGTCCAGCAGCAGATCGCAATCGGCCTCGCGCAGCACAGCGTTGGTGAACGTCACTTCGTCCATTTCCTGGCGCGGGGCGGCGTAATAGGAAACATTTTCTACCGCCAGACGCCGGCCGAGAATGTCCTGCGCCTGACGAATGCGCGCGGCGACGTGATACACCGCTTCTTCGGTAAAGGGCAGCGGCAGCAGGTCGTAAAGGTGACCGTCATCGCTGCAGTAGCTCAGGTGTTCGCTGTACAGCGGCACGTTGTAATGGTCGAGAAACACCCGCAATTCCTGCAGGAAACCGACATCCAGCGGCGCCGGGGCACCGAGCGACAGCGACAAGCCGTGGCAGGACAACGGATAGCGCTCGGCCAATTCTCCCAGCGCCGCGCCGTGCGCCCCGCCAACGCCGATCCAGTTTTCCGGCGCGACTTCAAGAAAGTCGAAACTGCCAGGGCGGGCGTTTCGCAGATCGTTGAGCAGACCACGGCGCAGGCCGAGGCCGACGCTGGGTGGCAGGGATGAAAGCGGCATGTGCACGGCCTCTGTTGTGGATTTTCCCCAGTTGACGCGCTGGCTGTATCACGGCTGTGTGCAACTGAGCGCAGGTTTGCAAGCGTGTGTATCGCTCGGTGGCCGGAATACACAAAGATACAGCTCGATTGCGCATCCATTGTGGGAGCGAGCCTGCTCGCGAATGCGGTTTATCATTCAACATCTTCACTGTCTGATTCAGCGCTTTCGCGAGCAGGCTCGCTCAGGTTTTTCCGCGCTCACAAAGTCGGCGCCACTCGCTGAGCGCGGCTAGACTGTTTCATTACCCAGTCGAGGGGGACGCAGGACTTCTGTCGTGCCCTGCCCGTTTCCGCGACCACCGCCCGGTGGCGCACGCCTCGACCTTCGACGCCGCCGGACTGTGATCCTGTTTTCAGGAGCACACATGATGGACGAGGCGAAGCTCAACCAATTCATGGGCAAACTGGTAAACGACATGGGCGGCGCGGCGATGCTGGCCAATGTCATCGTCGGCGAAGAACTCGGGCTGTACCGGGCGATGGCCGACAGTCAGCCGATCAGTGCCGATGCCCTTGCGGCAAAAACCACCTGCAATCCACGGCTGGTCCGCGAATGGCTCAGCGCCCACGCGGCGTCCGGCTACATGGAGCATCAGGACGGGCAGTTCCGTCTGCCGGA
Source organism: Pseudomonas sp. R1-1 (assembly GCF_051132135.1). Lineage (NCBI taxonomy): Bacteria > Pseudomonadati > Pseudomonadota > Gammaproteobacteria > Pseudomonadales > Pseudomonadaceae > Pseudomonas > Pseudomonas sp. R1-1. The sequence goes on from NZ_CP071663.1 coordinate 3,866,945, forward strand.
AGAACAGGCGCTGGCCCTGGCCGTCGAGGACTCGCCGGTTTACGTGGCTGGCGGCCTCGGCGTCGTGGCGTCGTTTTTCCACGACAAGGACAAATTGGTCAAAGCCATGCGCGGCAATGGCGCCCTGCCCTGGGGCGACCACCATCCGTGCATGTTCAGCGGCACCGAACGTTTCTTTCGCCCGGGCTACAAGGGCCATCTGATCGCCGAATGGTTGCCCGCGCTGGACGGCGTGGTGGCCAAGCTGGAAGAAGGCGCGAAAGTCGCCGACATCGGCTGCGGTCACGGCGCCTCGACGGTAATCATGGCGCAAGCGTTTCCCAACTCGCGTTTCGTCGGCTACGACTATCACGCGCCATCCATCAGCGTCGCCACCCAGCGCGCCGAGGAAGGCGGCGTCAGTAGTCGGGCGAAGTTCTTTCAGGGTTCGGCCAAAGGCTATCCCGGCGATGACTACGACCTGATCTGCTATTTCGACTGCCTGCACGATATGGGCGACCCGGTCGGTGCCGCACGTCACGCCTATGCAGCGCTGAAGGATGACGGCACGGTGTTGCTGGTCGAGCCGTTCGCCAACGACACCCTGGACGACAATATCAATCCGGTGGGACGACTGTTTTATGCGGCGTCGACCTTTATCTGCACGCCCAACTCGTTATCGCAGGAAGTCGGCCTGGGCCTCGGTGCGCAAGCAGGCGAAATGCGCCTGCGCAAGGTCTTCACTGAAGCCGGGTTCAAGCAGTTCCGCCGGGCCAGCCAAACACCGTTCAACCTGATTCTGGAGGTGCGCAAGTAACCCGCGCGGGTCGTGCTAACCTGCTGGCAACGTCTTTTCGGAGCGCTGACCATGCTCGACAGCCCGACCCGCGAACACCTCGACACCCTGCAACAACTGATGGCCGACGGCGATTTTCTGGTACTGACCGGCGCCGGCATCAGCACGCCGTCGGGCATTCCCGACTACCGCGACAGCGACGGTGTACGCCGTGGCCGGCAGCCGATGATGTATCAGGAGTTTCTTGCCGCCCCGGAATCACGCCGGCGTTATTGGGCGCGGGCGATGCTGGGCTGGCCGCGAGTGCGCCAGGCGCGACCGAATGCAGCGCACGAGGCCTTGGCCGGTTTGCAGCGCCAGGGGTTGATCAGCGACTTGATCACGCAGAACGTCGACACCCTGCACGATCAGGCCGGCAGTCGTGATGTGATCGAACTGCACGGCAGCCTGCATCGGGTGCTGTGCCTGGACTGCGGCCAGCGCAGTGAGCGCGATGCGATTCAGCAGTTGATGGAGCAGCAAAATCCCTATCTGGCCGGCGTCGATGCGGTGCAGGCGCCTGATGGCGACACCCTGCTCGACCCCGCCTTCGAAGCACGCTTCCAGGTACCCCACTGCCCGCGTTGCGCGGGAGAGCGGATGAAGCCGGACGTGGTGTTTTTCGGTGAAAACGTCGCACAGCACACCGCGGCACGGGCGATGAAAGCCGCAGAAACTGCCGGCGGCATGCTGGTGGTCGGGTCTTCGTTGATGGCTTATTCGGCGTTTCGTTTGTGCCGGGTGATGGCTGATCGTGGCCGGCCGCTGATTGCGATCAACCTGGGCAAGACCCGGGCGGATGAGTTGCTGGATGTGAAGATCGAGGCTTCGTGTGAGCGGTTGTTGCCTTTGTTGGCGCTGGCGCTGGAATGATGAGCGTGTGGAATAAGTGTTCGGCTTGACATCGGCCCCCTCACCCTAGCCCTCTCCCGAGGGAGAGGGGACCGAATGGGGGATGTTCAAGGTCTGTAGCGAGATGAACGTCTTGCTGTGAATCGGTAATCGACTCGGTTTTGCAGGTCGATGCGGGACGCAAGACAACCCGATCGGCTCCCTCTCCCTCCGGGAGAGGGCTGGGGTGGGGTCACCATCGACTGTTACCGCAAATCTTCAGCCTTGAAAATATCGAACAACGCCTGCGCCGCCGCCGACAGTTCATTGTCCGGTTCAGTCAGCACGCCAATGGCGCGCTCCACCGAATCATTCAGCGTCAGGCACTGCGCGCCGAGTTCCTGCATCTGTTCGGCGCACAACGCCGGCACTGCGCTGACGCCCAGCCCGCTCGCCACCATCCGCCCGACCGTCGCCAACTGATGACTCTCGAATTCCACCGGCAACTTCTTGCCCCGCGCCTGCAAGTGTTCCTCGAGCATCACCCGCACCGTCGATGGCCGCTGCAAGGTGATGAACGGTTCCTGCAACAACGTTTGCCAGTCGATCTCGGTGCGCTGCGCCAAAGGCGAATCCTTCGGCACCACGGCAACGAAGCGATCCATGTACAACGGGGTGAACGTCAGCGAAGTGCTCTGCATCGGCTCGAACGCCACGCCCAGTTCAACCTGGCGGTCACGGACCATTTCCAGCACTTGCTCGTTGATCACGTCGTTCACCGTGACGTTGACGTTCGGATAACGCGCGCGAAAGGTTTTCAGGATCGGCGGCAACAGGTTGCCGGCAAACGACGGCATCGCCGCCAGCGTCACCCGCCCGCGTTGCAGGCTGAAGCGCTGGCGCATTTCGTCTTCGGCGTTGTCCCAATCGGCGATCAGACGCCGGGCCAGTGGCAGCAGCGACTCGCCTTCTGCAGTCAGTGCCACGTTGCGTGTGTTGCGGCTGAACAAACGGCCACCCAGGCCCTCCTCCAGCGCTTTGATGGTCAGGCTCAAGGCCGACTGCGACAGGTGCAAGCGCTCGCAGGCCACAGCGAAACTCAGGCTCTTGGCCACGGCGAGAAAAGCGCGGATCTGTTTGATGGTCATGGTCGCTGCGCTCCAGCTCTAAGCAACAAGCGCCAAGCTGCAAGCCTGACACGGTGATCGTTCCTACGCACTGCGTGGGGATGCGGCCCGTGAGGCGATACCACGCGGAGCGTGGGAACGATCATGCCGGGCACTATTGAGTTTTATCTATCAATCAACCTTAAAAATCAACTTAACAAATATATCCCGCGGCGCGACACTCCAGTCATTCGGCTAGCCAGCCGCCCGCAAATAATAAAAGAGGTGCATATGGCAGGTTTCGACAAGCGCGTGAGTTCCTACGAGGAAGCCCTGGCCGGGCTTGAGGACGGCATGACCGTGATCGCTGGCGGTTTTGGCCTGTGCGGTATTCCGGAAAACCTGATCGCCGAGATCAAGCGCAAAGGCACCCGCGACCTCACCGTGGTTTCCAACAACTGCGGCGTCGACGGCTTCGGCCTCGGCGTGCTGCTCTCCGACCGCCAGATCAGCAAAGTCATCGCCTCCTACGTTGGCGAAAACAAGCTGTTCGAAGAGCAACTGCTTAAAGGCGAAATCGAAGTCATCCTGACCCCGCAAGGCACCCTCGCCGAGAAGATGCGCGCCGGCGGTGCTGGCATTCCGGCGTTCTTCACCGCCACCGGCGTCGGCACACCGGTCGCTGAAGGCAAGGAAGTGCGTGAGTTCAAGGGGCGCAAATACCTGATGGAAGAATCCATCACCGGCGACTTCGCCATCGTCAAAGGCTGGAAAGCCGACCACTTCGGTAACGTCGTCTACCGTCACACCGCGCAGAATTTCAACCCGCTGGCGGCGACTGCCGGCAAGATCACCGTGGTCGAAGTCGAAGAGATCGTCGAACCCGGCGAACTCGACCCCACCCAGATCCACACCCCGGGCATCTACGTCGACCGGGTCATTTGCGGCACGTTCGAAAAACGTATCGAACAGCGCACCATCCGCAAATAATTCAGGCTGACGGAGAATAAAACCATGGCACTTTCCCGCGAACAAATGGCTCAGCGCGTCGCCCGCGAAATGCAGGACGGCTACTACGTAAACCTCGGTATCGGCATTCCGACTCTGGTCGCCAACTACATTCCTGAAGGCATGGAAGTCATGCTGCAGTCGGAAAACGGCCTGCTCGGCATGGGACCTTTTCCTACCGAAGAAACCATCGATGCCGACATGATCAATGCCGGTAAACAAACGGTGACTGCGCGAATCGGCGCGTCGATCTTCAACTCTGCCGAATCCTTTGCGATGATCCGCGGCGGCCATGTCGACCTGACCGTGCTCGGCGCGTTCGAAGTCGATGTCGAAGGCAACATCGCTTCTTGGATGATCCCCGGCAAACTGGTCAAGGGCATGGGCGGCGCGATGGACCTGGTGGCCGGCGCCGACAACATCATCGTGATCATGACCCACGCGTCGAAGGACGGTGAATCGAAGCTGCTGGCCAAGTGCAGCCTGCCGCTGACTGGCGCCGGTTGCATCAAGCGCGTGCTGACCGACCTCGCCTACCTGGAAATCGAAAATGGCGCTTTTGTCCTCAAGGAACGCGCACCTGGCGTCAGCGTCGAGGAAATAGTCGCCAAAACCGCTGGTAAACTGATCGTCCCGGATCACGTACCGGAAATGCAGTTCGCTGCCGAGTGAGGAATTCGAAAATGCAGGAAGTCGTCATTGTTGCCGCCACGCGTACCGCGATCGGCAGTTTTCAAGGCTCGCTGGCCAGCGTGTCCGCGGTCGATCTGGGCGCTGCGGTGATCCGCCAGTTGCTTGAGCAGACCGGCCTGGACGGTGCCCAGGTCGATGAAGTGATCATGGGCCAGGTGCTCACTGCCGGTGCGGGTCAAAACCCAGCGCGTCAAGCCGCGATCAAGGCCGGCCTGCCCCACGCCGTGCCGGCAATGACCCTGAACAAGGTCTGCGGTTCGGGCCTGAAAGCTCTGCACCTCGGCGCGCAGGCAATCCGTTGCGGCGACGCTGACGTGATCATTGCCGGCGGTCAGGAAAACATGAGCCTGTCCAACTATGTGATGCCGGGCGCACGCACCGGTCTGCGCATGGGCCACGCGCAAATCGTCGACACCATGATCAGCGACGGCCTGTGGGATGCGTTCAACGACTACCACATGGGCATCACCGCCGAGAACCTGGTCGACAAATACCAGATCACTCGTGAACAGCAGGACGCCTTCGCGGCCGCGTCGCAGCAAAAAGCTGCCGCAGCCATTGAGGCCGGTCGTTTTGTCGACGAGATCACCCCGATCCTGATTCCGCAGCGCAAAGGCGACCCGCTCGCGTTCAACGTCGACGAACAGCCGCGCGGCGATACCAGCGCTGAATCCCTGGCGAAACTGCGCCCGGCGTTCAAGAAGGACGGCAGCGTCACCGCGGGCAACGCTTCGTCGCTGAACGACGGCGCGGCGGCAGTGATTCTGATGAGTGCCGAAAAAGCCAAGGCCCTCGGCCTGCCGGTGCTGGCAAAAATCGCCGCTTACGCCAATGCTGGCGTTGACCCGGCGATCATGGGCATCGGCCCGGTATCGGCGACCCGCCGCTGCCTGGACAAGGCGGGCTGGAGCATCGAGCAGCTCGACCTGATCGAGGCCAACGAAGCCTTTGCCGCACAATCGCTGGCAGTGGCCAAGGATCTGCAATGGGATCTGGACAAGGTCAACGTCAACGGCGGCGCCATCGCGCTGGGTCACCCGATCGGTGCGTCGGGTTGCCGGGTATTGGTGACCCTGCTCCACGAAATGCTCAAGCGAGATGCGAAAAAAGGTCTGGCGACCTTGTGCATCGGCGGCGGCCAGGGTGTGGCGTTGGCGCTGGAACGCGGCTGACCACGAGTTCACGGCAGGCGGCGGATCCACGACATCCGCTGTTTGCCGGCAACAAAAAACCCGGGGCGACTTGCGTTGCACCGGGTGTTTTTTGCCTGTCCGAAAGTTGTTTTGGATGATATGGCCCCTTCGCGAGCAGGCTCGCTCAATGGAATTGCGAACCCGATCAAGTGTAGGAGTGAGCCTGCTCGCGATGAGGCCAGCCCAGACACCACCCACCTATGGCTTGCGCAACAAATACGTATCCATGATCCACCCATGCTCCGCCCGCGCCGCCTTGCGCACCCTTTCGATCTCATCGGCCACGTCCGCCAGCCGGCCGCTGATCAGGATCTCGTCCGGCGTGCCCAGGTAGGCTCCCCAATAGATCTCGGTCTGCGCATCGGCCACCCGCTGATACGCGTCCTCGGCATCGAGCATCACCACCAGACTGTCCGTGTCACTCACCTGCCCCGCGGCCAGACGCCGTCCGGTGGTGATTTCGATGGAGCGGCCGATCGTGTTCAGCGGCACCTTGTGCTGCGCAGCGAGTGCCTGAACGCTGGTGATGCCAGGGATCACCTTAAATTCGAAGGCGCACGCACCCGACGCCAATATCGCCTGAAGAATGCGCACCGTGCTGTCGTATAACGCCGGGTCGCCCCAAACCAGAAAACCGCCGCACTGGCCGTCAGACAATTCGTCATTGATCAGCCGTTCGAACGTTCGCTGTTTGGCCCTGTTCAGGTCATCGATACTGGCCGTGTAATCGCCAGCACCGCGCTCGCGTTCCGGGCTGTGGGCTTCGACGAACCGATAATCGCGACCGTTGATATATTGCGCGCAGAGTTCCCGGCGCAAATCGATCAGCTTGTCTTTGCGCGGACCTTTGTCCAGCAGAAAGAACACGTCCACCCGATTCAGCGCTTTGACCGCCTGCATCGTGATGTAGTCGGGATTTCCGGCACCAATGCCGATCACCAGCAATTGTTTCATCAGCAGGCTCCTCTCACATCCAGGTCGGGTAGAAGCAGACGCCAGCGGCCGTTGAAGCGCAATTCGACGGTCGACAACGGTTCGACATCGATGTCATGAAACGCCGACCCACGCATGACTTCGGTCAGGGCTGCGCGAATGACAAATGGATGAGTCACCGCCAACACATGACCCGGAATAGCTTGCACACTGCCCAGCCACCCCGCCACCCGCTCACAGAGTTGTGCTACCGATTCCCCGCCATGCGGCGCCGCATGGGTGTCGCGCAGCCAGCTGTTCAGGGCTACCTCTTCGCTGCGTTGCACGTCCTTGATCGACACGCCACTCCAGCGCCCCCAATCACAGTCGCGCAACGCTTCGTCGATTTGCGCATCGGCGCCAAACCACGCCGCCGTCTGGCGCGTGCGCAGCTCCGGCGCGCAGAGCAGACGCGGCGCAGTATTGAAACGCGCGATCAGTGCAGTCGGCGCCAGCCCGGCATTTTCAACAGGCTCGTTCGTAGGAAAACGCGCCAGTTTCTGTGCGACGGTTCGTGCATGGCACATCAATGTCAAACGCGTGGTCTGCACGGGAAGCGCTCCGGTCGGTCAACTGCTGCAATCAAGGGCGTGGTTCTGAATTGGCAGCAATTGTGCCGTAAACCGCGGGCTGCCGGGTGAACGCAAGAGCCTCTGTGGTCGCTTGAATGACTACCCATACGGCAAGTTCTGACGCTGGTATGGGCAATGGACTACAGGACCAGTCGACATTCGTGAAGCCCTTGTTACACGGGCGTCTCGCCCTGTTTTGGTGCCGTTTCAACACGCCGAAAAATTCGCTAGACATGTAGCGTCACTTACATAAATACTGTTTTAACGGATTATGAAGCAGATTCAACACCCCATCATCCAGCAGGAGCCCGGATGCCCCCTCTAAGAGACCTGATCACCGAGCCCGGCCTGGATCTTACGCCGTCGGAGCGTAAAGTCGTTCGCGCCTTGCTCGATCAGTACCCGCGTAATGGCCTGGGGCCGATGGCGCGGCTGGCAGAACACGCAGGGGTCAGCGATCCGACCATCGTGCGTCTGGTAAAAAAACTCGGTTTCGGCGGTTATGCCGAATTTCAGGACGCTCTGCTCAGTGACATGGACCATCGCCTGCGCTCGCCGCGCACGCTGTTACAACCACGCGCCCAGCAACACAAGGACGACGCCTGGAGCCACTACCTGGGCGACAGCCATCGCCTGCTGGTAGAAACCCAATCGCTGACGCAACCTGAAGACGTGCGCATCCTTACCGACTGGCTGCTCGATGTGCGGCATCAGGTGTACTGCTTCGGCGGACGCTTCAGCAGCCTGATGGCTACCTATCTGCTCAACCACTTGCGGCTGTTGCGCCCCGGTTGCTTTGCGCTGGAGGACAACGCGCAACTGCCCGATCGGCTGTTCGATCTGCAACGCCAGGACGTGGTGCTGCTGTTCGACTATCGCCGCTACCAGACCCAGGCGTTGCGCGTCGCCAGTGCGGCGAAAAACAACAATGCCCGGGTGGTGCTGTTCACCGACATCTATGCTTCGCCGCTGCGCGAGCTGGCTGACCTGATCATCAGCGCCCCGGTCGAATCGGCCTCGCCGTTCGACACCATGGTCCCGGCGCTGGCGCAGGTCGAGGCGCTGATCGCCTGCCTGACGTTGCGCACCGAAAATCTGGCCGATCGCCTGGAAGGCATCGATGCCCTGCGCAACGACTTCAACACCCATTTGCTGGAGGATAAATAAGGATGTTCAGCCTTCCCCACCGCTCGCCGAGGGACTTGCCGTTTGTCAGCGACCACACCGCACTGTTGCTGGTGGACATGCAGCGTGCCTGGCTCGAACCGCAGTTCGACGCCCACTTGACGGGACCTGACGCCGAATATTTCCTCAGCCGCGCACGCACCCAGGTGGTGCCCAACCAGCAACGCTTGCTCGCGGGGTTTCGGCAGGCCCGGCAGAACGTCCTGCACACGATCATCGAAAGCCTGACCGCTGACGGCCGCGACCGCTCGCTCGATCACAAACTCTCGGACATGCACCTGCCCAAAGGCAGCGCGCAGGCGCAGATCATTGCTGAACTGACCCCGGCGGAAAACGAAATCGTCCTGCCGAAGACCTCTTCCGGCGTGTTCAACTCGACCAACATCGACTACGTCCTGCGCAACCTCGAAACCCGCCATTTGATCATCGCCGGCATCGTCACCGACCAATGCGTCGACATGGCCGTGCGCGACGCTGCTGACCGCGGTTATCTGGTCACGCTGGTGGAAGATGCCTGCGCCACCTACAGCGCCGAACGCCATCACGCCTGCCTCAACGCGATCAAGGGTTACTGCTGGATCACCGACAGCGACACCGTGCTCGGCCGCTTGCAGGAGATGCCCGCATGAGCGCGCGCCTGACACCGCTGCCGCTGACCACGCTGGTCACCACGGACCTGATCGGCATCACCCGTGGCCGCTCGTTTCCTACCGATGAACTGGAGCATTACCAAGCCACCGGATGCGGCTGGGTGCCGGCCAACAGCGCGTTGACGCCACAGGACATCATCGCCTCGACCAATCCATGGGGTGCGTATGGTGACTTGCGGCTGATTGCCGATTTGAGCAGCCGCGTCACCGTCAGCAATGGCCCGGACGCCAATGCCCCGGCACTGGATTTCCTCCACGGCGATATCCGCGAAACTGATGGCCGCCCGTGGGGCGCTTGCCCGCGCACGTTGCTGCGCGACGAAATCGAGCGTTATCGCGATGATCTGGGCCTGCAGGTCAACGCAGCGTTCGAACACGAATTCAACCTGCACGCCGGGGTTGCCGAGCATCTGGCTTTCTCGCTCCAGGCCCAGCGTCAGGGCGCCGAGTTTGGCGGCTGGCTGCTCAGCGCGTTGCGCGCCGGTGGCGTCGAGCCGGAGATGTTTCTGCCTGAATACGGCAAGCACCAATACGAAATCACCTGTCGCCCGGCCCTCGGCGTGGCGGCAGCCGATCGAGCAGTGAACGTGCGCGAGATCAGCCGCGAGATCGCCCGGCAAATGGGTCTGGACCTGAGCTTCGCGCCGAAAACCAACGCTGACGCGGTGTGCAACGGCGTGCACCTGCATGTCAGCCTGCTCGATCTGGCAGGCCAGCCGATGCTGTACGACGTCGGCACCAGTAACGGCCTGTCGAGCATTGGCCAACACTGGGCGGCGGGGATCCTGCATTATTTGCCGGCGCTGTGTGCGTTTACCGCGCCGACGCCGGTGTCTTACCAGCGCTTGCAGCCGCATCACTGGAGCGCGTCCTATGCGTGTCTGGGTCAGCAAAACCGCGAAGCAGCGCTGCGCATCTGCCCGACCGTCAGCCTTGGCGGCAAGTCCGTCGCCCAGCAGTTCAATGTGGAATTCCGCGCGATGGACGCCACCGCTTCGCCGCATCTGGCCATGGCCGCGTTGCTGATTGCCGGACGGCTGGGCATCGAACAGCGTCTGGCGCTGAACGCAATCACCGATGAAATCCCCGATTCACTCAACGACGAGCAACGCAAGGCCCGGGGCATTGTCGCCCTGCCCGCCTCGCTGGCGCAGGCGCTGGAATGCCTGCGCAACAGCCCCGCGTTCACCGAGTGGCTGCCCAAGCCATTGCTCGACACCTATTACGCCCTGAAAACCGAGGAACTGGCGCTGACGGAACAGCTCTCGCCCGCTGACTTGTGTGAGCACTATGCACGCCTGTACTGAATCCACCGAGCACGGGTTGTACACCCGCCCGGCTTACAACCTGATCCGCGAGGATTCGCCACACCCGTTGATTCTGGTGTGCGAACACGCCAGCCGCTACATTCCCGCTGCCCTGAACAATCTGGGCCTGGACGAGGCCGCGGCGCAGGAACATATCGCCTGGGACATCGGCGCCCTGCAACTGGCCGAACAGCTTTCCGAACAACTTGGCGCGACCTTGCTGAGCGCCAACTATTCGCGGCTGCTGATCGACCTGAACCGGCCCCGGCATGCCGCGGACAGCATTCCGGCGCAAAGCGAGATCTATCAGGTGCCGGGCAATCGCGAACTTGATGAAGTCACTCGTGAGTACCGTCGGCAGATGCTGTTCAAGCCGTTCCACGCGCGTTTGCAAACGTTGATCGACGAACGCATTGCCCACGGGCAACCTGTGCGGGTGGTCGGGATTCACAGTTTCACCCCGGTGTATTACGGCCAGCCCCGAACGCTGGAAGCCGGCGTGCTGTTCGGCCAGGCCAAGACCTATGCCCAACGCCTGCTCGACGGTCTCGAAGCGCATCCGCTGAAAGTGGCCGGCAATCAGCCATACCGCATCGACCCGCTGGGCGACATGACCGTGCCGGTGCATGGCGACGCCCGTGGTCTGGACTCGGTGCTGATCGAGGTGCGCAACGACCTGCTGCGCAGCCCCGCAGCCGTGTCGCGCTGGGCCGGTTACCTCGCGCCCTTGCTGTAATAGATATGGCAGTAACGAAACATCGCTGACGCTGTAAACGACGGACCGAAAACAACTACACCGACCGATTGGCTGACAAGGAGGTAGGCTTCATGGAAATTGAACAATTCGGCTACAAACAAGAGTTGAAACGTAGCCTGACGCTGACCGACCTGGTGGTGTACGGGATGATCTTCATGATCCCCATCGCCCCCTTCGGTGTGTATGGCTACGTCAACGCCGAAGCGCCGGGGATGGTGCCACTGGCCTACATCATCGGCATGGTGGCGATGCTGTTCACCGCGCTGAGCTACGGCAGCATGGCCAAGGCCTTTCCGATCGCCGGCTCGGTGTATTCCTATGCGCAACGCGGGCTGAATCAACACGTCGGTTTCATCGCCGGCTGGCTGATGCTGCTCGACTACCTGCTGATTCCGCCGCTGCTCTACGTCTACGCGGCCATGGCGTTAAACCATTTGTATCCGGACATTCCGAAGGTCGGCTTCATTCTGGCGTTCCTGGTCAGCGCGACGTTCGTCAACCTGCGCGGCATCACCTTCACCGCGCGAATGAACATCGTCTTCCTGCTCGCGCAACTGGTGGTGCTGGGGATTTTCCTGTTATACGCCTGGAATGCCCTGCACAACGGTGGCGGCAACGGCGAGCTGACGCTGGCGCCGCTGTATCATCCGGAAACCTTCAATTTCGCCCTGCTGATGCAAGCGGTGTCGATTGCCGTGCTGTCATTCCTCGGCTTTGACGCAATCTCTACCCTTGCCGAAGAAATCAAGGGCGATCCGGGCAAGAGCGTCGGCAAAGCGGCGCTGCTGACCCTGCTGGTGATGGGGGTGATTTTCGTCGTACAAACCTGGATTGCCACCGATCTGGCGGCGGGCATGGGTTTCAAATCCGCCGACACCGCGTTCTATGAAATTGCCGAAATCGCCGCCGGCAGCTGGCTCGCGACCCTGACCGCAGTCGCCACGGCGCTGGCCTGGGGCGTGGCGGTGGCGATCACCTCGCAAGCCGCCGTATCGCGTCTGCTGTTCGGCATGGCCCGCGACGGCAAGCTGCCGAAAGTGCTGGCCAAGGTGCACCCGAAACACAACACGCCGTACCTGAGCATTTACCTGGTGGCCGTGCTGTCGCTGGTGATCTGCTACCTGTTCATCAATTCGGTCGACACCCTGACCTCGCTGGTCAACTTCGGCGCACTGAGCGGTTTCATGCTGCTGCACCTGACCGTGATCAACTACTACTGGCGTCGGCGGAAATCCGGTCAGATCGTGCGTCATCTGCTCTGCCCGGTGGTCGGTTTCATCATCGTCGCGGCCATCATGTACAACATGGGCGTCGATGCGCAGAAACTCGGCCTGATCTGGATTGCCCTGGGTCTGGTGTACCTGTTCTTCCTAAACAAATTCGGGGCCAGCACCGCGCTGCCGGACCCGAGCAACGGCTGACAAGAAAAAGAGCAGCGTCTGACAACGAATCAGGCGACTGCCGATTTATTGCGTGGAAACCGACAGTGATAGTCAGGTTCGGCGCCATCGCCGAACCTTTTGATACAGGAGTACATCCATGCTGGTCTTACGCCCGGTCGAGCAGACTGACCTGCCCCAGCTCCAACAATTGGCCCGCGACAGCCTGCTGGGCGTGACCTCGCTGCCGGACGACAGCGAACGCCTGCGTGAGAAAATCGACGCGTCCATCGCCTCGTTTGCCAGCGCTGCGGCAGCGCATGGCCCGGAGAGTTATTGCTTCGTGCTTGAAGACCTCGACAGCCAGCGCTTGCGCGGCTGCTCGGAAATCCTCGCCACCGCCGGCTACGACGAGCCGTTCTACAGCCTGCGCAACCGTCATTTCACCAGCGCATCGCGGGAGCTGAACATCGAACACGGCGTGCCGGCGCTGTCGCTGTGCCACGACCTCAACGATCACACCCTGCTGCGCGGCTTCCACATCGACGCGGCGCTGGTGCGCACGCCTTTTTCCGAGTTGCTGTCACGGGCACGACTGCTGTTCATCGCTGCCCACGCGCCTCGCTTTGCCGAAGCGGTGATCACCGAAATCGTCGGTTACAGCGACGAGGACGGGCACTCGCCATTCTGGGACGCACTGGGCAAGCACTTTTTCGACCTGCCCTACGCCGAGGCCGAACGCCTTTGCGGGCTGCAGAGCCGTCGCTTTCTCGCCGAACTGATGCCGCAATACCCGATCTACGTGCCCATGCTGCCGCCCGCGGCGCAGGACTGCATCGGTCGCGTCCATCCGGATGGTCAGGAGGCGTTCGATATTCTTGAACGCGAAGGCTTCGAGACCAATAGCTACATCGATCTGTTCGATGCCGGCCCGACCCTTTACGCGCGCACGGCCAACATTCGATCGATCACCCACAGCCAGATTGCCCGCGTGCGGCAACAGGCGCATATCGATGCGCGTGGCCGTTTTCTGCTGAGCAACGACGCGCTGCACGGTTTCCGCGCCATCGTCGCCGAGCTGGATTACCACCCCGATCAACCGCTGGCTCTCACCGCCGCGATGTGCGCGGCGCTGAACGTGCGCGATGGCAGCCCGATCCGGCTGATTGCCCTGTGAATCCCGCCCGGATCCACAACCAACGACAACGCCCGAACAGGCGCGCAGAAGGAGTGACAGGATGATTGTCCGCCCGGTAAAAGTCAGCGATCTGCCCGCTCTGATGGCCCTGGTGCAACAGGCTGGCCCGGGGTTCACCACCCTGCCGGCCAATGAAGAGCGCCTGACTCATCGCGTGCGCTGGGCGCAACGGGCGTTTGCCGAACAGGTGGAACGCGCCGATGCCGACTATCTGTTTGTCCTCGAAGACGACGAGATGCGCGTGGTCGGCGTCAGTGCGATGGCCGGGGCCGTCGGCCTGCGCGAGCCCTGGTACAACTATCGGGTCGGTATAACGGTGAGTTCGGCGCCGGACCTCGGTATCCAGCGGCAGATCCCGACACTGTTCCTCAACAACGAACTGACTGGACAATCCGAGCTGTGCTCGCTGTTTCTGAGCCATGACCAGCGCCTCGGCAGCAACGGTCGCCTGCTCTCGCTCGGGCGCTTGCTGTTCGCTGCGGAATTTCCGCACCTGTTCGGTGAAAAGATGATTGCCGAACTGCGTGGCAGCGCCGATGAACAAGGCTGTTCGCCGTTCTGGGACAGTCTCGGTCGCCATTTCTTCCAGATGGACTTCAGCCATGCCGACCACTTGTCCGGGCTTGGCAACAAAGCCTTCATCGCTGAACTGATGCCCCGCCAGCCGCTGTACACCTGCATGCTCACTGAAGCAGCCCAGGCCGCCATCGGTCAGGCGCACCCGAACACCGAGCCGGCGCTGAAGATCCTCCAGGCTGAGGGTTTCGCCCACAAGGGCTACATCGACATCTTCGACGGTGGCCCGGTGATCGAAGCACCGCTGCGCAATATCCGCACCGTGCGCGACAGTGCGGAGCTGACCTTGAGCCTCGGTAGCCCGGACGAACAGGCACCGTTGTGGCTGATTCACAACCGTCGGCTGGAAAACTGCCGCATCACCGTAGCCCGTGCGCGCCGGGTCGGCAGCAGCCTGGTGATCGACCGCCTCACCGCCAAACGACTGCAGTTGCAACCGGGCAATTCGGTACGAGCGGTCACGCTGCCGAATCAACAGCAACAGGCGGTGGCAGCCTGACCGTCGCCACCACTAGGGTAAATCCTTTCAGCAAACAGCACGTCAACCGTGCTGCTGGTGCAAATTCGTCATGATCATTGACCCATTCGCGTGATAGCCTTTTCATTCTTCGGCGTTGACACATTTGTTCAAGCCGTTCCATTCCTTGGTATTGGTGGAACTCGAATGACCAGGCTTTCTCATCAAGATTTGCGCCGTAACTTCCGTCAGTTGCTGGCCTCCGACACCTGCTACCACACGGCCTCGGTGTTTGATCCGATGTCCGCGCGCATTGCTGCCGATCTCGGTTTTGAAGTGGGGATTCTCGGCGGTTCCGTGGCCTCGTTGCAGGTCCTCGGCGCCCCGGACTTTGCCCTGATCACCCTCAGCGAGTTCGCCGAACAAGCCACCCGCATCGGCCGCGTTGCCCAATTGCCAGTGATCGCAGATGCCGACCACGGCTACGGCAACGCCCTGAATGTGATGCGCACCATCGTCGAACTGGAACGTGCCGGCGTCGCTGCACTGACCATCGAAGACACCTTGCTGCCGGCGCAATTCGGCCGTAAATCCACCGACCTGATCACCGTCGCCGAAGGCGTCGGCAAGATCCGCGCGGCGCTGGAAGCCCGGGTCGACACGGAAATGGCCATTATCGCCCGCACCAATGCCGGCATTCTGCCGAACCAGGAAATCATCAGCCGCACCCGCCAATACCAAGCGGCTGGCGCCGATGGCATCTGCATGGTCGGTGTACAAGACTTCGATCAGCTCGAGCAGATTGCCGAGCACCTCACCGTACCGCTGATGCTGGTGACCTACGGCAACCCGGCGCTGCGCGACGACAAACGCCTGGCCGAACTCGGCGTGCGCGTGACCATCGACGGGCATGGCGCTTACTTTGCGGCGATCAAAGCGACTTACGACAGCCTGCGCGAGCAACGGCAGATCTTCACTCAGGCCGCTGATCTCAGCGCAACGGAATTGACCCACACCTATACCCAGCCGGAGGAATACATCCTCTGGGCCAAGGAGTACATGAGCGTCAAGGAGTGATGCCCAAAACAAAAGCCCCTCACCCTAGCCCTCTCCCAGGGGGAGAGGGAACTGATTGGGGGTTGCTCTGAATCTGTGCCGACGTGTGACACCGCATTAATGATCCTTCCCACGCAGAGCGTGGGAACGATCCCCCTTCACTGCGGCTTCGCCAACTCCATAATCATCCGCGACAACAAATAAATCCGCGGCGCCACGCTCGCCACTTCGGCGTATTCCTCGGGCGTATGGATATTGCCGCCAACAATGCCAAAGCCATCCAGCGTCGGCGTGCCAACCCCGGCAGACAGACTCGCATCCGCCGCGCCGCCACTGCCCTCTTCGGTCAGTTTGCGGCCGATCTCGCCGTAAATGCCTTGGGCCATGGCCATCAGGCGATCCGACTCCGCCGTTTGCGGCATCGGCGGCAAGCCGCGCTCCAACGAAGTCTTCACCTCGGTATCAGCAATCAACTTGTCCTGGGAAACCCGCGCCAGGTCCTTTTCGATCCGGTCGAATTCTTCGGGCACCGCCGCGCGGACGTCAGCCTTGGCGGTGGCTTGAGCGGGTATCACGTTGGTGCGGTCACCAGCATTGAGCACGGTGAAGTTGATAGTGGTCTTCTTCGCCTCATCGCCGAGCTTGCCCAGTTGCAGAATCTGGTGCGCTGCTTCCATGGCGGCGTTGCGCCCCAGTTCCGGCGCGACGCCAGCGTGCGCGGCTTTGCCCTTGACTTCGACCAGCGCCGTCGCGCTGCCCTTGCGCCACACCACCAGGCCATCGGCCGGGCGGCCCGGCTCGAGGTTGAGGGTCACGTCGTGCTGTCTGGCGGTTTTCTTGATCAGGTCGGTGGCGACGTCCGAACCGGTTTCTTCGCTGGCGTCGAGCAGGAAGGTGATTTGCGCGTAGTCTTTGAAATCGAGGTTCTTCAGCACTTTCAACGCATAAATCCCGGCGACGATACCGCCCTTGTCGTCCATCACTCCCGGCCCGTAGGCGCGGCCGTCCTTGATGTGAAACGGCCGCTCGGCCGCCGAGCCTTCCTTGAAAACGGTGTCCATGTGCGCCATCAGCAGGATTTTCGCCTTGCCGGTGCCTTTCAGCGTCGCCAGTACATGGCTGGATTTATCCGGCGTGTTCGGCACCAGCTCGATCGTCGCGCCGAGCTTTTTCAACTCATCGATGGCAATGTCGCTGACTTGCTTGAGACCGGGTTCGTAACCGGAACCCGAGTCGATATTGACCAGCCGCTCGAGCAGCTTCAGCGCTTCGGGCTGGTACTGCTCGGCATCGGCGAGCACTTGCTTGTGCGGTTCGGCGAAGGCGCCGGTGGCAGCGAGGGTCAGAGACAGGCCGAGGCTGGCGGCCAGCAGGGAGCGAGGAAATGAGAACGTCATGAAGCGGTCCTTGTTTCGCGTACGGGGCCTTTAACCGTACCCGACATCGGCGCGAGGCTCTACACCGGATGCGACACTGACCTAACCAACGCCACAAAACCCCCTGTAGGAGTGAGCCTGCTCGCGATGGCGTCGTGTCAGCCGACATTGATGCCAGCTGACACGACGCCATCGCGAGCAGGCTCACTCCTACAAGGGATATGGGACAGGCGATCAGACGGAGTCGAGCACCGCCTGGCGAGGCTGCTCGTCGCAATTGCAGATCACCCGATTACGCCCGCTCGCCTTGGCTTCGTACAGCGCCTGATCGGCCTCATTGAGCCAGCGGGTGGCGTCGGCATGGGTCGGATCGTAAGCCGCCAGGCCAATGCTCAAACTGACCTTCAGCGCCGGATTCTGCTCATAGCCCAGAATTGCGAAACGCTCGCGCAACGCTTCCATGGCCTGGGCGGCGTTGAACAGCGGCAACTCGGGCAGGATCACGCAGAACTCGTCGCCGCCATAGCGTCCGGCCACGTCCGTCGCGCGCAGGTTGTGCTTGAGCAATTTGCTCAACTGGCGCAACACGATATCGCCGGCGACATGGCCGTAGGTGTCGTTGATCGTCTTGAAATGATCGATGTCGATCAACGCAATCGCCGCGCCCTGCTGCTGGCGTCGGCAGCGCTGAAAGGCGATTTCCAGCTGATCTTTCCAGGCGCCGTGGTTGAGCAGCCCGGTCAGGCTGTCGGTGCGGCTCAGGGCGAGCAGTTCGCGTTTATGCCGGCCGAGATTGTAGGCCTGACGAAAGCAGATCCAGCCCAGCGCCAACGGATACAGCAGCAATAACGGGAAACACGCGTACATCTGCGCAGGCGAAGTTTGCGGGACGAATGCCGGGGCGAAAACTACCAGCCCGACGCCGACCCCAAGCAATTGCGCAGCAGAGCCTGCCAACAGAAAGCGTGCGCCACCGATCGCGACGTTGTTCATCGCCATCATCGAAATGGTCACTGCCGTGGGCAATGGATTGAAATGCATCGCGGCAACCCAGAAGCCGCCGGAAAAAGCATCAATCAACAGATTTCGGTGTTCTGCATGATAGGGAACACGCGAGCGGCGCGCCCATTGAAACGCCAGATGTGGCCAGACCAAGCCGTTGAAGAACATCAGTGCCCAGACCCACAGCGGCGGATCGAGCGCATACATCGCCACGGACACACACAGCAGCCCAAGCAACAGCCCGAGGATTCGCGATGTATAGAGCCTCCTGGCGACTGAAAGTCCCTTTCCTCCCGCATTTCCCATAAGGACCTCGATCACGCACTCCGCTGTGCGGATGTGATGGGAGTCTATCAGGGCGACGTTAATCCGCCATCACCGGTCAGCGGGCTGAATAGCGCGACATCAAGGCCGCGCACCGGGCGAATTTTTGGCTATACATGAAAGGAGCAAAATGGAAAAACAACTATAAGAAGGAGGCCCATGCGCACCTACCAAGTGTTGATCATCGGCAGCGGTTTTGGCGGCCAGTGTGCGGCGGTCAACCTGCTCAAGGCCGGGATCGACGATTTTCGCCTGCTGGAGCGCAGGGACTTCTTTGGCGGCACCTGGTGCCAGAACACCTACCCCGGCGCAGCGGTGGACGTGCCGTCGCCGCTGTATTCGCTGTCGTTCGCGCCCTACCGCTGGTCACAGATGTTCGCCGGGCAGGCCGAACTGCAGCGCTACACCGAGCATGTCATTGACGCGTTCCATTTGCGTGACCGCGTGGAGCTGCAGACCAATGTCGAGCGCGTCGAATGGGACGAGTCGGCAAAACGCTGGGCCGTCCACACCAGCTGCCAAGGCGTCTACTACGCGCAATTCCTGATCAACGCCAGCGGACCGTTAAGCCAGCCGGTGATCCCACATTTCCCGGGCCGGGATCGCTTCAAGGGCAAGACTTTTCATACAAACAACTGGGACCACAGCTACGACTATCGCGGTAAACGCGTGGCCATCGTCGGCAGCGGCGCCAGCGCGGTCCAGGTGATTCCCGCGATAGCGCCGCAAGTGGCACATTTGCACGTTTTCCAGCGCACAGCGCATTGGGTACTGCCCCGCGCCGATCGCCTATTTGGACCGATTCAACGCTGGCTGCTCGGTCGTAAACCCGCCTACAAACTGCTGCGCTGGCTGATCTACTGGCAGTTCGAAACCCGCGTGATCGCCTTCAAGTATTCGAAACCGGCGATCCACATGGTGCAGCAGCACGCCCTGCGCTTTCTCAAACGACAGGTGCCGGACCCGCAGTTACGGGAAAAACTCATTCCGGACTTCACCATCGGCTGCAAACGCGTGCTGGTCTCCAGTACTTACTACCCGACGCTGAGGCGCGCGAACGTCACCTTGCACAGCCGCGAACAAGGCATCGCTTCCATCGACGAAACCGGGATCAACACCACAGACGGCCAGCATGTCGACGCGGATCTGATTGTCTGGTCAACCGGTTACGACGCCACCGACGGGGTGATTTCCTACCCGGTCAGCGGAAAAAACGCCGTGCAGCTAGGCGATGTCTGGGCCGAATATCCGCGCGCCTATCTCGGCACCAGCCTGCCGGACTTTCCCAACCTGTTTATCGTCACCGGCCCGAACACCGGCATCGGCCATACCTCGGCGCTGTTCATCATCGAATCACAGATGAACTACATCATTGACTGCATCCGCACCGTGCGCGATCAAGGGTTGCGCAGCATCGAAGTGCGCCGCGACGCAGAACGTACCTACACTGCAATGATCCACCGGGAAATGCAGCGCACGGTGTGGAAGTCCGGTGGTTGCCACAGTTGGTATCAAAGCAAGAGCGGTCATGTGATCGCCATGTTTCCCGGCTTCAGTTTCAGCTACTACCGTTTGACCCGGGCGCTGAAACCCGCCGACCACATTCTGTCCTGAACACGTAAAAGGAAGACGTCGATGCTTTTGCTGTTTGTCGCCCTCGCGGTTTTCGTGGCCTGGAGCTGGTTGAGTTATCCGGCGATCGGGCACTGGCTGTATGACCTGAGCATGGCCATCGAGGCCAGGTTGTATAAATTGCACAAGATCGAAGTGCCGATCGCCGAGATGACGGTGTCGACCTGGCAGGGCGGGCCGTACGAAGCGGCCAGTGCGATCCTGATGCTGCACGGTTTCAGTGCCGACAAGAATCTGTGGCTGCGTTTCTCCCGGCACTTTGTGCGGCAGTATCGAGTGATCATTCCGGACTTGCCCGGCCATGGTGAAACCGGCTTCAAGGCCGGTGGCGGTTTTGATATTCCGCTGCAGGCCAAACGCATGATCCAGTTGCTCGACGTCTGCGGCGTGGAAAAGGTGCATGTGATCGGCAACTCGATGGGCGGCTACCTGGCGGCGTGGCTGGCGGCAACTTATCCCGAGCGAATCGCCTCGCTGGCGCTGATCGATCCGGCGGGCGTCACCGCGCCGCAGGCCAGCGACATGGAGCGACATCTGGCACGCGGGCACAACCCGTTTCTGGTCAATTCCCGCGAAGAGTTTCGCTATCTATACGCAATGACCATGGCCTCGCCGCCCTGGGTGCCGAAGGTTGTGCTCGACGCCATCGCTCAGCGTTACGTGCAGCAACGCGACGAACTGGAAGAAATCTTCCGTGACTTCCACGCCAGTCCACCAATGGAACCGAAACTGGCGCAAATCCGCTGCCCGGCGCTGCTGCTGTGGGGACGCAAGGATCGCTTGATCGACGTCAGCAGCGTGCCGGTCTGGAGCAAGGGCATCGCCAATTTGCGCGTGGACGTCTGGGACCACGTCGGGCACATGCCGATGGTCGAGCAGCCGACGCATAGCGCACGCCTGTATCAGGAATTTCTTGGAAGCCAGCGATGACAACTTTCCCTGATCGTCCTGGTCCTGATCGTTCCCACGCTCTGCGTGGGAATGCCGCCCGTGACGCTCCGCGTCACTGGACGCAGAGCGTCCCCAGAGGCATTCCCACGCGGGAGCGTAGGAACGATCAGCGGCGGGGCCTGGAGCTGAGATGAACATCCTTTACGACGAGCGCCTCGACGGCCCGCTGCCGCCGGTGGACAAGGCCGAACTGCTCAAGGCGCTGCAACAAGCCGTGCCTGACCTCGACCTGCTGTGGCGCGAGGAGGAACTGAAACCTTACGAATGCGACGGCCTCTCCGCTTATCGCACCACGCCGATGCTGGTCGCCCTGCCCCGGCGTCTCGAGCAGGTGCAGAGCCTGCTCAAACTTTGCCACGCACAGAACGTTCCGGTGGTTGCGCGCGGTGCCGGCACCGGCTTGTCCGGCGGCGCCTTGCCGCTGGAACAGGGCGTGCTATTGGTGATGGCGCGGTTCAACAATATTCTGCATATCGACCCCGCCGCCCGCACCGCGCGGGTCCAGCCCGGGGTGCGCAATCTGGCGATCTCTCAGGCCGCCGCGCCGTTTGGCCTGTACTACGCGCCGGATCCCTCCTCGCAGATCGCCTGTTCGATTGGCGGTAACGTCGCCGAAAACGCTGGCGGCGTGCATTGCCTCAAGTACGGCCTGACCGTGCACAACCTGCTGAAAATCGAAGTGCTGACCATCGAAGGCGAACGCCTGCCCCTCGGCTCCGATGCGCTGGATTCGGCAGGTTTCGATTTGCTCGCGCTGTTCACCGGTTCCGAAGGCCTGCTGGGGATCATCACCGAAGTCACGGTCAAGTTGCTGCCCAGACCGCAAGTGGCGAAAGTCCTGCTGGCGAGTTTCGATTCAGTGGAAAAGGCTGGCCGCGCGGTAGCCGAAATCATCGCGGCGGGAATCATTCCCGGCGGCCTGGAAATGATGGACAACTTGGCCATCCGCGCCGCCGAAGACTTCATCCACGCCGGCTACCCGGTCGATGCCGAGGCCATTCTGCTGTGCGAACTCGATGGCGTCGAAGCCGATGTGCATGACGATTGCCAGCGGGTGCGCGAGGTCATGCTCGCGGCGGGTGCGACTGAAGTGCGCCAGGCGCAGGACGAAGCCGAACGCGTGCGTTTCTGGGCCGGGCGCAAGAATGCCTTCCCGGCGATTGGCCGTTTGTCGCCGGACTATTACTGCATGGACGGCACCATTCCGCGCCGGGAATTGCCCGGTGTTCTGCAAGGCATCGCAAGGCTTGGCGAAGAGTACGGCTTGCGCGTCGCCAACGTATTCCATGCTGGCGACGGCAACATGCACCCGCTGATCCTGTTCGACGCCAACCAAGCAGGCGAACTGCAGCGCGCCGAAGCCTTGGGCGGCAAGATCCTCGAACTGTGCGTGCAGGTCGGCGGCAGCATTACCGGCGAACACGGGGTTGGCCGGGAGAAAATCAATCAGATGTGCGCGCAATTCAACAGTGACGAGCTGAGCCTGTTCCACGCAGTGAAAGCGGCATTCGACCCGCAAGGTCTGCTCAATCCCGGCAAGAACATTCCGACCCTGCACCGCTGCGCCGAATTTGGCGCGATGCATATTCACGCCGGGCAACTGCCATTCCCCGAGCTGGAGCGTTTCTGATGGCCGATTTCGACGGCGCCAGCGCCCTGCTCGATCAGGTCAACGCCGCGCGCGCCAATCGCACACCGTTGAAAATCCAGGGCGGCAACAGCAAGGCGTTTCTCGGTCGCGAAGTGGCGGGTGAAGTGCTCGACACCCGTGCCCACTGCGGCATCGTGCGCTACGAACCGACTGAACTGGTGATCACCGCGCGCGCGGGGACGCCGTTATCAGAGCTGCTTTCAGCACTGGACAGCGCCGGGCAAATGCTGCCGTGCGAACCACCGGCATTCACCGACAGCGCCACTGTCGGCGGCATGATCGCGACAGGTTTATCGGGCCCGCGGCGGCCGTGGTCAGGCTCGGTGCGCGACTTCGTGCTCGGCACGCGAGTCATCACCGGTCTCGGTCAGCACTTGCGTTTTGGCGGCGAAGTGATGAAAAACGTCGCCGGGTACGACCTGTCACGGCTGATGGCCGGCAGTTTTGGTTGCCTTGGCGTGCTCACCGAAGTCTCGCTGAAGGTCCTGCCCAAACCGCGCCAGTGCCTGAGCATTCGCCTGGATATCGACTGCACCCGCGCCTTGAGCAAACTTGCCGAGTGGGGTCAGCAACCGCTGCCGATCAGTGCGGCGTGTCACGATGGCACAAGTCTTTATTTGCGCCTTGAGGGCGGCGAAGGTTCGGTGACCGCGGCGCATCAACGCCTCGGTGGTGAACCGTTGGACTCGATTTTCTGGAGCGATCTGAACGAGCATCGCCTGGCCTTTTTCGATGAAGGCCTGCCGCTGTGGCGCCTGTCGCTACCCAACAATCTCAGCCCGCTGGAGCTGCCTGGCGAGCAATTGATCGACTGGGCCGGCGCGCAACGCTGGTTGAAGTCCGCCAGCGCTGACATTCATGCGCTCGCCCAGTCGCTGGGCGGCCATGCCACCTGTTTCAGCCACGGTGCCCGTGACACACCGTTCCAGCCGTTGGCGCCGACGCTGCTGCGCTATCACCGCCAGCTCAAGGCGCAACTCGATCCGCAAGGGCTGTTCAATCCCGGGCGAATGTACGCGGAGTTCTAGCCATGCAAACCACCCTCAGCGAACAAGCGCGACAGCTGCCCCGAGCCGCCGAGGCGGAAAAGATTCTGCGCACCTGCGTGCATTGCGGTTTTTGCAACGCGACCTGCCCGACCTATCAACTGCTCGGCGATGAACTCGACGGCCCGCGTGGGCGCATCTATCTGATCAAGCAAGTGCTCGAAGGCGCGCCGGCGACTGCGCAGACACAACTGCATCTTGATCGTTGCCTGTCCTGCCGCAATTGCGAAACCACCTGCCCGTCCGGCGTCGACTATCACAACCTGCTCGACATTGGCCGCGCGGTGGTCGATCAGGCCGTGCCGCGCCCGCCGGCGCAGCGACTGTTGCGTGAGGGCTTACGGGCCTTGGCGCCAAATCCGCGCGTGTTCAAAAGCCTGCTGCGGGTAGGCGCGACGTTTCGCCCGCTGTTGCCGCGTTTGCTGGAAAGCAAACTGCCGCAAGCGGTGTCAGGCAACGTTTCGCGCCCGGCTCCTCGGCATGCGCGCCGCGTATTGTTGCTGGAAGGCTGCGTGCAACCGGGGCTGTCGCCGAATACCAACGATGCGACGGCGCGAGTGCTGGATCGACTCGGCATCAGTGTCACCCCGGTTGCGGAGGCCGGTTGTTGCGGCGCGCTGGATTATCACCTCGACGCCCAAGCCAAAGGCCTCGATCGCGCCCGACACAATATCGATGCGTGGTGGCCGCATCTGCAGAGCGGCGCCGAAGCGATCGTGCAAACCGCCAGCGGCTGCGGCGCGTTCATCAAGGATTACGGGCATTTGCTGGAAAACGATCCGGCTTATGCGGTCAAGGCACGGTACATCAGCGAGCGGACGCTGGATCTGGTGCAGATCCTCGCGCAGGAACCACTGGAACAGGTGTGCGCTGCCAGCGAACAACGAATCGCCGTGCATTGTCCGTGCACCCTGCAGCACGCGCTGAAACTCGGCGGTGCGGTGGAGTCGGTATTGACCCGTCTCGGTTTCAATCTCACCGCCGTACCGGACGGCCATTTGTGTTGCGGCTCGGCGGGCACCTATTCGCTGACGCAACCCGTGCTGGCCCGACAACTGCGCGACAATCGCCTCAACGCGCTGGAGAGCGGCCGACCGCAATTGATCGTCACCTCAAATGTCGGCTGCCAGAGCCATCTGGCCAGCGCCGGTCGTACCCGCGTGTTGCACTGGATCGAACTGGTGGATCAGTCGTTGGCAGAATGAAGTTCGTAGGATTCTTCGTTTGCCCGCGTGGGCGAAGGCTGCGATCTTTTCCGCTATCCATTCCGTGACCGTGGCAGGAATTTTTTTCATGACCGTGCAGCCTTTTGTCAGCCCCGACCTGATCCGCCAGCGCTTCTCCAAAGCGATGTCCGACATGTACCGCGAAGAAGTGCCGCTGTACGGTGCATTGATGGAGTTGGTGGAACAGACCAACCGTGACGTGCTGGCTCGCCAACCGGAGGTCGCCCGGCAACTGCACAGCAGCGGTGAAATCGAACGCCTGGACATGGAGCGCCACGGCGCCATCCGCGTCGGCACCGCCACCGAACTGGCGACCCTCGCCCGCCTGTTTGCGGTGATGGGCATGCAGCCGGTGGGCTATTACGACCTGACCCCGGCGGGCGTGCCGGTGCATTCCACGGCGTTTCGCGCGGTGCATGAAGATGCTTTGCAGGTCAGCCCGTTTCGCGTGTTCACCTCGCTGTTGCGCCTGGAGCTGATCGGAGATCCCGACGTGCGCACCTTTGCCGAATCGGTGCTGGCTCGGCGATCTATTTTTACCCCGCAAGCATTGCGCCTGATCGCCCACGCTGAAACCGCGGGCGGGCTGAACGAAAGCGAGGCCGAAGCATTCGTCTTACAGGCACTGGAAACCTTTCGCTGGCACCACAGCGCCACCGTCAGCGCCGCGCAATACCAGACGCTGAGCGCGCAGCACCGTTTGATCGCCGATGTCGTCGCCTTCAAAGGTCCGCACATCAACCACCTGACCCCGCGTACGCTGGACATCGACCGCGTGCAGGAACAGATGCCGGCCCATGGCATCACCCCCAAAGCGGTGATCGAGGGCCCACCGCGCCGGCAATGTCCGATCCTGCTGCGCCAGACCAGTTTCAAGGCCTTGGACGAGCCGATCGCCTTCACCGACCAGCAGCAGACCCGCGGCAGCCACAGCGCGCGCTTCGGCGAAATCGAACAACGCGGCGCCGCACTGACGCCCACGGGCCGAGCGCTGTACGACCGTTTGCTGAATGCAGCGCGGGATGAACTGGGCGAGTTTCCCAATGAAGGCAACGCCGCACGCTACAACGCGCTGATGACTCAACACTTTGGCGACTTCCCTGACAGCGCCGAGGGCATGCGCGAACAAGGGCTGGCGTACTTTCGCTATTTCGCTACGGAAAAAGGCATGGCGGCGAGTGGTCTCAGTGAGTCGTCGCTGGAAGATTTGTTGCGTGAGGGCCATGTGAAAGCCGAGCCGCTGGTGTACGAAGATTTCCTGCCGGTGAGTGCAGCGGGGATTTTTCAGTCAAACCTCGGCGACGCGGCGCAGACGCACTACGGCGAGCACTCCAATCGCCAGGCTTTCGAGCAGGCGCTCGGGCGCCCGACCATTGACGAACTGGGCTTGTATGCCGCGACGCAACAGCGCTCGATCGAGGAGTGCGCCGCGGTGTTGCGGATCACATTGCGCTGATTTTTGAGGCAATCCACAAATTCACTGGAGCGAGCCTGCTCGCGATAGCGGTGGGTCAGTCGCCACTGACTTGTCTGAACTGACGCCTTCGCGAGCAGGCTCGCTCCCACAGGTTTTTGCGGTGAACTCAGACTCTGCGGCAGACCACAAATCCACTGTGGGAGCCAGCCTGCTGGCGATGGCGGTTTGTCAGTCACTAGTGATTTGCCTGGGCTGACGCCATCGCCAGCAGGCTCACTCCTACAGGTCTCGCGGTGGACACAGACTCTGCGGCAGACCACAAATCCGCTGTGGGAGCGAGCCTGCTGGCGATGGCGGTGTGTCAGTCACCACTGATACCTTCGCGAGCAGGCTCGCTCCCACAGGTTTTTGCGGTGAGCTCAGACTCTGCGGCAACACACACATCCACTGTGGGAGCCAGCCTGCTGGCGATAGCGGCGCATCAGTCACCAGTGATTTGCCTGGGCTGACGCCATCGCCAGCAGGCTGGCTCCCACAGGTGTTGCGGTGGACGCAAGCTCTGGGGCATCTCACAAACTGACGGGCACCGCCCCACCCGCAAATTAAGCTTCACCTAAGCTTGCCTCGCTAGCATCGCGCCTCATGAACCCTGTCGTCATGAGCCGTGAATGAATCCCTCCGACATGCAAGCCTTTGATTTTCCCTGCCAGCCGCCAGCAAATTTCAGCCTCGTTCTGGTGAATTACAAAACCCCGGACATCACCCGGATGTGCCTTGAGCTGCTGCGCGAGCACGTCCAGGCGCAGCGCATTCCGGTGTGGGTAGTCGATAACGATTCAGCGGATGCCAGCCTCGATTATTTGCGCTCGCTGGACTGGATCAACTTGATCGAGCGCCCATCGCCGGGCAAGGAAGCGGGGCATATTGCGCATGGCAAGGCGCTGGATCTGGCTTTGGAGAAAGTTGAAACCGACTATTTGTTTCTGCTGCATACCGACACTTTCGTCTACGACAAGGAAGTATTTGCGATGATGATGCGCGAGTGCACCAAGTCGCCGGATATGGCGGCGGTGGGTTGTGTCGAACAACTCAATCGCGGGTGGCTGCGCGATAAGTGGCGTTTAACTTCGCGATTCTGCAAGCACCATGTTCGTCGGGTAAAACTGCATCTGGGCATGCGCTCGAAACAGCCGCGGCCTTATAAAGAAACGCATTTGAAAAGCTTCTGCACACTGTGGAATGCGCGTCTAATGAAATCGTTGGGACTACACTTCTGCATGGACGAGCAAGTTCCGGGTTATGCCGTGCAAGATCGAATGAGTGGTTTGGGCTATGGCATCAAATTCCTCTCGCCGCGCAAGATCTTCAGCTATCTGGACCACATCCAGGCCGGCACCGTCGCTGCGGCAGGGATCTACGGGGAAAACCATCGGCGAACGAAAATGTATCAGGCCACGCTGAAGCGCTTCCAGGGGCAGCAAGGCAAACCGGATATGCGAGCCTCGGTGTAATTCGAAGCAACAAAAAAAGGGCGACTTATCAGTCGCCCTTTTTTGTTGCGTAAAATTGTATACAGCTCCCCAAAGAGGTGTCCGCCCAGTGTAATGGCCTGGCAATCCATGCACCGGTAAAGAGCCCTGACACTGGGCGAACCGAGAGGATTTTAATTGAAGATGGCGGATATGTCGTCAGGCTTAAACATGAAATTTTTGTACTGGTAAGTTAAAAAGTGTGTCGCCTCGATATTTACCGGGAAACTTCCTACAGCCGGATTTCATATGATTGTTCTCATACATAAATTTGTACAAGAACAATCCTCTTGTAGAGTTAATACTCAACTATCGTGTTGACTGGTCACTTTCAGGATATCGGTGTAGGTGACAATAACGCTCTGCCCTACTTTCAAATCCTTGAGCTTCGCTTGGATTTCCGGCTTCTTCACATCAAGCGTCTTCGATTGTCCAGACGGGTTCTGGAGGGTGACCTGGTTGGATTTCAAATCAATTTTGCTGATTTTCAACTGCACCTGTACCTGCCGGTAAGCCTCGCCACCGGGGTTATCGCTGCCCGGCGCCTTGCGCAATTCGCCGGTGCGCTCGGTGGTGCCGGGCAGACCTTTATCCACATCGGTGTCGAGATAAGCGGCGACCGAGCGCTGCACCTCGATCTTCACCAGATCGCCGACCTTGAGATTGGCAAGGTTCTTCGCCTTGTCGGTGAGCTGTACGTGGACCTTCGCGCCCTCGGGCCCTTCAAGCACAACCTGGTGACTGGCAGCGTCAACTGCGAGCACCTTGGTGGTAACGGTATCGGCCTCAACGACGGCAGATAACGGAATATCGGCAGCCCAGGCGCCGAAACTGGTGGCAGAAAGGAGCGTTGCGAGAGTGATGGCCTTGGCCAGTGCGTCGAGCTTCATATGCATGACTTTCCCTGTGATGAAATGGCGACGCCCGCCGCCAGATCGACTTCAGCGGCGGGCGTGCCAGAGAGCATAGACGCTGTTCAGGGCTTGACTTGCGTTTGTGGCCCACGCGTGTGCGGCTTCGCGGTCTCCTGGGCAGTGGATTCGCCGCTCGGTGTACCTTTGCTGCTCGGCCGCTGCTTGGGATCGGTCGGCCGCAGGGCATCATTGTCACGCTCGGTTTCACCGGCCGGGCGCGGCTCATCGGGATTGTCGTTCTGGCTGACGGTAGTGTTCATGGGGCGAGTCCTCAAGCTTCGGGGTCGTCAAGTTCGCGGGCAACATTCACCGCGGGAGAGTCCTTGTGCAGATCATCGGCCTTGGCGCGCAGGAGCTGCCACTGCTCCAGGTCGATAGCCCCCTGACCGAGCAAATCATCGGCGATGCGCTGCAGGTCGAGGTAGTGAGCATCGGGAGAATCCTGCCAATAGGCGCGGTCGTCGAACAGGCGTTGCCAAGTGTCCAGGTCTGGGGGTTGCAAGTCGTCGCTCATGGGAGAGTCCGGAAATTTGCGGGTTTCTGGGTAGAGCGGCGGGTGGCGGGGAGAGTTCCGAGCGGTTTGTCTGGGCGCGGGATCGGAATTGCTGGATGAGACATGAAACAGCCCGAAAATCAAAAGCCCCTCACCCTAGCCCTCTCCCGGAGGGAGAGGGGACTGACCGTGGTGTTTGAGCGAGGTGCGCCGGCCTGAAATACCGAGTTGTACGCCAATTTCGAAGCCAACCAAGATCGGCTCCCTCTCCCTCGGGAGAGGGCTGGGCGGGCGGCGTTCCGATGAGGGGAAAACCCACCACAAATTCCAAGCCATGCGACGCTTCTCACCACTCAATAGGCCGAGTGTCAGCTCGCCTGCTCTTGATCTTGATCCACCGGCGACGTCGGAAGGCTGAGTGGAGGGATCGATCCGGGGGTGGGAGCGCAGCGACCGTCTGGCGCAGCCAGACACAGCGGACGTAGGTGCAGCGAAGCAAACCGTAGCCGCTGCGCCCGGATCGATCCCGGAGCGAAGGAACCCGAGCCTGCGAGGGCCGAACGTAGGAGCAAGCCTTTTGGTTCCTTTTTGGCGTCTGAAAAAGGGACTCGCCGTAAGGGCGAAACCGCCAGCCGCAGCACCCGAAGCAACGGATATGTACCCAAAACCAAAAAACTCAGCGCCTGAAAGAAAGCCATCGCGAGCAGGCTCACTCCTACAGGGGTATCGGGCTGCCCGCAAGAAAATCGCACCCGCTCAATACCCGGTCATCTCCAGATACCCCCGACCAGCATGACTCCCGCCAATCCCCACCGGTCCCTCCCAATAAGGGATACGCAAATCCATCCACGCGTCACGATTAAGCGCATCGACGCTGATATCGAGGTGCTTGTCCGGAATGCGCAGCCACCACTTCACCGGCATCGACCGCCCGGCAACCTCAGCCGTATCCTGCGGCACAAGACTGATCTGCTCACGACGCAACGTCTGAATCTGCCCATCCGCAGCGATCCACGTACCGGTCAAATAAGCCGCCCCCTCCTTCTGCCGCATGCGATAAAGCATCACATGCTCACCACTGTCCAGATGCAGGGAAAACCAGTCCCAACCGGTCTGATTGGCGGTGAGCGGCTGACTGCTCCATTCCCGGTCCAGCCACGCCGGCCCGCTGACCGTATAAGTCTGACCATCGATCTGCAGCGTCCCGCTGGCCTGAAAAAACGGCTGGCTGTAGTAATACGACGCCTGACCCTGCTCGGACTTCTGACTGAAACCTTTGTCGCCCTGCAACACCAGCGGCCGGCTGGACGTCAGCCGCAAGTCATAAGCGAAATTCTTATCGCGAGCGCGCAGCTGCATGTTGCTCAACGGGTCCGCCGCCTTGCCGGCAAACATCCAGTCATCGATCCATGCCTCGAACGGCGCCAGGCGCACACCAGCCTGCCCGACGCCACCGCGCGCGTAGCGCTCGGCGGCGTGATGGGCCGTACTCGACGTCACCGCCGCATGCCCCAGCCACACCGTCTGGTTGCCCCACCCTGCCTGCTCTGCCTCAGGTTTCAAGGCGCTGCGAAACAAGGTCCATTGCACGCCAAGATCGTTGCCCTGCTGATCCTTGAGATTCGCCGTGACGTACCACCATTCGATGCGAAAGCCATCGTGGGCGCCGTGATCCGCCGGAAAACTGAACAGCCGACCCGGCACCACCGGGGTGAACGCCTGCGCCTGCGCGCCCATGCCGGCAAAGCCCTTCTGTTCCGACACGGACTGATCACAAGCGGTGAGCAACAGCGCGGCCAGCAGCGCGACGAGCTTAATCCTCATGGGCAAACGTCCTCAGCAGGTCCGCCGGTTGCGTGCGGTACAGCGAATACAGCGGCCACGCCGAGGCGAGCAAGGTCGCCAGCAGCGCCAACCCCATCAGTTGCAGCAGTTGCCACGGGAACACCCGCAACGGCAGGCGCCAGCCGAACGCCTGCACGTTGATTACCGCATCGAGGCACCACGCCAGTGCGATGCCCAGCGGCAACGCCAAAATCAGCGTCAACACCGCCAGCAGCCAGGTCTGGCCGAGATTGAGCAGCATCAGTTGCCGCCGCGTTACGCCCAGCGCCCACAACGGCGCGAGCTGGCCGAGACGGCTCTGGCTCTGCGTCAGCAGGCTGATGAACAACGCGACGCCCGCGACCGCCAGGGTCAGGCTGTTCAACGCCGCCGTCGCAGCGAAGGTGCGTTCGAAGACCTGCACCGACCAGCCCTTGAGCCGCGCCTGATCGATGATGCGGCTGTCGTCCAGGTGAAACCGCGCCTGCAAGGCATTCAGAAACGACGGGATCTGCTGCGGATCGATGCGCAAATTGAAACGGTTCGGCGTCAGTTGCGGCCAGCCGCGCAGCAGGTGATTGCTGTTGACCAGCAAGTGGCCCTTGGGATTGCCGTAATCGGCGTAGATGCCGACGATGCGCGGCGACCATGTGCCATTCGGCGCGGCAATCGTCAGTCGGTCGCCCGCGCGCACCTTTAGCCGACGCGCCAGTTGCTCGCTGAGCATCACCGCGTCGTCTGTCGCCAGATGCGCCCAAGGGTCGCTGCCACTGCTGTCGAGCAGCGGCCAGTGCTGGCGATAATGCGGATGATCGACGATGCCGAACAGCTCCGCCGGCCAGCCTTGCAGCGTCACCGTGACCTCCCAGTTGGGCAGCACCGCGCGAACATTCGGCTGCTGCTTGAGCCAACTGTACATTTCCCGTGACTGGGCCGGATTGCTCGGATTGATGTACAGCTCGGCGCTCAGGCGTTGTTCGAGCCAGTCATTGAAGGTCTGGCGAAACCCGGCAGTCATGCTGCCCGCGCCAATGTTGGCGGCGAGCGCCAACAGCAGCGCCATCAGCGCCAGACTCAACGCCGGCAGTTGCTGACGACAATCGGCG
This sequence comes from Pseudomonas sp. R1-1, assembly GCF_051132135.1. Classification (NCBI taxonomy): domain Bacteria; kingdom Pseudomonadati; phylum Pseudomonadota; class Gammaproteobacteria; order Pseudomonadales; family Pseudomonadaceae; genus Pseudomonas; species Pseudomonas sp. R1-1. Next base: position 3,899,190 of record NZ_CP071663.1, read on the forward strand.
AGAAACCACTGCCCCAGCACCGAACGTCTGCGCCCCAGCAATGGCGTCAACACTGCGCTCAGCAGCACCGGCAAGGCCAGCGCCGCGCCGAGCAACAGCCCGGCCATCAAGACGAAGCCACTGCTCAGACTGTTGCCCCAGACCAGCGCCGCCAGCGCAATCGCCAGCAAGCCCGCCGCCAACCAACCCTGGCGACGCAACCAGCGGGAATATTGTTCGTGCCAGGCCTGTGGATCGGCGACCGCCAGCAATGGCAGACGTGCCGCCCGCAACAGGCTGCTGGCGCCAGCGAGCAAAGCGCCGAGCAGACTCAAACCCATGCCGCTGAACCACCACCACGGACTCAGACGCAACTGCCCCGCCACCTCCGCGCCGTACAGACCGCGCAGGCTGGCGGCGACATCCGGCAGCAACACGCTGGCCAGCCAGTAGCCGCTGATCACGCCGAATATGCCGCCGAGCAGCGCCAACACCCCGAGTTCGACGATCAGACACGTGATCAGCATCCGCGCACTGACGCCGCAAGCGCGCAACGTCCGCAGCAGGCCACGGCGCTGTTCCAGCGCCAGGCCAATCGACGCGTGAACGATGAACAAACCGACCACGAACGACAGAAAGCCCAAGGCATCGAGATTGAGGTGAAAACTCTCGGTCAGCCGCGCAAGGTTGTTTTCTTCGCCGCTGCTTTTGAGTTGCAACTGGCCCTTGAACGAGGCCGGCAACTCGGCGTGAAAATCCTTGGGCAGTAGCATGCGTGACAGCTGCCCCGGTTGTTCGAGCACGGTTTGCGCCACACCGATGTCGACCAGCAACACGCCGGGGGCCATGTCTTTCTGGACCATCAACGGCGGCAAACGCTGCCCGTTGACGGTCTGCGGCGTGGCGCCTTCACGCAGTTGCAGCGCTTGCAAGGTATCGGCGGAAATCCACGTGCTGCCCGGTGGCGTGAAGAATTCGACAACCCGTTCAATCGGCATGGCCTGCCCGGCCACCGCTGAGTCAGACGGCAATGACACCGGTTCGATGCCCATCAATTGCAGACGCTGGTCTTCGTGCCCCTTGAGCAACACGCGCCCCTGCAACAGCGGCGACACCGGCCAGCCCTGGCGGCGCAAATCCACGAACCATTGTTGAGGAAACGTCGCCCCGCCGGGCGTACTCAGGCTGGCCTGCGGTTCGCCGCCGATCAGTTGACTGGCCCGCGCATAGCTGTCGCGCGCCTGACTGTTCAGCGCCTCGACGCCGGTCAGCAGGCTGGTCGCCAGCCACAACCCGGTCAGCACACTGAAAAACTGCACCGGATGACGCCGCCAATGACTGAGCAGCGCGCGCAACGTCTGCCGGAAAACCATCACGTCAGGCGCCCGCTGGACAGCACCACTTGCTGCGCCAGACGCGCCGCGACCCGTGGGCTGTGAGTGACCATCAACAAGGTTGTCGGCGTGTCATCGAGCAGTTCCAGCAACAGCCGCAGCACCTCATCGCTGGTGGCTTCATCGAGGCTGCCGGTGGGTTCGTCGGCCAGCAGTAATTTCGGCTGCGACGCCAGCGCCCGGCCCAGCGCGACCCGCTGCTGTTGACCACCGGAAAGTTGTTCGGGATAACGCTTGAGCAAATCACCCAGGCCCAGACGCTGCACCAGATGCGCCTGCCAGCGCGGCTCATGGCGCCCGGCCAGCCGCGCCTGAAACGCCAGATTGTCCTCGACGCGCAAACTGCCGATCAGATTGAACTGCTGGAACACCAGCCCGATCTCCGTGCGCCGCCAGTTCGCCAGTTGCGCCTCGCTCATCGACTCCAGCCGATGTCCGCCGCTGTGAATACTGCCGCGATCAACCTTGTCGAGGCCGGCGACGAGATGCAGCAACGTGCTCTTGCCACTGCCCGATTCGCCCATCAACGCCAGACTGCTGCCAGCCGCCAGCGTCAGGTCGACGCCCTGCAATACCGGCAGCGAACCTTGCGGCGTGGGGTAACTTTTGTAGACGTTGCGAACCTCAAGCATGGCTGAACCTGATCAATGAGCCTGGGCCAAGGATAGCGGCATGGACCGGTTTTGTGCGCATTGATAGAGCTCGAAGGGGGGGCCCCGCTTGTTATTGGCGTCGCTCGCAATGGCCTCATCGCTTGCAGGCAAGCTCCCACATTTTGATTGCATTCTTTCAGTTGGAATGCGGTCGACCGGTGGGAGCCAGCCTGCTGGCGATGGTGGCGGTACAGGCAAATGCTTGACTCAGTCCTGAAAATCAAAAGCCCCTCACCCTAGCCCTCTCCCGGAGGGAGAGGGGACTGATCGTGGTGGATGTGAGAGATACGCCGACCTGCAATACCGAGTCGTACGCAAAATTTGAAACGCTCACAAATCGGCTCCCTCTCCAGGGGGAGAGGGCTGGGGTGAGGGGCAGCCACACCACAAATCCAAAGCCAGCCACCTGCTTCTAACCACTCAACAATGAGCGCAAGCTCGAGTGCTCTTGATCTTGATCCACCGGCGACGTCGGAAGGCTGAGCGGAGGGATCGATCCAGGCGGGGGAGCGCAGCGACCGTCTGGCGTAGCCAGACACAGCGGAAGGAGGTGCAGCGAAGCAAACCGTAGCCGCTGCGCCCGGATCGATCCCGGAGCGAAGGAACCCGAGCCTGCGAGGGCCGAACGTAGGAGCAAGCGTTTTTTTGCTTACTTTTTTTAGGCGTTTGTAAAAAAAGTGAGTCGCCGTAAGGGCGAAACCCTAAGCCGCCGTTACCGCAGCAACGGATATGTACCCAATCAACCCCTCATAACCACGAACAATTAAGCCAACCCAAAACTCACTGCCCAACCGCCACACTCGCAGGCGCCTGCGCCGGCGTGACAACGCTCCCCAGATCAATATGCTTCCACTCAGGTCTAGCCCCCAACCGCGCATTGAACCGATAGTTGAAGGTGAAATCATCAGCGGTCGGCACACTCAGCGGTTTGCCATACACCGCCTCGATCCCCGCCAGGTCATACCCCATCAACTGCAACAGCGTCGGAAAAATGTTGTAGTGGCTGGAGCGATCCTTGTTCGCCGCCAGTTGCGCCGACCAGTCCAGGGTCTTCAGCTCGCTGCCGGAAATCACCACCAGCGGCACCAGGCCCTCCTCCTCCACCGGATCCCCGCCGCAATGAGTGTTCAAGCCCGGGTTGCCCCGTTCATGCAGATCCTGGCCATGATCCGACGTGTAGATCAGCAGCGCATTATCGAGCTTCGCCTGGGCAAACACCCGCGCAAAAAATTCGCCGACATTCCACAACACCGTGTTCTTGTAGGCGTTGCGGTACAGCACCCAGTCATCCGGCTGACCGTTGAAACCGGCGCGCTCACCGGTGTCGGCGACTTCGGTGAACTGCCCGCGCGGTAGCGTTGGCCGGTAAGCCATGAAGGCGTCGGGGTATTTGTCATGCACAGGAAAATGCGCGCCGACCTTGTTGATTACCACCAGCTCTGGCGTGTCATCGTTGAGCAGTTCGATGAGCTTCGCCGCGGCTGCCATGTCGCGGTCGCGCACGCTGGTCTGGTCGAATTGCACGAACAGATCGATGTCGTTTTTTTCGCTCGCGGTCATCAGATTCTGCAGGTTGCCGCCGGTGCGTTGACCGTCGATATACACCGTGCGCAGCCCGGCATTTTTCGCGTACTGCCAGATCGACGGCAGTGTGCTGTTGATGCGCATGTAATCGTTGCGGGTGCCGCCGTAGCGCAGGGTGACATTGGTGTCGGCGCTGCAATTGGCAATGGAGGCGGCGTAACCGTAATTGAAGATGTCGACCCCGGCCGGTGCCTGCTTCAGATTGCTGTGCACGCCGAACGGCGCATTGATGTCCAGGTAATTGCCGGAAATGCTTTCGTCGATGATCAGCACGATGTCGTGGGCAACGGCGGGCGCGCTGCGCGTCAGGGTGACCGGCTCGCGCGGGCCGACGCTGTTGTGCAGCGCCTCGTAGGCAAACAGGTTCAGATAGGCCAGCGGCGTATACATGATTGGCAAGCCGCGGGCGCCCTCACCCGCACGCAGAAACAGCAATGCACTGAGCATCAGCACGCCCGCGAACGGCGCTGCCACTCGCCAGGCGTTCGGTATGACCAACGCATGCCGTGGCTTGAGCCCGATGCCGAACAGCAGCAATAACCCGCCGAGCACGCTTCGCAGGATCGCCTCGCGATATTGATACGCCGCTTCCTGAATGAAGCCACCGGAATAGATCAGCGAGACGAAATCGCTGTACCTCAGGTAGTCAGCGGTGACGCGGGTATACACATCAAAAAAAACCGCCGAAATAAACATCGTCAATGCCAATGCATGACGGATGAGTGCCTGTCGTATATAGGCCGTTAAATACAACGCAACCGTCAGCGCCAAAAACATCGCGCCAAAAAAAAGTACATTCAAACTCCACCCGATAGCATTTAACCGATCAAAGTAATAACCGGTAAAAAGCAGCAACCAGGCAATTAACAGCAGTTCTTTGGTAAATCGGAACATGGCGATACCGGTCGTACAAAACGGCTAGGAGTCAAAGGTTTGTCAGCCAGAAGCTGACACTAGCACCCGGATATAAAAGCGCAAGAAATGACTGATAGGCGGATTTAGTGTCAAAAAAACGGTGACTCAAATCTGACACAGGCGATGCGCTACAGGCCTTTAAAACAGAGGCTTACGACCGTTTATCGCTTATTTGAAATCTGAACAAATCTGCACTAACGCAACAATTTCAATCGCAGCAATGACTTGATGGCCAATCGCCAAAAAGTACTTAAGTGTTATACCACTGCAACATGTCATTTTGCTGACACGTTTTTCAAACGCTGCGCTATACCCCTCTAACAGTCTCTTTCCGTAGTTAACTTTTGGTTTTATCGAGGGTGCGCAGATGGACGTGAGCGTATTTGGCACGGGCTATGTTGGACTTATACAAGCCGCCGCTCTTGCAGATGTGGGTCATCGGGTTTTATGCATTGATATTGACCCCAACAAGGTCAGACAACTGCAACAAGCAGTACCGCCGATCAGCGAGCCTGGGTTATCGGCCACCCTGGAAGAAAACATCAAGGCTGGGCGCCTGCTGTTCAGCACCCAGGCCAGCGATGCGGTGGCACACGCCGAGCTGATTTTCATTGCCGTCGGCACCCCGGCTGACGAAGACGGTTCGGCCGATCTCAGCCACGTGCTCAACGTCGCTCGGCAGATCGCCGGTTTCATGGAGGCCGATCGCACCCTGATCATCAAGTCGACGGTGCCGGTCGGCACGGCCGATCAAGTTTTGGCCGCGGCCAACAGCGAGTTGCTGCGCCGCGGCAAGAGCGAGCTGACGGTGCACGTGGTGTCCAACCCTGAATTTCTCAAGGAAGGCAGCGCCCTCGCCGACTGCATGCGCCCCGACCGGATCATCGTCGGCACCCGCGATGACGCGGCCCGCGAACAGATGAGCGAGCTGTACGCGCCGTTCTGCCGCAACCACGAAAAACTGATGTTCATGGACAACCGCAGCGCCGAGCTGACCAAGTACGCGGCCAATGCGATGCTCGCCACGCGCATCAGTTTCATGAACGAGCTGGCCAACCTCACCGAACTGCTGGGCGCCGACATTGAAGCGGTGCGCAAAGGCATCGGCTCCGATCCACGCATCGGCTACCACTTCATCTATCCCGGTTGCGGCTTTGGCGGTTCGTGTTTTCCCAAAGACCTGCGCGCCCTGCTGCACACCGCCGAACACAACGGCATGCCGCTGAAACTGCTGCGCAGCGTCACCGACGTCAATGACAGCCAGCGGCACATTCTGTTCAGCAAACTCAAAGCGCAATTTCCTCAGGGCCTGGCCGGCAAGTCGATTGCGGTCTGGGGCCTGGCGTTCAAGCCCAACACCGATGACATGCGCGAGGCGCCGAGCCGTTACCTGATGGATGCGCTGTGGGCCGAGGGCGCCAGTGTGCAGGCTTACGATCCGGAAGCGATGTCCGAATGCCGCCGCCTCTATGGCTATCGCAATGACCTGCATCTATGTGCCACCCGTGACGACACCCTGGAAGATGCCGACGCGCTGGTGATCTGCACCGAGTGGAAAAACTTCCGTGTGGTCGACTTCGAACTGCTCGCCGAGAAGCTGCGTTCGAAGGTGATCATCGACGGGCGCAACCTGTACAACCCGGAACAGGTGGCGGCTGCCGGTCTGCATTACAGCGGCATCGGTCTGCGCCACATCGCCCCTGAAGGGCTGCGGCCATGAAGGTGCTGGTCACCGGCGCGGCCGGTTTCATCGGAGCCCATTGCGTGCTGCGCCTGCTGCGCGACGGGCACACAGTGGTTGGCCTGGACAACTTCAACCACTACTACGATCCGCAGCTCAAACAGGATCGCATGCAGTGGGTGCGCGAAGAAGTTGGCGATTTCCAACTGGCCACGGTCGATCTGGCGCACGCCTCGGCCATTGATGCATTGTTTGCCCGCGAGCAGCCACAAGTGGTGATTCATCTGGCGGCGCAGGCTGGCGTGCGTTATTCGCTGGACAACCCACGGGCCTATCTGGACAGCAACCTCAACGGTTTTCTGAACATTCTGGAGAGCTGCCGGCATCACCCGGTCGAGCATCTGATCTACGCCTCGTCGAGTTCGGTGTACGGCGCCAACCAGCACACGCCCTACTCGGTCAAGGACGGCGTCAATCATCCTCTGTCGCTCTATGCCGCAACCAAGAAAGCCAACGAGCTGATGGCGCACAGCTACAGCCATCTGTTCGGCATTCCCTGCACTGGCTTGCGCTTTTTCACTGTGTACGGCCCCTGGGGTCGGCCGGACATGTCGCCGATCCAGTTCGCCCGGGCGATCAGCGAAGGCACACCGCTGAAGTTGTTCAACTATGGCGAGCACCAGCGCGACTTCACCTACATCGACGACATCATCGAGAGCATCGCGCGCCTGATCGATCAGTCACCGCAGGCCAATCCGCAATGGAATCGCGAACAGCCCGACCCGGCCAGCAGCATGGCGCCGTGGCGGCTGTTCAACATCGGCGGGCAGCAGCCGGTCGCGCTGAAAACCTACCTGGCCCTGATGGAAAAACACCTCGGCCAACAAGCCATTGTCGAGCTGCTGCCCCTGCAACCGGGCGACGTGCTCAACACCTGCGCCGAGGCCAGCGATCTGGCCCAGGCCACCGGGTTCCAGCCCCGGATCGAGCTGGACGAAGGGCTGGGGCGATTCATCGCCTGGTTTCGCAGCTACTACCCCACGGCTCGTGCGCCGCTTGCGACTGAATGAATGCGGAGGACCTCATGACTGGACATGAAAAAAGTGTGGCGATTGCGCAGATGCGCCCTGACAAACGCGTCGACCCGGAACATCGCATGCGTCTCGACGCGGCGATTCACCGCCAGGGCCGTGGCTGGCTCAGCGGCCGCGACGGCGGTCGGCCGTGGCAATTGTCGCGGACCAATCGGGTGGTCGCGTGCTTCGGCGCGCTGCTGATTCTGCTGCTGATTTCGCCAGTGCTGCTCGGCCTGGCGCTGGCGATCAAGTTCACCAGCCCGGGCCCGGTAATGTTCGTGCAAAAGCGCACCGGTTATCGCGGTCGCAAGTTCGGCATGTACAAGTTCCGCACCATGGTCAGCAACGCCGAAGAACTCAAGGAGTCGCTGCGCCACCTGAACAAACACGGGGCCGACGCCATCGACTTCAAGATCGACAAGGACCCGCGCGTCACCGGCATCGGCGCATTCTTGCGGCGTACCAGCCTTGATGAGCTGCCCAACCTGATCAACGTGGTGACCGGTGACATGCGCCTGGTCGGCCCTCGCCCGACCTCGTTCAACGCCTATCGCTACAAGGACAATCACCTCGCGCGTCTGAGCATCTACCCCGGCATGACCGGCCTGTGGCAGATCTCCGGACGCAGCAATATCGACTTCGACCAGCGCGTTGAGTTGGACCTCAGCTACATCGCCGAGCAGAGCCTTCTGCTTGATCTGAAGATTCTGTTGAAAACCCCCTTCAAAGTATTCAGCGGCCACGGAGCAAGCTAATGGACGGTTCAACCAATACAAGCCTGAGCATCGCCAATCCCAGCGAATCGAACCTGACGTCGACCGTGCTGGATCTCGATCTGCGGATCCTGTTGCTGACCGCCGCCAACCCCGGCGCGGGCACCACCACCAGTGCGATGGCGCTGGCCAGCCAACTGGCGCAAATGAGCAGCGGCCAGGTGCTGCTGGTCGATGCCAGCCAGTCGGCGAGCAACCTCACCCAGCAGTTGAACCTGAGCAAGGAACGCGGCCTGCGCGACTTGCTGTTCAGCTCGGGCAACCCGCCGCTGTTGCAGGACTGCGTGGTGCACACCTCCAGCCTGCCCTTCCATGTGCTGCCCAACGGCCGGCCGATCCGCACGCTGGAGCACCTGACCGCCGAACGCCTGAGCCCGTTGCTCGACCAGTTGGGCAGTCAGTACCGCTTTGTGGTGATCGATGGCGACGCGGTGTATTCCGCAGCCGACACGCTGGTCATCAGTACGCAAGTGGATGGCGTGGTGTTTGTCGTCCGCGCCGAAGACACCCGCTGGGAAGTCGCCCAGGCCGCCGTGCAACGCCTGACCCAGGCCGGGGCGAAAGTGGTCGGTAGCGTGTTCAACCGGCGCAAGTACTACATGCCCAAATGGCTTTACAAAAACCTGTAAGCGAACGCGAAGGATGACGCCATGAACGCCAAAATGCTTGTCCTGCTGATGCTGCCGCTTGCGGGCTGCTCCAGCACTTCCGAGACCCGCAACATGCCGGTGAATATCCTCACCGCCACCCCGGCCAATGCCCAGGCCACCGACATGCCGCGTGTCGAGCAGACCCTGCGCCCGAAAGACGTGCTCGATGTGATTTTCCACATCAGCACCAGTGGCTCGGATGCTTACCGGGTGCAGTCGGGTGACCAGATCGGCCTGAACTTCACCGCCGCCAGCCAGCTTAACGGCACGCAACTGGTGCTGCCCGACGGCACCATCGAACTGCCGGGCGCCAACACTTCGGTGAAAATCGCCGGGCTGACCAGCGAAGAAGCGCGGCAGGAAATCCAGCGCGCGTATGAGCGCAAGCAATTGTTCCAGCCCAACCGCAATCAGCTCGCGGTGCAGATTCTCAGCCCGCTGAGCAACGAGCAGAACCTCAAAAGCGCGTTGAACCACCCGGCCACCGGCATGAGTCGCGAGATCACCGTCGGCACTGACGGCTATGCGAGTTTCCCGGAAATCGGCGCCGTGCCGCTGCAAGGCATGACGGTCAATCAGCTGGAAACCTTCCTCAACCAGAGGTACGCGCAACTGCCGGGGCGGATGACCGTCGACGTGCTGCTCAAGTCCACCGCCGGCAACGAGATCTACGTGCTCGGCGAAGTCGCGCAGCCAGGCTCCTACCCCATCCGGCGACCGGTGTCGGTACTCGAGGCGCTGACGCTGGCGCGAGGCACCAACGTCAAGGCGCGGCTCGATTCGGTCGTGATCATGCGGCGCAACGGCAATCAAGTGCAGGCGATGAATTACGACGTCGAAAAGGCCTTGTCTGGCGACGCCCCACAAATCGCCTATCTGCAGCCGGACGACATGCTCTACGTGCCAAAAACCAAACTGGCCAGCGCCGGCGAACTCGCCCGCCAACTGGCCGATGTGGTGCTGTTCCAAGGCGTCGGTTTCAGCTTCGGCTACCGCGTCGACAACAAAGGCAGTGACAACTGACTCTCAGGTGACCGACATGAATCCAAAAGAAAATTACCTGCACGAGTTCTTCAGGATTTTCTTCGCCAACAAGCAACTGGTGAAGCGCATCTTCCTGACCTTTGCAGTGATCGCCCTGCTCCTGCCATTGCTGCTCAAACAGAGCTTCGATATCACCGCGCAGGTGATCGTGCAGTCGAAAAAACTCTCTCAGGGCGATGCGACCACCTCGCTGACCCAGGACAACGCCACGTTCATTCCGCCATCGCTGGCGGACATGGAAACCGAGAGCAATATCCTCCGTTCGCCGGCGCTGATCCGTCAGACCATCAGCGAACTGCGCGACAAGGGCCAGTACAACCCGCCGCCGGGGATGCTCAGCAAGCTGGCCGGCGAGCCGTTCAAGCGTTACGTCAGCACGCCACTGCGCGAGTACGTGATCAATCCGCTGCGTGATGCACTGGGCATGGAAACCGATCCGGTGCGCGACACGGCGCTGGACGGCTTGACCCAGGAAGCCATCGACAATCTGAAGATCGAAACCCTGCCGGGTTCCAATGTCATCTCGATCGTCTACAGCTTCCCGGATCCTGCCCAAGGCACCACGTTCGTGGCCGCGTTGCTGCAAAACTATCTGGTCGATCGTCAGGCGTTGCAATCGATCGAGCTGCCGCACTCGTTCTACGAGACCAAGAAGCATCAATATCAGGTGCGGCTCGATGGCCTCGAAGGCGCAAGACTGGGGCTGCTGGAAAGCGTCGGTTCGTCCGATCCGAAGGAGGAAATCACCTTCCGCCTCAACGCGATCAACACCGAAGAGCAGGCGCTCAACCTGTATCGCGATCGCTTGCTGCAAAGCCAGCGCTGGCTCGATTACCTGAAAACCAGTCTGGCGGCCGCCAACACCAACAAACTCAACGACTACACCTTCCCGTTCACCTTCACCACGACGGTGGACAACATCGCGTTCGAGGACCGCGAGATCAGGCAGATGGGCGAGGCGCTGACCACTCAGGTCAGCCGCTACATGAACGATCTGGCGGTGTTCCAGCCGGGCAGCGAGCCGATGTTGCTGGCCCGCGAGCAGATTGCCCGTACGCGTCAGCAGTTCCTCAAAGTGGTCAACAACCGCATTCAGGAACGCACGATCGACTTGTCGGTGGTGAGCCAGGTCATCGAGCAGAAAACCGCGCGCATTGCCGAGTTCAAGAATCGCATCCATCAATTGCAGCAGACCCAAAGCAAGCTGCGCCAGATGGACACCGAGATCGGCGCGTTGCACGCAGCGTTTTCTACCTATGCGCAACGCTTTGCCGAAAGCAGCACGACCCGCGCGCTGGATAACGACTTGTCCAACGCTCGTGTCCTCAGCCCGCCGTATGAACCGACCGAGGCGGCCTTTCCCAAGCCGATGCTGATCATCCCGTTCGGGCTGTTCACCGGTCTGTTGCTGGCAATCGCGTTCGTCTACGTACGTGAGTTCTTCGACCATCGCTTCAAGCATCCGGCGCAAATCAGTCACGAACTGGGCCTGCCGGTGCTGTTGGTGCTCAACGAAGAAACGCCACAAGCGGGCAATCCGCACAAGAACTGGACCATGCCAAGTCTGGTTCACTGGGTGCGCAATTGAACGCGCTGTCCACCCCACTCGTCGCCCTGCCGATCATTCATTTGCTCAGCAGCGGCGGCTTCTACGGGGCCGAGCGAATGTTGCTGGATCATTGCCTGGCCACGCCGGGACAGCATCAGGTGCTGTTTCTCGACGCGCCGCCAGAGCTGGTCGCGCGCTTTCGTGAGGCTGGGGTGGACGCTTGCTACTGCGCCGGGCTGGGCGAATTGTTGCGTCACCTGCGGCAGCGCCGGGGCGACAAGCCGTTGCTCAACACGCACAACTTCAAAGGGCTGTTGTTCGGCTGGGTTGGCGCAACGCTGTTGCGCCTGCCGCTGGTGATCACTCAGCACGGGTTCACGCCGCGCAGTCGCAAGCAGAAGTTCTACACCTGGCTGAGCCTGCAACTGTGCCGCACCGCCGCGGTGAAACGGGTGGTTTGCGTGGCGCAAAGCATCGCCGCGCTGCACCTCGAGGCACGCGTGCGGGCGGAGAAACTACAGGTGATTCCCAACGGTTTGCCAGCGGCGCCAGCCATGCCGCCGGTGGCAGATCGGCAACGCTGGCTGGCCGGGTACGTCGGTCGGTTGAGCAGTGAAAAAGGCCCGGATCTGTTTCTCGATGCGCTGATTCCCTTGTGTCACCAGCACCCGCAACTGGACGCCGTGATGCTCGGTGATGGTCCGGAACGGGAGAGCTTGCAGGCGCGCATCAACGCTGCCGGTTTGCCGCGGCGGATTCGCCTGCCGGGCTATCAGACGGCGATGCAAGGCTGGTGGCAACAACTCGATGCGCTGGTGATCAGTTCGCGCACCGAGGGCACGCCGATGATTCTGCTTGAAGCGATGCAGGCCGGCGTGCCGGTGGTGGCGTTCGCGGTCGGCGGTATCCCCGATGTCTTGCAGCACGGCGTGAACGGGCTACTCGCGCCACCAACCGATACCGCCGCCCTCACCCGCCAGCTCGACACCTTGCTGGCCGAACCGAAAATGGCCGCGCAGCTGCGCGACAACGCCAGACGTACACAACAGGAGCGCTACGACCTCAAGGCCCTGGCCGAACGCTGGTCGCAGCTGTACATCCACACGGCACGGGAGGCACGCACATGATTTTCCCGCTCTCGATCGTCAGTCTGTTCGCACTGGTCAGCCTGGGTTTGCTGGCCAGTCCCTGGCCCTATCTGGCACCGGGGGCCGTCATTGGTCTGGTCGGTTTTACCGTCCTGTACCGCAAACCGACCTGGGGTCTGCTGGGCATTGCCGCGCTGGTACCGTTCGAAGGTTTCTTCAAGGACAGTTCAGTTTCCGGCAGCAAGTTGCTCGGTGCTTCGCTGGCGGTGATCGTGATGCTGCAACTGGCGCTGCATCAGATTCCATCGCAACGCTTGCGCAGCAATCTGTGGCGTTACCTGATCGGCTTTATGGCGCTGTATATGCTGAGCCTGTTCGCCACCGACAACCTGGGCATGTCACAAAGTCATCTGCGTGAACTGAGCGTGGGCCTGCTGCTGTTTGTGATCACCTTGTTGATCGGCCGTGAATTGAATCTGGACCTGTTCGCCCGACTGGTCACCCTCAGCGTCAGCGCGACCTGCGCCATGGCGATGTTTTCCAGCAGATTCCAGGACAAGGGCCGCGCCGCCGGCCTGCTCGAAGACCCGAACGCCTTTGCCTTGCTGATCGCCTTCGCCGTGCCGCTGGGCCTGCTGCTGGTGATCCGCAGCCCGCAACTGCTGCACCGGTTGTTCTGGGCCGGCTGCTGCCTCTTGCTGTTGGGCGGCATGACCAAAACCGAGTCGCGCTCAGGCCTGGTGGTACTGGCCTTGAGTCTGGCAATCGGTGTCTGGCATTACCGCCAGCAACTGACACGCATTCGCCCACGGCACTTCGGCTTCGCCATGCTCGGCGCCGCGATCATTCTGCCCTTGGCGATCTACGCGATGCCGGCCGGTTATCTGGCGCGCATCCAGTCGCTGAGTATTCTCAGCGCCGGCGCCAAGGCCCAGGACGAGTCCCTCGGCCGTCGCGCCTCGTACATTGTCGTCGGCAGCCAGATCATCCGCGAGCATCCGCTGCTCGGCTCCGGCCCCGGCACCTTTCCGTTGCACTACGCAACCACCGGTTATGCCAAGGCGTTTTCGGCCAATCGCAAGATCGGCGACCTGTATCGGCGGGCGCACAACACCTATCTGGAGATTTTCAGCGAGCTGGGTATTCCCGCCGGCCTGCTGTTTGTCGGCATGCTCGTGCAGGGCTTCTTCAACCTGATCCGCGCACGGGGCGCGTGGCTTGAGCGGCGCGAGTGGCAGCACGCGGATCTGGTGACCCACCTGGGCATGAGTTTTCTGTCGTTGACGTTGTTCCTGATGTTCCTCAGCGCGCCGAACCTGAAATACCTGTGGATCATGCTGGCGCTGACCTGGGTACTGCGCGTGAAAGCCGAGCAGGCAGCGCTGCCGGAGGCCAGAACATGAGCCGGATCAGCATTGTCATGCCGATGTTCAACGAGGCCCGGCACATCGGCCGCACCTTGCTGGCCGCGCGCAAGGCGGCGCACGCCGCCGACATCGACTGTGAACTGATCGTGGTCGACAACGGCTCCACCGACGACGGACCACAGATCGCCCGCGCGTTCGGCGCACGGGTTCTGGTGCTGCCCGGCCTGCTGATCGGTGCCTTGCGCAACCGCGGCGCAGCGGTTGCCAGCGGCGACTGGCTGGCGTTCATCGACGCTGATATCGAAATGCCCGAAGACTGGCTCAAGCAGATGTTCGCCCTGGCCGCGAACGACAAGGGCGACGTCTTCGGACTGGACCTGCACACCCCTGCCGCCGCGCCATGGTTCGCCGCCGCCTGGCAGCGCCGCTCTTTGTCTGCATCGGGCCGCGCCACTCGCACCGTGCACTGGCTGCCCAGTGCCAACCTGCTGATGCGCAAGCAGTGGTTCGACAATGCCGGCGGTTTCAACGAAACCCTGCGCACCGGTGAGGACAAGGAATACACCCTGCGTCTGCACAGACACGGTGCGCGCCTGCTGTCGGTCAGTAGCAGCGTCGCCCTGCACTGGGGCTATGAAATGACCTGGCGCGAATGGGTCGGCAAGGAACTGTGGCGTCAGGGCAGTCATCTGCAATTGCTCCGCGCCCATGGCATGAGCCTGCGCCTGCTGCGTTTTCCGTTGCTGTCAGGGCTGGTGTGGTTGCTCGATGCGCTGGCGATCCTCGCGTTGCTCACGGGCTACGCGAATCAGGCGTTGCTGCTGATGATGCTGGGCCTGCTACCGAGTCTGCTGCTCAGCGTGCGGCAAAGCATTCGCCAGCAAAACCTCGGCCTGACGTTGCAACTCTGGGGCCTGCACTGGGTGCGCCTGCACCTGGCCAGCGCGGCATTGATTCTCGGTCTGTGTCATTGGAACGCCAGGAGGCCCGCCCGTGGCTGAACTCATTTTTTGCCTGTGCCTGTTGCTGCCGGTATACGCCTACATCGGTTATCCGCTGCTGCTGACCTTGCTGGCGCCGCTGTTCCCGGCCTGGCGGCATGCCCCGGCGCCGCCGCTGAACATCAGCATCGTCATTGCCGCGCACAATGAGGCGCGGCATATCGAGCACAAGTTGCGCACGCTGCTGGCCCAGGATTATCAGCCGGCCACGCTGCAGATCATTCTCGCCAGCGACGGTTCGACCGATGACACCGTGGCCTGCGCGCACAAAGTGATCGATCCGCGCATTACCGTGCTCGACCTGCCGCGCCAGGGCAAAGCCGCCACGCTGAATGCCGGGGTTGCCGTGAGCAATGGTGAGATTCTGGTGTTCACCGACGCCGACAACCAATGGTCGCGCGACACCCTCGGCCACTTGCTCGCGCCATTGAACGATCCTCAAGTCGGGGCCTGCGCCGGGCACATGGTGATCCCGGTCACCGGTGGCGGCCTGAGCATCGGCGACAGCCTCTATCGGCACTACGAAGGCTGGTTGCGCCGGGTCGAAAATCGTACCGGCTGCATGGTGTCCGCCGACGGCGCGCTGCTTGCGTTGCGCCGCGAGTTGTTCCAGCCCGTGCCGGCCGAGGTCAACGATGATTTCTTCATCAGCACCTGCGCACCGGTGGCGCGCAAACGCATCGTGTACGTGCCCGAGGCCCAGGTAATCGATCAGGGCGTCGACGAAGCGGACAAGCAATGGCGTCGTCGCCAGCGGGTCACGGTCGGTGGCCTGCAGAGCCTGGCGCAACGCCGCGAACTGCTCAACCCGTTCAAGCACGGCCTGTATTCCATCGCCTTGATCAGCCACAAACTGATCCGCCGACTGGCGCCGGTGCTATTGCTGCCGCTGCTGCTGAGCAATTTCTGGCTGTGGAACGAACACGGTTTCTATCGCCTGAGTCTGGTCGCGCAACTGATCGGTTACTCGATTGCCATCGCCGGCCTGCTGGATTCGCAACACCGTTTGCCGAAACCGTTCCGCCTCGCGGCATTCCTGCTGGTGACGCTGGCCGGCATGAGCGTCGGCCTGTGGCAGTTCCTGCGCGGGCAACGGTACGCGCAGTGGAACCCTGACCAGAATCGTTGAGAGGACGCATGCCATGGCGATCAAACAATTGCTCAAACGCACCAGCGGCTGGCTTTATCTCAACTCGTCCGTGGGGCGCAACCAGTTGCACGGGGCCGGGGTCATCCTGATGCTTCATCGGGTACTGGCCAACGACCGTGCCGCCAACCTGCCGCACCGCAATGAACTGTGCGTCGGCCCGCTGGCGTTCGAACACTTGCTGATATGGCTGCGCAAGCATTTCGATTGCGTGCCGCTGATGGAGTTGCTGCAGCCCAACGCCCTGCGCACCGAGCGTCCGCGCGTGGCGCTGACCTTCGATGATGGCTGGCGTGACAACGCGGTCAATGCCTATCCGCTGCTGCAAAAACACCAGGTGCCGGCGAGCATTTTTCTCTCCACCGATTTCATTGGCAGCCGGCAACGCTTCTGGTGGGAAAGCGTGGGCGAAACGCTGTGGGGCAGTCATGGCGAAAAGGCCCGTATGCACCTGATCGAGCACCTGCGCATCACCGGTCATCCGTTGCCGGTGCTGCTCGACGATATCGACGTCGACCGGCGCAGCGTGGCGCTGCTGCATTACCTGCAAGGGCTCAAGAGCCTCGATCCACAGGAGCTTGAACGTCTGACCAACGAGTGTCCGCCGGATTCCTTGCCGCAAGCGCTGGACTGGCATCAGGTGCGCGCCATGGAAGCCTCCGGTCTGGTGCGTTTCGGCCCGCACGGCGCCAGTCACTCGATCCTCACCGGGCTGGACGACGTGCGTCTGCACGAAGAAATCAGCCGCAGCCGTGGCGCCTTGCAAAACGGCTGCAATCGGCCATTGCCGGTGTATTGCTACCCCAACGGCGACAACGACGAGCGCGTGCGTGAGCAGGTTGCCAATCACGACTATCCGTTTGCTCTGGGCACCACCACGGGACTCTATCGCGGCGCCGGTGATCCGCTGAACCTGCCACGCTTCGGCGTCAGCCAGCGCACCGCGCGCAATCCGGAACTGCTGTCGTTACGGATCTTTCGCGGGGCACGGCCATGAGTCGCAGCAGCTACCTCAAGCACCTCGCCCTGAGCATGGGCACCAAACTGGCGATGATCGCCTTGCGCCTGCTGCGCAATGTGTTGCTGGCGCGGATTCTCGGGCCGAGTGAACGCGGCTTGTTTGCCCTGCTCAGCACCCTGCCGGATCTGATCAGTGCGGCCACCAGCGGCGGCCTGAATTCGGCGGTCGGTTATCAAGCGGCCAATCAGCGGCCGATGGGCTTGTTGCTCGCTCAGGTGTTGGTGTTCGGCTGTCTGCTGGCCGGGCTGTTGACGTTGCTGGTAGTCGCACTGGCGCGAGAATTCGGCAGCGAACTCGATGTCACGATGCAACTTGGGTTGCTCGCGTGGCTGTTGTTGCTGGCGGTGCCGCTGACGGTACTCAAAAGCGGCCTGCTGACCTTGCACAACGCCTCGGGTGGTGTGGTCGCGTTCAACGTCCTGCGTCTGACCGAATCGCTGGCGCCGTTGCTGCTGTTTGTTGCGCTGTTCTGGATGTGGAAAGAAGCCGCACTCGAAGCTGCGCTGATCAGTTGGCTGGCCGGTATCAGTCTGGTGGTGCTGGTGGGCTGGATGTGGCTCAAACGCGCACAGCCAACTCGGTTGCAATGGGATCGTGCGAGCCAGAACGAGCTGCTGCGATTCAGTGCGCGCAGCCATCCGGATCTGCTGTTCCAACAGGTCATTCTGCGCTCCGATTACTTGTTTATCGGGGCCCTTCTGGGCAGCACCGCGCTCGGCCATTACGCCATGGCCAGCGCCGCCGCCGAACTGCTGCTGATCGTTCCGGAAGCCTTCACCACACCGCTGATGAAGCGTCTGCTGCAACAGGACAAAGGCATGGACAAGGTCACGCCGCTGGCGCTGCGCCTGACCGCCACGGTGATGCTCGGCGCCTGCATCAGCATGGCGCTGATCGGCGAGTGGCTGATCGTCACCTTGTTCGGTGTCGCTTACCAACCGGCCTACCCGGCGTTGCTGGCATTGCTCCCGGGGCTGTTGGGCCTGTGCTACGCCAGCATTCTGCGCCTGGACCTGATCGGCAAGAACCGCCCCGCCACCGTATCGCTGATGATGGGGGTGGGTGCGTTACTCAATCTGGCATTGAATCTGTTGCTGATTCCGAGCTACGGCATCGTCGGCGCAGCGGCGGCGTCCTCGATTGCCTATCTGGCAGTGACCCTGGCGATGCTGGTGCTGTATTGCAAACTCAGCGGCGTGGCGTTCTGGCACACCCTGTTCATCCTGCCCGCTGACATCAGCCCGATGTGGCTGATGTTGCAACGCCGGAAAGCCGCATGAAGCGCCTGGCCCTGCTGCTCGGACTCGGCATGTCGCTGAACGGCTTCGCTGCGCCGATGCAGTGGGGCGACATCCGCGACGGCAGCCTGTATCTGCAAGCTGATCGCCCGGATACCGTCACCGTCAGTTGGGTTCCGGCGTGGCAGGCCGAGGCCAATGAAGAACATATCTACCTGCTCGACGGCCACGGCCGATTGCAAGGTGACCGCTTCATCAAGGCCAGTGAGGTCAGCGGTTCGCAGCGCTGGCCGCTGGTACCGGGAGCGGCCAGCTATCGCCTGGAGATTCCCGGCTACAGCTTCCGCAGTTACCGCGTCGAGCATGACGACCAGACCGTGGCGCTGTTCAGTCCGGCCAAGGTGCATTTCAGTGTCGAAACGCGCAGTGGCGCTGAGCTGTTTTTCCAGGTCGCACCGGGCGAACGTGCGGTGCTGAACGGCAAGTACCATGGCGGCGTCAACGCGTTGCAGGCACAGCGTATGGACGATGGACAGCAGCTATCGCTGGCCCTCCAACGCCATCCCGCCTATTGGCAATTCGATCAAGTGGCCTTGCCGGTCAGCGACCACGCTCAGGTCTGGCGCTTGCGTCTGCAGGGCAGCGGCAAAGCGGCGTTCTGGCTCGATGGCACGGCCAACCTGTTTGCGCAAAATCCTCAGCAGCTCCAGCCATTGCGTGAAGATCCGGGCCAGGTACGACTGACCCTGCACGATAAAATTCTTGGGCGCACGCCGGATCTGGGCATTGCCCTGCCCAATCTCATGCCGCCCGCCACCAGTTACGCCGCACTGGATGCGTTGAAACCGACCGCAGCGAGTTATTACAGCTACGTTGACGTTGTTTCGAAAAAGGCCGGTTCCGAAGATCCGGTTCGTCAGCTCTATCAGTCTCGTTTCGGCATCCGCCAGGACATTACCCTGCTCGCCGGCACCGGGCGTCAGGCCAATCTGCGCGCCGACATGCAAAGCAGCAACGGTCTTGACGCGTGGCTCGCCGCTACACGCGCACTGGGTGGTCAAGGCACGCATTACATCGGCTTCGCCGACGAGCCGAACCTCAACTATTCGAGCTACGAAGATTACCGGGCGATCTTTGTCAGCATGGCTCGCCAGGTGCGCAGCGACCCGGCCAATGCCAAGGCCGGCGTGCGTATCGCCATGCCCGCCACTTCACGCCTGGTCAACGGGCCGTTTACGCGCAACGCGGCGAGCAAACGCGGCATCGACTGGGCCCGCCGACTGCTCAGCGAATCCGCCGATCAGGTCGACGCATTGGCCTGGCACGAATGGATGATTCGCGACCTGCTGGCAACAAGGGTCTACCGCGACAGCGTGCGCCGCGCCGCCGATCTGGTCGGCCTCGACGCAAACGGTCAGCCGCGCAAGGCCTTGCTGCTCGATCAGACCAACCTGTCCAGCGGCTCGAGCCTGAGCCCGTACGATCAGGAAACTCACTACGCCGCGCTGTGGTGGGCCTCGGTCGTCATCAACGCTTCTCAGGATGGCCTGCTGAGCATGCTCAACTGGTTTCAGGCCGCCGATGAACCGCCCTACGCCAAGGGCATGGCGCGCGTGTCGGGCGACGGTCGCTTCGAGCTCAAACCGGTAGGCCTTGCCCAGCAATTCATCGCTCGGCATTGGCTGTCGCGAGTGCTGCAACTGGATAACGACGCTTTCGAAGTGGACGTGCTGGCGATGGCCGGCGACGCGCAGCGCACTGTGCTCGGGGTGAACAAAGGCACACGCCTGCAACGTGTTGACCTGAGCGGCGCCCAGTGCCCGCTGAACCACGGCGTCCTGCGCTTTTTCGGCACCGACAATCGCAGCCGCGACGCAGCGTTTGCCTGCGAAAACGGCCGCGTGCGTTTCGAGTTACCGGGGCAAACCCTGTTTGCCCTGAACTGGAGCGCGTCATGAACCGCCCTTCCGCCCTGCGAGCGTCATTGCTGCGCGTGGCACCTTCAGCAGGAGATGAAACCATGGATACCTTGAAAAAACTCAGCGGACATATCCGGCGCAAAGGTCTGCGAGCGACCTTGACGAAGATCCGCAGAATGTACATTTTCGCCCATCAGCAATTGCTGTGGATGGAGCGCGATCTGGTCAGTCCGGTGCCGCCGTACAGCCTCAAGCCTTACCCGCCGCTGCGCGTAATGAACATCACCGCAGACAACGCCAGCGCCTTCACCCGTTACTTCGGCGACCGGGTCGGGGTCATGGCCGAGCTGGCCGATGAAGGTCACACCGGGCATATGCATGTCGACGAGCACGGCGATGCCGTGGCGTTTATCTGGGGTACGCCGCGCGATTATTTTGATCGGCATTACTACGGTTGCCGGTTCCCGGTGAAGCCCGGCGAGTTTTTCGAATTTGGTGGGGAAATGGCCCGCGCCTACTGGGGCACCGCATTGTCCGTCGATGTGCAAGTGCGCCTGTGGCAGGCCATGGCCGTGCAAGGCTGCAGCAAAGTGGTCGATGTCTGTGACTCGAGCAACATCCCGGCGCTCAAGCTGCACCTGCGCATGGGCTATACCGAACAACAGCGGATCATGAATATCTACACGCTGTTCGGCCGCTGGCGCTTCTATCGCGAAACCCGCTACAGCGGCTCACGCCTGGCGGCGCTGCGCAAACCTTCCCGTCCACCTGTCGAAGCAACGGCGGCCTGAACCCATGGCGATGCGATTCGAATGGCGCACGTCCCTGTGCGCAGCGGACTTCCCGGCGAACGCCTACGAAGCACTGCGCCTGCACGTAGCCGACCATACGCCGTTCAATAACCTTGGCTGGTTGTGTGCGGCGGAACAGGCGCTGGGCGAGGATCAGCGCCTGCACATTCTGCTCGGCTGGGAAGCTGACGAGTTACGCATGTGCCTGCCGCTGGTGGCCAGCCGCGAACGCTTCGCTGGCGTGCCATTTCGCGTCTTGCATCACCTGGGTTATCCGCTGGCCGATCGGCTGGCGATGCTGTCGTTGCTCGGCGCCGAGGACATGCGCGAGGCGCTGGGGCTGATCCGTCAGCGCCTGCCCCATGCGCTGCTGCAGCTCAATGAACTGTCGGAACCGGCCGGCGAAGAAAGTGCGCTCACCGAATGGATGGTGCGCAGCTCCACGGCTGAACGACGCCTGAGCTGCCGGGTGCCGGTGCACCTGATCAGCGAAGCCGACCATCAGGAAGTCTCCGGCGACCCGCGCTACAAACTGCGGCGGGCGCGCAAGCGGATTGCCGCGTGCGGCGCTCAAGTGCGGCGAATCACCCCCGATGCGCTGTCGATGCCCACGGTTTTACAGGCATTGCAGGCAGTCGAGTCGGTCAGCTGGAAAGGTGACGAAGGTGTCGGGATCTTCGCCACCGAACACAGTCGTCAGTGGATAAACAGCGCGTTCACCGCCCTCGCCGCTCAGGGCCAGGTGCGGGTCGTGACGCTGGAGCTGGACGGTCGCTGCATCAGCTATCGACTGGGCCTGCTCGAGCAGGGCCGACTCTACGACTACAACCTTGCGTTCCTGCCGCAGCATGCCGATCTGGGCAGCGGCCGCGTGCTGCTGGAGGAATGGATTCGCTGGGGCCTGGACGAACAATGGCACTGGATCGATGCGTCGCGGGTCAGCCTGGAGAACTCCAGCCATCAACTGCACGAGCGCATGACCGGACAACTGGAACACTGGCGCTGGAGCTTCTACTCATGGCGCCCCAGTGGCTTGCTGCTGGGCCTTGCGCTACGTCTTTGGTACTGCGTCAAACCGGCCTTGCAAAAAAGACGCGCACAGCGTGCGGGCAACCCGGCGGCAACAGATACATCTGCAACTCAACCGGCAACATCATCCCCCACACCTGGGCTAGCGCCTCGGAGAGCATCATGAACGTCATCGAAGAACTGCTTCTGCGCATCAAACAAAAAGGCCTGCGCCGCACCCTTGGCGCGCTGGGGAAACGTTACATATTCGCTCATCGTAAATTGCTCTGGATGGAGCGCGATCTGGTCACGCCGATTGCCCCGAACAAACTGCGCCCCTGTGAAGGTTTGCGCAGGGTCGACATCACCGAGGAAAACGCCAAGGCCTTCAGCAAGTACTTTGGCGACCGCGTGCAGACCATGGCCGAGCTGGCCGCTGAAGGGCATACGGGACACATGTACCTGGACCAGGACGATCACACCGTCGGTTTCGTCTGGGCCAGCGCACGCGACTATTACGACCGGCACTTCTATCGCTGCACGTTCCCGGTCCAGCCCGGTGAATACTTCCAGTTCGGTGCCGAAATTACCCGGCATTATTTCGGCAGTAGCCTGACCGTCGATGCACAAGTCGCACTCTGGCAAGTCATGGCGGCCCGCGGCTTCAAGAAAGTCGTGGATATCTGCGACAGCGCCAATATTCAAGCCCTGAAAATGCACATGCGCCTGGGTTATCAGGAACAAGGGCGGATCACCCACGTCTACGACCTGTTCGGGCACTGGCGCTTCACCCGCCAAACGCGCTACAGCGAGTCAAGACTGGAAGCGCTGCGCAAGCCGGAAAGACCGGTAGTGAGCGCGGCGGCGCAGGCGTAATTCACCTCGCAAGCGGCGGTGGCCCTTGGGCCGCCATCGCTTGCAGGCAAGCTCCCACATGTTGTTTGCATTTGTTCAGTTGGAACGACATCAACTTGTGGCAGCCAGCCTGCTGGCGATGGCGCAGGTCAGGCAATGCTTGAACTCAGCCTGAAAATCAAAAGCCCCTCATCGGAACGCCGCCCGCCTAGCCCTCTCCCAGAGGGAGAGGGGACTGACCGGGGTGGATGAAAGAGATGCGCCAACGCGCAACACCGAGTCGAACTCAGGTTTTGAACGGCCCACAAATCGGCTCCCTCTCCAGGGGGAGAGGGCTGGGGTGAGGGGCAGCCACACCGCAAATCCAAAGCCAACCACCCGCTTCTCACCACTCAATAGGCCGAGTGTCAGCTCGCCTGCTTTTGATCTTGATCCACCGGCGACGTCGGAAGGCTGAGCGGAGGGATTGATCCGGGCGTGGGAGCGCAGCGACCGTCTGGCGCAGCCAGACACAGCGGAAGTAGGTGCAGCGAAGCAAACCGTAGCCGCTGCGCCCGGATCGATCCCGCAGCGAAGGGACCCGAGCCTGCGAGGGCCGAACGTAGGAGCAAGCGTTTTTTGCTTATTTTTTTTCTGGGCCGGCACTCCGGGCGTTTGAAAAAAAGTGAGTCGCCGTCAGGCGAAACCGCCAGCCGCAGCACCCGAAGCAACGGATATGTACCCAAAACCAAAAAACTCAGCACCTGAAAGAAAGCCATCGCCACCAGGCTGGCTCCCACAGTGCAACCGAATACATCCACAACGATGGCTCGGCCATCAGGCCCGCTGGTGATGAGGCCGGTAGCCATACCCGCTGCTCCCACAAGCCATAGCTTCCTTGCCTACATTCACCGACGAATTCTCCAACCTGCAGTAAAGACCTGACTGACTGCTTATCCGTATCGAACTCGATACAGTCAAGCAAACATGCAACGGCGCAGTGATGATAAAGAGGTATGACCATGAGTCAGGCTTTAACCAATTTCGACATGGCATCACTGCTGGACAGCGACGAAGCCATCAGCGAATACCTGTCTCAGGTACTCGCTGACGGAGATAACGAAGAGTTCCTTCGCGCGATCGGCCATGTGCTCAAGGCCCGTGGAATGACGCAGATAGCCAAAAGTTCAGGCATGGGCCGCGAGAGTCTGTACAAGGCGTTCGCGCCGGGTGCAAAACCCCGCTTCGATACGGTTCTGAAAGTGATTCATGCCCTCGGCATGGACCTCTGCGCACAACCGGGGCATGTGATCGATCACTCGGCTTCCTGAGTTCTGTAGCGACCATAGATCTCTTCGCGAGCAGGCTCGCACATTGGTTTTGCGCACTGCGACTGTCCTTTGTGGGAGCGAGCCTGCTCGCGAAGAAGCCAGGCGTCGCAATAAAGATACTCAGACCTTGCTCGCCACCAAGGTAAAACACATCGGCATCTGCGCCGTCTGGTTCATATAGCAGTCATACACCTCTTCCCGATTCGAATGCGCATATTCCCTGAAGTGCGCAACATTCAACCCTGCCCCGATCACCCCGCTGAAAATCGCCCCGAGTGTATGCACGAACCAGTACGACTTCGCCGCCGGCTGTTCAATCGTGCCGACGTAGACAATCGGCTCTTCCTGCACAAACGGCTCGGCGCGAAAGTACGAGCTGGCGAGGCGATAAGGATCTTCACTGGCCGGATCGACCATTTCCAGAAACGGATGGGTCTCGTAGATCACCAGCTTGCCACCCGGTTTGAGCACCTGCGCGACATGACGGAAAAACTCGCCAATATCGGGCATCCAGTTCAGCACGCCAATAGTGATCAGGGCGACATCAAACCGGTTATGCAATGACCCAGGCAAATGATGGATATCGCTTTCGACAAACTCGGCAGGGTGTGGTGAGCGAGCATTGAGTACGCGGGCCTGTTCGAGAAACGCTGCCGACTGATCGACGCCGACCACACTGCGCGCACCCAGGGCAAACAGCGACAGGCTTTCGCGACCGTTGTTGCAGCCCAGTTGAATCACGTCCCTGCCGTTGACGTCCAGCAAGCCGCTCAGGGTGTCGTCGAGACAGGAAAAATCCGCCTGCGCGACCTCGTTAAGCAATGCCTGCCAGTCCGGCGAATTCTGATGATGATCAGCGGAATCATTCCAGGCCTGTCGATTGCTCTCGATGGCGGTTTTGGGATTGGGCACTTCCATGGCGCACTCCGGATAGGGCTCGTGATTGAGCGGCATGAGTCTAGAACAGACCCGGAGTGGCGGTTGTTGCAATGTTGTAAATGCGGATTTGACGACGGGCTATCGTTCTTCGCGGGTGTGCCAAAGGCGCAGCAGGTAGATAGTCGGACCGATAATCTCGTAGCGCATGTCGTAGTGCCCTACCAGAATCCTTCGCACATCTCGCGGTTCAAACTCTTCCAGACGCTCGCCCAAGCGCGGATTGGCCAATAGCATTGCAGGAGCAGCAGTCAGCTGTTGCACAGTACGTGCAGCGGCAGGTTGATTGACTGCTGCCAAGAACTCGTAAAGCCTGGTCAAATCGGAAAGTCCTTTGCTCGTCCACTTCAACTCCATATTAAAGTGGTGCCTTGAGCGGAGCATCAGAACTCAAGCTGTCCGCCCAAGCCTGCACCGATTGATGATCGATGACGCGCCCGGCGTCCACATCAGCCAACGCTTCGCGCGTCAAACGGCTGCGTTCTTCTTCTTGATCAATCCAGGCGCTCAGGGCTTGTTTCACGATCCAGTTGCGCGAGCGTTCAAGACGCTCGGCCATCAGGTCGACCTTCTCGGCCAACTGCACCGGAACGTGGGCAGTAACGGATCGGGTTTTCATTGTCGCGGCCATGTGAGTGTCTCCTGATGATTGAGGGCAGCGAGAGTCATAAGCCAACAGAATAGTGACCTGTGATTGAGCTTGCCTATTCTCGCAACAAACTGAATCAAAGTTAATCACAAGACACCATCTTCTGCTATTAAGCCCGACGGAACGTCAAGGGGCAGAAAAGCTTTCTTTCCAGATCAAAGATTCACATGGCTCTGGTTCAACCGCTCACGTAAAAACTCCACCAGCGCCTGCACCGGCCTTGAAGCCTGGCGATGCTGCGGATACACCGCCGACAACGTCAGTGGCTCGGGGCGCAGATCGTCCAGCACCGGCACCAGTCGCCCATCCTTCAATGCCGCGCCGACGATGAATGTCGGCAGATAAGTAATGCCCATCCCCTGCACTGCTGCATCGCGCAGCAATTCACCATTATTCACGCGCATGCGCCCGGCGACGTTAATCAATACCGGTTTGCCCTGCCCTTCGTTGAACCGCCATTGCACCGAGCGCCCGTGACCATACGGCAAGCAATCATGGCCGTGCAGGTCTTCAGGCTTGAGCGGCGTGCCGCGTTCTGCAAGGTACGCGGGACTGGCGCAATACACCCGTTCGATGGACGCGATGCGCCGGGCGATCAACGTCGAATCTTCCAGCGTGCCAATGCGCAGTGCCAGGTCGTAACCCTCACCCAGCAAGTCCACCGGGCGATCGCTCAGGTCCACTTCCACCGTCACTTCGCGATAGCGCTGCAGAAACATCGGCAGCAGGCAACCCAGATGCGCCACGGCAAACGACAGCGGCGCGCTCAGGCGGATCGTCCCGCGTGGCTCCGCCGTCTCCCCGGCGATGCCTTGCTCGACTTGCTCGACCTCGCCCAGCAAGCGCAACGCTGCTTCGTAATAACTCTGCCCCAGCGGCGTGACATCGAGGCGCCGGGTCGAGCGGTTCAATAAGCGCACGCCCAGCCGCTCTTCCAGTTGCATCAAGCGACGGCTGACGAACTGCTTGGACAGGCCCAATTGATCGGCCGCTGAGGTGAAGCTGCCGGAGTCCATGACCTGGCAAAAAATACGCATGTCTTCGAACGGGTTCATTGTCACTCTCTGGTGGACAGTTAAACGCTTTATAGCCGCTTTTTCACTTTTCAGCAGCCCATTAATCTGTGCTCACGGTGTTGCTGAGGCCAGAAACCCAGCGCCACAGCAGCCCGCAACTCAGGCAAAAAAATCAAAATCATTCAAAAGGATTTCCACCCATGAGCATCGTCAAGAAAACCCTCGCGGCATCCCTCCTCGCCCTGTCCATCGGCAATGCGTTCGCCGCTGAAAATACCGGCGTCGAACACAACACCCAGGCCTTCCTCGATGCCCTCGCCGCTGGCGGCGGCAAACCGCTGGAACAGCTGAGCCCGAAGGACGCCCGTGCGGTGCTGACCGGGGCCCAGGCGTCGGTGAAAGTGGATCTGTCGGGAATTGAAGTCAGCGACAAGGCAATCAAGGTCGATGGCCAGACGATCAACCTGAAAGTGGTGCGTCCGGCCAAGGTCAAAGGCGAGTTGCCGGTGTTCATGTTCTTCCACGGTGGCGGCTGGGTGCTCGGCGACTTCCCGACGCACCAGCGCTTGATTCGTGATCTGGTGGTGGGTTCCGGCGCGGTTGCGGTGTACGTCGATTACACGCCGTCGCCGGAAGCGCAGTACCCGACCGCGATCAACCAGGCTTACGCCGCGACGAAATGGGTCGCTGAGCACGGCAAGGAAATCGGCGTCGACGGCAAGCGTCTGGCCGTGGCTGGCAACAGTGTCGGCGGCAACATGGCGGCGGTGGTGGCGTTGATGGCCAAGGAACAAAAAGCCCCGGCGCTGCGCTTCCAGTTGCTGATGTGGCCGGTGACCAATGCGCAGTTTAACGACGGTTCGTACCAGCAATTTGCCGAGGGGCATTTCCTCACCAAAGACATGATGCAGTGGTTCTGGGACAACTACACCACCAACCCGGCCGAGCGTGCGCAGATCCACGCCTCGCCGCTCAACGCCAGCGCCGAACAGCTCAAGGGCTTGCCGGCAGCGCTGGTGCAGACCGCCGAATTCGACGTCCTGCGTGATGAAGGCGAAGGCTATGCGCGGCACCTGGATGCGGCCGGCGTCGCGGTGACCTCGGTGCGCTACGACGGGATGATTCATGACTTCGGCCTGCTCAATCCGCTGAGCCAGATCCCCGAAGTGCAAGCGGCGGTACGGCAAGCCGCCGCCGAGCTGAAAACCCACCTCAACTGAGCCCAGGCCCGGCGCCCCAAAAGCGCCGGGCTTTTTGTGTGAGTAACGCCCATGACTTTCCTTCTCGCTCACCTGCTCTCCTGGAGCGCCGTGCTGTTGTTGCTCGACGCCGCGCTGTGGCACTTCGCGCCCTACAAGCATCGCGCGCCGAAAGTCGGTGTGCGGCTGGTGCTGTTCCTGGCCTTTAGCGCGCTGGTGATCAACGCCGGTGTCAGCCCGTTGCAGGCGCCGCAATTTGCCGATGACCCGGTGGCGCAACTGGGCGCGACGGCGCTGGGCATTCTCTGGTGGCTGTACGCCGCGCGGGTGCTGACCGAAGTCATCGGCCTGGCCCTGATGCGTCGCATCGGCCACAGCGGCCGTCTGTTGCAGGACGTGATCGGCGCGCTGGTGTTTCTCGTTGCCATCGTCGCCGCCGCCGGTTATGTGCTGGAGCTGCCGGTGAAAGGTCTGCTGGCGACGTCGGGCGTGGTCGCCATCGTTGTCGGTCTGGCGCTGCAAAGCACCCTGGCCGATGTATTTTCCGGGATCGTGCTGAACACCACCAAGCCGTATCAGGTGGACGATTTCGTGATGATCGACGGCGTCGAAGGCAAGGTGTTCGACATCGACTGGCGCGCCACCCATCTGCTGACCAGTGCCGGGACCATGGCGGTGGTGCCGAACTCGGTGGCGGCCAAGGCGAAGATCGTCAACCTCAGCCGCCCGAATAACATGCATGGCGTGTCGATCAGCATCAAAGTGCCTAACCATATCCGCCCACGCCGGGTGCTCGATGCGCTGGATCGCACGCTGCAAGGCAGCAGTTCGCTGTTGCTCAGCCCGGCACCAAAAGCCGTGCTGAAGGAGGCCGGCGAAACCATGTCGGAGTACGTCGCCAGCGGTTTCATCGCCGAGTTGGGCAAGAAAAGCGAAGTGCGCAATCAACTGTTCGACCTCGCCCACCGCCATCTCGAAGCCGCGGGCATTTCGCGTCATCCCGATGGCGTGATCGAACCCTCGAGCCGCGCCCGCGCGTTGCTCGATGAGGTGAAGATCTTCCGTTCGCTGAGCAGTGAGGAACGTGATCGCCTCGCTGAGTCGATGGTCGCCCAGCAATACACGGCGGGTCAGGTGGTGCTGGATCTCGATGAAGTGCCGGACAGCCTGTTCGTCATTGCCACCGGTGTGGTCAGCGCGACCGTGCCGGACGGCGACAACAAAATCGAAGCCGGGCGTATGGGTCCGAGTGAGGTGATGGGGGAACAGAGCATCCTCGCCGACACGCCGTCGCAGGCGACGTTCACGGCGCTGACGTCGAGCATCGTTTATCGACTCGACAAGCAGTTGACCCGTGAGTGCATGGTCAAACGCAGTGAGGTGGGTCGGGCGTTGAACAAGTTGCAGGCGGTGCGTCAGCAGAACAGTCGCCTCGCGTTGATGGCCAAACCGGTGGCGGTGAAGAAAGGAGGGTTTTTGGGCTGGTTGCAGAAGCGCTGAAGATCAAGATCAAGATCAAAAGCTTCCCCCCTCACCCCAGCCCTCTCCCCCAAGGGGGCGAGGGGGAAAGGGAGCAGATCTTCAAGCCTTTCAAGACCGGAGATCGACGTGATTATGCCGCGTTGATCTTCAAGCCTTTCAAAACCGCAGATCGACTCGGTATCTCAGGCGGGCGTACCCCGCTCGAACACCACGGTCAGTCCCCTCTCCCTCCGGGAGAGGGTTAGGGTGAGGGGCTTTTGACCTTCAACCAATTACTGAGCAGTAAACTTGGTATAGCTGTTGATCAGGTTGCGATAGTTAGGCAGACGCTCCGACAGCAGGTGCGCCAAACCTTCCATATCGTTGCGCCAGTCACCCTGCAACTCGCACGCCACCGAGAACCAGTTCAGCAGGTGTGCACCAGCGGCCGACATCCGCGCCCACGCCGCTTGTTGCACAGTGGTGTTGAAAGTGCCGGACGAGTCGGTCACCACGAACACCTCGAAACCCTCAGCGATAGCCGACAGCGTCGGGAACGCCACGCAGACGTCGGTCACTACGCCAGCGATGATCAGTTGCTTGCGGCCAGTGGCCTTGATCGCCTTGACGAAGTCTTCGTTGTCCCAGGCATTGATCTGGCCTGGACGCTGGATGAACGGTGCGTCCGGGAACTGCTCGCGCAGCTCAGGCACGATCGGGCCGTTGGGACCGGCATCGAAGCTGGTGGTGAGGATGGTTGGCAGTTTGAAGAACTTGGCGATGTCGCCCAGTGCCAGCACGTTGTTCTTGAACTCGTTCGGGGTGAAATCCTGTACCAGCGAGATCAGACCGGTCTGGTGATCGACCAGCAGCACGACGGCATCATCTTTGTTCAGACGCTTGTAAGGAACGCTCATGGCAAAACTCCTGGATGGATGGTTGTTGCGTGAAGCGCCGGCCGGGATGACCGGCGCTTTTTTCGAAATCAGAAGGCGAAGCAGGAACAGCCGAACGCGCCCCAGAAACCGGCGAAGTCGCTGACCGGCGCGTTCGACATCCGCGCCTTTTCATGGCTGTGGGTGTGCACCGCGCACGGCCCGCTGCACTGGTGAACCTGCGCCTGCAACGGCGAGTTGGGGCGCCAGTGACCCGGCACCTTGACCACCGGCGACCAGTCCGGCAGCACCGGAATCGAGCGCGGGCCGAGGTCTTCGAAATCGCCGGCGGCGTAGACGATCTTGCCGCCGACCACGGTCATCACCGACTCGATCCACTTGATCGCTTCTTCTTCAACGCTGAAAAAGTCCGCGCTCAGTGCTGCCAGGTCCGCCAGTTGGCCGACGCGAATCTGGCCCTTCTTGCCCTGCTCCGAGGAGAACCAGGCGCTGCCGTGGGTGAACAGCTCCAGCGCGGTGCTGCGTGGCAGACCTTCTTCGTACAGAGCCAGACCGCCGACGGTGCGACCGCTGACCATCCAGTACAGCGAGGTCCACGGGTTGTAGCTCGACACCCGCGTGGCGTCGGTGCCGGCGCCCACCGGCACGCCTTCGGCGAGCATGCGCTTGATCGGCGGCGTGGCTTCGGCGGCTTGTTTGCCGTAGCGATCAACAAAGTATTCGCCCTGGAACGCCATGCGATCCTGAATCGCAATGCCGCCGCCCAGCGCTTTGACTCGCTCGATGTTCTGCGGGGTGATGGTTTCGGCGTGGTCGAAGAACCACGGCAGACCGTTGAATGGAATGTCGCGATTGACCTTCTCGAACACGTCGAGCATGCGGCTGATCGATTCGTTGTACGTGGCGTGCAGACGGAACGGCCAGCGCTGTTCGACCAGATGGCGCACCACCGGCTCCAGTTCCTGTTCCATGGTCTGCGGCAGGTCCGGACGCGGTTCGAGGAAGTCCTCGAAGTCGGCCGCCGAGAACACCAGCATTTCGCCGGCGCCGTTGTGGCGCAGGAAATCATCGCCCTGGTGTAACTTGACGCTGCCGGTCCAGTTCTGGAAATCGGTCAGTTCTTCTTTCGGCTTCTGGGTGAACAGGTTGTAGGCGATGCGCACGGTCAACTGGTCTTCTTTGGCCAGTTGCTCGATCACCTGATAGTCGTCCGGGTAGTTCTGGAAACCACCGCCGGCGTCGATCGCGCTGGTCAGGCCGAGGCGATTGAGTTCGCGCATGAACTGGCGGGTCGAGTTGACCTGATATTCCAGCGGCAGCTTCGGCCCCTTGGCCAGTGTCGAGTAGAGAATCATCGCGTTCGGCCGCGCAACCAGCATGCCGGTCGGGTTGCCGTTGCTGTCGCGCACGATCTCGCCACCCGGCGGGTTCGGTGTGTCGCGGGTGTAACCGGCAACGCGCAACGCCGCGCGGTTGAGCAAGGCACGGTCGTAAAGGTGCAGGATGAACACCGGGGTGTCCGGCGCGGCCTGGTTGATTTCTTCCAGGGTCGGCATGCGTTTTTCGGCGAACTGGAATTCGTTCCAGCCACCGACCACACGCACCCATTGCGGGGTCGGCGTGCGGTCCGCCTGGTCCTTGAGCATGCGCAGCGCGTCGGCGAGCGACGGCACGCCTTCCCAACGCAGTTCGAGGTTGTAGTTCAAACCGCCACGGATCAGGTGCAGGTGCGAGTCGTTGAGGCCGGGAATGACGCAGCGGCCCTTCATGTCGACCACTTGCGTGGCGCTGCCCTTGAGGGCCATGGCTTCGGCGTCGTTACCGACGGCGACGAAGCGGCCCTCCTTGATCGCCACGGCGCTGGCGAGCGGTTTTTCGCGGTCAACCGTATGAAATTGGCCATTGAACAGAATCAGATCGGCGTTCATCGCAGTTCCTCAAGCAAAAGTGAAAAGAAGCAAACCCCGCTCAACGCGGCGAGGTTTCTTGGGAATCGAGGTGCTCATGGGCCTGGCTGGCTTCCAGCCACGGCGTGAACAAACGAGTGACAGGCGGCATCACTACGTACACCACCGACAGGACGATGGTCAGGGTGATAAAGAAGGTGGCGACCACGTAGTTGGAAAGGATTGGATGCAGCGCCAGCAACGGCCCCCAGATCAGCGGGACCAACAGGGTGTGCGGCAGAATCACCAGCAGCGACACCACGGCTTGTTTCCAGCGCGGCGGTGGCGAAGCGGCGTCAGCCAGTGGCGAGAACCAGAATTCATTGACCGGCGCGACTTCGGTCTGATCGCCGTCAGCCAGCATCGGCGCGGCTTCGGCGACCAGCTCCTGACGCTCGGACGATTCCAGCCAGCCTTGCATCGCTTCGGTGCTGCTAAAGCGCAGCACACAGGTATAGAAATCGAGACGCCCACGCTTGCCGCGCACCACGTCGACGCCCAGATGCCCTTCCCGCTGCCCCGCCACACGGACAATATTGCGCAGCCAGGCTTCATACGCCGACTCGAAACCGGCCTTGACCCGGTGCTTGATGATCAACGTGACGGTCTCATCGGCCCCCGGTGTGAGTTGATTCAGGGCTTCAGACATAACGCAGTACTCCGGGCAAACGAACATTGATCGCCAGCCGACCCGGCCCGGCGATGAACACAGTGGTAAAGAGGATCAACAGCAACCAGCCGAACTGCCCTTCAGCCACACTCCATTGCGGATGCACGACCAGCAGCGCAACGACCAGCACAAAGAGAATAGGCAAGCAGGCCAACCGCGCCAGAACACCGGCGACGATCAGCAGCGGACAGAGAACTTCAGCGAAAATCGCCAGGCTCAGCGTGAGGTGGGCACCGAGGTGGAACGGGTCTTCGATCAGTTGCAACTGCGCCGTGAAGTCGAGCAGCTTGGGCAAGCCGTGCACCCACAACAGAAACAACCCGCCACTGACCCGCAGAAACAGCAAACCAATGGCTTGCGCCCGTTCATCCCTCGAAATATTCATGACCCTACCCTTTGAATGTCATTGACGGGAATCATGCCAAGGCAAGGGCGGAAGAAATTGGATGGGTGTGCTTAGTTGGTTTCAAGAGCACGGATGGTGTGCAGACAGCGATGAAAAAAAGCAGGTGAAGGCCTACAGGGAAATCTGTGATACCCGTGCGGAACGGGTAGTTTGTCAGGCCGCCATCGCTTGCAGGCAAGCTCGTACAAGAACCGCGCTCACCCTAAGGCCGAGTGCCAGCTCGCCTGCTTTTGATGTTGCCCTTGATCCAACGGCTCAGTTTGAAAATCAAAAGCCCCTCACCCTAGCCCTCTCCCAGAGGGAGAGGGGACTGACCGGGGTGGATGTGAGAGATGTGCCGACGTGACCGAGTCGTACACGATTCCAAAGCCAACGCAGTGATCAGCTCCCTCTCCAGGGGGAGAGGGCTGGGCGGGGTAAAGACCGGGTACATCCTTTACGTTTGAGACCGGGGACATGGTTTACAGGTATTAATCATGGTCAGGAGGTGCTGACCATGCCCTGGAATCAAGAGTCCCCAATGGATCAACGAGTGAAGTTAGTCAGTGACTGGCTTAGCGGTAGTTACACCAAGAGCCAATTAAGCCGGCGCTACGGCGTCAGCCGTCCAACCATCGACAAGTGGCTGGAACGGTATGCAGCGTTGGGCGTGGATGGTTTGAAAGAGCAATCGCGCAAGCCATTGAACTGCCCTCATCAAACTCCCGATGAAATCATTGCCACGCTGCTAACCAAGAAAAACGAACATCCCGATCGGGGACCCAAACAGATCATTGATCGCCTGCGCGATTCCGACCCGCATATCCAATGGCCGGCGGCGAGTACCGCCGGGGAGTGGTTGAAGAAAGCTGGTTTGGTGGTGGCGCGACGGCCGTATCCCCCGCGCCCCCGTGCTCCAACACACTTGCGTCCGGTCGACGCGCCCAACCAGACTTGGTGTGCTGATTACAAAGGGCAGTTCAAAATGCAGGACGGTAATTGGTGCTATCCGCTGACCATTACCGATCAGATGAGCCGCTTTTTATTCGTCTGTCGCGCTTTGCCCAGTACGCACGGAGCGCCAACGCGGGAAGGCTTTGAGTGGGCTTTTCGAGAATATGGGCTGCCGGATGTGATCCGCACTGACAACGGCGCTCCTTTCGCGTCGACAGGTCTGGCGCGACTTTCGAAATTATCGGTTTGGTTCATCAGACTTGGAATCCATGTCGAAACGATTACGCCTGGCCGCCCCGACCAAAATGGTCGACATGAACGGATGCATCGAACGCTAAAGGCAGCAGTGCCACCGGCGGAAAACTTGGTGCGCCAGCAGCTGGCTTTTGAGGATTTCATCCAAGACTTCAATTACCACCGACCGCACACCGCGCTGGGCATGAAACCGCCGGCATCTGTCTATAGCCCGTCGATACGCGCTTATCCAGGTTACTTGCCTGCGCTTGAATACGGTTCCGATGTTGAAGTACGCAAGGTTCGGTCAAATGGGGAAATCAAATGGAAAGGACAGCTGATTTTTCTAGGAGAGGCTCTGATTGGAGAGGACATTGCGCTGAAGGAAGTGGCTGATGACGCTTGGGAACTGTACCTTTGCAGCCATTGTTTAGGCAGGCTTGAAAGCGGCGCCAAACGCGTTTCAAGCCTGTAAAGGTGTAAACGATGTCCCCGGTCTAATTTGTAAAGGATGTACCGGTCTCTACACGGGCGGCGTTCCGATGAGGGGCGAATCCACCGCAAATCCCAAGCCATACGACGCTTTTCACCACTCAATAGGCCGAGTGTCAGCTCGCCTGCTTTTGATCTTGATCCACCGGCGACATCGGAAGGCTGAGTGGAGGGATTGATCCGGGCGTGGGAGCGCAGCGACCGTCTGGCGCAGCCAGACACAGCGGAAGTAGGTGCAGCGAAGCAAACCGTAGCCGCTGCGCCCGGATCGATCCCGCAGCGAAGGGACCCGAGCTTGCGAGGGCCGTACGTAGGAGCAAGCGTTTTTTGCTTACTTTTTTTGGCGTTTGAAAAAAAGTGAGTCGCCGTCAGGCGAAACCGCCAGCCGCAGCACCCGCAGCAACGGATATGCCCCCATGCCCCCATTCATCCAGAAACGCGAAAACTCAGCTAAGCGGCGCCGCCATGAACTGACTGATCCGTGACCTGAGCCACTTCTCCGCCGGGTCATTGTCATGCACCCCGCTCCAGGCCATCGACAACTGCGCCGCATCGATCGGAAACGGCGGATCTTCAGCACGCAACGCACAACCCTCAACCAAGGCGCAGGCAGCATAATCCGGCACGGTGGCAATCATCTCGGTGCCCGCGAGCAAAGCGCGCAGGCCACTAAACTGCGGCACACCGAGAACCACCCGGCGACAGCGGCCAATCTTCGCCAGATCCAGATCGATATTGCCGCTCAGGTCACCCGAGAATGACACCATCGCATGCGGACGCGCGCAATATTCGTCGAGCGTCAGCGGCCCCGGACGGTCATCGCCGCGCAGCACCTTGCAGGGAATATCCCGCAGCTTCTTGCGCTTGGCATTGGCCGGCAGATCCGTGGTGTAGCTGACACCCACCGAGATTTCCCCCGAGGCCAGCAGCGCTGGCATCAGCAGGTAGTTGGCGCGGCGCACGACCACGACAATCCCCGGCGCTTCCTGCTGCAGCTGGCGCAACAGCGGCGGAAACAGGCCGAACTCGGCGTCGTCCGACAGGCCGATGCGAAACACGTCGCAACTGCTCGCCGGCTCGAACTCCTTGGCCCGGCTGACCGCCCCGGAAATCACATCCATCGCCGGTTGCAGTTCCTTGAGAATCGCCAAAGCCCGCGCGGTCGGCTCCATCCCGCGACCGTTGCGCAGCAGCAATGGATCGTCAAACAGGTCGCGCAAGCGCCCCAGCGCCGCACTGACTGCAGGCTGGCCCATGAACAGTTTTTCGGCGACGCGGGTCAGGTTCTTCTCGAACATCAGCGCTTCGAAAATCACCAGCAGGTTCATGTCGACGCGACGCAGATCATTTCGGTTCATGGGCAGGTCGTCCTTATCAATGTCAGTCGCTCACGCGAATCGGCGCCAGGCACTTTACTCGATCAACGGCACTTTGGCCGCGCGTTTGTACGGGCCGTACTCCACCGGCACCCACTGGAAATGTTTGCCTTCGGCGGCGATGTGGCCGATCCCCGGGAACGGCAGGTGCGCGGCGGTGACCCATGTCTTGCTCACCGCCGCCGCGCTGAACACGGCCTGCCGGCTATTGATCGCCTGCTGGCCGTTGACGTCGAAGCCGATCGACACTTCCGGGTGCAGGAATTGCACTGCGAGGTTATGCACCAGATCGCCCATGAACACGATGCTCTGCTTCTGCGAGGTAAAACGATAGGTGGTGCTGCCCGGCGTATGCCCGGCTTCGAGGGTCGCTTCGACCACGCCCGGCAGCGGCGACTCGCCTGCGCTGAAGGTCTTGAAACGCCCGGCAGCGACGTAAGCGGCAGTGGATTGCTGAGCGATGTCGAAGAATTCTTTGGCGCCAGCCGGGGCCTTGGCCAGTGCGGCCGGGTCGAGCCAGTAATCGGCTTCGGCCTTGGCCGCGTACACCGTGGCGTTGTTGAACAGTGCCTTCTTCTGTCCATCGACCAGACCGCAGACATGATCCAGATGCAGGTGCGTCAGCAGGACCGTATCGACCTGCTCCGGCTTGTAGCCGGCCGCCTGCATATTGCTCAGCAACTGGCCGGCGGTGGCGCCGATGCACTGGCCGGCACCGCTGTCGACCAGAATCAATTGTTTGCCGGTATTGACCAGAAAGGCGTTGAACGCGGTCTGCACGCCCGGCGTTTCAATCGAACGGCGCGCGAGCAGCGCACGAATCTGGCTCTGACTCATGCCTTGCAACAGCTTGGGCGACAAGTCGTTGTAGCCGTCGAACAACGCCGTGACTTCGTAGTCGCCCACCGCCAGACGGAAATAACCCGGCGCCTGGGTGCCCACTTGTGGCGCTTGCGCCATCGCGCAGGACATCGCCAGTGCGAGCGTCATGGTTGTCGCGGCTTTGAACATGCTTTTCATCGAATTCTCCTGAACCTGACCGACTGCGGCGGCCCTGTCGGTTCGCCACGCTTGCCCCGGATCGTGGCGCAAAACGCCCGGCGCAGACTTGCAAGAATGTGCTGAGTTCCGGTCGATGCGCGGCAATTAACAACGATTAACTCGTCAGCTCGAAGCCCGCGCTGAACAATGCCGTCACTCGCACAGCGTTGTTTTTTGACCTGACGGGATGCGCCTTTCGTGCATTCCCCATCGACACGGACCTTGGCCATGGCTCAATTGCAACCCACCGTCGCCCTCGCCCCTGCCCGCCAACCGGATACACCCGCTATCGGCGGGCTCAGTCCGCAACGCGAGCGGCTGGTCAAACAACTGATCCTCGAACGCCTCGGTGACAGCCTGGAAGTGGCCGAACTGGCCCGCGCCTGCTCACTGTCGCGCAGCCATTTTTCCCGCGCCTTCAAGTGCAGCACCGGGCTTTCGCCGCAGGACTGGATACGCACCCAGCGCATTGCCCGCGCCAAGTTGCTGATCCAGCACACCGACCTTAGCCTGACGCACATAAGCCTGGAATGCGGCTTCTGCGATCAGGCGCATTTCTGTCACATGTTCACCCGTAGCGAAGGGATCAACCCGTTCGCCTGGCGCTGCCAGATCATGCGCGAGCCGCGGTCGCCGCGTTCGCAGCCCGGCATGTTCTGATCGAGACGGCCGTTGCACCGATGCGTAAACCTGAGGATCATGCCCAGACACCCGAACCACAGAGCTCGCGCCTGCGTGCGCGACTGTTCGGTACCGTCCGCCGCAGCGCCGCAGGAGTGAGCTGTTGAGTCTTTCCCCGAATCAGGCCATCGGTTTTGGCCCCTATCGGATTCATCCCGGACAACGCCGCGTATTCGAAGGCGAGCAACCGTTGCGTCTGGGCCGACGGGCGATGGACATTCTGCTGATTCTGCTGGCGCAGGCCGGCGAAGTGGTGAGCAAGCAGGAACTGATGGCCGGGGTCTGGCCGGACAGTGTGGTCGAAGAAATCAATTTGCGCGTGCACATGGCGGCATTGCGCAAGGCGCTCGGTGACGGTCAGGCCGGCCAGCGCTACATCGTCACGGTGGCGCAACGAGGCTACAGTTTTGTCGCGCCGCTCCTGCTGCATTCCATGGAGGAGCGTCCTTTGGACGATGCCGGCGGTCGCCACAATCTGCCCTTGCGGCGCACGCGCATGATCGGTCGCCAGCCACTCGTCGACAGCCTGATGAGCGAGCTGCCGCGCCGCCGCTGCATCACTCTGGTCGGCCCTGGCGGGATCGGCAAGACCACCGTCGCGCTGCGGGTCGCCGAGCAGTTGATCGGCTTTTACCGCGACGGTATTCGCCTGGTGGATCTGGCGCCACTCAATGACCCCGCGCTGATCGGCGCGCACCTGGCTACCCTGCTTGATCTGGTGCTGCCCGAAGGTGATTCGCTGACCGCGCTGGTCAACGCGCTGCAACCACGGCAGATGCTGTTGCTGCTCGACAACTGTGAACACCTGATCGACGCCGTCGCGACCCTCAGCGAAAGCATTCTGCGCGGCGCCCCCAAAGTGCACATTCTCGCCACCAGCCGCGAAAGCCTGCGGGCCGAAGGTGAATGCGTCCAGCGCCTGGACGCCCTCGCTTACCCGTCGATGAGTACGATGCTCAGTCGCGAACAGGTACTCGAATTCTCGGCACTGCAACTGTTCATCGAACGAGCCACCGGCGCCCAGGAAAGTTTTGAACTGAGCGACAGCCAACTGCCGCAAGTGATCGAGATCTGCCACCGACTGGACGGGATGCCACTGGCGCTGGAGCTGGCGGCCGCGCAGGTTACCGAGCTTGGCCTCGACGGCCTGCTCGGGCAGTTGCAGGGTCGCCTGCCACCATTGAACAAAGGCCGGCAAAGCAGTCATGAACGGCACCTGACGCTACGCGCCACGCTGGACTGGAGCTTCAACCTGCTGGAGCGGTGCGAGCAGACCTGCCTGCGCCGTCTGGCGGTGTTTCGTGGCGGCTTCACGCTGGAGTCGGCCGCAGCCGTGATCGTCGGTGAACAGATCGATCCCAGTGTGGTGTTCGTCTCGATCACTCAATTGGTCGCCAAATCCTTGCTCAGCGTCGAGGTCGGCGATGAACAGGTGTTCTATCGCCTGCTCGACACGACCCGCCGTTATGCACTGGAGAAACTCGAGCAGGCCGCCGAATTCGATGACACTCGTGACCGCCATGCCGAACGCTGCCTGGCGCTGATGCAGCAAGCGAAAAGCGAGTGGGAGCACACCCCGACGGCACTGTGGATCGAACGCTATGCCCGTGGGCTCGAAGATTTGCGCGCGGCGCTGGAGTGGAGCCTGCACGGGGTCGGCTCCGGGGGTTTGGGGATTCGTCTGGCGGCGGCCTCGGCGCCGTTGTGGCAAGAACTCTCGCTGCTCAAGGAATACGGCGGTCATGTGCGTCGGGCGCTGAGCCTGTTCGATGAACGCGACGAGCCTTGCCCGCGTCTGAAGATCACTTTGAAACTGGCGCTGGGCAGTGCCTGTTACCACACTTGGGGCGGCACCGCTGAAACCATCGACGCCTTTGCCCAGGCACAACAACTGGCGCAGGCGAACAACGATGTTGCCAGCCAATTGCGTGCGGTATCCGGGCACATGGCGGTCAATCTCAGTTGCGGGCATTACCGCCTCGCGCTGGCGCAGAGCGAGCAGTTCGACCGCCTCGGCCTGCATGGCGACCCGTTGCTGTCACTGAGCATCCACCGTTTGCGCGTGCTGGCGCTGCATTATGCCGGCGACCAGCCGCAGGCGCGCATCCATGCCGAGCAGGTCCTGCAGCGCATGGCGCACAGCGGCAACGTCAATCGCTTCACCCACGGCTTTGGCGTGCAATACGATCAGAGCGTGGCCTCGTTGACCGTGCTGGCTCGCGTCTTGTGGATGCAGGGTCTGCCCGAGCAGGCGTGGCGCGCGGCGCGACAGGCGCTGGACATCGCCGTGCAGATCGACCACGGCACCTCGATCTGTTACACCCTGGCGTTGGCCACCTGCCCGATCGCCCATTACAACGGCGATCAACAAAACGCCCGGATGCTGTTGCGCCTGCTGCTGGAGCAATCGCAGAAGCATTCGGTGCTGCTGTTCAACCATTGGGGTCGGCACTACGCGCAGGTCATCGATGCAGAGGCCTGCGACCTGGCGCCGACGGAAAGCGGCGGGTTGATCGGTGAAATCATGGTCACGCTGGATCCGCGTTTCGTCGACGATGCGTTGCTGCAACGGGCACTGACCGGCGAGGCAGGATGGAGCACGGCAGAGATTTTGCGGGCGCAGGCGTTGGAAGATTCTGGATACGCCAATGATCCCTGTGGGAGCTGGCCTGCCAGCGATGGCGTCCTGTCAGACAACGCCAATATCAAGCAAGCCGAACACCTCTTGCAACAAGCCCTGACCACCGCCCGCACCCAAGGCGCACTTGCATGGGAACTGCGCAGCGCCACATCACTGGCGCAACTCTGGCAAAGCCAGTCGCGCGGTCATCAAGCACTGAATCTGCTGCGTCCTGTCTTTGAGCGGTTCAATGAAGGCCATGCGACCCCGGACTTGCGCAAAGCGCGCGGGCTTATCGAGGCCTTAAGTGAGGGCATGCACGCCTGAGACGCGGCGTAACTGATTAATGTGGCGCGCATACCGACGCTCAAGCTCGCCCCCTTCCCCGCTGCGTTCAAGCTGCTCGCGCGCATAACGTCGAGTGGTGTTGAGCATGCGGTAGCGGCAAGCGCTGCCGCTACTCTCCTCCCTCAGCAGCGATTTGCACACCAAGGATGTGATGATCGCGGCGAGGCGCGACGAGGCCAGTTGCGTGCAACTGACCACCGCCAGCGCCGCCTCAAGCGTGAAAGGCATTATGAATACCGATAAGCGCTGCAATACGCGCTGCTCCGGTTCACTCAAGCGCTGATAGCTGCAGTCCAGCGCAGCCTGCATCGACTGGTGGCGAGGCACGGCGGTGCGCCGACCCAGGCTGAGCACTTGCAGCCCGTTGGCCACGTGCGTGTGCAACCCGACCAGACCCAGCGCATCGATCTGCGCTGCCGCCAGTTCGATGGCCAGCGGCAAGCCGTCGAGTTGTCGGCAAATTTCGCGCAGCGGCTGCACATCCTGAGTGCGCAG
Source organism: Pseudomonas sp. R1-1 (assembly GCF_051132135.1). Lineage (NCBI taxonomy): Bacteria > Pseudomonadati > Pseudomonadota > Gammaproteobacteria > Pseudomonadales > Pseudomonadaceae > Pseudomonas > Pseudomonas sp. R1-1. The sequence goes on from NZ_CP071663.1 coordinate 3,940,632, forward strand.
CTGGAAATCATGCTGGCGCGCCCGTGCGCGACTGACGAACAACTGCACCGCCGCGCAGCCCATGGCCTCGGCGACATCATCGACCGCCACAGGCTTTGGCAGGCTCAAGGATGGCAGTTGCTTGAGGACTTCACCGCCGACCTGCAAGGGCTCGCGGCTGGTAACCAGAATGGCCACGCGTGGCGCCGCGCCTGACAGGGTGTCGACCAGTGCCTTGCAGGCCGCGTGCTGATGCTCGGCGTTGTCGAGCACCAGCAAGGCATGACGTTCGCACAGCGCGGCCAGATCGCTGCCGAGCCGGTCCAGACAATGCTCCAGCAATGAAGTGTCGTCGCTGATCTGCGCGAGATCGACGTGCCAGACGCCATGGCGAAAATACTGCACCAAGAGTTCCGCTACCCGCAGGGCCACGGTGGACTTACCCACGCCGGCCGGGCCGGTGATGGTCAGCAGGCGACACGCTGGCAGGTGTCGCATCAGACTGCCCACCAGCGCATCGCGGCCGATCACCGGGGTCAGGCGCGCGGGCAAGTTGTGCGGTGGTGGCGCATTGGCAGGTGTCTGCGGCGCTGCACTGTCGCGATGCACCGGGGCAATGAAACTGTAGCCGCATTGCGGCACGTTAACGATGTAACGCTGACCGTTGCCACCGTCGCCCAGTGCGCGGCGCAGTGCCGCGATGTGCACTCGCAAGTTGATTTCCTCGACCACCGACGTCGGCCACACCTGGGCGATCAATTGCGCCTTGGTGACCACCCGACCGGCGCGCTCGACCAACACCTGCAAAATATCCAGCGCACGACTGCCCACGCGCACAGGCTGATCCCCGTTGAGGACCAGTCGTTGTCGCACATGAAAGGTGTAAGGGCCGAAACGCAGCACTGACGCCGGGGTGAAATCATCGAGGCTGTTCATGCCAACCATCTTGGCAGCGTTCGATGACGCGACAACGGCGACACGGGGCACAATACGGACATACCGAGGCGCCAGACGGACAGAAACGCTCTAGCTGAACTGCTCGCGGTACTGCGCCGGGGTCAGACCGAGCTTTTCGGCGAACAGCGAACGCATGTGCCGGACGCTGCCGAAGCCGCTTTTATAGGCGACAGTCTTGAGCGGCAACTCGCTGGTTTCCAACAGATTTCGTGCGCAGTCGACGCGGGCGCTTTGCAGAAACTCCATCGGCGTCATGTTGATTTCCCGGGCGAACACCCGGGCGAAATGCCGCGCACTCATATTGGCAATAGCCGCCATGCGCTCGACCGTGAATGCTTCGTCGAGGTGCTCGAGCACGTAGCTCTGCGCGCGGGTAATCGGGGTTTCCTGCGGAGCCACGGCCGCCATCAACGGGCTGAATTGCGCCTGGCCGCCCTGGCGCTTCATCACCACCAGCAGGACTTTGGCGACATCCTGCGCAAGCTTCTTGCCATGATCACGGGCCACCACGGCCAATGCCATATCAATGCCTGCGGTCACACCGCCAGAGGTGATCAGGTTGCGATCTTCGATATAGATCTGATCGGTGGCGACGTCCGCCTTGGGAAACGCCCGGATCAGCCGCTCGGTGTAATTCCAGTGAGTGGTCACCTGATAGCCGTCAAGCAGACCGGCATGCCCCAATACAAACGCACCGGTGCAAATCGAACCGTAATACTCGGCCCGCTGCACGGCGCCTTTGAGCCAGGCGAACAAGGCGGGAAACTGCTGGTTGTAGGCGCCGGGGCCGCCGGGTACAAGCAACAGGTCATAGCGCTCGGTGTCTTCGTCGATTGTCCGATCAGCCTGGACCATCACCCCGTTGGACGCCCGCAGCGCGCCGGGCTCGGTTCCCAAGGTGACCAATTGATAGTGCGCGTCGGGCTTGAGGTAGCGGTTGGCAACCGCAAAAACCTCGAGCGGCCCGGCCATGTCGAGCAGGAGAAAGTCGGGAAACAGCACCATTGCCACGGTTTTCATGGGAGCACGTCACTTCAATCGAGAACATGAGACAGGCCGGACATTATGACCAAGCGAGGCATTTCAGGCGCGAAAAATTGTGTGAGCGGCCTCGCATAACTGTCAACCTCACCGAGACAGTCTTTCAATTTTCATCTACTTATTGGATTGCACGGTTAACAGTAACCTTCTCCTCACTCGGACGAATTCACGTCCCGCCAGGAGATTTTAATCATGCTGACTCTTCGCAAAGCCTCCGATCGTGGCCTCGCCAATCATGGCTGGTTGAAGTCGTTTCACACCTTTTCTTTCGCCAGCTATCGCAACCCTCGTGAACAGGGTTTCTCCGACCTGCTGGTGATCAATGATGACCGCGTTGCTGCCGGCAAAGGTTTCGGCCAGCACCCGCACCGCGACATGGAAATTTTTTCCTACGTGCTGGAAGGTGCACTGGAACACAAGGACACGCTGGGTACCGGCTCGGTCATCCGCCCGGGCGACGTGCAACTGATGAGCGCCGGCAGCGGCGTGGCGCACAGCGAGTTCAACCATTCGGCCACCAGGCCTGTGCATTTCCTGCAGATCTGGATCGTGCCGGAAGTCAGCGGCGCCAAACCGCGCTATCAGCAGGAGCATTTCACCGCACAGAAAAAACGCGGTCGCCTGCAATTGATCATCTCGCCAGACGGCAAGGAGGGCTCGCTGAAAGTGCGCCAGGACGCCCGAGTATACGCCGGGCTGTTCGACGGCGAAGAAAGCGCCACACTGAAACTGCCGGCCGACCGCTACGCTTATGTGCATGTGGCACGCGGCAGTGTTGAACTCAATGGCCAGCCATTGCAGGAAGGTGATGGAGTGCGGGTTCGCGAAGAACAGTTGCTGACCCTGAGCAACGGTGTCGATGCCGAGGTGCTGGTGTTTGACTTGCGTCCGCAGGAATTGCCGCAGATGCCATGACGCAAGGCTTCTGCACCTCATGAGAACGGCCTTCCGATGAAGGTCGTTTCTTATTCGGGTGATTTGCTCCACGGCAGCATCGGCGGTATGGGCACGGTGAACTCCTTGCCCGCCTGAATCGCCGCCAACGTCGTCTGGACCGCTGCATAGGTGTTGGCCTGATTGGCATAACAGGCACCGACGACGATGGCGACCAGCCCCACCAACTGCACGGCGGCCGCTGCCCAGACATTGGCTTTCGTCGTGCTCGCTTGCCTGATGGCTTCTTTCGATTCCTGTGCAATGTTCTGGATTGCTGAAGACATTAATTCGAAGCGTTTATCTCGTTCTGACTGGGCTCTGTCTCGCTCCGACTGCGCCCTGTCCATCTCTGACCGAATCCGGGAGTCTGCCTTGTCCCGCTCGGCCTGAGCCGCCAGGAATGCATCAATACGCATCGATACGCCTTCCATCCGCGCATCCATCCTTGCTTCTATGGTCTCGATCCTGGCATCGAATTCTTCGCGGCTTATGCTGCTCATGGTGTGCGTGTTCCGGCTGTCGTTGAATGGATCACTGTCTGAATATTGCCTCAATTCCCTGGCTTTCACTTCGTCACCTTTGGCGGTTACCGAGACCTTCCGTGGTCGATCGTTTCAGTGCGAGCCCTGTGACTCTCACCGGACTGTGGAAACGATAGAGCTGTTAGCCGATGCTCACAAGCCGGCCGATTCGGCCTGGTTTGTAGGCGTTTTCGTCAGCCCACGTAGCCTCCTCAAAGCAGCCTTGAGGTCATTGATTTTCCGGCGCAAACGCTTCGACGATCTGCTCGATTACCGCCCTCACCCGCGCCGTGTGGCGCAAATCCGCATGAGTCACCAGCCACACGTCGTACGGCAGCGGTCGCGTGCGTTGTGGCCACAACCTGATCAGGCCATCGCGTTCGCCCATGTATACCGGGATTTCTCCTACACCCAGACCCGCCGCAATCGAGCGGCGCACCAGCAGACTGGAGCTCAGGCTGGCGACAATTCGCCCGCGACTCAACGGTTCGGAGACCAGCGTCAGGTCTTTCTTGCTTTGCAGATACGGTTGATAGACCACCAGATCATGACCTTCGAACGCCGTGTCTGGCTGCGGTGAGCCATTGGCGTCAATGTAAGCCTGCGAAGCGAACAGGCCCACCGGCCAGCGGGCGATGCGTCGGGCGATCAGGTCGGGGTTGTCCGGTCGGGTATTGCGCACGGCGATATCGGCTTCGCGCTTGGCCAGGCTGAGAATCTGTGTGGACGCATCCAGTTGCACACGCACGTCCGGATGTTGGGCATGCAAGCGCGCCATGGCCGGAATCAGGAAATCGATGGCCAGCGAATCGGTGGTGCTGACTCGCACGGTGCCGGTCAGGCGATCGTCCAGGCCCTCGATCTGCCGCTGCAGATCCAGCGCCGACTGCTCCATTTTCTCCACACTCTTGAGCGCCGCTTCGCCGACCGCAGTCAATGCGTAACCGTCGGAAGTGCGCAGGAACAGCGTTGCACTCAGGGTCTTTTCCAGCGCCGTGATACGCCGCCCCACGGTCGCCTGATCCACACCCAGCACCCGCGCCGCGCCGCGCAGCCTCGACTCACGGCAAACCGCCAGAAACACTCGTGCGTCATCCCAATTCATGATTTCCCCTGCAATGCAAAAATGCATCAGTGCGCCGCTTAATCGCTGCACTGATGCAGCGACAATAGCGGATATGCTCAATTGCATAAACCTTTCTTGAGATCGCTGTCATGCGTACTTCAACCTCCTCCGGCATCTGGATGCCGATCTTCGCCGGGCTCTGTGCCAGCCTGGTCAGCATTGGCCTGGCGCGCTTCGCTTACACCCCATTGATCCCTTCGCTGATTGAAGCGCGCTGGTTCAGCGCCAATGATGTGGTCTACCTCGGCGCGGCCAATCTGGTCGGCTACCTGATCGGCGCGCTGCTCGGTCGGCCGACGGCGCGCCAACTCGGCAATAAAAATGCCCTGCGGCTAATGATGCTGGTGGTGACGACGGCGTTTTTTGCCTGTGCATTTCCGTTGTCGGTGAGCTGGTTCTTCGGCTGGCGGCTGCTGTCGGGCATTGCCGGTGGCGCAATCATGGTGCTGGTGGCTGCAACCGTTCTGCCGCATGTGCCGGCAGCGCGCAAAGGATTGGCCAGCGGCGCGATCTTCCTCGGCATCGGCCTCGGCATCGCTGGTTCTGGGACGTTGGTACCGCCGCTGTTGAGCTTGGGCTTGCAGGCAACGTGGCTCGGCCTTGGCGCTTTGGCGCTGGTGCTGAGCGCACTGAGCTGGTTCGGCTGGCCGGACGACTTTGCCCATCTGCCAATGACACATGAAGCGACGGGCGCAGAGCCAACACCGCGCGCGGTGTATCTGTTGTTCGCCCAGTACGCGTTCATGGCCGCAGGGCTGGTGCCGGCGATGGTGTTTCTGGTGGATTACGTCGCACGTGGCCTCGGTGCCGGCGCGCACACCGGTGCGCTGATCTGGGTGATGTACGGTCTGGGCGCGATTGTCGGGCCGGTGAGTTATGGTTTTCTTGCCGATCACCTGGGCGCGCGCGCTGGCATTCGTATGGTGCTGGTGGTGCAAGCCGTTGCCCTCGGCCTGCTGGCGGTCTCTCATTCGTTTCTGGCACTGGCGTTGCTGGCGGTGATTCTTGGTTCTTTCCCGCCGGGGATCGTGCCGCTGGCGCTGGCACGGGTGCATGAGCTGGTGCCGGAGCATCATGGTCAGCAGATCGCCTGGAGCCGCGCCACGGTGTCTTTCGCCACATTTCAAGCCTTGGCCGGGTTTGCTTATTCGGCGCTGTTCAATGCCAGTGGCGGTCAGCACACGTTGTTGTTCATGTTCGCCGCAGGCGCGATCGTTATAGCGCTGCTGCTGGAATATGCCGTGAAGTGGCTGCCCGCCGCGGCTGAACCACGCCGTTGCACAAATTGAGGGGAATCATTGCCCACCCGGCAAGCTCCCATTACAGAACGTATCCAACAGGAGTCCACATGTCTCTGCCCAATGAAATGACCCGTATCGAAATCACCGAACCTGGTGGGCCCGAAGTCTTGCAGCCAAAGCGCGTGCCGCTGCCGGTCGCTGCCGCCGGCGAAGTGCTGATTCGCGTGCATGCCGCCGGCATCAATCGCCCGGACGCGTTGCAGCGTGCCGGTAAATACCCGATGAAGCCCGGCATGAACCCGATTCCAGGACTGGAAGTCGCCGGCGAAGTCGTCGCCCTTGGTGAAGGTGTCAAGCAGTTCGCCATCGGTGACCGCGTCTGCGCGCTGACCAATGGTGGCGGCTATGCCGAATACTGTGCGGTTCCAGCCGGCCAGACTCTGCCGATCCCCGCCGGGCTCGATTGGGTGCATGCTGCCGCCATTCCGGAAACTTTCTTCACTGTCTGGGCCAACCTGTTCGGTCTTGGCGGCGCGAGCCGCGGGCAGCGTGTGCTGATTCACGGCGGCACCAGCGGCATCGGCACTACCGCGCTGATGCTGTGCCGCGAATTCGGTATTGAAGCATTTGCCACCGCCGGCAGCCCGGACAAATGCGCAGCAATTCGCGATCTCGGCGGCGAAGCGATCAACTATCGCGATGAGGATTTCGCGGAAGTCATCGCCGAAAAAACCGCAGGCCAGGGCGTCAATGTAATCCTCGACATCATGGGCGGCTCGTACCTCAACGCTAACGTCAGCGCCCTGGCGATGGACGGCCGACTGGTCATGCTCGGTTTCCTCGGCGGCGCGCGGGCCAATGATTTTGACCTGCTGGCAATGATGGCCAAACGCGCGGTGATCACCGGCTCCCTCTTGCGCGCCCGCACCGCTGCCGAAAAAGCCGCCATTGCCGATCAACTGCGTGAGCATGTCTGGCCAGCGCTGGCTGCCGGGCGCTGCCTGCCATTGATCGATAAGGTCTACCCACTGACCGACGCGGCGAAGGCCCACGCCCACATGGAGGCAGGTGACCATATCGGTAAGATCGTGCTGCAGGTGAGTTAAGCCTCGCAGCATCTTGTAATCAATGCAGCCGGACAGCGGTCGAAAAAATCACGCGCAGACCTGTGCATCTGGTAAAAGGCGTTCTTTGTCTGCGCTCAGGTGAAACGTTTAATGTTCCGGTCCTTCATGACGCGTCTGCGCCGTCGCCGCCTGGCGTTCGCCTGCATGGCCGCGCTGCTCATCGGCGTGCCGACCAGTTGTGCTGTGCTCGAACACACCGAGCGCACCCTGCTGTTTCGCATCGAACCGGGCAATGCTGGCTGGTATCGCGGTTTGCCCGGCAGCGTGCAGGAGCTCGACCTGCAACCGAAAAGCTTCAAGGCCGGACAAAACATCCATGCCTGGTGGTGGCCGGCGGAGAAAGCCGATGCGCCGGCGATTCTATATCTGCACGGGGTTCGCTGGAACCTCACCGGGCAGTTGTTCCGCATCGAGCAACTGCGCGCGGCGGGCTATTCGGTGCTGGCCATCGATTACCGCGGCTTTGGTCAGAGCAAGGGTGATCTACCCTCGGAAAGCAGTGTTTATGAAGACGCTCGCGTTGCGTGGGAGCGCTTCCAGTTGCTGCAACCGGATCCGAACAAACGCCTGATCTATGGTCACTCTCTGGGCGGCGCGGTAGCGATTGATCTGGCCGCGGAACTCGGCCAGCAGGCTGCTCGCAGTCACTCGCCCTTACCCGTGCGCGGCCTGGTCATTGAGTCGACCTTCACGTCGCTGGCCGACGTGGCTGCCGCCGTCGCCAATACCTCGCTACCGGTGCGCTGGCTGTTGTCACAGAAATTCGATTCCATCGACAAGATTGCCGACATTCACATGCCACTGCTGGTGGTGCATGGCCAGGCGGATGCCTTCGTACCGCCGCGCTTCAGCGAGCAATTGTTCAATGCCGCTGAGCAGCCCAAACGCCTGCTGCTTGTGCCTGGAGCGACGCACAACAACAGCATGGCGCTCGGCGGCCAGGGCTATCGCAAGGCACTGGATGCGTTGATGCAGACCAAACCATCGCCGCGGGTTGCCGGGCCGGCAGTGGCCAAGGGCTCTCGCGACTCCTGAGGTGTCCGGTCAATCTACGCACACCTGGCATCAGCGCCGTGCCAGTTCGTGGCGTACGCACTGTTCGTAATAGGTCTGCTTGACCGCCGCGGGTTTCAGCTTCGAACTGCTGTTATAGGTTTGCTCGGTAATGCCCATCGCGGTCATGCGCATCCAGGGCTGCTGGAACCGCCGAACCTGCAATTGTTTGCGCGCGCCGTACAACGAGACTCCGGATAGTTTTGACCGCTGCGCGCCAGCAGCAATGTCCGAGCCCCATGTGCAGGCAAATCGATGGCTCTTGCTCAGCTCTTTTGCCTGCACGCCCGAGACGATCAAAGCCAGGGAAAGCGTCGCAACGGTTATCACAATCGTCCGCATATAGCCGACCTAACCTTCTGAAAAAAGGCGATTTTGCCGGGACAGATCAAGTCCGGGGGCCAGCAATTTGCCTTCCTGCGAAGGCTAACCTTTAAGCCGAATACATCCCGAGCTCTGCCGCTTGTCCAGTCCCTCGCACCTTTGGCGGGCTGGCTTATCCAAAACAGTACATTCCGTCGCGCAGAAGGCTCATGCCATGAACAGAAACATCGCCGCCATATCGCTCGCCACTCTGTTTCTGATCGTCCCGCTTCATGCATCGTCAGCCGAAACAACAGCGGGTGCCGCCACCCCAGCCACCGCCCTGCCGGGTGTCAATCATGCAGAAAGCTCCCGCGACCATGATGAGAAGGCTAACAAGAAAGGCGAAGAGTCATCAGGTGCCAACGCGGGCGCGGAGCCTCATGAGACGCAGAAGGATGCCGCCACATCCAGCGACTCCAAAGACCTGGAGAAAAAGCCCACCCAGTAATATCCATCGGACAACCCGTAGACCATCGGCTTGTGCTCAAGAATCCAAAAATAACAAAGGCCAATGTCATCGACATTGGCCTTTGTATTTCAGTCCCGAAAAAACCGGTTCGTCATTGCTTGGTGCACTGAGCGCCCAGTCCCATGCCCATGGAACCCAGCGCAACCATCGGGCCGCTCGGAAGTTCGCACTTGTATTCGCCGCCATCGGTTTGAGCGGTGTAGTAGGTTGTATTGAAGTCGTTGCGGATGTTTGAAACCTTGATAACAGGTTTGCCAATGGTGGTCTGCGCTCGATCCTTCAGATCACTTTCCCCCGGTTTGACGGTCTGGCATCCAGAGAGCGCGAATGTTGCGAATAAAGCGATAACCGGAACAGTCCTTGATGAGTTCATTGCAGATCGACCTTTTTGATTTTTATGCCGGAAAATTTGACAGCAAGCTGTCAGGCGATAGGACTTTAGAGTCGAGCCGGGACAGGGGCAATTAGGGCGGATGTGCTAATGGCTCAAAGCTAGCGTCATTCCCGATGCGGTTTTGCGTCTGCGTGCGGGGGGCGTAAAAATATTTGCGCGATCTCAATCACCAAGCTAGAAAAAATGAATTAGCCACCTGATCCCTCGGTCAAGAATTATGAACGCAGTAAATCTGACGAGGTGACAGTAATGACTATCCAGGCAGAGACACTCGCAAAACTGACCGAAGCGCTTCAAGAGCGAGGCATGAATAGGGTTTCAGACATCCATTTCACCCGCGCGCCTTACCGATACAACCATCGCTGGATCTGTATCGTAGAGTGAACGTGCTGACTGCCCGCGGCTGGATCGAAATATCCAGCGCGGGCGCCACGGTGGTTGCGCAGACAACCAAAGACGCATGCTGACGAGCTCGTTGTCTGTTTCAGAACTTATCCATAGGTTGCCGGCAACAAAAACCCGGCACGGTGGCCGGGTCTTGTGAAGGACAGAATTCATGGCGCCTTTTTCGCGCCGCCGTTATCCCGGCCTGTCTGAGCATCCTGGTCAGAACCAGGATTGCCGGGTGGCGGGTTCCAGTCCTCTGGTCGCTCGTCGGCACCCTGCTTTGGCTCAGAGACCGCCTGTTCCAGGCCAGAATCATGGCCCTCGCCAGCGTCCGGCGTTTGCTCGCCTGGTCCTGGATAAGGAGCTTCAGGACCGTTATTGTCGTCAATCATCATTCTCTCCCGTCAGTGGCGCAGGGTCTGCGCTTATTACTGAGAGACGACCCCATGCCAGCGAGTGCGATTCGCTCGACGAGCGGGACTAGAAAGACGGTACAACGACGAGCCCCAAAACAACCAGCAGATCACTTATTACGCTGCAGCCAGCCTGTCAGCATGAAAACCAGACCAGGTATCAACAGACCCGGCGCCACATAGGCGAAGGTTCCGCTGGCGAGAAGACCCGTGAGACCGAAAACGAAGCCGCAAATCGCCAGCGGCAGACCCACGATAAACATTGGCTGCTTGAACGCCTTTTCCATTATTCGATTTCCATTCAGGTTTTTATCAAATCACGGGGGCCTGCAAAATAATGGCGGGCGAGAAATTTCATCAGCCGTGCGCAAGATTCCGATTCAGGCTGAAGTAGTGCCGCGGACGTCAGTAATCAATGCAGTGGATTTTCCGACACTGCGGGCAGGAGAAACTCTAGAGACATGTCTTGGCGCTTGCGGCGCGGCGACCCGATATCCAGCTCATACTACTGTCGGAGAAAAACTCGACCCTAGTTCGGCCGTCGCGCTGCGTAACGTCAACCATTTCACGATAGTTTGCGCTAACGACTGACTTCCCACCGCCGGGCTTTGGCTGAATATTCACGTTGTAATGAACGCCAGCCAATGACTCATTCTGCCAAGCGTAGAGGATGCATTCTGCCACCTGCTGCTCCGACTTTGATGAGGTGAAAGTCTTCAATGGCCCATCAGCCCTCAATTCCTGAGGAGACGCTGTGCACCCAACAACTGCCAGCGGAACTACTAAGGCTGCGATGATCCTTTGCATATTCTCTCTCCTGCTAAACGCGCAAATATATCATCAGTGCCTCAAAGTTAAGCCTTGTCTTCAGCCAGAATCGAGGCTGAGATGATCATCCCGCCCCACCGGCGCTCGCCGATGCAGATCGGTACCGGGTTGCCGCTGGCCGTGGTGTTCTTGGCGCTGCCGAAGGCGTAGGACGGGGAGTTTTCGGGGGAGGCGCTTTGCTTCAGGCCTGATGCCTGCGGACTGAGCATTTGGATCACACCGCCGATCGCCATCGACGCGCCGGCCGCATACAAAAACGGCGATGCGGCTGCAAACGGAGTGAACGACAGCACATAGGCTGCGGCGATCATGACCGTACCTATGATGGTCTGCAGACCGCCGGTGCGCTTGCTTCCACCAATCACAGGAACAATGCGAATCTCCCGCGTGCCGCCGAGATCGAATGCGTCCATCCCGATGTTTGTCCGATTCCGGTAGATCGCAAACTTCAGCTCAAGGCGCTCCAGTCGTTTAATTTCTTCGGCGAAACCATCAATCGTCGCATTGAGCGCACGGAACACCTCCACGGCCGATCCGCCGTCGAGAAGGAATGGCTTGCTTCGAAAAAACTTCTTCGCAAGCGAGCCGGACAACATGACTTTCGTCATTGGCGTGTAGGTAATTGCTGAGCACATGCCATTCTCCAGGCAATAAAAAACCGCCCGGAGGCGGTCTGTTCAGAGAGTCGTGGGCATTATGTCGATCTGCCCATCACCACCGGTGAAAACTCGGTACTTCTTAACCGCGCCGTCTTTCACGATCGCTTCGCGCTCCACTCGGGCTGCACCCATGGAGCAGATGCCAGAGCCGGTGTAAGCGGCGCCAACTGAAACCGAATCAGGCGGCAGATAGAAAGATGCCTTCTGACCTGGGTCGAGCTTGGCAGCTTGTTTGCCATCGATAAAAACGGCCATTGAACAAAGGCTTCCGGTCTGCCCAGAGTCCCGAATCACTTGCAGAGTCCCGTAAGCGCCTGACGGCTTTGTCTGGTACGCAGACAGCTGACTGGCCGGTGCTTGCTTGGCTTCACCGGAAGGTGTTGGCGCAGTCGCACACCCCGCCAACAGCGCTACCGCCAGCGCTCCTACGATCAGTTTCATGCAGATCACTCCTGTGGGAAAGGATGCACGATATTATTCACACCCGTTACTTCGAATCCCAGCGTGTAATGGAACTCTTCACAGAATTATCCGGCTGGATGCATGCGCCCAACCGCATTGGCGGAATCTGACTCGGTGGGAGTGGGCTGACTTTATGAGCTACCGTCCGGCAACCCTTAAATTTTCCGCCTTCCACTATCGCGAGGAAATACGCCTCGTAGTCGACGCCTTGTTCAGGAATAAATGTGAGTGCCGGAGGCATGCAAAGCACGCCTCCAATGTTCTTTATGTCTACTACAAACGGCTTTCCTGCGAGCACTACCATCTCCGAATATTTTTCATTCGGAGCCGTTCCGTCCGAAAGTCGCCAAGAGCTGGGCATGCCAATACTGAGCTTGGAGTAGTGCTGAACACGTTGCAAACGCGCGTTAGGGCCAGGCCTATTTAGAGGTTTCACTGGCAATTCTTTACTCAATTCTTCGCAAGAATACCCAGTGCTATAACTCGCTTCTAATGAAGGAGATCCTGTGTAAATGCGCACTCTTGCCATTGTTACAGGATCGTAATCAACCTTCGCAAATTCGACTGGTTGAGATGGAGGAGCTGGCGGGGCATTGTGGGAGCTGCAAGCTTGAAGGATCAGCGAGGCGCACAAGAGAATCTTTTTCACACTTCGTCCTTGGATGGACCAAAGCCTGAATGATAGCGCATAGCCATCAGGCAAAACAACATCTCACCCTGTACGAATCCCCAGTAACACCTTTCGCAAATTAGGTAGTAGCGTTTCGCCCTCAAATTGATTTGCTAGGAATTCCTGCGGATGGATCTCGCTTCTGATTTGCCGAGTTTTAAGGATTTGTACCTTCCTGTTTTGGTCGCTTTGGCCTTTTGGGGGTTCAAAAAAGCCTTCGTTCCGATACAGCACGCTGCCGGCAAAGTCCTTAGGCGCTCTCGGTGCAAAGAGTTAAAAAAAGCGAAAGCTATTCGAGTCAACCCCTTCGCTGTACAGCGTCAGCTTCAGAAAGAAAGCGCGCTATTCGGGGCTTTCATGCTGTCCGCTTTTCTGTCGTTGGGCATTATGCTGATTCTCGCACAAGGCGAAGTTACCCCGGCCAAGATTGTTTATCTATTTATCTACATGCTTCCTCCGCTCGGATTCGAAGTGTGGTGGTTACTACAAAAAGCATTCGTTGAAACACTGCTTCAAGAAACCAGCCGCCTTGGGCATTGCATCACGAGAAGGATCCCATCCAGATTTCAATCGCCAAGGCGCGCAAAAGACCGTGAAGCGCGCCAAGAACAAATCAGGATCGCAAAGAAAGCGGCAACCAAGTGGAAGCATGTTAAGCAATGCTGATTGCCGACGAATAAGCTAGTCCTTTGCCTGCAAGCCCAAGGACTGGGATTGCGCCAATCTCGGCGCGCTTATGACCTGGAGGTCAATGTGAGTACTGATCAAGTTGTACTGAATCAACAATTGGTGGATGCGGTCAATGCCCATGGATCCGACATTCAAAACCTAAACTGCGTTATTTCTGGCCTGGTACACCAATTGGCTCAAACACAAGGAAACTCAGGCCTTGATGCAGCTCGAGATTATGCAATTCGAGTTGCGGAAAACATGCCCAGGAACTCCCTTGTAAAGCCAAACGCTCAGGCTATTCACGACCTTTTCAATGGTCACAAAGCGGGGTAAAGCCAAGCGCTTGCTCCATCCTGAATATGCGTTTCGACGGTATTCGGGAAGGTTTTTTGTATGTGGTGCAGCAGAAGACAGCCAAGGCCAGCGACGCGGCGTGGATCCGGTTCAAAGTGACCGAAGATCTCCAGGCCGTGATCAGCCGGTGCCGGGATGACATCGTCTCGCCGTACCTGATCCACCGCCGGCCCGATCGCAAAAAGCAGAAGCAGGCGCAAACGAAAGACCACTGGACTCAGGCGAAGAGCGATATTTGACGCGAGCCTTCAAAGAGACCCGGGAAGCGGCGGGTTGTTACAAGGGATGGAAGGAAGAGGAAATGCCGGGCTTCCATGAAGTGCGAGCACTGTCGCTGCACCTGTACCAGAAAGCCGGAAAGGACGGTCAGAAGATCGCCGGCCATGCCAGCGAGACCATGACGAAGAACTACCAGAAGGACCATGCCGAGATCGTCTGGTCAGAGGCAATTCCTGATCTGATATTAGCGAAATCACCGGGTAGTTTTGCGCAAGTTTTGCGCGGGTTTTTTGCGCAGGCACAAAAAAGCCGATCCATCTGATCGGCTTAAGTGTCTGATTCTCATCAGGAATAATGGTCGGGACGGAGTGATTCGAACACTCGACCCCTAGCACCCCATGCTAGTGCGCTACCGGACTGCGCTACGCCCCGACTGATGTTGCATCCGTTCTTCACCTCGAAGAACGCTCAAGAATATAGCGCAAGCGTTTGAAAACTGGAAGTATTCAAACGCCGCTTTTTATTTCTTGAGTACTACCAGCACGTCTTCGAGCTCGGCAATCATCTGCCGGATCATCTGCTTGTACTGGGTGGTGTCGTCTTTGGCTTCATCGCCGGACAGGCGCAGGCGTGCGCCGCCGATGGTGAAACCCTGATCGTAAAGGAGCGCGCGGATCTGCCGGATCATCAGCACGTCCTGGCGCTGATAATACCGGCGGTTTCCGCGGCGTTTGACGGGGTTGAGCTGAGGAAACTCCTGCTCCCAGTAGCGCAGCACGTGTGGCTTTACGGCACACAGCTCGCTGACTTCACCAATGGTGAAGTAGCGTTTGCCCGGGATGACGGGTAGTTCGTCGTTATGACTTGGTTCCAGCATAAGCCTCAACTCGGGCCTTCAACTTCTGCCCTGGACGAAAGGTGACCACACGGCGAGCCGTGATCGGGATTTCTTCCCCCGTTTTCGGGTTGCGGCCAGGCCGCTGGCGTTTGTCCCGAAGATCGAAATTGCCGAAACCGGACAATTTGACCTGCTCGTTGTCTTCAAGAGCGTGCCTGATTTCCTCGAAAAACAGTTCTACCAATTCCTTGGCTTCCCGCTTGTTCAGGCCCAGCTCTTCATACAGACGTTCCGCCATCTCAGCTTTCGTCAAAGCCCCCATACGTCACTTCCTTAACGTGGCGTTCAACCTTTGTTCGAGCGAGGTGAGGATATTTTGCGTCGTCGAATTCACCTCATCGTCATTAAGAGTGCGCGATGGATGCTGCCAGGTCAAGCCAACGGCAAGGCTTTTTCTATCAGGATCAATGCCTTTACCCTGATACACGTCAAACAGCCTGAGATCTGTGAGCCATTCGCCTGCATTTTCACGGATTACGTCCAGTACAGCCGAGGCGGCGACGTCTTTATGCGCGATCAGTGCAAGGTCACGGCGCACTTCAGGAAAGCGCGACAACTCGTGGAATTTCGGCATTTTACCGAGTGCCACTTCAGCCAGAACCAGTTCGAAAACGAAGACCGGACGATCCAGGCCCAGCGCTTTCGACAATTCAGGGTGAATCGCACCGATGAAACCGACTTCACGGCCTTCGCGTTCGATGCGCGCGGTTTGGCCTGGGTGCAGCGCCGGATGTTTGCCCGGAGCAAAGGTGAACGAATCCAGTGCACCGGCGAAGCCCAGCACCGCTTCCACGTCAGCCTTGACGTCGAAGAAGTCCACGGTATCACGACCCTGTGCCCAGCCTTCCGGCAGGCGGCTGCCGCAGACCACACCCGACAACATCGGCTCTTGCTTCAGACCGTCGAGTTGACCAACGAAACGCAGACCGCTTTCGAACAGGCGCACGCGGTCCTGTTGCCGATTGAGGTTGTGTTGCAGCGCCTTGACCAGACCCGGCCACAGCGACGAACGCATGGCAGCCATGTCATTGGAAATCGGATTGGCCAGCAACAGAGGCTCGACACCCGGATTGAACAGTTCGAACTGACGCGGATCGATGAAGCTGTACGTGATCGCTTCCTGATAGCCTCGAGCAACCAGCAGACGACGCAGCTCCGGCAGATCGCTACGCGCTTCTGCCTTAGCTTGCGGTGCCAGACGTGCTTGCGGGTAACGAACCGGCAGACGGTTGTAGCCGTAAAGACGGGCCAGCTCTTCGATCAGATCGACTTCCAGGCTGATATCGAAGCGATGGCTTGGCACTTCAACGCGCCACTGCCCTGCCCCATCGGCGGTAATCTTCAGACCCAGCCCGCTGAGCAGGCTTTCGACCTGAGCCGAATCCATTTCCATGCCGAGCATTTGCGCGATGCGCTGGGAACGCAGGGTGATCGGAGCGATCGAAGGCAGGTGCTGCTCGCTGACGGTCTCGATGATCGGGCCGGCTTCGCCACCGGTAATGTCCAGCAGCAGGCCAGTGGCGCGCTCCATGGCTTCACGGGCCAGTTGCCAGTCAACGCCACGCTCGTAGCGGTGCGAGGCGTCGGTGTGCAGGCCGTAGGAACGAGCTTTGCCTGCAACAGCGATCTGGTCGAAGAAAGCACTTTCCAGAAAAACGTCGCGTGTAGTAGAGGAAACACCGCTGTGCTCACCGCCCATCACACCGGCAATAGCCAGCGCACGGCTATGGTCAGCGATCACCAGCGTATCGCTACGCAGGCTGACTTCCTGACCGTCGAGCAGCACCAGCTTCTCACCCTCTACCGCCATGCGCACGCGGATACCGCCATTGATTTCGGCGAGATCGAATGCGTGCAGCGGCTGACCCAGCTCAAGCATCACGTAGTTGGTGATGTCGACGGCAGCGTCGATGCTGCGCACGTCGGCGCGACGCAGGCGCTCAACCATCCACAGTGGTGTCGGCTTGGACAGGTCGACGTTACGGATCACACGACCCAGATAACGCGGGCATGCGGCGGGGGCCAGTACTTCGACCGAGCGGACTTCGTCATGTGTGGCAGGAACGGCGGCTACTACCGGACGCGTTACCGGAGCGGCGTACAGCGCACCGACCTCACGGGCCAGACCGGCCAGCGACAGGCAGTCGCCACGGTTCGGGGTCAGGTCGACCTCGATGCTCACGTCTTCCAGGTCCAGGTAAACCCGGAAATCTTCGCCCACCGGCGCATCAGCCGGCAGCTCCATCAGACCGTCGTTGCCTTCGCCAATCTGCAACTCGGCTTGCGAGCAAAGCATGCCGTTGGACTCGACGCCACGCAGCTTGGCTTTCTTGATCTTGAAATCACCCGGCAGCTCGGCGCCGATCATGGCGAACGGGATCTTCAGGCCCGGACGCACGTTCGGCGCACCGCACACGACCTGGAAGGTTTCCGCGCCATTGCTGACCTGGCACACGCGCAATTTGTCGGCGTCAGGGTGCTGCTCGGTGCTCAGCACCTCACCGACCACCACACCGCTGAATACACCGGCGGCCGGGGTCACGCTATCGACCTCCAGACCGGCCATCGACAGACGGGCAACCAGCTCGTCGCGATCTACCTGCGGGCTAACCCAGCCACGCAGCCATTGTTCACTGAATTTCATCCTGCCCTCCTAAGAATTCGTTACGACTAGCGAAATTGCGCGAGGAACCGCAAGTCGTTGTCGAAGAACAGACGCAAGTCGTTCACGCCGTAACGGAGCATGGCCAGACGCTCGACGCCCATGCCGAAAGCAAAGCCGGAGAACTCTTCCGGATCGATGCCGGACATGCGCAGCACGTTCGGGTGAACCATGCCGCAGCCCATCACTTCCAGCCAGCCGGTCTGCTTGCAGACGCGGCAGCCTTTACCGCTGCACATCACGCATTCCATGTCGACTTCAGCGGATGGCTCGGTGAACGGGAAGTACGAAGGACGGAAACGTACGGCCAGCTCTTTCTCGAAGAACACCCGCAGGAATTCTTCGATGGTGCCTTTGAGATCGGCAAAATTGATGTCGCGATCGACCAGCAGGCCTTCGACCTGGTGGAACATCGGCGAGTGGGTGATATCAGAGTCGCTGCGATACACACGGCCTGGGCAGACGATGCGGATTGGCGGCTGCTTCGATTCCATGGTGCGGACCTGTACCGGCGAGGTATGGGTGCGCAGCAGCATGTTGGCATTGAAATAGAAGGTGTCATGCATCGACCGGGCCGGGTGGTGGCCTGGGATGTTGAGCGCTTCGAAGTTGTGATAGTCGTCTTCGACCTCGGGGCCTTCGGCGATGCCGTAGCCGATACGGGTGAAGAACTGCTCGACACGCTCCAGCGTGCGAGTCACCGGATGCAGACCACCGGAGGTCTGGCCACGCCCCGGCAATGTCACGTCGATGGATTCGGCGGACAGTTTGGCAGCCAGTTCGGCTTCTTCAAACAGAGCCATGCGCGCATTGAGAACGCCTGTAACACGCTCCTTGGCAACGTTGATCAGGGCGCCGACTTGCGGACGCTCTTCTGCCGGCAGATTCCCCAGGGTCTTCATCACCTGAGTCAATTCGCCCTTTTTGCCAAGGTATTGAACCCGGATTTGCTCCAGGGCATTGATATCTTCAGCGCTTTGCACAGCCTCTAGTGCTTGAGCGACCAGCGCATCCAGGTTTTCCATGTACAGACTCCAGATACAAAATAGGGGAAGAGCTTGAAGGCTCTTCCCCTATTTATGACGTTTAACACCTGACCCCACAAAGGTGAGGCCGGGTGACTGTCGGGGGTACTTAAGCCAAGGTGGCTTTAGCTTTCTCGACAATCGCAGCAAACGCCGCTTTTTCGTTCACTGCCAGATCAGCCAGAACCTTACGGTCGATCTCGATGGACGCTTTTTTCAGGCCAGCGATGAAACGGCTGTAGGACAGACCGTTAACACGAGCACCAGCGTTGATACGAGCGATCCACAGAGCGCGGAACTGACGTTTTTTCTGACGACGGTCACGGTAGGCGTACTGGCCTGCCTTGATTACCGCTTGCTTGGCAACACGGAATACGCGGGAGCGTGCGCCGTAGTAGCCTTTAGCAAGTTTCAGAATTTTTTTGTGACGCTTACGGGCAATGACGCCACGCTTTACACGAGCCATGAGTTACTTCCTCTATTCTTGACTAAATTAACGAAGGCGCAGCATGCGCTCGACTTTTGCCACGTCAGACGGATGCAGCAAGCTGCTACCGCGCAGTTGACGCTTACGCTTGGTCGACATTTTAGTCAGGATGTGGCTCTTGAAAGCGTGCTTGTGCTTGATGCCGTTAGCAGTTTTCAGAAACCGCTTGGCAGCACCACTTTTGGTTTTCATTTTTGGCATGTTCGGATACTCCGCATTCAGTTGATAAACATAATCAGAAGGCCTGCCGTGCCCTGTTGATTACTTCTTCTTTTTCGGGGCGATGACCATGATCAGCTGGCGTCCTTCCATCTTAGGATGCTGTTCGACCGAACCGTACTCGAGCAGGTCTTGTTCAACCCGCTTGAGGAGTTCCATCCCCAGCTCCTGGTGGGCCATCTCACGGCCGCGGAATCGCAAGGATACCTTGGCCCTGTCCCCGTCACTCAGGAAACGTACCAGGTTGCGCAGTTTTACCTGGTAATCCCCTTCCTCCGTCCCTGGACGAAACTTGATTTCTTTAACCTGAATCTGCTTCTGGTTCTTCTTCGCCGCGGCAATCTGCTTCTTCTTTTCGAAGATCGATTTGCCGTAGTCCATCACCCGGCAAACCGGCGGGACTGCGTCTGCGGAGATTTCCACCAGATCAAGCTTTGCTTCTTCAGCGATACGAAGCGCTTCATCAATCGAGACGATGCCAATCTGCTCGCCATCAGCGCCAATTAACCGAACCTCGCGTGCCGAGATATTCTCGTTGATCGGGGCTTTCGGTGCAGCTCGTTTATCTTGTCTCATTTCACGCTTAATAATAATTACTCCGAATCTGGGCGACCACGCCGGGAAACCGCTTGCGCGAGAAACTCAGCGAACCGGGCGACGGGCATCGAGCCCAGGTCAGCACCTTCACGAGTACGCACAGCGACAGTCTGCATCTCGACTTCCTTATCTCCGATAACCAAAAGATAGGGAACCTTGAGCAAAGTATGCTCGCGGATTTTAAAGCCGATCTTTTCATTTCTCAAGTCGGACTTGGCACGAAATCCGCTTTCGTTGAGAGTTTTTTCAACCTCTGCAACAAAATCTGCCTGTTTATCAGTGATATTCATGATCACCGCCTGCGTTGGCGCCAGCCAGGCAGGGAACGCACCTTCGTAGTGCTCGATCAGAATCCCGACGAAACGCTCGAAGGAACCGAGGATCGCGCGGTGCAGCATCACCGGGTGTTTGCGGCTGTTGTCTTCGGAGACGTATTCAGCGCCCAAACGGACAGGCAGGTTAAAATCGAGCTGCAAGGTACCACATTGCCAGACGCGACCGAGGCAATCTTTTAGCGAGAACTCGATCTTCGGACCATAGAACGCACCCTCGCCCGGCTGCAGATCGTACGGCAGGCCCGCAGAATCGAGGGCTGCAGCCAGTGCGGCTTCAGCGCGATCCCACAGCTCGTCGGAACCGACGCGTTTTTCCGGACGAGTGGACAGCTTCATCTCGACGTCGGTGAAGCCGAAGTCGCGATAAACGTCCATGGTCAGCTTGATGAACGCGGCGGACTCAGCCTGCATCTGCTCTTCGGTGCAGAAAATGTGGGCGTCATCCTGAGTGAACGCACGCACACGCATGATGCCGTGCAGCGCACCCGATGGCTCGTTGCGGTGGCAGGCACCGAATTCGGCCAGACGCATCGGCAGTTCGCGGTAGCTCTTCAGACCCTGATTGAAAACCTGCACGTGGCACGGGCAGTTCATCGGCTTGATTGCGTAGTCGCGGCTTTCCGACTCGGTGGTGAACATGTTGTCGGCGTAGTTGGCCCAGTGTCCGGATTTCTCCCACAGGCTGCGGTCAACGACTTGCGGCGTTTTGATCTCGAGGTAGCCGTTGTCGCGCTGTACCTTGCGCATGTATTGCTCGAGCACCTGATACAGGGTCCAGCCGTTCGGGTGCCAGAAGACCATGCCTGGCGCTTCTTCCTGGGTGTGGAACAGGCCCAGACGCTTGCCGATCTTGCGGTGATCACGCTTTTCGGCTTCTTCGATGCGCTGAATGTAAGCCGCCAGTTGCTTCTTGTCGGCCCAGGCAGTGCCGTAAACGCGCTGCAATTGCTCGTTCTTGGCGTCGCCGCGCCAATAGGCACCGGACAGCTTGGTCAGCTTGAAGGATTTCAGGAAACGCGTGTTCGGCACGTGCGGACCGCGGCACATGTCGACGTATTCTTCGTGATAGTACAGGCCCATGGCCTGCTCGTTCGGCATGTCCTCGACCAGGCGCAGCTTGTAGTCTTCGCCGCGGGCCTTGAACACTTCGATCACTTCGGCGCGCGGAGTGACTTTCTTGATCACGTCGTAATCTTTCTCGATCAGCTGCTGCATGCGCTGTTCGATGGCGGCCATGTCGTCCGGAGTAAAAGGACGCTCGAAGGCGATGTCGTAATAGAAGCCTTCGTCGATGACCGGCCCGATGACCATTTTTGCAGTCGGGTACAGCTGCTTGACCGCATGGCCAACCAGGTGCGCGCAAGAGTGGCGAATGATCTCCAGCCCCTCTTCATCCTTTGGCGTGATGATTTGCAGGGTCGCGTCGCTGCTGATGAGGTCGCTGGCGTCGACCAGTTGCCCATTGACCTTGCCGGCCAGGGTCGCCTTGGCCAGACCGGCACCAATGGATGCGGCGACCTCGGCTACGGAAACCGGGTGATCGAATGAACGTTGACTGCCGTCGGGAAGAGTAATAGTTGGCATGGCGCCTCCTCTCCTAGTGGTGACCCCTACCAAAGGTCACGTGGGTTGGGATGAGCCAGTACAAGATCCGGTCCAGGCCATTCAATGACGAACGCCTGCCTTACAGCGGCAGGAGCCTTGCGGCCAACCGGAAAACCGAACCAGAGTGACTGGGATTCAAATCAGAATATTCGCACGCTGACCGCGGCCGGGACTGAAGGTCGTCGGCGCCTGAAAACGCATGAGACCGGCATCCTAGCACAGATGAGCGGTCGCTTACGTGCTGATTTGGCAGAAGGCAAACCGTCCGTTTTTGTGCCAGAGTGCTGAACTAGATCGGCCCTTCAGCCCTCAGATAACAAGACATTGACCCACAAGGAGCATCCTCGCATGCGTCTGAACACCTTATTCGCCGTCGTCGCCCCTCTTGCTCTGCTGCTGCCGCTGAGCGCTCACGCCGACTGGCCGAAGGGCGAGCGTGAAAAATACATGGCGCAGTGCACCCAGGCGGCGACGCCGCAAATTGGCGCTGCTGCAGCCAAATCCCATTGCGCCTGTGGCGCTGATGCCATCAAGTCTTATCCGGCCAGTGATATTCAGTCATTGATGGACAACAAGGCCACCCCTGAACTGCAACAGAAAGCCCTCGGCCAGATCGCCAAATGCAAGGCAAATCCACCAGCGAAAAAATGAGAAAACCGCGCTTTCTGATCGGCTGAAAGCTGGAAAAAAGTGCTGGAAATGAAGCTTTTCAGACGAATTATGCAGGTTTTACAGGTTTTTTTATCGTCTTTACCTTTCGCTGCAAGCCTTTCAAACCGGGGCTTTCAGCAGAAACAGGTGGTAAAGAAAACACGACTGATTGGCAAACAGCACGTGCGGGGGGCTCCCAAAGCGAACATTTCGACTATGATACCCGGGTGTGCCCAGTTGGCCTGAGCAGCACAGTACTACTGAAAATATATGTTTCTTGGAGATACACCATGTCTAATCGCCAAACCGGCACCGTTAAATGGTTCAACGATGAAAAAGGCTTCGGCTTCATCACTCCTCAAGGTGGCGGTGACGACCTGTTCGTACACTTCAAAGCTATCGAATCCGACGGTTTCAAAAGCCTGAAAGAAGGCCAGACCGTCTCTTTCGTGGCTGAGAAAGGCCAAAAGGGTATGCAAGCTGCACAAGTTCGCCCAGAGTAATTTCCCGGCGCACTAAAAAAACCCCGTCCATGTGACGGGGTTTTTTGTGGCAGCAACAAAGTGGTTTGCGATCAGCCGCAGTTGACGCGGGTAACTACCAGATTGTTGTCGGTGTTGAGATTCAGCCGATCGGAACGGTATTCCAGGGTGATCATGTCGGTCGGCTTGAGGAAACGCGCATTTTGCGCACCGGCCTTGGCGCGCGCCTGCTCCAGGAGTTCCGGCGAAGCCTTCTTGCCGACGGTGAACTGCGCCGCCGCTGCCTCACAGCGACTGTGACCAGTGTCGGTCGCCACGCTTTCCTTTGCCGACTCGCTGGAGCTCGTGCTGCAACCGGCCAACAGCGCAGCAGCCATAAGTGCACCCAGTGTCGCGAACTTCAAAGGCATGAAGCCTCCTTGATTTCAAAATGGTTAAGCTGAGACCGTGCGACCGCCAATCCGGCGTTTGGTTTCGCGAGCAAAGCCATCACCTGGCCGCACAATCGGAAAAACGCCGAGTGTGCCTGAGCGCACCAACGTTCTCAGCCCGCAATCGTGACTGAATATGAATGGCGCTCAGTAGACGTCTATGTAGTCGAAAGGCGGATTCGGCCAGTTGTCCTTTAGCGCGTTGTAGATCTGCATGACCCAGACCTCATCACTGGCCGCCACATTGCCTACATAGCCCGAACCCTTCGCCCACGTCTCGAGGCGAAACAGCAGACCGTCGACATCCTGACCACCCGTGACCGTCGACAGGTAGGCGATACCGCCCTTGGTCACCCGCAATTGGGTGTGCACGTCATCACTGGCCGAGGCCAACAACTGGCGCACAGCCTCTACCGTCAGCCCGTCGGGAGTATTCAAATCGATTTGCACAGCACAGCCTCTGGATCGCTGGAAAAGACCAAGTGTCGCATAGCGCCCCGCTCATGCCTAAGTCGCAGTGCCAAGCGCACGACAAAATGGTTAACTCGACGTTCGGACTATCCACTCTTCGAGCGCCCCATGAACACCATCAACATCGACGCCGACATCAAAGCCAAATGGGCAGACGGACACAGCTCTTACAGCCCGGGCACCGCCGAGGAGCTTGCGTTGATTGGCATTGATCTGCTGGTCAAGGCGCTGGGCACCGAAGCAGCCCAGCAATTCATCAAGCAGGTGTTCGAGCGCTACCCTGTCGAGGTCACCGCGCAGGAACTGACTGAGAAAGGATAAAAAAACCCGCAGACTGGCATCTGCGGGCGGGTCGTTTATTTCAAGCGCTTGAGACGCTCGGTCAGCAGATCGAAGAAACCCTGGGCATCGCCATTCTCGACCCAGAATGCATTCTTCGGCGCCTTCAGGCCGTCGTACCAATCGACAATGGTCTGACCAAACGTCGGACCTTCACGACTGTCGACCACGACGTTGACCGCGCGGCCGGTGAACAGCGCAGGCTTGAGCAGATACGCGACGACGGTGGCGTCATGCACCGGGCCACCCGGAATGCCGTAGTGCTCCATATCGCCTTTGATGTATTCGTTGAGGATGTTGCCGACAATCTTGCTCGCATTGTTATTGAGCGCGGCGATCTGCTTCAGGCGGGCGTCACTGGTGAGGATCTTGTGGGTCACGTCCAGCGGCAGGTAAGTCAGCTTCACCCCGCTTTTGAGCACCACTTCCGCTGCTTGCGGGTCAGCGAACAGGTTGAATTCCGCCACCGGGGTGATGTTGCCGCCATTGAAATGCGCGCCGCCCATGATCACCACTTCCTTGATGCCCTGAACGATCTCAGGCTCCTGGATCAGCGCCAGCGCGAGGTTGGTCTGCGGACCGAGCATGGCGATGGTGATGCTGTGCGGCTTGGCCTTTTTCAGGGTGTCGATCAGGTAGTTGACCGCATTGCCTTCAGCCAGGCCCTTTTTCGGCTCGTGCACAGTGACGCCCGACAGGCCTTCCTTGCCATGGATGTTTTCGGCATAGATCGGCGTGCGCATCAGCGGCTTCGGCGCACCGGCGTACACCGGTACATCTTCGCGCCCTGCCCATTCGCGAGCCAGTCGGGCATTGCGCGAGGTTTTGTCCAGACGCACGTTGCCGGCCACGGTGGTCAGCGCGCGGATATGCAGCTCGTCCGGCGAGGCCAGCGCGAACAGCAAGGCGACCACGTCGTCAGCGCCGGGATCGGTGTCGATGATCAGATCGATTTTCTCCGCCGCCTGGGCGCCGGTGGCAGTGATGACGGACAAAAGCAGCAGACTCCGGAGCAATTGGTGCAGTTTCTGAGCATAGCGTTGCATGGCGCATTCCTTGTGCAGATGAAATCGAAAAATCAGAACGTAACTCCCGCGACCAGCACGATGTTGCAGTACGGCTGGCATTCGCCCGTACGAACAATAGCTCGTGCTTGTCGGCTGAGTACCTTGAATTGCTCGTGGCCGAGCAGATCGCGCCGGCCCAGAGCCCCCTCCTCGTTCAACGTTTCGAGCGCACTCAAGGCGCTCGGTTGTTTATCGAAGATTTCCTTGGCGATTGCGTGGCTTTCCACCTGCATCTCGCTGAGCACCACGTTGAGGGTGCTGATGAAATCCGGCACGCCGTGGGTCAGCGCCAGGTCGATCAGCTCGACACCCGGCGGCACGGGCAGCCCGGCATCGCCAATCACCACCATGTCGCCATGGCCGAGCGATGCGATCAGTCGCGACAATGCGATGTTGAGCATAGGAGTTTTTTTCATACCGGTTCAAAAGCCTGTACGTCGGACATAGTAGGAATGGACGGTTGCGCGCCCGCGCGGGTGACTGACAGCGCGGCGGCGATCTGTCCGTAGCGAATGGCTGAAGCTTCGGATTGGCCATTCGCCAGTGCCGCGGCGAAACCACCGACAAATGTGTCCCCCGCCGCCGTGGTATCGACAGCCTGCACTTTCGGCGCAGGGAAATGCTCGAAGCCCTGACCATTGGCAAACAGCGAACCCTGCGCCCCGAGTGTGATAATGACCTTGCCGGCGCCCATGGCGATCAACCGGGTGGCCGCACTTTCTGCGGCCTGCAGCGAGTCCACCGGCATGCCGCTCAAGGCGGCCGCCTCGCTTTCGTTCGGAATCAGGTAGTCGATTGCCGCGAACCAGTCTGCCGGCAGCGGACGACTGGCTGGCGCCGGATTGAGGATGACAATCTTGCCGAGGGCGCGCGCACGCTTGAGCGCATGACCTACCGTGGCGTCAGGAATTTCCAGTTGGCAAATGATCACGTCTGCCGATTGCAGCACCGCGTCAAAACGGTCGATAACGGTTGGCGTCATGGCACCGTTGGCACCGGCGACGATGACGATGGCGTTCTGGCTGTTGTCATCGACCACAATCAGCGCCACGCCGCTGGAACCGTCAACACTGCTCACGGCCTGACAGTCGATTTGCTCGGCCAGCAGCGCATCGCGCAATTGCACGCCGTAATCGTCGTTGCCGACACAGCCGACCATCGCCACCTGCGCGCCGAGCCGTGCAGCAGCCACCGCCTGATTGGCGCCCTTGCCACCGGACACCGTGGCAAACGAATGGCCGATCAGGGTTTCACCGCCGACCGGCAGCCGAGGCGCGCGGGTCACCAGATCCATGTTCAGGCTGCCAATTACCACTACATTTGCGCGCATACATCATTACTCATCAATTCGGTTTCAGCGGTATTCGGTGAACACGCCGGACAGCGGTGCGGTGGATTCGCGCAGGACAATACTCGGGGTGACAATGCGTTGATCGGTGCCCAGATTCGGCGTGGCGATCCTGCGCAGCAGCACCTCGGCAGCCATCTCACCGAGTTGCAGGATCGACTGCCCCACCGTGGTCAGCGCCGGGTACACGTAACGGCTCATCTGAATGTCATCGAAGCCGATCACCGACAGCTCGCCAGGCACCCGCACGTTGCGTTCTGCTGCCGCGCGCAACACACCGATGCCGATCATGTCGTTACCGGCAAAAATCGCGCTCGGCGGATTGTTTTCCAGCAGCTTCGCCGCGGCGTTGTAGCCGCCCGTACTGGTAAAGTCACTTTCCAGCATGCGTTCCTGCCGCACCGCGATATCCGCCTCTGCCAACGCTCGGCAATAGCCGGCCTGACGCATCTGCGCAACACTGGTGCTCGCCGGGCCGCCGATAGTAGCGATGTCGCGATGACCCAATTCCAGCAGATGACGGGTTGCGAGGTACGCACCGTATTCGTGATCGATGCGCACCAGATCGGCATCAACGCCTTCAAGACCGCGGTCGACAATGACCATGGGCGTTTTCACCCCGGCCAGCCCCTGCGCCAAGGCGCTGTCGCCACCGGCAGACGCGAAGATCAGACCGTCGATGCGCTTTTCCAGCAACACACGCAAATAGCTGCGCTGCTTGTCAGGATTGTCATCGGAGTTGCAGAGAATCACGCAATAGCCGTTACGCTCGCAATAGTCCTCGATCCCGCGCGCCAGCTCGGCGAAGTAAGGGTTGAGACTGTTCGGCACCAACAGGCCAATGGTTGCCGTGGTCTTGGCTTTGAGCGACCGCGCCACCGCGCTAGGCACATAGTCGAGGCTCTGGATTGCCGCTTCGACTTTCAAGCGCACTTCCTTGCTGACCGGCCGGGTGTTGTTCACCACATGCGACACGGTCGTGTAGGAAATGCCTGCGAGCGCTGCCACATCCTTGATCGTTGCCATATATTAGCCCCGCCGACTGGCGCGCTGACTGCGGTAAGTGTCGAGCACCACCGCGATCACGATGACGGCACCGGTGATGATGCGTTTGGTTGGCTCGGTCGCGCCGATCTGTGCCAGCCCCGCCGCCAATACCGAGATGATCAACACGCCGAAAAACGTACTGATGACCGAACCGCGCCCGCCCATCAGGCTGGTGCCGCCGATCACCACTGCGGCGATCACCTGCAGCTCCAGACCGGAGCCGGCATTGGGGTCAGCCGCTTCCAGACGGGAAATCTGAAACAGCGCGGCGATACCCGCCAGCAGGCCCATCAGGCTGAATACCAGAATCTTGTAGGGTTTCGGATTGATCCCCGCGAGCCGTACCGCCTCTTCGTTGGTACCGATGCCGATCAGGTAGCGACCGAATACGGTGCGCGTCAGCACGGCCTGCGCGATGAAAATCACCAGCAAGGCAATGATGAACGACGGCGAAATACCGAAGGCGATCGGGTTCGACAGCCAGGCAAATGAATCACCGATGTAGGCAGTACGCGAGCCGGTCATCTGATACGCCAGACCACGGGCCATCTCCAGCACACCGAGCGACACGATAAAGGAAGGAATCCGCCAGGCCACCGTGATGGAACCGGTAACGGTGCCGGCAAGTGCAGCTACCGCCATACCAAGCAACGCCGACGGCAACACGCCCCAGCCCCAGCCGAGAATCGCCACGCTGACGGTCGAAGCCGCCAGTGCCAGCACCGAACCGACGGAGAGGTCGATGCCGCCGATGATCAACACGAACGTCATGCCGACCGCCAGCACCATCAGATCCGGAATCTGGTTGGCCAGCGTACTGAAGGTGTTATAGGACAGAAAGTGGCTGCTCAAGACCGAGAACAGCGCAATCATCGCCAGCAAGGCACCGGCCAGGCCCAGATAGGTGCCTAGACCAAAAAAGTTGCCACTACGTTTGCCGGCAGGAGATGCAGTTTTCATGGGAGATCCCTAGGCGCCGCTTCATTGAGCAACGCATCACGTTTTTGGTAGCCGGCGAATGCGGCAGCAAGCAAATCATCCTGGGTCCAGCTGTCGCGCTCGAACGTATCGATCAGACGCCCCGCCGAGAGCACGCCGATGCGGTCGCAGATCAGCATCAGTTCGCGCAGGTCACTGGACACCACTACCAGCGCTTTGCCCTGCCGCGTCAGTTCGCCGAGCAAGGCATAAATGTCGAACTTGGCGCCGACGTCGATGCCCCGGGTCGGCTCGTCGAACAGCAACACCGAACAGTCACGCTCCAGCCAGCGGCCGATGACAACCTTTTGCTGATTGCCCCCGGACAGCTCGGACACCAGTTGTGTCGGGCTCGAACTGCGGATGCGCATGGCATCGATCTGGCGCTGCGCCAAAGAGATTTCATCGCCATTGTTGACGAAACCGCCACTGGAGATTTCCGGCATGTTGCCCAGCGCAATGTTGGCGCTGATCGACTGACTGAGCAGCAGCCCCTCGCCTTTACGGTCCTCGGTGATCAACGCAATGCCATGACGTACAGCATCGACCGGCGAACGCACACTGACTGCTTTCGCTGGCGTGCCGAGGGCGATGCTGCCGCTGTCGGCCGCGTCCGCACCAAAGATCAGCCGTAGCAGTTCGGTACGCCCTGCCCCGATCAATCCGGAAATCCCGAAGATTTCCCCGGCACGCACTTCGAACGAGACATCGCGGACTTTGTCGGCGCGGGTCAGGCCCTTGATCGTCAGGGCCGGGGCGCCGATCTTGCGCGGGCCCATGTCGATGTGTTCGCCCAGTTCGCGACCTACCATGAGCGTGACCAGTTGCTCGCTGTTGTAATTGGCCATCGGCTCGACGCAGACCAGATTGCCGTCACGCAACACGGCAATGCGCTGCGCGACGCGGGCGAGTTCTTCGAGACGGTGGGAAATGTAGATGATCGAGACGCCGCGCGCCTGCAATCGGGTGATCTGTTCAAAGAGCATTTCGACTTCGCGGGCCGTGAGCATCGCGGTCGGCTCGTCAAGAATCAGCACATGGCAATCGCCAATCAGGTTGCGGGCGATTTCGACCATTTGCTGATGGCCGATACCCAGCTCACCGACCAGCGTGTCCGGATCGATCGCATCAAGACCGACCTGCGCCATGGCCTCAATAGCCGCTTTGCGCAGTTGCTTGCGGCTGATCCAGCCGCCGTTGCTCGGCAAATTGTCGAGAAACAGGTTTTCCGCCACCGACAGGGTCGGTAACAGATTGAGTTCTTGCATGACCATGCGCACACCAAGCTCTTCGGCCTGGGTGCGACTGCCCGGGCGATAGTCCTTGCCGTGGAATTGCATCTGGCCGGTGGTCGGCGTAACGAGACCGCCGATGATCTTCGACAGGGTGCTTTTGCCGGCGCCATTCTCGCCGGTCAGCGCCAGCACTTCACCGCGCATCAGCGTCAGATCGATGCCGGCAAGCACCGGTTGCGCATAGGTCTTACCGATACCGCTGACCGAGAGGACAGCGTTCGGGGCGGAAACTGACATAGATAACTCTCCGTGCGCTCGCCCGGACGGACGAGCGCCATTGTGTCGCCAGAAGCTTACTGAGTGACCAGCTCGACCGGTGTTTCGATCACGCCGTTGGCACCGCTGTCGACTTTCTCGCCCTTGATGATCTTCAGTGCAGTCTCGATGCCGAACACCGCCTGTTTGGCGGCGAACTGGTCAGCCGTGGCCAGCACGCGACCGTCCTTGAGCATCGGCTTGATCGCATTGATGTTGTCGTAACCGACGACCTTCACCTGACCCGCCTTGCCGGCAGCACGGACGGCGGAAACGGCGCCGACTGCCATGCTGTCGTTGCCGGTCAGCAACGCTTTGACGTTCGGGTATTCACTGAGAATCGAAGCGGCGACCTTGTTGCCCTTGTCGATTTCCCAGTCACCGGATTGCAGGGAAACGATCTTGATCTGCGCAGCCTCCATCGCATCCTTGAAGCCAGCCGTACGTTGCTGGGCATTGGTGGTCGTGGACACACCTTCAATGATGCCGACTTCGTCACCGGCCTTGAGCTGCTTTGCCAGGTATTCACCGACCAGGCGCGCACCTTTACGGTTGTCGGGTCCTACGAAGGGGACGCTGATGTTTTTGCTTTTGACGATTGCCGGATCAAGCTGATTGTCGATGTTGATCACAGTAATACCGGCGTCGACGGCCTTCTTGATCACCGGCACCATGGCTTTGGAGTCCGAGGGTGCGATAACCAGAGCATCGACCTTGGCGAGGATCATCTGCTCGACAATCTTCGTCTGGCCTGCGGTATCGGTTTCGTCCTTGATGCCGTTGGAGATCAGGTCGAAATCGGCGGAGTGTTCTTTCTGGTAGGCCTTGGCGCCGTCTTCCATGGTCAGGAAGAACTCGTTGGCCAGGGATTTCATGACCAGGGCGACTTTGGGTTTTTCAGCGGATTCGGCGAACGCCGAGGAGACAGGTAGCGCGGCGGCTGTGGCAGCCAGCATAGCGACAGCAAGAAGACGTCCAGCGAATGGCAGCTTCATGGGTTCACTCCGATCTTATGATTATTGTGAGCAACGCTTGCGCTGGCGTAAGCTACATCGCTTGCAGACGGGGCGATAGCACCGGAGGTAAGCGACGCAAACGTTTGCGTAGACCGAACTATGCGAATCCCGCCGCCATTTGTCAACAATCAGAAATCGTCATTTATTGTAGGGCGAATCCGCCGATTCGCCCCTTCTGCGTCAAACCGTGGTGTTCACCACATTGCCGCTGGTTGAACCCTGAGACATTTCCTTGACCAGCGCAGCGGCGACTTCCGTCATTGCGGCGCTGGTCTGCGCGATCTGCCCTTGAATCGACATTACCGCCTGGGACTTGGCTTCGGGGGTCGGGTAGCTCTTGGCCTGGGCGGCGGCCAACTGCTGCTGTTGCTCTTGAAGCTGCTTTTGCAATTCCTGCATGCGCTTGAGGAGCATTTTCACGGTGGTGTTGAGGTTGCTGCTGCCTTCGGTTTTGCTCTCCTCGGGCGCGGCGCCACCGGTCCTGACCTGATTACTCTTGCCTTTTTCAACGCCCAGGGCCTCGGTAGAAGCGTCCTTGCCCGCGTCGTTCAACGTGTTGATCGTTGCTGCGGTTTTACCGCCGATGGTGACAGCACCCGGATTTGCAAAGCCGACCGTCAGTGACATGTGTATCCCCAGATTTCAGATTCCTTGAACCCCCATCGGCGCTTGGCCGAATTTCTTTAGCAGAAAATCGAAAATCGGCCAGCCGACGGGCTCGACAGCGGTCGTAGTCTTTTTCGGAGAGCCGAACGCGAAAGCTCTCTTTGTTCGGGAAACCGGATAAACCTTCGCGCCCAACTTTTACTTACACCTGAAATCTTGATGTAAATCATCAGGTTAAGCATTTTGGCGGGGCACAGTACGGCTGGTACAGATCCTGCTCCCTTCATCGCACCCCGGGCATCCAGATCGGCTTGGGGCGCATCTAGATGAACCTGCATCAGCACCGTCTCACTACTAGAGAGAAAAATAATGAAATCTGCTTTCAACACTTTGGTTCCGGGCGCATTGGCCCTCCTCCTGCTCCTGCCCACCGCCCTTCAGGCAAAAGAAGCCGAAACCCAGACCAAGCTCGCCAACGTCGTGGTACTCGCTACCGGCGGCACGATTGCCGGTGCCGGCGCCAGCGCCGCCAACAGCGCTACCTATCAGGCCGCGAAGGTCGGTGTCGAGCAACTGATTGCCGGTATTCCCGAACTGAGCAAGCTGGCCAACGTGCGTGGCGAACAAGTCATGCAGATCGCCTCGGAAAGCATCACCAACGAAAACCTGCTGCAACTGGGCCGCCGCGTCGCCGAACTGGCCGACAGCAAGGATGTCGACGGCATCGTCATCACCCATGGCACCGACACCCTGGAAGAAACAGCGTACTTCCTGAACCTGGTGGAGAAAACCGACAAGCCAATCATCGTGGTCGGCTCGATGCGTCCGGGCACCGCCATGTCCGCCGATGGCATGCTCAACCTGTATAACGCCGTGGCCGTGGCCAGCAGCAAAGAAGCGCACGGCAAAGGCGTACTGGTGACCATGAACGATGAAATCCAGTCGGGTCGCGACGTCAGCAAAATGATCAACATTAAGACCGAGGCGTTCAAAAGTGCCTGGGGCCCGTTGGGCATGGTCGTTGAAGGCAAGTCCTACTGGTTCCGCTTGCCGGCCAAGCGTCACACCATGGATTCGGAATTCGACATCAAGAACATCAAGAGCCTGCCTGACGTAGAAATCGCCTATTCCTACGGCAATGTCAGCGATACGGCCTACAAGGCTCTTGCGCTGTCCGGCGCCAAGGCGATCATTCACGCCGGCACCGGCAACGGCTCAGTGTCCTCCCGTGTGGTTCCAGCCCTGCAGGCACTGCGCAAGGATGGCGTACAGATCATTCGCTCGTCCCACGTCAACGCTGGCGGCTTCGTTCTGCGCAACGCCGAACAACCTGACGACAAGTACGACTGGGTCGTTGCTCACGACCTGAACCCGCAGAAAGCCCGGATCCTGGCGATGGTCGCGCTGACCAAGACCAACGACAGCAAAGAGCTGCAACGGATGTTCTGGGAATATTGAGTGCTCTCCGCCCGGTCCATTCGTGATCGGGCAATTCGCGCATCATCCGTCTAAAAAAGCGGGTGATGCGCTGCTTACCGCCATCGCGCACTTTCCTACAAAAAATTCGATACCTCCCACACCAAAATCGGAAAACCACTGTCAGAGGATTTTCTTGAATTTTAAGCAGTTGCGAAAACGCTTACAGTTAAATACTGTATGCACGTACAGCTTAATAAGGATAACCTCGTGGCCACCTCCCCTGATGCTCCTGACGCTTACGAACGCATGGGCATGCGCGTTCAGAAAATCATCAATTCCCCCACCGCCCAAAAAGCCAAAGCCGCACTGATTTTCCGCCTGCCAGACGAGCCGATGGACGACTGGGAGCGACTGCTCGAGGAAATCGACGAGAACGACAATGTCACCCTCGCTTATCGCGACGACGGTGGCGTACAGATTTTTTGGGTTGTGCCGAAGGAAGATTGATTCAATGAGTGTCCGCTGTTTTGCGTTTCTGTTGCTGCTTGTCGCCATGGGTGCTCAGGCCGGCGCCCCCCGAACTTTTTCCGAAGCCAAGAAGGCGGCCTGGAAACTCTATGCGCCCCAGTCCACGGAGTTTTATTGCGGGTGCAAATACACCGGTAACCGGGTTGATCTGAAAGCCTGCGGCTACGTCCCGCGCAAGAGCGCCAAGCGCGCCTCACGCATCGAGTGGGAGCACATTGTGCCGGCCTGGCAAATCGGCCATCAGCGCCAATGCTGGCAGACCGGTGGACGCAAGAATTGCACACGCTACGACCCGGTCTACCAGAAAGCCGAGGCCGATTTGCACAACCTGGTGCCGAGCATTGGCGAGGTGAATGGCGACCGCAGCAACTTCAGCTTCGGCTGGCTGCCGGTCCAATCCGGCCAATATGGCTCGTGCCTAACCCAAGTCGATTTCAAGGCAAAGAAAGTCATGCCCCGCCCTTCGATCCGCGGCATGATCGCCCGAACTTACTTCTACATGAGCAAGCAGTACGGCTTGCGCCTGTCGAAACAGGATCGAAAACTGTATGAGGCGTGGGACAAGACCTACCCGGTGCAGGACTGGGAGCGCCAGCGCAATCAGAGCGTCGCGTGTGTGATGGGACGCGGCAACGAATTCGTCGGCCCGGTGAACATGAAAGCCTGCGGCTGAATCGGCAGGCAAAAAAGAAAGCCTCGAACATGATGTTCGAGGCTTTTTTCATTGGTTAGCTGGCGGCCTTGTTGTGCCGCCAGTAACCCATCAGATTGAGCGACTCACGCGGCAGACCGCAGTCCTTGATCAAGTATCTGCGCAAGCTCATCACCGCCGCAGACTCTCCGGCGATCCAGCCGTAAAATCCATCCGGGGCGGTATCGGCGATCTCCCAGAGAATGTCTTTTTCGATATCGACATCAGCCAGTTCAGGTGATTGGGCGACCGAGGCCGCATGGATTGGCAGAACAGCCGCCCGCACGGCTTGCACCATGAGGGTTCCAGCAACCGACTCGCTCGCCTGATCGCGAACCAGCCACTGCACGGACAACCCCGGCCAATCGGGCAAGGCAAGCATGTCCTGCATGCTATCCACTTCGAAAAACGCCTGGACTTGCGGCGGCGCCGAAGACATCGCCAACTGATCGATTATGCCCATTGCGGCTGGCAGCGCTGTCGCATCGGCAACCAGCAGGATCTGCTTGAGGGTTTGCGGTGGCTTCCACTCGAAACCGCCCGCCTCCTTCGCCGAGAATTGCCGGTCAGGTGCAAGGATCTGCATCGCATCGCCTGGCTGCGAATGCAGTGCCCAGCGCGACGCCGGACCGGTCTCGCCGTGCAGAACAAAATCGATATCGACTTCGCCCAACTCGGCGCGCAAATTGCGGATTGTGTAGGTGCGCATCGCCGGGCGCCGATCCGCCAGCATCGCGCGAAACCGGGCGTACCAGCCGTCCTCCTGCGCGAGCTTCGCGTGCGTACCATTGGCCGCCGGGAAAAACAGTTTCACCCGCTGATCCGGCGCCCAGGTAGCCATCTCAGCCACTGACGGACCCGCCAATGTGATGCGCATCAGGTGCGGGCTCAACCGGGTCTTGCGATGCAGGGTTGTATCAAACAGCTTGTACGGGTTGGCGGAGGCCATGGGAGCTCCTTCTGGTAATCATCAGCGACTGCAGAAGGAACGAGTCGCCCGTGACAGCCTTTAGGCTGATCCGCCAAGTGGATGGGTCATGGCGCGATCGGGTGCTCAATCAGCACCGATTCGATGTTCTGTTTTTTCGCCTTTACCAGCGCCGCGTCCACCTGCACCTTCCGTGCTTCGGCCTCGGCTTTGGAATTGAACGGGCCAATCAGAATCCGCGTTTTGCCACTGCTGTCCTTGATGACCGTCGGCACGAAAGCATGCTCGATCAACCAGCCGCTCAGATCACTGACCGCCTGCGGCGTTTCTCCACGCACCTCGAGATCCCACTGCGGAGTAGCGGCCACTGCCGGCGCTGCGACGGCAGTTTTCGGCGTCGGCACATCACCTTGCTTACCTTCTCCACAGCCTGCCAGTGCCAATGCTGCGACTACCCAAACAAATTTGCGCACAACGCTTCCCTCGAAAATCTCAAAGCCGCGATCTTATCACTCATAAATCTTCGCGAGCCCCGCAAAATGGGCACAAAACAACGAGATTGATGCTTGCAGCCTCTGTATAGTTACGCCCTGGGAATTAATGCCGCTTCTGCGCGTCAGAAAGATGCACCCAAACCGTGAGACTTCGCACTAATCTATACGTACCACCGACCTCTGCACTGTCTGAATCAGGTGCCCTACAAAGCAATCAAGGAGAAGACCATGCTGATACTCACCCGCAAAGTCGGTGAAAGCATAAACATTGGCGACGACATCACTATCACCATTCTGGGCGTTAGCGGCCAACAGGTTCGCATTGGCATCAACGCACCCAAAAACGTGGCCGTGCACCGTGAAGAGATTTACCAGCGCATCCAGGCTGGCCTGACCGCTCCGGACAAGCCACAAACGCCTTGAGTCGCATCGCAGTCAGTAGCCAGTCCGTTTACCTCGTGGAATGACTGGCTAGAGCTTTACGCGCCGTTTTGCCATCCGCTTCCCACATCGCTGGGCACGGCGCCTGACACGCAAGTCCCGCCTTCACTTCAACACGCCATTCCTCCCGTTGCCCGCCAGATACTACCTGCCATCTCAAAGACTGGCTGTCGGACGTTTCCGACAGAGCACAGGGAATTCGCACCGCTAAACAAATGTCACGCCACGCGCCATTCCGGTCGCTGCGATCACCATCGATACCAATAACAACGCCTCGACATGACTGATCCAGGCGTGAAGTCCAGCGCGCCAAGGCGCTCCGCTCGGCACAATCGTGACGCGCGTAACACGTCGAATCTAATCGTCAGCAGAAGAAAAAGCCAAATCGCAGGCAAAAAAAATCCCAAGCAGCTGATGGAAGCTTGGGATTTAAAAATGCATAAACCGTGGTGGTGAACGCGGGGCGGATATTACTGAAACCCACCTGCTGCTACAACAGTTTTCTGATAACCGGTTGGTCCAATAGCACTGTAACCCCTTCAATATCCACATCATTTTAGTGGATGCTGGACTAACGTACCTGAAAGCGAACGGTCGGCACAGGAAATAGTCCTGTGACAAAGGTCCGCGAGGAAGGCTACGCTAACGACGCTGGCAAGAACCTTGGTAGATACGTTGTCAGGGACACGCCCGGCAACGCAGAAGCAATCCGGAGATTTGAACGTATGGAAATGAGTGAGACTGTTCTCAAAGCATCCCTGAGTGCAGAAGAACGCTCGGCGATTGCCGAAATCGAAGCAACAACGAATATCTTGCAGCTCGTAACGCGCCTGACCGGTACACGCTTCGCCGGGATCGCAAAATTCACCGAAACCGAATGGATAGTCTGCTCGGCGTACGATCCGATCGAACTTGGCATAAACGTCGGCGACACCCTGGATCTGGAGACCACGCT
This sequence comes from Pseudomonas sp. R1-1, assembly GCF_051132135.1. Classification (NCBI taxonomy): domain Bacteria; kingdom Pseudomonadati; phylum Pseudomonadota; class Gammaproteobacteria; order Pseudomonadales; family Pseudomonadaceae; genus Pseudomonas; species Pseudomonas sp. R1-1. The sequence goes on from NZ_CP071663.1 coordinate 3,977,776, forward strand.
TTGCAGCGAGTTTCGGCGCGACCCCGAGGTTCTTTTCCTGCCGAAAATCAGTGACGACGGTCGGCTGTGCTCACGTCCAGTCGTGAAGCAATTTGCGATCGAGAGCTATGCAGGGGCGCCTGTTTTTCTGCCGGATGGAAGATTGTGGGGAGCATTGTGCGCGTTGGATTCAAGGGCCGTGCTGTTCGATAACCCGGACCTTGCCGACACACTGACACTGTTCGCAAGGCTCATAGGCTGTATTTTCTTCACAAATCTGGCGGTGGAAGAAAGCGGACGCAGCGAAGCGCAGAGCGCCTGACCGCACACGCTTGGAAATCCTTTCATTTTGGTTGGTCACCAAGCGGATTTGGCAAATCGCAGACAACAAAAAAGGGCCCACCTTTCGGTGAGCCCTTCCAGACCGCCCAGCAGAGCGGATTTTGTTTGGTAGGCGCGATTGGACTCGAACCAACGACCCCCACCATGTCAAGGTGGTGCTCTAACCAACTGAGCTACGTGCCTGCTGTGAGGCGGCATTCTACGGAATTCCGGAGGGGTGTCAACACCTTTTTTTCACCTAACCCTATGAATATGCAAAATATTTAATTTGCCCCCGGCAACGCGGTTTTTCCGGTGGCTGGCGGAGGTTTTTCAACTCGGGTAGGATCAGCGCACTCGTAAAATATATTAAACAGAGGCGGCAGGATGGCGAACACCCCTTACCCAGAATCTTATTACGCTGCGTCGGCCAACGCGGCGCCGTCACGTCCGGCGCTGCAGGATGATGTGGAGACGGATGTCTGTGTGATTGGCGCCGGGTACACCGGGCTGTCCTCGGCGCTGTTTCTGCTGGAGAACGGTTTTCGCGTGACCGTGCTGGAAGCGGCCAGAGTCGGCTTCGGTGCCTCGGGGCGCAATGGCGGGCAGATCGTCAACAGTTACAGCCGGGACATTGACGTGATCGAACGCAGCGTCGGCCCGAAGCAAGCGCAATTGCTTGGGCAAATGGCCTTCGAGGGCGGCCGGATCATTCGCGAGCGTGTGGCCAAATATAATATTCAATGCGATTTGAAGGACGGTGGCGTGTTCGCCGCGCTCACGCCCAAGCAGATGGGCCATCTTGAATCGCAGAAGCGCCTCTGGGAGCGCTTCGGCCATACGCAACTTGAGCTGCTCGATCAGCGCCGTATTCGCGAAGTCGTCGGCTGTGAGCAATACGTCGGCGGCATGCTCGATATGAGCGGCGGGCATATCCATCCGCTGAACCTGGCGCTCGGCGAAGCGGCGGCGGTTGAATCCCTCGGCGGCATTATTTATGAACAGTCGCCGGCGGTGCGTATCGAACGCGGTGCCTATCCGGTTGTGCATACGCCGCAGGGCAAGGTCAGGGCCAAATTCATCATCGTGGCGGGTAATGCCTACCTCGGCAATCTGGTGCCGGAGCTGGCAGCCAAATCGATGCCGTGCGGCACTCAGGTGATCACCACCGAGCCGTTGGGCGATGAGTTGGCCAAGGCACTGCTGCCGCAGGATTACTGCGTTGAAGACTGCAACTACCTGCTCGACTACTACCGCCTGACGAGCGACAAGCGTCTGATTTTCGGCGGTGGCGTGGTGTATGGCGCGCGGGATCCGGCCAACATCGAGGCGATCATCCGCCCGAAAATGCTCAAGGCTTTTCCGCAGCTCAAGGACGTGAAGATTGACTACGCCTGGACCGGAAACTTCCTGCTGACGCTGTCGCGTTTGCCACAGGTGGGTCGTCTCGGCGACAACATCTATTACTCGCAAGGTTGCAGCGGCCATGGCGTCACGTACACGCACCTGGCGGGCAAGGTGCTGGCCGAAGCCTTGCGCGGTCAGGCCGAGCGTTTCGATGCGTTCGCCGATCTGCCGCACTACCCGTTCCCGGGCGGGCAGCTGCTGCGCACGCCGTTCGCCGCACTCGGCGCGTGGTACTACGGACTGCGCGATAAATTCGGGATGTAAAAAAAGGGGCCGCTGAACAGCGGCCCCTTTTTCATCAAACGTAGACTCATAGCTGGTCCCGAGGAATCCCGCTACGAATCCGCACGATATCCGCCAGTACCGCCAAGGCGATTTCTGCCGGCGTCTTGCTGCCGAGATTGAGACCGATCGGCGCATGTATCCGCGCCAGCTCGCCCTCCCCCAGACCGCCAATCCGACGCAAACGCTCGAAGCGCTTTTGCGAAGTCTGCAGTGAACCCATCACACCGATGTAGAAGGCTTCGGTGCGCACCGCTTCCATCATCGCCAGATCGTCGATGCGTGGATCGTGAGTCAGCGCCACCACCGCGGTGTCACGATGACAGCCGCCGTCAGCAATGAACACCGACGGCAACTGCCGGCGAATTTCCACGCCATCGAGTACGACCCCCTCAAGCACTTCATCACGTGGATCGCAGAGAATCACCTCGAAGCCCAGGCCGACGGCGAACTCGGCGCACGCCTGCGCGACGCTGGAGTAGCCAGCGAGCAACAAGCGCTGCGCCGCACCGATACGAATGCGCACCCGATCAATCTCACGCTCGATCCGCGCGCCCTGCTCGCGATCAGCGAACAGACCACGCGCACCATTGGCCAGATCGACCTCACGAATCAGACGACGCTGACCAAGCAGCGCCGATTCCAGTTCGCGCAGATGCGCCTGCACCTCGCAGCCGGCATCGAGTTTTTCCACCAGCACATCAAGAATGCCGCCACAGGGCAGACTGACCCGCGAGCGCGGATCGTCACCCTCGCCGTAACGCACAACGTTGACGGCATCGTGAAACGCACCCTCGGCGACGCGCTGGAGAAAATCCTCCTCGACGCAACCACCGGACAGCGATCCGATCCACTGCCCGCCGTCGTTCACCGCCAACAGCGAACCCGGCGCGCGCGGTGCCGAACCATAGGTGGCCAGCACCGTGCACAGCCAGATGCGCTGCCCGGCCAGTGACCACTCCAACGCCCGGCGCACCACTTGCAGATCGAGATGCTGCATGTCAGTGCGCCTTGTGCTCGATCGACGGTGCGTCGGCTTGCAACTTGTGCACCTCGCTCACCACCAGCTCCGCCGATTGCCCGCCCCAGCCTTGACGCAGGTAGTTGAGCAGATCGGTCAGTTGTTCAGGACTGAGCTTGTCGGCGAAACCCGGCATTGGTTGCATGTGCTCGAACCCGGAAAACTTCTGTTCGCCGATGCCGTCCTCGATCACCCGCAGCAGGTTACGCGGATCTTCCAGACGCAACGTGGTGTTGCCGCGCATGGCCACCGCGATGTGCGGCTTGCCTTCGCCACCCGCCGCGTGACAACCGGCGCAGACGTTCAGGTATTCCTGACGGCCACGCTGGGCGCTGGCGCCGAGCTGCTCGACTGGCACTTCAACCAGCGCCTTGGCTGCCGGCGGTTGCTCGCCCAGCAGGAAAGTCGCCATGGCCGCCAGATCCGCATCCTTGAGACCCTGGGTGCTGTTGTGAAACACCGGGAACATCTCGTTGAACATCGTGCCCTGCGCACTCATGCCATGTTTAAGAAACGTCGCCAGATCCTGCTGATTCCAGCCGCGCGCAGCCAGATCGGTGGCGAGCAGGCTCGGCGCCAGGTAGCCGTTGAGAATGCCGCCAGTCAAGCGCTTGTCCAGCTGCATTGCGCCCGGCAGGCCGCGCGGGGTATGGCATTCGCCGCAATGGCCGAGCACTTCGACCATGTACTGGCCGCGCTTCCACGCTTCGCTTTTGCCTTCGGCTGGTTCCAGCTTCAGAGCGCTGCCATAGAGCATGTTCCAGCCCATCAGGCCCGGGCGCACGTTAAACGGAAAACTCAGGCTGGTGACGGGCGCGGCGCGCTCGATCGGCTCGATGGTTTTCAGGTAGGCATGAATCGCGTCGGAGTCTGCACGCGGCATCAGGTGATACGAGGTATACGGCATCGCCGGATACAGGTTCGCCCCGTCGCGCCGCTTGCCTTCGGTCAGCGCAGCGAAGAACTCGTCATCGTTGTACAAACCGATGCCGTATTTCTTGCTCGGGGTGATGTTGGTGCCGTAGATCGTGCCAAACGGCGAGACGATCGGCAGCCCGCCGGCAAATGGCGCACCACCCGCTGCGGTGTGGCAAGCCATGCAGTCGGCAGCGCGGGCGAGGTATTCGCCGCGCTTGACTTGCTCATCGGCATGGGCGAACAACACTGGCGCGGCAAGGCCAACCGCCAGCGTCAGGCGGGTCAGTAAACGTTTCATGTCAGCCCTCCTTGACCAGGCCGAGATCGGTCAGCACGTTGCGGGTGGCGTTGTAATAACGCACATACCCGGTGCAACGGCAGACGTGATGGCCAAGGCTGTCCTCGATGACTTGTTCCAGCTGGCTTTTGACGACTGGCTGTCGCTGCAGCTTCTCCACCAGCACCGTCGCGGCGTTGACGAAGCCTGGCGCGCAGTAGCTGCACTGGAAGGCGAACTCATCGACGAAACGTTGCTGGATCGGATTCAGCTCAATGACCTGCCCGTGCTCGTCACGCTTGGCATGGGACTCGACGGTGCGGACCTTTTTGCCCTCGAAGTAATGCGCACCAGTGATGCAGGTGCGCACTTCTTCGCTGGTGCCGTCCGGGTTGTCGACGATCACCACGCAGGCGTGGCAGATGCCCTGGCCACAGCCGAGACGCGAACCGGTGAGGTTTTTGTATTCGTGCAGGTAGTCGATCATCGGCAGGTCATCAGGGATGTCCACCGGGCCGACGGATTGACCGTTGAGGGTCAGTTGAAGCGGACGGTTAGCCATGGAGGGCCTCCTTGATGCGCGCAGCAGTGATGGGCAGGTCGCGAACACGTTTACCGATGGCGTGCGCCACGGCGTTACCGATGGCACCGACAATCGGGATCATCACCACTTCGGCGATGCCTTTGGACGGATCGCTCGGCGACAGCGGCGGCAGAATCTCCCCAGTCTGCTTCCACACCGCAACGTGACGGGCCATCGGCAAGCGATAACGGTTGAAGTTCCAGTCACCCTCCCCCGGCCCGCCTTCGTACAGCGGCATTTCTTCCATCAGAGCGTGCCCGATGCCCATGGCGATACCGCCTTCGAGCTGGCCCTTGACCAGTTCTTCGACCAGCACGCGACCGCACTCGACCCACGAATGGTGGTTAAGCACTTCAACTTCGGCAGAGCCCTTGTTGACCTTCAGCTCGACCAGCGTGGCGACCGGGCTGTAGTAAGTCACCGCAGCGTTGTTCAGCTGCACCACCGGGTAGTTGATGTTCTGGCGATCGAGCAAATGGAAACCGGCGCTGTTCATCTGCGCTTTTTTCGCTTGCGGCGCGCCGTCACCGTACTTCACCGCCAGACCGTCGAGCGGCAAGCGTTCACGTACGCCGTCGATACTGTATTCAGCCTCGGCCCAGCTCCAGCGGTTGAAACCGTGCACGGTAGCGGCAGTGACCAGACCGCGTTCGTGAGCACGCTTGGCCAGTTCTTCGAAGCTCAGCGGCTGCATGCCGTTGGCGGTCAGTTTGCCGTCGACCCAGTGCGCATCTTCGCGACGCACCACGTAAGGGTTGGCCTGGCCGCCGTACGGTCCCTGACGCCAGATCTCCAGCGCCGCCGGCCACAATCCGTGATTGAACAGCACGCGCGCCGCTTCCCGGGTGGCGTGGCTGAAGTAGTAAGCCGAGTTGGTCGCCGACGATGCCGAAGCCAATTTGCCGACCCAACGCGGGTTGCGCAGCAGGTTGTCCTGCTCGTCCTGACTCATGATGTAAGGGTTGCCGCTGGTGATCAGCTGCATTTCCTTCCATTCGGTTTCGCCGGTTTTCACTTCATGGGCCGGGCTGCCGAGGAAATCGGCGACCACCAGTGCTTGCGAGGTGGACATGCCGGTGCCGATTTCGATGCCGATGTGGCGCAGGCTGATGCGCCCGTCAGCACTGAACTCGATGCTAGCCATCGGTGCCTCGGAACCGGTACCGAAGTCTTTCTGGCAGATGGCGAAACCGACGCCATACCAGTTGTCCGGGTCAGCCGCTTCGCGCTGCTTCTTGATCGCGTCGCGGTTTTTCCAGACTTCGTGCACCGCGGCCTTGTCGAGAATTTCGTGCAGGCGCAGTGCCCCGGCAGGAATCGCGCCCTGGGTGTTTTTCATGCCTGAACGCAGGGCGTTCTTGCGGCGCAGATCGATCGCGTCGACACCGAGGCGATCAGCGATTTCATCGACCATCATTTCGGTCGACGCCATGCTCTGCAGCGTGCCGTAACCGCGCATCGAGCCCGCTTCTACCGCACGCGAGTGGTACGCGGTGACCTGCAGATCGTTCTGCGGCATGTAGTAGATCGACTGCGCCGCTGTCGCACCGACCGCCGCCACCGATGGGCTGTAGTTGACCCGACCGCCACCGTCGACGCTCATTTCAGCGCGGAAGATCTTGAAGGTGTAGTCGTTCTTGTCCACGGCCAACTGATAGCGGATGTCGAACGGGTGACGCTTGATACCGCTCTGGAATTGCTCGTAGCGGTCGTTGGCCAGACGCACCGGCACTCCAGCGCCATACAGCGCAGCGAGGGCTGCGTAGTAGACGAAGATGTTGTGGTCCTTGGAACCGTAACCGACGGTGTAACCCGGGTGCATGTTCAGATTGGCGAGGCCAAAGCGCGACGGCGCGATCATTTTCGCGGTCTCGGTCGCCACTTCCAGCGGGCACTGGGTGGCCACGACGAAGTGCAGGGTCTTGGTCTGCGGATCGTGCCAGCCGTTGCCGTTGTCCGGTTCCAGCGCGGCCGGCTCGATCGATGGGGTCTTGTAGCGCTCGTCGAACACCAGCCAGTTGTCCGGCGGCGTATCGATCTCTTTCTTCATGCGCTCGGCGTAGAACAGGCCGCGCTCGGTCAGGTTGCCGTGCAGGTTCGGCTGGGAATTCCACACCGGGCGACGGTTTTTCAGCATCGGGAACAGGATCGAGTCCTTGAGGCTGGCAAACTCGTCTTCATCCGCCGAGGTCGGGCCGCCGACACGTACATAACGGAAGCTGCCGTAGGGATCGCCTTCGTAGAACGGCACTTTGTCGCCGTAACGAATTGCTTTGTCATTGAATTTGAGTTGGTTCTTGGCCTGACGGAAACGCTCGAAATCGTTCCAGATCAGGATCGCCACCGGGTGGCCGATGAACATCGGTACCTTGCCTTCCGGCAGCAGCGGATCAGGGGCGTGCTCTTCGGGGAAGACGATGCCGTCCTTGTCCAGGTCAGCGGCGGTGACGATGCGGTCCGGCTGCAACTCGGTGCCGAGCCAGGACAGGTCGAAGCCGTTGTAGATTCGGTCAGCCTTGATGGTTTTCAGCAACATGGCGTGGCCTTGCTGGTGCGGCCAGCCCGGCATGTCTTTGGAGCGGATGTCGCGGGCAAACACTTTGCTGCCGCAGACCTTGGACATGGCATCGTTTCGCTGACGCGCCTTGCCATTGTGGCCGAGCCACTGCTCGGACGGCACCGTAACGCTGTTTTCCATCAAGGCAGCCAGCGCCTGACTGCTGAGCGGCGTGAGCGTGACGCTCACACCCGCCACCAGCCCGCCCTGGAGGAACGAGCGCCGGGATATTTCACGGTTGGACATGGATCATCCTCTGGGCGGTTATATATCCGCCCTTGTGGTTATCTACTGGGGATCTCGAGTCTTGCAGAAGCCCTTTCTGGCGAAGCAAAGAGCTGTGTTGACAGTGCAAAGCTGACCGAAAGGTTAACTTTAAAGGTTTCCGAGGCCGCAGCAAACAACCAGACACAAAAAAGCTGACTAAATAATCAAAAAATCAATGCGACGTGGTACCGCAGCAAATCGAAGAGCCTGTGGGAGCGAGCCTGCTCGCGGTTGCGATTCTTCAATCACAAAGTTGCCGACTGGAATGCTGCCATCGCGAGCAGGCTCACTCCTACAAGGGATTTGCGCTGGATTCAGGCGAGAGGAAAAGGGGGAAAGCCAAATTTTGGACACAAAAAACCCCGGTCTTTCGACCAGGGTCTTTGCTATCGATTCCGAATCAACCGTTGGCTGACTTCGGTGCTTCAAGGCGTTCAGTGGTCCTTGGAACAGATATGGCGCAGCGGACGGGACTCGAACCCGCGACCCCCGGCGTGACAGGCCGGTATTCTAACCGACTGAACTACCGCTGCGTATCGCTTTGAGCTTGCGCTCAAGTAACTCGTTTTGACTGCAGGCTTCGGTGCTCTGCAATCGCGAACCAGACTGCTCTGACTCGTAAAATATGGCGCAGCGGACGGGACTCGAACCCGCGACCCCCGGCGTGACAGGCCGGTATTCTAACCGACTGAACTACCGCTGCGCGTCGGTGCAGGCACTTTCAGCCTACGTTCTTGCTTGCGCAAGTTTCTCGGGAGTGGTGGGTGATGACGGGATCGAACCGCCGACATTCTGCTTGTAAGGCAGACGCTCTCCCAGCTGAGCTAATCACCCGTTTGCATCTCCGAGGCCGCGAAATTTACGCAGGTAGCGAACCTAAGTCAATAGCAGGATTGGAGTTTTTTTCAAAAACAGCTTTTAGCTGCAAGCTATCAGCTGCAAGAAAAAGCATGAACACCCACAGCAGGTACACCACCATGCTGCAACTTGCAGCTTGAAGCTAGAAGCTGCCTCTCGCTACGTGTAGACCATTTTCTTGGTCATGCCGCCATCGACGACGAATTCCTGCCCGGTGACGAACCCGGCATTCCTCGACAGCAGCCACGCCACCATCGCCGCGACGTCTTCGACCGTGCCTACCCTGCCCGCCGGATGCTGGGCATGATCGGCATCTGCCAAGGGTTCGGCGCGCCGTGCAGACGGGTCGCGCGCATCGATCCAGCCGGGGCTGACGGCGTTGACGCGAATCTCTGGCCCGAGGCTGATCGCCAGTGCGTGAGTCAGGGCCAGCAGCCCGCCCTTGCTTGCCGCGTACGCCTCGGTATCCGGTTCGGACTGGCGGGCGCGGGTCGAGGCCAGATTGACGATCGAACCGTTGTGCGCGCGCAGGTACGGCGCACAGTGCTTGGCCAGCAACATCGGCCCACTGAGGTTCACCGCCAGCACGCGATTCCAGTACGCCAGATCAAGGCTTTCCAGGGTGATATTGTGCGGATCAGCCACAGCGGCGTTGCAGACCAGCGCATCGAGCCGGCCAAACTGCCCCAGCACCTCAGCGACGCCCAGCGCGACCTGACTTTCGTCGGCGACGTCCATGGCGATGAACCAGGCATTTTCACCCAGCACCTTCGCTACTTTCGAACCCCGCGCGCGATCGAGATCGGTCAGCACCACTTGCCAGCCTTCACTGATCAGCCAGGCCGAGATTCCCAGACCGATGCCCCGCGCGGCTCCCGTGACCAGCGCAACGCGGCCATGGGTGCCTGCGGTCGGCGTAGACAACTCGATCACAACGCAGCCAGACCGCGCGCCAGATCGGCCTGCAGGTCAGCCACATCTTCCAGACCGACCGCAATGCGGATCAGGCTGTCACGAATACCCGCCGCTTCGCGCTCCTGCGGCGCCAGACGGCCGTGGGAGGTGGTGCTCGGATGGGTAATCGTGGTCTTGCTGTCGCCCAGGTTGGCGGTGATCGAAATCAGTCGAGTGGCGTCGATAAAGCGCCAGGCGCCCTCCTTGCCCCCCTTGACCTCAAAACTCACCACTGCGCCGAAGGCTTTCTGCTGACGCTGCGCCAGTTCGTGCTGCGGATGGCTCTTGAGACCCGCGTAATGAACCTTCTCGATGCCTTCCTGCTGCTCCAGCCACTCGGCCAGCTCCTGCGCATTGGCGCAATGCGCCTTCATGCGAAGGTTGAGGGTTTCCAGGCCCTTGAGGAAAATCCACGCATTGAACGGGCTCAGCGTCGGCCCGGCAGTACGCAGAAAGCCGACCACTTCTTTCATCTGCTCGCTGCGCCCAGCGACCACACCGCCCATGCAACGACCCTGGCCGTCGATGAATTTGGTCGCCGAATGCACAACGATGTCTGCGCCCATCTTCAGCGGCTGCTGCAACGCCGGGGTGCAGAAGCAGTTGTCGACCACCAGCATCGCGCCTTTGGCATGAGCGATTTCCGCCAGCGCGGCGATATCGACCAGTTCGGCCAGCGGATTGGATGGCGACTCGACAAAAAGCAATTTGGTGTTCGGCTTTATCGCCGCGTCCCACGCTGACAGGTCGGCGAGGGGCACGTAATCGACTTGCACACCGAAGCGCTTGAAGTACTTCTCGAACAGGCTGATGGTCGAACCGAAGACGCTGCGCGAAACCAGCACGTGGTCACCGGCACTGCACAGGCTCATGACCACTGCCATGATCGCGGCCATGCCGGTGGCAGTCGCAACGGCCTGCTCGGCACCTTCCAGCGCAGCGATGCGCTCTTCGAATGCGCGCACGGTCGGGTTGGTGTAGCGCGAGTAGACGTTGCCCGGCACCTCCCCGGCAAACCGTGCGGCCGCATCGGCAGCGGTGCGGAACACGTAGCTGGAGGTGAAGAACATCGGATCGCCGTGCTCGCCTTCCGGCGTACGGTGTTGACCGGCGCGTACGGCCAGAGTATCGAACGCTACGCCTTCGAGGTCGCTGTCCAGCCGACCGGCATCCCATTCCTGACTCATGCTGTCACTCCTTGCCCTGTTCTCGAAAATTGAATATCAGATACAAAACCGGCCCCTCAGGGCCGGTAGAAACTCAGTTGTTGTACAGATCGATGATCGCACTGACCGCCTGGGTCTTGACCTTCGAGGCATCGTTGCGTGCCTGTTCGATCTTGTTCAGGTAGGCCTCGTCGACGTCGCCAGTAACGTACTTGCCGTCAAACACCGCACAATCGAACTGCTCGATCTTGATCTTGCCGCCACCGACCGCTTCGATCAAGTCCGGCAGATCCTGATAGATCAGCCAGTCAGCGCCGATCAGATCCGCCACGTCCTGAGTCGAACGGTTGTGCGCGATCAGTTCGTGCGCGCTCGGCATGTCGATACCATAGACGTTCGGGAAGCGGACCGCCGGCGCCGCCGAGCAGAAGTAGACGTTTTTCGCGCCGGCTTCGCGGGCCATCTGGATGATCTGCTTGCAGGTGGTGCCACGCACGATCGAGTCGTCGACCAGCATCACGTTCTTGCCGCGGAATTCCAGCTCGATGGCGTTGAGCTTCTGGCGCACCGACTTCTTGCGTGCCGCCTGACCGGGCATGATGAAGGTCCGGCCGATGTAGCGGTTCTTGACGAAACCTTCGCGGAATTTCACGCCCAGGTGGTTGGCCAGTTCCAGTGCCGCGGTACGGCTGGTGTCCGGAATCGGGATGACCACGTCGATATCGTGCTCCGGACGCTCGCGCTGGATCTTCTCGGCGAGCTTCTCCCCCATGCGCAGACGCGCCTTGTAGACCGACACGCCGTCAATGATCGAATCCGGACGCGCCAGATAGACGTGTTCGAAGATGCACGGGGTCAGCGACGGGTTGGTCGCGCACTGACGGGTGTGCAGCTTGCCGTCTTCGGTGATGTACACCGCTTCGCCTGGGGCGAGGTCGCGAATCAGGGTGAAACCGAGCACGTCCAGCGAAACACTTTCCGAGGCGATCATGTACTCGACGCCTTCGTCGGTATGACGCTGGCCGAACACAATCGGACGGATGCCGTGCGGATCGCGGAAACCGACGATGCCGTAACCGGTAACCATCGCCACGACCGCATAACCCCCGACGCAACGGTTATGCACGTCAGTCACGGCGGCAAACACGTCTTCTTCGGTCGGTTGCAGCTTGCCGCGCTGGGCCAGCTCGTGGGCGAACACGTTGAGCAGCACTTCCGAGTCGGAACTGGTGTTGACGTGACGCAGATCGGATTCGTAGATCTCTTTGGCCAACTGCTCGACGTTGGTCAGGTTGCCGTTGTGCGCCAAAGTGATGCCGTAAGGCGAGTTGACGTAGAACGGCTGGGCTTCGGCCGAAGTCGAACTGCCCGCCGTCGGGTAACGGACGTGGCCGATACCCATGTGGCCGACCAGACGCTGCATGTGACGCTGCTGAAACACGTCACGCACCAGGCCATTGTCCTTGCGCAGGAACAACCGGCCATCATGGCTGGTCACGATACCGGCAGCGTCCTGGCCGCGGTGCTGGAGCACGGTTAGCGCGTCATACAGCGCCTGATTGACGTTCGACTTACCGACGATACCGACGATGCCACACATGCGACGCAACCCCTACTTAATGGATCTGGACTGAACAACACTCACTGAGGCGTTTTCGCCGTCGGCAAGAGCTGCTCCTTGAACGGAATATCAGCGGGTACGCTGATTCCGCTGGCAAGCCACTGACTGCTCCACCCGAGAATCAGGTTTTTGGACCAGTCGGCGACCAATAGAAACTTGGGTACGAGCTGTGATTCTTTCCACCACCCGTCCTGCTGTACCGGCCCCAGGCTCAACAGCCCGACCGCCACGACCACCAGCAAAACGCCACGCGCTGCGCCGAAGGCCATGCCGAGGAATCGATCGGTCCCGGACAACCCGGTGACGCGAACCAACTCGCCGATAAGATAATTGATCATTGCGCCCACGATCAGTGTGGCGACAAACATGATGGCACAGCCCGCGATCACGCGAGCCGATGGGGTTTCGATGTATCCGGCGAGGTACTCGGACAATGAGCCACCGAACATCCAGGCGACGGCTCCTGCGATGATCCAGGTCACCAGCGATAATGCTTCCTTGACGAAGCCGCGGCTCAGACTGATCAAAGCGGAGATGGCGATGATTGCAACGATCGCCCAGTCAACCCAGGTAAATGGCACAGTGCAGCCTACAGACGGATAAGGCGGCGCATTTTAGCAGAGCGCATGCCTCTCGGTAAGCTGCGATTTCCTGTGCTTTTCAATCGAGGCGATAGTTTTTAACCGCGCTCGGGCTGGAAACGCACAACAAAGCCCTTGAGGTTCTGCTGGCGGCTGAGCAGATCGCGCAGACGATCGGCTTCGGCGCGCTCGATCAACGGACCGACGAACACCCGATTCTTGCCGTCGGCAGAACGAATGTAGGCGTTATAGCCCTGGCTGCGCAGATTTTTCTGCAGGCTCTCGGCGCTGGCGCGGCTCGACAGACTGGCCAGCTGCACCGACCAGCTCACCGACAGACCGTTGGCATCGACGCGACTTTGCGCCGGATCAGGCTTGGTCGACGATGAAGTGATCGGCTGCGCCGGTGCCGGAATCGGCTTGGACACCGCAGGCGGCGCTGCCGGCTTGGCGATGGCGATAGGCGCAGTGGGTGCTGGCGCTGGTGCGGCGGGCGCCGCTGGAGCTGCCGGCGCCGTGTCTGCGGCGACTTCTTCGTCGGTTGGAACGGGCTCTTGCGGCAAGGCTTGCGGCTCAGGCACGGCCACCGGCTCCATTTGCACTTGCGGCACAACCGGCGCTTGCGGCGCGGCGGGCGCATCGACCGTCACCTGGCGCTGTTCGTCCTGACGTGAAAACAGCATAGGCAGGAAAATCACCGCCAGCGCCACCAGCACCAGCGCGCCAACCATGCGCTGCTTGTACGCTTTATCCAGCAAAGCCATTTGCCGCTTCCTCCGTGGAGCGCCGGGACAACCATTCAAGGGCCTCGGCGACACAATAAAATGATCCGAACAACAGAATCTCGTCGTCAGCGGTCGCGAGCGCGCACTGCCCTTCCAAAGCTGCCGCAACACTGGCGTAAGACGTGACCGAGGCGCCAAGCCCCTGCAACGCTGCGTGCAACTCGGCAACCGGACGCGCACGCGGCGAATCCAGCGGCGCCACCGCCCAGTGCTGGACACTAGCATTCAATTCGCCGACAACACCATCCAGATCCTTGTCGGCCAGCAGACCGAACACCGCCAGACGCTTGCCGAGCGGCGGGCACGAAGCCAAACGACACGCCAGGTACTCGGCGGCATGCGGATTGTGGCCGACATCGAGCAACAGGTTCAGACGCTTGCCGTTCCACTCGAAGGTACGCCGATCAAGGCGCCCGACCACGCGCGTTGTCTGCAACGCGGCCACGATCTGCCGCGCATCCCAAGGCAACCCAAGCAACAGGTACGCCTGCAACGCCAGCGCGGCGTTTTCCATCGGCAGGTCGAGCAGCGGCAAGTCGTGCAGCTCAACCACTTGCCCCTGCGCATCGGTCCCGCGCCACTGCCAGTGCTGATCAGTGATACCGAGGTCGAAATCGCGCCCACGCAAAAAGAACGGGCACGCCAGTTCTCGCGCCTTGTCGAGCAGCGGTTGCGGAGGATTGAGATCGCCACACAGGGCAGGCTTGCCCTGGCGGAAGATGCCGGCCTTTTCGAAGGCCACGGATTCGCGGGTGTCACCGAGATAGTCAGCGTGATCGACGCCAATACTGGTCACCAGTGCGATGTCGGCATCGACCACGTTGACCGTGTCCAGCCGCCCCCCCAGGCCAACTTCCAGCACCACCGCGTCCAGCCCGGCTTGTTGAAACAGCCAGAACGCCGCCAGCGTGCCCATTTCGAAGTAAGTCAGGGAAGTGTCACCGCGTCCGGCCTCGACGGCGGCAAAGGCCTGGCACAACTGTGCATCGGTGGCTTCGACGCCATTGAGCTGCACCCGCTCGTTGTAACGCAGCAAGTGCGGAGAATTGTAGACACCAACGTTCAGGCCCTGCGCACGCAGCAATGACGCCACGAATGCGCAGGTCGAACCCTTGCCGTTGGTGCCGGTGACCGTGATCACCCGAGGCGCCGGCTGGCCCAGCCCCATGCGGGACGCTACCTGTTGCGAACGCTCCAGCCCCATGTCGATGGCCGATGGATGCAACTGCTCAAGGTAGGCGAGCCATTCGCCAAGGGTGCGCTCGGTCATAGGCCGGCAGGGACCGGCGGCACGACGACCGGCTCGACCGGCGCAGCGACGAATTTCGGCGTCGGCTTGCCAGTCATTTGCGCCAGCAGGTTGCCCAGACGCGGACGCAGTTCCTGACGATGGATGATCATGTCAATCGCGCCGTGCTCCAGCAGGAACTCGCTGCGCTGGAAGCCTTCCGGCAGTTTTTCCCGCACGGTCTGTTCGATAACGCGCGGGCCGGCGAAGCCGATCAGGGCTTTCGGCTCACCGACAATGACGTCGCCGAGCATCGCCAGACTGGCGGAAACACCGCCGTAGACCGGATCGGTCAGCACCGAGATGAACGGAATGCCTTCTTCGCGCAGCCGCGCCAGTACGGCCGAAGTCTTGGCCATCTGCATCAGCGAGATCAGCGCTTCCTGCATGCGCGCACCGCCGGAAGCAGCGAAGCAGATCATCGGGCAACGGTTTTCCAGCGCGTAGTTGGCAGCGCGGACAAAGCGCTCACCGACGATGGCGCCCATCGAACCGCCCATGAAATTGAATTCGAAAGCCGAAACCACCACCGGCATGCCCAGCAGCGTGCCGCTGACCGAGATCAGCGCGTCTTTCTCGCCGGTCTGCTTCTGCGCCGCGGTCAGGCGGTCCTTGTACTTCTTGCCGTCGCGGAATTTCAGACGGTCAACCGGCTCCAGATCGGCGCCCAGTTCGTTGCGACCTTCGGCATCGAGGAAAATATCGATGCGCGCGCGTGCGCCGATGCGCATGTGGTGGTTGCACTTTGGGCAGACATCCAGGGTCTTTTCCAGCTCCGGACGGTACAGCACAGCCTCGCACGAAGGGCACTTGTGCCACAGACCTTCAGGCACCGAGCTCTTCTTGACCTCCGAGCGCATGATCGAAGGGATCAGTTTGTCTACTAACCAGTTGCTCATGCTTTCTTTCTCCAGTACCGGCGGCCCGAACGCTCTGGTTCGCAGCCCCGCGTATGCCCTTGAGCTAAATTCACGTGTGTGGCGATGATTGCCGCCAGCCACGGTCAGCGCGAAACATGACCTGCGTGCAAATCGACAACCCTCAGCCGCGCCCGCTGTGTGCAGGTGCATTGATGGACGGCGGCAGACTGCCAGCCGTCACATCCTTATGGTGCTTTGCGTACCGCCTCGATGAAGGCTCGAATCTTCTGGTGATCCTTGATGCCCTTGCTCAGCTCCACCCCGCCGCTGACGTCCACCGCGTAAGGTCTTACCCGTGCGACCGCGTCGGCAATGTTCTCGGGAGTCAACCCACCCGCGAGAATCAACGGCTTGCTCAGATGCTGCGGAATCAGTGACCAGTCGAATGCCTCCCCGGTTCCGCCGGGCACGCCTTCAACGTAAGTGTCGAGCAGTACGCCGCTGGCGCCCGGATAAGCGTCACAAGCCGCCGCGATGTCGTCACCGGCCTTGACCCGCAACGCCTTGATGTACGGCCGATGCCAGCCTTCACAGTCTTCCGCGACTTCGTCACCATGGAACTGCAACAAGTCCAGCGGCACCGCATCGAGGATTTCCCCCAACTCGCAGCGGCTGGCATTGACGAACAGGCCAACCGTGGTAACGAAGGGAGGCAGCGCCTGGATGATCGCCCGGGCCTGCTGCACGCTGACCGCCCGCGGACTCTTGGCGTAGAACACCAGGCCGATCGCGTCGGCGCCGGCTTCAACCGCGGCGAGCGCATCTTCGATGCGGGTAATCCCGCAAATCTTGCTGCGAACGGCTGACATGTGGAAAAACTCCGAGGCTAAAACCGGGAAAGTCCCGGATGGTAACAAAAGCGTTCGAGGGCGTCAGCCGTCAAGTTCGGAGAAACCCGTAAGGAAATGTGGCCCGATGAAACGTTCCGGCAGCGGGAATTCATCGTGATACTCGACCTGTACCAAGTACAAGCCGTAAGGATGCGCGGTCACCCCGCCGGAGCGCCGCTCGCGGCTTTCCAGCACTTCCTTCATCCACTCGACCGGGCGCTCGCCAGCACCGATGGTCATCAGGACACCGGCAATATTGCGCACCATGTGGTGCAAAAAGGCATTGGCGCGGATATCCAGCACGATCATTTTGCCGTGCCGGGTCACACGCAGGTGATGCATCTTCTTGATCGGTGACTTGGCCTGACACTGGCCGGCGCGAAACGCACTGAAATCGTGGGTGCCGATCAGGTACTGCGCGGCTTCGGCCATGCGCTCGACGTCCAACGGACGGTGATTCCAGGTGATTTCTTCGTTGAGATGCGCCGGGCGGATCTGGTCGTTGTAGATCACATACCGATAACGCCGGGCGATCGCCTTGAAGCGTGCATGAAAATGCGCCGGCATCACCCGCGCCCAACTGACGCTGATGTCATGGGGCAGATTGATGTTGGCACCCATGACCCAGGCCTTGAGCGAGCGATCGACCTGAGTGTCGAAATGCACCACTTGCCCGCAGGCATGCACGCCAGCGTCGGTACGCCCGGCGCATTGCAGGGAAATCGGCGAGTTGGCAACTTTCGACAAGGCCTTTTCGAGTTCTTCCTGCACCGTCGCGACACCCGTCTGCTGCCGCTGCCAGCCGCTGTAGCGCGAGCCTTTGTACTCGACGCCCAGCGCGACGCGGTAAAAGCCGTCGGGGGCCATTTCGGCGAGCGGGTTATCTATGTTTGCCAAGGTGGGACAGCCTGCTGTGTTTGCAAAGGCGGGCATTATAAGGCGGTGGTTCAGGGATGCCAGAACTCTCTATCGCCATCAACGACCCCATCGCGAGCAGGCTCACTCCTACAGGGGAATGCACTTCAAATGTAGGAGTGAGCCTGCTCGCGAAAGCGATTGCTCAGACGCCATCGAATCGAGCACAAACAAAAACGGCAGCCTCAATGGCTGCCGCTTTTGCTTCAACGAAGAGCTTACGCGAGGTTGGAAAGCATGTCCTTGGCCTCGCTCCGCTGGGTTTCATTACCCTCGGTCAACACTTCATTGAGGATGTCGCGCGCCCCGTCGGAGTCGCCCATGTCAATGTAGGCTTGAGCGAGATCGAGCTTGGTCGCCGCTTCGTCAGTACCGGCGAGGAAGTCGAAATCGTCTTCGCCCAGATCGTCACCCAGCGCCGCGTCGGCTTCGGTGAAGGTCGGCTCGGCGATGCTTTGCGACAGACGATCGAGCTCGGCGTTGACATCATCCAGTTCGTTCGTGAACGCGTTCGACTCGGTGGCCGGGTTGCTGTCCATTTCGTCAGCCAGCGACAGATCGAAATCGGCCGGTAGCTCCAGATCGTCCTGCGGCACATCGGCCACCACCGGCGCCTCGACTGGCGGGAGATCCTTCACGCCCTCGTCCAGATCAAGCAGGAACTCGTCTTCAGCCAAAGTCGCTGGCGACGGATCGGCACCGAGATCCACATCAAGATCGAAGTCCGACAGGTCGTCGAGGTTCTCTTTCGCTTCGGTCTGCTGTTGCAGCACCGACTCGAAACTCAGGTCATCGTCGGCCGGAAACGCGTCCAGCTCGACCGGTGCTTCAGGCTCGACCACTGGCGCCGGTTCAACCGGGGTGATGTTGTCGAGATCGTCCAGGCTAAGGTCGAAGGCGCTGTCCAGGTCATCTTCAGCCGGCGCAGGCGCCTCAGGCTCGTCGAGCAGCAAGTCTTTGACGTATTGCGCATCGAGTTCAGCGGCGACCGCCGCAGCGGCCAGACCGCCCGCAGCCACCAAGGCCATCGCCGGGAAGCGGCTTTTCAGCGCTTCGACTTTGGCGAAGTTGTCGCCGTTGGCCACCAGTTGCCGCTCCTGCGCGACGAACGCGTCACGATCGCCCTGCTGACCGTAGACTTCCATCAGCTTCAGGCGCAGGTCACTGCGCTCCGGCTCGAGGCTGACGCCCTCCTCCAGCAGCGCGGCAGCCTGATTCAGGCGACCGGCATTGATATGCGACTGGGCCTTGTCGAGGACGTCATCGGAGCGATCCGCGGCCGGCGCAACCAGCGGCGCGGCAATCGGCTCGGCCATGACCACTGGCGCCACGATCGGTGCCGGAGTCGGTGCAGGCGCTGGTGCCGGGGTATTGAGCTTGACGCTCGCCGCCGGCGTTTCAAGACCTTCGAAGCTGCTTTCCGGCAAATCCTGTTCGGCGGAGAACTCTTGCTCTTCGGCCAGTGCACGGGCCATGCGTACATGCTTCTCGGCTTCCTGCTGAGCTTTGCGGCGACGGGCCAGCAGCAACAGCAGAAGCAGCAGCACCACGGCACCACCACCGATCAGCCCGAGCAGAATCGGATTGGTCAGCAACTCATTGAAGGTCTTGTCGTCATCAGCGGTCGGCGTGGTTTCGACAACCGGCTCGACCACTGGCTCAACAGGCGTCTCCGCCGGCGGCGCGATGGCCGATTCCGGAGTTGGCGATGCCGAGGCGGCGTCAGCTGGAGTGGCTGGCGGTGTCGCCGCCAATTCAGCGGTGATTGCCGGTACCGGCGGCACTGCGCCATTAGCGCCGGGAGCAGCAACAGCGCCGTCGGCCTGCATCTTCGCCAGTTGATTGTTCTTCAACTCGATCAGCTTTTGCAGTTTGTCCAACTGGCTTTGCAGATCGGCCATGCGGCTTTTCAGTTCCTCATTGTCACGACGGGTCGTGTCGAGGTTTTCCTGGGTGATTGCCAGTTTGTTGCTCAGCGCCTGAGCGTCGCCGGCCGGCCCCTTGCGGCCAGCCTTGGCGCTTTCGGCGGAGACCAGGCTCAGGTTGTCCTGCGCATTCGGCGCAGCACCGGTATTGCCGCGACCGCGATTGGTTGCATCAAGCTGCTGCTGACCGCTACCCGGCTTGGCCACATAACGCCGGCCCTGACGCCAGGCTTCGTTCTGCGCCGCGACTTCAGCAATGGCTGCCGACTGCGGCAACGCCGTGCTTTGTACAGGATCTGGCAGGCGCAGTACCTGACCGGTTTTCAGGCGGTTGATGTTGCCGCCGATAAACGCATCCGGGTTCAGGGCTTGAATGGCCAACATGGTTTGCTGCACCGAACCGCCGTTGCGCGCCTTCGCGGCAATTTCCCACAGGGTATCGCGCGGCGTGGTGGTGTATTGCCCGCGGTGCGTGGCGCCCGTGGTCGGTGCGGCAATGGTCTGCGACGGCGCCGGTTGGGCGGCGGCGTCAGCGGTCTGCGGCGAGAACTTCGATGGATCCAGCAGTACGCTGTAATCGCGCAGCAAGCGGCCGTTCGGCCACATCACCTGCACGAGGAATTTCACCATCGGTTCCGACAGCGGCTTGCTTGAAGTCACCCGCAAGACGCTTTTGCCGCTGGCGTTGAGCACCGGGGTGAACGTCAGATCATTGAGGAAAGCCTGGCGGTCAACGCCGGCCTTGGCGAAATCTTCAGGTGATGCCAGGCTCGGCACCACTTCGGCCGCGGTGAGATCCTTGACATCGAGCAGCTCGATTTCAGCCACCAGCGGCTGGTTCAGGGTCGACTTCAGGGTCAGCTCCCCGAGCCCGAGGGCATGCGCCATACCGGAGGACAGCGCCGAGGCGGCCGCTATTGCTAACACCAGTTTGCGAACTTGAACCATAGCCTCATCCTTTGTTTGAACGTTCCTCGGCCAGCGAGAAGCTTTTGAATAGCGCTGCCGTAAGGCATTGCGCGCGACGACGACAGATGTCGCGCGCGATCATTTCTTTGATGCCCCGGAAAGTCCCGGAGGGCTGACACGTCATCGACGTTTCGGATCAAGCATAGCGCTGACCTAGAATCAGTCGACAAATTGTTGCCAAGTATCTTTTACAGCAGGTCTTTTATCAACAATTCAGCCACCTGCACAGCATTGAGGGCTGCACCTTTGCGTACGTTATCTGACGTCAGCCACAGATTTAGTTCCGCCGGATTGTCGACACCGAGGCGCACACGACCGACATACACCACATCCTGCCCCACCGCGTCGCCGACGGCGGTCGGGTAATCGCCAGCTTCGACCAGCTCGATGCCCGGCGCCGCTTCCAGCGCAGCATTGACCTTTTCCAGGTCAACGGCCCGTGCTGATTGCAAGGTCACGCTAAAGCTATCGCCAAAAAACACCGGGGCTTGAACGCAAGTTGCGGAAATCTTCAGCGAAGGCTGCGCGAGCACCTGACGCAACTCACGCACCAGACGCTTTTCCAGCAGCGTGTGGCCCTGCGCATCAGGCGTACCGACCTGGGCCAGCAGGTTGAAGGCCATTTGCCGATCAAAGAAGGTCGGCTCAAGCGGACGCATGTTCAACAGCTCGGCGGTCTGCCGTGCCAGCTCGCCCACGGCTTCGCGACCTTGCGCGGAAACCGCCAGATTGGCGGTGACGTTGACGTATTGCAGATCGAGCAGATCAAGCAATGGCGCCAGCACCACGGCAAGCGACGTCGCCGAAGGGCTTGGGCTGCTGACCTGGAACGGTGCGTTCAGCGTGGCGAGCAGTTCGACATTGGCCTCCGGCACCACTTGCGGCGCCTGATCGGCCGGCAAGGCACCCGACAGGTCGATCAACGAACAACCCGCGGCATGCGCGCGAGCGGCGTAGCTCAGCGAGACCGCTGCGCCAGCGGCGAAAAACACCAGTTTGACCTTGCTGAAATCAAACTCGTCGACTTCACGCACGCGTACGTTTTTATTGCGAAACAGCACCGAGCTGCCAGCCGATTCACTGCTGGCCAGCAGATGCAGATTGCCGACGGGAAAGTCGCGCTCTTCAAGAATTTGCACGAGGGTTTCGCCGACAGTACCGGTGGCGCCGATCACGGCAATATCTAAGGTCTGGGTCATGCTGCGAGCCTCTGGTGAAACGGGGGGAGCGGCACTTTACCGGGTGGCTGGCGTGCAGGCAATTTCTGCCAGCGATCGCTCAGGCAAATGCTTGGCCCACTCCAAAAATCAAAAGCCCCTCACCCTAGCCCTCTCCCGGAGGGAGAGGGGACTGACCGTGGTGGTTGGGCTAGATACGGAAATCTGAAATACCGAGTCGAATGCGAATTTCGAATCCAACCAAAATCGGCTCCCTCTCCTCGGGGAGAGGGCTGGGGTGAGGGGCAGCCACACCAAAAATCCAAAGCCATGCGGCGCTTCTAACCACTCAACAATGAGCGTTAGCTCGCGTGCCCTTGATCTTGCGTCACCAGCGACATCGGAAGGCTGAGCGGAGGGATTGATCGGGGCGTGGGAGCGCAGCGACCGTCTGGCGCAGCCAGACACAGCGGAAGGAGGTGCAGCGAAGCAAACCGTAGCCGCTGCGCCCGGAGCGATCCCGGAGCGAAGGGACCCGAGCCTGCGAGGGCCGTACGTAGGAGCAAAGCCTTTTGGTTCCTTTTTGGCGTCTGAAAAAGGGACTCGCCGTAAGGGCGAAACCATAAGAAGCCGTTACCGCAGCAACGGATATGCACCCCTCCAACCACCCGACAAAAAAACCCGCACCTCAAAAAAGGCGCGGGCTTCTTCATCACATCAACCAATCAACGCTCAAGCAAAATCCGCAACATGCGACGCAACGGTTCCGCCGCACCCCACAGCAACTGATCGCCCACGGTAAACGCGCCGACAAACTGCGAACCCATGTTCAGCTTGCGCAGACGGCCAACCGGAACATTCAGGGTGCCGGTGACCTTGGTCGGACTCAGCTCCTGCATGCTGATCTCACGGTTGTTCGGAACCAGCTTGACCCAAGGGTTGTGCTGGCTGATCAGCCCTTCGATATCAGCGATCGGCACGTCCTTGTTGAGCTTGATGGTCAGCGCCTGGCTGTGGCAGCGCATGGCGCCGATGCGCACGCAGATACCGTCGACCGGGATCGGGCTTTTGAAGCGACCGAGAATCTTGTTGGTCTCGGCCTGGGCCTTCCACTCTTCGCGGCTCTGACCGTTCGGCAGTTCCTTGTCGATCCACGGGATCAGGCTGCCGGCCAGCGGAACGCCGAAGTTCTCGATCGGATACGCTTCGCTGCGCATGGCATCGGCCACGCGGCGGTCGATGTCGAGGATCGCGCTGGCCGGGTCGGCCAGTTGATCGGCGACAGCGGCGTGGGTCGCGCCCATCTGCTTGATCAGCTCACGCATGTTCTGCGCGCCAGCCCCGGAGGCTGCCTGATAAGTCATGGCGCTCATCCACTCCACCAGACCGGCCTCAAACAGACCACCCAGGCCCATCAGCATCAGGCTGACGGTGCAGTTGCCACCGATGTAGTTCCTGGTGCCGGCATCGAGCTGCTGATCGATGACCTTGCGGTTGACCGGGTCGAGAATGATCACCGCGTCATCGTTCATGCGCAGGCTCGAGGCTGCGTCGATCCAGTAACCCTGCCAGCCGGCTTCGCGCAGCTTGGGGAATACTTCGCTGGTGTAGTCGCCGCCCTGGCAGGTCAGAATCACGTCGAGGGTCTTCAGCTCGTCAATGCTGTAAGCGTCCTTGAGCGGAGCAATGTCCTTGCCCACGGACGGGCCTTGGCCACCGACGTTGGAAGTGGTGAAAAACACCGGCTCGATTAGATCGAAATCCTGCTCTTCCAGCATCCGCTGCATGAGCACGGAACCGACCATCCCGCGCCAACCGATCAGACCTACACGTTTCATCGCAACTACACCTTCTTGAAAAGTGGGCCGCTGCTTTGTATTGAATTTCGCAGCGGGCCCGAGAGATTACAGATTCCGCAGCGCGGCGACTACTGCGTCGCCCATTTGCTGCGTACCGACTTTGGTACAACCGGCCGAATGGATATCTCCGGTGCGCAAGCCTTGATCGAGCACGACGCTGACGGCCTTCTCGATGGCATCGGCGGCATCGTGCAGATTGAAGCTGTAACGCAGCATCATCGATACCGAGAGGATGGTCGCCAGCGGGTTGGCGATGCCTTGGCCGGCGATGTCCGGTGCGGAACCGTGGCAAGGCTCGTACATGCCCTTGTTGTTGGAGTCCAGCGAGGCCGAAGGCAGCATGCCGATGGAGCCGGTGAGCATCGACGCTTCGTCGGAGAGAATGTCGCCGAACATATTGTCGGTGACGATCACGTCGAACTGCTTCGGTGCGCGCACCAGTTGCATGGCGGCGTTGTCGACGTACATGTGGCTCAGCTCGACTTCTGGATAGTCTTTGGCCACTTGCTCGACCACTTCGCGCCACAGTTGGCTGGACGCCAGCACGTTGGCCTTGTCCACCGAGCACAGCTTCTTGCCACGGACCATGGCCATGTCGAAACCGACGCGGGCGATGCGGCGGATTTCGCTTTCGCTGTACGGCAGGGTGTCGTAGGACTGACGCTCGCCATTGTCCAGCGTGCGGGTACCGCGCGGCGCACCGAAGTAGATGCCGCCGGTCAGTTCGCGAACGATCAGGATGTCCAGACCGGCAACGATCTCCGGCTTCAGGCTCGAAGCATCGGCCAGTTGTGGGTACAGAATCGCCGGACGCAGGTTGCCGAACAGACCCAGTTGCGCACGGATTTTCAGCAGACCGCGCTCAGGACGGATATCGCGCTCGATGGTGTCCCATTTCGGGCCACCGACGGCGCCGAGCAGCACGGCATCGGCAGCGCGGGCGCGGTCGAGGGTTTCGTCGGCCAATGGCACGCC
The DNA here is from genome assembly GCF_051132135.1 of Pseudomonas sp. R1-1. NCBI lineage: Bacteria > Pseudomonadati > Pseudomonadota > Gammaproteobacteria > Pseudomonadales > Pseudomonadaceae > Pseudomonas > Pseudomonas sp. R1-1. The sequence continues at coordinate 4,002,191 of NZ_CP071663.1, forward strand.
GTGCTTGTCGATGGCCGCACCACCGATCACGTCATGGCTCAGCTCGAAGCCCAGGCTGTACTTGTCGTTGGCCAGTTCCAGCACCTTGACCGCTTCGGCCATGATTTCCGGACCAATACCGTCACCTGGGAGAATCAGAATCTGCTTGCTCATGCTTTCCTCATGTCTTCAATCGGTGCGCCTTTACCGGCGCGCCCGGAAAAATGCTTATCGCTCGGCCATCAATACGATCACATCGGTACTGAAGGAGCCATCGGCCTCAATTTCGAAATATTCGCGCACTTCGTTGCCCATCGATTGCTGCAACTGAGCAATCGCCGCACGCATCACCTCGGGGGTGCGCATGCGCTCTACCCAACTGGCGTACTCCAGGCGCAGGCGCTGACGCGTGGTACTGCGCACATGCAACCCGGCCTCACTGACCTGGCGCAGCCATTCGGCGGCGGAATAGTCGCGCACATGGCTGGTGTCACGCAGCACTTCGACGCTTTGTAGATAAGTGTCGAACAGCGGGCTGCCCGGTGACAACACGTCCACGAAAGCTGCGACACCGCCCGGCTTCAGCACCCGACGCACTTCACGCAGGGCCACACCGAGATCGCTCCAGTGATGCGCCGAATAACGGCTGAACACAAAATCGAACTCGCCATCGGCGAACGGCAGACGCTCGGCGGCGCCGTTGACCGTGGAAATATTGCCCATGCCGCGCTCGGCCGCCGCGGCGGTGACCACGTCGAGCATCTGCTGCGACAGGTCATAGGCCACCACTTCGCTCACCAGCGGTGCGACATGAAAACTCACATGGCCGGCACCGCAACCCAGATCGAGCACCCGCGCCCCGCCCTGCCCGGCCAGTTCAGCTTGCAGCAGGGCGAATTCGCTGCCCTGCGCGTGAACGGCGCTGCTCAGGTAAGCGGCAGCCTGTTCGCCGAATTGCTTCTGGACGACCTGGGTGTGTTGGGCGGTGCTGGTCATGGGACTTTCCTGTTCAGTCTTTCATTGCTTTTGAGGGCCTCATCGCGAGCAGGCTCACTCCTACAGGGGAATGCATTTCATATGTAGGAGTGAGCCTGCTCGCGATGGCGTCATCCGCCATACGCAAAATCACACGTCGCGAAACAACCACGGCTGACTCACCCGGTGCTTCGCTTCGAACGTGGCAATCGCATCGCCGTCCTGCAGAGTCAGGCCGATATCGTCCAGACCGTTCAACAGGCAATGCTTGCGAAACGCATCGATCTCAAAGCGGTACACCTTGCCATCAGGGCGGGTCACGGTTTGCGCTTGCAGGTCGACCTGCAATTGATAACCCGGCTCGGCCTCAACCTGCTTAAACAATTCATCGACTTCAGCATCGCTGAGAATGATCGGCAGCAAGCCGTTCTTGAAGCTGTTGTTGAAGAAGATGTCGGCGTAGCTCGGCGCGATGATGCTGCGGAAACCGTATTCTTCCAGCGCCCACGGCGCGTGCTCACGGCTGGAGCCGCAACCGAAGTTCTCGCGGGCGAGCAACACGCTGGCGCCTTGATAACGCTCGGCGTTGAGCACGAAATCCTTGTTCAAGGGGCGCTTGGAGTTGTCCTGATACGGCTGGCCAACGTCGAGATAACGCCACTCGTCGAACAGGTTCGGACCAAAACCGGTGCGTTTGATCGACTTCAGGAACTGCTTGGGAATGATCTGATCGGTGTCGACGTTGGCACGATCCAGAGGCGCGACAAGACCAGTGTGCTGGGTAAAAGCTTTCATGCTGCGCTCCTTTTAGATCAATTCACGAACGTCGATGAAACGACCGTTCACCGCTGCGGCAGCGGCCATGGCCGGGCTGACCAGGTGGGTACGGCCACCGGCGCCCTGACGGCCTTCGAAGTTGCGGTTGGACGTCGAAGCGCAATGCTCGCCCGATTCCAAACGGTCCGGGTTCATCGCCAGGCACATCGAGCAGCCCGGCTCACGCCATTCGAAACCGGCTTCGAGGAAGATCTTGTCCAGACCTTCGGCTTCCGCCTGCGCCTTGACCAGACCCGAGCCCGGCACGACGATCGCCTGCTTGATGGTCGATGCAACCTTGCGGCCCTTGGCGATCACCGCCGCGGCGCGCAAGTCTTCGATCCGCGAGTTGGTGCAGGAACCGATGAATACGCGGTCGAGCTGGATGTCGGTAATCGCCTGATTGGCGGTCAGGCCCATGTATTTCAGGGCGCGGACGATCGAGTCGCGCTTGACCAGATCCATCTCCTTGGCCGGGTCCGGGACGTTCTGATCAACGGCCAAAACCATTTCCGGCGAAGTGCCCCAGCTGACTTGCGGCTTGATCTGCGCGGCGTCGAGTTCAACCACGGTGTCGAACTGCGCATCGGCGTCAGATACCAGGTCTTTCCAGGCCTCGACGGCCATGTCCCACTGGGCGCCTTTCGGAGCAAACGGACGGCCCTTCACGTAATCGATGGTCTTCTGATCCGCCGCGACCAACCCCACGCGGGCGCCGGCTTCGATGGACATGTTGCAAATGGTCATGCGGCCTTCGACGGACAGATCGCGGATCGCGCTGCCGGCGAATTCGATGGCATGGCCGTTACCGCCGGCGGTGCCGATCTTGCCGATCACCGCGAGGACGATGTCCTTGGCGGTCACGCCGAACGGCAATTGCCCTTCGACGCGCACCAGCATGTTTTTCATTTTCTTGGCAACCAGGCACTGAGTGGCGAGCACGTGCTCGACCTCGGAAGTGCCGATGCCGTGAGCCAACGCGCCGAAGGCACCGTGGGTCGAGGTGTGCGAGTCGCCGCAGACCACGGTCATGCCCGGCAAGGTCGCGCCCTGCTCCGGGCTGATGACGTGGACGATGCCTTGGCGCACGTCATTCATCTTGAACTCGACGATGCCGTATTCATCACAGTTGTCGTCGAGGGTCTGCACCTGCAAGCGCGAGACCTGGTCGGCAATGGCTGCGATGCCGCCCTTGCGCTCTGGCGTCGTCGGTACGTTGTGGTCCGGGGTCGCGATGTTGGCATCGATGCGCCACGGCTTGCGCCCGGCCAGACGCAGGCCTTCGAAGGCTTGCGGCGAGGTCACTTCGTGAATGATGTGACGGTCGATGTAGATCAGCGCAGAGCCATCGTCGCGCTGCTTGACCAAATGCGAATCCCAGAGCTTGTCGTACAGCGTTTTGCCGGCCATCAGACGGTTCCTCATCAGCTTGTTTCTATGCCCTGGGCTTATCAATAACCCTTTGGCTTGTGAGGCCGATCCTATGGGGTTAGATTAAATAACTCAAATTCATATTTTTTATGCTTTGGATAACCAACTGGAATACTGAATGGATCTGGCCAACCTGAATGCTTTTATTGCCATCGCCGAGACCGGCAGCTTCTCCGGCGCCGGCGAACGTCTGCACCTGACCCAACCGGCGATCAGCAAGCGCATCGCCGGCCTGGAGCAACAATTGAAGGTGCGCCTGTTCGACCGTCTGGGCCGTGAAGTCGGCCTGACCGAGGCTGGCCGTGCCCTGCTGCCGCGGGCTTACCAGATTCTCAACGTGCTGGATGACACCCGCCGCGCCCTGACCAACCTGACCGGCGAAGTCAGCGGTCGCCTGACGCTGGCCACCAGTCATCACATCGGTCTGCATCGATTACCACCCTTATTAAGGGAGTTCACCCGCCGCTACCCACAGGTCGCGCTGGATATTCAGTTCCTCGATTCGGAAGTGGCCTACGAAGAAATTCTTCACGGCCGCGCTGAACTGGCAGTGATCACCTTGGCGCCGGAGCCTCACGCGCTGGTCAAGGCCACACCGGTGTGGGACGACCCGCTGGATTTCGTGGTCGCCCCAGAGCATTCGCTGATCAATAACGGCGCCGTCAGCCTGATCGACATCGCCGGCCATCCGGCGGTATTCCCTGGCGGCAACACCTTTACCCACCACATCGTCCAGCGTTTATTCGAGGCCCAGGGCCTGACGCCGAACATCGCCATGAGCACCAATTATCTGGAAACCATCAAAATGATGGTCTCGATCGGCCTGGCCTGGAGCGTGTTGCCACGCACCATGCTCGATGAGCAAGTGGCGAGCATCGCATTGCCGGGCATACAGCTCAGTCGCCAGCTAGGCTATATCCTGCACACCGAACGGACGCTCTCGAACGCGGCAAGAGCCTTCATGGCCTTGCTGGATGCACAAATCGATCTGCCAGGGACTTGAGGCCGACTTGTGCTACTCCTGTAGAGCCGCGATTGCTGTGCCTAACGTCACCATCCGCTCAAGGCCTGTCCACAATGCCGAAATCTGTTGACCGAACGCCGCCGATGCCGCGAATCCAGGCGATTGACCCGCGCCACTCCGAGCAGAGCTGGGAAAGCGCGCCGCAATTGCTGGCGGCGCTCAATGGCGCCCGGCTCGGCGCCTGGTATTGGGACATCGAGCGCGGGCAGATCAGTTGGTCGCGCGGCACCCAGGCGTTGTTCGGCTTCGATCCCCGGCAGCCGCTGCCCAAAGACCTGGAATATCTGGATTTGCTGCCACCGGAAGACCGGGCCAAAACCGTTCGCGCCTTCCATGCGGTGATCGCCGGCGCGCCACTGGAGCAGGCGATGCACCACCGCATCCGCTGGCCCGACGGCAGCCTGCACTGGCTGGAGATCAATGGCAGCCTGCTGCCGGACAAAAACGGCCGTCCCCGAATGATCGGGGTGATTCGCGAAATCACCCACCAGCGTCAACGTGAACAGGCGCTGAGCAGCTCGGAGAAACGTTTCGCCACACTGTTTCACCTGTGCCCCAACATGGTGCTGCTGACCCGTCAGGAAGACGGCTTGATCAGCGAAGCGAACCAGTATTTTGAAAGCCTTTTTGGCTGGCCGGTGCAGAACGCCATTGGTCGGACCACCCTCGAACTTGGCCTGTGGGTGCATCCCGAGCAGCGCGCCGAACTGGTGAAAAAGACCAAAGCCAAAGGCGAACTGATCAGCATGGAAGTACAGTTTCGCGCCAGCAACGGTCAGGTGCATGACGGCATTCTCAGTGCGCAGAAAGTCGAACTCGAAGGTCAGCCGTACCTGCTCAGCACCTTCCTCGACACCACCGAACGCAAAGCCGCCGAACTGGCCTTGAAAGACAGCCAGGAACGCCTCGACCTGGCGCTGGATTCGGCGCAGCTCGGTACCTGGGACTGGCACATCCCCAGCGGCATGCTCTACGGCTCGGCGCGCGCCGCACAATTGCACGGGCTCGACCCGATACCGTTTCATGAATCATTCGAGGCGTTTTTCGAGGGCGTGCCGGGCGAAGAACGCGACAGCATGCGCGATGCCTACCGCAGTCTGCGCGAAGGCCCGGCGGGCAACTATCAACTGACCTATCGTGTGCAATTGCCGGACGGCAGCTCGCGCTATCTGGAAAGTCGCGCGCGCCTGTATCGCGATGACAACGGCGCGCCGCTGCGCATGGCCGGCACTCTGCTGGACATTACCGACCAGGTCGAACGCGAACAGCGACTGGTGGCCTCGGAAGAGAAATTCGCCACGCTGTTCCAGGTCAGCCCCGACCCGATCTGCGTCACCCGCCAGGAAACCGGCCAGTTCATCGAGATCAACTCCAGTTTCACCCAGACGTTCGGCTGGAGCGCCGCCGACGTGATCGGTCACACCGCGGAAGAAATCGGCCTGTGGGACGCCTCGGCGAAAAGCCTGCAACGTATTGAACGGGTGATCCGCGAGCAGGGCTTGAGCAACGTCGCGATCATCGTCCAGCACAAGGACGGCCAGTCGCTGACCTGTGTGATTTCCAGTCGGCAGATCAGCGTTGGCAATCAGCCGTGCATCGTCACGACGTTGCGCGATATCACTCAGCAACAGCGCTCCGAAGCGGCGCTGAAGGCCAGCGAAGAGAAATTTGCCAAGGCGTTTCATTCCAGCCCGGACGCCATCACCATCACCGAACGCGACACTGGGCGTTATCTGGAGGTCAACGACGGTTTTTGCCGCCTGACCGGTTATCGCGCCGACGAAGTGGTGGGTAAAACCGTGTATCAGGTCGGCATATGGGCCGAGGAAAAGCAGCGTTCGGCGCTATTGGCTGAATTGCAGATCAAAGGCCGCGTGCACCATCAGGAAATGCTTGGGCGCAACAAGCGCGGGGAGATACTGACTGTCGAGGTCTCGGTCGAGCCCATCACTCTCAACGAAACCGCGTGCCTGCTGCTGACCGCGCGGGACGTCAGCCTGCTGAAAAACGCCGAAGCGCAGATCCGCCATCTGGCCTATCACGACCCGCTGACCAACCTGCCTAATCGCGCTTTACTGATGGATCGCCTGAGCCAGCAGATCGCCCTGCTCAAGCGTCACAACCTGCGCGGCGCGCTGCTGTTTCTCGATCTTGACCACTTCAAGCACATCAACGATTCGCTGGGCCACCCAGTCGGCGACACCGTGCTGAAGATCATCACCGCGCGGCTCGAAGCCAGCGTGCGCATGGAAGACACCGTGGCGCGCCTGGGTGGCGACGAATTCGTCGTGCTGCTCAGCGGACTCGAAGGCTCGCGCAGTGACGTCAGCGAGCAGGTGCGCGCGCTGGCGGACACCATTCGCGAATTGCTGTCCGAGCCGATGTTTCTCGACGGCCAGCGCCTGCAAGTGACGCCGAGCATTGGCGTGGCGCTGATTCCCGATCACGGCTCGACGCCGACCGACCTGCTCAAGCGCGCCGACATTGCCCTGTATCGGGCCAAGGATTCGGGGCGCAACACCACCCAGATGTACCACAACACCATGCAGAAAGCCGCGAGCGAACGGTTGCGCATGGAAACCGATCTGCGTCTGGCGCTGTCACGCGGCGAATTCAATGTGCACTTTCAGCCGCAGGTCGATGCGCGCGACAACCGCATCATCGGCGCCGAAGCCCTGGTGCGCTGGAACCATCCGCAGTTGGGTGCGCAATCGCCTGCCGAGTTCATCAAGGTTCTGGAGGACAGCGGGCTGATTCTCGAAGTCGGCACCTGGATCCTCGACGAAGCCTGCAATGCCTTCAAGCAACTGATCGCGCTGCGCCTGGTCAACCCGCTCGCTTTCAGCCTGTGCGTGAACATCAGCCCACGGCAGTTCCGTCAGAACGATTTCGTCGAGCGCATCGAACACAGCATGAGCAGCCACGGCTTGCCCTGCTCTTTGCTGAAACTGGAGATCACCGAAGGCATCGTCATCCAGAATCTGGAAGACACCATCGGCAAGATGCGCCGCCTGAAAAAGCTCGGCGTCAGTTTTGCCATGGACGATTTCGGCACCGGTTATTCGTCGCTGACTTATCTGAAACGCCTGCCGGTGGACACGTTGAAAATCGACCAGTCGTTCATCCGCGACGCGACGACCGACCCGAACGACGCCGAGATCATCCGCGCGATTGTCGCGATGGCACGCAGCCTGGAGCTGGAGGTGATTGCCGAAGGCGTAGAGACGGCGGAGCAGCTGGCGTTTTTGCAGGGGCTGGGCTGTCATTTGTATCAGGGGTATCTGCACAGTCGGCCGGTGGCACTGAGCGATCTGAAGGTGCTGCTGGAATGACGCGCACAAAAAAGGGCGCCATGGGCGCCCTTTTCGTTACTCGGCGTTATTGCAGCGCCGGCTGCTGCGCACCATTGATTGGAATGCGCTTGGCTTTCGCCTCTTCAGGGACCACGCGCAGCAGGTCGATGCTCAGCAGGCCGTTGCTCAGGTCCGCGGCTTTGATCTCGATGTGATCGGCCAGACGGAACGACAGCTTGAACGCACGCTGGGCGATGCCCTGATGCAGGAAGGTCACACCTTCGTTGGCGTCACGCTTGCCACCACTGATGGTCAGCACACCTTTCTCAACCTGCAGTTCCAGGTCTTCTTCCCGGAAACCGGCGGCGGCAACGACGATACGGTACTGGTCATCACCGTGTTTTTCGACGTTGTAAGGTGGGTAGCTGCTGCCTGGCTCGTTGCGCAGGGCGGTTTCGAACAGGTCGTTGAAACGGTCGAAACCTACCGAGGAACGGAACAGTGGCGCGAGAGAAAATGCAGTACTCATGATTCAAATCTCCTGAAAACAATCAGCAAGGTTTTGTGTCTCCGCGACCCGAATTCGGCATCGCGTAACCCTTAGATAGGGACCGCCAAAAGCTTTTCAAGAGATATTTTTGAAATTTTTCACGCCGCTTCGACGAGCGGCAAACCGAGCAGACGCGAGACTTGATCAGGCTCGGTTTCGCGGCGCAAAACAGTGAACAGCTCGGTGGCTTGCGGGTAGTTGCGCGTCAGCATCGCCAGCCATTGCTTCAAGCGACCCGGCGATTGGCGCGCGGTCATCTGCGCTTTGGCTTGCAGCCAGAAATCCTGAATCAAGGGCATCAGCTCCGCCCAGCTCATCTCGACCACCTCTTCGCCGGCGCGGGCCGCAGCAATCTGCCGGGCCAGATCCGGGCGCGACACCAGTCCGCGACCGAGCATGATGTCTTCGACGCCGCTGATCTCGCGGCAACGGCGCCAGTCATCGACGCTCCAGATATCGCCATTGGCGAACACCGGCACCTTGACCACGTCTTGTACCCGCGGAATCCACTCCCAGTGCGCTGGCGGTTTGTAGCCGTCCATTTTTGTCCGGGCGTGAACCACGATGTGCTCGGCGCCGCCCTCGGCCAGCGCTGTGGCGCAGACCAGCGAGCCGTCGGGGCTGTCGAAGCCGAGGCGCATTTTCGCAGTAACCGGAATGTGCGCAGGCACGGCACGGCGGACGTGCTCGACGATCTGGTTGAGCAGTTCCGGTTCTTTCAGCAACACCGCGCCGCCCCGGGACTTGTTCACAGTCTTGGCCGGGCAACCAAAGTTGAGGTCGATCACTTCGGAGCCAAGTTCGCAGGCCAGCGCTGCGTTTTCCGCCAGGCACACCGGATCGGAACCGAGCAATTGCACGCGCAACGGCACACCGGCTGCGGTGCGTGCACCATTGAGCAGCTCAGGGCCGAACTTGTGGAAATAGGCCGGTGTGAGTAACTGATCGTTGACTCGAATGAATTCGGTCACGCACCAGGCGATGCCGCCAACGCGGGTCAGCACGTCACGCAGGATGTCGTCGACCAACCCCTCCATGGGCGCCAGAGCAATTTGCATGGGAAAACACTACTTGAAAGAAAAAACGTGCGGCAGTTTACTGGATTACGCGCGAAACCGCAGAATAACACAAATCCCTTGTAGGAGTGAGCCTGCTCGCGATAGCGGTGGGTCAGTTACACCTATGTTACAGACACACCGCTATCGCGAGCAGGCTCACTCCTACAGTTTAGATTTGCGGTGTTGCCGGGATCTGAATCGCCGCGCCATAGCCTTCGATGAATTCCGCCGGCATGCGCTTGGGCTTGCCCGTAGACAATTCGATGCAGACAAACGTGGTCTGCGCCCGCAATAGGGTGGCGTTGTCGCTCGGGCGTTTCAGCTGGAAATGCCGGGTCATTTTCAGGCGCTGGTCCCAATCGACAATCCACGTCGCCAACTGCAGTTCGTCGCCTTCGTAGGCAGCGGCGAGATAATCGATTTCGTGGCGCACCACGGCCATCGCCCGATCCAGTCGCCGGTACTCGACCAGATCCAGACCCAGACGCTGCGAGTGGCGCCAGGCGCAGCGCTCAAGCCAGGTCACATAAACCGCGTTGTTGGCGTGGCCCAGCCCGTCGATATCCTCGGCGCCTACTTGCAGATCAATGGTAAACGGCGTTGCCCGATCCCAGCCCATGCCCCACTCCCGGTCGATGTATTGAACCTGGGCAGTGTAACGGATGGCTATGCCGATTGGCGCGTCTGAAGGCTGCGCCCGGCCAGCAGTGATAACACGCCATCAATGACCCGTGGGTCGGCCAGCACGCGCTGATGCCCGCCGCTTTCGAGGCGCAGCAAACGGCTGTCGAACCAGGCTTCATGGATCAACTGCGATTCTTTCACCGAAACAAAAGTGTCGTCCTCGGCATGCACGATCAAGCCCGGCATATCCAGTTGATAGCGCGCCACATCAAGGGTGGCGGCGCGCATGCCGACGTCCTGTTCGACTTGGCGAATGAACGCCGATCGCGCTCGCGGCGGCATTCCGACCATGCGCGCAAAACCACGCAGCACGCCGAGAATACGTGCCGGTGCGGCAATGCTGACGAGGGTTTCGGTGCGCAGGCCCATTTGCACAGCGAGCATTGCGCTGGCGCCACCCATCGAATGGCCGATGACGGCTTGCAGCGGTGGCAACTCAGCTGCCGCTTCGAGCATGGCCCGGGCAAACAACACTACATTGGCTTCGCGCCCCGGCGAACGGCCATGGGCCGGGCCGTCCAGCGCAACGACGGTATAGCCGGCATCGACCAGCGCCGTGATCAAGGCAGCGAACTGGGTTGGCCGCCCTTCCCAACCATGCATCAGCAGCACGGCCGGGCCCTGGCCCCAGCGCAATGCGGAGAGGCCGAAGCGCAAGGTGATGCGCTCGGCACTGGCCAGCATCGGCAGCTCCCAGTCACGCAATGGCAGCGCGCGCGGCGTCATGAACACCAGACGCATTTTGCTCGCCACCCGTTTCGGTGCAATCCAGCCCAAGGTGCCGTTAACGCCACGAACCCACTTCAACGCGTTCATCGCTCTCTCCTCAGGCCGGATGCCTTCAGGTCAACGCACCGCCGACTTGGCGGCGCGCAGCAATCGATCGGATAATTCTCCAGGGCCGAGCGCGCGTGCCAGCGCCAGGCCGCCCACCATCAATGCCACGTCAGCCAGGGCCTTGTCGGTGTCTTCGGGGCTGGCCGCCAGTTGCGCGACCATCAGCTCTAAATGCTCGTTCAGCGCCAGGCGGAACGACTCCGGCAAACGACCCAGCTCACCGATCGAAGCGGGAATCGGGCACGCCGCCTCGCTGGAATCACGGTGTTTGCGCGACAGGTAGAACGCCGCCACCAAAGCGCGACGCTCTTCGCCGGTCAGCTCGGCATCCATGTCGGCGATCAGGTCGCGACGCCGACCCAGCAATTGCTTGAACGCTTCGAGCATCATCGCGTCCTTGCTTTCGAAGTGCGCGTAGAAGCCGCCGACGGTCAGGCCGGCCGCGCCCATCACTTCGCCCACGCTGGGGTCTGCCGGGCCGCGCTGGATCAGTGCAGCGCTGGCAGCCTTGAGGATGCGTTCGCGGGTTTGAGCTTTTTTATCGTTCATCGTTGCCTCCGAATATTACGATTAGAATATTATTCTCATAATAATATTCCGCAAGTCAAGGATATGACCGCTGGTCTGAAGCACAGTGTAAGGAAAAAGGAGAGTTGGCCAAACGCTAGACAAACAAAAGGGCCATTCAATAATTGAATGACCCTTATAAAATCCCGCAGAGCGGGTAATCGTGGCGTCCCCTAGGGGACTCGAACCCCTGTTACCGCCGTGAAAGGGCGGTGTCCTAGGCCACTAGACGAAGGGGACACAAACCCTTCTATACAACTGATCAGTGCTGAGTGCTGATCGATTCAAGGTCGGTGTGGCCAGACCTTGAATTGTAAAATTGGTGGAGCTAAGCGGGATCGAACCGCTGACCTCCTGCATGCCATGCAGGCGCTCTCCCAGCTGAGCTATAGCCCCGGATTTTTCGCCTCGCGGCGGAGCGACGTTTTGCAACATCGCTTCTGTAAAACTGGCGTCCCCTAGGGGACTCGAACCCCTGTTACCGCCGTGAAAGGGCGGTGTCCTAGGCCACTAGACGAAGGGGACGCAAACCCTTCTGTACAACTGATCAACGCTGAGTGTTGATCGCTTCAAGACCGGTGTGGCCAGGCCTTGAAGTGTAAATTGGTGGAGCTAGACGGGATCGAACCGTCGACCTCTTGCATGCCATGCAAGCGCTCTCCCAGCTGAGCTATAGCCCCTCATCGTTGATGTCATCGCTGAGGACGGGGCGAATCTTAAGGGCGTATCGAAACCCTGTCAAACTTATTTTTGAAAAATTTCAAAATTTTTCGTCGGGATAACAATCACTTACCGCCCTCCCCCCGTAAATCAGGGAGAAGCGCCGAAGGCCGGATCAAAAGATCGCGACCTTCGGCTGCCGTCACACTGGGTCAGACCCGCTCAAGCAATGGCGCCCAGCAGCTTTTCCCACTCCTTGTTTTCTTTCTTCGACACGCCACCCAGCAGGTCGATCGCTTGGCGCAGACGGAAACGGGTCAGGTCCGGCCCGAGAATTTCCATCGCATCGAGCACCGACACCGAACTGGCCTGGCCGGTGATCGCCGCGAACATCAGCGGCATCGCATCGCGCAGCTTCAGCTCCAGGGATTCGACCACCGCCTGAATCGTCGCGGTGATGCTGTCCTTTTCCCACTGGCGCAGGCTTTCGAGTTTCCACAGAATCAACTGCATCAACTGACGCACCTGATCGCCGGAGAGCTTTTTCGACTCGAACAGTCTGGCGTCCGGATTGACCCCACCGGCAAAGAAGAACCCGGCCAATGGCGCCACTTGGCTGAAGGTCTCGACGCGGCCCTGGACGTGCGGCGCGATCTTCATCATGTATTCCGAGTTGAACGCCCACTTCTGCACACGTGCGGCAAACTCTTCCACCGGCAGATCACGCAGCCACTGGCCGTTGAGCCACGACAACTTCTCAATGTCGAAAATCGGACCGCCGAGGGACACGCGCTTCAGGTCGAAGTTGTCGACCATCTCCTGCAGCGAGAATTTTTCACGCTCGTCCGGCATCGACCAGCCCATGCGCCCCAGGTAGTTGAGCATCGCCTCAGGCATGAAGCCCATGCGCTCGTAGAACGTCACCGAAGTCGGGTTCTTGCGCTTGGACAGCTTGCTCTTGTCCGGGTTACGCAGCAGCGGCATGTAGCACAGCTCTGGCTGTTCCCAGCCGAAGTACTCGTAAAGCAGGATCAGTTTCGGCGCCGATGGCAGCCATTCTTCACCGCGCAACACGTGGGTGATGCCCATGAGGTGATCGTCGACCACGTTGGCGAGGAAGTACGTCGGCAGGCCGTCGGTCTTCATCAGCACTTGCATGTCCATGCGATCCCACGGGATTTCGACATCGCCACGCAGCATGTCCGGCACCACGCACACGCCTTCGCTCGGGACTTTCATGCGGATCACGTGAGGCTCGCCAGCGGCCAGACGTGCCGCGACTTCTTCTTTCGACAGCAGCAGCGCGCGGCCGTCATAGCGTGGCGTTTCACCGCGAGCCATTTGTTCGGCGCGCATCTGGTCGAGTTCTTCGGCGGTGCAGAAGCACGGGAAGGCATGACCCATGTCGACCAGTTGCTGGCAATACTTCTGATAGATATCGCCGCGCTCGCTCTGCCGGTACGGGCCGTGGGGGCCGCCGACGTCCGGGCCTTCGCTCCAGTCGATACCCAACCAGCGCAGGGCGTCGAAGATCTGCTGTTCGGACTCGCGGGTCGAACGCAACTGGTCGGTGTCTTCGATGCGCAGGATGAACTCACCGCCATGCTGCTTGGCAAAGCAGTAGTTGAACAATGCGATGTAAGCGGTACCTACGTGGGGGTCCCCGGTAGGCGATGGCGCGATGCGAGTGCGGACGGTGGTCATGGCATGTCTCGAAAAGAATGAAAAGCAGAACAATCAAGCGGCGAATGGTAACAGGCGACACCCGCCCGGCTCCAGCGGACAGGGTATTTAAGCCGGACATGGGGTCGTACTGATGCCGAGTCGCCGCATTCGCTAGCAGGGCTAGCTCCCACAGGTTTTGTGGCGAACACGATTCCTGTGTGGGAGCTAGCCTGCTAGCGATGAGGCCAGCGCAGCCCCTACAGATCAGACGGTCAAAAGACGCTCACGCAATTTGGCAATCTCGTCGCGCATCTGCGCCGCCGCTTCGAACTCCAGATCGCGCGCCAGTTGATACATCTTTTCTTCCAGCGCGCGGATGCGTTTGGTGATTTCGCTTGGCGAGCGCAGTTCGGCTTCGTACTTGGCGTTCTCTTCGGCGGCCTTGGCCATGCCTTTGCGCTTCTTGCTGCGCGAACCGGGCACGGTGGCGCCTTCCATGATGTCGGCGACGTCCTTGATCACACCTTTCGGGGTAATGCCGTTCTCAAGATTGAAAGCGATCTGCTTCTCGCGGCGGCGTTCGGTTTCGCCAATCGCCCGCTCCATTGAACCGGTCATGCGATCGGCATACAGAATGGCCCGGCCATTGAGGTTACGTGCCGCGCGGCCGATGGTCTGGATCAGCGAACGCTCGGAACGCAGGAAGCCTTCCTTGTCGGCATCGAGAATCGCCACCAGCGAGACTTCCGGCATGTCCAGGCCTTCGCGCAACAGGTTGATGCCGACCAGCACGTCAAACACGCCAAGACGCAAGTCGCGGATGATCTCGACGCGCTCGACGGTGTCGATGTCCGAGTGCAGATAACGCACGCGCACGCCGTGGTCGGCGAGGTAATCGGTCAGGTCTTCGGCCATGCGCTTGGTCAGCGTGGTCACCAGCACCCGCTCTTCCACCGCTACGCGCTTGGTGATTTCCGAAAGCAGGTCATCGACCTGGGTCAGCGCCGGGCGCACTTCGACCTGCGGATCGACCAGACCGGTCGGGCGCACCACTTGCTCGACCACGCGCCCGGCATGTTCGGCCTCGTAATTGCCCGGCGTCGCCGAGACGAAAATGGTCTGCGGGCTGACCCCTTCCCACTCGTCGAAACGCATCGGCCGGTTATCCAGCGCCGAAGGCAGGCGGAAGCCGTATTCGACCAGCGTCTCTTTACGCGAGCGGTCGCCCTTATACATCGCGCCGACCTGCGGCACGCTGACGTGGGATTCATCGATGACCAACAACGCATCGGCCGGCAGGTAATCGTAAAGGGTTGGGGGCGCGGCACCGGCCGGGCGTCCGGACAGGTAGCGCGAGTAGTTTTCGATGCCGTTGCAGTAACCCAGTTCGAGAATCATCTCCAGATCGAAGCGCGTGCGCTGTTCCAGACGCTGAGCTTCCACCAGTTTGTTGTTGCTGCGCAGGTATTCCAGACGTTCCTGCAATTCGACCTTGATACCTTCGATGGCGTCGAGCAGGGTCTCGCGCGGCGTCACGTAGTGGCTCTTGGGATAAAAAGTGAACCGCGGCATCTTGCGAATGACTTCGCCGGTCAGCGGGTCGAACGCGGAAATGCTTTCGACCTCGTCATCGAACAGCTCGATGCGGATCGCCTCCAGATCGGATTCCGCCGGAAAAATGTCGATCACATCGCCGCGCACACGGAACGTCGCACGGGCAAAGTCCATGTCGTTGCGCGTGTATTGCAGGTCCGCCAGTCGGCGTAGCAGTGCGCGCTGATCAAGTTTGTCGCCGCGATCGACGTGCAACACCATCTTCAAATAGGTTTCCGGACTGCCCAGACCGTAGATGCACGACACCGTGGTGACGATGATCGCGTCCTTGCGCTCGAGCAGCGCTTTGGTCGCGGACAGACGCATCTGCTCGATGTGGTCGTTGATCGACGCGTCCTTCTCGATGAAGGTGTCGGACGACGGCACGTAGGCTTCCGGTTGGTAATAATCGTAGTAAGAGACGAAATACTCGACGGCATTGTTCGGGAAGAATGCCTTGAATTCGCCGTACAACTGCGCCGCCAGGGTCTTGTTCGGCGCCAGCACCAGCGTCGGGCGCTGCACCTGGGAAATCACATTGGCGATGCTGAAGGTCTTGCCCGAGCCGGTCACACCGAGCAGCGTCTGGTGCGCCAGCCCGGCCTCGATGCCTTCGACCATCTGGCGGATCGCTTCCGGCTGATCGCCGGCAGGCTCGAAGCGGGTGACTAGCTGGAATTCGGACATACACACCTCTGGGATCGCGGCATCGCGCACCAGGCGCAGCACCACGGGGACGACCGCAAACGACCGATGTCGCGCAAGAAATACCTGGATTGTGCTCAATGTGGTGGCGATTGCCTGCGCTTTCAAGGCAAACGTCCTACATCTGTTAAAGACTCTGACACGCGCAGGCGACTAACGGTCAAGAAATAATCGGAAAAACTTCGCGCAAAAGCCGATTCGCCTGTCGCCATTGCCGAGTAATGGCCTCTATACTAGCTCCCCGTTTGTGCACCGCTCTAGTGCATCCGGCTGGAGCGCGACACGTCCCTCCATATCCCATTCAGAGCCGCCGCAATAATGAGCCTGTTCTCCGCTGTCGAAATGGCACCCCGCGATCCAATCCTGGGCCTCAACGAAGCATTCAACGCCGATACCCGGACCACCAAGGTCAACCTGGGCGTGGGTGTCTACTGCAACGAAGAGGGGCGAATTCCACTGCTGCGCGCGGTGATCGAAGCCGAGTCGATTCGCGTCGCGCAACACGCTTCGCGCGGTTACCTGCCGATCGACGGCATCGCCGCCTACGACCAGGCCGTGCAAAAGCTGCTGTTCGGTAACGACTCGCCGCTGATCGATGCTGGCCGCGTCATCACCACCCAGGCCGTCGGCGGCACCGGCGCACTGAAAATCGGCGCTGACTTCCTCAAGCAACTGCTGCCGAACGCCGTTGTGGCGATCAGCGATCCGAGCTGGGAAAACCACCGCGCGCTGTTCGAAACCGCCGGTTTCCCGGTGCAGAACTACCGCTACTACGACGCCGCCACGCACGACGTGAACCGCGCCGGCATGCTCGAAGACCTCAACGCCCTGCCGAACGGCTCGATCGTTGTCCTGCACGCTTGCTGCCACAACCCGACCGGCGTCGACCTGAGCCCGGCGGACTGGAACAATGTCCTGCAAGCGGTCAAAGCCAAAGGCCACGTGCCGTTCCTCGACATGGCCTACCAGGGTTTTGGCGACGGCATCGACGAAGACGCCGCTGCGGTGCGCCTGTTCGCCGAGTCCGGCCTGACCTTCTTCGTTTCCAGCTCGTTCTCCAAGTCGTTCTCGCTGTACGGCGAGCGAGTTGGCGCGCTGTCGATCATCAGCGAATCGAAGGAAGAAAGCGCGCGCGTGCTGTCGCAAGTCAAACGCGTGATCCGCACCAACTACTCCAACCCGCCGACCCATGGTGCGAGCATCGTCGCCGCCGTGCTGAACAGCCCTGAGCTGCGCGCCCAGTGGGAAGCCGAGCTGGCGGAAATGCGTCTGCGCATTCGCGGCATGCGCACGCAAATGGTCGATCTGCTGGCAGAGAAAGCGCCGGGCCGTGATTTCAGCTTCGTCGGTCGTCAGCGCGGCATGTTCTCCTACTCGGGCCTGACCACTGAACAGGTTCATCGCCTGCGCAACGAGTTCGGCATCTACGCCCTGGACACCGGCCGCATCTGCGTGGCGGCGTTGAACCAGAGCAACATCAAGGCTGTGACGGATGCGATTGTTCAGGTCATCTGACTTCGCAGCTTGATGAAAAACGGGAAGCCTTGGGGCTTCCCGTTTTTTATTTGTCTTTGAAAACGCCCCGTAACCTCTAGACTGCACACAATTCCAACTGTAGGAGTGAGCCTGCTCGCGATAGCGTTTTGTCAGCCTGAAAATGTATGACTGACACACCGCTATCGCGAGCAGGCTCACTCCTACAGGGTTTTGTGTACATTCGAAAGTTTTGCGAGAACCCACATGAAAAACGACAACCTGCGCGCCGACCGTGACGATCTGGATGATTTCATCCCGCGCGCCTCGGCCAAACGCGAAAAGAGCCTGGTGCTGCAAGTCGCCACCGGGGTATTCCTCGGTGGCCTGGCCCTGTGGCTGGTGCAACTGGCGGCAACGGCGGCGTATGCCAAGCTGATGCTCGGCACGATTACCTTCGGCAGTTAAGCCAGTTCAGCCAAGCGCTGAGCGGCGGCATCGTCGTAAATCACATACAGCGATTCGGCCACCTGGCTCTTGATGGTCTTGCTGCTTTCGAGGCCGAGGACGAACCCTTCGGCCTTGCCGCCGGCGCGGTTCAATTCTTCGGCGGTACTGGCCCCGGCGATTGCATCGAAAAGTTTTTCCGCGTGCGGGCCGATCCCTTTGGGCAGGCTGATCTGTGCAGTGCTCATGCGAGCACCTCGGTGTTGCGAGTGATTTGAGGCATGGCGCGTACCTTTGCGGCGAATGGCCGGCAGCGCGTGTGACCACTTCCGGGCGGTCATGGTAGACCGCTGGGGCTTTTCTGGTAACCGCCAATCACTGACAAATCACCGTCCGTCCCGAAGATTCACGCACTTTTGCATCAGGCGCTTGACTAGTCTTTTTAAATCAGTAACATACGCACCAATTCCGCAATAGCTCAGTTGGTAGAGCAAATGACTGTTAATCATTGGGTCCCTGGTTCGAGTCCAGGTTGTGGAGCCAAATAGCAAAGCCCCTGAATCGAAAGATTCAGGGGCTTTTTTGTGGGCGCTCGAAAAGCGCCAATGAAAAGGGCCGATCTGTCCATGACAGATCGGCCCTTTTCCAT
This sequence comes from Pseudomonas sp. R1-1, assembly GCF_051132135.1. NCBI lineage: Bacteria > Pseudomonadati > Pseudomonadota > Gammaproteobacteria > Pseudomonadales > Pseudomonadaceae > Pseudomonas > Pseudomonas sp. R1-1. The sequence continues at coordinate 4,020,597 of NZ_CP071663.1, forward strand.
TCAGTCGCAGCCGTCAAACGTGTTCGCTGCTCTTGATCTGCACTTTCGCTGCGCCGTGCCCATGATCATGTTCGTCAGGCTCGATCACCGGCACTTCCTTGCCATCGCAGTCATGCAGCTTGCCGTCGCTGAAGTAGTCACCTTCGCGCAGCGCGGCCAGATCGCGGTAGCGCAAGGTGCGCTCCTCTGCTGCAGCGAACACCGATTGCTGATCCGAGTTACCCGCGGTGAAGTGGTTGAACGCCAGGTTGAGCAGGATCGCCATGATTGCCGACGAACTGATACCCGAATGGAAAATCGTCGCGAACCAGCTCGGGAATTGATCGTAGAAACTTGGAGCGGCAATCGGGATCATGCCGAAACCGATCGAAGTGGCGACGATGATCAGGTTGACGTTGTTGCGGTAATCGACCTTGGACAAAGTGCGAATGCCACTCGCAGCCACCGTACCGAACAACACGATACCGGCGCCGCCGAGTACCGAAGTCGGCACTGCGGCAATGACCCGCCCCATGAACGGCAACAGGCCGAGGATCACCAGGAACAGACCGCCCGTGGCCACCACGTAACGGCTCTTGATGCCGGTCACCGCCACTAGGCCAACGTTCTGCGCAAAGGCGCTTTGGGTGAACGAGCCGAAGATCGGCGCAAACATGCTCGACAGCATATCCGCGCGCAAGCCATTGCCCAAGCGCTTGGAGTCGACCTTGGTGCCGATGATCTCACCGACCGCCAGAATGTCCGCCGAGGTTTCCACCAGCGTCACCATGACCACGATGCACATCGACAGAATGGCGGCGAAGTGGAAGGTCGGCATGCCGAAGTGAAACGGCGTCGGGAAGCCGAACATCGGGCCGGTGGTGACACTGGAGAAATCGGCCATGCCGAGGAACACCGCCAGCACCGTGCCGATCACCATGGCCAACAGGATCGACAGACGCGAAATGGTCGCACTGCCGACCTTGCTTAGCAGCAACACGAGTACCAGCGTGACCGCCGCCAGACCGATGTTCTGCATGCTGCCGAAGTCCGGTGCATGACTGTTGCCGCCCATCGCCCAGCGCGCCGCCACCGGCATCAGCGTCAGGCCGATGGTGGTGATCACGATACCGGTGACCAGCGGCGGAAAGAACTTGGTAATGCGCGAGAACACCGGGGTGATCAACAGCCCTATCAAGGACGCCGCAATCACCGCGCCGAGCACCGACTGAAAGCCGCCCTCCCCGCCACTGCTGACGATCGCGACCATGGTCGCCACGCCGGAAAACGACACGCCCTGCACCAGCGGCAACTGACAGCCAAAAAACGGCAGAGCCAGGGTTTGCAGCAGCGTCGCCAGCCCCCCCGCAAACAATGAAGCAGCAATCAACAAACCGATGTCCGCCGGCGACAGGCCGGCCGCCTGGCCGATGATCAGTGGCACCGCAACGATACCGCCGTACATGGTCAGCACATGTTGCAGGCCGTAAGCCATATTCGCGCCGACCCCGAGATTTTCGTCCTCGGGCCGTGGGTGTGAAACATGGGGCGTTTTCATGGTGGGGGGTTCCCTGGTTTTTGTTATGCGCACACTGTATTCAATACCCGTGACAAATGTCCATAGAGTTGTATACAACTTGTCAGTCACATAATGGTTAGTTAGCCACCCAACCTTCTAGCCTGCGGCTTCTGCCTCACAAATCCGGCAACACATCCTCGTCAGCGTCCATGCACATGCCCACTAGGCTGAAGTGTTCATGGCGACCAGCGGTACGGTCGCATCCTTTCTTATACATATAAAGTATGCATAATGAAGTCATTCAAAATTCAGTACGACAAAAGCAAGAACGCAGCCAACAAACTCAAGCACAAAGGCATCAGCCTTGCCGAGGTCGAACCCGTCTTGCACGACGAACGCGCACTGACGCTTGAGGACAACGATCATGACGAACAACGCTGGATCAGCCTTGGGCTCGATGCAAAGGAGCGCGTGCTGGTCGTTGCGTACAGCTACCGAGAAGTGAATGACGTTCGAATCATCTCCGCACGCCTCGCCACACCGAGCGAACGACGTGCCTATTTTCAGGAGGCTTGAGCCATGCAAGACGAATATGACTTTTCCACTGGCAAACGCGGTGCTGTTGCGCCCAACAAAGGCAAGACGCGCATCACCATCATGCTCGATGACGCGGTAATCGAAGCGGCGCGTACGGCCGCGGACCATGAGGGGTTCGGCTATCAGACTGTCATCAACAACACGCTGCGCCACGCCTTGCTCGACACTGCCCGCCAGCAACAGCCGGATGATTCGGGCGTTAGTGGACAATTCAAAAAAGGCATTACGGCCGGCGATCTGAAGAGTCTGGAAAGGAAGCTTTCGGCCGCGATCGGCGAAATCCGCCGCGTGCTCGAACCGGACGTCAAACCCTAGGCGCGGCAGGCGTAATCACCCGCGCCAGTGCCTGGCGAATACGCGGCAAATCATCCACATCAAGGCCAAACTCGCGTTGCAGCACGTCGATCAACTCGTCGACCTCGGTCACCTCGCGCCGCTCACTCTCCGCGCCCATGTGATGGATAGCGAAGCTGCCGTTGTTCAGCGTCTTGCGCCAGCCATCGCCAGTACGGGCGACCATCAACCGCTGAGTGAACGGTGACTGCGGGTGCGTCGAGACGTACCAGTTGCCGACGGTGTAATCGATGTCCTCCTGACGTTGCAGGTCGAACAGGTACATGGGCCGCCACTCGCCGGCCACGTTGGCGCGGAGCATGTAGCCGTCGGGCTGGTGTTCGAGGCGATAGGGTTCGTGCGGAGTCGCTTGTTCGGCTTCGGTGTCGAGCCGCAACGGTGCGGTGGGCACCATGCCGCCGAAGCCGACGTCGGTGATGTAGCGGTGGCCCTCGATTGTCACCAGGCTCAAACGATGGGTACGCGCCGTCCAGCTGCCTTCGGGCTGATTCATCACCACGCGCCCGCTGATCGCCCGAGCTTCGAAGCCCAGCTCCAGCAACAGCGCGAAGAACAGATGATTGAGTTCATAGCAATAACCGCCGCGACCACCGAGCAGGATTTTCTGTTCAATGAACGGCAGATCGATCAGCACTGGCGCGCCGGTGATGGTTGTCAGGTTCTCGAAAGGAAACACGCCGGTATGGCGTAATTGCAACTGGCGCAGCGTCTCCAGCGTCGCCGGCGGCGGTGAATCGAACCCCAGGCGTTGCAGGTACAGCTTCAGATTCTTCAGGCGTGGCGCGCTCATTGCTCGGTCCTTTTGCAGGGAGGCCGCAGATCACTGCGTTGCTGCTCGCCATGTATACGGATCGGGCGCACGTTCCGACAATTGATTTCGCCAATCGCCATCAGCGCTTCTTGCGCGAGCCGATGCGGATCCACGTTGGCGCATGGTCGCTGGCGTGCGGCTCGTTGCGCACCCAGGCGTCTACTCCGGCGTCATGCAGATACGGACTCAGCGCCGGGTTGAGCAGCAGGTGATCGATGCGCAGGCCGGAGTTGGTTTGCCAATGCTGGCGAAAATAGTCCCAGAACGTATAAATGCGCTCCTCGGGATACAGATGACGCAGCGAATCGGTCCAGCCTTGATCGAGCAGCCGTTGGTAGCACTCACGACTCTCCGGTTGCAGCAAGGCATCCTTGAGCCATGAGCGGGTGTTGTAGATGTCCATGTCGGTGGGCACGACGTTGTAATCGCCGGCTAGCACTACCGGGTGATCGCCACTTTGCAGGTCTTTGGCGTAGGTGATCAGCCGTTCGAACCACGCCAGTTTGTAATCGAATTTCGGCCCCGGTTGCGGGTTGCCGTTGGGCAGATACAGACAGCCGACCAGCACGCCGTGCACCGCCGCTTCGATGTAGCGGCTCTGCGTGTCATCCGCGTCACCGGGCAGGCCGCGGCGACTCTCCAGCGGTTGCGCATCGCGTGCCAGAATCGCCACACCGTTCCACGACGCCTGGCCCTGCCAGATCGCGCCATAACCGGCCGCTTCCAGCTCGGCGGCGGGAAAGGCGCTGTCCACCGATTTGAGCTCTTGCAGGCAGACGATGTCGGGCTGCTCGCGCTTTAGCCATTCCAGCAGATTCGGCAGCCGCGCTCGCATGCCGTTGACATTGAAGGTGGCGATCCGCAGGTTTTTCATCGTCTGCAACTCCGGCCAGTGGGTATGCCAATAGTGACCCCGAGAGCGCCGCGCAGGTTGCATTCGATAACAGCGGTGACCTCAGGCCCGATTGCGCAGCCATTGCAGAAAGCCGCGTTTGGGCGCGACCTCCGGGGTCTCCTCGGTCAGCGCTTGCGCCTTGTGCAAGCGGAAATCGAGCAAGGCCTGCATGGCGTCGTGGATGTCGTGACGGGCATCCAGACAAGGTTTCAGATAGGACTTTTCGATGCGGTACAAGGCGCAGAACGTCTTCGCCGAGAAGTCCGCCGGCAGCGCGGTGTCAGACAGGATCCCCGCTTCGCCAATCACCTCGCCCGGGCCCATGCGTCCGGATTCGAACGTGGTGCCGTGGCGCTTCAATGTCACCGAGACCACGCCGGACTCGATGATGAACAAATGATCGCTGACCTCCCCGCCCGCCAGGATGATCTCGTCGGCGCGGAAGGTTTGCAGGTTCATGTTCTGGCTGAAGGTGTCCTTCTCCTCCTCGCGCAGGGTCGAGAAGATCGGCGAACTGTCGAGCAATGCCCGCGGGCGCGACAAGTGCGGCGCGATGCCGGTTTCATTACTCGACAGCAGATTGACGCCGGACGCCTGCAGATGCCGATACGCCAGGTCGAACAGCTGATTGCGCACGACACGCTTCTCGCCCATCGACGCGACAAAACCGCTGATCTCGTACTCCGCGCCAGCGCTGGCGGAGCTTTTCAGCGCGACGCTCGGCGCCGGGGTGTCGAGCAATTGCCGACAGCCCTGCATCGCCCGCTCCAGCGCCTCGATCACTGAGCTGGGCCGCGCATGCGGGCTGACCTGCACACTCACCGCAACGCCGAACATATTGCTTGGCCGACTGAAATTGATGATCTTGGCCTTCGCCGCCAACGAGTTGGGAATCACCGCCATGCTGCCCTGGCTGGTTTGCAGACGCGTGGCGCGCCAATCGATATCGGTCACCCGGCCCTCGGTGCCGTCGATGGAAATCCAGTCATCGAGTTGGTAAGGCTTGGTGGTGTTAAGGACGATCCCCGAGAACACGTCGCTGAGCGTGCTCTGCAACGCCAGACCGACAATGATCGCCAACGCGCCAGAAGTCGCCAGCACACCTTTGACCGGCAGATCGAGCACATAGGCCAGCGCCGCAATGATCGCGACCAGAAAGATCACCGCCCCGAGCAAATCCTGCAACAACCGCCCGGTATGCCCGACCCGCTGCATCATCACCGCACCGATCAACACCGTCAGCGTCCGCGCACCGAACAGCCACCAACCGATCTGCAACCCCGTCGCCGCCAGATGCAACGGCACATTCTCCGCCCACGGCGCCGGCTCCATCGGATTGAGCCCTTCGTTGAACAGCAACACACTGAACAACGCAAAAATCAGCACCCGCACCAACAGCTTCCACTCACTGCCACGGGAACTGATCAACCGCCACAGACCAAGATCGAGCAGGATCAGGATAAACGCGCTAAACAGCGGATGTTCGGTCAGCAGAGACAGCATCAAACAACTCCGACGAAGGCCAATCGCGAGAAGATCGCACAGATTGGCACAGTGTAGGAGCAAATGATTTTGGTGCGGTTTTGGATTTGGTCTAGCGGTGATGTTGGGAGGCTGGGGGGCTGGGGGGTGCTTGAAATCATGCTGAAAAATCAAAAGCCCCTCACCCTAGCCCTCTCCCGGAGGGAGAGGGGACTGACGGTGGTGATCGGAAGAACTACGTCAACATGAAAACCGAGTCGAACTCAGGTTTTGAACGGCCCACAAATCGGCTCCCACTCCCTCGGGAGAGGGCTGGGGTGAGGGGCAGCCACACCAAAAATCCAAAGCCATGCGGCGCTTCTAACCACTCAACAATGAGCGTTAGCTCGAGTGCTCTTGATCTTGACCCACCGGCGACGTCGGAAGGCTGAGCGGAGGGATCGATCCGGGCGTGGGAGCGCAGCGACCGTCTGGCGCAGCCAGACACAGCGGAAGGAGGTGCAGCGCAGCAAACCGTAGCCGCTGCGCCCGGATCGATCCCGGAGCGAAGGAACCCGAGCCTGCGAGGGCCGAACGCAGGAGCAAGCGTTTTGGGTTACCTTTTTGGCGTTTGAAAAAGGTGACCCGCCGTAAGGGCGGAACCCTAAGCCGCCGTTACCGCAGCAACGGATATGTACACAAAACAAAAAACCAGCGCCTGGAAAAAAGCCTTCGCGAGCAGGCTCGCTCCCACAGTATCCGGCGCAGCCTCAACTCCGCATCCGCCCAAACCGCCCCGACTGAAAATCAACAAACGCCTGATGAATCTCCGCCTCCGAATTCATCACAAACGGACCATGCCCGACAATCGGCTCATCGATCGGCTCGCCACTGAGCAACAACACCACCGCATCCTCAGCCGCCTCAAGCGACACCGCCCGCCCCGCGCGCTCGAACAATACCAACTGCCCGACAGCCGCCGACTCCCCAGCATTGACCCGCACCGAACCCCGCAACACCACCAACGCCGTATTACGCCCTTCATGCAAATCAAGCGTCAGCAACCTGCCAGCGTTCAGCCGCAAATCCCACACATCAATCGGCGTAAACGTGCGCGACGGCCCTTTATGCCCCTCGAACTCACCCGCAATCAAACGCAGGCTGCCAGCGTCATCCTTGAGCGCGATGCGCGGAATGTCACTGTCGAGAATGGTCTGATACCCCGGCGCGGCCATCTTGTCCTTGGCGGGCAAGTTGACCCACAACTGCACCATCTCCAGTTTGCCACCGGTTCTGGCGAAGTTTTCCGAGTGAAACTCTTCATGCAGAATCCCCGACGCAGCCGTCATCCACTGCACATCGCCGGGGCCGATCAGCCCGCCACTGCCGGTAGAATCGCGGTGCTGCACTTCGCCATCGTAAACAATTGTCACGGTTTCGAAACCGCGATGCGGATGCTGGCCCACGCCGCGTTGTTCCGTGGTCGGCGTGAATTCGGCCGGGCCGGCATGATCGAGCAGCAGGAACGGGCTGATGTGTTTGCCCAGGTTGTCGTAGGAAAACAGCGTGCGCACCGGAAAACCATCGCCGACCCAATGGCCGCGCGGGCTGGTGTAGATACCGATAAGGTTTTTCATGGGGTCTCCAATCTGGATAAAAGCATTGGATTCATCCTAACCGCCTGACCAATATCGGACTAGAGGGCGAAAACCGGCTTCAGCGTTCCATCAGAGGAACAATGGTTTGCCAACAGAATTTGCAGCGCTGCAATCGCCAGCAGGCTGGCTCCCACCAAAACCGCAGCGGCTCTATCCGGTTTGCAGGTGTTGCGCGAGGCTGTCCATAGAGTCGCGCAACGCCTCGATTACCGTGTTCGGCAGCGGCGTTTGCCCGTCAGCGCAAGCCCGTTCCAGGTCGACACAGGCCGCCACCACCCGCGCCGCGCCGACCATCTGCGCGCCACCCTTGATGTGATGCGCCAGCTCGCGCAACCCGGCGCGGTCGCGGTCATCCTGCAACACCGCCAGCAGTTGCCGGTCCAGGCGCAAGCTGTTCAGCACTTCCTCGCGCAGGCGCTCGATCAAACCGCGATCATTGCCAGCCATTTGCTCCAGCGTACTGAGGTCGATTTCCGCCAGCGAAGAGGTTGCTACCTGCTCCGCCGGCATGTCGCAATGGCTGGCGGCGGCCAATGCCTGGGCCAGATCGTGCAAGCGAATCGGCTTGAACAGGCAATCGTCCATGCCGGCGGCCAGACAGCGAGCGCGTTCCTCGGTCTGTGCATTGGCGGTGAAACCCAGCAGCAGGCACGGTGTGCGTTCGGCCAGCGATTCTTGCTCACGAATCGCCTGTGCGAGCTGATAGCCGTTGCGCCGCGGCATGTTGCAATCGGTAATCACCACGTCGAATGCCTGCGTCCGCCAGCGCTGCAGGGCGTCGTCGCCGTTGTCGGTGTCGACCGTCCGATGGCCGAGTTCACTCAGTTGCCAGCACAACAGCAGACGGTTGACCGGATGATCATCGACCACCAGCACATTCAGCGAACGCGCCGCCGTGGCAACCATAACGGGAGCCGACGCGGCTTGCGCAAGCGCCGCCAGCAGCGGCAACTCGAGACTGACCTCCACCTGCGTGCCTTCATCGGGCACGCTGTCCAGTCGCAGAGTGCCGCCCATCATCTCGCACAGGTTGCGGCTGATCACCAGGCCCAGCCCGGAACCGCTGCGCGCCGATTGCGCGTGATTGCTCGCCTGCACGAACGGGCTGAACAGTCGTTGTCGATCTTCGGGACTGATCCCCACGCCGCTGTCCTTGATCAACACCCTCACCGCCAAGCGCCCGGTCGGCGCAGCGCTGACCACCAGATGCAAGCTGACCTGGCCCTCGTCAGTGAACTTGATGGCGTTGCTCAGCAGGTTCGACAGCACCTGCTTGAAACGTGTCGGGTCGATCAATACGTCGACGTTGCTCCGGGTATCGAGTTGCAGATGCCAAAGCAAGTGTTTCTGCCGCGCCAGCCCCTCGAAGACCCGGCACACCGAGAGCACCAGTTCACGCAGGTTGGCGCGTTCAGGCGCGAGGGACAGATGCCCGGTCTCGATCCGCGCGATGTCGAGAATGTCGCCGATCAGCGCCAGCAATTGTTGCCCGGCGTTGGACGCCACCTGAATCGCCAGACGATCGGTCACGCCCTCCTCTGCGCGTTTCAAGGCCAGTTCGAGCATGCCGATCAAGGCGTTCATCGGCGTGCGGATTTCATGGCTCATGGTCGCCAGAAACGTGGTCTTGGCGCGATTGGCATCGTCCGCCGCATCCTTGGCGTCCTGCAGTTGCTGCAGCCATTGTTGACGGCGCCGCAACTGGCGGCGCTGCCAGACGATCCAGCCCAGCGCCAGCGCCAACAGCAACGCCGCTGCCGCAAAACCGAGGAGTATTTCGTGGCGATGGCGCAGCCAGTAACTGTCATCGACCACCACCTCATGGCTCCAGCGCTCGACCAGTTCATCCATCTGCTGCGGGGCGATGCTCAACAGTGCCTTGTTCAGGATCGAATGCAGCGCCGGCAGGTGCGGTGCGGTCGCCAAGGCAATGCGCGCCGGTTGATCACCGACCGTGCCGGTAATACGCAGGCGTTCGCGGTAATGGCGGGCAATCAGAAACCGCGCCACCACCAACGAACTCACCGTGACGTCGACCTGGCCCTTGAGGATCATCGCCATGCCGTCGGCCGGGCTCGCGGTTTCGACCAGGCGCAAGCTCGGCACACGGGCCACCAGATAACTGCGCAACGGATGGCCGCGGTAGATTGCCAGACGCTTGCCCGCCAGTTCGTCCAGCGGGAGCGGCCCCTGCCAGGTGCTTGCGCTGACCAGCACGAACGGATTGTTCAGGTAGGCGCGAGTGAACTGCAGCTCGGTTTCGCGCTCGCTGCTGGGCGTCACCACCGGCAACAGGTCCAGCTCGCCGGCCTTGAGCTGCTCGATCTGACGGTCCAGCGAGGTTCCGCGCACGATCTCGAAGTTGAGCCCGCTGCGCTGGCTGATCAGGCTCAGCAACTGCGCCGTGAGCCCGCTGAAACGGCCGTCGGCATCGAAAAACGTCAGCGGCGCGAAATCTTCGATGGCGCCGACTCGCACGACCGGGTGCTCATCGAGCCAGGCCTGCTCGCTGGCGCTGAGTTGCACCCGCGACTGCTCCGCCATTTCCGCCAGACCGGCGCTCCAGCGCTGTTCGATGCGTTGCCGGCGCTCCATGGGAATGGCCGCCAGCGCCAGATCGACGATGCGTTTGAGCCGCGCATCGCTGCGCAGCAAGGCGAAGCCGAACGCATTGGCATCCAGGCCCGACGGCCCGGCCAGTTGCAGGTCGTTGCGATAATTGGTGTTGATCAGGTAGTTGGCGCTGATGAAATCACCGAGGTACACGTCGTCTGCGCCGAACGCCACCGCACCGAGTGCGTCCATCGCCGACGGGTAACGCTGCACGTGGGCCAGCGGATAAAAGCCTTGCACGGCCGCCAGTGGTAGATAGTCCTCGACCATCGCCAGACGTTTGCCGGCCAGATCGGTCGGTATCTGTTCGTCGAGGCGAGTCACCAGCATCGGTTGATCTTCGGCGTACGGCCGGGACAACACAAAGGCCGGATCGCCGATTTCAAAGCTGTTGGAGGTGCCGAGCAGATCAACCTCGCCACGCCTGAGCGCAGCCATCACCGCCTCACGGTCGGCAAACCGGCGCACCTCGATGCGGATGCCGAGCAACTGCGCCAGCAGATCGGCGTAATCAGCGGTCAGCCCTTCGAGTTCATGCTGGTTGCGGGTCAATTCGAATGGCGGGTAATCCGGCCCGGAAATGCCCATGCGCAACAGCGGGTGCTGACGCAGCCATTGCCGGTCCTGAGCGTCGAGGCGCAACTGGACATTTTCCAGGCCGGTCCGGGTCAGCACTTCCAGCACCTGCGGTGATTCACTCGCCGCGCATAGCGCGGTCAGGCTCAACCACAGCCCGACGATCCAGCCTCCCTGGCGCATGGTCGCGCGCTCAGATGACATGATTGCGCTTGGCGAAATCGCGCAAGTGCACCGCTGAGTTGACGCCAAGTTTTTTCATCAACCGGGTCTTGTAAGTGCTGACGGTCTTGTGGCTCAGGTGCATGTCCTCGGCGATCGACTTGTTGGACTTGCCCTGGCCCAATTGCTCGAGAATGCTCAGCTCACGGTTGGAAAGCTGATCGATCATTTCCTTCTCGGTGGTCTGCACCGCGTTCAGCACGCTAGCGTTATCCGACAGCGCGGCGAAATAGGTGTAGCCCGACATCAATGCCTGAATGGCTTTGTGCAACTGCTGCAACTGATTGGTCTTGGTCACATACGCCATGGCCCCGGCGCGCAGGCAGCGCTCCTGATAAAACAACGGATCGTGAGTACTGAATACCAGCACGCGGCAGTCCAGATCGTTGGCCTTGATCCGTGCCAGCACCTCCAGCCCGCCGAGCGCCGGCAGGTTGATATCGAGGATCACCAGTTGCGGCTGATGCTCACGAATCAGCGCCAGCACCTCGTTGCCCTGAGAAGCCTCGTGAATCAGTTTGAATCCTTCAGCTTGCAACACGATCCGGATGGCGGCGCGCACCACCGGATGATCGTCGACGATCAGCGCTGACTTCATGACCACTCCCAGTGCATAGCCCGACGAACAGCCCACCGGTGTCGGCGAATCCGGACTCGGTGGCTGCGCGGGGACTGTTACACGGAACGGTGGGCAAATCACCTGTCAGGTCTGACAGTTGTGCACATTGATGTTTTATGCATGGGCTGCCCTGCGCACCGCCGCAAATGGCGGCCGGGCCAACGCCTCGGCGCGGGTGGCGGGCGCATCGACCAGTGTCATCAATTGCTCGATCGACGGCAGGCCTGGCAGGGCCAGCGGGCTGATCTGTACGTTGTCCTGAGCAAACCCGGCAGCGCAGTGCAATGGCGCCGTGCGTTCGTTGTAGATCAAGGCCTGCCGCACCTGCGGGTTATCGAGGAAAAACCCCAGCAGGTCGAGCGAACCGGCCAGATCGGCATTGATGACCACCGCATCGAACGGCTCGCAGCCGTAGTCGACCAGCGTCAACAGCTCGGCGAGGCTTTGCGCCGGGGCCACGCGGTAATAATCGAGGCTGTTGAACAGGCGCTCGATTTTCATCCGGTGAAAATGCTGGGTGTCGGCGATCAGGATGCGCAGGGCTTTGTTGATCATGGTCATTCTCCCGCTGTCAGGATTTCTGGGTGGGCAAGCCTACGCAATCGCCCATGCCGGGCTCTGTAGGACTTTTCCTAAAAAATCGGTCATTAATCCGAGGCTGTGCCGGCGCGGCGCTGTTGCAGCCCAGTGCCAGGGTGCTGCTGATGGCGGCGCGGCAACGCGTTACCTCGGGCGGGCCTGAAATCAAAAGCCACGTCAAAAGCCCCTCACCCTAGCCCTCTCCCGGAGGGAGAGGGAACTGACCGAGGTGAATTCGAGAGGTATGCCGACATGCAACCGAGTCGAATACAAATTTCGAAACCAACCAAAATCGGCTCCCTCTCCTCGGGGAGAGGGCTGGGGCGAGGGGCAAATACACCGTAAATCTCAAGCCATGCGCCGCTTCTAACCACTCAACAATGAGCGCAAGCTCGAGTGCCCTTGATCTTGCCTAACCGGCGACATCGGAAGGCTGAGCGCAGGGATTGATCCGGGCGTGGGAGCGCAGCGACCGTCTGGCGTAGCCAGACACAGCGGACGTAGGTGCAGCGCAGCAAACCGTAGCCGCTGCGCCCGGATCGATCCCGCAGCGAAGGAACCCGAGCCTGCGAGGGCCGTACGCAGGAGCAAAGCCTTTTGGTTCCTTTTTGCTGGGCCGGCACTCCGGCGTCTGAAAAAGGGACTCGCCGTAAGGGCGAAACCATAAGCAGCCGTTACCGCAGCAACGGATATGTACCCAAAAAACCAACACAGCACAGAACAATCATTGCCAGCCAAACCGCCGAACATAAAACCCCTTCACCGCCTGAGTCAGCCCCATATACGCCAACAGAATCACCGGCAAAAACACAAAATACAGCGACGGCAATGCCTGCAACTTGAAGTAATGCGCCAACGGCCCCATCGGCAAGAAAATCCCGACCGCCATGATCATCCCGGTCATCACCAGCAGCGGCATCGCAGCACGGCTCTGCAGAAACGGAATCTTCGGCGTGCGAATCATGTGCACGATCAACGTCTGGGTCAGCAGCCCGACCACAAACCAGCCAGACTGAAACAGCGTCTGGTGGTCCGGCGTGTTGGCATCGAACACGTACCACATCAAGGCAAACGTGGTGATGTCGAAAATCGAACTGATCGGGCCAAAAAACAGCATGAAACGCCCCACTTCGCCCGGCTGCCAGCGCTGCGGTTGTTTCAGCATGTCCTCGTCGACGTTATCGAACGGAATGGCAATCTGCGAAATGTCATAAAGCAGGTTCTGCACCAGCAAGTGCATCGGCAGCATCGGCAGGAATGGAATGAACGCACTGGCCACCAGCACCGAGAACACGTTGCCGAAGTTAGAGCTGGCAGTCATCTTGATGTACTTGAGCATGTTGGCGAAGGTGCGCCGCCCTTCGAGCACGCCCTCCTCCAGCACCATCAGGCTCTTTTCCAAGAGAATGATGTCGGCCGCTTCCTTGGCGATGTCCACCGCACTGTCGACGGAAATCCCGATATCGGCAGTACGCAGCGCTGGCGCATCGTTGATGCCGTCGCCCATGAAGCCAACCACATGGCCGTTGCCTTTGAGGATGCGCACGATGCGTTCCTTGTGCGACGGCGTCAGCCTGGCGAAGACGTTGGTTCGCTCCACCGCCACGGCCAGTTCGGCATCGCTCATGCGCTCGATATCGTTGCCCATCAGCAAGCCTTGCTGAGCGAGGCCGACTTCACGGCAGATCTTCGCTGTCACCAGTTCGTTGTCACCGGTCAGCACTTTCACCGCCACGCCATGTGCGGCCAGAGCCATGAGCGCCGGCGCCGTGCTTTCCTTGGGCGGATCGAGGAACGCCACGTAACCGATCAGCGTCAGATCCTGTTCGTCGGCGAGGCTGTAAACATCGCGACCTTCGGGCATCGAGCGAGCCGCCACCGCCACCACGCGCAAGCCTTCAGCGTTGAACGCTGCAGTGACCTGACGAATCCGGCTCAGCAGTTCATCGCTCAAGGCTTCATCAGCCTCGCCATGCCGCACCCGGCTGCACACCGCCAACACCTCCTCCACCGCGCCTTTGCAAACCAATTGATGCGCCTGGCCACGACCTTCGACCACCACCGACATGCGCCGGCGATTGAAGTCGAACGGGATTTCATCGACCTTGCGAAACGCCGTGCCGACTTTCAGCTGACGATGGATTTCCACGTGTTCCAGCACTGCCACATCGAGCAGGTTTTTCAGACCGGTCTGGTAGTAGCTGTTGAGATAGGCCATTTCCAGCACGTCGTCAGAATCTTCGCCCCAGACGTCGACATTGCGCGCGAGGAAGATCTTGTCTTGGGTCAGGGTGCCGGTCTTGTCGGTGCACAGCACGTCCATGGCGCCGAAGTTCTGGATCGCGTCGAGGCGCTTGACGATGACTTTCTTGCGCGACAGAAACACCGCGCCCTTGGCCAGGGTCGAGGTGACGATCATCGGCAGCATTTCCGGGGTCAGGCCGACCGCGATCGACAGCGCGAACAGCAGCGCTTCAGTCCAGTCACCCTTGGTGAAACCATTGATGAACAACACCAGCGGCGCCATGACGAACATGAAACGGATCAACAGCCAGCTGACCTTGTTGACCCCTTGCTGGAACGAGGTCACCGCCCGATCAGTCGCCCCGACCCGCTGCGCCAGCGCGCCGAAATAGGTGTGATTGCCGGTGGTGAGGATCACCGCCACGGCAGTACCGGACACGACGTTGGTGCCCATGAACAGAATGTTGTCCAGCTCCAGCGGATTGCACGTATCGCGATCGGTCTGGCGCGGGAATTTCTCCACCGGCATCGATTCACCGGTCATCGCCGCCTGGCTGACGAACAGATCCTTGGCGCTGAGCACCCGGCAATCAGCGGGAATCATGTCGCCGGCCGAGAGCACGATCAGATCACCTGGCACCAGTTGCTTGATCGGCAACTCGCTGCGCGGCGCGTCACGGCGCAGCACCGTGGCGGTGTTGCTGACCATGGCTTTGAGCGCATCGGCAGCCTGGTTGGATTTGCTTTCCTGCCAGAAGCGCAGCAGCGTCGACAGCACCACCATGGAGAAAATCACCACGGCGGCCTTCAAGTCTTCGGTCAGCCATGAGATCACTGCCAGCAAGGTCAGCAGCAGGTTGAACGGGTTTTTGTAGCAGTGCCACAAATGCGTCCACCAGGGCAGCGGTTGCTCGTGCTCGACCTCGTTGAAGCCGTGTTGCGCGCGCAGTGCGTCGACTTCGACATCGCGCAGGCCTTCGCAATGGCTGCCGAGCGATGCCAGCAATTCGCTGCTGTCGCAATGCGCGGCAGCGACCAGCGTGTTGGCCAGGGTTGACGGGACTTCACGGCTGACCGTGCTGTCGTTGAGCGACTCCAGCAGCGCCAGACGACGGAAGTGCCGGGCGATGTGGCGGTTGCGCAGGAAGCCTGCGAAAAATTCCTTGAGCGTAAGTTTCATGGCTGTTGCCCCTGTGGTCAGCCGGGAAACCGTCAAGCAGGTACGACCGCACCGCTGCCGCCGGGAAAACCGGCACGGCAAGGCGTGGCGCGCCGGTCAAAAAGACCGGCGTGTCGATAGGGCTGCGATTACGACAATAAAGTCGTCATCACGCTCTGTTCAGCGTCGATGAGAGGGACGTCAAGGCATGCCCAGGACGGGCCATGCACGGGATGCCGCTGCTCGCTGTTACGGCGAGACAACGGCAGGGAAAGGCTGCGCGTTATCTTGCCGAGCATCTGCCGGTTACCGAGACCGGCCGACAACTGTCACTCGAACAAGTACCCACTGTGGGTCTCCGCTATTGATGAAAACGCGTGGAGCTTACGCCCCGGATATGTCGGGAGTAAACGGCAAAAGAATGGCATGTGCGGGATGTTCAGGAAGGGTTCAGGAAGCAGACTCTCAGGCGCTCTCAAGGCCCTCATCGCCAGCAGGCTGGCTCCCACAGGGGTTCCGGGGCGAACACGGATTTTGTGTTCACAACCCTCCACTGTGGGAGCTAGCCTGCTAGCGATTGTGGTGTGTCTGGCGCAGCAGGTTTCAGCTGGCTCCCACAGGGGTTCCGGGGCGAACACCGATTTTGTGTTCACAACCCTCCACTGTGGGAGCTAGCCTGCTAGCGATTGTGGTGTGTCTGGCGCAGCAGGTTTCAGCTGGCTCCCACAGGGGTTCCGGGGCGAACACCGATTTTGTGTTCACAACCCTCCACTGTGGGAGCTAGCCTGCTAGCGATTGCGGTGTGTCTGGCGCAGCAGATTTCAGCTGGCTCCCACAGGGGTTCCGGGGCGAACACCGATTTTGTGTTCACAACCCTCCACTGTGGGAGCTAGCCTGCTAGCGATTGTGGTGTGTCTGGCGCAGCAGGTTTCAGCTGGCTCCCACAGGGGTTCCGGGGCGAACACCGATTTTGTGTTCACAACCCTCCACTGTGGGAGCTAGCCTGCTAGCGATTGCGGTGTGTCTGGCGCAGCAGATTTCAGCTGGCAGTCGCCAGCAGCAGATCCGCCACCGACCGCTGCCCACGGTGCCTGCCATGCTCGTATAGCGAACCGGCAATTTCGTCCGCGCGGATCGGCAGCACCGACAGCAAGGTGTCGCTCAGGCCATGGCTGGCCTGGCAGAAGCCCTGCATGTAGATGCCGGCCTTGCAGCGCTCATCGGTGATCAGTTTGTAATGGCGGTCAACCTCGAACTCGCCCAGATACTCTTCCAGCGGCGCCAGCAGCTTGCGGTGCATCTGCCGTTCATAACCGGTGGCCAGCACCACCGCATCGTAATGCCGCACGGTGACTTCGCCGGTGGCGTTGTTGCGCACCGCCAGTTCGACACCGTTGTCAGTCGCAGTGGCGCTCTCGACGGTGGTCAGGGTGCGGAAGGCATGCCGGGCGATCCCGGAGACCTTTTGCCGATAGAAGATGCCGTAGATGCGTTCGATCAGGTCGATGTCGACCACCGAGTAGTTGGTGTTGTGATACTCGTTGACCAGACGCTCACGCTCGGCGCTGTTCTGCTGGAACACCAGGTCGGTGAATTCCGGCGAGAACACTTCGTTGACGAACGGGCTGTCGTCCGCCGGCTTCAGCGCCGAACCGCGCAAGATCATGTCGACCTGCACCGACGGGAACGAATCGTTGAGATCGATGAACGCTTCTGCCGCGCTCTGCCCACCGCCGATGATGGCGATGCTCATCGGCTGATTGTTCACGCACGGCTGTTTGGCCATTTGCGACAGGTACTGCGAGTGATGGAAGACCCGGCGATCGCCCTTCAGCGCCTTGAACGCCTCGGGAATACGCGGGGTACCGCCGGCACTGACCACCACCGAACGCGTGGTGCGCACGTACTGCTGGCCGTCGCTGCCACGGGAAATCACCCGCAACGCCTCGACCTGCTGGTTATGCAGGACCGGTTCGATGGTCAACACTTCTTCGCCGTAACGGCTCTGCGCGGTGAACTGCCCGGCCACCCAGCGCAGGTAGTCGTTGTACTCCATGCGGCATGGGTAAAACGTGCCGAGGTTGATGAAATCGACCAGACGGCCGTGATACTTCAGATAGTTAACGAACGAATAGGGGCTGGTCGGATTGCGCAGGGTCACCAGGTCCTTGAGGAAGGAAATCTGCAATTCGCTCTGGGTCGACAGGGTGTTGCCGTGCCAGCTGTAATCGGCCTGCTTGTCGAGGAACAGCACATCCAGCTCGCCGTGGGTCGGCCCGCGCTCTTGCAGAGCGATGGCCAGCGCCAGGTTCGAAGGGCCGAAACCGACGCCGATCAGGTCGTGAACGATGGGCGATGCAATTGCCTGAGTCATTTCCAGTGTCCTCTGGATGAACCCCTCAACAAGGGGCAAGGAGAGCCTAAGTGACCCGACTGGCCTTGAGCAGGACAGCAGGTCGTCTGTTGAGTAGGAACGAGGACAGGGAAATAAAATTTAACGGTGCCGGCTCAATGGGCGTCCCATTGCTTGATCCGCTGGCGGCAATGTTTCATCGCGTTGACGATGTGTTTTTCCACCAGCGCCTTGGAAATACCCAATTGCTCGGCGATTTCCGGGTGCGACAGGCCTTCGATCTTGCGCAGCAGGAAACTGTCGCGGCACAGCGGCGGCAACTCGGCCAGGGCGCGCTGCAGCATGTCAAGTCGCTGACCATGGTCGAGCGTGCTGTGCGGCGACGGAGTGAAGTAGCGCTCTTCGTTGTCGAGCACTTCCAGTGATTCGACCTGGCGCAGGGCATTGCGCCGATGGTCGTCGATGACCAGGTTCAACGCCGTGCGGTAGAGAAATGCGCGGGGCTGTTCGATCGGGGTTTCGCTGGAGCGTTCGAGCACCCGCAGATAAGCGTCATGCACCACATCTTCGGCGACCTGACGGTTGCCGAGCTTGGCGTTCAGGAAACACACCAGCTCTCGATAGTAGTTTTCCAACATGACTCCCGGCCGCAAACCTGCGGTTTCTGTCCTTGAGCGCACTGTTCGGCGACGCCGCAAACGGCAGTAGCAAGATAGTGGCAACTTGAGGAGCGTAATTTATAGTAATTCTCATATAGATTTAAAGTAGTGTTTGGCCTTGACCGACAAATAGTGCGGTTCTATAGCTGTAACTTTGTGTGTCCCCGCTTAAATTCCCCTGCCCTTGCCACGTTTACAGGACAGCTTCCCGTGTCTGTCGCGCCCAGTGACAGCGTTCGATGTGGCCCCAACCTGATTGTGCCAGCCGAACGACGGGCCGATTTCCACTGGCCGGAACCCTGCATGAAACGTCCCCGCCCTGCCCGACGCGCCCTGCTCGTAGTCCTCTGTCTGATCCCGGTTGTCGGTTACGCCGCGTGGCAGATGCTGCCACCGGGTCGGGAAAAATTTGCCACCGTGCTAGTGTCGCGCGGGGATATAGAAAGCAGCGTCACCGCCCTCGGCACCCTGCAACCGCGCCGCTATGTGGACGTCGGTGCGCAGGCTTCCGGGCAGATTCGCAAGATCCACGTCGAAGTCGGTGACGTGGTCAAGGAAGGCCAGTTGCTGGTGGAAATCGATCCGTCGACGCAAAAAGCCAAACTCGACGCCGGGCGTTTCTCGATTGAAAACCTCAAGGCGCAATGGCAGGAGCAGCGCGCCCAGCACGAACTGGCGCAGCAGAAATACCAGCGTCAGCAAAACCTCGCGGCTGGCGGCGCGACCCGTGAAGAAGACGTGCAGACCGCCCGCGCCGAACTGAAAGCCACGCAAGCACGCATCGACATGTTCCAGGCGCAGATACGCCAGGCCGAAGCCAGCCTGCGCAGCGATCAGGCCGAACTCGGCTACACGCAGATCTACGCGCCGATGGCCGGCACCGTGGTTGCCCTCGACGCACGCGAAGGCCAGACCCTGAATGCCCAGCAACAGACGCCACTAATTTTGCGCATCGCCAAGCTGTCGCCGATGACCGTGTGGGCCGAGGTCTCGGAAGCCGATATCGGCCACGTCAAACCGGGCATGACCGCGTACTTCACCACACTCAGCGGCGGCAACCGGCGCTGGAGCAGTAAGGTCCGACAGATTTTGCCGGTGCCACCCAAGCCGCTGGACCAGACCAGCCAGGGCGGCGGCAGCCCGGCCAGCAGCAGTAAAAGCGGCAGCGCCCGGGTGGTGCTTTACACCGTGCTGCTGGATGTCGATAACGCCGACAACGCCCTGATGGCGGAGATGACCACGCAGGTGTTCTTCGTCGCCGATCAGGCTAGAGACGTACTCACCGCGCCGGTGGCCGCCCTGCAAGGCAGCAGCAGAGCTGATCGGCAGACCGCGCAAGTGGTCGCCGCCAACGGCAAGATCGAATCCCGCGAAGTGCGCACCGGCATCAGTGACCGGCTCAAGGTGCAGATTCTCGACGGCCTCAATGAAGGCGATCATCTGCTGATCGGCCCGGCCAGCGGCAGCGGGGGTTGAATGCAAACGCCCCTGATCGACCTGCGGGACATCCGCAAATCCTACGGTGGTGGCGACGCGCCGCAAGTGCATGTGCTGCGCGGCATTGACCTGGCGATCCACGCCGGTGAATTCGTGGCGATTGTCGGCGCGTCCGGCTCCGGCAAATCGACGCTGATGAACATCCTCGGCTGCCTCGACCGGCCGACCTGTGGCGAATACCGTTTTGCCGGGGAAAACGTCGCCGGCCTGGACAGCGATGAACTGGCCTGGCTGCGTCGCGAAGCGTTCGGTTTCGTGTTTCAGGGCTATCACCTGATTCCGTCCGGCTCGGCCCAGGAAAACGTCGAGATGCCGGCGATCTATGCCGGCACCCCGGCCGCCGAACGTCATGCCCGCGCCGCCGCCCTGCTCGACCGTCTCGGTCTGGCCTCGCGCACCGGCAACCGTCCGCACCAGTTGTCCGGCGGCCAGCAACAGCGGGTCTCGATCGCCCGCGCCTTGATGAACGGCGGCCACATCATTCTCGCCGACGAACCAACCGGCGCCCTCGACAGCCACAGCGGCAAAGAGGTCATGGCGCTGCTTGACGAATTGGCGAGTCAGGGTCATGTGGTGATTCTTATCACCCATGACCGCGAAGTGGCGGCGCGGGCCAAACGCATCATCGAAATCAGTGACGGTCTGATCATCAGTGACAGCGCCCGGGACAACCCCGAAGCCCAGACCAGCGCCACCCCCGGCGCCTTGCAAGCGGTCGACCTGCGCAAGCGCCTGAGCGAAGGTGCCGAAGCCACCGGCGCGTGGAAAGGCGAACTGGTCGACGCCCTGCACGCGGCGTGGCGGGTGATGTGGATCAACCGCTTCCGTACGGCATTGACCCTGCTGGGGATCATCATCGGCGTGGCCTCGGTGGTAGTGATGCTCGCCGTCGGCGAAGGCAGCAAGCGCCAGGTCATGGCGCAGATGGGCGCGTTCGGCTCGAACATCATTTACCTCAGCGGCTCGGCGCCCAATCCGCGCACGCCGCCAGGGATCGTCACCCTCGATGACGTGCGGGCTCTGGCAAGCCTGCCGCAAGTGCAACGGATCATGCCGGTCAATGGCGCCGAGGCCGGCGTACGCTTCGGCAATGCCGACCATTTGAGTTACGTCGGCGGCAACGACACGAACTTCCCGGCGATTTTCAACTGGCCGGTGGTGCAAGGCAGCTACTTCACCGAGGCCGACGAAGCCAACGCAGCCGCCGTCGCGGTGATCGGCCATAAGGTACGAATCAAACTGCTCAAGGACATCGCCAACCCGATCGGCCAATACATCCTGATCGAGAACGTACCGTTTCAGGTGGTCGGCGTGCTCGCGGAAAAAGGCGCGAGTTCCGGCGACTCCGACAGCGACAACCGCATCGCCATCCCCTACTCCGCTGCCAGTGTTCGGCTGTTCGGTACGCGCGATCCTGAGTACGTCGCCATTGCTGCCACCGACGCCGGCAAGGTCAAGGACGCCGAGCAGGCCATCGAACAACTGATGCTGCAATTGCACAACGGCAAGAAAGATTTCGAGCTGACCAACAACGCCGCGATGATCCAGGCCGAAGCGCGCACGCAGAACACCCTGTCGCTGATGCTCGGTTCGATTGCGGCGATTTCGCTGCTGGTCGGCGGCATCGGCGTGATGAACATCATGCTGATGACCGTGCGCGAACGCACCCGTGAGATCGGTATTCGCATGGCCACCGGTGCGCGCCAACGCGACATCCTCCGTCAGTTCCTCACCGAGGCGGTGGTGCTGTCGGTGGTCGGCGGCATCGCCGGGATCGCCCTGGCACTGATTGTGGGTGGTGTGCTGATTCTCAGTGAAGTCGCCGTCGCCTTCTCGTTGCTGGCGTTGCTCGGCGCGTTTGCCTGCGCCCTGGTGACCGGCGTCGTCTTCGGCTTCATGCCGGCCCGCAAAGCTGCCCGGCTCGACCCGGTCACGGCCCTTACCAGTGAATGATCGATCTATGAAACCGCGTCTCAGTGTGTTGACCGTGTGCCTGATGCTCAGCGCTTGCGGCAGTCCCGTTCAGCGCCCGGACAGCGGCGTGCAGGCACCGGCGGCCTGGCAATCGCCGCACGCCGCCAGCGTCGCCCATAGTGATCGGCAATGGTGGACAGAATTTGCCAGCGCGGAACTCGATCGCCTGATCGAACAGGCCCGCCTCGGCAGTTTCGACCTCGCCGCAGCGGTTGCGCGCGTGCGCCAGGCCCAGGCCGGCACGGTGATTGCCGGTGGCTCGCAGTTGCCGGAGGTCAAGGCCGGGCTCAACGGCAATCGGCAAAAACTGCTGCGCGGCAATGGCTACAGCCAGCTCGATGCCGACAGCAGCAACCAGGCCGTGGACTATTTCGATGCCAGCCTGAGCGCAACCTACGAAGTCGATTTCTGGGGCGGTAAGCGTGCCTCCCGCGACAGTGCGCAGTTCACTTTGCAGGCCAGCGAGTTTGATCGCGCGACGGTCGAACTGACCCTGCTCAGCAGCATCGCCACAACGTATGCGCAGACCCTGGCGCTGCGCGAGCAAAGCCGCATCGCTGAACTGAATCTGGCCAACGCGCAACGGGTGCTGAAACTGGTGCAGACACGCTTCGATTCAGGCTCGGCCACGGCGCTGGAACTGGCGCAACAGAAGAGTCTGGTCGCCGCCCAGCAATGGCAATTGCCGCGCGTGCAACAGGAGGCTCAAGCCGCGTTGATCAGCCTCGCGGCCCTGCTCGGCCAACCGGTGCAACAACTGGCGCCGAGCGGTTCGTTCGAAGACCTGCAATGGCCCGAGATTGCGGCCGGCATCCCCAGCGACCTGCTCAGCCGGCGCCCGGACATCGCCCGCGCCGAAGCGCAACTGGCCGCCGCCGAGGCCGACGTCAAGGTCGCCCGCGCGGCGATGCTGCCGACGCTGACATTGACGGCGCAACTCGGCTCCGGTGCCGATCAGTTCGATGATGTGTTGCGCAGCCCTTTTTACAATCTCACTGCTGGTCTGGTCGCGCCGATCTTCAACAATGGCCGTCTCGGCGCCGAACGTGACAAGGCCACGGCGCGCCAGCAGGAACTGCTGGAAACCTACCGCGGCGCGATCATCAATGGTTTTGCCGATGTGGAAAAAGCTTTGAACAGCATTCGTCGTCTGGATGAGCAGCGACGGTGGCAATCCGAGGAGTTGAGTCAGGCGCAGACGGCTTTCAATATCGCCCAGAGCCGCTACGAAGCGGGCGCTGAGGATCTGCTTACGGTGCTGGAGACTCAGCGCACGCTGTATGCCGCGCAGGATCAGCAGGTGCAGCTGCGGCTGGCGCGGGTGCAGGCGAGTATTGCGTTGTACAAGGCGTTGGGGGGTGGGTGGCGGGCGCTGTGATTGAGCGCTTTCAGCCGACCAGCTTTGCACCGGCGTTCGCAGTTTCCCTGTGGGAGCTTGCCTGCAAGCGATGGCGGTTTGTCAGGCTATAATGTTCTGACTGACCGGGTACATATCCGTTGCTGCGGGTGTTGCGGCTGGCGGTTTCGCCCTTACGGCGAGTCCCTTTTTCAAACGCCAAAAAGGAACCAAAAGGCTTTGCTCCTACGTACGGCCCTCGCAGGCTCGGGTCCCTTCGCTGCGGAATCGATCCGGGCGCAGCGGCTACGGTTTGCTTCGCTGCACCTCCTTCCGCTGTGTCTGGCTGCGCCAGACGGTCGCTGCGCTCCCACACCCGGATCAATCCCTCCGCTCAGCCTTCCGATGTCGCTGGTTAGGCAAGATCAAGATCAAGGGCACTCGAGCTGGCGCTCATTGTTGAGTGGTTAGAAGCGGTGCATGGCTTGAGATTTTCGGTGGATTCGCCCCTCACCCCAGCCCTCTCCCGAGGGAGAGGGGGCCGATTTGTGGGCTTTTCAAATAATTGCGTACGACTCGATATTTCATGTCGGCGTAGCTCTCACATACACCTCAGTCAGTCCCCTCTCCCTCTGGGAGAGGGCTAGGGTGAGGGGCTTTTGATTTTGCTTTTGATTTTGCTTGTGCTCTGGCTCTCGATTCTGACGCCATTGCACTCGGTTCATTTGCGAGAGCGAGCCTGCTCGCGAATGAACAATGACCCAGCCCTCAAGCCGGGCTGGTTTTAGCCTTCAGGTTGCGTGCATACCAAGGTCGTTGCGGCACGCGGCGGAACAGGCCGGCGAGCTTTTCTTCGTCGGTGAGGAAGGTGATGCGCAGTGCCAGTTTCATGGTTTCCGGGTCCATTTCGACTGTTTTGCCTGTCTGCAAGCCGGGCGTGGTGCTGCAGCCGTGGGTGATCGGGCCCAGCCATGGGTCGTCGATTTCGACCCAGCGCCCCGGGGCGAACCAGGGCACGCCATTGACTTGCAGGCGCTTGACTTCGCCCGGATGAAAACGCTCATGGGCGCGAAACCAGTCTTCGATGCGGTCATCGATCCAGCCGTGGAAATACCAGAACGCCGGATTGACGTGCGAGGAAAACGGATCGCCGAGGAAGTCGTTTTCAGGGCGGTACCAGCGCGCGGCGAAGTCGGCCGGATCGCGTGCGAACGGCACCGGTTGGCCATTCGATGGATCGCGCGGCACCGAGGCCCAGCGCATGTGCAGCCAGTCGTGCAGGCCCAGCTCGACCTCGGAGCCGAACTGGCCCAGGGTCAGTCTGGCCAGGTACGCCGGATCACGGTACTGCGACTCCCAGACCTGGAAGTTGCTCTCGTAGGTTTCGGCGGTTTTGATGTCGCTGACCCACTGGCTGAATTCATCATCGCCGGCGGCGGTCCAGGTCGGCGGTAACGCGGTGCCGTCGTGGTTATCGAAATAGCGGGCAAAACCGGGCCGGTCGCGGATCAGTTCCGGTTGCGGCAGCGGGAAGTACTCCCACGATGGCAGATCCTGCATCGAGCGCGCGGTGCCCAGCATGTGCCGATGCATGAAAAAGAAGTCCACGCCGGAACCGTTGCGATCCTTGCGCGGGCCACGGGCATCGCGCTCGTGATCGCGAGGGCCAGGTTGCCAGCCGATGCCGCGTAGCGCCTCGCGCTTGTCCTCGGGAAGTTTGTGCCACTTGTCACGGGTCGCATGCCACAACTGGTGAAACAGGCGATGCTCGGGGGAAACCAGCCACGCCAGCAATGTTTGATTCAGCGGTGTGCGCTCGCGGGCTTCGGGGAACAGCTGTTTGACCGCAACGAAACGGTTGTCCTGCGCCAGCAGGTTCAATGGTCGGTCAAGACGCAGCGCCTTGCCGCTGAGAGTGCCGCTGCCGGCATTGCCGAAGTCGGCCCAGACTTCATCGAGGACCATTTCCAGCTCATAGCCGATCTGGCCATCGGCGCCGATCAACCGCCAACTGAGTTTCGCGGCATCGGCCTTGGCCAGATCGCCGAGAATTCGGTAACGCGGGGTGTCGTCAGAGCGCAAGCGCTGCGGCGTGTCGAGGAAGCCACAGACGCCGCGGCCTTTCTGGCCGATGTCGAGGAACACTTGCAGGCCGGTTTTCGGCAAGCCTTCAAGGCCGGCATCGGCGCCTTCGAAACGGATGTCCCAGACTCCGCGCAAGGCGTTCGCCAGGCGCTGGCCGGCCACGTCCGCCACATCGAAAGAGGCTTCGCCCGGGGTGATCGTCGGGTCCGGTCTGGTCCATTCGCGATGCCCGAAATAAGCCGCTGGCACGGCCGCGCCGGTCAGCGCCAGACCGGCCATGAACCATCGTCGAGAAATCTTCATTGCCCTACCTGTGTCAGCCATGAAGCAGGCTTTATCCAAGCTAGAACGTTTGTTGCTCCGGCAAATTTAAGCGGCGTGTTCGCCGGCATGCGGCCAGCCTAAATTTCCCCGCCGATCGCTCGTTCTTCCCAGATAGCAAAGGCCGCCGCGCCTGCACCTCACTGGCGAACCCGACTGAGATGGCAATGACAAAACCACGTTCGAAAAAGGCTCTATTCATCGGCCTGCCGTTAGCCCTGGCGATCAGCGCTGGCGCCGGCTTTGCCGTGTGGCACCACTGGTTCAAGGACGATCTCGGCTACCCGGTCAAAGTGATGCAACAGGCAGATGAACTGCACGAACGCATGCTGTCCTTCGACAGCCACGTCAGCCTGACGCAGAACTTCGGCACCGATGGCCACGAAGCCGACAAGGACGGCGACGGTCAGTTCGACCTGGCCAAGGCCAATCGCGGGCGACTGTCCGGTGCGGCGCTGACCATCTTCGGCTGGCCGGAAATGTGGAACGGCCCGAACGCCCCGCACAAACCGACTCCCGGCTTCGTCGATGAGGCGCGCAACCAGCAGGAAATCCGCTTCAAGATTATCAGCGGCATGGTTCGCGACTATCCCAATCAAGTCGCCATCGCCTACACGCCGGACGATTTCCGTCGCCTGCACGGCGAGGGTAAATTCGCGATTTTCATCAGCATGCTCAACGCCTACCCGCTGGGCCACGACCTGAACCTGCTGGATCTATGGACGGCGCGTGGCATGCGCATGTTCGGCTTCAGCTACATCGGCAATAACGACTGGGCCGACTCGTCGCGGCCGCTGCCGTTTCTCAACGACTCACCGGACGCCCTCGACGGCCTCTCGGCTCTGGGCAAGCAAGCGGTCAAGCGTCTCAACGATCTGGGGGTGATCATCGATGTGTCGCAAATGTCGACCAAGGCCCTTGAGCAAGTCGCGCAACTCAGCCGTACTCCGCTGATCGCCTCGCATTCGGCGCCGCGGGCGATGGTCGATATTCCGCGCAACCTCAGCGACAAGGAAATGCAACTGATCAAGAACAGTGGCGGCGTGGTGCAGATCGTCGCGTTTTCGCAGTACCTGCGCCCGCTGACCCAAGCCACGCAGGACAAACTCAACGAGATGCGCAAGGACTTCGACCTGCCACCGCTGCCGAACCTGGCCATGGCCTTGATGCCCGGCGACCCGATCATCGCGGCATGGTCCGAGCAGAAATTCGGCCAGTACGCCAGCCGCCTCTACGGCATCCTCGAGGAGGAGCCGAAAGCCAGCCTCAAGGACTTCGGCAACGCCATCGATTACGCCGTCCGCAAGATCGGCATCGACCATGTCGGCATCAGTTCCGACTTCAACGAGGGCGGCGGCGTCAAAGGCTTCGAAAACGTCGGTGAGATCCGCAACGTCACCGCCGAGCTGATCTCGCGCGGCTACTCCGAGGCGGACATTGCCAAGCTGTGGGGCGGTAACTTCCTGCGCGTCTGGGATGAAGTCGAGAAAGCCGCGAAACCGGCACTGGCCACCGCGCCGGGAATCGCCACGCCATGAGCAATCGTCGCGACTTTCTCAAGCAGGCCGGGATTCTCGCCGCCGCGCTGCCGCTGGGGGCGAGCCTGCCGAGTGTCGCCCGTGCGGCAAGCAATGCACCGCAGCCGCGTAACCAGTGGGCGCAATTGCAGCAACTGTTCGAGCAGGACCCGGACTCTCTGCACTTCTCCAACTTCCTTATCACTTCGCACCCCAGACCGGTGCGCGAGGCGATTGCCCGGCATCGCGCCGCCCTCGATAAAAATCCCGGCCTGGCCATGGATTGGGATTTGGGGGTGATCGAACAGCGGGAAGAAAACGTGCGGGTCTGGGCCGGCCGTTACCTTGAAGCCAGCCCGAAACAGATCGCGCTGACCGGCAGCACCACCGAAGGCCTGGCGACGATTTACGGTGGCGTGCATGTACGCGCCGATCAGGAGATCCTCACCACCGTCCATGAGCATTACGCCACCCACACCACCCTTGCGCTGCGCAGCGAACGTGACGGTACGCGGGTGCGCAAAATCGCGCTGTTCAAGGACGTGTTCAGCGCCAGCCAAGCCGAAATCCTGGCCAACATCGACAATGCGATCCGCCCGCAAACCCGCGTACTGGGCATGTGCTGGGTGCATTCCGGCAGTGGCCTGAAGCTGCCGATCGGCGAAATCGGCGCAATCGTCGACAAGCACAATCGCGGTCGCAGCGATGCCGACCGCATCGTCTACGTGGTCGACGGCGTGCATGGCTTCGGCGTCGACAACCTGAACTTCGCGCAGATGAATTGCGACTTCTTTATCGCCGGCACACACAAATGGATGTTCGGCCCACGGGGCACCGGGATCATTTGCAGCCGCTTCGAGGAGGTGAAATATGTCACCCCGGTGATTCCGACCTTCTCCGAGGCCACCGCGTTTTCCACCACGATGACGCCCGGCGGCTATCACGCCTTCGAGCACCGCTGGGCGCTGGACGAAGCGTTCAAGTTGCATCTGCAACTGGGCAAAGCCGAGGTCGAAGCGCGGATTCATGCGCTCAACAGTTACCTCAAGCAACGCCTGCAACAACGTCCGCAGATCGAGCTGGTGACGCCGCTGAGCCCGCAGTTGTCCGCCGGTTTCACCTTCTTCCGGGTCAGGGGCAAGGACAGTGACAAGGTCGCTGCGCACCTGATGGCCAACCGCGTGATTGCCGATGCCGTGCACCGCGACGTCGGCCCGGTGATCCGCACCGCCCCCGGTCTGCTCAACGACGAAGCGCAGATCGACCGCCTGCTGGCCGTGCTCGACCAGGCCCTGTGAGCATCCTTCTTCTTTTAGCGAGAGCCGCCATGAAATCCGTACCACGTCGTTTTCTTCTGCAGCCACTGCCGGCGTTAATGCTCGGTACCCTCGCCGTCCTGTTGTCGCCGACTGCCGCCCAGGCCAGCACCCCGCTGGCACCCGGCAAAGTGTTCAAGGACTGCAAGGACTGCCCGGAAATGGTCGTGCTGCCGACCGGCACGTTCACCATGGGCACCCCGGAGGACGAAGTCGGACGCGAGCCCGACGAAGGCCCGATGCACCCGGTGACGTTCGCCAAGCCGCTGGCGATCAGCCGTTTCCAGATTCTCAAAGGTCAGTGGGACGCCTACCTCAAGGACACCGGCTATCAAATGCCCGATGGCGACACGCGCCCCGGCCGGGCGTGCAAGGCCGGGATTCCCGACTATCAGGGCAGCGACCCGCGCAAGCAGTACACCGACAGGCATCCGGCGGTGTGCATGGACTTTGCGGAAATCGAGGCCTACGTGGCGTGGCTATCGAAAAAGACCGGCAAGGCTTATCGGCTGGTCAGCGAATCCCTGCGCGAATACGCCGCCCGTGGCGGCAGCAGCGGCCCGTTCCCCTTCCCCTTCGATGAGGGCAAGGAATACAGCATCGCCCGACACGCCAACACCTATGGCGCCGCCGATGGCTACAACTTCACCGCGCCGGCCGGCAGTTTGCCGGCCAACGCCTTCGGCGTCTACGACATGCACGGCAACCTCTATGAATGGACCGCCGATTGCTACAACGACAACTACGTCGGCGCGCCAAGTGATGGCAGCGCCTGGCTGAGCGGCAAGTGCGAAGTGCGGCGCATCCGTGGCAACGACTGGGGTGAAGCGCCGGTGTTTTCCCGCTCGGGCAATCGCAACGCCACCTACACCGACACCCGCGGCGACTGGATCGGCTTTCGCGTCGCCCGCGATCTGTAACGCCTGCGCACGGCTAAATTCGCCGTCCTGCCAGCCGTTTTACAGGTGAGCGCGAACCGCCACGGCGCGCCACCGCCCTCTACGTCATCCAGGCGAAACCCGCGCTCCGGCATGCCGGGCTTCGCCGCTCTTTCAAGCAGGGAACCTCCATGAGCAAACCAACACGCGGGGTGATCAACGAATTGTTCGCGCTGCTCAAACCCTTTCGGCTGATCGTCATCGTCTCGACCCTGCTCGGCATGCTCGGCGGGCTGAGCGTCACCGCATTGCTGGCGACCATCAACAGCGTGCTGCACAGCGAAGGCGCCGTCAGCAACAGCATGGTCGCGGTGTTCGCCGGGTTGTGCCTGCTGGCCCTGACCAGCTCGATTTGCTCCGACATCGGCACCAACCATGTCGGCCAGCATATCATTGCCAGATTGCGCAAAGAGCTGGGTGA
The DNA here is from genome assembly GCF_051132135.1 of Pseudomonas sp. R1-1. Classification (NCBI taxonomy): domain Bacteria; kingdom Pseudomonadati; phylum Pseudomonadota; class Gammaproteobacteria; order Pseudomonadales; family Pseudomonadaceae; genus Pseudomonas; species Pseudomonas sp. R1-1. Next base: position 4,050,300 of record NZ_CP071663.1, read on the forward strand.
GAAAGTCCTCTCGGCGCCCATCGAGCAGATCGAACGCTACCGCAGCCACCGGCTGATACCGGTGTTGACCCACGACGTCGACACCATCAGCGACTTCGCGTTTGCTTTTGCCCCACTGGCGATTTCCATGACCGTCACGCTCGGCTGCATGGGCTATCTGGCCATGTTGTCGTGGCCGATGTTCCTGATGGTGGTGGTGGCGATTGCGCTGAGCACGGTCATCCAGTACATCGCCCGCGGCCGCGGCATGCAGGGCTTCATGAAGGCCCGCGACTACGAAGACGAGCTGCAGAAGAACTACCACGCCGTGGCTGAAGGCGCGAAAGAGCTGCGCATCCACCGCCCGCGCCGCCATCGCATGTTCGTCTCGGGCATCGAAGGCACGGCGAACAAGATCTGCGACACCCAGGTGCGCTCGGTGAACATTTTCGTCATCGCCAAGACGCTCGGCTCGATGCTGTTTTTCGTGGTGATTGGCCTGGCGCTGGTCCTGCAATCGTTCTGGCCGAGCGCGGACAAAGCGGTGATCAGCGGTTTCGTGCTGGTATTGCTGTACATGAAAGGCCCGCTGGAGCACCTGATCAGTACGCTGCCGATTGTCAGCCGCGCACAGATCGCCTTCCGCCGCATCGCCGATCTGTCGGAACAATTTTCCTCGCCCGAACCGCACCTGCTGCTCAGCGAGCAGGCGCCGAAAAACAACGCCGTACACAGCCTCGAACTGAACGATGTCACTTACAGTTTTCCGACCGTTGCAGGCGCGGCGCCCTTCCGTCTCGGGCCGGTGAACCTGAAGATCGAACAGGGCGACATCGTTTTCATCGTCGGCGAAAACGGCTGCGGCAAGACCACTCTGATCAAACTGCTGCTGGGGCTGTACGCGCCGCAGCAGGGTGAGATCCGCCTCAACGAGCAACTGATCGACGCGGCGAACCGCGATGATTATCGCCAGTTGTTCACGACGATTTTCGCCGACTATTACCTGTTCGACGACGTGGTCCAGGGCGACACGCATATCCCCGAGGACGCCAACAAATACCTGCAACGCCTGGAGATCGCGCACAAGGTCAGCGTGCGTGACGGCGCCTTCACCACCACGGACCTGTCGACCGGGCAGCGCAAGCGCCTGGCGCTGGTCAATGCGTGGCTGGAAGAACGCCCGGTGCTGGTGTTTGACGAATGGGCCGCCGATCAGGACCCGACGTTCCGGCGTATTTTCTACACCGAGCTGCTGCCCGATCTCAAACGCCTGGGCAAAACCATCATCGTCATTTCCCATGACGATCGTTACTTCGACGTGGCCGACCAACTGGTACGGATGAACGCCGGCAAAGTGCTGACCGAGCTGCAACCGGCCTGATTGTGAAAAATCTGTAAAAAAACTGTGTCGAGCCTTTCCGGTTTTCGAAGGGCTCAACGTCTTATCTACAGTTAATAGAAATAGTTCTCAGTCAACACTTTGAAGAGTAGAAGAATAATGCCCGCACCGCACGGACTCCACCCGCTCGCCAAGGCTCTGCTGATCCGCCGCTCATTCCGTTCCACCTTGCCGGCGCTGTGCGCCATGGCCCTCACCCTGCCGATCATCGGTCAGGCCCAGGCTGCAGCCGTGGCGATCAATATTCCTGCACAGTCGCTGGGGAGCGCCTTGCAGGAATTCGGTCGCCAGACCAACCTGCAAGTGCTGTACAGCCCGGATGAGGTCAGCGGTCTGCGCAGCAGCGCCGTCAGCGGCACCCTCGAACCGACGGCCGCAATCGCGCAGTTGCTCAAAGGCACCGACATTGCCTACAGCGTCGACGGCAACAACGTCGCCCTGCGCTCGCGCAGCAACAGCGGCGCCAGCCTCGACCTCGCCCCGACGAACATTTCCGCCACGGCCGAATCGGCCTGGGGCCCGGTCGACGGCATCGTCGCCAAACGCAGCGCCACCGGCTCGAAGACCGACACCGCGATCAAAGTCATCCCGCAGACCATCAACGTCGTCACCCAGGACGAAATCAAGATGCGCGGCTCGCAATCGGTCACCGAAGCCCTGCGCTACACCCCGGGCATGACCGGCGGCGGCTTCGCTGACCGGGTGAAGATTTTCGACGAGCCGACCTCGCGCGGCTTCTCGCCGACCCCGTTGTACCTCGACGGCCTGCACATGCCGTACGGCGGCGGCAGCACCGGCGGTTCGCTGCAGATCGACCCGTACACCCTGGAGCGCATCGAAGTGCTCAAGGGCCCGGCCTCGGTGCTGTACGGCCAGAACCAGCCCGGCGGTATCGTCAACATGGTCAGCAAGCGCCCGACCGCCACCCCGCTGCACGAAGTGAAGATTGGCGGCGGCAGCTATGACCGTAAATACGGCGCCTTCGACCTCGGCGGCCCGATCGACGACCAGGGCGAGTTCCTTTATCGCCTCACCGGTGTGGTCAACGACAGTGGCTCGGCGATCGACTACGCCAGCCAGAACCGCATGCTGCTCGCACCGAGCCTGACCTGGCTGCCGAACGACCGCACCACCATCACCGTCTTCGGCCAGTACCAGAAAGACCACGATGTACCGGAAGCCCAGGGCTTGCCGGCCTTCGGTACGGTCAAGAGCACTTCCAACGGCCGCATCGGCCGCAGTCTGTTCATCGGCGAGCCGGACGTGAACAAGTACCACCGCGAACAGTTCGTGGTCGGTTACGAGATCGCGCACGAACTCAACGATGTCTGGACCTTCAAGCAGAACGCACGCTACGCCGACGTCAACGACCAGTACGTCGCGCCGCTGCACGGTTATTCGTTCCCGACCAACCCGGTGACCGGCCTCGACGACAACAGCTTCCAGAGCCGCTATGCAGTGGACTGGTCGCAGCACAACAAGGTCTACGGCATCGATAACATCGCCCAGGCCAAGTTCAACACCGGCGAAGTCGACCATACCGTACTGCTGGGCGTGGACTACTACCATTCCAACTCGAAGTTCCTCGGCCTGTACGACCGCACCGCGCCGGGCATCGATCTGTACAACCCGGTGTATGGCAGCGCGATCAACTTCCGCCAGCCCTACAAGTGGGACAACACCATCACCCAGACCGGCCTCTACGCCCAGGACCAACTGCGCTGGAACCAGTGGTTCCTGACCCTCGGCGGTCGTTATGACTTCGCCGAAACCGATAACAAGCAACCCCTGAGCGGTGGCCACAGCAACCAGAAGGACGAGAAATTCACCGGCCGTGCGGGCCTGGGCTACGAGTTCGAGAACGGCATCACGCCGTACGCGAGCTACGCCGAATCGTTCCTGCCGCAAACCGGTACCGACCTGAGCGGCAGCGCCTTCGAGCCGACCACTGGCAAGCAGTACGAAGTGGGCATCAAGTACGAACCGACCTTCGTCGACGGTTTTATCCAGCTGTCGGCTTACCAGATCGACCAGGACAACATGCTGACCACCGACCTCGACAACCCGGGGTTCAGCGTGCAGAGCGGTACGGTACGTTCGCGTGGCGTGGAGCTGGAAGGCAAGGTCAACGTCACCCAGAACCTGCGTGTACTCGCCGCCGTGTCGCGTAACCAGACCAAATGGCACAGCGCCAACGATGGCCGCGAAGGTCGCACCGTGGCCATGGCTCCGCCGCTGACCGCGTCGGCATGGGTCAACTACGACTTCGATATTTCCACCGCGCTGGCCGGTTTCGGCATGGGCCTGGGGGCGCGCTATGTGCAGCAGAGTTACGGTTCGGACTACGAGTCGGATTCTTTCCAGGTGCCGTCTTACACGGTGTATGACGCGATGGTTTCCTACGATCTGGAAAAATCGCCACTGCATGTCAAGGGTGTGAAGTTGCAGGCCAACCTGCAGAACCTGACCAACGAGAAGTATGTGGCTGCGTGTAATGGCACGCTTGACTGCTACTACGGTGAGAGCCGGACGATGACGGCTGATGTGACTTACAACTGGTAAGGTTTTCAGCGCATTGAGTTTGAGAAAAACGCCGGCGATTGCTGGCGTTTTTTTTTGCGCGTGGCGGCCTCTGGGCCGGCCAGGCTCTTGGGTTTTGGGTGAATATCCGTTTTTTTGGGTGTTGCGGCTGGCGGTTTCGCCCTTACGGCGAGGCACTTTTTCCAAACGCCGAAAAAGTACCCAAAAAGGCTTGGCCCCGGCGTACGGCCCTCGCAGGCTCGGGTTCCTTCGCTCCGGGATCGATCCGGGCGCAGCGGCTACGGTTTGCTTCGCTGCACCTACTTCCGCTGTGTCTGGCTGCGCCAGACGGTCGCTACGCTCCCACCCCCGGATCAATCCCTCCACTCAGCCTGCCGAAGGGGCCGGCACGGCAGGATCAAGAGCACTCGAGCTGGCGCTCATTGTAATGAGTGGTTAGAGCGGGGGTCTGGGTTGGGTATTGGGGGTTGGGGGTTGGTTTGGTGTGGAAGATTTATGGTTATGAATGCGGATTACCGATTCGTGCGTGCAGGCTCTGCAGATCAAAAGCCCCTCACCCTAGCCCTCTCTCAGGGGGAGAGGGAACTGACTGTGGTGGATGCGAGAGCTACACCGACCTGCGATACCGAGTCGTACGTAAACTTTGAAGAGCCCACAAATCGGCTCCCTCTCCCTCGGGAGAGGGCTGGGGTGAGGGGCAAATCCACCGAAGATCTCAAGCCTTGCGGCGCTTCTAACCACTCAACAATGAGCGTTAGCTCGAGTGCTTTTGATTTTGCCTAACCAGCGACGTCGGAAGGCTGAGTGGAGGGATTGATCCGGGCGTGGGAGCGCAGCGACCGTACGACGAAGTCGTACACAGCGGAAGGAGGTGCAGCGCAGCAAACCGTAGCCGCTGCGCCCGGATCGGTCCCGGAGCGAAGGGACCCGAGCCTGCGAGGGCCGAACGCAGGAGCAAGCGTTTTGGGTTACCTTTTTGGCGTTTGAAAAAGGGTGACCCGCCGTAAGGGCGGAACCGCCAGCCGCCACACCCAAAAAAACGGATATTCACACAGCCAAACCACAGCCTGGTCGGCCCAAAGGCCGCCAAGGCCGCCAAGGCCAAAACAAAATCACCCCCGAGCAAACGCCTGAGCCAAACGCCGGGCAATAAACGACTGCGCCTCCTCAGCCTCATCGACAATCGCGCCCATGCGCAGGAAGTCATGCGTCATCCCCGCATACACCTTGAGCTCGACAGTCACCCCCGCCGCCTGCAAATGACGCGCATACGCCACCCCCTCATCATGCAGCGGATCACACTCGGCCAACACCAGCAGCACCGGTGCAACATCAGCCGAGACTTCCCCGAGCAACGGCGAAAACCGCGGATCAAAACGATCACCCGGCTCACGCTGATAGTGGCTGTAAAACCACTCCAGCGACGCCTTCTCCAACAGATGACCTTCAGCAAACCGCTCGATCGACGATGTGCTGCGACTGGCATCGGTAACCGGATAGATCAGCACCTGCAAGCGCGGTCGCACCACGGCATCGGCCAGTTGCGCCGCTAACACCGTGGCCAGGCTGCCGCCCACGCTGTCACCGGCAACCGCCAGACGCGACGCATCCACACCGAGATCCGCAGCACTGGCCACCAACCAGTCCCAGGCATCACGGGCATCATCCGCCGCGGTGGGAAAGCGAAACTCCGGTGCCAGCCGATACGCCACCGACAGCACCACGCAGTCAGCCATCGAGGCCAGCGCCCGGCACAGCGAATCGTGGGAATCGAGGCTACCGACCACATAGCCACCGCCATGAAAATACAACAGCGCCGGCCGGCCGGCATCCGCCTGCAAGGGCTGGTTACTGTAGATCCGTGCATTCAGCAGCGCGCCATCGCGCACCGGCAATTGCAGCTCATCCACCACGGGCAGTTCTTCACCGCCAGCGTCCATCAACAGTGAAGACTGATCAAACTGCTCACGCGCCTCGGCCGGACTCAGCTGGTGCATGCCCACGCGTTTGCCGCTCGCCCGGCCGTTGCCGACCAGTTGCAAAAACGCGGCGATATCAGGGTTCAACGACATTCAAATCTCCAGCGCAGTGAAGCGCCACAGGCGCCCCACCGCTGTTCAGTTCAGGACATGGCTACAGGTTCAACGATCTCGCCGAGCATTTCTTCAGCCTCGGACAGGAACGTTGCATCGCGCGGAATCTGGAAGTGCCCGCAGTCGAGCCATTCACCGCCCATGCCCGGCTGTTCCAGTTGCGCCGCCAATTGCACGGCTTCCTCTTCGCGGCCCAGGGTCCACCAGCACATCGGTGTGATCGCCAACGGTGTGCAGCGGTCCAGTTGCAGCGACAGCTGTTTGAGTCGGCGGGCGACGCTGAACACATGGGCCAGTTCATCATCGCCCAGCGCCACGTAGGTCGAAGCCCCGCGCGCGGTGCTCATGGCGCGGCTGAACAGTGCTTGAATGTTCTGCGGGGTTTCTTCGCCGTCGATGTGCAAACCCGGCGCGGCATCCGGCAGCGTCACTTGCAGGAAGTCGCGCAAGTCGGCTTGCCAGTCGTCCAGCGTGCCTTCGTCAACCCTCGCCGACGGCACGAAGCTGTCGACCAGACCGACAAATTCCACCGCCTGCCCAGCCTGTTCCAGTTGCGCCGCGATCAGCATCGCCAAGGTCCCGCCCAGCGACCAGCCCAACAGGTGATACGGCCCGTGCGCCTGTTTTGCGCGGATCTGCGCAACGTAGTCACTGGCCATACTTTGCAGCGAGACGTCGTGGAACGTCGGATCGAGGAGCATCCGCGACTGGATCGCCAACACCTGGCGGCGACCGCTCAGACGTCGCGCCAACGGCTCGTAATCGAACACCGTGCCGAAGCCTGCGTGAATGCAGAACAGCGGTGCGACAGCGTCGACATGAGCATTCATCGCCAACATTGCGCTGGCTTTCTCGGCGCTGCCCTGCACGCTGGCCACCAACTCGGCGATGCTCGGTTTCTGCATCAGGTCGCGCAGTTTCAAACTCAGGCCCTGAGCCTTGAGCACACGGCTGCGGGCGATCACTTGCAGGCTGAGGATCGAGTCGCCGCCCAGTTCGAAGAAGTTGTCGCTGAGGCCGACGCGTTCGATCTTCAGCACGTCCTGCCAGATCTTCGCCAGCGCCTTTTCCAGCTCGGTGCGCGGCGCCAGATAAGCCTGGCGCTGTTCGACGTCCGGGTTCGGCAAGGCCTTGCGGTCAAGTTTGCCATTCGGCGTCAGCGGCATGCGTTCGAGCAGCATCAGGTGCGCAGGCACCATGTAGTCCGGCAGGCTGGCCTTGAGCTGGTCGCGCAGGCGTTCGCAGAAACCGTCCGCCGCGGCATCGGCTGCGACGACGACATACCCGAGCAATTGCTTGCCGCTGACGCCGTCGCGGGCCACCACAGCGGCGTCGCGCACGCCGGGTTGCTGCTTGAGACGCGCCTCGACTTCGCCGAGCTCGATGCGGAAACCGCGGATCTTCACCTGCTGATCAATGCGCCCGAGATAGTCGACGGTACCGTCCTCGCGCTGGCGCACCAGGTCGCCGGTGCGATACAGACGGCTGCCGTCGGCGCTGAACGGGTTGGCGACGAAACGCTCGGCGCTGCCGCCGGCGCGGCCCAGGTAACCACGGGCCAACGCGCCGCCCAGGTACAGCTCACCGGCAAGGCCCAGCGGCAGCGGATTGAGGTCGGCATCGAGCACGTAACCGCTACGCTCGCCGACTACCGTGCCAATCGGTGCGTAGGCCGCACCGCATACGTCGTCAGCGCCGGCCTTCCAGATCAGTGGCGTGACCACGGTTTCCGTCGGGCCATAACCGTTGATGATGTGCTGCGGTTTGAGCGCACGTTTGGCCAGTTCGAAACTTGCCACCGGCACCGCATCACCACCGAAGCAATAAATGCGCACCGCCGGCGGGTTGCCGTGCTGCTCGGCGTGCTCGGCCAATTGCTGCAGGTACACCGGCGGAAACGCCGCCACGGTCACGCCATATTCGTGCAGCGCTTCGTAAGTCTGCTCGGCGGTCCACAGGCTGTCGTCACGGATCAGCAGACGCGCGCCGTGGGTCAATGTGGTCAACCAGCGCTCATGGGCGCCATCGAAGGCGAACGACATGAAGTGCAATTCGCAATCGGCTGCGGTCATTTCGTAACGCTGACCGATCGCCTCGCAGTGCATCGCCAACGGCCCGTGGGCGACGCCGACGCCTTTCGGCTGGCCGGTGGAGCCAGAGGTGTAAATGACGTAAGCGAGGTTGTCCGCATGCACGACGACCTGCGGTGCGCTCTCCGGCTGACCACTCAGATCGAGCTGATCCAGCTCCAGCACAGGCAGACTGGCCTGCGTCGGCATGACCTCACGCAGACTGGAATCGCTGAGCAACAAGGCGATGCCGGAATCCCCCATCAGGTAGCTCAGGCGTTCACGCGGGTAAGTCGCATCGAGCGGCACGTAAGCGCCGCCGGCCTTGAGCACCGCGAGCAAGGCCACGATCATGTGTTCGCTGCGCGGCAGCGCGACACCGACGCGTACTTCCGGCCCTACCCCTTCAGCGATCAACGCATGGGCCAGGCGGTTGGCGCGGGCGTCAATCTGCGCATAGCTGAACGCCTGGCCGTTGCAGATCACCGCCGTCTGCTCGCCCTGCTCCAGTGCCCGTTGCGCAATACGCTGATGCACCGCCAGCGCCGGCAAAGCGGCTGGCAGGCTCGGCGCGACCACCGACCGAGCGCTCGGCAAGCCGATCCGTCCCAGTGGTTGCGCGGCATCTGCGGCCAATGCAGCGAGCAGGCCTTCCATGTTGGCGCGAATGCCTTCCACGGTCGATCGATCGAAATGCTCACGCAGGAACATGTATTCGATCACCAGCCCTTCTTCGAGCGTGACCATCAAGTCCATCGGGAAGTTGGTCAGGCCGGCGTTGCTGATCTCGCCGAACGTCAGCGAGTCGTCGCGCCACTCGCGCAGCGCCTGATCGATCGGGTGGTTCTCGAAGACGATGATGCTGTCGAACAACGCCTGCCCCGCCCGCCCGGCCCAACGCTGCACGTCGGTCAACGGCGTGTATTCGCGCTCACGCAGTTCGAGGTTGAAGTCCTGCAGGTCGCGCAGCCAGTCGCCGACCGCTTGCTCGGCCGGCACGTCCTTGATCACCGGCAGGGTGTTGATGAACAGGCCGAGGATCGACTCCGACGCCGGCAGGCTCGCCGGGCGCCCCGCCACCGTCGCACCGAACGCCACGCAGCGCTGGCCGCTGTAACGGCTGAGCAGCATCAGCCACGCGCCCTGCACCAGCGTGTTGAGGGTGACTTGCTGCGCTTGCGCAAAGGTCTTGAGCTGTTCGGTACGCACTTCACCCAAGCGGCTGTACAGCGCCTCGTGACCGCGACCGCTGCCAGTGCGCGACACCGCGTCGGCAAGGTAAGTCGGCTCGTCGAGCTGGCTCAATTGCGCGCGCCAGAAATCTTCGCTGGCCGCGTCGTCCTGCTGTTGCAGCCAGTTGATGTAATGACGGTATGGCACCGCCTCGGTAAGCGGTGTGCCGGAGTACTGGCTCAACACCTCGCCAATCAACTGCGAACTGCTCCAGCCGTCGATCAGGATGTGGTGATAGGTCCAGATCAATTGATAACTGTCAGCGCCAACCTGCACCAGCGTCAGGCGTTGCAGCGGTGGCTGATCCAGGTCGAAGCCTTTGGCTCGCTCGGCATCGGCCAATGCTTGCAGCGCCTCGGCCGAGTGATCCTGGTCACGCCAGTCGAGCAGGCAGAATGGCAGTTGCGGATCGGCGAGAACAAACTGCAACGGCTCGGCCATGTCCCGCCAGAGGAAACCCGTGCGCAGAATGTCGTGACGACGGCTGACGCTGGCCCAGGCCGCTTGCAAACGCGCCGGTTCAAGGCCTTGCACGGCAATGCTCAACTGGTTGATGTAGAGGTCCGATTCCGGCGAATTCAAGCCGAGGAACAGCATGCCCTGCTGCATCGGTGACAGACGATAAAGCCCGGCCAACTGATCCTGCGCCAGCGGTAAATCGGCGACTTGCGCGTCAGTCAGGCCATGCAGCGGCATCTCGATCAGCACTGTCGGCGCAGCGTTGCTGGCGCTACCGGCACGCTGAGCCAATTGCTCGATGGTCGGGTGCTGGAACAGGTCTTTCGGGCTCAGTTCCAGGCCTTGCTGGCGGGCGCGGCTGACCACCTGAATGGAGACGATCGAATCGCCGCCCAGCGCAAAGAAGCTGTCGTGAGTACTGACCTGCGCCAGCCCCAGCACCTCTTTCCAGATATTCACCAATACCTGCTCAGTGGCGTTGGCCGGCTCGACGTGTTGTTGCGCAGCACTCAATTCCAGCGCCGGCAAGCGCTTGCGATCGATCTTGCCGTTGGGGGTCAGCGGCAGTTGCGCCAGCCACAGACGATGGCTGGGCACCATGTAGTCCGGCAGGGTTGCGCCCAGCCAGGTGCTGAGGCGGTGATGCAGATCCCCTTGCAACTCGGCACCGGCCTCAACCACTGTCGGATCGGCCGGTACCAGATAGGCGATCAGTTGCTGGCTGCCCGACACTTCGCTGGCGATCACCACCGCTTCGCGCACTTCGGCATGCGCGACCAGGCGTGCTTCGATTTCACCGAGTTCGATACGCAAGCCGCGAATCTTCACTTGGTGGTCGATGCGGCCCAGGTATTCGAAGTTGCCCTGTTCACGCTGGCGAATCAGGTCGCCCGTGCGGTACAGGCGCTCGCCGTTGCCGCTGAATGGATTGGGTACGAAACGTTCGGCAGTCATCGCCGCGCGGCCAAGGTAACCGCGAGTGATGCCAGCGCCGGACAGGTACAGCTCCGCCGCAACGCCCTGTGGCACCCGGTGCAGATCGGCATCCAGCAGATGACTGGCGCTGTGCTCCAGCGCACGACCGATACGCGGTTGGCCACCCGAAACACGGCGCGCCCAGGTCGAATAGGTGGTGTCTTCCGACGGGCCGTACAGGTCGTAGACGTGTTCAACGTTCGCCTGTTGATACAGCGCATCGACCAGACCTTGCTTGAGCGGTTCGCCGGCCAGATTGATGATCCGGACGCTGGCAGGAATTTGCCCGGCACGTTGCAGCGCGGCGATGGCTGACGGTACGGTGTTGATCAAACGCACCTGATCACGCGCCGGCAGTTGCGGCAGTTCCAGCGCATTGCGCGCGATGATCAGCGAACCGCCGTTGGCGAGGGTCACAAACAGCTCCCACACCGACAAATCGAAGCACACCGACGTCGACGCCAGCACGCCTTGAATATCGTCGCGGCTGTAGACCTTGGCCGACCAGTCGATCAATGCCATGACGTTGCGATGGGCAATCGCCACGCCCTTGGGTTTGCCGGTGGAACCCGAGGTGTAGATCACGTAAGCGAGGTTGTCCGGCTGCACGCGCGTTTGCGGCGCAACGGTTGCGTAGCGGCTCAGGTCAACCTGATCCAGCAACACCACTTGAGTCGAGGCAGGTACGCTCAACGTCGCGGCGACCGCTTGCTCGGTAAGCAACACTCGCGCACGGCTGTCTTCGAGCATGTAAGCGACGCGATCGGCCGGGTAATCCGGGTCCAGTGGCACATAGGCGCCGCCAGCCTTGAGCACCGCCAGCAGGGCGATGAGCAACTGCTCGGAGCGCGGCATCGCCACGCCCACGCGCACTTCCGGGCCGACGCCCATTTCGGTCAGTTTGTGCGCCAGACGATTGGCCTGTGCGTCCAGTTCGGCGTAAGTCAGTTGACGGTCGCTGAACGTTACCGCCAGTGCATGCGGCGTCGCCGCTACGCGATCGGCAATGGCCTGATGAATGCACTGTTCAGTGACGAACGAGGCGCCAACGCACGGAGCGTCTTCGATCAGTTGCAACTCACCAAGCGTACGTTCACTCGATTCGCTCATCTGCCCGAGCAAACGCTGCAGAAACTCGCCCAATTGCGCCACGCTGTGTGCGGCGAAGCTGTCGCACTGGTAGCTGAAGTGCATGGACAACTGGTCGCTCAGATGCACCAGCAGGGTCAGTGGGTAGTTGGTCTGTTCGTGGTTGGCGATCTCGCCGAAACGCAGTTCTTGCGGCGCGCCCTGGGCCAGTGCTTCGGAGACCGGGTAGTTCTCGAACACCAGAATATTGTCGAACAGCGCTTCACCGTTGCGCGCCGCCCAACGCTGAATGTCGAACAACGGCGTGTGTTCATGCTCGCGCAGCGCCAGGTTCTGTGCCTGTACGCTTTGCAGCCACTCGCCGACACTGAGTTGCGCACGCGGGCTGGCGATCACCGGCAGGGTGTTGATGAACAGGCCGATCTGCTGCTCGACGCCTTTGAGCTCGCTCGGGCGCCCCGCCACCGTGGCGCCGAACGCCACGCTCGCCTGCCCGGTCAGGCGCTGCAACAGCAACAGCCACGCCGCTTGAATCAACGTGTTGAGAGTGACCTTCTGCTGCCGGGCGAACTCGCCCAATTGCCGCGTTTGCAGCGCATCGAGCACACAGAAATGCTCGCCATGGCCCTGTTGTGCGGCGCCGTCACGTTGCGCCTGAAGTGCCGGCGCCAACAAGGTCGGCGCCTCCAGGTCTGCCAGTTGCGCGGTCCAGTAATGCTCGCTGGCCTGAGCGTCCTGACCTTGCAGCCACTCGATGTAATCGCGATACCGCCCGGCCAGCGCCGGCTGGGCGATGCCGCTGTAACGCTGCAGGACCTCGCCAAGCAACTGCGAGTTGCTCCAGCCGTCCATCAGGATGTGATGGTTGGTGTAGATCAAATGGCAGCGCTGCGCATCGAGACGCACCACCACCATCCGCAGCAACGGCCCCTGACTCAGGTCGAAACCCTGCGCCTGCTCGGCCGCGGCCAGTGCATTGAGTTCATTCGGGCAAGCGTCGCGCTCGCGCCAGTCGAGCACGCTGAAGGGCATCTGCAAATGTTTGTGCACCACTTGCAGCGGCCGCGTCAGTTGGCCTTGCCAGACAAAACCGGTGCGCAGGATATCGTGGTGATCCACCGCCGCTTGCCACGCCTGCTGGAAGCGCTGCGGGTCGAGGCCTTCGACATCGAGGCGAACCTGGTTGAGGTAATCCCCGCTGGCCTGCTCGTAGAGGCTGTGGAACAACATGCCCTGCTGCATCGCCGACAGCGGATAGACGTCGGCGATCTGCTGCGCCGGCACCGGCAAGTTATCGAGTTGCGCCTGAGTCAGCCCGGCCAGCGGGAAGTCCGAGGGGGTCAGGCCTTCGATGCCTGGGGTCAGGCAATGCTCGATCAGCGCGGTCAGCTCGTCAGCGTAATCCGCCGCGAGGGCTTCGATGTCCGCCGTGTCGAAACGCTCGGTGCTGAAGGTCCAGCCGACGCGCAATTCACCGCCATACACCTGACCATTAAGGGTCAACCAGTTACCCAGCGGCGCGTCCGCGCTTTGCTCGAGGCCGGCGTTGTCCGGCGCGGGGGCAAACAGCGCCGCTTCGTCAGCGGCGAAACTGCCGTCGAACTGGCCGAGGTAGTTGAAGGTGATGCGCGGCGTCGGCAAGGCGCGCAGGCTTTGCTGTGCGTCAGCGTTGCCGAGATGACGCAATGCACCGAAACCAATGCCCTTGTTGGGGATCGAGCGCAGTTGCTCCTTGACCTGTTTGATCGACTCGCCGGGCGATTGCGCCGGTGTCAGGCGCACCGGAAACAGGCTGGTGAACCAGCCCACCGTGCGGGTCAGGTCCACGCCGTCGAACAATTCTTCGCGACCATGACCTTCGAGCTGAATCAGCGTCGACGGTTGCCCGCTCCAACGGCCGATCACCCGCGCCAGTGCGGTCAGCAACAGGTCGTTGACCTGGGTGCGATAGGCCGCCGGGGCTTGCTGCAGCAATTGGCGGGTCAGATCCGTGCCCAGCCTGGTCTGCACGGTCTGCGCCAGTCGATTGTGCTGCCCGGCCTCCACACGTTTGCATGGCAGATCGGTGCTGACATCGCGCAGGCAGGCTTGCCAGTACGCCAGTTCCTGCTGCAACGCTGTGCTGTTGGCGTAGCGCTGCAAGTGTTCGCTCCAGTCCTTGAAGGCGCTGGTTTTCGCCGGCAGGCGCAGCGGCTGGCCGTCGAGCAATTGCTGATACGCGTTCTGCAGGTCTTCGAGCAGAATCCGCCACGACACACCGTCCACCGCCAGGTGATGGATCACCAGGTGCAAACGCTGCGTGCCGTCAGCCAATTGCGCCAGCACCGCACGCAGCAGCGGCCCGTTTTGCAGGTCGAGGCTGCGCTGGGCGCGGTTGCCCAAGGCTTCCAGCGCCGCGGCATCGGCGACCTGCGCCTGCCACAGCAGATTGTCCGGCAGGTTTTCAACGGCACGGTGCTCGGCCTGCCACACGCCATCGCGCTGAGTGAAGCTCAGGCGCAGGGCATCGTGATGGGCAACCAGCGCCCGCAGCACTTGCTCGATCTTGTCCGCGTCCAGTGGCTGAGGCGGCTTGAGCAGCACCGACTGGTTCCAGTGATGGCGCTCAGGAATGTCGTCTTCGAAGAATTGCTGCTGAATCGGCAGCAGCAATGCTGCCCCGCTCACCGCTTGTTGATCGATCGCCGATGGCGCCGCGCCCAACTGCGCAACCAGCGCCAGGCGCGCAATGGTCTGGTGCTGGAACAGGTCTTTCGGGTTCAGGCCAATCCCGGCCTGACGCGCACGGCTGACCACCTGAATCGAGATGATCGAGTCGCCGCCGAGTTCGAAGAAATTATCGTTGAGGCCGACTTGCGGCAGCTTCAGCACGTCTTGCCAGATCGCCGCCAGACATTGTTCCAGCCCGCTTTGCGGCGCCTGATAAGTCTGTTGCGCCTGACTCGCATCCGGCGCGGGCAGCGCCATGCGGTTGAGTTTGCCATTGGCGGTCAACGGCAGTTGCGCGAGCAGCAGCAGGTGCGCCGGGACCATGTGATCCGGCAGGTTTGCCTTGAGTTCGGCACGCACGCTGTCGCGCCATTGCGCCTGCTCGGGCGCATCGGCCTCAAGCAACGCAGCATCCTGCGGCACCAGCCACGCGACCAGTTGCTGACCGCTGAGGCCCGATTGCGCGAGCACCACGGCCTGGCGCACGGCTTGCTGCGCCTGTAGTTGCGCCTCGATCTCGCCCAGTTCGATACGGAAACCACGGATTTTCACCTGATGGTCGATCCGCCCGATGTACTCGATGATGCCGTCGGCGCGATAGCGGGCGAGATCGCCGGTGCGATACAGGCGACCGCCGTCATCGGCAAACGGGTCAGGAATGAACCGCAGCGCCGTCAGATCGGCACGGTTCAGATAACCACGCGCCAGACCGGCGCGCCCGACGTACAGCTCACCGATGCACCCCTTGGCCACAGAATTCAGGTCAGCGTCGAGCAGATACCACGACAGATCAGGGATGGGCACGCCGATCGGGCTGCTGGCGTCGCCCTGCAAATCGGCCATCGACAGCGGACGGTAAGTGACGTGCACGGTGGTTTCGGTGATGCCGTACATGTTGATCAGTTGCGGCGCCTGATCGCCAAAACGTTCGAACCACGGCCGCAGGCTCTTGACCTCCAGCGCCTCGCCGCCGAACATCACGTAACGCAGCGCCGGCTGTTGCGCGGCGTGCTCCGGCGCGCAGGCCACCTGCATCAATTGCTTGAACGCCGAGGGCGTCTGGTTGAGCACGGTGACGCCTTCGCGGCAGAGCAAGGCGAAGAAATCTTCTGGCGCACGGCTGACCTCGTAAGGCACCACGACCAGTTTGCCGCCGTACAGCAGCGCACCGAAAATCTCCCAAACGGAGAAGTCGAAGGCGTAGGAATGGAACAGGCTCCAGACATCGTCCGCGCCGAAATCGAACCAGGCATCGGTGGCCTCGAACAGACGCAGCACATTGCGATGGGCGAGCAAGGTGCCCTTCGGCTGGCCGGTCGAACCGGAGGTGTAAATCACATAGGCAAGGTTGTCGGCGCTCAGGCTGACGTGCGGATTGCTGTCGCTGTAGCCTTCGAAGTCTTTACCCTGCTGATCGAGCATCAGGCTGTGCACGGCATCCGGCACCGGCAACTGGCCAAGCAGATGGCTTTGGGTCAGCAGCAAACCGATGCCACTGTCGCCGATCATGTAGCTCAGGCGCTCTTGTGGATAGCTCGGATCCAGCGGTACGTAGGCGCCGCCAGCCTTGAGAATCGCCAACAGCCCGACCAGCATGTCGAGGCTGCGCTCCACCGCCAGGCCGACGCGGACATCCGCGCCGACACCCTGCGCAATCAGTCTGTGCGCCCACTGGTTGGCGCGGCGATTGAGCGCGGCGTAACTCAGCGTTTCACCGGCGCAGCTCACGGCGATGGCGTTTGGCGCGCGGGCGGCCTGGGCTTCGATCAGGTGATGCAGGCACTGTTCGCTGGGGAAATCGACGACCGCCGGGTTCCATTGCAGCAGGGTCGCCGCGCGCTCAGCGGCATTGTGCAATGGCAGATCAGCGATGCGTTGAGCACTGTCGGCCACGATGCCGTGCAGCAGATTGAGCCAATGCTGCGCCAGGCGCTCGATGGTCGCCAGGTCAAACAAGTCGGTGGCGTAGGTCAGTTCGGCCCAGACATTGTCAGCCGATTCGAACGTGTTCAGGGTCAGGTCGAACTGCGCGGTGTTGGAGGCCCATGGCAAGCCTTCGATGTGCAATTGCGGCAGGCGGGTTGCGCCCTGCCCTTGGCGGGCCTGGCTCTGGTGATTGTGCATCACCTGGAACAGCGGGCTGTGGCTGAGGCTGCGTTGCGGTTGCAGCGCGTCGACCAGTTGCTCGAACGGCAGATCCTGATGGGCTTGCGCGCCGAGTACGCTGTTTTTCACCTGTTGCAGCAGGCTGCGGAAGCTCTGCTGACTGTCGAATTCGGCTTTGAGCACTTGGGTGTTGACGAAGAACCCGATCAGGCCTTCGGTCTCGACCCGATTGCGGTTGGCCACCGGTACGCCGACGCGGATATCAGCCTGTCCGCTGTAGCGATGCAGCAGGGTCTGGAATGACGCCAGCAGCAGCACAAACAGGGTAACGTTTTCACGCTGCGCGACCTGCTTGAGCGCCGTCGCCAGTTCAAGGCTCAGCGGAACATCGTGACGGGCACCGCGATAGCTTTGCTCGGCGGGGCGTGGACGGTCGCTCGGCAGCTCCAGCAATGGCTGCTCACCGTCGCCGAGTTGCGCCGCCCAGTAATTCAATTGACGCTCGCGTTCGCCTGCGTCCATCCACTGTTTTTGCCACACCGCGTAATCGGCGTATTGCACCGGCAAGGCTGGCAATTGCGCGGTCTGGCCCTGGCTGTAAGCGGCGTACAACGCCACCAGCTCATCGACCATGACATTCATCGACCAGCCATCGGAGACGATGTGGTGCAAGGTAATGGCCAGCGCGTGATCATCGGCGGCCAGACGCAGCAATTTCACCCGCAGCAGCGGGCCTTGCTGGAGATCGAACAGATGCAGGGTTTCTGCCGCGACCAGCGCTTGCAAGGCCGCGTCATCCAGCCCCGCCACGTCCTGCACTTGCAGCTCCAGCGTGCCTTGAGCCTGAATCACTTGCAGGGTCTGGCCTTGCTGTTCGACGAAGCAGGTGCGCAGGGATTCGTGGCGTTCGATCAACGCATTGAAGCTGTGCTGCAACGCTTGCAAATCCAGCTCGCCGCGCAGACGCAGCGCCGCCGGGACGTGATAAGCCGTGCTGGTCGGCTCCAGTTGCCAGAGGAACCACTGACGTTCCTGCGCATAGGAAAGCGCCATCGGTTGCAGACGTGGCAAGGCAACAATCGGCGGTTCTTCGGTTGCCTGATCGACGCCCAGTGCGGCAACGAAATCTGCCAGCGTGCTGTGCTCGAACAGGCTGCGCAGGGGCACTTGCACATTCAGCGCCTGACGCACGCGCGACACAACCTGGGTCACCAGCAGCGAGTGGCCACCGAGTTCGAAGAAATTGTCGCTGAGGCCTACTCGGTCCAGCTGCAACACCGCTTGCCAGATCTCGGCGACGGCGTGCTGGGTGGCGGTTAGTGGCGCAACGTAAGTTGATTGCGACTGGCTGGCGTCTGGCGCCGGCAAGGCTTTGCGGTCGACTTTGCCATTCGGGGTCAACGGCAGTTGTGCGAGGAACAGCAGATGCGCCGGCACCATGTAATCCGGCAGTTCGGCCTTGAGGCTGGCCTTGAGTGCGGCGCGCAATTGAACTTCATCGAACGCGCTGGCAGATGGCACCACATAGCCGACCAGTTGCGCGCCGGTCGGGCCGTCCTGCGCGACCACCACGGTTTCGCGCACATTGTCGAGCGCGAGCAAGCGGGCTTCGATCTCGCCCAGCTCGATACGGAAACCGCGGATCTTCACCTGATGGTCAATACGCCCGATGTATTCGATCAAACCTTCGGCGCGATAACGGGTCAGGTCGCCGGTGCGGTACAGACGCGCACCGGTTGTGGAAAACGGATCGGGAACAAAACGTTCGGCGGTCAGGTCCGGACGCTGGAAATAACCGCGCGCCAGGCCCTCGCCACCGATCAGCAGTTCTCCCGGCGCACCGAGCGGATTCAGCTCAAGGTCGCTGCCGAGGATGTACAACGCAGTGTTGTCGATCGGGGTACCGAGGAATGGCCGGCTGTTGTCGGCACTCAGGGCATGTTGCGCCGACCAGATGGTGGTCTCGGTCGGGCCATAGAGGTTCCACACGTTCGGCGTCAGCGCCAGCATGCGCGTGGCCAGTTCCTGCGGCAGCGCTTCACCGCCACAGAGGAACGTGCGGCCGCGCAGAGTCGCTGCGTGTTCGTGATCGAGCAGCATGCGCCAGGTCGACGGCGTAGCTTGCAGAATGCTCACGGCGTGTCGCTCGATCAGTTCGAGTACTGCGTGCGGGTCCTGATTCACGTCCTTGCCGGTCAGTACCACGCAGGCGCCAGCCAGCAGCGGGCCGTAGATTTCCAGGCCGAAAATATCGAAGGAGAACGTGGTCAGCGAGAGCACGCGATCGGCGGCGGCAATCCCCGGCTGACGGATCATGCTCGCGACGAAATTGCTCAGCGCCGCATGGCGCACCATCACGCCTTTCGGTTTACCGGTGGAGCCCGAGGTATAGATCGTATAGGCCAGATGCTCGCCAGTGGTGGCTACCTCCGGCGCAGTCTGTGGATAAGCCGCCAGCCACTCTGCTGGCTGATCGAGCAGCAGGATTTGCACACCCGCCGGGACCGGCAACTGCGTCTGCACATGCGCCTGGGTCAGCAGCCATTGCAGGCCGCTGTCTTCGATCATGTAGGCCAGCCGCTCCTGTGGATACGCCGGGTCCAGCGGCACATAAGCACCGCCGGCCTTGAGGATCGCCAGCAGGCCGACGAGCATGTCGGCACTGCGCTCGACCGCGATGCCGACCAGTCGGTCCGGCCCCACGCCGGCCTCGACCAGCTGGTGCGCGAGCCGGTTGGCGCGGGCGTCGAGCTCGCCGTAGGTCAGCACCTCATCGCCGATGATCAGCGCCGTGGCGTGCGGGTTCTGTTGCGCCTGCAAGGCGAAGTCCTGCTGCACGCAGTCGCCGTGCGCGCGGTGATCCGTCACGCGGAACCAGTCCTGCAGCAGCACGCCATGCTCGGCCTGCTCCAGCAGCGGCAATTCGCCGACACGTTGGGTCGGCGCGGCGACAATGCCTTGCAACAGGTTTTGCCAGTGACGGGCCAGACGCTCGACCGTTTCAGGCTTGAACAGATCGGTCGCGTAAATCAGTTCGGCGGCAAAACCGTCGTTCGATTCATACGTGTTAAGGGTCAGGTCGAACTGCGCCGTGCGCCCTTCCCACTGCACATCCTCGACGCTCAGTTGCGGCAACTGGGCGGCGCTGCGCCCTGGGTCACGGCTGCTCTGGTGGTTGAACATCACCTGGAACACCGGGCTGTGACTCAGACTGCGCTGCGGTTGCAGCGCTTCGATCAGTTGCTCGAACGGCAGGTCCTGGTGCGCCTGCGCCGCCAGCGCCGCTTGCTTGACCTGGGCCAGCAACTGGTTGAACGGCAGTTGCCCGTTGATCTCGGCGTGCAACACCTGAGTGTTGACGAAGAAGCCGATCAGGCCTTCGGTTTCGACGCGGTTACGGTTGGCGGTCGGCACGCCAACGCGAATCTGCGCCTGGCCACTGTAGCGATGCAGCAAGGCCTGGAACGATGCCAGCAACACCATGAACAGGCTCGCGCCTTCGCGCTGGGCCAGTTGCTTGAGCGCATCACCGAGCGCCGCCGGCAAGTTCAGTTCCAGGCGTGCCCCGCGCAGGCTTTGCACCGCCGGACGAGGGAAGTCGATCGGCAATTCCAGCACCGGCTGCTCGCCGTCCAGTGTCTTGATCCAGTACGCCAGTTGCCGCTCGCGTTCGCCCGCCTCCAGCCAGTGGCGCTGCCAGATCGCGTAATCGGCGTATTGCACCTCCAGCGCCGGCAGGCTCAGCGGCTCCCCGGCGGTGTCGGCGGCGTAATGCTGGATCAGTTCATTGATCAGCACTTTGATCGACCAGCCATCGGAAATGATGTGGTGCTGGATCAACACCAGCACATGGTCGTCCGCGCCGATTTCGAGCAGCGCCACGCGCAGCAGCGGGCCGTGTTGCAGGTCGAACGGGCGCGCCGTCTCGCTTTCAACGAACGCCTTGATCGCCGCCTCGCTGCCGGCTGCATCGAGGCCTGCGGGCAGCGCTGCCACGGCGATGTTCAATGGCAACTGCGGGTGAATCACCTGGCAAAAGCTGTCGCCGTGCTCAGTGAAGGTGGTGCGCAAACTTTCATGGCGCGCCGCCACGGCGTTGAAGCTGCGCTGCAGGGCGGCGACGTCCAGTTGCCCCTTGAGGCGCAAGGCGCTGGGGATGTGATAAGCGCTGCTGTGCGGGTCCATCTGCCAGAGGAACAACTGGCGTTCCTGCGCATACGACAGAGGAATCGCCGCAAACCCGGAACGCGTCTCCGGGATCGGCAGATTGGCCGGAGAGACGCCCTCTTCGAGCATCTTCTCCAGGTACAGTTTGCGTTTGTCCAGCGGCAGAGTGATAAAGCGCTTGGCTACCCTCAAAGCAACACTCTTGTCCATCAGACTTCCTCCATATCGTCAAGCAGGGCTTCCAGCTTGCTCAGTTTCTGTTCGTTGATTGCCCCGCCTCCTGTATCGAGTCGAGCGACAAAATCGCTCAGGACGGGGTGCTGGAATAACAATTGCGGGGTCAGCGTCAGGCCCAGCTCAAGGGCGATGCGCGACACCACGTTGACCGCCAGCAGCGAATGCCCGCCCAGTTCGAAGAAGTGATCGCTGCGACCGATGCGTTCAACCTCAAGCACTTGCTGCCAGATCGCCGCGACCTGCTGCTCAAGCTCACTCTGCGGCGCGACATACGCGGCCTGCACCTGGCTGGCATCCACCGCTGGCAGGGCCTTGCGGTCGAGTTTGCCGTTGGGGGTCAGTGGCAACTGCTCAAGGAACAGCAGGTGCGCGGGAATCATGTAGTCAGGTAACGAAGACTTGAGGCCAGTCTTTAGTCCGTCGCGCAGTTGCCGCTGCGCTTCGCCGTCCTGCATGTCCAGTTGCGGAGCGACCACGTAGGCCACCAGTTGCGCGCCGCTATCGCTGTCGACCGCCAGCACCGCCGCTTGCGTAACCTCGGCTTGAGCGAGCAATCGCGTCTCGATCTCACCCAGTTCGATACGGAATCCACGAATTTTCACTTGATGGTCGATACGCCCCAGGTACTCCAGTTCGGCGTTTTCGCGCTGGCGAATCAGGTCGCCGGTGCGGTACATCCGCTCGCCGTTGCCGCTGAATGGATTGGGTACGAAACGCTCGGCGGTCATCGCCCCGCGGCCGAGGTAACCGCGGGTGATGCCAGCGCCGGACAGGTACAGCTCCGCCGCAACGCCCTGCGGTACGAGATGCAGATCGGCATCCAGCAAATGACTGGCGCTGTGGTCGAGAGCGAGACCGATACGCGGTTGACCACCCGAAACACGGCGGGTCCAGGTCGAGTAGGTGGTGTCTTCCGACGGGCCGTACAGGTCGTAGACGTGCTCAACGTTCGGCTGTTGATACAGCACGTCGACCAGGCCTTGCTTGAGCGGTTCGCCGGCCAGATTGATGATCCGAACGCTGGCAGGAATCTGCCCGGCACGCTGCAATGCGGCAATAGCTGATGGCACAGTGTTGATCAACCGCACCTGATCGCGCGCCGGCAATTGCGCCAGTTCCAGCGCGTTGCGCGCGATGATCAGCGAACCGCCGTTGGCCAACGTTACGAACAGTTCCCACACCGACAAATCGAAGCACACCGACGTCGACGCCAGTACACCTTGAATATCGTCGCGGCTGTACACCCTGGCCGACCAGTCGATCAACGCCATGACGTTGCGATGGGCAATCGCCACGCCTTTCGGTTTGCCGGTGGAACCCGAGGTGTAAATCACATAGGCGAGGTTGTCCGGCTGCACGTTCGTTTGCGGGGCAACGGTTGGGTAGCGGCTCAGGTCAACCTGATCCATCAACAGCACTTGGGTTTGCGCCGGTACGCTCAACGTCGCGGCAACCGCTTGCTCGGTGAGCAACACTCGCGCGCGGCTGTCTTCGAGCATGTAAGCGACTCGATCAGCCGGGTAATCCGGGTCCAGCGGCACGTAGGCGCCACCCGCCTTAAGCACTGCCAATAGCGCGATGAGCAATTGCTCGGAACGCGGCATCGCCACGCCCACGCGCACTTCCGGGCCGACGCCCATTTCGATCAATTTGTGCGCCAGACGATTGGCCTGTGCGTCCAGTTCGGCGTAAGTCAGTTGACGGTCGCTGAACGTCACCGCCAGCGCATCGGGCGTCGCCGCTGCGCGATTGGCAATCGCATGGTGAACGCACTGTTCAGTGACGAACGACGTGTCATCGCACTGAGCGTCTTCGACCAACTGCAACTCGCCAAGCGTACGCTCGCTGGCCTCGCTCATCTGGGTTAACAGACGCTGCAGATGCGCGCCCAACTCCGCCACGCTGGCCGGGGCGAAGCGGTCGCGCTGATAGCTGAAATGCACCGACAGCTGTTCACCGAGGTTCACCAGCAGGGTCAACGGGTAGTTGGTCTGCTCCTGATTGACCACCGCGCCAAAGCGCAGGCCTTGCGGCGCGCCACGCTCCAGCGCCTCGGCAATCGGGTAGTTCTCGAACACCATCAGGCTGTCGAACAGTGCATCGCCGCCCTGCCCGGCCCAACGCTGAATGTCGGCCAGCGGCGTGTGTTCGAATTCGCGCGAGGCGAGGTTTTGCCCCTGCACGGCTTGCAGCCACTCGCTGAGGCTGTCCTGCGCCTGCGGCGCGGCGACCACCGGCAAAGTGTTGATGAACAGGCCGATCTGCGCCTCGACGCCCGGCACATCGGCCGGCCGCCCGGCCACGGTAGCACCGAAGGCCACGCAGGATTTGCCGGTGTAACGCTGCAAGAGCAACAGCCACGCCGCTTGCACCACGGTGTTGACGGTGGCTTTCGCCGCCCGGGCAAATTCGCTCAGGCGCCGGGTCAGGTCGGCGTCCAGCACTTGGTAATGGTCACCATAACCGACGCTCGGCAAAGCGTCGTTCGGCCGCGCAATGGCATCGGCCAGACGCGTCGGCTCGTGCAGTTCGCGCAACGTTGCCAGCCAGTAATGTTCGGCCGCCGCCGCGTCCTGTCGCTGCAACCAGCCGATGTAATCGCGATAGCGCCCCGCTGGCCTGGCGACCGCTTCGCCGCGGTAGTGCTGCAGGACTTCGCCCAGCAACTGCGCGCTGCTCCAGCCATCCATCAGGATGTGATGGTTGGTGTAGATCAGGTGATGCCGATCCGTCGCCGTGCGCACCAGCACCAGTCGCAACAACGGCGCACTGTTCAGGTCCAGGCCCAGCGCTCGCTCTTCGTCGGCGAGGGTTTGCAACGCCGTGTCGAGGTCGCTCTTGCCGCGCCAGTCGATGACGCTGAACGGCACCTCGACCTGACGCTGCACCACTTGCAGTGGTTGCGGCAGATCGCCCTGCCAAAAGAAGCCACTGCGCAGAACATCATGAGCGTCCACCGCCGCTTGCCAGGCCGCACGGAAGCGCTGCGGCTCGACACCGTCGACGTCGAGGCGCATCTGGTTGATGTAATCGCCATTGCCGTGTTCGAGCAACGTGTGGAAGAGCATGCCCTGCTGCATCGGCGACAACGGGTAGATGTCGTCGATGCTCTGCGGCGCCAGCACCAAGCCATCGAGTTGCGCTTGCGACAATTGCGCCAAGGGGAAATCCGACGGCGTCACGCCACGGTTGCCGCTGGCGCAGCAATGGCCGATCAGTGCCGTCAGCTCCTGCACATAGTCATCGGCCAGGCGCTGAATGGTCGCGGCATCGAACAGGCCGCTGCTGTAGGTCCAGTTCAGGTCCAGCTCACCGCCGAAGACCTTGCCGTTCAGCGCCAGTGGATTGCCCAGCGGGCCTTGCAGGTTGACTTCGGCACCGGCGGCTTCGGCGGTCGGTACGAACAAGGCCTGATCGGCCTCAGCGAAACTGCTGTCGAACTGCCCCAGATAGTTGAAGGTCAGGCGCGGTACCGGCAAGGCTTGCAGGGTCTGGCGTGCCTGTTCATCGCCCAGGTACGCCAGCGCGCCAAAGCCGATGCCCTTGTGCGGAATCGCCCGCAGTTGCTCTTTGATTTGCTTGAGCGAGGCGCCCAGTTCGGCGGCCGGCGTCAGGCAGGCCGGGTAGACGCTGGTGAACCAGCCGACGCTGCGGGTCAGGTCGATGTGCTCGAACAGGTCTTCGCGACCGTGACCCTCGAGCAACACCAGCGGCCTGTCGTCACCGGTCCAGCGCACCAGCACCCGCGCCAGCGCGGTCAGCAGCAGATCGTTGACCTGCGTGCGATAGGCTTGCGGTGCGTCCTGCAGCAGCTGACGAGTCAGGCTCTGGTCCAGTTTGCTGCGGATAGTCAGCGCCTGATCGTGTCGTTGCCCGCCGTCCGGACGGTCGTACGGCAACGCCGCCGAGGCACCGTGCAACTGCTGCTGCCAGAAGCCTGTTTCTGCTTGCAAGGCAGGGCTGGCAGCGTAGTCCTGCAAAGCCGTTGCCCAGTCCTTGACCGCGCTGGTCTTGGCCGGAAGCTGCACAGCCTGCCCGGCGCTGATCTGCCGATAAGCGTTTTGCAGGTCTTCGAACAGAATCCGCCACGACACGCCATCGACCACCAGGTGATGGACGATCAGCAACAGCCGTTGCGAACCGTCAGCCAGATCGGCCAGCACCGCGCGGATCAGCGTACCGCCACTCAGTTGCAGGCTGCGCTGGGCCTTTTCGCTCAGCGCTTGCAAAGCTTCCAGGTCAGCGACCTCAACCTGCCAGAGGACGGTTTCGCCCGCCTGCGTGGCGATGTCGCGGTAATGCGCGGCCCAACCGTCAGCCTGCTCGACAAATTGCAGACGCAAGCTGTCGTGGTGCACGACCAGCGCATCCAGCGCTTGCTCCAGCACCTGTGCGTTCAGCGTCTGCGTCGGTTTGAGCATCACCGACTGGTTCCAGTGATGACGGTCGGGAATTGCTTGGGCGAAGAATTCCTGATGAATCGGCAGTAGCGCGCTGCTGCCGGTCACCGCGTGCTGATCGATCAGGTGCAGCGCTTCACCGGTCTGTGCGACCACGGCCAGCGCGGCAATGGTCTGGTGCTCGAAGAGGTCTTTGGGGGTGAAGCGAATCCCGGCCTGCCGCGCGCGGCTGACCACTTGAATCGAAATGATCGAATCGCCGCCCAGCTCGAAGAAATTGTCGCTGATGCCGACCTGCTCAAGCTTGAGCACGTCTTGCCAGATCGCCGCCAGTTGCTGCTCCAGCGCGGTTTGCGGCGCCACATAAGCCTGCTGCAATTGACTGACATCCGGCTTCGGCAGGTTCTTGCGATCGAGTTTGCCGTTCGGGGTCAGGGGCAGACGCTCGAGACGCAAAACGTACGCCGGAACCATGTGCGCCGGCAGACTGGCCGCGAGCTGCGCGCGCAGTTCGTCAGTGAAATCGGCACGGCTTGAATCACTGACCACATACGCCACCAGACGCTTGCCGCTGCCGGCACTGCCCTCCTGCGCAATCACCACTGCTTCGCGCACGCCGGCAAGGGCTTGCAGGGCGGCTTCGACCTCGCCGAGTTCGATGCGGAAACCACGGATTTTCACCTGATTGTCGATGCGATCGAGGTAGTCGAAGGTACCGTCGCCGCGCTGGCGCACCAGATCCCCGGTGCGATAGAGCAAGCCACCGGTGGTGCTGAACGGATCGGCAACGAAGCGTTCGGCGGTCAGCCCCGGACGGTTCAGGTAACCACGCGCCAGACCGCTGCCACCGAGGTACAACTCACCGGCCATGCCTTGCGGCAGCAGGTTCAGCGCAGCGTCGAGCACATAGGCGCTGCGGTCGCCGATACGGCTGCCGATCGGTGCATACGCAGCGCCGCACGGCACTTCGCGGCCGGCCTTCCAGATCAGCGGCGTGACCACGGTTTCGGTCGGGCCGTAGCCGTTGATGATGTAATCCGGATCCAGCGCGCGTTTGACTCGCTCGAAACTGGCGCTCGGCACGGCATCGCCGCCGAAGCAGTAAATCCGCACTTTCGGCGGCTGGCCGACGCACT
Organism: Pseudomonas sp. R1-1; assembly: GCF_051132135.1. Lineage (NCBI taxonomy): Bacteria > Pseudomonadati > Pseudomonadota > Gammaproteobacteria > Pseudomonadales > Pseudomonadaceae > Pseudomonas > Pseudomonas sp. R1-1. Next base: position 4,076,892 of record NZ_CP071663.1, read on the forward strand.
CGGCGTGCTCGGCCAGTTGCTGCAAATACACCGGTGGGAACGCCACCACGGTCACACCGTGTTCGATCATCGCATTGTAGGTCTGCTCCGGCGTCCACAAGGTGTCGTCGCGAATCAGCAGCGAGGCGCCGTGCGTCAGGCTGGTCAGCCAGCGTTCGTGGGCACCGTCGAAGGCGAACGACATGAAATGGAATTCGCAGTCGCTGTCGCACATTTCATAGCGCTCACCGATGGCCTGGCAATGCATGGCCAACGGGCCGTGGGCGACGCTGACGCCTTTCGGATTGCCGGTGGAGCCGGAGGTGTAAATCACGTAGGCGAGGTTGTCCGGGTCGAGGTTTACCGGCGGTGCTGCGACCGGCCACTCGCTCACGTCCAGACGATCCAGCTCCAGCAGCGGCACCGACGCGGCGACCGGCAGTTGCGCCGACACCGACGAATCGCTGATCAGCAGCGCCAGCCCGGAATCCTCGATCAAATAGGCCAGACGCTCACGCGGATAATGAGTATCCAGCGGCACATAGGCGCCGCCCGCTTTGAGCACCGCCAGCAGTGCAACGATCACCGCCTCGCTGCGCGGCAAGGCCACGCCGACCCGGGTTTCCGCGCCGACGCCACGGGCGATCAGTGCGTGGGCCAGTTGATTGGCGCGCTGGTCGATCTCGCCGTAACTGAAATGCCGGCCATTAAAGATGACCGCTGTGCGCTGCGGACGCTCGGCGGCCAGCGCCGCGATGCGCTGATGCACGCCGATGTCCACCGGGTACGGCTGCGGATGGTTTTCGGCTTGCTGGCGGGCATGCTCCTGAGCGTCTGCGAGGGCGATTTCACCGAGGTTGCGCGTCGCTGAGAGCGCGAATTGCTCGAGCAGTTGCAGCAGATGCGCACCGATGCCTTCGATCACCTCTTGGGCGAACTGGCCGCGGTCGAAGCTGTAGTGCAGCGCCAGTTGCTCGCCGAGGGTGACGGCGACACTGAGCGCATAGTGGGTCTGTTCGAGGTTACCGACCTCGCCGAATTGCAGCCCCTGCCCGGCCTGACTCAGGGCCTGCGCAATCGGGTAGTTTTCGAACACCAGAATATTGTCGAACAGCGCTTCGCCGCCCTGCCCGGCCCAGCGCTGGATGTCCGCCAGCGGCGTGTGCTCGAAATCGCGCAGGCTGAGGTTCTGCGCCTGCACCGCTTGCAACCAGTCGCCAACGCTGTGATCCGGGCGCGGCGCGCCGATCACCGGCAAGGTGTTGATGAACAGACCGACCTGTTGCTCGATGCCCGGCAACTCGGCCGGACGCCCGGCCACGGTCGCCCCGAACGCCACCGCGTCAAGGCCGGTGTAGCGTTGCAGCAACAGCAGCCACGCGGCTTGCACCAGCGTGTTGACGGTGACTTTTTGCTGACGGGCGAACGCTTCCAGGCGTTGCGTGCGTTGCGCGTCCAGAATCAGGTAATGATCGCCATGACCGCTCTCCTGCTTGCCAGCGGTGGCCGCGCGCGCCAGTCGGGTCGGCTCGTGCAGCGCAGCCAGTTGCTCGGTCCAGAAGGCCTCGCTCAACTGGCCGTCCTGGCGTTGCAGCCAGGCGATGTAATCGCGATAACGCCCGCCGTGGTTTGCCGGCGCGCGACCGCTGTAGCGCTGCAACACTTCGCCGAGCAGCTGCGCATTGCTCCAGCCGTCCATCAGAATGTGGTGATGGGTGTAAATCAGATGCCATTGCTCGGCGCCGGTTTGCACCAGCAGCAGTCGCAACAGTGGCGCATGCGTCAGATCGAAACCTTGCTGCCGCTCGGCAGCCGCCAGTGCCGCGAGCGCCGTCGGTTGATCATCGCGGTCACGCCAGTCGAGCGTGGTGAATGGCAGTTGCACCTGTTTGTGAACAATCTGCAGCGGCTGCGCCAGCTCGCCCTGCCAGACAAAACCGCTGCGCAAAATATCCTGCGCATTGACCGTGGCCTGCCACGCGGCACGGAAGCGCTCGGGATCGAGGCCTTGCACATCGACACGCAACTGGTTGATGTACTCACCCGCCGCTTGTTCGTAAAGCGTGTGGAACAGCAAGCCCTGCTGCATCGGCGACAGCGGATAGACATCGTCAAGCTGACCTGCCGACACCGGCAGCGCATCGAGTTGCGCCTGGCTGATGCGCGCCAGCGGGAAGTCCGATGGCGTCGCCTGCGCAACCGGCAAGGCGCAGCAATGCTCGATCAGCGCGCACAACTCAATGGCGTACTGATCGACCAGCGCCTGCACCGTTGCACTGTCGAACATCTCGCGGCTGAAGCCCCAGCTCATCGACAGTTCACCGCCGTAGACCTGACCTTCCACGCTCAGCCAGTTGGCCAGAGGCGCCGCCGGATCCTGGGCGACGCCGCTGGTTTCGGCGCACGGCACGAACAGCGCCGCCTCGTCGAACTGGCGATCGAACTGGCCGAGGTAGTTGAACGTGATGCGCGGTGGCGCCAGCGCTGCCAGTTCGGCGCGCACCGCTGGCGCCGCCAGATAACGCAGCACGCCATAGCCCAGACCTTTGTCCGGCACCGCGCGCAGTTGCTCCTTGATCATTTTTATCGAAGCGTCGAGGTCTTCGGCCGCCGTGAGCCTGACCGCAAACAGACTGGTCAACCAACCGACGGTGCGGGTCAGGTCGATATCATCAAACAGATCTTCGCGGCCATGCCCTTCCAGCTCGATCAGCGTGCCCGGCTGTTGGCTCCAGCGGCTGACGGTGCGTGCCAGCGCCGTGAGCAACAGATCGTTGACCTGAGTGCGATAAGCCGCCGGCGCCTGTTGCAGCAACTGGCGGGTGCGCTCGGCGTCGAGGCGCCATTGGATTTTTTCGCCGTGGCGATTTTCCTGACTGCCGTGCGGGCGGTCGCAGGGCAGATCCCGAGCGCCCTCATGCTGGGTTTTCCAGTACGCCAGTTGCTCATCGAAGTGCGACGCCTCGTCAGCAAGACGCGCGGTCCACTGCTGAAACGCGTTGGTTTTCGCCGGCAACTGAATGCCGCCACCGGCCGCCCGTTGTTCGTAAGCCTGCTGCAGATCTTCCAGCAGCACGCGCCAAGAAACCCCGTCGACGACCAGGTGATGAATGATCAAGGCCAGACGCTGGCTGCCATCCGCCATGTTCACCAGCAATGCGCGCAGCAACGGACCTTGTTGCAGGTCGAGGCTGCGCTGGGCCTGGTTGCACAGCGTCTGCAATTCTTCAGAGGATTGAGCGTCGCGCAGCCACAGCTCAGCGCTGTCGATCAGCGGGCCATGGCTTTGCTGCCAGCCTTCAACGCCTTCGACAAAACGCAGGCGCAAGGCGTCGTGATGATTGATCAGTTGCGTCAGCGCCGCGTCGAGCCACTGCGGGTTCAGGGTTTCGCGCGGGGTCAGTAGCAGCGACTGGTTCCAGTGTTCACGCACCGGCATCGCCTGACTGAAAAAATGCTGCTGGATCGGCCCGAGCACTGCGGCGCCGGTTACAGCAGCCTGATCCACGCTGGTTTGTTGATCGAGACTCGCCACCCGCGCCAGGCTGCGCACGGTCTGGTACTGGAACAGGTCGCGTGGGCTCAGGCGAATGCCGGCCTGTCGCGCACGGCTGACCACTTGAATCGAGATGATCGAGTCGCCGCCCAGTTCGAAGAAATTGTCTTCAAGACCTACGCGCTCACGGCCGAGCACATCTTCCCAGATCGCCGCGAGGGCTTTTTGCAGCGCATCCTGCGGCGCGACGAACGCTTGCTGTGGCGTGGCATCCGCTGGCGGCAGGGCCTTGCGATCAAGTTTGCCGTTGGCGGTGACCGGCAATTTCTCCAGCGTGATCAGGCAGGTCGGCACCATGAATTCCGGCAGGCTGCCGAGCAGCCAGGCTTTGACGTCTTGCTGCCAGTCGGCGGTCGGTTGCGGATTGTCCAGCACCAGCCAGGCGACCAGCTGTTTGCCATCCGGCACCAGCACGACCGCTTCACGCACCAGCGGGTGCTGCATCAGGCGGGTTTCGATTTCGCCCAGTTCGATGCGCAAGCCGCGCAACTTCACTTGATGGTCGAGACGGCCGAGGTATTCGATCACCCCATCGCCACGCTGGCGCACCCGGTCGCCGGTGCGATACAGGCGCGCACCGGGATGGAACGGGCACGGCACGAAGCGCTCGGCAGTCAGCGCCGGGCGTTGGTGATAACTGCGCGCCAGCCCGGCGCCGCCCAGGTACAGCTCGCCGGCCACACCACTGGGCACCGGCAGCAGTTCAGCGTCGAGCACGTGGGTGCGCAGGTTGGCGATCGGCCGGCCGATCGGCACGCTGTCGGCGCCCTCATCGACGCACGTCCAGTGGGTGACATCGATGGCCGCTTCGGTCGGACCGTAAAGGTTATAAAGCCCTGCCTGTGGCAGCTTGGCGAAAACCTGCAATTGCGCATCCAGCGGCAACGCTTCACCGCTGCAAACGATGCGTTTGAGGCCGACGCAACTTTCCACGCCAGACTCGTGAATGAACGCCTGCAACATCGACGGCACGAAGTGCAGCGTGCTGATGCCGTAGTGGTTGATGGTGTCGATCAGTTGCAGCGGATCGCGATGCGCGCCCGGTGCGGCGACCACCAGCCGCGCACCGGTCAGCAGCGGCCAGAAGAACTCCCAGACCGAGACGTCGAAACTGAACGGGGTTTTCTGCAACACCGCATCGCTGGCATCCAGCCCGTAGGCCTCCTGCATCCAGCACAAGCGGTTGACCAGCGCCGCGTGGCTGTTGCCGGCGCCTTTCGGTTTGCCGGTGGAGCCCGAGGTGTAAATCACGTAAGCCAGGTTCAACGGATCGACGCTGACGTCAGGACGCTGATCGCTATAGCCTTCGAGCAGATCGGGCTGGTCCAGCGTGATCACCTGCACCGCGCCGCTCGGCAATGCTGAGCGCAGCGCAGCCTGAGTCAACAGCAAAGTGATGCCGCTGTCCTCGATCATGTAGGCCAGACGTTCCTGCGGGTATTCCGGGTCGAGCGGTACGTAAGCGCCGCCGGCCTTGAGCACCGCCAGCAACGCGACAACCATTTCCATCGACCGCAACGCGCAAACGCCGACCAGACTGTCGGCGCGCACGCCGCGCTCGCGCAGCAGATGCGCCAGACGGTTGGCCCGGGCATCCAGCTCGGCGTAGCTCAGCGACTGTTCGGCGAACACCAGCGCCGGCGCATCCGGTGTGCGCGCAACCTGCGCTTCGATCAGTTGATGAATCGGCGTGCTGCTCGGGTATTCCGCGTGAACACTGTTCCACTCATGCACCAGGGTGTGTTGCTCGTCGGCGTCGAGCAGCGGCAATTCGCCGATGCGCTGCGACGGATCGGCGACCATCGCCGCAAGCAGGCGCAACCAGTGCTGCGCCATGCGCTCGATGGTTGGCGCCTCGAACAGATCGCTGGCGTAGGTCAATGCGGCACGCAGCTTGCCGCCCTGCTCGTAGGTATCCAGCGTCAGGTCAAACTGGGTGGTGCGGCTCTGCCAGTCGAGGCTGTCGAGCACCAGGCCCGAGGCAGTGCTGAGGCTGGCGATATCGGCCACGTGCGGTTGATGGTTGTACATCACCTGAAACAACGGCGTGTGGCTGAGGCTGCGCTCAAGTTTCAGCGCGTCGACCAGTTGCTCGAACGGCAGATCCTGATGGGCCTGAGCGCCGAGTGCGGTTTCCTTGACCGCACGCAGCAGCGCGTCGACCCGGGTCTGTCCGTCCAGTTGCGTGCGCAACACCTGAGTGTTGACGAAAAAGCCGATCAGCCCTTCGGTTTCGCCTCGGTTGCGGTTGGCAATCGGCACGCCGACGCGAATATCGCGCTGCCCGCTGTAACGGTGCAGCAAGGCGTTGAACGCCGCGAGCAAGAGCATGAACAAGGTGACCTGGTGCTGCTGCGCGGTGTGGCGCAGTTGCCCGGCCAAGACTTCATCGATGGCGAATTCGTAGCGCGTACCGCGATAGCTCGGCATCGCCGGGCGCGAATGGTCCAGCGGCAGTTCCAGCACCGGATGCTCATCGCCCAGTTGCGCTTGCCAGTACTCGAGTTGCCGCGCCTGCTCGCCCGCCTCCAGCCAGCGTCGCTGCCACAGCGCGTAGTCGCTGTACTGGATCGGCAACGCGGCCAGTTGCGGCGTGAGCCCGGCGTCGAACGCGTCGTAGCAACGGATGAACTCGTCGATCAACACGTTCATCGACCAGCCATCGGAGACGATGTGGTGCAGGGTCAGCAGCAGCACGTGCTCCTGCCCGGCGAGCTTGAGCAAGGTCACGCGCAACAGCGGGCCGACTGCCAGATCGAACGGTACCAGCGATTGCTCTTCGGCGGCCTGCATCACCGCCTGCTCGCGCTCACTCGGTGGCAGTGCGCTGAAATCTTCGTGCCTGATCAGCAAAGGCGCGGTGGCGGGCACTTGCAGCAGGCTGTCGTCATTCTGACGCTGGAACACCGTGCGCAGGGTTTCGTGGCGCTCGACCAGACTGGCAAACGCCTGTTCCAGCGCGAGCAGATTCAGCTGACCGCGCAGGCGCACCGCACCGGGCAGGTTATAGGCGCCGCTGTGCGGATCAAGCTGCCAGAGAAACCACATGCGCCGCTGCGCGTAGGACAACGCCTGACGGTCCTCGGCCTCGATGCCGGCCGGAATCGGAAACCGGGCGAAATCGACGCCCTCCTTTTGCAGGGCCGCGAGGAACATCTGGCGCTTTTCCAGGGGCAACCCGATAAACCGGCGAGCAAGTTTCAAGGAGTCTTCAGCATTCATTTCTCAGCATCCGGATCAGTAGGCAGGAAGCACAAAGGCACGTCATCCCTTTAAAACGAATGCAGACCGGAAAAATTAGCGAATGAGAACAACTGTCAGACGAGACAGCCGAGGGCTTTTTCGGACACACACAAAACCCTTGTAGGAGCGAGCCTGCTCGCGATGGCGATGTGTCAGGCGACATCAATATTGGCTGGTCCGACGCCATCGCGAGCAGGCTCGCTCCCACAAGGAATCGGGGATGGGTCGGGATTTCTGGTTCGTTGAACAACCAGTGTGGGAGCGAGCCTGGTGTTGGTCAGGCTGTGGCGGCGATGGCGTGGCGGCGGTGATGCCTTTCCAGTTGGTCCTTGATCACCTTGAGCACTTTGGCTTCGTGTTCGTGGATGAAGAAGTGCCCGCCGGCCAGCATGTCCACCGAGAAGCTGCCGTGGGTTTCCTGGCTCCAGCCGATCAACTGCTCGGTGGTGGCGCGGTCGGCCTTGCCGCCGAGCACGTGCACCGGGCAATTGAGCAGCGGGCGCTGCAGCGGCTCGAATTTGCCGCATAACTGGAAATCGGCGCGCAGGATCGGCAGGGTCAGGCTCATCAGTTCTTCATTGGCGAGCACTTCTTCGCGGGTGCCATTGAGTGTGCGCAGTTGCTCGATCAGCTCGGCATCGGTTTTCGGTTCGGCAAAGCCGCGATCGTAATCGGCACGCAGGGTCGGCGCTGCCGTGCCCGATGCGAACAGCGCCACCGGTTCCGGGCAGCCCAGCGCGCGCAAGGCATGGGCCATTTCACAGGCCAGCAAGGCGCCGAGACTATGGCCGAACAGCGCATAGGGCGCATGCAGTGTCGGCCGCAACTCTCTGGCAAGTTGCATCGCCAGCACACGCATATCGGTGTGCAGCGGTTCGCCAAACCGCGCGCCGCGCCCCGGCAGCTCGACCGGTTGCAAGTGCAGCCACTGCGGCAGTTTTGGCCGCCAGCGGCTGTAGACCATGGCACTGGCACCGGAGTACGGCAGGCACAGCAGGGTCAACTGAGTCACCACGCTTCCCTCGAAAAATTCATCTGTAGAGAGAAACGGATGCGCTGGTGGGCAAATTAGTCGTCGACCAGTAAATTGGCCAAACGGGTGCTCGTTAACTGTTCAGGCCAAAACCAATAACGAGGGATCACCGTGGACCTGCAGAGCATTCTCGGCAAACTGTTCGCCAATGCCGGCGCTGTCGGCATCGAAGGCGTGTTTCAATTCGTGTTCGGTCCGCAGCAGGCCTACTGGTCCGAGGTCAAGGCCAGCAGCCGCACCGAGGCAGGCCGCCACGCCAGCCCGGACGTGACCATCGAAGTCGCGGAAAAGGACTTTCTCGGGATCATGGGCGGTATGGCCAACGTCGAAGAACTGTTTGCCAGCGGCCGCCTGAAGATCGGCGGCAACATGGGCCTGGCGACGCTGCTGCCGCAAATCATCGAACATGCGATGCACGGCGGCGCGGTGGCGGAAAAGGTCGACATGAACAAGCGTTACCCGACGCCGCCGCGCCTCAGCGAAAAACTCACCGCTGGGCTGCCGACGCAACGCAACGTCGAACGCATTGCGCACAGCGATCTGTCGGTTGCCGAATTCAAAAGCCGCTACCTGCCCAACGGCATTCCGCTGGTGATCAGCAATGCCCTGCACGACTGGCCGCTGTTCAAGCTCAGCCGGGAACAATCGCTGGTGCATTTCGCCGAGCTGCAGGGCATCACCCGCCACGGTGATTATGTGAAGAAGACCTTCTCCACCGAGCGGGATTTTCGTTCGACCTCAATGGCCGAATTCATCGCCTCGCTGGACCAACCGGCAGTGAAACGTGCAGATGGCGAGCCACCCGCCTACATGGGCAACAACATTCTGCCGGCGCAACTGCTGCAGCAGATCAAGTACCCGCCCTACTTCGATGCCGCGCAGTTCATCCCGCCACGCATCTGGATCGGCCCCAAAGGCACGCTGACCCCGCTGCACCGTGACGACACCGATAATCTGTTCGCGCAGGTCTGGGGGCAAAAGACCTTCACCCTCGCTGCGCCGCATCATCGCCAAGCGCTGGGCACGTGGTCGACGGCACCGAAAGGCGGACTGGATGGGTGTGATTTCAATCCCGATGCGCCGGATTACCAGCGCTTCCCCGCCGCGCGCGACGTGCCGTTTTTGCGGGTGACGCTGGAGGCCGGGGATCTGCTGTTTCTGCCGGAGGGCTGGTTCCATCAGGTGGAGTCGGTGTCGACCTCGCTGTCGGTGAATTTCTGGGTCAATTCGGGCCGGGGCTGGTAACAAGCCCCCTGTAGGAGTGAGCCTGCTCGCGATAGCGGTCCATCATTCAAAATCATATTGACTGACACACCGCTATCGCGAGCAGGCTCACTCCTACAGAAGCTGATCTATTTCAAATGGCGGAAACTCTGCACCGCAGCGCCGAGCACCACCGCCCCCGCGGCAATCGCCAGCCAGAAACCGCTGCGCGCACCAAACGCATCGACCAACGCGCCGGAGCCCGCCGCGCCGATCGCTACACCGATACTCAAGCCGGTGACCAGCCAGGTCAGGCCTTCGGTCAATTTGGCCGGCGGCACGATGCGCTCGATCAGGGCCATCGCCACGATCAGTGTCGGCGAAAAGAACAACCCGGCAACGAACATTGCCACCGACAAGCTGACAATATTGCTCGCCAGCAACAGCGGCAGAGTCGTCACCGCCGTCGCCACCCCGCCGTACAAAAACAAACGCGGCAATGGCAGTTTCGAACGCATCGCGCCGAAGGCGATCCCCGCCAGACACGAGCCGATCGCATACACCGACAACACGATGCTCGCCGCCGCCGGTTGCCCCTGGTGTTGCGCGAACGCGACGCTGACCACATCGACCACGCCGACGATAACGCCCATGGCGATCATCAGCGCCAGCAGCAGTTGCACGTCAGTCGAGGCGATGATCGAGCCGTGATGGTCAGACCCATGCGGATGTACCGGCGGCTCGGTGCTGCGCTGGGCGACGAATGCGGTCACGCCGATTGCCAGGGCCAGCAACGCTGCCAGCGGCCCGGCTTCGGGAAACACCGCCACGCACAAGCCCACCGACAACGGCGGACCGACGATAAAACACACCTCATCGAGCACCGACTCCAGCGCATAGGCGGTCTGCAATTGCGGCTGACCGCGATAGATTTCGGTCCAGCGCGCCCGCACCATCGCCGACATGCTCGGCATGCAGCCGGCCAGTGCGGCAAACACGAACAACGTCCAGCTCGGCGCCTGCAACCGCGTACACAGCAGCAACAGCAACAGCGCCCCACCACCGATCAGCGCCGACAACGGCAGAATCCGCCCCTGACCGAAACGATCAACCAGCCGCGACACCTGCGGTGCGCAAAACGCCGTGGCCAGGGCAAACGTCGCCGCCACGCCGCCAGCCAGCGCATAGCCGCCCTTGAGTTGCGAAAGCATGGTGATCACGCCGATACCGGTCATGGAGATCGGCATGCGCGCGATCATTCCGGCCAGCACAAAATTTCGCGCGCCGGGAGCATTGAACAATTCGCGGTAAGGGTTTGCCATCGGTTGCAGCCTCATCAAGGGCCGACACGTTGCCATAGGCTCGCGGCAGGGGGGAAGCGCGCAATTGTTGGTGGAATGTGAAAGGCCGCTCTCACCTTGGACTTGCGGTGTACACCAACCCTGTGGGAGCAAGCCTGCTCGCGAAGACGCCAGCAAAACCACCTCGACCTTTGCGCCAAATGAACTCTGGCGCCACACCACCAGTCAGCTAGGTAAGCCCTCACTCAAGGCGCAACTTTCCATGCAGATTTCCCTCGCCCGACAAGTCGCGATCGTCACCGGCGCCAGCTCCGGCATCGGCCACGCCTGTGCCAAAGCCCTCGCCGCAGCCGGCGCCGCGGTGGTCATCAACTACAACAGCAACGCCGAACCTGCAGAAGAACTGGCCCGGCAGATCATTGCCGACGGCGGCCGGGCGCTGGCCATCGGCGCCGATGTGTCGAAGGAGGACGAGGTCGAACGGCTGTTCAGCGAAACCCTCGACGCCTTCGGTGCGCTGGACATTCTGCTGGCCAATTCCGGGCTGCAAAAGGATGCGCCGGCGGTGGACTTGACGCTCGATGACTGGAACAAAGTGATCGGGGTCAACCTCACCGGCCAGTTCCTCTGCGCCCGCGCCGCCCTGCGGATTTTCAATCGCCAGGGCATTCGCCAAGGCGTGTCGCGCGCCGCCGGCAAGATCATCCACATGAGTTCGGTGCATCAGCGCATTCCCTGGGCCGGGCACGTCAACTACGCCGCCTCCAAGGGTGGCGTCGACCAGTTGATGCAGACCCTTGCACAAGAAGTCAGCCATCAGCGCATTCGCATCAACGGCATTGCGCCGGGGGCGATTCGCACGGCGATCAACGCCAAAGCCACCGCCGACGACGCTGCAGAAAAACTCCTCGAACTGATTCCCTACGGCCGAATTGGCGATGTCGAAGATGTCGCCAATGCCGTGGTGTTTCTCGCCTCGGATGCCTCCGACTACATCGTCGGCACCACCCTGTTCATCGACGGCGGCATGAGTCTTTATCCGGAGTTTCGCGGCAATGGCTGAGCCTATTCCGGAACGACAAAGCGCCATCGATGCCCACGGCATCATCGGCGACATGCGCAGCGCGGCGCTGATCAACGATCGCGGCAGCGTGGATTTTTTCTGCTGGCCGGAGTTTGACAGCCCATCGATTTTCTGTGCATTGCTGGACACCCCCGACGCGGGGATTTTCCAGCTCGCGCCGGACCTGCCCGATGCGCGCCGTGAGCAGATTTACCTGCCCGACACCAACGTCCTGCAAACCCGCTGGCTAAGCGAACACGCCGTGGTGGAAATCACCGATCTGCTGCCGGTGGCCGACAACCCGGACGACTTGTCCGTGTTGCTGCGCCGGGTGCGGGTGGTCAGCGGTGAGGCGACGTTTCATATGCGCTGCGCCGTGCGCCACGACTATGCCCGCGCCGACACCCGCGCGCATATGGACGGACAAACCGTGGTGTTCAGCGCCGAGGGCCAGCCCTCACTGCGCCTGGCCGCCGATCAGCCACTGAGCATCGACACTGAAGCGGCCGTCGCCACCTTCACCCTGAGCCACGAGCAAAGCGCCGAATTCATCCTCGGCGCCGAAGACGATCCACGCTTTCAGGAGGGCGCAGCGCAGTTGTGCCTGCAACGCACCTTGCAGTTCTGGCGCGGCTGGATCGGCCAGTCCAACTACCGCGGGCGCTGGCGTGAAATGGTCAACCGCTCGGCCCTCGCGCTCAAGCTGCTGACGTCCCGTCGCCACGGCGCGATCCTCGCCGCCGCGACTTTTGGCTTGCCGGAATCACGCGGCGGCGAACGCAACTGGGACTATCGTTATACTTGGATTCGCGACGCCTCGTTCACCGTGTACGCATTCATGCGCCTGGGTTTCGTCGACGAGGCCAACCACTACATGCAATGGCTGCGCGGGCGCGTCAGCGATTGCTGCGGCAAACCGATGAAGCTGAACATTCTGTACGCCATTGACGGCCAGCAGGAATTGCCCGAGACCGAACTCTCGCACCTGTCCGGACACGGTGGCGCGCAACCGGTGCGCATCGGCAATCAGGCGTACGACCAGATCCAGCTGGATATTTTCGGTGAGCTGATGGACGCCGTGTATCTGGTCAACAAATACGGCGATGCGATTTCCCACGAAGGCTGGAAACACGTGTGCGAAGTGGTCGGTCAGGTGTGTGAAACCTGGCAGACCAAAGACGTCGGCATTTGGGAAATGCGCGGTGAGCAGCACCACTTTCTGCACTCGCGGCTGATGTGCTGGGTCGCGCTGGATCGGGCTATTCGTCTGGCGTCGAAACGCTCGCTGCCCGCGCCTTTCACCCAATGGGATCAGACCCGGCAGGCGATCTACGCCGATATCTGGGACAACTTCTGGGACGAAGAGCGCGGGCATTTCGTGCAGTACAAGGGCAGCACCGCCCTGGACGGCTCGATGCTGCTGATGCCGCTGGTGCGCTTTGTCAGCGCCAAGGACCCGCGCTGGTTGTCGACCCTCACAGCGATCGAGAAAAGCCTGGTGCGCGACGGCATGGTTTATCGCTATCGCAACGACGACAACAACATCGATGGCTTGACCGGCACCGAAGGCGCCTTCGCGGCGTGCTCGTTCTGGTACGTCGAATGCCTGGCCCGCGCCGGACAGGTGGAAAAAGCCCATCTGGAGTTCGAGCAACTGTTGCGTTACGCCAACCCGCTGGGCCTGTACGCCGAAGAGTTCGACAGCCACGGCCGGCATTTGGGCAACACGCCGCAAGCGCTGACGCACCTGGCGTTGATCAGCGCGGCGAGCTTTCTCGATCGCAAATTGAGCGGAGAAAAGAGCAGCTGGCAGCCGTAACCAGTCGATTATTCGCCAGAGTCCGTCAGACAAATCGCAGGTTAAACGCGTTTTGCCGAAGTCCGTCCTACACTCCATCAACGCCTGCAAAAGCCACAAGTAACCGCTGCCTCCCGCAGCGGTTACTTGTGTCGACAGTTTGTGTAAAACCACGACGCAGGAAAACTCACAAATCGCCGGCAACGCTGCCTCGGTAACTTGCACTTACACCACGAAATACCTTGTTGCCAGCCGAAACATCCGCCCCTAACATCCAGCGCAACGGGCACAGCGGAGCTGTCCAACAAAACCCGAATTCAAGGAAGCAGAATGCCTCGACACATCCAGCGCAGCATCGACTCCCCTCTTCGCACGGGCCTGACCCGCCGCCAGCTCTGGGAAGACACCGACCAGGGCCTGATCAAATGCTGGGAAGTCGGCCGCCAGCGCGCCGCCCGGTTTCCCGATCTGGCTCAACGCTGCGCGGCCGGCGAACTGCCGGTCCTCGGCTGGAAAGGTGGCGTCAGTCGTAGCCTGAAGAAAAACGAAAAATACGGCTCGCTGAAATACCTGGCGCAGTGGCAAGGGCTGCGCGGCGAGGATCTGGACATTGATCTGGCCGAGGAGCGTTCGCTGACGTGCACACGGACGAAAATGAAGGTGACGTTTACCCCGGAGCGGGCGAAGTATTTCAATCAGGTGGCGGAAGTCGAGGCTTAGTGCCTGGCGTCTCGTCGGTTGAGTTGAGCCGGGCTGTCTGATCGCGAGTCCAGAGTTTTTGAATGCGATTCAAACGGAGTGGTTAATCATGATCGAGACCGTGCTGACCTCAACCCTGACCATCGCCTACGAACAGCATGGCCCGGAAAACGGCGACCCGGTGATTCTGCTCCACGGCTTTCCGTATTCGCCGCGCGCCTTCGACGAAGTCGCCCCGGCGCTTGCCGCTCAAGGCTACCGCGTCATCGTGCCGTACTTGCGCGGCTATGGGCCGACCCGCTTCAACAGTGCGCAAACGCTGCGTTCTGGCCAGCAAGCCGCGATCGCGCAGGATCTGCTTGATCTGATGGACGCGCTGGGCATCGATCAGGCAACGCTTGGCGGCTATGACTGGGGCGGTCGGGCGGCGTGCATCGTCGCGGCACTTTTTCCCGCACGCGTGCGCGGGCTGGTCAGCGGCGATGGCTACCTCGTGCAGGACATCGCCCACTCGAACCAGCCGCTGGATCCCGAAGACGAACATCGGCTCTGGTATCAGTACTACTTCCACACACCGCGTGGCGCCGAGGGGCTGAGGCAAAACCGTCGGCAGTTGTGCCACTTGCTCTGGCGGCTGTGGTCGCCGACGTGGTCGCGAAGGGAGGAGCGCTATCCGCTGACCGCTACGGCTTTTGATAATCCTGATTTCATCGAAGTGGTGATTCATTCCTACCGGCATCGCTTCGGCTATGCTTCGGGCGACCCGGCACTGGAGTGGATGGAAGAGGCGCTTGCGAAACGACCGGTGATCAGCGTTCCGACCGTTTCACTGTGCGGTGCCGACGATGGCGTCGGCCCGCCTGCGGTTATTGATGAAGATGCCGAACATTTCAGCGGCTTTTATGAGCGGCGGATTTTGGCCGGGGTCGGCCACAACATCCCCGAGGAAGCGCCGCAGCAAATCCTCAAGGCGTTGCTGGATCTGCTGCAGCGCTGAGCGAAAACCGCTCGCGATAAGCCTGCGGCGTGACGCCAATGGCGCGCAGAAAACTACGGCGCAACGTTTCTTCACTGCCAAATCCGCAATGGGCGGCGATGCGTTTCACCGGCAAGCCAATGTCGCTGAGCAGCCGGCGCGCGGTTTCGACGCGGATCAGTTCGATGGCGCGAGCCGGGGTCTGGCCGGTGTCGGCGCGGTAGTGGCGCACGAAGCTGCGTTCGCTCATGCCGGCCTGTTCGGCGAGGGTCGCAATGCCGAGGTCGCAGGTGAGGTTCTCGGCGATCCATGCGTGCAACTCATCAAAGCGGTTGCCCTGATTCTGCAACGACAGCGTCACGCTGAATTGCGATTGCCCGCCGGGACGCTTGAGAAACACCACCAGATGCCGTGCGACGTCGAGGGCGATATCTCGGCCAAGGTCTTCCTCGACCATCGCCAAGGCCAGATCGATGCCGGCGGTGACCCCCGCCGAGGTCCAGACGGGGCCGTCATTGATGAAGATCGGGTTGGCTTCGACGCGCAGATTCGGGTGCTGCTGCGCCAGTTGCTCGCAGCGCGTCCAGTGGGTTACCACGCGGCGACCGTCGAGCCAGCCGCTGGCGGCGAGGAGAAAGGCACCGGTACACACCGAAGCCACGCGCCGGCATTGATTACCGTGCTGGCGCACCCAATCGACCAGTTGCAGATCCTCAGCAGCCGGATAAATGCCCCAACCACCGGCGATGATCATGGTATCGCTGGGCTCGCTCGGCAAGGGTTCGGCCAACACCGCCAAACCCGCCGACGACATCACCGCCCCGCCGCCGCTGGCAATCACCGTTGGCGCATAGGGCACCGGCATTCCGCGCTGGCGAGCTAGATCGTTCGCCGAGGCGAACACCTGCAACGGCCCGGTGACGTCGAGGATCTGCATGTTGGCAAAAGCGAGGACGTGAATGGCTTTGGGCATTTTGGCGTAATTCGTGGGGTAATTGGCGTATGCGCCAGAACCTACGCGCCTACAATGAAGCCGTCCAGCCCTTTTCATGAGAGTAAGCACGATGACTTTGCAGATCGGTTTTCTGTTGTTTCCACAGGTTCAGCAACTCGACCTGACCGGCCCTTACGACGTACTCGCCTCCCTGCCGGGGGTGCAGGTGCATCTGATCTGGAAGGATTTGATGCCGGTCACCGCCAGCACCGGCCTGCTGCTGAAACCGACCACTACGTTCGAGGATTGCCCGGATCTGGACGTGATCTGCGTGCCCGGCGGTGGCGGCGTCGGGCCGTTGATGGAAGATGAGCAAACCTTGAATTTCATCAAACGCCAGGCAGCGCAGGCACGTTACGTGACCTCCGTTTGCACCGGTTCGCTGGTGCTCGGCGCGGCAGGCCTGCTGCAAGGCAAACGCGCGACCACGCATTGGGCGTATCACGACCTGCTGCCGACACTGGGCGCGATTGCGGTGAACGGCAATCTGTTTACCGGTGGCGGAATCACTGCGGGGATCGATTTTGCCTTGGTGCTAGCGGCGGAACTGGTGGATGCGGACACGGCGCAACTGGTGCAGTTGCAGCTGGAATATGCGCCGGCACCGCCGTTCAACTCCGGCAGCCCCGAAAGCGCGTCGAGTGCGATCGTCGATGAAGCCCGCCTGCGCGCTGCTCCTTCGTTGAAGTTGCGCACAGAGATTACCGAGCGCGCAGCGGCCAAGCTCAACCTGCGCTGATCCTTCAGCCCAACACCATTCCCTGTAGGAGTGAGCCTGCTCGCGATGGCGGTGTGTCAGTCAATTTAAATGTGGCTGACATACCGCCATCGCGAGCAGGCTCACTCCTACAGGGGACCGCGGTTGATCGTGATTGGGGGCTGTGCCCGGTTATCGCCGCATCTTCATGCACTCGCCCCGCCCCGTGTAAAAATCCTTCGAGAAAACCAGCCGCGGATCGTCATTGCGTATCCGATGCTGGCCAATTGACGCAAGCACCGTTTTGCGACGCCGTACTTAAATCTGAAAAAAAACTTCAATAAAAACCTGTCAGCGCCGACAACCTTTCAAAGCCTTGCGGATTGAACAACATGCGTAATAACCAGCCCATCACACAACGCGAACGGACTTTTCCGGCACAGCAACGGTTGATTTCCACAACCGACGCCAAGGGCGTGATCACCTACTGCAACGACGCTTTCGTCGAAATCAGCGGGTTTTCGCGTGAGGAGCTGATCCGTGCACCGCACAATCTGGTCCGTCACCCTGACGTACCGTCGGCGGTGTTCTCGCACATGTGGGGCACACTGAAACAAGGCTTGCCATGGATGGGCATTGTCAAGAATCGCTGCAAATCCGGTGACCACTATTGGGTTAACGCCTACGTCACACCGGTGTTTGATGGCAGCCAGGTGATCGGTTACGAGTCGGTGCGCGTCAAGCCCACCGCCGAACAGATCCGCCGTGCCGAAGCGCTCTACCAACGCATCAACCAGGGCAAGTCGGCGATTCCTTCAACGGACAAATGGCTGCCGATCCTGCAGGACTGGCTGCCGTTCATTCTGGTCAGCCAGTTGAGCTTCATGATCGGCGCGACCCTGACCTCGCAGTGGGGCTTCGCCCTCGCCGCCGCGCTGTCGGTGCCACTGGGCCTGATGGGCCTGCAATGGCAGCAACGCGGGCTCAAGCGCTTGCTGCGCCTGGCCGAACAGACCACTTCCGACCCGCTGATCGCGCAGATGTACACCGACAGCCGTGGCGCACAGGCGCGTCTGGAGATGTCGATCCTCAGCCAGGAAGCGCGCCTGAAAACCTGCCTGACCCGCCTGCAGGACACCGCCGAACACCTGACCGATCAGGCCAAGCAGTCCGACGCCCTGGCGCACAACAGCTCGACCGGCCTGGAACGCCAGCGCGTGGAAACCGAACAGGTCGCCACCGCCGTCAACCAGATGGCCGCCACCACCCAGGAAGTCGCCAGCCACGTACAACGCACCGCTGACGCCACCCAGGAAGCCAACCGCCTCACCGGCCGCGGCCGCGACATCGCCGGCGAAACCCGCGAAGCCATCCAGCGCCTGTCGGTGGTCGTCGGCGAAACCGGCCTGACCGTGACGCAACTGGCCAAGGACAGCGACGAAATCGGCGGCGTGGTCGACGTGATCAAAGGCATCGCCGACCAGACCAACCTGCTCGCCCTCAACGCCGCGATCGAAGCGGCGCGTGCCGGCGAGATGGGTCGCGGCTTCGCCGTGGTGGCTGACGAAGTACGTCAACTGGCGCAGCGCACCAGCGAATCGACCGGCCAGATTCATGCGCTGATCGCCAAGCTGCAGCAGACCGCCTCCAGCGCCGTGCAAACCATGGAAGCCGGGCACCGCCAGGCCGAAGAAGGCGTGGCGCGGGTGCTGGAAGCGGATCAGGCACTGGTCGGCATCAGCGAAGCAGTGGCCAACATCACCGACATGACTACCCAGATCGCCGCCGCGACCGAAGAGCAAAGTGCCGTGGCTGAAGAAATCAGCCGCAACATCAGCAACATTTCGGAACTGGCGGACCAGACCTCGGAACAGGCGCATAACTCGGCGTTGCTGAGCGAAGAGCTGACCAAGACGGCGAATACGCAGTACTCGTTGGTGGAGCGGTTTAACCGCTGATCGCAAGGCTGGAATGAAGAACCCGGACGGCGTGAGCTTCCGGGTTTTTTGTTGCCTGTATGAAAGGGCAGACCGCTTTCGCAACAGGCGCTGGTCATGCAGGAATCTCGACGATCAAGTCACTTCGCGCTAGGCGTTTAAGATCCACCCAAAATACGTTTAAAACACGCATCGCATCACCACCTGAAGCCTACAGACCCTCTCGCCATTACCTACATCAACGACAGAATCCGCTGGCTTGTACGCCTGGCGCATGGGCTCTATCGTGACCTTGTTCCATAAATCCGCAAAACGATTTGCAGAATAGGTTTCTTTAAAGGAATGCCTATTCAAAAGAATGTTTCTTATATCTACCCCCGTTACTCAACACGTAATTCTCAACAATCATCCACAGCTTATTCAGGCATTTAACTTAGAAGAGGATTGGATCATGTTAAAAAGAAACAAGTACGTCACTCTCGATAAAACAAGCCGCCCTTTGATGTTCAAAGCGACCCCAACGATAAATGGCTACGGTGGAGGCTGCGTCCTGGAAGGCAAATACTTCATTTTTCGGCCAGATTGCGGCGGCCCTAGAATTCCAAGCCCGAGGTAACTCCCAAACGTCATTATTGAGCGCCCCTACGGGCGCTGAATAATCCGTCCACCTCACATAAAGCCAAGGAGTGGCCATGAACAACGAAGGAAAGCGCTATCAAGCGCATAACCCTAATTCAGCACCACAATACCCCACCGCAGAAAAAATAGTGCACGTGAATCCCTTATCATCCTGCAAGTTGATGATAATCGACAATAGTATCGGCAGAATTGTGAGCGATAATTTCGAGCAATCAATATTCAAAAAAGAACCGGACAGGTATCAAATAATTCACCAACTTACCCGAGACGAACCTGTCTTAATGCCGACCTATTGGCCAGGGTTCATAATGCTCCCACCCTCCCATACCTACACATACGATACCATATCAAAGACCAGCACCATTGAGACCAACCTCACCCGCCTTCAAGACCAACATCTAGTCGCAAATAAAGACCCTTTTGAATTGATAATTGATTACATCGCCAAAGAACATATTAAAAACAAACATGAAAAGCTTGTCGTGCGTTTCTCGGGAGGCGTCGATTCAACGTGTTTACTACTTGCAGCGATCGAAGTCGCTGGGAAAGATCACGTTACCGCCATCACTTGGTTCGACGAAAAATGTAGTGCAAACAACGATAAAAACACAGCCACCGCTTTATGCAAAACACTTCAAGTAAACCACATATTGTTCAAGCTCGAACCAGAAGACTTCTTCCAGGAAGTGAGTCCGACTGATTATTTCCATATCAACTCCAGCATGGCTTCAGAGCAAGTATTCAAGAAAGAAAGAGACTTTATCCTCTCCCAACTAGGAGACGAATTCATTGTATTGGATGGGCATGGAGGTGATCATTTGTTTTTAGACCCCGTCCCCTCCGCTGCATTCCAACATCCAATTAGTAAAAAGAGATTTTTCAAGGGTTTAAATATAGCTGCAACAATCTCCAGACTGACAGGGTCGAACTTCTACCAAACCCTTACTCAAAACAGGCGACTACAAAATAACGAGACTGATCAGTTAAGTTATTTTTTCAACACGAAGTTTTTGCCGCGAAGGGGTGCTGAAAAATCCAAGAGTCTAGCCGAGGAACATGTACAAGCTATAGCACAGGCCGTTTTCCAGAATTCGATGAGTTCGACCCTTAACAAGTCCGGCAACATAATTTTTCCATTCACAAGCCAGAAAATCATTGAATATGCACTTACACAAGACCCATACAGCATGTTCGATGAAAGTGAAACCAGACTACCATTAAAGCGAGCCTTCAGAAAAAAACATCCAGACATACTACTTCGACGTGACAAGGGGCATATAACAGGCGCCTATCAAAAAGCATTAACATTTCATCAAAAAGACATCATAAGCAAGCTTCGCAGCAATTGGATGAACCAAGAAAATATAATTAACATGCCCAACATAGAAAACTCTATAAATCGCTCAGCAATGGGATTTGGAGGCGTCGAAAAAAATCTGCTGAACATCATATGCACTTCATTAATTAAAAACCTTTAAAAGAGAAAAGGCAAAATGGATTTTACTTTTCAGCCCCACGCACACGCCATCTTGATAGACAATCAACTTGTTGTGCTTGATGAAAAGCGCGACACCTACTTGATTTTTAACGAATCACAAACCACGACACTGACTAACGGCGACAAGGACTGCACTGAATACAACGAGATTCGACACGAACTCACCTCTCTAAACATCATCACCGATACTATTGACAACGCTACCCCTTTAACAAAAGCGAATGATGACTATGAAGGTATTGATAACTATACGTGGGGAATAAAAAGGCAAAACCCTCGTCAACCCTTTAAATTGCTACCGACAATGCGGGCATGCCTGGATCTCCTGCATTTAAAGCTAACAATCGCATTCGGTGGCCTGGAAACCTGCCTGGCTAGCATGAGAGCCTCAAAAAAAGCTCTATCAGGAAGCCCTTTATCAGCGTGGCATGAAAGTATTGAAAGCTATGCGCAAGGGATTCGTATCGCTTCACTTGTATTGCCATTTAAGGTCAAGTGCCTCGAATCTTCTGTCTGCCTTTTCAAACACGCCATGAGAAACAATAAAGACTGTGACTTCTTTATTGGCGTTCAGTTATATGATTTCCTTTCGCACGCCTGGGTTGAAATAAATGGAAAAGTCATTACCGATGATCCACACCTATCACGCAAGCTCCCTAAAATACTAACAATATAAGGCTGCTCAAAAATGAACTGGCTCCACCAATACATGAAGATTTTTAAAATCATATCAAAAAACTATCGCTGGTTCACAGCCAGCTTTATCGGAATATCAGCCATATTTCTCCTCTGCAGTGCCCTAAACTCCCTTCTTCCGGTTATATTGAGAAATGCTGCCAACTCCATTCATGAATCAAATAGCACGCAAACCCGGTTTCTGTTTTTTGCAGCATCTTATTCGATCATATGGACTCTTTCGCAGGTTCTTTCGAATATACGTGGAATATTATCAGCCTGGATACTTGCAAAATGCGACACTACAATCTACGAATCAATCATTAACAGGATTTTTCAATATCCATATAAAAAACAAAAAAACCTGGACCCAGGATTTATTGTAGCCGACATAAACAGATCCGCCAGCAGTTTCAGCATGATAACCATAGGCGTATTCTGGACAATTACTCCTATCATCGTCGAAATTATCATCGCCATAAGTGTGCTGTACGCGATCATGGGCCCCGCCTACGCATTCTTGTTCCTCCTCTCCTCCTTAATACTTATATGCATATCGATTTACGTCGCCAAGTCAAGCTCCAGCATTCATCGAGAATTATATGAGGCAGACGCCAAACTATCCAGCTATACAGTCGAAAGACTTGGCCGCACTTACGACATAAGGCTCAATAGTACCCAACTTAAGGAGCGTCATGCAGGAAAAAACTTTTTTGACAACTATGTCAAGACAATCAGAAAAGCCAATCTTCATATGGGCATTCGCATCGCCGCCCAAGGATTAGCAATTGGAGTCGCTTTGGCTTTTTTTCTGACCTTGGCAGGAATTAATTATAATTCAACATTTACCCCAGGTGATTTCATCATGATCACCGGCTACATTACAATGTTCACGATGCAATTACATTTAATGTCTGGAACATTGATAAATCTTCAGGGACACCTCGTCTCCCTGGCTGACGGCGTTAAATATATCGAAGAAGAAACCTATATCTCGCATTACCCGAACACCTCTCACACCGAACAAGGCTTTGTTCTTAGAGACCTATCACTTACCAAGGAAAATAACGTTATATTTTCCAGAATCAACTATCAATTCAAACAAGGTGTAAATATTATATCAGGCAGTTCTGGCGCAGGAAAAACAACACTCATCAATACGCTTTTAGGTCTCGAAGAAAACTACACTGGAGCGATACATTATAGAGGACACTTGATAAACGAGGCCATGAGCGAATTCATACTCTCTGAGGTTTCCGTTGCACCACAGCAACCTATACTCATAGCTGGCACCTTTAAAGACAACCTGCTTTATGGAGCAAAAACTGTCTCCTCGCAAAAGCTAAGATGGGTTATTGAACTTCTGGGATTTTCAAAAGACGACTCTGAAACAGAAAAATTATTGAATACCGTGATAGGCGCCGCGAACAGCGAACTCAGCGGGGGAGAAAAACAACGAATTGCCATTGGCCGAGCGATTCTAAGAGATAACCGTACGTTAATACTAGACGAGCCGACCTCTTCACTTGACGAGATAACCGCTCACAAAATCATTGATTGGCTTGCCGCCAACATACCTTGCT
Source organism: Pseudomonas sp. R1-1 (assembly GCF_051132135.1). NCBI lineage: Bacteria > Pseudomonadati > Pseudomonadota > Gammaproteobacteria > Pseudomonadales > Pseudomonadaceae > Pseudomonas > Pseudomonas sp. R1-1. The sequence continues at coordinate 4,099,766 of NZ_CP071663.1, forward strand.
TAATAATTGTCACTCATGATGCTGGTTTGAAAAAGAAATACGGCGTGGCAATAGAGCTGAGCGAACATTACCCTCAGGGCACTTAGCCGCTCAGCGTGTTCCCCGCCCGCGATGAGTGCTATCGGACCGGCCAGCATGAATACAACCTCCACCCAAAAACCCGCAACACAGCAAGTTCGCGATGTAGTGACATTCCTTGATGTTCGGCAAGCCGCGCGTGCTGGGCAAAAAGTGTTCAATAAATTTGTGATCACTGGCAGGCTACCTATTACAAGGTAGGCCTAGATGCCAGCCATATCGGCCAAGGCCGAAAGCAAGCGAGATTTACAGCTCAGACGGCGTGATCGCCACAGGTTAAGAACATCGTAACTTTCCATAGCCCCAATCACTTTAGAATTTGCCAAAGGCAACAATCTTTTAGTTTCAAAAGCCCGGAAAGCGAAAGCTCAGGGCTTTTTACTACCCGCTGTAACGTCGTCGCTGAAGAAGTGCGCCAACTGGCGCAACGCACAAGCGAATCCACCGGCCAGATTCACGCTGATCGCCAAGCTGCAACAGACCGCCTCCAGCGCCGTGCAAACCATGGAAGCCGGGCATCGCCCGGCCGAAGAAGGTGTGGCACGGGTACTGGAAGCGGATCAGGCACTGGTCGGCATCAGCGAAGCAGTGGCCAACATCACCGACATGACCACCCAGATCGCCGCCGCGACCGAAGAGCAAGGTGCCGTGGCAGCAGAGATCAGCGGCAACATCAGCGACATCTCGTTACTGGCGAACCAGACCTCGGAACAGGCGCATAACCAGGCGCTGAGCGAAGAGCTGACGAAGACGGCCAACACGCAGTATTCGTTGATGAGCGATTTAATCGCTGATCAAGGCTGGAATTAAAAAACCCGGACGGCGTGAGCTTCCGGTTTTTTTGTTGGATCACAGAATACCTGCCCACGCATTCACATTTGGATGACGCTGTCTAGCTGTCAGGTTTTACAGTAGACGACCCCAGATAAAACCCCGCTAATGGGTCCGGTGCTTTACCTGCGTTTGGTCAAATACGGAGAAGGATTTCATCATGAGCATAAAGACTATTTTCCTTCCGAAGGAAGGAAGTATTAAGCGTACCTCCGATGACTTTCATTGGAATTACGGGAAAGAGCCCATCAACGCTCAAGACTGCTCGTTTTACTACAGCGTCTTTCCGCCAACCGGTGAAAAAAGTTGGGTCATTGCCGGTTCGACCGGGAAGCCGGTGGACGGAAATTTTTTTGCGTTTCTGATAAGCGTTCCTTACCTCGACGAAGACTTGATGGAGTACACCTATAAATTGAATGACGGCCAAGGTCTGCATTTCGGTCATCTTCATTCAGTACCGGCTCCACCGGGATTCGAGGGAGTCACAATTGTCGATGCCGATGACGCGGAACTTACCCTCAGACTGGACCGGAAAGCGGGCTACGTCACCGGCGAGTTCAGAGCACTGTTCAAATCACACGGATATCGTTTATTGCCAAATGGAACATTCAAAATGAAACGAACCGACTCCCCTGAAAGTTGATTATCTCTGTCAACCAAGATAGTCGCGCCATTGCGGCGCCAACAGAAGGCGTTCAGTGGCTGACAGATCGCTATCGCGAGCAGCTCACTCCTTGGACTGCGGAACGTCACAGACTATGTGCCCGACAGCAATCCCTTGTAGGAGCGGGTCCGCTCGCGATGAGGCCATAACAGTCAGCGAAATTATTGAGGCAACTTCAGCTTATCCAGCAGGCGATTGACCAGCAGCTCGTTCAGCATGATCACCTGTTGCAGCGCCAGCAGCGGTTTACGCTCCGGGCCGCCTATCGAGTGGGCGATGTTGCCGGCCATGGCATGAGCGTAGGAAAGTGACGCGCTCGCCTCCACCAGCAGGGTTTCGTCATCCAGTGACGGATCGACGAGATAGACCGGGCGGTGTTTCGGCGAGCTTGGCGCAGCCGCCAGGTCTTCGGGTTTGAGGTAGTAATCGAGGGCGCGATCAGTGGCTTCTTTGATCTTTTGCGGGATAAGCGCTGGGTCGTGGGGGATCTGGTCGATGACGGGTGGATTGGGTGTGATTTTGAACATAGATAAAGCTCCAATTTGAAAATGGGAGCCATCACCCTCGCTACCAAACGGCGGGTGGCGGCCATGCGCGGGTTGGTAGACCGGTCAAATTGGGTAACCCGGCGCTCACGGAGGAGCCCCACGCATGCCCACCATACAAAGCCACACCTCAAAAAAAGAGACAGCATCGACGGTGTCGCGACAACGACAATTTGAAGCGGGCTACCAAACCCGATCACTGTTTTGCAGTGACAGGCAAACGATATAGCCCGCTCCATAGCCGTGTAAGCCGGCGGATTCTGGCGTACGCGTAGGCAACGGCGCAAGGAGTTGTAGCCGTTATGGCGTAACGGCCTGTGTACTTTAAACACGCTCAAAAATCATGTTCATGCACAGGGAATGCCGGACCGAGAGAGCTTCCAGTTTTTTAACCTGTCAGTTAAATCGTCCCTCACCCTAGCCCTCTCCCAGAGGGAGAGGGAACTGACCGTGGTGGATGCGAAACCTACGCCGACCTGAAATACCGAGTCGTACACAAATTTCAAAGCCAACGCAGATCGGCTCCCTCTCCAGGGGAGAGGGCTGGGGAGAGGGGCAAATCCACTGCAGATCCAAAGCCAGCCGCTTCTCACCACTCAATAGGCCGAGTGTCAGCTCGCCTGCTTTTGATCTTGATCCACCGGCGACGTTGGAAAGCTGAGCGCCCGGATCGATCCCGGAGCGAAGGGACCCGAGCCTGCGAGGGCCGAACGCAGGAGCTAGCGTTTAGGGGTTACCTTTTTGGCGTTTGGAAAAGGTGACCCGCCGTAAGCGCGGAACCCTAAGCAGCCGTTACCGCAGCAACGGATATGCGCCCAAAAAGCAAGATCAAAAGCGAACCCCCTCACCCCAACCCTCCCCCCAAGGGGGTGTATGTACCGGAGACATGGTGGACACATGTTCGGAGACATGGTGGACGGTTTTAGATCTTCTTACCTGCCGTCACGACCTGCAAGTTCAAGTCGATTCGAGCGACACGATGTCTACTCCAGTAGACATCGTGGATGCCGTCCTCCGTCGTCTCCCTGATCGCTATGCACCTGCCATAAAAAGCCTTTCCAATCTTGTATTCCCGATTCCTCCAAAAGATTTCGCCTCCCACCTGTACCTTCCTGACCACATCCGCGTCGCTGTACTCCGGTTCCGCCGGTCGCTCCTGATATTCCCTTGGGCTGCCACTGTAACGAGCCGCCGGCACCGCCATGCCCAGCGCCTGATGAGGGCGTTTTTGGTTGTAGATGTCGCGCCAGGTATCAAACGCCCGTTGTGCGTCGTCGAGATCGGTGAAAAACCGGCCTTGCAGGACTTCATTTTTCAGGCTGCGGTGGAAGCGCTCCAGTTTTCCCTGAGTCTGAGGATGATAAGGCCGGGAGTGACCGACCTTAATGCCCTGGCTCATCAGCCAGACTTCCAGCGCAGTATAAACGCCAGTCTGATCGCCCCATGGCGAGCCGTTGTCCATCGTCATGCGCAACGGCAGGCCGTAGCGTCGAAACGTCCGGATTAGATGGTCTTGTACAGTTTGGCGCTGTTCATTGGCACATGCGGCAATGCATAGCGAAAAGCGTGAGTGGTCGTCCAGTATTGTGAATGGATGGCAGCGTCCGTGGCTCAGACTGAAATGTCCCTTGAAGTCGATCTGCCATAGATCGTTAGGCGCTTCGTGCTCAAAGCGGATAAATGGTTTGATCTCGGTAGCCTTTGGATCAACACGCGAATGACGCTGCAAAACCGCATGCACAGTGCTGACAGAGGGCATCACAGCGCCTTCATCTTCCAGCACGCGCTTGAGCTTGCGGGCACCCCAGGCCTCGTATCGCTGACTCATGGTCAGAATCCGCTGCTCAACCTCATCAGCACAACGTTTCGGTGATGTTTTCGGTCGACGGGACTGATCGTGCAACCCCTCTACACCTGATATTTCAAACCTGTTGAGCCATTTGTAGGCAGTACTTGGGCTGATATTGAATCGACGGCAAAGCTGCCGAACATTCGCTCCTTCTTGCCGAGCTAAATGCACAAACTCTGTACGAAGTTGCATGGTGGATGCCTCTTGCCAGGACACAGGTCATCTCCTTGATGATGAGCAATGTGCCTATTAAAAAGTGTCCACCATGTCTCCGAACACCTGTCCACCATGTGTCCGGTACATACAGGGGGCGAGGGGGAAAGGGGGCTGATCTTCATGCGGTTCAAAATTTCGGCCCGGCTCAAATTCAGTCACGAAGAAATTCAGCCACTTTCTGCGCAGCACTCGCCAAATGATCCGAATGCGCAAAGCCAGAAGCCTTGAGCGGCTTCAAATCATGGTCCCCGGAGGCCAACCAAAACACCTCAATACTTGGCGATAGGTCGTAAGCCTCGACAGCGTCCCGATTGCCGAGAGCATCCCGTTCGCCTTGCACAATCAGCGTCCGAGTCTGCAAAGAAGCCAAATGCTCAACCCGCGGCTTCTCCGGTTTCCCCGCCGCATAAAACGGATACCCCAGACACACCAACGCATCCCCACCCAACTCATCCGCCAGCAAACTGGCCATCCGCCCGCCCATTGATTTCCCGCCAACCGCCAAAACCCCAGCGACCTGGCGCCGAACAACCGCAAACACCTCCCGCCAGCACTCCAACAGTTTCGCCGCAGGATTAGGCGGCCGCTTCACACCGTCAACCCGCCGCTGCGCCATATAAGGAAACTCAAACCGCAACACGTTGACCCCAAGCCCGGCAAGGCGCCCAGCCATGTCGTTCATCCAATCGCTGTCCATCGGCGCCCCCGCCCCATGCGCCAGGATCAACGTCGTCGAAGCCTCACCCACAGCGGCGTCCCACAGCCACCCATGATCACGCACACACTGCGCCCATTGATCCCCGTCAATACTGGCCTTGTGCTGTTTGTCCATGCTTGCCTCGCTTTTAGTCTGCCTATAACTCCAGGCGAAGGATTCGCGCAGTTTGCGCGCGCTCACTTCGGCTGAACCGTGGATGGGGAACCATGAACACTTCTATCAGTACCGCCTACAACTACAAGGTGGTCCGCCAATTCGCCATTATGACGGTGGTGTGGGGCATCGTCGGCATGGGCCTCGGGGTTTTTCTCGCGGCGCAATTGGTCTGGCCGCAACTCAACTTCGATTTGCCCTGGACCAGTTTCGGTCGCCTGCGCCCGCTGCACACCAACGCGGTGATCTTCGCTTTCGGTGGCTGTGCATTGTTCGCCAGTTCGTTCTACTCGGTGCAACGCACCTGTCAGACGCAACTGTTTGCACCGAAAATCGCCGCGTTCTGCTTCTGGGGCTGGCAACTGGTGATCCTGCTGGCGGCGATCAGCCTGCCGCTGGGTTACACCAGTTCCAAGGAATACGCCGAGCTGGAATGGCCGATTGACATCTTGATCACCATCGTCTGGGTCGCCTACGCCATCGTGTTCTTCGGCACGATCATGCAGCGCAAGACCAGGCACATTTATGTCGGCAACTGGTTCTTCGGCGCATTCATCATCACCGTGGCGATTCTGCACATCGTCAACAACCTTGAATTGCCGGTGAGTTTCACCAAGTCCTACTCGCTGTACGCCGGCGCGACCGACGCCATGGTGCAGTGGTGGTACGGCCACAACGCCGTGGGCTTTTTCCTCACCGCCGGCTTCCTCGGCATGATGTATTACTTCGTGCCGAAGCAAGCCGAGCGTCCGGTGTATTCGTATCGCCTGTCGATCGTGCACTTCTGGGCATTGATCACTCTGTACATCTGGGCCGGCCCGCACCACTTGCACTACACCGCGCTGCCTGACTGGGCGCAGTCGCTGGGCATGGTGATGTCGCTGATTCTGCTGGCACCGAGCTGGGGCGGCATGATCAACGGCATGATGACCCTCTCGGGCGCCTGGCATAAATTGCGCAGCGACCCGATCCTGCGTTTCCTCGTGGTGTCGCTGGCGTTCTACGGCATGTCGACCTTCGAAGGGCCAATGATGGCGATCAAGACTGTCAACGCCCTCTCCCACTACACCGACTGGACCATCGGCCACGTTCACGCCGGCGCCCTCGGCTGGGTGGCGATGATTTCCATCGGCGCGCTGTACCACATGATCCCGAAAATCTTCGGCAAAGCGCAGATGCACAGCATCGGTCTGATCAACGCGCACTTCTGGCTCGCGACCATCGGCACCGTGCTGTACATCGCTTCGATGTGGGTCAACGGCATCGCCCAAGGCCTGATGTGGCGTGCGGTGAACGAGGACGGCACGCTGACTTACTCCTTCGTCGAAACCCTGGTGGCCAGCCATCCGGGCTTTGTCGTGCGGCTGATTGGCGGGGCGATTTTCCTGAGCGGCATGTTGCTGATGGCTTACAACACCTGGCGCACCGTGCGGGCCTCGCAGCCTGCCGACGTCGTCGCTGCCGCGCAGATGGCCTGAGGAGTCCGCCATGAAACACGAAACGATTGAAAAGAACGTCGGCCTGTTGATGCTGCTGATGGTGTTCGCCGTAAGCATCGGTGGCCTGACCCAGATCGTCCCGCTGTTCTTCCAGGACGTCACCAACAAACCGGTGGAAGGCATGAAGCCCTACACCGCGCTGCAACTGGAAGGGCGCGACATCTATATCCGCGAAGGCTGCGTCGGCTGCCACTCGCAGATGATCCGCCCGTTCCGCGCCGAAACCGAACGCTATGGGCACTACTCGGTGGCCGGTGAAAGCGTCTGGGACCACCCGTTCCTGTGGGGCTCCAAACGTACCGGTCCGGACCTGGCGCGGGTCGGCGCGCGCTACTCGGATGACTGGCACCGCGCGCACTTGTACAACCCGCGCAACGTCGTACCGGAATCGAAGATGCCGGCTTATCCGTGGCTGGTCACCCAAGCGGTCGACAGCAGCCACACCGAGACCAAGCTGAAAACCATGCGCACCCTCGGCGTGCCGTACACCGACGACGACATCAGCGGCGCGGTCGCCAGCCTCAAGGGCAAAACCGAAATGGACGCCCTCGTCGCCTACCTGCAAGTGCTCGGCACTGCGATCAAGAGCAAGAGGTGAGCCATGGTCATTGAAATGAGCACTGGCCTGATACGCGGCCTCGGCACGGTCGTGGTGTTCGTCGCCTTCGTTGGCCTGACTTTGTGGGTGTTCAACCGCAAGCGCACGCCGGAGTTTGCCGAAGCACGCTTGCTGCCGTTCGCCGACGAACCACTACCCGAAACACCTTCAGCCCCTGAAACAAGGAGTACCCGGCCATGACCACCTTCTGGAGTACGTGGATCTGCGTGCTGACCATTGGCAGCCTGATCGGCCTGACCTGGCTGCTGATCGGCACCCGCCGGGGCGAGACCAAAGGCAGCGTCGACCAGACCATGGGCCACAGCTTCGACGGCATCGAGGAGTACGACAACCCGCTGCCGCAGTGGTGGTTCATGCTGTTCGCCGGCACGCTGGTGTTTGCTGTGGGCTATCTGATTCTGTATCCGGGCCTGGGTAACTGGAAAGGCATCCTGCCCGGTTACGAGGATGGCTGGACCGGTGTGCATGAATGGGAAAAGGAAATGAACAAGGCCGACGCCCGCTTCGGGCCGATCTTCGCCAGGTTCGCGGCGATGCCGCTGGAAGAAGTGGCCAAGGACCCGCAGGCGCTGAAAATGGGCGGCCGTCTGTTTGCCTCCAACTGCTCGGTGTGCCACGGCTCGGATGCCAAGGGCGCGTTCGGCTTCCCTAACCTCGCCGACAGCGACTGGCGCTGGGGCGGCGACGCCGAAACCATCAAGACCACCATCATGGGTGGGCGGATGGCGGCGATGCCGGCCTGGGGCGAACTGCTCGGTGAGGCCGGAGTGAAAAACGTTGCCGCCTATGTGCGCCACGAACTGGCCGGCCTGCCGCTACCCGCCGACAACAAGGCGGATCTGCAGGCCGGGCAGCAGGCGTTCAGCACCACTTGCGTCGCCTGTCATGGCGCCACCGGCCAAGGTACTGCGGCGATGGGCGCGCCGAACCTGACCCATCCGGCCGGCTTCATTTACGGCACCAGCCTGACGCAATTGGAGCAGACCATTCGCCACGGTCGCCAAGGACACATGCCAGCGCAGAACGAGTTGCTGGGCAACGACAAAGTGCAGTTGCTTGCCGCTTATGTGTACAGCCTTAGCCACAGATTGAATACAACTCAACTTGCAACTGAAGACAAAATTAAATAACTCTTGCGTACACAACCGCCGCGACTTTTCCGTCGCGGCAGTTTCCTTCCCCCTTGCGACGCATTGTCGCACCCCTTCCCGCCTCACCTTTCGGTTCGCCTGATTCGGGTCTACGCTTGTTCGAAAGCAGACCGGCGCGTGACGGTTTCAACTGCCCACCGAGCGATGCGTCCGATGAAGCGGCTTGTGGATTTGCCGCAAAGGCAGGCAGTTAACGGCTGTTACGCCGATTGCCTTCCGAAACCCGATCAGACCTTTGAGCAGGCATCGTTGACGGCGATGCGGACCCAGCATTTTTTTCACTCACCGCGACATTTTGTCAGAGGCCATTTTTGACCTTACGCGGCACATGGAAAGGCCGCAGAATCAGCGTTGGAAAGCATTGACCGAGGTCATGGCGCGTTGCAATGCCCCCCTGCTTTATACATACTTGCGGCCGATTTTATCCCTATAAAAATACCCAAACCGTGGAACCTTAGAATGAGCACAGCAATCAGTCCGACTGCTTATAACTATAAGGTAGTCCGCCAGTTCGCCATCATGACGGTGGTCTGGGGGATCCTTGGCATGGGGCTCGGTGTCTTCATCGCCTCGCAACTGGTCTGGCCGGAACTGAACTTCGGTCTGCCGTGGACGAGCTTTGGACGCTTGCGCCCGTTGCACACAAACCTGGTGATTTTTGCCTTCGGTGGTTGTGCACTGTTCGCCACTTCCTACTATGTCGTGCAGCGAACCTGCCAGACGCGACTGATTTCCGACAGCCTCGCGGCCTTCACCTTCTGGGGTTGGCAAGCGGTGATCGTCGGCGCCATCGTTACCTTGCCGCTGGGTTACACCACCACCAAGGAATACGCCGAGCTGGAATGGCCGATCGCGATTCTGCTGGCGATTGTCTGGGTCACCTACGGTCTGGTGTTCTTCGGCACCATCACCAAGCGCAAGACCAAGCATATCTATGTCGGTAACTGGTTCTACGGCGCGTTCATTGTCGTGACCGCGATGCTGCACATCGTCAACCACATGTCGCTGCCGGTCAGCCTGTTCAAGTCGTACTCGGCCTACTCTGGCGCGACCGATGCAATGATCCAGTGGTGGTACGGGCACAACGCGGTGGGCTTCTTCCTCACCACCGGTTTCCTCGGGATGATGTACTACTTCGTGCCGAAACAGGCCGAACGCCCGATCTATTCCTATCGTCTGTCGATCGTGCACTTCTGGGCGTTGATCACCCTGTACATCTGGGCCGGCCCGCACCACCTGCACTACACCGCCCTGCCGGACTGGGCGCAGTCGCTGGGCATGGCGATGTCGATCATTCTCCTGGCGCCAAGCTGGGGCGGCATGATCAACGGCATGATGACCCTCTCGGGCGCCTGGCATAAGTTGCGCACCGACCCGATCCTGCGCTTCCTCGTGGTATCGCTGGCGTTCTACGGCATGTCGACCTTCGAAGGCCCGATGATGGCGATCAAGACCGTCAACTCGCTGTCGCACTACACCGACTGGACCATCGGCCACGTACACGCCGGCGCTCTCGGCTGGGTCGCCATGATTTCGATCGGCGCGATCTATCACATGATTCCAAAACTGTTTGGCCGTGCGCAGATGCACAGCACCGGCCTGATCAACGCGCACTTCTGGCTCGCCACCATTGGCACCGTGCTGTACATCGCTTCGATGTGGGTCAACGGCATCACCCAGGGCCTGATGTGGCGTGCAATCAACGATGACGGCACCCTCACCTACTCGTTCGTCGAAGCGCTGCAGGCCAGCCACCCGGGCTTCATCGTCCGTGCGCTGGGCGGGGCGTTCTTTGCCAGCGGCATGCTGCTGATGGCTTACAACGTGTACCGCACCGTACGCGCGTCGGATCCGGTTGAAGCCGAAGCCGCCGCCAAGATTGCCGTCGTTGGAGCTCACTGATGAAGCATGAAGCTGTCGAGAAGAATATTGGCCTGCTGGCCTTCTTCATGGTTATCGCCGTCAGCGTCGGTGGCCTGACCCAGATCGTTCCGCTGTTCTTCCAGGACGTCACCAACAAGCCGGTCGAGGGCATGAAACCACGCTCGGCCCTGGAGCTGGAAGGCCGCGACGTCTACATCGCCAACGGTTGTGTCGGCTGCCACTCGCAGATGATCCGTCCGTTCCGCGCTGAAACCGAACGCTATGGCCACTACTCGGTTGCCGGTGAAAGCGTCTGGGACCACCCGTTCCTGTGGGGTTCCAAACGTACCGGCCCGGATCTGGCCCGAGTCGGCGGTCGTTACTCCGATGACTGGCAACGTGCGCACTTGTACAACCCGCGCAACGTGGTGCCCGAGTCGAAAATGCCGGCGTACCCCTTCCTCGTGGAGAACAAGCTCGACGGCAAGGAAACCGCGAAGAAAATGCAAGTGTTGCGCACCCTCGGCGTCCCTTACACCGACGAAGACATCGCCGGCGCACAGGATGCGGTGAAGGGCAAAACCGAAATGGACGCGCTGGTGGCCTATCTGCAAGGCCTGGGCACCATCATCAAAAGCAAACGGTGAATCTGATGGATATCGGGATGATTCGCGGCCTGGGCACCGTTGTCGTGATGGTGGCCTTCATCGGTCTGGCGTTGTGGGTGTTCAGCCCCAAGCGCAAGTCGGAGTTTGACGACGCGACCTTGTTGCCTTTTGCGGATGATCCAGAAGCCATCAAGCACGTCGAGCAAGCTTCTAGGAGTAACAAAGAATGACTACATTCTGGAGTCTGTACGTCACAGTCCTCAGTCTCGGTACGATCTTCGCCCTGACCTGGCTGTTGCTGTCGACCCGCAAGGGCCAGCGCAGCGAACAGACGGACGAGACGGTCGGCCACTCCTTCGACGGGATCGAGGAGTACGACAACCCGCTGCCGAAATGGTGGTTCATGCTGTTCGTTGGCACGATCATTTTCGCCTTGGGTTATCTGGTGCTGTATCCGGGTCTGGGCAACTGGAAAGGCCTGTTGCCGGGTTACAACTATCTGGATAACGAAAAGCAGACTGCGTTCGCCAACGGCCAGACCGGCTGGACCGGCGTCCACGAGTGGGAAAAGGAAATGGCCCGTTCGGACGCACGCTTCGGGCCGATTTTCGCCAAGTTCGCGGCGATGCCGATCGAAGAAGTCGCCAAGGATCCGCAAGCACTGAAAATGGGCGGCCGACTGTTCGCCTCCAACTGCTCGGTGTGCCACGGTTCCGACGCCAAGGGTGCCTACGGATTCCCTAACCTGACCGACGCCGACTGGCGCTGGGGCGGCGAACCAGAGACCATCAAGACCACCATCATGGGCGGTCGCCACGCGGTGATGCCGGCGTGGGCGGAAGTGATCGGCGAGCAAGGCGTGGCCGACGTGGCAGCGTTTGTCGTGACCAACCTCGACGGGCGCAAACTGCCGGAAGGCACCAAGGCCGATCCGGCCAACGGGCAGAAACTGTTCGCGGCCAACTGCGTGGCCTGCCACGGCCCGGCCGGCAAAGGTACCCCGGCCATGGGCGCGCCTGACCTGACCCATCCGGGCGCATTCATCTACGGCTCAAGCTTCGCGCAACTGCAGCAGACCATCCGTTACGGCCGCCAGGGCCAGATGCCGGCGCAGGAGCAACTGCAAGGCAACGACAAGGTGCACCTGCTCGCGGCGTATGTCTACAGCCTGTCCCACGGTGAAAAAGCACCGGAGGCGAACGCCGAATAAGGCCGACGCTTGATACAAAAAAGGCCCCGTCAGTTTCGATTGACGGGGCCTTTTTCATGCTGGCATTCACGCTTTGAGACATTTGGTTGATGGACCGCTGCAGCGCTGGCCTGTAGGTTTTTTTCACTGCGATGAGCCACATCGTGGAGAACCTTCAAGGATGAAGCCAGATGTCGAAGACAGACGAACCTACGCTGCAAACGCAACCACAACCCCACCCTGATGATCAGCCAATAGCCGCAACGCCGTTGGTACAACCCGAACACTCAACATCGCAAAATACCCTTAGCAGCCCCGGTAACGGTGGCGGTCTGGACGGCCTCGGCGGCGGCAGATTGCCCTGACAGGCCAGCCAGTCGCACAGAATACTCTCCTACACTTAGCAACCCTCCCCTTGACGAGGGGTGGGCTTTCGCCGGTGCCTATATGACAGCGATAAACCGATCGTCCGCAAAACAGGTTTTCGATTGCTGGGGAAAACCCAAAGTAGTAACGTTTCTACCTAATATCTTCTGGAGGCCGAACATGATGGCCATCACTACCATTTCCAGCCGCGAATTCAATCAGGACACCAGTGCTGCCAAAAAAGCTGCGCACCAAGGCCCCGTCATCATTACCGACCGGGGCAAGCCTGCCCATGTACTGCTGAGCATCGAGGAGTACCATAAACTGACCGGTAGCCAGACCAGCATCGTCGAGCTTCTGGCGATGCCGAGTTCGCCCGAAATCGAGTTCGAACCTGAACGCGCCGTTATCACTCCTCGTAGCGTGGACCTTTCTTGATGTTCCTACTGGATACCAATGTCGTTTCAGAGTTGCGAAAAACCCAAGCCGACCGGCATGTAGTGACATGGGCAAACAGCATCCCCCCGGCAAGTCTGTATATATCGGCAATCACGGTGCTGGAACTGGAAACCGGCGTCCTGCGTATCGAACGTCGCGACCTTTCACAAGGGCATCTGTTGCGCAACTGGCTGGAGCATCACGTCAAGCCAGCGTTCTCTGGAAGAATCCTGCCGGTCGATACCATCGTCGCCACCCGGTGTGCACGATTGCATGTACCTGACCGCAGCAGCGAATGCGACGCCTTGATCGCCGCCACCGCGCTTGTGCACGGGCTTACGCTGGTGACTCGCAACATATCGGACTTTCAACTCAGCGGCGCCCCTCTGATCAACCCGTGGATAGCCGCCAATAACTGATACATGAATACCCCGCCAAGTCACTGGCGGGATTCTTTTCATGGGCGTTGGGCAAAGATCGAATGCACCGCAACGGTGTCGATCAGCGTCCGGTCGCGCCACTGGTTGTTCTTCACCAGATAGATTTCCAGTTGCTTGCGGTCCTCGGTGAAGCTGGCGGTCAGATAGGTCTGCTGAGAGGTACTGCCACTCAAATACATTGGCACGCTTCCCTTCCAGTAAGCGTCCCCCCCGTCCCTATGTAAATGGCCGGCAAAAATAGCCGTCACCTGATATTTGCTGATCATGTCCAGGAAGCGCTTGTTCTGCTCCGGGGAAACTTTATCGCCGAACGGTTTATGCATATTGATGATGATTGCGTAGCCCTGGACCCGAGCAATTCTGAGATCGGTTTCCAGCCAGTCCAGCGCGTCATTGATTTGAAAGGTTGTCGGGTTCAGCGGGTGAGCAATTCGGGTCGTATAAGACGGATCGTTATTGAGCTGAACCATATGAACTTCACCAATATTCTTCGAGTAAGCGAGGCTGCCTGAATAGGTCTTGCTCAAGAATCCACTGGTGATTTGCAAATCAAAGCTGTCGACCCGACCTTCATGATGCTCTTTGAACTCGACGATACTTCCAGCCGCACAACTATTGGTAAAACAATCGTCAACATTATTTTCATAGTCATGATTACCCAAACCGTACAAGTACTCACCCTTGAAGTGTTTGTTCAACATCTCTTTCATGAACGACCGCTGCCAGCCATGACCAAAGGCGGTTATATCGCCGTTGATCATCAAAGGAACCTGCTCTAGAGAGCCGTGCTGATTTCGGAAATCGGCGATGCTCGCCAACTGCGTTTCCACCAGCCACTTGGAGCGGGCCTCGAATTCGGAATCAGCTTCGAAGTCCCCGCGATCCGTCTTGTCTGTCCATGGGTATTGCGTATCCGATGCAAAAACCATGTGTTTGGGTGTTCCCGTTATGGCCTGAGCCGAGGCAACCGATGCCAGTAAACACAGACCCAGCACGGCGCTTGCAAACTTATTGAAAGGCATACATTAAACTCCATTTAAATTATCCAACAGGCGAACCACTTCGCCTCCAACAAAACTTATTCGAAAACATCCAAAAGTACAAAGTACTCATCAATAACAATCAAGTAGTTATATTTCAGACACACAAACCAACAAGTACCAGAACACTTGTTTCATACAGGATCGACATTGACTCGGCACAACGAACAACAAACTTTTCAATCAAACATAACGTTTCGTGCCTAATGAAACGTGCAGATGCCCTCAGGCCGGTTTCAAGGCACGCGGCGGCGGGCCGATCGAGGCCTGGAATACTCAACTAGCTGCGAGGCAAAAACCGTCCATACTCAACGAGTCAATTGACCTGCGTCATGCTTTGCTGCATTCGCTACACCATTCAGGTTTTTTCCCCAACGCGACCAAAGGTCGCACCCTTGAGCCAGAGCGACAGGCGTATCATCGCGCCACTGCAACAGCCCTTTTTGACCTTGGTTGGCACGTATCGACCGGGGCATTTTTCCACTGCCGTGGGATGCAATGATGAGCAACCAGATTCCGGTACACGACGTCACACCACCGAGCAAAAACCCGAACAACAGCGTCGACCTTTATGCTTCACGCGAAAAAATCTACACCCGCGCCTTCACCGGCCTGTTCCGCAATCTGCGGATGCTCGGCGGTGCAGCGCTGTTCCTGTTGTATTTCGGCACGGTGTGGCTGAACTGGGGTGGTCATCAAGCCGTTTGGTGGAACCTGCCAGAGCGCAAGTTCTTCATTTTTGGCGCGACGTTCTGGCCGCAGGATTTCATTCTGCTGTCGGGCCTGTTGATCATTGCGGCGTTCGGTCTGTTCTTCATCACCGTGTATGCCGGGCGGGTCTGGTGCGGTTACACCTGTCCGCAAAGCGTGTGGACGTGGATTTTCATGTGGTGTGAAAAGGTCACCGAAGGCGACCGCAACCAGCGGATCAAACTCGACAAGGCGCCGATGAGCGCCAACAAGTTTTTGCGCAAAGCGGCCAAACACGCACTGTGGTTGCTGATCGGTTTTGTCACCGGCATGACCTTTGTCGGCTACTTCTCGCCGGTCCGCGAACTGGTCATTGAGTTCTTTACCGGCCAGGCCGATGGCTGGTCGTATTTCTGGGTCGGTTTCTTCACCCTCGCCACTTACGGCAACGCGGGTTGGTTGCGTGAGCAGGTGTGCATCTACATGTGCCCGTATGCGCGCTTTCAGAGTGTGATGTTCGACAAGGACACGCTGATCGTTTCCTATGACCCGCGCCGCGGCGAAAGCCGTGGCCCGCGCAAGAAAGGCATCGACTACAAGGCGCTGGGCCTGGGCGACTGCATCGACTGCACGATGTGCGTGCAGGTCTGCCCGACCGGCATCGACATTCGCGACGGCCTGCAAATCGAGTGCATCGGCTGCGCCGCGTGCATCGATGCCTGCGACAGCATCATGGACAAAATGGATTACCCGCGCGGCCTGATCAGCTACACCACCGAACACAACCTGTCCGGGCAGAAAACCCATAAACTGCGGCCACGTCTGATCGGGTATGCCGTGGTGTTGCTGGCGATGATCAGTTTGCTGGTCACGGCCTTCTTCATGCGTTCGCTGGTCGGTTTCGACGTCAGCAAGGACCGTGTGCTGTACCGCGAAAACGCCGAAGGCCGGATCGAAAACGTCTATAGCCTGAAGATCATGAACAAGGATCAGCGCGATCACACCTACGTGCTCGAAGCCGCCGGCCTGCCCGACCTGCGCCTGCAAGGCAAGCGCGAAATCAAGGTGGCGGCCGGCGATATCGTCAGCATGCCGGTCGAGCTGTCGAGCGCACCGGAAGAACTGCCATCGAGCACTAACGAGGTGAAATTCATCCTCAAGGATGCCGATGACGAAAGCGTCCGCATTGAAGCCAAGAGCCGATTCATCGGCCCCCAAATTCGTTGAGAGAACTGCATATGTCTGCCGCAAACGCTGCAAGTCCCTGGTACAAGCACCTCTGGCCGTGGATCATCATCGGCATTCTGGCCTGCTCTGTGGCGCTGACCTTGTCGATGGTGACGATTGCGGTGAACAACCCGGACAACCTGGTCAACGACAACTATTACGAGGCTGGCAAAGGCATCAACCGTTCGCTGGACCGTGAACTGCTGGCGCAAACCCTGAAAATGCGCGCGGCGGTGCATCTGGACGATGTCACCGGCGAAGTCGACTTGCGCTTGAGTGGTGACAGTCAGCCGAACACGCTGGAGCTGAACCTGATTTCACCGACGCAGCCGGAGAAGGATCGCAAGATTGTTCTGGCTCGCAGCGAGAGCGAGACCGGGCGTTACATCGGTCAGTTGAATGACAAGGTTGAAGGTCGGCGGTTTGTCGAATTGCTGGGCAGTCAGGAAGAGCATGTGTGGCGCATGTTCGAGGAAGAACTGGTCAGCCATGACAAGGAACTTCTGCTGGGCGATGAGCCGTTGCAGGGTGCGGAAGATCTGAAAAAGTGAGTCAAGGTCAAAAGCCCCTCGCCCTAACCCTCCCGAAACGTCGGACCGCCCGGAGGGAGAGGGGACTGATCTTCAGCGCTTCGGGGCCTTGCGGATGACCGTAACAATGTCGGCGACTGACACCGCTTTGATCGTTCCCACGCTCCAGCGTGGGAACGCAGCCAGGGACGCTCTGCGTCCCAGCCGAAGCGGACGCGGAGCGTCCGGGGAGGCATTCCCACGCGGAGCGTGGGAACGATCATCGGAACGCGCACCATGACCACTCCGCTCCCCTGCTACCACTGCGCCCTGCCCGTCCCGTCCGGCAGCCGCTTCACCGCCGTCGTCCTCGGGCAATCGCGCGAATTCTGCTGCCCGGGCTGTCAGGCCGTGGCCGAAGCCATCGTCGCTGGTGGCCTGGACAGCTATTACCAACACCGCAGCGAAGCCTCGGCCAACCCCGAAGCACTGCCGGTGCAATTGACCGACGAACTGGCGCTGTACGACCGCGCCGACGTCCAGCAACCGTTCGTGCGCCACGAAGGCGAGCTGGCTGAAACCACGCTGTTGATGGAAGGCATCAGTTGCGCCGCTTGCGGCTGGCTGATCGAAAAACACCTGCGCACCCTGCCCGCCGTCGCTGAAGCGCGATTGAACCTGTCCAACCATCGCCTGCATGTGCGCTGGGCCGACGCGCAATTACCGCTGAGCCAGATCCTCGCCGAACTACGCCACATCGGCTATGCCGCCCACCCCTATCAGGCCGACCGCGCCAGCGAACAACTGGCCAGCGAAAACCGCCGCGCCCTGCGCCAGCTCGGCGTCGCCGGGCTGCTGTGGTTTCAGGCGATGATGGCGACCATGGCCACCTGGCCAGAATTCAACATCGACCTCAGCCCTGAACTGCACACGATCCTGCGCTGGGTCGCGCTGTTTCTGACCACGCCGATCGTGTTCTACAGTTGCGCACCGTTTTTCAAAGGGGCAATGCGCGATCTGCGCACGTGCCACCTGACCATGGACGTTTCGATTTCGCTGGCGATCGGCAGTGCATACGTCGCCGGGATCTGGACGGCGATTACCGGCGTCGGCGAGTTGTATTTCGATGCGGTTGGCATGTTTGCGCTGTTTCTGCTCGCCGGTCGCTACCTGGAACGCCGCGCCCGCGAGCGCACCGCGGCCGCCACCGCGCAACTGGTCAATCTGTTGCCAGCCTCGTGTTTGCGGCTGGATGCCAACGGCCAGAGCGAACGCATTCTGCTCAGCGAACTGCGCGTCGGCGAGCGGATTCTGGTGCAGCCCGGCTCGGTCTTGCCGGCGGACGGCAAGATCATCGACGGCCAGTCGAGCATCGACGAATCGCTGCTGACCGGCGAGTACCTGCCGCAACCGCGCACGCTCGGTGAAGCCGTCACCGCCGGCACGCTGAATGTCGAAGGCGCGTTGACCGTGGAAGTTCAGGCGCTGGGACATGACACGCGCCTGTCGGCAATCGTCCGTCTGCTCGACCGCGCCCAGGCCGAGAAACCGCGACTGGCAGAAATCGCCGACCGCGCTGCGCAATGGTTCCTGCTGCTGTCGCTGATCGCCGCTGCCGCCATCGGCCTGCTGTGGTGGCAACTGGACGCGTCGCGGGCGTTCTGGATCGTGCTTGCGATGCTGGTCGCGACCTGCCCCTGTGCCCTGTCGCTGGCGACGCCGACCGCCCTCACCGCCGCCACCGGCACCCTGCACAAACTCGGTTTATTGCTGACCCGCGGGCATGTGCTGGAAGGCTTGAACCAGATCGACACGGTGATTTTCGACAAGACCGGCACCCTCACCGAAGGCCGCCTGGTGCTGCGCTCGATCCGCCCCCTCGGCGCGCTTGACAGCGAGCAATGCCTGAGCCTCGCCGCAGCCTTGGAAAACCGCTCCGAACACCCGATCGCCCGCGCTTTCGGCCGTGCGCCGCTGGCCGCTGATGAAGTGCACAGCACGCCGGGACTGGGCCTTGAAGGTTCGGTGGGCGGGCGGCGTTTGCGCATTGGTCAGGCAGATTTCGTTTGCGCGCTGAGCGCTGCGAGTGTGCCGGCAATGCCGAATGAGCCAGGCCAATGGTTACTGCTTGGCGATGAAAGCGGCCCGTTGGCGTGGCTGGTGCTCGATGATCGCCTGCGCGACGATGCTCCCGCCCTGCTCGCCGCGTGCAAGGCGCGCGGCTGGCGCACGCTGCTGCTGTCCGGCGACAGCTCGCCGATGGTCGCCAGCGTCGCCGCGGAACTCGGCATTGACGAGGCGCGCGGCAGCTTGCGCCCGGACGACAAGCTGCAAGTGCTGCAACAACTGCACAAGGAAGGACGCAAGGTGCTGATGCTCGGCGACGGCGTCAACGACGTGCCGGTGCTGGCGGCGGCCGACATCAGCGTGGCCATGGGCTCGGCCACCGATCTGGCGAAAACCAGTGCCGACGCGGTGTTGCTGTCGAACCGCCTCGACGCCCTGGTGCAAGCCTTCACACTGGCACGCCGTACCCGTCGGGTGATCATCGAAAACCTGCTGTGGGCGGCGCTGTACAATGGCCTCATGTTGCCGTTCGCCGCCCTCGGCTGGATCACTCCGGTATGGGCTGCGGTCGGCATGTCGATCAGTTCGCTGACCGTGGTGCTCAACGCCCTGCGCCTGACTCGCCTGCCGGGTTCGCCGCACGCCAGCACCCGTGCACAAACCCGCCCGCTGCCGGCCTGAGCCGCGCGGGCCTGGAGTACCGATGCCAGCTCTCTACGTGATGATTCCCGCTGCACTGCTGATCGTGGCCATCGCCGTGTACATCTTCTTCTGGGCGGTGGACAGCGGCCAGTACGACGACCTCGACGGTCCGGCGCACAGCATTCTGTTCGACGATCAGGACCCGAATCACACCGCTGCCGTGGACGAAGCCAAGAGCGGCAAAGCGGACGACAAGGCGCCTCCGCATGCTTGAGCTGGCGCCACTGCTGGTTTCCGCCCTGATTCTTGGCCTGCTGGGTGGCGGCCACTGCCTGGGCATGTGCGGCGGCCTGATGGGCGCGCTGACCCTGGCGATTCCCAAGGAGCAACGCAGCCGGCGCTTTCGTTTGCTGCTGGCGTACAACTTCGGGCGGATTCTCAGCTATGCCACAGCCGGCCTGCTCATCGGCCTCGCCGGCTGGGCGGTCGCCAACAGCCCGGCGGCGCTGTTCATGCGCGTACTGGCCGGGTTGCTGTTGATCGCCATGGGTTTGTATCTCGCTGGTTGGTGGAGCGGGCTGACGCGCATTGAGTCGCTCGGGCGTGGGTTGTGGCGTTACATTCAGCCGGTCGCCAATCGCTTGCTGCCGGTATCCAGTCTGCCGCGTGCATTGTTGCTCGGCGCGCTGTGGGGCTGGCTGCCGTGCGGGCTGGTTTACAGCACGTTGCTGTGGTCGGCGAGCCAGGGCAATGCACTGGACAGTGCCCTGCTGATGCTCGCGTTTGGCCTGGGCACCTGGCCGGTGTTGCTGGCGACCGGGCTGGCGGCGGAACGGGTGACCGCTATCCTGCGCAAGCGCAGTGTGCGCATGGCCGGTGGGTTGCTGGTGATTGTGTTTGGTGTCTGGACCCTTCCCGGTCCGCATCAGCACTGGCTTATGGGCCATTGATCGGCAGTGCGGCTTCGCGAGCAGGCTCGCTCCCACACTGATCGCATGAACACCACAGATCTCCTGTGGGAGCGAGCCTGCTCGCGAAAAGGCCCGCACAAACAATACAAATCCCCTGTTGATGCAAATCAAGATGCCCCGCAGCCTCCTCCCCTAGACTCGCCCACACTGCCAGCCTATCCGGGGGAATGCCCGCATGCTCGACGCCATTCGTTGGGACACCGATTTGATCCGCCGCTATGACCTGGCGGGGCCGCGCTACACCTCGTATCCGACCGCCGTGCAATTTCACGGTCAGGTCGGCACCTTCGATCTGTTCCATGCCCTGCGCGACAGCCGCAAGGCCCTGCGCCCGTTATCGCTGTACGTACACGTGCCGTTCTGCGCGAACATCTGCTACTACTGCGCCTGCAACAAGGTCATCACCAAGGACCGCGGACGCGCCGCGCCGTACCTGCAACGGCTGGAGCAGGAAATCCAGCTGATCGCCTGCCATCTCGACCCGACCCAGAAAGTCGAACAACTGCACTTTGGCGGCGGCACGCCGACTTTTCTCAGCCACGACGAACTGCGGCAACTGATGGCGCACCTGCGCAAGCATTTCAATCTGCTCGATGATGATTCCGGTGATTACGGTATTGAGATCGACCCACGCGAGGCCGACTGGTCGACCATGGGCCTGCTGCGCGAGCTGGGCTTCAACCGCGTCAGCATCGGCCTGCAAGACCTCGATCCGGCCGTGCAGCGCGCCGTCAATCGCCTGCAAAGCCTGGAAGAAACCCGCGCGGTGATCGATGCCGCGCGCACCCTGCAATTTCGCTCGATCAACATCGACCTGATCTACGGCCTGCCCAAACAGACCCCGGACAACTTCGCGCGCACCGTCGAAGAAGTCATCAGCCTGCAGCCGGATCGGCTTTCCGTGTTCAACTACGCGCATCTGCCGGAACGCTTCATGCCGCAGCGGCGAATCAATGGCCACGAACTGCCAGCGCCGGCGCAAAAGCTGGAAATGCTCGAACGCACCATCCAACAGCTCACCGCCGCCGGCTACCGATATATCGGCATGGACCACTTCGCCCTGCCCGACGATGAACTGGCGATTGCCCAGGAAGAACAGACCCTGCAACGTAACTTTCAGGGCTACACCACCCACGGTCATTGCGACCTGATCGGCCTGGGCGTTTCGGCGATCAGCCAGATCGGTGACCTGTACTGCCAGAACAACAGCGACCTCAACCAATACCAAAACACCCTGGCGAGCGCACAGCTGGCGACCAGCCGGGGCTTGGTGTGCAACGCCGACGATCGTTTGCGCCGCGAAGTGATTCAGCAACTGATCTGCAACTTCAGCCTGCAATTCGCCGACATCGAGCAACGGTTCAACATCGACTTTCAAGGCTATTTCGCTGAGTTGTGGCCGCAACTACAGGGCATGGCCGAAGACGGCCTGATTGAACTGGATCGCGAGCGGATCAACGTGCTGCCAGCCGGGCGCCTGCTGGTGCGCTCGGTGTGCATGGTGTTCGACGCGTACCTGCAACAGCAGAACCGTCAGCGCTTTTCGCGGGTGATCTAGTTTTTCGTGAGCAAGGCGCCGACCTTGAGGTTCTGGTCCGGAGTCATTGCCGACTGGCCCATGACTTTGGACAGGGCCAGGTTGGCGGTGACCACGCCGCTGTTCAGCGCGGCGATGGCACCGCGCAAGGCGGCGAGTTTGTTGATCCGTTCTTCGTTGGACAGGGTCTTGTCAGCCATGACCTTGTTCATCTGCGCCTTCTTTTCGGCAATCTGTTTTTGCAACTTGCGGATCATCTTCAACAGCTGCTGAATGTTCTCCGGCAGGCCGCTGTTATCGATATCGCTGTTTTCACCGCCGACGCTGGCGGCCTTGGCGATCGACGCACCGGACAGCGACACTTTGACGCCCTCGACCAAGGTCGGGGTTGCGCTGCTCAACGCCTCAGCGTCGCGGTCGCTGGCGGCGTCGTGGCTGGCGATCTCCGGTAATGCCGGAACGCCGCTGTTACCGGGGCCTAGCGTGCCAATGGCAGTCATCGGATCCTTCCTTTCATGCGGTCTGATACCTATATATCGGCGGCTTTCACCAAGGCTTGATGTCTGTAGGACAACGTCCTCATACGCTGGCCTGAATGTCCTTCGGTGAGTTACCCTTACGTCTTATGTGTGTTTTCCCACAAGGATTGAAGAAATGTCTGAGCCAGTCAAACTGCGCGCTCACACCCAGGCCCATTGCAAGGATTGCAGCCTGGCCCCGCTGTGTCTGCCACTCTCGCTGAATCTGGAAGACATGGATGCGCTGGACGAAATCGTTAAACGCGGCCGCCCGCTGAAAAAGGGTGAATTCCTGTTCCGCCAGGGCGACACGTTCGATTCCGTTTATGCAGTACGCTCCGGCGCCCTCAAGACGTTCAGCCTCAGCGATGGCGGTGAAGAGCAATTGACCGGCTTCCACTTGCCGAGCGAACTGGTCGGCCTGTCCGGCATGGATACCGAGAAACATCCGGTGTCGGCCCAGGCACTGGAGACTACCTCGGTCTGCGAAATCCCTTTCGAACGTCTCGACGAACTGGCCCTGCAACTGCCGCAACTGCGCCGTCAGCTGATGCGCGTGATGAGCCGGGAAATCCGCGACGACCAGCAAATGATGTTGCTGCTGTCAAAGAAAACCGCCGACGAGCGCATCGCCACGTTTCTGGTCAACC
Source organism: Pseudomonas sp. R1-1 (assembly GCF_051132135.1). Classification (NCBI taxonomy): domain Bacteria; kingdom Pseudomonadati; phylum Pseudomonadota; class Gammaproteobacteria; order Pseudomonadales; family Pseudomonadaceae; genus Pseudomonas; species Pseudomonas sp. R1-1. The sequence continues at coordinate 4,122,844 of NZ_CP071663.1, forward strand.
TGTCCGCACGTTTCCGCGCTCGCGGTTTTTCGGCCAACCAGTTTCGCCTGAGCATGTCGCGCAATGAAATCGGCAATTATCTGGGCCTGGCAGTGGAAACCGTGTCGCGTGTGTTTACACGTTTCCAGCAGAACCAACTGATCGCCGCCGAGGGCAAGGAAATTCACATCCTCGACCCGATCCAGCTGTGCGCGCTGGCCGGTGGCTCGATCGAAGGCTGAGAAGGCTGATCACGACCCGCGGTTGAGCGAATCGTTTCAGCCGCGGGTATACTGCGCCGTTTGCAGCCCTGCCAGGACACCTCGACGATGGTCTTCGACTCCTTCGACATCAAATCCCTTATCCGCCCTGTGATCGACTTCCCGAAGCCGGGCGTGATCTTTCGCGACATCACCCCGCTGTTCCAGTCGCCGACCGCGTTGCGCCTGGTGATGGACAGCTTCGCCCACCGCTATGTCGAAGCCGACTTCACCCACATCGGTGCGATGGATGCCCGGGGTTTTCTGATCGGTTCGGTATTGGCCTATCAGTTGAACAAGCCGCTGGTGCTGTTCCGCAAGCAAGGCAAACTGCCGGCGGACGTGCTCGCCGAAGGCTACGCCACCGAATACGGCGAGGCATTTCTGGAAGTGCATGCCGACAGCCTCTGCGAAGGCGATTCGGTAGTGATGTTCGATGACCTGATCGCCACCGGCGGCACGCTGATCGCCGCGGCCAACCTGATCCGCCGCATGGGCGCCCGCGTGCATGAAGCCGCAGCGATCATCGACCTGCCCGAGTTGCAAGGCTCGCAGCGCCTGCAGGACATGGGCATTCCAACGTTCTGCCTGACGCAGTTTGCCTTGACCGATAAATAAGCAGCGCCCTTGAGGCCGTCATCGCTAGCAGGCTAGCTCCCACACTGGATCCGGGTCGTTCACAAATCCCTGTGGGAGCTAGCCCTGCTAGCGATGAGGCCAGCCGCTTCACTGCAAAATCACAGTCCCATCTGCTTGCTGATGATCTCGTTCATCACTTCCCGCGTGCCGCCGCCAATCGACAGTATGCGGTTATCCCGATACAGCCGCTCGACCAGACTTTCACGCATGTAACCGAGCCCGCCGAGAATCTGCACCGCTTCGCTGGTGATCCGGTCTGAGGTGTCCGTGGCAAAGTTCTTCGCCATGGAGATCTCCTTGATCACGCTCTGCCCTGCGGCCATCTTCGCCGCTTGCCGATAGGTGAATTCCCGCGACACTTCCAGCGCCGTGGCCATTTCGGCGAGGCGATGCTTGATTACCTGAAACTTGCCGATCGGTTTGCCGAACGCCTCACGCTCGCGCGCCCATTTCAGGCTTTGTTCCAGCGCAAGCTGCGAAGTCATGTTGGCCATCAGCGCCAGGGCCAGGCGTTCGCTTTGAAAGTTGCCCATGATGCAGGCGAAACCCATGTTCTCGGCGCCGATCAGATTGTCCACTGGCACACGGCAATCGTCGAAGAACAGCTCAGCGGTGTCCGACGCCCACCAGCCCATCTTCTTCAACGAGCGGCCGACGGTTAAACCCGGCGTGCCCTTCTCGATCAGCAGCAGGCTGATACCGCCGAAACCCGGCGCACCGGTGCGCACTGCGACGGTGTAGAAATCGGCGCGAACGCCACTGGTGATAAAGGTTTTGCTGCCGCTGACGCTATAGCAATCGCCGTCGCGCACGGCGCGGGTCTGCAGGTTGGCGACGTCGGAACCGCCGCCGGGCTCGGTCACCGCCAGGGCGCTGATCTTCTCGCCGCTGAGCACTTGCGGCACCACCCGATCGCGCACTTCAGGCCGCGCCCATTTGACGATCGGCGGCAAGCCGATGTCCAGCGAGCCCAGCCCCGCCACCAGCCCGCCAGAGCCGCAGCGCATCAACTCCTCACTGGCGGCGACCTTGGCAAACAGATCGCCCGCATGGCTGCCACCGAGCGCTTCGGGATAACCGATGCCGAGGATGCCCGCCGCGCCGGCCTTCAGGTACAGCTCACGCGGGAAGCTTTCGGCTTCTTCCCACTGATCCACGTCCGGCAGTATTTCGCGCTCGACGAAACGCCGGACGCTGTCGCGGACCAATTGATGGCTCGGGTCGAAGTATTCCTGGAAGGCAGGCATGGGCGAACTCCGCAGAGGGGTTCGCCGAACTTAACCGAGCGCTTGCTTGGTTTTCAACACAAATGTGTGGCGTCAGCTAAACCGAGTTGCCCTTATCGCGAGCAGGCTCACTCCCACAGGGGATTTGTAGTGCACACAGACCCCATGTGGGAGCGAGCCTGCTCGCGAAGGCGTCAGAACAGACACCGCATGATCAGAGGGAAATCGGTTTGCGCCCGGCAAACGAATGCGCCAGCGTGCCGCCATCGACCAGCTCCAGCTCGCCACCCAACGGCACGCCGTGAGCAATCCGCGAGGCGATCAGGCCCTTGTTCTGCAACAGTTGTGCAATGTAATGCGCGGTCGCTTCACCTTCCACCGTCGGGTTGGTGGCGAGGATAACTTCGGTAAACGTGCCCGCCTCTTCGATCCGCGCCATCAACTGCGGAATGCCGATCGCCTCAGGCCCGAGCCCGTCGAGCGGCGACAGATGCCCCTTGAGTACGAAATAACGCCCACGGAAACCGGTCTGCTCGACGGCATAGACATCCATCGGCCCTTCGACCACGCACAGCAGCGTGTCGTCGCGACGGTTATCGGCGCATTGCGGGCACAGGTCGTCTTCGGTCAGCGTGCGGCATTGCCGGCAGTGACCAACGCCTTCCATGGCCTGACTCAGCGCCTGGGCCAGACGCACGCCGCCGCTGCGATCGCGCTCGAGCATCTGCAACGCCATGCGCTGGGCGGTTTTCTGACCGACGCCGGGCAAGGTGCGCAGGGCGTCGATCAGTTGGCGAATCAAAGGGCTGAAGCTCATGGGGAAAAGTCCGACAAAACAACGAGACGCGGTTTATACCCGCGCCTCCGGCCAGCGTCAAATGCTCAATCCTCGGCGACCTTCACCACCAGTTTGCCGAAGTTGCGCCCTTCCAGCAGGCCGATGAACGCCTCGGGCGCCTGCTCCAGGCCTTCGACCACGTCCTCGCGGAACTTGACCTTGCCGTCGCGTACCCAAGGCACCATATGGCTGATGAATTCCGGCTGGCGGTCACCGTAGTCGTCGAAGACGATGAAACCCTGAATGCGCACGCGCTTGGTCAGCAACGTGCGTTGCAGCAGCGGCAAACGATCCGGGCCCTTCGGTGCTTCCGAGGCGTTGTACCCGGCAATCAGGCCGCACAACGGAATCCGCGCCTTGGGATTGAGCAATGGCACCACCGCATCGAAAACATGGCCGCCGACGTTCTCGAAATAAATGTCGATGCCCTCGGGGCACGCCTTGGCCAATTGCTCGGCGAAATCGTCAGCCTTGTGGTCGATGCACGCGTCGAAACCGAGTTCATCGACCACGTATTGGCACTTCTCGGCACCGCCGGCCACACCGACCACGCGCAGGCCTTTGATCTTCGCCACCTGGCCGACCACCGAACCGACCGCACCGGAGGCAGCGGCGACCACCAGGGTCTCGCCTTCTTTCGGCTGACCGATGTCCATCAGGCCCATGTACGCGGTCATCCCCGGCATGCCGAGCACACCGAGGGCCATCGAAGGACTTGGAAGGCCAGCGGGGATCGGAATGATGTTGCGGCCGTCGCTGATGCTGTGGCTTTGCCAACCGGTCGCGCCGACCACCAGATCGCCCTTGTGGAATTTCGGATGACGCGAATCCTCGACCCGGCTGACCGCGCCGCCGGTCATCACTTCGCCAATCTGCACCGGCGCGGCGTAGGACGGAGCATCACTCATGCGCCCGCGCATGTACGGGTCGAGCGACAGGTACAGGGTTTTCAGCAGCACCTGACCGTCTTCGAGATCCGGCAACGCTTCGCGTTCAAGACGAAAGTTCTCCGGCGTCGGCGCACCGGTCGGCCGCGAGGCGAGGACGAAGCGTTGGTTGAGGGTGAGAGGATCGGACATGTCAGCGTCTCCTGTGAATTGGAATTCGGCGGTATAGGGAGCAGACCCTTGTGGCATGAGGCGGTTCGATGTTTATTCTGTGAGACCGCGGCGGACTCGATCGCGAGCAGGCTCACTCCTACATTTGGAATGCGTTCCCTGTAGGAGCGAGCCTGCTCGCGATGGCGGTTCACCTAGCGCCCCATCTGCCCCGGCAGAAACAAAAATGCCAGGCGCTATGCCTGGCATTTTGTGTAGCTCATCTGCCGCCGGTTGGCGAATCAGAATGGCAGTTTCATACCCGCTGGCAGGTTCATGCCGGCGGTCATGCTGCCCATTTTTTCCTGGCTGTTGGCTTCGATCTTGCGCACCGCGTCGTTGACGGCGGAAGCGACCACGGCTTCGAGCATTTCCTTGTCGTCTTCGCTCATGCCTTCGACCAGGCTCGGGTCGATAGTCACGCTCTTGACGTCATGACGACCGGTCATCACCACGGTGACCATATCGCCGCCGGCCTTGCCGATGACTTCGGCGTTGGCCAGTTCTTCCTGCATCTTGGCCATTTTTTCCTGCATCTGCTGCGCCTGCTTCATCAGGCCGGCCATGCCACCTTTCATCATGGTAATCACCTCAAATGTACTTGGATCAAAACAGCGCCCGGCGATGTTGGCCGGGCACCTACAGTTATTAGCCTTGGGTGACCAAGGCGTCGACAGGTTCAATAGTATCGTGTCGCACCACCGCGCCGAACTGCTGAACCATCTGCTGGATGAACGGATCGCCGTGGATCGACTCCTCCGCCTCGCGCTGACGGTTGGCACGGCGCCGCGAGGCCGCCTGGGCCGGGGTTTCCTGCTCGGGCTTGATCAGCTCGATGGTCAGGCTCAGCGTGCGCCCGTGGAACTGGTTCAGCGCGTCGTTGAGACGTCGTTGCTGGGTGGCGTTGAACAATGCGCTGTGCGCCGGATCGAGGTGCATCAGCCAGTGGTCGCCATCCACTGCGATCAGCGTGCAGTTGGCGGCGATGCTGCCGGTCATGCCGGAGATCGGCAGTTTCGGGAACAGCTCCAGCCATTGCGCAGCCAGACCGGTGGCCGGGGCCGCAGCCGGTTCAGGCTCGGGTTCCGGTTCGGGGTCGGCGGCGTGTTCGCTGGCCAGTTCGTCGAGGTAGCTGTAGGCCGAATCCATGTCCGGCTCGATGTAATCCTCATCCAGCGGCGGCTCGTCGTCGAGATCCATGCCCGGCGTGGCGGCATCGACGTCAGCGACCGACGGCTCGGGAATCGGCGCCGCGGCCCACTCCGGCGCGTCCGGGACGACGCTGTCCGGGGTCGGCAGCGGCATCGGCGGCAACTCGGGTTGCTCGGCGGCGGTTTCCAGCACCGGCTCGACGGCAGGTTGCTGCACTGGCGCAGGTTCAGCCTCGGCTTCTACCGGGTCGTTCCACGGCAGATCAACCAGCGCTTCGACGGCCACGGGCTCAGGCTCTGCGACGGGTTCCGGTTCAGCCGCTGCAACCGGCGCGGGCGCGGCGGCAGGTGCCGGTGCAACCACTGGCGTCGGCGCTGGCGCAGTGGGCGCGGCGACCACCGGCGCAGGCTTGGGCGCGGCAGCCACGGCGTTTGCGGAATCAACTGTGGCTTGGCTGATCCCCACTGGCTTTAGCGGTTGCCTCGGGGCGTCCGCCGTGTCGGCCGGTCGGAACGCCAGCATCCGCAGCAGAACCATCTCGAAACCACCGCGCGGGTCCGGCGCCAGCGGCAAGTCGCGGCGACCGATCAGGCCCATCTGGTAGTAGAACTGCACGTCTTCCGCCGGCAAAGCCTGGGCCAGCGCCAATACGCGGTCACGGTCGCCATGGCCGTTGTCGACACCTTCGGGCAATGCCTGGGCGATGGCGACACGGTGCAGCACGTTGAGAATTTCCGAGAGCACGCCGTTCCAGTCCGGGCCCTGCTCGGCCAGATGACGCACGGCTTCAAGAAGGGCCTTGGCGTCGCCTTCGATCAACGAATGCAGGACGTCAAAGACCTGGCCGTGATCCAGGGTGCCGAGCATCGCACGCACGTCGGTGGCGAGGACCTTGCCTTCACCGAAGGCGATGGCCTGATCCGTCAGGCTCATGGCGTCACGCATCGAACCGTCAGCGGCGCGACCGAGCAGCCACAATGCATCGTCTTCGAACGGCACGTTTTCCGCCGTCAGCACTTGGGTCAAATGCTCGACCACCCGCTCCGGCGTCATGTTCTTCAGGGAAAACTGCAGGCAGCGCGAGAGAATCGTTGCCGGAAGTTTCTGCGGATCGGTGGTCGCCAGGATGAACTTGACGTACGGCGGCGGCTCTTCGAGGGTCTTCAACAGCGCATTGAAGGAATGGCTGGAGAGCATGTGCACTTCGTCGATCAGGTAGACCTTGAAGCGCCCACGGCTCGGCGCGTACTGCACGTTGTCGAGCAGCTCGCGGGTGTCTTCGACCTTGGTGCGGCTGGCGGCGTCGATCTCGATCAGGTCGACGAAACGGCCCTCATCGATTTCCCGGCACACCGAGCACTCGCCGCACGGGCTGGAGGTGATACCTGTTTCACAGTTCAGGCATTTGGCAATGATCCGCGCAATGGTGGTCTTGCCGACCCCGCGCGTCCCGGTAAACAGGTACGCATGGTGCAGCCGCTGGCTGTCCAAGGCATTGATCAGAGCCTTGAGCACATGGGTCTGGCCGACCATTTCGCGGAACGAGCGCGGACGCCATTTACGTGCAAGAACCTGATAACTCATCGAAAACCGTCGCAACGAAGGAAGCTGAAGCGGCTAATGCTAGCGGAGCAAGGGCAAAATTGCATCCGGTGTCCGCGCCTAAAATGGCTAAGCTGCATCAGCAGAGGCTTTTATCGGCTCGGGATGGGCAACGACCGGAGCATTTATGCGGTGGGCCATGGGGGCATTGCTGGGTATCAGCCTGAGCGCGACGGCCGCCGAACCGCCGCTGCGCTTCGCGGTGTCTGACAGCTGGGCGATGCCGATGGTGCAGCTCGAACGCAACCGCCCGACCCAAGGCATCCTCTTCGACCTGATGCTCAGCCTCGCAACGCAGGTCGGCGCGCCAGCCGAATTCATCGTGCTGCCCCGCGCGCGCGTGCAAAGCGCCATGGAAAATGGCGAGATCGATGTGCGCTGCTATGCCGCCCAGTCGTGGCTGCCGAATCAGTCCGGCGATTACCTGTGGAGCGTGCCGCTGCTGTTCCAGCGCGACCTGCTGATCAGCCGCAAGGACCAGCCTGCGGACATTGATCCCGCGCGCCTGCCCCGCCAGGCCATCGGCACGGTGCGCGGCTACACCTACCCGACCCTGCAATCACTGTTCGAGGCCGATCAACTGCAACGCGAAGACGCGCGCAATCAGGAACAAGTGCTGGAAAAACTGCTGGCCGGGCGTTATCGCTATGCCGTGAGCAACCAGTGGGCACTGGACTGGTTCAATCAACGCCTGCTGCCGGCGGAACAACTGCAAGCGGTAGCGGTGCTGCAGGAGCAGGAGGTGGGCTGTTATGTGAGAAACGATCCGAACGTGCCGGTGCAGCGGATATTGCGCACGTTGCTGCGGATGAAGACGTCGGGGGAGATTGAGGAGATTATCCGGCTGTATACCGGCCATTCCTACAACACCCGATAACCCGTGTAGGAGTGAGCCTGCTCGCGATAGCGGTGTGTCAGAAACATCTAGGTCCACTGACACACCGCTATCGCGAGCAGGCTCCCTCCTACAGGGATTTGTGTCGAACTGATAAATCACAGACACAAAAAAACCGCAGTGGGTGAACCCCATGCAGTTCTGGTTGAAGCGTTCGATTGTTCGTTAAGGTGGCAACCCCACCAGCCACACCCCGGCACACAATGTTCCCGCTGTGGCTGCTGCCTTCCGGCTCTGACCAGGTTCACGGGTAATCGTTGCGGGGGGACCGATGGGGTCACCATAACGACGCTTGCCTGTCGGCGAGCCGCGCCATTGTACCTGTCTGAGACGAAGTTACAACCCTGGTTGCAGATTAAAAATATCAAGGGGCTCAAGCACTTGCTATTGCGCCTGAAGCACCTCGTCGGCCCTGCCGCCAGCTTGCTGGATGACCAGATGGATGAAGTGCAGCTTGGCAATCGCCGCAGCCGGCAGGACGAACGGGTAGAAATCCGGCTGACCCATGCTGCGCGACAGTTCGTTGAGCATGCCGGCCAGTTCGATCCACGCATTGACGAATGACAGGAACGCCGCGCCGCCGGGATGTTCGGGGTCGTACAGCGTGCTGGGCGGAAACGGCTGGTAATCGAAGTCCATTTCCCTTGCGCTCATGCCAAAGCCCAGTGCGGTGTCCACGGCGTCCATCATGTGCAGGTAATGCGCCCAGGTTTCCGCCCAGTCTTCCCACGGATGCATGGTCGCGTAGGCACTGACGTAATGCTGCGGCCAGTCCAGTGGGGCGCCCTGCTGATAATGCCGATCGAGCGCTTCGGCGTAACTGGCGCGCTCGTCGCCGAACAGGCTGCGGAACGCGCCGAGCCACGGGCCGTTGGCGATCAGGCGATCCCAGTAGTAGTGGCCGACTTCGTGGCGAAAATGCCCGAGCAGCGTGCGATAGGGTTCGTGCATCTGCGCCCTCACCTGCTCGCGGTGGGCGTCGTCGGCTTCCTTGATGTCGAGGGTGATCAGGCCATTGGCGTGACCGGTCATTGGCGCGTTGCCTTCGAGGTCGACGCCGATGAAATCGAAGGCCAGCCCGGTTTCTTCATCGACGCTTTTCGGGATGACCGGCAGGCCGAGGGTAATCAGTTGCGCGACGAGGCGGCGTTTGGCGATTTCAACTTTGCGCCAGCGCTCGGGATTTTCCGGGACGGACAGGTCGGGAATGGTGCGATTGAGGCTGCAGGCGATGCACAGGCTGTCGTGATCGTTAGCCGGCAGCAGCCAGTTGCATGCGGCGGCTGTATCGAGGTTGGCGCAGCGGCGAAACAATCCGGCGTCGGGATCGGCGTCAAGCGTCCATGTATCGGCTTGCGGCCCCGGTTGCAGCGAGGTCAGGCGGCTTTCTTCCGGTTGATAACCGAGCAAGGCGTTGCACGCCAGGCACTGGCTGTTACGAAAGAACAGCGACTGCCCGCAGCGGCACGGCCAGATTTTACTGTTACGTGAAGACCCGGCCATGAACGGCGCGATGATGCGGGAACTGAGCTGCTCGAAGAAGCGGTGCATGGCGATCTCTCCCTGGGACTGGCCAAGACTAGATCATCCTGAAGGCAACATCGTTCCCATTGCCACACTGCCTACAACTGATCGTTCCCACGCTCCGCGTGGTAACGCATCCCGTGACGCTCTGCGTCACAGCGGACGCTCTGCGTCCGGGGCGGTATTCCCACGCGGAGCGTGGGAATGATCAGTTGAGGGGGCGTTCCCACGCTCCGCGTGGTAACGCATCCCGTGACGCTCTGCGTCACAGCGGACGCTCTGCGTCCGGGGCGGTATTCCCACGCGGAGCGTGGGAATGATCAGTTGAGGGGGTGTGAGAAAACGGTCATACGGAAATACCATGGGTTTTGAGGAAAGCGACAAACGCCTCCTCATCCATGACCTTCACGCCCAGCTCATTGGCCTTGGTCAGCTTCGAGCCGGCACCGGGGCCGGCGACCACGCAATGGGTCTTGGCCGACACCGAGCCTGCGACTTTAGCGCCGAGGCTTTCCAGATGCTCTTTGGCGACATCGCGGCTCATCAATTCGACCTTGCCGGTCAGCACCCAGGTCTCGCCGGACAACGGCAAGCCTTCGACGACTTTCTTCTCGCTCTGCCAGTGCATGCCAAAATCACGCAGCTGCTTTTCCGACGCCTCGGCCAGTTGCCGATGCTCGGGCAAGGCAAAAAACTCGCGCACCGAATTCGCCTGCTTCTCCGGCAAGGCCCGGCGCATGTCCAGCCAGTCGGCGGTCATCACGGCTTCCAGCGAGCCAAACTTGTCGGCGAGTTTCTGCGCGCCACCCGGGCCTACCGAAGGAATATGCAGCTTGTCGAGAAACCCACCCAGCGTCGTGCTCGCGGCGAACTCGGCGCCCAGTTCGCCCTGATCCCGAATCTGCAAACCGTGGCCAAGCAACTCGCTGATGACCTGCTGGTTATGCGCATCTTCAAAGAAGCTGTGAATCTCGTGGGCTACTTCCAGGCCGACATCCGGCAGGTAGGTCAGCACTTGCGGCAAAGCCTGCTGTACCCGCTCCAACGACCCCAACGAGCGTGCCAGCACCTTCGCCGTCTCCTCGCCAACATCGGGGATGCCGAGTGCGTAGATAAAGCGCGCCAGGCCCGGCTGTTTACTGTCCTCGATGGCCTTCAACAGTTTGTTGCTGGACACCTCGGCGAAGCCTTCCAGATCGACGATGTCGTCGAACTTCAGCGCGTACAGATCGGCCGGGGAATTGACCAGACCCTCGTCGACCAACTGCTCGACGCTCTTGTCGCCCAGCCCTTCGATGTCCATCGCCCGGCGCGAGACGAAATGAATGATCGCCTGCTTGAGTTGCGCGCCACAGGCCAGACGGCCGACGCAGCGATACACCGCACCTTTGCTGACGGTTTCCTTGCCCTTGCTGCGTTTGATCAGTTGCGTGCGCTCGACGTGAGATCCACAGACCGGGCAGCTCTGCGGAATCTCTACTGCGCGTGCGTGCTCCGGACGGCGCTCGGTGACCACTTGTACCACTTGTGGAATCACATCACCGGCGCGGCGGATGATCACCGTGTCGCCGATCATCAGACCCAGCCGCGCGACTTCGTCCATGTTGTGCAGCGTGGCATTGGCGACGGTGACGCCGGCGACTTTCACCGGTTTCAAGCGCGCCACTGGCGTTACTGCACCGGTGCGGCCGACCTGGAATTCCACGTCGAGCAGTTCGGTGAGTTCTTCCATGGCCGGGAATTTATGCGCGATCGCCCAGCGCGGCTCGCGGGCGCGGAAGCCCAGTTCGCGCTGGTCGGCAATGCTGTTGACCTTGAACACCACGCCGTCGATTTCATAGGCCAGCGAGTCGCGGCGCGCGCCGATGTCGCGGTAGTACTCCAGGCATTCGTCGATGCCCTTGGCCAGTTTCAGTTCGTGACTGATCGGCATGCCCCACTTCTGCAACTGCTTGAGGTTGCCGATGTGGGTGTCGGAAATATCGTGCGAAACCTGGCCGATGCCGTAGCAGCAGAATTCCAGCGGTCGGTTGGCGGTGATCTTCGAATCGAGCTGGCGCAGGCTGCCGGCCGCGGCGTTGCGCGGGTTGGCGAAGGTCTTGCCGCCGATTTCCAGTTGCGAGGCGTTGAGCCGCTCGAAACCGGCCTTGGACATGAACACTTCGCCGCGCACTTCCAGGGTCGCCGGCCAGCCTTCGCCGTGCAGCTTGAGCGGGATGTTGCGCACGGTGCGCACGTTGACGCTGATGTCTTCACCGGTGGTGCCGTCGCCGCGTGTGGCACCGCGCACCAGCACACCGTCCTGATACAGCAGGCTGACCGCCAAGCCATCGAGTTTCGGCTCGCAGCTGTATTCCACGGCCGCCCCGCCGCCGAACAGATCGCCCGCAGGCATGTCCAGGCCTTCGGTCACGCGGCGATCGAACTCGCGCATGTCGGTTTCTTCGAAGGCGTTGCCGAGGCTGAGCATCGGCACTTCATGCCGCACCTGAGTGAACGCGGTAAGCGCCACGCTGCCGACGCGCTGGGTCGGCGAGTCGCTGGTGATCAGTTCCGGATTGGCCGCTTCCAGCGCCTTGAGCTCGTGGAACAACCGGTCGTACTCGGCGTCCGGAATGCTCGGCTCGTCGAGAACGTGGTAGCGGTAGTTGTGCTGGTCGAGTTCAGCGCGCAGCTCGAGGATGCGGTTTTTCGCGGTGGTCATGGTGTTCTCTCATAAAGCAAAAGAGCAGCCGAGGCTGCTCAATCATTCTGCCGATCGTCCCGTTAAACAGGAACAACCTTTTGTATCAACGCTTCTGGGTCAGCGCGCGGCGCTCGAATTCGACGATGCGCTGGCGGTAATGCTCGATGGTCTGCGCGGTCAGAACGCTGCGCTGGTCATCTTTCAGCTCGCCATTGAGCTCCTGAGACAGCTTGCGGGCAGCGGCCACCATCACGTCGAAGGCTTGCTTCGGATGACGCGGGCCTGGCAGGCCGAGGAAGAAGCTCACCGCCGGGGTGCTGAAATGGTCGATGTCGTCCAGATCGAAAATGCCCGGCTTGACCGCATTGGCCATGGAGAACAGCACTTCACCGTTGCCAGCCATGCTTTCGTGGCGGTGGAAAATATCCATCTCGCCAAAACGCAGACCGCTTTCGAGGATGTTCTGCAACAACGCCGGGCCTTTGAAACCGGCCGGGTCGCGGCAGATCACGCTGATCACCAGGACTTCTTCGGCTTGCGGCTGATCCTTGTCGGCCACGGCCGGCGAAGGCTTGCTGTCTTCAGCGAAATCGTCGTCACGGCTGTTGAAGCTCGGGCCACCGTCCAGATCGAGGTCAAGGTTCAGGTCGCCCTGCGCCGGGCCGTTGTTGCCACGCTTGCCACGTTTCGAACCGGATTCGCGCGGCTCGCGGGCTTCACGGGCCGGCATGCTCACCGACGGCAGATCGTGCTCGTCCAGTTGCGGTTCCTTATGCGTGTCCAGTACGCGGGCCGGGCCCAGCAGCTCGGCGCTGTTGTCCTCGTCCGGCAGGTTGGACAGACTTCGGTCAAGACGGAATTTCAGTTTTCCCTTGCCGCCGCGCATACGGCGCCAGCCATCGAAAAGAATACCGGCTATCACTATGATGCCGATGACGATCAGCCACTCGCGCAGACCGATTTCCATGTAATCCCGTGCCTCTATAAAAAATGCTGAAAAATAAGGGGTTTACATTGTGCAAACCGCTTTAAAACGTGGCGCCAACTCTATGTTCTGACAGGCGTTTTGCCCACGTATACGAAAAATTGACATTAAACTAGCACGACCAAAGGCAACTTTACACCGTCTGTCTCATTGGCTTGCGCGAATATGTCGAATCGCCAGCTCATTCCCCTCGGTAAAAAAGTCCTACAGCCCTCGTTTACCTTTCCGACGCACGCCATATCAGGCGTCCACCATCGCCATCGCCTCCTCGACATCCACCGCCACCAGCCGCGAACAACCCGGCTCATGCATCGTCACGCCCATCAACTGTTCGGCCATTTCCATGGCGATCTTGTTGTGGGTGATATAGATGAACTGCACGGTCTGCGACATCTCTTTGACCAGGCGTGCATAGCGTCCAACGTTAGCGTCATCCAGCGGTGCGTCAACTTCGTCGAGCATGCAGAACGGCGCCGGATTCAACTTGAAGATGGCAAAAACCAGGGCCAGTGCCGTCAGGGCTTTTTCGCCGCCGGAGAGCAAATGGATGGTGCTGTTCTTCTTTCCGGGCGGCTGCGCCATGATCGTCACCCCTGTATCGAGTAGATCTTCGCCCGTCAGTTCCAAATACGCGCGCCCGCCACCGAAAACTTTTGGAAAAAGCGCCTGTAAACCGCCATTGATCTGATCAAAGGTATCCTTGAAACGGTTGCGGGTTTCCTTGTCGATCTTGCGAATCACGTTTTCCAGCGTCTCCAGCGCTTCGACCAGATCGGCATCCTGCGCATCCAGATAACGTTTACGCTCCGATTGTTGCGTGTATTCGTCGATGGCCGCGAGGTTGATCGCGCCCAGGCGTTGAATCCGCGCGTTGATGCGTTCGAGTTCTTCTTCGGCTTCGCGTTCACTGGCCTGTGCGGTCAAAGTCGCGAGCACGCCGTTGAGATCGTAGCCGTCTTCAAGCAACTGATCCTGCAAGGCCTTGCGCCGCACGGTCAGGGCTTGCCATTCCATGCGTTGCTGTTCGAGCTGGCCGCGAATCAGCTGCGATTGCTGCTCGGCCTGGGTGCGGCGTTTTTCCGCGTCGCGCAGTTCGCGGTCGGCGTCTTCCAGAGCGATCTGTGCGGTCTTGAGTTCTTCGTCGACGGTCATGCGCTTGTCGAGCAGTTCTTCGAGTTTCAGGCGCAGCTCTTCCAGCGGCGCCTCGCCCTCCTCCAGATTCAGACTCAACTGTTCGCGCTTTTCGGTCAGGCGCTCGGCCTGCATTTCCAGACGCTCCAGCGCCTGGCGCGTGGAGTCGTGTTGCGCACGCAACGAGCCGAGGCGCACGGCCAACTGATGGGCGTGATCCTTGTGCTGGCGGGCTTCCTGACGCACCCGGTCGAGGCGTTCGCGCAGGCTGTCGCGCTGGGCCAGCAGCAACTCGCGCTGCTCGGTATCGAGCGCCATGGCATCAAGCGCTTCCTGCAATTGCATGCGCGCTTCGCCGACCTGCTCGTGCTCAAGCTCGCGCTGTTCGGCGAGTTCGACCAGTTCTTCATCGAGGCGTGTGCGACGCAAGCTCAGTTGCTCGGCCTTGGCTTTGCCGGCGGATAACTGTGCTTTCAATTCGCCTTGCTGACGGGCTTCGTCCTGCAGCAAACGGCGCAGATGCTCGCGACCGTTTTCCTGCTGACGCTGTTGCGCGCGCAGGGTTTGCAGGCGTGCTTCCATGGCCTCGACGGTGGCTTCTTTCTCCTCCCGTTCGAGGTGCAGCGCTTCGATTTCCTGACCACGGGCGAGCATGCCGCTTTCCGCTTCGCTGGCCCGGCGCACGCGCAAAAAGTGCCGACCGACCCAATAGCCGTCGCGGCTGATCAGGCTTTCGCCAGCGCCGAGCTGCCCGCGCGTGGCCAAGGCCTGCTCGAGGCTGTCGACCGGTTTGACCTGAGCGAGCCACGGCGACAGATCGATCTGCGCCTCGACTTTATCCAGCAGACTGCCGGCCACGCGCACACCATCGCTGGCCGGGCTGAGCAGGCGCAGATCGCCTTGGGTAAAACCGGACAAATCAAAACCGCTGAAGTCGTCGACCAGCACCGCTTGCAGATCGGCGCCGAGCACGGTTTCCACCGCCAGCTCCCAACCGGCCTCGACCTTGAGGCCTTCGGCCAGACGCGGGCGCTCGGTGAGATTGTGTTCCTTCAGCCATTCGGCGGTGCCGGTGCCCGGATCAAGCGCCGCCTGTTGCAGGGCTTCAAGGGACGCGAGGCGCCCGTTGAGCCGCTGCAGATCGCCCTGTGCCTGTTGCTGGGCGGTCAGCGCTTGCTGCAGTTCCTGGCGCAGCTGTTCGAGTTTTTCGACCTGCGCTTCTTCGCTGGTCTGCAGATCTTCGAGAGTCGCTTCGGACTCGGCGAGCTGCTCGTTGAGCGCCATGATCGCCGCGTCTTCCGGGTCGGCAGACAGCAGCGCGCGCTCTTCGCCGAGACGTTTCTGCCGGTCGGCCAGACGCTCCATGCTCGCTTCGAGTTGCTGAATGCGCGACTGCTGCACTTCGGCCTGACGCCGCGGTTCGGCGGAGGTCAGGTTGAAGGCGTCCCACTGCTCCTGCCAGCCGTGCATCACGCTTTCGGAATCTTCCAGTGCAGCGGCGGCTTCTTCGGCGGCAGCGCTGGTGACTTCCTGCTCAGGGGTGAGCATGTCCAGCTCTTCGCCGAGGGTCAGCAGCAACGTGCGGTCGTGGCCCAGATGCGATTCGGTTTCCAGGCGCGCGCGCTCGGCTTCTTTCAGATCATCCTGCAACTGGCGCAAGCGTTGCTGGCCGTGCTGGATGCTCTGCTCGACCCGGGCGATGTCGCCGCCGACCGAATAGAACCGCCCCTGCACCAGATTGAAGCGCTCGGACAGGTCGTGGTGGCCGTCGCGCAGGCGCTCGATGGCCGCGTCAGCATTACGCTGCTCGGCAACCAGCGCCTCGAAACTGATTTCCTGGGTGCCGATGATCGACTCGCGCTGGCCGACCTGCTCGTTCAGATCCTGCCAGCGCAGCGCTGACAGTTGCGCCTTGAGCTGACGCTCCTCGACCTTGAATTCCTGATACTTCTTCGCCGCTTCGGCTTGGCGGTGCAGGCGTTCGAGTTGACGCTCGAGCTCTTCGCGCAGGTCAGTCAGGCGCGCGAGGTTTTCGTGGGTGCGGCGGATACGGTTTTCGGTCTCGCGCCGACGCTCCTTGTACTTGGAAATACCGGCGGCTTCTTCGATGAAGTTGCGCAGGTCTTCGGGCTTGGACTCGATCAGCTTGGAGATCATCCCCTGCTCGATGATCGAATAGCTGCGCGGGCCGAGGCCGGTGCCGAGGAAGATATCGGTTATGTCGCGGCGCCGGCATTTGGTGCCGTTCAGATAATAGGTGGTCTGGCTGTCGCGGGTGACTTTGCGGCGGATGGAGATTTCCGCGTAGGCCGCGTATTCGCCGAGCAGCGTGCCGTCGGAGTTGTCGAACACCAGCTCGATGCTCGCCTGGCTCACCGGTTTGCGGCTGGTCGAGCCGTTGAAGATGACGTCGGTCATCGACTCGCCGCGAAGGTTCTTTGCCGAACTTTCGCCCATCACCCAGCGTACGGCGTCGATGATGTTCGACTTGCCGCAACCGTTCGGCCCGACCACTGCCGCCATGTTACTGGGGAAGTTCACCGTGGTCGGATCGACGAAGGATTTGAATCCCGCCAGTTTGATGCACTTGAGCCGCACGCTTAAGCAACCGTCAGCGCAGACACCACCAGATCGCAGCTGCGCTGGGCGTACGCCGTCAGCACGATGCGGATCTGCGGCAAATCACGGGCGAGCACGGCGGCGAGCAGGCGTTCGAACAGCTCGAGGAATTCACTCATTTCTGCCTTGCGCTGTTCGAGGGCGAGGAAGTACGCACGGCTCATCGCCGGTTGCAGGTTCTCGACGGTTTCCTGCAGATACGGGTTGTTGGCGAACGGATAGGCGGCGCGCATCACCGCGAAGCTGTCATCGACAAAGCTGCGAATATCGCCGCGTTCGTAATGCCCGGTCAGGCGCTGCTGGATCTGCACGAACGGCGCCATGTCCGACTGCACTTGCCAGCCGTTGGCTACCGAATTGCCGAGCAGGATGTACAGCTCGCTCATCAGCGTGCACAGGCTCTGCACCTTGTGCGCAGTGAGTTCGGTGACGTGGGCCCCACGCCGCGGCAGGATCGCGATCAGGTGGCGGCGTTCGAGGATGAGCAAGGCTTCGCGGACCGAACCGCGACTGACGTTGAGCGCCAGCGTGACCTTCTGTTCCTGGATGCGCTCTCCCGGCTTCATTTCGCCACGAATGATGCGCTCGGCGAGGTGGTGAGCGATTTGCTCGGCGAGGCTGTCCGGCGCCTTGAACGTCATGGTTGTCCTTCAAACTCTATCGATCTGCACAAGCGGCGCAGTGTAGCGCAAATGCACGGTCATGGCGGAGTGCCCACTCAGCGGTTTTTGGCACGATTCCCGCAAAAAAGCGCAGTGACCGATGAGGGTCAATACTCAATAGACACGTTGTTGATCGGCGAAACCGATTTTCCTGACCTTTAAGTCAGAAAACCATTGACCGAAAAGTCAGACCTGCTAAATTCGGTTCACGTCGGTTAACAACAATAATGAGTCTGCGAGGCCTTCCGTGATCCAGTTTTTACTTAACCAGGAACTCCGTAGCGAGCACGCCCTGGACCCGAATCTGACTGTGCTCAATTACCTGCGCGAACATGTCGGCAAGCCTGGCACCAAAGAAGGTTGCGCCAGCGGTGACTGCGGCGCGTGCACCGTGGTGGTCGGCGAATTGCAGACGGATGACGCCGGGCGTGAGCACATTCGCTATCGCAGCCTCAATTCCTGCCTGACCTTCGTCTCGTCATTGCATGGCAAACAACTGATCAGCGTCGAAGACCTCAAACACCAAGGCCAACTGCACAGCGTCCAGCAAGCGATGGTGGAGTGCCACGGCTCGCAGTGCGGCTTCTGCACCCCCGGTTTCGTCATGTCGCTGTTTGCCCTGCAAAAGAACAGCGACGCCCCCGATCACGCCAAGGCCCACGAAGCGCTGGCCGGCAACCTCTGCCGCTGCACCGGCTACCGGCCGATTCTGGCGGCGGCCGAGCAATCCTGCTGCGCTAAACAGCCCGATCAGTTCGACGCCCGCGAAGCCGAAACCATCGCCCGCCTCAAAGCCATCGCCCCGACCGATATCGGCGAACTCAACAGCGGCGACAAGCGCTGTCTTGTACCGCTGACCGTGGCCGACCTGGCCGATCTCTACGACGCTTACCCACAAGCGCGCCTGCTCGCCGGCGGTACCGACCTGGCCTTGGAAGTGACGCAGTTTCACCGCACCTTGCCGGTGATGATCTACGTCGGCAACGTCGCTGAAATGAAGCGCATCGAAACCTTCGAAGACCGTATCGAAATCGGCGCCGCGACCGCCCTCTCCGACTGCTACGAAGCGCTGAAGGCCGAGCACCCGGACTTCGGCGAACTGCTGCAGCGCTTCGCCTCGCTGCAGATCCGCAACCAGGGCACGCTCGGCGGCAACATCGGCAACGCCTCGCCGATCGGTGATTCGCCACCGCTGCTGATCGCCCTCGGTGCGCAGATCGTGCTGTGCAAAAGCGAGACCCGCCGCACGCTGAACCTGGAAGATTACTTCATCGACTACCGCGTCACGGCCCGTCAGGAAAGCGAGTTCATCGAAAAAATCATCGTTCCGCGCGCCAGCGCCGAGCAGTTGTTCCGTGCCTATAAAGTGTCGAAGCGTCTGGACGACGACATCTCCGCCGTCTGCGCCGCGTTCAATCTGCGCGTGGAAAACGGCGTGATCGCCGACGCCCGCGTGGCCTTCGGCGGCATGGCAGCCATTCCGAAACGCGCCGCCCATTGCGAGGCCGTGCTGCTCGGTCAGCCGTTCAATAACGCCGTGATCGAACGCGCCTGCGCCGCACTGGCCGAGGACTTCACGCCGCTGACTGACTTCCGCGCCAGCAAGGAATATCGCCTGCTCAGCGCGCAGAATCTGTTGCGCAAATACTTCATCGAACTGCAAACACCGCACATCGAGACTCGGGTGACCGCTTATGTCTAACCATCACGGCGTAGAGAAAACTCAAGCTGAACTGGCTGAACTGTTCGCCAAAGATCTGACCACCGGCGTCGGCCGCAGCGTCAAGCACGACAGCGCCGCCAAGCATGTGTCCGGTGAAGCGCAGTACATCGATGATCGCCTGGAATTTCCGAACCAGTTGCACCTGTACGCGCGTCTGTCGGACCGCGCCCACGCGAAAATCCTCAGCATCGACACCCAGCCCTGCTACGCCTTCGAAGGCGTGCGCATCGTCATCACCCACCAAGACGTGCCGGGCCTGAAAGACATCGGCCCGTTGCTGCCGGGCGATCCGTTGCTGGCGATCGACGATGTGCAGTTCGTCGGGCAACCGGTGCTCGCCGTCGCGGCGAAGGATCTGGAAACCGCACGCAAAGCGGCGATGGCCGCGATCATCGAATACGAAGACCTGGAACCGGTGCTCGACGTGGTCGAAGCCCTGCGCAAGCGCCACTTCGTACTGGACAGCCACACCCATCAGCGTGGCGATTCAGTGTCCGCGCTGGCCAGCGCTGAACATCGCATTCAAGGCACGCTACACATCGGCGGCCAGGAACACTTTTACCTGGAGACGCAGATCTCCTCGGTGATGCCGACCGAAGACGGCGGCATGATCGTCTACTGCTCGACGCAGAACCCCACCGAAGTACAGAAACTGGTCGCCGAAGTGCTGGACGTGTCGATGAACAAGATCGTCGTCGACATGCGCCGCATGGGCGGTGGTTTCGGTGGCAAGGAAACCCAGGCTGCGAGCCCGGCGTGCCTGTGCGCGGTAGTCGCGCACCTCACCGGCCAGCCGACCAAGATGCGCCTGCCGCGCGTCGAAGACATGCTGATGACCGGCAAGCGCCACCCGTTCTATGTCGAGTACGACGTCGGTTTCGACAGCAGCGGCCGCCTGCACGGGATCAATATGGACCTGGCTGGTAACTGCGGTTGCTCGCCGGACCTGTCGGCGTCGATCGTTGACCGTGCGATGTTCCACTCGGACAACTCCTACTACCTCGGCGATGCGACCATCAACGGTCACCGCTGCAAGACCAACACTGCGTCGAACACCGCCTATCGCGGTTTCGGCGGCCCGCAAGGCATGGTCGCCATCGAAGAAGTGATGGACGCGATCGCCCGCCACCTCAACCTCGATCCGCTGGCGGTGCGCAAGGCCAACTATTACGGCAAGACCGAACGCAACGTCACCCACTACTACCAGACCGTCGAGCACAACATGCTCGAAGAGATGACCGCCGAACTGGAAGCCAGCAGCCAGTACGCCGAGCGCCGCGAAGCGATCCGTCGCTACAACGCCAACAGCCCGATCCTGAAAAAGGGTCTGGCGCTGACCCCGGTGAAATTCGGTATTTCTTTTACCGCCAGCTTCCTCAACCAGGCCGGTGCGTTGATCCACATCTACACCGACGGCAGCATCCACCTGAACCACGGCGGTACGGAAATGGGTCAGGGCCTGAATACCAAAGTCGCCCAGGTTGTGGCTGAAGTGTTCCAGGTCGACATCGACCGCGTGCAGATCACCGCGACCAACACCGACAAGGTACCGAATACCTCGCCAACCGCTGCTTCGAGCGGTGCCGACCTCAACGGCAAAGCGGCGCAGAACGCGGCGGAAACCATCAAGAAGCGTCTGGTCGAGTTCGCCGCGCGGCATTTCAAGGTCAGCGAAGAAGACGTCGAATTCCGCAACGGCCATGTGCGCGTGCGTGAGCACATTCTGACCTTCGAAGCGCTGGTCCAGCAGGCATATTTCAATCAGGTGTCGCTGTCGAGCACCGGCTTCTACAAGACCCCGAAAATCTACTACGACCGCAGTCAGGCCCGTGGTCGTCCGTTCTACTACTTCGCCTTTGGCGCGGCGTGCTGCGAAGTGATCGTCGACACCCTGACCGGCGAGTACAAGATGCTGCGCACCGACATTCTTCACGACGTCGGCGCCTCGCTGAACCCGTCGATCGACATCGGTCAGGTCGAGGGCGGATTCGTCCAGGGCATGGGCTGGCTGACCATGGAAGAGCTGGTCTGGAACAACAAGGGCAAGCTGATGACCAACGGCCCGGCCAGTTACAAGATCCCGGCCGTGGCCGACATGCCGCTGGACCTGCGGGTGAAACTGGTGGAAAACCGCAAGAACCCGGAAGACACGGTGTTCCATTCCAAGGCTGTGGGCGAGCCGCCGTTCATGCTCGGCATTGCCGCCTGGTGCGCGATCAAGGATGCGGTGGCGAGCCTCGGTGACTACAAGCATCAGCCGAACATCGACGCGCCGGCGACCCCGGAGCGGGTGTTGTGGGGGTGTGAGCAGATGCGCCAGCTCAAAGCGGTGAAAGCTGTTGCGGCTGAAACCGAGCTGGCTCCGCTCTAGGACCGAGGCACGGCCAATCGCTGGCAAGCCAGCTCCCACAGGATTTGAGTTGAGTCCAGATTTTGTGGTCACCACAAATCACTGTGGGAGCTGGCTTGCCAGCGATGAGGCCCGAACAGACAACGATGTTGTAGGGGTGAACTATGTACAACTGGATCGACGCCCTCGCCGACCTGCAGAACCAGGGCGAGCCCTGTGTGCTGGTGACGATCATCGAAGAGCTCGGCTCGACGCCACGCAATGCCGGCTCGAAAATGGTCGTCAGCGCCCACCGGATGTTCGACACCATTGGTGGCGGGCATCTGGAATACAAGGCCATGCAGATCGCCCGCGACATGCTCGCCAGCGGCAAGCAGGACACCCATCTTGAGCGATTCAGCCTCGGCGCCAGTCTGGGCCAGTGCTGCGGCGGCGCCACGGTGTTGCTGTTCGAACCGATGGGCCAGGTGCAGGCGCAGATCGCTGTATTCGGCGCCGGCCACGTCGGTCGCGCCTTGGTGCCGCTGCTCGCCAGCCTGCCCTGCCGGGTGCGCTGGATCGATTCGCGCGAGGCGGAATTCCCTGAGCACATCCCCCACGGCGTGCGTAAAATCGTCAGCGAAGAGCCTGTGGATGAAGTCGATGATCTGCCCGCCGGCAGCTATTGCATCGTCATGACCCACAACCATCAGCTCGACCTGGAACTCACCGCCGCCATTCTCAAACGCAACGACTTCGCCTGGTTCGGCCTGATCGGCTCGAAGACCAAACGCGTCAAGTTCGAACATCGCCTGCGTGATCGCGGTTTCGACCCCAGCGTGGTGCAACGCATGCGCTGCCCGATGGGCATCAGCGAAGTCAAAGGCAAACTGCCGGTGGAGATCGCCATCTCCATCGCCGGCGAAATCGTCGCCACCTACAACGCCAACTTCGGCCAGCACAGCGCCAGCGCCGAACCGATTGCCCGATTGCTGCCCGCCTCGCGCCGCAGCCAGTCCGCCAAACTCAAAGCCTCAAACTGATTAGAGAACCCTCATGCCTCTGACTCGCAAAGCCTACCGCGCCGCCATCCTGCACAGCATTGCCGACCCCGCCGAAGTCGGCATCGAAGCCTCCTACGAATATTTCGAGGACGGCCTGCTGGTGGTCGATGGCGGCAAGATCAGTGCCCTCGGCCACGCCAGCGACCTGCTGCCGACCCTGCCGGCGGATATCGAAATCGAGCATTATCAGGACGCGCTGATCACCCCGGGCTTCATCGACACCCACATCCACCTGCCGCAAACCGGCATGGTCGGCTCCTACGGCGAGCAACTGCTCGACTGGCTCAACACCTACACCTTCCCCTGCGAAAGCCAGTTCGGCGACAAGGCCCATGCCGACGAAGTCGCGGACATTTTCATCAAGGAACTGCTGCGCAACGGCACCACCACCGCACTGGTGTTCGGCAGCGTGCATCCGCAGTCGGTGAACTCGTTTTTTGAAGCGGCGGAAAAGCTCGACCTGCGGATGATCGCCGGCAAGGTGATGATGGACCGCAACGCCCCGGATTATCTGGTCGACACCGCCGAATCAAGCTATGTCGAGAGCAAGGCGCTGATCGAGCGCTGGCACGGCAAGGGCCGCCTGCACTATGCGGTGACCCCGCGCTTCGCGCCGACCAGCACCCCGGAGCAACTGACCCTCGCCGGGCAACTGCTGACCGAATACCCGGACCTGTACATGCAGACCCACATCAGCGAGAACCTCAAGGAAATCGAGTGGGTCAAGGAGCTGTTCCCGGAACGCAAAGGCTACCTCGACGTTTACGATCACTATCAGTTGCTCGGCGAACGCTCGGTGTTTGCCCATGGCGTACACCTGTGTGACGACGAGTGCGCGCGACTGGCGGAAACCGGCTCGGCGATCTCGTTCTGCCCGACGTCCAACCTGTTCCTCGGCAGCGGCCTGTTCAACCTGCCGATGGCGGAAAAGCACAAGCTCAATGTCGGCCTCGGTACGGACGTCGGTGGCGGCACCAGTTTCTCGCTGCTGCAGACGCTCAACGAAGCGTACAAGGTGATGCAACTGCAAGGCGCGCGGCTGAGCCCGTTCAAGTCGCTGTATCTGGCGACGCTGGGTGGCGCGCGGGCGCTGCGTCTGGAAGACAGAATCGGCAACCTGCAACCGGGTTCCGATGCGGATTTCCTGGTGCTGGATTACCACGCCACGCCGCTGCTGAGCTACCGGTTGAAGCAGTCCAACAACATTGCCGAAACGTTGTTCGTGCTGATGACCCTGGGCGATGACCGCACGGTGCAGCAGACGTATGCGGCGGGTGCTTTGGTGCATCAGCGCTAGGTTCTTTTGCACCCTGATCATTCCCACGCGGAGCGTGGGAATGCCTCAAGGGACGCTCCGCGTCCAGTGACGCGGAGCGTCACGGGCTGCATTCCCACGCAGAGCGTGGGAACGATCAATCGCTGGCAAGCCAGCGATTGGAGCGACTCGGTGTCAGCTCAGAGCTTGGCGCTCGAACGCCCCGGCTTCTTGGTCTGCAACAAATGCGAGAACACCGCATGCAGGTCATCCGACGCGCCTTCCTCGTCGAGGTTGAGCTTGCTGTCGATGTGATCCATGTGGTGCATCATCAGGTTTACCGCCAGTTCGCCGTCGCGTTTCTCGATCGCGTCGATCAATTGGGTGTGTTCGTCATACGAACAGTGCGAACGGTTGCCGCTTTCATACTGGGCAATGATCAGCGAGGTCTGCGAGACCAGGCTGCGCTGGAAGCTGATCAATGGCGCGTTCATCGCCGCTTCCGCCAGTTTCAGGTGAAATTCGCCCGAGAGTCGAATACCGGCGCCGCGATCACCGCGCGAGAAGCTGTCGCGTTCATCATTGACCATCTGTCGCAATTCGGCGATCTGCTCGGCCGTGGCATGCTGCACGGCCAGTTCAGTGATCGCGCGCTCGACCAGACGGCGCGCGAGAAACACCTGACGCGCCTCTTCCACGCTCGGGCTGGCGACCACCGCGCCACGGTTGGGCCGCAGCAACACCACGCCTTCATGGGCCAGACGCGACAGCGCGCGGCGAATGATGGTGCGGCTGACCCCGAAGATTTCCCCCAGCGCTTCTTCGCTCAACTTGGTGCCGGGCGCCAGACGCTGCTCGAGGATCGCCTCGAAGATATGCGCGTAGACAATATCGTCCTGGGTTCCGCTGCGCCCGGCTTTGCCTGCTCGCGGTTGTTTCTTGAGGGGTTGCAACTGTTCGTTCATGGGCACTCGGGTCGGAAGAACTGCGGCGAATAGACCGTGACTGTAATACGGCACAGTAGGTCGCTGGCAAGTATCGCGTAAAAAACAGCGCGATTGTACACAATGAATGGTGGCAACACGACTGTACGGCTGTTTGCGAGTTCGGCTGTATTGCAACGATCCGTCGGGTTTGAGTTTAGGCTTGATCGCAGAATCCGCCTTCGTCCACGCCCCCTGTAGGAGTGAGCCTGCTCGCGATAGCGGTGTGTCATCCAAAAAAGTGTCAACTGACCCACCGCTATCGCGAGCAGGCTCGCTCCTACAAGGGATTTGTGTTGTGGCGGGGATCTCCATTGGTATAAGGAACACCACCGTCATGACCGACGCCACCCACGCCCGCCTGCGTCCCCTCGCCGACACCACACCGTCCGCCATCGTCGCCGGCTTCATTGCGATGATGACCGGTTACACCAGCTCCCTGGTGCTGATGTTCCAGGCCGGGCAAGCGGCGGGCCTGAGCAGCGGGCAGATTTCCTCGTGGATCTGGGCGATTTCGATCGGCATGGCGGTGTCTTCGATCGGCCTGTCGCTGCGCTATCGCACGCCGATCACCATCGCCTGGTCGACCCCCGGCGCCGCCCTTTTGATCACCAGCCTCGGCGGTGTGAGCTACGGCGAGGCGATTGGCGCCTACATTACCTGCGCAGTGCTGGTGACCATTTGCGGCCTGACCGGCAGCTTCGAGCGGCTGGTGAAGAAGATCCCCGCTTCGCTGGCCGCGGCTTTGCTGGCCGGCATCCTCTTCAAGATCGGCAGCGAAATCTTCGTCGCTGCGCAGCACCGTACCGGGCTGGTGCTGGGGATGTTCTTCACGTATCTGCTGATCAAACGTCTGTCGCCACGCTACGCGGTACTCGCCGCTCTGTTGGTTGGCACCGCGCTGTCAGGCGCCATGGGCCTGCTCGATTTCAGCGGCTTTCATCTGGAAGTTGCGACTCCGGTCTGGACCACACCGCACTTTTCACTGGCCGCGACCATCAGCATCGGCATCCCGCTGTTCGTGGTCGCCATGACCTCACAGAACATGCCGGGCGTCGCCGTCCTGCGCGCCGACGGCTACAACGTCCCGGCCTCGCCGCTGATCACCACCACCGGCATCGCCTCGCTGCTGCTGGCGCCGTTCGGCTCCCACGGCATCAACCTCGCCGCCATCAGCGCCGCGATCTGCACCGGCCCGCACGCCCACGAAGACCGCAACAAGCGTTACACCGCTGCCGTCTGGTGCGGGATTTTCTACGGGATTGCCGGGGTGTTCGGCGCGACGTTGGCGGCACTGTTTGCCGCGCTGCCGAAAGAACTGGTGCTGTCGATTGCGGCACTGGCGTTGTTTGGTTCGATCATCAATGGTTTGAGCATTGCCATGACCGAGGTGAAAGAACGGGAGGCGGCGCTGATTACTTTCATGGTTACGGCGTCGGGGCTGACGCTGTTTTCGATTGGGTCGGCGTTTTGGGGGATTGTGGCGGGGGTTTTGACTTTATTGATCTTGAATTGGCGCAAAGCTTAAGGTCAAAAGCCCCTCACCCTAGCCCTCTCCCAGAGGGAGAGGGGACTGACCGCGTTGGATTCGCGAAATATGCCGACATGGGATACCGAGTCGAACTCACATCTTGAAAAGCCCACAATTAGCTCCCTCTCCCTCTGGGAGAGGGCTGGGGTGGGTAAAGACCGGGTACATCCTTTACGTTTGAGACCGGGGACATGGTTTACAGGTATTAATCATGGTCAGGAGGTGCTGACCATGCCCTGGAATCAAGAGTCCCCAATGGATCAACGAGTGAAGTTAGTCAGTGACTGGCTTAGCGGTAGTTACACCAAGAGCCAATTAAGCCGGCGCTACGGCGTCAGCCGTCCAACCATCGACAAGTGGCTGGAACGGTATGCAGCGTTGGGCGTGGATGGTTTGAAAGAGCAATCGCGCAAGCCATTGAACTGCCCTCATCAAACTCCCGATGAAATCATTGCCACGCTGCTAACCAAGAAAAACGAACATCCCGATCGGGGACCCAAACAGATCATTGATCGCCTGCGCGATTCCGACCCGCATATCCAATGGCCGGCGGCGAGTACCGCCGGGGAGTGGTTGAAGAAAGCTGGTTTGGTGGTGGCGCGACGGCCGTATCCCCCGCGCCCCCGTGCTCCAACACACTTGCGTCCGGTCGACGCGCCCAACCAGACTTGGTGTGCTGATTACAAAGGGCAGTTCAAAATGCAGGACGGTAATTGGTGCTATCCGCTGACCATTACCGATCAGATGAGCCGCTTTTTATTCGTCTGTCGCGCTTTGCCCAGTACGCACGGAGCGCCAACGCGGGAAGGCTTTGAGTGGGCTTTTCGAGAATATGGGCTGCCGGATGTGATCCGCACTGACAACGGCGCTCCTTTCGCGTCGACAGGTCTGGCGCGACTTTCGAAATTATCGGTTTGGTTCATCAGACTTGGAATCCATGTCGAAACGATTACGCCTGGCCGCCCCGACCAAAATGGTCGACATGAACGGATGCATCGAACGCTAAAGGCAGCAGTGCCACCGGCGGAAAACTTGGTGCGCCAGCAGCTGGCTTTTGAGGATTTCATCCAAGACTTCAATTACCACCGACCGCACACCGCGCTGGGCATGAAACCGCCGGCATCTGTCTATAGCCCGTCGATACGCGCTTATCCAGGTTACTTGCCTGCGCTTGAATACGGTTCCGATGTTGAAGTACGCAAGGTTCGGTCAAATGGGGAAATTAAATGGAAAGGACAGCTGATTTTTCTAGGAGAGGCTCTGATTGGAGAGGACATTGCGCTGAAGGAAGTGGCTGATGACGCTTGGGAACTGTACCTTTGCAGCCATTGTTTAGGCAGGCTTGAAAGCGGCGCCAAACGCGTTTCAAGCCTGTAAAGGTGTAAACGATGTCCCCGGTCTAATTTGTAAAGGATGTACCGGTCTCTACAGTGAGGGTCCGGCTCACCGCTGAACCAAAGCCTGCCCCAAACCCCAGACGAAAAAAAACGGCGACCCTCAGGCCGCCGTTCTTTTCAGTATCACTTGGCCGCGTTGATCGGCTTTTCCGGATACCACACGTCCAGCAACGGGCTGACTTCGTACTTGGTCAGCTCGGAACGGTTTTTCAGCCAGGCTTCAACGGCAGCGCGCTGCTCTTCGTTGACCGAGCCACGCTTCTGCAGGCACACCAGACCGAAGTCATCGCCGCCGACATAACCCAGACCGTTGGCTTCCATGGCTTCTTTGATGAATGCTTCGAGGAAAGCGTCAATGGCTTCTTCGGACAAGTCTTCTTTGAAGTCCAGGTTCAGTTCGAAACCCAGCTCTTGAAATTCATCAACGCACAGTTTTTTGCGCAGACGCTGGGAACGGTTAGTCGCCATTGGAACAATCCTCTTAAGTAATAACGGCCGGCACTTTACCAGTTTAAGCCGGCGATTGCCCGACTCTCTGGCCTCTGTGGCCGACCGCCTGTAAAAAATAACGATTTGCAACGCCCCGACAAGGCACAAGCTGTTACAGCTTGGGGCATAATGCCGACACTTTCATGACCACTGAGGGCTTTTTCATCCATGCCCTCGTTTATTTCCCCCTCGGCTGTAGGGTTTTATTTCATATGATCAAATCGTTGCGTCCATTGCTTCTCGCCGGCCTTCTTCTGCCGCTGGCCCTGCCTGTTTCCGCTGCCACCATCAACACCGCCCTCACCCCCAACGTCGAAAAAGCCCTCAAGGCCAGCAAATTGCAGCCCAGCGCCCTGTCGCTGGTGATGGTGCCGCTGGAAGGTCCGGGCACGCCGACCGTGTTCAACGCCGACGTGTCGGTGAACCCGGCTTCGACGATGAAACTGGTGACCACTTATGCGGCGCTGGAAATGCTCGGCCCCAACCACCAGTGGAAAACCGAGTTCTACACCGATGGCGATCTGAGCGGCGGCATTCTCAACGGCAACCTCTACCTCAAGGGTGGCGGCGATCCGAAGCTGAACATGGAAAAACTCTGGCTGCTGATGCGCGACCTGCGCGCCAACGGCGTGACCCAGATCACCGGTGATCTGGTGCTCGACCGCAACTTCTTCATTCAGCCGCAACTGCCGGAATTCAACGACGACGGCAACGACGACAACAAGCCGTTCCTGGTCAAGCCGGACTCGCTGCTGGTCAACCTAAAGGCGCTGCGCTTCGTCGCGCGCAACGACGGTGGCCGCGTGCTGATTTCCGTTGAGCCACCGATCGCCAGCATCCATATCCAGAATACCGTCAAGGCGCTGCCGTCCAAGCAGTGCACCGGCGGTGTGCGCTACAACCCGGTGCCGCAGGCCGATGGCAGCGTCAACGTGACGGTTGCCGGGCAGTTGGGCGAAGGTTGCAGCTCGCAGACCTACCTGTCGCTGCTCGATCACGCGACCTATACCGCAGGCGCGGTGCGGGCGATCTGGAAGGAACTGGGTGGCAGCATTCAGGGCCAGGATCGTCTCGCTTCAACGCCGAGCAATGCCAAGCTGCTGGCGCGTGCCTACTCGCCGGACCTCGCCGAGATCATCCGCGACATCAACAAATACAGTAACAACACCATGGCCCAGCAGCTGTTCCTCAGCCTCGGTCAGCGTTTCCGCAACGAAGCCGACGGTGACGACGCCAAAGCCGCGCAACGTGTAGTACGCCAGTGGCTGGCGAAGAAGGGCATCACCGCGCCGCATCTGGTGATGGAGAACGGCTCCGGCCTGTCCCGCGCCGAACGCGTCAGCGCCCGTGAAATGGCGAGCATGCTGCAAGCGGCGTGGCACAGCCCGTATGCCGCCGAATACATCAGCTCGATGCCGATTGCCGGTACCGACGGCACCATGCGCAAACGCCTGAAGACCACCGCCATGCGCGGTGAAGCGCACATCAAGACCGGTACGTTGAACACCGTGCGGGCGATTGCCGGGTTCAGCCGCGATGTGAATGGCAACACCTGGGCGGTGGTGGCGATCCTGAATGACAAGGCACCGTTCGGCGCATCGTCGGTGCTTGATCAGGTGCTGCTGGACCTGTACAAACAGCCGAAACTGCCGCAGACCGCTTCGGTCCTCTGACCGACACATAACCCCTGTGGGAGCCAGCCTGCTGGCGATAGCGGAGGGTCAGTCACCTGAGATAGTGACTGACACAATGCAATCGCTAGCAGGCTAGCTCCCACAGGTTAGTGTGTTGGCTTCAATATCAAACGGACTGCCGCTCAACCCGGTCACGGCCATTCTGCTTCGCTGCGTAAACGCCCGAGTCGGCGCGCAGCAGCAATGCATCCGCGCCCTCCCCCGGTCGCCAGCTGGCAATGCCGAAACTCGCCGTGACCACGCCGACCACGTCCACCGGCGCACTGCGCAGGCCTTCCCACAATTCCATCGCCAGCATATAAGCGTGATCGCCGTCGATATCCGGGCACAGCACCATGAACTCCTCACCGCCCAGACGGCAGAACACATCGGTGCGGCGCAGGCGATGGCCAATCCGTTCACACACCGCTTGCAATACCCGGTCGCCCACGGCGTGGCCATAGTGGTCATTGATGCGTTTGAAGTGATCGATATCGAGCATGATCACCGACAATTCGCCACCGCCGCGCTCGACCCGCGCCATTTCAGTGGTCAGGCGTTCCTGGAAGTAGCGGCGGTTGTGAATGCCTGTCAGCGAGTCGGTGATGGACAAAGCGCGCAGTTCTTCTTCCACGCGTTTGAGGTCGGAGATGTCCGAAATATAGCCGTGCCACAGCACGCCACCGCCCGGCAGTTCCTCGGGCGTCGCCTCGCCGCGCACCCAGCGCAGGCCGCGCTCGGGCAATTGCACGCGGTATTCCTCGCGCCACGGGCTGAGGCTTTCGGCCGAGGCGCGGATCGACGAGCGTACGCGGGTCACGTCTTGCGGATGAATGCGGGTGAAAATCGCCTCAGCGTTGAACAGCAGCACGTCCGGCTCCAGCTCGTAGATCTCGCGGATACCGTCGCTGGCATAGATCACGCTGAAGCGCCCGTCGAATTCCATCTTGAACTGGTAGATGCCACCGGGCACATGGGCGCTGAGCTTCTTTAGCAGCACATCGCGCGCCGCCAGTACTTCGTGCACGCGCTTGCGCTCGGTGATGTCGATGCAGATCGCCAGATGCCCGACCCACAAGCCCTGCTCATCAAGCACCGGGGTGGCGAGCATGTTCACCGGCAGATGACTGCCGTCGCTGCGCACCAGCGTCCATTCGCGGGCCTCGTGACCGCCGACTTCGCCGCCCTCGACCAGCATGGCATGACAGGTCGGGATGCTCTTGCCGTAGCGCGCGCTCAGCTCCGCCGCGCGGGCGGCCAGTTCGCGGGGCAGGTGCAGATTTTCCAGGGTCATGCGTCCGACAACTTCGGCACTGCTGTAGCCGAGCATCTGCTCGGCACCGGGGTTGAAGGTGTTGATCACGCCGCGCAAATCCGTGGCGATGATTGCCACTTGGGTCGCTGCGTTGAGCACCCCGCGCAACTGGCCGTGGGTGCCACGCAGTTCCTGTTCGCTGGCATGCAGTTCCTGGGTGCGCAGTTGAACCAGGCGCAAGGCGCGCTGGCGCTGGCTGACCAGCACATACAGCAGTGCACTGAGCAACAGACTGAGCAGGCTGCCCAGGACCACCACGCTGCTGAACGACGAGTGGTTGGCCTGCATGAATCCTTCGCTCGGCAGGATATCGACCTGATAGTCGTGATCAGCCATGCGTACCAGGCGCGTCGCCGCCAGATCGCTCGGCGCGGCCTGATTGCTGGACTCGAACAACACCTCATGCTGGTCATGGGTCGACAGATCGAGAATGCGCACCGAGAGATAATCATGCAGCGCATCCGGCAAGCCGTCGGCGAGCAACTGGCGCATGCTGATCACCGCCATCACATAGCCGAACGGCTGTGCCTCGTCCGGGCGAATCACCGGTGCCAGCAGCAACACCCCGCGCGCATACGACGGTTCTATGCCGACCAGATGCATCGGTTGCGACACCACCAGGCTGCGCAACCGGTCAGCGCGCTGCAAGGTTTCGCGGCGCAATGGCTGAGCGAGCAAGTCATAGCCCAGCGGCGCCGGCAGGCGACTCTGTGTCTGGGTGTACAGCACCGGCACGTATTCATCGCGCGGCGCGGCCAGTTGCAGATCACCGTTGGCATCCAGTTCGCGGATGTTGAACGTGCTCAGGCCTTCATCACGCGCGCGTTGCTCGAACACCGCACGTTCGGCGCCGCTGATTCTGGGGGCATAGGTATAGGCTTGGGTGCGCAGCAATAACGGTCGCGAGTAACCGTCGAATTCGGCGCGGGAGACTGATTCGGAATTGGCAAAGAAGCGACGCAGGCCATCGAGGCGCTGCTCCTGATCCTGAAAGCGTTCTTCGATGCGACTGTAGCGCTCGTTGGCCAACAGCTGGAAGCGCTGACGCAGTTGCTGCTGAAACTGGTTGTAACTGGCCCAGGCGAGCAGCCCCGTGAGAATCCCGCCGGCGAGCAATACCAGCATCGCGACCAGCCAGGCCGAGACGTCTTCGCTGATAAAGCCCAGTATCTTCGGGCGCACGGGGTGCAACGACATAAAGACCACTCACTGCGCGAGCATTACGGGAAAACCCCATTGACCGTGTGTGAGTTATAGCTATTAGCCACTAATTTAGCTAGCGCGGGCAGATCCACGGAGCCTTTTAAAATCAAGGCTCTGAGGATCCAATCCCGGCAGGCGTCAACGAGCCGTGATTTTCCAGGCGCGGTGGATCCTGGTATTGCGGGCGAAATCCGGATCAATGGTCTGCGCACTGATTTCCTCGACCGCGTAACGCTCGGCGAGGTTGTCCTCCAACTGGAACTTGCGGAAGTTGTTGGAGAAATACAGCACCCCACCCGGCGCCAGACGCGCCATCGCCAGATCGATCAACTGCACCTGATCACGCTGCACGTCGAAGATGCCTTCCATGCGTTTGGAGTTGGAGAAGGTCGGCGGGTCGATGAAGATCAGGTCGTACTCGTCACGGCTGCTTTCCAGCCAGGCCATCACGTCGCCCTGCTCCAGACGGTTCTTGTCCGAGAAACCGTTCAGCGACAGGTTGCGGCGTGCCCAGTCCAGATAGGTTTTCGACAGGTCGACGCTGGTGGTGCTGCGCGCCCCGCCCTTGGCCGCGTGCACGCTGGCGGTCGCGGTGTAGCAGAACAGATTGAGGAAGCGCTTGCCGGCGGCCTCTTTCTGAATGCGCATGCGCATCGGCCGGTGATCAAGGAACAGACCGGTGTCGAGGTAGTCGGTGAGGTTGACCAGCAGCTTCACCCCGCCTTCATTGACCTCGACAAACTTGCCCTGTGCGGCCTGACGCTCGTACTGTTTGGTGCCGCTTTGACGTTCGCGACGCTTGACCACCACGCGGCTCTTGTCGACGTTCAGCGCCTGCGGAATTGCTGCCAGCGCGTCGAACATGCGCGCCGAGGCCTTTTCCGGATCGATGGATTTCGGCGCGGCGTATTCCTGAACGTGCACCCAGTCGTGGTACAGATCGATCGCCATCGCATACTCAGGCATGTCGGCATCGTAGACACGGTAGCAATCGATGCCTTCGCGCTTGACCCACTTGCCCATGGCCTTGAGATTCTTTTGCAGACGGTTGGCGAACATCTGCCCGCCTTCGCTCAAGCGCGGCTGTTCGATCACCGGTGCCGGGGCTGGGGTCGGCTTGATCGGGTTGCCGTTCTTGTTGAATTTGCGTTCCTGCGGCTCGTCCGGGGTCTGATCGTAGGCCGCTTGCTCGCGCTCGGCCTGACGCTGTTCCGGGGTGCGCCGCTCGCCAGTGACGAACTGGTCCGGCAGGACCTTGATCAACAGCAGCTTGCACGGCAGCGCGCCGTTCCAGAACGAATACTGTTTGTGGCTGCGAATGCCCATGCGCTTGCCCAGATCCGGGGCGCCGGTGAACACCGCCGCTTCCCAGTTCAGGCAGGCCTGACGCAGCCGCTCGCCGAGGTTCTGGTAGAGGTACAACAGGCTGGCTTCGTCACCGAGACGCTCGCCGTACGGCGGGTTGCAGATGACCAGGCCTTTCTGGTTCTGGTCCGGGCGCGGTTCGAACGTCGCGACTTCGCCCTGATAGATCTTGATCCACTCACTCAGGCCGGCGCGTTCAACGTTGTTGCGGCCCGGCTGGATCAAGCGCGGATCAGCTTCGTAACCGCGAATCCACAGCGGTGGCTTGGCCAGACCGGCCGCAGCGCGTTCAACAGCTTCTTCGTGGAGCTTTTTCCACAGCGCCGGAACGTGGCCGAGCCAGGCGGTGAAGCCCCACTGCTCACGACGCAGGTTCGGCGCCATGTCGGCGGCGATCATCGCCGCTTCGACGAGGAACGTACCAACACCGCACATCGGGTCAGCCAGTGCGCCACCTTCGGCAGCAATGCGCGGCCAGCCGGAACGGATCAGAATTGCCGCCGCAAGGTTTTCCTTCAGCGGTGCTGCGCCCTGCTGCAAGCGATAGCCGCGCTGGTGCAGGCTGTGCCCGGAGAGGTCGAGGGAGAGGATTGCTTCGCCGCGATCCAGACGCAGGTGAATGCGCAGGTCCGGATTGAGCTTGTCGATCGACGGGCGGTCGCCCTGCGGCGTGCGCAGCTTGTCGACGATGGCATCTTTGACTTTCAAGGCGCCGAAGTGGGTGTTGTCGATGCCCGAACCGTGGCCGCTGAATTCAACGGCCAGAGTGCCGTCGCTGAGCATGTGGTCCTGCCAGTCGATGTCGAGCACGCCGTGGTACAGGTCTTCGGCGTCCTTCATCGGGAAGCGCTTGAGTACCAGCAACACACGGTTGGCCAGACGCGACCAGAGGCACAGGCGATAGGCGGTTTCCATGGTCGCCATGCCGCGCACGGCAGAGGTGTGCTCGCGCGCTTCTTCAAGGCCAAGCCCGACGGCTTCCTCGATGAGCAGGCCTTCAAGGCCTTTGGGGCAAGTGAGGAAGAGTTCGAAACGGTCGGACATGGTGATTTCCAGAGCCTTTGGCTAGTGGACCGGCAACGCATTGCCGATCCGGTTTTCAATCAGGCGCTTTTCTGAAAGAGCGCCCGCGTGGCACGAAGGTGTGCCGTTCCATCCCCGCTGCTCGGGTTAAAAGAGCTTAGATGCCGGGACAGATAAAAAAGTTGAGGCAACAAAATGTCTTGAAGTGACCCTTCGTCGCTTAGTACCTGAGCGCAAACGTGGGTCATTCTCACTAAAGAATTAACCCCATCATCCAGCGCGGCGCCGATCATACCGGGGTTTGCTCAACAAACGTTCAATTAATACACGGTTACTTATTGCCATAGCATCCTTTCCGTTACGTGCTTATGACAAAACGGTCATTCCCTCGCTGTGACTCATTGGTTAGAACTGCATACAGGTTGACGTCGCAACGGCGTCAACACCTTGGCTCGCCACGCCGGCAGCGAGCCGCACCATGGCAGGTTTTTTCTGCCAGACCTCAATTGAGGTCAACGCGACACTACAGTCAACAAGTGAGGGAAACACCCTATGAGAAGACTTAAGCGTGATCCGTTGGAAAGAGCGTTTTTGCGCGGATATCAATATGGCGTTGGTGGAAAATCCCGTGAGCTTTGCCCATTTACTCTACCGTCGGTACGTCAAGCCTGGATCAACGGCTGGCGAGAAGGACGCGGCGACAACTGGGACGGTATGACCGGCACTGCGGGAATCCACAGACTCAACGAACTTCACGCCGTCGGCTGACACAGGGCATTTATTCCGACACGACAATCTGAATTTGTAACGAATTAACCACGCACGTCCTTCCCGGACGGCGGGCTACGGCCCAAGGGCTCCTTCGAGGAGCCCTTTTTATTGCCTGAAAAGCGGCTTGTGCCTCACATAAAAACCTGTAGGAGTGAGCCTGCTCGCGATAGCGTTCTTTCAGTCACCTGATGAGTGACTGGTACACCGCTATCGCGAGCAGGCTCACTCCTACAGGGGATCACCGTGGTGTCAGATGGCTCAGCGCAGCGCGGCGATGGCGTCGACCGCTTCGCGAATCAGTGCCGGGCCTTTATAGATGAAGCCCGAATAAATCTGCACCAGACTGGCACCGGCCTTGATCTTCTCGGCCGCGTGCTTGCCTTCGGTGATCCCGCCGGCGGCAATGATCGGCAAACGCCCGGCCAGCTCACCCGCCAGCACCTTCACGGTGTGGGTGCTCTTCTCGCGCACCGGTGCGCCGGACAGACCGCCCGCCTCGTCGCCATGTTCCATGCCTTCAACGCCCACCCGGCTGAGGGTGGTGTTGGTGGCGATCACCGCGTCCATGCCGGTTTCGATCAACGCCTGTGCCACCTGCACGGTTTCTTCGTCGGTCATGTCCGGGGCGATCTTGATTGCCAGCGGCACATGCTTGCCATGCCGCAGCGCCAGTTCGGCGCGGCGCGTGGCCAGGTCGGCGAGCAACTGCTTGAGCGAATCACCGAACTGCAGGCTGCGCAGGCCCGGGGTGTTCGGCGAGCTGACGTTGACCGTCACATAGCTGGCGTGGGCGTAAACCTTGTCGAGGCAGATCAGGTAATCGTCGACCGCCCGCTCGACCGGGGTGTCGAAGTTCTTGCCGATATTGATCCCCAGCACGCCCTGGTATTTCGCCGCAGCGACCCGCGTCAGCAGGTTATCGACGCCGAGGTTATTGAAGCCCATGCGGTTGATGATCGCCTCGGCTTCCGGCAGGCGGAAAATCCGTGGTTTCGGATTACCCGGTTGTGGACGCGGGGTCACGGTGCCGATTTCGACAAAGCCAAAACCCAGTTGTGCGAAACCATCGATGGCCGCGCCGTTCTTGTCCAGACCCGCCGCCAGCCCGACCGGGTTGGGGAACGCCAGGCCCATGACGGTCACTGGCACCTGCGCCGGCGCCTTGCACAGCAAGCCGTTAATACCCAAACGCCCACCTGCGCCGATCAGATCCAGCGACAGATCGTGGGAGGTTTCCGGGGAAAGTTTGAACAACAGCTGACGGGCCAGGGTGTACATGGGCGGCGATGACTCGGGCGGCGAAAAGAGGCGGCGATTATAGCCGGGCATGGCCCTGCGGCGCGAGGCGCACGCGCAAATCGCGCCAGTGGCATATGCCTTGCACTTTCCCTGTTATCAACTCGCCGGCCAATGACGGCAGACGAGCACGGACAATGGCGTCGTCGACGGGTTTGCCTGGGCAAAGTCCGCGGCGGCGCTTTTTTTTCGAGGTGGCGATGTATGAATGAACTGACGGTCGGGCCGCTGGCCTGGGTCAATGGCAGCGATGCGCCGGAAAAGAGCGCGATCAACCTCGGCTTCATGGCCCTGAGCGATTGCGCCTCGGTCGTCGTCGCGGCCACGCAGGGCTTTGCCCAGCCGTACGGCCTGACCCTGAACCTCAAGCGCCAGGCTTCGTGGGCCAACCTGCGCGACAACCTGGTCAGCGGCGAACTCGACGCCGCGCACAGCTTGTACGGCTTGATCTACGCTGTGCATCTGGGCATCGGCGGTGTTGCGCCGACCGACATGGCGGTGCTGATGGGCCTCAATCAGAACGGCCAAAGCCTGAATCTCTCGCGCGGCCTGCAAAACCTCGGCGTGTACAGTCCTGAAGCGCTCGACCGCCACGTGCACCAAAGCCGCGCAAAACTGACCTTCGCCCAGACTTTCCCCACCGGCACCCATGCGATGTGGTTGTATTACTGGCTGGCGAGCCAGGGCATTCATCCGTTGCAGGATGTCGACAGTGTGGTGGTGCCGCCGCCGCAAATGGTCGCGCACCTGCAAGCCGGGCGCATCGATGGTTTTTGCGTCGGCGAGCCGTGGGCCGCCAGCGCGGTGCAGCAGGACCTCGGCTTCACCCTCGCCACCAGCCAGACCATCTGGCCCGATCACCCGGAAAAAGTCCTCGGTTGCACCCGTGAATTCGTCGAGCAATACCCCAATACCGCGCGGGCATTGGTGATGGCGATTCTCGAGGCCAGCCGCTTCATCGAAGCCAGCCCGGAAAATCGCCGCAGCACCGCGCACCTGCTCAGCGCAACGGAATACCTCGATGCGCCGGTGGCGTGCATCGAACCGCGTTTTCTCGGCGACTATGCCGACGGCCTCGGCAATCGCTGGCAAGACCCGCACGCGCTGCGCTTTCATGGCAATGGCGAAGTCAACTTGCCGTACCTCTCCGATGGCATGTGGTTCATGACCCAGTTCCGCCGCTGGGGTTTGTTGCGGAGCGACCCGGACTACCTCGCCGTGGCCCGTCAGGTTCAGCAACTGCCGCTGTATCGCGATGCCGCAACGGCGGTTGGCGTGGCCGCGTGGGGCACTGACATGCGCAGCAGCCAGTTGCTCGACGGCAACGTCTGGGACGGCAGCGATCCGGCCGGCTACGCGCGCAGCTTCAAGCTGCACGCGCTGAGCGACGACGCTCCCCTGCTTGCCCAGCGCTGACCGGAGGCCGCGAACATGTTGCGTATTCTGCTGATCAACGACACCGCGAAAAAAGTCGGCCGTCTCAAGGCTGCATTGACCGAGGCCGGTTTCGAGGTGATCGACGAATCCGGCCTGACCATCGACCTGCCCGCACGCGTCGAAACGGTGCGCCCGGACGTGATCCTGATCGATACCGAGTCACCGGGGCGCGATGTCATGGAGCAAGTGGTGCTGGTCAGCCGCGACCAGCCACGGCCGATCGTGATGTTTACAGATGAGCATGACCCGACGGTGATGCGCCAGGCGATCAAGTCCGGGGTCAGCGCCTACATCGTCGAGGGCATCCACGCCCAGCGCCTGCAGCCGATTCTCGACGTGGCGATGGCGCGCTTCGAAAGTGACCAGGCCTTGCGCGCGCAGTTGCAGGCGCGGGACCAGCAACTGGCCGAGCGCAAGCGCATCGAACTGGCCAAGGGCTTGTTGATGAAGATGAAGGATTGCAATGAAGAAGAGGCCTACACGCTGATGCGACGCCAGGCCATGAGCCGGCAGCAGAAGCTGATACAGGTGGCAGAGCAGATCATTGCCATGAGCGAGTTGCTGGGCTGAAATCTTCGTTGCAAATCAAGAGCCCCT
Source organism: Pseudomonas sp. R1-1 (assembly GCF_051132135.1). Taxonomy (NCBI): domain Bacteria; kingdom Pseudomonadati; phylum Pseudomonadota; class Gammaproteobacteria; order Pseudomonadales; family Pseudomonadaceae; genus Pseudomonas; species Pseudomonas sp. R1-1. The sequence goes on from NZ_CP071663.1 coordinate 4,161,590, forward strand.
CATCGGAACGCCGCCCGCCTAGCCCTCTCCCGGAGGGAGAGGGGACCGACCGCACTGTCTTGCGCTGTCCGCCGACCTGAACGACCGAGTCGATTATGGATTCACTCGAAATCGTTCAGATCGGCAAATGACTCGGCCATCCCCCGCTCGGTTCCCTCTCCCTCTGGGAGAGGGCTAGGGTGAGGGGCTTTTGATCTTTCCCTTGTTGGCACAAATCTCGCTAAGCATTCCCTCAGGTAACCAACGGCGGTTGCCCCACCCACGACAAAGACGTCGCTCACCCCATTCGCCCTTGCGCGAATCCGGTAGCGGCGTTTTTGCGTTTTGGCCCCACAGACCGGGGCCGGTGGTGCGGCCGTGCAGGCGCTCCACCTGCTGTGCATGACTCCCGAGACTCTTATCAGCTGAGGTGCGCGATGAATTCAAGCTTCTGGAAATCCGGCCACACCCCGACCCTGTTCGCGGCCTTTCTGTATTTCGACCTGAGCTTCATGGTCTGGTACCTGCTCGGCCCGCTGGCGGTGCAGATTGCCACCGACCTGCAACTGACCACCCAACAACGCGGCCTGGTCGTCGCCACGCCGATTCTCGCCGGCGCGGTGCTGCGCTTCGCCATGGGCATGCTGGCCGATCGGCTGTCGCCGAAAACCGCCGGGCTGATCGGTCAGGTCATCGTTATCTGCGCACTGTTCGGTGCATGGAAACTCGGTATTCACAGTTATGAGCAGGCGCTGATCCTCGGCCTGTTCCTCGGCATGGCCGGCGCTTCGTTTGCTGTCGCGCTGCCGCTGGCCTCGCAATGGTACCCGCCAGAGCATCAGGGCAAAGCCATGGGCATTGCCGGTGCGGGCAACTCCGGGACAGTATTCGCCGCACTGCTCGCGCCAGTGATTGCCGCCGCGTTCGGCTGGAGCAATGTCTTTGGTTTCGCCCTGATCCCACTGGTCCTGACATTGGTGCTGTTCGCCCTGCTGGCGAAAAACGCCCCGCAGCGGCCGAAATCCAAAGCCATGGCCGATTACTTCAAAGCCCTTGGCGACCGTGACAGCTGGTGGTTCATGTTTTTCTACAGCGTGACCTTCGGCGGCTTCATCGGCCTGGCCAGCGCCCTGCCCGGCTACTTCAACGATCAATACGGTTTGAGCCCGGTGACCGCCGGTTACTACACCGCGGCCTGCGTGTTCGGCGGTAGCCTGATGCGCCCGTTGGGCGGCGCGCTGGCCGATCGCTTCGGTGGCATCCGCACCCTGCTGGCGATGTACACCGTCGCCGCCATCTGCATCGCCGCCGTCGGCTTCAACCTGCCAAGTTCCTACGCTGCGCTGGCGCTTTTCGTCTGCACCATGCTCGGTCTGGGCGCCGGCAACGGTGCGGTGTTCCAACTGGTGCCGCAGCGCTTTCGTCTGGAAATCGGCGTGATGACCGGGTTGATCGGCATGGCCGGCGGTATCGGCGGTTTCGCCTTGGCGGCGGGCATGGGCGCGATCAAACAGAGCACCGGCAGTTATCAACTGGCGCTGTGGTTGTTCGCCAGCCTCGGCGTACTGGCATGGTTTGGCCTGCACGGCGTCAAGCGCCGCTGGAGGACCACCTGGGGTTCGGCAGCGGTAACGGCGGCGCGAGTCTGAGGCGTCGATGGCTCTGCAACTGAGCTTTGCCGAAGCCAGCGCCACCGGCCCGCGCGCGGAGAATCAGGACGCGCTGCGTGCGGTGACGCCGGCGCCAGCGCTGGCAGCAAGCAAAGGCTACCTGTTCGCCATCGCCGACGGCGTCAGCCAATGCGCCGATGGCGGCCTCGCCGCGCGCTCGACCTTGCAGGCGCTGGCGCTGGACTACTACGCCACCCCGGAAACCTGGAGCGTGGCACAAGCGCTGGATCGCCTGTTGCTCGCGCAAAACCGTTGGTTGCAGGCCAATGGCGGCGGGCAACCGCTGCTGACCACGGTCAGTGCGCTGGTGCTGCGCGGGCAGCGCTTCACCCTCGCCCACGTCGGCGATTGCCGGGTGTATCGCTGGCACGCCGAGACGTTGCAGCGCATCTCCGAGGATCACGTCTGGGACCAACCGGGCATGCAGCATGTGCTCAAGCGCGCGCTGGGACTGGATCAGCATCTGGTGCTGGATTTCCTCGACGGTGAATTGCACCAAGGCGAAAGCTTCGTGCTGCTCAGCGATGGCGTCTGGTCGACGCTGGGCGATACCGCAATCGCGGCGATTCTGCGTGATCAACCGGATCTGACGAACGCCGCACAAACGCTGATCAACGCCGCACATCTGGCCGGCAGTCAGGACAACGCCAGCGCCTTGCTGGTGCGCGTCGATGCGCTCGGTGAGTCGAGCATTGGCGATGCCTTGATTCATCTGCAGCAATGGCCTTTGCCGCCGCCACTCAAACCGGATCAGTCATTCGAAGGCTGGCAGGTGCAAGGCATTGTTGCGCAGAGCCAGCAATCGCTGCTGTACCGGGTCACCGATGGCCAAGGCCAGTCGTGGCTGTTGAAAACCCTGCCGGCGCGCCTGGCGGACGACCCGCAGGCCGGGCAAGCGCTGCTGTCCGAAGAATGGTTTCTGCGGCGCGTCGCCGGTCGGCACTTCCCTGAAGTGCATGCCTGCCCGCAGCGCCAGCATCTGTATTACGTGATGCGCGAATACCCGGGAACGACCCTCGCCCAATTGTTTCAACAACACGGCCCGCTGCCGCTGGCGCAGTGGCAGGACATCGCCGAGCGCTTGCTGCGCGCGGTCGGCCTGCTGCATCGTCGGCAAATCCTGCATCGCGACATCAAACCGGAAAACCTGCATTGGGGCGATGACGGCGAATTGCGCCTGCTGGACTTCGGCCTCGCTTATTGCCCCGGTCTGTCGCAAGACGCGCCGTCGACGTTGCCGGGAACCCCCAGCTTCATTGCTCCGGAAGCGTTTCGCGGCGATTCGCCGAGCGTGCAGCAGGATTTGTATGCGGTCGGTGTGACCCTGTATTACCTGCTCACCGGGCACTTTCCCTACGGCGAGATCGAAGCGTTTCAGCGGCCGCGATTTGGCGTGCCGGTGAGCGCCAGTCGGTTTCGTCCGGATCTGCCGGAATGGCTGGCGCAGAGCCTCGAGCGCGGCGTCGCGGCCGATCCACAGCAGCGCTTTGAAACGGCGGAAGAATGGTTGCTGCTGCTGGAACAGGGCGAGCGGCGCAGTTTAAGCGTGCGGCCCAGACCTTTGCTGGAGCGCGAGCCGTTGAAGGTCTGGCGAACCATGGCGCTGGTGGCCTTGTTGGGGAATGTGGTGCTGCTTGTGTTGTTGTTTCACAGTTGAAACCGTGGCGCGCCATTCGCGAGCAGGCGCACTCCTACAATTTGAAATGCGTTCCCCTGTAGGAGTGAGCCTGCTCGCGATGACGCCGGGCGCTGCGCTACAAATCTTTCCGGTTGAATGCGCCACGAACGAGCAACACGCCTCCAATCGGTGCAAAAAACACCTTCCACTTTCAGCCAATCCCCCATAAACCCGCCATTTCCCAAGTTGGCACAACCACTGCATTACTCCTCTCAACACACACATAAAGCCCAACCTTCAACGACGAAGGCTGGGCTCCCCGAGAGAACGGGACCAGGACAAAGGCGTCCTCGCTAGGCAACTAGCGGGACGCCTTTTTTTGTTTGCGCAAAATTTGTCGAGCACGGCCCGACGGCCCAACAGAGGCCCGCCGCAGCTCCCCGGAGAACCTGATGAAAAAACTCAAACTGGTGATGATCGGCAATGGCATGGCCGGGGTTCGCACCCTCGAAGAGCTGCTGAAACTGAGCAACGAGCTGTACGACATCACGGTCTTCGGCGCCGAACCGCACACCAACTACAACCGCATCCTGCTGTCGCCGGTGCTGGCCGGTGAGCAGACCTTCGAAGAGATCGTGCTCAACGACCTCGACTGGTACCTGGAAAACAACATCAAGCTGCTGCTCAACCGCAAAGTGGTAGAGATCGACCGGGTCAAGCGCCGGGTGATCGCCGAGGACGGCAGCGAAGCCGAGTATGATCGCCTGCTGATCGCCACCGGCTCGACGCCGTTCATCCTGCCGATCCCCGGCAACACCCTGCAGGGCGTGATCGGTTACCGCGACATTGCCGACACCCAGGCGATGATCGACACCGCCAAAACCCATAAGCACGCCGTGGTCATCGGCGGCGGCCTGCTCGGCCTCGAAGCGGCCAACGGCCTGATGCTGCGCGGCATGCACGTCACCGTGGTGCATCTCGGTGAATGGCTGCTGGAGCGGCAACTGGACAAGACCAGCGGCCAGCTCCTGCAATCGGCGCTGGAATCGCGCGGGCTGCACTTTCGCCTGTGCGAACAGACCCAGGCCTTGCACGACTCCGGCAATGGCCGGGTCGGCTCGGTGCAGTTCAAGAACGGCGACATCATCCCCGCCGATCTGGTGGTCATGGCGGCCGGCATTCGCCCCAACACCGAACTGGCGGAAAAGGCCGGCATCCCGTGCAACCGCGGGATTCTGGTCAACGACACCCTGCAAACCTACGACCCGCGTATCTATGCGATCGGTGAATGCGCCAGCCACCGCGGCATCGCCTACGGTCTGGTCGCGCCGCTGTTCGAACAGGCCAAGGTCTGCGCCAACCACCTCGCGCAATTGGGTTTCGCCCGTTATCAGGGCTCAGTGACCTCGACCAAACTCAAAGTCACCGGCATCGACCTGTTCTCCGCCGGCGACTTCATGGGCGGCGAAGGCACCGAGACCATCACCCTCTCCGACCCGATCGGCGGTGTGTACAAAAAACTGGTGATCAAGGACGACGTGCTGGTCGGCGCCTGTCTGTACGGCGATACGGCAGATGGCGGTTGGTATTTCCGGCAGATTCGTGAGAATCACGCCATCGGTGAGATCCGCGATCATTTGATGTTTGGCGAAAACGCCCTTGGCGACGTAGGACATCAGGGCCAGGACAAAGCCATGGTCATGGCCGACAGCGCCGAAGTCTGCGGCTGCAACGGCGTGTGCAAAGGCACCATCGTCAAGGCAATTCAGGAACACGGCCTGTTCAGCGTCGATGAAGTGAAGAAACACACCAAGGCTGCCAGCTCCTGCGGTTCCTGCGCTGGTCTGGTCGAGCAGATCCTGATCAACACGGTCGGCGGCGCGGCGGACGTCAAACCGAAAAGCGAAAAAGCCATTTGCGGTTGCAGCGACCTCAATCACGGGCAGATCCGCCAGGCGATTCGCCAAGAGCATCTGCTGACCATCGCCGACACCATGAGCTACCTGAACTGGCGCACGCCCAACGGCTGTGCGACCTGCCGCCCGGCGCTCAACTACTACCTGATTTCCACCTGGCCGGGCGAAGCCAAGGACGATCCGCAATCGCGCCTGATCAACGAACGCGCCCACGCCAACATTCAAAAGGACGGCACCTATTCGGTGGTGCCACGGATGTGGGGCGGCGTGACCAATCCCTCGGAATTGCGGCGCATCGCTGACGTCGCCGACAAATATCAAGTGCCGATGGTCAAGGTCACCGGCGGCCAGCGCATCGACCTTCTCGGCATCAAAAAGCAGGACTTGCCCGGCGTGTGGAAAGACCTCGACATGCCGTCCGGCCATGCCTACGGCAAATCCATCCGTACGGTGAAGACCTGCGTGGGCAGCGAGTTCTGCCGCTTCGGCACGCAGAATTCGACACAACTGGGCATCGACCTCGAGCACGACCTGTTCAACATGTGGTCGCCGCACAAGGTCAAACTCGCGGTTTCCGGCTGCCCGCGCAATTGCTCGGAAGCGGGCATCAAGGACGTCGGCATCATCGGCGTCGACTCCGGTTGGGAGATGTACATCGGCGGCAACGGCGGGATCAAAACCGAAGTCGCCGAGTTCTTCGTCAAACTGAAAACCGCCGATGAAGTGCGCGAATACAACGGCGCCTTCCTGCAGCTGTATCGCGAAGAAGCCTTCTACCTGGAACGCACCGTGCACTACCTGCAACGGGTCGGCATGGAGCACATCAAGAAGAACGTGCTCGAGGACGCCGAGCGCCGCAAAGCCTTGAACGAGCGCCTGCAATTCTCTCTGTCGTTCGAACAGGACCCATGGAAAGAGCGTCTTGCGCAGCCGCAACTGAAGAAAGAATTCGATGTGATCCCTGTGAAAAACCTGGAGGTGCCGGCATGAACTGGCTCGATATCTGTGCCCTCGACGAGATCAATGCCCTCGGTTCGCGAATCATTGCCGGGCCGAAAGGTGACATAGCGATTTTTCGTACCAGCGACGATGAGGTTTTCGCCCTCGACGACCGCTGCCCGCACAAGGGCGGCCCGTTGTCGCAAGGCCTGATCTACGGCAAACGCGTGGCCTGCCCGCTGCACAACTGGCAGATCGACCTCGAATCCGGCGAAGCCCAGGCGCCGGACGTTGGCTGCGCCCATCACCATCCGGCGCGGGTCGAAAACGGTCGGGTGCAATTGGCCCTGCGGGACGCCATCTGATGAACCGCCAGACGACCGCCTCGACCTGCTGCTATTGCGGGGTCGGCTGCGGCGTACTGATCGAGCATGACGGCGAGCGCATCCTCGGCGTCAGCGGCGATCCGGCGCACCCGGCCAACTTCGGCAAACTGTGCAGCAAAGGCTCGACCCTGCACCTGACCGGCGACCTCGCCGCCCGCGCGCTTTACCCAGAGCTGCGCCTGGGCAAAGGTCTGGCGCGCAGCCGCACAGACTGGGATACCGCGCTGGAACACGCCGCCAATGTTTTCGCCGAAACCATCGCCGAGCACGGCCCGGACAGCGTGGCGTTCTACATTTCCGGGCAGTTGCTGACCGAGGATTACTACGCCTTCAACAAACTCGCACGGGCGCTGGTCGGCACCAACAACATCGACAGCAATTCACGCCTGTGCATGTCTTCGGCGGTGGTCGGCTACAAACGTAGCCTCGGTGCCGACGCGCCGCCGTGCAGTTATGAAGATCTGGAGCTGAGCGATTGCGTGATGATCGTCGGCAGTAACATGGCCTACGCCCATCCGGTGCTTTTCCGTCGGCTGGAAGAAGCCAAAGCGCGGCGCCCGCAGATGAAAGTCATCGTCATCGATCCGCGGCGTACCGACACCTGTGATCTGGCGGACCTGCATCTGGCGATTCTGCCGGGCACCGACGTCGCGTTGTTTCATGGGATTTTGCACCTGCTGCTGTGGGAAGACTGGGTCGACCGCGATTTCATCAAGGCACACACTGAAGGTCTGGCCGAGCTGAAGAATCTGGTCCGCGACTACACCCCGCAGATGGTTTCGCAGCTGTGCGGGATCAGCGTCGAGCAGTTGCAGCAGTGCGCCGAATGGGTCGGCACGTCTCCGACCTTTCTGTCGCTGTGGTGCATGGGCTTGAATCAGTCCACCGCCGGCAGCGCGAAAAACAGCGCGCTGATCAATCTGCATCTGGCCACCGGGCAAATCGGCCGGCCGGGCGCAGGACCTTTCTCCCTGACCGGTCAGCCGAACGCCATGGGCGGGCGCGAAACCGGCAGTCTGTCGAATCTGCTGCCCGGCCACCGCGATGCGGCCAACCCGCAGCATCGGGCCGAAGTGGCGCAATACTGGGGCGTGGAAAGTTTGCCGGGAGCGCCCGGCCTCAGCGCTATCGAACTGTTCGAAAACCTGCGCAGCGGCAAGATCAAGGCCTTGTGGATTGCCTGTACCAACCCGGCGCAATCGATGCCGGACCAGAGCGCGGTGCGCGCGGCCCTTGAGACTTGCCCGTTCGTGGTGTTGCAGGAAGCGTTTCGCACCACCGAAACCGCCGCCTTCGCAGACCTGCTGCTGCCTGCCGCCAGCTGGGGCGAGAAAGAAGGCTCGGTGACCAACTCCGAGCGGCGCATTTCCCACGTTCGCCAGGCGATTGTCCCACCGGGTGAAGCACGGCCGGACTGGGCAATCACCGTGAATTTCGCTCAGCGCCTGGAGCAACGTTTGCGTGCGCAGCAGCCGAGTCTGTTTGCCTTCGCCGAGCCTGGGCAATTGTTCGACGAATTCAAAGGCTTGACCCGCGGCCGCGATCTCGACCTGTCCGGCATCAGCCATGCGCTGATTGACCAGATCGGCCCGCAACAGTGGCCCTTCCCGATCGGTGCCCGGCACGGCACGGCGCGCTTGTACGTCGACGGGGTTTTTCCTACCGCCAGCGGTCGCGCACAATTCATCGCCGAGCCGTACCTTGCCGCCAAGGAGCAACGCGATGCACGTTTCCCGCTGACCCTGCTCACTGGGCGCCTGCGCGATCAGTGGCACGGCATGAGCCGCACCGGCACCGCTGCGCAACTGTTCGGCCATGTCAGCGAAGCCGTGCTGAGCCTGCATCCGGAAGAGATGCGCCGGCACCGTCTGCAACCGGGGGATCTGGTCAATCTGAAGAGCCGTCGCGGCACGGTGATCGTCGCGGTCGGCAGCGATGACAGCGTGCGTCCCGGTCAGGCGTTTTTGCCGATGCACTGGGGCGATCGTTTTCTCAAGGGCGGCGTGAACAGCCTGACCCAGCCGGCCTTCGATCCACTGTCGAAACAACCGGAACTGAAACACAGCGGTGTGCGCCTGGAGCCGGTCAATCTGCCGTGGCAGCTGTTCGCCCTGATCGAGGGCGATGTGCAGCGGCATTTCGAGACGCTACGACCGCTCTGCGAGGCGTTTTCCTACGTCAGCCTCAGCCTTGTCGGACGCGAACGTCCGGCGCTGCTGATACGCGCTGCCAGCCGCGAGGCGCCGAATGCCACATTGCTCGCGCAAATCGACCAATGCCTGTCACTGATTGACGGCCCGGTCCTCGCCTACGACGACCCACGTCGCGCCATTGGCAAACGCGTGCGCATCGAGAACGGCCGGATTACTGCGATTCGTCTGGCTGGCGAAACCCTCGCGCAACATTGGTTGCAGGGTTTGTGGCTGGAAGGCAGTGCCGACGAACAACTGCGCCGCTGGTTGCTGGCGCCGATGAGCGCGCCGCCGGGCAATGTCGGGGTGCAGATGGCGGCCAACAAGACTTTGTGCAACTGCAAAAATGTCAGCCTCAACGCCGTCTGTGCTGGCATTCGCCAGGGTCTGGATCTGCAGGGTTTGAAAAATCAATTGGGCTGCGGCACGCAATGCGCCTCGTGCGTCCCGGAAATCAAACGCCTGCTGGCCGCCGATGTGCAGCCAGCCGCCGTCATCTGACGAGGAAAACACCATGAATGCAAAAGTCTGGCTGGTGGGTGCAGGTCCTGGTGACCCGGAACTGCTGACCCTCAAAGCGGTACGCGCGCTGCACGCGGCCGATGTGGTGCTGATCGACGACCTGGTCAACGAAGCGGTGCTGGAACACTGCCCTGACGCGCGGATCATTGCCGTAGGCAAGCGTGGCGGCTGTCGCTCGACCCCGCAGGCGTTCATCCACCGGCTGATGCTGCGTTACGCACGCCACGGCAAATGCGTGGTGCGGCTCAAGGGTGGTGATCCGTGCATTTTCGGCCGTGGCGGTGAAGAAGCACAGTGGCTGCGCGAGCGCGGCGTCGAGGTGGAACTGGTCAACGGCATCACCGCAGGCCTGGCCGGCGCCACGCAATGCGATATTTCCCTGACCTTGCGCGGCGTCGCCCGCGGCGTGACGCTGGTGACCGCGCACACTCAGGACGATAGCCAACTGAACTGGCAGGCACTGGCACAGAGTGGGACGACGCTGGTGATCTATATGGGTGTGGCCAAACTCGGCGAGATTCGCGAGCAACTGCTGGCCGGAGGGATGGCGGCGGAGACGCCGGTGGCAATGATCGAGAATGCTTCACTGCCGCAGCAGCGTGAATGCCGCAGTGACCTGAGCGCCATGGGTGAGGATGCCCGGCTGTTCGAACTCAAAAGCCCTGCGATTCTGGTGATCGGGGCAGTCGCCGCCGCGACTCAGTCCGCGCAGTACGATCTGCCTTCGATGGTGACGGCCTGAGCAATCCCCGCCTCGGCAAATCGCAGACAAAGAAAAGCCCGGCCTAAGCCGGGCTTTTCTCAGAGCGGCAGCTAATTACTTAGCTTGAGCTTCAACCTGCGCTTCTACGCGACGGTTAACAGCGCGGCCAGCGTCAGTTTTGTTGTCAGCAACTGGGCGGGATTCGCCGTAGCCAACAGACTGAACGCGGGACGATTCAACACCGTACTGGTTGGTCAGAACTTGCTTAACGGCGTTTGCACGACGCTCGGACAGTTTCTGGTTGTAAGCGTCAGGACCGACGGAGTCAGTGTGACCTTCAACAGTAGTGGTGGTGGATGGGTACTGCTTCATGAAGTCAGCCAGGTTCTTGATGTCGCCGTAGCTGTTTGGCTTGACGACCGACTTGTCGAAGTCGAATTTCACGTCCAGCTCAACACGAACAACTTCAGCAACTGCTGGGCAGCCATCAGCGTCAACAGTTACGTTGGCTGGGGTGTCCGGGCACTTGTCAACGTTGTCGCAAACGCCATCGTTGTCGCTGTCGGAGCAGACTTCAGCGGGTGCTGGAACTGGAGCAGCAGCAGGCTTGGAGCCACCACCGAAGTTCACACCGATACCGACGCTAGGAGCCCACTCGGTGTCGCCCTGGTCGATGTTGTATTGAGCTTCAACGCCAGCACGGGCGTAGAAGTTCTCGGTGAAGTACAGCTTGGCACCGCCGCCAACGTTGGCGAAGGTGGAACGGTTACGACCGTTCGAACCGTTCTGGTCGATGCTCTGGTCAGAGAAACCGGCCGAAACGTATGGACGAATCATGTCGCCTGGGTTGTTGAAGTGGTACAGAGCGTCCAGAGCGGTGTTAGCGCCTTTGACGTTCTTGCCATCGTCGGCACGTACGTTGTGCACTTCGTCGTAGCCCAGACGCAGTTCTACGTCGTCGGTCAGGAAGTAACCGATCGAACCGCCGAACAGGTTGCCGTTGTTCTTGAAGTTACGAGCGCTGTCGAATTGTTCTTTCTTGGCGAAGCCTTCGATTTCAACTGCGCCTTGGCCTTGTGCCAGAGCGCCGAACGAAGTGGCGGCAATCAGAGAACCAATGGCCAAGCCCAAGGTGTTTTTCAGTTTCATCCGTTAAATCCCCATCTGGTGATTGTGAAGCAGTCCCGCAAACCGGGGGACAACTCGGCGGCAAGTCTATCAGAACTTGCCTACACGTAAGAGATATTTGCGCTGAACTAAGTTTCAGCAATGCCTGCAAATTTCTCACGCAATTTATCTAGAGCGCGTTTGTAACGCATTTTTGTCGCACTCAAACCCATGTGCATGATGTCTGCGATCTCCTGAAACTCCAGCTCTGCGACAAATCGTAGCACCAGAATTTCGCGGTCAATCGGATTCACATACACCAGCCAGCGATCAAGCCCACCCTTCTCCTCCGGTTTCGGCGCCTTTTCTTCAGACGCTTCTTCAAGAGGGTCCAGGCTGAGAGCGTCCATCAAGCGACGCTTACGCCGTTCCTTCCGATACTGCGTGATGCATTCGTTGTAAGTGATGCTGTAAAGCCAGGTTTTGAACTTCGATTTCCCCTCGAAGTTCTTCAGGCCATACAGCACCTTCAGCATCACTTCCTGACAGACATCGTCTGCGTCGCGATCGTTCCCAAGATATCTCGCACAGACATTAAATAATGTTCGCTGGTAACGCCGCATCAACTCTTCATAGGCGCGCGTTACGTGAAAAAGCTCGGTGTGCGAGCGCGCGACCAACTCCTCATCAGAGAGCTCGCGGGGGTCGTAGCGCGTGGATAGCGTTTGGGCTTTATTCAAAACAAGTCGTGCCGACAGTCAGGTCAATGTCCACCGCAGCCAGCCTTGGCTGGCATTTTGCGGCGGCATACATTAGCAGGGTTTGCCGGTTTAGCGGCTACTCACATGCTGTTCCAGCAGGATCCGATTGGAGAGAGAGACTAGCTCACCCTCATCGGTCAGCAATGTGGTTTTAACCGTGCCGATCTCTTCGATCTGGCCTTCGACCTCGCCAACACGCACTTGTTGCCCAACCTCGTACAACTCACGCACATAGATTCCCGCAAGAATCTGCCCGGCAATTTCCCGGCTTCCCAACCCCATGGCCAGCGCAACTGCCAGACCAACGGTAATCAATACAATGACAATCACATGGTTCAGCAGGTCGGTCTTGACCTCGAGCTGACTGATCGCCACCGAGATACTGATGATGATCACCAGCCCCTGCGCGATACGCCCCAGCCCCGAAGCGTAGTCCAGGCCTACGCCTTCCGCTGCCCCGCGCACCAGACCATTGGCCAATTGCGCGAGCAACACACCGACCAGCAACACCAGCGCAGCACCGAAAACTTTCGGCAGATACAGCGCCAGCATGTCCAGCGTAGCTGAAACTCGCTCAAGGCCAAGGGATTCTGCTGCAGAAACCAGGAAAATCAGCAGAACGAACCAGTAAACGATTTTACCGATCAGGGTCGAGATCGGCACTTGCAGCCCGGCACGCGACATCAGCTTGGTCAGACCGGTGCCGCCCATCAGCCGATCGAGGCCCAATTTGGCCAGCAACTTGGAAAGCAAGGTGTCGAGCAGCTTGGCCACGACGAAACCCAGCAGCAGCACAACCAGTGCGCCGAACAGGTTCGGAATGAAATTAGCGACTTTGGTCCACAACGCAGTCATTGCAGTGACGAGGCTCTGAGTCCAGAGATCAAGTTCCATATTCAATCAGCCTTATCAGCAGTGCGAACAGCAGGTTTACGAAGACGGGAAACCGGCGAAACATGCGCCGAGCCATTGTTCAGGGCGATCATCAGCGCGGGCAGCCAGCGGCCCAGCAGGCTGAACAGGTCACCGGCGCCGACCTGGCGGTTGGCGGTTTTGAGTACGCGGCCCAGACAGGCATCGTCGTCGCGGCTGGACGGCGAGGCGTTGAGCATGTCGCGCAAAGACTGTTCAAACGGATCGTGCATACGCACCTCTCGTGATGTCTGTGAAAGACGCGGGCAGATTTGGTCGGGTCACATGCGGCCTCTTCATACCCAGCGCAAACGACGGAACAACCACCACTGGCCCAGGGCCATGGCGAGCACTGTCAAGCAGGCGATCAGGAAGCCATAAGGGCTTTCAGCAAACGGAATGCCGCCGACATTGATACCCAGCAGGCCGGTGAAAAAACTCATCGGCAAAAAAATGCAGGTGATGATGCCGAAGCGATACATGGTGCGATTCATGCGTACGCTCAAACGCCGGTCTTCGGCCTCCAGCACAAGCCCCACGCGCTCTCGAGTCAATTCCAGCTCTTCCAGATAGCGGGTCAGGCTGTTGTTCAGTTCGTTCCAGTAATCGGCATCGTCATCGACGAACCAGGGCAGTTTTATCCGCGTCAGCTGGCCGAAAATATCCCGCTGCGGGGCGAGAAAACGCTTGAGCCCGGCAGCCCGCCGACGGATGTGCAAAACCGAGCCATGCTCAGGGGTATACCGTTCGTCGGCATCCATTTTTTCTTCTTCCTCATCGGCGATTTCCGAGAGGCAAGTGACCAGATCCTGCACTTTATTGGTGAGGAACTGCGCCAGATAAAGGATCAGTTCGGAAGCGGTCTTCGGGCCTTTGCCCTCGGCCAATTGGGCGAGCAATTCGTCGGTGGCGCGCAATGGCCGCAAACGCAGGGAAATCACCCGTTGCGCAGAAGCAAAAATCCGCACCGAAACCATGTCTTCCGGCTCGGCGCCCGGGTTGAGATTGACCCCTCGCAAAAACAGCAGCAGCTCGGACTCGGGCAGCGGCAACAGACGTGGTCGGGTGTTCTCTTCCAGCAGCAGGTCGCAGGTGAACTCGTTGAGTCCGCTGGATTTGCGCAGCCAGGTCTGGGTCTGCGGATGGCTGCGATCCCAATGCAGCCACAGGCTTTCGTGCGCCTGCAGCTGCGGATCGTCAAGTTCCGTCCGGGCTATCGAACGCGCACCGCCCTTACCGTCCAGCACCAGGGCATGCACCAGCCCCCACTGCGCGTTTTCTTCCTCGAACATCCGCATCCCTTGTCGAAAAGCTTATTCAGGCATTTGCAGCGGACTCGGCGAAACGATCACGCCGTTGTTGTCCGCATAGACATAGTGGCCCGGCTGGAAAGTCACACCGGCGAAGGTCACCGCGACGTTGAGGTCGCCGATGCCGCGCTTTTCGGTCTTCATCGGGTGGCTGGCCAGCGCCTGCACGCCGAGATCGGTTTGAGCCAAGACATCGACGTCACGGATGCAACCGTAGATCACCATGCCTTCCCAACCGTTTTTTGCAGCCTTTTCGGCAATCATGTCGCCCAACAGCGCGCGGCGCAGCGAGCCACCGCCGTCGACCACCAGCACTTTGCCAGTGCCGTCGAGTTCGGCCTGTTCCTTGACCAGCGAGTTGTCTTCGAAGCATTTGATGGTCACGATTTCGCCGCCGAAGGAATCACGGCCACCGAAATTGCTGAACATCGGTTCCAGCACCTGCACCAGCTCCGGGTAGGCGTCGCACAGGTCAGGCGTAAGGTAATGGTTCATCGAAAAACTCCTGTAAAAAGCAAGACGATCAAGGATGCCGCATTCTGATGAGACGAGTCCGGCCAGTCGCTATTTACCTTAGCCCACGCCATGGTCGCTGAGCGAACCTGAACACAGCCTGAAACGTAATCGCTAAACAGTCGCAAAATATGACCAGAACCGCACAATGCGTCATATCTTAGCCGCAAGCCAGGCTGAACGGAACGCCCCTTACACTGCGGTAGCCAGATCCGCCGGTTGCGCCAGCAATGGCGCCTGCTGATCGTTCAGCCAGCGCGCCACCAGCGGCCACACTTCGGCCTGCGCCGCTTTGCTCACCAGCATTTCGACATGGCCGAAATTGTCGCTGAAACCTTGCTCGCGCCCCAGATTGACGAACTGCTTGTGCTCGGAGCCGATCTGCTCGAACAGCTTGCGACAGGCCCACGCCGGATCCTGATGATCGCCCGCCGCTGTCACCGCCAACACCGGCACCCGAACGTCGGCGAGCCCGGCCCACCAATCCTTGTCCTTGTCGCCAAAGCGGCCAAACAAGCCGTACCAGCGCATACTTTCGATGGCCAGGCCGATTGGCTCGTCTTCCGGGCCGCGCCGCAGGCGTGAACCGGACAACTGCGCGAAACGCTTGAGAATGAGGCGACTGCCCCACTCCAGCGGCGGGATCTTCAGCGGCCAGTACGTGCGGCTGACCTGCGTGCCGAAAAACGCTGCCGACGCCACCGCCGGTTCGCCGAGATATTCGCCGCCCAGCGCCGCCGCCAGGGTAATGCCGCCCAGCGAATGGCCGATCCAGTGCGGAATCTGCCCACTTTGCTCACGAACGAACGCGGCAATCGCCGGCAGATCGTAACGCGCGTAATCGGCGACCCGGTTGCGCCGATAATCCTCGTTGCGCTGCGACAGACCGTGGCCGCGCATCTCGGGAATCCAGACGGCGAAGCCCAAGCGCGTCAGGTACGCACCCAGGCCCAGACCTTTGGGGGAAAACCAGAAGCGTCGATTGGAAAAACTGCCGTGCAGCAGAATCACCGGCACGCGGCGCGGCGCCGAGTCATCGGCCATGCCCAGGCGGGTCACGGCGATTTCCACGGACCAGTCGGGGCTGTTGCCAGGTTTGAGTCGATACACATCTTCGCTCAGATCGCCGCGCCGCTCGGCGCTGATCAGGGCGACAGGAAACAGGTTGCTGCTGCTTTGCATAATGCTCTTGCACAAAAAAGGGCGGCATCTACGAGAGCCCGCCCTACTTCAATCAAAAGGCCCCTCCCCCTTGTAGGAGTGAGCCTGCTCGCGATGGCGGTGTGTCATTCGAATCAATCTTGACTGTCATGACGCTATCGCGAGCAGGCTCACTCCTACAGAAGGGAGCGGCCCGTTCACATGTTGATCAAGCCTGCGCCTGACCTTCAGCGAGGAAGAACCAGGTTTCCAGCACGGTGTCCGGGTTCAGCGACACGCTTTCGATGCCCTGCTCCATCAGCCATTTGGCCAGGTCCGGGTGGTCCGAAGGGCCCTGACCGCAGATGCCGATGTACTTGCCGGCCTTGTTGCAGGCCTGGATGGCATTGGCCAGCAGCTTCTTGACCGCCGGATTTCGCTCGTCGAACAGGTGCGCGATGATACCGGAATCGCGGTCCAGACCCAGGGTCAACTGAGTCAGGTCGTTGGAACCGATCGAGAAGCCGTCGAAGAACTCAAGAAATTCGTCAGCCAGAATCGCGTTGGATGGCAGTTCGCACATCATGATCACGCGCAAACCGTTGTCGCCACGGGCCAGGCCGTTTTCGGCGAGCAGGTCGACCACCTGGCTGGCTTCGCCGAGCGTACGAACGAACGGCACCATGATTTCGACGTTGGTGAGGCCCATCTCGTTGCGCACACGTTTCAGCGCGCGGCATTCGAGTTCGAAGCAGTCGCGGAACGATTCGCTGATGTAACGCGAAGCACCGCGGAAGCCCAGCATCGGGTTTTCTTCTTCCGGCTCGTAGAGCTTGCCGCCGATCAGGTTGGCGTATTCGTTGGACTTGAAGTCCGACAGACGCACGATGACTTTCTTCGGAGCGAACGCGGCAGCCAGGGTGCTGATGCCTTCGACCAGTTTCTCGACATAGAAACCGACCGGATCATCGTAACCGGCGATGCGCTTGTCGACGCTTTCCTTGATTTCCTGCGGCAGACCGTCGTAGTTCAACAGCGCTTTCGGGTGCACGCCGATCATGCGGTTGATGATGAATTCCAGACGGGCCAGGCCAACGCCGGCGTTCGGCAGTTGCGCGAAGTCGAAGGCGCGGTCCGGGTTACCGACGTTCATCATGATCTTGAACGGCAGTTCCGGCATGGCATCAACGGAGTTTTTCTTGATGTCGAAGCCCAGTTCGCCTTCGAAGATGTAACCGGTGTCGCCCTCGGCGCAGGACACGGTCACGCCCTGGCCATCCTTCAGCAGCTGGGTGGCGTTGCCACAACCGACGACCGCGGGAATGCCCAGTTCGCGAGCAATGATCGCCGCGTGGCAGGTACGCCCGCCACGGTTGGTGACGATGGCGCTGGCGCGCTTCATCACCGGTTCCCAGTCCGGGTCGGTCATGTCGGAGACCAGCACGTCGCCCGGCTGGACCTTGTCCATCTCGGAGACATCTTTGATGATCCGCACCTTGCCGGCGCCGATGCGCTGGCCGATGGCTCGACCTTCTACCAGCACGGTGCCGGTTTCCTTGAGCAGGTAACGCTCCATGACGTTGGCCTGGGTGCGGCTTTTCACGGTTTCCGGACGCGCCTGCACGATGTACAGCTTGCCGTCGTCACCGTCCTTGGCCCACTCGATGTCCATCGGGCAGCCGTAGTGCTTCTCGATGATCATCGCCTGCTTGGCCAGTTCGCTGACTTCAGCATCGGTCAGGCAGAAACGCGCGCGTTCGGCCTTGTCGACATCAACCGTCTTGACCGAACGACCGGCCTTGGCCTCGTCGCCGTAGATCATCTTGATGGCTTTGCTGCCCAGGTTGCGACGCAGGATCGCCGGACGACCGGCCTCCAGCGTGCCTTTGTGTACGTAGAATTCGTCCGGGTTGACCGCGCCTTGGACGACGGTTTCGCCCAGGCCGTAAGCGCCGGTGATGAACACCACGTCACGGAAGCCGGATTCGGTATCGAGGGTGAACATCACACCGGCGGTGCCGGTTTCCGAACGCACCATGCGCTGCACGCCGGCCGACAGGGCGACCAGTTTGTGGTCGAAGCCCTGGTGCACGCGGTAGGAAATCGCACGGTCGTTGAACAGCGAAGCGAACACCTCTTTGGCGGCGCGGATGACGTTTTCCACGCCACGGATGTTCAGGAAGGTTTCCTGTTGACCGGCGAACGACGCGTCCGGCAGGTCTTCGGCGGTGGCAGAGGAACGCACGGCCACGGCGACATCAGGATTACCGGCCGACAACGCGGCAAACGCGGTGCGGATCTCGGTGTTGAGTTTTTCGGGGAATTCGGCGTCCATGATCCATTGGCGGATCTGCGCACCGGTCTTGGCCAGGGCATTGACGTCGTCGACGTCGAGCGCGTCGAGGGCCTGGTGGATCTGCTCGTTGAGGCCGCTCAGTTCGAGGAAGTCACGATAGGCCTGAGCCGTCGTGGCGAAGCCGCCGGGGACCGAAACACCGGCGCCTGCCAGGTTACTGATCATCTCGCCCAGGGATGCGTTCTTGCCCCCCACATGCTCAACATCGTGTTTGCCGAGCTTATCGAGGGAAACTACGTACTCTACCAAGGTGATCTCTCCACTAACTGTGTTGGAAAAGCTCAGAAGCCGGCGGCCCGGGGGAGCCTTGGCCGGCTGTATGGCCTGGACCTGGAAAATAAGTGAGAATGCGGGCCAATCGCGGCCGACAAATCGCGCCTATCATATCCAAGAATGCTCATTAGTCTAAGGCCCAAGGTGCAAATGAAACGATCCGCTTTCTTCATCTCCGATGGCACCGGCATCACTGCCGAAACCCTGGGTCAAAGTCTTCTGGCGCAGTTCGAAAACATTACCTTCAGCAAGTTCACCCGGCCGTACATCGACAGCGTTGAAAAAGCGCGGGCCATGGTACAACAAATCAACAAAGCCGCTGAAACCGACGGCTTTCGGCCGATCATCTTCGACACCATCGTCAATCAGGACATTCGTGAGATTCTCGCAACGTCCAATGGTTTCATGATCGACATTTTCTCGACCTTCCTCGCCCCGCTCGAACAGGAACTGACCGAGCATTCGTCGTACACCGTCGGCAAGTCGCATTCGATCGGGCACAACTCCAATTACATGGAGCGCATCGAGGCGGTGAACTTCGCCCTCGACAACGACGACGGCGCCCGCACCCACTATTACGACAAAGCCGATCTGATACTAGTCGGCGTGTCGCGATGCGGCAAAACACCGACGTGTTTGTACATGGCGATGCAGTTCGGCATTCGCGCGGCCAACTACCCGTTGACCGAAGACGACATGGAGCGCCTGACCCTGCCGACCGCCCTGCGCGCCCATCAGCACAAGCTGTTCGGCCTGACCATCGACCCGGACCGTCTCACCGCCATCCGCAACGAGCGCAAGCCCAACAGCCGCTATTCGAGCTACGCCCAGTGCGAATTTGAAGTGCGCGAAGTGGAAAACCTGTTCCGCCGCGAAAACATCCCGCACATCAATTCCACGCATTTTTCCGTGGAAGAGATTTCCGCGAAAATTCTGGTGGAGAAAGGGGTTGAGCGGCGGTTCAAGTAAGTTTGTATTGCCTGATACGACGCCTTCGCGAGCAGGCTCGCTCCCACAGGTTATGCAGGGGTTCATGAATTGTGTGTTCACCACAAAATCCTGTGGGAGCCAGCCTGCTGGCGATGAACGATCACGCGGTGGTTCAGATCACGAACAGGTCGATGAATCGATTCACCGGTGTGCTTTCCAGCCGCGCCTGATCCTTGCACAAGGCAACAATTTCCGCGCAACGCTGCCCGGCAAAACGCGTCGCCAGGTTGGCCTTGAACTTGTCCTCCAGCAACGGAATGCCTTCAGCCCGGCGGCGCCGATGGCCGATCGGGTATTCGACCAGCACGTTGTCGGTGCTGCTGCCGTCCTTGAAAAACACCTGCACGGCATTGGCAATCGAGCGTTTGTCAGGCTCGAGGTATTCGCGGCTGAAACGCGGATCTTCAACGATGACCATTTTCTCGCGCAGTACATCAATGATCGGGTGCGCCTTGTGGAAATCGTCTTCGTACTGCTCGGCGACCAGAGTGCCGAACGCCAGCGGCACCGCGGTCATGTACTGCAGGCAATGATCGCGGTCGGCAGCATTGGCCAGCGGTCCGACCTTGGAGATGATACGAATCGCTGATTCATGGGTGGTGATGACGATCCGGTCGATCTCATGCAGACGATTGCGCACCTGCGGGTACAAGGTCACCGCCGCCTCGCAGGCGGTTTGTGCGTGGAATTCGGCAGGAAAGCTGATCTTGAACAGCACGTTTTCCATCACATAACTGCCGAACGGGCGGGAAAAACTAAAGGCCCGTTTGCCCTCAGGTTTCAGCGCCAGATCGTTATTGGTGTGACTGAACGACACGTCATAAAAGCCCCACTGTTTCGCGCTCAAGACCCCGGGAATACCCATCTCGCCACGCATGGCGATATCGGCCAGACGCACGCCACGACTCGCCGCATCCCCCGCCGCCCAGGATTTGCGCGAGCCGGCGTTGGGCGCATGGCGATAAGTGCGCAGCGCCTGACCATCGGCAAAGGCATGCGACAGCGCTGACAGCAGTTGCTCGCGGTTGGCGCCCATGAGTCGAGCGCTGACGGCAGTCGAGGCGACTTTGACCAGCATCACGTGGTCGAGGCCGACACGATTGAAAGAGTTTTCCAGAGCAATCACGCCTTGAATTTCATGGGCCATGATCATCGCTTCGAGCACGTCGCGAATCGTCAGCGGCGGCTCACCATTGGCAACACGTTTCTGCGACAGGTGATCAGCTACGGCGAGGATGGCGCCGAGGTTGTCCGACGGATGCCCCCATTCGGCGGCGAGCCAGGTGTCGTTGTAATCCAGCCAGCGAACGATGCAACCGATGTCCCACGCGGCTTTGACCGGATCGAGGCGATAGCTGGTGCCGGGCACCCGCGCACCGAAAGGCACAACCGTACCCTCGACGATCGGGCCGAGGTGTTTGGTGCATTCGGGAAACCGCAGCGCCAGCAGGCCGCAGCCCAGCGTATCCATCAGGCAGTTGCGGGCGGTGCCGAGGGCTTCGGCGGAGGCGGTTTTGAAGGTCAGGACGTAGTCGGCGATCGTCTGCAGGACATCGTCGTAGTCGGGGCGGTTGTTCAGGTCGACGTTGGCGCTCATGTTCGATTCACTCTTGAAGTGGTTCGTTGATGGGACCTCGGTTCAGGGCTAACGATTTTTATTGTTGGAATGCAAAACTGTAGGAGTGAGCCTGCTCGCGATAGCGGTGTGTCAGCCGACATAAATACTCGCTGGTTTGACGCTATCGCGAGCAGGCTCACTCCAGGGTTTGTGGCGATCTTTAGAAAGAACCTCCGGGCACGCGCACGCAGCCTTCCATAAGAACCCGCGCACTGCGGCTCATGATGGCTTTCTTCACCACCCACTCGCCGTTTTCCTGAGTGGCTTCAGCGCCCACGCGCAATGTCCCGGACGGATGGCCAAAACGCACGGCATTGCGCTCGACTCCGCCAGCGGCGAGGTTGACCAGCGTGCCGGGAATTGCCGCCGCCGTGCCGATGGCCACTGCGGCCGTGCCCATCATCGCGTGGTGCAGCTTACCCATCGAAAGCGCGCGCACCAGCAGATCAACGTCGCCAGCGGTGACTGCCTTGCCGCTGGACGCGACGTAATCCGCGGGTTTGGCGACAAACGCCACTTTCGGCGTGTGCTGCCGTTTCGCCGCTTCCTCGATATTGGCGATCAGGCCCATGCGCAGGGCGCCATACGCACGAATCGTCTCGAACATCAGCAGCGCTTTCGGATCGCCGTTGATCGCGCCTTGCAGTTCGGTGCCGGTGTAGCCGATGTCTTCGGCGTTAACGAAAATCGTTGGAATGCCGGCATTGATCAGGGTTGCCTTGAAGGTACCGACGCCCGGCACTTCCAGCTCGTCGACCAGATTGCCGGTGGGGAACATCGAACCGCCGCCGCCCTCTTCTTCCGCCGCCGGGTCCATGAACTCCACCTGCACTTCAGCAGCCGGAAAGGTCACGCCATCGAGTTCGAAGTCACCGGTTTCCTGCACTTCGCCTTCGGTGATCGGCACGTGGGCAATGATCGTTTTGCCGATGTTGGCCTGCCACACACGCACCACCGCGACACCGTTTTTCGGGATGCGGCTGGCGTCGACCAGACCATTGCTGATGGCGAACGAACCGACCGCCGCCGAGAGGTTGCCGCAGTTGCCGCTCCAGTCCACGAAAGGCTTGTCGATGGAAACCTGACCAAACAGGTAGTCGACATCGTGATCAGCGCGGGTGCTTTTCGACAGGATCACGGTTTTGCTGGTGCTTGAAGTGGCACCACCCATGCCGTCGATCTGCTTGTCGTACGGGTCGGGGCTACCGATCACCCGCAGCAATAAAGCATCGCGGGCCGGGCCTGGAACCTGCGCAGCTTCGGGCAGATCCGTGAGGCTGAAGAACACGCCTTTGCTGGTGCCGCCGCGCATGTAGGTCGCGGGGATCTTGATCTGTGGTGCGTGAGCCATATTGCTCCTTATCGAAGGCACGGGATTGGAAATCCCATGCCCATACAAGTTGATTTAAACGGCAACCGCCGACTCTTCGAGGAAGTCCTGAGCGAAGCGCTGCAACACGCCGCCGGCCTCGTAGATCGACACTTCTTCAGCGGTATCCAGACGGCAGGTCACCGGCACTTCCACCCGCTCGCCATTTTTGCGATGGATCACCAGCGTCAGGTCCGCACGGGGTTTGCGCTCGCCGATCACGTCATAGGTCTCGCTGCCATCGATTCCCAGCGTGTGACGGTTGGTGCCCGGTTTGAATTCCAGCGGCAACACGCCCATGCCCACCAGGTTGGTGCGGTGGATGCGCTCGAAGCCTTCGGCGGCAATCGCCTCGACACCGGCCAGCCGCACGCCTTTCGCCGCCCAGTCGCGGGACGAGCCCTGACCGTAATCGGCGCCGGCAATGATGATCAGCGGCTGCTTGCGTTCCATATAGGTTTCGATCGCTTCCCACATGCGCATCACTTTGCCTTCCGGCTCGACGCGGGCCAGCGAACCCTGTTTGATCTGGCCGTTTTCCACGACCATTTCGTTGAACAGTTTCGGGTTGGCAAAGGTGGCGCGCTGCGCGGTCAAGTGGTCGCCACGGTGGGTGGCGTAAGAGTTGAAGTCCTCTTCCGGCAGACCCATTTTCGCCAGGTATTCGCCGGCTGCGCTGTCGAGCATGATCGCGTTGGACGGCGACAGGTGATCGGTAGTGATGTTGTCGGGCAGCACCGCCAGCGGGCGCATGCCTTTAAGAGGACGCGCGCCGGCCAGTGCGCCTTCCCAGTACGGCGGACGGCGGATGTAGGTGCTCATCTCGCGCCATTCGTACAGCGGCGCGACTTTCGGGCCGGTGTCTTCGTGGACGGCAAACATCGGGATGTAGACTTGACGGAACTGCTCCGGCTTGACCGAAGATTTCACCACCGCATCGATTTCTTCATCGCTCGGCCAGATGTCTTTCAGGCGGATTTCCTTGCCGTCGACCACGCCCAGCACATCCTTTTCAATATCGAAGCGGATGGTCCCGGCGATGGCATAAGCGACCACCAGCGGCGGCGAAGCGAGGAATGCCTGTTTGGCGTACGGGTGGATGCGGCCGTCGAAGTTGCGGTTGCCGGAAAGCACGGCGGTGGCATACAGATCACGGTCGATGATCTCTTGCTGGATCACCGGATCGAGCGCGCCGGACATGCCGTTGCAGGTTGTGCAGGCAAACGCGACGACGCCGAAACCGAGTTGCTCCAGTTCAGTGGTCAGCCCGGCTTCGTCGAGGTACAGCGCCACGGTTTTCGAACCCGGCGCCAGCGACGATTTCACCCACGGCTTGCGGGTCAGGCCGAGCTGGTTGGCATTGCGCGCCAAGAGGCCGGCGGCGATGACGTTGCGCGGGTTGCTGGTGTTGGTGCAACTGGTGATGGCGGCGATGATTACCGCGCCGTCGGGCATCTGGCCCGGCACGTCGTCCCACTGCCCGGAGATGCCTTTGGCCGCCAGATCGGACACCGCTACGCGGGCGTGCGGGTTGCTCGGGCCGGCCATGTTGCGCACCACCGACGACAGGTCGAAGGTCAGACCGCGCTCGTATTGCGCGCCTTTCAGGCTGTCGGCCCACAGGCCAGTCAGCTTGGCGTACTGCTCGACCAGTTGTACCTGCTGGTCTTCCCGACCAGTGAGTTTCAGGTAATCGATGGTCTGCTGGTCGATGTAGAACATCGCTGCGGTGGCGCCATACTCCGGGGCCATGTTGGAGATGGTCGCGCGATCGCCGAGGGTCAGCGCCGCGGCGCCTTCGCCAAAGAATTCCAGCCACGCACCAACGACTTTCTGTTTACGCAGGTATTCGGTCAGCGCCAGGACCATATCGGTGGCGGTGATGCCCGGTTGCAGCTTGCCGGTCAACTCTACGCCAACGCTTTCCGGCAGGCGCATCCACGAAGCACGACCGAGCATCACGCTCTCCGCTTCGAGACCGCCAACGCCAATGGCAATCACACCCAGGGCATCGACGTGCGGGGTGTGGCTGTCGGTGCCGACGCAGGTGTCGGGAAATGCCACGCCGTCACGCACCTGAATCACCGGAGACATTTTCTCCAGGTTGATCTGGTGCATGATGCCGTTGCCCGGCGGGATCACATCAACGTTCTTGAAGGCCTTTTTGGTCCAGTTGATGAAGTGGAAACGGTCCTCGTTGCGACGGTCTTCAATCGCGCGGTTCTTTTCGAACGCCTGAGCATCGAAACCACCCGCCTCGACGGCCAGCGAGTGGTCGACGATCAGTTGCGTCGGCACCACCGGGTTGACCTGCGCCGGGTCGCCGCCCTGCAAGGCGATGGCGTCGCGCAGACCGGCGAGATCGACCAGTGCGGTCTGGCCGAGAATGTCGTGACAGACCACCCGCGCCGGAAACCACGGGAAATCGAGGTCGCGCTTGCGTTCGATCAGTTGCTTGAGCGAATCGGTCAGCGTGCCCGGGTCGCAGCGCCGCACGAGGTTTTCCGCGAGCACACGCGAGGTGTACGGCAGCGTGTCGTAGCTGCCGGGCTGGATCGCCTCGACGGCCGCGCGGGCGTCGAAGTAATCCAGAGGACTGCCGGGCAGGGTTTTACGAAATTGTGTGTTCATCGGGTCAGGACTCGGGTCACGGTGGTTTCAAAGGGTGGGCTGACGCCAGACTCAAGATTCACACCGTCCCTTGTAGGAGTGAGCCTGCTCGCGATAGCGGTGTGTCAGTCAACATTGATATCAACTGAAAAACCGCTATCGCGAGCAGGCTCACTCCTACAGGGGGATGCGGTGTTCTCGGGTCAGCTCACCATTCAGCGACGTTCGATTGGCACGAACTTGCGCTGTTCGACGCCGGTGTACTCGGCGCTTGGGCGAATGATGCGGTTGTTGGCGCGTTGTTCGAAGACGTGCGCGGCCCAGCCGGTCAGGCGCGAGCAGACGAAGATCGGCGTGAACAGCTTGGTCGGGATGCCCATGAAGTGGTACGCCGAGGCATGGTAGAAATCGGCGTTCGGGAACAGCTTCTTTTGCTCCCACATGGTCTTGTCGATGGCTTCCGAGACCGGGAACAACACCTTGTCGCCGACTTCGTCCGCGAGTTTTTTCGACCAGCCCTTGATCACCTCGTTGCGCGGGTCGCTGTCCTTATAGATCGCGTGGCCGAAGCCCATGATCTTGTCCTTGCGCTCGAGCATGCCGAGGGTGCCTTTGATCGCCTCTTCCGGCGACGAGAAGCGCTCGATCATTTCCATCGCTGCTTCGTTGGCGCCGCCGTGCAACGGGCCGCGCAGCGAACCGATCGCCGCGGTGACGCAGGAATACAGATCGGACAGGGTCGAGGCGCATACGCGGGCGGTGAAGGTCGAGGCGTTGAATTCGTGCTCGGCGTAGAGGATCAGCGAGACGTTCATCACTTTGACGTGCAGCTCGCTCGGCTTCTTGCCGTGCAGCAAGTGCAGGAAATGCCCGCCGAAGTTCGGCTCGTCGCTCACGCAATTGATGCGCTGGCCATCGTGGCTGAAGCGATACCAGTAGCACATGATCGCCGGGAACGCGGCGAGCAGACGGTCAGTCTTGTCGCGCTGCTCGGAGAAGTCTTTCTCCGGCTCGATGTTGCCAAGGAACGAGCAACCGGTGCGCATCACATCCATCGGATGGGCGTCGGCCGGGATGCGTTCGAGCACTTCCTTCAAGGCTTGCGGCAGGTCGCGCAGTTTGCTGAGTTTTTGCTGGTAATCGGCGAGTTGCGCCTGGGTCGGCAGCTCGCCGTACAGCAGCAGGTAGGCGACTTCCTCGAATTGCGCGTCGGCGGCCAGTTCACGCACGTCATAGCCGCGATAGGTCAGCCCGGCACCGGCCTGGCCCACGGTGGACAGCGCGGTTTGCCCGGCCACCTGGCCACGGAGCCCGGCGCCACTGAGTACTTTTGCTTCGGCCATTGTTGTCTCCAGTCTTTTTGAATTTGTAGGGGAAACAGGTGGGAGCAGGCCCCCACAGGGTTTTTGATCAGCCTTTCTTTTGTGCAAACAACGCATCGAGCTTCTGCTCGAACGTGTGGTAGTCGATGCGATCGTACAGCTCCATGCGAGTCTGCATGGTGTCGATGACATTCTGTTGCGTGCCGTCGCGGCGGATCGCGGTGTAGACATTTTCCGCAGCCTTGTTCATCGCGCGGAACGCCGATAGTGGATAGAGCACCAGCGATACGTCGGCAGCGGCCAGTTGCTCGGTGGTGTACAGCGGCGTCGCGCCAAATTCGGTGATGTTGGCCAGGATCGGCGCTTTCACGCGGTTGGCGAACAGCTTGTACATGTCCAGTTCGGTGATGGCTTCGGGGAAAATCATGTCGGCACCGGCCTCGATGCACGCCGCTGCGCGATCAAGTGCCGATTCCAGCCCTTCCACCGCCAGCGCATCGGTGCGCGCCATGATCACGAAGCTGTCGTCGGTGCGCGCATCGACCGCGGCTTTGATGCGGTCGACCATTTCCTGCTGGCTGACAATCTCTTTGTTCGGCCGATGACCGCAGCGCTTGGCGCCGACTTGATCCTCGATGTGAATCGCCGCCGCGCCGAACTTGCTCATCGACTTGACGGTACGCGCGACGTTGAACGCCGACGAGCCGAAACCAGTGTCCACATCCACCAGCAGCGGCAAATCGCAGACATCGGTGATGCGCCGCACGTCGGTGAGCACGTCATCCAGACCGGTGATGCCCAGATCCGGCACGCCGAGCGAACCTGCGGCCACCCCGCCACCGGACAGGTAGATCGCCTTGAAACCGGCGCGCTTGGCTAGCAGCGCGTGGTTGGCGTTGATCGCGCCGACCACTTGCAAAGGGTGCTCGCTGGCGACCGCATCGCGGAAACGCTGGCCGGGAGTGTTCGGGTTGGAACTCATGACTCACCTCGTTCAGTGGCTGTCTGGTTATGGGCGCCGTCCTGGTAATGACGGGCAATGTTGCGTTTCGAGGCGCCGATGTGACGGCGCATCAACAATTCGGCGAGCTCGCCGTCACGATCGGCGATGGCATCGAGAATCCGGTGGTGTTCGGCAAAGGCCTGGCGCGGGCGGTTCGGCGTGGTGGAAAACTGGATGCGGTACATGCGCACCAGTTGGTACAGCTCGCCGCAAAGCATCTGCGTCAACGTGCGGTTGCCGCTGCCCTGGATGATCCGGTAATGAAAGTCGAAATCGCCTTCCTGCTGGTAATAACCGACACCGGCCTGAAACGCCGCGTCGCGCTCGTGGGTTTCCAGCACCCGGCGCAATTCGTCGATTTCTTCGACGCTCATGCGCTCGGCGGCCAGCCGGCAGGCCATGCCTTCAAGGGATTCGCGGATTTCGTAAAGTTCAAGCAGTTCGGCGTGGCTGAGCGACACCACCCGCGCGCCGACATGCGGCACGCGCACCAGCAGGCGCTGGCCTTCCAGACGATGGATCGCCTCCCGCAACGGCCCGCGACTGATGCCGTAGGTGCGCGCCAGCTCCGGTTCGGAGATCTTGCTGCCCGGCGCGATCTCGCCTTTGACGATAGCCGCCTGAATGCGCCGGAAGACGTTTTCCGAAAGCGTTTCCGAATCGTCGCCGCTGATGACCGGGGGATCGAGTTGATCCAGCATGATTGTCGACACCTTCAAATCCAATGCGGCAAAAACTAGCCAATCGAGCGCCATTCGTCAAAGGATAAATACGGATTGTCGACAATCGTCTAATAACCAGATTAATAGAACGCTTCGATACCTGTGGGAGCGAGCCTGCTCGCGAATGCGGTGTGTCAAACAAAAGATGTTGCGAATGACCCAGCGCTTTCGCGAGCAGGCTCGCTCCCACAGGGGGCACTTCTCAGGGTTATAGACTTGCGTGGGCGCTGGCGCCATAAAACCACCGTGCTAGAATGCCGCCCGCATTTGCTGGCCATTTGTACGGCTTGTCATAAAAAGCTGCCAGGCACACGAAAGGTCTTGGGCAACCATTGCCAAAGGCCTGAACCGACCACGGAACGCTGCGCACCAGGATTTATGAGACTCAAGCCTTATCCCGCCTTTTTTGCCCTTTTCTGCCTGCCCGGCCTCGCCGCCGCGGGGGAAAAAACCGTGTACGGTCTCAACGAATACGCTTCGCTTGACGGCATTAATCTCGAAGTCGCGGCCAAACTCGACACCGGCGCGAAAACCGCCTCGCTGAGTGCCCGCGACATCAAACGCTTCAAACGCAACGGTGAATCCTGGGTACGTTTCTACCTGGCGATCGATGCCGCGCACTCGCACCCGATCGAACGGCCGCTGGCACGGGTCAGCAAGATCAAGCGCCGCGCCGGCGACTACGACCCGGAAGAAGGCAAGAAGTACACCGCCCGTCCGGTGATCGAGCTGGATATCTGCATGGGTTCGGCGATGCGCAGCATCGAAGTGAACCTGACCGACCGAAGTGCGTTCCAATACCCGCTTTTGATCGGCTCCGAAGCGCTGAAACGCTTCGACGCGCTGGTCGACCCCAGTCTTAAATACGCTGCCGGCAAACCCGCCTGCACCATCGCCGCTCATACCGCCGAGTAATTTCCATGCGTTCTCTAACCTTCCACCTGAAAATCCTGATCGCCGTGCTGGTGCTGCTGGGCGTTTCGGTTACGGCCTATCAGATTTTCGTGCTCGGCATTCCGGTGACCGAAGACGCCACCGACGACTTGTGGAACATCGACGCCAAGGTCGAGTTCGTCGCCAGCACCAAGGATCCGGTGAAGATCCAGATGTTCGTGCCGCCGTTGAGTCGTGACTACGTCAGCCTCAACGAGAGCTTCATCTCCAATAATTACGGGGTGGCGGTAAACCGTGTCGACGGCAACCGCAAGGTGACCTGGTCGGCCCGCCGCGCCAAGGGCAATCAGACGTTGTATTACCGTCTGGTCCTGACCAAGCGCTACACCGCGGAAAAATCCAAGGTCAAAGGCCCGACGTTCCGCGACAGCATGGTCATCGAAGGCCCGGAAAAGATCGCTGCCGAAGCCCTGCTCGCGCCGATCCGCCAGCACTCGGCGGACGTCGAAACCTTTATTGGCGAGGCGATCAAACGCGTCAACAATCTCAACGACGACAACGTGAAGCTGCTGCTGGCCGGCGATCCATCGACCGCGCACAAAGCCAAAATCGTCGAACTGCTGCTGTCCATCGCCCATGTGCCGGTGGAAAAAGTCCACACCATCCGCCTCGTCGCCGACCAGCCGCAAATGCCTGAATTGTGGCTGCGCAGCTTCAACGGCAACGACTGGCTCTACTTCAACCCGGAAACCGGCGAGCAAGGCCTGCCGACCGACCGCCTGCTGTGGTGGACCGGCGACGAAAACCTGATCACCGTCGACGGCGGCAAGAAAGCCAACGTGACCTTCAGCCTGAACAACAGCGAGATGAACGCGATTCGTCTGGCCAAGCTGACCGACGAAAACACCGACGCGAACTTCCTCGAATACTCGCTGTACGGCTTGCCGCTGCAGACCCAGCAGACGTTCATGATCATGGTGATGATCCCGATCGGCGTGCTGGTAATCCTGATCCTGCGCAACCTGATCGGCCTGCAGACCCTCGGCACCTTCACGCCGGTACTGATCGCCCTCGCCTTCCGCGAAACGCAACTGGGCTTCGGCATTCTGCTGTTTACCGTGATTACCGCACTGGGGCTGTCGCTGCGCTCGTATCTGGAACACCTGAAACTGCAAATGCTGCCGCGTCTATCGGTGGTGCTGACGTTTGTCGTGGTGCTGATCGCGGCGATCAGTCTGTTCAGCCATAAACTGGGTCTGGAACGCGGTCTGTCGGTGGCGCTGTTCCCGATGGTGATTTTGACCATGACCATTGAACGGCTGTCGATCACCTGGGAAGAACGCGGCGCCAATCACGCGCTGAAAGTGGCGATCGGCACGCTGTTCGCCGCCTCCCTGGCGCATCTGATCATGACCGTACCGGAGCTGGTGTACTTCGTGTTCACCTTCCCGGCGATCCTGCTGATTCTGGTCGGCTTCATGCTGGCGATGGGTCGCTATCGCGGCTACCGCCTGACCGAGCTGGTGCGTTTCAAGGCTTTCCTGAAGAAGGCTGACGCCTGATGTTCGGTTTCTGGAAGACCTGGAAGGCCCTTGAGGCGCGCGGCATCATGGGCATCAATCGGCGTAACGCCGACTACGTGCTCAAGTACAACAAGCGCAGCCTCTACCCGATCGTCGACGACAAGATCCTCACCAAGGAGCGCGCCATCGCCGCCGGCATTCACGTGCCGGAGCTGTACGGGGTGATCTCCACCGAGAAGGAAATCGACAAGCTCGACGAGATCATCGGCGGGCGCAGCGACTTCGTGATCAAACCTGCGCAGGGCGCGGGTGGCGACGGCATCATCGTCATCGCCGACCGCTTCGAGGGTCGTTATCGCACGGTGTCGGGCAAGATCCTCGCCCACGAAGAGCTCGAGCACCACATTTCGAGCATCCTCACCGGCCTGTATTCCTTGGGTGGCCACCGTGACCGCGCGCTGATCGAATACCGCGTCACGCCAGACCAGATCTTCAAAAGCATCAGTTACGAAGGCGTACCGGACATTCGCATCATTGTGCTGATGGGTTACCCGGTGATGGCCATGCTGCGCCTGCCGACCCGCCAGTCCGGCGGCAAGGCCAACCTGCACCAGGGCGCGATCGGCGTCGGTGTCGACCTGGCGACCGGCCTGACTCTGCGCGGCACCTGGCTGAACAACATCATCACCAAACACCCCGACACCACCAACGCGGTGGACGGCGTGCAACTGCCCTACTGGGACGGTTTCATGAAACTCGCCGCCGGCTGCTATGAGCTGTGCGGGCTGGGTTATATCGGTGTCGACATGGTGCTGGACCAGGAAAAAGGCCCGCTGATTCTTGAGCTGAATGCGCGGCCGGGACTGAACATCCAGATCGCCAATGACTGCGGACTGACCTTGCGCACCCATGCCGTGGAAGCGCGGCTGGAAGAACTGAAGGCTCGCGGCGTGACGGAATCGGTTGAAGAGCGGGTGGCGTTTACCCAGGAGATGTTTGGGCATATTCCGGCGGTCGAGGGCTGATCCAGAACCGAGTCGCGGCCTTCGCGAGCAGGCTCGCTCCCACAGGGAAATGCATTCCAAATGTGGGAGCGAGCCTGCTCGCGAAAGCGGTCTCCCTGCCATAAATGACTTGCAGCCTGCCGCCGATCTGTCAATCCCCGACATCCCCTCTAGGAGCAACTCACCCAGAGGACTACAATCCCCACCCCGCCGCCACGGCCGATCTACCCCGCCCATGTTGACCTGCTCCGTACACCCGCTGCCCTATCGCGCCAATCCCGCCGACTACTTCGTGGCCATCCGCAACGCACCCGGTGCCGTGCTGCTCGACAGTGGCCGGCCGAGTGCCGAGCGCGGTCGCTTCGACCTGCTCAGCGCCTGGCCGCTGGAACAATTGGCGGTGTTGCCGGATGAAAGCGGTGCGCATTTTCTGCAGCGCCTGCGCGATAACCTCGACCGCTTGGGCGAGGCTGATGTGCCAGCGGGTTGCGAGTTGCCCTTCGCCGGCGGCCTGATCGGTTACCTGAGCTACGACTTCGGCCGGCATCTGGAACACCTGCCAAACCAGGCCCAGGATGATCTGCAGCTGCCGGATGCGCGTTTCGGATTGTACGACTGGGCGCTGATCAGCGATCACCAGGCCCAAACCAGCCAATTGGTTTTTCACCCGTCGCTTGCCGACAGTGAACAGCAGCGCCTGATCGGGTTGTTCACCCAGCCGGTGGTGAGCGCGTTGACGCCGTTCAAGCTCAATCAGTCAATGAAAGCCGACCTCTCGGCCGAGGATTACCGTCAGGCATTCGAGCGCATTCAGCAGTACATCCAGGCCGGCGATTGCTATCAGGTCAACTTCGCCCAGCGCTTTCGCGCGTCGTGCCAGGGCGATCCATGGCTGGCTTACTGCAAATTGCGTGAAGCCTGCCCGACGCCGTTCTCCGGTTTTCAGAGCCTGGCCGACGGCGGCGCGGTGCTGAGCCTTTCGCCGGAACGTTTCGTCAAAGTCAGCCAGCGCAAGGTCGAAACCCGCCCGATCAAAGGCACTCGCCCTCGCGGCCTGACGCCAACCGAAGACGCCGCCAACGCCGCGGAACTGCTGGCCAGCCCCAAGGATCGTGCGGAAAACCTGATGATCGTCGACCTGTTGCGCAACGATCTCGGCCGCACCTGTCGCATCGGCTCGGTGCGGGTACCGGAGTTGTTCAGCCTGGAAAGCTATCCGAATGTGCATCATCTGGTCAGCAGCGTGACCGGTGAACTGGCAGAGGACCGCGATGCGCTGGATCTGATCGCTGGCAGCTTTCCCGGCGGCTCGATCACTGGCGCACCGAAGATTCGTGCGATGCAGATCATCGACGAACTGGAGCCGACGCGGCGCGGACTGTATTGCGGGTCGTTGCTGTATCTGGACGTGCGCGGCGAGATGGACAGCTCCATCGCTATTCGCAGTCTGTTGGTCAAGGATGGACAGGTGTGCTGCTGGGGCGGCGGCGGGATCGTCGCCGATTCGGACTGGCAGGCGGAGTATCAGGAGTCGATTACCAAGGTCCGAATCCTCCTCGATACCCTGCAGAACCTCTAAAAGCTTAAAAGCTTGATCGTTGATCGTTCCCACGCTCTGCGTGGGAATGCAGCCCGGGACGCTCCGCGTCCCAAGCGGACGCGGAGCGTCCATTGAGGCATTCCCACGCAGAGCATGGGAACGATCATCAGGTGGTTGGGTTTACAGGCTAAGGTCGCGGTTGGAGGCTTTGAGAAATTCCTGCTTCAGCTCGGCAAATGTATGCACCGCCGGAAACTGCGGAAATTCGCGGATCACATTCTCCGGCGCATGAAACAGAATCCCGGCATCCGCCTCGCCGAGCATGCTCGTGTCGTTGTACGAATCCCCCGCGGCAATCACCCGGTAATACAGGCTCTTGAACGCCAGCACCGACTGACGCTTGGGATCTTTCTGACGCAACTGATAGCTGGTCACACGCCCGCTCTCGTCAGTAATCAAGCGATGGCAAAGCAGCGCTGGAAAGCCCAACTGGCGCATCAGCGGCTGGGAAAACTCATAGAACGTGTCCGACAGAATCACTACCTGAAAGCGCTCGCGCAACCAGTCGACGAACTCCACCGCGCCGTCCAGCGGCTTGAGCGTGGCGATCACCTCCTGGATGTCCGACAGTTTCAGGCCGTGCTCATCAAGGATGCGCAGACGCTGCCTCATCAGCACATCGTAATCGGGAATGTCCCGGGTGGTGGCCTTGAGAGATTCGATGCCGGTTTTTTCGGCGAACGCGATCCAGATTTCCGGTACCAGTACCCCTTCAAGATCCAGGCAAGCAATTTCCACAAGACACTCCCGTTTGTAGTGATTATTGGGTCGAGCGAGGCGGAACTCTAGCGGCTCGACTGTCGGCGCGCAACGCACAGCACGCCCCGAGCCCTGTTGGTTTTTGTTACCATCGGCGCCATATAGAGCGCCCAGCGCCACCGACCTGTAGGAAGCCGCCCTGATGAGCCCAACGTTCGACGTCGTGGAACTCGCCACGACCTATGCCAACAAATCCGCGCAAGACATCCTCAAACTCGCCTTTGCCGAGTTCGGTGATGAGCTGTGGATATCTTTCAGCGGCGCCGAGGATGTGGTGCTGGTGGACATGGCCTGGAAGCTCAACAAGAACGTCAAAGTATTCAGTCTCGATACCGGGCGCCTGCACCCGGAGACCTACCGTTTCATCGAGCAGGTGCGCGAGCACTACAAGATCGACATCGAAATCGTCTCGCCGGACCACGCGAAACTTGAACCGTTCGTGAAGGAAAAAGGCCTGTTCAGCTTCTACCGCGACGGCCACGGCGAATGCTGCGGCATCCGCAAGATCGAACCGCTGCGGCGCAAACTCGCCGGCGTCAAGGCCTGGGCCACCGGCCAACGCCGCGACCAGAGCCCGGGCACACGCAGTGCTGTGGCGGTGCTGGAAATCGACACCGCGTTCTCCACCCCGGAGCGCACTTTGTACAAGTTCAACCCGCTGGCGCAGATGACCAGCGAGGAAATCTGGGGCTACATCCGCATGCTCGAGCTGCCCTACAACAGCCTGCACGAACGCGGCTTCATCAGCATCGGCTGCGAACCCTGCACCCGCCCGGTCCTGCCTAACCAGCACGAGCGCGAAGGCCGCTGGTGGTGGGAAGAAGCGACGCAGAAAGAATGCGGGTTGCATGCGGGGAATATCATCAGCAAGAGCAAGGCTTAGTCCTCAGCCACACTGATCTCCCTTGTAGGAGTGAGCCTGCTCGCGATAGCGGTGCATCTGCCAAATATTTAGAACTGACACACCGCTATCGCGAGCAGGCTCACTCCTACATTAAATCTCCAGCGACTCGAAAAATGTGTACACACAACTGTCACCATCGGTGCCATTTATGTGTGCACTTTCATTTACGCGCCCTGAAAAGTTACATTCCCGCGCCAATTCCCGCTTCCACGTTTCCGCAAAAAATCCTCCCCAAAAAATAAATACCTGGGCAACCGGTCAGTTTTTAACGCCCGGTTTTCAGCCACTTATCGTCTCTCGATAACTTTTCGAAATGAGCAACGCTGCGTATAGACCGGCAACTGGCACAGATCTCGCTTTGGTGCATACATGTTTTGTATACAAAACCGCAAAACATGAATCCACTTTCGATCCGCAAGCCTGAAGCGCCCTATCCCGTACAGGCTGCAGATGCCCCGTAACCAGTGATGTTGTCACTGTCGCGACGAAGATATGTCGAGCCCGCCGGCTCATGCACAGTCATCGCGGCCTGAACATCAGGAGCCTGCCGGAATGCGTACAAGTCTCTCCAATAACATCGCGCTGAATCTGCCCTCCTCCACGCTTGATCAAACGTTGCCCGACGACGGACTGAGCGAGCCGCTGCAACTGAGTCCGCGTCTGCACAATAGCGACCTGGCGCCGACCAAGGTCGAAGGCCGGCGCTGGGGCAAATACAGCATTTTCGCGCTGTGGACGAACGATGTGCACAACATTGCCAACTACTCGTTCGCCATCGGTCTGTACGCGTTGGGCCTGGGCGGCTGGCAAATTCTGCTGTCGCTGGGGATCGGCGCGGCGCTGGTGTATTTCTTCATGAACCTGTCCGGTTACATGGGGCAGAAAACCGGCGTGCCGTTTCCGGTGATCAGCCGGATCAGTTTCGGCATTCACGGCGCGCAAATTCCTGCATTGATCCGGGCAGTCATCGCCATCGCCTGGTTCGGTATTCAGACGTACCTTGCCTCGGTGGTATTCCACGTTTTACTGACCGCCGTGCACCCCGGATTCGCCGAATACGATCACGACTCGATCCTTGGCCTGTCGAGTCTGGGCTGGGTGTGTTTCGTGGCGATCTGGCTGGTGCAGCTGGCGATTCTTGCTTACGGCATGGAGATGGTGCGTCGATACGAAGCGTTTGCCGGCCCGGTGATTCTGCTGACCGTCGCTGCCCTCGCCGCCTGGATGTACTTCCAGGCCAACGCGACCATCGCCTGGTCGATCCGCGAACCGCTGACCGGTGCCGAGATGTGGCGCAACATTTTTGCCGGCGGCGCGTTGTGGCTGGCGATCTACGGCACCTTGATTCTGAATTTCTGCGATTTCGCCCGCTCTTCGCCGTGCCGCAAGACCATCAAGGTGGGAAATTTCTGGGGCTTGCCGGTGAATATTCTGGTATTCGCTGCGATTACTGTGCTGCTCTGCGGCGCGCAGTTTCAAATCAACGGGCGAATCATCGAAAGCCCGACCGAGATTATCGCCTCGATTCCCAACACGTTCTTTCTGGTACTCGGCTGCCTGGCGTTTCTGATCGTCACCGTGGCGGTGAACATCATGGCCAACTTCGTCGCCCCGGCCTTCGTGCTGAGCAACCTGGCGCCGAAGTACCTGACCTTCCGTCGCGCCGGGTTGATCAGCGCGACCATCGCGGTGCTGATCCTGCCGTGGAATCTCTACAACAGCCCGCTGGTGATCGTGTACTTCCTCTCCGGTCTCGGCGCCCTGCTCGGCCCGTTGTACGGGGTGATCATGGTCGACTACTGGCTGATCCGTAAAGGCCGGATCAACGTGCCGCAGCTATACAGCGAAGCAGCCGATGGCGCTTATTACTACAGCCGTGGCGTCAATTTCCGCGCCGTGGCGGCGTTCATTCCTGCGGCGCTGATCGCCATCGTCCTGGCGCTGGTGCCGGGTTTCCACAGCGTCTCACCGTTTTCCTGGCTGATCGGTTCCGGGATCGCCGGGATGCTTTATCTGATCATCGCCCAACGTCAGCCGCACTACGCCGACATCAGTGGCGAGTCCATCGCTGTCGATAACGTCTGCCATTAATCCCTTCGCGGCCCGGTTTTCGGGCCGCACTACTGCCCGCAATAAGGATGTCCCCATGCGTATTCTCGTGGTCAACGTCAACACCACCGAATCCATCACCGAAGCCATCGCCCGCTCGGCGCAGGCTGTCGCTGCTCCCGGCACAGAAATCGTCGGCTTGACCCCGCATTTCGGCGCCGATTCGATTGAAGGCAACTTCGAAAGCTATCTTGCCGCCATCGCCGTGATGGACCGGGTAATGTACTACGACCAGCCGTTCGACGCAGTGATTCAGGCCGGCTACGGCGAACACGGCCGCGAAGGCTTGCAGGAACTGCTCAACGTGCCAGTGGTGGACATCACCGATGCGGCGGCGAGCACGGCAATGTTTCTCGGCCACGCCTATTCGGTAGTGACCACGCTGGACCGCACCGTGCCGCTGATCGAGGATCGGCTGAAACTGTCCGGTCTGTGGGATCGTTGCGCGTCGGTACGGGCCAGTGGCCTGGCCGTGCTGGAGCTGGAACACGAGCCGCAGCGTGCACTGGAAGCGATTGTGAATCAGGCTGAGTTGGCGGTGACCCAGGATAAGGCCGAGGTGATCTGCCTGGGTTGCGGCGGCATGGCCGGGCTGGATGAGCAGATTCGTCGGCGGACCGGGGTGCCGGTGGTGGATGGCGTGACAGCGGCGGTGACGATTGCCGAAGCGTTGGTGCGCTTGCGTTTGTCGACGTCTAAAGTGCGCACTTATGCGACGCCGCGGCCGAAGAACATTGTGGGCTGGCCGGGGCGGTTTGCTCGATAGACCGCGTTATCGTTCATCGCGAGCAGGCTCACTCCTACAGTGGACGCATTCCAAATGTAGGAGTGAGCCTGCTCGCGATGGCCGCACCTCGGTCAAAAGCCCTGCTCAAATGGCACTGAACCGCCGCGCCAACCCCGTTTCGGCAAACTGCTCAATCACAAAATCCACAAACGCCCGGGTCTTGCCCGGCAACAATTTATGCTCGGCGTAGTAAATCGAAATATTCCCATCATCGACAAACCAGTCCGGCAGCACCCGCTGCAACGTCCCCGCCTGCAGATACCCGACCGCAAACGGCATGCTCACCAGGGCAATGCCCAACCCTTGCATTGCCGTCGCACACGCCGCTTCAGAATCGCTCATGGTCATCCGCGCCTGCAGCACCAACGGACTGTGTTGCCGGTCGCGGTGGGTCAGTTGCCAGGACCGCACGCGCCCGGTTTGCGGCGAGCGAATCAGTATGCCGTCGTGCGGTTTGAGGTCGTCCGGATGAGTGATCGGCGGGTGCGCCGACAGATAGTCCTGCGACGCGACCAGCACCCGATGGGCCGGTGTGAGCTTGCGTGCGACCACGCCTTGAGGCAGATCGAAACCACCGCCAATTGCCGCATCGAAGCCCTGGCCGATCAGATCGACCTGACGATTATCGAAATGCCAGTCCGGGTTGATCGCCGGGTAACGCCGCAGAAACTCACCGAGCAACGGCACGATATACAAGCGTCCGAACACCGTGCCCATGCTGACTTTCAACGTTCCGGCCGGCTGCCCTCCGGCGCTGGCCAGATTCGCCACGGCATTCTGGATCGTGGTCAGGCTGGCGCTGACTTCGCTCAAGAACAGTTGCCCCGCTTCGGTCAGCGCCAGGCTGCGTGTACTACGCTGGAACAGCCGTACGCCGAGCCGCGCCTCCAGTTTCGCCACGCTCTTGCCGACTGCCGCCGGGGTCAGACTCAAGCGGCGCGCGGCTTCGGCGAAGCTGCCAACCTCGGCACTGCGCACGAAGCATTCGATACTGCTGAACGTTTCCATGATCACCACTATAAACTTCCGGTTTACACAGACTATAGCAATCAGGGTCTACACGGTGGTCGATGCGACGCCGATACTCGGCACCAACACCAAGGCATCCCGCCTTGAACATTTGGAGATCGAACATGACCACTCAACACTTCAGCGGCAAAGTCGCTCTGATCCAAGGCGGTTCGCGCGGCATCGGCGCTGCTATCGTCAACCGTCTGGCCGCTGAAGGCGCGGCCGTCGCCTTCACCTACGTCAGCTCCGCCGCCAAGGCTGAAGAATTGCAAAACAGCATCACCGCCAACGGCGGTAAAGCCCTGGCGATCAAGGCTGACAGCGCCGACGCCGAAGCCATCCGCGACGCCGTCAGCGCCACCGTCGAAGCCTTTGGCCGCCTCGACATTCTGGTCAACAACGCCGGCGTGCTGGCCATTGCGCCGCTGGAAGACTTCAGTCTGGAAGATTTCGACCGGACACTGGCCATCAACGTGCGCAGCGTGTTCATTGCTTCTCAGGAAGCAGCGAAGCACATGGGCGAAGGCGCGCGGATCATCAACATCGGCAGCACCAACGCCGACCGCATGCCCTTCGGCGGCGGCGGTGTGTATGCGATGAGCAAATCGGCGCTGGTCGGTCTGACCAAAGGCCTGGCCCGCGACCTCGGCCCGCGCGGCATCACCATCAACAACGTACAACCGGGCCCGGTCGACACCGACATGAACCCGGCGCACGGTGATTTCGCCGAGAGCCTGATTCCCTTGATGGCCGTCGGCCGTTACGGCACCGCCGCGGAAATCGCCGGTTTCGTCGCTTATCTGGCAGGACCGGAAGCCGGTTACATCACCGGTGCCAGCCTGACCATCGACGGTGGTTTCGGCGCCTGATCTTACTGAGTCGCCTGAACGTAAAAACGCCGCCGCTCCGTCTATGGAGCGGCGGCGTTTTTTTTTGTTTCAGATGTTCAGGCCCATTCGAGCATCGGCAAACCGAAGGCACTCGGGGTGAAGCCTTTCAAGGTACGAAGAATGCCGTCGGCGTGTGCGTACTTTTCATCGGGCATCGCGGCATCGGGGATCGCGATGGCGGTCATCCCGGCCGCTTTCGCGGCGGTCACGCCGAACGGCGAATCCTCGAACACCAGACAATCCTGCGGCGCGACACCCAGACGTCGTGCGGCGGTAAGGAAGATATCCGGCGCCGGTTTCGCTGCGCCGACTTCCGGATCGTCGGCGGTGACGATGAAATCGAACAGCGCGAACCAGTCGCGGTGCAGCGTGGTTTTCTGGCCGAACGACTGACGCGAGGAACTGGTGCCCACGGCGATCGGAATATTATGCGCCTTGAGGTGCCGAACCAGTTCTTCTGCCCCCGGCATCGCTTGCGCCTTGGGAAAACGCTCGCGCATCAAGGGTTCGCGGATCTGCAGAAACTCTTCGGCGGTGATCGGCAGCTCCAGCGCCTGCACCACGTAGTTCGCCAGATCGTTGGCGCCCCGGCCGATGATGTTCTGTTTGATGCTCCAGTCGAAGGTGCGCCCGTAGCGCCCGACAATCAGCGAAGTGACTTCGGTGTAAATGCCCTCGGTGTCCAGCAGCAAACCGTCCATATCGAAAATCACGGCCTTGATCGGGCCCAACGCGTTCAGCGGTGCATTCATCTCGGATCCGTTATCAATGACATCCCAGGCGGCAAAATGGCCGCTGCTCGGATCGGATTAAAGGGTTCAGCAGCATAGCGAGACCGACAGACATTGAGCAACGGCCAATGTCCGTGGGCGCAGAAACACTCGCGAAAAATTAGCGAAACCTCCTACAGACACTGCCTACTTCCCCGACTTCTTTCTCGTTTGATCCCCCGCAAAGTCCCCGCACCTTTTATGTGCGCGAGCGACTGCGAATGTTTGAACCTGATCGGCTCCTGGCCCTGAACAACAGCATCGGTTTGCTGGTGGTGGCCGCGCTCAATCCAAAGCAACCGGATTTCGAAGCCCTGATCGGCGAATTCCGCCTCTGCCTGAACAACTACGACGCCTGGGCCGAGCAGTTCTGGACCGGCACTGCGCTCGACATCGAGCAGGTGTTTAGCGTCGGCAACGACGTGCGCCTCAGTGCGCCGATCACCTCGCGTGAGCCGCTCAGTTCATCGGTGGTCATGTGTTCGGCCAGCGGGTCTTTGACCCTGGTGCACCTGTTCGAGGCCGCGCGTTTTGTACCGATCGGCAATACGCCGGTGACGCTTGAACCGCTGCTCAGCGAGGTCGACGGCGTCCAGACCTTCGGCGAACCGCTGCGCTACACCATCGGCCCCAGCGGCATTCTGCAAGTCACCGACTGCGATCGGGGCCAGCGTTATCGCATCACCTTCTTTCCCGATGTTTCCACTGCGCAGGTGCGGGCGTTGTATGCCTCTTATGAAGGGCTTATCGCGGAACTGGAAGGCTGGCTGCGCGGCGAATGGACCGGGTTTCAGCCGCAGTGGACGGAGTTTTCCAGCGCCGGTTTTCTCGACCGTTACGGGCAGTTGCAACGGGCCGACTGGCGCGGTTTCGAGAACGCACTCAACGGCGTTTGGGACGACATTAAACAGGTCTTCGCCCTCCTCGCCGACTTGCAGGTTAATAGCGAAAAACTCCTCGAATACCTGAGCGACCTCGAACTGGAGGCGTTGCTTGCGGCTTCCAGCGAGGCCATCGCCAACGCGCTGTTGATGCTCAGCGACGAGCCGCTGCTGTTCATTCATCTGGCCGCGTTTACCAGTTGGCTGAAGATGTTGCCGCCGCAGTACCTCGCCGAAGTGGTGGCCGAGGTGCGGGTCGAACTGCTGGTCAGCTTTCTGTTGATGCGCGTCGCGGGTGGTGCTGGTGTGTCGCTGCGTTTGAGCAGCAAGGTGCTGGACAAGATCAAGTCGCCGCGGGCGCGGCAATGGCTGGCCGCCTCGGCACTGCGCCTGGCGGAGCTGAAGTCGACGACGCCGGAACTGAACAAGCATGCCAGTGCGTTGAAACCGCTGATGCTGCATGCGCGTGAGGTGGCGCTGAAACCGACGCCCTCGATCCCGCTGAACATTCGTCAGGCCGATTCGGTGGTGCTGACCGTGCCGAATCCGGCGCCGCTGGCGCGGGCCAAATCTGGCGGCTCGACGCGGATGGAGCGCCACGAGCCGCACGACGACTCCCCCGATCAGGCCAAAAACCCGAACGGCGACAGCGCCGATTGCGTGCCGCTGACCTGCACCAATGGTTGCCCGGTGTCGATGGTTACCGGCGAAGAGCTGCTGACGCTGACGGATGCGGTGCTGGATGGTGTGCTGCCGTTTGAATTCAGCCGTTTGTATCGCTCAAGCGCCGTCGAGATCGACATTGGCCTGGGGTTCGGCTGGAGCCATTCGCTGGCGCATCGGCTGGAGTTTTGCGCTGATGAAGTGGTCTGGGTCGATCACGAAAACCGGCGTACGCGGTTTCCGTTGCCCAGTGCGACCCGGCCGGCGATTCACAACAGTCTGTCGCGGGCGGCGATTTTTCTTGGCGACGAACCGGAAGAGCTGATTCTGGCGCTGGCCGGCGAGGCGGCGCGGTTTTATCACTTTCGCGCCGGACGGCTGACCGCGATCAGCGATGTCTACGGCAATCGTCTGACCCTGCAACGTGACCGCTCCGACCGCATTCAGCGCCTAGACAACGGCGCCGGGCGTTCGCTGCTGTTGCGTTATGACCGGGCGCAACTGGTTAGCGTGGATTATCAGGTGTTTCGTGAGGGCGCCTGGCACACCGAGCAGCCCCTCGTTAGTTATGGCTTCGACGCCTATCAAAATCTGATCGAAGCGACCAGCGCGGTCGGCGACAGCGAGCGTTACGACTACGACGACGCTCATGTGATTCTGCAGCGGCAACTGGCTGGCGGCGCGAGTTTCTTCTGGGAGTGGGAGCGCCCCGGCAAGGCTGCACGTTGCGTCAGGCATTGGGCCTCGTTCTCGCAAATGAACACCCGCTACGTCTGGGCCGACGACGGCAGCGTCGCGGTGCAGTACGTCGACGGCACCGAAGAAACCTACGTCCACGACGACCGCGCGCGGCTGGTGCGCAAGGTCGAGGCGGACGGCGGCGAACACCTCAAGGCCTATGACGCTGAGGGGCGGTTGATCGCCGAGCAGGATCCGCTGGGCGCCGTCACCGAATACCGCTACGACGAGGTCGGACGGCTGATCGCGCTGATTCCGCCGGACGACGCGCCAACGTCCTACGAGTACCGCAACGGTTTTCTCTACCGGCGCACCCGCGGCGATGCGGTGTGGATTTATCGGCGCAACGCCGAGGGCGACATCACCGAAGCGGTCGACCCTGACGGTCAGGTCACCCATTACTACTACAACGTGCGCGGCCAGCTACTGTCGATCCGCTACCCGGACAGCAGCCGCCATAAGCTGGTGTGGAATCCGCTTGGCCAGTTGACCGAAGAAACCCTGCCCGACGGTGGTGTGCGGCGTTTTTCCTACGACGCATTGGGGCGGCGGACGACGACTGCCGACGAACACGGCGCCGTCACCCGTCAGCAGTGGGACGCCGTTGGCCGGCTGATCCAGACGACATTTCCTACCGGCAGCAGCCGCGCCTACAGCTACGGCGCCTACGGCCAGGTCACCGCCGAACGCGACGAACTCGGGCGGATCACCCGTTACGAGTACGACGATGACCTGCACCTGGTTTCACGGCGGATCAACCCCGACGGCACACAGGTGCAGTACCGCTACGACCACGCGCAACTGCTGCTCACCGAGATTGAAAACGAGTCGGGAGAAAAATACCGGCTGGACTACACGCCGACGGGATTGATCCGACAGGAAACCGGCTTCGACGGACGACGCACGGCGTATGCCTACGACCTGAACGGGCATCTGCTGGAGAAGACCGAATTTGGCGATGACGGCTCGCAGCTGGTCACCACCTATAAGCGCGATGCGGCCGGACGCTTGCTGGTCAAGACCCTGCCCGATGGCATCAAGGTTGAATATGCCTACGACCGTCTCGGCCGTC
The DNA here is from genome assembly GCF_051132135.1 of Pseudomonas sp. R1-1. NCBI lineage: Bacteria > Pseudomonadati > Pseudomonadota > Gammaproteobacteria > Pseudomonadales > Pseudomonadaceae > Pseudomonas > Pseudomonas sp. R1-1. The sequence goes on from NZ_CP071663.1 coordinate 4,205,126, forward strand.
TGATCGCCGTCGACGACGGCCACAACCACCCGCTGGCCTTCGAATACGACCGTCAGGATCGGCTTATCACCGAACACCAGGGCTGGGGCACCCTGCGTTACGGCTACGACGCCTGCGGTCAGCTCAAACGCCTGCGCCTGCCGGACAACAGCAAGCTCGACTATCATTACGCCAAGGGCGGCGCGCTGAGCGCAATCGACCTCAACGGCACGCCGCTGACCCGCCACGTCTACCAGTTCGGCCGCGAAGTGCAGCGCCAGCAAGGCCTGCTGCTCAGCGAATATGCCTACGACGAACAGGGAAGATTACTGGCTCACGCCGTAGGCCATCAGCGCGATTCGCTCTACCGCCGCGATTATGCCTACAGCGCCAACGGCAACCTCGCCCACATCGCCGACAGCCGCCACGGCCAACGCACCTATGGCTACGACGCCCTCGACCGGCTGATTCGCGTCCGCCATTCGCGCGACGAACTGCCGGAATCCTTCGCCCACGACCCGGCCGGAAACCTGCTCATGCAGGACCGCCCCGGCCCGAGCCAGATCCTGGGCAATCGCCTGCTGATGCAGGGCGACCGGCATTACGACTACGACGCCTTTGGCAACCTGATCCGCGAACGCCGCGGCAAAGAACAAGCACTCGTCACCGAATACCGCTACGACAGCCAGCACCGCCTGATCGGCCTGACCCGCCCCGACGGCCAGACCGCCACTTACCAATACGACGCCTTCGGCCGGCGCATCCGCAAAACCGTCGACGGCCAGACCACCGAATTTTTCTGGCAAGGCGACCAGATCGTCGCCGAAAGCAGCGAAAACGAATACCGCAGCTACGTCTACGAACCCGGCACCTTCCGCCCGCTGGCACTGCTCGACGGCAAAGGCCCGAAAAAAGCCTGCCCGTTCTACTACCAACTCGACCACCTCGGCACGCCGCAGGAACTCACCGACTACGGCGGCGACATCGTCTGGTCAGCGCAATACGACGCCTACGGAAAAGTCGCCGCACTGACCCTGGCCGGTGACGATTACCTGAACCAGCCGCTGCGTTTTCAGGGGCAGTATTTCGATGCTGAAAGCGGGCTGCACTACAACCGGCATCGGTATTACGACCCGAGGCTGGGACGCTATCTGACGCCGGACCCGATCAAGTTGGCCGGAGGGTTGAATCAGTACCAGTACGTGCCGAATCCGACGGGGTGGGTGGATCCGTTGGGGTTGACGTCGAACTGCCCGCCGCCGAATAAACCTGGGTGTGAGGTGCCCGGGGGGAGTGATGGGGTTAAGGTTGATGAGGGGGAGCCTGATGCACCAACGCCTAAGAAAAAGCAGGAATACCTGTACCGAGGAGACTCAAGAGACCCGTCCGATGTTTTTGTGAACGGATTCAAAAGCAAGGGAGACAGCGAGGACTTATTCCTCCACTCCATTGATAGCGATTTTCCTCCAAGCGGCTATATCAGCACCTCCCCCTCTAGAGACGTGGGAAAAGAGTTTGCTACCAGCTTTTTTACAAAAACCGGGTTTCTTTATACCTTGAAGAGAGTCGAGGGTTATGATTTGAAGCAAGAATTAGGAAACCGGTACAAATTTTCCCGAGAACAGGAATTCGCCGTTCCAAAAGTTATCAAAAATGAAGATATTCTAGGCGCCACGATAATTATTGATGATGGGCGTGACTTTGGTTACTCCATCCCGAATCCATATAGGAAAATTGACAAATGATTTCGGAGTTCAAAATTATCGTAGAAAAAGAACATACAATCAAAGATGTAGTTCTGATTTGCGACAGCGAAAAAATGAGCATAACTCTAAGCCTGGACGGATTATCGCCAAAAACATACACCGGCAAAAATTTTTATCACTGTTTCGGCTTAATCCGCAAGGACAACCCTCTAGTAACTTTCTTTTGCAAAGGATCAAAGTTGAATGTTCACCCCTCGAGCTTATCATCACAAATGTCTCTTGGATTAAAAGCTTATGAATTGACAAATGGAGCAGAACCATCACTGAAAAACGTGGTATCGATATTTGACTACGAAAATGAAAACCTAACAAACTCACCTGAACTACAGAGAGAATTTTTCTTACAGTGGATAGGGTCTTAGGGGAGAAAGATATAATTTTGACGACAGAATTGACAAATGGCGCCGATATAAATTTTAAGAAAGACGCAAGCCGAGCCTTAACCAACACTACGTAAAGACGCTTTCTAGAAATAGATCGGCAGGGTAAAAGAAACACATGAGCAAGACCAAGAGCAATCTCACCAAGGCTAAAAACTATTACCACCCCCACAGAGCACGAAGCATTTTTTTAAACAAAAAAATGCAATCCAGCTAGCTAGCTAGCTAGCTAATCAAATCATTGGACTAGATATTTTTTAAACCCGGAGAAAAGGATGAGTGAACAAAATGAAACTTTGGATACTCTGATACATGACTTTATTTCTATGGTAGAGACAAGCACGCTGCTACTTGAAAAAAAATTTGGCACTCGAGACATTCGAAGGCTTTGGCATACCAAGGCGATAAAGCGTCGCGGAAGAGTCACTCGAGGCGTTAAATATGAATTGCACGGCATTGGCTGCCGTATCAATCTATCGACAGGAACCGTAGATTTTGACTATGGACCTAATGGTGAAATCAATGGGTTTGACATTTGGCGTTTATACATTTTTGCCTGTGAAAGACCATCTAAATATAGAAAATATTGCGACAAAGAAACAATCAAAAAAGAATTCGCCGAACATATAACTCAAAAAAAGATTAAGAAAATCTCTTTCGTTAGCAACTTATATATATTGGCCACGTGAAAGAAACCGAAAAAAATAAAACACATATAATCATGCCGACTTCCGCATCTGCCTATGAGACAAACACCAAAATTCGCAACATAAAAATCATTAGAAATATTGGGAAAACTATTTTTGAGACAAGAGCGAACAAAACATGTCAGCCGAAAAGACTCGATACCGATCGACTGGATAATCATAAAAGACCATGAGTAACAATAATGATAAGTCTTTAGAAGATTTGATAAAAGACTTCCTCAGCAAAGTTGAGAAAGGAACAACGCTTCTACAGAAAAAATTTGGTACAAAAAACATTCTTAGACTCTGGCGAAGTGGCCAAATAGAGCGCTGCGGGGGAATTAACGATAGCGTTGAGTATGAGTTGCACGGTGTAGGCTGTGCCATCCACTTTCCCACAGAGTTAGTAGATTTCGATTACGGCCCAAACAACAGGATCGACGGCTTTGACGTGTGGCGTATTTATATGTACGCCACCGACAGGCCTGAAGAGTACAAAAAATACACTGACAAAAACTTTCTTGAGAGTGAGTTCAAGTCTTATATAGCTTCAGGCAGAATCGAAAAAATGTCGCCCTCCGATGACCTCTATGTACTAATCGCCCCGCCTGAAAACTCTGAAAACGAGACTTAAGCACCTGCTGACTCTGGCGTTTATGCCAAAGTTCAATTCTTAAAAACCTCACTGATCATTTCAATCTCTGAAAGAAAGAACAGCATGGCTCGCAGATGACTAAGAAATATCCCGCGCATATTGTCGAAATCGACCCAATCATTGAGGAAATGCTACTGCTCAGCGTCAACGGTGTGACTGTGAGATGTTTCGCAGGCCACTGCCCGTCAGTCATCGAAGTAGGTGAGACCTACTCAGCCGAGTTCGAAATGGTGTTGCCGGACGAAATAGACATCTCAAAATGTGATGGCAGCGAAACACGTGTCGAGATGCTTGACGACGGTTTCTCATGCGAGATCCACGGGCGCTTAGAAGGCGACACGCTCAAGTCGTTCGTCGAATTTGCGGATCAAGATATCCACTTCGATTTTCCGCACCTCAATGGTCAGTATGTAAAAATCAGAGCACAAAGAATCGACGTCTCGTTCTGAAGAGCTGATTTTCTGAAGGGCCTGCTGAGTCAGGCCCTTAAACCATAACTCAAACTCTTAACATCCCCTCACTGCTCATCCCCATCCTCCTCATACTCCATATCCGCCTCATCCGAATCATTCAACGGCACCGTCGCATCATCCATCAACGACCCCGGATCCTCGTTCCCCGGATCATTGATAAACGGCTGTCCATTCGGGCCCTTTTCTTCTTTGCCTTCGGTTTCAGGAGTCATGGCGAACCTCTTGATCGCGTGGATATATGACGTTCGAAAAGCCCTGCCGCCAATCGTTCCTCTTTCCAACTGCCAGACACGAAAAACCCGGCGCCAGGCCGGGTTTCCGTTGATCAATCAGCGATGTTTATTTTTGTGTTTGTTCTTGTGCTTATGGCCGCCGGAATGAGAACCACCGTCGTCGTCGCCAAGGTTGTTACCGACCGCACCGCCCGCTGCGCCGCCTAGACCGGCGCCAATAGCGGAGCCGGTGGAGCCGCCGAGGCTGTTGCCGACGACCGAGCCGCCTGCGGCGCCAAGACCGCCACCAATCGCGGCCTCGGTGCGATTGCGTTTGTCCGCGCCGACAGCGCTGCCGGCCGCGCCGCCAACACCCGCGCCGACCGCTGCGCCCGTGCTGCCGCCGAGTTGTCCGCCAACCACATTACCCAGCACACCGCCGAGACCACCGCCCACGGCAGCGCTGCCGTCTCCGGCAGCCATCGCGCCCTGCGCCACGAACAAACCGAAAAACAGTGCAGATAATGACAATCGCATTTGAACCTCGCAGTTCCCGAATCGGGACGTTCCGCCCAAGCGGGGCGTATGCAGATTGGAGATGATTTCTGGCGAAACGTTCAGCCATGAAAAAGCCCGACATCAAGTCGGGCTTCCTCTGACCAGCCAGCAGGCTCAGTGGCGCTTGTGACCTTTGCCCAGGTTGCTGCCCACTGCGCCGCCGGCGGCACCACCCAGACCTGCGCCAATAGTGGCGCCGTTCCGGCCGCCCAGGCTATTGCCGATCACCGAACCACCGGCTGCACCGACACCGCCGCCGATCGCCGCTTTGGTGCGGCTGCCCTTGCGTGCAGCGACTGCGCTGCCCGCTGCGCCCGCGACGCCAGCGCCAATAGCGGCACCCGTGCTGCCGCCCATTTTCTGACCGACCACATTGCCCAACGCGCCACCCAGGCCACCGCCCAGCGCAGCGGTGCCATCGCCGGCAGCCATTGCACCTTGAGCAACCAGTAGGCCAATAACCAGAGCAGGCAGTGTTAAACGCATGACGAAAACCTCAAATAAACGGGATGAACAAGAAGGGCCGGGATTTAATGCGCTCGGCGCGGGAAAGTCCAGACGCAAGCAGCGACGTTTGGACCGCGATCAGAGAAAAGGTTTTATGCCGGACAAAAAAAAGCCCGCTGGGGAGACGGGCTGGAGACTTGCTTTCTAACGGATGGCTTCACCCTACGTTGACCAACGTGAAAAGTTTGTGAAAAAAAACCCACATTTATGTCAACGCCGCGGGCGCATTTCTGCGCTCGTAAAAAACCCCGCTCGATGACGGGGTTACGGGGCAAAATCACTTTCGGGTCCTTGCCGTGACCTTGGGCAGGAACTTCGCCTTGGGCCCTTTGGGGGCCACAGATTTGATTTTGCCAATGCTCACCGGATCTTCGCCAAAACCCGACTGATACTCCGACTGACCGCAGCGCACACAATTGTTGAATGAAAACTCAGCGCCATCGTCTTCGACATACGGACTTGTCATAGCCTCTCCCCTGCGTAACCGGGTCGACACCGGCAAAACAGCTTTGCCTGAAAAAATATCGCCCTAGCGCCTTTGAGACTAGTCGGTCACTACTGGACTTGCCGTTCAACCATGCTGATCACCGACGAATGGATCAAGCGTCGCGACCACAGCGATCCTCCCCTAAAGATTTTCTTTGAACGGCCGTTGCCCTTTTTCCAACAAATGAATCTCAAGGAGAGATCATGCAGATCAACGGTTTTCCCAACATGCCAGTCGTAAAACTCACGGACGAGCAGATCGCAGCCGGCAAAGCCGCTGCGGAAAAACTCAAGGAAAAGATCGCCTCGGGCGAGATCACCATCAAATACCCGGATAAACCGCTCTTGCAGCCGGGCGTCGTCTATCACCCCAGCGAGCCAGTCCCATCGCCTCAACCTGACGGGACACCGCCTCTTGTCGCCATCGATACACCGCTGACCTATGACGCAAAAGGTACGGTGATTCTCAAGCCTCAAGGCTGATTGATGCGGCCAGGCCCATTCCTTGTGTGAATGGGCTTGGGCCTGACGGCGATGATCAGCGCAGCTTCACCGCCGTTCCGGTGACAAAAACCACCACCATGCCCCCCTTGCCTGCCGGCATGCTGATCTCGAAATCCACGCCGACCACGGCGTCAGCCTGCAACGCCCGCGCGCGATCCTTGAGTTCGTCGGTTGCCTGAACGCGAGCTTCCTTCAACGCCCGCTCCAACGTCTGCGACCGCCCGCCAAAGAAGTCGCGCATGCCCGCGAACATATCGCGGATAACGTTGACGCCTTGCACAGATTCAGCACTGACAATGTCCAGATACGCTGTGATCTGCCGCCCCTCGACGGAATGAGTGGTGGAAATGATCATGAGAAAAGTCCTTTTATTGCAAAAGTGAAAGCCGCGATTGTAAGGCCGATCCACTCGATTGAAGCAACGCGACGCCAAACCGTAATCCTTGTTGCCTCAATTGCATTTAACCACCCACAACTGATCGATCCTCGTGGTAAAACTCGAACTCATCATCTCCCGCCGCATCCCCCAGGCCGGATCCGCCGGCACGCTTGCCGCGCGCAGCGTCCCGCTGCCCCAGCGCTGATTGATCCGATCCAGAACCCCCATCACTTTCTCCGCCGCCAGCGGTTGTGCCTCAGCAAACAAGTCCTGAGTAAATTCTCCGGGCTGGCGCAGATCCATCAACAACACCTCAGCCTTGCTGTACTTGAAGCCCGGTCTGAACAACCGGTCAATCGCCTCGCTCGCCGCCTTGCACAGCAAGCGCACGTCGTTCGTGGGGCACGGCAGCTCGATCAGCGCACCATTGGCATACTTGGCCTCCTCCGGATTGAACATGCCGGTGCGAATGCTCACGCGAATCTTCTTGCATAAGGAGTCCTGCGCGCGCAGCTTTTCGGCCGCACGATGCACATAGGTCGCCACCGCTTCCTTGATCGGTTCGATTGTGGTCAGGCGGTTGCCGAACATGCGGCTACTGCAGATTTCCTGCTTCGGCGGCTCTGTTTCCGACAGCTCCAGACAGGACGTTCCGCCCAGTTCGCGCGCGGTCTTCTCAATCACCACGCTGAACTTGCGCCGCAATGTCCACGGGTCGGCCTTCGCCAGGTCCATCGCGCTTCTTATGTGCATGCTTTCGAGATGAGCCTTCATCCGCCGGCCGACGCCCCACACGTCACCCACGTCGGTGTTGCGCAGCACCCAGTCACGCTTGACCGGGTCGCAAATATCAACCACGCCGCCGGTATGCGCCTGCAAACGTTTTGCGGTGTGGTTGGCGAGCTTGGCCAGCGTCTTCGTCGGAGCGATACCGACGCCGACCGGGATACCGGTGCGTTTGTAAACGGCGGAACGAATGGTCCTGCCAAATGCCGTCAGATCGCCAGGAATGCCACTGAGATCTGCGAACGCTTCGTCGATGCTGTACACCTCGACGGCCGGCACCATGGATTCGATGATCGTCATCACCCGTTCGCTCATGTCGCCATACAGCGCGTAGTTGCTGCTGAACACCTGGATGCCGTGGCGGCGCAAGTCATCGCGAATCTGAAAGTACGGCGCACCCATTTTCACAAAAGGCTTGGCATCGTAACTGCGCGCAATAACGCAACCGTCGTTATTGCTCAGCACCACGATCGGCGTCTTCGCCAGATCAGGCCGGAAGACCCGCTCACAACTTGCGTAGAAGCTGTTGCAATCGATCAGCGCAAAGACCTGGTCACGATTTGCCATGGTCGCGCACGCTGTAAGTCACCACGCCCCAGATAACCAACTCGTCGCCCTCCATCACATAGCGCGGCGGGTATTTGCTGTTGGCGGACAGGAGAATAATGGTGTTATCGCGCATGTGCAGACGCTTGCAAACCGGCTCGGAGTTGAGCCCGGCGATAACGATATCGCCATGCTCGGCAGTGCGGCTGCGATCGACAATCACCAGATCGCCGCAAAATATCCCGGCATCGCGCATGCTCTCCCCTTCGATCTTCGCCAGATAAACGTGCGGCGCCCGAATCTCGAAAACCTCATCGAGGGAAATGTGCTTTTCGATGTGATCAGCCGCCGGCGAAGGAAAACCCGCAGGAATCTGAAACGAATACAGCGGAAGCCTTTCGCCGGCGTCGGCAAGGGAACCAAGGAAGGTGACGCTCATGTGACGAACCTGATAGTGAAGTTACTGTATGCACATACAGTAAACGCGTGAGACTTCAGTCGGTCAATGAGGTGTGTAGGAGATTTCGACGGGTGACAGGGTTTTGTACAATTTCATGAAGAGATGGTTCTCGCCATCAGGCGTGAGCTTCACGATCAAGCACATCTGCCACCCATTGATTGATGCTCTTGTGCGCCAGCTGTGCTTTTACGGCAACGGACGCGTGCAGGGCTGGAGCCAGACGCAGGCTTAGATTTCCCGAATAGGGCTTTTGCGGTGCACGACCGAGCTTGGCACAGGTTTCGAGGTAATCAGTGACGGCCTCCTGAAACGCTTTCCGCAGTTCTGCGACGGACTCGCCATGGAATCCCACGACGTCCTTGATACCAGCGATATGGCCCACAAAGAGCCCGTCTTCGTCACTGTATTCGATACGGGCGGCGTAGCCGTTGTGGTTCATAACACTCAAAGAAGACTCCTGCTGACTCACGGCCTGTTTGGCACTGCAATGAGAATATCGGGCGCGTCGGATCGGAGTTGTAGGAAAAATCTGTGAGTTGAGTAAGGAGGTACGGCTTCTGCTCTTAACTGGCAGGTGCTATGTGTCGCCTTTTTCCAGACGCCAAAAACCACAAACCCCCGACTTTCTCTAGGAAAATCAGGGGTTTGCGTTTACCAAATGTGGCGGTGAAGGAGAGATTCGAAACTACCCGTTTTCGATTTTTTGAGGCTACCCCCCCGGTTTATAAGGGCTGCAGCCCGGTCGCCTATTCAGAATCTGTCCCAGATCTGTCCCATGGCTGTCCCAGAGGAAAAACGCGTCAGGGTGTAGAAACGGTTCGCAGCGGTTTTTTTTGCGATTTATGTTGAGCCATGGGAAAAAGGTAATATTGGTAATGTGGGCACTGGGAACCGCTGGGAGCCTTTAAAACAGCGGCTTTGGTAGGTTTCAGTAAAGGTAATAATCAGGTAAGTAATAGGTTAGAAAATTACCTTTCAGCTTGGTAATCCTCCATCAGCGTTAAACCCAGTAAAATCGGGCACTTCAGAAATATTACCTACAGCCTTACCTAAAATTACCCTCTGAGGTAATGACGGAAAGCCACGCGCCATAAGGGCTGCAGGCCGCTTCTATACGTCGCTTACCAAAATTACCTTTTTCCCAGCCCTCATCTGGAAATAAGCATGTTGAGTACGTGAAAAACAACGACGCTGACCGATCCGCTAATTTTTAGATGCCGGATCAGAACCGCTTACCTGGTCGATTCGGTGCAGTGTTGTGAAAGCCTTCCCACCACCAGGGAAGGGCCGCAGCGCTCGGCTCCTGGGCATTACAGGTGGATTGCTCAGGCTCGAGAGAGCCGACCGTACGCCCCGAACCGGAACAATCACAAAATCAAAAACTCGCTCAAATCCAGATTTTCGTTATCTGGCCCAGCCGTAAGTGGGCGATACAGCGGCTGCCAGCCCAAGGCCATCCATGGACCCGCTGTGTAAGCTGGCTGCATTTTTCTTCCAAGATTTGCAAACCGTGAAATGTGAAAGCATGCCTCCCCGCCCGCGGCTGGCTTGGGCTGGAGGATCGTTTGCACTGTTTTCGACTTTGCACAAAAAGTGTACGTAAGGCCCGCTGGCGGGAGGGGGATAAGTGCTTTTTCAGGAAGTTTTTTAGTGGTGACAGAATTTCGTGCAGCCACCAATGATGGCGATCCGCTCCCGACTGCCGCAGAATTCGGGCAATCTGCGATGCCCCTGGATACCGAACACTCGCGTAAGGACGAAATGCAAACACAGCTAGTGTCAATCCCTTTTCAGATGACACAATTGTATTGGTTGGCAAGAAGGCGAGCCATACGTAGCAATGCGACCAATCGTTGAGCACATGGGACTGGGTTGGCCAGCGCAGCGAATTAAAATCGCGGAGCGGTTTGATTCAACCGTGTCGGAAATCGACACGGTTGCTGAGGATACTTTCCCGCTAGAAGAAACCCCACAAACACAACCTCTGCATAAGTAGCCATAGAATTCTACAGGACCTTCAAATGGAAATATGGGACGGCGAAAACATTATGAATGTACTGCAGCTCGAGAAGGTCACAATTATCGAGCCAGGCCCCCTGTTAAGCCCAGTTTTGAATTTTCGTATATTCCGGAACCATTCACTTCAATTAAAGCTGGAAACTTGTACAGCAACGAAACCCCATTCTAGGGAACATGTGGGAAACCCAGGAAATATCTATATAAACGACAGCACTATATCTTTAGGCGGCACCGACGGAGGTAAAGGTTCGATATCAGGGATAACTCCCCTGCTAGAAAGATCAGATGGAAGTGAGTCGATCGAAACATCGGCAATCAACTACATCACATATCAGACTCAAGACGAGCGAAATACAACTATAACCTTTGAATGGCTGGGCAACTTCCCCGACGGCAGTTTCATCTGGCCTACGAATACAGTCACAAAAAATGGTGAGAAGGTTATTTTTGGCGACCCGCCAATTAGACTAAAATCACACTCAACCAACTATAGCCTTCAACGAAACGGAATTCGTTTAAGTTTGGGTGGCTACGATGTATACGTCTCTAGCTGTGATTCTAGATGCGAAACAACGGAAACTCTATTTGGCTCGATCATGATAGTAGGTGCACCTGCCGATGATACCCGCGACAAAATAAGGAACTGCATTTCTTTTGCCTTTGGTATGCCACTGATATCTCTAGGATGCTCCCGATTTGACGAGCGGGGCGACTTGGTTAGTTTAAAAGCCGTGAATCCTAGCAGCTTGGATGGCAGGGCATGGCGACTTTTTCCATTGCCATCGGCACCTATAACGGTTCACGGCAGCAATGTCCTTGATCCAGATGCAGTCGAAAAATTAGCCAATGCTGCATATGAGATTTATGACACTTATAATCTCCGCACCATATTTTGGCGATATTGGCATTCAGCTGTAGCCCCCATGTTTATGGCTCCCGCATACTACGGAGCAATAATCGAGTCAATACAGACAAAATTTTTAAAAATCCAACGCGAGAAGCTTGACAGGGGAATTATCAACAGAAAATCTTTTAGAGAGTTACGCGCGATCGTAAATACAGCAACGAAAGACATTGTAATGAGCGAGGAATGTCGCAAGCTATTTGCGACCAAACTTGATGACGCAAATAGAGTACCGCAGAAAATAGTTACTCAGCGTTTTTTTGATGCACTACAACTGGAAATGGGAGATCATGAATTAACAGCCTGGGCTCGACGCAACGATGCAGCGCATGGAAAAGACGTACCAAATGACGACCACATTTCTCTTTTGCGAGAAACCCGCATTCTCAAGATAATGCTGCACAGAACGTTATTAAAAATCATGGGCGGTAGCGAAACATATATCGACTATAACTCGCCTTTCTATCCAAAAAGACCATTAAATATCTCCTCAGAGTCTGGGTGCTGATGAACTTACGGTTCATTCGAGCAGCAGCGGCTTTATTTCAGACGCGAGTAGAGAGGCGCTTTCTGCATCTTCTATGAAAACATTGCACTGGGTCGGCACTGGCGAAGGTCCGTGCGTGTGAATGGCCAGCTCACTGGCCAACTTTTCGATCAAATTCAAAGTATCCAAAAAAGCTCTCAGGATATTAGTTGCCTCAGACCCTATCCAAATCTGCGGAGCTTGAATTCGTTGGCCTATCCGCGTGATGCTTTGACGCAGACCAAGCACCGTTTCCTGTACATCACTGCCGACAGTCACGTTCAGCTGTTGCCCTACTACCAAATTTAGGTCTCGCCCAGTCGCTTGGTGCAAATCATCCACCGCCACAAAGTTCGCGGAGCCGCCCGACATCAGCTTGACCGCGCCCAGCGCCTCGATCGTTTTCACGCCACCTACGGACTCGCTTGAGTGGTCATTGATCGTCTGCGTATGACTCTGGAACTGCTCGCGGTTGTCCAGGGCTTCAACTTCGCGCTCGATCGCCTGATCCCGGATCTTTCCATTGGTTTGGCGCAACCAATTGCCGTCGGCGTCGACGCGCTGCTGAGCGGCTGCGCTGTGCTGCCAGACCTGATCACCTTTAGGCACCTTCGGCATGCTCAGGCCGTGCGGCAAGATCGATTGAATGTAGGGCTTGTTTGGCAGGCCGTAGGCAAAGCACACCACTACCCGCGTGCCTTCCTCCGGAAAGGCATAAATGCCCATTTCCTCGCCACCGGTGGGCAGCGGTAACGGAACGCCGGTGAGTGGCGGCATGGTCGGGTCTGGCTCGTCGTCGGCGCCAAGTACTTCGATGTCCACGGCGTAGCGCGGTCGAAAGTCGTCACACAGTCCGGCGTCAGCCGGCGCGTCAGCCACGGCGACCACCCGGGCGAATCGCGGTAGGTGATAACCACCGGTGAGTTCGGGGAACTGGCGCTCTACAGCGCGGCGGATTGCGTCTTCCATCGGATAGCCATCTGGTCATTGGTCAGCGTCACCGTGGTGATGCGCTCGCCGTTGTTGATTGTTGCACCTGGTCGCACGCCGGGAAGGGCCGCGACCATTGCGCTCTGGTTGCCTTGGTAGCCGTCAAACAGCTCCGTGGGGATTTGCAGCGGCGCACGTGCGCCAAAAAAGCTGTCGGCCCAACTGCCAGCGAAAACTTCCCCGTTCCCCAGCTGGTGCCAGGTGAAGTCAGGAATGCTGAATACCCGGGCGAGACTGTCCATCGCCTGGTAACCGGCGGCGAGGCTGTAAAAATACGGCGCCTTCACGCTGGCATAAGGCCGATCGGGAACACGAAAGCGCAGCCCGGTCTGTTCGCTGACCTGGGCCAACACGGCGCGCAGATCCACATGACGCAGGTTCAACGGCAGCGGGTTGGCCAGCACGGCGGCCAACTCACGGCAGAACAGCACCTGTTCGACCGCGTTGGCGGCCGTGCAGCGCTCGATGTAGCCGATGAAGTGCCGTTGCAACGTGCCCTCGTTGTAGCCGATATCCAGCGTCACCAGCCCTTTCAGCGGCACAGGGGATTGAACAGTGAAGTTCGCCCGGCCCGGACTGGTAGCGTCCAGCCTGACGTCCTCCTTGATGAGAGCGATCGGGGCGCCGTTGATGGAAAGTATCTTATGCAGTTTCACGTCTGCTCACTCCCGCCCAGCCACTTATCCACACGTCCCAGCACTTTTTCAAAGCCGCTCAGCGCGGGGTTGTCGTTGGTTGCGTCACCGGCGCCGCCTTCGCCGACCGTATTGCCCGGGGCACCTTGGGCGTCTACCTTGTTGCCGGCGCGCCGGCCTTCGACTTTTTCCGGGTTCGATTCGCGTTCGCTCAGCGTGAATTGCACAAGCCAGGCTTTCAGGGTGTCCGCTTCCCGCGCACTGACGCCGTCGGAGAATTCCACCTGACGCACGCCGAAGGTTTCGGCCGTGTCGTTCACAATCCGATATAGATGCAACTGACCGCCGCCGGCGGTGGCTTCAGCCATGCGCAACAGATCCGTCAGCTGGGTTTTATCCACAAAGGGAATCATCAGCGAGACGGCCAGCGTCTTAGGCTTGAAGCCTTTGTGAGCCTTGTCGGTGTTGCTGGTCTGGCCGGACATATCGCCGCTTTCGATTCGCAGGTTGGCCGTGACCTTGATGTTCTTGCCCTGGACTTTTTGCCCGTCGAGTAGCAGCGTCATAGGCCCACCAGTTCGCGCACAAAGCTCAGTCCTTCTTTGCTGCCGACCAACAAAACCCCGGCGCATTGAATCCATTCGTGGCCTGGCGCATCGCCGGCCAACAACTCGCGGCGTAATTCGCCGGCAGTGCCTGGGCCGATCATCCGCGCGCGCATGCTGACGTCAGGGTTGCCCCCGGCCAGCAGGTCTTTCAGGTCAGCCAATTGTTTATCTCGCCCCTGCTGCTGGGCGCTCTTGCGAGCTGCCAGCGCTGCCAGATCGGCCAACGGCGAGCTGTCAGCGGCATAGCCTTCCAGCACGGCTATCTGCCCCGCCATCGACTGTTTGGCAGCTCTGACCACCGTGCAACGCTCCAGCGGCAAACCCTGCCAGCGTGGCAAAGTACCGGCGCCGGGGATCTCCCACTTTTCGCTCTCCAGTTTCACCAGGTGTTGCGCCCGGCGCTCGGTGCGCACCAGGTCTGGGATCGGCAGCAGCGCATTGAATCGCGCCAAGCTGCTGGCCAGCCCTTCAAGGCGCGTGCCCAGGAACAGAATCGACAACGCGTACTGCGGCCCAGTCGGGCGCCCGCTGTCGCTGGCGTCTTCCAGTTTCTTGGCGAGATGTTCCAGCGCGTTGGGCGCGGACAGAAAGCGCTGATAGCCTGCGCCCTGGCCAACGCCGCTTTGAAATGGCGTCACGACCAGGCACGCCGGAACCTGCCCCATCTGCTCGGCCAGCGCTGCACGTCCGGCCGCGATCGCGCCTTTTGCTGCACCACCGACCGGCCCCGGGTTGGTGTTGGCCAGTCCACTCAGGCCAGCCAGGCGCCGGGCGGTGCTGGCCAGTTCGTCGCCGGCCAGATCCTTGGCCGCTGACAGTCCGCCCAACCACTGCGTGGCCTGCTCCGGCCAGCGCATCGTCACCGGTGCCCAGTTCATGCCGGCGGCGTCCAGGTGATGTCTTTCATTGCCTTCAGATCTTTATTTTCTTGGGCCTTCGCCACAGCTTGGCGTAATGTTTCCGCGTGCTGCTGCGCCTTTTGCCGGAAGCGCACCAGGTCAAGGCTGACTTTTTGCAGTTGTTCGATAGTGTGCGGCCGGAAGGCCAACACCTGATCGACGTCATAGAATGGGTAGACGTCGTCCAGACCGAGCAGCACCTGGCCGTTTAAATTCACTTGGTCGTCGATTGCGCTGCTGTACCGATATGGGTCGCCCAGGGCGCTGGAAGTGAAACCGCCCGCAACGTAGTCCGCGCAGCCAGTGGTAATCGTCTGCAGCTTCTGGTCACGAAGAGCCGCCAGCACGGCGTCGATGTCATCTACCCACTTGCCATTCTTCCAGATCTGATTCGGCCCGGGCTTCTCCATGGTAAAGCCCGCAGGCACTGCTTCGAAGCCTTCCAATGTTCGTGGCTCGCCGGTGTCCGTGCTGTACACCACGACGCCGCCGAAGTAGTCCACCAACTGCCAGGCCTTCCCGTTCCACCATGCGGCTTTGTGTTCCGGTACCGCAGGCGGCTCTGCTTCGACGCAGCCGCCAGGGATCAGGTAAACACCCGCCTCCAGAGGCGATTCGTCAGCCAATACCGTACCGACGAAAATGCCGCGGTGATCGGTTTGATACACGAGTTTTTCAGTCATGCTCGATCTCAATACTTGATGCAGTAATTAAGGGCCATGTTTCGAGGCCGGGTTTCGGTGCCGCCCGAAGCAGTTACGACAATTGCGTGCGTGTGCGCGCCGCCGCCTCCAACACCCACGTTGTGCGCATGCTGACCAGCGGCACCGACGCCGATGTTGTGTGCGTGGTTGCCCTGGTAGTCAGTGCGCATGGGCCGGCCATCGGCGTTTTTACCGCCACCGATTTCAAGCTCCGTCCATACGCTGCCGCCGGCCGGATAGCCGACGTTCACACCGGCGCCGTTATCGACTACGCGAAAACCGTGGTCATGGTTGCCTTGCGCATCAGTCCAGGCACTGTGGATGTGGTTGCCTTGCGCATCTGTCCATGCCGCGTGCAGGTGGTCTCCAACTGATGCCGCTGAGGCCGAGTGCGCGTGAGAGTGGATCATCATGTCCTGGTACACCCCGAACGCTCGGCCAGGATCCAGCCCGCGCCCGTCGTCCCAGCCACGAGGAAACAGGCCGCGCATGTCAGGCAAATTGAACGTGGTCGAACCATCGCCGGCGCCGTAGTGCGTCCCAAGCCAGGCAAAGAGCTGTGCGTATGTCGTGCGGGAAACTGCCGCACCGTTGCATTTCAGCCATCCCGCCGGGGCAGCGGTCATTGCAAACGCTGCCACCATGCCGGTCATCGAATCCCCAACCTGTTTTTGTAGCTTGTTCAGGGCGGCGGTCGACGCCACGATCTCGCTGCTGTTGGTTGCTGGATCGTCGCTGATTGCATTGGGCAAATTGCCCAGTCCGACGTCTGCTTTGGTCGTGGCCCGGGCACGCAGCAGCGGATAGTCGCCGGTACGGGATGCCAGATATTTGATCAAAGCACCGCCGACTGGCTCGGCGTCCCGCAAATCCACGATATTGCTGGGTGAAATGAAATCAGCGATCGGCACGCAGTAATGGCGCACGCCGGCGGCATCGGTGTAATCGGCCTGATCACCGAATACCACTTTCCACACAGCCACCCGATCGTTCAATTGACGCTCAAGACAAACGTCCAACCAGACCTTACCTACTGGAATGGCGCCGGGGACCGCTTCTGACCTCGCAATTGCCACGCGGATGCCTTCGACGTAGGCCGTGCCACCATTGATCTGGTAGCCGGCGTCTGCCTTTTCGAACATCAGCGAGTTACTGAAAAAGAACGCACGCCCGTAGAGGTTGCGATTGCTCAGACGCTCGCGCTCATCGATGCCGGCAAGGCGCACCGTGAAGTCATGCTGCCAGGTGCTGGCATCGATCTTTACACCGGTCAGTTTCATGGCGCCGTCGAAGGCCACCAGAAAATTGCGGGTGACGTTGTTGCCGATCTGTTCCGGCGGGATGTTTCTGCGCTTCTGCTGCAGAGGCACCGACGACGCGGCAAACAAGATGCCGTCGGCGTCCTCGAGGCCGACCCAGTTAAAGTCCCAGTCGCCAACGTCAGACCCCAACTGTGCGCTGTACACCACTTGGTTCGGATTCACAAAACCCGCGTTCTTTTCCGGGATGGTGTAGACGTGAACGATCTGCGCAGCCGGTGGCTTGCCGGCAGCGCGATCGAGCGGCGCGGTTGGATCAAGCCCGGGCACATTGGCAAAGATGAATCGGCTGACGATCAGCGGCTTTTGCTGGCTTTGTTTAAGGGCGATTTGGCTTTCGCCGGCCAAGGTAATACTGGCGCTCACGGTGCGCTCCTACAGGCTGGCAACCAGCGTTTGCTGGTCGTCGTTGAAGTCGATCAGGGCAATTTGCAGCCCCACGGGGGTGATGGTGACGAAGTCATAACGGCGGCAGGTTCGGCCGTACTGTTGGATCAGCACGCGCAAAAGTTCAGGGTTCAAAGACAACTGAGCGTTGCTGAACTTCAGCAGCACGACGTCCCAATCGCGGTCGGGCTGGCGTTCCTCGATCTCGACGTAACCCACGCCCAGGCGTTCAAAAATGCGTTTCAACCCAGCGGTGCTGCCGGCGTCGACCGAGTTGATAAACGCGTATTTCACGCGCAGTCGAAACAGCGACTCGGGTTCGCCCTTGAAGCGCGTCACGTCGCGTTGCCAGGCCCACAGTTCAAGGATGCTCATGTGGCAGGTGTCGGGATCGATCTGCGAATAGGGCCAACGCAACCAGCCGGTGACGGTTTCCCACCACGCCTGTGCAGCGGCCACCAGCTTTGACAGCTCGGTACCGCCAAGCCAGAACGGAAGTTTCAGTTTGTTCATTGCACGTTCACCTTCAGCGACGTCAGGCGCGGGATGTCCAATCCGCTGGTGATGTCGACGCCCGGGGTAAATCGCAGTGAGGCGATATCGGCAAACTGCTGGTGCAGTTCCTCAGCCAGTCGACTAAAGCTGAAACGCGACTGGGGATAAGTCAGCGTCGGCTGATAATCGCGGGGCGTGCTTTCGCGAAACGCGGCCCGGATGAATAGCTCGATCTCACTTTTCAACGTGTCGATCTGCTCGGCGCTCAGATTCGGTTGCGGCCAAAGCGTCATCGCAACACTCACGGGTACTTCGGGCATCACCATGGCCAGCAGATCATCGCCGTGGCCATGGTTGCCCTGGTCGCGAATGTGCGAATTGATTTGCTCCAGGTAAGTCGCCGCCGGTACACCCGCATCAAAAAGCACAAAGGCATTCGCGCTGCCCGGACCACGCGGTGCGCCGTGTTCGAAGTAAACGCCATCCGGACGCACGCCCGGAAAGGCCGAGATCATGGCGCGATACACCGCGTCGGTGTGCCACTGGTTGACCGCCGAGAACTGGTTGCGCACGCGCAAACGCAGCTGGTCGTTCGGCTCCGGATCCGCACCAGGTGATTCCAGCCAACCGTCCTTGTTCACTACCTGGACAATGCCTGGGATGGGCACGGGCAGGATGGCGTAGTAACCCGGGGCGAGGTTGAAACCACTGCCCGATTCGATCGCCTCCACCGGGACTTCCAGCTGCCGCTGGCCCGCGACGAACGTCGCCGGCGCCGTGGTAATCAGTTTGTACACGTTGCCGTTGATGGCGGCCGACTGCACCACAATGCCCTTTTCCAGCTCCATGACGCCGTCCGGTAAGGCGCGGGTGAACAGCAATTTCCCTTGCGCTTTGGTGGCGCCTTTACGCTCGACGTTGACCGCCCAAGCAAGCATGTCCAGCCACGCATCCACCGCCGTTTTCACAAAGAAATTCGGCAGCACCGTCAGGCACAGAAAGTCCAATAGCCACAACACCGGTTTGGTCACCAGCGCGGTCATCACCCGCCAGAACGGCGAATAACTGCTGGTGTTGGCCACCTTCGCGCCTTGGGCTTCGACTTCCTTTTCCCACGCGGCCTTCAAACCGGCCTCGGTGGTCGGTATGCCGGCGTCGGCGATCACCTTCTTAAAATCGACCTGGCTCACAGACTTACCTCAATCGAACCAAATTTCAGGGTTTTCGCAGTGACCAGGTACACGCCTGGTTCCTGCTGGGTGATGCGTGCCGTGCCCGGCACCAGGCGCTGGTCGTCCTCCACCAACAGTTCCAGTTGCTGGATGCAGTCGCGCTGCCGCAGCCGATCGCGCTCGGCCACCATCGTCACCAGCAACCCGCTGTCGCGGATCATGTGAGCGATGTCCTGGGCGATGCAGGCGCGGTCATCGACCAACAGCGGCTGGTGGGATGGATCCAGTGCCAGGTCGTTGTTCACGATCAACAGGTCTACGTACTCGCTCATCCGCCGACCGCCATAGCCACCATATTTTCCACCTCCAGCGGGGTCATGGCCTTGCCCGTGTGAATGTTCACGTTCTCCACATGCGTGCCCTTGTTCTGGCTGCTGTTGTTGTTCTGGATGCTGGTCAGCAAGCCGCCGGGCGGCACCGCCGAAGGGCGCGCCGGCGAAAGGCTGGGGATTGCCGCGTTTATGGTTTGCTGGGCTTTCTGTGCGGCGCTGGCGGTGTCGGCGGCATTGGTCGCGGCATCGACGCCGGGCACTTCAGGCATACCGCCGAAGCGCGCTTCGATATTCACGCCCGGGATGCTGTTCAGCAGCTCGATCACGCCGTTTACGGCCTTGGTAAAAATGCCGACGATGCTGTCCCATGCGGCCTTGGCCATGCCTGACCAACCGCCCATGGAGTTAAACCAGTCGGATAGCTTCTGCAGCTTGTCAGCGACGAACTGGAACGCAGCCGTGTTCATCAGGGCGGACGTCCATTCGTCCCAGTAGTAGACCGCTGCGACAATGACGGCCACCAAGGCGAGAACCCCGACCACGATCCACACCATCGGGTTGGCCAGCAGCGCCGCGTTGACCAGCCAGATAGCGCCCTGCCACAGCAGCATGGCGCCGCGTAGCAGTGTTAAGCCGGCGCTGAGCGTGTAGATCACGGCCATGTAAGCCAGGATCGCCAGTTTCTGCAGGACGAAGCCGGCGACCGTGCGCAGGTTGAGCAGCTGAACAACCTTCCACACCGATAACAGGCCCAGCCAGGTCATCCGCGCGACGCCGACCACGACGGTCAACAACGACATGGCGCCGACGATGGCCATGATGGTCAGTGCGGTGATGCCGATCACCCGGGTGATGTTGGGAAACAGCTGCGACCAGCGCACCAGGGTTTTCCCGATGTCGACCATCTTGCTCATGAACGGCGTCAGTACCGGTATCAGCACCTGGCCAAACACCACCCGCATGACTTCGACCAGGGACGCCCACTGTTGCCACGGATCGACCATCGCCCGGGCCATCTGCTCGGCGTTCTCCAGTCCGCGCACCTTGCCCAGCTGCTCGATACCGTTACGCAGTCGATCGGTATCCTTGGCCAACGCGCCAATCACCTGGGCGCCTTCGCCGCCGAAGGCCTCCATTAACTTGGCCCCGGCCGACGCGCTGGTCAGATCACCGAACTTGCCCTGCAGCAAGTCCAGAATCGCCATCATCGGCAGGACTTTGCCCTGCTGATCGGTGAACTTCATGCCAAGTTTTTCCGACGCCGCGCCGATGTTTTCGAAGAACGCCTTATAGCGCCCGCCGGCGTCGCCGCCCTCCATGGTGCTACTCAGCGTGCCGATCACCGCCATCTGTTCGGCAAGATCGACGCCCGATGTGGTGGCGATCGCGCCGGCCTCCTTGAAAGCGTCTTTCATCGCCGCGCCGCTGGTGCGGAACAACTGCACGGCCAGCGCCGTTTGCCCGCCGAGTTTTTCCACCCATGCGCCCTTCCCCATCGCATCCGCTTGGGACTTCTGCAGGTTGTAGAGCGTGCCGACGTATTCGCCCATGGTTTCAGCGTCCGTCTTGGTGGCCTTCGCCAGTAAGTTGCTGGTGTTGGTGAACGTGGCGAGCTGGTTGCCGGCAAGCCCCTTAATGGCGCCCTCGATCAGGTAAGCCGAGGCCACAAAATCCTTGGCGTTCTCGCCATAGCTCACCGCGAATTCCAGCGACTTGGCATTGAGTGCCGACAACGCATCCTCGGCCACGCCCAACGATCGGACGTCGCCCAGGGCGCGATTGACCTCCAGCGCCGGTTCCATGGACTCACGGATCCCGACCACAGCAGCGGTCACGCCGCCCAGGCCAAGCCCGATCGTCTTTATGTGTTTTTCACTCTGATCGGCAAGCTCGGAAAAGCCCATTTTCACCTTGCCCAGAGGCGCGGTGACCTTGTCCTGCAAGCTGAGAATGAAAGCCAGGCTGGCGCTACGGTCTGCCAAAGTCGTTACCCGTTCAGCGCAAGGGCGATGCCGTTAGCCACGGCGAACTCCATGCGTTTCCAGTGTTCGTCCTCCAGCCACTTGGCCGTCCCCATCGCCTCGGACGTGGGTTCGGCACCAGGAAGCCAGCGGTTCGTCAGGGCCATTAACTGGCCCAGTCCGTTTTCGCTTAGGCGCTCAGCGTGCTCGAGCGCTTTTTTACGATCACCTCAACGTTGGGCGCGTACTCCTCGAGCAGAGCGCCGGCGATCTGCATCACCATCACCGGGTTGCCCAGCAGCGGTTTCAGCACGGTTTTTTGTTCCTGCAGCACAGTGGTCATCAACAGGTTGTTGCCCGGGGCGACCTTGTTGGTTTGGGTCAGAGCGTTGAAATACTTGGTGACGTCGGCCGGGGTCAGGTTGAAGGTGAATTCCTGTTCGCCGACTTCCAGGGTGATTTCGGTGTTGTTCTGTTGGCTCATTGGGTAGATCTCTTGTTGAGGTTGGGAAAAGTGGTGTCCTGGTGCGCTGGCGATCGCTGGCACACGCCACGGACGTATTGCTGCAGTCCGAGAATCATTTGCCGGCTTAGGGCGAGCTGATTACGGAGGGTGAAATAATCCGGTCGAGCGTCTGCTGCGAGTTCGGCGCGTCCTGCATCAGCCATGCGGGCGGTGCCGGCGGCGGCGGGCACCGATCCGGTGGCGGGACAGGTGGCGCGGACGAGCAACCGGCCAGAGCCATCGCTAACAGCGCGGCGCAGGCGCTCGTTTTCAGTGAGTGCATCGGTCAATTCCTTGGTGTTTCGTTGGTCGATCGCATCCCGCTCAGCGAGCATTTCGCCGCTGATTCGGGCCGCTTCCCGCAGGCCGTTCGCTTCCCATTGCGCGCTGTCGCGCTCGCGTCTGGCGTCGTCGCGCTGATCGGTTACCCGATCGAACGCCACCCACATCAGCAGGGCCACCAGCAGCACGAAAGGCGCCAGGCGCAATGGGGAAAGGCTCATCGCAGGCACAGCTCCATTTCAGCCAGCCGGCGGTTGTGCAGGCCTTGAACGAAGCGCTTGCGGCCTTGGGCGTCGGTCACGTACGCCCATACCGGTGTCTTGCCGTCCGGTGCCCAGGCCAACGCCCTGCATCCGTCAGCAATGCGGCCGGCGTTGATCAACGCCACCGCCCGACTGGCGCAAGTGCTGGGCACACCGACGTTGTGTCCATGGCTGGTCAGCGCGTCGAAAGTGTTCTGGCTCACGTCCGGGTTGGTGATGCAGTCGGCCAACTGCAGCTGGGTTTTGCGGATCACCAGCTGCTCCACCTCGGCGCAACGAACGGGCGACCAGTAGTCACCGACTACCACCGGGAACGGGCTGGTGTGTCGGGTGATGCCCTTGCAGACAGTGGGCAGTCCGCTGGCCAACTTGTCGGCATAAACGGTGTTCTGGCCATGGCCTTCCCAAGTGCCCAGGAAGATCACCAACGGAGCGCTGGCCAGCGCAATCACACCGGCTTGAATCCTGCCACGCAGGCTCATGGGAACCACACCCGCAACAGTGCCGGCACAACCATCTGCAGCACAGAAGCGACCACTGTGAGAATGGTCAGCAAGCGGCCGACCTTGGCGCCGATGTCGTTCACCGCGACCGTCAGGGTCTGCTGGCCAGCGTTCAGTTCCGATAGTTGCCCGGCCATGTGTTCGAACCCCTGTTCCAACTTGGTCACGCGGGTAGGCACGGTTTCGTGGCGGTCTTCCAACTCGCTCAGCCGGTGTTCAAATACGGCGAATCTCTGCTCCAGCGTTCCGAGGCGTGCGGCGTCAGTCGTCATCAGCGTTTACTCTGCTCAAAGCCCGTCTGGCACGGGACACACCGCGTTTTACCGCCCAGTGCCTGGCGCGCCGGCGGGATCTCGTTATCGCAGTCCTGGCAATGGGTCAGGCTTGGCCCGACCGGCACAGGCGTCAGCAGCTGGGCCTTGATCGCTTGGTCACGTTGGCGTTGCTCCAGCTCCTGGGCGCGGTCGAACCAGTCCACCATTAACGGATCCCCTCGATCTCGGTAGCGTCGAGGTACGGAACGCCGTTGATGTGAATGAAGTCCGGACTGGTGACGTCAAACGGCACCTTGTGTTTGGTCTTCTCGCCACCTTTCGGGTCGATCGACAACAGGCTGGAGATCTTCACCTTGCAGCCGAAGGCTTCCACGCGCAGTTCCTCGTCTTCGCCGGCCTTGGCGAAGAACACCGCGTCAAACGCCTTGAGCTTGCGGAAGCTGCCCGCCGATCGCGCCGCGTCGATCAGCAACTGAAAGTTGGAGCTGTCCAGTTCAAGTTCGCCGGCAGCGGCCACGTCACCCTCCACGTAGCCGTCAGGCACGCCCCGGGTTTGGGCCACAGCCGAGTTGTCGGTAATGTCCAGGGTGCAGCTCTCGACGTGCAGCGACAGATCGCCCAGGCTCACGTCGAAGTTCTTGCCGCCAATCTTTGCCATGGGGCGTTACTCCGTTTTGTCAGTAGAAAGATCCAGAGCGATGTTCGCCGTGAGGTCTTTCGGGCAGTTGAGGGGTTTGAGCTTGATGTAAGCCGCAACCTTGGTTTTGCTGAGCCATTCCAGCACCAGGTCACCGTCTTTCGGCGGCTCGATGTCACCGGGGAACACCTCGCCGTTGAACTTGATGGACTTGGCCATGGCGCGTAGTGGCGCCATCAGTTGGTTGGTGTTCACCGCCATGCTGTTGGGCGTGCTGTTCAAGCGGCGATCGGCTACACGGCGGATCAGCAGCGGGCGAATCAGGCGAGCGGCTTTGTCGGTGATGCGCAGGTATTCCACGACCTGAAAGTCACTGCCCGGGGTGTCCAACATGTTGCAGTCGCCCCAGTACACGCCCGGGTAGTCGGGGTAGGTCTGGGTGACGGAGAACCGCGCCCGATCCAGTTCACTGCGCACAGCGGACGGCAGCGGGATCAGCTCCATATCGATAGGCACGTCGCCAAGTCCCAACACCGGGCCGGTGGCCACGCGCATCGGACTATCAGCGATGCTGACTGCCGAATTGGCCAAGCGGCCAGCCAGCACGCCCAAGTCATTACCGTGCAGTTGCGGCACCGGTGAAACGCGCGGCGCTGCCAGACCCGCTACCAACGCTTTTTGCTCGCTCAGGTACTGTGCCCAGGTCTGGTCGACGGCGATGCCGGCGGTGCTTGCCAGAAAGAAAACACGACGGCCGTAGGTGTTGTTCAGGGCGACGGCCGCGTCATTCATGGCCGATAGTTCGTCACCCTTGGTGACAGGCTTGGTGACGATTACCGCTTCCACCGACACCCCTTGTTGCTGGGTTTTCTCCAGAGCGGTGGCCCAGTCGCCTTCGGGGCCGATCGGGGCCGCCATGCAGGCCCAGCGCTGGCCACCGTTCAAACGTGCGGCGGTGATTTGGGTTTTCAGATCGCTCGCCGGGACGCCCAGGGCGGCGTCCAGATCGCTGTCGGTGTTCAACGGAATGATCTGGCCGACGTTTTTGGCGGCGGGGCCGATGAAAAGAAAGTAACGCTCAACCTCTGTCACGGCGCCCTGGCCTAGATTGAGATTGTCGACGGTGACTTGACCGAGTGCCATGCAGTGCCTCGTTAGCGGGGTGAGTTCAGAATTTGTTGCAACACCTGGTTAATCAGCAGGTTGGTGTCGCGTTCAGTTTCGGCGCCGATGAATTGGCGTTTCGGTAGCGTGATTTCCCAGCTCTGCGCTCCGGTGCTTTCGCGGCGCTGGTCGTCCAGGATCCGAATCAGCAGCCCCGCCTTGGCGTAGTTCACATGCTCCTGAATCCACGCTACCGAGGGCCGGGTCAGCGTCTTTTTTCCCGCTTGGCGCACACGGAACCCCAACCGGCGTAAGCGCTTGGCTTGCTTGTCGGTTGCTGCCAAACCCGGTGGGGTCTTGTTCCATCGGCGCATCTGCTGGGCGGTGCGGCGCTCACTGACGCCGTTGTGCTGCTGCGCGGCCACCCATCGGGTCAGGGCGTTTTTCCAGCCCAATTCCGCTTCATCAGCGGACACTCGGGTGACCACCATCAACTTGGCCAGGCCGGCTTCCATCTTCTTTTTGCCTTTGCTGTCGCCCTTGCGTGGAGCGAAGGGCGTGCCGTCCAGGTTCTTTTGTTCACGTACTCGCTTGCGGCTCATTGTCCGCACGCGTTTGGTGACCTGGTTCAGCAAGCGGCGGCGCAATTGCGGCGGCAGGCTCAGCAACGCCAACTGTTCGCGTACGCCCAAGCGACCGCGAATGTCGAGTTCGAACGTGCTACGCCCCGCCATCGGTGGCCACCTCGCCGCGCTCTGCAATCCACAGATCAAACGGGACAAAGGCCCAGCTCTTGCCGAAGGCTTCGATCTCCCCGGCAGGGTCTTCGGCCAGATACTGCGGCTCGACAAACTCCAACGTGATTTCCACGTCGAAAAGGTCGCTATCCACCGGCTCCACGAGAAATTCCGGTGCCGGCAGTTCGTGGCGGTCCCGGTTGGCATCGTTGTTTTCCAACCAACTGCCCACCAGTGCCATCAAGCGCGCCGGATGGTCGGCGAAGCGCTCCAGCACGATCGCGGCGCGATAGTGCATGTCGCCCAGGTGCATCCCGTCGACGTCGGGTTTCCAGATCAGTGCAAGCTTCACCTGCTCGGTGAAACTGTCGAGTTGTTCAGGCTCAACCAGGCGGCGTTCCAACAGATACGCGGTCAGCGTCTGCAGCTTGGTCATAGCAACTTCGCCGTGATGCGGCCACGGCCCTGCAGGGCGCGTACAGCGGACTGACTGAAGGCTAGAAACGTATCCTCACGCTCTGGTGCTTCCTTTCCGGTGTTTTCGGCGCTTTCGCGGCGGGTCACGGTGGCGAACTGCTGCAGCGCGCTGGCCTTCGCACGGCAATAAACGGCGCGTTTGTACAACTTCGCTTTCCAGGCACGCTCCGGCAGCAGCATCGGATCGGCCTTTTCCACCGTCGCAATGCCCGCCGTGAGCCAGCTGGATTTGAGCGTGGCCAGGTCGTCGTTGACCTCAGCCATGGCGATGCTCAGCGCGTCGGTCAGCAAGTCGCCCAGGAACTCCGCCGGCAGGCGATAGCCTTTCTGAAACTCAGACACGGAGAGATCCGGCCAGAAGCCGTCGTTCTCGATGATCTGTTCCACAAAGGTGGTGGGTTTCCCGGAAAAGCTCATTGCTGACCGCTCGAATAGGGCGGGGAGACTGTTTTTCGTGGGGCTAGCCATGAATGGCAGACACACGTCCACAGTTCCCCGCTGGGGGGGGTAGTCGGTTATTCGGCGCCGGTCACGGCGGGTGTTTGTTTTGCGATCGCCTTGCGGCACTTCGCAATGCGCGTTTCATTGCCGGCTTTCGCGTACAGCTCGGTGGAACGTTCCAGGTGCTGGAGCGCGGTTTCCCACTGCTCGGCCTCCATGGCGCGCATGCCGATTAACTTGTGGTACTTGCTCGGGATCTGTTCGGTCAGCTCCCATTCACCGTCGACACGTGGCAGCAGATTGGACAGGTACGGCTCCGGGCTGCGCTGCGCGTTGTATTCGGCATAAGCCCAGTCGATCACGGCGTCCGCGACGAAGGTCTGCACATCACGGCGCTTGAACCGCTCGGGCATCTCTTGCCCCTGCTCGATCGCAAAGTCAGCCAGCGCCAGGCCATCCTCAAATTGCTCGGTGTCGAACAGCCAGACCATGACCTGGACAAGAACACGGTTCGGCATGACCAAACCCGAATCCATATAGCGCTGGATGAAATCCTGGTACTTGGGCAACAGCTCCTCGCGCTTGAGTGCCTGACGCCCGGCGAGCCCCTTGATGTCGCTTAGGCGCTGCAGATCCTGATCCAGCGAGGCTTCCATCAGCAGCAGATGCTTTTTCGCGTTGGCTGGACTGCTCAAGGCTTCCGCCGGCGAATACGCCAGCGGTGCCGCGGCCGTAGCAATTACTGCAGCGCTGCCCAACGCCAGGGTGCGGCGCTTGTGCGCGAGAGCCAGGCTCACTTCAGCAGCTCCACGTTCTCGGTCAGCGCGATTTTCTCCAGCTGCTCGATCACATAGCCCTCATTGCGGCTGTTGTAATCCTCGACGCGAGAGCGTTTCGGGTTGTCCACGGTTTGCTTGCGCCAGCTGGAATCCTGGAAGTAAATCGACAGGTTGTCCCAACTGGTGACCAGCACACCGTTGACCGGAAAGAACGGTACGCTGAAGCTCGGCAAGCCGCCGTAGGTGGCGATCACTTGAGCATCTTCGATGCGTTCTTTTTCGGTTGGCGTATCGCCCTGCTTGGCGTACAGCTTCGCTTTGTCAGCCGCCAACAGGTCGGTGCCGATGATGGCGATCAAATCGCCGCCGTCGCGCAGACGTTCATCCACCATTTGCTTGGTGTCATGGACCAGGGCGTCCAGGTTGGCGTAATCGCCATTCGGCCCCAAGGTCACCTTGCCCGCTTCCTTGCCTTCCTTCAGCACCTGTTGCGGGGCTTGCTCGCGCAGCTGCTGCAGCCAGCCTTTGTTCACGTCCTGCAGCATTGGATACGTTTCGATATCCGTCTGTGCAGCTGCTTTCAAGCCGTGGAAGCCGACCATGATGCGATCGAGGGCGATCTGTTTCTGCACCGCGGCGGAATAGCGTTGATGGAAGTCTGGAAACTTCGCCCAGGCGTCGATTTTTGCGTACGGCAGACCCACATCGGATTCGGTTGACGACAACTCGTAGGTGCTGTTTTCCAGCTCCGACGCATCCTTGGCTTCGCGATCGGTGGTCTTGGTGTTAGTACGGCCGGTGACAGGACCGGACACGCCAATGAACACCTTCTCGCCTTTGATCTCGGTCACTGGAATGACGTTGATGCGCTGCAGGAAATCAGCTTTCGCGGTGATCGCGTCGTTCAGCTCTTGGGCGATCGACGGTTCAACGGAAAACATCTTGCTGGACAACGGGACGCCGTAAGTCTCGGCGATCGCCAGCTGCATTTCGGCGTACATCTTGGCGCCGTAGGCGCTCAGGGAACGGGCCATGGTCAGAGTACCCGCGCTTTGGATTTGTCAGCGGGACCAGCATTGCGTGGCAACTGACGGCCGTTGCTGGTGTTTTTCAGTTCGGTGAACTGCTTCTGCAGGTTGGCCAATGCCGCCAGCACAGCTTTGTTTCCGCCGCCGGTGCGCTTGAATTCGCGTTCCTCTTCGGCCGTGGTCACGATCTCGTCCACCGCGTCAGTGACATCATCGATCGGGGCTTGATCGGGTTCCGGTGCGTCTTCGGCGGCAGGCTCGATCACGGCCTGAATGCCGGCGGCGACGACCAGCAGCTGGGCCAGCAGGGCTTTTAAAGCCGTGGCGGTAGCTTCATCCATTGGGGGTTTGCTCTCGGTTGGGGTTTGCGGAGTGGTTTCGGCGGCGGTGTCGTCAATGCCGAAACGCTTGAACAGGCGGGTAAACATTGCAGCCAGACGGCCGATCTCGCCCTGCGGCTCGGGTTCGCGCAGCGGACCAAGCTCCAGCGACGCGGCGTAGTAAGCGGCGCGACTGGTTCGGTTAGAGAAATAGAGTTCCTGGGTGCCGAGGCTTGCGGGCGAATCGGTCACCGCCAGACCGGTCAGATAGGCCTTGCCGCTACCGGCAAAATTCGGAGTGATTTCAATGCTGGTAAACAGCTTTTGGCCTTGATCGTTGAGGTACAGCAGGCGATCGTTCGGTTTTAACTGAGCTTCCAGCGCAATTTGACCTGGCTCCAGATCCTCGCCCTCTTCAACCAGGCGCACAGCGAATACGGTGCCGTGCGAGCCAGGCCAGCGCTCGTGGTCGCACCAGATCACAGCGGTGTATTTGGTTGGTGTGTAGGTCTCGGCGATATCGCGCAGTTCCTGGGGAAGGATCTCGCGGCCATCGACAGTCGGGCCGCTGGTGGCAACACGTTTCCAGTAGGAGACAAGGGAACGGGGCATGAGGGGTGACTGCGCTCAATCGTTGAATGAGCCGCCACGATAGGGAGCCGTTTGCCGCCAAACAAACGGTTGAAATTCAGCATTCTCCTATTTGAACCAGATAGGCGAGTCGCAGTATTTAACCCCGCGTTTCCAGGGTTTTCGCCGCATAGACTGCGGCGCATGAACTACCCGACCGAAGTTAAAGAAGCCGCAAAACGCCTTTACCTGCGCCGCTGTTCGGTGAAGGAAATACAGGCGCATTTGAAGCTACCCAACATCCGAATCGTCTATTACTGGATCCGCCAAGGCGGCTGGGACGAGATGCTGACGGATGAAGAACCATTAAGCGCGGTCAATCGGCGCATCACACTAATTCTGGAAAAGGTCGAGCCGCTGACGAAAGCCGAACTGGACGAACTGGAGCGGCTGACGAGCCTACTTGAGCGCCTGAAAAAACTGGCCGCGAAACCTTCACCGGCGGCGCCGTCAGATCGTCCGGACGTGTCTCGCGAACGGCAACCTGGTCAACGCCGTGAGCGAGGCGAAGGCGGCGCTAAGAAGCGGGAAAAGAAGGCCAAGAACGACATCAGCGGCCTGACCGAAGTGGATTTCCTCGATAAATTCATCTCGAAGATGTACGGCTATCAGAAAGAGCTGTTCGAGGCGAAACAGAACCCGCTGACGCGCCGTGTCCGGAACATTCTCAAAAGCCGGCAGGTGGGCCTGACCTACTACTTCGCCGGCGAAGCGTTCATGGACGCTGTGTTGAGCGGCGACAACCAGGTGTTTCTGTCTGCCAGCCGATCGCAGTCTGAGATCTTCCGCAGCTACATCATCCAATTCGCCAAGCAATGGTTTGATATCGAGCTGACCGGCAACCCGATCACGCTCAGCAACGGCGCCGAACTGCGCTTTCTCAGCACCAACAGCAGCACCGCCCAGGGCTATCACGGCCACGTCTACGTGGACGAATATTTCTGGATTCGCGACTTCGAAAAACTCAGCACCGTGGCCAGCGCCATGGGCACCCACAAGAAATGGCGCAAAACCTATTTCTCGACGCCCAGCGCCGTGTCGCACCAGGCATACCCATTCTGGTCGGGTGAGGAATTTCGCAACAGCAAACGCGGCAAGAAGGCCGGCGGTGTGTGGCCGAGCGAAGCGGCATATTCGCAGGGCGCACTGTGTCCGGACGGCCAATGGCGCAAGACGATAACCCTGGACGATGCAATCGCCGGTGGCTGCGATCTGTTCGACCTTGAGCAACTGCAGCTGGAGTACGACGAGGACAAATTTCAGCAGTTGTTTTATTGCAAGTTCATCGACAGCACTCAAAGCGCATTCAGCCTCAAGGATCTGGAGCGCTGCTACTCGGATCTGTCGTTGTGGGAGGACTACAACCCGGACTCCGATCGGCCATTTGGCAACAGTCCAGTCTGGCTGGGCTACGACCCAAGCCGAACCCGCGACGACGCTACCTGCGTGGTCATCGCGCCGCCGCTCGAGCCAGGCGCGAAATTCCGCATTTTGGAAAAGCACAGCTGGCGTGGCCATTCGTTCACCTACCAGGCCGCTCAGGTCAAGAAACTGACCGAGCGTTTCAACGTCCAGCACATCGGCATCGATGTCACCGGCGTGGGTTACGGCGTGTTCGACCTGGTGCGCGACTTCTACGCCAAAGCAACGCCAATTCACTACAGCCTTGAGGCGAAAAACGCCCTGGTGCTCAAAGCCCAGGACACGATCCAAGGCAGTCGCATCGAGTGGGACGCCGGCTGGACGGACATCGCCCAGGCATTCCTGACGATCAAGCGCGGCGCCACCAACAGTGGCCAGATTACCTACAGCGCATCACGCACCGACGCCACCGGCCACGCCGACATTGCCTGGGCCGTGATGCACGCGCTGGCAAACGAACCTTTGAACACCAACAAGCGGCGTCGTAGCCGCTACGTCACGAGTAACCAGACCAGCCATGGCCAACCGCAAACGCAGAAAGCAACACATAACCCAACCACCGCAGCAGCCCATGCGCTCGTTTACGTTCGGGGAGCCGGAACAGGTGTTATCCGGCAACATCGGCGAGTACGTGGGTGTGTTCCCCAGCGACGACGGCAAGATCTACAAGCCGCCGGTTTCGCGGGTTGGCCTGGCCAAGCTGCTGCGCGCCAATGCCCACCACGGCGCCATTCCGAAGTTTAAACGCAACCTGCTGCTGCGTGAGTTCATCCCCTCGGCCGGCTGCAGCACGGAAACAATGGGCCGCGCCGGGCTGGACTACATGGTGTTTGGCGAAGCGTATTTCTATAACGACACCAACGCATTCGGCCAAGTGCTCGAGCTGCAGCACCTACCTGCCATCAATATGCGGGTAAAGGTCGACGGCGGTTACGTGATGTTGATGCCCGACAACAAAGAAATGGAGTTCGAACAGCACGAGATCTCTCATGTCCTGGACTACGACGTGGAACAGAACATCTACGGGATCCCGGATTACCTGGGCGGCCTGCAGGCGCTGCTGCTTAATGAGGCGGCTACCCTCTTCCGCCGACGCTACTACAGCAACGGCGCGCACGCTGGTTACATCTTCTACACCAACGATCCCGACCTGACTGAAGAGGACGAAGACGAGCTGCGCGCGCAGATCAGCGCGAGCAAGGGCGTGGGCAACTTCCGCTCCATGTTCGTCAACATCCCCAACGGCAAGGAAAACGCGATTCAGATCATCCCTGTGGGGGACTTCCAAGCCAAAGACGAGCTGGAGAAGGTAAAAAACATCACCCGCAACGACGTCATCGCCGCCTGGCGAATGAACCCGGCGCTGGCCGGCATCATTCCAGAAAACACCGGTGGTTTCGGCGACATCGAGAAGATCGATCGCGTTTACACGAGCAACGAGATTCGGCCGATTTGTCAGTTGTTCAATCAGCTAAATGACAGGCTCAGAGAGGATAGGAGATTCAGCTGGAAAGCTGCGCCAGAATCAGCGGATATCACTACATGAAGTGCCAACCAGAAAGAAAACCACTACAGATTGTGACAAAATGGTGGCGATCAGCTGCCCCTGGGGAGGGACATAATGAGAGTTGTATGCAACTGCGGACACAAGGGCCGGATTGCCTCGCGGGAAGAGGTAACGACAGCCTTCGTGAAACTATACTGCCAGTGCCTGGATGCAACGTGCGGGCATACATGGGTGGCCAATCTGACGTTCTCGCACACGCTCAGTCCGTCGTCGCAGACGTTCGAGCGGATGCTGATCGATCGCTTACGAGAAATGCCCAGAGCGAAGCAGCGGGAGCTTTTCGAGCAGTTGGGATCGCAGGCGGTGGCGTAGTTACAAACCGCCGACGTACGAGCGCCGGCGATCGGGATCATTCAAAGAATGACGGTCAGCCCTCTACTTTCTCCTTTGGGTTGATTGCCAGTATCTCGGCCACTCGGCGAACCTGCTGCTGTTCTACGCGGGTGAGCCGGCGATACAGATCGATCAATCGACGCTCGATTTCCGTGAGTACGGCACCTTCCGACTCGGCGTTTTCGAGGGCGATGTGATCGTTCTTCTTGCGATCCAACATTCTAACTACTCCATAAAGTGCATTGCTGAACGGACTTTATGGGGGGTGAGCAAGTGCATTGGA
The DNA here is from genome assembly GCF_051132135.1 of Pseudomonas sp. R1-1. Lineage (NCBI taxonomy): Bacteria > Pseudomonadati > Pseudomonadota > Gammaproteobacteria > Pseudomonadales > Pseudomonadaceae > Pseudomonas > Pseudomonas sp. R1-1. Next base: position 4,238,040 of record NZ_CP071663.1, read on the forward strand.
ATAAGAGTTACCCCAATGACTGTGCAGGATTGTTGCGAGTTAAGACCGATGCCGAGCTGCGTCGTCGGCCATAGCTTCGAGAATTCGGCGAATCGCCTTCTGATCGTCTACTGGAATGCTTCGAAACTGTCTTATCAAGCAGTCTTCAACGTCTGTAAGCGCCTCGCTCGGCAGCGTCTTCCGCGTTCCGTGAACGATATAAGCAACGTCGAAATCGAGCAGCGAATTAGCAAGACTCAGATAGGACGCAGGCGCATCGCTGGCACCCGATTCATAGTTACCTTGGGTACGTTTAGACACGCCAAGTTTTTCAGCCAGTTGATCTTGAGTCAGGCCAGCACCGGCGCGAAGTTCCCGCAGCCTGGCGCCGATCTCTTCGGAGAGAGTCAATATTTTTCCACTCGCATATTTACATTGGCAGTTTTTTGCCACATTCTGCGCTTGTCATCACACGAAAACGCAGAGATTTGCACTATGCCGAACACAAGCATCACCGAGCAAGCCCGCAAAAAAGCCCGTGAAGCGTTGGAGAAGCGCGGTCAGTCCGCGAAGGATTTTGCTGCTACGCACAACCTGAGCCCCAGCACCGTCTATGCGGTGCTGAGTGGACAGAGCCAATGTCGCCGTGGGGAGGCACACCGAGCCGCCGTTTTGCTAGGCGTCAAACAAGGTGTGATCGAACAGTAACGGCAGGGGCCAACAGGGAAAAGTAGAAGTTGAAAAGTCCAATCCTAGACACCCGTAAAGAAGTCATGAGCGAGATCATCCGCAGCTATAACGGCGGACGTGAGGCTGCAGCAGCACGCCTGGGTCTGAAGCTCAAAAAATTCGACAACCATGCCTATGAAAACGCCGGTTGCAGTCCTCTCAGCGATACCCAAGTTTTCCTGCTAGAGCAGGACTGCGGGACACATTATTTACCCAATTACATCGCCTCGTTGTATGGGGGACTGTTCGTTCCGATGGCTGATCCTGGAACCCTCGACAATGTCGAGCTTTACGCCCGCTCAGTGCAGGTTTCCGCAAAGCGAGGCTGTGTGGATCAAGCAATCGCCGCCGCTCTTGAAGACGGTTCGATCAGTGATGAAGAAGCCGAATTCATTATGGACGCGCATAACCTCCACGTAGCAGCAAGGCATGCAGAAGTGCTGGCCGCTATCGCCCTTTACCGCGCAGGGAAAACTCAATGATCAATTTGTCTGCAGCACCGGAATATCAAGATGTTCTGCAGAGCGCTGCGTTGTCGTTCCTCGAGCGTCACCACTGCGAACACCTAAGCGATGATCAGCAACTGTTCAGCCGGGCCGTTCAGTACTTGATTGCCGACTACGACGTGACAACGCAGGTGGCTGAAAAGATCGTTCACCTGGCGGGCACCACCATGGTCGCCGTTCGCGATCGTCAGCGTCTGAACATTCAGAGCAGCACGTCGACGCATACCGTAATCGTTGATCCGGCCACCGGCATGCAATGGGCCGTACCGGTCAGCCTGATTTATGAGCGAATCATCAACGCGCCAGACGTTGGCCGCTTTCGCTTAGCCAACTCGTAACACCAACCCTCAGACAAACGCCTGTCCCGCACTCCGTGGGTTTGGGTGAGCTGCGCCCGAAATCGAGGTTTCAAGATGGGAAACGCCGTAATTCTGACCACTCAGCTGCCACCAGCGGAGGCCGAAGCACTACTGGCTGCGATGCGCGAGCAGTACCGCTTGAGCCTCAACGACTACTGGTACGCAGATGAATATCGGTACGTCCCGCAAGAAAAACGGCACAGCTCGATCCTCGAAAGAACTCCGGTGATGGCTGCTCAGAAACGCCTGATGGCGGCCCTCTCCCTCAGCCTCAAAGCAGTGAAGTAATCATGAAAGAAGATCTCCGCCACGACGTGTTGCAACGCCTCCAGTTCGACTTCGGACTGAAGCACCGCGTAGGCACCGATTACATGCGCGGGGGCACCTGCCCCAAATGCAAGAAAAAGGAGCTGTACTCGCGTTTCGATACCCCATGGATGGTGATCTGCGGCCGCCCTGAAAAATGTGGCCACACCTTGCACGTCAAAGAGCTGTACGACGATCTGTTTGAAGATTGGAGTAAGCGTGCACCGGCGACGGACCAACACCCTAACGCCACCGCGCGGGCTTATCTTGAGTTCGCCAGGGGCTTTCGGTTTGAGCTGATCCAGGGTTGGTTCACCCAGGAAAGCTTTTACTCGCCTGAACACAACGCAGGCAGCGCCACGGTGCGCTTTGCGCTGGAAAAAGGCGGCTGGTGGGAACGTCTGATCGATCAGCCGCACCGTTTCGGCAAAATGAAGGCGCGTTTCAAGTCCAAGGACAGCTATCGCGGCGTCTGGTGGTGCCCGCCGTGCGTCGATCTGCTCGAGGTAAAGGAAATCTGGATCGTCGAAGGCATCTTCGATGCCATCGCATTGGTGCATAACGATATCGCGGCCGTATCGGCCATGTCGTCTAACGCGTTCCCTGGTGACTCGCTCAAAGCTCTGATCAAAAACCGTGATGGCGGCAAGCTGCCCAAGCTGGTTTGGGCGCTGGACAACGAGCCAAGCGCCAACGCCTATACGCGGCGTTGGGTTCGCGATGCTCTTGCCTTGGGGTTCTCCTGCGAAGCGGCACTGATACCACAGCGCGATGGCCGCAAGGCGGACTGGAACGATATGCACCAGCGCTGGAGCTTTATTCAGGACGACACCAAGCGCGCCGAACAGATCGCTACGGATCTCAAACAGGCTCGCCATCAAGGCGCGCTGCTGCTGGCAGAGAGCGCAGCGGAAAAGGCCTTGCTCATGTACGACTGGAACAAGCGCGGGGAATTTCACCTGGGCTTTGGCAACCGTTTGTACTGGTTCAAGTTGGACATGGAAAAGTTCAACCGCGCCATGTCCGACATCGAGGACAGCGAGAACCACGACGACCAGCTGCTCAATCAGGCGCAACAGCGCGAGAAGGCGCTGCAGCAGTCCGGCAGCGTCGTGGAGATTGCCAACTGCTACCCACAAGCCCTGTACTTCCAGCGCAACGAAGTCACGGACGAGTCCTGGTATTACCTGCGCGTGGACTTCCCCCACGACTCCGAGAGTGTGAAAAACACTTTCACCAGCGGCCAGTTGTCCGCCGCCAGTGAATTCAAAAAACGCCTGCTCGGCATGGCGGCCGGCGCCATGTTCACCGGCAGCGGCCAGCAGCTCGACAAGCTGATGAAGGATCAGCTGTTTGGCATCAAAACCGTCTCCACGATCGACTACGTCGGCTACAGCAAGGAATACGCCTGCTACGTCTACGGCGACCTCGCGATCAAAGACGGCACCACTTACAAGGTCAACAGCGAAGACTATTTTGAGTTCGGCAAGCTGCGCCTGAAAACCCTGCAAAAGGGTGTGCCGATCAAGCTGCAGCGTGACGGCAAAGATTTCAACGAGCAGTGGGTGCAGCTACTGTGGACCTGCTTCGGCGCCCAAGGCTTCGTCGCGCTGGTGTTCTTTTTCGGCTCGCTGTTCTGCGAGCAGATCCGCGCGCGTTATCAATCCTTCCCCTTCCTGGAAGCCACCGGTGAAGCCGGTGCCGGCAAGACCACCCTGCTAAACCTGTTGTGGAAACTGCTCGGCCGCGAAGGTTACGAAGGCTTCGACCCGATGAAATCGACCAAGGCCGGACGTTCGCGCCTGATGGGTCAGGTCTCCGGCATGCCGGTGGTGTTTCTCGAGGCCGATCGCCACAGCGACGATCGGGCGCACGCGAAAACCTTCGAATGGGACGAACTAAAAGACTTCTACGGTGGGGGCACGCTGGCCACCAAAGGCGTCAAGACGGCGGGCAACGAAACCTACGAACCACCCTTTCGCGGAACAATTGCGATCAGCCAGAACGCGGCGGTGGTCGCTCACGAAGCGATCATGACGCGCATCGTCAAGTTGCACTTCGTGCGTCCGATCGTGACCCCGGAAAGCCGTGTGGCTGCTGATCAACTGAACGCATTGGACGGCAACACCCTCAGCCACTTTCTGTTGCGCGCTGTGGGCAAGGAGTCTGCTGTGCTTGAGCTGTTTGCTCAGCGCATGCCCGAACACGAAGCCAAGCTGCGCCGCCTGCACACACACTGTTTTGCCTGCGGTACGGCTTACACCAGTGACCAAGGCAACTGCAGCAGTTGCGGCTACGACCTGCGCGGTTACATCCGCGTGGAGCGCATCAGCAAGAACCACGCGCAATTGTTGTCGCTGCTGGATGGCCTGCGCCTGGTGCTGAAACTTAGTGATCCGCAGGTCGCTGCCACGCAGCGGCAGATCGTGCGGATGGCCATTGAGCGCCAAGCCTCGATCAGCTCCGACCATCCGGCCGTCGCCGAATTTTGGGAAGTCTACGACTACCTCGAATCCTTGAGTGAAGACCCGGTGGTCGACCACAGCAGCGACCCGACCGTCATCGCCATCAACCTCAATGAATTCTGCGAGCGCGCCGCCGAACACAAACAGAAGCTGGCCGACGTGGCCACGTTGCGCGACCTGCTCAAAGAGTCTCGCTCGCGCAAGTTCCTCGACAGCAACAAGGCCGTGCACAGCGCCGTGCGCGCCGCCTTCAATCATCGCAACCCCGTTTCCCAACCCCGGCCGACCACCGTCAAGTGCTGGACATTCAAGGCGTAAAGGAGAGCAACACCGATGCAGATCCAAGTGTTTATGGGCAATGCCGGCGACGGCCAAACCAACAAGCTCCAGTCGGTACAAGACCGTTTGGATTTGGCAGGTCAAAGCGCGCCGATCATTCAGGCCGGTGCGTACGCAGAGGAAGGTTTGCTGCAGATGCTGGAAGTTCGGGCAGCCGCTGGCCAGCGCGAAATCCTCGTCGACGACTGCAACAGGCAGCAGATCTTGCGGGTATTGGAATGGCAGTCATGTGTTGAACATGAGCCGGATTTTGATGGCCTGGTGATCCACCTGGCTCGCAAGGACTGAACTTAAAAAACAGTGTCGAGGAGTTGCAGCTCCTCGACACCCGACCACTTCTGAGGACCCTACCATGCAAGCACAGAACCACAGCAGCAGCGGCGCGAAGGCTACCACACCGGCGCGGCACCTGGTGGCCACCGCGATCATCGGTGCCGCCGTCATCGGCTACCTTGTGCACAAAACCCCCGAGGCCCGTACGCGCCTGGAAAGCCTGAGCCAGATGGCGAGCAGTCTGGGTGACCTGAGCGCCACGGATGCCGCGGTGATCCGCCAACTGCTCGCCGCCCCTGTCTTCCACGGAGATTCGCACCATGCGCAATGAACCGGCCGCAGCACCGGTGCGCCGCTTTCCCTGGAACATTGACTACACCAGCGTCTGCGACCAGTGCGGCAAGTGGCGCGTTCAGGGTAGTCATGAGAAATGCAGCCGCCGCCGGCAGCGGTTGAACGCCCATCTGCGCCATCCCAAGCCCAAGCCATAAGCCGCGTCCACCAGAAGACGCGCTTGCAGATACTTGGCCCGGAAACGGGCCTTTTTGTTTCCGATCGTCAGACTGTTGTAATACGAGTACAGCGTTAGGGGTTTACATGAGTGGGGTCGAAGCTCGCGGAAAGTCCGTGAGAATCTATTTTCAATACAACGGGGAAAAATGCCGGGAAGCGATCCCGGGCGGCAACACACCAGCGATCGTGGCACAGGCCCGGCGCCTGGTTGACATCATCGAGTACGAAATCCAGACCGGCACCTTTGACTATGCGCGGCACTTCCCGCACTCCCCCAGGTTGGTGGAGAACACCTTTGGCCATTACCTGGACCTGTGGCTGAAGATCAAGGCCAACAGCGTCGCCGCCTCCAGCTATCGCGGCTACGCCAACAAAGCGGAGGTGCATGTGCGCCCGCGCTGGGGCAAGGTCCAGATTAACCAGATCGACCATCTGGACCTGCAGGAGTGGATTCAAGACACGCTGTCGAAAACCCTGAAGAACAAGACCATCCGCGACATTATCAGCAACGTGCGCCAGGTGTTCCGCCTGTACCGCACGCGGATGAAAGTCGCGCATGACCCGACCGAAGGGTTGATGGTGCGTCTGCCCGATCCCGAAGCGCCGGACCCGTTTACCCGCGCCGAAATCCGCCAGATCCTCGAGACCCCAACCCACCGCACGCAGGAACTGCTGATGGTGCAGTTCATGTTATGGGCCGGCCCGCGGGTCTCGGAAACCATCGCCTTGGCCTGGGAGGACGTCGACCTGGCGCAAGGCACGGTGACCTTTCGCCGGTCGAAGGTGCGCGGCGCTTATCGTGTGACAAAAACCCGCCGATCGACGCGGCGGGTGCGCCTGCTGGCACCGGCGTGGGACGCCTTGCGCAAGATCGATGCGCTGAACCGCAACAGGAAAGCGGAAACCGTGGAGGTCGTCGAGCGGGACAACAAGACGGTGCGAAAACACAAACTGCACTTCGTGTTCCTGAACACCAAAACCGGCCTGCCGCATGCCAACGATTTTGTTGTGCGCGATCGTTTTTTCAAGGCGCACTTACTGGCGGCCGGCGTCCGCTACCGCGGCCCTGGTCAATGCCGGCACACCTACGCCAGCCAGTTGTTGACCACCGGTGTGGCGTCGATCGACTGGATTGCGGAACAGATGGGTCACACCAACGGCAACATGATCCGTCAGCATTATGGGACGTGGATCAATGAAGACGGACCGGACGTGGTCGGCATGCTGCAAATGGCGTTAAAGCTGACGCCGGTCACAGCTCCACACTGAAACCGTTAATGCCCACGCTTTCGGCAAAACGGCCCACGGCGGTCAAACTCGCCCAGGTGCGCAGGCGCTCACGTCGCGAGCGCACCGGCACCCAGCGTGCACTGCTCCCGCCCAGACGAATCGACAGGCCCCAGTCGGGGCCGCCATCGACTTTGGCGACTAGGCATTCACGCACAGCGTGTTGTTCAACCAGGGCGCGCAATACGTCTTCGTGAATGCCTTCGCCGATCATCTATTCAGTTCCCGCTGACGCGCCTGTAAAGCGCGGTCGAATATCAGATACAGCCCTTCGATGGCCCCGAGGTTGAGTGCTTTCACCGTTTCAATGCCCAGGGTGAAACCTTCGGCTCGGTCGGCGGCATGCAGCGTGTCGGCTAGGGTGCTTGCCTGGACGATGCCAGCGAGCAACTTCAGCGCTTGCGCATGCACAGAACGCGGCAGGTTAAGTGCCGCAAATTCGTCGTGGTCAATCATTGCCATTGCCATCCATTCAGGGTCCCCGGTGGCTCAAGCACCAAGTCGTACTGCTCGACGTCGATCAGCAGCCAGCCGCCGGTGGGTTGGTTAGACCCGTCGATCAAGAGCCCCTGCACCATTGTTCCATGCGGCAGCATCACCCGCAGCGCGTTGGCCTCCTTGGGGCCTTGCAGGTAATGCTGCAGTTCAACGCGGACGCGACCGGAGCCCACATGAATGAGGCGCACCGGGCATTCGAGACTGGTTAGCTCGGCCGGCTCCCGCCCCTGATAGCGGGCCAACACGGTGACGGTGGCCAGACCTTCATAAAAGCACATGGGCATCCTTCAAATAATGAGTGGCTGCAGCAAGCCAAGCGGTAGGAGGATGGTAGACCAGTCCTGGGACGTCTGGTTTCCACGGCGCATGAAAAAGGCCCCCACACCTGGGCCAGGTGTGGGGGCCTGTTGAACATAAACGGCGTTCTCTGTAGCCGTCATCAGGCACCACAAGCGGTCGGAGGCGGTCCGGTCAGCCGAGATTCGTCAGTTACTCCATTTCGCGTTCATTTGTATTCCGCGCGAATGAAGTCCATAAACTACCTATACTGAAAAACGCTCCTCTCATTAAATGGAGGCCGAATGAGACGTGAGGACGATCATGAGAAATATCCCAAAAACTGTTTCCGCTTGGCATGAAGCCACCGACCGCGCCAACGAGCTTTTTCAAGAGGCAGACCGCCTCAACGCCATCGCTTATGAACTGTTGACTCATGCGGCAGATTCGCCTGAGGCCATGATTGCGTTTCAAAAAGCGCGCGCTGCAGCTGATGCGAAAAGCCTTGAAGGTAAAAAAGCTTGGGACCAAGCGAGAGCCAAATTCCGCAAGAAACACTGAGCGCTGGTCACGCTTTAAGCGAATGGGGGCCTGATTTTAACGAGTTATCCTCTTCCGCCAGGGCGGCTCGCTCATCTGGCGTTTTGCTTTGGTAAAAAGGAGGCAAGTTCATATGCAGCTCGATAGCCGGGGTCGGAATATTATCGTTATCGGTGCTTCCGCCGGTGGAGTCGAAGCGCTGAGAAGCCTATTTCGCTCCTTACCCGCTGACTTGCCAGCGGCCTTTTTGGTCGTGCTACATATTCCTCCACACTCGCCAAGTGAGTTAAGCAGGATACTTGCGCGTGAAACCAGAATGGAGGTCGTTTCGGTCCAAGCCAATCAGTCTCTGAGAAACTCAACTGTCTACGTCGCCAGCGCTGATCACCATCTGCTTTTGACGAAAGAAGGCGTTCGTCTCACCCGCGGCCCCAAGGAATGCAGAGTCCGTCCAGCTATCGACGTGCTCTTTCGCTCAGCGTCTGTAGCTTATGATTCTAGGGTGATCGGCGTGATATTGACCGGCGCACTGGACGACGGAACTGCGGGCCTTTGGGCAATAAAGGATAGAAACGGTACGGCACTCGTGCAGGATCCTTCTGAAGCTACGTATGATTCCATGCCCCGCAGTGCGATAGAGCACGTGGAAACAGACTTCGTAGGCACGCTGGCGGAGCTGGCGAATCAGATTGCAACGCGGGTTAGATTGCCAATGGAGCAACTGGTTACAGACCCCTTGAACGAGCGCCATCTGATCGAGACGAGCATCAGTGAGCACGGCAACGGCTTGGAAGCTGGCGTTATGAATATAGGGAATATCTCAAACTACACATGTCCCGATTGTCACGGAGTTTTGGTGCAAATAAAGGAAGGATCGATCGTCAGGTTTCGTTGCCACACGGGCCATGCTTTTTCGATCAAGACACTAATTGCTGAAGTTAACGCCGCGATCGATACCGGTCTGTGGGACGCGCTTAGAGCGATTGAAGAAAGAATCATGCTGCTTCGTCAAATGGGCGATCTGGCAGAAGCGCAAGGCTCTACGGAAGATGCTGAGCTTTCCCGATCTCAAGCCAAAGATGCAGAAGAGCGTTTGAAGCCGCTTCGCGAACTTGTATTAGACCCAGATTTTTTTCGCACCAGCTGAGTGACGCATCGATCAGGCGCCATGGAACGGATCAGCGCCTGATTGCTTGTGGCCGGTCACTGCCTACCAAGGCAACTTCCTAATACTGTCGTAGCCGCGTAATCGCATCTGTTATCGCTTTTGCGTTCGTGTCTAAGGTTTGCATAGCGACATATGCGTTATCCGCGACAGTGTGGACACCATTGTCTGAGAGCCATTTTGTGACCTCTTCAATCGCTGCACCGAGGGCATGCTGGTTGTGCAGCAGTAAGGTCAAAGCATCTGCGGTGACGATATTGGCGTCTGCGTGAACTGGCATGGTGTCGTCCTTGAAACTGATGGGTGGTAATGTGCATATCATTTTGCATGATCTTCATCCCAAGCGAGCGATACCGACCCGCGCCAATGCACGTTGGTCACTCCGAAACGTTCGGCCATAGGCTTTGAGAACCGTTTCAAAGGTGGCCGGCCCGGCTTGGGGATTGGGGTCAAGCCAGCGTCACAGCTCGCCCACTGCCACGCTTCCGCGTTGTTCATCAACTTGGCTCTGATAGTGAAACTTTTCGGCGCACCGTGGAGCTGGTAGTCAATAATATAAAAATCCGCTTTCGTCATGAGAACTCCTATTACTCATGAGTAAGTGATGGCGCGGGACGCCATAAAATTCAAAAAATCGTTCGACAATCGATAACAACATAGGTGATGAGGGTGATATCACTCAACCGCAGTAACCGTCGACAGCGGTTCCCTATGTTTGAAAGGCATGACTGCATGAAGCAGCGCGCTCAAAAGCTCGTTTGAACGAACCAAGCTATCGGGATGATCCTCCTCTATCGCACGTACCGGCATACTGGACACAAGCGCGTCTCCCGGATCTTGCACCAGACTCAGCCCTCCCGCTGCTCGGACAGCGGCGGCACCGAAAGCTCCGTCTCCATCGTTGCCGGAGAGAATTAAGCTGACCACTCGGTCGCCGAACACAGCAGCGGCCGTGTGAAACAGCCGGTCAACGGCGGGTTTTGAAAACTTTATCTTCGGCCCATCGCTTAAGTGCAAAGCCCCAGGCTCGACAATTTCTAAATGCCGTCCTGGCGGGGCCAAGTAGACATGACCACTCTCGATTGACATTCCATCGTCTCCATATTCGACGGGCAATGTTGACCAAGAGTTAAATATCGATGCCAACAGCCGCGGGCTCGAGGGTCCGGTGTGCACGACGATCAAAACTGCTGCTGGAAAGTTCGCGGGGAGCCCGGAGAGTATTTCACGGAGTGGAACGAAGCTTCCCTCGGAGCCACCGATTACAACGATATCTCTAAATTTATTCATGCCATTCACCGCCGCTGTCTTTAAGAGTGGAGCGAAGCGGCGGTTGAACGTTCATTTTTGCGGGCGAGCGTTTGCATGACCTGAATAGAGGCTAGGAGCCTGGCAGCGGACGCCGGACGCGGTAACCAATGAATTGATGCAGAAAAGTCGAAATCGGGACGGATTATCTAAACGCTATTCTGCCCATGCATTTGCGCACCAAAAACGAGCATCTGTCCCAGACCTGTCCCATATGGGCTTTTTTCAGACGCGAAAAACCACAAGCCCCCGACTTTCTCTAGGAAAATCAGGGGCTTGCGTTTACTGAATGTGGCGGTGAAGGAGAGATTCGAACTCTCGATACAGTTTCCTGTATACACACTTTCCAGGCGTGCTCCTTAAGCCACTCGGACACTTCACCGTATCTCGTCAAACATGTTCTGTCTGTCGAGGCGCGCTAATGTAGTCGAAAGCTTTTGCGATGGCAAATTTTTTTTCAGAATTTTCATGCGGTTAAGCGAGAAACGATTTTCTGCATCGACCGGCCATGCCAAACCGGCCAATCTCCGGTGGGCTCGGCGCTTCCCTATAGAGGCAAACGCCTCGTTACGCAGGAAGAGCCGCGAAACGGTGACTGGCGGGTCAGTCACGGCGCTTTACCTGGCCTGCGCCGGTGGGTAACGTCTGCCCATCTTTCTAATAAGGAATAGCGTCATGAGTGAGCTGATTGCCTACCACCTCGAAGACGGTATCGCGACCCTGACCCTGAACAATGGCAAGGTCAACGCCATTTCGCCGGATGTGATTGCGGCATTCAATGCGGCGCTGGATCAGGCGGTAGCTGATCGTGCCGTGGTGATCATCACCGGGCAGCCGGGGATTTTGTCGGGTGGTTACGATTTGAAAGTCATGACCGCCGGGCCGAAGGAGGCGGTATCGCTGGTGACGGCCGGTTCGACCCTGGCGCGTCGCCTGCTCGCTCACCCGTTCCCGGTCATCGTCGCTTGCCCAGGGCATGCGGTGGCGAAAGGCGCGTTCATTCTGTTGTCGGCCGATTACCGGATTGGCGTCGACGGTCCGTTCAGCATCGGTCTGAACGAAGTGCAGATCGGCATGACCATGCACCACGCGGGTATCGAGCTGGCGCGTGATCGCCTGCGCCGCTCGGCATTTCACCGTTCGGTGATCAACGGCGAGATGTTCGATCCGCAAAGCGCGGTCGACGCTGGTTTCCTCGACAAGGTGGTCTCGGCCGAGGAGTTGCAAGGTGCCGCCCTCGCCGCTGCGCGTCAGTTGAAGAAGATCAACATGACGGCGCACAAGAACACCAAGCTGAAAGTACGCAAGGCGCTGCTGGAAACACTCGATAATGCAATCGCGATGGATCAGCAGCATCTGGGTTGATCCCTGGCGAATGCAGAGCACAAGAAAAGCCCGACCGTCGTGTCGGGCTTTTTCATGCGCCCGTTGTTGAACGTTCCTGAGTGGCTCTAGGACGCGCCTGACAGCCACCACTGAAACATGCGCTTAAACATCGCCCATCTCCGCACTCTATAGTGGCAATTGCCGAAAACAGTGCACATCCGTACACTGCGCCACCTTTTGTCCCGACGGGCCTGAAAATGCTGTTCGTGTTTCGTATGTTGTTGATGGGCCTGCACTTTATTCTGGCTGGTGTGCTCGGCGTGATTCTCGGACTTTGCCGTCCGTTCAATCCCGACAACAGTCGCCTCTGTGCCCGCCTCTACGCGCTGCCGGCTATGTGCATTTTGCGCCTGCGGGTTAAATCCGAGGTCAGCGGCCTGATGAACAAGCCCGACAGCTGCGTGATCATCGCCAACCATCAGTCCAACTATGATCTGTTCGTGTTCGGCAATGTCGTACCGCGGCGTACCGTGTGCATCGGCAAGAAGAGCCTGAAGTGGGTGCCGCTGTTCGGGCAGTTGTTCTGGCTGGCCGGCAATGTGTTGATCGACCGTGGCAACGCGCACAAGGCGCGCCAATCGATGCTCACCACCACTCATACCTTGCAGAACGAGGACACCTCGATCTGGGTGTTTCCCGAAGGCACGCGCAATCTGGGTGAAGAACTGCTGCCGTTCAAGAAAGGCGCGTTCCAGATGGCCATCGCCGCGGGCGTGCCGATCGTGCCGGTGTGTGTCAGCAGTTACGTTAAACAGATGCGCCTCGATCGCTGGCGCAGCGGGGACATTCTCATACGCTCGTTGCCGGCTATTCCTACCGCCGGCCTGACCATGGACGACATGCCCAGGCTGATCGATCAGTGTCGAGAGCAGATGCGCGAGTGCATCGCATCGATGGACCGGCAACTGCAAGCCGCGTGAAACGAAACCCGCCCTGTGCGGGTTTTCTTTTAGTGGCTGAACTGTACAGATTTCACTGACTCTCAAGCAGCGACACGGCTAAGCTGATGCCGTGAATCCCTGCCACCTGCCAAGAAGAAGTGAATCACCACCATGGGTCGAGTTGTTGCTGCTGCGGTGTACAGCGAAGGCAAGAAAGTTAGCGATATTTCCATCGACGAAGGCGCGGCCTGGGCGGCAAAACCCGGCCATTTTGTCTGGATCGGTCTCGAAGAACCGGACGCTCAGGAACTGTTCAATCTGCAACGTCAGTTCAACCTGCACGAACTGGCCATTGAAGACGCTCTGGAAAAACACAGCCGGCCGAAGCTGGAAACCTTTGGCGACGCTTTGTTTATCGTCACCTACTCACCGGTGCGTGAACATGGCGTTCTGCAGTTCATCGAGACGCATATCTTCGCCGGCAAGGGCTACATCATCACCGCCCGCAACGGCCACTCGGCCTCCTATGCGCATGTTCGTCAGCGCTGTGAGGCACGGCCGCTGCTGCTGGAGCACGGCGAAGATTTCGTCCTGTATGCCTTGCTCGATTTTGTCATCGAGAATTACCAGCCCGTGGGCGAAGCGATTCACGCCGAAATCGATGAGCTGGAGCGCAACGTCCTGTGTAGCGCGTTAAACGAGCGTGACATTCAAAAGCTGCATGGCTTGCGCCGTGATGTCGTGCGCCTGCGCCGATACGCAGCGCCGATGGTGGAAATTGGCGAGGAGCTGCAAAAGCTCAGCTTCCCGTTTATCGACAAGAACATGCGCCCGTACTTTCGTGACGTGCAGATTCATGTCACGCGGCAGATGGAGGATCTCAGCACGCTGGCCGACATCGCCAGCCAGACCATCGAGATTGGCGTGTTGCTCGAGGCGTCACGGCAAAGTGTGGTGCAGCGCAAGTTTGCCGCATGGGCAGCGATTCTCGCGTTCCCGACGGCAGTGGCGGGGATTTACGGGATGAACTTCGAGAACATGCCGGAGTTGACCTGGCACTACGGCTATTTTGCGGTATTGGGGTTTATTACGGTGGGGTGTGTGGGGTTGTGGACGAGTTTCAAGCGGTCCGGGTGGTTGTAAGACTGACCGGGTTGGCCTGGCGAATCGCTAGCAGGGCTAGCTCCCACAGGGGATTTGCGTAGTAACGCAGACCCGTGTGGGAGCCAGCCTGCTGGCGATGCTGTGTGATGTCAGACGGTTTCCGGCTTGTGCGCGACGAAACGCATCATCCATTCCGCAACCGTCGCGCCGTGGTGCTCCTGCTCCAGGCTGGCCACGCCTTGGCTGTAGATCTGCGAACCCAGCGCTTCCTGACGCAAATCGAGCAACGCTCGTGAATAATCGTGGATGAATTCCGGGTGCCCCTGGAAGCACAGCACCTGATCGTTGATGTGATACGCGGCGAACGGGCAGAAATCGCTGGACGCGATCACCGTGGCGTTTTCCGGTAGCGCGGTGACCTGGTCCTGATGACTGATCAGCAGCGTCAGTTCTTCGCGCACCGGACTCATCCATGGTGCCTTGGCCGCCAGTTTGTATTGATGCGTGCCAACGCCCCAGCCTTGGGTGGCGCGCTCGCTTTTGCCGCCCAGCAACAGCGCCAGCAGCTGATGGCCGAAGCACACGCCGAGCAGTTTGTCGCCACGCTCGTACCGGTTGAGCAGGTATTGCTTGAGGGTCTGGATCCAGGGATCGGTGCCGAACGAGTCAGCTTTGCTGCCGGTAACCAGATAGGCATCGAAACTCAGCTCATCGCTCGGGTAGTCGCCCTGCATCACGTTGTAGACGGTGAACTCGGCGGCGATCGGTTGCTGCGAGAACAGGCGCTGAAACATCTGCCCGTAACCCTGATATTGGTCGACCAGTTCCGGACGCAGGATGTCGGTTTCCAGAATGCAGATGCGTAGCGACATAAAAAATACCTGACACGTGATGGGAATATTGCACACCCAGAGCCTGCCCTGAAACACCCGGCCAAGGCAAGCCCCGCAGTGCTCCCGTGCCTTAGAACCTTTCGCCTTTCGCCGCTTTGTCCAGCAACAGCGCCGGCGGCGCAAACCGCTCGCCGTATTGCTCGGCCAGGTATTGCGCACGGGCGACGAAATCCTTTACGCCATATTGGTTGATGAACTGCAGCGCGCCGCCGGTCCATGCGGCGAAACCGATACCGAAAATCGAGCCGACGTTAGCATCAGCCGTCGAGGTCAACACGCCCTCCTCCACACAGCGCACGGTTTCCAGCGCTTGCACGAACAACAGCCGATCACGCACATCCTTGGCTGGAATCTGCCCGTCGGCCTTTTCGAAACGCGTTTTCAGTTCTGGCCACAAATGCTTCTGCGCACCGGCCGGGTATTCATAGAAACCGCCGCCGGCCGCTTTGCCCGCTCGCTTGTATTCGTTGAGCAGCAAATCAATCACGGCGAAGGCCGGATGCTCGGTCAGCGGCTTCCCTTCGGCCTGTAGGTCTTTGGCGGTTTGCTGGCGGATGTGGCTCATCAGACTGAGTGAAACTTCGTCAGAGATTGCCAGAGGCCCGACCGGCATGCCGGCCTTGCGCGCTTCGGTTTCAATCATCGGCGCGCTCACGCCCTCGCCGAGCATGGCGATGCCTTCGTTGGTAAAGGTGCCGAATACCCGCGAAGTGAAGAAGCCGCGGCTGTCGTTGACCACGATCGGGGTTTTCTTGATCTGCAGGACGAAATCGAAACCACGCGCCAGGGTTTCAGCGCTGGTGTGCGCGCCTTTGATGATTTCCACCAGCGGCATTTTTTCCACCGGGCTGAAGAAATGCAGACCGATGAATTTGCCCGGATCAGGCACAGCAGCGGCCAGACCGGTGATTGGCAGGGTTGAGGTATTGGAAGCGATCACCGCTTCCTGTCCCACGACACGCTGCGCCGCCGCAGAGACCCGCGCCTTGAGTTCGCGATCTTCAAACACCGCCTCGATGATCAGGTCGCAACCGGCCAGATCGGCATCATTGTCAGTGGTCTGAATCCGCGCCAGCACCGCCTCACGCTTTGCCGCGTCCATCTGGCCACGGGCGACTTTTTTGTCGAGCAACGCCGCCGAATGGGCTTTGCCTTTCTCGGCGGCGGCGAGATTGATGTCCTTGAGCACTACGTCGATGCCCGCCGACGCACTGACGAAAGCGATGCCGGCGCCCATCATCCCCGCGCCCAGCACGCCGACTTTCTGCGTCTTGTAAGGCGCAATACCTTGCGGCCGCGAACCGCCGGCATTGATTTCGTTAAGCTGAAACCAGAACGTACCGATCAGGTTTTTCGAGATCTGCCCGGTGGTCAGTTCGGTGAAATAACGGGTTTCGATCAAATGCGCGGTATCGAAATCGACCTGAGCACCCTCCACCGCCGCGCAGAGAATTTTTTCCGGCGCCGGCAACGTACCTTGGGTTTTCGTACGCAGGATCGACGGCGCAATTGCCAGCATCTGCGCGACTTTCGGGTTCGACGGCGTACCGCCAGGAATCTGGTAGCCCTTAACATCCCAGCGCTGCACCGCCGTCGGGTTGGCGACGATCCAGGCGCGAGCCTTGGCCAGCAGCTCGTCTCGATCCGCCGCCAGTTCATCGATCAACCCGGCCTGCAAGGCTTGTTGCGGACGGACTTTCCTGCCTTCGAGCAGATACGGCAGGGCTTTTTCGATACCGAGCATGCGCACCATGCGCACCACGCCGCCGCCACCCGGCAGCAGGCCCAGGGTCACTTCCGGCAGACCGAGCTGCATCGACGCATCGTCAAGCGCGACCCGGTGGTGGCAGGCCAGACAGATTTCCCAACCGCCGCCCAGCGCCGCGCCGTTGATCGCGGCGACCACCGGTTTACCGAGGGTTTCAAGGGTGCGCAATTGCGCTTTCAGGGTCAGCACCATGTCGTAGAAGGCTTTGGCTTCGGGCTTGCCGACCTTGATCAGCTCGTTGAGGTCGCCACCGGCGAAGAAGGTTTTCTTCGCCGAGGTAATGATCACCCCGGCAATCTGCTGTTTTTCCGCGACCAGCCGGGCGACGCAGGCGGCCATGGCCTCACGATACACAGCGTTCATGGTATTGGCGCTCTGGCCCGGCAAGTCGATGGTCAGCACAACGATGCAGTCCGGGCCCGCTTCGTAACGAATGGCTTGGTTCATGACACGGTTCCTTGAATGCGAGTGCTCAGAGGCGTTCGATGATGGTGGCAATGCCCATGCCGCCGCCGACACACAGCGTCGCCAGGCCATAGCGCAAGCGCCGCGCCTCCAGCTCATCGAGCACGGTGCCGAGAATGGCGCAGCCGGTGGCACCGAGCGGGTGGCCCATGGCAATCGAGCCGCCGTTGACGTTGACCTTGTCCGGATCGACGGCCATTTCCTTGATGAATTTCAGCACCACCGAGGCAAACGCTTCGTTGACCTCGAACAGGTCGATGTCTTCGACGCGCAGCCCGGCCTTCGCCAATGCCTTGCGGGTGGCCGGCGCCGGGCCGGTGAGCATGATGGTCGGGTCGGTACTGGTCACCGCCGTGGCGACGATCCGCGCCCGAGGTTGCAGGCCCAGCGCTTTGCCCTTGGCTTCGGAGCCGATCAGCATCAGCGCGGCACCGTCGACAATCCCGGAGCTGTTACCGGGGGTATGCACATGATGGATCCGCTCGACATGGCTGTAGACCCGCAGCGCGGTGGCGTCGAAACCCATCTGGCCGATCATCTCGAAACTCGGCTTGAGCTTGCCGAGACCTTCAAGCGTCGATTCGGCGCGAATGAACTCATCGTGGGCGAGAAGGATGATGCCGTTCTGGTCCTGCACCGGCACCAGTGATTTGTTGAACGAGCCATCGGCCCGTGCCCGCGCGGCTTTTTGCTGCGAATGCAGCGCGTAGGCATCGACGTCGTGACGGCTGAAACCCTCGAGCGTGGCGATCAGATCCGCGCCGACGCCTTGCGGGGTGAAATGGCTGTGCAGGTTGGTTTGCGGGTCCAGCGCCCAGGCGCCGCCATCGCTGCCCATTGGCACCCGCGACATGGACTCGACACCACCGACCACCACCAACTCTTCGAAACCCGAACGCACTTTCATCGCGCCAAGATTGACCGCTTCCAGGCCCGAAGCGCAGAAACGGTTAATTTGCAGCCCCGCCACGCTGACGTCCCAATCGGCGACCTGCACGGCGGTCTTGCCGATGTCCGCGCCTTGATCGCCAACTGGCGTGACGCAGCCCAGCACCACATCATCGACCTGGCTGGTGTCGAGCGCGGTGCGCTGCTGCAACGCGGTCAGCAGGCCGGCGACCAGATTTACCGGTTTGACACTGTGCAAGGCGCCGTCGGCCTTGCCCCTGCCGCGGGGCGTGCGTAACGCATCGAATATCAAAGCTTCGGTCATGGCGTCCTCGAACCTGGGCGGTCAGTGAATGTTTGTTGCCTCACTGTCGACCGCAGCGCCCGAGGATTCAATGACCACAGCGCTCAAAGCGCTTGACGCACACGCTCAGACGGACGGTCGTCCGCCATCAGGTGAACCGGTTCAGGTCGGCGAGTTGTCTAGCCAGCGGCCAGCAAAGAAGCTGGCAATACGCCTCATAGCCTTTTAATCGCAGATCGCAGCAAAGACATATGAAATGGATCTAAGCCTCGGTCCGCATGGGCCCTAATGTAGAAGATGTACGTCATGGTCGTCGGGTTTTGCCGAGGCCGGCGTTCTTCAACAGGAAGTGCAGCGCGTGCCGTCATGGATATGCAGGCAGGCATCAGGAAATAACAATAAAGGCGGTCAAGCCATGTTCAAACAACCGAAAGTACGTCAAGCAGGGCTCATTCTTTTTGCCACGACGCTGTTGTTGATTTTGCCGAATCTGACCAAGGTCATTGGCTGAATCAAGCGGCAGCTGCGATCAATCGCCAGCGAATAGATAACTGGCCCGCTATCCGGGCCCGCGCGGCTGTGCCAATCTTTGCGCCTTTCCACGACAGGGATGGCGATCATTTGAAAGCGTTCATTGTGTTCGGGGCGCTGCTGCTCAGCACGCACTTGTCAGCCGCTCAGCTTGATCTGCAGTTGGGCGCCACCGCGCGCACCTGGCAGACCGCGGAATTGCTCAAGCATCCTCAAGTGCAAACCCTGACGATCAAAGACGATGTGTCCTACAAAAGGGACATGACTTATCGCGTCGTGCCCATGGCCGCGTTGCTAACCGGCATCAAGCCGCAGGATCATCTGCAAGCGGTGGCGCTGGACGGCTTTGCCGCTGAGTTGGCGGCAGCACCGCTGCTCAACCGTGACGGCGCGCGAGCGTGGCTGGCCATTGAAGACCCGGCACAGCCATGGCCACCGTTGGCTGAAGGCAAACACAGCGCCGGGCCGTTCTATCTGGTCTGGAGCGATCCGCAGAAAGGCTCTATCAGCCCCGAGCAATGGCCATTCGAAGTGGCGAGTATCAAGCGCATGGCCCCCGTCACCGAGCGCTTCCCTGCCCTGCTACCTGACCCGGCGCTGAAGGCGGATGATCCAGTGAATCAGGGCTTCGCGCTGTTTCAGAAAAACTGCCTGGCCTGTCACCGCTTGAATGGCGCGGGGGATGCGCAATTCGGGCCGGACCTGAATATTCCGTACAACCCGACCGAATACTTCGGCACGGACTTCCTCAAGCGCTACATCCGCGATCCGCAGAGTTTGCGCCAGTGGCCGCAGGCGAAGATGCCGGGGTTTTCCGCGGCGGTGTTGCCGGATGGGGAGCTGGAGATGCTGGTGGGGTATCTCAAGCACATGGCCGGACGCAAGGTTAAGCCCTGACGCCATTCCCCTTGTGGGAGCGAGCCTGCTCGCGATAGCGGTGTGTCAGACACCGTAATGCTGACTGACACATCGCTATCGCGAGCAGGCTCACTCCTACAGGGGGTTCGCGTGAATCAGTTATTGTTGCTGCACGGAAATGACCGGCGTCGGCGATACCAGCACCTTTGCATGCATCTGCTCACACCCGCCGCCACGGCGCATGCCGCGTACCGGGCAGGCATCCAGATAATCCAGACCTACCGCCAGTTTCAGGTGCCGCTCGGGCCGCGCCAGTTGATTGGTCACGTCGAAGCTGTACCAGGCGTCATCCAGCCACGCTTCCGCCCAGGCGTGGCTGGCCAGATGCTCGCAATCCTCGCTGTACAGATAGCCCGACACATAACGTGACGGAATCCCCAAACTACGGGCACAGGCAAGGAACGCGTGGGTGTGGTCCTGACAGACGCCGGCGCGGCCGGCAAACGCTTCGGCGGCGCTGGTGTCGACTTCGGTCGAACCCGGCGTATAGGTCATGTACTGATTCAAGCCGTGCATCAAGTCGATCAGCGCGGTGCGATCACGGCGCTGCTTGCAGGATTTTTCCGCGAATGCGCGCAGCGCCTCGTCCGCCTCGGTCAGGCGGGTGAAGCGCAGGAATGGCAGCGCCGACTGGCTCTCGTGCTCGGCCTCGCGCAGTTCGTCGATATCGACCTGCCCGCGCGCCCCGATGATGATCGCTTCGTGCGGTTCATCCATGGTCAGCACGTGGAGGATATTGCCGAACGGATCGAGTTGCGCGCGCACCGGACGCGGCAGATCGAGCTGCCAGCTCAGCACATGCTGACGTTCGCTGTCATGGGGCGTCAGGCGCAGGTACTGGATGCTCGCGCGCACCTGATCTTCGTAGTGATAGGTGGTCTCGTGGCTTATGGAAAGTCTCATGCAGCCTCCAGGTAGGAACTGTGAATGGCGTTGCCCAACTGGCGCACCAGCGGGATGAATTCGGTCAGCCAGGCGTGCAGGCCTTCCTCGAGGATTTCGTTGATGCCGGTGTAGCGCAGGCGTGCGTCCATTTCTGCGGCCAGACGTTGCGCCGGTCGCCCGTTGGCACCGGGCAGCTGCGCGAGGATCTGGTCGATCTCCTCGGTGCAGGCACGCAGCGAACGCGGCACATCGGCGCGCAACAGCAGCAGTTCGGCGACATGTCGGGCGCCGGGCGCATCGCGATAGATTTCGGTGTAGGCCTCGAAGGATGACAATGCGCGCAGCAAGGCACTCCACTGGTAATACGCATGCGCAGTGCCGTCGCTGACGGCTTCGGCCTGATCGCCGGCCATTTCGTAACGCGCATCGAGCAAGCGCAGCGTGTTGTCCGCGCGCTCGATGAACGTGCCCAGACGAATGAAGCGAAACGCATCGTTGCGCATGATCGTGCCGTAGGACGCGCCACGAAACAGGTGCGAACGTTCCTTGATCCATTCGCAGAAACGGCTCATGCCATAGCGGCTCAGGCCTTGTTCGGCGATCCCGCGAATTTCCAGCCAGGTCGCGTTGATGTTCTCCCACATGTCCGCCGTGATCCGCCCACGCACCGCATGCGCACTGGCCCTTGCAGCGCCGAGACAACTGTAGATGCTGGCCGGGTTGGCAGCGTCGAGGGCGAAAAAGTGCAGCAGGCGTTCGGCATGCAGCGCGCCGTGACGCTCCAGGTAATCATCGAGGGTGCCGGTGATCAGCAGCGGCATCGCCAGTTCGTGCAAACCATCGCCACGCCCGTCCTGCGGCATCAGCGACAGCGAATAGCTGATGTCGAGCATGCGCGCGAGGTTTTCCGCGCGCTCCAGATAACGCGACATCCAATACAGATCCGAGGCAGTTCTACTTAACATGGCAAGCTTCCTTCAATCCTCGACCACCCAGGTGTCCTTGGTTCCGCCACCCTGAGAGGAATTCACCACCAGGGAGCCCTCGCGCAGGGCGACACGGGTCAAACCGCCGGGCACGACCCGGGTCTCGCGACCGGACAAGACAAACGGACGCAAGTCGATATGGCGCGGCGCGATGCCGTTTTCGACAAAGGTCGGACACGTCGACAACGACAGCGTCGGCTGGGCGATGTACGCATGCGGCTTGGCTTTGATGCGCTCGCGAAACGCGTCGATTTCCGCCGTCGTCGCGGCCGGCCCTACCAGCATTCCGTAACCGCCGGAGCCCTGGGTTTCCTTGACCACCAGATCTGGAAGATTGGCCAGCACATGGGAAAGTTCAGACGGGTTGCGGCATTGCCAGGTCGGCACGTTTTTCAGGATCGGCTCTTCGTCGAGGTAGAAACGGATCATGTCGGTGACAAACGGATACACCGATTTGTCATCCGCGACGCCAGTGCCGATCGCGTTGGCCAATACGACATTGCCGGAGCGGTACGACGACAGCAGCCCCGGCACGCCGAGCATCGAATCCGGATTGAAAGCCAGCGGATCGAGAAAGGCGTCATCGAGGCGTCGATAGATCACGTCGACCGCTTTCGGGCCATCGGTGGTACGCATGAATACCTTGTCGTCACGCACGAACAGGTCCGCGCCCTCGACCAGTTCCACGCCCATTTCCCGGGCGAGAAACGCGTGCTCGAAGAACGCGCTGTTGAAGCGCCCCGGTGTCAGCACCACCACGCTCGGGTCATCGATCGGGCTTGAGCTTTTCAGGGTGTCGAGCAACAGGTTGGGATAGTGGTCGATCGGCGCGATGCGCTGGGCGGCGAACAGCTCCGGGAACAGGCGCATCATCATCTTGCGGTCTTCGAGCATGTAGCTCACGCCGCTCGGCGTACGCAGATTGTCCTCGAGCACGTAATAGGTGCCGTCGCCGTCGCGCACCAGATCGACCCCGGAAATATGCGAATAGATATCGCGGTGCAGATCCAGGCCTTGCATCGCCAACTGGTACTGCTCGTTGGCCAGCACCTGTTCGGCGGGAATGATCCCGGCCTTGATGATGCGCTGCTCGTGGTACAGGTCGGCGAGAAACATGTTCAGCGCCTTGACCCGCTGAATGCAGCCACGCTCGACGATCCGCCATTCGCTGGCAGGAATGCTGCGCGGGATGGTGTCGAAAGGAATCAGGCGCTCGGTGCCCTGCTCGTCCCCATAGAGCGTGAAGGTAATCCCGGCACGATGGAACAGCAGATCGGCTTCTCGCCGCCGTTGCGCCAGCAGCTCATCCGGCGTATCGGCCAGCCATCGGGCGAACTCGCGATAATGCGGGCGAACCTGGCCGCCGGCATCGTACATCTCATCAAAATAGGTGCGGATCATGCCGTACTCCTTGTCACCCGGACATACAGGCCTTCGCAAGGCCCGTGCCATCGGCATAAACGCTTTGATTTCAATCGGTTGGATATTCACATCGCAGACGCCGCACCATTCCTGTGCGACAAATGCTCCAACAGGATTGCCCCCGCTTCATTGCGACGCATTGCAACGCCTATCACCAGCATAGTCAGAACTGATTTCACTGCCCGCCGCGGCGTACGGATAATCCGCGCATCCGCTGCAAAACTTCGCCGGCCAGAGGCTCGCGAAACGGCCAGCTCAACCGACCAGGACTGCTCCGGCAGCCCGCCCGCTGTAGCCCTCAAGGGTTTCAGCGCGTATCGCTCTTCCCTTTTAGCCACCCTCTCCGGTGGCTTTTTTTTGCCTTGGATTCTTGTTTCAGGGTTTTGCCACAGCGTTTGCGCAGCGCACAAACGACAACGGCCGACCCGAAGGTCAGCCGTTGCTCAACAAGCCGTGCAAACGATCAGTTCAAACGGTGGCGGTTGCGCACCTCCTGCTTGACGCCCCAGCCTTCGATGATGCCGCCCAGCGGTTCGACCACGGCGGAAAAGCCTTG
Organism: Pseudomonas sp. R1-1; assembly: GCF_051132135.1. NCBI lineage: Bacteria > Pseudomonadati > Pseudomonadota > Gammaproteobacteria > Pseudomonadales > Pseudomonadaceae > Pseudomonas > Pseudomonas sp. R1-1. The sequence continues at coordinate 4,261,570 of NZ_CP071663.1, forward strand.
CTCGAAATCACCGATATCGTCATAGGTCGCGTACATGACCTTGCTGAGTTCCAGCGACCAGGCGCCGTCGTCGCGCGCGCTGACCTGGGCATTGATGGATTCACCGCGAAATTTGCCCGCCGCCCTGCGCGCCCGCTCCTCATCCGGGAAAATGGCGTAGAACTCGATGGGATGAAACCTGGAAAAGTCGAAACCGCCTTCTTTCATGCGGCGCAGAACATTGCTGCTGATGTCTTCTTGATAGGCTGTGCTCATGAATCGTCCCCCTCGCATAGATGGATAGACTTTCCGTATTCCCGCCCCGGGCCTGTGGCCTAAGTACGTCGACAACGCTGCGGTTGCACGCGGGAAACAAGCATGTAGCTGACAAGACCAGACCTTAGCGATCCATTCGCTGATCTCCCCTGCAGAGTAGCCGCAAGAGAGCGGCGCTGCCAAGGCCTGGTTCATAAGATGACAGGAAGTGTTCAGATTGGCGTGATGCTGCGGATCTCGATGCCGTTCTGGGTCTTGAGGTTTTTAACGCCAGCATCGGCGGTGCGTCCTTCCAGATCGTTCAGATCCAGTTGGGCAGCCACCGGAAGGAGCCTTTCCTTGATCAGCCGGGCGGCTTCATCGTCGGTCGGGCATTCCTCACGTTCGAAGATTTCATCAACGATTTCACCATGATCATCCACGAAAGTGACTTTCCACTTTTGCATCAGTGCCTCCTCGATCAACCCGTAGATGGGCTTACCTCTATCTGGACGTTTTGCCGCGATAGTTGGTTCAAAAGGATTACACAGGGCGATGATCAAATTGCAGGAGTGAGTCTGCTCGCGATTGCGGTTTGCCAGTCACACAGATATCGACTGATAAACAGCTATCGCGAGCAGGCTCACTCCTACAGGGGTACTGTGTTGAAAATCAGTTATTGCCCGGCTTGTTGATCGCCTGCAGTACGTATTGCGGCAAGGCGAAAGCGCCGATGTGGATTTCCGGGTTGTAGTAACGGGTGACGATGCCGCTGCCGATGAAGCGCTGTTGCAGGGTTTCACGGCTGAGTTTGCGGTAGGCCGGGTTGGTCGAGCCCCAGGCGAAGGTCATCGAACCGCCGATGTAGGTCGGCACCGCCGCCTGATAGAAATGCCAGTCCGGGAACAGGCTGTTGAGGCGACCGGCGGTGGTTTTCACTTCGTCGATCTGCATGAACGGTGTGCCGTTCTGCGTGACCAGAATGCCGCCCTCGTTGAGGCAGCGGTGGCAGGCCTGGTAGAAGTTCTCCGAAAACAGCACTTCGCCCGGGCCGATCGGGTCGGTGGAGTCAGAGATGATCACGTCGAATTTTTCCGTGGTGGTGGCGACGAAACGCATGCCGTCGTCGATCACCAGGTTCAGGCGTGGATCGTCGTAGGCGCCGGCGGAGTGGTTCGGCAGAAACTCTTTGCACATGTCGACCACGGTGCCATCGATTTCGACCATGGTGATGTGCTCGACGCCCGCGTGCTTGGTCACTTCGCGCAGCATGCCGCCGTCGCCGCCACCGATGATCAGCACACGCTTGGCGCTGCCGTGGGCGAGGATCGGCACATGGGTGAGCATTTCGTGGTAGATGAATTCGTCGGCTTCGGTGGTCTGGATCACGCCGTCCAGCGCCATCACCCGGCCCATGCGCGGGTTCTGGAAAATCACCAGATGCTGGTGTTCGGTGCGCACTTCGTGCAGCAGTTTTTCCATGCGAAAACGCTGGCCGTAGCCTTCGTAGAGGGTTTCCAGGTACTCGCTGGTTTTGGTGACGGTCATGGTCAAGTGCTCCGATGAAATGCGCGGGCGCCAATCGTGGGGGACGATTGCCCGGGAAAGGCGCGCATTCTACGTTGCCGAAGATGACAGGTCGAACCTCACTTCACCGTCGCAGCACAATCCATTGTAGGAGTGAGCCTGCTCGCGATTGCGGTTTGCCAGCCACAGAGATATTGACTGATAGATAGCTATCGCGAGCAGGCTCACTCCTACAGGGGTACTGCGGTGATCCTGATATCAGGTCAGACCCGCACATTGCCCCGCGGTCCGGCAATCGCCCAGATGATCAGGCCCAGCACCGGCAGGAGGATGATCAGCAGCGTCCAGACGATTTTCATGCCGGTGGACGCGCCGCTTTTCAGCACATTGATGATGGCCCAGATGTCGAGGGCGAGAATGATCAGACCGATCAGACCGTTGAACGTGGAACCCATAATGTCGCTCCAGAATAGTGGCATGCACTTCTAGGATAGACGGCCTTGCGCAGGGTTCCGTTTTATTGCAAATCAGACGTGAACAGCGACCTTCAACGCTTCGAGTGCCGGTGCAGAGCTGATGCCGACTTCGGCGCACAGTTCCAGTACCCGCGGCACGTCGTTGCCGAAGACCAGCACCATCTGCAGTTCGTCGTCGAGCAACTGGCTGAAGTTCATCAGCGTGTAACCGCCGTTTTCCTTGTTCAGACTGCTCATCTGCACCTGAATGCGATTGAGCGCGGTCAGGGCTTCGGTCTTGGCCAGTTGCTTGGGCTTGAGGTTGAAATCCACGCCGGGCCCGAACGAGGCGACGATTTGCGCGAACAGGTCAACGTAGGTATCGGCCTGGAACAGCACGGTTTCGGGCAGGCTGCCCACCACCACCCACTCGCCCAACGGAATCGGGAAAGTGTCGTCGTAGTTGATGTCCGGGTTGGCGGTCAGAAAGGCGTCGGCATCGGCGTAGGCTTGCGCCGCTTCGTCAGCGACTTTCAGGATCTCGTCCTCGCCCATGCAGCCGGAGCTGATTTTGCTGATGAGTTCGACGAGTGCGGCTTTCATGAGGGCGGATCCTGTGGCGAAGGGAGATTTCAGGGGCGCGAAGGATAGCGCATTCTCTGCTTCGCCACAGTCCGGCGGGGCGGATTTTCAGCCCAACAGCTTCTCGAGCTGCGCGGTGGTATCGACAGCACCCATGGTGCGCGCTGCGTCGAGCGCGGTAACGCCATTGGCATCCTTGGCCTTTGGATCGGCGCCTTTGCTGATCAGGTAATCGACGATTTTCACGCGATTGAACATCGCCGCCATCATCAATGCGGTACGGCCATCAAAGGACGAACCTTCGATCTCGGCACCCGCCTCCACCAACGCTTTGACCACCGGCAGATCGCCTTTGAACGCGGCGCCGGCAATCGGGCTCTGGCCGTTGCCATTGCGCATTTCCGGATCGGCCTTGTGCTTGAGCAGCACGTTCACGGCATCGACGTGGCCGTAGTAGCTGGCGAGCATCAGCAAAGTGTCGCCCTTGCTGTTTTTCAGGTTCACCGGCAAACCGGCCGTCACCAAACGATCAAGCATTTCGGCATCACCGTCACGCGCCTTGTTGAAGACCTGCTCGGTGAATTCGGCGGCTTCTTCCGGGGTCATCTGGCGGCTTTGGTCGGACATGGGGCAACTCCACTTCGGTCAATCGGAAAGCCGACAGTTTCCCGAGGCAGAGGAAAACTGTCACCCTCTTTTTCCACAGCACAGCGATAGCCGAAATCAATAACGGTGCTTGCCCTCGAGAATTTCCGCCAGCACCTGCTCGGTGACTCGGCTATATGTCTGTGTGCCGGGCAGCCACGCATAAATCGGGTCGCCCCCCGTCTGGCCGGGGTCGAAGCCTTCATTCTTGAGACGGGTTTTCTGGTATTTGAAGGTGCCGGTGGTTTCCATTTTCACCTTGACCCGCAAGAACAACGGTACCGCATAGGACGGCAGGCGTTCGCGGGCGAAGGCCAGCAGTTCGGCGAAATCCAGCGTTGCCAGGGATTCCGCCGGGGTGATGGCCGCCATCCCGGCGCGGCCGTTGGTGTTGTGGATCTCCACGCCATACGCCACTGCCTCGGAGATATGCGGGTGTTGCAGCAACAGGTTTTCGACTTCGGTGGTCGAGACGTTCTCGCCCTTCCAGCGATAGGTGTCACCGAGGCGATCGACAAACTGCGCATGACCGAAACCAATATTGCGCAGCAGATCGCCAGTGTTGAAATAGCGGTCACCCTTGTTGAACACGTCTTGCAGCACGACCCGGGCAGTCTTCTGCGGATCGGTGTAACCGTCCAGCGGCGCTTTTTCGTCGATCCGCGCCAGCAACAGCCCCTCCTCGCCCTTGTCGACCTTGCGCATGAAACCATCGGCGCTGCGCAGCGGCTCGCCACTGTCGTGATCGTAGGCCACCAGTTCCCAGGCCATTAGCGAGAAACCGATGGTGTTGTCGAAGTTGAGCACGTTGGTGAAGCCGATATTGCCGTCGCTCGCCGCGTACAGCTCGCAGATGTGCTCGACGGCAAAACGGCTTTTGAACTCGGCCCAGGCACCGGGGCGCAAGCCATTGCCGATCATCTTGCGTACGCCGTGACGACTGTCGTCAGCACTGAGCGGCTGATCGACCAGATAGCGACAAAACTCGCCAACGTAGCCGATGGTGGTCGCGCGATAGCGGCGTACATCGTTCCAGAACTGACTGGCGCTGAATTTGCGCCGGATCGCGAAACCCGCGGCGCCGTTGACCGCCGACCCCCAACACACGCACAGACCGGTGGCGTGGTACAGCGGCAAGGTGCAATAGACGACGTCGTCAGGGCTCATGTCGAGGGCGATCATGCCGAAACTGGCGGAGCTGCGCATCCAGCGCCCATGCTTGAACACCCCGGCCTTGGGCAAACCGGTGGTGCCGGAGGTGTAGATGTAGAAACACGGATCGTCGCAGAAGATCTGCCGGCTGCTCGGCGGATTGTCGCTGCTGGCATCGGCGCTGGCGCTGATCAGATTGATGTAGCCTTCAGGCGCGATGCCTGGATGGCTGTAGGTGTCCTGATCGGCCACGAACCAGATGCGTTGTGCGGCAATCGATACTTGCTCGCGAACGGCGGCAAAGGCTGGCAGCAACTCTTCGCCGACCACGATCGCCACCGGCGCGACCAGGTTGACGCTGTGAATCAGCGTATCGCGGGTCTGTGCGGTATTGAGCAAGGCACTGACCGCGCCGACCTTGGCCAGCGCCAGAATGGTCACAAGCAATTCCGGGCGGTTCTCGATGAACACCGCGACCACGTCACCCTTGCCGATGCCCTGCCCGCTCAGGTAGTGAGCGATGCGATTGGCCCATTGATTGACCTGCGCGTACGTCAGTCGCACATCGCCCTGCATCAATGCCGGGCCGTCGGGGTTGCGCAGCGTTGCTTGTTCGAACGTCCAGCCAAGGCCACAGCTCTGCGTCGGGTCCGTGACATTGGCGGCTTTCATGCCCTTGACCACCCGCGGGATGGCTTTGGCAATCGTCGGCAGCTTGCGGAGCATCATGCCCCAGGTAATCGTGTCGCTTGGCGCGTGACGCATGAAAGCTCCCCGTTCGACCTTGGCTGGCCGATGTTTTTATTGTCGGGCATGGCTTGAAGCAACCGGCGCCTTCGAACGCGGGTCGAGCTTGAAAATACGTCAGCGCTTCGCGGCCTGTACACGCGGTTTTTGCAATGTTTTGTATCCGCCGGTCACGCGGCCACAGCGAGGATCTTCACTCCGGCATTTGGTTCCATGGTGCCAGGAATAATCCCGCAAAATGCAGGATGCACGATGGCCATTCATGCAGTTTGCACGACAGCCAAAAATCCGACTCCTTGTAAACCATTGTTTTAAAAGGATTTTTAAAAAGATAAATGCTGGCACAATCGCTGCAACCTCCTATGCATGCTTGCCATTCAAGTACATACGGAGCTGATGACATGAGCCTGATTCAAGAAAAATTTACATCGCTGTTCTCCAACTACGAAGTCAGCACTGCCCCACGTCCTGACGGTGGCATCCTGCTGACTCTGCGTAGCAGCGACGGCAAAGTCTTCAAACGCGCACTCTCATATCAGCAACTGCACGCTGGCGACCAACTGTCGTGGGCGATCAGTGCAATCCGTCGTGACCTGGCCGAACAAGCCAGTGAGCTGCCGCAAATTGCCATGCTGCAGAGCCAGCAGCGTTTTGCCCTGCCGACGTATCACTCGCTGTAATTCGCTTTAAACAAAAACAGGCCGTGGAGCATGCGCTTCACGGCCTGTTTGTTTTTGTTCGCGACAAAACCCTGTGAGGGCCTGCCTGCTGGTTTTGTTCGCCACGAAACCTTGTGGGAGCCAGCCTGCTGGCGATTGCGGTGGGTCAGCTGATATCTGTTTTGCTGATCTGCCGCTATCGCCAGCAGGCTGGCTCGCACATTGGGCTTATGTGTACTTAGAAGGCTTCGGGCTCGATGCCGGTGAAGCTGTCGACGGTGATGTGGCTTCCCAGCTCCCCGCCTTCGCGCGTCAGGCCGCAGGTTTTCAGGCCGGCTGATTGCGCAGCGTCCAGTTCTTCGACGATATCCGATAGAAACAGGATTTCCTCCGCCTCAACACCCAGCGCTTGCTGGATGTTGGTGTAAGACTGCGCCTCGCGCTTGCCGCCCGAGGTGGTGTCGAAGTAGCCGCTGAACAACGGCGTCAGATCCCCCGCCTCCGAGCAGCCGAATATCAGCTTCTGCGCCTGGATCGAGCCGGACGAGTAAACAAAAAGTTGATAGCCGGCCTGATGCCAACGTTGCAGGGCTTCAACGGCGTCCGCGTAAACATGCCCCTTCAACTGCCCGGCGTGATAACCCTCAGCCCAGACCATGCCTTGCAAGGCCTTGAGCGGCGTGGCCTTGCGATCTTCGGCGATCCAGCCGAGGAGGATTTCAACAACCCGTTCAATGTCCGCGTTCGGCTCGTTGCTCTCGCGGCGCACGGCATCGAGCTGTTCGGCGACATCGGCACGCTCGGCGTTCTGGCGCACGAAGTCCGGCAGATGTTTGGCCGCGTACGGAAACAGCACGTCGAACACGAAACTGACCGCGCTGGTGGTGCCTTCGATATCGGTGAGGATGGCTTTGATCGACACGGGCTCAGTCCTCCAGACGCGGGAAACGGCCGGCGATGTCTTCGCCAGTGAAATTGGCAACCCAGCCTTCCGGGTTGTTGAACAGACGGATCGCGACAAAGTGTGGATGTTCGCCCATGTCGAACCAGTGCCTGGTGCCCGCCGGAACCGAGATCAGATCGTTCTTCTCGCAAAGTACCGCATAGACGTAATCGTCGATGTGCAGGGTAAACAAGCCACGGCCAGCGACGAAAAATCTGACTTCGTCTTCGCCGTGCCGATGTTCTTCAAGGAACTTGGCGCGTAATTCGGCTTTTTGCGGGTGATCGCTGTTCAGGCTGATCACATCGACGGTGACGTAACCGCGCTCGGTCATCAACTTGTTGATCTGCTCTTTATAGGCGCTGATCACTTCTTCCTGAGTGGCGCCGGGCTGAATCTTCGCCGCGGCTTGCCAGCGGTCGAAGCGCACGCCCTGCTCGGCCAGCGTTGAGGCGATGTCTTCGAAATGGGTCAGCACCTTGTTGGGAATCTCAGGGCTGGAAACGTGGTAAACGGACAGGCTGCTCATGGGCAATTCCTCGGTATCGGCCTTGCCGTCCGGCTCTTGCAGACCGGTCGGGCAGTGCATTCATCAGGGCAAACGGGCTGCTGGTGGTGAAGTCAGCCCTGGCGGTTCATGACGCTGCGGGTCTTCAACTCGCATTCAAACAGAAATTCAAAGGCCTCGATCTGCCGCAGTGCGTCGCTCATCTGCGCGCCCCAGGTGTACAGGCCGTGGCCGCGAATCAGGTAGCCGACGCAATCGGGATGGGCGTCGAGCCAAGGCTGCACCTTGGCGGCGAGGCGCGCAATGTCCTGATCGTTGTCGAAAATCGGCACACGCACCCGCGATTCGTGGGTCGAGATGCCGCTGAAGGCTTTTTGCAGTTCGTAGTCTTCGAACTCAATGAAGTCGTCCGGCGTCAGGCGCGACAGCACCGTGGCGTTCACCGAATGGGTGTGCAGCACCGCGCCGATCTCCGCGCGCCAGCTGTAGAGCTGGGTGTGCAGCAGGGTTTCGGCGGAGGGCTTTTTGCCCGGCTCCAGACTGTTGCCGGAGAGATCGGTGGCAAGCACATCGCCCAGGCCCAACTGGCCCTTGTGCTTGCCCGACACGGTCAGCAGCGCTTCGCTCGGCGACAGGCGCGTCGAATAGTTGCTGCTGGTGGCCGGCGACCAGCCGCGGCCATAGAGAAAGCGCCCGGCGTCGACGATTTGCTGAGCGAGTTGTTCACGGGTAAGGCTCATGGCCTGTCCTCTTGCATACGTGTGGCAATGATAACGGCCGCGGCGAGCGCCGCGAGACTGGCAATACTGAAGGTCAATGTCGCGCCCAGGGCATTCCAGCTGTAGCCGGAATACAGCGCGCCAAGCGCACCGCCGGTGCCGGCCAGCGCCGCGTACAGCGCCTGGCCCTGGCCTTGTTGACGTGCGCCGAAGCTACGTTGCACGAACGCGATGGCAGCGGCGTGAAAGCTGCCGAAAGTCGCCGCATGCAGCACCTGGGCGAACAGCAGCACCCAGAGAAATTCGGCAAATGTGCCCAGCAACACCCAACGCAGCGCCGCCAGCAGAAAGCTAGCCATCAGCACCCGGCGCAGGGAAAACCGCGCGAGAATCCGGCTCATGGCCATGAACATCAAAACCTCGGCCACCACCCCCACCGCCCACAGCATGCCGATCACGCCGCGACTGTAACCGAGTCGCTCAAGGTGCAAGGTCAGAAAGGTGTAATACGGGCCGTGGCTCATCTGCATCAGCGCCACGCCGGCATAAAACGCCAACACTCCCGGATTGCGCAACTGCTTGAGAAAGCCCTCGCCGCTCGCCCGGTTGCCTTGCGGCGGCTGCGCGTTCGGCACCCACAGGCTGCTGAGGACGATGCCGGCCATGATCAATACCAGCGCCGCCGGGTAAATATCCAGGCTCAGCCATTCGAACAGCCGGCCCAGCGCGACCACGGTGATGATGAAACCGATCGAGCCCCACAGGCGGATCTGGCTGTAACGCGAAGTCTGGCCCTGCAAGTGCGCCAGGGTGATGACTTCGAACTGTGGCAGCACCGCGTGCCAGAAAAACGCATGCAGGGCCATGACCATCGCCAGCCACGCGTAGCTCTTGCCGATGAAAATCAGCGAAAAGGTCAGCAGCGTGCACACCGCGCCAAAGCGCACGATGGCCAGACGCCTGCCGGTGTAGTCGCCGAGCCAGCCCCAGATGTTCGGCGCCACGCAGCGCATCAACATCGGGATCGCCACCAGCTCACCGATACGCGCCGCGCTGAAGCCGAGATGATCGAAGTACAGCGCCAGAAACGGCGCTGTCGAACCGAGCAAGGCGAAATAGAACAGATAGAAACTGGACAGCCGCCAGTACGGAAGCGCCGCCACGCCGGTTATGCCGCGACGGCTTTGAGCGCAGCCATCAGAGCTGGCCCAGCACCGGCGTGCTCACACGTACATCGGCGTTCTGCCCACGGTGGCGCAGCAGGTGATCCATCAGCACGATGGCCATCATCGCCTCGGCAATCGGCGTGGCACGGATGCCGACACACGGGTCGTGGCGGCCCTTGGTGATCACGTCGACCGGGGTGCCGTGAATGTCGATCGAACGGCCCGGGGTGGTGATGCTCGATGTCGGCTTCAACGCCAGATGGGCGACGATCGGCTGGCCCGAAGAAATGCCACCGAGAATGCCGCCGGCGTTGTTGCTGAGGAAACCTTCCGGGGTCATTTCATCGCGGTGCTCGGTGCCGCGCTGGGCTACAGAGGCGAAACCGGCGCCGATTTCCACGCCCTTGACCGCGTTGATGCTCATCAGTGCGTGGGCCAGTTCAGCGTCGAGACGGTCGAAAATCGGCTCGCCCAGACCAGGCATGACGCCTTCGGCGACCACGGTGATCTTCGCCCCGACCGAATCCTGATCGCGACGCAACTGGTCCATGTAGGCTTCCAGCTCCGGCACTTTGTCCGGGTCGGGGCTGAAAAAGGCGTTTTCTTCCACCGAATCCCAAGTCTTGAACGGGATTTCGATCGGGCCGAGCTGGCTCATGTAGCCACGAATGACGATGCCTTGGCTGGCCAGGTATTTTTTCGCGATCGCGCCCGCCGCTACGCGCATCGCGGTTTCACGCGCCGAGCTGCGCCCGCCGCCGCGATAATCGCGTTCGCCGTATTTGTGGTGGTAGGTGTAGTCGGCGTGGGCCGGGCGGAACAGATCCTTGATCGCCGAGTAGTCCTTGGATTTCTGGTCGGTATTGCGGATCAACAGGCCGATCGCGCAACCGGTGGTGCGCCCTTCGAACACGCCGGAGAGGATTTCGACCTCATCGGCTTCCTGGCGCTGGGTGGTGTGGCGGCTGGTCCCCGGCTTGCGGCGGTCGAGGTCGCGCTGCAGATCGTCCAGGGAAATCTCCAGGCCCGGCGGGCAGCCGTCGACAATGGCGACCAACGCCGGACCATGGCTTTCGCCAGCGGTGGTGACAGTGAACAACTTGCCGTAGGTATTGCCGGACATGCAGGACGCTCCGTGAAATCAAACCCGAATTCTTGATGCGCGCCAGTATACGCAGGCTAACCGAGTAGTTCATCCTCGAACCTTGGCGGTGTTGGCGAGTCCAACCGGCACCTTGGCGAATGATGGCGTGATGATGCTGCGAGTTTTGATCTTGAGTCTTACCCTGTTCACGGGCTTTGCCCAAGCGACGGTCCTGCAACGCCCGATGACTTTGACTACCGGCAGCGGCGAACTTTTCGGTTCACTGTTGTTGCCAAAGTCTGACAGCCCGGTACCGGTTGTCCTGATCATTTCTGGCTCTGGTCCTACCGATCGTGACGGAAACAACCCCGACGGCGGGCGCAATGACAGTCTCAAGCGGTTGGCCTGGGTGCTGGCCAAACACAATATTGCCAGCGTGCGTTACGACAAACGCGGAGTGGCCGCGAGCCTCGCCGCGACCCCGGACGAGCGCAATCTGTCGGTGGAGGCTTACGCGTCGGACGCCGTGGCGTGGGGGCAGAAGCTCAAGGCCGATCCGCGTTTCGGCCCGCTGATCGTCCTTGGTCACAGCGAAGGTGCGCTGATTGCCAGCCTCGCCGCGCCGAAGCTCGATGCGGCGGCGGTGATTTCCCTATCCGGCAGCGCGCGACCGGTCGATCAGGTGATCCGCGAACAACTGGCGCGCAGCCTGCCACCGCCGCTGATGCTGCGCAGCAATGAGCTGCTCGACAGCCTCAAGGCCGGCCGCACCGATGACAATGTACCGCAGCCGTTACAGGTGATTTTCCGCCCGAGCGTGCAGCCGTACCTGATTTCGCTGTTCCGCCAGGACCCCGCCAAAGCCTTTGCGCAGTTGCAGATGCCGGCGCTGATCGTTCAGGGCAGCAATGACATCCAGGTCGGCACCGAAGACGCGAAGCTTCTCAAAGCCGCCAAACCGGATGCGCAACTGGTGGTCATTGAAGGCATGAACCATGTGCTGCGCATCGTCCACAACGACATGAAACGGCAGTTGGCCTCGTACAAAGACCCGAATTTGCCGCTGGCTGCCGAGCTTGGTTCGGCGATTCTCGGTTTTATTGACGGACTTCGCACCCGTTAACCGCTGTTAGCCCTCCAGTCCTTGAAAAAACGGCCGATAAGCCTTTGTCGCCAGCGCAACGGCTGGTGACAAGCAGGGCATGGACAGGATCGCGCCGTTATGACTGATACCCAGACTTCACCCGACACCACCGCTGAAAAAGACGCGCCGCCAGCGGTCGAGCTGCCGTGGGCGGATGTTCACGCCGAGCACCACAAGATGCTCCGCCTGGCGCCGCTGCAGACCGATCGCCACACTGGTGGCCGGCCGCTGCGCTTCGTCGAATTCGGCTACGCCGAGCGTCACAGCAAAGAACACAGCCTGATGCGCATGGCGATCAAACTGCCCGGCCAGCGCGTGCGCAAGGAACAGAACGTCCTCGACGTGTGGGCCGACCACGCCACCAAGCGTGTGCGTTTCGGCCCCGACAGCGGCTTGCAGATCGAACCGCTGAACCGCGGCATCGGCCGTTTCATCGCCGCGCAAGGCATCAACTGGGCAAAAAAACGCTGGCCCGGCTACACCGTCGACGGCATGGACCTGAACAACAAAGACGCGCTGAACGAAGACACGCGCCTGCGTCGCGATCACTTTCTGCGGGTCCATGGTTTTGATGTGGCCTACGCTGATGCTCAGCATCTCAAGGGCAGTATCAAGACGGTGCAGGTCGGTGATCTGCTCGGCGACTGGAACAGCGAAAAGCTGCAGATCGTCGAGATTCTTGAAGCGGCGCAGATGCTCCAGCAGGCTGAGCAGAATCTGGCCGAGCAGGAAGTGAAACTGAAAAAACAGGAAGAAAAGGTCAGCAAGTTCAAGCGCGAAGACGCCGGGCTGCGTTTCACCATTACCTGTCTGGTGGCGTTTGCGGTGTTTCAGGCGGGGTTGTTGATCTGGATTGCTACGCACCGGTAAAGATTCAAGACCGAGGCGGTCCCATCGCGGGCAAGCCACGCTCCCACAGCTTATGCGCCGTACCCGAATGTTGCGGTACACACAAAAACCTGTGGGAGCGGGCTTGCCCGCGATTGATCGTTCCCACGCTCTGCGTGGGAATGCAGCCCGGGACGCTCCGCGTCCCAAAAGCGGACGCAGAGCGTCCATTGAGGCGTTCCCACGCGGAGCGTGGGAACGATCAGTCACAACCTTAGATGCGGGACGCGAACAAGGCCTGATGCGCGCGGCACTGCTCCGCCGTCAGCATGAACACACCATGCCCGCCACGGGCGAATTCGAGCCAGGCAAAATCCACTTCCGGGTACAACGCCTCGACGTGCACCTGGCTGTTGCCCACTTCAACAATCAGCAAGCCCTTCTCGGTCAGGTGATCTGCCGCTTCGGCGAGCATGCGCCGCACCAGGTTCAAGCCATCATCGCCACAGGCCAGGCCCAGCTCAGGCTCATGCTGATATTCGTCCGGCATGTCGGCGAAATCTTCCGCGTCCACGTAAGGCGGGTTCGACACGATCAGGTCGAAACGCTGTCCTGGCAACCCATCGAAACCATCGCCCTGCACGGTATAGACACGTTCATCAACGCCATGGCGCTCGATATTCTGATTGGCCACTTCCAGCGCTTCGAACGACAGGTCCGCCAACACTACTTCGGCGTTCTGGAACTCGTAGGCGCAGGCGATACCGATGCAACCGGAGCCGGTGCACAGGTCGAGAATCCGCGCCGGTTCGTTGCCGAGCCACGGGGCAAAGCGGTTCTCGATCAACTCGCCAATCGGTGAACGCGGGATCAACACGCGTTCGTCGACGATAAACGACATGCCGCAGAACCACGCTTCGCCCAGCAGGTACGCGCTAGGAATGCGTTCTTCGATGCGACGCTTGAGCAGGCGCTGCAGGTTGACCAGTTCGTCGTCTTCCAGCGCGCAGTCGAGGTAACTGTCGGCGATTTCCCATGGCAAGTGCAGCGCACCCAGCACCAGTTGCCGGGCTTCGTCCCAGGCATTATCGGTGCCATGGCCGAAAAACAGATCCTCCCCATGGAAGCGGCTGACGGCCCAACGGATATGGTCGCGCAGGGTACGAAGTCGGGAAGTGATCACGGGGCAGAACTCCTGAAAAAACGACTGGCGATTCTAACAGCCAAAACGCGTGACGGCGACGCAGGAAAACCAGTGCGGCGACGGTAGAGTTTTCTGTTTTTTGCATCAGCTATTGAACAGAAGGTGTAACTTGACAAGGCTGCAGGCCAATAACGACGGCGCCTACGATGGTAGCGATTCACAGAAGCGCTCAGCCAGAGGACAATGTCGCAAAAGCCCCACCCCAAGGAGCCCCAGAATGTCCGTTCCAAAAACGATGTTTCAACTCAGCGGTCGCGGTTACGCAGCGGCCACACTGAGCCATGCCACCGTGGTCATCATCGATGCCCAGAAAGAATATCTCAGTGGCCCGCTGGCCCTGAGCGGCATGGACGCGGCCGTCGCGAACATCAAACAACTGGTTGCCGCAGCCCGTGCCGCCGGTCGGCCGATCGTGCACGTGCGTCACCTCGGCACCGTCGGCGGCCTGTTCGACCCACAGGGCGAGCGCGGCGAATTCATCCCGGGCCTGGAGCCGCAAGGCGATGAAACCATTATCGGCAAACTGCTGCCGAGCGCGTTTCACGGCACCGAATTGCTCGACCGCCTGCAGAACCTGGGTTCGCTGGACCTGATCGTCTGCGGTTTCATGAGCCATTCCAGCGTCAGCACCACGGTGCGTGCAGCGAAGAATCTGGGTTTTCGCTGCACCCTGGTCGAAGACGCCTGTGCCACCCGCGACTTGCCATTCAAGGGCGGCGTTCTCAAGGCCGAGCAAGTCCAGGAAGCGGAAATGGCGATCATGGCGGACAACTTCGCCACCCTCGCCCTGACGCAAGACCTGATCTGATCCGCGCGAATGAGCGGCTTGCGGCGCCGCTCATCCATTAAGCCCGCTGATTTGCCGCAAATGCCATAGCCTCAGGAACAACCCGGTCAACTCCCGGTCGAAGGGCCGATACCCATTGAGGAAGGTCGGAATGAAGTTATCCGATGGATTTGACGCACGCCGCTTGCGGCCCAAAGGCCAAAGCAACTGGCGTTTTCGATTTGGCGCGGCGATCGCTGCCATTCTGGCGACGTTCGGCGTGCTGCTGGCGATGGCCGGGGCGGCCAGCCTGCTCGGGCGCCCGCCGGCGCTGGGTGACTTGAACGCCACGCCGATGGGCTCGGCAATCATTCTGGCGGTCGGCTTGCTGTTTCTGTATTTCGGTGTCGCCCTGTGGCGCCGCTGCCGCCGTCGCGCACGGCAATCGCGGGAACTGAACATGTCTCCGCACCTGATGAAAAAACACGACTGACCGACGGCCTGGCTTTTTGCCGGGCCGTTTTGTTTCGACTTGGGTAAACTGGCCGCCCTTCGCGGAGGCTGACATGCAAGACGACGATTTTTCCCTGTTCAAAAGTGCCATCCAAGGCGTCAAGCCGATCAAGCACGACCGCGCCGACACCGGCAAACCCAAGGCTGACCGCGCGCAGATCGCCAAATTGCGTCAGTCCGCTACCGTGCGCAGCAACGCCACCATCATTGACGGCCTGTCCGACCAGTTCGTGATCGACGTCGGCCCGGAAGACGAGTTGATGTGGGCGCGCGACGGGGTGCAGGAAAGTCAGATGCGCAAGCTCAAGATCGGCCAGATCCCGTTCGAAGGCAGCCTCGACCTGCATGGCATGAGCGTCGAGAAGGCCCGGGAAACCCTCTGGGCCTTTCTGGCCGAAGCGACGAAATTTGAAATCCGCTGCGTGCGCGTCACCCACGGCAAGGCTGTGCGCCTCGATGGCAAGCGGCCGATGATCAAAAGCCACGTCAACACCTGGCTGCGCCAGCACGCCCAGGTACTCGGTTTCTGCTCCTGCCAGGCGAAACACGGCGGCGCCGGCGCGGTTTACGTGATGCTCAAACGCACCATGATGGAAGGCCGCGACGAATAATCGCGTCACACCGAACTTGCAGGGTTGTGTCCGCCGCCGTACCCTTGCCGCTTGCGAAAATCCCCCCACAGGTAGTTTCATGTCCCTGGAACAGAATTACACCGCGATTCTCGGCCAACTGGGCGAGGACGTCTCCCGCGAGGGCCTGCTCGACACGCCAAAGCGTGCCGCCAAAGCCATGCAGTACCTCTGCCGCGGTTATGAACAGACGCTCGAAGAGGTCACCAACGGTGCCCTGTTCAGCTCCGACAACAGCGAAATGGTGCTGGTCAAGGACATCGAGCTGTATTCGTTGTGCGAACACCACCTGCTGCCGTTCATCGGCAAGGCGCATGTGGCCTACATCCCGAGCGGCAAAGTGCTGGGCCTGTCCAAGGTTGCGCGGATCGTCGACATGTACGCTCGCCGCCTGCAGATTCAGGAAAACCTCAGCCGCCAGATCGCCGATGCCGTGTTGCAGGTGACCGGTGCGCTGGGTGTGGCCGTGGTGATCGAGGCCAAGCACATGTGCATGATGATGCGCGGTGTGGAGAAGCAGAACTCGTCGATGATCACCTCGGTGATGCTCGGTGAATTCCGCGAAAACGCCGCGACCCGCAGCGAATTCCTCAGCCTCATCAAGTAATTCGCCGTCGCAGAAAAAACCGGCTTTCATCGCCGGTTTTTTTTCGTCCGCGAAAAATCGGGTAAGCTGCGCGCCTTTCTCAATTCGCACCGTGAGGCTTTCAACGTGTTCGTCAAAGCGCTTCGTGTCGGCCTCGGCCAACTGGTTATCTTCGCCGACTTCATCACCCGCCCGGGCAAAAAACAGCGCCCCGCCGCAGCTCAGGCGCAAGTCGACGCCGCCGCCAAGGACCTGACCCTGTATCAGTTCCATGCCTGCCCGTTTTGTGTGAAGACCCGCCGCACCCTGCGTCGTCTGAATGTGCCGGTGGCGCTGAAAGATGCGAAGAACAACGAACAGGACCGCCAGACCCTGCTGGAACAGGGCGGCCGCATCAAGGTGCCTTGCCTGCGCATCGAAGAGAATGGCCAGACGACCTGGATGTATGAGTCCAAGGTGATTATTGATTATCTGGACAAGCGGTTTGCCGCGGTCTGATATTCCGGCGGTGTTTGTGCTGGCCTTATCGCTAGCAGGGCTAGCTCCCACAGGTTTTGTAAACACCACAAATCAATGTGGGAGCTAGCCTGCTAGCGATGGGGCCTGCTGCATCACTGCAAATCTGGACAAAACAAACCGGCCCTCGAGCCGGTTTTTTTTCACGCAACTTTATCGAGCTGTACCTTGCGCACCTCCGCCGCCAATCTCTTGAGCCCTTCATCCAGCCGCGCCGGGTCGATGTGGCTGAAGTTCAGGCGCAGATGCCCAAGGTTCTTATCCGGATCAGGGAAAAACGGCTCACCGGGCATGAACGCCACATCATTGGCCAAGGCATCGTTGAGCAACGTTCGCGTGTCCAGCGGCTGCTTGAGTGTCAGCCAGAAAAACAGCCCGCCCTGCGGCATCTCCCATTCGGCCAGATCGGCAAAATGCTTCTCCAGCGCCGCTTGAAACGCATCACGCCGCTGGCGGTAGAACCCGCGCAGCTCGCTTAAATGCTGCTGGTACTTATCGCTGCCAATCCACTGCAACGCCTGCCACTGGCCGATGCGGTTGGTGTGCAGATCGGCCGATTGCTTGAGTTTCAGCAGATGCGGAAACAGGTCTGGGCTGGCGATCAGATAGCCGACGCGCAATCCCGGCAGCAGGGTTTTCGACACAGTGCCGGTGTAGATCCAACTGGCGCTGAGCAAGCGGCCGGCGATCGGTCTGGCGCTGGCGCCGTCGAACGTCAGTTCGCGGTAGGGTTCGTCTTCGATCAGCGCCACGCCGAATTCATCGAGCAGCGCGGCGACGGCGGCGCGCTTGGCTTCGCTGTAGCGTACGGCGGACGGGTTCTGGAAGGTCGGGATCAGGTAGATGAATGCGGGACGATGCTGTTCCAGGCGCTGGCGCAATTGCGCCAGATTCGGGCCGTCGGCCTCTTGCGCGACGGTCAGGCAATCGGCGCCGAACAGCTGGAAAATCTGCAGCGCGGCGAGATAGGTCGGCGCTTCCAGCAAGATTTCCGTGCCCTTGTCGATGTACAGCTTCGCCGCCAGATCGAGGGTTTGCTGCGAACCGCTGACCACCAGCACCTGACTGGCCTGGCATTCAAGTCCGAGCGCCCTCGCCTGCGCCGCCAAGGCTTCACGCAAGGCCGGTTCGCCTTCGCTCATGCCGTACTGGCCGAGCGACAGCGGCATGTCGGCCCACTCGACTTTCGGCAGCATGGCCTCGGCGGGCAAGCCACCGGCAAACGACATCACCTCAGGACGCTGGGCGGCAGCAAGGATTTCGCGGATCAAAGAACTTTTAAGGCGCGTGACACGTTCGGAAAAAGCCATGGAAGTCACCGGTAGCGAGGTGTGAGGAAAATGAGTCAAACTGCTTGACTGAAATTACGCCAACGTGAGCGAGTACGTCAACATGCTTGACCTTAAAAACCCGACCAGCCAACAACACGCGATGGAAGCGTTTTTCTTCGGCTATCAGGCGTTCACTGCCAAGGCAGACGAAATGCTCGAGCGTCGCGGACTGTCGCGGGTACATCAGCGCATCGTGTTTTTCGTCGCGCGTTACCCGAATCTGAGCGTGAAGGAATTGCTCGCGCTGCTCGGCGTGAGCAAACAGGCACTGAACATGCCGTTGCGCCAGTTGCAGGAAATGCATCTGGTGGACAGCGTGGCGTCGCAGACCGACAAGCGTAAGCGCCTGCTGGAGTTGACCGCCGAAGGCGCAAAGTTCGAGCAGGCGCTGCGCCGCGAGCAGGTGAAATTACTCGAGCGGGTGTTTGCCGAGGCTGGCGAGGCGGCGGTGAATGGCTGGCTGGCGGTGAATGTGGCGCTGGGCAAAAGCCAGACAGTTGTTGATTGACTGTACCGGCCCCATCGCCAGCAGGCTGGCTCCCACATTGGCCTGTGCGGGCCATATATCGCTATCAATGGAAGAACTGAAGACAAAACCAAAAACAATATTTGCTTTATTTGTACACAAAAGCATAATCCACAGCGTGCGAGTTCCTGACCGCATGGTCAACAAATTCGCGTATGCCTCAAAGGGCCGCTGCCACCCCTCATGGGTCCGGCCCTGGAAATAACAATAAAACTCTTGAGGAGTACTCGCTGTGGAAAGCCGCAAATCCGAAGCATCGCCGCTGGATCTCTCGCCGCCCTTACGCACTGGCCTGCTGGAGCGTCTGTTTAAACTCAGCTTGCATGGCACCACGGTGAAGACCGAGCTGATTGCCGGTCTGACAACCTTCATCACCATGGCTTACATCATTTTCGTCAACCCGAACATCATGGCCGATGCCGGGATCGATCACGGTGCAGCCTTCGTCGCCACCTGTATCGCCGCCGCGCTGGGCTGCCTGTTGATGGGCCTCTATGCGAACTGGCCGGTGGGTCTGGCGCCCGGCATGGGCCTCAACGCATTCTTCACCTACACCGTCGTCGGGACCATGGGCTACAACTGGGAAACCGCACTGGGCGCGGTGTTCGTTTCCGGTGTGCTGTTCATGATCCTGACGTTCTCGCGCATCCGCGAATGGCTGCTCAACAGCATCCCGGTCAGCCTGCGCTTTGCGATGGGCGCCGGCGTCGGCCTGTTTCTCGGCCTGATCGGTCTGAAAACCGCTGGCATCGTCGTCGATAGTCCGGCGACCCTGATTAAACTTGGCTCGCTGCGCGACCCCGGCCCGCTGCTCGCTGCGATCTGCTTTCTGATGATTGCGATTCTCAGCTACCACAAAGTTTTCGGCGCCATTCTCATCAGCATCATCACCGTCACCCTCGCCGGTTGGGGCCTGGGCATCGTTCACTATCAAGGCATCATGTCCGCCCCGCCGAGCCTGGAGCCGACCTGGATGGCCATGAACGTCGCCGGCGTGTTCAACGTCAGCATGATCAGCGTGGTTCTCGCCTTCCTGTTCGTGCACATGTTCGACACTGCCGGCACGCTGATGGGCGTCGCCCAGCGCGCCAATCTGGTCAACGCTGACGGTCGTATCGAAAACCTTTCGCGCGCAATGAAAGCCGACAGCGCCTCCAGCGTATTCGGCGCAGTGGTCGGCGTTCCGCCGGTCACCAGCTACGTGGAAAGTGCTGCCGGCGTGGCCGCGGGTGGTCGGACTGGTCTTACCGCCGTCACCGTAGGTGTGCTATTTATAGCTGCAATGTTTTTCGCACCGCTGGCCGGCATGATTCCCGCGTATGCCACCGCCGGTGCACTGATCTACGTCGCGATGCTGATGATGGGCGGCATGGCCCATATCGAATGGGACGAAGCCACCGACGCGATTCCGGCCATCGTCACGGCGATCATGATGCCGCTGACCTTTTCGGTCGCCGACGGCATCGCACTGGGCTTCATCACCTACGTGGCGTTGAAGGCCGGTACCGGCAAGTACAAGGAAATCTCCGTCAGCCTGTGGGTGCTCTGCGCGATCTTCATCGCCAAGTTCATTTTCCTCTAAGCGCTGCGCGGTCCGGTTTCCAGACAGCCCCACCCTCGCCGGTGGGGCTTTTGCACATTCATGAACACAACAAAAAGGAGCAACAAGATGAGTCTGGAAACCTGGCTGCTGTTCAGCGGCGCGGCATTGGTGGTAATCCTCATTCCGGGGCCGCTGTCGTTGCTGATGATCAGTAACAGCCTGAACTACGGATTGCGCCGTTCATACCCGGCGTTTCTCGGCGGTGTGACGGCATCGATCTGTCTGCTCAGCGCATCGGCGTTGGGGCTGGGCGCATTGTTGCTCGCTTCCGAGCAATTGTTCAGCGCGCTGAAAATCGTCGGCGCGCTGTATCTGTTCTACCTCGCCTGGCAGAGCTGGCAACAGTCGCGCCAGCCGTCGGTCGGTGCCGACGTCCCGCAAGCCGCACCGGTGCCGCGTTTTCGCGCACTGTTCACCCGCGCCTTCGTGCTGGGCGCGAGCAACCCGAAAGACATCCTGTTCTTCGCCGCGTTCCTGCCGCAGTTTCTCAATGCCGAGCAACCGTTTCTGCCGCAACTGCTGGTGATGATCGCCACCTGGACCGTGCTGGACCTGCTGTGCAAACTGGCCTATGGCCTCGGTGCCCACGGCGCGGCGCGTTACCTGCGCAGCGGCAAGGGCCAGAGCTGGTTCAACCGCATCAGTGCGGGTCTGTTCGGCGGCGCTGGCGCCGCTTCGTTGCTCAGCAGCCAATGAGATCGTTGACCGCGCCCCCCGCCAGTCTGACTTGAACTGTTCCAGGTCAGGCTGGCGCTCTCCTCGCCTGTCGGCAATTCCCAACGCCCTGCTCTCTTGCAGGCCGCGCAATACACCGCAACAACCCGTTGATATACATCCCTGGAACGCTCCTCGTACTATCTCGGCGTGTTTTTACGACAACCCGCCAGAACAAGGACGTTCACATGGCCACCCTGATAAGCGAAGCCTCGATACAAACTGACCCGGTCGTCATCACGGATATGCAGATCGAGACCAATGAACATAACGTCTCGACCGTCGATTTCATCGACAGTAGCGACAACGCAGCGGCCACTTCGAATAAAAGCAAACTTCATCAGTTGAAATTCAACGACTCGGTGTTCGGCCCTTTCCATATTGGTGAAGTCTCGATTACCCGAGCCTCTCTCGATGCCTTGGGAGCGACAATCGACGGCCAACCTATAACCAGCAAAAACACCTTCTTCCGCACGCCTCAGCGCTCATTCATCAATTCGATACAGTTCAGCGCCAGCGCTATCGAACGGCACATGAAGTCATCGAGCGGCAGCAACGCCTACCTGCTGCCGACCTTGCTTTTCGACATGGCCAGCCGCCGCCCGCTGACCGCCCCGCCGCTGATCAGCGATAACCCGCAAGACGACGTCGATTCATCGGGTTACCGCAGCAAGATCAAGAAACTCCTCGGCTCGGCACAGAAACTCGATCTGCAGCACAGTCAGTTACCGCAAAACACTCGGCGCTGGGTTGCCACGGCCAAGACGCACCTGACCGTCGGCTCGAGCGTAGGGCTTCAGGCGTTCGGCATATTCATGGGTTTGCGTGGCGTGGTTCAGGCCGTCAAGGCCGGTGATAACGCTGAAGTCGTGATCAACAGCGTAGGGATTGCCTCGGAACTCGGCTCTATCGCCATCGACATCGGGGTCAGCAAAATCGCCGCCGAGATGCTGACGGCCGGACAAAGCGCTTTCAAGGATTTCGCCAAAACCAGGTTTGCGGTGCGGCTCGGTCGATCCGGTGGACTGATTGGCGGAGCGCTGACACTACCATTCGATGTGTACACCGCCGTCCGCTCGCTGAATGCCGCGAGCCATGCAACCGGCAAAGAGGCCATCGACCATTACGTCAGCGCCGGCTTGAGCATTACCAGCGCCGCCATGACCATCATTCTCGGTAGCGCTGCACTGGCGGGATTGTCGTTCGTGGGGCCGGCAGGCCTGCTGGCCGGCGCGATGCTGGCCATCGGATCGCAGATCTATGGCGCGGTACGCATTGTCGACGACATCGATGATTACATCGAACTCACCGTCGGCGAACGCTGGCGCTCGGGCTTTTTCTCGTTCTGCATGATGGACGTCGAGCAAGGCGTCAAGGATCGCTACAGCCGGGCCAGAACCCTGATTCAGCACACCGAACAACTCAAGCGCAATGCCCGCCGATTGCTGGATGTCGATCTGAAGGATTCCACCGAAGCGGTGGTCAATGGCGCGTTCGAAGTCGATCTGGTCAGCAGACAAGTGTGGAAACGCAATTGGTGGACGAAGATCGATGCCTGGGAAACCGAAAACGTCCCGGTGATCCGTGGTGGCGATGACACCATCGATGCCCGCGAAGGCGTCACCAAAGACACCCCCGGCGCGGTGCTGGGAATCGCCGGCGACGACAAGAGTATTTTATGGCTGCTCGGCGATGGTCGCGATTCGATCAAGGGTGTGGAAAAGAAATCGAACATTTTCCAGTACGGATCAGGGGCTAAAGATCTGACCGGTGGCGAAAAGGACGACCGTTTCGTATTCCAGTCGGCCGCCGATTCCATCTCGAAAAAAACCGAGGGATCGACGTATTCGAAGTTGAGGGGCGGCGCAGGTAACGACACCCTGGTTCTGGATGGCTTCAAGTTCACGAAACAGGGCCATGACGTCGACCTGCAGGCCGGTACGCTGCAAGTGAGGAAGCCCAATTCCAATACCGACGACGGGGCCGACTTTACATTCCAAAGTCTGCTGGAAAGCATCGAGAATGTGGAAACGGTGAACAGTGCGGCAAGCGTGGTCACCGGCACCGAGCAACGTAACATCATCAAATCCCGCGGCCGCGACACGATAAAAGCGGGAGCCGGCAACGACCAGATACGGTTGCTGCACAAAGGCGCGATCGCCTCGGGTGAAGAAGGTATCGATGAGTATTTCATCGCTCATCAGGAGGGTCGGTTCTGCATCATCGAAGACGGCAAGCAGGAAAGCAGCATTGAATTTGCCTGGCGCGTCAGCTTGATCGAAAGCTGGGTCATTGAAAAGAACTCGCTGGTCATTACGTCCGGATTCGAGTTTTTCGACAGGCCCAAATGCGTGGTCTTCATTCATGAGGTCTATGAAACGATCAACAAACAGCGCCGTTTGAGAAACAACAAACTGACCTTCCTGACCAAGGACGGCTATGTGTTGCGACCGGACCTGCCGGAAACCATCGAAAACGGCGAGACGGTCGATATCGAAGTGGTCATCCTGAAACACGGCAAGCCTCCAAAACCCGTCATCCATTACAACCCTGAATGCTGGATCCTGCATCAGCATGAAGCGCGTTATTTTCTGCCGCGCACCGGGCAAAGCACTACGTTCTATTCAGCCGAACGACCCGACGTCATTACCTGTATCCACCTGGATTACGCCAGCACCGAATTGAGCAAAGTCGAAGCTCACTTCCGCGCCACGGAATCGGCGAAAAGCAGCGACCTGCTGGCCGGCTGCGACCTGACCTACCACTTCGGCGATAAAACCCTGACGTTGAAACATTTTGCCTGGGCGCGAGGCGGCTCAGCCCCCCGCAACATGGTGAAGATCCTGCGCACCATGGCTGCCCGCCCCAGTCACCAGTACCTGCTGATATTCAACGACGGCGTTGCACTGAATGCGCAGCTTACGGCAGAAACCGACGCCGCCCCGGCCGACGACAACTACCAGATCAATGCCTTCAGGTGCTGGACGACGGCGCTGAAGTTGCCCCTTGAGTTTCGTGCGCGGCAGTTCACTTATGAGTTACCAACGAACGAAGCGTGGAA
Source organism: Pseudomonas sp. R1-1 (assembly GCF_051132135.1). Classification (NCBI taxonomy): domain Bacteria; kingdom Pseudomonadati; phylum Pseudomonadota; class Gammaproteobacteria; order Pseudomonadales; family Pseudomonadaceae; genus Pseudomonas; species Pseudomonas sp. R1-1. Next base: position 4,285,412 of record NZ_CP071663.1, read on the forward strand.
GCTCAGTGCAAAAAACGTATGCGCCGTCATTGCGCCCGGCGCCAATCAGACAGCACTGGAAACACTGGAGGGTGAAGGTGGCACCTACCTGATTCATCTTGTCGCCGACCGGACCATCAGGCTGACAACCCCGGGCGCACTGGCCAACGCGGTGGTCAGGCTGCCTTACTCATCCACCTGGGAGCTCGACGCGACAGCGCTGGGGAAGGTTGAGGTCAAACTGCAAAACAACCAATTGCAGATCGGTACCTGCACGGTGCACTTGCCAGTTTATGAAAGTGAAGACCTGATCGACCAGATCCGCGTCATCACGGAAAAAGGCATCGTCCATGTGGTGGATCTTTCTTTCGACCGGGTTTACCGGGATGGCCTCGATGCGCGGTTCTTTGAAGAACCCGACCCGGCGAAAGCCCTCCCCGATGCCTTCGCGTCGATGGCGAATCAACAAGTCAAAGTGCGCAACATCCTCTTTGCCGACAACTGGCCCGGTGCGTTCAGCTACAGCTTTGCCGCCCACGGCTGGATCCTGCGCAGCGACAAATCCCGCGTCGAATATTCGAAGTTGAAAGTCATCAATCGGTGCAGCCATCAGGATGCGCACATTTTCAATCCGCCTGCGCTCGATGTCCCACCGGCATGACGCGGGCGACCGCTACTCAGCACTGACAACGTCCGCGCAACAGCAACGACCCAACCTCCAGATCCTGTTCCGGACCAGACTTTTGCGGGACGCCTGCGCGTGCGCCTGAACGATACGGCGAGCGCGCTGACAGCACTCGATATCAAAACCGAATGAGTAAATTGCCCATGGCCAAACCACCGAAAAAGATTCCTGCGACCACAGCAGCCGACACCACCGTTACCACCCGACCAGTTCAGTCAGGCTCAGGTACTCGCAGCAACGTCAGTCTGCCTGACACACCGTTATCCGGCGTCGACTCGACCAGCGGCTCGTCGAGTACGGCAAACATCGCCCCTGCGGTGATCACCGTCAGCACGATGCCGGGACCAGCCACCCAATCGGTCAGTGCCCCACGCCATGCCGTCGCCTGGCCTGACAATCGCCTGAGCGAGCTGACCCCGATCGGAGAAAACAGCGGACTGTTCACCGGACCGGATCAACGCACTTACGCGCAACTCGGCAGCGAAGGACGCTTTCTTGTCGAAGAGGATGCGCAAGGCCGCTATTACATGCCGATGACTTTCGCACCCGGTGTCGCCGGCCCGTTTCTGACGAAGCCTGAAGGGCACGCCAGTTGGCAACTTCAGCGCCCCGGCCGGGCATCCAGCCAGACGCGAACCACAGCCACCGATACCCCGCTTCCCGCCTACCTTTCGCCTGAAGATGCAAACACCCTGACCCGAGCGGACATGTCGAGCGCAGGCATCCGTTACAACAAGCTCAAGCAAGCCTTCGTTGACACGGCAGAAGGCACGGTGATGGTTCGCAAGAATCCGCAAGGCGAGTACCTGCATGTCTCGGCGACCACGCGAAGCGCCCCCGACATCGTCTTTGAGCAGATCCCCGACAGCCTGCTCTGGCGACGAAAAACCACACAGGTTCAGGCTGGAATTTCAACTGGCGTGCCTCGTCGTATCGCCGAGCCGACTGTCGAGAGCAACAAACGCGTGCGCCTCGATGCTAGCGAGCAGACAGTCACAACTCCACCGCCCGCCGCCAGTTTGCCGAATGATCAGACGCCGTTTTTCTGGTTACCCTGGGGGCACTTGAACAAGCCTCCCGTTGTGGAGTCGATCCAACTGGGGTGGCTGCATTACCCGATCGTGCCGGTTGGCTCCAATCGCACTCCGAAAGTCTATTTCGTGCAGCACCCGGACTTTGCCCCGGCTCGCTTCGAGGGGTTCGAACAGATGCTGCGCTCCGCGCCGTCACTGCAACCGGTCGCCACGTTTCGCATAGGTAACGATCCCGGTGAGATCCACCCCGGCAAACGCTTTTTCGAAGAGCCCATATCGCAATCGGTGGCCAACACCTTCCCCGATTTTTCCGCAGCCACGGCATGGGCGGTGGGCAAAAGGCTGTTCGAACTCGCCGACAATTCCGCCGTCATCACCGGCACCGGTCTGGTCAATATCCAGGCGGTCCTGCACCAATGGAAGCAGAAGCCGTTTCCCAGCGCACCGGCCTATGCCGACCCGCTGAATATGCTGGCGATCGCGCCCTCGATCGATGTCGGCGGCAAGAAACTCATCCCCATGCCTTCGCAATCGGACAGCGACCTGCAACGGCTGACCTTTGATCCACAACGCTTTCCCATCGAATGGAATCACTACAAAACCTGGCCCACCGATCTGAACCTCAGGCGCCTGCTCGGTGCGCTGTTGATTCGCTGCGGTTATGACGTCTTTCCTCTGACGTACGAACACCGCCAGCCGACGTTGGTGTTCAAGCGCGAAGGCCATGACCCGGTGTACTTCTTGAAGCTCGGCTCGGTTGCCCAGGTTGGCTTGTCCCATAGGCCCGGCAATGAACTGGCAGACCCGAGCCTGCCGAGCAAAATCGGCAGCGAGGCGTTTCGTGAGCTGACCACCGCAGCCACGCAAGGCAAAGTGATCTGGCTGATCGGTGGCGTATTGAAGGTCGAATCGAATCCAGACTCGGTGTTCATCATCCGGGAGCGCTGAGTTGCCTTACCAACACTCGCCCTGGATGGCGGGTGTTGGCGGCGGATCGTTTACGCCGCGCAACACGCGGCAACACGCCTGCTCAGCGCAATACCTATGTACCGCACGCCTCGCCTGCCCTTTGCCGACCATAACGCTTTCAGGCCAGGGCATCGGGCAGGCACGAACCCGCCCCCGCTTGTCCGGCCCACCCTGATCGGCAGTTCATCGGAGCAGTTTTATGGCCAAGCCCCCCAAGAAAATCCCTCGCCCGTCTTCAACGCAAACGCCGACTACGTCGACCCATCCTTCGCCTGCTGTACAAGGAACCTCAGCAGGCGACAGCGGGCAATCCGCCGCGAGCGTAATCACCGCAAGCCCTTTCCCGGACACCCGTGCGACGCGTCCCATAGTCACCATCAGTGAGCCTCCAGCTTCTGACACTGCAGTGAGCATGACCCGCGCCGGCGATTCAGTACAACAGCATGCTCTTGGCACCGAGCCGCCGACATCGGGCAGCCCCTCCACCAGCGAAGGTTCGTCGGAGACGGTTTTTATCAACCCGGAATTCGCCACGCAACTGACGCGCAAACGCAACAGCGAAGAGGGTTTTCTGTACGACAAGCGCAACAAAACCTATGTCGAGCTACAAGAAGGCATCGTCATGGTCGGCCATGCCGCCGATGGCTGGCGCCAGACCCATGCCGGCGAATCGACGCCGACCGGAAAAAAGGTCGAGCAGATTCCTGGCTCGACACTCTGGCGTGAAACGGCCTCGGTATCGCCGATCAGTCTTGTTCAATCCGCGCCCGCGACACAACGATCGCCTGCCCCGAGCGATACCCGCACGCTGATCGACAATCTTGTATCGCGCCAAACTGAGGCTTTGGATCTTTCCGCCGGCCCTTGGCAAAACTGGGGCAGGTCGACCCGACCCGAATCAGGCGATTCGATCGAAATAGACGGGCTGCACTACGCGATCCTTGCACAACATCTGGGCATTGAAAGCGGCCTGGTGTATGTGCAGCACCCGGGTTTTACCCCGCAGAGGTTCGATGCCTTCGAAAACATGCTGCGCGATGAACCGTCGCGCCAGCCGATGTGGGCGCGCAAACGCGACGGCCACTGGCAGGTTCTGGATGGCTATCCACCCTTTGAAATGTCCCCCAGCCAATACGTCGCCACGGCATTCAGACACCTGTCGCAACGTTCGAGCAGCAACCTCGCCCGAGCCGTGTTCGATCGCGCCTCTCTGCCCACGGGCATAAACGGCGACGGGCTTTCCGTGGTGTCATTGACGTATCGCCATTGGCTCGACAGGGTGAATAACGTGGCACCGGGATTCGGCCTTGCCGAACCGTTGCTGATGCTACCGAAACTGTCGACGCCACCCGGCAGCACTCCAGGCGCAGGATTGCTTGCCCTGCCTGACTACAACTCCACTCTGCTACAGCGTCTGGACTTCGACCCGAGCAAATTCCCTGCGCAATGGGCCGCGTATACCGCGCAGCCCAGCGCACTCAATCTGCGTGCGATGTTCCTCAACCTGCTGCAAGACGACGGTTACATTTTCGCGCCCCCGACCAATCTGCTTGTGGAAAACGCTCTCATATTTCACCGCCCTGATATCGCCGGGTTATTCATATTGAAACTGCCGCTGGTCAGTGGCGACCAGGTACCTCGCTATACCGCCCCCGGCTCCAATTTCGCCGATCCCTATTTTCTCGCAGGGCTTGGCGCAGAGAACAAACGCGATCTTGATCAATACCTGAGTCAGGTTGAGGTCGCCCATCTGGTGGGTGGCGTGCAACGGCTGTCCGCCGACACCCAGACGCTTTTCATCGTGCGTGAGGGTTGAAACCAATGGTCAAACCACCCAAGCGCGGCGCGGGAGTCGTTCCTGCCGATACGCCGCCGATACCCCTGCACCCGATAAATGACGCACCGGAACGGCCTCGTATCGATCTGCAAAACAGCCACCACGCAAACGAACAGGCTGATTCTGCTGGCGGACCAGACGCATCTACGCTGCCAGCGTCCGTGCTGATCAAGGCAGAACGGCAACCGTTGTGGAACGTCGAAATACCGGACTGGTTGACGCAAGATTCACAGCGCGAAGAGCAGTACGCAGAGGCCGATCAGCCGATTTATCTGGCAGCCGCTGACGCCGCCCGCCTCTCATCGCCTCTGGATAACCTCGACGGCATCCGCTATGACAAGCACCGCAAGACATACGTCGATACGGCGCAAGGAACGGTCATGGTGCGCAAGAACAGCGCCGGCGACTATCAGCAAAGCTCGGCGACGCGCCGCACTGATTTCGCTCTGCTGTTCGAACCGATTCCAGGGACAAGACTGTGGCAGCGCAAAGTCACGCGCCATGAGCCTGCCCCGCCACCCACCGATTCCGGCGCAGCACTGGCGGCCAGCCTGCTGTCGGCCAATCCCGAAGCGACGAATCTGCGTTTCGGACTCTGGCGAAACTGGGGACGCAGCAGTCGCCCACTGCTGGGGCAGCACATTGCAATAGACGGCCAGTACTACCCGATCGTCCAGCAGAACCTGAATGCCCAGCCATCACTGGCGTACCTGCAACACCCGCTGTTTTCCCCCGCCCTGTACGACGCCTTCGAATCCATGCTGCGCGATCACCCGTCACTGCAGCCCAAGTTCGTCGTCAACCGCAACAACCAGTGGACGGTGCTGGACGATCCCGTTCCCTTTGCCATGCCGATCACTCAATACATCGCCACCACATTCCGATCTCTTGCGGACCGCTCCGTCAGCGCGCTGGCCCGGGCCATGTTCAATCAAGCCAGTCACTCCGAAGTCATTACTGGTGCAGGGTTGGCTGTGCTGAACCGGGTCCTGCGCTATTGGACCCACCGGGATCTGCACAAAGCGCCTCAAGGGGAACTGGCCGACCCGCTGCTGATGCTACGCACCCCGCTCGCCTCGACGCCAGGCTATGGTTTACCGCGCCTGGACTTTGATCCCGGACGCTTCGCCCAACACTGGAACCGCTTCGCCAGCCAGCCTTCGACGGACCGCTTGCAAAGACTTTTCAGCGAGGTGCTGGCCGATGAAGGCTATGTCATCGAACGCGCCGCTGCGGGGGAATCGAGGCGTGAATTGCGCTTTCATCGCGACGGCATCGATCAGCTATTTGCCTTGACGATTTATCCGCTGAACGCACGCGAAGATGCCGGGCGTGTGCCGACAAAAGGCGAGTCGGAGCGCACACATACAGAGGCCAGCGACGTTGTCTGTTTGCGTGGTGGTGTGCAAACGGACGCGCTGGGGCAGACGACGTTATTTGTTGTCAGGGAACGTTGAAGGGGCCGCCAGACGAAAAAAAGCCCGCAGTGTGAGCGGGCGAAAGACCAAAGAAGCTATATGCGCAGTCGCTTCCCGGCAGGGGCAGCCGCTTGGGGGATCAACTGCCCCGATACGTGGAATAGCTGTAAGGCGAAATCAGCAACGGCACGTGGTAGTGGTCCTGCTCGGCAGAAATACCGAAGCGCAGCACGACCACGTCCAGAAACGCCGGCTCCGGCAACTGGACACCGCGGGCGCGGTAGTAATCGCCTGCATGGAACTGAACCTGATAAACCCCGGTGCGATAATCATCGCCCTGCAACAGCGGTGCATCGACCCGGCCGTCGCTGTTGGTAATCGCACTGGCGACCAATTCCAGTTGCGAACCCTCAACGCGGTACAGCTCGACCTTGATCGAACTGCCCGGGCAACCGTGTGCAGCGTCCAAAACGTGAGTAGTCAAACGTCCCATTGATTCTGCGCGCCTGCCTGCGTGGAGCAGTCAGACTTCGCGCCTCCCGAAGTCAGTTGGAAAGGAGACCGCACCGATTCGGGGCACGAAACGCTGCGGCGTGCGACTGATTAAGACACTTTTCAAAAAAATTGTACACAATAAAAACGACATTTTTCACCTCACCCCCGCCATTCGGGGGTTTCCTCCTGATTGAACGGCGATACGCCTATTCATTGCCCCTTCCGTTCAATAGCTGACGGGTCAGGCAGGTTTCTTGCAGGCTCACGCCAATATCAGGAAAAGATGACAGTCGGCGAAAAATGCGAAAATTCGGGCTTACAAAATGTAAATAAAGTTGTATACAATCAGCTCATCGCTGTGACGCCAGCCTGTTCCCTCACCGCCAGGCCGCCACACCCTCTGTCAACGTATAAGAAGGAAGACTGCAGTGAGCGCTGACTACCCACGCGACCTGATCGGTTACGGCAGTAACCCTCCTCACCCACACTGGCCGGGCAATGCCCGCATCGCCCTGTCCTTCGTACTCAATTACGAAGAAGGTGGCGAGCGCAACATTCTCCACGGCGACAAAGAGTCCGAAGCGTTCCTCTCCGAAATGGTCGCCGCGCAGCCGCTGCAAGGCGCGCGCAACATGAGCATGGAATCGCTTTACGAGTATGGCAGCCGTGCCGGCGTCTGGCGCATTCTGAAACTGTTCAAGGAATTCGATATTCCGCTGACCATTTTCGCCGTGGCCATGGCCGCTCAGCGCCACCCGGACGTGATCCGCGCGATGGTCGATGCCGGCCATGAAATCTGCAGCCACGGCTACCGCTGGATCGACTATCAGTACATGGACGAAGCGCAGGAACGCGAGCACATGCTCGAAGCGATCCGCATCCTCACCGAACTGACCGGCGAGCGCCCGCTGGGCTGGTACACCGGCCGCACCGGGCCGAACACCCGTCGGCTGGTGATGGAAGAAGGCGGTTTCCTCTACGACTGCGACACCTACGACGATGACCTGCCCTACTGGGAGCCGAACAACCCGACCGGCAAGCCGCATCTGGTGATTCCGTACACCCTCGACACCAATGACATGCGCTTCACCCAGGTGCAGGGGTTCAACAAGGGCGACGATTTCTTCGAATACCTCAAAGACGCGTTCGACGTCCTCTACGCCGAAGGTGCCGAAGCGCCGAAAATGCTCTCGATCGGTCTGCATTGTCGGCTGATCGGCCGTCCCGGTCGCCTCGCTTCGCTCAAACGCTTCATCGAATACGCCAAAAGTCATGAACAGGTGTGGTTCAGCCGTCGCGTCGACATCGCGCGCCACTGGCACGCAACCCACCCGTACCAAGAGGCCGCCCAATGAGCCGCTTTCAAACCCTGCAACCGTCGACCCTGAGCCGCGACGCTTTCGTCAACACCTTCGCCGACATCTACGAACACTCGCCATGGGTGGCCGAAAAGGCCTACGACCTCGGTGCGGACGCCTCGATCGACGAGATCGAGACCCTGCACCAGCGCATGAGCGACATCCTGTTGAGCGCCGATCACGCCAGTCAGCTGGCACTGATCAACGCTCACCCGGACCTGGCCGGCAAAGCCGCCGTCCAGGGCCAATTGACCGAAGCCAGCACCAACGAACAGGCTGGCGCCGGTATTCACCAATGCACGGCCGAAGAGTTCCAGCGCTTCACCGAGCTGAACGACGCCTACAAAGCCAAGTTCAAGTTTCCCTTCATCATGGCGGTAAAAGGCAGCAACCGGCATCAGATCCTCGCGGCGTTCGAAACGCGCATCAACAATTCGGTGGAAGCCGAGTTCAACTGCGCGCTGGCGGAGATCAACAAGATTGCCCTGTTCCGTTTACTGACCCTTTAGCGAGCATTGCCCGAGTACATCAAACGCGGAGAGTACCCAGGGCCTTGCAAGCATCCCCAGCCACTAATTCAAAGGCAGACAAGAAGAATGAAAGCTTACGCCGTACCTTTCGAAAAATACGTCAACCTGGCCGATGCCCGTCTGGGCACCAAGATCATTTCGGTCACCGATGACTGGTTCGCAGACGCCAATCGTCTGTTTCAGCCGACCCCGGCCGTATGGAAGGAGGGCGTGTTCGATGACAACGGCAAGTGGATGGACGGCTGGGAGTCGCGCCGCAAGCGCTTCGAAGGTTTCGACAGCGCAGTGATCCGTCTCGGCGTGCCGGGTTCGATCAAAGGCGTCGACATCGACACCTCATTCTTCACCGGCAACTACCCGCCGTCGGCCTCGCTGGAAGCCTGCTTCCTGGCCTCGGGCGAGCCGGATGAAAACACCCAGTGGACCGAAGTGCTGTCGGCCGTAGAGCTGCAGGGCAACAGCCACCACTACCACGAAATCAGCAATGACCAGGCCTTCAGCCACCTGCGCTTCAATATCTACCCGGACGGCGGTGTCGCCCGTCTGCGTGTGTACGGCGTTCCGTTCCGCGACTGGTCGGCGGTTGGTGACAACGAGCAAGTCGACCTGGCTGCAGCCCTCAACGGTGGCCGCGCCCTCGCCTGCTCCGACGAACACTTCGGGCGCATGAGCAACATCCTCAACCCGGGCCGTGGCATCAACATGGGCGACGGCTGGGAAACCGCACGTCGTCGCACGCCGGGCAATGACTGGGTCATCGTCGCGCTGGGCCATCCGGGTGAGATCGAGAAAATCGTTGTCGACACCCTGCACTTCAAGGGCAACTACCCGGACACCTGCTCGATCCAGGGCGCGTTCGTCAAGGGCGGCACCGACAGCCAGATCGAAACCCAGTCGCTGTTCTGGCGCGAACTGCTGCCAAGCCAGAAGCTGGAAATGCACGCCGAACACACCTTCGTCGAGCAGATCAAGGCACTGGGCCCGATCACCCACATCCGCCTGAACGTGTTCCCGGATGGTGGTGTGAGTCGCCTGCGTGTACTGGGCAAGGTCGCTAAATAACACCGCACTGATCGTTCCCACGCTCCGCGTGGGAATGCATCACTGGACGCTCTGCGTCCGCTTTGGATGTGACGCGGAGCGTCACGGGCTGCATTCCCACGCAGAGCGTGGGAACGATCTCTCAACGAAAAAGAAGAACAGCATGCGCACACTGACGATTGAACCGCTGACCAAAGAAGCCTTCGCCCCTTTCGGTGACGTGATCGAAACCGACGGCAGCGATCACTTCATGATCAACAACGGTTCGACCATGCGCTTCCACAAACTGGCGACGGTCGAAACCGCACAGCCTGAGGACAACGCGATCATCAGCATTTTCCGCGCCGACGCGCAGGACATGCCGCTGACCGTTTGCATGCTGGAACGCCATCCGCTGGGCAGCCAGGCTTTCATTCCGCTGCTCGGCAACCCCTTTCTGATCGTGGTCGCGCCACTTGGCGATGAACCTGTATCAGGCTTGGTCCGCGCCTTCGTCACCAACGGCAGGCAGGGCATCAATTACCATCGCGGCGTCTGGCACCACCCGGTGCTGACGATCGAAAAGCGGGATGACTTCCTGGTGGTTGATCGCAGTGGCACAGGCAATAACTGCGATGAGCATTTTTTCAAAGAGGATGAGCGTTTGATCCTCGCCCCCCACCAATAAGAGAAGGTCTGATCACTCGACAACAAGAGTGACAGGCGAGAGGTAAAGACTGTGGAAGCACATCTGTTGGAATGGCTGAACCTGAGCGTGCGCTGGGTTCACATGATCACTGGCGTGGCCTGGATCGGCGCGTCGTTCTACTTCGTCTGGCTGGAGAACAACCTCAACCGCGTCAACCCGAAAACCGGTCTGGCCGGTGATCTGTGGGCGATCCACGGCGGCGGCATCTACCACCTGGAAAAATACAAACTGGCCCCACCGTCCATGCCGGACAATCTGCACTGGTTCAAGTGGGAAGCCTACTTCACCTGGATGTCGGGGATCGCGCTGCTATGCGTGGTGTTCTACTCCAATCCGACCCTCTATCTGCTCGCACCGGGCAGCACCCTGAGTGGTCCGGAAGGCGTGGCCATCGGTCTCGGCTCGCTGTTCGTCGGCTGGTTCATCTACTCCTTCCTCTGCGACTCGGCGCTGGGCAAACGCCCTGCCCTGCTGGGCTTGATTCTGTTCGTGCTGATCATCGGCGCGGCGTATGGCTTCAGCAAAGTGTTCAGCGGTCGCGGTGCGTACCTGCACGTCGGCGCGATCATCGGCACCATCATGGTCGGCAACGTGTTCCGCATCATCATGCCGGCGCAACGCGCACTGGTTGCAGCCATCGCTGAGAACCGCACGCCGGACCCAGCGCTGCCGGCCAAAGGCCTGCTGCGTTCGCGACACAACAACTATTTCACCCTGCCGGTGCTGTTCATCATGATCAGCAACCACTTCCCGAGCACCTATGGCAGCCAGTACAACTGGTTGATCCTGGCCGGGATCGCGGTGTTGGCGGTGTTGGTGCGTCACTACTTCAACACCCGTCACGACAGCCACAAGTTCGCCTGGACCCTGCCGGTCGGCGCGGTGGGCATGATCTGCCTGGCTTACGTCACCGGCCCGATGCCGATGTCGAACGCCCCGGACGTGGCCAAGGCACCGGCGAAAATCGAGTACCAGCCGTTGCCGGAAACGGCGCTGGGGGGTGGCGCGAAACCGGCTGATGCGGCGCAACCTGCCGAGCCTGCCGCCGCACCAGCGCAAGCCGCCAATGCCGGTCCAGGTTTCGACAAAGTGCACCACGTGATTCAGGAACGTTGCACGGTTTGTCACTCGTCGAAGCCGACCAGCCCGTTGTTCAGCGCAGCGCCCGCCGGTGTGATCCTCGACACCCCCGAGCAGATCCGCCAGAACGCGGCGCGCATTCAGGCGCAAGCCATCACCACGCAGATCATGCCACTGGGCAACATCACCCAGATGACCCAGCAGGAACGTGACCTGATCGGTGCATGGATCGCTCAGGGAGCGCAGACCAACTAAGCCGTAAAAGCTTCGCGAGCAGGCTCACACCTACAGAGATCCTGTGGGAGCGAGCCTGCTCGCGAATGGCCGCCACAACGCGGTCAACCTGATGCAAAGAAACAGCTGCAAGCAACCCGGCAGCTGTCAATCACAAGAATAAAAAAGATCCGAGGTGTTGCATGTCCGAGCTGTCCAAAGCGCGCATCCCCGACGCACCCGCCATTCAGCGTTTGCCCCTTTTGCAACTGATTCTGGTCGGTCTGCAACATGTTCTGCTGATGTACGGTGGCGCCATCGCGGTGCCGCTGATCATCGGACAGGCCGCTGGCCTGAGTCGTGAAGAAATCGCCTTCCTGATCAACGCCGACCTGCTGGTCGCCGGTATCGCCACCATCGTCCAATCGCTGGGCATCGGCCCGATGGGCATTCGCATGCCGGTGATGATGGGCGCCAGCTTCGCGGCGGTCGGCAGCATGGTCGCCATGGCGGGCATGCCCGGCATTGGTCTGCAAGGGATCTTCGGCGCAACCATCGCCGCCGGTTTTTTCGGCATGCTGATCGCGCCGTTCATGTCCAAGGTCGTGCGCTTCTTCCCGCCGCTGGTGACCGGCACGGTCATCACTTCGATCGGCTTGTCGTTGTTCCCTGTTGCCGTGAATTGGGCCGGCGGCGGTGTCGACGCTGCACAATTCGGCTCACCGATTTATCTGGCCATCGCCGCCCTGGTGCTGGCAACCATCCTGCTCGTTCACCGCTTCATGCGCGGTTTCTGGGTGAACATTTCCGTGCTGATCGGCATGTGCCTGGGCTACGTGCTGTGCGGCGTGATCGGCATGGTCGACCTCAGCGGCATGGCCAGCGCGCCATGGATTCAGTTCGTCACCCCGCTGCATTTCGGCATGCCCAAGTTCGAACTCGCGCCGATTCTGTCGATGTGTCTGGTGGTGGTGATCATCTTCGTCGAGTCGACCGGGATGTTCCTCGCGCTGGGCAAGATCACCGGCCAGGAAGTCTGCCCACGCATGCTGCGCCGCGGCTTGCTCTGTGATGCGGGCGCATCGTTCTTCGCCGGGTTCTTCAACACCTTCACCCACTCCTCGTTCGCGCAGAACATCGGCCTGGTGCAGATGACCGGCGTGCGTTGCCGCTCGGTGACCATCGTCGCTGGCGGATTGCTGATCGTCCTCAGCCTGCTGCCGAAAGCGGCGTTTCTGGTGGCGTCGATTCCGCCGGCGGTACTCGGTGGCGCGGCGATCGCGATGTTCGGCATGGTCGCCGCGACCGGGATCAAGATCCTCCAGGAAGCCGACATCGGTGACCGTCGCAACCAGTTGCTGGTCGCGGTCAGCATCGGCATGGGCCTGATTCCGGTGGTCCGTCCGGAGTTCTTCGCCCATCTGCCGTTGTGGATGAGCCCGATCACCCACAGCGGCATCGCCATGGCCACCCTCAGCGCGCTGACGCTGAACCTGTTGTTCAACATTCTCGGCGGCAAGGAGCGTGCGGCGATCAATGATTGCCATGCGCACTGACAGCCACACAGTGATCTTTATGTAGGAGTGAGCCTGCTCGCGATAGCGGTATGACATTCAACAATTGAGTTGACTGAAAGAACGCCATCGCGAGCAGGCTCACTCCTACAGAAGCATCAGCTCTGCGTCTCAAACAATAAAAACAAGAGTGAGCAACCGATGATCCGCACGCAAACCAGCGTCATGTTGAGTGGCGGCCTGCTGGCCGCGAGTCAGGCCATGGCCGGCGATCTGCTGCTGTGGCAGACCAACAGCCTCAGCTATCTGTACGGCAAGAACTTCGCCATCAACCCATCCATCCAGCAGACCGTGACCTTCGAGCACGCCGACCGCTGGAAGTACGGCGACAACTTTCTGTTTGTCGACAAGATCTTCTACAACGGCAAGGAAGACGCCAACAAAGGCCCGCACGCCTTCTACGGTGAATTCAGCCCGCGCCTGTCGTTCGGCAAGATCTTCGACCGCAAGATCGAGTTCGGCCCGATCAAGGACGTGCTGCTGGCGATGACCTACGAGTACGGCGAAGGCGACAGCGAGGCCTACCTGATCGGCCCCGGCTTCGATCTCAAAGTCCCCGGTTTCAACTACGTCACGCTGAATTTCTATCGCCGCCAGACCGAAGGCCCGCGCCCCGGCGACGGTGTCTGGCAGATCACGCCGAGCTGGTCTTACAGCTTCCCGCTGGGCAACTCCGATGTGCTGATTGACGGCTATCTGGATTGGGTCGTCGACAACGACGAAAACTCGCGCGGCACTTACCACGCCAACCTGCACATCAATCCGCAGATCAAATACGACCTCGGCAAAGCTTTGGGCTGGAGCCAGAAGCAGCTGTACGTCGGCACTGAATACAGCTACTGGAAGAACAAGTACGGCGTCGAAAACACCCCCAACTTCGACACCAATCAAAACACCGCGAGCCTGCTGCTCAAGGTGCACTTCTAAGATGAACCGCAACCGTGCGCCCTGCCTGTCGTCGGTGCTCTGTTGCGGGGCACTTGAGACCTGGCCGTTGAGTCAGTATTCTCCGCGGCCTTCCGAATTCGGTGTAAAAAAAAGCCCGAATTTAATTCCTGACCGAAAAGCCAACTTATCCCGGCCCCGGTCAGTACCGAGGCAACCCGAAAACACGCGCAATCGACTGTTTTTTCAGCAGCCGAGCGGGCGTTTTTTGGCTTTTCGAACGCCTTGGCTCAGCTCTTGCTAACAGCATTGAAGCTGACCGATCGGATGAATTTTGCAGCAATGAAAAAAGGCGCCACACCAGAGCGCCGATCTTAGAAAAACAAACGTGGAACACCTACTTTGGGAGCAACCGAATGAAACGTATGTGCACCAGCCTGATGCTTGCGGGATCGCTGCTGGCCGGGGGGCAGGCCATGGCCGACGGCCTTCTGCAATGGCAGAACAACAGCCTGACCTACCTCTATGGCAAGGACTTCCAGGTCAATCCGCGCATTCAGCAGACCGTGACTTTCGAACATGCCGATGCCTGGAAATATGGGGATAACTTCCTGTTCATCGACAAGATCTTCTACAACGGCAAGGAAGATGGCGGCGTCGGCTCCAACACCTACTACGGCGAACTGAGTCCGCGTCTGTCGTTCGGCAAGATCTTCGATCAGAAACTGGCGTTCGGCCCGGTGACCGACGTGCTGCTGGCGATGACCTACGAGTTCGGTGAAGGCGATACCGAGTCGTACCTGATCGGCCCAGGTTTCGATCTGGCGATTCCGGGCTTCGATTACTTCCAGCTGAACTTCTATCAGCGTCACACCCAGGGCGCGCGCGCCGGTGACAATGTCTGGCAGATCACGCCGGTATGGTCCTACACGATTCCGGTGGGCAACTCGAATATCCTCATCGACGGTTTCATGGACTGGGTGGTCGACAACGACTCCAACTCCAAGGGCGACTATCACGCCAACCTGCACTTCAACCCACAGGTCAAATATGACTTGGGCAAGGCGCTGAATTTCGGCGAGAAGCAATTGTATGTCGGTGTTGAATACGATTACTGGTCGGACAAGTACGGCATCGAAGACAGCCAGTACTTCAAGACCGATCAGAGCACCACAAGCTTCCTGGTGAAGTTCCACTTCTGATCCAGCGGCGTCCTCACCGACGCCTTCGCTGGCAAGCCAGCTCCCACAGGTTTCCATGTGTATTCAAAAATTGTGAACGACACATGCCCCTGTGGGAGCTGGCTTGCCAGCGATAGCCGCACCGCAAATGTCAGGCTGAAACCGCCTCGGATATCCGCAAAAACCGGCACAGCTCCTCGCGCTTGGCCAGTGCATCCCTTCGCCCCAACTCAATCAACTCGCTGCAATACCCTGCCTCGAACAGCAGATAACTGAGCACCCCCGCCCCGCTCGTTTTGGTCGCCCCCGGCCCACGCAAGAACAACCGCAACGCCGCCGGCAGTTCCTGGCGATGGCGTGCGGCGATTTCATCGATCGGCTGGCTCGGCGCAATCACCAGCACCTCGACCGGCGCCACGCCCAACTCGCGGGTCGGCGTGCCTTCCGGCAGTAGATGACTGAACTGGTTGAGGCGCTGCAGCAACTCGATGTCACTCTCCAGACTGTCAATGAACGTGCTGTTGAGCATGTGCCCGCCGATCTGCGCCAGCGTCGGTTGTTGTCCGGTGTAGCTGCGCGCCAGCGGTTGTTGCGGATCGACCCCGCGCGGGTTGCCGCTGACGCCGATCACCAGCACGCGACTGGCACCCAGGTGCAGGGCCGGGCTGATCGGTGCGGACTGACGCACGGCGCCATCGCCGAAAAACTCATCGTCGAGTTTCACCGGCGCGAACAGCAGCGGGATCGCCGAACTGGCCAACAGATGCTCGACCGACAACGACGTCGGCACACCGATGCGCCGATGCCGCAGCCATGCATCGATGGTGCCGCCACCTTCATAAAAGGTCACCGCCTGCCCCGATTCGTAGCCAAACGCCGTCACCGCCACCGCATGCAATTGCTTGCGGGCGATGGATTCGGCGATGCCGGGCAGGTGCAGTTTTTCATTGAGCAGCTCGCGCAGCGGCGAACTGTTGAGCAGCGCAACCGGCATTTGCCGGCCGAGGCCGAGCAGGCTGTGGCTGACAAAGCGGCTGGCCTGGCGGATCACCCCGGGCCAGTCACTGCGCAGCACACGATGGCTGCGCAAGCCTTGCCAGAACAAGGTCAGGCGTTCGATGGCGGCGCGAAAATCCGTGGCGCCGCTGGCGAGGCTGACTGCGTTGATCGCCCCGGCCGAGGTGCCGACGATCACCGGGAACGGATTGTCTGCGCCCAGCGGCAACAGTTCGGCAATCGCTGCCAGCACGCCCACCTGATACGCAGCTCGCGCCCCGCCGCCGGAAAGAATCAAACCTGTGACCGGTTCAGCTGGGCGCATCGCAACCCTCCAGGGTGCTTACAGAAAAGGTTCGATCAAGCGCGTTTGGCGTACAGCTTCGGCTCGCCCGGCGGGCGGCTCTTGAAGCGCCGATGCGCCCACAGGTATTGCTCGGGGCACGCGCGCAACGCGCTTTCGACCCACTGATTGATGCGGATGCAGTCGGCCTCTTCGGTTTCGCCGGGGAAGTCGTCCAGCGGCGGGTGGATCACCAGCCGATAGCCGCTGCCGTCCGCCAGACGCTCCTGAGTGAACGGCACCACCAGCGCCTTGCCCAGACGGGCAAACTTGGTGGTCGCAGTCACCGTCGCCGCCTGAATGCCGAACAGCGGCACGAAGATGCTCTGCTTGGCGCCGTAGTCCTGATCCGGCGCGTACCAGATCGCCCGGCCCGAGCGCAGCAGCTTGAGCATGCCGCGCACGTCGTCGCGCTCCACCGCCAGCGAATCGAGGTTGTGCCGCTCACGGCCACGACGCTGAACGTAGTCGAACAACGGATTTTTGTGCTCGCGGTACATGCCGTCGATGGTGTGTTGCTGGCCGAGCAGCGCCGCGCCGATTTCCAGAGTCGTGAAGTGCGCGGCCATAAGGATCACCCCTTTGCCTTCGCGCTGGGCCTTCTGCAAATGTTCAAGCCCTTCGACGTGGGCCAGTTTCGCCAGACGTTCACGCGACCACCACCAGCTCATCGCCATCTCAAAAAAGGCGATACCGGTGGAGGCGAAGTTTTCCTTGAGCAGGCGTTTGCGTTCGGCGGCGGACTTTTCCGGGAAGCACAGTTCAAGATTGCGCCGGGCGATGGCCCGCCGGTCGCCGGCCACGCGATACATCAACGCGCCCAAAACTCGACCGATGGTCAACAGCGCCGGATACGGCAACTGCACGATCAGCCATAAAAGCCCCAGACCGCACCAGAGCGGCCAGAAGCGCGGAGCAAGAAATGCTTTTCGAAAACGCGGGCGATCCATTAAAGCTTCCGTAAATACAGTGGCCGCGCATTCTACATCGTTCGACCCGGCTTGCGGCTCGCGGGCGTTCTCGTTATAAGTCTCGGCACTTTTAGTGACAAGCCGTTGTATGCCGACATGAGCCAAACCGACCCGTTAGACCAAGATCCCGTATTCCAGCTCAAGGGCAGCATGCTGGCCATTACTGTGCTGGAACTGGCCCGTAACGACCTCGAGAGCCTCGATCGGCAATTGGCCGCGAAAGTCGCCCAGGCGCCGAATTTCTTCAGCAACGCGCCGCTGGTTCTGGCGCTGGACAAACTGCCGCCGAGTCAGGGCGCCATCGACCTGCCGGGGCTGATGCGCGTGTGCCGTCAGCATGGCCTGCGCACGCTGGCCATTCGCGCCAGCCGCATCGAAGACATCGCCGCCGCCATCGCCATCGATATCCCCGTGCTGCCGCCGTCCGGTGCCCGTGAACGGCCGCTGGATATGCCCGAAGCCGAAGTCAAAAAGAAGCCGGAAAAGCCGCCTGAGCCGACAGTCAAACCGACCCGTGTCATCACCACGCCAGTGCGTGGTGGCCAACAGATATACGCCCAGGGTGGCGATCTGGTGGTGGTGTCCTCGGTCAGTCCGGGGGCGGAACTTCTCGCCGATGGCAACATCCATGTATACGGTCCGATGCGTGGCCGCGCGCTGGCCGGCGTGAAAGGCGACACCAAGGCACGGATTTTCTGTCAGCAATTGAGCGCTGAACTGATCTCCATCGCCGGTCATTACAAGGTTTCCGAAGATCTGCGTCGCGATCCGATGTGGGGTTCGGGCGTGCAGGTCAGCCTGTCGGGCGACGTGTTGAACATCATTCGGCTTTAACGGATACTGCCGCATTTTCCAAGCATCTCTAAAACGTAGCGAAAACGGCTCAAACGAAGTAGGAAAAAGGCCTTAACGCCAAATTCCAGCCAAGGCTGTCCGACTGCAGTAGTTTTCAAGAGATGTTTTTCAGGGGCTGAACAGTCCTTCTTCCTTAGGGGTGAAACACCTTGGCCAAGATTCTCGTGGTTACATCCGGCAAGGGTGGTGTGGGTAAGACCACCACCAGCGCCGCTATCGGTACCGGTCTCGCGCTGCGCGGCCACAAAACAGTGATCGTCGACTTCGACGTCGGCTTGCGTAACCTCGACCTGATCATGGGTTGCGAGCGCCGCGTGGTATACGACTTCGTCAACGTCGTGAACGGCGAAGCCAACCTGCAACAGGCGCTGATCAAAGACAAGCGTCTGGAAAACCTCTACGTACTGGCCGCCAGCCAGACCCGCGACAAAGACGCGCTGACCGTCGAAGGCGTGGAAAAAGTCCTGATGGAGCTCAAGGAGCAATTCGAGTTCGTCGTCTGCGACTCCCCGGCAGGCATCGAGAAAGGCGCGCACCTGGCCATGTACTTCGCTGACGAAGCGATCGTCGTGACCAACCCGGAAGTCTCCTCGGTACGTGACTCGGACCGCATGCTCGGCCTGCTGGCGAGCAAATCGCGCCGTGCCGAACGTGGCGAAGACCCGATCAAGGAACACCTGCTGATCACCCGCTACCATCCAGAGCGTGTGGAAAAGGGCGAGATGCTCGGCGTTGAAGACGTCAAGGAAATCCTCTCGGTAACCCTGCTCGGCGTGATCCCGGAATCCCAGGCGGTGCTCAAGGCATCCAACCAGGGTGTACCAGTGATTCTCGACGACCAGAGCGATGCCGGTCAGGCTTACAGCGATACCGTCGACCGCCTGCTGGGCAAAGAAAAAGCCCACCGATTCCTCGATGTCGAGAAGAAGGGATTCTTCGAGCGCCTGTTTGGAGGTAGGTAATGAACCTTTTTGACTTCTTTCGTGCCAACAAAAAGCCAAGTACCGCCTCGGTAGCGAAAGAGCGTCTACAGATCATCGTGGCGCATGAGCGCGGCCAGCGCAGCACGCCGGATTACCTGCCAGCCTTGCAGAAGGAACTGGTCGACGTGATCCGCAAGTACGTCAACATCGGCAACGACGACGTACATGTTGCACTGGAAAGCCAGGGCAGTTGCTCGATTCTGGAACTCAACATCACCCTGCCCGATCGCTGAGTCGATCCGGCAGGTACGACGGCGGTTCAGGGCCATTCCTTCAGTGGGATGGCCCTGAACCGCCGTTGGCATTTGTTACGAGGCTGTTTAATGCCGTTGTCCAACATCCGCATCATCCATCAGGACGCCGCCGTACTGGTGGTCGACAAACCGACCCTGTTGCTTTCGGTGCCCGGCCGCGCTGACGACAACAAGGACTGCCTGATCACCCGCCTGCAGGAAAACGGCTACCCGGAAGCGCGCATCGTCCATCGTCTGGACTGGGAAACCTCCGGCATCATTCTGCTGGCTCGCGACGCCGACACGCACCGCGAGCTGTCGCGGCAATTTCACGACCGCGAAACCGAAAAGGCCTACACCGCACTGGCCTGGGGTCAGCCGGAACTCGACAGCGGCAGCATCGATTTGCCCCTGCGTTACGATCCGCCGACCAAGCCACGGCACGTGGTCGATCACGAATTCGGCAAGCATGCGCTGACGTTCTGGAAGGTGCTGGAGCGTTGCGGCGACTGGTGCCGCGTCGAACTGACGCCGATCACCGGTCGCTCGCACCAGTTGCGCGTGCACATGTTGTCGATCGGCCATCCGCTGCTCGGCGACGGGCTCTACGCCCATGAACAGGCGCTGGCAGCGTGGCCGCGGCTGTGCCTGCACGCGAGCATGCTCAGCTTCACCCATCCGCAAAGCGGCGAACGCCTGCGCTTCGAGTGCCCGGCGCCGTTCTGACCGCCACACCGCCCCCCCTGTAGGAGTGAGCCTGCTCGCGATTGCGCCCTGTCAGTCAATCCATAATGATCTGACACACCGCAATCGCGAGCAGGCTCACTCCTACAGGGGTTATGGTCCGGATTCAATTGTTCGGCCAATACGTTAAACTCCCGCCCATTGCTGTCTGGAGTTTCTTATGCGCGAAGAGTTGAACCAAGGCCTGATCGACTTTCTCAAGGCCTCCCCTACCCCGTTCCACGCCACCGCCAGTCTGGTTCAGCGTCTGGAGGCCGCCGGTTATGTGCGCCTCGACGAGCGCGAGCCATGGACCACCGAGCCGAACGGCCGCTATTACGTCACCCGTAACGACTCTTCCATCGTCGCCATCAAAATGGGCCGCACCTCGCCGCTGCATGGCGGTATCCGTCTGGTCGGCGCGCACACCGACAGCCCGTGCCTGCGGGTCAAGCCGCAGCCGGAACTGCAGCGTCAGGGCTTCTGGCAACTGGGCGTCGAAGTCTACGGCGGCGCACTGCTGGCGCCGTGGTTCGACCGCGACCTGTCGCTGGCCGGCCGCGTGACCTTCCGCCGCGATGGCAAGGTCGAGAGCCAGTTGATCGACTTCAAGGCGCCGATCGCGATCATTCCCAACCTGGCCATTCACCTCAACCGTGAAGCCAATCAGGGTTGGGCAATCAATGCGCAGACCGAACTGCCGCCGATCCTCGCGCAGTTCGCCGGTGACGAGCGCGTGGATTTCCGCGCCGTGCTCACCGATCAACTGGCCCGCGAACACGGTTTGAACGCCGACGTGGTGCTCGATTACGAGCTGAGCTTCTACGACACGCAAAGCGCGGCGGTGATTGGCCTCAATGGCGACTTCATCGCCGGCGCGCGCCTCGACAACCTGCTGTCGTGCTACGCCGGCCTGCAAGCCTTGCTCAACGCCGAAACCGACGAAACCTGCGTGCTCGTGTGCAACGATCACGAAGAAGTCGGCTCCTGCTCGGCCTGCGGTGCCGATGGTCCGATGCTCGAACAGACCCTGCGCCGCGTGCTGCCGGAAGGTGATGAGTTCGTTCGCACCATCCAGAAATCCCTGTTGGTCTCGGCCGACAATGCCCACGGCGTGCACCCGAACTATGCCGAGAAGCACGATGCCAACCACGGTCCGAAACTCAACGCCGGGCCGGTGATCAAGGTCAACAGCAACCAGCGCTACGCCACCAACAGCGAAACCGCCGGTTTCTTCCGGCATCTGTGCATGGCCGAAGAAGTCCCGGTGCAGAGCTTCGTGGTGCGCAGCGACATGGGCTGCGGCTCGACCATCGGCCCGATCACCGCAAGCCACCTCGGCGTGCGCACCGTCGACATCGGCCTGCCGACGTTCGCCATGCACTCGATCCGCGAATTGTGCGGCAGCCATGATCTGGCGCACCTGGTCAAAGTGCTCAGCGCGTTCTATGCCAGTCGTGACTTGCCTTAAAGGCTGAGAAGCTTCGAGAGCAGGCTCGCTCCTACCCTGGAAAGCATTCCAACTGTAGGAGCGAGCCTGCTCGCGAAGCGCCGGCCCAGACACAAGAAAGCGCAAATTCCTGCACCACATCACTCCCCCGAATCGAAAATCCGCCTAGACTCAGATCATCCCAAAGACAAGGCAGTCTCCATGATCTCGATGTCGTCGTTCCACGCCATGCTCATTCCGATCCTCAGCGGGATGCTCCTGCTGGCAGTCGGTTTCAACTTCCGTGACAAGAACGCCGGCGTCTTCGCCATGTGGATCGGCATGCTGATGATCCTCGCCACGGTGATCTACAAGATCCTCGCCAAACTCAACGAATAACCCGTGCCGGCTCGCATTGCCCCCATAGGCCTCGTACACTCCAGCGCATCCACCCCTTGCCCGGTTGACCGCCCAGTGTTCGCTCGTTTCCTTGCCTTGCCCAGCCTGTTTCTCGTTTTTCTGATGACCCTGCTGCCGCTGGCACCCGCCCATGCGGTCGGTTTGCCCGGCATGCTCAACACCGGCAAAGCGCAGCCCGTCGCCGAGGAACCGCTCGGCCAATCCCTCGACGAAGTCATCAAGTCACTGGAAAACGACCAGCAGCGCGCGCAACTGTTGAGCGATCTGAAAAAACTGCGCGACGCTACCAACAAGGCTCAGGCCAGCCCCGAAGAAGGCGTGCTCGGCCTGATCGGCGGCACCCTCGCCAATTTCGAAAAACAGTTCACCGGCGCCGACAGCCCACTCAATCGCTGGGGCAATGAATTCGATCTGGCCAAGGACGAATTGCGCGGCCTGATGCTGCCGGCCAATCAATGGCTGCCGATCATTTTCGGTTTCGCAATGATCCTGATGGTCTGGAGCCTGCTCGCTGCCGCGCTGATCTGGCTCGGCCACCGCGTACGCCTGCGCTTCGGCCTCACCGAAGAACTGCCACAACACCCCCGCGCTCTCGACATGCTGCGCTTTGCCCTGCGTAAGCTCGGGCCGTGGCTGATCGCGTTGGTGATGACCGTGTACATGAGCTACGCCTTGCCCTCGTCTCTGGGCAAGAGTCTGGCGATGGTGCTGGCCTATGCGCTGGTGGTCGGCACCTGTTTCTCGGCGATCTGCGTGATCGCGTTCTCCCTGCTTGACGGCCCGCACCGCCATCGCGCGCTGTACATCCTGCGCCACCAGGCCTTCCGACCGCTGTGGCTGATCGGCAGCTTCGCCGCGTTCGGTGAGGCCTTGAGCGATCCGCGTCTGGTCGCCAGCCTCGGCGTGCATCTGGCCCACACTGCCGCGACCGTGGCCAACGTGCTGGCGGCGCTGTCGACCGGTCTGTTCATCCTGCGTTTCCGCCGGCCGATCGCGCACCTGATCCGCAACCAGCCGCTGTCGCGACGCCTGACCCGCCGCGCCCTCAGCGACACCATCGAAATCCTCGGCACCTTCTGGTACGTGCCGGCGCTGGTGCTGGTGGGTATCTCGCTGTTCGCCACCTTTGTTTCCGCCGGCGACACCAGCACGGCATTGCGCCAGTCGCTGATCTGCACCGTGCTGCTGGTGCTCTGCATGGTGATCAACGGCCTCGTCCGCCGCCATTCACTAAAACCGCAACGCGGGCCGAAACGCCATGCGCTGTATTCGGAACGCCTGAAAAACTTCTTCTACACCCTCGCGCATTTGCTGGTGTGGCTGCTGTTCATCGAACTGGGCCTGCGGGTCTGGGGCCACTCGCTGATCGGTTTCGCCGAGGGCGACGGTCATGATGTCAGCGTCAAACTGTTCAGCCTGATCGGTACGCTGATCATTTCCTGGCTGATCTGGATTCTCGCCGACACCGCTGTGCACCACGCCCTCACCCGCTCACGCAAAGGCCTGGCCAACGCCCGCGCGCAGACGATGATGCCGCTGATCCGCAACGTGCTGTTCGTGGCGATTTTCATCATCGCGCTGATCGTCGCTTTGGCGAACATGGGCATGAACGTCACGCCGCTGCTGGCCGGTGCCGGTGTCATCGGCTTGGCCATCGGCTTCGGTGCGCAGTCACTGGTGGCGGACCTGATCACTGGCCTGTTCATCATCATTGAAGACTCGCTGGCCATCGACGATTACGTCGACGTCGGCGGCCACCTCGGCACGGTCGAGGGCCTGACCATCCGCACCGTGCGCCTGCGCGATATCGACGGCATCGTTCACACCATCCCGTTCAGCGAAATCAAAAGCATCAAGAACTACTCACGGGAATTCGGCTACGCGATCTTCCGCGTGGCGGTGCCGTACAACATGGAAATCGACGACGCGATCAAACTGATGCGCGACGTCGGGCAGAAGATGCGCACCGATCCGCTGCAACGGCGCAACATCTGGTCACCGCTGGAAATCCAGGGCGTGGAAGGTTTCGAGTCCGGCAGCGCGATTTTGCGCGCACGCTTCAAGACCGCGCCGATCAAGCAATGGGAAGTGTCCCGCGCGTTCAACCTGTCGCTCAAACGCCATCTCGATGAGGCCGGGCTGGACCTGGCAACGCCGCGCATGAGTGTGCAGGTGGTCACCGCCGGTGGCGGCCAGCCGAAGGAATAGCACTCAGGCGCGCGGTTGCAGTCACAGGCAGGGAAGCCCGACAACAACAATCAAGGAGAAGCTCATGCACCTGACGCGCATTGCCCAGACTGTCCTGCTCAGCCTGATCGCCAGCCACGCCGGCGCCGCCACCCTCGACAGCAGCCGCCAGCAGATCGCCGAACAGGCGCAAAAGCTCGAGCCCGAACTGCTGGAAACCCGCCGCGACCTGCACGCCCACCCGGAACTCGGCAACAGCGAAAAACGCACCGCCGAGCTGGTCGCGGGGCAGCTCAAAGCCATGGGCCTGGAAGTGAAAACCGGCGTCGCCCGCACCGGCGTGGTCGCCATCCTCAAAGGCGCCCTGCCCGGCCCGACCGTGGCCCTGCGCGCCGACATGGACGCGCTGCCGGTCAAGGAAGTCTCCGACCTGCCGTTCGCCTCGAAAGCCAAAGGCACCTACCTCGACAAGGAAGTCGACGTCATGCACGCCTGCGGCCACGACGCCCACACCGCAATCCTGCTGAGCACGGCGAAAATTCTCAGCGGCATGCGCGACACCCTGCCCGGCACCGTGGTGTTTTATTTCCAGCCCGCCGAAGAAGGCCCAAGCGACTTCATCCCCGACGGCAAAAACACCTGGGGCGCGAAAATGATGGTGCAGGAAGGCGTAATGAAATCACCCAAACCCGACGCGGTGTTCGGCCTGCACGTCTGGGCCGGCGTCCCCGCCGGCCAGATCGCCTACCGCCCCGGCCCGACCCTGGCCAGCTCTGACGACCTGCGCATCCAGATCCTCGGCAAACAAACCCACGCCGGCCGCCCCTGGGACGGCATCGACCCGATCACCGTCAGTGCCCAGACCCTGGTCGGCCTGCAAACCGTGGTCAGCCGCCGCACCGACATCTCCTCTTATCCATCCGTGGTCAGCATCGGCACCATCAACGGCGGCACCCGCTACAACATCATCCCCGAATCCGTCGACATGACCGGCACCATCCGCTCCTACGACTACGGCATCCGCCAGAAACTGCACAAAGACGTCCGTCAGACCATCGAAAAAATCGCCGAAAGCGGCGGCGCAAAAGCCGACGTCACCATCATCGAAAAATACGACCCGACCATCAACAACCCGGCACTCACCGAGAAAATGCTGCCAACCCTGAAATGGGCCGCCAAGAACGACGTCGTCCAAGGGCCGCTGGTGGGCGGCGCGGAAGACTTCTCCTTCTTCGCCAAGGAAGCGCCGGGCTTGTTTGTGTTTCTGGGCGTGACGCCACGAGATCAGGACATGAGCAAAGCCGCGCCGAATCATAATCCTGGGTTCTTTGTTGACGAATCGGCGCTGGTGGTTGGCGTCAGGACACTGGCTTCGCTGGCGACGGATTATCTGTATGCGAATGCCGAGGTGGGCAAATAAGACCGAAGTGACTGAAAACCCCTCAACGTCAAAAGCCCCTCACCCTAGCCCTCTCCCTGTATGTACCGGACACATGGTGGACAGGTGTTCGGAGACATGGTGGACACTTTTTAATAGGCACATTGCTCATCATCAAGGAGATGACCTGTGTCCTGGCAAGAGGCATCCACCATGCAACTTCGTACAGAGTTTGTGCATTTAGCTCGGCAAGAAGGAGCGAATGTTCGGCAGCTTTGCCGTCGATTCAATATCAGCCCAAGTACTGCCTACAAATGGCTCAACAGGTTTGAAATATCAGGTGTAGAGGGGTTGCACGATCAGTCCCGTCGACCGAAAACATCACCGAAACGTTGTGCTGATGAGGTTGAGCAGCGGATTCTGACCATGAGTCAGCGATACGAGGCCTGGGGTGCCCGCAAGCTCAAGCGCGTGCTGGAAGATGAAGGCGCTGTGATGCCCTCTGTCAGCACTGTGCATGCGGTTTTGCAGCGTCATTCGCGTGTTGATCCAAAGGCTACCGAGATCA
The DNA here is from genome assembly GCF_051132135.1 of Pseudomonas sp. R1-1. Taxonomy (NCBI): domain Bacteria; kingdom Pseudomonadati; phylum Pseudomonadota; class Gammaproteobacteria; order Pseudomonadales; family Pseudomonadaceae; genus Pseudomonas; species Pseudomonas sp. R1-1. The sequence goes on from NZ_CP071663.1 coordinate 4,311,465, forward strand.
AACCATTTATCCGCTTTGAGCACGAAGCGCCTAACGATCTATGGCAGATCGACTTCAAGGGACATTTCAGTCTGAGCCACGGACGCTGCCATCCATTCACAATACTGGACGACCACTCACGCTTTTCGCTATGCATTGCCGCATGTGCCAATGAACAGCGCCAAACTGTACAAGACCATCTAATCCGGACGTTTCGACGCTACGGCCTGCCGTTGCGCATGACGATGGACAACGGCTCGCCATGGGGCGATCAGACTGGCGTTTATACTGCGCTGGAAGTCTGGCTGATGAGCCAGGGCATTAAGGTCGGTCACTCCCGGCCTTATCATCCTCAGACTCAGGGAAAACTGGAGCGCTTCCACCGCAGCCTGAAAAATGAAGTCCTGCAAGGCCGGTTTTTCACCGATCTCGACGACGCACAACGGGCGTTTGATACCTGGCGCGACATCTACAACCAAAAACGCCCTCATCAGGCGCTGGGCATGGCGGTGCCGGCGGCTCGTTACAGTGGCAGCCCAAGGGAATATCAGGAGCGACCGGCGGAACCGGAGTACAGCGACGCGGATGTGGTCAGGAAGGTACAGGTGGGAGGCGAAATCTTTTGGAGGAATCGGGAATACAAGATTGGAAAGGCTTTTTATGGCAGGTGCATAGCGATCAGGGAGACGACGGAGGACGGCATCCACGATGTCTACTGGAGTAGACATCGTGTCGCTCGAATCGACTTGAACTTGCAGGTCGTGACGGCAGGTAAGAAGATCTAAAACCGTCCACCATGTCTCCGAACATGTGTCCACCATGTCTCCGGTACATACACTCCCGGAGGGAGAGGGGACTGATCGTGGCGGATGCGAGAGCTGCGCCGACATGACCTACCGAGTTGTACGCAAATATCGAAGCCAACACAGATCGGCTCCCTCTCCAGGGGGAGAGGGCTGGGGTGAGGGGCGAGTCCGCCACAAATCCCAAGCCAACCACCCGCTCCTAACCACTCATTACAATGAGCGCCAGCTCGAGTGCCCTTGATCTTGATCTTGCCTAACCAGCGACATCGGAAGGCTGAGTGGAGGGATTGATCCGGGCGTGGGAGCGCAGCGACCGTCTGGCGCAGCCAGACACAGCGGACGTAGGTGCAGCGAAGCAACCGCTGCGCCCGGATCGATCCCGGAGCGAAGGGACCCGAGCCTGCGAGGGCCGAACGCAGGAGCAAAGCCTTTTGGTTCCTTTTTGGCGTCTGAAAAAGGGACTCGCCGTAAGGGCGAAACCGCCAGAAGCAACACCCGAAGCAACGGATAAACCCCCAAAAACACCCAAAGCCTGGTCGGCCCAGAGGCCGCCAAGGATCAAACCACATCAACCCCAACATGAATCGCATCATGCCGCCAAAACTCCAGATCACAATCAATCAACCGCTCATGCTGATCATAATTGACCCGAGCAATCCGCAACCCCGGACTCCCCACCGAAACCCTTAAAGCGGCCGCCGCATCCACCGACAACGACGTCGGCACAATCTCAAAACGCACCCGCCCGTAGTGCAAATCAAAATGCCGCGCATACAACTCGGTCATCGACTGATTCAAATCAAACTCGAGAATCCCCGGAAAAAACTGCGGATTCAGATAATGCTCCACGTACAACACCAACCGCCCGTCAATGCGCCGCGAGCGGCAAATCTGAATCACGCTCGACAGCGCCGGCAACTGCAACCACGCACACACCGCCGCCGACGCCGGCTGCAAACGCGCCGAAATCACCTCGGTCGACGCCACCCGCCCCTGCGCACTGACCATCGCGTGAAAGTGACTGCGCTGCATCAGGTTGTACGCCAGACGTGGCGGCGACACGAACCAGCCACGGCGCTCCTCGCGATAAATCTGTCCCTGCGCTTCCAGCTGCAACAACGCCTCGCGCACGGTAATCCGCGTCGTGCCGAACAACTCGCTGAGCTTGCGCTCGGCCGGCAACTTGCTGCCCGCCGCCAGCAAGCCGTGATCGAGCTGCTCCTGCAACACCTGGCCAATCGCTGTCACCGCTTTTGTTGCCTCATCACGCATCAACGTTACCTATCTGGACTAGACCAGCACTGTTTCGGGGCAAGAGCGCACGGCCTACGAGTCGTTTGCTGATGTTGCAAGCCTAGGCAGTGCAGATGACCGACAGATGACAAAACTGCTCAACGGTCGTCCTCATGACTTGCAATACATCGGCCAAGTCCCTTGCGTACCGGGGCTCGGGGCTTGGTCTACGCTTACCGGACGCCCGCCAATACCAGGCACAGAAACGGCCGGACAAACCGCCGTCGACATTAAAGTGTCATCCAGCCCGCTTAAATTGGCTCAGGTATTGCTGACCTAGACCAACACCAACCGCAATCGCAGCGTTGAACACGACCAAGGAGCTTCGGAATGAAACAGCTTTTCCTGGCAACACTGTTAGGCTCGACCATTGCACTGTGCACCTCCGCCATGGCGGCCGGCACCGATCTTAAAACCCTCGAAGCCGCTGCCAAAGCGGAAGGCGCCGTCAACAGCGTCGGCATGCCGGATGACTGGGCCAACTGGAAAGGCACCTGGGAAGACCTGGCCAAGACCTATGGCCTGAAACACATCGACACCGACATGAGCTCGGCGCAGGAAATCGCCAAGTTCGCCGCCGAGAAAGACAACGCCACCGCCGACATCGGCGACGTCGGTGCGGCCTTCGGCCCGATCGCGGTCAAGCAGGGCGTGGTGCAACCGTACAAGCCAAGCACCTGGGATCAGGTCCCGGACTGGGCCAAGGACAAGGACGGCAACTGGGCGCTGGCCTACACCGGCACCATCGCCTTCATCGTCAACAAGAAACTGCTGCACGGCTCTGAAGTGCCGACCAAATGGGCTGACCTGAAAAGCGGCAAATACAAGGTGTCCATCGGTGACGTGAGCACCGCCGCGCAAGCGGCCAATGGCGTACTCGCCGCTGCACTGGCCAACGGTGGCGACGAGAAGAACATCAAACCGGCCCTGCTGCTGTTCGCTGACATCGCCAAACAAGGTCGCCTGTCGATGGCCAACCCGACCATCGCCACCATGGAGAAAGGCGAGATCGAAGTCGGTGTGGTCTGGGACTTCAACGGCCTGAGCTACAAGGCCAAGATGGCCAACCCGGATGATTACGTGGTGCTGATCCCGTCCGACGGCTCGGTGATTTCCGGCTACACCACGATCATCAACAAGTACGCGAAAAACCCCAACGCCGCCAAGCTGACCCGCGAATACATCTTCAGCGACGCCGGCCAGACCAACCTCGCCCGCGGCAACGCCCGTCCGATCCGTGCCGAACACCTGCAACTGCCGGAAGACGTCAAAGCCAAACTGCTGCCGAACGAGCAGTACAAAAAGGTCACCCCGATCAAGGACGCCGATGCCTGGGAAAAGACCTCCAAAGGCCTGCCACAGGTGTGGAACGAGGAAGTCATCGTAGAGATGAAGTAAGGCGACTGATCACCATCGCGTGATCTGCTGAAGATCCAAATGTGGGAGCGAGCCTGCTCGCGAAGGCGTCATGTCAGTCGACATCAATGGTGAATGAACCACCGCTTTCGCGAGCAGGCTCGCTCCCACAGGAGATTGAGTTGATTTCGGAACATTTGAATTTCGCGGAGTTCTTGCCCCTATGAAGCACAACGTCATCCTTGTCGTGCTCGACGGCCTCAACTACGAGGTCGCGCGTCACGCCATGGGGCATCTGCAGGCTTATGTTGGCGCAGGACGCGCCGCGCTCTATCGACTGGAGTGCGAACTGCCGGCCCTGTCCCGACCGCTTTATGAATGCATTCTCACCGGCGTGCCGCCGATCGACAGCGGCATCGTCCACAACAACGTCTCGCGCCTGTCCAGCCAGCGCAGCATTTATCACTACGCACGCGATGCCGGGCTGAAAACCGCGGCGGCGGCCTATCACTGGGTCAGCGAGCTGTACAACCGCTCACCTTTCGTGGCGGCGCGTGACCGGCACACAGACGATCCGTCCCTGCCGATCCAGCACGGGCACTTCTACTGGAACGACCACTACCCGGATTCGCACCTGTTCGCCGACGCGGAAAACCTGCGCCTGCGCCACGCGCCGAACTTCCTGCTGGTCCATCCGATGAACATCGACGATGCCGGCCACAAGCACGGCCTCGACAGCTCGCAATATCGCAACAGCGCACGCTCCGCCGACATCGTTCTCGCCGATTACCTGCAGGGCTGGCTCGACGCCGGCTATCAAGTGCTGGTAACCGCCGACCACGGCATGAACAACGACCGCTCGCACAACGGCCTGCTGCCGGAAGAACGCCAGGTGCCGCTGTTCGTCCTCGGCGATGCCTTCAGCCTGAACGTGAACGCTGCCCCCAGACAGACCGAAATCTGCGGCACCGTCTGCGAACTGCTCGGCGTGCCCCACAATAAACCTGTGTGCCGGGAGCTGCTCAAGTGAACGCCATGACTCGCGGCAAATGGCTGGCGGCGCTGTGTCTGGTGCCGTTCGCGCTGTTCTTCATCGTCTTCGAAATCGCCCCGCTTGTCTGGGTGATGATCAACAGCCTGCAATCGGAAGAGTCCGGCTGGGGCTTGGCCAATTTCAGCAAGATCTTCGCATCGAAATTCTATCGGCAGGCGATCCAGTACAGTCTTGAGATCAGTTTCTGGTCGAGTGTGTTCGGCATCCTGATCGCCGTCCTCGGTGCGTATTCGCTGCGTCGGGTCGACTCGAAACTGCGCAACTTCGTCAACGCCTTCGCCAACATGACCAGCAACTTCGCCGGCGTGCCGCTGGCGTTCGCGTTCATCATCCTGCTCGGTTTCAACGGCAGCATCACGATCATGTTGAAACAGTCGGGGATCATTCAGGACTTCAACCTGTACTCGAAAACCGGCCTGATCATTCTCTACACCTACTTCCAGATTCCCCTCGGCGTGCTGCTGCTTTACCCGGCCTTCGACGCGCTGCGTGAAGATTGGCGCGAATCCGCCGCGCTGCTGGGTGCCAATGGCTGGCAGTTCTGGCGGCACATCGGTTTGCCGGTGCTGACGCCAGCGCTGCTCGGCACGTTCGTGATCCTGCTGGCCAATGCCCTCGGCGCTTATGCCACGGTGTATGCGTTGACCACCGGCAACTTCAACGTGCTGCCGATCCGCATCGCGGCAATGGTTTCCGGGGACATCTCTCTCGACCCGAACCTGGCCAGCGCGCTGGCCGTGGTGCTGGTGGCGCTGATGACCATCGTCACCGTCGTGCATCAACTGCTGTTGAAGAGGAGCTACCATGTCTCGCGCTGAATCCGGCCCGGCCGGTCTCTACCACCGCGTCGTGGTTTACCTGTTGTTCGCGATCCTCTTGCTGCCACTGGCCGGCACTCTGGTGTACTCGATCGCCAGCAGTTGGTCGGCGACCATTCTGCCCAGCGGCTTTACCTTCAAGTGGTACATCCAGTTGTGGAGCGATCCGCGTTTCCTGCACGCCTTCGGCCAGTCGTTGCTGGTGTGCGTCGGCGCGCTGGTGCTGTCGGTGGTGCTGATCCTGCCGCTGCTGTTCGTGGTGCATTACCACTTCCCGAAACTCGATGCGCTGATGAACATCCTCATCCTGCTGCCCTTCGCGGTGCCGCCGGTTGTGTCCTCGGTGGGCCTGTTGCAGCTTTACGGTTCCGGGCCGATGGCGATGGTCGGCACGCCGTGGATTCTGATCGGCTGCTACTTCACCGTGGCGCTGCCGTTCATGTACCGGGCGATCACCAACAACCTGCAAGCGATCAACCTGCGCGACCTGATGGACGCTGCGCAACTGCTCGGCGCCAGTACCTTTCAGGCAGCCATTCTGGTGGTGCTGCCGAACCTGCGCAAAGGCCTGATGGTCGCGTTGCTGCTGTCGTTCTCGTTCCTGTTCGGTGAGTTCGTCTTCGCCAACATCCTCGTCGGCACCCGCTACGAAACCTTGCAGGTTTACCTGAACAACATGCGCAACAGCAGCGGCCACTTCACCAGTGCGCTGGTGATCTCGTATTTCCTTTTCGTGCTGGTCCTGACCTGGATCGCCAACACCTTGAACAAGGACAAAAGCGAATGAGCTATGTCAGCGTCCAACATCTGCAGAAAAACTACGCTGGCACCACGGTGTTCAGCGACATCAATTGCGAGATCAACAAGGGTGAGTTCGTCACCCTGCTCGGCCCGTCCGGTTGCGGCAAGTCGACCCTGTTACGCTGCATCGCCGGGCTGACGCCGGTAGATGGCGGGCAGATCCTTCTCGACGGCGTCGACATCGTGCCATTGAGCCCGCAGAAGCGCGGCATCGGCATGGTGTTCCAGAGCTATGCCCTGTTTCCCAACATGACCGTCGAGCAGAACGTCGCCTTTGGTTTACGCATGCAGAAGGTCAATAGCGACGACAGTCATAAACGTGTTTCGCAGGTGTTGAAACTGGTTGAACTGCACGACTTTTCCAGCCGCTACCCGCATCAGCTGTCCGGCGGTCAATGCCAGCGCGTCGCCCTCGCCCGCTCGTTGGTTACACGTCCGCGTTTGCTGCTGCTCGATGAGCCGTTGTCGGCCCTCGATGCACGGATTCGCAAACACCTGCGCGAACAGATCCGACAGATCCAGCGCGAACTCGGCCTGACCACAATTTTCGTCACCCACGATCAGGAAGAAGCGCTGACCATGTCTGATCGAATCTTCCTGATGAATCAGGGCAAGATCGTCCAGAGCGGCGACGCTGAAACCCTCTACACCGCCCCGGTCGACGTGTTCGCCGCCGGCTTCATCGGCAATTACAACCTGCTCGACGCCGAGGCCGCCTCGAAGCTGCTGCAACGGCCGATCCATCACCGCATCGCGATCCGCCCGGAAGCCATCGAACTGAGCCTCAACGGCGAACCCGACGCACAGATCCGCAGCCATAGCCTGCTGGGCAATGTCATTCGCTATCGCGTCGAAGCGCGCGGCGTGGAGTTGGTGGTGGATGTGCTCAACCGCTCGGCGGCCGATCTGCTTCCCGATGGTCAGCGCCTGGCACTTTCCATCAATCCGACGGCCCTGTGTGAAGTAGCTTAGGAGCAGCTGCAAGCTTCGAGCTACAAGCTTCAAGCTGTAGACTGCCGTGTATCTGATTTTAATTCTTGCAGCTCAGCGCTCGTAGCTTGCAGCTGTTCTCGGAGAGAACTGATGGCCCTGGCGATTTTTGATCTGGACGAAACGTTGATTCACGGCGACTGCTCCTCGCTCTGGAGCGAGCAAATGGTCCGCCTCGGCTGGGTCGATGGCGAATCGTTCATGCAGCGTGACAAGGAATTGATGGACGCCTACGGCCGCGGCCACCTGGCGATGGAAGACTACATGGCCTTCAGCCTTGAACCGCTGATCGGCCGCACGCCGGCAGAAATCGAGCATCTGGTTGGCCCGTGGGTGGAAGATTTCATCGAACCGATCATCTTCAGCGACGCGACCAAAACCATCGCCGCACACCGCCAGGCCGGCGACCGCATTCTGGTGATCTCGGCGTCGGGTACGCACCTGGTCAAGCCGATCGCCGAACGCCTGGGCATCGATGAGGTGCTGGCTATTGAACTGGACGTAGCCCATGGCGTTTACAGCGGCAAGACCGTCGGCACCCTGACCTATCGCGAAGGCAAGATCACCCGCCTGCTGGAATGGCTGGATGCCGAGGAAGAAAATCTGGAAGGCGCGAGTTTTTATTCCGACTCGCGTAATGATCTGCCGTTGTTGCTGAAGGTGGATTTCCCGCATGTGGTCAATCCGGACCCGGTATTAAAGATCCATGCCGAGCAGGCGAAGTGGCCCATCCATAACTGGAAATAGAGAGTGGGCGTCGACAAAAAGAAAAGCGAGTCTGCTCATGCTCAATCGATCGTGATAGTTCATTAGAATGCCATGGTCCGCCACGGATAATTGCACCACCCTGATCGGGCGGGCCATGTCAGCAACCGACAGCTCGCTTCAGACCGAGCCTTCGATTGACTCCGTACAGTTCCGATGAACGGTGCGTTTCATTACCCAAAACTGTTATTTCTTACAGTAGACGCATTGCTTGCTTGATAGGTTAATGACTCCCGTCCTATTCGATTCACGACGGAGCCATCATGAGAACGGATATAGTGCAATGGGTCTGCCATAAAAGCGGTGAGGCTTGTCTCGCGACGTTTGCACTCGTTGCATTATTTAGCTGTGCAACTCACCTTCCGTTGCCGCCACCCAATATCCAAGAGTCAAATATTCTCGAGGATTACGGTGAGAGTACAGCCAGAAATCTGACTGAGGCTTACCTGAATACCGCCACCAATTGCGGGACGCCCACCTCTCCAGCCTTCCTCTGCTCAGGTGTCACGCTGCGGGTAACTAAAACCAGCCCCAATTACGATCCGTGGGATCATAGCGATTTTTCAAGAACTACCGGCGCAGTCTCCTTTTCCTATTTAAGGGCTGACGCAAAATTTCCTCGCATGTCCTGGTATGGAGTTAATGGTTTAATTTTCTATCCTTACTTGAACGCTCCTGCGGAAAAAACACAGCCTGAGATAGTTTGTTTCTTCCCCCTCGACGGCGATACTTTTTATCGAAACGCGGCAACCCAATACGGCTGTAGAGATAGCATTCTCCCTCCACGCGTTTTCAGCGACAGCATTCCTTGTCGAGAGCAACACATCACTACCGCAGAGCAGTGGGTGAACCATTATCGACTGGAAAACACCTATAAGACCGCGCACTCCTGTTCTTTTATAGTAACGAAAGATCTGGGTACCGAAGCGGTACAAGCCTTCAATGAAGCCATCCGGGTAAGCAAGGTGATCCCCACCGAGGCCTTCCAGGATCATAACGAGTTGCGGATCAAAACCTGGCCTGAAGGGAATCCAGGGGCATTGCCGATTCAAGCGTTCTTTTATATGGATGATGGCTTGGGAAATGCCCGAATTGATCAACGTAAATACTACGATCGAACTAACGGCTTGGTGGTTCCTATTATCCGTATGACATTACCAGGCTCCGCTTCGCAGAATGCGACATTCACCTATAACGCGGCCGACCAGGCTGTGCTGCCTTCAGAAAAAAAAGTCAAACCCGGTATTCCGAAAGCGTACAACACGGAGGGAGACCGTTTGAGAATGAGCGATATTTTTTACGACACACATCTGTACGTGGAAATACCTCATTATCAGGGGATGCATGCTACCGACACCATCAGAGTACGCTGGCAAGGTCGGGTCAATCACAACAGTGAAATCATTACGGTTGGAGATCCCCCCGGGAAAAGATTGATCGCAATACCCCGCATGGAAGTCATCGATAATATCGGGCGCACTGTCGTTGTCGGTTATTCGGTCAAGGCTAAAGGCAACGGTGAAACGGTTGAGTCTGAAAGACTCAGTCTGAATATTGATCCACAAGCGGTTCATCCATTAACAGCACCCATTTACTCGGCTTCAAAAGTAACTGTGGGGTATATAGGTCAGACTGGCTACTCTGTCGTAGTTCGTTGGGCAGGGGTAGCAAACCATGACACTGAAGCTCAGAACGTAATCGCCGGTCAAGCTAATGTATTTGATATTCCCGCCGCCTGGATAAGCGAAAACCGGGGAAAAACTGTTTTCATCAATTACTCCATATTGCGCAACAATGGCGGTGAGCAACGTATGTTCTCAGAAGTGCTTCGAGTAGAAGTTACTCCTGCAGGTCTGGTGAGGGTTTCACCATCCACTGAGTCTCCGCTTGCAGGCTCACGAACCTGACCACAGTAAAAACTCAGCCAAATAACGGTGCCCCTACAGTAGGCACCGTTTTGCTTGATTTACCGCGGCTTATGAAAAGCCATCTTTGCCCGTGAAATATGGCGGGTCGAGGCTGTACGGAGCAAACGCGCAGCAAGCCCGCAATACACTTCAGCTCAAGCTTTCATCAATCACCAACACCACTTTCCCCGCCACCGTATTGCTCGCCAACTCGGCAAACGCCGCCTCGGCATCCTTCACCGCAAACGCCTTGGCCAATTGCGGACGCAACCGCCCTTCAGCAAACAACGGCCAAACTTGCTGACCGAGATCACTGAGCAAATCCGCCTTGAACTGATCACTGCGGCTGCGCAATGTCGAACCGAGCAGTTGCACGCGCTTGGCCAACACCTGCGCCAGATCCAGTTTCGCCTCACGGCCACCCATCAGACCGATCAGCACCCAACGCCCTTCCAGCGCCATCAGTTGCAGATTCAGCGCCGAATAATCGCCGCCAACCGGATCGAGGATCACATCGAACGGGCCGAAATCGCGCAGGCTTTGCAGATCGTCAGTGCGCAGCACACCGCCTTGCGCGCCCAACGACTCACAGTATTTCAGACGTTCGGCCGAACCGACGCTGACCCAGCACGGGTTACCAAACGCCTTGCACAGCTGAATGGCGGCTGAACCGATTCCACTGGCGCCGGCATGCAGGAGAACTTTCTCACCGGGTTTGAGCGCCGCAAGTTGAAACACATTCAGCCAGACTGTTGCATAAACCTCAGGCAATGCGGCGGCCTCGATCAGCGAAACACCCTCGGGAACCGGCAGCACGTGCCGCCCATCGACAACCACCTCTTCAGCCATGCCGCCCCCGGCCAGTAAGGCGCACACCCGATCGCCAACCTGCCACGCGCTGCCCGCGCCGACCTCGCTGATGACCCCGGAACACTCTAGACCGAGCACTTGGCTGGCACCCGGCGGAGCCGGATACAGGCCCGCTTTCTGTAATAAATCGGCGCGATTGAGGCCGGCTGCCGCCACCCGAATACGGACTTGTCCTACATCGCACGTAGGACTCGGCTCTTCAACCCATGCCACTTGACCGTCAACGCCTTGCAATGCCTTCACAGTGCCTCCATAGTGAGTCTGGACTGAGCCCGAAGCTGTAGCGCCGGGCTTTTTGCATTATGCGACCGGCTCTCGTAGAACCGGCGACTTCAAAGACGGCCTAATATGCGTTATCAATTGTCCCCGCGTCGAATCAGCATGAAGCATCTGCTCCCCAGCACCGCCCTCGCTCTTTTCATCGGTATCGGTCTGTTGCCGGTGTCGGGCACTACATTCGCAGCCAACAGCTGGGACAAGTTGCAGCCTGATCGCGATGAAGTCATCGCCAGCCTGAACGTCGTCGAGTTGCTCAAGCGTCACCACTACAGCAAGCCGCCGCTCGACGATGCGCGCTCGGTGATCATCTACGACAGCTACCTCAAGCTGCTGGATCCGTCGCGCAGCTATTTCATGTCCAGCGACATCGCTGAATTCGACAAGTGGAAGACCCAGTTCGACGACTTCCTCAAGAGCGGCGACCTCAACGCCGGGTTCACCATCTACAAGCGCTATCTGGACCGCGTCAAGGCGCGTCTGGACTTCGCCCTTGCCGAGCTGAACAAAGGCGTCGACAAGATGGACTTCACCACCAGGGAGACCTTGCTAATCGATCGCAAGGACGCGCCTTGGCTCAAATCCACCGCTGAACTCGACGACCTCTGGCGCAAACGCGTCAAGGACGAAGTGCTGCGGATGAAGATCGCCGGCAAAGAGCCCAAGCAGATCCAGGAAACCCTGACCAAGCGCTACAAGAACCAGTTGGCGCGCCTGGACCAGACCCGTCCCGAAGACATCTTCCAGGCGTACATCAATACCTTCGCCATGTCCTACGATCCGCACACCAACTATCTGTCGCCGGATAACGCGGAGAACTTCGACATCAACATGAGCCTGTCCCTCGAGGGCATCGGTGCGGTGTTGCAGAGCGATAACGATCAGGTGAAAGTCGTGCGCCTGGTGCCGGCAGGCCCGGCCGACAAGACCAAGCAAGTGGCTCCGGCGGACAAGATCATCGGTGTTGCCCAGGGCAATAAAGAGATGGTCGACGTGGTCGGCTGGCGTCTGGACGAAGTGGTCAAGCTGATCCGCGGGCCGAAAGGCACCGTGGTGCGCCTTGAAGTGATTCCGGCGAGCAATGCGCCCAACGACCAGACCACCAAGATCGTGCCGATCACCCGTGAAGCGGTGAAGCTCGAAGACCAGGCCGTGAAGAAGTCGGTGCTGAACCTGAAACAGGACGGCAAGGACTACAAGCTCGGCGTGATCGAAATTCCGGCCTTCTACCTCGACTTCAAGGCGTTCCGTGCCGGTGACCCGGATTACAAGAGCACCACGCGCGACGTGAAGAAGCTGCTGACCGAACTGCAGAAGGACAAAGTCGACGGCGTGGTCATCGACCTGCGCAACAACGGCGGCGGTTCCCTGCAGGAAGCCACCGAGCTGACCAGCCTGTTCATCGACAAGGGCCCGACCGTTCTTGTGCGTAACGCCGATGGCCGCGTCGACGTGCTGGAAGATGAAAACCCGGGCGCGTTCTACAAAGGGCCGATGGCGTTGCTGGTCAACCGCTTGTCCGCCTCGGCTTCGGAGATCTTCGCCGGCGCCATGCAGGACTACCACCGTGCGCTAATCATCGGCGGCCAGACCTTCGGTAAAGGCACGGTGCAGACCATTCAGCCGCTGAACCATGGCGAACTGAAACTGACCCTGGCCAAGTTCTACCGGGTTTCCGGGCAGAGCACCCAGCATCAGGGCGTGCTGCCGGATATCGACTATCCGTCGCTGATCGACACCAAGGAAATCGGCGAGAGCGCCCTGCCGGAAGCCATGCCGTGGGACACCATCCGCGCCGCGATCAAACCAGCGGCCGATCCGTTCAAGCCGTACCTGGCTCAGCTCAAGTCCGAACATGACACGCGCACCGCCAAGGATGCCGAGTTCGTATTCATCCGCGACAAGCTGGCACTGGCCCAAAAGCTGATGGAAGAAAAAACTGTCAGCCTCAACGAAGCCGAGCGTCGTGCCCAGCACGCCGACATCGACGCCAAACAGCTGACGATGGAAAACCTGCGTCGTAAGGCCAAAGGCGAAGAACCGCTCAAAGAGCTGAAGAAAGAAGACGAGGACGCACTGGCGGCAGCCGATCCGGACAAAGTCAAACCGGAAGACGATGCCTACCTGAGCGAAACCGGGCGCGTACTGCTCGATTACCTGAAGCTGAGCAATCAGGTGGCCAAGAAGTAAGTGATGGCAAATTAATGCTGACGATCCCTGGATCGTCATCAAACAGTCATCATTCTGTCGTGCAATAAAGGACCGAGAGCTCACGCTCCCGGTCCTTTTTTTATCGCCAGAGACTGCCATGACCACGACCGAACAGCTGAGCGCGTTGAGCTCGATCCTGACTCAAAGCGGTTTGCACAGCCTGTTCCAGCCGATCATCAGCCTCTCCGAGCGACGCATCCTCGGTTACGAAGCGCTGACTCGCGGCCCGTCCAACAGCCCTCTGCACTCACCGATCGCCCTGTTCGCCGTGGCGCGTCAGGCCGGCCGTCTGAGTGAGCTGGAGATTGCCTGTCGAGAATCTGCCTGCCGGCGTTTCAACGAGCAGAAGCTTCCGGGCAAACTGTTTCTCAACGTCTCGCCGGAATCTCTCCTCGAAGCGGCGCATCAGCCGGGACGAACCTTGCAGTTGCTGCAGGACTTCGGCATTCCGCCCAGTCAGGTGGTCATCGAACTGACCGAACAGACGCCCATCGACGATTTCCAGTTGCTGCAAACCGCCCTGCATCATTACCGGGCCATGGGTTTTTCCATTGCGCTGGATGACCTTGGTGCCGGGTATTCGAGCCTGCGCCTGTGGTCAGAACTGCGTCCGGATTACGTGAAGATCGACCGGCATTTCATCGATGGCATTCATCAGGATGCGTTGAAGCGCGAGTTTGTCGGCTCGATCCTGCAAATCGCCAAAGCCTCGCGCGCACAAGTGATCGCCGAAGGCATCGAACTGCCAGAAGAACTCGCCGTGCTGACTGAAATGGGCGTCGATCTGGTGCAAGGCTATTTGCTCGGTCGCCCCCAGGAACACCCATCACGCGACCCGCGCGCGCTAATGCCGAAACACGACAGCAGCGCCGTAGCGCTGAACGACGAAGGCAGCGACCTCAGCGCCCTGCTCAACGAGCAACCGGCGGTGCACCACGACACACCCACCGCCACCGTACTCGAAGCGTTCCGCCGCCAGGCCAACCTCAACTCACTGGCGGTACTCGACGAACAGGGCCAACCGGCTGGCATTGTCCATCGTCATTCGCTGTCCGACGCCCTGCTCAAACCCTTCGCCACCGATCTGTTCGCACGCAAACCGATCAGCCGGCTTATGAGCGACGACTTCCTCGCCGTGGAAATGAGCCAGTCGCTGCAACAAGTCAGCCGCCTGATCACCAGCCGCGCCCGCCAGCGCATCGAAGAAGATTTCATCATCACCCTCAACGGCAGCTACCTCGGCCTCGGCCGGGTCATCGACGTGCTCAAACTGATCACCGAACTGAAAATCCAGCAGGCCCGCTACGCCAATCCGCTGACCTTGCTGCCCGGCAACGTACCGATCCAGCAATGCCTGACCCGCTTGCTGCAGCAGGGCCGCGAGTCGATTATCTGCTACGTCGACATCGACAGCTTCAAACCCTTCAACGACATCTACGGTTACGGCCGGGGTGACGAAGTCCTGCTGTGCCTCGCCCAATGCCTCAACGAACGCGTCGACCCCACCCGCGACTTCGTCGGCCACATCGGCGGCGACGACTTCCTCCTCGTCCTCGGCCCGGAAGACTGGCGCAAACGCCTCAATCAACTGCTTGATGATTTTCAGAGCCAGTGCCGCCGGTTCTACCGGCCTGAGCATCTTGAGGCGGGGTGTTTCGTCGCGCCGAATCGCCAGGGTGTGCGGCAGGAGTTTGCGTTGTTGTCGCTGTCCATTGGCGTGGTGCACCTACACCCCGAGGCCTGCGCGCAGCTGGATGCGAGCCAGCTGGCGGAGATGGCTTCGCAGGCGAAGCATCATGCGAAGAATGTTCCGGGGTATAGCGTGCATGTGCTCGGCGATTTAGCGCCCACACCCCGGACGACGCAACTAGTTAGTTAAGACCACGAGAGAGGCCGCCCTAATAGCACAAAAAGCCAGACTGGAATTTCATTGTCCGAGGTCTTTTTTTTCATTTCGATATCTCGTCAAACACCTTAACAAAACCCCCATAAAGCGCGGCCTTTCGGCAACTTCTTGACCGAAATAAGTCGTCATACGATTGAATACGAGGTCAAAATTGTCATTCGTCATCAAAAAATGATCGACTGTTCCTATGAGAGATTCTTGCTCTGTATCTGTGTACTCATAAAACTCAGGCTTTAACAAAGTATCGAATAACTCCGTCAACTGCTGCGAATCATTGACGTCTTTTTCAGCTATCAATCGCTCTCGCTCTATGTCGTGAGTATTTTCAATATCGAATACAAACAGTAAATTTTTTATGTCCACAATCTCATATATTTTTTTCATCAATCAAAATCCGCGTACGAAGTTACGGTGTCGCCATTTGCTTTGAGAATAACTACAGCTTTCTTTTGCTGCCCATAAACCCCGTCCCTCGTATAACCTTCGCCAATGATCTTCCCCATATCCATCGGCCTTCTCGACGTTTGCAGATCGGTCCTTCGGAGTATCAGCTTGGCTCTGTAGATAGCATTTAGCTGGTCTCTATGGCTGAGAAAATGAGTGGCCGCGCTAGGGATTTTAGGTTCTCCATGGTTTGGTCCGCCGTAGTAGGTCTCTACTATCCCAGTTGTCGGATTTTTCCCTGTCATAATTCGTTCAAATTGAGATCGTAGAGTTGTTTGAGCTCCGTGCTTCTCTACAAAGTGAGCGCCTTGTGTTGACCTCTCCATCTCACCCAAACGCCGATAAGCGTTTGCCTCCGCCAACTCATCAATCCTCGCCCTCCGCTCCTGCGCCGTCATCTTCGGCAGCGCTGGCTCACCCTCATCAACCTTAGCGCCACCAGTCCCACCCGGCACTTCGCAACCCGGCTTCTTCGGCGGCGGGCAGTTGGAGTTCAACCCCAACGGATCCACCCACCCCGTCGGATTCGGCACGTACTGGTATTGATTCAACCCACCCGCCAGCTTCACCGGATCGGGCGTCAGATAGCGCCCCAGCCGCGGGTCGTAATACCGGTGCCGGTTGTAGTGCAATCCGCTTTCGGCATCGAAGTACTGCCCCTGAAAACGCAGCGGCTGGTTCAGGTAATCGTCGCCGGCGAGGGTCAGTGCGGCGGTTTTTCCGTAGGCGTCGTACTGCGCGGACCAGACGATGTCGCCGCCGTAGTCGGTGAGTTCCTGCGGGGTGCCGAGGTGGTCGAGTTGGTAGTAGAACGGGCAGGCTTTTTTCGGGCCTTTGCCGTCGAGCAGCGCGAGCGGGCGGAAAGTGCCGGGTTCGTAGACGTAGCTGCGGTATTCGTTTTCGCTGCTTTCGGCGACGATCTGCTCGCCTTGCCAGAAAAATTCGGTGGTCTGGCCGTCGACGGTTTTGCGGATGCGCCGGCCGAAGGCGTCGTATTGGTAAGTGGCGGTTTGGCCATCGGGGCGGGTCAGGCCGATCAGGCGGTGCTGGCTGTCGTAGCGGTATTCGGTGACGAGTGTCTGTTCTTTGCCGCGGCGTTCGCGGATCAGGTTGCCGAAGGCGTCGTAGTCGTAATGCCGGTCGCCTTGCATCAGCAGGCGATTGCCCTGAATGCGGCTCGGGCCGGGGCGGTCCTGCATGAGCAGGTTTCCGGCCGGGTCGTGGGCGAAGGATTCCGGCAGTTCGTCGCGCGAATGGCGGACGCGAATCAGCCGGTCGAGGGCGTCGTAGCCGTAGGTGCGTTGGCCGTGGCGGCTGTCGGCGATGTGCGCGAGGTTGCCGTTGGCGCTGTAGGCATAATCGCGGCGGTAGAGCGAATCGCGCTGATGGCCTACGGCGTGAGCCAGTAATCTTCCCTGTTCGTCGTAGGCATATTCGCTGAGCAGCAGGCCTTGCTGGCGCTGCACTTCGCGGCCGAACTGGTAGACGTGGCGAGTCAGCGGTGTGCCGTTGAGGTCGATCGCGCTCAGAGCGCCGCCCTTGGCGTAGTGGTAATCGAGCTTGCTGTTGTCCGGCAGGCGCAGGCGTTTGAGCTGGCCGCAGGCGTCGTAGGCGTAACGCAGGGTGCCCCAGCCCTGATGCTCGGTGACCAGCCGATCCTGGCGGTCGTATTCGAAGGCCAGCGGGTGGTTGTGACCGTCATCGACGGCGATCAGACGGCCGAGACGGTCGTAGGCATATTCAACCTTGATGCCATCGGGCAGGGTCTTGACCAGCAAGCGTCCGGCCGCATCGCGCTTATAGGTGGTGACCAGCTGCGAGCCGTCATCGCCAAACTCGGTCTTCTCCAGCAGATGCCCGTTCAGGTCGTAGGCATACGCCGTGCGTCGTCCGTCGAAGCCGGTTTCCTGTCGGATCAATCCGGTCGGCGTGTAGTCCAGCCGGTATTTTTCTCCCGACTCGTTTTCAATCTCGGTGAGCAGCAGTTGCGCATGGTCATAGCGGTACTGCACCTGTGTGCCGTCGGGGTTGATCCGCCGTGAAACCAGGTGCAGGTCATCGTCGTACTCGTAACGGGTAATGCGTCCGAGCTCGTCGCGCTCGGCGGTGACCTGGCCGTAGGCGCGGTAGCTGTAGGCGCGGGTATTGCCGGTAGGAGACGTCGTCTGGATCAGTCGGCCAACGGCGTCCCACTGCTGGCGGGTGACGGCGCCGTGTTCGTCGGCGGTGGTCGTCCTTCGTCCTAACGCGTCGTAGGAAAAACGTCGCACACCGCCATCGGGCAGGGTTTCTTCGGTCAACTGGCCGAGCGGATTCCACACCAGCTTATGGCGGCTGCTGTCCGGGTAGCGGATCGACAGCAGTTGCCCGCGCACGTTGTAGTAGTAATGAGTGACCTGACCGTCAGGATCGACCGCTTCAGTGACGTCGCCCTCGGCGTTGCGCCGATAAATCCACACCGCATCGCCGCGGGTGCGCCGGTAGAGGAAACCGTTGCGATACTCGTAGGACGTTGGCGCGTCGTCCGGCGGAATCAGCGCGATCAGCCGTCCGACTTCGTCGTAGCGGTATTCGGTGACGGCGCCGAGAGGGTCCTGCTCGGCGATCAACCGGCCGGCCGCGTCATAGGCCTTGAGGTGTTCGCCGCCGTCCGCCTCGACCTTGCGCACCAGCCGCGCGCGCTCGTCGTGGACGTAGGTTTCTTCGGTGCCGTCGACGTATTGCACCGCGACGCTGCCGTCGTCGGCCCAGACGTAGCGGGTGTTCATTTGCGAGAACGAGGCCCAGTGGCGGACGCAGCGTGCAGCCTTGCCGGAGCGCTCCCACTCCCAGAAAAAACTCGCGCCACCGGCCAGTTGCCGCTGCAGGATGACGTGAGCGTCGTCGTAGTCGTAACGCTCGCTGTCGCCGACCGCGTTGGTGGCTTCGATCAGATTTTGATAAGCGTCGAAGCGGTAGCTGACCAGCGTTTGTTCGATGTGCCAGGCGCCCTCACGAAACACCTGATAATCCACGCTAACCAGTTGCGCCCGGTCATAACGCAACAGCAGCGAACGCCCGGCGCCGTTGTCTAGGCGCTGAATGCGGTCGGAGCGGTCACGTTGCAGGGTCAGACGATTGCCGTAGACATCGCTGATCGCGGTCAGCCGCCCGGCACGAAAGTGATAAAACCGCGCCGCTTCCCCGGCCAGCGCCAGAATCAGCTCTTCCGGTTCATCGCCCAGAAAAATCGCCGCCCGCGACAGACTGTTGTGAATCGCCGGCCGGGTCGCACTGGGCAACGGAAACCGCGTACGCCGGTTTTCATGGTCAACCCAGACAACAAACTCACCCTCAAACTCCAGCCGATGCGCCAGCGAATGGCTCCAGCCAAACCCCAGGCCAATGTCGATCTCGACCGCGCTTGAGCGATACAAACGCCTGAACTCGAACGGCAGCACACCATCCAGCACCGCATCGGTCAGGGTCAGCAGCTCTTCGCCGGTAACCATCGACACCGGACATCCATTGGTGCAGGTCAGCCGCACGCAATCGGCGCTGTCGCCGTTGGGGTTTTTCGCCTGGTCGGGGGAGTCGTCGTGAGGTTCGTCTTTCTTCAGCGTAGTGTTGCGCTTGGCATCCCAGCGCAATTGCATCCGGCCTTTTTTCACCCCGGCAGCGATACCGCGAGCGGCGACACGCTTGTAGCGGTCGACATAACCAATGAAGGTGCTGACGATGCCGAAAATGGCCTGGACCAGACGCTTCACCGCCGCGAGCAATTGCACGGCGCGGTCGGCCAGACGCAGGGTCAGATAGGCAATGCCCGCGCCCCCACTGGCGAACGTAAGGACCACGCCAATCAGCACATCGATGAGCAATTGCACCATCATCATTGATGCGGCTTCGGCGGTTTTGCTGGCGATCTCACCGGGCGGCAACATCTCCAGCCAAAGGCTGGCCGTGCGCAGCAACAAACACAGCGCCGCTTCGTCACTGACCAGCAACTGCAGCTTTTCCATCAGCTCAGGTGCCGTCGTGGCCAGTTCCATCAACTCGGTCGCGCCGCTGCCCAGTCGCTCAACAAACGCGCCGGGGTCCCGCAAGATGTCAGAGAGCAGGCCGATGCTGTCCCAGACACCCTCGATCGCCGCCCAACTGCCGGCCAGCAGGCCGTTGCCGGCTGCCGTCGCCACGGACTGCGACCACTGTGGCCTGAAGCCTTGCCATTCGCTGCGCAGCCAGCCGTCCAGTTCGCGGGTCAAGCCGTCATAGGCTTTGAAAAGATCTTCGACCTGAGCCGGCGTGACCTCGCTGTGCACTTGCACCCGGTAGAACTTGCCCGGCGTGCCTTCGAACGAACCCTTGCCTTGTGCGTCAAGGGTCACGGGCGTCGCTTTGCCACCGTCCATGGCAATTACATCAACTTGAATATTGCCGAGCGCAATGTCGTAGACCGACTCGAACTTGCTCTCGATCTGCATCAACCCGCCCTGCGGACACTGCACGACGCCCGAGAAAAACTGGTCATCGGTGCTGCTGACGGCGGTACTGTGTTCGCCGAAGCGAATGACCCGCTCCATGCCCATCAGCGAGGGCAGGTCCGCCGCATGGCTGACAGAGTCCGCGCTACGACTGGCCCAATGCTCAAGTTGCTGGCGGTAGAGACTGAGGGTGCCGGGAAAGCTGTCGAGTGCTTGCTCGATGCGGTGGATGGCGTCCATCAGCGCACGCGCAGGTGCGAAGTGGATGGGTTCAGCGGGTCAAACATGAGCGTTCCCTCGCGCAAAAAGTTAGGCGCGGGAACTGTGCGTGGGATCAATCAGGAAAGAAGTCAGGCAAGTAGGCGATGCCTGTAGGACTTGTCTGTAATAAATTGCCTACAGATAAACAGGTGCGCGAAAACGCAAACATGGCCTGAGGAAAACCTCACGCCATGTTTATAGGACCGACATAACTGGATTTACTGCGTTGAATCGCCGCGGCTCAGTTCTTTCAATTTGAGCTCAGCCAAAGGGTGCCCGGCCTTGGCCGCGATGCCCCACCAGCGCGCAGCTTCGGCAGCGTCCGGCGCCTTGCTCGGTGTGCCGGCGAGGCTGATCACGCCGAGCTGATAAGCCGCTTTGCCGTCACCACCGAGCGCTGCCAGACGCAACAAGCGCACGCCCTCTTCGCGCGCGCCCAGGCCAACGCCGCGAAAGGTCAGGATGTGCCCGTAAAAGCTTTGCGCACCGACATCGCCAAGGTTGGCCATGCGCGCAAACTGGCCTTCAAGCCAATGCCAGCCGCGTGGTTGGCGCACCAGCCACGGCCAATGAAACAGCCGGCGGGCCAGCCAGTAACCGGCCCGCGCCTTGAGGCGCAAAAACACTCAGGCCTCCGCCGATTCCGGGTACTCGTACTCAAAGACACGCACCACTTCCGAGGCATGCCAGGAGGCGGCGGCGACGCCATCGGACGGACCGGAGAAGCGCCCGAGACGTTCAACGCATTCAAAAAAACCGGTGCGTGGCAAACGGCTTGCGCCCTGGCTGATCACCAGCGAACTGCGCAGTGGTTGTTCAGCCCTGGCGTCCAGCGCCGCCAGATGCTCAAGCGCGGCAGTCAGGGTTTGCATGGCCGGTGTCGGCAGTTGCAAACGCTCAAGTAAGGCCCGGTAAGTCAGCAGATGGCGCTGACGTCGCGCCTGATCCAGTTCCCCCAGCAGTCCGTCCCAATGTTGTCGGCTGATGCGTACGCTCACGATTCTCCCCTCCACCCTGGCACCGTCAATTCCCAGGCCAGGCTGCGGCGAATCGCGGCGTCGGGCTGACGCTCGCCACTTTCGATCATGGCCAGATAAGACGGGCTGATGCCTACCGTGCGGGCCAGCGCCTCGATGGCGATGCCCTTCCCTTCGCGCAAACTGCGTAGTTGATCCAGACCCGGAAGAATCGGATCTGCCGTGGCCGCGAGCGGCGTGGCTGCCGCGCGCTTTGGTGTTTCATCGATGCCTGCTGCTTTCAGTAGAGCCTGATACTGAGCCCACGGCAGAACCGCGTATTCGGGTTCGCCATCGCGTGCAATGATCTGAATATCCATGACTACCCCGTAGGACAACAACACTTAGCGAGTCGGCACTTTTCCCTAGAAGTGTAATCCTAACAGCGGCCAAGGTCGCGGGGGGGGATTTATCTGAAGGCGGGGCTGCACAATTCAGGGCTTTTTCGGCCTTTGCAGTTGCAGTTGTTCAGGAGTGTCAGGCAAGCGTTCGACCACGGCGAGTTTTTCCGGCGCCTGGCGGTTGCGCCACTGGCGAAAGGCATCGAGCTCACCGCTGAGGGTTTTCATCAGCCAGGCAAGGACGGCGACGTCGTCGAGCATGCCGAACATGGGGATGAAATCCGGCACCGCATCCACCGGGCTGAGGAAGTACATCAAACCCGCCACCACCGAAATCAGCGCTTTGCCGCTGATGGCTCGGTACTCGCCGCGCCAGTAGGCCAGGCACAAGGCCTGAAGCAGGCGCAGATCGTCTTTGAGTCTACCGAGGCGATTGCCTTGTGCGGCGCCTTTGCTGGCGACTGCGAACAACAAGGTTGGCAAACGACCACGGGCCAGCAGACGGCCGGCCAAGGGCAGGAATCGAGCGAAATTCCACGGAGCTTTCATCTATTCCTCCCACTGAAATGTTATCCACACAAATTGTGGATAACCTTGTGAACAGAGCTGCATTTCAGCGCTGAAAGCCCCGTTTCATAAGGGCTGCGCTCAGATCGGGCGTTTTTTACTCACATAAAAAACCCCAACATTTCATTGACTTGGCTGCTCAGGCCGGCTAGCGCGGGCAGCCTCAATGGCTATGACTGTGCCAAGCGGCATCGGTTCGTTCTGTTTACCCTTGCCAAGGTCCAGATGCAACAACGCCCCGCATAAGCGAGGCGTTGTTGTTGAAGCTTTTACCAATTACTTGGCAGCGGCAGCTTCTTTGGCTGGATCCTTGATGGCCAGCAGTTCGAGGTCGAAGACCAGAACCGAGTTGGCCGGGATTGCCGGGCTAGGCGATTGCGCGCCGTAAGCCAGATCGCTAGGGATGTACAGTTTGTACTTCTCGCCAACGTGCATCAGTTGCAGACCTTCGACCCAACCCGGGATCACGCCGCTCACCGGCAGATCGATCGGGCTGCCGCGTTCCACGGAGCTGTCGAACACGGTGCCGTTGGTCAGCTTGCCGGTGTAGTGAACGGTCACTACGTCAGTCGGCTTGGGCTGTGGGCCGTCGGCTTTCTTCACCACTTCGTACTGCAGACCCGAAGCGGTAGTGGTCACGCCGGCCTTCTTGCCGTTTTCTTCGAGGAATTTCTTGCCGGCGGCTGCCGACTCTTCGCTCATCTTGGCCATGCGCTCTTCGGCACGCTTTTGCAGCGCGGCGAAGGCTTCGACCAGCTCTTCATCTTTCAGCTTCTGTTCTTTCTTGCCGACGGCATCTTCGATGCCCTGGGCTACCGCTTTGGAGTCCAGGTCATCCATGCCTTCCTGAGCCAGGCTTTTGCCCATGTTCAGGCCGATGCCGTAGGAAGCTTTCTGCGCCGGGGTTTTCAGCTCTACGCTGGTCTGCGAGTCACAACCCGCGAGTACCAGGCTAACCAGGGCTACCGCCGCCGCCAACCGATGCTGTTTCATGCTATTTCCTTGTTCATGCGCCGAATGGGCAATCGAGTAAAGCCGCGAGCTTATCAGGCCGCCACGACCAATGGCTACCGGCATGAGAGCAGCAAACTTGCGATAAGTTCAGGGACTCAAAGGTATTGGCCGCCAGCAACGATGAAGCTTCTGTCATCTGCTTGCGACAATCGCAGCCAGCCCTTTTCGCCACATCTGGCGTAATGGCCACTTGCCGCATAGGGGCTTACTCAGGCATAACAGCGCAACAACTCGACAAGGACGTTTATCTTGCGCCTCTTCTTCCGTGTGCTGACGCTGATCGTCGTACTGCTGGGCCTCTTTCTGGCCGTGGTGCTGTATTACATCGCCAATCCGAAATTGCCTTTCTACACGCCCGCCGAGCAAGTGCATTACCTTGATCAGTGGAGCGAGCAGGACCGGCAAACCTATTACTTCACGCCACAGGGCACGCAGGTCAAAGGCCTGCGCTACGAATGGTTCCAGGCACTCGAACTGCCCTTCTCGCAGCAGCGCTTCGCCTCGCCCGACTACCTCGCACGCTTCGGTTTCCTGATTGACCCGCAGCAGAAAGCCACGCCGAACAATCCCGGCAACCTGCCCGTCGGTTTTGCTCGGCACCAGAATCCTGGCAGTGGCGAGCATTATCTGGACATTACCTGCGCCGCCTGCCACACCGGCGAACTGCGCTTCAAAGGCCAGGCGGTGCGGATCGACGGCGGCGCGGCACAGCACGTGCTGCCCTCCAGCGTTCCTACGCTGCGCGGTGGCAGTTTCGGACAGGCATTGGTAGCCAGTCTGACCTCGACTTACTACAACCCGTGGAAATTCGAACGTTTCGCCCGAAACGTATTGGGCGATGCCTACGAGGCGCGCCAGCAACAGTTGCGCAAAGACTTCAAAACCTCGCTCGACACCTTCCTCAAGGTGGCCTGGAACGATACCCATCGCGGCCTCTATCCAACCGAAGAAGGTCCCGGTCGCACCGACGCGTTCGGGCGGATCGCCAACGCCACGTTCGGCGATGCGATTTCCGCGAGCAACTATCGCGTGGCCGATGCGCCGGTGGATTACCCGCAACTGTGGGACATGTGGACCTTCGACTGGGTGCAGTGGAACGGCTCGGCGCAACAGCCGATGGCGCGCAATATCGGCGAGGCGCTGGGCGTCGGCGCCACGCTGAATTTTTTCGACAGCAACGGCCAACCGCTGCAAGGCGATGCTCGCTACGCCTCCAGCGTGCGTGTGCGTGACCTGCACACCATCGAAGAAACCTTGCAAAGACTCCGCCCGCCCGCCTGGCCAGAGGCGCTGTTCGGTGCCGTCGACAAGCCGCTGGCCGCGAAGGGCCGCGCACTGTTTACCGAGAATTGCGCCGGTTGCCATGTGCCGCCGCAGACTCAGGAAGGCGGGCGCTGGGTGCAAAGTCTGCACATGTTGCCGGTCGCAGTGATCGGTACCGATCCCAACGCCGCCAACAACATTGCCAGCCACCGTTTCGACCTGAGCGCGCTGCAATGGGACCTGAAAGAGCTGGAAACGATGGACGTCAAACTGCACCCGACGCCCAAGGAACCGCTGGACCTCAGTCAGTTGTCCGTGGCCAAGGGCCTGGCGTACGTCACCGCTTTTGTCGAGAACCGCGCCTACCGTGAAGCCAACGTCACGCCGCAGGAGAAACCGCAACTGGACGGTTTCGGCCTGCCGATCGGTGTACGGGAAAAAGTCGCCTACAAGGCGCGGCCATTGGCCGGGGTCTGGGCCACTGCGCCGTTTCTGCACAACGGTTCGGTGCCGAGCCTTTATCAGTTGCTGTCGCCGCAGGATGAACGCGCCAGCACCTTCTATAAGGGCAGCTTCGAATACGATCCGCGCCATCTGGGTTACCGCACCGAAGCGTTCACCAATGGTTTCCTGTTCGACACGCGCATCAGCGGCAACCACAACAGCGGTCATGAATTTCGTGCCGGCGAACGCGGCAACGGCGTGATTGGCCGCTTATTGCAGCCGGAAGAACGCTGGGCCTTGCTCGAATACCTGAAAGTGCTCGGCGGCCCGCTGGAGGCGCAACTGCCATGATCTCGACCTTCAATAAAGAACTGCCACTGTTGGCGCGGATCTGGCTGCGTATTGGCCGATGGCTCGGCAAGCTTGTGCTGATCGTGCTCGCCGTCGGCCTGCTCGGCTGGGCCATTGCCAGCGCCTGGTTCGCCTGGCAGCACCGCGGCCCGGTGTCGGCGCTCGAGCAGATTCCGCCCGGCGAAGCGGCGCTGACGCAAAGCGTGATCCAGACCGCCGTGCGTATCGTCGATCAGCATCGCGAACCGACGCGCTATCTGCGCGATGCCCACGCCAAGGCTCACGGCTGTGTCAAAGCGCAGGTGCAGGTCTTGGCGGATCTCGAGCAGTCCCTGCGTCAAGGCGTGTTCAATGAGCCGGGCAAAACCTGGCAGGCGCTGATCCGGCTATCGAACGGCAATGCCTATCCGCAGTTCGACAGCATGCGTGACGCCCGCGGCATGGCGATCAAACTGCTCGATGTTCCGGGTAAACAGTTGCTCGGCAAGCGCCAGGCATCGCCTGAACAGGATTTCGTCATGTTCAGCCACCCGAATTTCTTTGTCAGCGATGTCGCCGAGTACCGGCAGAATGTCGCGGCGCAGGCCGATGGCAAAAAAGCCATGGCGTTCTTTCCGACCTGGGATCCGCGCACCTGGCAGGTCCGCCACTTGTTCATAGCGCTGGCAACCTTGACCCCGCCCCCGGACAGCCCGACCGAGACCACGTACTTTTCGGTTTCACCGTATAAATTTGGCGAGGCCAACGCGAAGTTTCGCGTCGTACCGGACCCGGACAACTGCACGACGTACACATTGCCCAAGCAAAACCATGATCTGCCGAATTTCCTGCGCAGTGCTTTGACTCAGCAATTGTCGACCGACCGCGTGCCGGCCTGCTTCGTTTTGCAGATTCAGCGTCAGGATGCCAATAAGTTCATGCCGATCGAGGACACAAGTATCGAATGGCGCGAAGAGGATTCGCCCTTTGAAACCGTGGCGCGGATTACTCTGCCGCCACAGGATTTCGACACCCCGGCGCTGAATCTGCAATGCGACAACCTGTCGTTCAACCCGTGGTTCGGCATTGAAGCGCATCGTCCGATCGGTGGCATCAATCGCCTGCGCAAAGCGGTGTACGAGGCCGTCAGCGACTATCGTCATCAACGCAACGCCGAGTGAGCGCCGTGCAAAGTGCAGAAAACACAAACGCCAGACAGCAAAAAGCCCGCACTAGGCGGGCTTTCCGTGGTATCTGGCGTTCAGTGTTCCAGATGCCGAATATGGCGCAGCGGACGGGACTCGAACCCGCGACCCCCGGCGTGACAGGCCGGTATTCTAACCGACTGAACTACCGCTGCGCGAAACGCTTGAAACGAATGG
This sequence comes from Pseudomonas sp. R1-1, assembly GCF_051132135.1. Lineage (NCBI taxonomy): Bacteria > Pseudomonadati > Pseudomonadota > Gammaproteobacteria > Pseudomonadales > Pseudomonadaceae > Pseudomonas > Pseudomonas sp. R1-1. Next base: position 4,338,022 of record NZ_CP071663.1, read on the forward strand.
TGGGTGATGACGGGATCGAACCGCCGACATTCTGCTTGTAAGGCAGACGCTCTCCCAGCTGAGCTAATCACCCTTCGCTTCGTTACGGGGCGCATTATGCCACAAGTTTTCGTAATGTGTTGATTTAATTGAAGTTTTTTTCAAATAAATCCGAAAACTGGTGAAAACATGCATCCCGCGGGTACAACCTTGGGGCAGAAAAAAGCCCGCTTCAGCGGGCTTTTCCGTGGTGACCTGGCGTTCAGTGGTCCAGGTTACCGAATATGGCGCAGCGGACGGGACTCGAACCCGCGACCCCCGGCGTGACAGGCCGGTATTCTAACCGACTGAACTACCGCTGCGCTAAACACTTGAAACGAATGGTGGGTGATGACGGGATCGAACCGCCGACATTCTGCTTGTAAGGCAGACGCTCTCCCAGCTGAGCTAATCACCCTTCGCTTCGGTGTGGCGCGCATTCTACGGAGCGACCCCACCTCTGGCAAGCACTTTTTTAAATAATTTTCCGAGGCCTTCCAAAGGCTTAGAGAAGGGTTGGCCTATGCCACGGCGAAGACAATAATGCCCCCCTTTGTATAAAGGAGAGACTCACCCCATGTGGTTCAAGAACCTGCTTATCTATCGCCTGACCCAAGACCTGCCTGTCGATGCCGAGGCGCTGGAAACTGCACTGGCCACCAAACTGGCGCGTCCATGTGCAAGCCAGGAGTTGACCACCTACGGTTTCGTCGCGCCGTTCGGCAAAGGCGAAGACGCGCCACTGGTGCATGTCAGCGGTGACTTCCTGCTGATTGCCGCGCGTAAGGAAGAACGCATTCTGCCGGGCAGCGTCGTGCGTGACGCGGTCAAGGAAAAGGTCGAAGAGATCGAAGCCGAGCAGATGCGCAAGGTCTATAAGAAGGAACGCGACCAGATCAAGGATGAAATCATCCAGGCCTTCCTGCCGCGCGCGTTCATTCGTCGCTCGTCGACCTTTGCTGCCATCGCGCCGAAACAGGGGCTGATCCTGGTCAACTCGGCCAGCCCGAAACGCGCCGAAGACCTGTTGTCGACCCTGCGGGAAGTGATCGGCACCCTGCCCGTGCGTCCGTTGACTGTGAAAATGGCGCCGACTGCCGTAATGACCGATTGGGTCACCACGCAAAAAGCCGCCGACGACTTCTATGTACTGGACGAGTGCGAACTGCGCGACACCCACGAAGACGGTGGCATCGTGCGGTGCAAGCGTCAGGACCTGACCAGCGAAGAGATCCAGCTGCACCTGAGCACCGGCAAAGTGGTCACCCAGTTGTCGCTGGCCTGGCAGGACAAACTGTCGTTCATGCTCGACGACAAGATGACCGTCAAGCGCCTGAAGTTCGAGGACTTGCTGCAGGATCAGGCAGAACAGGACGGTGGCGACGAAGCCCTCGGCCAGTTGGACGCGAGCTTCACCCTGATGATGCTGACCTTTGGTGACTTCCTGCCGGCGCTGGTGGAAGCGCTGGGCGGGGAAGAGACTCCGCAGGGGATCTAAAAACCTTGTGATGTGCAAATTGTAGGAGTGAGCCTGCTCGCGATAGCGGTGTTTCAGTCAACGGCGATGTTGAATGTGCTACTGCAATCGCGAGCAGGCTCACTCCTACAGGGGTTTTGTGGTGTTCATTCAAAAATAAGGACCAGGCCATGCGCGCACTGGCTGCACTCAGCCGTTTCGTCGGCAATACCTTCGCTTACTGGGTTCTGATTTTCGCCGTGATCGCGTTTCTGCAGCCGGCGTGGTTCCTAGGCCTGAAAAGCGCCATCGTGCCGCTGCTGGGGCTGGTGATGTTCGGCATGGGCCTGACCCTCAAACTTGACGACTTCGCTGCCGTTGCTCGCCATCCATGGCGTGTGGCGTTGGGCGTGGTTGCGCATTTCGTGATCATGCCCGGTGTGGCGTGGTTGCTCTGCCAGGTGTTTCATCTGCCACCGGAAATCGCCGTTGGCGTGATCCTGGTCGGTTGCTGCCCAAGCGGCACGTCGTCCAATGTGATGACCTGGCTGGCGCGCGGTGATCTGGCGTTGTCGGTGGCCATCGCCGCCGTCACCACCCTCCTCGCCCCACTGTTGACCCCGGCGCTGATCTGGCTGCTGGCTTCGGCGTGGCTGCCGGTGTCGTTCATGGAGTTGTTCTGGTCGATCCTGCAAGTGGTGCTGCTGCCGATCGTGCTTGGCGTGGTGGCCCAGCGCGTATTGGGGGACAAGGTTCGCCATGCGGTCGACGTGCTGCCACTGGTGTCGGTGGTCAGCATCGTGATCATCGTCACGGCGGTGGTCGCGGCCAGTCAGGCAAAAATCGCCGAGTCGGGCCTGCTGATCATGGCGGTGGTGATGCTGCACAACAGCTTCGGTTACCTGCTCGGCTACTTCACCGGGCGCCTGTTCAAATTGCCATTGGCGCAGCGCAAGTCGCTGGCGCTGGAAGTCGGCATGCAGAATTCGGGGCTGGGCGCCGCGCTGGCCAGCGCGCATTTTTCGCCATTGGCGGCGGTGCCAAGTGCGTTGTTCAGCGTCTGGCACAATATTTCCGGCGCGCTGCTGTCGACGTATTTCCGCCGGATGAGTGAAAAGGCAGATCGCCAGACGGAGGCGCAACAAGCGGCCGACTGAGGCGAAAACTTGATCCCCGGGTTAATGCTCGGCAGACTGTTGCGCAACGCGGGGACGACCCTGCGGCTCGCTCGAGTCATTAATCTGGGGACGACCCCGTCAATCGATGGAGGTCTCGCATGTCCTGGATCATTCTGTTTTTCGCCGGCCTGTTCGAGGTTGGCTGGGCCGTCGGCCTGAAATACACCGACGGCTTCACCCGCCCGCTACCCACCGTACTGACCCTTGCAGCCATGGCCGTGAGCCTTGGCCTGCTGGGGTTGGCGGTAAAGGATTTGCCGTTGGGTACGGCCTATGCGATCTGGACCGGTGTCGGCGCGGTCGGCACGGTGATCGCCGGGATCATTCTGTTTGGCGAATCGATGGCGTTGATTCGGCTGGCGAGTGTGGCGTTGATTGTGACCGGGTTGATTGGCCTTAAAGTCAGCGCATAGGCCACTACCGCTATCGCGAGCAGGCTCACTCCTACAAGGGGAACGCACTCCAACTGTAGGAGTGAGCCTGCTCGCGATGACGCCGGCACAACCAATGACTATCTAACAGACCCGCGCAACTCCCCCACCAACACCTGCAACTTCGCCGGCTCCGTCCCTTCGGTAATCGCCGAACCCGCGACCAGCGTCACCCGCGACCACAACCGGCGAAAAAAGCCCTTGCTCGGATCGCGACTGAAGAAACTGCCCCACAACCCCTGCAACGCCAACGGAATCACCGGCACTGGCGTCTCTTCCAGAATCCGCGTCAGCCCGCCGCGGAATTCGTTGATCTCGCCATCGGCGGTCAACTTGCCTTCCGGGAAGATGCACACCAACTCGCCATCCTTCAGATAGTGCGCAATACGGCTGAAGGCCTTTTCGTAGATCTGGATATCTTCCTGGCGCCCGGCAATAGGAATCGCGCCCGCGGTGCGGAAGATAAAGTTCAGCACCGGCAGGTTGTAGATCTTGTAGTACATGACAAAACGAATCGGCCTGCGCACTGCGCCGCCGATCAGCAAGGCATCGACGAACGATACGTGGTTGCACACCAGCAACGCCGCGCCTTCATCGGGAATCGCTTCGAGGTTGCGGTGCTCGACGCGGTACATGGAATGGCTGAGCAGCCAGATCATGAAACGCATGCTGAACTCGGGCACGATCTTGAAGATGTAGGCGTTGACGCCGATGTTCAGCAGCGACACCACCAGGAACAGCTGCGGGATCGACAGCTTGGCCACGCTCAACAAAACGATGGAAACAATCGCCGAAACCACCATGAACAGCGCGTTGAGAATGTTGTTCGCGGCAATCACCCGCGCCCGCTCGTTCTCGGCGGTGCGCGACTGGATCAGTGCGTACAGCGGCACGATATAAAAGCCGCCGAATATACCGAGGCCAAGAATGTCGATCAGCACCGCCCAGGTGTGAACAAAGCCCAGCACTTCAATCCAGCTATGGCCGTTGACGCTGTCGGGAATCCCGCCGGAATGCCACCACAGCAGCAGGCCGAACACCGTCAGGCCGAACGAGCCGAACGGCACCAGACCGATTTCGACCTTGCGCCCGGACAGCTTCTCGCAAAGCATCGACCCCAGTGCAATGCCCACCGAAAACACAGTGAGGATCAGGGTGACCACGGTCTCATCGCCGTGCATCCACTCCTTGGCGTAGGCCGGAATCTGCGTCAGGTAAATCGCCCCGACGAACCAGAACCACGAGTTGCCGACAATCGAGCGCGACACGGCGGGCGTCTGGCCCAAGCCGAGCTTCAACGTCGCCCAGGATTGGCTGAAAATGTTCCAGTTCAAACGCATTTCGGGGGTGGATGCAGCGGCGCGGGGAATACTGCGGCTGGCCAGATAACCCAGCACGGCAATGCCGACGATGGCGGCAGACACCACCGGCGCGTAGTGCTCCGAGGACATCATGATCCCGGCACCAATTGTCCCGGCGAGAATCGCCAGAAAAGTGCCCATTTCCACCAGACCGTTGCCACCGACCAGTTCATCGTCACGCAGTGCCTGCGGCAGGATCGAATACTTCACCGGCCCGAACAGCGCCGAGTGGGTGCCCATGGCGAACAGCGCCACCAGCATCAGCGACAAATGATCGAAGAGAAAACCGACCGATCCTACGGCCATGATCGCGATTTCCGCGAGTTTGATCAGACGGATCAGCGCGTCCTTGGCGAACTTTTCGCCAAACTGCCCGGCCAGTGCCGAGAACAGAAAGAACGGCAGGATGAACAACAGCGCACAGAGGTTGACCCAGATCGAGCGGTCACCCTCGATGGTCAGCCGATAGAGAATCGCGAGAATCAACGACTGCTTGAACACGTTGTCGTTGAACGCACCGAGCGATTGCGTAATGAAGAACGGCAGGAAGCGCCGGGTGCGCAGCAGGTTGAACTGTGAGGGGTGACTCATCTTCCGTGTTTCCCTGATGTTTAAGGTAGCGAGGCCTGGATACTGCTTATTGGAATCTCGAACCGCGTTCCAGGCCACACCTTACCTAAACTTTTCAGGTTATTGCTTCAAACCTGCGATGCAAGGCGAGACAAACAGCTCGCCGCGCCAGGCACCCTGCACGGTGCGCTTGCCGACGATCAGCCACATCAGCGCCAGCAACATCACTAATGCCGTCCCGATGACGCTGAAAAACGCCAGGTTCAAGGTGCTCGCCAGTTTCAGGGTAGCCAGCGAATACACGCCTAACGGGAAGGTAAACCCCCACCAGCCGAGGTTGAACGGGATGCCATCGCGCAGGTAGCGCACGGTGATCAACAGTGCCATCAACATCCACCAAAGGCCGAAGCCCCACAGCGTGATACCAGCAACCAGCCCGAGCCCGGCAGCGATCTCACCGATGCCCGGCAAACCGTTGGCGGCGAAAATCAGCGGCGCATCGCCTCCGAGCAGCAACATGCCCAGCGCGCCGGTGCCGATCGGCCCGAGGGCCAGCCAGCTCGACGCGGCCATGTTTTCGTGGGGCAGTTTATGCAGGGCCATGCGCAGCAGCAGGATCGTCAGAATGCTGAACGCCACGGGTAGGGAAAAGGCCCAGAGCACATAGCTTGTGGTCAGCACCACCAGTTGCGCGTGGGCATCGGTGAGATGCGGCGCAAGCAGGCCGCCACTGGCCGCGGCCACTTCTGCTGCCACTACCGGCAGCAGCCAGACGGCGGTCATCTGATCGATACTGTGCTCCTGGCGGGTAAACATCATGTAGGGAATCAATACGCCGCAAGCGAGCGACATCGCTACGTCCAGCCACCACAGCACTTCGGCCAGATCAACCACGCCCTCGCCCCAGCGCGGCAGGCCGAAGACGAGAAAGCCATTGATGATCGTCGCCAGCCCCATCGGGATCGTGCCGAAGAACATCGACACCGTGGAATGGCCGAAAATCCGCCGCGCTTCGTCGAAAAACAGGATCCAGCGTGCAGCGTAGGTAACGGTAAACAGCGTGAACAACAGAATGTTGAACAACCACAGTGCTTCAGCCACGGCGCGCAGACCGGGAACGGCAAACGGTAGTTGCGCCAGCGCCAGCGCCAATACACCGGTGCCCATGGTCGCGGCGAACCAGTTAGGGGTGAACTGCCGGACCACTTCGCGCGGATGCTGAAGCTGGCTGAACGGCTTGAGGCCGGGTTTGGCGGTTTGTGGGCAAATCATCATGGACTCCTTCCTCTGGTGAGGTTGAGTCCATGGTATAACCGAATCGAATATCTATATAACGGGTAATTTCTCTATCTGTTATCTGTTTTACCAATATAGATCAAACGCTGCCTTCGCTTTCAATCACCAGAATCCGCGCCACGCCTTGCGGATGGGCGACATGCTCGGTGCCCACAGAGGCGTAAAAAATGTCGCCGACGGCGAGCTGCACCTGTTTTTCTTCGCCCTGCTCGCGGTAATGCATCGTCACCTGCCCATCAAGCACCACGAACACTTCTTCGCCATCGTTGACGTGCCACTTGTACGGTTGATCAGTCCAGTGAAGGCGCGTGGTGACGCCGTTCATGTTGGCAATGTCCAGTGCGCCCCAGGCGCGTTCGGCGGTGAAGGCTTTGCTGCGAATAATCTTCATGATCGGTCCGTGAGAAGAATGGCGAAGGCAAGGCTAACCGAAAGCCCGACGATCAGGGAGCGCTGCACACTTTGGCAGGCGCTGCACGCAAGCTGAGCAGCAACGCGGCGACAGCCAGGATGATCAGCACGGCGCCGTAACCATCGATTGTCAGCACTAACCCGTAGAGGCGCGAAAAGTGCCCGGCGAGCATTGCCGGCAGGCAGAACGCCAGATAACTGAGCACGTAATACGCCGCCATCAACCCGGCGCGCTCATGCGGCAAGGCCAGCGGAACCAGGCTGCGTACGGCGCCGAGAAATCCCGAACCAAAACCACAACCGGCCACCAGCGTGCCGAGGAAAAACAACGGCAGGCTGGCGCTGTGGACCCCCAGCAGAATCAGAATCACACCGATCGGCAGCAGGCTGGCGCCTAAACGCAACGCTTGTGCTGCCGGGCGCTGACGCAGGGTAAAAATCATCATCGCGCCGGTCACGGTCAATACCGCGACCGTCGCGCCGCCGATCAGATTTGACGTCGACCCGGTAGCGGTGCGCACCAGCGATGGCGCGAGAGAGGCGTAAAACCCGCCGAGCGCCCACGTGGCTGTGTTCAGCGGTAATACGCGCCACAAGGTCGACCGTGCTTGCATCGGCACGTGCAAGGTCGGCCGCAACGAGGCCCACGCGCCCGCTTGCGGTGTGACACTTTCCGGCAATCGCCAGACATACACGCCCTGCAAGACAAACAGCGCCAGCAACAGCCAGTACGTCAGTTGCAACGGTGCCGGGGCAAATTCGGCCAGCAAACCACAGCCCATCCCGCCCAGCGCCATGCCCAGCAACGGCGCCACGCTGTTGATCAGCGGGCCGTGCTGGCGATCGGTATCGAGCAGTGTCGCGCTCAACACAGCCGTGGCCATGCCGGTGGCGAAACCTTGCAGAACGCGTGCGCTGATCAGCCATTCCACACTGTTGGCATAGATGAACAAGAGCATCGCCGCCCCATTGAGCAGTATCGCCGTGAAGATCACCGGTTTGCGGCCAAGGTGATCCGACAGCGAACCCACGGTCAACAACGCTGCGAGCAGACTGAGCGCATACACGGCAAAGATCAGCGTCAGCACCGTCGCGGAAAATTGCAGTTGCTGCTGATACAAGTGATACAGCGGTGTTGGCGCTGTAGAGGCGGCGAGAAAACTCAGTAAAGTGATCGCCAGAAACCACAGGCTGGTTCGATTGGATGCAAGGCTAAACATGGGCACACTCCGCAAAAGCTAATTTTTTGCTTTTGCGCAGTGTGCTACCGCCTCGCGCTTAAAGCAAATTCTTTGTGTTAAGGTCTGCGCCATGGCTATTAAAGAAGGTTTACGCCCCGGCGGCCGCAGTGCCCGGGTGCAAGAGTCGGTTCATTCGGCTGTCCGCGCGCTTCTCGCAGAACAGGAGCGCTCCACCGTGACCGTGCCGCAAATTGCTGCGCGCGCGGGAGTTACGCCGTCGACGATCTATCGGCGCTGGGGCGATCTGGCGGCGTTGCTTGCCGATGTCGCCCTCGCCCGCCTGCGTCCCGACAGCGCGCCGGCCGACACCGGCAGTTTGCGCGGCGATGTTCGCGCCTGGGCCGAGCAATACCTTGATGAGATGAGTTCGGAGATCGGGCGCAACATGATGCGCGACGTGCAGGCGAGCGCGACGCCAGGCTATTGCGTGACGATTATCGGTGCGCAGTTGCAGACGATTGTTGATCGTTATCCCCATGAACCGGCGCCGAGTGTCGATCACCTGATCAATCTGGTGGTGGCGCCGGTGGTGTTCCGGATTCTGTTTTCGGCGGCGGCGCTGGACGTTGATGAGCTGCATCGGCTGATCGATATTGCACTGCGTCTGGACTGACGCTTTCGCGAGCAGGCTCGCTCCCACCCTTGTAAATGCGCTATCCCTGTGGGAGCGAGCCTGCTCGCGAAGAGGCCTGATCGGTCAACACAAAACCAACCAGTTCCACACCTGCGACACCCCGCCACGCCACGACCATGGTCGACACTGACTAACCGCCCCGCGCATGCCAGACTGTCCGCCCGGGCAGGAGTGCCGGGGAGTCTTTTGTCGGGAGTGTTGCATGTCGCTGTCCACCGGGCTGATCGCCGTCGTCGCCCTGGCCTATATGGCCATCATGTTCGCCATCGCCTTTTACGGCGACCGTCGCAGCACGCCGTTGCCACCGCGGGTGCGCGCCTGGGTGTACAGCCTGTCGCTGGCGGTTTACTGCACCAGCTGGACGTTTTTCGGCGCGGTCGGTCAGGCGGCGGAGCAACTGTGGTCGTTTCTGCCGATCTACCTCGGGCCGATCCTGTTGCTGGTCGGCGCGCCGTGGGTCCTGCAGAAAATGGTGATGATCAGCAAACAGGAGAACATCACCTCGATCGCTGACTTCATCGCCGCGCGCTACGGCAAATCGCAATCGCTGGCGGTGGTCGTCGCGTTGATCTGTCTGGTCGGCGTGCTGCCCTACATCGCCCTGCAACTCAAAGGCATTGTCCTCGGTGTAAATCTGTTGATCGGCGCCGGCGCCGATGCGATGGGCACCCGCGCTCAGGACACCGCGCTGATCGTGTCGCTGGTGCTGGCGCTGTTCACCATTGTCTTCGGTACGCGCAACCTCGATGCTACCGAACACCACCGCGGCATGGTGCTGGCGATTGCCTTCGAATCGCTGGTGAAGCTGTTTGCATTTCTCGCCGTCGGCGCGTTTGTCACTTACGGCCTGTATGACGGTTTCGACGATCTGTTCAATCAGGCGATGCTCGCGCCGCGCCTCGAGCAATACTGGAAAGAAACGATCAACTGGCCGTCGATGGTGGTGCAGACCGGCGTGGCGATGATGGCGATCATCTGCCTGCCGCGGCAGTTCCACGTCACGGTGGTGGAAAACATCGATCCGCAGGATTTGCGCCTGGCCAAATGGGTGTTTCCGGCTTACCTCGCGCTGGCCGCGCTGTTTGTCGTGCCGATCGCTTTGGCCGGGCAGATGATGCTGCCCAGTGATGTGCTGCCCGACTCCTTCGTGATTAGCCTGCCACTGGCCCAGGCGCATCCGGCGCTGGCGATGCTGGCGTTTATCGGCGGTGCGTCGGCGGCCACCGGCATGGTGATTGTCGCCAGCGTGGCGCTGTCGACCATGGTCTCCAACGACATGCTCCTGCCGTGGCTGCTGCGACGCAACAATGCCGAGCGGCCGTTCGAGGTGTTCCGTCAGTGGATGCTGTCGGTGCGCCGCGTGAGCATCGTGGTCATTCTGTTGCTGGCTTACGTCAGCTATCGCTTGCTCGGTTCCACCGCAAGCCTGGCAACCATCGGCCAGATCGCTTTCGCCGCAGTGACGCAACTGGCCCCGGCCATGCTCGGCGCGCTGTACTGGAAGCAGGCCAACCGCCGCGGCGTGTTTGCCGGCCTCGCCGCGGGCACATTCCTCTGGTTCTACACGCTGGTCCTGCCGATTGCCGCGCACAGCCTCGGCTGGTCGCTGAACAGTTTCCCGGGGCTGGCATGGCTGCACAGCAACCCGCTGAACCTGCCGATCAGCCCACTGACCCAGGGCGTGGTGCTGTCGCTGGCCGGCAACTTCACCCTGTTTGCCTGGGTCTCGGTGCTGTCGCGCACGCGAGTGTCGGAACACTGGCAGGCCGGACGTTTCATCGGCCAGGAGATCAGCGCACGACCAAGTGCGCGCTCGATGCTGGCGGTGCAGATAGACGATCTGCTGCAACTGGCCGCGCGCTTCGTCGGTGAAGAACGTGCGCGGCAGAGCTTTATTCGTTTCGCCTACCGCCAAGGCAAAGGCTTTAACCCGAATCAGAATGCCGACAGTGAATGGATCGCCCACACCGAGCGTTTGCTCGCCGGTGTACTCGGCGCTTCTTCAACGCGTGCGGTGGTAAAAGCCGCCATCGAAGGTCGGGAGATGCAGTTGGAGGACGTCGTGCGCATCGCTGACGAAGCCTCCGAAGTACTTCAATTCAACCGCGCGCTGCTGCAAGGCGCGATTGAAAACATCACCCAGGGCATCAGCGTGGTCGACCAGTCGCTGAAACTGGTGGCGTGGAATCGCCGCTATCTGGAGCTGTTCAATTACCCCGACGGCTTGATCAGCGTTGGCCGGCCGATTGCCGACATCATTCGCTACAACGCCGAGCGCGGTTTGTGTGGCCCCGGCGAAGCGGAAGTCCACGTTGCGCGGCGCCTGCACTGGATGCGTCAGGGCCGCGCGCACACTTCCGAGCGGCTGTTCCCCAACGGCCGGGTGATCGAGTTGATCGGCAATCCGATGCCCGGCGGCGGCTTCGTCATGAGTTTCACCGACATTACCGCGTTCCGCGAAGCCGAACAGGCGCTGACCGAGGCCAACGAAGGGCTGGAGCAACGGGTCAGCGAACGTACCCAGGAACTGTCGCAGCTCAACCTGGCGCTGACGGCGGCCAAAGGCACCGCCGAAGCGGCCAGCCAGTCGAAAACCCGCTTTCTGGCGGCGGTCAGTCATGACCTGATGCAACCGCTCAATGCCGCCCGCCTGTTTTCCGCCGCTCTCTCCCATCAAAGCGAAGGCTTGAGCAGCGACGCGCAAAAACTGGTGCAGCATCTCGACAGCTCGTTGCGTTCGGCCGAAGACCTGATCAGCGATCTGCTGGATATTTCCCGACTGGAAAACGGCAAGATCAACCCCGACCGCAAGCCCTTTGCGCTCAACGAACTGTTCGACATTCTTGGCGCCGAGTTCAAGGCCCTGGCGCAGGAACAGGGGCTGACCTTCCGCGTGCGCAGCAGTCATTTGCGCATCGACAGCGACATCAAGTTGCTGCGGCGGATTCTGCAGAACTTCCTCACCAACGCCTTTCGCTATGCCAAAGGCCCGGTATTGCTCGGCGTGCGCCGGCGCGGCGGTGAGCTGTGTCTGGAAGTCTGGGATCGCGGGCCAGGCATTCCCGAGGATAAACAGCAGGTGATATTCGAGGAATTCAAACGCCTCGACAGCCACCAGACCCGCGCCGAAAAAGGCCTCGGCCTCGGCCTGGCGATCGCCGACGGTTTATGCCGCGTGCTCGGCCATACCCTGCGCGTGCGTTCATGGCCGGGGCGCGGCAGCGTATTCAGCGTCAGCGTACCGCTCGCGAGTTCACAAACCGCGCCGGCCAGTGCCACCGCCGAAATCAATGGCAAATTGCTCAGCGGCGCGCAGGTGCTGTGCATCGACAATGAAGACAGCATCCTGATCGGCATGAACAGCCTGTTGAGCCGCTGGGGCTGCCAGGTCTGGACCGCGCGCAATCGCGAGGAATGTGCGGCGCTGCTCAGCGAAGGCATCCGCCCGCAACTGGCCCTGGTCGACTATCACCTCGACCACGGCGACACCGGCACCGAACTGATGGCATGGCTGCGCACGCGCCTGGGCGAACCGGTGCCGGGGGTCGTGATCAGCGCTGACGGACGCCCGGAAATGGTTGCCCAAGTGCACGCGGCAGGTCTGGATTATCTGGCTAAGCCGGTGAAACCGGCGGCGTTGCGAGCGTTGTTGAGCCGGTATTTGCCGTTGTAGGGGGCGACCTCAAAGAGAAAATCAAAAGCCCCTCACCCTAGCCCTCCCAGAGGGAGAGGGAACTGACAACCGTGGTGAATGCGAGAGATACGCCACTGAGATACGGTGTCGAACTCAGGTTTTGAACAGCTCACAAATCGGCTCCCTCTCCAGGGGGAGAGGGCTGGGGTGAGGGGCAGCCCCACCACAAATCCCAAGCCAACCACCCGCTTCTAACCACTCAACAATGAGCGCAAGCTCGAGTGCCCTTGATCTTGATCTTGCCTAACCGGCGACATCGGAAGGCTGAGTGGAGGGATTGATCCGGGCGTGGGAGCGCAGCGACCGTCTGGCGCAGCCAGACACAGCGGAAGGAGGTGCAGCGCAGCAAACCGTAGCCGCTGCGCCCGGATCGATCCCGGAGCGAAGGGACCCGAGCTTGCGAGGGCCGTACGTAGGAGCAAGCGTTTTGGTTCCTTTTTGGCGTCTGAAAAAGGGACTCGCCGTAAGGGCGAAACCGCCAGCCGCAGCACCCGAAGCAACGGATATGTACCCAAAACCAAAAAACTCAGCGCCTGAAAGAAAGCCATCGCCAGCAGGCTGGCTCCCACAGGGAACGCATTCCAAAGCGAGCCTGCACGAAGCTTCAAAAATCAGTCAGGCAACTCAACCAGCCCATCAACATCCGTCATCGCCCGCTCCAGCAAATCAGCCGGCAGACTCTTGCTCGCCCGCGCGCCCAGCAACTTCAACTGCTCACTGCGACTGACCAGATTGCCTCGCCCTTCCGTGAGCTTGTTACGCGCCGAACTGTAAGCCTTGTCCAGTTGCTGCAAGCGATTGCCCACCTCGTCCAGATCCTGAATGAACAACACAAACTTGTCATACAGCCACCCCGCACGCTCAGCGATTTCCCGGGCATTCTGACTCTGGCGCTCCTGCTTCCAGAGGCTGTCAATCACCCGTAACGTGGCAAGCAAGGTGGTCGGACTGACAATCACGATATTGCGGTCAAACGCCTCCTGAAAAAGCGTCGGCTCGGCCTGCAACGCTGCCGAGAACGCCGCCTCGATCGGCACGAACAGCAAAACGAAATCGAGGCTGTGCAGCCCCTCCAGACGCTTGTAATCCTTGCCGGCCAGGCCCTTGACGTGATTGCGCAGCGACAGCACGTGCTGCTTGATCGCGATCTGCCCGAGCGTGTCATCGTCGGCCGCCACGTATTGCTGATAGGCAGTGAGGCTGACTTTGGAGTCGACCACCACCTGTTTGTCGCCGGGCAGGTAAATGATCACGTCCGGCTGGAAGCGCTCGCCGTCCGGGCCTTTGAGATTGACTTGGGTCTGGTACTCGCGGCCCTTCTCCAGACCGGCGTGTTCAAGCACGCGCTCGAGAATCAGTTCGCCCCAATTGCCTTGGGTCTTCTGGCCTTTCAGGGCACGAGTGAGATTGGTCGCTTCATCGCTCAGGCGCAGGTTCAGCGCCTGTAAACGCTCAAGTTCCTTGGCCAGGGAAAAGCGCTCACGAGCCTCAGCCTGATAACTCTCCTCGACGCGTTTTTCGAAGGACTGGATGCGCTCCTTCAGCGGATCGAGCAACTGGCCGAGCCGTTGCTGACTGGTTTCGGCGAAGCGCTGTTCGCGCTCATCGAAAATCTTCCCGGCCAGCTCGGCAAACTGCGCGCGCAGTTCATCGCGCGAGCCTTGCAGGTCGTTGAGGCGTTGTTGATGGCTTTCCTGTTGCTCGCGCAGCTCGGCATTCAGCGACGCGGCTTGCGCATCCAGGCGGCGCAGTTCGGCTTCCTTGTTGGCGCGTTCGAGGTTCCAGGCGTGGGCGGCGTCGCGAGCGTCGTCGCGCTCGATCTGCAGCAGTTCGACTTCACGACGCAGGGCGGCCAGCTCAGCCTGTTTGGCGGCGTTGGCCTGGCCGAGATCGGCGACTTCATCGCGACTGGCCTCCAGCTGCGCATTGAGCCCGTCCTGGACCAGTTGCGCCATGGCCAGCCGTTCTTCCAGCAAGGCCTGCGCGGCTTGCCCGCTGCTCGCCCGGCGTTGCAGCTGCCAGGCAAGAGCCAACAAGGGCAGCCCTGCCGCTGCGAGACCGAGCAATATGCTGGTCAAGTCCATAGCCATAGCGACTCCTGCCGGTCCGATAAAGCCTGAAGGTTAACCAAGGTGTCAGGTCTTGGACAGCTCAGTCTTCGAGCTGGCCGAGTTCCCTTTGTGCACGACGGTCGCCGGCGCGGGCGGCCTGGCGCAGCAGCTCCTGGCCAATGCGTCGATCCCGTGCGTTACCGCATTCGCGGCACATCAACTGACCGAGGCGGCTTTGCGCCGTGACCACGCCTTCGCGCGCCGGTTGCTTGAGCAGGCGGCCAGCGAGGTGCTTGGCGTTATGGCTGGCGCTCAGGCGCGGACTGTCGAGCAACCATTCCGCAACACGTACGGAAAATCGCTTGGGCGGGGTAACAGCAGGAAGGTCTGAGGTAACAGAGTCTGATACTGAGCGAAACTTCATAAAGCACTGTGGGACGAATCGGAGGCGCGCCACTCTACTCTTTTTTTCTTACAGGTAAAGTCTAAAAACAACCCGGCACGCCCGTGCTAGAGCAAGCGCTCGGGACAATCCACAGAAGCTGTGGATAACTCAGTGGACAACCGTCCTGCAACCCGCGCAAAGCCTTATGGAACGGGGCCCGCAGTCAAACTGACGATTTTTTCACCAACAAAAAAAAGCGATGTTTTTCATTGACTTAAACTTTCGATGCAGGCAGCCACCGGGGGCAGGATTGATATGACAGCGCTGTGACAGCCTGCGCAACTAATGTGCACAAGTACCTGTTACCCGGTTATATCGCTGCGCTTTTTCGGGTCGTTTTGGCTGTTGATCCGTGGATAAGCCGCTTGCCAGCGCGGTTGATCAACGTAACCGCGCCGACCGACGGTCGAAAAATGCCCGTTTACGGGCGGCCACGTTTTCACGCCAAGCAAACCCTGCGCTGGACTGCAATGTTTTTTTTCGCCGGCCATTTGCTTTAGCGATTTCGATCCGTTACTATCCGCGGCGTTAGTACCAAGCTGAAAGTCAATTCCGGTCGAACACATCCCCACGGTCAGCCTCTTGCAAAGAAGCCCAACCGAAAAAAGCGGGAACGACCCCTCGATGGTTTCCAGGTAAATCTTGCGCCAACACAGCCTTCCACTGATGCGAAGGGTGTTGCGAAGAACACTTACTCTGACCGAACCAACCTGCAAATTGATCAGGATCTTCACCCTGGGCCCAGAACCTCTGCCCTCGTTGTGATGCCTGTCCTCCTAAGTACCTACCTGCCAGCCCAAAGCGCGCCAACTTAATATAGCGCTGCAAACTGGCTGCTTTGTTCCAGTCGGGTTCTTCGTTCGATCAATGGTGATCGACGTTACTGGAACGTTTTAACGTTGCACGGTTCTTAACCGTGTCATTTGTAGGAACACCTAATAACTATGTCTACTCAAATCCAGACTCAGGATGCCATTCGCACCCTAACCAACGCTTTTGCCCCCATGAACTGCATGATCATGGCCGCTCGCAAAGGCTGCTTCAGCTTCACCGTGGTCAATGAACACGGGATCGCCCGCCACAGCGAGCGTCTGTACCCCGATCAGTACTCCAGCGCCGAACCGCTGCAGGCCGTGATCGATCGTACACGTCAGGCGTTGATCGCCTGAGAGCCGAAAAGGCTGCAAAAGCACAAGCCCTGCATGAAAATGCGGGGCTTTTTATTGCCCGACGTTTCTCTTTTTACGCATCGAGCCTAAGTACCAACTGATATAACGGTTATAACTCGGAGCCGAAAAGAATTTAAAAACAGGCCTTTACGTCGCGAATATGACACTACACTTCAACTCGGGCGACATGATTCGCTCACGGCGAGCCTGAACCGATCCACTGCTGCCAAGCCTCCTTCAGGACTCGCCACCCATTACGAGAACCGAGGGATTTATGGGTATCGCTGCCAGTGAACTGTGTCGATATGTGATTCGCCCCACGCTGATCTATCTGGGCCGTCACTGCGCCACTGCCGAATCACTGCTGCTGGGCATCGCCGCCAGCCAGTCAGCCCTCGGATCCGCCCTGCACGACCGACGTGGCCACGGCCTCTACCGCATCGCCGAACAGCGCCATCAAGCGCTGTGGGATGACTACCTGGCGCTCGACCCGGAGCGTGCCAGCCTGGTACGCGGCCTCGCCAGTCAGCATGCGTTTCTCAGCGGTCCACATGTCGAGTTGACCGTCAATCTGCGTTATGCCACCGCCATCGCCTGGCTGCTGGTTGAAGAACAAAACCCCACCCTCCCCGCTCCGAACGATCTGTTGGCGATGGCGCGCATCTGGCGTCAGACCTTCCAGCCCCAGGGCCGTCTGCGCGATTTCACATTTGCCTGGCAAACCTGTGTTTCACCGCTGAAGCAGGTCGCCTGCTGACCGAGCGGTTTCGCAAGTTCTCGCAACAGGCTGCCATTCTGGTCGGATTGTCCTACAAAACCGCTCTAAATCAAGGCATACGGGCTATAGCGCTGCGGCGAAAATGTTGGTAATTTTCGCCCCGGTGATCACCAGGAGTTCTAATAATGAAAAAAGTCATGCTCAAAACCACCCTTAGCCTCGCCGTTACCCTTGCCTCCACCCAGATTTTCGCGGCAGGTTTTGCCCTTAACGAACAAAGCATCAGCGGGATGGGGACGGGTTTTGCCGGGCGATCTTCTTCTGCCGACGACGCAAGCACTGTTTATGGCAACCCGGCCGGCATGGCGCGCATCAAGCGCGAACAAGTCACCGGCGGTGTCGCCCTGGTTGACGCACATACCGATATCAGCGACGCCAGCTCCAGCCCCAACCGCGGCAGCAACGACGGTGATATGGTGCCTCTCACCGCCGTGCCGATGGGCTTTTATGTCAAGCCGATCGACGATCACTGGGCATTCGGTCTGGGCGTGTACGTGCCGTTCGGCCTGATCACCGATTACGAAAACGGCTTTGCCGGCCGTTACTTCGGCAGCAAGTCCGAAGTGCAAGTCATCACCTTCCAGCCAACCGTCAGCTACGCCTTCAACGACAAGGTGTCGATCGGTTTCGGTCCGACCATCAACCGCATCGACGGCTCGCTGGAATCGAACCTGTCGATCACCCAGGCGCTGCCGGACGGCAAGGTCAAGATCAAGGGTGACGACACCGCGCTGGGCTACAACATCGGCGTGCTGGTGCAAGCCACCGACACCACGCGCGTGGGCCTGACCTACCACTCCAAGGTCGACTACAAGCTCGAAGGCGACACCAAGGTCAAGTACGGCGCACTGGCGCTGGCAGGTCTGGGCGCCAGCCAGAAGTACGACGCTTCGCTGAAGATCACCACGCCGGAATCGGTTGACCTGTCGGTTACTCAGGCAATCAACGATCGCTGGAACGTCTACGCCGGTACCACCTGGACCCGCTGGAGCCAGCTGGACAAGATCACCGTGAAAAACTCCGGTGTGCAGCCTGCGCTGGCCGGCCAGTTCGGCTCGATCAACGAAGACCAGAACTGGCATGACTCCTGGGCTTACGCCGTCGGTACGTCGTACCAGTTGAACAAGGAATGGGTACTGCGTACCGGCCTGACCTTCGACCAGTCGCCGACCAACAACGAAGACCGCTCGCCACGTATCCCGACCGGCGACCGGACCATCTTCAGCATCGGTGCCGGCTGGAGCCCGACCGATGACCTGACCATCGACGTTGCCTACTCGTACCTGAAGGAAGAGTCGGTCAACATACGCAACGAAAACGCACGTGGCCAAAGCTACGACGCCAAGTATGAAAACTCGGCAAACGGTTTCGGTGTCGGCGCGACCTACCGCTTCTGATGCACGCTGGCGAGGCTGACCCTTCGCCCGCAAAAAAGCCCCGCTCTCTTGTCAGAGGCGGGGCTTTTTCATGCAGTTCCAAATGTGGGAACAGGGTGAGTCAGTTGGCCAACGGCTTCGAGGCAATCGCCTTCTCGATCGCCGCAATGAACTCTGGATCATCCGGCTTGGTCAGGCTTGAAAAACTGGCAACGACCTTGCCCTGCCGATCGATCACGTATTTATAGAAATTCCATTTCGGCGCATTGCTCTGCGCAGCCAGCACTTGAAACAGGTGCGTGGCATC
Organism: Pseudomonas sp. R1-1; assembly: GCF_051132135.1. Lineage (NCBI taxonomy): Bacteria > Pseudomonadati > Pseudomonadota > Gammaproteobacteria > Pseudomonadales > Pseudomonadaceae > Pseudomonas > Pseudomonas sp. R1-1. Next base: position 4,356,438 of record NZ_CP071663.1, read on the forward strand.
GTCGCCGCGGACCTTTTGCGGTTCGGTCATGTTGAAGGTGACGCCGTAGTTGGCGTAGCAGACCTTGGCGGTTTCGGCGCTGTCCCTGGACTCTTGCTTGAAGTCATTGGACGGCACGCCGAGCATTTCCAGGCCCTGGGGCTTGAAGCGCTGATTGACCGCCTCAAGACCTTCGAACTGCGGGGCGAAACCGCAGAAGCTGGCGGTGTTGACCACCACCAGCGGTTTGTCCGCGTACTGTTTGCACAGATCGATGGATTCCTTGGCCCGCAACTTGGGCAGCGAACCTTGAAGCAGCTCCGGGCAATCCGCGGCCTGGGCGAGGCCAGTGATCGCCAGCAGCAATGCGGGAACAGCACACCAACGCATCAACATGTTGAACATCCTTGAGCAGTTGTCAGGCCTCGACGTTACTCGCCATGCCGGGTTCTAGCAAATGCTCATGCCCAACTGCATCAGGGCCAGCCCCCCCTGCTGCCAGCCCCACCACGCCAGCGCCAGCAGCGCGGCGCCGAGTGCGCTGATGGCCAGTCGCGGCCAGAGGCGATTCACGCGGCGCTCGCACTGGCTTGCAGGCGTGCGACCGGGCGCTCGCGCACCGGCCAGTTCAGCGCCGCGGCCAACAGACTGAGCAAAATCGCCACTTGCCAGATCAAGTCATAACTCCCGGTGCGGTCGTACACCACCCCGCCCAGCCAGCCGCCGAGGAACGAGCCAAGCTGATGGAACAGGAACACGATGCCACCGAGCATGGACAGGTTGCGCACGCCGAACAAGGTCGCCACCGTACCGTTGGTCAGCGGCACCGTCGACAGCCACAAAAAGCCCATGGCCATGCCGAACAGGTACGCCGATGTGGTGGTGACCGGCAGCCACAGAAACAGCACGATCACCACCGCCCGCAACAGGTACAGCCCGGTCAGCAAACGCGGCTTGGACATGCGCCCACCGAGCCAGCCAGCGGTGTAGGTGCCGAAGATATTGAACAAGCCGATCAGCGCCAGCACCGTGGTGCCGACCGTCGCCGGCAGGTGCTGGTCGACCAGGTAGGCCGGCAGGTGCACGCCGATGAACACCACCTGGAAACCGCAGACGAAAAAGCCGAACGCCAACAGCCAGAAACCTGAATGCGAACAGGCTTCGCGCAGGGCTTCGGACAGGCTTTGCTCATGCCCGAGCACCGGCAACGGCTTGTCCTTGAGCATGCTCACCAGCGGCACGATCATCGCCACCAACAGGCCGAGCACCAGCAGCGCCGCCGACCAGCCGAGCCAGCCGATCAAACCGAGGGTGCCCGGCAACATCGCGAACTGGCCGAACGACCCGGCGGCGCTGGCAATGCCCATGCCCATGCTGCGTTTCTCTGCCGGCACCGCTCGCCCGACCACGCCGAGAATCACCGAGAACGAAGTGCCGGACAGGCCGATACCGATCAGCAGCCCGGCACTGAGCGACAGCGTCATCGGCGAATCGGACAAGCCCATGCAGACCAGCCCCAGCGCATACAGCACACCGCCGATCAGCACCACTTTCGCCGCGCCAAAGCGGTCGGCCAGCGCACCAGTGAACGGCTGCGCCAGGCCCCAGATCAGGTTCTGCAAGGCGATGGCGAAGGCGAACACTTCACGCCCCCAGCCGAACTGCGCGCTCATCGGCGACAGAAACAGACCGAACCCGTGACGCACGCCCAATGACAACGCCAGGATCAGCGCACTCCCCAGCAACACCCAACCGCACGTACGCCACATCGATGTCATTATTATTCTCCGGTCGCGGGTATATACCCGCTTGAATTCGGAAAAAACCGGCCTCAGGCCAGTTCATCCAGCAATTTGAGCAAGGTCTCGCGTTTTTCCGCGCCGAGCCGGTCGATCAAGCGTTCCTGCGCCGCTTCCCAGGCCGGCAATGCTGCCGCCAGGCGCTGCGCACCGGTTTCGGTCAGACGGACGATGCGGTTGCGCATGTCCTCGCCTTCGGCCAGCGCCACCAGCCCTTCGCCTTCCAGCACCCGCAGATTGCGTCCGAGGGTGCTGCGGTCCAGGCCCATGGCTTCGGCCAGTTCGGAAATGCTCGGCTGATCCAGACGCTGCAGGTTGCACAGCAGAGAATACTGGGCAACGTTGATCCCGAAGCCGTCGAGGGCGCCGTCGTAATGCCTGCTGACGCCACGCGCGGCGCGACGCAGGTTGATGCACAAACACTGAGAAGGAAGCATGGTGCGTGTATATACCCGCGACTGTGTTAAATCAAGTTACAGATGGATTTTGACCGGAACATTTGTGGTGGCTGGAATATCGCTATCGCGAGCAGGCTCACTCCTACAGGGGAACGCATTCCAATTGTAGGAGTGAGCCTGCTCGCGAAGAGGCCGGCATCATCAACGCGAATCTTTCAGACGAGGACCAGCCCGACCAACACCCCCATCTCCAGCAATTCCAGCAACGCCCCCGCCGTATCCCCAGTCGTCCCGCCCAACCGGCGCATCATCACCTGACGCAGCCAGACAAACATGACGACGGAAATCACCACCGCAACGATCCCGGCAATCAACGCGCACGCAAGCGCACTCACGCCCAGCACCCACCAGCCCGCCCTGCGTGGCAGATGGTCGGCCAATGCCTGCCCCAAGCCGCCGGCCCGCACATACGGCGTGGTCAGAAACAACCCCAACAATGCCGCCCGCCCCAGCAGCGGCACGATGATCAATGCCAGCCCCTGCCCTTGCTCGATCAGCGCCAGCAACGCGGCGAACTTGAGCAGCAACACCAGCACCAATGTCACCACCGCAATCGGCCCGCTGCGCGGGTCTTTCATGATCGTCAGCGTGCGCTTGCGATCACCGAAACCGCCGAGCCAGGCGTCGGCGCTGTCGGCCAGACCATCGAGATGTAGCGCGCCGCTGAGCAACACCCAGACCGTGAGCAACAGTGCCGCGTGCAGCAGCAACGGCGCACCGGCCAGCAGCAGATTCAAACCCCAGAGGATCAGGCCAAACAACAAACCCACCAACGGATAGAACAGCAATGAGCGACCGAGCTGTTCCGGCTCGGGCATCCCCGGCAGCCGAATCGGCAAACTGCTGAGAAACTGCAAGGCGATCCACAGCGGCAACATCTCAGTGACCTTCCTTGAGCGAGCCATCGGCCGCCACCGTCAGCGCAAATAGTGCGCCATGACCCACCTCGACATTCAGCAGTTGCTCGCGAGGCAAACCGCGCGCCCGCGCCAGCAGCAGGCGCATCACGCCGCCATGGCTGACCAGCAGAATCCGCTCACGTGCGTACGCGGCGTACAGCCGTTCAATGGCCGCCAATACCCGCGCCGAAAAGTCGCTGACCGCTTCTCCATCCGGTGGCGTAAAGGCATACGGATTAGCCCAGAACAGCCCCAACGCCTCGGCGTCAGTCTCCATCAGCGCCGCCGCACTTTGTCCTTCCCAAGCGCCGAAATGCAGTTCCTGCAAGTCCTCGTCCAGATGCACGCTGAGGTTCAGTTGTTCGCCGAGTTCGGCGGCGAACCGCGCGCAACGCTGCAACGGCGAGCTGACGATTCGATCCCACGGTCCGCCCGCGACCACCGCCGCGCGCATTTGCGCCCAGCCCTGCTCGGTCAGCGCATCATCAAGACTGCCGCGCAAACCGCCGCCCAGTTCGGTTTCGCCGTGGCGCAGCAGATGCAGATGCAAAGTCATGCCGGACGATCCGCCACTGCCGCTTCGGCGAACGTTGCCATGTGCCCGTGCAGATCGCAGGCCAGGCGCAACAGCGGCACCGCCAGCGCCGCGCCACTGCCCTCGCCCAAGCGCAGACCGAGTTCCAGCAGCGGCTCGGCCTGCAGCGTTTCGAGCACATGCCGATGCCCCGGCTCGGCCCCACGATGGCCGAACAGCAACCATTCGCGGCAGGCCGGATTCAGGCGCACCGCGACCAGCGCGGCGACTGTGCAGATAAAGCCGTCGACCAGCACCGCAACACCCTCCTGCGCCGCCGCCAGATAAGCGCCGACCAGCGCGGCGATTTCGAACCCACCGAGGTTGAACAGCGTCTGCAACGCATCGCCGCGCTGTGCCGCGTGCAGTGTCAGGGCACGCTCGATGACCTGCGCCTTATGACTGACGCCTGCGGCATTCAACCCGGTGCCGGGACCGGTCAGGTGCGCGACCGGGCAATCGAGCAAGGCGCAGGCCAGGGCGCTGGCCGCCGTGGTGTTGCCGATGCCCATTTCGCCGCCGATGAACAACTGCGCGCCCGCCGCTTTCGCCCGCAACAGGCTGTCACGCCCGGCCTGCAAGGCCAACTCGCCCTGGGCTCGGGACATTGCCGCGCCGTGGACGAAGTTCGCCGTGCCCGCGCCGATGTTCAGGTGACGCACGCCCGGCAGATTCAGCGCCGGATTCACCGTGCCCAGATCGACCACTTCCAGCTGCGCGCCGAGCTGGCGCGCCAGGACGCTGATCGCCGCTCCGCCGCTGACGAAGTTGAGCAGCATCTGCCCGGTGACTTCCTGCGGGAACGCCGAAACGCCCTCGGCGACCACGCCGTGATCGCCGGCAAAAATCGCGATCCAGATCTGCTCCAGCGTCGGTTTGACCTGCCCTTGCAGGCCGGCCAGTTGCACCGCAACGGTTTCCAGCCGACCGAGCGAACCGGCCGGTTTGGTCAGTTGCTGTTGCCGCGCCGCCGCTTGTTCAACGGCGTTGTTGTCGACCGATTGGCACGGGTTGAGCCACCAGGCTTGAGTCATAACGCAGGTCCTTTCAGAGTCAGGGGCAGGCCGGCAACGGTCAGGACAACTCGCTGACAACGCTCGGCCAGAGCTTGATGCAGCCAACCGGCTTCATCGACGTAGCGGCGAGTCAATTCGCCCAGCGGCACGACACCCATACCGGTCTCGTTGCTGACAAAAATGATTTCACCCGGCAGCGAGGCCAGGCAGTCGAGCAGCGCCTCACGCTCGGCGGCGAGGCGTTCGGCGTCGTCGAGCATCAGCAGATTGGTCAGCCACAAGGTCAGGCAATCGACCAGCAGGCAACGCTCGGCGCTGGCGGATTCGCGCAGCACCCGGGCCAGTTCCAGCGGCTCTTCGATGAGTGCCCATTCAGCGGGACGGCGGGCGCGGTGGTGAGCGACGCGCGCGTTCATTTCGCCATCGAGTGGTTGGCTGGTGGCGATGTAGGTCACCGCCAGATGGCTATCGCTGGCGAGTGTTTCTGCCAGCCGGCTTTTGCCGGAGCGGGCGCCGCCGAGGATCAGTTGGAGCATCGGAACATCCTGAAAGTTATTTATTGAGGCGGCTGCAGTCATCGCTAGCAGGCTAGCTCCCACAGTGAACAGCGGTTGTTCATGACCTTTGTATACGACGCGAAACCCTGTGGGAGCTAGCCTGCTAGCGATGCATTCACCTCAAATCCCACAGAGCTCACGCAACAACCCGGTATCCAGATGCTGCTCCACCAGATCCGCCAAACGCTCGATGTCGCGCTCGCGCAAGCCGTGGTAATCCACCGTTTGCACATCGCTCAACCCGGCCCAGCGCAACATCGCCACACAAGCCTGGGGCGATTCGAACAAGCCATGCAGATAGGTGCCGAATACCTGGCCGTCAGCACTCTGCGCGCCATCGCAACGACCGTCATTCAGCAACACTGCTGCGTTCTCCAGCGCCGGTCCGCGGGTGACGCCAGCATGGATTTCATAGCCGCTGACTTCCGCGTTTTCCAGCGCCAGCCGCCCGCGCACGTTGCGCAATTGCTTCTCGGCTTCGAGCGTTGTTTCAAACGCGAGCAAACCCAGCCCGGCGCTGGAACCTGCTGCACCTTCCAGGCCCAACGGGTCGTGGACCTGCTCGCCCAGCATTTGCAGGCCGCCGCAAATGCCCAGCACTTTGCCGCCGTAGCGCAGATGCCGGTTGATCGCGGTTTCCCAGCCGTTGCCACGCAGATACGCGAGGTCGCTGCGCACGCTTTTCGAGCCCGGCAGGATGATCAGGTCCGCAGGCGGAATCGTCTGTCCCGGCCCGACAAATTGCAGATCGACCTGCGGATGCAAACGCAGCGGATCGAAATCGGTGTGGTTGCTGATGCGCGGCAGCACCGGCACCACGACTTTCAGCACCTGCTCAGCCTTGTCGGTCTGACGCTGGTCAATGCCGTCTTCAGCCTCAAGGTGCAGGTCCAGCACATACGGCAATACACCAACCACCGGTTTGCCGGTGCGCTGCTCGAGCCAGTCAAGGCCCGGTTGCAGCAAGGCGATGTCACCGCGAAAGCGGTTGATGATGAAACCCTTGACCCGCGCCTGCTCGCTCGGCGACAGCAACTCCAGAGTGCCGACCAGATGGGCGAAAACCCCGCCGCGATTGATGTCGGCGATCAGCAGCACCGGGCAATCCACCGCTTCGGCAAAGCCCATGTTGGCGATGTCGCCGGCACGCAGATTGATCTCGGCCGGCGAGCCCGCGCCCTCGACCATCACCAGTGGATACGCTGCGCTTAGGCGTTCGTGCGATTCCAGCACCGCCTGCATGGCGATGGCTTTGTAGTCGTGATAGGCGACGGCGTTCATCGTCGTCACCGCGCGGCCGTGGATGATCACTTGCGCGCCGGTGTCGCTGTTGGGCTTGAGCAACACCGGGTTCATGTCGGTGTGCGGTTCGAGATACGCGGCTTGCGCCTGCACCGCTTGTGCCCGGCCGATCTCGCCGCCGTCCGCCGTCACCGCGCTGTTGAGCGCCATGTTCTGCGGCTTGAATGGCACCACCGCGACGCCCTGACGGGTCGCCCAGCGACACAGCGCCGTCACCAGCGTACTTTTACCGGCATCCGACGTGGTGCCCTGCACCATCAGCGTGGTCATGGGTGTTCCTTATGGTAGGCGGCGAAGGCCTGTGCGAGTCGCAGCTCATCGGCGGCATCGCCGGGCAGGCCGAAACGCAGGCTGCTGTTGTGAGCAAAGAGACGCAGGAGAATGCCGCGCCGGGCCATGAAATCGTGCAGCGTTTCGGCGTCTTCGGTGATCAGCCACTGAAACAGCGCGCAGCCGCCCTGCGGCTTGAAACCGTAGCGCTCGAGCAATGCCGCCAGTCGTTCGCTGGCTTCATCGCTGCGAATCCGTTGGCGCGTATGATTTTCGGTGTCTTGCAGACACGCCTGACCGAGCATCCGCGTCGGCCCGCTGACCGCCCACGGTCCGACCTGTTCGGCGAGCAGTTTGAGCAACTTGCGCTCGGCCAGCACGAAGCCCAGGCGCACCCCGGCCAGACCGAAAAACTTGCCGAACGAGCGCAACACGATCAGGCCGATGAGATGGCTATGCGCGGCCAGGCTCAAGTGCGGCGTGTTGTCCATGAACGCTTCGTCGACCACCAGCCAGCCGCCGCGCTGGGCCAGCCGCGCGTGCCAGTCGAGCAGGCGCGCCGGGGTCAGGCTGAGGCCGGTCGGATTATTCGGGTTGACCACCACCAGTACGTCGAGGCTGTCGAGAAAGAACTCGACTTCCTGCTCCAGCACTTCGCGGACGATATAGCCACTGCGCCGCCACGCCTCGGCGTGTTCGGCATAGCACGGCGACAACACGCCGACCTTGCCGGCACGACGCAAGCGCGGCAGCAACTGGATGGCCATCTGCGAACCGGCCACCGGCAGCACTTGCGAGGCGCCGTAGTAATCGCACGCCGCCTGCTCCAGGCCATCGTCGGTTTCCGGCAAGCGAGCCCAGGCGCGCAAGGGGATCTCCGGGATCGGAAAAGGCCACGGCGCCAGGCCGCTGGACAGATCCAGCCAATCGACTTCGGCAATGCCGTAGTCGTGTGCCGCCTTGCGCAGTCGGCCACCGTGCTCAAGCATAGAATTCAGCCCCCACGCAAAGAATCAGCAGCCATAACCATACCCCGCGCTGGACCAATTGCCAGCCGCGCTCGATGGAATCGGCATCGGCGGGAGCGCCTTCACCGAGTTGCGGGCGTTCGTGCAGTTCGCCGTGGTAGATCGCCGGCCCGCCCAGCTCGACGCCGAGTGCGCCAGCGCCAGCCGCCATCACCGGGCCGGCGTTGGGGCTGTCCCATTGTGGCGCCTGCGTACGCCAGCACTTGAGTGCGAGGCGGGTTTTGCCGAGGAGCGCGTAGGTCAGCGCCACCAGCCGTGCAGGAATGTAGTTCAACACATCGTCGATTTTCGCCGCCGCCCAGCCGAAGCGCTCGAAGCGTTCGTTGCGATAGCCCCACATCGCGTCCAGCGTGTTGCTCAAGCGATAGAGCACCACGCCCGGCGCACCGGCGACGACAAACCAGAACAGCGCAGCAAATACCGCATCGCTGCCGTTTTCCAGCACCGATTCGGTGGCGGCGCGGGCCACGGCGTTGCTGTCGAGTTCGTCGGTCTGGCGGCTGACCAGATAGCCGACGCGAGTGCGCGCCTCAGTCAGATCCTCCGCGCGCAATGCCGCAGCCACTGGCGCGACATGTTCGCCGAGGCTGCGCATGCCGAGGGCGCAATACAGCGCAACAATCTCCACGACCCAGCCAACATAAGGCGCCCAGGAAAACGCCGTGGCGAGCAGCGTCAGCGGCAGCACCGCGATCACCCACGCGGTCACGCCATGGCTGCGCCAGCCGCGGCCACCGGCGTTGAAACGTTGCTCGATGCGCCCGGCAAAATTGCCGAACGCCACCAGCGGATGCCAGCGTTTCGGTTCACCGAGCAGCGCATCCAGCGCCACTGCGGCGACACTCAACAACGCCACACTCATTGACTCACTCCCCAATAATTTTCGTACAGCAATTCGTTCAGCGGACGCGCCTGCGCCCAGCCTTCGAGGACCAGCATCGGCGCCGGGTAGAATTCCTTGACCGGGCCCAGACAAAGCACCGCCAGCGGCTCGGCGCCCGGCGGCAATTGCAGCAGATCCGCCAGCGCTTGCGGCTCGAACAGCGACACCCAGCCCATGCCCAATCCTTCGGCACGCGCCGCCAGCCACAGATTCTGGATCGCGCAGGACAGCGAAGCCATGTCCATTTCCGGCAGCGTGCGCCGGCCGAAGATGTGCTTTTCGCGATCGTCCATCAGCGCCGCCACCAGTACTTCGGCGCAGTCATTGATGCCCTCGACTTTGAGTTTCATGAACTCGTCGCTGCGCTCGCCAAGGGCTTCAGCGGTGCGCACGCGTTCTGCTTCCACCAACTGCTGGATCTGCCCGCGCAGGGTGCGGTCGCTGATGCGGATGAAGCGCCACGGCTGCATCAGGCCGACACTTGGCGCCTGATGGGCGGCTTCGAGCAGACGCTGTAGCAGTTGCGGTTCAACGGTGCCGCCGCTGAAATGGCGCATGTCGCGGCGCTCAGCGATGGCTCGGTAAACCGCCTGGCGTTCGGCGTCGGAAAATGCGTTGTCGGTCATGGCCCCATCGCTGGCAAGCCAGCTCCCACAGGGGATTGCGTTTCGTCAGGTGTTACACCGTCCAATGTGGGAGCTAGCCTGCTAGCGATAGCGGTTTCAGAATCAGGCACAAACAGCGCGGCAATCGCAGTCGGGTTCGATGGAAAATAAAAGTGCACATAAGAAGCTGTCATCCGCCCTTCACGATAAACCGCCTCGGCCCCGCGCCCGCCATTCGGGCTCAGCCCACGGGCAATCGGCGTCAGCTCGGTGGTCGTCAGCGAATGGTGATACGTGTGCCCGCGCAACGAGCCTTCCGGCAGATCGACCGCCTGCAGCGCCAAGGCCGCCAGACGCTTTTGCATCACCGCATCGCCCTGCAACAACCCGACCAGTTCAGCACGGGTGCCTTCGACATCGGTCAGCGAATCGAGCAGATACAGCATGCCACCGCATTCGGCCAGCAGCGGTTTGCCCGCCGCGTGGTGTGCACGGATCGCCTCGAGCATTGCAGTGTTCTGTGCCAGTGCAACGTGGTGCAGCTCGGGGTACCCGCCCGGCAGATACAGACTGTCCGCCTCGGGCAATTGCGTGTCGCGGATCGGTGAGAAGAAGCTCAACTCGGCGCCCATCGCCTGCAACAGATCGAGGCTTGCGCCGTAGGTGAAGGCAAATGCCTCATCGCGGGCCACCGCGATCCGCACGCCGTTCAACAACGGCTCGGCAGCAATCACATCCGGCGCGGCGAACTCGACTGCTGGCGGCAAGGCGACTTCGCAACTGCTGGCCAGTGCGTCGGCGGCAGCGTCGAGGCGCAGGTCCAGATCATTCAGTTCGCTGGCCTGTACCAGGCCGAGATGGCGGCTCGGCAGCTCGATACCGGTCTCACGCGACAAGGCGCCGTACCAGCGCAGGCCTTCGGTGAGACTGCCTTCAAGCAATTGCGCATGACGCAAGGTGCCGACGCGGTTGGCCAGCACTCCGGCGAATGGCAGGTCCGGCTGATATTTCGCCAGGCCCAACGCCAACGCACCGAAGGTCTGCGCCATGGCGGTGCCGTCGATCACCCCGAGCACCGGCACGCCAAAGTGTCGCGCCAGATCAGCGCTCGACGGCGTGCCGTCAAACAGGCCCATCACGCCTTCGATCAGAATCAGGTCCGCGTCGCCGGCGGCTTCCCACAACAGGCGACGGCTTTCCTGCTCGCCGACCATCCACATGTCCAGTTGATAGACCGGCGCACCGCTGGCGCGCTCGAGGATCATCGGGTCGAGAAAGTCCGGGCCGCATTTGAACACGCGGACCTTGCGCCCCTGATTGCGATGCAAACGGGCGAGCGCGGCGGTGACGGTGGTCTTGCCCTGGCCGGAAGCCGGCGCGGCAATCAGGACGGCCGGGCAGTGACGGGGCTGATTCAAAGTTCGACGCCTTTCTGCGCTTTGATGCCGGCCTGGAAGGCGTGCTTGAGCATGCCCATCTCCGTGACCGTGTCGCCCATCTCGAGCATTTCCGGCTTGGCGCCGCGACCGGTAACCACCACGTGCTGCATCGGCGGCCGCGCCTGCAAATCGCTGAGCACCTGATCGAGATCCAGATAGCCGTGCTTGAGGGCGATATTCAATTCATCGAGCACCACCAGCCCGATCGACGGATCGCGCAGCAGTTCGCGAGAAACTTCCCACGCCGCCGTGGCGGCGGCGATATCGCGCTGGCGATCCTGGGTCTCCCAGGTGAAACCTTCGCCCATCACATGGAAGCGCACTTGCTCGGGGAAGCGGCGGAAGAACAGCTCCTCGCCCGTGCTGTTGCGGCCCTTGATGAACTGCACCACACCGCACTGCATGCCGTGGCCCATGGCGCGGGCGAGCATGCCGAAGGCCGAGCTGCTTTTGCCTTTGCCGTTGCCGGTCAGCACCAGCACCAGGCCGCACTCGTCGGGCGAATTGGCGATGCGTTCGTCGATCACGGCTTTTTTACGCTGCATGCGCGCCAGATGGCGTTCGTCGCGCTCGGGGGAATCGGTCATGGGGAGCTCTCCGTTGAGACGGGTAAACGGCGGGCAGGCACAAGATTAGACGGCAAAAAGCCTGGCATCGCCCACCGTGATGCCGCTGGATGGATCAGGCCGGTCTCCGGGCTCATGAGCGGCGTAGGCCAGACTGCGCGCCTTCCCGCTGTTGAGCAGTGGCATTGAACGCAGTGTTCACTCATTTACCGTTGCGGGGGCAGCGCCGGGATCGTCGTGGCTTCGCGTGAAGACCACCCTCACCGGCTTCCCTGTTTCACTCTGTCGACGCAGGTCACAGAGCACCTGAAACAAGCGGCGAAGGTTAGAGGGTTGGGGGTGGAGCGTCAATTAAAGAGGCGGCCATCGGGCGAGAAACTGCCACCAATCAATTATCTGCGGGCAATCTTGTGCCAGACTGTGACAAGTGATATCAAAGAGCCATGCTTTTCTCGAAAAAGCACACCACAACAATAAGGACGATGACGATGCAAGGCATGATCATCAGCAACCCGCGCCTGGAATTCCTGCGCCCGGTGCTTGAACGCTGGTTTGACTGTATCGACCGCTACAACACCGTGCGCGGCGACGGCGATACGCCGTACTGGCATGATGAGAAAGCCAACCTCGGCCTGCTTTCGGCCGCAGCCTGGATGGCCGAACTGGTGACCTTGAACGACACCGTCACCCGCAAACAGAACGAAGACGGCGAGCGCAATGCCCGCGCCGATCTGTTTATCGCCGGCAGCGAAGACCGCGCCTTCATTCAAGCCACACAGCGCTGGCCACGGGTCAACAACCTCAACCTGACCCAAGCCCTGGCCGATATAACCTCTGACGCCAAACGCACCAGTTATGCCAGCGATCTCAAACTCGGCTGCCTGTTCGTCGCCCCGCAAAAAGCCCAGCACAGCGCCAGCCCCGAAGAGCTGCAGGACATGGTCGACGATCTGCAAAAGGGACACACCTGCGCCGTGGCCTGGTATTTCCCCTATGCCTACCGCAAATTGCACAGCGAAGCGGGCAACTATCACCCGGGCATTGCCGTGCTGTTCAAGGAAGCCCGCGGTTGAGCAGTTGAACCATCGGGCTTGCGCCCTCCTCTATGGTTAGGAATGCATTCATAGGGAAGATCAGCAATGCGCAAGCCCCACCTCGTTTTCGTCATCGCCCTCGCCGGCGGGCTCAGCGCCTGCGGCGAAACCTCTAGCCTGCAAGTCTCCGACGGCACTGGCCCGTCGCCGAAACTGCCGGAACCGAACAAGACCCTGATCCCGACGGTGAACATCGCCCCGGCGATCGGCTGGCCCGAGGGGGCAAAACCAACAGCCGCGGCCGGCACTCAGGTCGCCGCGTTCGCCGAAGGCCTCGATCATCCGCGCTGGCTGTACGTGCTGCCCAATGGGGATGTGCTGGTGGCCGAAACCAATGCGCCACCGAAACCGGACGACAGCAAAGGCATTCGTGGCTGGGTGATGAAAAAGGTCATGGGCAAGGCGGGCGCCGGCGTACCGAGCCCGAATCGCATCACCTTGCTGCGCGATGCCGACAAGGATGGTGTGGCCGAGACGCGCACGGTGTTTCTGCAAAACCTTAATTCGCCGTTCGGCATGACCCTGGTCGGCAACGATCTGTACGTGGCCGATACCGATCGCCTGTTGCGCTTCAATTACGAGCCCGGCACCACCGAAATCAAGTCACAGCCGATCAAGGTCGTCGATCTGCCGGGCGGCACGCTGAACCATCACTGGACCAAAAACGTGATCGCCAGCAAGGACGGCAGCAAGCTCTACGTCACCGTCGGTTCGAACAGCAACGTCGGCGAAAATGGCCTGGATCAGGAAGAGGGTCGCGCGGCGATCTGGGAAGTCGATCGGGCGACCGGCAATCACCGGATCTTCGCCTCGGGCATCCGCAACCCCAACGGCCTGGCGTGGGAGCCCACCAGCGGCGCGCTGTGGACGGCGGTCAACGAGCGTGACGAGATCGGCAGCGATCTGGTGCCGGATTACATCACCTCGGTCAAGGACGGCGGCTTCTATGGCTGGCCATTCAGCTATTACGGCCAGCACGTCGATGTACGGGTCAAGCCGCAGAACCTCGATCTGGTGGCCAAGGCCATCGTCCCGGACTACGCGGTCGGCCCGCACACCGCCTCGCTGGGCCTGACCTTCGCCGAGGGCAACACGTTGCCGGCGCAATTCAAGGAAGGTGCGTTCATCGGCCAGCACGGCTCGTGGAACCGCAAACCGCACAGCGGCTACAAAGTGATTTTCGTGCCGTTCAGTGGCGGTAAACCCAATGGCACGCCGGTGGATGTGCTGACCGGCTTCCTCGACAAGGACGAGAACGCGCTGGGCCGCCCGGTGGGCGTGGTGATCGACCCGCAAGGCGGGTTGCTGGTAGCGGATGATGTCGGCAACAAAGTGTGGCGCGTGTCGGCCACAAAATAACTTTCGCCTGACACAAACCACTGTGGGAGCTAGCCTGCTAGCGATGGCGGTAGACCAGTCGATATCAATGTGACTGACACTCCGCGATCGCTAGCAGGCTAGCTCCCACATTTAATTTTGTGTGATTGAATTAAGGGTTATGCGCCAACTGCCCGGGCTGCAGCACCCGCTTGGCACTCAGATAGGCCTTCTGCCAATACGCCTTCGACAGGCTGTCGAGCTTGACCGTGCCGCCCGTTGCCGGCGCATGCACAAACCGCCCTTCGCCGACATAAATGCCCGCATGGCTGACCTGCGAGCCGCCGTTGGTGGCGAAGAAAATCAGGTCGCCGGTCTGCAAGCCTTCCTTGCCGACATTCGGTGCCTGCATGACGATCATTTCGCGGGTGGAGCGTGGCAGCGAGATCCCCGCGGCATCGCGGTAGACGAAACCGATCAGGCCGCTGCAATCGAAACCCGAATCCGGCGTGTTGCCGCCCCAGCGATAAGGCGTGCCGACGAGGCCGAGCGCGCGAAACAGCACGTCTTCCGCCACCGGAGAAAAAGCCTGGGAGGGACCGAACACAATCGGCGCGCGAACCACGGGGGCTGGCGGCGGTGTACGACTGGCGCAAGCGCTGAGCAGCGCGGCGCAGAGGATCAAGGTGAGGCGGGCCGACATCGTCATAAGCAGAACATCCTGATCAGGCTGCGGCTTTCTCTGCCGAATGGACAGAAACAAAACCGCCTGCGTCTGTACGCAGGCGGTTTGCCATCAATATGATTCAGGATTCTAGCGGCTACGCGGCAAACTTCAAGTAAGACTTTAACTTCACCTTGTAAAGTTTGTGTCTACTCCGTTTGCCGGTAGCCTGAGTATCGCCACGAACGCAGCGACAACAGGGAATTACTTGCGCGCGGTGACCACGGTCGGAGCGTTCGCCAGGGCGCGTTTCGCTTCGATGAAGGTCTTGCTCCAGTAGCTGTCACCCAGGCTGTCGATGCGAACACCGCCGCTGCGACGACTGCTGGAGTGGATGAACTGGTTGTCGCCCAGGTAGATCCCGGCGTGACTGACCCGGCCGCGACGGCCGTTGGTGGCGAAGAACAACAGATCGCCCGGCTCAAGGTTGCTGCGCGCAACCAGCGGCGCATCAACGTTGATCATTTCGCGGGTGGAGCGCGGCAGGTTCATGCCGGCTTCTTCGCGGAACAGGTAACCGATGAAACCGCTGCAATCGAAACCGGCTTCAGAGGTACCACCGAAACGGTAACGGGTACCGATCAGGGACATGCCGCGTTCGAGAATGCTGTCGGCCAGAACAGGAAGCTGATAAGGCTTCTTGCCGTTGAATTCATTGAGTTCTTTTTCGGTGTCCAGCTCTTCCTGATAAATAACGGAAGACTGGGCCGTGGCGGAATTTTTAACCTGTTGAGGCTGCTCTTGAACTGGAGAATGAGCAGCGCAACCGTACAACAGGGTGACGAGTGCGAGAGGCACGAGGGGTGCGAAGCGCTTTAGCATGGGCACGACCGTGGCTGATAGTTGTAAAGAAGCCGAGACTATGCCCGCTATCGTCCTCATTTGCAAATTCAATCGAACTTTATGTGACTTGGCGGTTTCTCGTTTACATCTAAGCGCTTAAGCCCATTTGAACCGATACGCAGCCTGCAACCCATGCAGGAATGCGGATTTTCTGGCGCCTGAAAGATGCCGTCCTGCCCTTGAACCCCGCAGAACGACAGGCTCGGCTTACCAGCCGAGGGTTTCTTTGAGGAAGGGAATGGTCAGCTTGCGTTGGGCCTGCAACGAGGCCTGGTCAAGCTGTTCGAGCAGATCGAACAACGCACTCATGCTGCGCGTGCCGCGAGTCAGGATGAAGTGCCCGACCTCGTCGGTCAGGTGCAGACCACGACGCGATGCACGCAATTGCAGCGCACGCAATTTGTCTTCATCGGAAAGCGGACGCATCTGGAAAATCAGCGCAAGGGTCAGGCGCGATTTCAAGTCGGCCAGTTTCACCGGCAGTTCGCGTGGCGAAGTCGACGCAGCGATCAGCAGACGCCGACCGCTGTCACGCAGACGATTGAACAGGTGAAACATCGCCTCTTCCCAGTCCGCCTTGCCGGCAATCACCTGCAAGTCGTCGAGACAGACCAGTTCGTATTGTTCGAGGTTGTCGAGGATTTCGACGCCGCGGTCCATCAACTCGGCCAGCGGCAGGTACACCGCTGGCTCGCCCATCTGCTCGAAACGCAAGCACGCGGCCTGCAACAGATGCGTGCGCCCTACGCCGTGTTTGCCCCACAGGTAGATCAGGCTCTCTGTCCAGCCGGCGTCGGCTTCGCAAAGACGCTCGACATAGCCGAGTGCAGCGGCATTGGCGCCTGGGTAGTAGTTGATGAAGGTGGCGTCGTCACGCAGACGCACACCTAGGGGCAGCTGAATCGGTTTCATGCTGACTGAACGGTTACCAAGGAACCGTTAGTGGCCTCTGTGTAAAGTTGGCGAAGTTTATACCCGTGACGCTGAGCGCACAATGCGACAGAGTCCAAGCAAAATCAAAGGTTTGCGTTAACGCCTTGGTTTCCTGACAGATTCTTTGGCGCCGACGCCTGCCGAAAACGCGGCAACCCGGCGGTTCGCCGGGTTGCCCTTCGCTCTTACACCTCCGGCTCGTCCACACCACTGTAGATGTCGGAATCCTTGTACAGGTCGTGCACATGGCGCACCAGGACCATGATCACCGCCGCCACCGGCAACGCCAGCAACACCCCGGTAAAACCGAACAGCTCGCCACCGGCGAGAATGGCGAAAATCACCGCCACCGGATGCAGGCCGATGCGGTCGCCCACCAAAAGCGGTGTCAGCGCCATGCCTTCCAGCGCCTGCCCGACCATGAACACCGCGACGATGCCGACCATCGGGTATAGATCGCCACCGAACTGGAACAAACCGGCGATCAGCGCCGCGCCGATACCGATGACGAAGCCCATGTACGGCACGATCGCCGCCAGACCTGCGATCAGGCCGATCAACAGCCCCAGCTCCAGACCGACGATCATCAGCCCCGCCGCGTAGATCACACCCAGCGCCAGCATCACCAGCAACTGCCCGCGCACGAACGCGCCGAGCACTTCATGGCATTCGCCGGCCAGCGCCACCACGCGCTCCTCGCGATCACGCGGCAGCAGGCTGCGGATCTTCGCCATCATCACGTCCCAGTCGCGCAGCAGGTAAAAGCTCACCACCGGAATCAGCACCAGATTCGCCAGCCAGCCAATCAGCGCCAGACTCGACGCCGTCGCCTGGCTCAGCACCACGCCGACGATATCGGTGGTCTGGCCCATGTGTTCACTGATTGCCGCCTTGACCTTGTCGAACTTCCAGAAACCGTCCGACAGCCCCAGCTTCGCCTGCGCCCACGGCACCGCGGTGTGCTGCAGCCAGTCGAGCATCTGTGGCGCCAGCTCGTACAGACGCAGCAACTGCTTGGCGAGCATCGGCACCAGCACCAGCAACAGCGCAGTAACGATCAAGGTGAACAAGGCGAACACCGCGATGACTCCCCAGGTGCGCGACAGACCCGCGCGCTCCATACGATCCACTAGCGGATCGAACAGATAAGCCAGCAGCAGCGCAACCAGGAACGGCGTGAGGATCGGGTGCAGCAACCATACAAACGCGCAAAGCAGGACTACCCCACCGAGCCAGAACCAACGCCGCGTATCGGCCATTTACCACTCCTGCTTCTATATAAAGAAAGATTTACCAACGAAAGCGTAACGACGGCGCCGCCGCTACCGGAGCGGGCGCTGCCACCGGTGCAGCACCGGCCTCCACAGGCTGCGGCGCAGGCATCGGAGCCGGCGCTTCTGGCGGCAACTCCTGCAACTTCGCCAATGACAGCTGCGCACGCAACTGCTCGGCACTGCCGTTGACCCGGTAGACGATGCGATCGCCATCGACAGTTTGCAGACGCACGCCGAACGGTTCGAGTAACCGCAACAGCGCCGCGTAATGTTCCAGATTCATGCCCTGCACTTCGAGGGTCTGCTGCCCTGCGGCGCCGGGCTTGACCACAAAGCGCGGCGCCAGGCGCTCGGCCACAGCCAGCATCACCGCATCGGCCACAGCGGCTTGGTCCGCACCCTGCACGCTGCCGGCTTCTTTCTGATCGCCCAGCCACAGGCGCCACTTGGCCTGCCACTGCCCGCCTTCTTCACGGGCATGCACGGCCAGCAAGGCGTCGGCGTTGTAGCGTTCGGAAGCACTGCGCAACGGCGCAGCATCGGCGCCCTCGAGTGTCGGCGCGGTGGCGACCAACTGCTCGCTCAGGTCGGCCAGCGGCAGGCGCAGCGGCAAGCCGCGATGTTGCGCCGCCGCACGTAATGGCGTCGCGGCCGCCTGACCATCGCCGACCAGACTCGACCCTTCGGTCGAATCGTTCAGCCACCAACCGAGAATCGACGGCCGATTGGCGCCCCACAAGGACAACCCGGCGCGACGCAGCGCCTGTTCGCTGGTCGCCGGGTCGAAATCGACCTTCAGCACTTCCGGCGGACCAGCATCGAAACCGAATTGACTGATGATCTGCTGCGGATCCTTGCGAATTGCCGCCAAGCCGGGACTTTGCGGGGCTTTCGGGTCGCCGGTCAGACGCAGCACCAGCGTGTCGAGCGCCGCCTGCGTGGCGCGATCGCGTTCTTCCGGCGCCTGGCCAGTGACTGGCTGGCGCACCTGATAAAGGCCTTTGAGATTTTCGGCGTGACTCGCCAGGCTGAGCAGCGACAGACAGCCTACAAACATGAATTTTACAAAACGCATGGAGAATTCCCGTCGACAGGAGCGGCTGGAACAGGCCGCGTGAACCGTTTGAGCAAGGCTGTGACCCTTGGCCTGCGCAAAACATTCACACGGCGGCGGTAAGTTTTTGCACAGTGATAACGATAGACGGTTAATGGCCACACCTTATACAGACGTTCATGGCGCTGGATTGTAAAAAAATTCCACGGATATGGCCCTGCCCGTCGGTGCGAGGATGGCCGCTGCCCCTCAAGCCTGATAAAATCGCGCGCCTTCGCAGACCGGCAACAGCCGGGCACCCCGAAACTCGCGTGAGGCCACCGCCACCTCGATTTCGATGTTCCCGCTGAACTCGGTCGTTACCCCCTGAATCCCCTCCCCTAAAGGCCTGGATCATGAGCAAGCAACCCTCCCTGAGCTACAAGGACGCCGGTGTAGACATCGACGCCGGTGAAGCATTGGTCGAACGCATCAAGAGCGTCGCCAAGCGCACTGCGCGCCCGGAAGTCATGGGCGGCCTGGGCGGTTTCGGCGCCCTCTGCGAAATCCCGGCCGGCTACAAGCAGCCTGTGCTGGTGTCCGGTACCGACGGCGTCGGCACCAAGCTGCGTCTGGCGCTGAACCTGAACAAGCACGACAGCATCGGCATCGACCTGGTCGCCATGTGCGTCAACGATCTGGTGGTGTGCGGCGCCGAGCCGCTGTTCTTCCTCGACTACTACGCCACCGGCAAACTCAACGTCGACACTGCTGCCCAGGTGGTGACCGGTATCGGCGCCGGCTGCGAACTGTCCGGTTGCTCGCTGGTGGGCGGCGAAACCGCTGAAATGCCAGGCATGTACGAAGGCGAAGACTACGACCTGGCCGGCTTCTGCGTCGGCGTCGTGGAAAAAGCCGAAATCATCGATGGCTCGAAAGTCGCCACCGGTGACGCGCTGATCGCCCTGCCATCGTCCGGCCCGCACTCCAACGGCTACTCGCTGATCCGCAAGATCATCGAAGTCTCCGGCGCCGACATCGAAAACATCCAGCTCGACGGCAAACCGCTGACCGACCTGCTGATGGCCCCGACCCGCATCTACGTCAAGCCGCTGCTCAAGCTGATCAAGGACACCGGCGCGGTCAAGGCCATGGCCCACATCACCGGTGGCGGCCTGCTCGACAACATCCCGCGCGTGCTGCCAAAAGGCGCTCAAGCCGTGGTTGACGTCGCTAGCTGGACCCGCCCTGCGGTGTTCGACTGGCTGCAAGAAAAAGGCAACGTCGACGAGACCGAGATGCACCGCGTGCTGAACTGCGGCGTCGGCATGGTCATCTGCGTGGCTCAGGAACACGTTGAAGTGGCCCTGAAAACTCTGCGTGACGCGGGTGAGCAGCCTTGGGTCATCGGTCAGATCGCCGCGGCTGCCGAAGGCGCTGCCCAGGTCGATCTGCAGAACCTTAAGGCTCATTGATGTCCGCACCCTGTGATGTCGTGGTGCTGTTGTCCGGCACCGGCAGTAACTTGCAGGCTCTGATCGACAGCACGCGGACCGGCGACAGCCCGGTCCGCATCGCTGCAGTGATTTCCAATCGCGCCGACGCCTACGGCCTGCAGCGCGCCAGTGATGCGGGTATCGCCACCCGCTCGCTGGATCACAAGGCATTCGAGGGTCGCGAGGCCTTCGATGCTGCACTGATCGAACTGATCGACGAATTCCAACCGAAACTCGTGGTACTGGCCGGTTTCATGCGCATTCTCAGCGCGAATTTCGTCCGCCACTACCAGGGTCGCCTGCTCAATATCCATCCCTCGTTGCTGCCCAAATACAAAGGGTTACACACTCATCAGCGCGCGTTGGAGGCCGGCGACACGGAACACGGCTGCTCGGTGCACTTTGTCACTGAGGAACTCGATGGCGGACCACTGGTCGTACAGGCAGTATTACCGGTAGAGTTGCACGACACGCCGCAGAGTCTGGCGCAGCGCGTCCACGTTCAGGAACACCGGATTTACCCGATGGCGGTACGCTGGTTTGCCGAAGGCAGGCTGGCACTCGGGGAGCACGGTGCTGTGCTGGACGGGCAGTTACTCGCCGCCAGCGGCCACTTGATTCGAATCTAGGAGATATTATGCGTCGCGCCCTGCTCTTCGCTTGCGCTCTGCTTGCCCTGCCCTTCGCGCAGGCAGCGGACCTTCAACCGTTCTCCGCCAGCTACACCGCCGACTGGAAGCAACTGCCCATGAGCGGCACCGCCGAGCGCAGCCTGGCCAAGGAAGCCAACGGCGTCTGGAAGCTCAGCTTCAAGGCGTCGATGATGATCGCCAGCCTGACTGAAGAAAGCACCCTGACGCTGGACAAGGACACCTTGCTGCCACAGTCCTACCACTTCGAACGCGGTGGTCTGGGCAAAGCCAAAAAGGCTGATCTGGATTTCGACTGGAACAACAAACTGGTCACCGGCACCGACCGTGGCGACGCGGTGAAGATCCCGCTGAACCGCGGCATGGTCGACAAGTCCACCTATCAACTGGCGCTGCAGCATGACGTGGCCGCCGGCAAAAAGACCATGAGCTATCAAGTGGTCGATGACGGCGAAGTCGATACTTATGACTTCCGCGTACTGGGCTCGGAAAAAGTCGAGACCAAGGCTGGCAAGATCGACGCGATCAAAGTCGAACGCGTCCGCGATCCGACACAAAGCAAGCGCATCACCGTGCTGTGGTTCGCCAAGGATTGGGATTATCTGCTGGTTCGTCTGCAGCAGGTCGAGACCGACGGCAAGGAGTACAACATCATGCTCCAGGACGGCACGGTCAACGGCAAGGCTGTCAAAGGCAGCTGATTCATAGCAGAACAAAGAGCCCCGCGAATGCGGGGCTTTTGTTTATCTGTTCGATGATACTGCGCGGCGGCCCTACCCCTCACCCCAGCCCTCTCCCGAGGGAGAGGGAGCCGACCGAGGTGTCTGCCGCTAACCATCGACCTGAGAAACCGAGTCGAATATGGATTCCAAAGCATCGCACGATTAGTCCCCTCTCCCTCCGGGAGAGGGTTAGGGTGAGGGGCTTTTCGAAATAAACACTCACACCGAAAACCGCGCCACCATCCCGTTCAAATCCACCGCCAACCGCGACAACTCCTGACTCGCCGCACTGGTTTGATTGGCCCCGGCCGACGTCTGCATCGCCAGATCGCGAATGTTCATCAGGTTACGATCCACTTCCCGCGCCACCGCCGCCTGCTCCTCCGAAGCACTGGCAATCACCAGATTACGTTCGTTGATCAGGGTAAACGCCGAAGCTATTTCTTCCAGCGCCATGCCGGCAGACTTGGCCAGCTCCAGTGTCGAACGCGCGCGCGAATTGCTCTGCTGCATCGAACTGACTGCCGAATCGGTGCCCTGCTGAATCCCGCCGATCATCTGTTCGATTTCCTGTGTCGATTGCTGAGTGCGATGAGCCAAGGCCCGCACTTCATCCGCAACCACGGCAAAGCCACGTCCGGCATCACCAGCCCGGGCCGCTTCGATCGCGGCGTTCAAGGCCAGCAGATTGGTCTGCTCGGCAATCGAACGAATCACATCCAGTACCTTGCTGATGCCATGAATCTTCTGTGCCAGATCTTCGACCTTGGCCGCGTTCTGGGTCACGTCGCCGGCGAGAAATTCGATGGATGTCACCGTCTGCTGCACTTGCTCGCGACCCTGGCGGGCGATGCGATCGGATTCACGCGACGCCTCGGACGTGGCCACCGCGTTATTCGCCACCTCCTCCACCGCCGCGGTCATCTGATTGACCGCCGTGGCCGCCTGCTCGATTTCCTGACTTTGCTGATGCAAGCCGCGGGTGGCGTCTTCGGTGACGCTGCTCAGTTCCTCGGAGGCCGAGGCCAGTTGCGTGGACGACTCGGAGATCCGCCGGATCGTGTCACGGAGGTTGTGCTGCATGCTCTTGAGTGCCTGCAACAGCCGCGCCGGCTCGTCTTTGCCAGCGATGTGAATATCGCCGGTCAAATCACCGCCGGCGACGACTTCAGCCACGCTGAGCGACTGGCCCAATGGCACGACGATGCTGCGGGTCAACAGCCAGGCCAGGCCAATGGTAATCAACGCGGTCAACGCAATCATCGCGGCAACCCAGACCCGTGAATGGTTAAACACCTGGCGTGCTGCCTCGGTGGCCAGATTGGCATTGTGCTTGTTCAGATCGACCAGTTCGCGCAGGGTGACGGCGATCTCGTCGGCCAGCGCGCTCATCTGCTCGTTGAGAATCGTTGAAGCTTCGGCTACCCGATTCTGCCCCGACAGCTGCACCACCTGTGCCTGGAGCTCAAGGTACTTGTGTTCAGCGACCTTGAAGCGATCGAACAACGCTCGCTCTTCAGGCAAGGCGATAAGCCCCTCATAGCGCCGCTGCGTCTCGGTCAGACCATTGCGCAGCTCGTTGAGCTTGGCGACGTTCTGCTCAAGTGCCCTAGGGTCTCGGTTGAGCAGCAGGCGCATGGTCAGGGCGCGCAGGCGCAGCATGTCCTGACTCATGTCCCCGACCGCCATCACGCTCGGCAGCCAGTTGTTGTCGACCTCATCGGATTGCGCGCGCATGTTCGACATTTGCAGCAGGGCAAACGCCCCAAGGGCGAAGACCATCACCGCCAACAGACCAAACCCCACGCCGGCGCGCGGGGCGATATTGAAATTACGGATGTTCATGACACGGGCTCCTTCCAGATACGCTGCATCAGCCTGCAGCGGGTTGCTTTAGAAGGTATCGGCATTGCCCTTAAATTGCGTAAGACGAAAAGGCGATAGGCAGACGAGCGGCTAGTTCGAAGCGCTGGGCTTAATGTTTCAGCGCTGGCCAGGGCTTTTGAGCGTATCGCGCGGCAGTATCGCCAGGAAGTTATCCCGCGCAACCTTCCGGGCCACCGCCTCCGTCAGTGCATCCAGAAACGGACGATAGCTGTGCATTTCCCGACCGAGTTTGTTGAATCGTCCTACCACGTCAGAGCCGAGCATAAAGCGATCAGGGTACTTTTCCACCAGCGCCAGCCACTCTGGCCGAGGTTTGCCCTGCTCATCCAGCAGGTAAGGCGTGAGCATGCTCCACGACAGATCGACGAACAGATTCGGATAAGCCTCAAGCATGCGCGTCAGGGTCGGCAGCAGAAACGGCAGCTGCTTTTGATGCCGATGGATTTCCGCACTGGTGCCCGCATGCGCCCAGATGAAGCGGGTGTGCGGATGATTACGCAGCGGCTCTTCGACTTCCTGCAGATACAGCGGATTTTTCTCACGTTTGGAGGTGATGTTGGAATGCAGCATCACTGGCAGATCATTTTCCGCAGCAAGGTGATAGATCTTCGTCATCGCTTCGTTGTTGGCTCGCGGGGTGTCGCCCGCGGTGAGCGCGGTCAGATCGTCGTGCCGGGTAAACACTTCGCCAATGCCCTGCCACAGCCCCGGATACAGGTCGAGCATGCGCTGGATGTGCGCGGCGGAGTTTTTGTCGTTGGGATTGAAACCTGACAAGAACGGATGGAAGTACTGGCGCTGTTCCGGCGACAGCTTTTGCACCGCATCGGCAATGATCACGTCGGTCGCGCTGTACCAATAGGCGTCGGCGTCGTCACCGGCGTAATAGCGCGGGCGCTTGGGTTCGTCCTCGTGCCACTTCTTCGCCACGGGAATGCCGGAAATCATCACATGCTCGATGGAATTTTCTTTCATGGCCGTCAGCAGTTTCGCCATGCCGGCGCTTTCCTGGAAAAAATCCACGTAATGCAGGTGCGCATCGCTGTAGGTGTATTCGCGGGCATGGGCAGTCCCGGCGAGAGCCAGAAGGCAGGCGACAATCAGACGCGACAAAAACACAAGTAATCTCCGGCAGGTGGGCATAGCCTAGACCCCGCCCGAAGGACAAGGGTTCAGCCCTCACGGAAAGCGGAACGCGTACCGGTGGGAATGTTCTATAACTGCAAGGTCTTGCCTGACCCTACGATTTTCCCGCTGCCTGTGAGGTTCTCATGACTGTTACCGTCAATACCGTCTCCGCTGAAGGCTATCGTCACACCGTACAAATCGATGACCACGAACTGTTTGCCGACGTACCGAAAACGGCAGGTGGCGAAGGTTCGGCGCCAGAGCCGCACGATTATTTCGATGCCGCACTCGGCGCCTGCAAAGCGCTGACGCTGAAGATGTACGCGAAGAAGAAAGACATCCCGCTGACCGGCGTGGGCGTCGATGTCAAACGCGACAACAGCGAAGAACAGAAAGGCAAATACGTCCTGCACGTCACCCTGACCCTCAAAGGCGTACTCACCGACGCGCAACGCGACGAACTGCTGCGGGTCGCCGACCGTTGCCCGATTCACAAACTGATGACTACCAGTGACGTGACGATCGAAACCCACACCCCGCAAGGCTTCGACAGCCAATAAACCTCCCATGGCCAGCGGCGGGTTATGCTTCTGGCATCGCCCGCTCAGCCTGGAATATCCCCATGGATACGCAACCCCTGATCATCCGCCCGCGCGCCGAAGACGTCGAAGGCCAGCCGATCCTGCGCCCGCTGCCGTCAGCCAAATGCCGCAGCGTCGGGCCTTTCGTGTTTTTCGACCACATGCTCGAGACGGTTTATCCGACCGGCAAAGGCATGGACATCCGCCAGCATCCGCACATCGGTCTGTCGACCCTGACCTATCTGTTCGAAGGCCAACTGCAACACAAGGACAGCCTTGGCTCGGATCAAGTAGTCAGCGCTGGTGATGTCAGCTGGATGACTGCCGGCAGTGCGATCGCCCATGTCGAGCGCACCCCAGCGCCGTTACTGGCGCAAAGCTTTACCTTGCATGGTTTGCAGGTCTGGCTGGCCTCGCCCAGGGAACATGAACAGGGGCCGGGGCACTACAGCCATCATCCGGCAGCGAGCTTGCCGGTCAGCGATAACCTCGGCGTGCAGATCCGCATGATTGCCGGGTCAGGCTTTTGCCTCGAATCACCGGTACCGGTGCTTTCTCCTACGCTGTATGCCGAAGTACGGATGCAGAGCGCAACGACGCTGCTGATTCCGACCGAGCATGCGGAACGTGCGGTGTATGTGTTGAGCGGCGATGCGCAGCTGAACGGCGACGCCATCGAGGCCCACGCCTTGGTGGTGCTGCCGGCCGGGGAAGAGATGAGTCTGTTTGCCGAAAGTGATGTGCACGCGGTGATATTCGGCGGTGCGGCGCTGGACGGGCCGCGGCGGATCAACTGGAATTTCGTTGCCAGTGACCCGACGGCGATCGATGAAGCGCGGCGCAAATGGGCGGCCGGGGATTGGCCGACGGTGCCGGGGGAAGTCGAGCGGATTGAGTTACCCTGAGATTTATATCGCCTGGAAAATTGCTATCGCGAGCAGGCTCACTCCTACAGGGGAACGCATTCCAAATGTAGGAGTGAGCCTGCTCGCGATGAGGCCCTATCAGCCACCACAGAATGGTGCCTGATTTCTGAATCAGCCCTTGAACACTTCATCCAGCAAATCATGCATCGACTTGAACGCGCGCTTCGCGGTCTTCTCGTCATACATCATCTTGCCCGGCACATTGGCATGCGGGTCGGTAAACGAGTGCACCGCACCGCCGTAGCTGAGCAACTGCCAGTCCACATCGGCAGCGTTCATTTCGTCTTCAAACGCCGGCAATTGCTCTTTCGGCACCAACGGATCGGACGCGCCGTGCAGCACCAGTACCGAGCCCTTGATGTTCTGCGCATCCGCCGGGTTCGGCGAGTCCAGCGTGCCGTGGAACGACACCGCCGCTTTCACCGGCGCGCCGGTGCGGGCCAGATCCAGTGCACAGCAGCCGCCAAAACAGAAACCGAACACCGCCAGTTTCGCGGTATCCACCGTCGCTTCGCCTTGGCTCTGCAAATGCTCGAAAGCCACCTGCAGGCGTTTGCGCAGCAAGGCGCGGTCGTCCTTGAGCGGCATCATCGCCGCCAGCGCCTGATCGGCATTCTGTGGACGTACGCTTTGACCGTAGACGTCAGCGATCAATACCACATAACCCTTGGCAGCTACCGCTTTGGCGATGTCTTCGGCACCGGCGCTGACGCCCATCCAGTTCGGCGCCATCAACAAACCCGGCAGCGCACCCTTGTGCTCGGCGTCGAAGGCCAAACGACCTTCATAAAGCTGGCCGTCAATCTGGTAGACCACGGAACGTACAGTGACTTGGCTCATTTCTGACTCCTGATTCGTTAAACACCAGAATGAAAAAACCCGCCGAAGCGGGTTTTTCCTACAACGTGATCAAACCGACAGTTCAACCAGCAGCTTGTTCAGACGGCTCACATAAGCAGCCGGGTCTTTCAAGCTGTCGCCGGCAGCCAGTGCAGCCTGATCGAAGAGGATGTGCGCCAGGTCAGCGAAACGCCCTTCGCTCTGCTCGCCATCGAGTTTCTCGATCAACGGATGGCTTGGGTTGATTTCGAAGATCGGCTTCGAATCAGGCACCTTCTGCCCGCTCGCTTCGAGGATCTGGCGCATCTGCAGACCCAGGTCCTGCTCGCCGATCGCCAGAATGGCTGGCGAATCGGTCAGGCGATGCGAGACGCGAACTTCCGCAACGGAATCGCCCAGCGCGGTTTTCAGGCGCTCAACCAGACCTTCTTTAGACTTGGCGACTTCCTCTGCAGCCTTCTTGTCCTCTTCCGAGTCCAGATTGCCCAGATCAAGGTCACCGCGTGCCACATCGACAAAGGTCTTGCCGTCGAACTCGCTGAGGTAGCTCATCAGCCACTCATCGATGCGGTCGGTCAGCAGCAGCACTTCGATGCCTTTTTTGCGGAAAACTTCCAGGTGCGGGCTGTTCTTGACCTGCGCGTAGGTCTCGCCGGTGAGGTAGTAGATCTTGTCCTGACCTTCCTTGGCGCGGGCCAGGTAGTCGGCCAGACCGACGATCTGCTCGCCGTCGTCGCCATGGGTCGATGCAAAACGCAGCAGACCGGCGATTTTCTCTTTGTTGGCGAAATCTTCTGCCGGGCCTTCTTTCATGACCTGACCGAAGTTTTTCCAGAAGCCTTTGTATTGCTCAGGCTCGTTCTTCGCCAGTTTTTCCAGCATGTCGAGCACGCGCTTGGTCAGCGCGGTCTTCATCGAATCGATGATCGGGTCTTTTTGCAGGATTTCCCGCGACACGTTCAGCGACAGGTCGTTGGAATCAACCACGCCTTTGATGAAGCGCAGGTACAGCGGCAGGAACGACTCGGCCTGATCCATGACAAACACACGCTGTACGTACAGCTTCAGGCCTTTCGGCGCTTCACGCTGGTACAGGTCGAACGGCGCACGAGCCGGCACGTACAGCAGCGAGCTGTACTCGAGCTTACCTTCGACCTTGTTGTGGCTCCACGACAGCGGGTTCTCGAAGTCATGCGCGATGTGCTTGTAGAACTCCTGGTATTCCTCGTCCTTCACTTCAGTGCGCGGACGGGTCCACAGGGCGCTGGCGCGGTTGACGGTTTCCCACTCGACGGCCGGAGCCTCTTCGCCTTCGGCCGGAGTGACTTCTTTCGGCAGCTCGATCGGCAGCGCAATGTGGTCGGAATACTTTTTGATGATGTTGCGCAGGCGCCAGCCATCGGCGAACTCGTCTTCACCGGACTTCAGATGCAGAACGATGCGAGTACCGCGCTCTGGCTTGTCGATGTTGGCGACTTCGAATTCGCCCTCGCCTCTCGACGACCAGTGCACGCCTTCGCTGGCGGCAGTGCCGGCGCGACGGCTGTACACGTCAACCTTGTCGGCCACGATGAACGCCGAGTAGAAACCTACGCCGAACTGGCCGATCAGGTGCGAATCCTTCTTCTGATCGCCGGACAGGTTTTTCATGAAATCGGCAGTGCCGGACTTGGCGATGGTCCCCAGGTGGGTGATCACATCGTCACGGTTCATGCCGATACCGTTGTCTTCGAGAGTGACGGTCTTGGCGTCCTTGTCGAAGCTCACACGGATTTTCAGGTCAGCGCCGCCCTCGAGCAACTCTGGCTTGGCCAGCGCTTCGAAGCGCAGCTTGTCGACAGCGTCAGAGGCGTTCGAGATCAATTCGCGCAGGAAGATTTCCTTGTTCGAATACAGCGAATGGATCATGAGGTGCAGCAGCTGCTTTACCTCGGTCTGGAAGCCCAGGGTTTCCTTTTGAGTTTCCACACTCATGGTCATCAAACTCCAATCAGATGGCAGTGGCCGCGACCCGAATGGTCGGCGGCGGGTTGTCATCTGAGTTTGGGGCGCTGTTCAGGATTTCAAGGGTTCATCGATTTTGAAGTGCGCGCGAGCGGTGGCAATCGGTTCGGCCTCGGTCGTTTGCCAGGCGGTAATCGCCACGTTAGCGACTCGGCGTCCTTGGCGGCAGACCTGACACTTGGCCCAAGTGTCGCGAAATTGCCCGGCGCGCAGGTAATCGAGGGAGAAATCGATGATCTTCGGCACACCTGGGGCGCCGGTGAAAATCAGCAGATGCAGGGCGGCCGCCAGCTCCATGAACCCGGCAATCACCCCGCCGTGGATCGCCGGCAATAAAGGGTTACCAATGTTGTCCTTGTTCGCCGGCAGCTTGAACAGCAGCTCATCGCCGACGCGCGAGCACTCGATGCCGATCAGGCCGGCGTAGGGGATCAGCTTCAGCAACGGCGCATAGTCGCCTTGCGCGTGGGCCCGCTGCAATTGCTGCTTGAGATCATCGCTCACCGCTTGCCTCCCTTGATTGCGCCGCCAAAGCCCTGAATACCTTTGAGTGCCTTGCCCATGCGCATGAACGTGCCGACAACGTGGGCAATGGGTTGCTCGGGGTCGTCCTGGTAGGCGAATCCGCGGGCGAAAATCACGTCAGTGGTGACCCGGTAGCACTGGGCAAAACCATAGACATCTTTATGCGGCTCGGCGGCGTGCATGTAATCGATGCGCAGATCGAGGGTCGGGCAGACTTCGAATTCCGCCAGCACGCACAAGGTCGACATGCCACAGGCCGTGTCCATCAGCGAAGTAATCGCGCCGCCATGAATCACCCCGGTTTGCGGGTTGCCGACGATCTGCGGGCTGTAAGGCAGGATCACCGTCAGACCTTCGCTGGAGGCACTCTGCACCTTTAACCCCAGCACCTGACAGTGGCGTAACGCCGATAGAAACCGCGTCGCGCGCTCAAAAACGCTGTTTTCAGCCATATGATAATTACTCGCGTTAAAGCCTTTTGCCAGTAGTGAGAAAAGCGGCAAAAGTTCCGTGATAAAACAAACTTATATATCTGAAACAAATGAGGAACTTAACCCGCAGCCCCGAGTTCTTAAGGCCAGTAGTTATTTTCCATAAGGAGAAACACCCCATGCGTAAGACTTTAGCTATTGCCTTGATGTTGACCGCTTCCCTCGGTCTCGCTGCCTGCGATAAAAAATCCGAGGACAAAGCTCAAGATGCCAACCAACATGCTGAGCAAGCTCAGCAGGACATGAACAAAGCTCAGGATAAAGTGAACGACGCTGCGAAAGAAAACGCCGAAGCTGCCAAAGCTCAGGCTGAATCGAACGCTGCCGCTCAAGACGAAGCTGCCAAGAAGCAATAAAGCGCTTTTGACGCAGTAAAAGAAAACCCGCCAAGTGCGGGTTTTCTTTTGTCCGGGATTTGGAGCAACGGCCGCTTACAACAGAACCGTTCTAAAAGTCGGACTAATCATCAGCAACAACGAAGCGATCAAGCCAACCAGCCAGACCAGACTGCGCAACTTCGGCAGATCCGCCAGGTAGAACCACAAGTACAGAACCCGCGCGATCACGAAGACGATCGCCAATGCATCGATCAACCATCCCGCCGTTTGCGTGGTGTGCGCCATCAGTACGCCGACCGCAAACAGGATGAACGCTTCGATACTGTTCTGATGCGCCGCCAGTGCGCGTGCGCCGTAACCGGTCAATTGCGCCTGTTGCTGGCGCGGCAGGTGATTGTCATACCCGCCCTGCTCTTTCATCGCCTTGCCCACCGGCATACGCGCGATATAAATCAACAACGCGCTGATAAACACACACCAGAACGGAATACTCATCAAGCGGCCTCTTTATTGGTTTCGGGCACAGGTGCCTCGGTAGGGGTATAGACCATGACATCGAGCACGTCGGAATGAAATTCGCGGCGATACAACACCACCACCACACCAGCACTCATGATCATGAACAGCCACGGACTGACGAACCAGGCCAGCATGCTCATGCCGAAGTAGTAAGAGCGCAAACCGAAGTTGAACTGGTTAGCCGCCATCGAAATCACCCGTGCGGCTCGCGAGGCGAAGGCTTTGCGCTCCTGCTCGGAAACATGTCGCTCACCGATCATTGGCGCCGAGCCGACCAGAATCGCCGCAAAGTTGTACTGGCGCATGCACCAGCTGAAAGTAAAGAAGGCGTAGACGAACACCAGCGCCAGACACAGCAACTTGATCTCCGACATGCCCTGCGACGCCTGCTGGACCATGGGGATGTCCGCCAACAGCGACACAGCCCGGTCAGACGCACCGAGCACGGTGAGAATACCGGCGAGGATGATCAAGGTACTGGAGGCGAAGAACGAGGCGTTGCGCTCCAGGTTGCCGATCACGCTGGCGTCGGCAATCCGATTGTCACGCAGCAGCATGCGGCGCATCCAGTCCTCGCGATACAGGTGCAAAACGCTGGCCAGACACGCCGTGTCGCGGGCCTTCCAGGTGGCATAACGGGTGTAACCGCCCCAACAGATGACAAACCAGAGCGCGGCGAGCAGATGGATCAGGTTGGCTTGGATGAACGACATGCAAATCCCTGTGATTATGGATGCTTTACCTGTGGGAGCGAGCCTGCTCGCGATAGCGGTGTGTCAGGCAACCTCAATGGTGACTGGCACACCGCTATCGCGAGCAGGCTCACGCCTACATGAAAGCGACGCAACCCTTCGACGTTAGCTCAGCCAAAAAGACACTGCCTGATGCGCATAAAAAATGCCCCGTATCGATTGATACGGGGCATTTCCGTTTAATCCTGCGGGATCCGCTTGTGGCGGATCAGAGCAGGTCAGGCAACCGCTTCGCTGCGCTTGCCCAGCAGGCGATCGCACACCACAGCAACCACCAGCGTCATCACGCACGGCACCAGCCACGCCAGACCCTGCTCGCTCAGCGGCAGGTGGCTGAGCTGGGTTGGCAGCCAGTCAGCCAGACCGGCGCCTTTCAGCGCGTCGATGCTGCCGAAGACGAACGACACCAACATCACCGGGCCAAGAATGCGGCCATGCTCATGCCAGAAGTCTTTGCAGAAGCTCAGCGCCACCAACACGATGCACGGCGGGTAGATAGCGGTCAGTACCGGGATCGAGAAGGCGATCAGCTTGGTCAGGCCCAGGTTGGACACCAGCAGCGAGAACGCCGCGAGGATGATCACCAGCGTCTTGTACGACAGCGGCAGCACGCGGCTGAAGTACTCGGCACAGGCGCAGGTCAGGCCGACCGCAGTCACCAGGCACGCCAGCGAAATCAGCACGGCGAGGAAACCACTGCCCAGCGAGCCGAAGGTGTGTTGCACATAAGCGTGCAAGACCGCCGCGCCGTTGGTGGCACCGACCGCTACTTCATGGCTGCCGGAACCGAGACGGAACAGGCTGACATACACCAGCGCCAGACCGACACCGGCAATCAGCCCGGCGATGATCGCGTAACGGGTGATCAGCTTGGGCGACTCGACGCCACGGGAGCGGATCGCGTTGACGATGACGATGCCGAACACCAGTGCGCCGAGGGTATCCATGGTCAGGTAACCATTGATGAAGCCTTGGGAGAACGGCGCGGCAACGTATTCCGGCGTACCGTGGCCGATGTCACCGGCCGGCAAGGCGAACGCGGCGATACCGAGTACGGCGAGCGCGATGATTTTCAGCGGCGCGAGGAAACGGCCAACAGTGTCCAGCAAACGCCCCGGGTACAGGGAAATGAAGAATACCAGCAGGAAGTACACCGAGCTGTACAGGAACAGCGCCAACGGGCTTTCGCCGGTCAGTGGCGCCAGACCCACTTCGAACGACACGGTCGCGGTACGCGGCGTGGCGAACAGCGGGCCGACTGCCAGGTAGCAAGCCGCCGCAAGGATACCGCCGGCGATCTTGCCGATCGGGCTGCTCAACGCGTCCATCGCGCCACCGACCTTGGCCAGCGCAACAACAGTGATCACCGGCAGACCGACTGCAGTGATCAGGAAGCCCAGTGCAGCCATCCAGACGTGAGGTCCGGCCTGCAAGCCGACGATCGGCGGGAAAATGATGTTACCGGCCCCTACGAACAGGGCAAACGTCATAAAACCAAGTGCCAGGATGTCCTGACCTTTCAAAACTTTCATTAAGGTAATACCACACTACTGAAATCGGAATTTAGAGGGGGATTGCCCTGTGGGATTAGGGAAATGCTGTCGATCCGTATGGGACTGACCTGTGAAGCTGCGTGGCTGCCTTGTGGGCGACGCACTGCAAAATGGCCGCCAGCCTAACGAATCTGGCACGAAAACGCACTGTTAGAGGGCGAACTATCCGATACACGACGTTTCCGTGTCGCGTTTACATAAGAAAAGCAGCCGCAAGCTGCAAGTTTCGAGCTTGTAGCCTGCAGCTTGCCGCTGCGCTGGAACGACAAAGGCCACCCGAAGGTGGCCTTTGTTGCTGGAGCTGAAAAGTCAGCCGAAGCTTACTTCTTCACTTCCCAGCCAGTCAGCTCGGCCAGGGCCTTGCCGATGTCTGCCAGCGAACGCACGGTTTTCACGCCTGCGTCTTGCAGAGCAGCGAATTTCTCGTCTGCAGTGCCTTTGCCGCCAGAGATGATTGCGCCAGCATGGCCCATGCGCTTGCCCGGAGGAGCAGTCACACCGGCGATGTAGGAAACAACCGGCTTGGTCACGTTAGCCTTGATGTAGGCCGCCGCTTCTTCTTCAGCCGAACCGCCGATTTCGCCGATCATCACGATCGCTTCGGTCTGCGGGTCTTCCTGGAACAGCTTCAGGATGTCGATGAAGTTCGAACCCGGGATCGGGTCACCACCGATGCCGACGCAAGTCGACTGACCGAAACCGGCGTCAGTGGTCTGCTTCACAGCTTCGTAGGTCAGGGTGCCGGAACGCGAAACGATACCGACTTTGCCTGGCAAGTGAATGTGACCTGGCATGATGCCGATCTTGCATTCGCCTGGGGTGATCACGCCTGGGCAGTTAGGGCCGATCAGGACTACGCCCAGCTCGTCGCACTTCACTTTCGCGTCCAGCATGTCCAGGGTAGGAATGCCTTCGGTGATGCACACGATCAGCTTGATGCCGCCGAATGCCGCTTCCAGGATCGAGTCCTTGCAGAAAGGAGCCGGTACGTAGATCACGCTGGCGGTGGCGCCAGTGGCTTCTACGGCTTCTTTCACGGTGTTGAACACTGGCAGGTTCAGGTGAGTGGTACCACCCTTGCCCGGCGTCACGCCGCCAACCATTTTGGTGCCATAGGCAATGGCTTGCTCGGAGTGGAAAGTACCCTGCGCGCCGGTGAAACCCTGGCAGATGACTTTGGTGTCTTTATTGATCAGGACGCTCATTACTTGCCCTCCGCAGCTTTAACGACTTGTTGAGCAGCGTCGGTCAGGCTGGTAGCAGCGATGATGTTCAAACCGCTTTCTGCCAGTACTTTAGCGCCCAGTTCAGCGTTGTTGCCTTCCAGACGAACAACAACCGGGATTTTCACGCCGACTTCTTTCACAGCGCCGATGATGCCTTCGGCAATCATGTCGCAGCGAACGATGCCGCCGAAGATGTTGACCAGTACTGCGGCGACATTGCTGTCGGACAGGATGATCTTGAATGCTTCGGTCACGCGCTCTTTGGTAGCACCACCACCTACGTCGAGGAAGTTGGCTGGCTTGCCGCCGTGCAGGTTGACGATGTCCATGGTACCCATGGCCAGGCCGGCACCGTTGACCATGCAGCCGATGTTGCCTTCCAGTGCTACGTAGTTCAGTTCGAACTTGGCAGCGTGCGCTTCGCGCGGATCGTCCTGCGACGGATCGTGGAATGCCTTCAGCTTAGGCTGACGGTACATGGCGTTGGCGTCGATGTTGATCTTCGCGTCCAGGCAGTGCAGATCGCCGTCAGCCTTGATCACCAGCGGGTTCACTTCCAGCAGAGCCAGGTCGTGGTCTTTGAACAGTTTGGCCAGACCTACGAAGATCTTGGCGAACTGAGTGACCTGCTTGCCTTCCAGACCCAGCTGGAATGCCAGCTCGCGACCCTGGGATGGCTGAGCGCCAACCAGTGGATCGATAGTGGCCTTGAGAATTTTTTCAGGAGTGTCGTGAGCGATTTTCTCGATGTCCACGCCACCTTCGGTGGAAGCCATGAACACGATGCGACGGCTCGAACGGTCAACGACAGCGCCCAGGTACAGCTCTTTAGCGATATCAGTGCACGATTCAACCAGGATCTTGGTGACTGGCTGGCCGTTGGCGTCAGTCTGGTAAGTCACCAGACGCTTGCCCAGCCACTGCTGTGCGAAGGCTTTGGCGTCTTCTTTGCTGCGAACCAGCTTTACGCCGCCCGCTTTACCGCGACCACCGGCGTGGACCTGGGCTTTGACAACCCACTCGCTGCCGCCGATTTTGTCGCAAGCTTCTGCTGCTGCTTCCGGGGTGTCTACTGCGTAACCAGTGGAAACTGGCAGGCCGTATTCAGCGAACAGCTGCTTACCCTGATACTCGTGAAGATTCATGCTTTTTACCGTCTTCGTTAGGTACTGCGCATTCGGCGCTGCGCTCGTTTGAGTGCCGCGCCACCTGTGACTGCTGCTTGCGTAGCTGAGCTACGCAAGACTGCGTCCGGCGGACATTCCGCGGTGAGTCTTGCTCGCAAGGCTCACGACGGGCCGCTACCGCCGTGGTTTCTTATTATTCAGTTAACGCTTCTTGCGGTTGGCAACGTGGATGGCACCGCCATTCACTGCCAGAGCAGCTTCGTGCAACGCTTCGGACAGGGTCGGATGGGAGAAGACCATCATGCCCAGGTCTTCAGCGCTGGTGCCGAATTCCATACCGATCGCGCCCTGCTGAACCAGTTCCGCAGCGCTCGGGCCAATCACGTGCACGCCCAATACGCGGTCGGTCTTGGCATCGGCGATGACCTTGACGAAACCACCGGTATCGTTGGCAGCCATGGCACGGCCGGAAGCTGCGAACGGGAAGGTGCCGACGTTGACTTCAACGCCTTCGGCCTTCAGCGCCTGCTCGGTTTTGCCAACCCACGCGATTTCCGGGTGAGTATAAATAACCGAAGGGATCAAATCATAGTTCATCTGAGCCTTGTGGCCCTTGATGCGCTCAACGACCATGATGCCTTCTTCGGACGCCTTGTGCGCCAGCATCATGCCGCGAACCACGTCACCGATGGCAAATACACCCGGTACGGCGGTTACGCAGTGGTCGTCGACGGCGATGAAACCGCGCTCGTCGAGGGCTACGCCGCTGTCGGCTGCGAGCAGATCAGTGGTCACCGGGCGGCGACCAACGGCTACGATCAGCTTGTCGAACGTAATGGTCTGTTCGCCGTTGGCGTCGGTGTAGTTCACCACGACTTCTTCGCCGTTGACTTTCGAACCGGTCACGCGAGCGCCCAGCTTGATGTCCAGACCCTGCTTGGTCAGGGTTTTCAGCGCTTCCTTGGAAACAGCGGTGTCGGCTGCCATCAGGAAGGTGTCCAGCGCTTCGAGCACAGTCACTTCTGCACCCAGACGCGACCATACCGAACCCAGCTCCAGACCGATCACGCCAGCGCCGATCACGCCCAGACGTTTAGGCACGGACTGGAATTCCAGCGCACCGGTCGAATCGACGATGACTTTCTGGTCAACCGGAGCCGGTGGAATGTCGATCGGACGCGAACCTGGCGCGAGGATGACGTTTTCCGCTTCGATGACTTCAACCGAGCCGTCCGGCTTGGTGACTTCGACTTTCTTGCCAGCCAGCAGCTTGCCGTGGCCCTGGATCGAAGTTACGCCGTTGGCCTTGAACAGGGTGGCAACGCCGCCGGTCAGGTTCTTGACGATGCCAGCCTTGCGGCCAACCATCGCAGCGACGTCCATTTTGACTTCGCCGGTCGAGATACCGTGAACGTTGAAGCTTTCTTTCGCTTCCTTGTACTTCCAGGAGCTGTCGAGCAGCGCCTTGGACGGAATGCAGCCTACGTTCAGGCAGGTACCGCCCAGGGCTTGCTTGCCTTCAGCGTCGGTGTACTTCTCGATGCAGGCAGTGCTCAGGCCCAGTTGCGCGGCCTTGATGGCAGCTACGTAGCCGCCAGGACCTGCACCGATCACTACTACGTCAAATTTCTGCGACATTCAAAAAATCCTCTTTAGCGAAAAGCTTCAAGCCGCGCGCTGCAGGCTGTACCGCCGTTTCCGGCGATACACCTGCAACCCGCAGCTGCTTCTATCAGATATCCAGCAACAGACGAGCCGGATCTTCCAGCAGGTTCTTGATGGTCACCAGGAAGGTCACAGCTTCTTTGCCATCGATCAGACGGTGATCGTAAGACAGTGCCAGGTACATCATCGGACGGATCACGACCTGACCGTTGATGGCCATAGGACGCTGGATGATGTTGTGCATGCCCAGAATCGCTGCCTGCGGCGGGTTGACGATCGGCGTCGACATCATCGAACCGAAGGTACCACCGTTGGTGATGGTGAAGGTACCACCGGTCATCTCGTCCATCGACAGTTTGCCGTCACGGGCTTTCTTGCCGAACGTGGCGATGCCGCCTTCGATTTCCGCCAGGCTCATCAGCTCGGCGTTACGCAGAACCGGAACAACCAGGCCACGGTCGCTGGAAACGGCAACGCCGATGTCCGCGTAGCCGTGGTAAACGATGTCGCCGCCGTCGATCGATGCGTTGACAGCCGGGAAGCGCTTCAGCGCCTCGGTGGCCGCTTTCACGAAGAACGACATGAAGCCCAGGCGCACGCCGTTGTGGGACTTCTCGAACAGGTCCTTGTACTTCGAACGCAGGGCCATGACTTCGGTCATGTCGACTTCGTTGAAGGTGGTCAGCATCGCCATGTTCGATTGCGCTTCAACCAGACGCTTGGCCACGGTGGCGCGAACGCGGGTCATCGGTACGCGCTTCTCGACGCGGTCGCCAGCGGCGAACACTGGAGCAGCGGCCGAAGGAGCAGCAGCCTTGGCAGGCGCGGCAGCCGGAGCGGCTTTCTTCGCAGCAACAGCAGCAACCACGTCTTCCTTGGTCACACGACCGCCCTTGCCGGTGCCGGCAACGGAAGCGATGTTGATGCCGTTCTCTTCAGCCAGCTTGCGTGCAGCGGGAGCCGCGATCGGGTCGTCTTCGCCATCGGCAGCAGCCGGTGCGGCAGCGGCAGTAGCGGCCGGAGCAGCAGCGGCGGCTGGAGCAGCGGCAGCAGCGCTGCCCTCTTCGATCGAGCCCAGAACCTGGTTCGACAGAACGGTAGCGCCCTCTTCGGCAACGATTGCGCCCAGCACGCCGTCGGCTTCGGCCAATACTTCCAGCACGACCTTGTCGGTCTCGATGTCGACGATCAGGTCGTCACGCTTGACGGCCTCGCCTGGTTTCTTGTGCCAGGTGGCAACGGTGCCATCGGCAACCGATTCCGGGAATGACGGGGCTTTGATTTCGATAGCCATTATCTGTGGGTCCTTAAAATTCGGTTTCAGTCAGCGCGAAGGCGTTAAACGGTAAACGCGTCTTGCAGCAGTTTTTCCTGCTGCTCGGCGTGCATCGATGCGTAACCACAAGCAGGTGCAGCCGAAGCCTCACGGCCCGCGTACTCAAGTACGAGAGTCCTGTCGAGGTTTGCGATGCTGCGACGCAAGTGATGCTGGCTGCAGTACCAGGCACCCTGGTTCATCGGCTCTTCCTGACACCAAACGGCATGCTTGACGTTGGTGTACGGAGCCAGGACTTCCTTCAAGTCGTCCTCAGGGAACGGATACAGCTGCTCGATACGCACGATGGCGATATCTTCGCGGCCTTCGGCACGGCGTTTTTCCAGCAGGTCGTAGTAGACCTTGCCGCTGCACAGAACCACGCGCTCGACCTTTTTCGGGTCCAGTGCGTCGATTTCCGGGATCACGGTCTGGAACGAGCCTTCGGCCAGATCTTCCAGCGTCGAGATGGCCAGCTTGTGGCGCAGCAGCGACTTCGGCGTCAGCACGACCAGCGGCTTGCGCAGCGGGCGAATCACCTGACGGCGCAGCAAGTGGTAGATCTGTGCCGGCGTGGTCGGCATGCACACCTGGATGTTGTGCTCGGCGCACAGCTGCAGGTAACGCTCAAGACGTGCCGAGCTGTGCTCAGGGCCCTGACCTTCATAACCGTGTGGCAGCAACATGGTCAGACCGCAGAGACGGCCCCACTTGTGCTCGCCGCTGGTGATGAACTGGTCGATCACGACCTGCGCACCGTTGGCGAAGTCGCCGAACTGGGCTTCCCAGATCACCAGCGCGTTTGGCGTGGTGGTCGAGTAGCCGTATTCGAAGGCCAGTACCGCTTCTTCCGAGAGGAACGAGTCGTACAGGTCGAAGCGTGGCTGACCGTCGTACAGGTTCTGCAGCGGAATGTAGGTGCCCGCGTCTTTCTGGTTGTGCAGCACAGCGTGACGGTGCGAGAACGTACCGCGGCCGATGTCCTGACCGGTCATGCGAATCGGGTGACCTTCGAACGCCAGGGTCGCGTACGCCATGGTTTCGGCGTAACCCCAGTTGATCGGCAGGCCGCCGGCTTGCATCTTCTGACGGTCTTCGTAGATCTTCGCAACCTGACGCTGAACCACGAAGCCTTCCGGAATTTCCAGCAGCTTGGCGGACAGCTCTTGCAGGGTTTTCAGATCGAAACGCGTGTCATGACGCGCGGTCCAGGCGTGGCCCAGATACGGACGCCAGTCGACGAACAGCTCTTTGTTCGGCTCTTTGACCAGCGATTTCACCACGTGCAGACCGTTGTCCAGCGCGTTGCGGTATTCGTCGACCTTGGCCTGAACACGTTCAGCGTCGAGGACACCGGCCTGGGTCAGACGATCGGCGTACAGCTCACGGGTAGTGCGCTGCTTGGTGATCTGCTGATACATCAGTGGCTGGGTGCCGCTTGGCTCGTCGGCCTCGTTGTGGCCGCGACGACGGTAGCAGACCAGATCGATCACCACGTCACGCTTGAACTGCATGCGGTAGTCGATGGCGAGCTGAGTCACGAACAGCACGGCTTCCGGATCATCGCCATTCACATGGAGGATCGGCGCCTGGATCATCTTGGCAACGTCGGTGGCGTACTCGGTGGAACGCGAGTCCAGCGGGTTGCTGATGGTGAAACCGACCTGGTTGTTGATCACGATGTGCACGGTACCGCCGGTCTTGAAACCGCGGGTCTGCGACATCTGGAAGGTTTCCATGACCACGCCCTGACCGGCGAAAGCCGCGTCACCGTGGATGGAGATCGGCAGCACTTTCTCGCCGGTCGCGTCGTTACGACGGTCCTGACGGGCACGCACCGAACCTTCGACCACCGGAGAAACGATTTCCAGGTGGGACGGGTTGAACGCCATGGCCAGGTGAACTTCACCGCCGGCGGTCATCACGTTGGACGAGAAGCCCTGGTGATATTTCACGTCACCGGAACCCAGCTCGACCTTCTTCTTGCCTTCGAACTCGTCGAACAGCTCGCGCGGGTTTTTGCCGAAGGTGTTGACCAGCACGTTCAGACGGCCACGGTGGGCCATGCCGATGACGACTTCCTTGGTGCCGTACGAGCCGGAACGCTGGATCAGTTCGTCGAGCATCGGAATCAGGCTTTCGCCGCCTTCCAGACCGAAACGCTTGGTGCCCGGGTATTTGGTACCGAGGTATTTTTCCAGGCCTTCACCGGCGGTCACGCGCTCAAGCAGGTGGCTCTTGATGTCGGCGGAGTACGTCGGACGACCACGCACGCTTTCCAGACGCTGCTGGAACCACTGGCGCTGCTCGGAATCGGTGATGTGCGTAAATTCAGCGCCGATGGTGCGGCAATATGTCTGCTGCAACGCTTCGTGAATTTCGCGTAGGCTCGCTTCCTCTTTGCCGATGAACAGGTCGCCGGCACGGAAGGTCGTATCAAGATCGGCATTGGTCAAGCCGTAATGATTGATCGACAGGTCTGCAGGTGCAGGACGCTGCCACAGCCCCAGCGGGTCAAGCTGGGCTGCCTGGTGGCCACGCATACGGTAGGCCTGGATCAATCGCAACACTTCTACTTGCTTCTTCTCGTGCTCACTGCTCACGCTGCCGGCGGAAACCGGTTGGGCGCGGCGCTGGTTCTTTGCCAGCAGCACGAAATGATCGCGAATCGTGGAGTGCGAAACATCAGTGGCAGAGTTGCCGTCGGCTGGCAACTTCTGAAAGTAGGTGCGCCACTCTTCTGGCACAGCGTTAGGGTCGTGCAGGTAGAGCTCATAAAGCTCTTCCACATAGGCAGCGTTTCCACCTGAAAGGTAGGCGCTGTTCCACATGCGCTGCATCACGCTTTCTTGCATGCTTGGTCACCCTCGGTTAGGGGAACACCATCGGCGTCGACACCGAGCAAACTTGCAGAAGTCCGAATGCAGCGACTAAAACAAGCCACTTAGGATCACACTGATAGTCCGGGTACCAGCCCGGATGCCCCTGCTTGTCTCATTTCTTCAAAATAAGAGCGGCAGCTTGTGGCTACTGCTCTGGTTATAGCCATGACGCGGGTTGAAGCCCGCGCCACAGCCTCTACGGTGCAACGTTACAGCAGCTGAATCACACGCCGCTCGAGAGCAGCATGTTACGGATGTGACCGATGGCCTTAGTCGGGTTCAGGCCTTTCGGACATACGTTGACGCAGTTCATGATGCCCCGGCAGCGGAAAACGCTGAACGGGTCATCGAGCGAAGCCAGACGCTCGCTGGTCTTGGTGTCACGGCTGTCAGCCAGGAAGCGGTAGGCTTGCAGCAGTGCAGCAGGACCGAGGAACTTGTCAGGGTTCCACCAGAACGATGGGCACGAAGTCGAGCAGCAGGCGCACAGGATGCACTCGTACAGACCGTCGAGCTTTTCACGTTCTTCCGGCGACTGCAGACGCTCGATGGCCGGAGCCGGCGTGTCGTTCTGCAGGTAAGGCTTCACCTTCTCGTATTGCTTGTAGAAGATGCTCATATCGACGACCAGGTCACGGATAACCGGCAGACCTGGCAGTGGGCGAACGATCAACTTGTTACCTTTTACAACGGCGGACAGCGGCGTGATGCACGCCAGACCGTTCTTGCCGTTGATGTTCATGCCGTCGGAGCCGCAGACGCCTTCACGGCAAGAGCGACGATAGGAGAAACCCTCGTCCTGCTCTTTGATCAGGGCCAGCACGTCGAGCACCATCAGGTCTTTACCACCGGTATCGACCTGGAAGTCCTGCATGAACGGCGCAGCGTCCTGATCAGGGTTGTAGCGATATACACTGACTTGCAACATGGCGGTCACCCCTTAATAAGTCCGGACTTTAGGTTCGAAAGTCGGAACAGTCTTCGGCGAGAAGTTGACGGCACGCTTGGTGACGCGCTTGTCACCCGGGAAGTACAGGGTGTGGCACAGCCAGTTTTCGTCGTCACGGTCTTCGAAGTCTTCACGGGCGTGCGCGCCGCGGGACTCTTTACGTACTTCGGCCGCGATGGCGGTAGCTTCAGCCACTTCCAGCAGGTTTTGCAGCTCCAGCGCTTCGATTCGTGCAGTGTTGAACGCCTGCGACTTGTCGTTGATCTTCACGTTGGCGATGCGGGCACGCAGGTCAGCAAGCTGAGCGATGCCTTTCTGCATGTATTCGCCGGTACGGAATACGCCGAAGTAGTTCTGCATGCAGCTTTGCAGCTCGCGACGCAGGGTCGCAACGTCTTCACCGTCGGTACGGTTGTTCAGTGCGTTCAGGCGCGACAGGGCAGCTTCGATATCGGACTCGGTAGCGTCGTCGTATTCGATGCCGTCGGTCAGGGCCTTTTCCAGGTGCAGGCCGGCAGCGCGACCGAATACCACCAGGTCGAGCAGCGAGTTGCCGCCCAGACGGTTGGCACCGTGAACCGATACGCAAGCCACTTCACCGACCGCGAACAGGCCAGGAATGATCTGGTCCTGACCTTCGGCGTTCTGGGTGATCGCCTGGCCATGAATGTTGGTGGCAACGCCGCCCATCATGTAGTGGCAGGTCGGAACAACCGGAACCGGCGCAACCACCGGGTCAACGTGTGCGAACGTCTTCGACAGTTCGCAGATGCCTGGCAGACGGCTGTGCAGCACTTCCTCGCCCAGGTGGTCGAGTTTGAGCATTACGTGGTCGCCATTCGGACCGCAACCGTTGCCGGCGATGATTTCCTTGACCATCGAACGGGCAACCACGTCACGACCGGCAAGGTCTTTGGCGTTCGGAGCATAACGCTCCATGAAACGCTCGCCGTGCTTGTTGATCAGGTAACCACCTTCACCACGGCAACCTTCGGTCACCAGTACACCGGCGCCGGCGATGCCGGTCGGGTGGAACTGCCACATTTCGATGTCCTGCACCGGCACGCCGGCACGCAGGGCCATGCCAACGCCGTCACCGGTGTTGATCAGGGCATTGGTGGTGGAGGCGTAGATACGGCCTGCACCGCCAGTGGCCAATACGGTGGCCTTGGCGCGGATGTACGAAGTTTCGCCGGTTTCGATGCAGATCGCGATCACACCGACGAATTCGCCTTCCTGGTTTTTCACCAGATCGACAGCGTAGTACTCGTTGAGGAACGTGGTGCCGGCCTTCAGGTTGCCCTGATAAAGAGTATGCAGCAGCGCGTGACCGGTACGGTCGGAAGCGGCGCAAGTACGTGCAGCCTGACCGCCCTTGCCGTAGTCCTTGGACTGACCGCCGAACGGACGCTGGTAGATACGGCCTTGCTCGGTACGCGAGAACGGCAGACCCATGTGGTCCAGCTCGAACACCGCGGCCGGGCCTTCCTGACACATGTATTCGATCGCGTCCTGGTCACCGATGTAGTCG
Organism: Pseudomonas sp. R1-1; assembly: GCF_051132135.1. Lineage (NCBI taxonomy): Bacteria > Pseudomonadati > Pseudomonadota > Gammaproteobacteria > Pseudomonadales > Pseudomonadaceae > Pseudomonas > Pseudomonas sp. R1-1. The sequence goes on from NZ_CP071663.1 coordinate 4,400,138, forward strand.
GAACCCTTGACGGTATCGTACATGTGCCAGCGCCAGTCATCGTTCGGATCAGCGGACGCGATTGCGCAGGTGATGCCGCCCTGGGCGGATACAGTGTGCGAACGGGTCGGGAAAACCTTGGTGATCACCGCAGTCTTGTGCCCGCCCTGTGCCAGCTGCAGCGCAGCGCGCATGCCGGCACCGCCACCACCAATAATGATGGCGTCGAAAGAAATCGTTGGAATGTTAGCCATGACTCAGATACCCCAGAGAATCTGCACACCCCAGACGAAGTAAGCGAACATCGCAACGCCGCAAACTGCCTGGAAAAGGAAACGTATTGCCGTTGCGGACTTGCCGAACGCCATTGGCGTCAGGTAGTCGGTCGCGATGGTCCACATGCCGACCCAGGCGTGAGCGCCCAGAGCAACAAGGGCCAGCAGGCTGAAAATACGCATTCCGTTGTGAGCGAACAGTTCATGCCACTGGGCATACTCGAGGCCAGGGTTGGCGACGATGTATCCGATCAGAAAGATGAAGTAAGCCGCGAGAACGACCGCAGACACACGTTGCGCCATCCAGTCATAGAGGCCCGAACGCGACAGGTTAGTGACGTTAGTTACCATATCCAGACTCCTGCCAGAACGATTACCACCACGGAAACGGCGATAACGATTTTCGAGCCCAGTTTGCCGCCTTCCAGCGTCTCACCGATGCCCATGTCCATGATCAAGTGGCGCACACCGGCTACCAGGTGATACAGCAGAGCGGACAGGATGCCCCAAATCACTAGCTTGGCTAGCGGACTGGTCAGACACGCTTTCACCTGACCGAAGCCTTCCTCGGAGCTCAGCGACTTGTCCAATGCATAAAGCATGATGGCAAGGCACACGAAGAGGATGACACCGGAGATACGGTGAAGAATGGACGTGTAAGCAGTGACTGGGAGTTTGATGGTCCTTAGGTCTAGGTTTACAGGTCGTTGGCTTTTCACGGCTTTTTTTTCACACTGAAGAGCCCCTAACAATCAGGGCAAAGTTGTTGGGGAGTGCACTGGTCAGGTAACCACCACCCAGGGATGCGACCCCCAATGAAAGCAAGCCCAAAAGCCCTTGGCGGTCGGTGGCCGAGTATAGACAGTTAGGCTACTAATGACAACGCGTTCACCTACCCCCAATAGCGGATTGCACAAGTCGCATAAAAGGCGTAAATGGCAGTCAATTTCGAGGAAAAAGTGCGCTTAAAGCCTTCTGGAGCAAGACTTTAGGCAAATTGACATTCGAATTTATCTCACTATAGTGGTGCGGGCCCTGCGTGGGGGGTCTGTCTGATGGTTCAAGCATAAATAGGAGGCCACATGGCTGACAAAAAAGCGCAGTTGATCATCGAGGGCGCAGCCCCCGTCGAGCTGCCCATTTTAACCGGCACCGTTGGTCCCGATGTAATCGATGTTCGGAGCCTGACGGCCACGGGCCGCTTCACGTTCGACCCGGGTTTCATGTCGACCGCCTCGTGCGAGTCGAAGATCACCTATATCGACGGCGACAACGGCATTCTGTTGCACCGCGGCTACCCGATCGAACAGCTGGCTGAAAAGTCGGACTACCTGGAAACCTGCTACCTGCTGCTCAACGGCGAATTGCCGACGGCAGAACAGAAGGCCCAGTTCGTCAGCACCGTGAAAAACCACACGATGGTTCACGAGCAGCTGAAAACCTTCTTCAACGGTTTCCGTCGCGACGCCCACCCGATGGCCGTCATGTGCGGTGTAGTCGGCGCCCTCTCGGCCTTCTACCACGACTCCCTGGACATCAATAACCCGCAGCATCGCGAAATCTCCGCGATCCGTCTGGTTGCCAAGATGCCGACCCTGGCAGCGATGGTTTACAAGTACTCCATGGGCCAACCCATGATGTACCCGCGCAACGACCTGACGTACGCGGAAAACTTCCTGCACATGATGTTCAACACCCCTTGCGAGATCAAACCGATCAGCCCGGTACTCGCCAAGGCCATGGACCGGATCTTCATCCTCCACGCCGACCACGAGCAGAACGCGTCGACCTCTACCGTCCGTCTGGCCGGCTCTTCGGGTGCCAACCCGTTCGCCTGTATCGCCGCCGGTATCGCCGCACTGTGGGGCCCTGCCCACGGTGGTGCGAACGAAGCCGTACTGACCATGCTCGATGAAATCGGCGATGTCTCGAACATCGACAAATTCATCGCCAAGGCCAAGGACAAGAACGATCCGTTCAAGCTGATGGGCTTCGGCCACCGCGTCTACAAGAACCGCGACCCTCGCGCCACGGTCATGAAGCAGACCTGCGACGAAGTATTGAAGGAACTGGGCATCAACAACGATCCGCAACTCGAACTGGCCATGCGCCTGGAAGAGATCGCCCTGACCGACCCGTACTTCATCGAACGCTCGCTGTACCCGAACGTCGACTTCTACTCGGGGATCATCCTCAAGGCGATCGGCATTCCGACCAGCATGTTCACCGTGATCTTCGCCCTGGCACGTACTGTCGGCTGGATTTCGCACTGGAAGGAAATGCTCTCGAGCCCGTACAAGATTGGCCGTCCGCGCCAGCTGTACACGGGTTATGAGTCGCGTGACATCGTTAAGCTGGAAGACCGTAAGTAAGGTTTTCTTGTTTTGATGGTTTAGTGGTGTGTCAGGAACGGCCTCTTATATAGAGGCCGTTTTTGTTTGCGGTCGCAGCGGCCTTCGGGCCGACTGTTTTCAGGGTCGGGGGCATATCCGTTAATGCGGGTGTTGCCGCTGGCGGTTTCGCTCTTACAGCGAGTCCCTTTTTCAGACGCCAAAAAGGAACCAAAAGGCTTTGCCCCGGCGTTCGGCCCCTCGCTGGGGCTCGGGGTTCCTTCGTTACGGAATCGATCCGGGCGCAGCGGCTCCGGTTTGCTTCGCTGCACCTACTTCCGCTGTGTACGACTTCGTCGTACGGTCGCTACGCTCCCACGCCCGGATCGATCCCTTCACTCAGCCTTCCGAAGGGGCAAAAGATCAAAAGCCAGATCAAGATCAAAATCCAGAGCAAGATCAAAATCCAGAGCAAGATCAAAAGCCCCTCACCCTAGCCCTCTCCCTGTATGTACCGGACACATGGTGGACAGGTGTTCGGAGACATGGTGGACACTTTTTAATAGGCACATTGCTCATCATCAAGGAGATGACCTGTGTCCTGGCAAGAGGCATCCACCATGCAACTTCGTACAGAGTTTGTGCATTTAGCTCGGCAAGAAGGAGCGAATGTTCGGCAGCTTTGCCGTCGATTCAATATCAGCCCAAGTACTGCCTACAAATGGCTCAACAGGTTTGAAATATCAGGTGTAGAGGGGTTGCACGATCAGTCCCGTCGACCGAAAACATCACCGAAACGTTGTGCTGATGAGGTTGAGCAGCGGATTCTGACCATGAGTCAGCGATACGAGGCCTGGGGTGCCCGCAAGCTCAAGCGCGTGCTGGAAGATGAAGGCGCTGTGATGCCCTCTGTCAGCACTGTGCATGCGGTTTTGCAGCGTCATTCGCGTGTTGATCCAAAGGCTACCGAGATCAAACCATTTATCCGCTTTGAGCACGAAGCGCCTAACGATCTATGGCAGATCGACTTCAAGGGACATTTCAGTCTGAGCCACGGACGCTGCCATCCATTCACAATACTGGACGACCACTCACGCTTTTCGCTATGCATTGCCGCATGTGCCAATGAACAGCGCCAAACTGTACAAGACCATCTAATCCGGACGTTTCGACGCTACGGCCTGCCGTTGCGCATGACGATGGACAACGGCTCGCCATGGGGCGATCAGACTGGCGTTTATACTGCGCTGGAAGTCTGGCTGATGAGCCAGGGCATTAAGGTCGGTCACTCCCGGCCTTATCATCCTCAGACTCAGGGAAAACTGGAGCGCTTCCACCGCAGCCTGAAAAATGAAGTCCTGCAAGGCCGGTTTTTCACCGATCTCGACGACGCACAACGGGCGTTTGATACCTGGCGCGACATCTACAACCAAAAACGCCCTCATCAGGCGCTGGGCATGGCGGTGCCGGCGGCTCGTTACAGTGGCAGCCCAAGGGAATATCAGGAGCGACCGGCGGAACCGGAGTACAGCGACGCGGATGTGGTCAGGAAGGTACAGGTGGGAGGCGAAATCTTTTGGAGGAATCGGGAATACAAGATTGGAAAGGCTTTTTATGGCAGGTGCATAGCGATCAGGGAGACGACGGAGGACGGCATCCACGATGTCTACTGGAGTAGACATCGTGTCGCTCGAATCGACTTGAACTTGCAGGTCGTGACGGCAGGTAAGAAGATCTAAAACCGTCCACCATGTCTCCGAACATGTGTCCACCATGTCTCCGGTACATACACTCCCGGAGGGAGAGGGGACTGACCGTGGGGGATGCGAGAGATACGCTGACCTGGGATATCGAGTTGAATGCAGATTTTGAAAGACCCACAAATCGGCTCCCTCTCCTTGGGAAGAGGGCTGGGGTGAGGGGCAGCCACGCCACAAATCCCAATCCTACCCCACGCTTCTAACCACTCAACAATGAGCGTTAGCTCGCGTGCTCTTGATCTTGATCTTGATCTTGATCTTGCCTAACCAGCGACATCGGAAGGCTGAGTGGAGGGATTGATCCGGGCGTGGGAGCGCAGCGACCGTCTGGCGCAGCCAGACACAGCGGAAGGAGGTGCAGCGCAGCAAACCGTAGCCGCTGCGCCCGGATCGATCCCGCAGCGAAGGGACCCGAGCCTGCGAGGGCCGAACGCAGGAGCAAGCCTTTTCGGTTACCTTTTTGGCGTTTGAAAAAGGTGACCCGCCGTAAGGGCGGAACCCTAAGAAGCCGTTACCGCAGCACCGGATATACACACCAAACCACCCGATAACCGCCCACAAAAAAAATGCCCCAATCTCTCGATCAGGGCACTCTTGCAGCTTGCAGCTTGCAGCTAAAAACCGCTTTTTAGTGCGAAACCGCCCCACTCGCCCCCAACCCGGTCTGCGACCGCACAAACTGCGGGAAGAACAGCGCCCGCTCGTTGTCCGCCGCCGCCGACTTGTCAGTAATCGAGAAGAACCAGATCCCGATAAAGGCAATGATCATCGAAAACAGCGCCGGGTACTCATAGGGGAAGATTGCCTTCTCATGATGCAGAATCTGCACCCAGATGGTCGGGCCAAGAATCATCAGGCCGACCGCACTGATCAACCCCAACCAGCCGCCAATCATCGCACCGCGCGTAGTCAGCTTCTTCCAGTACATCGAAAGCAACAGCACCGGGAAGTTGCAGCTCGCCGCGATCGAGAACGCCAGGCCAACCATGAACGCAATGTTCTGGCTTTCGAACAGAATGCCCAGACCGATCGCCAGCACCGCCAGAGCGATAGTGGTGATCTTCGACACGCGAATCTCATCCTTCTCGTTGGCCTTGCCCTTCTTGATCACACTGGCATACAGGTCATGCGACACCGCCGAAGCACCGGCCAGCGTCAGGCCAGCCACCACCGCGAGAATGGTCGCGAACGCTACCGCTGAGATGAAGCCGAGGAAAATGCTGCCACCGACCGCGTTGGCCAGGTGCACCGCCGCCATGTTGTTGCCACCAAGCAAGGCGCCCGCTGCATCTTTGAAAGCAGGGTTGGTGCTGACCAGCAGGATCGCGCCGAAGCCGATGATGAAGGTCAGGATATAGAAGTAGCCAATGAAACCGGTTGCATAGAGCACGCTCTTGCGCGCTTCTTTCGCGTCACTCACGGTGAAGAAGCGCATCAGAATGTGCGGAAGGCCCGCGGTACCGAACATCAGCGCCAGACCCAGCGAGAACGCCGAGATCGGATCCTTGACCAGACCGCCCGGGCTCATGATCGCTTCGCCCTTGGCGTGAACCTTGATCGCTTCAGAGAACAGCGTGTTGAAATCGAAGCCAACGTGTTTCATCACCATCAGAGCCATGAACGAGGCACCGGACAGCAGCAATACGGCCTTGATGATCTGCACCCACGTGGTCGCCAGCATGCCGCCGAACAGCACGTACATGCACATCAGCACACCGACCAGGATCACCGCAACGTGGTAATCAAGGCCGAACAGCAGCTGGATCAGCTTGCCGGCACCGACCATTTGCGCGATCAGGTAGAACGCCACCACCACCAGCGAACCGCACGCAGACAGGGTGCGAATCTGGGTTTGCCCGAGGCGGTAGGACGCCACGTCGGCAAAGGTGTATTTACCCAGGTTACGCAGACGTTCGGCGATCAGGAACAGGATGATCGGCCAGCCCACCAGGAAGCCGATCGAGTAGATCAGGCCATCGTAGCCGGAGGTGAACACCAGCGCGGAAATCCCCAGGAAGGACGCCGCCGACATGTAGTCACCGGCAATCGCCAGACCGTTCTGGAAACCGGTGATCTTGCCGCCCGCCGCGTAATAATCGGCGGCCGAGTTGTTTTTCTTCGAAGCCCAGTAGGTGATGTACAGCGTCGCGCCGACAAAGGCCACGAACATCAGGATCGCCGGGATGTTCAGCGGTTGCTTGGCCACGGCACCGGTCAGGGCATCAGCGGCCCAGGCGCCGGGCGCGAACGCGGCAACGCTTAATAGAGCAAGTAGACGCCGGATCATTGCTGAGCCTCCTTGAGAATCGCATTGTTCAGGTCGTCGAACTCGCCATTGGCGCGGCGCACGTAGATGCCGGTCAGGACGAAGGCCGAAAGGATCAGGCCGACACCGATCGGGATGCCCCAGGTAATCGAAGATTCCGGACTGAGTTTCGCCCCGAGCACATGCGGCCCGTACGCGATCAGCAGGATGAATGCGGAGTACAGCCCAAGCATGATTGCCGAGAGAATCCAGGCGAATCGTTCCCTTTTCTTGACCAGCTCCTTGAATCGGGGACTGTTTTGAATCGAGAGGTAAATGCTGTCGTTCATTGTTTTTATCCTCGCAGCACAGATTATTGTTGGAACGTAGCTAATGTATGCGGCTGCGAGAGAGGTTCCAGACGACCTTAGTAGTAGATGGCCATGACGTATTTGCCATTATCCGGTACACCCAAAAACAACTGTAGGAGTGAGCCTGCTCGCGATGGCGTCGTATCAGTCGACATTTCTATCAACTGATGGGACGCTATCGCGAGCAGGCTCACTCCTACAGGGGTGTGGCGGTGTTTGAATTATTTGGTCCAGTCAGCCACGCGATCCGGATGTTTGGCGACCCATTCTTTTGCGGCGGCATCAGGCTTGGCACCATCCTGGATCGCCAGCATGACTTCGCCGATTTCGTCTTTCGACGCCCACTGGAAGTTTTTCAGGAATTTCGCCACTTCCGGGGCCTTGGCTTCGAGGCCTTTGCTGCCGATGCTGTTCACGGTTTCAGCCTGGCCATACACCCCCTTCGGGTCATCGAGGAAGCGCAGTTTCCACTTGGCGAACATCCAGTGCGGCACCCAACCAGTGACGGCGATGGACTCGTTTTTCTTCTCGGCGCGGGTCAGCTCGGCAATCATGCCGGCGCCGGAACTGGCCTTGAGGCTGTATTTGTCCAGACCGTAATCCTTGATCGCCTGATCGGTCTTGAGCATCACGCCTGAACCGGCATCGATCCCGACGATGCGGTTCTTGAAGGTGTCATCGGTTTTCAGGTCTTCGATCGATTTGGCTTTGACGTACTCCGGCACGATCAGGCCGATTTTCGCATCCTTGAAGTTCGGGCCGTAATCGACGACCTGATCCTTGTTCTTGGTCCAGTAGTCGCCGTGGGTCACCGGAAGCCAGGCCGAAAGCATGGCGTCGAGCTTACCGGTGGCCACGCCCTGCCACATGATCCCGGTGGCCACGGCTTGCAGCTTCACGTCGTAACCGAGTTTCTGCTTGATCACTTCGGCCGCCACATGGGTGGTCGCGACGCTGTCGGACCAGCCGTCAACGTAACCGATGTTCAGGGTCTGTTTTTCAGCGTTGGCGAAACTGGAACTCATCGCAAGCGCCAGCACGGCACCTGCGCCTAAAAGTCGTCGCATCTTCATCGTTTACTTCCCCGAAATGCTGCGCCCGACGGATGCCGGGCATCGTCAACGTATTGTTATGGTGCAGCGCCCCCTTCACGCCGCACCGCTCACTCGATCGAACATCAGCGCGATTTTTCCACAAGGGTACTGACGCTTCGATCATCAACCTGACGACCGCAGCGACCTGCTCTGTCAGCGACCTCAAGGCAACGAGAAACGACATCAGAACGCCATTAATCGCGCCTGGATAATTGACGCCAGACAATCCGCCCGAACTTTGCATGTCGTCAGCATGCGGCGCACCAACCCCTCTATAAATGCAGGTAACATGCGTCGCTTTGCAGCCACTCGGCCTGACCATGACCGCGACGTCCCGTTTTCCTTTTCTGCCCTATCTGTTCGCCTGCCTGCTCGGCCTGCTTGCCCTCGCTGGCTTCTGGTTCGGGCTCGGCCAAGCGGTAATCCTGCCGGACGCGGCCACCCCGACGCACAAGCTGCAATGCGCCTCCTACACGCCGTTCGATAAAGACCAGTCGCCCTTCGACGTGCCGTTCAAATTGCGCCCCGAGCGCATGGACGCCGACCTCGCGCTGCTGGCCACGCGTTTCGAGTGCATCCGGACCTATTCGATGACCGGCCTCGAAGCACTGCCGGATCTGGCGCGCAAGCACGGGCTGAAATTGATGATCGGCGCCTGGGTCAACAGCAACCCGGTCGACACCGAAAAGGAAGTCGATCTGCTGATTCAATCGGCCAACGCCAACCCTGACGTGGTCACGGCCGTGATCGTCGGCAACGAAGCCTTGCTGCGCAAAGAGGTGACCGGCGCGCAACTGGCCCGGCTGATCAACAAGGTCAAAAGCCAGGTCAGGCAACCGGTGACCTACGCCGATGTCTGGGAGTTCTGGCTCAAGCACCCGGAAGTCGCGCCGGCGGTGGATTTCCTGACCATTCATTTATTGCCGTACTGGGAAGATGATCCGTCGAACATCGACGTTGCCCTGCAGCATGTCGCGGATGTGCGTCAGGTGTTCGGCAACAAATTCGCGCCCAAGGACGTGATGATCGGCGAAACCGGCTGGCCGAGCGAAGGCCGCCAGCGTGAGACCGCCGTGCCGAGCCGGGTCAACGAAGCGAAATTCATTCGCGGGTTCGTGGCGGTGGCCGAGAAGGAAGGCTGGCGTTATAACCTGATCGAAGCGTTTGATCAGCCGTGGAAACGCGGCAGTGAAGGCGCAGTCGGCGGTTATTGGGGCTTGTACGATGCCGATCGCCAGGATAAAGGCGTGCTGGCCGGGCCGGTGAGCAACGTGCCGTACTGGAAGGCGTGGCTGGCGGTTGGTGGTTTGATTTTTCTCGGCACGCTGACGCTTGGCGGTCGCGTTCGGAACACCCGTTCGGCGCTGCTGTTACCGCTGCTGGGCGCCCTCGCCGCTTGTTCGATTGGCGCCTGGGGCGATCTGGCACGAGTGACCACGCGGTTTGCCAGCGAGTGGTTGTGGGTCGGCTTGCTGACGCTGTTGAATCTGCTCGTGTTGACGCACGCTGCATTGACGTTGAGTACGCGCGCGGGCTGGCGTGGGCGTGTTTTCGACTGGTTTGAGCGGCGCGCCGGCTGGCTGGTCGCAGCGGCCGGTTTTGCCGCGGCAGTGATGATGCTGGAGATGGTCTTCGACCCGCGTTATCGCAGCTTTGCCAGCATGGCGTTCGTGCTGCCGGCGCTGGTTTATGTGTGCCGGCCGGTGAGCGTGCCGCGCAGGGAGATTGCCTTGCTGACCTTTATGGTCGGGGCGGGGATTGCGCCGCAGTTGTATCAGGAAGGGTTGCTGAATCAGCAGGCTTGGGGTTGGGCGCTGGTCAGCGTATTAATGGTGGCGGCGTTGTGGCGCTGCTTGCGGGTTCGGCCCTGATAATCTGCACCGGCCCTGCTGGCCTTATCGCTAGCAGGGCTAGCTCCCACACTGGATCTTTGGGAACACAAAATTTGTGTCAAACAAAAATCCCCTGTGGGAGCCAGCCCTGCTGGCGATAGCGCCCAATCAGGCGCTGCGGGACTCGCGGACCAGGCGCAACCCGGCAATCACCACCGCAAACACCGCCAACGTGGTGTTGTACAACGCCAGCGCCGGCAAACCGATCGCCAGCGCCAGCACCGCCAGCCACCACCCTGCCTGTCCCGGCACAACGAAGCTGATCAGCGCCGCACCGAGCGCCGCCCAGCCCAATACCTTGAAATGAATCATCAGCCCCAGATTGGCACGCACCTGACATTCCCAACGGCTGGCCTCATCGACGCAGATGCCGACCCACTGGCCGTCTTCCATAAAGCCATAACGCGCGGCATAACTGGCAGCCAGCCACAACGGCAACAGCACGAGCAGCACAATCACGGGCAAGCGGCGGGACATGGAGCACTCCAATCTACGGAAATCGGCGGCCAGCTTAATCTGCCGCCCCGCATACGCAAGCGCTAACAACACTTAACTGTTCATTCGGGCCGTGCAAAGTGTATCGTCCAGCTACTATTACCCCGAATTCCGCCTGTTTGGTGCCGCAGCATGGCACTTTGGCGCAAGCCCGGTGGTCATAGCCTGCGAACTTCATTCGGCACCTTCCTCTAAGGGATCTAGTCATGCTCCGTTCCTTGCGCTTCGCCGCGCTGTTCAGCGGCCTTATTTTGAGTGCGTCCGCACTGGCGGTGGATATCGACGCCGCCAGTTATGGCTACCCCCTGACCAATCCGTTCGAGGCGACCATCGCCACGACGCCGCCGGATTTGCGCCCTGAATTGCCGCTCGACGACGACATCAACCAGTCGGATCGCAGCGTCACCCTGCGCCCGGAACGCGAGTTCATCCTCCCGGACAATTTCTGGGCGGTGAAAAAGCTGACCTATCGCATTGCCACGCAAGACAAACCGGCACCGCTGATCTTTCTGATTGCCGGCACCGGTGCGCGTTTTGACAGCACGCTCAACGAATACCTGAAAAAGCTCTATTACAAGGCCGGCTACCACGTCGTGCAGTTGTCGTCGCCGACCAGCTTCGACTTCATCAGCGCCGCTTCGCGCTTCGCCACACCGGGTGTGACCAAGGAAGACGCCGAAGACATGTACCGGGTGATGCAGGCCGTGCGCGCGCAGAACCCGAAACTGCCGGTGACCGAGTACTACCTCACCGGCTACAGCCTCGGCGCCCTCGATGCCGCGTTCGTCGCGCATCTGGACGAGACGCGCCGCAGCTTCAACTTCAAGAAAGTGCTGCTGCTCAACCCGCCGGTCAACCTCTATACCTCGGTGACCAACCTCGACAAGCTGGTGCAGACCGAAGTCAAAGGCATCAACAGCAGCACCACCTTTTATGAGCTGGTGCTGACCAAGCTGACCCGCTACTTCCAGCAAAAAGGCTACATCGACCTCAATGACGCGCTGCTTTACGACTTCCAACAGTCCAAGCAGCACCTGACCAATGAGCAGATGGCGATGCTGATCGGCACGTCGTTCCGCTTCTCGGCGGCCGATATCGCGTTCACTTCCGACCTGATCAACCGTCGTGGCCTGATCACGCCGCCGAAATTCCCGATCACCGAGGGCACCAGCCTTACGCCGTTCCTCAAGCGTGCGCTGCAATGTGATTTCGATTGCTACATCACCGAGCAGGTCATTCCGATGTGGCGCGCGCGCACCGACGGCGGCAGCCTGCTGCAACTGATCGATCAGGTCAGCCTGTACGCACTCAAGGATTACCTGCAAGCCAGTCCGAAAATTGCCGTGATGCACAACGCCGACGACGTGATCCTCGGCCCCGGCGACCTCGGTTTCCTGCGCAAGACCTTCGGTGATCGCCTGACCGTTTACCCACTGGGCGGCCACTGTGGCAACCTTAACTATCGCGTCAACAGCGACGCCATGCTGGAGTTCTTCCGTGGCTAAATATCTCCTGCTGATTACAGCGCTCCTCTGTGCAGGCGTGGCCCAGGCCGACAACAGCAAAGCCAACGCGCCGGTAGTGGTCGACAGCGACGGTTTCAAGGAACCGCTGACCAAACTGAAATTCAACGCGGGCCTGGACCAGCGCGAGTTCGAGCGTTCGACGCTCAACGCGCTGAACGTCTACGACCCGTTGGAATCGTGGAACCGTCGGGTCTACCACTTCAACTACCGCTTCGACCAATGGGTGTTCCTGCCGGTGGTCGATGGCTACCGCTACATCACCCCAAGCTTCGTGCGCACCGGGGTGAGCAACTTCTTCAACAACCTCGGTGACGTGCCGAACCTGGTCAACAGCCTGCTGCAGTTCAAGGGCCAGCGTTCGATGGAAACCACCGCGCGCCTGCTGCTCAACACCACCATCGGCATCGCCGGTCTGTGGGACCCGGCCACCGCCATGGGCCTGCCGCGCCAGAGCGAAGACTTCGGTCAGACCCTGGGCTTCTACGGTGTACCGGGCGGCGCCTACTTCGTGCTGCCGATCCTCGGCCCGTCGAACATCCGCGATACCGCCGGCCTGGCTGTGGACTACACCGCCGAATCGGCGATCAACTTCCTCAACGTTTCGGAAGTCAGCTCGAACCATCCGGAAGTCTGGGCGTTGCGTGCGGTCGACAAGCGCTACCAGACCAGCTTCCGCTACGGCCAGATGAACTCGCCGTTCGAGTACGAGAAAGTGCGGTACGTGTACACCGAGGCCCGTAAACTGCAAATCGCCGAGTAGCCGCTGCAAACCGCTGGCAAGCACTGATCACACCAGGCTTGCCAGCGCCCCCGCCCCTGCTTCCTTCCTGCCATCCCCCGGCGCCAGCCAAGGTAAAGACTGCCAAGGCGACTTCGTCTGTTTAATGGCTACCCGCGTTTAACGAACTCGTGCGTTCCAGCCAAAAATGCGTTCGAAATCGAACACAAAAATTTAATTGTGAATTTTTTATTAACATTTTGTGACACCTTATGTAGACTCGCCTCAACACTGCCAAGGAAGCAATAACGTGTTCAACGATACTCAAGGAATGATATCGGTCCTGCGCCGCCCTCCATCTCCATACTTCCCTGACTGCCAATTGCAGGCGCTCAGTAGTTGCGGACGTTGTTATCCATTTTTCAGCGAAACGTGCGCATAGCCAGTCGCTCGCGTTATCGGTAGTACATCCACAGAGACACTAAGCATGCCACTCGAATGGCATAACGCGTTGTGCGTCTTCAAATAGCTGCGGATGAAATACTGAGCGGGTGATGCTGGTAGTGCATTGGTCAAACTCCATAAACCTGCCATTGGCAGGTTGAACAGCGGCCGCTTTCAATATGCCTACTTCAATAAAAAACGCTGTCAATCGATACATTTCCGAGATGCCATTATTCATCTGGATACTATTTATAGGCACCTTCGTCACGCGCGCAACATCAATGATGGTGTGGCCATTTATCTCGATCGTGCTGTATACCCGTTTTGGGTTCAGCGCGACATTTATCGGTCTGATCCTGACATTGTCGATTGCCCTGTCATCGATCGTGAGTTTTTACAGTGGCTACCTCTCGGACAAGATTGGCCGCTTGAAAATCATCGTCCTGGGTTGTGTCGTCGCTGCAGTGTCTTATCTGCTACTGGGCATCAGTAGCAACGCTTATGGCTACATCGCAGGCACTTTGCTTGCCAACCTGTCGTGGGCGCTGGTCAATAATCCGATCAAAACGGTTATTGGCGACATCATCGAATCGCGGCCCCTGGTCGAGCGCGCCATGCATCTGCGCTACTTCTTCCTGAATGCCGGAGCGGCGACCGGGCCCTATTTTGGCCTGAAACTGGGCATCTCCGCAGACTCGCTGTCGTTCGCGCTGGTAACGCTTTCCTACGTTCTGCTGTTGGTCAGCGTGCTGGTATTCGGCAAAGGCGTGAGCCTCAAGGAGGTCAACACCACGAGCTTCAAAAGTACGATGGGCGTACTCGCAAAAGACCGCCTGTTTCTTGCGCTTGTGATCAATAACATCATCATGATGTTCATCTTCGGCAGTTTCGACTCCAGCTTGCCGCAACTGATGGCTGCCTTGGCTTTCGAGGGCTATCTGCCCTTTCTCGCTTCACTGATCGTGCTGCATGCCTCGACGATCGTCATCCTGCAATTGCCGCTTGCCAGCGCCCTGTCGTCGGTATCGCTCAATACCAAGATTTATCTGGGCTCGGCATTGCTGGTTATCAGTGAGGCCGGTTTTGCCTTGGCCGCGCATTCTCATGATGTAAAACCGTTGTGGTACGGCGCAGTGCTGATCATGAGCATGAGCCAGACTTTGCTGTTTCCATGCATCAATATGTTTGTCGATAGCCTGGCCCCGCCTAATTTGCGTGGCGCTTACTTTGGCGCGGCCTCCTTATACAGCATCGGTTTTTCTTTGGCGCCAATTGTTGGCGGCGTATTTGTACAGAAACTCAGCGGAACAGCACTTTATATATTCCTGACGCTTGCCAGCATCCTGATGACGGCCATATTCATCGGCATCTTCCGACGTAAAGGCAGCTCTAATCAGACAGGCACTTCGGTGGTGAATATCGGAACCGGTGCGCGCGCATAACTGATTATTTGACGCGAAGCTTTTCACACTCCAACCCTGTGCGCCAAATAGGGTGGCGCGAAACTTTTTCGCTTGGAAAAATTAAAAAACTTTAACTTCTCACCTATCAGGCCAACACCATGAATACGCCAATTTATGACCTCATCCTATGTGGTGCCGGACCCGCTAATATCTCATTGTTGCCTGATCTTATTCAGAACGAACAGATACAGCGCTGCCTGATACTCGAAAAATCCAGGAAGCTGGGCAGCGGCGAAATAGGTCAATACCGAATTACCGCCAACTCGCTCGGCGTTGTGTTTCTGGAAAAATTCCAGGAACGCACGGACGACCTCAGCCGCTTCCTGCAGAGCACACCCGAATGGACGTATTTCTCCGAGCGGCGTTCTGAGGCGGTAGAACTGCGCCACGTCGGGCGCTTCCTCGAACACATCGGCTCTTTCGTTGCCCAGCACCCATCCCTCTATAAACGCTTCGAAATATCCACCGAGTCGACGGTCTGCGAAATTCAGCTGACCTCGCAAGGCCTCTACAGCGTCAGTTACCTGATCGATGGCCAGCGGGTAGAGGCGTTGTGCAAGAAAGTCGTCTTCAACATCGGTGGTCGGCTCAAGCAAGCCACCGTGCAGCACCCGCATCACAACATCAATTCGGACGCGCTGCTCAAGGGCATCTATGACCAGGCATTGCAAAGCGGCGAGTACGACAACGTGGCCATCGTCGGCTCTTCGCACAGCGCAATATCTTGCGTGATCCGGCTAGTGGAGCAACTGCGATTTCCGGGCACCATCACGCTGCTGACCAAGCGCGATTTCAAACTGTTCTTCGACTCCCCTGCCTCCGCCCGCGAGCAGGATTATCCCTTTGTCGATGCTGACATTTGCCAGGCGAGCCAAAGGGTCAACCGCTATTCGGGCCTGCGCTACGACTCGTTCGAATTCGCCCGCAAGATCAAACAAGGATTGATCCGCAACCTGAACATCGTGGATATCGCGCATGCCGCTGCCGATCAGGTGCTGAGCCAGATAGCGCAATCGGACCTGTTGATTCACAGCACCGGATACCAGGCCGGGCTGGTGCCCTTGCTGGACGTTGATGGTACGGCGCTGAAGCTGCAACACGACGACTTCGGGCTGCTCACCAATGCGCAACTCAATCCGGTCACCTGTGAGGGTCGGGTGCTGGAAAACTTCCATACCTTCGGCCTCGGGGCCGGGATCAAGACCGGTGGCGACAGCGGTGGCGAGGAGAGCTTTCGCGGCAGGATCGACGGCGTATGGGTCTATCAGCACGTGGTGCCCGGACTTATCTTTCATTAAATAAGGAAATTACAATGAACAATCAGACAGCCATCATTCTCTGCGCCGGGCGTGGAAGTCGCTTGGGCAAACGCACGCGTCACACGCCCAAGCCGCTGGTAAAAACCAACAATATCGCATTCATCGACAATGCCTTGAACAACCTTGAAACGCTGGGCGTCACCAGCGTGGTCGTGGTGGTGGGCTATCAGTCCGAGACCATAACTGCTCATCTTCGGGCGATGGACACCGCGATCACCTTCGAATTCGTCAGCAACCCGGACTGGGCCACGACCAACAACATCTACTCGCTGTATCTGGCCCGCGAGCACATTACGCCGAACACACTGATCATCGAGGGCGACATTTATTTTTCGGCCTCCAGCCTGCAACAGCTCGTGCAAAAATCCGGGGATCTGATCGCCCTGGTGTCCCCGCTCGGCAACAACATGGAGGGCACCTACGCGGTGCTCGACGGCGAACACTTGCAGGGTTTTGGCTCAACCAAGGACGTCGGTCATCAGGCGCAGGCCGGACAATACAAAACAGTGAATCTGTACCAGGTCGGGACAGCCCCCTTCGCCGAGCACATCAAAAAACAACTTGCCAGTAACGTGCGCGAAGACAACCTGAACGCCTATTACGAGGACGTCTTCAAAAAAGCCTCACTGGAAGGCAAATGGGATATTCAGACAGTCATCGTGCCGACGACCGAATGGTATGAGGTCGACAATCATTACGACCTCACGGTCTGCAATTACATTTCCAGTGGCGATCGCCTGGACTTCGTGCAAAACCGCCATGGCGGTTACTGGCGCTACCCGATGCTGGATTTCGCCCTGATCTACAACTTCCACTTTCCGCCGCAGCAGATGAAAAACAAGATCAAGGACAACTTCGATCACATTCTGCTGAACTACCCAGGCGGCAGAAAGCTGATGGAAGAGTCGCTCAGCGAGTTCCTGGGTGTTCCCGCAAGGCACCTGTGTATCGCCAATGGCGCGGCGGAAATCATTAAATTGCTGCCGTCCGTTTATTCCGGCAACGCGTTGGTGACCGTGCCGTCCTTCAATGAATATGCGAACGTGTTCGGTGAGCAACGCACGCTCTGCCACCACACGCGCGAGCAGGATGACTTCGCTATCGACATCGAAGCGTTACTTGCCAGCTGCCGGCAGCAGCGCCCCGAAGTTGTGATCATCGAGTCGCCCAACAACCCGACCGGCGCCCTGACGCCCGCCTCGGCCCTGGCATCGCTGGCCGCTGAGTTGCTGGAACTGGACATCTCGCTGATCGTCGATGAGTCGTTCCTCGATTTCTCCAACCACGCCAGCAGCACCATGCTCAACGTGCTTGATGATCATCCCAACCTGGTGGTGATTCGCAGCATGAGCAAAACGTTCGGAATCGGCGGGATTCGCATCGGATATGTGGCCAGTGCCAACCGGACCTTGATGGCGCTGATCAACTCGCTGCTGCCGATCTGGAACATCAATGGTTTCGCCGAAGAATTCCTGCTGCATCTACCGCAGTATCAACAGGAATACCTGGCCAGCTGCCGACAAGTGATCAGCGATACTCAAGCGTTCCAACAGACGCTGAACGCGATCGACGGCATCTGCGGCTTCGCGACCGAAGCTAACTTCATTTACTGCAAGACTCGTTACGCCGACGCCCAGACCATTTCTCGATTGTTGCTGGACAAGCATCACATTTACATCAAGGAGTGCTCGGGCAAGCGCAATGATGATTCCGATAAATATTTCCGGATTTCCTGCCGTACGCCTGATGAAAACGCCAGATTGATCCAGGCCCTGGCTGGCGTGATGCAGAATCTGGCATCACACAAGCAAACCAGCAGCCAACCTGAGGAGAACGCCATTGAACTCGCTTAAGACGGTCGTGATTTGCGGCAAGGGCGAACTGGCGATTTTCGCCTGTGAGTATTTCAACGCGTCACCTCTCCATACGGTGTCGTACGTGGTGGCCGATCCTTTCGAGCCGGTCAGCACTGAACGTACATTGATCCAGTATTGCCGGGAGCACGGCATCGAGGTGGTCGAAAGCGGCTTGATCGAAGACTTGCCCGGTTATACCGACGGCACGTTCGCTTGTGACATCTGCCTGGTGATATTCCACAAGCGGATTTTGCCCAAGCGCTACATCGACTGCTGCGCGAAAATCATCAACCTGCACCTTTCCTACCTGCCGAAATACCGGGGCGTACGACCGGTCAACTGGGCACTGAAGAATGGCGAACGGATGCATGGCGCGACGTTGCACGAGATCAGCGAGGACATCGACGAAGGGCCGATCCTCAATCAGGTGGCCTTCAACATCTATCCCGAGTTCGAAGAAGTGATCGACACCTATACCCGCGCGATGGGCTACGCGCGGCAGTTGCTGGTGGATACTTTGCCGCTGATCGAGCGCATCGTCCCGGTCCCGCAGAAGCATGCCGACATGAGCATCTTCTACGAAAAGGACAATCTGCGCCTGGAAGAACGGATGACCTTCACCAAAGCGCAATCGCTGCAACTGCTCGAAATCCAGTAGCCTTCGGCGCCGCTCGGTTGCCTGCGTAGGCGGCGGCCGGTGAGCGGGCGATCCCTTCTGAGGAGTCTCCATGTATTTGCTAATTGCCTCTGACCTGGACGGCACGCTGCTGCTGCCAGGCGATACGTTCGGTAGCTTTACCAAAAGCGTGATTCAAAGCCTGCACCACGCCGGCCACCACATTGTGCTGGCTACCGGTCGACACCAGACAGACGTCGAGTCGTTGCTCGGCAGTCAGTCGCTGCCGGTTCATTTGATTACATCCAACGGTGCGCGCATCTCCAGCGCCTGCGGTGGGCTTGCACTGAGCGAAGAGTTACCGGCGAGCGTCGTCCAGATACTGCTGGGGGAAACGCGGGGAGACGCGGATCTGACCATCAACCTTTACTGCCAGTCCATCTGGTTGATGAGCCGCGAAGATGAAAACCTCAAGGACTTCAGCCAGAATCCAGCGTTTCAACCGGTGCTCTGCGCGCCCGGAAGCCTGCCGCTGAGGTCGGTACAGAAAGTGTTCTTCTTTCAGCGAAACAAGGATCACGCCGCCCTGCTAAGGTTGCAGACACGGCTGAATGAGCTGCTGGGCGAGCAGATCAGCACTGTATTCACCTTCCCATGGTGTCTGGAGGTCATGACCCGAGACGTCTCCAAGGGTAAGGCCTTGAGACAGCTTGCCGACTTCCTCAACGTGCCCATCCAGGCCTGCATCGCGTTCGGCGACGGCTTGAACGACGCCGACATGTTGTCCGGCGTCGGCAAAGGTGTGCTCATGGGCAACGCGCATGCCGGGCTGATCCAGGCGCTTCCCGCCGCCGAGATCATTGGCCCGCACACCGACGAAGCCGTCGCGCACTACCTGTGGAACCACTTGCTGCAGAGCGCCAGCGTCCCGGCATGATCACGCGCGGGCTCCTTATGCCCGCACAGCCTTCCACAGTTTGCCAATCAGAGTCACACCGAGTAACACCACCGCGCCAGCAATGATCCCCGCAACACCATTGAGCAGCATCGGCACGGCGAACCCGGCGCTCCCTGCCGCCGCACCGACGCCTTCGATCCAGTGATGCACCACCGGCACGCCATGGGTGAGGATGCCGCCGCCGACCAGGAACATCGCCGCTGTGCCGACCACCGACAGGGTTTTCATCATGTACGGCGCGGCGCTGAGGATGACGCTGCCGGTTTTTTTTGCGAACTGCCCGGGCTTTTGCGTCAACCATAGACCCAGGTCATCGAGTTTGACGATACCCGCCACCAGCCCGTAAACGCCCACGGTCATGACGATGGCAATGCCGGACATGACAACCACCTGCTGAGTCAGCGAAGCATCTGCCACGGTACCGAGGGTGATCGCGATGATCTCTGCCGAGAGGATAAAGTCGGTGCGGATCGCGCCTTTGATCTTGTCCTTCTCATAGGCCACCAGATCGGTTGCCGGGTCGGCGACGGCCTCGGTCAGCTGCGCATGCCCGGCTTCGTCTTCTTCTTTGCTGTGCAGAAACTTGTGGGCGAGTTTTTCAAACCCCTCGAAGCACAGATAGGCACCGCCGACCATCAACAACGGCGTGACCAGCCACGGCACGAACGCACTGATCGCCAGCGCCGACGGCACCAGGATCAGTTTGTTGACGAACGAGCCCTTGGCCACCGCCCAGACCACGGGAATCTCGCGCTCGGCACGCACACCGGAGACCTGCTGGGCATTGAGCGCCAGATCGTCACCGAGCACGCCGGCAGTCTTCTTGGCGGCCATTTTGGTCATCAACGCCACGTCATCCAGAACGGTGGCGATGTCGTCGATCAGCACCAGCAAACTGCTTCCTGCCATGAATCCTGTTTCCTTCTGTGTATTAATGTTGCGAAGCATAACGCGACCGCAGGCCGCGTGGTGCATTGTTGAGCGCCGCGCGAGGCCGGTGCTACCATGCGCAACCGCCAGAACAGGCAAGGAACCACCTGGTTTATGAGCACAATCCGCGAGCGCAACAAAGAACTGATCCTGCGTGCCGCCAGCGAGGAGTTTGCCGACAAGGGCTTCGCGGCGACCAAAACCAGCGACATCGCCGCCAAGGCGGGATTGCCCAAGCCCAACGTCTACTACTACTTCAAATCCAAGGAAAACCTCTACCGCGAGGTGCTGGAAAGCATCATCGAGCCGATTCTGCAGGCCTCGACACCGTTCAACCCGGACGGCGTGCCGAGCGAAGTGCTCAGCGGCTACATCCGCTCGAAGATCCGCATCTCCCGCGACCTGCCCTTCGCCTCCAAGGTGTTCGCCAGCGAAATCATGCACGGCGCTCCGCACCTGAACGCCGACCTGGTCGAACAACTGAATGCCCAGGCCAAGCACAACATCGCCTGCATCCAGAGCTGGATCGACCGCGGCCAGATCGCCCCGATCGATCCCAATCACCTGATGTTCAGCATCTGGGCCGCCACCCAGACCTACGCCGACTTCGACTGGCAGATTTCTGCGGTCACCGGCAAGGACAAGCTGGATGAGGCCGATTATGAAGCGGCCGCGCAGACGATTATCCGGTTGGTGTTGAAGGGGTGTAAGCCGGACTGATAGACCGTAGCGACACTATCGCGAGCAGGCTCACTCCCACATTGGATCTGTGGTGTTAACAACGTCCCTGTGGGAGCGAGCCTGCTCGCGAATGGCGGCAACTCAAACCTCGACTCATAACCAAATCGAATCCCACAACGGATAGTCACCAAGGCGTTCGACCAGCCCGGCCCGCAATGGGTTGGCAATGACATACTGCGCCATCTTCACCAGATTCTCCTCTTTACGCAGTGCCCGATCATGGTAGCCAGGTTGCCAAAGGCTCGCCTTTCGACCGGTCGAAAGCTTTACCGCTTTGGTGCTTAGGGATTTGGTTCGCTGCATCAACTCGCCGAGCGAGCCTGCCTTCAATTCAATCAGCCAATGAAAATGATCTGGCATAACGACCCAGGCAAGGGAATGGGCCAACCCTATTTCTTCAGCCGTCCGCAGTTGCCTGACAAGTAATCTGCCAAGGAAAAAATCGTTGAACACGGGTTCCCTTCCGGCGGTATTGGCAGTCAGAAGGTAAATGCGGTTGTGTTCTGAGTAGCGCCCGATGCGCAAGCGATGTGAAGCAGATAGACCCGGCATTCCGTTGCCTTCTCATAGGTTGACTCTGAAAAGGCTAGCCGGGGAAATGGCGAAGGGATCGTCAAGGTTTTAGCAAGATGTGTAGCGAAGATCGTATTCGCGAGCAGGCTCGCTCCCACAGGGGATTTTAGGGGTTCAGACAATTTGTGTCCGACCCGGATCCAGTGTGGGAGCGAGCCTGCTCGCGAAAGCGGTTATTCAGACACTGCCGTTCAGGCCACCACCCCACCATCCGCCCTCAAATCCAGCGCCTCCACCGCTTTGATCGCCACCTGCTCATCCACATCCGACAAATCGCCGCTGATCCCGATCGCCCCCAGCACCACACCCGCCTGATCCCGAATCAACACCCCGCCCGGTGCCGGGACGACGCTGCCCTGGCCCATGCTGTTGAGGGCGGCAATGAAGGCCGGGCGTTGTTGGGCGTCTTGTGCCAGCAGGCGTGAACCCTTACCGAGGGCGATGGCGCCCCAGGCTTTGCCGATGGCGATATTGGGGCGCAGCAGGCTGGCGCCGTCTTCGCGTTGCAGGGCGATCAGGTGGCCGCCGGTATCGAGTACCGCGATGGTCAGCGGTGCGGCGTTGATGCCGCGCCCGGCGTTGATGGCTTCGCTGACCAGGTTGACTGCGACTTTCAAGGTTAAAGCGCTCATGGTGCCGTCCTCATTTTGTTATAGGGAAAGTCGTGAGACTGCGCGTTTCAGCCGCAGCCCGACGCCACAAATAGAACACAATTAGTTATTTTTTTGTATACAATAATTCTCGAAAAGCGCCACATGCGACGAAAAGCCACACTCAGACGGGCTTCCGACAAATGAAACAGGCGCTTGAGAAAATGGATTGACCTGCGCCGTCCGCCGTGAATACACTCTGCGCAAAGCCACTTGTATACAATTACAAAACGTAAAGAGGCACAAAACCATGAGCAAAATGAGAGCAATCGAAGCCGCCGTTCTGGTGATGCGCCGTGAAGGGGTTGATACCGCTTTTGGCATCCCGGGCGCAGCGATCAACCCGCTGTACTCCGCCTTGCAGAAGGTCGGTGGCATCGATCACGTCCTTGCTCGCCACGTTGAAGGCGCCTCGCACATGGCCGAGGGCTACACCCGCACCAAGGCCGGCAATATCGGCGTATGCATCGGCACGTCCGGCCCGGCCGGTACCGACATGGTCACCGGGCTCTACAGCGCCTCGGCCGACTCGATTCCAATCCTTTGCATCACCGGTCAGGCACCCCGCGCCCGTATGCACAAGGAAGACTTCCAGGCTGTCGACATCACCAGCATCGTCAAGCCAGTGACCAAGTGGGCGACCACCGTTCTCGAACCGGGCCAGGTGCCCTACGCGTTCCAGAAAGCCTTCTATGAAATGCGCTCCGGCCGCCCAGGCCCGGTGCTGATCGATCTGCCATTCGATGTGCAGATGGCCGAGATCGAATTCGACATCGACGCTTATCAGCCGCTGCCATTGGCCAAACCGACCGCGACCCGCGTGCAGGTCGAGAAGGCTTTGGCTTTGCTTGATCAAGCCGAGCGTCCATTGCTGGTCGCTGGTGGTGGCATCATCAACGCCGATGCCAGCGATCTGCTGGTGGAGTTCGCCGAGCTGACCGGTATTCCGGTCATCCCGACCCTGATGGGCTGGGGCACCATTCCCGACGATCACCCGCTGATGGTCGGCATGGTCGGTCTGCAGACATCGCACCGCTACGGCAACGCGACCATGCTCAAATCCGACGTGGTGCTGGGTATCGGTAACCGTTGGGCCAACCGTCACACCGGTTCGGTCGACGTCTACACCGAAGGCCGCAAGTTCATTCACGTCGACATCGAAGGCACGCAGATCGGCCGCGTGTTCACGCCGGATCTGGGCATCGTTTCCGACGCCGCCGCTGCACTGACCGTGTTCATCGAAGTGGCCCGTGAATGGCAAGCCGCCGGCAAGCTGAAAAACCGCAGCGCGTGGCTGCAGGATTGCCAGCAGCGCAAGGCCAGCCTGCATCGCAAGACCCACTTCGACAACGTGCCGGTCAAGCCGCAGCGCGTTTACGAAGAAATGAACCAGGTGTTCGGCAAGGACACCTGCTACGTCAGCACCATTGGTCTGTCGCAGATTGCCGGCGCGCAGTTCCTGCACGTCTACAAGCCGCGTCACTGGATCAACTGTGGTCAGGCCGGCCCGCTGGGCTGGACCATTCCGGCCGCGCTGGGCGTGGTCAAGGCCGATCCGAACCGGAAAGTCGTGGCCCTGTCGGGGGACTATGATTTCCAGTTCATGATCGAAGAACTGGCGGTCGGCGCTCAGTTCAAACTGCCGTACATCCATGTCGTGGTGAACAACTCGTACCTGGGCCTTATCCGTCAGGCCCAGCGCGGGTTCGAAATGGACTACTGCGTGCAGCTGTCCTTCGATAACCTCAACGCACCGGAACTCAATGGTTACGGGGTTGACCACATCGCAGTTGCCGAAGGCCTGGGCTGTAAAGCGCTGCGGGTATTCGAACCAGCGGAAATCGCCCCGGCCCTGCGCAAGGCCGAACAGATGATCGAAGAGTTCAAGGTGCCGGTGATCGTCGAGATCATTCTGGAGCGTGTGACCAACATCTCCATGGGCACCGAGATCAATGCGGTCAACGAGTTTGAAGACCTGGCACTGGTCGGCAATGACGCGCCGACGGCGATTTCGTTGCTTGACTGACTGCTGACAGCTGATCGTTCCCACGCTCTGCGTGGGAATGCAGCCCGGGACGCTCTGCGTCCCAAAGCGGACGCAGAGCGTCCATTGAGGCATTCCCACGCAGAGCGTGGGAACGAGAATCTAGAACGGGAGACCACCATGCCGCGTTTCGCAGCCAACCTGTCCATGCTGTTCACCGAACAGGATTTCCTTGCCCGTTTCGACGCCGCCGCCAAGGCCGGTTTCAGTGGTGTGGAATACCTGTTCCCGTACGACTTCAGCTCGGCTGAAATCAAGGCAAAACTCGATGCCAACCGTCTGACCCAAGTGCTGTTCAACCTGCCGGCCGGTGACTGGGCCAAGGGTGAGCGCGGAATTGCGTGCCTGCCGGATCGGGTTGAAGAGTTCCGCGCCGGGGTCGATCTGGCGATTGCCTATGCGCAAGTACTCGGCAACACCCAGATCAACTGTCTGGCCGGTATCCGTCCGCAGGGCGTCGACGATGCCACCGTGGAGAAGACCTTCGTCGCCAACCTCAAATACGCCGCCGACAAGCTGCAAGCGGTGGGCATCAAACTGGTGATGGAAGCGATCAACACCCGCGACATTCCCGGCTTCTACCTGAACAACACGGCGCAGGCCCTGTCGATTCGCGAACAGGTCGGCAGCGCCAATCTGTTCCTGCAATACGACATCTATCACATGCAAATCATGGAAGGCGATCTGGCCCGCACCCTGCAATCGCACCTGGGCGAGATCAACCATGTGCAGCTCGCGGACAACCCCGGGCGTAATGAACCGGGCACCGGCGAGATCAACTACCGCTTCCTGTTCGAACACCTCGATCGCATCGGTTATCAGGGTTGGGTGGGTTGCGAGTACAAGCCGCTGACCACTACCGAGGCTGGCCTCGGCTGGCTCAAGACCCACAACGCAATCTAAGAAACACAGCAAATCCCTGTAGGAGCGAGCCTGCTCGCGAAGAGGCCGGCACATTCAACATCAACATTGCCTGGCAAACCGCATTCGCGAGCAGGCTCGCTCCCACATTAAAAGCAGCTCCCTTTTTGCTTGAAGCAGCAATAAAAACAAGAGGAATTTCTCATGGCTAAAATCGGATTCATCGGCACCGGCATCATGGGCCACCCAATGGCGGCGAACCTGCAGAAAGCCGGTCACAGTCTCTTCCTGTCGCAACACCACGACGCCGCGCCGGCCGACCTCGTCGCCGCAGGTGCCGTTGCGCTGGCCAATCCGCGCGAAGTGGCGCAGGAAGCTGAGTTCATCGTCGTCATGGTTCCGGACACCCCGCAGGTCGATGACGTGCTGTTCCGTGCTGACGGCGTTGCCGCCGGTATCGGCAAAGGCAAAGTCGTCATCGACATGAGCTCTATCTCGCCCACCGCGACCAAAGCGTTCGCGGCGAAGATCAACGAAAAAGGCGCGCAGTACCTCGACGCGCCAGTGTCCGGCGGTGAAGTCGGCGCCAAAGCCGCGACCCTGAGCATCATGGTCGGTGGCGACGCCGATGCCTTCGAACGCGCTCTGCCGCTGTTCCAGGCCATGGGCAAGAACATCACCCTGGTCGGTGGCAATGGCGACGGCCAGACCGCCAAGGTCGCCAACCAGATCATCGTGGCGCTGAACATTCAGGCGGTCGCTGAAGCGCTGCTGTTCGCCTCGAAAAACGGTGCCGATCCAGCCAAGGTGCGTGAAGCGCTGATGGGTGGTTTCGCCTCCTCGAAGATTCTTGAAGTGCACGGCGAGCGCATGATCAAAGGCACCTTCGATCCGGGCTTCCGCATCAGCCTGCACCAGAAAGACCTGAACCTGGCCCTGCAAGGCGCCAAGGAGCTGAACATCAACCTGCCGAACACCGCCAACGCCCAGCAAGTGTTCAGCACCTGCGCGGCCATCGGAGGCAGCAACTGGGACCACTCGGCGCTGATCAAGGGCCTGGAACACATGGCCAATTTCTCGATTCGCGACAAAAAATAAGACCTGCCCCATCCTGCAGCAAACCTGTGGGAGCCAGCCTGCTGGCGATGGAATCGACGCGGTGAGTCTGATAGACCGCGCCGCCTAAATCGCTAGCAGGCTAGCTCCCACAGGGTTACAGGCTGTCCTTTCGAATAACAAGAATTCCGGGAGCCCGCCATGTCGGTCGATCCGCAACAACTGCTGCGCGAGCTGTTTGCCACAGCCATCGACGCGGCCCATCCGAACCAGGTCCTCGAAGCCTATTTGCCTGCCGATCGCAGTGGTCGGGTGATTGTCATCGGTGCCGGCAAAGCCGCTGCCGCCATGGCGCAAGTGGTCGAGCGCTGCTGGCAGGGAGAAGTGTCCGGTCTGGTGGTGACCCGCTACGGTCACGGCGCCCCGTGCGAGAAAATCGAAGTGGTCGAAGCTGCGCATCCGGTGCCGGACGCGGCCGGTCTGGCCGTGGCCAAACGCGTGCTGGAAATGGTCAGCAACCTGACCGAAGACGACCGCGTGATCTTTCTGCTCTCCGGCGGCGGCTCTGCCCTGCTCGCCCTGCCGGCTGAGGGCATCACCCTCGCCGACAAGCAGTCGATCAACAAAGCCCTGCTCAAATCCGGCGCGACCATCGGCGAGATGAACTGCGTGCGCAAGCACCTCTCGGCGATCAAGGGCGGCCGGCTCGGCAAGGCCTGCTGGCCGGCGACGGTTTACACCTACGCGATTTCCGATGTACCCGGCGACCTCGCCACCGTCATCGCCTCCGGCCCGACCGTGGCCGACCCGAGCACCAGCGCCGAAGCCCTGGCGATCATCAAGCGCTACGGCATCGACATTCCGGCCTCGGTGCGCAACTGGCTGCAAAGCCCCGAGTCGGAAACCGTCAAACCCGGCGACCCGAGCCTGGCGCGCAGTCACTTCCAGTTGATCGCCCGCCCGCAACAATCGCTGGATGCCGCCGCGGTGAAATGCCGTCAGGCCGGTTTCAGTACGTTGATTCTGGGTGATCTCGAAGGCGAATCCCGCGAGGTAGCGAAAGTCCACGCCGGCATCGCTCGGCAAATCATCAACCACGGCCAGCCACTGGCGGCGCCGTGCGTGATTCTCTCCGGCGGCGAAACCACCGTGACCGTGCGTGGCAATGGCCGCGGCGGACGCAACGCCGAATTCCTCTTGAGCCTCACCGACAACCTCAAAGGCCAACCCGGCGTTTACGCGCTGGCCGGTGACACCGACGGCATCGACGGTTCGGAAGACAACGCCGGCGCGATCATGACCCCGGACAGCTACGCCCGCGCCGCGGCCCTGGGCTTAAGCGCCAGCGACGAGCTGGATAACAACAACGGTTACGGCTACTTCCAGGCGCTCGACGCGTTGATCGTCACCGAGCCGACCCGCACCAACGTCAACGACTTCCGCGCCATCCTGATCCTTGAGAACTGCAAATCATGACGCCTGATAAAAAGGTCAAAATCCTCGCCACCCTCGGGCCTGCGGTGGATGGCATCGACGATATCCGTGAACTGGTCGAGGCCGGGGTGAATATCTTCCGGCTGAATTTCAGCCACGGCGATCACGCCGACCATGCCAAGCGCTACCAGTGGATCCGCGAAGTCGAGCGCCAGCTCAATTACCCGCTGGGCATCCTGATGGACCTGCAGGGGCCGAAACTGCGGGTCGGCAAGTTCGCCGACGGCAAGGTGCAGTTGCATCGCGGTCAGGCGTTCCGTCTCGATCTCGACGCGACACCGGGCGATGAGCGCCGGGTGAACCTGCCGCATCCAGAGATCATTGCGGCACTGGAAGCCGGTATGGATTTGCTGCTCGACGACGGCAAGCTGCGTCTGCGCGTGGTCACTAAATACGCCGACGCGATCGACACGACGGTTCTCAACGGCGGCGAACTGTCCGACCGCAAAGGCGTGAACGTGCCGCAAGCGGTGCTCGACCTCAGCCCGCTGACCGCCAAGGATCGCCGCGACTTGAGCTTCGGTCTGGAGCTGGGTGTGGACTGGGTCGCGCTGTCGTTCGTGCAACGTCCACAAGACATCGTCGAGGCACGTGCGCTGATCGGCGACAAAGCCTTTCTGATGGCGAAGATCGAGAAGCCGTCGGCGGTTGAGCAATTGCGTGAAATCGCTGCGCTGAGCGACGCGATCATGGTCGCTCGCGGTGACCTCGGCGTCGAAGTGCCGGCCGAGAGCGTGCCGCAGATTCAGAAAAACATCATCACCACCTGCCGCGCGCTCGGCAAACCGGTGGTGGTGGCGACGCAGATGCTCGAGTCGATGCGCTTCTCCCCTGCGCCGACCCGCGCCGAAGTCACCGACGTCGCCAACGCCGTGGCCGAAGGCGCTGATGCGGTGATGCTCTCGGCGGAAACCGCCTCTGGCGAGTACCCATTGGAAGCGGTGCAGATGATGAGCAAGATCATCCGCCAGGTGGAAAACGGCCCGGATTACCAGACCCAGCTCGACGTCAGCCGGCCAAAAGCCGAGGCAACGGTGTCCGATGCGATCAGCTGCGCGATCCGCCGGATCAGCAACGTGCTGCCGGTGGCGGTGCTGGTCAACTACAGCGAGTCGGGCGCCTCGACGCTGCGCGCATCACGGGAACGTCCGAAAGCGCCGATCCTCAACCTGACGCCGAACCTGCAGACGGCCCGGCGCTTGAGCGTGGCGTGGGGGATTCATTCGGTGGTCAACGATCGCCTGCGCCAAGTCGACGAAGTCTGCTCGACCGCGCTGGAAATCGCCCAGGCACAAGGCATGGCCGAGCGTGGCGACACCTTGCTGATCACTGCCGGCGTGCCGTTTGGCCAGCCGGGGTCGACCAACTCGCTGCGCATTGAGACGTTGATTTAGCGCCTGTGCCGGCCTCATCGCCAGCAGGCTGGCTCCCACAGGGTTGCGTGTCGATCACGCAATCAAGATTGGACGCAGATCCATGAGGGAGCCAGCCTGCTGGCGATGCAGGCGCCTCGGTTCCCCTGACTTCAGAACTGCCATGCCTGCCAATCACTTCAACACCCACTGCCCCGACTGGGCCGAGGCTTTGCTCAACGGTTTCAGTCAGATTCTTCTTCAGCGTCATCCGCTGTGCGGCCTGCTGTGCCTGTTGGCGATCCTGCTGACAGCGCCGGTGCTGTTCGCCGGGGCGCTGCTCGGTGGCGTCGCCGGTTTGCTCACCGCGCAGCGGCGCAATTACGCCAAAGCCGATCGCCAGGCCGGCTTGTTCAGCTACAACGGCGTGTTGCTCGGTTTGCTGCTGAGCCTGTATTTCCCTTGGTCGCCACTGTTGCCACCGCTGATTCTGGCTGCCGGCGGCCTCAGTGCGATGATCACCCAGCAATGGCTCAAACGCGTCTACCGCAGCCGGGCGATACCGGCCTATACCTCACCGTTTGTTGCCTTGAGTTGGGTCTTGCTGTTATTCGCCGAACCTTCCGCGCCCAGCGCGTCCATCGATCTGCACACGGCAAATGTGCTGGCCGCTGAACTGAGAGGATTCGGCCAGGTCATGTTCCTCGACCATCCATTGGCCGGTGGTTTGATTGCCTGCGGCTTGCTGCTTGCCGATCGCCGTGGGTTCTGCTGGGCGCTGCTGGCTTCGGCGCTCGGCCTCGCTTCCAGCCTGCTGCAGCATGAACCCGCTACCGCACTGCTGGGCCTGGGCAGTTACAACGCTGTGCTCGCCGCCCTCGCCTTCTCTGCGCAACGCCAATATCCGTGGCTGCCGCTGGTTGGCATCGTCCTGGCGCTGCTGGTGACGCCGCTGTTTGCCGCCGCCGGGCTCGCGACGCTGACCGCGCCGTTCATCCTCGCCGGCTGGCTGATCCACGCCGGCATGCAGATGTTTGGTAAAGCGTCGTTTGCGCAGGAGCCTTGCGCTCACCGGGAGAATCACCCTAGGCTGCGCTGATCTTCGATTCAGGCGTTATCCATGGACAGCAGCAACAATTGGCGCGAACGGCTTTACGTCATGATTTTCCAGAGCGACACCCCGGCCGGGCGTCGCTTCGACGGCATCCTGCTGTTGATCATCCTCGCCAGCCTGGTGATCGTGATGCTCGACAGCATCGACAGCGTTCACCGTAATTACGCGGACCTTTTGGCCTACATCGAGTGGGGCTTCACGGCGATCTTTCTCGGCGAATACATCCTGCGTCTGTACTGCTCGCCGAAACCGCTGCGCTATGCCTTCAGCTTTTACGGGCTGGTGGATCTGCTGGCGATCGTGCCGGGGATTCTCGCCCTGTATTACAGCGATGCGCAGTATTTGCTGATCATCCGCATCATTCGGATGCTGCGGATTTTCCGCGTGCTCAAACTCAGCCCGTACCTCAAGCAAGCCAATTATTTGATGTCGGCGCTGCGCGGCAGCAAACAGAAAATCGTCGTGTTTCTGGTCAGCGTCTGCACGTTGGTCACTGTGTTCGGCACGCTGATGTATGTGATCGAAGGCCCGGAACACGGTTTTACCAGCATCCCCAAAGGCATCTATTGGGCAATCGTCACGCTGACCACCGTGGGCTTCGGCGATATCGTGCCGAAGACGCCGCTGGGCCAGGTGATTTCGTCGCTGGTGATGATCACCGGTTACTCGATCATCGCCGTGCCTACCGGGATTTTCACCGCGGAACTGGCCAACGCCATGCGCGGCGAACAGCTGCAACATGACTGCCCGGGGTGTCAGAAAAAGAGCCACGAACAGAGCGCCGCGTTCTGTTCGCGATGCGGCAGTCAGCTTTTCAAGAAACTGGAATAAGCACAGAGCTTTTTAATCTTTAAGCGACTATCCCGACACCGTTATAGTCGCTGGCAAATCGCCTCACTTTGACTCGACACCCCCACAGAACAAGGAATGCGCAGTGAAAAAACTCTTTGGCGCCTCACTTCTCGCCGCCGGCCTCGCCTTGGCCAACATCGCTCAGGCAGCGCCGACGCTGCTTAACGTTTCCTACGACGTGATGCGCGATTTCTACAAGGACTACAACACTGCGTTCCAGAAGCACTGGCAGGCCGAGCACAACGAGAACATCACCGTGCAGATGTCTTTCGGTGGCTCGAGCAAGCAGGCGCGTTCGGTGATCGACGGTCTGCCGGCGGATGTCATCACCATGAACATGGCCACCGACATCAACGCCCTCGCCGACAACGGCAAACTGGTGCCGGAGAACTGGGTCACGCGCCTGCCGAACAACAGCGCACCGTTTACCTCGGCCACGGTGTTCATCGTCCGCAAGGGCAACCCGAAAGCCCTGAAAGACTGGCCGGACCTGCTCAAGGACGGCGTGCAGGTGATCGTGCCGAACCCGAAAACCTCGGGCAACGGCCGCTACACCTACCTGTCGGCCTGGGGCTATGTGCTGAAGAACGGCGGTGACGAAAACAAGGCCAAGGACTTCGTCGGCAAACTGTTCAAACAAGCCCCGGTGCTTGATACCGGTGGCCGCGCCGCGACCACCACGTTCATGACCAACCAGATCGGCGACGTGCTGGTGACCTTCGAAAACGAGGCGGAAATGATCGCCCGTGAATTTGGTCGTGATCAATTTGAAGTGGTTTACCCAAGCGTGTCCGCCGAAGCCGAGCCGCCGGTATCGGTGGTGGATAAAGTCGTCGACAAGAAAGGTTCGCGTGCGGCGGCGGATGAATATCTGAAATACCTGTGGTCGCCTGAAGGCCAGGAAATCGCTGCGGCCAACTACCTGCGTCCACGTGATCCGGCGGTGCTGGCGAAGTATACCGATCGCTTCCCGAAGGTGGATTTCCTTTCGGTGGAGAAGACGTTTGGTGACTGGCGCACGGTGCAGAAGACGCACTTCAATGATGGTGGGGTGTTTGACCAGATTTACACCGGGCAGTAAGGCTTGATCTGATGAACCAAGAGGCGACCCACTGAGGTCGCCTTTTTCGTTGTGAGCCAATGCACCCTCACCCAGCCCTCTCCCAGAGGGAGAGGGAGCCGACCGAGGTGTCTTGCGTTAGGCATGGACCTGAAGGAGCGAGTCGATTATGGATTGAAGCGATTTTCCTGGGTTCGAACCCATTCCGGACTCACAGAAGCATGTTCAGGTCGGCGAATCTCCCAAGCATCCCCCAATCAGTCCCCTCTCCCTCTGAACTCGATAGCGTGTGCCGCTTTCGTCTGCAATTCTGGATTCACAGAAGTACGTTCAGATCGACGTACTTTCCAAACATCCACCAATCAGTCCCCTCTCCCTTCGGGAGAGGGCTAGGGTGAGGGGCTTTTAGGCTGGAACAGTAATCTTATGACCACCGCCCTCGCGACTATCCGTGATCAACCGATCAGTCATTACACAACGTAATAAGAGTTATCATCCGAAACTGTCTTCTGCCAACCCGCGTTGTCCTTTAGCCTTCACCGCTTTCCTGTGCCCGACCCGAGTATTCCTATGCCCACCACTCACGCAATGACCCGAGGCATGGTGCTGCTGTTTGCCTTTTGCTGCGGCGCCATCGTTGCCAACATCTATTACGCCCAGCCGATCATCGGCCTGATCGCGCCGGACATCGGCCTGTCCGACACCATGGCCAGCTTCATCGTCTCGTTGACGCAGATCGGTTATGCGCTGGGCCTGTTCTTCCTGGTGCCGCTGGCCGATCTGCTGGAAAACCGGCGATTGATGATCGTCACCACCCTCGTGGCAATCGCCAGCCTGCTGGCGGCGGCGTTTACCGATCAGCCGAATGTGTTTTTGCTGATTTCGTTGCTGGTGGGGTTCAGCTCGGTGTCGGTGCAAGTCCTGATTCCGCTGGCCGCGCATCTGGCGCCAGAAGAATCCCGAGGCCGCGTGGTCGGCGGGATCATGGGCGGTTTGCTGCTGGGTATTCTGTTGGCCCGACCGGTGTCGAGCGTGGTCGCCGATCATCTCGGCTGGCGCGCGATGTTCATGATCGCCGCCGGGTTGATGGCCGCGATCAGCGTGGTGCTGGCGCTGACCGTGCCCAAGCGCCAACCCGATCACAGCGCCACCTACGGGCAACTGATCGGCTCGCTGTGGACCTTGCTGCGTCAGCAACCGGTGCTGCGTCAGCGTGCGTTTTATCAGGGCTGCATGTTTGCCACGTTCAGCCTGTTCTGGACCGCCGTGCCGCTGGAGCTGGCGCGCAATCACGGCCTGTCGCAAAGCGAAATCGCGATCTTCGCCCTGGTCGGCGCCATCGGTGCCATCGCCGCGCCAATCAGCGGACGCCTCGCCGACGCCGGCCACACCCGCATCGCCTCGCTGCTGGCCATGCTGTTTGCCAGCCTGAGCTTCCTGCCCGCGTTCATCCACCCGGCCTACAGCGTCATCGGCCTGGCGGTCACCGGCGTGGTGCTGGATTTCTGTGTGCAGATGAACATGGTCCTCGGCCAGCGCGCGGTGTATTCGCTGGATGCCAAAAGCCGTGGCCGTTTGAACGCGCTGTACATGACCAGCATCTTCATCGGCGGCGCGTTCGGCTCGTCGGTGGCCAGCGCGGTGTACGAGCATGGGGGCTGGTTGTGGATCGTGATTGTCGGCAGCGTCTTTCCGCTGTTGGCGTTGTTGCGCTTCTTGAGCGCATCGCAAAACGCTTCGCTGACGCAACGAAAAATCGCGTCTTGAGGTGATTCAGTGTAGGAGCGAGCCTGCTCGCGAAGGCGTCAGTTCAGACGAGATTTGCGCTGACTGACACAGCGCTTTCGCGAGCAGGCTCGCTCCCACAATTGGCCGAGCCTTAGTATCGAACCAGTTTCTCCATCGCCGCATCCGCCAGAAACGAGGAGCGGCTTTTGACGTTATGTTCACGCACATAACGGTCAATGCGCTGAATCACATAACCGGGCAGCGTGACGTTGACCTTCTCGGTCTTGCCCAGATACGGCGAGATATCCAGCTCCAGCATGCCCCAGCCCATCTCGGCAAAATCCGCATTGCTGCGATGAGCCGACGCCGACGTCGGCAACGGAATCGGCTCTCCTGCCGCGGCGATCTCCTGCAGCATGATGTGGGCGACTTCAACGGCAGCGTTGTAGGCATCCTCGAACGTGTCCCCCGCCGTCACGGCCCCGGGAATATCGGGGATCTGAATACCGATCGCAGTATTTTCATCACCCCACTCGATGCAGATTGGATATTGCATTACGGATCTCCTTCATAACGGGCTGGTGGGTTGTACAACCCGGCACGCCGCCTGATGCTCTTGACCGTCCCCAACGGTAAATCCTTTTTCGGATGGGGGACGGGAATCGTGTTCGGGTTGTAACGGTGCTTGAAAATGTGATGACTGCCAGTCACCCGATCCAGCGTCCAGCCTGCGTCTTCAAGCTCCTTGATCAATAACCTGCTCTGCACCCGGCGCCTCCTTGCCTTGGCCTTTCAAAAGTAACCCTAGAGTTATCTTTACTCAAGCACAGGATGGCGTGGAGGGACGGTTGGTTGTTTTACAAGGTGTGATGAAAGCGCAAAAAAAACGGCGATCCAAAGATCGCCGTTTTTCCTCACTGCCCGAACTGCTTGCCCAACCCCGGCGGCACGCCGTGGATGTCGGTGTCTTCCCATGGACCGTTGGGGCTGACGGCGCGGCTCCAGCCGTTATTCCAGCGGTAGTAGGTGCGCTGGCGGTAGAAGGTGTTGGACTGGTCGTCGAGCACATAGACGCCGAGTTTCTGGTCCCAGTGGCTGTTGCCGCCCGGTGGCGGGGCGAAGCTGGCGGAGGTGCGGGGCACCGGTTTCGACGGTTTGGCCGGGATGCTCTTGCCCGGGGTCGGTGAGGTCGACGGGGTCGGGCTCGGTTGCGACGGCGGGATCGGCGGCAGGTTGGTGGTCGGTTCCGGCCGTTGGATCGCACATGCACTCAAGCCCAGGGCCAGTGTGAGGACTGTGATACGGGCGATGGTGTGCATGGCGGTGCTTTCCTGTGGTTCCGGTTATTGGTCCGGGCTGTCGATGGTCAGTTTTTGTGGCGCGGTGGTGCTGCTGGCCAAGGGGCCGCTGCGACCGATCCATTCACCGGCAGTGGGTTGGCCGGCGCGGGAAATGCGCGCAACCAGTTGGACTTCGGGATAGTTGGACAGTTTCAACTGCGGCATCATCGCGTCAGCATCGCCGAGTTCGACGGTCGCTGGCAGGTCGGCCACGGTCAGGCGTTTGGCCGCCAGCGGTGCCGGTGGACCGGACGTAGCGCGAGCAAAGATGAATACGCTGTCGCCCGGCTGCACTTTGCTTTTGAGCTCGCTGGCCAGATCGACGCTGACTTTCAGCAACGCGCCTTTCGTCGCTGCGGGGGCTTGCGCGACGGTGCCGCCACTGGCTTGCAGGCGTTCGGCGGCGCGCTGGATGCCGCCTTGCAGCGCGGCGCGAGAATTGTCCTCCGGTGGCA
The DNA here is from genome assembly GCF_051132135.1 of Pseudomonas sp. R1-1. NCBI lineage: Bacteria > Pseudomonadati > Pseudomonadota > Gammaproteobacteria > Pseudomonadales > Pseudomonadaceae > Pseudomonas > Pseudomonas sp. R1-1. Next base: position 4,435,729 of record NZ_CP071663.1, read on the forward strand.
GTTGCGCGAGCAGGCGGTTCCAGTAATCGATGGCCTCCTGATAACGCTCGCCTTCAAACGCCGCAATGCCGAGCAGGCCGAGGCTGGTGACTTCTTTCGGATCAGCCTTGAGCGCTTCGTCGGTCAGCGCCTGGATCTTCGGCGACCACTTCTTGCCGTCGGCAAAATACTGCGCCTGCGCCCACTGGCCGAGCAGTTCCGGTTGGCGACCGGCAAGGCCGGCGGCACGTTCGAACATCTTCGCCGCGTCCGCCGGGCGCTCCTGCGCCATGTAAGTACGCCCGAGGAAATACAGCCCTTCCGCGGAGTCCGGTTGCGCGGCAACCGCACGTTCCAGACGCTGGGTCATCTCCTCCATCGACTGCGGCGCCTGGGCAAATTCGCGGGTCAGCTCAACCTTGTCGGCAGCGCCGAAATGCAGGTACAGGCCCAGACCCAACAGCGGCACCAGCACGGCCGCGAGCAACGGCAACGGTTTACCCAGCTTCGACACGCGCGGCGCGGCAACGCCTTCGGTATCGGCCAGCAACTCCCGCGCCGCCTCGGCACGACCGCTGTCCATTTGCGCAGCGTCGAGCACGCCTTCAGCCTGCTGCGCTTGCAACTCGGCGACACGTTCCTGATACAGGGCCACGTTGAGGGCGGTGCGATCCTCCTCGCGTTGGGCGCGACGGCCACGCAACACCGGGATCAGCAGAAAACTCAGGGCGACCAGAAGCAACAGCCCTGCGGCAAGCCAGAAATCAATCATTCTTGGGTTTTATCCAACAGTTGGTCGAGGCGCTGACGTTCTTCGATGGACAGCGATGACGGCGTTGCGGCGCGCTGCCCGCGACGCCGGCGGACGATCACCGCGATCACCACGAAACCGCCCAGCAGCAGGCCGGCCGGGCCGAACCACAGCAGCGCGGTCTTGGCGTTGAGCGCCGGTTTGTAGCGGACGAAATCACCGTAGCGATCGACCATGAAATCGATGATCTGCTGGTTGTCCTTGCCCTCGCCGAGCATGCGGAAAATCTCTTTGCGCAGGTCGGCGGCAATCGGCGCGTTGGAGTCGGCGATGTCCTGGTTCTGGCATTTGGGGCAGCGCAGTTCCTTGGTCAGTTCGCGGAAACGCTCACGATCGCCTTCTTTGGCAAATTCGTAGGTGTCGATGGCCGCATGCGCGACACCGACCAGACTCAAGCCCAACACCACCGCAGCGAGAAAACGCTTCATGGCTTGGCCTCGTCGACCAGCGCCTGATATTTGGCCGCGAGTTTTTCGCGCCAGACCTGCTCGTCAATCACCCCGACAAACTTGTCGCGGATGATGCCTTTGGCGTCGATGAAGAAGGTTTCGGGGGCGCCATAAACGCCAAGATTCAGGCCCAGCGAACCCTCGTCGTCACGAATATCCAGCGCATACGGATTGTGAAACTCGGCCAGCCATTTCAACGCGTCGGCGTTGGTGTCCTTGTAGTTGATGCCGTAGATCACCACGCCGCGCTCGGCGAGTTTGTTCAGCACCGGATGCTCGACCCGGCAAGAGATGCACCAGGTACCCCAGACATTGACCAGCGCCGGTTTGCCGAGGATGTCAGCCTTGGTCAAGGTCTTGTCGCCCTGCACGCTCGGCAGGGAAAACTCCGGGAACGGCTTGTTGATCATCGCCGATGGTAGCTCCGCCGGATCGAGGTACAGACCGCGATACAGAAACACCGCCACCAGCAGGAAAATCGCCAGCGGCACCAACATCAACCAACGTCTCATGCCGCCGCTCCCGTCATGCCCAGCGCTTCGCGCACTTTGCTTTTCACCTTGACCCGATAGCGCCGATCCAGCGCCGCCAGCAAACCACCGAAGCCGGTCAGCAAGCCGCCGAACCAGATCCAGCGCACGAACGGTTTGACGTGCACGCGCACTGCCCAGGCGCCGTTATCCAGCGGCTCGCCGAGGGCGACATAAATGTCGCGGGTGAAACCGGCGTCGATCCCGGCTTCGGTCATCACCGAGTTCTGCACGGTGTACAAACGTTTTTCCGGGTGCAGCACGCTGATTTCCTTGCCGTCGCGAATGACCCGAATCGTGCCTTTGTCCGACGTGAAGTTCGGCCCTTCGAAGTGCTTGGCACCTTCGAAAACAAAGTGGTAACCGGCCAGGTCCATCGACTCGCCCGGCGCCAGACGCAGGTCGCGTTCGGCACTGTTCTGGCTCGACAACACCACGCCGAGTGCGCACACGGCGATGCCCAGGTGCGCGATCTGCATGCCCCAATAACTGCGGGTCAGCGTCGGCAGGCCTTTGATCAGGCCTTTGTGGCGAGTCTTGTCGAACAAGTCACGAACACCGGCGAGCAACACCCACGCCGCCAGCAGGAACGTCGCGATCACCGCCCAGTTGAAATCGCCGTAAGCGACACCGGCAATTACCGCCAGCGCGACGCTGCCGAGCAACACCGGAGTGAGCATGCTCGCCAGCCATTTCACCGGGGTATCCTTCCAGCGCACGATCACGCCGACCGCCATGACCAGCATCAGCAACGCCATCAACGGAATGAACAGCGCATTGAAATACGGCGGGCCGACCGACATTTTCGCGCCGCTGAGGGCGTCGAGAATCAACGGGTACAGCGTGCCGAGCAGAATCATCGACGCGGCCACGACCAGCACCAGGTTGTTGCCCAGCAGCAGGGTTTCCCGCGACCACAGATTGAAGCCAACCTGACTTTTCACCACCGGTGCGCGCAGAGCGAACAGGGTCAGCGAACCACCGACGACGAACAGCAGGAAGATCAGAATGAACACGCCGCGCTCAGGATCGGAAGCAAACGCGTGAACCGACGTCAGTACGCCGGAACGCACAAGGAACGTGCCCAGCAGGCTCAGCGAGAACGCGGCAATCGCCAGCAACACGGTCCAGCTTTTGAACACGCCGCGTTTTTCCGTCACCGCCAGCGAGTGAATCAGTGCGGTGCCGACCAGCCACGGCATGAACGACGCGTTTTCCACCGGGTCCCAGAACCACCAGCCGCCCCAGCCGAGTTCGTAATACGCCCACCACGAACCGAGGGTAATGCCGATGCCGAGGAACGCCCAGGCGACGATGGTCCATGGACGCGACCAGCGTGCCCAGGCAGCGTCAAGACGCCCGCCGAGCAACGCCGCGATGGCGAAGGCGAAAGCCACCGAGAAGCCGACATAGCCCATATAGAGCATCGGCGGATGCACGATCAGGCCGATGTCCTGCAGCAGCGGATTGAGGTCGCGACCGTCGGCCGGAATCTGCGGCAGGATCCGCGCGAACGGGTTCGAGGTCAGGATCAGGAACAACAGGAAACCGGTGCTGATCATGCCCATCACCGCCAGTACCCGGGCAAGCATGACTTGCGGCAACTGCCGCGAGAACACCGACACCGCGAAGGTCCAGCCGCCGAGAATCAACGCCCACAGCAGCAGCGAACCTTCGTGGGCGCCCCACACGGCGCTGAATTTGTAATACCACGGCAGCGCGCTGTTGGAGTTCATCGCCACATAGGCCACCGAGAAATCGTCGGTCATGAACGCGTAGGTGAGGATGCCAAAGGCAAACAGCAGAAAGGCAAACTGGCCCCACGCTGCCGGTTGCGCCAGGCCCATCCACAAACGATCGCCGCGCCAGGCGCCGAGCAACGGCACCACGGCCTGCACCAAGGCAAAACACAGGGCCAGAATCATCGCCAGATGACCCAGCTCAGGAATGAATATCGCCGAGGTCATGTCAGCCCTCCTTCGCAGCGGTTGGCGCGGATTGACCGCTGTCTTTCAGCGCTTTGGTCACTTCTGGCGGCATGTACTTCTCGTCGTGCTTGGCCAGCACTTCATCGGCCACCACCACCCCGTCGGCGTTGAGCTTGCCAAGGGCAACGATGCCCTGCCCTTCGCGGAACAGGTCCGGAAGGATGCCGCGATAGGCAATGGTCACGGACTTGTTGAAATCGGTGACGACGAATTTGACGTCCAGCGAGTCCTTTGAGCGTTGCAGCGAGCCCTTCTCGACCATGCCGCCGGCGCGGATGCGCGTGTCTTGCGGCGCTTCGCCGTTGGCGATCTGCGTCGGGGTATAGAACAGATTGATGTTCTGCTGCAGGGCACTGAGGGCCAGGCCGACGGCAGCGCCGACCCCGACCAGAATGGCCAGAATGATGATCAGACGTTTCTTGCGCAGCGGATTCACTGGCCGTTCTCCCGGCGCAGACGACGCGCCTCTTGTTGCAGATAGCGCTTGCGGGCCAGAATCGGCGCCGCCACGTTGAGGGCCAGCACCGCCAGACAGATGCCGTAGGCCGACCAGACATACAGGCCGTGATGGCCCATGGCGAGGAAGTCGCCAAATGAAGCGAAACTCATCGAGCGGCCTCCAGACTGTGCTGCACTTCGGCTTTGACCCAACTGGCGCGGGCTTCGCGCTTGAGCACTTCGAGGCGCATGCGCAGCAACAGCACGGCGCCGAAAAAGCAATAGAAACCCAGCACCGTCAACAGCAGCGGAAGCCACATTTCTGCTGGCATCGCCGGTTTTTCGGTAAGGGTGAATGTCGCGCCCTGATGCAGGGTGTTCCACCACTCCACCGAGTATTTGATGATCGGGATGTTGATCACGCCGACGATGGCCAGCACGGCGCAGGCCTTGGCGGCGCTGTCGCGGTTGCTGATCGCATTGCCCAGCGCGATCACGCCGAAATACAGGAACAGCAAAATCAGCATCGAAGTCAGGCGCGCATCCCAGACCCACCACGAACCCCAGGTCGGTTTGCCCCAGATCGCCCCGGTGACCAGCGCCACGGCGGTCATCCACGCGCCGATCGGTGCGGCGCATTGCAGGGCGACATCGGCCAGTTTCATTTTCCACACCAGCCCGACCACGCCGCACACCGCCAGCATCACGTAGATCGACTGAGCGAGCATCGCCGCAGGTACGTGGATGTAGATGATGCGGAAGCTGTTGCCTTGCTGATAGTCCGGCGGCGCGAAAGCCAGGCCCCAGACGACGCCGACCGCGATCAGCAGCAACGCGGCGATGCTCAGCCACGGCAGCAACTTGCTGCTGATGCCGTAAAACCATTTGGGCGAGCCGAGCTTGTGAAACCAGGTCCAGTTCATGTTGTTTCCATCACGGGTGCCGCTCCTCGATGGGAGCTGGCGCGGGTCATTCTTTTCGACAAAGTGGTTAAATTTTAACCAGACCTCATTATTATTCGCCGACGCTGATCTTCAGGCCAGCCGCTATTGCAAACGGTGTCAGGGTGATCGCCAGGGCGGTCAGGCTACCCAGCCACAGCAGATACCCGGTCGCCGGCATGCCTTGCAAGGCGGCCTGCAAGGCGCCACTGCCGAGGATCAACACCGGGATGTACAACGGCAGAATCAGCAGCGCCAGCAACAGGCCGCCGCGTTTCAACCCCACCGTCAACGCCGCGCCCACCGCGCCGAGCAAGCTCAGTACCGGTGTGCCCAGCAGCAACGACAACAGCAAAACCGGCAGGCAGGCGGTCGGCAAACCGATCATCAGCGCCAGCAACGGCGAGAGCAGCACCAGTGCCAGACCGGAGAAAAGCCAGTGTGCCAGCACCTTGGCCAGGACCAGAAGTGGCAGCGGGTGCGACGAAAGGACCCACTGCTCCAGCGAGCCGTCTTCGAAGTCACTGCGAAACAGTCCGTCCAGCGACAGCAGGACCGACAACAACGCCGCCACCCAGACTAACCCCGGGGACAGGTTTTGCAAGACCTGAGTGTCCGGGCCGACAGCGAGCGGGAACAACGCAATGACGATGGCGAAGAAAATCAGCGGATTGGCCAGCTCCGCCGGGCGGCGAAACAGCAGTCGGGACTCACGGGCGAGCAGCAGACCGAACACACTCATACGGCCCATTTCCCCAGATCGATATCGCGATAACCGGCCGGCATCCGGCTCAGCGTGTGGTGCGTGGTCAGCACCACCAGACCACCGCGTTCGCAGTGGCCCGCCAAGTGCTCTTCGAGTTGCGCGACGCCCTGCTTGTCGAGGGCGGTGAACGGCTCGTCGAGAATCCACAGCGGCGGGCTGTCCAGATACAACCGCGCCAATGCCACGCGACGTTGCTGACCGGCCGACAGATTGTGGCAGGGAACATCTTCGAAACCGCGCAATCCTACTGCTGCCAGTGCTTGCCAGATCGCCTCGCGCTCGGCGGGCTGATGCAGGGCACAGAGCCAGGACAGGTTTTCTTCCGCGGTCAGCAGATCCTTGATCCCGGCGGCGTGGCCGATCCACAGCAGGTTGCGGGCGAGTTCGTGGCGTTGTTCGGTCAGTGGCTGACCGTTGAGCAGGACCTGGCCGTCAGTCGGTTGCATCAGACCGGCCAGCAGACGTAAAAGACTGGTTTTGCCGCTGCCGTTGGGACCGCTGATCTGCACCATATCGCCACCGGCCAGGCGCAATTCGAGGTTCTCGAAAAGCAGCCGCAGATCACGTTCACACGCCAAGGCAATGGTTTGCAGGACAGGACTGGTCAAGGGATCACGGGCCTTATACGGTTCAAGTCGGCTCTGGCGCGGCCGTTAAAGAGAGGCAGCATAGATGCTTTGAAGGCTCGAACTGGCGAGCTGGATCAAACAATTGCTATGTTTTTTCAACGAAGCGCACGACGCGCGGCATTATACATGCCGTGCCTTACTCTCAAGAGCGCAATTTCCTCAGGTTGTGTCCGCGTATGACAGGCGAAATCAACATCCTCCCGCTGCCGCCCGCCTCTGCGGCGAGCGTGCGCCCGCAGGTCGGCGAACTGCTCAAGCTGCTGACTCCGGTTGAAGGCTTGATCGGCAGCGGACAAAGCGCCAAGGCCGAGGTGTTGTCGCTCAAGCAGGCCGATCAGACCTTTGAATTGTTGCTCAAGGTGACCGTCGACGGCGGCCGCCAGACCACCGTGCAAGCGACCAGCAATCTGCCCTTGCCGCAAGGCACCAGCCTGGCGATCACTCAGCCATCGGCGGGCAATCTGGCGATCACGGTGCAACAGGCGATCGCCAGCAACGTCGCCGCCCTCACCCGCCTCGATACCGCGCAGTTGCCGGTCGGCACGCTGCTGCAGGGCAAGGTGCTGACCTCGCAGGTTCTGCCGCAGACGCCGGGACAAGCGACGGTGTTTCGCTCGATGGTCAGCCTGCTCAACACCGCGTTGAGCGGCAGCACATTGACCATCGACAGCCCGCAACCGCTGCGCATCGGCACCCTGCTGTCAGCCATCGTCGAGGACACGCAAACCTTGAAATTTGTGCCCTTGAGCAACCGTCAGGAACAACTGGCAGTGAGTCAGCAACTGCTCGGCCAACAAAGCCGCCAAGCCTCGCTGAGCGGCCTGTTGAACGCGCTGCAAAACCTGCCGCCGGCCACCGATCAGACCTCCGCCGATTTGCGCGCGATGGTCGACAAGCTGCTCGCCAGTCTGCCGGATGTGCAACAACTGAGCACCGCCAAAGGCGTGGCGCTGGCCCTGGCCAACAGCGGCGTGTTTCTGGAAAGCAAACTGCTGACCGGGCAAAACCCGAGCCTTGCGCCAGACATGAAAGCCGATCTGCTCAAGCTGATCGCGCAGTTGACGCCGGGCCTGCCGAGCAGCACCAGTTTCAACGCGATCATTGCCGCCAACACCCTGGCGCAAGCGCTGCCGAGTTTCGTGCGCAACGCCCTCGGCATGCTCGGCCAGGTCAGCGCCAAACCCGTGCCGAGCAGCTTCCCGCTGCCCGAGCGTTTGCTGCAAGGTCAGGACGGCGAAGGCGATCTCGAGCAGCTGTTGCGACTGGCCGCCGCTGCGGTGTCGCGCCTGCAAAGCCATCAGCTGTCGAGCCTGGAACAGACCGGCGTCACCGACGACGGGCGCCTGCTCAGCACCTGGCAACTGGAAATTCCCATGCGCAACCTGCAGGACATCGTGCCATTGCAGGTCAAGTTTCAGCGCGAAGAAGCGCCGGAACGCGAGCCGCAACCCAACGAGCGCCGCGACGAGCGCGAACCCAAACAGCAACTGTGGCGCGTCGATCTGGCGTTTGACATGGAGCCGCTCGGGCCGCTGCAGATTCAGGCGCAACTGGTGGCCGGCAGCCTGTCCGGGCAACTCTGGGCCGAGCGGCCGTACACCGCTGATCTGATCGAAAACAACCTGTTCGCCCTGCGTCAACGCCTGCTCGATCGCGGCCTGAATGTCGGCGACATCGACTGCCACCACGGCACCCCGCCGCAAGGCAACCAAACCCGCCTCGAACACCGCTGGGTCGACGAAACCGCATGAACGATTCCACTGCCCCACGCCAGGCCATCGCCCTCAAATACGACGGCAATCACGCCCCGACCCTCACCGCCAAGGGTGACGAAGAACTGGCCGAAGAGATTCTGCGCATCGCCCGCGATTGCGACGTGCCGATTTACGAGAATGCCGAACTGGTGCGCCTGCTGGCGCGCATGGAACTGGGCGACAGCATCCCCGAAGAGCTGTACCGCACGATCGCCGAGATCATCGCGTTTGCATGGAATCTGAAGGGGAGATTCCCAGAGGGACACGACCCGGACGCGCCGATGGACGAGAAGGATGTCACCGCACGCGGGGATGATTACTGATCGTTCCCACGCTCTGCATGGAGCGTCCCAAGATGCGTTCCCACGCAGAGCGTGGGAACGATCCCGGTACGACAATCAGTTCTTGTGCAGCTTGCGCATCAACTCCGCCTCAGCCTGGGTCAACCCGCAGGACTGCGTCAGTTCATCAACACTGGCGCCCATGCCCACCAGTTTCGCCGCCTGGGCGAATGACAGGCTCGACGGGTCGCGCTGTTCCAGGGCAACGATTTTGTCCGGCAAGGGGCTGACCACCGCGCGCAGCTCGTGCAGGGCTTCGCCCATGCGCACATTGCCGTTCTGGTAGTCGTCGACACGCTTGGCCAGGTCCTTGATGCGCTGATCGCGCAGCGCATCGCCCTGGGCCTGCTGCGCAGCGATTACCCGCTGCGCCTTGATGTACGAGACGAACATCGCCAGCGTGCCTGCCCAGAACAGGAACAGGACAATGACTGCAACCTCGAGAATCAAATCAGATGCTCTCCAGTTCCGACCACTCTTCTTCGCTCATCATCTTGTCCAGCTCGACCAGGATCAGCAACTCGTTGTTCTTGTTGCACACGCCCTGGATGAACTTGGCCGATTCTTCGTTACCGACGTTCGGTGCGGTTTCGATTTCCGACTGACGCAAGTAAACCACTTCGGCGACGCTGTCGACCATGATGCCGACGACTTGCTTGTCAGCTTCGATGATGACGATACGGGTGTTGTCGCTGATCTCACCGGTGCTCAGGCCGAAGCGCTGACGGGTGTCGATCACGGTGACCACGTTACCGCGCAGGTTGATAATGCCCAGCACGTAGCTTGGCGCACCCGGCACTGGCGCGATCTCGGTGTAGCGCAACACTTCCTGCACGCGCATCACGTTGATGCCGTAGGTTTCGTTATCCAGTTTGAAGGTCACCCATTGCAGGATCGGATCTTCAGAACCTTTTGCATTCGACGCCTGACTACTCATACCCTGACCCCTCGAAAAAACCGCCCCGGGCGGTGTGTGTTCTGTGTGGTGGCATTGAACAATGCCATCGCCTGATAGTTATGTCGGCTGCTAAGTCGGTTTATGTAGCGGCTTGTTGCCGCTCATGTGCTTTGCTCCGCCGCTGGCGATCAACTCGGCCAGCGCGGAGACATCAAGCAATGCACACATGTGCTCGATCACGGTGCCGGCGAGCCATGGCCGCTGACCCCGGTGACTTCTCCATTTGATTTCATTCGGGTCCAGGCGCAACGAGCGGCTGACCTGATGCACCGCCAGGCCCCACTCGTAACCCTGCACCGAAATCACGTACTGCAAGCCCTGGCGGAAATCATCGCGGTAACGATCCGGCATGACCCAGCGCGCGGTGTCGAGCACCTTCAGGTTGCCGGCCTGGCTCGGCAGAATCCCGAGGAACCATTCCGGCTGACCGAACAGCGGCGTCAGCTCGTGGCCGGCCAGCGAATAGATCGAACCAAGGCACACCAGCGGCACCGCCAAGGTCAGTCCGGCGACGTCGAACAGCAGACATTCGAAGGCTTCTGCAGCCCACGCCGGGCGCCCGTCGGTTTCCACCGGCGGCGGCGGGTTGTTCGGCGGCAGGTGCACTTCGACCAGCGGCGGCACCAGCACTTGTGGTTCTTCTGGTTCCTCGACAACCGGGGCCGGCGCAGGGATTTCCGGCTCCGGTACTTTCAGTAATTGGGTTTGCAGCAGCGGCGCCAGGGTCGAGACCACGGCGCGCGGCTCTTCGAGCAAGGCCACCGGTGCCTTGGCCACTGGCGTGACAACGGGCGCAGCGGCAGGTCGGGCGGCTTGCTGCGCATCGCGGGCCTGCTCTTCCAGCACGGCGGCCTGGAACTCGTCCATGACCTCGGTGCTTTCGACGATTTCAGGCTGGGTCTGCTGCGCTACGGGCGCCGGCAATTCGTCGGGCACATCCAGCAGCAAGTCTTCCAGATAAGACTGCAAGGCGCGTTGCGGACGTGAAGTGAGTTTCACTGGGCGGTTCATCGGTGATCAGCGCCTGGCAGGGAATCCGCGTTGCCTGCTTCGCGAGCGGGCTCGCTCCCACAGGGTTCGGGCAAGCGAATGGAGATCATGTTCAGGCCACCTGCGCAACAAGTTGCTGCGCGAGCAAATGCTTGAGCAGCGCGCGATAGGCGAGAACGCCACGGCTCTTGCCGTCAAACTGCGAAGGCGTGACACCGGCGCGGCTGGCGTCGCGCAGACGCGTGTCGACCGGGATGTAACCCTGCCAGATCTCCTCGGGGAATTTGTCACGCAGCACACGCAAGGTGTGCATCGAGGCTTGCGTGCGACGGTCGAACAAGGTCGGCACGATGCTGAATGGCAGCGCCTGTTTGCGCGAGCGGTTGATCATCGCCAAGGTGTTGACCATACGCTCCAGGCCTTTGACGGCCAAGTGCTCAGTCTGCACCGGGATCACCAGTTGCTGGCTCGCCGCGAGGGCATTGACCATCAGCACACCGAGCAACGGCGGGCTGTCGATGATGGCGTAATCGAAGTCCTGCCAAAGCTGCGCCAGACTCTTGGCGATCACCAGGCCCAGACCACTTTGCCCCGGCGACTGGCGCTCAAGGGTGGCCAGTGCGGTGCTCGACGGCAACAGCGAAATGCGTTCGTCGCTGGTCGACAACAGCAACTGCCCCGGCAGGCCTTGCGGCACGCTGCCCTTGTGCAGAAACAGGTCGTAGTTGCTGTGTTCCAGACTGTCGGGATCGTAGCCGAAATAGCTGGTCATCGAGCCGTGCGGGTCCAGATCGACCACAACCACGCGCTTGCCCGCCTCGGCCAGCAACCCGGCTAAAGCGATGGAGGATGTGGTTTTACCGACACCACCCTTTTGATTGGCGACTGCCCAGACTCTCATTCAGTTCGTTCCTCCCGGCCAATTGGCTCGGCCGAGACATGTTTCAGCGTGTTAATGCGGGCGACGGAGAATTGACGGCACTCTCGCGTCCCGGCGTCTTGACCGGGGTCGGTGCAGTTTGTGTGCCAGCCCGCTTGAGTGCGGCATCCGGTTGCGCATTCGCGGTGCCGGTGCCAGTCAGGCTGCGGCGCACATCAAGGTTGCGCGACACCACCAGCACCACGCGACGGTTCTTCGCACGGCCTTCGACGGTGGCGTTATTGGCCACTGGCTGGAATTCGCCATAACCCACCGACGCGAGCCGACCGGGGTTTACGCCCTGCATCGCCAGCATGCGCACGATGCTCGCCGAACGCGCCGAAGACAGCTCCCAGTTGGTCGGGTACTGCGCGGTGCGAATCGGTTGATCGTCAGTGAAGCCTTCGACGTGGATCGGGTTGTCGAACGGTTTCAGGATCGCTGCGACCTTGTCGATGATGTTGAACGCGATGTCGCTCGGCATTGCATCACCGCTGCCAAACAACAGGCTGGAATTGAGTTCGATCTCGACCCACAGTTCGTTGCCGCGCACGGTCATCTGATTGGAGCTGATCAAGTCACCGAACGCAGCGCTGATGTCATCGGCAATGCTTTTCAGCGGATCGCTGGCGCCGGCGATACCGGCGTCGACCTGCTCGGCATCCTTGACCAGCGGCTTGGCCGGGGTCACGGTTTTCGGCCGCTCGTCGCCGATCGGGATCGGTTTGAGCGAGCGATCGGAGTCGGTAAACACCCCGATCAGCGCTTCGGAAATGACTTTGTACTTGCCTTCGTTGATCGACGAGATCGAGTACATCACCACGAAGAACGCGAACAGCAATGTGATGAAGTCGGCGTACGACACGAGCCAGCGCTCGTGGTTAACGTGTTCTTCCTGGTGCCTGCGACGAGCCATGGTCCATTACCCCCATCAATCCATGAAGCCCTGAAGCTTCAACTCGATAGAGCGCGGGTTTTCACCTTCGGCGATCGACAGGATTCCTTCCAGCAACATTTCGCGATAACGCGACTGCCGCAACGCGATTGACTTCAGCTTGGCGGCCACCGGCAACAGGATCAGGTTGGCACTGGCCACGCCATAGATCGTTGCGACGAATGCCACGGCAATGCCGTTACCCAGTTGCGACGGATCAGCCAGGTTGCCCATGACGTGAATCAGGCCCATCACCGCACCGATGATGCCGATGGTCGGCGCGTAGCCGCCCATGCTTTCAAAGACCTTGGCCGCTTCGATATCGCGGGATTCCTGGGTGTAGAAATCCACTTCGAGAATGCTGCGAATGGCTTCCGGTTCGGCACCGTCGACCAGCAATTGCAGGCCTTTGCGCGAGTAGGCGTCGGGTTCGGCATCGGCGACGCCTTCGAGCCCGAGCAAGCCTTCCTTGCGCGCGGTGAGGCTCCAGTTGACCACGCGGTCGATGCCGCCAGCCAGATCCACCCGCGGCGGGAAGAAGATCCACGCGAGAATCTGCATGGCGCGTTTGAACGCACTCATGGGCGATTGCAGCAGCGCCGCGCCGACGGTGCCGCCGAGCACGATCAGCGCCGCCGGGCCGTTGGCCAGCGCGCCGAGGTGACCACCTTCAAGGTAGTTGCCGCCGATGATGGCGACGAACGCCATGATCAGACCGATAAGGCTGAGAACATCCATCAGAGACACGCCTCGACGATGTGTTTACCCATGTCATCGAGGCTGTAGACCGCGTCGGCCAGATCAGCTTTGACGATGGCCATCGGCATGCCATAGATCACGCAACTGGCCTCGTCCTGCGCCCACACCGCGCTGCCGCCCTGCTTGAGCAGACGCGCACCTTCGCGGCCGTCGGCGCCCATGCCGGTCAGTACCACCGCCAACACTTTGTCGCCGTAGGATTTTGCCGCCGAGCCGAAAGTGATGTCGACGCACGGCTTGTAGTTCAGACGCTCGTCGCCCGGGAGGATTTTCACCGCGCCACGGCCGTCGATCATCATTTGCTTGCCACCCGGTGCCAGCAACGCCAGGCCCGGACGCAGGATGTCGCCGTCCTCGGCTTCCTTGACGCTGATGCGGCAGAGCTTGTCGAGGCGTTCGGCAAAAGCCTTGGTGAACGCCGCCGGCATGTGCTGGATCAGCACGATCGGCGCCGGGAAGTTCGCTGGCAATTGCGTCAATACACGTTGCAGCGCGACCGGGCCGCCCGTCGATGTACCGATGGCAAGCAGTTTGTAGGCTTTGCGTTTCGGTGCCGCAGACGCAGCGCTGGCCGCCGAGGCGCGCGCGGGTGCAGGCGCCGGACGTGCCGGAACAGGGCTGCTGTGGCTGCTGTAGCTCGGCGCCGCCGGAGCAGGCGTCGGTGCTGGCGCAGCGGCAGGCGCCGGAGCGCTGTAGGCACTGAAACGACGGTTGCTGCGCGAAATGCTGTGAACCTTTTCGCAGAGCAGTTGCTTGACCTTCTCGGGATTGCGCGAGATGTCTTCGAAATTCTTCGGCAGGAAATCCACCGCGCCGGCGTCCAGCGCATCGAGGGTTACCCGCGCGCCTTCGTGTGTCAGCGAAGAGAACATCAACACCGGGGTCGGGCAGCGCTGCATGATGTGCCGCACCGCCGTGATGCCGTCCATCATCGGCATCTCGTAGTCCATGGTGATCACGTCCGGCTTGAGCGCCAGCGCCTGATCAATCGCCTCTTTACCGTTGGTTGCAGTGCCGACCACCTGAATGCTCGGGTCCGCAGAAAGAATTTCCGAGACGCGGCGGCGGAAAAACCCCGAATCGTCCACCACCAGGACTTTGACTGCCATAAACACTCCATTAGGTGCAGCGGGACGTCAGCGCCCCGCCGCCCCGGATTCAAATACGCTTTGTGGCGTAACGCTTGAGCATGCTTGGAACATCGAGAATCAGTGCAATGCGGCCGTCACCGGTGATGGTGGCGCCGGACATGCCCGGAGTGCCCTGCAGCATTTTGCCCAATGGCTTGATGACCACTTCTTCCTGACCGACCAGTTGATCGACGACGAAGCCGATCCGCTGAGTGCCCACCGAAAGGATCACCACATGGCCTTCACGCTGCTCTTCGTGAGCGGCGGAGCTGACCAGCCAGCGCTTGAGGTAGAACAATGGCAGCGCCTTGTCGCGCACGATCACCACTTCCTGACCGTCGACGACGTTGGTGGTCGACAGGTCGAGGTGGAAGATCTCGTTGACGTTGACCAGCGGGAACGCAAACGCCTGGTTGCCAAGCATGACCATCAGCGTCGGCATGATCGCCAGGGTCAGCGGCACCTTGATGACGATCTTCGAGCCCTGGCCCTTGGTCGAGTAGATGTTGATCGAACCGTTGAGCTGGGAAATCTTGGTCTTCACCACGTCCATGCCGACACCGCGGCCGGACACGTCGGAAATCTCGGTCTTGGTCGAGAAACCCGGGGCGAAAATCAAATTGTAGCACTCGGTATCGCTCAGGCGATCGGCCGCGTCCTTGTCCATCACGCCGCGTTTTACCGCGATCGCACGGAGCACGTTCGGGTCCATGCCTTTGCCGTCATCGGAAATCGACAGCAGGATATGGTCGCCTTCCTGCTCGGCCGCCAGCACCACACGACCGCCACGGGCCTTGCCCGACGCTTCGCGTTCTTCCGGCGACTCGATGCCGTGGTCGACGGCGTTGCGCACCAAGTGGACCAGCGGGTCGGCCAGGGCCTCGACAAGGTTTTTGTCGAGGTCGGTTTCTTCACCCACCAGTTCCAGGTTGATCTCTTTCTTGAGCTGACGCGCCAGATCGCGAACCAGACGCGGGAAGCGCCCGAAGACCTTCTTGATCGGCTGCATCCGCGTCTTCATCACGGCGGTCTGCAGGTCAGCGGTGACCACGTCGAGGTTCGACACGGCCTTGGACATGGCTTCGTCGCCGCTGTTGAGGCCCAGGCGCACCAGACGGTTACGCACCAGCACCAGTTCGCCGACCATGTTCATGATCTCGTCCAGACGCGCAGTGTCGACACGTACGGTGGTCTCGGCTTCGCTCGCCGGTTTTTCAGGCGGTGGCGAGGCAGGCGCACGGGCTGGGGCCGGTGCAGCCGCGGCGGCGGGTTTTGGCGTTTCGGCTTTTGGCTCAGGCTTCGGCGCAGCTTTTGGCGCAGCAGCAGCGGCAGCCGGAGCCTTGGCGGCCGGCGTGGCCACGCTTGATGCGGAGCCAGCCGTTGCGGCGCTGGCGTCAAACTTGCCTTTGCCGTGCAATTCGTCGAGCAGCGATTCGAATTCGTGATCGCTGATCAGGTCGCTGCCGGCTGCGGCGGCGGCCGGGGCGGCGGCTGCAGGTGCCGAGGCGATAGCCGATTCCAGCGCATCGACAGCAAAATTGCCCTTGCCATGCAACTGATCAAGCAGCGCTTCGAATTCATCGTCGGTGATATCGGAGCTGTCGCCCTTGGCCGGTGCGGCCGGAGCCGCTGCAGTCGGCGCTACCGCGTCAACCGCGAACTGGCCTTTACCGTGCAACTGATCGAGCAACGACTCGAACTCGGCGTCGGTGATTTCATCGCTGGCCGGCACATCGGCGGCCGGCGCAGGGGCCGCAGCGGCCGGGGCTTCGGCTTCGGCCTTGACGGCGTTCAGCGAGTCCAGCAACTGCTCGAATTCGTTATCGGTGATGTCGCCGGATGCGTCGCCTTCGACGACCAGTTCCTCGATCATCTCAGCCACTGGCGAAGCCGGGGCTTCGTCAGCGGTTTGCGGCTCGGCCAGACGCGCCAGCGCGGCCAGCAGTTCTGGCGTGGCGGCGGTGATCGGTGCACGCTCGCGGACTTCGCTGAACATGCTGTTCACCGCGTCCAGTGCTTCGAGCACGACGTCCATCAGTTCTGCATCAACGCGACGCTCACCCTTACGGAGGATGTCGAACACGTTTTCGGCGATGTGACAGCACTCCACCAGCTCATTGAGCTGAAGGAAGCCGGCGCCCCCTTTTACAGTGTGGAAACCGCGAAAAATTGCGTTGAGCAGGTCTGCGTCATCCGGGCGGCTTTCCAGCTCGACCAGTTGTTCGGACAGTTGCTCAAGAATCTCGCCGGCCTCAACCAGGAAATCCTGAAGGATCTCTTCATCGGCGCCGAAGCTCATTAATGGGGTGCTCCTACAGGTCTAAAAACCCAAAAAACCCGAAATTCCGAAACTCTAGAATCCAAGGCTGGATAACAAATCGTCCACATCGTCCTGACCGGACACAACGTCTTCTCGTTTATCGGCATGAATCTGCGGACCTTCACCCTGCGAGAGATGTTTTTGTGGATCTTTTTCGGCAAGCATCGCAGCACGGTCATGTTCGATGCCCGCAAAGCGGTCGACCTGACTGGCCATGAGGACGAGTTTGAGCAGATTGCTTTCGACTTCGGTGACCAGTTGGGTCACGCGCTTGATCACCTGACCGGTGAGGTCCTGGTAATCCTGGGCCAGCAGGATGTCGTTGAGATTGCTCGACACCGCACGGTTGTCCGTGCTGCTGCGTGACAGAAAACCGTCGACCCGGCGCGCCAGCTCGCGGAACTCTTCAGCCCCGACCTCGCGACGCATGAAGCGACCCCAATCGGCGCTCAACGTCTGGGCTTCATCGGCCAGACTGTTGACCACCGGTGTGGCGCTTTCCACCAGATCCATGGTGCGGTTGGCCGCGGCTTCCGTCAGCTTGACCACATAGCCCAGGCGTTCGGTGGCGTCGGTGATTTGCGACACTTCCTCGGCCTGCGGCATGTGCGGATCGATCTGGAAATTGACGATCGCACTGTGCAGTTCACGCGTGAGCTTGCCCACTTCCTGATACAGGCCACGGTCACGGGTCTGATTGAGCTCATGGATCAGTTGCACCGCGTCGCCGAACCTGCCCTTTTCAAGGCTTTCGACCAGTTCGACCGCGTGTTTTTTCAGGGTCGATTCAAAATCGCCCTGTGAAGATTCGTTATGCTCCATAGCTCCCCCGCGCGTTCTCAGCCGATGCGTTCGAAAATCTTCTCGATTTTGTCTTTCAACGCCTGAGCCGTGAAAGGTTTGACCACGTAGCCGTTCACACCGGCCTGAGCGGCTTCGATGATCTGCTCGCGCTTGGCTTCAGCGGTCACCATCAGCACCGGCAGGTGCTTGAGTTTTTCATCGGCGCGCACGTGGCGCAGCAGGTCGATACCGGTCATGCCCGGCATGTTCCAGTCCGTTACCAGAAAGTCGATGCTGCCGCTGTTGAGGACCGGAATGGCGGTTACGCCATCATCGGCCTCGACGGTGTTGGTGAACCCAAGATCGCGCAGCAGGTTCTTGATGATCCGCCGCATCGTTGAGAAGTCATCAACGATGAGGATTTTCATGTCTTTGTTCAATTCGACCTCCAAGCAGTCTTAAACGCGCCCAGCACCTGGACGCGCCACTTCAATCAATTGGCGCAGCACTTAAAGTTTGTCTGGAGCACAACGGATCGAGACCGGCGCCGTTCATCACCGCACCAGCCTCGTTTCGCAGTGTCCCCACACTGCCTTCAGCGCGCTCGCCACTCCCCCAAACGCCCCCGCAAACGGGCCGCGCACTGGCTGTGTAACTGGCTGACCCGCGATTCACTGACGCCAAGGACTTCACCGATTTCCTTGAGGTTCAGCTCTTCGTCGTAGTACAGCGCCAACACCAGTCGCTCACGCTCCGGCAAATTGGCAATCGCGTCCGCCAGCGCGGCCTGGAAGCGTTCATCTTCCAGATCGCGTGACGGCTCCATATGAGCACTGGCGCCATCCTCGTGCAGCCCTTCGTGTTCGCCGTCCTGCAAGAGGTCGTCGAAACTGAACAGGCGGCTGCCCAAAGTGTCATTCAGAATCCCGTAATAATCGTCGAGACTCAATTGGAGTTCGGCCGCAACCTCGTGATCTTTAGCGTCACGGCCGGTTTTAGCTTCAATCGAGCGAATCGCGTCGCTGACCATCCGGGTATTGCGGTGGACCGAGCGTGGCGCCCAGTCCCCTTTGCGCACTTCATCGAGCATCGCGCCGCGGATTCGAATGCCCGCGTACGTTTCGAAACTGGCGCCCTTGCTGGCGTCGTATTTGGTCGACACTTCGAGCAGGCCGATCATCCCGGCCTGGATCAGGTCTTCGACCTGCACACTGGCCGGCAACCGTGCCAGCAAGTGATAGGCAATGCGCTTGACCAGTGGCGCGTAACGCTCGATCAACTCGTACTGCGCGTCACGCGCCGACTTCTTGTAAAGATTCATGCCACTGGCGGTCATATCACAGGCCCTGCGGTTTGCTGCACGAGACGCTCGACGAAAAACTCCAGATGGCCGCGCGGGTTGGCCGGTAGCGGCCAGGTGTCGACCTTCTGCGCGATGGCCTTGAAAGCCAGGGCGCATTTGGAGCGTGGAAAGGCTTCGTAGACGGCGCGTTGTTTCTGCACGGCCTTGCGCACGCTTTCGTCATACGGGACGGCGCCGACATATTGTAGGGCGACGTCAAGGAAACGGTCCGTGACCTTGGTCAACTTGGCGAACAGGTTGCGCCCTTCCTGCGGGCTCTGCGCCATGTTGGCGAGGACGCGGAAGCGGTTCATGCCGTAATCGCGGTTGAGCAATTTGATCAGTGCGTAGGCGTCGGTGATCGAGGTCGGCTCGTCACATACCACCAGCAACACCTCCTGCGCGGCGCGGACGAAACTGACCACCGAGTCCCCAATGCCCGCAGCGGTGTCGATCACCAGCACGTCGAGATTGTCGCCGATGTCGCTGAACGCCTGAATCAGGCCGGCGTGCTGCGCCGGGCTCAGGTGGACCATGCTCTGCGTGCCGGACGCCGCCGGCACGATGCGAATCCCGCCCGGGCCCTGCAACAGCACGTCGCGCAGTTCACAGCGGCCTTCGATCACGTCGGCCAGCGTGCGTTTGGGGGTCAGCCCCAGCAGAACGTCGACGTTCGCCAGACCGAGGTCGGCGTCCAGCAGCATGACCCGACGGCCAAGCTCTGCCAGCGCCAGCGACAAGTTCACTGACACGTTAGTCTTGCCGACGCCACCTTTGCCGCCGGTCACCGCGATCACCTGTACGGGATGCATGCTGCCCATGTTATTTCTTTACCTTGTCTTGCATAGACGGAGGCCACATTACTGGCTGCGCGTTCCGGATCGGAACAATGCGTGGCAGACCATCGATGTAGGTACAAAAACTGTTCATGATTACCTCAGCCAACCTGCTTGGTCGGGCTGTGATAGATATCAGCGAACATGTCAGCCATGGCTTCTTCGCTGGGTTCTTCCTGCATTTGCACGCTGACGGCGCGGCTGACCAGTTGATGACGGCGCGGCAGATGCAGATCATCCGGAATCCGTGGGCCATCGGTCAGGTACGCGACCGGCAATTCATGACTGATCGCCAGGCTCAACACTTCACCAAGACTGGCTGTTTCATCCAGTTTAGTCAGAATGCAGCCGGCCAGCCCGCAACGCTTGTAACTATGATAAGCGGCGGTTAGAACCTGTTTCTGGCTGGTGGTTGCCAGGACCAGATAATTTTTTGAGCGAATGCCCCGCCCGGCCAGGCTTTCCAGCTGCATGCGCAGCGCCGGATCGCTGGCCTGCAGGCCGGCGGTATCGATCAGCACCACGCGCTTGCGCAGCAGCGGATCGAGCGCCTGTACCAGCGACTGGCCCGGATCGACGTGGGTCACCGGCACATTGAGAATGCGCCCCAGGGTCTTGAGTTGTTCCTGCGCACCGATGCGGAAGCTGTCCATGCTCACCAGCGCCACATTCTGCGCGCCGTACTTGAGCACATAACGCGCCGCCAGCTTGGCCAGCGTGGTGGTCTTGCCCATGCCCGCCGGGCCGACCATCGCAATCACACCGCCCTCTTCCAGCGGCTCGACTTCCGGTACGGCAATCATCCGCGCCAGATGCGCGAGCAACATGCGCCAGGCCTGACGCGGCTCTTCGATATCGGTGATCATCGCCAGCAGATCGCGCGACAGCGGGCCCGACAGGCCAATGCGCTGCAAACGGCGATACAGATTGGCTTGCGCCGGGCGGCTGCCCTGCAGCTGATTCCAGGCCAGCGTGCCGAGCTGCACTTCCATCAGTTCGCGCAGGCTGTTCAACTCAAAACGCATCGAATCCAGCGCACGCGGATCGACGCCCGCCGAAGCCTGCGCAGGCGCTGCGGCCGGACGCGCCGGTGCAGCGTAGGTCGGCTCGGTCAACGGTTCGGCAGCGGTCAGCGGCAGGCCGGCCGTCAACGGCAGCCCGGCGAACAACTGCTGATTGGTGTTGCCGTCGGCTTCGCCACGCAGGCTCAATTCGGCCTGTGCGGTGACGATGCGCGACTGGGTCTTGCGCAGCTCGTCCTCGAGTTCCATGTTCGGAACCCGTGGCGCCAGCGCCGACAATTTGTAATCCAGTGCTGCCGTCAACTCGACGCCGCCGGCAATGCGGCGGTTACCGATGATGGCGGCATCAGCGCCCAGCTCATCGCGAACCAGCTTCATGGCCTGACGCATATCGGCGGCGAAAAAACGCTTAACTTGCATAAACCACTACCTCAGCCGTTGGGCCCTACTGTCGCAACGATGGTCACTTGCTTGTTGTCCGGTATTTCCTGGTAGGCCAGCACATGCAGTCCGGGGACGGCGAGGCGGCCAAAGCGCGAGAGCATCGCGCGGATCGGGCCGGCGACCAACAGGATCACCGGCTGACCTTGCATTTCCTGACGCTGCGCCGCTTCGATGAGCGAACGTTGCAGCTTCTCGGCCATGCTTGGCTCCAGCAGAACACCCTCTTCCGAGCCTTGTCCTGCCTTCTGCAGACTATTGAGCAATATCTGTTCCAACCTTGGTTCCAAGGTGATCACAGGCAGCTCGGACTCAGTGCCTACAATGCTTTGGACGATTGCACGGGATACGCCGACCCGCACGGCGGCCACCAACGCGGCGGTATCTTGACTCTTGGCGGCGTTGTTGGCGATGGCTTCGGCGATGCTGCGGATATCGCGCACCGGCACGTGTTCGGCGAGCAACGCTTGCAGGACTTTGAGCAACTGCGACAGCGACACCACACCCGGCACCAGCTCTTCCGCCAGTTTCGGCGAGCTCTTGGCCAGCAACTGCATGAGTTGCTGGACTTCTTCGTGGCCGATCAGCTCGCTGGAGTGCTTGTACAGAATCTGGTTCAAGTGCGTCGCAACCACGGTGCTGGCGTCGACCACGGTGTAGCCGAGCGACTGCGCCTGGGCGCGCTGGCTGATTTCGATCCACACCGCCTCCAGGCCAAAAGCCGGATCTTTGGCGTTGATACCGTTGAGCGTGCCGTAGACCTGGCCCGGGTTGATCGCCAGTTCGCGATCCGGGTAGATCTCGGCTTCCGCCAGGATCACGCCCATCAGCGTGAGGCGATAGGCGCTCGGCGCCAGGTCGAGGTTGTCACGGATGTGCACGGTCGGCATCAGAAAGCCCAGATCCTGCGAGAGCTTCTTGCGCACGCCCTTGATCCGCGCCAGCAACTGCCCACCCTGATTGCGGTCCACCAGCGGAATCAGGCGGTAGCCGACTTCCAGGCCGATCATGTCGATGGGCGTCACGTCGTCCCAGCCCAGCTCTTTGGTTTCCATGGCGCGGGCCGGCGACGGCAGCAGTTCCTGCTGACGCTTGACCTCTTCCAGCGCCACGACCTTGGCGACGTTCTGCTTTTTCCAGAACAGGTAGGCGCCGCCCGCGGCCAGCGCGGCCATGCTCAGGAAGGAGAAGTGCGGCATGCCCGGCACCAGGCCCATCACCGCCATCAAACCTGCGGCCACGGCCAGCGCTTTCGGCGAAGCGAACATCTGCCGATTGATCTGTTTGCCCATGTCTTCCGAGCCGGAAGCACGGGTCACCATGATCGCCGCCGCTGTCGATAACAACAGTGATGGCAATTGCGCCACCAAACCGTCACCGATGGTCAACAAGGCGTACACCTTGCCGGCGTCAGCAAAACCCATGTTGTGCTGGAAGATACCGACGGCCATGCCGCCGATGAGGTTGATGAACAGAATCAGCAGGCCGGCGATGGCGTCACCGCGGACGAACTTGCTGGCACCGTCCATCGAACCGTAGAACTCGGCCTCCTGCGCGACTTCCTGGCGGCGCGCCTTGGCCTGGGCCTGATCGATCAGGCCGGCGTTGAGGTCGGCGTCGATCGCCATTTGTTTGCCGGGCATCGCATCGAGGGTGAAGCGCGCGCTCACCTCGGAAATCCGCCCGGCACCCTTGGTCACCACGACGAAGTTGATGATCATCAGGATCGCGAACACCACGATACCGACCACGTAGTTACCGCCGATCACCACCTCACCGAAGGCCTGGATCACCTTACCGGCGGCGGCGTGGCCGTCCTGACCGTGAAGCATCACCACCCGCGTCGAGGCTACGTTCAGTGCCAGTCGCAACAGCGTCGCGACCAGCAGAATGGTCGGGAACACCGCAAAATCCAGCGGCCGCAGCGCATACACGCAGACCAGCAGGACCACAATCGACAGCGCGATGTTGAAGGTAAAGAACACGTCGAGCAGGAACGGCGGCACCGGCAACATCATCATCGCCAGCATCACCAGCAGCAACAACGGCACGCCCAGATTGCCTCGACTGAGGTCGGCAACGTTTGTGCGAGCAGTGTTGAATAACTGAGAGCGATCCACCGGTTTTCCCCGTTCCTTTAAAGCAAACTTTTGACGCCCCGAGTGGGCGCACGGCGGCTATTGCAAGAAGCCTTCCAACTTTTGCCGGGGAGATGAAACAGGAAGGGATAAACACGCCCCCTGTAGGAGTGAGCCTGCTCGCGATAGCGGTGTGTCTGGTTCGAATTCATCGACTGAAAAACCATCGCGAGCAGGCTCACTCCTACAGGGGACAGCATTCCAAATGTCAGATTGAAGTGCATTCCAAACTGTGGGAGCGAGCCTGCTCGCGATGAGGCCCTTATGTCCGGCACAAATTTCTTGCTTTAAACGAAGCCGTTTAAAAGACACCTCCAGACACGCCTTCCAAACTACAAATCCTTGCGCCATTGCCTACAGCCAAGCCAGAATCCGCCGGCTTGTGCGCTTTGGGGTCGGGTTCTATTGTGGTCCGGTCGCTGACGAATCAGCGATCGGGTTTAGCGACCCGGACTCTCTCAGTGCATCAGCGTTCGTAGCAACGTTGCGGAGATCTTCGCCCGCAATAACGTTATGGCGGCTGTATGCGGGAGACCTTCGGGTCTACCGGGGTGCCTGAGACCGGTTCGCTAACCTGCGTACAGCTGCCACCTTCACCTGTTTAGCGACAGGGAAAAGAGTGGCTCCATAACCTCAGGAGCTCCACCATGATCAAACCAACCCCCAATCCACCCGAAACCGACCCCACCTCCCCCTACGAATCCCTCGATTCCAACAAACTCCACGACGCTGCCGACCGCGCCCTCGATCACTACCTCTGCCCGCCCGGCTCCCCGCCACCGCCGCGTAAAAAACGCACGATGTACGCCGTCACCGCCGACTTCAAAAACGAAGAACTGCTGGCCAACGCCTGCGAAACCCTCGCCTCGGCCAGAACCATCGCCAATGACTTCGCCAACCTCATCCCCGCGTCGCAGCGCAGAACGCTGCTGGGGATTGCGCAACTGATCATGCTCGGCGAGCTGGCGGTGAGTCGGGCGCTGGATAATCTGGAGTTGCCGCAATAGCTCCACCGATGATCGTTGATCGTTCCCACGCTCTGCGTGGGAATGCAGCCAGGGACGCTCCGCGTCCCCTTCAAAGCCGAACGCGGCGCATGCGTTGAGGCATTCCTTCGCAGCGCGCGGAAACGGTCAAAAAACCTGCATTTACACACCGGACCTGTGGGAGCGAGCCTGCTCGCGAAAGCTGACGACCAATCGACACCTCTCTACAGCACATAAACCTGCCGTCCAATCCACCGCGATGGCGGGCTCCATTTTCCACTATTCAACCCGACCAGTCGTCCGAAACCCATCGACACCTGTCAGATCTGACAGGTGCGCAATCCGTCACTAAGCGCTTTGATAACCCATGCCCGTTTTCGCCGCGCAGGAGCGTTATTCATGACCACCTCAACCCCACCGGACAACACCGTTCTCGTCCTGAGTCCGCCCATCGTAAACGGCCAGACCACGCCCGTGGTAGGTGCGCACATCGGCGTGCCTCTGGTGGCTTATGACTTGGTCACCGACGGTGAAGGTGCGGTCGTCCTCGTCGACCCACCACTGTCGGGCACCATGGACCCCGGTGACGTCATGGAGCTTTGGCTTGAGGGCGAAGCAGCTGCGCTGGACAGCGAAACCATTGAGGACCCAAACGCTCGCACCACACTCCGCATTCCCAAAGGTCGCCTGCATCCAGACTGGGTCAACAAGCTGTACTACACCATCAAACGCGGCAGCAGCAACATCGGCACCTCCGAACCACCGCTCGAAATGCTCTACAACCGCATCCGCCCCGGCCTGAAAGATCGCCTGACCGAGCCCGGCGGCCACTCCGAGCTAAAACTGTTGCTGCCAGACACCATCAAGAACGGCGTCGGCCCGGAATTCGTCAGCGCCGAAATCTGCGTGGCCTATCCGTACTGCCGGGCTTACGACCTCATCACCCTCAAGTGCAACGGCGAATACCTCGACCCCAAACCCAGGGTGAACCCGAATCAGGCGCCACAACCGCCGAATCCCGGCTCCGAAGTGCCAATCACCATCTGCTTCACCATCACCCGCGCCTACCTGGAAAAAGCGCAACGGCTGGATAAAAAATTGCATTTTTCCTTCACGGTCACCGACCAGCTCGGCAACGGCCCGGACACCGATGCGCCATGGTCGCCGTTGCACACGGTGGATGAGGATCTGGATGGCGATCTATTGCCGATGCCGATCTTGCGGGAAGTGCCGAGCGACTCAAACGACGACCCGGGCATCATCGATCTGATAAAACTGGCGGGCAAAGCGTTGTCAGTGGTCGTGTTGACCTCGGATGCCCGCTTTGTGGTGGGCCACGATGTGATTGCCACTTACACCGCTAAGAACACGGGGCAACCGGGCGACGTGGTGGTTGTCGTCCGCGGCAAGGTCGAACAGGATGAGTTCGGGCAAAAAATCCGCTGCGTGCTTGAAGTACCCAACGACCGGATTTTCGCTAGCAGTGTCGTCACGGTGACCTACGAACTGCGCAAACCCAACGGCGATCTGGTGGGGACTTCCAGCGCGGCCAACGCCACGGTAACTGACGCGCCTCCGATTGATTTGAAACCGGAAATCACCTCGGTAAGGGACTCCCTGAACAAGGAAATCCCGCATAACGGTGGCACCGTCGATCCTCAGGTGAAGTTGACCGGAACTGCTACACCACTGGAGCAAGTAGAGCTGTTCGAGGGAAGTTCCTCCAAAGGAAAATGGCCGGTCAATGCCGATGGCGAATGGACTTACGAAACCACGTTAGCGGGTATCGGGACGCGGGTATCGGGACGCGGGTATTCACCGCGAAAGCAGACTACGGAACGGGCCAAGTCTCTGCCGAGAGAATCTTTACTCTTTCGGACGCACTGACGCCTGCCATTGATTCGGTGAAGGACTCCGGAGGAGTGGAAATACCTAACAACGGGATCACATCCGATACCACTATCAAGCTGAGCGGCACCGCCACGCCTCGTCTGGAAGTTGAAATTTTTAACGGGGCTGTCTCGATAGGCAGCGCGGAGGTGAATGGCAGCACCGGCAAATGGGAACTTGAGGTGACGGGACTGACCCTTGCCGCGCACAGCTTTGTTGCCAAAGCAAGCTATGGCTCTGAGGGAGAATCGCCGGCCTGGTTGGTGAACGTCGTCGCAGAGGTAACGCCGACTATTACATCGGTAAGGGATTCCAAAGGGGAAGTGGCTGCGGGCGGCATTACGTTCGATACTTCAGTCACGCTGAGCGGCAAGGCATCCCCCAATCAGAAAGTCGAGATCTTCGACGGTGTCACATCAAAAGGTGAGGTCCTGGTCGATGCCAACGGCAACTGGACACTGCCACTGACGGCGCTCAGTGCCACCGCTCACAGCACCACGGTTAAAGCCTTGTATGGCAGCAATCCGGTGTCGGCAGCGCGGACCTTTACCGTGGCGGTAGCGACGGCCCCGACCATCACCACGGTCAGGGACTCCGTCGGCGAAGTCACGCAGGGGGGAACGACCTTCGATACCTCAGTCACGCTGAGCGGCAAGGCATCCCCCAATCAGAAAGTCGAGATCTTTGACGGTGTCACATCAAAAGGTGACGTCCTGGTCGATGCCAACGGCAACTGGACACTGCCACTGACGGCGCTCAGTGCCACCGCTCACAGCATCACGGTTAAAGCCTTGTACGGCAGCAATCCGGTGTCGGCAGCGCGGACCTTTACCGTGGCGGTAGCGACGGCCCCGACCATCACCACGGTCAGGGACTCCGTCGGCGAAGTCACGCAGGGGGGAACGACGTTCGATACCTCAGTCACGCTGAGCGGCAAGGCATCCCCCAATCAGAAAGTCGAGATCTTTGACGGTGTCACATCAAAAGGTGACGTCCTGGTCGATGCCAACGGCAACTGGACACTGCCACTGACGGCGCTCAGTGCCACCGCTCACAGCATCACGGTTAAAGCCTTGTACGGCAGCAATCCGGTGTCGGCAGCGCGGACCTTTACCGTGGCGGTAGCGACGGCCCCGACCATCACCACGGTCAGGGACTCCGTCGGCGAAGTCACGCAGGGGGGAACGACCTTCGATACCTCAGTCACGCTGAGCGGCAAGGCATCCCCCAATCAGAAAGTCGAGATCTTCGACGGTGTCACATCAAAAGGTGAGGTCCTGGTCGATGCCAACGGCAACTGGACACTGCCACTGAAGGCGCTCAGTGCCACCGCTCACAGCATCACGGTTAAAGCCTTGTATGGCAGCAATCCGGTGTCGGCAGCGCGGACCTTTACCGTGGTGGCACGACAGACTCCTTACGTCGTGGCTGCCTATGCAAACGGTGTTTTAATCCCTTTGAACACAGCGATAGAGCTAACGCAGCGCAGCGTCATGATCGAGGTAGAAGTGGAGTATGGCAACGCACCCGGGAGCCGCGAGATGAGGGTTGAGATTAAGGAGGGTGGCAACCAGTACACTTTTGCCGGATCGGTCGTCGTCTCTGGGGCCGGGCGGCGGCGATTCGCCGTTCAGCCTGCTCGAGATATACCTCATCGACTCGCTCTCAACCTTTACGCTCGGGCATACGGGGACGGCTTAGCTCAAAACGCACCCTTTGGTTTCGGGATCATCGGACTTTAGCGTGACAGCCTGATCAAAACCTTGGTTACGAGGGGTTGAGTGGACTAACAGGGACGGACTAACAGGGACAGACCACGTTTAATTCAGGTATTCACTCGATCTTTCCCTTTTAACTTGGGTTTTTAAAGGACACCTCCAGACACGCCTTTCGTACAAAGGGGAGGGAAGAAAGAGGACGCATTATTTATCTCTCGCGGCGCACCGGGCGCTGGATAATCTGGAGTTGCCGCAATAGCGCCACGGATGATCGTTCCCACGCTCCTGCGTGGGAATGCCTCAACGGACGCTCCGCGTTCGGCTTTGGAAGGGACGCGGAGCGTCCCGGGCTGCATTCCTTTGCGGCGCGTGGGAACGATCAGAAGACGATCATCAAAAACCGCCGTCCCGTTTTCAGCGGCTTTGCGAACGGTTGCTCAATACCGGAGGATTTTCACTTTTCCATTTTTGCTTTTGGGCAATTGGAACTCGACCTCGCCGCCTACTTTGATGTTCGACTGCAGGGCATCTGCCAATGGAATGCTGAATCGGTACTCTTTTGCAGTCAGAAAAAACCCTGTGGCTTCGGCGAAGGAAAGGCAGCGTCCCGACGGCTTCGGCGTGATAGTGCCCCTTCCGGTTTTTTCATCGTAACTACTGAAAATACCTTTCATTGTCGTGCTCCCTTGCACTCGCTCGCCTGACCGCGCCAGGTTCGCGGCGCCACCTTGCATCAAACTGCAAAATCAGCGCGAGCGCACCTGTCAGAGTTGACAGTAAAGGGAGGTCTCAGACCAATGGCTGCACAGCAACGTCAGGAATCGCGGCGCAAATCCGGCGGAATCGGCAAATCGTCCTTGAGCGGATCCGGCCGTTTGCCCTTGCCCGCGCGGTACTGGCGGATCTGGTAGACGTACGCCAACACCTGCGCCACCGCCAGATACAGCCCGCCGGGGATCTCCTGATCCAGCTCGGTGGAGTAGTAGATCGAGCGCGCCAGGCCCGGCGATTCGAGGAGCATGACGTTGTTGGCGACGGCGATTTCACGGATTTTCAGGGCGAGGAAGTCGCTGCCCTTGGCCAGCAGCACCGGTGCGCCGCCCTTCTCCGAGTCGTATTTGAGCGCGACGGCGTAGTGGGTCGGGTTGGTGATGACCACGTCGGCATCGGGGATCGCTGCCATCATGCGGCGCTGGGACATTTCGCGCTGGGTCTGGCGGATGCGCTGTTTGACTTCCGGGCGACCTTCCTGATCCTTGTGTTCGTCGCGCACTTCCTGCTTGGTCATCAGCAGTTTCTTGTGCGCTTCCCAGAGCTGCACCGGCACGTCGACGGCGGCGATGATGATCAGGCCGCAGGCCAGCCACAGGGTGCTCCAGCCGACCAGCAACACGCTGTGAATGATTGCCTGATCCAGCGGTTCATGGGCGATGCGCAACAGGTCATCGACGTCGGCCGACAGCACCACCAGCGCCACGCCGAGGGTGATCAGAAACTTGGCCAGCGCCTTGAGCAGTTCGACCACGGCCTTGAACGAGAACATTCGTTTCAGGCCGGCGGCGGGGTTCATCCGGCTGAACTTGGGTGCCAGCGAGCCGGCCGCGAACAGCCAGCCGCCGAGGGAGATTGGGCCGACGATGGCGGCGATCAACAAGGTGATCATCACCGGCTGGATCGCCAGCAACGCCATCAGGCCCGACTGCATCAAAAACCGGCCCATGGCGCCCTGATCCATCACCACTTCACGGGACAAAGTGAAGTTCAGGCGCATCAGGTCCATCAGGTCTTCAGCCAGCATGCCGCCGAAGATCAACAATGCCGCGGCGCCGGCCATCATGACCGCGAGGGTGTTGAGTTCTTTGGAACGGGCAATCTCGCCCTTCTCACGGGAATCCTTTTTACGTTTCTCCGTGGGGTCTTCTGTTTTGTCCTGACCGCTTTCGCTCTCTGCCATGACTCAGCGCGCCCGTGCCAGTTCGCGTAGCAACTGCAAGGCCTCGCTGGCCAGCGGTTGATACTGGTTGAGAATGTCCGCCAGCCCGACCCAGACAATGAACAGACCGAGCACCAGGGTCAGCGGAAAACCGATCGAGAAAATGTTCAGCTGCGGCGCGGCGCGGGTCATCACGCCAAAGGCGATGTTGACCACCAGCAGCGCAGTCACCGCCGGCAACACCAGCAACAACGCCGCGCCGAGCACCCAGCCGAGCTTGCCGGCCAGCTCCCAATAGTGCGCGGTCATCAGACCGCCGCCGACCGGCAGCGTGGTGAAGCTTTCAGTGAGAACTTCGAAGACCACCAGATGGCCGTTCATCGACAGAAACAGCAGTGTCACCAGCATGGTGAAGAACTGTCCGATCACCGCCACCGAAACGCCATTGGTGGGGTCGATCATCGAGGCGAAGCCCATGCCCATCTGAATCGCGACGATTTGCCCGGCCACGGCGAATGCCTGAAAGAACAATTGCAGGGAAAAGCCCAATACCGCGCCGACCAGAATCTGCTCGGCGATCAGCAACAGGCCGCTGAGATCCAGCGGGCTGACGGCGGGCATCGGCGGCAGCGCCGGGGTAATCACCACGGTGATCGCTACGGCGAAGTACAGGCGCACGCGCCGCGGAACCAGGGTGGTGCCGAAAATCGGCATGACCATCAGCATCGACGCGACGCGAAACAGCGGCAACATGAACGACGCCACCCAGGTGCTGATCTGGGTGTCGGTCAGCTGAAGCAGCGATTGCATGGCTTAGCCGATGACCATCGGAATGTTTTTGTACAGCTGGATGATGTATTCCATGAACGTCTGCACGATCCACGGACCGCCGATGATCAGCGTCACCAGCATCACCAAAAGACGCGGCAGAAAGCTCAAGGTCTGTTCGTTGATCTGCGTCGCGGCCTGAAACATCGACACCAGCAGGCCGACCAGCAGGCTTGGCACCACCAGTATGGCGACCATCATGGTGGTCAGCCACAGGGCTTCACGAAAGATATCGACCGCAACTTCCGGCGTCATGGCGAGACACCTCCAAAACTGCTGGCGAGTGTGCCGATGATCAGCGCCCAGCCATCGACCAGCACGAACAGCATGATCTTGAACGGCAACGAAATGATCAGCGGCGAGAGCATCATCATACCCATCGCCATCAGCACGCTCGCGACGACGAGGTCGATGATCAGGAACGGGATGAAGATCATGAAGCCGATCTGGAACGCGGTCTTAAGCTCGGAGGTCACGAACGCCGGCACCAGAATGGTCAGCGGGGCCTGATCCGGGCTGGCGATGTCGCTGCGCTTGGACAGGCGCATGAACAGCTCCAGATCGCTGGTGCGGGTCTGGGCGAGCATGAAGTCCTTGATCGGCACCTGGGCCTTTTCCACCGCTTGCTGCGCGGTGAGGGTTTCGGCCAGATACGGCTGCAGCGCATCCTTGTTCACCCGATCGAACACCGGCGCCATGATGAACATCGTGAGAAACAGCGCCATGCCGGTGAGGATCTGGTTCGACGGCGTCTGTTGCAGGCCCAGGGCCTGACGCAGGATCGAGAAGACAATGATGATCCGGGTGAAGCTGGTCATCAGGATCACGGCCGCCGGAATGAAACTCAGGGCGGTCATGATCAGCAGGATCTGCAGGCTGACCGAGTATTCCTGCGCGCCGTCGGCGTTGGTGCCCAGGGTGATCGCCGGGATCGACAACGGATCGGCAGCCAATGCCAACGGCGCGGCCAGCATCAGGGCCAGCGTCAAGACGATGCGGAGCGCAGCCATTACTTCGTATCCTTCTGATCCTTGCCGAGAATCTTCAGCAGATGCTGGGCAAATTCCGGTGTGGCTTTTTCGCTGGCGGTGGGCACTTCGACCGGCTCTTTCAGTACATGCAGCGCAGTGATGCTGCCGGGGCTGAGGCCGAGCAGAATCTGCTCGTTGCCAACCTGCACCAGCATCAACCGGTCACGCGGGCCGAGCGCGCGCGAACCGATCAGCTCGATCACCTGGCCCTTGCCCGCCGGACCTGCCTGCTGCACCCGGCGCAACAGCCAGGCGAGGAAGAAGATCAGGCCCAGCACCAGCAGCAAGCCGAACACCAGTTGCGTCAGTTGCCCGGCCACGCCGCTGTTGACCATCGGCGCGGTGGCGGCAGGCGCAGCAGCGGTTGTACCCGGCTCGGCGGCCAGCACGCTCAATGGCAATGCCAGCAGAGTCCAGAGAAACCTTTTCACTCAGCGCAGCTTCTTGATGCGTTCGCTTGGGCTGATCACGTCGGTCAGGCGGATGCCGAACTTCTCGTTGACCACTACCACTTCGCCGTGGGCGATCAGGGTGCCGTTGACCAGCACGTCCAGCGGCTCGCCGGCCAGACGATCGAGCTCGATCACCGAACCCTGGTTGAGTTGCAGCAGGTTGCGGATGTTGATGTCGGTGCTGCCGACTTCCATCGAGATCGATACCGGGATGTCGAGAATCACGTCCAGGTTCGGGCCGTCGAGGGTTACCGGGTCGTTGTTTTTCGGCACGCTGCCGAATTCTTCCATCGGCAGGCGATTGGAACTCGCAGTACCGGCATCGGCGGCCAGCAGCGCATCGATGTCAGCCTGACCAGCGTCACCAGTTTCTTCCAAGGCCGCAGCCCACTCATCGGCCAGTGCCTGATCGTCCTGCGCGTTCATATCGTCGTTCATCATGTGTCCTCGGCGGGCAACAATTCGGTTAAATGCGGGGGTGGAAAGCGCCGCCTCAGCGACGCTCGATCGGCTCGATCACTTGCAACGCGAGGTTGCCTTTGTGCGAGCCCATCTTGACCTTGAAGGCCGGCACGCCGTTGGCGCGCATGATCATGTCTTCCGGCATCTCGACCGGGATCACGTCACCCGGCTGCATGTGCAGGATGTCGCGCAGCTTCAACTGGCGGCGGGCCACGGTGGCACCGATCGGCACGTCGACATCGAGTACGTCCTGGCGCAGGGCGTTGACCCAGCGCTCGTCCTGATCGTCGAGGTCGGACTGGAAACCGGCGTCGAGCATTTCGCGCACCGGCTCGATCATCGAATACGGCATGGTCACGTGCAGATCGCCGCCACCGCCATCGAGTTCGATGTGGAAGGTGGAAACCACGATCGCTTCGCTCGGGCCGACGATGTTGGCCATGGCCGGGTTCACTTCCGAGTTGATGTACTCGAAATTGACTTCCATGATCGCCTGCCAGGCTTCTTTCAGATCGACGAAGGCCTGTTCCAGCACCATGCGCACCACGCGCAGTTCGGTCGGGGTGAATTCACGCCCTTCGATCTTCGCGTGACGGCCGTCGCCGCCGAAGAAGTTGTCCACCAGCTTGAACACCAGTTTGGCGTCGAGGATGAACAGCGCGGTGCCGCGCAACGGTTTGATCTTGACCAGGTTGAGGCTGGTCGGCACGTACAGCGAGTGCACGTATTCGCCGAACTTCATCACCTGCACGCCACCGACGGCAACGTCCGCCGAGCGGCGCAGCATGTTGAACATGCTGATGCGGGTGTAGCGGGCAAAACGCTCGTTGATCATTTCCAGGGTCGGCATGCGTCCACGGACGATGCGATCCTGGCTGGTCAGGTCGTAGCTTTTGACACTGCCGGGTTCGGCAGCGTTATCGGTCTGTACCAGACCATCGTCGACGCCATGCAACAGCGCGTCGATTTCATCCTGGGACAGCAGATCCTGCACGGCCATGTCGTGTTCCTACTGCAGTACGAAATTAGTGAAAAGCAACTGTTCGATGACCACTTTGCCCAGCTCTTTCTGCGCCACTTCCTGGACGCTGGCTGTGGCCTTCTGGCGCAACATCTCTTGCCCGACCGGGGTCGCCAGGGTGGCGAAATCCTGACCGGAGAAGAGCATCACCAGGTTGTTGCGGATCACCGGCATGTGCACTTTGAGCGCGTCCAGATCGGCCTGGTTACGCGCCAGCATGGTGATGCTCACCTGCATGTAGCGCTGTCGGCCGTTCTGGTTGTAGTTGGCAACGAAGGCCGGCGCCATCGGCTCGAAGATCGCCGCCTGCTTGCCGACCGGCGCAGCTTCGGCGGCCTCGGCAGGCTTGCTCTGGGCGCTGTGCATGAAGAACCAGGTCGCCCCTACGGACGCACCGATGGCCAACAGCAAGGCCAGCACGATCACAATGATCAGCTTGAGTTTGCCTTTGGTTGCCGGGTCTTTTACCGCTGCTGCTTCGCTCTTCGCCATGCCAATAATCCGTCACTAATCGGGGGTTTTACAGTTGCACGGCTAGGCAAGAGCAAGTGTTATGCCAGAAGTGTCGGAGGCGGCGCCAGACAGCGCCAAAGTCAAAAGCCACCCTCACCCCAGCCCTCTCCCGGAGGGAGAGGGGGCAGATTGAGTCGGGTTTTGGTTATGCGTCGGCCTGACAGACCGAGTTCAGGCAAGAGCAAGCGTATGCCAGAAGTGTCGGAGGCGGCGCCAGACAGCGCCAAAGTCAAAAGCCACCCTCACCCCAGCCCTCTCCCGGAGGGAGAGGGAGCAGATTGAGTCGGGTTTTCGTTTTGCATCGACCCGAAAAACCGAGTCGATTGTGAGTCGGTCGAAATAATCAAAGGCGCACGCCAGATGGATTCAGCGCAAAACCATAAGGACGACAAACATCCTGAGCATCCCCCAATCAGTCCCCTCTCCCTCTGGGAGAGGGCTAGGGTGAGGGGCTTTTGATCTGAGGCAATCAGGCGTAATAGTCGACCGCGCTACTGCCAATCACGCTTGTAGTCTGAGCTGCCACTTCAGCCACGCTGGCCGGTGCCAACTCTTCGTCCACCGCATCAAGGCGACCGCCGGCAGCGCTGGTGCGCCCGCTCTGGCCCTGCTGCGCCTGTTCCTGGCCTTGCTGGCCCTGCCAGCCACGGTTCTGGTCGGCGACATTGACGTCGACCTGGCCCATGCCCTGCTGGTTGAACATGTCGCGCAGGCGATGCATCTGGCTGTCAAGCGCTTCACGTACGCTTGGATGCGCACTCATGAACGTCACCTGCGTCTGCTGGTCCGGGACCATGTTCACGCGGATGTCCAGACGCCCGAGTTCGGCCGGTTGCAGCTGAATGTCCGCCGCTTTCAGGTTGGCACTCGACAGATACATGACGCGGTTGACCACTTCTTCAGTCCAGCCGCTCTGGTGCATGGCGATCGGCTGATTCACCGGCACTGCATTGGCGGTCTTCGGCGTAGCCGCCTGGGTCAACGCCGCCAAGCGGTTGGCGAAGTCATCGACGCGGGTGTCGCTGGTCGCTGATGTCAGATCCTTAAGGCCATCGTCGATCAAGCCACTGAATGCCTTCTCGCCGCCCTGGCTGGTGCTGTCCTTGTCGGCTTGCACATCAAGCATGCTGGCCATGCCGGCCGCGAAGTTCTGTGCCGCAGTCAATTCGCCGTCGGCCTGAGTCTGGGCCGGCGACGCTTTCGGTTGCGCCTGGCTGGCGGCGGAAATATGCCCGCCCTGCTCCATCGCCATGCGCACGGCCGGCAGCGAATCGAGCGGGTCGGCGGACGGATCGAAATCGCTGGCAGGGGTGGCCGCCGGATCTTTGACCATGCTCGGCAGAGCAGTCAGCGCCGGCGTCTCAGCTTCCGGCTGGGCTGTGGCGACGACGGCCGGCGCCTGCACGACAGGCGCGGCGATCACCGGTTGCGCAGCGGCCACCAATGCCGGATCCAGTGCAGGATCAACCGGCGCAGTTTCAACGACCGGCGCTTGCGGAGCGTCCCCACTGGCATCGCTATCGGCGGCAGTGTCATCGCTGGCTGTGGCTTTATCGGCAGGCAAGTCGTTGCCGCTATCGGCAACCGCCGGCTGCGCAGCGGCAGACGGATCCTTGCTGATGTCTTGTTTGCCGCTGCTATCGGCGGCCTTGTCGCGCGTCGGTTTGGGCGAATTGTCAGCGTTGGCGACGGGCTTGTTCGAGCCCTGATCGGCGAACACTTTTGCGAAGCTGGAGGCTTTATCCCCGGTGTCTGCGGCCATTGCCGACGTTTTGGCCGAGGCGGCTTGCGCCTTGGCCTGAGCGGCGTTGTGAATGAGGATGTTGGGGGTCGCAGGCATGAAACGGTCTCCGCTGCACTGGGATCGTAGGTACAGTTGCGGAGTTATCTGCAAGTGCCGGGCCAGATACGCCCGGCGCTCGGGAAAAGCGCCGGACGGCCGGATCAGTGGGTATGGGCGTGGTGCTTTTCGTCTTCGTAAACAGGACGCACGTCGGCGAACTCACCGGCGATGCGAGCGACCAGTTGCGCCCGTGCTTCAGGCGTCTGATCTTTGGCGCTCGACTCCAGATCCTGGCACAACGCGGCCAGGCGAACCGCGCCCATGTTACTGGCGCTGCCCTTGAAGCTATGGGCAACTTCCGATAACGCCTTGGCATCCACCGCATTGCGCAGCTCGGCCAAGCGACTTTCTGAATCCGCCAGAAAAGTATCCAAGAGCTCTGGATAGCCCTCCTCCATGACCTCGCGCAACACGCTCAGCGCATCGCGATCTATGTGTAAGTCAGTCACTTGCTCACTCCTTGATCAAGAATTTCGCGGATTATGCCTCAATCCCCCAGAAAAACTCCACGCAGGCACTACGACCTTCGTCCGCCCAGCGAGCGTTATGCCCCAGTTGCCGGACCAGACCGACACCGCGACCCGACAGACGGAGCCCTTCCAGCGGCCGCTCCATGACCTTGGCGACATCGAAACCCTTGCCGCTGTCCTCGACCCGAATCAGCAGACCACCGCCCGTGCCACGCGGCTGCACCTGCAGATGCACCCGGACAAATCCGCCCTGCAGCGCTTCGAGGCGGTCATTGCGTTGCTGATAATAAAGCGCAAAACCCGCCGCATCGCGCTTGAGGCTCGAGTCCAGGCCGAGCACGCCATGCTCCAGCGCGTTGGAATACAACTCGGCCAGCACGCTGTAGAGCGCACCACTCTGCGTGCGCAGCCCGTGCACCTCTAGCAACAGTTGCAACAGATAGGGCAAGGGATTGAAGCGCTTGAGCGTGGCGCCACGGAATTCGAAACTCACCGACCAGTCCAGCGGGCTCGACTGGCCGCTGTCGGAGTACACCGGCGTCAGGGTCTGCGCCGGTGCGGATTCAAGCAGGCTGACCTCGACCATGCTGACGTCGTCACGGGCCTCGCCACCAAAGTCGCGCAATGCCTGCTCGATGTCTTCAAACAAGCGATCTGCCTGGCGATTGGCGGCGAACACCTGCTGCAAGCGCTCGACGCCGAACAACTGATCATCGGCGTCACTGGTGTCGATGACCCCGTCCGACAACAGGAACACCCGGTCATCGATGGCCATCGGATGCACGTCGGTGCGGTCATCGAAGGCCTCGGCGCTGAGAATGCCCAGCGGTAAATGCGCCGACGGCAACGGTATCCGCTCGCCCGTGGCCATGCGGTGCAGATAACCGTCCGGCATGCCGCCATTCCACACCTCCACCGAACGGCTCTGGAAACTCAAACAGAGCAAAGTGGCGCAGCAGAACATGTCCACCGGCAGGATGCGCTTGAGCTTGGCGTTCATCTCACGCAGGGTTTCCGCCAGGCCGTAGCCTTTGGCGGTCATCCCGTAAAACACTTCGGCCAACGGCATCGCCCCCACCGCCGCTGGTAAGCCGTGGCCGGTGAAGTCACCGAGCATGACGTGCATGTCGCCGGCCGGCGTGTACGCCGCCAGCAACAGGTCACCGTTGAACAGCGCATAGGGCGATTGCAGATAGCGAATGTTCGGCGCATTCAGGCAACCGGAATGCGCGACCTTATCGAACACCGCTTTGGCGACGCGCTGTTCATTGAGCAGGTAATCGTGATGCCGGGCGATCAGGTCGCGCTGTTGCAGAACCGTCGCCTGCAAACGGCGCAAGCGATCCATCGCCTTGATTTTGGCGGCGAGGATCACCTGGTTGTACGGCTTCGCCAGAAAGTCGTCACCACCCGCCTCCAGGCAGCGGACCAACGCTTCGCTTTCGGTCAGCGAGGTGAGGAAGATGATCGGCACCAGCGTCTCGCCCGCCAGCGCCTTGATCTGCCGTGCAGCCTCGAAGCCGTCCATCACCGGCATCAGCGCGTCCATCAGGACCAGATCGGGATGTTGCCGCTTGAAGATGTCGACCGCCTCGGCACCGTTCGCCGCCGTCAACACTTGATGACCCTGGCGGCGGACGATGGTCGACAGCAGCAAGCGATCGGCGGCGCTGTCTTCGGCGATCAGAACGGTCAGCGGCTCTTGCGCCTGCATGGCCGTCAACTGATGTCGAACAGTTTGTCGAAGTTCGAGATCGCGAGGATTTTTTTCACGTCGGAACTGCTGTTGACTACACGGATATCCGCCTCGTCGCCGCCGGCGTGATCGCGCAGCAGAAGCAGCATGCCCAGCGCCGAGCTGTCGAGGTAGGTCGCTTCTTTCAAATCGACGACGATGGACTCGGGTTTGGTATTGAGCTTTTCATACGACTCGCGAAATTCCTGATGGCGACCAAAATCGAACCGCCCCTTCACCGCTATCGTGAGTTTTTTCTGGTCTGGAGAGACTTGTGTAACGACTGACATTGACTGGCTTCCTTGTCATTGACGAACCTGTACAAGGTTT
The DNA here is from genome assembly GCF_051132135.1 of Pseudomonas sp. R1-1. Classification (NCBI taxonomy): domain Bacteria; kingdom Pseudomonadati; phylum Pseudomonadota; class Gammaproteobacteria; order Pseudomonadales; family Pseudomonadaceae; genus Pseudomonas; species Pseudomonas sp. R1-1. Next base: position 4,474,139 of record NZ_CP071663.1, read on the forward strand.
AGCACCTGGATAGGGATGGGGCAAGGCGCAACGGTTGATCATATGTGGATGTCAGTGTGGCAGCGAGCCTGCTCGCGAAAGCATCCTGTCAGTTGACTAAAGGGTGACGGACACTGCGCTTTCGCGAGCAGGCTCGCTCCCACAGGGGTTCAGCGGTGAGTTTAGAAGGCATCACGCCGCGGCAGGCGCTGGGACAATTCATCGAGCAGCTTCTGTTCGCGCTTGTCTTCCAGGCGCTGCGCCTCGTCGCGGTAACGCTGGACCAGTTTGCGCAAACCCTCGACGCGAGCGAACGCCTGTTGCCACTCATTGCGTGCCTTGTCGAGGTTGTTTTGGTGCCAGACCAGACTCTGGCGCTGCTGGTCGACGGCGGTGTCGAGTTGCGCCAGAAAGCCCTGAAACCCGAGCAGCCATTGACCGGACACACCGGTGCTGCCGCGCACGATCCATTGCTGTGAGTAATCCAGACGAAAGGCATTGAGGTCGGCGAGTTTGCTCTCGGCAACCGTCACCTGCCCCTGGAAATAAGCCATGCGTTGCACGGCGGTTTTCTCGGCCTTCTCGGCCATTTCCACCACCGGTGCCAGGCGCGCGGCGCGGCTGACGGCCATGACCGCTTACCCGCCCGCCGCTGGGGCGAACAAGGTTTCGAGGTAGGCTTGGCTTTCGCCCATGGTGATCTTGTCGTTGAGGCCCTGCCGCTGGTAGCGGACCAGTTGCGCTTGCAGGGAAATCGCCAGATCGGTCTCGCGATCGCCGCCGGCGACGTAGGCGCCGACGCTGATCAGGTCGCGGCTCTGCTGATAGCGCGACCACAGTTGTTTGAAATACTGCGCACGCTGCATGTGTTCCGGAGAGACCACCGCTGGCATCACCCGGCTGATCGACGCTTCAATGTCGATGGCCGGATAGTGCCCTTCCTCGGCCAAGCGCCGGGACAGCACAATGTGCCCGTCGAGCACGCCTCGCGCCGAGTCGGCAATCGGGTCCTGCTGGTCGTCGCCCTCGGAGAGCACGGTATAGAACGCGGTGATCGAGCCGCCGCCCTTCTCCGCGTTACCGGCCCGTTCGACCAGTTTCGGCAGTTTGGCGAACACCGACGGCGGATAACCCTTGGTCGCTGGCGGCTCGCCGATGGCCAGGGCAATTTCCCGCTGGGCCTGGGCGAAACGGGTCAGCGAGTCCATCAGCAACAGGACGTTCTTGCCCTTGTCGCGAAAATACTCGGCGATGCGCGTGCAGTACATCGCCGCGCGCAAACGCATCAGCGGCGCATCGTCCGCTGGCGAGGCGACCACTACGGAGCGCTTGAGGCCTTCTTCACCCAGGCTGTGCTCGATGAATTCTTTAACTTCGCGACCCCGCTCGCCGATCAGGCCGACGACGATAATGTCGGCTTCGGTGAAGCGGGTCATCATGCCCAGCAGCACCGATTTACCGACACCGGTACCGGCGAACAGGCCCAGACGCTGGCCGCGACCGACCGTCAACAAACCGTTGATGCAACGGATACCGACGTCCAGCGGCTCGCTGATCGGATCACGGTTGAGCGGGTTGATCGTCGGGCCGTCCATCGGCACCCAGTCTTCGGCTTTCATGCCGCCCTTGCCATCCAGCGCGCGACCGGCACCATCGAGCACGCGACCGAGCATGCTCATGCCCATCGGCAAGCGACCGGTCTCGGCCAGCGGCACCACGCGGGCGCCCGGCGCAATCCCGGCGACGCTGCCGACCGGCATCAGAAAGACTTTGCTGCCGGAAAAGCCCATGACTTCGGCTTCGACCTGCGAGGGGTGATAGCTGTCGTCGTTGATCACCAGGCAGCGCGTGCCCATGGCCGCGCGCAAGCCTTCGGCTTCGAGCGTGAGGCCGACCATGCGCAGCAGACGCCCTTCGAGAATCGGCGCGCCGGCCATTTCGGTGGCCTCGGCGTAGGTGCTCAGGCGCTTGGCGAAGCTGGTGCGTTCAAGGCGCATCGGGGTGGTCCGCGAGCGGCTCTTCAGCAGCAGCCGTCGGCTTGATGTCGTCGGGGATGTCCAGGCTCAGGTCGGCCTCGGCCGGGTGCAAGGCCTGCTCGTGCAACTGGTCGAACAGCTTGTCCATGACCTGCGCGACGCGGGTCTCGATGCTCGCATCGATGCGGCTGTGCGCGGTTTCAACCCTGCAGCCACCCGGCATCAGCGTTTCGTCTTCGACGATGCGCCAGGTTTCTTCGTGACGTTCGCGCAGGCTTTTCGCTTGTTCGAAATCCTGCGGATTGACGTACAGGCGCACGTTGTCGACGCCCAGCGGCAACAGCTTGAGAGCGTCGCGCATGACGTGTTCGATCTGGCTCGAGTCGATGGCCAGCTCGCGCTTGATCACCTGCCTGGTGATGTGTTGCACGAGGTCGACCAGCGACTTTTCGATCTGCGTGTCCTGCTCGGCGATGGGTTCGAACAGGTGCGCCATCAGTTGCTCGAGGCTGGCGAGTTTCGCCGCCAGCGCCACTTCGGCTTCCTGACGCACCTTCAGCGTGGCGCTGTGAAAACCTTCCTTTTCGCCAATGGCGAAGCCCTCGTTGTAAGCCTCCTGGCGGATGCTTTCGAGTTCTTCCAGAGTCAGTGGCTGGACTTCCTCCAGCGGCACTTCTTCCATTTCCGGCGGTTCGGGTTCCGGCTCGGGCTCGGGTTCCGGTTTTGGCGGGTCGAAGCTGGGCAGCGCCCACGATTCGAAACCACGAACATCGCGGGCGCGGATCAGATCCGTCACAGACTCGTCAGGCTTGTCCATGGGCTTAGATCATTTCCTCGCCGCCCTTGCCACCGAGCACGATCTCGCCGGCCTCGGCCATGCGGCGGGCAATGGTGAGGATTTCCTTCTGCGCGGTTTCGACGTCGCTGACGCGCACCGGGCCTTTGGCTTCGAGGTCGTCGCGCAACAGTTCGGCAGCACGCTTGGACATGTTCTTGAAGATCTTTTCCTTGACGCCTTCGTCCGAACCCTTGAGGGCCAGCACCAGCACGTCGGACGAGACTTCGCGCAGCAGCGCCTGAATCCCGCGGTCGTCGACGTCCGCCAGGTTGTTGAAGACGAACATGAGGTCTTCGATCTGACCGGACAGGTCTTCGTCGACTTCGCGGATCGAGTCCATGAGCTGGCCTTCGATCGAGCTGTCGAGGAAGTTCATGATGTCGGCCGCACGCTTGATGCCACCCAGGGTGGTGCGCGAGGCGTTCGAGTTGCCGGAGAACTGCTTCTCGAGAATCTGGTTCAGCTCTTTCAACGCCGCCGGCTGCACGGTGTTCAACGACGAGACGCGCAGGATGATGTCCAGACGCACCTTGTGGTCGAAGTTGCCGAGCACTTCACCGGCCTGATCCGGGTCGAGGTACGCGACCACGATCGCCTGGATCTGCGGGTGCTCGTAACGGATGACGTCGGCGACCGCGCGCGGCTCCATCCATTTCAGGCTGTCCAGGCCGCTGGTGTTGCCACCGAGCAGGATGCGGTCGATGAGGCCGTTGGCCTTGTCTTCGCCCAGCGCCTGGGTGAGCATTTTGCGCACGTAGTCGTCGGAGCCGACGCCGAGGCTGGTCTGATCGCCGACGATGTCGACGAACTCGCTCATGACTTGCTCGACCTGCTCGCGATGGACGTTGCCCATCTGCGCCATGGCCACGCCGACCCGCTGCACTTCTTTCGGGCCCATGTGGCGCAGCACTTGCGCAGCATCGGTCGATCCGAGGGACAGCAGCAGAATCGCGGCTTTGTCGACCTTGGTCAGTTTGAGGGTGGCGGCTCGGTTATCACTCATCTGCGTTAATCCACTCTTTCACGACCTGAGCCACGCGACCCGGGTCTTCAGCTACCAGACTCTTGATTGCATTCAGCTGCGCGTCATAACCCTCGCTCGGGCTCGGCAACAGAATGCTCTGCGGACCACCGAGGCTTACGCGGTCGTTGGCCAGTTCGCCGTCCAGGCCGCCCATGCCACCGAGTTCCACGTCGCTGCCCAGACCGGCCAGCTCCTTGCCTTTGCCACCGCCGGTGATGTTGTTGAGCACCGGACGCAGCACACCAAACACCAGCACCAGGATGAACAACACACCCAGCACTTGTTTGACGATGTCCCAGAACCATGGCTGGGAGTAGAACGGAATATCGGCAATCACTTCGCCGCGCTCGGCGGAGAACGGCATGTTGATCACGCTGACGCTGTCGCCACGGCTGGCATCGAAACCGACGGCGTCCTGCACCAGACGGGTGAAGCGCGCCAATTCATCGGCGGTCCACGGCGCACGGCTGGTTTCGCCGTTGGCCGCGTTGACCTTGACCTGATCGTCAACCACCACCGACACCGACAGGCGATTGAGACGGCCCTGTTGTTGCTTGGTGTGACTGATCGAACGGTCGAGCTCGAAGTTCTTGGTGGATTGTTGACGCTTGTCCGCCGGGTACGGCGCGAGCATCGGCTGACCGGTGGCCGGGTCCATGATCTGCTGACCGTTGGCATCGACCAATGGCTGACCTGGCTGGATCATCCCCGCCGGAGCAGCAGCGCCGCCGGTGGTTTGCGGTGCCGAGGCTGGCGACGGTGGCTGGTTGCTCAGGGCACCGGGCACACCTTGCGGGCCATTGCTGGCGGTGCGTTGTTCGTTGACCGACTGCTCGCTGCGCAACGCCGGTTGATCCGGGTTGAACTGCTCGGCGGTCGACTCGACGGCACTGAAATCGATGTCGGCGGAGACTTCAGCCTTGTAGCGATCGTTGCCCAGCACCGGTTGCAGAATGTTGTGCACGCGCTGGGTGAGCATGCTTTCCATGCGGCGGCTGTAATCGAACTGCTTGCCGGCCATGGTCATTTCGGAATTTTCCGCCTGATCGGAGAGCAGGTTGCCCTTCTGATCGACGACAGTGATCTGCGATTTGCTCAACTCGGGAACGGACGTCGCCACCAGATTGATGATCGCCACCACCTGGCCCGGCTCCAGCGAACGACCGCTGTACAGCTCGACCAGTACCGAAGCGCTCGGCTTGCGCTCGTCACGCACGAACACCGAACTTTTCGGAATCGCCAGGTGCACGCGGGCACCCTTGACGTTGTTCAGGCTGGAAATGGTGCGCGCCAGTTCACCTTCGAGGCCGCGACGATAACGGGTCGCTTCCATGAACTGGCTGGTGCCCAGACCCTGTTCCTTGTCGAGGATTTCGAAACCGATGTTGCCGTCGCTGGGAGTGACACCAGCGGCCGCAAGTTTCATCCGCGCACGGGACAGGTCATCGGCCTTGACCAGCAAGGCGCCGGAATTGGGTTCTACGTTGTAAGGGATGTCAGCGGCGGCGAGGGTTTCCATGACCTGCTTGGCGTCCAGGCCGGCGAGGCTGCCGTACAGTGGACGGTAATCCGGCTGCTGCGACCACAGCACCACGGCAAAGCCAATCGCCACGCTCGCGGCCAGACCGACCAACAGGCCGACCTGACGCAGCACGGTCATCTGGGAAAGGTTTTCCAGAAAGGACAGGCCGAACAGCGGCGGTTTGCCGTCGATCGGGGTGGCCTTGGCCGGAACGTTATCAGCGACTGCTTCTGCCATGACTCAATCTCGCCCTTATACCGGCATCTGCATGATGTCTTGATACGCCTGAACCAGTTTGTTGCGCACCTGGGTCAGAGCCTGGAACGACACGCTGGCTTTCTGCGACGCGACCATCACGTCGGTCAGATCGACGCCGCTCTTGCCGACCTCGAATGCGTTGGCCAGTTGAGTCGACGCCTGCTGGGTATCGCTGACTTTGTTGATCGCCTGACCGAGCATGTCGGAAAAGCTGCTGCCCGCCAGTTCAGGAACAGCGGCGGTCGATTTGCGCGCAGACATGGCATCCACTTTCATGGCCTGCATGTCCATCATCAACCGATTAAATTCAATACCTTGGCTCATGGTCTACTCTCTTGGGCGGCCCGCAATTTTTTGACACTTCACTCGGCGGGTACACAGGTATTAGCAACAAGGGTGCCAGCTAACGGGCACCCCTTTGAGAAAAACATGTTGATTGTTGCGCGGCGATTCAGGTGGCGAACAGATAGCCTTCAACGTCCATCCCGGCATCGCGCATCTGCGCCAGTTTGTAGCGCAAGGTACGCGGGCTGATGCCGAGTTTTTCCGCGGCTTCCTTGCGTCGGCCGCGCTCGGCCCGCAGGGTGTCGATGATCATCTGAAACTCCCGGCGGCGCAGGTCATCGCCCAGCGCACCGGACGAATCCGCCTCGACTTGCAGGTCTCGAATCGCCGGTGCGGCGACCGGCAAAGCAGCCACCGGCAGCGCACCGGCGAGACAGAAATCCTGCGGCTGAATCATCCCGCCCTGCTGCAGGATCAGCGCCCGTTGAATGGCGTTATCCAGTTCACGCACATTGCCTGGCCATGGGTAGGCCGTCAGGCTTGCTTGCGCTTCAGGCGAAAGTCTTGCTGCGGCGTGCTTCATTTTATTGACGTGTTTGGCCAGCAATCTTTCCGCCAGCGGCAGGATATCGGCAGTGCGCTCGCGAAGTGGACGCCAGGCCAGAGGGAAAACCGACAGGCGGTAAAACAGGTCCTCACGGAAGCGCCCCGCCGCCACTTCGCCCGCCAGATCACGGTTGGTGGTGGCGACCACGCGGATATCCAGGGTGATTGGCTTGCGTGCGCCGACGCGCTCGACTTCACGTTCCTGCAAGACACGCAGCAACTTGGCTTGCAGGCCAAGGGGCATTTCCGAGATTTCATCAAGCAAAATAGTGCCGCCGTCGGCCTGTTCGAACTTGCCGGGCTGAGCGGCGATGGCGCCGGTAAACGAACCCTTCTCATGACCGAACAACGTCGCTTCGAGCATGTTGTCGGGGATCGCTGCGCAGTTGATCGCGATGAACGGTTGATTGGCGCGGTGCGACTGCTGGTGAATGTAGCGCGCCAGTACTTCTTTACCGGTACCGGATTCGCCGGAGATCAATACTGTGGAATCGCTGCGCGCCACCCGTGCGGCGAGATCGAGTAATTGCGCACTGGCCGGCTCGACGGCTATCGGCCCTTCAGCCTCAGCACCACCGATGCTACCCAACGCATGCCGCGCCACCAGATCGAGCAGTGCTCTGGGTTCGAAAGGCTTGACCAGATAATCTGCCGCACCCTGACGCATCGCGTCGACGGCGCGTTCGACCGCACCGTGGGCGGTCATCAGCAACACCGGCAATTGCGGCTGACGCGCGCGCAACAGCGCGAGCAATTGATGACCGTCCATGCCCGGCATATTGACGTCACTGACCACCAGGCTGAAGGCTTCGTGCGCTACGGCCGTCAAGGCGTCCTCGGCGCAACCGACCGCGCGGTAATCGTGCCCGGCCAGCAACAGCGTATCGGCCAGCGCTTCGCGCAACGAACGGTCATCTTCGACCAGCAACACCTTGATGCCCATGGCAGTCACTCAACTCCTTGTGCGGCAGTAAACAATGGCAGGATCACCTGCGCGCGGGTGCCGCGGCCGACCCGCGAACGCAGCCGCAATTCTCCCTGATGCGCCCTCGCCACGGCCTTGACCACGGTCAGGCCGAGACCGGTGCCGGTGACTTTAGTGGTGAAAAACGGTTCGCCAAGGCGCGCCAGTACGGCCGGCTCGATGCCGCTGCCATTGTCGCTGATGCACAGACGCAGGGTGTTGTCGCGGGTGTAGCAATGGACTTTCAGACGGACTGCGCCGGCACTGGCCTGAATCGCGTTTTCGATCAGGTTCAACAGCGCGCCGACCAGCGTGTCGCGATTGCATAGCAGCTCGCCGGCATGGCTGTCGCACTGCCAGCGGATCGGCAAGTCCTGCACATGGGTCAGCGCCGCGGCTTGCAGCGCCTGCATCAACGCGTTGGGGCTGAGGCGATCGGTCAGCGGCAATTCGCCGCGCGCGAACACCAGCATGTCGCGCACCTGATGTTCCAGCTCATGCAGACGCTCTTTAAGACGTCCAGCGAAACGCTGCTGCGTGGCGACCGTCAGCTCCTGCTCAGTCAAATGGCTGGCATACAGCAGCGCGGCGGACAGCGGCGTGCGGATCTGATGAGCCAGCGAAGCGACCATACGGCCGAGCGAAGACAGGCGCTCGTGGCGCGCCAGTTGATCCTGCAGATGACGGGTTTGCGTCAAATCGTTGAGCAGCACCAACTGCCCCGGCTCGGCATCCAGCGAGCGAGTAGCAATCGACAAGCGTCGACCGTTTTTAAGGGAGATTTCGTGACCATCGTCTTCGCGCGGTGCGAAGCAGCGGGCGATCACCTGGCGCCACAATTCGCCTTCCAGCGGCAGGCCGAGCAATTCAATGGCGGCCGGATTGGCTTCGCAGACAATACCGCGGCCGTCGATGACGATGACGCCACCGGGCAACAGATCAAGGAGATTTTGCAGACGGTTGGCCAAACGTTCCTTTTCTGCCAGCTCCTGCATGCGCTGGGCGCTGACCACGGCCAGCTCGCCCTTGAGCTCGGTCACCCGCGCTTCGAGCATGCTGTAGGAGTCGGTCAACTGGCTGGACATCTGGTTGAACAGCTCGAACGCCTGCTCAAGGCCCTGACGGCTTGCCTGCTCTACGGACGAGGGTTGCCCCACGATATTGGAGGCAGAAGAGATCTGGGCGGCTTGGGGCATTGTGCTCTCTCGCTTGGCTGACCGTCAGTGAAACGGAACGTTGCGAGGGCTGTAGCAATACCCGTGCCTAAAAAAAAGCGCTTATAAATGAAGCGCTTGGAAAACAGGCGTCAATCATCCGCCTGTTCGTCTCCATCGCGCCGGCTCATGCCGTATTTGCGCATCTTCTCCACCAGTGTGGTACGACGGATGCGCAGACGTTCCGCCGCACGCGCCACGATGCCATTGGCATCGTCCAGCGCCTGCTGGATCAGGCCCTGCTCCAGACCACCGAGGTAGTCCTTCAGATCCAGGCCTTCTGGCGGCAGCAATGCGTTGGCGCTGAAATCCGGCGTGTGACCGTTGATCGCCACGCGCTCTTCCAGATCGCTGCGCAGGCTGTCGACCATCTGCTCGTCTTCGTCGTCGACGTAGCGGAATTTCTTCGGCAACTCGACCACACCGATCACCCCGTACGGGTGCATGATCGCCATGCGCTCAACCAGGTTGGCCAGCTCGCGGACGTTGCCCGGCCAGCCGTGACGGCACAGCGACATGATCGCCGCCGAGTTGAAACGGATCGAACCGCGCTTTTCATGTTCCATACGCGAGATCAGTTCGTTCATCAGCAACGGGATGTCTTCGACGCGCTCACGCAGCGGCGCCATCTCGATAGGGAACACGTTCAGGCGGTAGTAGAGGTCTTCGCGGAAGCTGCCGATCTCGATCATGGTTTCGAGATTCTTGTGTGTCGCCGCGATGATGCGCACATCGACGCTCTGGGTCTTGTTGCTGCCCACGCGCTCGAAGGTGCGCTCCTGCAGCACGCGCAACAGTTTGACCTGCATCGGCAGCGGCATGTCGCCGATTTCGTCGAGGAACAGTGTGCCGCCGTTGGCCAGCTCGAAACGCCCGGCACGGCTGGTGATCGCCCCGGTGAAAGCGCCCTTCTCGTGGCCGAACAGTTCGCTTTCCAGCAGCTCTGCCGGGATCGCCCCGCAGTTGACCGGCACGAACGGCGCGTCACGGCGCTTGGAATGGTAATGCAGGTTGCGCGCGACCACTTCCTTGCCGGTGCCGGATTCGCCGAGGATCAGCACGCTGGCGTCGGTGTCGGCGACCTGCTGCATCATCTGACGCACATGCTGGATCGCCCGGCTCGTGCCGACGAGACTGCGGAACAGATTGGGTTCGCGATGACGACCGCGCTCGCGGGCCTGGTCATACATCTCGCGATAGACCTGGGCACGGTGCAGCGAATCGAGCAATTTGCTGTAGCTGGGCGGCATTTCCAGGGTCGAAAGGACCCGCCGACGCTGGTCTTCAGGCAAGTCGACGGAAGAATTATCGCCCATCAACAAAACCGGAAGGAACTCATCCCAGGTTGAGAGTGTCTTTAGCAAGCCCAAAAGCGCACCAGGAGCATTGACGGTCCCGATCAGTACGCAAATGACCTCACGACTAGACGACAAAGAGCCGACTGCCTGCTGCCAGTCATGGCTGCCGCAGGGTAAATTTTCTTCACCAAGAAAATTCAAAATCACCGCCAGGTCGCGGCGGCGGACGCTATCGTCATCGATCAGCAGAATTTTGGTTTCACGCCACATGCAATAGCAACTTCCCTAGTCAACTCAATGCCCGAAAAATGGGGCAAGCGAGACGCTTGCAGGACACCATGTGCCTGTAGACGCCCTAAATCTGATAATAGCCACTAGTTAAGTCAAAAAACCGTGCACAGTCAAATTTATGGCGCATATGCCTGGATTAACTGACGGTTAATCAACCAAACAGATGGTAAACCTTGGCCGCTTTTTGCGCTTGGGTGATCTGCGACATCTCGTTGGCTATCGCCTGCCGCTCGCCCATGGCCACTTCGAGAAGCTCCTTGTAAACGAACAGCAGCTCTTCGAGGTTGCCGCGCAAGGCGACTTCGTCCAGCGACGCTTCCGCCATGACGTCTTCCATGCAGGACCGGCAAGCCAGATCCAGCTCGCCGATGGCTTCCCAATTGCGTTCGGCCAGAGCACCGACCAGCGCTTCACGGGTATCGGCAATTCGCTGCAATACAAGACTCATGACGCTCTCCTTCAGAACTGCGGAGCAGGCACAGGCGCGATGGCGTCCCAGCCTTCCTTGACCGTGCTCAGCAAGCCGGCAACCTCGTCGAGAATGCGCGGGTCACTGCTGATGTTCGCCTCGGCGAGACGCTTCATCATGTAGATGTACAGGCCGTCGAGGTCAGCCAGCGCCTCGGCGTTGTTTTCCAGATCAAGCCCCTCGCGCAGGCCACTGACAATGCCGATCGCCTTGCTGATCGACGTGCACTTGGCGGGGATGTCCTTGCGCTCGATGGCGCCTTTGGCCTGAGCGATACGGGCCAGGCCACCTTCCATCAACATTTGCACCAGACGGTGCGGGCTCGCTTCGGATGTCTGCGCATGGGCACCGACTTTCTGATACTGCCGAAGGGCTAACATCGGGTTCATGTTCTACCTCATTGCCACAATGACTCGTATAACCAGTGTATCGCCAACGAGCCTGAAAACTTTAGATCAAAAGACAAAAACCCGGCACACGCTGAGCTAGCGTAGCCGGGTTTTTGTCGTTACCAACGGTTACTTCGCGGACTGCTGCGCGTTGAGCGAGCTGAAGAACGAGGTGATGTTGCTCGCCGTCGCTTTCATCTGCCCTACCAGCAAGTCCATGGCGTTGTACTTGGCGGTCAACGTCGTGGTCAAGTTGGCGACGCGCAAGTCCAGCGCCACCTGCTGCTTCTGCAAGCTGCTCGTCAGATTGGTCAGATTGGAACTGCGCTGATCCAGCAGCCCGCCGGTCTTGACGTAAGGATCGACCGCCGCGCTCATGCGTGCCAACAGACCATTTTTCGCGTCGGTACCGCTGAACAATTGCTGGACCTGGCCAGCCATGCCCGGGGTTTCCATACGCTTGTTGAACACGGCGGTGTCGAGGGTCAGCAAACCAGTCTTGCTGTCAGTCAACACGCCCATCTGCGAGAGCACGGACAATTGCCCTGCTCCGCCCGCCCCTGGATCGGTCAACTGAGCGCGCACATCCGCCATCAACGAACGCGGCAGAGCGTCACCCGTGAAGGCTGCCGAAACGGTCAGATTGCCATCGGCGTCCGGCGTTGCCTTGGACAAGGTGTCGATGGTTTTCTTCAAGGTGTTATAGGAGTCGATGAACGACTGCAGCGATGTTTGAATCCCGGCAGTATTGGTGGCGACCGACACGGTAGACGGCGTTGCCACGCCACCGACGACAGGACTTGCGGTGACCAGATTCAGGGTCATGCCGCTGATTGCACCAGTCACGGTATTGGTCTTGCTGGTAACGGCGAGGCCGTCGATGGTCAGACTGGCATCCATCGCCAGCTTACCGACAGCGCCGGACGCACCGGCTGCCGGGCTGCTGCCCATTTCCTGGGTGCCATCAATCTCCAGACCGGCGATCCCGCTGACCTTCAGGTCCATGCCGGCACCTGTCTTGTTCGAGCTGAGCACCAGACGCGACGAACCGGTGCTGTCGGTCACGATGTTGGCCGAAATACCGTTGCTGGCCTGCGCGGTGTTGATCGCATCGCGCGTGGACTGCAGGGTGGCATTGGCCGGAATCGCGACATTGTAATCAATGCCATTCTGACTGATTTTCAGAGTACCACTCGGAATGGCACTGGCGGCCCCGCCGGCGAAGGCGGCACTGGCTACTTTCGAGCCGGTGGCCAGATTTTTCACAACAACGCTATAGGTACCCGGTACAGCGGTTTTATCCGATGTGGCACCGACAACAGTCGGCGTGTCCGAAGTCGCAGTAAAACCGGCGAACGCCGGGCTCGTTGCCTTGTTCAGATCACCCATTGCTTTCTGGTATGCCGCCAAGGCGCTTTTCAGCGAACCGACGCCGGAAATCTTCAGGCTGTTGGTTTTGGTTGCGGTATCGATCTGCGTCTGCTTGGCAGACTTGTCGGCGTTGACCAGCGCAGTCACGATCGCGCCGATGTCCAGGCCGGAACCCAGTCCGGAACCCGGTAGAATTGGACTTGCCATGTGCATCTCCCTTCAGATTGTTGCCATTCTTTTGACCGTTACAGGCGTCTTGGGAACGAACAAACACGATTCATGCCATTTATCAGACTTTGGCGTCGAACAACACGTGACTTGCGTTGGCGAGGCTGTCCGCCAGCTTGAGGGCTTCGGCGGAAGGAATCTGTCGAACGACTTCACCCGTCTCGCTTGCGATCACCTTGACGATGACTTTGCCGGAATGCTCGTCAATCGAGAACTCCAGATTACGCTTGATCGACTGGACGAACTTTTCGATCTCTTGCACCGCCAGTTTTAACTTGGCGCTGTCCGAATCCTGATCCTTGACAGCGACCGGTGCTTCAGTCTTTTGGACTTTAGGCAGCTCTGACGGTTTGTCAGCAACCGGTGTCACTGGCTTGGGAGCCGGATAAGACACGTTAAGCTTTACGCTCATGTCCATGCCCATCACCTCTTAACGTAAAAAAGCGAGAGAGCACGACAAGCGCACTCCCCCGCTTAAACTCGATCCGAATTACTGAAGCAGCTTCAGTACAGCGGAAGGCAGTTGGTTGGCTTGAGCCAGTACGGAGGTCGAAGCTTGCTGCAGAGTCTGCTGCTTGGTCAGGTTAGCAGTTTCAGCGGCGAAGTCGGTGTCCTGTACACGACCCTGAGCAGCGGTGGTGTTTTCAGTGATGTTCTGCAGGTTCTGGATGGTGCTGGTCAGACGGTTTTGCGAAGCACCCAGGCTGGCACGGGTTGCACCGATGTTAGCGATAGCTGCGTCGATTGCAGTGATCGCGCTGTCGATGTTGGTAGCAGCGGTAGCAGCGTCTGCACCGGTCAGTACAACAGTAGCGCTGCCAACCGACAGGCTGACGGCGTCGAACTTGGAGCTCAGTACCAGGTCGATGTGGTTAGCCGAACCGGTGTTTGCGCCCACTTGCAGGGTCACAGTACCAGCCGAACCGTCCAGCAGGTTTTTGCCGTTCAGGTTGGTCGAAGCCGAGATACGGGTGATCTCGTCGGACATCTGAGCGAATTCAGCGTTGGTAGCGGTCTGGTCAGCAGTGCCGTTGGTACCGTTACGGGCTTTAACAGCCAGTTCACGCATACGCTGCAGAATGTCGGTAGTCGCTTGCAGAGCGCCTTCAGCGGTCTGGGCAACGGAGATACCGTCGTTGGCGTTCTGGATGGCCTGGGTGTTACCGCGGATCTGCGAGGACATACGGTTGGAGATTTGCAGGCCAGCGGCGTCGTCTTTGGCGCTGTTGATTTTCAGGCCGGAAGACAGGCGCTGCATCGAAGTGGACAGAGCGTCGGAAGCGCGGTTCAGGTTTTTCTGAACGTTCAACGATGTGGTGTTGGTGTTTACTGTTAAAGCCATGACGAATTCCTCGTTGGTTGGGTACTGCGGCTTCCGGCCCTGGCAACCGCCGGGTATGGCCTAGAGAACCTTCGTAATAGTTATCGTCGGGTTTGCAGGTTGCTTGAGGGCTTTTTGAAAAAATTTTGCCATCACCACGCCACCCCCGAGAAAACAAAGACTTAGCCGCCGTCCCACCGCGAAAAACTGACGCCATAAAACCGCCTGCCGCGCAAAGCGGCGGGCCCGCGCCATCGGCCTGTTCAGGCCGCGACACTTTCCAGCAGATCGACCAGTTCGTACTCCATATAATCGGCCAGGGCCAGCCAGTCCTGGCGCTCCTGGCATTCGAACATTTGCGTCAGCACCTGCGCCCACTGTTGCTGAGTCTCTATAGAGGCAGACGCCAGGCATTGCTGGGCGTTTTCGAAGACATCGACCATGCTCAGCGCGGCCTCGACATCACGGCCCAGGCGAAACAGCGCTGCGGTGTCGCGGCACTGTTTTATGCAAGCGCTCAGGGCATTCATTGCACGAACTCCAGGTTGAACGCGGTTCCGGCGATCAGCGCCCCGGATCGACTGCTGTTGAGAAACTCGACCTGTGGATGCGCAGCAATGTAGCGCTCAAGCACACACAGATAACCGCGAAAGTTCAGCTGAGTGCTGACGCGCTGACCATGGCCGTCACGCACCCAGTGCCGCGCCTGATTCACCGGCGGCCCGAGATCGCCGTCATCCCAGCCGGCGTGAGTCTTGTTCATCGGGAAGGCGAAGTCAGCGCCAAACAGGGTGACCGTCGCAGCGCCCATCTTCACTGCAAGATCCACCGCCGGATGAATCACGCTGCCGCCGACGTGCAACTGGCCGCGCGGGTAGCGCTCACGTAAGTCCGCATAGATCGGGCTCGCGGAATAGCCGCCATAACGTTTGCCCTTCCACGCCTGCAGTACGGTCGGATCGCTCATCGGCAGATACACCAGCGGGATGCCATCGGACTGCTCAAAAGGCAGATGCCGGAAGCTGATGCGCTGATCGATGCTCACTACAAGGTCAGGCGCAATCCCGTGCTCGCGCAGCGGGCGATAAGCGGTATCGACACAAATGAACAACGGTCGCTCGGCACGTTGGCGGATCGCCGCCAGACTTTCGAAGTGCTGCTCCAGGCTCGGCCCGGTGGCAATCACGTAAATCTCCCGCCCGGCGCAGCTACCGAACAGTTGCGCCACGTCGGCATCGCCGAGCAGCACCGGCAGGCACTCCTGCAAGCGCTGCTGGATCTGCGCTGACTGCGGATCGAACTCGCGGTTGTTGAACGTCAGGTGAATTTCATTGACCAGCCGATCGCGAATCTTCGCATTGCTGTCATCGGCCAGCAGCAACTCGGCAGGCAGGGCGAAAAACGGCGTGAAGAAGTCAGCATGCTCATCGGCGTAAAACAACTCGACGCGCGGATCGTCCAGCCAATGGCGCTGATCGAGCAGTTGCAGCACCAGTGCGAACAGCGCGCCATTGAGGATATGCACGTACAAGCGCTCAAGACCGGCACGCTCCAGCAGCACACCGGGCAAATCGCCCAGACCGGTGCCATAGACATGCAGTTGCGGTTTTTCCGCCAGGCTCGCTGCCTGTACCTGCGCCTCATGCAGGCGATCATGACGGCTGGTCAGTTGCACGCCATTGACGCTCAGCGTCGCGCCGAGCCCGTGCACCAGTTCAGCAGCAACGCTTGCGCTGTCCTCGCCCAGCAAGCGCTCGAACAGCGCCGGCCAGCGCCGCTGCAACACCTGGGCATTGGCTTGGAAAAACTCGCTCATGACGCCTCGCGCTCCGTATCAGGCAAAAAAATAGCGTTCAAGGTTAACCTTGAACGCTATTTTTGTATCCGCTGTTTTTGCGTCGATCAGGGACGATAGATGATCGCCGAACCCCACGACAGACCCACCCCGAAGCCGCTCAGCGCGACCCGCTGCCATTGCGAATCGAGCGCGTGCTTTTCCAGCAGCAACGGGATGCTGGACGACACGGTGTTACCAGTCTCGACCATGTCCTTGATGAATTTCTCCGGCTCGCCTTCGAAACGTCGCGCCACGGCATCGACGATCGCCGCGCTGCCCTGGTGAATGCAGAACGCATCGATGTCATCGGACTTGAGGCCGGAATCATCGAGCAGCTCGTGCAAATGCGCCGGGACCTTGAGCAGGGCAAAGTTGAACACCTGGCGCCCGTTCATGAAGAACACGCCGTCGGTGACTTTCAAATGCGGTGCGCCGGAACCGTCCGTGCCGAACTTGGCCTTGCCCAGCGCCCAGGTCGGGTCTTCGCCCATCCAGGTTGCAGTGGCGGCGTCGCCGAAGAGCATGGTGGTGTTGCGGTCTTGCGGGTCGACGATTTTCGAATACGGGTCGGCGGTGATCAGCAGGCCGTTTTTCAGGCCGGCGGCTTCCATGAAGCCTTTGATCGCGTAGATGCCATAGACATAACCGGAGCAGCCCAGGGAAATGTCGAACGCCGCTACGTTGGTTGGCAGACCCAGTTTGTCCTGCACGATCGCCGCGGTGTGCGGCAGGCCTTCTTCGTCGCCGTTCTGGGTGACGACGATCAGCGCGTCGATCGATTCGCGCTTGAGCTGCGGGTTGCTGGCAAACAGCGCATTGGCCGCTTCCACGCACAGGTCGGAGGTTTCCTGTTCAGCGTCTTTGCGCGGCAGGAATGCCGAGCCGATCTTGCCAAGGATGAATTCTTCATCCTTCTCGAATTTTGCACCTTGTGCGTAATTGTCCACGCCGGCTACAGGAACGTAGCTCGCAATGCTTTTTATGCCAATCATTACGGCTTCCCAATAAAAAACAGCCCAAGACCACCGCTCGCAAGGATTTCGAGGGGCGCTGACAAACAGCAAATGGCCGCCACAACGGGCAGCCACGGGGAGCGCTAAGGGCTATCACTGGAACCGCAATACGGGCCAGGCGCCATCTCCCCGATCAATACAATACAGTGAAGATGCGCGTTATGACTCGCAGGTCACGCTATTTAGCCGAATCGGTGCAGATCGGCTTATTCGAGCAGCGACCAGTCCAGCGGCGTACCGCGCTTGATCGGCGCGCGGGCGCGGCGGCCGAGAACCGCGTCGGTGTGCTTGGGCGGCAGACCGAGACCCGGGCGAATCGCGCGCAGATTGTCGCGACTGAAGGTGTCACCGGCGGCCATGTCGGCGGTGACATACAGCGAGCGCCGATACACCAGCGACTTGCGCTCGGCCTCGGTGACGCCGTAATGGACCTCGCCCATGGCTTGCCAGGCACGCTCGGTTTCCACCACCAGGCTGGCCATTTCTGAAGGTTCCAGGGAGAAACTGGCGTCAACGCCACCGGCTGAACGGTCGAGGGTGAAATGTTTTTCAACCACCGTCGCACCCAGCGCCACCGCTGCCACCGAAACACCGACGCCCATCGAGTGGTCGGACAGCCCGACTTCACAACCGAACAGTTCCCGCAGATGCGGGATCGTACGCACATTGCTGTTGAGCGGGGTCGCCGGATAGGTGCTGGTGCACTTGAGCAGCACCAGATCCTTGCAGCCCGCCTCGCGAGCGGCACGCACGCTCTCATCCAGTTCGGCAATGCTGGCCATGCCGGTGGAAATGATCAACGGCTTGCCGGTGGCCGCCACACGACGAATCAGCGGCAGGTCGGTGTTTTCGAAACTGGCGATCTTGTAGGCCGGCACATCGAGGCTTTCGAGAAAATCCACTGCGCTGTCATCGAACGGCGTCGAGAACGCGAGCATCCCCAGCTCTTTTGCTCGGGCGAAGATCGGCGCGTGCCACTCCCACGGCGTGTGGGCTTTTTCGTACAGCTCGTACAGCGAGGTGCCAGCCCATAGGCTGCCCGGATCCTTGATGAAAAATTCACCTTCGGACAGATCCAGCGTCATGGTCTCGGCGGTATAGGTTTGCAGCTTCAAGGCATGCGCCCCGGCCCGGGCGGCGGCCTCGACGATTTGCAGGGCGAGCTCCAGCGACTGGTTATGGTTGCCGCTCATCTCGGCAATGATGAACGGCGGCGCATCGGCACCGATCAAGCGATTGCCAATCTTGAAGCTAGTCATGCGATTGATCCTTCAGAACACGGGTGAACACGCAGGCGTCCTGGCTGAAGCCGGCGTCACGAAACAGACTCAAAGAAGGCGCGTTGCCCGGCAAAACCCGGGCGCTGATGGCTTGCAGTTGCGGCCAATGCATCGCGACAAACGCTTCGCCCCGAGCCAGCAACGCCCTGCCCCAGCCCAGACCGATTCGCCCCTCGAGCAGATACAGCGAAACCTCCGCATCAAACCCGCGCAGGTCATAGCGCACGACACCGACCGAACCGTTGTCAGCCTCGGCGATGAGCAGCAACCGCTGCGGATTGCGCAGACTCGCCGACAGCCAGTCCAGATGCTGCGGCCAGTCGATCATCCCGGAATCCAGCGACCCGCGCCGCACCGCGTCGGCATTGCGCCCATCGAACAGCAACTGCGCATCGTCCAGCGTTGCCGGGCGCAGCTTCAGCACCGCCCCGGCCAACGCTGCTGCGACGCGCTCGGCGCCGCGGCCATCGACCAGTTGCCGCGAGCGTTCAGCCAGGCTCTGGCGCAAATAGAAATTGTTGGCGACGAAGCCGACCGCATCGCGCAATTGCTCAACGCTGACTTGCTCACGGGCGCCGAGAAACACATGCGCGCCCGCAGCGGCCATGACTTCGCCGTTGGCCTGCTGGTTGTTCGAGACCGCGATACAGATCGTCGGCAACCCGAGCGCCGCACGCTCCCAACTGGTACCGCCGCCCGCGCCGATGAACAGATCGGCTTCAGTCATGCGCTGATAAAAATCGCTGACGAAACTGTGCAAGCGCCAGTTCGGCCGCGTCTCGGCCAACGCCTGCATTTGTGCCCACGCCGGGTTGTCGGCGCCGGCAACGAAATCCACTTGCAGCTCGTTGAGATCGGCCAGGGCGAGCATCGCATGATGGGTCTGCATCGCCGCATCGAAGCCGCCAAAGTTGACCAATACCCGGCGCGCCGTCGGTTTGATCTCGATTGCCGCGCAAGCGAATTCCTCACGCAACATCGCATAGCGCGGGCCGAGCAAGGTGCGGCATCCCGCTGGCAGCAGCGGCGCATAGTTTTCGCTGAGGCCGGACAGATTCTGGTTGAGCAACAGGTCGACGCTGTAGCGCCGGGTCGCCAGATCATCCACCGCCGCGATGCGATGCGCCCAGCGCCGCGCCGCGGTTTGCCAGTGATGGTCGAGGCCGTAATGGTCGACGATGATCCAGTCAAACTCCGCTTGCCCGTCCAGACACTGGCCCAGCGCATCGATGTCGAACTGCCACGGCAGCATCGACTCGATGGACTGCAGCGGGTCTTCATCGCGATAGCGCTCGGGCAGCGCGAAGGTTTCGAAGCCCTCGGCACTCAAGGCATCCAGTCGATGCCCGGGCAACCGCCGGCAGGCAAACGCGATATGGCTGCCCTGCTGGCGCAGAACCCGCGCCAGGGTCAGGCAACGGGCGATGTGGCCGCTACCAATGGTCGGCGAGGCGTCGGCGCGAATCAGCACTCTCATGTCAGCTCTCCGCCCGCCTTGAGCGCTGCGTACAGGTATTCGGCGCGTTTCCAGTCTTCAGGCGTGTCGATGTCCTGGACCAGATACCGCGGCAGGATCACCGGCAGGCTGGCTGGCGAATACAGCACGTCACCGCGCAACCACGCCGCGCTGCGCCCCCAATAGAACTGACCGGCATCCTGATACGCCTCGGGCAGGTCCTGCGAGCGGGTATTGCGAAACTCAGGATACAGCGCCGTCAAGGCACCCTCGCCGTCCACGGTCAGCGCGCGCTGCACCGGAAACGCGAAATTGCAAACGGAGAATGCGAATGATCGATGCGGATGCTGCTCCAGCAACTCGAAACCCTGACGCAGATAGCGCACCTGCAAAAGCGGCGCAGTGGCGTAAATACAGCAAGCGAACTCAAAGGACGGCAACTGCTCCAGCGCATGCGCGATGACCGCCGCAGTGCCGGTAAAGTCATCGGCCAGTGCTGCCGGGCGCATGAACGGTACCTGCGCACCGTGCGCCCTCGCGATGTCGGCAATCTCGACATCGTCGGTGCTGACCACGACCTGCTCGAACAATCCTGAATCCAGCGCTGTGCGGATCGAGCGGACAATCATCGGCACGCCATCGAACGGCAAGAGATTCTTGCGCGGGATACGCTTGCTCCCGCCTCGGGCGGGGATGATTGCGACGTTGCTCAAGGGCGTTTTTCCAACAGGAACCAAGTGATGTCGTCCGCCGGAAACTGCGGATCGCGGTGATAGACGAAACCATAATCGACCAACTGCAAGTCAGCAAAGCGGTCGAGCATTTCCCCGGCGAAATCACGCTTGAACAGCTTGCCGTTGTTGCCACGATAGGCGACTTCCACCGGCGCCGGATTGTAATACTCGGCGATCAGGATGTAGCGCTGGCTCAGCTCGTACAACTGCGCATAGGCGCGCGGCAACAGCTCAGGGGCCAGATGGATCAGCACGCCTTTGCTCAGGGTCAGATCGTAGCGACGTTCGGCAGGGAAATCGAACAACGAACCGTGCCAGATCTGCGCAATGTCCAGCGCCTGCGCCTGCGCACACGCGCTTTCGTTGATCTCGACCCCGAACAGTTCGCAGCGCGGCAATAACTGACGCAGTGCCTGCAAATTGTTGCCGGCGTTGGTGCCCAGCTCCAGCAGACTGTCAACGCGGCCCGCGCGGCTCAGCGCTTTGGCGAAGAACCCTAGATTGCCCGCCACCAACGCCTGACCGACGTTGCGCTCAACGTACTGGTTGCCGAACTCACCCTGCCAGAATCTTTCCTGCTCGCTCAGATCGCGCATTGCACAGTCTCGTCCACCGCCGCAGCGGTCATTCTTCGGTCAGTCGCCGCAGTTGCTCGACTACATGATCCTGCTGCTCATCGCTCAGCAAGGGGAACAGCGGCAAGCTGATGGCTTGAGCGTAATAGCGTTCAGCCTCGGGAAAATCGCCCTCGGCAAAACCCAGGTCGCGATAGTAAGGCTGCAAGTGCACCGGGATGTAGTGCAGATTCACGCCGATACCAGCGCCGCGCAAACCTTCGAAGACCTGACGATGACTGAGACTGATGCGCTCGGTTTGCAGACGCACCACATACAGGTGCCAGGCAGACTCCGCTTCTTCCTGCGGGCTCGGCAACGTCACCGGCAAATACGCCAGCAAGCGATCATAGCGTGCTGCCAGTTCGCGACGCCGGGCGACGAACTCGTCGAGCTTGCTCAGCTGTGACAGCCCCAGCGCCGCTTGCAGGTCAGTGATCCGATAGTTGAAGCCCAGCTCGATCTGCTGGTAGTACCAAGGCCCGTGACCGGGCTCGGTCATCTGCTGCGCATCGCGGGTCATGCCGTGGCTGCGCAGGCGTTGCAGACGCTCGGCCAGTTGCAGGCGATTGGTCAGGACCATGCCGCCCTCGGCGCTGGTGATGATTTTCACCGGGTGGAAACTGAACACCGTCATCGCAGCAAATTCGCCGCACCCGACCGGCCGCCCGGCGTAGCTCGCGCCGACGGCGTGCGAGGCGTCCTCGATCACGATGAAGTTGTAGCGCTCGGCCAGTTCGGCGATGCGCCGCATGTCACAGCTCTGCCCGGAGAACGCCACCGCGACCAGCACCTTGGGCAGCGTGCCGTCGCGCTCGGCCTGTTCCAGCTTCGCCGCCAGCACCACCGCGTCGAGGTTCCAGGTCAGCGGATCGATGTCGACGAAATCCACCTCGGCGCCGCAATAGCGCCCGCAGTTGGCCGAGGCGATAAAAGTGTTCGGCGTCGTCCACAAACGATCGCCCGGCCCCAGCCCCGCCGCCAGACAAGCGATGTGCAGCGCCGCGGTGGCGTTGCACACCGCCACGGCGAAATCGGCCTGGCAACGCGCGGCCATCGCCTGCTCGAAGCGTTCGATGGTCGGGCCTTGGGTCAGCCAGTCCGATTGCAGGACCTCGAGCACCGCATCGATGTCCGCCTGATCGACACTTTGCCGACCGTAGGGGATCATACCGAGAGCTTCGCGTGCAGATCGGCGATCTGCCCCACTGAAAGGAACTGCGGGTTGGTGTCGGAGCGGTATTCGAAATCTTCGCTCACCGCGCGCCCGCGCTCGCCGAGTTTGTCGACGGCAAAATCGACATCGACGCTGGTGAAGCGAATCGATGGCTGAATCGTGTAGTGGTCCTCGAACTCGAGGGTCATGCGCGCATCGTCCAGCGGCACCATCAGTTCATGCAGCTTTTCACCGGGACGGATGCCGACGTTTTTGTGCGGCAGGTGCTCGGCCATGCCACGCGCCAGATCGACAATGCGGATCGACGGGATCTTCGGCACGAACACTTCCCCGCCGTGCATGCGGGCGAAGCTGTCGAGCACGAACTGCACGCCGTGATCGAGGGTGATCCAGAACCGGGTCATGCGCTCGTCAGTGATCGGCAACTCCTTGGCACCGTCGGCGATCAGCTTGCTGAAAAACGGCACCACGGAGCCGCGCGAACCGGCGACGTTGCCGTAACGCACCACGGCAAAGCGGGTCTGCTGCTCGCCGGCAATGTTGTTGGCGGCGACGAACAGCTTGTCCGAAAGCAACTTGGTCGCACCGTACAGATTGATCGGGCTGGCCGCTTTGTCGGTGGACAACGCCACGACTTTCTTCACGCCATTGTCGATGGCAGCGGCGATGATGTTTTCCGCGCCGTTGACGTTGGTGCGAATGCATTCGGTCGGGTTGTATTCGGCCGCCGGTACCTGCTTGAGCGCGGCGGCATGCACCACGTAGTCGATGCCGCGCATGGCTTGACGCAAGCGATCGGCGTCACGCACGTCGCCGATGAAATAGCGCATGCACGGCGCGTTGAAGGTCTGCTGCATCTCGTACTGTTTCAACTCGTCGCGGGAGAACACCACCACGCGCTTGGGCTGGTATTGCTCGAGCAAGCGACGGATGAAGTTGCGCCCGAACGAGCCGGTGCCGCCGGAGATGAAGATCGATTTACCGTTGAACATGTTGTGATTCCTGTCCGGCGAGCTTAAGCGAGCAACTGTGCCCAGTTGATCGGGGCACTTTCGCCCAGGGTAAAACCTTTGCCGGTGAGAGCCAGGTTGGCGTTGTACGCCGGATCCTGGGCAAAGGCGTCGGGCCATTTTTCACGCAATGCCGCCAATGCCGCTGGCGCCTGTGGCAGCTCGCCGGTGTGCAGCACCTGCACCAGTGGCGTCCAGACGGTGAGGTAACCGGCCTGACCGGCCTTCAGGCACAGATCGACATCGGCATAGCCGTCAGCGAAGGTCGCTTCGTCGAGGCCGCCAACGGCATTGAACAGCTCTTTGCCAACCATCAGGCATACCCTGGAGACGGCCGAATAATTCTGCTCGACAACCAGCCGCTGCATGTAGCCCTCGGCCTTGTGTTGCTCGCCGATGAAAGGCGAACCCACGCCTTCGTTCAGACCAAGAATCAGACCGGCATTGGCGACTTTGCCATCGCGATCGACGAGTTTGGCGCCAACGATGCCGACTTCAGGACGCTGGGCATGGTTGAGCAGCGAATCGATCCAGTTCGGATTGACCACTTCGCTGTCGGCGGCCAGCAGCACCAGGTATTCACCCTGCGCCTGCTCGCTGGCGGCGTTGTACAACGCGACTTCGCTCAGCGGCTGGTCGGCACGCAACACGTTGACCTTGGCGTGGCGCAGCGTTCCCAGCCAATCGTTGACCGCTGCCGACTGCTTGCCGTTGGCTGCCAGCAGCACTTCGTAGCGGCTGTAACGGGTTTTGAGCAGCACGCCCTCCAGGCAGCGGCGCAGTGCCGGCAAATCATCGATAACCGGCACAATGATCGAAACCAGTGGCTGCTCAGTGTGGCGATAATCGATCTGCCAGGTGCCCGGCGCCGCCGAAGTGACTTTGGCCTTGTAGCCGCGATTGCCCAAGTGACGCAGCAACGCCTGACGCTCGTGGGCGTTTTCTTCCAGAGGCGCCTGCTCGGTGATAAGCAGTGGCTCGTCGAGATGCGCGAGACCGTCAAGTCCGCCCTGTTCGATGATGCGCAGCAACAGATCGAATTCCAGCGCCTTGCTGAAGTCGGCCTGATAACCGCCAGCGTCAAGCAGCACCTGACGACGGATCAACCAATGCCGCGCCATCAGCGACGGCACGCTTTGCAGCAGATCAAGATTGAAACCGGGGCGGAACACGTCGACCAGTGCACCGTTTTCCTTGCGCTGGATTTCATCGGTAGCGACAGCACGCACACCGTCGGCGCCCATCAGTTCAAGGCTGGCGCGCAACAGGCCGCTGGCGGTGAACTCATCACCGGCCTGAGCCAGCATCAACCAGTCGGTTGGCGACTGCTGAGCGCTCTGGTTGAGTTTGTCGACGAGATTGCCGGGCGTGACACGGACAAAGTGCAGAGTGTTATGCACGGTGGTCGCTGTTGGTGGTTCGCCGGTGGTGAACACGACAATCTTGAACGCTTTGCAATGGCCTTCCAGCAAGCTGTCGAGCGATACCTGCAACTTGTCGATGTCGTTGTCCAGATCAAGCAGGAAGATACCGAATTGCGGGCCGCCGCCGTCTGTCGTCCGATGCTCGCCGATCGACTGCAACTGCCCGATCGCCGGCGCGCGGGCAGCCAGCCATTGCAGCAGGCGGCCGGATTTCATCTGGTTGAAAACAGCTTGATGATCGTCGAGCGTCAAGGACTCAAGGCGGGCGATCCACTCGCCCATGGCTTGCGCGGTTGACTGGTCATCGCCACGCTCAAGTTGCGCCGCCAACCGTCTGGCCACAGTCAGGTTGAACGCATTCAGATCATGGGCTTGCCACAACCGATCAACTACGCTCTCCGGCGTATCGTTATTGCGCGCTTGCAACAAGTGCGCCTGACGCGTCCACACACCTTCCAGCCCTTCCAACTGAAAACAACCGGCCGGCAGGGCGTGCAGCATGAATTCGAACTGTTCCAGACAATCAAAAAACGCTTGGTTGTAAAACGGCATTTCGACGTATTGCAAAGGACCGAAACGGCGATTCGGCCTTCTCGATTGCTGATGCCAGATTGACTCGAAAATCAGCTCGGCCGTCAGCGCCCGGCCTACAGTCAGGCTATCAGCCATAGCCGCAAAGCTTTCCAGAACGAATTCCTTGACCTGCCGGGCGTCGAGACCATCGATATCGGTGGGTAACGAACTGAGAAAATCGGCAAACGCTTCACGTTCCGCGACCGACTTGGTATCGAGATAGGTCAGCGAGTGAGACACATACGTATTGTGCTCGGAAACGCCGTAGTTGATTTCACGTACCACATACGGAATCGGCAGGATCCTCGCCTTGGCGCTGGCCAGCAGGAAATACACGTGACCGATTTCCTGCCACTGAAAACTGGTGTCCTGAGGCAACGAGGAGTGCCAGGTTTTCATCAGGTCGGTGCGGGTCACCGCGTAGAACGGCGGAATGTACTGCCTCATGTAGTCCATCACGCGATCCTGCGCCCGGTCGGACGCATAGTCTTCCTGGACTTTTTTGTCGCGTCGGTAGTAATTCACGCCATCGGCCGTCGGCAGGTACATCAAGCAATAGCCATGGCACATGCCATAGTCACGGTTGGCCTGAAGAAAGCCGACAGACTCGTAGAGCGAATCGAACACGATGAAATCGTCATCAGCCGCCAGCATCATGTATGGCGTGGTCAATTGCTCAACGCCATAAGCCAGCTTCGCCTGCATGCCCCAGTAAGCGAATTGCGGAACGTGGTGATAATCGACAAAGGAGAAATCGCCCTCAGGCCGCTCTGGCGTAGAGTCCAACACCATGATCCTGCAGGGCAAGT
The DNA here is from genome assembly GCF_051132135.1 of Pseudomonas sp. R1-1. Lineage (NCBI taxonomy): Bacteria > Pseudomonadati > Pseudomonadota > Gammaproteobacteria > Pseudomonadales > Pseudomonadaceae > Pseudomonas > Pseudomonas sp. R1-1. Next base: position 4,500,099 of record NZ_CP071663.1, read on the forward strand.
TGCTGTAGTACTTGACCGCCCGGCGCAAGTACGCCGGCCGATTGTGCGTAATCAGCACCACGGTCAACAGCTCGTCGAGCGGTAATTCAGAATGGTACTTGCCTTGCATAACTTCTCTCCACAACCGGCGACTCGCCGAAACAACGCTGGGTAATGTTGCGAATTAACGAACGCGGCGCAGATAACCGTCCGGCGCCACGGTGATCAGCAGCTTGTTCTGCATCTGCCGATCGATTTCAAAATCCTTGTTCTCTTCCAGGTATTTCCACACGGCGGTTTTCGGGTTATCGCCATGGCCCCACGGGCGATCAGGGAAAAAGTCCGCCGGCATGTCTTCAACCACGGTGTCCATCACCACGCAGTAGCTGCCCACCGAAACCAGTGGCGCGTACAAGCGTAGTTCCTCGAGTACATGGTCGTGGGTATGGTTGGAATCGAGGACCAGAATCACTTTCTTGCCCTCGGCAACCGCGCGGACTTTCTGCGCGGTCGCCTCGTCGATACTCGAACCTTCGATCATCTGGATGCGCTTGGCCATCGGGTGGCTTTCGATGGCCTCACGGTTGTGCGGGCGAATATCGAGGTCGATACCCAGGACTTCGCCGTGGCCCTGCAGCTCCAACAGCGAGGCGTAATAGATGATCGAACCGCCGTGAGCGATGCCGCATTCGATGACCAGGTCCGGTTTGACCTGCCAGATGATCTCCTGCATGGCCATCATGTCTTGCGGCAACTGGATGATCGGACGGCCCATCCACGAGAAGTGGTAGCTGTATTTATGGCGGGCCGATTCGTTGAAGAAATCCCGGGCCAGCGCTACCACTTTCTGGTCCTCACCCTGGCGCGCGATCTCTTGTTGGCATTCGGCTTCGAAGGCTTTGTGGAGGTTGTTCTCGGTCATCTTAATAATCTCAAGGGTCACTGAAACGAAGCGCTGTCGACGGCGTGATAGACGTAGCGTGCGCCAGTCATCCGCTTGATTTCTTCGAGGTAGTTGGAATTCATCACAAACAGATGGGCGCCTGCAGGCAGCGCATCCATGGCCTCTTGCGGCGAGGACACCCGCACGCCACTGAGGGGCAGGTGACGGCCCTGCTTGGCCGGGTTGATGTCAACCACGCGATCTACCGCCACGCCGGCGCGCTGCAAGGCCAATGAATAGATCACGCCCTTGGACGAAGCGCCCCAGATGGCCGAGCCCTGTGCCGGCGCGGATTGAATGATCTGCACGGCGCGATCAAGACTGGCGGTGAAGGTGGCCGACAGCGTCAGCAACGACGGCGTCTCGACCGGCGCCCGGTGCAGCGTCGAGAGATCGGCAACGATGTATAGATATTGGCCACCGAACAGATGCCCGGCCTCGAGCACGGTGCCGAACATGCCGCGCAAGTCGGCGAGACGGAAGTAATTGACGTGCTCATAGAACACGTCGAACCAGGCATTGTGCTCGACGATCCAGTCAAAGCACGGCACTTCGATATAGATCTTTCCACCCTGATTGGCTTCGGCGATCACACCGAGGAAGCTTACCGGGTCCTGGATATGTTCCAGCACATGGCGCAGGACGATGGCATCGGCCGCCAACCCCAACTCGCGGGTAAACGGCGCCTTGATCACATCAGGATTGTCCCCCTCATAAGAAGGATCGATCCCGGTAATCGCGTAGCCCCTGTGCCGCAGCATTTCAAGGAAATAGCCTTTGCCGCAGCCGACTTCGATCAGCGTCTGGCCATTGAAGTGGCGGGCGAGGATTGCTTCGACATCGTTGAGGTGCGCCTGAAACTGCGTCGAGTGCGCCTGTTCGTTCTGATAGTCGGCGTCATAGCTCAGCTTGTCGGCATCGAAGGCCTGGTTGAAGATCAGCCCGCTTTGGCTGTCCTGGACCAGAACAATGTCCGCCGCCCCTGAGGCCCGTGCCTCTTCGGCGCTGGCAAACGTGCGGTTCTGCAACACCGGCAGTCCGTTCGCGCGATAGAGTTCATGCAGCATGTTCTTGCCCCTTCAGTTGCGAGATCCGCTGGGCATCGCCCCAGAAGGCCATGGGCTCATGGGCGGAATAACCGTAATGGCCCAGATTCAGCTTGATCGTGGACTGGCGTTCGCGGACACGCTGTTCAACCAGCGCGCGTACGGAAATCGGCCGTCCGCTACAACAATTGGTGACACCGCCGACGTCGGGCCGGCCGATCAGCGAAGCCAGTTGTGCAGCGGCCTCAGTAACGTCCAGATAATCGCGAAGCTGATCGCCCTGCGACATGTTGAAGTGCGCCTCACCACCGTCGATGGCGCGGTCGAGACTGGCCAACAGGCTTTTGCCGTTCTGCCCTTCGCCATGGAGATAGAACAACCGCGCCCATTGCAGGGTGAATGCGTGCTCTCGCTGCAATGCTTCAAGGAACAGGCGCAAGGTGTGCTTGGCCAGGCCGTAAGGCGTGCAGGGCTGAGGCAAGATCGACTCGGCCAGTGGGCCGCTTTGCAAGCCGTATTCAAAACAGGTACCGGTAACCAGCACCTGGCTCACCCCCGCCACGACCGCACGCTTGAGAAACGCATAATCCGCTGGCAGGTTGCGTTCGAAATGAAACAGCGCCTGATAGTTTGGCAAGCCGCTCCAGGCCAGGTGCGCGATAACGTCGACGCCTTCAACCAGACGTTCGACGTCGAGGTCGAGCGCGTGCAGATCCGAGGCGACAAATTCTACTTGCGTGAACCACGGCAAACTGCGGGCCGAGTCGAGGTGGCGCGCAAGCGCACGCACCTTGAAGCCTCTGGAAAGCAAAGCGCTGACCAAGTGACGACCGACGAAACCGGTGGCGCCAGTGACCAGCACAGTGGTGGTGGGCGCCGTCAAAGCTCGACTCCCTGAAAATGCTCGTCGAGCAGTGGATGACTGGCATCCTTGGATGACAAATTCTTGACGGGCAGCGGCCATGAGATCGCGAGTGCCGGATCAAGGGCGGACAACCCCGCTTCATGCTCCGGTGCGTAATCGGCATCGGTGAGGTACAGCACTTCCGATTCATCGGTCAGTGACTGGAAGCCGTGGGCGAAACCGGCAGGAATCATAAAACTGAGGCCATCGTCGGCACGCAACTCTTGAGCGTGCCATTGCAGATACGTTGGCGATTGCGGTCGCAGGTCGACCGCCACATCCCAGACCGCGCCGCGCACACAAGTGATCAGCTTGGATTCGGCATAGCCGGCTTTCTGAAAATGCAGACCGCGTACGCTACCTTGCCCGACCGTGCGCGAATGATTGATCTGGCGGATTGCGAAAGGACGACCCTGGACGGTCAGACGGCGTTGACAAAACAACCGGGCGAAACGCCCGCGCTCATCGCAGAAGACTTTCTGCTGAATGAGATACAGGCCCTCCAGTGGCGTTTTCTGCAGGGTGTAATCGCTCATGAACGCTCTCTGTACAGATTCAATTGGTACAAGCTGACGACGCGCATGTCATGGCCGTGCTGCCATGCCAGATGCCAGTCGAGGGTTTGCGTCAGACACTGTTCCAGCGTCCAGCGCGGCTTCCAGCCAAGCACCTGCCGCGCGCGGCTGCTGTCCAGACGCAGCAGACCGGCTTCATGAAGTTCACTAGGCTCGATGCGCAGACCACGGGCTTGCGGCCAGCGGCTGGCGAGCAATTCGACGACTTCGCCGACGCTGCACATGTCCGCTTCACCGGGGCCGAAGTTCCACGCGCCGGCGTACTCAGGACCTTGCTCATACAGGCCAGCGGCCAATTGCAGGTAACCCGCCAGCGGCTCCAGCGCGTGCTGCCACGGACGCACGGCTTGCGGGTAGCGCAGGGTCACCGGCTCGTCTGCACTCCAGGCTTTGAGCACGTCGGGAATCAGCCGCTCCGGGGCAAAGTCACCGCCGCCGAGCACATTACCGGCTCGCGCGGTGGCCAGGGCCAGACCGTGTTCGGCATGTTTGTCTGCCGGGAAGAAAGATGCGGCATAGGACTGCGCCAAAAGCTCGCAACAAGCCTTGCTGCTGCTGTACGGGTCATGACCACCGAGGGCTTCGTCTTCGCGGTACGGCCATAGCCATTCTCTGTTGGCGTAGACCTTGTCGGTGGTGACCAGCACGCAGGCGCGCACGCCGCCAACCTGTCGAATCGCTTCAAGCAGATTCAGCGTGCCCATGACGTTGCTGGAATACGTTCCGAGCGGATCGCGATAGCCCTCGCGCACCAATGGCTGTGCGGCAAGGTGCAGGACGATCTCCGGCTCGGTGTCGGCGATGATTTCCAGCAAGGCGCCGAGGTCACGCAAGTCACCGCGCTGGTCGTTGATGCCCTCGCTGACCCGCGCCAGTTCGAACAGACTCGGCTCGGTCGAGGGGTCCAGCGAAAAACCGCTGACTTGCGCGCCGAGGCTTTGCAGCCACAGGGTCAGCCAGCTGCCTTTGAAACCGGTGTGTCCAGTGACGAGAACGCGTTTGCCGCGCCAGAACTCCGCACTCAGGCCCATTGCTTCCATGGGGCCTCCCCGCTCTGCCACAGCGCTTCGAGATGGTTCTTGTCGCGCAGGGTGTCCATGGGCTGCCAGAAGCCTGAATGCTCAAAGGCATGCAATTGTTCCAGCGCGGCCAGTTGCATCAGCGGTTCGGCTTCCCAACTGGTCGCGTCGCCAGCGATATAAGGCAGCACCTGCGGTGACAGCACGAAGAAACCGCCATTGATCCAGCCGCCATCACCTCGCGGCTTCTCGGTGAACCCCATGACCTGATGGCCTGTGCGTTGCAACGCACCGTAACGGCCAGGAGGCTGCACAGCCGTGACAGTCGCGAGCTTGCCGTGCGCTTCATGAAAACGGATCAGAGCGCCGATATCGATATCCGAGACGCCGTCACCGTAGGTGAAGCAAAAGGCTTTCTCGTCTTTAAGATAAGGCGCCGTGCGCAAGAGGCGGCCACCGGTCATGGTTTCTTCGCCGGTATCGACCAGCGTGACGCTCCACGGCTCGCTGTAGTTCTGGTGCACCTCCATGCGGTTCTCACGCATGTTGAAGGTCACGTCGGAGGTGTGCAGGAAGTAATTGGCGAAGAAGTCTTTGATCGCGTAACCCTTGTAGCCCAGGCAAATGACGAAGTCGTGGATTCCATGGGCGGAATACTGCTTCATGATGTGCCAGAGAATTGGCTTGCCGCCGATCTCGATCATCGGCTTGGGCTTGAGGTGTGACTCTTCACTGATGCGCGTGCCGAGGCCACCCGCCAAAATTACTGCCTTCATCGTCTCCCCTCTTGTTCTTCACCGGGCTGCGCATGGCTTTTTTGAGCGTTGCGGGCCTTCTGGCTAAACCTTCAGTCGCTTCAGGCGCAGGCGAAATGACCGCAAGCGCTCGTTTTATGGCGATTTAAGGGGGACTTGCAGGAAACGCGCCAGCTCGATAGCTTGCGTATTGGATGGGCGGCAGAGCAAAAAAGGGACGAATCCTTCAGCGGATTCATCCCTTTACATTCAATTACTCAACGAGTCGCGAAATTAGCCAAACATATTGAATCCATCATTGATTGGCAGAACATCGCCGTTGGCCGCCTCGAAGTACTCGATTGTGTTTTGGCCTGCGAACCAGTCCTGCAGCTTGACTCCTTGATCGGTTCTGCCGGAGTCATTAAGGATCAGGTCATCGCCCACCCTCGCCATTTGCAGCGACATGGCAGACTCGACATTTTTCAGAATCAGCTTGTCGTTAGTGCTAGTGCCGTCATCGCGAATAGTGACTAGCAGGCGGGTGTTGACGAAATAGAAGTCATCACCCTCTCCGCCATTGGCAAAACCACTGGCGAGCATTGGCCCGATAGTACCCAAGGCGCCAAAGCTCATAGCATCCTCTCCCGAGCCACCGAGCAAGACGAAACCCGCTCCCGTGCCGAGCAGATCGTCATTGCCCTCCCCCCCGACGGCGGTGCCGCTGGCGACAAAAATCGTGTCATGACCAGCCTCACCAAAAGCGATGGTGCCAGCGTCATCCGGAGCACTGATAATCCTGTCGTTGCCGTTGCCGCCGTACAGCATGTCTGCTTGCGGCCCGCCGGCTGCAACATCGACCGCGAACGGCCCGAGCTGAGTATTGAAGCTGCCATAAATGACATCGTTGCCGTCACCGCCAACAATCACGTCGTTGCCAAGCCCGCCTTCAAGCCCATTGGCTAAGGCGTCGCCCGTCAGCGTGTCATTAAAATTGGTTCCGATAATGCTCTCGACATTGATCAGTACATCACCCTGCGCATCGCCACCCTGATGAACGCCAGTTTGCAAATTGATGTTTACCGCTGCATCGCTGCCGAGATACCAGACGGTATCGATTGCCTCGCGACCATCGATCACGTCGGCCCCACTGCCGCCGACGAAGTTGTCGTTCAGGGCAGTACCATACAAGCTGTCGGCAAAATTGCTGCCCTGGAAGATTTCGATCCCTGTGAAAGTATCACCAGCAGCATCACCTGAGTTGACGTTAGTCTTCAAATCGATGGTGACTCCGCTTTCGGACGACTCGTAGCTAACCAGATCGAGACCGGTGCCGCCATCCAGCGCCATGGCGGCATTACCACCCACAAACACATCGTTGAAATTCGAACCACGCATCGCCTCGATACTGTTATAGGTGTCACCCAACGCGATCCCGGTATTGGTCCCGGTTTTCAGGTTGATACGAACGCCCATCGTGCTATCGGCGTACGACACAGTGTCCATGCCGCCGCTACCGATAAATTGATCGGCACCGCCACCGCCATACAACAGGTCGTTGCCGTTGCCGCCGGTAATGATGTTGTCGATCGAATTGCCGATGCCGGTAAACGAACCGGTGCCGGTATAGGTCAGACGTTCGACGTTGGCAGCCAAGCTGTGGTCTTTCCAGGTCACGCGCACTTCGTCGTTGCCGCCGCCGGCCTGTTCAATGACCGTTACGCCGCCACCGTTCACGTAATAGATGTCGTCGCCAGCGCCGCCGTCGTAGGTAGCAAAGAGAGAAGCTTCGGTGGTGAAAGTATCGTTGAATGCTGTGCCGATGACTTTCTCGATTCCGGTCAGAGTCACGCCCTGCGAATCGCCACCAGCGCCAGCCAGACCCGTGCCCGGACGGATGTCGACATTCACGCCGGCAGAAGACGTCGAGTAATCGACCGTGTCGACACCTTCCCCCCCATCGACCCCCAGGATTCGGCTGTCGACCACGAAAGTATCGTTGTATTTGGAGCCGGCAATCACTTCGATGCCGCTGAACGTGTCACCTGCACCGATCCCCGAGATGATCCCGGTTTTCAGGTTGATGTTCATCGCGACCATGCTGTCGAGGTACGACGCGGTGTCACGTCCAGCGCCGCCGATGAACTGGTCAGCGCCGCCACCGCCATAGAACATGTCATTGCCATTGCCGCCAGTGATGATGTTGTCGCTGGCATTACCCCAGCCGGTAAACGAACCTGTGCCGGTATAGGTCAAGTGTTCGACGTTCGCTGCCAGCTTATGATCTTTCCAGGTCACGCGCACTTCGTCGTTGCCGCCGCCGGCCTGTTCAATGACCGTTACGCCGCCACCGTTCACGTAATAGATGTCGTCGCCAGCGCCGCCGTCGTAGGTAGCAAAGAGAGAAGCTTCGGTGGTGAAAGTATCGTTGAATGCTGTGCCGATGACTTTCTCGATTCCGGTCAGAGTCACGCCCTGCGAATCGCCACCAGCGCCAGCCAGACCCGTGCCCGGACGGATGTCGACATTCACGCCGGCAGAAGACGTCGAGTAATCGACCGTGTCGACACCTTCCCCCCCATCGACCCCCAGGATTCGGCTGTCGACCACGAAAGTATCGTTGTATTTGGAGCCGGCAATCACTTCGATGCCGCTGAACGTGTCACCTGCACCGATCCCCGAGATGATCCCGGTTTTCAGGTTGATGTTCATCGCGACCGTGCTGTCGAGGTACGACGCGGTGTCACGTCCAGCGCCGCCGATGAACTGGTCAGCGCCGCCACCGCCATAGAACATGTCATTGCCATTGCCGCCAGTGATGATGTTGTCGCTGGCATTACCCCAGCCGGTAAACGAACCTGTGCCGGTATAGGTCAAGTGTTCGACGTTCGCTGCCAGCTTATGATCTTTCCAGGTCACGCGCACTTCGTCGTTGCCGCCGCCGGCCTGTTCAATGACCGTTACGCCGCCACCGTTCACGTAATAGATGTCGTCGCCAGCGCCGCCGTCGTAGGTAGCAAAGAGAGAAGCTTCGGTGGTGAAAGTATCGTTGAATGCTGTGCCGATGACTTTCTCGATTCCGGTCAGAGTCACGCCCTGCGAATCGCCACCAGCGCCAGCCAGACCCGTGCCCGGACGGATGTCGACATTCACGCCGGCAGAAGACGTCGAGTAATCGACCGTGTCGACACCTTCCCCCCCATCGACCCCCAGGATTCGGCTGTCGACCACGAAAGTATCGTTGTATTTGGAGCCGGCAATCACTTCGATGCCGCTGAACGTGTCACCTGCACCGATCCCCGAGATGATCCCGGTTTTCAGGTTGATGTTCATCGCGACCGTGCTGTCGAGGTACGACGCGGTGTCACGTCCAGCGCCGCCGATGAACTGGTCAGCGCCGCCACCGCCATAGAACATGTCATTGCCATTGCCGCCAGTGATGATGTTGTCGCTGGCATTACCCCAGCCGGTAAACGAACCTGTGCCGGTATAGGTCAAGTGTTCGACGTTCGCTGCCAGCTTATGATCTTTCCAGGTCACGCGCACTTCGTCGTTGCCGCCGCCGGCCTGTTCAATGACCGTTACGCCGCCACCGTTCACGTAATAGATGTCGTCGCCAGCGCCGCCGTCGTAGGTAGCAAAGAGAGAAGCTTCGGTGGTGAAAGTATCGTTGAATGCTGTGCCGATGACTTTTTCAATGCCGATCAGTGTATCGCCCTGTGCATCGCCGCCAACACCGGCTAAACCAGTACCCGGCCGAATGTCGACGTTGACACCTGCTGCAGAGGCCGAGTAATCGACCGTGTCGACACCCTCGCCTCCATTCAACTTGTCCGCCCCCGCACTACCGATCAGGATGTCATTTCCCGCCCATCCGTTGATCTCATCATTACCACTCGTACCCGTCAGCGTATCCGCGCCATTTGTCCCGTTGATAACTGCCATTACTTCTTCCTTGCCTTGTTAAGAACCGGTACCGGTTCGCATTGCGATACTTGTCATCGCCGCGAACGCCAAAGAATTACGAATGTATGGAATCGACAAAAAATGGTCGCGAATCCATCAATCCGCCAGCCACCCATACTCCCAATACCGCAAGTTATCTCCCCGCAACACGTAATCACGCAGCACCACCTCACGCAATTCATCGCCCATGCGATAACTCGCATCCGGGTCGGCCAAGTGCATGCGAATCGCTTGCAGCCATTCATCGGTGCTGTTGGTCTTGACCCTCGTGCAAGGCAAATAACCGCGATAAGCCTCGGTATCGGTGCAGACCACCGGAAAGCCGCAAGCGCCGTACTCGAGCAGCCGCAGGTTGCTCTTGCAGTCGTTGAAGATGTGGAACTCCAGCGGCGCCAAAGCCAGATCAAGATTCAGGCTCGCCAGCTTGGCGGGATAGTCGTCCAGCGGAATCACGCCGTGGAATTCATGCATGTACGGAAGCAGATCGTCCGGGCACATGCCGAAGAACACCCAGTCCACTTCGTTGGCCAATTCACGCACCACGTCGGCGATCACCGCCAGATCGCCGTGGTGACTGGTCCCGCCGCCCCAGCCAACCCGTGGTTTCTTCGAGGTGCGACGCTGGCTGCGCAGATGCCCCCACAAATCCTGGGCCAACATGTTCGGCACCACGCGTATGTCGTGATGCATGTCCGACAACGCGTTGGCCAGCGGTGCGGTCGAAACGACCACGCGATCACACAGGCCGATCGCCCGGCGAACCATGCGCTCCATGTCCTGCTTGCTCGGCATGTTACGGATGTGCGCATTGCGATGGGGAACGTCGATCACATAGTCGTCGAGTTCAAAAATCCGTCTGGCGTTGAAGAACTTCTTCAGCGGCGGGATTTCATCAATGGCGTGCTCAGAGTAGCGCCCTTGCAGAACGATCACATCGGGCGACTGCCGCTCGATATCGATGATCGACGGCAAGCCGTAGCAGACTCGCCCCTCCACCCGGTTGGCCGCCTCCAGTTCGATCATCGGCTGACTCATGCGGTAATGGCCGATCGCAGAGGCATTGATCGGAACCGCCAGTACGTTCGGCAATTGCGCCTTGGAGAAGGCACTCCAGCCGGTACGCAGACCCGGCTCAAGACTGAAGTTGGTGGCGCCGACACCCTGCAGCGTCAGGTTGACGTTGTAGGCAGGGTCGCGCGCAACCACTGGCAACCAGCGCAGATAAAACGTGTCCTTTTCCTCGGCGTGCTGCGCTTCTTCTTCCGGCGTTGCCGCCGTACCAGGCCGCGAGCCCAGCGCCAGCACCGCGTGCGGGTTCATCACCACCAGATAACCGTCGCGGCCGACGCGCAGACACAGGTCCACGACATTAAGCGTTTGCTTGAGATCCTGCTCATCAAGGCCACCAGCGGTGTCGAAGACCGACTTGCGGATCATCAGGCAGTCACCGCCGACAGCACTCAAGTCATGCACCGCCTGCAAGCGGTACATATAACCTTCCGACTGCATCGGCTGGCCAAAGAATGGCAGTCCCACCGGCCCGCTCAAACCGAGGATCAGGCCAGCGTGCAGCACACCGCCATCCGGGCTGAACAGCTTGGCACCGACCACACCGACTTCCGGCCGTTGCGCATGATTGAGCAATTCATCGAGCCAGTCGGCCTGAGTGATCACGGCAAAGGCATTGAGCATCAACACATACTCACCGCGCGCCTGCTGCACGGCAAAGTTGTGCACGGCGGCGGCATTACCCTTCTGCGGGTACTTCAGCACGCGAATCCGATCGCTGCCCAGTTGCGCCATGCCGTCCAGCCATGCCAGCGCTTCGGCGCTTGCGCTGCCATTGTCGACCAGGAGCAATTCGTACTCGCTATAGGCGGTCTTTTCCAGCAGCGTCTCGACACAGCGTTGCAAGGCTGCCGTCTGGTCCTGACTGACGATGACCACCGAGACCAAGGGCCGCCGGGCGTGACGGTAGTCAATCCGATTGAGCAATTCACGGCTGCCCCGTCGGATCTCGTGAGCGATCCCCAGGCGTTGCAGATGCGCTCCGAGAATGCGTGGGCTTTGCTTGACGACGCCCGGATTCGCCAGCCATTGCGACAGGTCGAATTTCGATTCCAGCAACACCTCGGCGATATGCCCTACGACCTGCAGGCCGTCGCTTTCGACCATCCGCCAGAGCACGTCGTGGGGCGCCAGTTCGGTGAACGCCGGGGTGAAACCGCCAAGCGCCAGAAAGCGCTCACGCTCGAACGCCAGCGCTCGGCCGACGTATGGATAACTGCGCATGAGGTCAAGGTTGAAATCCGGTTTGAACGCCGGCTCCGCCGATTCGCCGTCGCGCAGACTGCCTTCGTCACTATACAGGCATGTCAGCGACCGCGAATGCGCGATGCGATCGGCCATCACCAGCAACGCTGGCGCCACCGGGCAGTCACCCGGTTGCAGCAGATAGAACCAATCGGCGCCTTCCAGTTGCGGCAGCAGCGTGTTGATCTGCTCCAGGCCGTCATCCTGCAACGGCATGTGAAACACCCGCTCCTGCAACTGTGCTTCAGTGCACGTCGTAGACAGCACCAGTACCAGTTCTGGCGGATAATCCTGGGCTGCGAGCGCAGCAAGGGTGCGTTCCAGGCCATCGCGACTGCCCTGCGCGTCGATGATGATCGGTACGATCCTGGGTTGGTGCGGCCAGCCCCCGAGGGTTTCCGGGAGCCATTTGCGCTGCGCTTCGGTGAGTACCCGACACGCCAGCCACTGCGCGTACAGCTCGCCAAAACTGAAGCTGTCGAAACCCACACCCAGTTCCTGACGGCTCTGCTTGCCACCCAGAGTGCGACTCAGCGGCAGCTCCTCCCAGACGCGCGGCGACTCGTCAGCCTTGGTCAATTGCACATAACGAACCCAGCCTGGTGCCGGTGCCGACTCGCCGCTGCGGACTTTTAGCATTTGCGAGAGCCACTCGCGCTCGACCTCGGCGGCGTCCTTCATCGGTTGCTGCGCGCTTAAACGCTCTGGGTAAAGTCGCTCGGCGCTCAGCACAGTGTTGGACGTCACGATGTTGCCGCGCCGAAGCAGGCAGACATACAAGGCAAAATCCAGGGTCGCGACGAAACACGCTCCGTCCTCAGTCAGGGCCGGTAACAATTCGGCGACGTCGGCGCGCCGGAACATTGCACTGCTGAAGCCGCCGAGTACGTTGACCGGAAATTTTTCGAAAATGCTGAGGACATCGTCGCCTTTGAGCAAAGCGCTCACCGGCGACAATGAGGTGTTTTCCAAACGGGCCGGCAGAATGATGTCGTTGGCGTCCCACAGCAGCCGCTGAGCGATCACCAGACTGACTTCTTCGCGCTGTAACTCATGGGCTTGCTGTTCGATGCAGGCCGAATAGAGCAGGTCATCGTCACACAGGAATTTGATGAACTCGCCGCGCGCCTGCTCGAGGCAGACCTTCAGATTGCCCACCAGCCCCAGGGTCTGCGGGTTGCGAACGTAGCGCACCTGGGCCCCGGTTTGCTCCCTGACCAGCCTGACGATGTCCATGATCTCGTCACCACGACTGTCATCGCACACGACGATGTCGAGATTGCTGTAAGTCTGGCTGACGGCACTGTTCAACGTCCGCTCGAAAAAACGCGGATTGAACGCAGGAATGGCAATGCTGACGAGGGGGAGTGAATTCACGGCGGGCTCACAGGCGGTACGAGCCCGCTCGGAAAAACGAGCCCTTGGTACCGCAAAAATCATTAACAGAGGGACAAGATCAGCGGGCGCTCACGCGCCCGCTGACCGTCAGATCTTGTTGAACAGACCCAACTGGCTGATCTTGCTGAACGCCAGTTGCGAGGCTTGCAGCATGGTCTGCTGCAAGGTCAGGCGGGTCATGACTTCGGCCGGATCGGAATCGCGGATCGAGCCTTGGGTCGTGGTGTTCGCCGTGCTCAGGCTGTCGTTGGTGATCGCTTGCATGTCCAGTGCCTGGCCGCGCGCACCGATGGTGGTGACGGCGGTGCCGATCTGATTGGCGGCGGCGTCGATGTTGCCGAGGCCCGCCTCCATGGCGCCCTGCAGTTTCTGCTTGGCAACCGGATCGCCATCGACCGGGGTGTTCAGCGCCGTGATCATCTGGCCCAGGGTGTCGAGCACGTTCTGGGTCTGGTGATTGTTCGGCTGGATCGAGAACTGATCGCCAGTCGCTGGTGTACCGCCGAGGGCGAAGGTCACACCGGCAGCGGTCGCGTTGCCACCGACCACGGTGCCCGAGGATACCGGCTTGCTGTCGGCGGTCACTGGCGCTGCGTACAGATCGAAATCGGTCGCGCTGGTGAACTTGAGGACTGCCCCACCCTGCGGGAATGCGGCGGTATACGCAGCCTGGTCGGTGATGGTCGAACCGGTGATCACCGACGTCGAGGTATTGCCCGGGCTGCGCGTGGTAGTGAACGAATCAGGCGTGGTCGACAGCTGGAAGCTGTGCCCGGCAATGACTGCGTCCGGGTTGGTGTCGCCGGCCTTGAGGTTGACGTTCAACTTGAGGTCGACGCCACGGAAACTGACGGTCTGGTTGGCGCCGCTGCTGTTGCTGATCAGGCCGTTCTGGCTGGCTTCGGCAGTGACATCGTTGCCTAACGCGTCGGTGATCTTCAGCTGAGTGCTGCTGACGAAATCGATGGTATACGGCTGCCCGGCGCTGAATTTGGCGTCGTAGCCGGCAGCAGAGCCGACAGTGCCGTTGGACAGCACGACACGGCCGTCATCCACAGCCGGTGCGGTCATTTTGGTGTTGGTGCGACCGGTGTTGATGGTCTGCTGGAAGGCGTCCCAACCGGTGGTATTGGTGCCGACAGTCATGCCGTCGCCAATGCCCAGATTGATGGTGGTCTGGTCGCCGTTGTAACTGAAAGTGCCGTCGGCATTTTTCGAGTATGGCGCGGTGTCGGTTTTCGAACCGGAGAACAGGTAGTTGCCGTTGGCGTCCTTGGCATTCATCAAGCCCAGCACTTGTTGCTGGATCTCGCCCATTTCCGAAGCGTACGCCTGACGGTCCTTGTCGGTGATCGTGCCGTTGTTGGCAGCCAGGGCCAGTTCCTTGGCCCGCGCCAGCGCCGTGGTGATCGAGTCCAGCGTGGACTCCTGCACGTTCAATGCGCTTTTGGTGGTGTCGACGTTGGTCTTGTACTGATCAAGCATCGCGGCCTGCTGGCCCAATTGCAGCAAGCGCCCGGCACCGATCGGATCATCCGCCGCGGTGTTGATGCGCTGCAGGCTGCTCGCCTCGCTGGCGGTGGCAACGGCCTTGTTGAAGTTACGCTGATAGTCCGAAGCTTGCGTTCCGTAATACTGAGCGGTGGAAATGCGCATGAATTACGACTCCTTAAAGGCTGTTGATCAGCGTGGCAAAAGTTTCCTGCGCAGCTTTGATGATCTGCGAAGACGCTGTGTAGTACTGCTGGTATTTGACCAGGTTGCCGGTTTCTTCATCCAGGTTGACCCCGGACAACGAATCGCGCGCGCCCTTGGCGTTGTCCAGAATCGCGCTGGTCGCAGCGCTGTCGGACTTGCCCTGGGCAGTCTTGGTACCGACATTGGTGACCAATTTGTTGTAGGCGTCAGTCAGGCTGATGCCCTTGCTCGCCGAACCGGTGTCGACGCTCTGCGCGGTTTGCAGGCCGACCAGTGCCTGCGCGTTACGGTTGTCCGAAGACGCCGCACCGGTCAGGTTCATGGTGAAGGTCTCGCCGGATTTCGGCGTGCCGCCCACGGTGGTTTGCACGGTGAAGGTTTTCTGCACGTTCGGCGTGACGGTCGTATCCAGCACCGGGTTGCCGCTGGCATCGACGATGCCGACTTTCAGGTTCAGGGTGTTCGACTGGCCCGGAACGATGGTGCCGGTACCGATGGTCGCGCCTTTGGCGTCCACCAGGTTGTACGACTGGCTGCCGCCGCTGGCCGCGCCAAACACCAGTTTGACCGGCGTCGAATTCTTCAACGCGGCCTGCATGTCGGCCTGAGCGGTCGGGTTGTAGATGTCGATCTTGTCGCTGAGCGTCGGCTGGGTGTAAGTGCCCAGACCGTTGGCGCTGGCCACGCCGGTCAAAGGACCTGCGGCGGCGATTTTCTTCGGATCGCTGAGCACCGTCTGGATGCTCGCCGCTGCGTTGCGGGTCGGCGTGACCTTGAACGAGTCACCGGCGCTCAACGCGCCACCGTTGAGTGCGAGGGTGAAACCGTCGATCACCGGTGGCGGGTTGGTCGTGGTGCTGAACGCGCCCATGTCGGTGCCGTCGGAACGCTTGACGGTGTAGTCAGTAGCGCTGGTGAACGTGACCTGGTAATCGCTGGTGGTCAGCTTGCCGGTGTCCTTGATCGTCACATCGAGGTTGCCGGAACCGGCGCTGTTGCCATCTTTGGCAATGCTGCGCTGACTGATCAGTGCGGCACTGTTGATGTTGTTGAAAATCGCCGCGCCGAAGTCACCGTTCTTGTCGATGCCCTGGGCTTGCTGGCGGTTGATCTGATCGGCGACCACCAGGGCCACTCGGCCCAGCTCGTTGAGCGACGGGTCGAGGACTTCCTTGCGATAGGTCAGCAGACCACCGATTTCGCCACCGCTGATCACCGAGGTGATGTCGATGGTGCTCGAACCGCGGTCCATCTGGATGGCCATGCGCGACGGATCGTCTTTGCTGGCAACCATGTTCAGGGTGTTGGTGGTGTTACCGATCACCAAGGGCTGGCCGCTGCCGACGTAGATATCGAAACTGGTGCCGCGCTCAACCACTTGGGCGCCGGTCAGCACCGACAGTTGGCGCACGGCTTCGTTACGGCTGTCGAGCAGGTCGTTCGGCGCGCCACCACTGGTGGAGATCTCGCCGATCTTCTGGTTGAGGTTGGCAATCGAAGTCGCCAGCTTGTTCACCTGGGCGGTCATGTCGCCCAAGCTGCCGTTGATCGTAGTGTTCTGGTCGTTCAGTTGCTTGGCGATGGTGTTGAAACGACTGCTCAGCGCCTGCGCACCGGTCAGCACCGATTGGCGCGAGGTGTCATCGGTGGCTGAAGTAGACACGCCCTGCAGCGAGGTGAAGAATTTCTGCAGCACGCCGGTCAGGCCGGTGTTGGTGTCGGACAGCATCGCGTCCAGCGGCGTGGCCTGGGCCAGGTACGAGGCCGCTTCGCTGTCCAGCGAAGTCGCCGTGTGCAACTGGCTTTCCAGGTACGAGTTGTACACCCGGCGCACGTCGGCCAGGGTCGTGCCGGTGCCGATGAACACGGTGCCGTACTGCTGCGACGACTTGGTGCCCTGTACGGTTTGCTGACGTGAATAACCGGCGGTGTCGACGTTGGCAATGTTGTTGCCTGTCGTGGCCAGAGAGGACTGGCTGGCCGACAGTCCCGACATCCCGATATTGAGCAAACTCATGGTTCAGACCTTATTACCTGGTGCCTTATAAAGGCGTGGTGGAGACACCCGCCGCAGCGTAGTTTTCGAAACTGTTCATCTGCTTGGCAATTTGCGAAATCTTGTTGGCGTAGTTCGGGTCGGTGGCGTAACCGGCCTTCTGCAACTCGCGTACAAACTGTTCTGGGTTATCGGCCGACTTCAGCACTTCTTGATAGCGATTATTGCTCTGCAGCAACGTCACCAGATCGTGGAAGCTGTCCTTGTACGAGGCGTAGGAACGGAACTCGGCCGTCTCCTTGACCATCGCACCGTTGCGGAATTCGCTGGTGATCGCCCGGGCCGAATCGCCCTTCCAGTTGCTGCTCGCCTTGATGCCGAACAGGTTGTGGCTGCTGCTGCCGTCCTGGGCGCGCATGACCGATTTGCCCCAACCGGTTTCCAGCGCCGCCTGGGCCACCAGATAACGCGGATCGACGCCGATCCGGTCGGCGGCTTCCTTGGCCATTGGCAGCATGGTGTTGACGAATTCGTCGGCGGAGCTGAAGGCTTTTTTCGCCGGCGCCAGCGGAATCTGCGCCATGGCGCGACCGTAGACCTGCATCTGCCCGCCAGCGGCGGCGGCTTTCTGTTCTTCGGCGCGGGCCAGCCAGTCGCCGTTGTACAGCGGGCCGGAACCACCGATCGCCGGGGTTGCGGCACGTTGTGGCAAGGCGTTGGTCGTCGCTGCTGCCGTAGCTGCAGTTGCCGGCGCGGATGGCACCAGCCCGGCGAGCAAGCGATCAGCCAGTTTCGGCGGCAGAGCCAGGCGACGCTGATTGATCAATTGCATGTCGTTGCGGTGAGAAATATCGGCGTTCGGCGCATTCACCGAACGCGACGCCCACAGCGGCCGCTCGCCATTGAGCCGTGACAACGGACCGTTGGTAGCAACGGTGCCGGCGGCAATCGGCGTCGGCACCGCAGCCGCCTTGGCCAGCGCTTCCTGCTGCTTGGCGGCGGACGCCGCAGCCGCTTCGCCCGGGGCCATCGGTTTGTTCTTCGACATCTGCCGGATCAGCACGTCGGCCAGGCCGATACCACCGCCCTCGCGGGACATGGAAACCGCCAGTTGCTGGTCGTACATTTCCTGATACTGCTTGGCGGCGGGCGTGTTCAGCGGGTTGTCCTGGCCGAGCGCATCGGTGGCCGAGCGCATCGACTTGAGCATCTCGCCAAGGAACAGCGATTCGAATTCCTGCGCAACCCTGCGCATGTTTTCGTCGCTGTTCTTGTCACCGACCTTGAGCTGGTTCAGACGATTGAGGTCGGAATACGAACCCGAATCGCTGCTGCTGACCAGACCGCTTTTGCGCATATCCATGATGGCCGGCCTCAGATCACGATCAGGTCGGCTTGCAACGCACCGGCCTGCTTCAGGGCTTCAAGGATAGCCATCAAGTCACCCGGTGCCGCGCCGACCTGGTTCACCGCACGCACGATCTCGTCGAGGGTGGTGCCCGGGCCGAACTTGAACATCGGCTTGGCTTCCTGCTCGGCATTCACGCGCGAACGCGGGACCACAGCGGTCTGGCCGTTGGACAACGGGCCCGGCTGGCTGACGATCGGGTCTTCGGTAATGGTCACGGTGAGGCTGCCGTGGGTCACGGCGGCCGGCGAGACTTTTACGTTCTGGCCGATGACGATGGTGCCGGTGCGCGAGTTGATGATGACTTTCGCCACTGCCTGACCCGGATCGACCTCAAGGTTTTCCAGGATCGACAGGTAGTCGACGCGCTGGCTCGGATCGAGCGGCGCGGTGACGCGGATCGAGCCGCCGTCGATGGCTTGGGCAACGCCAGGGCCGAGCATGTCGTTGATCTTGTCGACGATGCGCTTGGCGGTGGTGAAGTCGGAGCGGTTGAGGTTCAGCGTCAGACTGTTGCCCTGGTTGAAACCGCTCGGCACCGAGCGCTCCACCGATGCACCGCCAGGGATACGACCGGCCGACGGAACGTTGACGGTGATCTTCGAACCGTCGCGACCTTCGGCATCGAAACCGCCGACCACCAGGTTGCCTTGGGCGATCGCGTAGACGTTGCCGTCGATACCCTTGAGCGGTGTCAGCAGCAAGGTGCCGCCACGCAGGCTCTTGGAGTTACCGATCGAGGAAACGGTGATATCGACCTGCTGACCCGGTTTGGCGAACGCCGGCAGATCGGCACTCACCGACACCGCCGCGACGTTTTTCAACTGTACGTTGCCCGATCCCGGCGGCACCTTGATGCCGAACTGCGAGAGCATGTTGTTGAAGGTCTGCAGGGTGAACGGGGTTTGCGTCGTCTGGTCACCGGTGCCGTTAAGCCCGACCACCAGGCCGTAACCGATCAACTGGTTGGAACGCACGCCGGAAATACTGGCGATGTCTTTCAGCCGCTCGGCGTGGGCGTTGAAGGCCGCCGACATCAACAACGCGGCCACCATAAGGCTCTTGAAATTCAAAGTCGCCACCTAGAAAGGGAACAGCGGGCTGAGGAAGAAACGGTCGAACCAGCCTGGCTGACTCGTATCGGCAAACGCGCCGGTACCCGAGTAGGTGATGCGTGCATCGGCAACGCGAGTCGACGACACGGTGTTGTCGGTGGCGATGTCATCGGCGCGGACCATGCCGGCGATGCGCACCAGTTCGTCACCGGTGTTCAGGGTCAGCCACTTCTCGCCACGTACGGCGATGATGCCGTTGGGCAACACGTCGGCCACGGTCACGGTGATCGAACCGGTCAGGCTGTTGCTCTGTCCGGACTTGGCGTCACCCTTGGTCGAACGGTCGGCGCTGTAGCCGGCGTTCAGGCTCAGGTCGCCGCCACCGATCGGGTTGTTGGTGGTCAGGCTGGAGCCGAACAAAGAGGTCAGACCGATGCTGTTGTCGCTGTTCTTGTCCATCTGCGAGTTGGCATTCTTGCTCGCCTGGGTGCGCTCGTTCAGGGTGATGGTGATGATGTCACCGACCCGGAACGCCTTGCGGTCGCTGTACAGGTTCTGCTCGAAACCGGCCTGATAGATCGAGCCGTTGTTGGCGGCAGCCGGCAACGGTGTGCGCGGCAACACCGGGGCGTAATACGGGTCATTGGGCTTGGGCGTCGGAGCGACGCAGCCCGCGAGCGAGACAACCCCACTCAATGCCAGAACAGATACAAAGCGATTCATGACCCTACCTCACGGTGTTGCTGGCGACCTCAGGCCGCCCCATAGACTTGATTACAGATTCTGCGTTACGAACGAGAGCATCTGGTCGGCGGTGGAGATCACCTTGGAGTTCATCTCGTAGGCGCGCTGAGTAGTGATCATGTTGACCATCTCTTCAACGGTGCTGACGTTGGACGTTTCCAGGGTGTTCTGCAGCGTGGTACCGAAACCGTTCAGGCCCGGAGTACCGACTTGCGGCGCGCCGGAAGCGGCGGTTTCCAGGAACAGGTTGTTGCCTACCGCTTGCAGACCGGCCGGGTTGATGAAGTCGGCGGTTTGCAGGTTGCCGATCACCTGGGCAGCCGGGTTGCCGGCGATGGTCACCGAGACGGTGCCGTCACGGCCAACGGTAAAGGTCTGCGCGTCGTTCGGAATGACGATCGCCGGCTCCAGCGCGAAGCCGCTGGCGTTGACGATCTGGCCATTGGAATCGAGGTGGAAGGTACCGTCACGGGTGTACGAGGTGGTGCCGTCCGGTTGCAGGATCTGGAAGAAACCGCGACCGTCGATGGCCATGTCCAGCGGCTGCTCGGTGGTTTGCAGGCTGCCGGCGGTGAAGTTTTTCTGGGTGCCGACAATGCGCACACCGGTACCCACTTGCAGACCCGACGGCAGTTCGCTGTCCTGAGTCGACTGGGCGCCAGGCTGACGCTTGATCTGATAGAGCAAGTCCTGGAACTCGGCGCGATCACGTTTGAAGCCCGTGGTCGAAACGTTCGCCAGGTTGTTGGAAATGGTGGTCAGGTTGGTGTCCTGGGCGGACAGACCGGTTTTGGCAACCCATAGAGCCGGAAGCATTCGATTCTCCTCGTGCGCCTGTTTTACGGCGCGACGTTCTGATAATTAGCTGATCTGCAAGACCCGAGCCATGGCTTGGTCGTCGTCTTTGGCGGTGTTCATCATCTTGACGTGCAACTCGAACTGCTTGGCCAGGGCCAGCACCGAGGTCATCTCTTCAACGGCGTTGACGTTGCTCGACTCAAGGAAACCCGAGACCAGTTTGACGTTGGCATCGGCCGGCGCCGGTTGGCCGTCCCTGGTGTAAATCGAGCCGTCGAGGCCTTTGTTCATGTTCTTGATGTCGGGGTTGACCAGCTTGATGCGGTCGACTTCGGCCATGACCCGTGGGCCCTCGCCCATCGCCCGAATACTGATGGTGCCGTCTTCGCCGACTTCGATCTGCTGCTCGGGCGGTACGGCGATCGGACCGCCATTGCCCATCACCGGCATGCCGTTGCCGGCACGCAACACGCCGAGGGCATCGACGTTGAGGCTGCCGGTGCGCACGTAGCTTTCGCCGCCGTTGGGGTTCTGCACGGCGATCCAGCCATTGCCGCTCACGGCGACGTCGAGGTCACGGCCGGTCTGCACCAGCGAGCCCGGGGTGAAGTCGGTGGCGGGCCGTTCGCTCATGGCAAACGCACGCGCCGGAAAGCTGTCACCGAACACCGGCATCGAACGCGCCTGTTCCAGGTCGCGCTGAAAACCGTTGGTGGAGATGTTCGCCAGGTTGTTGGCATGCGCCCGCTGCGCCAGTGCGTTCTGGCTGGCGCCGGTCATTGCCACATAAAGGTACTTGTCCACACTCTTTCCTCTGCATGCCGGACGTTTGCCGCCCACCGCTGTACTGCTGAGCCATAAGCAATTAGCAGACCAACTTTTTCAGCGCGGCCAAAGGCCCGGTAAACAAAGGGCTTGAGGGTTTTGCAGGGAAAATTTGAAGTGTATCGAAGACGAAAAACCGGCGGTGTTATGCCGGTGGGTGGCAACCTTTGGCATCAGGCAACGGCGGCCACCCTCATCGCGAGCAGGCTCACTCCTACAGTTGACCGCGTTCCGTCAGATGAAACCCGATTTACTGTAGGAGTGAGCCTGCTCGCGATGAGGCCATTACAGCCAATGCAACTTCCGGCTATGACTCGGACTTGCCGACTTCGTACTCACGCAACTTGTTGGCAATCGTGGTGTGCGAAACCCCCAGGCGCTTGCCCAGTTGCCGACTGCTCGGGTGCTCGGAGTACAGACGCTCCAGCACCGCTTTTTCAAAGCGCCCGACGATCTCGTCGAGATTCCCATCGAGGGAAAAATCGCCAAGCGGCTGACGCACGCCATAATCCGGCAGGCGAATGTGTTCGGCCTTGACCGTGCCGCCATCGCACAACGAGACCGCTTGAAACAGCACGTTCTCCAGTTGCCGCACGTTGCCCGGCCAGTGGTAATGGCTGAGCCGGTCCATCGCCGCCGGCGCCAGTTTCGGCAGCGCGCAGCCGATCTGCCGGCTGGCCTGATCGAGGAAATGTTCGACCAGCGGCGTCAGGCCATCGAGGCATTCACGCAGCGGCGGGATGTGCAGCGACAGCACGTTCAAGCGGTGATAGAGATCCTGGCGAAATTCGCCGCGTGCGCACAATTCGGACAAGTCCACCTGCGTCGCGCAGATCACCCGCACATCCAGATAAACCTCCTCGTCGCTGCCGACCCGGCGAAAGCAGCCATCCTGCAAAAAGCGCAGCAGTTTGACCTGCAAGCGCGGGCTCATTTCGCCGACGCCGTCGAGAAACAGCGTGCCGCCGGCGGTCAGCTCGAGCAGGCCGAGTTTGCCTTCGGCGCGCGCGCCTTCGAACGCGCCGGGGCCGTAGCCGAACAGCTCGGTCTCGGCCATCGACTCCGGCAGTCCGGCGCAGTTGAGCGCCATCAACGGCGACTGCCCGCGCGGACTGGCGAGGTGGCAAGCGCGCGCAAGCAACTCCTTGCCGGTGCCGGTTTCGCCTTCTATTAATAGTGGTGCATCCAGAGGCGCCATACGCCGCGCTTCACGGACCACGGCCGCCATGACTTTCGAGCTCTGGAAGATGCTGTCGAAGCCGCGCAGTTCCTGCTTGCGCACGTTATAGATGCGCTCACCGACGCGGTCAGCGCGATGCAACGTCAGTACCGCGCCGGCCATGGCTTCGCTGTCGTCATGCTCCGATTGCAGCGGCGCAATATCGGCGAGAAAGACGTCGCCCTTGACCTTGACCCGCAGGCCATTGATCCGCGATTTGTTGGCACGCACCAGTTCCGGCAAGTCGAAATCTTCGGCGTAACGCGACAGCGGAATGCCCGGCACCTCATCCACGCGCACGCCGAGCAACTGCGCCGCCGCCCGGTTGGCCGCGACGATCGAGCCGCCCATGTCGATCGACAGCACCGGAAACTCCAGCGCCCCGAGCAACGCGTTCAATTCCATATGCCGGCGTTCGCTGGGCATCAGCCCTACCCGCTTGACCCCAAACACCCCGCCAATCGCCTCGAACTTCGGCCGCAGGGCCTGGAACTGGATGTTGATCAGGTTCGGGCAGTGCAGATAGATCGCATTGCCGTGCTCGCCACCGACCTCGCCGCGCGCGACGTTGATACCGTAGGCCACGAGCAGGTTGAGAATGTCGCGCAGGATGCCGATGCGGTTCTGGCAGTGGACTTTGATGCGCATAAAAAGAGGCCCGGTTGAACGAAGAGAAACCTGTAGGAGTGAGCCTGCTCGCGATAGCGGTGTGTCATTCAGATCAGTGCTGTCTGACACACCGCTATCGCGAGCAGGCTCACTCCTACAGGGGAACAGCGCACGACTTTATGTCGAGGCGAGCAATTTGTTGTCAAGATTATGTGACAGCCACCGCCCTTTTCAAACCCACCAATCGCCGCAGATGCGACTTATCTGGCAAAGCGTAACGATTATTTTACGAACTGAAGAGAAATATCCTACGCACAGGCGCATCAACCGACTGCACATCCACGCATTCTCGGGTAATCCTCTGTTCATCGCTGGACATAACAAAAACGAATTCCCCTAGCAGGAGAGCAGCATGAAGCAGACGCAATACGTGGCTCGCGAGCCCGATGCGCAAGGTTTTATCGACTACCCCGCCGAAGAACATGCGGTGTGGAACACGCTGATCACTCGTCAATTGAAAGTGATCGAAGGGCGTGCTTGCCAGGAATACCTGGACGGTATCGAAAAACTCGGTCTGCCCCACGACCGCATTCCGCAACTCGGCGAAATCAACAAGGTGCTCGGCGAGACCACCGGCTGGCAGGTTGCGCGCGTGCCGGCGCTGATCCCCTTCCAGACATTTTTTGAACTGCTCGCCAGCAAGCAGTTTCCCGTCGCGACGTTTATTCGTACCCGCGAAGAACTGGATTACTTGCAAGAGCCGGATATTTTTCACGAGATCTTCGGGCACTGCCCGCTGCTGACCAACCCGTACTTCGCAGAGTTCACCCACACCTACGGCAAGCTCGGCCTGCAAGCGACCAAGGAAGAACGCGTGTATCTGGCGCGCCTGTACTGGATGACCATCGAATTCGGTCTGGTCGACACCCCGCAAGGCAAACGCATCTACGGTGGCGGCATTCTGTCCTCGCCAAAAGAAACCGTTTACTGCCTGTCAGACGAACCTGAGCATCAAGCCTTCGATCCGCTCGAAGCGATGCGCACGCCTTACCGTATCGACATCCTGCAACCCCTGTATTTCGTCCTGCCCAACCTCAAGCGTCTGTTCGACGTCGCTCACGAAGACATCATGGCCATGGTGCGTCAGGGCATGCAGCTGGGCTTGCACGCGCCAAAATTTCCGCCGAAACCCAAAGCCGCCTGAACCGCGACTTTTGCTGACAATTGCGCCTGTCCGTCGCCGCCACTTTGGTTTAGCGTGACGGTACCGACGGGCGCACACCCTTGAATAAAAAACACACTCGATTTCAGGAACCGACCATGTCCACTTTGAACCAAGCCCACTGCGAAGCCTGCCGCGCCGATGCGCCACAAGTCAGCGACGAAGAACTGCCGATCCTGATCAAGCAGATCCCTGACTGGAACATCGAAGTCCGCGACGGCATCATGCAGTTG
The DNA here is from genome assembly GCF_051132135.1 of Pseudomonas sp. R1-1. Taxonomy (NCBI): domain Bacteria; kingdom Pseudomonadati; phylum Pseudomonadota; class Gammaproteobacteria; order Pseudomonadales; family Pseudomonadaceae; genus Pseudomonas; species Pseudomonas sp. R1-1. Next base: position 4,524,783 of record NZ_CP071663.1, read on the forward strand.
GAGAAAGTCTTCCTGTTCAAGAACTTCAAGCACGCGCTGGCGTTCACCAATGCAGTCGGCGAGATCTCCGAGGCCGAAGGTCACCACCCGGGCCTGCTGACCGAGTGGGGCAAAGTCACCGTGACCTGGTGGAGCCACTCGATCAAAGGCCTGCACCGCAACGACTTCATCATGGCCGCGCGCACTGACGAAGTGGCCAAGACCGCAGAAGGACGCAAGTAATGCACTTCGACGCCATCGGCCGGGTGCCCGGCGACCCGATCCTCGGCTTGATGGAGGCTTACGCGCAGGACAGTAATCCGCGCAAGTTCGACCTCGGCGTTGGCGTCTACAAGGACGCCCAGGGCCTGACGCCGATTCCCGAGGCGGTGAAAATTGCCGAAGCGCGGCTGGTCGAAAGCCAGGACACCAAGACCTACATCGGTGGCCACGGCAATCCGCTGTTCGGCAAGGTCATCAATGAGCTGGTGCTCGGCGCCGACTCCAAGCTGATTGCCGAACAACGTGCCGGCGCGACCCAGACGCCGGGCGGCACCGGTGCCTTGCGTCTGGCGGCCGATTTCATCGCCCAGTGCCTGCCGGGCAAAGGCGTGTGGCTGAGCAACCCGACCTGGCCGATTCACGAAACCATTTTCGCCGCGGCCGGGGTCAAGGTCAGTCACTACCCGTACGTGGGCAGCGACAACCGCCTCGACGTCGAAGCGATGCTCGCCGTACTCAAGGAAGCGCCAAAGGGTGATGTGGTGCTGCTGCACGCCTGCTGCCACAACCCGACCGGATTCGACCTCAGCCATGACGACTGGCAGCGCGTGCTCGAAGTCGTGCGCAGCCGCGATCTGCTGCCGCTGATCGACTTCGCTTACCAGGGCTTTGGCGATGGTCTGGAACAGGACGCGTGGTCGACGCGGTTGTTCGCGGCGCACGTGCCCGAGCTGCTGATCACCAGTTCCTGCTCGAAAAACTTCGGTCTGTACCGCGACCGTACCGGTGCACTGATCGTCTGCGCGAAGACTGCTGACAAGCTCGTCGACATCCGCAGCCAATTGGCCAACATCGCCCGCAACCTGTGGTCGACACCGCCGGATCATGGCGCTGCGGTGGTGGCCACCATTCTTGCCGATCCGGAGCTGAAAGCCCGTTGGGCCGATGAGGTGGAAGCCATGCGCCTGCGCATCGCGCAACTGCGCAGCGGCCTGGTCGAAGCGCTGGAACCGCACGGTTTGCGCGAACGCTTCGCGCATATTGGCGTGCAGCGCGGGATGTTCTCCTACACAGGGCTGTCGCCAGAGCAGGTCAAGCATCTGCGCGAGCGGCACAGCGTGTACATGGTCAGTTCCGGCCGGGCCAACGTCGCCGGCATCGACGCCACTCGCCTCGCCTTGCTGGCCGACGCCATCGCTGACGCCTGCAAATAACTCCGCTGACTGAGCGTTCCCACGTTATGCGTGGGAACGCCTCCTCGGACGCTCCGCGTTCGGCTTTGAAAGGGACGCAGAGCGTCCCGGGCTGCATTCCCACGCGGAGCGTGGGAACGATCAACACACCGCGATCGCGAGCAGGCTCACTCCTACATTGTTTTGTGTTGACCTCTCGCCCCTGCGGCCATCTGTCGCATTAATTTGAATTAAAAGTCTGATTGTCATTTTTCCTGCTGTATCCTGCGCAGGCTTTGTAAAAGCGCGGAGCACCTGATCTATCAACAGACTTAGCGAGGAGCGCAACCATGCACGAGATTCCCAATCTCCCCTTCCCAAGCCTGCACGTACCTGAGCAGACGACCCCGCAACACGCCGGTGCCGAAAAGCCCGAGCCGCAAGAAGCCGCTGACAGCCGCAAAGCCGACAGCGAAGCGTAAGACCCGCCGTACAGACCGTGTGGAAAGCGCTAACATGCGCTTTCCACACTGCCTGAAACCCGAGCCCGCCATGACCGACGAATTCTCCGAAAGCCAAGCCGCCGTCCTGATCGGTGCGACCGAGAAAATGATCGACATCTGGAACCGCCTCTCCCCGAAGAAACAGGCTGCCCTGCTCGCACGTTTCGGCAGCGAAGAAAACGCCCTCGCCGCGTTGGTCACCACGCAATTGGTCGCTCCGGCCAAGCCCTGATCGCGCCGCCCGGCAAATAGTTTTACTTTTCCCCGCCTCTGATCGGTTCACGCCGGTATCATGAGCAGCCTATCTAATCTGCTGCTCCCGTGGATCGTTACCCATGTCGTCCTCTATACCCGAGCCCCAGCGCCCACTGGCGGTTACGCTGCAAGTCGTTTCCATCGTCCTTTTCACCTTTATCGGTTACCTGAACATCGGCATCCCCTTGGCGGTGTTGCCCGGTTACGTGCACAGCGACCTCGGTTTTGGCGCGGTGATCGCCGGGCTGGTGATCAGCGTGCAATACCTCGCCACCCTGCTCAGCCGCCCCTATGCCGGCAAGATCATCGATAACCAGGGCAGCAAACGCGCGGTGATGATCGGTCTGGCCGGCTGCGGCTCGAGCGGTGTGTTCATGCTGCTTTCGGCCTGGATGCAAAGTCTGCCACTGTTCAGCCTGATCAGTCTGTTGATCGGCCGTCTGGTATTGGGCAGCGCCGAGAGTCTGGTCGGCTCCGGCTCGATTGGTTGGGGCATCGGCCGCGTCGGTGCGGCCAATACCGCCAAGGTGATCTCCTGGAACGGCATCGCCAGTTACGGCGCGCTGGCGATCGGTGCACCGTTCGGCGTCTGGCTGGTGGGCCGGTTGGGCCTGTGGAGCATGGGCGTCAGCATCATCATGCTGGCCCTGCTCGGCCTGGCGCTGGCGTGGCCAAAAACCGCCGCGCCGATTGTTGCCGGTGAGCGCCTGCCGTTCATCCATGTGCTGGGCAAAGTCTTCCCCCATGGCTGCGGCCTGGCGCTGGGCTCGATCGGTTTCGGCACCATCGCCACGTTCATTACCCTGTATTACGCGACGCAGCACTGGGAAAACGCGGTGCTGTGCCTGAGCCTGTTCGGCGCCAGCTTCATTGGCGCGCGGCTGCTGTTCGGCAACCTGATCAACCGCCTCGGCGGCTTCCGCGTGGCGATTGCCTGCCTGTCGGTGGAAACCCTCGGGTTGCTGCTGCTGTGGATCGCACCGGATGCACACTGGGCGCTGGCGGGTGCGGCGTTGAGCGGGTTTGGCTTCTCCTTGGTTTTCCCGGCGCTGGGCGTCGAGGCAGTGAATCTGGTGCCGGCCTCAAGCCGTGGTGCGGCAGTCGGCGCTTACTCGCTGTTCATCGACTTGTCGCTGGGCATCACCGGGCCATTGGCAGGGGCGATTGCCGCGGGCTTCGGTTTTGCCTCGATCTTTCTGTTTGCTGCGCTCGCGGCGCTGAGCGGGCTCGGCCTGAGCGTCTATCTGTACAAGCACACCGCGAAGTACCGCCAGGACTAGAAGTCGATCTTGCCGCGCCCGGCCTTGATGTCGCCACGCTTGGACTTGGATTCGAGCCGGCGCTTCTTCGAGCCGAGGGTCGGCTTGGTCGGGCGACGTTTCTTTTCCACTTTGATCGCGCTGAGAATCAGCTCGACCAGCCGCTCCAGCGCATCGGCACGGTTGGCTTCCTGGGTGCGGTATTGCTGAGCCTTGATGATCAACACACCGTCGCTGGTAATGCGACTGTCACGCAGCGCCAGCAGCCGTTCCTTGTAGAACTCGGGCAGCGATGAGTTGGGAATGTCGAAGCGCAGGTGCACGGCGCTCGACACCTTGTTGACGTTCTGCCCACCGGCGCCTTGCGCGCGGATGGCGGTCAGCTCGATCTCGGCATCGGGCAGATGCACGTTGTTGGAAATCACCAGCATGGAAAAGCGTCCGTATTCAGAGGGTGCAGGATAACCCGAAACAGCACTTCAGCCTGTTGGAGATCAAAACTGTGGGAGCTAGCCTGCTAGCGATAGCGGAGTGTCAGCCACCAACGAAATAACTGAACTGACGCCATCGCTAGCAGGCTAGCTCCCACCGGGTTCAGTGCAGGGCCAATTTCTCCATTTCAGAAACAACAAACCCGGCACTCTGGCCGGGTTTGTCGTTTCTGCTCATGCGGTTACTTGGCGATCACCGGGACCGCCTGCTGCGCACTGCGCTTGTTCTTGATCAGGTAGCAGACCCACATGAACACCACCCACACCGGAATCGCGTACACCGAGATCTGAATGCCCGGGATCAGCAACATCACGCCGAGGATGAACACCACGAACGCCAGGCAGACGAAGTTGCCGTACGGGTACCACAACGCCTTGAACAGCGGCGTCTGTCTGGTCTGGTTCATATGCTGGCGGAACTTGAAGTGCGAGTAGCTGATCATCGCCCAGTTGATCACCAGCGTCGCAACCACCAGCGACATCAGCAGCTCCAGCGCATGTTGCGGGATCAGATAGTTGAGCAGCACCGCGACCAGGGTCACCGCCGCCGAAGCCAGAATCGAACGCACCGGCACGCCGCGCTTGTCGATCTTCGCCAGGCCTTTCGGCGCATCGCCCTGCTCGGCCATGCCCAGCAGCATGCGGCTGTTGCAGTAGGTGCCGCTGTTGTACACCGACAGCGCTGCGGTCAGCACGACGAAGTTTAGGATGTGCGCGGCGGTGTTGCTGCCGAGCATCGAGAACACCTGCACGAACGGGCTGCCGCTGTACGAATCGCCGGAAGCATTGAGGGTTTCCAGCAGGCTGTCCCACGGTGTCAGCGACAGAAGGATTACCAGCGCGCCGATGTAGAAAATCAGGATGCGGTAGATCACCTGATTGATCGCTTTCGGGATCACGGTTTTCGGCTTGTCGGCTTCGGCTGCGGTGAAACCGAGCATTTCCAGACCGCCGAAGGAGAACATGATGATCGCCATGGCCATCACCAGACCGCTGACGCCATTGGGGAAGAATCCGCCGTGAGACCACAGGTTGCTGACCGAAGCTTGCGGGCCGCCGTTGCCGCTGACCAGCAGGTAGCTGCCCAGGGCAATCATGCCGACGATGGCCACGACTTTGATGATCGCAAACCAGAATTCGGCTTCACCGAAGACTTTGACGTTGGCCAGGTTGATCGCGTTGATCAGCACGAAGAATGCCGCCGCCGAGACCCAGGTCGGGATGTCCGGCGCCCAGTAATGAATGTACTTGCCGACGGCGGTCAGCTCGGACATGCCCACCAGAATGTACAGAATCCAGCAGTTCCAGCCCGACAGGAAACCCGCGAAGCCGCCCCAGTATTTGTGCGCAAAATGGCTGAAGGAACCGGCCACCGGCTCTTCAACGATCATCTCGCCCAGTTGGCGCATGATCATGAAGGCGATAAAGCCGCAGATGGCGTAGCCGAGGATCATCGACGGGCCAGCGGATTTGAGCACCCCGGCCGAGCCGAGGAACAATCCGGTACCGATCGCGCCACCGAGAGCGATCAGTTGAATGTGGCGATTTTTCAGGCCGCGTTTCAGCTCGCCTGACTGCGAGGGTTGTCCACTCATGAAAAAGGTCTCACGCAAGGTTTGATGGTGTGCAGTAGACGTTGCTGCAAGGTTGCGATTTCAGGCAGCCCCGATCAAACCCCAGCGCAGGCACCAGGAGTTCAGCTTGTTTACAACGGTCATGCGTCACCTGCTTGTTTTTATCTGTGACGAAATCGAACCCGGCACGCTTGTGGCGCGACGGAGTGAACAAGGCGGGTAGCCTTGAGATTTGCGCGATTACGCAGAGGGTCACAGTTAAAACGCGGCGCATTGTACACCGCTAACCCCCTGCTGCCAGACTCCGCTGGATCAGCGTGTCGGTTGCCGGGATTGCGTGTGTCCGCCCCGAGAGGTTCGGGCGGCTGCAAAAAATGAGTCAGGCCTTTGCAGACCATCGGCGAGGACGAGGAAAAAACCGTCCCACGGAGTGAGGTGGAGATCAGTCACGGCGTTCATTGCGCCTCCTTCTTGTTATGCGCCTGCACGACAGGCATGGGCCGCATATCACCTTGCAAACGCCGCTGAAACAAGCGCGCCAGAGCCTCGCGCGGCACCCGGCAGGCCGGCGTTCGGCAGGTTTTCCTTACAGCGCTTCGCTTGCTCGCCATTCAGGCGACCTGGTGCGGATTTTCGTAAATATTTTCTGACAATGCGTAACGTAAAGTTTCCATTCCAGAACATTCTGTCAGACGTCTGCAAATTGACGGTAGCTAGCTTGCTATTGAAATACGCAGGCTAGTTTTTTGTTTTCAAATAAGAAAAACCGCCGTTAAAAACAGAACAAAAAGTCTATTTAAAAATTAAATGGATAATTTTTTGCATTACAAAATTAGCTGAACTAGGTTTCTCACGACTCGTCGGCCACCTCGACCGGCCAGTCATAAACCGTGAAAGTCATCTAGGAGATCGACCATGCAAGCACTGGAAAAAGACTTGGATACCGAACTGCAACTGGACGAATGGTTTGAAGCACCGACCCATGAGGCCGCCGTGGAAATGATGCAAGCCGACGCGGTCGTGCCGTTCGGCACGGCGATGTGGCCTCTGTAAGACATCCCGGGCAGGCACGGTCCGGCCGGTCGTGCCTGCCGCTTCATTTCCCGGTCAGTCAGGGAGGACTCATGGATAAGCCCCGCGCCATCTCGCATTTCCTTTACTACCTCGAACACCACCCTGCCCTTGCCGGCCTCGATTCGGCGAAGGTATTGCTCGGCCACACCGCCGATTACCAAGCCCTGACCGGCGCCATCGCCGAACAGGCCGGCGAACATCCACGTTTTCGTTTCAGCGCCTGCCGCCTGGATCTGGAAAGCACCGCAGCGCTGGCCGAGGCGATTGCCGACAGCGATCTGTACATTTTCTTCTATGACTCTTCGACTTTGCCCAACCCGCGCCCCGACGGCCCGGAATTTGTCCGCGCGCTGCAAGCGGTGATGGCGGAAAACTGGAAGAAGTCGCTGCTGTTCAAGGATTACGGCGATTATTTCTACGACACCTTCAGCGTCACCCCGCAGCGCATCGCCGGCCTCAACAGTCATTTGATCCAGCGAATGTCCCAGGCGACCACGTTGAGCTTCAAGGACGATGACGGCTCATGGTTCGAAACCCCGCTGAGCAGCATCAAGAAATGGACCGACATCAACGGTGTCGGCAACTTCGACCTGGCTCCCGGTGAAATCGCCACGCACAGCGAAGCCATCAACGGCCACGTGAAATTCAAGGGCACCTTTCTCAGCACCATTCCGTTTGCGCGCAAGTACGGCGTACTGGAATCGCCGCTGGAATTGTGGATAGAGAACTCGACCATCAGCCGCATCGCCACCGACGTGCCGGGGCTGGAGCATGATTTCAACAAATACCTCGACGCCAACCCGTCGAACCGACGCATCGAAGAACTGGGGATTGGCACCAACGAAGGTGTGAAGGATTTGTACGCGCGCAATGCCGGGTTCGAAGAGCGGCATTGTGGGTTGCACCTTGGGCTGGGTGGTGGAGCCAAGGGCAGTCATCACCTGGACCTGATTTTCTCCGGCGGGGTGTTGGCGCTGGATGACAAACCAGTATTCGATGGGCGATTTGTCTTCTGATCCTGGGTTTGTGTGAGGCCACTGGCGCCATCGCGAGCAGGCTCACTCCTACAGGGGAACGCATTTCAAATTGTAGGAGTGAGCCTGCTCGCGATAGCTATTTCCCAGCCACCGCACACTTTCGCCAGATGAAAAAAAACGCCAACCCTGCGGTTGGCGTTTTTTCATTCGGCACTAAACCCGATTACTCCGGCTTCTTGCGTCCAAACCCCGGACGCTGACCCGAACCTGCCGGTGCGCCGCGGCGCTTGCCCGAGGGCTTGTCGCCGTCGACCAGTTTGATCCCCGGACGCTTCGGCGCCGGTTTGGCCGGGCGCTTGTTGGTGGCGTCCGCCGGACGATCCGCCACTGGCGTGCCTCGACCGGCCGGTGCACGACCTTCGCCACGCTCGGTACGGCCGTTGGCTGGACGCGGAGCGCGCTCGCCGTCACGGGCGACCGGCTTGCGACCCGGGCGCTCGCCTTCGATCTGCGGCTCACGGCTTGGGCGCGGCGCGGTAGGTGCGCCAGCGGCAGGACGCAGGGTGCGCACGCGCTCGGTCTTGGCCATCGGCCGCGACGATTTGCGCTGCATGCGTTCCAGTTTGTCCTTGCTCTTGGCGTTCAACTGCGGCATCGCCACCGGCGTCAGGCCGACTTCAGCGCTGAGCACGTCGACTTCGTACTGGCTCATTTCGCGCCAGCGGCCCATCGGCAGGTCGGAATTGAGGAACACCGGACCGAAACGCACGCGCTTCAGGCGGCTGACCACCAGACCCTGCGATTCCCACAGTCGGCGCACTTCACGGTTGCGCCCTTCCATGACCACGCAGTGGTACCAGTGGTTGAAACCTTCGCCGCCCGGGGCCTGTTGAATGTCGGTGAAACGCGCCGGGCCATCTTCCAGCACCACGCCGGCTTTCAGACGCTCGATCATCTCGTCGTCGACTTCACCGCGTACACGCACGGCGTATTCACGGTCCATCTCGTAGGACGGGTGCATCAGGCGGTTGGCCAGTTCACCGTCGGTGGTGAACATCAGCAGACCGGTGGTGTTGATGTCGAGACGACCGATGTTGATCCAGCGGCCTTCTTTCGGACGCGGCAGCTTGTCGAACACGGTCGGACGGCCTTCCGGGTCGTCACGGGTGCAGATTTCGCCATCGGGCTTGTTGTACATGATCACGCGGCGGACCGACTCGGCGGCTTCTTCGCGCTTGATCACCTTGCCATCGATGGTGATGGCGTCGTGCATGTCGACGCGCAGGCCGAGGGTGGCGTCTTTGCCATTGACCTTGATGCGGCCCTGGCTGATCCAGGATTCGACGTCACGGCGCGAGCCTACGCCGATACGGGCGAGGACTTTCTGCAGCTTTTCGCCTGCCGGGCCGATTTCCTGGTCGTCTTTCTGATTGATGTCACTCATCTGGGCACCTCCCGGTGTGGTCTGTTCAGGCGGCGCCTGAAGCATTGGAATCTGGTCTTCGGGCCGAAGGGATCGGCGAAGGGTCGCGAATCATACGCGGATGTACGGGATTGCGCATCAGAGACTAGCTGATCGAGCGCAGGTTATTTGTTTTTCCGCCGACCGGCACCGCGCAGTTTGATCAGGCGCAACGCGGCTTCGGCGAGCACGGTGCGCTTGTCGTCCTTGTCGAGTTTCTTCCAGGCCTTGATTTCGCGCTTGCTGCGGCCGCAGCCGAGGCAGATGTCGTCGGAGAATTTGCAGAGGCTGATGCAGGGGTCTTTGGTGGAACTCATCGCTGTCTCCAGAAACACACAAATCCCTTGTAGGAGTGAGCCTGCTCGCGATAGCGGTGTGTCTGACAAGGAGATGTCGACTGACACACCGCTATCGCGAGCAGGCTCACTCCTACAGGGGACGGCGGTGTTCTTTAAATGGGCTCAGTCCTCGAACTCGCGCCGTTCGGCCTCGATGGCTTCGGCCAGTGCGCGGGCTTCGGCTTCTTCTTCGCTGAGCTCGGGCTCCGGCGGTTCGAGGGCGGCGACGGCGGCCAAGAGTTTCTCACGGGCTTCGGCAACACCCAGAACGTCGTCTTCAGCTTCGGCTTCAAGCTCGGCTTCTGGTTCAACGTCAAAGGTCGGCTCGCTCAGCTCGGGCTCGCTGATCGATGTGTCAACATCAGCCCCATCGCGCAGCAAATCATCGAAGTCGGTCTTGATCCCCTCCTCCATGCTGTCCAGCTCCAGCAGCAGGCTGTGGAAACTGGTTTCTTCCTTCTCCTCCTCCGGTTCAGCACTGGCATCGGCCAGTTCCTGCAGACTCTGCGGCACCGGCGCGTCGTCGAAATCGAGGACTGGTTCGGCCTCCATCTCGCGCAGTTCGGCCAGCGGCGGTAGGTCTTCGAGGTTCTTCAGGTTGAAGTGATCGAGAAACGCCTTGGTGGTGGCGAACATCGCGGGCTTGCCCGGCACGTCGCGGTAGCCGACTACGCGGATCCACTCACGCTCGAGCAAGGTCTTGGTGATGTTGCTGTTGACCGCCACACCACGCACGTCTTCGATCTCGCCACGGGTAATCGGCTGGCGATAGGCGATCAACGCGATGGTTTCGAGCAAGGCGCGCGAATAACGCTGCGGGCGCTCTTCCCAGAGTCGGCCAACCCACGGCGAGAATTTTTCGCGGATTTGCAAGCGGTAACCCGACGAGACTTCCTTGAGTTCGAAGGCGCGGCCCTCGCAGGACTTGCCCAGCAAAGTCAGGGCTTTCTTGAAGACCGCCGGCTCCGGCCGCTCGCCTTCTTCGAACAGTTCATACAGGCGCTCAAGCGATTGCGGTTTTCCCGAGGCCAACAGAAAGGCTTCAAGCAGGGGCGCCAGCTCACGGGGTTCAGTCAGGTTCATACAAGGACTCGTTATTCGGCTCGGGCTCGCACGTGGATCGCGGCGAACGGCTCATTCTGCACCAGCTCGACCAAGGATTCCTTGACCAGTTCAAGGATCGCCATAAAGGTCACCACCACACCGAGGCGACCCTCTTCGGCGGTAAACAGCTCGACGAACGGCACGAAACCACCGCCCTTGAGCCGCTCCAGCACATCGCTCATGCGCTCGCGGGTGGACAGCGCTTCGCGGCTGACCTGGTGACTTTCAAACATGTCGCCACGGCGCAACACTTCGGCCATGCACATCAAAATCTCTTCCAGCGCCACGTCGGGCAACAGCTTGCGCGCCCGCGCTTCCGGGGCATCCAGCTTGGGCACGATCACATCGCGACCGACCCGGCTCAGGCCATCGATGCCTTCGGCAGCGGCCTTGAAGCGTTCGTACTCCTGCAAGCGACGAATCAGTTCGGCGCGCGGGTCGTCCTCTTCGTCTTCGACGGTTTCGGCGCGCGGCAGAAGCATGCGCGATTTGATCTCGGCGAGCATCGCCGCCATCACCAGATACTCGGCGGCCAGTTCCAGACGCACCGACTGCATCAGCTCGACATAACCCATGTACTGGCGGGTGATTTCCGCCACCGGGATGTCGAGGATGTTGATGTTCTGTTTGCGGATCAGGTACAGCAGCAGGTCGAGTGGGCCTTCGAAAGCTTCGAGGAAGACTTCCAGCGCATCCGGCGGAATGTACAGATCCAGCGGCATTTCCATGACTGCCTGGCCATAGACCATGGCAAACGGCAGTTCCTGCTGGGCGCCGGCCTGGGGATCGACGACGGTTTCCACTGCGGACATTCAGGCCTCGACCATGAACGGCGTCGGGTCGCCGCAACCGACGCGGACCACTTCCGGGTCGTCGCCGGTCAGGTCAATCACCGTGGACGCCTTGATGCCGCCGAAACCGCCGTCGATGATCAAATCGACCTGATGCTCGAGCAACTGGCGCATTTCGTACGGATCGCTGAGCGGGTCTTCATCGCCGGGCATGATCAGCGTCACGCTCATCAGCGGCTCGCCGAGTTCGGCCAGCAGCGCCAGCGCGATCGGATGGCTCGGTACGCGCAGGCCAATGGTGCGCTTTTTCGGGTGCAGCAACAGGCGCGGCACTTCGCGGGTGGCGTTGAGAATGAAGGTGTACGGGCCCGGCAGATGCGCCTTGAGGATCCGGAACGTGCCGGTGTCGATCTTGGCGTAGTTGCCCAATTGCGACAGGTCGCTGCAGATCAGCGCGAAGTTGTGTTTCTCGTCGAGCTGACGCAACCGGCGCACGCGCTCGATGGCGGTCTTGTCACCGATCTGGCAACCGATCGCGTAGGAGGAGTCCGTGGGATAGATCACCACCCCGCCCTTGCGGATGATCTCGACCGCCTGTTTGATCAGGCGCGCTTGCGGGTTTTCCGGATGTATCTGGAAAAATTGACTCACATTCTCTACCTGTTCAGACGGCGGCAATAACTGGGTCATGTTTGAACCGACACCACAGGGGTGGAAGGTCCTCGGGAACCGGCCGGTACTGGCCGATCTCGGACCAGCCGCCAGGGCCATGGAAGTCACTGCCGGCGCTGACCAGCAGACCGAACTCACGGGCAAGGATCGCCAGGCTGCCCACCTGTTCCGCAGGCTGATAGCCATTGACCACTTCAATGGCATGCCCGCCCGCTTGAATATAGTCGGCAATCAGCTTGCGGCGCTTGCTGCGGGTGAAATCATAGTGCCACGGGTGCGCCAGGCTGACCCAGGCACCGGCGGCGCGCAGCGTGCCGACGGTGTCTTCCAGTGTCGGCCAGTGCAGCTTGACGTCACCGAGCTTGCCGGCGCCGAGCCATTTGCGAAATGCCTCGGCGCGATCCTTGACGTAACCTTCGCGCACCATCCAGTCGGCGAAATGCGGACGGGCCGGCGCGTTGCCGCTGTCACCCAGTTCCTGCTGGATCTGCCGGGCGCCGTCGAGGGCACCGGGCATGCCCTTGAGGGCGAGTTTGCGGCTTATTTCTTCCGACCGCAGCCAGCGACCATCGTGCAATCTGGCGATCGCTTCGACCAACGGCGCGGCGTTGACGTCGAAACCGTAGCCCAGCACATGAATGGTCGCCCCGCCCCAGGTACAGGACAATTCGACGCCGTTGATCAGTTGCATGCCCAGCTCAGTGGCGGCCGTGCGCGCTTCGGCGAGGCCTTCAAGGGTGTCATGGTCGGTCAACGCCAGGACTTGCACGCCGTTTTCAAACGCACGCGCAACCAGAACCGCAGGCGCCAGGGCGCCATCGGAGGCCGTGCTGTGGCAGTGCAAATCGACATTCACGGGGAGTTGTAACCTCAAATCAGCTGGCGCTATCGCGCGCCCATATGTTTGTTATTATGCCGCCACATCCAGCTTCTGGCTCTCACTGTGAAACAATTCATCGATTTCATCCCGCTTCTGCTGTTTTTCATCGTTTACAAACTTGATCCACGGGTCGTCGATATCGCTGGCCAGCAAGTCACCGTAGGCGGTATCTACAGCGCCACGGCGATGCTGATCATCAGCTCCCTGGTGGTCTACGGCGCGCTGTTCATCAAGCAACGCAAGCTGGAAAAGAGCCAATGGCTGACCCTGATCGCCTGCCTGGTGTTCGGCAGCCTGACGCTGGCCTTCCACAGCGAAACCTTCCTGAAATGGAAGGCGCCGGTGGTCAACTGGCTGTTCGCTGCGGCCTTCATCGGCAGCCACTTCATCGGTGACCGCCTGCTGATCAAACGCATCATGGGCCACGCGCTGACCCTGCCGGACCCGGTCTGGACACGCCTGAACATCGCCTGGATCGGGTTTTTCCTGTTCTGCGGCGCCGCCAACCTGTTCGTCGCCTTCACCTTCCAGAGCATCTGGGTCGACTTCAAGGTGTTCGGCAGCCTGGGCATGACCGTGCTGTTCCTGGTCGCACAGGGCATTTACCTGTCGCGTCACCTGCACGACGCCGATACCACAACACCAAAAACCGAGGACTGACATGCTCTACGCCATCATTGCCACCGACGTCGCCAACTCGCTCGAAGCCCGCCTCGCCGCGCGCCCGGCGCATCTGGAACGCCTGCAAGCGCTCAAGGGCGAAGGCCGCATCGTGCTCGCTGGCCCGCACCCGGCGGTCGACAGCAATGATCCGGGCGCTGCGGGTTTCACCGGCAGCCTGATCGTCGCCGAATTCGAGTCGCTGAGCGCCGCGCAGGCCTGGGCGGACGCCGATCCGTACATCGCTGCCGGCGTCTACGCCAATATCGTGGTCAAGCCGTTCAAGCAAGTCCTGCCTTAAGCCTGCCCCCACGCGGTGAACCTTGTCGGTTCATCGCGTTCTCAATCGCTCATTATTCTCGTTTGCCTGCCGACAACCTGCCCAATATCCATTGCAAACAGGTGTCGCGATGCGCAAGGGTCCGTTGTGTCTGATGTGGGTCACGTTGTCGATCATGGCGCCCGCCCATGGTGAGGAAATCACTGATGGCGGCAGTTCCACGCCATTTTCGCTGAGCGCCGGCAGCCAGATCACCGAGTTGCAGCAGCGCCTCAAGGCCAGCGAGCAACAACGAGAAGAACTGAGCAAACAACTGCAAAATGCCGACAACACCCGTGAAAGCGCCCAGCTTGCCCGGTTGCGCCAGGAGAACCAGCGCCTGAAGCTGCAACTCAAGGAAGCGCAGGCCAGTCCGCTGCCGCGTCTGCTGACCGATCAGCAACAGTGGTTCGTCACGGGCGCCGGGGTAGCGCTATTGGCGCTGCTCTGCGGTATCTTTGCCAGTGGAGCAAGCCGAAAACGTCGGCAATGGCTAAATTGAGTGAGTCATGAGCGAGCTGTTATTGATTGATGATGACCAGGAGTTGTGTGAACTCCTGAGTAGCTGGTTGAGCCAGGAAGGCTTCCAGGTGCGCGCCTGCCACGATGGTCAGAGTGCCCGCAAGGCCTTGGCCGAAACCGCTCCGGCGGCGGTGGTGCTGGACGTGATGCTGCCCGACGGCAGCGGTCTGGAACTGCTCAAGCAATTGCGCAACGACCACGCCGATCTGCCGGTGCTGATGCTCTCGGCCCGCGGCGAGCCGCTGGACCGCATCCTCGGTCTGGAGCTGGGCGCCGACGATTATCTGGCCAAGCCCTGCGATCCGCGCGAACTGACCGCCCGCCTGCGCGCCGTGTTGCGCCGCAGTCACCCGGCCGCGGTGTCGACGCAGCTTGAACTTGGCGACCTGAGTTTCAGCCCGGTGCGCGGTGTGGTCAGCATCGATGAAAAAGAACAGACCCTCACCGTTTCTGAAAGCCGCTTGCTCGAAGCCTTGCTTAAGCAGCCTGGCGAGCCGCTGGACAAGCAGGAGCTGGCGCAGATCGCCCTTGGCCGCAAGCTGACGCTGTATGACCGCAGCCTCGATATGCATGTCAGCAACTTGCGCAAGAAAATCGGCCCTCACCCGGACGGCCGGCCGCGGATCGTTGCGTTGCGTAGTCGGGGTTACTACTACAGCCTATAAGACTTGCGCCCTGTAGGAGTGAGCCTGCTCGCGATGGCGGTGTGTTAGTCAACACATTCTTGTCTGACACACCGCCATCGCGAGCACGCTCACTCCTACAGAGGGGGACATGATCATTTCCACGCTCTGTATGGGAATGGAGCCGTCGGTGGGTTTGCAGTGGTCAATCGGGCATCGAACGAATAATGTCGGCCAAATCGTCCTTGGTTATCTCGTTAGCCTTAATGGCAGCGGCAATGTCTTTTTTGGAAAGTGGAAAACGCTTGAAAACTTCTTTCAAAGTATCCGTATCAACATTTGCCAGCCAGAGCGGATCAATGAAAGAACCGCCATACTCAGGCTTCATCGGTACTTCTTCGTGGGCAATCGTGCCCTTATGATTGAGATACACCACATAACGATCATGCCCTTCAGGAAAGCTTTTATCGTGATATAAAGTAGTACCTTGCGGCAGCACGTAGTAATTCTCGTCGCCGTTTGGGCCCTCGATCAGCAACGGCTCCTTAGTTTTTATCATCTTCATATCGTGCCCCTTCGCGTTATCATCAAAAATCAGAAAAGCCAAAAAAATCGCATTGACGGATAAAGCTGCCGCCAGCCATAAACCGAGTCGCTTATTTGTAAACGTTTTTCTTATCATAGGGTGCCTCAGAATTCGCTTCGAGCATGGCTTGTAAGTCCGCAGGCATGAAGATTCCATCCTGCGGACTACTTTGCGTACGCGCGGCCTGCCGTTCGATGAAAGAAAGACCCCGCATTTCGTTATATTTCGAAGGGTTATACACAATTGACTTACCCGAAACCTTTGCACCTGCAATCGTCACTGTTGTGCAGTTATACGTGGTCGGGTGATAGTTTGAAGGAAGGACATAACGTGCTGACGACGATGTTTTTCTCCTCTGCTCTTTTTGCTGAGCGATAACAGCATCGAAATGAGCGATCACAGCCTCAGCCTTTGCGTTATCCAAAAAATAAACAAAACCTGTCGTGGTACGCCCTAAGCTATTTTCACCAGAGATATAAGCTTTGAAAGAAGTCCAGACATTCAGCACGCCCTCACCCTCGCTATCAAACGTACCCCATGTCTTACCATACCGGCCAAAGTCGTAAGTGATATCTTTGCTACCGACCACGACATGTAAAGCTGCGTGTCCGAAAGGATGTTCTTCTTTATCGCGAGTGTAAGGGCCTCCCACCAGTATTTCCATATAGGCACCAGACACGACCACCTGGTTAGTCTTCGTTGTTTTCCCTGACACGCCCGTGTTCTTTGCTGACTGTGTTGTGCTAGTAGATTGAGTGGGCTGAACCATTAAAGATGTTCCGTATCTTCAAGTTTCGGAAACTTTATGCTGCAACTTCCCCTGGGAACATTTGCAACATGCACAAAGCCATTTTCGTCAAGCAAGCCTGTCAACAAGGTGCCATCGGGGAGCGTCAATTCATACGCCTCGTTGGCGATAGGCTCATCTCTTTCGTTAAGCAACTGAAACTCAACGAAAGTCTTTTCTTTCAAGAATTGCGAGAAGAAGCTTGTGGGAGCGCCACCACCAGACTCACCGACGAAGGTGTCGGGCGATCCAGCAGTGATTGTCGCTCCGCATGCCGTCAGGGAGCCAACATGGGCGACATCTTTCCCCAAACCGAAAACATGGGGAGCGCCGGTCGTTATGGGATTGCTGCCGTGAATTGGACAGGAATAAAGATCTCCAACCAAAGCTACGGGTATCGAATTAACAAAAATTGGACTGGACCCAGTGCTGATATTCCCGCCGTGACTCCCTGGGTCTCCGAGCCTTGCGACCGGCTTTCCTGCCATCGTTTCTCTCCTTTGAATTTCACCATGAGCAGATGTTACCTGACTTTGAAGACCTCTCAACAATCCGAGTGATGTCCTTTGTTACCACGCTCTGCTTGGCAGCAGACTCATTCGACGCGGAGCATCCCCCGTCTCAAATCAAAAGATCGCAGCCTTCGGAAGCACATTGGTTCGCGGGTCGTTCACATGGGTGTTTGTCAGCTCAATGACAAATCGTCTTTACCCAAGCTTTACGCTGTACTGACCGCCGCTGACCTTGATCTGCGTAATCTGCACTCATCCGGAACGTACCGGGAACGAGACAAGGAGATACACCATGCGCAAGACTCTTATCGCTCTGATGTTCGCTGCCGCTCTGCCAACCGTCGCCATGGCCATGCCGCAGGATGGCGGTCCGATGGGTGGCCCGCTTGACGGTCCGCGTCACGGCGGTCAGATGCACGGCGGCATGCACGGCAAGGGCCCGTACAGTCAGCTCGATCTGTCCCGCGAACAGCGCGAGCAGATTCGCAAGATCATGGGCGAGCAGATGCACGAGCGTAAGCAAGTGGTCGACAAGTACCTGGAAAAACTCTCGCCAGCGGACCAGAAGGCCATGAAGGACGAGATCGCGGCCAACCACAAGAAAGCCGAGTCCGATGTCCGCGCCCTGCTGAAGCCGGAGCAACAGAAGCAGTTCGACGAGATCCAGAAAAAGCGCGCTGAACGCCGTGCCGAGTGGGCCGAGTTCAAAGCGTGGAAAGCGCAGCAGGCGCAAAAGGCGCAATAATGGTTTGACCTTGGGCCCGACGGCTGACCCCGTCGGGCCTGTTTTCAACGATCCACATGCAGGAGTGAGCCTGCTCGCGATAGCGGTGTATCAGACAAGTATGAATTGGCTGATACACCGCTATCGCGAGCAGGCTCACTCCTACATTGGGTTTTGTGTGTTTTTGAGGAGTTTCTGTGCGTTCACTGTTCTGGCGTATTCTCGCGAGCTTCTGGCTGGCGATTGCTCTGGTCGCGGGGCTGTCGATTCTGCTCGGGCACATGCTCAACCAGGACGCGTGGATTCTCAGCCGCCATCCCGGCCTCAATACGCTGGCCAGTGAATGGACGCAAACCTACGAAGCCCAAGGCGAAGAGGCCGCGCAGAACATCCTCGAACAGCGCAAGCGCCAGTATCACATCGACGTTCAAGTGCTCAATGAAACCGGCGACCCGGTCGTACGCGGCACTTTCCCACGCCGTGCCGCCGCGTTCGAAGCGCGGCAGAACAACGACGACCGCCGCTTGCCGTGGCGGCGTCTGACCGATGAGATCACCAGTGAAAAAACCGGTGATACCTACCTGTTCATCTACCGCATCCCGCACCCGGAACTCGACGCCTGGCACCGCGAAAGCCTGCTCTGGCCGCTGAGTGCGCTGGGCATTGCACTGGTGGTGCTGACGCTGTTCAGTCTGCTGGTGACGTTCTCGATCACCCGCCCGCTCAGCCGCTTGCGTGGCGCGGTGCATGATCTGGGGCAAACCACTTATCAGCAGAACAGCCTGGCCAAACTGGCCAACCGCCGCGATGAATTCGGCGTCCTTGCCACCGACTTCAACCGCATGGGCGCGCGCCTGCAAAGCCTGATCAGCAGCCAGCGCCAACTGCTGCGCGATGTCTCTCACGAACTGCGTTCACCACTGGCACGGCTGCGCATCGCCCTGGCATTGGCGGAACGAGCAAGCCCTGAAGAACGGGAAAAGCTCTGGCCACGGCTGACCCGCGAATGTGATCGGCTCGAAGCCTTGATCAGTGAGATTCTGGTGTTGGCGCGGGTCGATGCCGACAACGCCAGTGCGGAAGAGGTGGACCTGAATGCGCTGCTCGGCGCCTTGCAGAAGGATGCGCAACTGGGCTCACCGGAGCAGACCGTGCGTCTCGAAGCTGAGCAGCAACTGCATCTGAAAGGCTGGCCGACCATGATCGAGCGTGCGGTGGATAATCTGCTGCGCAATGCCCAGCGCTTCAACCCGCCGGAGCAGCCGATTGAATTGCAGGCTTCGCGTCAGGGCGAGCGGATCGTCATCAGCGTGCGCGACCATGGGCCGGGGGTGCAGGCTGAGCATCTGAGTCAGTTGGGCGAGCCGTTTTACCGGGCGCCGGGGCAGACGGCGGCGGGGCATGGGTTGGGCCTGGCGATTGCCAAGCGGGCGGCGGAGCGGCATGGCGGCACGCTGGTGTTGGCGAATCATCCGCAGGGTGGGTTTGTGGCGAGTCTGGAATTGCCGTTGGTGCCGGGGATTATCGTCCAGCCCTGAACAAACTCTGTAGGAGTGAGCCTGCTCGCGATTGCGGTGTGTCAGTTGATAAAAAATTGACCGACACACCGCAATCGCGAGCAGGCTCACTCCTACATTTGATCGCGAATGTCAGGCGTTACCAGGCCAGGCGCTGACGAACTCGCTCAGATCAACTTTCTCAGCCACACGCGGCTCTTTCTGCGGCGTGCCAAGGTACAAGAATGCGATGACTTCTTCGCCTTCTGCCAGCCCTAAGCCTTTGGCCACATGACTGGAATACGCCAGATCCCCAGTCCGCCACACCGCACCAATCCCCTGCGCATACGCCGCCAGCAAAATCCCGTGCGCCGCGCACCCGGCGGCGAGCAATTGCTCGGCCTTGGGGTATTTGACGTGCTCCTGCAGTTTCGCAATCACCACCACCACCAGCGGTGCACGCAGCGGGCCGTTGCGGGCCTTGTCGATCATCGCTTCGGTGACTTCGCCTGCCTGCATTTGCGCAGCCTCGGCCAGCAACTCGCCCATTTGCTCACGCGCGGCGCCTTCGACGGTCAGGAAACGATACGGCTGCAGATGCCCGTGATCCGGCGCGCGCAGGGCGGCGCCAAACAGGGCTTCGCGCTGCTCGGCAGTGGGGGCCGGTTCGACCAGTCGGGGAACGGAAACACGGTTGAGCAACGCGTCGAGAGCCTGCATCGGCCACCTCCTTTGAAAAATGTGCGGCTATTCTAGCTTTAACTGTGCAGCGCCTGCCGGTTTACATGCCCTGCCCCGCAGGTAGAATGGCGCCCTTCTTCCATCAGCCCGAGCGGATTTCATGGCGTTGCCGACCTTACGGACCATTGGTTTCATCATCGGCATTTTCCTGATTACCCTGGCTGTGGCCATGGTCGTGCCGATGGCCACCCTGGTGATTTTCGAGCGCACCAGCGACCTGCCGTCCTTCCTCTGGGCGAGCATGATCACCTTCGTCGCCGGCCTCGCACTGGTGATTCCCGGCCGTCCGGAACACGTTCACCTGCGCCCGCGAGACATGTATCTGCTGACGGTCAGCAGCTGGCTGGTGGTGTGCATTTTTGCCGCACTGCCGTTCTTGCTGACCCAGCACATCAGCTACACCGATTCGTTTTTCGAGAGCATGTCAGGCATTACCGCCACCGGTTCTACGGTGCTCAACGGCCTCGACACCATGTCGCCGGGCATCCTGATGTGGCGCTCAATGCTGCACTGGATCGGCGGCATCGGCTTTATCGGCATGGCGGTGGCGATTCTGCCGCTGTTGCGCATCGGCGGCATGCGCCTGTTCCAGACCGAATCTTCAGACCGCTCGGAAAAGGTCATGCCGCGCTCGCACATGGTGGCGCGGCTGATCGTGGCGGCTTACGTTGGCATTACCATCCTCGGCAGCCTCGCGTTCTGGTGGGCAGGGATGAGCCCGTTCGATGCGATCAACCACGCGATGTCGGCGATTTCCACCGGCGGTTTTTCCACCTCCGACCAGTCGCTGGCGAAATGGACGCAGCCGGCGGTGCATTGGGTAGCGGTCGTGGTGATGATCCTTGGCAGCCTGCCGTTCACCCTGTACGTGGCGACGTTGCGCGGCAATCGCAAGGCGCTGATCCGCGATCAACAAGTGCAGGGGCTGCTGGCGATGTTGCTGGTGACGTGGTTGGTGCTCGGCACCTGGTACTGGTGGACCACCAAGCTGCACTGGCTCGAAGCTCTGCGCCATGTAGCGCTGAACGTGACGTCGGTGGTCACTACCACCGGGTTCGCCCTCGGCGACTACAGCCTGTGGGGCAACTTTTCGCTGATGTTGTTTTTCTACCTGGGCTTTGTTGGCGGCTGTTCCGGCTCGACGGCGGGCGGGATCAAGATTTTCCGTTTTCAGGTCGCCTATATCCTGCTCAAGTCCAACCTCAATCAGTTGATTCACCCGCGAGCGGTGATCAAGCAGAAGTACAACGGTCATCGCCTCGACGAAGAGATCGTGCGCTCGATCCTGACTTTTTCGTTCTTCTTCGCCATCACTATCTGTGTGATCGCCTTGCTGCTGTCGTTGCTCGGCGTCGACTGGATGACTGCGCTGACCGGCGCGGCGAGCACCGTGTCCGGGGTAGGCCCCGGCCTGGGCGAAACCATCGGCCCGGCCGGCAACTTCGCCACCCTGCCGGATGCGGCCAAGTGGATTCTGTCGGCCGGCATGCTGCTCGGCCGACTGGAGATCATTACGGTGTTTGTGCTGTGTATTCCGGCGTTTTGGCGTCACTGACCGCGTTCGGCGCTTGCAGCAACCGCGCCCGATAATCACCGGGCGTGGTGTCGAACCAGCGGCGGAAGGCGCGAAAGAAATTGCTCGGGTCGGCGAAGCCCAGCAGGTAGGCGATTTCCAGCAAGGTCATGCTCGGTTGCGCCAGGTACTGTTCGGCAAGTTCGCGGCGCGTGTCGTCGAGTAATTGCTGAAAACTGGTGCCCTCCTCCTGCAAGCGACGCTGCAAGGTGCGCTGCGACAGATGCAGGGTCTGCGCCACGGTGTCGCGCTTGGGTTCGCCCTGCGGCAGCAAGCGGCACAGCACTTGCCGTGCCTTGTGCGTCACGCGGCTCTCGGAAAACCGCGCCAGATATTCCCCGGCAAAACGATCATGCAACAGCGCCATTGCTTCGTTGGCGGTGGGCAGCGGCGCTTCCATGTCGGCGCGCTTGAAAATCAGCGCGTCGTACGGCGCGCCGAACACCAGCGGCGCGTGGAAGGCTTGTTTATACGGTTCGAGGTCGGCGGGTTGATCGCCCTGCAGCAGCACCTTGACCGGGTGCAGTGGGCGCCCGCTGAGCCAGCCGCACAGGGCCAGTGCGCAGGCCAGCGAGGCTTCGGCGCTTTGCCGGGTCGGCGGCAGGTGATCGCCATGCACGGTCAGAATCAGCCCGTAACCTTCATCGAGCAAACGAAAACTCAGGTCCGCACTTTCGGCAATGATGCGCTGATAGCGCACCAGCCGTTGAAAACCTTCGGCCAGGGTATTGCTCGACATCAGCGCATAACCGGCGACATGAAACGAGGCCGGTCGGACCACCTTGCCCATGTTCAGGCCGATCGCCGGGTTACCGGACAAGTCGACTGCACGTTGCCAGAGCCGGGTCATGGAGTCTTGCGTGAAACGCGCATCCGGATCATCCAGCGCTGCGTAATCGAGCCCCAGTTGCTTGAACAGAACCCGGCAATCCAGGCCGTCCATCTCCAGCGCTTTGACAATCCCCATCGCCCAGCTTGCAGAAGTCGTTCGTTCGCTCATGGCGTTTTTCTTATACATGATGGGCCGCATGTTACGGCCCGATTTGCGAAGGATACTAAAGTGGCGCCGATTGTCACTGGCCCACCCCCATGATCACTCTAGACTCAAATAGGCTACCCGCCGCACAACTCGTCGCCAGAACAATAACCACAGAGATCGCAGTCGTGGAAAACGTAAAGCAATTCAACAGCTTCGCTGAGTTCTACCCGTATTACCTCAGCGAGCACAGCAACAGCACCTGCCGGCGCCTGCACTTCATCGGCACCAGCCTGGTGATTTTCATCCTCGCCCTGACCATCGCCAAAGGCGCGTGGCTGCTGTTGCTGGCCTTGCCGCTGGCCGGCTACAGCTTCGCCTGGGTCGGGCATTTCTTCTTTGAAAAGAATCGACCGGCGACTTTTCAGCATCCGCTGTACAGCCTGTTCGGTGACTTCGTCATGTACCGCGACATGATTCTGGGTCGCGTAGCGTTCTGAAGGAGGGTCCGCCCATGAATGCCACTTCCCGCTTTACTCATATGAAGGACGGCACCGAGGAAGATTGGGCAATCATCGCCGCCGACTTCAGCGCCTATGCCAGACAGCTGCCGGCGCGGATCGTCACGCACCTGAAATTGCTTGAAGGTGATTTCGGCGGGTTTCCGGTGGATCGACTGACTCATTCACTGCAAACCGCGACCCGTGCGTTTCGTGATGGCCGCGATGAGGAATATGTGGTCTGCGCGTTGCTGCACGACATCGGCGACACCCTCGGTTCGTACAACCACCCGGACATTGCTGCGGCGATTCTCAAGCCCTTCGTCAGCGCCGAAAATCTGTGGATGGTCGAGAAACACGGGGTGTTTCAGGGCTATTACTTCTTTCACCACCTGGGCATGGATCGGCACCTGCGCGAGCAATTCAAGGAGCACCCGCAGTTCCAGGCGACCGCCGAGTTCTGCGCCAAATACGATGCGGCGGCGTTCGATCCGGCGTATGACACGCTGCCGTTGAGCTTTTTCGAGCCGATGATGGAGCGGCTGTTTGCGCAGCCGAAGAACTCGATTTACAAAGCCGCAATGGAGCAACACAGCCCAGCCTGATGGTGACTCGGGAACCGCTGCGCGGTTCATCGCGAGCAGGCTCACTCCTACAGGGGAACGCATTTCAAATTGTAGGAGTGAGCCTGCTCGCGATGAGGCCAGCGCGGCCAGCCGAGAACTATGCCAGCTCCGTGACCTTGGCAGCCTTGAGCTGCGCCTCGCGCGCCTGCGCATCCGCCAGCCGATACAGCTCGATCGTGCCGTCCCAGTGCTCGATCAACGCCGTGCACGATTCCACCCAGTCGCCGCAGTTGAGGTAATCCACCTCGCCGACTTTGCGGATCTCGGCATGGTGGATGTGCCCGCAGACCACACCATGCAACTCGCGCTTGACGCATTCATGGGCGATAGCTTCTTCGAAGTCGCTGATGAAACTCACCGCGGTTTTGACCTTGTGTTTCAGGTACGCCGACAACGACCAGTAGCCATAGCCATAACGCGCCCGCCAATGGTTGAGCCAGCGATTGAGGGTCAGGGTGAACTCGTAGGCGGAGTCGCCGAGGAAGGCCAGCCAGCGGTGATAACGGGTGATCACATCGAACTGATCGCCATGGATCACCAGCAGATGGCGACCATCGGCGGTGACGTGCACCGCCTCGTCGACCAGCTGGATATTGCCCAGAATCAGTTTCGAATAGCGGCGCAGGAATTCGTCGTGGTTACCGGTGACGTAGATCACTTCGGTGCCGCGCTTGCTCATGGTCAGCAAGCGGCGGATCACGTTGGTGTGTGCCTGCGGCCAGTACATGCCGCCGCGCAGTTTCCAGCCGTCGATAATGTCGCCGACCAGGTAGATCTTGTCGGCGTGGTAACCCTTGAGAAACTTCGACAAGTGTTCCGCCTGGCAATCGCGCGTGCCCAGGTGCACGTCGGAAATCCACAGGGTTCGCACCCGTTGCTTGCGGCTGGGTCTGGCGAGCTCGGCGCTGGTCATGGGCAACCCTCTGCGATGTTTTCGCCATCGTGCACCGGCCCGGTGAATCGACCATGACAAGCGCAAGTCAGTCCTGTGACAACGCAGCCTTGCGGCGTCGGTGTAGACTGGCGACCACTGCGGAGACTGCCTGCCATGCGACCGATCCTCACCCTGCGTCACTACACTCGCGACCTGATCGTGCACAGCCACGACCACGCGCAATTGGTATTCGGGCTGTCCGGTGCGCTGGATTTCGAGGTCGAAGGTTGTGGCAGCCAGGTGCGCCAGCAAAGTTTTGTGGTGATTCCGTCCGGCGCCCATCACGCCTGTGGCAGCCCCGGCGGCAGCCGCTGTCTGGTGCTCGACGTCCCCGACGGAATGTGGCTGACGGATTCACTGGGTGAGCATGCCGACGCCAGTCGCCGCTTGCTCGATCAGCCGGGGCGGTTGTCGCTGGATGCGGGGCAAAGCCAGTTGGTCAGTTGGCTGGCAAACAGCCCGGTCGCCGATCCGTTGATTGCCCAGCAAGGCGCGGTGTTGCTGCTGGCCAGCCTGAATCACGCGCAACCTGCCGAACTCGCGGCTCGCCGCCTGCCCTATGCCGCGCTGGATGCGCACATCGAGCAATACGCTGCCTATCCGCTGCAAGTCGCCGATCTGGCGCGGGTCGCCGGGTTGTCCAGCGCACGGTTGCACGCACGCTTCATGGCGGAGTGCGGGCAGACACCGATGGATTACATCCGCAGTCGGCGCCTGCATCTGGCGGTGCAATTATTGCGCGACACAGCGCTGCCAATCGGCGAAATCGCCAGCCGCGTCGGCTATGCCTCGCAGAGTGCGTTTTCTGCTGCGGTGCTCCGTGAGTTCGGTGCGTCTCCGCGTCAGTTGCGGCGCGATTCCTGCGACAAAAGTCGCTAGCCTGCCGACAGACTTGCCGGGCAATCCGCGGTTCAATGCAATAGCTGCCGTAGATGATTGATCGTTCCCACGCTCCTGCGTGGGAATGCAGCCCGTGACGCTCCGCGTCACTGGACGCAGAGCGTCCCTGGAGGCATTCCCACGCGGAGCGTGGGAACGATCAAAGTCCCACGTATTTGGAATAAAGGATTGCAATGACTCCGCGTACCGCCCTCGGCGCTCTGCACATCGGCGCTTTGATGTTTGGCCTGACCGGTGTGTTCGGCAAACTCGCTGCCGCCTCGCCCGCGGTGATCGTCTTCGGTCGCGCCGCGTTCGCCGTACTCGCCCTCGCCTTCTTTGCCCGCTTCGCCAGTCAGCACGGCTGGCAAAAACTCCAGGCCGTGGACTGGCGTCGCCTCGCGCTCAGCGGCGTATTGCTGGCCGGGCACTGGGTGAGTTTTTTCCTCTCGGTGAAAGTCGCCGGCGTGGCCATCGCGACGTTGGGCTTTGCCAGTTTTCCGGCCTTCACGGTAATTCTCGAAGGGCTGATCTTTCGCGAACGCATCCGCGCCAACGAGATGCTGCTGGTGCTGCTGGTCAGTGTTGGTCTGATTCTGGTCACGCCGGCCTTTGACCTGGGCAGTGGCGCGACCATCGGTCTGCTCTGGTCGGTGTTGTCGGGGCTGCTGTTTTCGCTGTTGTCGCTGACCAACCGCGCCAGCTCCGGGCGGATTCCCGCAGTGCAGGCGGCGTTGTGCCAAAACGTCGTGGTGGCGCTGTGTCTGTTGCCGGTCGCGGCGCCGCAACTGAGCGCAGTGCGCGCGCTGGACTGGTTGTGGATCGCCCTGCTCGGGGTGTTCTGCACCGGGGTCGCGCACAGTCTGTTCGTCGCCAGTCTGGCGGTGATCAAGGCGCGCACGGCGGCAGTGGTGTTCGCCATGGAGCCGGTCTACGGCATCACCATCGCCTGGCTGCTGTTCGATGAGAACCCGACGCCGAAAATGTTACTTGGCGGCGCACTGATCATTGTCGCCATCGTCGTCTCAGCGCGGATGTCCGGGCATGCCGAGAAGAAAGCCGTCGCCGCCGAGGCCGCGTCTCACTGAGTGCGGTCGTTGTGGCCGAGGTCGCGCTCCGGGTCGATTCGGTCACGAACCCTTTGTTTCAGCACCTTGGCCTCGGGAAAACCGCCGTCAGCCTTGCGTTCCCATATCTGCACGCCATCACAACTGATGTGGAATATCCCGCCGGTACCCGGCACCAGCGACACTTTGCCGAGGTCGTCGCCGAAGGTGCTGAGCAGTTCCTGCGCCAGCCACGCGGCGCGCAGCAGCCATTGGCATTGCGTGCAATAAGTGATGACAACTTCTGCTTTTGCGACAGTCATGTTCGCTGAAACTCCTGAGACAGAGGGCGCCGCTATAATAGCCGGCTTTATCGCTTGCCCCGAGACTCACAATGCGCCGTTTGCTGTTCTGCCTGCTGCTTGGTTTCCTGCCATTTTTCGTTCACGCCAGCGATGCGCCGCGACCGAAAATCGGTCTGGTGCTGTCCGGCGGCGCGGCGCGCGGGCTGGCGCACATCGGCGTGCTCAAGGCCTTGGAAGAACAAGGCATCAAGATCGATGCGATCGCCGGCACCAGCATGGGCGCCGTCGTGGGCGGCTTGTACGCCTCGGGTTACAAGGTCGATGAGCTGGAAAAACTCGCCTTGAGCATCGATTGGCAAGCGGCGCTGTCCGACGCGCCACCGCGTGAAGACGTGCCGTTCCGGCGCAAACAGGACGACCGTGATTTTCTGGTCAAACAGAAACTCAGCTTCCGCGACGACGGCAGCCTCGGCCTGCCGCTGGGGGTGATTCAGGGCCAGAACCTGGCGCTGCTGCTGGAAAGCCTGCTGGCGCATACCAGTGATACCCGCGACTTCGACAAGCTGCCGATTCCCTTCCGCGCCGTCGCCACCGACATCGCCAACGGTGAAAAAGTGGTGTTTCGCAAAGGTCATTTGCCCCAGGTGATCCGCGCCAGCATGTCGATCCCGGCGGTGTTCGCCCCGGTCGAACTCGACGGCCGACTGCTGGTAGACGGCGGCATGACCGACAACATTCCTCTCGATGTCGCGCGGCAAATGGGTGTTGACGTAGCCATCGTGGTCGACATCGGTACGCCGCTGCGCAATCGCAAGCAACTGACCACAGTGGTCGACGTGTTGAACCAGTCGATCACCCTGATGACCCGCAGCAACTCCGAAGAACAACTGGCTGCGCTGAAATCTACGGACGTGCTGATCCAGCCGGCACTGGCCGCTTACGGCGTGACCGATTTCGGCAAGACGCAGGAGATGATCGACGCCGGTTATCGCGCGACTCGAATTCTCGACAAGCGCCTCGCCGTGCTCAAACCCACGCAATCCCAGGACGCCGAACTCAACGCCGCGCGCTCACCGGGCCAGCGCACGCCGATCATCACCGCGATCCGCGTCGAGAACGACTCGAAAGTCGACGACGATGTGATCCGCTATTACATCCGCCAACCCGTAGGCGAGCCGCTGGATCTGGGCCGTCTGCACTCGGACATGGGCACGCTGTACGGCCTCGACTATTTCGAACAGGTGCAATACCGCGTGGTGCACAAGGGCGCCGATCACACTCTGGTCATCAGTGCCCGCGGCAAACGCAGCGGTACCGATTATTTGCGCGTCGGCCTCAACCTGTCGGACGACATGCGCGGCGACAGTGCTTTCAACCTAGGCGCCAGCTACCGCATCAATGGCATCAACCGCCTCGGCGCGGAATGGCTGACTCGCGCGCAGATCGGCGATAAACAGGAGCTGTACAGCGAGTTCTATCAACCGCTGGACGTTGGCTCGCGCTACTTTGTCGCGCCGTATGCGTCGTTCGAAGCGCAGAACGTCGATTCGGTGCTGGATAACGACCCGATCGCGCAATATCGCGTCGAGCGCTACGGTTTCGGCCTTAACTTCGGTCGCCAGATCGGCAACAACGGCGAAGTGCGCTTCGGCGTAGGCGAAGCCTGGGGCAAAGCCGATGTGCGAATTGGTGATCAGGATCTGCCGAGCGAGAACTTCAACGAAGGTTTCTATGCGCTGAAATATTCCTACGATTCGCTGGATAACGTTTACTTCCCGCATGAGGGCAAGGACATCAGCCTGACCCTGGTGCAGTACGAGCCGGGGCTCGGTTCAGATACGCGTTATCGGCAGTGGGACTTCAAGATCGACAAAGCCATGAGCCATGGCCCGGACACGCTGATCCTCGGCGGGCGCTACGGACGCACGCTCAACGACGCCAATGTGGTGACGTCGAGCTTTCTGCTTGGCGGTGCGCGGCAGTTGTCGGGTTTCCGTGAAGATGCGATTTCCGGGCAGAACATCAGCCTGATGCGCGCGGTGTTCTACCGTCGCCTGACGCCTCGCGCCTATCTGCCGCTGGACTTCCCACTGTACGCCGGCGCCTCGCTGGAACGCGGCCGGGCGTGGAACAACGACAACGAATTCGACAGCGGTTACATCAACGCCGCCAGCGTGTTCATCGGTTTTGATACGCCGCTGGGGCCATTGAATTTCAGTTATGGCTTGAATGATGCGGATGAACAGGCGGTGTATTTGAATCTGGGGCAGACGTTCTGAAGGTTTCGTCTGATAAACCGCTATCGCGAGCAGGCTCACTCCTACAGGGGAATGCATTCCAAATGTAGGAGAGTGAGCCTGCTCGCGATGACGGAGCCAGCCGCACCGCACATCGTTCAGGATCAGCGAATCCCGGCCAACAACGTGCGCGCCGTTTGCTTCAGCGGTTCATCGCCCTCTTTGAGCAATTCATTGAGCAGTGCGATTGCACTGTCGATGTCGCCGTCGTCGATGCAGGTTTGCGCCTGCTCCAGCTTCTGCGAGGCACCAGGTTCAGGCGCCTGCAGATCCAGCGGTTCGAGCACTATCGAAGGCTTCGGATCAGCGAACTCATTGAGAAAGTCATCGTCCAGCGGCTGCGCATCCGGTTCGGGAATCCACTCAAGCTCCGCTTCTTCCCCGGTCGTCGGTTCGGGCAGCTCGAAATCCTGAGGCAGTACTTCCAGGCCGGCGCCGAGGTCGGAGTTCTCGATTGACGGTGCCTGGCGGGTGTCTTCAAGGTCCCAACTGGACTCCATCGACAATTCGCCCAGCTTCGGTTCGAAGTCATGCTCGGCCGGCGGTTGTGCGGCTAGCACAGGCGCGGCCGCGACAGTCGACAATGCAGGCGCCAGCGGCGCGGTGCCGGCCAGTTTCGGATGGCGGGCGCGCGTTTCCCGTAACGGCTGCTCGTCCATGCCGCGTTCGCGCAGGTGATTTTCCTGCTGCTCATACGCGGCGCTGTCGCCCTGACGCCCGAGCACTTCGAGCAATTGCAGGCCGAGGTCGAGGCGTTCAGGCTCCTTGTGCAAGGCATCACGCAAAAGCCCCGCCGCTTCGTTGAGCCGACCATAGGCGAGGTAGATGCCCACCGCTTCCATGACATCCCCGGCTGTCGGCTCTTCGCGGTTGTCGGCACTGACTTGGGTTGCGACAGGCTCGGCAGTGTCCATCGCGTCGGCCGGCGGCTCGGCAAGGGGTGCCATCTGCGGCAGCGGTTCGCCGTCTCGTAGCCGCTGTCGACGATGCTTGCGCACGAACAGCGCCGCCAAAGCGCCGAGCAACAGCACCAGAGCGCCGAGCAAGGGCCAGTTCAATCCGTCTTCGGCCGGCTCGACCGGTGTGACCACTGGTGCGGCAGTGGGCACGACAATAGTGGGTGGCGGGGCTTTTTGCAGCTCGGCCAACCGCGTCTGCAGGTCAGTGATCTGCTTCTTGCCGTCAGCAATCTGCACATCCTGCGCCTGCACCTTCGCGTTCAATGCGTCGACGGTTTTCTGCAACTGCTGGTTCAGCAACTCGCTGGCGGCCAATTGCTCCTGGGTGTCGTCGACCGGTGCGGGCGTTGCCGCAGGCGCTGTTTCACGCTTGCCCTGAGCGGCCTGCGCCGGGGTGACGGGCTCAACGGTGGGAAATGCCGAGGATTGAGCCCGGGGGTCCGGCTCATCGGTCGCCGGCACGATACCCGGCGTACCCGGTGGGTCGATCAGCACGGTGTATTCACGCAGCAAACGCCCATTGGGCTGATTGAGCTGCACGAGGAAATTCAGAAAGGGTTCGTTGACCGGCTTGCTCGACGTCACCCGGATCATCTGGCGCTGGCCACGCAGGATCGGAATGAACTTGAGGTCATTGAGAAAGAACACTCGCTCGACCTCGGCCTGAGCGAATTCATCCGCGGTGGCCAGGCTGACCGCCAGATCGTTTTGCGTCAGCCCGCCGACATCCACCAGGGCAATGTCGGCCTTGAGCGGCTGATTGAGGGCTGAATGAACGGTGATGTCACCCAGCCCCAAGGCCATCGACCAGGCCGAATAACTGAATACGCCAGCGACCAGCAGCCATTTGGCGCCACTGCGCAGTACCACGTGCCGACTTGCGAGCATGAGCATCCCTTAAATAAGCAAAACCGACTTCTATGCGTTCGCACATCCGGTACGAACACGATATTGCCCAGTAGTTCTTATAGTCGGCTCAGCGCAATCTCTCCAAGAATCGGCAGGTGGATGTGCCTCAAGACTTTTCCAGGTTACCCAGAATGTGCGCGTGGACGCGCATGCACACCTTCAGATCCGCCTCGTCGACGCCATCGAACAACTCGCGTCGCAGTTGCGTGGCAATGGTTTCGATTTGTTCGATCAACGGCAGGGCCGGTGCGCAGAGGACGATTTTTTTCGCCCGGCGGTCTTCCATCACCGATTGACGTTGCACCAGGCCCTGGGTTTCCAGACTATCGAGCAAGCGCGCCAGAGTCGGACCCTCGACGCCGACGCTCTGCGCCAGCTCACGTTGGGTCGGCGCTTCTTCGAACCGTGCCAGGTGCAGCAGCACCAGCCAGCGCGCCTGGGACAGCCCCAGCCCGGCCAGTCGACGGTCAAGTTCGGCACGCCAGCCACGGGACATATGGGCCAGTTGCATGCCAAAGCGGTGTTGATCGGTTAACGGCATAAAACACTCACGGATAGACTGAAAATACGGAAAATCTAATTATTAGTCAGCTAAGCATGGGCGGCAGTTATAGGCAAGTGGCGGTCTGTACTGAATCGTTACAACTGCTTGAAGATCAAAAAGCCCCGATGAGGGGACGGCCTGATTACATCTCAAATTCAGACTGCAACGCCGCCCGCACGCAATACAACACACCTTCCGGCACCCGCCCGGCAAACAACTCAGCCACCTCGGCAACCGACGGCAATTCGCCCTCCCCGTCAAGAAATGCGTCCTGCACCTCGCCCATCAATTCTTCAGGCAAATCCAGCGCCTGCTCCAGTGATAGCTGCTGCTTGCCGATCGCTTCGGCGAGCATCGTGTAGACGTTCTTCTCCGAGCACTGCAACTGCCCGGCAATCTGCAGCGGCGTCATGCCGGCGCGGGCCAGAGTGATCAGTTCGTGGCGTAAATCGGCGACCGGTTTCGGCGCTTCGGCCTCGCCGCCAAGCACTTCGAGGAAGGCATCGCCGTAGCGTTCCAGCTTGCGCGCGCCGACGCCGCTGACCCGGGCCATTTCCGCCAGCGAGGTCGGCTGGCTGCGGAGCATTTCCAGCAGGGTCGAATCGGGGAAGATGACGTACGGCGGCACGCCATGCTCTTCGGCCAGTTTGCGCCGCAGTGCGCGCAGGGCTTCCCACTGTTCGCGCTCTTCGCCACGCACCAGTTGGCTGGCCGGGCTCTTGCTGGCGGTTTTGGCGGTGGCTTGCGGTTTGAGATCGCGACGCAGCTCCAGCGTCACTTCGCCCTTGAGCAACGGCCGGCAACTGTCGTTCAAGCGCAGACCGCCATACCCTTCATGATCGACATCCGCCAGACCGCGTGCCACCAACTGGCGGTACAGCGAGCGCCAATCGCTCTCGCTCAGGGCCTTGCCGACGCCGTACACCGACAGATGCTGATGCCCGAAGCTGCGGACTTTCTCGTTGTCCTTGCCCAACAGCACATCGACCAGATGCCCGACGCCGTAGCGCTGACCAGTGCGGAAAATTGCCGACAACGCCTGACGCGCCGGCTCGGTGGCGTCCCAGGTCTGCACACCATCGACGCAGTTGTCGCAATGGCCGCACGGCTCGGGCATGTCTTCGTCGAAGTAGGCCAGCAGGGTCTGACGGCGGCAGCGGGTTTCTTCGCACAGCGAGAGCATGGCGTCGAGCTTGTGCTGCTCCAGACGCTTGTGGCGCTCGTCGCCTTCGGAGTTCTGCAGCAGTTGTTTGAGCATCACCACGTCTTGCAGACCGTAGGCCATCCACGCATCCGCCGGCAGACCGTCACGGCCGCCGCGACCGGTTTCCTGGTAATAGGCCTCAAGGGATTTCGGCAGGTCAAGGTGCGCAACGAAACGCACGTTGGGCTTGTCGATGCCCATGCCGAACGCCACCGTGGCAACCATGATCAGGCCTTCCTCGTTGAGGAAGCGCTTCTGGTGATAGGCGCGCAGATCATTGGGCAGACCGGCGTGATACGGCAGCGCCGGGAAGCCTTGCTCGCTGAGGAACGCGGCAACCTCCTCGACTTTCTTGCGTGACAGGCAATAGACGATACCGGCATCGCTGCGCCGTTCGGCGAGGAACGCCAGCAATTGCTTGCGCGGCTGCTCCTTGGGCACGATGCGGTAGAAGATGTTCGGGCGGTCGAAGCTTGACAGGAAGCGCTCGGCGTTCTGCAGGTGCAGGCGATCGACAATCTCTTCGCGGGTGCGCTTGTCGGCGGTGGCCGTGAGGGCGATGCGCGGAACGTTGGGAAACAGTTCTGCCAATTGGCCGAGTTGCAGGTATTCGCGACGGAAATCGTGGCCCCACTGCGACACGCAATGCGCTTCGTCGATGGCGAACAGGGCAATGTCCAGGCTTTGCAGGAACGCCAGCATGCGCGGCTGGACCAGGCGCTCGGGCGCCAGATAGAGCATCTTCACTTCGCCGCGCTTGATCCGCGCGGCAAGATCGCGTTGCTGCTCGGCGCTCAACGTGGAATTCAACGCAGCGGCAGCGACACCGAGTTCTTCGAGGGTGGCAACCTGATCGTCCATCAACGCGATCAGCGGCGACACCACCACCGCCAGGCCGTCGCGCAACAGCGCCGGGACCTGAAAACACAGGGATTTGCCGCCACCGGTAGGCATCAGCACCAGCGCATCACCGCCGCTGGCCACACGCTCAATGATTGCACCCTGACGGCCACGGAAACTGTCGTAGCCGAAGATGTCCTTGAGAACGCGTTGAGCCTGTTCGAGCATAAAAACTCCAAAAATCTACCGGTACATCCCTGCTCAGGCTGGTTCAGAACAGCCGCAGCCGCTTAAACAAAAGGTAAGCAGCCGTTGCATGACCAGCACGATGCGGGCAGGGAGCGCAAAACGCGGCAGTATACCCGAGGCCTTTCGTGCGCAGGGTGCCGCTGATAAGACACTGCCCATTCAGCCATACATGAATCCTGTAGGAGTGAGCCTGCTCGCGATGACGGCGGCACATCCGGCAATAATGTGACTGATACACCGCTATCGCGAGCAGGCTCACTCCTACAGGGATTTGTGTTGCTTGCGGCAAATCTGCCAGGCGGCTGGCTTGAGCGCGCAAGAAGGCCTAGAATTCCCGCATTGTTTATTCTCCAAGGTAGCCCCGTAATGTCCTTCGCTGAGCAACTGACCCGCCTGCAAGTCTTCCTCGACGCCGACGAGCTGCACGACGAGGCGCTGGATTACGTCGCCGCCCACGGTTACCTGACCGCGCTGTCGATCTGCTCCGAAGACGTGCCGGAGCGTGAATGGATCGACGCCCTGTTCGCTGAGGAGCCGCACTACAGCAGCGAAGCCCAGCGCGAAGAGATCGAAGCCACGCTGATCGGCCTCAAGGCCCACATCGCCCGTCAACTGGCGTCCGATGAAGAATTCGAACTGCCTTGCGAACTGGACCTGGGCGACGACCCGGACGATTCCGAACTGCGCGGCTGGTGCATCGGCTTCATGGAAGGCGTGTTCCTGCGTGAAGCCGCCTGGTTCGAAACCGCCGAAGAAGAAGTCAGCGAAATGCTCCTGCCGATCATGGTTGGTTCCGGCCTGTTCGACGAACAGCCCGAGTTCGAAGACATCGCCAAGGACGCCAACCTGATGGACGACATGATCGTGCAGATCCCGGAAGCCCTGACCGCGCTGTACCTGCTGTGCCACGCGCCCGACGAAAAACCGGCGATCCTCAAGCCTCGTCACCACTAAGATCCGGCCTATGGACAACCCCATAGGCAACCGCTCCCTGATGTTGCGCTACATCCTGCTGGCCGTTGGCTGGCTCAGCGTGGCATTGGGGGTGATCGGCATCTTCCTGCCGGTCCTGCCCACCACCCCTTTCCTCCTGCTCGCCGCGGCCTGCTTTGCGCGCAGCTCCCCACGTTTCTATCAATGGCTGGTCGAGCACCCACGGCTCGGGCCATGGATTCGCGATTATCTCGACGGCAACGGTATTCCGCTCAAGGCCAAGGTCTACGCGATCGGGCTGATGTGGGTGAGCATTTTGTTCTCGTGTTATCTGGTGCCGCTGGTATGGGCGCGCGGGTTCATGTTGACCAGTGCGGTGCTGGTGACGGTTTATATTTTGCGGCAGAAAACCCTGCGCAAGCGCTGAGGCGTCCTTAAGAGCAGCCTCCACCATTCGTCGGAAACAGCCTGCGACCTGTAAGATCTGACAGTGCCGATGAACAATGAATGAGCATAAAACGGAAGCACCCGTTTCCATGCTCAGGCGGCATGCCTCATGACCTCTTTCAGACTCTTCCTGTTTCCTGTGCGCCACGCTTCAGACGTCGCGCCCTTGCAACTTTATCCGGTGTATTTTGCCGGGATGACCCAACCCGTCGAAGATGGCGACGGCGGCATCAACCTCCAGACGTTTGAAGAAGACGAGGCAGGTATCTTTTCACTGATCGATCCTTATCTCGGCATGGGGACAGACGACAAGATCGACGTGTTCTGGAACGACAAAGTCATTCACAACATCGAGGTAAAAGCCGAACAGGTGAACAACCGGTTGTTCTTCTACTTGCCGAACACTGAAATTGTCCCTGGTTTTGCCACCTGCCATTATCAAGTGACGCGAGCAGGCGAGTCGTCGCCCGACGAGCCGTCAACGGTATTGACGCTGCTGATCAAGCTCAACAGGCCTGCCGGCGACGACGAGTCTCAACACCTGCCTTGGCATTCGCATCTGGACATGGTGGGTCTGCCCCAGGATGTCATCGACAATGGCGTCACCGCGCCATGGGCCGATAAAGGCGTGCCCATGAACATCAAGCACTACCGTGACATTCGAGTGAATGATGTCATCTGGGTGCGGTGGGGGGGGATCTTCCTGCTACCTCCGCATGTAGTGACACAAGCCGAAGCTGACGGCACGCAAGATATCGTGATCACCGCAACACCCAACGACATCAAGACTGCCGGGGATAACGCTGCGCTGGTGATCAAATACGAAGTTCATGACGAGGTGTGGAACTTCAGCGAAGACTGGTCAAAGCCGACCACGGTTTCCGTAGATTCCGGCGCTGTTCGCCTGGGCGCGCCGATTTTTCAGGACGCCATCAATGGTGAATTGCATCTTGAGGAGCTGGACCATCAGGCAACCCCACTGCTGATCAAGGTCGAGACGAACGAAGGGTTCTCCGCCGGTGACACCCTCGTCATCAAAGTCACAGGAATCGGCGGCGTGGGTACGGCCCCGCGAACATTATCCGAGGAAGTCATCGTTGGTAACCCGCCATACATTCATGAGTTCCCGATTCCTTTCGTTTTCGTAAGCCTGTTCGCAAAAGGTTCGCTGGACGGCTCCTACGAATTGCGCAAAAAAGACGGCAGCCCATCACTCTTTTCCAAGCGGACGTTTGCCCACGTCATAGGCGATCCGGCGCAACTGCCCGCACCGACCATTGATGAAGTGGTGGGCGCTATTTTGCCCGCTGACAGTAAAACAGCCAGCGTCAGGATCGCCTATCCGAGTCTCAAAGTTGGCGACACGGTCAACATGATCTGGCAGGGCACCGAATCAGACGGAACACCTTATTGCTATGAAGAGCCGTATGACATCAGTAGCAATGATCAACAAGCGGGCTTCACTTACCTGTATGTAATGAACGAGCACATCCTGCGGTTGAATAACGGCAGCCTCAAACTTTATTACTGCGTATACAACGAAGACCCTTCCGACTACGGGCTCAGCAAGTCGGATTATCTGCGCGTCGAAGTACGCGCCCTGCCCGCCACACTGCCAGCGCCTGATGTTGAAGAAGCCGTGGAAGGAGTCATCGATCCAACGCTGGTTTATACCCAGGCACATGTACTGGTCAAACCAGTGAATTGGGTCAAGGGCGATACGCTGACGTATCACTGGTTGGGTGTCACGGCGTACGACTCAACGATGGGAAGCGTGCCGATCACCCAGTTGACGATCGATAAGACAGTGCGGTTTCGGGTGGATGCGCACTACGTCACTACAAACATCGGCTTCCCCGTGACGGTAATTTATACCCTGCTGCACAGCGCGACAGGAAAGTACAGTTATTCGCTACCCTTCCGGGTCATTGTCGGGGTGCCGCTGGGCCGATTGCCTCCGCCAAAAGTGATTCAGGCTTCCGGCGAGATCCTCGATCCGATGGAGACGCTCAATGGTGTCGATATCGAATGCGACTACGACACCATGGATGAGAGGCTGGATGTATTACGACTGCTATGGACAGGTACGCCAGGCCCCGGGACATCCGATGATCTCGAAGAGCCTGGCCAGACCACCGGACCTGTAACTTTCCATCTGCCGCCCTCTGTGGTGGGCGCCAACATCCTGGGCACTGTATCGGTGAAGTACGCCGTGCAACGTCACAAGATATGGACGCAGTCCGAAGAACTGGTCCTGAATGTTGCTGGTTTCAAAAATCCGGAAAAAGATCTGCCTACACCCGAAGTTCCGCAAGCGGTCAATGCCGTCGTGGACTTGATGGAGTTCAGTGGCGATGCCAGGGTCGTGGTCAAAACTTGGCCCTTTATTGCCAAAGGGCAATTGGTCGAGCTGAATGTCGTAGGCCGTACCAATACGGATGACACTCACATAATCCAGGTTTTCAACACTCATATCAGCGAAGAGCAGGCCATGACTGGGCTGGATGAACCGCTGTTCAGGGCAGATCTGCTTGAGTTAAAGCACAGCTCACCAATGACGGTGACATGCTCGGTCATCTTCAATGGCAGCGAAGATGCTTCGGTCGAATTTCCGAGCCTTCCTTTGACGATTCGCACCCGCTATGACTATGTAACGCCGGTCATCACCAGTGTGAAAGACCCGCAAGGCAAGGAAATCCTGGAAGCAACCGTGACCTACGACAAACGTGTGACGATCCAGGGCACTGCTACTCGGGGCGAAAAAGTCAACGTCAAAATCAATGATGCATTACAAGATACCGTGGACGTCGTCGCAGCTGGTACTTGGGAATTAACGACCGTTGCTCTGATCGAGGGTATGCAGCGCATAACGGTCGAGGCCTTGTACGACGCCGACCCGGCGACCAGCCATCCCAGAACATTCACGATTGGTATCGCCACCCGACCCAGCATCACCGAGGTCAACGACTCACTCGGGCCTGTTGCCAACAACGGTACGACCTACGATACAGAAATAGAGGTGGCCGTCTCAGCGGATCCGAATCAGTCTGTCCAGCTGTACAACGGAATGAACACGATTGGTACTGCCATCGCTCTCGATGCTGATGGAGCCGGCAGGACTACGCTGCAGGATCTGACGGGCACAACGTATGCTCTCAAAGCTCGCGCGATGTATGGCGATCAATTGGAGTCACCCGCACACAACTTCACTATCAAGGCGCACGACGCAATAACGCTGACGTCAATCAGGCACTCGGCAGGTGAACTGGCGGACGGAGGCAGAACCTACGACAGCTCGGTCACACTCACGGGCTCATTCACAGCGTTATATGGCGTACGAGTCTATGACAATGACATCGGTAAACAGGAGGTGCGTACAAACCAGAACGGCGTATGGACAGCCAGCCTTGCTATTGAGCCAGGAGAACACACGGTTTACGTAAAAGCAGTGTCAACGGATCAACCATCCACAACCCGAAAATTCCGTAGAGATCTTGTTCCACCGTTATCCATTGATACCTCCGCTGCCTATTTAGGTGGCTATATGGTCAGACACGCCAATCGGCCCGTGACCCACCCGCCCGCCGGGGCTTCATTGGTTCGCGCCGCAAGCGGCGGTATACCTCCTTATCGTTACAGCACTGATAATGCGGGATACCTTCAGGTCGACGCCTCAAATGGGCGGGTTATTGGCGTACGCAACGGCGGGGCCCGAGTTATTGTGACAGATAGCAGGGGGAGCACAGCCGCGTATTCTGTCTCTGTTCAAAACGTCTGGTACATCGCCAGTTATGGGAGCGGGCGCCATAACGAGGCGACCATGTCAGCAACAGTCAATAATGCTGGGGGAAAATGGCCGACCCTCAATGACTACCACACCCTGCGTGCAGCTTACAACGGCGACCCCGGTGGCTACGCCAATGATTATCATTGGACCTCTGATCGAGCTCCGATAGGAAGGAACTGGTTGATTCGACCCAGTGACGGAGTGGTGTGGGGTTCGAATATGAACGGTCGCGTGGGTTGCATCGGCGTTTTGATGCGAACCTGACTTGACTGCATGGCAGGCAGAGGGGCGACGGATGCGAGCGTCGGACGTAGTGTGAGCAAGAAAACGGAGTCAATGAATACGATTTCAAGATGTGCAGCCCGCACCGTTTATCCGATTTTCTCATGCACCTGTCAGATCTGACAGGTGCGCTTTTCACCATTCCGCGTCCTAATCACTCCACCGCCCCACACCCGGCAGGAGTGCCCCCGCATGCTCACTCAACCGCGCAAAAGAATCTCCACACTGGCTCTGCTCGAGCCGGAAATCAGCGGCGGTCGCTTGCTCGAGGGCGGTTTCTGGGGCATCAACCTCGCCGCCGCGCAGCTCAACTTTCCCGACCGGGGCCTGAAGATTCAGATTCCGGCCTGGTCCAGCATGAGCAAGGGCGACAACTGTAAGTTGTTGCTGAACAAAATGATGGTCGATCAAAAGTTTATCGCCGAGGACATCGAGATCGGCGAGCGCGTCACCGTGTTTGTCCCGCCGCAGCGTTTGCTGACCGGTGAGTGGGAACTGTCCTACAGTGTGAAGCGCATCAGTCAGGCTGACGAACCCGGGCCGGTGCTCAAGCTTTTCGTCAAACTCGAGCTGCCCGGTGGTCAGGACACCAATCCGGACTATGGCCATTCAGAATTGGCCATGACCTTCGATCCGCTGGATATCCTCACAACCGGTGTAGGGCCTGAACACCTCGACAAAGGCGTACACGTCATCGTTGCGCCCAAACCCGACCGCCATAGACCTTACCCCTTCGCGGCTGTTGGTGATGTGATCACCGTGGCGTGGGCCGGGAAAACGGTTGAGTCAACGCCGGTCACCCAGGAACAGATCGATGACCCGGATGCGCATCCGATCAGAATCCATGTTGACGGCAAAACAATCGAATTGGCCGGTGATTCCGCAGGCGTGTCGGTCAGCTACAAGATCCGCGACCGCGTGTACAACGAGTCCGAGGACTGGTGCGAGGCCGTGTCCATCGCCGTCGATACCCAGAATCTGCGTCTCGGCGCGCCCATCCTCAAGCAGGCCGATGGTCTCATCGTGGATCTGGAAGACTTGGGCGACGAACTACCGCAGGTGGAGGTCTGGGCGGATGATGTGAATATCTTCAAACAAAACGACGACATCGTCGTCCTTGTCACCGGCACCACCCTTGAGGGCAAGGAAATCTCCGCGACCGTGACCCAGCGCATTCAAACCGCACCACCGGTGCGGGTCACCGTCGCGCACAGCAACAGCGCCCTGCGCGCCCTGGCCAAACGCACGGCCGTGTATTCCTATCAGGTGCTGCGCGCGGGTGTCCCGATCGAGAATTATCAGTCCAAGTCACGCGCCTACAGCGTGATCGGCGAACCGACCCGCCTGGCCGCGCCCATCGCCCTCGACAACGTCGGTGGGGCGGTTGACCCCGACCTGGCCGAATACCGCATTCGCATCCCTTACGATCCGTTGATCACCCCAGAGAACGCCATCGAACTCAAATGGTTCGGCACCCGGCCTGACCTGACCACCTACGACCCGGAACTGGAGTGGTATTTCCCCAGCGAAGACGAGGCCAATGACCCCAACGGTTTCATCATCACCGTCGAAGGCAAACACGGCAAAACCCTGGAAGGCGGCACGCTGGATCTATCGTACAACCTGCTGACCGATGAAAACGGCACGGTCACCCGCCGCCCTTCCCTGCACGCCCCGCTGCTGAACGTCGGCGAACCGCAACGTGAACTGGTCAAACCCATCGTCTTCGGCGAACAGGACGGCGCCCTCGACCCCGCCGACCTGCCCGGCGGCACCGGCAAAATCACCGCTCCACGGCCGATTGCCGTACCCACACAGACCGATGACGTCGTGACGTTTTTCTGGGTCGTCGAAGACCAGCAACCGGTCAGCGATTTCAAGAAACTCAATGCGCTGTCCAAGGACAAGGACGTGGTGTTCACGCTGAATGCCGAGTTTGTGGCGCAGCACATCGAAGCGCATCGCGGGAAAACTGTACAGGTGAGTTACAAGATTTTGCGCGCGGCGAGTAATACGACGAGTCAGTCGAATGTGCTGGAGTTTGTGATTGGTGAGCCGGTGGTGCTGGATCCGCCGACGATTGATTCGGTAACCGGCACAATCGGCGGCACCGAAATTCCGAGCGGCAGCAGTACCACCGAAACCTCATTCAAATTCCAAGGCAAGGCCAGCGCAGGGTTGACGGTAGAACTGCGGGACAACACGACGCCGGTTGGAATCATCACCGTCGATGCGAATGGCGCTTGGGAGCACACGCTGGATGAGCAGTCCATAGGTGATCACAGCTATACGTTGAAGGGCAATTACGGCGCAATGCCGGAGACCGAGGCGTGGATGATCAAAGTCGCAGGGAAGGAAAATCTAATACCTCCAAGTATCAAAGAAGCGCCAAATAATATCCTTGAGCCGATTGCCGCCAGAGACACGTTGACTGCGGTGATACCAGCTTATCCAAACATGATCGGCACCCAAGTCAGCGTAACCTGGGCTGGTGTACCCGGTGAAGGCAGTGAAACCGTCGGCCCTGTCGCAGTCACTACACAAACGAACAAAGACATAGTTCTGCCCAATTCACTGGTGGCCTTCAACCTCGGTAAAACGGTGACAATGAGCTACATCGTGATACGGGGCAACAATGAACCGGCCCCCTCTCCTCCCCGCACTGTCACAGTGTCGCCGATGCCGGAAAGTGCGCTGGAAAAATCCTGGATCACCGAGGCACCGAACAATGGAGAGGGACCGGAGCTGGAGATTACTGCATTAGTCGACGGCGCCTCGATTCGCACCAACATCTGGCCCCTCGGCGCTATTGGTCAACCTGTCGAATTAACGCTGCAAGGCAAGAAAGCCGACGGTGCCTCACATGACTGCGCCCTGCTCACGGGAGACAAGCATGCCGTGCATCAAACATGGCTGGATCAGAGGTATTACACGGTTACTGCGCCTTATAGCTATCTGAAAGATTTAGCGCATGGAAGCGAATTGAAGGTGCTCTTCAAAGCGTCATTGGATAAAACCAATAATATGGATACTGCAATTATCTTCCCGGTGCGAGCCTATACGATCAGCACGAAAAAATTTGGCCTGCCAAGCTTCACCAATGCGCCTTATACCATTGCGCCTGCTGGCCGGCTCAAAGACATTGAAATACTCCTCAATACCAGCAGCAACACGCCTGTTCCCGAGGGGCATCTCAATTTGACACTCCCGCCTGACTTCAAGTACGCCGATGGCGGCAGCGGTCAGCGCGAATTGATTACCGACAGTGCCGGCAAAGTCAGCGTCAGCGGCGTAAAAGGCGCTCTCAACGCCGGCTCTTACAATCTTATTGCCAGCAGTGATAGTCAGACCGCCAATGCAACCGTAACTGTCAAGGGCCCGGGGCCGGTCGGTAGTATCCCGGTCGGGGACTCCCCGGGCGGCATCGCAGTCAGTCCGGACGGTACCCGCCTTTATGTTTGCATCGGCAGGGAAGCCAAGGTTTCGGTGATTGATACGGCGACGAACCAAATCCTGACGAACATCCCGGCCGGGGAAACTCCGAGGGGGATTGTCGTCAGCCCGGACGGTACCCGTGCTTATCTCTGCATCATTAGGGAAAACAGGGTTTTGGTGATTGA
The DNA here is from genome assembly GCF_051132135.1 of Pseudomonas sp. R1-1. NCBI lineage: Bacteria > Pseudomonadati > Pseudomonadota > Gammaproteobacteria > Pseudomonadales > Pseudomonadaceae > Pseudomonas > Pseudomonas sp. R1-1. The sequence continues at coordinate 4,567,416 of NZ_CP071663.1, forward strand.
TACGGCGACGAACCAGGTCCTGACGGATATCAATGTCGGGACTGATCCGTCGAGTATGGCCGTAAGTCCGGATGGTACACGCGCTTATTGCGGCAATTTCGGTAACAAAACAATATCGGTGATCGATACCGCAACGAACCTTGTCCTGGCGAACATCTCGGTCGGAAACAATCCGAAGGGGATTGTCGTCAGCCCGGACGGTACCCGCGCTTATGTTTGCAACTATGATAGCCACACGGTCTCGGTGATTGATACGGCGACGAACCTTGTTCTGACATACATCCCGGTCGAGCTCAGACCGTATAATATTGCTGGCAGCCCGGACGGTACTCGCGTTTATGTCGGCGGCTACCGCCAAACGGTCACGGTGATTGATACGGCGACACACCTGGTATTGACGAACATCTCGGTAGGGAGTTATTCGGGGTCGATCGCTATCAGCCCCGACGGTACTCGTCTTTATAGCAACCACCACGAACTTAACAAAGTTTCGGTGATCGATACGGTGACGAACCGAGTGCTGACGAATATCCCGGTCGGGGGTTACCCGACTGGGGTTGCCGTCAGCCCGGACGGTACCCGTATTTATGTTACCAACCAGATTAGCAATACGATCTCAGTGATTGATACGACGACGTATTAGGTCTTCAAGAACCAATTGGAATGTTCTGGCCAAAATCGCAATCGGCCCGAAACTATAAACACAAAGATCTCGGTGTCAGGTCGCCTAACCAAAAAGAAAAGGAGACGGATTTATTTACCTTCCTGGGTTATCGGGGATGGGTTATCGGGGACAGACCACGTTTTCACCCAGACCTTTCCTGCTATGGCATCAGTGGCAAGGATATTTAGAGATTAAAGGGGACAGACCACGGTTTCCCCAGATCTTCGCCCGTTTTTTGCCTTTTAAACTGAAGTGTTTAAAAGACACCTCCAGACACGCCTCCAAGGCTACAAATCCTTGCGCCATTGCCTACAGCCAAGCCAGAATCCGCCGGCTTGTGCGCTTTGGGGTCGGGTTCTATTGTGGTCCGGTCGCTGACGAATCAGCGATCGGGTTTAGCGACCCGGATCTTAAATAGGTGCATCAGCGCTCCAGGCTTCGTTGCGGCTCAATATGTCTGCAACTTCGTTATGGTGGCTGTATGTGGGAGACCTTCGGGTCTGCCGGGTGCCTATAACCGGTTCGCTAACCTGCGTACAGCCGCCACCTTACTGTTTAGCGACAGTTCTGGGCGGCTCCACTTTATAGGAGCTTCGCATGATCAAACCAACCCCCAACCCACCCGCAACCGACCCCACCTCCCCCTACGAATCCCTCGACTCCACCAAACTCCACGACGCCGCCGACCGCGCCCTCGATCATTACCTCTGCCCGCCCGGCTCCCCGCCACCGCCGCGTAAAAAACGCACGATGTACGCCGTGACCGCCGACTTCAAAAACGAGGAACTGCTGGCCAATGCCTGCGAAACCCTCGCCTCGGCCAGAACCATCGCCAATGACTTCGCCAACCTCATACCGGCGTCGCAACGCAGAACACTGCTGGGGATCGCGCAACTGATCATGCTCGGCGAGCTGGCGATGAATCGGGTGCTGGATAATCTGGAGTTGCCGCAGTAGCGCCACCGATGATCGTTCCCACGCGCAGCAAAGGAATGCAGCCCGGGACGCTCCGCGTCCCCTCCACAGCTGGAACGCGGAGCGTCCCTTGAGGCATTCCCACGCAGAGCGTGGGAACGATCAATCGGCAGCTGTTGGATCGGTGTCAGTTCTGGCCCCTTCGCGAGCAGGCTCGTTCCCACATTGGTTGATCGCGGTCCACTGTGGGAGCGAGCCTGCTCGCGAAGACTGACGCATGAACAACGCAGCACCCTCAGGCAGAAAAAAAAACCGCCGTCCCGATAACCGGGACGGCGGTTTTTTCGTTTCGGACGGCGCTTACACCGTATCCACCTTCAACGAATGATCATTCAACATGCCGCTGATGATCGTCGCCGTGTCATGCCCGCCAGCCACCATGCCGCCCGCCCCCGGCGTGACGCCGTAGTGACTGGCGAGGTTGACGCCGGCCAGGTCGATGGTCTGGTTCGGCGTGGCGCCGGCCATGGCGCTGACGTCGATGCTGGTCATCACCGAGGCGCCGCTGCCGCTGACGGTGAAGTGCAAATAGTCGTCCAGCGAGGCGGTGCTGGCGTTTTCGCCTTGCAGCAGTTGCGACAGGTCGAGCTTGTCGGTGCCGGGGGTGAAGTCGGTGATCAGGTCGTGGCCGCTGTTGCCCTTGAGCCACTGGAAGGTGTCGGCGCCAGCGCCGCCGGTCAGGGTGTTGTTGCCCAGGCCGCCGATCAGCAGGTCGTCACCACCGCCACCGTTCAAGGTGTCGTTGCCGAGGCCGCCGTTGATCACGTTGCTGTTGTTGTCGCCGGTGAGGTTGTCGTTGAAGTTCGAGCCAAGCAGGTTTTCGATGCCGGTCAGGGTGTCGCTGCCGGCGCCCAAGGTGTTTTGCGCGCCGAGCAGGCCGAGGTTGACGGTGACGCCAGCAGTGGCGTGGGCGTAGCTGGCGGTGTCGCTGCCGGCGCCGCCGTCGAGCAGGTCGTTGCCCGCGCCGCTGTAGAGCAAGTCATTGCCGGCGCCGCCGTGCAGCTCGTTGTTGCCGCTACCGGCGGTGAGCACATCGTTGCCGTCACCGGCATTGATGATGTTGTCACCGTTGCCGGCCACCAGCACATCATCGCCGGCGGTGCCGGTGAGGATGTGGCCGTCCTGATAGCTGATGCTGACGTTGGCCGTGTCGCTGCCGCCGTGGTTGTCGTTGGCGGTGTAAGTGCCGTGATAATCCGCAGTCACGTCATGGGCGCCTGCGTAGTTCAACGTCAGGGTCAGTTGATAGCTTTCCGCCCCGTTCGGGTTGCCGTTACCCGTGGCGTTGGCAATGTTGGTGATGTGGATCTGGTAAACGCCATCGGCCGACGCTGTGAGGGTTTGCCCGTCAGTCAGGGCAATCCAGGCGCCGCCATTGAGCGAGTACTCCATGCTGATCCGACCGGGATCGAGGTTGTGATCCAGGTTGAGGGTTTCGCCCTGGCGCAGGTTGACGGTGATGCGGTCCTCGTCGTTGGCGTTGCTGTTGCTCACCGAGCCGAGATACCCCGTGACAACGAGCACGGCGGTCATGGTCGCGGCGTTGGCATTGAAGGCGTTGCGCACGTTGGCAAGACTTTGGTTGGCGGCGTTGTTGTTCTGGTTATTGAAAAGGATCGCGCCCGTGCCGGTGAAGTCGGCCGCTTTTGAAATCCAGCCGGTGTTGAAACTGGTCGGTGTGGCGTTGAGGGTGTCGCCGTTGGGGTCGGTGTCGTTGGCCAGCAACAGTTCGCCCGGCACCACGATGTTGCCCGACAGCACATTGGTGATGACGTGATCGTCCATCGCCACCGGTGGCGCGTTGGGAATCACTTTGACGGTCAGCGTCGAGCTGGCGAGGTCGCCGTCGTTGTCGCTGACGGTGAAGCCGATGTTCTCGGTGATGACCACGGCGGTGGTTTTCTGCGAGGTGTAGGTGTACTCGCCGGTGTCGAGGTTGATCAGCAACGTGCCGCTGTTGTTGGTGGCGATGCTCAAGGTGTTGTTGGCGGTGTTGAAGGTGCCGTGATTGGCGCCGCCGCTCGCGGTCAATGAGCCCTGGCCGCTGAGGGCTTTCGGATCGTAGGTGTAGGTGGTGCCGTCGACCACGATGGACTTGATGAAACCGCCATCGGCGCCGAACGAACCGCCCTCGCCGAGCAGCGAGCCAGTGACCGGTGCGCCCTGCACGGTGCCGGACAACACCGAGTTGAGCTGATTGAGGTCGGTGACCACCACCGCGTTGGTGTTGGTGTGGCTGATGCCGTCATACGCGAGAGGGTCGAGGTTGGCATTGCTTACGCCGCTGCCCAGGCCAATGGCGTAGTTCTTGATGTTGTTGGCATCGAGGAAGTTTTTCAGCGCGGCTTCGTCGGCCGTGCCGATGTCACCCTCGTTGGGTTTTCCATCGGAAAAGAAGTAACCGACGTTCTGCGCCCCGGTGAGTTTGCCCGAGGTGTTGAACGCGCTCTGCATCACTGCGACTGCGGCATCGTAGTTGGTGCCGCCGCCGGCGTTGAGCCCGGCGAGCAGGGTTTTCGCCGTGGCGACATCGACCCACACCGAGGTGCGGTCAGTGGCGCCGCTGCTGAAGGTGACGAGTTGCACTTTCACATCGCCGAGGTCGTCGTATTTTTCGAGCAAGGCGCTGATCGCCTGCTTGGCCAGATCCAGCCGCGACAGGCCTGGGACACCAGAGGCGTCGGCCATGCTTCCGGAAATATCGAGAACGATGAGGATGTTGGAGTCGATTTCCACCGCCGCCACCGAGCGATCCGACGCGACGGCTTTCGGCACGTCGTCGACGATGTTCACCACCAGTGTGCTGGTGGTGCTGTTGCCCAGCGCATCGGTGGCTTTGTAAGTGAAGCTTTCGCTCAGGGTGTTCGGCCCGTCGTTGGCGTTCGGCGTGGTTTTCGGCGCCGAGGTCAGCGTGTAGGTGTAGGTGCCGTCGGCGTTAAGCTGCAGCTGCCCGTAGCTGCCGGTGGCGCTGCCGACCAGGGTATACGTGATAGCACCCGTGCCGCCGGAAACTGCACCCACCAGCGTGCCGGTCGCGGTTTCGCCGCTGTTGGCGGGATCGCTACCGCTGACCGTAGCGGGTGCGAGGTCCTGGCCATCCTTGGTCAGGTCGAGGGCTTTTTCAAAGACCGTCACGTCAGCATCGCTGGCGGCTATCAGACAGCTGTCGTGCACGTCGATGGTTATGGTGGTGGTGCTTTCGTCACCGTCGGCATCGCGCACGGTGTAGGTGAACACGTCCACCGCGCCCGGGCCGTTCACCACGTTGGGATTGCTGTGATAGACGGCGTTGCCGTTGGCGTCGAGGGTCAGGTAGCCGTAAGTGCCATTGATCTGTGAATTCAAACCGCCGATGGCAGAAGTGGATGTATCGGCGCCGGCCCGCACGCCAACCACCGCGCCGCTGATCGCCGGGCCGTCAGCGCCACCCACATCGTTACTGAAGACGTTGCCGCTGACGGTGTCGCCTTCCGCAACCGAGGCTGCATCCGGATTGGCAATCGGCAGATCGTCGACGATATTGACGTTGATCTGGCCGCTGGCGCTGCTGCCGTCGGTGTCGGTAGCGACGACGGCGAAGTTCTCGGTGAGGCTGTTGGCGCCGTTAGCGTTCGGGTGGGTTTCGTTATCGACCAGGGTGTAGCTGTAACTCACGACACCGGTGGCCGGGTTGTAACTAGTGACGGTGAAGGTGCTGCCCAGCGGCGAGACGACCGATTGCGGGAAGCCTGCGGCGACACCGTTGTTCACCACGGCGATGCCACCGACGGTCAGGGTTTGCAGGCCATCGAGGGCGGTAACCGTGAAGGTCCCGTTCTGGGTCAGAGCCGGTGTGTCTGGGCTGCTGCCGTCGCTGAGGTTTCGCTCGTAGACGGTCAGTTCGCCGCCTTTCACATCGAGGCCGTCAAGGCAGATCGAGTCGTCATTGTTATGGATGTTCAGCACCAGATTGGCGGTGCTGGTATCGCCGTCGGCATCGGTCAGGGTGTAGGTGAAGGTCTCGCTGCCGTTGCCACCGCCGCCGAGGTTGTTGAAGTCTGCATCGTTGGTGTTGAGCGTATAGGTATAGGTACCGTTGGCGTTGAGCACCAGCGTGCCGTAAGTACCGGTGAAGGTGCCGGGGGTGATCGGTCCGGCATTCGGTCCGGTCGCCACCACGTCGGCGCCTTGCACATCGTTGGTCAGCACATTTCCGGTGAGGCTCAGCTGGTTCTCCGAAGCGCTGTTGGCGTTGCTGTCATTCAGCGCTTTCGGCACGTCGTCGACGACGCTGATCACAATCGTACTGGTGACAATGTTGTCCAGTGAATCAGTGGCCTGATAAGTGAAGGTTTCCGTCAGGGTGTTGGCACCGTCGTCGGCCTGCGGCGTGGTGGTCGCCGGCGCGGTCAGCGTGTAGGTGTAAGTGCCGTTGGGGTTGAGCTGAATCTGCCCATAGTTGCCGGTGGCGCTGCCGACCAGCGCATAACTGATCGCACCGACCGCGCCGGTGACCGAACCGACCAGCGTGCCGGACGCGGTTTCGCCGCTGTTGCCCGGGTCGCTGCCGACCACACTGCCGGCTGCCAGATCCTGGCCGTCCTTGTTCAGATCGAGGGCTTTTTCATAGACGCTGACATCGCTGTCGCTGACCGCTTTCAGGCAACTGTTATAGACGTCGATGGTGATGGTGGTGGTGCTTTCATCGCCGTCAGCATCACGCACGGTGTAAGTGAACACGTCCACCGCGCCCGGGCCGTTCACGGTGTTGGGATTGCTGTGATAAACCGCATTGCCGTTGGCGTCGAGGGTCAGGTAGCCGTAAGTGCCATTGATCTGCGAATTGAGGCCGCCGACGGCCGATGTGGACGTGTCGGCACCGGCGCGCACGCCGACGACCGCGCCAGTGACGGCCGGACCATCCGCGCCGCCAATATCGTTGTTGAGCACGTTGCCGCTGACCGTGCCGCCCTCTTTCACCGACGCAGCGTCGGCATATGCGCTCGGCAAGTCGTCGACGATGTTGACGTTGATCTGGCCGCTGGCTGTGCTGCCATCGGTGTCCGTGGCCACGACATTGAAGTTCTCGGTAATGCTGTTGGCGCCGTTGGCGTTCGGATGAGCTTCGTTGTCGACCAGGGTGTAGCTGTAGCTGACCACGCCGGTGGCCGGGTTGTAACCGGTGATGGTCAACGTGCTGCCGAGCGGCGTGACGATCGATTGTGGAAAGCCTGCGGCGACGCCACCGGTCACCACGTTGATGCCGCCCACGGTCAGGGTTTGCAGGCCATCCAGCGCGGAGACGGTGAAGGTGCCGCTCTGGGTCAGGGCCGGTGTATCGGGACTGGTGCCGTCGCTGAGGTTTTTCTCGTAGACGGTGAGTTCGCCGCCGTTGACGTCGAGGCCGTTGATGATCACTGGATCGTCATTATTGTGGATCTGCAAGACGAGGTTGGCGGTGCTGGTATCGCCGTCGGCGTCGGTGATCGTGTAGGCGAAGGTTTCGGTGCCATTGCCGCCACCGGTCAGCGCTTTGAAATCGGCGTCGCTGGTGTTGAGCGTGTAGGTGTAGGTGCCATCGGCGTTCAGCACCAAGGTACCGTAAGTACCGGTGAAAGTGCCGGCAGTCACTGGGCCAGTCGGCACGCGGTCGGCGCCTTGTACGTCGTTGGTCAGGACGTTGCCGGTCAGCGTCAGTTGGGTTTCCGAAGCAGTGCCGTTGTTGTCGTCGAACGCCTTGGGCACGTCGTCGGTGATGTTGACGTCGAGGGTGCCCGTGGCGGTGGTGCCGTTGTCGTCGACCACGGTGACGGCGAATTGCTCAGGCAGGTTGTTCGTACCGTTGGCGTTCGGGTGGGTTTCATTGTCGACCAGGGTGTAGCTGTAACTGACCACGCCCGTGGCCGGGTTGTAACCGGTGATGGTCAGCGTGCTGCCCAGCGGTGTGGTGATCGATTGCGGGAAGCCTGCGGCCACGCCATTGGTGACCACGTTGATGCCGCCGACAGTGAGCGTAGTGACGCCGTCGAGTGCGGTGATGGTGAAGGTGCCGCTTTGGGTCAGCGCTCCGGCATTCGGGGCGCTGCCGTCGCTGAGGTTGCTTTCGTTGACCGTCAGCTCGCCACCGTTGACGTCGAGGCCGTTGATGATCACTGGATCGTCATTGTTGTGGATCTGCAAGACGAGGTTGGCGGTGCTGGTATCGCCGTCGGCGTCGGTGATCGTGTAGGCGAAGGTTTCAGTGCCATTGCCGCCGCCAGTCAGCGCTTTGAAATCGGCGTCGCTGGTGTTCAGCGTGTAGGTGTAAGTGCCATCGGCATTGAGCACCAGGGTGCCGTAAGTACCGGTGAAGGTGCCGGGCGTGATCGGGCCAGTCGGCACGCGGTCGGCGCCTTGCACGTCATTGGTCAGCACGTTGCCGGTCAGCGTCAACTGGGTTTCCGAGGCGGTGCCGTTGTTGTCGTCGAACGCCTTGGGCACGTCGTCGGTGATGTTGACGTCGAGGGTGCCGGTGGCGGTCGTGCCGTTGTCATCGACCACGGTGACCGCGAATTGCTCAGGCAGGTTGTTGGTGCCGTTGGCGTTCGGGTGGGTTTCATTGTCGACCAGGGTGTAGCTGTAGCTGACCACGCCGGTTGTAGCGTTGAAACCGGTGATGGTCAGCGTGCTGCCTAGCGGCGTGGTGACCGATTGCGGGAAGCCTGCGGCCACGCCATTGGTGACCACGGCGATACCGCCGACGGTCAGGGTGCTGACGCCGTCGAGCGCGGTGATGGTGAAGGTGCCGCTTTGCGTGAGTGCGCCGGCATTCGGGGCGCTGCCGTCGCTGAGGTTGCTTTCGTTGACGGTCAGTTCACCGCCCTCGACGTTCAGGCCGTTGATGATCACTGGATCGTCATTGTTGTGGATCTGCAAGACGAGGTTGGCGGTGCTGGTATCGCCGTCGGCGTCGGTGATCGTGTAGGCGAAGGTTTCAGTGCCATTGCCGCCGCCAGTCAGCGCTTTGAAATCGGCGTCGCTGGTGTTCAGCGTGTAGGTGTAAGTGCCATCGGCATTGAGCACCAGGGTGCCGTAAGTACCGGTGAAGGTGCCGGGCGTGATCGGGCCAGTCGGCACGCGGTCGGCGCCTTGCACGTCATTGGTCAGCACGTTGCCGGTCAGCGTCAACTGGGTTTCCGAGGCGGTGCCGTTGTTGTCGTCGAACGCCTTGGGCACGTCGTCGGTGATGTTGACATCGAGGGTGCCGGTGGCCGTGTCGCCATTGCTGTCGCCGGCGATCACGGTGAACTGTTCGCTGATGGTATTCGCGCCGTCACCGGCCGAATGGGTTTCGTTGCCGGTGAGGGTGTAGCTGTAGCTGACCACGCCAGTCGCCGGGTTGTAACCGGTGATCGTCAGGGTGTTGCCCAATTGCGAAGTGATCGACTGCGGGAAGCCGACCGCCACGCCGCCAACGATGATGTTGATGCCGCCAATGCTCAGGCTGGTCAGACCATCAGGCGCAGAAATGCTGAACGTGCCGCTCTGGGTCAGCGCGCCGTTGTTGCTGGCCGAGCCGTTGGGCAGATTGGCTTCGTTGACCGACAGTTCGCCGCCCTGCACGGCCAGGCCGATCAGCGTCACCGGGTTGTTCACCGGTGGCGGTGGCGCAATGATCGGCGCGGGCGCGTCATCGCCATTGTCGTTGTCCGCGTCGCGGCGATAGTCGGGAAACTCGGGGATGCCGTTGAAACCGGCGGTGGGGAAACCGATGATCGGGTCGACCCGGCCGCCGACTTCGCTCAGCAGCACAAAACTGTGACCGCCGCCCAGTTCACCGGTATTGCCGGTCGGCGCGTTGGGCCCGGCAGCGGTGGCTTCGGCGCTTTGGCTGGGGTCGTCACCGGCGGCGATGGCTTTCTGGATTTGCTCGACATCGGTCAACTGCGCCTGGCTCGGGGTCTGCGCTTCGTCTACGTTCACCGGCACCGCCTGATCGGCCAGCAGTTGCCCGGTCATGGTGATGCTGCTGCCGCGACCGAGGGTCAGCTCCTGGCCGTTTTGCAGTTTCACCGCCACCGCGCCTTCCGCGCCGGTGATCAATTGATCGCCGGCATACAAACGATCGCCTTCGAACAGCGGCCGTTTGATGCCGTCGCCCGCTTGAGCGAATACCTGACCAATGACTTTTGTGACCGTACCGATGAGCGTTGCCATGTGAAATCCTCCGCTGCCGACCACCGTCGGCACTGGTTCGCGAAGCAGCCCATGGCTCAATCGGGTTGTCGGGGGCGACGCTCGCACCCTCGACAGTTCGTTTCGCGGGCCCTTGTTGGGGAAACCTCTGCGCATTCAAGCACTTCGGCACCCTGTCCAAGGCAACACACCCACTAGCGCTACGTAACGGTGGTGAATCACCAGAGTGACAAAAATCTGTCGCTCACCAATCGTTACGCGTCCCTCCCCTTCAGCAGTACTTCGCCGTCGAAAGCAAAGTGAATGGAACTTTCCTCAAGCCTTTTTGAGCTCCCTAAAGCGCATAAAACAAAGGCTTTCGAGCTGAACAATGTGCTGCTTTTGAAAAACCGCATAAGTTTTTTTTGGCATAAGCCTTATGAAAATTTTTTCTTAGCTACGCTTCAGGATGTTCTTAGCTCTGATGTTACAAGAGTGAGACGCCGACACCTTAAAATATCGTCAAATATTTGGCGACAGTAACACACCATCAGGACTTACGGAGATGCACCCATGCGCGTTCTAACCCCCCTCTGCAGCGCGGTTTTGTTGGCCATGGCTTGCACTTCTCAAGCCCACGCCATGAATCTGACTGAAGCCATTCAGAGCACGATTGCCACTCACCCGGAACTGGCTTCGCGCGTGGATGCGCGGCTGTCGGCAGACGAGCAAGTCAAAGTTGCCAAGGGCGGTTTCTATCCGTCCGTCGATCTGAATGCCGCCTACGGTCGCGGCTACAGCGACAACACCAACACCCGGGCTTTCGGTAACCACAACACCGAGATCCTCAATTACACCCAGTCCGAACTGCGTCTGCGGCAGATGATCTTTGACGGCTTCAACACCGCCAACGAGGTCGAGCGCACCAAAGGCGTGTCGAACTCGCGCGCCTATTACGCGCAAGGTACCGCGCAGGATCTGGCCCTGCGCACCATCGAGGTCTATCTCGAAGTGCTCAAGCGTCGCGAACTGGTGACGCTGGCGAAAAACAACTTGCAGGCGCACTTGCGGGTCAACGACCAGATCGGCCTGCGTACCGAGCGTGGCGTCGGCAGCACGGCCGACTCCGATCAATCGGTAGCACGTAAGGCGCTGGCGCAGAACAACCTCGATACCGCCGAAGTGGATCTGGCCGACGCCGAATCGAATTTCTACAGCGTGGTCGGGCGCATGCCCGATGAGCTGGAAACGCCCGCCTCGACCCGCGGCGAACTGCCGACCGAACTGCGTGAAGCCCAGCAGAGCATGGTTGATAACAACCCGTACCTGAAATCGGCCCAGGCTGATGTGCAGTCTGCCGAAAGCCAGTACGAAGTGGCGAAGTCGCCGTTCTACCCGCGCTTCGATGCCGAAGCCGCAGTGGGCGCGAACAACAACGTGCAGGGCGATGAAGGCCACGACAACGAATGGCGCGTCGGTGTGGTGATGAACTACAACCTGTTCCGCGGCGGCAGCGACAAGGCGCGCCTGGCGGCCAATGCCCACGACATCAACCAGGCGATGGACATCCGTAACAACGCCCTGCGCCAGCTCAACGAAAATATTCGTCTGGCCTGGAACGCCATGGAAAACGCGAAGAAACAAACCCCGACCGCGCGCGAATACGCCGAAACCACCAAACGCGTACGCGCCGCCTACCAGGATCAGTTCGGCCTCGGCCAACGCACCCTGCTCGACCTGCTCGACAGCGAAAACGAGCTGTACAACGCCAACCGCCGCTACACCGAAATCCGCTACACCGAGGAATACTCGATGTACCGCGTGCTGGCGAATATGGGCCAGTTGCTGAGCAAGCAGCGGGTGGTGCTGCCAGCCGATGCGATTGCCGCGACCGAGGTGAAAAACCAGGCGCGTTTGCCTGAGTTGAAGTAACCCACACAGGCGCCTTCACCTCTGATCGTTCCCACGCTCTGCGTGGGAATGAAGCCCGTGACGCTCTACGTCACTGGGACGCGGAGCGTCCCTTGAGGCATTCCCACGCGGAGCGTGGGAACGATCGGGTGGCTGCTCTGAATAACCGAGCCCGTTCAACAGAGGCAATCAATATGACCCGCATGGAAACCGGCGCCGCCGGCATCGATCCGCGCGCAAGCTTCGATGATCCGTTACTCGACGGTCTGCTGATCCTCTGCAAACTGCACGGTGCAATAGTCAGCCGCGCCAGCCTGAGTGCCGGGCTGCCGCTGGACAAGCAACGCCTGAGCCTGGATCTGCTGCCCCGTGCGGCCGCCCGCGCCGGTTTGCAGGCGCGGCTGCTGCGTCGCGATCTGAAAGACATCTCGCCGCTTAACCTGCCGATCCTGCTACTGCTCAACGACGGCCGCACGGCGGTGCTACGGCGCTTCGGCGACGACGGCAAAGCGTTGCTGCTGCCCAGTGAAGCCGATGGCGGCGAGCAATGGGTCAGCCGCGACGAACTCGCCGAACATTACAGCGGCCTGGCCTTGTTCGCCCGGCCGCGGCACGAACTCGAAGACCTGCGCGCGCCGCTGGTGCCCCGGGTGCAGGCATGGTTTCGCGACACCTTGAAGCTGTCGAAATGGCTGTACAGCGACGCGATTCTCGCCAGTTTTTTGATCAACCTGCTGGGCCTGATGGTGCCGCTGTTCGTCATGCAGACCTACGATCGCGTGGTACCGAACCAGGCCACGTCGACCTTATGGGTGCTGTCGATCGGCCTGTTGATCGGCACAGGATTCGAGCTGGTGTTGCGTGTGGTGCGTGCGCATTTGCTCGATACCGCCGGGAAGAAAACCGATGTGATTTTGTCTGCGACCTTGTTCGAACGCATCACCGGCATGTCGATGAAGGCGCGGCCGGCGACCATCGGCGGGTTCGCACAAAGCATTCATGATTTTCAGGGGCTGCGCGAATTCCTCACCGCCGTGACCTTGACCAGCCTGATCGACCTGCCATTTGTGGTGTTGATGCTCGCAGTGATCGGCCTGCTCGGTGGCTGGCTGGTGGTGATTCCGCTGCTGGCGTTCCCGCTCACGATCATTTTCGCCATGGTGATTCAGGTCAAACTGCGCGACACCGTGCAAAAGAGCCTGAGCCTCGGCGCTGAACGCCAGGCCCTGCTGATCGAAACCCTCGGCGGTCTGGAGACCCTCAAGGCCTGCAGCGCCGAAAGCGAACGTCAGCACAAATGGGAAAGCACCCACGGCGCCCTCACCCGCCTCGACAGCCATGCGCGCAATCTTTCGGCGCTGGCGACCAACGGCACCTTGTTCATTCAGCAGTTTTCCGGGATGGCGACGATTGTCGCCGGGGTCTACAGCATCATTGCCGGTAACCTCAGCGTCGGTGCGCTGGTCGCCACCTACATGCTCGGCAGCCGGGTACTCGCTCCGCTGGGGCAGATCGCCGGGCTGATCACCCGCTATCAGCAAGCGCAACTGACCATGAAAAGCACCGATGCGCTGATGGCCTTGCCGCAGGAACGCGACGGCAAGCAACGGCCGCTGGAACGCACGCAACTGCAAGGCGCGCTGGACGTCAGCGGCGTGACCTTTCATTACAACGGTCAGAATGCGCCGGCGCTGAGCAACGTCAGTTTCAGCCTCAAGCCCGGGGAACGGGTTGGCATCATCGGCCGCAGCGGCTCGGGCAAAAGCACCCTGGCGCGGCTGGTGATGGGTTTCTACGAACCCGAAGAAGGCCAACTACTGCTTGATGGCCTCGACCTGCGCCAGCTCGATGTGGCTGATTTGCGCCAACAGATCGGCTACGTCGCCCACGATCTGCCGCTGCTGGCCGGCAGCCTGCGCGACAATCTCACCCTCGGCGCCCGCTACGTCAGCGACGCACGCATGCTTGAAGTGGCCGAGTTGACCGGCGTCACCGAACTGGCCCGCCAGCACCCGCAAGGCTTCGACCGCCCGGTGGGCGAGCGCGGGCAATTGCTCTCCGGCGGTCAGCGTCAGGCCGTGCTGCTGGCGCGCGCGTTGTTGCTCGACCCGCCGATCATGCTGCTCGACGAACCCACCAGCGCCATGGACAACAGCAGCGAAGACCAGCTGCGGCTGAAGCTGCATCAATGGGTGCAGGGCAAAACCCTGTTGCTGGTCACCCACCGTACCTCGATGTTGAGCCTGGTCGATCGCTTGCTGGTGCTGGATAACGGCCGGGTCGTCGCTGACGGTCCGAAAGAAGCGGTCATCGATGCACTGCGCAAGGGCCGTGTCGGCTCGGCGGCGGTCTAGGAGTTGCCCATGTCTGCTTCCACCGATAGCCAGGATCGCGGCTACTTCGACAGTTTCGGCAAGAGCGCCGAGGCCGAATTCATGCCGGAAACCGCCGGCGCTTCGTTGCAGGATTCGCCGCGCAAATCGCGAATCACCGTGTGGCTGGCGGCGGCGCTGCTGATCAGCGCGGTGGTCTGGGCGAAGTTTGCCGTGCTCGAAGAAGTCACCATGGGCGAAGGCAAGGCGATTCCTTCGAGCAAGGTCCAGGTAATCCAGAACCTCGAAGGCGGCATCGTCACCGAGATTTTCGTTCGCGAAGGCCAGATGGTCAGTAAGGGCGATACCCTGCTGCGCCTGGATGACACACGTTTTCGCTCGAACAAGGGCGAAAGCGAGGCCGACCGCTATGCGTTGACTGCGCAAGTCGAACGCCTGTCCGCCGAGGCCGAGGGCCGGCCGTTCAAGCTCTCCGCCGAGGTGATTGCCAAGGCGCCGCAAGTCGCCGAGGACGAGCGCTCGCTGTACGAACAGCGCCAGCGCCGCCTCGCCAGTGAGCAGCGCACCTTGAGTGAACAGCTGCGGCAGAAAACCCAGGAGCTGGCGGAGTTTCGTTCCAAGCAAGGCCAGTTCAGCTCCAGCCTGGCCTTGCTGCAGCAAGAGATGAACATGTCCGAACCGCTGGTGAAAACCGGCGCCGTGTCACCGGTGGAAATCCTTCGCCTCAGGCGCAGCGCGGTGGAAATCCGTGGTTCGCTGAACGCCACCACGCTGGCAATTCCCCGCGCCGAATCGGCGATTGCCGAGATCCGCAGCAAGATCGACGAATCGGAGCAGACCTTCCGCTCCGAAGCCGCCAAAGAGCTCAACGAGAAACGCACCGACCTGTCGAAAATCACCGCCACCAGCATCGCCATCGATGACCGCGTCACCCGCACCACGGTGACTTCGCCGGTGCGCGGGGTGATCAAGCAGATGAAGGTCAACACCATTGGCGGCGTGGTGCAGCCGGGCAGCGACATGGTCGAAATCGTGCCGCTGGAAGACAACCTGCTGATCGAGGCCAAAGTGCGACCGCAGGATGTGGCGTTCCTGCATCCGGGCCAGAAAGCCATGGTCAAGTTCAGTGCCTACGACTACACGATTTACGGCGGGCTGAGCGCCAGACTCGAGCTGATCGGCGCCGACACGATCACCGACGACAAGGGCAACAGCTTCTACTTGATCCAGGTGCGCACCGATAAAAATCATCTGGGCGGGGACGTCAAACCGCTGCTGATCATTCCGGGGATGGTGGCGACGGTGGACATCATCACCGGCGAAAAAAGCGTGCTGGACTACCTGCTCAAACCGGTGCTGAAGGCGCGGACCGAGGCGATGCGCGAGCGCTGACCTGATCGTTCCCACGCTCCGCGTGGGAATGCCGCCCGGGACGCTCCCGCGTCCCTTTGCAACGGTGACGCAGAGCGTCACTGGATGCGTTCCCACGCAGAGCGTGGGAACGATCAGCGGTTGTGATTACGCTGAAAGGTCTCCTCCCCCATCGCCGCAATCTGCCCTTCGATCAACGCCTCAAACGGCTTGAGCAACGGCTCGAATGACACCGGCGCTTCAAGCGTTTGAAGCGCCTGCACAATGGCCTCGATAGTCGACAACGCCCCCGGCCCCGGCGCCTTGCGCAAGCGATAACGCGACACGCCGCCTTCAGCCAAAGTCACCCGTGGCAACGCTGCCAGCAACGGGTTGAGGTGCAACATCTTGCGCGCCTTGCGCCAGGTACCGTCCGGCACGACTAGCAACAACGGTTCGTCAGTCGGCGCATAAGCCTGCAGCGGCTGCGCATCGTCAGCCGGAAACAACAGCCGCGCCTGATAGCCCGGGCGGTTCAACAATGTCGGCAAATCGTCGAACACTTCACCAACGATCAACTCGGCATTGCTCAGGCCCAACGCGGCCAGCCGCGCGGTATTCAACGCATGGTTGACCTCGCTCGGATGCTGCAACAGCAGCACCCGGGTGCGGCTGTCGAGGCGCGGGATCAGCGGGCACAGGCAGTGGGTTTGGGGGCGCAGGCAGCGCGGGCATTGTGCTCGGGACATGATGGGTTACGCCTGATTCAACTGGGCTTTGAGCAAATCGCGAAAGGTCTGGATCAGCGGCTCGCGACTGCGGCCACGGCGCATGATCATCGAAAACGGCGCCTGATAGCCGAAAGTGGCCGGCAGCAAAACGCGCAAGTCGCCCTTGTCAGCCCAAGCCTGAGCGTAGTGCTCCGGCAGGTAACCGATGTAGGCGCCGGAGAGCACCAGAATCAGCTGCGCCTCCATACTTTCCACGGTGGCGGCGCTGTGTTTGAAACCATGCCGGGCCAGTTCGGCCTGGCTCCAGTAACCACGCCCGACCATACGCTGCTGGGTGATGACCTGTTCGGGAATGCGCCGCTCGTTGAACAACGGGTGGCGATTGCTGCAATACAACCAATGTTGCTCGCGGTACAGCGGCATGTAGACCAGCCCGCTCATGCGCGTGGAAAACGCACCGATGGCCAGGTCGAGGCGGTTGTCCTGCACGCCGAGTTGCAGTTCATACGGACTCATCACCGACAAATGCAAATGCACCGCCGGGTGCTCCTGACTGTAGGCGCCGATGGCTTCGGCAAAGGGCAAGGCCTTGTCGCTGACGGTGGAGTCGATCACCCCGAGATTGAGGGTGCCGCGCAATTCGCCTTTGAGCGCGGCGGCGTATTGCTCGAAACCCTCGAGCTCGCCGAGCAGGCGCAGGGTTTCCTGATGGAACAGCTCGCCCTTGCTGGTCAGGCTGAACCCGCCGCGCCCGCGATGGCACAGCACCAGGCCGAGCGCCGCTTCAAGCTGGCTCATGTAGGTGCTGATCGCCGAGGTCGACAGGTTGAGTTCCTGCTGCGCATTGGCAAAACCCTGATGGCGCACGACGCTGACGAAGATGCGCAAGAGTTTCAGGTCGGGTAAAGCGTTGGCCATTTCTGCTCCCAAGGATCGTTCCCACGCTCTGCGTGGAATGCAGCCCGTGACGCTCTGCGTCACCTGCGAGTAAGGCTGGACGCGGAGCGTCCGTGGATGCATTCCCACGCAGAGCGTGGGAACGAGCGCGGGTGGAAGTCTGGCATTAGTTTAGAAAAATCTGAACTAAGTTTTTGCCCGTAGCGATTCTTCCCCGCCACTGCATTTCGCATCATCGCCCCCACAGCGGCGTCCGAACCCGTATTCACAGCGCGCCGACATAAATAAAACAAAGACGATGAGGCCCTACCCGTGGACAAGATTCTTCACCAACCACTGGGCGGCAACGAAATGCCGCGCTTCGGCGGCATCGCCACCATGCTCCGACTTCCCCATGTACCGACCGCTGCCGGTCTGGACGCTGCCTTCGTTGGCGTGCCCCTGGACATCGGCACTTCGCTGCGGCCCGGCACTCGCTTCGGGCCGCGCGACATCCGCACCGAATCGGTGATGATCCGCCCGTACAACATGGCCACCGGCGCCGCGCCGTTCGACTCGCTGTCGGTTGCCGATATCGGTGACGTAGCGATCAACACCTTCAACCTGCTCGATGCCGTGCGCATCATCGAAGAAGCCTACGACAACATCCTCGAGCACAACGTCATCCCGATGACCCTGGGCGGCGACCACACCATCACCCTGCCGATCCTGCGTGCGATTCATAAGAAGCATGGCAAGGTCGGGCTGGTGCATATCGATGCGCACGCCGATGTGAACGATCACATGTTCGGCGAGAAGATCGCCCACGGCACGACTTTCCGTCGCGCCGTCGAGGAAGGTCTGCTCGACTGCGACCGTGTGGTGCAGATCGGTTTGCGCGCGCAGGGTTACACCGCGGATGACTTCAACTGGAGCCGCGATCAGGGTTTCCGTGTGGTCCAGGCCGAAGAGTGCTGGCACAAGTCGCTGGCACCGTTGATGGCCGAAGTGCGCGAGAAAGTCGGCGGCGGCCCGGTGTACCTGAGCTTCGACATCGACGGCATCGACCCGGCCTGGGCGCCTGGCACCGGCACCCCGGAAATCGGCGGTCTGACCACCATTCAGGCAATCGAGATCATCCGCGGTTGCCAGGGCCTCGACCTGATCGGTTGCGATCTGGTAGAAGTCTCGCCCGCTTATGACACCACCGGCAACACCTCGCTGCTGGCCGCCAACCTGCTGTACGAAATGCTCTGCGTACTGCCTGGCGTAGTCCATCGCTGAGGGTCGGGTCATGAACGAACGTGATCAGGTGCTGCACGCGGCCGCCGAGTTGGTCGCCGCGTTCGCCCGCAACGACCGCGACGCCTACTTCGGCGCGTTCAGCGCCGATGCGAGTTTCGTTTTTTACACCCTCGAACAGCCACTGCTGTCACGCGATGCCTACCAGGCGTTGTGGGACCGCTGGCGTCACGAGGATGGCTTCGAGGTGCGGTCGTGCACCTCGAGCAACGCCTTCGTCAGCCTGCAGGGTGACGTGGCGATTTTCATTCATGACGTGGCCACCGAGCTGCGCATGCAAGGGGAGCAACACTTCAGCCAGGAGCGCGAGACGATTGTTTTCCGCAAACAAGCGTCGAGCCTAGAACAACAAGGCCTATGGCTGGCCTGTCACGAACATTTGTCCGCAATGCCGGAAGGGCTGCCATCCCCTTAGCCAATGGTGACGCTCACGCACGATGAGCGCGCCTGATGATCGGAGCAGATCATGAATAACAACAACAACGAAAAAAGCCTTAGCAGCATTGAAACCAACGGGGTCGAACAGATCCCGGACCATGAGCGCGACGCCCGACCCAGCGACCTGTTTCGCTTGATCTTCGGCGGCGCCAATACCTTTGCCACGGCGGTGCTGGGCAGTTTTCCGGTGCTGTTCGGCCTGTCGTTTCAGGCCGGCGTCTGGGCGATTGTCCTGGGTGTAGTGGTGGGTGCGCTGATTCTCGCGCCGATGGGCCTGTTCGGCCCGCTCAACGGCACCAACAACGCCGTGTCTTCCGGTGCGCATTTCGGCGTGCACGGGCGGATCGTCGGTTCCTTCCTGTCATTGCTGACCGCAATCGCGTTCTTCTCGCTGTCGGTGTGGAGTTCGGGCGACGCGCTGGTCGGCGGTGCCAAACGCCTCGTCGAGTTGCCGGAAACCGACCTGACTTTAGGCCTCGCCTATGGTCTCTTCGCGTTGCTGGTGCTGACCGTGTGCATCTACGGGTTCCGCTTCATGTTGTGGGTCAACCGCATCGCGGTGTGGGCTGCGAGCCTGTTATTCCTGCTCGGGATCTTTGCCTTTGCGCCGGCGTTCGACAGCCAGTACGCCGGCAGCGTCGCGCTCGGTCAGGCCGGTTTCTGGGCGGCGTTCATTGGCGCGGCGCTGGTGGCGATGAGCAACCCGATTTCCTTCGGTGCGTTCCTCGGCGACTGGTCGCGCTACATCCCACGGACAACGCCGAAGGGCCAGATAATGCTGGCGGTGATCGCGGCGCAACTGGCGACGCTGATTCCGTTCCTGTTCGGCCTTGCCACCGCGACCATCGTGGCGATCAAAGCCCCGGACTACATCGCTGCGAACAACTATGTCGGCGGCTTGCTGGCGGTGTCGCCGAGCTGGTTCTTCCTGCCGGTGTGCCTGATTGCGGTGATCGGCGGCATGTCCACCGGCACCACCTCGCTGTATGGCACCGGGCTGGACATGTCCAGCGTGTTCCCGCGCGTACTGTCGCGGGTCAAGGCGACGTTGCTGATCGGCGTGCTGTCGATTGCCTTCATCTTCATCGGTCGTTTTGCCGCCAACCTGGTGCAAAGCGTGTCGACCTTCGCCGTGCTGATCATTACCTGCACCACGCCATGGATGGTGATCATGATCATCGGCCTGGTGGTGCGTCGCGGCTTCTACTGCCCGGACGATCTGCAAGTGTTCACCCGTGGCGAACAGGGCGGGCGCTACTGGTTCAGCCACGGCTGGAACTGGCGCGGTCTGGGTGCGTGGATCCCGAGCGCGGCGGTCGGCCTGTGCTTCGTCAACCTGCCGGGGCAGTTCGTCGGCCCGCTCGGTGAACTGGCTGGCGGCATCGACATCAGCCTGCCGGTGACCCTGGGCCTGGCGTCGCTGGTGTACCTGACATTGCTCAAGCTGTTCCCGGAACCGCGGGATGTGTTCGGGCCGACCGATGTGCGCCGTGAAGCCGCCGTAAAACCTCAACTGCGTCAGGCCGCCTGACACCGATCCCCTGTGGGAGCGAGCCTGCTCGCGATGACTGCGGCACATCCCACAAAGATGTGACTGACAGACCGCTATCGCGAGCAGGCTCACTCCTACAAGGGAACTGATTTCAGCCTCACCATAAAAAAGACAATCGGAGACTCGCCATCATGGCTTTGGATTTATTCGTCGTACTTATCTACGCCGCCGCGATGCTGATACTCGGCTACTACGGCATGCGCAAGGCCAAGACCCACGAGGATTACCTGGTCGCCGGGCGTAACCTGGGGCCGTCGCTGTACATGGGCACCATGGCCGCGACCGTTCTGGGTGGCGCGTCCACCGTCGGCACCGTGCGGCTGGGTTACGTGCATGGCATTTCCGGGTTCTGGCTGTGCGCGGCACTGGGTTGCGGAATCGTCGCGCTGAACCTGTTCCTCGCCAAACCGCTGCTCAAGCTCAAGGTGTTCACCGTCACCCAGGTCCTGGAAAAGCGCTACAACCCGATGGCCCGCACCGCCAGCGCAACCATCATGCTCGCTTACGCGCTGATGATCGGCGTGACCTCGATCCTGGCGATCGGCACCGTGCTGCAAGTGCTGTTCGGCCTGCCCTTCTGGATTTCGGTGCTGCTGGGCGGCGGTATCGTGGTGATCTACTCGACCATCGGTGGCATGTGGTCGCTGACCCTGACCGACATCGTCCAGTTCGGCATCCAGACCGTCGGCCTGATGTTCCTGCTGTTGCCGATCTGCCTGTACCGCGTCGGGGGCTGGGATCAACTGGTCGCGCAATTGCCGGCGGCCAGCTTCAACTTCACCAGCATCGGCTGGGACACGATCATCACCTACTTCATGATCTACTTCTTCGGCATCCTCATCGGCCAGGACATCTGGCAGCGCGTGTTCACTGCCAAAAGCGAGAAGGTCGCCAAGTATGCCGGCACCTCGGCCGGGATCTACTGCATCATCTACGGTCTGGTTTGCGCGCTGATCGGCATGGCCGCGCATGTGCTGATTCCGGATCTGGACAACGTCAACAACGCCTTCGCCGCCATCGTCAAAGTCTCGCTGCCGGACGGCATCCGTGGCCTGGTGATCGCTGCTGCATTGGCGGCGATGATGTCCACCGCCAGCGCCGGCCTGCTCGCCGCGTCCACCACGTTGACCGAAGACCTGCTGCCGAAACTGCGCGGCGGCAAGCAGTCGAACGTTGCCGTCAGCCGTCTGTTCACCCTGCTGACCGGCGTGGCGGTGCTGGGCATCGCGCTGGTGGTCAATGACGTGATCAGCGCACTGACCCTGGCTTACAACCTGCTGGTGGGCGGCATGCTGATTCCGCTGATGGGGGCGATTTTCTGGAAACGCGCGACCACCGCCGGGGCGATCAGCGCCATGACGCTGGGCTTCATCACCGCGCTGGTGTTCATGGTCAAGGACGGCATGGACGCGAACACGCCGATCTATTACAGCCTCGGTGTCAGCCTGGTGAGCTTCGTGCTGGTCAGCCTGTTTTCGCCACGCCCGGCGGCTGTGGCGCCTGCAATTTGAACTTGATGTAACGACTTGATGCTTTCTTCGACGGGCGTGGCGTCGGTTGCCACACCCGTTTTTTTACGCCTGCAAAAAGCAAGAAATCGCAGCCTCCGGCCGCACCCGCACGTTGATGTGCAGGGACGGCCGAAGACTGCGATTTCTCTGGATCTGGAAAACCGGGGCGTTAGCGCCGACGTGGCTGGCGGCGGCGCTGCTCGTCATCGGTGCGAATCGGCACAGGTTGCATTGGCGGTTCGATCAAGCCGAGCGCAACACCCAAATCGTGCAGCCAGTTTTGAATTTTCTCTTTCATCGTCGTGCCCCCTTCAGGGTGGTGCTGAGCGGCCGGAATTCTGAGGCCGCTTCGCACTGATAATAGTCCGAAGTCCTACGCAATGCTCGGCCAAATCCGCAATGATCTGTTACTGAATTGATCAGAATCTGCCGGCATTGGTTCAGGCTGTTTCGCGGGCTTGCGCCACAGGCGCGGGATAGACCGCTTGCTGCACGTCGATCCAGGCATTCAGATTGGCTCCGACCATGCCTTTACGCCACATGAGCCACGTTGTCGCACCCACGAACGGCTCGGCCAGAGGATGCACGGCAACACGCTCGCGCCCCGGCAGACTGGCCAGCATCGACTCGGCCATCAGCGCGACGCCGCTGCCGGCAATCACACAGGCGAGCATGCCCTGATACGACTCGATCTCCATGGCCCGCCCCATCGCCGCGTGGTAATGGGCGAACCAGGCTTCCAGGCGCATGCGGTACGAGCAACCCTGGCGAAAGGTGAACACCGCACGCCCCGCCACATCCAGGGCGGTTCGCACCGGCGGGTGTTCAGGTTCGGTAATCAACACCAGACGCTCGTCGCACAACGGCACGCCGTCGAGCCCGGCCAGCTCCAGCGGGCCGTCGACCAGTGCCGCGTCGAGGCGCCCGGTGAGCAAACCTTCCAGCAGCTCGCCGCTCGGCGCTGCCTGCACTTGCAGATTCACCGCCGGGTATTGCTGGTGATAACGCGCCAGCAATTCGGGCAGATGAATCGCCGCCGTGCTGTACATCGTGCCGAGCACAAAATCCCCGGCCGGTTGCCCGCCCATCACTGCTGCACTGGCCTGATCGCGCAGGGCGAACAGCTTGCCGGTGTAATCCAGCAGGACTTTTCCCGCAGGCGACAACTGCAAACGCTGACGCTCACGCACGAACAATTCGACGCCCAATTGCTCTTCGAGCTGCTTGAGCCGGGTCGACAGATTCGACGGCACGCGATGCAAGCGCTCGGCGGCGCGGGTGATCGAACCTTCCTCGGCGACGGCCTGAAAGATTCGCAGTTGACTGAACTCCACCACCCTTCTCCAGAACAGAACAAGTTGCTCACTATTATTCAATTTTAAAGAAAGTCAATCAGTCCTAGCCTGACGGTCATTGCTCTCTCGACGGAAGCCCGACCATGTCGCCTCTGATTCGCTTATCCGCCTGCTTCGTTGCCCTGATGATGGCCATGGGTATTGGCCGTTTCGCCCTGACCCCGCAAATGCCCCACCTGCTCAGTGAAGGCCAGATCGACCTGACGGGCGCCGGTCTGATCGCCGCGGCCAACTACCTCGGTTACCTGCTCGGCGCGGTGGATGCGATGTTCGCGCACCGCCCGCAGCAAGTGCAGCGACGCCTGCACGGTGGCTTGTGGCTGTGCGTGTTGCTGACGCTGGCGTCGTTCTGGGCGGATGGCTTCTGGTCGCACTTGCTGTTGCGCTTCGGCACCGGCGTGGCGAGCGCCTGGGTGCTGGTGATGATCACCACGTTGAGTCAGCCGTTGGCCGCGGCGGCGGGCCGACCACGGCTGGGCGCACTGGTATTTGCCGGACCGGGTCTGGGGATTTTTCTCACAGGCTTGCTGGCGCTGGTCTCGCATGGATTGCAGCAGACGTCGGCGACGCTATGGCTGATTTACGCGGCGGCCGCGCTGGTGATGATGTTGAGCGTCTGGCGTCTGCTGCCGACGCCAGTCGCCACGGTTGCAGTGGCTGCGCCTGCGTCGAGCCCGGCGAATCGCGGCATCGGTCGTCTGGCGCTGATTTATGCGTTGTACGGGATCGGCTACATCATTCCCGCGACCTTCCTCTCGCAAATGGCCAATGCGCAATTTGACGGGCAATGGCAGGCCGATCTGTTCTGGCCGTGCTTCGGACTGGCAGCGGCGCTGGGGGTGTTGCTGGTCAGCCTGCGCCGTCACGATCCGCAAACCACGCGGCACTGGCTGATGGCAACGCTGTGGCTGCAAGCGGGCGGTGTATTCGCTTGCTTGCTGGGCAGCGGCGTCGGTCTCGGCCTGGGTGTGATCCTGTGCGGCACGCCGTTTCTGGCGTGCATGCAACTGGTGATGCAGCGCTCGCGGGAACTGGCGCCCCACGCCACCCAGCGCAATGCCGGTTTGCTGACTGCCTGCTTTGCCGTCGGCCAGCTCAGCGGGCCATTGCTGGCGGCGCTGAGCAGCCACTTCAGCGGTGGTCTGCAACCGGCGCTGGTGATCGCCGCTTGCGGCTTGCTGATCGCTGGCGGCTTGGCGATGCAAGCGTCTAGCGCTGGCCCAGCGCGCTGCGCAAACGTCGACGCAGCCACTGCTCGGCGCTGACGAAGGTGATGCCGAGCAGCACCAGCACCGCGCCGAGGATGAAATTCAGCGTCAGTTGTTCGCCAAGCAGCAGCACGCCAAACGTCACGCCGAACAACGGTGTCATGAACGAAAACACCGCCAGATTCGCCGCCAGATAGCGACGCAGCAGCCAGAACCAGACCAGGTAACTGAAGAACGACACGACCAGTCCCTGGAAAAGCACACTGGCGACCGCCACGGTGGTCAGGTTGACATGAGTGATCTGGCCGCTGAACAGCGCAATCAGCAACAGGCCAAGGAAGCCGACGATCAACTGATAAAAGAGCGTCAACGTCACCGGCGCTTCCGACAGCCGCGAAGCGCGCACCACCACCGTGGTCGCGCCCCAGCAGGCCCCGGCCAGCACGCCAAACGCATCGCCAAGCAGCATACGCCGATCGAGGTTGTCCCACGACACACCGCCGGCGAAGGCGATCGCGATGCCGATAAAAGCGAGAAGAATTCCCAGCCATTGCAGCGGCCGCAGGCGCTCACTGGCCAGCAGAAAATGCACGCCCAGCGCGGTAAAAATCGGCGCGGTGTAAAGGAACACCGACATGTGCGCCGCTGTGGTCAGTTGCAGGCCTTCGGCAATAAACAGGAACTCCAGGCCGAACAACGCACCGGCCAGCAAGCCGCCGCGCCAGGTATTACCAACCTGACCCCAACCGCCCTTCCAGCAGATCAGCAAACCGACCAGCAACGCCGAAATCCCCGAACGCGCCGCCGCTTGCATCACCGGGGCGATATCCGCCGCCGCCCACTTGATCAGCACCTGCTGCACACCCCAGATCAGGCACAGGCCGATCATCACTTGCAGGGCAAAGCTGTCGGCATTGCGCCGCTCGACACTCACCGCAACACCTCGAACACACACAACATGGGCAGGCCATCCAATGGTCAGAAACAGAATCGGGGATTATTGATCAGGCGCGCGGAAAAAGGCGTCTGGAAAAGACATTTTGTTCTTCAGTGGCGTCAACTTTGAATGGCGGATGGCGGCGCCATCCATCGCCAGCAGGCTGGCTCCCACAGGGGATTTATGGCGAACGCAGTATGGGGGAACAACCACAATCAGGGTGGGAGCCAGCCTGCTGGCGATAGCGGCAGCCGTCACAACATCAATTACCGATTTGAACGACCAAATCGATTCGCCAATAAAAACCCCACCGCACAGGCCACCGCCGTGGCAAACGTCCCCCACGCCCAGTCCATCAGACTCACCTGCACCGACCAGCCGCGCAACGTCGCCCAGTTGGTCAGGTCGTACGTGCCATACGCGATCAGCCCGAGCAACGCGCCCATCTTCGCCGCGCGTCGCCAAGTGAGGGCCGGCAACACCACAAACACCACGCAGCCAAAAACATACAGGCAATAAAAAACCGCTGCGGGGACCAGCAGCGGTTTATCGAGCATCAGCGGCCCGAGCAGTTCGCGATAGGTCGGCGCCATCAACAGGCCGAGCCAGACGCCGTCGAGCAAAAGAAACGTCAGCAGCGTGGCGACGTAAGCGATCAGCGTTTTTTTCATCGAACCGTTTCCCTGTGTGCCCATGGAGCATGGGCCATTCAGGGCTCAGGTTAGTTCAATGCGATCGGCATGGATGACAATCTTGCCTTCCTTGTACAGCGAACCAATGGCCTTCTTGAAGTTGCCCTTGCTCACGCCGAACAGGCTGCTGATCAGCGCCGGGTCGCTCTTGTCGCTGACCGCCAGCGTGCCGCTGTTGTCGCGCAATTTGGCGAGAATCTTCGAGCTCAGGCTGCTGGCCGCTTCCTGACCGACCGGTTGCAGGCTCAGGGCAATCTTGCCGTCGGCACGCACTTCCTTGATGTAGCCTTTCTCGAGCATGCCGGCGCGCATGAACTTGAAGATTTCGTTCTTGTGGATCAGGCCCCAGTGCTTGTTGTTGATGATCGCCTTGAAGCCCATGTCGGTGGCTTCGGCCACCAGCAAATCGACTTCCTGGCCCGGGCTGTAGTTGGCCGGGGTCTTGTCGAGGTAGCGATCCAGACGCGCTGTGGCGGTGATGCGGCGGGTGTGCTTGTCGAGGTAGACGTGCACCACGCAGTATTCGCCGGCGGTCATCTGGCGTTTTTCTTCGGAGTACGGCAGCAACAGATCCTTGGGCAGACCCCAGTCGAGGAACACACCGATGCTGTTGACCTCAACGACTTTCAGGCTGGCAAACTCGCCGACCTGGACTTTCGGTTTTTCTGTGGTCGCGAGCAGTTTGTCTTCGCTGTCCAGATAAACAAAAACATTGAGCCAATCTTCATCTTCGCTGGGAATATCCTTGGGGATATAACGGTTGGGCAGAAGGATTTCGCCGTCGGCACCGCCATCCAGATATAAACCGAAGTTAGTGTGTTTAACCACTTGCAAACTGTTGTAACGCCCGACTAAAGCCATTTTCCAGAACCCTCATTGCGTGGGCGGCATTCTACCCGTTTTTGGCGTGAGCGTCGGGCGACAGATCGGCGCGCCACGTTTAATCTGCGCAAGGCCTTGATTTGCCTCGCTGGCAGGCGGACCACATGCCATTCGTCAGGCCAACGAGGCCACGTTCGAGTGAATATTCAACGCTTGCGTCAGATAAATCTTCTTATTTAAAACAGCAGGTTAGACGACTATCTCAGAGATCGAAGCGATAATAATGCAGCGCTGCGGTCGGTTATTCCGAAGGATATTTACCAAGCAATTGTCAAGTTATTCCTGTACGATGCCTGGCCGAGTTACTTTCTACAGGTTAATGGCCGCCATGCGTGTAAAAGCATCCACCAGCAAAGCAAAGCCAGCTCCAGCCGTTGAAACCAGCGAATCGATCAATGATCAGATCGCCGCGTTCCTCAAGTCCGGCGGTGAGATTCAGCAAATTGCCAAAGGCGTCAGTGGCCAGACATTCGGCCCGTCCAAGCAGATCAGCCTGGGCAAGAAGTAATACCCGGTTTTACCCCGTCCAGAGGCGCTTTGAGCTTCGAAGCGTCTGGACTGGCACCGCGCAATCCCCTCCGCATTAAACAAAAATCCCTGAAAATCGACGAACGGCCTTCAATGCCGAGCATTCGCCGGTATCCTTGCACGCGTCTAGATCAAGCGTTTCAGTAGGCACAGCCCTGCCCTCGCGGTTCATGGAGTGACGCATGCGCCCATCTTCCTGTTTATTGCTCGTCAGCCTTTGCGCCAGCGCGTCCGCGCCTGCGCAGGTGTTTCAGCGTGAACTGGGCGACTTCGACCTCAAGCTCGGCACCACCCCGAGCCGCAGCATGGCTCAGGGTCTGGTCAAACCGGCGGCGGTCGGCTCGTTCCACGGCGGCCTCGACCTGAGCCACGACAGCGGCCTGTATGTCGGCCAGTACGCACCGAGCATGGGCCTGACGCCGGGCAAGGATCTGGAAATCGATTCCTACGTTGGCTTCAAACAGCCTTTCGATCAGGTCCTCGGCTACGAAGTCGGCATGATCCACTACAGCTATCCCAGCGTGGATACCCTCGACAGTCAGGAACTGTTTGGCGGCCTGACCCTGCTCGGCAGCCGTTTCGGCGTAGCCCTCAGCAACGACCCGGATAAACAGAACAACACGCTGTTTGCCGACCTCGGCGGCAATCAGCCGTTCGGCATTGGCGTCAGCATGAAATACACCACGCATCAATTGAACACGCCGGTGGCAGTAGACGGCGGCTACGTCAGCAGTTTTACCGATTGGTCAGTGAAGTTGTCGCGGCCGTTCATGGGCGTCGACCTCGACCTGATCTACAGCAATTCCAGCCTCAGCGGCGACGATTGCTCGGCCTATTCCGGGCACAACAGCCAGTGCGATGGCCTCGTCACCCTGAAAGCCGCACGCGCGTTCTATTGATCGGCTGAACTGCCGCGCGCATCCTGCATCACATAAGAATCAGATTTCCGACGCCAGGCTCTCGCAAGGATCTGCCCATGTCTCGCTGGTTCAGACACATCGCTGCCTTATTGATCTTCACCCTCGCCCTCAGCGCCTGTAGCCGTGTCGGCCTGGCCTACCGCAATCTCGACGTGATCATCCCGTGGACGCTCGGCGATTACCTGGACATGAACGGCGAGCAGAAAGACTGGTTCAACGAACGGCTCAGGGAACATCTGAGCTGGCACTGCACCACGCAACTGCCCGGTTATCTGGATTGGCTCGATCGCCTGCAAAGCATGGTTGAAAGCAACCAGGTCACCGACGCCGCCCTGCAGGAACGTACCGCCGAAGCCAAACAGGCGATCGCCCAGACCGCTCGGGAAATCACGCCATCGGCCATTGAGCTGCTGCAGGGTCTGGATGACAAACAGGTCGCCGAAATGAACGACGCCTTCGCCAAGGATTTGCGCAAGCGCCAGAAGGAATACGTCGAGCCGCCGGTGGCGCAACAGATCAAGGAACGCGGCGAGCGCATGGAAAAACGCCTCGGCGACTGGCTCGGCCCACTCAGCGACAAACAGAAACAACGCGTGGCGCAGTGGTCCGCAGCCTTGGGTGATCAGAACACCCAGTGGATCGCCAATCGCGCTCACTGGCAGCAGCAATTCAGCGCCGCCGTGGCACAGCGCCAAAGTCCTGAATTTCCCCAACGCATCGAGACGCTGCTGGTCAACCGAGAGCGTTTATGGACGGCGGATTATCGCAAGGCCTACGCCAACACCGAAGCGCAGGGGCGCGCGCTGGCAGTGGACCTGATGGCCGACAGCACGCCGCAGCAGCGCGAGCGCTTGTTGAAGAAGATCGAAGGCGTGCGCAAGGATTTCAATGACCTGAAGTGCCTGAAGGGCGCAAAGAAACCCTGAGAAAACCGAGATCCCCTGTAGGAGTGAGCCTGCTCGCGATAGCGGTGGTTCAGTCATCAGTGATGTGACTGATAGACCGCTATCGCGAGCAGGCTCACACCTACAGGTCAGGTGTTGGCTTCAGGCAATCTGGGCCTTGGACGCCACTTGATCAAACGTCAGCTCATCCAGCGCATCCTCCTGCTCATCCAGCACCTGACGCGGGTGGTCATTGCCCGGAATGCTGCTATCGATCAGGCTGAGCAGGCTCGCACCGCGCGGGGTCAGGACGAAGTTTTCGCCGTTGCCGCCCTCGTCCTCTGGCCGTGGCTCGATGAAACCGCGTTCCAGCAGCAATTTCTCGTATTCGCACGCCTGCGTTTTCAAATGATCGAGATTTTCCACCGGCTCACCCGACGCCGCCATATTGGCCGCGTGTTCCTCGGCATACGGGCGCGGCGTGAAACTGTGCCCGGCGCTGTTCTGCACTTCATGCAGCAAGCGTTCAATCAAATCCCAGTTGTATGTGGTCATCCTGATTCAACCTCCGGTGCGCATCGGTAATGGTGCGTTCCTAGGTTGTGACCGGAGCGGCGCACAGCCGTTCAGCCGCGTTTTCGGCACCGACCGACCGGCGGTCTGTCGATTTGCCCGGCGGTTGAACGACTAGTCTGAAACAGCCAGTTCAACCCCGCAGGAGACATCGTCATGAACGTTGAAAACCATCCGGTGGTATCGCGCGAAGAATGGCTCGCCGCGCGCCAGCAGCACCTGACCCACGAAAAAGCCTTCACCCGCGAGCGCGACCGTCTCAGCGCCGAGCGTCGCGCCCTGCCCTGGGTGAAGGTCGACAAGGCCTACCACTTTCAAGGCCCGAACGGCGAACTGAAGCTTGCCGACCTGTTCGGCAAGCACAGCCAGTTGATCGTCTACCACTTCATGTTCGCCAAGGACTGGCAGCAAGGTTGTCAGGGTTGCTCGTTCCTCAGCGACCACATTGACGGCGCCAACCAGCATCTGGCCCATCACGATGTCGCCGTGGTTGCCGTGTCTCATGCGCCGTTCAGCGAATTCCAGGACTTCAAAAAACGCATGGGCTGGAAATTCGACTGGGTCTCGTCAGAAGGTTGCGATTTCAACTACGACTTCGGCGTCTGCGCACGCACGGCCGACGTCGCAGCAGGAACGGCTACCTACAACTACGAAAAAACCGACAGCGCCGAGGAAGAAATGCCCGGGTTAAGCGTGTTTTATCGCAACGACAAGGGCGAAATTTTCCATACCTATTCAACCTATGCCCGCGGTCTGGACATGCTGGTCGGCGCCTACCACTATTTTGATCTCACGCCCAAGGGTCGCAATGAAGACGAGATCATGGACTGGGTGCGGCATCATGATCGTTACGAAGGGTCCACCACCTCCGGTTGCTGCCATGGCAGCTGAGACAAATGAACTTTTCCCTGCCTCATGCCCTCAACCGCGTAACCCGCCTTAACCGGAACTGAGGCCTGCCCCGATGAAAATCCTGATCAAGCTCACCCTTGCCGCTACTCTCGCCTGCGCCCTGCCCGTGTGGGCCTGCACGCCGGAAGAAGCGACGATCAAACGTGAACAACTGGCGAAGGAAGTCTCCAAGCTCACCGAGCAGAACCCGGCCAAGGCCAAGGAGATCAACGCCGAGTTGCAGAAGATGGATCTGGGCACGGCCAGTGCCGATCTGCCGGACAAGTGCCAGTTGATCGATCAGCGTCTGAAAGAGCTGAGCTCGGCAGAGAAAAAAGCCGATAGCTGAAGGCATAAAAAAACCGGACATCGTCCGGTTTTTTTGTGCGCGTAATAAACGCTTACTCAGCCGCAGGCTCTGCCGGCTTGCGGCGCTTGAGCGGGGCCATGCCGTCGCTGCTCACCAGTGAGTCCGGTTTTGGCCGGTTGGCGCTCTTGCGCTTGGTCGGCGTCTTGGCCGCGGTTTTCTTCTTGTCGCCCTTGGCGTCGGTCTTTTTCTTCTTCACGCCAACAGCCTTGCCCGAGGCCTTGACCTTCTTCGGCCCGCCGTAGGTGCCTTTGACTTCCTTGACGGTGCGGCGCTCGAAGCTCTGTTTCAGATAGCGCTCGATGCTCGACATCAGGTTCCAGTCGCCGTGGCAGATCAGCGAGATCGCCAGACCGTCGTTACCGGCACGGCCGGTACGACCGATACGGTGTACGTACTCGTCGCCGCTGCGTGGCATGTCGAAGTTGATCACCAGATCCAGACCATCAACGTCCAGGCCACGGGCCGCAACATCGGTCGCGACCAGAATCTTCACGCCGCCCTGCTTCAGGCGATCGATCGCCAGCTTGCGATCCTTCTGGTCTTTCTCGCCGTGCAGCACGAACGCCTTGTATTCCTGGGCCACCAGGCGGCCGTAGATGCGGTCGGCCATGGCGCGGGTGTTGGTGAAAATAATCGCTTTCTGATAGGTCTCGTTGGCCAGCAGCCAGTTCACAATCTGCTCTTTGTGCTGATTGTGGTCGGCGGTGATGATTTGCTGACGGGTGGTCGAGTTCAGTTGGCTGACCGCGTTGAGCTGCAAGTGCTCGGGGTTGTTCAGCACCTTGGCAATCATCTCGCGCAGGCCGGAACCGCCGGTGGTGGCGGAGAACAGCATGGTCTGCTGACGGTTCGGGCATTCATCGACCAGACGCTGTACGTCTTCGGCAAAACCCATGTCGAGCATGCGGTCGGCTTCGTCGAGCACCAGCACTTCGACTTCCTTGAGGTCGAGGTTGCCGGCGTTGAGTTGCTCGATCATCCGGCCCGGGGTGCCGATGAGGATGTCCGGGACTTTGCGCAGCATTGCGGCCTGGACCTTGAAGTCTTCACCGCCGGTGATCAGGCCGGACTTGATGAAGGTGAACTGCGAGAAGCGTTCAACTTCCTTCAAGGTCTGCTGGGCCAGTTCGCGGGTCGGCAGCAGGATCAGTGTCTTGATGCTGACGCGAATCTTCGCCGGGCCGATCAGGCGATTGAGGATGGGCAGAACGAAAGCAGCGGTTTTGCCGCTACCGGTTTGCGCCGTCACCCGCAGATCACGCCCTTGGAGCGCCAGCGGAATGGCCGCGGCTTGCACAGGCGTTGGCTCGACAAATTTCAGCTCGGCCACAGCTTTAAGCAGGCGTTCGTGCAGGGCGAATTGGGAAAACACGGGTGCTACCTCGAAGATATGCAAAAAAACAGCTGCATAGGTTACCGGTTTCGAGCGCTCAGGCCGAGTTTCTTTATGCAAACGGGCGCAATCAGTGGTTTTTTTGTTGCCTGATTTGTCTCCAATCGTAATACGCAGCGTCTTAAATGCTCTAATTCCCCCTCGCGTCTTATAGAAGAAACGTTTCGCTTATGGATATCAAACAGCTCTGGCTCAAAGCTCAGGACCTCTGGGGCACCCTCGAACAGCACCCGCTGCTGCAATCGGGACTGGCGCTGATGGTGCTGCTGGTCATCGCCCTCGTCCTCGGACGAGTGGCGCGCTATCTGATCCTGCACGCCAGCCGCATGCTCGGGCGCCAGCCGGCGCTGCACTGGATCAACGACTTTCGTCACAACAAGGTGTTTCAGCGCCTGGCGCAGATGACGCCGTCGCTGGTCATTCAGTTCGGCCTGCATCTGGTGCCCGAGCTGAGCAAAAACGCGATGAATTTCCTTGGCAACGTGGCGCTGGCGTTCACTATTCTGTTCCTGCTGCTGGCGGTCAGCGCCCTGCTCAATGCCCTGCTCGACATCTATGCGCGTACCGAACACGCGCGCACCCGCTCGATCAAGGGCTACGTGCAACTGGCGAAAATGGTCTTGTACGTGTTCGGCGCGATCATCATCGTCGCCACCCTGATCGACCGCTCGCCGCTGTTGCTGCTCTCCGGTCTGGGTGCGATGTCGGCGGTGATTCTGTTGGTCTACAAGGACACGCTGCTGTCGTTCGTCGCCAGCGTGCAACTGACCAGCAACGACATGCTGCGCGTCGGCGACTGGATCGAAATGCCGCAGGTCGGCGCCGACGGCGATGTGGTCGACATCACCCTGCACACCGTGAAAGTGCAGAACTTCGATAAAACCATCGTCTCGATCCCGACCTGGCGGCTGATGTCCGAGTCGTTCAAGAACTGGCGCGGCATGCAGCAGTCCGGCGGGCGGCGGATCAAACGCAGCCTGTTCATCGACGCCAGCGGCGTGCGCTTCATCCGTGACGATGAAGAAGAAAAGCTTTCGCAAGTGCACCTGCTGACCGACTACATGAGCCGTAAGAAAGCCGAGCTCAAAGCCTGGAACGAGGCGCAGGGCAACGTCGCGGCCATGTCGGCCAACCGCCGGCGCATGACCAACATCGGCACCTTCCGCGCCTATGCGCTGGCGTACCTGAAGAGCCATCCGGAGATTCAGCCGAACATGACCTGCATGGTGCGGCAGATGCAGACCACGGCGCAGGGCATTCCGCTGGAAATCTACTGCTTCACCCGCACCACGGTCTGGGCCGATTACGAGCGGATTCAGGGGGATATTTTCGATTATTTGCTGGCGGTGCTGCCGGAGTTTGGCTTGAGCCTGTATCAGCAGCCGAGTGGCGGGGATTTGCGTTCGGGGTTGTTGCCGGCGGTGTTGGGCGCTTCCAGCATTCCCGAACCTGAAAAACATTTGATGTGATTTACAAAACCAATGTGGGAGCCAGCCTGCTGGCGATTGAGGTGTGTCAGTCACATCGATACTGACTGACACTGCGCTATCGCCAGCAGGCTGGCTCCCACAGGGTTAGGTGTGAATCCGGGTTATGCGGTTGCCCGGGATTTTCGGATACCCAACCGGCTAATCCAAACCGCGGCGAGAATCACACTCCCGCCCAGGAACAACCGCCCCAGCTCCTCATGCTGATTCCAGATCAGCAGGTTCAACAACAACCCTACCGGCACATGCAGATTGTTCATCACCGCCAGCGTGCCGCCGTTGACCATGCACGCGCCCTTGTTCCACCAGTACAGACCCAACGCCGTCGACACCAGCCCCAGAAACAACAACACGCCCCACTGCAGCGGCGCTTCCGGCAGGAAGTTGGCTTTACCGAACAACAGGAACGCCGGCAATACCACGGCCAGTGCGCCGAGGTAGAAATAACCGAAGCGCCGGTAATGCGGCAGATCGCTCGGGTGTTTCGCCACCAGATGCTTGTACAGCACCTGCCCCGCCGCGTAAGTGAAGTTGGCCAGCTGCAGCAGCAGGAAACCCATGAAGAAGTCCGGACTGATGCTGTCGAAGCGAATCACCGCCGCCCCGCCCACCGCCACCAGTGCAGCAATCAACGCCCAAGGATTAAAGCGACGGTTCAGCGCGTCTTCGATCAACGTCACATGCAGCGGCGTCAGGATGGTGAACAGCAAGACTTCCGGGACGGTCAGCACACGGAAGCTCAGGTACAGGCAGACGTAAGTCACACCGAACTGCAACGCACCGATCAGCAGCATGCCGCGCATGAACCCAGGCTCCACCGAACGCCAGCGCGTCAACGGAATGAACACCAGGCCGGCCAGCACCACACGCACCAGCACGGCAAAATAACTGTCGACATGCCCCGCCAGGTATTCGCCGATCAGACTGAAGGAAAACGCCTGGATCAGCGTGACAAAAAGTAGATAGCCCATGCTCGCCTCGGAAATCGAATGGCGGCGACGATAGCGGTTTTCGATTCTGCATCCAACACAAATCCCCTGTAGGAGTGAGCCTGCTCGCGATAGCGGTCGTTCAGGCACATCTGCATTGGCTGACTCACCGTCATCGCGAGCAGGCTCACTCCTGCAAGGGAAATTGTGTTGGCCGTCAAATCGTGGGCAAAAAAAAGCCCGATCTCGCTAAAGCGTTCAATCGGGCTACAGCACTCAGGAGCAAAAGTGCAAAGGGAGGTTCGTTGCGCGTAAAGCCTTGAAGGGGTTGCGCCAGGTCACTAGACCATCCAGCGATTATCTGGCGATTAACGTCTCAAGCGACCTGGGACAGTTTGGCGTTGGCCTGATTGAGGCCCTTCTCCTGGAAGTCGCCACCAAGGTTCATGCCCTCGGCGTGAATGAACGTCACGTCGTGGATGCCGACGAAACCCATGACCTGACGCAGATACGGTTCCTGATGATCCGCCGGGCCACCGGCATACACCCCGCCACGCGCCGTGAGGACAAAGGCTCGCTTGTCATTGAGCAGACCTTGCGGACCGGTTTCGGTGTACTTGAAGGTCACCCCGGCGCGCAGGACATGATCCAGCCAGGCCTTGAGCGTGCTCGGAATGGCGAAGTTGTACATCGGCGCCGCCATCACCAGCACATCGGCCGCCAGCAACTCATCAGTCAGGGCGTTGGAGCGGTCCAGCGACGCTTGTTCGATTTCGTTGCGCTGTTCGGCCGGCTTCATCCAGCCGCCCAACAAGTTGGCGTCCAGGTGCGGCACCGGGTTCACGGCAAGGTCACGCACGCTGACCTGATCGTTCGGGTGCGCGGCTTTCCACTGAGCGATGAAGGTCTGGGTCAGTTGACGGGAAACCGAGTCTTGCTGACGGGCGCTGCTTTCGATGATCAGAACGCGGGACATGCTGTGTAGCCTCCATCCGAATATGTTGTAGGTCGATGGAGTGAAGGTTAAACAGGGCTGAATCGATTAAAAAGCGCAATTATCCGCTGTAACCGATCGATAAATTCGTTTATAAGCTAACCCATACCTGTAGGAGTGAGCCTGCTCGCGATAGCGGTCGATCAGCCGACATCATCGGTAACTGACACACCGCTATCGCGAGCAGGCTCACTCCTACAGGGGTTACCGTTATTTCGGGATGCAGGTCAGTTTGATACGCAGCTTGATGATCTCGCGGGTGAACTTGGCCGTGGCGTTCTTATGTTTTCCGGCCGGCACGTCGATGCTGCGCGTGCGCGGCGCTTCCGGGCCGTTGCTGAATACGGCACGACACGTTGCATCAACGTCACCGTAGTTGGCCACGCGGATCGAGCCGATATCGTTATC
Organism: Pseudomonas sp. R1-1; assembly: GCF_051132135.1. Lineage (NCBI taxonomy): Bacteria > Pseudomonadati > Pseudomonadota > Gammaproteobacteria > Pseudomonadales > Pseudomonadaceae > Pseudomonas > Pseudomonas sp. R1-1. Next base: position 4,603,643 of record NZ_CP071663.1, read on the forward strand.
GGTGTCGAAGGTCTCGTAGTCGATCTTCATGCCGTTGAGGTCTTTCTGCACGTCGATCGGATAAGCAAAGGCCGTCAACGGCAGCAACGCCAGCACCACACAACAGAATTTTTTCATTCGCCGCTCTCCATGGGGAACGGCCAGCTTAGGACAAGAGGAGCTATTGATGAAAGCGCCCCGCGTGACCCTGGATCAATGGCGAACGTTGCAGGCCGTGGTCGACCACGGCGGATTCGCCCAGGCCGCCGAGGTCTTGCACCGTTCGCAATCGTCGGTGAGCTACACCGTGGCGCGCATGCAGGACCAGCTCGGCGTGCCGCTGCTGCGCATCGACGGCCGTAAAGCGGTGCTCACCGAAGCCGGCGGCGTGCTGCTGCGCCGTTCGCGGCAACTGGTGAAACAGGCCAGCCAGCTCGAAGACCTTGCCCACCACATGGAGCAAGGCTGGGAAGCCGAAGTGCGGCTGGTGGTCGATGCGGCGTACCCGAGCGCGCGCATCGTGCGCGCATTGACCGCGTTCATGCCGCAGAGCCGCGGCTGCCGGGTGCGTCTGCGCGAGGAAGTATTGTCGGGGGTCGAAGAAGTCCTGCTCGAAGGCGTGGCGGATCTGGCCATTACCGGGCTGAGCATTCCCGGTTATCTGGGGGCGGAGTTGAGCGATGTCGAGTTCGTCGCCGTGGCCCACCCTGATCACCCGCTGCACCGGCTCAATCGCGAGCTGAGCTTTCAGGATCTCGAGACCCAGATGCAAGTGGTCATCCGCGACTCCGGTCGCCAGCAGCCGCGCGACGTCGGCTGGCTCGGCGCCGAACAGCGCTGGACGGTCGGCAGCCTTGCCACTGCCGCAACGTTTGTCAGCAGCGGACTGGGCTTCGCCTGGTTGCCCCGGCACATGATCGAGCGGGAACTCAAGGATGGCTCGCTGAAGCTGCTACCGTTGGACAGAGGCGGCAATCGCAATTCCAGCTTCTATCTGTATTCGAACAAGGACAAACCCCTGGGCCCGGCCACGCAAATCCTCATCGAGCTGCTGCGCACCTTCGATACCTTGCCGCTGGACGCCCCGTTCGCCGCTCCCGAACAAGCCTGACACGGAGTTCACTGATGGCCTTTTTCGAGCACGATGGTTGCAACCTGCACTACGAAGAACATGGCCACGGTGCGCCGTTATTGCTGGTTCACGGGCTCGGTTCGAGCACGCTGGACTGGGAGATGCAGATCCCGGCACTGGCCGCGCATTACCGGGTGATCGTCCCGGACATTCGCGGTCACGGCCGCTCGGACAAACCGCGTGAGCGCTACAGCATCGCCGATTTCAGCGCCGATCTGCTCGCGCTGATCGAATATCTGAACCTCGGCCCGGTGCATTACGTCGGCCTGTCGATGGGCGGGATGATCGGCTTCCAGCTCGGCGTCGATCAGCCGCAGGCACTGAAAAGCCTGACCATCGTCAACAGTGCGCCACAGGTCAAATTGCGCAGCCGCGACGATTACTGGCAGTGGTTCAAACGCTGGAGCCTGATGCGCCTGCTCAGCCTGGAAACCATCGGCAAAGCCCTCGGCAGCAAACTGTTTCCCAAGCCGGAACAGGCCGACCTGCGACGAAAAATGGCCGAACGCTGGGCAACAAACGACAAACGTGCTTATCTCGCCAGCTTCGATGCGATTGTGGGCTGGGGCGTTCAGGAACGACTTTCCCGGGTGACCTGTCCAACCCTCATCGTCAGCGCCGACCGCGACTACACGCCCGTGGCGCTGAAAGAAACCTATGTAAAACTGCTACCGAATGCGCGGCTGGTGGTGATCGCCGACTCGCGCCACGCCACCCCGCTCGATCAACCCGAACGTTTCAACCACACGCTGCTGGAGTTTCTCGCCGCAGCCGATATTCAATCTCAGGATCACTGACCCATGCTGAAAAAACTCGCCCTCGCCGCTGGTACCGTGCTGTTTGCCGCCAACCTGATGGCTGCCACCCCAGTCAAGGCGCCTCATGTTTTGCTCGACACTACCAACGGCCAGATCGAAATCGAGCTGGACCCGGTCAAGGCACCGATCAGCACCAAGAACTTCCTCGAGTACGTCGACAGCGGCTTTTACACCAACACGATTTTCCACCGCGTGATTCCCGGCTTCATGGCCCAGGGCGGCGGCTTTACCCAGCAGATGCAGCAGAAGGAAACCAAGGCGCCGATCAAGAACGAAGCCAGCAACGGCCTGCACAACGTTCGCGGTACCCTGTCGATGGCCCGCACCTCCAACCCGGATTCGGCCACCAGCCAGTTCTTCATCAACGTGGCTGACAACGCGTTCCTCGATCCGGGCCGTGATGCCGGTTACGCGGTCTTCGCCAAAGTGGTCAAGGGCATGGACGTGGTCGACATCATCGTCAACTCGCAAACCACTACCAAACAAGGCATGCAAAACGTGCCGGTCGACCCTGTGATCATCAAGTCGGCCAAGCGCCTCGACTGATTGCTGCAGGGGCATTCGAGCGGCGACGGCCTGATCCCGCGCCGCTCACACTGATAAAAGGAGAGCCCGTCTTGCGGGCGATTATCTGATGCTCTATCGCCGTTTCGAACAACTGATCGATATCTTCCGCGACGCCCCGACGGCGTCTCCTCCGGACCGCGTCTGGCCCTTCTATACCTATTATCTGAAGCAGGTCTGGCCGAGTTTCGCTGCCCTGCTGGTCATCGGCCTGTTTGCCTCGCTGATCGAAGTGGCGCTGTTCAGTTACCTGAGCCGCATCATCGATCTGGCGCAGGGCACGCCCAACCCGAATTTCTTCAGCGACCACGCCCTCGAACTGACGTGGATGCTGGTGGTGGCCCTGGTGCTGCGGCCAATCTTTTTCGCCCTGCACGACCTGCTGGTGCACCAGACGCTGAGCCCCGGCATGACCAGCATGATTCGCTGGCAGAACCACAGCTATGTGCTCAAGCAGAGCCTGAACTTCTTCCAGAACGACTTCGCCGGGCGCATCGCCCAACGCATCATGCAGACCGGCAACTCGCTGCGCGATTCGGCCGTGCAGGCGGTCGACGCGCTGTGGCACGTGTTGATCTATGCGATCAGTTCGCTGGTGCTGTTCGCCGAGGCCGACTGGCGCTTGATGATTCCGCTGCTGACGTGGATCGTCGCCTACATCGGCGCGCTGTATTACTTCGTACCCCGCGTCAAAGAACGCTCGGTGGAAGCTTCCGACGCGCGCTCGAAACTGATGGGGCGCATCGTCGACGGCTACACCAATATCGCCACGCTGAAACTGTTCGCTCACACCAATTTCGAACAGCACTACGCCAAAGAGGCCATCGAAGAACAGACCGTCAAAGCACAAATGGCCGGCCGTGTGGTGACCAGCATGGACGTGACGATCACCACCATGAACGGCCTGCTGATCGTCGGCACTACGGCGCTGGCCTTGTGGCTGTGGACGCAGTCGCTGATCACGGTCGGGGCGATTGCTCTGGCGACCGGGCTGGTGATCCGCATCGTCAACATGTCCGGCTGGATCATGTGGGTGGTCACCGGGATCTTCGAAAACATCGGCATGGTCCAGGACGGTTTGCGCACCATTTCGCAACCGGTCAGCGTCACCGATCACGAGCAGGCCAAACCGCTGCAAGTGGCCCGTGGCGAAGTGCGTTTCGAGCACGTGGATTTTCACTACGGCAAGAAGCGCGGGATCATCGGCGACCTCAACCTGAACATCAAACCGGGGGAAAAGATCGGTTTGATCGGCCCGTCCGGCGCTGGCAAATCGACGCTGGTCAACCTGCTGCTGCGCCTGTACGACGTCGAGGGCGGGCGGATTCTGATCGATGGCCAGAACATCGCCGAAGTCGGCCAGGAAAGCCTGCGCGAGCGTATCGGCATGATCACGCAGGACACCTCCTTGCTGCACCGTTCGATCCGCGACAATTTGCTCTACGGCAAACCCGACGCGACCGACGCCGAGCTGTGGGAAGCGGTGCACAAGGCCCGTGCCGATGAGTTCATTCCGCTGCTGTCCGATGCTGAGGGCCGTACCGGCTTCGACGCGCATGTCGGTGAGCGCGGGGTGAAACTGTCCGGCGGCCAGCGGCAACGTATCGCCATCGCGCGGGTCCTACTCAAGGACGCGCCGATCCTGATCATGGACGAAGCCACCTCGGCGCTCGACTCGGAGGTCGAAGCGGCGATTCAGGAAAGCCTGGAAACTCTGATGCAAGGCAAAACCGTGATCGCCATCGCCCACCGCCTCTCGACCATCGCGCGCATGGACCGGCTGGTGGTGCTGGAAAACGGCAAGATCGCCGAAAGCGGCACCCACGCCGAATTGCTCGCCCATCGCGGCTTGTACGCGCGGCTGTGGGCGCATCAGACCGGAGGCTTTGTCGGCATCGATTGATGCACCCCATGATCGTTCCCACGCTCTGCGTGGGAATGCAGCCCGTGACGCTCCGCGTCACTGGACGCGGAGCGTCCCTTGAGGCGTTACCACGCAGAGCGTGGGAACGATCATGTCAGGTCTGGCGGTAGGGCAAGGCGCTGCGGGCTTCTTCGGCATAAGCGAGGACCCCGGCCCGTTCCTGCTGGAGGAAATCCTTCACCGCCGCCTTCAACCCCGGATGGCGCAAGTAATGCCACGAATGGGTAATCACCGGCTCAAACCCGCGAATCAGCTTGTGCTCACCTTGCGCACCGGCATCAAAGCGCTGATAGCCCTGGGCAATCGCATAGTCCATGCCCTGATAGAAACACGTCTCGAAATGCAGCCGATCAAACTCGGCCAGGCAACCCCAGTAACGCCCGTAGAAACTGTCGCCACCGACCAGACTGAAGGCCATCGCCACCGGCCGTGAAGCTTGTTTGGCCAGCACCACGCGAATCGCTTCGGGCATGCGTTCGGCGAGCAGACTGAAGAACTCGCGCGTCAGATACGGCGCCTGGCGCCGCACCGCGTAGGTATTGGCGTAGCAGGCGTAGACGAAATCCCATTGCGCCTCGTCCAGTTCGCGCCCTTCCAGCCACTCGAATTCGAAACCCTGCCCCGCCACCTGCATGCGCTCTTTGCGCATCTGCTTGCGCTTGCGTGAGCTGAGCGCATCGAGGAAATCCTGGAAGTCGCGGTAGCCGCGGTTCTGCCAGTGATATTGGCAGCCAATGCGTTGCAGCCAGCCGGGCTGTTCGGCCATCGCCGCGTCGGTGAACGGGTCGGTGAAATTGATGTGCGCGCTGGAAAGCTCTTCAATCTCCAGATAGCCCGGCAGGCTCTGGAGCAGTTCAAAACCGTCTTCAACATTCGCCGCTAGCAGGCGCGGACCGCCGACCGGGCTGAACGGCACGGCGCTGAGATACTTGGGGTAATAGTCGATGCCGGCACGGGCACAAGCGTCCGCCCAGCCATGATCGAACACGTATTCGCCGTAGGAATGCCACTTGCGGTAACCGGGCAACGCGGCGATCAGACGATCCCCTTCGACGTGCAGCAAATGCTCGGCCTGCCAGCCGCTGTGCGGGCCGACGCTGCCGCTGTCCTCCATCGCACTGAGGAAAGCGTGACGCAGAAACGGCTGGTTTTCCGGCACCAGTGCGTCCCAGCTCGCCGGGGCGATTTGCGACAGGTTTTGCAGGCATTGCAACGGCATCGAAAAGCTCTCCAGACAGACTTCAGCGCCCGGCGAGTATCGCCGATTGCGCGCCGTTGCACACCCGCCATCGCGACGACAGTGCTCTAGCCCGATAGTTCAGGGCGCATCGCGTTCGTCATCAACCTGCCATCACCGTGCCACTGCTCTGTCATAAACGATCGCGATACTGGCGCCTGTTTTTAGAGCGCCGGGTTCTAGCCCGGACACAGTTTTCCGACGTCAACGTCGGTTGTGCCCAGGATGGTTCAGCCATCCCTTTCATCTTCGGAGATTGCTATGCGTCTTGCTTCCACGAAAACTGCGGCAGCCCTGTGTGGCGGCCTGTTGCTGGCCATGAGTGTTCCGGCCAGTGCCGCAGTCGACGCCAAACTGCTCGACATGCTCAAGGCCAACGGTTCGATTTCCCAGGCGCAGTACATCGAACTGCAAACGGAGCTGGCCAAGGATCAGAAGGCTCAGCAAATCGCCCAGCAGGCGCAGCAAGAGACCAACGAACAAGTCGCGGCTGTCGCCAAGAAGAGCAACGAACAAAGCGCCTTCGACCAGAAACTGGCCTGGGCGGCCAAGACCCAGTTCAAGGGCGATGTGCGTGTCCGTCAGGAAACCATCAAGATCGACGGTGAGCCGAACAACGGCGGCCGCGACAAGGACCGTCAGCGCATCCGTGCCCGTCTGGGTGCCTACACCGAGATCAACCCGCAGGTTGACACCGGCATTCGTATCGCCACGGGCGGCGGCGACGACGCGCGTTCGACCAACCAGGACCAGGACAACTACTTCGACAAGAAGCAGATCTGGCTCGACCTCGGCTACATCGACTACCACCCGGACCAGATCAAGAACCTGCACATCATCGGCGGCAAGATGCTGCAACCGTGGGTGAGCATGGGCGACGTGATCTGGGATAGCGACATCAACCCGGAAGGTCTGGCACTGACCTACAAGTACCCGTTGGGTGGCAGCGCCGAGCTGTTCGGCAGCCTGGGTAACTACAACCTCAAGGACAATGTCGACGGCGACGGCGTGCAGTTCCGTCACGACCTGCGCCTGACTGCTGGCCAGCTGGGCAGCCGCTTCAACATCACCGACAACCTGAAAGTGACTCTGGGCGGCAGCGTCTACGCCTACCAGAACGACGACGACAGCCGCTGCACCGGTACTTCGACACCGTGCGCCCTGGCCGTCAACGGCAACTCGGCCAACAACGAATTCCGTCTGTATGAAGGGTTCAGCCAGGTCGACATCGGCGGTCTGCCGATGCCACTGTCGTTCTACGGTCAGTACGTGAAAAACAACGATGCCGTGACCGATCAGGACACCGCCTGGTTGCTCGGCGCGAAATCGAAAGTGTTCGGTCTGAACCTCGACTACAACTACCGCGACGTGCAGCGCAACGCCGTGGTGGGTGCCTTCACCGATTCCGACTTCGCCAACGGCACTACCGGTTCGCGTGGTCACAAGTTCAAGGTCGGTTACGACATCGACAAGAACTTCGCCATCGGCGCGACCTACTTCCTGACCAAGGCCGACTTCGCCAGCCGCGGTCAGCGCGATGCAGACGCCAACACCCTGCAACTGGATGCCGAAGCCAAGTTCTAAGAAAACAGCTCCAGGCTTCGAGCGACAAGCTGCAAGTCACCGCTCCCCTTGCGGCTTGTCGATCAAAGCTGGTTTTCCTGCAGCCCGGTACAGTTACAGCGATCCCCATCATCCGTTCGCTGGCGCTGCCCCGGGCTGATTTTTTTTACGGGCTGTCGTCGCGTCTCTGCGTCGCCAGACGTTCGGCCAGCGCGTCTATCCCTTCCTGCGGTTGCTCCGGCATCGCCTTCAGCGTCGCCTGCATCAAGCGCATCTGCCGAATGAACCGGCGGCAGTTGGGGCAGAACAGCAGGTGATGGCGCACCATCAGTTTTTCCCGAAAGCTCAACTGGCCATCGAGATAATCGCTGGAGCGCGCCACTTGTTCCTTGCAGGTCAGCATTCTCCGGTCTCCTCAAAATGCTCCACGGTCGCGAAGACTTTCAGCCGCGCACGATGCAGCAGCACTCGCACGTTGGAGAGCGAGATCTCCAGAAGATTACAGATTTCTTCCAGTTCCAGTCCCTGCCGCTCGCGCAACAGCAAAACGCTACTCTGCAGTTCCGACAGGCTCAGCAGCGTGTGTTCGAGGCATTCACGCAGTTCGTCTTGTGTGAGCAGCGCTTCGGGTGTGTCTTGATGCCAGGCGAACGGCGCCACCAGCCAATGGCCGTCAGCCGAGGAAAAACGATCGTCGTCGATGCTGCCGTGCGGCGATGGCAAGTCATCCATCAGCACTTCGCGGCGATTGTGCTTGTAGCGGCTTTTCGCCGAATTGGCAGTGATGGTCAGAAGCCAGGTCTTGAGGCTGGAGCGCCCCTCGAAACTGCCCAGATGGCGCACCACCGACAGCCAGGCGTCCTGCACCACCTCTTCGACATGACGCTGGCCGACGATGGCATAGGCCACGGCGCGCATGGCGCTCTGATACGTCGTCACCAGTTCCTTGAATGCCTGTTGCTCGCCGGCCAGCAGCCGCGTGAGCAGGAGGGTATCGTCAGCCGCCATCCATCATCCCCTTGTTCCGATTCCATAGATGAACGCGGCAGGTGTTTAGCCTGCCGCTCACTGCGGAAAAATTACAGCGTTGGAGCCGATTCGGATGTAGGAAAGGTCGCCGCGATTAAGCGGAAATTAAACCAATTTTCAACGCTTGCGCAGAATCACGCTGCCGATCGAATAGCCGGCACCGAACGAACTGAGCACTGCCAGCGAACCGGACGCGAGATCGTCCTGATATTTGTGGAATGCAATCACCGAACCGGCCGAACTGGTGTTGGCGTAGGTGTCGAGAATCACCGGCGCTTCCTCTTCGGTGGCTTCGCGGCCGAGCAGTTTGCGCACGATCAGGTGGTTCATGCTCAGATTGGCCTGGTGCAGCCAGAAGCGCTTCACGTCAGCTACATTGAGCTGGTTTTCCTGCAGATGCTCGCCGACCAGTTCGGCAACCATCGGGCAGACATCCTTGAACACCTTGCGGCCTTCCTGCACGAACAGCTTGTCGCGGGTGCCAATGCCCTCTTCAGCCGCACGGTTGAGGAAACCGAAGTTGTTGCGGATGTTGTTGGAGAACTTGGTCAGCAGCTTGGTGCTGACCACGTCGAACTGGTACTTGGAAGTGGCCAGATCGGCACGTTCGATGATCACGGCCGTGGCGGCGTCACCGAAAATGAAGTGGCTGTCGCGGTCGCGGAAGTTCAGGTGCCCGGTGCAGACTTCCGGGTTGACCATCAGGATCGCCCGCGCCTGGCCCAGTTGCACACTGTTGGCCGCTGCCTGAATGCCGAAGGTCGCCGAGGAGCAGGCGACGTTCATGTCGAAACCGAAACCTTCAATGCCCAGCGCTTCCTGAACTTCAATCGCAATGGCCGGATAGGCGCGTTGCAGGTTCGAGCAGGCAACGATCACGCCGTCGATGTCGGCGGCGGTCTTGCCGGCACGCTGCAAGGCTTGCTCGGCCGCACCCACGGCCATTTGGCAGAGCACCGACCATTCGTCGTTGGAACGCTCCGGCAGGCGCGGGGCCATGCGTTGCGGATCGAGGATGCCGTCCTTGTCCATGACGAAGCGGCTCTTGATGCCCGAGGCTTTTTCGATGAACGCGGCGCTGGATTCGGTCAGGGCCTGGATTTCGCCGCGGGCGATGGCCTCGGCATTGTCGGCGTTGAACCGGGCGACGTAGGTATTGAAGGATTCCACCAGCTCTTCGTTGGAGATGCTGTTGGCCGGGGTGTACAGGCCGGTGCCGCTGATGACGACGTTATGCATGCTCGTTTCTCTAATCTGTTCAGGCAGAAAGTGCTGGAACCGTCGTACCAACACACAAAGGGTCTATTGCCATCCGGGGGACGCAAACCTGGCATCGTTTTATTCCGCGGCGCGACACGGCCGAAGGCTCTGGGTCGCGAAACCGGCGTTTATGGTGGCGAAGTTTGCCATAAACCCAACGTTTTGGCGCCATTCTCAAGATCAACCCCGCTCCCCCGTAGGAGTGAGCCTGCTCGCGATAGCGATCTGTATGCCAGTGATAATGTGACTGACACACCGCAATCGCGAGCAGGCTCACTCCTACAGGGGATTGCGCATGGCTCGAGATCAAGGCTCGACCTGGCTCCACTGCTTGCTCAGGCGCTTGTCGGAGATCGGCACTTTCGTGCCCAACTGCTGGGCGAACAGCGAGACGCGGTATTCCTCCAGCCACCAGCGGTACAACTCAAGCTGCGGGTCGCGTTTGCCTTCCTGCGCATGCTTGGCCGCGCGGGCCTGGTATTGCGCCCAGAGGCCGGCGAGTTCGCCGCTCCAGACCCGGTCCTTCTGCAATTGCGCAGCAAGCTTGTCGAAACGCTGTTCGACTGCTTTCAGGTAACGCGGCAATTCCTTGAGCCATTGCATCGGCGTTTCACGGACGAACCCCGGATAAACCAGATGGCCGACTTGCTGCTTGATGTCATTCAGCGCCACGGCTTGAGCGAGGTCGATCTTGCCCTTGAAGCGTTTTTGCAAACCGTGCCAGAGCTTGAGAATCTCCAGCGTCAGGCGTGCCACGCGCTCGGCGTGCTCGGTCCAGTTGCCGCGTTTGCGCTCGGCCAGTGCCGCCAGACCGGCACCGTCACGGGGCAACGGGTCTTCGCCGTCAAGGATGCAGCTGTCGAGACTGGCCAACAGAATGTCTTCGACCAGCCCATCGACGCGGCCCAGCTCACGATAGAGCAAGCCCAGCTCCGTCTGCCCCGGCAACTTGCCGCGCAGGAATTTCGCCGGCTCGGCCAGTTGCTGCATCAACAAGCGCTGCAAGGCGCGACGATGCTGGAACTCGGCCTCGGCCGGCGTCGAGAAGCGCCCTTCCTTGACCGTACCGCCCTCCTCGACCAGCGCCGGATACACCGTCATCGACAGGCCGGCAATCTTTTGCTGAGTCTTTTGCGCCACCGGCGCGAAGACTTTCGCCTCCACCGGCTGCTGACTCGTGGCATTCTGCGGCACCGCCAGCGCCGCCTGGCTGGCTTCGGCAAAGCGCGCGGTCAGCTCGGCCAGATCGCGGCCTTCGCCGAGGAACTTGCCTTGGCCATCGACGATTTCCAGGTTCATCCGCAGATGGCTTTCGACCTGCTGCGCAGCTTCCGCCCACGCCTCGTCGCTGACCCGCGCACCGGTCATGCGCAGCAACTCTCGGCCCAACGCCTGCGGCAGCGAACCTTCGGCAAAGGTCATGCGTTGCAATGCAGCCTTGATGAAGTCGGGCACCGGCACAAAATTCTTGCGCAGGGCTTTCGGCAGGTTGCGCACCAGCGCAATGCATTTGGCCTCGATCAGCCCCGGCACCAGCCACTCCAGGCGCTCCGGCGGCAGCATCGGCAACAGCGGCGCCGGTACGCGCAGGGTCACGCCGTCGCGCGGGTGATTGGGTTCGAAGTGGTAGGTCAGCGCCAGTTCCAGATCGCCGATGTGCAGCGTGTCCGGGTAATCGCGGGCGGTGACTTCACTGGCCTCGCGGGCCAGCACGTCCTCTTCGCGCATGATCAGCAGTTGCGGGTTTTTCTGGCTGTTGACCTTGTACCAACTATCGAACGTCGCGGTCTGGTGGATCTCGGCCGGCAGACGCGCGTCGTAGAACGCGTACAGGGTTTCTTCATCCGCAAGAATGTCGCGGCGGCGCGCCTTGGCTTCCAGTTCGTCGAGCTGCTCGAGCAATCGCTGGTTGGCGCTCAGGCATTTGGCTCGGGACTGAATCTCGCCGCGCACCAGACCTTCGCGGATGAACAGCTCGCGGGACACCACGGGATCGACCGGGCCGTAATGCACCGGGCGCCGGCCGACGACGATCAGGCCGAACAAGGTGATCTGCTCGAAAGCCACGACCTGGCCACGCTTCTTCTCCCAGTGCGGTTCAAAGTGGTTTTTCTTGATCAGGTGCCCGGCCAGCGGTTCGATCCAGTCGGCGTCGATCTTGGCAACCATGCGCGCATAGAGCTTGGTGGTTTCCACCAGTTCGGCCGCCATCAGCCATTGCGGGCGCTTTTTGCCGATGCCCGAGGACGGATGAATCCAGAAACGCCGCTGCCGCGCGCCGAGGTAATCGCCGTCTTCGGTTTTCTGGCCGATCTGGCTGAGCAGGCCGACCAGCACCGCTTTGTGCAGTTTCGGATAGTCGGCCGGCTCTTTGTTCAGGCTCAACTGCAGGTCGCGGCAGATCAGGCTCAACTGGCGGTGCGAGTCGCGCCATTCGCGCAGACGCATGTAATTGAGGAAGTTCTTGCGGCACCAGTTGCGCAGCGGACTGGCCGTCAGCGCCTGGCGCTGCTCTTCAAAACCGCGCCATAGATTGACCAGCCCGGCGAAGTCGGAATCGCTGTCTTTCCATTGCGCGAGGGCCTGATCGGCCGCTTGCTGACGCTCCGGCGGACGCTCGCGCGGGTCTTGGATCGACATGGCGCTGGCGACGATCAGCACTTCCTGCAGGCTGCCGAGTTTCGCCGCTTCGAGCAGCATGCGGCCCATGCGCGGATCGACCGGCAGGCGCGCCAACTGGCGGCCAAGCGGCGTCAGCTGACTGTTGCGATCGACTGCCGAAAGCTCTTGAAGCAGATTGAAACCATCGCTGATCGCTTTGCCATCCGGCGGTTCGATGAACGGGAACGCGGTGATTTCACCGAGGCGCAGATGCAACATCTGCAAGATAACGGCGGCGAGGTTGGTGCGCAGGATTTCCGGATCGGTAAATTCCGGGCGGCCGAGGAAGTCTTCCTCGCTGTACAGGCGCACGCAGATACCCGGCTCGACCCGGCCGCAACGGCCCTTGCGCTGATTGGCGCTGGCCTGGGAAATCGCTTCGATCGGCAGGCGCTGAACCTTGGCGCGGTAGCTGTAGCGGCTGATGCGCGCGGTGCCGCTGTCGATCACATAGCGGATGCCCGGCACGGTCAGTGAGGTTTCGGCAACGTTGGTTGCCAGAACTACGCGGCGACCGGGGTGCGACTGGAAAATCCGCTGCTGCTCGGCCGGCGACAAGCGCGCGTACAGCGGCAGAATTTCGGTGTGTTTGAGCTGCGCCTTGCGCAACATGTCGGCGGCATCGCGGATCTCGCGCTCGCCAGGCAGGAACACCAGCACATCGCCGGGACTGCGGCGTTCGCTGCGCTCGTAAGCGGCGATCTCATCAAGAGTGGCGAGAATCGCCTGATCGACGGTCAGGTCGTCCTCGACGCGGTTGCCCTCCTCGTCCTGCTCCAGTGTCAGCGGGCGATACCAGGTGTCCACCGGGAACGTGCGGCCGGATACTTCGACAATCGGCGCATCGTCGAAGTGCCTGGAGAAGCGCTCCAGATCGATGGTTGCCGAGGTAATGATGACCTTCAGATCCGGACGGCGCGGCAGCAGGGTTTTCAGGTAACCGAGGAGGAAATCGATGTTGAGGCTACGTTCGTGGGCTTCGTCGACGATGATCGTGTCGTAGCGTTCCAGATAGCGGTCGTTCTGGGTTTCCGCGAGCAGGATGCCGTCGGTCATCAGCTTGATCAGGGTGTTGGCGTCGCTCTGATCTTCGAAACGCACCTGATAGCCAACCAGCGAGCCGAGCGGCGTGCCGAGTTCTTCGGCAACGCGACTGGCGACACTGCGCGCAGCGATTCGGCGTGGCTGAGTGTGGCCGATCAAACCGTGCTGACCGCGACCGATTTCCAGACAGATCTTCGGCAACTGGGTGGTTTTGCCCGAACCCGTTTCGCCGGCGATGATCAGTACCTGATGCTGCTCCAGGGCCTTTTTGATTTCGTCACGCTTGGCCGCGATCGGCAGGCTGTCGTCGTAACGAATCACCGGCAGGCTGGCCTTGCGCGCCAGCACCTGATCACAGGACGCCTGCATGCGCGTCACCCACTGAGCCAGTTTCGCCTCGTCGGGTTTCTTGCGCAGCTCAAGCAACTGCCGGCGCAACCGGTGACGGTCGGCGAGCATGGCGTGATCGAGGTTTTTCAGCAGTTTGTCGATGGAGGGCGATTCGTCGGTCATCGGGTAGGCAATTCGGTCGTCTGTTAATGCAGGGGGGCGATTGTCGCAGATTTGGCGGATTTGTGGCGTGCCAGCGGGATTGCTGCCCTCACCCTAGCCCTCTCCCGGAGGGAGAGGGTACTGATTGGGAGATATTCCAGAGGTGCATCGACCTGAAAGACCTTTCTGAATCCATAATCGCCAGCATCTTTCAGGTCGGCGTTGGACGCAGGACACCTCTGTCGACCCCCTCTCCCTCTGGGAGAGGGCTGGGGTGAGGGTTTCAGGGTCTATTCGTTATCGAGGCCTTTACGCCGATACGGGAAGACGTCGATGACTTTGCCGGCGCGAATCGCCTCTTGCAGGCTTTTCCAGTAATCGGCGTCGTACAGCTCGCCATGCAACTGGTCGAACAATTTGCGCTGCCCGAAATCGGCAAACAGAAACGGCGGAAACTCCTCGGGGAACACGTCCAGCGGCCCGATCGAATACCACGGTTCAGACGCCATTTCATCTTCCGGCGTGCGCGGCGCGGGGATGTGGCGGAAGTTGGCTTCGGTCAGAAAACAGATCTCGTCGTAGTCATAAAACACCACCCGCCCGTGCCGGGTGACGCCGAAGTTTTTCAGCAGCATGTCGCCGGGGAAGATGTTCGCCGCCGCCAGTTGCTTGATCGCCAGCCCATAATCTTCCAGCGCCTCGCGCACCTGAGCCTCGTTGGCGTTTTCCAGGTACAGGTTGAGCGGGGTCATGCGCCGCTCGGTCCAGCAGTGGCGGATCAGCACCGTCTCGCCTTCCACGGAAACCGTCGAGGGCGCGACTTCGAGCAGTTCCTGCAGGCATGCCGGCTCGAACTTGCTCAGCGGAAAACGGAAGTCGGCGAATTCCTGGGTATCGGCCATGCGTCCTACCCGATCGACACTTTTCACCAGTCGATACTTTTCGATCACCGTCGCGCGGTCGACGTTTTTCGACGGTGAGAAACGGTCCTTGATGATCTTGAACACGGTGTTGAAACCCGGCAGGGTAAACACGCTCATGACCATGCCGCGCACACCCGGCGCCATGATGAATTGATCGTCGGTGTTGGCCAGGTGATTGATCAGTGCGCGGTAAAACTCGGACTTGCCGTGTTTGTAGAAACCGATCGAGGTGTACAGCTCGGCAATGTGCTTGCCCGGCAGAATGCGCCGCAGAAAACCGATGAACTCCGCCGGCACCGGCACGTCGACCATGAAATACGAACGGGTAAACGAGAAGATGATCGACACATCGGCTTCGTCGGTGATCAACGCATCGATCTGAATCCCCCGTCCTTCGCGGTGCAGCAACGGAATCACCAGCGGCCATTGCTCGTCGCGGGTGTAAATGCGCCCGACCAGATAGGCGCCCTTATTGCGGTACAACACCGAGGAAAACAGCTCGACCGCCAGTTCCGGGTCCTTGCACACCCAGTCCGGCAGGTTTTCCCGTAGTTGCGCTTCGAGCCGGTTGAGGTCGCCGGGCAGATCGGCGTAATCCTCGCTGAAGCGGAAGTCGGCGAAGATACTGGCGAGCATGCCCGACAGTTCGCCCTGGGGCTTGTAGGTGCGGGTCTGCGCAGCGCGGGCACGACGCAAGGTCGGCCGGGTGGTGTGGATGAACATACAGCCATCGCTGATCAGGTCATGGCTGAACAGTCCGCAGAAAATCGAGTTGTACCAGGTCTCCGACAGCTCATCGTCGAAGCGCAGGTCGATCACACTGATGTAGGCGCTTTTGACCAGTGGCCAGCAGCTGACATTCATCAGCAGCTCTTCATCGAAATGCTCGCGCAGGCGCGCTACGGTTTCGCCGACCTTTTCCTCGTAGAGGCTGATCCGCGCCGCCGAGGCGACTTGCGCCTCTTGCCAGCGCGCCTGTTCGAATCGCTCGCGGGCACCGTCGGTGATGCGCCGGAAATGCTCGCGGTAATCGTCGAAGCCAGCGAGGATCATGCGGGCGATGTCGGTGGCTGGCCATTGCTGCGGCATGGGTGAAACCTCGGCGCAAATTCGGTTCGCTTGAGCTTAGTCACGGAAGGGCCCGCAGGAAAAGTGCAATTTCAGCCAAAACCGATACCAGATTGCTCAACAAGCCCACTGATGCTGGGTGATGCGAAATTAAATGCCCGATTAGCGGTTGCCATGGCCAGGGCACTCGGCAACACTCTCGTCCCGATCAAGGAAGGAGACCCGCCGTGAGCCCTGTCGATATTTTCCGCATGTTGTCGCTGGCCGCTATCTGGGGCGCGAGTTTTCTGTTCATGCGCATCATTGCGCCGGTGATCGGCACGATTCCGACCGGTTTCTTCCGGGTGTCGATCGCGGCTGCCGGCCTCTTGGTGATTCTCGGACTGATGCGCGTCAGCTGGGATTTCAAAGGCAAACTGAAAACCGTGATGCTGCTCGGGGTGATCAACTCAGGCATTCCAGCGACGCTGTACTCGGTGGCGGCGCAAGTATTGCCGGCCGGTTATTCCGCGATTTTCAATGCCACCACGCCATTGATGGGCGTGCTGATCGGCGGTTTGTTCTTCAGTGAAAAGCTCACCGCAGCGAAACTGGGCGGCGTGTTTCTCGGCTTGTTCGGCGTCGGCGTTCTGACCCGCGCCGGCCCGGTAGCCTTCGACCTGCAACTGCTGATGGGCGCCGTCGCCTGCTTGCTCGCGACCACTTGCTATGGCTTTGCCGGGTTCCTCGCACGGCGCTGGCTGGATCAGGCCGGAGGCCTGGACAGTCGCCTCTCGGCGCTGGGCAGCATGCTCGGGGCGACCTTGTTTCTGCTGCCGCTATTCGGCTACAGCGTCATCACTGCACCGCCAGTGAGCTGGGGTGGCTGGCACGTCTGGCTGTCGCTGCTCGGTCTGGGCCTGGGTTGCACGGCGTTCGCCTACATCATCTATTTCCGCCTGCTCAGCTCGATCGGCCCGGTGAAGTCGATGACCGTGACCTTCATGATTCCGCCGTTCGGGGTGTTGTGGGGGGCGTTATTGCTGGATGAGCCATTGTCGATGGCGCACGTGTATGGCGGGGTTCTGATTGCGCTGGCGTTGTGGCTGGTGTTGAAACCTGCGGTGGTGAAGCCGGCAGTGGTGGCTGATCGTTGATTGCTTTGTTGGCGAAAATTGCTATCGCGAGCACGCTCACTCCTACAAGTTGAAATGTGTTCCCCTTGTGGGAGTGAGCCTGCTCGCGATGGCGGCCGAACAGCCACCATCGCAACTGAAGGTCATTAAGACTTACGGAACACAAACCCCAGACCAACAATAATCAACAACATCCCCAGCACGCTCAACGCCGCCAGGCGATTGCCGAAAATCAGATAATCCATCACCGCCGTCACCGCCGGCACCAGATAAAACAGGCTGGTGACATTCACCAGATTGCCCCGTGCGATCAGGCGATACAGCAACAGCGTCGCCAGCACCGAAACCACCAGCCCCATCCACAACACCGGCACGATGAACCCCACGGTGTGTTCGAAGTGGAATGGCTGAAACGGCACGAATATCCCGCACAACAACAGCCCGGCCAGATACTGCACCGGCAGTGTGCCGAGCGGATTGTCAGTGATGCGTTTCTGCATGATCGAGCCCAGCGTCATGCTCGCCAGCGCCAGCAGACCGAACAGCATGCCGGCCCAGGACATCCCGGCCAGACCGATGCCTTGATAAACCACCATGACCAGCCCGGCCAACCCCAGCGCCAGTCCGAAGATCCGGCTGGCCGAGCGCTGCCGCTCCATCAGCACCACCGTGAGAATCGGTTGCACGCCCATGATGGTCGCCATCACGCCCGGCGTGACTTTGCTGTTCAAGGCCAGCAGATAAAAAATCTGATAGGCCCCCAACAGCACCAGCCCCGTGGCGATCGCGAACAACATCGGCTTGCCGCGCTTGGGTAACTTCAGTTTGAGCAGCGGCGCCAGCAGCACCAGCCCGCACAAGGCAATCGCAAAGCGGATCAGCAAAAAGGCGAACGGTGAAGCGTGGGCCAGCCCCCACTTGGAAAAAATCGCCCCGCTGCTCCACAGCAGGACGAACACAGGCTCGTGGACGCCGCCGCGAGCGCGGATTGTTTCGAAAGGACAAACATGAATACCACCTGTAGTCAGGCACAAAGCCAATTCAGCCGAAGCTGAAATTCAGTAGGTTGTTCTGGCGGGCGCGGGGGTCAGCAAAAAACTGCCGATCAGCCCGAAACGCCAACGCCCGGCGGTGCTACGACTGCGCGCACCGGCGTGCTACTGACAGGTGGGGGGTAATGGCTGATCTGCACGGGCTGCTGATTCCCGCACGGCACGACGCCAGCGTTGACCGCTGAATCGACTACCGCGTTGATGTGGGATGCAGGCATTGGTGCGGATCTCTTTGGAAGGCAGGTGAGTCGTCAGATTCACGAGCGCCGACTATAACCACCGCGGGACACAGATTGCAATGACTTGGGCAAAGGGCCGCTAGCGACAGTGCGGTGCTGGGTGATTAGGGTAATTGGTGGTGGCAACGGATTGTCAGGAGACAGGGAATGCAAGAGATCACATGCCAAGGGAACGGACGTCTTTGCGGTACCAGTTGTATCGGTCAGAGGCCAGAAAACAGATTGGTCTGGAAATTGCCCGAGTACAGACGAGAATTGGGTCGACCGGCGCTGCTGCCGTTGATCTATCACAGATACGCTTTGAACCTATAGATGCGCATTCGCTGCGCGCTTTTGAACTCTGGGAGGAGCCGCATTTTTTCTGGCATGAAGTCATTGCGTGGAAAGCACGTGAACCGCAGTCGCTGGATATTGCAATTTGGTTTGAAGACCAGCTCTGCGGATTGTGCTTCGCGAACCCGAACAACAGTCGGCGCCGATTACGGATCGTCAGGCTGGAGGGCCGGCCTGGCGGAACACATCCTTTGAAAAACCGCATCGGTATGTTGGCTTTGATCGTAATTGAACGATATGCGCAATTCATCGGTTGTGATGTTCTGGAAATCCAGGAGCCCCTGAGCGGCGCGATTCCCGTTTATCAAAAGCTCGGTTTCGACTTCGACAACGAAGGCCGACTTGTCAAAACACTTAGGGATCTTGTACCTTGAAAATCGATCAATTAATAACCAATTCCGGAGCTAGCATGAGTAGAGTCAGAAAAAGACCTTCCGTGGCAATGATCCGCTCAGTAAAAAACAGAAAGTCAAGCGAGCCTGAACTGACAGCCAGTCAAAAACGTTTGTTGCAGTTGCTGGCTACAGGCATCGAAGACGAGCCTTCGGTTCTGGCTGCCGGTCGACTTTGAATAAAAAACCGCTCCTCAAGGAGCGGTTTTTTTATTGCTTGATCCAGCCTCAACCAAACAGCCAATACCCCAACAACGTCAGCACAACCACCGCCAGTACCGGCCGCATCACGCGGTAGGCCTTGGGATGACGACGCTTCCACTGTTTGACCACGCCGCTGAACCTGTCGCTGAAATTCTTGCTCCAGGCGTAAGCCTGATTGATCCCGCCAACGCGCTCGTCGTCGAGGTTCTGCGGCGCAGTGGCCCGACCGAGCCAGCCGCTGATGAAGCGGTTGATGCGGGTCATCAGGCGGTTGTTCAACGGACGTTCGATGTCGCAGAACAGGATGACGCGAGTCTGCTCGGTTTCGTTCTTGACCCAGTGCACATAGGTCTCGTCGAACATCACGTCTTCACCGTCACGCCAGGCATAGACCTGACCATCAACGAAGATCCGGCAATCGTCCGAGTTCGGCGTCGACAGGCCCAAGTGGTAACGCAGTGAACCGGCGAACGGGTCGCGATGCGGATTGAGGTGACTGCCGCCCGGCAGCAGCGCAAACATCGCACCTTTGACGTTGGGAATGGCACTGACCAGCGCCACGGTTTTCGGGCACAGGGTTTCGGCCGATGGCAGCGGTTTGTCGTACCACTTGAGGTAGAAACGCTTCCAGCCCTTCTTGAAGAACGAACCGAAACCGGCGTCGTTGTTCTTCTCTGCGGCGCGGATATAGCCTTCGTCGAACAGGTGCATCGCTTCGTCGCGAATGGTTTCCCAGTTATCGCGCAGCACATCCAGTTCCGGAAACTTGCTGCGATCCAGATACGGTTTCGACGGCACCCCGGAAAACAGGTACATCAAAGCGTTATACGGAGCGAACAGTGCCGAGTGGTTGACGAACTGACGCAATACCGGCAAACGCGCCTTGCCGCGCAAATGCACATAGAGCGTGCTGCCCAAAAACAGCAACAGCACAAACGCCTTGGCGGCAAACGAAACGGTCATCAACAACTCCTTGAATAAAGACAACGCTGCGCATGCCTTTTACCCGGCATGGCAGCCGGCCATGATAAACACTACCGGCGCCGGGAAAAACCCGCCTGACAAGATTCAGTGTCAAGCGGTTCGCAACAATGCGTTTATTAACACAGGGTGCCTGAACCCTGGCTGACCTGCATCAATCTGCTTACTGCTGGTTCTCCTGCTCGGTGAACAAGTCGCTGAACAGCATGCTCGACAGATAACGCTCGCCGGAGTCCGGCAGCACCACAACAATGGTCTTGCCCTGCATTTCCGGCGTTTCGGCCAGACGCACCGCAACCGCCATCGCTGCGCCGCAGGAAATCCCGCACAAAATCCCCTCTTCCTGCATCAGGCGCAGCGCCATTGCCTTGGATTCTTCGTCGGTCACCTGCTCAACCCGGTCGACCATCGACAGATCAAGGTTCTTCGGCACGAAACCGGCGCCGATCCCCTGAATCTTGTGCGGGCTCGGTTTGATCTCCTGACCGGCCAAAGCCTGAGTAATCACCGGCGATGAGGTCGGCTCCACGGCCACCGAAAGAATCGGTTTACCGGCGGTGTTCTTGATATACCGCGAAACGCCGGTAATCGTTCCGCCTGTACCGACGCCCGCGACCAGCACGTCGACCGCGCCGTCGGTATCGTTCCAGATTTCCGGGCCGGTGGTTTTCTCATGGATTGCCGGGTTCGCCGGGTTATCGAATTGCGCCGGCATGAAGTATTTGTCCGCATCGCTGGCGACGATTTCCGCCGCTTTTTCGATAGCGCCTTTCATGCCTTTGGCCGGTTCGGTCAGCACCAGTTCGGCACCCAGCGCCTTGAGCACCTTGCGCCGCTCAATGCTCATCGAGGCGGGCATGGTCAGCATCAGCTTGTAGCCACGGGCTGCGGCGACGAAGGCCAGGCCGATACCGGTATTGCCCGACGTCGGTTCGACAATGGTCATGCCTGGCTTGAGTTTGCCGCTGCTTTCAGCGTCCCAGATCATGTTGGCGCCAATCCGGCATTTCACCGAATAACCGGGGTTGCGCCCCTCGATCTTGGCCAGAATGGTCACGCCGCGCGGCGCAATGCGGTTGATCTGCACCAGCGGTGTGTTACCGATGGAATGGGCGTTGTCAGCAAAAATACGGCTCATTGGCTGGGTCCTTGTGCAGCGTTGAATTCAGCTTTCCACGGTAAGCCTGTTGCCCATCACAGTCCAGTCGGGTCGAACGTCTGCGAACGCGCGCAGTCAATCGCAAAGAATCCTCAAGGACCTTATTCAGGAAGCCTCGTCATGAAGCGTCGTTACAGTTGGCCGCTATGGACCCTCGCAGGCGTAGTCGTGCTGCTGCTGGCCGTGCACATCGCCCTGCCCTATCTGGTGCGCGACTACCTCAATGACAAGCTCGCCGACATGGGCGACTACCGCGGCCAGATCACCGATGTCGATCTGGCGTTGTGGCGCGGCGCGTACAAAATCAATGGTCTGAAAATCGTCAAGGTCGACGGCAAGGTGCCGGTGCCGTTCGTCGACGCGCCGTTGATCGATCTGTCGGTGAGCTGGCACTCGCTGTGGTACGACCATGCGGTGGTCGCGCAGGTGCAATTCCTCAATCCCGAAATCAACTTCGTCGATGGCGGCGCCAATAAACAGAACTCCCAGACCGGTCAAGGCACCGACTGGCGTGAGCAACTGGGCAAACTGCTGCCAATCACCCTCGACGAAGTGCAGATCAACGATGGCCGCATCACCTTCCGCAACTTCAACTCCAAGCCGCCAGTGAACATGAATGCGAGCAAGGTCAATGCGAGCATCTACAACCTGACCAACGTGGTCGACAAGGAAGGCAAACGCGATGCCCTTTTCGAAGGCAAGGCCCTGCTGTTGGGGCATGCCCCCGTCGAAGTGACCGCCACTTTCGATCCGCTGAGCGACTTCGAAGATTTCGAATTCCGCCTGCGCGCGCGCGATATCGAACTCAAACGCATGAACGATTTCGCCTCGGCCTATGGCAAGTTCGACTTCAATGCCGGCCATGGCGATGTGGTCATCGAAGCCAAGGCAGACAATGCAAGGCTCACCGGCTACATCAAACCGCTGCTGCGCGACGTTGATGTGTTCAACTGGCAACAGGACGTGGAAAACAAGAACAAGGGCATTTTCCGCTCGATCTGGGAAGCGCTGGTCGGCGGCACCGAAACCGTGTTGAAAAACCAGAACAAAAACCAGTTTGCCACCCGCGTCGAACTCAGCGGCAATGTCCACCAGCAAGATATCAACGCATTCGAAGCGTTTTTACAGATTTTGCGCAACGGCTTCATTCAAGCGTTCAACGCCCGTTATGAGCGGCCGAAGCCGGACGAGGGTTAGGGTTTACGGTTGAGGATATAACGGCCGCTATCTTCTGCTGCGATGGTCGACGGCTGCAGCGAATCCCAGCCCAGACAAGCCAGCGCGAGCGAACGAGGCACGACCTCGCGACCATTACTGTAACGGCTGATGCTGCGAGCACTGACGCCCAATGCTTCCGCGGCCTGCTGAAGCGATAGTCCCGTTCGGGCGCGCCAGTCAATGAAGATCCGGGTGTTTTCATCCAATGCATTCTGTGCCAGCGCGTCCATATAAAGGGTGTCTGCGCCGATCTGTATATCCGGTTCAGGCCATTCAACCATCCAGCCGTCCTCATCGAGCGTTGCAGTGGCGAACACGTCGCTATCGAGCAACGGTCGTAGTCCCGGAAATCCACGGATGTCTCGTCCCAGATCGAGCGTCATCTGCTGGCCATCAATGAACGTCAGCGCAAGGCGCAGATCCGGCAGCACTTTTACAGCGGCCAGACGAGGCCGCTTCATGGGTAACATCGTTTCCAATCCTCCAGTAATTGCGCCTGATGCGCGGCCACCCATCCGAGGGCCTCCTTGACAATCAGCGGCGGTGCCTTGCCCATCATCACTTCAATGGTCTCCAGGCTCAGCATCACATCAACGCCGCCACCGGTAAGGTGAACGTGAGGCGGTGGGTGATCCTTTTCCCGCAGCTGAATTAGGTATTTATCGCGAAATCGATATTTAGTAGACATGCCGCAAGGCTATCGCCAAATCGGCGATACCTGAATACTGGCCATCAGCCGAGACTGAGTCAACATGTGACGCCCCATTCAGAGACTGAATACGCCGTCTGCGTTCACAGTCGCCCGGGCTGCGCGTTATAGTCGGGCATCCGATTATTTCGCCCCCGCCCTGCCCGTCAGGTCGGTGTTACCGTTCGAGGATTAGCAGATGAAGTTCGAAGGCACCCAGGCCTACGTCGCCACCGATGACCTGAAGCTGGCGGTCAACGCCGCCATTACCCTGGAGCGGCCGCTGCTGGTCAAGGGCGAGCCGGGCACCGGCAAGACCATGCTCGCCGAGCAACTGGCCGAGTCGTTTGGCGCGAAGTTGATCACCTGGCACATCAAGTCCACCACCAAGGCCCATCAGGGCCTGTATGAATACGATGCGGTCAGCCGCCTGCGTGATTCACAACTGGGCAATGAAAAAGTCCACGACGTACGCAACTACTTGAAGAAGGGCAAGCTCTGGGAAGCGTTCGAGTCCGAGGAACGGGTGATTCTGCTGATCGACGAAATCGACAAGGCCGACATCGAGTTCCCGAACGACCTGCTGCAAGAACTCGACAAGATGGAGTTCTACGTTTACGAGATCGACGAAACCATCAAGGCGAAGAAACGCCCGATCATCATCATTACTTCCAACAACGAGAAAGAGCTGCCGGACGCGTTCCTGCGCCGCTGCTTCTTCCACTACATCGCCTTCCCTGATCGCAGCACCTTGCAAAAGATCGTCGACGTGCACTATCCGGATATCAAGAAAGATCTGGTCAGCGAAGCGCTGGACGTGTTCTTCGATGTGCGCAAAGTGCCGGGCCTGAAGAAAAAACCCTCCACGTCGGAACTGGTCGACTGGCTGAAACTGCTGATGGCCGACAACATTGGTGAAGCGGTACTGCGCGAGCGCGATCCGACCAAAGCCATCCCGCCGCTGGCAGGCGCTTTGGTCAAGAACGAACAGGACGTGCAACTGCTCGAGCGTCTGGCGTTCATGAGCCGGCGCGGCACCCGCTAAGAGGCTGCTGCCATGTTGCTCAACCTGTTCAATGAAATGCGCGCAGCGAAAGTACCGGTGTCGGTGCGAGAACTGCTCGACTTGATCAACGCGCTGAAACAGCGCGTGACCTTCGCCGACATGGACGAGTTTTATTATTTGTCGCGAGCGATTCTGGTCAAGGATGAGCGCCATTTCGACAAGTTCGACCGGGCCTTCGGCGCCTACTTCAATGGTCTGGAAAAGCTCGACGATCACTTGCAGGCGCTGATTCCCGAAGACTGGCTGCGCAAGGAATTCGAGCGTTCGCTGACCGACGAAGAACGGGCGCAGATCCAGTCCCTTGGCGGACTCGACAAACTGATCGAAGAATTCAAGAAGCGTCTGGAAGAACAGAAGGAACGCCACGCCGGCGGCAATAAATGGATCGGTACCGGTGGCACCAGCCCGTTCGGCTCCGGCGGTTTCAACCCGGAAGGCATTCGTGTCGGCGATGCCGGCAAGCGCCAGGGCAAAGCGGTGAAAGTCTGGGATCAGCGCGAATACAAGAACCTCGATGATTCGGTGGAATTGGGCACACGCAATATCAAGGTCGCCTTGCGTCGTCTGCGCAAGTTCGCCCGCCAGGGTGCAGCGGAGGAGCTGGATATCGATGGCACCATCGACCACACCGCCAAGGATGCCGGCCTGCTGAATATCCAGATGCGCCCGGAACGACGCAACACCGTCAAGCTGTTGCTGCTGTTCGACATCGGCGGCTCGATGGATGCGCATGTAAAGATCTGCGAAGAATTGTTCTCGGCCTGCAAGACCGAGTTCAAGCATCTGGAGTATTTCTACTTTCACAACTTCATTTATGAATCGGTGTGGAAGAACAACATGCGCCGCACTTCCGAGCGCACCTCGACGCAGGATCTGCTGCACAAGTACGGCGCCGACTACAAAGTGATCTTCATCGGCGACGCCGCCATGGCGCCTTATGAAATCACCCAGGCCGGTGGCAGCGTCGAGCACTGGAACGAAGAACCGGGCTATGTCTGGATGCAGCGTTTCATGGAGAAGTACAAGAAACTCATATGGATCAACCCGTATCCGAAAGATACCTGGGGCTATACCTCGTCGACCAATATCGTGCGCGATCTGATCGAGGATCAGATGTATCCGCTGACGTTGCGCGGGCTTGAGGAAGGCATGCGGTTTTTGTCTAAATAAACCGGTTCGTCCCCCTCGCTTCACGGGGGACAATCCAGAGACCCGAGAATCCTTACCAGCCTAATTTGATATAGGACGTGCAAAGCCTGTCCATGAATTCACGGTCGTCCGTTTCGCAAATGACCGGAGGCTGCACACCTGGCCTTCTTGCCAACAGCTTCATTTTCGCTGTGTTCTGGGCCAGCAGCGTTCGCCGTTTTTTTCTTTCCAGATCGGTTCCAGGGCTGAGCAGCGTTTCACGTTTCAGCTCACCGTCTGCCGCAAAAAAACGAAATAAAACACCTGTAGCAACGCCGGCTTCGTTGTGCCCCTCGGCATTTAACAGCATGGATCTGCCGTGCTGATTTCCTCGGTGATGCCGGTCAAACATACGCTTCATACCCATACTGGCCCTGGATATGAACTGCTCGAACAAGCTCGCCGTTTCTTCGAAGCCGACCTTGTCGATACTCAACTTCTGCAGATTGCCGAAACGATCCAGTTCGCCTTTGTAAACGGCATCGTTATCGTCGGCCTCGTAGAATTCAACAATGCGAGTTTCAACACTGGCGGTGCCCTCAACGCTGACGTGAGCACTGACTTTCATATAACGCATCTGAAACTTCCTTGTGAGAGATGAAGTTCCATGATTTCACACATCGCCGAAAAGCAATGTAGGGCAATGTACTCAGCCTCAACGAATCGTCCCGGTTTTCAGTCCGAAGTTCGGACAGTCATAAGTAGGACTTCAGATAGTTGCTATGAGCTTGCCATGCACGCTCCTGCATGACCGGTGTGAACCGAACCCTGTCGCCCGGCAAATGTTGCGCCAATCGCGCCAGCGCCAGCGGCGTCAACGCCCCCAACCGCGGATACCCCCCAATAGTCTGGCGATCATTGAGCAGCACGATCGGCTGCCCGTCCGGCGGCACCTGCACCGCCCCCAGCGGAATGCCCTCGGAAATCATCGGTTGTCCCTGGTATTGCAAGGCTGTGCCCAACAAGCGAATACCCATGCGGTCAGCGCGACTGTCGAGGGTCCAGACCGTGTTGAACACATCGAACAGACTCTGCCCGCTGAACTCGCCGATCTGTGCGCCGAGCACCAGATCCAGCGGTTTATGTGATCGCAGATCAGGTTGATGCTGCCGGGGCACTTCAAGCATTGGCCGCGATGGCCCGTGATAGTCCAGCGTCGCCCCCTTGGCCAGCGGCAACCCCATGCCATCGAGACCGCCGAGCTCTTCGCGCAAAACGGTCGCAGTGCTGCCGAGCACCTTCGGCGCCACAAACCCGCCGGGCGCTGCCAGATACGCCCGGGCACCGAGCAAAGGTTGCGTGAGCTGTAAAGTCTGCCCTTTATCCAGGTTGAAACTGCGCCACGGCGCCAGTGGCTGGCCGTCGATCTGCGCGCCAAGATCCGCGCCTGCCAGTGCCAGGCAGCACGCCTCTTCAGCCACAAGCGCAAAGCCGCCGAGGGTGATTTCGATCACCGTGGCATCCAGCGCATTGCCGAGCAACCAATTGGCCCAGCTCATCGAGCACCAATCCGCCGCCCCGCCCTGTGTCACGCCCAGATGCCGCACGCCGAAGCGCCCAGAGTCCTGCAACAGACACAGCGGCGTGCTCGCGGTAATCGTCAGTCGGCTCATGCCAGCGCCTCCAACGGTGTGTCGTCACCGCCCAGGTTGATGAATTCGGCATGGCTGACCGCTTCGAAGCGCACGGTGTCGCCGGGCTGCATCAGGCTGTAGCCATCGCGATCACGGTCGAACAATCGTGCCGGCGTGCGCCCGATCAGGTTCCAGCCCCCCGGAGACACGACGGGGTAAGCGGCGGTCTGGCGCTCGGCAATACCGACGCTGCCGGCCGCGACTTTCTTGCGCGGGGTATTCAAACGCGGCGCGGCGAGCACTTCTTCAACCAGGCCCATGAAGGCAAACCCCGGCGCAAACCCGAGGGCGAACACCTGATACTCCCGTGCACTGTGGCGGCGGATCACCTCCTCCACCGCCAGCCCGCTGCGCTCGCCGAGCAGGCGCAATTCCGGGCCGACGCTCAAGTCATACCAGACCGGCAAGACATGGCATTGGCCAGCGGCGCGCGCATTCGGCGACAGGTCGACCAGCGCTTCGGCGATCAACTTCCGCGCTTGCGTCGGGCTCAATGCACTCAGGTCGTAATGCACCATCAGCGTGGTATACGACGGCACCAGATCGATCAGATGCCCGGCGAAGACTGCGCGCAAACGCTCGCTGGCGGCGAGCATCCACGGCATGTTGGTTTCGGCGATCTCATCAAACAGACGCAGCATCAGACAATCCAGTGCTACCACTTCTACCCTGGGATTCATGGCGCACTCAGCTGATTCAAGGCTTCACGGATGCGCTGGACGGCGGCCACCGAACTGGCGTTGTCACCGTGCACGCAGAGGGTATTGGCGTGCAGGCGCAAGGCGCTGCCGTCGCTGGCGGTGAGGTCGCCGCCGCGAGCAATGGTCAGCGCTTGCGCGACGATTGTTTCGCCATCGTGATGCACCGCGCCCGGCAGTTGTCGCGAGACCAGCCGGCCGGCGCTGTCGTAGGCTCGGTCGGCGAAAGCTTCGAACCACAGGGTCACGCCGTACTCATCGCCGATCTGCTGCGCCGCTGCGTTGTCACGCGTGGCCATCAGCATCAACGGCAGGCTGCGGTCGTAGGCTGCAATCGCCTGAATCACCGCGCGCAACTGCGCCGGGTTGGCCATCATGTCGTTGTACATCGCGCCGTGGGGTTTGACGTAGCTGACCCGCCCGCCCTGCGCCCGGCAAATGCCGTCGAGCGCGCCGATCTGATAATGCAGGATGTCCTGCAGTTCTTGTGCGGAATAGGCCATGGAGCGCCGGCCGAAGCCGACCAGATCCTGGTAGGCCGGATGCGCACCGATCTGCACGCCATGGCTCACGGCCAGGCTGACCGTCTTGCGCATGATGCCCGGATCGCCGGCATGAAAGCCGCAGGCCACGTTGGCGCAATCGATGAAAGGCATGACCTCGGCGTCCAGACCCATGGTCCAGCTACCGAAGCTCTCGCCAATGTCGCAATTCAAAAGCAGGCGGCTCACGGTGAACACTCCTGTAGGTGCTGATCTTTTTATCTGTAGGACTTTGCCTGGCAGGTTATCAGTTACTGCGCGTCGAGTTGCTTGCCACGGGTTTCCGGCAGACTCAACGCCGCGAGAATCACCACGCCATACGACACCGCAGCGAACGCACCGATACCTACGCTCAACGGCACTTTCTGGCTGAGCAGGCCGATCAACAGCGGAAACAGTGCCGCCAGTGCGCGACCGATGTTGTAGCAGAAGCCCTGCCCCGAGCCGCGAATACGGGTCGGGAACAGTTCAGTGAGAAACGCGCCCATGCCGCTGAAAATCCCTGAAGCGAAAAAGCCCAGCGGGAAGCCCAGCCACAGCATCACGCCGTTGCTCACCGGCATCTGTGTATAGAGCAGAACGATGGTGAACGAGCCGACCGCGAACAGGATGAAATTCTTTTTGCGCCCCAGCAGGTCGGTCAAATAGGCGCTGATCACATAGCCGACGTAAGAACCGACAATCACCATCGCCAGATAGCCGCCAGTGCCGAGCACACTCAAGCCGCGCTCGTTTTTCAAAAAGGTCGGCAGCCAGGAGGTAATCGCGTAGTAACCGCCGAGGGCACCGGTGGTCAGCAACGAAGCGCGGAACGTGGTGAACAGCATGCCCGGGGCGAAGATTTCATAGAACTTCGCTGGGTTCGCCGGCGTTTGCGCCGCTTTGGCCTCGCGATAAATCTCCGGATCTTTCACCAGACGCCGCACGAATATCACGAAAATCGCCGGAACGATGCCGAGAATGAACAGTGCGCGCCAGGCGTCTTCCGGTGGCAACAGCGAGAACAGCACGGCATAGAGAATCGCCGTCAGGCCCCAGCCCAACGCCCAACCTGACTGCACCATACCGACTGCTTTGCCGCGGTCCTTGGCGCGGATCACCTCGCCGATCAGCACCGCGCCCGCGGTCCATTCACCGCCAAAGCCGAAGCCCATCAAGGTGCGCGCGATCAACAATTGTTCGTAGTTTTGCGCAAAGCCACAGAGGAAAGTGAAGAAGGCAAACCACAGCACCGTCAGTTGCAAGGTGCGCACGCGGCCGATGCGGTCGGAGAGAATCCCGGCGACCCAGCCGCCAATGGCCGAGGCGATCAGGGTGCTGGTGTGAATCAGCCCCGCTTCGCCGGTGGTGATGCCCCACATTGCGATCAGCGTCGGCACGACGAAGCTGAGCATCTGCGTGTCCATGCCATCGAGGCCGTAACCGATCTTGCAGCTCCAGAAGGTACGGCGCTCCTGCTGGTTGATGTTGCGGTACCAGTCGAACGGCCCCGGACGTGCCGCAGGCTCGGATAAAGGGAGGGTGTCGGGAGCACTCATGGCAAATCTCCGCAGGTTTTTATTGGTCTTGTTCGAAGCTCCGACGACGCCTATCGTGGGAACCGCATGCGCCGATTTTTCGCCGCACGGCGCTTGTGCGTCCAACGAATAAAAACCCGCCTTAGGCATAAGAAAAACTTGTCACCCGAGCCTTGCCCATGAACCTGAAGTTTCTCGAGACCTTTGTCTGGGTCGCCCGACTGAAGAGTTTTCGCCTGACCGCCGACAAGCTGTTTACCACGCAGGCGTCGATCTCCAGCCGCATCGCGGTGCTCGAAGGCGAGCTTGGGGTGAAGCTGTTCTTGCGTGACTCGCGCGGCGTGAGCCTGACGCCCGAAGGTTTGAAAGTACTCGACTACGCTGAGCAGATGCTCGACACCATGGCGGCGCTGAAACAATCGATCGAGACCCGTTCAAGCAAGATCGGCCGGGTGCGCATCGGTGTGATGGACACGGTGATCCACACCTGGCTCAGCCCGTTGGTGGCGCAGATGACCGATCTGTATCCACGGGTAGAAATCGAACTGGTCGCGGATACCGCGCTGAACCTCTGCGATCAACTGCAAAAAGGCTTTCTCGACATCATTCTGCAGACCGATCTGATCCGCCATGAAAGCGTGCGCAGCCTGGAACTGGCCAGCCATCCGTTGGGCTGGATCGTCGCCAGCCAGTCGATCTACCATCGCGACTACGCCGACCTCGCCGAACTGGCGCAGGAACGCATCATCACTTACTCGAAAAACTCACGGCCGCATCAGGACTTGCTGGCGTTGATGCAGGCCAATGGCGTGGTGGCGCCGCGTTTGAATTGCGTGAATTCGGTGTCGGCGATCACGCGGTTACTGCGCGACGGATTTGGTATCGGTGTGCTGCCGCCGGTGCTGGTGGCCGAAGAACTGGCACGGGGGGATTTGATCCTGTTGAATATCGATCAGCGGCCGGCGGATTTGCCGGTGGTGGTGTCGTGGCGGATCGGGGTTGAGTGGGTCGAGGAGATTGTGACCTTGTGTCGGCAGGTCTTGGCGGACTATGCGCGCAAGGTGGGCACGGGTTACGTCACCCTCACGTCATGATCGTTCCCACGCTCTGCACGGGAATACTCCACGGACGCACCGCGTTCGGTTTGAAAGGGACGCAGAGCGTCCCGGGCTGCATTCCCACGCAGAGCGTGGGAACGATCAAAGGCCGCGCACGTCGCGGTCTTCGATCGGTCGGCTCTGGCGCAGGCGTCGGCCACCGAGCACTACCCAATCAATCAGGCGGAACAGGCATTCGATGCCGAACGACAGCAGCAGCGCGCCGCTCATGCCCCAGATCATCGCTTCCGGGGTCAACAGAATCTGATAGCTGTAGCCGTTCCAGGTTTCCTTGCGAATGTCCGGGTCGGCGGCGAGCACCACTTGCAGAAAGCGGATGTACCACGGCCCTTGCATCGCCTGGAATTGTTTATCCAGCGCAACCTGACGGGTGAGCAAGGTGTTCAGGCTGTCAGCATCGCTGCGGAATATCGGGTCTTCGCTGGCGCGGTAATGCGCGACCAGCGCCTGCATGTCGCCTTTGAAAAACTGATCGGCCGTGCCCTGGAAACCACGCAGACCGGTTTGCGCCTCGATCAGATGCGCTTCGACACGTTTCGCGTAATCGTTGATGAACCCCGGCACCTGGACACCGATCAACAGGCCCGCCGCAAACAACACCAGCCGTACATAACTGAGCAACATGAGCTGCAATCCTTATTCGATCTTGCCCTGGCTGACGCATTCGCCGCGTCGCCACAGGCTCCATTGGCCCGGCTCGTAGCGGGTCCAGGTTTCGTTTTCGGTCAACGGTTCGGTGGCGATCACCGTCACCACGTCGTTGGGCGTGGTTTCCGCCTGGAAGTCGACGATCACATCGACATCTTTCAGCCGCGCCGGGCCGAACGGTGCGCGCCGGGTTATCTGCGCCAGTTTGGTCGAGCAATAGCAGAACAGCCAGTCGCCGTCGCTGAGCAGGCAGTTGAACACGCCCTTGCTGCGATATTCAGCGCAGGCCGCGACCAGGTCTGGCAACAGCACTTCGATATCGACCGGCTCCGGGAACGCGGCGCGCACACGGTTAAGCAAATCGCAGAACGCCGCTTCGCTGTCGGTATCGCCGACCGGACGGTAGAAACTTTTGATCGGAGTGAATTCGGCAAGCTGGCCGTTGTGCGCGAAGCACCAGTTACGTCCCCACAGCTCGCGAACGAACGGATGGGTATTGGACAGGCAGACCTTGCCGACGTTGGCCTGACGAATGTGCCCAATGACCACTTCGCTCTTGATCGGGTAGCGCTGCACCAGGTTGGCCACTTCCGACTCGCTGCTGGCGGCCGGATCCTGGAACAGGCGCAAGCCGCGACCTTCATAAAAGGCGATGCCCCAGCCGTCGCGGTGCGGGCCGGTACGACCGCCGCGCTGCATCAGGCCGGTGAAGCTGAACACGATGTCGGTCGGCACGTTGGCACTCATGCCCAATAATTCACACATGTGCGGACTCTCGGATTACAGACGCGGCTCGACGCGCATTCGCTGCGGATTGTTCGGCACTGGCGGTCGGCCATAACGGTCATCACCGGCACCACCGAAGGGCTGATCGTCATCGCGTTCATCGGCGCGCGCCGCAGCCCTGGCCGCTTCAGCCTGCTCTCGGCGTGCTTTGGAGGCACGCTCGATCGGTAGCCGAATCAATACGAACACCAGATAGACACCCAGCGCGATCATGCCGTACATGAACAGGTCGGACACCGCCCGCCAGGCGTTGTTGCCGACCTTGAACAGCAGGTCCAGGGCGGTAATGGCGATGGCCGGCGCGACCTTGGCTTTCACCGGATCGACGATGGTCGGGCTGAACAGCAACACCGCCATCAGCACACGCAGCGGCTCGCGCAACCAGCGCCACATCCAGGTGGTCAGGCGCATCCATACCAACAGGCAGCCTACGGCAGCAAAGGCGTAGAGGCCCCAGGCGATCAGATAGTCGTTCTCGGTCATGGTGTCCATGGCAAGGCAAGCAAAGAGGCGCTTATAGTAACGACTTTTCGCCCATGCGGCTTGTCCCAATAGACACACACCTTGTAGGAGTGAGCCTGCTCGCGATGGCGGTATCTCAGTCAGAATTGATTTGAATGACACACCGCTATCGCGAGCAGGCGAAGGCCTACAGGGTTTTGCGGCGCTTTCAAGACCCGCGAAAACCCTTATTCCGAATTGTCCGAGAGCTTTCCATGCCCGAATCCGCCAACGTCATCACTGCCCCGATCGCCCACCGGGCGCCCGGCGCCGACCCGTATGCCTGGCTGCAGGAGCGCGACACCGACGCGGTGCTCGATTACCTCAAGGCCGAAAACGCTTACCAGGAAGCGCAAACCGCCGATCAGGCCGAGCTGCGTGAAACCCTGTTCAACGAGATCAAGGGCCGGATCCTCGAAACCGACCTGTCGTTGCCGTCGCCGTGGGGCCCGTACCTGTATTACACGCGCACCACCGCCGGCGACGAATACGCCCGGCACTATCGCTGCCCGCGTCCGGCCGACGACAGCCTGACCCTCGACGGAAGCCGCGAACAGCTGTTGCTCGACCCGAACGCCCTGGCCAATGGCGGGTTCTTTTCGCTGGGCGCGTTCAGCATCAGCCCCGACCATCAGCGTCTGGCCTATAGCGTCGATGCCTCGGGCGATGAGATTTACACCCTGTTCGTCAAAGAGCTGTCCAGTGACCGCGTCAGCGAGCTTGAATTTGCCGACTGCGACGGCAGCATGACCTGGGCCAACGACAGCCTGACCCTGTTTTTCGGCGTGCTCGACGACACCCACCGCCCGCACAAACTGTTCCGTTATCGCCTCGACGGAACCGCAGCCGAAGAGGTGTTCCACGAGCCGGACGGGCGCTTTTTCCTGCATTGCTATCGTGCAAGTTCCGAGCAGCAGTTGCTGCTGTCGCTGGGCAGCAAGACCACCAGCGAAGTCTGGGCGCTGGATGCCAACCAGCCGCACCTGCCGTTCACCTGTCTGGCGCCGCGGGTCGAAGACCATGAATACGATGTCGATCACGGCATGCTCGACGGCGTCTGGACCTGGTTCATCCGCAGTAACCGCGACGGCATCAACTATGCGCTTTATC
The DNA here is from genome assembly GCF_051132135.1 of Pseudomonas sp. R1-1. Taxonomy (NCBI): domain Bacteria; kingdom Pseudomonadati; phylum Pseudomonadota; class Gammaproteobacteria; order Pseudomonadales; family Pseudomonadaceae; genus Pseudomonas; species Pseudomonas sp. R1-1. Next base: position 4,637,526 of record NZ_CP071663.1, read on the forward strand.
AGGCGCCGGACACTGGCGAGGTGCCGAGCGAGGCGGACTGGCAGAACCTGATCCCGCACAACGACGAGGTGATGCTCGACGGCGTCAGCCTCAATGCCCAGGCCATGACCCTGAGCCTGCGCGAAGGTGGCTTGCCGATCATCGAAGTGCACCCGCACGGTCTGGCGCCGTATCGCGTGCAATTGCCGGACGCGGCCTACAGCCTCTATGTGCAAAACAGCCTGGAATTCGTCAGCGACCGCATTCGCCTGCGTTACGAAGCGTTGAACCGCCCGGCGCAGGTGCGCCAGTTGCTCCTCGCCACGGGCGAACAAACGGTGCTCAAGGAAACGCCGGTGCTTGGCCCGTTCGACGCCGACGCCTACGTCAGTCAGCGCCTGTGGGCGACCGCGCCGGACGGCACGCAAGTACCGATCAGCCTGGTGATGAAGCGCGAAATGCTCGGCAAACCGGTGCCGCTGTATCTCTATGGATATGGCGCTTACGGTTCCAGTCTGGATCCTTGGTTTTCCCATGCGCGCCTGAGCCTGCTCGATCGCGGCATGGCTTTCGCCATCGCCCACGTGCGTGGCGGCGGTGAACTGGGCGAGGCCTGGTATCGCGCCGGCAAACAGGAACACAAGCACAACACCTTCAGCGATTTCATCGCCTGCGCCGAGTTTCTGATTCTCAACGGCATCACCACCGCGGAAAAACTCGCAATCAGCGGCGGCAGCGCCGGTGGCTTGCTGATCGGCGCGGTGCTGAACCAGCGTCCCGACCTGTTCGGCGTGGCGATTGCCGAAGTGCCGTTCGTCGACGTGCTCAACACCATGCTCGACCCGGAACTGCCGCTGACCGTCACCGAATACGACGAGTGGGGCAACCCGGAAGAACCGGACGTCTATGATCGGATCAAGGCTTACGCGCCGTACGAAAACGTCACCGCGCAGGCTTATCCGCCGCTGCTGGTAATCGCCGGTTACAACGACAGCCGCGTGCAATATTGGGAAGCGGCCAAGTGGGTGGCGAAATTGCGCGCGACCAAGACCGACAACAACCCGCTGCTGCTCAAGACCGAACTGGGCGCCGGGCATGGCGGGATGAGCGGGCGTTATCAGGGATTACGTGACGTAGCGCTCGAATATGCGTTTGTGTTCAAGGTTTTGGGCCTGGCCTGAGGAACTCTGTGGGACGCTTGGGTCTTAATTCCAGACCCTAGCCTTCCACAGAGCCCCTGTAGGAATGAGCCTGCTCGCGATAGCGGTGTGTCAGTCACCTGTGATTTGAATGGCACACCGCTATCGCGAGCAGGCTCACTCCTACAAGGGGATCGTGTAACGCCTGAAAATGTGAAAACAAAAAGACCGTGACGACATGTCAGAACCGACTTTACTGAACAACGAGATCCGCGACTGGCTGATGGATTGCGGCCTGTTCGACCAATTGCAACTGGCCGACTTTGCCGCCGCGTCCGGCTACTTCAGCATCAGCACCGTGGCGCAAGGCGAAGCGATTTTTCACGAGGGCGATGCCGGCAGTTTCATGTGCATCATCCATACCGGCCAGGTGGCGGTGCAGAAAACCGGCGCCGACGGCCAGGTCATCACCATGGCTACATTGCGCAGCGGCCGGGCGTTCGGCGAAATGGCCGTGCTCGACGGCGAGCGGCGCTCGGCCACCTGCATTGCCGCGAGCAACTGCCAGTTGCTGAACCTGGGCAAGGATTCGCTGGAAAAAATGCTCAACGACGCGCCAAAGATCGCCGCAAAGATCATCCGCGCCCTCGCCGTCTCGCTGTCGAAACGCCTGCGCATGGCCGACGGTCAACTGGCGGCGCAACAGGTTTAACCGCCGGGGGATTTGGCCTTGGTGCCGTTCGTTTCGATGCCCGGCACCGGTTGATCCTTGCTTGGCGGGCTGGGCATTTCAATCGGCACCAGCGGCGGGCTGCCACTGCCGGCGCCGGACTTGGGCAAAGTGATCGGCGTGATCTGTGGATACGGCGTCGGTGTCGCAGTGCCGGGCGAACCGGGCTGCGGCGTCGGGCTGACCGGAATCGCCTGCTGCGCCTGCGCCGCAGTAATCGCGAGCGCGGCCAGGGCAATGACCGTTAGAATGGTGCGCTTCATCAAGGGCTCCGTTTGGCCTCTAGTCTGTGCTCAGGCTACTCCCAACCAGCCTGCTTGCCTTCCCCCCTGTAGAGATTTCCATGAAACGTTTCGTTCTGCTCGACACCACCCCGATCCCTGAAAGCGGCGGTGCCCTGTGCCTGTTCGAGTATGGCGAGGATTTCGTCATCAAGATCCAGGGCGGCGATGGCGGGCAATTGATGAACACGCGCATGCACGGCTCGGAAGATGCGCTGGCCGAGATTCCCTGCCGCAAGGTCGCCGGGCGGCCGGATTCGCGGGTGCTGATCGGCGGCCTCGGCATGGGCTTCACCCTGGCTTCGGCACTTAAGCATCTGGGCAAATCCGCCGAAGTGGTGGTCGCCGAACTGGTGCCCGGCGTGGTCGAGTGGAATCGTGGCCCGCAGGGGGAAAAGTCCGGTCGGCCGTTGCTCGATCCGCGTACCGTGATCCGTCAGGAAGACGTGGCGAATGTGCTGCAGAGCGAACCCAACGGCTTTGACGCGATCATGCTCGACGTCGACAACGGCCCCGAAGGCCTGACCCAGAAGGCCAACAGCTGGCTGTACTCCGCCGCCGGCCTGAATGCCTGCGCCAAGGCCTTGCGCCCCAAGGGCGTGCTCGCGGTGTGGTCGGCCAGCGCTGACCGGCAATTTTCCGACAAGTTGAAGAAGGCCGGTTTCAAGGCCGAAGAAGTCCAGGTCTTCGCCCACGGCAACAAGGGCACCCGTCACACGATCTGGATTGCCGAGAAACTCAAGGGCTGAGCTAAACTCTGCACATAACCGTCATTTGTCTTTCTACAAAGGTGAACCCATGAGTTCGTCCACCCCCACCAACACGTCGAAGCTGGACCGCATCCTCGCCGACAACCAGCGCGACAAGGAAATGGGCTACCGCGACAAGGCCCTGAAAATGTACCCGCACGTCTGCGGCCGCTGCGCCCGTGAATTTTCCGGCAAGCGCCTCAGCGAACTGACCGTGCACCACCGTGACCACAACCACGACAACAACCCCCAGGACGGCTCGAACTGGGAGCTGCTGTGCCTGTACTGTCACGATAACGAGCACTCGCGCTATACCGATCAGCAGTACTTCGGCGAAGGCTCGCTGAGCACGCCGAAAATCGCCAAGGCCACGCATAACCCGTTTGCGGCCCTGGCCGGGTTGATGAAAAAAGAAGACTGAAGATCTTCAGTGCCTGAGCTGGCCCCATCGCTGGCAAGCCAGCTCCCACAGTGATCAGGGTCGTTCACAAATTTTGTGGGTATCCCGGAAAACCTGTGGGAGCTGGCTTGCCAGCGATGAGGCCGGGCCAAACACCGCAGATCTTGAATCTGCCCGCCCTCTCCCAATCTCCGTATAATCGCGCTCTTTTTCCCGAAGGCACCCCGCTCGTGGCAGACAAACGGTACAGCTGCATTGGTTTGTATAACCCCAAATCACCCGAGAACGTCGGTTCGGTGATGCGCGCCGCCGGCTGCTATGGCGTGGCGTCGGTGTTCTATACCGGCAAGCGTTATGAACGCGCCGCGGACTTCGTCACCGACACCAAACGCGTGCACTACGACATCCCGCTGATCGGCATCGACGACCTGAAAAAGATCCTTCCGCTGAACTGTGTGCCCGTCGCCGTGGAACTGGTCGAAGGCGCCCGCCCGCTGCCGGAATACACCCACCCGGATCGCGCGCTGTATATCTTTGGCCCGGAAGACGGCTCGCTGGACCAAGAGATCCGCGACTGGTGTGAAGACGTCGTGTACATCCCGACCACCGGCTGCATGAACCTTGCCGCCACCGTCAACGTCGTGCTCTACGACCGCATGGCCAAGGGCCTGAACACTCGCTCCGGACCAAAATTCCGCTGAAGCGTCGCACATTCGATGGAACAAGCTGATCGCCGCGGCAGTCAGCTTGTTTATCCATCATTGATTGCCTGGAGAACCATCATGTCCGAGCTCAAACGCGTCGAATCGACCCCGTTTCAATCTCATTCCAACCAGAACGTCCATGGCTGGGAACGCATTGGCTCGTTGACCGGCGGCGTGCTGATGGTCGGCAAAGGGCTGCGCCGCGGCGGTGTATTCGGCCTGATCCAGGTGGCCCTCGGCGGCATGGCCATGGCCCGCGGGATTACCGGGCACTGCTCGGCGAAGAGCCTGCTGGAGAAAAGTCGTCAGGACATGAACAACGTGCGGGCGAAGATCGAGCGCGCCGGGGAAGAACTGAACAAGCTGAAAACCAATGCCGAAGTGGCGACTGAAACTGCCACCGTGACCGGCAATGATTCGCTGAAGTCGCCGAAAGCTGCGGTTTGATCCAAAACCTTTAGCGCTTCTGCTGGCCCCATCGCTGGCAGGCCAGCTCCCACAGGGGTTGTGTACGACACGAAACGTGTGGGAGCCAGCCTGCTGGCGATAGCGGTCTGACAGGCGGCCGATCAACATCAAGCCCGCCCTTTCTCCGCTCAACCCGCGCGAAAAATCAGGTGATCTTCCCAGTCATCCTCGGGCACGCTGCCCTCGGCCAGCATGCGCCCGGACTGGGAAATCCGCTCGTGGTGCACCGCGTCGCGATCGCCACACACCAGGTGATGCCACAGCGGTAAGTCCTTGCCCTCGCTGACCAGACGATAGCCACAGGTCGGCGGCAGCCATTTGAACTCTTGGGCCTGACCCGGCGTGAGCTGAATGCAGTCGGGGACGAACTGGATGCGGTTCGGATAATCGCTGCACTGACAGGTCTTCAGATCCAGCAGTTTGCAGGCGATGCGCGTGTAATAGACGCTGTTGTCTTCTTCATCCTCGAGTTTCTGCAGGCAGCACAGACCGCAGCCGTCGCACAGCGATTCCCATTCCTCGTGATCGAGCTGATCGAGGGTTTTGCGTTTCCAGAACGGTTCGACTATCGCGGCCATGGCTCAAGCATCAACATCAGGTGGTGAAAAGGCCGCCAGTCTAGTGCCAGCGGGGCTGCGGGCCAAGCGCTGGCGACTGTCGGTAAATCCTGGTCGTCGCCTATGAGCCACACCACAAACCATTGTGGGAGCCAGCCTGCTGGCGAAAGCGGCCTGTCAGTCAACATTGTTGTTGTTTGACACTGCGCAATCGCCAGCAGGCTGGCTCCCACAGGTGTTGTGCATCTTCCGGCAAGCGGCGAGTCAATAACCGCGGTCGAAATCCACTTCGCCGCGCAATGCCTCGCCCGCCTGATAGGCCTTCAGGTTGTCGACAAACAGCTGCACCATCAACGCCGGTGAAGTCGGCGCCGAACTGTGCCCGGTCAGCAACAAGCCCCATGCCGTCCAGAAAGGATGGCGCTGCGGCAACGGTTCCTGCCGGCAAACGTCGATCACCGCCCCGGCCAGATGCCCTTCTTTCAGGGCTTCCACCAGGTCAGCGTCAACCACCGCGACACCGCGGCCGGCGTTAATGAACAATCCGGTCGGTTTGAATTGCTTGAACAGCGCCGCATCGTAGATATCGTGGGTGTGCTCGGTGTTGGGCAGCAGATTGACCACGTAATCGACCTCCCCGACGAGGCGCGGCAGATCCACCATCGAGCCGACTTCGACAAACGGCGCCTGCTCACGGGCGCTGCTGGCGATGCCGTACAGCTCGATGCCGAACGGCAACAGAAACTGCGCCACGCTCTGGCCAATATCCCCGGTGCCGACGATCAGCACCTTGCGCCCGACCAGGCTCTGGCCACTGCGGTTGTCCCACTTGCGCTCGACCTGGCTGACCAGACGCGCCAGCACTTCGCGCTCATGGCCGAGTATGTAGGTCAGCACGTATTCAGCCATCACCTGACCGAAAATCCCCACCGCACGGGTCAGGCGATAATCGCGGCGCAAGCCGTCGGCGAGCAACGGCGTGATCCCGGCCCAGGTCGATTGCAGCCATTGTGGCTGATGCCCTTGGCGCAACAGCGTCGCCAGCAGGTCCGGCTGGCCCAGCCACACCGGGCAATCGGCAGCCTGCCGCGCCAGTTCGGCGGAGTCGCCGCTGGTCAGTACTTCAAGCTCGGGCGCTGCCTGACGCAGCAGCCGGGCGTATATCGCGTGGTCGTGTTCAGCAATCAGAACGCGCATCTTCAAACCTTTCGCAAGCCGTGCAGACGGTCGCCGGATTCCGGCGGCCATCGCGGTAAAAACAGTTCCAGGGTGGATCGAGGCTCAGAACAGAGCCCCGCCGATCAGACCGGGTCGTTGCGGCGCAACAACTCTTCGGGCAAGTGCTCGATGTACTCGTCCTCGGCCGGCGGCATCTGCAGGTGATAGCCCTGCTTGTCGAGGTTTTCCAGGACCACGGTGATGTCTTCGCTGGCCAGTTTGCGCGCAGGCGACAGCACCAGATCGAAGGAATGTTTCGCTTTGCCGAACGCCAGCATCAGCGCTTCCGGCACGCGCTTGAGCGCATCGCTTTTGAGCACGTAAAGGTACATGCCGCTGCGCTTGGAGCTTTGGTAGATGGAGCAGATACGTTTCAAGGCTGTTCTCCGGCGGTGGCCAGGCTGTCGAGCAGCTTCTGACCCATGAGTTCGCGGCGCCAGCCACGCAACGACTCGGGCAATTGGTAAGGCCCCTCGGGGAAACCGCTTTTGACCAGCGCTTCGAGGGTTTTCTTGCGCAGCATCAGTTCCGGCGCGATATCCAGACGCTCAGCCTCGGCCTGCCCCAGTGCGCGCAGGCGTTTAATCAGTGCAGCGGCTTCGATCGGCAACGGCTCCGGGACGGCGGGCGGCCATTGATCAGGCCCCAAACTGCCAGAGCGTTTGATCAGCTCAAGCAGAAACTGGCCGTCCTGACGCACGGTACGCGGGTGCATGTCTTCGATCTTGCCCAGCGCGGCGAGATTGTCCGGTTGCGTGCGGGCCAGCGGCCACAGCGAATGCTCGCGGACGATGCGGTTGCGCGGCAGGTCGCGGGCTCGCGCCTCACGCTCGCGCCAGGCGCACAGTTCGCGCAGCACGGCCAGTTGCGCACGGGACAGTTTCCACGCCAGCTTGGCCTCGCGGTAAACCTCGTACGGATCGGTTTCGCGGCGCAGATTGGCGACCAGTTCGGCGCCATCTTCCAGCACCCAGGCGAACTTGTCGGCGGACAGCCTGGGCTGCAGTTCTACAAACACTTCGGCCAGATGCACGGCATCTTCGGCGGCGTAGCTGATCTGCGTCTCGGACAGCGGACGTTGCAACCAGTCGGAACGGGTTTCGCCTTTGGGCAGGTCGATGCCGAGCACTGACTGCACCAGTCGCGAATAGCCCATCGAGAAACCGAGATTCAGGTACGCAGCAGCCAATTGAGTGTCGAACAGCGGCGCCGGCAGACTGCCAGTCAGACGCAACAGCACTTCGAGGTCTTCGCTGCAGGCGTGCAGCACTTTCAGCACCGCCGGGTTTTCCAGCAACGCCGCCAGCGGTTGCCAGGCATTGATGGTCAGCGGATCGATCAGGTAGGCGCGTTTGCCGTCGCCAACCTGCAACAGGCCGGCGATCGGATAGAAGGTGTCGACCCGCATGAATTCGGTGTCGAGGGCAACGAACGGCAGCTGCTGCCACTCGGCGCAAAACTGCGCGAGGCTTTCGTTGTCGCGAATCCAGTGAATATCGATAGCCACACGGCTCTCCCTTGAAGAATGGCGCGCAGTATATATCGCCACCGGCGGTTTACGCGCCTGGGAAGGGTAACAGCTGTAACGAAATGTCCTGCGATATGGAAAGAATAGTCTGACAGAGGATACAGACAGGCCCGTCGCGTCAGCACGACGGGCCCGAGATTGTTCAGTCCTTGGCCAACACGCCGTCGATCACCGCACCACGGCAACCGGCAAACAAGTCCAGATCGGCTTGGTAAATGCTGCTTTTGACTTCCAGCAGGCCGAGCATCGAGTGAAACAGATTGTCCTGGCTCAGCGGTTTGTCGCGGCTCATTTGCAGGCAGTGTGTATCGACCGAGTAGGCTTTTTGATAACTGTCGGAGAACCACGCCAGCATCGCCACATGTTTCTGTTGTTCCGGCGCCAGCATGTAAGGCGTGCCATGCAGGAACAGGTTGTACTCGCCCAGCGACTCGCCGTGATCGGACAGATACAACATCGCGGTATCGACTTTGTCCTGATTGCTGCGCAATACATCGATCAGGCTCGACAGCACATGGTCGGTGTACACCAGTGTGTTGTCGTAGCCGTTAACGATACTTTCACGGCTGCAATTGTTCAGCGCGTTACTTTCGCAGACCGGGGTGAAGTGCTCGTATTCCTTCGGATAGCGCTTGAAGTATTCCGGGCCGTGGCTGCCCATCTGGTGCAATACCAGCACGGTGTCCTTGTCCAGGTGATCGATAAAGCTCTGCAGGCCTTGCAGGAGAATTTCGTCGCGGCATTCGCTGTTGGCGCACAGCGCCGGATCCTTCAGATTGCTGACATCCTGCACCGTGACGCGATCGCAAGTGCCTTTACAGCCGGACTGGTTGTCGCGCCAGATCACGTCAATGCCGGCACGCTTGAGCACATCGAGCAGACCTTCCTCATTCTTCGCCTTGCTCGCGTCGTAGTTCTTGCGGCCCATGTTGGAGAACATGCACGGCACCGACACGGCGGTTTCCGTGCCACAGGAATGTACATCGGTGAAGGCGATCAGCCCGGCTTCCTTGTCGAGTGTCGGGGTGGTGTCGCGGGGGTAACCGAGGATGCCGAAGTTTTCCGCACGGGCGCTTTCGCCGACGACCAGCACGGTCAGGGATTTACGCGGTTGCAACTTGATGTCCGGATTACGCTGGGCGTCTTCGCCGATTTTGATGAACGGCTGCTGTGCGGAAGCTACTTGTTCACGCAAGTAACCAGCAGAAGCGCCGATAAAGTTGCTCGGCACCAGCATCAAGCGAATTTCATGATGATTGCGAAACAGCGAGGACAAGCCTTGATAGTTGGCCAATGCCACCCCGCCAATAACCGCCGCACTGGCAACACTCACCACAACTTTACTGAACACTTCGCGATGCCAGAGACGATAATTAACCGGCACTTTCCACAACAACCATGAAGGCAAGACACCGAGCAACAGAATAAAAGCAAACAACTTCAACGACAGCAGATCGCGAACTTCCGTGACATTGGTTTCGGCAAAATTCCGAAACATGCCGGCATCCATCATCACGCCATACTGATCCATGAAGTAAGCCACACCGGCACTGGTTAAAAACAGCGCGATCAGCACGGGCTTAAGCAGCGGGCGGAAGGCCAATACCGTCAGCACCAGATTGAATGCCGCCAGGATCATTACGGCAAAAGCCACACACATGGCGATGCCCCGGCCATCGGCGCCGGTGATCGCGAACAGGTGCTGCCAGAGCACCAGATTGAAACCGATCAGGAGAAAGGCACTGGCGATCAACGTCACCCATTCCGGGCGCACGGCTTTTGACTTGAACATAGAAAGGGCTGTTCCTGAAAAGAAGAGCCTTGGTTGTAACGACTTTTTCATTTGTGAAAAATTCATTAACCAAGTGCATACAAACTTTAGGCAGGGAACCATCAATTTTTTGTGAAAAAGACGCCAACGATTAGTTGGCCTTTAACAATATCGCTGGACCAAGTATGTATTTGAGAATGGTTCAGGGTTTATTCAGAAAAAACGCTCAGCTCATGTAGGAGTGAGCCTGCTCGCGATAGCGATGTGTCAGGCAACACTTATGCTGAATGACACACCGCCATCGCGAGCAGGCTCACTCCTACAGAGGGTTGAGGCGGTATCGAGTTATTAAATAGTGCTGTGGATTTTCTGGTTTGCCCGGCATGCACGGCTCCGCGCCTAATCACCGGTCTGCGCTTATGAAGGACACGCCATGCAAACCGCTCACGCCACCACTCGCCCCGCTGTGGGATTGATGCTCGCCATCGTCCTCGTCGCGCTCAATCTGCGACCGTCGATGGCCGCGGTCGGTCCCCTGCTGTCGGCCATTCGTGGCGACATCCCGCTGAGTTTCAGCCTCGCGTCACTGCTGACCATGCTGCCAGTGATGGCGATGGGGCTGGCGATGTTTTTCGGTCTCGCAATCAGCCAGCGCCTTGGCCAACAGCGCACGGTGTTGGTGTCGCTGCTGATCATTGCGCTGGCAACGCTGGCGCGGCTGTTTGTCGATACGGCGACCGGGTTGATTATCAGCGCCGTGCTGGCGGGCATCGGCATTGCGTTGATTCAGGCGTTGATGCCTGCGTTGATCAAGTCGCGCTTCCCCGACAATGTGGCGCTGTGCATGGGCCTGTATGTCACGTCGATCATGGGCGGCGCGGCGCTGGCGGCGACCTTCGCGCCGTGGGTGATGGTGCAGACCGCAAGCTGGCGTATGGGTCTGGCGGTATGGGCCTTGCTGGCATTATTCGCGCTGCTGGCCTGGTGGGCGCAACGCCGTCATTTGCCGATTACTCTGACGCTGGCCGCGAAGAAAGACGTTTTCGCCAGTAACGGTCGTGCCTGGTTACTGGCGATTTTCTTCGGACTGGGAACTGCGTCCTACACCTGTGTGCTCGCCTGGCTCGCTCCGTACTACGTGGAACAAGGCTGGAGCGAAGAAAACGCCGGGCTGGTTTTGGGTTTTCTGACGGCGATGGAAGTCATTTCCGGCCTGCTCGTTCCCGCTATCGCCAACCGCAGCCGCGATCGACGCGCGATCCTGATGATGTTACTGGCGCTGATCATTGCCGGGTTCTGCGGCCTGGTCCTCAGTCCACAGCAATTGAGCCTGCTCTGGCCGTGCCTGCTGGGCCTGGGCATCGGTGGCTTGTTTCCGATGAGCCTGATCGTCGCGCTCGATCACCTCGACGACCCGCAGCGGGCCGGGGGCCTGACGGCGTTCGTGCAGGGCATCGGATATCTGATCGCCGGGCTCTCGCCAATGCTGGCCGGGTTGCTCCGCGACCGCCTGGGCAGCTTCGAATGGGCGTGGTGGTCGCTGACGGCAGTCATGGCGCTGATGCTGCTGATGGTGTTGCGCTTCGATCCGCGGCACTACCGCCGACACTTTTCACCAGCGAGCTGAAGGCCTCTGGCCAGCTTTATCCGCTTTGATCGCTGACGTCGTATTGCTAAAAGTTTCTGTCCCACATGTGACCGTGAAATGTCTTACAGGGCTTTCTCCTGGCACCATCGTTCCGCTAGGATCGTTCGCACACGTTTGCGCGGTTTCAGCGCAAGGAGCACAGCGAGACAGAACGGATGCTGAACAGTAACTTGCTTCGAAAGCTCGACATGCAGGACCTCATGGTGTTTGTCGCCGTGTATGAGCAAAGCAGCGTCACCGATGTGTCGGAAACCCTGTTCGTCAGCCAGTCCACCGTCAGTTACTGCCTGAAAAAACTGCGCACCAGTTTTGAAGACGAACTGTTCATCAACACCCGCACCGGCATGCGCCCGACCTACAAGGCCAGCAGCATGTACGGCCATGTGCAGAAGATCATCGAAAGCATCAACCTGTGTCACGCCGGCGCCCCGACGTTCGACCCGAGCCAGCAAGCCGTCACCTTTAACATCTGCGCGCCGGAATATTTCGAGCAACTGATCCTGCCGCGGCTGTTGAAGCGCTTCGACTTCGACGATTTGCCGGTGATGGTCAACATGCACAAGTTCGAGACCGACGTCCCGGCGGAAGAACTGCGCGACGGCAGCCTCGATCTGGTGATCAGCTTCGGCCCCAACTTCCACCGCCAGCACAACGATCTGAAATCACGCCTGCTGCTGGAAGATGATCTGGTTTGCGTGTTCGACAAACGCGCTACGCCGCTGGAACCGCGCTTGAGCCTGCAAGCCTTTACCGAGCGCCGCCACGTTTTCCCGACACCCTGGACTTCATCCACCAACATGGTCGATGGCTGGCTGGCGCGGCAGGCGCAGAAACGTCAGATCGTCGCGCGCTCGAACAGTTACAGTGCGGCGTTGAAGATGATTACCGGCACCGATTTCATCCTCACCCTGCCCCGCCGTATCCAGCGTCTACTGACCAACGAGGCAGTGTTCAACCACTGCGAGGCGCCGAACGGCTTGCCCGGCTTCACCCTCGACATGCAGTGGTGCCAGAGCGTCGATCAAGACAGCGCCAACGTCTGGCTGCGCGAGCAGGTGGTCAACGTCTGCAGCGAACTTGATGCAAGCTGAGCCCTACACGCCCACCACAGCTTTGCTGTAGGACTCGCGGTCGATATCGAGCAGTTCTACACACAATTGCACTTCGACACCGGTCGGCCATTCGCAGATGTCCTGCAACGCCGCCAGCAGACTTTGCGACAACTGCTTCTTGATCTCCGGCGAACGCCCGCTGAGCAGTGCCAGTTTGACGTGAACGAAGGCACGCTCGGCGAGCGCGGTACCGACCTTGAATGTCTCGACCTTGACCGCACGGCCCTTGATATCGAACTCGGCAGCGAACTGACCAGACCCCACCAGAGTGTTGTTGAGCCGGATCAATGCAACATCGGCGTTCAGCGGCAGGTTGGCGGTGTATTCCATGTGCAGATGGGGCATTGAAAGTCTCCGGTCAGTGGGGTGTAGGGCGGTACATATAGCACAGTCGCACCCAGGCTTTTTGTAGGAGTGAGCCTGCTCGCGATAGCGGTGTGTCAGGCAACACTCATGCTGAATGACACACCGCTATCGCGAGCAGGCTCACTCCTACAGAGGGTATGTTTATCAAAGCGGATTTTGTGGCCGTTCGCTCATGAAGGCTTCCAGCCGCGAACGCAACCAGCGCTCGGCCGGATCGCTGTCGACGTGGCTGAGCCAGACCATCGACAGGTCCAGCGTGGGAGTCTTGAACGGAAACGGCTCCTGGAACAGCAATCCAGACGCAGCCATCGCCGCCGCGGTGTAATCGGGCAGGCTGGCGATCAGGTCCGTACCGGCCAGCAGCGCCGGCAACGCGCTGTATTGCGGCACCGATAACACCACCTGGCGCGTGCGGCCCAGCTCCGCCAGCCACTCATCGGCGTAGCCACTGACATTGGCCGTGTGCGAGACCAGTACATGCGGGCGCGCGCAATATTCATCCAGGGTCAGCGGCGTATCGCTGGCATCGGCGCGCAGAATGCTCGGCTGGATGTGCCGCAGCAATTTACGCTTGGCGTTGGCCGGCAGGCCGCGGGTCTGGCTGATGCCAACGGTGATATCACCCGCCGCGAGCAGATCGGGAATCCGCCAGTAATCGGCGTGTTGCACCACGAACACCACGTTCGGCGCTTCCTGGCGCAGGGCTCGCAACAGCGGCGGCAGCAGACCGAACTCGACGTCATCGGACAGGCCGATGCGAAAGGTCATGGTACTCACGGCCGGGTCGAAATCACGGGTCAGGCTCAGCGCCACCGACAGCGAATCCAGCGCCGGTTTCAGATGACGGAAGATATCTTCGGCGCGGGCCGTCGGTTCCATGCGATGGCCGACCCGGATGAACAGCGGGTCGTTGAGCATCGTGCGCAGGCGGTTGAGTGCCGAACTGATGGTCGGCTGGCCGAGAAACAGTTTCTCCGCCGCCCGGGTCACGTTGCGTTCGAGCATCAAGGTCTCGAACACCACCATGAGGTTGATATCGGCCTTGCGAAGTTCATTGCGGTTCATCCATTGCCCCCTGCTCCCCGGAATGCGGGCAGTGTAGAAAGACGCCGAGCCCGGCGTCCATCAACGTTTTCGCAACAAAACGCGATTTCAACGGACGGTCAGCGATTTCAGCCCCAGCCCCATCACGCGTGCGTCATCGTTCAAGCCGAGGTTTCGCGGACTGGTCGCGTCCGGCAGATGGATTTGCAGGATCAACGGCTGGCCATTTTTCAATTTGTCCTGGACCGCTGCGCTGAGCGGAATTTCCAGCACGTTGTCTTGCACCTGAGTCAGGCGCGTCGACAAGGCCTCAACCCCGTCGATGCTGACGATCACCCGCTGAGTCAGCCGGGGCGGCATGACGAACGCCAGCACGTCCATGACGATCGCAGTGCTCTGCGGCGCGACACGCACAGCGATTTGCGCCTCTAGCCCTTCGCTCCAGGTCCCCCAGCTTTCCGGCGCGGCCCAGCCCTTGAGCAACTGTCGGCTGTTGCGATTGAACAGTTGCACCAGTCCCGGTTGGCTCAAGGGCAGCGGCGACATCGAGCGCCCCTCATCGACCATTGGCAGGCATTGCTCGCAACGCTTCCAGCCTGGTGCCAGCACGACAAAGTCGTCAACGCGAGCCAGCAGATCTGTCTCGCTGCGCACACTCTTGACCGCCAGATCCAGCGCGTCATCGTCGAGGATGTACAGCGAATCGGCGGCATATTCTCCGGAACTCAGCCGGCGTTGTGCATCGCGCTGAGCGTGGTCGAGTGCGTTGGGGCTCATGCGTCCCATATACACGGCATCGGTGTTCAAGCCATGCGTTGCGGCAAACCAGGCAATGGGCTGCCATTGATCCGACTGGTTTTTCGGCATCAGGGCACGGATCTTCTTGTAGTGCGCCGCGGCGCTGCCCCAGAACGGGTCGCGCATCGGGCTGGTCCACACCGAGGACGCCGGCAGCATTTTGGTCGCGCGTAGCCCCTGCCAGGCAATACGGGTGTCGGTGACTTGTGCGGTCAACGCCACGGCCAGCAAGGCGATGGCGATGGGCGCCCGGTATCCACGCACAATCAGGTAGATCACCAGCAACACCAAGGTGTAGAACACCGGCCAGAACATCCGCCCCGAAGCGCGGAAAATGCTCGCCAGCCCTTCGATGATTTTCGGCAGCGGATAACTGAACGTGCTCGCGCCGAAGCCGATCTGATTGGACAGCGCAAAAAGAGTCAGCCCGATCATTGCTGCCAGCAGCCATGGCCAGCGAAGCAGCAGCGACTTCAGGCTGATGTTGCTTCGCCACAGTGCAATCGTTGCCAACGGCAACAGCATCAACACACCGAGGCCCAGATAGTTGAAACCTTCGTAGTCGCCACCGCGCTTGGCGAAGCCCGGCAACACGTACGACCAGCCGTCCGCATCGAACAGGGCCAGCAGGTTCATCCGATACCAGCCGAAACCACCGCCGCCCGCCCCGTCGGCGATGCTGAAATAGCCCGCCTGCCAGCAACACACGCTGACCAGCGCAAACAAGCCACCAAACTCGATCAGCCCCCGACGCCGACTCAGCTTGCCGGCCATGACTTTACCGAACAGGTCAGCCACCCAGATCAACGCCACCATCACTAATAAATAGGCATGCACCAACGCCGTCGCGCCGAGCAAGGTCCCCCAGGCCAGGCGACGCCGCTCAAGTGCCGGATGCAAGGCCAGATACAACGCGGCGAGAATCAGAAAGTGTGCGACAAGCGACAGGTGCCCCCCGGTGCGCAAGAACATCGGCGGCGAAAACACCAATAACCCGCAACCCAACAGGCGCAGCGCGGCGTTATCGGTGATGAGCCCAAGCAATTTCCAGCCGAACCAGGCTTGCAAGACAAAACAGGCCAGCAACCATAAGCCGAAATACTGAAACGTCTCGGGCAACCAGCCATCGACAGTTTTGAACAGTACTGCCAGCAGCGGATTGGAATCGGAAAAAATCACCGCACTGCCCAGCTCCAGTCCATAAGACGGATTGAGCCCGAGCGGAAATGTCCACGGCCCATGACGAAAATTCACCCAGCCCAGGTAATGCGTTGCCGGGTCGCCGTCCTTGAGCCAGGCGATGTTCTGCGGGTCCAGCGCATGCGGGCCGATCACCAGCAAAAACGCCAGCACACCCAGCAATACAGGCAAAAGCGCGAGAGCCGGATGCTTGTTCAATTCCCTCATCGGTACGTCCAGAAGTTATGCAACACAAACGTAAAGGCCGGAATCGTCAACGCTACCGCCAAGATGCCCAGCAAATAATGCAGCCCCGCCATCTGCGCCGCCCAGGCGACCAGCATGGCCAGGAAAAATCCGCCGAGCGACACCAGCAGAAACCGCAGCAGCGTTCGGCCATGTAACCGCGCTGAAAAGCTCCAGGTGGTGTTGATCACATACGACACCACCGTTGCCACGGCGAACGCCACGCCGTTGGCCAACGGCGGCAAAGGACTGATGAAGTTGATGAACCCGATCGCGACCAACGCATGCAAAGCCGTGACGAACAAACCGGTCACGGCAAAGCGCACACCACGCTGGATAAACGCGGCTCTTTCGCGTGGGGTCACGGTTTCTGCGCCAGTACAAATACGCTCAGACCCGCCAGACGATTCATCCCCATCAGCGGTAACTCAAGGCTGCAAAGCGTCTTGAGCACGGTATTGACCAGTGGATGATGACGCTTGAGTTGCGAGCGCGGCAGTTGCGCCTGGGCGCCCTGCGGCAGCCAACGCAACGCTGCGGCAATCGGAAACACCGCGCCGAAATAATAGGCACCGCGCTGCACTGTCAAACCGGCATCGCGCGCCAGGGTTTCGAACTGCGCCAGGGTGTAACGGCGCTTGTGTTCGAGAAAGTCGTCGTGACCGCTCCACAGGAACTGGAACGCCGGCACGGTCATCAGAAAGCGACTGCCTGACGGCACTTTGTCGACGTACATCTTGAGCAGGCCGAGGTCGTCGTCGACATGTTCGAGCACGTCCATCAGCAGCACCAGATCGGCGTCGACGTGGTCGATGTCGCGGCGATAATGCACCGGTTTGCCAGCGGCAGTACCGCTGGAATCGGCGGGGTAACTGATGTCGACGCACCACGCCTCGCGCGCCTGGGTGTGGGTCAGCAGGTGGTGCGAGAAGAAACCCGAGCCGGCGCCCACATCGAGAATTCGCTGGATCGGCCCGTCACCGAGCAAACGTCGGGTGGCCGCGGCCTTCGAGCTGTAATACCAATGCTCATTGATGCTGTCGCCGAGGATGTCGGTTTCCTTGAGATCCATGTGTCAGTCCTTGGGGTCGTAGACGCGACGCACCAGAAAAACCGGCCGGCGTTTGGATTCGATATAGGTGCGGCCCAGGTACTCACCGAGCACGCCGATGCCGATCAATTGCAAGCCGCCGAGAAACGTCACGGCCACCATCAGCGACGCGTAACCAGGCATGTCGACGCCATGGATCAACGTGCGCAGGACAATGAACATGGCGAAGGCAAACGATACCAGCGACACCGCCGCGCCCACATACGTCCAGACGCGCAGCGGTTCGGTGCTGAAACTGGTGATGCCTTCAAGGGCGAAATTCCACAGCCGCCAGCCGTTGAACTTGCTTTGCCCCGCCGCGCGCTCAGGGCGTTCGTAATCGACGTGCGTGGTGCGAAAACCGACCCAGGCGAACAAGCCCTTCATGAAGCGTCGGGATTCGGGCAGCGTCAGCAACGCATCGACCACGCAGCGATCCATCAGACGAAAATCGCCGACATTCTCGGGTAACGGCTGTTCGGCGATCCGGTTGTGCAGGCGATAGAACCAATGCGCGGACGCCTGCTTGGCCCAGGTGTCGCTGCGGCGACTGACACGATGCCCCAGCACGACTTCATAACCTTCGCGCCAACGCTCGATCATTGGCAGGATGACTTCCGGCGGATCCTGCAGATCGGCATCGATCGGCACGACAATCTGCCCGGTGGCGATCTGCAGACCGGCAGACAACGCCGCCTCTTTACCGAAGTTGCGACTCAAATCGACGATGCGCAGACGCGGATCATGCCGCTGATGCCCGAGCAGACGCTCAAGGGTGGCATCGGTGCTGCCGTCATTGACGAACACCAGCTCAAGGTCAATCAACGGTTGCTGCTGAAAGACTTCATTGATCCGCCGCAGAAAGGTGTCGAGGCTGTCCTCTTCGTTGAAAACCGGGACCACCAGCGATAACGTCACCTGCCCGGCCTGTTGCGTTCCGTGCTCAGTCAAAGGGAGTGCTCTTTTTTATAGTGTTTGTCGGTCGCCGATCAGTTTCGACGCCATGAGCCGTCCCGTATTAAGCAGTAGCGCTGGCAGCGTTGCAACAAGCAAACAGCGGCATATCGGCCAATCCGGACGCCTATCCCCCCGCTCTAGCCCGCGCCCCTCGGAAACATCCGCCAACGATTGGAAACAAATGTCCGATAGCCAAAAAAACCGTCTGCGCTAGGCTTGCGACGATGCGCCACACCGACTGACGCACATCTAAATCGCATGGAGCGAACTGAATGTATTTCGAGATTTACAGGCAATCCAGAGGCACCCCCCGCACCGGCCAGGGACAATGGCGCTGGAGACTGAGAGCAGGCAACCATGAGACCATCGCCAGCGGCGAGTCTTATGTGAACAAGGCGGATTGTCTTCACGTGATCGGGTTGATCAAGGCGGTGCAGGGGGAGACGCCGGTTAAGGAGATTTGAAGCCTCGGCCTGATAGGAATTCGTTCTCGTAAGACCAGGAAGCCCGGCAGACAAATAATCGTCTGCTGGGCTTTTATCCGTACCGGTAACGGAGCGAATCCTTGCGCAATGGCAGACAAGGTCACAGGATTTTTACGGGACGACCGGTTCCCAGGCTCTCGATGACCAATGGATTGCGCCAGAAAAAAGCGAGTTCAATGCGCAGTGTCGACCGGAATCATCGTCTATCGGTTTGTATAGGTCAGATGTGCGGACGCCGCGTACGGCCGATACCGGCTTTTGTCATCCAATGAAGGCATTCACGACGAGATACTGCGCGCCTGGCTCTCACTTTCGTCTATGCGTATGCGGGTCTCACCCAGTGTCAAATCAAACATCTCCTCTTGCTGCCGCCCCCCTTTCCAATGATCGGACACAAGCAAAAGAGCTTTACTGAACTAATATTTCAGCGTTAGTGCAATTCTTGACCGAAGATCGATGTCCGAAAACGGCTTATGCAGGACCGGACAATCCGCAAACTCTTCCGGCAGGCCGCTAGCGCCGTAACCCGTACTGAACAAGAACGGGATGTTGCGCGCACGCAGAGTCCGAGCTGCCGGAAAAACGCGCTCTCCAGCCAGGTTTACGTCGAGAATCGCCAAATCTACATCCACCACACTTGCCGCCTGCAGAGCCTCCGCTAGTCGGGCCACGGAGGCGACTACCGTGCACTCCCATTCCTCGAGCATCTCCTCGATCAACATGGCAATGGCGCCTTCGTCTTCAACCAGAAGCACCTTTATTCCTTTGATAGAGATCATGGTGAATCCCCAGCGAGTGTGAACGAGAACCGGCAGCGAACGCCCTCACGGGAGAAGTCGAGTTCAAAAGAACCGCCTAGATCACGCTCGATGCAGCGCTTCATCAACCGCGAACCCAATCCTTCTCGCTCAGGCGTGAACACGGGGGGACCGCCCTGTTCACGCCAGTCCAGGCTGAGTAGCGCTCCGTTCGGTTTGGGTTGCACGCTCCACCTCACTGAAAGTGTCCCCCTCTCGGTGGACATCGCTCCGTATTTAAGGGCGTTGATTGCCAGCTCATTGAGCGTCATGGTGAGGTTCAGTGCGACGCGACTGTCAACGTTGAAGGCATCACCAGTGATCACGACGCGGCCGGGCTCTTGGCCAAATATGGGCGTTAACACTTCATGGGCTAGCAGATCCAGCGGGGTAAGGCCCCAATGCCGCTTAGTCAGCAGATCGTGGGCACGCGACAATGCGAGCAACCGGGCTTCGAACCGTGTGTACCCATCATTGGCATCCTTGGCGTTGCGCGCTGTTTGCGCCGCTAGGGACTGAACCGTAGTCAGCGTGTTCTTGACTCGATGATTCAGCTCGTCGATCAGGTTTTTTTGTCGGTCTTCTGCTTGCTTACGCTCGGTGATATCCACCAGCATGTTAATGGCACCGACAAGGTTTCCGTCGGCATCATGGAGGGGGGTCGGATAAGGCGTAAATGGCACACGTGTGCCATCCGGACGCTCTGCTATGGCCTCAACGCCCCGAATCGGCCGATTTTCCCTAAGAGCTACGGCCATGGGGCATTGGTCGTGAGGAAGATAGGAGCCATCGGTGTTGAACAATTTCCAGGTTACGCACCATAATTCGCCCAGTTGCGGCGTTCGCCCCGACAACTCGACTGCCGCACGGTTATAGAATGTGATGCGCCCCTCAGCGTCAGTAGTGTAGGTGGCCGCCGGCAGCGCTTCTAGTAAATTGCGCATGTGACGCTCGCTTTCTCGCAACCGGTTTTCCGTTTTCCGGGCCAGCGTCACATCCTGGATGACGCGCACACCATAGCGGAACCTGCCGTCAGGAGCCCTTACCGACGAGCTATGAATATCGAGATAAAGCGGCTGGCCATCGAGCTTCATGGCCTTTTTGCGCAACACGTAGTTGTCCAGGTTACCTGCCACCTGCCGTGCATATAACTCTCTATCCTGCTCAACACTGTCCGGATGGGTATAGTCAAAAAAGGTCATCGTCAGCAGCTGCTCGCGAGAGCGACCTAGCATGGTACAAAGGGCATCGTTCACCCGGAGCAGGCGGCCATCCTCTCCCGCCTCAGCAATTCCGATGGTCGCCGCCTCGTAGGTAGCCGCAAGCCGATCATCGCTCTCCTGGCGCTCAACTTCAGCTTCATGCACGCGCGTCACATCAACAGTGAAGCAACGTGTGTTGAAGAACTTACCGTCTTCAAATCGCCCGTTAGAGGTAATCGCGACATGTTTGATGGTGCCGTCCTTAGCCCTCAGACGCGCCGGATAACTTTTCAGGCAATCACCGCTACTGAGTTTATTGAGGATGTCTCCGATTACCGGCTCGTCAACATGGAAATCGGTGATGTGACGGCCAATGTACTCGTTCGGGGAATAACCCAGCAGCGACAACTCCGCTTTATTGGCACGCAGGATAATGCCCTCGCCGCTGACAATATGAAGGCCGACGGCGCTGTTTTCGAAAAAGTCTTCAAGATCGGAGCCTTGGCGTCGCAGTTCTTCGGCTATTGCGTGGTGCGCCGAGACGTCCTGAAAGCAATTGATCGCGCCTTGGATTTCCCCACGCTGGTCTCTAAGGGTGCGGATATTCATGAGCGCTACAAAGCGTGATCCGTCCGGGCGCTCGATCAAAACCTCCTGGTTACGCGAATTTAGGCCTTTGATGAGGGTGGAAGCCATGGGACATTCGTCAACAGCTAATGGCGTGCCGTTTGTCGTGTAGAGCCGGTACGAGCCGCAAAAACGGTCCCCATTCTCACCTAGGGCAGGTGTTCTTCCCCACAGATTGACCGCTTCGCTGTTGAAGCTGACGAGCCATCCGTTGCGGTCACACAAGTAGATTGCCCCCGGAATGGCATCGAGCGAATGGGGCCCCCTGGTGATCAGACTCTCGTACTCAGTGGGTTGCCCATTGTCCGTGGGGAACTCGTCAACATTCAACATGCTTCTTCCTCAATGCCTGTATTCCTAAAACGCGCCATCTGTCGACGTCTTGGCTTTCTCTGAGCGTATCTCCTGAGGTCGTATTCCACCTCAGATAAATTTCATGAGCACGGCAAGCTTTTTCTTGGGGCAGCAAAGGACTGGATCGCTACTTGTTGCGCTAGTTCAGTAATTGGCACAAAGCCCCCTGCACGTTTTGACGACGTTAAGAGCGTAGCCCTGATGGCGGCGTGACGAGGCCACAATGAATATGATCGCCTCCAATAGGCACTGTCGACCAAGCGAATAGCCCGTGATATCTACCATATGAATTTCCAGATTAAGAAAGCAGCCTCGCCCTGTTCATCGAAAATACCACTTGGATAACCAGGCCGTCGGAATGCCATTCGCGTCATGATGATCAGAACAAGCCGCCCAACGATTCTGGCGCCCAGTTCATGATCACCCGCTCACCGCTCACCTCGGCTTCGCCTTGCCGCTGGTTGGTTGTGGTGTAGAGGAGTCTAAGGTTTCGAAATCGAAACCATCGAACACACGGCGGATATCCGGATGGTCGTTGATGCTGACCATCACCTTGCCTTTGCAGTGGCGCATGAAGTCGGCCATCCGTTCGTAGTTCTCGAACGGAAAGTCCACGCCGTAACCGGCTGTCTGCCAGTAAGACGGGTCCATGTAGTGGAAGGTGTGGACGCGGTCGTGACGTTCAGCGAATTCAAGCCAAGGGAGATTTTCGACGTAGGTGCCGGACAGTCGTTACCAAGCGACTGAGAGGTTTTCCTCGATCCGCAGCAGGTTAATGGCTGGGGCAGTCGTCGCCGTGCCGAACGTCTGCCCCGAGACCTTGCCGGCGAAGGCATGGTGCTGCAGGTAGAAGAATCGGCATATGCGGATATGAGTCCGACAAGCAGATCGCTCGTGACACTGATCGTTGCGTCTGCACATAGAAATGCGGCAATAGCTCCGCCTTCCAAAAACTGCCACAAAGGCAACCTGAGGCTTATACCCCTGCCACCAACAGCCAACGCTGTCGTGCTTCCTGCCAAACCCACATACGTAACTCCCTGATAGGCTCCAATATCTCGCGCGCGCCCTCGCCATTAGCGCAAACCCAACAGCACGCTATCGAAATTGGCTGAAGCATACACAGGCCTAAAGCGTCCTCATGATGTCATTTTTTGCCCTAAAAATGCCCTAAACGAAAGTCCGGAAACGAAAAAGCCCCCGTAATCATCAATGATTACGGGGGCTTCGTCTTGTTCAATAATGGCGGAGAGATAGGGATTCGAACCCTAGGTACCGGTGAAGGTACAACGGATTTCGAATCCGTCCCATTCGGCCACTCTGGCATCTCTCCAACGGCGCGCATCATAACAACACTTTTACCGAAAGCAAACCCTCTTTCGAAATTTTCTTCGTGCTATCAGATGCTTGCGTCGATTAAAGCGGTACACCCAGACGATTGGCGACTTCTTCGTAGGCTTCGATGACGTCACCGAGGCCTTGGCGGAAGCGGTCCTTGTCCATCTTCTTCTTGGTGTCCTTGTCCCACAGACGGCAGCCGTCCGGGCTGAACTCGTCGCCGAGGACGATGGAGCCGTCGCTGAACACGCCGAATTCAAGCTTGAAGTCGACCAGCAGCAGACCTGCGTCGTCGAACAGCTTGGTCAGTACTTCGTTGACCTTCAGCGACAGTTCTTTCATGCGCGCCAGTTGCTCGGCGGTGCCCCAACCGAATGCCACGACGTGGGATTCGTTGATGAACGGGTCGCCCTTGGCGTCGTCCTTGAGGAACAGTTCGAAGGTGTATGGGTTGAGCTTCATGCCTTCTTCGACGCCCAGACGCTTGACCAGGCTACCAGCGGCGTAGTTACGCACGACGCACTCGACCGGGATCATGTCGAGTTTCTTCACCAGGACCTCGTTGTCGGCCAGCAGTTTGTCGAACTGGGTCGGGATGCCGGCCGCTTCGAGTTTCTGCATGATGAAGGCGTTGAACTTGTTGTTGACCATGCCTTTGCGGTCGAGCTGCTCGATGCGCTTGCCGTCGAACGCCGAGGTGTCGTTGCGAAACAGCAGGATCAAGCGGTCAGCGTCGTCGGTCTTGTAAACCGATTTGGCTTTGCCGCGGTAGAGTTCTTCACGTTTTTCCATGATGGGCTCCGCTTGCTAAGTAGGTGGGCTAGGCGATGTGGCGCCAGTCGAGCCCTGAATCTTGATCGGCCAGTTGCAGCCAGTCCGGGTCACACCCGAGGGTGTCGACAAAACATTGCCGGGCCAGCTGCGGCAGGTTGTTCTTGCTGCTCAGATGGGCCAGGACCAGGTGTTGCAAGCCCTGCCAGCCCAACTCGGCCACCAGGAATGCCGCCTGGTGGTTGTTCAAATGTCCCAGCTCACCGCCCACCCGCTGCTTGAGAAAGTACGGGTAATGACCGCGCGCCAGCATGTCGCGGCAATGGTTGGACTCGATCATCAATGCATCGAGGTCCCGATAATTGTCCAGCACCCGCTCGCAGTACGATCCCAGGTCGGTGAGCAGGCCGAAGCGCCGCTGTTCCTGATCGCTGAAGACATACTGGGTCGGTTCCTGCGCATCATGGGCCACGGCAATGACCCCGACGCTCAGCGCACCGATCTGCAGTTGCTCGCCGCCGGCCAGAAAACCTGCCGGCTCAAGCGGTTTGCGCATCCCGCGCAGTGTGCCGCGACTGAGGTAGACCGGCAGATTGTAGCGCCGAGACAGCAAACCCACGCCATGCACGTGGTCGGCATGTTCGTGGGTCACGAGTATCGCGCTCAGTTGCGCCGGGTGAACACCCAGGCGCAACAGGCGTTTTTCGGTTTCCCGCAGGGAAAAACCACAATCCACCAGCACGAACGTATCAGCACTGGCGATCAGCGTGCCGTTCCCTTGGCTACCGCTGCCGAGAACGGCAAAACGCATGGTCGATCAGCCCAGATTGTCCTGAATCACGCTCAGCACTTTACGCGCCACATCAGCTGGCGCGACGGTGTTGATGTTTTTCTCGACGGTCACCTGAATGTTCTCGCCGACCTTGCTCAGGCGTACCTGATAACGCTCGGCGCGGGCTTCCACTTCTTCCTTGCTCGGCGCGCTGCCGAACAGGCTGCTGAAGAAGCCAGGCTTGTCGTCTTTCTTCTCGGCTTTTTCGGCCAGGTTGATGTAGTACAGGCCCAGGCTGCGGTTGATGTCTTCAACGCGCCATTCACCCTGTTCCAGTGCACGACCAACGCTCGACCAGGCACGGTCCAGATCGGTGCCGACGTTCAACACCGGGTTGCCGCTGCCGTCTTCGCTGAGGCTGACACGGCTTGGCGCGTCGAAATCACGCGAAGCCAGCATCGACACCGAACCGCCCTTCTCGGACGTACGGCTCATGCTCGCGAGCATGTCGTCGACCAGCGCAGCATCCAGACCGGTGTTGACCGAACGGTTGGTGAAGGCGACATCGGCGGTGCTGCCGGCAGGACGCTCGGCGCTGACCACGTAGATCTCACTGGTGTTGCGCTGCACGCCCGGCTCGATGCGTACACGCACACGAGTTTCGCTGTCGCTGGCGATGCCGGCCGCGCTCAGGCGCTTGGCCATCGATGCCGACAGCTCATCGGAATGCTGCCAGGTAGTGGTGAATTCACCGGTCTGCGGACGCTGTTCATCCAGACGGAAACCGTTGTCCTGGAAGAACTGCAGCGCCACTGGCCAGACTTCGGCCGGCGGATGCTGGGCCACGACCCAACGCGAGTCACCGCTCTTCTGCAGCGAGTAGTCGCTGGCGTCGGCCACGGCAGACAGAGGCTGCGGACGCGGAACGATGTATTCGCCCTTGGCGGTGTCATCGGCGACGTTGCGCGGGATCGGCAACAGCGGATCGAGACGCTTGGAGGTGTTCACATCCGGTGGCAATTGCATCGGTGCAGTCTGTTGCGCTTGCAGGTAATCGCTACCACGGTCGCGGAAATAACCTTCCGGCCCCCAGACCCATCCGCAGCCGCTGGTGCTGGAGATAATCAAGGCAAGTGCGGAAAGTCCGGCCATTCGCTTCATGCGTTGTACTTCCTCAATTAAACCAGGACGCTGCACTGGCGCAGGGCCGTGCGAAGCGTTTCGTGACAAGGTGTGCTCAGCCAGGTCAGTGGCAGGCGGATGCCTTCGTGCATCAGGCCCATTTCGACCAGCGCCCACTTCACCGGAATCGGGTTGGCTTCGATGAACAGGTCTTTGTGCAGCGGCATCAGTTTTTCGTTGATTGCGCGTGCGGTGTCGGCGTCGCCCTTGAGCGCGGCCTCGCACAGGTCGGCCATCTCACGCGGCGCGACGTTGGCGGTCACCGAGATATTGCCTTTGCCGCCCAACAGGATCAGTTCGACCGCGGTCGGATCATCGCCGGACAACACGATGAAATCCTTGCCCACGCCATCGATGATCGCTTTGGCACGCTTAAGGTCGCCGGTGGCTTCCTTGATACCGATGATGTTCGGTACGGTGGACAGGCGAATCACGGTCTCGGCCTGCATGTCGCAGGAGGTGCGGCCAGGAACGTTGTAGAGAATCTGCGGAATGTCGACCGCTTCAGCGATGTGCTTGAAGTGCTGGTACAGACCTTCCTGGGTCGGCTTGTTGTAATAAGGAACCACCAGCAGGCAGGCGTCTGCGCCGGCTTCCTTGGCATTACGGGTCAACTCGACGGCTTCGCGGGTCGAGTTGGCGCCAGTACCGGCGATGACCGGAATGCGCCCGGCAACCTGTTTGACCACGGCTTTGATCACGGCGATGTGTTCATCTACATCAAGGGTTGCCGACTCGCCGGTAGTACCGACCGCGACAATGGCATGGGTGCCATTCTTGAGGTGGAAGTCCACGAGTTTGCTGAGGCTGTCCCAGTCAAGACGCCCTTGTGCATCCATGGGAGTGACCAGTGCCACCATACTGCCCGCAATCATGAAACCGCTCCTGCCGGAAAAAGAGAGCGGTAATGGTACTGGCGCCAAGATGCTTGCACAAGCGAAGTACTGCGCTGCCGCCATTCCCCTTGGCGCCGCTTTTCGCTACCCTTCAGACTTTGATCGGTACTGATCAGCTTGTACGCCGGGTTTCTGCCTCCCGTTTCGGCCTTCCAGACCCTGTTCCTGCATCGCCTCGTCGTGCTCACGCGTCAATGGAGCGAGCCGCGGGCGCTGGCCGGGTCGCCTTGAACGGACCGTCACAACAGGCACCTTCCGGCATCCAACGCCTCAACCTACCGACCGCTCATCGCTTTAGGAATGCTGCATGTCCACCCCCACAGTTCGCGAACAATTCCTTGTCATCAGTGCTCTCGGCGCCAACCCGATGGAGCTGACCAACGTGCTGTGCCGCGCCAGCCATGAAAATCGCTGCGCCGTGGTGACTTCGCGCCTGACTCGCCATGGCGAGTGCAGTGCGCTGGTTCTCGAGATTACCGGCAGCTGGGACGCCCTCGCCCGCCTCGAAGTCAGTCTGCCTGGCCTCGCCAAGAAACACGCGTTCACGGTCAACGTGGTGCGCAGCGCACCGCTGGAAAACCGCCCACAGGCATTGCCGTATGTGGCTTACGTCAGTTCGGCGTATCGCCCGGACATCATCAATGAGTTGTGCCAGTTCTTCATGGACCACAACGTCGAACTGGAAAACCTGACCTGCGACACCTATCAGGCACCACAGACCGGCGGCACCATGCTCAACGCCACTTTTACCGTGACGCTGCCGGCCGGCACGCAGATCAGCTGGCTGCGTGATCAGTTCCTCGATTTCTCCGATGCGATGAATCTGGATGCGCTGATCGAGCCTTGGCGCCCACAAAACCCAATGTAAGGAAGCTCTAATGGCCGTTGTCATCGACCAACCGGTTGCCGATTTTGAAGCCCCTGCCACCAGCGGGCAAACCGTCAGCCTGGCAGCGCTCAAGGGCCAGCAAGTGGTGATCTACTTCTATCCGAAGGACAGCACCCCGGGCTGCACCACCGAAGGCCAAGGTTTTCGCGATCAATACGCAGCGTTCAAGGCTGCCAACACGGAGATCTTTGGCATCTCCCGCGACAGCCTGAAGTCACACGAAAACTTCAAGTGCAAGCAGGAGTTTCCGTTCGAGCTGATCAGTGACAAGGACGAAGCCGTCTGCCAGTTGTTCGACGTGATCAAGTTGAAGAAGCTGTACGGCAAGGAATACCTGGGCGTTGATCGCAGCACCTTTCTCATCGACAAGAATGGCGTACTGCGTCAGGAATGGCGCGGTGTGAAGGTGCCTGGGCATGTGGATGCAGTTTTGGCTGCTGCACAGGCTCTGAATAAAGCCTGATGGTCCTGCTGAATTTACCGCCGCTTTCGCGAGCAGGCTCGCTCCCACTGGGAATCATATTCCAAATGTGGGAACGAGCCTGCTCGCGGATAGATCTTGAGTTTGACCGAGCAATTCGGATCAACCGCTAAAGCAGCGGCGCCACCACCGGCTCCTTGCGCGGCCACGCATCGAGCACAGCCTTGAACAGCGTCGCCAGCGGGATTGCAAAAAACACGCCCCAGAATCCCCACAACCCGCCAAACAGTAGCACCGCGCAGATGATCGCCACCGGATGCAGGTTGACCGCTTCGGAAAACAGCAGCGGCACCAGCACGTTGCCGTCCAGCGTCTGAATGATTCCGTAAACCGCCATCAGATAGATGAACTGATCGCTCCACCCCCACTGGAACAAAGCAATCAACAGGACCGGAACAGTCACCACCACCGCACCGACATACGGCACCACCACCGACAGGCCCACCAGCAACGCCAGCAGCGCCGCGTAGTTGAGACCGAGCGCGATAAAAGCGATGTAGGTCACGCCACCGCAAATGACGATTTCGATACCTTTACCGCGGATGTAATTGGCGATCTGCCGGTTCATTTCCTGCGCAACGCGGGTAATCAACGCACGCTCACGGGGCAGATACCCACGCACCCACTCACCGATCATGGCCCGGTCTTTAAGGAAGAAGAACACCAGGATCGGCACCAACACCAGGTAAATCATGATGTTCACCAGCAGCGGCAGACTCGACAGCGAGAAGGTCAGCGCCCACTGGCCGAACTTGCCGATCTCGCCGCGCGCCGCCTCGATCGCCTGCAGCACCTGCTCATCGGATACCAGATGCGGATAGCGCTCCGGCAGCAACAGCAGCAGCGATTGCCACTTGGCGAGCATGCCCGGCAGTTCGTTGAACAGGGTGATCAACTGATGCCAGAGCAACGGCAGCACGACGACGATGAACAGCATCAGCGCGCCCATAAACAGCGCAAACACCAAACCCACCGCGACACCGCCCGGCACGCGCATTCGCTCAAGCGTGACCACCAGCCCCTGCATCAGATAAGCCAGCACCATGCCGGCCAACACTGGCGCAAGCATGCCGCCGAGGGTGAGCACCGCGGTGAAGGCGAGAAACAGCAGCACCGCCAGCACCACCGCTTCCTCATCGGAAAAATAGCGCTGAATCCAGTCGCGCAACACTTTGAACATCAATAATCCTCAGGTTTTGACGCTGTCAGTTTCAGGCTTTTTTCAGCCAGTAACGGAAGACGCCGGCTTCGTCCTCTTCACGCAGTAGCGCATGACCGGCGAGTTTGGCAAAGGTGCGAAAGTCGCGTTGCGAGCCCGCATCCGTAGCAGTCACCTTGAGTACTTCGCCGCTGGCCATTTTATTCAGCGCCATTTTTGCCTTGAGCAACGGCAACGGACAGTTCAGGCCAGTGGCGTCCAGTTCTACGTCAGGGGCTACAGCGTCACTCATTGCGTCACTCCGGTTCAGGTCTTGAGCTACCTAGAATATCTGGTCGCAGCGTTGGTGTCCGGCTACAGTAAGGTCTTTGTCTTCCAAGGCTTTGTGCATGACTTTTCTGCGCCCTACCCTGCTGACGCTCGCTTGCCTGCTCGCCTCACCAGGCTTTGCCGACGATCTGCCGTCACTCGGCGACGCCAGTTCTGCCATTGTCTCACCGCAACAGGAATACCAGCTCGGCCGCGCCTGGCTGGCCATGTTGCGCAGCCAGGTGTCACAACTCAACGACCCGCAATTGAAAGACTACGTTGAATCCAGCGTGTACAAGCTGGTGGAAACCAGCCAGGTCACTGACCGGCGTCTCGAATTCATTCTGATCAACAGCCCACAGCTCAACGCCTTCGCAGCGCCTGGAGGCGTGGTCGGAGTCAACGGCGGTCTGTTTCTCAACGCGCAGACCGAAGGTGAATATGCCTCGGTCCTCGCACACGAACTGGCGCACTTGTCGCAACGCCACTTCGCCCGCGGCGTCGAGGCTTCGCAGCGCATGCAGGTGCCGATGATGGCCGCCCTGCTGGCCGGGATCGTCATCGCTGCGGCAGGGGGAGGCGATGCCGGGATTGCGGCGATTGCCGGCAGCCAGGCGGCGGCGATTCAGGCGCAACGGACCTTCTCCCGACAGAACGAACAGGAAGCCGACCGCATCGGCATCCTCAACCTGGAAAAGGCCGGTTACGACCCGCGCTCGATGCCGACCATGTTCGAACGCCTGATGCGCCAGTATCGCTTCGATGCCAAGCCGCCGGAATTCCTGCTGACGCACCCGGTGACCGAATCGCGTATCGCTGACACCCGCAACCGCGCCGAACAGGCCAGACCGGGCGGCATCGAAGATTCCAAGCGCTATCAATTGATCCGCGCGCGGGTGCAGTTGATCTACGAAGAAACACCCGGGCTGGGCGCCAAGCGTTTCCGCGCGCTGCTGGATGAGAATCCAAGAAACGATGTGGCGCGCTACGGGCTGGCCATCGCGCAGATCAAGGGCGGGCAACTGAACGAGGCGCGGGAAAATCTCAAACAATTGCTGGCAACATCGCCGAACGAGATCATCTACAACCTCGCTCAGGTCGACCTGGATATCACCAACAATCGTCTGCCCGACGCACAGTCGCGAGTGGACCGCATGCTGACGCAGTATCCGGGCAACTATCCGCTCAATCAGGTGCGCGTTGACCTGCTGCTCAAGCAGAACCGTGCGCCGGATGCCGAGAAAGCCTTGGAAGCCCTGCTCAAATCGCGCCCGGACGATCCGGACGTCTGGTATCAAGTGGCCGAGACCCGCGGCTTGTCAGGCAACATCATCGGCCTGCACCAGGCTCGAGCGGAATATTTCGCCTTGGTCGGCGACTACCGTCAGGCGATTCAGCAACTGGACTTCGCCAAGCGCAAGGCCGGTAGCAACTTCCCGCTCTCTTCACGCATCGATGCCCGCCAGCGCGAGCTGATGGAGCAGGAGCGCATGATCAAGGACATGATGGGCTGAGCCCGGTCGCTGAGCAAAAGCTTCAGGCATAAAAAAACCGCCTCTTTCGAGGCGGTTTTCTTTTTACCCTTCCCAGCGGATTACTCAGCCAGTTTGAAGGTGATGAAGCTGGCGCGACCCTGGCGCAGAACGCGCATCGACACCGAGCGGTTCTTCGGCAGCGCCTTGGCGATATCCGTGAACTCCTTGGCCGAACCGATGGCCTGGTTGTTCAGGTGGGTGATCACGTCACCTGGCTGCAGGCCGATCAGGGCGGCAGGACCATCCTGCACCTCCTTGATCACCACACCACCTTTAAGGTCGTAGGCTTTCTTCTGCTCAGCGGTCAGCTCGCCGACTGCAACACCGAGGCGATTGCTGCTGCTTTCAGCGCCGGATTTCGCCAGCGTATCCAGCTCTTTGTCTTCGTCCGGAATCGCGCCGACCGTCAGCTCGACGTTCTTGCGCTTGCCTTCGCGGATCACTTCGAGATTGGCTTTGGCGCCAGCCTTCAGCGCGCCGACCAGATGCGGCAGGTCAGCGGACATGACGATCGGCTGGCCGTTCATGCTCAGAATCACGTCGCCGACCTGCAGGCCGCCCTTGGCTGCCGGACCGTCATCCTGAATCTGCGCAACCAGCGCGCCGGCCGGTTTATCCAGACCGAACGATTCGGCCAGATCCTTGTTCACTTCCTGGATGACCACGCCCAGCCAGCCACGACTGACCTTGCCACCGCTCTTGAGCTGATTGGAAACGTCCATCGCTACATCGATCGGGATGGCGAAGGACACGCCCATGAAGCCGCCGGAACGGGTATAGATCTGCGAGTTGATGCCGACCACTTCGCCGTTGAGGTTGAACAACGGACCACCGGAGTTGCCCGGATTGATCGGCACGTCGGTCTGGATGAACGGCACATAGTTTTCGTTCGGCAAGCTGCGGCCCACGGCACTGACGATGCCTTGGGTCACGGTGTGGTCAAAGCCGAATGGAGAACCGATGGCAACCACCCACTGGCCAGCTTTCAGATCCTGGGACTTGCCGAGCTTGAGTACCGGCAGATCCTTGCCTTCGATTTTCAGCAGCGCCACGTCGGAGCGTGGGTCAGTGCCGATCAGCTTGGCTTTCATCTCGCTGCGATCAGCCAGACGCACAAGGATTTCGTCAGCGTCGGCAATCACATGGTTATTGGTGAGGATGTAGC
Organism: Pseudomonas sp. R1-1; assembly: GCF_051132135.1. Lineage (NCBI taxonomy): Bacteria > Pseudomonadati > Pseudomonadota > Gammaproteobacteria > Pseudomonadales > Pseudomonadaceae > Pseudomonas > Pseudomonas sp. R1-1. The sequence continues at coordinate 4,669,452 of NZ_CP071663.1, forward strand.
CATCCGGGGAAATGATGAAGCCCGAACCCAGCGATTGCGCTTCACGCTGGCGACCATCACGCGGGGAACGCTGTTGCGGCGGCATGCCACGCTCAAAGAACTCGCGCAGCATTGGTGGCAGGCCTTCCAGATCGGGCATCTGCTGGTTGACCTTGCGATCCGGCAGTTTCTGCGTGGTACTGATGTTCACCACGGCTGGCGAAGCTTGTTCGACCAATTGGGTGAAGTCAGGCAGATCGGCCGCCTGCGCAGCAGGAACTGCCTGACCGAGCACCAGCACGGTGGCGAAAATGGAAAGATAAGACTTCAAGCTAAGTATCGACATACAGCTCCCGTTACGACGAGCAGGGTTAAGCGATATGGAGCAAGGAACACCGGAAACCACAGACCGGCATTTTTGTTCCGGCAACAACAAACAAGGCCAGAGCCGTGAGGCTCTGACCTATAAAAAATTTCCGGGGTATTTGCAAATGAAAATGCTCAGCAAACATTTCCACGCCTCGTTGATAAAACGCGAATCGCTGAAATCAGCTTACTGTTTGCTGGTTGCGGCGCCATCGGAATTTCGCATCGACAGAGCAATTCGTTCGGCAGTGCCGATCGGGATCTCGCCGACCACGGTCACCATCATTTCACCCGACGGCGTGGTCAGGCGACGGGACACGGCAACGGTCGGACCGAGCTGAGTGCGGGTATCGGTCACTGTCGCGCCGTTTAATGGCTCAAGAAAAACCGAGAAACGCGCAAGACCGTCGTCGTACAGCAGGCTGTTGACCTGCGTCTTGGTCTCGGCGTCTTTGTGCGACGTACTGCTGGTCAGTTCGAAGCCCGGCGGCAACCAGTCCGAATGCCAGGTTTGCGCCGTTTTGACTGCCGACGCTTTGTCGCTGTCGAGCTTGACTGGCTTGCAATCGGCATTGGCCTGCAGATCACCATCAGACGGCACTTGATCAGTATTGAGGCTGGTGAACTGGAATCGCTCGAGCAACTGCTCCTTGTCGTTCAACAGCAACGACTTGAGCGGCAGGCCGGTTTTTTTGTCCAGATGCAATTCGAATCCGTAGCGATGCTGATCTCGAGGCTTCAACGCCACGATCACGGCGTCTCGGCCGGCCACGCGCGACTTGCCAATGACCGCAAGGTCATACCAGTTTTTCAGCTTTTTGGGATCAAGAGGACGAGCCGCAGCATTCGGCGAGTCTCCCAGCCCGGCAATCAGGGTGCCGCTGACGCATTGAGTATGCCCGTCAATGCGCACGACTTCCTGTGCCGAACCGTCGAGCTGAAGCAACCGCTCGCGGACCTGGCCGTTCTGGACGCGATGCCAGATGTTGTGGGTAGAAAAGCTACCGTTACGCTCGTAAACGAAAGTACCGTAAAAGCTTTGCTGCTGCTCGGCCTGGCCCAGCCGGGTCAACCAATCCTGGGCCTCATCAGCGTGGGCTGGAACAACGAACCAGCCACTGAGCAGAAGCGAAAGTAGAGGTATGGCGCGCATGATCCTCCTTAACGGTTTTCCAGGCTTGCGGCACGTGCATAAGGCAGCGCGCTTTCAGTGCCTTTCAAAGCAGCCTGTTGGGCATGCTGACGCAGGTAGCCCGGCAGACGCTGATCATGCCAGCCTGGCTGACCTTGCAGTACGCCGTTGGCCATCGGGCCAGTGGCTTCAGAGCTCTCACTGTAGCCTGCCAGAACAGCCGGACCCTTGACTTGCGGGGTCGCCAGCGTTGGCTGGTTGGATTGCTGAGCCAGTTCGACGCCAGCGATTTCGTCCTGATTGTACAGGCGAACACCCGCCAGCACGGCAACCGTCACCGAAGCTGCAACAGCCAGACGGCCGAGGCTGCGCCATGGGCTGCGAGATACTTTGGCCGGGGCCGTTTCGTCTTCCAGCGCAGCAGACACTGCCGCAGCGATATCCAGACGCGGAAGCAGCAGATCCTTGTGCATGGCTGCCCGAGCGATCTGGTAACGAGCCCAGGTCTCACGGGTTTCAACATCATCCAGTGCATTAAGCACTCGACGCAATTCCAGTTCGTCCGCTTCGTTATCCATCACTGCGGACAGCGATTCCTGCAGGGCTTCACGACTCATGGCGTTCCTCTCTTGGCTGTCGCCGCTGTCTCAGTTTTCCTGCAACAACGGTTGCAGGGCTTTGTCGATGGCCTCCCGAGCGCGGAAAATCCGGGAGCGCACGGTACCCACCGGACACTGCATGACGCTCGCAATGTCCTCGTAACTCAGACCGTCGAATTCGCGCAAAGTTAAAGCCGTGCGCAAATCTTCTGGTAGTTGCTGAATGGTTCGATGGACGGTGCCTTCGATCTCATCCCGCAGCAACGCACGTTCTGGTGATTCGAGATCCTTGAGGCCGTGATCGCCGTCGTAGAACTCTGCATCCTCGGAACTTACATCGCTGTCCGGCGGCCGGCGGCCGCGTGAAACCAGGTAATTCTTTGCCGTGTTAATGGCAATACGGTACAGCCACGTATAAAACGCACTGTCGCCGCGAAAGTTTCCAAGCGCTCGATACGCCTTGATAAAGGCTTCCTGAGCCACGTCCTGGGCTTCATGGGTGTCGTGCACAAACCGCACGATCAACCCGAGAATCTTGTGCTGATACTTCAGCACCAACAGATCGAAAGCTCGCTTGTCGCCGCGTTGAACGCGCTCGACCAGCTGCTGATCCTCTTCCTGGGTTAGCATGAACACTCCTCGATAAGCCCGGAGGAGGCTTGCATAACTAAACGACCAGACTTGCAAACATAGACTCGGGCTTTTCGCAAAAGTTCTCCCCCTCCAAGCAAGTTTCCTGCGGGCTCTGATTTGACACGCACGAAAAACGCAGCGCGGGATGAACCGGCTGCGCGAATAATCTTGTCATCGGTTTCGCGGACCGCAATCCAACCGCAGATTGCATACTGAAGCCGACACGTCCCTTATCTCTGGCACCGACTATTGATCTTGAGCCTTTGGCAAAAGTTCCAATTATTTATAGCCGCTACCCACCGACATTCGATAACCCTGCGCGGAAAAACCGTGTTTCAGCGCCGATACAGTCGCCTTCACCCATTAGGGGTAAGAAAAACTTCCGACGAAGCGTGCGGTTTTTGCGCTCACAGTAGTTTCACAATGCCATACCGGCCCGGCTATTGTGCCGTCCCACCCCTCTATATACTAGTGGGCTGTGTGGCTGTCTTGACTCGCCGATCCAGCTGTCTTGCGCCAACCCCGATCCGGGTCGCTTTGAGCGGAATCCTGAAATGAGCCAACAGTTTCAACACGATGTTCTGGTCATTGGCAGCGGTGCTGCCGGTTTGAGTCTCGCACTGACCTTGCCCGGTCATTTGCGCATTGCCGTGCTGAGCAAAGGCGATCTGGCCAACGGCTCGACATTCTGGGCCCAGGGTGGCGTCGCCGCGGTGCTTGATGACACCGACACGGTCGAATCCCATGTCGATGACACACTCAACGCTGGCGGTGGCCTTTGCCATGAAGATGCCGTGCGCTTCACCGTCGAGCACAGTCGGGAGGCTATCCAGTGGTTGATCGATCAAGGTGTGCCATTCACGCGCGATGATCAGTCCGCGACCGAAGACGGCGGATTCGAATTCCATCTGACCCGCGAAGGCGGCCACAGCCATAGGCGCATCATCCACGCCGCCGATGCCACGGGCGCGGCAATTTTCAAAACCTTGCTGGCCCAGGCCAAACAGCGTCCGAATATCGATCTGCAGGAACAGCGCGTCGCCGTCGATCTGATCACCGAGCGCCGTTTGGGCATGCCCGGCGAGCGCTGCCTTGGCGCCTATGTGCTCAATCGCAAGACCGGTGAAGTCGACACTTACGGCGCACGTTTCGTGATCCTGGCCACCGGCGGCGCCGCCAAGGTTTATCTCTATACCAGCAACCCCGACGGTGCCTGCGGAGATGGCATCGCCATGGCCTGGCGTTCGGGTTGCCGCGTGGCGAACCTGGAGTTCAATCAGTTTCACCCGACTTGCCTGTATCACCCGCAAGCCAAGAGTTTCCTGATCACCGAAGCCCTGCGCGGCGAAGGTGCACATTTGAAGCTGCCCAATGGCGAACGCTTCATGCAGCGCTTCGACCCGCGCGCCGAGCTGGCGCCGCGGGACATCGTCGCCCGGGCCATCGACCATGAAATGAAGCGCCTGGGCGTCGATTGCGTTTATCTCGACATCAGCCATAAACCCGAAGCGTTCGTAAAAAGTCACTTCCCGACGGTTTATGAGCGCTGCCTCGGCTTCGGCATCGACATAACTCAACAACCGATCCCGGTGGTGCCTGCCGCGCACTACACCTGCGGCGGCGTGATGGTCGATCAGAACGGTCGCACCGATGTGCCGGGCTTGTATGCCATCGGCGAAACCAGCTTCACCGGCCTGCATGGTGCCAACCGCATGGCCAGCAACTCGCTGCTGGAGTGTTTCGTCTATGCGCGTTCGGCGGCGGCAGACATTCTCGCGCAACTGGACGACGTTACCGCGCCAAGCGCCCTGCCCGCCTGGGACGCCAGCCAGGTCACCGACTCCGATGAAGACGTAATCATCGCGCATAACTGGGATGAACTGCGCCGGTTCATGTGGGACTACGTCGGCATCGTGCGCACCAACAAGCGTCTGCAACGGGCGCAGCACCGCGTGCGGTTGTTGCTCGACGAAATCGACGAGTTCTACAGCAACTACAAAGTCAGCCGCGACCTGATCGAACTACGCAATCTGGCACAAGTTGCCGAACTGATGATCAGCTCGGCGATGGAGCGCAAGGAAAGTCGCGGCCTGCATTACACCCTCGACTACCCGCAGATGCTGCCCGAGGCGCTCGACACTATTCTGGTACCGCCCACCTACGCCGGCTGAACTTGAGCCGTACGCGCAGGCGCCGATGCACATCGGCCGTCTGCGCATCCCGTGGTACACAGATCGACCTGACCTGCCACTCGCCGCGCAAGCGAAACCGCAACACCACGATCAGCGGCAGCGCCAGACTGTCGCGGCATAATTGTGCCGCTTGCCAGCCATCAGCCTGATTCCAGACCTGCCAGCCATCGGCATCGCGACGCAATCCACGAAATGCCTCTGGATGGCTGAGCAAAATCTGCCGTGGCAACACCCATAAACCGTGCAGCACGCAGCCGAATGCCGCGAGCAGACTGGCCCACACGGGAATCGACAATAGAAACAATGCGCCCAAGGCGAACGCCTGGACCAACAGATACGCCGCCAGCAATTGCCGTGAGGCATGCCAGCGGCATTCGAACGTGTTACTTGGGCTGGACACGATCCAGAATCATCCGGACCATGCGTTGCAGCTCCGGGTCTTCCGACTCGCTGCGCTCCATGAACCAGCCGAACATGTCCTGATCCTCACACGTCAGCAAACGGACGTACAAATCGCGGTCCACTTGATTGAGCGTCGCGTAAACCTCCTGCACGAATGGCACCAGCAACACGTCCAGCTCAAGCATGCCGCGACGGCTGTGCCAAAAGAGGCGATTCAGTTCAACTTGTTCGACCATGGAGCCCTCCTCGAATTTGGCGGCAAGTATACAGACCCCGGACGGGTCGCACAGTCGGCTTTGGTCGGGCACCACCGATCCTTTATCAACTACCCATTTCACCAACGCCCCCTTATGATGTGCCCCAGTCTATTTACCCTGCGATGACCCATGGCCGATTCTGCTTTTTTCTGCACCCTGTCTCATGAAGGCGTTCTCGCGGTTCGCGGCGCGGATGCCGGAAAATTCCTGCAAGGCCAGTTGACCTGCAATATCAATTACCTCAGCGACAACCGCGCCAGCCTCGGTGCCCGTTGCACGCAGAAAGGCCGGATGCAGTCGAGTTTCCGTATTCTGCTCGAAGGCGACGGCGTGCTGATGGCAATGGCCAGCGAACTGCTGGAGCCGCAACTGGCGGACCTGAAGAAATACGCGGTGTTCTCCAAATCAAAACTGACAGATGAAAGCGCCGCCTGGGCGCGCTTCGGCGTTGAACAGGGTGATGCCGCGCTGGCCAGCCTCGGTCTGGAGTTGCCGGTAGAAACCGACAGTGTCGTGCGTCACGAAGCACTGATCGCAATCCGCGTGTCGCCACAGCGCGCCGAACTCTGGGTGCCGGCCGAGCAGGCCGACGCGATCAAGACCAGACTGGCCGCAACGTTGCCCGAAGCCGAGCTGAACCAATGGCTGCTGGGGCAGATTCGCGCCGGTATCGGCCAGGTCATGCCGACCACGCGCGAGCTGTTCATCCCGCAGATGCTCAATCTGCAAGCGGTCGGCGGTGTAAGTTTCAAGAAAGGCTGCTACACCGGTCAGGAAATCGTCGCGCGCATGCAGTACCTCGGCAAACTCAAGCGCCGTCTGTATCGCCTGAGCCTGGGCGGCACGCAACTGCCGGAGCCCGGCACGCCGTTGTTCGCCCCCAGCCACAACAGCTCGATCGGCGAGGTGGTGCTGGCCGCCGTCGACGCGGGCCACAACGTTGAACTCCTGGCGGTATTGCAGGCCGAAGCTGCCGAAGCCGGTGATCTGCACCTGGGCACTCTCGAAGGCCCGACGCTGCATGTGCTCGACCTGCCTTACGAACTGGATCGCGACCGCGAAATCCAGCGCTGAGCGCAGCATTTGTCGCAACACCCTAGAGAGTTTAAATGAGCGAACTGGCAGAAAAAGTCCAAACGGATTTGGTTGCGGCCATCGATAACGATGACCTGGTTCTGCCCACGCTACCGGAAGTGGCCCTGCAGATTCGCAAGGCCGCGGAAGACCCGGAAATCAGCGTCAGCGACCTGAGCAAAGTGATCGGCCGCGACACGGCGCTGTCGGCGCGCCTGATCAAAGTGGTCAACAGTCCCCTGCTGCGCGCGGCTCAGGAAGTCACCGACCTGCACACTGCGATCACCCGGCTGGGGATCAACTACAGCAGCAACCTGGCCATCGGCCTGGTGATGGAGCAGATCTTTCACGCCCGCTCCGAGGTGGTCGAACAGAAAATGCGCGAAGTCTGGCGCAAGAGTCTGGAGATTGCCGGGGTCAGCTATGCCCTGTGTCGCCGCTACACCGCCCTCAAGCCTGATCAGGCTGCGCTGGGCGGGCTGGTGCACCAGATCGGCGTGCTGCCGATTCTGACCTACGCCGAAGACCACTACGAACTGCTTTCGGACCCGATCAGCCTCAATCATGTGATCGACCGCATCCATCCGCTGCTCGGCGACAAGCTGTTGCGCGTCTGGGAGTTTCCCGAGCGGTTGGTGGCGTTGCCGGGGCTTTATCAGGATTTCAAACGCGATTCGGCTGAGATCGATTATGTGGATGTGGTGCAGGTGGCGAGCCTGTATTGCCACAAGGACACCGAGCATCCCTTCGCGCGGATCGATCCGCTGAGCGTTCCGGCTTTCCGCAAGCTCGGTATCGACCCGGAGAACAAGGAACTGTGTGCGGATCTGCAAGAGTCGCGGTCGATGTTTTACTGAATCCGCAACCGTGGTGCTGCCATCGCCAGCAGGCTGGCTCTCACAGGGTTTGCATCAATCTGCACTTTCTTTCCATGTGGGAGCCAGCCTGCTGGCGATGGGGCCGGTAAAGGCGCCCCTGTCACCCGGCAATAAAACTCACCCGCACCTTCAACCCCGCCTGCTCGCCATCATGCAGGCTGATCTGCGCCAGATGCGCGCGGCAGATCTCGCCGACAATCGCCAGCCCCAACCCGGATCCGGCCACTTGCTGATTGCGCCGGTAGAAGCGCTCGAATACCCGATCACGCTCCTCCAGCGGAATGCCCGGCCCGTCATCTTCGACCTCAAGCACCGCCGGCGCGGCGACCCGCAGGATCACGTTGCCACCGGGCGGGGTATGCGCCAAAGCATTGTCGACCAGGTTGCTCAGCAACTCGTTGAGCAACGTCGGCTCGCCGCGCAGCCACACCGGCTCATCCGCCTCCAGCGCCAATGCCACTCCGCGCTTGTGCGCCAACGGTGCCATGGCCATGCCCAGCTCGCGCGCCAATTGACTCAGATCGAGCAGTTGCGCGCCACCCTCGGCAATCGCCCGGGCACCATTTTCGACACGCGCCAGCGACAGCAGTTGATTGGCCAGATGGGTCAGGCGATCAGTGCCCTGAGCGGAGGATTCCAGCGTATCGCGCCAGGTCTGTGGCTCGGTCGAGCGCAGCCCCAGTTCAAGCCGCGCCTTCAGCGCCGCCAATGGCGTGCGTAGTTCGTGGGCGGCATCGGCGATGAATTGCGCCTGGCGCTCGAACTGCGCGCGCAGGCGCTCGGTAAAGTGATTGAGGCCGCGCACCAAGGGGCCCAGTTCATCCTGAACCTCCACCAGTGGCAGCGGGCGCAGATCGTCGGGCTGACGCTCTTCGACTGCCGTGCGCAGGCGTTCCAGCGGGCGCAACGCTGCGCTGACCGCGAACCAGACCATCAGCAGCGCACCGATCGCCAGCATACCCAGACGCAGCAAGGTATCAGCAGCCAGACTGCGCGCCATGCTGACGCGTGCCTCGTCGGTTTCGGCGACGCGGATTTCCGCCATGCCGTTCATGTTCGGCTCGGACACCGCCTTGAGCAGACTGACCACACGCACGTTCTGGCCGTTGTAAGTGGCGTTGTAGAAACGCGCCAGTGCCGGATAACTGTCGGTGCGTGGCGTGCCGGGCGGTGGGCCCGGCAAATTCTCGTAGCCGGAAATCAACTTCTGGTGGATGTCGTTGACCTGGTAATAAATGCGCCCGGCACTGTCGTAGGCGAACGTATCGAGGGCCACGTAAGGGACATCGGCGCTGAGGCTGCCATCGCGTTGCGACAGGCCGGCGGCAATGGTCCGCGCCGAGGCCAGCAGCGTGCGGTCATAGGCGGTGTCGGCGGCTTCGCGGCCATTCCAGTAAGCGCTCAAGCCGCTGGCAAGCATCAACACCACCAGCAACACTGCAAGGTTCCACAACAACCGCCAGCGCAGGCTGCTGGGCTTATGCATCGCGGCTTTCCAGCAGATAGCCGAGGCCGCGGAAGGTCACGATCGCCACTGGCTGACCGTCGAGTTTTTTGCGCAGACGGTGCACGTAGATTTCGATGGCATCCGGGCTGGCTTCTTCGTCGAGGCCGAACACTTGCGCCGCCAACTGCTCCTTGCTCATCACCCGGCCAGGACGGGCGATCAGCGCTTCGAGCACAGCTTGTTCGCGGGAGGTCAGGGTCAGCAGTTCTTCGCCAAGCGTGAAGCGCCGGGTGTCGAGGTCGTAGGCCAGCACGCCGCAGCGCTGCTGGCGCTCGCCGCCGAGCACACTGCGACGCAACAGGGCTTTGACCCGTGCCTCGAGTTCGGTCAGTTCGAATGGCTTGGCGAGGTAATCGTCGGCGCCCAGATTGAGGCCATGCACGCGGTCTTTCACGTCGCTGCGCGCGGTCAGCATCAGCACCGGCACGTTTTTCCCACGGGCGCGCAACCGCGCCAACACCTCGAAACCGTCCATGCGCGGCAGGCCGACATCGAGGATCGCCACGGCATATTCCTCGCTGCCCAGCGCCAGGTCGGCGGCCACGCCATCGTGCAACACATCCACGGTCAGACCGGTGCTCTTGAGCGCCTGGGCGACGCTTTCAGCCAGTTGCAGATGGTCTTCGACGAGCAGGACACGCATGGATTTTTACCTCGTTCAGGGATGGCCGGCGCCACGCTTTGCCGCGGAGTTTACAGCCGCAACCGCTGCTGTGAAGCCCGAAAACCGTGAAAGCGAGCTGAAAGGTTAGCGAAAGGTTAGCGGATTACAGTCCGCTTCACGGACAGTTGCGACTGTCGTCGCTGCAGCCACACAGCGTCCGAAAAACGCCACGAAGCGTTTTCGACCCATAAGAACAATAACGGAGTACCCCAGCATGCTATCCATGCGCACCAAGGCTCTAACGCCTGCTCGCCCCTCCCGCTTCCATCATTCTCTCGCCGGTTTTTCACCGCAGGCCTGCGTTGTTGCCCTGTTCAAGCTCACGCCGCGAGAAAACCGCGCCTGCCGCTAAGCTCTAGCCTGTCCTTTGGTCATTGGTCCATCCATAACAACAACTCCTCTGGAGACTCAAATGAACGTATCCCTGCGTAAAGTTGCTTTAGCCGCTGGCGCAATGTTGATAGCCGGCCAACTCATGGCCGAGCCGAAACGCCCGGAATGCATCGCCCCGGCCTCGCCGGGCGGTGGTTTCGACCTGACCTGCAAGCTGGTGCAGAGTGCACTGGTGAATGAAAAGCTGCTGAGCAAACCGATGCGCGTGACCTACATGCCCGGCGGCGTCGGCGCAGTGGCGTACAACGCCGTGGTCGCTCAGCGTCCGGCCGACGCGGGCACGCTGGTCGCCTGGTCGAGCGGTTCGCTGCTGAACCTGGCGCAGGGCAAGTTCGGGCGTTTCGACGAAACCAACGTGCGCTGGCTGGCGGCGGTCGGCACCAGCTATGGCGCCATCGCCGTGAAAAGCGATTCGCCCTACAAGACCCTCGACGATCTCGTTCAAGCATTGAAGAAAGATCCGGGCTCGGTGGTCATCGGTTCCGGCGGCACCGTCGGCAGCCAGGACTGGATGCAGACCGCACTGATCGCCAAGGCCGCCGGGATCAACCCGCGTGACCTGCGTTACGTTGCTCTGGAAGGCGGCGGCGAAATCGCTACCGCCCTGCTCGGCGGCCATATTCAGGTCGGCAGTACCGACATCTCCGACTCCATGCCGCACATCCAGAGCGGCGACATGCGTCTGCTCGCGGTGTTCGCTGAAAAGCGTCTGGACGAGCCGGAAATGAAGGACATCCCGACTGCCCGCGAACAAGGCTACGACATCGTCTGGCCAGTGGTCCGTGGTTTCTACCTGGGGCCAAAAGTCAGCGACGAAGATTATGCCTGGTGGAAAGACTCGTTCGACAAACTGCTGGCGTCGCCGGAGTTCGCCAAGCTGCGCGATCAGCGTGAACTGTTCCCGTTTGCCATGACTGGCGCGGAACTGGACACCTACGTGAAGAAGCAAGTTGCCGACTACAAAGTGCTGGCCAAAGAGTTCGGCCTGATCCAGTGATCGTCTCTGTCTAGTGGTGGCGTCTCCTGCGCGGGGACGCCACACAGGAGCTCCCATGCTTATTCAACGCATTTTCGCCTCGGTGTTGCTGCTGGTTTGCGCCGGCCTGGCACTGATGGCGTGGCCGTACCAAGCGGCTTTTTCCTACGAACCGGTGGGCCCGCGCGCCTTCCCGCTGTTGATGCTCGGCCTGATGGGCCTGGCGCTGCTGTACATGGTGTTCCGTCCGGCGCCGATCAAGCACAACCCGGATGAGCCGCCGCTGGACCGCGAAAGCCTGACCAAGATCGGTCTCTGCGTGGTACTGCTGCTGGTGTTCGCCGGCACCTTCGAACCCCTTGGTTTCATCATTGCCGGCATCCTCACCGGCGTACCGATGGCGCGTCTCTATGGCGGCCGCTGGCTGCCGAGCGTGGTGATCATCAGCCTGATGGCGATCGGTCTTTACCTGCTGTTCGACCGTTTGATGGACGTTCCGCTGCCCCTTGGCCTGCTCAGCGTTCTGGAGAACTGAAATGGATACTCTTGGCTATTTGGGTCAGGGCTTTGGCGTCGCGCTGAGCCCGTACAACCTGGTGACCGCACTGTGCGGCACGCTGATCGGCACCGTCGTCGGCCTGTTGCCGGGCCTGGGCCCGATCAACGGCGTGGCGTTGCTGATTCCGATCGCATTTGCTCTCGGCCTGCCGCCAGAGTCGGCGCTGATTCTGCTCGCGGCGGTGTACCTGGGCTGCGAATACGGCGGCCGGATCAGTTCGATTCTGCTGAACATTCCTGGCGAAGCCTCCACCGTGATGACCACCCTCGACGGCTACCCGATGGCCCGCAAAGGCCTGGCTGGCGTCGCGCTGTCGCTGTCGGCGTGGAGCTCGTTCATCGGCGCGTTCATCGCCACCTGCGGCATGGTGCTGTTCGCGCCGCTGCTGGCGAAATGGGCGATTGCCTTCGGCCCGGCGGAATATTTCGTATTGATGGTCTTCGCGATTGTCTGTCTCGGCGGCATGGCCGGCGATCGACCGCTGAAAACCTTTATCGCAGCGCTGATCGGCCTGTTCCTTTCCACCGTTGGCATCGACGCCAACAGCGGCGTGTACCGCTTCACCGGCGACAACATTCACCTGACCGACGGCATTCAGTTCGTCGTGCTGGTGCTGGGTCTGTTCTCGATCAGCGAAATCCTTCTGCTGCTGGAAAAAACCCACCACGGCCAGGAAGCGGTGAAAGCCACCGGGCGGATGATGTTCAACTTCAAGGAAGCGGCGTCGGTATTCACGGTCAATCTGCGCTGCGGCGTGCTCGGTTTCATCATGGGCGTGTTGCCCGGTGCCGGCGCGACCCTCGCCAGTGCCGTGGCCTACATGACCGAGAAGCGCATCGCTGGCACCAGCGGTAAATTCGGTGAAGGCGACGCCCGTGGCCTCGCGGCACCAGAAACCGCCATCGGTGGCGCGGCGTGCGGTGCCTTGGTGCCAATGCTGACCCTCGGTGTGCCGGGTTCAGGCACCACCGCAGTGATGATCGGCGCGCTGTCGCTGTACAACATCACCCCGGGCCCGCTGTTGTTCCAACAGCAACCGGACATCGTCTGGGGTCTGATCGCGTCGTTGTTCATCGCCAACGTCATGCTGGTGATCCTCAACATTCCGATGATCCGCGTGTTCACCCGTATCCTCGCCGTGCCGAACTGGGCACTGGTGCCGATCATCGCGATCATCACCGGGATCGGCGTTTACGCAGTGCATGCGACCACCTTCGACCTGTTCCTGATGATCGGTATCGGTATCTTCGGTTACATCCTGCGCAAGCTGGACTTCCCGTTGTCACCGCTGCTGCTCGGTTTCATCCTCGGCGGTCTGATGGAGCAGAACCTGCGTCGCGCCCTGTCGATCTCCAACGGTGCGCTGGAAATCCTCTGGTCGAGCCCGATCACCTTCGGCTGCTGGATCCTGACGGCGATCATGCTGCTGATGCCGCTGATCCGCATCTGGCGCAAACGTTCGGCGGCACGGCGCGTCATCGCCGATGTTTGATCGCTCTGCCCTGAAATCCTGGTGGGGAACCCCGCTGGTCGGTCTGCTTGGCGGTTACCTCGCCAGCCAGATCGGCTGGCCGTTGCCGTGGATGGTCGGCTCGTTGCTGGCGATCATCCTCGTGCGCTGCCTGACCCCCTGGCAACTCACGGAAATCCCTGGCGGACGCAAGTGCGGCCAGTGGATCGTTGGCATCGGCATCGGCCTGCACTTCACCCCGCTGGTGATGGAGCAGGTGCTCAGTCATTTCGGTCTGATTTTCTTCGGTGCGCTGGTCACCAGCCTGTCGGCGGTGGTCGGCGTGTGGTTGATGCGGCGTACCGGCGAAGATCGCGCCACCGCATTCTTTTCCAGCATGCCCGGCGGCTCGGGCGAGATGGTCAACCTCGGCGCGCGCAACGGCGCTTTACTCAGCCACGTCGCGGCCGGGCAGAGTCTGCGGGTGCTGGTGGTCGTGCTGTGTGTGCCGGCGGCGTTCAAATACCTGCTCGGTGACGGCACGCCGATTGCTCACGCGGGCAGCGTCGACTGGCGCTGGCTGGCGATTCTGTTTCCGGCGGGCGCCCTGCTCGCCTGGCTCTGGCAACGTCTGCGTCAACCCAATCCCTGGCTGTTCGGGCCGTTGCTGGTGAGTGCGGCGGTGAGCATCGCTTGGGATCTGCACATCGGCCTGCCCAATGGCGGCAGCCAGATCGGCCAGTGGCTGATCGGCAGTGGCCTGGGTTGCCACTTCAACCGCGAGTTTTTCCGCCGTGCGCCGTCATTCATGGGGCGGACGTTGATCGGCACAGCGCTGACCATGTTGATTGCTTCGCTGGCAGCCTTGGGACTGAGCGCGCTGACCCATCTGGATCTGCGCTCGCTGACCCTGGGCATGATGCCCGGCGGGATTGCCGAGATGAGTCTGACCGCCGAGACCTTGCAACTGTCGGTGCCGCTGGTGACGGCGATGCAGGTGATGCGGCTGTTGTTCGTGCTGTTTCTGGCGGAGCCGTTGTTCAAGTATTGGAATCGTCAGCCAGAGTCCTGACTAACTGATCGTTCCCACGCTCTGCGTGGGAATGCAGCCCGGGACGCTCTGCGTCCCAAAAGCGGACGCGGAGCGTCCATTGAGGCATTCCCACGCGGAGCATGGGAACGATCTTATGCAAGAGGCGGGAGCCGCCACTCGATCGGCGTCTCGCCATTCTGCTCAAGAAACTTGTTTGCCCGGCCGAAGTGCCCGCAACCGAGAAACCCGCGATAAGCCGACAGCGGTGACGGATGCACCGAGGTCAGCACCAGGTGTTTGGTGGCGTCGATCAGCTTCTGCTTGCCCTGGGCATGCGCGCCCCAAAGCATGAACACCAGATGCGGCTGCCGCTCGCTGACCACTTCGATGATGCGGTCGGTGAAGAATTGCCAGCCCTTGTCCTTGTGCGCATTGGCATGGGCGCGTTCGACGGTCATGGTGGTGTTGAGCATCAACACGCCCTGATCGGCCCAGCTCTGCAGGTAGCCGTGATTGGGGATGTCGATGTTCAGGTCGCGCTTCAACTCTTTATAGATGTTGACCAGCGATGGCGGCGCCGGCACGCCCGGCTGCACCGAGAAGCACAAGCCGTGGGCCTGACCCGGGCCGTGATACGGGTCCTGGCCGAGAATCACCACCTTCACTTTCTCCAGCGGCGTCGAATTCAGTGCGTTGAAAATCATCGGCCCCGGCGGATAGATTTCCTTGCCGGCCGCCCGCTCCTGCTGCAGAAACTGGCGCAACTCTGCCATGTACGGCTGGTCGAACTCAGCACGCAGTGCCTCCTTCCAGCTCGGTTCGAGTTTGATACGGTCGTCAGCAGTCATGGTCATACCCGGCAAAAACAATGGGGCGAACCCTAGGAAAGCCGACCACGCTTGTCAATTGATCTGACGCAGATCCGGCACTTTCCCCCACAACGATCATACTGATCGTTCAATTTCTGGATCGAGGTCACGATGAATCTGCACTTCGAAGAACTCACCGGCACCGACGGCGCCCGTATCGGCATCGCCAGCCTGGATGCCGAAAAGTCGCTGAACGCGCTGTCCCTGCCGATGATCAACGCCCTCGCCGACAAACTCAGCGCCTGGGGCAATGACCCGCAAATCGTCTGCGTGCTATTGCGTGGCAATGGCACCAAGGCGTTCTGTGCCGGCGGCGAAGTTCGCAGCCTGGTCGAAGCCTGCCGCGCCCATCCCGGTGAAGTCCCGCCGCTGGCGGCGCAGTTTTTCAGTGCTGAATATCGACTCGACTACCAACTGCACACCTACCCAAAACCGCTGATCTGCTGGGGCCACGGTTACGTGCTTGGCGGCGGCATGGGGTTGTTGCAAGCTGCGAGCACGCGGATCGTCACGCCGAGCAGTCGTCTGGCGATGCCGGAAATCATTATCGGTCTCTACCCGGATGTCGGCGCCAGTTGGTTTCTCGCCCGTTTGCCGGGCAAGCTCGGGCTGTTTCTCGGTTTGACTGGCGCGCACATCAATGGCCGTGATGCGTTGGATCTGGGCCTGGCCGACCGGTTTCTGCTCGACGAACAGCAACCGGAGCTGATCAAAGGCTTGTTGCAGCTGAACTGGCAGGAACAGACCGACATGCAGCTCAACAGCCTGCTCAAGGCCTTGCAACAGGAAGCCCTGGCGCAGATGCCCGAAGCCCAGTGGCTGCCGCGTCGGCCGCAGATCGACGAATTGCTCGATGTCAGCGATGTCGCGTGTGCCTGGACCGCCCTCAGCCTGCAACGCGACAGCAGCGACCCGCTGATCGCCCGCGCAGCAAAGACCCTGAGCGAAGGCTCGCCGCTGACTGCGCATCTGGTCTGGCAGCAGATCATCCGCGCGCGGCATATGTCACTGGCCGAAGTGTTCCAGATGGAATACACCCTGAGCCTCAATTGCTGTCGGCATCCGGAATTCAGCGAGGGGGTACGCGCACGGTTGATCGACAAGGATCAGAAGCCACATTGGCACTGGCCGGATATTCATCACGTGCCGGAAGCGGTGGTGGAAGCGCATTTTCACAAGGTTTGGGAGGGGCGGCATCCGTTGGCGGATTTGACTCAGTATTGAGATGACGCGTGGCCCGCGATGGCAATGGGGTTTGCATCGCGGGCTGGCTCATCGACCGTCCTGCTACTCAGACATTCAGTTCGTAGAACTCGATGATTTCCGCCATCGCCTGTTGAGCTTCATCGTCGCCCTTTATCAAAATTTCTTCGACATTCTTCAGGGGCGGAAGAGGATGTAGTCGCTCGGCAATTTGCGTCGCGGTGTAGTCTTGAATCGCTGTTCCTTCGCTGACCCTTATGAACCCGATCGCGCTTTCCATCCCGGCAAAGTGCCTGGCAACGCGAATTTTCGGAGCCATGCCGTAGTCCACGACAATCACCAGATCATCGTGCTCACGGTGAAATTTCAAATTGTCGATCGTCAGCCTGCGCTGGGAAAAATCGATGCCATCCAGACCGCCACCGCTGTTGATGACCACATCTCTGCCGAGGCCATCGTATTGGTAAATATCATTGCCAGCGCCGCCGGACAGCGTGTCATTGCCTGGCCCACCCAACAGCAGATCGTCACCCTGGCTACCTGTAAGCACGTCGTCCCCTTGCATGCCTCGGATTTCGCCCGCGCCGGTTATCGTGTCATTGCCACGACCGCCCACTAATGGAAGTGCTCGTCCGTCTCGCAAGGAGATGAACCGGGTAGGATTGTTGACGATTACGCCAGTCTGAAAAGTGTCGGGTGCGGGACCCAACTGACTGGACTCCAGGAGCTGCTTCACACCCACGCTTGTTCCGTCGGCAAACTGGACGCGCTCAATACCGGTCCCTTCCAGATCGCCAGCCTCAGGCAGGACGATACGGACTTTCTGCGTTCCACCCCATCTAATATCAAGCGTCGGGTAGAGCCTTTTCGCCCGAGGTGGTTGGCGGTAAGCCGCGCGCGCCGGATTGGGTTGCAACTCGACATGGGTGGTTTCAATCAGTGCAGCCCCCCAGCACAATTGCAGCGCATCGCGCTTCGCTTCTGCTGGTAGAACGACGGTATCCTGATCGACCAACCCGTACGCGTCTTTCCACCCAGCCACGCCGACTTCCGGCCGTTGGAAAACCGGGTTCAACACATCCGCAATCGTGGTGGTCGCGCCGGCATGCGCCTGAATGATGTAGGTGTCCGCGCCGTCTTCACCGTAAAGCCAGTCAGCCCCTGATCCACTGACCAGATAGTCCGCGCCTTCGGAACCGAGCAGCGTGTCGTTGCCGGCCCCGGCGGATAAATACGCGCCCGGTGTTCTGTGACCGACAGTGCCGTAATCGAGAGGGGACCCTGCACAAGCGACGATCAGATCGTCTCCCGCGCCGCCGTGGAACACATTTTCGACTTCGACATTAATCCGCCCGCCAGCATCGTCGCCCTGGACGATTTTGCGTTTGATGGTTGCCGTCTCCAGGTTGCGGCGAAACTCCTTGCGCAGCGTTTCGCCCGCTCCGAAGCTTTCAGCCGGATAGATGTACCAGCCTTGAAGGGCACCGGAGTCTTTTCTGTCTTCGACCAGAACATCTCCGGTTTTGAATGAAAAGCCACCGGCAGAACCGGATCGATAATAGCCGGGCGCCTGGCTTGCGCGGGGTCTCGCGCCCTCGGCTGTTACCCGTTTCTGTTCCGTCTCGGTTGTGACGCCAGACTGCCTTTCACTGAACACTGCTTGCCCGCCATGTGCCCCCATCCATGGCGGCGTTTCAGACAGTGTTCCCGTTTCGATGCGCTCATCAATCAGCTCGGTGTGGGTGGTGTACCCGGTATCGCTGGTGGTGATGTGGCTACGAACCCAGACACCGTGTTCATTCAAGGCAAAACCGGTGGCGTATCTGCGGGTAGAGCGCTCCGACTCGATTTGCGCGAGGAATTTTTCGCTCCAGTCAACGTGTGGATCGGACCCCACAGGGCCTTGCGCCGCAAGGGTTTCATCGTCTCGCTGACCGCCGACGTCAACGTGGCTTTCATCGACCACATGATTGGTTTGCATGGCGGTTACAACTTCAGATGCGGCTAACTCAGGCACCGGCATCGGCGGCAGTGTTTTGCGCAAGACTTCTTCATAGCCCAGTACAACACCGTCGCTGAAGCTGAAAGTCGAATCCTTCCACTTCTCGTGGTGCTTGATGAGCAGTGCGTCGCCCATCCCGTTGTCCAACCGCATGACCGTGCCGGCCGCCCCTTCAAGGATGTCGGCTTTCAGGCTTTGCGCGGAAAACCCTGCACCGAACCGGACAATATTTCTGCCACCCGAATCGTTAACAACATCCAGCCCGTCGCCAGTGCCGAAATAGTAGATATCAGCCCCCTCCAGCCCTTCCAGCACGTCATGACCGGGACCGCCATCAAACACGTTGTTGCCCGAATCGCCGCGCAGGTAATCCGTCCCTTCCCCGCCCATCAAGGTGTCGTTGCCGCCGCCTCCGAGCAAGGTGTCGTTGCCTGAGCCGCCGTCAAGATAATCGGCGCCCGAATCGGCTTCAGCGGTTTGTTCGTAATCGCCGGCCAAAAGGTCCTCACCCATCCCGCCGTACAGTGTGTCGGCACCGAAGCCGCCCTGTAACGTGTCATTTCCTTCGCCGCCATCAAGGAAGTCATTGCTGATTCCGCCCGGTTGCAAGTCAGACACGTCGCCATCCAGGAAATCAGCGCCAGCGCCACCCAACAGCGTATCCGAGCCACCCATGCCTCGCAGGGTATCGTCCCCCGCGCCGCCATCAAGAAAGTCGTTACCGTGGTAACGAACCGGATGATCAGGGCTATCGGCGATCAGATCATCGTTGCCCTCGCCGCCGAAGAGCAGATCATCGGCACCGCCGCCCCAGAGCCGGTCGTCGCCCGCGCCTCCGTCCAGCAGATCATTGCCAAAAAAATGCGCGGCATCGCCAGCGACGCCGTCCAGTACGTCGTCATCACCTTGCAAAGTGTCATTGCCGGAGCCGCCATACAACGCGTCGCTGCCACCGTTACCGGCGATCAAGTCGTTACCGCTGCCGCCGTCCAGCACATCGTTGCCATGATGCTTGCTGGACAGACCACCGCCCCAATCGAGGTTGTCACCGAGCATCACGTCGTTGCCGCTGCCACCGGCCAAGGTGTCGTGACCTTGCTCGCCTTTGAGAAAATCGTCGTCAGCTCCGCCGTCAAGCAGGTCCTCACCCCAACCGCCGTTGATAAAATCCTTGCCGCCCTGCCCATAGAGCACGTCATCACCGCCCTCCGCCGCACTGTTTACCGAGGCCTTTGAATAGACCGTGCGGTGACTGGTCACACCGCTAGCAATAAAGACGTTCGCGCGCTTGACCGCCCAACCCTGCTCGAGGGCACCGGTGGTTTCGTCTCCGGATAAAACGTCGTCGCCAGCACCGCCGATCAAGGTATCCCGGTCGTTCCCACCGAGGAGTACGTCTCGAGATGCGGTCCCGATCAGCAAGTCGTTCCCTTGGCTGCCATCAAGCCAGTCTCCGCGGCTTGCCTTGCCCTTGGCGTCACCGTCGGCCATGGCTTTTTCCAGTGTCGTCTCCTTGTCGCCAAATAATCGATCGTCTCCAGCCTTGCCGAACAATCGATCAGAACCGCCCATACCGAGAATGACGTCATCTGCAGCGGAACCGTAAAGTACATCGGCCTTGTTGCGCTGTTTGACCTTGGGCAGCAGCACAACGTTGCCCAATTCATCATGGGTTGGCTGATCGCCGGGGACAGTGGGATCAGCGTCTTTTGCTTTCCAGTCGCCCTGGAGTTTCAGATCTGCGACGGCGACCGGCTGTCCCACGTACTCAGGAAGACGGATGCCAAGCATTCCAGGCTGGAAATTCTTGATAACAACCAGATCGTTCAGGCCATATTTGACATTCAGCGTGTGTTCAATAAGCGTCAGGGTGATGGCCTGGTCCTCGGTAGACCAGATATTGCTCAGCGGCGCGCGGCGCTTGAGTGAAGGAATGGGCGAACCGTTGATCCATAGCTGCCCATTTAGGTTGGCATCGACAATCTCGTCGATGCCATCGCCGCTGGAAAACTCGTAGCGGTCATTGCCCTCGCCTCCGAACAATGAGTCGTTACCCTTTCCACCCACCAGAACATCATCACCAGCCATTCCGAACAGCGCGTCATTGCCGTCGCCTCCGGCCAATGAATCATTACCGCGTCCACCTTCGATAACGTCATGACCCGCTGCACCATTGATCGTGTCATTGCCCTCGCCGCCATACAGATGATCGCCATTTACGCCACCGGCGAAAGAGCGCCCGCCGTCATCACCGAACATGGCCAGCGGGTTCAATACACCGGTGGTCATCGGCGCCTGTCTGCCGGATGCGAGATCGGAGTAGGAATACTTCTGCAGCGAGTGCTCTGCGAACGAGCCCCGGGTTCGAGCAATCAATCGGGCCAGCATCTGCGCACGATCTGTCAGCCACTGCGCGGTGATAAAGCCTTCGCCAGTGTGCGAATCGTAAAGGTCGAGGTTGCGGTCGGGATAACCGTCGGCTCGTTCCATGACGACTTCACTGAGTTGCTGCAAAGAGTTGCGCAACGCCAGACCGAGCGTCGTCGCCTCGCCTGCGAGTTTCGCCCATGCATTGGCATTGCCGAACTCGCCTATTGTCCGGGTGACAATGCTTTGCGACTGCTCCGGGGAGAATGCCGAGAAGAATGCATAAGCGTTGCTGGCGAAGGTTTCGTTGGTGGTGGGTGTGGCGGCAGAATCGCCATCGTAAGTGCGCTTGAACATGTCGAGAAATTCGTTCTGGCCGTAGCGCAAGATCAACTCGACCACGGCGGCAACAGGCGTGCCTTTCACTACATGCTGAATCAGCGGATTCACACTGCCACTCGCCAGCGCGATATTGATTTGTTCCGGCACCACTGAAAGCAGACTTTGCAGTGGATTGACGCCGAAATTGCTGATCGCCGCCCGCAGGCCGACGCTGTAGGCGTCGATGGCGAAGAGGATATTTTTATAGTCGTCGAGCCGGTTGGGTTTTGCCTGAAGGGGTGGTCCGTCATCTTCCCCGATCGAATCACCGGCGGAGATCAATCGCCAGGTTTCAAAGGGAGGCTTTCCACCTAACAAGCTGAAACCGACCGTTCCAGACCAACCGGCATTGCGCTTAACGGCCGTGTCGTCCTCCCCGCAAACCTCCTTGAACAGTGCCTCGCCAATCGCGCTGGCATCGATTTCTGCGATCTGGCTGATCGACGGAACGGTCCAGGGTGCCAGTTGACCGGCAAGGGATCCGTTGATCAGGGTATTGATGAAATTGACGGCAACCTGATTGGATGAAAGCTGCATCAGGTCTTCGCTGAAAATTGAATTCAGTCTGAGTTCCCCCTGACGTGAGGTGTAGCCACGAATCAGGGCAGAGTAGGCACCGTTTCCGCCGTTGGCATCAATGGCCACGGCAAGCCAGAGTCTGGCGCTTTTCAGCACCTCTCCAGCCTCTTTATCAGCAGCCACAACATCTGAAACTCTTGCGCCAATAATATCGAATAGCTTCTGGTACAGGGGGGCGCAGCTCGACCCTGCTGATTTCAGCGCATCGTACTGAATTTGTTTTGAGTGCAGCCTCATTCCTTTACAAATATTGGCTGCGTTGAAAATCTCTGATTTTTCCATATCGCTAAAAACATAACTCATTGTTACTTCCTTGTAATAACAGAGCGTGAAAGATAATCACTGAGATACTTGAGCATCTCAGGTGCTTCGCGTAATGACACTAGTCCGAGACTAACGCTACCGTGCCCCCCAGCGAAGTCGAAGTTATCCAGATTGATAGTGCAGAAGAAATTCAATTTGCCGAAATCAAGATTTTCCAATTCAGCTCTGCTGAACCGTGCCAGTTTCTCGTCAGTCAGTTGTTCCTCCGAAGCCGGACGAATCAAGCCATCACAGTTGATCAACCGAGGGGTTCCATCTCGCCGCGGCCAGCCAGTAATAACAAACGTTCTAACCGAATCTTCATTCTTGAAATGCGGCGGAGGCGCATCCAGCCAAATCTCCAGCCCCGGATAGTTCTTCAATTTCACGACCAACTCATCCGGCCAGTTGACGTGCCTATAACCCCGTTCATGGGGCTCGGTAGTTTCTTTTCTGGTAAAAAGTCCGGCATTCAATTTATAGAGCCGCCAACTTTTGGGAATCGACTCTGCGCGGTGATCCTGGTACCGGTGCAGTCCCGTCCCGGTCCACCAGAAAAAACCCTTCAGAGCAATCGCCAAACAAGCTTTCTTATTCACCAGTTCCGGCATGCCAACGTAAAACTCCGGGACCAGCGTCTTATCCACATAAACGCCACCCAATATCGGCACCTGTTTCATGCTCGCCAGTTTCTGTTGACAGGCCTTCTGGTCCGCTTGATAGATCGCCGCCGCCTCAGCGGACTGTTCTCTGCGAATATAAAATTCCGCTACGCAATAACAGACATATACGAACAAGCCATACTTCAATAACCTTTTAAGCCACTTGACCGCTTGCTTACGCGACATCACGAGCATTTCAAATCCCCGCCCCAAACCGAACAACAGCCCGTTTACCGTTTGGCCTCGACGTAGCGTTTTCAAACAGCTCAAAATATTGCTTCGTGCCGGCCGTTACATCGAATTTGCTCGCGGTCCGCTTTGCGGCGGCTTGCAGAGGGTTATATTCACCGCACGAGTTCAATACCTTGCTTACCCTTTCAGCAATCGCCTGACAGTCAAAGAAATCAACCAGCAGTCCATTAACCCCGTCCTGTATCACTTCCATTACCGGAGCCGTATCCGAAGCGACTATCACGCAACCGGAAGCCATCGCTTCCAATAACGACCACGACAACACAAACGGGTAGGTCAAATAAACGTGAACCGTCGAAAGCTGCAGAATCGCTCTATACGTTTGATAAGGAAGTCTTCCGGTGAAATGCACTCTGGAATGATCGAACTTCACTTCGGCCAGCATTCTGCAACGCCAATTGGCATATTCAGCCGGCATCCGTCCGTAGCTGACTTCATCCCCTCCCACGACGACTATCCGAGCGCTCGGACACGCAGCCTGGATCTGCGGGATCGCTCGCATGAAACTGTGAAAGCCGCGATACGGTTCCAGATTCCTCGCGACATAGGTCACGATCGGTTGCCCGGCTTTCAGCTCGGCCCCACAGGGCAACACAACAGACTCGACTTGCGCGACGCTACTGTTCTGAACGACACCTTCGTGGATGACCTTGATTCTGGATCGATAAGCTTGAGGAAAGAGGCTGCACTGCCAGTACGTAGGCGCGATCGCAATATCACATTGTTCAAGATTCAACAGATGCATCGAGTTGAGCACTCGAAGCCTTGAAGACTCACTTTCAGCGCGTGCAAACTCGGGATCGAACCCGGAGTCGGCGCCGTGGGCTCGATAGTAATACTCGCAATAGTGGACAAGCGGCGTATCGGGGAACACGTCTTTGACGAAGAGCGTTTCCCCCCAGCCAGGATGAGCAAGGACTACGTCGGGTCGATAGCCCGTCTGCTTCAAGCGGGTCAGAATCGTAAAGACCTTCTGGCCATCGATCACCGCTTGCTCGTAGCGGATCAGATAAGGGTGAATGCTGGCCGGTGTTTTCCTGCCAGTTCGATAGCGGAACAATCTCACCCCGTCGAGCCCCGGCGCCGTATCCCGACCTATCGCCAAGACCTCATCGCCCCGGGCAATCGCGGCCAGCAGCACATGGCGGAACTGGCCCGGAAAATTCTGGTGAACAACAAGCAGCTTCATAGCGGTGACGTCCGTTTTTCGCCGCTATCGAGCCAAGGTTTCCTCGCGTCGTTCGGCATCTGCAAACGCTAACAAATGCCTGGAAATGAAAATGTAGGAAGCGTCTGTGAATCCCCTCGGAGATGGCTACTGGAGCACTTTTCTGACGGGCATAAAAAAGCGGCGCTTCATGCGCCGCTTTTTCATTTGCGGTTGATTACCAGCGATTGCCACGGCCGTTGTAATCACGGCGACCGCTGTGCCGGTCGTAGTTGCCGCGACCGCGGTGGTCATTGTCCCAACCGCCGCGACGGTGGCCTTCCCAGCGTCCGCGGTCGTTGCCGTGCCAGCGGCGGCTTTCGTAATAACGCGGGGCCGGTTGGTAGTAGCGCGGCGCCTGGTAGTAGCGCGGTTGCTGGTAATAACGGGGTGCGGGCTGATAGTAACGCGGCGTCGAATAGTACGTGCTGCCGCCCCGGTAATACGTGCCACCTGTGTTGTAGTAGGCCGGTGCGGGTGAGGTATACACCTCGGAATAATACGAGTCCGCGTAGGAGTACGGGACGCAACCGGCAACGGAAAACATCAACGCAGCAAGCAGAAGAATTCGTCTATACATGGCGGCCTCCTGGACCGCGGGTGGGCCACACCAGCGACGCTGGCAGGCATCAGTCGTTTATCGGTGACTGACGAAAAATCAGACAGCGATTTCGGCATCTGGTGCGTTCCTGCAACAAGTTGAAACAAGTGATCGATGAAAGGTTATTCACATGCGAAAAGCCGTCATTCATCCGCTGATTGATGGTCGTGATCGGTAAATTCGCTGCGCTGATATCGACGCCCTCGAGCGCTGCACAACGGTGCAGCCGCGCACCAACACAAAGCGCATCGAAACCGCTCAATCATTACCACCACCAGCCAGCCCCCGAGCCAGAGGCTTCTTGCCGACTTGGCACGCCTCTCGCTTTAGCAACCTTGTGCAGGAGTCATCACAGGTTCGCGGCACCACAATTTGCAATGGCTGACTAGGGTTCCGGCTCGCATGTGCGAGTGGCTGGTCCGAGAGTTGGCGACCTCCAGTTGAGGTTACACGGCGGGACAAAAGCCCGGGAGACAAGCCACCGTTCGCGGTGCCGCGTTGCCTTCCTGTCCGCCCTCGATCAACTGGAGAACTCACCATGACCCGACTACATTTGCCCGCCCTGCTCGCCGCCGCATTCGCCGCGCTGCTCAGCACGCAATCTCCCGCCGCTCAGAAAGACCACTTCAGCGTGTGCTGGACGATCTACGCCGGCTGGATGCCATGGGAATACGCCGGCAGCCAGGGCATCGTCGACAAATGGGCGAAGAAATACGGGATCAAGATCGACGTCGTGCAGCTCAACGACTATGTCGAATCGATCAACCAGTACACCGCCGGCCAGTTCGACGGCTGCACCATGACCAACATGGATGCGCTGACCATTCCGGCCGCCGGCGGCGTCGACAGCACCGCGCTGATCGTCAGCGATTTCTCCAATGGCAACGACGGCATCGTCCTCAAGGGTGAAGGCAGGAAGGTCGCCGATCTCAAGGGCATGGACGTCAACCTGGTCGAGCTGTCGGTCTCGCACTACCTTCTGGCCCGCGCCCTGGACTCGGTGGACCTGACCGAGAAAGACCTGAAAGTGGTCAACACCTCCGATGCCGACATTTCCGCCGCTTTCAATACCGATGAAGTCAAGGCCGTGACCACCTGGAACCCGATGCTTTCCGACATCAAGGCCAAACCCGGCGTGACCGAGGTGTTCAACTCCAGCCAGATTCCCGGCGAAATCATGGACATGATGGTGGTCAACAGCGCCACCCTCAAAGACAACCCGGCACTGGGCAAAGCATTGACCGGCGCATGGTTCGAAGTGGTCGCGCTGATGAACGCGAAGAACGCTGCGAGCAAGGCCGCTCTGGAGTACATGGCCAAGGCCTCGGGCACCGATCTCGCCGGATTCCAGGCGCAACTGGACACCACCCGATTGTTCGCCACGCCAGCCGAAGCTTTGAGCTTCGCCACCAGCAAACAACTGCCGGACACAATGCGCAAGGTCGCCGAGTTTTCCTTCGAGCACGGTTTGCTCGGCGAAGGTGCGAAAGACCCCAGCGCGGTCGGCATGAGCTTCGCCAACGGCGTGACCAGCGGCGACACCGGCAATCTCAAGCTGCGTTTCGATCCGACTTACGTGCAGATGGCCGCCGACGCCAAGCTGTAAGCCACGGAGGATTTGGCCATGCGCCTGATCAATCGCCACCCGGATCGCCCGAGTCGCCTGCTGCTGGTGCTCTTGCCGTTCGCCCTGGTGCTGTTCGCCTATTTCAATGGCTCGGCCGAGCGTCTGGCGGACAACCCCAACGACAAACTGCTGCCCAGCGCCGTGCAGATGACCGATGCGGTGAAACGCCTGGCCTTCAGTGCCGACAGCCGCACCGGTGAATACCTGTTGTGGCAGGACACTGCGTCGAGTCTACGGCGCCTGGCCATCGGCCTTGGCATCGCTGCACTGGCCGGGCTGTGCCTGGGCATTGCCGCCGGCACGCTGCCGCTGTTTGGCGCACCGTTGTCGCCGCTGCTGACGGTGTTGTCGATGGTGCCACCGCTGGCGATCCTGCCGATTCTGTTCATCGTGTTCGGTCTGGGCGAGTTGTCGAAAGTCATGCTGATCGTGATCGGCATCACCCCGGCCCTCGCCCGCGATCTGGAACAACGCGCCCGGGAGATTCCCGTGGAACTGTTGATCAAGGCACAGACCCTGGGCGCCTCGACCTGGACGCTGATGCTGCGCGTGGTGCTGCCGCAGTTGCTGCCGCGTCTGCTGATTTCGCTGCGGCTGATGCTCGGCTCGGCGTGGCTGTTCCTGATTGCGGCGGAAGCGATCGCCTCGACCGATGGCCTTGGCTACCGGATCTTCCTCGTCCGCCGTTACCTGGCGATGGACGTGATTCTGCCGTACGTGGTGTGGATCACCCTCCTCGCCTGGCTGATGGACTGGGCGTTGAAACGCCTGACGCTACGCGCCTTCCCCTGGTATGAGGGGGCCGGCAAATGAGCTTCATCACGGTGAAAAACGTCTGGCAGCAATACGCCGATCAGGTCGTGCTGGAGGGCTTGAACCTGAGCGTCAACGAGGGCGAGTTCTGCACCTTGGTCGGCGCGTCCGGCTGCGGCAAATCGACGTTCCTGCGCCTGCTGCTCGGCCAGGAAAGCGCCAGTCGCGGTGAAATTCTGCTCGACGGTCAGCCGCTGGCCAGCGAGCCGGACGCCAGCCGCGGCGTGGTGTTCCAGCGCTACTCGGTGTTCCCGCACCTGAGCGTGCTCGACAACGTCGCCCTCGGTCTGGAACTGCCGCACGCGCCGTTGCTCGGCCGGTTGTTCGGCAGCGCCAAGCGCGACGCGCGCGAGCAGGCGACGGCATTGCTGGTCAAGGTCGGCCTCGGTCATGCGCTGGACAAGTACCCGGCGCAGCTCTCCGGCGGTATGCAGCAACGGCTGGCGATCGCCCAGGCACTGATCATGAAACCGCGCGTGCTGTTGCTCGACGAACCGTTCGGCGCGCTCGATCCGGGCATCCGCAAAGACATGCACGCGCTGCTGCTGGAGCTGTGGCGCGAGACGCGTTTGACGGTGTTCATGGTCACCCACGACCTGTCCGAAGGCTTCAACCTTGGCACCCGCCTGCTGGTGTTCGACAAGGTTCGCCTCGACCCGCATGCCCCCGGCGCCTATGGCGCGCGCATCACCTACGACATCCCTTTGAACAGCGACCGCCGCGCCCAGCGCGCCGCGGTCGACGCCCTGCCGCTGCACCTGGCCGGCACCCTTCGCACCGCTTGAGAGGACTGCATTGATGAACACGCCAATGACTGATTCGACCCGATTGTTCCCACCCTTTGCTGAGGAAATGCTACCCGGTGGCGGCCACCGTTCGTTCGTGCTCAAGCGCGGCCAACTGCTGCGCCTGACCGACCTGCGCGGCGGCGCCAACGTCAGCCTGACCCTGCTCAACGCCAACGAAAAAACCGAGCGGCTGAACCTTCCCGACAGCCTCAAATGCCAACACACCGCCAAGCTCACCAGCGGCCATTGCCTGTACTCGGACATGGGCCGCGTACTGGCCGCGATCACCGCCGACACCTGCGGCTGGAGCGACAGCCTCGGCGGCGTGCTCTGTGCTGAAGAAGTCGCCGAAAAATACGGACAGGGCCGCTATCAGGAACTGCGCAACGGCTTCTTCCGCAACGGCACCGATAACCTGTTGGTGGAGCTCGGCAAGTGGGGCCTGGGCCTGTCCGATCTGCTGATGACCCTCAATCTGTTCAGCCGGGTGAATGTCGATGAGGCCGGACGTTTGCACTTCGTCGAAGGCAATTCCAAGGCTGGCGATTACATCGAGTTGTACGCGCCGATGGACACCCTGGTGGTACTTACCGCGCTGCAGCACCCGATGGACCCGGCGCCGGAATACGCGCCAAAACCGCTGAAGCTCAGCTGGATGAACGCCGACGCCAGCGTCGCCGAGCACTGCCGCACCTCGCGCCCGGAAAACCAGCGCGGCTTCATCAACACCGACCGTTTGTTCGCCTGAGGATCGCTGCCATGTCCGTTGCAATCGCCACTTCGCCAAAACAACCCGACGCTGCGGTGTACCGCGCCACCATCCCGGCCGGCGAGCCGTGGCTGCTGGAGGTCAAGGCCGGCCAGACCCTGCGCATCCTCGATCTGGAAGGCAATCAGGCCATCGACACCTTGTTCTACAGCCTCGCCAATCCCAAGGAACGCTACGACGTGCAGCGCACCCTGCGCCGGCAGAACAGCGTTTATCTGAGCACCGGCAGCGTGCTGTATTCCAACCTCGGCCAGCCGATGCTGACCATTATCGCCGACACCTGCGGGCGCCACGACACCCTCGGCGGCGCCTGCGCGCAAGAGAGCAACACCGTGCGCTACGCCCTGGAAAAACGCTACATGCACAGCTGCCGCGACAACTACCTGCGCGCCTGCGCCCACGACGGTCGACTGGGCAAAGGCGACATCGGCCCGAACATCAATTTCTTCATGAACGTGCCGGTCACGGCGGATGGCGGGCTGACCTTCGAGGACGGCATTTCCGCGCCGGGCAAGTACGTCGATTTGCGCGCGGAGATGGACGTGATCGTGCTGATCTCCAACTGCCCGCAGCTGAACAACCCATGCAACGCCTATAACCCGACGCCTGCGGAGTTGCTGGTATGGAACTGAAAATCAGCCGGTTGCGGCGTTGGCTTTTTAGCCTGTGCCAGGCGCGGTCCGGGCAGTGTGTGAAGAAGTGAATTCACCTCAGAAACCATTGTAGGAGTGAGCGTGCTCGCGATTGCGGTGTATCAGCCACAGCAGTCTTGACTGCCCCACCGCTATCGCGAGCAGGCTCACTCCTACAGGGGATCCGAGGTGGTTGGTGAATGTTTTTTCCATCCGGGACGGCCCGGATGTCTGTCAAAAAACAGCGGGACGGCCCGCTTCCCCTTCAGGGGTTATGCCATGTTCGAAAAAGTCCTGATTGCCAACCGTGGCGCCATTGCCTGCCGCATTCTGCGCACCCTCGCGCAACTGCAAGCGCAAGGCGTGGCGGTGTATTCCGAGGCCGATGCCGCCAGCCTGCACATCCTGCAAGCCGATGAAGCCCACAGCCTCGGTGAGGGCGCAGCGGCCAACACCTATCTGGCGGTCGAGAAGATCCTCGCCATAGCCCGGCAAAGCGGCGCCACAGCGATTCATCCCGGTTACGGATTTCTGTCGGAAAACGCCGCGTTCGCCGAAGCCTGCGAAGCGCAAGGCATCGCCTTCATCGGACCGACGCCTGAACAGTTGCGCGTGTTCGGCCTCAAGCACACCGCCCGCGCTCTGGCCAAACAGCACGGTGTGCCAATGCTCGAGGGCACCGAACTGCTCGACAGCCTCGACGCCGCGCTGATCGCTGGCGAACAGGTCGGCTACCCGGTGATGTTGAAAAGCACCGCCGGCGGCGGTGGCATCGGCATGCGTGTGTGCCGCAGCGCCAGCGAATTGCGCGACTCCTTCGACGCGGTGAAACGTCTCGGTCAGAACAATTTCAGCGACGCCGGAGTGTTCATCGAAAAGTACATCCAGCGCGCCAGGCATCTGGAAGTGCAAGTATTCGGCGATGGTCGCGGCGAAGTCATCGCCCTCGGCGTGCGCGACTGCTCGGTGCAGCGGCGCAACCAGAAAGTCCTCGAAGAAACCCCGGCGCCGAATCTGCCGGACGGCATGGCTGAAGCACTTTGCGCGGCGGCGATCAAACTGGCGAAAGCGGTGAATTACCGCAGCGCCGGCACCGTCGAATTCGTCTTCGACAGCGAGGCGCAGCGCTTTTATTTCCTCGAAGTGAACACACGCCTGCAGGTCGAGCACGGCGTCACCGAACAGGTCTGGGGCGTCGATCTGGTGCGCTGGATGGTCGAGCTGGCGGCCGGTGATCTGCCACCGTTGAGCGAGCTGTATCGCCAACTCCGACCCGAAGGCCATGCGATTCAGGCGCGGCTGTACGCGGAAGATCCGGGACGCGATTTCCAGCCGAGCCCGGGCTTACTGACGGCGGTGCAATTTCCGCCGGCCAATGGCGTGCAGTTGCGCATCGACACCTGGGTCGAGGCCGGTTGCGAGATCCCGCCGTATTTCGATCCGATGATCGCCAAGGTCATCACGTGGGCGCCGACCCGCGAACAGGCGCGCACCGAGTTGCATCAGACGCTGGGCGACAGCGTGCTGTACGGCGTGGAAACCAATCGCGATTATCTGCGGCAGATTCTTCTCGACGCGCCCTTCGCCAGCGGCGAACCGTGGACCCGTTGTCTCGAGAATCTGCTCTATCGCGCCAATACCTTCGAAGTGCTCAGTGCCGGTACGCAAACCAGCGTGCAGGACTATCCGGGCCGTCTCGGTTATTGGGCCGTCGGCGTGCCGCCCTCGGGACCGATGGACAGTCGCGCGATGCGCCTGGGCAATCGCCTGCTCGGCAACCCCGAAGGCGCGGCGGCGCTGGAAATCACCATGAGCGGGCCGTTGCTGCGTTTCAATTGCGAGGCGGTCGTGGCGGTGACCGGCGCGAAGCTGATGCTGACCCTCGATGGCGCAAACGTGCCGATGAACACCGCGCTGTTGATCCCGGCCGGCGCGACCTTGCACTTGGGCAGCCTCAGTGGCGCCGGCGCACGTAGTTATCTGTGTCTGCGCGGCGGCTTGCAGGTGCCGGATTATCTGGGCAGCAAAAGCACCTTCACGCTCGGCCAGTTCGGCGGGCATGGCGGTCGTGCGTTGCGTGCCGGCGACGTGCTGCACATACCAGCGCTAAGCGATCACAGCAGCGGTCAGCAACTGGCCGAACAGCACGTCACCGCTTTACCGGCCGGGCGCCAGATCCGAGTGATCTACGGCCCGCACGGCGCCCCGGAATACTTCACGGAAAACTACATCGACACGTTTTTCGCCACCGAGTGGGAAGTGCATTTCAACTCCAGCCGCACCGGCGTACGCCTGATCGGGCCGAAGCCGGAATGGGTGCGCGCGGACGGCGGTGAGGCGGGTCTGCATCCTTCGAACATTCATGACAACCCCTATGCGATCGGCGCGGTGGACTTCACTGGCGACATGCCGGTGATCCTTGGCCCGGACGGCCCGAGCCTGGGTGGGTTTGTCTGTCCGGTGACGGTGATCGAAGCGGATTTGTGGCAGTTGGGGCAGCTCAAGGCGGGCGACAGGATCCGGTTCACTCCTGTCGACCTAAAGACCGCACGCGATCTCGCCCTAAAATGGGATTCCCCCTGTGGGAGCCAGCCTGCTGGCGATGAAGTTGATGCGGTGTCTGAACGGGCGCCATCGCGAGCAGGCTCACTCCTACAGGGGATTGTGTCGCCTGTGGTTCTTGAGCTGAGCCGTGGCGATCAGCGCCTGGTTGCGCGAGTTTCTGGCGACACTCATTTACTGCTGGAAATCGGCGAGCCTGAACTCAATCTCGTTCTGCGCTTCCGCGCCCACGCCCTGATGCAGGCATTGCAAAGCAAAAACCTCCACGGCGTGATCGACCTCACCCCCGGCATCCGCTCGCTGCAAGTGCACTACCAGCCCGAGCAACTGCCGCTGGCCGATCTGCTCGGGATCATCGCTGGCGAGTGGGACGCGGTGTGCGCCGCCAAGGACCTGCAGGTGCCGTCGCGGATCGTCCATCTGCCGCTGTCGTGGGACGACCCGGCGTGCCAGTTGGCGATCGAAAAATACATGACCACCGTGCGCAAGGATGCGCCGTGGTGCCCGAGCAATCTGGAGTTCATCCGCCGCATCAACGACCTGCCAAACCTCGACGAAGTGCAGCGCACGGTGTTCGATGCAAGCTATCTGGTGATGGGCCTGGGCGATGTTTACCTCGGTGCGCCGGTGGCGACGCCGCTTGATCCGCGCCACCGTCTGGTCACCACCAAATACAACCCGGCGCGCACCTGGACAGCCGAGAATTCGGTGGGCATCGGTGGCGCTTATATGTGCGTGTACGGCATGGAAGGCCCCGGCGGTTATCAGTTCGTCGGGCGCACCTTGCAGATGTGGAATCGCTACCGCGAAGTCGCCGCGTTCGACGGCAAACCGTGGCTGCTGCGCTTCTTCGATCAGATCCGTTTCTACCCGGTCAGCGCTGAGGAACTGCTGCGCATTCGTCGCGATTTCCCGCTTGGGCGTTTCGAACTGAACATCGAACACAGCCAACTCAATCTTGCCGATTACCAGGCCTTTCTCAGTCGTGAAGCGCAGAGCATCGACGCCTTTCGTGCTCAGCAACAAGGCGCCTTCAACGCCGAGCGTGAGCGCTGGATCGCCAGCGGCCAAGCGCATTTCGACAGCGAAGAAGTACTCGCCGAATCCGTTGAAGACGCGCCGCTGGCGGCCGGCGAACACAGCGTCGACAGCCACATCGCCGGCAATCTCTGGCAGGTGCAGGTCGAGGCCGGCCACCGGGTTGCCGCAGGCGATGTGCTGGTGATTCTCGAGTCGATGAAGATGGAAATCCCGCTGCTCGCACCGCTGCCCGGGGTGGTCCGCGAGATACGCGTGCAACCCGGGTCGGCGGTGCGCGCCGGCCAGCGCGTTGTGGTGCTGGAACTCGACTCAAGCCCATTCTGAACAAGGAGCCACTGATGAATCTGCAACTCGATGCCCTGCGCCAGGCTTACCGCAATGGCGACACCACACCGCGGCAATTGCTGCTGCAACTGCGCGAAAAAGCCGCCGCGCTGAACCCGGATTATCACCTGTTCATCCACCTGCTCAGCGTCGCAGAACTGGAACCGTACCTTGCCGCCCTCGACGGCCGCGACCTCGACAGTCTGCCCCTGTACGGCGTGCCGTTCGCGATCAAGGACAACATCGACCTGGCTGGCATACCGACCACCGCCGCGTGCCCGGATTTTGCCTGCGTGCCGCAGCGCTCGGCGACTATCGTCGAGCAATTGCTGGCGCTGGGCGCGATACCGCTGGGCAAGACCAACCTCGACCAGTTCGCCACCGGCCTCAATGGCAGTCGCTCGCCGTATGGCGCCTGCCCGAACAGCGTGTTGCCCGAGTATCCGTCGGGCGGCTCCAGCGCCGGTTCTTCGCTGGCGGTGGCATTGGGCGTGGCGAGTTTTGCCTTGGGCACCGACACCGCCGGCTCCGGACGAGTGCCGGCGGCGCTGAACAATCTGCTTGGACTGAAGGCGAGCAAAGGCCTGATCTCGACGGCCGGCGTGCTGCCGGCGTGCCGCACGCTGGACTGTGTCACCACCTTTACCGCAACGGCGCGTGAGGCCAGTCATTTGCTGGCATTGACCGCAAGACTCGATCCGCGTGACGAATACAGCCGCCGCAACCCGGCGTGGAATGACGGCTCAGCGTTCGGCGCGCCACGGCCATTTCGCTTTGGCGTACCGCGCGCGCAGGACCTCGAATTCTTCGGTTGCAGCGAAGGGCCGCGGTTGTTCAAAGATGCCATCGACCGGCTCAAGGCGCTGGGTGGCGAAGCGGTAGAACTCGACCTGTCACCGTTCCTGGAAGCGGCGCGTTTGCTCTATGACGGGCCGTGGGTTGCCGAGCGTTACAGCGTTGCCGGTGAACTCATGGAGCAGAATCCGCAAGCAGTTCTGCCGGTGATCCGCGCGGTTCTGGCCAAGGCGCCAGCGGTGACCGCTGTGCAGACATTCCGCGCGCAGTATCGGCTGCAGGCGCTCAAAGCCCTCTGCGATCAAGCAATGGAGGAACTCGACTGCGTGTTGACCCCGACAATCGGGCGCCCGGTGACACTGGCCGAACTCGACGCCGAACCGGTGCTGCGCAACTCCGAACTGGGTTACTACACCAACTTCATGAACCTGCTCGACTACGCCGCCGTCGCCGTACCGAGCGGGTTCATGGCCAATGAATTGCCGTGGGGTGTGACGCTGTTTGGCCGGGCGTTCACCGACCAATACCTGTTGAGCGTGGCGGATGCGTTGCAGCGTCAGCAAGACCCGGCCTCGCCGGTTCCGGCGAACGTGGCGCGCAATGATCGCGCGCGCATCGTCGTGTGCGGCGCGCACCTGCAAGGACTGGCGTTGAATTGGCAACTGACCCAGCGCGGCGGGCGCTTGCTCGAAACCACGTTCAGCTCGCCGGACTATCAACTGTTCGCACTGGCTGGCGGCCCGCCACTGCGACCGGGCATGGTCAGGGTCAAGGACGGCGGTGTGGCGATTGCCGTCGAGGTGTGGGATTTGCCGAGCAGCGAACTGGGTTCGTTTCTCACCGGGATACCGGCGCCGCTCGGGTTGGGCAAGGTGCAACTGGCGGATGGGCGCTGGGAGAGTGGGTTTATCTGTGAGGCGTATGGGTTGGAGGGTGCGGTGGATATCAGTCATTTTGGCGGATGGCGGGGGTATCTGGCTTCTAGGGACTGATCCGAAAGGTCGTCCTCACCCTGGCCCTCTACCATGTCTCCGGTACATACACTCCCCCAGGAGAGGGGACTGACCGAGGTGCTTTTCAAATGGTCGCCATTCCCTGATACCAGGGCGAGCGCAGATCTGGTAATCGCCACAATCAAGCTCCCTCTCCCTCCGGGAGAGGGCTGGGATGAGGGCCTGCGATCTAACTGACACCCCGCAGAGTCAGATCCCCCGCCCTTTCCGGCACAAATCCCGCAGTCTTTTCCTGGCCATGCCACTAAAATGCTTGCCATCGGGCCACTGCCAACGGATCTGCCATGCCGCTTCGTTCACCGCTGTACTCGCAACGCTCACTGGTGCTGACCCTGGTCGCGCTGCTCGGCGCCGGTTTCCTCGCCACGTCGTTGCTGAGCTATTACGCCTCGCGGGCGTCGATCCGCGACAACATCGTCAACACCGAACTGCCACTGACCTCCGACACGGTCTATTCGGAAATCCAGAAGGATCTGGTCCGGCCGATCCTGATTTCTTCGATGATGTCGCGCGACACGTTCATGCGCGACTGGGTGGTCAACGGTGAGCAGAACCCGGAGCAGATGACCCGTTACCTCGACGAGGTCATGACCCATTACGGCGCCTACACGGCGTTTTTCGTCTCCGACAGCACGCACACTTACTACCACGCCAAGGGCGTGCTCAAACAGGTCAAGGTCGACGAGCCGCGCGACGCCTGGTACTTCCGTGTGCGCGACATGAAAGACCCGTACGAGATCAACGTCGACCCGGATCTGGCCAACAAGGACAACCTGACGTTTTTCATCAACTACAAGGTTTACGACTACCACGACCGGTTCATCGGCGCGGCGGGTGTCGGGCTGACGGTCGACGCAGTGATCAAGCTGATCGACAAGTATCAACAGCGCTATCAACGCAGCGTGTACTTCGTCGACACCTTCGGTCGCCTGGTCCTCACCGGCGCCGAGGGCGGACCGCAAGGTGCACACATCGGCCAGAGCCTCGGCGAGCTGGACAGCATGAAGGGCTTGATCAGCCAGTTGCCGAAACCGCACAGCGGCAGTTATGAATATTCCACTCACGGGCAGGGGCATTTTCTCAACGTGCGGTTTATTCCGGAGCTGAACTGGTACCTGTTCGTTGATAAACGTGAAGACGGCGCGTTGAGTGAAATCCGCCAGTCGCTGTACCTCAACCTGCTGATCTGCCTGTTGGTGACCCTGATCGTGCTGGCGCTGCTCAACCGCGTGATCAAACGCTACCAGAATAAAATCCAGGCTCTGGCGACGCTCGACAGCCTCACCGGTCTGCCCAACCGCCGCGGCTTCGATATTCTCGCCGCGCAGGCGTTACACGAAGCCCAGCGCGAGACCCGACCGCTGACTGCGCTGTTGCTCGACCTCGATCACTTCAAGGCGTTGAACGACACCCATGGTCATATGGCTGGCGATCAGGTGTTGCTCGGCTTCGCCCGTGATCTGCAAAGCTGTCTGCGCCATGCCGACATTGTCTGCCGCTGGGGCGGTGAGGAATTTATCGTGTTGTTGAAGGACACCGACGGCGACACCGGTCAGAAAATTGCCGAGAAGATCCGCCAGCACGTCGAACAACACGAATATGCCTACAACGGCCACAGCCTGAATCTGACCGTCAGCATCGGCGCCACCACCGTGCAACGCGATGACACCTTGCACAGTCTGCTGTCGCGGGCCGATCATGCGATGTACCGGGCCAAGCAAACCGGCCGCAACCGCACCTGCGTGGAAATGCCTCACTCGACTTATGCCTGACGATATTGCCAAACCCGACCATTGCCCGGCCTGCGGCGCTCGCAACGACTGCAGCCTGGCCGACCCGCGCACTGCCGACCGCGAATGCTGGTGCTACGGCGTGACGATCGACCCGGCAGTGCTTGAGGCGCTGCCGCCAGCGCTGCGCAACCAGTCCTGCCTGTGTCCACGTTGCGCGCAGGTAGAAGCGCAACTGCAAGCAGGCCGGCGCCCGATCCCGTAAGATGCGCGGCCGTTTAGCCGTTGAATGCTGACCATGCGCGTCGACCGTTTCCTCAGTAACCTGCCCCGCTACAACCGTCAGCAGGTTCGCCTGTTGCTGGTGGAAAAGCGCGTACGTGTTGACGGAAAAGTCGTCAGCGACCCGCACAGCGAGGTGCTGGAATTCAGCCGCGTCGAAGTCGATGACGAAGTCCTGCAAAGCGGTAAACCGGCGCGCTACTTCATGCTGCACAAGCCGCCCGGCTGCGTCAGCGCCACCCGTGATCCACAACACCCGACCGTGCTCGACCTGCTCGATGAACCAGACAAGGCCGACCTGCACATCGCCGGGCGTCTGGACTTCAACACCACCGGTCTGATGCTGATCACCAATGACGGCGCCTGGTCGCGTCGGCTGACCCAACCGCAAACCAGGCTGCCAAAAGTCTATTACGTCGAGACCGAGCAAGAGATCGACGCACGCTACGCGCCGACCTTTGCCGAGGGCATCTATTTCGCCTTTGAAAACCTGACCACCCAACCGGCGTATCTGCAACTGCTCGGCCCACGTGTGGCGCGGCTGAGCATCGTCGAGGGCCGCTATCATCAGGTGAAGCGCATGTTTGGTTTTTTCAACAACAAGGTCCTGCGCCTGCACCGCGAATCGATGGGCGAACTGGCCCTGGACAGCGCGCTAAAACCAGGCGAGTACCGCGCTTTGCGCACCGAAGAGATCCATTTGTTCTAAGCTGGCGACCGCTCAGCCGAAGTTGTCGAACAATTTACCAACGGCACTTGCACGATCCAGACTCCCCTGCTTGAATCAGGTCGTCGGCCGAAATGTGACCGATGAGTCATCCCATACTTCCAAGAAACTTTTTGTCGGTCGCAAGCCCTCGAGGCTGCACTGCAACCGGCAGACTGCCCGCCAATAACAATACCCGTCGACCTGCCTTACCGGATCGACATGGGCCAACCAATTCCAGGCGTATGCCTACCTGTCACAAAGCTCGTGCAATCTTCGTTGCGCGCATATCCGCTTGCTTGCCAGGAGTCTTACGACATGAGGCCAGAAATCGCTGTGCTGGATATACAGGGTCAGTATCGGGTTTACACGGAGTTCTATCGCGCAGACGCCGCAGAAAAGACCATCATCCTGGTCAACGGCTCGATGGCCACAACTGCGTCGTTTGCCCAGACGGTGAAAAACCTGCATCCGCAGTTCAACGTGGTCTGCTACGACCAGCCCTACGCCGGTCGCTCCAAAGCCCACAATCGCCATGAGAAACATCTGACCAAGGAAGTCGAGGGGCAGATCCTGCTGGAGCTGATCGACCACTTCGCCGCCGAACACGTGCTGTCGTTCTCCTGGGGCGGTGCCGCGACGCTGGTCGCCCTCGCCCAACAGCCACGGCGCATCGAAAGAGCCGTGATCAGCTCGTTCTCGCCGGTGATCAACGCACACATGCTCGATTACCTTGAGCGCGGCATCGATTACCTCGGCAATCTGGATCGCGACCGCGTTGGCCATCTGGTCAACAACACCATCGGCAAACATTTGCCGTCGCTGTTCAAGCGCTTCAACTACCGCCACGTCAGCAGCCTGGCCGAACATGAATACGGGCAGATGCATTTCCACATCAACGATGTGCTGCACAGCGACCGCCAGTGCTACTTGAACGCGGCGAAGAAGATCAACGTACCGGTGCTGTTTCTGAACGGCGAATGGGACGAATACACCGCCGCCGAGGACGCACGCCTGTTCGGCAACCATGTGGTGCAAAGCACGTTCACCACCTTGCAAGCCACCGGGCACTTTCTCGACATGGAACACAAAGCCGCGTGCCGCGATAGCCAGAACGCCCTGCTCGGCTTTCTGAAACCGGCGCACCAGACCAGTCGAACGCGTTACTCGTATGTGCAGGACCAACATGCATTGGCTATTTGAAACAGCGTCGTCGCGGGCAAGGCTGCAGTATTCGTGTCGTACCGTTGCAGCCCTTGCTCGCGAGTGACCGGCTTCTACGAAAAAAGCCGTTGGAAAGAAAAGAAAACTTCAAATCCGTGGCCGAGTCTGGTACAAAGTCAGCCGCTCTGAGCGGGTATAGTTTAGTGGTAGAACGAAAGCTTCCCAAGCTTTAGATGAGGGTTCGATTCCCTCTACCCGCTCCAATCAAATTTGGTCTCACGCCACGCTTTTTGACGGGGGACGCACGAATGAAGAAACCGGCCTACAGGGCCGGTTTTTTTGTGTGCGGGATTTGATGAAAAGACAATTTCAAGAGTATCCATTGGATCTTGGTCGAAACATCCTGCCCCTCATAAATCCATTATCTAGTGTTTTATAACGACATTTAGCGGATAACATCCGTTAAAACGGATTTACGCTACACTCAGAAACCAGACTTCTTCAAGAGACCTTGCCATGCTGGAGCTTAATCTCAGCACGCCCGCCGAAATCGTCAAACGCCTGTGCAATCGGCTTCGTACAGAACGGCTCGCTCTGGAAATGACCCAGGCTGATGTCGCCGCACGGGCTGGTATCGGAATCAACACCGTGTCCAATCTGGAGTCTGGACGCAACGTCGGGTTCGAGAATCTGGTGCGCGTTGCGATGGTGCTTGGCCGAGGTAAAGAACTCGAAGACTTGTTCCAGCCGAAGCTCGAAACCCTGGACGATATCCTGCGCTACGAAAACAGCGCCAAGCGTCAGCGCATCAAAAGGAAACCTGACAATGCTTGAAAAAGTGAACGTTTATTACGAGGGTTGGGGTGAGCGCTGGCTTTGGGGCTCGCTTGTTTCCACAACAGCTCTGACCGGACGCCCGTTGATCGTGTTTGAGTACAGCGATGAAGCGCAGAAAAAAGGCCTGGAACTGTCCTCTCTTCGCCTGCCGTTAGCGGGTGGGAAGCTAAGGCGAGATTTTCCATCGCATCA
The DNA here is from genome assembly GCF_051132135.1 of Pseudomonas sp. R1-1. NCBI lineage: Bacteria > Pseudomonadati > Pseudomonadota > Gammaproteobacteria > Pseudomonadales > Pseudomonadaceae > Pseudomonas > Pseudomonas sp. R1-1. Next base: position 4,709,247 of record NZ_CP071663.1, read on the forward strand.
AATGGGTCTTCCCGGCCCGGTCTATGACGCTTTGCCGGATGGTTGGGGCATGCTTCTGATGGATCGCTTGTTCAAACGTCGCGGCCTCAACGCCGCACGCATCGGCCCCCTGGAGCGTTTGGCCTATGTCGGCGCGAACGCGATGGGCGCCATGTCGTTCGAGCCTGTCGCTCCTGAGTTAATGGTACCGGCCACCCATGGCTCGATTGAGCTGCTGGCGGCTGAAGTACGCGAAGTGCTCGACGGCGACGGTGCCCAGTTGCTGCAGAAATTATTGTTGGTGGGTGGCTCGCCGCAAGGTGCCAGGCCCAAGGCGTTGATCTATCGGGATCGCGAAACCAGGACATTTACCACGGCGACGGTCTCTGGATTCGAAGCCTGGCTGGTGAAATTCCCAGGTCACGGCGAGCATCCGGAAGTCTGCGCAGTCGAAATGGCCTATTCAGAATGCCTGCGTTTGTGCGGCATCGAGACGCCCGACAGCCAGCACTTCCGCCTGCCTGATGGAATGGCCGCTTTCGCCAGCAGACGCTTCGACCGGCAAGACGCTCTGCGCATCCCCATGCAGAGCCTCGCAGCCTTGACGGGAGCCGACTTTCGATCCCCCGGCGCATTGGATTACGTGAACTTTATCCGCGCTACCCATCACTGCACTAATGACGTGCGCGAGAAAGCGCTGGCCTTCGAACGAGCGGTTTTCAACGTCGCGTTCAACAACCGGGATGATCATCCAAAGAATTTTGCCTATCTCATGTCGTCTGCCGGCGAGTGGAAGTTGTCGCCTGCATTCGACGTGACCTTTTGCGAAGGGCCTGGCGGTTATCACCAAATGGACGTCATGGGTGAAGCTTTGGAAATTGGCCGCAAAGAGATGCTGAGGCTTTCGCAGGAAGCGGAACTAGCAATCGATAAAGCGGAGGATGTGATAGATCGAATATGCGCCGTTGCCAGCCGGTTCTCGGTAATCGCTGCCGAGCTGCTTCCGAACGAGATAACCCCACAGACTTTGCAAATCATCCAGGGCAGGATCGATAGCAACGTCGCCCTCCTTCGTTGAATCGACAGACTTTACTGGCCAGCAAACTGAGCCTGCGTGCGGGACATAAAAGCGAGCCTGCTGAGGGGGTTTTTCAGCGCGTCGCTACAATAAACAACCGCGGAAACGGCAACAGCACCGAGCCGTCAGCCAACGCTGGATAAGCCTCTTCAACCGCTGCCAGATATTGCTGCAGATACTGCGTCCGTTCCTCTTCGGTCAACGGGCTCAGAAACGGAATCAACCCGCTCCCCTTGAACCACTCCACGACGCCGGCCGCCCCGCCAGACAACTGATGGTGATAAGTTGTACGCCATACATCCACCCGCGCACAGTACGGACGCAGCATTGAAAAGTACTCGCTGGCACTGGCCATGTCGGTGCGCTGCCCGGCCGCGCCAGCGAGTTTGCTCGCCCACGGGCCATTGGCGGCGACTTCGCGCATCAGTCGGTGTGAGGGTTCGTTGAGGTTATCGGGCATCTGGATCGCCAGACTGCCACCCGCTGAAAGCTTGCTTGCCAGTGCTGGCAGCAACGTCGCGTGATTCGGCACCCACTGCAGTACGGCGTTGGCGAAGATCACATCGAACGGACCTGCATCCGCCCATTGATCAATCTCGGCAACATCGAACTGCAACTGCGGCAAGCGCTGGCGTGCTGCATCGATCATGTCCGCCGAGCTGTCGAGTCCACTGACCCTTGCCGCGGGAAACCGCTGCACCAGCAACTCCGTGGAGTTACCGGGACCGCAACCGATATCGACCACGGTTCGCGCATCAGCCGTGGGAATCGCCGCCAGCAAATCACGGGCCGGGCGGGTGCGTTCATCTTCGAAAGCGACGTATTGCTTGGCAGACCAGGTCATTGCGTTCTCCTGTCGGGGCGGTTCAGCGGTGGGTCACCATACCGCGATCCGAAGCACCTGCCTTCCCTACCAACGTCCAGTGTTCAGAGTCGAATTGTAATTAGAATTTTCCAAGCGCAGCGACTGTCTCAATTTCAAGCTCGCTGAAAAGGAACGCTGTCATGAAATTCGCAAAAATCGCCCAGAAACTGGCCCTGTGGGCCGGTAGCCCGAAGACGTTCATGGGCGCGTTGATCCTGATCGGATTATGGGGTTTGAGCGGTCCGATCTTTGGTTACAACGACACCTGGCAATTGATCATCAATACCTCGACCACAATCATTACGTTCCTGATGGTTTTCCTGATTCAGAACACGCAAAACCGTGACACCGACATTCTGCATCTCAAGCTTGATGAGTTGTTGCGGGTCAACAAGGAAGCGCAGAACGCGATGCTCGGGCTGGAAGCGCTGGACCTCAAGCAACTGGAGGAATTGCGTAAGCACTATCGCTCGCTGGGCGAAAACCAGGTGTTCGAGCTTGAGGGGCTCGGTGACAAGAGCAAGCCAAAGCAGGATTTGAATGAGTGCTGAGCACTCACCGCCGCAGAAACCTTTGAAAGCGAGCCTGCTCGCGAAGACGGATTTTCAGGCAATACATGATTGACTGAAACACCGCATTCGCGAGCAGGCTCGCTCCCACAGGGGGCGCGTCGCAGGCGTAAAAAAACCTTCGACAGTGCCTGCATCAAGCAGGCGCTGCAAAGGTTTCGGTGATGCCGGGATCAGCGTGAGATTTAGCGACTGGCCTGCAACGCGCGGGCCTTCTCCAGATGGCTTTGCAGTTTCGGCAAAGTCTCATCGGCAAACGCTTTGATTTCCGGCACGTCGGTGGTCTGTGCCTGTTGCTCGATCTGGGTGATGGCTTCTTCGGTGGCTTTGACCTGACTGGCCGCGTAGGCCTGATCGAAGGTCGCGCCGTCCTTCACTTCCGGCATCAATTCCTTGGCCTTGTCGGCGAGCTCCTCGCGGGGTGCAACGGGCAAGTCGAGTTTCTTGGCGATTTTCGCCAAATGCTGGTTGGCCGTGGTGCGGTCGTTGATGACGACGATAGTGTAATCCTTGACCTCTTTGGATTCGGTCTTGCCGTGGGCCTGACGGCTGGCTTCGATGTCGGCCATGCCCTTGGCGGAAGCATCGTTGATGAATTCGGCAGGCGACTGGGCGAACGCACTGCTGGCGCACAGGCCCAGCAGCGTTGCAAAACTGGCGTTACGTAAACGGGTGGCCATCCGGCTCATGGTCGCGCCCTCCTTCAATGAATATTCAAGCGGGCCATGATTCGCCCGCTGCTTAAATGCTCGCGGCGGAAAATCGTCCGCCTCAGTTAGGAATGTTTTAACGCTTAAAGGTTTAGAAAACCTGGCCCAGGCGCGACGAACGGCGCGTCGAGCAAGTCCAGCATCAACCCTTGTTCGGCAGCAAACCCGGCAGCGCATGCATCAGCGCGTTGATGGCGAAACCGATGAACATCACGCCGCACAGGCGAGTGATCAACAGTTCGTGACGCTGATAAACCTTGCGCACGCGATGGGCGCCGACAACGCCCACCAGAATCGCGTAAGCCAGCGCGCCGCCAACGAAACTCAGGGCGATCAGCGCCGGCAGCATCGACCAGTTGAGTAGTTCGGCGCGGCTCGACAGCAGCGCCGTGAACGTCGCTACGGCCACCGGGTAGGCCTTGGGATTGGTCAGACCGAAGACAATGCCGTGCCAGAACGGCTGTCGCGCGGCGCCTTGCGCTTCGTCGCCGTTGCGCCGTTGGGCACGCACCGCACGCCAGCCGAGCCAGAACAGATAGAGCGCGCTGAGCACACCGAGCACATCGAACGCCGTGCTGCCGATTTCACGGGCGCCGACAATCGCGATCAACGCCGTGCTGCACCAGACCACATCACCGAGCAAATGCCCACACAAAAAATCCGCCCCGGCCCGCCGCCCATGCGCCGCACCGATGCCGAACACCGCCAGCACGCCGGGCCCTGGGGTGATGCCGTAGATGAAACCCGAGGCCAGCACGGCCATAAGCAACGATGGAGTCATGGGGAACCTGCAAGCGCCAGAACACGTGGCGGCCAGTCTATATCAGCCGCTTGGGCGAGATCACGGCTTGGCGTGAAAACCCATGCCGGCGAGTGTCGCAAGGTCGCCAGCGGTTACAGCGGATGAATCAATAACCCCTGAATTCTTCGGGAACGACATATTGCTCGCCGTCGTAAGTCAGGGTGATTCGGGTCTGTTTCAGTTGGGTCATGTTGGACACACATTGCTGACCTGACCGGGTGTTTTTCGTCTTGCTGCCACGGGTGGTGACGATGAGGTCGGCCAGACCATGGTGGCTGGTGGGGCCGATTTCGACGCTGCGGCGAATCGTTTTCTCGTAGCCTTCGCAATCCACAAACTCACCGTTGCTCTTGGCAATCACCAACCCCTCCAGCACCGGGCGCAGCGCATTGCCTTCGCGCACATACAGGGCCAGATCGGTTTTTTCGTAGGGGTTGGCCTGGGAGCTGTGCGAAAACCGCGAGCGCAGGCCAAAAGCCCGAGTCTCCGGCGCCAGTCGATAACGCGCCGTGTCGATACGCAGGTCGTCAAAGCGCACGGCATCAGAGTTGTACGCCCCCGGTTTACGGTAGGTGGCGATGGGTTTGGCGCTGCTCGCATCGACGATTGCCAGATCCAGATCGAACACACCGGCCTCATCGTCACCAGGGTCGGCCAGATACGTTGAGGTCACCGCGATCGCCTGGTTCTGCACCGCCGGCCAGACCTTGCAGCGTGACAGGGATTTGCCGTCGAAGGCCTTGATGTCGCACGCGGCCTGGGCCTGGAAGGCACAGGCGAGAAAACCAACGGCAATCAGCAGTCTGGTGGGCGGGAGCATGGTTCTTCCTTGATAACAGTCGTGTGAATACAGGCCGGTTAAAGCGCTTTGAAACCTTGTGGCAGAACGTAAGATTTGCCGTTGTACCGCAAGGTTGTCGAAACGGGTTTGGACTCGGTGATTTTATCCTTGCAAGCATCACCCTTGCCCACACTCGAAGTACCTGTTGCTCTGGTTCTTACGATAAGGTCCGCGTAGCCATGGGAGCTGGTTTTGGCGATCTCTACGGTTCGGGTGATCTCACTGCGCTCGCCCTCGCAACTACCGTCCCACTCGCCGCCATATTGATAGACCAGTAATTGCTGCAGCACGGGGCGCAGCGTTTCACCTTCTCTGATGTAGAGGGTGAGCTGAGTCTCATCCAGTGGATTGAGTCGAGAGCTATTGGTAAAACGGGTACGAACGCCAAAGGCGCGCACTTCGGGAGCGACCGCATAACGGGCGGTATCCAGCGTCAGCTCAGACAACGCGACGCCGTTTGATTCAAAGGCGCTGTCCTGATGCAGGATGGCGATCGGCCCGGCTTGCCCGTCCTGCGCAATAGACAGGTCGAGATCATAAAAGCCGCTCGTCCCCACATCAGAGCCGGCTGCGCGCTCGAACGTGGCTTCGGCACTGATGGACTGCCCCGGATAAGCTGGCCAGTCCTTGCACACAGCGAAATCAAGATCACCGGAAAGGTTGGGTGGCCCGCACTGGGCAATGGCCTGTCCTGCCATCAACGCTGCGTACAATGCCACACATGCGATTCTTGCCGACGTCAATGTCACTCCCCTCCTTGATCACGTTTCAGCCGCGCACTATCCCCTTCCCCAGCAGTCGTTTCAACCCGTTCGATGCGTGATCAACCAGCCAGTGTGAGCAATTCACTTCAAATCAGGCTGTCTTGCAACATGACTGGGGTTCGTCCGGGTCGGCAGGATAGCCCGAATCCAGTCACGTCCATCGCATAATTGCCCTGCCGTCAGCCATCCGCAGCGGTCAACAATCGCACCACATAAGCCGCACCGTCCTTGTGCCCCAGCACCAGCACCGAAGAATCCTGCAGACAGGCCGCCTGCGCCGTCCATTCGATCCGGGCAGTGCCTTCGACGTCGAACGCCGGGTCCACGGCGCCGTCGATCAGGAAGCCTCCGGTCAGCAAGCGCCGTTCGCCGTGCGAGGTCTGTCCGACCGTGACGATTCGCTTGCCGTCGTTATCGTCCAGCGCAAAACCCGCTCTCCAGCTACGCAGGTCCAGTGCGTCGGTTGCCGCGGTGATGACCGGTACACCGGCGTTGAAGTCGAGGTCAAATTCGCCATTTTTCAAGATTCCACTGATGAACGCGTGCTGACGTTTCTCCCCCGCAGACGACCCGACTGCATATCCGATCAGCAACAGGCGCTGCGCCGATTGCACAACGATGTGGTTCACTGTGCTTTCGAGTGATGCCCCGGCATGGCGCAAATTCAGCAACAAAATACCGTTCTGGCCGAATGTTGTGGCAACCGCTCCAGCGCTATCGAACGCCATGACCAACCCTTGGTTGGTCACTTCAGTTTTGCCGTAGACAAAAATTCGCCCGTCACGCGGCTGTGTCACCCCGTGCACGGTGATCGACAAATCGGGCATTGTCAGGCGAATCCAGCCATGCTCAGCAAAATCGCCGTCATCCTCGCCATTCAGGAAGAAGCGCGCCAGCAGTCCGCTGCCCCCTTTGGAAGTACTGAAAAGCAATCTGTCGGCCGTCGCTTTCGCTGGGTCGGACTGCGCCAATGTCAAATGCCCACCAGTGGCGTTGCTCAGTGCGGGAATCCGCATCGGGACGATTCGATAACCCGATTGATCAGTGCCAAACTCGGCATCGAGCGTACCGTCCGGTTTGAATCGCGCGATGATTTGCTGGAGCTTGCCGGACGTATCTGCAAGCGCCGCGCTCATCCAGAAGGCGCCGCTCGCCTCGACCACCAGCGTCCCGCCATGTGAGGATCGACCCGCAGCAAACTGACCGTGAAGGTATCCGTCTACGCCAAAAGCGTTATCGAGATCACCGTCCGCCAGCAATTGCGCGAGACCATAATGCGATGCACCGGCTGCATCGATGACCGTTGCACTGACCATGATCCGCCCCGAAGGCAACACGGCGACACTCTCGCCGATGGTTTTGCGCATGCCGGGAAACTGCAGTTGTTGAATACCTGACAGGGCAAAAGTCTGGTCCAGCTCACCGGCTGACTGTGCTGCAGACGCGTGGACTTTCGGCATGTTCATGTGCTCCTCGAGAGGTCGGAGTCGCTCCTGCTGTCAAAACATTCGACCCGAAGCACACACACGAAACAACTGACATAAATGACAGTTTTTTAGAAGAAGAGGCGATTATCAGGTAAACGAAAAGAGCTAAAAGACTGTTAGTTTTTACAGGTCCGAAATAAAGCAGCTAATGGCAACCTCTCGGTTCAAATCAGCCTGCAACGAGAAGAATGATGAGCACTCGCGACGAGCAAATCACGCAGCCTGTACTGGCGCCAACCATCACCTTCCCTGAAGAGGGCAGCAACACAGGGCCTGTAACGCTTATGCTCGGCAGTGGCATTCCAGACGCTCTGGTGCAGGTCTGCGACAGCGCCCACACTTATACACTCGGTAGCGGGCAGGTCAGCGCAAATGGTCGCTGGGCTTTTACCATCAACGGCGCCCAGCCGCAGGGACTGCATGGGATTCAGGCCCGTCAGACATTCGACGGGGTCACGTCAGATTGGAGTGAGGTGCGCAAATACAACGTAAGGCTGCGGCCCGATATCGACGCCCCGGTCGTATTCGAACCGAGAGAGGGCGAACCCGCAGATGCGGTTCCGGAGTTTTCCGGAGATGTTACGCAGGCCGCAGGCTTCGTCAGTATTTTCAACCTGGACACCGGCCTGGAGATTGCCAGAGCCGATGTCGACAGCGATGGGCTCTGGCATACCCAGGTCATTCAACCGCTGGCTGCCGGACAATACCGAACATCGGCGGTGCATAACATCGGCGGGAAGGTTTCAGACTGGGGCCGTGTTCGCACGTTTACCGTGAGCGCCAATGGCACATCCTGACGCTCACATTCATTTGCCCAGTCTCGCTTTTCAAAACGCGTTGCGAAAGATCTCCTCGATCTGGCGCTGATCCGCCGCCCGTGGATTGGTCAATCCGCAAGCGTCCTTCAAGGCGTTGGCGGCGAGCAGCGGAATGTCGCTGAGTTTGGCGCCCAGCTCGCGCAGGCCGCCGGGAATTTCGACGTCCCTGGCCAGACTGCGGATTGCGTTGATCGCGGCCTGCGCGCCCTCTTCCGCGCTGAATCCACGAATGTCTGCCCCCATCGCATGGGCGACGTCTCTCAGTCGCTCAGCACACACTTGCGCATTGAACGCCTGCACATGCGGCAGCAACACCGCATTGCACACGCCGTGCGGCAAGTCATAGAAGCCGCCCAACTGGTGCGCCATGGCATGGACGAAACCCAGCGAAGCATTGTTGAAGGCCATGCCGGCGAGGAACTGCGCGTAAGCCATGTTTTCCCGTGCGGCGAGGTCGTTGCCATCGCGCACGGCCAGGCGCAGGTTGTTGCTGATCAGGCTCATGGCCTTGAGCGCGCAGGCATCGGTGATCGGATTGGCGGCGGTCGAGACATAAGCTTCGATGGCGTGGGTCAGCGCGTCCATGCCGGTTGCCGCGGTCAGGCCTTTGGGCATGGCGACCATCAGTTGCGGGTCGTTCACCGACAGCAGCGGCGTGACGTTGCGATCGACGATGGCCATTTTCACGTGGCGCGATTCGTCAGTGATGACGCAGAACCGGGTCATTTCACTGGCGGTGCCGGCGGTGGAGTTGATCGCGACCAGCGGCAGCTGCGGCTTTGCCGATTGATCGACGCCTTCGTAGTCGCGAATGTGCCCGCCATTGGTCGCGCAGAGGGCGATGCCTTTGGCGCAGTCGTGGGGCGACCCACCGCCAAGCGAGACGATGAAATCGCAGTCGCTGGCCTGCAACAGCGCCAGCCCGGCCTCGACGTTGGCGATGCTCGGGTTGGGTTTGGCGCCGTCGAAAATCACCGAGTCGATGTCCTGCATCGCCAGTTTCTCCGCCACCCTAGTCGCAACGCCGGCCTTGGCCAGACCGCTGTCGGTGACGATCAACGCCTTGCGAAAAGCGTAGTTGCGGATGGCGACCATGGCTTCGTCGAGGCAGCCGCTGCCCATGATGTTGACCGCCGGAATGAAGAAGGTGCTGCTCATCGTGTGTCTCCTGACTGGGCCGGTTCGAGCACTGCGCTCCGGCGGATGCACACAGGATCGAACGATCGGTCACGACGGATGTTGATCTGGCTCAATGCCCGCTCGTGATAAAGTCGCCGCCCATCTGCCCCTTTGTTTTGAGACGCCTGCGCAATGACTGATTTTCTGAATGTCGACGCCACCCTCGAAGACTGGAACGCCCTGCGCGCCGCGACCGATTTCAACGGTTTGCTGGTGGGCAACGGCGCCAGCCGCGCGGTATGGGACGACTTCGGCTACGACTCGCTGTTCGAAAACGCCCGCACCGTGGAAGAAAAACCCCTGAGCGCCTCGGAGCTGGCGGTGTTCGATGCGCTGCAAACGCGCAGTTTCGAGCAGGTACTCGGCGCACTGAAAACCACCAGCCGGGTCAACAAGGCACTGGCCGTCAGCTCGGCGGCGCCGCGCAATCGCTACTACGCGATCAAGGAAGCGCTGATCAACACCGTGCACGCCATGCACATCCCGTGGCGGCTGGTGCAGCCGTCAACGCTGGCGACGCTCAATGAAGAACTGGCACGCTATCGCACGGTGTTCACCACCAATTACGATTTGCTCAACTACTGGGCGCTGCAACACAACAGCGCAGTGATCGACGATCTGTTCAACGGCCCGAACGCCAGTTTCGACCTGAGCGAAAGCGCCACCGACAAACCGCGTCTGCTGTACTTGCACGGTGGTCTGCATCTGGTGCGTAACCAGGACGGCACGGCGCGCAAGCTGACATCGACCGAGGGCACGCTGCTCGGCAGTTTCGCCATCAACAACACTTTGAAAACCCTCGATGACGTGCCGCTGTTCGTCAGCGAAGGCCCGAGCGCGGACAAGCTCAAGACCATCCGCAGCTCGGATTACCTGTCGTTCTGTTATCAGCAGTTATTGGGCCACGGCGGCAGCCTGTGCATCTTCGGCCATGCCTTGGGTGAGCAGGATGCGCACATCGCCCGCGCGCTGCGCCTGGCCAAACCGGCGAGCGTGGCGATCTCGATCTATCCGCGCAGTGCGCCGTTCATCCAGCATCAGAAGCGCCATTACAGCAAGGTGTTCGACGGCACCGGGGTCGAGTTGCGGTTCTTCGATGCCAAGAGTCATGCAATGGGCAATCCGAAGTTGTCGGTGCCGGTCGAGGTTTAGCGGCGCGGCCTCTGGCGCTTTCGCGAGCAGGCTCGCTCCCACAGGGGATCGCATTTCAACTGTAGGAGTGAGCCTGCTCGCGATGGCTTCAGCCCAGGCATCTCATTCCTCGGCGCTGTGCACCACCACCAGCAACTGCGCCTGCACTTCCCCGACCGACCTGATCCGATGCGGTTTCTGCGCGTTGAAATGCAGCGCATCGCCGCGCTCGAGCAGAACTTTTTCGTTCATGAAATCTACTTCCACCTGCCCTTCGTGGACGAACAGAAACTCTTCGCCCAGATGTTCCTTGAAGCTCTTGTCAGTGAACTCGCCGGGCGGGTAGATGATGAACGGCAACAGGCTGCGCTCGCTGACCTGATGCGCCAGCACCGCATAACCGGGGCTCTGGTCGTTGGCCGCCAGTGACTGGCGCTCGTGGCTGCGCACCAGGCTGTAGCTGTCGAGGCTGACGTTGTCTTCGGAGAACAGCTCCTCGACTTTTACATTCAATGCCTTGGCCAGTTTCAACGCAGCGGCAATCGACGGCGTATTGAGACCGCGCTCGACTTTCGACAGGTAGCTCTTGGTCATGCCGGATTTTTCGGCCAATGCCTCAAGGGTTACGCCAAGTTTTTTTCGCAACAATTTCAATCGGATAGACATGCGCAACGATTATTCCAGCAAGGAAGCGACGATTCGTGCTTGCCAATGACACTTTGTGTTATATAGCCTCTCTGGTGTCATTTGCTCTCACCCAAAGGACACACACATGGCCAAGACCTTAGCATTACCTAAAGCGCAACTGGTGCAGCAAGCGCTGTCCCAGATGCAAAAAAGCCTGGCGGATAATACGTGGACGGACCGGCAAAAGCTGGCCCTGACCTGCCGAATTCTTTTCGAAAACGGTCATGACTCAGGTCTGGCCGGACAAATCACTGCCCGTGGCCCGCAGCCTGGCACCTATTACACTCAGCAACTGGGCCTGGGATTCGATGAAATCACCGCCAGCAATCTGTTGCTGGTCAATGAAGATCTGGAGGTGCTCGAAGGGCACGGCATGGCCAACCCGGCCAACCGCTTCCACAGTTGGGTGTACCGCGCCCGCCCGGATGTGAACTGCATCATTCACACGCACCCGACCCACGTTGCCGCGCTGTCGATGCTGGAGGTGCCGTTGCAGATTTCCCACATGGACCTGTGTCCGCTGTACGACGATTGTGCATTTCTCGAAGGCTGGCCGGGCGTGCCGGTGGGTAACGAAGAAGGCGAACTGATTGCCAGCGCGCTCGGCGATAAACGCGCCATCCTGCTTTCGCACCACGGCCAGTTGTCGACCGGCGCGACGATCGAAGAAGCCTGCGTCATCGCACAATTGATCGAACGTGCGGCGAAACTGCAATTGCTGGCAATGGCCGCCGGGACGATCAAGCCGATCATTCCTGAACTGGGCCGCGAAGCCCATGACTGGGTATCAAAACCGAAACGTCACGCCGCCGCTTTCAACTACTACGCTCGGCAGAACCTGCGCCAACACGCCGATTGCCTGAACTGAACCCTTTTACGGAGAGACACATATGTCGACCATTCACGGCATCATCGGCTACACCATCACCTCGTTCGGCGCTGGCGGCGAAGGGCTGGACCTGCCGGCGCTCGGCCAGTCCATCGATCGTCTGATCGACAGCGGCGTCCACGCCATCGCCCCGCTGGGCAGCACCGGTGAAGGCGCCTACCTTAGCGATGCGGAGTGGGATCAGGTCGCCGAATTCAGTATCAGGCATGTCGCCAAGCGAGTGCCGACCGTGGTCAGCGTCTCCGACCTGACCACCGCCAATGCGGTACGCCGCGCACGTTTCGCCGAAACCCACGGCGCCGATGTGGTGATGGTGCTGCCGGCCTCGTACTGGAAACTCAGCGAAGCGGAAATTCTCGCTCACTACCGTGCGATTGGCGAAAGTATCGGCGTGCCGATCATGCTCTACAACAACCCGGCCACCAGCGGCACCGACATGTCGGTTGAACTGATCCTGAGCATCGTCAATGGCGTGGAAAACGTCACCATGGTCAAGGAAAGCACCGGCGATATCCAGCGCATGCACAAGCTGTACTTGCTCGGCGAAGGCCAGGTACCGTTTTACAACGGCAGCAACCCGCTGGCGCTGGAAGCCTTCGCGGCCGGGGCGAAAGGCTGGTGCACCGCGGCACCGAACCTGATCCCGCAATTGAACCTTGATTTGTACGAAGCCGCGCTGGCCGGCGATCTGGATCGCGCCCGGGCGCTGTTTTATCGCCAGTTGCCGTTGCTCGAGTTCATCCTCAAGGGTGGCTTGCCAGCGACGATCAAGGCCGGCTTGCGCCAGACCGGGCTGGAATCGGGCGATCCACGCTTGCCGGTGTTCCCGCTCAGTGCGGCTGGGTGCGAACAGTTGCAGGCGATTCTGGACACCCTGCGCTGACCTCACTGGCACCACAAAGCCCCCTGTAGGAGTGAGCCTGCTCGCGATAGCGGTCTGTCGGTCGACATCTCTATCAAAGCTGATGGCCTCATCGCGAGCAGGCTCGCTCGCACATTTGGAATGCAGCCATCTGTGGAGGGCAGGTGTATTCAGAGGACAGGCACGGTCTTGTCCTTGATCACCTTGGTCGCGCCGTTGCTTTTGACACTGGCGATACCTTTGTCGCAGGCGGCATCCGAGGAGTAGGCCTCGCTGCTGCCGATGACCTGGTGATTGGCCGCTTTCAGATTGAAATAGGGATGGCCGTCCTTGGTCGACTTTTTCTCGTAGCGCTCGTCCACCGCGCTGTTGCTCTGCACGGCGGCGATGCCTCCGTCGGCGCCGGCGCGCGTGGTGTACAGCTCGCTGGTCAGAATCGTTTCGGCATTCGCTGCTTTGAGCACGAACCTGAACTGGCCGTTGCTGCTCTTGCTGACTTCGTACCATCCGGACATGCGTATTGCTCCTTGGCGATTTAGGCAGAGTGCGCTTCAGAGTAAAGACCAGCGCGGGCTATCTGTCGCCTGTTGCAGCGCCACCGCCAGCAAGCTGGCTCACACACCGGAACACATTCCCTGTGGGGGCGAGCCTGCTCGCGAACGGGCATGACCGCTCACTACAAAATGATTTGCGTGCCGAGCAACCCGAGGAACCCGGCCAGCCAGTTCGGGTGGGCCGGCCATGCCGGTGCCGTGGCCAGATTGCCCTGCACATGACCGTCGGTGACGGCGATGTCGATGTAGGTACCGCCGGCCAAGCGCACTTCCGGTGCACAGGCCGGGTACGCGCTGCATTCGCGTCCTTCGAGCACGCCCGCCGCCGCCAGCAGTTGCGCACCGTGGCAGACCGCGGCGATCGGTTTGCCGGCGTTGTCGAAGGCGCGCACCAGTTCAAGGACTTTCTCGTTCAGCCGCAGATACTCCGGCGCACGCCCGCCAGGGATCAGCAGCGCGTCGTAATCGGCTTCGCTGACCTTGGCGAAGTCGAAATTCAGGGCAAACAGATGACCGGGTTTTTCGCTGTAGGTCTGATCGCCTTCGAAATCATGAATCGCGGTGCGCACGGTTTGCCCGGCGGCTTTGTCCGGGCACACGGCATGCACGCTGTGACCGATCATTTGCAGGGCCTGGAACGGCACCATCACTTCGTAGTCTTCGACGTAATCGCCGACCAGCATGAGGATTTTTTTGGCGGGCATGGGGAGGTCTCCTGCGGGAAAGGTCTGGGAGTATTCAAGGTAGACCGAGTCATCGTTCATCGCGAGCAGGCTCACTCCTACATCTGGAATGCGTTCCCCTGTAGGAGTGAGCCTGCTCGCGATGGCGTCGGCAAACTGTACGTCTCAATTTGTGTCTGTCTGTAACAGCCTGAAGCGTGCGGTTTATGGCTAGATGGAGGACTTCCAGCCACCTTCAAATCCGGTCCCTCTCATGTCCTCGCGCGAAAACACCGGCATGGCCCTCGGCCTGCTCGGTGTGGTGATTTTCAGCCTGACCCTGCCCTTCACCCGCATCGTGGTGCAGGAACTGCATCCGCTGCTCAACGGCTTGGGGCGGGCGCTGTTCGCGGCGATCCCGGCGGCGCTGTTGCTGTTGTGGCGTCGCGAGAAGTGGCCGAGCTGGCAGCAAGTCAAAGGCCTGAGTCTGGTGATCGCCGGGGTGATTCTGGGCTTTCCGGTGTTGTCGGCGTGGGCCATGCAAACGTTGCCGGCGTCCCACGGTGCGCTGGTCAATGGTTTGCAACCGCTGTGCGTGGCGCTGTACGCGGCGTGGCTGTCCCATGAGCGCCCGTCGAAAGCCTTCTGGGCTTGCGCCGCGTTGGGCAGTGCGTTGGTGCTCGGTTATGCCTTGTACACCGGGGCGGGCAGCATTCAGGCCGGGGATTTGCTAATGCTCGGGGCGATTGCTGTCGGTGGGCTGGGTTACGCCGAGGGCGGCCGCTTGGCCAAAGAAATGGGCGGCTGGCAGGTGATCTGCTGGGCGCTGGTGCTGTCGACGCCGCTGTTGATCGGGCCGGTGTTGTATTTGGCCCTGCAACATCAGGGCGCGGTGTCGACCAAGGCCTGGTGGGCGTTTGGTTACGTTGCACTGTTTTCGCAGTTTCTCGGATTTTTCGCCTGGTACGCCGGGCTGGCCATGGGCGGCATCGCCCGGGTCAGTCAGATTCAACTGTTGCAGATATTCTTCACCATCGCCTTTTCGGCGCTGTTCTTCGGCGAACACGTCGAGCCGGTCACTTGGGTGTTTGCCTGCGGCGTGATTGCCACGGTCATGCTTGGGCGCAAGACCGCAGTGAGAGCCCCAGTGGGAGCGAGCCTGCTCGCGAAGGGGTCGTAACAGCCAGCATTATCGTCGACTGTCAGTCCGCTTTCGCGAGCAGGCTCCCACAGGTTTCGCGTCAGGCCAGGTAGCCGTCGGCGCGCAGCAGGGTTTCCAGGCAGTGTTCGCTGATGTGGTAGAAGTCTTTCAACTCCTGAATCTTCAGCAACAACTGCGCCGGGTTCACCGGCTCGGCGCGTTTCACCGCCAGGATCATCTTGTTCTTGTTGGTGTGTTCCAGCGAGATGAACTCGAACACTTTGGTCTCGTAACCGCAGGCTTCAAGGAATAGCGCACGCAGGCTGTCGGTGACCATTTCCGCCTGCTGGCCAAGGTGCAAACCGTATTGCAGCATCGGTTTGAGCAGCGCCGGGCTCTGGATCTGCAGGCGGATCTGCTTGTGGCAGCACGGCGAGCACATGATGATCGACGCGCCCGAGCGAATGCCGGTGTGGATCGCGTAATCGGTGGCGATGTCGCAGGCATGCAGGGCGATCATCACGTCCAGCTCGCTTGGCGCGACGCTGCGCACGTCGCCGCACTTGAACACCAGCCCCGGATGCTCGAGTTTCGCCGCTGCGGTGTTGCACAGGTTGACCATCTCCTCGCGCAGTTCAACGCCGGTGACTTCGCCTTCGGCCTTTAAGGTGTTTCGCAGGTAATCGTGGATCGCGAACGTCAGATAGCCCTTGCCCGAACCGAAATCCGCCACCCGCACCGGCTTGTCCAGCGCCAGCGGTGACGAGGTCAGGGCGTGGCTGAAGACTTCAATGAACTTGTTGATCTGCTTCCACTTGCGCGACATCGCCGGGATCAGCTCGTGCTGGGCATTGGTCACGCCGAGGTCTTGGAGAAATGGCCGGCTCAACTCAAGAAAGCGGTTTTTCTCGCGGTTGTGCTCGGCGGACGGCGCCTCGCGCAATTGCTGAGCTTTGCTCTTGAACAGCGAAGACTTGCCCTTTTTGCTGTATTCGAGCTGAGCTTCGTCACTCAGCGCCAGCAAATGCGCATTCTTGAACGAGCTCGGCAGCAGCCCGGCAATCGCCGCTACGCCGTCAGTCAGGGGCAGGTTCTTGATGATGTCGCGGGTCTTGTAGCGGTAGACGAAGGACAGGTGTGGCTGGGCCTTGACCGTCACCGGTTTGATGATCACCCGCTGCAGATCCGCCTCGTCACCGACGTACTTGGCCAGCACCAGTTTGATGAAGCCATTCTGTTCGAGGCTGGTTTGCAGCAGCTCGATGAACTGGGCGTGGTGGTCGGGCGCAGACTTTGCGGACGGCGCGGATGGGGCGGTGACAGACATGAAAAAGCGGCCTCGGACGGGCGAAATCGGGAATGGCGGGTATTTTAGGGGGGATGGGGGTTGCGGACACGTGCTTATTTACTGAACGGTTGGTTTGAGTACTTTAAAAGCTACCCTCACCCCAGCCCTCTCCCGGAGGGAGAGGGGGCCGACCGCGTTGTTTCAGCGAGTTGCACCGACCTGAAATACCCAGTCGAACTCAGGTCTCGAAAGCCACAAATATCGGCTCCCTCTCCCTCTGGGAGAGGGCTGGGGTGAGGGATTGCGATCTCAAGCAGGAAGAACCCTTTCAGCCCAACACCACCAACCGATTCGGCAACTCATTCCTCACCTGCGTCACCGGCACATGCACTTTCAACAACTCGCCACACGCCTCGATACAGGTGACAAACCCCTCCAGCGTGCGCCCCTGCCTTACCTGCTCGGTAAACGCCGCAACAATCACATCCCAGTTCTTGTTGTCCAGACGCCGCGAGATGCCCTCATCCACCAGAATCTCCACATACCGCTCAGCCTCGCAGACAAAAATCAGCATGCCGGTGCTGCCCACGGTGTGATGCAGGTTCTGTTCAAGAAACTGCCGCCGCGCCAGATTCGAAGCGCGCCAGTGCCGCACTCGGCGCGGGACCAGATGGGTGGTGATTTTCGGCAGGCGGAACAGCAGGCACAGCACGATGAACAGGCCCCACTGCACCATCAGCAAGCTGCGCAAGGTCAGCCAGCCGGTCAGGTAATGCACGACGCCCGGCAGCACCAGCGCCAGCAGACTGGCCCAGAGCAGCGGGATGTACGCATAGTCGTCGGCGCGCGCAGCCAGCACCGTGACCAGTTCGGCGTCAGTGTCGCGTTCGACCCGGGCGATCGCCTCGGCGACTTTGCGTTGTTCGTGTTCAGTCAGTAATGCCATTCGAAAAATGCCTGCTCGTTATTGTTCTGTGCTCACCAGCCGCCGGACGAACCACCGCCGCCGAAACTGCCTCCGCCGCCGCTGAAGCCGCCTCCGCCGCCACCGCCCCCGCCGAATCCACCGCCACCCAAGCCGCCCCCGCCTCCGGAGCCGCCACGGCCGGCGGGCAGGATACCGAGCATCTGGCAGACAAACACCGTCAGGATGAACAACATCACCAAAAACATGAACAGCGCCGGATGCCGCGAGATGAAATCATCGGCCGGGTCGCCACTGGATTCGTACACCGTCGATGGCTCGTCCAATGGATTGCCACCGAGCACCACCAGCATCGCCGCCACCCCGTCGCTGATACCTTTGCCGAAATTGCCGGCCTTGAACGCGGGCGTGATGACCTGATGGATGATCACCGACGCCTGCGCATCGGTCAGCCGGTCCTCGAGGCCATAACCGACCTCGATGCGCAGCTTGCGCTCGTCACGGGCGACGATCAGCAGTGCGCCATTGTTCTTGTCCTTCTGGCCGATGCCCCAGTGCCGGCCCAGTTGAACGCCGAAATCCTCAATAGTGGTGCCCTGCAGGTCGGGCAGCGTGACCACTACCACCTGCTCGCCGGTCGCCTGTTCGTGGGCCTGCAATTGCTGGCTCAGCTGCGCGCGCAGCGACGGCTCGAGCATCTGCGCCTGATCCACCACGCGGCCGCTCAGCGTCGGGAACGTCAATTCGGCCTGGGCGCTGACGGCAAACAGCCAGAGCATCAACACCAGGCCCGTTTTCAACACGCGCATGCATAACCTCATCGCCAACATCGGATCAGAACTTCACTTCCGGGGCCTTTTCCGCGCCGGGCGTGGTGGCTTCGAAGGTTTCGCGCATCGGCAGATCGCTGTACATCACGCTGTGCCACAGACGCCCGGGGAAGGTGCGGATCTCGGTATTGTATTTCTGCACCGCCAGAATGAAATCGCGCCGCGCCACAGCGATGCGGTTTTCCGTGCCTTCGAGCTGCGATTGCAGGGCGAGGAAGTTCTGGTTGGCCTTTAGGTCGGGATAGCGTTCGGACACCACCATCAGGCGGCTCAACGCGCCGGTCAGTTGATCCTGCGCCTGCTGGAATTGCTTGAGTTTCGCTGGGTCGTCGAGGGTGCTGGCATCGACCTGGATCGACGTGGCCTTGGCCCGCGCTTCGATCACGGCGGTCAGGGTTTCCTGTTCATGGGCGGCATAACCTTTGACCGTTTCCACCAGATTGGGGATCAGGTCGGCGCGGCGCTGGTATTGGTTCTGCACCTGGCCCCAAGCGGCTTTGGCCTGTTCGTCGAGGGTCGGGATATTATTGATGCCGCACGCGGTCAAGAACGTAGCCAGCACCAGCAGCGTGGCCACTTGCAAACGTGAGCGGTAGGTCGGGCTGATCGTCATTGCGGTGATGCTCCTTTGATTAAAAACCGCGCGCTGGACATTCCGGCACGGCGGTTGGGGCATAATCGGCCCCGCCACTGGATTGCGACGGGCTTATGGGCTAAAAAGTGCCCTTCGTGTTCACGCTGCCGCTGTCGACTGTGGTTTTTTGGCTCTGAATATTCGAGCCGGCACCCGAACAACAATAGTCGCTCCTTACATTTTGGCTGGCCGGTGTTTCGTCACCGTTTGGGCCCTTGAGAAAAAACATTCATGAAGAAGCTGTGTTTGCTGGGCCTGTTCGTCAGCCTGGCCAGTCACCAGGTACTGGCCGCCACGACTCCGGTCCCTCTGGAAAACAAGGACGCGTTCATCAGCAACCTGATGGGCCAGATGACCCTCGATGAAAAGATCGGCCAGTTGCGCCTGATCAGCATCGGCCCGGAAATGCCTCGCGAGCTGATCCGCAAAGAGATCGCCGCCGGTAACATCGGCGGCACCTTCAATTCGATCACCCGCGCGGAAAACCGGCCGATGCAGGACGCCGCCATGCGCAGCCGCCTGAAGATTCCGATGTTTTTCGCGTACGACGTGATCCACGGTCACCGTACGATTTTCCCGATTCCGCTAGCCCTCGCCTCAAGCTGGGACATGGACGCCATCGGCCAGTCCGGTCGTGTGGCGGCGAAAGAAGCCGCCGCCGACAGCCTCGACATCACCTTTGCGCCGATGGTCGACATTTCCCGCGACCCGCGCTGGGGCCGCAGCTCCGAAGGTTTCGGTGAAGACACCTACCTGACCTCGCGCATTGCCGGAGTCATGGTCCGCGCCTACCAGGGCGCCACTCCGAGCGCCGCCGACAGCATCATGGCCAGCGTCAAGCACTTCGCCCTGTACGGCGCGGTCGAGGGCGGTCGCGACTACAACACCGTCGACATGAGCCCGGTGAAGATGTACCAGGATTATCTGCCGCCATACCGCGCCGCGATCGATGCCGGCGCCGGTGGGGTGATGGTCGCGTTGAACTCGATCAATGGAATTCCGGCCACGGCCAATACGTGGCTGATGAACGATCTGCTGCGCAGAGATTGGGGCTTCAAGGGCCTGGCAGTCAGCGACCACGGGGCGATTTTCGAGCTGATCAAACACGGCGTCGCTCGCGACGGGCGTGAAGCGGCGAAGCTGGCGATCAAGGCCGGCATCGACATGAGCATGAACGACACCCTGTACGGCAAGGAACTGCCGGGGCTGCTCAAATCTGGCGAAATCGAACAGAAAGACATCGACAACGCCGTGCGCGAAGTGCTCGCCGCCAAATACGACATGGGCCTGTTCAAGGACCCGTACCTGCGCATCGGCAAGGCCGAGGATGATCCGGCCGACACCTACGCCGAAAGCCGTCTGCACCGCGCCGAGGCCCGTGAAGTGGCACGACGCAGTCTGGTGCTGCTAAAGAACCACAACGAAACCCTGCCGCTGAAGAAAGACGCGAAAGTCGCGCTGGTCGGCCCGCTGGCCAAAGCGCCGATCGACATGATGGGCAGTTGGGCCGCCGCCGGCCGCCCTGCGCAATCGGTGACGCTGTTTGACGGCATGAGCGCGGTGATCGGCGAAAAATCGAAGCTGATCTACGCCCGTGGCGCCAACATCACTGGCGACAAGAAGGTCCTCGACTACCTGAACTTCCTCAACTTCGATGCGCCGGAAGTGGTCGATGATCCACGCCCGGCCAGTGTGCTGATCGACGAAGCGGTGAAAGCCGCCAAAGACGCTGACGTCGTCGTCGCGGCAGTCGGCGAATCCCGTGGCATGTCCCACGAATCCTCCAGCCGTACCGACCTGAACATCCCGGAAACCCAGCGTGAGCTGATCCGCGCCTTGAAAGCCACTGGCAAGCCGCTGGTGCTGGTGTTGATGAACGGCCGCCCGCTGACCATTCTCGAAGAGAACCAGTCGGCTGACGCGATTCTGGAAACCTGGTTCAGCGGCACCGAGGGGGGCAACGCGATTGCTGACGTGCTGTTCGGCGACTACAACCCGTCGGGCAAACTGCCGGTGACCTTCCCGCGCTCCGTCGGGCAGATTCCGACCTACTACAACCACCTGAGCATTGGCCGGCCGTTCACCCCGGGCAAACCGGGTAACTACACCTCGCAGTATTTCGATGACACCACCGGGCCGCTGTTCCCGTTCGGTTATGGCCTGAGCTACACCACCTTCGCCCTCAGCGACATGGCCTTGTCGTCGACCACGCTGAATGCCACCGGCAAGCTCGACGCCAGCGTCATGGTCAAGAACACCGGCAAGCGTGACGGCGAAACCGTGGTGCAGCTGTACATTCAGGACGTCACCGGCTCGATGATCCGCCCGGTGAAAGAACTGAAGAACTTCCAGAAAATCATGCTCAAGGCCGGCGAACAGAAAGTCGTGCACTTCACCATCACTGAGGATGATCTGAAGTTCTACAACGCCCAGCTCAAGTACGCGGCAGAACCCGGCAAATTCAACGTGCAGATCGGCCTGGATTCGCAGGACGTGACGCAACAAAGCTTCGAATTGCTCTAACCGCCACACACACTGATCGTTCCCACGCTCTGCGTGGGAATGCCTCAAGGGACGCTCCGCGTCCAATGACGCGGAGCGTCACGGGCTGCATTCCCACGCGGAGCGTGGGAACGATCAAAGTTGACTGACACACCGCTATCGCGAGCAGGCTCGCTCCTACAATGATTTGTGGGAGGCCGACTAGCCGCGTCTATCGAGGATGTTGACCACCAACCGATCCACCCAGCCCCACACCCGCTGCTTGACCCGCCGCCACAACGGCCGGCGCTGCCATTCCTCGAGGCTGACCAACTGACTCAGCCCGAAGTCCCTGACAAAACTCGCCTCCACTGCCGCCGTCAACGACGGATCCAGCGCCTCCAGGTTCGCTTCCAGATTGAAGCGCAGGTTCCAGTGATCGAAGTTGCACGAACCGATACTCACCCATTCGTCCACCAGCACCATTTTCAGGTGCAGGAAGCACGGCTGGTATTCGAAGATCTGCACGCCGGCCTTGAGCAGTCGCGGGTAGTAGCGATGCCCGGCGTAGCGCACTGACGGGTGATCGGTGCGCGGCCCGGTCAGCAGCAAACGCACGTCGACGCCGCGCGCAGCCGCCTTGCGCAGGGAGCGGCGGATTTTCCAGGTCGGCAGGAAATACGGCGTGGCCATCCAGATGCGTTTCTGCCCGCTGTTCAGCGCGCGAAACAGCGATTGCAGAATGTCGCGATGCTGGCGCGCATCGGCATAAGCCACGCGGCCCATACCCTCGCCCTTGTCCGGCACGCGCGGCAAACGCGGCAGGCCAAAATGCGCTGCCGGACGCCAGGCGCGGCGGTAGCGGTTGGCGATCCACTGGCGATCGAACAGCAATTGCCAGTCGATCACCAGCGGGCCGCTGATCTGCACCATCACTTCGTGCCACTCGCTGGCGTCCTCGCCCGGGGTCCAGAATTCGTCGGTGACACCGGTGCCGCCGACCACCGCCAAACATTGATCGACCAGCAGCAATTTGCGGTGATCGCGATAGAAATTGCCGACCCAGCGCCGCCAGCTCAAGCGGTTATAGAAACGCAATTCAACCCCGGCAGCGGTCAGGCGCTGACGCAAGTGCAAGGTAAACGCGAGGCTGCCGTAATCATCGAACAGGCAGCGCACGCGCACACCGCGCTCGGCCGCCGCCACCAGTGCCTGGACGATGGTGTCGGCGCAGGCGCCGGCCTCGACCAGATACAGTTCCAGTTCGATCTGTTCTTTGGCGGCGGCGATGTGCTCGAGCATCCGCGGAAAAAATTGCGGGCCGTCGATCAACAGCTCGAAGCGGTTGCCGTCGCGCCAGGGAAACACTGCGCCGCGCATGTCAGCGCGCCGTGAAGATCAGCACCGCACCCACCGGTACCGACAGACTGATGGCCGACAGATCGGCGAGTTTGCGCAGGCTTTCCAGCCCTGGCGCGAGGTCGAAATCCGCCGCGTTGATCACCAGCGGCTCCAGCGTCACGACTTGAAAACGCCGATCATCAAGGCGCGTCGCCAGCAGCTCGGCGGGATATTCGTGTTGCTTGCCATGCAGCTTGACGGTCAGCGGCAGGCGCAATTCCAGCTGCGCACCGGGGGCCAGATCATTGATCGGGCGCAGGTCGATCTGCGTGGTGATGGTCGCTTCCGGGAACTGCTCGATCTGGAACAACTCCTTGCGCATCCGCTCATCGCGCAGCGGAATGCCGCTGTTGATCGACTCCAGCTCGACCTCGACTTCGGCCCGCCCATTGGGATCGACCTTGCCGTGCAGCACCAGAAAGCGCTGCACTTCGGAAACGCTAGCGTTTTTCGTGCTGACGAACGACAGCCGCGACGACTCGCCGTCCAGATACCAATTGGCCTGGGCCGGCAATACGGCGGCGGCCAGCAGCAGGCAAGAAAGGGTTTTGCAGAGGGAGCGGTTGAACATTGAGCACTCGTGGGGGCGATAAACCTGCACGAACCTTAACCGCCTCCACGGTTATTGCAAACTGGAGTTCACCCCAGATTGATAGGCTAA
Source organism: Pseudomonas sp. R1-1 (assembly GCF_051132135.1). Lineage (NCBI taxonomy): Bacteria > Pseudomonadati > Pseudomonadota > Gammaproteobacteria > Pseudomonadales > Pseudomonadaceae > Pseudomonas > Pseudomonas sp. R1-1. Next base: position 4,732,485 of record NZ_CP071663.1, read on the forward strand.
CGAAATCCTGTAGGAGTGAGCCTGCTCGCGATTCGGAATATCAGTCGACATCTTTTAAAATGTCAGACCGCTATCGCGAGCAGGCTCACTCCTACAAAGGGATTGGGTGTGGTCACGGAATGAGGCGGCAACCGTGGCGTTCGTTCTGCCACTGCGCGCTATTGCTGCGGCCGATGCCGCTGACCGTGACGGTTTTGCTGGCACTGTCATCGGTGAACTGGCTGATCGGCAGCCACTGCTTTACATAGCCACGGCAGTATTCGGCGTCGTTGTTCATCACATAACGGCACGAGCAATATTCCTTGGCGGTGTAGGCGCTGATGATGTCCGGAAAGGCCCACAGGTTTTCACGTTCGTAAGCGATCCAGCCGAGCAGCATGACCAACACCACCAGCAACAAGCGCTTCATGGCTGCACCGCCTTGAGCACGCGCGCGAGCAATTCGTTGTGGCGGTAACTGCCATCGCGATCATCGGCGTAGCGCACAACCACCAGTTTCTGGCTGGGAATCACGTACAGCGCCTGGCCCCAATGGCCGAGCGCGGCGAAGGTGTCGGGCGGTGCGGCGGGCCATGGCGACGGGGCGGCGTTCGCCGCGCGATTGAGCCACCAGTGGCCGCCGGGCACGGCTTCGTCCTGACCCGCCTTGTAGCTGGCGAAGGGTTCCCGGTTGAACGCGACCCAATCCCTGGGCAGCAGTTGCCGGTCCTGCCAGCGTCCGTCGCGCGCCATCAGGAGCCCGACCCGCGCCAGATCCCGCGCGGTGAGGTAGGCGTAGGACGAGGCGACGAACGTGCCGCTGGCATCGATTTCCCAAACCGCGCGGCGAATCCCCAGCGGTTCGAACAATGCCGTCCACGGGTAATCGGCATAACGCTGCGGGCCGAGCATGCCTTTCAACGCAGCGGCGAGCAGGTTGCTGTCGCCGCTGGAATAACGAAACGCCCGACCCGGTTCAGCGTAGGTCGGATGATCAGCGGCGAACACGGCCATGTCGCGACGACCGCGGGTATAGAGCATCGCCACTACCGAGGATTTCAGCGGCGCGTATTCGTAGTCTTCCTGCCAGTCGATGCCCGAGGCCCAGTGCAGAAGGTCGGCGATTTTGATCCCCGGGTGGTTTGCCAGCGGCGGGTAATACTGCGCGGCCGGGTCTTCGAGCTTGAAGCGGTGTTCGCCATACGCCACGCCGAGCACGGTGGCCATCAGGCTTTTGCTGATCGACCAGGTCAGGTGCGCGGTTTGCGCGGTGGTCGGACCGGCGTAGCGTTCGTAGATGATCTGGCCGTCGCGGATGATCAACAAGGCGTCGGTGCGGATGCCTTGGCGGGTGCTGTCGTCGCGGGGTGGGAAGGCGTAGGTTTCCAGCGCCTCGACGGCTGGGCCGGTGATTGGCTGGGCGATTGACCATTGCTCGCCGGGCCATTGTTCGGCGTGGGCGGTGAGGCTGATGAGCAGCAGGAACAGGGACAGGCCTTTGCGCATGGTCGAGGCTCTGGGAAAAGAACCTGCAGAGCCTAGTTGGGGTTTATGACAGGACGGCGGCGTTTGGTGAATTGCTATCGCGAGCAGGCTCACTCCTACAGTTTGATCGCATTCCAGTTGAAGAAACACGATCCTCTGTAGGAGTGAGCCTGCTCGCGATGAGGCCCTTCAATTCGCCGACAAAGCCTTGGCCAACCGCTTCGCCCGAGCCCCCGCCGCCAATTGCATCACGCCCTTGTCCCGCTGCCACATCTGCGCCCACGCCACCGGGCCTGCGGCCAACGCTTGATCCACCTCCCCCGCCAGCGCCTCGAACTGCGCAAACAACCCACCCAGCAACACATGCCCGGCCGGATTATCCGGCGCTTGCCGGCTCACCTCGGCACACCCGGCCAACAGCCCCAACAAGCGCAATTGCAGGGTCTGCGGCCAGTCACTGTCCTGGCCAACGCCATATAGCCACGCGGTCATCGCGCTCAGCACGTAAATGTCTTCAAGGGTGCGAAACGGTTTGACGTACGCATCCCAGCCATCGCCGGCGAGCAGTTCGCACAACGCGCCATCCAGGTGCAGGCGACCGTGGCTGATGTCCGGCATCAACGGCAGCGCCGGCAGTGTTTCCACGGTCACGCCGGGCTCGCCGGGGTAGACCACCGCTAACGTCAGGCGCGGTGTTTCGTCGGGCTGCTCGCTGCGCGCGGCCACCAATAGCCAGTCAGCCGCATCGCCGGCCGTGACGAAATCCTTGCGCCCGCTCAGGCGCAAGCCGTTCAGCCGCGCTTGCATGTCCGCCGGGCGCAGGCTGCGCTGCTCGGTGGCGCACAACGCGCCGAGGCTCAATGGCGCGCTCGGCCAGAGCATGCGCAACGCCGCTTGATAGCCGATCAGAAACGCCAGCCCCGGCGTGGCCATGCGCCGCCCGCCTGCGACTGCGAGTTCGAACGGCGAGACCGTGCCAAGGGTCTGCAACAGCGTGGCGAAAACCTCAGCGAGGTCGGCGGCGGGCAAGCGTTCACTCCGTTGCAGCAAATCTGACCAGGGCACGGGCGCCTCCTTCTGGGCTGTCATATAAGCATCACCGAACGTTCATGGCGATGACACCGGGGCTACATAGCCTGACTTTGCACAACATGGCTGCATAAAGAAAGTCGATCGGCTGCAACCCACGACGGGTTCAAGGCCCGTACGGAGATTCACATGACGCAAATCGCCCGCATCAGCGACACCGGCAATGAACGCCGCCTGCAAGCCGAACGCCTGATCGGCGCCGAAGCCTTGCAGCAAGCCCAGGCCCTGCGCTTCGCCGTCTTCAGCGGCGAGTTCAACGCCAAACTCAAAGGCGCGGAACTGGGTCTGGACATGGATGACTATGATGTTCACTGCAGCCACATCGGCGTGCGTGACCTGAACACCGGGCGCCTGGTGGCGACTACCCGTTTGCTCGATCACGCCGCCGCCAGCAGCCTCGGCAAGTTTTACAGTGAAGAGGAATTCAGCCTGCACGGCCTCGCGCATCTGCAAGGCCCGATTCTGGAAATCGGCCGCACGTGCGTCGACCCGGCCTACCGCAACGGCGGGACCATTGCCGTGCTCTGGGGCGAGTTGGCCGAAGTGCTGAATCAGGGCGGCTACAGCTACCTGATGGGTTGCGCGAGCATTCCGATGCAGGACGGCGGCATTCAGGCCCACGCGATCATGCAGCGCCTGCGCGAACGTTATCTGTGCACCGAACACCTGCGCGCCGAGCCGAAAAATCCGCTGCCGACGCTGGATATCCCTTCCAACGTGATCGCGGAAATGCCGCCGCTGCTCAAGGCCTACATGCGCCTGGGTGCGAAGATTTGCGGCGAGCCGTGCTGGGACGAAGATTTCCAGGTCGCCGACGTGTTCATCCTGCTCAAGCGCGACGAACTCTGCCCGCGCTACGCCAAACACTTCAAGGCGGCCGTGTGATGAGCCGGCTGCGGGTGTACGCGCGAATCGCGCGGGTGCTGCTGGTGGTCTCGCTGGGCTTGAGCATGGCCAGCGTGTTCGGGGTGTTCGAGCGCATTGGTCTGGCGCATTCGATGGAGCGGCGCCAGCGCTGGTCGCGCTTTTTCATGGCGCGCCTGAGCAACGCCCTGCCCTTTCGCGTGAGCGTACATGGCGAGCTGCCGAAACAGCCGATGCTGTGGGTCAGCAATCATGTGTCCTGGACCGACATCCCGCTGCTGGGCATGCTCACGCCGCTGTCGTTCCTGTCCAAGGCCGAAGTGCGCACCTGGCCGGTAGCCGGCTGGCTCGCGGCCAAGGCCGGCAGCCTGTTCATCCGCCGCGGCTCGGGCGACAGCCAGTTGATCCGCAAACAGATGACCCGCCATCTGCAAAGCGAACACGCTTTGCTGATGTTCCCCGAAGGCACCACCACGGACGGCCGCTCGCTGCGCACTTTTCATGGGCGCTTGTTGGCGGCGGCGATTGATTCCGAAGTGATGCTGCAACCGGTGGCGATTCGTTATCTGCGCCATGGCGAAGTCGATACCTTGGCGCCGTTCATTGGCGACGACGATTTGCTCTCGCACCTGATGCGCCTGTTCAGCAATGACTGTGGCGACGTCGAAGTGCATTTGCTCAACCCGATTGCCTGTGAAGGCCGCGAGCGTGCGGCACTGGCGTTCGAAGCGCAGCAGGCGGTGCAGAAGGCGTTGTTTGGTGAAGTGGCTAAACCCGCAGAACCGCGTCGCGCAGGCGAATTGATCGCCGCCTGAAAGACGCATTACCCCTGTGGGAGCTAGCCTGCTAGCGATTACGGACTGTCAGTTGGAACATTGCTGAGTGACACACCGCAATCGCCAGCAGGCTGGCTCCCACAGTTTAGATCTTCAGGGGTTCGGCGTTTTGGGCAAAGTCCTGCAGTTGCGGGTAGAACAAACTGAAGTCTTCACTCAGCGGTTCATACAATCGCCGCAACTCCTGCATTGCCCCGGCCAACTCTTCGGGCCGGGTCAACCGCCGCGAAATCCCCCGCAGCACCTGCTCCAGTACTTCGAACTGCTGATACGACCCCAACCAGTCATTGGCGACCATGTGCGGTGCAATCTTCGCCAGCCGCTCCGGCAATTGCCGCTCACTGGAAAGCACTCGGTACACGCCAGCGGTAAACACCTCCAGCGGTTGCTCGGCATACAGCGACCAGTCCCGCGCCAGGCAATGATCGAAAAACACATCAAGGACGATTCCCGCATAACGCCGGCGGGTTTCGCTGAAGCGGCTCAAGGCGATGTCGACCAGCGGATGACGATCGGTAAATACGTCAATGCGCCGATGCAGCTGAATGGCCGCTTCGACTTGCGGAGCAAACTGCCCTTGCAGCCGGCCCTTGACGAAATCGCCGTAGAGGCTGCCCAGCAATTGCTCGGGGTGTGGGCCACCGAGGTGCAAATGTGCGAGATAGTTCATGAGCGCAGCTTAGCACTGCGCCAGGCGAGTCGGCAGCCCTATATCGTTATAACCCGATATAGCGATTCATGCGCTGATCAGAACCAATTCATATTGGTATATCGCGATCCAACGATTTAAAGTTCGCCTCATTGCGATATATCGCCACTGCCAACACGAGCCCTGTCATGAACCTCGACCTCGACGAAATAATAAAAGCCCTGGCGCACCCAGTACGGCGAGACATCCTCAACTGGCTGAAAGACCCCAAGAACGAATTCCCCGAGCAGTTGCACAACCACGAGTACGGCATCTGCGCCGGGCAGATCGACCAGCGCTGCGGCCTGTCGCAGTCGACGGTCTCTGCACACCTCGCGACGTTGCAACGCGCCGGTCTGATCAGCAGCCAGAAAGCCGGGCAATGGCACTTTTTCAAACGTAACGAGGACGTGATCCAGGCGTTCCTCAGCACCCTCAGTAAAGAGCTCTGACCCTTGACGTCAGTCAGCCGCAAGGAAAACCGCATGCCCCTTTCGCTCCTCATCCTCGCCTTGAGCGCCTTCGCCATCGGCACCACCGAGTTCGTCATCATGGGCCTGTTGCCCGATGTCGCAGCTGATCTCGGTGTGTCGATTCCCGGCGCCGGCTGGCTGGTGACCGGCTACGCCCTAGGTGTCGCCATCGGCGCACCGTTCATGGCGATGGCCACGGCGAAACTGCCACGCAAGGCGGCACTGGTCGCGCTGATGGGCATTTTCATCGTCGGCAACCTGCTCTGCGCGATCGCCAGTGATTACAACGTGCTGATGTTCGCCCGCGTGATCACCGCGCTGTGCCACGGTGCGTTCTTCGGCATCGGCTCGGTGGTGGCGGCCAATCTGGTTGCGCCGAACAAACGCGCTTCTGCCGTAGCGCTGATGTTCACCGGCCTGACCCTGGCCAACGTGCTCGGCGTGCCGCTGGGCACGGCGCTGGGTCAGCACGCGGGCTGGCGCTCGACCTTCTGGGCGGTGACGGTGATTGGCGTAATTGCGCTGATCGGCCTGATCCGCTTCCTGCCAGCCAAACGTGACGAAGAAAAACTCGACATGCGCGCCGAACTCGCTGCCCTCAAAGGCGCCGGTATCTGGCTGTCGCTGAGCATGACCGCGCTGTTCGCCGCCTCGGTCTTCACCCTGTTCACCTACGTGGCGCCGCTGCTCGGCGAAGTCACCGGCGTCTCGCCGCGTGGCGTGACCTGGACGCTGATGCTGATCGGCCTCGGTCTGACCGTCGGCAACATCATCGGCGGCAAACTGGCCGACAAAGGCATGGCCGCCACGCTGATCGGCGTGTTCATTGCCATGGCCGTGATCTCCACGGTGCTGAGCTGGACCAGCGTCGCGCTGATCCCGAGCGAAATCACCCTGTTCCTCTGGGCCACCGCGTGTTTCGCCGCGGTGCCGGCGCTGCAGGTCAACGTGGTGACTTTCGGCAAGGCTGCACCGAACCTCGTCTCGACCCTGAACATCGGCGCGTTCAACGTCGGCAACGCCCTCGGCGCCTGGGTCGGTGGCACGGTCATCGCCCGCGGTTACGGCCTGACCAGCGTACCGCTGGCCGCCGCTGCACTGGCCGTGCTGGCGCTGCTGGTGACGCTGATTACTTTCCGCCAGAACGGCAATGCCGAGCTGGCCGCTGCATCCAACTGATCAACTTTCCATCGAGAGGCTTGTAGACATGGCGACTATTTTTGACCCGATCAAACTCGGCGACATCGAGCTGAGCAACCGCATCATCATGGCCCCGCTGACCCGCTGCCGCGCCGACGAAGGCCGCGTGCCGAATGCGCTGATGGCTGAATACTACGTGCAACGCGCCTCGGCCGGTCTGATTCTCAGCGAAGCCACCTCGGTGACGCCGATGGGTGTCGGCTACCCGGACACCCCGGGCATCTGGTCCAACGACCAGGTGCGTGGCTGGGCCAACGTGACCAGAGCCATTCACGGCGCCGGCGGCAAGATTTTCCTGCAACTGTGGCACGTCGGCCGTATCTCTCACCCGTCGTACCTCAACGGCGAAGCGCCGGTGGCGCCGAGCGCGATTCAGCCAAAAGGCCACGTCAGCCTGGTGCGTCCACTGGCCGACTACCCGACGCCGCGTGCGCTGGAAACCGCTGAAATCGCCGACATCGTCGACGCCTACCGCACCGGCGCGGAAAACGCCAAAGCCGCCGGTTTCGACGGCGTGGAAATCCACGGCGCCAACGGCTACCTGCTCGATCAGTTCCTGCAAAGCAGCACCAACCAGCGCACCGACCAGTACGGTGGCTCGCTGGAAAACCGTGCACGTCTGCTGCTGGAAGTGACCGACGCCGCGATCGAAGTCTGGGGCGCCGGCCGTGTCGGTGTGCACCTGGCGCCGCGCGCTGACTCTCATGACATGGGCGACGACAACCTGGCGGAAACCTTCACTTACGTGGCGCGGGAACTGGGCAAGCGCGGCATCGCGTTCATCTGCTCGCGTGAAAAAGAAGGCGCTGACAGCCTTGGTCCACAATTGAAAGAAGCGTTTGGCGGCCCGTACATCGCCAACGAGAAATTTACCAAGGACAGCGCCAACGAGTGGCTGGCGGCTGGCAAGGCGGATGCGGTGGCATTCGGCGTGCCGTTCATTGCCAACCCGGATCTGCCGGCGCGGTTGAAGGCTGATGCGCCGCTGAATGCGCCGCATCCTGAAACCTTCTACGGCAAGGGGCCGGTGGGTTATATCGATTATCCGACGTTGTAAGGCGGATCTCGTAGCAACGCAAAAGCCCCCGACTTGTAGAGTCGGGGGCTTTTTTGTGTTCGGCTGGAAAGTAGTTGTGGGGCTTGAGACCTAGCCCCTCATCGGAACGCCGCCCGCCCAGCCCTCTCCCCTAGGAGAGGGAGCCGATCGGTGTGGTATTCAAATCCTGAGCTCGACTGGATATTTCAGGTCGGCGTAGATTGAACAACAACGCGGTCAGTCCCCTCTCCCTCCGGGAGAGGGCTAGGGTGAGGGCAAACGGGCAACCCAATTTCACAAGAGCGACACAATTTCCCTACAAAATGCGCAGCTTGCTACGTATAAACTCCCCCGCTGCCAACCTGTATAAAGGCCGGCCAATTGACATAAGCTGTGTCAATTACGCATTTTGTTTCATTTGCGCAGGCTGGGGCTCAGGCGCAGCATGTCCAGCCCGGTGTCGACCCAACGCTCGGCCTCGGCGTGCAGTTCGAAGCTGTCCGGCGCGAGCAGCCAGCCGTACAGCAGGCCGTCGATATAGGCGTGAATACTCACGGCCGCACGAGCGGTGTCGAGATCTTCCGGCAACTGGCCGCGATTCACCGCATTACGCAGGGTCAGGCCGATGCGTACGTTGCATTCGAGACTGGCCGTCCGGCGCTGCTGGCGCAGATCGCACATTTCATCGGTGAATTCGCACTTATGAAACAGAACTTCGTTGATCCGCCGGGTTTTCGGGTCCAGCGCAACTTGATGAAACAAATGAATCAGCAACTGCCGCATGCAGCCCAGTGGGTCCGGTTCGTCCTCGCTTTCGCTGGCCTTGGCCAGTTCTTCCAGCGGCTCGTGCAGGCTGTCGAGCATCGCCTGGACCAGATCGGCCTTGTTGCTGAAATGCCAGTAGATGGCACCGCGCGTCACGCCGGCCAGGGTCGCGATGTCCGCCAGGGTCGTGCGGGCAACCCCCCTTTCATAGAAGGCTTTCTCGGCCGCTTCCAGAATCTGGCTGCGGGTTTCCTGAGCTTCTTCTTTGGTACGACGGACCATGGCAGTAAAACCTCAAACAGGATGTTTCAGGGATGGCTGAATATCCGCTGAATAAAGAGGGGGCGATCTCTCATGAACCGTCTCCCCAGCCTACAATTTCGAACCTTGCGACGACTTTTGTAACAGGGTGGGTACGCGCCGAAGGTATTTACAAACAACCATGAACGTAAGTATATTCCTTAGCAAGCTACTTATCCACCCGGTACGAATTTTTTACCCTTTCACACTTCTTGTGCGCTTTGTGCGCGCCTGACCCGAGGATCTTCATGCAATTCAAGCCAGCTGTTACCGCTCTGGTCACTGCCGTCGCCCTGGCATCGCTGCTCAGCGGATGTAAAAAGGAAGAAGCGGCTCCGGCCGCTCCGCCCCCTCAGGTCGGCGTAGTCACCCTGCAACCCCAGGCCTTTACCCTGACTTCCGAACTGCCGGGCCGCACCAGTGCGTTCCGCATCGCCGAAGTGCGTCCACAGGTCAACGGCATCATTCTCAAGCGCCTGTTCAAGGAAGGTGCCGACGTCAAAGCCGGCCAGCAGTTGTATCAGATCGATCCGTCAGTCTATGAAGCGACCCTGAAAAGCGCCGAAGCCAACCTGCGTTCGACCAAGTCGATCTCCGACCGCTACAAGCAACTGGTCGATGAGCAGGCGGTCAGCCGTCAGGAATACGACACCGCCGTGGCCAACCGCATGGAATCGGAAGCGTCGTTGCAGACTGCGCAGATCAATGTGCGTTACACCAAGGTCTACGCGCCGATCTCCGGCCGTATCGGTCGTTCCGCAGTCACCGAAGGTGCGCTGGTCAGCAATGGCCAGGCCGATGCGATGGCGACGATCCAGCAACTGGACCCGATCTACGTCGACGTGACCCAGTCGTCGGTCGAACTGCTGCAACTGCGCCGCGAGCTGGAAAGCGGTCGCCTGCAGAAGTCCGGCGACAACGCCGCAGCGGTGAAACTGACCCTCGAAGACGGCACCCAGTACAAGCTGGACGGCAAGCTGGAATTCTCCGAAGTGACGGTCGACCCGACCACCGGCTCGGTGACCCTGCGCGCGGTGTTCCCGAACCCGGATCACACCCTGTTGCCGGGCATGTTCGTACGCGCCCAGTTGCAGGCTGGGGTCAATTCCGCGGCCATTCTGGCACCGCAGCAAGGCGTGACCCGCGACCTTAAAGGCACGCCGACCGCACTGGTCGTCGGCCCGGACAACAAGGTTGAACTGCGTCAGCTCAAGGCCAGCCGCACCGTCGGCAGCCAGTGGCTGATCGAAGACGGCCTGAAGGCTGGTGATCGTCTGATCACCGAGGGTCTGCAGTACGTTAAACCAGGTGTGGAAGTCAAACCGACCGAAGCGACCAACGTCGGCACCAAGAACCCGGCCCCCGCACAGGCAGCTGACAAAGCCGCCGGCGGCAAAGGGGAGTAATCCATGTCAAAATTCTTTATCGACCGTCCGATTTTCGCCTGGGTAATTGCCTTGGTGATCATGCTGGTCGGGGCACTTTCGATCCTGAAATTGCCGATCAACCAATACCCGAGCATTGCGCCACCGGCCATTGCGATCTCCGTGACCTACCCGGGCGCTTCGGCGCAAACCGTGCAGGACACCGTGGTCCAGGTGATCGAGCAGCAGCTCAACGGTATCGACAACCTGCGTTATGTGTCCTCGGAAAGTAACTCCGACGGCAGCATGACCATCACCGCGACCTTCGAGCAAGGCACCAACTCCGACACCGCGCAGGTACAGGTCCAGAACAAGCTGAACCTGGCCACCCCGCTGTTGCCGCAGGAAGTGCAGCAACAAGGTATCCGCGTGACCAAGGCAGTGAAAAACTTCCTGCTGGTAATCGGCGTGGTCTCGCGTGACGGCAGCATGACCAAGGACGACTTGTCCAACTACATCGTGTCGAACATGCAGGACCCGATCTCGCGGACCGCCGGTGTCGGTGACTTCCAGGTCTTCGGTGCGCAGTACGCCATGCGCATCTGGCTCGACCCGGCCAAGTTGAACAAATACAACCTGACCCCGGGCGATGTCAGCACGGCGATCTCGGCGCAGAACGTCCAGGTCTCGTCCGGTCAGCTCGGCGGTTTGCCGGCGCTGCCAGGCCAGCAACTGAACGCCACGATCATCGGCAAAACGCGTCTGCAGACGGCCGAGCAATTCAAGGCGATTCTGCTGAAGGTCAACCAGGACGGCTCGCAAGTGCGTGTCGGCGACGTCGCTGACGTCGGTCTGGGCGGTGAAAACTCCAGCATTTCTGCACAGTTCAACGGCAGCCCGGCTTCGGGTCTTGCGGTAAAACTGGCCAACGGTGCCAACGCCCTCGACACCGCCAAGGCGCTGCGCAAGACGATTGACGACCTCAAGCCGTTCTTCCCGCAAGGCATGGAAGTGGTGTTCCCGTACGACACCACTCCGGTGGTGACCGAGTCGATCAAAGGTGTGGTTGAAACCCTGGTCGAAGCGATCGTGCTGGTGTTCCTGGTGATGTTCCTGTTCCTGCAGAACTTCCGCGCCACCGTCATCACCACGATGACCGTGCCGGTGGTATTGCTGGGTACGTTCGGCATCCTCGCGGCGTTCGGTTTCAGCATCAACACCCTGACCATGTTCGGTATGGTGCTGGCCATCGGCTTGCTGGTGGACGACGCCATCGTCGTGGTGGAAAACGTCGAGCGGGTGATGAGCGAAGAAGGCTTGTCACCGAAGGAAGCGACCAAGAAATCCATGGGCCAGATTCAGGGCGCCCTGGTCGGTATCGCGCTGGTACTGTCGGCGGTACTGCTGCCGATGGCGTTCTTCAGCGGCTCTACCGGTGTGATCTACAAGCAGTTCTCGATCACCATCGTCTCGGCCATGGCCCTGTCGGTGCTGGTGGCGTTGATCTTCACCCCGGCCCTGTGCGCGACCATGCTCAAGGCGATTCCAAAAGGCGAGCACGGCACGCCGAAGAAAGGCTTCTTCGGCTGGTTCAACCGCACGTTCGACAGCGGTGTCAGAAGCTACGAGCGCGGTGTCGGCAACATGCTCCAGCGCAAGATCCCGTATCTGCTGGCCTACCTGCTGATCGTCGTCGGCATGATCTGGCTGTTCACCCGCATTCCGACCGCGTTCCTGCCGGAAGAAGACCAGGGCGTACTGTTCGCCCAGGTGCAGACCCCGGCCGGCTCCAGCGCCGAACGTACGCAAGTCGTGATCGACGAAATGCGTTCCTACCTGCTGGATAAAGAAGCAGGCGCAGTGTCCTCGGTGTTCACCGTAAACGGCTTCAACTTCGCCGGCCGCGGTCAGAGTTCTGGCCTGGCGTTCATCATGCTCAAGCCGTGGGATGAGCGTAACGCGGACAACAGCGTGTTTGCCCTGGCCCAACGTGCCCAGCAACACTTCTTCACTTTCCGTGATGCCATGGTGTTCGCTTTCGCCCCGCCTGCAGTATTGGAGTTGGGGAACGCCACCGGTTTCGACGTGTTCCTGCAAGACCGCGCCGGTATCGGTCACGACAAGCTGATGGAAGCGCGTAACCAGTTCCTCGGTATGGCGGCGCAAAGCAAGGTGCTCTACCAGGTGCGTCCGAACGGCTTGAACGACGAGCCGCAATACCACCTGGAAATCGACGACGAGAAAGCCCAGGCCCTTGGCTTGAGCCTCACCGACATCAACAGCACGCTGTCGATCTCCTTCGGTAGTAGCTACGTCAACGACTTCATCGACCGTGGTCGTGTGAAGAAGGTTTACGTACAAGGTCAGGCCGGTGCTCGCATGAGCCCTGAAGACCTGAAGAAATGGTACGTGCGCAACAGCGCCGGAACCATGGTGCCGTTCTCCGCATTCGCCAAGGGCGAGTGGATCTACGGTTCGCCGAAACTGGCGCGATACAACGGTGTGGAAGCAATGGAGATCCTCGGTTCTCCGGCGCCGGGTTATTCCACCGGTGAAGCGATGGCCGAAGTCGAAGCGATCGCCAAGAAGCTTCCGGCCGGTGTCGGTATCTCCTGGACGGGTCTGTCCTACGAGGAACGTCTGTCGGGCTCGCAGGCGCCAGCGCTGTACGCCCTGTCGCTGCTGATGGTGTTCCTGTGTCTGGCGGCGCTGTACGAGAGCTGGTCGATTCCGATCGCCGTCATGCTCGTGGTACCGCTGGGGATCATCGGTGCGCTGCTGGCCACCAGCCTGCGCGGTCTGTCCAACGACGTGTACTTCCAGGTGGGCCTGTTGACGACCATCGGTCTGGCGGCTAAAAACGCCATTCTGATCGTCGAGTTCGCCAAGGAACTGCATGAACAAGGGCGCAGCCTGCGTGACGCGGCGATCGAAGCCTGCCGCATGCGTCTGCGACCGATCATCATGACGTCGCTGGCCTTCGTCCTCGGTGTTGTACCGTTGGCGATCTCCACCGGCGCAGGCTCGGGTAGTCAGCATGCGATCGGTACGGGCGTGATTGGCGGTATGCTCACGGCCACGATCCTGGCGATCTTCTGGGTCCCACTGTTCTTCGTTACGGTTTCGTCCATGGGCCAGCGCAAAAACGCTGACACGGATGAAACGCCTGAAACTCCTAAAGAGGCTGGCCAATGAGCAAGTCGCTACTCTCCATCGCAGTCGCCGCCTTCGTGCTGAGCGGTTGCTCGCTGATACCTGACTATCAGCAACCTGAGGCTCCGGTCGCAGGCCAGTACCCGCAGGGGCCGGCGTATTCGCCGGCCCAGGCACCGGCGCAGACGGCTGCCGAGCAGGGCTGGAAGCAGTTTTTCCATGACCCGGCGCTGCAACAGCTGATCCAGGTGGCCCTGGAAAACAACCGCGACCTGCGTGTCGCGGCGCTGAACATCGACGCGTACGCGGCTCAATACCGCATCCAGCGCGCCGATCTGTTCCCGGCGGTCTCGGCCAATGGTGCCGGCAGTCGCCAGCGTCTGCCGGCCCGTGCCTCGCAGACCGGTGAAGCCGGTATCACCAGCTCGTACTCCGCCACCGTTGGCATCAGCGCCTACGAACTCGACCTGTTCGGTCGGGTGCGCAGCCTGAGCGAACAAGCGCTGCAACAATACTTCGCCACCGAAGAAGCGCGGCGCAGCACGCAGATCAGTCTGGTCGCCAACGTCGCCAATGCCTACCTGACCTGGCAAGCGGACAAGGAACTGCTCAAGCTGACCCAGGACACCCTCGGTGCCTTCGAAGAAAGCTACAAGCTGACGAGCCGCAGCAACGAAGTCGGTGTGGCCTCGGCGCTGGATCTGGCGCAGTCACGCACTTCCGTGGAAAACGCCCGGGCGCAACTGGCGCGTTATACCCGCCAGGTCGCGCAGGATGAAAACAGCCTGACCCTGCTGCTTGGCACCGGTATTCCGGCCAACCTGCAGACGGCCAAACCGCTGTCGGATGACCTGCTCAGCGATGTGCCGGCGGGTCTGCCTTCGGACCTGCTGCAGCGGCGTCCGGACATCCTTCAGGCCGAATACAACCTGAAAGCGGCCAACGCCAACATCGGCGCGGCGCGTGCAGCGTTCTTCCCGAGCATCAGCCTGACCGCCAACGCGGGCAGCCTGAGCCCGGACCTGTCCGGCCTGTTCAAGGGTGGTTCGGGGACGTGGCTGTTCCAGCCGCAGATCAACCTGCCGATCTTCAACGCCGGCAGCCTGCGCGCCAGCCTCGACTACGCCAAGATCCAGAAGGACATTGGCGTGGCGAACTACGAGAAGTCCATTCAGACGGCCTTCCAGGAAGTCGCCGACGGCCTCGCCGCGCGTCAGACCTACACCGAGCAGCTGCAAGCGCAGCGTGACTTCGTGCAGGCCAACCAGGATTACTACCGCCTGGCCGAACGTCGCTACCGCATCGGGGTCGACAGCAACCTGACCTTCCTCGACGCCCAGCGTCAGTTGTTCAGCGCGCAACAGGCGCTGATCACCGACCGCCTCGCGCAGCTGACCAGTGCGGTCAACCTGTACAAGGCCCTGGGTGGCGGCTGGAATGCGCAGACCGCGCAGAACGAACCGCTGAAAGAAGAAGCACCGAAGATGAAGCTGTTCTGATCATCATCCGGTGAACACAAGGAGCCCACCGTTTGGTGGGCTTTTTGTTGCCTGGAGAAAAATTGATGTTGTCTGGGCTGACGCTATCGCGAGCAGGCTCACTCCTACATTTGAAATGCGTTCCCCCCTGTAGGAGTGAGCCTGCTCGCGATGAGGCCCTGATATACGCTACAAAATCCGGCTGAATCTGCGTTCGATAATCGCCCAAAACCCGCTTTACCCAATTGAATCGAGCCCCGCGCGCCCCGCACCATTCGCTCAACAAAACCAATAACATCAGGTTCGACACCATGCTCCCGCGCCCTGCCCCGCCCGGCTGATCAATCCGTTTCATCCTCCATCGTGTTTCCGTCTGCGCCCTGAAAACCGGCGCCAGCGCCCTCGTTCGCCCCAAAAAAACAAGAGAGACCCACGCCCATGAAAGCTTCCCCTGCGCCTTACGCACTTCCCGGTCTGATCGCTTTGGCCCTGGCCGGCGCGGCCCTGCCCGCCGCAGCCGAAGAAGCCGGTTTCGTCGAAGGCGCCAAGGTCAACCTGAACCTGCGCAACTTCTACATCAACCGCAACTTCACCAACCCGACCAAGGCGCAGGGCAAGGCGGAAGAGTGGACGCAAAGTTTTATTCTCGACGCCAAATCCGGTTTCACCCAGGGTACGGTCGGTTTCGGCATGGATGTGCTGGGTCTGTACTCGGTCAAGCTCGATGGCGGTAAAGGCACTGGCGGCACGCAACTGTTGCCGCTGGATCGCGACGGTCGCCCGGCCGATAACTTCGGCCGCACCAACGTCGCTTTCAAAGCGAAGTTCTCCCAGACCGAAGTCAAGGTTGGCGAATGGATGCCAGTGCTGCCGATCCTGCGTTCGGACGACGGTCGCTCGCTGCCGCAGACCTTTCGCGGCGGTCAGATCACCTCGAAGGAAATCGACGGCCTGACCCTGTATGGCGGCCAGTTCCGCGCCAACAGCCCACGTGATGACAGCAGCATGAGCGACCTGTCGATGACCGGCAAAGCCGCGTTCACTTCCGACCGATTCAACTTCCAGGGCGGCGAATACCTGTTCAACGACAAGCGGACGCAGATCGGTTTATGGAACGCCCAGCTCAAGGACATCTACAGCCAGCAGTACCTCAATGTGCTGCACAGCCAGCCGCTCGGCGACTGGACGCTTGGCGCCAACCTCGGCTTCTTTTATGGCAAGGAGGACGGCAGTGCCCGCGCCGGTGATCTGGATAACAAGACCTGGTACGGGATGTTCTCGGCTAAATACGGCGGCAGCACCTTCTACGTCGGCCTGCAGAAACTCACCGGCGACAGCGCGTGGATGCGGGTCAACGGCACCAGCGGTGGGACGCTGGCCAACGACAGTTACAACGCCAGCTACGACAATGCCCAGGAACGTTCCTGGCAACTGCGCCACGACTACAACTTCGCCGCCATGGGCATTCCCGGCCTGACCCTGATGAACCGCTACATCAGCGGCGACAACGTGCACACCGGGACGATCACCGACGGCAAGGAATGGGGCCGCGAATCGGAACTGGGCTACACCGTGCAGAGCGGCACCCTCAAGGACCTCAACGTCAGATGGCGCAACTCGACCATGCGCCGGGATTTCAGCAACAACGAGTTCGATGAGAACCGCTTGATCGTCAGCTACCCGATCAGCCTGCTGTAAACACCGATCCAAATTGTAGGAGTGAGCCTGCTCGCGATGGCGTCAGGTCAGTCGAATCATCTTCGACTGACACACCGCCTCGCGAGCAGGCTCACTCCTACATGGGTTTGGCGTTGTACCCATATCCCACCGCCAACATTTTACCCTGTGGGAGCCAGCCTGCTGGCGATGGCGTCAGGTCAGTCGAATTTTCATGTCACTGATGCACCGCTATCGCTGGCAAGCCAGCTCCCACATGGGTTTGGCGTTGTACCCGTAGCCTGCGGCCAACATTTTACCCTGTGGGAGCCAGCCTGCTGGCGATGGCGTCAGGTCAGTCGAATTTTCATGTCACTGATGCACCGCTATCGCTGGCAAGCCAGCTCCCACATGGGTTTGGCGTTGTACCCTTAGCCTGCGGCCAACATTTAACCCTGTGGGAGCCAGCCTGCTGGCGATAGCGTCAGGCCAGTCGAACCAGCTTTGACTGACACACCGCTTCGCGAGCAGGCTCACTCCTACAAGGGTTTGGCGTTGTACCCGTAGCCTGCGGCCAACATTTAACCCTGTGGGAGCCAGCCTGCTGGCGATAGCGTCAGGTCAGTCCAATTTCATGTCACCGATGCACCGCTATCGCTGGCACGCCAGCGATGGCGGCAGCTCAGGCGTCATTACTCCCGGGATTCAACCCCGAGCTCATCCCACACCGATTCGGCCAGATGAAACGTCGCATTCGCTGCCGGGATTCCGCAGTAGATCGCGCTCTGCATGATCACTTCCTTGATCTCGCCGCGGCTCACGCCGTTGTTGGCGGCGGCGCGCAGGTGCAGTTTCAGTTCGCCTTCGCGGTTCATGCCGATCAGCATGGCGATGGTGATCAGGCTGCGGGTGTGCCGGGGCAAGCCCGGGCGTGTCCAGATATCGCCCCAGGCGTGGCGGGTGATCATCTCCTGGAATTCCGAGTTGAACTCGGTCAGCGTGGTCAGGCTGCGGTCGACATGGGCATCGCCCAACACCGCGCGGCGGACCTGCATGCCGTCGTCGTAACGTTGTTTCTCGTCCACGAAAATCCCCTTATCGAGCGTTCAGAAACGCCAGAACACGATCACTGAAATCAGCACCAGCCTGCACGTTGGACAGGTGCGCCGCGTAGAACTCGGCGTACTGCGCACCGCGTACGTTGTCGCGAATGAAATGCCCACCGGACGGCGGCGTCACCGCATCTTCGCTTCCGGCGATCACCAGCAACGGCACGTTGATCGAAGCCAGTTGTTCACGGAAATCGGCATCGCGCACCGCTGCGCAGTTGGCCGCATAACCTTGTGGATTGGTCGCGGCGAGCATGTCGGTAATCTTCTTCGCCGCCTCGGGATGCGCCACCGAAAAGTCAGGCGTGAACCAGCGCGCAATCGACGCATCACGCAGCGCGACCATCGCCGCCGCGCCATCGCGCAGTACGGTTTCGATACGCGGATTCCATACCGACGGATCACCGATTTTTGCTGCGGTGTTGCAGACGATCAGCTTGTGCAGGCGATGCCCGGCATTGATCCCCAGCCATTGACCAATCAGCCCGCCCATCGACAAGCCGCAGAAATGCACGCGTTCGATGTGCAGCGCATCCAGCAAACCGAGTACGTCGTGACCGAGCTGCTCGATGCTGTACGGCCCTTCAGTCACCAGCGATTGGCCGTGGCCGCGAGTGTCGAAACGCAGCACGCGAAAATGCTCGGTGAACGCCGGCATCTGCGCGTCCCACATGTGCAGGTCGGTGCCCAGCGAGTTGGACAGGACCAGCACCGGCGCGTGCTCCGGCCCTTGAATCTGGTAATGCAGTTCGCCATCGGCGAGTTGAACGAAAGCCACAGCCCTCTCCTTCAGACAGTCAAAGCGTTGTGTTCGGCCACCGCGCGCTCGACCCAGACGTGAGCCTGACCGAGGTAATGCGCGGGGTTCAGAAGCTCATCGAGTTCGGCGCTGCTCAGCTCGGCAGTGACCTGCGGTTCGTCACCGAGCACCGCGCGCAGATGCCGTTGCTCGGCCACCGCGCGCTTGCAGCATTGTTCGAGCAGATGATGCGCCGTGTCGCGGCCGACCCGTTGTGCAAGCACGATGCTCACCGCTTCGGCCAGCACCAGCCCTTGGGTCAATTCGAGGTTGCGGCCCATGCGCTCGGCATCCACTTCCAAGCCGTCAGCCAGCAAGCGCGCCTGTTGCAGCGAACCGGACACCAGGCAGCAGATCTCCGGCAGGGTTTCCCATTCGGCGTGCCACAAACCGAGGCTGCGTTCGTGCTCCTGCGGCATGGCGCTGAACAGTGTCGAGACCAGCCCCGGCACCCGTGTCGCCGCACCGATCAACACCGCCGCGCCGACCGGGTTGCGTTTGTGCGGCATGGTCGACGAACCGCCCTTGCCCGGCGCCGCGGGTTCGAAGACTTCTGCGGCTTCGGTCTGCATCAACAGGCTGATATCGCGGCCGAACTTGCCGAGGCTGCCGGCGATCAACCCAAGCACTGCGCCGAACTCGACGATGCGATCGCGCTGGGTGTGCCACGGTTGTTCCGGCAGGCTCAGTTGCAGCTCTTCGGCCAAGGCTTCGGCGATTGGCAGAGCGTGTTGCCCCAGCGCCGCCAGCGTCCCCGACGCACCGCCAAACTGCAGGACCAGCAAGCGCGGTTTCAATTCTTGCAGGCGTTGACGACTGCGCGTCACGGCGCCGAGCCAGCCAGCGATTTTCATGCCGAGGGTGACCGGCGTCGCATGTTGCAGCCAGGTGCGCCCGGCCAAGGGCGTCGTGGCAAACCGTTGGGCCTGAACGGCGAGCGAATCGGCCAGGTGCGCCAGTTCGTTTTCGATCAGCAGCAGCGCCTGACGCAGTTGCAGGACCAGCCCGGAATCCATCACGTCCTGACTGGTCGCACCCAGATGCACGTAGCGCTCGGCCTCGGCGTCTGTCGCGGCAATCTGCTTGCCCAACGCCTTGACCAGCGGAATCGCCGAGTTGCCGGCCGTGGCAATTGCCTCGCCGAGGGCGGCGAAGTCATACAACACTGCGTCGCACGCCGCCGCAATCGGTGCCACGGCTGACGCCGGAACCAGCCCGACGCGCGCCTCGGCCCGGGCTAGCGCGGCTTCGAAATCGAGCATCGCCTGCACCCGGCCCTGGTCGCAGAACACCTCACGCATATCGCGGGCAGTGAAATAGGCATCGAACAATTGATTGCCCGGTCGCTGAGTCATAAAAGTCCTTGCCGGCGCGGGCCACGGCGGCCCGCGCATTTCGGGTTAGAGATCGTGGTGCAAATACGCCGCCTGTTTCGGCAAGCGCAAGCTGAACAGGAACGCGATCGCCATCATCGCCGTCACGTACCAGTAAAACGAGTTTTCCATGCCGATGTTTTTCAGGCTCAGGGCGACGAATTCCGCCGAACCACCGAAGATCGCATTGGCCACCGCGTAAGCCAGGCCGACACCGAGGGCGCGGACTTCCGGCGGGAACATTTCGGCTTTTACCAGACCGCTGATCGAGGTGTAGAAGCTGACGATCGCCAGCGCCACGGTGATCAACACGAAGGCGAGGAACGGGCTGCTGACGCTTTTCAGACTGAGCAGAATCGGCACGGTGAACAGCGTGCCGAGGGCGCCGAACCAGAGCATCGAATTACGTCGGCCGATCCGGTCGGCGAGCATGCCGAACAGCGGCTGCATGCACATATACAAGAACAGCGCGCCGGTCATGATGTAGCTGGCGGTCTTGGCGTGCATGCCGGCGGTGTTCACCAGGTATTTCTGCATGTAGGTGGTGAAGGTGTAGAAAATCAGCGAGCCACCAGCGGTGTAACCGAGCACGGTGATGAACGCGGCCTTGTGATCGCGGAACAGCGCGCTGATGCTGCCGGCGTCCTTGTGCGAGCGGGTTTCTTCGTTGGTGGTTTCCTTCAGCGAACGCCGCAGGAACAGCGAAATCAGCGCCGCCACCGCACCGACCACGAATGGAATCCTCCAGCCGTAGGCACGCAGTTCGTCTTCGTTGAGAAACTGCTGCAACACCACCACCAGCGACACCGCCAGCAATTGCCCGCCGATCAACGTCACGTACTGGAACGAGGCGAAAAATCCGCGCTGCCCCTTGAGCGCGACTTCGCTCATGTAGGTCGCGGTGGTGCCGTACTCGCCGCCGACCGACAGACCTTGCAGCAGACGCGCGAACAGCAACAGGATCGGCGCCCAGACGCCGATGGAGTTGTAGGTCGGCAGGCACGCGATCAGCAGCGAGCCGAAGCACATCATCAGAATCGAGATGAGCATCGATTTCTTGCGCCCGTGCTTGTCGGCGACCCGGCCGAAAATCCAGCCGCCGATCGGGCGCATCAGGAAGCCGGCGGCGAACACGCCAGCGGTGTTGACCAGTTGCACCGTCGGGTTGTCGGAAGGGAAAAACGCGGGAGCGAAGTAAATCGCGCAAAAGGCGTAAACGTAGAAGTCGAACCATTCGACGAGATTGCCGGACGAGGCGCCGACAATGGCAAAGATGCGCTTGCTGCGCTCCTCGCCGGTGTAATGAGAGGTGGTGGTGGTCATTGTTTTTCACTCGAAAGGGACAGTGAGAGTCTAGACATACTTTGCAACAGTCCCGTTCCACATCCGGTGTCTATTGATCGTTCCCACGCTCCGCGTGGTAACGCATCCCGTGACGCTCTGCATCACAGTGGACGCGGAGCGTCCATGGCGGCATTCCCACGCAGAGCGTGGGAACGATCATGCACTCGACTACACAGTTTCCCTTGTAGGAGTGAGCCTGCTCGCGATTGCGGTGTGTCATTAAGACAATTCAAACCTGACACACCGCAATCGCGAGCAGGCTCACTCCTACAGGGGTTGGTGGTGTTGTTCAGTAATCGAAGAACACTGTCTCGGCCTCGGTGCCTTGCAGCACCACATTCCATTGATAAACGCCTGACGCATCCGGCTTGGCCAGCAAGGTTTGGCGGCGTTCGGCGGGTACGCATTCGAGCAGCGGGTCATCGACGTTGGCCGGTTCACCTTCGAAGTAGATCCGCGTGAGCAAGTGCTTGACCAGGCCACGGGCAAACACCAGCACCACCAAATGCGGCGCCTGGGTCGTGCCTTTCAGACCCGGCACGCTGCCCGGTTTGATCGTGGTGAAGCGGAACCGCCCTTCGCCATCCACCGGCACTCGGCCGAAGCCTTCGAAGTGGGGGTCCAGCGGTTTGTCCTGATGATCTTCCGGGTGGTCGTATTTGCCGGCGGCGTTGGCCTGCCAGACTTCGAGCATGGCGTCGTTGACGACATCGCCGTTGCCATCCAGCACTTGCCCGGTGATCGCCACGCGCTCGCCGAGGGTCTGCTCGACAGTGAGGTCTTCGCGGTTCAGCCAGGTCAGGCCGATGTGGTAATACGGCCCGACGGTGTGGGACGTGGTCGCATTCAGCGTCATCTTATTTCTCCATCGGCGTGGCTTCACGCCCGCGCAGCACGATGTCCCAGCGGTAAGCGAGGGCGTAGGACGGAATGGTTTTGTCCAGATCGAAAGCAGCGATCAGGCGTTCCTTGGCCGAGGTGTCCGGCACGCAGTTGTAGATCGGGTCGTACGCCAGCAGCGGGTCGCCGGGAAAGTACATCTGCGTGACCAGACGCGTGAGAATGCTCGGCCCGAACAGCGAAAAGTGGATATGCGCCGGACGCCAGGCGTTGTGGTGGTTGCCCCACGGATAGGCGCCGGGCTTGATGGTCTGGAACTGGTACCGGCCATCGGCGTCGGTGACGGTGCGCCCGGTGCCGGTGAAGTTCGGGTCCAGCGGGGCGTCGTGCAGGTCACGCGCATGGTTGTAGCGACCGGCGGCGTTGGCCTGCCAGATCTCCACCAGAATGCCCGGCACCGGCAAGCCGTCTTCATCCAGCACACGGCCGTGAATGATGATGCGCTCGCCCAACGGCTCGCCTTCATGCTGGGCGGTCAGGTCGTGGTCATTTTCCACCAGGCGCTCGGCGCCAATGGTCGGCCCGGTGATTTCCGACAGCGAGTGCGGCAGGTGCACCAATGGCTTGGACGGCGAGCGCAGGTTGGTGGATTGGTAGGTCGGGTGCAGGTACTCAGGCTGGGTGCCTGCCTGCGGGCGACGGTAACCAGGCTTGTCAGTCATTTCGCTTTCCTCAGTTCTTATAGATGCCGCAACGCGTCAGACGCGTTCGATGGCCAGGGCCAGACCTTGGCCAACACCGACGCACATGGTCGCCAGACCTTTCTTGCCACCGGTCTTTTCCAGATGATGCAGAGCCGTCAACACCAGCCGCGCACCGCTCATGCCCAACGGGTGGCCGAGGGCAATTGCGCCGCCGTTCGGGTTGACCTGCGCCGCGTCGTCCGCCAAGCCCAATTCACGCAGCACCGCCAGTCCCTGGCTGGCGAACGCTTCGTTGAGTTCGATCACGTCAAAATCGCTGACCGCCACACCGAGGCGCTCAGTGAGTTTGCGCACCGCCGGCACCGGGCCGATACCCATCACCCGCGGCGCGACGCCGGCGCTGGCCATGCCGAGGACTTTTGCGCGGGCGGTCAGACCGTGTTTCTTCACTGCCTCGGCAGAGGCCAGAATCAGTGCAGCGGCGCCATCGTTGACCCCGGAAGCATTGCCGGCGGTGACGGTTTTGTCCGCACCGTTGACCGGCTTCAGCCTGGCCAGCGCTTCAATCGTGGTGTCCGCGCGAGGATGTTCGTCCTGGCTGACCACGGTTTCGCCCTTCTTGTGGGCAATGCGCACTTCGACAATCTCTTCAGCAAAGTAACCGGCAGCCTGCGCCGCGGCGGTACGTTGCTGACTGCGCAAGGCGAACGCGTCCTGATCTTCGCGCGAGACTTTATGGTCGTCGGCGACGTTGTCAGCGGTTTGCGGCATCGCGTCGACGCCGTATTGCGCTTTCATCAATGGGTTGATGAAACGCCAGCCGATGGTGGTGTCTTCCAGTTTCATGTTGCGCGAGAACGCCGCGTCAGCCTTGCCCATCACGAACGGCGCGCGCGACATCGACTCAACGCCGCCGGCAATCGCCAGCTCCATCTCGCCGCTGGCAATCGCCCGGAACGCCGTGCCGATCGCGTCCATGCCCGAAGCGCAGAGGCGATTGAGGGTTACGCCCGGCACGTTGTCGGGCAGACCTGCCAGCAACAGGGCCATGCGCGCGACGTTGCGGTTGTCTTCGCCGGCCTGGTTGGCGCAACCAAGGAACACTTCGTCGACCGCGTTCCAGTCGACCGAGGGGTTGCGTTCCATCAAGGCCTTGATCGGTATGGCGGCCAGATCGTCGGCGCGCACGGCGGACAAGCCACCGCCAAAACGGCCGATGGGGGTGCGAATCGCGTCGCAGATATACACGTCACGCATCATGCTTCTCCCGGTGCCTGACCGTGGGCGGCGGCGGTGCGCGCTTCGAGATCGCGCAGCGCGCTCAGCTCGACTTCGGTCGGCTCAGCGGTGGTTTCAACATTGTCGGCAAAACGGATCGCCCAACCGGTGGCGGCGACCACTTGCTCGCGGGTCACGCCCGGATGCAGTGCGGTAACCACGAATTCATGGGTGCCCTGCTCCGGCTCCATGATGCACAGGTCGGTGATAATCCCCACCGGTCCGGCACCCGGCAGGCCCAGACGCTTGCGCGAATCGCCGCCCTCGCCATGACCGACCGAGGTGATGAAATCGAGTTTGTCGACAAACGAACGCGCCGACTGCTTGAGGATGATCAGCACGCTTTTCGCCGAACCGGCAATCTCCGGCGCGCCACCGGCACCCGGCAGGCGCACTTTCGGCGAGAAGTAATCGCCGACCACGGTGGTGTTGATGTTGCCGAAACGGTCGACCTGCGCGGCGCCGAGAAAGCCGACGTCGATGCGCCCGCCCTGCAGCCAGTAGCGGAAAATCTCACCGGTCGGGACCACGGTGTCTGCAGTCTCGGCCAGCTCGCCGTCACCGATCGACAGCGGCAACACGCTCGGCTTGGCACCGATCGGGCCCGACTCGTAGATCAGCACCACATCCGGCGACGAAGTCAGACGCGCAAGGTTGGCGGCTTTCGATGGCAGACCGATGCCGACGAAGCACACCGAGCCGTTCTTCAGGCGCCGCGCCGCGGCAACGGTCATCATTTCATTGGTGGTGTAAGTCATTACTTGGCCTCCGAAGCAGCGGCCAACCTGGCCTGGAATTCGCTGAAATCAGCGCAGCCATGGATGTATTCGTTGATCCACGCGGTAAACGTCTCACGGTCCCGAGCGATCGGGTCCCACGCCTGATAGAAACGATTGTCACGCTCGGTGTAACCGTGAGCGTAGGACGGATGCGCGCCGCCGGGCACATGGCAGACCGCGCTCAGCGCCCAGGTCGGCAGGACGCAGGCGTTCATCGGTGCCTTGAGGTCGTCGACAATTTCTTCGACGGTGACGATGCAGCGCTTGGCCGCCAAAGCTGCCTCCTTCTGCACACCAAGAATGCCCCACAGCAGCACGTTGCCCTTGCGGTCGGCTTTCTGCGCGTGGATCACGGTGACGTCCGGGCGCACCGACGGCACGGCCGCCAGCACTTCGCCGGTGAACGGGCAGGTGACGGTTTTGATCAGCGGGTTGACCTTCGGCAGATCGGAGCCGGCGTAGGCGCGCAGCACCGCGAACGGTAGCCCGGAAGCACCGGCGACGTAGGCATTGGCCAGGTCGGCATGGCTGTGCTCTTCGATTTCCAGCGCATGCGGCCACTGTTTCTCGACCGCATCGCGCAGACGGTGCAGCGAACCGACGCCCGGGTTACCGCCCCAGGAGAAAATCAACTTGCGTGCGCAACCGGCGCCGATCAGTTGGTCGTAGATCAGGTCGGGGGTCATCCGCACCAGCGTCAGATCTTTCTTGCCCTGACGAATGATTTCATGACCCGCCGCCGTAGGGATCAGGTGGGTGAAGCCTTCGAGCGCGACGGTGTCGCCATCGTTGACGAATTGCTTCACCGCGTCGTGCAGCGAAAGGATCTCAGCCATGGAGCGGGCTCCCGTTTTTAGAGTGAATCGCCAGTGATAAAAAGGCGCGAGGTTCAGCGCCGGAGTCACTGAAGATTAAGCTTGGGGAAATGGCCAAACAATCCGATAATCGACTGAGTGTTCGTTTATCGAACGGATTGTTGTTTCCCTAATGATCGTTCCCACGCTCCGCGTGGGAATGCCTCAAGGGACGCTCCGCGTTCCAGAGATTGAAAGGGACGCAGAGCGTCCCGGGCTACATTCCCACGCGGAGCGTGGGAACGATCAAGTGCAGAGAGTTAGGTGGCATCCGCATGGCTGACCATGCCCTTGATCACCACCGCCGCGGTCGCCAACCCGGCTGGAATCACCAGTGCGGTCAGCACCTGCTCGAAATTCCAGCCCAGGCCCAGCAGCGTCGCGCCCATCCACGCGCCAAGAATCGCGCCGAAGCGGCCAATCCCGAGCATCCACGACACCCCGGTGGCCCGCCCCTGAGTCGGGTAGAACCGCGCCGCCAGCGACGGCATCGCCGATTGCGCGCCGTTCACGCACATGCCCGCCACCAACACCAGAGTTGCCAACAACGTGATGTTGCCCAGGCTTTGCCCTACCGCGTAGGCAAACACCCCGGCCAGCAGATAGAACGTGCCGATGACCTTGTGCGGGTTGAAGCGGTCCATCGCCCAGCCCACCGCCACCGCGCTCAACACCCCGCCGAACTGGAACAACGCCCCGATGAAGGCGGCCTGCTCCATGCTCGCGCCACTGTCACGCATCAGCGTCGGCAGCCAGCTGGTCAGCAGGTAAACGATCACCAGGCCCATGAAATAGGTCAGCCACAGCAGCAAGGTGCCGGTGCTGTAGGTGCCGGAGAAAATCACCGCGAAGACGTTGCGCGCCTTCACGGTTTTCTGTTCCGGCACGCTGAAGCTCGAGGCTTGGGCCACGGTCACCGGGTCGATCGGCGCCAACGTCTTGCGCACCTTGTCGGTGCCACGGTTGCGCACTACCAGGTAACGCGCCGATTCCGGCAGCCAGAACAACAGGACCACAGCAAGGATCAGCGGCAGCACCCCACCGATCAGCAGTAGGCTGTGCCAGCCAAAAGCCGGAATCAGCTTGGCGGAAATGAACCCGCCGCCAGCCATGCCCAGGTTGAAGCCGCAGAACATGCTGGTCACCAGCAGTGATTTCTTGCGCTCCGGGGTGTATTCCGAGAGCAAGGTGGTGGCGTTCGGCATACCCGCACCCAGACCGAGACCGGTCAAGAAACGCAGCACCAGCAGTTGTTCGACGTTGGTGCTGTAAGCCGAAGCCAGACTGAAAGCGCCGAACAGCAGCACAGCGCCGACCAGCACCACTTTGCGGCCGAAGCGGTCAGCCAGCGGACCGGAACCGAGGGCACCGAAGACCATGCCGATCAGCGCGGCGCTCATCACCGGGCCGAGGCTGGCGCGGTCAATGCCCCAGTCCTGCGACAGTGCCGGGGCGATAAAACCCATGGCGGCGGTGTCGAGGCCGTCGAGAAAGACAATCAGGAAACACAGGATCACCACTCGCCACTGGTAGCGCGAGATCGGTTGGGCATTGATGAAGGTCTGCACATCGAGGCAGTTACCCACAGCGGACTGAGGCTGGTTCATTATTTTTATTCCACGCAAAAAACGCAGTCGAACGATGGCCGGCCAACGGGCAGCACGGTCATGAGAATAGAGGGTTTGAATCAGGCGTCGCGGTGCATCCGGCAACAAAGTCGGCAAGGCGGACAGTCGGGGAACATGCGCATGGGGAGGTGCCTCTTGTCATTATTATCGGAGTCGGCAGTCCGGGCTGACTCTGCTGGTCAGCGCCGTATGACGCTGCCGCGACATTAATGATCCGAGGGTTTTAGCGTCAATTCGATAAACGCAACACTGTGCGTTTATCGAACAGCTTCATCAGGCAAACAACTGCGCACTGAGGTCGCGACTGGCGCTGAGCAGGCCCGGCAAAAAGCGCTGCTCCAGTTCGCTGCGGCTGACTCGTCCGGCGTGGGTGCTGACATTGAGCGCCGCAACCACCTGACCGGACGCGTCATACACCGGCACGGCAATCGAGCGCAGGCCCTGTTCCAGTTCCTGATCGACGATGCACCAGCCCTGCTGCCGCACCTCTTGCAGGCAGGCGAGCAAGGCGTCAGGGGTATGGATCGTGCGGCTGGTCTTGGCCACCAGTTCCGCGTGGTCGAGGTATTCGCCCAGCGACGTATCGTCGAGTGCTGCCAGCAAAATGCGCCCCATCGACGTGCAATACGCCGGCAGCCGCCCGCCCACCGACAGGTCAACCGAAATCAGCCGCTGGGTCGTAGCCGAACGGGCGATGTACAGAATGTCGTCGCCCTCGAGCGTGGCCATGTTGCAGGCTTCGTGCAGCTGCTCGCTCATGCGGTCGAGGTACGGTTGCGCGGACACGGCTAGCGGCGTCGATGACAAATAGGCGTGGCCGAGGGTCAACACTTTCGGCAGCAATGAATAGGTGCGACCGTCGGTGGTGGCGTAGCCGAGCTTGATCAGTGTGTGCAGGCAACGGCGCACCGCCGCGCGAGGGATCTCGGTGCGGTGGCTGATCTGGGCGATGGTCAGATGGCGCTTGCGCTCCTGAAAGGCCTGTACCACCGCCAGACCGCGGGCCAGTGAGGTCATGAAATCCGGATCGCCGGTCAGGGCCTGGATGCGCTTGGCCGGCGAAGCGACGATCGGCGGCGCCACGGAAGTGAAGGAATTGCGCATTTGATCGTTCATTTATGGTCCTTGGTCCGGCTCGGATCAGTGGCTATACAAACGGCTCACAGGCGAATGCACAAGCGCTGGGAACGCAACATTGGGCGATTATCGAACCGGCGACCGATAATCGCAATCCGTCATCTCGCACCCGGTCCAAGTGTCCGTTTCGACCACACCCGTTTTAGATGGATGCGTTAGTTGTTCATTTAATGGCGCCAAAAACTGATCGCCCGGCAAATAGTCCCCAGCGCGCAGTGCAACTAATAAAACTTGCGCGCAACAAAACAATCACACATTCAGAACCGTTTTTAACTTGGCAAAGATAGTCATTCCTGAATCGACGGCTATAATGCACCTCTGTGGCGCCGCGTTTTCATTGACCGCGATCGCCACCCGCTGAGGTGATGTCCATCACCGACAGCCCGGCCAACGCCAGACGCCATTACTTATGCAACGCCTGCGTTCGCCAAAACAGGAAACTGATGCTGCGTCAGTTTTATCGGGTGCCGTAGCCGCCTGACAGACGAAAGTCCCGCTCGCTCACCGATTCAACTAATGCCTGTTCAGGCATTGAAATGACGGGGGCGCTCGAGCGATTCGTTGCAGTGCGTTTCACCGGATATTCAACTCAACTCATACAGGTATCACTGTGACGAAAGACGAACTGCGCGCGGAACTTGAGCGCCAGGAACAACGTTACAAGGAAGTTTACGGCGGGGAAGTCACCACCTACGCCGCCCAGCCCGAACCGGAACGCAAAGCCTGGCGCAAGCGCCCGACCGTTCAGGATCAGGTGTTCAAGCAGGAAATCGAGAAGATCGAAAAGGAACTCAAAGCCGAGGAGCCTTGAACCCAGGCGGCGGTTTTAGAAGGTTTGTGTCCGCACCGTTTACAAGCGCGGTGAAACGACAATGCCTTGCGCGCCCGCTACCCGCGGGCAGCGGCAATCCTCGCGTCTGACAGGCTGATGACAGACGTCCTACAGGTTTCACAGATATTTCAGACAAGCGTTTGAGCGTTCACCCAGTCTTTGAAAATACCGGTAAATCACGGGTTTTATTAAAAGAATCAATGACTTGAAAAACCCTGCGCACCGCTTGGTTTTAACGCGCTGCAACAAATTAACTCGAAGAAGAGTGTGACCAGTGAGCAGACAGGGCATCGATTTCCTGTCTTTTCTGGCATAATCGCGCCCCCTTACGACCGGGTCAGAAAACCTTCATGATCGATTTATTCAGCGGACTGGATGCTTGGGTGCTTGTGAGCCTCTTGCTCGCCCTGACGTTTGTCCTCGCCTTCGAGTTCATCAATGGATTTCATGACACCGCTAACGCGGTAGCCACTGTTATCTACACCAAAGCCATGCCGCCGCATCTGGCAGTGTTCTTTTCCGGCGTGTTCAATTTCCTCGGCGTGCTGCTGGGCGGTGTGGGCGTGGCGTATGCCATCGTCCACTTGCTGCCGGTGGAACTGCTGATCAATGTGAACACCGGCCATGGCCTGGCAATGGTTTTCTCGTTGCTCGCCGCGGCCATCGCCTGGAACCTGGGCACCTGGTACTTCGGTATCCCGGCTTCCAGCTCGCACACCCTGATCGGCTCGATCCTCGGTGTCGGCCTGGCCAACGCGCTGATCAACGACATCCCGTTGAGAGATGGCGTGAACTGGCAGAAAGCGATCGACATCGGCGCCTCGCTGGTGTTCTCGCCGATGGCCGGCTTCCTGATCGCCGCGCTGGTGCTGATCGGCCTGAAGTGGTGGCGCCCGCTGTCGAAGATGCACAAGACTCCGGAACAGCGCCGCAAGATCGACGACAAGAAACACCCGCCATTCTGGAACCGTCTGGTCCTGGTGATCTCGGCCATGGCCGTAAGCTTCGTGCACGGCTCCAACGATGGCCAGAAAGGCATCGGCCTGATCATGCTGGTCCTGATCGGTATCGTACCTGCGCAGTTTGTGCTCGACCTGAACAGCACCACCTACCAGATCGAACGCACCCGCGACGCGACCCTGCACCTGAGCCAGTTCTACCAGCGCAACGCCGATTCGCTGGGTGAATTCCTGGCCTTGGGCAAAAGCGTGGAAGGCGACCTGCCGGAGAAATTCCGCTGCAACCCGCAGCAGACCGAACCGACCATTTCCGCCCTGCTGCACACGCTCAAAGGTGTAGCGGACTACCATTCGCTGCCGTCGGAAAGCCGCATCGAAGTCCGTCGTTACCTGTTGTGCCTCGACGACACGGCGAAGAAAGTCGGCAAGCTGCCAGGCCTCGAAGCCCGTGAAAAGGCTGACCTCGACAAGCTGCGCAAAGACCTGACAACCACCACCGAATACGCCCCGTTCTGGGTGATTCTGGCGGTCGCCCTGGCGTTGGGCCTGGGCACCATGGTGGGCTGGAAGCGTGTGGTGCTGACCATTGGCGAGAAGATCGGCAAACAAGGCATGACCTATTCGCAAGGCATGTCGGCGCAGATCACCACGGCCAGTTTGATCGGCATGGCCAACATCTTCAGCCTGCCGGTATCGACCACCCACGTATTGTCTTCGGGTGTGGCCGGGACCATGGTTGCCAACAAGAGCGGCTTGCAGGGCGGCACGGTGAAAACCATCTTGCTGGCTTGGGTGTTGACCTTGCCAGCGACGGTGGCGCTGTCAGCCGGGTTGTTCTGGCTGGCTTCCAAGGCGTTGGGTAGTTGATCGATTGCTGTAAATAAAAAGAGGCGCGATTCTTTGGAATCGCGCCTTTTTTTGGTTTAGGGAGATGAGATTTTTGAGCATATCCGTTGCTGCGGTAACGGCTTCTTATGGTTTCGCTCTTACAGCGAGTCCCTTTTTCAGACGCCAAAAAGGAACCAAAAGGCTTTGCCCCGGCGTTCGGCCCCTCGCTGGGGCTCGGGGTTCCTTCGTTACGGAATCGCTCCGGGCGCAGCGGCTACGGTTTGCTTCGCTGCACCTCCTTCCGCTGTGTCTGGCTGCGCCAGACGGTCGCTACGCTCCCACACCCGGATCGATCCCTTCACTCAGCCTGCCGAAGGGGCAAAAGATCAAAAGCCAGATCAAAATCAAAAGCCCCTTACCCTAGCCCTCTCCCGGAGGGAGAGGGAACTGATCGTGGGGGATGCGAGAGATACGCTCACCTGGGATATCGAGTTGAATGCAGATTTTGAAAGACCCACAAATCGGCTCCCTCTCCTCGGGGAGAGGGCTGGGGTGAGGGGCAGCCCCACCGCAAATCCCAAGCCATGCGCCGCTTCTAATCACTCAACAATGAGCGCCAGCTCGAGTGCTCTTGATCTTGCCTAACCAGCGACATCGGAAGGCTGAGCGGAGGGATCGATCCGGGCGTGGGAGCGCAGCGACCGTCTGGCGCAGCCAGACACAGCGGAAGTAGGTGCAGCGAAGCAAACCGTAACCGCTGCGCCCGGATCGATCCCGGAGCGAAGGGACCCCGAGCTTGCGAGGGGCCGGACGTAGGAGCAAAGCCTTTTGGTTCCTTTTTGGCGTCTGAAAAAGGGACTCGCCGTAAGGGCGAAACCGCCATAAGCCACACCCGAAGCAACGGATATTCACCCAAACCCCCAAGAGCCTGGTCGGCCCAAAGGCCGCCACGGCCAAAAAAAAAGGGGCAACCGAAGTCGCCCCAAAATGCCTTGCGTGCCCATCAACCCGGAAGAACTCACTTGCGCCGCTTATGCGCATCCTTCCAGATAAAAAATCCAAACCCTGCAAAAAACAGCACCATCAGCCCAACCGTCAAGACCCCGGCAAACACCACGTTATCGAAAAACATGACTGGCCTCCTGGCCCCTGCTTTGCTGCGATGAGTACAAATTAGCAGACACACGGACACGCACATTGACCAGGATCAATGTCCGCAACAAAGAGAGAAAAGGGGGAAAATTAAATGACCTGCGTCAAAGGACGCAGGGGAGATCAACGCTTTTTCGGCTTGTTCTTCGACTTTTTCTTGGCTTTTCCCAACGGCATCGCCTGCTCGAACGCCTGGCGGACCTCGTTCAGGCGCTTCTCGTTGAGGTCATGCACGCGCTTGGCGCGCTCGCTGCTGAGGTCGATCAGTTTGTCGTCTTGGCTCATGGCATCAGTACATCGCAGAAAAGGATCATAACTGCCACATCACCGGCAGGACTGCGCCAATCATGCCGCCTGACGCCGGCGCTGACCAGCCACACCGGCACCGCAATCAAATCTCGATATCGACCCACAACCCCTGACGCGGCTGATCGTCGATCAGCGGCACCACCGGCACGGTGTTGTCGGCGTTCAGTTCGGTACCGGGTACGGCCAGATGTTCTTCCGGGTCTTCATCGGCCTCGCGACGCCGACGTTCGCGCTCCTGCTGGCGGCGCTGTTCCTCGCGCAGCAGCAAGCCATCCTCTTCGGGATTGCGCTTTTGCAGATCGATCGTGCTTTCGTTGGAGCTTTCCTGCACTGGCACCACCGGAGGGATGTCCGGCCGCTGGCGGATCGGATCCTGCTGGGAAGTGATCGGCACGGCGCTCAAGGGGAGCATCGGTGGCAACATATATAGGTCTCCTGTGTGCAGGCTATCGGCTGCGGTACAGGCGCCTTGAGCCGCCCGTCGCAAACTTGTGACCCGGTTGGCACCCACAGGTGCCCCGCCGCTGGAAAAAACCGACATATGACGACTCGGCTTCAGCTTGCAGCTCGAAGCTAAAAGCTTGCCGCTGCTCCTATTCCTTTGGCCCTGAAGCCGTCATTCCGTTAAGATAGCCCGCTTTTTCAAGGTGGGAGTCAGGCAGCATGGCGCAGCAGTATCAACCGGGGCAACGCTGGATCAGTGACAGCGAAGCAGAGCTTGGTTTAGGCACCGTTCTGGCACAGGACGGCCGCTTGTTGACCGTGCTTTACCCGGCCACTGGCGAAACCCGCCAGTACGCGCTACGGAATGCGCCCCTGACCCGCGTGCGGTTCTCGCCGGGTGACAGCATCACCCACTTCGAAGGCTGGAAGATGACCGTGCAGCAAGTCGACGACGTCGACGGGCTGATGGTCTATCACGGTCTCAACGCGCAGAACGAAGCCGTCACCCTGCCGGAAACCCAGCTGTCGAACTTCATTCAGTTCCGTCTGGCCAGCGACCGCCTGTTCGCCGGGCAGATCGATCCGCTGCCGTGGTTCTCCCTGCGCTACAACACCCTGGAACACACCAGCCGCCAGTTGCAGTCCTCGCTCTGGGGCCTGGGTGGCGTGCGTGCGCAACCGATCGCACACCAGTTGCACATCGCCCGTGAAGTCGCCGACCGCATCGCGCCGCGGGTATTGCTGGCGGACGAAGTGGGTCTGGGCAAAACCATCGAAGCCGGTCTGGTGATTCATCGCCAACTGCTGTCCGGCCGCGCCAACCGCGTGCTGATCCTCGTTCCGGAAAACCTCCAGCACCAGTGGCTGGTGGAAATGCGCCGCCGATTCAACCTGCAGGTCGCGCTGTTCGACGAAGAACGCTTCATTGAAAGCGATGCCACCAACCCGTTCGAAGACACGCAATTGGCGCTGGTCGCGCTGGAATGGCTGGTCGACGATGAAAAGGCGCAGGACGCACTGTTCGCCGCCGGGTGGGATCTGCTGGTGGTCGACGAAGCCCACCACCTGGTCTGGCACGAAGAAAAAGCCAGCCCGGAATACTCGCTGGTTGAGCAACTGGCTGAGGTCATTCCCGGCGTGCTGCTGCTCACCGCCACCCCGGAACAACTCGGTCAGGACAGCCACTTCGCCCGTCTGCGCCTGCTCGACCCGAACCGTTTCCACGACCTGGCGGCGTTCCGCGCCGAAAGCGACAACTATCGCCCGGTCGCCGAAGCGGTTCAGGAACTGCTCGACAAGGGCCGCCTCTCGCCCGCAGCGCACCAAACCATTCACGGTTTCCTCGGCAACGAAGGCGAAGCCTTGCTGACCGCGGTCAACGATGGCGACACCGAAGCCAGCGCGCGTCTGGTGCGTGAGCTGCTCGACCGCCACGGCACTGGCCGCGTGCTGTTCCGTAACACCCGTGCCGCCGTGCAGGGTTTCCCGGAGCGCAAGCTGCACCCCTATCCACTGCCATGCCCGGACGAATACCTCGAACTGCCGTTGGGCGAGCATGCCGAGTTGTACCCGGAAGTCAGCTTCCAGTCCCAGCCGGAGGCCAGCGAAGAAGAACGCTGGTGGAAATTCGACCCGCGCGTCGAGTGGCTGATCGATCAGCTGAAAATGCTCAAGCGCACCAAAGTGCTGGTGATCTGCGCCCACGCCGAAACCGCAATGGATCTGGAAGACGCCCTGCGCGTGCGTTCCGGCATCCCGGCCACGGTGTTCCACGAAGGCATGAACATCCTTGAGCGTGACCGCGCCGCGGCCTACTTCGCCGATGAAGAGTTCGGCGCGCAAGTGCTGATCTGCTCGGAAATCGGCAGTGAGGGTCGCAACTTCCAGTTTGCTCACCACTTGGTGCTGTTTGATCTGCCGTCGCACCCGGACCTGCTCGAGCAGCGCATCGGTCGTCTCGACCGGATCGGCCAGAAGCACATCATCGAACTGCACGTGCCGTACCTGGAAACCAGTCCGCAAGAGCGCCTGTTCCAGTGGTACCACGAAGCGCTGAACGCATTCCTCAATACCTGCCCGACCGGCAACGCCTTGCAGCATCAGTTCGGCCCGCGCCTGCTGCCGCTGCTCGAAGAGGCCGACGACGGTGAGTGGCAAGCACTGATCGACGAGGCGCGCGCCGAGCGTGAGCGTCTGGAAGCCGAGCTGCACACCGGTCGCGACCGTCTGCTGGAGCTCAACTCCGGCGGCGCTGGCGAAGGTGAAGCGCTGGTCGAGGCGATCCTTGAGCAGGACGACCAGTTCGCCCTGCCGATCTACATGGAAACCCTGTTCGACGCCTTCGGCATCGACAGCGAAGACCATTCGGAAAATGCGCTGATCCTCAAGCCGAGCGAGAAGATGCTCGACGCCAGCTTCCCGCTGGGCGACGACGAAGGCGTGACCATCACCTACGACCGCAACCAGGCGCTGTCGCGCGAAGACATGCAGTTCATCACCTGGGAACACCCGATGGTGCAGGGCGGCATGGACCTGGTGCTGTCCGGCTCGATGGGCAACACCGCCGTCGCGCTGATCAAGAACAAGGCGTTGAAACCGGGCACCGTGTTGCTGGAACTGCTGTATGTCAGCGAAGTGGTCGCACCGCGTTCGCTGCAACTGGGCCGCTACCTGCCGCCGGCGGCGCTGCGCTGCCTGCTCGATGCCAACGGCAATGATCTGTCGCCACGGGTGTCCTTCGAAACCTTGAACGATCAGCTGGAAAGCGTGCCGCGTGCCAGCGCCAACAAGTTCATCCAGGCCCAGCGCGATCAGCTGACGCCGCGGATCAACGCCGGCGAAGACAAGATCGCCCCGCGTCACGCCGAGCGTGTCGCCGAGGCGCGTCGTCGTCTGGCCGCCGACACCGACGAAGAACTGGCGCGCCTGACCGCGTTGCAAGCGGTCAACCCGACCGTGCGTGACAGCGAACTGGAAGCGTTGCGCACTCAGCGTGAGCAGGGTCTGGCGATGCTGGATAAAGCGGCGTTGCGTCTGGAAGCGATTCGGGTGTTGGTGGCGGGTTAAACCGCCCTGCTCCAGCGCTGAAAACAACAAGGCCCGCAGCGATGCGGGCCTTTTTTTGCGCGCGAAGATCGTTCCCACGCTCTGCGTGGGAATGCAGCCCGGGACGCTCCGCGTCCCTACCGAAGCTGGAACGCAGAGCGTCCCTTGAGGCATTCCCACGCGGAGCGTGGGAACGATCATCAATCCCTGTGGGAGCCAGCCCTGCTGGCGATAGCGGTTAAGCAGTCGCCGCCGAAACCCCTGGCTCAACCACCGCCACCAAGCCCTCCTTCATCCGCTGCGCATCGCGCACAAAACACCGCGAGGCCAGAAACAGAAATACCATGGTCAGAAACAGCGCCACCGGAATCAGGTACATCGCATCGTGCAGGCCGACAGCCTTGAACGCCTCGGTCATCTGCTCCGCGCCCGCCGCCAGCATCGCCGTGTGCGCGAAATAGTCGGACAAACCACCGACCACCACCGGCCCCAACCCACCGCCGAGCAGATACAGCCCGGCAAAGAACAACGCCATCGCCGTCGCGCGCAAACGCGGTTCGACTACGTCCTGGATCGCCGTGTAAACGCAGGTGTAGAAGTTATAGGCGAACAGCCAGCCGACGCTGAATACCGCGACGAACACGCCGATCTCGATTCGCCCGGCATGCAGCGCCCACGCCGTGCACAGGGTCGAGATGATCAGACTGAACGCCGCAAACAGCAGTCGCCCGCTGGCCACGCGCTGGTGGATCTTGTCAGCGATCCAGCCGCCCAAGGTCAGCCCGACCAGCCCGGTCACGCCGACAATGATCCCCGTAGCCACCGCCGCTTCCTGCAACGGCATGAGGAAATAGCGCTGCAGCATCGGCACCAGAAACGAGTTGCAGGCATAGGTCGCGAAGTTGAAGCACAGCCCGGCCATCACCAGCCAGAGGAAGGTCGGCACGGCCAGCACGCGGCGGATCGGCTTGTCGACTTTCTCCTGCGAGACCTGCACGGTTTCCGCCGCGCCGCGCTTGGGTTCCTTGATGAAGAACATGAACACCGCAAGGATCAGCCCCGGCACTGCGGCGATAAAGAACGGCGCGCGCCAGCTGTCGAACGCCTTGACCATCGCGCCGATGGTGAAGAACGCCAGCAGCAGCCCCAGCGGCAAGCCGAGCATGAAAATGCCCATGGCCCGCGCCCGACGGTGCGCCGGAAACAGATCGCCGATCAGCGAGTTGGCCGCTGGCGCATAACTGGCTTCGCCGATGCCGATGCCCATGCGCACGATCAGGAAGCTCCAGAAACTGCCGACCAGACCGTTGACCGCGGTCAGCGCACTCCATGTTGCCAAACCCCAGCCCATCAGTTTGCTGCGTGAACCGGTGTCGGCCATGCGCCCGAGTGGCAGGCCGGCAATGGCGTAAACGATGGTGAAGGCAGTGCCGATGATGCCCAACTGAAAGTCGCTGAGGTGCCATTCCATGCGGATAGGTTCGATGATGATCGCCGGAATGGTACGGTCGAAGAAATTGAACAGGTTGGCGAGGAACAGTAAAAACAGAATGCGCCAGGCATTCGCCGCTTGGGTCGAGTTCTGCATGGGTCCGTCTCTTTATTGTCATGGGGCTTCACTGCCAGCGCGTTCGAGCCCGGAA
Source organism: Pseudomonas sp. R1-1 (assembly GCF_051132135.1). NCBI lineage: Bacteria > Pseudomonadati > Pseudomonadota > Gammaproteobacteria > Pseudomonadales > Pseudomonadaceae > Pseudomonas > Pseudomonas sp. R1-1. Next base: position 4,769,908 of record NZ_CP071663.1, read on the forward strand.
CCTGCAATCTAGTCAGCCGCGCGAGGGCTGTCTGTGATCATTCGTCAGCCTGATATCGGCCCATCGCACTGTAACGAAACGTAAGCCCTTGATAACGCTGAAATCCCCTGCCATACGGGGCTTTCACGGCAAAATCCGGGCACAAAAAAATACTTTCGCGACCCCCTTCCCAAGTCCATGGCAAAGCCTAGAATGGCCGCCGGATCCGTCCGGATCTGCCGATCAATCCCTTTGATACCCTCGCCCATGTCTGAAGTCAGTCCGTGTCTGAATTGCGGTGCCTGCTGTTCCCATTTTCGCGTGTCTTTTTTCTGGGGTGAATGCGCATCCTCCGGCGGTACGGTACCTGATGAACTGGTCGAGCAAATCACCCCGAGCCGTGTGGCAATGATCGGCACTGATCGCAAACCCACGCGCTGCATCTCGCTGGCGGGAGAAGTCGGCAGCAACGTGGCGTGCACGATCTATGAAAATCGCTCGAGCCCCTGCCGCGAATTCGAAGCGTCGTGGGAGAACGGTGAACACAACCCCGACTGCGACAAGGCCCGCGCCGCGCATGGTCTGCCGCCGCTTGATCCGCACTGGAACGATCTGCCACTTGAGCGCATTGCCTAAGTCTTAGCGCGAATCGCTATGACGCTGATGCCAAAATCATTAGCGCCAATGTGCCACTACCGCTTGCGCACAGAAATCGGCCTCTATACTCCAGTCATTCGCCTGCGTTGATCACGCAGTCAGGACGACTTCAGAGACGGGGCACGCTATGGAGTGGCTTGGTTTGCATTTTGTTACCGAGCTGCCGGCGCGCGGGCAGGTCATTCTCGATTGCACGCACAATCCGTTGCTGGTGCTGGCGGCCTATCTGGTCGCCTGCGCGGCGAGTTTCGCGACGCTCGATATGGCCGAGCGTGTGGTGCATGCCGAAGATCTGGCCTCGCGGCGGCTCTGGCGCTGGATCGGCGCGACCTGTCTGGCCGGCGGCATCTGGGCCATGCACTTCATCAGCATGTTGGCTTTTCAGCCGCCCATCGATATCGAGTATGACCTCGGCATCACTCTCTTCTCGTTACTGATCGCCCTGCTCGCCTCGTGGCTGGCCATGCAGACCCTGAGCGAGGTGCAGCCCAGTGCGCAGCGCTGCCTGAAAACGGCGTCGGTCATTGGCCTGGGTATCGCCGGCATGCATTACGTGGGCATGGCGGCGATGAAATCGAGCGCCAGCGCCTATTACCATCCGGGGCTGTTTGCGCTGTCGGTGCTGATCGCCATCGGTGCCAGTTTCGCCGCGCTGTGGGTCGCCCGCTATCTGAGCGAAGGCAGCGGCGTCGCCCACCAATTGCTCAAATACAGCGCGGCGCTGATTCTCGGCGCAGGCATCATCAGCATGCATTTTACCGGCATGGCCGCGCTGGATCTGGTCATTCCCGAGGGCGGCCTGGCCGCGAGCGGCGGCGTAACCGGGCATCTGCAACTGGGTCTGACCGTGGCGTTGATCATCCTGTTGATATTGGGCAGTGCAATCAGCGCCGCCCTCGCCGACAAGAAGCTGCAAAACAAGGAGCAAGACCTGCGCCGGGTCAACGCCCTGCTCAGCCAGCTCGATCAGGCGCGCATGTCGTTACAGCAAGCGGCCAATTACGACGCGCTGACCAATTTGATCAACCGCCGTGGCTTCAACCAGATGTTCGCGGAAAAACTCAGCCAGAAAACCAGCGAAGGCGGCATGCTCGCGGTGATGTTCCTGGACATCGATCACTTCAAACGGATCAACGACAGCCTCGGGCATGACGCCGGCGACGCGCTGCTCAAAGTCATCGCCCAGCACATCAAAAGCTCGGTGCGCAGCCACGAAGATGTGGTCGCGCGGTTCGGCGGTGACGAGTTCTGCATTCTGATCAGCCTGCACGACCGCGAAGAGGCGCGCGGCATGGCGCAGCGCATCATGCTCAAGATGAAAGAGCCGATCGAACTGGCCGGCCGGCGCATGGTGATGACCACCAGCATCGGCATCAGCCTGTTTCCTGAAGACGGCACGACTTGCGAAGAACTGCTCAAGCACGCCGACCTGGCGCTGTACCAGTCCAAAGGCGCGGGGCGCAACGGCCTGCACTTTTTCAATTCCAGCCTGAAAAACCGTGCCACCCTGGAATTGCAACTCGAAGAAGAGTTGCGCCAGGCCCTGCGCGAAGAAAACGGCCTGACCCTGTATTACCAGCCGATCTTCGAGCTGAAAACCGGGCGGGTCACCAAGCTTGAAGCGCTGATTCGCTGGCAGCACCCGCTGCACGGTTTGCTGACCCCGGATCGTTTCATCGCCATCGCCGAGAGCAACGGCCTGATCGCCGAGCTGGACAACTGGGTGCTGCGGCGCGCCTGTCGCGATCTCGGCGAACTCTCCAGCCATGGCTGCGAGGAGCTGAAAATTGCCTGGAACTGCTCGCCATTGAATCTGGCCCGCGAAGAGCTGGCTGACGAAATCGAACACGCCTTGCGCAGCGCCGGGGTGGCACCGGAACGATTGGAGCTGGAGGTCACCGAAAACGCGTTGATGGGCAACATCGCCAACACCCTGGTGTTGTTGCGGCAGATCCGCGCGCTTGGCGTGTCGCTGTCGATTGACGACTTCGGCACCGGTTATTCGTCGCTGGCCTACCTCAAGCGCCTGCCGCTCAACACGTTGAAAATCGACCGCTCGTTCATCTTGGATATTCCCAAGGCCACGGCGGACATGGAAATCGTTCAGGCGATCATCGTCATGGCGCACACCCTGCACCTGCAGGTGGTCACCGAAGGCGTGGAAAGCCTGGAGCAGTACGAGTTTCTCGAGCGCTCGGGCTGCGATTTCATTCAGGGTTACTTGCTTAGCCGCCCAGTGCCGCTCAACGAGCTGCGCCCGGTGCTGGAGGAAATCAACCAGCGCAAGGCATCGCCGGCGTTCAATCCGTTACTGCTGGCGCGCGGTACATTTGCACCAGTGTCGCTGGGTCCTGCGCCAGATAGCCCTGCGCCCCATGCAGGCGCATCAGTTGTGCGGCCAATCCGCTGAGCGGCGTGGCCGAACCCTGTTCTCGGGAAAATTTCACCGCCGTGTCGAGATCCTTGAGCAACGTGCGCACGTGCCATTTGATCGGCTCGAAACGACTCTCGGCCATTTGCGGCGCAAGAATCTGCAGCGGTTTCGAATCGGCAAAACCGCCGGCCAGCGCTTCGGCAAGCAGGCTGGCATCGACCCCGGCCTGTTCGGCCAGCGCCACCACTTCGGCGATCACCAGCGCGTTGCAGGCGACAATCATCTGATTGCAGGCCTTGGTCACCTGGCCGGCACCGACGCCGCCCATGTGCGTGACACGCTGGCCAAGACTCAGCAGCACCGGACGCACCCGCTCGAGATCCGCCGCCGCGCCGCCAACCATGATCGCCAGGCTGCCCGCCTCGGCCCCGACCACGCCGCCGGACACCGGGGCGTCCAGCCAGCCCATGCCGGCTCGCTGCGCCAGTTGCGCGGCCATCTCGCGGGTCGCCGTTGGTTCGAGACTGGAAAAATCCACCAGCAGTTGTTCGCTTTTTGCGCGCTCGGCAATGCCGCCAGCACCAAACACCACCTCGCGCACCACCGCCGTGTCAGCCAGACACAACATCACGATGTCAGCGTGTTCGCACAGTTCGGCGGGGCTCGCCACTTGCCGGGCACCGGCCTCGACCAGTGCCGCGCACTTGGCCGGGTTGCGATTCCACACGGTCAGCGGGTAACCCGCCGCCAACAGACGCCGGCACATCGGCAGGCCCATCAGGCCGATTCCAGCAAACCCCAACGAAGGTCGCGTTGACATCATTTTGCCTCTTTTCCATTAAAGATCGCCGAATAATGGCCGATTCAACAACGATCAGGAAAGGATTCCCCCCAGCGACAGTCAGGCCACCGTACTGACGCTCGGGCTCAATTCGCGCAAAAAAGACGCGAGATCCTATTCCGTGAGGTTCGCTGACATCGGTCATCGGGCCAACCCAGTCCAGGTACATGGCGCACCATGACATCCAAAAACAATCCTGCCACTGCGATTTCCGACCTGACCTCCAGCCCCGCCGCCAACAGCCCGACCAAGCCTGCGCAATCCGCGCGTCCGCTGTCGACCCAGCAATATCTGTATTTCACCGAAACCAATACCGACCGCATCCTCGACAACCTCGACGGCCTGCGTGATCTGGTGTTCCCGCGCCCGCCGCACCTGGAAGGCGATAACGAACAGCACAACGATCAGGAATTTCCTTCGGTGTGCCTGATCGGCCTCGGTCGCTGCGGCTCCAACATCGCCCTCGACGTCGCGGAGCTGGTGTACAACGCGCGCAAGTTCTACCTCAACGAATTCAACAACGAAGACCGCCCGGCCGACCGCCGTCTCGCCGACAAGGGCTACAGCCCGGCACAGTGGATCAAACAGAACCTGCGTCTGGGCCCGAACAAATCGGCCAAACCGGTGTTTCTGGTCGAGCCACTGGTGATGCTCGGCGACCTCGACAAGGACATTGCCGGGCGCATCCGCTTTTCCCGCAAGGGCGAAAAAAGCGGCTTCCTGCGCGACTACAGCAAGATGAAGATCATGGACTTGTCCGAAGTCCACGCCGGTGGTGCCGGTAACGCGCCGATCCTCGGCCAGTACCTGGCGAAGATCATCCTCAACAAGGACACCCAGCGCTTCTCCAGCCCCGACTGGAAAATGATCCACTCGTACCTGATTGACAGCTGCGGCATCAAGGCCAACCAGTCACGCCTGTATTTTTCGATTTTCAGTGCCGGCGGCGGTACTGGTTCGGGCATGGCTTCGGAGTTCGGCCTGGCCCAGCAGCACTCGTACATGAACAAGACGTTCGACACCAAGCCGATGGATGAGCATGACGGCAAGAGCGGTCATTCGTTCGTGTTCGAGCCGATCTTTACCAGCGGCATCTGCGTGCTGCCGAACATTTCTGATCACCGCAGTGAAATGTCCGAGGCGCTGCACATCAACGCCGGGCGCCTGCTGTGCAAATACCTTTCCGAGGAATGGGACTTCTCCTACAACTTCGCCAACGAAGACAGCAGCGAAGCCAGCGTCATGGGGCGGATTCGCCCATGGAACGCGATGATGCTGATTTCCAACGACATCATGCGTTACGCCGAAGAAAGCGATGACGGCAACATCCAGAACATTGATGTCAATGCGATGGAAAAACACGCCAACCAGTACATCTCTCAGCAGATCTTCAACATTCTGACGGCGCAGGCAGTCACCACCGACTATGACCAGAACTACTTCCGTCGCGCCGGCATCGACATCGGCGAGACCATTCGCCTGGACGCTAACGATTTGTTCATGAGCCTGGCTGGCCCGGTGGCGATCGCCTACGCCGAATCGGTGGTGCCGGAAACGCCGCCGCCGAGCAGCGACAAGTTCAAGGTCTTTGAAAAAGAGCCGCAGCGCCTGAACATCGACGATCTGTTCTTCCGCTCGATCGACCTGCCGCACTTCAACAAGGTCACCCAGGCCATCGAAGGCATCAGCCTGCTGCCGATCGAGTCCAAGCGCTATCGCGCGTCGCTGGAGCAGTACAAGAATTCCGGCTACGACGCCGCCGCCCTGCATGACCTGCACTTCTTCAAGAACTGCTCGTCGGTGGTCTCGATCGTTTCGCTGCCCAAGGACTACAAGCTGTCGTACATGGACCTGAACCGGCTGAAGACCCACCTCAACAGCCTGTTCCCCAACACCACGCTCAAGCGTTACGCGCTGGTGATCGGCGCTTCGGCGAACCTGTCGCTGACCACCCTGATTGCCAAGAGCCCGTGCCTGTCGGATGACTTCCTGACGTTGATCGTGGCATTCATCAAGCGTTGCTTCGCCAAGACCCCGTACCGTTTCGACGAGACGCTGGACAACTCGATTCTCGACTTCATCATTCAGGAAGAGTTTGACGAAGACCGCATCGATGACCTGCTCAACGAGTTCGAAAACCCGGCGAAGATTCTCGACACCAACTGGTACGCGATCAAACCGATGTACGAGAAGAAGTACCGCGAGCTGATCAACGACAGGGACAAGTTTGTCTCGATCAACGACATTCGCCTGTCGCGCGATTGTGTGAAGAAGTCGATCAAGTACCTGCGCGAGATCTACCGTCACCGGATTGGCAAGACCAAGGTCATTTCGCTGAATAACCATACCGGGAAGACTTATTCGGTCTGATCAGAGACCGAGTCGCCCCCATCGCTGGCAATCCAGCTCCCACAGATTTTGTGGTGCTCACAATATTTGTGTTCACTCGGACACTGTGGGAGCTGGCTTGCCAGCGATGGGGCCTTCAAATTCACTAAAGATTTCAGCCTTTACAACATCCAGAAACAATTAAGCGACCCTCAGGCCGCTCAATAAACTGTTCCCGTTACGTTTACGTCACCGTGAACTGAGACGCGCCTGTGGCGTTTCTCCACGGCAACGTGCCATCACGCTACTCCGCTACACACTTTTCGTAGATATCTGCTCGCACCATTAAGGTGCGACGCTCGCAGAGGCCGCCCTTTCCTGGATCATAATCCACGGCGAAACCACCACTGCCCACAGCGGCGGATCGCGTTCGAAAATATCCAGCGCCCGCGTTTCAGACAGTTTGGCGACCTTGTCTTCGGCCAGCCAGGCAGCGACTTTGTCGCCATCATCGGTTGCCACGGCTTCGGCTGCGGCGATCAAATCCAGCGCTGGGTCGACCCACAATAGGGCACCCTTGGCGAAGAACGGCTCCAACTCTTTCCAGGTAATAGATGCGGTTTCCCCAAGCAGCTTGGCATAGAGGGTGCTAGGTTCTTGATTCATGGGCTCTGTCCGGAAAAGAAATCGACGCGAATCATAACGTTGGTGGTCCGCCAGAAAAACCCGGTTGCAAATGGCTGCACCGAACGAAAAGAGCAGGAATGCCAGGGAATGCTGATGATCGGGCTATATGCCCGCGAAAGCCCCGCAGCAATTCTGTCTTTTTCATTCAAAAATGCGACATCCCCAGGTTTTGCCCCTTGGCGCCCGCTTCCCAGTTGAACAAGCGGCGCTCTACACTGTACCGGTACAGTTGCCGGGGGCGTTTCCGGAGGATGTCGCAAAGATATCTGACCCGGTTCTGCTGCTACGGCGCCAGGACTCTAAAAAAATACAACAGTAAGAGTGGAGCACTATGACTAAGGCTACTAAGCAGATTTCCAAACTGTTTGCCGCTATGGTTCTGGCCGGGGTTGCCAGCCATTCGTTCGCAGCTGACACCATCAAAATCGGTATCGCCGGTCCTAAGACCGGTCCAGTAGCCCAATACGGCGACATGCAGTTCAGTGGCGCGAAAATGGCCATCGAGCAGATCAACGCCAAGGGCGGCGTCGACGGCAAGAAACTCGAAGCCGTTGAATACGACGATGCCTGCGATCCGAAACAAGCGGTAGCGGTAGCGAACAAGGTCGTCAACGACGGCGTCAAGTTCGTGGTCGGTCACCTGTGCTCCAGCTCCACTCAGCCCGCTTCGGACATCTACGAAGACGAAGGCGTGATCATGATCACCCCGGCTGCCACCAGCCCGGACATCACCGCCCGTGGCTACAAAATGATCTTCCGTACCATCGGTCTGGACAGCGCCCAGGGCCCTGCCGCCGGCAACTACATCGCCGATTACGTGAAACCGAAAGTGGTTGGCGTGCTGCACGACAAACAGCAGTACGGTGAAGGCATCGCCACCGCGGTGAAATCGACCCTGGAGAAGAAAGGCACCAAGGTTGCCGTATTCGAAGGCGTCAACGCCGGCGACAAGGATTTCTCGGCGATCATCGCCAAGCTCAAGCAAGCAAACGTCGACTTCGTCTACTACGGCGGCTACCACCCAGAGCTGGGTCTGATCCTGCGTCAAGCCCAGGAAAAAGGCCTGAAAGCCAGGTTCATGGGCCCGGAAGGCGTGGGTAACGACTCGATCACCCAGATCGCCAAGGACGCCTCCGAAGGCCTGCTGGTGACCCTGCCGAAATCCTTCGACCAGGATCCGGCCAACGTTGCCCTGGCTGACGCGTTCAAAGCGAAGAAGGAAGACCCGAGCGGCCCGTTCGTGTTCCCGTCCTACTCGGCTGTGACCGTGATCGCCGAAGGCATCAAGGCTGCCAAGTCCGAAGACGCCACCAAAGTTGCCGAAGCCATCCACGCCGGTTCGTTCAAGACCCCGACCGGTGACCTGAGTTTCGACGACAAGGGCGACCTGAAAGACTTCAAATTCGTGGTTTACGAGTGGCACAACGGCAAACCTAAAACTGAAGTTTCGCCTCAGTAAGGCGCTGCCTGACTGACTGCCAATAAAGCCCACGGCGTGCCGTGGGCTTTGTTTTACGAATGTATGGGCCGCGCTGGCGTGATCCGCCAGTCTCCCCACCTGAAAATCTCAAAACCGTCATCAGCGGTTCGCTGGCAAAACCCGGATTCGAAGTGGATAGAGATCCACGGGGCCGGGCGGGAAAATGACTCCACCAGTGAAATGCGTATCAGGTTTTTAGGAGCGCTGTAATGCCTGACCTCTATCACTTCTTCCAACAGCTGGTTAACGGCCTCAACGTTGGCAGCATGTATGCCTTGATCGCCATCGGCTACACGATGGTCTACGGCATCATTGGAATGATCAACTTCGCCCACGGCGAGGTGTACATGATCGGTTCCTACGTGGCGTTCATCGCCATCGCCGGGCTGACCATGATGGGACTCGACAGTGTCCCGCTGCTGATGACTGCGGCGTTCATTGCCAGCATCGTCGTCACCAGTTCCTACGGTTACAGCATCGAACGCATTGCCTACCGCCCCCTGCGCGGCAGCAACCGTCTGATCCCGCTGATTTCCGCCATCGGTATGTCGATCTTCCTGCAGAACACCGTTCTGCTGGCGCAAGACTCCAAGGACAAAGCAATCCCCAACCTGATCCCGGGCAACCTCGCCTTCGGTCCGGGTGGCGCACAAGAAGTGCTGATTTCCTACATGCAGATCGTGGTGTTCGTCGTCACTCTGATCGCCATGCTCGGCCTGACCCTGTTCATCTCCCGTTCTCGTCTGGGCCGCGCCTGCCGCGCCTGCGCCGAAGACATCAAGATGGCCAACCTGCTCGGCATCAACACCAACAACATCATCGCCCTGACCTTCGTCATCGGTGCTGCGCTGGCAGCCGTTGCGGCTGTGCTGCTGAGCATGCAATACGGCGTGATCAACCCGAACGCCGGTTTCCTCGTCGGCCTCAAGGCTTTCACCGCTGCGGTACTGGGCGGCATCGGCAGCATTCCCGGCGCGATGCTCGGCGGGTTGGTGCTCGGTGTAGCGGAAGCGTTCGGTGCCGATATCTTCGGCGACCAGTACAAGGACGTCGTGGCGTTCGGTTTGCTGGTTCTGGTGCTGTTGTTCCGTCCGACCGGCATTCTGGGCCGTCCGGAGGTTGAGAAAGTATGACTAGGAATCTTAAACAGGCGCTGTTCAGCGCTTTGCTGGTGTGGGCCGTGGCCTACCCGGTACTCGGTCTGAAACTGACCATCGTTGGCATCAATCTGGAAGTGCACAACACCAGCCCTGCGGTGCTTGCGACCATCGCAATCTGCTCGGTGCTGATGTTCCTGCGCGTGCTGTTCAATCAGCAGATCAGCAAAGCCTGGCGCTCCTCGCCGGGCATGCCGCTGATCCCGGCCAAGGCCAGCAACTTCCTGACCCTGCCGACCACTCAGCGTTACTTCATCATTGCGCTGATCATCATCGCCCTGGTGTGGCCGTTCTTCGGTTCACGTGGCGCGGTGGACATCGCCACGCTGATCCTGATCTACGTGATGCTCGGCCTCGGCCTGAACATCGTCGTCGGTCTGGCCGGTCTGCTCGACCTCGGTTACGTCGGTTTCTATGCCGTCGGCGCCTACAGCTACGCGCTGCTGTCGCACTACTACGGCCTGAGTTTCTGGATCTGCCTGCCGATTGCCGGCCTGATGGCGGCGACGTTCGGCTTCCTGTTGGGCTTCCCGGTGTTGCGTCTGCGCGGTGACTATCTGGCAATCGTGACCTTGGGTTTCGGTGAGATCATCCGTCTGTTCCTGCGTAACCTGACCGATATCACCGGCGGCCCGAACGGCATCAGCAACATCGAAAAACCGACGTTCTTCGGCCTGACCTTCGAGCGTAAAGCGGCGGAAGGCCTGCAGACGTTCCACGAATATTTCGGCCTGCAATACAACTCGATCAACAAGGTGATCTTCCTTTACCTCGTTGCCCTGTTGCTGGCACTGGCGGCGCTGTTCGTGATCAACCGTTTGCTGCGCATGCCGATCGGCCGTGCGTGGGAAGCGCTGCGTGAAGACGAAATCGCCTGCCGTGCGCTGGGCCTGAACCCGACCGTGATCAAGCTTTCTGCGTTCACCCTCGGTGCCGCGTTCGCCGGTTTTGCCGGCAGCTTCTTCGCCGCGCGCCAGGGGCTGGTCACGCCGGAGTCGTTCACCTTCATCGAGTCGGCGATCATTCTCGCCATCGTCGTGCTGGGTGGCATGGGCTCGCAGCTCGGCGTGATCCTGGCGGCGATCGTGATGATCCTGTTACCGGAAATGATGCGTGAGTTCAGCGAGTACCGCATGCTGATGTTCGGTGCCCTGATGGTGTTGATGATGATCTGGCGTCCACAAGGTCTGCTGCCGATGCAACGCCCACACATGGAGTTGCGCAAATGAGCCGCGAGATCCTTAAAGTCGACAATCTGAGCATGCGCTTCGGCGGCCTGCTCGCGGTCAACGGTGTGGCCCTGACCGTCAAAGAGAAACAAGTGGTTGCGTTGATCGGGCCGAACGGCGCGGGCAAGACTACCGTGTTCAACTGCCTGACCGGTTTCTATCAGCCGACCGGCGGCAGCATCCTGCTCGACGGCGAGCCGATCCAGGGCCTGCCCGGCCACAAGATCGCGCTCAAGGGTGTGGTGCGTACTTTCCAGAACGTGCGTCTGTTCAAGGACATGACCGCGGTCGAGAACCTGCTGATCGCCCAGCACCGGCACCTGAACACCAACTTCCTGTCCGGTCTGTTCAAGACCCCGGCGTTCCGCAAAAGCGAGCGCGAGGCGATGGAGTTTGCCGAGTACTGGCTGGACAAGGTCAACCTCAAAGAGTTTGCCAACCGCACCGCCGGCACCCTCGCCTACGGTCAGCAGCGGCGTCTGGAAATCGCTCGCTGTATGATGACCCGCCCGCGGATCCTCATGCTCGACGAACCGGCCGCCGGTCTGAACCCGAAAGAGACCGAAGACCTCAAGTCACTGATTGGCGTGCTGCGCGAGGAGCACAACGTCACCGTGCTGCTGATCGAGCACGACATGAAACTGGTCATGAGCATTTCCGACCACATCGTCGTGATCAACCAGGGTACGCCGCTGGCCGACGGCACGCCGGAACAGATCCGCGACAATCCTGAAGTGATCAAAGCCTACCTGGGGGAAGCGTAAATGCTGCAGTTCGAAAACGTTTCCACCTTCTACGGCAAGATCCAGGCCCTGCACAGCGTCAACGTCGAAGTCCGTCAGGGCGAGATCGTCACGCTGATCGGCGCCAACGGTGCCGGCAAGTCCACGCTGCTGATGACGCTCTGCGGTTCGCCGCAGGCGCACAGCGGCAGCATCCGCTACATGGGCGAGGAGCTGGTCGGCCAGGACTCGTCGCAGATCATGCGCAAGAGCATCGCAGTGGTCCCTGAAGGTCGTCGGGTGTTCGCCCGTCTGACCGTCGAAGAAAACCTGTCCATGGGCGGTTTCTTCACTGACAAGGGCGATTATCAGGAGCAGATGGACAAGGTCCTCGGCCTGTTTCCGCGCCTCAAGGAACGCTTCAACCAGCGCGGCGGCACCATGTCCGGCGGCGAACAGCAAATGCTCGCCATCGGCCGTGCGCTGATGAGCAAGCCCAAGCTGCTGCTGCTCGATGAACCGTCGCTGGGCCTGGCACCGATCATCATTCAGCAGATCTTCGACATCATCGAACAGCTGCGCAAGGACGGTGTGACGGTGTTCCTGGTCGAGCAGAACGCCAACCAGGCGCTGAAAATCGCCGACCGCGCCTATGTTCTGGAGAACGGCCGCGTGGTCATGCAAGGCACCGGTGAAGCACTGCTGACCGACCCGAAAGTGCGCGAGGCGTATCTCGGCGGTTGATGCGGTTGCTGAATGAAAAACGGCCTTCGGGCCGTTTTTTTATGCCCGACGCAAATCTCGAACCCACCGCAAATCCCCTGTAGGAGTGAGCCTGCTCGCGATAGCGGTGTATCAGTTGCAAAAGTATTGCCTGACAGTCCGCTATCGCGAGCAGGCTCACTCCTACAGGGGAACGGGGCGGTTCGAAGATTTTTTAAAAAAATTCAGTCCCACCTGTAACGCATCCCCCCGACCTTTCTCTAGAGGGACAAGCAAGCGCAAAAGCACTTGCAGACACCCTGATAAAACCTGGAGAAACATCATGACTGCTACCACCCGCACCCTGTCCGCCACCGCTCTGGTTCTGGCCCTTGGTTCCGCGCTGAGCATCGCCACCGTCTCCACCGCCCAAGCCGCCGATGCCAACATGGAAAAATGCTTCGGCGTGGCCATGAAAGGCAAGAACGACTGCGCCGCAGGTGCAGGCACCACCTGCGCTGGCACAGCGAAAATGGACTACCAGGCCAACGCATGGAAACACGTTCCGAAAGGCACCTGCGTTACCACCGAAAGCAAAACCTCGCCGACCGGTTTCGGTCAGCTCGAAGCGTTCAAAGCCAAGTCCTGATCCGCAGCCTGCCTGAGTGACGATCATGTTCAGCGACCACGACCATATCCTTGCGCGCACTCAGGCAGCCCTCACCGGGCTCCCGCCCCGTGCCGGGCTGGGCCTCAAGACCGGGCACTTTCAACAGGTGCTCGGTTCATTACCGGACCTCGGCTTCTTCGAAGTCCACGCCGAAAACTACATGGTGGCCGGCGGCCCGTTTCATCATTTTCTCGGTTTGATTCGTGCGCAGTATCCGCTGTCGCTGCACGGTGTCGGCTTGTCCATCGGTGCTGAATCGCCGCTGGATCAACAACACCTCAAGCGCCTGGCCGAGCTGATTGAACGCTATCAACCGCAATCTTTTTCCGAACATCTGGCGTGGTCGAGCCACGGCCCGGTGTTTCTCAATGACCTGCTCCCGCTGGCCTACGACACGCCAACGCTGAACCGCGTCTGCGCGCACATCGATCAGGTCCAGAACAGCCTCAAGCGGCCGATGCTGCTGGAAAACCCGGCGACTTATCTGGCGTTCGAGCGCTCGACCATCGATGAGCCAGACTTCATCGCCGAGGTAATTCGCCGCAGCGGCTGTGGCCTGTTGCTCGACGTGAACAACGTCTATGTGTCGTGCATCAATCATCAGCGCGACCCGCTGAACTACCTCGACGCCCTGCCGCTGCACGCGGTCGGCGAGATTCATCTGGCCGGATTCGCCGAAGATTGCGACAGCCTCGGCGATCGTTTGCTGATCGACGATCATGGCGCGCCGATCGATCAAGCGGTCTGGCAGTTGTATCGCCAGGTATTGGAGCGCATCGGCCCGGTGGCGACGCTGATCGAGCGTGACAACCAGGTGCCGGCGTTCGAGGTATTGCTCGCCGAGGCGCAGCAGGCCGAGCGCTTGTTGCTGAAATGCGGAGGCCGCGCATGAGCACACAAAGCGCTTTCGCCGCCGCACTGATCGATACGCGCCTGCCCTGCCCCGATGGTCTGCGCAGCGCCAACGGTGCCGACCCGGCGAGCCGTTTCGCGGTGTATCGCAACAACGTGCAGGCGTCGCTGATCAATGCCCTGGCCGACAGTTATCCGGTGGTGCAGCAACTGGTTGGCGAGGAGTTCTTCCGCGCCATGGCTGCGACTTTCGTCCGCAGCCAACCGCCACACAGTCCGCTGATGAGCCGCTACGGCGAAACATTCGCCGACTTCATCGCACAGTTCCAACCGATTGCCAGCGTGCCGTATGTCGCCGACGTCGCGCGCCTCGAGTACCTGCGCGTGCACGCCTACCACGCCGCCGACGCGCAGCCGATCCGGCCGGAGCACGTCAGCGCCGCCCTCGCCAACCCGCAAACCCTCGGCGAACTTACGTTCGGGTTGCATTCATCGCTACACCTGCTCGATTCACGGTTTGCCGTGGTGGCGATCTGGGCCGCGCATCAGCAAGAGCAAAGCCTGGCGGGCATTGGCCTGAATCAAGGGCAACACGCACTGGTGCTGCGCAACGGCCTCGATGTCGAGGTGTTTGCTCTGGACGCCGGCGCCAGCGTGTTTATCGGTCACCTGAACAATGGCCTGCCGTTACTCGCGGCGGCCGAAAACAGCCCGCCATTCGATCTCGCCCAAACCCTCGCTTTGTTGATCGCACACAACGCGATCATCCAACTGACCTACAAGGAGTTGCCATGAACAGCCTTATCCTGCGCGCCATCAGCCTGCTGGAGAAAATCCCGCACAGCCTGATTGCCCTCATTGCGCGTTTCTCCATCGCTGCAGTGTTCTGGAAGTCCGGGCAAACCAAGGTCGAAGGCCTGGCGATCGACTTGATTGACGGTACGTTCCAACTGGGCTGGCCGCGTCTGGCGGACTCGGCGATTCCGCTGTTCCAGAGTGAATACAACCTGCCGCTGCTGCCGCCCGAAATCGCCGCGCATCTGGCGGCGTTCGCCGAACACTTTTTCCCGGTGTTGATCCTGATCGGCCTGGCGACACGTTTTTCGGCGCTGGCGCTGCTGGGCATGACCCTGACCATCCAGATTTTTGTCTATCCCGACGCGTACCCGACCCACGGCACCTGGGCGGCGTTGTTGCTGTATTTGATGACGACCGGGCCGGGAAAACTATCGATCGATCACCTGATCGCCCGCCGTTTTTCTCGCTGAAGAAGATCCCTGTGGGAGCGAGCCTGCTCGCGAAGGCGCTGTGTCAGCTTGCATAGAGCTTGCTGGCCTGCGGCCTTCGCGAGCAGGCTCGCTCCCACAGGGCCATGGAAATCAGCGCTGGAGTCGATCCAGCGCCTCGCCACTGCGCTTGAACCAGCCCATCAGGTAATCCGCCAACACCTGCGTGCGTTTCGGCAAACCGCCCTGATACGGATGCACCAGCAGCATCGGCATGCGCCGGGTCTGAAAATCGCGCAGGAGCCAGCGCAAGCGGCCGTCGGCCAACTCCGTCTGCAGCAGATAGGAAGGCAGTCGGGCGATACCGGCACCGGTTAGCGCGGCTTTCTTCAGCAGGCTGTAATGGTTGCTGGCGAACGGGCCAGAGACCCGCACCCGCAACAATTCGTGCTGCTGGTGATACAGCCATTCTTCGCGCCCGCTGTAATGGCTGTTGAGCAGGCAGCGGTGCTCGGCCAGTTGCTGCGGCGTCGTCGGCTCGCCGTAACGTTCGAGGTAGGCGGGGCTGGCGCAGGTCATCTCCTGCCACGCCAATAGCGGCCGGGCCACCAGGCGTTGGTCATTGGCCACTTCTGAGCGGATCGCCAGATCGAATCCGTCGCGTGACAGATCGCGATAGCTGTTACTCAGCTCCAGCTCGATCTGCACTTCGGGGTACTGCTGCGAGAACTCCAGTAGCAGACCATCGAAAAACGTTTCCCCGAGCGACACCGGCACCGTCATCCGCACCGGGCCGGCCATGTCGTCCTTGAGCCGCGCCAATGCCTGACGTGCCCGTTCGACCTGAACCACCAGCGCCTGCGCTTGCGGCAACAGCGCCGCGCCCGCCGCCGTCAGGCTCAAACGCCGAGTAGTGCGTTGCAGCAGGACCACGGAAAACCGCGCTTCGAGCTGGCTGATACGCTTGGACAACTGGCCCTTGCTACAGCCCAACTGTTGCGCGGCCAAGGTAAAACTGCCGGCTTCGATCAACACGGCGAACGCCGCCAGATCATCCATTTCGCTCATGGATTGTTTCCACTTGAAAACCAAAGGTTGCCTATTAGTGCGCTTATCCGCGAGAAAAACCACTCTAGACTGAAACCTCATGCAATCACTTGAGGTACAGCTCGATGAAAATTCTGTTGATAGGCGCTGGTGGCACCATCGGTTCGGCCGTGGACAAAGAACTGTCGCAACGTCACGAAGTCATCCGTATCGGCCGTAACAGCGGCGACTTGCAGGTCGATATCAGCGACAGCGCATCGATTCGCAAACTGTTCGAACAGACTGGCAAATTCGATGCGCTGATCTGCGCCGCCGGCAACGTGACCTTCGCGCCGCTGAGCGAAATGAGCGACGACAGTTTTGCCCTCGGCCTGAAGGACAAGCTGATGGGCCAGGTCAATCTGCTGCTGATCGGCCGCGAATTCGCCAACGACGGCGCCTCGTTCACCTTCACCACCGGCGTGCTCAGCCACGACCCGATTCGCAGCGGCGCCTCGGCAGCTTTGGTCAACGGCGCGCTGGACAGCTTCGTCCGTGCCGCCGCGATCGAATTGCCGCGCGGTTTGAGAATCAACTCGGTAAGCCCGACCGTTCTGACGGAAGCCTTGGGTAAATACGCGCCTTACTTCCGCGGCTTCAAGTCCGTTGCTGCGGCGGACGTGGCATTGGCCTACGCGAAAAGTGTCGAAGGCCTGCAAACCGGTCAGACATTTCACGTCGGTTGACCGGTCAGTCGATCAGAGTGGGTAAAAGGTTTTTGGCAATGGGCCGAGGTATCGCAATTCTGAATCGCCGCCCCAGCGCCGAGTGAACCGTTGCCGTCGAAACGGGCTGGCTATTGATCGAAAGCGTCAACGGCTTCCCGATCGACTTCTGGCTGATTTGCGCCACCCTCTCGGTTGCTTCTGGCGTAAGAGTGACCGAGAGCTGAACATGATCCGGATTGGCCCCTTCATCATCCTTGAGCAGCACCTCCATTCTGGAGAAATCCATAGCTGAGGACAGATTGATCTCGGCTGCCTGACTTGCGCCTGATGCTGCCAGTGTCAACAGCAATATCGCCGACGTCCATTGCATAAAATTCTTCCTGATTTACGTGGCGAAACTATGCATCGACGCTAAACGTGACTCAATAGTGGCCACACAAGCCTTGTGATCGACAGCTGCCCTCAGTAACGTGGCGACACTTGTCTGGAGAGCCGAAGATGCGTGTCGCCCGTTCGTTAGTCGTTGTTGCCCTGCTGCCGTTGTTTGCCGCCTGCCAGATGTTCGATGGCCAGCGTGAAAGTGCCTCGCATGTCGGCCAGACGCGGATGCAGGGGCAACTGACCGCGGCTGACGGCAAACTGGTGTTTCAGCCGTGTCAGGAGCAGCGTCAACTGGTGATCAATGACATCGGCGGCACCAGTGTGTTGCAGGAAGCCGCGACGCTGGCCGACGAGCAAGGCAAGCTGTTTGCCGATGTTCGCGGCAAAGTCGTCGGCGATCGCCTCGACCTGACCCAGCTGTACCGTGTCGAGCGCTCCGGCAGCGCTTGCGATGATCCGAATTTCAAACTGCTGATTCTGCGTGCTGCCGGCCACGGCCCGGAGTGGAACATCAAGGTCAGCGGCAAGGGCATGGTCATCGAGCGTGAGGGCCAGCCACCGTTGGCCGTACCTTATGTCGAGGAACAATTGGGCGACGGTCGTTTCAACCTCAGCAGCGAAGCCAACAACCAGCGCATCGAATTGTGGGTCGCGCCGCAACGCTGCGTCGACAGCAGCAGCGGCAGCGTGCAGCACATGAGCGCCGAGCTGCGCATCGACGGCCAGGTGCAGCGTGGTTGCGGGTATTTCGGCGGATCGCGCAACGACTGAGCGTTTTAGCCTCACCCGATCCGGCCGTTGCGGCTTATAATCGCCGCCTTCAAACGCCCTGGCGCAGTTGTGCGCCCCGCGAATCCGGATCCCCGCCATGTTACGAATCACCGAACTCAAGCTGCCCATCGACCATCCCGAAGAAGACCTGCGCGCGGCCATTGTGCAACGCTTGGGCATCGCCAGCGATGAGCTGCTCGATTTCACCTTGTTCAAGCGCAGCTACGACGCGCGCAAGAAATCTTCCGAGCTGTGCTTCATCTACACCATCGACCTCAGCCTGCGCGACGAAGCCAGGGTGCTGGGCAAGTTCGCCGATGACCGCAACGTCAACGTGGCGCCAGATGTCAGCTACCAGTTTGTCGGCCAGGCACCTGCCGACCTGGGCCAGCGCCCGATCGTCGTCGGTTTCGGCCCGTGCGGGATCTTCGCCGGCTTGCTGCTGGCACAGATGGGCTTCAAGCCGATCATCCTCGAACGCGGCACCGAAGTGCGCCAGCGCACCAAGGACACCTGGGGCCTGTGGCGCAAAAGCGTGCTCAACCCCGAGTCCAACGTGCAGTTCGGTGAAGGCGGCGCGGGGACGTTCTCCGACGGCAAGCTGTACAGCCAGATCAAGGACCCGAAATTCCTCGGGCGCAAGGTCCTGCACGAGTTCGTCAAGGCCGGCGCGCCGGAAGAAATCCTCTACGTCAGCAAACCGCACATCGGTACGTTCCGTCTGACCGGCATGGTTGAAAACATGCGTGAGCAGATCCGCGAGCTCGGCGGTGAAGTGCGCTTTCAGGAGCGCGTTTCCGACGTGCTGATAGAAGAGGGCCAACTGGTCGGCGTGCAACTGGCGAGCGGCGAAACCTTGCATTCGAAGCACGTGGTTCTGGCCCTCGGCCACAGCGCCCGTGACACTTTCCGCATGTTGCACAGCCGTGGCGTGTTCATGGAAGCCAAGCCGTTTTCGGTGGGTTTCCGTATCGAACACCCGCAATCGCTGATCGACCGCGCACGTTTGGGCAAGTACGCCGGGCACCCGAAACTCGGCGCCGCCGATTACAAACTGGTGCACCACGCCAAGAATGGTCGTTCGGTCTACAGCTTCTGCATGTGCCCGGGCGGCACCGTGGTCGCGGCGACCTCGGAGCCGAATCGCGTGGTCACCAACGGCATGAGCCAGTACTCGCGTAACGAGCGCAATGCCAACTCGGGCATCGTCGTCGGCATCACCCCGGAGGTCGATTATCCGGGTGGCCCGCTGGCCGGCATCGAATTGCAGGAGCGTCTGGAATCCCACGCGTTCATCCTTGGCGGCAGCGACTACAAGGCCCCGGCGCAGCTGGTCGGCGACTTCATCAATGGCAAACCTTCGACCGAACTGGGTGAAGTCGAGCCATCGTACAAACCGGGGGTGGCGCTGGGCGATCTGGCCCTGGCCCTGCCGGATTTCGCCATTGAAGCCATCCGTGAAGCGTTGCCGGCGTTCGAGAAGCAGATCCGTGGTTATTCGTTGCACGACGCGGTGTTGACCGGGATCGAAACGCGCACCTCGTCGCCGCTGCGCATCACCCGCAACGAGTCGCTGCAGAGCATGAACGTCAAAGGCCTGTTCCCGGCGGGCGAAGGCGCGGGTTATGCCGGCGGGATTCTTTCTGCGGGTGTGGACGGGATTCGGATTGCCGAGGCGGTAGCGCGGGATATTCTCGGCCTCTCTGACTGACATAACCGTGTAGGAGTGAGCCTGCTCGCGATAGCGCGATAACATTCAACACTTAAGTTGACTGAATCACCGCTATCGCGAGCAGGCTCACTCCTACATTTGATTGCGGTGTGTCAGATATTGGCGCGCAGGACTGAGGTCGGTAGTTGCTCTCCGCGCTCGGCGCTGGCCGTCACCGCTTCGATCAACCCAGCCAACTCATACCCCTGCGCCTTCAGCCAAGCCTGATCGTAATAGGTGTCGGCGTAGCGCTCGCCGCCATCGCACAGTATCGCCACGATCGATCCCGACTCCCCCGCCAATTTCATCTGCTGCGCCGCCATCAGCGCACCGATCAGGTTGGTCCCGCTCGAACCGCCGACATGCCGACCCAGGCGCTGCGCCAGGTAATGCATGGCCGCCAGCGACAAGGCGTCCGGCACCTTGACCATCGCATCGATTACCTTGGGCAGAAACGATGCCTCAACCCGCGGTCGGCCGATGCCTTCGATGCGCGAACCGCACTCCAGCCGCAGACTGGCATCGCCGCTCTGGTAATAGTCAAAGAACACCGAGCGCTCGGCATCGGCGCACAACACGCGAGTGCCGTGCTGGCGATAGCGCACGTAACGACCAAGCGTTGCGGTGGTGCCGCCAGTGCCGGGGCTGGAAATCAGCCAGCTCGGTTCCGGGTGTTTTTCATAGCGCATCTGTTGAAAGATCGATTCGGCGATATTGTTGTTCGCCCGCCAGTCGGTGGCACGTTCGGCGTAAGTGAACTGATCGATGAAATGCCCGCCATGCTCGCGGGCCAGGCGCTCGGATTCGGCGTAAATCTGCGTCGGGTCTTGCACCAGATGGCTCTGGCCACCGTAAAAAGCGATCTGCGCAATCTTCTCTTTCGACGTAGTCGCCGGCATCACCGCAATGAACGGCAAACCGAGCATCCGTGCGAAGTACGCTTCGGAAATCGCCGTCGAGCCGCTGGACGCCTCGATCACCGGCGCGCCAGGCTTCAACCAGCCGTTGCACAGCGCATACAGAAACAGCGAGCGGGCCAGGCGATGCTTGAGGCTGCCGGTCGGGTGGCTGGATTCATCCTTGAAGTACAACTCGATGCCCGCAAAACCCGGCAGCGGCAAGGGGATCAGGTGGGTATCGGCGCTGCGCTGGAAATCCGCCTCGATGATGCGGATGGCCTCGCGGGCCCACTGTCGGTTGTCGCTCATGGTCAGGCTTCTCGTCGAATCGGGCAGGAGGTAAAACGGGTCGCAAGCTCGGCATGCGTCATCGACGGGTCCAACGCTTTCGCTGGCAGGCCAGCTCCCACAAGGTGAATGCATTTCAAATGTGGGAGCCAGCCTGCTGGCGATTAGGTCGGATCAGGCAGTGCATAGCTCACTGCTCATCAGCTTAGGAAAAATCCGCTGGCGCGCACAGATACAGCTGAGTCTCAATGTGTCCGGCAACTGCTAGGCTCAGCGTGGCTGGGACCAAAAGCCTTGTAACGACATATAACAAAAAAGAATATAACTTTTGTTTTAACAACTAACCGTACGGGTTAGGGTGTCTTACCTTTTTTGACGATTCGATGGAGAGCGACCTTGCCTCTGCGTAGCACTTTCACGCGTTTCTTTCAGCTGGAAGCTGCCAGCGGTCTGTTATTGATCGCCGCAGCCATTCTCGCGCTGATTATCAACAACTCGCCGCTGTCGTGGCTGTACACCGGCCTGCTCGACACGCCGGTGGTGGCGCAGGTCGGCGCGTTGAAAATCGCCAAACCGCTGCTGTTGTGGATCAACGACGGCCTGATGGCGATGTTCTTCCTGCTGATCGGTCTGGAAGTGAAGCGTGAAGTGCTCGACGGCCAGTTGTCCAAGCCCTCGCAGATCGTCCTGCCGGGTGCCGCAGCAGTCGGCGGCATGCTGATACCGGCGCTGATCTACTGGTTTCTCAACCGAGACAACCCTGCCGCCCTCAGCGGCTGGGCGATCCCGACCGCCACCGACATCGCCTTCGCCCTCGGCGTACTCGCCCTGCTCGGCAAACGCGTGCCGGTGTCGCTGAAGTTGTTCCTGATGACCCTGGCGATCATCGATGACCTCGGCGCCATCGTGATCATCGCGATCTTCTACTCCGGCGAACTGTCGACCCTGTCGCTGGGCCTCGCGGCGGCGTGCATCGCCTCGCTGGTGGCAATGAACCGCCTCGGCGTGGTCAAGCTCGGGCCGTACATGATCATCGGTCTGATCCTCTGGGTCTGCGTGCTCAAGAGCGGCGTCCACGCGACGCTGGCTGGCGTGACTCTGGCGTTCTGCATTCCGTTGCGCACGAAAAACGCCGAACCGTCACCCTTGCTCACCTTAGAACACGCGCTGCATCCCTGGGTCGCCTACGGCATCCTGCCGTTGTTCGCCTTCGCCAACGCCGGTCTGTCACTGAGCGGTGTCACGGTCGAAAGCTTCACCCACGACGTACCGATGGGCATCGCCATCGGCCTGCTCCTGGGCAAAACCGTCGGCGTGTTCGGCCTGACCTGGCTCGCGGTAAAAGTCGGCATCGCCGCCCTGCCCCAAGGCGCCAACTGGGGCCAGATCCTCGGCGTGGCGATTCTCTGCGGCATCGGTTTCACCATGAGCCTGTTCGTCGGCTCATTGGCCTTCGAGCCGGGCGTGAGCGACTACGCGGGCATGGACCGGATGGGCATTTTGACCGGCTCGATTCTGGCGGCGTTGATTGGATATGCGGTGACGGCGGCGGCGAGTCGCAAGCAGGCTGCATTGCCGACCAGATAGAAGATCCATGGCGAGGGGAAATCTTCCCTTGCCATCATCCTTTGTGACACGCGGCGAACTATCCCCACGTCTTTAGCGACACGTCCTACAGCCATAATTTTCCTGCTTCGTTAACGTCGTGCAGCTCCTTTCGAGGGGCTGTCGATGATGAGCGAAGGGACGATCGGTGGCGCAGAACAAGGACATTCCCCGGGTACAAAACCCACCGGCGGGCGACGGGCATCACGTTACCTGGCGGTATATGACGGCCACTGAACTGGCCGAGCGCGAAGCGCGACAAAACGCCTACGACGCGATGCTGGCCCGGCAAGAGGCGTTTGAACGCAGCCGGGAAGTCGCCGCAAAAAAACCTGAAGCCGTGCGCGCTGGCTGCGTGTTTGCCAAGTCCTGCAAGTTGCCGGACGCAATCATCGATTACAGCAATCCTTCCGGCATGGTGCCGACCGACAGCGTGAAGGATTACGGCGAGCTGATCCTGCTCGGCGCTCGCGAAGCCGACCCAAGCGGCGGCATTCCACTCAGGAAAATCAGCGCCAACGCCATCCCGGTCGGGTTCGGCAGTCTGGCCTTGGCAGGCTCGGCTTTTGAAGCGCTGCCGGCGCTCGTATCGAGCGCAGCGGCTGCGCCTTTGGTGGGCCTGGTTGCGCTTTTGATGCCATCCAGCCTGGGCGACAGCGCGCTCTACACCGATGAGCAACTAAGCACACTCAGACAAGCCCGAACGCGCGTGCGCCTGCGTGTCGAACAACAAGCCGACGGCAGCCTCAAGGGTTATGGTTTTTACACCGGCAAGCACCGCGATTGGGAAATGGTCGATGTCGTGCAGTTCACTGCACGCGGCGACCGGTTCGCTGCGGATCTGGGTGAAGGCGTCGAACTGCTCTGGACCCCGGCGGTGGATGGCTCGGACATTCTCGGCATTCCAGCACTGGAGGCCGCACCGCAGGCACCGCATATCTGGGTGTATCCACCGACGAAAGCGGTGGACGGGATACTGGTGAATCCGGTTTATCCGCCGGAGTATCGGGATTTTATTTTGGTGTTTCCCGCGAGTTCGGGAGTAAAACCTTTATATGCTGTATTGAACACAACACGGAAAGGGTTGGCGCCTGTAGGACATAGCTACCATCAACCACCGACAACAGAGCAAATAACCGCTTTTCCAGACTTGAAAAAAGTCAAAGACAAAAATCCGGTTCAAGGCGGTGGTGGACTTCGTAAGCGTTGGACTGATGCTAAGGGAAGGAGAATTTACGAATGGGATTCGAGACATGGAGAGCTAGAAATGTACAGAGACGATGGAGCTCATCTGGGAGCCTTTGATCCCTACACAGGCGAACAACGCGAAGGTCCGATAAAAGAAAGAAGCATCAAAAAAAGATATTTGTGAGGTAACTATGGGACTGCAATTGAGACTGGAGTGGTACGACACGAAAACCTTGGAATTTCAGGGTGAGGAGTCGTCAAAAGATCTCGGAGATGATGAATCGGTGTTGAATGCTTTGAGCATCCCGGTGGAAGGCACCATAAATAACGGTAGTTTCAATGTTGTGGAACAGTGGCTCGACGTAATCCAGCCATATTTTCAACATCAGATTGCTCTCCCAAAAAACGACTACCAAATCTCGTTTGACTACAGTTAACGCCGACAGACAGGAAGTTTTGCACCTAATAAACTTCCTTTCCATCACCGGATTCTTCCCTGACGAAGTCCAAGATGACTCCTTGCAATTCGAGCTGGATATCACCGGCAGCGAGATGAATGAAAAAGTGGCCCAGCTCATTGAATCCAAGCCCTTGGATGAGGTGGAACCCGGCGAACTGTTGTTGACTCAGGAGCAGGGAACCGCATTGGAAAACTTGCTCAACGTCAGTTTTCCAAAGGGCCTCGAATACTTCATGGGTACCTGCGCCACATACTGAATGAACAATTCACAAGCAAAGAAAAACCCCGACCAGTCACCTGATCGGGGTTTTCTTTACCTGCATCCCACTAGTGCGAAACGCGGCTGGTCCCGCCAACGGTGGAAATCCGCACCCGCTCGCAGTTCATCGCTCGCGGCGACCGGTTCGTTGCAGATCTGGGTGAAGGCATCGAACTGCTGTGGACACCGGCCGTGGACGGGTCGGACATCATGGGCATTCCAGCGCTAGAGGCCGCACCGCAAGCTCCGCACATCTGGGTGTATCCGCCGACGAAAGCGGCTGAAGGAATTCTGGTGAATCCGGTTTATCCGCCGGAGTACAAGGATTTCATTCTGGTGTTTCCCGCAGATTCGGGTGTAAAACCGGTTTACATTGTTGTCAGCGCTGCAAAAGGCACCGCTGAAGCGGGACACACCTATCACCCCGCTCCAGAAACGTCAGATATCACAGCCTTTCCTGATTTAAGAAGAGCAAAAAAGAAAACACCGTTCAACGGTGGGCTTAGGGATCGCTGGATAAACGCAAAAGGCCGAGTTATCTATGAATGGGACTATTTACATGGCGAGCCTGAAGCCTACCGCGCAAGCGATGGCAGCCATTTAGGCTCTTACGACCACAGAACTGGTGAGCAGATAGATCCACCCAAAAAGAACCGCAGTATCAGAAAATATTTATGAGGATTACATGGGACTGAAGGCCAGACTTGAATGGTATGCCCAACAAACCGAACTGGGTGAAGGGGAGGAATTGTCGAAAGATTTTGGTGAGGACAGCTCATTAATGGATGCATTAGGCCTACCGAAGGAAAGCTTCAATAATGGCGGGTTCGATGTCAAATCCGATTGGGTAAACCTTCTCCAGCCTCACTTCCAGCACTCCATACAATTTTCTTCTTACGATTATCAGGTATCGTTTATTTATCGTGATCAATGGTAGATGAGACTCGAACTGAGAATGGAAGGGTACGACACAGCAACCTTGGAGTTTCAGGGGGAGGAGTCGTCAAAAGATCCGGGTGATTATGAATCAGTGTTAAAACGCTTCGGGGATCCCCGCCGAGGACAAGAAGTCGTCCTCACTTCAATGCGTCGTCCTCACTTTTATCGAACTATCCCCACGTCTTTAGCGACACGTCCTACAGCCATAATTTCCTGCTTCGTTAACGTCATGCAGCCCCTTTTCGAGGGGCTGTCGTGATGAGCGAAGGGACGATCTGTGGCGCGGACAGGACATTCTCCGGGTGCAAAACCCACCGGCAGGCGACGGGCATCACGTTACCTGCCGGTATATGACGGCCACTGAACTGGCCGAGCGCGAAGCGCGACAAAACGCCTACGACGCGATGCTAGCCCGGCAAGAGGCGTTTGAGCGCAGCCGGGAAGTGGCCGCAAAAAAACCTGAAGCCGTGCGTGCTGGCTGCGTGTTTGCCAAGTCCTGCAAGTTGCCGGACGCAATCATCGATTACGCCAACCCTTCCGGCATGGTGCCGACCGACAGCCTGAAGGATTACGGCGAGCTGCTTGGCGCTCGCGAGGCGGATGAACGCGGCGGCGTCCCCCCTCAAGAAAATCAGCGCCAACACCCTCCCCGTCGGGTTTGGCTGCATCTGGGAGAGTACAACCATGAAACAGACGAACAGACGAAACCAACAGATCCTACAAGAAGGATAGAACCATGAAGCATCGAATCATGGGCGTGGTAGAAGGTGACGACTCTGCTGTATTTGAGCGAGCGCTCCCCATTGCTACGTCCAGTTTGAAAGTCATTATGGGTTGGAGTACGAAA
This sequence comes from Pseudomonas sp. R1-1, assembly GCF_051132135.1. Taxonomy (NCBI): domain Bacteria; kingdom Pseudomonadati; phylum Pseudomonadota; class Gammaproteobacteria; order Pseudomonadales; family Pseudomonadaceae; genus Pseudomonas; species Pseudomonas sp. R1-1. The sequence goes on from NZ_CP071663.1 coordinate 4,795,914, forward strand.
GACGACTCTCTTTACGATTACAAGCTGACGGAGCAACAGATCACTGATATTGAACAAGCATGCGCCGTAAACATGCCTCGACACCTTGACCTATATCTTTCCTCTGAAGACTAATGACTCAGGTATCACAGGGGGCCTCGAATACTTCATGGGCACCCGCGCCAAATATGATTGCTCAATTCATAAATAACAAAAAACCCCGACCAGTCACCTGATCGGGGTTTTCTTTACCTGCATCCCGCTTAGTGCGATACGCGGCTGGTCCCGCCAACGGTGGAAATCCGTACCCGCTCACCGACGCGGAATACTTCATTTTCCTGAACCTGCTGCACGTAGGCGCGCATGCTGCCGTCGTCTTCACGGACGGTGATTTCCACACCTTGGGTGCGGGTCAGGCCTTCTTCGGTGGCTGAGCCGAGCAGGCCGCCTGCCACTGCACCGATGACCGCTGCGACGATGCTGCCTTTGCCGCCGCCGATGGCGCTGCCGCCGACACCGCCGACCACTGCGCCCGCCGCGCCGCCGATCGGGGTCTTGGTGCCTTCGATTTTCACCGGACGCAGGGATTCGATGGTGCCCATGCGAATCGTCTGCACGCGACGTGCTTCGTCACGGGAGTAGGAGTCACCGGTCAGGCTCGACTGGCAGCCGGTCAGCAACATTGCCATGGTGGAAAAGGAAGCAACCAGCAGAACAGACTTACGCATAGCATCAACTCCAAAAGAACATGTGTTCATTAAACTCCGTGGCTTGGCGCCTGTCACGACACCTGCCGGATAAATTGGCTTCCATTCAGGCCAGGTACAGACGGCAGCGAACGTCCACTTACAGTAGCGGCAAATCAGCGATCCTGCGCCGCTGGCTGCTATCTCGCTCGGTAGACTGCTCAGGGTGCCAGTCGTTCAAGAATCCAGGCGGAGCCCTGCGCGCGGTAGTTGAGGCGATCATGCAGACGGCTCGGACGGCCCTGCCAGAATTCGATGCGCTCGGGCAGCAATCGATACCCGCCCCAATGTGCCGGGCAGTCGGGTTGGCTGTCGGAGAAACGCTGCTCGGTGGCCTTGAGCAAATCTTCCAGTTCACCGCGACCGTTGATCACACGGCTTTGCGGAGAGGCCCAGGCGCCGAGACGACTGCCCAACGGACGTACCTGGTAGTACGCGTCGGACTCCTGCGGTGTGACCTTGACCACTCGCCCTTCGATGCGCACCTGACGCTCGAGCGTCGGCCAGAAGAAGGTCATGGCGGCGAATGGATTGGCCGCCAGTTGCTGACCCTTGGCACTGTCGTAATTGGTGAAGAAGGTGAAGCCGTGTTCGTCCAGGCCCTTGAGCAGCAGAATGCGGCAGTGCGGACGCCCGTCGGCGTCAACCGTGGCCAGGGTCATGGCGTTGGCCTCGACCGGCGCCTGTTCGGTGTTCACCGCATCGGCGAACCACTGGTGGAACAGGGCGAACGGCTCGGCCGGGGCTTGCGCCTCGGTCAAACCATCGCGGGTGTAATCACGACGCATATCTGCCAGAGCCTGGGTCATGGCGCATTCCTTTTGATTAGCGGATCACTTTTTGGTGGCGTCTGTCGCAGCGACTTTCTTGTCGGTCGTGGCGGCTTTGGCTGGCGCGGTTTTCTTTGCAGCCGGTTTGGCCGGAGCCTTTTTCGCAGGTGCCTTGGCCGCAGCTTTCTTGGCCGGGGCTTTTTTCGCCGCTGGGACGGCGGCTTTTTTCGCGGCTGGAGCCGGAGTCGCTGGTTTGGCCGCTGGCTTGACGTCTTGCGCCGCGACCAGGGTAACTGGCTTCGGCGCTGGCATGTTGTATTTGCTCAACAGCGCAACCATGGTGTTTTGTGGGGTCACCAGCAACTCAACGCGACGGTTCAAGGCGCGGCCTTCAACGCTGTCGTTGGCCGCACGTGGCGCTTCCGAGCCCATGCCACGCAGCATCAGGCGATCACGCTGCAGACCGCTGAGGCGGAAGATCGCCGCCACCGATTGCGCACGTTCCTGACTGAGCTTGATATTGGCCGGCGCGGCACCGCTGGTGTCGCTGTGGCCGAGCACCAGCACGGCAGTTTTCGGATCGGCTTCGAGGATTTTCGCTACGCGGGTGAATGGGCCGAGGGTGACCGGCAATAGCATCGCCGGACGGTCCGGGTTGAACGAGCCTTCGACCGGCGCGGTGACCACCAGCACGTTGTCGCGGCGTTCGAGTTGCAGGTTGCTGTCCTTGACCGCTTCACGCAGGCGCGGTTCGTAGTCGTCGAGCCAGGCCTGAGTCACTTTGGGATCAGGCATCGGCACGGCTTTGGCGGTCGGCTGGTCTTTGCCGCCGAACGGCCACCACCATTTGCCATTGGACTCGGCGTCCGCCTTGGCGACGGCGACCGGTTTTTTCACTTCAGGAGCAACTTCAGCCTTCAGGTCCGCTTTGGTCGCTTCATCGCTCGAACCGAACGGCCAATACCACGGATTGCTGCTCTCAGCCTTGGCGACCGGTGCAGTCGCCGCAGGTTTCAGCGGGGCCGGGGCCGGCGCAGGCTCCTTGGCTGCCACTGTGTCAGAAGAACCGAACGGCCACCAGCTGCCGCCGTCCGCATCGTTTTTCGGGGTCTGTGCGCAACCGGTGATCGCTACACACAGGGCCAGGGCGAGGGTCTTTTTAGATGACATTGAAAATCCACAAATGAAGTAATGAAAAATCAGAGCACTTTCGCCCGGATAAACAGCCGTTTTGAATCGAAAATCCTGTTGAGGTTCCGCCCCTGGAACCTCTATCAACGCTTTATAGACAAGTGGCAAGCACCCGCGCGAGCTTTTGCGCGCGCGGGTCCATCAAAACATAGGGCCCAAGGGTATTTGTCACAAAACCGAACGCGACATCATGCTCAGGGTCAGCAAAACCGATGGAGCCGCCCGCGCCCGGATGGCCGAACGCGTGCGGACCGAGGCCGTAGGTGGCGTTGGGCACGTCGGGTTGATCGAGCATGCAGCCGAGACCGAAACGCGTGCGAGTGAGCAACGTCTTGTCGTCACCGAGGCTGTGCTCGCGGGTCAGCTCTTGGAGCATGTCGCTTTCAAGCAGGCTGCCGTCGAGCAGACCGGCATAGAAGCCGGCCAGACTGCGCGCATTGCCGTGGCCGTTGGCCGCTGGTTGCTGCATGCGTCGCCATTCCGGCTTGTTGGTGCTGGTCAGTACCGAGGGCGGATTGGTGAAGGCACGGGTGCTCATGGCCGTCGGCTCGCGCATGGTCACTTGCAGCAGACGCTGGGCCGCGGCGTCGCCGGGGTTGCCTTTGCCGCGAGCAATGTGCGCCACCCGATGAAATTCTTCATCGGCCAGACCGACATGGAAGTCCAGAGCCAACGGTTTGGCGACGCGGGCGACGATGGACTCGCCTGGCCCACGACCGTCAGCACGGCGCAGCAATTCGCCGACCAGCCAGCCATAAGTGATCGCGGCGTAACCGTGACCGGTGCCCGGCGTCCACCACGGTGCTTCGGCCGCGAGGGCATCGACCATGGTTTGCCATTCGTACAGAGCTTCTGGGGCGAGCAGTTCACGCAACGCCGGCAGGCCGGCCTGATGGCAGAGCAATTGGCGCAGGGTTACCGATTCTTTACCGGCGGCGGCGAATTCCGGCCAATAGCGGGCGACCGGTGCATCGAGTTGCAACTTGCCTTCGGCCACCAGTTGCAGCGCGGTGACCGCAGTAAACGTCTTGGTGCAGGAGAACAGGTTGGCGATGGTGTCGCTGTGCCAGGCCTCGGCGCCGTCCTTGTCAGCGGTGCCAGACCAGAGGTCGATAACGGTTTGTCCACCGACCTGAATGCACAAGGCTGCGCCGCGTTCCTGAGGATCGTCGAACAGTGCGGCAAATGCCTCGCGCACCGCTTCGAATTGAAGCTCGTAATGACCCTGAATCTGCACCCGCAACTCCCCCGCGAAAACGCTCTACAAAGTGGCCCGCATTGTTCCAGCCCTTGAGGGATTTGGGAACAGGCGCGGGCCAGACGGTTGTTCTGGAAATTTGTTGAGGCGGCTGGCGCCTTCGCGAGCAGGCTCCCACATTGGATTTCAGCGACACCTCATATCCTTTGTGGGAGCGAGCCTGCTCGCGAAAAACGATAACGCGGTCTGAAACCTAGTGACCGTTACCGGAATGCCCACCCGCATGTCCGGCCCCGGCCGCCTTACCCGCCTCCCCTTTGCGCCCGCCCTCAGCCTCGTGAGCCGGGGCTTTCTGCGCTTCTTTACCCAGTTGCTCAAGCGCCTGCACGTTGCTCTTGCGCACGGTCTCGACAAAGCCCTGATACGGCAGATCGGTTACCCCGACCAGTCCGAAGTGCCCGTTCTCGCCGTCAAGCAAACGCCCGGTTACCGGTTGGTCCAGATACTGGAACCAATGCACGCCAACGATCGACGGCTCGTTCAGTGCCTGTTTGAGGAAGTTGACGTACGCCGGGCCACGGTCTTCCTCTTTCGCCACTTGCGTGACACCGCCCCAGAGCGGGCCGCGATCGGTCGAGCCGAAGTTGAACTCGGTAATCAGCACCGGCTTGTCCAACGCAGCGAGGGCGGCGAAGTCATGACCGTCCTGCGGTTTGAGCGTGTACATGTTGAAACTCAACACATCGCAATACTGCGCACAGGACGCCACGGCCTCCGACGTGCTGACGGCGAAGCGCCCGCCGAGCAGCATCTGGTTTGGGGCGTGCCATTTCAGTGAGTCGGAGATGGTCTTGAAGTACGTGTCGGCGAAAACCTTCTGGAAGTATTTGAAGTCGGCCTCGATTTCCGGGTGTTCCGGATTCGGCAGCGGCGGCACGAAGCCCGGATCTTCCATCAATTCCCACGCCGGCAGATCGATACCCCAAGCCTTCGACAGCCCGGCCTGATTGCGGTATTTGTCGCGCAGTTGTTTGAGGAAGGCGCGTTTGGCCGGTACGTCGGTGGTCATTTTCAGCGTGCCGTATGCCAGCGCGTAACGCGATTGGGGATCGTCGCCGGGACCAGCCCAGGCCAGTTCGTTGTCGGCGTAATAGCCGATCAGCCACGGATCGTCGCGATGATCGCGCGCGGCAATCGCCACAGCGCGCTCGGTGGCCATGGCAAAACGCGGATCGAACGGGTCAGGCATGCCGCCCCACCAGTCGCTGCCGGTACTGATGCTGGTGTAGTCGCCGACGATCGACAGCGGCAAGGTGTACGGCACGCGCTCGGCATCGGCAAGCACCGGTGCGCTCCAGTTGCCGATGGTGTTGAAGCCCCAGGCTTGCAGGCGATCAAGGGTGTGAGAGGCCCATTGCTGCTCGTCGATGCTCGCCTGGCACGGCGCGGCGGTTTCGGCGCCGGCGATCTGCGCCGCGTCGGTTTGAGCGGCTTCGGCCACTCCGGATTTCGGCTCAGCGGGCGCGGCGGCAAGCGCGGCGGTTTTCTCGGCGGACGTTTCGGCGGCTTCGGATTTGGCCGCTTCGGCCACGCCGGATTTGCCTTCGCTGTCCGCCTTGCACGGCGCGCCGTACAGGCGTTGGAGGTTGGCGGCGTAGAAGTCATACCAGCGACCATTGGCATAGCCTCGGCCCTGATCGACGCCATTGCCACCGCGATTGTCGCCTTCGCCAAAATGGCCGGCCAACGGTTCGTTCGGCTTGGGCAAGGCTTCGAACATGTATTCGCGACCGCTCACGTAGGTGCGGTTGACATCGGGGCTAACGGTGTTGACGCCGAGGGAGTAAAACGGATGCCCTTCAGGGGTCACCAGATACCAGCGGCCATCACGCTTTTCGCTGCGGAAGAAACCGCTGGCCTTGAACGCCGGGCCCTGGTTCCAGCCGCCAAACTTGTCCAGCGACGACTTCTGGCGCTCGGCCAGCCAGCTCTTCAGTTGCTGCTGTTCTTTGGCAGCGGCGGATTTCAGTTGCTGGTCATCGGCGACCTTTTCCGGCCACTTGCTACGGGTCGATTGTCCATACGCGTCGACCAGATTGCCGTACACAGCCTGGTTGATCCCGTCGTCGCTCTGCACGCCGAAACGCTCGAGCAGCAAGCTCTGGGCAACCTTCGGTTGATCCATGGACAGACTGACCGAGACCACTTGGCTGCGATCGATCACACCACTGCTGCTGGCCAGCAGGATGCGTTGACCATCAACAGTCATCGGCATCGCCGGACCGGCCTTCATGCCTTGGCTCAACGGCGTGGTGGCGACCAAGGGCACCAGCAGGGTCTGCGCCGGACCGGCTGGCAGATCGACGCGGCTGACCAGGGTTTTGCCATCGTTGCTCTGAATCTGCACGTAAACCGTCACGGCCCAGTCCATCGCGCTCTGCAACCGCAGGGTCATCATGCCGGACTGCGACCAGTCCCAAGCGCCGGTCTGCGGCGTCAGGCGCAAGGTCGGGCGCGCCACGGGATTGAAGGTCACACGGCGCAGCACCTCGCCTTCTGCGGTCTGCTCGGCGTTGGCTTGTGGCAGATCGGCGTTTTCGGTGACAACCTTGACCACGTCGGCCGGGCGCACGAAGTTGAACAGGGTCTGTTGACCGGCCGGCGCTGCGCACAACGGCGCAGCGAAGATCAGGGCGAATACAGCGGGCAACGAACGGCGAATCATAAGAACGGAGTTCTCCCTAACGACCCATCAAGGCCAGTGGAAAAGCGGTGGCAAGGAGATAGACAACACGGTGGGCCAAACAGCCCACCGTTGTCTCAGGATATTTCGCGGCGGAACGGCGGCAGTGCGTTGAGGATCGCCTTGCCGTAGCGCTGGGTGACCAGACGCCGATCGAGCAAAGTGATGGTGCCGCGGTCTTCTTCGGTGCGCAGAAGACGCCCGCAGGCCTGAACCAGTTTCAGCGAAGCGTCGGGCACCGAGATTTCCATGAATGGATTGCCGCCGCGGGCTTCGATCCACTCCGACAACGCGGCTTCGACCGGGTCATCCGGCACCGAAAACGGGATCTTCGCGATCACTACGTGTTCGCAATAAGCCCCCGGCAAGTCGACGCCCTCGGCAAAACTGGCCAGCCCGAACAACACGCTGGAATCGCCGCCATCGACCCGCGCCTTGTGTTTGTTCAGGGTTTCCTGTTTCGACAGGTTGCCTTGAATGAACACTTGCTTGCGCCAGTCGCGGTCGAGGCCGTCGAACACGTCCTGCATCTGTTTGCGCGAAGAGAACAGCACCAGCGTGCCGCGCGAGCCTTCGACCAGATCCGGCAGTTCGCGAATGATCGCCGCCGTGTGCGCCGCCGCATCGCGCGGGTCGGCCTTCAGGTCGGGCACGCGCAACACCCCGGCGTCGGCGTGATGAAACGGGCTCGGCACCACAGCGGTAACAGCTTTTTTCGGCAGACCGGCGCGCATGCGGAAACGGTCGAACGTGCCCAGCGCCGTCAGCGTGGCGGAAGTTACCAGACAGCCGTAAGCCACGTTCCACAGGCTGCGGCGCAGGGTTTCTGCCGCGAGGATCGGGCTGGCGTTGACCTCGATGTCGAACAGCGAGCCGCTTTCGGCCAGGGTCAGCCAGCGCGCCATTGGCGGGCTGTCTTCCGGGTCTTCGGCGGTGAACGCGGTCCACAATTCCCAGTTGCCCGAAGCACGGGACAACAGGCTGCCGAACAGCGGATACCATTCTTCGGCCTGATTGCTGGCGATGCCGATGTTGACCTCGCCGTCCATGCCTTCCTTGAGCAGGTCGGTCAGGCGCTGGAACAGATCATTGAGTCGGGAAAAGCCCTTCTTCAACTCAATGCCCATTTCGCGCATGTGCTCCGGAATCACCCCGCCGACAAAGCGATGACGCGGGCGCTCGCGGCCCTCAACGTCTTCACCGGGCTTGAAGTCGGCCACCTGCTCGCAGGCGCTGAACATGAATTGCTGCTGCGCCTTGATCTCGCGCGCCAACTCCGGCACCTGCTCGATCAGCTTGCCCAGATCGCCCGGCAACGGGTGCTGAGCCAGCAGTTTGGTGAGGTTCTTGGCGGTGGTTTCCAGCCAATCGGCGGTGGAACGCAGGCGCGTGTAATGGGCGAAGTGGCCGATCGCCTTGTCCGGCAGATGGTGGCCTTCGTCGAACACGTAAATGGTGTCGCGCGGATCCGGCAGCACCGCGCCGCCGCCCAGCGCCAGATCGGCCAGGACCATGTCGTGGTTGGTGACGATCACGTCCACCTTGCCCATGCCTTCGCGCGCCTTGTAGAACGCGCACTGGCCGAAGTTCGGGCAATGCCGGTTGGTGCACTGGCTGTGATCAGTGGTCAGACGCGCCCAATCGGCGTCTTCCAGCGCATTCGGCCAGCTGTCGCGGTCGCCGTCCCACTTATTGCCGGCGAGCTTTTCGATCATGCTGGTGAACAGCTTCTGGCTGGCCTCGTCGACCTCGATCTTGAAGCCTTCTTCTTCGAAGAGCTGCGCGGTGGCGGTCTGCGCGTGGCCTTCCTGCAACAGCATGTCGAGCTTGGACAGGCACATGTAACGGCCACGGCCCTTGGCCAGCGCGAAACTGAAATTCAGCCCGCTGTTGCGCATCAGGTCGGGCAAATCCTTGTAGACGATCTGCTCTTGCAGGGCCACGGTCGCGGTGGCGATCACCAAGCGCTTGCCGGCCAGCTTCGCGGTCGGGATCGCGGCGAGACTGTAGGCCACCGTCTTGCCGGTACCGGTGCCGGCTTCCACCGCGACAATCGCGGGGTCGCCACTGCGCCGGCCTTCGTCGTCAGTGTCGATATCACCGAGGACTTTCGCGATTTCGGCGATCATCAGGCGCTGACCGTAACGCGGCTTGAGGCTCTTGGCCTCTAGAAAACGCGAATAGGCGCCCTGGATCGTGGTTTTGAGTTCAGTGCTGATCATTGAGTGTCGGGCGCAAAAACGCTGGATAAATTTTCAGTGGTTTGATTCGGCGGCTATCATACCCCGCTAATCGATCCTGCGCAGAACGGAGTGCCCGAATGACACCTTTTAGCCTCGTTTACCCCCTGCATGTCCTCGCCGCACTGGTGTGGGTCGGCGGCATGTTTTTCGCCTGGATGGTCTTGCGCCCCGCGGCTGTGAAGGCCCTTGAGGGGCCTGCCCGACTGACCCTGTGGGTGGAAGTGTTTCAAGGTTTTTTCCGTTGGGTCTGGGTGGCGGTGATCCTCTTGCCGATCTCTGGCGTGGGCATGTTGCATCTGCAGCAGGTCGGGTTCGAGACCGCACCGAAGTACGTGCAGGTGATGATCGGTTTGTATGTGGTGATGACCGCGCTGTTCATCCGCATCCAGGGGCTGATGCTGCCTGAGCTGCGCAAGGCGGTGGAGGCAAAGGACTGGCCGGCGGGTGCGGCGGTGCTGGGGCGGATTCGCCGGGTAGTGGGGGTTAATCTGCTGGTCGGGGTGGTGCTGGTGGCAATTGCGGCGGCCCGGCCTTGATCGTTCCCACGATCTGCGTGGGAATGCCGCAAGGGGCGCTCTGCGTCCAGTGACGCGGAGCGTCACGGGCTGTTTTCCTTTGCTGCGCGTGGGAACAATCAGCGGGTAGGCTTTTACAGGCGCTGCACAGTCACAGCACCCGCCGCCCCCACCGGCCCAGGCTGTCCATCCGCGCCGGCCTTGCCGTTCTTGCCGCCATCGGCGCGATACACCAGGCAGCCCTTGGACTTGCCGCCCTTGCCCGCCTTGCCGCCAACGCCTGCCGGCCCACCGGCACCGCCCGCCACGTTGACCTTGATCAGCTCGGCCGGAAATTCACGCGGTACCTCAAGGCGCACCAGCGCTCCCGGTGCGCCCGGCTGGCCGTCGCTACCGTTGCTGCCATCGGAACCATGCCCGGCCGCGCCATAGGTGCAACCCGGATCTTCGCCATTACCGCCGTCGAGCCCGACAAACCCCGGTGCACCGGTGCCGCCACGGGCGTCGACCAGCAACTGCGGCGCATTCAGCGCCTTGAATTGCAGATTCAGATTGCGTCCGGCACGGGCAGCCTTTTCATAAGTGCCCGGTGCCCCGCGCGCAGTGATCTGGCTACCCTCGCTGAGGTCGGCGCGCGCCACTTTCATTTCCAGTGCCTGTTCGGCCGGAACAATGGCGATGCGCGCTTCATGGCCGAGGCGCAATTCGCCGACGTTCAATTCGGTCACGTTCGAGGGAATCAGCAAGGTGCCGTAATCGGCGACTTCCAGCTTCTCCAGTTTCAAGGTGCTGGCGGTGTTGGGCAGACGCATCAGCGAGTTGGCTTCGACGCTGACCACCTGGGCGCAGGCCAAGGGACTGATGAATGCAGCGAGCAGGCAGAGTTTACGCATGGGAAGAAGCCTCCGGAGCGGCCGGGGCCGGGATGGTTTGCAGGTGGAAGATGCCGAACAACAGGATGCGGCCACGATCACGCCAGGGATGCGGGCGGCCTTTGAGGCTGCGGTTGCACAGCAGGACTTCGAGTATATGGACCAGCAACAACAGAGCGCCGGCCAGATTGACCAGCAGGTGCAACGGATGAACGAACGGCACCAGTTGATTGGCCAGCACCACGCAGCAGAACAGCAGGGTCAACAACCGCCCCAGCCACCAGAACACTTTCATACGCCCCCCGTGTTGCGAATTATTCTTTGCGCGCACAGTACCGGCTTCTACGGGGGATAAGCCAGAGGGTCAAATGAAAAAACTTCGCTGTGCCGCTAAATGGCTGCCGGCGCGATAACGATCGCCCGGCAGCTCTAGCCCGCGCCTTGCAGCGGCGCGCTAACGATTGATGTGCAATTCCACGCGACGGTTCTGCGCGCGCCCGTCATCCGTGGCGTTATCCGCCACCGGCTCGCTTTCGCCACGGCCTTCGCTGGTCAGTTTGTTCGGCGCCAGGCCCTGGCTGAGCAGATAGGACGCGACACTGCTGGCACGGCGTTCCGACAAGGCCTGGTTATAGGCGTCCGAGCCCTTGCTGTCGGTGTGGCCGATGACCTTGATGCTGACCACGTCGGCGTTGCGCAACTTGTCCATCAGCGTATCGAGCTGCGCCGTTGCAGCCGGGGTCAGGTCGGATTTGTCGAAATCGAACAGCACGTCGCCGGCATCGCTGAGGGTGATGACTTCCGTTTGCGGCGCCGGCTCCGGCGCTTTGGTCGCAGCCGGGTACACCGGCAGCGGGCAACCGCGATGATCGACCTCGGTGTTTTCCGGGGTATCCGGGCAACGGTCGCGGCGGTCGAATACGCCGTCGCTGTCTTCATCGCCGTCCTGGGCGTAACAGATCAAGCCTCCGGTGAGGATGCCCAATGCCGCGCCGCCACCGGCCCAGCCAGCACTTTCGATAGCGCCGAGGCCGCCACCGACCAGCCCGCCGATCAGGCTGCAGATCGGCCATGTACGTTGATTGAGGGGTGCAGTGCCATCGCTGTGCGTGGCGCAACCGGTGAGCAGGCTGCCGAGCAGCAGTACCGGCAAGACGGACCTTGCGAAAACAGTCATGGTGAAAGCTCCTGTGTCACCGGCCCATACCGGTTACACAGGAGTAAAGACCCGCATCCGCGACTGCACAAGCCGCGGATGCGAGAGGGCCTAGCGGACGATTTTGATTTCGGTGCGACGATTCTGCGCGCGACCATCGGCCGACTTGTTATCCGCCACTGGCTGACTTTCACCCAGACCGGACACCGAGACGAAGCTGGCGCGTGGCACGCCCTGCTGGATCAGGTATTCCACCACCGAATGCGCACGGCGATCCGAGAGTTTCTTGTTGTAGGCATCGCTGCCGACACTGTCGGTGTGACCGGTCACGGTCAGTTGCGCGGTCGAGGACTCCTGTTTCAGGCGGTCGGCAACCTTGTCCAGTACCTGTTTGTCAGGACCGGTCAGCGTGGCCTTGTCGAACTGGAAGTGCACATCACGGATGACGATGGTTTCTTCCTTGACCACTACCGCTTCTTCAACCACTGGCGCAGGGGCAGGTGGCGGGCAACCGTCAGCATCGACCTGAACGCCTTTAGGCGTGCCCGGGCACTTGTCGCGGCTGTCCGGCACACCGTCGCCGTCTTCATCGCCATCACCGTGAACCCAGCAATAGGCCGCTGCCGTACCACCGACCAGCAGCGCACCGTAACCGGCCCACGCAGCGCTTTCGGTGGCACCGAGACCGGCGCCGACCACGCCACCGACCGCCGCACAGGTCGGCCAGTCGGTTTTCTGCAAACCTGCACAACCAGTCAACACACTGGTTAGCAGAACCAAGGGTAATGCTGTCCGAACTATGCTCATCTAGTTTTCTCCTGAGGGATCGGCTTAAAACCGATTCAGGGAGTAAAGACCGGAGTTTTAATCTCCGCCAGCAATAGGCCATTGCTGTTTGCGACCGTGTTCACAGGGCTTGGCCAGATTGTCGGGCAAGCGCGCCGACGCAACGCTTTGCCACCGTGCGCAGGCAGGCTAGTCTTGGCGGTCTGATTGAGGAGCATTGATGAACGTCGCCATTTCTTCCCGCACGCCGCAACAGGCGTTGGCTGCCTTGCTGGATCGCTACGCGCCGGCGCGCTTGCTGCTGATCGGCGCCAGTGAGTTTCCGGCCTTGAGCGCTTTCAAGGAAGCGCATCCGGACACTGTGGTCGCCCACGCCGCACCCGGTGCATTGCCCGCCGAACTGGCGGCGCAACGCTTTGATCTGGCGCTGATCGTCGATTGCCTGGAACATTTGCCCAAGCGTGACGGCCTGAACCTGTTGGGTGGCATCCGTAACCTCAACGCCAGCCGCATCGCGGTGTTGGCAGACCTGAGCGCCAGCGGTTGGCAGGAAACCGACTTCTATTCGCTGGCGCTGCAAGCCAGCGAACGTTTCCAGCGCGACGATCAGGTGCTGACCCTGTTCACCTACGATCTGCTTGACTACAAACAAGTCCCCGACTGGCTCAATTCGCGATTCTGGGCCAATCCGGAAAACTTCGGGAAATACTGGTGGTAATGCAATGAGTACAGCCATTTGCCCGTGCGGCAGCGGCAATCTGCTGGAGGCCTGCTGCGGCCATTATCACGAAGGCCACCCGGCACCGTGCGCCGAAGCGCTGATGCGTTCGCGCTACAGCGCTTATGTGCTGGGGCTGATCGACTATCTGGTGGCGACTACCCTGCCCGCTCAGCAAGCGGGGCTGAATCAGCAGGCGATCCGCGACTGGAGCGCGCAAAGCACCTGGCTCGGTCTGGAAGTGGAAAGCTCGGAAGTTTTCGGCGGCCAGCCGGAACACGCCTTCGTCACCTTCACCGCGCGCTGGCATGACGACCAGGGCGAGCACAGTCATCGCGAGCGCTCCTCGTTCGTGCAGAACGGCGGGCACTGGTATTTCATCGACCCGACCGTGCCGATGAAGCTGGGGCGCAATGACAATTGCCTGTGTGGCAGCGGGCAGAAATTCAAGAAATGCTGCTCGGGGTATCTCGGCGCGTAGACCGGCTGGCGACTAGACTGGGGTCAAAGGGAGTTCTGCTCGATGCTCGGTCAACGTCACACACTGCGATGGCTGGTTCTGATGCTGGTGTTGAACCTCGGCGGTTGCGCGTCGTGGTTCAGCGACGACAGCGTCGACCCCGCCGTGCATCTGGTGAAAGTCGAAGTGGTGCGGGCGAAACTGCTCGAACAGAAATTCATCCTGCATTTTCGCGTCGACAACCCCAACGACAGCGAACTGACCGTGCGCGGGCTGGAATACCGTATCCATCTGGCTGACATGCTGCTGGCTGAAGGCGAGCATGAGCATTGGTTCAGCGTCGGACCGAAACACAGTGCATATTTCAAGGTGCCGATCCGCACCAACCTGTGGCCGAAGGTCAAGGACGTGGTGAAAATGCTGAAAAAATCCGATCAGCAGATTCCCTATCGCCTGCAGGGCGAAATGGAAACAGGTTTATTCATCGCCCACTACGTGCACCTGGAGCGCAATGGCGTGATAATCCCCGCCGATTTAATTCCGGAGCAACACCGATGACCCAGCAACCTCATGTCCACGGCCCTGACTGCAACCACGATCACGACCATCATCACGAGCATGACCACGGCCACGTGCACGGCCCGAACTGCGGCCACGCCCACCAGGAACCGGTGCGCAACGCCCTGAAAGACGTCGGCCGCAACGACCCGTGCCCATGCGGCAACGGCAAGAAATTCAAGAAGTGCCACGGCGCCTGATGCGCCGGGCGGAGCATCTCTTCGCCCGTTAGACCGCCTTCGCGAGCAGGCTCGCTCCCACCTCTGACCGCGTTACTTCAATTGAACACGGTCCCCTGTAGGAGTGAGCCTGCTCGCGATGAGGCCGGTACCCCCAGCATGGATGTCGCCTGATCCACCGCCATCGCTTGCAGGCAAGCTCCCACAAAAAACCGCGCCCCCTCAGGCCGAGTGTCAGCTCGCCTGCTGTTGATTTCTATCCACCGGCGACGTTGAAGCTTGAGGCTTGAAATCAGCCTGAAAATCAAAAGCCCCTCACCCTAGCCCTCTCCCAGAGGGAGAGGGGACTGACCGCGGTGGATGCGAGTGCTTCGCCGACGTGAATTACCGAGTCGCACACAGGTCTGGAACAGCCCACAAATCGGCTCCCTCTCCTGGGGGAGTGGGCTGGGCGGGCGGCGTTCCGATGAGGGGCGAATACACCACAAATCCAAAGCCAACCACCCGCTTCTAACCACTCAACAATGAGCGTTAGCTCGAGTGCTTTTGATCTTGATCCACCGGCGACGTCGGAAGGCTGAGTGGAGGGATTGATCCGGGCGTGGGAGCGCAGCGACCGTCTGGCGCAGCCAGACACAGCGGAAGGAGGTGCAGCGAAGCAAACCGTAGCCGCTGCGCCCGGATCAGTCCCGGAGCGAAGGAACCCGAGCTTGCGAGGGCCGAACGCAGGAGCAAGCGTTTTTTTGCTTACTTTTTTTAGGCGTTTGTAAAAAAAGTGAGTCGCCGTCAGGCGAAACCGCCAGCCGCAGCACCCGAAGCAACGGATATGTACACAGCAACAAAAAAAACCAATAGAGATATTCAGCCAGCCGCCAGAACCCGGGCACTGCTGACCACCGTCGCATACTCCCCGTGCAAATTCCCCAGCGACATCCCGTGCACCTCCTCAGCCGTCCGCGGTGTGCCGAAATAATCGGCCTTGTCGAAGGTAAAACACCCGTCCTCCACCACCCAAGCATCGAACCCCAGATTACCGGCGGTACGCGCCGTTGATTCCACCGAGTTGTGGGTAGCCACGCCGACAATCACCAGTTGCCCAATACCCGCCTCGCGCAATCGCGCCTCCAGCCCGGTGGCAGAAAACGCATCCGGCACCTGCTTCTGAACCAGCCACTCGCCCTCCTGCGGCACGAATCGTGGCTGAAACTCAACACCCTCCTGCTCCGGCCAGAACACCGAATCCGGCGAGCGCGACAGATGCTGGACATGGATCACCGGGCGCGCGGTCCGGCGCCATAGCACCAACAGATCAAGCATCCGTTCTTCTGCCTGCGGGTTATTTCTGCGCCCGAGACGCGGATGCAGAATGCCTTTTTGTTGATCAATGATGATCAATGCAGCGTTGCCCTTGAGCTCCATGGCGATTTTTCTCACGAGGTTTGATCGGTTTTCCTCAGTTCACCATCACCGCTTGGCGTCAGGCAACTGCAAACGCGTCGACTGACCGCCTTACCACTGAAGAAATAACCGCTCCCCCCGCTTGCGCGGCCCTCGCCTGCTCACTAACGTAGCGCCTTTGTTGCGCCCCCAGCCTTTGTCCCTCCAGGAGCTTCGCCCATGGCCTCGCCAGCCCTTACACATTTTCTTCCCCGGTTCGGCGTTGCCGCAGCAGTGGCCGGTGTCCTGGGCCTGTCCGGTTGCCAGACCTGGAACGCGCAAGACAGCCAGCCACCGGCCTCCGGCGTGCAGCCACTCAAGGGCCTGGCGCAGAACGTTTCGGTACGCCGCAACGCCATGGGCATGCCGTTGATCGAAAGCAACACCTTCCACGATGCGCTGTTCAGCCTTGGCTACGTGCACGCCAGCGACCGCATCAACCAGATGGTCACCTTGCGTCTGCTGGCGCAGGGCCGTCTGGCGGAAATGTCCGGGGCCTCGCTGCTCGATGCCGACCGCTACATGCGGGCGGTCAACCTGAAGAAGAGCGCCGGCGAGTTGTACAAGGCTTCGTCGCCACGCCTCAAACGCTTCTTCGAAGTCTATGCGCGGGGCGTCAACGCCTACCTGTTCCGCTACGCCGACAAGCTGCCGGGCGATCTCGCCGCCAGCGGCTACAAGCCTGAATACTGGAAACCGGAAGATTCGGCGCTGATCTTCGCCCTGCTGAATTTCAGCCAGTCGGCCAACCTGCCGGAAGAAATCCAGTCGCTGGTGCTCGCACAAACCGTCACCAGCGACAAACTCGCCTGGCTGACGCCCTCCGCGCCTGATGAAAACCTGCCGCTGGCCGAGGCCGACAAGCTGCAAGGTCTCAAGCTCAACGGGCAGATTCCCGGGCTGAGCGAATTGAGCAACGCCAGCCAGCAACTGTCGACGCTGAACCTGCTCGGTGCGACGTCGGCGAACAATTGGGCGATCGCCCCGCAACGCAGTCGCAGCGGCAAGAGCCTGCTGGCCAGCGACGCCCACGGGCCGCTGATGGCGCCGTCGCTGTGGAGTTTCGTGCAGATCCGCGCGCCAAAATATCAGGCAGCCGGGGTGACCATCGCCGGTTTGCCGATGGTGCTGGGCGGTTTCAACGGCAAAGTGGCGTGGAGCATGACCAGCGTGCTCGGCGACAATCAGGACCTGTTCCTGGAAAAAATCCGCCGCCAGGGCAGCAGCCTGACCTACGAGGTCAACGGCAAATGGCAGCCACTGGGCGTGCGCAACGAAACCTATTTCGTCAAAGGCCAGCGACCGATTCGCGAAGCGGTGTACGAAACCCGTCACGGCGCGCTGCTCAACAGCGCTCAAGCGGCGGCGCAAGGCGGCGGTTTCGGCCTGGCCTTGCAGACCCCAAGCTTTACCGACGACAAATCGCTGGACGCATTTTTTGACCTGACCCGCGCACAAACCGTCGAACGTGCTTCCGACGCCAGCCGCGAAATCCGCGCTATCACCGCCAATCTTGTGTTCGCTGATGCGAGCAACATTGGCTGGCAGGTCACCGGACGCTTCCCCAACCGCCGTGAAGGCGAAGGCCTGCTGCCGTCGCCGGGCTGGGAAGGTCGGTATGACTGGGACGGTTACGCCGACCCGATGCTGCACCCCTACGATCAGGACCCGGCGCAAGGCTGGCTCGGCACCGCCAACCAGCGCGTGATCCCCGACGGTTACGGCATGCAGTTGTCGAAATCCTGGGCGGCGCCGGAGCGCGGCGAGCGCCTGGCGGAACTGGCCGGCAGCGGCAAACACGACAGCCGCAGCGTGATCGCCATGCAGTACGACCAGACCACGACTTTTGCCACCAAGCTGAAGAAGGTCTTTGAAGCGCCGGGCATGAAACAACCGCTGAAGCAGGCGATCGACGCCCTGCCGGAAGCCGAGCGCAGCAAGGCCCGCGAAGCCTTTACGCGGCTGATGGCGTTCGACGGCAAGCTCAGCCCGACCTCGGCGGATGCGGCGCTGTATGAATTGTTCCTGCAGGAAAGCATGAAGCAGATCTTCCTCGACGAACTGGGTCCGCAATCGAGCCCGGCGTGGAAAGCGTTTATCGCCAACGGTGACACATCCTACGCAGCGCAGGCCGACCATTTGCTCGGTCGCGAGGACAGCCCGTTCTGGGATGACGTGCGTACGCCGCAAAAAGAAGACAAGGCGCAGATTCTCGCCCGCAGCCTCGCCGCTGCGATCACTGCGGGCGACAGCCAGTTGGGCGGCGATCACCGCGCCTGGCAGTGGGGCAAATTGCACAGCTATCAGTGGAGCAATGCCAACGGCCAGACCGTGCGCGGGCCGCTGGCGGCAGGTGGCGATCATACGACGCTGAACACCGCTGCGTTTGCCTGGGGGCAGGATTTCGCGACCACGCGGGCACCGTCGATGCGTTTCATCGTCGACTTCGGCCAGGCGGAACCGCTGATGGGGCAGAACGGTACCGGGCAGTCGGGTAATCCGCTCAGCCCGAATTACCTCAACGGCATCGATGCGTGGCTGAAGGGGCAGTACATCGGCTTGCCGATGCAGCCGCAGAATTTTGACCGGGTGTATGGCAAGACACGCCTGACTCTGACGCCCGGGAAGTAAGGCGAAGATCAAAAGCCCACCCCAGCCCTCTCCCGGAGGGAGAGGGGACTGATTGGGGGATGCCTGGCTAATTCGCCGACCTGATCGAGCGAGGCTGAATCCGGCATGGATTTCATTTTGCCGAAACCGGCACTGATCGTTCCCACGCTCCGCGTGGGAATGCCTCAACGGACGCTCCGCGTTCGGCTCTGGAGGGGACGCGGAGCGTCCCGGGCGGCATTCCCACGCAGAGCGTGGGAACGATCAGAACCCGGTCCATCACGTCAGACACTTCGCTCGGCCCCCTCTCCCTCCGGGAGAGGGCTGGGGTGAGGGTGGCGCGCCAAAACCGATCGAACTTCCAGCCTCACGCCCGCCTCATACGTAACAAGCCCCCCATTCCGGTCACGACATGGATCTTGTTATCGCCCGACCCGAAGGTCTCTATTGCCCCGCCGGAGATTTCTATATCGATCCGTGGCGCCCGGTCGAACGTTCGGTCATCACCCATGCCCACGGCGACCATGCGCGCACGGGCAATCAGCATTACCTGTCCAGCAGCGCCAGCGAAGGGATTCTGCGTGCACGACTGGGGCAAGACATCAACCTGCAGACCCTGCCGTACGGCCAGCGCCTGACGCACCACGGTGTCACCTTGAGTTTTCACCCGGCCGGTCATGTACTCGGTTCAGCGCAGGTGCGCCTGGAATACGGTGGCGAAGTCTGGGTCGCGTCGGGCGACTACAAGGTCGAACCGGACGGCACCTGCGCGCCGTTCGAACCGGTGCGTTGCCACACGTTCATCACCGAATCGACCTTCGGCCTGCCGATCTACCGCTGGCAGCCACAAGCGCAGATATTTGCCGAGATCAATCAATGGTGGGCCGCCAACATCGCCTCCGGCAAAGCCAGCGTGTTGCTCTGTTATTCATTCGGCAAGGCCCAGCGAATTCTGCACGGCATCGACGCCAGCCTCGGGCCGATCCTCAGCCACGGCGCAGTCGAGCCGCTGAACCGGGTCTATCGCGAAGCCGGCGTGTATTTGCCACCAACCCTCTACGCCGGAGACATAAAGAAAAGCGACCCGATCATGCGCCAGGCACTGGTCATCGCCCCGCCTTCGGCCGGTGGCAGTACGTGGATGCGCCGTTTCGGTGAATTCAGTGACGGTTTCGCCAGTGGCTGGATGCGTTTGCGCGGTACCCGGCGGCGGCGTGGCGTCGATCGAGGCTTCGTTCTTTCCGACCACGCCGACTGGCCAGGCCTGCTATGGGCTATTGAACAGACCGGCGCGGAACGGGTGATGGTCACTCACGGTTCGATCGGCGTATTGGTGCGTCATCTGCGGGAAAAAGGCCTGGACGCGCAAGGCTTCAGCACCGAGTACGGCGATGACGAAGAAGAAAGCAGCGCCAGCGAGCCCGCCCTCGCCGAGGTGCCGACATGAAAGCGTTCGCCGAGCTGTACGCCGAACTCGACGCGACCACCTCAAGCAACGCCAAACTGGCGGCCATGCAGGCCTACTTCGCCCAGGCCGAGCCCCAGGATGCAGCGTGGGCGGTGTACTTTCTGTCCGGCGGCCGGCCCCGGCAACTGGTGCCGGTGAAGATCCTGCGTGAGCTGGCGGTCGAGGTCTCCGGTCTGGAACCGTGGCTGTTCGAGGAGAGCTATCAGGCGGTCGGCGATCTGGCGGAAACCATATCCCTGGTGTTGCCGGAAAACCCGCACAGCTCCGAAGCCGGTCTGGCCGAGTGGATCGAAGACAAACTGCTGCCGCTGCGCGGCGAAACCCCGGATTATCTGGCGCGGCAACTGCCGGCACTGTGGGCGCAACTCGATCGCGCGAGCCTGATGCTGTGCATCAAACTGATCACCGGCAGCTTCCGCGTCGGCGTGTCGAAACTGCTGGTCACCCGCGCGCTGGCATCGATGGCCGGGCTCGACAGTAAACGTGTCGCGCAGCGACTGGTCGGCTACACCGACCTGTCCAACCGGCCGAGTGCCGCCAGCTACCTGAAATTGATCGCCGCCGAATCGGCTGACGAACATGCCCAACGCGGCGGTCAGCCCTACCCGTTCTTCCTCGCCCATGCCCTGTCGCAACCGGTCGAGCAGTTCGACGCATTGCTCGGCCCGGTCAGCGACTGGCAGGTGGAATGGAAGTGGGATGGCATTCGTGCGCAGGTGGTCAAGCGTGACGGCCGTTTATGGGTGTGGTCGCGGGGTGAGGAACTGGTCACCGAACGGTTTCCCGAACTTGACGTGCTGGTGCATGGACTACCGGATGGCACGGTCATCGACGGCGAGATCGTGGTGTGGAAAAGCACCCATCCGAGCACCGAAGACGCGTTCAATCCACAGTCCACGGCGCCGCCGGCGGTGCAGCCCTTCGCCCTGCTGCAGCAACGCATCGGCCGCAAGACCCTCGACAAGAAAATCCTCGAAGACGTGCCGGTGGTAGTGCTGGCCTACGACCTGCTGGAATGGCAGGGCGAAGACTGGCGCAACCAGACCCAGGCCAAACGCCGCGAACAACTGGAAGCCGTGATCGCGCGCTGCAACAGTCCGGTGCTGTTGCCTTCACCGGTGCTGACCGGCAGCGACTGGGCCGATCTTGCCCAGCAGCGAGAAGCCTCGCGGCGCCTCGGGGTCGAGGGCATGATGCTCAAGGCGCGCGAGGCGCTGTATGGCGTCGGGCGGACCAAGGACATGGGCGTGTGGTGGAAATGGAAAGTCGACCCGTTCAGCGTCGATGCGGTGCTGATCTACGCACAGCGCGGTCACGGTCGCCGCGCCAGCCTGTACAGCGATTACACCTTCGCCGTGTGGGACGGCCCGCCGGAGTCGAGCCAACGTTCGCTGGTGCCGTTTGCCAAGGCCTATTCAGGGCTGACCGATGAGGAAATGCGCCAGGTCGACAGCATCGTGCGCAAGACCACGGTGGAGAAGTTCGGCCCGGTCAGCAGCGTCAAACCCAGCCTGGTGTTCGAACTGGGTTTCGAAGGCATCGCCCTGTCACGGCGGCACAAGAGCGGAATCGCCGTCCGCTTCCCGCGCATGCTGCGCTGGCGCAAGGATAAAACCGTCGAAGAGGCTGACAGCCTCGCTACCTTGCAGGATCTGCTGGCCTGATCCTGGCCGCCCCGTGATCGCGGTGATCGCGGTGATCGTTCCCACGCTCTGCGTGGGAATGCCTCAACGGACGCTCCGCGTTCGGCTTTGGAAGGGACGCAGAGCGTCCTGGGCTGCGTTACCACGCAGAGCGTGGGAACGATCAAGGTGAGCAGTCGAGCGCCGAGCAGTGCAAAGCCCCAAAACTGTGCAAGAATCCAGACCCAGTCCAGCGCACGCACCAATCGCGTGCTCGCCCTCGTATCTCAATCTTTTAAAACACCTGTTCGGCACTCTGGTTCGGAAATTGCTACTTTCTATAGGTCGTAAGCGTTGCAGTAACAATAATTCTGCGCCACAAGCGCTCATATTGGTTCTTAGGGATTGAATAATGAAAAAAGCATTGCTGACCCTTTCTGCACTGGCGTTGTGCATGGCCGCCGGCTCCGCGCTGGCCAAGGAATACAAAGAGCTGCGCTTTGGCGTTGACCCTTCGTACGCACCGTTCGAGTCGAAAGCGGCCGATGGCAGCCTGGTAGGTTTCGATATCGACCTGGGTAACGCGATCTGCGCCGAGCTGAAGGTCAAGTGCAAGTGGGTCGAAAGCGATTTCGACGGCATGATTCCGGGCCTCAAGGCCAACAAGTTCGACGGCGTGATCTCGTCGATGACCGTGACCCCGGCCCGCGAGAAAGTCATCGATTTCTCCAGCGAGCTGTTTTCCGGCCCGACCGCTTACGTGTTCAAGAAAGGCTCGGGCATCACCGCTGACGTTGCGTCGCTGAAGGGCAAAACCGTCGGTTACGAGCAAGGCACCATTCAGGAAGCCTACGCCAAAGCCGTGCTGGACAAGGCTGGGGTAAAAACCCAGGCCTATCAGAACCAGGATCAGGTTTACTCCGACCTGACTTCCGGTCGTCTCGACGCCGGTATCCAGGACATGCTGCAAGCCGAACTGGGCTTTTTGAAGTCGCCCAAAGGCGCCGAATATGAAATCAGCCAGCCAGTCGACAGCGAATTGCTGCCAGCGAAAACGGCTGTCGGTATCAAGAAAGGTAACACTGAGCTGAAAGCGCTTTTGGATAAAGGTATCAAAGCGTTACACGACGACGGCAAATACGCCGAGATTCAAAAGAAACACTTTGGCGACCTGAATCTGTACAGCGGCAAATAATGCCCCGGCGCCCATCCTCGATGGGCGCCTTTTCCATCCGTTCAGGTTGCTGATTTATGTTTGAAACCCTTCTGCAAAATCTGGGGCTGGCCTCCTTCAGTCTGCAGGGCTTCGGCCCGTTGCTGCTGGCAGGTACCTGGATGACCATCAAATTATCGGCGATGTCGCTGCTGGTGGCCGTGTTGCTCGGCCTGCTCGGCGCCAGTGCCAAACTGTCGAAAGTCAAACTGCTGCGCCTGCCCGCCCAGCTCTACACCACGCTGATCCGCGGCGTGCCGGACCTGGTGCTGATGCTGCTGATCTTCTACAGCCTGCAAACCTGGCTGACGTCGCTGACCGACTACATGGAATGGGAATACATCGAGATCGACCCGTTCAGCGCCGGCGTACTGACCCTGGGCTTCATTTATGGCGCGTATTTCACCGAAACCTTCCGTGGCGCGATCCTCGCCGTGCCGCGCGGTCAGGTCGAAGCGGCCACCGCCTATGGCCTGAAACGCGGTCAGCGCTTTCGCTTCGTGGTGTTTCCGCAAATGATGCGTTTCGCCCTGCCGGGCATCGGCAATAACTGGATGGTCATGCTCAAGGCCACCGCGCTGGTGTCGATCATCGGTCTCGCGGATCTGGTCAAAGCCGCGCAGGACGCCGGTAAAAGCACCTATCAACTGTTCTATTTTCTGGTCCTCGCCGCGTTGATCTACCTGCTGATCACCAGTGCGTCTAACTTCATTCTGCGCTGGCTCGAACGTCGCTACGCGGCCGGTGCCCGGGAGGCCGTGCGATGATCGAACTCCTCCAGGAATACTGGCGCGCCTTCCTGTATACCGACGGCCAGAACATCACCGGGCTGGCGATGACAATGTGGCTGCTGACCGCCTCGATCTGCATCGGCTTCATCGTCTCGATTCCGCTGTCGATCGCCCGCGTCTCGCCGCACTTCTACATTCGCTGGCCGGTGCAGTTCTACACCTACCTGTTTCGGGGCACGCCGCTGTATATCCAGTTGCTGATCTGCTACACCGGGATCTACAGTCTGGCGGCGGTGCGCGAACAACCGCTGCTCGACAGTTTCTTTCGCGATGCGATGAACTGCACGATCCTCGCCTTTGCCTTGAACACCTGCGCCTACACCACGGAGATTTTCGCCGGGGCGATTCGCAGCATGAACCATGGTGAAGTCGAAGCGGCCAAGGCTTACGGCCTGACCGGCTGGAAGTTGTATGCGTATGTGATCATGCCTTCGGCGCTGCGCCGGTCGTTGCCGTATTACAGCAACGAAGTGATCCTGATGCTGCACTCGACCACCGTGGCCTTCACCGCGACCATTCCCGACATCCTCAAAGTCGCGCGGGACGCCAACTCGGCGACCTTCCTGACTTTCCAGTCGTTCGGCATTGCCGCGCTGATCTACCTGACCATCACCTTTGCGCTGGTCGGCCTGTTCCGTCTCGCCGAACGGCGCTGGCTGGCCTTCCTCGGGCCGACGCACTAGGCCCAGCTCAGGAAATAAAGAGATAAACCATGCGCCACCTGATTCATGACTTGCTGGCCCCGCTGCCGGGGACCGCACGACAGATCCACAGCTTCCACTTCGGCCCGGAGCAGGCCAAGGGCAAGGTGTATATCCAGTCATCGCTGCATGCCGACGAACTGCCCGGCATGCTGGTCGCCTGGCACCTCAAGCAACGGCTGGCCGAGCTGGAAGCCGCCGGCCGCCTGCGCAGCGAGATCGTACTGGTGCCGGTGGCCAATCCGGTCGGCCTCGAGCAAGTGCTGATGGACGTGCCGCTGGGTCGCTACGAGCTGGAGAGCGGGCAGAACTTCAACCGCTGGTTCGTCGACCTCAGCGAGGAAATCGGCAACGCCATCGAAGGCCAGCTCAGCGACGACCCGCAACACAACCTTGAGCTGATCCGCGCCAGCCTGCGCGCCGCCCTCGCCCGCCAGACCGCCAGCACGCAACTGCAATCCCAACGCCTGACTCTGCAACGGCTGGCCTGCGACGCCGACATGGTGCTCGACTTGCACTGCGACTTTGAATCGGTGGTGCACCTTTACACCACGCCGGAAGCCTGGCCGCAGGTCGAGCCGCTGGCGCGCTACATCGGCGCCCAGGCGAGCCTGCTTGCCACTGACTCTGGCGGTCAGTCCTTCGACGAATGCTTCACCCTGCTCTGGTGGCAACTGAAGGAGCGCTTCGGCGAACACTTCGAGATTCCGCTGGGCAGTTTCTCGGTCACCGTCGAGTTGCGCGGTCAGGGTGACGTCACGCATCCGCTGGCCAGCCGCGACTGCCAGGCGCTGATCGACTATCTGATCCAGTTCGATGCCATCGTCGGCGAAACCAAGCCGCAGCCGCCCTTGCCCTACCCTGCCACGCCGTTGGCCGGCGTTGAGCCGGTGACCACCCCGGTCGGTGGCCTGCTGGTGTACACCGCCACCGCTGGACAGTACCTGGAGGCCGGTCAGCAGATCGCCGAAATCATCGACCCGATCCACGATCGCGTCACCCCCATTCATTGCACCGCCGCCGGCCTGCTGTACGCACGCTCGCTGCGACGCATGGCCACTGCCGGCATGGTCATCGCCCACGTTGCGGGCGCCGAAGCCTACCGCAGCGGCTACCTACTTTCGCCTTGAGGATGTTCGTCCCATGTACAAACTGACCGTTGAAGGCCTGCATAAAAGCTATGGCGACCATCAGGTGCTCAAAGGCGTTTCGCTCAAGGCCAGGACCGGCGATGTCATCAGCCTGATCGGCGCCAGCGGCTCGGGCAAAAGTACGTTTTTGCGCTGCATCAACTTTCTCGAGCAACCCAACGACGGCGCCATGAGCCTCGATGGCCAGTCGATCCGCATGGTCACCGATCGCCACGGCATGCACGTCGCCGACGCCAATGAACTGCAACGTCTGCGCACACGGCTGGCCATGGTGTTCCAGCATTTCAATCTGTGGAGCCACATGACCGTGCTGGAAAACATCACCATGGCCCCGCGCCGGGTGCTGGGTTGCAGCAAACAGGAAGCCGACGACCGCGCCCGGCGTTATCTGGACAAGGTCGGCCTGCCGGCGCGAGTTGCAGAACAGTACCCGGCGTTTCTCTCCGGCGGCCAGCAACAGCGCGTGGCGATTGCCCGGGCGCTGGCGATGGAACCGGAAGTCATGCTGTTCGACGAACCCACCTCGGCGCTGGACCCGGAACTGGTCGGCGAAGTGCTCAAGGTGATTCAGGGCCTGGCCGAAGAAGGCCGGACCATGATCATGGTCACCCACGAAATGAGTTTCGCGCGCAAGGTGTCGAATCAGGTGCTGTTTCTGCATCAGGGCCTGGTGGAGGAAGAAGGCGCGCCGGAGGATGTGTTGGGCAATCCGAAGAGCGAACGGCTGAAGCAGTTCCTCAGCGGCAACCTGAAATAACGCCGTACACAATTCCCCTGTAGGAGTGAGCCTGCTCGCGATAGCGTCATACCAGTCGATGCATGTGTGACTGTTATACCGCTATCGCGAGCAGGCTCACTCCTACATAAAAGCACTGCGTGCCAACCTGAAAAATCAAACTTGTCCCCCCGCTTCGCTGTCTCTGAAAAAACCCCTCCAGAGCGCACGCAGCCGGCATGGCGAAATCCCCCGATCTTGCAAAAACCTGGTTCAGCGCCCGCGGCTGGAAGCCGTTCGCGTTTCAGAAACAGGTGTGGGCTGCGGTAAAAAATGGTGAGTCCGGGCTGCTGCATGCCAGCACCGGTGCCGGTAAAACCTATGCCGTGTGGTTCGCAGCGCTCAACCGCTACGCTCGCGCTCGACCTGCCGTCGAAACACCGCGCAAACGCAAACCACCCGCCGAACCGCTGACCGTGCTGTGGATCACCCCCATGCGCGCGCTGGCCGCTGACACCGCCCGCGCCTTGCAGGCACCGGTTGATCACCTGCACCTGCCCTGGAGCATCGGCCTGCGCACCGGCGACACCAGCAGCAGCGAGCGCGCCCGTCAGGGCCGGCGCCTGCCGACTGCGCTGATCACCACGCCAGAGAGCCTGACGCTGCTGCTCGCCCGTGCAGATGCGCGCACGGCGCTGTCGACCTTGCGCATGATCGTCGTCGATGAATGGCACGAACTGCTCGGCAACAAGCGCGGCGTGCAATTGCAACTGGCCCTCGCCCGCCTGCGCCATTGGCAACCGGAACTGATCGTCTGGGGTGTTTCCGCCACTCTTGGTAATCAATCCCACGCTGAACAGGTGCTGATCCCACAGGGTGGGGGCGTGAGTGTGCAAGGACAAAGCGAAAAAGCGCTGGCCGTCGACACCTTGCTCCCACCGGCCATCGAGCGTTTTCCGTGGGCCGGGCACATCGGCCTGAAGATGCTGCCGCAAGTGGTCGCCGAACTCGACGCCTGCGCCAGCAGCCTGGTATTCACCAATACCCGGGCGCAATCGGAAATCTGGTACCAGGCACTGCTTGAAGCACGGCCGGATTGGGCCGGGTTGATCGCCTTGCATCACAGCTCGCTGTCCCGCGATACCCGTGACTGGGTGGAGCAGGCGCTTAAGGACGGGCAATTGAAAGCTGTGGTGTGCACCTCCAGCCTGGATCTGGGCGTGGATTTTCTGCCGGTCGAGCGCGTGTTGCAGATCGGTTCGGCCAAAGGCGTTGCACGTCTGATGCAACGGGCCGGGCGTTCCGGTCACGCACCGGGGCGCACCTCGCGGGTGACGCTGGTGCCGACTCACAGTCTGGAACTGATCGAAGCGGTGGCCGCGCGCGATGCGGTCGAGCAGCGGCGCATCGAGCCGCGCCTGTCGCCGCACAAGCCTTTGGATGTGCTGGTGCAGCATCTGGTCAGCATGGCCCTTGGCGGTGGGTTTATTCCTGAAGAGTTGTACGAAGAAGTCCGCGGCGCCTGGGCTTACCGCGACCTAACCCTGGCCGACTGGGCCTGGGCGCTGGCTTTCGTACGCCATGGCGGGATGTCTCTTACAGCCTATCCGGACTATCGCCGGGTCGAGCCCGACGAACAGGGCGTCTGGCGGGTGCCGGATGCGCGTCTGGCGCGGCGCCACCGGATGAGCATCGGCACCATCGTCAGCGATGCGAGCATCAATCTGAAATTCTGGAGCAAGGGCGGCGGTGGCAAGCAACTGGGCAGCGTCGAAGAAGGCTTTATCGCCCGGCTTAAACCGGGAGACGGTTTCTTGTTCGCCGGGCGCTTGCTGGAATTGGTGCGCGTGGAAAACATGACCGCCTACGTCAAACGCAGCACCGCGAAAAAAGCCGCCGTGCCACGCTGGAATGGCGGGCGCATGCCGCTTTCCAACGAGCTGGCTGAAGCCGTGGTCAGGCGCTTCACCGCGGCCGCTCAAGGCGAATTCACCGGGCCGGAAATGCACGCCTTGCGGCCCTTGCTGGACACGCAGATGCGCTGGTCCGGCCTGCCCACCGCGGAAAATCTGCTGGCCGAAGTACTGAAATCCCGCGAAGGCTGGCACCTGTTTCTCTACCCCTTCGCCGGGCGCCAAGTCCATCTGGGGCTGGCTAGCCTGCTGGCCTGGCGGGTCAGCCAGCGCCAGCCTGTGACGTTCTCGATCGCAGTGAATGATTACGGACTGGAACTGCTCAGTGCCACGCCCGTCGATTGGGCTGAACATTTGAATGGTGCGCTGTTTAATGCCGATCACTTATTGGCCGACGTGCTGGCCAGCCTCAACGCGGGCGAACTGGCGCTACGGCGCTTTCGCGAGATCGCGCGGATCGCCGGACTGGTCTTCGCCGGTTATCCCGGGGCGCCGAAAAGTACCCGCCAGGTGCAGGCATCGAGCGGTCTGTTTTTTCAAGTGTTCAAACAATACGATGCCGACAACCTGCTGCTGGCCCAGGCCGGCGAGGAAGTGTTGCGCGAAGAACTGGATATCGCTCGACTGGAGCAGACCTTGCAGCGGATCAACCGGATGAAACTCGATGTGCATTTGATCAAACGCCCGACACCGCTGGGCTTTCCGCTACTGGTCGAGCGCATGCGTGAAAGCATGAGTTCGGAAAAACTGGCCGACAGGATCAGAAGAATGGTGGGTGATCTGGAAAAAACCGCTGACAACGGCAAGTCGTCATGAGCGCGGCGTATCCGGTGCGCCTGGCCGGCGAAGAATTGTGGTTGCTGCCGGAAAAAGCCCTGTACTGGCCGGCGCAGGAAGCACTGCTGATCGCCGACGTGCATTTCGGCAAGGCAGCGGCCTATCGCAGCCTCGGCCAACCGGTGCCGCATGGCACCACTGCGAGCAATATCGCTGTGATCGACGGGTTGCTGGCGAGGCTGCCGTGCCGCCAGTTGATCTTCCTCGGCGATTTTCTCCACGGACCCGGCTCACATGCGCCCAATACGCTGAACGCGTTGGCAGAGTGGCGGGCGCGGCACGCAGAGCTGCCGATGACGCTGATTCGCGGAAACCACGACAAACGCGCGGGCGATCCCCCAGCCTCGCTGAGTATTCGCGTGGTGCCCGAACCGCTGCTGCTGGGCCCTTTTGCCTTGCAACATGAACCCGAGCCGCATCCCGAACGGCACGTACTCGCCGGGCATGTGCATCCGGTCTATCGGCTGCACGGCAAGGGGCGACAGAGCCTGCGTCTGGCCTGTTTCCGGCTGGGCGAGCGCATCAGCCTGATGCCGGCATTCGGGGCGTTTACCGGCGGCTTTCAGGTCGAGCGCGACGAAACCTGCAGAGTCTTCGTGATCGGCGATAACGAAATATGGCCCGTCAGTTAGTAACTGACGGGCCATACCGGTGACAGTGGGTCAGGCGACAGGCGCCGGAGGCGGTTCGTCCGGCAGGGTCGGCTCGCCGGGTTCGGTCGGTTGTTCATTGGGAGTATCGGGATCAGGCTGACCGGGAACTCCGCCAGCCGCGCTCAGAGGCGGATGCGCCAACAAGGACCAGGCCAATACGCCAACCTGATTGGGCTCAAGCCTTGCCAGTTCGGCAGTGATTTGCGGATCGATCTTCATAGGGCACTCCTCGGCGAAGGCCCGTTTCGCTGGAAACAAAAACGGGCAGTACACCTCATAGAGTGTCTGCCCGCCGAAGAATTCCCGCGTTCCGTCGGATGACCGATCAGGTGCGCGGCAGGGTCACGCCACGCTGGCCCTGGTATTTGCCGCCGCGGTCCTTGTAGGACACTTCGCATTCCTCGTCGGATTCGAGGAAGAGCATCTGCGCCACGCCTTCGTTGGCGTAGATTTTCGCCGGCAGGTTGGTGGTGTTGGAGAACTCCAGCGTCACGTGGCCTTCCCACTCGGGTTCCAGCGGCGTGACGTTGACGATGATGCCGCAGCGAGCGTAGGTACTTTTGCCCAGGCAGATGGTCAGCACATTACGTGGAATGCGGAAGTATTCGACGGTGCTGGCCAGCGCGAAGGAGTTCGGCGGGATGATGCAGACGTCGCTGTGGATGTCGACGAAGCTGCCCGCGTCGAAGTTCTTCGGGTCGACAATGGCCGAGTTGATGTTGGTGAACACCTTGAAGTGGTTGGTGCAACGCACATCGTAGCCGTAGCTCGATACGCCGTAGGAAATCACCCGGCTGTCGTCGCTGCCGCGCATCTGGCGTTCGACGAACGGTTCGATCATGCCGTGTTCCTGCGCCATGCGGCGAATCCACTTGTCCGATTTGATGCTCATGGCGGGTTTGTCCTGAATAGCGAGGTGGAAAAATTCTGTCCGGCATCTTACCGGGCGCGCCGCCTCGTTCAAAGTGCGCACTGCAATTCTCGGCGAACACCCTGGAAATACGGGCTGCGGCGACGAACTGTCACACCGCCGATCCCGAAAACACAGAAACCTTTGCAACAAGCATTGGCACGTTCCGGAAAAAGGGTTAAGGTGGCGTCACTGTGTTGCTTGTGTCACTGAGAATCTCTACACGATATGTTGAATTTCGATCCAACCATCTACAAGAATTTTTCCTGCTCTTTGCACTCAGTCTCGGCCAGGGTTCTTCCTGAGTCGCAGTTATCTTTGTTCAAGGAGTTACACCATGTCTAATCGCCAAACCGGTACCGTTAAGTGGTTCAACGATGAAAAAGGCTTCGGCTTCATCACTCCACAATCCGGTGACGATCTGTTCGTTCACTTCAAAGCTATCCAATCCGACGGCTTCAAAAGCCTGAAAGAAGGCCAACAGGTTTCTTTCATCGCTACCCGCGGTCAGAAAGGCATGCAAGCTGAAGAAGTACAAGTTATCTAACTTGTAGCTTCTTTAGAAAAGAGCCCCGCCCTCAAAAGCGGGGCTTTTTTGTGGGCGTCTGTTTTGTCCAGGCAAAAAAAATCGCAGCCCGACAACGGCTGCGATTTTTTATCGATGACTTACCAGGCCACGCCAAACCCTGCGGTATAGCGGGTCTTGTTCAGATCGGCATCGTTGGTACCGCTGATGATGTCGCGCTCGGCCTTGAGGTTGAGCGACGCCCACTCGGTGACCTTGTAGCGCAGGCCCAGTTCGGCATCCAGTGCGTAATCCGCCACACCCGAGAGTGGCTTGCCGACTTCACCGTTGGTGAAGAACTCGACCTTCTTGCCGATCAGGTAGCGGTTGTAGTCCCACTTCATGGCAACAGAGTAGAAGTTGTCCTTGCTGCCATCGCGGTATTCGTAATCGGTGCGGTTGAGCAACGAGCCCAGCGAGAATGCACCCAACTCATCGTCCCAGAACTGGTAGCCGGGACCGGTACCGACCACCCGCTGACGCGCCAGCTCTTCGATGTGGTCACGCTTGTAGTTCAGGCGACCTTGCCAGAACCATTGATCGGTAATGAAGCGGTCAAGGGAGTACTCGGCGCGCCAGTTGTTGGTGGTAGTTTCGGCGTCCTGCACTTCGCGGTTGTACTCACCTTCGGCGGTATGACGCCAACGACCGTGACGCGCCGAGGTCTTGAACGCGACATCGTAATCATCGGTATCTTTCTCGGCGCGCTGATAATCCAGCGCCAGGTCGACATTGCCCTTCCACACCAGGTCAGTGACGATCGGTTTTGGCTTGAGGATCTGCTGAATGCTCGCCAGCTCGACGGTTTTCGGCGCGTCACCGTTGGCCAGGGTGACCTTGCCGTCGTCCGCCGCAGTCAGCGACTTGGAGACTTCGCCGGTATAAGCGTCCTGCTTGACCAGCAGGTGCTGCTCGCTCTCCAGGGTCTTGACCTCTTTCCAGTCGATGGTCACCGCACCGGCATATTTGGTCTGGATCAACAGCTTGCCGCCATCGAAGACGCTGATGGTGCCGCTCAACTTGTCACCGTTCTTCAACCAGACGGTGTCGGCAAGCAGGGGCGTGGACGCACTGAAAACAGCAAGGCACAGCAGGGATCTGGAAAACATAGGCGAATCGAGGGCTCAGTTGTCGGAAAAAGGTCGGCATTATCCGTAGGAATAAGACCCTGACAAGGACTGACCGGACGATTTCCAATGAGTTCATTTCTCAACTACGCGGCGACGGATTACTCTGAACACCTTGAAAAAGCCCCGGTTCAGGAACCACGCCCGTGACAGCACCCACCGACGCTCATGACAGCGAAGCGCAAATCCGACGCACGGCGCTCTACTCCACTCTCGCGCAAGTGCCGGAGGGTAAAGTCGTCAGCTATGGTCAGTTGGCCGAACTGGCTGGGTTGGGACGCGCCGCGCGCTGGGTCGGACGAACCCTGAGTCAGTTGCCCGCCGATACCCGGTTGCCATGGCACCGGGTGCTGGGCGCTGGCGGGCGGATCAGCCTTCCTGTGGGCAGCCCGTCCGGCGATGAACAACGGGCGCGACTGCGCATCGAAGGCATCACCGTCCAGAACAATCGTGTGGATATTCGGCGCCATGGCTGGCGTCCGGTAGAGCACAGCGGTTAGAGTGCGCGCTTTGTTTTCGCAATCTTGAGGCAGACTTCAGCCCATGCCCCGTAAAACCTGGCGCGCCGCGCTCGCCGCCTATGCCAGTCCTTCGACGCTCGTGCTGTTGTTGCTCGGTTTTGCCGCCGGCCTGCCGTACATGCTGGTGTTCTCAACGCTTTCGGTCTGGCTGCGTGAAGCCGGTGTCGCCCGTGAAACCATTGGCTACGCCAGTCTGATCGGCCTGGCCTATGCGTTCAAATGGGTCTGGTCTCCCCTGCTCGACCAATGGCGCCTGCCCTTGCTTGGCAAGCTCGGCCGTCGCCGTTCATGGCTGGTGCTTTCGCAGGCGCTGGTGATTCTCGGGCTGATCGGCATGGGTTTCTGCGATCCGCAAAAACACCTGTCCTGGCTGATTGCGATTGCCGTAGTGGTCGCTTTCGCCTCCGCCACTCAGGATATTGCCGTCGACGCCTATCGCCTGGAAATCGCCGATGACAGCCGGCAAGCCGCGCTCGCCGCCAGCTACATGTCCGGCTACCGCGTCGCCGCCCTGCTCGCCACCGCCGGCGCGCTATTCTTCGCCGAAGGCTTCGGCTCCACCGGTTTCAACTATAAGCACGCCGCCTGGACGGGTACTTATGTGCTGTTCGGCGCGTTGATGGTTCCGGCACTGCTGACCACACTGTTCATGCGCGAGCCGCCCGTACCGCTGCGTACGCAATTGCAGGCCGGGCGTTACACGTTCATGCATCAACTGATGTCGGTATTCGTGCTGATCATCCTGCTGGTGTCCGTGCCGGCGATGTTCACTCAGCTCTACAACACCGATTTCGCCAGGGTACTGTTCGGCGACATGAGCCCGCTCGACCTGTTACTGGAAGATCGCGCATTCCTGCGCGCCATTCTCTATACCCTGCTCACCGGCCTGTGCCTTTCAGCCATGGGCCGCCGCGGCCTGGCGCCGGTGCTGACCCCGGTCAACGACTTCATTTTGCGTTACCGCTGGCAGGCGCTGCTGCTGCTCGGCCTGATCGCCACCTATCGCATGTCGGACACGGTCATGGGCGTGATGGCCAACGTGTTCTATATCGACCAGGGCTTCACCAAGGATCAGATCGCCAGTGTCAGCAAGATTTTCGGCCTGATCATGACCCTCGTCGGTGCCGGCATGGGTGGCCTGCTGATCGTACGTTTCGGCATTCTGCCGATTCTGTTTATCGGCGGTGCAGCCTCGGCGGGCACCAACCTGCTGTTCGTGATGCTCGCTGACATGGGTCCGAACCTGCAGATGCTGGTGGTGACCATCTCTCTGGACAACTTCAGTTCCGGCCTGGCGACCTCGGCGTTCGTGGCCTACCTGTCGAGCCTGACCAACCTCAAGTTCTCGGCCACCCAGTACGCCCTCCTCAGCTCGATCATGCTGTTGTTGCCGCGACTGATGGGCGGCTATTCCGGCGTGCTGGTGGAAAAGTTCGGTTATCACAGTTTCTTCCTGATCACTGCCCTGCTCGGCGTGCCGACGCTGGTGCTGATCGCGCTGCACTGGTTCCAGGAGAGCCGCCGCGAAGGCCCGACGCCAACGCCCGAGCCTACACCGACCCCGGTTGTCGAAGAATCGTAAGACGTTTCGCCGCCGGCGGGAGGAATCCCGCCGTCGAACCTCACCAGCGGCCGCATGCCTGTACGTCGACAAAACTCGCCGGTACACTGCTCCGTCATTTCCAGTCAAAGCAACCGACAACGGCCAACCATGCGCACCAGTCAATTTTTGCTCGCCACACAGAAAGAAACGCCTTCCGATGCGGTCGTGATCAGCCATCAGCTGATGCTGCGCGCCGGCATGATCCGCAAACTCGCCTCGGGCCTGTACACCTGGCTGCCCATGGGCCTGCGGGTAATGCGCAAGGTTGAAGCCATCGTTCGCGAAGAAATGAACGCGGCCGGCTCTCTGGAAGTGTTGATGCCGAGCACCCAACCGGCCGAGCTGTGGCAGGAATCGGGGCGCTGGGAAGAATACGGTCCTGAGCTGCTGCGCATCAAAGACCGCCACGGTCGCGACTTCTGCGCGGGCCCGACCCACGAAGAAGTGATCACCGATCTGATGCGCAACGAGTTGAGCAGCTACAAGCAGCTGCCGATCAACCTGTACCAGATCCAGACCAAATTCCGTGACGAAATCCGCCCACGCTTCGGCTTGATGCGCGGCCGCGAATTCATCATGAAGGACGCGTATTCGTTCCACGCCGATCAGGCATCGCTGCAGGTCACCTACGACCGCATGCACCAGGCCTACTGCAACGTGTTCAGCCGTCTGGGCCTGAAATTCCGTCCGGTTGAAGCCGACAACGGCTCGATCGGTGGCGCCGGTTCGCACGAATTCCACGTATTGGCCGAGTCCGGCGAAGACGACATCGTTTTCAGCAACGGTTCCGACTACGCGGCGAACATCGAGAAAGCCGAAGCCGTGCCACGGGAAACTTCGCGTCCGGCGCCGACCGAAGAACTGCGTCTGGTCGATACGCCAGACACCAAGACCATCGCGGCCCTGGTGGAAAAATTCAATCTGCCGATTGAAAAGACCATCAAGACCCTGATCGTGCGCGCCGAAGAAGAAGGCAAGCTGATCGCGCTGGTCGTTCGTGGCGACCACGAACTCAACGAAATCAAAGCCGCCCAGCAACCAGGCGTAGCCAGCCCGCTGGTCATGGCCACCGATGCCGACCTGCGTGACGCGATTGGCGCCGGCGCCGGTTCGCTCGGCCCGCTGAACCTGCCGCTGCCGATTATCATCGACCGCTCGGTCGAGCTGATGAGCGACTTCGCGATTGGCGCAAACATCGACGACAAGCACTACTTTGGCGTGAACTGGGAGCGTGATCTGCCGGTTCCGACCGTTGCTGACCTGCGTAACGTCGTCGCCGGCGACCCAAGCCCGGACGGCAAGGGCACGCTGGAGATCAAGCGCGGCATCGAAGTCGGACACATCTTCCAACTGGGCAACAAGTACAGCAAGGCGATGAAGTGCGAAGTGCTGGGCGAGAACGGCAAGCCGGTGACCCTGGAAATGGGTTGCTACGGCATTGGCGTGTCCCGCGTGGTTGCCGCTGCAATCGAGCAGAACAACGACGAAAACGGCATCATCTGGAGCGACACCCTGGCGCCGTTCCAGATTGCTCTGGTGCCGCTGCGTTATGAAACCGAGCAGGTGCGCGAAGCCACCGACAAGCTGTACGCCGAACTGACGGCCGCCGGCTTCGAAGTGCTGCTGGACGATCGCGACAAGAAAACCAGCCCGGGCATCAAGTTCGCAGACATGGAGCTGATCGGCATTCCACACCGGATCGTGGTCAGCGACCGCGGTCTCGCCGAAGGCAACCTGGAATACAAGAGTCGTACCGAAGGCGAAGCGCAAGCATTGCCGGTCGCCGACGTACTGTCCTTCCTGCAGGCGCGTATCCGCCGCTGAAACCAGATAGAGACGTCATGTTCAAGCGAAACACCTTAGGCCTCGGTGGCGCCGCCCTGTGCGGCGCCCTGCTGGTCAGCGGCTGCGCCAATCACATGTCGCAGCGCAGCGAGCACGAAGAGCGGGTCGAGCGCAAACTGCTCGACCACAGCCTGCAGATCGATGTCGGCGAGCCCAAGGTGCTTGAGCTGCCGCAACGACGCGTTAAGATCAACGAGCAGAAGACTTTTGAAGTCACGGAGTTCGAAGTCACCCGTCGTTACGACCGCTACACGCCTTACCAACCCTGGCGCGAAGTCTATGAGATTCCGCTGGGCGCGGTCGCCGTGGTCGGCGGTGTCGGTGCCAACGTGGTCAACGTGTTTGCGCTGGGCAACCTGCCGGACAGTGTGACCAAGGACTGGTTCAGCTACGGTTTCGCCGGGCTCAATCCATTCATGAACGCGCAATCCAACGGGCGCGCGCAGCAGAATCTGGCGGGTATCGACGAAGTCCAGCGCGACAAGCGCACGGAATATTCGAGCCTGCCGTGGAGCGAGCGGCCGGTACAGGTCAAGGCTGGCAAGCAGACTTTCGACATGACCACCGATCGCAACGGCGTGCTGCGTTTGAATCTGCTCGACAGCCCGTTCGCCGAAAACGATCTGAATCATATCGGCCGCTTGCAGATCAGTGTCGAGGACGCCAAGGACGACGTGCACTCCGATTCGACGCTGATGCTCAGCAGCCACTTGCGCGACAAGTTGCTGGAAGCGCACGGGCTGATCTATGACGATCTGGAAGACGACGAGGTGAGCCAGTGGGTGCACCGGGTCAAACGCCTGTCGGAGCTGGGCCTGGAAGAAGAAGCCAGCGAACTGGAACAAAGCCTGATCGAATTGACGCGCAACGATCCTGAATTGCAGGCTGAGTTTCTGAAGTCGCTGACTCGGGATGCCGGGCGTCTGGTGGCGGATCCGGGACCGAATTAAAAGCTAAAGGCATCGCGGGCAAGCCCGCTCCCACAGGGTTATGGGTGTTCACACAATAGGTGTTTCACCATCGAACACTGTGGGAGCGGGCTTGCCCGCGATGACTATCTGAGATACGCCGCAAATCTACCGCTCAAACAACTCCATCTGCTCAAACCCGCCACGTAAATCCTCCAGCCTTACTCCGACCCCAAGCAACCGCACCGGTTTGCCGCCGCGATTGAACGCCTGCGTCAGCATCAACTGATAGCTGCCAAGATCCCGCCCTGCCCCGGCCTGCTCCAGCGTGGTCTGGGTGAAATCATGGAATTTCACTTTGACGAACGGCTTGCCCGGCCGATAGCTGCTGTCGATCCGCTCCATCCGGGTTTTCAGGGTGTCGAGCAATTCGGGTAACTTGTCGAGACAGCTGCGCAGATCCGGCAGGTCGGCGTCGTAGGTATTTTCCACGCTGATCGACTGTCGCCGACTGTCGTTGTGCACCAGCCGGTCGTCAATGCCACGGGCGAGGTTCCACAGGCGCTCGCCAAAACTGCCGAATTCGCGCACCAGCGCCAATCGCCCCCATTCACGCAGATGCGCGCAATCGACGATGCCGAGTTTGCCCAGCTTGTCGGCGGTGACCTTGCCGACGCCGTGCAGCTTGCTCACTGGCAAGCCGCTGACGAAGTCTTCGACCTGATCCGGCGTGATCACAAACAGGCCGTTGGGTTTTTTCCAGTCACTGGCGATCTTCGCCAGAAACTTGTTTGGCGCTACGCCCGCAGACACGGTGATGTGCAATTGATTGGAGACGCGCCGGCGAATGTCCTGCGCGATTCGCGTGGCACTGCCGCCGAAATGCGCGCTGTCCGAGACATCGAGATAGGCCTCGTCCAGTGACAGCGGCTCGATCAGGTCGGTGTAATCGGCAAAGATCGTATGGATTTCCCTGGACGCCTCGCGATACGCATCCATACGCGGCTTGACGATGGTCAGATCCGGGCACAATTTCAAGGCGTGCCCCGAGGCCATCGCCGAGCGCACCCCATAGGCGCGCGCCTCATAATTGCAGGTGGCAATCACCCCGCGCCGATCCGCAGAACCACCCACTGCCAACGGCTTGCCGGCCAGACGCGGGTCATCGCGCATTTCGATGGCGGCGTAGAAGCAGTCACAGTCGATGTGGATGATTTTTCGCTGAGTCATGTCAGAAAAGGGAACGTGGCGAGCCAGAGCGGCAGTATCTCACTGACACCTGTATATAGCACCAGTGGTGTTGAATGTTCCTGACCGACTGTAGGAAACCGCGATTGAATTTATTTTCTCAATCAATCAAATGCCTTCAATAGAGCCAGAACCCTTGCTGCGCCTGCCCTGCGGCCCTACACCCCTCCCAGGAAAAACGCTAACCGATTGAACCTGAACAGATTTATTCCAATCGGCGGTTGACACCTCGGCAAAGCTCTGTAGAATGCCGCCACACAGACGCGGGATGGAGCAGTCTGGTAGCTCGTCGGGCTCATAACCCGAAGGTCGTCGGTTCAAATCCGGCTCCCGCAACCAAACATCAAAAAAGGCTACTCGAAAGAGTGGCCTTTTTTGTGCACGTCTGTTTTGCAAATGGGCGCCCTGCCCAATCGGCAGCGAAACGGTAATTCGTTGCATTTCCGAAACTTACGCATCCCCTGCGACCGTTTGCCGCGATTTCGCACTTATTTGATTCTTTACAGGATTAGCGGTTGACACCTCGCCGTTCGCCTGTAGAATGCCGCCACACAGACGCGGGATGGAGCAGTCTGGTAGCTCGTCGGGCTCATAACCCGAAGGTCGTCGGTTCAAATCCGGCTCCCGCAACCAAACATCAAAAAAGGCTACTCGAAAGAGTGGCCTTTTTTGTATCTGTGGAAAAAGTCCTTTCGCAACAATGATCTGTCATCGTGCAGTGAACCGTCCAGGATCCCAGAGCCGCCGCGTTGCGACTATGCTTGAGTCGCGGACAAGACGCCTGCAATCCAAGACTGCCCTCGCCGACACCCGGTGAGAGGCGTAATATTTTGTGATTATTTTTTTCTACAGGGATTGGTAACTTGGCTGGATACCTCCATCCTGTCGCGCACAATCCAAGAGGTGATTGATGCGCGCCAACTCGTCTGATCCACAAGACACCGTCACAGCAGAACAACCGATCAAACCCGAGCGTTTGCGCTGGCTGGATCGGTTAAGCAAATACCGCCAGCCGATCGGTCTGGCCGTGACGTTGCTGCTGTTTG
The DNA here is from genome assembly GCF_051132135.1 of Pseudomonas sp. R1-1. Classification (NCBI taxonomy): domain Bacteria; kingdom Pseudomonadati; phylum Pseudomonadota; class Gammaproteobacteria; order Pseudomonadales; family Pseudomonadaceae; genus Pseudomonas; species Pseudomonas sp. R1-1. Next base: position 4,834,912 of record NZ_CP071663.1, read on the forward strand.
CCATTGCGCTGATTGCCTGTCGCCATCTGCTCGCCGAGCTTGATCTCGACGCGCTGCACGACTCGATTCTCGACGTGCCGAAACCGGCGTTGCTCGGTGCCATCGGGGCGACCGTGGTCGGCTTCATCATTCTGCTCGGCTATGAATGGTCGGCCAGCCGCTACGCCGGCGTGACATTGCCGCCGCGCATGCTCGCCCTCGGCGGCTTCACCGCGTTTGCAATCGGTAACGCGATTGGTCTGTCGCTGCTGTCGGGTGGCTCGGTCCGCTATCGTTTATATGCACGGCTGGGCGTCGGTGCGTCGGAAGTCGCGCACATGACGTTGTTCGCCAGCCTCTCTTTGGGCTGCGCCTTGCCGCCCCTGGCAGCGCTGGCCACTTTGAGCAACCTGTCCGCCGCTTCGCAAGCACTTGGATTGTCCGAGGTGTTGCTGGGCTGCGTCGCCGCCGCCGTGCTGATCCTCAGTGCCGTATTGGCGATCGGCATCTATCGCCGTCGTCTGCCGGAACAACCCTACCCCGACAATCTGTTGGTCAAGGCCGGGCGCCGCACCCTGCGCCTGCCCGGTCGGCGCCTGACCTTCCTGCAACTGGTGATCACTGCGCTCGACGTCGCCGCTGCCGCCACCGTGCTCTATCTGTTGCTGCCGGAAGCGCCGCCTTTCGCGCCGTTCCTGCTGGTGTACCTGTTGGCGCTGGCGGCCGGTGTGCTCAGCCACGTGCCGGGCGGCGTTGGCGTGTTCGAAGCGATTTTGCTCGCCGCGTTCGCCGACAAACTCGGCGCGGCGCCACTGGCCGCGGCGCTGCTGCTGTATCGCCTGATCTATGTGGTACTGCCACTGCTGGTCGCCTGTGTGCTGCTGCTGATCAACGAAGGTCAGCGCCTGTTCCAGACCCAGACCATGCGTGCGGCGTCCGGTCTGGCCGCGCCGATTCTGGCGGTGCTGGTGTTTCTTTCGGGTGTGGTGTTGCTGTTTTCCGGCGCCACCCCTGAAATCGATACGCGTCTGGAGCACATCGGCTTTCTGATCCCGCATCGTCTGGTCGACGCCTCGCACTTCGGTGCCAGCCTGATTGGCGTGTTGTGCCTGCTGCTCGCGCAAGGTCTGCGCCGACGTCTGTCGGCGGCGTGGATGCTGACCACCATCCTGTTGCTGGTCGGTGCCCTGCTCTCGCTGCTCAAGGGCTTCGACTGGGAAGAAGCCACGCTGATGACCCTGACGGCGGCACTGCTCGGCGTCTTCCGTCGCTCGTTCTATCGCCCGAGTCGCCTGACCGAGCTGCCGTTCTCGCCGCTGTATCTGGTCGCCAGCCTGTGCGTCCTCGGTGCGTCGACCTGGCTGCTGTTGTTCGCCTATCAGGACGTGCCGTACAGCCATCAGCTCTGGTGGCAATTCACCCTCGACGCAGACGCCCCACGCGGCCTGCGTTCGCTGCTTGGCGCTGCCGTGCTGTTGCTGGTGATTGCCCTGACCTGGCTGTTGCGTACCGCACGCCCAGTGATTCATCTACCGACACCGGATGAATTGGACCGCGCGGTAAAAATCCTCATGGCGTCGTCGCAGCCCGACGGCGGCCTCGCGCTGACCGGTGACAAGGCGCTGCTGTTTCACCCCAACGACGAGGCGTTCCTGATGTACGCCCGCCGTGGCCGCAGTCTGGTGGCCCTGTACGACCCGATCGGGCCGAGCCAGCAACGCGCGGAAATGATCTGGCAGTTCCGTGATCTCTGCGATATCCATCACACCCGTCCGGTGTTCTACCAGGTGCGCGCGGAGAACCTGCCGTACTACATGGACATCGGCCTGACGGCGATCAAGCTGGGCGAAGAGGCCCGGGTCGATCTGCAGCGCTTTGATCTCGAAGCCAAGGGCAAGGAGATGAAGGATCTGCGCTACACCTGGAACCGTGGCACCCGCGATGGTCTGTCGCTGGAAATCCATGAGCCGGGTCAGGCGCCGATGGACGAGCTGAAGGTGATTTCCGATGCCTGGCTGACCGGCAAGAACGTGCGCGAGAAAGGCTTTTCCCTCGGCCGCTTCAGCGACGATTACCTCAAGCATTTCCGCATCGCAGTCATTCGCTTCGAAGGCCGCCCGGTCGCGTTCGCCAACCTGCTCGAGACTTACAGCCACGATCTGGCAAGCCTCGACCTGATGCGCGCGCACCCGGACGCGCCGAAGCTGACCATGGAATTCATGATGGTCGGCCTGATTCAACATTATAAGAGTCACGGATACGCGCGCTTCAGCCTGGGCATGGTGCCGTTGTCGGGGCTGCAACCCCGCCGCGGTGCACCATTGACTCAGCGGCTGGGCTCGATGGTGTTCCGCCGTGGTGAGCAGCTGTACAACTTCCAAGGCTTGCGCCGCTTCAAAGACAAGTTCCAGCCTGACTGGGAACCCCGTTATATGGCCGTGCCCGCCGGACTCGATCCGTTGGTGGCGCTGGCCGATACTGCTGCCCTGATCGCGGGCGGCTTGACTGGATTGGTGAAACGCTGATGATTCAACGCTCCCTGAAGTACATCCTGGCTGCACTGATCGTGCTGGCCGTGATTGCCGGCGGCGGTTTCTGGTACCTCAAACGCCCGGCACCGGAACCGACCGTCGAACAGCTCCAACCCGCCGATGGCGCGGCCATGACGCGAGTTATCCCGGGCAGCAAGCCGAAGGCTCAGGTGTTGGTGGCCGTTACCGACGAACAAAAGCTCTCCGAGAAACAACTGACCACCCTGAGCCGCAGCGCCTCGGCGCAGATCGTTCAGGTGATTCTGCCCAAGGACTGCCTGCTGCAAAGCCGCGCCCTGCAATCGGGCCTGCGTGAACTGAACGGTCCGGCCACGCTGGTCAGCGGTATCGGCCCAGGTGCCGTATTGGCCTGGCGCTGGTTGGCCGAACAGAAAAACGACAAGGCGCAAGCCATCTCCGTCGACCTCGCCCTGGAAAAACCCGGCTGCACTCACCTGCTGCCGAAGTCCGCCGCCCACGGCCACTGGCTGGTGGCGTGGAACGACAACCCGGACGACGCCAGCGCAGGTTTCGTGCGCGATCAACCGAACGCCGAAACCAGCATCAGCGACTACGACATCAACTTGCCGCAAGTGCTGAACAACGAACTGCGCAAAATCCTCGTCGGCGGCGACAAGGCCAACGGCGGTCTGGCGATCCCGGTGGTCGAAGTCCCGGCCGGCCAGGCCAACGACACCGTGACCCTGTTCCTCTCCGGTGATGGCGGCTGGCGCGACCTCGACCGCGACGTGGCGGGCGAAATGGCCAAGATCGGCTACCCGGTGGTCGGCATCGACACCCTGCGCTACTACTGGCAGCACAAGAGCCCGGAGCAAAGCGCGCTGGATCTCACCGAACTGATGCAGCACTACCGGCAGAAATGGGGCACCAAGCGCTTCATCCTCACCGGCTATTCGTTCGGCGCTGACGTCCTGCCGGCGATCTACAACCGCCTGCCAGAGAACGAACAGCAACGCGTCGACGCGATCATCCTGCTCGCCTTCGCCCGCACCGGCAGCTTCGAAATCGAAGTCGAAGGCTGGTTGGGTAACGCGGGTAAAGAAGCCGCCACCGGGCCGGAAATGGCCAAGCTGCCTGCGGCCAAGGTGGTGTGCATTTATGGTGAAGAAGAAACCGATGAGAGTGGCTGCACCGACAAGACTGCAGTGGGTGAGCCGGTGAAACTGCCTGGCGGGCATCATTTCGACGAGAACTACCCGGCGCTGGCGAAGCGCTTGGTGGATTTGATTCAGAAGCGCCAGAGCAAGGACTCGGTCGCCGAAGAGTGATCTGAGCCGCACCCACAAAAAGCCCCGCAACTTCACAGTTGCGGGGCTTTTTACATCTCGGACGATGAACACATTCCCCTGTAGGAGTGAGCCTGCTCGCGATAGCGGAGTGTCAGCCATCTAGTTGTCAACTGACACACCGCTATCGCGAGCAGGCTCACTCCTACAAGGGATGGCGGTGAATTCAGAATTTGTGCAGAGACCGCAAATTTCTTGACTCTGCACAAAGCAAGAAAAACCGAGTGTCCACATTCCATGAAACGTGGACACCTGCTTGATCGGCATTATCGAATCGTCAACCCCAAACTCTGTCTGAACGCACCCCATAACCCTGTGGGAGCTAGCCTGCTAGCGATGGCGGTGGATCTGATAAAGATGTGCTGACTGACACTCAGCCATCGCTAGCAGGCTAGCTCCCACAGGGGTTTTGCAGTGGTTTTGAGAGTTGTACAACAGACACAAAAAAGCCCCCGCCAGCACAAGGCTGTCGGGGGCTTTTCGGTTGGGGCCAGGTTTACATCTCTACCTGCGTCCCCAACTCAATCACTCTGTTCAAAGGCAGATTGAAGAACCGCAAATTGCCATTGGCATTCTTCAACATGAACGCAAACAACGCCTCGCGCCAACGCGCCATGCCTTCGAGTTTCGAGGCGATCACGGTTTCGCGGCTGAGGAAGTAGGTGGTGCGCATCGGGCTGAAATCCAGTTCATCCAGATGGCACAGCTTCAGTGCCTGCGGCACGTCCGGTTCGTCGGTGAAGCCGAAGTGCAGGATGACCCGGAAGAAGCCCTCCCCGTGCGCTTCCACTTCGAAACGCCGCGATGGCGGTACGCGCGGGATGTCTTCGTAGACCACCGTCAGCAACACCACCTGTTCGTGCAGCACCTGGTTATGCAGCAGGTTGTGCAACAACGCATGCGGCACGGCGTCGGAGCGGGCGGTGAGGAACACCGCTGTGCCCTGCACGCGATGCGGCGGTTGTACGCGGATGCTGCTGATGAAGATCGGCAGCGGCAGCGCGCCTTCGTCGAGACGGTCGACCAGTAGTTGCTTGCCGCGCTTCCAGGTGGTCATCAGCACGAACAAAGCGATACCGGCGATCACCGGGAAGGCACCGCCCTGGATGATCTTCGGCACGTTGGCGGCGAAGTACAGGCCATCGACCAGCAGGAAGCCCAGCAGTACCGGGACCGCGAGAATCGGTGGCCATTTCCACAGCAGCAACATCACCGCCGACACAAGGATGGTGGTCATCAGCATGGTGCCGGTCACCGCCACGCCGTAGGCCGAAGCCAGGGCGCCAGAGGATTCGAAACCGATCACCAGCAGGACCACACCGACCATCAGCGCCCAGTTCACCGCGCCGATGTAGATCTGGCCCTGCTCGTCGCTGGAGGTGTGCTGGATGTACATGCGCGGGATGTAGCCGAGCTGGATCGCTTGGCGGGTCAGGGAGAATGCCCCGGAGATTACCGCTTGCGAGGCGATCACCGTGGCCAGGGTCGACAGGCCGACCAGCGGAATCAGCGCCCAGCTCGGCGCCAGCAGATAGAACGGGTTGCGCGCTGCGTCAGGGTTGTCTAACAGCAAGGCGCCCTGCCCGAAATAATTCAGTACCAGCGCCGGCAGCACCAACAGAAACCAGGCGCGGGCGATCGGCTTGCGGCCGAAGTGGCCCATGTCGGCGTACAGCGCTTCGGCACCGGTCAGCGCCAGCACTACCGCGCCGAGAATCGCCACGCCCATGCCGGTGTGCACCATGAAAAACCGCACCGCCCACGCCGGGTTCAACGCGTGCAGCACTTCCGGGGTGTGGCTGATGCCGTACACACCGAGAGCGCCAAGAACCAGGAACCAGGTGACCATGATCGGCCCGAACAGAATACCGATCCGCGCCGTACCGTGGCGCTGAATCAGGAACAAAGCAACCAGTACGACCAAAGACAGTGGCACGACCCAATGGTCGATGCCATCGAAAGCCAGACCCAGACCCTCAATTGCCGACAGTACCGAGATCGCCGGGGTGATCATGCTGTCGCCGTAAAACAGCGCCGCGCCGATCAGGCCGCAGACCACCAGCAACGAGCGCAACTTGCGCCGATGCCCCGCCGCTCGCCGCGCCAGCGCCGTGAGGGCCATGATCCCGCCTTCGCCCTGGTTGTCGGCGCGCAGCACGAACATCATGTACTTGATCGACACGACCCAAATCAGCGACCAGAAGATCAACGACAAAATGCCGAGCACGCCGTCGTGATTGACCGGCACGCCGTAACCGCCGGAAAATACTTCCTTGAGGGTGTACAACGGGCTCGTGCCGATGTCGCCGTAAACTACCCCGACCGCCGCGACCAGCATGCTCAGCGGCCTGGAGGCCGAACCCTCGGCGCCTGCCGCATGACTACTTGCCTGACCCATCCAACACTCCTGATCTCAATACCGGCTTCTTCGAATGAAGCACTATGCTTTGTGGTGCAGCATGCGCTGTTTTACCTGTTGTTACAGACGTTTTGTTGACTGCAAGAAATCGGTAAAGCTCAACGGCGCGAAGCATAGCGCAGCACTCGTCGTATTTCCCTGCATAAAGCTGGTCAAGTGCGTTGCCCGCCGCTAGAATTGCGCACTTTTTGATCAGAGGCGCACGAAACGTCCTGTCTCGCGAATCACTGCTGCTTTTTGACGGTGCCTGTTGTCGCCATGCTGCGTTGCCGCTTCTCGCCATAGCGCGCTATGACTCGGCGCGGCGCCTTGCCTGACGACAACAGTCACTCGTCAAAAAACAGCGGATTCACGAGACAGGACGTAAAGCGCCCATCCGTCAGCTGCCGCGCGTGGCCAGTGACGTCACAAAACACCGAGGTTAGACATGTCCACCACTCCTGCGCCGGCCAATCCAAAGGTTGGCTTTGTATCTCTGGGTTGCCCGAAAGCACTGGTCGACTCCGAGCGCATCCTGACCCAGCTGCGCATGGAAGGCTATGACGTGGTGTCCACTTACCAGGACGCCGACGTGGTGGTGGTCAACACCTGCGGTTTCATCGACTCGGCCAAGGCGGAGTCGCTGGAAGTGATCGGTGAAGCGATCAAGGAAAACGGCAAGGTCATCGTCACCGGCTGCATGGGCGTGGAAGAAGGCAATATCCGCGACGTACACCCGAGCGTGCTGGCCGTAACCGGTCCGCAGCAGTACGAGCAAGTGGTCAACGCCGTGCACGAAGTGGTGCCGCCGCGTCAGGATCACAACCCGCTAATCGATCTGGTGCCGCCGCAAGGCATCAAGCTGACCCCGCGTCACTACGCGTACCTGAAGATTTCCGAGGGCTGCAACCACAGCTGCTCGTTCTGCATCATCCCGTCGATGCGCGGCAAACTGGTCAGCCGCCCGGTTGGCGACGTGCTCGACGAAGCCCAGCGCCTGGTCAAGTCCGGCGTCAAAGAGCTGCTGGTGATCTCGCAGGACACCAGCGCCTACGGCGTCGACGTGAAATACCGCACCGGCTTCTGGAACGGCGCGCCGGTGAAAACCCGCATGACCGAACTCTGCGAAGCGCTGAGCACCCTCGGCGTCTGGGTCCGTCTGCATTACGTTTATCCGTACCCGCACGTCGACGAGCTGATTCCGCTGATGGCTGCCGGCAAGATCCTGCCGTACCTCGACATCCCGTTCCAGCACGCCAGCCCGAAAGTGCTCAAGTCGATGAAACGCCCGGCGTTCGAAGACAAGACCCTGGCGCGGATCAAGAACTGGCGCGAGATCTGCCCGGACCTGATCATCCGTTCGACCTTCATCGTCGGCTTCCCGGGCGAAACCGAAGAAGACTTCCAGTACCTGCTGAACTGGCTGACCGAAGCGCAGCTCGACCGCGTCGGCTGTTTCCAGTACTCGCCGGTCGACGGCGCGCCGGCCAACGATCTGGACCTGGAAGTGGTGCCGGACGACGTCAAGCAAGACCGTTGGGAGCGCTTCATGGCGCACCAGCAGGCGATCAGCTCGGCCCGCCTGCAGATGCGCATCGGCCGTGAAATCGAAGTTCTGGTGGACGAAGTCGACGAGCAAGGCGCGGTTGGCCGCTGCTTCTTCGATGCGCCGGAAATCGACGGTAACGTGTTTATCGACAATGGCAGCAACCTGAAGCCGGGCGACAAGGTCTGGTGCAAGGTGACGGATGCTGACGAATATGATTTGTGGGCTGAGCAGATCTGATCTGAACATCAAAAGCCCCTCATCGGAACGCCGCCCGCCTACCCCTCTCCCAAAGGGAGAGGGGACTGATCGGGTTGTTCTTTCGAATTGCGGTGACCTGAAATACCGGGTTGAACGCTGATTTTGAAAAGCATGAAGATCAGCTCCCTTCCCCCTCGCCCCCTCGGGGGAGAGGGTTGGGGTGAGGGGGAAGGCACCGCAATAAATCCAGAAGCCCCGGTCTTTTTATGAGATGCGGGGCTTTTTTGCGACTATCGTTTAGCGGGGGACGGACTCCCTTGAACCGCACAAGAGGCACACGCACATGCGTCACCATTCGGTCATCCACACGCCGAAACTCAGCGATTATCAGGAACTGACCCAGGTCTGGGAGGCCTCGGTCCGTGCGACTCATGATTTTCTGCCGGACAGTTACATCGAGCTGCTGCGCAACCTGGTGCTCACCCGTTATCTGGATGCGGTCATGCTGATCTGCACCAAAGACGCCCAGCAGCGCATCACCGGGTTTGCCGGGGTTGCGGCGGGCAAGATTGAAATGCTGTTCATCGACCCCGATTATCGCGGTCAGGGCCTAGGCAAGAAACTGTTGAATTACGCCATGCAGCATTTGAACGCCGATGAACTCGACGTCAACGAGCAGAATCCACAGGCCCTGCGGTTCTATGAGAGACAGGGTTTCGAGGTGATCGGTCGCTCGGAGGTCGATGGCATGGGCCAGCCGTATCCGCTGCTGCATATGCGCTTGCGGCAGTCCCAACAGCGCTCAAGCAACGGCTGACACAACACAACACCTGTAGGAGTGAGCCTGCTCGCGATAGCGCCAGACCAGCCGACATCAATACTGAATGTCAGAAAGCAATCGCGAGCAGGCTCACTCCTACAAATAACGATACCGAAATGGAACCGGGCTTAACCGGCGCCACACAGGTACAATGCCCACCCCTTTTTTGTTACGGCCCTGTCATGACTGACCCGATTCGCCTCTCCAAACGCCTCATCGAACTGGTCGGTTGCTCCCGCCGGGAGGCCGAGCTGTTCATCGAGGGCGGCTGGGTCACCGTGGACGGCGAAGTCATCGATGAGCCGCAATTCAAGGTCGGCGAGCAGAAAGTCGAGCTCGACAAGGACGCCAAGGCCACCGCGCCGGAGCCGGTGACCATTCTGCTCAACGCGCCGGCCGGCATGGACGTCGAAACCGCCATGCAATCGCTCAGCGCCGAGACCCTCAGCGAAGAGCACCGCTACGGCAAGCGTCCGTTGCGCGGACACTTCCTGCGCCTGATCGCCAGTGCCGATCTGCAGCCCAAGGCGAGTGGCCTGCTGGTGTTCACCCAGGACTGGAAAATCCTGCGCAAGCTCACCGCCGACGCGGCTAAGATCGAGCAGGAATACGTGGTCGAGGTCGAAGGCGAGATGGTCGCCCACGGCCTCAATCGTTTGCAGCACGGCCTGACCCACAAGGGCAAGGAGCTGCCGCCGGTCAAGGCCAGCTGGCAGAACGAAAACCGCCTGCGCTTCGCCATGAAAAACCCGCAACCGGGGATCATCGCGCAGTTCTGCGAAGCGGTCGGCCTGAAGCTCGTCGGCATTCGCCGCATTCGCATCGGCGGTGTGTCGATCGGCAAGGTCCCGGTCGGCCAATGGCGCTACCTGTCCGGCAAAGAGAAGTTCTGACTCTTCCACTGCCGCCACACATCTCGGCAGCGCCCGTGAGCGCTGCCCACCACGCATCAGGAATACCGACATGGTTCACAACGACGTACTGCGCAGCGTGCGCTACATGCTCGACATCAGCGACAAGAAGGTTGTCGAGATCATCAAACTCGGCGGCCTGGACGTGACCCTCGCCGACGTGGTGACCTGGCTCGACAAGAAAGAAGAAGACGAAGAAGGTTTCGTACGCTGCCCGGACGAAGTCATCGCGCACTTCCTTGACGGTCTGGTGATCTTCAAGCGCGGCAAGGACGAAAGCCGTCCGCCGCAGCCAATCGAAGTGCCGGTGACCAACAACATCATCCTGAAAAAGCTGCGCGTGGCCTTCGAGCTGAAAGAAGACGACATGCATGCGATCCTCAAGGCCGCCGAATTTCCGGTGTCCAAGCCTGAGCTGAGCGCGCTGTTCCGCAAGGTCGGCCACACCAACTACCGCCCGTGCGGCGATCAGTTGCTGCGCAATTTCCTCAAAGGGCTCACGCTTCGCGTGAGAGCGTAAAGCAGCTACAAGCTGCAAGCTGCAAGTTACCGCCCCGCTTTAACTTGCCGCTTGTGGCTTGCAACTCGAAGCTGGCCGCATGGCCCCTCATTCCCTCCGAAAATAGTGGCTCCGCTTTGCGCGGCTGGCGACTAGGGTGTACTCACCCTAATCTTCAGGATTTGCCATGCACCCCTACTTTTCCTTGCAAGGCCGCACCGCTCTGGTGACCGGCGGCACCCGTGGTATCGGCAAGATGATCGCCAAGGCCTTTGTCGAGGCTGGCGCCCGTGTCTACGTCTGCTCGCGCGACGCCGAAGCCTGCCATCAAACCGCTGAAGAACTCGGTGCCTTGGGCAAATGCCATGGCGTGGCGGCGAATCTGGCGACCGAGGAAGGTGTGCAGGAACTGGCTGCGCGCCTGGGCGAGCAGATCACGCACCTGGATATTCTGGTGAACAACGCCGGCACGACTTGGGGCGCGCCGCTGGAAAGTTACCCGGTCAAGGGCTGGGAAAAAGTCATGCAACTCAACGTGACGTCGGTATTCAGTTGCATCCAGCAATTTCTGCCGCTGTTGCGCAAGGCCGGTTCGGCGGCGAATCCGGCGCGGATTATCAACATTGGTTCGGTGGCGGGGATTTCTTCGTTTGGTGAGCAGGCGTATGCCTACGGGCCGAGTAAGGCCGCCCTGCACCAGTTATCGCGGATTCTGGCGCGGGAACTGGTCAGCCAGCACATCAACGTCAACGTGATCGCGCCGGGGCGGTTTCCGAGCAAGATGACCCAGCATATCGGCAACGATGAGCAGGCGCTGGCCGAGGACACCGCCCTGATTCCGATGAAGCGCTGGGGGCGCGAGGAAGAGATGGCGGCGCTGGCGATCAGCCTGGCGAGTACCGCCGGGGCTTACATGACCGGGAATATCATTCCTCTCGACGGGGGGTTCAGCCTCTGACATTGGCGGTGAAGCTATCGCGAGCAGGCTCACTCCTACAGGTCATGGGTGTACACAAAATTTGCGTTCACTGAAAATCCCTGTAGGAGTGAGCCTGCTCGCGATAGCGCAAGCCCAGCCACCACCAGACTTGAAGCGAGCCGGGTTATCATACCCCCCCTGCCCCGCTTCGATTGCAAACCATGACTTACAGCGTCTCCCCCATCGGCTTCGTGCGCTCCTGTTTCAAGGAGAAATTCGCCATCCCCCGTCAGCCACAACTGGCGCCCGCCGCACGTGGTGTGCTGGAGCTGGTCGCGCCGTTCGATCAGGGTGACGCGGTGCAGGGGCTGGAACAGGTCAGCCACGTCTGGCTGCTGTTCCTCTTTCACCAAGCGCTGGAAGACAAACCGCGGCTGAAAGTCCGTCCGCCAAGGCTGGGCGGCAACAAGTCGATGGGCGTGTTCGCCACCCGCGCCACACACCGGCCAAACGGCATTGGCCAATCAGTGGTGAAACTGGACAAGGTCGAAGCCAATCGGCTGTTCATTTCCGGCATCGATCTGCTCGACGGCACACCAGTGCTCGACATCAAACCCTATGTGCCTTACGCCGATATCATTCCCGGCGCCGCCAACAGCATTGCCAGCGCCGCGCCGCCGTTGATTGGCGTGCAGTGGACGGATTCGGCACTGCAACAGGCGCATACCCATGCACAGCGCCTCGGCGAGCCGTTGGTCGAGCTGATCGAGCAATGCCTGGTGCAGGACCCACGGCCGGCCTACCAGACCCCGGCGCCGGAACGTGAGTATGGCGCGCAATTCTGGGATCTGGATGTACGCTGGCATTACCGGACGCCTGAGCGGATTTGCGTGCTGGAAGTCATTCCAGCCTCAGCGTGAGCCCCAGAAACGAAAAAGCCCGCGCTGCCTTCTCAGGCAACGCGGGCTTTTTTATGGCATACAAACCATTGTGGGAGCGAGCCTGCTCGCGAAGGCGTCGTGTCAGCCAACGGATAGGTTGCTGACAGACCGCTTCGCGAGCAGGCTCGCTCCCACAGGGATTAGTGCTTATTTCTCCACGAACGCACGCTCAATCAGGTAATCACCCGGCTCGCGCATCCGCGCCGAGATCTTCAGGCCGAAGCTGTCGAGCACTTCGCTGGTCTCGTCGAGCATGCTTGGGCTACCGCAGATCATCGCGCGGTCGTCCTGCGGGTTGATCGGTGGCAGGCCGATGTCGCTGAACAGCTTGCCGCTGCGCATCAAGTCAGTCAGACGACCCTGATTCTCGAACGGCTCGCGGGTCACGGTCGGGTAGTAGATCAGCTTGTCACGCAGCGCTTCGCCGAAGAACTCGTTCTGCGGCAGGTGCTCGGTGATGAATTCGCGATAGGCGACTTCGTTGACGTAGCGCACGCCGTGAACCAGGATCACTTTTTCGAAGCGCTCGTAGGTTTCCGGGTCCTGAATCACGCTCATGAACGGCGCCAGGCCGGTTCCGGTGCTGAGCAGGTACAAGTGCTTGCCCGGGTTCAGGTCATCAAGGACCAGGGTGCCGGTAGGCTTTTTCGAGATGATGATCTCGTCGCCTTCCTTCAGATGCTGCAACTGGGAGGTCAGCGGACCGTCCTGCACCTTGATGCTGAAGAATTCCAGATGCTCTTCCCAGTTCGGGCTGGCGATCGAGTAAGCGCGCATAAGCGGGCGGCCGTTGGGCTGCTGCAGGCCGATCATCACGAACTGACCGTTCTCGAAGCGCAGACCCGGATCGCGGGTGCACTTGAAGCTGAACAGAGTGTCGTTCCAGTGATGAACACTGAGGACACGCTCGTGGTTCATGTTGCTCATGTACGTTTGACTCCTGGAGATTGGGTCTGCGCAGGCCCACCAAGGCCATAGCGCGCAATTGCATCGCATTCTAATAGCGACGACAATATCTGTTAACTGGATTATTAAGATAAGGGTTATCGGTTATATCGATATGCGATTTACTCTCCGTCAACTGCAAGTCTTCGTCGCCGTCGCCCAGCAGGAAAGCGTATCCCGTGCTGCGGGTCTGCTCAACCTCTCGCAGTCGGCGGCCAGCACGTCGATCACCGAACTGGAGCGCCAGTCCAGCTGCCAGCTGTTCGATCGCGCCGGCAAACGCCTGAGCCTCAACGCTCTGGGCAAACAGCTGTTGCCGCAAGCGGTGGCCCTGCTCGATCAGGCCAAGGAAATCGAAGACCTGCTCAACGGTAAATCCGGTTTTGGCTCTTTATCAGTGGGGGCGACGCTGACCATTGGCAACTACCTGGCCACCCTGCTGATCGGCAGCTTCATGCAACGCCACCCGGAAAGCCAGGTGAAGCTGCACGTGCAAAACACTGCCAATATCGTGCAACAAGTCGCGCATTATGAAATTGATCTGGGTCTGATCGAGGGCGATTGCAGCCACCCGGACATCGAAGTGCAGAGCTGGGTCGAGGATGAGCTGGTGGTATTCTGCGCACCGCAGCATCCGCTGGCGCAACGCGGCAGCGCGAGCATGGAAGAGCTGACCCACGAGGCGTGGATTCTCCGTGAACAGGGTTCCGGCACGCGCCTGACTTTCGATCAGGCCATGCGCCACCACCGCAGCGCGCTGAATATCCGCCTGGAGCTGGAGCACACCGAAGCGATCAAACGCGCGGTGGAGTCAGGGCTAGGGATTGGCTGCATCTCACGCCTGGCGCTGCGCGATGCGTTTCGCCGCGGCAGTCTGGTGCCGGTGGAGACGCCGGACCTGGATCTGGCCCGGCAGTTTTACTTCATCTGGCACAAGCAGAAATACCAGACCTCGGCCATGCGCGAGTTTCTCGAGCTGTGCCGCGCGTTCACCGCCGGGGTGCAGCGCAGCGACGAGATCGTTTTGCCGACCATCGCTTAAAGCAGAATCACCGCCCACACCAACGCGATCATGCTCAATGCCACGAGCTGCGCGGCGCTGCCCATGTCCTTGGCGTTCTTCGACAGCGGGTGCAGTTCCAGCGAGATGCGGTCAATGGCCGCTTCCACCGCCGAGTTCAACAGCTCGACGATCAGCGCCAGCAGACACACGGCGATCAATACCGCTTGTTCGACACGGCTGACGTTCAGAAAGAACGTCAACGGGACCAGCACGACATTGAGCAGCACCAGTTGGCGAAACGCCGCTTCGCCGGTAAACGCCGCGCGCAGGCCATCGAGCGAATAACCGGAGGCATTGAGGATACGTTTCAGGCCGGTCTGGCCCTTGAAAGGTGACATATGGAAGAGACCAACCAAAAAGGAGTGGGGAAGCTAGATCAACGAAAGTCAAAAAAGCGTGAAACCGCCAGCCATCACTGGCTCGGAATTGACTCAAGTTGTTGCAGCAGTAACGCCGCTTGCGTGCGGGTGCGCACATTCAATTTGCGAAAGATCGCCGTGACGTGGGCCTTGATGGTCGCTTCCGACACACTCAGCTCATAGGCAATCTGCTTGTTCAGCAGGCCTTCGCAGACCATGGTCAATACGCGGAACTGCTGCGGTGTCAGGCTGGCGAGGCCATCGCTGGCGGCTTTGGCTTCGTCGGACACGCTCACCGCCTCGAACGCTTGCGGCGGCCAGAACACATCGCCGTCGAGGACTTTGCGCACGGCTTGCTGAATCACGCTCAGATCGCTGGACTTGGGGATAAAGCCGCTGGCGCCGAACTCACGGGATTTGACCATCACCGAAGCTTCTTCCTGGGCCGAAACCATCACCACCGGAATCTGTGGATATTGCCCGCGCAACAGGACCAATCCGGAAAAACCGTAGGCGCCGGGCATGTTCAGGTCCAGCAGGACCAGATCCCAGTCAGCCTTTTCGGTCAGGCGGGTTTCCAGTTCGGCGATGCTCGCCACTTCCACCAGCCGCACATCCGGGCCGAGGCCCAGCGTCACTGCTTGATGCAGGGCGCTGCGAAACAGGGGGTGATCATCGGCAATCAGGATGTCGTATGTGGCCATTTTTCAAATGATCCTGTTTTTGATGGCCGGCCGGTGCATCCGGCCAGACCAAAGCAACTCGAGATGCCGCTCGCAAGCGATATCCACAGGGGCACGTTCAACGCCAATCAACAGCAAACACGGCGTTTCAAACCTTGGCCGCACCCAGAACGGCGCCAAGCATGCCCAGCCAGGACAGGGTGGTCAAGCAGCGCGGCCGCTGGCTCGTACAGTATGGGCCACTATTGCGCCAACTCCGCCTGCGGCTTTGGTATATAGCGCTGCAACTCGACATGGGCCGGCGTCGACTCGTTCTTGTCCAGTTGCTGCTTGGCGCCGAGGTAATGCTGGCTGAACACGTCGAAATACGCGTCCAGCGCCGAAGCGGCATCCGCATCACCGGCCAGTTCCAGACACAACGCCGCCACTTCTGCGGTGCACAGATGCTCGCTGCGGGTCGAGCGGCGCAAGCGGTAGCGCGACAGTTTGTCAGGCAACAGGCTCAAGATCGGCAGCCGATCAAAATACGGACTCTTGCGGAAAATCTTCCGCGCTTCGGTCCAGGTCGCATCCAGCAGGATGAACAGCGGGCGCTTGCTGGTATCGGCGGCAACCGTGTTGGTCACTCGCGACGGCTCGACATACTCGCCGGGAAACACCAGATACGGCTGCCATTGCGGATCGTTGAGCAATGCCAGCAATTGCGGGTCTGGCTCGGTGCGCGACCAGATGAACGCATGGTTGTCGCGCACCACATCGGCAATCAGCCAACCGGTGTTGCTGGGTTTGAACACTTCCTTACCGGTCATGATCAGGCACACGCCCGAACGGGTTTCGACAGTCGGCCGCCAGGCGCACAGGCAATGGCTGATGATCACCCGGCAGTCGCGGCAACGCTCGGAGCGAAAGCCCCGGGCCTGAATCGGCTTGATGCCTTCATCTTCACGCTGATCGCGCAGTCGGGCTACGGCGTTGGGGGCATGGTTCATCGCAGGCAACGTCGGCAGGCAGGGAAACTCGACACGAACAACACTCGGCAGGGCAATAAAGGCCGGCAGTTTACCAGAGCGAGCGGCACAAGCCTGTACCCTCCCGACCGGCTCCCCTATAATTCGCCGCCACTGAACGCACAGTCACGTGACGGGTCGAACCACCAGTCACTGAACCAGGAGAGTTTCATGCTGCGCCTTATCGTTCCCACCGCTGCCATTCTGCTGGCGTCGTCCTTCACCGCTCAGGCAGCGTCCCTGAGTGAGCAGAATCTGAACAGAGAGCTGCGCAACGTCGCCGCCCAGAGCAGCGTCGGCACGCCTCGGGCAATCAATGAAGATATCCTTGATCAGGGCTACACCGTTGAAGGCACTCAGTTGATCAATCACCTGAGCGTGCAGAAGAGCCACGCCGACAAAATGCGTGCTGACCCCAAAGCCGTGTATTTCCAGTTGGGCGCTTCGGTGTGCAACAACCCGTCGTACCGCAAGCTGATGGCCAAGGGCGCGATCATGCGTTACGACTTCACCGAAGTGAAAACCAACAAGGCAATCGGCTCCGCGAGCTATCAGGAATCCGATTGCCCGAAAGCTGCCCCGGCGAAGAAGAAGTAATCACGACGCATTGGCGCGCCGCTGTTCATCCTCGGCGCGCAATTCGGCCAGCAAGGCCTGCAGATACTGAGAACGGCGTTCGCCGCCGGCCAGACGTCGACAACACTCCTCTTCGAGACTGATCTGGTTAGTCTCGGCCGCTGCCAGCAACATTCGATACAGTTGCGTATCGATTTCCAGAACTACTCTGGCCATGTGTCCCGCCTCCATGCCACCTGCAAATCCTTCAATAGCCTGCCACTTGCGTACCTGATTGGTGCGAAGTTGTCGCCTAACGCCTGTAAATCAGTTAATCAGAGCGCTGACGGCCCGGTACGCGTTCGGACGAGCGGTAGCGCTTCGCGCTGAGCCATTCTCCGTTGCTTACAAAAGAAGTCGCAGCGTAATGCCGTGCGAAGGTCTAGATTCAGAGTATTCCCGATCATCTGTTGACGGCAGCCAAGGAACTGCCCAGAGGTGTGTTTTTGCAGCGCGGCACTGACGCCGCTCGTCAGGGCCATCCGCTCTGTGCATAAAGGAGACATTGAATGCCTTACCAACCGAATGACCTCTTGAGTCGTCATTTTCAGGAAAGCGGCCCCGACCTCATCAGCAAGGTCGAAGAACAACTCAACCGCGTTTCACCCAACAGCCCGAACCTCCCGATCTACCGCGACATGATCCTGACCGTGCTGCGCATGGCCCAGGCCGACCACAACCGCTGGAACGCCAAGATCACCCTGCAGGCCCTGCGCGAACTGGAGCAGGCCTTTCGCGTGCTCGAACAATTCAAGGGGCGACGCAAGGTCACTGTGTTCGGCTCGGCACGCACGCCGCTTGAACATCCGTTGTACGCGATGGCCCGTGAGCTCGGCGCCGCACTGGCGCGTTCCGACATGATGGTGATCACCGGTGCTGGTGGCGGCATCATGGCCGCCGCCCACGAAGGGGCCGGTCGCGATCACAGCCTCGGCTTCAACATCACCCTGCCCTTCGAACAACACGCCAACCCGACCGTGGACGGCACCGGCAATCTGCTGCCGTTCCACTTCTTCTTTACCCGCAAACTGTTCTTCGTCAAAGAAGCTGATGCGCTGGTTCTATGCCCGGGCGGTTTCGGCACGCTGGATGAAGCGCTGGAAGTGCTGACGCTGATCCAGACGGGCAAGAGCCCCTTGGTGCCAGTGGTATTGCTCGACACTCCGGGCGGCACGTTCTGGCAGGGCGCAATGGATTTCATTCGCCAGCAACTGGAGGTCAACCATTACATCCTGCCAACCGACATGAAGTTGATGCGGTTGGTTTTCAGCGTCGATGAGGCGGTGGAGCAGATCAATCAGTTCTACAGCAACTTCCACTCCAGTCGCTGGCTCAAACGCCAGTTTGTGATCCGCATGAATCACAAACTCAGCGACCAGGCACTGGAACATATGCAGGACGCCTTTGCCGACCTGTGCCTGAGCGACCGGTTTCATCAACACGCCTATGCCGGCGAAGAGCACGATGATGCCCAATTCAGCCATCTGGCGCGGCTGGCGTTCGCCTTTAACGCTCGCACCCACGGACGTCTGAGGGAATTGATTGACTATATAAACTTGCCGGAAAATTGGGCTCATACCCAACCACAGCCCTCGCAGCGAAGCCGGGAATCTTCGAATGCAATTTGAGGGCAAAAAAAAACGGCCCGCTATTTTCATAGCGGGCCGTTTTTTATCGAATCGTTCTAATCGTCCATCCCTCGACCGCTGAACAAGCGGTTGATCATCTCCATTGAAAATCCCCGATATGCCAGGAACCGGCCTTGTTTGGCCCGTTCTTTCGCATCAATCGGTAGATGTCCGGAGAACTTGCGCCGCCAGGTTTCCTGAAGTTGCTCCTGCCAATTGATACCGCTTTCGCGCAGGGCGAGTTCGATATCGGCACGCTGTAGACCGCGCTGGCTAAGCTCCTCACGAATCCGCAGAGGGCCATAGCCGGAACGGGCACGATAGGAAACAAAGCTTTCGAGGTAACGGGCTTCAGAAAGCAGACCCTCTTCCGTTAGTCGGTCGAGGGCCGTTTCGATCATTTCCGCTTCAGCGCCACGCTGGCGCAACTTGCGCGACAGCTCGACTCGACCATGCTCGCGACGTGCGAGCAGGTCCATGGCGGTTCGTCGCACTGCGACGAGTGTATCGAGTACGACGGTGGTCATCGCTGCTATCAGATATCAGCGTCAGCCAGATCGTCTTCGGTTTCCTTGACAGCAGAAGCCTTGGAGTCGGCAATCACTGCAGGCGACAGCAGCTTGTCACGCAGTTGTTTCTCGAGCTTCGCGGCGATTTCCGGGTTGTCCGCCAGGAACTTGGCCGAGTTGGCCTTGCCCTGACCGATCTTGGTGCCTTCGTAGGCATACCAGGCGCCGGATTTTTCGACGAAGCCGTGCAGTACGCCCAGGTCGATCATCTCGCCGTTGAGGTAGATGCCCTTGCCGTAAAGAATCTGGAATTCAGCCTGACGGAACGGCGAAGCGACCTTGTTCTTGACAACCTTGACGCGGGTTTCGCTGCCGACCACTTCGTCGCCTTCCTTCACCGCGCCAGTACGGCGGATATCGAGACGAACCGAGGCGTAGAACTTCAGCGCGTTACCACCGGTGGTGGTTTCCGGGCTACCGAACATCACGCCGATCTTCATGCGGATCTGGTTGATGAAGATCACCAGGCAGTTGGCGTTCTTGATGTTACCGGTGATTTTACGCAGCGCCTGGGACATCAGACGGGCTTGCAGGCCCACGTGCATGTCACCCATTTCGCCTTCGATTTCAGCCTTCGGCACCAGTGCAGCCACGGAGTCGACGATGATCACGTCAACGGCGTTGGAGCGCACCAGCATGTCGGTGATTTCCAGTGCCTGCTCGCCGGTGTCCGGCTGGGAGACCAGCAGGTCATCAACGTTGACGCCCAGTTTGCCAGCGTACTCTGGATCGAGGGCGTGTTCGGCGTCGACGAATGCGCAGGTCGCGCCGGCTTTTTGCGCCTGGGCGATCACCGACAGCGTCAGCGTGGTTTTACCGGAAGATTCAGGACCGTAGATTTCAACGATACGACCTTTTGGCAGGCCGCCGATGCCGAGTGCAATGTCCAGACCCAGAGAGCCAGTGGAGATGGCCGGGATCGCCTGACGGTCCTGATCGCCCATACGCATTACGGCACCCTTGCCGAATTGACGTTCGATCTGACCCAGGGCCGCAGCCAAGGCTTTCTTCTTGTTGTCGTCCATTAAAGTCCTCACGTAATCAATAAGGCCTGACGGCCAACACCTGTATAAGTAGCCAGTATTATTCCACAGCGTTCGAAGATCGCCTACCCCTGATTTTCGATTTCTCGTGCCGCTAGTCGCAACAGCCCCTCTAGCGCGGCCTTCACCGTTTGTCGGCGGACCTCGTCGCGGTTGCCGGGAAAGTGCTGAACCTCGCTGGAAAGCGCATCACCCACTGCCCATGCCAGCCACACCGTGCCGACCGGCTTGTTCGGCGAGCCGCCGTCCGGTCCGGCCACACCGCTGACCGCCACGGCAAAACGCGCCAGGCTTCTGTCCTGTGCGCCACGCGCCATCGCCTCGACCACCTCGCGACTGACCGCCCCCACCGTCTCGAACAGCTCGGCCGGCACATCCAGTTGCTGGGTCTTCTGCCGGTTTGAATAAGTCACGTAACCGGCCTCGAACCACGCCGAACTCCCCGGAACCCGGGTGATTGCTTCGGCGATACCGCCGCCGGTACAGGACTCGGCAGTCGTCACATGAGCGTTGAGCACTTGCAGACGTCGGCCAAGTTCGGCGGCCAGTTGGGTGATCTCTTTCACGGCGCACTCCGGATCGTGTGGAATGCGTACCACCGTACACGAGCCGGTTGCTCTTTCAATACACAGAATCATTCAAAATGTGCAGGCGCCAGCGCTCTGACATAGGCCTGACAGGCCTGCAAGGCAATCAATCCACGGTCGCCGGTGTCGGTGATGGCGACAATTCGTTGAGCATGCGCCGGGTCAAGTCGGGCGCGTACGGTTGCATGATCCATGCTGCCGGCGCTGGTGGTGGCTGGCAGGTTGCAGCCTGGGGCAACGTCGCCGGCGTCGAGAAGGACTGACAGGCGCACATCAGCAGTGGCAAGACGATCGCGCAGGCGATCCTGATCACGTTGGGCATCGCTCAGCGCTCGAAAATGGGTTTGTTCACTGGTCGCGAGGCGCTGCTCCAGCGCCAGGCGTTTATCCTGCTCGGCCTGTTGCGCGGTGGCAGCGGCGAGGTTCTGTTGATTGAAGGCCTCAGCGTTTAACCGTGACTGCTCGGCCAGTTGCCGGCCGTAACGCCAGTCCTGAAATTGCCAGGCAGCCGCAAAAGCACCGGCGGCCAGCCATACAATGCCAATCACTCGCCAGGGGATTGGCATAACACCGCCCTCGCCCGCGCCCAGATACCCAGGCGATCCTGCAAACCGTTCAACCCGCCGTTGATGCGTCGGGTGATGGTGTTGAACTGATCACGATCAGCCAGTTCATTCAGGCCCTTCTGCTCCCAGAACCATGCTGCAGACTCGGCCGCCCACTGTGGCTGTTCAAGCAGCTCGGGCAAGGACAACAGACGTTCATCGCCGAACAGGCCGAGGCTGCACTGGCGATAGTTGCTACGGCCGGTGATCTGGATCAGGCCGCGACCGCGATACTTCTGCCCGTCACCGTCGGCTTCGGGGGTATTACCCAGACGCAGCGCCAACGTGCCGGTGTCGTATTTGCTGAGGTATTGGTTGTTGCCCAGTTCGCGCACATAGAGCAGTTGCCCCGACTCATGGCCGATCTGCGCAAGAAACGCAGCAATGCGCTTGGGCGTGTCGATGCGACGACGCGCCATGGCGTTGTTGAGTGCAGAAACAAAAACGCCCGCTTGGGAGCGGGCGTTGGGCATGATGTCGATAAGGTTGTTTTCGGTTATTTGCATAATGCTTGATCCTCCCTGGATTGATCCTGATTGAATCACGGCTGGCGGTTGCTGCGTGCCAGCCATTTATTTGCCAGAGTTTTCAGGGTGCTGACCGGCGCAAGTTGTTCGGGTGAGGCAAACACCCAGCCAAGGGTGCCGAAGTGAGCTGTCCAGTCGATTTGCGGTGCCGGCATGACTTCGCTGATATCGACCCAGAGCAGGTCCGGGTGAAACATCTCGGCCATATTGCCGTCGGTGGAGAACAACTCGACCACAGTGGAGTTGACGATGCGTGCGTAGGTTTTCATCAGGCGTACTCGTAGATAATTACCGCGCCCGGGGCTCCTGAAGCGCCCGGCCGGCCAGACTGACTGGGGGCATTGGCGATGCCGCCGGCTCCGGAACCAAACCCAGAACCAGCTGCCGCAATGGCACCCTGCGCGCTGCTGGCAACTCCACCACTGCCCAAGGGAGAGTTGGCACCGTGCCCGGCCAAAGTCGACGCGTTCATGGATATGCCTGACGAACCGGCAGCCCCGGTCATGCTGACGATATTCCCCCCCTTCGCTGACTGACCGGGATACCCCCCGACATACAGGCCGGTACCGGGGAAGTTGGTGTAGCCGAGCGATGTCGAACCTGCGCCGCCGGGTGCTGAAACGAGCGCGCCCAGAGAGCTGGTTCCGCCGGCTCCGGCGTCATTTGCGATCAAGCCGCCGGTGCCACCGCCACCGACCGTTACTACCTGACTGGCTCCAACCGTCGAGGCTGGAAGCCAAGCCTCTGCATAACTGCCGGAAGCTCCTCCGCCGGCGGCCGAATATTGGGAAGCGGCGGTGGCAACAATTCCTGCACTCCCTCCGCCACCGCCGACAACTTTCACCAGCACGTTTTTCATGCCCATCGTCGGCACGTAAGTCCCGGACGCAGTAAACGTCTTCACACCCAACAACCGCCCGGTCAGACCATCGCCGCCGCTTGCATAGACCAACACCCAACTGTCCAGCGCAGCGCTGTACACCACCGAACACACACTGCCGCCAACAATTTCGGCCGGGCGCAACGCACTCAGTGCAAGGCTGACCAACGGTTTGGGCAGCAACCCATTCGGGGCAAACGTGCTCGCTCCGGTGTTGGCATTGGCTGCGGTGAAGCGCAGTGCCAAGCCATCCTTCAAGACGCTGACCACTGGCACATAATTGGCCATGTAGAGGTTGGCCACGCCGATGTCTGCGGCGTGTTTGTCCTCACCAGCCTGACTGAGCTTTTTCACAGCTTGCAGCAGTTGGCTCGCGTCGGTTTCGCTCGGTTCCAGCCCGGCGGATTTGATGACATTCAACAACTCATCGGTAACGCTGTTGCCCCAAGCCGCCGGGATCAGCGAGCCTGGCATGCCTGCAACGGCATCTTCATTGACGAACTTTCCGTTCACCAGCCCTACGCTGGGAACGCTTTTTGGATAATCCACGATTGATTCCTTATAAAGTCAGAGCGCCGAGCCAATCAGGTTCAACCGGGCGCGAATGCACATCCGGAAATTCAGGCTGATCGGGCCAGTCCCGCAGCGCCTGGCGATAGGCAAGCAGTTGCTTGAACTCTTCGGCGCGAAGGGTCGTGCCCTCGCCGGTTTCCAGTTCTTCAGCATCACGCAAAACCAGCCATTGGGTGCTCTGAAGCACTTGGTTGCGCCAGGCGCGCTCCCGGTTGGCGAGGGCGATCGGAGGGATAAGCGGATCGATCAGCACAGGCTGGCCAGTGGCGCTCGCGCTGATGCTTTTACCGGCTGCCTGTCCGGCAAACAGCTCAGCGTATTGCGCTTGGGTGATTTCTACCGCGCCCTCGGGCACTTCGGTCAGCGAACCTTCGACCCGGTCGAAACCGAGGGTTTTGGCATAAAAATAAATAGTCATATTTCAATATCCCCAGACCAACACGCGACCTGAAATACCCGGCGACGGTTTTATTCCGGTCGCATCAATATTCCTCACGCGCGCGACCACTACCGATGTTGTCGAGGCCCCAACGTCCAATGCCCAAACGGTCGCATTGCTGGCACTCCAGCCAGCCGGATTGGCCTCATTGGCGATGCCACCCAAAATGGACGAAGGAAACCTGACAGGCAGCGATAGCGTCATGTTGCCATTGGCGTCGGAGCCCCCAACCACCCACTGCATAATCAAACCGCTGGGCAGTCTTTGATAACCCGGCGAATTCATCTGGGCACCGAAGGCAGCTGAATACTTGATGCCGGCGGTGCCATACATCACCCACACCCCCGACTCTCTGACAAAGTTCGCGCTCTCACCACTGTTCATCACAATCGACGCCAGATACGCCCCCTGAGGGCTGATCTGCGTGCCTGTTTTACTGGCCACCGTTACCGCCGCACTGTTGCGGCAATGCAAGCTGATGGTGGCGCCACTCGGCACCGCAGCAGCATCCGGTAGCGTCACGGTGTAGGCGGCATTGCCGCCCAGTCCGATCGAGCAGCCGACATCGGCCACCGTCAATTGCGCAGCACCCGCAATGCCCCGCGAGCTGGCGTAGCTGCCCAGTGCTCGCTGCACGAATTCGGTGGTTGCCACCGACCGACCACTGTCAAACTGCGCAGCGGTGGTGAACAGCGACGCGCTGCGCAACGCGGCCAACAATTGATTATTGGATGCCTCGCTGGGTGTCATTCCCGCCGCCTGGACGACGTTGAGAATCTCCTGCGTCACACCATTACCCCACGCCGCCGGGATCAGCGAGCCGGGTGTTGCGGCAACTACGTCTTCATCAACGAATTGGCCATTGACCAACCCGACACTGGGCACACTTTTGGGATAGTCCATGGGTTATTGCTTCTCTGGTAAATGACACATGAACCGCGTCGGGCCGGTCGCCATCGCGGTCTGTGTGCGAAATAAAAAAAAGCCCACGTTGAAGTGGGCTCGGGTGACGACGAGTCATGGGCCTAGCTGGAAATAGCGCTGACGAGGTCACGAATCGCCGCCAATGCATCATCGGCAGCACTACGCGCCAGATCGACCTTGCCCTTGCCCGCCTGTGCACGGATCTGCGCCTTGGCCTTCAGGCGCAAAGTGCGCAGGCCCAACAAGTGGTCGGTGAGTTGATCGGCCTTGGCGAGAATCTGCTCGGCTGCCTGTTTCGCGGTGCGGCCCTTGACGACCCAGGCTGCGACCGACAACGGGACTTCCTTCTTCGGGTAACCGGCGTCCTGATAAGCCTGCGCGTCGGCGGCGGCCTGGGCGTATTCCATCGCCTTGAGCGGGTCGCCGGCCAGTGTGGCGCGGGCGCTGTCAGCAGCGGCGTCGACCTTCGCGCAAAGCTGCTCGACTTCTTGCGCGTCCAGCACGGCCTGTTTGTCAGCGTTCAATACCCACTTCTCGCCGTCCCAGTCATGGGCCGTCGAAGGTTGCGGAATACGCATCTCGCCGTCGAACTGGTGAAGCTCTTGAATAACGATCATCGGAAAAGCTCCCACGACAGTTGCACGTTCACGGCGTCGCCGAAGTTGATTGCGATACCTACGCTGTAATCGGTGATTGGGTGGCTCTTGATGCCCATGCTCAGCAGCAGTTCGTCACTGTCGGCGTTCGATTGTCCAAGGTTGTGCTCAGCCTGATAGCACTGCCAGAGCGAGCGCAGATTGGCATGGTCAAAACTGGCGACCAGCGTGGAAACCGTTACGTCATTAACGGTGTTATTGCTGAACAACACGCAAGGGGAGACGGTCGCCGGGTTCCAGCCAAGGGCGTTATTCGAGACGCCAGTGCTGACTGGTGACAGATAGCTGTAATTGCCCCCGGCCCATCCGGTTGATGGGAAAGCCACCGTCGTCACTGCCGTCGAGGATGGTGTCGGGTTGCCCGCCACCAGACGTGCCGAACGCGCATGAGGGTCCAGCGGCAGAAAAATTGCGCCAGTGCCGTTGACGGTTTGCGTCCAGGTCAGACGTGCACGGTTGTAGATCGTGCGCACCGTCGGCACGGAGCCGGGCGCCCCGGTGATGACCCAGGCCAGGCACATGTCCAGTGCCGTTGACTGAAACCCGCCCCCCGCTGCGGCGTTTGCCGTACCTTTCAACGACTCCGGGACACCGTCATGGATGTTGCCGCGCTGCACGTAAAAAGTCAGCGCCCCCCCCACGGCTTGTGCACGTAAAAAATAATGGCTGTTGGGCAACAGATCGGCGCTGCTCCAGGCGGACGTCACGAACGTACGCGAACGCCCCAACTGGCCGCTGACGACTTCCTGACCCAGGCTGATAAATGTTCCTGCGGCAATCGAAACCCTGCCACCGCTGGTAGACGCAGCAGCCGGGCTGACAACCAGTCGGCCATCGGCACTGGCCACCGTCGGCAGCGGTAATGCCACCAACGGCAACGCCAGATCCTGATTCCAGCCCTTGGCCGCAACGCTCTGAATCGCCTGCAACAACTGATCGTATTTCTTCTCGTCCGGCGTAATCCCGGCGGCATTGATCACGTTGAGAATTTCCAGCGTGACCCCGTTACCCCAATCCGCCGGAATCAACGACCCCGGCGTCCCGGTCAACGGGTTTTCATCGACAAACTTGCCATTCACCAGACCGGCACTGGGCACACTGTTCGGATAATCCATCCCTCATCCCTCCCTAGTCATAATTGATGTGCACCTTGGTATGCGCCGGTGCGCTGCGGTGGATCAGGCATTCCAGCGCCGAGCCCGGGTTGACGCCGAAGCGCTCGCCCCAGTAGCTCGCGCCGTAACGCCGGCCGAGCAGCAGGCGGCCGCCGGTGTTGAGCGTCCACATGAATTGCGCTTCCCAGGTGCCCCAATGCGCCGAGCCGAAACGGGCGCGGCCCATGCGCGGGGCTTCGTGCTCGGTGATGGTGGCGTTGGGGTAGCCCTGGCTTTTGGCGATGTCGAGGTAATAACCGACGGCCTGGCTGCCGACCGCGAGCAAGCGGCGGCGCACGGCGAGGCGGCGGTCGTCGAACAGCGGCGTGGCGCCCAGGCACGGGTCGGGCAGGTTCATCACCTGCTCCCAGTCCGACACCAGTTCGCTGACGCCGGCCGGGTCCATCTCGTTGAGCAGGTCAGCGGCGCGCGCGTCGAGGCGCGCCAGTTCGACGGCAACGCCTTGCAGCACTTCTTCGAGCTCCGGCACACGTTCCGGGTCCCACGCCGGGCCGCTGGGCAGCAAGGCGCGCAGTTGCGCCTGATATTGCGCGGCGGTTCTTATGCCCCCCATACGCAGCCTCCAAACGTCAGCAGTTCGCTGTCCTTGGCGGTGACGTTGGCAACCGGGGCGCTGAGCACGTGATCAGTTTCACCGGCAGCGCTGCTGATAGCTTCGCGAATATGGCTGATCAGCAGATCCTCGCCGAGGTCGGCCTCGCGGTTGTGCAGATCGCGCAACTGGGTTTCGACCGCCGCGCGCACAGCACTGGTGTCCGGGGTGAGTTTCAGGCGATAGGTCACCGGCACCTGAATCGGCGCACGCACATGCACTTCGGCGGTCACTGGGCGCAACGGTTCGATGTACGCCTGCACCTGCGCCAGTTGCTCGGCGTTGGGCACCGGTTGTGGATCGTCGTCACGCATGATGTACACACCGACGGTGCCGGGGCCGAGAAAGCCGCCGCGGCACCAGGCCCGGGTCACGCCGGGCACTTCCAGCGCCCAGGTTTCGTAATCGTCGGCCGAGCCGCCGTGGGGAATGATCCGGTACGAGCGGATCACCCGCGAGCGCAGCGATTCGAGAGTTTCCCGCGCGACGCCGCCGCTGAGGCCCGGCGCCAGGACGACGAAGCTGTTGCCGACCACGCCGGCAATCGGCTGCACCGGCGTCAGCGCCAGCCCGGCGTCGGCATTGCCAAGGCTGCCGGCCTCCAGCGCTGCAATCGTCGTCGTGTTGCTGCCATTGATTGCAATGCGTGCACTGGTGACTTTGTAGGTGCGGCCATCGCTCGCTTGCAGCAGCGTGTCGACGTCCAGCAGCGCGCCGGCCGTGGCGCTGAAACTGACGCTGCCGCTGGCGACCTGCGCGGGTTTGCGCGGCTGGTTCAAACGCAGTGCGGCGATGCGTTCCAGGGTCGACTCATCGGCGGTGTCCGGCAGGATCTGTTCGGCGATCCAGTCGAGATAACCGTACAGGCCATAAGCGGCGCCGCTGAGGGTGCGGGCCAGCACTTGCGCATCGGACTGGCGCAGCGAATCGCCGGCCAGGTCGCTTTGGGTGCGCTTGATCAGCACCGGCAGCGAAGGGGTTTCAAACGGCATAGATCACCTGCCAACTGTTATCGGGGTTGATGTCCAGACGTTCGCCATCGGCCAGGGTCAGGACCGTGCGCAGATTCAGCCGCTGGGCGTCGAGGCGTTCACTGAGGATGTCGATGGCGCTGCAATGACCGTCGTCGATCAGCCATTGCAACGCCTCGCGGGCGTAGAACTCGGCGTCCATCTGGGTCTGTCGGGTCAGCTTGACCCGGCGCAGCAGCCACAGCCGTGAACCGATGCGATCGTCAGCGACGGTGGGAAAACTGTCGCCCCACCAGCCGAAGCGCTCGTCGTCATCGAGGGCGTCGTCATCGGCGGCGCGGCGCCAGGTGAACAGACTGATCAGCACGGCGCGGGTCAGCGCGGCGTGCAGGTTCGGGCTGATCAGCATCACTTGCCTCCTGCCGGCACGCCGGTCTGACCGTTGCCGGCCTGGACGCCGACGTGCACATGGTTGATCTGGCTGATGCCGCCGGCGAGCTGGTCGCCGGAGGAAACGATCTTGCCGGTCTGGTTGATCACCGGCGTATCGAAGTTCACCGCGCTGCTGGCGCGGATGTTCAGCGTGGCGGTTTGAATGTCGATGATCCGCCCGCGCTTGAAATGAATCCGGTCGCCCTCGTCGGTGTAGATCGCCACTTCACCGGCGGCCAGCGATTGCAGGCGATAGCGGCGGTCGGCGATGACCAGGGCGATCGCATGGGAACGGTCACCGCCAATGAAAGTGACGACACCTTCGGCGCCGGCCAGTGGATGGCTGGTAAAACCGTAGGGCTCGAAGTGCTCGAGGTCGTCGTTCACTTCGCCGGCGGTGAGGCGCATTTGCAGCGATTGCAGCTTGGAGGCCGAATTGGCGAGCACGACAGTGCCGCGCGCCAGCAGGCGTGTCAGTAGGCTCATGGGGTTTTCTCAAAATGTGGGAATGACGCGATCCACTGTAGGAGTGAGCCTGCTCGCGATCGCGGTATGACAGTCGACACTTGTTTGTCAGGTGTACCGCTATCGCGAGCAGGCTCACTCCTACAAGGATCGGTGTCAGGTCTGGGGTTTTTTCGCTGGCGTTGGATCAGCATCGAAGGTATGCGGCGGTGCCACCTGCAGTGTGGTCACCGAGCCCTGCGTCGACAGCGAATAGGTGACTTTGGAAATCAGCATGTCGCCGTCGAACCCCAGTACCGGATCTTTCACCCGCACCAACGTGTTGTGCCGCCACAGATCGCCGTTGGCCTGCCGCCAGCCCTGCACCTGATAAGTGGTGGTTTGCGCCCGGCCCATGCGGGTGGCGCTTTCCCATTGGGCACGCTGCTGCGCCAACTCAAAGGTCAGTTGCGTGCCTTCATTGATTATCGTGGTGCGCCGGCGCTTGAAGGTCAGGTCGGCGGCCGTCGATTCGACTTCGCTGACCGCCGCGCCGCTCTGCTTGTCCGAGCCTTTTTGCTGGCCGATCACACGGTATTCGGAGAACACCTGGCTGTAATCCATCGGCGCATTGGCAGACAAAATGTTTTTGCCCAGCTCGAGCACATCACTGGCCCGTCCGCCACTGCCGGGTTTGGCCAGCACCAGTTGGCCCAGTTCGTTGTCGGTGGAAAACACCCGCAGCAGCGAGAGCAGCCGATCGATCGACTGAAATGCCGTTTCACCGGGCACGATGGTGTGTTTGGTCAAGCGTGTGGTTTCACTGATTTCATTAACCACCGACAACCCATATTCCCTGGCCAGATCCTGAACGATGTTCAGCAATGGCTGCTGCTGCCATTGGCTGGGCAGGTTACGGGCGGCACAATCGACCAGATCCTGAGTCCTGGAACTGCCTTCGATGGTCAGGCTGATCTGCCGGCCGTCGTAGCGGATCGGCGCCTTGAACACGTAGCCGGTGAGCACCAGATCCTGGCCGATTTTCACTTCGCACGGGTCACCCGGTTTGATCCGCTGATCCACCGTCTGCCCCGGCCACTGCCAAGTGATGTCGAGTTTGAAGGTGCGGAACTGGCGCTCCAGATCAGCACTGATTTCCACGCTTTTCCAACCACCGTACTCCAAGTTGTTGACGGTCAGCGTGACAGGGTTGTCCATCTCGCTCATGGCTCACTCCCTGGAGACTTTGACGTCGTTGGGGGCAAAGCCCGGATGGTTCATCGCGTTGCTCTGTGTCACTTCAGTCACCCGCGTGGCATCGGCAAATTGCCGGTAGGCCACCACCAGTGCAGGCAAGCTTTCCTGAAACGATTTGCTGACCTGTCGCACCCCCGAAGACGCCACGGCCTTGAGATGCGCAAGCAGCGCTTCCTTCACGTCATTGATGGCCTGGTGGTGTTTGGGATCGGCCTTGTCGAGCATCGGGTCAATCGCCGCTCCGACGGCCTTCTGCAGCGCCTTCATTTCCTCGGTCACCGGCACTTCCTGACGGGTCACCGGTTGATCCGCCTGATGCGCCACCGAAGGGGTCGAAAGGAGTTTTACCGCAGGGCTCGCAACCGGCATCGACGCCACCCATTGCGCCACTTTGACCAACAACGTGTCCTGCACCAGATCGGCCATGGCTTGCGCCGCTGCGTTGGTGTCCTTGCCGGTGGTGATCTTCGGCGCATCGGCCTTGCGAATCGCTTCGAGTTGTTGCGACACGTCGGCAATCACGCCACGGTAGCCCTCCTTCGCGAACGCCTTCAGCTCCTTGATATCGCCAAGCAAGCCTTTGAACTCTGCCGCCACTTCCTTGGGCAACTCCTTCACGGCCTTGACCAGTTCGGTGATCTGCCGGTACTGCTCGATCAGCGGTTTGAGCTGTTCCTTGATCACCTCATAAACCCCGGTCAGGCTGTTGCGAAGATTGGCGATGCCGATCCGCGCAGCCTTGATCAGCGTCATCGCCTGTTCAAATCGTGCCACCGCCGACCCGAGCAGCGTGTCAGCCTTGGCCAATAGCACTTTCTGGGTACTGACGGTCGCGGTAGGAAACGGCAGCGGTTTGTCGGGATAGAACTTCAGCGCAAAGGTCACCAGCCCGCCGTCCTGACGGGTGTGGGTCATGTCGCATTCACCGACCTTGACCTGCAAGCGCCCGAGCCACGGATGTACCAGCTCGCCACTGCCCGCCTCTAAAGCCTTGAGCAGCTTGTCGCGCTGCTCCAGGCAATCGGCGCCGACGATGAAGGCGGTGATGTCGTGAATTTTCGCCTGTTGGCCGAGGTCTTCGAAGTACGGCAGGTCACGTTGCGGGTATTCGTGCAATTGCCCCTTGCGACCGACCGGGGTTTTCGCCTGGTCGATCCAGAAGCCGACACCGCGAAAGGATGCCGGCAACAAACGGTCACGCCAGTTCATTGAGAACCTCCCATCGACAGCGAGCGATAGCCGATGCGCGACGCCACGGCCAGGCCCGGTTGATTGATTTGCGGTTGTTCGGTGCGCAACCCCGCCGGTGCATTTTCGAAGCGCACGGTCAGGCCGCCTTCGAGTTGCGTGCGGTTGTTGATTGCGCTTTGTTGAATCAGCGCGCCTGAACCCTGCTGCAACGAGCCGCTTTGCAAGGTGCCATTGCCGGCAGGCGTCGGGCTGGCGCCGAAGAACGCCGGTGCGAGTTCACCCTTGCCTTCGGCGTTGGTCTGGCGTTGCGCCTGGGTCAGCGTTTCAACCTTGCCGGTGACGTTGGCGATCAGACCGGCAAAGCCGCCGTCAAACAGTTCCTTGATCGGAGCGATGACCGTTTGCAGCTTCTGCCACAACTCGCCGAACCACTCGGTGACCGGCCCCCAACTCTCGATGATCTGATCCAGAGGTTTCCACTCGAACAGGCCGTGCAGAAAATCCGTGACCGGCGCGGACAGCGCCAGCACAACACCCCAGATCGCCGAAAAGACCTCACCGATTGGCTGCCAGTACTGGGCGATCTGCTCCAGCGGCGACCACTCGAAGAGGCTGGTGAAGAATCCTCTGACCCGTTGCACCGACGTTTGCAGCGCCACCCAGATCGGCTCGAAAAACCCGACAATCCCACCCCAGGCGCTGGTGAGCATGTCCATCGGGAAAAAATCGAACAGCGTGCGCAAAATATCCCGGGTGCTTTGTACGGCCGACTGCAGCGTCGTGAACATCGGCTCGAAGAACGCGACAACACCACCCCACGCCTCGCTAATCATCTGCATCGGCGAGAAGTCGAACAGGTTTCTGAGAAACGTCATCACCGGCACACTCAAGGCCTTGAGCAATTCCCAGATCGCTGAGAACAGGCCGGTCAGCGGCCCCCAGTTTTCGATGATCATGCCGGCCGGGGACCAGGAAAACACCGATTGCAGGAAATCCGTCAGCGGCGCGGTGACGGCTTTGACCTTGTCCCAGACGCCCGCAAAGAACCCGCCGAGCGGTTCCCACAGCGCCGCCAATGCGGCCAGCGGTCGCCAGTCGAGCACCGAGCGCAAAGTCGCCATCGCCCGCGCCCCGACGTGCTTGATGCCCTCCCACATCCCGGTAAAGAACGCACTGATCGGCGTCCAGTTGGCCACGATCAAACCGGCCGCCACGGCAATGCCCATGGCGATCAGCATGATCGGATTGGTCTTGAGCACCATGCTCATCACGTCGAAGACCTGCGTGGCGCCGCTCACTGCGGTTTGCATCGCCGAAAAGGCGATGGCTCCCGCCGCCAGGCCTTCGACCAGTTGCGGATTGTCGGCGAGCAAGCTGCCGACCTGGGTCAGCACCGGTTCCAGACCGACCACCAACGCCCCGACGGCCGGCACCAGCGCGGCGTCGACCGAGGCCGAGACCTTTTCCATCGAGGCACTGAACACATTCATGTTCTGCGCGGCGGCTTTCGGCGCGGCGGGCAGGTCGACGGTTTTCGCCGTGTCGCTCACTTCGTTCAATTTGCCCTGGAACGCCGCCGCCGATTTGATCCCTTCCACGAACGGCGTAATCACACTGCCGCCCTTGAACAGACCACTGATGTCGAGTTTGCCAAGGCCAGTCTGTTCGAGATTGTTTTTGAAGCTCTCGACCTTCACGCGCAGGGCGCCGAGTTTGGGCGAGAGTTCATCGATGCCGGTGATCAGCACCGGTTTCGGGGTTTTCTTCTCTTCGTCTGCCATCACTGCACCTGCTGCATCGCATTGATCCGTTGCGCGTGCTCCAGCGATTCGCGGAGCACATCCAGTGGCCTGGCCATCATCTGTTCGGGGTCAACCTTCCAGAACCAGGCCAGGTCATAGGCGACGGCGATCAGGTCGGTGATGGCGCCGACGCCGCACTCATGAAAAAACTCGCAACGGCCCAGCTCAACGCGTTGAGGTCAGCCAGATCCAGCTGGTTGACCGACGACGGCGGAATGCCGGCGCAGACGGCGATGTATTTGGCTGCCACGTCCATGTCGAGGCTGACTTCTTCGCTCTTGTCGATCTTGTACGGCAGCGCCTTGATCGCTCGCACTTCCTGCACCGTCGGGCGGCGCAGGACGAGTTCGGTCAGGGGCTCGCCGTGAGCTTCGATCGCAACCTGAAGCTTCACGGCGCCGCTCATTGCCAGGTCCCCTTGATGCCTTCGAATTTCAGTTCGATGGTGGCGTCATCGCCCTTGGAAACCGGTTCTTCGACCAGGTAGGCACCGGCCAGTACGTAGACTTTGCCGTTGCTGAATTCGCAGGTGACGGTGATGTCGGTGCCTTCGATCAGCTTTTTCAGCGGAAAATCGGCGGTGTGCAGCGCAGTCACTTTGAACGACGGCGCGATGTCGGTTTCCTTGTAGAAACCGGGCACGACGGTTTCACGTTTGACTGCCATCAGCGGGGCTTCGCAGCCGCCATTGATCGTCAGTTGTGCGCCGTCGACCTTGACGTAGCAGGTGCCTGCAATCAGTTGACCCATGGTGTTACTCCCTTCAAATAAAAAAGCCCACCGAGGTGGGCTGAATGCTTACGGTCAAACGCGGCGATCAGGCCGCGTCGTCGTATTGCAGACGGAACTGGTTGAGCAGTGCGAACACGCGCAGACCGTTGATGTAATCCGGCGGGAACAGCACGTTCACGCGGCTTGGGTCCTGCACGTCGCGCTCGACGATCAGGTGCTCGGCGAACAGTTCAGCGTTCTCGACGTGGCCTTCCAGTTCGAGCTTGGCGTACTGCGCAATGAGCTCGCCACGAATGGTCGCCGGGGTAACGATCGGCTGGCCGGCGCCGAAACGGGTGCCGTCGGAGGCCAGTTTGTGCCGACCGTATTTGCTGGTGATCACGCTTTGCAGACGACGCACGATGAACGCCGACTGGTGCATGGTTTCGCTGTCCAGGTAGGAGTTGTCGGCCTGGCCGTAAGCGTTTTTCTGGTAGGTGGTGATCGAGCGCTGGATGCGCACGTAACCGCCTTCGTAGTACGCGGTGGCGATGCCATAGTTGAGCAGCGACTGCCGCTCGGTCAGGGTGAACCGCTCGCTGGCCGGCGCCGGATCGACACCCGGCAGGCTGCCGCTTTGCGTCGGACGGCTGGCGTCTGCCGAGATGAACACCGCGGTGCGTGCAGCCAGTGCCGCCGCTTGTACCCAGAACGGTTGTGGAACGCCCGGCTCCAGCGCCTGGATGGTCATGTGCTGGTCGTTGCGCGCCTGGCCTGCGGCGACCAGGGTGCCAACGGTGCCGCGCTTGGCGCTGTAGACGTGACCGAACAGTTGCTTGGCCCACGACCAGCGACCGGTGCTGTCATCCATGACCGCTTGCCAGGTGTTGAGGGTCGACAGATCGGACCACGGCAGCGCGATGAATTCGAACGGCTCGTCGCCCAATGCCGCCACCGCAGCCACTTGATCCGGCACGCCGGCGCCGCCGGTCATGGCGGTGATCGCAGTGGTCAGGCCGGCCGGGGTTTCTTCGCCATTGCTCTTGCCCAGGCGATTGAATTGCAGGCTGATGTCGTTGCCACTGTCGCCGGTCCATTTGGCGCTTAGGGTGATTACACCTTCAGCGGCCGCAGCGCTGACTGGCAGGTCGGCGGTGGCGTTGATTTTCTGCGCCAGGGCGGTGGCCGCTTGCACGGCGGTGGCACCGTTGACCACGGTGGCCTGCACCCGCACGCCGGCGATATACAGGTTGAGCACGCCGGCCTGAGTGGCTGCACCAGTCAGGGTCAGCACGCCTTTGGCGATCGCGCCTTCGGTGTTGTGCAGCGGCAGGCACCAGATCTCACCGATCGGGTCGGCCTTGCGGAAGGTTTCGTACATCGAGGCGAGCATCGAGCCTTGACCGCCAATGCTTTTTGCCAGCGCCACACTGGAGACCAGCACCAGTTTGCCGACCTCGGTCGGGGCGACGTTGTCGTTGACCTGCGCGACGATCAGACGGCGCATGGCCGACGTCGCACTGTTGGCGGCCGAATTGTCCATTTCGGCATAGAACAGCGGTACACGAATGTCCGCCGGGATGTTGCTGAATCCGATCGCCATTATTTGGCTCCCTTTGGTTTGGCTGTTGCGGTTTTGAGGGTGATGTCGCCGTCGGCCAGACGGCGGCGCCACCAGGCGCTGTCGGGCACTTCACGGCCTTCTGGCGGCAGCAGGTCGCCGGCCTCCGGGTCAGGTACGACGCGGCCGGCGGCCGGCAGCACAGTGATGCGGTTGCTCATGGGGTTACGTCTCCAGAGAAAGTCATTTCCACGCGCCCATCAGGGCCCGGGTGTTGCAGGTTGGGGTCGGCCGGATCGATCGCATCGACCCGCACGGTGGCCCCGGTAAAGGACGACAAACCGTCCAGTTCGCGTTCATGCCAACTCTCCGCAGGCTGACTTGGCAGATTGCGGCCGAGCTGGAACTCGGCAAAAAAGCGCAGCCGATAAAACGCGCGGCTGCTGTTGAGCGAGACCAGTTCACCGCCGTCATAAACGATGGCGCTGTAGTCGGAATCCACTTTGAAACCCACCAGTGCGCGCCACAGTTCGGCGCGCAGGTCGTGCAACAGATCCAGCGCTTTTGTCGCGTCGCTGGCGTCAAGCACGACGACGATTTCGAAGCGGTCGCGGATCGGTTGGCTGGTGAGGTTTTGGGCAGTGCTGTTGCCGGCCAGATCGGCGATTGGCAGCACGTAGGCCGAGGGTGTTGGCAGATCCGCGTTGCCTTGCAGCAAGGCCAGATCGACGCCCACCGAAATGTGATTGGCAAGGCTTGGGCATTGCCCACGCAGCTGCGTGAGGATCGGGGTGATCTTCATGGGGGGTGTTCCAAATAGTGGGAGTTACCGCAGGACTCATGTAGGAGTGAGCCTGCTCGCGATAGCGGACTTACAGTCAGAATCGATGGTGACTGACACACCGCAATCGCGAGCAGGCTCACTCCTACAAGGGATTTGTGATGTTGAGAGATCAGTCTTCGGCCTTGGGATCGAGGCCGCTCGCATCGATCAGGCAGCGATAGCTGTTTTCGCGATTGCCGCTGGCGGTAACTTTGTCGATCGACCAGCGCCCGCGCATGAAATCCGGCCAGGTGCCATCGAGCAATAGCAGACCTTCGGCGGCCAGCAGCGGGTTGCCCGGGCAGGTGATTTTCAGCTTGAATTTTTGCCGGAGCATCTTGCGCACTTCGCCCTCTCCCACGGCAATGGCGTCGGCTTCACTGGGTTGCTTCTGGCGGATGGTTTTGAATGGCGCGAGTCCCGTTTCGATCCAATGCAAAACGCCTGTAACAGCATCGACAAAACACGTTTTGCAGCCCTTGGCCTGTTCGCGGGCGGCCTCTTCCAGCGTGGCGCTGATGAAGGCGTGATCGCCGGGACGATTGTTGTGGGTCACCGACAACGTCACATCCTGCAGTTTCTGCCCCGAGATCGATTTGATCTGACCGGGCCGCGCCAGCACATACGCATCGCCATAAGGTTTGGCGACCAGGTTGTACTTCCTGGCCAGGCGCGTCAGAAAGCCCATGTCGGTTTCATTGGTCTGGTCGACGTGGGCGATCTTGATCATCGACACGTCCGCAGCGACACGCGATGAAAAGCCGTGCTGCGACACCAGTTTGCTGAACAATTGACCGAGCGTCGTCGGGCCATGACTGGCGGTGCGGCGCTGCTTGAAGCCGGTCTCGTCATCCTTGCTGAAAGGCGCTGCAGTGGCCACCAGGGTCAAGCGAAACGGAAACAGCGTCGGGGTCAGGCGAGTGACTTTGAACTGGCCCTTGTCAACCATCTCTTCCATTTCCAGGTAACCCACCCGCAGGCCGATTTTCCCGCCGAGGTTCGGCAGCCCTTCGAGGCCTTCCAGATCGATGGTCAGGGTCAGTTGATCCGACTCGATGCCGGCGGCATCAATGTGTTCCCAACTGATCAGACGCTGGTTGAGAAGATCCGCGTTGGCGCCATAAATCTGCACGACCGGGGTAAAACCCAATGCCATACAACCTCCTTAATCCCAGGCCGTGAGCGCTTTGATCGCGGCGGGTTTGCTGTCGAGTTCCGGCAGCACGACCCAGATGCCAGCGGGCAGCACCGGGCCATGTTCGGCCAGGCTCGGGTTGAGTTTCCACAGGGCTTCTTCAGCGGCATCATCGCTGCGTCCGGTTTCGCGGTAGAGCAACAGATTCACCGAATCACCGGCCACGCTTCGTACCTTACGCATTGTTGAACTCCGCCAGTTCGATGACCCAATCGACCACCATCGCCGTGCCGTCATCGATGATCTGGCTTTGGGTTTCTGAAATATTGCTGATTCGCCACAGGCCCCAATTGCGCCCGATGCCATCGATCAGCGGCAACGGCACACGCAGTGCCTGCAAGGCGCGCAACTCATCGAGCCGATCCATGGCCACGGCGTACATCGATTTGCCGGTGATGGTCAGGGTTTCGGGTTTTTGTCCGGTCTGACTGGATTTGGGTTTGCTGGTGAGGATCTGTATCTCGGTCCAGCCACCATCGGACTTGCGCGCCAGCGAGTGATACGCAAATTGGCGCGAGAGGCCGAAGATGAAACTGCCCAATGCCATTTGTTGTTTCATGTGACGGCTCCATCGGTGAGGGCTGCGTCGCGGCGAGTGGCGAGGGAGTTGTTGGTCATCAACGGCAGAAACTGGCCGTGAAATTGCCCGCTCAGTTGCTGTCCGATGATTGTGCGGATTTGTTCAGCCGTGTCTGGAGCCGGACAGGTGACCTGGATCAGAGGTGAAAAGCTCACCTGTTGGTTTTGCGTCTGTGCGCTTGGCAGTTCTTTGGCGACCTCTGCCGGCGGGGCGAGTCGGTCGGACGCCGGTGCCAGTTTTTCACCAAGCCACGAACCGCCCATGTTGCCCAACGTGCTGCCGACAATACCGCCGACCAGACCACCGACAGCCGTGCCGATGATGGGAATGAAACTGCCTATCATCGCGCCCGTCACCGCACCTGCATAACCACCCGCCAGACTGCCGCCGGCTGAACCTAGCGCACCGCCGACCATTTTGTTATCGCCTTCCTGCAGCCCCTTGATCACGTCAGGCGCCGCCGCAGCTACGGTCAGCAAAGCATTGGACTTGCTGAAACCCTTGGCCATAGCCCTGGCGTCGGCGAAACGGCTGCTCAATGTCGGGCGTGTTTGTGCAGGTTTTCGTGGCGCGACGGATGACCGTTTGACGGGGGCTTTGGGACTGGCTGATTTGCGGCGTTTTACAGGCTTCGTCGACTTTTCGGATTTGTCGGGTTTGTCGGTATCGCCAGCGGCGACAGACCTATCAAGAACATCGATCAGGGGACCGGCTCCTGCCGTCGTCAGCAATTTCGTCGCCGCACCACGAATGAGCGAGGCCGTGGCGACTTTGATCTGTGTGCCGCGCGATAGAGCAATCACGCCGCCTAGCATGAGCAGAGCCGCCGTCGCCTTGGGCTGTTCCTCGGCAAACCTGGCCATACCACTGGCGACAGCGTCCAGAGAAAACACTACACCGTCGAACACATTGGTGAATGCTCCGCCAACGGCCGTAGACAACCGTGTACCGCTGGCATCCAAGGCATTGAAGCGCCCTTGCGAAGTGCTCCCTGACTGGTCGGCGTCTTTGCCGACTGACCCAACGTAATCGAGCTTCGTTGGAGCTTGTGGATTCGCTACAGTCAGCAGACCGAACGCCTTGGTCACATCCTCAGGTTTTTTCAGCAGCTTGAGAATCGCGTCGTTGCCACCGAACAGCGTTTTGGTCAACGCCTCCTTCTCTTCGGGCTTCTTGTCCTTGAGGGCTTCCATGATCTTGATGATGGTCGCCGACGTATCGGTCTTCATGCCTGTGGCGACAGCCTCTGGCCCCAGATCTTTGCCCAGCGAAGCCCAGGCAGTGCGCTGCTCATCCGTGGCCGTGTCGGCCTTGGCAAGCAAGG
The DNA here is from genome assembly GCF_051132135.1 of Pseudomonas sp. R1-1. Lineage (NCBI taxonomy): Bacteria > Pseudomonadati > Pseudomonadota > Gammaproteobacteria > Pseudomonadales > Pseudomonadaceae > Pseudomonas > Pseudomonas sp. R1-1. The sequence goes on from NZ_CP071663.1 coordinate 4,874,125, forward strand.
TCATCAAACTGTTGAGCCCGGCACCCGCTGCGGATTTGTCGACACCACTGTTCAAAAACGCTGCGGCCAATGCAGCGACCTGCTCCGGCGCAAGCCCGCCAGCGACAGCTTTTTCACCCACACTTTGCACGACTGAGCCGATATCCGCAGATTTTGCGTCCAGCGTGCTATGTCCCAGATAGTTGGTCGCATCGGCCAGGCGTTGGCTTTTGCCGCGATCAAGATTCATCGCTGACTGCCAGGCCAACATCATCTCACTGGCTGTTTTCACATAAACGCCGAACGCCGAAGCGTTGATCGCCGCGTCGCGAGCGAATTCGGTCAAGGCGGCAGCTTTGCGCTCGGGCTCAAGACCTTCACCCACCCCGGATCTGGCGGCTGCCAGTTGCACCTGCAATAAATCCACACCGGTTGCGCCACTGGGAGCAACCGGTTTTTCGCTGGCCATTCTCAAGGTTTCTTGTGATAGCGCCGCGAGCTGGTCTTTATCCAGTTTCACCACTCGATTGAGCTCAGACAAAGCGGTCTGCTGCGCCATCGCCGCTTGCATGGCTTTAGGTGGTGAGCGCTGCTCGACTTCTGCCTTGAGTTTTGACTTCGCCTCGCTATTGGCAGACGGGGCCGCCGCCACGACTTTGAATAGCGATTGCTGGCTCACCAGCAGTTCGCGCAATTTGATCTGCTCTTGGGTCAGCAGACGGATGTCCACGCTTGCCAATGCCAGTGCCAGGGTCAAATCCTGCACAGGTTTGACGAGGTTATCGCCTAGCGTGGATCCGCTTGTTGTAAGGCCGCCCTCACCGACGTAGGTGAGCGCAAACTTGTTCTCTGCCATGCCGCTCTACTCCTGTTTCACGCCAAGGCGAGTGATCGCTATGTCGTAGCGGCGCAACGCCTTTTCGGCGTCCCATTCCAGAATCTCCGCTTCACTTACCGGGTAAATGAGCGGGACGATATCGAGGATTACTTCGATGTCGCGTTCCGAAAGTAGGCCGCCGGCTGGTTTAAAAAATCGTCGATGCGCACCTGCAATTGCGTCCAGTCCGGCACGCTCAGATGGGCCAGATCGGGGATCATCAGGCCGGTGCAATGGGCGGTGATGAATTCGGCGCGTTCCTTGGCCGTTTTCAGTTTCTTCATCACTTTGGTGGCGCGCAGCGCGGGCATTTCCAGGCTCAGCGAGGTCACGGTACGGCCGGTGATGGCGAGCGGTTGCAGCAGTTGCACTTGATCAGGGTCGTCAGATTTTTCGGCGTCTTCGACCTGCTTCAGAAAGAACGACGCAGGGCGCGTCGACATCTCGTGAACGTACTGCGCAATGCTCACGTAATCCGGGCGCTTGAGCTGGTCGAGTTCCTTAACCGACAGGCCGGTGGCGAGCAGTGCCAGTTCAAAAAACTGGTCGTCCTCGTCATCGCCGGCGCGTTCCAGTGCTTCTTTCTGTGCGGCGTAGAACAGCGGTTTGAGCTGCAGGGTTTCGATTTGCGAACCGTCCTCGCCAGTGATCGGCGACAGCAGCTCATGTTGGGGTGGCATCCACGACATGTATGAATTCCTTGGTGATTCTTTGGGAATTATTGAAATCCTTTGTGGGAGCGGGCTTGCCCGCGATGAGGCGTCACTTCCAACATTGGGTTGATTGACCCACCGCTATCGCGGGCAAGCCCGCTCCCACAGGTTTTGTGTGTGTGGTGTGCTGCCGGGATTACGGCATCAGCACCGCACGCCGCGCGTCCCCAAGGATGTCGACGCCGTTGAGCACGAACTTCTGCGTGCGCACGTCGATGTCGATCACCGGTACGCCGTTTTCCAGGCGGTTGTAGGTGCGGCAGGACAGCTCCAGATTGGTTTTGGGTTTTTCGCCCATCTTCACTGCGGTTTCTTCGAGGGATTTCAGCTGACCGCCCACGGTGTGGTAAGTGAACCAGGTGTTGCCGTCCTGATCCTGACCGGCTTCACGCACGTTCAGCAGGATGTCGTCGCCCAGCTTCACACCCAGTGCGAGCATCACTTCGGTGCCGAGGCCTTGCAGGGTCAGCTTGGCGTTGAGCGCCTTGCCGCCCTTGGCCATCTCTTCAACGATAAAACGCCCGCCGCGCATTTCTTCCATGTCGAATTCGATTTTCGGCGGGGTGAATTCCTCTACGGTCGCCGACAGCGGCAAGCCTTGCAGGGTGGCCGCGATGGCCTGGCGATTACGGTTGGTAAACATTAGAGAACGTCCTCCAGGAACTGCTCGATGATTTCATCGCGGGCGTTGAGTTGATAAACCATGTGTTCGTTCGGCGCGTAACGGCCGTAGTCGATGACCACGTACCAGGTGCCGTTCTTGTACTTCTCGACGCTATTGAGTTCCGGGTGCAGATAGACGCTGCCGCCAGGAATGGTTTCGTCGGCAACCAGAGTCTGCAGCCAGTCGTTGATGCGCTTGACCTCCTGGTCCATGAACGACTTGGTGAGGTTCTTGGCCATGGCTTTCTGGCCGGCCTTGACCAGCTTGCGGCTGATCGCATCTTCGAGACCGACGTAGCTGATGAACTTGCCGGTGATCGAGCGGTTGCCCAGCAGCGAGAAGCCACCCAGCACGGTGCGCGCGTAATAGCTGACGCCGTAGCGGTTGAGCAGATCGCCTTCGGTGGAGGTGTCGAGGATGTTGTATTCGACAACCCGCGAGACGTCTTCGGCGAAGGTCACCTGATTGCCCGGGCTCTCCCACTGCTTGACCTTGGCCAGCGCAGCGATCGCCAGGCTGGACGGGGCGAGGAAGACGTTTTTCTTCGCCGCTTTCGAGTACACGGCAGGCATGTTGTGCACCACCAGGCAACGGTCGAAACCGAGATCGGCGCCGCCGAGTTCCTGGCTGTACAGCACCTGATCGGCCACCGAAACGTCTTTGCCGTCCAGTACCACACGGGCCTTGATGCGCTTGCCGAACGAGGCGAATTCACCGGCCACCGCTTTGCTGCCGGTGAAGCCCGGCGCGCCGATGATGGTCAGGTCTTCCGGAACGCTCCCCAATGCAGCCAGACCGAGTTTGCGGCCAGTGGCCGGCTCGACACCGCCAATCACCGCGTTGACCGTATCGGCCGGGGTCGCGCCCGCTTCGACGATCACCACGTAGACCGGCACCTTGACCACTTTGAGGATCTGGTAGACCGCGTGGTACAGCGTGCCCTCTTCCGCACCGCTCGGATCGAGCAGCGCATGGGTGGTGAAACTGTTGATGCGGAACGGTGCGTTACGCGGAATCAGCGGATCGGCATTCGGCGCGGTGCCGACCAGACCGATGACGTTGTCACCCAGGCCACCCATGGCCTCGGGGGATTCGGTGGCATTGACGGTAATGCCGTTGTGCTCGAAGTTCAAAACCTCAGCCATGTTCAGTCAGCCTTCTTGGCAGCGGCCTTTTTGGCCTGGGTGGAAGATGTTTTCAGTTGCAGACGCCCGGCGCTGTGCAAGGCACTGGCCTCGACGTCGAGCAGATCCAGCTCTTGACCGACGCTCGACCAGTGCCCACGACCTGTGGGGAACGGGACGAGCACGGTGTAGGTTTGGCGGTTTGCCATTTTTCGTTTCTCCATAAACGGGAAAGCCCCTCTAGGGAGGGGCTTGGCGGGGTTTGTATGTTTTTACGCGGACAAGAAAACGCCCCTGCGCAGGGGCGTTTATTGAAGTGCGTCGACTGACTCGGTCGCCGAAGTGTCGGGCCAGCCTTCTTCGAGCATTTCGTCTGTGTAGGTACCACTGGCAACTTTCTCCAGCAGTGCTTTCTCCTGATTGAAACAGGCTTGAACATATGAACGTACAGCCGTCGCAATACCAAGAATTTGCGAGGAGACCAACTCAACGAATCCGGTGACAGCCTTGTAATTACATTTATATTCAGAATCGAGCATTGCTGATATAGCCATCCCAGCGATCAGCGCCTGACTTTCCCGGGAGGTTTCAACAACCATACCGTCAACCACTATTCCCGACACTTCTCGACGGAATCGCTGTTCAGCGATCAAGCGCAACAGACGTTTCTTGGATAACTCTCCTCGGGCGTAACCAAAAGCGTTCTCCAATTCATTTTCATCAGGCTCATGATCAAAGAGAACTTCATCATCTGCTAATGGCCAGTCCGGAGCGACACACCGAAAAGTCGCTCCATTGTTTGAGTACGCTCTTAACATTGATAACTCCTCAAAACGTGTATTGGGAAATATGCACGGAGTTGGCCTGTGAAAGGATTGCATCCAGGACGTAAAAAATCGTTTGCGGTGTTGTCACAGTCAAGTCGGAGAACGAACCAAGGACCCCTAGACCGGGTGTGCCTCCAATTCCAAACGCCTTAAGACCGACCCCCAATGCATCTGAAGCAAGCCCGAGATAACCTCCCCCTGCATTTGTAGTGCTTCCGATGTAATGAACGTACCCACCCACAGACTTAGTGTTTTTTGGAACGACGGAAACCAGCGAAACGGGGGTCCAGGTTAAGGCAGTACCATTTGATACAACAGGCATCCTGGCGATGGATATCTGTCGCTGAAACTGGCTACCAGCTACCAGCAATCTATTTGCATTGGTTTGCCAAACGCTAATTAGCGCACTTGCCGTATAACCAGACGGCAGATTGTTTCCAGTATAAATTTCCGGAATCGAAACCGAGGTAGCATTCACCCCTATCAGTTTTGAAGTTTTCGTTTCCGGATTGTATATAACGTAAATTCCAACACTACCGCTAGCCGGCGAAGGCCCAACATCCATGCCGCCAGCACCCACGACCGTAAGGTCAATCGATAAATTGACGTTCGTCAATTTATAGTTTGCGGTTCCCGGCTGTTCAACAATCACGTAATCAGCTGTGAGAGAGGCAACTGAAGACGCAGTTGATAGCGAGAGTCGCAAATTACGAGTTTCACCGACCGCTGGCCCATTAAGCCGCAAGGTTTTAACTTCTCCTGCCAACGCAGCGATATCAATGTTTCCCTGATTGATCGGTGCGTTCCAGGCTTTGATGCACCACATGACAGCCAAGTTGCGCGGTCTTACAACACCGCCATCAGCCAGGATTGACGAGGTCACAACCCCGGAAGTCGTATACGTCCTGGCCACGCCCGGATAATCGGTGGCCAGGAATACGTCAGCCTGAGCAGCCGCCACCGATGCCTGTATAACCTCAACCGTCAGGTTCGGATTAGGGTTACTGTCAAACGTAGTCACCGTGCCCTTTTGAGTTGAGCCAATCACACGACCGGCGTCTACGCCTCGCTCATGATCCCATCCTCGCAAAAACTCGCCACGGCTGTCCGGTAACCGGAAGTTGCCTGCGCCCTCGTCGCCTTTATTGAATTTCGTACCGAGGTAAGCAGCCAGATCCGGATAAGTCGCAGTGCTCTGCGCACTGCCATCAAGTTCCAGAAAACCCGGCGGAACAATACCTGTAGGAAAGGCCATCACAGCGCCGACCGGTACGGCAGATCCAAGCCGTGAAACTTCCTTGACCAGCGCCGCTACGTCGATGTTTCCCTGATTGACCGGGGCATTCCAGGCTTTGATGCACCACATGACGGAGACGTTGCGTGGGCGGTTTTCTGCCGATGTCCGGGCTTGTCGCGCGTTGTCAAAATCTATGGAGGTGTAGGCGTCGGGCGCAGCATTCACACCCTTCGACACTCCGGATTTCGACCCGCCGTATACACCGTTGAGAATTTGGCCCATACCAGTAGAGTCTGCTGCAGATATTGCACCAGTGAGACGCTGCATGGCATCGAGTTGGGCCGTACCAAGCTGGCGACCGGCATCCACCCCCCGCCCATGATCCCAACCCCGCAAAAACTCCCCTCGCGCTTCAGGCAGCCGGAAATTACCAACCCCCTCATCACCCTTGTTGAACTTGCCGCCCAGATAAGCGCTCAAGTCCGGGTAAGTCGCGCTGCTCTTGACGCTGTTATCCAGCTCCAGAAACCCCGGTGGCGGGGCATCGACAGGGAACGCCACAATCGACCCCACCGGCAACGCCGAGGCCTTGGCAATCAGCGCTTCAACTTCAGCCTTGGTGTACGAATCCTTGATACCGAAACCGGCCAGCGTTTCTGGATTGGCACCGGCCGTTGCGCGACCATATTCATCGACGGTGAGACTTTTATAAGTCCCGGCAGCAATCCCGGTACGCCCGGCCAGCATCTTGAAGGTCAGCGCCGTGGTGCCGAGGGTGATCGGCGCGTTGGTAGTCAGGTGCCACAGCGAATCACCGTTCGCCGTGCCCTCCTCGACCATCACCGTCAGGGCCGGCGTGATTTTGGCGCTGCTGTTGGCATCAGTCGCGCGCTGCCAGTCGCCGTTGGCAACGATCCACAGGCCGTTGTCCTTGGCCAAGGTCTGGCTCGGCAGCAATACACGGTCGCCAGCGATCACCGCCACACCATCAATCTGTTGTGCGCCGTTCAACACGACGTTGCCAGTGGCGGCAGCACGCACCGATTGTTTGCCATCGAGCTTGCCGAGTTCTTCGGCCAGATAACTCATGACCCAGGCACGCGTGGCCTTGACCACAGTGTCATCAATCAACAAGGTCACCAGCGACGCATTGCTCGTCTCGAAAATCGAGCGGATGTAAAACTCCTTGCCCGAGCCCGACGTCGCCAGCACCGGTTTGAACGACTCCGGGTATTTGACGATGGCGTAGAGAATACCGGTATCGGTCCACAGCCCGGCTTCGCGTACATACCAGCCGCCGACATCCGGCGGAATGGTCACTTCGGCGAGCAGCCAGCTCGGATTTTTCTCGTCCTGGAACAGTGCATTGAGCGGTCCGCGCCAGACTTCGCGTTTCAGCGCGGTGGCGGTTGCGGCCGGGTTGTATACCCCGCCCTCGCCGCCGTCGCCGACGGAAATCTGCGTCAACTTGATTGGCACACCCGCGGCCTTGCACGCCGTTTCGTAGGCAATCCCTGCGTTGGTGAGCAGGGTGTAATAGTCAGCCATTCAGGCCCCCTGAGGATAAATAGTGGATGTTTCGACGGTGTACAAAGCGGCGGCCATGAACGCCTCGCCAGAAGTTTCCAGGCCTTCGATGAACACCGGATAAACCGTGGTCAGCTCGCCGCAGAACGTCGCGGCGCCGATGACGTGATTGCCGAACGCGCTCAAGCCCACCGACACCGAGAGAATGTCCCGTTCGCTTTTGGCATCGGCCAGGCGTCGGTCGAGACGGGCGTCAATGGCTTCGCTGTAGGGTTGTTCAGTAAAAGCACGCACGGAAAAGCTGTAGGGCGCGCCGGGTGGAGTCTGTTCGTACCAGGCGCGGATTTCCGGGCGCAGTTGCAAACCCTTGGCGGCGTTTTCCAGCGCCTTGCGAGTGCCGGCCTGGCGTGCGGTGGGCCAGGCCAGTTCGACGGTCAGGCGTTTTTCCGCTTCCGGCGCATCGCTGCTCCATTCGGCGACGCCGCGATCGGCCGCCAGGTACGGCAGGAAAGCCACCGGGGTGGTGCTGGGGTTCATCAGTTCGGGAAACGGCGGCGCGATGCGATCGAGCAAGGCGCCGAAGCCCAGATCGAGCCCGCGCTCAAGGGCTGAGCTGTTGGCCGGCAGCAGTGTCGGACGTTGAGTTGCTTCACTCATAAGGTCAGCACCTCGACTTCGACCGCCGTGCAGTACGGCGCCTGAAACGCGGTGGTGACGATCGGCGTCAGCGGCTCGAGAATCTGCAGTTGCACGGCGCCGGCGCTGTGCAGCGTGTAGTCGATCCAGCTCGGATCGACCCGGCCTTCGAGTCGATGACAACTGTCGGCGTAAGCCTGCAATTGTTGTTCAGCGGCGACCTTGGTCAGGCCCGAATCAGGGCCGGAATTGATTCTCGCGACGACGCGTATTTTGTAGCGCTGAATGTCGGCGCCCTTGACGGTGACGAGGTCGGTTTCCGGTCGCACATCCGGCCGCGCAAAATGCGCACGAACGCCCTCAAGCAAGGCGGCGGAAGGCGTGCCATCGCCTTCTCGTGCAAGTACCGTAACCTGCACTTCGCCCGGTGCGGTGCGCCGACCGTTGCCATCCTTGATTTGCGCCGCGAGACCGTCCGGGTTGAACGTGTACGTGACATTGACCACGCCGGCATCGCTGGATTCGACTTTCACCGTGGGCCGCTCGCCGAGGGTGAACACCTCGCGCCGATACTGCATGCGCGAGCCCGCCGCCGGAGCGTGGGGTGCCAGGTAATAGCGCAGACGGGCATCGTCGTCGCTTTCATAAATCGCCGGCACCGGTGGGAATGCCGCCGGGTCGCCGGGATCGAGCAACTGCCGCTCAAGCCCCATGTCCGCCAGCCGCGCATCAAGATTGCTACCGGTCGCCCACCACGCCAGCATCTGCTTGATACGGGCGTTGTATTTACGTTCGTGGGTTTGCAACCGTACGCAGAACGCTTCGAGGGCGAGGGTCAGCAACTCGCTTTCGTTCTCCAGGCTGGTGTGCAGTTTCGCCGCGCTGTCTGGCGAGCGCGCCGCGACGTAGTCGACGACGAAGGCCTTGAACTCGGCAAGCAGGTCCTCGAAGCCATCGACCTTGATCAGCGCCGGTTCAGCCAGTTGGTTCTGGCCGGGAATCAACATGCTCATGTCACGACCTCGAAGGTTTGTTGGCGGTTTTTCCATGTGCCGGCGAAACGCAGGAGCAGACCGGCGCCCTGACGGCTGGCGACGATCACTTGCGGTTGAAAATCGCCAATGCCGTTCTGTGCGTTATAGAACGCTTGCGCTGCGTGGCTCTGCGCAAGCAGCAGGATGTCATCGCCGAGGTTCTGCCCCAGCAGCGCGGGGATCAGCGAACCGTATAAAGGCCGTTTTTGCCGGGTGCCCAGCGGTGTGGTCAGGGCTCGGGTCGCGCGCTGCACAAATTGCAGCCAGTCGTCGACCGTGGCCCCGCTGTCTCTATGGATTCCGATCATGGGAAGCTCTTGAAATCAGGGGCTGATGACGCGGCCCTGGTGGTCGACCAGCGGACCGCTGAAGTGCACGCCCGAGGCGTCGATGGTCACGCCGACGGCGCCCAGTTGCAGGGTGATCAGTTGTGGCGTCAGCGCCAGTCGCGCTGGGCCGATGCTGAGTTCAAGCGAGTCGCGAGAACCGTTGAACGCGGCCGGGCCGTTTTGCCAGTGCAAGGTGTGAGTGGCGTCGTCGTAGCCGCTTTCGCTGCCGTCCTGGTGCACTCGACGGGTCAGCGTCGGCACCGTGGCGACGGGTGGAAAGCGGTCACTGTTCAAGCCAAACAAGGCCACTGTCTGCGCACCGCTTTCGCCGCTGCCGTAGTTGAACAGCAGGCATTGCTCGCCCACCGACGGAATCCGCGATTCGCTTTGTGCACCAGCGCTGGGGTTGAAAAACTTGATCGCCGGAGTGAGCAAACCGCCGTGGCTGACCGTGCAGGTATTGCTGGCGGCATCGACGCTCTGACAGAGGCCGATCCGACAGAAACTCTCGGCGCGGCGGTGCAGGTCGTCGATGTCTGCTTCCATTTCCGCCAGGCGCTCGATGATCGGGCCCAGTTGCATACGCAGTAGTGCATCGAACATCGCTCAGGCCTCCAGCGCGGTGTATTGGTCGGGGTCGTCAATGTTGCTGACCTCCCATGTACGGGCGAATTTCGGAATGCCCAGCGGATCGTCAAGCAACGTCGGGCCGAGATAAAGCGTCTGCTCGAATGTCAGCGTCCAGGCCTTGTATTGCTGGCCGAACATGGACGGCAGGCCGTCGATATTCATCGGCAGATCACACTGATCGCCGGGCAGCCCCCAGCGATTGTCGGTGATCAGATTTTTCAGCACGGCGATCAGATCGCAGGCAGCGAAGGCACTGGCTGCAAGCGCCGGGATGACTTGCAGCGACAGCGTCAGCACATGGGCGATACGTCCATCGGCAGCACGAACGCCCGGTGCATTGCGGTCAAAATCGATCAACACCCAGGCCTGTTCGCCAGGTGCGCTGAAATCTTCCTGATGGCCGACCTGCACGTTGAGGCCGACGCTGTTGCGCAAGGTTGTTGCCATCGCCGTGTATAGCTGCGAAGGCTGCTGGATCGGGGTGGGCATGCATGACCTCCTTTTCGAATGTCCACGCGAAAACCCGCCGCACGGCGTGCAGCGAGTCAAAAAGTGTGGGGTTACTGTGAATCGCGCGGTGGCACTTCGCAGACGCCGATGCGCTTGGCGGCCCAGCGTTCGTACAGGCCGATGGCGACGTCGGCACCGGCCATGGCGGTCAGGCAGCCGAATGCGCCGGCGGCCCATATGGACAGTCCTGCGGCATACAACAGCATGATCGCCGACACGCCGCAGATCATGCAGGCGCCGGAGCGCAAGGCCAGGCGCCGCAGCAATGACCAGCCGCGTGCACCTTCCTTGTCCGCGCGCCACATTTCGCCGGACACCCCGCCGACGACGGCCAGGAGGATGACCAGCCAGATCGGCATGTCCGCCAACGCTTGTTGCTCGTTTGTCATGTCACGCCTCCTGGATGTGTTGATGTGAGCAGGATGGGAGGCGACACCGCACAGATGCCACCGCCAAATTTTGAGAGGACACCGAAACGCCCGTTGCTCGAAGCTCAAAGCCTTTCGACGACGACATTGTCGATGAAGGCGAAGTAGGCATTCGGGTTTTGTTCATTGGAAAATGCCAGCGTGGTCTGCGCGGTGGTTGCGGTGAAATCGTAGGTAATGGTGGCCCACTCAACGGCAACACCTTTCGCTGTCGGCGTATTGAAGGTCGCTGTTTGACCAGCCACTTTTACCTGAACGACACCATCCCCGGCACGACTGGCAAACCGAGAGTTACCCGCGCTGAAGGTCAGACGATATTTAGCGCCTGCGGTGGTTGCAAAGTTTTGCTGGATCCCGCCGCCATTGCCGTAAACGTAGTTGGCAAGATCTACAATCATGACGCCATCTGCTGCAACAGAGCCGCCGATCGCATTGGGCATATTGAAGTATTCGGCCCCCGACAAAAAGGTAGTCCAGCCTGTAATGGCATCGGCTTTTGCCGGTGTGTCCAGAATGCAGCCGGCGCCGCAGCTTGACTGTTCGAAACTGCCGTTCACAAGCAGATTGGCTGCCAGTGCGTTGGCACTGCCGAGCAGTGCTAAGGTAGCGAGAAGCGCAGCGATTTTCTTGTTCAGCATTTGTTTTTCATCCGTGATCAGGTTTGGAAAAGTGTCTTGGCTCGTCTGACTCAGGGCGCCAGGCTGAGCGATGGGTCTGCTTTTTCACGGCAGACTGCATACGTCAGTAAGGAGCAACCGGCCACATGATGTTTGTCGGGTAACCCGACTGCTTATCGATGTCGCTGAGCGCAATGCAGTACTGCTTGTGAGCCAGCAATCGGGCTTGTTCTTCTGCGCTAGCCACGGCCAGATCAACCTTGAACTGCAATGAGTTCATCAACAGCCAATTGGCGGCGACATTCAGAAGTTGCCATTTTTGTTGTTCGGCTTCGTTTCGCAGCTCTTCATCGGTGGGTGCCGAGAAGGTCCAGATGCCGTTGAACGTCGCCCCCCAGCCCACCCGTATATCCGTGCTGCCGGTAACATCAACCCAGGTGGAGGTTGGCGAAGCAGGCGCTTCGGGGATGACTTCACTTTCTTTTAGCTGGACGACTCTGTTGTATTCAACCAATGCATAGAGACTCATGGGTATTCCTCGTTCTGTGTTTTTTCAAGGGATGTCGCGTTTGATTCGGCAGGCATTCCAAAAAGCCCGGCGCTTGCACGCCAGGCTTTTCAGTAATGCGCTCCTTCGCCTTCCTTCAAATCCTGTAGTCATGAAGGAAGCTGACTTTTCGGCGCTACTGGCGCGGTACGAGTCCATTCAGATTGTTTTTCCGACCGCGGTCCCTGCCCGCCGGATAACTGCTTCTGGTGCTTTACGCTGCACACCCGGGTCAGTTGCCAACCCTCTGAACCGTTGAGGCCGGTTCATCGCTGCCTGTTCTTGTGGAACTAAAGAGCTTGTCTTGCCAGCCGCTTTGTCGAGCGGCTTGGTGGCAAGAATATGCATGGATGCATATACAGTCAATGCGTAAATGCATTTATTTATGCACAAGAAATGCGCGAATGCATGAAAGCCCCGCTATCAAAGGGTTTGTCGGTTTCGTCCAGGCGAAAAAAAACCCGCCGAGGGCGGGTTTATCTGAAAGTCATGGGCCTAACGGGCATACATGCCCCACCAGAAGACGTGGCCAAGGATGACGATCTGCTCTTCCTGGATTTCCTGGAAGCTGTAGTCCTCGTCCGGGTGCTCGTCGCGATTGAAGCTGCGCAGACGGATGCCGGTGGGCAGACGGTAGAGCTGTTTCACTCGCAACTGACCGTTGTGGTTGATCGCATAAAGGTCGCCATCGATGATGTCGCCAATGCCGCACTTGCCCGCGTTCACACCGACGGTGGCGCCATCACGCAGCACCGGCAACATGCTGTTGCCACGTACGGTCACGCATTTGGCCTGATCGAACTGCACACCGTTATGGCGCAGGCTGCGCTTGCCGAAGCGCAGACTAGAGCGTTCGCTCTCTTCGATGACGAATCTTCCTGATCCAGCAGCCAATTCAACCTCGCGAAGAAAGGGCACCGACACCTCGTCGTCATCGACAGGGGTGTCGTCGTCCCACAGGCTTATGTCCTTGAGTTCCGCATGCACCTCATCACGCCCGCCGCCGGCCGTCGCTGCGACGTCCGCGCGCCCGCGCAGCTGATCGGTGCTCACGGCGAAGTATTCGGCGATTTTCGAAATATGTTTATCCGAAGGGTCGACGATCTTCCCGCTGAGAATCCGCGAGAGTGTGGATTGAGGCACGCCGGTGCGACGGTGGAGCTCCGTGGGGGAGATCCCGTGCTGATCGAGCAGTGCTCTTAAGACGGAGGCTACGTTGCGTTTTTGCATAACGCGCATAGTGCTTGAAGTTTTTTGGGAAGACAAATGCTGTTTTGCATAGAACATGCATAAAGCAAGATTTCGATGAACAAACCCGCCAATCGACCGCGATGCCTGCGTCCGATTGAGCGCCCATGGTAACCTTGCGTCCATCGCGGAAACGCCCGGCCGATGCCGCGCTTTTGCCCTACATCTTCTAATGAGTTGCCTGACAATCCGATGAATAAAGCCGTCTCCGACCTGTCCTCCCACACTCCGATGATGCAGCAGTACTGGCGCCTGAAGAATCAGCACCCGGATCAGCTGATGTTCTACCGCATGGGCGACTTCTACGAGATCTTCTATGAGGACGCGAAGAAGGCGGCGAAGCTGCTCGACATCACTCTGACGGCGCGCGGGCAATCGGCGGGTCAGGCGATTCCGATGTGCGGTATTCCTTACCATGCGGCGGAAGGTTATCTGGCGAAGCTGGTCAAGCTTGGCGAGTCGGTGGTGATCTGTGAGCAGGTCGGCGACCCGGCGACCAGCAAAGGCCCGGTCGAGCGTCAGGTGGTGCGGATCATCACACCGGGAACGGTCAGCGACGAAGCGTTGCTCGATGAGCGCCGTGACAACCTCATCGCGGCGGTACTGGGTGACGAGCGCCTGTTCGGTCTGGCGGTACTGGATATCACCAGCGGCAATTTCACCGTGCTGGAAATCAAGGGCTGGGAAAACCTGCTGGCGGAACTGGAGCGGGTCAATCCGGTTGAGCTGCTGATCCCGGATGACTGGCCGAAAGACCTGCCGGCGGAAAAACGCCGTGGCGTGCGCCGTCGTGCGCCGTGGGATTTCGAGCGCGACTCGGCGCTGAAAAGCCTTTGCCAGCAGTTTTCCACCCAGGATCTGAAAGGCTTCGGCTGCGAGAACCTGACGCTGGCCATCGGCGCCGCTGGCTGCCTTCTGGCGTACGCCAAGGAAACCCAGCGCACTGCCCTGCCCCACTTGCGCAGCCTGCGCCACGAACGGCTGGATGACACGGTGGTACTCGACGGTGCGAGCCGACGTAACCTGGAACTCGATACCAATCTCGCCGGCGGTCGCGACAACACCCTGCAATCGGTGGTCGATCGTTGCCAGACCGCCATGGGCAGCCGTTTGCTGACCCGCTGGCTGAACCGCCCGCTGCGCGATCTGACCGTGTTGCTGGCGCGCCAGACTTCGATCACTTGCCTGCTTGATCGCTATCGCTTCGAAAAGCTGCAACCGCAGCTCAAGGAAATCGGTGACATCGAGCGCATTCTCGCGCGGATCGGCCTGCGCAATGCGCGCCCGCGTGACCTTGCGCGTATGCGTGATGCGCTGGGTGCACTGCCGGAACTGCAAGCGGCGATGACCGATCTGGAGGCGCCGCACCTGCAGAGTCTGGCGACGATTACCAGTACCTACCCGGAACTGGCGGCGTTGCTGGAGAAAGCCATCATCGACAACCCGCCCGCGGTGATCCGCGACGGCGGCGTGTTGAAAACCGGTTACGACAGTGAACTGGACGAGTTGCAATCGCTGAGCGAAAACGCCGGTCAGTTCCTGATCGATCTTGAAGCCCGGGAAAAAGCCCGCACCGGCCTGGCCAATCTGAAAGTTGGCTATAACCGCATTCATGGCTATTTCATCGAACTGCCGAGCAAGCAGGCCGAGTCGGCGCCAGCGGACTATATCCGCCGCCAGACCCTGAAAGGCGCCGAGCGCTTCATCACCCCTGAGCTGAAAGAGTTCGAAGACAAGGCACTGTCCGCCAAGAGCCGTGCCCTTGCGCGTGAAAAAATGCTCTACGAAGCCTTGCTCGAAGACCTGATCAGCCAGTTGCCGCCGCTGCAGGACACTGCAGGCGCGTTGGCCGAACTGGACGTGCTGAGCAACCTCGCCGAACGCGCACTGAACCTCGACCTGAACTGCCCGCGCTTCGTCAGCGAGCCGTGCATGCGCATTACTCAGGGTCGTCATCCGGTGGTCGAGCAAGTGCTGACCACGCCGTTCGTGGCCAACGACCTGAGCCTGGACGACAACACGCGCATGCTGGTGATCACCGGCCCGAACATGGGCGGTAAATCCACCTACATGCGCCAGACCGCACTGATCGTACTGCTGGCGCATATTGGCAGCTTCGTGCCGGCGGCCAGTTGCGAATTGTCACTGGTCGACCGCATCTTCACCCGCATCGGCTCGAGCGATGACCTCGCCGGCGGCCGTTCGACCTTCATGGTCGAGATGAGTGAAACCGCCAACATTCTGCACAACGCCACCGAACGCAGCCTGGTACTGATGGACGAAGTCGGTCGCGGCACCAGCACCTTCGATGGTCTGTCGCTGGCCTGGGCTGCGGCTGAACGTCTGGCGCACCTGCGTGCGTATACGCTGTTCGCGACGCACTATTTTGAACTGACCGTGCTGCCGGAGGCCGAACCCTTGGTGGCCAACGTGCATCTCAATGCCACCGAGCACAACGAGCGCATCGTGTTCCTGCACCACGTGCTGCCGGGACCAGCCAGCCAGAGTTATGGCCTCGCCGTGGCGCAACTGGCCGGCGTGCCGAGCGAAGTGATCGTCCGCGCCCGTGAGCATCTGAGTCGCCTGGAAGACACCGCGCTGCCCCATGAGGCGCCGAAACCGGCAGCCAAAGGCAAACCCGCTGCGCCGCAGCAAAGCGATATGTTCGCCAGCCTGCCGCACCCGGTGCTGGATGAACTGGCGAAAGTCGACCTGGATGACATGACCCCGCGCCGCGCGCTCGAAATGCTCTATGCACTGAAGAGCCGGATATAAGCACTGAAGAAGCGGATATAACGCAAATCGCTTCAAGCTGTTAGAATCTCGCGCGGTTCGGGATGCTGCTGGCTCATAGCCTGGCCAGCAGGTATCGCTCCCGAACCTGGCGACCCCAACCGTGAAGGGGCAACGCTGCCGCCGCCTGAGGAGAAAATTAGAAATGACCTTCGTCGTCACCGACAACTGCATCAAGTGCAAGTACACCGACTGCGTAGAAGTGTGTCCGGTGGACTGCTTTTACGAAGGCCCGAACTTCCTGGTGATTCACCCGGACGAGTGCATCGACTGCGCACTGTGCGAACCAGAATGCCCTGCTGTGGCCATCTTCTCGGAAGATGAAATCCCGGCCGGCATGGAAAACTTCATTCAGCTCAACGTTGAGCTGGCTGAGATCTGGCCGAATATCACCGAGAAGAAAGATTCGTTGCCCGACGCTGAAGAGTGGGACGGCAAGCCGAACAAGATCGCACTTCTCGAACGCTGATCTGCCCCGCGCTCGAAAGAAAAGGCCCCTCGCGGGCCTTTTTGCTTTTCTGCAGGCAAAAAAAGGGGCGGTATGACCCGCCCACATTTTTTCCCTATTCCCTGTATTCCCTTTCATCGTCCTGATGAATCACGTCCTGCGATGTCCGTTCCCCCTCCTCCGTGAAGGGCGTGTCTGTCCGTCGACACAATTCAGATACTAATGATTTTCCAGAACGGGACAATCGGCCTCGAGCGCCAGAAGTTATTGTCACGGGGTTTTAATAATCAGAAATATGTTTTCCTATCAATTACTTACGTAAAATCAGCAAGCGGAATAGCCGTCCGCCACACTGTAAAAATATCGAACACTTACGAAACAGTAAGCATTGGCTTACAGAGCGAGACTACATCTCGTTCATCCGGCACCTGCGCACGATCGACCGTGTTTTATGCAGGCAATAAAAAGCCCCGAACCAGTCGGGGCTTTTTGCGGGCGGTCGTGCAGGCGCTTATTGAAACAGCGACTCGCTCGACAACCCGTTCTTCTCAAGGATTTCACGCAGGCGTTTGAGGCCTTCCACCTGGATCTGCCGCACCCGTTCCCGGGTCAGACCGATCTCCAGGCCTACATCTTCCAGCGTACTGCTCTCATGACCGCGCAGGCCGAAGCGACGTACCACCACCTCGCGCTGCTTGTCGGTCAGTTCCGACAGCCATTGATCGATGCTCTGCGACAGGTCGTCATCCTGGAGCAGTTCGCACGGATCGGTCGGACGGTCATCGGTGAGGGTATCCAGCAGGGTTTTATCCGAATCCGGACCCAGCGAGACGTCGACCGAAGAAACCCGCTCGTTCAGGCCGAGCATGCGCTTGACCTCGCCCACCGGTTTTTCCAGCAGGTTGGCGATTTCTTCGGGTGAAGGTTCGTGGTCGAGTTTTTGCGTCAGCTCCCGTGCAGCCCGCAGGTACACGTTGAGCTCCTTGACCACATGGATCGGCAGCCGGATGGTCCGGGTCTGATTCATGATCGCGCGTTCGATGGTCTGACGAATCCACCAGGTCGCGTAGGTCGAGAAGCGGAAGCCGCGCTCGGGATCGAACTTTTCCACCGCCCGGATCAGCCCGAGGTTGCCCTCTTCGATCAGATCCAGCAGCGACAGCCCCCGATTGACGTAACGCCGGGCGATTTTGACCACCAGCCGCAGGTTACTTTCGATCATGCGCTTGCGCCCGGCGGGATCGCCACTTTGCGACAAACGCGCAAAATGAACTTCTTCTTCCGGGGACAGCAGAGGGGAAAAGCCGATTTCGTTGAGATACAACTGCGTGGCATCAAGTGCACGCGTGTAATCAATGTACTTGTGTTGTTTGAGTGTTGCGGAGTGTCTGGATCTGGAACGAACGGAAGGTGGAGCAGCCCCTTCATCATTCGACATCGAATCCGAATCGATGCCGGTCTCCATAAGGAGAACCTCATCGTCGATGTCAAACTCCGGCACTTCTTTACTGAGAGCCATTGTTATAGTCCTTTGGTGAGTTCGACCCCAAGCTCAAGCGACGCCTTTATCCTTGGCAACGCTGGAGCCTGTCCCCTCTACGCGACGGAACAGGCTGGCTTACACATCAACGTCTGGGCAGGAACTGCAGTGGATCTACAGGTTTACCTTGGCGGCGAATCTCAAAATGCAGTTTCACCCGGTCTGTACCCGTTGACCCCATTTCGGCAATTGTCTGTCCGACCTTGACCTGCTGCCCCTCCCGAACCAACAGCCTGCGGTTATGTCCGTAGGCACTGACGTAGGTTTCGCTGTGTTTGATGATGACTAATTCGCCGTAGCCCCTTAAGCCACTCCCGGCGTAAACCACCGTCCCATCAGACGCAGCTAAAACAGGCTGTCCCAAATCTCCGGCGATATCAATGCCTTTATTCAAACTACCGTTTGAAGAGAATTTTCCAATCAGAACGCCATTAGATGGCCATCCCCAGCCGGTCGGGGCCGGGCCGGATGGAGGTAGTGGTGCAGGTGCTGGCTTGCTTGCGACGGACGGTGCAACGCCAGTAGATCCGCGGGTTGTAGTGGTGGTGGTGCCATTTGCCTGGCGTCGGATTACCGTGGTTTTGCTCGACGAGGAAGGTGACGAACTGCTGGTGCTGACCACCGCGGTCGGCGTTGAACCGCTACGGCCGTCGAAGCGAATCGTCTGACCCGGATGGATCGTATACGGCGTAGGAATGTTGTTCCGGGCGGCGAGGGTTTTGTAGTCCCAGCCATAGCGGAAGGCGATCGAAAACAAGGTGTCGCCGGGACGGACTACATACTGCCCGGTCGTCACGGTAGGCCTTTGTGCAACGGCATTGTTGCGATCGACCACCCGGACATTGCTCGATTTGGTGCTGGAGCAACCGACCAGCAAAGTACTCAAGACAAGGCCAGTCACCAGGCGCTGAAAGCTCGTGTTACCCATACGCTGCGCTATGACTGTGAGACTCACCCGCCGCTCCTTTGTGGTGGCTGAAAAATGTACAAGTGCCGCATCCCGGCCCAGGTTGTCGCAAGTATAACGGGCCGGTTCGGCTTTACCTTTAATGACGCGAAATCGCTGCACGCACACGTTTGCCACTGGCCAACTCGCTGCGTTTAATTCTTCGCTGCCGGTGTAAGACACAGGCGAACGAAAGGAATTCAGCACGCTTTTATAAATGCTCAGGCGAGTGGCCCGTTGAGCAATGGCACGAAACGCACGGCACCGAGAACGTGTCGGGAAAACCCGTTTTCCTCGCGCACGATCAGCATCAGTTGCTGCACTTCGCCCGAGCCCACCGGGATCACCATGCGCCCTCCCGGTGCCAGTTGATCGAGCAAGGCTTGCGGTATGTCGGTGGCCACGGCGGTGACGATAATGCCGTTATACGGTGCCAGTGCCGGCCAGCCTTCCCAGCCATCGCCCCAGCGAAACACCACATTGCGCAGGTTCAGTTCGACCAGGCGCTCCTTGGCGCGATCCTGCAGCACCTTGATGCGCTCGACCGAGAAAACGCGTTCGACCAGCTGCGACAAGACCGCAGTCTGATAACCGGAACCGGTGCCGATCTCCAGCACTTTATCCAGCGGGCCCGCCTCAAGCAGCAGCTCGCTCATCCGCGCGACCATATAAGGCTGGGAAATCGTCTGGTTGTTGCCGATCGGCAGCGCGGTGTCTTCGTAGGCGCGATGGGCCAGCGCTTCGTCGACAAACAGGTGACGCGGTGTCCGGCGAATGACTTCCAGCACCTTGGCGTTCGACACGCCTTCTTCATACAGGCGCTGGATCAGTCGCTCGCGAGTGCGCTGGGAGGTCATGCCGATGCCGCTGCGTAGTCGGTCTTCGTGTTCGCGGGCCATTAGCTCAGCCCTCCCAGCCAGCCGTCGAGACTTCTGAACGCATCATTGAAGGTGCGATCGAGCTGCAACGGAGTGATGGACACGTAGCCCTGCATCACCGCATGAAAATCAGTCCCCGGACCGCCGTCTTCGGCATCGCCGGCTGCCGCGATCCAGTAACCGGCCTTGCCGCGCGGATCGACCACTTTCATCGGCGCCGCCGCGCGGGCACGGTGGCCGAGCCGGGTCAGTTGAATGCCACGAATATGGTCAAGGGGCAGATTGGGGATGTTCACGTTGAGTACCGTACGCGGTGGCAGGTCAAGGCTGGCATGCGCCTCGACCAGTTTGCGCGCGAAGTAGGCCGCTGTCGGCAGATTATCCACCTGGCGTGATACCAGCGAAAAGGCAAACGATGGACGCTCGAGAAAGCGACCTTCGAGGGCTGCGGCCACGGTTCCGGAATACAGCACGTCATCGCCCAGGTTGGCGCCGAGGTTGATGCCGGACACCACCATGTCCGCCTCGCGCTCCAGCAAGCCGTTGAGGCCCAGGTGCACGCAGTCGGTCGGTGTGCCGTTAAGGCTGATGAAGCCGTTGGCCAGGTATTGCGGGTGCAGCGGACGGTCGAGCGTCAGCGAACTGCTGGCGCCGCTCTTGTCCTGCTCAGGGGCGATAACCACGCACTCGGTGTAATCCGCCAGCGCAGCATAAAGCGCGGCGAGACCGGGTGCAGTTACCCCATCGTCGTTAGAAATCAGAATACGCATGGGCTGTCCGTCTGCCCCACCGGCACCAGATCAACGAGTTCGCGCACCAATACGGTGGCGAAGCATCCGGCCGGGAGGACGAATTCCAGTTGCAGAATGTCAGGCTGGGGATAATGCCACGTCAACCCGCCAATGGGCAGCCGCAGGATGCGCCGTTCGTGGCTCATTCCGGCATTGACCAGCCAATCGCGCAGTTCGGCTTCAGCGCCAGCGATCCCCTGCTCCAGATCATGGACAGCCCCCGACGCCGGAGAGTCACCTTCGCCCCACTGCGGACCGGTGGGGTGCAAGTCGAGAATCGCCAGGCGCGGGTCGCTGCACTCTGCTTCGCCGGCAGGGAAAAAACTGCGGCTATCGGTGAACGCGAGCAGATCGCCGACCAAGGCTTTCTGCCAGGTGCCGTCCGCCACGCGTGCTGCCAGCACCTTGTTAAAGAGAAAACTGCGCGCGGTCGATAGCAGCCGTGAACGCACGTTGCGCTGCTCCGGCAATGCCTTGCGCGCCGCCCAGCCACGGGCATCGACGACATTGCCGCCGTCATGGCCGAAACGCTGGGCGCCGAAATAGTTGGGGATGCCTTGTTTGGCGATCAGTTGCAGACGTTCTTCGATCGCTGCCTTGTCGCCGGCAAACTGGGTCAGGCGCAACGTGAAACCGTTGGCCGAGTGCGCGCCCCGTTGCAGCTTGCGCTTGTGGCGGGTGGTCTTAAGTATTTTCAGTGTGTCGTTTTGTGCCGCCGACAGATCCGGATCGGCTTTACCCGGCAATTGCACGCTGAACCACTGGCGGGTCAGCGCCTGACGGTCCTTGAGGCCGGCATAACTGACGGTGCGCAACGGCACACCCGCCGCCTTGGCGATTCGACGGGCCGCTTCTTCGGTATTCAGACCGCGTTTTTCGACCCAGATCCACAGGTGCTCGCCGTCGCCGCTGAAGGGAATGTCGAGCACTTCATCAACCTGGAAATCTTCCGCGATGGCTTTCAGTACTGCCGTGCCGAGGGGCTCGCCATAGGCGCGCGGGCCGAGCAATTGCAGGTCATTCATGCGCGCAGCAACAAGGCAACGGAATGCACGGCGATGCCTTCTTCGCGACCGACAAAGCCAAGCTTTTCGGTGGTGGTAGCCTTGACGTTCACTTGATCGAGCTCAACTTGAAGATCCGCGGCGATCAGCGCGCGCATCGATTCGATATGCGGGGCCATTTTCGGCGCCTGAGCGACGATGGTGTTATCGACGTTGCCGACTTTCCAGCCCTTGGCGTGGATCAACGCAACCACATGACGCAGCAGCGCACGGCTGTCGGCGCCCTTGAATTGCGGGTCGGTGTCAGGGAAGTGTTTGCCTATGTCGCCAAGCGCCGCGGCGCCGAGCAAGGCATCGCTCAAGGCATGCAGCAGGACGTCACCGTCGGAATGAGCGAGCAGCCCGAAGCCGTGTGCAATGCGCACGCCGCCCAGAGTAATGAAATCGCCTTCAGCGAAACGGTGCACATCATAGCCGTGGCCAATACGCATAAAAAAAACGCCCCGATTTTTGTCAGGGCGTGATTCTACCTGCTTTGGCGAACATTAGGCGCCTAGAGCGCGTGCGTGATGCTGCAAGTGGTCGTCAATGAAGCTTGAGATGAAGAAATAGCTGTGGTCGTAGCCCGGTTGCAGGCGCAACTCCAGCGGATGCCCCGCTTGTTTTGCCGCGTGTTGCAGGGCTTCGGGCTTGAGCTGGGTAGCGAGGAAATCATCGCGATCACCTTGATCGACCAGCAGCGGCAGTTTCTCCTTTGCATCGGCCAGCAGTGCGCAGGCGTCCCACTCCTTCCACTTCGAACGGTCTTCTCCCAGATAATGGGAGAAAGCCTTCTGCCCCCACGGGCAATCCATCGGGTTGTTGATCGGCGAAAAGGCCGACACCGATTGATAACGCCCCGGATTGCGCAACGCACAGATCAACGCGCCGTGGCCGCCCATGGAGTGGCCGCTGATGCTGCGTTTGTCCGACGCGGGGAAATGCGCTTCGACCAGCGCAGGCAACTCCTGCACAACGTAGTCATGCATCCGATAGTGCCGCGCCCACGGTTGCTGCGTGGCATTCAGATAAAAACCGGCGCCGAGACCGAAGTCCCAGGCCTTGTCCGCATCGTCCGGGACATCCGGGCCGCGCGGACTGGTGTCCGGCGCGACGATGATCAGACCGAGTTCGGCGGCCATGCGCATGGCGCCGGCCTTTTGCATGAAGTTTTCATCGGTACAGGTCAAGCCTGAGAGCCAGTACAGCACCGGCAATTTACCGCCCTGCTCCGCCTGCGGCGGCAAATACACGGCAAACACCATGTCGCAATCGAGCACTTCGGAGCGATGGCGATAGCGCTTGTGCCACCCACCGAAGCTCTTCTGACAGGAAATATTTTCCAGATTCAAGGGATCCTCCCCAGCGGCAAGCGGCAAGCTTCCAGCTACAAGAAAAGGCACGCTCGCCCTTGCTTGCAGCTTGAAGCTTGTAACCTGGAGCTGCTGTTAGAAATGGATGACGGTACGGATGCTCTTGCCTTCGTGCATCAGGTCGAACGCCTTGTTGATATCTTCCAGGCCCATGGTGTGGGTGATGAAGGTATCCAGCGGGATCTCACCGCTCTGGGCCATGTCGACGTAGCTTGGCAACTCGCTACGACCACGCACGCCGCCGAATGCCGAACCGCGCCAGACGCGGCCGGTCACCAGTTGGAACGGACGGGTAGCGATTTCCTGGCCGGCCGCGGCGACGCCGATGATCACCGACTCGCCCCAGCCTTTGTGGCAGCACTCAAGGGCTGCGCGCATCAGTTGCACGTTGCCGATGCACTCGAAAGAGAAGTCGACGCCGCCATCGGTCATGTCGACGATGACTTCCTGGATCGGACGATCGAAGTCTTTCGGATTGACGCAGTCGGTGGCGCCCAGCTGTTTGGCGATTTCGAATTTGGCCGGGTTGATGTCGATGGCGATGATGCGTGCAGCCTTGGCTTTTACCGCGCCGATGACCGCCGACAGACCGATGCCGCCCAGACCGAAAATGGCCACGGTGTCACCCGGTTTGACCTTGGCCGTGTTGATCACCGCGCCGATACCGGTGGTAACGCCGCAGCCCAGCAGGCAGACCTTTTCCAGTGGCGCGTCCTTGGAAATCTTCGCTACGGAGATTTCCGGCAGCACGGTGTATTCCGAGAAAGTCGACGTGCCCATGTAATGGAAAATCGTTTCGCCCTTGTAGGAAAAACGCGAAGTCCCGTCCGGCATCAAGCCTTTGCCCTGAGTGGCGCGAATCGCCTGACACAGGTTGGTCTTGCCCGACTTGCAGAATTTGCACTGGCCGCATTCCGGGGTGTACAGCGGAATGACGTGATCGCCGACCGCAACCGAGGTCACGCCCTCGCCGATGGCTTCGACGATGGCCCCACCTTCGTGGCCGAGAATCGACGGAAAGATCCCTTCCGGATCAGCACCGGACAGAGTGTAAGCGTCAGTGTGGCAAACCCCGGAAGCGACCACGCGCAGCAACACTTCACCGGCCTTGGGCATGGCGACATCGACTTCTACGATTTCCAGCGGCTTCTTGGCCTCGAAGGCAACGGCGGCGCGCGACTTGATCATGCTGACTCTCCAGTGAATCCATTGAATAAAAAACCAGACAGGCAGTGTAGTTCAGCGCCGCTTGATGAATAATCCGGGCGAAAGCAAAACATTATTGCCATACAGGGATAATCCCAATGCTGGAAAACCGCTGGGAAGGCATAGACGAGTTTGTCGCCGTGGCCGAATGCAACCAGTTCACCGCCGCCGCCGAACGGCTTGGGGTTTCGTCCTCGCACATCAGCCGACAAATCGCACGCTTGGAAGAGCGTTTGCAGACGCGCCTGCTTTATCGCAGCACGCGCCGCGTTACCTTGACCGAAGCCGGGCAGACTTTTCTGCAACATTGCCAACGCTTGCAGGACGGCCGCGAAGAGGCGTTGCGCGCGGTCGGCGATCTGGCCAGCGAGCCGAAAGGCATGCTGCGCATGACCTGTGCCGTGGCGTATGGCGAACGTTTCATCGTGCCGCTGGTGACGCGCTTCATGGGTGTGTACCCGCAGTTACGCATCGATATCGAGCTGAGCAATCGCCAGCTCGATCTGGTCCATGAAGGCCTCGACCTGGCGATTCGCCTCGGTCGTCTGCAGGATTCGCGGTTGGTTGCCACACGGCTGGCGCCCCGGCGCATGTATCTCTGCGCGTCACCGTCCTACCTGGAACGGTATGGTCGCCCACATAGCTTGTCAGAATTGAGTCGGCACAATTGCCTGATCGGCAGTTCGGATATCTGGCAGCTTGAGCAGAACGGTCGGGAGTTTTCCCAGCGGGTGCAGGGCAACTGGCGCTGCAACAGTGGCCAGGCGGTACTGGATGCGGCATTACAGGGCGTGGGATTGTGTCAGTTGCCGGATTATTACGTGCTGGAGCATTTGCACAGCGGCGCGCTGATTTCCCTGCTGGAGGCGCATCAGCCGCCGAATACTGCGGTGTGGGCGTTGTATCCGCAGCAGCGGCATTTGTCGCCGAAGGTGCGCAAGTTGGTGGATTTTCTTAAGGAGGGGTTGGCTGAGCGGCCGGAGTACAGAAGCTGAGTGATGGGTTGTTCGTGCGGCCGCCTTCGCTAGCAGGCTAGCTCCCACAGGGGGAATGTATTTACCAGGCGAACGCGGTCAACTGTGGGAGCGAGCCTGCTCGCGAAGGTGATCTTAAACGCGCCACAACAATCAGCGCCGGTTAGCCCAGCGCTGCCGCAACCACTCCAGATCTTCCGGCCGGGTCACCTTGAGGTTGTCCGCCCTGCCCTCAATCAGACGCGGCTTCAATCCAGCCCACTCCATCGCCGAGGCTTCGTCAGTAATCAGCGCATCCGCCACCAGACTGTCCGCCAACGCCCGATGCAACGCACCCAGGCGAAACATCTGCGGCGTGTACGCCTGCCAGATCACGCTACGATCAACGGTTTCAACCACGCGCCCGAACTTGTCGACGCGTTTCAACGTGTCGCGGGCGGGAACGGCCAGCAAACCACCCACCGGGTCATCCGCCAGCTCAGCCAGCAACTTGTCCAGATCGTCGCGACTGAGATTGGGCCGTGCTGCATCATGCACCAGTACCCAGTCGTCATCATCGGCACCCTGCGCATTTAGATGCAGCAAGGCGTTGAGCACCGAAGCGGAACGCTCGGCACCGCCGTCGACGCGCTGAATGCGCGGATCGCTGACGCACGCCAGGTTCGGCCAGTAAGGATCATCAACCGCAAGACTGACCACCAGCCCCTTGAGGCTCGGGTGATCGAGAAAACAGCCGAGGCTGTGTTCGAGAATTGTGCGCCCGCCCAGTTGCAGATATTGCTTGGGACGGTCCGCGGCCATTCGGGCACCGACGCCCGCGGCAGGAATCACGGCCCAGAAGGCCGGCAAGGTATCGATCATTGGGCCAACTGGTAAAGGGTTTCACCGTCCTTGACCATGCCCAGTTCGTGACGAGCCCGCTCTTCAACGGTCTCCATGCCTTTTTTTAACTCGCTGACTTCAGCGTCCATCACGCGATTGCGCTCCAGCAAACCTTCGTTCTCGGCATGTTGGTCAGCAATTTGCTGCTTCAGCTCGGCGACCTGCGCCAGACTGCCGTTGCCCACCCACAGGCGGTACTGCAGACCGGCCAGCAGCAAGAGCAAAACGAGAAACAACCAGTAAGGACTGCGCATCGAATATCAGGTATCCAGTGAAAAAAGACCGCCACGCGAAAACTTGAAGCATCTGATAGCACGAAGCCTGGAAAGATCCAGGCTTGTGCTTTCAAGGCATCAGATTAGTGGCAAATCCATCGCTGTCACGACTTTTTCGACACAATCCGGTGTCCTTCCATCAGTTTGTACTCAGCCGCGGAACTCGCTGCGGCCGTTGTACCTGGCCTTGCCGTTCAACTGCTCTTCGATACGCAGCAGTTGGTTGTACTTCGATACGCGGTCGGAACGGCACAGCGAACCGGTCTTGATCTGGCCAGCCGAGGTGCCCACCGCCAGGTCGGCAATGGTCGAATCTTCGGTTTCGCCCGAACGGTGCGAGATCACGGCGGTGTAACCGGCAGCCTTGGCCATCTGGATGGCTTCCAGGGTTTCGGTCAGCGTGCCGATCTGGTTGAACTTGATCAGGATCGAGTTGGCGATCTTTTTATCGATGCCTTCCTTGAGGATCTTGGTGTTGGTGACGAACAGGTCGTCGCCTACCAGCTGAGTCTTCTCGCCGATCTTGTCGGTGAGAATCTTCCAGCCAGCCCAGTCGGACTCGTCCAGACCGTCTTCGATCGAGATGATCGGATAACGCTCGGTCAGGCCTTTGAGGTAGTCAGCGAAACCTTCAGCGGTGAACACCTGGCCTTCGCCGGACAGGTTGTACTTGCCGTCTTCGTAGAATTCGCTCGCCGCGCAGTCCAGCGCCAGGGTCACGTCGGTGCCCAGCTTGTAACCGGCGTTGGCCACGGCTTCGGAGATCACTTTCAGCGCGTCTTCGTTGGACGCCAGGTTCGGTGCGAAACCGCCTT
This sequence comes from Pseudomonas sp. R1-1, assembly GCF_051132135.1. Taxonomy (NCBI): domain Bacteria; kingdom Pseudomonadati; phylum Pseudomonadota; class Gammaproteobacteria; order Pseudomonadales; family Pseudomonadaceae; genus Pseudomonas; species Pseudomonas sp. R1-1. The sequence goes on from NZ_CP071663.1 coordinate 4,901,016, forward strand.
CGTCGCCCACCGCAGTGCTCAGGCCACGGGCCTTCAGCACAGCTTTCAAGTGATGGAAAATCTCGGTGCCCATGCGCAGACCTTCCGAGAACGACTTGGCGCCAACCGGCTGCACCATGAATTCCTGGATGTCGACGTTGTTATCGGCGTGCTCGCCACCGTTGATGATGTTCATCATCGGCACCGGCATCGAGTACACACCCGGGGTGCCGTTGAGGTTGGCGATGTGTGCGTACAGCGGCAGATCCTGATCCTGCGCAGCCGCCTTGGCCGCAGCCAGGGATACCGCGAGGATGGCGTTGGCGCCCAGGGTTGCCTTGTTTTCGGTACCGTCGAGCTTGATCATCGCGTGGTCAAGGGCTTTCTGGTCGCTCGGGTCGGTGCCCAGCAGCAGATCGCGGATCGGACCGTTGATGTTGGCTACCGCCTTGAGCACGCCCTTGCCCAGGTAACGGCTCTTGTCGCCATCACGCAGCTCGAGTGCTTCACGCGAGCCAGTGGATGCACCGGACGGCGCGCAGGCGCTGCCGATGATGCCGTTGTCGAGAAGCACGTCCGCTTCCACGGTGGGATTGCCACGGGAGTCGAGAACTTCACGACCTTTGATGTCGACGATTTTTGCCATTGTTGTAAACACTCCAAAGTTGACGAAAACGACGCAGCTAGAGGAAATCTTCAATCGTCGGCAAGCGAAGTACAGCGGGCAGACTTGCAGACGACAACGCTCATGCCCGAGGGCATGAGCGACAAATCGTGCGGTACTTTACCGGAGAAATGAGTCTTACGCGGTTTCTACCGTCGGAAAACTCTTCACCAGTTCGTCCAAGGCTTTGAGCTGGGCCAGGAATGGCTCCAGTTTGTCCAGACGCAAGGCGCAAGGGCCATCGCATTTGGCGTTGTCCGGATCCGGGTGCGCTTCAAGGAACAGACCCGCCAGCGACTGGCTCATGCCGGCCTTGGCCAGATCGGTGACCTGAGCGCGGCGACCGCCGGCGGAGTCGGAACGACCGCCAGGCATTTGCAGCGAATGGGTCACGTCGAAGAATACCGGGTATTCGAACTGCTTCATGATGCCGAAGCCGAGCATGTCGACCACGAGGTTGTTGTAGCCGAAGCTCGAACCACGCTCGCAGAGAATCAATTGATCGTTACCCGCTTCCACGCACTTGTTCAGGATGTGTTTCATTTCCTGAGGCGCGAGGAATTGGGCTTTCTTGATATTGATCACGGCGTTGGTCTTGGCCATCGCGACAACCAGATCGGTTTGGCGCGACAGGAAGGCCGGTAGCTGAATGATGTCGCAGACCTCAGCGACGACCGCGGCCTGGTCAGGCTCGTGAACGTCAGTGATGATCGGCACGCCAAAGGCTTGCTTGATGTCCTGGAAGATGCGCATGCCCTCTTCCAGGCCAGGGCCGCGATAAGAGGTCACAGAAGACCGGTTGGCCTTGTCGAAGCTGGCCTTGAACACGTAAGGGATACCGAGTTTTTCGGTGACCTTCACATACTCTTCGCAAACCTGCATGGCCATGTCACGGCTTTCGAGCACGTTCATGCCGCCGAACAGCACCATGGGTTTGTCGTTGGCAATCTCGATGTCGCCGACGCGGATGATCTTCTGTGCCATCGGGGTTACGCCTTCTTCTGGTGTTGAGCCAACGCGGCCTTGACGAAACCGCTGAACAGCGGGTGACCGTCGCGTGGAGTCGAGGTGAACTCAGGGTGGAACTGGCAAGCAACGAACCACGGATGGTCAGCCGCTTCAACCACTTCAACCAGCGCCGCATCAGCAGAGCGACCGGAAATTTTCAGGCCGGCTTCGATCAGCTGTGGCAGCAGGTTGTTGTTCACTTCGTAACGGTGACGGTGACGCTCGACGATCACGTCCTTGCCGTAGCAATCGTGGACCTTGGAGCCCGGCTCGAGCAGGCAGTCCTGAGCGCCGAGACGCATGGTGCCGCCCAGATCGGACGCTTCGGTGCGTACTTCGACAGCACCGGTGGCGTCTTCCCACTCGGTGATCAGACCGACGACCGGGTGGCCGCTGGCGCGGTCGAACTCGGTGGAGTTAGCGTCTTTCCAGCCCATCACGTTACGGGCGAATTCAATCACCGCCACTTGCATGCCGAGGCAGATGCCGAGGTAAGGCACCTTGTTTTCGCGGGCGTACTGAACGGCTGTGATCTTGCCTTCCACACCGCGCAGACCGAAGCCGCCCGGTACGAGTATCGCGTCGACACCTTCGAGCAGCGCGGTGCCCTGGTTTTCGATGTCTTCGGAATCGATGTAACGCAGGTTGACCTTGGTGCGGTTGCTGATGCCGGCATGGCTCATCGCTTCGATCAGCGACTTGTAGGCATCGAGCAGTTCCATGTACTTGCCGACCATGGCGATGGTCACTTCGTGTTCCGGGTTCAGCTTGGCATCGACCACCGCGTCCCACTCGGACAGATCGGCGCTGTTGCATTGCAGACCGAAACGCTCGACGACGAAATCGTCCAGACCCTGCGAGTGCAGGATGCCCGGGATCTTGTAGATGGTGTCGGCGTCTTCCAGCGCGATGACCGCACGCTCTTCAACGTTGGTGAACTGGGCGATCTTGCGACGCGACGAGATGTCGATCGGGTGATCGGAACGGCACACCAGCACGTCTGGCTGCAGGCCGATCGAACGCAGTTCCTTGACAGAGTGCTGGGTTGGCTTGGTCTTGGTTTCGCCGGCAGTGGCGATGTACGGCACCAGTGTCAGGTGCATCAGCATCGCGCGCTTGGCGCCGACTTCGAAACGCAACTGGCGGATCGCCTCGAGGAACGGTTGCGACTCGATGTCGCCAACGGTGCCGCCGATTTCGACCATCGCCACGTCAGCGTCACCGGCACCCTTGATGATGCGGCGCTTGATTTCGTCGGTGATGTGCGGGATCACCTGGATGGTTGCACCCAGGTAGTCACCACGGCGCTCTTTGCGCAGCACGTGCTCGTAGACACGGCCAGTGGTGAAGTTGTTGTTCTGGGTCATGGTCGTGCGGATGAACCGCTCGTAGTGCCCCAGGTCCAGGTCGGTCTCGGCGCCGTCGTGGGTGACGAACACTTCACCGTGCTGGAACGGGCTCATGGTGCCTGGATCGACGTTGATGTACGGATCCAGCTTCAGCATGGTGACCTTAAGCCCCCGCGCCTCCAGGATAGCCGCCAATGAAGCCGAGGCAATGCCTTTCCCCAATGAAGAAACAACACCGCCCGTGACGAATATGTAGCGCGTCATGAAAAACCCTAGAAGTCTGCGTTAAAGCGGAACGAGCCGCCGGGGAAAGCGAAGGAAGGCCGAAGCCCCCGATCACCTGCATTAATCACAGTGCACCTTTCAAAAAAACCGCCGCGTTGGGACAGACCGGCAGGTGAAACACCGGTACGTTGCTCGCTACACATTTTTTGGAATCGCCCAGCAAAGACTGCTTGGTAATCGGCAACTCCTGCAATTCAGGCGAATCCACAGAAGTTGTATCAAGAAGGGAGCGTAGTCTACCGGAATGCTCCTTTCAGCTCAAACCTTGATCTTCATCGCTTGGCTGCCATTGCAATTTCCAGCCACCCTGCGCCGGGCCGTCGAGCCCCGGCAGGTTCGCCACCGCGAGCAGTTCAGCGCCGCGAAACAGCAGCGGCAATCTGCCACGGAGAAAACCCGGCACGGCGCGCTCGTTGAGCAGGCGCTTGAGGTCACGATGACCGCGCTCGGCGATCTGCATGACTTCGCCGCCCCGACGGTAAGCAATGCGCAATGGCCCGTCAGGCGCCGGCCCGCTGAATATCACGCTGCCGTTATCGGCCAAGCGTAGCGTCAACGACGGGGTCTGCCAGTCGACGCCGATCGCGGGTGCGCGCAACCATTGGCCATTCAGCCACCACAACCGGCCGGCACTGCGGTGCAGTTCACCATCGGCCAGACGCCAGATCGGCGAAGCGTCGGCAGCGGCCTCGCACAGATCGCTCCAACCCGACCAGTGGTCGGCATCCGGCAAGCGGGTCAGCGGTTCGAGCCAATGGCTGAGGGCATTGCGCTGGCGTGCCGCAGACAGCGCTGCCAGCGGCGCCAGCTCCAGCGACGGCAGCCCCAGCCATGCAAAATCATGTGCCGTGCGAGCCTGGTCCAAATCCATTTGTGCCAGCTCATCGAGCAAGCCCTGCGCCTCACGCAGATGCCCGGCGCTGCGGGCCATGCTTGCCTGCGCCTGCGGCCAGCGCTCGGTCAGCGCCGGCATGACTTGATGGCGTAGATAATTGCGTGAGAAATGCCGATCCTGATTCGACGGATCTTCGATCCATGTCAGCTCATGGGCTTTGGCGTACGCCTCCAGCTCGGCGCTCGAAACGTCCAGCAACGGACGAACCAGCATGCCCTGCCCCGCGGGGCGCTGCGCGGGAATACCTGACAAACCGCGCACACCGGCCCCACGCATCAACCGGAACAACAGGGTTTCCGCCTGATCGTCACGATGCTGGCCGGTCAGCAACACATCATTGCGCGCGGTCAGCGCATTGAACACCGCGTAACGCGCATCCCGCGCCGCGCGCTCCAGGCTCGCGCCCGGCTGCACCGTCACCCGTTCGATGTTCAATGGCACGCCCAGCGCATCGCAGACCGCCTGACAATGTTGCGGCCACGCATCGGCAGCCGCCTGAAGACCGTGATGGATATGGATGGCGCTGAGCGCAGGCAGGGACTCGGATTTTGCGAGATGGGCGAGCAAGTGCAGCAGGACAGTGGAATCGAGGCCACCGGAGAAGGCGATGCGCCAGTGAGCGGCGTCGCGCCAGGGTTTGAGGTTCAGTAATAGCCGGGACGGCAAATCAGTGGGGGACGGGCCCATATCTTTCTCTTTGCCCCAATCGAATGTAGGAGTGAGCCTGCTCGCGATAGCGGTGCAACAGTCAACACATGGGTCGAATGTTACATCGTTATCGCGAGCAGGCTCACTCCTACAGGGGGTAGCGCTCGACTTTAGAGACCGTAGCTCATCAGTCGATCATAACGGCGCTTCAACAGCGCTTCGTTATCGAACTGCTTCAGCATCGCCAGTTGCGAGCTCAGCTCGGCACGGATCGATGCCGCGGCAGCGGCCGGGTCGCGGTGCGCGCCGCCCAGCGGCTCGCTGATTACCTTGTCGACGATGCCCAGGCCTTTCAGACGCTCGGCGGTGATGCCCATGGCTTCAGCAGCATCCGGCGCTTTTTCGGCGGTTTTCCACAGGATCGATGCGCAACCTTCCGGCGAGATCACCGCGTAGGTCGAGTACTGCAGCATGTTCAGTTGATCGCAGACGCCGATCGCCAGTGCACCACCGGAACCACCTTCACCGATAACGGTGGCGATGATCGGGGTTTTCAGGCGCGACATCACGCGCAGGTTCCAGGCAATGGCTTCGCTCTGGTTGCGCTCTTCCGCGTCGATACCCGGGTAGGCACCCGGCGTGTCGATGAAGGTCAGGATCGGCATCTTGAAGCGTTCGGCCATTTCCATCAGACGGCAGGCCTTGCGATAGCCTTCCGGTCGCGGCATGCCGAAGTTGCGGCGAACCTTCTCACGCACTTCACGGCCCTTCTGGTGGCCGATGATCATCACCGGCTGGTCTTCCAGACGGGCGATACCGCCGACAATCGCGGCGTCGTCGGAGAAGTGACGGTCGCCGTGCAGCTCGTCGAATTCGGTGAAGATGTGCTCGATGTAGTCGAGGGTGTAAGGGCGTTTCGGGTGACGCGCCAGGCGTGCGATCTGCCAACTGGTCAATTTGCCGAAGATGTCTTCGGTGAGCGTCTTGCTCTTGTCCTGCAGGCGGGAGATCTCATCGCCGATATTCAGCGAATTGTCATTACCGACCAAGCGCAACTCTTCGATCTTGGCTTGCAGGTCGGCGATCGGCTGTTCGAAATCTAGAAAATTCGGGTTCATAGGCGTCCGTCTTGGGTCGTGTCCCAAATGAGCTTGGGCCGGCCGGTTGTCTATTCGCGCCCTACCTTAAGGGAGAGGCGCGCTAAGGTCGAGATTAAAAATTCAGGTTGCGGGCGAGCGCAGTGATGGCACTCGCCGGTCAACGGTATTGGAGGAAGACGTTGTCTCGCCCGAACTGGTCACGCAGGGCTTGAATCAACGCATCCGCCGGGTCGATCCGCCAGGTCTCGCCGAACTGCAGCAAGGTCTTCGCATCCGGACTTGTGTATTCCATGGTGATCGGGCACGCGCCGCGGTGACGCTTGAGCAGATCCCCCAGCCAGCGTAGCTGATCGCCTTTCAGGTCCTGGGTCTGCAGTTTCAGGCGCAGGCTCTCGGCGAGGTTGGTGCGCGCATCTTCCATGCTCATCACCCGCTTGACCCGCAGGCGCAGGCCGCCGGAGAAGTCGTCGTTGCTGACCTCGCCTTCGACCACCACCATCGCGTCGGTCTGCAACAGCGATTGCGCGGAATGGAACGCCTCGGCGAACAGCGACGCCTCGATCCGCCCGGAGCGGTCGTCGAGGGTGATGAAGCCCATCTTGTCGCCCTTTTTGTTCTTCATTACCCGCAAGGCAATGATCATCCCGGCCACGGTCTGGGTGTCGCGCGCAGGCTTCAGGTCGATGATGCGCTGACGGGCGAAACGGCGGATCTCGCCTTCATATTCGTCAATCGGGTGACCGGTCAGGTACAGGCCCAGGGTGTCTTTTTCACCTTTGAGACGTTCCTTGAGGGTCAGCTCCTTTGCCTTGCGATGGGACGCGTAAACGTCAGCATCTTCCTCAACGAACAAACCGCCAAACAGGTCGGCGTGCCCGGAGTCGTGGGTGCGCGCGGTCTGCTCGGCCGCTTTGATCGCCTCTTCCATCGCCGCCAGCAGCACGGCGCGGTTGCGGTCGATATTGGCTTGATAAGCCTTTTGCTCGTCATGGAAATACGGGCCCAGACGATCCAGCGCACCGCTGCGGATCAGACCGTCGAGGGTACGTTTGTTGATGCGTTTGAGGTCGACCCGCGCGCAGAAGTCGAACAGATCCTTGAACGGACCGGCCTGACGCGCCTCGGTAATGGCTTCAACCGGGCCTTCGCCGACACCTTTGATCGCGCCGAGGCCGTAAACGATGCGGCCGTCGTCGTTCACCGTGAACTTGAACTCCGAGGTGTTCACGTCCGGCGCGTCGAGGCGCAGCTTCATCGTCCGCACTTCCTCGATCAAGGTCACGACCTTGTCGGTGTTGTGCATGTCCGCCGAAAGTACCGCGGCCATGAACGGCGCCGGGTAATGCGCTTTCAGCCAGGCCGTCTGATACGACACCAGACCGTAAGCAGCGGAGTGGGATTTGTTGAAGCCATAACCGGCGAATTTTTCTACCAGGTCGAAAATGTTACCGGCAAGGTCGGCATCGATGCCGTTGGTGGCGCAGCCCTCAATGAAACCGCCGCGCTGCTTGGCCATTTCTTCGGGCTTTTTCTTACCCATGGCCCGGCGCAGCATGTCCGCACCGCCGAGGGTGTAACCGGCCATGACCTGTGCGATCTGCATCACCTGTTCCTGATACAGGATGATGCCGTAAGTCGGCGCGAGTACCGGCTTGAGGCCTTCGTACTGGTAGTCCGAGTGCGGATACGCCAGCTCGGCGCGGCCGTGCTTACGGTTGATAAAGTCATCCACCATGCCGGACTGCAGCGGGCCCGGACGGAACAGCGCCACCAGTGCGATCAAGTCTTCCAGGCAGTCGGGCTTGAGCTTTTTGATCAGTTCTTTCATGCCGCGCGATTCAAGCTGGAACACCGCAGTGGTTTCGGCTTTTTGCAGCAGGCTGTAGGTCGGCTTGTCGTCGAGCGGGATAAACGCGATGTCCAGCGGCGGCTCGTTGACCTTGGCGCGGTCGCGGTTGATGGTTTTGAGGGCCCAATCGATGATCGTCAGGGTTCGCAGGCCGAGGAAGTCGAACTTCACCAGACCGGCCGCCTCGACGTCGTCCTTGTCGAACTGGGTCACCAGACCGTCACCGGCCTCGTCGCAATAGATCGGCGAGAAGTCGGTCAGCTTGGTCGGGGCGATCACTACACCACCGGCGTGCTTGCCGACGTTACGCACCACGCCTTCAAGCTTGCGCGCCATCTCCCAGATTTCCGCAGCCTCTTCATCGACCTTGATGAAGTCACGCAGGATTTCTTCTTGCTCGTAGGCTTTTTCCAGGGTCATGCCGACTTCAAACGGGATCATCTTCGACAGACGATCCGCCAGGCCATAGGACTTGCCCTGCACCCGCGCCACGTCACGCACCACAGCCTTGGCGGCCATGGAACCGAAGGTGATGATCTGGCTTACCGCGTTGCGGCCGTACTTCTCGGCCACGTAATCGATCACCCGGTCACGACCGTCCATGCAGAAGTCGACGTCGAAGTCGGGCATCGAAACCCGTTCCGGGTTAAGGAAACGTTCGAACAGCAGATCGTATTCCAGCGGATCGAGGTCAGTGATCTTCTGTACGTAGGCCACCAGCGAACCGGCACCCGATCCACGGCCGGGACCGACCGGTACGCCGTTGTTCTTGGCCCACTGGATAAAGTCCATCACGATCAGGAAGTAACCGGGGAAGCCCATCTGGATGATGATATCCAGCTCGAAATTCAAGCGGTCGACGTAGACCTGACGCTTGGCTTCGTAGTCTTCGGTGGTGTCCTTGGGCAGCAGCACCGCCAGGCGCTCTTCGAGACCGTCGAAGGAAACCTTGCGGAAGTATTCGTCGATGGTCATGCCATCGGGGATCGGGAAGTTGGGCAGGAAGTGCGTGCCCAGCTTGACCTCGATGTTGCAACGCTTGGCGATCTCGACGGTGTTTTCGATCGCGTCGGGAATATCGCTGAACAGCTCGAGCATTTCCTCGGCGCTTTTCAGGTATTGCTGATCGCTGTAATTCTTCGAGCGCCGCGGATCGTCGAGGGCGCGACCCTCACCGATGCAGACGCGGGTTTCGTGAGCAGCGAAGTCTTCCTGCTTGATGAAACGCACATCGTTGGTCGCCACCAGCGGCGCACCGAGCTTGTCGGCCAGCGCCACGGCGCCGTGCAATTGCTCTTCGTCGTTGGGACGGTTGGTGCGCTGGATCTCCAGATAGAAACGGTCCGGGAATACCGCCATCCACTCACGCGTCAGCGTCTCGGCTTCGGCCGGGTTGCCGCCGATCAGCGCCATGCCGATCTCGCCTTCTTTGGCCGCGGACAACATGATCAGGCCTTCACTGGCTTCGGCGACCCACTGGCGCTCAACAATGATCATGCCGTTGCGCTGGCCTTCGATGAAGCCGCGCGAGATCAACTCGGTGAGGTTGCGGTAGCCCTTGGCATTCATCACCAGCAGGCTGATCCGGCTCAGCGGTCCGTCCGGATCCTTGTTCGACAGCCACAGGTCGGCGCCGCAGATCGGCTTGATGCCGGCGCCCATGGTGTTTTTATAGAATTTGACCAGGGAACACATGTTGTTCTGGTCGGTGACCGCGACCGCCGGCATGTTCAGGGCCGTGAGCGCCTTGACCAGCGGCTTGATCCGCACCAGCCCGTCGACCAGGGAGTATTCAGTGTGCAGGCGTAGATGTACGAATGAAGCCGGCATAGTGATCCTGTCCAGTTACATAGAGACAACGAGGCCCGGATTGTACCGGGCCTCGAATAAAACATCAGCCTTGTGCCTAAACCTGGGTCAGCACTTCCCGCGCCTCGTAAGCCAGGCGCACCGGGGCGAACGAGCGTCGGTGAATCGGTGTCGGTCCGAGCCGCGACAGCGCTTCCAGATGAACGGGCGTCGGGTAGCCTTTATGGCCACCGATGCCGTAACCCGGATAGATCAATTCGAAAGCGGCCATTTCGCGGTCGCGGCTGACCTTGGCCAGAATCGACGCGGCAGCAATCGCCGGGACCTTGCCGTCGCCCTGCACCACCGCTTCGGCACGCATCGGCAATTGTGGGCAGCGGTTACCGTCGATCATCGCCAGTTTCGGCTGAATGTGCAGCCCGGCCACCGCGCGCTGCATGGCCAGCATGGTCGCGTGGAGGATATTCAGCTCATCGATTTCCTCGACTTCGGCGCGGGCAATGCACCAGCTCAGGGCTTTTTCGCAGATCTCGTCGTAGAGCTTTTCACGCTTGGCTTCGGTGAGTTTCTTCGAGTCGTCCAGACCGAGGATCGGCCGGTTCGGATCGAGGATCACCGCCGCCGTCACCACCGCACCGCACAACGGGCCGCGACCGACTTCATCAACGCCGGCCACCAGTTGCTCGACTTCGGCGACGAGGGTGAAATCCAGGCCCATCTGCATGCTTGTCTTGCTCATCGTGTTTGACCGATCAGGTTGAGGACGGCATCCGCCGCCTGATTGGAGGCATCCAGGCGCAACGTGCGATGGATCTCGTCGAAACCGCGAGTCTGCTCTTCGCCGCCATCGATCAACGGCGAGAGCGTCAACGCCAGAGACTCGACTGTCGCATCATCCTGCAACAGCTCGGGCACCAGCAAGCGCTGTGCCAGCAAGTTTGGCAACGACACGTATGGGCTCTTTACCATGCGCTTGAGAATCCAGAATGTCAGCGGCGCCATACGGTACGCCACCACCATCGGCCGCTTGTACAGCAGCGCTTCAAGGGTGGCGGTGCCGGAAGCGATCAACACCGCGTTGCACGCCGCCAGCGCCAGATGCGATTTGCCGTCAAGCAAGGTCACCGGCAAATCGCGGCCAGCGAGCAATTCTTCAAGCTGCGTGCGACGCTCGGAATTGGCGCACGGAATAACGAAGCGCAAGCCCGGACGCATGGCACGCAAGCGTTCGGCCGTATCGAGAAACAGCCCGCCGAGACGCGACACTTCGCCGCCCCGGCTGCCAGGCATCAACGCGACCAGCGGACCGTCGGGCAAACCCAGTTCGGCACGCGCCGCGGCACGGTCGGCTTCAAGCGGAATGGTGTCGGCCAGGGTGTGGCCGACGAACCGCACCGGCACGCCCTTCTCTTCGTAGAATTTTGCTTCGAACGGCAGCAGCGTCAACATCAGGTCGCAGCCTTCGCGGATCTTGAGCACGCGCTTCTGGCGCCACGCCCACACCGACGGGCTGACATAATGCACGGTCTTGATCCCGGCCTGACGCAGCTTGAGTTCGATATTGAGGTTGAAGTCTGGCGCGTCGATGCCGATGAACACGTCCGGCTTTTCGGCGATCAGCGTGGCGATCAGTTCCTTGCGGCGCTTTAACAGTTCGCGCAGCCGGCCGAGGACTTCCACCAGCCCCATGACCGACAAGCGCTCCATGGGGAAGTAGGAAGTCAGGCCTTCAGCTTGCATCAACGGCCCGCCGACACCGATGAACTCGACTGTCGGGTGCTGTGTCTTGATCGCACGCATGAGACCCGCACCGAGAATGTCGCCGGAAGCTTCACCGGCCACCAGCGCAATACGCAGACTGGCCATGATCAGCGGGTGATGCCGCGAGTCGACGACAGGATGGAATCACGGAACACCGCGACTTCCGGGTACTGCGCAGCCGGCTCGGCGAGTTCGGCCAGTGCCTGCTCGACGGTCAGCCCCTGGCGATAAACGGTTTTGTAGGCACGACGCAAGGTGTGAATCGCATCCTCGCTGAAACCACGACGGCGCATGCCTTCGAAGTTCATGCTGCGTGCTTCGGCCGGGTTGCCGAACACGGTGACGAACGCCGGAACATCCTTGCCGATCGCGGTGCCCATGCCGGAAAAACTGTGGGCGCCGATGTGGCAATACTGGTGCACCAGGGTGAATCCGGAAAGGATCGCCCAGTCATCCACGTGCACATGGCCGGCCAGCGCCGTGTTGTTGACCAGAATGCAGTGGTTGCCGATGACGCTGTCGTGACCGATATGCGCATAGGCCATGATCAGGTTGTGATCGCCCAGCGTGGTTTCCGAACGGTCCTGCACGGTGCCACGGTGAATGGTCACGCCTTCACGGATGACGTTGTGGTCACCGATCACCAGGCGGGTTTCTTCACCCTTGTACTTCAGATCGGGGGTGTCTTCGCCTACCGAAGAAAACTGGTAGATGCGATTGTGCTTGCCAATGCGGGTCGGGCCCTTGAGGACCACATGCGGCCCGATCACGGTACCCTCGCCGATTTCCACACCTGCGCCGACGATCGACCACGGGCCGACCTCGACGCCGTCGGCCAGGACGGCCGACGGATCGATGATTGCGCGAGGGTCAATCAAACTCATACTTTTTGTTCCGCGCAGATGATCTCGGCCGAGCACACCGGTTTGCCATCGACCGAAGCCTGGCATTCGAATTTCCAGATCTTGCGCTTGCAACTGATGAAGGTCGCTTCAAGGATCAACTGGTCGCCCGGTTTGACTGGCTGGCGGAAACGCAGCTTGTCGGAACCGACGAAGTAATACAGGGTGCCGTCGGCCGGTTTGACGTTGAGCATCTTGAAACCGAGGATCCCGGCAGCCTGAGCCATCGCTTCGATGATCAGCACGCCCGGCATGATCGGATGCGCAGGGAAATGACCATTGAAGAACGGTTCGTTGATGCTGACATTCTTGTAGGCGCGAATTCGCTTGCCTTCAGTGTCCAGTTCCACCACCCGGTCCACCAGCAGGAACGGGTAACGGTGAGGCAGGTATTCGCGAATCTCGATGATGTCCATCATTTCAGGGGGAAGCCTATGTAAAGATTGGGAGCGCGACTGACGTGCACTCCTCTAGCAAATCAACGAGGCAGTCCAGAGGCTGCACACACTTGATATGGAAATGGTATCAGCCATCAGATGAAGCATTGCCGTCAGGGGTCACTTCCCCTACGCGCTTTTCCAGCTGTTTGAGCCGTCGCGCGATGTCATCGAGCTGACGGATACGGGCCGCGCTTTTGCGCCATTCGGCCGCCGGTTGCATGGCTGTGCCGGAAGAATAGGCACCCGGCTCGGTAATCGAGTGGGTCACCATGGTCATCCCGGTCAGGAAAACGTTGTCGCAAATATCAATGTGGCCAACCAGACCGACACCGCCGGCGAGCATGCAGTGCTTGCCGATTTTGGTGCTGCCGGAGATCCCCACGCACGCGGCCATGGCGGTGTGATCACCGACCTGAACGTTGTGTGCAATCTGAATCTGGTTGTCGAGCTTCACGCCATTGCCGATCACGGTATCGGCCAGGGCGCCGCGGTCGATGGCGGTGTTCACGCCAATCTCGACATCATCACCGATGGTCACGCCACCGATCTGCGCGATCTTCTGCCAGATGCCCTTCTCATTGGCGAAGCCGAAGCCCTCGCCACCGAGCACGGCACCGGACTGAATGACCACACGCTTGCCGATGCGCACATCGTGATACAGCGTTACGCGCGGAGCGAGCCAGCCGCCTTCGCCAATTTCGCTGCGAGCGCCGATGACGCAATGCGCACCCAGGGTCACTTGCGCGCCGATTCGCGCGCCAGCCTCGATCACCACAAACGGCCCGATGCTGGCGGTTGGATCAACCACCGCGTCCGCAGCAATCACTGCTGAAGGGTGGATACCCGCAGACGCTTTTGGCTTGGGATCGAACAAATGCGAGAGGCGCGCGTAGGCCAGATAAGGATCCGGCACCACCAGCGCATTACCGGCAAAACCTTCGGCGTCGGCTTCCTTGAGCAGCAACGCTGCTGCCTGAGAGCCCGCCAGGTATTTGCGGTATTGAGGGTTTGCCAGAAAGCTCAACTGAGCTGGGCCAGCCTCTTGCAAAGTGGCTAGCCCAGTAATTTGCTTCTCGGGGTCGCCACGCAGGGTGGCGCCGAGGAACTCGGCCAACTGGCCGAGCTTGATGGTCACAGTCATGGGTTACTTCAGCTGATTCATGCGCTCGATAACCTGGCGCGTGATGTCGTACTGCGGTTTGACATCGATCACTGCGCCACGCTCGAACACCAGGTCAAAACCACCTTTCTTGATGACTTCTTCCACAGCGCTGTCCAGTTTCGGCTTCAGTTGCTTGAGCATTTCGCGGTCGGCAACGGCTTTGGCTTCGTTCAGCTCTTTGGACTGGAACTGGAAGTCACGGGCCTTTTGCTTGAATTCCAGCTCCAGACGCTCACGCTCACCTTGCTGCATCTTGTCGCCACCGGCCATCAGACGATCCTGAATGCCCTTGGCGCTGCTTTCCAGAGTCTTCAGCTTGGTCAGTTGCGGACCGAACTTCTTTTCGGCATCCACGGCGTATTTCTTCGCCGCGTCGGATTCCAGCAGAGCCATTTGATAGTTCAGAACGGCAATTTTCATGTCGGCAAATGCCGGGCCTGCCACCAGTACGGAGGCCAGGAGAACCAATTGAGTCAACTTACGCACGATGCACTCCTACAAAATCCATTGTCGTTGTCTTGGGTCAGACGCTTAGAACGTCTGGCCGAGGGAGAATTGGAACACTTGAGTTTCAGCGTCATCCGGTTTCTTGATCGGCATGGCCAACGCGAAGCTCAGAGGACCCAGTGCGGTGACCCAGGTCACACCCACACCCACGGAACTGGCCATGTTGCTCAGACTGATGTCGTTGCACTTGGTGTTGGACGACGAACCGTTAGCGTTCGTAGTGTCCTTGCACTGCGAGTCAAATACGTTACCGACATCCCAGAATACCGAGGTACGCAGGGAGCGCTGATCTTTCACGAACGGCAGTGGGAACAGGACTTCCACGCCACCCTGGATCAGGACGTTACCACCGAACGGCAGTGGATCCTGGTCCGGGTCCGCGATGGTGCCCGGGTTGGTACCACGGCTCGGCGTACTGCGCGGACCGAGGGTGCTGTCCTTGAAGCCACGCACCGAGTTGAAACCACCAGCATAGTAGTTTTCATAGAACGGCAAGCCATCGGTCGAACCATAACCGTCGCCATAACCCAGTTCGGTATGCAGGCGCAGGGTGTAGTTTTCAGTGATCGGCTGGAACAACTGGCCACGGTAGTCGAGCTTGAAGAACGACAGGTCGCTGCCCGGAATGGTGCTTTCCAGGGTCAGGCTCTGGGAACGACCACGGGTCGGCAGTACGCCCTTGTTCAGGGTCGACTCGGACCAGCCGGCCGAAGCCTTGAAGTTCAGGTAGCTGTCGCCTTCCTTCTCGACGAAGTCGAAAATCTCGTCAACGGTGTAACGACCGGTGTTGATCGTGTCCTGCTGGGCAGACAAACCGAACGTCAGACGCGAAGTCTCGCTGATCGGATAGCCAATGTTCACGCCGGCACCCAGGCTGTCTACGGCGTAGCTCGAGATATCGGCATCGAGTTCATCGTAGTCGGTGGTGCGGTAGAACGCGTTGTAGCCCAGGCTCACGCCATCGGCGGTCCAGTAGGGGTCAACGTAGCCGAAGTTGTAGCGGCTCTGGTATTCGCTGCGGGTCAGACCGATGCTGACGCGGTTACCGGTACCGAGGAAGTTGTTCTGGGTGATCGAACCACCGAGGATCAGACCGGCACTCTGGGCGAAACCAACGCTGGCGGTAATCGAACCGGACGCCTGCTCTTCTACCGCGTAGTTCACGTCCACCTGGTCATCCACGCCCGGAACAGCCGGGGTCTCGACGTTGACTTCCTTGAAGAAGCCCAGACGCTCAAGACGGGTCTTGGACTGATCGATCAGGTAGGTCGAAGCCCAGCCACCTTCCATCTGACGCATTTCACGACGCAGCACTTCGTCCTCGGACTTGGTGTTGCCACGGAAGTTGATGCGGTTGACGTAGGCACGCTTGCCCGGATCGACCGCGAACAGGATATCGACAGTGTGGTCGTCGTCATGCGGCTGAGGCACGCCGTTGACGTTGGCGAAGGTGTAACCCTCGTTACCCAGACGGCGGGTGATCAGTTCGGAGGTGGTGGTCATCAGCTTGCGCGAGAACACCTGGCCTTTCTGCACCAGCAGCAGGGATTTGACCTGGTCTTCAGGGACTTTCAGATCACCACTGAGCTTGACGTCACGAACGGTGTACTTCTCGCCTTCGGTGACGTTGACGGTGATGTAGACGTGCTTCTTGTCCGGGGTAATCGATACCTGGGTCGAAGCGATGTCCATGTTGATATAGCCGCGATCCAGATAGTAGGAACGCAGACGCTCCAGGTCACCGGAGAGTTTTTCGCGGGCATACTTGTCATCGTTCTTGAAGAACGACAGCCAGTTGGTGGTTTTCAGTTCGAACAGGTCGGTCAGGTCTTCCTCGGGGAACACCGTGTTGCCGACCACGTTGATGTGCTGAATCGCGGCAACGGTACCTTCGTTGATCTTCACTTTCAGACCGACACGGTTGCGCGGTTGCGAGACCACTTCGGTATCGACGGTAGCCGAGTAGCGACCCTGCGCGACGTACTGACGCTGCAGTTCGTTACGCACGCCTTCGAGGGTGGCGCGCTGGAAGATTTCGCCTTCGGCCAGACCGGATTGCTTGAGGCCCTTCATCAGGTCTTCGGTCGAGATCGCCTTGTTGCCTTCGATCTCGATACTGGCAACCGACGGACGTTCGACGACCGTGATCACCAGAACGTTGCCTTCGCGGCCCAGCTGGATATCTTGAAAGAAACCGGTTTTGAACAACGCACGAGTGGATTCCACCAGGCGACGATCATCCGCCTGCTCGCCGACGTTCAACGGCAAGGCACCAAAGACACTACCCGCGGAGACCCGCTGGAGGCCATTGACGCGAATATCAGAGATAGTGAAGGACTCGGCGTGAACTTCGGCGATCATCAATACGGTGAGAACCGCAGTTAGCAGCAGACGTTTCATGAAGTCCTTTCTTATTCCAACTGGCAATAAACAAACTGCCGCAAAATGCGGCAGATTCGCAATTCAGCGAAGCGTTACAGTCGACCCAGATCGTTGACCAGAGCAAGCAACATCACCCCGACCACCAAACTGATACCGATCTGTATCCCCCAACCTTGCACCCGATCCGACAAGGGGCGACCACGCACCCACTCGATCAGATAAAACAACAAATGCCCCCCATCCAGTACAGGAATGGGCAGCAAATTCAGAACCCCCAGGCTAATACTCAGATAAGCAAGGAAATTCAGGAAATCAGCGACGCCCGACTGGGCAGAAGCGCCCGCCACTTTAGCAATGGTTATCGGTCCACTCAAGTTTTTTACCGAGAGCTCGCCGAACAGCATTTTCTTCAGTGAATCGAGGGTCAGAATGCTCATGGTCCAAGTGCGACGGGCGCCCTCGCCAATTGCCGCCAACGGCCCGTAACTGACCTCGCGAATCATCTCCGGTGGCCAGTCGATTGCCTTGACCCCCGCGCCCAGATAACCGCTCGGCGCCTTGCTTTCACCGCGCGCCGCCAAAGTCACCGGGACGTCGATTTGAGCACTGTCGCGCTCGACGCGCAGCATGATTTTGGTATCAGGACGCGTACGAACGGTATCGACCACTTGCTGCCAGTCGTTCAACGGCTGGCCATCCAGCGCCAGGAGGCGATCGCCGGTTTTCAGGCCAGCAGCCTGCGCCGGGCCTTTCGGATCAAGCTCGGCGAGTACCGGTGGCAACGCCGGGCGCCACGGGCGAATACCCAGAGAACGGATCGGATCCGGCTCATCGGCGCCCTTGAGCCAGTTGTCCAGTTTCAGTTCACGCGGCGAATCCGCGCTAGAACCTTGCTCGCGCACCAGCAATTGCAGAGAACCGCTTTCACCGAGACGTCGTACCAATTGCAGATTGACGGCTGCCCACCCGGAAGTCGGCTCGCCATCGATGGCGACAATTTCCTCGCCCGCATTCAAACCCGCCCTGGCGGCAATGCTGCCGGACTCGACCGCACCGATGACCGGACGCACCTGCTCGCTGCCGAGCATGGCCAGCACCCAGAAGAACACCAGCGCCAAAAGGAAGTTGGCCACGGGGCCGGCTGCAACAATGGCAATGCGCTGACGAACGGTTTTACGGTTGAACGACTGATCGAGCTGATCGACCGGGACTTCGCCTTCACGCTCGTCGAGCATCTTGACGTAGCCGCCCAGCGGGATCGCGGCGATCACGAATTCGGTGCCCTGCTTGTCATGCCAGCGCAGCAACGGCATGCCAAAGCCTACGGAAAAGCGTAGAACCTTGACGCCACAGCGCCGCGCGACCCAGAAGTGGCCGAATTCGTGAAAGGTGACCAGCACACCCAGAGCAATCAGGGTGCCGGCAATCATATAGAGCGCGCTCATCTACTTTCTCCGCAATCCTGTTCAGTGCCGCGTGTAGCCAATGTATTGCAAATTCTATCGATCGTGACGCTTGAGCCATTGCCGCGCCAGATCACGGGCCTTGGCATCGGCAGTAAACACCGCCTCGAGATCAGCCAGGGCCACCACCGGCTCGAGGCTCAGAACCTCTTCGATGATACTCGCGATTTCCAGGTACCGGACCCGCCCGTCGAGAAACGCCTGTACCGCCACTTCGTTGGCCGCATTGAGCATTGCCGGAGCGCTGTCGCCCGCCTCGGCAGCTTGCCGCGCCAGACGCAGACAAGGGAAGCGCCCTTCATCCGGTGCCTCGAAGTCCAGCCGTGCAATGGCGAACAGATCCAGCGGCGCCACCCCGGAATCAATGCGCTCAGGCCATGCCAGTGCACTGGCGATCGGCGTACGCATGTCGGGATTGCCCAACTGCGCCAGCACCGAGCCGTCGACGTAATCGACCAGCGAGTGAATCACGCTCTGCGGGTGGATCACCACCTCGACCTGCGCAGGCTTGGCATCAAACAACCAGCAGGCCTCGATCAGCTCGAGGCCTTTATTCATCATGCTTGCCGAATCGACAGAGATCTTGCGACCCATCGACCAGTTCGGATGCGCACAGGCCTGATCAGGTGAAACATGCGCCAGTTCGCTCATCGGCGTCTGCCGGAACGGACCGCCAGAGGCTGTGAGCAAGATCCGGCGGACACCGACCGCGCCCAACCCACGGGCAAAATCCTGTGGCATGCACTGGAAAATCGCGTTGTGCTCGCTGTCGATCGGCAGCAACACCGAACCGCTTTTACGCACGGCCTGCATGAACAAGGCGCCTGACATCACCAGCGCTTCCTTGTTGGCCAGCAGGATTTTCTTGCCCGCCTCAACGGCCGCCAGAGTCGGGCGCAATCCCGCCGCACCGACGATCGCCGCCATCACCGCATCGACTTCCGGCGCGGAGGCGATCTGACACAAGCCCTCCTCGCCCACCAGCACTTGGGTCGATAAACCGGCAGAGCGCAAGTCATCCTGCAAACTGCGCGCGGCGGCCGCCTGTGGCACCACGGCAAATTGCGGCGCATGACGCACGCACAAGGCAAGCAGCTCGCTCAGACGACTAAAGCCGCTCAGCGCGAAAACCTGATAGCGCTCAGGATGGCGAGCGATGACGTCGAGCGTGCTCAGACCGATCGAGCCTGTCGCACCCAGGACGGTAATCTGCTGCGGGCGACTCACGGCGCGGCCATCCACAGCAGCACGGCAAATACCGGAATCGCTGCCGTGAGGCTGTCGATGCGATCGAGCACACCACCATGACCGGGCAGCAGGTTACTGCTGTCCTTGATGCCGGACTGGCGCTTGAACATGCTTTCGGTCAGGTCGCCGACCACCGAAATGAAAACGATCACGGCCGCACCAATCAAGCCCTTGAGCAGTTCGGCCACGGTCCAGTCACGCACCAGCCCGACAATCGCGGTAATCACCAGGCTCAGCGCCAGACCACCGTATACGCCTTCCCAGCTTTTGCCGGGACTGACGTGCGGCGCCAGCTTGCGCTTGCCGAATTTGCGACCCGAGAAATAAGCGCCGATATCGGCCCCCCAGACCAGCACCATCACCGCCATGATCAGCCAGTTACCCAGCGGGTATTGCTTGATCTGCACCAGGCCCTGCCAGGCCGGCAGCAGGATCAACAGACCGATCACCAGTTTGGTGGCGGCACTGGACCAATGCGCACTGGAACGCGGATAGGTCAATACCAGGTACGTTGCCACGATCCACCAGAGCACCGAAGCGCCCAGCACCCAAGGCGCGAGGCCGGGCAGCACATGCATGATGAACAGCAACAGTGCAACGACCGCAGCGAAACCGACGCGGTACGATTGCGCAGCGAAGCCGGCCAGGCGCGCCCATTCCCAGGCACCCAGGCACACGACCAGCCCGATGAACAGGGCAAAACCGGTGCCCTTGAGCAGGAAGAACCCGCACAAGGCAATCGGCAGCAGGATCAGTGCAGTGATGATTCGTTGTTTAAGCATTAAACCCGGGCTCCAGCTTCGACCTGCTCACTCGTTTTACCGAAGCGACGCTGGCGCGAAGCGAAATCAGCCAGCGCACCGCGCATGGCATCGTGTTTGAAGTCCGGCCAGAACAGGTCGGAGAAATACAACTCGGCGTAGGCCAGCTGCCACAGCAGGAAATTGCTGATGCGATGCTCACCGCCCGTGCGGATGCACAGGTCCGGCAACGGCAGATCGCCGGTTGCCAGACAGGTCTGCAGCAGATCCGGAGTGATGTCCTCCGGGCGCAAATGCCCGGCCTGGACTTCACGGGCCAGGCGCTGCGCTGCCTGGGCGATATCCCATTGACCGCCGTAGTTGGCGGCGATCTGCAGGATGAAGCGGTTGGCGCCCGCTGTCATCGCTTCGGCTTCACGCATGGCGGCCTGAAGCTCCGGATGAAAACGCGAGCGATCGCCAATGATGCGCAGGCTGATGTTGTTGTCGTTGAGGCGCTTGGCCTCGCGACGCAAGGCCTTGAAGAACAGGTCCATCAAGGCACTGACTTCGTCGGCCGGACGCTGCCAGTTCTCACTGGAAAACGCGAACAGGGTGAGCACCTCAACCTTGGCCTCGGCGCACACCTCGATCACTGCACGCACAGCATCCACGCCCGCTTTATGCCCGGCGACACCTGGCATAAAGCGTTTTTTCGCCCAGCGATTGTTGCCATCCATGATGATCGCGACATGGCGCGGCACCGCGGACGGCGCAGACTGCTTGGTCTTGTCCATTTAAAGCTCGACCCTTATACGGCCATCAGGTCTTTTTCTTTCTCGTCCGTAGCCTTGGTGATCTGGGCTTCGGACTCTTTGGTCAGCTTGTCGATATCAGCGATGGCACGACGCTCTTCGTCTTCGCTGATTTCCTTGTCCTTGACCAGCTTCTTCAGATCACCCAACGCGTCACGACGGATGTTACGCACGGCAACACGCGCGTCTTCCGCTGCGCTACGGGCCTGCTTGGTGAAGCCTTTGCGCGTTTCCTCGGTGAGGGCCGGCATCGGGATCAACAGCAATTCGCCAAGGTTGGTCGGGTTGAGGTTCAGACCGGCGCTCTGGATCGCCTTGTCGACGGCCGCGAGCATGTTGCGCTCGAAGGCCACAACCTGCAGGGTGCGCGAGTCTTTCACGGTGACGTTGGCCACACTGCTCAGCGGGGTATCAGTACCGTAATAAGGCACCATGACACTGCCCAGGATGCTCGGGTGAGCCTTGCCGGTGCGGATCTGGCCGAACGCGTGGGTCAGAGACTCCAGCGATTTCTGCATGCGCTCTTTGGCGTTTTTGTGGATTTCGTTGATCATTGTTGACCTTCCTCGATCAAAGTACCTTCAGCGCCGCCATGAACGATGTTCAGCAGGGCGCCCGGTTTGTTCATGTTGAAGACACGCAATGGCATCTTGTGATCGCGGCACAGGCAGATAGCGGTCAGGTCCATGACTCCCAGCTTGCGATCCAGTACTTCATCATAAGTCAGATGATCGAACTTCTCGGCATGCGGGTCTTTGAATGGATCTGCAGTGTAAACGCCATCAACCTTGGTCGCCTTGAGCACGACATCGGCGTCGATTTCGATTGCGCGCAGGCAGGCTGCCGAATCCGTGGTGAAGAACGGGTTGCCAGTACCGGCAGCGAAGATCACCACGTCCTTGGAGTTCAGGTGGCGCATGGCTTTGCGGCGATCGTAGTGATCGGTCACGCCGACCATGGAAATGGCCGACATCACGATGGCCGAGATATTGGCACGTTCCAGCGCATCACGCATGGCCAGAGCGTTCATCACAGTGGCCAGCATGCCCATGTGATCGCCCGTGACCCGGTCCATCCCGGCTTTGCTCAAGGCTTCGCCGCGGAACAGGTTGCCACCGCCGATCACCAGACCGACCTGAACGCCGATACCGACCAACTGGCCGACTTCCAGCGCCATCCGATCCAGCACTTTTGGATCGATCCCGAACTCTTCCGAGCCCATCAGGGCCTCGCCGCTAAGCTTGAGTAGAATGCGTTTATAGCGAGCCTGATAACCACTGCCCTGCTGAGCCATTGCGAATCTCTCCTGCGGCGTATTTAAAATTCTGTGCGAGCTGTTTACAGCTGCCGTTCACTCTAGCTTGGCGCTGCTTCAGCGCCATCGGAACATGGCTTTGTAAGTCAGTTCCAAGCGGAAACCAATAAAAAACTGGTACCCGATCTGAAAAGAGGCTGCGCGCGTGAGCGGGCAGCCTCTTTCGGCGACAGTTGAAAAACCGTCTTATTGCTTGGCGGCAGCCAGCTGGGCAGCAACTTCTTCAGCGAAGTTGTCGACCGGCTTCTCGATGCCTTCGCCTACTTTGAAGTAAGTGAAGGAAACGATTTCAGCACCGGCTTTCTTGGCCAGTTCGCCAACCTTGACTTCAGGGTTCTTGACGAACGCCTGCTCGACCAGGCTCGCTTCTGCCAGGAACTTGCTGATACGGCCCTTGACCATGTTCTCAACAATGTTTTCTGGCTTGCCTTTGATCTTCTCTTCGTTCAGCTGCAGGAACACAGCTTTTTCACGCTCGATCGCTTCGTCGGAGACTTGCGAAGGCAGCAGGAACTCTGGGTTGCTTGCAGCAACGTGCATTGCGATGTCTTTGGCCAGCTCGACGTCACCGCCTTTCAGGACAACTGCAACACCGATCTTGTTACCGTGCAGGTAGGTGCCGACAACGTCACCCTCTACGCGAACCAGACGACGGATGTTGACGTTCTCGCCGACTTTGGCAACCAGAGCCTCACGAGCCGATTCCTGAGCGGCGATCAGCGGAGCTGCGTCGGTCAGTTTTTCGTCGAAGGCTTTTTCTACGCTGGCAGCAACGAAGTTTTTGAAGTCGTCTTGCAGAGCCAGGAAGTCGGTCTGCGAGTTAACTTCCAGCAGCACGGCTGCCTTGTCATTCGATTTGATGGCGATTGCGCCTTCAGCGGCAACGTTGCCGGCTTTTTTCGCAGCCTTGATCGCACCCGAAGCACGCATGTCATCAATGGCTTTTTCGATGTCGCCGTCAGCCTTTTCCAGGGCTTTCTTGCAGTCCATCATGCCTTCGCCGGTACGCTCGCGCAGTTCTTTGACCAACGCTGCAGTAATTGCTGCCATTTTCAAATTCCTCTTGGATAGGTTTTCAACCATTCCACCCGATCGAACGGGCGTTCAATTCTTCCCGAACCACCCTTGTTAGCTGCCGCACATTACAAACAGTGCCGTGGGCGCCGACAAATGGTTTTCGAGGTGGCAAAAAGGGGGCCAAGCCCCCTTTTTGCTTACTGAGTCAACGCCAGGGCGTCAATTACTCAGCTGCAGCCTGAGTTTCTTCAGCTGCGAATTCTACAGTACCGCCAGCAACGTTGTTGCGACCGCGGATCACTGCGTCAGCCATCGAACCCATGTACAGCTGGATAGCGCGGATTGCGTCATCGTTGCCTGGGATGATGTAGTCAACGCCTTCCGGGCTGCTGTTGGTATCGACAACGCCGATGACCGGGATGCCCAGCTTGTTGGCTTCGGTGATCGCGATGCGCTCGTGATCAACGTCGATCACGAACAGTGCGTCTGGCAGACCGCCCATGTCCTTGATGCCGCCCAGCGAACGATCCAGCTTTTCCAGGTCACGGGAGCGCATCAGCGCTTCTTTCTTGGTCAGCTTGGCGAAAGTACCGTCTTCGGCCTGAACTTCAAGGTCACGCAGACGCTTGATGGAAGCACGAATGGTCTTGAAGTTGGTCAGCATGCCGCCCAACCAGCGATGATCGACGTACGGCGAACCGCAACGTGCTGCTTCTTCAGCAACGATCTTGCCAGCGGAACGCTTGGTGCCGACGAACAGAATCTTGTTTTTGCCCTGGGCCAGACGCTCTACGAAAGTCAGAGCTTCGTTGAACATTGGCAGGGTTTTTTCAAGGTTGATGATGTGAATCTTGTTACGCGCGCCGAAAATGTACTTGCCCATTTTCGGATTCCAGTAACGGGTTTGGTGACCGAAGTGCACACCGGCCTTCAGCATATCGCGCATGTTGACTTGGGACATGATAGTTCCTTGATAAGTCGGGTTTGGCCTCCACGTATCCCAATGACCAACCAATGGCATCAAGCCAAGGGCACCCAGGTCATCGTGTCG
This sequence comes from Pseudomonas sp. R1-1, assembly GCF_051132135.1. Taxonomy (NCBI): domain Bacteria; kingdom Pseudomonadati; phylum Pseudomonadota; class Gammaproteobacteria; order Pseudomonadales; family Pseudomonadaceae; genus Pseudomonas; species Pseudomonas sp. R1-1. The sequence continues at coordinate 4,925,405 of NZ_CP071663.1, forward strand.
ACACGTGTGTGGATTTAAGCCTTTCGGGGCATCCCCGGAAAGCGGCGCATTTTATACCACAGGGTGCGCAGAAACGGAACCCGAAATCTGTATTCGCACCAGGGACATGGGCGCCGCCCCCTTGGAATCGGCCCGAGGCGCACCATTGTATAGAGAGAAGCGATGCACGCCGGCGCTGAATTGCGCCATACGTCTGTTAGAATCGCGTTTTTCGGGTCGCCCATTCCACACCGGCCACCCTGTTTGTATCCGCAAGCGCCGCCGAGCGCAGAGAGAGCCTGTATGACCGTCAACCTCAAAACCCCCGAGGACATCGCTGGCATGCGTGTCGCCGGCAAACTGGCCGCCGATGTGCTGGAAATGATTGCCGAACATGTCAAGCCGGGCGTGACCACCGATCAGTTGAACCAGATCTGCCACGACTACATCGTCAACGTGCAGCAAGCGATCCCCGCCCCGCTCAATTACAAGGGCTACCCGAAGTCGATCTGCACCTCGATCAATCATGTGGTGTGCCACGGTATCCCGAATGACAAGCCGCTGAAAAACGGCGACACCCTGAACATCGACGTCACCGTGATCAAGGACGGCTACCACGGCGACACCAGCCGCATGTTCCACGTCGGCGAAGTGCCGGTGTGGGCCGAGCGCCTGTCGCAGATCACCCAGGAATGCATGTACAAGGCGATCGAGATCGTCAAGCCAGGCTGCCGCCTCGGTGACATCGGCGAAGTGATTCAGAAGCACGCCGAAAAGAATGGCTTCTCGGTGGTTCGCGAATTCTGCGGTCACGGTATCGGCAAAGTCTTTCACGAAGAACCACAGATCCTGCATTACGGTCGCGCTGGCACCGGCATGGAACTGAAGGCCGGCATGACCTTTACCATCGAGCCGATGATCAACCAGGGCAAGGCCGACACCAAAGTATTGGGCGACGGCTGGACCGCGATCACCAAAGACCGCAAGCTTTCGGCACAGTGGGAACACACGCTGTTGGTGACCGACACCGGCTATGAAATTTTCACGTTGCGCAGCGATGACACCATCGCGCGCATCTCGGCCTGATCAAGTAAACGCGCCCAGCCTCATATAAAGGAAAGCCAATCGATGCCGCAGGTGGATCCCGAACTTTTCGACCGCGGCCAGTTCCAGGCTGAACTGGCCCTCAAAGCGAGTCCTGTCGCGGCGTTCAAGAAGGCGATCCGCCAGGCCCGCGAGGTCCTCGACACGCGTTTTCGTAACGGTCGCGACATTCGCCGCCTGATCGAAGACCGTGCCTGGTTCGTCGATAACATCCTGCAAAAGGCCTGGGAGCAATTTGACTGGAGCGAAGACGCCGACATCGCGCTAGTCGCGGTCGGCGGCTACGGTCGCGGTGAACTGCACCCGTATTCCGACATCGATTTGCTGATCCTGCTGGACAGCGCCGACCACGAAGTTTTCCGTGATTCCATCGAGCGCTTTCTCACCTTGCTATGGGACATCGGCCTGGAAGTCGGACAGAGCGTGCGTTCGGTCGACGAATGCGCCGAAGAGGCCCGCGCCGACCTGACCGTGGTCACCAATCTGATGGAGAGCCGCACGATCTGCGGCCCCGAGCGTCTGCGCCAGCGCATGCTCGATGTCACCAGCACCGCCCACATGTGGCCGGCCAAGGAGTTTTTCCTGGCCAAGCGCGCCGAACAAAAGGCCCGCCACCACAAGTACAACGACACCGAATACAACCTCGAACCCAACGTCAAAGGCTCGCCTGGCGGCCTGCGCGACATCCAGACGATTCTCTGGGTGGCCCGGCGTCAGTACGGCACCCTGAACCTGCGCGCCCTCGCCGGCGAAGGTTTCCTGGTCGAAAGCGAAAACGCCCTGCTCGCCTCCTCCCAGGAATTTCTCTGGAAAGTGCGCTATGCCTTGCACATGCTCGCCGGCCGCTCCGAAGACCGCTTGCTGTTCGATCACCAGCGGACCATCGCCGGCCTGCTGGGCTTTGAGGGCGACGACGCCAAGCAGGCGGTCGAGAACTTCATGCAGCAGTACTTCCGCACGGTCATGAGCATTGCCCAGCTCAGCGATTTGATCATCCAGCACTTCGAAGAAGTCATCCTCGCCCCGGAAGACGAAGCGCCGCCGCAGCCGATCAATTCGCGTTTCCAGTTGCACGACGGCTATATCGAGGCGCGCAACGACAACGTGTTCCGGCGCACGCCGTTCGCCATGCTGGAAATCTTCGTGCTGATGGCCCAGCAGCCGGAGATCAAAGGCGTGCGCGCCGACACCATTCGTCTGCTGCGCGAAAACCGCCACCTGATCGACGACAACTTCCGCAACGATATTCGCAACACCAGCCTGTTCATCGAATTGTTCAAGTGCAAGATCGGCATCCACCGCAACCTGCGCCGGATGAACCGTTACGGCATTCTTGGCCGCTATCTGCCAGAGTTCGGTTTCATCGTCGGGCAGATGCAGCACGACCTGTTCCACATCTATACGGTCGATGCGCACACACTGAATCTGATCAAGCACCTGCGTAAATTACAGTACACCCAGGTCTCGGAGAAATTCCCGCTGGCGGCCAAGTTGATGGCCAAGCTGCCCAAGCCTGAGCTGATTTACATGGCGGGCCTGTACCACGACATCGGCAAGGGCCGGCATGGCGACCACTCGGAAATCGGCGCGGTCGATGCCGAAGCATTCTGCCAGCGCCACCAGTTGCCAGTGTGGGACAGCCGCCTGATCGTCTGGTTGGTGCAGAACCACCTGGTGATGTCGACCACCGCCCAGCGCAAGGATTTGTCCGATCCACAGGTGATCCACGATTTTGCCTTGGCGGTGGGCGATGAAACCCGTCTCGACTATCTCTACGTACTGACCGTGGCGGATATCAACGCGACCAATCCGACGCTGTGGAATTCATGGCGCGCCAGCCTGCTGCGCCAGCTCTACACCGAGACCAAACGTGCCCTGCGCCGTGGCCTGGAAAATCCGGTGGATCGTGAAGAGCAGATCCGCCAGACGCAAAGCGCCGCGCTGGATATCCTCGTGCGCGGGGGCACCGACCCGGATGACGTCGAACAGTTGTGGGCGCAACTGGGCGATGACTATTTTCTGCGCCACACCGCCGGCGACGTGGCCTGGCACAGCGATGCGATCCTGCAGCAGCCGGTCGACGGCGGGCCGCTGGTGCTGATCAAGGAGACCACCCAACGCGAGTTCGAAGGTGGCACGCAGATCTTCATTTATGCCCCCGACCAGCACGATTTCTTCGCGGTGACCGTGGCAGCCATGGACCAGCTGAACCTGAACATTCACGACGCCCGCGTCATTACGTCCAGCAGCCAGTTCACCCTCGACACCTACATCGTGCTCGACAACGAAGGTGAGTCGATCGGGGACAACCCGACGCGGGTCAAGCAGATTCGTGAAGGCCTGACCGAAGCCCTGCGTGATCCGGACGACTACCCCACGATCATTCAGCGTCGCGTGCCGCGCCAGCTCAAGCATTTCGCCTTTGCGCCGCAGGTAACGATTCACAACGATGCGCAGCGCCCGGTGACGGTGCTCGAACTGACGGCGCCCGATCGTCCCGGCCTGCTGGCGAGGATCGGCGGGATTTTCCTCGAATTCGACTTGTCGCTGCAGAACGCCAAGATTGCGACCCTGGGCGAACGCGTGGAAGACGTGTTCTTTATCACCGACGCACACAATCAGCCGCTGTCCGACCCGCTGCTGTGCAGCCGCTTGCAGGATGCGATCGTCGAGCAGTTGAGCGTCAATCAGGAACCGGATATCAAGCTGTCCCGAATCAGTATCTGAACCCATCCATTACCCCGGTGGGAAGGAATACTCCGACTTCAGCCTGTTAACCCAACCCTTGTAGGAGTGAGCCTGCTCGCGATAGCGATGTACCAGCTTGCATACATATTGAATCTGCGGCCCTCATCGCGAGCAGGCTCACTCCTACAGGTTCGGTGAACGGCTCAGTTATGGAGTCTTGCCCCACATTGACCGAGGCCCCCATGAACAACGCCCTGAATCAGCTCCAGCCGTATCCGTTCGAAAAGCTGCGCGCCCTGCTCGGCACCGTGACGCCGAACCCGGACAAGCGCCCGATCGCCCTGTCGATCGGCGAGCCGAAACACCGTTCGCCGAGTTTTGTCGCCGAAGCACTGGCCAACAGTCTCGACCAGATGGCGGTGTACCCGACCACCCTCGGCATTCCGGCCCTGCGTGAAGCCATTGGCGGTTGGTGCGAGCGGCGTTTCGGCGTACCGAACGGCTGGATCGATCCGGCGCGCAACGTGCTGCCAGTCAACGGCACCCGTGAAGCGCTGTTCGCCTTCACCCAGACCGTGGTCAATCGTGGCGACGAGGCGTTGGTGGTCAGCCCCAACCCGTTCTATCAGATCTACGAAGGCGCGGCGTTTCTTGCCGGGGCCAAGCCGCATTACCTGCCATGCCTCGACGAGAATGGCTTCAACCCGGACTTCGATGCCGTTTCCCCGGACATCTGGAAGCGCTGCCAGATTTTGTTTCTGTGCTCGCCGGGCAACCCGACCGGCGCGTTGATCCCGGTCGAAACCCTGAAAAAGCTGATCGCCCTGGCCGACCAGTACGATTTCGTGATTGCTGCCGACGAGTGCTACAGCGAACTGTATTTCGACGAACAAACCCCGCCGCCAGGCTTGCTCACTGCTTGCGTTGAACTGGGTCGCCAGGACTTCAAGCGCTGCGTGGTGTTCCACAGCCTGTCCAAGCGTTCCAACCTGCCGGGCCTGCGTTCCGGTTTTGTTGCCGGTGACGCCGATATCCTCAAAGGCTTCCTGCTGTATCGCACCTACCACGGCTGCGCAATGCCGGTGCAAACCCAGCTGGCCAGCGTGGCCGCGTGGAACGATGAAGTTCACGTACGCGCCAACCGTGCGCTGTACCGCGAAAAGTTCGATGCCGTGCTGGCAATTCTCAGCCCGGTGATGGACGTGCAGCGCCCGGATGGCAGCTTCTACCTGTGGCCGAACGTGCAGGGTGACGATGCAGCATTCTGCCGCGACCTGTTTGAGCAGGAACACGTAACCGTGGTACCGGGTTCGTACCTGTCCCGCGATGTCGACGGCGTCAACCCGGGCGCCGGCCGGGTACGCATGGCGCTGGTTGCGCCGCTGGCCGAATGTGTTGAGGCGGCGGAGCGTATTCGCGCGTTCGTCACTCGCCACAAATAAACCGTTGCCCGCAGCAGAACGTCTGATGCGGGCACTGTGGCAGGCTACTTCACCTGCCCCAGATTGGCCTCGCTCAAGTCCAGTTCGCCAAGTACTTCCCTGAGGACGTCATCACCGATCTGGTGATGACGGCTCAGGCTGTACAACTCCAGACGCTGCGCCCGCAGCGCTTTCAAACGCAAGCGCCGCTCAAGCAGATCCATCTGGAAGGCCAACGCTTGGGCTTCCGCGGAATCATTGAACACGTCGAGCTGATGGCGATATTCGGACATGATCCGCGCCTTCAGTTCGGCGGCCAATGCCGCTTGAGCGGCGTCCTGCGGGAGGGCCTCTTCGGTCTCAAGGGCATGAATCGCCGCCTCGGCGGTTTTGCGCCAGGCGTCGCGCACTTCCTGACGACGCTTGTCATCCGGACTCTTTTCGATACCGCGCAGCAGCAACGGCAAGGCAATGCACGCCGAGATCAGCGACAGCAGGATTACCCCGGCAGCGATGAAGATCAGCAGATCACGCTCGGGAAACGCCTGCGCGCCGATCAACATCGGCACCGACATCACCCCCGCCAGCGTCACCGCCCCGCGCACGCCGCCGACCGTCAGCAACCAGCAGGAGCGCGCGGTCGGCACTTGCGTCAGCTCGCCCTTGCCGCGCAAACGGCGCAGCAGCACCGACAAACGCCAGATGCTCTGTACCCAGACAAAGCGCAACAACACCAGCGCGAGAAAGATCGCCAGCACATCGAGGCAACGATAAAAAAGCGTTGGCCACAAGGTCGGCTCGTGGCTGACCACGGCTTTGATGATGTCCGGCAGTTGCAGGCCGAGCAGCAGGAAGATCAAACCGTTGAAAGCAAATTCGAGCAGCGACCAGACACTGCGATTGAGCAGTCGGGTGCTGGTCTGCCGTGGCAAGAGATCGAGCCAGCTCTGCATCATCCCGGCCGCCACTGCCGAGAGAATGCCCGACACGCCGAGACGTTCGGCCAGCACATACGCGGCGAACGGCAGCAGCAACATGAACACCACGTGCGTGGCCGGGTCATCCCAGCCGCGGGCGATCATCCATGCGCGCAAACGCCCGACCAGCCAGCTCAAGGCCACGCCGACGGCCAGTCCGCCGAGGGCCACGACAACGAAACTCAGGCCAGCGTTGGTCAGTGAGAACACCCCGGTGATGGCAGCAGCAAGGGCAAACTTGAACGTCACCAGACCCGAGGCATCGTTCATCAACGCCTCGCCCTGCAAGATATGCATCAGCGGCGTCGGCAAACGATTCTGCGCAATGGCCGAAACCGCCACGGCGTCGGTTGGCGACAACACTGCGGCCAGGGCAAACGCCACCGGCAGCGGAATCGTCGGCAATAGCCAGTGAATGAAATACCCGGCGCCGACCACGGTAAACAGCACCAAACCCACCGCCAGCGTCAGGATCGGCCCGCGCAATTGCCAGAACGCGCGCTTGGGCATGCGCCACCCATCGGAGAACAGCAACGGCGGCAGGAACAGAAACAGGAACAACTCAGGATCGAGCGCCACATGCAGGCCGAGAGTCGGCCAGGCAAGCAAGGCACCGGCGGCGATTTGCACCAGCGGCAGTGGCAGCGGAACGATCCGGCCGATCAGACGCGAGACGCCGACCAGCATGAGCAGGATCAGGACGGTGTAAGCAGTTTGCATAAAACGTAGATTCCGGACCATCGACAGCGTTCAATTGCCATATTAACCGCTCAGGATGCGTCTGACCGTTGCACCTATGTCGCACGGTTGGACCCAATCACCCTGTGGGGAGCCTGCTGGCGATGGCGGCCACACATTGAGATGAATGTCGACTGATCCGACGCTATCGCCAGCAGGCTGGCTCCCACAGGTTTTGCATTGCCAGATAAAGCCAGGCGCCGCGAAACCGTTTGGTCATGGCATAATCCCACACCATTTTTTTCCAGCACCTGCAAAGGGGGCGATTCCTTGGCCGTTTCAAGTAAAACGTTGCACCTTTTCGGCATCAAAGCCTGCGACACCATGAAAAAGGCGCGCACCTGGCTCGATGAACACGCTGTCAGCTACGATTTTCACGATTACAAGAGCGCCGGTATCGACCGTGAACACCTGACCCAATGGTGTGACGAACACGGCTGGCAGACTGTGCTGAACCGCGCAGGCACGACCTTTCGCAAACTCGACGACGAACGCAAAGCCGATCTCGACCAGTCGAAAGCCATCGAACTGATGCTCGCGCAACCCTCGATGATCAAGCGCCCGGTGCTCGATCTCGGTGACCGAACCCTGATTGGCTTCAAGCCAGATATCTACGCGGCCGCTCTGAAGTAAGCAGCCCGTCACTCTTCGTAGAGGTATTCCCATGTCCAATTCTCTGTTCAGCATCGCCTTCGGTATCGGCACCCAGAACCGTCAAGGCGCGTGGCTGGAAGTGTTCTATGCACAGCCATTGCTCAACCCTTCGGCTGAACTGGTCGCGGCCGTTGCGCCGATCCTCGGTTACACCGAAGGCAACCAGGCCATCACCTTCACTACCGCCCAGGCTGCGCAACTGGCTGAAGCGGTAAAGGGCATCGACGCCGTGCAAGGCAAGTTGCTGACCCGTTTGGCCGAGAGCCACAAGCCGCTGGTTGCGACCCTGCTGGCTGAAGACACGCAGCTGACCTCGACGCCTGAGGCCTACCTGAAGCTGCACCTGCTGTCGCACCGTCTGGTCAAGCCACACGGCGTTAGCCTGGCCGGCATTTTCCCGCTGCTGCCGAACGTAGCCTGGACCAGCCAGGGCGCCATTGACCTGAGCGAGCTGGCGGAAATGCAACTGGAAGCGCGTCTGCGCGGCGAGCTGCTGGAAGTGTTCTCGGTGGACAAGTTCCCGAAAATGACCGACTACGTGGTTCCGGCCGGCGTGCGTATCGCTGACGCCGCGCGTCTGCGTCTGGGCGCCTACGTCGGTGAAGGCACCACCGTCATGCACGAAGGTTTCATCAACTTCAACGCCGGCACCGAAGGCCCGGGCATGATCGAAGGCCGCGTTTCCGCTGGCGTCTTCGTCGGCAAGGGTTCGGACCTGGGCGGCGGTTGCTCGACCATGGGCACCCTGTCGGGCGGCGGCAACATCGTGATCAAGGTCGGCGAAGGCTGCCTGATCGGCGCCAACGCCGGTATCGGCATTCCGCTGGGCGATCGCAACACCGTTGAATCGGGCCTGTACGTGACCGCCGGTACCAAGGTCGCGCTGCTGGACGAGCACAACAATCTGGTTAAAGTGGTGAAGGCACGCGAGCTGGCCGGCCAGACCGACCTGCTGTTCCGTCGCAATTCGGAAACCGGTGCCGTGGAGTGCAAGACCCACAAATCGGCGATCGAACTGAACGAAGCGCTGCACGCTCACAACTAAGCACGCAGTCGACTCATTGTAGGAGTGAGCCTGCTCGCGATGGCATTGGATCAGTAGCTGAAGGTTGACTGACACACCGCCATCGCGAGCAGGCTCACTCCTACAGGGGCAGCGTACACCCCGCCCAATTTCACAGGGCTGAACACATGATGATTCCCTCCCCCTGGCGCGCCGACTTCCCGGCCATCGCCGCTCTGCAACGGCAGGACCAGACCTATCTGGACAACGCCGCCACCACGCAAAAACCGCAAGCCCTGCTCGATGCGCTGATGCATTACTATGCCAACGGCGCGGCCAACGTGCACCGCGCGCAACACCTGCCCGGCGCGCACGCCACGCAGGCGTTCGAAGACAGTCGGCACAAGGTCGCGCAGTGGCTGAATGCGGCTGACAGCGGGCAAATCATTTTTACCCACGGCGCCACCAGCGCGCTGAATCTTCTGGCTTATGGGCTGGAACATTTATTCCAGCCGGGCGATGAAATTGTCATCAGCGCCCTGGAGCACCACGCCAATCTGCTGCCGTGGCAGCAATTGGCCCTGCGGCGTCAGTTGAAACTGGTGATTCTGCCGCTGGACGCTGACGGCCTGATCGACCTCGCTGCTGCTGTACACCTGATCGGCCCGCGTACGCGTTTGCTCGCGGTGAGTCAGTTGTCCAACGTGCTCGGCGCCTGGCAGCCATTGACCGCTTTGCTGGGCATGGCCAAGGCGCAAAACGCGCTGAGCGTGGTCGATGGCGCGCAAGGCGTGGTTCACGGTCGCCATGACGTGCAAGCGCTGGGTTGCGACTTCTATGTGTTTTCCAGCCACAAGCTGTATGGCCCCGATGGCCTCGGCGTGCTGTTCGGGCGCAATGCTGCGCTTGCGCAGCTAAAGCCGTGGCAGTTCGGCGGCGAGATGGTGCTGGAGGCCAACTATCACGACTCGCGCTTTCGCCCGGCGCCGCTGGGTTTCGAGGCGGGCACTCCGCCGATTGCCAGCGTGATCGGCCTCGGCGCGACTCTCGATTATCTGGCCGGTCTGGATCAGGACGCGGTGTCCACCCATGAGGCGGCGCTGCATGACTACTTGCTGCGTGGCCTCGCCGCGCGCGACGGCATCTGCCTGCTCGGCAAGCCGCAACTGGCACTGGCCAGTTTCGTCGTCGAGGGTGTGCATAACGCTGACCTGGCGCATCTGCTCACCGAACAGGGCATCGCCGTGCGCGCCGGGCATCATTGCGCTATGCCGTTGATGAAAAGCTTCGAACTGGCGGGGGCGATTCGCGTGTCGCTGGCGCTGTACAACGATTCAGAAGATCTGGAACGCTTTTTCGAAGCGCTGGATCAAGCGCTGGAGATGTTGCGATGAGCCTGCCGATGGAAGCGAGCGAAGCGCTGCAGACGTTTCAGAACGCGGCGGGCTGGGAACAGCGGGCGCGGTTGCTGATGCAGTTTGGTGATCGCTTGCCGCCCATGGATGACGCAGACAAATGCGAGGCCAACCGCGTGCATGGCTGTGAAAGTCAGGTGTGGCTGGTCGGCGAGTTGCGCGACGGTCACTGGCAGTTCAAGGCAAGCAGCGATGCGCGGATGATTCGTGGGCTGGTGGCGTTGTTGCTGTTGCGGGTTAACGGGTTGTCGGCCGCTGAGTTGCAGCAGATTGATTTGCCTGATTGGTTCAATCAGCTTGGCCTGTCGCGCCAGCTATCGCCCTCGCGCAGCAATGGCCTCAATGCCGTGCTCCAGCGGATGAATGAGCTGGCAGGCTGATCGCCTTGACCGATCGTTCCCACGCTCTGCGTGGGAATGCAGCCCGGGACGCTCCGCGTCCCATCCAAAGCCGAACGCGGAGCGTCCATTGAGGCATTCCCACGCAGAGCGTGGGAACGATCACTGCGGCTTGGTGCGATCCGACGGCCGCCGCACCCCGGCAACAATCTTGTCCACAGCCTTGGTCGCCGCCACCATGCCGAACGTTGCCGTGACCATCATCACCGCGCCAAACCCGCCGGCGCAGTCGAGCTTCACCCCGTCACCGACAAAACTTTTCTGCAAACAGATGCTGCCGTCCGGCTTCGGGTAACGAAGTTGTTCCGTGGAAAACACGCACGGCACGCTGTAATGCCGGGTCACGGTACGCGAGAAACCATAATCGCGGCGCAACGTTGAACGCACTTTCGAAGCCAGCGGGTCGTTGAAGGTGCGGTTCAGATCGCACACCTGAATCAGCGTCGGGTCAATCTGCCCGCCGGCGCCACCGGTGGTGATGATCTGGATCTTGCGGCGCTTGCACCAGGCGATCAGCGCTGCCTTGGCGTTGACTGCGTCGATGCAGTCGATCACGCAGTCGATGTCCGGCGTGATGTATTCGGCCATGGTGTCACGGGTGACGAAATCCGCGACCGCATGCACGGTGCAGTCCGGGTTGATCCCGCGCAGACGCTCGGCCATCACCTCGACCTTGGGCTTGCCGACGGTGCTGTCCAGCGCGTGCAACTGTCGGTTGGCGTTGCTGACGCAGACGTCGTCGAGGTCGAACAGCGAAATCTCGCCGACACCACAACGGGCCATGGCTTCCGCCGCCCAGGAACCGACACCGCCGACACCGACGATCGCCACATGGGCGGCGCGCAAGCGCTCCAGGCCCTCAATGCCATACAAACGGGCGATGCCTGCAAACCGCGGATCTTCTGTACTCATGACCATTACCCCAAAAACCGGCGCGCATTATAGGGCTACAAAGCGACAAGTTTTAAGCGTGGAGCTGCAAGTGTAAGAACTTATGTGCTGGCCGGTTGCCCAACGTCGGGCATTTCTGCGTCTGTTGTACGACTCGTAGATTGCCGGTGTAGGATGCGCGCCCTTTGGTGCCTTGCCGACCGATCCTTCGTTCCACAGCCTTTGGAACCCGAAATAGCTATGTCATCGCGTAAATTTGGACTCAACCTGGTGGTCGTGCTGGCCATCGCTGCCCTTTTCAGCGGTTTCTGGGCGTTGATCAACCGTCCGGTGTCAGCGCCGAACTGGCCGGAGCAAATCTCCGGTTTCTCTTATTCGCCATTCCAGCAGGGGCAATTCCCACAGAAAGATCAGTATCCGACTGACGATGAAATGCGCCGCGACCTGGAAATCATGAGCAAGCTGACGGACAACATCCGCATCTACTCGGTCGACGGCTCGCTGGGCGACATTCCAAAACTGGCTGAAGAGTTCGGCTTGCGCGTAACCCTCGGTATCTGGATCAGCCCCGACCAGGAACGCAACGAACGAGAAATCGCCAAAGCCATCGAACTGGCCAACACTTCGCGCAGCGTGGTGCGCGTGGTGGTCGGCAATGAGGCGCTGTTCCGTGAAGAAATCACTCCCGAAGCGCTGATCGTTCTGCTGGATCGGGTGCGTGCTGCGGTCAAAGTGCCGGTAACGACGTCCGAGCAATGGCACATCTGGGAGAAATACCCACAATTGGCCAAACACGTTGACCTGATCGCCGCCCACATTCTGCCGTACTGGGAATTCATTCCGGTCGACAAGGCCGGCCAGTTCGTCTTCGACCGCGCGCGCGACCTGAAGAAGCTGTTCCCGAAAAAGCCCCTGCTGCTCTCCGAAGTCGGCTGGCCGAGCAATGGCCGCATGCGCGGTGGTGCCGATGCGTCGCCGGCCGATCAGGCCATTTACCTGCGTACGCTGGTCAACAAGCTTAACCGCCAGGGCTTCAACTACTTCGTGATCGAGGCGTTCGATCAGCCGTGGAAAGCCAGCGACGAAGGCTCGGTCGGCGCCTACTGGGGCGTGTTCAACGCCGCGCGTCAGCAGAAATTCAATTTCGAAGGCCCGGTTGTCGCGATCCCGCAATGGCGGGTGCTGGCCATCGGTTCGGTGGTGCTGGCGCTGTTGTCGCTGACCCTGCTGATGATCGACGGCTCGGCCTTGCGCCAGCGCGGCCGCACGTTCCTGACATTTATCGCGTTCCTCTGCGGTTCGGTGCTGGTGTACATCGGCTACGACTACAGCCAGCAATACAGCACCTGGTTCAGCCTGACAGTGGGTTTCCTCCTGGCCCTCGGTGCCCTCGGGGTATTCATCGTATTACTGACCGAGGCCCATGAACTGGCCGAAGCGGTGTGGATTCACAAGCGTCGGCGCGAATTCCTGCCGGTGGTCGGCGACTCCAGCTATCGCCCGAAAGTGTCGATCCATGTGCCGTGCTACAACGAGCCGCCGGAAATGGTCAAACAGACCCTCGATGCCCTCGCCGCGCTCGACTATCCCGACTATGAAGTGCTGATCATCGACAACAACACCAAGGACCCGGCGGTGTGGGAGCCGGTGCGCGACTACTGCGCGACCCTCGGCCCGCGCTTCAAGTTCTTCCACGTTGCGCCGCTGGCCGGGTTCAAGGGTGGCGCGCTGAACTACCTGATTCCGCACACCGCCAAAGACGCTGAAGTGATCGCGGTGATCGACTCCGATTACTGCGTGAGCCCGAACTGGCTCAAGCACATGGTGCCGCACTTCGCTGACCCGAAAATCGCTGTGGTGCAGTCGCCGCAGGATTATCGCGACCAGAACGAAAGCACTTTCAAGAAGCTCTGCTACGCCGAGTACAAAGGCTTCTTCCACATCGGCATGGTCACCCGCAACGACCGCGACGCGATCATTCAGCACGGCACCATGACCATGACCCGCCGTTCGGTCCTGGAAGAATTGGGCTGGGCCGACTGGTGCATTTGTGAAGATGCCGAACTGGGTCTGCGCGTGTTCGAAAAAGGCTTGTCGGCGGCGTATTACCACGACAGTTACGGCAAAGGCCTGATGCCGGATACGTTCATCGACTTCAAGAAACAGCGTTTCCGTTGGGCCTATGGCGCGATCCAGATCATCAAGCGCCACACCGCCAGCCTGCTGCGCGGCAAGGACACCGAGCTGACCCGCGGCCAGCGCTACCACTTCCTCGCGGGCTGGCTGCCGTGGGTCGCCGATGGCATGAACATCTTCTTTACCGTCGGTGCGCTGCTGTGGTCGGCGGCGATGATCATCGTGCCGCAACGGGTCGATCCGCCGCTGCTGATCTTCGCGATCCCGCCACTGGCGCTGTTCGTGTTCAAGGTCGGCAAGATCATCTTCCTTTATCGTCGCGCCGTCGGCGTCAACCTCAAGGATGCGTTCTGCGCGGCGCTGGCCGGGCTGGCGTTATCGCACACCATCGCCAAAGCGGTGCTGTACGGCTTCTTCACCAGCAGCATTCCGTTCTTTCGCACACCGAAAAACGCCGACAACCATGGTTTCTGGGTGGCGATTTCCGAAGCGCGCGAAGAAGTCTTCATCATGCTGCTGTTGTGGGGCGCGGCGCTGGGGATCTTTCTGGTCAACGGCATGCCGAGCAATGACATGCGCTTCTGGGTAGTGATGCTGCTGGTGCAGTCGCTGCCGTATCTGGCGGCGCTGATCATGGCGTTCCTGTCGTCGCTGCCCAAACCTGCCGCCGTGCAGGAACCGGCACCTGTCGTCTAAATCGGCATCGATGCACTAAACGGCGGCCAATGGTCGCCGTTTTGCTTTAAGATAACCGCCATTTTGCGGGGCTTGGCGGCATACAGGGTCTGACTGACCGAACCCAATCCCCTGTAGGAGTGAGCCTGCTCGCGAAGGCCTTGTAACATTCAACCTCTATGTTGCCTGGTACACCGCCTTCGCGAGCAGGCTCGCTCCTACATTGGCCCTCGCTCAAATTCATGATCTTCGGAGTTTTCCATGACGGCCCACGCCGACCTTTCGCCGACCCTCCAGCTCGCCATCGACCTGATCCGCCGTCCGTCCGTGACACCGGTCGACGCCGATTGCCAGAAGCAGATGATGCAGCGCCTGGGCGATGCCGGTTTTACCCTGGAGCCGATGCGCATCGAGGATGTGGATAACTTCTGGGCTACCCACGGCAACGGTGACGGCCCGGTGCTGTGCTTCGCTGGCCACACCGACGTGGTGCCGACCGGCCCGGTCAGCGCGTGGCAGATCGACCCGTTCAACGCGGTGATCGACGAACACGGCATGCTCTGCGGCCGTGGCGCGGCGGACATGAAAGGCAGCCTGGCGTCGATGACCGTTGCCGCCGAGCGTTTCGTCGCCGACTACCCGAACCACAAGGGCAAGGTTGCGTTCCTGATCACCAGCGACGAAGAAGGCCCGGCCCATCACGGCACCAAAGCGGTGGTCGAGCGTCTGGCCGCACGCAATGAACGTCTGGACTGGTGCATCGTCGGCGAACCGTCGAGCACCACGCTGGTCGGCGACGTGGTCAAGAATGGCCGTCGCGGCTCGCTCGGCGCCAAGCTTACGGTCAAGGGTATTCAGGGGCATGTCGCCTACCCGCATCTGGCGAAAAACCCGATCCACCTCGCCGCCCCGGCCCTGGCCGAGCTGGCCGCCGAGCACTGGGATCACGGCAACGACTTCTTCCCGCCGACCAGTTTCCAGATTTCCAATGTAAATTCCGGCACCGGCGCGACCAACGTGATTCCGGGCGATCTGGTGGCGGTGTTCAACTTCCGCTTCTCCACCGAATCGACTGTCGAAGGCCTGCAGAAGCGCGTCGCCGATATCCTCGACAAGCATGATCTGGACTGGCACATCGACTGGGCGCTGTCCGGCCTGCCGTTCCTCACCGAACCTGGCGCACTGCTCGACGCGGTGTCGGCGAGCATCAAGACCATCACCGGTCGCGAGACCAAGGCGTCCACCAGCGGCGGGACTTCCGATGGCCGTTTCATCGCGACCATGGGCACGCAAGTGGTTGAACTGGGCCCGGTCAACGCGACCATTCACCAAGTCAACGAGCGCGTTCTGGCGGCGGACCTCGATGTGCTGACCGAGATCTACTACCAGACCCTGATCAAGTTGCTCGCCTGATGCTCGCTTGCCCGATCTGCAGTGCACCGCTGAACGCGGTGGATAACGGCGTGGTCTGCCCCGCCGGGCACCGCTTCGACCGCGCGCGTCAGGGCTACCTGAACCTGTTGCCGGTGCAGCACAAGAACAGCCGTGATCCAGGCGACAATCAGGCGATGGTCGAGGCGCGCCGCGACTTTTTGAATGCCGGGCATTACGCCCCGGTGGCCAGGCGCCTGGCCGAACTGGCGGCCGGTTATGCGCCGGATCGCTGGGTCGACATCGGTTGTGGCGAGGGTTACTACACCGCGCAGATCGCCGAGGCTTTGCCGAACGCTGATGGCTACGCGCTGGATATCTCCCGCGAGGCCGTCAAACGCGCCTGCAAGCGTAACCCGGCAATCAGCTGGTTGATCGCCAGCATGGCGCGCGTGCCGTTGGCGTCGGGCAGTTGCCAGTTTCTCGCCAGCGTCTTCAGCCCGCTGGACTGGGGTGAGGCCAAGCGTCTCCTCAGCGTGGGGGGCGGCCTGATGAAGGTCGGCCCGACCCGCGGCCATTTGATGGAACTGCGCGAGCGCCTGTACGACGAAGTGCGCGAATACACCGACGACAAGCATCTGGCCCTGGTGCCTGACGGCATGGCGCTGGCGCACAGTGAAACCCTGGAATTCAAACTGACGCTGGACAAGCCCGAGGATCGCGCCAACCTGTTGGCGATGACACCTCACGGCTGGCGCGCCAGTGCCGAGCGTCGCGCGGCGGTGATCGAACAGGCCGAGCCGTTCGAGACCACCGTGTCGATGCGCTACGATTATTTCGTTGTTCAATAACTTTTGGTTCCGGGCGAGCGCCCGGGGCCGGCTAAATCCGCGAATGGATTTTTCAGACCCGCAGTGAGGACATCCATGCGCCAACCGGATATCGAGATTTACCTGAAAGACGCCGACGTCGACCACAAGGCCATTTCCGCCTGGCTCGGCGCCGCGCTGGGCCCGTGCAGCGACTGGGTACAGAAAGGTCAGACATACAAGTGCAAGGCCGGCACCATCCCGGTGACCTGGCTGCCGAAAGCCGTGGGCAAGTGGAACAGCCTGTACCTGGAAAGCGACCAGACCCCATGGGACGACGACATCGCCTGCGCCCGCGCAGCGTTTGCCGCGCTGAACGTCGAAGTGCGCTGCGCACCGGGGACATGGGTTGAAGAAGAAGGCGAAGAAACCGCCGATCGCTGGATTCGCATCAGCGAAGATGGTGAAGAAGAAATCACCTGGAAAACGGCTTAACAACGGGCAACGTAGATCCCATGTGGGAGCGAGCCTGCTCGCGAATGCGGTGTGTCAGTCGATATGAATGCTGACTGATACACCGCATTCGCGAGCAGGCTCGCTCCCACAGTGTTTTTTTTGATCGTTCCCACGCTCCGCGTGGGAATGCAGCCCGGGACGCTCTGCGTCCCAGAGCGGACGCGGAACGTCCGTTGAGGCATTCCCACGCAGAGCGTGGGAACGATCTTTAGAGTCCGACTACGTCTTCCGCCTGCAAGCCCTTCTCGCCGCTGATCACCGCATATTCAACCTGCTGGCCCTCGGTCAGCGACCGGTGCCCTTCGCCGCGAATCGCGCGGTAGTGCACGAACACGTCCGCCCCGTCTTCGCGCTGAATAAAGCCGTAGCCCTTGGCGTCGTTGAACCACTTCACATTGCCGGTTTCGCGTGTTGCCATCTGTTCATACTCCTTTTTTATTATTGAACGGGCTTTTCGCAGGAAAGCCTCAGAGGAACGTCAGCCTGCGTCCGACGTCCATCAAAGGGCACCGGCAACAGAGCGCCGAGTATATGACAGGTGGAAAAAGTCTCAACAGGAGATTACTTCGCCGCTTTTTTGCCGATATTCGAGTAATCCGGCACACTATCGCCCTCCCGAGCAACCGCTCGGTTTTATTCACTCACGCAGAAGCCGTATGACCCGTTCCCCGTTCCGCCGTCTTGTGTTTGGCACCCTGCGCCGACTGTTGTACCTCTGGGTTCGCTCGGAGACGATCAATCAGTCGTCGTTCACCCTCAACCTCGACCGCAGTCGTCCGGTGTTCTACGTCCTGCAAAACCCTTCGTTGACCGATCTGGCCGTGGTCGACACCGAGTGCACCAAGGCCGGCCTGCCGCGCCCGGTGCTGGCGGTGTCGGTGGGTGCGCTGATCGAACCGGCGGCGTTTTTCTACCTGACCCCGGACCCGGACTGGCTCGGTCGCCAGGACAAACGCGGCGCGCCGCCGACCTTGACCCGACTGGTCAGTGCGCTGTCGCAAAACGCCGCCGAAGATGCGCAGATCATTCCGGTCAGCGTGTTCTGGGGCCAATCGCCAGACAGCGAAAACAGCCCGTGGAAACTGTTGTTCGCCGACAGCTGGGCGGTCACTGGCCGATTACGGCGCTTGCTGAGCATCATTGTCCTGGGCCGCAAGACCCGCGTGCAATTCTCCGCGCCGATCCACCTGCGCGAGCTGATCGATCACAACAAGGGCCACGAGCGCACCGTGCGCATGGCGCAGCGAATTCTGCGTGTGCACTTCCGCAACCTGAAAGCGGCGGTGATCGGCCCGGACATTTCCCACCGGCGCAATCTGGTCAAAGGCTTGCTCAATCAGCCGCTGGTCAAACAAGCGATCCTCGACGAAGCCGAGCGCGAAAACATCTCCCCGGAAAAAGCCAAGGCCCAGGCCCTGCGCTACGGCAACGAGATCGCCTCGGACTACACCTATACGGCGATCCGCTTTCTGGAAGTGGTGCTGAGCTGGTTCTGGAACAAGATCTACGACGGCATCAAGGTCAACCACATCGAAGGCGTGCAAGAGGTTGCCCCGGGTCACGAAGTGATTTACGTGCCGTGCCACCGCAGCCATATCGACTACTTGCTGCTCTCGTATCTGCTGTTTCGCAACGGCCTGACCCCGCCGCACATCGCCGCCGGGATCAACCTCAACATGCCGGTGATCGGTAGCCTGTTGCGCCGCGGCGGCGCGTTTTTCATGCGCCGTACGTTCAAGGGCAACCCGCTGTACACCTCGGTGTTCAACGAATACCTGCACACGCTGTTCACCAAAGGTTTCCCGGTCGAATACTTCGTCGAAGGCGGTCGCTCGCGCACCGGGCGCATGCTGCAACCGAAAACCGGGATGCTCGCGATCACCCTGCGCAGCTTCCTGCGTTCGTCGCGCATGCCGATCGTGTTTGTGCCGGTGTACATCGGCTACGAGCGCGTGCTGGAAGGTCGCACTTACCTCGGCGAACTGCGCGGGGCGAGCAAGAAGAAAGAATCGATTTTCGACATCTTCAAAGTCATCGGCGCGCTCAAGCAGCGTTTCGGCCAGGTGGCGGTGAACTTCGGCGAGCCGATCAAACTCGCCGAATTCCTCGACGCCGAGCAACCGGACTGGCGCCAGCAAGACCTCGGTCCGCAGTTCAAACCGGCGTGGCTTAACGAAACCACCAACCGTCTCGGCGAAAAAGTCGCGCGCCATCTCAATGAAGCAGCGGCGATCAACCCGGTGAATCTGGTGGCGCTGGCATTGCTCTCGACCACGCGTCTCGCCCTGGACGATCGTGCCATGGCGCGGGTGCTGGATCTGTATCTGGCGCTGCTGCGCAAAGTCCCGTACTCGCCGCACACCACCCTGCCTGAAGGCGATGGCCGCGCGCTGATCGAGCATGTGAAGGACATGGACCTGCTCGCCGAACAGAACGATGCGCTGGGCAAGATTCTCTATCTGGACGAACAGAATGCCGTCCTGATGACCTACTACCGCAACAACGTGTTGCACATCTTCGCCCTGCCGTCGCTGCTGGCGAGCTTCTTCCAGAGCACCTCGCGCATGAGCCGCGAGCAGATCCTGCGCTACACCCGCGCGCTGTATCCGTACCTGCAATCGGAGCTGTTCATTCGCTGGACGCTGGATGAGCTCGACGGTGTGGTCGATCAATGGCTGGAAGCGTTTGTCGAGCAAGGCCTGTTGCGTTTCGAGAAGGACTTGTACCTGCGCCCGGCACCGAGTTCGCGCCATTTCGTGCTGCTGACGCTGCTGTCAAAAAGCATCGCGCAGACCTTGCAGCGTTTCTACATGACCGTGTCCCTGCTGCTCAACAGCGGCCAGAACAGCATCAGCGCCGAAGAACTGGAAGACCTGTGCACGGTCATGGCCCAGCGCCTGTCGATCCTCCACGGTTTGAACGCGCCAGAGTTTTTCGACAAAAGCCTGTTCCGCCACTTCATCCAGACGATGCTCGACCTCGACGTGCTGCGCCGCGACGAAGCCGGCAAGCTCAGCTACCACGAATTGCTCGGTGAACTCGCCGAAGGCGCGGCGAAACGCGTGCTACCAGCGGAGATTCGTTTGTCGATCCGCCAGGTGGCGCTGCATCGCAGTGAAGATGCGGCTGATCAGCTCACCGCGTTGCCGGAAGCCTGACGCAAATCCCTGTAGGAGTGAGCCTGCTCGCGATAGCGGTTTTTCAGTCAACATCACTGTCGTCTGACACACCGCTATCGCGAGCAGGCTCACTCTTACAATTGAATGGAGTACTACATGAAAAAACTGTTGACCCTCGCCGCCGCCACGCTACTCAGCGCCTGCCAGTCCACCACCCCGGCCGGCAAAGTCGGCCTCGACGGCGAAGTGTTCTACCTGCAACGCATCGCCCTGCCGCCAAGCGCAACCCTGAGCGTCAGCCTGCAGGACGTGTCGCAGGCCGATGCCCCCGCCGTGGTTCTCGACCAACAGAAAGGCCCGGTCAAAGGCCAGGTGCCGCTGTCGTTCCACTTGAGCTACGATCCGGCGCAGGTCAAACCCGGCCATCGCTATTCGGTCAGCGCGCGTATCGAGGTCAACGGTGAGCTGATGTTCATCACCACCGAAAACCACGCCGTGCAGCTCGACGGCAAGGACCCGCAGCCGCTGAGAATCCGCGTCGACGCCGTCCGCTAATTCACGCTCCACCACAAGGAAGCCGCCATGCGCCGCCCTACCCTTCGCTTCGCCGCCATCTGCACCGGCCTGATGATCTCCGCCAACGCCCTGGCTCTGTCGCTCAGCGACCTGTCGCAACAAGACGCCGCCGGCGGCCTCAAGGATGCCCTGACCCAAGGCGCACAAATCGCCGTCAAACAACTGGGCACGCCCGGTGGCTTCAGCAACAACCCTGAAGTGAAGATCGAACTGCCAGGCAAACTCGGCAAAGCCGCGAGCAAGATGAAAGCCTTCGGCATGGGCGCCCAGGTCGAAGAACTGGAAACCGCGATGAACAAAGCCGCGGAATCCGCCGTGACCCAGGCCCAGCCAATCCTTGTCGACGCCGTGAAGAAAATGAGCGTGGCCGACGCCAAAGGCATCCTCAGCGGCGGCAACGACTCCGCCACCCAATACCTGGATAAATCCAGCCGCGAACAGATCCGCGCCAAGTTCCTGCCGATCGTCAAACAAGCCACCGACAAGGTCGGCGTCGCGCAGAAGTACAACTCGTTCGCTGGCCAGGCCGCCGCATTCGGTGTGGTCGACGCCAAAAGCGCCAACGTTGAAAACTACGTTACCGAACAGGCGCTCAATGGTTTGTTCGAAATGATTGGCAAACAGGAAGAAACGTTGCGCCAGAATCCTGCAGCGGCGGCGACGAGTCTGGCGAAGAAGGTGTTTGGGACGCTTTAAGCGGTCAGGGCATGGGGGCGAAGCAACTCGCCTCCGTGCTTACATTTGTGTATAGGGCTACGTAAAAAATATACCCATTCCCGCCCCATCTTCCTTCGCTCGAAAACCTGCAATTCAATCAGTCCCTTTAATACCGACGCAGCCTCGGCATACGAACAGACAAAGTTTCCCGCCACATTGTTGGCAGTGAACTCTTTTGCAGCTCCGCTTTTTGCCACTTGATACACCGCACGCTGTTTCTCTGTCAGTCGGTCGACAAAGCCTGAACTGATGAGCCAGCGCTCGAAGTCGTCGGTATAGGCAACAGTTCTGCGGTAAACGTCTGTGAATCCAAGTACCGCACGCTGGATGATTGAGCACTGAAATTCGATGAAATAGGTCAGGTCCAGCTCATCCGCCTCGGTGTGTAAATAAGATCGTCCATATTTCACCGGCGCGTTGCGCAATAGCAAACTGATCGCGATATAGCGAAAAGCTGCGAACTCGTTTTTGAACATCAACCAATAAAACAACGCTCTGGCGACCCGCCCGTTTCCATCGCGAAAGGGATGTTCATAGCCCAATGCAAAGTGCAGCGTGATTGCCTTGATCAGGGGATGCAGGTAATTCTTCTCGAGCGTTGAGCCGTGGGACAGGTTGACCCAATCCGACAGTTTCTCCAGCCGCGCAACCAAACTCGCAGCGGGCGGCGGCCGATGCACGGTATTGCCCGCGCCATCCTGCACGACGACTTCATCATTGGCCCGGAACACTCCGGGGGAATACTGTTTGTCATCGATCCCCTCGACACCGACCCGATGGATCGCGGCGATCAACGCCACGCTCAAGGGTTCGTGACGTTGTTCCCAGGCAAAATTCATCATCCGGTAATTACCCAGCACCATGCGCTCGTCGGGGGTGCGCGGCTGGCGCTGATGCTTGAGCATGTCCTTGGCCACCCGTGTGGTGGTGGCCGCGCCTTCCAGCTGGCTACTGGCGATGGCTTCATCTTCGATCAGATCATTGAGCAGATAAGAAAAGTGCATCCGCTCACCGATCTGACGGCTCATGTAGTCCAGCGCAGCCGTACTAGTGTGACGATCCACGACAGACAGGGTTTTCTGCGCCAGCGGCGTCTGCACATATTTGCCCCACTGCAACGGCTCGCCCAACGGCAACAGATTGATGTATTGCGCCGCTCGCGCCTTCTTCACCAACGCCCAACAAAGATTCGCGTCCAACCCCGCAGCCCAGCGATAGCGCAGCGCCTCGAATGGCAGGTAACGGCCCTGATCATCAAATGGTTTGAGCAACGCAAGATAATCTGCCAAGCGTTCCTTATGGGGAGAACGAGCCAAGAGATCGAAAACAGGGTCGGTTCTGCCGCTTGATTTCGGTGGCTTCTTCATCGGGACAGACTCAAGGATTGCGGAAAACAGGAGCTGGAGTACAACATTCGACGCGCAGCGGCTCAAGATCGGAGGTTTCTGAAAAAGATGTAGGACGGTGGGAGCATGTCAGAGTGGTAATTGTCGGCTGCCCGGCCGCCATCGCTTGCAGGCAAGCTCCCACAAAAACCGCGCCCACCACCAGGCCGAGTGCCAGCTCGCCTGCTTTTGATCTCGCGGGTGATCTTGGTTGCTGGCGCCATTGAAGGTTGAGGCTTGAAATCAGTCTGAAAATCAAAAGCCCCTCACCCTAGCCTCTCCCGGAGGGAGAGGGAACTGACCGTGGTGGATGCGAGAGATACACCGACATGAAATACCGAGTCGAATGCAAAACTTCGAAGCCAACCAAAATCGGCTCCCTCTCCCTCGGGAGAGGGCTGGGCGGGCGGCGTTCCGATGAGGGGAAAATCCACCGCAAATCCCAAGCCATGCGCCGCTTCTCACCACTCATTACAATGAGCGAAGCTCGAGTGCTTTTGATCTTGCCTAACCAGCGACATCGGAAGGCTGAGTGGAGGGATTGATCAGGGCGTGGGAGCGCAGCGACCGTCTGGCGCAGCCAGACACAGCGGAAGGAGGTGCAGCGCAGCAAACCGTAGCCGCTGCGCCCGGATCGATCCCGGAGCGAAGGAACCCCGAGCCCGCGAGGGGCCGGACGCAGGAGCAAGCCTTTTCGGTTACCTTTTCGGCGTCTGGAAAAGGTGACTCGCCGTAAGGGCGAAACCGCCAGCCGCAACACCCAAAAAACCGGATATTCACCCAAAACCCCAAGAGCCTGGTCGGCCCGAAGGCCGCCAAGAATCAAACCTCCCGACGAACCCTGAACCAGGCCGCATACAACGCCGGCAAAAACAGCAGCGTCAACGCCGTAGCCACAATCAACCCGCCCATGATCGCCACCGCCATCGGCCCGAAAAACACACTGCGCGACAACGGAATCATCGCCAGCACCGCCGCCAGCGCCGTCAACACAATCGGCCGGAACCGCCGCACGGTCGCCTCGATAATCGCCTGCCACGGTTTGAGCCCGGAGGCGATATCCTGCTCGATCTGATCCACCAGAATCACCGAGTTACGCATGATCATCCCCGACAGCGCAATCGTCCCCAGCATCGCCACAAAACCGAACGGCTGACGGAACACCATCAGGAACAACGTCACCCCGATCAACCCCAGCGGCGCCGTGAGAAACACCATCGCCGTGCGCGAAAAACTGCGTAATTGCACCATCAACAACGTCAGCACCACGACGATGAACATCGGCACCCCGGCATTCACCGAGGCCTGCCCGCGCTGGGAGTCCTCCACCGTGCCGCCGACATCCAGCAGGTAGCCATCCGGCAATTCGGCGCGAATCGAATCCAGCGTCGGCATGATCTGCTTGACCAGCGTCGCCGGCTGCTCCTTGCCATAAATGTCCGCTCGCACGGTCACGTTCGGCAGACGATTGCGGTGCCAGATAATCCCTTCCTCGAAGCCATATTCCAGCGTGGCAATCTGCGACAAGGCAACACTGCGGCCGTTGTCCGTCGGCACTGCCAGACTCGGCAGCAGCGACAACTCGGTGCGCTCATGCACCGTGCCGCGCAGGAGGATTTCGATCAATTCGTTGTCTTCGCGGTACTGACTGACGCTCGACCCGGTCAACGAACTCTGCAGGAACTTCGCCAGATTCGCCGTGCTCACGCCCAGCGCCCGCGCGCGCTCCTGATCGATATTCAGGTAAACGACTTTGCTCGGCTCTTCCCAATCCAGATGCACGTTGACCACATGCGGATTTTCGCGAACTTTGGCCGCTACCTTGCGGGCAAGCGCGCGAACCTCTTCGATGTGCTCGCCGGTCACGCGAAACTGTACCGGGTAGCCAACCGGCGGACCGTTTTCCAGGCGCGTGACCCGCGAGCGCAGCGTCGGGAATTGCTCGTTGAGGGTGTCGATCAACCATGTGCGTAGCGTCTCGCGCTCCTCGATGGTCTTCGCCAACACCACAAACTGGGCGAAGCTCGCCGCCGGCAGCTGCTGATCGAGCGGTAGATAGAAGCGCGGCGAACCGGTGCCGACATACGCCACATAATTGTCGATACCAGCGTGTTCCTTGAGCAGCGCTTCGAGACGTTTGACCTCACTGGTGGTGTTAGCCAACGACACGCCTTCGGCCAGTTTCAGATCAACCATCAGCTCCAGTCGATTGGAGGCCGGGAAGAACTGTTGCGGGACGAAGCGGAACAGCATCACCGAAGCGATAAACAGCCCGACGGTCAGCACGATCACGGTTTTGCGGTGCGCTACACACCATTCGACCAAGCGCCGGACCCGCTGATAGAACGGCGTGCCGTACGGGTCTGGCTGATCGTCGCCGGTGCCATGTTTGGCTGCGTGAATTTTTGCCAGATCCGGCAGGAGTTTTTCCCCCAGGTACGGCACGAACATCACCGCCGCGACCCACGACGCGAGCAGCGCAATGGTCACCACCTGGAAGATCGAACGGGTGTATTCGCCAGTGCCGGACTGCGCCGTGGCAATCGGCAGAAACCCGGCCGCGGTGATCAAGGTGCCGGTGAGCATCGGGAACGCGGTGCTGGTCCAGGCATAACTCGCGGCGCGGATACGATCGAAGCCCTGCTCCATTTTGATCGCCATCATTTCCACGGCGATGATCGCATCGTCGACCAGCAGCCCCAACGCCAGCACCAGCGCACCGAGGGAAATCTTGTGCAGACCAATGCCCAGGTAATACATGCAGGCGAAGGTCATCGCCAACACCAGCGGAATCGTCAGCGCGACGACCATGCCGGTACGTACGCCGAGGGAGAAAAAGCTCACCAGCAACACGATCGCCAGCGCTTCGACCAACACCTGGACGAACTCGCCGACGCCGGTTTTCACCGCTGCCGGTTGGTCGGATACCTTGCGCAGTTGCATGCCGGCCGGGAGGTTTTTCTGCAGCCGCGAGAACTCGGTTTCCAGCGCTTTGCCGAGCACCAGAATGTCGCCGCCGTCCTTCATCGCGACAGCCAGACCGATCGCGTCGTCGCCCATGAATCGCATGCGCGGCGCCGGCGGATCGCTGAAACCGCGACGCACGTCAGCGATATCGGCGATGCGGAACGTACGATCAGCGACACGAATCGGAAAGTTCTTTATCTCATCGACTGTCTGAAAATTTCCCGAGACCCGTAGCTGCAAACGCTCGCTGCCGGTTTCGAAGAACCCCGCCGTGGAGACCGCGTTCTGTTCTTCCAGCGCTTGCTGCACCGCGGCCAGCGGCAGGCCGAGGGTTGCCAGTTTGACGTTGGACAGCTCGACCCAGATCTTCTCGTCCTGCAGCCCGAGCAGTTCGACCTTGCCGACATCCTTGACCCGTTGCAGCTGGATCTGGATGCGATCGGCGTAATCCTTGAGCACGGCGTAATCGAAACCGTCGCCGGTCAACGCATAGATATTGCCGAAGGTAGTACCGAACTCGTCGTTGAAAAACGGCCCTTGAATGCCCGGCGGCAAGGTCTGGCGGATATCGCCGACTTTCTTGCGCAACTGATACCAGAGGTCGGGAATGTCCTTGGAATGCATCGAGTCGCGGGCGATGAAGGTGACTTGCGATTCGCCGGGCCGGGAGAACGACATGATGCGTTCGTATTCGCCGGTTTCCATCAGCTTCTTTTCGATGCGTTCGGTGACCTGCCGCGAGACTTCCTCCGCCGTCGCACCGGGCCAGCGGGTCTGGATGACCATGGCCTTGAAGGTGAACGGCGGATCTTCGCTCTGGCCCAGTTTGGTGTAGGACAACGCGCCAACAACGGCAAGCAAAAGCATCAGGAACAGTACGATCTGGCGATTACGCAGCGCCCATTCGGAAAGGTTGAAGCGCATTGGGGCTTACTCCTTGTTCGCCAGATTGACCACGCGGTTGGAGCGATCTACCGGCCGCACCTGCTGACCTTCGAGCAGCACATGAACCCCGGCTGCCACCACCCAGTCACTGGCGCTCAAGCCTTCGAGCACCGGTACGGTTTTTTCACCGAACGGGCCGACGCGCACCGGGGTTTTCTTCAAGGTGTTGTTGGCGTTGACAACCCAGACGTAGGTCGCGCCGTTTTCGGCAGTGAGGGCCGAGAGCGGCACTGACAAGGACACGCTGTCGGCGGATTGCACGAAGACCCGCGCGCTCTGGCCCAGCTCAGCCGGGACTTTGCCACTGGCAAAGGAAATCCTAGCGGCGAAGGTGCGCGAGCGCGGATCGGCCGCGGGCGACAACTCGCGGATCTGCCCGGCGAAGCGCTGGTTCTGCTGGGTCCACAATTCGACGGTGACCGGCTGCCCGACCTTGAAGCGGCCGAAGCTTTGCTCCGGCAGGCTGATCAACACTTCCCGCTCGCCATCGGTAGCGAGGGTGAACACGGTTTGCCCGGCAGCGACCACTTGCCCGACTTCCACCGAACGCTTGGCCACCACGCCATCCTGCGGTGCGCGCAGGACTGCGTAGCTGGCCTGGTTGGTGGAGACGTTGAATTCGGCTTTGATTTGTTTAAGACGTGCTTCGCCGGAGCGGTATAGATTTTCGGCGTTGTCGTAGGCCGAGCGGCTGACCATCTGCCGCTCCATCAGGGTCTTGTAGCGATCACGTTCGGTTCGTACCAGATTCAGATTGGCTTCGGCGGCAGCGACCTGGGCCCGCGTGGCTTCCAGTTGCAGGCGTACGTCCTGCGGGTCGAGTTCGGCCAGGGGCTGATCCGCTTTGACCCGCTGGCCTTCATCGACCAGTCGTCGGCTGACCTTGCCGCCAATACGGAATGCCAGATCGGGCTCGTAGCGCGCGCGGACTTCACCTGGATAACTTTCCATCGCCTGGGCCGAAGGCTCTGGCTGCACCACCATGGCCGGGCGCACGGTGACTTGCGTCACCTCTTCCTGACCGCACGCCGACAACAGAAACGCCAGACTCACTGGCAGTGCAAAGGACAACGCATGGCGGAACATGGTGACGGACCTTTCGCTAATGGTGCTTGGAATATTTATACTGGCGGGTATGGTATTAATAGCAAACTCACCAGTCCAGTATTAAAAGCGAAGAATGTCGAACAATCCTGCAGCTCCAAACGGCCCAGGCCGCCCCAAGGATCTGGCCAAGCGCCAAGCCATCCTCGACGCGGCGAAAATCCTCTTTCTTACGCACGGTTACGCCAACACCAGCATGGACGCGGTGGCCAGCGAGGCCGGTGTGTCAAAACTGACGGTCTACAGCCATTTCAACGACAAGGAGACGTTGTTCTCTGCTGCCGTGGTGGCTAAATGCGAAGAGCAATTACCGCCGCTGTTCTTCGAATTGCCGGAAGGCATTGCGGTGGAAAATGTGTTGCTGAACATTGCCCGGGGCTTTCACCAACTGATCAACAGTGAGGAATCGGTCAATCTGCACCGGCTGATCATGGCGCTGGGAAGTCAGGACCCGAACCTGTCGCTGATCTTTTTCCAGGCCGGCCCCGAGCGCGTGGTGAACGGCATGGAGGGGCTTCTGGCGAAAATCAACGAAACTGGCGCGCTGAAGATCGACCAGCCACGCAACGCGGCCGAGCACTTCTTCTGCCTGATCAAGGGCGCGGGGAATTTTCGTTTGTTGTATGGCTGTGGTGAGCCGCTGACTGGCGACGCGGCGGAGAGCCATGTGCGCGAGGTGGTGGGGTTGTTTATGCGGGCTTATACACCCTGACTTTTTGCTTTGGCTGGACTGCCCCCATCGCTAGCAGGCTAGCTCCCACAGGGGTTTGGTGTGGACCACAAATCCAGTGTGGGAGCTAGCCTGCTAGCGATTGGGAGCGACTCGGTCTTACGCCTTCAGCGCTTTTTTCGGGTAAATGTCATACCGGCTCGACTTGCCATCCAGCGCATGGCTCGGCTTCGGCCCTTCAATGCACGGCGCCTTGCGCGGGCGCTTGACCACTACCCGGTGCGTGGCCAACGCCAGCGCGGCTTCGAGCAGTGCTGGTGCATCCGGGTCATCGCCGACCAAGGGCCGGAACAGGCGCATTTCCTTTTTCACCAACGCGGTCTTCTCTCGGTGCGGAAACATCGGATCGAGATAGATCACCTGCGGCGGCTCGCCTTGCCAATTGCGCATGACCTCAATGGAATTGCCCTTGAGCAGCTTCATCCGCGCCACGATCGGCGCCACATCAAAATCCTCCGCCGCCCGTGCCAGACCGTCTTCCAGCAGCGCGCCAATCAGCGGCTGGCGCTCGATCAGGCTCATGTCACAGCCGAGGCTGGCGAGGACGAAGGCATCCTTGCCCAGCCCCGCCGTGGCATCCAGCACGCGCGGGCGCACGCCTTGGGCGATACCGACCGCTTTGGCGATCATCTGCCCACTGCCGCCACCGTACAAACGCCGGTGCGCCGCGCCGCCCTCGACAAAGTCGACCCGCACCGGCCCCGGTGCGTCCGGGCCGAGCTGTTGCAGCTGCAAACCCTGCTCGCCGACCTGCAAAGCGAACTCGCCGTCAGCCTCGGCGAGCGGCAGGCCGAGACGTTCGGCCCATTGCTCGGCTTGCGCTTGAAACGTCGCGGCGAGGGCCTGGACATGGATGCGGCAGGCCGCGGGTGACTCGATCATGAAAAAACGCTCAAAAAAGTTAAGGATCGACAAAAACCGCCGATAAACCATTCAACGCGCATTTTGCCAGAGCTGAGCGTCAACCGAAAAAAATGTCAGGCATTCTTCCCACATCGATTGGCTACATCTCGCCCCATGGCGATTTCAGCCGTCATAACACTCAAGCACTGAGCGGCGTCAGTCACCTGTGGCAGGATTTCTTTGCCCAGGCGCTGGCTGAACAGTCGAGTGAAGTGGTGCCAGCCTGCGGCACGTTCCCACCGGTTGACCTCAACAGCCCGCAAGAGCCAACCATCGGCAGCGAACTGCACGCGCACATCGTCAGTCAGCGCGAGTGCGATGTGGTCGAAACCCAAGTGCGTCCGCCGGAGCCGTTGTTCCTGCCGATCGCCGAGTTCGAGATGGAATTGCTCGACAAGCCGTTCCCACCGTTCCCGCCAGAAGAACTCAAAGCCCAGCAGGAACAGCAGGATTTTGACAGCAGCTGGGTCCGCCCGATCGTGATCAACAATGGTCAGCCAATGCCAGAACCTGGCCCGGCACCGCAGAAGAAGCCGCTGTACCTGCCGATCGCCGAATTCGATCTCGATCTGCTGCAAAAGCCTTATCCGCCATTCCCGCCGGAAGAAATTGTCGAGCAGCAAAAAGCCCTCGACTTCGATAACGGCTGGGCACGCCCGATCGTTCTGCAGAACTTGCGCCTCGCCGCATAAACCTCAGCGACACACGCTCCAGCGCCCGACATCGACATGAAAGTGATTGCGATGGGCTGCGTTGTAATCCGGGCTCAACACCACACTGAACGCCTCGCAGGCGCCGTCACGCACCTGTCGCAGGAAGCGTGCGTCCTGATTGTCCTTGGGCCAGTCCTTGAGCACGCTGATGCTGCGCCCGTCAGCCAGACGGAAACCGGCGATATCCAGCGCATCGGCGCTGGCGTGACGGCTTAGCGCCCCGCTCTCGCGGTTATACACATTGCGACAGGCGAAGCTGCCAAGGTGATCGACACGCGCGACTTTCTGACCGTAAACGGCCTGCGCGGCCGGTTGCAGGGAATGATGTTCGAACATCGCGTAAGCCACCGCCAATGGGCAACTGGCGAGGAAACTACTGCTCAGCGCGGTCTGACCACCCTGTACGCGCAATGCGCCAATCAACGGGCACTTGGCGCCAGGACTGTCAGATTGCGGTGAAACGCGCAGATCCGAACTGCGCAAAGCCTGAGCGCAAAGTGCCGGATCACTGCGCAGGCGCATCAGCTTGTAACCGGTGAGCCAATTGGGCGTGGCTTTGATGTCCAGCGGCGCCCACGGATCCCACTGCGCCGGCACGTCCAGCCAACCGCGCCAGACGCTGACCGCAGCTCCGCCCAGCGCCAATAGAATTAACCAGAAAATCCAGCGCCCCATGCTCAGCCTTTGAACAATTGATTGGCCTTGGCGTACGGCATCGATTGCGACGTGAAGCCAAAGGTGCCCGATTGCTGGATTTCCTCAGCGGCGCGGAAAAACTCGCCAAACGCCGCCAGCGCCAACGCCGAACCGGTGCTGACGCGCCGCACGCCCATGTCCTGCAATTGCTCCACCGTCAGTTGCAAACCACCGGACATCAACACATTCAGCGGTTTCGGCGCCACCGCCCGGACCACCGCCAGCACTTCTTCGGCAGTGCGCAAACCCGGCGCATACAACACGTCGGCGCCGGCTTCGGCGAAGGCCTGCAAGCGGCGGATGGTATCGTTGATATCGGGATTGCCGTGCAGGTAGTTTTCCGCGCGGGCGGTCAGCACGAAGGGAAACGCTAGCGTGCGCACCGCCGCGACTGCGGCCTCGATGCGCGCTACGGCGTGTTCAAAACAATAGATCGGCGCGTCTGCGCGGCCAGTGGCATCTTCGATCGAACCGCCCACGGCTCCGGCCTCGGCGGCGCGCAGCAGGCTCTTGGCACACTCGGCCGGGTCATCGGCAAAACCGTTTTCGAGATCCACTGCCACCGGCAGATCCGTTGCCGCGACGATGGCGCGAACATTGGCCAGGGTCTCGTCCAGGCTCAACGCACCATCGGCCTTGCCTTGCGAAAAGGCATAACCGGCGCTGGTGGTCGCCAAGGCCTGATAGCCGAGGCTGGCGAGCATTTTCGCCGAGCCGGCGTCCCACGGATTGGGAATGACGAAAATCCCCGATTGTTCGTGCAGGGCTTTGAAGGCAAGGGCTTTACGGGCTTGTTCGTTGCGGGCTGAAGCGTCCATCGGCAGGCTCCGGGCGGAAAACACAAACGCCTCAGAGCAGGCCAAGTTGCTCGGCGGCGGGTTCTCTGTATAGCTCAGGCAGCGCTGGCAGGCCAGGCAAACGCTGCATCAATTGCGTGTGAAAACGTTGCGCCAGCTTCGCCGCCAGCAGATTGTCAGCGGTGTGCAGAAAGATATACGGCGTACGCCCTTCTTCGATCCACTCGGCAATCTTGCTCACCCACGGCAGCAGAAACGGATCGTTGGCTTCCAGCTCAGGATGACCGATGAAGCGCACCTGCGGGAACTGGGTAAACGCCGCCGGACGCGTCGGCACTCGCGGCTTTTTCGATTGTGCGTGGATCACCGAGGACTCGGTCGACAGGCAGCTGAACAGCGCGCGTGGATCAAGGCAGATGCGTTCGACACCACGATCGAGCAGCAGACGGTTGAGCAAGCGCTCACTCTCGCCCTTGGCGAAAAACTGCTCGTTGCGCACTTCGACCGCCAACGGACAGTCCAGCGCATCAATAAAAGCCGCCAGTTCCGGCAGCCGCTGCGGGGTGAAGCCTTTCGACAGTTGCAACCACAACGGCGACACCCGTTTGCCGAGCGGCTTGAGTAATTGCAGGAAGGTTTCGGCGGCGGTCAATTGATCGCGCAAGTCACCGCTGTGGCTGATGTCGCCGGGAAATTTGGCGGTGAAGCGAAAGTGTTCGGGCATGATTTCGGCCCAACGCTGCACGGTGGCTGGCGAGGGGCTGGCGTAGAAGGTGGTATTGCCTTCGACGGCATTGAACACTTGGGAATAGAGAGCGAGAAAATCCGTGGTTCTTGCGTCTACCGGATACAGATACTCGCGCCAGGCGTTTTCGCTCCAGGACGGGCATCCGAGGTAGTAAGGCAGAGCCATCAGATATACAGATCGAGGCCCAGCACGTCGGCATCCCAATCGACAAAACCGGCGGTACTCAGGTAGCTGGCCAAGGCCATCGCTACGCTTTTGCTCATGGCGCGGTGGTAGATCATGTCTTGCTGGCGGGCAGGCAGATTGCTCAGGCGTTGCGCAGTGGCTTTGGCGGCAGCACGGGCCGCCAGTTGTTCTTCAGTCGGAAACTCCAGCTCGCCGTCGATATCGTCGAGGGATTCATCCACCGTCACAGGGCCTTTGCGAGGCTTGCGCTTGATGGGATAGGACTGAGAGGAAACGCCGTCTATACGCATAATTTCATGCTCGGTATCAATGATGGCAATTTAGCGGCACCTGACCGACTTAGCAAACTGCCGAGTGATAACTAGAACACATAAAGCGCAAAAGGTTTTAAACGAGGGGAAAAAACTGACGATTGGCGATATTTGCGTGTGACTTATTTCCCTGTGGGAGCGAGCCTGCTCGCGAAGGGGGTGTGTCAGCCATTATTCCTTACCTGACCCACCGCTTTCGCCAGCAGGCTCGCTCCCACAGGGAAAGCAGACTTAGCGGGCTTTTGGGGTGGCGACTTTGTCGCGCAGGTAGACCGGTTGCGCGTCGTCCGCCGGGATCGACTCGCCGCGCGCCCAGGCAAAACGCGCCAGGGTCAGCAGGTCTTCGGCGTGGGGCAGCATGCCGGCATCGGCGCCGGTCAGGTTGACCGCAATGCGCTCGCCGTAGCCCCAACCGGTGCCGGCACCGAACCACTCGCCACAGGCGTCGGCCGGCAGCGCTGCGACTTCCGGTGGCAGCACGGCTTCGGCACCGACCAGACGCATCTCCCCTGCCGTCTCGCGGTAGCAGCCCCAATAGACTTCGTCCATGCGCGCATCGATGGCCGCCGCAACCTGGCTCACGCCATGTTCACGTAACGCACGTTGGGCCAACACTGCCAGATTGGACACCGGCAAGACCGGACGATCCAGCGCAAACGCCAGTCCCTGCACCACGCCGATAGCAATCCGCACACCGGTGAATGCACCCGGCCCGCGCCCGAACGCAATGGCGTCGACTGCTTGCAGCGTGGTCCCGGCATCAGCCAGCAACTGCTGGATCATCGGCAGCAACTTTTGCGCATGCAGGCGCGGGATCACCTCGTAATGGCTCGTCACCTTGCCGTCGTGCAGCAAGGCAACGGAGCAAGCTTCAGTCGCGGTGTCCAGGGCCAGCAAGGTACTCATCGATGTTTCCAGAACAAGGGTGGGGAAAAAAGTGCGTCAGTATAAACAACTACGGCCCGCAAGCGGGCCGTGGATGATGCAGCTATTCAGACTTTTCAGCTCAGCGCCGCGA
Organism: Pseudomonas sp. R1-1; assembly: GCF_051132135.1. NCBI lineage: Bacteria > Pseudomonadati > Pseudomonadota > Gammaproteobacteria > Pseudomonadales > Pseudomonadaceae > Pseudomonas > Pseudomonas sp. R1-1. The sequence continues at coordinate 4,959,095 of NZ_CP071663.1, forward strand.
GGACCTTGGCGGTGATCGCATCGACCGAACCGACGCCAGGAATGTGGCTGTACTTCGGCTTGCCGCCATTCTTCGCGGAGAGGTTCTGATAGAACTCCACCAGCGGCTTGGTCTGCGAATGGTAGACCGACAGGCGATGACGCACGGTTTCTTCGGTGTCGTCCTTGCGCTGCACCAGCTCTTCACCGGTGATGTCGTCCTTGCCGGCCAGTTTTGGCGGGTTGTAGACGATGTGGTAAACGCGGCCGCTGGCTTCGTGAACACGACGGCCGGCGATGCGCTGGACGATCTCTTCGTCTTCAACGGCGATTTCGACCACGGCGTCCAGCTCGACACCGGCAGTCACCAATGCTTCAGCCTGCGGAATGGTGCGCGGGAAGCCGTCGAACAGGAAGCCGTTGGCGCAGTCAGGCTGGGCAATGCGGTCCTTGACCAGGGCGATGATCAAGTCATCCGACACCAGGCCGCCGGCATCCATGATGCTCTTGGCTTGAACGCCCAGTGGTGTGCCGGCCTTGACCGCTGCGCGCAGCATGTCGCCGGTGGAAATTTGTGGAATGCCGAATTTCTCGGTGATGAACTTAGCCTGAGTACCTTTACCGGCCCCGGGAGCTCCCAGCAGAATGACGCGCATTAGATGTGCTCCTCAATTTTTTTATAAAAAGCTTTTACAAAACAAAGGATTCGCCGCTTGGGACGAATCCTGAAAAATACGGGTCGTGGCCGCACAAACGGCCAAAGGCTGATCAAGATACACAGCAGGCTGCGCCCACACAAGACGCCAAAAGTCGGAGAAACCGACGCCCGCCGCGACCTTGCGACGCGGTAACCCTAGTCGCAACCCCATCATTAACTGTCGCCTGGCGGCACTTTCCCCGCACACGCACAGCAGCACCTGGCAGCGATTGCTCGATGCCGCATGCCCTGTTGCAAACGTTAGCCGGTATTTCGCAAACCGGCGGCAATCCCCGCCACAGACACCAGCAGCGCCTGTTCCACCGGGCTGCCCTGCTCGACTTCCTGCTGCCGCGAGCGCGCCAGCAGTTCGGCCTGCAATAGATGCAGCGGGTCGAGATAGGTGTTGCGCAGACGGATGAATTCGAGGGTGTCAGGGCTGTGCGCGAGCAGCTGCGACTGGCCGGTCAGGCCGAGCACCACGCTGCACGCCTGCGACAATAGGTCGCGTAACTGCGCGCCTAAAGGCAGCAGGTCCGGCTCGACCAGACGCTCGTCGTAGGACAGCGCGATATCGGCATCGGCCTTGGCCAGGACCATCTCCAGCATGTCGATGCGCGTGCGGAAGAACGGCCACTGCTCGCGCATCTGCCCGAGCAACTGGCCTTCGCCGCGTTCCAGCGCCTTGCTCAGCGCTGACTCCCAGCCCAGCCACGCCGGCAGCATCAGCCGCGTTTGTGTCCAGCCGAAGATCCACGGGATCGCCCGCAGGCTCTCGATGCCGCCGGCGCGGCGCTTGGCTGGACGACTACCGAGCGGCAGGCGCCCCAATTCCTGCTCCGGAGTCGACTGGCGGAAGTATTCGACGAACTGCGGATTTTCGCGCACCACCTGGCGGTAAGCGCTGACACCGTCCGCCGCCAGTTCGTCCATCAGGTGCCGCCATTCGGGCGTCGGCGGCGGCGGTGGCAGCAATGTCGCTTCGAGCACCGCGGCCAGATACAGATTGAGGTTCTGCTCGGCGATGTCCGGCAGACCGAATTTGAAACGAATCATTTCGCCCTGCTCGGTGGTGCGGAACCGCCCCGCCACCGAACCCGGTGGCTGCGACAGAATCGCCGCGTGCGCCGGGCCGCCGCCACGGCCGACGGTACCGCCGCGACCATGGAACAACAGCAATTCGACTTGCTGCTCACGGCAGATTTCCACCAACCGTTCCTGCGCGCGGTATTGCGCCCAGGCCGCCGCGGTGGTGCCGGCGTCCTTGGCCGAGTCGGAGTAACCGATCATCACTTCCTGCGGGCCTTGCAGGCGCGCGCGATAACCCGGCAGCAGCAACAGCCGCTCCATCACCGGCCCGGCGTTGTCGAGGTCGGCGAGGGTCTCGAACAGCGGCACCACGCGCATCGGCCGCAGCACACCGGATTCCTTGAGCAGCAGTTGCACGGCGAGCACATCGGAAGCCGCGCCGGCCATGGAAATCACGTAAGAGCCGAGCGAAGCCGCCGGGGCGGCGGCGATTTCCTTGCAGGTATTGAGCACTTCGGCGGTGTCGGCCGACGGCTTGAAATGCGCGGGCAACAACGGGCGGCGGTTGCTCAGTTCCTGAGTGAGGAATTTGATCCGTTGTTCTTCATCCCAATCCTCATAACGCCCAAGCCCGAGGTAATCGGTGATTTCGGTCATCGCCGAGCTGTGCCGTGCGGAATCCTGACGCACATCCAGACGCACCAGAAACAGACCAAAAGTTACGGCGCGGCGCAGGCAATCGAGCAACGGCCCATCGGCGATCACGCCCATGCCGCATTCATGCAGCGAGTTGAAACACAGCTCCAGCGGCCCGAGCAGGTCGCGATTGTTGTGCAGCACCTCGGCGGGTGCGGGTGTCGGCGCGGTGAGTGCGGCGTGAGCCCAATTACGCGTCGCTCGCAGGCGCTCGCGCAATTGCTTGAGCACCGCACGATACGGTTCGGCGCTGTCGCCGGCCTGGGCCTTGAGCGCGTCACTGGCCTGTTGCATCGACAGTTCGGCGGCGAGGTGATCGACGTCGCGCAGGTACAGGTCGGCGGCCATCCAGCGCGCCAGCAATAACACTTCGCGGGTTACGGCGGCGGTGACATTGGGGTTGCCGTCACGGTCGCCGCCCATCCACGAGGCGAAGCGAATCGGCGCAGCCTCCAGCGGCAGGCGCAGGCCTGTAGCTTCGTGCAACGCTTTGTCGGCCTTGCGCATGTGGTTGGGAATGGCTTGCCACAGCGAGTGTTCAATCACCGCAAAGCCCCATTTCGCTTCGTCGACCGGGGTCGGCCGCGTGCGGCGGATTTCTTCGGTGTGCCAGGCTTCGGCGATCAATCGTTGCAGGGTGGTGTGGATCTGTTCGCGCTCCGCGCTGGTCAGGTCGCGATGGTCCTGCGCGGCGAGTTGCGCGGCAATCGCGTCGTACTTCTGAATCAAGGTGCGGCGGGCGACTTCGGTCGGGTGCGCGGTCAGCACCAGTTCGATTTCCAGCCGCGCCAGTTGCCGGGCCAGGGATTCGGCGCTGTGGCCTTCACTGCGCAAACGCGCCAGCAGTTCAGGCAATACGCGGGATTCGAACGGCGCCGGTTGCGACTCTTCGCGCCGGTGAATCAACTGATATTGCTCGGCGATGTTCGCCAGGTTGAGAAACTGGTTGAACGCTCGCGCCACCGGGAGCAATTCGTCTTCGCTCAACTGATTGAGGCTGGCGCTCAGTTCGGCGTCCATCGAACCGCGCCGGTCAGCCTTGGCGCCCTTGCGGATCTGCTCGATCTTGGCGAGGAACTGCTCGCCGTACTGATCTCGAATGGTGTTGCCCAACAGCTCTCCGAGCAGGTGAACATCTTCGCGCAAGCGTGCATCAATATCGGTCATCAGCAGTTCTCCAACGGTAATCGGGACGGCGCAGAAACGAATGCTTTGCTCGAGAGAGTGCCGCTCTGCGGCGCTTCTTACAAGCAGCCGACGAAGGGACTTTAAACCTTGAGCAGCAAAGCTAGTCTCAACAGTAAGCCGCACGACGGCTTGCCGCCGGCCCTGGCGGACACTCACCCAGACCTGCCATGAGCAGGTGCGAAATGAGGTCATCATGAAAATCCGTGAACTTGCCCAGCATTGGGAAGAAAACGCCAAAGGTCGCCTGACCGATACTGGCTACACGATTCATCTGGACGTGGAATCTGCCGCAAGGCTGGCGGCGATTGCCGAGATGTATCCCAAACGCCATCCCGAAGAATTGCTCGGCGAACTGATCGGCGCGGCGCTTGAAGAGTTCGAGGCGAGCCTGCCGTATGTGAAAGGTTCGACGGTGGTCGCGACCGATGAGGAAGGTGATCCGCTGTACGAAGACGTCGGGCCGACGCCGCGTTTTCTGGCGCTGTCGAGACGGCATTTGCATGATCTGGCCTCAGCCGAAAACAAACAGAATCACTGACCCAACACAGACCAAAATGTAGGAGTGAGCCTGCTCGCGATGGCGGCGTATTTGTCGACACATCCAGCGGCTGATACACCGCCATCGCGAGCAGGCTCACTCCTACAATGGACCGTGAAAACCCTTCATGTTCGCGTCCATTTTGCCCCGCGCGTACCCCTTCAAACCGCCAAAGTTCCCGTTCCAGAGCCTTGTCCAAACGGTCAATTTAATTTTTGGCGATAGGCCATCTTTTCTGAACTTTTCAAAAATGCATCCGGTCGGAACAGGTAACCACGCCTGGAACGAGCGTTTCAATTCGCGTCAACAAGCGATGCTTTCGGCTCCTCTGCCAGGATGGATTCAGTTGTATTTTCAGGAGATGCCTAATGGAGTTGAAGACCATGAAAACCCAATCCACGTTTTCCCACCTGCGCGGTCTGAAACTGGCCGCTCTGGCCATCGGCACCAGCTTCGTTCTGGCCGGTTGCGCCGGTAATCCACCGACCGAGCAGTACGCCGTGACCCAATCGGCCGTCAACAGCGCAGTCAGCGCCGGCGGTACCGAGTTCGCTGCGGTGGAAATGAAGCAAGCGCAGGACAAGCTCAAACAAGCCGAAATCGCCATGCACGACAAGAAGTACGACGAAGCCCGTCGCCTGTCCGAACAGGCTGAGTGGGACGCTCGCGTCGCTGAACGCAAGGCTCAGGCTGCAAAGGCTGAACAGGCTGTGAAGGATTCCCAGAAAGGTGTTCAGGAACTGCGTCAGGAAAGTCAGCGCACCGTGCAGTAAGCGCGCATCCGATTGCAAAGCTGAATCTCTTACCGATAGAAAGGACGACAAATTATGCGTAAGCAACTGATGATTCCCGCTCTTCTGGCCGCAAGCGTTGCGTTGGCTGCCTGCTCCACCCCGCCTAACCCGAACCTGGAACAGGCACGCACCAACTACGCCGGCCTGCAGGCCAACCCGCAGGCGAGTAAAGTCGCCGCACTGGAAACCAAAGACGCCAGCGATTACCTGGACAAGGCCGACAAGGCCTATCTGGACAAAGAAGACGCAGCCAAGGTTGACCAACTGGCCTACCTGACCAACCAGCGCGTGGAAGTGGCCAAGCAGACCATCGCCCTGCGCACCGCTGAGAACAACCTGAAGAACGCCGCCGCGCAACGTGCCCAGGCGCGTCTGGATGCGCGTGACCAGCAGATCAAACAGCTGCAGGACAGCCTCAACGCCAAGCAGACCGATCGCGGCACGCTGGTGACGTTCGGTGATGTGCTGTTCGCCACCAACAAGGCCGACCTGAAATCCAGCGGTCTGGTGAACATCAACAAACTGGCGCAATTCCTTCAGGAAAACCCGGATCGCAAAGTGATCGTCGAGGGTTACACCGACAGCACCGGCACCGCCAGCTACAACCAGTCCCTGTCGGAGCGCCGCGCGACTTCGGTGCAAATGGCCCTGATCAAAATGGGTGTCGATCCATCGCGTATCGTCGCTCAGGGTTATGGCAAGGAATACCCGGTCGCGGATAACGGCAGCGTCTCGGGCCGTGCGATGAACCGTCGGGTGGAAGTGACCATTTCCAACGACAACCAGCCGGTTGCACCGCGTTCCTCGGTGAGCTCGAACTAAGTTTCGCGCTGAACGTAGAAGCCCCGCTTGAGTGATCAGGCGGGGCTTTTTTCATGCACGAAGACGAACCGTGTAGGAGTGAGCCTGCTCGCGATAGCGTCCGTTCAGTCAATATTTATTTGGCTGATACACCGCTATCGCGAGCAGGCTCACTCCTACAAAGGATCGCGTTATTGCTCAAGCTTCTGCGGCGTCTCTTCGCCCATGCACCGCACAGCCTTCTTCTGCCCATTGACCAGCACCCCGGTCAGGCCCTTCTGCTCGGTATCAAACAACACCAGCACGCCGTCAATGCACTGCGCCACTTGCGGCGCAGGAGTCAGCGATAGTTTGTAGTCCTCGCCGGGCACGGTCTTGAGCATGGTGAATTCGTTGAGCAGCAGCGCATCCTCGGGTTTGGCGAAGTGCAGGTAGCCGTAGTACCACAGCGCCCCCACGGTGCCGAGGATGCTGCAAATACCGGTGATGATCAGCGGGATGGCGTTACGTTCTTCAGTCATTGCGGACTCTCGTCTTCAGAATTCGGGGGCGGCGGGTAATTGGGGATTTCGCCGAGGCGGCGCAGACCGTTGAAATGCTCGGGGTCGTCGAGGTAACGCAGCATCACCTGCTGCCACACCGGATCGCCGAAGGTCTGCACATGGCCGCCACGGGTCAGTTGCAGCACCCGCGGTGGCGGCGCCGCTTGATACAGACGGATGCCATTGACCATCGGCACCAGCGGATCGTCGATGCTGTGGAAAATCAGTTTCGGCACGCCGTTGAGTTGCGCCATCGAATGGATCGCGCTGTCGCCGTCCGGCACCAGCCACGACAGCGGCACCTGCAACGGCCAGGTCAGCCACGACGTGCTCAGCGCATACTGGCCGACGCTGCGGTAACTGGCAGGCACGCCGTCGAGCACCAGTGCCTTGAGCTGTTTCTGCCGCTCGGGATGCTGCACCAACCAATGCACCGCCATCGCGCCGCCGAGGCTTTGCCCGAGCAGCACCAGCGGTTTGCCTTGGACTTCCGGGGACTGGTCCAGCCAGGCGAATGCGGCGTCGATGTCCTGGTAGATCGCTGGCAGGCTCGGCTTGCCTTCGGACAAGCCGTACCCGCGATAGTCGACCAGCAGCACTTGATAGCCGTTTTTCGGCAGCCACCAACTGCCACCCAGATGCATCGGCAGGTTGCCGCCGTTGCCGTGCAGGTGCAGCACCGTGCCTTTGACCTCCATGCCAGGTTTGGCCGGCAGCCACCAGGCGTTGAGCTTCAAGCCATCGGCAGTGACCAGCGTGACGGTGCGGTAGTCGAGTCTGGCTTTTTCCGGGGTAAAGATCTGGCCGGGTTCGGGGTAGAACAGCAGCGAACTGCAGCCGCCGAGGGTCAGAAGCAGGCAAAGGATGCCGAGGATTCTCATCCGGTGAAACCTCGCAAGAAATTGGCAAGCAATCGATCAGATCGTTCCCACGCTCTGCGTGGGAATGCATCCCGTGACGCTCTGCGTCACAGTGGACGCGGAGCGTCCATGGCGGCATTCCCACGCGGAGCGTGGGAACGATCGGTCGGTAGTGGACTAGAGGATATTGGAGTAATCCGCTTCGATCCGGTCCAGGCTCAAGTGGTTGAGGAAGTTGGAAAAGCACATCCACGCCGACAACGCGTTCAGATCGCGGAACTGATCCGGCAGATACTTCGGCGGCACCACCAGCCCCTCATCCACCAGCTGGCGCAGGGTACGCATATCTTCCAGCGTGGTCTTGCCGCAGAACAACAGCGGAATCTGCTCGAGCTTGCCCTTGCGCACGGCCAACTGAATGTAGTTGTAAACCATGATGAAGCCCTTGAGGTAGGACAAGTCTTTGGTGAATGGCAGACCGGTCGGCGTCGAACCGCGGAAAACCCGACTGGCGTTGCCATAGCTTTCCGCCATTTCAAAGCCTTGCTCGCGGAAGAACTCGAACACCTGCAAAAAGTCCGCGCCCTCCTCGACCATGTGAATGGCACGGGTGCGATTGGTCAGTTTGCGCAGGCGACTTGGGTAGGAGGCGAACGTGATGATTTCCATGAGGATTGCCAGACCTTCCTGGGTCACCGTCGAGGATGGCGGACCTTTCGACAGGAACGTGCAGATCGGCTGGTTCAGCCCGTTGAGCGTAGTGCCGACATGCACCAGCCCTTCGTGAACTTCCAGTGCGCGCACGTCACGGTTGTTGAACATCGCGTCGGTGCGGATCTTGATGTAGTCGGCGCCCGCCGCCGCGTCGGCGACAATGCCGTCGGACTCGAACACCCGAATGGTTTCTTCGGCCTCGCCAAATACCTTGTTCAAACGGGTTTGCAGCAAGTGCACGGCGTCCTTGGCGGTGAGGATTTTCGGTTCGTCCTTCAGATCGCCGCGGCCATCGATGTTGTTCAGGTAGTCGGACATCATCAGGCCAAGGTCGGCCAGGGTCGGATCTCCGGCATGGAAGGCATCGGACGCGGCGCCGTACAACTCTTGCGAGATCAGGCCGAAATCCTCGGTGCCGCGCGCTTCGAGCATGCGCACGACCATGCGGTATTCCTTGCACATGCGCCGCATGATCTGCCCGACCGGGTTGAACTGGCCGAGCTGGCGGGTAATGTCGCGCTCGATGTTCTGAAACTCCAGCTTGACCTGGCTCGAATCGAAGGACAGCGGCCGATTGAGGTAGTAGTCGCGATCAATGGCGGGCATTTCCTTGCCCTTGGCCTTGAGAAAACCCTTGCGCACGTTCTCGTCCCACTTGACCGCATCGAGCACGCGGATCGGCGTTTGCGCCAGCACAATGCGATCGGACAACATGCGTATCGTCTGCTGGTAATCGTCCACCCGAAACTCCTGTAGGAAACCTGACGTGTGAATTATTGGGCGCTGGCTTGGCGCTGATAGCGCGCAGCTTCAACGAAGACATCGGAATTGGCCGGATCATCAAGGTAAGCGAAGACCTTGTCGAGGTTGCTGTCGACGTGCACGCCGTCGCCATCGTCGGTCTGGAATGCCTGACCGTTCAGGGCGTGCTGTTTGATCGCTTGGTTGATCTGCTCGAGGTCGAGGTTGTAGATCACCAGTTCGCGCTTGTCGGTGATTTCGAACCCGGCAATGGTGAAGTGGCCGCCGAAACGCGCCGGCACTTTCGCCGACAGATACCAGCGATTGCCATGCCGTGACACGGTAAACGGATAGGCTTCGCGTTCGCGCGGTTTGGCCTTGAACCAGGTAACGGCCTGGTAGCGGTGATTGCCGACGCGGGTCAGCTCAAGGTTCATCGGCTCACCCCAGGCATTGGTGCTCGACCATTTGCCGAGCAGGCCCTTGGGCGCCGGGTCGCTGGCCCCCAGCGGTTCCTTGAACGTCACCAGACAGCCACTGAGCAGCAGCAACGACAGGGCCAGCAGCACGCCACGCCAGGACTTCATTCGAGACTCCTTATGAACAGCTGCTTTTCATCGATCGTTCCCACGCTCTGCTTGGGAATGCGTCCACTGACGCTCTGCGTCATCTCGGCGAGGGACGCAGAGCGCCCCAGGCGGCATTCCCACGCGGAGCGTGAGGAACGATTAAAAACATCCGCGGATCAGACCGAGGCGAGCACCAGGTGCATATACCGCGTCAGGATGCCGAGCATGTCCTCTTCGGCCAAAGGCTCGGCGTCGTTGAGCAGGCCCTGATATTCCATCCGTCCGATAATCGCCGTCAACACTTTGGCATCCTGCTGCGGTTCGCGCGAGCCCAATACCTGAAACAACTGGCAGGTGCCCTGCAACAGAATCTGCTGATGCGAGCGCACCAGAATCGCCAGACGCGGGTTGAGCAGCGCTTCCTGGCGGAACGCCTGTTCGGCCATCAGATGCTCGCGGCGGTTGATCAGTTGCCGGTGCACGTAGTCGGCCATCAGCCGCGCGATGTCGTCGGCCAGTTGCGAGCGTGACTCCGGGCTGCCATCGCCGCTGACGACCATTTCGCGCAACAGGCCTTCGTTGTTGATCCACAACTTGGCCATGTACGCCGCACTGCGTTCAACATATTGGGCGAAGGTATCGGTGAGCAGGTCGTCGATGTCCTTGAAGTAATACGTGGTCGCCGACAGCGGCACACCGGCCTCGGCCGCCACCGCTCGGTGGCGCACGGCACGCACGCCGTCGCGCACGACAATGCGCATGGCCGCGTCGAGAATGTCCTGGCGACGCTGCTCACTGCCCTGTCGGCTGGCCTTGCGGCCCTGGTACTGAACACTTTCAGCGACCGCAGTGGCGATACCCGCTGCACCTTCTTGAGCTATTGCACCCATCACGACAGCACTTCCTCTACTAATTCCAAATTAACCAATTGATACATTTGTACCAGACAGGCAATAAAAAGCCGCCTGTTTTAGGCGGCTTTTTAACTGAAACGTTTACGCTTGCGGTCGCATGTGCGGGAACAGGATCACATCGCGAATCGACGGCGAGTTGGTCAGCAACATCACCAGACGGTCGATGCCGATCCCTTCACCGGCCGTTGGCGGCATGCCGTACTCCAGCGCACGGACGAAGTCGGCGTCGTAGTGCATGGCTTCGTCGTCGCCGGCGTCCTTGTCGGCCACCTGCGCCATGAAGCGCTCGGCCTGGTCTTCGGCGTCGTTCAACTCGGAGTAGGCATTGGCGATTTCACGGCCGCCGATGAACAGCTCGAAACGGTCGGTGACGTTCGGGTTGTCGTCGTTGCGACGGGCCAGTGGCGACACTTCGAACGGGTACTGGGTAATGAAGTGCGGCTGTTCCAGCTTGTGCTCGACCAGTTCTTCGAAAATCATCACCTGCAGTTTGCCCAGACCTTCGAAGCCCAGCACCTTGGCGCCGGCCTTCTTGGCGATGGCGCGGGCCTTGTCGATGTCGTTCAGGTCATCGGCAGTCAGCTCAGGGTTGTACTTGAGGATCGAGTCGAACACCGACAGACGCACGAACGGCTCGCCGAAGTGGAACACCTTGTCGCCGTACGGCACGTCGGTGCTGCCCAACACCAACTGCGCCAGCTCGCGGAACAGTTCTTCGGTCAGGTCCATGTTGTCTTCGTAATCGGCGTAGGCCTGATAGAACTCCAACATGGTGAATTCAGGGTTGTGACGCGTCGAAACGCCCTCGTTACGGAAGTTGCGGTTGATCTCGAAGACTTTCTCGAAACCACCGACTACCAGACGCTTCAGATACAGCTCCGGCGCGATACGCAGGAACATTTCCATGTCCAGCGCGTTGTGGTGGGTTTCGAACGGCTTGGCGGCAGCGCCACCCGGGATGGTCTGCAGCATCGGCGTTTCGACTTCGAGGAAGTCGCGCTTCATCAGGAAGCTGCGGATGTGCGCGATCACTTGCGAACGCACGCGGAAGGTCTGGCGCACGTCTTCGTTGACGATCAGATCGACGTAACGCTGACGGTAGCGCTGTTCGGTGTCGGTCAGGCCGTGGTGCTTGTCCGGCAGCGGACGCAGCGACTTGGTCAGCAGACGCACATTGGTCATTTCAACGTACAGGTCGCCCTTGCCGGAGCGCGCCAGGGTGCCTTCAGCAGCAATGATGTCGCCCATGTCCCAGGTTTTCACCGCGGCCAGGGTTTCTTCCGACAAGGTCTTGCGGTTGACGTAGACCTGGATGCGCCCGGTCATGTCCTGGATCACCATGAACGAGCCACGGTTGAGCATGATGCGACCGGCAACCTTGACCGGGATTGCAGCCTCTGCCAGCTCTTCCTTGGTCTTGTCCGCGTACTGTTTCTGCAAGGCATCGCAGTAGTTGTCGCGGCGGAAGTCGTTCGGGAAGGCATTGCCCTTGGCGCGCTCGGCAGCAAGCTTTTCCTTGCGCAAGGCGATCAGGGAGTTTTCTTCCTGTTGCAGGGCTTGCGGGTCGAGTTGTTGGTCGCTCATGTCTTTAGATATTCCATCAGGTTCGTTGCCCCCGGACCCTGCGGTCCGGGGATCGCCAGCGGGCTGGCTCCTACAGGGATCGAGCGGAAACGGTCGATCCTGTGTTGGCGTCTGTTACAGGCCCGATTTCAGGCTGGCTTCCAGGTACTCGTCGATGTCGCCGTCGAGCACCTTGTCGCAATCGCTGCGTTCGATGTTGGTGCGCAGATCCTTGATCCGCGACGCATCGAGCACGTAGGAGCGAATCTGGTGACCCCAGCCGATATCGGACTTGGTGTCTTCCAGCGCTTGCGAGGCGGCGTTGCGTTTCTGCATTTCCTGCTCGTACAACTTGGCCCGCAGCATTTTCATGGCGGTGTCCTTGTTGGCGTGCTGGGAACGTTCGTTCTGGCAGCTGACCACGGTGTTGGTCGGTACGTGAGTGATACGTACGGCCGAGTCGGTGGTGTTTACGTGCTGACCACCGGCACCGGAGGAACGATAGGTGTCAATGCGCAGGTCTGCCGGGTTGATTTCGATTTCGACCTTGTCGTCGATCTCTGGCGAGACGAACACCGCCGAGAACGAGGTGTGGCGACGGTTGCCGGAGTCGAACGGGCTCTTGCGCACCAGACGGTGCACGCCGATCTCGGTACGCAGCCAGCCAAAGGCGTATTCACCCTTGATGTGCACGGTCGCGCCTTTGATACCGGCGACTTCACCGGCGGACAGTTCCATGATGGTCGCTTCGAAACCGCGTTTGTCAGCCCAGCGCAGGTACATGCGCAGCAGGATGTTGGCCCAGTCCTGCGCTTCGGTACCGCCGGAACCGGCCTGGATGTCCAGGTAGGCGTTGTTCGGGTCCATTTCATGGCTGAACATGCGGCGGAATTCCAGCTTGGCCAGACTTTCCTCGAGACGGGCCAGCTCGGCGACGACATCACCGACTGCGCCTTCGTCGTTTTCTTCGACGGCCATGTCCAGCAGGTCGCGGCAATCGGCCAGACCGGCGTTCAGTTCATCGAGAGTATCGACGATCTGCGCCAGCGCAGCGCGCTCGCGGCCCAGTTCCTGGGCGTATTCAGGTTTGTTCCAGACACTCGGATCTTCAAGCTCGCGATTGACCTCGGTCAGACGCTCATGCTTTTGATCGTAGTCAAAGATACCCCCGAATAGTTTCGGAGCGCTCGGACAGGTCCTTGATGGTGTTCAGGATCGGGTTGATTTCCATGACGGGCAGCACTCGTTGGCGAACTTTTGAAAGCCGGCGAGTATAACGTAATCAGGCTGGCGCGGCAGCCCGTCTGGCGGCTGTGGGGGTGAATCATCTGAGGTTTCTGTCTGCGTCGAGATTGCCTGCCCTCACCCTAGCCCTCTCCCGGAGGGAGAGGGGACCGATTGGGGGATATTCGAGAGCTACGCCGACTTGAATGGCTTAGCTGAATCCATAATCGCCAAGCTCAAAGATCCATAATCGACTCGGTGGAGCAGGTCGATGCAGAATCCGAGACACCTCGGTCGGCCCCCTCTCCCCCTGGGAGTGTATGTACCGGAGACATGGTGGACACATGTTCGGAGACATGGTGGACGGTTTTAGATCTTCTTACCTGCCGTCACGACCTGCAAGTTCAAGTCGATTCGAGCGACACGATGTCTACTCCAGTAGACATCGTGGATGCCGTCCTCCGTCGTCTCCCTGATCGCTATGCACCTGCCATAAAAAGCCTTTCCAATCTTGTATTCCCGATTCCTCCAAAAGATTTCGCCTCCCACCTGTACCTTCCTGACCACATCCGCGTCGCTGTACTCCGGTTCCGCCGGTCGCTCCTGATATTCCCTTGGGCTGCCACTGTAACGAGCCGCCGGCACCGCCATGCCCAGCGCCTGATGAGGGCGTTTTTGGTTGTAGATGTCGCGCCAGGTATCAAACGCCCGTTGTGCGTCGTCGAGATCGGTGAAAAACCGGCCTTGCAGGACTTCATTTTTCAGGCTGCGGTGGAAGCGCTCCAGTTTTCCCTGAGTCTGAGGATGATAAGGCCGGGAGTGACCGACCTTAATGCCCTGGCTCATCAGCCAGACTTCCAGCGCAGTATAAACGCCAGTCTGATCGCCCCATGGCGAGCCGTTGTCCATCGTCATGCGCAACGGCAGGCCGTAGCGTCGAAACGTCCGGATTAGATGGTCTTGTACAGTTTGGCGCTGTTCATTGGCACATGCGGCAATGCATAGCGAAAAGCGTGAGTGGTCGTCCAGTATTGTGAATGGATGGCAGCGTCCGTGGCTCAGACTGAAATGTCCCTTGAAGTCGATCTGCCATAGATCGTTAGGCGCTTCGTGCTCAAAGCGGATAAATGGTTTGATCTCGGTAGCCTTTGGATCAACACGCGAATGACGCTGCAAAACCGCATGCACAGTGCTGACAGAGGGCATCACAGCGCCTTCATCTTCCAGCACGCGCTTGAGCTTGCGGGCACCCCAGGCCTCGTATCGCTGACTCATGGTCAGAATCCGCTGCTCAACCTCATCAGCACAACGTTTCGGTGATGTTTTCGGTCGACGGGACTGATCGTGCAACCCCTCTACACCTGATATTTCAAACCTGTTGAGCCATTTGTAGGCAGTACTTGGGCTGATATTGAATCGACGGCAAAGCTGCCGAACATTCGCTCCTTCTTGCCGAGCTAAATGCACAAACTCTGTACGAAGTTGCATGGTGGATGCCTCTTGCCAGGACACAGGTCATCTCCTTGATGATGAGCAATGTGCCTATTAAAAAGTGTCCACCATGTCTCCGAACACCTGTCCACCATGTGTCCGGTACATACAGGGAGAGGGCTGGGGTGAGGGAGAGCGTTTACTCGATCCCGACCTGATTGCGCCCATTGTTCTTGGCCAGATACAACCCGCGATCCGCCGCCGAAATCAACAAGCGGCAGTCACTACCGGCCTGCGGCACCATGGTCGCCAGACCGATGCTGATGGTCAGGCTGTCGCCGGCCGCCGGAGTATTGTGCGGAATCTTCAGCGCCGCCACCGTCTGGCGCAGCTTCTCCGCCACCAGCCGCGCCCCGCCCGGTGAGGTGTTCGGCAGCACCAATACGAACTCCTCGCCACCATAACGCGCCGGCAGATCCGATGGCCGCGCGCTGGCGTCGCGGATCGCCGCCGCGACCTTGCGCAAGGCTTCATCGCCCTCGACGTGACCGAAACTGTCGTTGTACGACTTGAAGTAATCGACATCGATCATCAGCAACGACAACTGGCTTTGATCGCGCAACGAGCGGCGCCACTCCAGCTCCAGGTATTCATCGAAATGTCGGCGATTGGACAACCCGGTCAGGCCGTCGGAGTTCATCAGCCGTTGCAGTACCAGATTGGTGTCGAGCAATTGCTGCTGGCTGACCCGCAGCGCCCGGTAAGCGGCATCGCGCTGCAGCAGGGTCATGTAGGAGCGCGAGTGATAGCGGATGCGCGCCACCAGTTCGATGGTGTCGGGCAGTTTCACCAGATAATCGTTGGCCCCGGCGGAGAACGCCGCGCTCTTGATCAACGGGTCTTCCTTGGTCGACAGGACGATGATCGGGATATCCTTGGTCGCCGGATGATTGCGGTATTCGCGCACCAGACTCAAGCCATCGAGGCCGGGCATGACCAGATCCTGCAAAATCACCGTCGGCTTGATGCGCACGGCCTGGGCGATGGCTTGCTGCGGATCGGAGCAGAAGTGGAAGTCGATGTTTTCTTCGCTCGACAGCCCACGGCGCACCGCTTCGCCGATCATCGCCTGATCGTCCACCAACAACACCATGGCGGCGTTTTCGTCGGTTTTGATGTCGTCGATCTGTAAATCATTCATGGGCGGTCACCTGAGTGCTGCGGGGGCCAGGATTGCGGATATACCTGTTCATTTGGGGAAAATCTCCAGCAATCGTGGCGCTATTCGTTCCAGTGGACGGATTTCCACGGCGGCATCAATGGCCGCGGCGGCCTTGGGCATGCCGTACACCGCACTGCTGTGCTGATCCTGGGCGATGGTCAAATAACCCTGTTGGCGCATGAGCTTAAGCCCTTGCGCGCCGTCGCGCCCCATCCCCGTCAATAAAACCCCGACGGCGTCACCATTCCAGTAATTGGCAACGCTCTCGAAAAACACGTCGATCGAGGGCCGGTAGATTTCGTTGACCGGTTCGGCGGTGTAGGCCAGCGTGCCGTTCTTGAGCAAGCGGATATGGTGATTGGTCCCGGCCAGCAGCACCGCGCCGCTTTGCGGTGGCTCACCTTCGCGGGCCAGACGCACGTCCAGGCCACTGGCGCCGGCCAGCCATTCGGCCATGCCGGCAGCGAACACCTGATCGACATGCTGGACCAGCACGATCGCTGCCGAAAAATCCTTGGGCAAACCTTTAAGCAGAACCTCCAGCGCTGCCGGGCCGCCAGCAGACGAACCAATCGCCACCAGGCGCTGACGTGAGGCAGAACTGCGCTGGGTCGTCGGCACCGGCCGCGCGCGTGGCGCCTTGTCGCCGATCAGCCAGCCGATATTGAGGATCTTGCGCAGCAACGGCGCCGCTGCTTCCTGCGGGTTGCTGCCGCCAACGGCTGGGGTGTCGACCACATCCAGCGCGCCGTGGCCCATGGCTTCGAAGACGCGGTGCACGTTCTGCTGGCGGTCGACGGTGACGATGACGATGGCGCAAGGGGTTTCAGCCATGATCCGGCGCGTCGCTTCGACACCGTCCATGACCGGCATGATCAGGTCCATCAGGATCAGATCCGGGGTGTTTTCGGCGCACAGTTGCACCGCCTCGGCGCCGTTGCGGGCAACCCAGACCACCTGATGCGCCGGCTCGAAGGCGAGCGCCCGGCGCAGCGCCTCCACCGCCAGCGGCATGTCGTTGACGATTGCGATCCTCATGCCCGCGCTCCCCCGATGAGCTCGACCACTGCATCAAGCAGGGCGTCGTCATGAAAACTGGCTTTGGCTAGATAATAGTCGGCGCCGGCGTCCAGTCCACGGCGCCGGTCTTCTTCGCGATCCTTGTACGAGACGACCATCACCGGCAGCGATTGCAAACGGTTGTCGCGGCGCAGCAGGCTGACCAGTTCGATGCCGTCCATGCGCGGCATGTCGATGTCGGTGATCAGCAGGTCGAAGTCCTCGGAACGCAGGGCATTCCAGCCGTCCATGCCGTCGACCGCTACCGCGACGTCGTAACCTCGGTTGAGCAGGAGTTTGCGTTGCAGTTCGCGCACGGTCAGGGAGTCGTCGACCACCAGCACCCGTTTGCGCGCAGCTTCCGCGGCTTGATTGCCGTTGCGGGCAATACGCTCCAGGCGCCCGGTGTTGAGCAGTTTGTCGACCGAGCGCAGCATGTCTTCGACGTCGACGATCAGCACCACCGAGCCGTCATCGAGCAAGGCGCCGGCGGAAATATCCTGAACCTTGCCCAGCCGCTCATCCAGCGGCAACACCACCAGGGTGCGCTCGCCGATGAAACGCTCGACCGCCACGCCATAGATCGCATCACGTTCGCGAATCACCACGACCTTGAGGGTTTCGCCGCTGTTCTGGCTCGCCGGGCGATTGAGCAGTTGACTGGCCGCGACCAACCCGACATGCCGTCCTTCGTGCCAGAAATGCTGGCGGCCTTCGATTTGAACGATGTCTTCCGGCGCCAGATCGCACATGCGTTCGATGTGCGCCAGCGGAAAGGCATAAGCCTCTTCACCGACGGCCACCACCAGACTGCGCACCACCGACAGCGTCAACGGCACCTCCAGGTGGAAGCGGCTGCCCTCGCCCGCCGTCTGCTCCAGTACCACGGCACCGCGCAACTGGCGGACCATGTGCTGCACCGCATCGAGGCCGACGCCACGACCGGACACTTCGGTGACCTTGTCGCGCAGACTGAAACCGGGCAGGAACAGGAAGGTCAGCAGTTCTTCCTCGCTCAACTGCGCAGCGGTTTCGGCTGGGGATAACTGCCGCTCGACGATGCTGCGGCGGACCTTTTCCAGGTCGACACCGTTGCCGTCGTCACTCAGTTCCAGCACCAGCAAACCGGCCTGATGCGAGGCGCGCAGGCGAATCAGGCCTTCTTCCGGCTTGCCTTGGAGCAAGCGTTGTTCGGGCGTTTCGATGCCGTGATCGACCGCGTTGCGCAGCAAGTGCGTCAGCGGCGCTTCGAGTTTTTCCAGCACGTCGCGGTCGACCTGGGTTTTCTCGCCCTCGATCTCCAGGCGCACCTGTTTGCCGAGGCTTCGCCCCAAGTCGCGGACCATGCGCACCTGGCCGCTTAGGACGTCGGCGAACGGGCGCATGCGACAGGCCAGCGCCGTGTCATAAAGCACTTGCGCGCGTTGGCTGGCCTGCCAGGCAAATTCATCGAGCTCGGCGTTTTTCTCGCTGAGCAGTTGTTGCGATTCGGCGAGCAAACGGCGCGCGTCTTCTAGGGCTTCCAGCGCCTCAAGGCTCAAGGCGTGTTCCTTGAGGTGCACGTTGAGGTTTTCCAGCGCGCGCAGGCCGTTGTTCTGCATGCGCTTGAGGCGTTGCATGGTCGCCAGATGCGGTTTGAGGCGCTGGGTTTCCACCAGCGATTTGCTCGACAGATCGAGCAGGCTGTTCAGGCGTTCGGCGGTCACGCGCAAGACGCGCTCGCCGCCTTCAGCGGTGCGTTTGCTTTTGCGCGGCGCCGGCTCGGCAGCTTCGACAGCCGTTTGCACCGCCGGCACCGGCACTGGCACGGGCTCAAGTTGCAGCTCGGCCATCGGCGGCGTGACGACAGGCGCTGCTGCCGGGGCTGCCGACGGATCGAGCAACCGCGCCATCAGCGCCACATAGGCCTCGATGTCTGGCGGTTGCGGCGCGTTCGCCGGGGTAGCGATGCGCATGAGCAAATCGGTGCCCTGCAACAATGCGTCGATATGCTCGGGACGCAGCAGCAGGCGCCCTTCCTGCGCGCTGACCAGACAATCTTCCATGACATGGGCGACGCTGACGCCGCTGTCGATGCCGACGATCCGCGCTGCGCCTTTGAGCGAGTGCGCCGCGCGCATGCACGATTCGAGATGATCGGCCTGGGTCGGATTGCGTTCCAGCGCCAGCAGCCCGGCGCTGAGGACCTGGGTCTGGGCCTCGGCTTCAAGGCCGAACAGCTCGAGCAGCGAGGCGTCGCGCATTTGCTCGGGGGTCATGTCAGGCTCCGGGTCACGGCGGACAGCAACTGTTCTTCGTCGAGCCAGCGCAGGCTGCGACCGCGATATTGCAGGACACCGCGAGTGTATTTGGCGCTGGCCTGGGCAGCGGATTGCGAGGCGGCAGCGAGAATGCGCTCGTCGATGGCATGAATACCGTCGACCTCATCCACCGGCACCACCACTGGCCCACCATGGGCAGCGATGATCAGCATGCGCGGCATGATCCGCGCGCTAGTGGTCGGCGCGACATTGGCGTCCAGATCGAGCAATTCGACCAGCGACAGGCACGCGACCAGCGCGCCACGCACGTTGGCCACGCCCAGCAGAGCTCGCGAGCGCTGGTGCGGCAAGGAGTGAATCGCCTGCATCGGCGCGACTTCCACCAGACTGCGCGTGGCCAGCCCGAGCCATTCCTCGCCAAGGCGAAACATCAGCAGCGAGCGGGTCTTTACGTCCGTCTCCACGGCGCTGGCCACCGGGTCGCGCTCGTCCTGCTGCAACGCGTAACGGTCGAGCAGACGCGTGGCGGCGGCGGAATACACCGAGCAGTTACGGCAATGAATGTGCTCTTCGAGCAGCGGGCAAGACTTGTCGCCATGAATGCCGATGCGATTCCAGCAGTCGTCGATGGCGCGGGCGTCTTCGTGGGTGACGTTGAAAGAGTCGGACGCGATCATCGTTTGCGCTCACTGTCGGCGGTGCGGCCGCTGCGGGCGGCACGCTCCTGCAATCGTAGGGCACCCGCCGTGTCGCCCTGGGCCTGCAACAACGCCGCCAGGTGCACCAACGCTTCGGGGTGTTGCGGTTCGAGGTACAGCGCCTTGCGGTAGAAACCCTGGGCTTCGAGGGTCAGGCCGGCGACATCGCTGAGCAGTCCGAGCCAGTAAAACACCTGTGCCACTGGCTCATGGCTGCGCAGGTATTGTTCGCAAGCGGCGCGCGCTTCGGCACTTTTGCCTTCGTTGGCCAGCGCAGCGATGTGCGCCAGCAAGCTGGCGGCGTCCGGATTCGCGGCTTTCGGAACGGTCGGCAATGGTGTCACGGCAGCAAACGGGCGACTGCGCATAACCGGCACTGGCGGCGGATTGCGCAGCGCTTGGCTGATCGGCACGGCGATCGGTTTCGGTGTCGGCAGCGGCTCGGGGTGCGGTTCGCTGTGACGGCTGAACGCGAACGACTGGGGAATGCCGATCGAGCGCATGCCCAGGCGGCCGAGCAGACTACCCTCGGCGGGGCCGATAAACAGCACGCCGTCGAAATGCGTCAGGCGCTTGAGCACTTCGAACACCTGCTTCTGGGTCGGCTGGTCGAAGTAGATCAGCAGGTTGCGGCAGAACACGAAATCGAACGCCGGCTCACTGGCCAATAGCGTCGGATCGAGCACATTACCGACCTGCAAGCGCACCTGCTCGCGCACGTTTTCATTGACCCGGTGGCCATCCTGCTCGGCGAAAAAATGCCGTTCGCGGAAATCCAGATCCTGGCCGCGAAACGAGTTCTTGCCGTACAGCGCACGCCGCGCCTTCTCTACCGAAATCGGACTGACGTCCATGCCGTCGACCTTGAATTGATGCGGCTGCAATCCTGCATCGAGCAGGGCCATGGCAATCGAATAGGGTTCCTCGCCGGTGGAGCACGGCAGGCTGAGGATGCGCAACGCGCGCATGTTATTCAGTTCTTTAAGCCGGGCGCGCGCCAGTTTGCCGAGCGTGGCGAAGGATTCCGGATAACGGAAAAACCATGTCTCTGGCACGATCACCGCCTCGATCAGCGCCTGCTGTTCATCTCGCGAACCTTGCAGCAACTGCCAGTAGTCATCGCTATGAGTCGCCTGCGAAAGCGTGGTGCGCTGGCGCACGGCACGCTCGATGATCGCCGGGCCGACCGACGTCACATCGAGGCCGATGCGCTCTTTGAGAAAGTCGAAAAACCGCTGATCAGCGCTCATGCCTGCGCCTCAAGCTGCGCCGGGTCGCGCGGCGGATCGGGGAACAGCAAGGCGCGCACCGACTCGTCGAGCAAGTCATTGACCCGCACCCACTGCACCAGCCCCTGGGCGTCTTCGCGCACCGGACCGAGGTACGGCGCGTCGCGGTTATCGAGGCCGTAAGGCTGAAAATCTTCAGGATGGCATCGCAGGGTGTCGGTGGCCTGCTCGAGAATCAGCCCGAGCCATTGCGCCGAGTCCGCATCATCCGGGCGATAGTTGACCAGCACCAGCCGCGTGCTGGTGCGCGCCTCGGCAGGCTGGCCGAAGGTCAAGGCGCTGAGGTCGATGACCGGCACCACCGCGCCGCGATAGGCAAACACCCCGGCGACCCAATGCGGCGCCCGGGCAATCGGCCTCAACGCCACGCGCGGCAAGACTTCCGCCACCTCGGTGGCGCGCAGGGCGTAACGCTCGCTGCCGATGCGAAACAGCAGAAACAATGCCGGTTTCGTCACTGGCGTCACATCGCGCTTGGCGATGACTTCGTTCATCAGACTTTGAATCGCGAAACGCCGCTGCGCAGCCCGACGGCCACCTGGCTCAGTTCGTCGATGGCGAAACTGGCCTGGCGCAGCGATTCGACGGTCTGGCTGCTGGCGTCGCCCAACTGCACCAGCGCATGGTTGATCTGCTCGGCGCCGGTGGCCTGGGCCTGCATGCCTTCGTTGACCATCAACACCCGCGGCGCCAGCGCCTGCACCTGATGAATGATCTGCGATAACTGCTCGCCGACCTGCTGCACTTCGGACATGCCGCGACGGACTTCTTCAGAGAATTTGTCCATGCCCATCACCCCGGCCGACACCGCCGACTGGATCTCGCGGACCATTTGTTCAATGTCGTAAGTGGCGACAGCGGTCTGGTCGGCCAGACGCCGCACCTCGGTGGCGACCACGGCAAACCCACGCCCGTATTCACCCGCCTTCTCGGCTTCGATGGCAGCGTTGAGCGACAGCAGATTGGTCTGGTCGGCGACTTTGACGATGGTGACCACCACCTGATTGATGTTGCCGGCCTTCTCGTTGAGGATCGCCAGTTTGGCATTGACCAGATCGGCGGCGCCCATCACTGAGTGCATGGTGTCTTCCATGCGTGCCAGGCCTTGCTGGCCGGAGCCGGCGAGCACCGAGGCCTGATCGGCGGCGGTGGAGACTTCGGTCATCGTGCGCACCAGATCTCGCGAAGTGGCGGCAATCTCGCGCGAGGTCGCACCGATTTCGGTGGTGGTCGCGGCGGTTTCGGTGGCGGTGGCTTGTTGTTGCTTGGAGGTGGCGGCAATCTCGGTCACCGAGGTGGTCACCTGCACCGATGAGCGCTGCGCCTGGGAAACCAGCGAGGTCAGTTCGGTCATCATGTCGTTGAAGCCGGTTTCAACGGCGCCGAACTCGTCTTTGCGATCAAGATTCAGGCGCGAACTGAGGTCGCCGGTGCGCATGATTTCGAGGATCGTGACGATGCGGTTCATCGGCGCCATGATCGCGCGCATCAGCAACAGACCGCACAGGCCGGCGGCCAGCACCGCGACCAGCAGGGAAATGACCATGCTGACCTTGGCGGCGGCCACCGCGTCGTCGATGTTGGCCATGGCTGTATCCGCGACAACCTTGTTTTCGCCAATGATGTCATTGAGTTTCATACGCCCGGTGTACCAGGCCGGGGTCAGCTTTTCGGTGAACAGCTTGATCGCCTCGGCTTCCAGTTTGCGACTGTGCAGATCGAGCACAGCATTCTGAATGTCGATATAGGCGTCATGGTATTTTTCGAACAGGGCGAACTCCGAGCGGTCCTCATCGGTTGCCATGGTCTTGCGATAGTTGGCCATCTGCTCTTGCAGGCGTTTCTCGAAAGCCTTGTAGTCCGCAGCGTCTTCGCTGGAAATGCCCTGCCCTTCCTTCAGGCCCAGCAATTCCTGGGTCTGCAAATAACTGTCGACCCACGCGCCGCGAATCATCGAGCTGTAATAAACGCCGGGAATGGCATCGTCGCGCACGCTGTTTTCACTGGCCTCGATCTTCAGCAACCGTGAATAAGAGAGCACCACCATCATCAACATGATGGCGATAATCACCGCAAAGCTCGCCAAAATGCGTTGGCGCAACGTCCAGTTCTTCACAGTGATTCCTCGGTGCCTGATCGAAATGCGGGGAGTATAGCCGAGCGCGCTGTTTCATTTATAAGACGCTTTCTAACCCTCATCCCTGCCGCGCCCCTGCGGCTGCCACCAAACTGAGGCCCCACAGTTTCGCAGTGGACGCAAGCGCCGGGGCAACACACGAATCCATTGTGGGAGCCAGCCTGCTGGCGATAGCGGTGAGTCAGTCAACAATGATTCGCCTGAACAGACGCCTTCGCGAGCAGGCTCGCTCCCAGGTTTCGCGGTGGACGCAAGCGCCGGGACCTTACACAAATCCCATGTAGGAGTGAGCCTGCTCGCGAAGCAGACACCACGGTCTCGAAAAATACCCTACTGCGCAAGAAGTTGCGCAGTAGGTCGTAATATTTCAGCAGGTAAATCCTCTGCAGACCACGCCGGGCAAGGCCTGCAGCCAAGTGCGCAAGAAGTTGCGCAGTACTGCGCAACTTCTTGCGCACTTTCTTCTGATTTCCACGCTGAAAATCGCCCCAAGCGCCCCCAAACCACGGCTCCGCTCCCGCCGCCCGGGCACTTCAGCAAACCTGGCACGCTCCTTGATAACAGTCAGGCACCCACCGGGCGATTTCGCCTCCCGGGCACCTTAAATTTATCCGCAAGGAGAGCACCCCATGGCAACACCAGCGTACATGTCGGTTACCGGCGAAAAACAAGGCCTGATCACTGCAGGCGCATTCACCGCTGACTCCGTAGGCAACACCTACCAGGAAGGCCACGAAGACCAGGTCATGGTTCAGGCTTTCACCCACGACGTGATCATCCCGCGTGACCCGCAATCCGGTCAGCCAACCGGTCAGCGCGTTCACAAGCCAGTTGTGATCACCAAGGTCTACGACAAGGCTTCGCCACTGCTGCAAGCAGCACTGACTTCCGGCGAGCGCATGAGCGAAATCGTTATCCAGTGGTACCGCACTTCGGCGCAAGGCACCCAAGAGCACTACTACACCACCAAACTGGAAGACGCGATCATCGTCGCCATCAACAACAAAATGCACAACTGCCAGGATCCAGGCAACGCGCACTTCACCCACCTGGAAGAAGTGCAGTTCACCTACCGCAAAATCACCTGGACCCACGAAGTATCCGGTACTTCGGGTTCCGATGACTGGCGTGCTCCAGTCGTTTAATTACGGCTGATCGTTATAAGCATCGGCCAGCTCTGCTGGTCGATGTTGTTTACGCCCCTCCAGAATTTCGCGTACGTTGACCCGCTTTTGCGGGCGTCGACGAGCGCCGCTGTACAGCACGAGGAACAAGGGATGTTCGCGCCGGCCAATGAAACCCACTTTGCCCTGACCATCGAAGGTCTTTCCGCTGATTTCCAGGTGTTTACCCTCACCGGTCGGGAAGCCATCAGCCAGCCTTTTGTCTTCGAGGTGGAGCTGGTCAGTGAGCAGCCGGCGCTGGACCTCGAAACCCTGCTGCACAAACCGGCCTTTTTGCAGCTGTCGCCTGACGGCAGCGGCATTCATGGCCAGATCTACCGCGCCGCGCAAGGCGATTCGGGCAAGCGCCTGACCCGTTACTCGGTGACTTTGCGCCCGCAACTGTCCTACCTCGCGCACCGCATCAACCAGCGCATCTTCCAGAACCTCAGCGTGCCGAAAATCATCGGCATGGTCCTCGAAGAGCACGGCATCCAAAGCAATGCCTACGAATTCAAGACCGGCTCGATCTATCCCGAACGCATCTACTGCGTGCAGTACGACGAATCGGACCTTCATTTCATTCAGCGCCTGTGCGAAGAAGAGGGCATTCACTACCACTTCCAGCACAGCGCCACGGCGCACAAACTGGTGTTCGGCGATGACCAGACGGTGTTCCCGAAACTCAAGCCGGTGGCCTACCAGCAAGATTCCGGCATGGTCGCCAGCGATCCGGTGATCAAGCGCTTCGACCTGCGACTGGAAACCCGCACCAGCCGCACCACGCGCCGCGATTACGACTTCGAAAAACCGCGCCTGACCCTGGAAAGCGAAAACCGTGGCGACGCCCTGCCCGACCTCGAAGACTACGATTACCCGGGCCGTTTCATCGATCGTGAACGCGGCAAACACCTGGCCAAACGCGCCCTCGAACGCCATCGCAGCGACTTCCAGCTCGCCGAAGGCAAGAGCGATCAGCCATTGCTCGTCAGCGGTCACTTCCTCGCCCTGGCCGAACACCCTAAGCCTAAGTGGAATGATCTGTGGCTGCTCACCGAAGTCCTGCACGAAGGCAAACAGCCGCAGGTGCTCGAAGAGTCGGTGACCAGCGACACCACCGCGCTGAAAGACGATTTCCACCAAGGCTACCGCAACCGTTTCCAGGCCACGCCGTGGGACGTACCCAATCGCCCACCGCTGCGCCACCCGAAACCGCGCATCCTCGGCAGCCAGAGCGCCGTGGTCACCGGCCCGAAAGGCGAAGAAATCCACTGCGACGAATACGGCCGCGTCAAAGTCCAGTTCCACTGGGACCGCGAAGGCCAGGCTGACGACAAGACCAGTTGCTGGCTGCGCGTCTCCAGCGCCTGGGCCGGCGCCCAGTACGGCGGCATCGCCATCCCGCGCATCGGCATGGAAGTGCTGGTCACCTTCCTTGAAGGCGACCCCGATCAACCGCTGATCAGCGGCTGCCTGTACCACAAGGAAAACACCGTCCCGTACGCCCTGCCG
The DNA here is from genome assembly GCF_051132135.1 of Pseudomonas sp. R1-1. Lineage (NCBI taxonomy): Bacteria > Pseudomonadati > Pseudomonadota > Gammaproteobacteria > Pseudomonadales > Pseudomonadaceae > Pseudomonas > Pseudomonas sp. R1-1. Next base: position 4,984,715 of record NZ_CP071663.1, read on the forward strand.
GCGAACAAGACCCGCAGCACCTTCAAGACCCTGAGCTCAATGGGCGGTGGCGGCTACAACGAACTGCGCATCGAAGACAAAAAAGGCCAGGAGCAGATCTACCTGCACGCCCAGCGTGACTGGGACGAAAACATCGAGCACGACCAGAAGATCCGCGTCGGCAACGAACGCCACGACACCGTCGAGCAGAACAGCTACAGCGAATTCAAGGCCGAAGAACACCACACCGTCTACGCCGACCGCAAAGTCGAAACCCGCGCCAACGACCACCTCACCGTCGGCGTGAACCAGCACATCAAGATCGGCACCGGCCAGTTCATCGATGCAGGCCAGGAAATCCACCTCAGCAGCGGCATGAAAGTGGTCATGGAAGCCGGCGCAGAACTGACCCTGGTCGGCGGCGGCAGCTTCATCAAGATCGACGCCGGCGGCGTAACGATGAGCGGCCCGGTGATCAACATGAACTCCGGCGGCAGCCCCGGCGTTGGTACGGGCGCCGCGCCGTTGATGCCCGGCGTGCTGAAACAGGCGGATGCCGACAAGGCTGGCCAGGTCCTGACCCCAGCGCAAATCAACACCCTCAAACGCAACGCGCCATTCTGCGAAGAATGCGAAAAATGCAAGGCAGGTGCCTGTGCCATCTGATCGAATCACCCCCAAGGACTGGCTGGCGCAACAGCCGTTGCAGAGTGGCGAGCGTTTGTATCTGGTGATCAGTGCAGCGAGCGATACCGACGCCCTGAAAACCCTGTACCTGACCGAACCCACCGCCCAGCTCCTGCCGATCTGGGGCGGCACGCCCTACGCCACCTGGCAACCGGTGATGCCCTACGTCACCGAACTCAAACCGAACTCGGCATTCCTGCCCTGGATCGCCGAAACCGACGCCCTCGACTGGGGCTGGCTGGCGGTGTCGCGTTCAGCGCCGAACGAAGTGTTCGAGCATCTGCGCAGCCTGACGCAGGTGAAGATGCCGGATGGGACCGAGGTGTTTTTCCGGTTTTGGGATGGGCGTCATATCTATCCGATTCTGCATGGACTGGGGGAAAAGGCCGGTGAAGTGCTGCCGGTGTTTGAGCGGTATCTGATTAATGGTCAGGCGCTGGAGGTTGGGACGCGGGTTGTACCGAAGGTGCGGGACTGGCCGTGGTGGGAGGTGCCGAAGGAACTGCTGGATGGGTTGATGGCAGAAAATCCATCAACCGTTATTGGCAACATGATGCAGTGGTTGCAGGAGGAACACGCCGATCTGTATTTCTCCTTCCCTGAATCAAACCTGAAGCAAAAAGTGGCGCGCTTTGTTAAGCGTACGCCGCTCACGGAAGAAAACTTTACCGGGCTGCTAAAGGCCTATTTGGAAAAAGAGGTGGTGGCATGAGCGTTTTAATGGGCGGGATCGTTGGCGGTCTCACAGCAAAACAACCCGATGCTCAGGCCATCATCAACGATTTCAAGAAATGCCTGAAGGACTATCGCGAGCATGCCGAAGCCTGGTACGGCGGAATTCTGGACGCAGAACAACAATTCAAAGTCGGCGACGAAGTCGGCACGGCGGACAAGGACAGCAAAAAGGAAAATACCCTTTATGCCAACTGCCCCGCGAACGGCAAACTCGTCCTGGTTCATAGCTTCGAGTCCGCGCGCTTCGTGCCGATTGGCAATACTCCAGTTCAGTTGACGCCCGTTGTTGATGGCCGCTTCATCGGCAAGAACGACGTCGGCCCCACCATCAACAAAACCATCGACGCAACGGGGATTCTTGAAGTTTCCGGGCTCAAACCCAATCAGCAATACAAAATTACTTTCTTCCCCAATCCCACACCGGCACAGATCAATAGCCTGTTCAACTCGTATCAAGGTGTGATCGGCGAGCTGGGCGGCTGGCTACAAACCGAATGGAGCACCAGCTTCCTGCCGCTCTGGCAGACACATACCGATGCATCCCTCGGTGGTCGCGCATTGCAAGAGCTGGAAGCCGCGTGGGAAGGCTTCATGAAAGCGATCATGGGCCTGTGGGGCGATATCAAGAGCCTTTACGACCTCATCGCCCATCCGCGCGAAAACTACGAAAAACTGAAAAATTTTTTCACTGAAGAACAGATCAAGAAGATCTACGACGCCTCTGCCGACGCTATTCACACTGCTTTGTTGATCGCTAGCGATGAGCCGCTGATGTGGATCTACGTCGCGGCCATCGTGGCTTGGGTGAAGATGCTGCCGCCGCAGACGTGTACCGAAGTGCTGGCGCAAATGTCGACAGAGTTCTTGCTGAACATTCTGATCGGCGTTGTATTGACCGGTGGCCTCGGCTTGGCCGTACGCGTGGGTACAAAAGCCGTCAAAGGGGTGCAAAGCAGCGGCAAAGTCATAAAGCTGATTGAAGACTTCACCGGAATGCTGATGAAAGTCAGCAAGTCCAAAGCGACGCCACATACCGATGCATCGAAACCGTTGTTGCTCAATGGTGATTCGAAATTCAATCCGGCACGCAAAGCGGACGTTCAGATTGCCGCTCCCAAACCTGCAGAAACGGCCACAGCTCCGAAAAGCAAGCCACCGGTCACTGGCGGAAAAGTGGAATCCGATGCGCAGATTCAGGCACGGAAAAAAGAAGAGCCAGCCTCGCGCATCGAGCAGGTAGAACCGACTGACAACGCGCCGAAGCAATCGAAAAACCCAGCCGATGAACCCGCACAATGCGTCGATAAAACCTGTTCCAACGGCGAACCGGTGTCGATGGTGACGGGCGAAGAATTGCTGACTCTGACCGATGGCGGACTGGGCGGCCTGCTGCCATTTGAGTGGACGCGCCTGTATCGCAGCAGTGCGGTAGAGATCGACAGTCGCCTCGGCCATGGCTGGAGCCATTCACTGTCCCATCGTTTGCAGCTCGACGATGAAGGTGTGCTGTGGACTGATAACGAGAATCGCCAGACACGCTTCCCGATGCCAACTGAGCAGCGCCCGGCCATCACCAACAGTCTGGCTCAGGCAGTGATTTATCTGGGCAGTGAACCCGGCGAACTCATTTTGACCCAGGCCGGGGAAAGAACGCGGTTTTACCATTTCCGCGCCGGGCGTCTGACCACAATCAGCGATGCTTACGAAAACCGACTGCATATCAGTTATGACTTCGTTGACCGTATCCAACGGATAGATAACGGCGCAGGCCGCGCCCTGCTACTGCGTTACGAAGACAGACACATTGTTGCTGTCGATCAACAGCAACAACGTTCCGAATATAACGAGCGCGGCGAACGCCAGGATCCATGGCTGACGATTCAGACCCTCGTCACCTACCGATACAACACCGTCAATCAGCTCATCTCCTCTACCAATGCGGTCGGCGAAACCGAGCATTACCGCTACAACGATCAACACGTCATTCTCGAACGGCAGATGGCAGGGGGCGCCAGCTTCTTTTGGGAATGGGAGCGAGAAGGCAAGCTTTCTCGCTGCGTACGTCACTGGGCAAACTATGCACAGATGGAAGCGCGCTACGAGTGGGACGACAAAGGTTCAGTCACCGTCTATAACGCTGACGGTAGTGAACTGGTCTATGTGCATGACGAAAATGCACGCTTGGTCAGTGAGATCGCCCCCGACGGCGGTGAAACGCAAAACGTTTATGACGACCAAGGTCGACTGGTGGCGGTCAAAGACCCTATGGGGGCTATCACCGAATACCAGTACACCGATGCAGGGCGCTTGATTGCGGTAATTCCTCCGGAAGATATTCCGACGCGTTACAACTATTTCAACGGCCAACTTATTGATGTCCAGCGCGGCAAGGCGCGCTGGAAATACGAGCGCAACCGACAGGGCGACGTCACCCAACAAACAGATCCTGATGGCAACGAGACCTTTTACAGCTATGATCGCCAAGGGCGCTTGCTGGAAATCCGCCACCCCGACGGTAGTCGTCATCAATTGGGCTGGAATAACCTCGGCCAGTTGTTGGAAGAGCGCCTGCCGGACGGCGGTCAACGCAAGTACCGCTACGATGCGCTCGGCCGGCAAATAACCCGCCAGGATGAATTCGGTGCGATCACTCATTACCAATGGGATGCCGTCGACCGCCTGACCCAGGTCACCCTGCCCGGCGGTGCCACACGCGCGTTTACCTACAATCCGTATGGCCGCGTCACCGCCGAACGCGACGAACTCGGCCGTATCACCCGTTACGAATACGCCGAGAATCTGCATCTCGTCAGCCGCCGGATCAATCCGGATGGCAGCCAACTGCGCTATCGCTACGACAACTCGCAACTCAACCTCACGGAGATTGAAAACGAGCGCGGCGAACGCTATCACCTCGATTACTACCCGAACGGCCTGATCCAACAGGAAACCGGTTTTGACGGTCGTCGGACTGCCTACGAGTACGACCTCAACGGCCAGTTGCTGAAGAAAACCGAGTTTGGTGACGACGGCAGCGAACTGGTCACCGAATACCAGCGCGATTCCGCAGGCCGCTTGCTCGTAAAAACGCTACCCGACGGCGAAGAGATTCACTATAGCTACGACGCGCTTGGCCGCCTCGTTAACGTAGACGACGGCCACTGGCCGCTCGCTTATGAATACGACGTGCAAGATCGCTTGATCACCGAGCATCAGGGCTGGGGCACCACGCGTTACGCATACGACAATGTCGGCCAACTCAGCCACTGCCGTCTGCCGGATGGCTGCACGCTCGATTACCGTCATTTGTCCGGTGGACGCCTGAGCAGCATCGACCTGAACGGTTCACGCCTGACCAGCCACCAATTCAATGCAGGCCGCGAGCAACAGCGCCAACAAGGCTTGCTGCTTAGCCAATACCAATACGATGAACAGGGCCGACTACAGGCCCACAGCGTCAGCCAACGGGACAAACATCTGTTCCAGCGTCGCTACAACTACGATGCCAACGGCAACCTCGCCGGTATTAACGACAGCCGCAAAGGCAACCGCAGCTATCACTACGATCCACTCGACCAACTGATCAGCGTACGCGGCGCCATGCCAGAGAGCTTCGCTCACGACCCGGCAGGCAACCTCCTCGGACAAAATGACCTGCCCGCAGCCAAACTCGCCAACGTCAAAGGCAATCGCCTGCTCATGCAGGGCGACCGCCACTACGACTACGACGCGTACGGCAACCTGATTCGCGAACGTCGCGGAACCGGCCAAAAGCTCGTCACCGAATACCGCTACGACTGCCAGCACCGCCTGATAGGCGTCAGCCTGCCGGGTGGCAGCACCGCAAGCTACAAATACGACGCTTTTGGCCGCCGCATCGAGAAAACCGTCGACGGCCACACCACTGAATTTCTCTGGCAAGGCGAGCGATTGATCGCCGAAAGCGCAGAAAATCGCTATCGCAGCTACATCTACGAGCCGGGCAGCTTCCGCCCGTTGGCGATGCTCGACGGCGAAGGCCCGCTAAAAGCGGCCCCGTTCTACTACCAACTCGACCACCTCGGCACACCGCAGGAACTGACCGACTACAGCGGCGAAATCATGTGGTCGGCGAAGTATCGCGCCTATGGCAACCTCGCAGCGCTGGACGTCAACGAAATCGATAACCCGCTGCGCTTCCAGGGTCAGTATTTCGACGCCGAGACAGGCTTACATTACAACCGCCACCGCTACTACAATCCGGGGACTGGACGGTTCTTGACGCCGGACCCGATCAAGCTTGCGGGTGGGTTGAATAGCTACCAGTACGTGCCTAACCCTACGGGGTGGGTGGATCCGTTGGGGTTGAATAATTGTCCTGGCGACAATACGCCACCAGCGAATAGTGTAAAGGCTCCTCCCCTTGAAGCTACTGTTGACGAAGGAGCGCCGCCTTTACCCAAGGCTAAGGATCAATCTGGCTACAATTCGGCTCTTTATGAACGGCTCCGGGCAAGTTATGCCGCTGATGAAATCAAAGCAGCACAGCCCGTCGGCAGCGCACTAAAAGAAGACCCGATGCATCGAGCACCAAGCTATGTTGTAGATCAAATACCAGATAAGGGTAGAGTATTTCCCCTTCGAGGTGGGGATGGTACTAACAATACGCTTACACAGATGCCTGGAACGATGAATGACAAAGCCGGTATTTTCGAGTGGATCATCAATACCAAGATGGAATTGACGCATCAAAGATTTATCCCTAACGGAAAAATAACCGGCACTCCCAATCAAATCCCTTCAAAACTTCCGAGGTAGAAATTGTCTCTATTACCACTTGACGGAAACTATGTTTTTTCCAAAACGCCATGGCTGACTTGGAGTGAACTTTTGTATGGACTTGAGAAAGGTTACATCGACAACCAAGGTATTTCTAGCTTCGCTTGCAATACGCTGACAACTTCATCACCGAAAAAAGCTTATGAGCTTTCTACACTAGAGCAGCAAGAGCTATACCTGGCCCGGGACTATTTAGAATCTCTAGCGAGTAATGAGTCAACGGAAAAAGAGGAAAGGATCTCACAACCTTGGATATATTTGCTACTTTCTTATCTTTTTGAAAACAAAGGTCTTTTTTCGGATCCTCTTGAAAAAATCGAAGAACTATATGCCGACCTGGACTACCCAGAAGACATCTCATCGATTGTTAGATATATGCCTTTACCCGAGGGCGAGGTAGGCTCAGAAGAAAGACTTTACGCGAACTGGAAAAACGTCATTTCCGAATACGAAAAACTTTTTTCACATGAAAGAAACCATTACAAAAAATAGCTAAACTCGCTCAGCTATCTGACACTTTTTTATATGCAAAACTCATGAAATCCGAGTTAAACAAAAAAGGGGACAGCTTTATTTTCAAACTAAAAATCCGAAAACAAGTCCGCCCCATTTTCTTCCTTTTTTCCTATAAAAGGAAAACACAATAGAACAAGCATTCAAGAACAACGGATAGAGTTAGCGAGAGCGTTCTGAATAGTTAGGGATAATCCATTCTTATAAGAAAATATCATTTCACGCGCGCCGAAGGTCCAAAACAATCATTAAAATTAAATCCCAAATAGGCAACGTACTCGGCGCAAAAGATCACTATTACTTTAAGGACAAAAAATGTTTTTCTGGAACGACTTAGACGGAAGCTCATTCTTTAATAGAATTTTCAGTAGTCCGATCCCTATCGGTGAGGTAACGCTACTCTCCCTAAACATTGACAACAACAGACCAACAATAATCCTCGAATTCGATATCAAAGAGTACCCTAAGGAACCTCCTATAAAATGGAAGCAATCGGGGTTCAATACCTGCAGGATCGGCCTTAACTGCAGCAATATCGAGGGAGTTTTTATAAAAAACATTCCCACAAAAAAAAATCTAGCCGTAACGATAAAAAATGAATACGAAAGCTACCTAGTCCGCGCAGCTAATGAGGAATCAGTTATTGAGTTCACGACAAAGCATCCTTTGCTCTGCGGCCCCTCTGCCTATCTCAACGCTGAAGAGTAATATTTAAGAAGTAAATTATTCCGGCATCAAAATGAGTAATGTGCAGGCGGAGGATCACCTCGCAAAGATGAGCGCCATTACTCATTAACAACGGGATGCCTTCGACCGCCTGACCCAGGTCACCCTGCCCGGCGGCGCCACTCGCGCATTCAGCTACAACGCCTACGGCAATGTCACTGCTGAACGTGACGAACTTGGCCGTATCACCCGCTACGAATACGCCGACAATCTTCACCTCGTCAGCCGCCGCATCAATCCGGACGGCAGCCAACTGCGCTACCGCTACGACAACTCGCGCCTGTTGCTCACTGAAATTGAAAACGAGCGCGGCGAGCACTATCACCTTGATTACTACGCCAACGGCCTGATTCAACAGGAGACCGGCTTCGATGGTCGTCGGACTGCCTACGAGTACGACCTCAACGGCCAACTGCTGAAGAAAACCGAGTTCGGCGACGACGGCAGCGAACTGGTCACCGAATATCAGCGTGATGCCGCAGGCCGTTTGCTTGTAAAAACGCTACCCGACGGCGAAGAGATTCACTACAGCTACGACGCGCTTGGCCGCCTCGTTAACGTTGACGACGGCCACTGGCCGCTCGCCTACAAATACGATTTGCAAGATCGACTCATCGAGGAACACCAAGGCTGGGGCACTCTGCGCTACCAGTACGATAGCGTTGGCCAACTCAGCCACTGCCGCCTGCCGGACGGCAGCACCCTCGACTACCGACATTTGTCCGGCGGGCGCTTAAGCAGTATCGATCTCAATGGTTCTCGCCTGACCACTCACCAGTTCAGCGCCGGTCGTGAACAGCAGCGTCAGCAAGGCTTGCTGCTAAGCCAATACCAGTACGATGAACAGGGCCGCCTCCAAGCGCACAGCGTCAGCCAGCGGGAAAAACACCTGTTGCAGCGTCGCTACAACTACGACGCCAACGGCAACCTCGCCGGCATCGACGACAGCCGCAAAGGCAACCGCAGCTATCACTACGACCCGCTGGATCGCCTGATCAGCGTGCGCGGCGCCATGCCAGAGAGCTTCGCCCATGACCCGGCAGGCAACCTCCTCGGACAAAATGACCTGCCTGTTGCGAATCTCGCCAACGTAAAAGGCAATCGCCTGCTCATGCAGGGCGACCGCCATTACGATTACGACGCCTACGGCAATCTGATCCGTGAGCGTCGCGGCGCCGGACAAAAACTCATCACCGAATACCGCTACGACTGCCAGCACCGCCTGATCGGCGTCAGCCTGCCTGGTGGCAGCACAGCGACCTACAAATATGACGCCTTTGGCCGTCGCATTGAAAAAAACGTCGACGGTCACGTCACCGAGTTTCTGTGGCAAGGCGAACGCCTCATCGCTGAAAGCGCCGAGAACCGCTACCGCAGCTACATCTACGAACCGGGCACTTTCCGCCCGCTGGCAATGCTCGACGGCGAAGGCCCGCTAAAAGCGGCCCCGTTCTATTACCAACTCGACCACCTCGGCACGCCACAGGAACTGACTGACTACAGCGGCGAAATCATGTGGTCGGCGAAGTACCGCGCCTATGGCAACGTCGTGGCATTGGATGTCAATGAAATCGACAACCCTCTGCGATTCCAAGGTCAGTATTTCGATGCGGAGACGGGCTCCATTACAACCGCCATCGTTACTACAACCCGGGAACTGGGCGGTTTCTGACGCCGGATCCGTTCAAACTTGCAGGAGGGTTGAACAACTACCAATACGTCCCTAACCCCACTATCTGGGTGGATCCGTTGGGATTGGAGTGCCTAGAGGCGGATGGAGGCAAGGCAGAAACTGCCGGAGCAGTGGATCCGGTTGCAGCAAACCGTAATGAAGCACTAAGCGGTTTGGCGACGCCATTGGATCCCCACGCATATAGCGTTTTATACGAGACCAAAATTGGCCCGGATGTGCTAGCGGTTCCCAACCGCGCAGAACATTTTAAGGTTGCAAACGAAAGCCTCTTAAAGTCAGCCGATACTGATGCAGATTTTAATAAAATAATGGAAACCATGGTGCCTGGAGTCAGACGTGTAAAGGGCACCAAGATACCTACCAAAGGCATTAGCCCTGGCAAGGAAGTCACATGGCATCACGTACCGGGAACGGATACACTCCAGCTGGTATGGCGCTATCAACATGAACAATCGAAAGGTCCTCAATGGAATGCTCTTTGGCAGAAGATGTTCCACCCCGGAAACAAAGGGGGCTTTGCGGATGGAAAGAAATAATTACGGAGGGCTGGCATGAAGTTTGACTGGAGTACTTTCGGGATTGAACAGAGATCCTCAGTGGATGCCAATACGATTTCCCAAGTAGAAAAACGACTTGGTGTAATTTTCCCAGAGTCCTACTTGGACTTAGTTAAATATTCCGACGAAGCCTCTCCTGAGGTGTCTTCATTTTCATATGACGACGAAGGAACTTGCATAAGCGAGTTCTTTTCATTCTCGCCCGACGCAACCCCGTATACCATCTCATGGTACTCAGGGGCAGGAAAACCCCCAGGGCTTCCGAATGGATTGGTTCCTATCGCACGGGATGCGGGCGGTTACCTTGTTTGCCTGAATTTCAATACCCCCTCAATTACGGTTGAAATTTTTGACCCAAACTCAAGTAAAACCCACTTAGTCTCTAATAACTTTGATGATTTTATTGGTTTATGGAGTGAGTAGAAAAAGGGACGAAAACAACCGTGCGCATCCCCTCTCCGACTTTGCGTACATCATGCTAGGTAGTTGTGAGTGACACAGTGCATTTAACCTTATTTAGAAATAGCGAAGTTTCTTTTTTCACAGCTACTACACGATGCTGATGTTCGCTATGAAAAGCGAGACCCAAACAATGGCTCAATAAAGGCGTCCGGCACTATGATTATACTCGGCCAGACTGTCGTCATAGCGATCAGTGCTACCGTAATTATAACTTAACTCAAGGAACGCCCCAGCCGAAAAATAATTATCATTCCTTCTGATCACTGAAATCGAAAACGAACGCGGACTTGAACCAAGAATTCCATCAGGAAATGAAGCCGGCGCTAACGACCTATGGATCCCGGGTGGAAAGTTGCCAGATGGAAACATTGAAGCAATAGTCGACGCTAAAGGCCCGCTTGCACCAAAACTTGAAATATCACCACTGTCTTTATAAGAGGATGATCATGAAATTCAATGACACTTTTATCAATACAGACGAGCGATTTACCATAGGAATAGAAGCAGTTAGTGGAAAGTATTATGTTTCTATCCATGTTAGCAACCGCTTGGTTGACTATGATGAGTATTACGAAATAAGCAAAGAGTCGTACGAACTCTTTCTTAAAGATCCGTCCGCAGCACTGATTTTTGTAGAGCGCTGTAAAGCTAGACAAGAAGACGAATCTCTCATGTTCAAGCCAGGCGCAGACCGCGGAGTTGCGACCTAAAAAATCTTCTGGCGACCCGAACTTGCTATTTTCTCGGAAAAGCTCTAGCCCTTTTTCGGGATAGGTATCTCGGTTCAGCCAATTGCGGCCTTTCACAGTCGCATGCTTTTGACTTGGACTGCTAACTCTAACTGACAGCCAACCGTACTTAGGAAAATAATGACAGCGGTATATTCCGAAGATAGAGCATCCTGAGGTTCCGAATTCACAAATGCGTGATTCAAAAAAAGCTCATCAAAGCATTGACATTGGAACGTTGCATGAAAAAACCTTGATGACTGGGAAAAGTACAATGAAGACTACTTTTGAAACGGCTTTAGAACTTCACGAAACATCTGACTTTTTTAAAGGGAATGGAAAATATTTTTCCCGTGGATCCGACTGGGGAGACCATCTCTTCATCAGCAACTGGCAGGAAATGTGCGGAGTTTTAAAAAATCAAAAAGCGGCACAAAGCCTGTTAACGACCATATTCGAAGATTACGCAAAACATTCAAAAGAAGACTATTCAGATGCAGAGGCATTGTTTTCAAACATAAGCGCTTACTACACACTTAAAAACAAAATCGCGTTTCTGTCAGCCAGTAATTACGACCTAATTGAAAGCCTTGATGATCAAAGCAAAAAAAATACAGGGAAATTATTTCGCCTCCTTAGACAGCAGTACGATATAAAAAACAAAGAATTGCCAAAATACAAGTTCGACGACGAGATCAAGCGGTTAAAACTGAAGGGTTGCGTGCTTAATCTCGAATTTTTTTGAGCAGAGCGTATAATGCTAAATTTTTACGCCACCGTGCACTGAAACATGACATGCCCTGTTGAACAAACCCAAAATTTAGCCCTTAGTTTAAGCACTCATTAGAAAGTGTGACAGCGGAGCAAAAAAATCCACCCAACCCCACGCACAGCCAACTTCGACAAATCACGGATACTTCCGGAAGAACGATGAGAATTTTTTATGTGATTGCTAGGAAGGATATGGAGCCAAATCTTCCGCACAGCTCGCACTGGCCGAAAATTATAGGCTACTCATTCGAAGAAAACTATTTTCACTTATCCCAAGGCAAAGGTCACGGCTTTGCCGCGAACGTCATACCCGAATGGAAAGCTAGAAGTCCAGAGTGGACTGAAATATTTACAATTTTAGACTCCACTTGGTTCTTAGATATGATTACTAACAACAACTTCAGCAGCGAAAAGGCTTTTCTGGAAAAGCTAACCGCGCATATTGACAATGTAGATACAATTAGATTTTGATCAGCCCGAAATAATAAACTAAAATGAGTAAAGATTGCTTGCCAAGCCAACTTGACAACTGAGAACAACCTCAATGACACCAAACTTTGAAATAGCTTTGAACAAAAATCAATTCCCTGACTACTTCAAAGGTAATGGCCATTTTTTCACAAGAGACCCTGACTGGGGAACCCAGTTGCATATCATAAATTGGCAAGGACTGTGCACCTATTTAGAACCACTAGAAACTTCGATCGAAATATTGAAAGATGCATTTAGCGAATACTTAAATTCGGTTGAGCTTACAAAAAATGACGCCAGTGACTTGCTTGAAAACATTGGCTGCTATTATTACCTAAGAAACAAACACCCTTTCTTGTAAAAAGACGGATTTGATCTCGTTCGCGACGCGACTGAAAGTGAAAAACAGACAATCTCACATATCATGGCTTTTCTGGGAGAAACAATCGAAGCCAACAATGATGCTCAAGACCTTGAACTCTATAATCATCGCATGAGGAAACTCATTGATGACGGTGGCCCAACCAACATAGAGAACCTCTAATCTGTTAGACGAAACCCAACATGTTTTTAGAAAAGTGGCACAGATTTATTTCCTAAACCTAAAAATAAATCTGTCCCCATTTGTCTTTCTCATTTGTCTAATTCTGGTTTTCTCCATCCCGCATACGGAAAAATCGCAACTCAACGCTGCGATTTCCCCCCAGAACTTCACCCACCCGCCAACCGCACCTGCCTCTCCAACTCCACCTTCAACCCCGGCTCCAGCTTCAACTGCCGCGCCAGTTCATCCAGGTAGCTCTTCTCCATAAAATTCTCCTCATCCACCAGCATCACGCTGGCGATGTACATCTCTGCCGCCATTTCCGGCGTGCTCGCCGCGCGGGCGACGTCGGTGGGGTCGAGGGGTTTGTTGAGTTCGGCGTGGAGCCAGTGTTGCAGTTCCTGGTCGTTGTCGAGTTTGCTGAATTCGCCTTCGATCAGTTCGCGCTCGCGCTCATCGATGTGGCCGTCGGCTTTGGCGGCGGCGACCAGGGCTTTGAGGATGGCCTGGCTGTGTTGTTCGACTTGTGCCGGTGGCAGGCGGTCGAGGGTTTGCGGTTCGTTTTGGGGGGCGCTGCCTTTTTGCGCGTTGTAGTTGCCGTAGGCCTTGTAGGCCAGCACGCCGAGTGCGGCGAGGCCGCCGTAGATGGCGACTTTGCCGCCGACCTTGCGCACTTTTTTGTTGCCGAGGAGCAGGCCCATGGCACCGGCCGCCAGTGCGCCTCCGCCTGCGCCGGAGAGCAGGCCGCCGAGGCCGCTGGCGCCTGACGAGCCGCCGAGCAGGCCGCCCAGCCCGCCGGCAGCCGATTTGTTCGATGCGCCGCCAGCCTTGTTCTGCAGCAGATCCTGGCCGGATTTGAGCAGTTGATCGAGCAATCCACGGGTGTTCATGTTCCGCCTCCAAACAGGGGTTATACGGATCTATAAGGCCCTCAGCCTAGTGCGAAAGTGCCCGAAGCGACCGCGCGAGTGTGCTTCGAGATGTTGCTCGCATTCGGAATCGAAGTCTGCGGCTGACCTTGAAAAAACCGATCTACACTTCAGCCCAGCGCGAAATCTTCATCGCTAAGGTCGAGAGGCGCCCGCCCCGCCACGGCCATCTCTGACTACGCTAATAACAAGCCGCCCACGGCACGCTGCACCGCGTTCACCACTGCCCCGACCATAATATGAAGAAGAGGGATCAACCATGTTCGTGCACAAGACCGCACTGTTCAGTGCAATCACCACGGCCGTGCTGGCCAGCGCCAGCCTGCAGGCTGCAGAGCCGCTGAAGGCTGTCGGCGCTGGCGAAGGTCAGCTGGATATCGTGGCGTGGCCGGGTTACATCGAGCGTGGCGAGAGCGACAAGGCGTATGACTGGGTGAGCGGTTTCGAGCAGGAAACCGGTTGCAAGGTCAACGTCAAGACCGCCGCGACTTCCGACGAGATGGTCAGCCTGATGGCCAAGGGCGGGTACGATCTGGTCACTGCGTCCGGCGATGCGTCGCTGCGGTTGATCGCTGGCAAGCGTGTACAGCCGATCAACACGGCGTTGATCCCGAACTGGAAGTCCCTCGACCCGCGCCTCAAAGATGCACCGTGGTACGTGGTCAACCACCAGACTTACGGCACCCCGTACCAATGGGGGCCGAACGTTTTGATGTACAACAGCAATGTGTTCAAGACGGCGCCCAGCAGTTGGAGCGTGGTGTTCGCCGCGCAGGATCTGCCCGATGGCAAGGCGAACAAGGGACGCGTGCAGGCGTATGACGGCCCGATCTATATCGCCGATGCGGCGCTGTACTTGAAATCGACCAAGCCTGAATTGGGCATCAAGGATCCGTATCAACTCACCGAAGATCAGTACAAAGCCGTGCTCGATCTGTTGCGCGCGCAGCAGCCGTTGATCCACCGCTACTGGCATGACACCACGGTGCAGATGAGCGATTTCAAAAACGAAGGGGTGGTCGCTTCCGGCGCCTGGCCGTATCAGGTCAACGGCCTGATCAACGAGAAGCAGCCGATCGCGTCGACTATCCCGAAAGAAGGCGCCACGGGCTGGGCCGACACAACCATGCTGCACACCGAGGCCAAGCACCCGAACTGCGCGTACAAGTGGATGGACTGGTCGCTGAAGCCGAAGGTCCAGGGCGATGTGGCGGCGTGGTTCGGTTCGCTGCCGGCGGTGCCAGCGGCGTGTAAAGAGAGCGAACTGCTTGGCGCCGAGGGCTGCGAGACCAATGGTTTCGACCAGTTCGACAAGATCGCTTTCTGGAAAACCCCGCAGGCTGAGGGTGGCAAGTTTGTGCCGTATAGCCGTTGGACGCAGGATTACATTGCGATTATGGGCGGGCGCTAGGTTTAAACAGCGACGCGGTCGGCTCCCTTTCCCCCTCGCCCCTCTGGGGGAGAGGGCTGGGGTGAGGGGGTGGCTTTTGATCTTGCCCCTGAATCCAGAGCAATGGCAGAAACCGCTGCCCTCAGCCCTCTCCCGGAGGGAGAGGGAGCTAAAAGCAGAGCGCGTTCGCCGCGATATTTCACGGTTTCAGGACGGCCGCCACGGCGGCCCTCGCCTTTCCGGAGCACCGCACCATGACGCTTGCAGTCCAGTTCACCAACGTTTCCCGGCAATTCGGTGAAGTGAAGGCCGTTGACCGGGTGTCCATCGATATCGAGGACGGTGAGTTCTTTTCCATGCTCGGCCCTTCCGGCTCGGGCAAGACCACCTGCCTGCGCCTGATCGCCGGTTTCGAGCAACCGAGCGCTGGTTCGATCCGCATTCACGGCGCCGAAGCCGCCGGTTTGCCGCCGTATCAACGCGACGTCAACACGGTGTTTCAGGATTACGCATTGTTCCCGCACATGAATGTGCTCGACAACGTCGCCTACGGTTTGAAGGTTAAAGGCGTGGGCAAAGCCGAGCGCCACCAGCGTGCCGAAGAAGCTTTGGACATGGTCGCGCTCGGCGGCTATGGCTCACGCAAACCGGTGCAGTTGTCTGGCGGCCAGCGTCAGCGTGTCGCCCTCGCCCGCGCGTTGGTCAATCGCCCGCGCGTGCTGTTGCTCGACGAGCCGTTGGGCGCACTCGATCTGAAATTGCGCGAGCAGATGCAAAGCGAGCTGAAGAAGCTGCAACGCCAGCTCGGCATCACGTTCATCTTCGTCACCCACGATCAGACCGAAGCGCTGTCGATGTCTGATCGCGTCGCGGTGTTCAACAAGGGCCGCATCGAGCAGGTCGACAGTCCGCGCAATCTGTACATGAAACCGAGCACCACGTTTGTCGCCGAATTCGTCGGTACCTCGAATGTGATTCGCGGCGATCTGGCGCGGCAAATCAGCGGCCATCCACAGCCGTTTTCGATCCGCCCGGAACACGTGCGTTTCGCCGAAGGCCCACTGGCCAGCCATGAAATCGAAGTCAGCGGCCTGCTGCACGATATCCAGTATCAGGGCAGCGCCACGCGCTATGAATTGCAGTTGGAAAACGGCCAGACCCTGAGCATCAGCCAGGCCAACAACCAGTGGCTCGACAGCGGCGTACAGCTACAGACCGGCCAGCGTCTGAGCGCACGCTGGGCACGGGAAGCGATGATCGCGCTGCACGACACCGTGGCCAGCGGGGTATGAAATGAGCTCGCTCGCGATGACTTCGTCGCCACCGTTGCGCAGGTTCTCCGACCTGCTCTACCGCAAGCCGAACCTGTATCTGTCGATGTTGCTGGTGCCGCCGCTGCTGTGGTTCGGGGCGATCTATCTGGGCTCGTTGCTGATGCTGTTGTGGCAGGGTTTCTACACCTTCGACGACTTCACCATGGCGGTGACGCCTGACCTGACGCTGGCCAATTTTGCCGCGCTGTTTCAGCCCTCCAATTTCGACATCATCCTGCGCACCCTGAGCATGGCCATCGCCGTGTCGATCGCCAGCGCCATCGTCGCGTTCCCGATTGCCTACTACATGGCGCGCTATACCACGGGCAAGACCAAGGCGTTTTTCTACATCGCCGTGATGCTGCCGATGTGGGCCAGTTATATCGTCAAGGCCTATGCGTGGACGTTGCTGCTGGCCAAGGGCGGCGTCGCGCAGTGGTTCGTCCAGCACCTGGGGCTGGAGCCGGTGTTGCAGTTAATTCTGGGGATTCCCAAGGTTGGTGGCAGCACGTTGTCGACCTCGCATCTGGGGCGGTTCATGGTGTTTGTCTATATCTGGTTGCCGTTCATGATTCTGCCGATCCAGGCCTCGCTGGAACGTCTGCCGCCGTCGCTGCTGCAGGCTTCGGCCGACCTCGGTGCCAAGCCGCGTCAGACCTTCATGCAAGTCATCCTGCCGCTGTCGATTCCGGGGATTGCCGCAGGTTCGATCTTCACTTTTTCGCTGACGCTGGGCGACTTCATCGTGCCGCAACTGGTCGGGCCGCCGGGTTATTTTGTCGGCAGCATGGTGTACGCGCAGCAGGGTGCGATTGGAAATATGCCGATGGCCGCGGCGTTCACCCTGGTGCCGATCGTGCTGATCGCGGTTTACCTGTCCATCGTCAAACGACTGGGGGCTTTCGATGCACTCTGACGCTTCAGCACAAGGGCGTGCGTCTCTGGGTTTAAAAATCGCAGCCTGGGGCGGACTGGTGTTCTTACACTTTCCGATCCTGATCATCTTCCTCTACGCCTTCAACACTGAAGAGGCCACGTTCAGTTTTCCGCCGAAGGGCTTCACCCTGCGCTGGTTCAGCGTGGCGTTTTCGCGGCCGGACGTATTGGAGGCAATCAAGCTGTCGCTGCAGATCGCCGCCATCGCCACGTTGATCGCGATGGTCCTTGGC
Source organism: Pseudomonas sp. R1-1 (assembly GCF_051132135.1). Classification (NCBI taxonomy): domain Bacteria; kingdom Pseudomonadati; phylum Pseudomonadota; class Gammaproteobacteria; order Pseudomonadales; family Pseudomonadaceae; genus Pseudomonas; species Pseudomonas sp. R1-1. The sequence goes on from NZ_CP071663.1 coordinate 5,002,200, forward strand.
ACCTTGGCGTCGGCGGCTTTGTACCGGCGGGATTTTTTCGGCAAACAGGGCATTTCATTGATGCTGATCCTGCCGATTGCGCTGCCGGGGATCATCACCGGCATCGCTTTGCTGGCGACGTTCAAGACGCTGGGGATCGAACCGGGCATGTTCACCATCATCGTCGGCCACGCGACCTTCTGTGTGGTGATCATCTACAACAACGTCATCGCTCGCCTGCGCCGCACTTCGCACAGCCTGATCGAGGCCTCGATGGACCTCGGCGCCGACGGCTGGCAGACCTTCCGCTACATCATTCTGCCGAACCTCGGCTCAGCCTTGCTCGCTGGCGGCATGCTGGCGTTTGCGCTGTCATTCGATGAAATCATCGTCACCACGTTTACCGCCGGGCATGAACGCACGTTGCCGTTGTGGCTGTTGAACCAGCTCAGTCGACCACGGGATGTGCCGGTGACCAACGTCGTGGCGATGCTGGTGATGATGGTGACCATGTTGCCAATTTTGGGGGCGTATTACCTGACGCGCGGGGGCGAGAGCGTTGCCGGTAGCGGCGACAAATGAATAACGCCCTGTGGGAGCGAGCCTGCTCGCGAAGAGGCCGTCACATCCCGCATCGATGTTGCCTGACACACCGCCTTCGCGAGCAGGCTCGCTCCCACAGTTTTCAAACCGGTTTCGGCAGAACAATAGAGGACAAAACCATGCAAACCCGACTCTTGATCAACGGCCAACTGGTCAACGGCGATGGCCCTGCACAACCGGTGCTCAACCCGGCGCGGGGCGATGTGCTGGTGGACATCAACGAAGCCAGCGAAGCCCAGGTCGATGCCGCCGTGCGCGCCGCCGACAACGCTTTCGCCGAGTGGTCGCAAACCGCGCCGAAAGACCGCTCGCGGCTGTTGCTCAAGCTCGCCGACGCCATCGAAGCCCATGGCGAGGAACTGGCGAAACTGGAATCCGACAATTGCGGCAAACCCTACAGCGCCGCACTCAACGACGAGATCCCGGCGATTGCCGATGTGTTCCGTTTCTTCGCCGGCGCCAGCCGTTGCATGAGCGGTTCGGCCGCTGGCGAATATTTGCCCGGACACACTTCGATGATCCGTCGCGATCCGGTCGGGGTGATCGCCTCCATCGCGCCGTGGAATTACCCGCTGATGATGGTCGCCTGGAAAATCGCCCCGGCGCTGGCCGCCGGTAATACCGTGGTGCTCAAGCCGTCGGAACAAACCCCGCTGACGGCGTTGCGTCTGGCCGAACTGGCGTCGGACATATTCCCGGCCGGTGTACTCAATCTGGTGTTCGGCCGGGGCGCTACCGTCGGCAGTCCACTGGTCAGCCATCCGAAAGTGCGCATGGTGTCGCTGACCGGTTCGATCGCCACCGGGTCGAACATCATTTCCAGCACAGCCGACAGCGTCAAACGCATGCACATGGAACTGGGTGGCAAGGCACCGGTGATCATCTTCGACGACGCCGACCTCGACGCGGCGGTGGAAGGCATTAGGACCTTCGGTTTCTACAACGCCGGGCAGGACTGCACCGCCGCGTGCCGGATCTACGCGCAGCAAGGGATTTACGACAAGTTCGTCGAGAAACTCGGCGCGGCGGTCAGCACGATCAAATACGGTGTGCAGGATGATCCCTCCACCGAGCTGGGCCCGCTGATCACCGCACAACACCGCGACCGCGTCGCCGCTTTCGTCGAGCGCGCCGTCGCGCAGCCGCACATTCGCTTGATCAGCGGCGGCAAGGCTGTCGAAGGTAATGGCTTCTTCTTCGAACCGACGGTACTCGCCGATGCGCAGCAGGACGACGAGATCGTCCGCCGTGAAGTGTTCGGCCCAGTGGTTTCGGTGACCAAATTTACCGATGAAGCACAAGCGCTGGAGTGGGCCAACGATTCCGACTACGGCCTCGCCTCCTCCGTCTGGACCGCCGACACAGGCCGCGCGCATCGTCTGTCAGCTCGGCTGCAGTACGGCTGCACCTGGGTCAACACGCACTTCATGCTCGTCAGCGAAATGCCCCACGGCGGTCAGAAAATGTCCGGGTACGGCAAGGACATGTCGATGTATGGGCTGGAGGACTACACCACGGTTCGGCATGTGATGTTCAAGCACTGAGGGCAACAACTTCCGAGCAGGCTGGCTTCCACAGAGGAAACGCATTCTAAATGCCGGAGCCAGCCTGCTGGCGATTGCGGCAGCCCCCATTAAATAATCAGGAGGGCGTAATCAACTGGACCGAGGGGAAGTAATTACGATACCGCTTGGAATCCCTGGTTAACAACGGCAGCTTCTTCACCGCTGCATGTGCTCCGATAAAGAAATCCGCCAGCACGTTTTGCTTGCCACCACCCACTTTCCGGTAGCGTACAAACGCCTTGCCGGCCAGAAAAAGTGCAGGCCGCGGAATTTCCTGCACGACCAGCCCTAGCTGATTAACCACCTCATCCAGGGTCTCGAAAGTTGAGAACGTCTGCGACAGTTCTGCGTAAACGATTGGGTTAATCACCAGATCATGGATCAATGACTGCGACCGGAGTTGCTGAATAGACCATTCAGCCCAAACAGGATCGTCCTCCAGAACGTCGATCAATACGTTGGTGTCGACCAGAACCATCAATCATCACCCCGAAGTAACGCCATCAAATCATCGGTTCGCCACTTGATGTCCGCCTTGCCACGAACCGCATCAAATCGATCCGGTGCCGTTGTCTGCTCTCCAGCGTGTCTGGCACTGTGCAAAACCACTTCGCCCTGTTCATTGACACTGAACTCAACGGCCGAGCCCGGCGTCAGTTGAAGGGCGTCACGTATTGGTTTCGGAATAGTGACCTGGCCCTTGCTCGTCATGGTTGTCGTCATGTGGTGCTCCAAGAGTATTACTCGTATGAACAACGTAATACCTGCTACCGGGATCTGCAACCGCCACATATTGTAGGAACTCTCCCCTCAACTCGAAGGAAACGCCTACTTCAAAACCTGCCTGCATGCCCTCCATTGAACTGTGGCTAACGCGCGATGTGTTCGCTTCAAAAAAAGGGGGCGGGCTTTGCAACCCGCTCCCTTTTCAGTTTTCACGTTAGAACCGCGAAACACTCCGCATCGCATCCACCAGATACCTCATCGCAATCCGGTCATTCTCGGAAAGCTCTCGATAACGTTCAACCAGCTTCAATTCTTCCGAACTGAGCCGGCGTCTTCTGCGCCCGAGGCCCAAGCAAGGAAAGATCCCTAACATTTCGGTGATGCCGTGTATTTTTGCCATGGACGATGTCCTTCTCTGATGAGTCAAGAAACTGCTGAACCTCACATCGCCCTGCCTCTTTTGAGCAGTGTCGTGTGCCCCGCCGACACGAAGGCTTGTATCCGGTCTTGCCCATAGAATAGGAATTAAATCGGCGCTGAAAAGCAGTTTTTAGAGTAATTAATCGAAAAAAGCAGTTATACCCTTTAAATCAGAGGACCCTGTCAGAAAAATTACAGACATGTCTTGTTTCATTGCCAGCTGACGGCACGCAAACAAGGCTTTTTGCTCGACAATCGAACCGATTAAGCTAGCGGGCATCTGTTTATAGTCCGTTGCGTTTGGCCGAAGGCATGACCGAACCGTAATTTCCGATCCGCTACGTGCCAGGAACGGCACGGGATTGCACACGACAGGTTGTATATATGCATCGCAGGAATTTGCTCAAAGCGTCCATGGCCATTGCGGCTTACACCGGTCTTTCGGCCACTGGCCTGCTGGCCACGCGTGCCTGGGCGGCCAATGGCGGCGCCGCCGATGGCGAGGCGCAGGCGTTCGATTTCGAAGCGCTCAAGCGTCAGGCCAAGCAACTGGCCGGCAGCGCCTATCAGGATACGAAACAGGTATTGCCGCCAACCCTGGCGACGATGACGCCGCAGAATTTCAACGCGATCCGCTATGACGGCGAGCATTCATTGTGGAAGGAAAACAAGGGTCAGCTGGACGTGCAGTTCTTTCACGTCGGCATGGGTTTCCGCCAGCCGGTGCGCATGTACAGCGTCGATCCAAAGACGCGCCTGGCGCGCGAGGTGCATTTCCGCCCGGCGCTGTTCAATTACGAGAATACTTCGGTCGACACCCAGCAGTTGAAAGGCGATCTGGGTTTCGCCGGGTTCAAATTGTTCAAGGCACCGGAACTGGATCGGCATGACGTGGTGTCGTTTCTCGGCGCGAGTTATTTCCGTGCCGTCGATGCGAGTGGCCAATATGGCCTGTCGGCGCGCGGACTGGCGATCGACACCTACGCCAAGAAACGCGAAGAATTCCCCGACTTCACCAAATTCTGGTTCGAGACGCCGGACAAGAACGCCACGCGTTTTGTGGTCTACGCCTTGCTCGACTCGCCGAGCGCCACCGGTGCCTATCGCTTTGATATCGATTGCCAGGCCGAACGCGTGGTGATGGAAATCGACGCGCACATCAATGCGCGTACCGCCATCGAACAGTTGGGCATTTCGCCGATGACCAGCATGTTCAGCTGCGGCACCCACGAGCGGCGCATGTGCGACACCATTCACCCGCAAATCCACGACTCCGATCGCCTGGCCATGTGGCGCGGCAACGGCGAGTGGATCTGCCGCCCGCTGAACAACCCGGCCACCCTGCAATTCAACGCCTTTGCCGACAAGGATCCGAAGGGCTTCGGTCTGGTGCAGACCGACCACGAATTCGCCAACTATCAGGACACGGTCGATTGGTACAGCAAGCGCCCGAGCCTGTGGGTCGAACCGACGACCCCATGGGGCGAAGGCTCGATCGATCTGCTGGAAATCCCTACGACCGGCGAGACCCTGGATAACATCGTGGCGTTCTGGACGCCGAAGAAACCGGTGGCTGCCGGCGATTCGCTGAATTACGGCTACAAGCTCTACTGGAGCGCCTTACCGCCCGTGGGCACGCCGTTGGCGCGGGTGCACGCGACCCGTTCCGGCATGGGTGGTTTCACAGAGGGATGGGCGCCGGGCGAGCATTACCCGAAGGTGTGGGCGCGACGCTTTGCCGTGGACTTCACCGGTGGCGGTCTCGAGCGCTTGCCGCAGGGCACCGGGATCGAACCAGTGGTGACCTGCTCGAACGGCAAGGTGCAGGACTTCAGCGTGCTGGTGCTGGATGACATCAAGGGATACCGGATCCTCTTCGACTGGTACCCGACCAGTGACAGTGTCGAGCCGGTGGAACTGCGCCTGTTTATCCGCACCAATGACCGCACGTTGAGCGAAACCTGGTTGTACCAGTACTTCCCGCCGGCGCCGGACAAGCGCAAATACCCTTGAGGATTTGAGGCGCCAGATGGGGCCTCATCGCGAGCAGGCTCACTCCTACAGTGGATCGCATTTCAAATTGTAGGAGTGAGCCCGCTCGCGATAGCGCCAGACCAGGCAACCGATGATTTTCAGGACACAAAAAAGCCCCGACCCTCACCGGCTCGGGGCTTTTTGCTTTATCTCGACTGACTCAATCCCGCAAATCAGACTCATGAATCGGCTGATCCCGGTGCGTCGCGCGCTGATACTGCGCCGGCCACACCGCTTTGCGCCCGCCCAGATCATCATCGGCATGCAGCGGCCAGTACGGATCACGCAGCAATTCCCGGGCAAGGAAAATGATATCGGCCTGACAGGTACGCAAAATATGCTCGGCCTGCGCCGGCTCGGTAATCATGCCTACGGTGCCAGTGGCAATGCCTGACTCTTTACGCACCCGCTCGGCAAAACGCGTTTGATAACCCGGCCCGACCGGGATTTCCGCATTGGCCGCCGTACCGCCCGAGGACACATCAATCAGATCGGCCCCCAGCGTGTGCAGGCGCCGCGCCAGCTCCACGGTTTCATCCGGGTTCCAGCCGTCTTCCACCCAGTCGGTGGCGGACACCCGAACAAACACCGGCAGCTCTTCCGGCCACACCGCCCGCACCGCTTCGGTGACTTGCAACACCAGCCGGATACGATTTTCGAACGACCCGCCGTACTGATCCTGGCGCTGATTACTCAGCGGCGAAAGAAACTGGTGCAGCAGATAACCGTGCGCAGCATGCACCTCGACCACGCTGAAACCCGCCGTCAATGCGCGTTTGGCGGCATCGACGAAAGCCTGAATGACGGCGGCGATCTGCCCTTCATCGAGCTGTTTGGGTTGCGTGTGCTGCGGATCGAAAGCGATCGGCGACGGCCCGACCGGGGTCCAGCCACCCTCTTCGGGTTTGACGCTGCCGTGCTTGCCGATCCACGGCCGATGGGTGCTGGCCTTGCGTCCAGCGTGGGCCAATTGAATGCCGGCGACTGCGCCTTGGGAAGTGATGAAGCGGGTGATGCGTTGCAGCGGTTCGATCTGTTCGTCGTTCCACAGGCCAAGGTCTTCGGCGGTGATCCGCCCGTCGGCCGTTACCGCCGTGGCTTCGGTAAACACCAGACCGGCACCGCCCACCGCGCGACTGCCCAGGTGCACCAGATGCCAGTCGTTGGCCAAGCCGCCGACGCTGGAGTATTGGCACATCGGCGAGACGGCGATGCGGTTGGGCAGGGTCAGTTGGCGCAGGGTAAAAGGTTCAAGCAGCAGACTCATGGGGCACCTCTCGAATCAGTGGGCAGGCTCCAGGGTTCTGTTTGAAAAGTCGACGAGTGACAGAAAAAGGTGCGGCACCCGCCCCCGCGGGCAAAAATTCGACAAGACGTCACAAGGCCAATCAAGCAGTGCTTAGAGCCTAGTCGACAACGCGGGAAGAAGGAGGGTTCAGAGTGATTCAGTGTGTGAAGGACGCTTTCACGAGCAGGCTCGCTCCCCCAAGGACAACACCGGACCTGTAGGAGTGAGCCTGCTCGCGAAGGGCTTAACGCGGTTCAATATGAGCAATCATCAACTGCACAGTCTCATTGCCACGAAACTCGTTCACATCGAGCTTATAAGCCAGTTCCACCCACTGAATCGTCGGATTTGGCCAGACATCACGATCAATACCAAACGCAATGCCATCGAGCTTCACCGAGCCACATTCGCTTTTGAGCACCACTTTCAAATGCCGCTCGCCAACCACGCGCTGCTCGACCAACTGAAACACGCCATGAAACACCGGTTCCGGAAAGTGCTGGCCCCACGGCCCGGCATGGCGCAGCGCGCGGGCCAGTTCGAGGTGGAATTCTTCGACCGCCAGGGTGCCATCGGTGAGCATGCGTCCGGTCAGGTCGTCTTCGCGAAGTTGCCGGCGCACTTCGGCGTCGAAGGCCTCGGCGAACAACGGAAAATTCTCCTGCGTCAGGGTCAGACCGGCCGCCATTGCGTGGCCACCGTATTTGGCGATCAGATTTGGATGCTGGGCGGCGACCACACTCAGCGCATCGCGGATATGGAAACCCTGCACCGAACGACCCGAGCCCTTGAGCAGGCCATCGCCGGCATCGGCGAACGCAATGGTCGGACGGAAATAACGTTCTTTCATTCGCGAGGCGAGGATGCCGATCACGCCTTGGTGCCACTCCGGGTCGAACAGGCACAGACCAAACGGCATCGACTCCACCGGCAAGTCCTTGAGCTGCGCCAGCGCTTCACGCTGCATGCCCTGCTCGATGGATTTACGGTCCTGGTTCATGCCGTCCAGTTGCGCGGCCATTTCCCGGGCCAGATTGGCATCGCTGGTAAGCAGGCATTCGATGCCCAGACTCATGTCGTCCAGACGCCCGGCCGCGTTGAGACGCGGGCCGACAATAAAACCCAGATCCGTAGAGGTGATACGCGCGGCGTCACGCTTGGCGACTTCCAGAATCGCTTTGATCCCAGGTCGCGCCCGCCCGGCGCGAATCCGCTCAAGCCCCTGATGCACCAGAATGCGGTTGTTGGCATCCAGCGGCACCACGTCGGCGACGCTGCCGAGCGCCACCAGATCGAGCAGTTCGCCGATGTTCGGTTGCGGCTTGCTCTCGTACCAGCCGAGGCTGCGCAGGCGCGCACGCAACGCCATCAGCACGTAAAAAATCACGCCGACACCGGCCAGCGCCTTGCTCGGGAATTCGCAGCCCGGCTGGTTCGGGTTGACCAGCGCATCGGCCTGCGGCAACTCATCGCCGGGCAGGTGATGGTCAGTGATCAGTACTTTCAGGCCGGCGCGTTTCGCCGCGGCCACGCCTTCGACACTGGAGATGCCGTTATCCACGGTGATCAGCAATTGCGGCTCGCGGGTCAGCGCGACGTCGACGATTTCCGGGGTCAGGCCATAGCCATATTCGAAACGATTCGGAACCAGATAATCGACATGGGCCGCACCCAACAGACGCAAACCCAGTACGCCAACGGTGCTGGCCGTGGCGCCGTCCGCATCGAAGTCGCCGACGATGAGGATGCGCTGGCGTTGCTCCAGCGCGGTCACCAGCAGGTCGACGGCGGCACCGATGCCCTTGAGTTGCTGGTACGGAATCAACCGCGTCAGACTCTTGTCCAGCTCGGCCTCGGACTGCACGCCCCGCGCCGCATACAGGCGGGTCAGCAGCGGTGGCAGATCACCCAGAAAGGGCAGCGTGGCGGGCAATTGACGAGGTTCGATACGCATGGGGTGACGGAGACTTCTCTTGGTTACGTGGGATTATTCCGGTGCTGGCGCAGGATCAGCCGCGCTCACCTTGCAGCCATTGCAACTGGACTTCGTGCTGACCGCGGTCATCGGTGACGAAGACCGTGCCTTCGCTGATCATCACGTCCCACTTGATCACGCGCGGCATGTCCTTGGCCAGGGTTTCCAGCACTTCCTGCGGGACGGCGGCGATGTTGACGTTTTTCAGGTTCTTGATCGCCGGAATCACCTTGGTCTCCCAAACGCGCAGGCTACCGTAGGCCAGCAGGCTGGTGCGCTCGGTGCGGCGCGAGCACCAGGTCAGGCGATCGGAATCCGGCTGGCCGACTTCGATCCAGTGCAGGACGCGGTCGTCCAGGCTTTTTTCCCACAAGGCCGGTTCATCGACGTCCGACAGACCACGGCCAAACGACAACTGCTCGTTGTACCAGAGGGCGTAGGCCAGCAGGCGCACGGTCATGCGCTCTTCGGTTTCCGAAGGGTGACGGGCGATAGTCTGCTTGACGCTCTCGTAGACGCTGCGGTCGAGGTCGGTGAGGTTCAGTTCGAATTTATAGGTAGTGGACGGCTGGGCCATGAACGGGCTTCTTGATACGAGGAAAGTCGGCAAGTCTAACCGATGCGGTAGGCAATCATCGAGTTGATGGCGATCAAGCTGCGGCGTCTGACGGCCGGCTATGTTAAAACGCTGTATCCGCTCAGCCTTGTCCTACAGGATCTCGCATGCCGTTCACCAGCAAACCGCTCTCGGGTCTGAAAGTCATTGAATTGGGAACATTGATTGCCGGGCCGTTTGCCTCGCGTATTTGCGGCGAGTTCGGCGCCGAAGTGATCAAGATCGAATCACCCGACGGTGGCGACCCGCTGCGCAAATGGCGAAAGCTCTATGAAGGCACCTCGCTGTGGTGGTTTGTCCAGGCGCGCAACAAGAAATCGCTGACGCTGAACCTGAAGCACCCGGACGGTCTGGCAATCCTCAAACAACTGCTCGGCGAAGCCGACATTCTGATCGAAAACTTCCGCCCCGGCGTGCTGGAAAAACTCGGCCTGAGCTGGGACACCCTGCACGCGCTGAACCCGAAACTGGTGATGGTGCGCCTGTCCGGTTTCGGCCAGACCGGGCCGATGAAAGACCAGCCCGGTTTCGGCGCGGTCGGCGAATCCATGGGCGGTTTGCGTTACATCACCGGTTTCGAAGACCGGCCGCCCGTGCGCACCGGGATTTCCATCGGCGACTCGATTGCCGCGCTGTGGGGCGTGATCGGCGCGCTGATGGCGCTGCGGCACCGCGAAGTCAACGGTGGCCTCGGCCAGGTTGTCGATGTCGCGCTGTATGAAGCGATTTTCGCGATGATGGAAAGCATGGTGCCGGAGTTCGATGTGTTCGGCTTCATCCGCGAGCGCAGTGGCAACATCATGCCGGGCATCACGCCCTCCTCCATTCACACCAGCGCCGATGGCAAGCATGTGCAGATTGGTGCCAACGGCGATGCGATCTTCAAACGCTTCATGCTGATCATTGGTCGTGAAGACCTGGCCAACGACCCGGCGCTGGCCAGCAACGACGGACGCGACAGCCGCCGCGACGAGCTGTACGGAGTGATCGATCGCTGGGTCAATTCGCTGCCACTGCAAACCGTGCTCGACCTGCTCAATCAGGCCGAAGTGCCGGCCAGCCGGATTTTCAGCGCCGAGGACATGTTCAGCGATCCGCAATACCTGGCGCGAGAAATGTTCCTGCATGCGAAATTGCCCGACGGCAAGGATTTCAAGATGCCCGGCATCGTGCCGAAACTGTCCGAGACACCCGGCAGTTCCGAATGGGTCGGACCGCAACTGGGTGAGCACAATGCGCAGGTACTCCAAGACCTTGGCTACGACGAAAAGCAGATCGCCAGGTTACGCGAAGACGGAGCCATTTAAGCTGAAGCGCCGACTGCCCTCGCCTGCCAATCGCGCCCGGTCCGGGTGGACGTGGCGGCTGTTCGGCTTGCTGTGCCTGCTCACGCTGTCAGGCGCAGCGCAGGCAAAACCGACGCTGATCTGGTTGTTGCGCGACCTGCCGCCGATGACCATTTTCGAAGGCCCGAAAAAGGGTCAGGGCGTCATCGATCATTTGCTGCCACAGCTGATTGCCGGGATGCCGCAATACGAGCACACAATGCTGCGGGTCAATCGCGCCCGCGGTTTGCAAATGCTTCAGGAACACTCGTTTGCCTGCGATCCGGCGCTTCTGTGGAGCAAGGAGCGTGCGCAGTGGATTGTCTATTCGATACCGGCGATCCGCGCCGTGAGCAACGGTCTGGTGGTGCGCAAAAAGGATCGCGGCGTTCTCGCGCCGTACCTGGTGGAAGGTGAAGTCGATCTGGCGGCTTTGCTTGCGGCGCCTGAGCGCAAGGTCGGCATCGTCGCCGAACGCAGCTATGGCGAGGTCATCGACAGCCTCTTGCAGCAGGCGCCGCGCGGCGCCTTGACGCCACACTACGGCAACGACGCGCTGAGCAACCTGCTATCGATGCAGCGTCTGGGTCGTTTGCAGGTGGTGCTCGGTTATTGGCCGGAGATCCGCTATCAGGCCACGCAGGCGCAGATTGCCGAGGATGAACTGGCGTTCTACCCGATTCGCGGTACGCAGAAATATCTCTCCGGGCATGTGGCGTGCTCCAACTCCGCCGAAGGACGTCGGGCCATCGCCGAGATCAACGGTCTGCTGCGCACCCTGCCCCACGAACCGCTCAATCAGCTGTACGCCGATTGGCTCGACCCGGAGCGGCGGGCGGACTATCTGCAACAGGCCCGCGTATTTTTCGACCACCAGGCCGCGCAATGAATAATCGCAGGCAAAAAGAAACCCCGAGAAGTGGGGAGACGACTCGGGGTTAAACGTGGCCTACATAAAGACCCGTAGCAGCAAGCGACAAGCACCGGAGCACAATGCTTGATCCTGCTGTTATGGGGTCTGACTGACAGGAATGCAGGAAGGTTCCCACAAAAAAAATTTCATCTTTACAGCGCTGCCCGCTTGTCCAGCGCGGCGTTGCGCAAGGCCGCGATCACGCAGGGTTCGAGCCGGCCTTCAGCGATCAGCACGTCACGGTGCAGACCATCGACGACATCGGTCAGCAGGCGCTTGTCGGTCAATTGCGCCTGATTGAATTCGCGCTCCACCACGATGGCGCCGTGACTGTTCTTCAGCGTCACCAGGCATTGGCCATGGCGGCCGCTGGGGGTCAACGAAACCTGATACGGGCTCAGAGCCTCACCGAGCAATAGACTGATACTTTCCATCTCGATCTCCACTCAATAGTCCGAAAACTGTGCGCCTGGGGCGTGTACACCATAAATGACCACCGGCCCGGGAAGAAAGTTCTGCGTATCGATTGCCTCCCTGTCGCAGGGTCACCGGTCTGGCAGAGCATGCCCGGCGAAGATGACAGAAAAACTGCCATACGCTTTACACACCGAGTGGCGATGCTGCCGCGCTCAGATAACTGTCGAGCAAACCTCGCATCAGCACTGCCGATACCGGCGTCTGCAGGCGCCCCAACAAACGCACGCCGTGCTCGTCCAGCAGTGGCTCGAGATCATTGAGCAGACTCGGTGCGACAGCCCCCAGCAGAATCACTGCACGCGCTTGCTGGCGAGCCGCCAGGTGCTGCATCAGCGCCAGGCCATCACCGCCCTTCAATTGCGGATCGCAGATGGCAATGTCGACCACGCCGCGGTATTCCAGCGACCCCAAGGCCGCTGCCAGCGACGGTGCGGTGAGGACGTCATAGATGCCGACGGCATTGAGCATCTGGTGCAACGCCATCAGCTGGAACGGATTGGGTTCAAGTATCAGGACTTTAAGCGAGCGCATAAGCGACCTCTGGAGCGACAATCGCGGACTCTCACCGCAGTGGTTGTCACTCTAGGCCAGCCGTCCTAAGCCTCCCATCGGAAAAGTAGCCGCGTCTTATAGGACATTTCCCATCTTCATTGTGGACACTGACACCCGCTCTCCGCCCGGCGCTGAGAGATGTCCGTCCAGCCGCCCAACAACCCGCGCAATTTGCCATCGGCGCTGTAGAACGGCACGGTCCATTGATAGACCTCGCGCGGGCCGTTATTGAACTGCAAGCGGCGTTTGCTGAAGCGCGACTTGCGCGTGCGCAACTGCAGCATGAACTCCTCATGGAGCATCAACGCCGTGGCTTCGGGCAGCGTGTCGAGTTCGATCAGCAAGCGCCCGGTGACCTGATCCAGGCGCACCGACAGCGCCTCCTCATAGCTGCGGTTGCAGGTGATCAGGCGCCCGTGCAGATCGCGGACGAATACCGGGTCAGGCAAGGCGTCGATCAATGCGTGCTGAAACGCCAGTTGATCGCCCAGATCCTTTTCCGCCGCACGGCGCAGCTTGATCACCGCCGTCAGCCGCCGATTCCACACCAGTGACAGCAAACCGAACACGCCGAGCCCGCCCATGGCCCAGCACGCCCATTCGAGCAGTTGCTGGCCGACGCCGGGCACGGGCACCGGTGCTATTCCTTCCAGCCATTTCAAGCGGATCGCGCGCAGCTCGGCAGGCGGAAAGGCCTCCAGAGCCTTGTTGAGAATTCCCAAAAGCTCCGGCATACCTTTGCGCACCGCGAGGTTGTCCGCCTCCCACTTGCCCTCCACCAGCCCGCCGACCTTGAGCAGACCCAACGGGTAAAGCTGCGCGCCGATTTCATTTTCGATGGTGGCGTAGGCTTCGCCGCTTTCGACCAATGCTCGCGCCTCGGCGTAGGTCTTGACCGAATGAATCTCGATGGTCGGGAAGTCGCGCCTGATCGTGTCTTCCAGGGCATGCCGGGCCGGCAGCACCAGCCTGCGTCCGGCCAGTTGCTCGAAAGACTCCAGCCGCGGCGCTTCGGCGCGTCCGACAAAAACCCACCCCGCCCCACCGAAGGCGTGGCTGTAATCGAGAAACGCCTTGCGCTCCTCACTCACGGCCAACGTCGTACTGATATCCGCCGCGCCGCTCTGCAGGCGCTCGAGCATGTGATCGGTGGAGAACGATTCCTGGTGTACAAACTGCAAGCCGGTCATCGCCGTCACCCGCTTGAGCACATCGTTGTTCAAACCGCTCCACTGGCCGTGTTCGTCCTGAAACAGATACAACGGGTATTGCAACGACGCCACGGTGACCGTGGGGTTATCGCGAATCCACTCGCGCTCGTGTGCAGCCAGTTCGACGGGCTGTACGTTGTGCGCCGCGGCATCGCCGTGCAGCGTCAGTTGCGCCGCCACGCTGCAACGCATCAACCCCAGCAATCCGCACAACAACACCCCAATCAGTGCCGGTTTCAAACCTCTATCAAACAGCATTGCCACTTCCTTCGTGATCGACTCACCCGTCCTGCGTGGGTGAAAACCCGAGCAGTGTGGCAGCGAAAACAAAAAAGCCCGTCAGGAGACGGGCTTCAAAATGTGACAGCTTTTAGGGGCTTACAGGGGCTTGCCGCGGTTGCCATGCTGGCTGACAAAGGCCTGTACGGCTTTCAGCTCGTTCGGCAAAACGGTGCAGCGCTCGTTTCGCTCAAACAAATCAGAAAGATGTGCAGGCAGTTCGAGCGCTTTTCCTACACCGGCTTTCTCTACTGCATCGGGGAATTTAACCGGATGCGCAGTGCCGAGGATCACCATCGGGATGTCCAGGCTGCGACGGCATTCGCGCGCGGCCTTGACGCCGATTGCGGTGTGCGGATCCAGCACCTCACCGGTCTGCGCATAGACTTCGGCGATGGTCTCGCAGGTTTGCGCATCGTCCACCGCCAGCGAATCGAACAGTTTGCGCGCTTCGGTCCAGCGCTCCTGTTCAACGCTGAAACCGCCGCCCTGCTTGAACGAGTCCATCAACCCGGCGATCGCCGCACCGTTGCGACCGTGCAGGTCGAACAGCAAGCGTTCGAAGTTCGACGAGACCATGATGTCCATCGACGGCGACAGCGTGGCGTGCAGGGTTTCCTTGACGTACTGGTTGCCGCTCATGAAGCGGTGCAGGATGTCGTTGCGGTTGGTGGCGACGATCAACTGGTTGATCGGCAGGCCCATGTTGCGCGCCAGGTACCCGGCGAAGATGTCGCCGAAGTTGCCGGTCGGCACCGAGAACGACACCGAACGCGCCGGCCCGCCCAACTGCAGCGAGGCGTGGAAGTAGTAGACGATCTGGGCCATGATCCGCGCCCAGTTGATCGAGTTCACCGCCACCAGACGTGTGCCTTTGAGGAAGCTCTGGTCGGCGAAGCTGTTCTTGACCATTTCCTGGCAGTCGTCGAAGTTGCCTTCGATGGCGATGTTATGGATGTTCTCGCCAACGATCGTGGTCATCTGCCGGCGCTGCACTTCCGAAACCCGGTTGTGCGGGTGCAGGATGAAAATGTCGACGTTTTCGCAGTGCTTGCAGCCTTCGATGGCCGCCGAACCGGTATCACCCGAGGTAGCGCCGACGATTACCACGCGCTCGCCGCGCTTTTCCAGCACGTAGTCGAGCAGGCGACCCAGCAGTTGCAGGGCGAAGTCCTTGAACGCCAGGGTCGGGCCGTGGAACAGCTCCATCACCCATTCATTGCCGTTGAGCTGACGCAACGGCGCCACTGCGCTGTGGGCGAAGACCGCGTAGGTTTCTTCAAGAATCTTTTTGAAATCGGCGTCGGGAATGCTGCCGGTCACGAACGGGCGCATCACCCGGAAGGCCAGCTCGTGATACGGCAGACCGGCCCAGGAAGCGATTTCTTCCTGGGTGAAACGCGGCAGGTTTTCCGGGACGTACAGACCGCCGTCCGTGGCCAGACCGGCCAGCAGGACTTCTTCGAAATTCAGGGCCGGTGCCTGGCCGCGAGTACTGATATATCGCATTTTTTTCAAACCTTCGGTTTGAGCTGCAAGCTGCTAGCTGCAAGTCGCAAGTAAAGCCAGACTGCTTCTCTCTTGCCGCTTGCAGCTCGAAGCTTGCCGCTGCTTTTTTAGTTCAAATGTTCGACGCGGATCCGTACGACCGGGCCGTCAACGCCTGCGAGTGCTTCAAGGGCGGCGATCGCATCGTTGATGCGCTGCTCGACTACGCGGTGGGTCAGCAGGATCATCGGCACCAGGCCGTCATGCTCTTCGACTTCCTTCTGCATGATCGATTCGATATTGATGCCGCGCTCCGACAGGATGCTCGCCACCTGAGCGAGAACGCCCGGGTGGTCCTTGGCCTGAATGCGCAGGTAATAAGCGCTTTCGCAGGCTTCGATCGGCAGAATCGGATGCGCCGACAGCGAGTCCGGCTGAAAGGCCAGGTGCGGTACGCGGTTTTCCGGGTCGGAGGTCATTGCACGCACCACGTCGACCAGGTCGGCGATCACCGACGACGCGGTGGGCTCCATGCCGGCACCAGCGCCGTAGAACAGCGTCGAACCGGCCGCGTCACCGTTGACCATCACCGCGTTCATCACCCCGTTGACGTTGGCGATCAGGCGATCGGCCGGGATCAACGTCGGATGCACACGCAATTCAATGCCGGCGGCAGTGCTGCGCGCCACACCCAGGTGCTTGATGCGATAGCCCAGCGCTTCGGCGTAGTTGACGTCAGCGGTGGTCAGTTTGGTGATGCCTTCGGTGTAGGCCTTGTCGAACTGCAGCGGAATACCGAACGCGATCGAGGCCAGGATGGTCAGCTTGTGCGCCGCATCGATGCCTTCGACGTCGAAGGTCGGATCGGCTTCGGCATAACCCAGCGCCTGCGCTTCGGCCAGCACGTCTTCGAACGTACGGCCCTTCTCGCGCATTTCGGTGAGGATGAAGTTGCCGGTGCCGTTGATGATCCCCGCAACCCAGTTGATGCGGTTGGCCGACAGGCCTTCACGAATCGCCTTGATCACCGGAATGCCACCGGCCACCGCGGCTTCGAATGCCACGATCACGCCTTTCTCGCGTGCCTTGGCGAAAATCTCATTACCGTGAACGGCTATCAGCGCCTTGTTCGCGGTGACCACATGCTTGCCATTCTCGATGGCCTTGAGTACCAGCTCGCGGGCAACGGTGTAGCCGCCCATCAGCTCTATGACGATGTCGATCTCAGGGTTCGTGGCCACTTCGAAGACATCGTTGGTAATCGCAATACCGGTCGTCTGGAACTGAGGCTTTGGCGTGCGCATGGCAATTTGTGCCACTTCGATCCCACGCCCGGCACGACGAGCAATTTCCTCGGCGTTGCGCTGAAGTACGTTGAAGGTACCGCCACCGACGGTCCCTAACCCACAGATGCCTACTTTGACCGGATTCACTGTGAACTCCCCATAAAACGGCCGACGCAGGGTCGGCCGGAAAACAACCGCGTGCTCGCGGCTCTCTATTGATGGCCCGGCGATGTGGCTGCCGGACCATGATCGTCAGCGGCGGACCGTGACGATGCGAATTACTTCGCGCCCAGCGCCAGTTTGGCGACTTGTGGCGCAGGCTGGTAGCCCGGAATGACTTGTCCGTCGGCCAAAACGATGGCCGGTGTGCCGTTCACGCCGATCGACTGACCGAGGGCGAACTGCCTGGAAACCGGGTTATCGCACTTGGCGGCCTTGATTTCCTTGCCATCGACCATTTTGTCCATGGCAGCTTTCTTGTCTTTCGAGCACCACACCGCTTGCAGCTGTTCATCGCCCGGCGAATTCAGGCCCTGACGCGGGAACGCCACATAACGCACTTCAATGCCGCGCTTGTTCAGCTCCGGCACTTCGGCGTGCAGTTTGTGGCAGTACGGGCAGGTGGTGTCGGTGAATACGGTGATGTGCGATTTGGTTTCGCCGACCGCCGGATAAACCACGGTCTCGGCCACCGGGATGGCGTTGATCAATTTGGAGATGCCCAGACGTTCGGTCTTCTCGGTCAGGTTGACCGGTTTGCCGTTCGCCAGTTGGTACAGGTTGCCCTGAACGATGTACTGGCCGTCGGCACTGGCGTAGAGCACGCGGCTGCCCTTGAGCTTGACTTCGTACATGCCCGGCAGCGGGCTGGCGCTGATGCTTTCGACCGGAACCTCGAGTTCGAGCTTTTCCAGGCTTTGACGAATGGCTTTGTCGGCCGCGTCATCGGCGGCGGCAAAGGTGCTGACCAACGCAAGGGCTGCGGCGGCGAAAATCTGGGTCAGACGCATGAGAACTCCTGAAGGCGGACAAATGGAACGATCAGAACGCCCGTGCCGGAACACCGGGTCATAACCGCCCATCGTGCAAACCGGCAAAGCCTAACACATAAGGCCACGGTGGCCGAATGCGCCGGTCGCTACACTTTCAGGACGACTCGCTCCCACAAGGGTTGTGTGTTCAGCCGCGCGGGTGGTGTTTGGCGTGCAGGTCCTGCAGGCGCGCGCGCGCGACGTGGGTGTAGATTTGCGTTGTGGACAAATCGCTATGGCCGAGCAACATCTGCACCACGCGCAAATCCGCGCCGTGGTTGAGCAAGTGCGTGGCAAATGCGTGACGCAGGGTGTGCGGTGACAGCGATTTGTTGATGCCGGCAACCTTGGCCTGATGCTTGATCCGGTGCCAGAAGGTCTGGCGGGTCATCTGTTCGCCGCGCTGGCTGGGAAACAACACATCGCTGGGCCGCCCACCGAGCAATTCGCCACGCCCGTCGCGCATGTAGCGCTCAACCCAGACGATCGCCTCCTCACCCATCGGTACCAGCCGCTCCTTGCTGCCCTTGCCCATCACCCGCAGCACACCCTGGCGCAGGTTGACCTGCTCCAGCGTCAGGCTGACCAGTTCGGTCACGCGCAAGCCGCAGGCATAGAGGACTTCGAGCATGGCGCGATCACGCTGGCCAATGGCTTCGCTCAGGTCCGGGGCCTTGAGCAACGCTTCGACGTCGGCCTCTGACAGCGACTTGGGCAATGGCCTACCCAGTTGCGGCATGTCGACGCGCAAGGTCGGGTCGACACTGATCAGTTTTTCCCGCAGCAAATAGCGATAAAAGCCACGCACACCGGAGAGGAATCTGGCCGTGGAGCGCGGTTTGTAGTTCTGCTCCAGGCGCCAGGCCAAATGATCAAGGATCAGCTCGCGGCCGGCGTTGATCAGCTCGAGGTTTTTCTCCTGTAGCCAGCCATTGAACAGTGCCAGATCGCTGCGGTAGGCGCCGCGGGTGTTGTCGGACAGGCCTTTTTCCAGCCATAAAGCGTCGAGGAATTGGTCAATCAGCGGATGGTCGATGGCAGGCATGGGCGCTCAGGGTGCGCAGCGTAAATGTCTGCGCGCGAATGTCGAGTGAACTGTAGGAATGGGCGCTAGTCTTTCATAGCCCGCTAAATCAAGGAACAGGGAGCCTCAATGAACGAGCAGCAAATTCTATTGGCATTTGGCGGGATTGGCGCGGCAGCGCTCGGTTGCCAGTGGTTGGCCTGGCGCCTGAAGTTGCCGGCGATTCTGTTTCTGCTGTTGACCGGTATCCTCGTCGGCCCGGTGCTTGGCTGGCTCGATCCGCAGGAAATGTTCGGCCCGCTGTTGATGCCACTGGTGTCGCTGGCGGTCGCGCTGATTCTGTTCGAGGGCAGTCTGACTCTGCATCTATCGGAGTGGAAAGAGATCGGCAGCGTCGTCCATCGACTGGTCACGGTCGGGGCGATTTCGACCTGGATCGTCATCGCAGTCGCCACGCATTTTCTGCTCGGTTTCGACTGGATGCTGGCGATCCTGTTCGGCAGCCTGACGCTCGTCACCGGCCCAACGGTGATCGTACCGATGCTGCGAGTGGTGCGGCCGAAAGCCTCGATCGCCAACATTCTGCGCTGGGAGGGCATCGTCATCGACCCGATCGGCGCCCTGCTCGCCGTGGTGGTGTACAGCTTCATTATTGCCAGCGCCGAAGGCCATGGCCTCAAGCAGAGCCTGTTCACCTTCGGTGGGGTGATTGTCTGCGGTGCAGCGTTCGGCATTGTCGGCGGCTGGGTGCTCGGCACGGTGATCCGCCGACAATGGCTGCCGGAATATCTACACAACCTTGCCTCACTGGCCGCGGTGCTCGGGATCTTTATTGCCGCCAACGCGGTGATGCATGAGTCCGGTTTGCTGGCGGTCACGCTGATGGGCATGTGGCTGGCGAACATGAAAGGCGTGGATGTGCGGCACATCCTGCACTTCAAAGAAAACCTCAGCGTATTGCTGATTTCCGGGTTGTTCATCCTGTTGGCGGCGCGGCTCGACCTGAATGCGCTGATCGGGCTGGGGCCGCTGGTGTTGATTCTGCTGTTGGTGATCCAGTTGGTCGCCCGCCCGTTGAACGTGCTGCTCAGTACGGCGGGCTCCAGCCTGAGCTGGCGTGAACGCGCGCTGCTGTGCTGGATTGCCCCACGCGGAATCGTCGCGGCTGCGGTGTCGGCGATTTTCGCCATTCGCCTGGACGCAGCCGGCCATGAAGGTGCGCTGTTGCTGGTGCCGCTGACGTTCGCGGTCATTATCGGCACGGTGGTCCTGCAAAGTGCGACGGCGCGCCCGCTGGCACGCTTGCTAAAAGTCGCGGAACCAGCGCCGAGTGGCTTCCTGATCGTCGGCGCCAACGGCCCGGCGCGAGAACTGGGCAAATCATTGCAACAGCTGGGCAGTCGCGTGCTGCTGACCGACTCGAGCTGGGAAAACATTCGTGCGGCGCGCATGGAAGGTTTGCCGACCTACTTCGGCAACCCGGCCTCGCAGCACGCCGATGCACATCTGGATCTGGTCGGGCTGGGGCATTTGCTCGCGCTGTCGCCGTCGGGTGAACTCAACACATTGGCGGCGATGCGCTTTCGTCATGACTTCGGCCATCAGCGTTTGTTTGGTCTGGCCAGCGGACATGAGAGTCGGCGTAGCGACAAGCATCGGGCGAGTCTGGAGCATCGCGGCAATCAACTGGGCAGTGAGGCCCTGACCTATTCGAAACTGGCCGGGCAAATGGGCCAGGGCGCCGAGCTGTACAGCACAACGTTGACGGACGGCTTTGGCTGGGAGGATTACCGCGGGCTGCATGGCAGTCGTGCGACGTTGCTGTTCATGCGCGATGACAGTGGCTGGGTGCATGTGGTGACGCCGGAAACGGCTCTGAAGCCGGGGGCGGGGTGGACGTTGCTGGCCTTGATACAACCGGAAGCTTCCAGCGCCTGACAGATCGATTCGCGAGCAGGCTCGCTCCCACATTGAGCATGCGTTCCCGTGTGTGAGCAAATCTCACATTTGGAATGCGTTCTCCCCTGTGGGAGCGAGCCTGCTCGCGAAAGCCGCAACTCGGACACGGATAGACTGAAGACCTTTGCAGCACAAAACGCAGGCAACAAAAAAGCAGCCCGAAGGCTGCTTTTTTCTGCATCGGAAGCTGGACTTAAGCCAGTTTTTCCTTGATGCGAGCTGCTTTACCCGACAGGTCGCGCAGGTAGTACAGCTTGGCTTTACGTACGTCACCGCGACGCTTGACAGCCATGCTGTCGATTTGCGGCGAGTAGGTCTGGAAAGTACGTTCTACGCCAACACCGTTGGAGATTTTACGGACGGTGAACGCACTGTTCACGCCGCGGTTACGCTTGGCGATGACAACGCCTTCGAACGCTTGCAGACGGGAACGATCGCCTTCCTTCACTTTCACCTGAACGACAATGGTGTCGCCCGGGGCAAAGGTAGGGATTTCTTTGGTCATCTGCTCTGCTTCGAGTGCAAGGATGATTTTGTTGGTCATGCTGTGCTCCTAAGGTAAATCGTTCGATCTACCATCGATACGTTGTTAACTATCGTCCCGCTCGCGGATGTATTCCTCGAGCAGCTTCTTCTCTTCTCCAGAAAGCGAGCGGCTTTCCAGAAGATCGGCGCGTCGTTCATAGGTCCGACCAAGGGACTGCTGTAAACGCCAACGCCGGATATGCGCGTGATTGCCACTTAGCAACACGTCGGGAACACGCTGATCCGCATACACCTCCGGTCGGGTGTAGTGCGGGCAATCCAGCAGACCATCCGTAAAGGAATCTTCCTCAGCGGAATCCGCATGCCCTAAAGCTCCAGGCAGCAGTCGTGTAACCGCATCGATCAGGACCATCGCCGGCAGCTCGCCGCCAGACAGTACATAGTCGCCAATCGACCACTCTTCATCGACATGAGCCTCAATAAAGCGCTCGTCAATGCCTTCATAGCGGCCGGCAATCAGGATCAATGCATCCGATTGTGCCAGCTCGCGTACCGCCGACTGAGTCAGTTGACGGCCTTGCGGGGACAGGTAAATCACCTTCGCCGCCTCCCCGGCTGCTGCCTTGGCCTGAACCAGAGCATCTTCCAGGGGCTTGATCTTCATCACCATGCCCGGACCACCGCCAAACGGGCGATCGTCCACAGTGTGATGCCGATCCGTCGTGTAATCTCGCGGATTCCAACAGGTCAGCTGCAAGAGCCCCTGTTTGACCGCACGACTGGTGATGCCGTAATCGCCAATGGCGGAAAACATCTCGGGAAACAAACTGATCACTTCAACGCGCAAGTTAGCCACGTCAGAAGTCCGCGTCCCAATCCACCTTCATCTCGCCCGCGGCCAGGTCGACGGCCAACACGCATTGCCCGGTATACGGCAACAGGCGTTCGCGATCATCCAGGCTGCCAGCGCAAGGCTTGACGACCATTACATCATTGGCGCCGGTTTCCAGAAGATGATCGATTTTCCCGAGCAATTGCCCAAGGGTGTCGATGACCTTCAGACCTTCCAGCTGGTACCAGTAGTACTCGCCTTCGGTCAATTCAGCGAACAGGTTGCGCGGCACGCAGATCTCGTAACCGGCCAGAAGACGAGCTTCTTCACGATCATCAAGACCCTTGAGCTTGGCGACCAGGAACTTGTCGCTCCCGCGTCCACTGACCAGCTCGACCTGTTTGACATTGCCTTCGCGCTTGAGCGTCCAGGTTTTGTACTGCAACAGGTTTTCAGTCGGATCAGTAAAGGAATACACCTTCACTTCGCCGCGAACGCCATGAACAGAATAAATTTTGCCAATAACGATCAAATCATCGGCAACAGCAGGCGTCGCGTTCATATTGCTCAGGCCGCAGCCTTGGCAGATTCCTTCAACAACTGAGCAACGCGCTCAGAAGGCTGTGCACCAACGCTCAGCCAGTAGGCTACGCGCTCTTGGTTCACGGACAGACGGATTTCCTGACCACGGGCAACAGGGTTGAAGAAGCCAACCTGTTCTTTGTGGGAGCCGTCACGCGGGTTACGCGAGTCGGTTACGGTCAGGTGGTAAAACGGGCGCTTTTTGGAGCCGCCAAGGGCAAGACGGATTGTTAGCATGTGAACATCGTTCCTGTAGTCGGTGCTGCAAATCTAAATGCACAGCGGGCATGGGTGCCCGAAAGGCCGCATATTCTAAGGAATATCCGGATATTTGCAAATGACTTTTTCCGGCGCCTGTGGCATGCCGTGCAGATTTGCATGAGAGCCGTCGATGAAAACGGCCAGTCAGCTCCCGCCGAGTGCGGGTTTGCTGTTGATCCTGCGTCCTTGCAGGGTCTGCGCCGGTGCGACGACCGGCGAAGTCTTGGTGTCCTGTCTTACATTTTCGGCATGCCGCCGCCGGGCAACATGCCGCCCATGCCACGCATCATTTTCGCCATCCCGCCCTTGGCGGAGAATTTCTTCATCATCTTCTGCATCTGCTTGTGCTGCTTGATCAAGCGGCCGATGTCCTGCACCTGAGTACCGGAACCCATGGCGATACGGCGCTTGCGCGAACCGCTGATCAGCTCCGGATCGCGGCGCTCGGCCGGGGTCATCGAGTTGATGATGGCTTCCATCTGTTTGAACTGCTTCTCTGCGGCGTTCTGGGCATTGCCCATTTGCGACAGGTTGACGCCACCGATGCTCGGCAGCTTGTCCATGAGCCCGCCGAGGCCGCCCATGTTCTTCATCTGTTGTAGCTGATCACGGAAGTCTTCGAGGTCGAAGCCCTTGCCCTTCTTCAGCTTCTTGGCCAGTTTGTCGGCCTTGTCCTTGTCGAGGGTCGCTTCGGCCTGTTCGATCAGGCTGAGCACGTCGCCCATGCCAAGGATGCGCGAGGCGATACGCTCGGGATGGAACGGATCGAGCGCTTCGCTCTTCTCGCCCATACCGATGAACTTGATCGGCTTGCCAGTGATGGCACGCACCGACAGCGCGGCACCGCCACGGGCGTCGCCGTCGACCTTGGTCAGGATCACGCCGGTCAGCGGCAGCGCATCACCGAAGGCCTTGGCCGTGTTGGCGGCGTCCTGGCCGGTCATGGCATCGACCACGAACAGCGTTTCGACCGGGTTGATCGCGGCGTGCAACGCCTTGATCTCGCCCATCATCTCTTCGTCGATGTGCAAACGACCGGCGGTATCGACGATAACCACGTCGATGAATTTCAGTTTGGCTTCTTTAATAGCGGCGCTGGCGATGTCGACCGGCTTCTGACTCAGGTCGGACGGAAAGAACGTCACGCCGATATCGTTGGCCAGGGTTTCCAACTGCTTGATCGCCGCCGGACGGTAAACGTCCGCCGACACGACCATGACCGACTTTTTCTTGCGCTCTTTAAGGAAGCGCGCGAGTTTGCCGGCGGTGGTGGTTTTACCGGCACCCTGCAGACCGGCCATCAGAATGACCGCTGGCGGCACGGCGCTCAGGTTCAAGTCTTCGTTGGCCGCGCCCATCAGGCTTTCGAGTTCGGCCTGGACGATCTTCACGAACGCCTGGCCCGGCGTCAGGCTGCGCGACACCTCGGTGCCGACGGCGCGTTCCTTGACCGAATTGACGAAGTCCTTGACCACCGGCAGCGCGACGTCGGCTTCGAGCAACGCCATGCGCACTTCACGCAGGGTGTCTTTGATGTTGTCCTCGGTAAGCTTCGCCTTGCCGGTGACATGGCGCAGCGTCTGCGAGAGACGGTCGGTTAAGTTTTCAAACATTGCGCGATCCTTTCAGGCCCTGTACAGACCGGGATAATGGCGGCCCAGACCGGAATCAACATGTGCTCGGCGAGCCTGCGGCGTGGGCAGGTCGCGGATTATAGCGAAGACTGCGTCCGGCGCACACCTCGCTGTCAGCTTGCCGAGTCTTTCGTGTCGCGGCGGTTCTATGCCAAACTCAGCGTCTTTCGGGCCCGCCCATCAGGATTTATGCTCCCCTTGTCACCCAGCTTACTGACCACCCTCGCCGCCGCCCTCCTGTATGCCGCTGCGACCCTGTATCAAAGCACCCGTCTGGCCACTGGCGCCAAGGCGAACAAGCGCCTGCTGGTCAGCCTCGGCGTGCTCGCCGTCGTCGCCCACGGCGCCAGCCTGCTGACTCATCTGCTGACGCCGATCGGCCTGGGCCTGGACTTCTTCAGCGCCTCCAGCCTGATCGCCGCAGCGGTGATCGCACTGACATTGCTCGCCTGTTCCCGCATACCGGTAGAGAACCTGTTGGTGCTGCTGTTCCCGCTCGGCGCGATCACCGTGCTGCTGGCGCAATTCGCGCCGACCGGCACGGTGCAGATCATCGATGAAGAACCGGGCATTCTCGCCCACATCCTGCTGTCGATCCTTGCCTACGGCATGTTTACCATCGCGGTGTTCCAGGCCTTGCTGCTGCTGGTGCAAGACCACCAGCTCAAACACAAGCACCCGTCCGGGCTGATCAAGAACTTCCCGCCACTGCAAACCATGGAAAGTCTGCTGTTCGGCTTCCTCTGGGCCGGCTGGACGCTGCTGTCGTTGTCGCTGATCTCCGGCTGGCTGTTCGTCGAGAACCTGTTCGCCCAGCATCTGGTGCACAAGACCCTGCTGGCCTGCCTGGCGTGGATCGTGTTCAGCGTGCTGCTGTGGGGGCGCAATCGTCTCGGCTGGCGTGGCCACAAGGCGATTCGCTGGACGCTCGCCGGTTTCTGCCTGCTGATGTTGGCGTATTTCGGCAGCAAACTGGTTCGCGAATACATTCTGCACATCTGACGAGCGTATAAATGGACGGTTTGCCCCTGGGGCCGATGCTCGCGGTATTCGCTCTGCTGATTGTCTGGTCAGGGCTGTTTACCGCCGTCGAAATCGCGCAACAGCATTTGCTCGCGCAGCGCACCGCCTCGCGCGCCAGCGATAAGCCGCTGGCCAAGCTGAACTTCCCGCTCGACAGCCTGATCCTGTGCAACACCCTGTGCCGCGCGCTGGCGGTGGTGATTGCCACCTTGCTGGCGATTTTCCTGTGTGCGCAAAACGGCCCCTGGGCAGCATGCCTCGGCGTCGGCGCCATCCTGCTGGTGTTCGCCGATTACTTCCCGCGCAGCGTGGCACAGCGTTATCCCGATGCCGTGCTGGCGCTCGGCAATACCCTGCTTACGGTGCCGCTGAAAATCGTCTATCCGTTGGCCTGGCTGTTGAGCCGCCTCAGCGGTTTGCTGATGAGCCCGTTCGTGCGCAAGGCTCAAGTCGTTCAGCACAGCGAAGATGACGTGCCGGCCGACCGCCACGACGATGCCGAGCATCCGGTTCGCGCACACCCGGCCTCCGGGATTCACGCGCTGGACAACATCACGGTCAACGACATTCTGGTGCCGCGCAGTGACGTTGAAGGTATCAACCTCGACGATCCGATCGAAGCGATCATCGAGCAACTGCGCCATAACGAACGCACGCGCCTGCCGGTGTTTCACAGCGACATCAACCAGGTCGAAGCGGTACTCAACACCCGTCAGGTCGGCCACTTGCTGAGCAACGGCGATCTGACGCGCGAAGCCTTGCTGGCAGCCAGCTACGAACCGTACTTCGTTCCGGAAAGCACCCCGCTGCAACTGCAACTGTTGAACTTCCACAAGCAGCAGCGGCGCCTGGGCATGGTGGTCGATGAATACGGCGAGGTGCTCGGCATCGTCACGCTGGAAGACATTCTCGAAGAGATCGTTGGCGAATTCGAAAGCGAGCACAGCCTCGATAACCCGCACATCCACCCGCAAGCCGACGGGCGCATGGTGATTGATGGTGCGGCGTCGATCCGCGAACTGAACAAATGCCTGGGCTGGCACCTGCCCAGCGACGGGCCAAAAACCCTTAACGGGCTGGTGACCGAGGCATTGGAAACCATTCCGGAAAGCGCGGTTTGCCTGAAAATCGGCCGTTATCGCCTGGAAATCCTCGAGACCGAAGACAACCGCGTGAGCAAAGTGCTGATCTGGCTGACCGCCTCTGTGCCGGCCCTGGTACCGGCACGCTAGATCGCCTCTTGTTCAATCGTTAGCGCGCTTCCTATAATCGCCGAGCTTACCCAAGCGCCGTCGATCCCTGTGCTTACCCGGCACGCCACGGATCGCGACTGTTTCCGTTGCAAACCGACGACTGTTCCTACTCGAAACAGCGCTCGCGCCCTACCCCACATCCCTGGGTGTTCGACCATAATAATTCGCTCCAACGGAGCTCATGACTGTCAGGGATCACCGCATGACCACCACGACCGCTTTGCGCGACAGCGCGCCTGCCCAGCCGACCAATTCCGCCACCCGCGTGGCGACGGCCAGTTTTATCGGCACCGCCATCGAGTTCTACGACTTCTACGTTTACGCCACCGCCGCCGCGCTGGTGATCGGGCCGGTGTTCTTCCCGCAGACGTCGGGCACCGCACAGATGCTCTCGGCGTTTCTCACATTCGGCATCGCCTTCCTCGCCCGCCCGCTCGGCTCGGCGCTGTTCGGCCACTTCGGTGACCGCATCGGGCGCAAATCGACCCTGGTCGCCTCGCTACTGTTGATGGGCGTCTGCACCACATTGATCGGCGTCCTGCCGGGGTATGACAGCATCGGCGCATGGGCGCCAATTCTGCTGTGTGTGCTGCGCTTCGGCCAAGGCTTGGGACTGGGCGGCGAATGGGGCGGGGCCGCATTGCTGGCCACGGAAAACGCACCGAAAGGCAAACGCGCCTGGTTCGGCATGTTCCCGCAACTCGGGCCTTCGATCGGTTTTCTTGCCGCCAATGGTCTGTTTCTGACCCTGGCCATGACCCTCGACGACGAGCAGTTCCGCAGCTGGGGCTGGCGCATTCCGTTTCTGCTCAGCGCCGCGCTGGTGATGGTCGGCCTGTATGTACGCCTCAAGCTGCATGAAACGCCGGTATTTGCCAACGCGATTGCTCGTCAGGAGCGGGTGAAAGTGCCGCTGGTCGAGCTGTTCAGCCATTACTGGGCGCCGACGTTGCTGGGCGCGGCGGCGATGGTGGTGTGCTACGCGCTGTTCTATATCTCGACGGTGTTTTCCCTGAGTTACGGCGTGTCCACGCTGGGTTACAGCCGCGAGACCTTCCTCGGTCTGCTGTGCTTTGCCGTACTGTTCATGGCCGCTGCCACACCGTTGTCGGCCTGGGCGAGTGACCGTTACGGGCGCAAACCGGTGCTGATCATTGGCGGCGTGCTGGCGGTGCTTTCCGGGTTTCTGATGGAGCCGTTGCTGACGCAGGGCTCGACCTGGGGCGTGGCGCTGTTCCTGTGCATCGAGCTGTTCTTGATGGGCGTGACGTTCGCGCCGATGGGTGCGCTGTTGCCGGAGCTGTTTCCGACCCATGTGCGTTATACCGGCGCGTCAGCGGCGTACAACCTGGGCGGGATCGTCGGCGCCTCGGCGGCACCGTTCTTTGCGCAGAAACTGGTGGCGATGGGCGGTTTGAGTTATGTAGGCGGGTATGTGTCGGCGGCAGCGGTGCTGAGCTTGATTGCGGTGCTGTGCCTGAAGGAAACGAGGAATAACGATCTGAATCAGGTGGCCTGATTCAACAGCATCGCCAGCAGGCTGGCTCCCACAGGGGTAATCGGTTGGCCACAAATTTTGTGATCACTCAATCCAATGTGGGAGCCAGCCTGCTGGCGATCGGCGCGACGCGGTTTAGAGGTCTACAACAACCGCTTGAGACGCGCGGGTCGCCTTGGCCCGCGCGGCCTCGATCGATTCATCCCGCGCCAGCGCCACGCCCATGCGGCGCTGGCCGTTCACTTCAGGTTTGCCGAACAGACGCAACGCCGTATCCGGCTCGCTCAGTGCGGCGCCGAGGTTGGCAAATGCAGTCTGGGTCGATTGTCCTTCCACCAGAATCACCGCCGAAGCCGATGGCCCGAACTGACGGATCAGCGGTACTGGCAGGCCCAGAATCGCCCGAGCGTGCAGGGCGAATTGCGACAGATCCTGGGAAATCAGCGTCACCAGACCGGTGTCATGCGGGCGCGGCGACACTTCGCTGAACCACACCTGATCGCCCTTGATAAACAGCTCGACACCGAAGATGCCACGACCACCCAGCGCTTCAGTCACTGCTTTGGCCACGCGCTCGGATTCAGCCAGGGCTACCGGGCTCATGGCCTGTGGCTGCCAGGATTCCTGATAATCGCCCTTTTCCTGACGGTGACCGACCGGCGCGCAGAACGTGGTGCCACCGACGTGACGCACGGTCAGCAGGGTGATTTCGTAGTCGAAGTCGATGAAACCTTCGATGATCACCCGCCCTTTGCCGGCGCGACCGCCCTCTTGCGCGTAATCCCAGGCCTTCTGCACGTCATCGACGCTGCGCAGCAGGCTCTGACCTTTGCCCGACGAACTCATGACCGGTTTGACGACGCACGGGAAGCCGAGGTCTTCAACGGCCTTGCTGTAGTCCTCGAAGGTATCGGCGAAATGATAAGGCGAGGTCGGCAGGTCGAGTTCTTCGGCGGCCAGACGACGGATGCCTTCGCGGTTCATGGTCAACTGCGCCGCACGGGCGGTCGGGATCACGGTGAAGCCTTCGGCTTCCAGCTCGACCAGAGTGGCGGTGGCGATGGCTTCGATTTCCGGCACGATGAAGTGCGGCTTCTCGGCTTCGATCACGGCGCGCAGGGCGGCGCCGTCGAGCATGTTGATCACATGGCTGCGATGCGCAACCTGCATGGCCGGCGCGTTGGCGTAACGGTCGACGGCAATCACTTCAACGCCCAGGCGCTGCAGCTCGATCACCACTTCCTTGCCCAACTCACCACAGCCACACAGCAATACGCGGGTCGCGGTTGGCGACAGTGGAGTTCCGATACGGGTCATCTCAGGTCCTCAAAGCAGCGGATCATCGAGGAAAGCAACGCCAGCCGCGCTTTCCATGGGGAGAAAGCGCGGCATTTTACATGAACCCGAGGGTTTGGCTTCAGCTGGCGACAGCCTGTTTGCGCTCGCGCCAGGCCATGATCAGCCACACGGCGGTAACGCCGGCGAATTTCGAGGCCAGGGCGGTGATGATCACCGGCGGGGTCAGCAGGTCGATCATGCCGAAGAAGATGAAGGTATCGAGGGGAATGCTCAGCGCCGAACTTATCCACAGGCGGTCGCGCAACGGCCGTTTGGTGATGCTGAACACCAGCCAGTCGATGCACTCGGAGACAGCGAACGCCGTGGCACTGGCCAGCGCGATGGATGGATCGGAAGTGACATAGGACAGCACCAGCGCCGCCAGCATCGCCACGATTGCACCGTGGCCGAAGCGCGTTTGCACCATGTCACGCAGCACGAACACCAGCCCGCCCCAGGCCGACCAGATGATGTCCAGGTGCGGTGCGGTGGAGAAGGCGAAGTTGATCAGCACGACGCTGCTGATGTAGGCGATGAGGAAAATCATGGAGGGTGACCTGGTGGTTTGGCGCACAGGTTACTGGACCGCAAGGTCAAGAGCCACCCCTCACCCCAGCCCTCTCCCCAAGGGGCGAGGGGGAAAGGGAGCAGATCGGGGGCGTTTCAAAATCTGAGTTCGACTCGGTGTTTCTGGTCAACGTATAACGCAAAACACCTCGGTCAGTCCCCTCTCCCCCCGGGAGAGGGCTAGGGTGAGGGCATTTTGAGGTCGGTCACGATTTCGAATGGATCATCCAGACTAATCCACTGGCCTTCGCCCGCTCATGGCACAACCCCAGCACCACCCGGCGCTCGTCGTTGCTCATACGGCTCCAGCGAGTAATCTCTTCGACGGTACGCTGGCACCCGGTACAGACGTCAGCCTCATCCAGCGCACAGATATTGACGCAGGGCGAGGCAACAGGTCGTTCAGCGGTGGTCATTGTTCTTGCTCTGCCAGATCGCGGGCGTAACGCTGGGAGTTACGCACATAGTGCGCGGCGCTGGCTTCGAGCATGTTTTTCTGCGCCTCGGTGAGTTCACGCACGACCTTGCCCGGTGAGCCCATCACCAGTGAGCCATCGGGAATTTCCTTGCCCTCACCGATCAGCGAATTGGCGCCAATGATGCAGTTCTTGCCGATCTTCGCACCGTTGAGGATCACCGCGTTGATGCCGATCAGGCTGTAATCGCCGACCGTGCAGCCGTGCAGCATGGCGTTGTGGCCGATGGTTACGCCGGTACCGATGGTCAGCGGGTAGCCCATGTCGGTGTGCATCACCGTGCCGTCCTGCACATTGCTGTTCTTGCCGATCAGGATCAGTTCGTTGTCACCGCGCAGCACGGCGTTGAACCAGACGTTGGCGCCCTCTTCCAGTCTGACCTTGCCCACCAGCACGGCATTGGGGGCGACCCAGCTCTGTGGATGGGTTTCGACACGGGCGTCGCCCAGGCGGTATTTCATGGTGTGGTCCTCAGGGCTTGCGGTGATGGGCCATTCGAACGATGGCTAGGTATTGATGAAGCTTTTCGGCGGCTCGTGCAGGTTGATTCTGGCGTCATAGAGCAGATTGACCAGTTCGACGATCATCATCGCTGTCAGCCCCCAGATCTTGTACTCGCCAAAGCGGTAGCTCGGCACGTACCAACTGCGGCCTTGATAGTCGATGCGATGGGTGTGCTCGCGCGGGTCTTTGCGGAAGAACTCCAGCGGCACGCTGAACACCGCAGCGATTTCGGCGTCGTTGGGCTGGTATTCGACGAAATCGGGAATCACCCCGACGTACGGCGTGACCTTGATGCCATGCAGAGAGATCAACGTACTGAGCGGGCCGATGACTTCGACCAGCCCCGGTGGCAGACCGATTTCCTCTTCGGCTTCACGCAGCGCGGTGAAGATCAGGTCCGGGTCTTCCGGGTCGCGTCGACCGCCCGGGAAGGCGACTTCGCCGCCGTGGGTCGAGAGCCCGCTGGCCCGCAGGGTCAGGACCAGTTCCGGCTCGTCGCTGCGGGTGATCGGCACCAGTACGGCGGCCTCGGGAAAGCGTGCGTCGGTCTCCAGCGTGCGCGGTGTATGGTTGCTTACCCTATGCAGTAGCTCATCCAGCATGAGTGTTCTCGATCGGTACCTTACCCGGCATCATGCACCAATCGATGCGAGCGCCCAAGCCCGCGAAACCCGTCGTGTCGCGAAACGACAACTTGCCGACCGGCACCGCTGCACGCCAAGATAGGCGCAGCATTCAGGAACCTCAGCATGAAATTTTGCAGCCACTGCGGTAACCCGGTCACCCAGCGCATTCCCGAAGGCGATTCGCGGCTGCGATATGTCTGCGAAAGCTGTCAGACCATTCACTATCAAAATCCCAATATTGTCGCCGGCTGCGTGCCGACCTGGGGTCGCCAGGTGCTGCTCTGTCGCCGCGCCATCGAGCCACGCCTGGGCTACTGGACCTTGCCCGCCGGTTTCATGGAAAACGGCGAGACCATCGAGCAGGCCGCCGTGCGTGAAACCGCTGAAGAGGCCTGCGCCCGCGTGCGCAACCTGAGCATCTATACGCTGATCGACGTGCCGCACATCAGTCAGGTTCACGTATTCTTCCGCGCCGAGCTGGTCGATCTGGATTTTGCCGCCGGCCCCGAAAGCCTCGAAGTGCAACTGTTCGACGAAGCCGATATCCCTTGGGACGATCTGGCGTTCCGCACAGTGGGGCGCACGCTGGAATGCTTCTTCGCGGATCGGCGCGTCGAAAGTTACCCGGTGCGTTCGGAATCGATTCCACCGCTGGCGCAACCAGCCATCACTTGATTTCGTCGCGCACCGGCCGATAAGACCACACACCGCTGTCCTACCTGTATCTGCGTCACTTTTGGGGAATTGTTTCAATGCGCTGGTTGCTTGCCCTGTTTTGCCTGTCATTCGTCACAGTCTCGCAAGCGTCATTCGTGACCACCGTGACACCGTCGAATACGCCGTTGATCGAAAAAGTCCTGGTGCTCAAATCGGCACATCAACTGCAATTGATCACCGACGGTAAACCGCTGAAGACCTACCGCATTTCGTTGGGCAAGGGCGCGAAGAAAGGTCCGAAACTGATCGAAGGCGACAAACGCACGCCGGAAGGCTTCTATTGGATCGACTGGCGCAAGACCAGCGATAAATTCAACCTGTCTATGCACATTTCCTACCCGAACATCAGCGACTCGGCCCGCGCTCGCCGCGAAGGCGTCGAGCCCGGCGGCATGATCATGATCCACGGCACGCCGGATTCCGAGGACAACCCGGAGCAGTTGTTCCACACCCTCGACTGGACCGACGGCTGCATCGCCATGCGTAACGTCGACATGCGCGAAGTCTGGAACCTGGTGCCGGACGGCACGATGATCGAGATTCGTCCGTAATTTCAGCGCGACCGCCGGTCGGCGCGAAAAATAAATCAAAAAAATCGCAGCCTGCTTCAGCGTCTGTCCGGTGATACCACTCTCACCGGCAGGGCTGATTCAGGCTGCGATTTTTTTTGTGCTCCCCGCTCACCACTAATACCACTTGAAACCCACCCTCCAGCCAAGGCCCCGGCAACCGTTAAAACCGGCTTTTCCCTGCGTTGACATGGTATGCAAGTGGTATTAGTTTTCGCCCGACTACCGAGCGACAACAATCCTATATCAGCGCCGGAAATGCCCTACATGAACGATCTCCACGCCCTACGCCCCGATGACGCCCAGCCGACGCCGCTGTACCTGCAACTGGCGCGCAATCTGGAAGCGGCGATCCATGCCGGGCAATGGAAAGCCGAACAGGCAATGCCCTCGGAGCGCAATCTCAGTGAAGGGCTAGGGATTTCCCGAGTGACTGCACGCAAGGCGCTGGAAGTCCTGCTCGAGCAAGGCCTGATCCGCCGTCTGCAAGGTTCCGGCACGTTCATCACACCGCGCCTGGAACAACCGCTGTCGCGGCTTTCCGGTTTCAGCGAAATGCTCCGCCTCAAGGGCTTCGTCCCCAGCTCGCACTGGCTGGAGCGCGAAATCACCCTGCCGACCCACGAAGAACTGATCCGCCTCGGCCTGTCGCCGAACGACAAGGTGGCGCGCATGAAGCGTCTGCGCAAAGCCGACGACACGGTGATGGCCATCGAGATGAGCACCCTGCCCGCCTCGATCATGCCCAAGCCGCAAGCGGTGGGCGATTCGCTTTACGAATACCTCGACGGCATCGGCAAACCGATCGTCCGCGCCTTGCAGCACATCCAGGCGATCAATGCCTCGGACGAATTCGCCGCGCTGGTCGGCATCGCCCCCGGCACCGCCATGCTGCTGATGACCCGGGTCGGTTATCTGGAAGACAACACGCCGATCGAAGTCACCGACACCTATTGCCGCAACGACTACTACGACTTTGTCGCAGAGCTGCGCCGCTGAGAGCGGCGCCGGAACCCGAGAAAACATCATGTCCGAAGACAACATCCTCACCGCTGACGGCTGGATTCGCGGCCGGCTGATCCACGCCCACGGCAAAATCGTGGCGATCGAAGGCGAGCCCTGCGACCCAGCCGATAACGACCTGCCGTACTTGCTGCCGGGGTTCATCGACCTGCACGTCCACGGCGGCGGCGGCAAAGACATCATGGAAGGCGCCAGCGCCTTCGAGACCATCAGCAAAACCCACGTGCGTTTCGGCACTACATCGCTGCTGGCTACGACCATGACCGCGCCGAGTGCCGAGATTTCCAGCGTTCTGAAAGAGGTAGGAGAATTCTGTGAGCAGCGTCCGAAAGGCGCCGCGCGGGTCCTCGGCGTCCACCTCGAAGGCCCGTACATCAATCCCGGCAAACTCGGCGCGCAACCGAACTTCGCCCACACCGCGTTGATGGCCGAAGTTGAGGAATACCTGGCACTGGCGCCGATTAGGGTGATCACCATCGCGCCGGAAATCGCCGGTCATGACGAGTTGATCCGTGAGCTGAGCAGCCGCGGTATCCGCATGCAGATCGGCCACACCCTCGGCAGCTACGAAGAAGGCGTTACCGCGCTGAATGCCGGCGCCACCAGCTTTACACATTTGTACAACGCCATGAGCCCGCTGCATCACCGCGAACCGGGGATCGTCGGCGCGGCGCTGGCCCACGCGCAGTACGCCGAGCTGATCCCGGATTTGCTGCATGTCCACCCCGGTGCGATCCGCGTGGCGTTGCGTTCGATCCCGTGCCTGTACTGCGTCACCGATTCGACTGCCGCCGCCGGCATGCCCGACGGTGAATACAAGCTCGGCAGCCACACCGTGACCAAATGCCTGGGCGGTGTGCGCCTGCCCGACGGCACCCTGGCCGGCAGCACGCTGACCATGGATCAGGCCCTGCGCAATCTGGTGAAGATCGGTCTGCCGATCAGCGAAGCCTCGCAGCGCCTGTCGCAATTCCCCGCCGATTACCTCGGCCTCAACGAACGCGGGCGCCTCGCCCCCGGCGCCTGGGCCGACTGCGTGCGGCTCGATCGCTCACTCACACTGACCGCTGTCATGGTCGAAGGAGAAGACATTGACTTCAAAAATGCTTGAGGAGGCGCTGTCCTCGTTCGAGGCCGTGCACGCCCAGTTGCAACAACTCGACCCGCAATTGATCGAGATCGCCGGGCGTCTGCGCCGTCAGCCGCCGCAAGTGGCAATGACGGTGGCCCGGGGCAGCTCCGACCACGCGGCGAGCTATTTCGCCTACCTGACCATGCAGCAATTGGGCGTACCGGTGGCGTCGTTGCCGATGTCGGTGGTAACCATGCAGCAGGCGCCATTGAAGGTCAGCGGTCAGGTCGCGTTCGCCTTTTCCCAGTCGGGTCAAAGCCCGGACCTGGTCAACAGCCTGCGCCTGTTGCGCAAACGTGGCGCGTTGAGCGTGTCGATGGTCAACGCCGCCGACTCGCCGTTGGAAGCGGCGTGTGAATTCAGCGTGCCGCTGCTCGCCGGCACCGAAAGCAGTGTCGCCGCGACCAAAAGTTTCATCGCCACCCTCAGCGCCAGCGCCCGTCTGGTCGCGCACTGGAAAGAAGACGACGAACTGTTGCAGGCACACAACGCCCTGCCGGAAGGACTACGCGAAGCCGCGACCCAGGACTGGAGCGCCGCCATCGACGCGCTGCGCGACTGCCAGCGGCTAATGGTCATCGGCCGTGGCGCCGGTTTCGCCATCGCCCAGGAAGCGGCGCTGAAGTTCAAGGAAACCTCGGCGATTCAGGCCGAAGCCTTCAGCAGCGCCGAAGTCCGTCACGGCCCGATGGCGCTGATCGACGAACATTATCCGCTGCTGGTATTCGCCCCGCGCGGTGCAGAACAGGCCGGGCTGTTGAGCCTCGCGGCAGAAATGCGCCAGCGCGGCGCCCGCGTGTTGCTGGCCGCCCCGGTTGACGTGGCCGAGCGTGACCTGACCCTGAGCCGCGCAGAACACCCGGCCCTTGATCCGATCCTGGCGATCCAGAGCTTCTACGTTATGGCCGCTGGCCTCGCCGTGGCCCGAGGCATGGACCCGGATCAGCCGCGCCACTTGAGCAAAGTGACCCGCACCCACTGAATGCCCCTGACTGCACACCTGATGAGACCGAGCCATGCACAACAACAATAAAGAGCTGACCCTCAGCGCCCCGCTCAGCGGCCCGGTGCTGACGCTCGCCAAAGTCCCGGACGCGGTGTTCGCCAGCGGCGCGATGGGCGACGGCATCGCCATCGATCCGCTCAACGACACGCTGTACTCGCCGTGCGCCGGAGAGATCATCCACGTCGCGCGCACCGCTCACGCCGTTACTGTACGCGCTGACAACGGTGCCGAGATTCTTCTGCACCTGGGCCTCGATACCGTTGAGTTGAACGGTGCCGGCTTCTCGATGCTGGTCAGCGAAAATCAGCGGGTCAGCCTCGGCCAGCCGTTGTTGCGCTACGATCAGGACCAGGTCGGCCAGCGCTGCAAAAGTCTGGTCAGCCTGCTGATCCTGACCAACAGCCACGACTTTCAGGTGCGGCCGATCACGCTCAAAGCGGTGAAGGTCGGCGAGCAGTTGCTGCACATCGTCGCGCGCAACGGTTCGGTGGCAAATGTTGAAGCCAGCGCTGGCCCCGAGGTTCGCGGACAGGTGCGCGTGGCCCATCGCGGTGGACTGCATGCGCGTCCGGCGGCGCTGATCCGCCAGACTGCGCAGGGTTTCAACAGTCAGTCTCAGCTGCACTTCGCCGGTAAATCGGCGCCGTGCAACAGCCTGATCGGCCTGATGGGTCTGGCGATTGGCGAGCAGGACGAGGTCCAGGTCAGCTGTCAGGGCGCGGATGCCGAAGCGGCGCTGCAAGCCTTGCTCAGCGCATTGGCAACCGCGCTGCCCGACGATCATCACGCGCCAGCGCCAGTGCGCACAGCGCCACCGAAACGCCCGGCCGAGGCGGGTGTGTTGCACGGTGTCTGCGCGGCGCCGGGGCTGGTCGCCGGGCCGTTGTTTCGCTTGAACGCGATCAGCTTGCCGGCGGATGCGGGCAACCACGATCCGGCGCAGCAACAACCGGCTCTCGATGCGGCATTGGATGCGGTGCGCAGCGACATCGCCGCCACCCTCGCCCAGGCGAAAAAGCATAGGAATGCCGACGAAGAAGCGATCTTCGCCGCGCACATGGCCCTGCTTGAAGACCCGGCACTGCTCGACGCCGCAGAGCAATTGATCCAGCAAGGCCGCGCGGCGACTCACGCCTGGAGTCAGTCGATCGACGCGCAATGCGACATGCTCCAACGCACCGGCAGCCCATTGCTGGCCGAGCGCGCCAATGACTTGCGCGACCTCAAGCAGCGAGTGCTGCGCGCCCTGCTCGGCGAGGCCTGGCATTACGATGTACCGGCCGCTGCGATTGTCGCCGCGCATGAACTGACCCCGTCGGACCTGCTGCAACTCAGCGCGCAAGGGGTCGCCGGGTTGTGCATGGCCGAGGGCGGCGCAACCTCACATGTGGCGATCCTCGCTCGCGGCAAAGGCCTGCCGTGCGTGGTCGCACTGGGTTCGGCCTTGCTCGATCAGGCGCAAGGCCAGGCGGTGGTGCTGGATGCCGATGGCGGTCGCCTCGAACTGGCGCCGAACAACGAGCGCCTGGCCGATGTGCAGCACGCACAAATCGAGCGCCAGCAGCGTCGCGACGCGCAACAGGCCAAGGCTCACTTGCCGGCCGAAACGCGCAATGGCGTGGCCATCGAAGTGGTCGCCAACGTCGCCTCCGGCAGCGAAGCCGCAGACGCCTTCGCCAACGGCGCCGATGGCGTCGGTCTGCTGCGCACCGAGTTTCTGTTCGTCGATCGTCAGACTGCGCCCGATGTCGAGGAACAGCGCGCCGCTTATCAAGCGGTGCTCGATGCGATGGGCGACAAGTCGGTGATCATCCGCACCATCGACGTCGGCGGCGACAAGCAACTCGACTATTTGCCGCTGCCCGCCGAAGCCAACCCGGTGCTCGGCCTGCGCGGCATTCGTCTGGCGCAGGCGCGCCCGGAAATTCTTGATCAGCAATTGCGTGCGCTGCTGCAAGTCCGCCCGTTGCACCGCTGCCGGATCCTGTTGCCGATGGTCACCGAAGTGGATGAGCTGCTGCAGATTCGTCAGCAGGTCGATGCCTTGTGCGTGGAGCTGAGCATCACTGAGCGCCCGGAAATCGGCGTGATGATCGAAGTGCCCGCGGCTGCGCTGCAAGCCGAACAACTGGCCGAGCACGCCGACTTCCTCTCGATCGGCACCAACGACCTGTCGCAATACACGCTGGCAATGGACCGCGACCACGCCGGTCTGGCGGCGCGCGTCGATGCCCTGCATCCGGCGCTACTGCGGCTGATCGCCATGACCTGCGCCGGTGCGGCAGTGCACAAACGCTGGGTCGGCGTCTGCGGCGCCCTCGCCTCCGATCCGCTGGCAACGCCGGTGCTGATCGGTCTGGGCGTGACCGAACTGTCGGTCAGCCCGGTGCAGATCGGTGAAATCAAGGACCGCGTGCGTCAGTTGCACGAAGCCGAATGCCAGCGCCTCAGCCACGACCTGCTCAAGCTCGGCAGCGCCGCCGCCGTGCGTCACGCCTGCCAGCAGCACTGGCCGCTGCCCTAACAACAAGCTCTGTCCACAGAGCAGGAGAACCCGCATGTACCAACTCTTCATCGAAGGCCTGCAACGCCTCGGCCGCGCGCTGATGCTGCCGATCGCGATCCTGCCGATCGCCGGCCTGTTGCTGCGCCTGGGCGATACCGACCTGTTGAACATCGCCATCATTCATGACGCCGGGCAGGTGATCTTCGCCAACCTGGCGATGATCTTCGCCATCGGCATCGCGGTCGGTTTCGCCAGGGACAACAACGGCACGGCGGGTCTGGCCGGGGTGATCGGTTATCTGGTGATGATCTCGACCCTGAAGGTGCTCGATTCGACCATCAACATGGGCATGCTCGCCGGCATCGTCAGCGGTCTGATGGCCGGTGCGCTGTACAACCGCTTCAAGGACATCAAGTTGCCGGAGTATCTGGCGTTCTTCGGCGGGCGGCGTTTCGTGCCGATCGTCACCGGGTTCGCCGCCGTCGGGCTGGGCGTGCTGTTCGGCTACATCTGGCCGCCGATCCAGCACGGCATCAACGCGTTCGGCGCGTTGATGATGGAAAGCGGCAGTATCGGCGCGTTCGTGTTCGGCGTGTTCAACCGCCTGCTGATCGTCACCGGTCTGCACCACATCCTCAACAACATGGCGTGGTTCGTCTTCGGCAACTTCACCGACCCGAGCACCGGCGCGCTGGTGACGGGCGATCTGTCGCGCTATTTCGCCGGCGATCCGAAGGGCGGCCAGTTCATGACCGGCATGTTCCCGATGATGATCTTCGGCCTGCCGGCGGCGTGCCTGGCGATGTATCGCAACGCCCTGCCGGAGCGGCGCAAGGTCATGGGCGGGATTTTCCTGTCGATGGCCCTGACCTCGTTTTTGACCGGGGTCACCGAGCCGATCGAATTCGCTTTCATGTTTCTCGCGCCGTTGCTCTTCCTCCTGCATGCACTGCTGACCGGGCTGTCGATGGCGATCACCAACGGCCTGAACATTCATCTGGGCTTCACCTTTTCCGGTGGCTTCATCGACATGATTCTCGGCTGGGGCAAGTCGACCAATGGCTGGCTGGTGATTCCGGTCGGGCTGGCTTATGCGGTCATTTATTACTGTGTTTTCGATTTCTGCATCCGTCGTTTCAATCTGAAAACACCGGGGCGCGAGGATGTGGCGGTCGCAGAGAAAGCCGTACTCACGGACAACGAGCGCGCCAGTGCCTATATCAAGGCCTTGGGCGGCGCCGAGAACCTGCTGACGGTGGGTGCTTGCACCACACGGTTGCGCCTGGAAATGGTCGATCGCAACAAGGCGTTGGATAGCGAGTTGAAAGCACTCGGCGCGATGGCCGTGGTTCGTCCCGGCAAGGGCGGCAGTTTGCAGGTGGTGGTCGGGCCGCTGGCTGACAGCATTGCCGATGAGATTCGCCTGGCCCTGTCGACGTTGGGTCGCGCTTCGATCACCTCGCCGACGGCGGTTGTCGATGAGCCGAAAACGTTGCAAATCGCCAGTGCTGAGGCGCAGCAATGGCTGAAGGCATTGGGCGGTGGCGAGAATATTCAGCAGCTCGACTGCATCGCCCTGACGCGGATTCGCCTGCAACTGGCCGATGGCGAAGCGTTGTCCGAGGCGCAACTGAAAGCGCTGGGGTGCCTGGGCGTCAGCCAGCTGGAGAGCGGAGTCTGGCATTTGCTGGTGGGGGACAAGGCCACTAGTTTGAGTGTGGCGATCAAGGGTTTGGTCAGTCGCACGCCAGTCACTGCGCAGGCCTGATCCTGCAACGTGGTTGTCAGGCGTGCTCGCGAGCAGGCCTGACAACCCACGGCATAAATAGATACCACCTCGCAAAACCCTCCCCTCGCCATGCTGGGCTCTCATCCCAGCCTGGAGAAAGTGCCCATGAGCACGCCCACAGCACCTACCCCCGAAGAGGTCAAAAGTGACCTCAACCAGATCGGCGATTATCTGTTTCAGATACCCAGTCCATTGCTACCCGAAGAAAAACCGAGCACCGAACAGACCTACCTGAAAAAGCTCAACGAGCAGCTGAAAACCTACCGCACCGGCTACCTGCAACGCAGCCGCGCGCTCTACCAGACGCTGGCAACCAGCGACCTGCAAAACACCCCCGGCAAGCAGCTCATCGCGACGCTGAAAATCAGACTCAACACCCAACTGCTCAACATGGACGCGACCGACCGGATCGACGGCCGACCTGCGAAAACCTTCATCAACTACGATGCCGGATTCACCGCCATCGGCCACGAAGCACGGCAAGCCGTCAGCGATCGCCTGCTCCACCCGCAGGCCGGCGAACTGCTGAACCAACTCGACCTGGGACCGATGCTGCGCCCCGCCATTTACGCACTGCAATTCAGTTATCAAGACGCCACAGTCGAGCTGGCCGGCGCCTTTATCGTTACGGAAAAGGACAGCCCGCGAGTCAGCGATTTGCTGACCGACCAGAGCGTCGGCTACGCCGTGCTGTTCACTCCCGCACGAGGTATTGAATTCTTCAATTCCTTGACCGATCTCGACGCCCACCTGCGTGCGTCGCTGAAGCAGCGCAGCAGCCGCGACGAGTTCATGCAAATGCTGCCGACGCGCTACCACGGCGTCGGCGCTGCAGGGATCTGGCCACTGTCGCTCGCACCCATCGACAGCAAACCTCTGGTCGAACACACCTATGACGCGCTGATCGAAAAACGTACGCAGGATATCGAGCGTGCCTTGAGCTTCGCCGATAACCCGCAGGAAAACCCCACGCTGTTGCTCGCCGCGCTCGATAAAGCGATCGCCGCCGCCCTGCCGGATCTGACGCCACGTCTGGAGTTGCGCGCACAAACCCTGTTCGAACGCCATTTGCGCTACAGCGCACCGGACTGGTACCGCAGCGCCAGCAGTGCAAAACAGCTCGAACTGGCGCAGCACTTGAGCAACTACCAGCAGGCGCGCCAGCACTTGCTGGAGCTGATGGAGCCCGTGGGTACCCTGATGGCCCTGGCTCGTCAGCAATGGCTGGAACGTCTAAGCGATGATCTTGAAATCGACGATCTCGAACCGGAAAAACTGCAGATCAGCACTGACCGGCGGGTGCCGGGCTACGGTGTTTATGTGCATAAAGGCAATCTGCTCGACCTGTCCCTGCGCGGCCCACACACGGGTGATGAACTGCCGGGTTCGGAGTTTCTGAGCTACACCACCCTCACCTATGACGGCGAACCTTTGTCGCCAGACCACGCTGACCTGACGTCGGCATGGCTGGTCAAACAAGCGATAAGCCTGCAACCGCGCATCGACTTCAATGGCCTGCAAAAAGACATGCACGCCGCAGCCGCGACAAAACCTGCGCTTGAGCGCATGCTTGATCAACGTATCGTCGCCCTCGCTCATACGGCGGTGCTGCAAGGGCATCTGCTCGAGAGTGATTTGCCGTTGATCGAGCGTTTGCGCAGCGGCAGCGATCCGCACTTGCGCGCCGCCACCCTGTCGCTGCACGGAGCACAGTTGCAGGATCTGTGGATTCTGCGCCAGAGCGACGCCAGCGGCGCCATCAAGCGTATCTTGCTGTGCACGCCACAGGCCCCTCGCGAGCAACAGTTTCAGGCCTTCGGCAGTGAACGTGAATGCCAGAGCCATCTGCTCGGATGGGCGAAGCACAGCGATAGCGCCGAGAGCATGGCGGGCTACCTGATCAGCCGCGCACCGATGCGCTTTCGCCCGACGCTGCGCAAGGTACTGGCGGGCCTGAATTTCAAGCCGCAAGCGCTGGAGCACCAGAAGGTCACTTTCGATAACTGTGGCGACCACCTTGCTTGCCTCAAAGCGATGGCCGAACACGTGCTCGCTACGCGCGTTGATGACTACGACTTCAGCACGCCACTGTGGTATCGCTCGACCACCGCGGCCAATCGCAGAAAGCTGGCGACCCTGAGCGAAGAGGCCGAAGGCGCTTTGCTCGCATTCAACCAGCACGCCTTGTCCGGTAGCCAGTTCCCGACTTTTGATGACTACGTCCACCAGCAAGCGAAGGCCAGTCTGAACCGCCTGCTCAAGCGCGCGGCCAACGATGTCGACCCGGATACTGTCTGGGCTTATTCGCCGATGTCCATCGTGCCCGCATTGACCCCGAAACCACTGTCTTACACACAGCTGTATCGCGACGGTTATGCCGATGGCGTGGGTTTTCTCGATGCAAAATTCTCTCGTTCGGCGCGCTTCAAAGGCCCGTCGGGCGTCGATGTCAGCAGCCTGACCGCGCAGAATGTGGCGCGCTCGGTCACCGGCGTATGGATCGGAGAGCGCTACACCAACAAGGTCAAGAAAGAACTGCAAGGTTCGACCAGCGAAGGCTACGAGTTCAGACGCAACGCAACACTGGCAATCACTCAGCGTCAGTTGAAAAGCGCCGCGCTGGAATGCCAACTGCAAGGCCATATCGCCCAAAGCGATCTGCAATGGCTGGAGCAAAGCATTACCAGCATGGACGAAACGTCTGGCGACACTCGCACGAAATACCCAATCCACCGGTTGATGATCGACGGCGAATGGGTCATGGACGCGTGGCTGTTCAGCCATGCCGAGAAC
This sequence comes from Pseudomonas sp. R1-1, assembly GCF_051132135.1. Taxonomy (NCBI): domain Bacteria; kingdom Pseudomonadati; phylum Pseudomonadota; class Gammaproteobacteria; order Pseudomonadales; family Pseudomonadaceae; genus Pseudomonas; species Pseudomonas sp. R1-1. Next base: position 5,045,566 of record NZ_CP071663.1, read on the forward strand.
CCGGTTTTGCTCTATACACCGGACGCGCCCGACGGTGTCAGGTTTCGTGAAGCGCGGCTGTTCAACTACCTGCTCCAGCAGCAGGCCGGGATGATCGAATACCTCACATCCCGGGTGGGCGTGAGTGCTCAGACGCGAGTGCGTACGTTCCTGGAAAACGCTAAAAAACAACTGCCCAAGGACCTCAACAAAACCACACCCAGCCCGGCTCTCTACGATTCAACACCCGCCACTGCTGCCGTCAGTGATTTGCGCGCAGCGCTGTACAACATGAAGCTGCAACGGCGGATCGACAACGTCAATGCCACCACCACCAGTCGCACCGAGATGATCGCCGGGCTGGTCTGGACCAGTGTCGAATGGCTCGCCGCAATTGCCACCGCGCCGTTCCCGCTACTCAGTTTGAGCACCGGCCTGCTGCTGGCCTTCAAGGACGCGATGCTCGCCCTGCATGCGTATCGCCAAGGCAACAATAGCGAAGCCTTTCGGCATTTTCTCGGTTATTTGTTCAACAGTACCGGCGCGGTGCTGACCGATTTGCGCCCCGCCTTGCGTTCACTCAAACCGGTGAACCGGCCGTTGCGCCAAGCGCTCGCCAGTGCCGCCGAAGAACAGCAGAATCTCGTGACACTGATCGATCAGGTTGCCCCCCAACCCCAGTGGGACGACATGCGTGTGGTGGTGTTCAGAGGTCAATTGTTCAATACGGGGAACAATCCCGACGCCCTCGGGCGTTACCTGCTTTATCGACACCAGCCGGACTCTCCGGACCTCGTCTCGACCGGCATCCTGGTGGTGCCCAATGCAGACGGCGTGATGGTACGCAGCGGCGTGGCCGGCGGCGCGCCCAAGTACGATGCCGTGCCAGAGACCCCCGGCCCGCACAAGGATTATGGCGTGGCGGACAAATACCGCCAGCGCGTCGAACTAGTGATGAATCCGCAGACCCGGGAGGACATCATCCTGCGCCAGCAGGACTACATGGGCTCCAGCCCCCATGCAATCATGGTCGGTGCAGCGGATAAACTCGCCTCGACACGCACCGCCTACCTGCAACAGGTCGAAAAACTCACCACTGATGCCACCCGGCATTTCGCCGAACTCGCCCCCCTGCCCGCTCGCGCCGACGTCCCGGCAGTTGCCGCCGATCTGTCACCTGCACAGTTGATCGCCAGCGACGCATTCAAAGGCAAAAACCTGGTGATCGGCGCCCAGCCCGGTTCTATCGCCAGCAAACAAATGCTGATCGATCAGATGGACGTACTCGTTGCAAATGGATTCAAACGTCTTTACGTCGAGTATCTGGCAGGGGATGTGTTCTATCCCAAGCTGGCGAAGATGAACAAGGGCGGAACCTGGAAACACATCAAAGACCATCTCAAAGCGGTTGACCGCGCGCTGGGACATGGGAAGGACGCGCCCTATTCGTATCTGGCACTGGTGCGTACAGCTCGGGAAAAAGGTTTGACGATCCATGCACTGGACGCCTCGACCAGTTATCAGCTGGAACACGCCATGGTGATGGCCGACATCTCGCCATTGACCCCTCGCAGCAACAGCACCAGGAATTTCTATTCGCACAAGACACTGTCCGCCGATATCGCCGATGCAACCGAAGGGCGCTGGATTGTTCTCACAGAACAATCACGCATGGGCACCTTCGACAACACGCCAGGCCTGGCTGATCTTCACGATGCCATTGCGGTGAGGGTTGAGGACATCGACCTGTACCTACCCCAGCGTGTCGGACTGGATTCGCAAGGTTCAATCGCCGGCGATGCGGCGGCGAAGGGTGACTACCTTGTACAGACACCGACCGCATACAAAGCTCCACAACCGGTCTCGAAGCCCGCTGAAACTGCCGCCGTGGTTGATCACTTCAGCGACTACGACGTTGCCTCGTCACTGCGTGACGACATTGCGCAAATGCTGCATAAACCCTACTCCATGGATTCCAGGTACCGCCCGGTGCCTGCAAGTGAGCAAGTGGCCTACGACGCCTTCATTGCCAGCCGCAAGCGTCTGGAGAAAAAGGCCAGGGACACGTTTACCGATTACATCCCTCCCGACGCGCCGATCCTGCCATCGCTCACGTCGGACATCACATTCGACGCTTTTCTACAACAATTGTCCGAGCGGCGCCTGAACCTGCTGATCGGCGAAGCCCATGGGGATGTATCGAGCAAAGCGCTGCTGAAAAAGCATATGAAGTCACTCAAACAAGCCGGTTACGATACGCTTTACATGGAGCATGTATTGACCGATTTGCATCAGGCCGATCTGAATATTTTTCTACAGACCCAGCGTATGCCGGACAGGCTCAAAGCCTATCTGCGCCGTCAGGACCTCGGGCATATGCGGGGCTATGAGGGTAACGATACGTACACTGAGGTCTGTCAGGCAGCGGCGAAATACAATATCCGCATCAAAGCGCTCGATTGCACGGCCTCTTATCACCTCAAGGGCCTGTCGGATGAAGATCTTTCGCGAAACGAGATGTTCAGCTATTTCGCGACCCAAGTGATCGAGGCCGACCAACTGGCGAACGGGCCGCACAAATGGGTAGCGCTCATTGGCAATGCGCACACCAATTACAATCTCGGCGTGCCGGGCCTGGCAGACACATTGTCGGCTGCCAGCCTGCACGTACGCGACACCACCACTGAGCTCGCCAGAGATATTCACCGCGGCACAGGCGAAATCGTCGCCAATGTAGCTGAAAAGCGCGGAACCACCTATCAAGGTCTGCGAAGCGATTTCCTTATGGAAGTGGCTGTAGCCGGAAAGAAAAAGCCAGCCGCGACGCCAGCTGTCAGCCGCAGCAAATTGACCCAACCCGGTTTGTTCTTGATCGAATACGAAGGCTCGAGCGGAGCCCGCCTGGTGCATAAATCCAAGACCGGCGACATCGTTGTCACGCCGATCCAGGTGAATGACAAAGGCTTGTTGTTCATCGATCGCTGGGAGAAGAAAGATCAGGGGTTTAAATATCTGCGCACGCTGGTCGAGATGCTTGAAAAAGACGTGAAGTTGACGCAGGTGAAGTAACGCTGCGAGATGAGGAAACCACTGGATTTGTAAGCCCAGTGGTTGCGGCAGACAACGCTCGGGGAATACGGAGTTCTGCTTCGCGCACTCTTCATTACCGGTTATGTCAACTGTCAGGTCTGACAGTTGACCTTCGCAATGGGCATCACTACGTTGACCTGATCGGAAGATTGGACGTTATGAGCCTCAATTTTTTCTGTTTTTAAGGGACGACTGCGAAGTGGCAAACAAAATGACCGATGCTGAATTCCAGCAAAACTTGATAGAAAAATTTAAAAAACTAGACGCCGACAGCGACGGCAATATCTCGTTCAATGAATACCAAGAAGCATTTAAAGAGTTTTCAGAAAAAACTCTTGAAGATTTGTGGAATTATATGAATAAAGATAAGGATGGATTCATCAGTTTTGAAGAATTCAAGACGCCATAACCGACCAGCCAGCTTCTCAACCTGGAGCTGCAAGATCGCGGGCATACGACCCTTCACAGATTTTAATGGATACGGCCGATTTCCAGTTATCGACTGTCAGGCCGCCATCGCATGCAGGCAAGCTCCCACAAGGATCGTGGGCAACCGTAGGTCGAGTGTCAGCTCGCCTGCTGTGATCTTGATCCACCGGCGACGTCGGAAGGCTGAGCGGAGGGATTGATCCGGGGGGTGGGAGCGCAGCGACCGTACGACGAAGTCGTACACAGCGGAAGGAGGTGCAGCGAAGCAAACCGTAGCCGCTGCGCCCGGATCGGTCCCGGAGAGAAGGGACCCGAGCCTGCGAGGGCCGAACGTAGGAGCAAGCGTTTTTTTGCTTACTTTTTTTAGGCGTTTGTAAAAAAAGTGAGTCGCCGTCAGGCGAAACCGTAAGCCGCCGTGACCGCAGCAACGGATATGTACCTGATCAAAAATTCAGCGCCTGAAAGAGAGCCATCGCCAGCAGGCTGGCTCCCACAGCGAAATGAATCCATCCATAAAATCGGGGCCAACAAAAAACCCGCAGACGATCGCTCATCTGCGGGTTTCCCGTTTCAGCCGCCAGAAAGATCAGAAATCCTCCAGCCGCCACACCTCATAAGCCGGCGTCTCATACGGATGACTCAACTTCAACGCTGCCACAACGGCAACAATCAAATCATCCGCAACGACCAGCTCAACCTTCCATTCCTCGACCCGCTCAACCTGCCCCGCCTCGCCAATGAACGGCTGACTGCCATCCAACGGCCGAAACTGACCAGAGCCAAGCACTTGCCATGCACAGTGGTCATAGTCACCGATCCGCCCGCCACCGGCAGCGAACACAGCGCCCTTGACCACCTCGACATGACTGTCGGGAACGAAAAACGCGAGCTTGTACACAGGCCTTAATTAACCCAAACGCGCGCATTACGGAACATACGCATCCAGGGTGCATCTTCGTTCCAGTCTTCCGAGCGCCACGAGTTCTGCACCGCGCGGAATACCCGCTCAGGGTGCGGCATCATGATCGTCACGCGGCCGTCACGGCTGGTGAGGCCGGTGATCCCGCGCGGCGAGCCGTTCGGGTTAGCCGGATAACGCTCGGTGACTTTGCCATGGTTGTCGACGAAACGCATCGCCACGCAACCGGACAGATCGGCTTCCAGCAGTGCTTCTTCGCTGGCGAACTCGGCATGCCCCTCACCGTGTGCGATAGCGATCGGCATGCGCGAACCGGCCATGCCCTGCAGGAAGATCGAGTTCGACTCCTGGATCTGCACCATCGCCACGCGCGCTTCGAACTGCTCGGAGCGGTTGCGCACGAAGTGCGGCCAGAACTCGCTGCCCGGAATCAGCTCGTGCAGGTTGGACATCATCTGGCAACCGTTGCACACGCCGAGGGTGAAGCTGTCGTTGCGCTCGAAGAAGCCCTGGAACGCATCGCGGGCACGGCTGTTGAACAGCGCCGACTTGGCCCAGCCTTCACCGGCGCCGAGGACGTCGCCGTAGGAGAAACCACCGCAGGCCACCAGGCCTTTGAACTCGTTGAGGTCGACACGGCCGGCGAGAATGTCGCTCATGTGCACGTCGATCGCGCTGAAACCGGCGCGGTCGAACGCGGCGGCCATTTCCACCTGACCGTTGACGCCCTGCTCACGCAGCACCGCCACCTGTGGACGAATGCCCTTCTTGATGTACGGCGCGGCGATGTCCTGGTTGACGTCGTAGCTGAGCTTGACGCTCAGGCCCGGATTGTCTTCTTCCAGCAGTACGTCGAATTCCTGCTCGGCGCACTCGGCGTTGTCGCGCAGACGCTGGATCTGGTAGCTGGTCTCGGCCCACTGACGCTGCAGCAGACGACGCTGACCTTCGAACACGGTGTCACCGTTGAAGGTGATGTTGATCTGACCGTTGTTGATCGGCTGACCGATCACCGACACGCAGTCACCCAGGCCGGCAGCGCTGAACTGCGCGAGGATGTCCGGCGTGGCGTCCTGACGCACCTGGATGACCGCACCCAGTTCTTCGTTGAACAGGATACCGGCGATTTCCGCGGCGGATTCGGCAACGCTGTCCAGGTTCAGACTCAGACCGCAGTGGCCGGCGAAGGCCATTTCCACCACGGAGGTCAGCAGACCGCCGTCGGAACGGTCGTGGTACGCCAGCAGGTGACCGTCGGCGTTGAGGCCCTGAATCACCGCGAAGAAGGCTTTGAGGTCTTCGGCGTCATCGACGTCCGGCGCGTGCTTGCCGAGTTTGCCGTGGACTTGCGCGAGGATCGAAGCACCCATGCGGTTCTGCCCGCGACCGAGGTCGATCAGGATCAGGTCGGTGGTGCCCTTGTCCATGCGCAGTTCCGGGGTCAGGGTCTGACGGATGTCAGCCACTGGCGCGAAACCGGTCACGATCAGCGACATCGGCGAGGTCACGGTTTTTTCTTCACCGTTATCGTTCCAGCGGGTGGCCATGGACATCGAGTCCTTGCCCACCGGAATGGTGATGCCCAGCTCAGGGCACAGCTCCATGCCGACCGCTTTCACGGTGTCGTACAGACGCGCGTCTTCGCCCGGGTGACCAGCGGCAGACATCCAGTTCGCCGACAGTTTGATGTCGGAAAGCTTGTTGATGCGCGAGGCAGCAATGTTGGTGATGGTTTCGCCAATCGCCATGCGGCCGGATGCCGGGGCGTTCAGCAGAGCCAGCGGCGTGCGCTCGCCCATCGCCATGGCTTCACCGGTATAGACGTCGAAACTGGTCGCAGTCACGGCAACGTCGGCCACCGGCACCTGCCATGGGCCGACCATCTGGTCACGGGCGACGAGGCCGGTGATGGTGCGGTCGCCGATGGTGATCAGGAAGCTCTTGCTCGCCACGGCCGGGTGATGCAGAACGCGTTCGATGGACTCGGTGATATCGAGGTTCGACGGATCGAAGTCATCGCCCAATTCAGCTTCGCGAACCACCGAACGGTGCATGCGCGGGGCCTTGCCCAGCAACACTTCCAGTGGCATGTCCACCGGGTTGTTGCCGAAGTGGCTGTCGGTCACGGTCAGTTGCGGTTCGGCAGTGGCTTCCCCGACCACGGCAAACGGGCAACGCTCGCGTTCGCAGATCGCCTGGAAGCGCTCGAAATCAGCCGGGCCGACCGCGAGAACATAACGTTCCTGGGATTCGTTCGACCAGATTTCGTGCGGGGCCATGCCCGGTTCGTCGTTGGGAATGTTGCGCAGTTCGAAACGGCCACCGCGGTCGCCGTCGTTGACCAGTTCCGGGAAGGCGTTGGACAGACCGCCCGCGCCGACATCGTGGATGAAGCTGATCGGGTTCTTGTCACCCAATTGCCAGCAACGGTCGATGACTTCCTGGCAGCGACGCTCCATCTCAGGGTTTTCACGCTGTACGGAAGCGAAATCCAGATCCGCCGAACTGGTGCCGGTGGCCATCGAGGATGCCGCGCCGCCGCCCAGACCGATCAACATCGCCGGGCCGCCGAGCACGATCAGCTTGGAGCCGACAACGATCTCGCCTTTCTTGACGTGTTCTTCGCGGATGTTGCCCATGCCGCCAGCGAGCATGATCGGCTTGTGGTAGCCGCGCACTTCGTCGCCGTGCGGGGTGCTGATCGATTGTTCGAAGGTACGGAAGTAGCCCGTCAGGGCCGGACGCCCGAATTCGTTGTTGAACGCAGCGCCGCCGAGCGGGCCTTCGATCATGATGTCCAGTGCAGTAACGATGCGCTCAGGCTTGCCGTACGGCACTTCCCATGGCTGTTCGAAGCCGGGGATCTGCAGGTTCGATACGGTGAAACCGGTCAGGCCGGCCTTTGGCTTGGCGCCACGCCCGGTAGCGCCTTCGTCACGAATTTCGCCGCCGGAACCGGTCGATGCGCCCGGGAACGGGGCGATCGCGGTCGGGTGGTTGTGTGTTTCGACCTTCATCAGAATGTGCACCGGCTCCTGCACCGCGCCGTACTGGCGGGTTTCAGGGTTCGGGAAGAAGCGGCCGGCGACGTTGCCGACGATCACCGAAGCGTTGTCCTTATAAGCGGACAGCACGCCTTCGCTGTGCATCTGATAGGTGTTCTTGATCATGCCGAACAGGCTTTTTTCCTGGTTCTGGCCGTCGATGTCCCAACTGGCGTTGAAGATCTTGTGACGGCAGTGCTCGGAGTTGGCCTGGGCGAACATCATCAGTTCGATGTCGTGCGGGTTGCGTTTCAAACCGTTGAAGGCGTTGACCAGATAGTCGATCTCGTCTTCGGCCAGGGCCAGGCCTAGCTCGGTGTTGGCCTTTTCCAGCGCGGCACGGCCGCCACCGAGGATATCGATCGCGGTCAGCGGCTTCGGCTCGGCGTGGCTGAACAAACCGGCGGCCTGCTCGAGGTTGGCCAGCACGATCTGGGTCATGCGGTCATGCAGGGCATCCGAGATCAACTGCGCTTCGGCTTCGCTGAACTGGCCAGCCACATAGAAGGCGATACCGCGCTCCAGACGCTGAATCTTGCTCAGGCCGCAGTTGCGGGCGATGTCGCTGGCCTTGCTCGACCAGGGCGAGATGGTGCCGAAACGCGGCAGCACCAGAAACAGACGGCCGGTCGGCTCTTGAACCGGAACACTTGGGCCGTACTTCAGAAGGCGCGCAAGCACCTGCTGTTCGTCGCCGGTCAGGACGCCGGTGACTTCGGCGAAGTGAGCGAATTCAGCATACAGGCCACTGACAGCTGGAACCTTCTGGCTCAGTTGCTCAAGGAGTTTGCTGTGGCGAAAGGCAGAAAGGGCAGGAGCGCCGCGCAGGATCAACATCTTCGGGACAGCCTCGGGAAGGGGTGTGCTTTGAGGCCGTGCATTCTAGCCTAAACCGCCCTCAACATCACCCGAAACGCTACGCACGGTTGCATTGGCATACCGTTGTGTGTTTCTGCCTCCGGGGTCAGGTAAATCACCCGTGTAACAGCGGCTTATTTTTACTGTAACAAAAAGCCTGTTGCGCCCGTTTTCAGGGGGTTTCGCTCGATTTTGTGACCTTTAGCAGACTCCTCCCGTGCTGTCGAGATATGGCGCCCGTGGCCGTTTGCGTATACTGCGCAGATGTTTTTTCCAACGGCTTTGCGTCCGCGGTACGCCAAATGGCTGATCGCAACCGGACTCTTCCTGATGCTCAGTGGCTGTGTTGATAAACCCAACACCCTCGAGCGCGTAAAGGAGGATGGTGTGCTGCGGGTGATCACCCGTAACAGCCCCGCCACCTACTTTCAGGATCGCAGCGGTGAAACCGGCTTCGAATACGAGCTGGTGAAGCGTTTTGCCGACGATTTGGGCGTTGAACTGAAGATCGAAACCGCCGATAACCTCGATGACCTGTTCAACCAGATCGGCAAGCCCAATGGCCCGGTGCTCGCTGCGGCCGGTCTGGTCAGCAGTGATGAACGCAAGAAGCAGGTGCGGTTCTCCCACTCTTACCTTGAAGTGACACCGCAGATCATCTACCGCAACGGCCAGTCGCGGCCAACCGATCCCGGTGATCTGGTCGGCAAAAAGATCATGGTGCTCAAGGGCAGCACCCACGCCGAACAACTGGCCGAGCTGAAACAGAAATTTCCCGCCATCGAGTACGAAGAGTCTGACGCCGTCGAGGTAGTCGATCTGTTACGTATGGTCGATGAAGGGCAGATCGATCTGACCCTGGTCGACTCCAACGAAGTGGCAATGAATCAGGTGTACTTCACCAACATTCGCGTGGCCTTCGACCTTGGCGATGCGCGCAGCCAGAGCTGGGCGGTGGGGCCGGGCGAAGACAACAGCCTGCTCAACGAAATCAACGACTACCTCGACAAGGTGCAGAAAAACGGCACCCTGCAACGGCTCAAGGATCGTTATTACGGCCACGTCGACGTGCTCGGCTACATGGGCGCCACGACCTTCGCCCAGCACTTGCAGCAGCGTCTGCCGAAATACGAACAGCACTTCAAGAATTACGCGAAGAAAGAGAAAGTCGACTGGCGCCTGTTGGCGGCGATCGGTTATCAGGAATCGCTGTGGCAACCGACCGTCACCTCGAAAACCGGTGTGCGCGGCTTGATGATGCTGACCCAGAACACTGCACAGGCGATGGGCGTGTCCAACCGTCTCGACCCCAAGCAAAGCATCATGGGTGGTGCCAAATACCTGGCGTACATGAAGGATCAGCTCGACGATTCGATCAAGGAGCCGGACCGCACCTGGTTCGCGCTGGCGGCGTATAACGTCGGCAGCGGCCACCTCGACGACGCACGCAAACTGACCGCCAAGGAAGGGTTGAACCCGGACAAGTGGCTGGACGTGAAGAAGATCCTGCCGCGCCTGTCGCAGAAGCAGTGGTACAGCAAGACCCGTTATGGCTACGCCCGCGGTGGCGAGCCGGTGCACTTCGTGGCGAACATCCGTCGCTACTACGACATCCTCACCTGGGTGACCCAGCCGCAGCTCGAAGGCGATCAGGTGGCCGAGGGCAATCTGCATGTGCCGGGGATCGACAAGTCGAAGCCGGCGCAAGAGCCAGCCCCGCTCTAACCAACCCCACATATCAATTGTAGGAGTGAGCCTGCTCGCGATAGCGGTGTGTCAGCCAATGTGATGGTGTCTGACACAGCGCTATCGCGAGCAGGCTCACTCCTACAGGGGATTGCGGTGGGACTTAGTGTTTGGCGGCAGCCAGAATCAACGCTTTCATCTCGGACACAGCAGACTTGAACCCGACAAACAACGCATGCGCCACCAGCGCATGGCCGATGTTCAGTTCGTTGATGCCTTTGATCGCCGCCACGGCTTCGACGTTGTGGTAATGCAGGCCATGCCCGGCATTGACGATCAAGCCCTGAGCCAGACCGAACGCTACGCCATCGGCGACACGCTTGAGCTCTTCAGCCACTTCCGTCGGGGTTTCAGCGTCGGCGTAACGCCCGGTGTGCAATTCGATCGCGGGGGCGCCGACGCGTTTGGAGGCTGCAATCTGCCGCTCGTCGGCATCGATGAACAGCGACACTTCGCTGCCGATCTTCGACAGCCGCTCGACCGCTGCCCTGATGCGTTCTTCCTGCCCCGCTACATCCAGGCCACCTTCAGTGGTCAGTTCCTGGCGCGTCTCCGGCACCAGACAGATGTGCGCCGGGCGAATGCGCTCGGCGAACGCCATCATTTCTTCGGTGACGCCCATTTCGAAGTTCATTCGCGTTTGCAGCACCTCCTTGAGCAGCAGGACGTCGCGCTCCTGGATGTGACGGCGGTCTTCGCGCAGGTGCACGGTGATGCCATCGGCGCCCGCCTCTTCTGCATCCAGCGCTGCCTTGACCGGGTCCGGGTAACGAGTGCCGCGAGCCTGACGCAGGGTGGCAACGTGGTCGATGTTCACGCCGAGAAGAATGCGATTGCTGCTGGTCACGAGTGCGCTCCTGAAGGGAAGAATTCGGCGCACAGCATATCAGGGCTTGCGAAACAGCTCGCGGCTTACCAGCGGCCGACCGCCCAGATGCACCGCCAAGGCCTGACGCATCAGACGCTTGGCCGCTGACAGCGCGCCGGTGGCCGACCAGTCGGCTTCGGCCATGGCCAGCAGCTCAACACCGTTGAACAGGCCCGGTTGCAGCAGAAACACTCGCTCAAGCCCGGCATCTACTTGCAGACGATAGAGACCGTCTTCGGCGATGGGTTCGCCGTGCACATCGGTATTCAGCGAAAAGCCGTAGCCGAGGTCGTCGAGCAAGCGCCATTCGAAAGAACGCAGCAATGGCTCCAGCGGCCGACCTTCAGCAAGCGCGAGCAAGGTCGCGGCGTAGTGATCGAACACCGCGGGATGCGGATCTTCGGCCGGCAGCAGACGAATCAACAGCTCGTTGAGGTAGAGGCCACTGAATAGCGCCTCTCCATTGAGCCACGCCGACGTCCCGGAGCTTTCCATGCGCCCGACATTCTTCAACTCGCCCTTGCCGCGAAACTCGACGTCAAGCGCCACGAACGGCCGCGCCAGCGTACCGGCCTTGCCACGCGCACTGCGCAACACCGCCCGCAGCCGACCCTGCGGCGTGAGAAAGTCGACCAGCGCACTGGTTTCGCGATAGGCGCGCGAATGCAGGACGTAGGCGGGTTGGGCGGGAGGCGGATTTTGCGACATTGAGTTCTCGATGAACAAACGCAGTTTTATACACAACCCAAAACTACTGTGGGAGCGAGCCTGCTCGCGATTTGGCCCTGACAGGCAACATTGATGTCGACTGACAGTCCGCAATCGCGAGCAGGCTCGCTCCCACAGTGGGTATCGGTGTTCTCAGGTTCGGCGCTTACAGATCGCCATAACCCAGCGAACGCAGCGCACGCTCGTCGTCGGACCAGCCGCCCTTCACCTTGACCCACAGGTTGAGCATGATCTTGGAGTCGAACAGCAGCTCCATGTCCTTGCGCGCTTCGGTGCCGATGCGCTTGATGCGCTCGCCCTTGTCGCCAATGATGATTTTCTTCTGGCCGTCACGCTCGACAAGGATTAACGCGTGGATGTGCAGGGTCTTGCCCTGCTGCTTGAACTCTTCGATCTCGACGGTGATCTGGTACGGCAGCTCGGCGCCCATCTGACGCATGATTTTCTCACGCACCAGTTCAGCGGCGAGGAAGCGGCTGCTGCGGTCGGTGATCTGGTCTTCCGGGAAGAAGTGATCGTTTTCCGGCAGGTGGTCGGCGATGACCTTTTCCAGCGCCTCGAGGTTATGCCCGTGCTGCGCGGAGATCGGGATGATCTGGGCGTTTGGCAACTGCTCCTGCAACCAGCTCAGGTGCGGCATCAGCTCGGCCTTGTCTTCGATGCGATCGGTCTTGTTCAGCGCGACGATCAGCGGGCCGGTGACGTATTGCACACGCTCGAGGACCATCTGGTCTTCTTCGGTCCACTTGGTGCGGTCGACCACGAAGATCACCACGTCGACGTCTTTCAACGCCGCCGAGGCGGTTTTGTTCATGTAACGGTTCAGGGCTTTTTCGCCACCCTTGTGCATGCCGGGGGTGTCGACGTAAATCGCCTGCACATCGCCTTCGGTCTTGATCCCGAGCATGTTGTGGCGGGTGGTCTGCGGCTTGCGCGAGGTGATCGCGAGCTTCTGGCCGAGGATGTGGTTGAGCAGCGTCGACTTGCCGACGTTGGGACGGCCGACGATGGCAACGTAGCCACAGCGAGTTGCGTTTGTATCAGTCATTGCCATTCTCCACGCCCAGGGCAATCAGTGCTGCGGCGGCCGCTACCTGTTCGGCAATACGACGGCTCACACCCTGACCTCGGCTTTTTTCATTCAGTAAGACCACTTCGCATTCGACGAAGAAGGTTCGGCAGTGCGGCTCGCCCTGGATATCCACCACTTCGTAGCGCGGCAGTTCGCAACCGCGCGACTGCAGATGTTCCTGCAGACGGGTTTTCGGATCCTTGTTGGTGTCGACCAGCGTCAGGCCTTCGAACTCGCCGGCCAGCCAGGCCAGAACACGTTCGCGGGCAACGTCCATGCCGGCATCGAGGTAGATCGCACCGATCAGCGCTTCGAGGGCATCGGCCAGGATCGACTCGCGACGGAAGCCACCGCTTTTCAACTCACCCGAACCCAGTCGCAGGTAATCGCCAAGGTCGAAACCGCGCGCCAGTACGGCCAGCGTCTCACCTTTTACCAGGCGTGCGCGCAAACGCGACAACTGGCCTTCGCGAGCCAGCGGGAAGCGATCGAACAACGCCTCGCCGGCGACGAAATTGAGGATGGCATCACCGAGAAATTCCAGGCGTTCGTTGTTGCGCCCGGCAAAACTGCGGTGCGTGAGGGCCAGCAGCATCAGCTCCTGATCCTTGAAGGTGTAACCGAGCTGGCGCTCGAGACGGCTTAGAGAAACGCTCACGGTTTACCCACGCTGAGTTCGTGGCTGGATTCCACTGCCATCGCCGGGGTGCGGCGCAGGCCTGGGACAATTAACGCTGTGTTCAAAAATTAAATCCTGGCGATTGTGAAGCCGATTGTGCCGGCTCCAGAAATGCATTCGGCGCTGTGGTCAACAGCGCCGTGTGTGATTATTTGATCAGGCCAACCCGCGAGAAATTCGGCAGGTGGCTGAGTTTCGGTTCCGGCCAGCTCATCCAGACCGCAAAGGCCTTGCCGACGATATTCTGGTCGGGAACCATGCCCAGCAGGTTCTTGGGAATGTTCGGATCATCCCAGTAACGGCTGTCATTGGAGTTGTCGCGGTTGTCGCCCATCATGAAGTAGTGCCCGGCAGGCACGGTCCACGAGCGGTCCGGCGTGGCGCGATAACGGCTCATTTCCTTGCGGATCAGGTGCTCGGCGGCGCCCAGCTTCTCTTTATAGAGTTCAGCGCTGCCCAGTGTGCCTGGCTCGGCACCGACCATCTGCTCGGCAATCGATTCGCCATTGACGAAAAGACGCTTGTCAGCGGTGTAGCGCACCGTGTCACCCGGCAAGCCGACCACACGCTTGATGTAGTTGACGTTGGGGTCGCTCGGGTAGCGGAACACCATCACATCGCCGCGCTGCGGATCACCGACTTCGATGATTTTCTTGTCGATCACCGGCAGGCGGATCCCGTAGGAAAACTTGTTCACCAGAATGAAGTCGCCGACGTCCAGGGTCGGTTTCATCGAGCCGGAAGGAATCTGGAACGGCTCCACGAGGAACGAACGCAGCACCAGCACGATGAACAACACCGGGAAGAACGACTTGCCGTATTCGACCAGCAGCGGCTCCTTGTTGAGTTTTTCGACCACCACGCCATCAGGCTGGCTGACGCTACCCTGATAGGACGCGATGGCCGCCCGGCGACGCGGCGCCAGAATCAACAGATCGAGCAACGCCAACAGGCCGCAGACGAACACGGCGATGACCAGCAACAGCGGGAAATTTAGTGACATAGGACCTGACTATTCCAACCTGAGCACGGCAAGGAAGGCTTCCTGTGGAATTTCCACGTTGCCGACCTGCTTCATGCGTTTCTTACCGGCCTTTTGCTTCTCCAGCAGTTTCTTCTTACGGCTGACGTCACCACCGTAGCATTTGGCCAATACGTTCTTTCTGAGTGCCTTGACGGTCGTCCGCGCAACGATCTGCCCGCCAATGGCGGCCTGGATGGCTACGTCGAACATCTGCCGCGGGATCAGCTCTTTCATCTTCTCGGTCAACTGTCGACCTTTGTAGTGCGAGTTGTCACGGTGCACGATCAATGCGAGGGCATCGACCTTGTCGCCGTTGATCAACACGTCCAGTTTCACCAGATTAGCCGATTGGTAACGGTCGAAATGGTAGTCCAGCGAAGCATAGCCACGGCTGGTGGACTTGAGACGGTCGAAGAAGTCCAGGACCACTTCGTTCATCGGCAGGTCGTAGGTCACTTGCACCTGATTGCCGAGGAACAGCATGTCGACCTGCACACCGCGTTTTTCGATGCACAGGGTGATGACGTTGCCCAGGTGTTCCTGCGGGACCAGGATATTGGCCCGCACGATCGGCTCGCGCATGTCTTCGATCGACGACACATCCGGAAGCTTGGAGGGGTTGTCGACGTAAATCGTTTCACCGGTTTTCAGCACCAGCTCGAAGATTACCGTCGGCGCGGTGGTGATCAGGTCCAGGTCGTATTCGCGCTCGAGGCGCTCCTGGATGATTTCCATGTGCAGCATGCCGAGGAAGCCGCAACGGAAGCCGAAGCCCAGGGCGTCGGAGCTCTCCGGGGTGTACTGCAGCGACGAGTCGTTGAGTGTCAGCTTCTGCAGCGCTTCGCGGAAATCCTCGAAGTCGTCGGAGCTGACCGGGAACAGACCGGCGTAAACCTGTGGCTGGATGCGTTTGAAGCCGGGCAGCACTTCAACGTCCGGAGTCGAGGCCAGGGTCAGGGTGTCACCGACCGGGGCCCCGTGAATGTCCTTGATGCTGGCAATGATGAAGCCCACTTCGCCGGCTTTCAGATCGGTGGTGGCGGTGTGTTTCGGGTTGAACACGCCGACGCTGTCGACCAGGTGGATCTTGCCGGTGGACTTGACGAGGATCTTGTCGCCCTTCTTCACCCGACCGTGACGCACACGTACCAGGGAGACAACGCCCAGGTAGTTGTCGAACCAGGAGTCGATGATCAACGCTTGCAGCGGATCTTCGATGTTGCCGGTCGGCGCTGGAATGGTGTGGACCAGACGCTCGAGGACTTCGTCGACACCCAGGCCGGTCTTGGCACTGCAGGTCACGGATCTCGTCCTTGACGCGATCCGGATCGGCCTGCGGCAGGTCGATCTTGTTCAGCACTGGCATCACTTCCAGGCCCTGCTCGATTGCGGTGTAGCAGTTGGCCACGGACTGGGCTTCAACGCCTTGACCGGCATCGACCACCAGCAACGCACCTTCACACGCGGCCAGGGAACGGCTGACTTCGTAGGTGAAGTCGACGTGACCCGGGGTGTCGATGAAGTTCAACTGGTACTTGATGCCGTCTTTGGCGGTGTAATAAAGGGTGACGCTGTGGGCCTTGATGGTGATCCCGCGTTCACGCTCAAGCTCCATGGAATCGAGGACCTGGGCTTCCATTTCGCGCTCGGCCAGGCCGCCGCACATCTGGATGAAGCGATCGGCCAGCGTCGACTTGCCATGGTCAATGTGGGCGATGATGGAGAAATTGCGGATATGACTCAAATCACTCACGGATCAACACTCAAAAAGGCTGCAGGCATGGCCCGCCGAAAAATAGCCGGGAATTGAATGTACCTGATAGTCCGCGCAAGCGTCACGTTCGCCTGTCATCCGGTTTGCATGCAAAAACGCCCCACTCTTGCGAGCGGGGCGTTTTTCAGGATTCAAGCGCTGAATGAAAGCTTGTTCATCAGCCCGCTCGCCTGAGCAGCCAGACACCCGCCAAGGCGCACACCCCGGCCGGCACCAGCACCGCAAACAACGGCGAGAAACCAAACACCAGACTCGACGGCCCCAACAAATCCTGGACGATCCGGAAGGTGAAGCCCACCAGTACGCCGGTGAAAACTCGCTGACCGAGGGTCACCGAACGCAACGGACCGAAGATGAAGGAGATCGCCATCAGCACCAGAGCGGCAGTGACTAGCGGCTGCAATACCTTGACCCAAAATGCCAGCCAATAACGGCCGTTGCTCAAGCCTTGCTCGGCCAGATAGTGGATATAACCCCACAGACCGCTGATCGACAGCGATTCCGGGGCCATGACCACAGTGCTGAGCAGTTGCGGGCTCAACGCCACATCCCACTCCTCGCTCGGGGTATTGACGACTTCAGTACTGCGCTCCTTGAACAGCGTGGTGGCAACGTCGGTGAGCTGCCATTTATTGCCGTCGAATTCGGCCTTTTTGGCGAAGCTGGAGCTGAGCAGATGACGCTCTTTGTCGAAGTGGTAGCGGGTCACCCCATACAGCAGGCCGTTCGGTTGCACGGCGTTGATGTGGATGAATTCCTCACCCTGACGGTGCCACATGCCGTGCTTGGCGCTTTGTGCATCGCCGCTACCCTGCGCCAGCGAACGATTGGCCTGCGCCATGCTTTCGGTGGCCGGGGCGACGTATTCGCCGATCAGCACGCCGGCCAGCATCAGCACCAGCATCGGCTTCATCACTGCCCAGACGATACGGCCGATCGACACGCCCGCGGCGCGCATCACCGTCAGCTCGCTGCTGCTGGCCAGACTGCCGAGGCCGATCAGGCAACCGATCAGCGCCGCCATCGGCAGCATTTCATAGAGACGGCGCGGCGCGGTCAGGAGCACGAAGCTCAGCACGTCGACCAGTGTGTAGGTATCGCTGACGTCGCCCATTTCATCGATGAAGGCAAACAGCGTCGCCAGACCGAGAATGATTGCCAGCACAGCGATGATCGCCATGAACACGCTGCTGCCGATATAGCGGTCGAGCTTAACCACGGGCCACCTCCAGCGCAGCAGAGCGACGGCTGGCCATTTTCAGACGCAGCGGCTCCCAGTACAGCAGGCCGAGGCCAATGACCAGGAAGATTGCGTGCACCCACCACAAACCGAGTGCTGGCGGGATCTTGCCCTTCTCGAGGGCGCCGCGCGCGGCAATCAGGATGGTCAGGTAAGCCATATAAAGAAGAATCGCCGGCAGCAGCTTGAGGAAACGCCCCTGGCGCGGGTTGACGCGCGACAGCGGCACCGCCATCAGGGTCACGATGAACACCAGCAGCGGCAGCGACAAACGCCATTGCAGTTCGGTTCGGGAACGGATGTCATCGCTGCCCAGCAGCGAGGACGTTGGCATGGCGTCACGGTCGGTGACTTCCTCGCTGACGTCCGGCTTGGGCAACAGCACGCCGTAGGTTTCGTAGTGAATGGCGCGGTAATCGGCCTGACCCGGGCTGCCGTCATAGCGATAGCCATTGTCGAGGATCAGATAGCGATTGCCGTTAGGGCGGATTTCCTGACGGCCCGATTCGGCCACCAGCACGGAAATGCCGCGATCCTTTTGATCGGCGCCGAGGTTTTTCTGCGAAATGAACACGCTGCCCAGATTGACCCGGTCGTCGCTCAGGGTTTCGGTGTAGGTCACCCGCGTACCGTCGCGCAGTGCCTGGAAACGCCCAGGTTCGAGGGTGTCGAACTCGGTCAGCGCATCCTGCTTGTTCAGCAGCAGCTGGAACTGGTTTGCGCCTTGCGGGGCCAGCCCCAGGCTGAGCCACGCCACCACCAGCGCCACCAGGGTCGCCGGGAACAGGGTCATGCGAAACAGTTTCTGCTGACTCATGCCGGTGGCCGAGAGCACGGTCATTTCGCTTTCCAGGTACAGCCGACCGTAGGCCAGCAGGATCCCGAGGAACAGGCCCAGCGGCAGAATCAGTTGCAGGAAACCCGGCAGACGAAAGCCCATGATCAGGAACAGCGAGCCCGGATCGAGCTGGCCGGCAGCGGCCTGAGCCAGATATTTGATGAAGCGACCGCTCATGATGATGACCAGCAGCACGGCACTTACGGCGCTGAGGGTCAACAAGACTTCGCGGGACAGATAACGGAAGACGATCAAACCAGACACTCCAGGGTTGTCAGGCTAAGGCGGCCAAACAAGCAAGCACATCGACCGGCCCGCAACGCAGAGCGGTCGAAAAAAGATGCGGCATTATCCTGTGATTGGGTGCGCCTGTCACTGCGCACACTCATCCATCGCTGTAATCCTTTGCTGATCGTACAACCCAGGGGGCGTTCTCAATTAGTTTTCACACCGCGCCGAGTCTGCTGTTGTGCAGGGCAAGGCGCGAGAAGCGTGGTTTGGTCATTCCAGATAAGCTTCGAGCAACGCAGCCCTGCACAACAGCAGGCCCGGCCCTTCGGGTTGTGCCTTAAAGCCGGCCAGTCTGCGTTGCAGGCCTTGGAAAGGGAACAACCATTCCCAGCGGCCTGCGCCTTGCCTGGCTGGCTTTAAGGCGACAACGCGGTGTGAAAACTAATTGAGAACGCCCCCTAGGGTTGTCAGGCGCGGGGAGCGAGGTTCAAACTGCGGCCCTTGTCGCAGGCTTTGGCCTGCGCCTCTTCTATCTATAAGCAGGCGACTGCGGACAACGTCGAACGCCTGCGTGTTGACCATTCATTCAGGGATCCGGACATGGAACTGGTTGTAAAAAGCGTTAGCCCAGAAACGTTGAAAACCGCCACCCTGGTGGTTGCCGTCGGCGAAGGCCGCAAACTCGGCGTGGCCGCCACCCAGGTCGACGAACTGAGCGGCGGCGCGATCAGCGCAGTCCTCAAGCGTGGCGATATCGCCGGCAAGGTCGGTCAGAGCCTGCTGCTGCACAGCCTGCCGAACCTGAAAGCCGAGCGCGTGCTGCTGGTCGGCGTGGGCAAGGATGAAGAACTGGGCGACCGTCCGTTGCGCAAAATCGTTGCTGGCATCCTCAACACCCTCAAAGGCCTGGGCGGCAGCGACGCCGTGCTGGCGCTCGATGAAGTTATCGTCAAAAACCGCGACAGCTACGGCAAGACCCGTCTGCTCGCGGAAACCCTGATCGACGGCGGCTACATTTTTGATCAGTTCAAGAGCCAGAAAGCCGAACCGCGCGCGCTGAAGAAAATCACCCTGCTGACCATCAAGGCGGCGCAAGCCGAAGTACAGCGTGCGGTCAATCACGCGACGGCGATTGCCAACGGCATGGCCTTCACCCGCGATCTGGGCAACCTGCCGCCGAACATCTGCCACCCGACTTTCATGGGCGAACAGGCCAAGAACCTCGGCAAAGAGTTCAAGGATCTGAAAGTCGAAGTGCTCGACGAGAAGAAGATCAAATCCCTCGGCATGGGTTCCTTCTACGCCGTTGGCCAGGGCAGCGCCCAGCCACCGCGCCTGATCGTCATGCAATACAACGGCGGCAAGAAATCCGAGAAGCCGTACGCGCTGGTCGGTAAAGGCATCACCTTCGACACCGGCGGCATCAGCCTGAAACCGGGCGCCGGCATGGATGAAATGAAATATGACATGGGCGGCGCCGCCAGCGTGTTCGGCACCCTGCGCGCCGTGCTCGAGCTGAAATTGCCGATCAATCTGGTGTGCATCCTCGCCTGCGCGGAAAACATGCCGAGCGGCAACGCTTCGCGTCCGGGCGACATCGTCACCACCATGAGCGGCCAGACCGTGGAAATCCTCAACACCGACGCCGAAGGCCGTCTGGTGCTGTGTGACGCGCTGACCTACGCCGAGCGTTTCAAGCCACAAGCGGTCATCGACATCGCCACCCTGACCGGCGCTTGCGTCGTAGCCTTGGGCGCGCACACCTCGGGCCTGCTGGGCAACAACGACGAACTGATCGGCCAACTGCTCAGCGCTGGTCAGGCCGCCGATGACCGCGCCTGGCAACTGCCGCTGTTCGATGAGTACCAGGAACAACTGGACAGCCCGTTCGCCGACATCGCCAACATTGGCGGGCCGAAGGCCGGCACCATCACCGCCGCGTGCTTCCTGTCGCGCTTCACCAAGAACCTCAACTGGGCGCACCTCGACATCGCTGGCACCGCGTGGACCAGCGGCGGCAAGGACAAGGGCGCCACTGGCCGTCCGGTGCCGTTGCTGACCCAATACCTGCTGGATCGCGCCAAAGCCTGACCCCGCTGAAAAGTGGCGTCACTCTCGGGTGACGTCGCTTGCTGCCCTGGACCCGCAATGACCAAAGTCGATTTCTATATCCTGCCCAGCGCCGATCCTTCGGCTCGCCTGGACTTTGCCTGCAAGCTCACCGAGAAAGCCTGGCGCATGGGCCACCGCATCTACCTGCATTGCAGCAATGCCGCCCAGCGTGACGATCTCGATGCGCGCCTGTGGACGTTCAAGGGCGAAAGCTTTGTGCCGCACGGCCCGGCAGACAGCGAACCGGAAGGTTTGATCGTGCTGGGCCTGGGTGACGACTGCGGTCAACACCAGGACTTGCTGGTCAATCTCGACCTGAAAGTCCCGGCCTTCGCCAACAAATTCGCCCGAGTGGCGGAAGTAGTGGTCGAAGACCCGACGATTCGAGCGGCCGCGCGGGAGAGTTTCCGCTTCTACCGCGAACAGGGCTATTCTCTGCAAGACCACCGTTTACAGCGACTCTGAGCACTCCCAATGGACACTCCGAAACCGCAACAGAAGTCCGCACACCTGCTGGACGATCTCGAATCGATCCGCCAGTTGCTCGGCGATGACAACCTGCAACCGCCACTGCTGACCGACACGGTCGACGAAGGCGAACAGGAACAGATTCCGATGCTGTTCGACCCGGTCGGCAACGAGCCACCCGCCGCCGAGCCGCCTGCAGCACCAACGCCGAGCGCCGCCGCGCAACCGACTGCACCGGTCGACAAAGGTCCGGACGCCCTGCTGCACCTGGACAGCGAACTGCGCGCCGCCGCGCAACTGATCATGCAAGACGTGATCGACGACTTCGCCCCGCACATCGAAACCGAGATCAAACGTCGTCTTGATGCGCGGATGGAGCGGTTGCTGAGCCAGTACGAGTAGCCTTGGCACCCCCACGATCAGCACTGAGTTGGCAACCCGGCAAACCTGACTTCTAGACGGTGTTGCTGCGATGCCAATCCAGTGTTCTGGCATGTCTGGGCGTGGCAACCATGCCTTTTCCCCGACTCACAAACTCTTGCGCCCAATGCTCCGGAACTGCGGAGTTCAACGCCCCGTAAAAATCGAACAGTTCGCGGGTGTTTTCGATAATCGACCACTGCCCCTGGTGCACCATGGCTATCGGAAACGGGCCTGGCCGGGCAACCGCCTCCAAATATCCGTTGTCCTGTTTGACCTTGTCGAATTCATGACTCCACATATGTGAAACGAAGTTCACTTGCGGACCATGACGGATCACATTCATCGGAGTGTTATCGAACGGTCTCGCGGAATCCAGTTCGGCGATAGCATGATTGATCAAATTCATGACTTGCGCCTCCTCGCTACTTCCCGAGCGCGGAACAATACCTTTTCCTTGTCTTGACTGAATAACATCGTGCATATCGTAGTCACCCGTATAGGGCGTGACGACTTTGAACTTCACCCAGGCATCCAGGAGTTCGTGTTCGATGGGACTTTGCAGATTAACGCTGTAGGAAACATCTTCATCGCTGATCCTATTGCGCGCATAAAGCCCTCGAACACCGCCCCGGCCCCACTGCCCCACTCGCCCGACCAACCCGCTTTTTTCTGCCCGCGCGAGCATCGCTTCAGCGCCATCTCCGTAAACTGCTTTCAAGGAAGACGGTTTGATGGTCTTTTCAAGAATGTTATGGCCCTTGGCAGCGGCACCTTCGTCCAAAGCCTTGATGGTGTAACTTCCGGACTCTCTAACGCTTATTGCTACATTGTGTTCTTTCGATACTTTTTCGAAGGCAGGCATATGCAATGGATGGATAAATGACTCGCCAACCATTTGCCTGGCTTCTAGCCCTTCCTTGTACAAACCATTGCTATCAAAAAACGTGACGGGATTATTGCCGACCATCATGAACAGGTTCATGCCGTCCGCCGTTCCTGCCGGATCAGCACTTAACCAGCGCCCTGCCCAGGGCTGATAGTAGCGCCAGCCAAAGTAGTAAAGTCCCGTGGCATCGCGTTCCTTTGCGCAGTATCTGGCGGTTTTGAAATCCGCCTCAATGGCACTTTGCGCCATCCATATGGCTGTGCCGCCGAACGGGTAATATTCCTCTTGGCTTACAAGCTTCCCCTCACCGTCCAGAACCACTGCGCTACTGCCAATCAAGTTGTCATAGCTGTAATACAGCAGGTCATTATCGGCGTTCGGCGGCCTCGGACTGTCCCAATGCAGGATTCGCAGTCGGGATCGACCTGACGCATCTGCGTTGATGACGTGCAGACGCTCCGCCACTGTTGCGTTGATACCCTTCGTTCTGAGCTCCAGTGACGGCAGGTAAACGACCCGCTGCTTGTGTATGCAACCACACACTTTCTGCGCGCTGAACTTCAGCACTCGCTGACTGGCACTGTCATAGCGATACGTCTCATGGTCATCCATCGCGCCATTACGCATCACCGGGGTCACTTGCAAAAGTTCGTTGCGCGGCGTCCAGGCAAGCCGCTGTCCGGGCTGCAAAGTGGTCTGCTGCCCGCCCGCAGAGAAAAATGCGTCCACCTCCTCGGGATTTGTAGCCAGGGTGTCCAACACACCGCGATTGCTGCGGTTGCTGATCGTGACCCTGGTGGTGTGATTATTTTGCGAGGGTGGTGCGATGTGGCGTATCTGAATCAGATTGCCGACCATATCGTAGCGGTAATTGCGGGTGTAACTGGTGTAAGCGGCGTCGTCAGAACCGCAGACCAGAGGGGAGCCGCATGCCCCCTCGGCATTCGCCATCTCGCGTCCGGTTGCGCTGGTCAGTTGATAGAGCGAGTCATGGATATAAGTGTTTTGCGCCAGCATCTTCTGATTTCGCCAGAAGCATGGTGTCTGCGAATCGTCGCGCTCAACGCTGACGTTACCAACCGGATCATACGTGTACTTCAGATCCTGTAGCACTTTAGCTCCCGCCGCATGCCCGAGCGGTCGTTCCACTCTGATTCCCGAGAGGCGCCGGGTTTCCTGCTCGTATTTCCAAGTGGTTACCACACCGTTGCCGCTCTCTTCACGCAGATTCTGACCCGCCGCCGAATACGTCAGCGACTTCACGACAACCCGTTCCGCGCTGCCCTTGAGTGTCACCCAGTGCCCCCGGATTGCTCCTGCCATATCGTAAGCAACGCGCTGCAGGTTGCCCGCTGCGTCCGTAGATCTATGCAGCGCGCCCGTCGCATCGGTGGTAACCAGACTGGTGAAGGTCTCGTCATCCAGGCCGTCATTCCAGTCCGAGGCGTTGTCACCCTGCCAATCGACCACCTCGCCCGGGTTGTCTGCGCTCTTGAAGAAACGACGGCTAATCGAGCGCGGCACACCTGTCAGCGCCACGCTATCAGTCTTCGTCAGACCGGCCGTGTCGTAGTGGCTCACGCACCGGCCGGCCAGGTTCAGCGCGATTTCAGCCTCAGTGTTTGCGGCATAGACCCTTCGCTCGCTGATTTTCGGGCGCTCGTTCCCCACCTGTTCGGAAACGCTAGTCAGACGACCGAGAAGATCGCTTTCTTCGTATTGGTAGGTGCTGGTAACAACCTGAGTAGTGTTTCCATGTTCGTGGCCAGGGTCTGGAATATTGCTTACCACGTTGTAAGAACGACCGAAAGCGTCAGGTAACGCCACGCTGCCGCCATTGTCTGCACCCTGCTGACTCAACACGCGCCCGGACAGACTGCTGACATAAATGAAATTGGCCAATCCGGCTTCGCTTAATCGGGGGTCAGCGCTGCGTATCAGGAACCCGCGACCATCGTAATGGTGACGGCTAATGCGTTCGCTTGTAACAGCGGGTGAATCGGGATGGCGGTGGTAACGTACATCCCGCACACGAAGGCAGCGGCTATCCAGTACCGTGATCGATGGAGTGTTGGCATGCAGCGATGTTTGAGATGCACACATTTGATCTGCCCTTCGTTCCCTGTTGGAAAAGTACTAGCAGACAACTTGCACCACCGCCCGCGCGCCGCTGACCGGTCGCGCCCCGCTCGCCCTACTCACCATGCCCCGCTATACTTGCCGGCTTTTCCTGAATAAATGCCAATAGGGTCCCGCCGCGCATGGATAAGACCTACCAGCCGCACGCCATTGAAACTTCCTGGTACAAGACCTGGGAGTCCGAGAACTACTTCGCCCCGCAAGGCGCGGGCGAGTCCTACACCATCATGATCCCGCCGCCGAACGTCACCGGCAGCCTGCACATGGGTCACGGTTTCAACAACGCGATCATGGACGCGCTGATCCGTTTCCGCCGCATGCAGGGTCGCGACACCTTGTGGCAGCCGGGCACCGACCACGCCGGCATCGCCACGCAGATGCTGGTGGAGCGCCAACTGGAAGCCCAGGGCCAGAATCGTCACGACCTGGGTCGCGAGAAATTCCTCGAGAAGGTCTGGGAGTGGAAGGAGCAGTCCGGCGGTAACATCAGCCGGCAGATCCGTCGTCTCGGTTCGTCCGTCGACTGGAGCCGTGAGCGCTTCACCATGGACGATGGCCTTTCGGAAGCGGTCAAGGAAGCGTTCGTGCGCCTGCATGAAGACGGCCTGATCTACCGCGGCAAGCGTCTGGTCAACTGGGACACCAAACTGCACACGGCGATTTCCGATCTCGAAGTGGAGAACCACGAAGAGAAAGGTTTCCTGTGGAATCTGAAATATCCATTGGCTGACGGTGTAAAAACCGCCGAGGGCAATGACTTCCTGATCGTCGCGACCACCCGTCCGGAAACCATGCTGGGCGACTCTGCCGTTGCGGTTAACCCGAACGATGAGCGCTACAAAGCCCTGATCGGCAAGTTCGTCGAGCTGCCATTGGTTGGCCGCCGCATCCCGATCATCGCCGACGATTATTGCGATCCTGAATTCGGCACCGGTTGCGTGAAAATCACCCCGGCCCACGATTTCAACGACTACGAAGTCGGCAAGCGCCACAACCTGCCGCTGCTGAACATCTTCGACAAGAACGCCAACGTGCTGCCCGCCGCACAGGCGTTCAACCTCGACGGCACGCTGAACGAGAGCATCGACGGCAAGATTCCCGTCGAGTTTGCGGGGCTTGAGCGTTTCGAGGCGCGCAAGCAGATCGTCGCCGCTTTCGACGCCGCCGGCCTGCTGGTGAGCATCAACGATCACAACCTGAAAACCCCGAAAGGCGATCGCTCCGGCACCGTCATCGAGCCGTGGCTGACCGACCAGTGGTACGTATCGACCAAGCCTCTGGCCGAGCCGGCGATTGCCGCCGTTGAAGACGGCCGCATCCAGTTCGTGCCCAAGCAGTACGAAAACATGTACTTCTCGTGGATGCGCGACATCCAGGACTGGTGCATCAGCCGTCAGCTGTGGTGGGGCCACCGGATTCCGGCCTGGTACGACGAGTCGGGCAAGGTCTACGTCGGTCGCGACGAAGCCGAAGTGCGCGCCAAGCACAACCTCGGCCCGGACGTCGCGCTGCAACAGGACAATGACGTTCTCGACACCTGGTTCAGTTCCGGCCTGTGGACCTTCTCCACGCTGGGCTGGCCGGAGCAGACCGAGTTCCTGAAGAAATTCCACTCCACCGACGTGCTGGTGACGGGTTTCGACATCATCTTCTTCTGGGTTGCCCGGATGATCATGATGACCATGCACCTGATGAAGAACGAAGACGGCACGCCGCAGGTTCCGTTCAAGACCGTTTACGTACACGGTCTGGTGCGCGACGGGCAGGGCCAGAAGATGTCCAAGTCCAAGGGCAACGTTCTGGACCCGCTGGACATCATCGACGGCATTGACCTGGAAACCCTGGTGCAGAAGCGCACCTCGGGCCTGATGCAGCCGAAACTGGCGAAGAAGATCGAAAAAGCCACCCGCGAAGAATTCGCCGAGGGCATCGCCAGTTATGGCACCGACGCCCTGCGCTTCACGTTCTGCTCGCTGGCATCGACCGGTCGCGACATCAAGTTCGACATGGGTCGCGTCGAAGGCTATCGCAACTTCTGCAACAAGATCTGGAACGCCGCACGTTATGTGCTCGACAAGGGTGAAGACTGCGGCCAGAACGGCGAAGCCTACGAATTGTCGCTGGCCGATCGCTGGATCATTTCGCAGCTGCAACGCACCGAAGCCGAAGTGACCCGCCAGCTCGATCAGTTCCGTTTCGACCTCGCGGCGCAGGCGTTGTACGAATTCATCTGGAATCAGTACTGCGACTGGTATCTGGAACTGTCCAAGCCAGTATTGTGGGACGAGAACGCGCCGGTCGAGCGTCAGCGCGGCACTCGCCGTACGCTGGTTCGCGTGCTGGAAGTGGCGCTGCGTCTGGCGCATCCGTTCATGCCGTTCATCACTGAAGAAATCTGGCAGCGCATCGCGCCGCTGGCCGGTATTCAGGGCAAGACGATCATGCTGCAGCCTTGGCCAGTCGCCAATGAAGAGCGCATCGATCCGGCGGCCGAAGACGACATCGAATGGCTCAAGGACCTGATGCTCGGCACGCGCAACATTCGTGGCGAGATGAACATCGGCCCGGGCAAGCCGCTGCCGATCTTCCTGAAGAACGTCAGCGCTGAAGACCAGCGTCGTCTGACCGAGAACGAAGCGCTGTTGAAGAAACTGGCGCGCCTGGAATCGATCACCGTACTCGCCGCTGGCGAAGAAGCACCGCTGTCCGCCACCGCACTGGTCGGCGAGATGGAAGTGCTGGTACCGATGGCCGGTCTGATCGACAAGGCTGCGGAACTGGCGCGTCTGGACAAGGAAATCCTGCGTCTGCAGGGCGAAGTCCAGCGTGTCGGCGGCAAGCTGTCCAACGCCGGTTTCGTCGACAAGGCCCCGGCCGAAGTCATCGACAAGGAACGCGCCAAACTGGCCGAGGCCGAACAGGCCCTGGGCAAGCTGGCCGAGCAGCATGCGCGGATTGCCAGCCTGTAACGGCAAGTCGCAGTGAAAAAGGGAGGCCACAATGGCCTCCCTTTTTTATTCCCAGACACCACGAATCCCTTGTAGGAGCGAGCCTGCTCGCGAAAGCGGTGTGTCAGTTGCCATCATTCGGGACTGACACACCGCTATCGCGAGCAGGCTCACGCCTACAATTGGTCGGTGTGGCCCTTAGATGTGGGACAATACCCGCCACTTTCAGCCATACCCGAATCGACCACGCCCATGACCGCCCCCCGCACACCCAAACCTGCACGCAAGAAGCCTGATCCCGCGACCCCGGCCAAGACCGTTGAGCCGCGTGAAAAGGCCAGCCTGCATCCGCGCAATCGCCATCAGGGTCGTTATGACTTCCCGGCGCTGATCAAGACCACGCCGGAACTGGCGAAGTTTTTGATCACCAACCCGTACGGCAAGGAAAGCATCGACTTCGCCAGCCCCGACGCGGTGCGCGTGTTCAACCGGGCGCTGCTCAAATCGTTTTACGGCATTCAGCATTGGGACATCCCGGCCGACTACCTCTGCCCGCCAGTGCCGGGTCGCGCCGATTACGTGCATTTTCTCGCCGATTTGCTGGCAAGCATGAACGACGGCAAGGTCCCGCGCGGCGCGATCGTCAACGTGCTGGACATCGGCATGGGCGCCAACTGCGTGTACCCGCTGATCGGCAACAGTGAGTACCGCTGGCACTTCCTTGGCTCGGAGATCGACCCGACCGCCGTGGCGGCCGCCCGCGCTATCGTGCAGTCCAACGATCTGGGCAAGGTCATCAAGCTGCGCCAGCAGGAAAACCGCAAACACATCCTCATCGGCTTGCTGGAACCTGGCGAGCGTTTCGACCTGACCATGTGCAACCCGCCGTTCCACGCCTCGATGGACGAAGCGACCAAGGGCAGCGAGCGCAAATGGCGCGCCTTGGGCAAGGCCGATCCGAAACGCAAACTGCCGGTGCTGAACTTCGGCGGCCAGTCGGCGGAGCTGTGGTGTGAGGGCGGTGAAGCGCGCTTTGTGACGCAACTGATTGCCGAAAGCGCCAACTTCCAGCACAAGGTGTTGTGGTTCAGCACGCTGGTCTCAAAGGCATCGAACCTGCCGGCGATCGAAACCGCGCTGAAGAAGGCTGGTGTTCTGGAAAGCCAGGTGGTGGAGATGTCCCAGGGGCAGAAGCAGAGCCGCTTCGTGGCCTGGACGTTCCAGACCAAGTCCGAGCAGCAGATCTGGCGGCGTGAGCGCTGGGTTCGCTGATACACCGCAAATCCCCTGTAGGCCTTCGCCTGCTCGCGATAGCGGTGTAACAGTGGACATTCAAATTGACTGACCCACCGCTATCGCGAGCAGGCTCACTCCTACAAAGGTTCAGGGTGCAGCATCAAATCACAGACACAAAAAAACCGTGCCCGGATCGCTCCGGAGCACGGTTTCTTTATCGCTGCGTCTTACTTGTTCACAGCGTCGGTCAGGCCTTTGGCCACAACCAGCTTGATCACTTTCTTGGCAGGGATTTCGATGGCAGCGCCAGTCGATGGGTTACGGCCGGTGCGGGCAGGACGCTCGGTCACTTTCAGCTTGCCGATACCTGGCAAGGTGATTTCGCCGCCATTTTCCAGCTGATCGGCAACGATTTGGCCCAGTTGGTCCAGAGCGTTACGCGCGGTGGTTTTCGGCGCGTCGATAGCTTCAGCAATGTCGGCGATCAGTTGGTCTTTAGTAAGAGCCATGTAGTGTTCCTTCCCTATCAAATTCATATGGATTGCAGAGTGCAGTGTCAGCCATCGAGCCCGATCTTCTGGATCTGGCACCCTCGGCGATAACCACGACGAGTCGGGTTATAGATGCCGAAATCAGGGTTTGGTTCGACCTGACAAATGCTGAATGCACGCTTAACGCAGTGACTTCGCGTAAGACCGGGCAAAACTAGCACAGCGACAAGGAAATATCCGCCTCTAGCTACCCATTTGGTCAGCTTTATTGCTCTAAACCGGTAAAAAACCGCATAAGGCCGGGCATACCCCTTGGTTTTGCCCTGCAACCCGCGCCAAAACCAGTGGTTGCGGTACACTGGGCGCTTTTTCGGGGGAGCCTGCCCTCCTCCCTTCCAACAGCCGAGAAGCCCATGCCGATCCGTCATTGCATCGTCCACCTGATCGACAAGAAACCCGACGGCACGCCCGCAGTTCTGCACGCCCGTGACACCGAACTGGCCGAGTCCGCAGCCATCGAAAACATGCTCGCCGACCTCAATGAGAGCTATAACGCCAAACAGGGCAAGGCCTGGGGTCTGTTCCATCCGGAGTCCGGCGCGTTCCCGTTCAGCGGCTGGCTGAAGGAGTACATGGACGGCGGCAAGGATTTCACCGCATTCAGCAAAGTGGCGGTCGAGCATCTGCAAAAACTGATGGAAGAATCCAACCTGTCGGTCGGCGGCCACGTGCTGTTCGCCCACTACCAGCAGGGCATGACCGACTACCTGGCGATCGCCCTGCTGCACCACAGCGAAGGCGTGGCGGTGACCGACGAGCTCGACGTGACCCCGTCGCGTCACCTCGACCTCGGCCAGTTGCACTTGGCGGCGCGGATCAACGTCTCCGAGTGGCAGAACAACAAGCAGTCCAAGCAGTACATCTCGTTCATCAAGGGCAAGAACGGCAAGAAGGTCTCGGAATACTTCCGCGACTTCATTGGCTGCCAGGAAGGCGTCGACGGACCGGGCGAGACCCGCACACTGCTCAAGGCCTTCAGTGACTTCGTCGAGAGCGAAGACCTGCCGGAAGACTCCGCCCGCGAGAAGACCAAGACCCTGGTTGACTACGCCAGCAGCCAGGCCAAGCTCGGCGAACCGATGGGTCTGGAAGAGCTCTCGGAGTTGATCGACGAAGAACGCCCGAAAGCCTTCTACGATCACATCCGTAACAAGGACTACGGCCTGTCGCCGGAGATTCCGGCGGACAAGCGCACCCTCAATCAATTCCGTCGCTTCACCGGCCGCGCCGAAGGTCTGTCGATCAGCTTCGAAGCGCATCTGCTGGGCTCGAAGATCGAGTATGACGAAGAGAACGGCACATTGATCATCAAAGGCCTGCCGACTTCGCTGACCGATCAACTCAAGCGGCGCAATTGATGCTCGGCAATGTGCTGAAGAAGTTTGTCCTGGTTCTGCTGGTCGTTGTGGCCTATCAGAACTGGGGCAAGATCGAGCGAGTTTTCAATCCGTCGCAAATGGTTTCCGAGCAGACGCGTGCGCAGGCCAATGTCGTGCTCTATGCCACTGACTGGTGCGGCTACTGCAAGCAGACCAAGCGTTTTCTCGACAGCAAGGGCATCCCGTTCAAGGAGTTCGATATCGAGAAGGATGCCGAGGCGCGCAAGGCGTACGAGGCATTGGATGGACGCGGGATTCCGCTGATCGATGTGAACGGTACGCTGATCCGCGGGTTTGACCCGGACGAAATCCTCGCCGCCCTGAAATAACCTGTAGGAGTGAGCCTGCTCGCGATAGCGGTGTGTCAGTCGGCGGATTCATCAACTGACACACCGCTATCGCGAGCAGGCTCACTCCTACAGGGTTTTGCATCGGACTTGAGAGATCAGCGTGCTTCGATGCGGAATCCGAAGCGTGGGAAGTGCACGTGCACCACGCCGCCGCGCTCGTCTTCGCGGCGGATAATCAATTCCTCGCGACCGGCAAACAGTAACTCACCCACCACTGGGTCGACGCCATAGTCGATTGCCGCGATCGCCACTTGCTGCCCGGCCGTAAAGCCATTCGGATCAACGAACTGCTCATCCGGCAATGCCGCAGGCGTCGCGTTGCGCGCCACTTCCAGCGCCTCGGCGGAGGACATCTCGCTCGCCGCACCATGACCAAAGCCCAGCACACGCCCCAGCCACGCTATGACAGCCGGATACTCATCGACCAACGGTGCGGTCACATGTGTCGCTTTGAGGAACCACAGCGGATGGGCCAGGGCAAAGTCGGCAATCGATGGCTCACCGAACAGGAAGTCGCCCTGCTCGCGCTGCAACTGCTGCTCCAGGCGCGCCATGATCGTCGGCCATTGATGCTTGGCCTGCTCGGCACTCAGGCGCGTTGCGCTGCCTCCGCTGAACAAACCGGCGCGGTCGGCGATAAACGCCTTGATCGCTTCCGGCGGCAACTTGCCGAAGCGCACCGCTACCGATTCCGGCTGGAACACCAGACTCACGGCATGCTGGAACACCACCGAATCAGCCCATGTGGCAAAACTGGCACTGACCATTTCCTGGCCTTGCGGGAAGAACGCTGGCAGGGCTTTCTCTTGTTCCAGGCGACGGGCGATCAGCGCGGTGTCG
This sequence comes from Pseudomonas sp. R1-1, assembly GCF_051132135.1. Taxonomy (NCBI): domain Bacteria; kingdom Pseudomonadati; phylum Pseudomonadota; class Gammaproteobacteria; order Pseudomonadales; family Pseudomonadaceae; genus Pseudomonas; species Pseudomonas sp. R1-1. The sequence goes on from NZ_CP071663.1 coordinate 5,077,418, forward strand.
CAATAGATGTCCGCGCCAATCTGCAACACCGGGGTCTTGCGGTAGCCACCGGTCAGCGCCGTCAGATCCGGTTTCGGCATTACCGGCGAGATATGCACCGAGCGCCACGACAAACCTTTGAAGCCCAGCAGCAAACGGGCCTTCTCCGCAAATGGGGAAGTCGGGTAATGATGGAGAATCAACTCGGACATGCTCGGCTCCGCCGCTCAGATAATGAGCCCGCAGCTTAGCGCGCATTCGATTAGCAGCCTACAGATCCGCCTGATGGGAACCTATCAGTCAGATTGATAAGACGCGACCAGACATTCCTTGGCGCTTTTGCGCAGCTTTTTGATTAACCGCTCTTGCCGCAGCGCATCGCTTTTGTCGCGACACCGTTCGGTATAGACCAGTGCCATCGCCGGGCTGGAAAGAAAGAACCGCGCGCCCTTGCCACTTTGGTGCTTGGCAAAGCGGCGCACGGGATCGTCACTGATCCCGCAATACAACGAGCCATTGGCGGCGCGAACGAGATAGACGAACCAGGATTTGCTCACCGGTTCGGCAACATCGACAGAATTTTCGCTAAGGCTGGTCACTTCGGGATCGGGACGTGTAGGAAATCAGGCGGCGATCTTATCAGCGCCCGGCCTGGAATGCCTTCAGTCCCTTGCGCGCCTGCGCGTGGACGGCGTTGCGCACCAGCGGCGTCCAGCCCAGCAGCAGGCCTTTTAAGCCCAACGCCTGACGCGACCAGCGCCACAGATCGAAGTGATCGTGGTGTTCGCAGATCTTGCCGTCGCGGAAGACAAAACGCGCCTGGATATCGTTGATCACGATATTGCCAGTCTGGCTGAACAGGTAGGTCGCGACCCAGTGCGCGCCACCGGTGCGCTCGTCGGCGCGGACATTGTCGAAGGTCAGCGAGAAATCCTTGGCGCGGGTGGTGAGCATGCGCCACATGTCGCCGGCGTCGCGACCGCGCAATTCGCCGAAAGCCGGATCGCTAAAGACCACGTCGTCGGTGTAACAGGCGGCCATGGCTTCGGCGTCGAGGCGCTGGAAGGCTTCGTAGAAGCGGGTGATCAGGGCGCTGTGGGCTTCGCTCAAGGCAGTCTCCAAAGAAAGAGGTACAGATTGCCAGCACGATAATCTGCCGAGCGCATAAACACTATCGGCATTCGCACACCGAATACCGACAAACACAAAACCCTGTAGGAGTGAGCCTGCTCGCGATAGCCTGGCAGTCAACATCGCACTGACTAATCCACCGCCATCGCGAGCAGGCTCACTCCTACAGTTTGAATCGCGTCAGATCTTCTCGCTTTGCACTTGGACGTAGAGCGCCCGCCCGGCGCCGAGGCCGGCAATGATCGCTCCGGTACCAATGATGCCGAAAATCCAGCCCACGGCATTCCAGCCGCCGGTCCAGTCATGCACCACGCCGACGGCGAACGGCCCCATCGATGCCAACGTATAACCGAAGCCCTGAGACATGCTCGACAGGTTCGCCGCGACATGTGAATCACGCGAGCGCAGCACGATCAGCGTCAACGCCAGACTGAACGTACCGCCCTGCCCCAGCCCCAGCAAAATCGCCCAACCCCACAGGCCTTCGATCGGCGCATAAAGGCAGCCGAACAACCCGCCCAGAGTCAGCGCCATGACCACGACGATGGCCAGACGCTGATCCTTGCCGCGCGTCGCCAGCCATGGCGCGGCCAGCGAGCTGGCCAGTTGAATGATCACCGAACCGGACAGCACCAGACCGGCCTGGGTCGGCGTCAGCCCGCGACCGATGAGGATTGAAGGCAACCAGCCGAACACGATGTAGGCCAGCGACGACTGCAGGCCCATGTACAAGGTTACTTGCCAGGCCAGCGGATCTCGCAGCAGACCGCGCACCCGATAAGCGACGTTGTGCGCGCCGTGTTTCGAGCCGACTTGCGGCAACCAGAACACCGCGGCCAGCAGCGCCGGAATCACCCAGAAGCCCAGCCCCATGGCCCAGCTGTTGCCGAAGTGCTCACTCAACGGCACGGTCGAACCTGCCGCCATCGCCGCGCCCAGACACAGGGCCATGGTGTAGACGCCGGTCATGGTCCCGGCATGTTTGGCAAAGTCGCGCTTGACGATGCCGGGCAACAAGACGCCGACGATGCCGATGCTGGCGCCGCCGAGGACGCTGCCGGCGAACAGGCCGATCTCACCAAAATTGCTGCGCAGGATAATCCCGCCAGCCAGCGTCAGCAGAATCCCCAGCACGACCCGCTCGGCACCGAAGCGCCGCGCCAGAATCGGCGCCAGCGGGGCGAACAAGCCCAGGCACAGCACTGGCAACGTGGTTAGCAAACCCGCCTGCGCCGCCGACAATCCAAGACTTCTGGAGACCTCACTGAGCAGCGGCGCCATGCTCGACAATGCCGGACGCAAGTTCAGCGCTACCAGAATCAACCCGAGCAGCAACAGCCATGGTCGCTTCACCAGTGGATGGCTTTGCTGCACTTGCTCGTCATCCGCCTCGGCATCAATCAGTAGCTCTTCGAGTTCGGTGGTGCGATTCGGCGCTGTGGATAACTCACTGCGGGACATGGTTTTCTCGGTTTCAAGGTTCATTGATCAACTGCCTCGACAAGGCTTTGGCCCGCTCCGGGTCGCGCTGTTCGACCGCATCGAGCAGGGCGATGTGCAGGTCGAACACTTCCTGACGGCGCGGGACGATGTTCAGGGTCTGGCGTAATTGCGCGCCGACGATGCTGGAGAAGTAGCGATACAGCTCACTGAGGGTCGGATTGTGCGCGGCGTCGACCAGACGGCGATGGAACACCAGGTCGCAAGCGATGTAAGTGTCGAGGTCGCCGTGGTAGTGGCTGCCGCTGGTGCCGAGCGCTTCGCGCAGTGCCGCCAGATCCTCGTCGGTACGGCGCAACGCCGCCAGGCCGATGGCCTCGACTTCGAGGATGTGCCGAGTTTCCCGCGCCTGGTCCAGTGAACACCGCGACAACGCCTTCAGCGTGTCCAGCGGATCGACCACTGCGCGCAGATAACTGCCGTCGCCCTGACGGATCTCGATCAGCCCGGAAAACGCCAGCACGCGCATGGCTTCGCGCACGGTGTTGCGGCTGATGCCCAGCTCGGCGCACAGCTCCGGCTCGGTCGGCAGCCGCTCGCCGACCTGCCAGACACCGCTGTTGATGCGCTGGCGCAACTGGTCCAGCGCCTGATCGACCAGCGATCGTTTGATGAGTGGAGAAATGTCTGACATAGGTCTCGTCCTTTCATCCAATCATAGGATGAATTTTCCAACATGTTAGTCAGACCCATGTAGGACGGCAACCACCTAGGGTCAATCGAGACACATGGAGCGGCATTTTCGATTGGTCAAAATTACCCTTTAAGGGTAATTTCAGGGACAGGGTTTTTGGCTTCTTATGGAAAAGAACACACCCCATTACGACTTGGCGGTGATCAAGTCTGAAGTGCGGCGACTGGGTCAAAATGCTTTCACCAAAACTTCAGTAAGGTCTGCTGAGAAGCTCGGCTTCAATCTCAGCGAAATGCAGGAGATTGTTTTCGAGCTACAAACCAGGATGTTGTACAAATCGATGACTACCCATGAGGATCATCGAATCTGGCAAGACGTGTATCACATCAATTCACGAGATCAGGAGATTTACATCAAGGTGACATACCGCCCCGGCGGCAGCCCACCGGTAATCTCCTTCAAGGAGAAGAACCCATGACAACCCAGCAATGTGTGAGCTGCGGTGCACGTGAGGGAATGAGGCATTTTCAGGGGCGCGGCGAAACCCTGAGAGTCAAGGGCATGGAGCGTCGTGTCGATGATCTTTCTGGCTGGGAATGCCAGAAGTGCGGCGAGATCGAATGGGACCCCGACACCGATAGTGCGCAACGGTATTGCGACGCGGGTGATGAACTGGTCATCGCCTCCAGGCAAATGATTGGTAACGAGATGAAGCGGATCCGTCGCAAATTGCACCTGACGCAAAAAGAGACGGTGCAACTGCTGTCTGGGGGTGGGCATAACGCATTTTCTCGCTATGAGCGCGGCGATGTACTGCCGCCCAAGGCGCTCATTTTGTTGATGCGTTTATTGGATCGCTACCCGTACTTGCTAACCGATGTGAAGACTCTCGGCGAAGGTGCAGATTTGAGAGGTTTCGAGCACATCGTTCACAAAGAACATGAATCCCTTTCGGTTTCCTGATCCAAAAAACAACCCGGCACATGGCCGGGTTGGTTTCACTCATCAACCATCAATGCAGAATCTGACTCAGGAACAACTTCGTGCGGTCATTCTGCGGATTGTCGAAGAAGTCGTTCGGCGCGGCCTGTTCAACAATCTCGCCCTTGTCCATGAAGATCACGCGGTTCGCCACGGTGCGGGCAAAGCCCATTTCGTGGGTTACGCAGAGCATGGTCATTCCGTCTTCCGCCAAGCCGATCATGGTGTCGAGGACTTCCTTGACCATTTCCGGATCGAGCGCCGAAGTCGGCTCGTCGAACAGCATGATTTTCGGCTTCATGCACAGCGCACGGGCAATCGCCACACGTTGTTGTTGACCGCCGGACAACTGCCCCGGGTATTTATGCGCCTGCTCCGGAATGCGTACGCGTTCCAGGTAGTGCATGGCGATTTCCTCGGCCTTGCGCTTGGGCATCTTGCGTACCCACATCGGCGCCAGGGTGCAGTTCTGCAGAATGGTCAGGTGCGGGAACAGGTTGAAGTGCTGGAACACCATGCCGACTTCGCGGCGGATCGCTTCGATCTGCTTGAGGTCGTTGGTCAGTTCCACGCCATCGACAACGATGCGGCCCTGCTGGTGTTCTTCGAGGCGATTGAGGCAACGAATCGTCGTCGATTTGCCCGAGCCCGATGGCCCGCACAGAACGATACGCTCGCCCTGTTTGACATTGAGGTTGATGTCTTTCAGTACGTGGAACTGGCCGTACCACTTGTTGACGCCCTGCATCTGGATGATGCCTTCAGGGCCCACAGGCTTTTTGATTGCTTCGCTCATTTACAGAGAACTCCTAACGCTTGTGGCCAGTGTCGAGCTTGCGTTCCAGATGCATGGAATAGCGCGACATACCAAAACAGAAAATCCAGAACACCAGGGCGGCGAACACGTAGCCTTCGGTGGCCATGCCCAGCCATTTCGGATCGGCAGCGGCTTGCTTGACGCTGTTGAGCAGGTCGAAGAGGCCGATGATGATCACCAGGCTAGTGTCCTTGAACAGCGCAATGAACGTGTTGACGATGCCGGGAATCACCAGCTTCAGGGCTTGCGGCAGAATCACCAGGCCCATCGAGCGCCAGTAACCGAGGCCCATCGCTGCTGCAGCTTCGTATTGGCCTTTGGGGATCGCTTGCAGGCCGCCGCGCACCACTTCGGCAACATACGCGGACTGGAACAGGATCACCCCGATCAGTGCACGCAGCAGCTTGTCGAAGTTCATGCCTTCGGGCAGGAACAGCGGCAGCATCACTGAGGACATGAACAGCACAGTGATCAACGGCACGCCGCGCCAGAATTCGATGAAGGTCACACAGACCACGCGAATTGCCGGCATGTTCGAGCGCCGGCCCAGCGCCAGTACGATGCCCAGCGGCAACGCTCCGGCAATACCAACAGTAGCGATCACTAGGGTCAGCATCAGGCCACCCCACTGGCTGGTCGGCACGGTGGTCATGCCAAAACCGCCATGCAGCAAGGTAAAGGCAATGATTGGGTACAACACCAGGAAGCACAGCCCGTAGACCGCTTTACGCGGCACCCGCGAGATGAACAGCGGTGCTGCGCCGATGACCGCCAGCCACACGGTCAGGTCGACGCGCCAGCGCAGTTCGGTCGGGTAATAGCCATACATGAACTGGCCGAAACGCTGCTGAATGAACACCCAGCAGGCGCCTTCCTTGGTGCAGTCGGCGCGCGTGGTGCCGACCCAGTTGGCATCCACAATCGCCCAGCTGAGGATCGGCGGCACAACCAGATAAATCAGATAGAACGCAAACAGGGTCAGCAGGGTATTGAGCCAGCTGGAGAACATGTTCGCGCGCATCCATGCGACCACGCCAATGCTGCTGTTCGGTGGTGGCATGTCGGGTTTGAAAGTATGAGTACTCATGCGCTTTTCCTTACCGCTCGATCAGCGCAATGCGCTTGTTGTACCAGTTCATCAGCAGGGAAATGCTGATACTGATCGCCAGGTAGACGCTCATGGTGATGGCAATCACTTCGATCGCCTGACCGGTTTGGTTGAGCACGGTGCCGGCGAACAGCGAAACCATTTCCGGGTAACCGATACCGGCCGCCAGCGAAGAGTTCTTCGCCAGGTTCAGGTATTGGCTGGTCAGCGGCGGGATGATCACGCGCAGGGCTTGCGGAATGATCACCTTGCGCAGGGTCGGGCCGTTGCGCAGGCCGAGCGAACGCGCCGCTTCGGTCTGACCGTGGCTGACCGACTTGATCCCGGAACGCACGATTTCGGCGATAAACGCTGCGGTATAGACAGTCAGGGCCAGGGTCAACGCCAGCAGTTCCGGGATCAACACCCAGCCACCGACAAAGTTGAAGCCCTTGAGCTCAGGCATTTCCCAATGCAGCGGAGCGCCGAAAATCAGTGCACACAAGGTCGGGATCACCAGCAGGATCGCCAGGCCAGCCCAGAACTTGTGGAACGGCACACCGGTGTCTTCGAAGCGCTTGTTGGCCCAGCGAGTCATCAGCACGATGCCGACGACCGCCACCACGATGCTGATCACGAAGGCCCAAAAGCCATCGGCAGCCAGTGCGGCCGGCATGTTCAGGCCACGGCTGCTGACGAAGAAGGTGTCGCCGAAGTTGTGGCTGTTGCGCGGCCCCGGCATGGTCAGGAACACCGCGAAGTACCAGAACAGGATTTGCAGCAGCGGCGGAATGTTGCGAAACACTTCCACATACACCGTCGCCAGTTTGGCAATGATCCAGTTTTGCGACAGCCGCGCCACACCGATGATGAAACCGAGGATGGTTGCCAGAACCACACCGATCACGGTCACCAGCAAGGTGTTGAGAAGACCGATGACAAAGACCCGGGCATAGCTGTCCGCTTCGGTGTAGTCGATCAGGTGTTGAGCGATGCCGAAACCGGCACTGCGCTCCAGAAAGCTGAAGCCGGAGGTGATGCCCCGGTGCTGAAGGTTGGTTTGCGTATTGTCGAACAGGTACCAGCCAAGCGAGACCACCGCCACAACGGTGATGATCTGGAATAGCCACGCACGCACTCGTGGATCGCTGAGGCTGAGCCTCTGCTTTGGTGCGCCGATTGAATTTTGCATGAAGTGCCCCGGAAGAAATGGAACAAGAACATCACCCGGCGGTTGGCCCGCCGGGCGATAGAACCATTAGCGCACTGGTGGTGCGTACTGAATGCCGCCGTTGTTCCACAGGGCGTTCAAGCCGCGGTCGATTTCCAGCGGAGTGCTCTTGCCGAGGTTTTTCTCGAAGATTTCGCCGTAGTTGCCGACTTGTTTGACGATCTGTACTACCCAGTCCTTCGGCAGTTTCAGGTCTTTGCCGTATTCGCCGTCAGCGCCGAGCATACGGGCCACGTCCGGGTTCTTGGTCGATTTGGCTTCTGCTTCGACGTTCTTCGAAGTGATGCCGGCCTCTTCAGCGTTGAGCAGCGCGTAGCCGACCCAACGGACGATGGCCAGCCACTCGTCGTCGCCGTTACGTACGACCGGGCCCAGTGGTTCTTTGGAAATGGTTTCCGGCAGAACCACGTAGTCCTTCGGCGAGGCCAGCTTGCTGCGCTGGGCGAACAGCTGCGACTTGTCGGAGGTCAGCACGTCGCAACGACCGGATTCCAGCGACTTGGCGCTTTCATCGGAGGTGTCGAAAGTGATCGGAGTGTATTTCAGACCGTTGCCGCGGAAGTAGTCGGAAACGTTCAGCTCGGTGGTGGTACCGGCCTGGATGCAGATCGTCGCGCCGTCCAGCTCTTTGGCGCTTTTCACGCCCAGCTTGTTGTTCACCAGAAAGCCGATGCCGTCATAGTAGGTAATGAAGCCCGGGAATTTCAGGCCCATGCCCGCGTCACGCGAACTGGTCATGGTGGTGTTGCGCGAGAGGATGTCGATCTCGCCCGATTGCAGCGCGGTAAAGCGCTCCTTGGCGTTCAACTGACTGAACTTGACCTTGCTCGCGTCGCCGAAAACGGCGGCGGCCACAGCGCGGCAGACGTCAGCGTCGATGCCGAGGATCTTGCCGGTTGCGTCCGGTACCGAGAAGCCTGGCAGACCGTCGCTCACGCCACACTGCACGAAACCTTTCTTTTGTACCGCATCCAGGGTTGCACCCGCCTGAGCGAACCCGCTGACGCCGAGTACTGCTGCAGCAGTCACGACCGCCAGGGTGGATTTCAACATCTTCATTCAAACCTCCAGTTTTGCTCTTGTTGTGTCGGAGCTTGAGTCCAGTCGCACCCTTTTGAGGCGTTGTTGACCCGTGTTGGCTTTTTTTGGGGTCAACCGACGTAAGACCTTCGCTATGAGTCTAGTAGGAGAAAATCCACATCATGGATCACTCACTTCTCACCAATCGGCCGAACGGGCTGTAGCCCTTTCACGTTCGCTAAGCCCGTAGCGGCCATTGGCGAACATCCATCACCGGATTCGTTGCTGTCCCATCGCGCGACGCAGACTGATAATGTTACCGCCACGCGTCGGACGCTTCGTACGGAAACCTCCATAGCAAACGCCGTACCACACCGCTTGCCAAAGTGATTGCGCGACACGTCAATAGCAAAACTTGTAACCTTGCGACATCTTCTTAACGGATCAACCGGGCGCGCACTTCGATCACGCACTCAATGAGAGCGCCCGCACATTTTTGGAGCAGACATGACCGAGCCCTTGATTCTTCAGCCTGTTAAGCCCGCAGACGCCTGCGTGATCTGGCTGCACGGCCTCGGCGCCGACCGCTACGACTTCCTGCCGGTGGCCGAGGCGCTGCAGGAAAGTCTGCTGAACACACGCTTTGTGCTGCCACAGGCGCCGACCCGTCCTGTGACGATAAATGGCGGATATGCCATGCCCAGCTGGTACGACATCAAGGCCATGAGCCCGGCACGGGCAATCGATCTCGACGAGCTGGAAGCCTCGGCGGATCGCATCATTGAACTGATCGAAACCGAGCGCGCCAGCGGAATAGACGCCTCGCGGATTTTTCTCGCCGGTTTTTCCCAAGGCGGCGCCGTGGTGCTGCACACCGCTTTTGTGAAATGGCAGGGGCCATTGGGTGGGGTTCTGGCGCTGTCGACCTACGCGCCGACGTTCAGCGATGAACTGGAGTTATCCGCCAGCCAACAACGGATTCCGGCGCTGTGCCTGCACGGCCAGTACGATGGCGTAGTGCAGAACTCGATGGGCCGCAGCGCTTATGAGCATCTGAAGAAGCATGGTGTCACCGTGACATGGCAGGAATACCCAATGGAGCACGAAGTGTTACCTGAAGAGATTCGCGACATTGGCGTCTGGCTGAGCGAACGCCTGCGCTGATTTGCGGCCGATCCCTGCCCTTTGATCCCTCCTACTACGCCGCGCCCGTTTCTTGCATTACACTGGCCGGCGTACATTCCTTAACCAATTGATGAGATGACCGTGCTCAAAGCACTCAAGAAGATGTTCGGTAAAAGCGAGGCTGAGCAGCTCGCGCCAGTTCCCAGTGCGCCGTCGCACGCCGCCGGTCATCGCAACGATGCCCCGCAGGCCGACCGCCCTACTTCTGTAGCGGCACCGAAGCCAGAACCGAAACAACCGCCGCAACCCGCCACGGCCGCACCAATCGCCGCCGAGCCCGCACGCAGCGAAGCGCCGAAACCGGCCAGACCGCGTCGCGAACCGAAGCCCAAGGCCCCGGTGATTCCATGGAAACTAGAAGACTTCGTCGTCGAGCCCCAGGAAGGCAAAACCCGCTTCCACGATTTCAAGCTGTCGCCGGAACTGATGCACGCCATTCAGGATCTGGGCTTTCCATACTGCACGCCGATCCAGGCGCAGGTGCTCGGTTACACCCTCGCCGGCAAAGACGCCATCGGCCGCGCGCAGACCGGCACCGGCAAGACCGCCGCGTTCCTGATCTCGATCATTACCCAGCTGTTGCAGACGCCACCGCCGAAAGAGCGCTACATGGGCGAACCCCGTGCGCTGATCATCGCGCCAACCCGTGAGCTGGTGGTACAGATCGCCAAGGACGCCGCTGACCTGACCAAATACACCGGCCTCAACGTGATGACATTCGTTGGCGGCATGGATTTCGACAAGCAGCTCAAGCACCTCGAAGCGCGGCACTGCGACATTCTCGTGGCAACCCCGGGCCGCCTGCTCGATTTCAACCAGCGTGGCGACGTGCACCTGGACATGGTCGAAGTGATGGTGCTGGACGAAGCCGACCGCATGCTCGACATGGGCTTCATCCCGCAGGTGCGGCAGATCATTCGCCAGACCCCACCGAAGTCCGAGCGCCAGACCCTGCTGTTCTCCGCGACCTTCACCGAAGACGTGATGAACCTCGCCAAGCAATGGACCACCGATCCGGCGATTGTCGAAATCGAAGTCACCAACGTTGCCAACGAAAACGTCGAGCAGCACATCTACGCGGTGGCCGGGGCTGACAAATACAAACTGCTCTTCAACCTGGTCAATGATAACGGCTGGGAGCGGGTCATCGTGTTTGCCAACCGCAAGGACGAAGTTCGCCGTATCGAAGAGCGTCTGGTGCGCGACGGCATCAACGCTGCGCAACTGTCGGGCGACGTGCCACAGCACAAGCGCATCAAGACCCTGGAAGGTTTCCGCGAAGGCAAGATTCGCGTGCTGGTTGCTACCGATGTGGCCGGTCGCGGCATTCACATCGACGGCATCAGCCACGTGATCAACTTCACCCTGCCGGAAGTCCCGGACGATTACGTGCACCGCATCGGCCGTACCGGTCGCGCCGGGGCCGATGGTGTGTCGATCAGCTTCGCCGGCGAGGACGACTCCTACCAGTTGCCGTCCATCGAAGAAAAGCTCGGCCGCAAGATCAGCTGTGAAACGCCACCGACGCATCTGCTGCGTCCGGTTGAGCGCAAGCGTCCGCAGTAAGCGACGCTCGACAAAAAAGCGCAGCCGGCAACGGACTGCGCTTTTTTTTCGCCCGCGTATTGCTCGAAATAACTAAAAGTCCATAATGGAAAAATAAGTTCAATTTCGGAGCGCATCATGTCCAGCACGCCCTACGTCATCGATCAGGCCCAAGCCCGTGGACTGCTGGCCCAGATCGATGTGCCGCAGATTTTGCGCAAGCTGTTTCGCGATCTCGCCGCCGGCAGCGCGGTGCAGCCGGCGCAGCAATGGGTGGAATTTCCGCAAGGCGCCGGCGATTTCATCAACTATCTGGGCGTGCTGGCCGAAGACGGCGTGTACGGCGTGAAGACTTCGCCGTACATCGTCCGCGAGCAAGGCGCGCTGGTGACGGCGTGGACACTGCTGATGTCGATGAAAACCGGCCAGCCACTGCTGCTGTGCGATGCCGGCGAACTGACCACCGCGCGGACTGCGGCGACCACCGCTGTGGCGATCGATGCCCTTGCCCCCGCGAACGCTACACGGCTGGCGATAATCGGCAGTGGCAAGGTTGCCCAGGCGCATCTGCACTATGTGAAAACGTTGCGTGACTGGCAGAGCATCAGCGTGTATTCGCCGTCCCTGCTGGAAGAGGCTGAAACACAGGCCGCATTGAAAGCCATCGCGCCGGGGCTGAACATCGCCGCCAGCCGCGAAACCGCTCTCGCCGATGCCGACGTCATCATGCTGTGCACCTCGTCCGCCGGGCCGGTGATCGACCCCGCCACGCTGAGCAAACCGGCACTGATCACCTCGATCAGCACCAACGCGCCGCGCGCGCATGAAGTGCCTCCGGCCAGCCTCAACGACATGCAGGTGTTCTGCGACTGTCGTCTGACCACGCCGGGTTCGGCGGGGGAAATGCTGATTGCGGCTGAGCAGCATGGCTGGAACAAGGATTCGATTGTGGGCGACCTGGCGGATCTGCTCAGCGAGAAGGTGCAGCGTCCCGATGATCAGCGTCATGTGTTTTTCCGCTCGATCGGTTTGGGGCTGGAGGACATTGCCCTGGCCAATGCCATTTATCACCTCCGTCACTGAACACACAAAGCCCCTGTAGGAGTGAGCCTGCTCGCGATAGCGGTATATCAGACGATGCATCGTTGAATGATAGATCGCTATCGCGAGCGGGCTCACTCCTACAGGGGACAGTGCAATTTCTGAATATGGTGTACACACTGGAGCCCCTTATGAACCAGGCAGATTTCATCATCATCGGCGGCGGAATTGCCGGCGCTTCCACCGGTTTCTGGCTGTCACCACACGCCAAAGTCATTGTGCTCGAGCGTGAATCCCATCCGGCCTATCACTCCACCGGCCGCTCCGCCGCGCTGTTCACCGCGGCTTACGGCACGCCACAGGTGCGCGCACTGACCCAGGCCAGCCGCGAGTTCTTTGACCATCCACCGGCCGGTTTCTGCGAACACCCATTGCTGACGCCACGCGGCGAAATGACTGTGGATTTCACCGGTGACGCCGCCGAGTTGAACAACCAATACCTCAGCGCCAAAGCCACCGTGCCACAGATGCAACTGCTCAGCGCCGACGAAGCCTGCGCGCGCCTGCCGATTCTGCGCCGGGAAAAGGTCCACGGCGCCATCTACGATCCGAGCGCCAGCGATATCGATACCGATGCCCTGCATCAGGGTTACCTGCGTGGCATCCGCCGTAACAACGGCGAAGTGCACACCGATTGTGAAGTGCTCGGCCTGAGCCGCGACGCCGAGGGGTTGTGGCACGTGCAAACCAACGGCCAGACGTTCAGCGCCCCGGTGCTCATCAACGCCGCCGGCGCCTGGGCCGACAAGATCGGCACCATGGCCGGTGCATCGGCGCTGGGCCTGCAACCGAAACGCCGCGCCGCGTTCATCTTCGCCGGGCCCGAGGGCGTCGATATTCATCACTGGCCGATGCTGGTCAGCCTCGACGAATCCTTCTATATGAAGCCCGATGCCGGAATGTTTCTTGGCTCGCCGGCCAACGCCGATCCGGTCGAACCGCATGATGTCCAGCCCGAAGAACTGGACATCGCCATGGGCATTTATCAGATCGAAGAAGCCACCACCCTGACCATTCGCCGTCCGACCCGCACCTGGGCCGGGTTGCGCAGCTTCGTCGCCGACGGCGATTTGCTCAGCGGTTTCGATCCACAGGTGCCGGGGTTGTTCTGGGTGGCGGCGCAGGGTGGCTACGGTATTCAGACGTCGCCGGCGATGGGCCAGGCCAGCGCAGCACTGGTGCGTGGCCAGCCACTGCCCGAGCACCTGCAGCAATTCGGGCTGAACAGCGCCATGCTTTCCCCTGCTCGCCTGCGCTGAATCCGCGCGGTGACGCGCGCCACGGATTGCGGCACACTCCCTGCGCCTCCTGATCAGGGAGGCGTTGACGCTGCCTGGAGCTTCACTGTCATGACCGCCCCCGAATTCGACCCGGCGCTGGATAACTTCCGCGCCATCGCCGATGCCATCGCCACGCTGTTTTTCCCGCACGCCGAAGTGGTGCTGCATGACCTGCGCACGCAGAAGGTCGACTACATCGCCAACAATCTGTCGAAACGCGAGATCGGCGACGACTCGTCACTGGAAGACCTGCTCAGCGAGGATGTCAGCGACCGCAACATCGGCCCGTACGAAAAGCTCAACTGGGACGGTCAGAAGATTCGCAGCCTGAGCAGCGTCCTGCGCGACAGCGAAGGCGCGCCGCTGGCGGTGCTGTGCATCAACCTGAACATTTCATTGTTCGAAAATGCCAAGGCAGCCCTCGACCTGTTCCTCTCACCGAGCAAACTGATCCCGCAACCGGACGCACTGTTTCGCGATGACTGGCAGGAACGCATCAACACCTTCCTGCATGCCTGGCTGCGCGAACGCCAGTTGAGCCTGAATGTGCTGAACCGCGATCACAAACGTGAACTGGTGCTGGCGCTGCACGCCGAAGGCGCGTTCAAGGGCAAGAGTGCCTCGAATTATGTGGCCAATGTGCTGAATATGGGGCGGGCGACGGTGTACAAGCATTTGAAGGAAGTGAAGGGCTAGCGATTTGCGGGGATGTCTCTGACGCCATCGCGAGCAGGCTCACTCCTACAGGGGGAACGCATTCCAAATGTAGGAGTGAGCCTGCTCGCGATAGCGGTTTATCAGTCGCCGTAGATATCCGACTTGAAATACTTCTCGGAAATCTTCTGATACTCGCCACTCGCACGAATGCCATCAATGGCCCCGTTCAACTGGCTGACCAGTTCCGCATTGCCCTTGCGCACCGCGATCCCCGCGCCTTCGCCGACATACTTGGGATCCTTCAGCTCCGGCCCGACAAACGCATAGCCCTTGCCGCGCGGCATCGACAGAAAGTCATTCAGCGGGATGGTGTCGGCAAAAATCGCGTCGAGCCGCCCTGCCGCGAGATCCATGTAGATCTCTTCGTTGTTGCTGTAACGCTTGACGTTGACGCCCTTGGGCTCGAACACCTCGGTGGCGAACCGATCAGTCGTGGTGGCGCGCTGTACACCGACGTTCTTGCCCTTGAGGCTGGCGTACTGATCATCGACGCTGGCGCCTTCTTTCATCACCAGACGCGAAGAAGTGAAGTAATACTTGTGGGTGAAATCCACTGACTTCTTGCGATCTTCGTTGATGGTCATCGACGACAGGGCCATGTCGATCTTCTTCACTTTCAACGACGGAATCAGCCCGTCGAACTCTCCCTCGACCCACACGCACTTGACCTTCATCTGCGCGCACAGGGCATTGCCGATGTCGTAGTCAAAACCGACGATTTCGCCCTTGTCGGTTTTCGAGGCAAATGGCGGGTAAGCGGCTTCAATGCCGATGCGCAAGGTTTTCTCTGCAGCGAAGGTGCTGGCACAGGCCAACAGACTGAAGACCAGGCCGGTGATGAGGGGGAGTTTCTTCATGTTCGTTCTCTCGCGGAAGTTGTTGTTGGTTTGGCGAAGAAGAGCAGTTACAAGCGGTGAGCTATCAGCGGCAAGACAGAAGCGCTTGTACTTGGAAATCCATACTGGACTCTCAGGTACAAATCGTCAATTGTCCTTAGCGGTGTGTCAGCGAGATTTTGGGTGATGCAGATGGCGCCATCGCGAGCAGGCTCACTCCTACACTTGGAATGCGTTCCCCTTGTAGGAGTGAGCCTGCTCGCGATAGCGGATTTGAAGACACTAAAAATTTACTTGTTCCAGCGATCTGCAGCCGCATGATCACTGTCGCGCCCTTCCACCCAGCGCGGCCCGTCGCTGGTGTTTTCTTTCTTCCAGAACGGTGCGCGGGTTTTCAGGTAGTCCATGACGAAGGCGCAGGCGTCGAAGGCGGCCTGGCGATGGGCGCTGGCGGCGCCGACGAAGACGATCGGCTCGCCCGGCTCCAGCGCGCCGATGCGATGCAACACTTCCAGCTTCAGCAGCGGCCAGCGCTGTTCGGCTTCGACGGCGATCTTGCCCAAGGCTTTTTCGGTCATGCCCGGATAGTGCTCGAGAAACATCCCCGCGACATCGAGCCCGTCGTTGAAGTCGCGCACATAGCCGACGAAACTCACCACCGCACCGACGCCGACGTTGGCCGCGTGCATCGCATTGACTTCAGCACCCGGATCGAACGGCGTGGCCTGCACGCGAATCGCCATGGTTCAGCCTCCGGTCACGGTGGGGAAAAACGCCACTTCGTCGCCGTCGGCTACCGGCTCGTCGAGCTGGCAGAGATCTTCGTTGCGGGCGCACATCAGATTCTGTTCGCGCAACACCTCGGCGCCGTCACGCTGCGCCAACAGGCTGCGCACATCGTCAACCGTAGCAAAATCGCCCTCAACCTTCACCGAATCGACGCCCAGCGCTTCACGGTATCGAGCAAAAAACTTCACGGTCACGTTCATGGCTGCTCCGCCTGAAAGTGGCCGCTCTTGCCACCGACCTTCTCCAGCAGACGCACGCTTTCGATGGTCATGCCACGGTCCACGGCTTTGCACATGTCATAGATGGTCAGGGCGGCGACGCTGGCGGCGGTCAGCGCTTCCATCTCGACGCCAGTCTGTCCGGAGAGTTTGCAGCGGGCGACGATGCGCACGCTATCGTCGCCTTCGGCGCTCAGCTCGACCTTGACGCCGGTGAGCAGCAGCGGATGGCACAGCGGAATCAAATCGCTGGTCTTCTTCGCCGCCTGGATCCCGGCGATGCGCGCCACGGCAAACACATCACCCTTGGGATGGCCGCCGCTGACAATCATCTGCAGCGTTTCAGGAAGCATGCGCACCAGCGCTTGGGCCGTCGCTTCACGGAACGTCACGGCTTTTTCGGTGACGTCGACCATGTTGGCGCGACCTTGGGAATCGAGATGAGTCAGCACGGAATTACTCCTGATCAGGAGCGTGGATTGTAAACCCGTGGGTCAGATATCCGCGAGCGCGATTACCGCCTCACCCTAAATCCGTGTAGGAGTGAGCCTGCTCACGATAGCGGTATGACATTCAGCATTCATGGTGGCTGATGCACCGCTATCGCGAGCAGGCTCACTCCTACATTTGGTTTTGTGTTCGGCATAAAAAACGGGCGGTTTTTTGGGCCGCCCGGTTTCGCAGGAAGGGTTACAAATGCGATTCGGCGTATTCAGCCAGAATCGAGCGAGGCACCCCTTGCAGGGTGATGTGCACACCGTTGGGGAAATCCTTGAAGCGTTCGGTCAGGTACGTCAGCCCGGAACTGGTCGCGGACAGGTAGGGAGTGTCGATCTGTGCGAGGTTGCCCAGGCACACCACTTTCGAACCGGTGCCGGCACGGGTGATGATGGTTTTCATCTGATGTGGCGTGAGGTTCTGGCATTCGTCGATCAGGATCAGGCTCTGCTGGAAGCTGCGACCGCGAATGTAGTTGAGCGATTTGAACTGCAACGGCACTTTGCTGAGGATGTAATCGACGCTGCCATGGGTGTTTTCGTCATCCATGTGCAAGGCTTCGAGGTTGTCGGTGATGGCGCCCAGCCAAGGCTCCATTTTTTCCGCTTCGGTGCCGGGCAGGAAGCCGATTTCCTGGTCCAGGCCCTGCACGCTGCGGGTGGCGATGATGCGCCGGTAGCGCTTGCTGACCATGGTCTGCTCGATCGCCGCGGCCAGGGCCAGAATGGTTTTACCGGAACCGGCAGCGCCGGACAGATTGACCAGGTGAATGTCCGGGTCGAGCAGCGCATAAAGTGCCAGGCTTTGGTAGATGTCGCGTGGCTTGAGCCCCCAGGCCTCTTGGTGCAGCAGCGGTTCCTGATGCAGATCGAGAATCAGCAGCTTGGCCTCGTCGATCTCCTTGATCCAGCCGACGAACCCCTGTTCGTCGATGATGAACTCGTTGATGTGCACTGCCGGCAGGTTGTCGATCAGTTGCACTTGATGCCAGGTGCGGCCGTGATCCTGGCGGGTGTCGACCTTGCTCACGCGGTCCCAGAACGAGCCGGTCATGGTGTGGTAGCCGTTGGGCAGCAGGGACACGTCATCGACCAGTTGGTCGGTGCTGTAATCCTCGGCATCGATGCCGCAGGCGCGCGCCTTGAGGCGCATATTGATGTCTTTGGTGACCAGCACCACCGGTTGGCGCGGGTCGCGAGCGTGCAGGTCGATCAGTTGGTTGATGATTTTGTTGTCGTTCAGGTGCTCGGGCAGAATCAGGTTCGACTCGGCCTGCTTGCTCATCAGAATTGACAGCAAGCCCTTCGGCCCACCCTTGCCGCGCTGGATCGGCACACCCAGTTCAACGTCTTCGGGTGACGCATCGCCCAAGGTCTTGTCGATCAGCCGGATGGCCTGGCGGCATTCGGCGGCAACGCTGTGATGCCCGCTCTTGAGCTTGTCGAGTTCTTCGAGCACGGTCATCGGGATGGCAACGTGGTGTTCTTCGAAATTCAGCAGGGCATTTGGATCGTGAATCAATACGTTGGTATCGAGTACATACAGGATTGGCTGGTTGGAGGAAGGGCTACGTCCGTGATCATCCATACTCGGTCACCTATGTCAGAGCCAGTAGACGCAATACCTGAGCGGTGCTGCGCCTCGAAGTGACTGCCGAAATCTCACCTGCGGAGATTCAAGTGACTGCAAACAAACGGGTCTTGGAAGACGCCACCTGTGTTGCAGGTTTCGGCGGTCTGTCTTCGTAATACTCCAAAACCGATGACATAAAAAAGTACTTTGACGGTTTTTTTAAGTTTATTTTGCAGAGTGACGAATAGCCCTTGGCGGACTCACCAGACACCGCTAAAGTCGGAAGTCCGCCTGCATCGAATCCCTTCAAAAAATCAGCCCAAGCCCAATGTTTTCGGCCCTTGGGTGCTCCTCATCGAAACGCGTCCTGACAGTCTTCCCAACCGATGCCGCTCTGCGCGGTTTGCGTGATCAGCCACGGCAACGAGGTCTTAACCGCATCCTGCTTCATGTTGAAATTGATCACTCCGTGGCGCCACAACAGCATCAGGGTCAGGACTCGCTGCGCGCTCGCCGCGCCTCTGAGTCGGCCGGCGCCGTCCTGAGCATCGATGTCCCACAGCGCCACTTGCAGGCCCTGGGCATTGAGGAAGCCTTGTGCATCGCTGCGGCGCTGGCCTTCCGGCGGGCGGAACAGCGGTACGTAGTTCTCCGGCAACTTGCTCTTCACCAGATCGGCACTGCGCCGCACCGAATCCTGCCAGTCCTGCCAGTGGCTGTGAGAACGGAACTCCCAGCCTTGCACGCCTACGCACTGGGTCGAAAAACTCGCTTGCAGGCTGCTGACCGAACGATCGGCCAGCCGTGCCTGAATATCTTTGCCCAATACAAAGAACGTGCCGCTCATATTGGATTTGCGCAGGTACTCGGTGAGCCAGTCGGTGTTGTCCGGCTGGACATTGGCGGCGCTGTCGAAGGTCAGCAGAAACAGGCGATCGTGCATGTCGTCGCCGTTGCGCTCGTAGTCGCCGAAACGATCGACTTCGCTGCTGGTCTGCGGAAACAGCGCGGCCTTGCGCAGCAGTTCATCCAGATACTGCAGATGGAAAATCCGGCTCGGTTCGGCCCATTTGGTGTAATAGCTGTCGTCGCTGACCACAAACTTGGCGGCTTGCTCACGCAGGGTCGGCAGGTCTTCGACGAGGAAGCAGAACGAGGCATCCTGATCACAGCTTTGCTGGGCATGGTTGTAGTTGGTGAGCAGGCGTTGCCAGAGGCGCTGGCGCAGCTGGTTGACCGCATCGATATTCACCGTGCGCAGGCCGAGGCGCTGGGCCAGTGCGGCCTCGTCGATCGACTCGGCGCCGAGCAGGCCACGGGCAAACATGAGGATTTCTGCGCGTGACGCGACGTCGAACAGGGTCGGACTGCTGAGCTGCTCAGGCCAGGTGCTGCGGTCCAGCGTCGCCGGATCACCAGGCGCCGCAACGGCAGCGACACTCAGCAGCCAGGCGGTGAAAAAAAGAACAATGCGCAAGGGGACGTCTCCATAACAAAACCCGCGCGGCACTATAGCTGATGTGCAAGGCTGAAGGACGCCGCCCTCACCCCAGCCCTCTCCCGGGGGGAGAGGGAGCTGACCGAGTATCGCTTTCGATGTCCGCCAATCTGAACTATCGAGTCGAACTCAAATTTTGAAATCAATGAGATCGGCTCCCTCTCCCTCCGGGAGAGGGCTGGGGTGAGGGAAAGATCCACCAGCCGTCGCAAATCCCGGCCCTTGCACCGACCTATAACCCCCATAGCTGGAGTCAACCCCGCCAACCCCCTAGAATCGCCCCCACGATTAAAGGAGACGACTTCATGCTGATGGTGATTTCCCCCGCCAAGACCCTCGATTACGAAACACCGCCGGCGACCCAGCGCTTTACCCAGCCGCAATACCTGGACCACTCCCAGGAGCTGATCCAGCAATTGCGCGAGCTGAGCCCGGCGCAAATCAGCGAGCTGATGCACGTATCCGACAAGATCGGCGGGCTCAATGCCGCGCGTTTCGGTAGCTGGACGCCGGCCTTCACGCCAGAGAATGCCAAGCAGGCATTGCTCGCCTTCAAAGGCGACGTCTATACCGGTCTGGACGCGCAATCTTTCAGCGAAAAAGATTTCGATTACGCGCAAAAGCACCTGCGCATGCTTTCCGGCCTTTATGGCCTGCTGCGTCCCCTCGACCTGATGCAAGCCTATCGCCTGGAAATGGGCACCAAACTGGCCAACGCCCGCGGCAAAGACCTGTATGCCTTCTGGGGCACGCGCATCAGCGAATGGCTCAACGAAGCGCTGGCCGAACAAGGCGATGATGTGCTGCTCAACCTGGCATCCAACGAGTACTTTTCGGCCGTCAAACGCACCGCCCTCAACGCGCGAATCATCAATACCGAGTTCAAGGATCAGAAGAACGGTCAGTACAAGATCATCAGTTTCTACGCGAAAAAAGCCCGCGGTCTGATGAGCCGTTTCGTGATTCAGGAAAAGATCAACGATCCAGCGCAACTCAAGCACTTCGATGTGCAGGGTTATCGCTTCAGTGCCGAGCAGTCGAAACCCGATAATCTGGTGTTTCTGCGCGATCACGCCCCGGAATAAAGCATGCCCAATGCACGACTCTTTTCATCCAGAGTCGTGCACCTCGCACGATGCCAGAAAACTCCCGCCGCATTTCGCCGGTTTAATGGCGCCAAAAAAATACCCCTGTCTTTTCTAAGATTTCTTTCACTCGACACTCGTCAGTTTTTTCAGTAGTGGCACCTAAATTTTTTTGCAGTAGTGGCACAAAACTATCTAGTGCACTTATAGCCCCAGAACTAAAGGGCGAAATCGCTAGTGCTATCAAATTGAAAGCAGTGCCATCTTTACCAATATTTCAAAAAATTTCAGATGGCACGATGAGCGGACAGGAACTATGTCCAAATGCGTAGCTCATACCACCGGTAACGATTCTCGGAGAGTTTGTACGAGATAACTTACGCAGAGCAGATAGCCATGTAACCAAGTTGTCACAGCAACTTGACTAGATGACTAACCGGTCTGAAAACGAAACGATGGACAGGCGATACGCACCATTGATATCCCCTGCAAAGGCCATGGTCGTACCCTTTAAACGTGCTCGCCTGAGCACTGAACCGCTTGATTTACAGGGATTTTCATCCCTGCATCAAGCGCGCAAGACGATTGCACAAGAGTCTTCAAAAGAAGATCCGCTGCATAACAGGGCAAGTCATAACAATAAGGCCTGGTTGCGCACATCTTGAGTGCACTTATTTAGACACTCGAAACTTAGTATGCCTGCACACGGCATTGTGGCGCCTGTAAGCCGCACTTTCGAGTGCACTAGTGTCCGCTGAACACCATTAACTCCGGCCTCTAAGGCCTGATATATACAGAGGTAATTGCGATGCGCATCAGCATATTTGGTTTGGGTTACGTTGGCGCAGTATGTGCCGGTTGCCTGTCTGCACGGGGCCATGACGTAGTTGGCGTCGATGTTGCCAAAGACAAGATCGACATGATCAACGCCGGTAAATCGCCGATCGTTGAACCGGGTCTGGGCGAACTTCTACAACAGGGAATCCAGACCGGTCGTCTGCGCGGCACGACCAACTTCGCCGAAGCCATTCGCGACACCGACCTGTCGATGATCTGCGTCGGTACACCGAGCAAAAAGAACGGTGACCTGGAACTCAACTACATCGAAGCGGTATGCCGCGAGATCGGTTTTGTTCTGCGTGAAAAAACCACCCGTCACACCATCGTCGTGCGCAGCACCGTTCTGCCGGGCACCGTGGCTAACGTGGTGATCCCGATTCTCGAAGACTGCTCGGGCAAGAAAGCCGGCGTCGACTTCGGCGTTGCGGTCAACCCTGAGTTCCTGCGCGAATCCACTGCAATCGCTGACTACGATCAGCCACCGATGACGGTCATCGGCGAGTTCGACACCGCCTCCGGTGACGTTCTGCAATCGCTGTACGAAGAACTCGACGCACCGATCATCCGCAAGGACATCGCCGTTGCCGAAATGATCAAGTACACCTGCAACGTCTGGCACGCGACCAAAGTGACCTTCGCCAACGAGATCGGCAACATCGCCAAAGCGGTCGGCGTCGATGGCCGTGAAGTGATGGAAGTGGTCTGCCAGGACAAGACCCTCAACCTGTCCCAGTACTACATGCGTCCAGGCTTCGCTTTCGGTGGCTCGTGCCTGCCAAAAGACGTCCGCGCCCTGACCTACCGCGCCGGTTCCCTGGACGTCGAAGCGCCGCTGCTCAACTCGCTGATGCGCAGTAACGAATCGCAAGTGCAGAACGCTTTCGACATCGTTGAAAGCCATGAAAAACGCAAAGTCGCCCTGCTCGGTCTGAGCTTCAAGGCCGGCACCGACGACCTGCGCGAAAGCCCGCTGGTCGAACTGGCCGAAATGCTGATCGGCAAGGGTTACGACCTGAGCATCTACGACAGCAACGTCGAGTACGCCCGTGTTCACGGCGCGAACAAAGACTACATCGAGTCGAAAATCCCGCACGTATCGTCCCTGCTCAACTCGGACTTCGACTCGGTGATCGACAACTCCGACGTGATCATCCTCGGCAACCGCGACGAGAAATTCCGCTCGCTGGCCCAGGAAGCGCCGAAGGGCAAGCAAGTCATCGACCTGGTGGGCTTCATGTCCAAGGCCACCAGCGCCGGTAGCCGCACCGAAGGTATTTGCTGGTAACGCAGCGCCAAGCGACAAGCGTCGAGCTGCAAGTCAACGCGATTGGCTTGCAGCTTGAAGCTTGCAACTTGCGGCTTCCCTTACCTTCGGATGACGGTTATGACCAAGCTCAAACATTTTTTTCTGCAATCAGCCGGCTGGCTTTTTTATCTCAGTCTGCTGATGGGCCTGGCCTTGATGCTGCCCACGTCCACATTCGACTCCGAGTCGAAGGACTTCATTTTCCTGATTGGCGCCGTGGGTATCTGGCGCTACTCGATGGGTGCAACGCACTTTGTGCGCGGCATGATTTTTCTCTACATCGTCTACCCGCACCTGCGCCGCAAAGTGCGCAAGCTGGGCAAGGCCGCCGATCCATCGCATGTGTTTCTGATGGTCACCAGTTTCCGTATTGACGCGCTGACTACCGCGCAGGTCTACAGCTCGGTGATCCGCGAAGCCATCGATTGCGATCTGCCGACCACCATCGTCTGCTCGATCGTGGAGATGTCCGACGAGCTGCTGGTCAAGGCGCTGTGGGCACGGATGAATCCGCCGGAGCGGGTCAAGCTCGACTTCGTGCGCATTCCCGGCACCGGCAAGCGTGATGGTCTGGCCTTCGGTTTCCGCGCGATCTCCCGTCACCTGCCGGACGACCGTGCCGTCGTGGCCGTGATCGACGGCGATACCGTGCTCGGCGAAGGCGTCGTGCGCAAGACCGTGCCGTGGTTCCAGCTGTTCGGCAACGTCGGCGGCCTGACCACCAACGAATTCTGCGAAGTGCGCGGCGGCTACATCATGAGCGAGTGGCACAAGCTGCGCTTCGCCCAGCGCCACATCAACATGTGCTCGATGGCCTTGTCCAAGCGCGTACTGACCATGACCGGTCGTATGTCGGTGTTCAAAGCGTCCGTGGTGACCAACCCGGAATTCATCGCCGACGTTGAAAGCGACTCGCTGCAACACTGGCGCCTGGGCCGCTTCAAATTCCTGACCGGTGACGACAAGTCGAGCTGGTTCAGCCTGATGCGCCTGGGTTACGACACCTTCTACGTGCCGGACGCGGCGATCAACACCGTTGAGCACCCGCCGGAAAAGAGCTTCATCAAGGCCAGCCGCAAGCTGATGTTCCGCTGGTACGGCAACAACCTGCGGCAGAACTCGCGTGCACTGGGCCTGGGTATCCGTCGTCTCGGCGCATTCACTTCGGTGGTGCTGTTCGACCAGCGTGTGTCGATGTGGACTTCGCTGCTCGGTCTGACCGTGGCGCTTATCGCCAGCTTCAAGTACGGCACCGCGTTCATCCTCGTGTACCTGCTGTGGATCGGCATCACCCGCCTGATCCTGACGCTGTTGCTGTCGTGCTCCGGACACCGCATCGGCCCGGCTTACCCGGCGATTCTGTATTACAACCAGATCGTTGGCGCGCTAGTGAAGATCTACGTGTTCTTCCGCCTCGACCAACAATCGTGGACTCGCCAGCCCACTTCCCTGACCCGTGACCTCGCCAGCTTTCAACGTTGGTTCAACACCTGGTCGTCTCGGACCATGACCTTCTCCGCCGGCAGCATTTTTGTCGCCGTGCTGCTGATGATGGTCTGACCCGTTCCTATTGAATTAACAAGGAAATCGCCCCTATGAATACCGCCGTCAACGTCAACGTAGTGCATGAATCCGAAGCCCAGCGCCAGCACGCTCGCGTGAAAATCCCGGCCAAGCTGCGTTTCTTCGGCCCTGACCGGACTCCGGTCGAAGCGCGGGTATTGGACCTGTCGGCTGGCGGTCTGGCGTTCAACGCCGGGCAGATGCCGCTGACCATCGGCGAGGTGTACAAGGCGCGTCTGCAATTTGTCATCGACAACCTCGGCCTGGCCATGGACGTTGAACTGCAGGTGCGCTCCTTCGATCGCGCCACCGGCCGCGCCGGCTGCCAGTTCCAGAACCTCGAGCCGCAGGACATCTCCACCCTGCGCCACCTGATCACTTCGCACCTGGCCGGCGACATCGTCAGCATCGGCGAGGTGCTGGCGACCCTGCAGCGCGACAACTTCACCAAGGCGCGCAAGAACAAGAGCAACGACACCGGCATGACCGCGTTCGGTCGTCTGAAAGCCGTGACTTTCAGCGCCGGTATTTTCGCGGTTGGCCTGGTCGCTGCCGGTTTCATCTTCAAGTCGGTGTATGGCATGTACTTCGTCAGCCACGCCCAGGCCGGTCTGGTCAGCGTGCCGGGGATGAACATCACCATGCCGCGTGACGGCACCGTGCAGAGCCTGGTCAAGTCCGACGGCGTTGCCGCCAAAGGCGCGCCGCTGGCGACCTTCAGCACCAGCATGCTCGACGTGCTCAAGGGCCACCTGGCCGAAGACCAACTGGCCCCGGCCAAGGTTGAAGAACTGTTCGGCAAGCAGATGACCGGCACCCTGACCTCGCCATGCGATTGCACCGTGGCCCAGCAACTGGTCGCCGACGGTCAGTACGCGAGCAAGGGTGACGTGATCTTCCAGTTGGTGCCGCGCAACACCCAGGCCACCGTTGATGCACGCTTCTCCTATCGCCAGTTCGGCGACGTGCGCCCAGGCACGCCAGTGAGCTTCCAGATCGCCGGCGAAGACAAGACCCGCACCGGCAAGATCGTCAGCAGCACCAGCCTGAAGAGCGCCGACCTGTCCTCCGACATTCGCGTGCAGATCCAGCCTGACGAGCCGCTCGACAGCAGCTTCGCCGGCCGCCCGGTGGAAGTGAACAGCGACCGAGGCCCGAACCTGAACTGGCTGATCGACAAAGCCATGGCTGCCGGTCTTTAAGTCGAGGACATGCCTGTGACTACTCCACCCATCCTGAACACACCGCGCTCCCTGTGGGAGCTGGCCTGCCAGCGACTGGATCAGCGCGGTACAGCTGAAACACCGCGTCGCCTGAATCGCCAGCAGGCTGGCTCCCACAAGGGATTGATGGTGTGCTCGCTGGCCCTGGCCGTCAGTCTGGCCGGTTGCGCCGGCCTGCCCGACCAGCGTCTGGCTAACGAAGCGCTCAAGCGGGGCGACACCGCCACTGCTGCGCAGAATTATCAGCAACTGGCCGACCTGGGCTACAGCGAGGCGCAAGTCGGCCTGGCTGATATCCAGGTCGACAGCCGTGACCCGGCACAAATGAAGCAGGCCGAAGCGACTTACCGCGCCGCGGCCAGCGTGTCGCCGCGTGCCCAGGCCCGTCTCGGTCGTTTGCTGGTGGCTAAACCCGGCTCGACCGAAGCCGAGCATCACGAAGCCGAAACCCTGCTGAAAAAAGCCGCCGCCAATGGTGAAGGCAATACGTTGATTCCGCTGGCGATGCTGTACCTGCAATACCCGCACAGTTTCCCGAACATCAACGCCCAGCAGCAGATCGATCAGTGGCGCAAGGCCGGTTACCCGGAAGCCGGTCTGGCCCAGGTGTTGCTGTATCGCACCCAGGGCACCTACGACCAGCACCTAGATGACGTGGAAAAAATCTGCAAGGCCGCGCTCAACACCACCGATATCTGCTACGTCGAACTGGCAACCGTTTACCAGAAACGTGGCCAGCCAGAGCAGCAGGCCGAGCTGATCAAGCAGATGCAGGCCGGTTACAGCCGTGGCACCGTCACCGCCCAGCGTGTTGATTCGGTCGCCCGCGTACTGGCTGATTCGACCCTGGGCAAGACCGACGAGAAAACTGCGCAGTCGCTGCTCGAGCCGATCGCTCCGGGCTACCCGGCGGCGTGGGTCAGCCTCGCGCAACTGCTTTACGACTTCCCGGAACTGGGCGATGTCGATCAGATGATGAAGTACCTGGACAACGGCCGCGCCGCCGACCAGCCGCGCGCCGAGCTGTTGCTGGGCAAGGTCTACTACGAAGGCAAACTGGTTCCTGCCGACGCGAAAGTCGCCGAAGAACATTTCCAGAAAGCCGTCGGCCGTGAAGTCGCCGCCGATTACTACCTCGGCCAGATCTATCGCCGTGGCTACCTGGGCAAGGTCTATCCGCAGAAGGCGCTCGACCATCTGCTGACCGCTGCGCGCAACGGCCAGAACAGTGCCGACTTCGCCATCGCTCAACTGTTTTCCCAAGGCAAGGGCACCAAGCCCGACCCACTCAACGCGTACGTCTTCAGCCAGTTGGCCAAGGCGCAAAACACCCCGCAAGCCGCTGAGCTGGCCGCCACCCTCGAGGCGCAATTGCCGCCCGAGCGTCTGCCCGAAGCGCGCCGCCTGCTGCAACAAGAGCAAGCCAGCCGTGGCTCGCTGAACCCGAACACGCTGCAACTGCACGCCCTGCAAGAAGAAGACGGCGAGGAAAAACTATGAAGCTGAACCCATTCGTGAAGGCCGGCATTGGCCTCACTTTCGCGCTGATCTGGTCTTGCCCGACACTGGCCGCGATGACTGAAAGCAAGAACTTCGGCCTGGAAGTGAAACTCACCGGCCAGTCCGAAGACGACCGCGACCTTGGCACCGCCCGTGGCGGCGACGTCAACGGCGTCGGCCTCGACCTGCGTCCGTGGATCTACGGCGAAAGCGGCGCGTGGAGCGCCTACGCCATGGGCCAGGCCGTGACCTCGACCGACATCATCGAGACCGACACCCTGCAACAATCCGACGGTGCGCAAACCACCGACAGCGGTGATCGCGAAACCAAGAAAAACTACCTGGCGATGCGCGAATTCTGGGTCGGCTACAGCGGCTTCACGCCCTACCCTGGCGAGATCCTCAAGTTCGGTCGCCAGCGTCTGCGCAATGACGACGGCCAATGGCGCGACACCAACATCGAAGCGCTGAACTGGACGTTCGACACCACCCTGCTGCGTGCCAACGCCGGTGTGGCCGAGCGCTTCAGCGAATACCGTACCGACTTGAAAGAGCTGGCGCCCAAAGACAAGGATCGCCTGCACGCCTACGCCGACGCCGCTTACCAGTGGACGCCGGGCCAGTGGGTCGGCATTCGCGGTCACCACACCCACGATGACGGCAAGCTCGATTACGCCGAACCGGGTGTAGCGCGAGATTCGCTGGACAAGACCGAGAACGGCGACATCAGCTGGATCGGCCTGACCGCTGACAGCGATGCCTACAACTGGCGCAACACCAACACCGTCAACTACTGGGGCAGCATCACCGGCATGAGCGGCGACCGTGACACGGTCAACGCGCTGAACGCCGACGGCAGCCGTCCTGCACAAGCCAAGCGCAGCGATGACATCAGCGGCTGGGCGGCCGATGTCGGTGTGCGTCTGCGCCTCGATCCACAGTGGCAAGTCGGCGGTGCCTATGCCCGCGCCAGCGCCGATTACGAACAGAACGGTCTGGAGAGCAACCGCTCCAACTACACCGGTACCCGTTCGCGCGTACACCGTTTCGGTGAAGCGTTCCGCGGCGAAATGAACAACATGCAGACCGCGACCCTGTTCGGTTCGTGGATGGTCAACGACGAATACGACGCCAGCCTGATCTACCACAAGTTCTGGCGTGTCGACGGCAATAAGCCAGTGGGCAGCAACGGCATCAACGCGGTGGAAAACAACACCGACGACGTCACCGGCGCGATCCTTTCCAGCACCTCGCTGCCGCTTGAAGACGGCAACAAGGACCTGGGTCAGGAGATGGACCTGGTCGTCACCAAGTACTTCAAGCAAGGCCTGTTGCCGGCGGCGCTGAGCCAGTCGATCGACGAACCTTCGGCGCTGGTGCGATTCCGTGGCGGTGTGTTCAAGCCAGGTGATGCCTATGGCAGCCAGGTCGATTCGTACATGCACCGCGCATTCATCGACGTGATCTGGCGCTTCTGATGCAAACCGCCAAGGGAGTGCCCGACATGATCAGCACCAGAACAGGCTCACTCAGCCTGCTGGCCGGCGCGATGCTGCTGGCCAGCGCTGGCGCCTTTGCCAACGTGGAACCGGTCGCGCCCCAGGCGGGCAAGCCGGCCACTGTGACCAAGGAGCTGCAACAGGCCAAGACCTACACCGTCAGCAGCGCGCCGACCGAGGCGCTGCAACTGGCCAAACCGACCCTGCCTGACCTTTCCGGTTTCACCGCCGAAGCCGCTGCGGCGAAGATCGTGCGCAGCAAGCCGGGCAAGATCAGCGTGCGCCGGATGATGCAGGAAAACGCCCTGAAGGACTTCATCGGCGGCGATAACAAGATGGCCGAATGGGTGGTGCGTCAGCACGGTATCCCGCAGGCGATCTTCATCGACGACGGCTACATGAACCTCAAGGATCTGGCGAAGAAACTGCCCAAGCAGTACTTCAGCGAGACCGCGCCGGGCGTGTATCTGGCGAAACTGCCGATCGTGGTCGGCGAAAAAGGCATCCTCGAAATCGACGGTCAGACCCAGGAACTGCGCCTGTCGCAAGAGGCCGGTTCGTTCCTGGTCAACGATGGCCAGTTGTTCGTGCGTGACACCAAAGTCACTGGCTGGCGCGAGAAGGAAAACGGCCCGGCAACCTTCCGTTCGCCGAAGGAATTCCGTCCGTTCCTGCTCGCCTGGGGCGGCACCGAGACCTACATCGTCAACAGCAAGATGGCCAGCTTCGGCTACGCCAACAGTAAGTCGTACGGGGTGAGTATTTCCCAGTACACGCCGAACATGGCCAAGGTGCTCAAGCGTCCTGAACCGACCGGCTGGATCGTCGGCTCCGAGTTCTCGGACATGTGGTACGGCTTCTACTGCTACGAAACCAGCGACTTTGTGGTCAAGGGCAACACCTACAAAGACAACATCGTCTACGGCATCGACCCGCACGACCGTTCGCACCGGCTGATCATTGCCGAGAACACCGTGTACGGCACGAAGAAGAAGCACGGGATCATTATTTCCCGTGAGGTCAACGACAGCTTCATCTTCAACAACAAGAGCTACGACAACAAGTTGTCGGGCCTGGTGATCGACCGTAACAGCATCAACAACATCATTGCCTACAACGAGATCTACAAGAACCACACCGACGGCATCACGCTCTATGAGTCTGCCGACAACCTGTTGTGGGGCAACAAGGTCATCAGCAACCGGCGTCACGGCATCCGTATTCGTAACAGCGTGAACATTCGCCTCTACGAAAACATCGCCATGGCTAACGGCCTGACCGGCGTCTACGGGCACATCAAGGACCTGACCGACACCGACCGTGACATCAAGCTCGACCCGTTCGATGCCCAGGTCTCGCTGATCGTCGTCGGCGGCGAACTGGCGGCCAATGGCAGCGGCCCGCTGTCGATCGATTCGCCGTTGAGTGTCGAGTTGTATCGCGTGTCGATGCTGGCGCCGACCAAATCCAGCGGCATCAGCTTCAACGGCATCCTCGGCGAGCGCCAGGATGAAATTCTCGACTTGCTGGTGCGCCAGCAGAAAGCCGTGCTGATCGACCCTGTCGAACGCCAGACCGAAATGCGGGACTGAGGATAATTTTTATGCACCCACACATGATCAAACTGCTCAGCCTCTCGGCCCTGACCCTTGGCATTCTCGCCGCTGGCAACGCGCGTGCCGACGCTGGCAGTGAAACGGCCGCGCCGCCGAAATTCACCGCTGAGCCATGCTGCAACCTGTGCCCGGCCGCCCATGACGCGAAGAACTACACCACGCGTTATCAGCAGAACTTCACCACGCTGGTGCAGGCCCAGGGCGACTGGTTGTTCCGGACCCAGGAAGACCTGCGTACCGAGTTCAACACCACGCCGGCCGGCTACAAGCGCCTGCAACAACTGCACGATGCGTTCAAGAGCAAAGGCGTCGAGCTGGTCATCGTTTACCAGCCGACCCGTGGCCTGGTGAACCGCAACAAGCTCAACCCGCAGGAAAAAGCCGCGTTCGATTACGAGAAAGCGCTGGGCAACTACAAGACCATGCTCGGCCGTTTCGCGCAGATGGGTTACGTGGTGCCAGACCTGTCACCACTGACCAACGAATCGCTGCCGGACACCCTGCCCGCCCACGATTTCTACTTCCGTGGCGACCAGCACTGGACGCCTTACGGTGCACAGCGCACGGCGAAAATCGTTGCCGAGAAGGTCAAGCAGATCCCGGCTTTTGCCGACATTCCCAAGCGTGAGTTCGAGACCAAGAAGTCCGGGCGCATGGGCAAGACCGGTACCCTGCACAACATGGCCGGGCAACTGTGTGGCACCAGTTACGCGATCCAGTACATGGACCAGTTCACCACCGAGCCGAAAGGCGAAGCGGGTGACGGCGACCTGTTCGGCGATTCCGGCAATCCGCAGATCACTCTGGTCGGTACCTCGCACAGCGGCAAGAACTACAACTTCGCCGGTTTCCTCGAAGAAGCCATCGGCGCCGACATTCTCAACGTTGCCTTCCCCGGCGGCGGTTTTGAAGGTTCGATGCTGCAGTACCTCGGCAGCGAGGAATTCCAGAAGTCGCCACCGAAGATCCTCATCTGGGAATTCTCGCCGCTGTATCGCCTCGACCAGGAAACCATCTATCGCCAGATGATGGCCTTGCTCGATAACGGCTGCGAAGGCAAAGACGCGCAGATGACCGGCAGCGCCACGCTGAAGCCGGGCAGCAAACAGGAACTGATGGTCAACAGCAAGAACCTGAACCTGCAGAACGCCAACCATCAGGTCGACATCCGCTTCGCCGACACCTCGGTGAAAACCCTGCAAGCCACCCTCTGGTACATGAACGGTCGCCACGAGGACATCAAGATCGAGAAACCGGAAACCTCCGACACCGACGGTCGTTTCGCCTTTGAGCTGCGCACGGACGAAGACTGGGCCTCGCAAAACCTGCTGGCCGTAGAAGTCCAGGGGCCTGAAGCCAAGCCCGGCGCCGCGCCACAAAAAGTCGAAGCGAAAATCTGCAAACGCAACGTATTCCCGGGCGCCGGTCAACAGACCGCGCAGCTTGGGCAATGAGGTCTGCTATGCGAAATCGAACGATCAAACACCTGCTCGCGCCTTCCCTGCTGACCCTGGCAATGTTCGCCGGGGCCACCCAGGCCGCCGCGCCACTGCGTCCGCCACAGGGCTACTTCGCCCCGGTGGATAAATTCAAGAGCGGCGACAAAAGCGACGGTTGCGATGCGATGCCGGCGCCGTACACCGGCCCGCTGCAATTTCGCAGCAAGTACGAAGGTTCGGACAAGGCCCGCGCGACGCTGAACGTGCAGTCGGAAAAAGCCTTTCGCGACACCACCAAAGACATCACCACGCTGGAGCGCGGCACCGCCAAGCGCGTCATGCAGTTCATGCGCGACGGTCGTCCGGAACAGCTCGAGTGCACGCTGAACTGGCTGACCGCGTGGGCCAAGGCTGATGCGTTGATGTCCAAGGACTTCAACCACACCGGCAAGTCGATGCGCAAATGGGCGCTGGGCAGCATGGCGTCTTCGTACATTCGCCTGAAGTTCTCCGACTCGCATCCACTCGCGCAGCATCAGCAGCAAGCGCAGTTGATCGAGGCGTGGTTCAGCAAGATGGCCGATCAGGTGGTCAGCGACTGGGACAACCTGCCGCTGGAAAAAACCAACAACCACTCGTACTGGGCCGCCTGGTCGGTGATGGCCACCGCCGTCGCCACCAACCGCCGCGACCTGTTCGACTGGGCCGTGAAGGAATACAAGGTCGGCGTCAATCAGGTCGATGCCGACGGCTACCTGCCCAATGAGCTCAAGCGCCAGCAACGCGCCCTCGCCTATCACAACTACGCCCTGCCGCCGCTGGCGATGATCGCCAGTTTCGCCCAGGTCAACGGCGTCGATCTGCGTCAGGAAAACAATTCAGCGCTCAAGCGTCTGGGTGATCGGGTGTTGTCCGGGGTGAAAGATCCGGACGAGTTCGAAGAAAAGAACGGCAAAGAACAGGACATGACCGACCTGAAAGAGGACATGAAATTCGCCTGGCTCGAACCGTTCTGCACGCTCTACACCTGCGCGCCGGATGTGATCGAGAAGAAACGCGACATGCAACCGTTCAAGACCTTCCGCCTGGGTGGCGACCTGACCAAGGTTTACGACCCTTCGCATGAGAAGGGCAATAAAGGTTCCTGACAGGCGAAGAGCAAAAGCCCCTCACCCTAGCCCTCTCCCGGAGGGAGAGGGAACTGACCGGGGTGGCTGTGCGAACTGCGGCAAAAGAAATACCAGGTCGATCTCAGGCTTTGAAAAGCAGTGAGATCAGGCTGCAAGGCAATACCGAGTCGATCTCCTTTTCTGAAAACCATGGAGATCAGGCTCCCTCTCCCTCCGGGAGAGGGCGGGGGGTGAGGGGCGCGGTCTGATGGCCAGCTCCGACCTCAAGCAAACACTGTGTCACCCCTCCACTACCACGGGGGGTTTGGGGGGGCTTTGGCCCTTGACTGTTGATTCAAACATGGAGAGATCGGGATGGTATTTTCATCCAACGTGTTCCTGTTTCTGTTCTTGCCGATCTTTCTCGGCTTGTACTACTTGAGCGGGCAACGCTATCGCAACCTGCTGCTGCTGATCGCCAGCTACGTGTTCTACGCCTGGTGGCGTGTGGACTTCCTCGCGCTGTTCGCAGCCGTCACGCTATGGAACTACTGGATCGGCCTGAAAGTCGGTGCCGCCGGCGTCAGGACCAAACCGGCCCAGCGCTGGCTGCTGCTCGGCGTGGCCGTCGACCTGTGCATCCTTGGCTACTTCAAGTACGCCAACTTCGGTGTCGACAGCATCAACGCGATGATGACGTCGGTGGGTCTGGAGCCGTTCATCCTCACGCACGTGCTGTTGCCGATCGGTATTTCGTTCTACATCTTCGAATCGATCAGCTACATCATCGACGTGTACCGTGGCGACACTCCTGCCACGCGTAACCTGATCGACTTCGCGGCATTTGTGGCGATCTTCCCGCACCTGATTGCCGGCCCGGTGCTGCGCTTCCGCGATCTGGCCGACCAGTTCAACAACCGCACGCACACCCTCGACAAGTTCTCCGAGGGCTGCACCCGGTTCATGCAGGGTTTCATCAAGAAAGTCTTCATCGCCGACACCCTCGCCGTTGTTGCCGATCACTGCTTCGCCCTGCAAAACCCGACCACCGGCGATGCCTGGCTCGGCGCGCTGGCGTACACCGCGCAGCTGTACTTCGACTTCTCCGGTTACAGCGACATGGCCATCGGCCTGGGCTTGATGATGGGTTTCCGCTTCATGGAAAACTTCAAGCAGCCGTACATCAGCCAGTCGATCACCGAGTTCTGGCGCCGCTGGCACATCAGCCTGTCGACCTGGCTGCGTGACTACCTGTACATCACCCTCGGCGGCAACCGTAAAGGCACGCTGATGACCTATCGCAACCTGTTCCTGACCATGCTGCTCGGTGGTCTGTGGCACGGCGCGAACATCACTTACATCATCTGGGGCGCCTGGCACGGCATGTGGCTGGCGATCGAAAAAGCGCTGGGCCTGAACACTTCGCCGCGCAGCCTCAACCCGATCCGCTGGGCACTGACTTTCCTGCTGGTGGTGATGGGCTGGGTGATCTTCCGTGCCGAGAACCTGCACGTTGCCGGGCGCATGTACGGCGCGATGTTCAGCTTCGGCGACTGGTCGCTGTCGGAACTCAATCAGGCCAGCCTGACCGGCCTGCAAGTGGCGACTCTGGTGGTGGCTTACGTGACGCTGGCGTTCTTTGGCCTGCGTGATCTGTACACCAACCAGCCACCGGCCAAGACCAAACCTGCGGTCAACGTCGAGGCCGATGGCCCGGCTACCGCAACGCCTGGAATGATCAAGGCAGCGCCTGGCGAAAACCCGGCGAGCATCCATGAACCTGGCTACACCGTCGGCGTCGAAGCCCAGGTGCAACCGGCCTACTGGACCGCTGACTGGTCGCGCTACGTGATGCGCGGGCTGATCCTGCTGCTGTTCATTGCCTCGATTCTCAAACTTTCGGCGCAAAGCTTCTCGCCGTTCCTTTACTTCCAGTTCTGAGGGATCTGACATGACCCGCTCATTACGCATCTTCTACATCGCCCTGTTCCTGGTGACGCTGTTGGTCCTCGGCCTGTGG
This sequence comes from Pseudomonas sp. R1-1, assembly GCF_051132135.1. NCBI lineage: Bacteria > Pseudomonadati > Pseudomonadota > Gammaproteobacteria > Pseudomonadales > Pseudomonadaceae > Pseudomonas > Pseudomonas sp. R1-1. The sequence goes on from NZ_CP071663.1 coordinate 5,112,237, forward strand.
TCGATTCGCAGCTTCTTCGGCTTCAGCACCAACGCCGATGCAACGGTGCTCAACGGCCGCTGGTCCAAGGCTGTGGAAACCCACTACGACGACGAATTTCCGATCAAGCGTCTGGGCACCAACCTCTGGGCCGCGCTGGATTTCAAACTGTTCAACGAAGGTCGCCCGGGCGTGGTGCTCGGTCGCGATCAGTGGCTGTACAGCGACGAGGAATTCAACCCGATCGTCAACGAAGAGCTGAACCTGCAAGGCAACTACGCGCTGGTCGAAGGCGTGCGCCAGACCCTGAAAGACAAAGGCGTGAAACTGGTAATGGCGATTGTTCCGGCCAAGGCGCGCCTGTATCCGGAACACCTGGATGAAGTGAAACCTTCGAGCATCCACGCAAACCTTTATCAGGATTTCCATGCTCGTGTTGCCGGCGACAAGATCCTCGCCCCTGACCTGCTCGGCCCGTTGCAACAGGCCAAGCAGAACGGTCAGCAAGTGTTCCTGCGCACCGACACCCACTGGACCCCGGAAGGTGCCGAAATCGCCGCCAACACGCTGGCCAAAACCATTGCCGAGAAATTCCCGCTCAGCGGTGAGCCGCAGCGCTTCGTCACCACGCCGGCGGAGACGGTCACGCACAAGGGCGACCTGCGTCTGTTCCTGCCGCTCGATCCGCTGTTCGAAAACATGATGCCGGCACCGGAGCCATTGCAGAAGCGCAACACCGTAGCCGCCGAGCAGCCTGCCGGTGACGACGCCCTGTTCGCCAACAGCGAAGTGCCGGTCGCACTGATCGGCACCAGCTACAGCGCCAACCCGAACTGGAACTTCGTCGGCGCGCTGAAGCAGGCACTGCACAGCGACGTGGTCAATTACGCCGAAGACGGCCACGGCCCGATCCTGCCGATGCTCAGCTACCTGAAAAGCGATGACTTCAAGAACAGCCCGCCACAGGTGCTGATCTGGGAGTTCCCTGAACGATATCTGCCTGTGAACAACGAAATCGGCGACGCCGACCCACAGTGGGTCGCAGAGCTCAAACAAGCCGGCGCCCGCCAACAAAATGTAGCCATCAACACTAAATCCGAGACGCCCGATCGGGCGCAAAACTGAAAGAGAGGTACACCATGACTTTCACTACTACTCCTCGTCGTCTCGCTAAAAGCTTCGCACTGGTTGCTGGCCTCAGCGTACTTTCCGTCCCAGCCTTCGCCGGTGGCGACGCCGCGCTGTACGGCCCGACCGCACCGAAAGGCTCGACCTTCGTGCGTGTCTACAACGCCAGCAACGCTGAAGTCAGCGCCACCGTCGGCAGCACCAACCTGAGCGACATCGCGCCACTGGCCAGCAGCGATTTCAGCTTCATGCCGGGCGGCGACTACAGCGCCAAGGTCGGCAGCCAGACCCTGCCGGTGAAACTCGCCGGTGACCACTACTACACCCTGGTCAACAACGCGTCCGGCGCGCCGCAACTGATCGAAGAGCCGCCGTTCAAGAACAAGCAGAAATCCCTGGTGCGCGTACAGAACCTCAGCGACAAGCCGCTGACCCTGAAGACCGCCGACGGCAAGACCGAAGTGGTGCCGAACGTGGCCGCCAAGGGCCGTGGCGAACGTGAGATCAACCCGGTGAAAGTCAGCCTGGCGCTGTACGAAGGAGACAAGAAAGTCGGCGACGTCAAACCCGTCGCCCTGGAGCGCGGTGAAGCAGCAGTGCTGTACGTCACCGGTAACGGCAGCAACCTGTCGCCAGTCTGGGTGAAACGCCCGGTGTCGACTCGCTAACCCTTTTCAAAACTGCCCCGGCTCTGTGTGGGAGCCGGCCTGCCGGCGATGCAGGCAACTCGGTTGTTCAGATGTACCGAGGTGATGCCATCGCTAGCAGGCTAGCTCCCACAAGGCCCAACCAAATTGATTTTATGGAGTAAACATTATGATTCCGGTGATCTTGTCAGGTGGTAGCGGTTCGCGTCTGTGGCCACTTTCGCGTAAGCAGTTCCCTAAACAGTTCCTGGCCCTGACTGGCGAACACACACTGTTCCAGCAAACCCTGGAACGTCTGGTGTTCGAAGGCATGGACACCCCGATCGTGGTCTGCAACAAGGATCACCGTTTCATCGTCAACGAGCAGTTGGCCAATCGCAATCTGGAATGCCAGCGCATCCTCATGGAACCGTTCGGCCGCAACACCGCACCGGCCGTGGCGCTGACCGCGATGATGCTGGTCAATGAAGGCCGTGACGAGTTGATGCTGGTGCTGCCGGCCGACCACGTTCTGGAAGACCAGAAAGCCTTGCAGCGCGCCCTCGCCCTGGCCACCGTCGCCGCTGAAAATGGTGAAATGGTGCTGTTCGGCGTGCCGGCGACCAAACCGGAAACCGGTTATGGCTACATCAAGTCCACTGGCGATTCGCTGCTGCCGGAAGGCGTCAGCCGCGTCTCGCACTTCGTCGAAAAACCTGACGTCAAGCGCGCCACCGAATACGTCGAATCCGGCGGTTACTACTGGAACAGCGGCATGTTCCTGTTCCGCGCCAGCCGTTTCCTCGAAGAACTGAAAAAGCACGATCCGGACATCTACGACACCTGCCTGCTGACCCTTGAGCGCAGCCAGCAGGACGCCGACACCGTGACCCTCGACGAAGCCACGTTCGCCTGCTGCCCGGACAACTCCATCGACTACTCGGTGATGGAAAAAACCCAGCGTGCCTGCGTCGTGCCGCTGACCGCTGGCTGGAGCGATGTCGGTTGCTGGTCGTCGCTGTGGGAAGTCAACGAGAAAGATGCCAATGGCAACGTCAGCAAAGGCGACGTGGTGATCCAGGACAGCAAGAACTGCATGATCCACGGCAACGGCAAACTGGTCTCGGTGATCGGTCTGGAAAACATCGTCGTGGTCGAAACCAAAGACGCCATGATGATCGCCCACAAGGACAAGGTTCAGGGCGTCAAGCAGATGGTCAACACGCTCAACGAGCAGGGCCGCAGCGAAACCCAGAACCACTGCGAAGTCTATCGTCCGTGGGGCTCGTACGATTCGGTGGACATGGGTGGGCGCTTTCAGGTCAAGCACATCTCGGTGAAGCCGGGCGCGTGCCTGTCGCTGCAGATGCACCACCACCGCGCCGAACACTGGATCGTGGTCAGCGGCACCGCTGAAGTGACCTGTGACGAGAACGTGTTCCTGCTCACCGAAAACCAGTCGACCTACATCCCGATCGCCTCGGTGCACCGTCTGCGCAACCCGGGCAAGATCCCGCTGGAAATCATCGAAGTGCAATCGGGTTCGTACTTGGGCGAAGACGATATCGAACGCTTCGAAGATATCTACGGTCGCTCCACCCCGATCGAACGCGGCGTGTCGGTGAAAACCATCGCGCAGTGATCGCTCGCTAAAACAAGAAGCCCTCGTCCAGCCCGTTGCGTTCCCTATCCGCAGCGGGTTGGGCGGGGGCTTTTTTTGTCCTGATTCTGTGTCGCTTGTATGGCCTCTTCGCGAGCAGGCTCGCTCCCACACTTGAAATGCATTCCCCTGTGGGAGCGAGCCTGCTCGCGAAGAGGCCCGGTCAGACACCGCAAGTCCCGATGCCCATCGCCAACCTCACCTACGCTTAGGTAGGATGACCCTCTATCTCTTCGAGGCTGTGCGACATGTTCATCGGCGTTCTGCTGGTCATCACCTGGCTGATCCTGCTACTGCGCTACCCAGCCAAGGCGCTGCCGGTGTCCGTGGCGGCGGCGATTGGCCTGGGCGTGGTAGCGATGTGGGTCGTGTGGCTGGACAACCGCGAGATCAAGCAACTGGCGCGGCTGGAATTGCGCATTGCCTACACGCCGGATCAATGTCCAGCCGATCGTCCTTTGCAACTGAAGATGAATAACGGCAACGACGTACCGCTGACCGAACTGCGCTGGCGCATCGCGGCCTATGCGCCGGGCGACACTGTCAACCTGGCCGATAACCAATACACTGCTCCACGCTATCGCGGTCCCGGCGAATTGCAGGCTGGCGGCAACTGGGAAGACTGCTTGCCGCTGCCACCACTACGCCCCGGCTATCGCCCGCAAACCCTGGAGTTTCGCGCTGAGCATTTGCAGGGTAGTTTCTCCGACTGATCCCCTCCTCCGATTTTTTGCATAAGGAATGCGCCATGCCCGTTGCGTTGATTACCGGTTGCTCCAGCGGCATCGGCCGCGCCCTCGCCGACGCCTTCAAAGCCGCCGGATATGAAGTCTGGGCCACTGCGCGCAGGGCCGAAGACGTGGCGACGCTAGCCAGCGCCGGCTTCACCGCCATACCACTCGACGTCAATGACAGCGCCGCGCTGGAACAACTGGGCGAGCGCATCAACCGCGAGCATGGCGGCCTCGACGTGCTGATCAACAACGCCGGTTACGGCGCGATGGGGCCGCTGCTCGACGGTGGCGTACCGGCGATGCAGCGGCAATTCGAGACCAACGTGTTTTCGATTGTCGGCGTCACCCGCGCGCTGTTTCCGGTGCTGCGTCGAGCCAAGGGATTGGTGGTGAATATCGGCAGTGTGTCCGGTGTTCTGGTCACGCCGTTTGCCGGTGCCTACTGCGCGTCGAAAGCCGCGGTGCATGCCTTGAGCGATGCCTTGCGCATGGAACTGGCGCCATTCGGCATTCGCGTGATGGAGGTCCAGCCCGGTGCGATTCAATCAAGCTTCGCCAGGAATGCCGGGCATGAAGCCGAGCAATTGATCAATGAGCAATCGCCGTGGTTCCCGTTGCGCGAAGGCATTCGCGCGCGGGCCAAGGCTTCGCAGGATAAGCCGACCCCGGCCACAGAGTTTGCTGCGGTGTTGTTGAAGGCCGTGCAGCAGAGCAAGCCACCGCGGTTGATCCGCATTGGCAATGGCAGCCGGGCGTTGCCTTTGCTCGCGATGTTGGTGCCCAAGGGGTTGCTGGAGTCGGCGTTGATGAAGCGCTTCGGCTTGCGCGCAAAACTCTAGGAAAAGATCGCTCCCCACGCTCGGCGTGGGAGCGCGATGCCCGGGACGCTCTGCGTCTCAAGTCATGACGCAGAGCGTCACGGGCTGCATTCCCACGCGAAGCGTGGGAACGATCAAACTTTAAGACCGCGTTGCCCCCATCGCCAGCAGGCTGGCTCCCACAAAGGATCTCCGGGGCGCTGAAATCCCTGTGGGAGCGAGCCTGCTCGCGAAGGGTACGACTCGGTCTGTCAGAGGTCCGCGGTGGCTTGGTTCACCACCACCGTGCAAGTAATCCCCGCCGCCAGCAAAACACCCTTCGGCACTTCATCAATGTGAATGCGCACCGGCACGCGCTGCGCCAACCGCACCCAGTTGAATGTCGGATTTACATCGGCGATCAACTCGCGGCTTTCCGGGTTGTCGCGGTCGTAGATGCCGCGTGAAATGCTTTCCACATGGCCCTTGAGCACTTCGCCGCTCATCAACTGCATGTCGGCCTTGTCGCCGACTTTCACGTGGGGCAGCTTGGTCTCTTCGAAGAAGCCGTAGACCCAGAACGAGTTCATGTCGACCACGGCCATTTTCGCCTCGCCGATGCGCGCGTAGTCGCCGCGATGCACGTTGAGGTTGGTCACGTAGCCGTCCACCGCCGCGCGCACTTCGGTGCGTTTGAGGTTGAGCTCGGCGGCTTCCAGTTGCGCTTGTGCGTGTTGATAGTCGGCCAGCGCGGCATCGGCGATGTTGCTGGCGTCGTCGCGGTTTTCCTTGGAGATCACCAAGTTGTCGAGGTCAGCCCGGCGATGGGCGTTGACCTTGCGCATCTCCCACGTTGACTTGCGTGCAGCGACCAGCGATTGCGCCTGTTTCACCGCGATGCGGTAGTGCTCGGGGTCGATGCGCATCAGCAGATCGCCCTTCTTCACCAACTGATTGTCACGCACCGGCACCTCGACCACTTCGCCGGTGACGTCGGCGGCGACGTTGATGATATCGGCGCGGACGCGGCCGTCGCGGGTCCACGGCGTGTTCATGTAGTGCTGCCACAACGTGCGGCCGATCCACAGCGCCAGGGCCAGCACCAGCAGGGTTGCGAGCAGGCTGAAAAACTTTTTCATCAAGATCTTCTCAACGGTAGACAGTCAGCGCCATCGCGCCGAACAGACAGGTAAACAGGCTCAGACGCAACAGCGCCGGGTGCCAGAAGAAGCGGTACAGATCGAGCCCCGAGAGAAACCGGTCGAGCGCCCAGGCCAGCGCCGCCGCGATGAAAAACATCAGGGTCATGGTCGGCATGTACACGCCGTGGAAAGCGATTTCACGAGGCACGGGCAGGTCCTTCGGAGCGGGCGATGGCGTATTCGGCGAGCGGTGATTGCGGGTCGAGCAGCGAGGTGCGGATGAAGTGCAGATAGCTCTTCACCCGACGCAGCGCCGAGGTATCGAAATGTGGCGCGAACGGCTCGTCGGTGGCCGCGACGCGACTGATCGCATGATCGACGGCGACCAGCGCGCGCTCCAGATTGCTCGAGTTGGGTTGCAGAAACAGCCGCACCAGCGCCCGGCCCATCACGCGGATCGCCTGACGCCATGGCTGCGATTCGGTGTAGGCCGGATGCACCGGCAGAATCGCCTGTTCCTTGCGCAACTCGATGATCGCGTGGCCGACTTCCAGGACCACGAACATCCAGCGCAGCAGGTTCTTCTGCACCTTCGGCTGGCCGGCGGCGAGGCCATAGGCCTGATGCAGCAGATCGCGGGTGCGGCTTTCGAAACTCGACGCCAGGCCTTTGAGTTTGCCGCTGATGGCATAGACCACTTGCCCGCGCAGATCCTGCTCCAGTCGCTGCCACAACCAGCGACTGTTGGGCGGCAGAATGATTGCCCCCGCCGCTGCGCAAACCAGCATGCCCATGACCATGGCGATGTAGTCGTTGATGAAGGTGTAGGGGTTGTAGATCGTCAGGTTGTCCGGCACTGAACCGGTGCTGAAAAAGATCAACAAACCGAGGCCGACCCCGGCGTATTGCGGCCGCGAGGTGAGAAACGAACCGAGCACGATCACCGGTGCGAGCATCATGCACAGCAGTGGAAAACCGTCGATCAGCGGAAACAGGAAAAACATCTCGACGAAGCCGATCAATGCACCCAGAAATGTGCCGCAGGCCATCTGGAACGCCATGCGTTTGGGGTTCGGCGTCGCTGCGGACAAGCCCACGGTGGCGGCGGCAATCAGGGTCATCGTCGCGCCGCTCGGCCACGCCGTGGCGACCCAATAACTGCCTAGCAAAAGCAGAATGAACGAGGCGCGAATCCCGGAAGCGGCGGCCGCCCACCAGTTGGTCTGCGGCGTAAACGGTTCGTCCCAGCGCTCGCGTTCGTGGCGGTGCTCGGCGAGGGAGGCGTGGGTCTGGGCGTAGCCGTGCAGGTCGTCGACGAAGCGATAAAGCAATTCGTACGCGGTGTGGAAATCCAGTTGCTCGGCGTCGCTTGGCGCGGTCTCCTGAAACAGCCCGCGCAGGGTGCGCACGCGTGCCGGCAAACCATCCTTGTAGATCGCCAGCGCTGTCGCCAGACGTGCGGCATCGGGGCTGGTCAGGGCGCGGCCGCTGAAACCGTCGAGCACTTCGGCAAGGTCCTGCAGACCCGGTTTGATCGCCGCGACCACATGTTCCTCGCCATTGCCGCGCAAGCGTTCAAGCAACTGGTGCAGGGCGTTGAAGCGCGTGGTGACGCCCATGAATTCGCTGTTCAAACGGCTCAGCCGACCATTGCGCCGACGCATGTGCGGGTCTTCGAACACGGTCACGCTGCGCAGCCCTTCCAGGCCCACGGCTTCGGCGATGAAGCGCACGTTACTGGCCTCGAAGGCTTCGGCCTGGCTACGCCCGCGCAGGCCATCGGTGACGAACAGCGCGAACACCCCGAAGCGCTGATACAAGGCGTTGCGCATCGCCGCGCTGGCGGTCTGCGGCAGAATCGCCGCGCTGATCAGGGTGGCGCAGAGAATCCCCAGGGAGATCTCCAGCACCCGCCACACGGCCGCCATGAACGCGCCGTCCGGGTGCGCCAGCGCCGGCAAACCGACCATCGCCGCGGTGTAACCGGCCAGCACGAAACCGTAGGCGCGGAAGTTACGGCAACGTGCGGCACCGGCCGAGCAGATGCCGACCCAGATCGCCAGCGAGCCGAGGAACAGTTCGGTGTTCTGCGCGAACAATGCGATCAGCGTGACCATCATCGCCGACCCGGCCAGTGTGCCGAGAAAGCGATAAAAACTCTTGGCGAACACCTGACCGCTCTGCGGTTGCATGACGATGAACACGGTGATCATCGCCGTGCGCGGTTGCGGCAATTCCAGGCGCATCGCCAGCCACAAGGTCAGGAATGCGGCGATCAACACTTTGAAAATGTAGACCCAGGTCACGCCATCGCTGCGCGCCCAGTCAAAGAAACCGCGGCGCCATTCCAAGGTGTAGAGCCAGCGTATGGGTGCGGACAAGGGGGTCATTGGAAGTACTCAAAATAATCAGGCAAAACGCGGCCCCTGTAGGAGTGAGCCTGCTCGCGATAGCGATTTCATATTCAACAAATCTGTCGGCTGATACACCGCTATCGCGAGCAGGCTCACTCCTACAAGGGGTTGTGTGTTGAACGCAGCAGTGCCGGGGTTTTCGGCGCCTGGGTCTGCTCGGCACTCGGCACGTCGCTGCCGGCACCGAGGCCGCCACCCAACGCCGTCACCAGTTCGGCATGCGCACTCAACCGCGCCGCCTGCACCTGCTGCTGCACCTGCTGCTGTTTGAACAGCAAGGTCTGCGCGTTGAGCACGTTGAGGTAATCGGTGAGGCCGCGCTGGTAAGCGATCATCGCGATGTCGTAAGTCTTCTGCGCCGTGGCCACCGACTCGGCGGCGAAGCCCTGCTGCTTGTCCATCGACTCGCGGCGGATCAACTGGTCGGAGATGTTCTTCAGCGCGTTGATCAGCGTCAGGTTGTAGTGCGCCACGGCGATGTCGTAACCGGCCGCCGCCTCGCCCAACTCGGCACGCAATCGCCCGCCATCGAAGATCGGCAACGAGATCGCCGGGCCGACGTTGTAGTTGAGTTTCTTGCCAGTCAGAAACTCCAGCGCGCCGCCACCGGTGGCCATATAGCCGAGGCTGCCGACCAGATCGACGTTGGGATAAAAACCCGCTTGAGCGACATCGATGCCGCGCGCCTGGGCCGCCACTTGCCAGCGACTGGCGACCACGTCGGGACGCTGGCCGAGTAGTTCGGCGGGCAAGGCCGAAGGCAATTTCACCGCCGCACCGAGGGCCAGCGTCGGCCGCTGCAATTGCGCACCGGCCCCCGGCCCTTGGCCGGCGAGCGCGGCGATCTGGTTGCGGCTCAGGGCGATTGCTTCGTCCAGCGCATCGAGCTGGCGATGGGTTTCCGGCAGCGGCGTTTCGGCCTGGCTGACTTCGAAGTGCGTGCCGATCCCGCCGTCCAGACGCTTCTGCGCCAGATCGACAATCTGCTGCTGTTGCGCCAGTGTCGCGGCGACGATGTCGCGCTGGGCGTAATGCAGCGACAGTTCGATGTAGGCGCGCACGATGTTGTTCTGCAATTCGAGCTGCGCCAGCCGCGCCTCGGCAACGCTCATGTGCGCCAGATCCACGGCGCGCTCACTGGCGTTGCTCTCACGGCCCCAGAGGTCGAGCGCATAGCTGAAACCCAGCGCGGCGTTGTTGTCCCAGGTCGTCGTATTGGCCAGCTCGCCGGGGCCGTAGAACTGATCGGTCGGCCAGTTGTGCCGTTTGAGTGTCGACTCGCCATTGACCTGCAACGACTCGGCCGCCTCGGCGACACCGGCCAGCGCCTTGGCCTGGCGCACCCGCGCGGCGGCCATGGCCATCGTCGGGCTGCCTTGCACGGCGAGGTCGATCCAGTGGTTGAGTTGCGGGTCGCCGTAGGCTCGCCACCATTGCGCGCTGGGCCAATGGGCGTCACGGGCGGCGTGGGCGATGGCCTCGTCGGTGGCCAGCGAATTGGCCGCCAATGCCTCGCTGTGCGGGGCGATTCCTTGCGTTGAGATGCAGCCGCCAAGACCCAGGGTGAAAGCCAGAACACTGAGCGGCAAAAGCGCTCTGTTGATGCGACGCGGCACAGCTGCGAATTCCTGAAAAGGGGATAAACCGGGACTTAGTGGGAGCGAGCCTGCGCGCGAACGCAGCACCTCGGTTCGGGCTGAACAACCGGCCTGTGCGCCTCGACTCCCACAACGGCGCAATTCTAGGGGGGCGCCATTACGGCGATAAGCTGGGTTTTCTGTGAATCTTTGTTACGGTTAACGTGATAATCCCTAAGTCGGGGGTCTCGCCCCGGAAACTTCGTGTCACAATTTGCCATCTCCCTTGAGAGCACCCCATGGACACCTTGCAAAACATGCGCGCCTTCAGTTGCGTCGCCGAAGCCGGCAGCTTCACCGCCGCCGCCGTGCAACTCGACACCACCACCGCCAACGTCTCGCGCGCGGTTTCCAACCTCGAAGCCCACCTGCAAACCCGCCTGCTCAACCGCACCACGCGGCGCATCGCCCTCACCGAGGCCGGCAAGCGCTACCTGCTGCGCTGCGAGCAGATCCTCGCCTACGTCGAGGAAGCCGAGGCCGAAGCCAGCGACGCCCACGCCCGCCCCGCCGGGCAGCTGAAAGTGCACACCATGACCGGCATCGGCCAGCACTTCGTCATCGACGCCATCGCCCGCTATCGCAAGACCCACCCGGACGTGACCTTCGACCTGACCATGGCCAACCGCGTACCGGACCTGCTCGACGAAGGCTATGACGTGTCCATCGTGCTCGCCAGCGAACTGCCGGACTCGGGTTTCGTCTCGCAGCGTCTGGGCATCACCTACAGCATCGTCTGCGCCTCACCGGCCTACGTGAAAGCCAACGGCGCCGCACAAAAACCCAGCGACCTGCTCAACCACGCCTGCCTGCGCCTGGTCAGCCCGGTCATCCCCCTGGAAAAATGGGCCTTCGACGGCCCTGACGGCCAGGAGATGGTCACGATCAACAGCTCACCGTTTCTGGTGAACTCCGCCGACGCCATGAAAACCGCGATCACCAGCGGCATGGGCGTGGGCGTACTGCCGGTGTACGCCGCCATCGAAGGCCTGCGCAACGGCACCCTGGTGCGAGTGATGCCGAACTACCGCTCGCAAGAGCTCAACCTGTATGCAATCTACCCGTCGCGGCAGTATCTGGATGCGAAGATCAAGACGTGGGTCGAATACCTGCGCGGCTCGTTGCCGGAAATACTGGCGGCGCATCAGGCGGAACTGGCCGCGTATGAATTGAGCGGGAGTCTGGCCGGGGCACGGGTTGCGAACTGATGTTTAAACATCTACAGGTTCAGGAGCTGACGAGCGCGAAGAGGCTGCGATCTTTTGACTCAGGAGTTTAAAATCAAAAATCGCAACCTACGGCAGATCACGGCGATTTCAGAAACTTTCCAGATGGGTTTACGGATTGTCAGTCACAACGGCGTGTCCGAACCATGCACCTTGCTGGCGGGGAAACTCACACACCCTGATGATGCGGAGCTTCCCTTTACATCGACGTTACAAAAGCACCGATGGGCGATATATCAAAGGACTATTACCTCATTGGTGCTCTAAACCCTCAACGTTTCTAAACGAACCGACTGCTTTCAGTTCAGGTTCTGATGAATCGTTTTGTACATTCAGATTGAAATTTGCCGAAAATGTGCCTCTATCTTTATTGAATTTCAAATCAACTGTTCCGCTGCCGTAAACACCTGGATAAGGAGTAATTTCCGTCCACTCCGGGAACTCTTCGGTCAAATTGTAGCTTATATAAATTCCGGATTTTTCATTGTACACATGTTCAATGCTATCGATTGAAGCTGGAAAACGAATGCTCAGCCGCCCTGAACGTGTTTGGTCAAATTGCCGTTTGGCACTGACATATACTTCATTGCCATCCGTTGAGAATGTCAATACATTGCCCTTGAACAGCTCAAGACCAGTGACCTCAACGTCGGCCACACCTGTTACATTTTTTTTCGATTGAGAGTTAATACGCACTTTGTTCATCGCAATAAATTCCTTTTAAATTCCTTGGTTCGCATATCAAAAAATAATACGCGGACACAGGGTGGCATGCAGAAACTCGTCACACACCTGATAGAAATGACAGTCAAACAAAATTATTTGCTATCAAAAAGATAACATTCAATATCATTAGCTATAACCTCATCCTCACCGGCTATCTCAGGTGAAACCACAGCCCCGAGGACAACCCGATGCAGAAATGATAGCTTGCTTGGCAATAATGCCCATCGACGAGCCTCTGCCAATGAAAAAAACAGTCCTGGCCTTCAGCCGCATCACCCCGCCCATGATCGAACGCCTGCAAGAGGAATTCGACGTCATAGTCCCCAACCCAAAGGCCGGGGACATCAACGCCCAATTCAACGAAGCCCTGCCCCACGCCCACGGCCTGATTGGCGTCGGTCGCAAACTCGGCCAGGCACAGCTCGAAAGCGCGACAAAACTCGAAGTGGTCTCCAGCGTCTCCGTCGGCTACGACAACTACGACCTCGACTACTTCAACCAACGCGGGATCATGCTCACCAACACCCCCGACGTCCTCACCGAAAGCACCGCCGACCTCGCCTTCGCCCTGATCATGAGCAGCGCCCGCCGCGTCGCCGAACTCGACGCCTGGACCAAGGCCGGCCAATGGCAAGCCAGCGTCGGCGCGCCCCTGTTCGGTTGCGACGTCCACGGCAAAACCCTGGGCATTGTCGGCATGGGCAACATCGGCGCCGCCGTCGCTCGCCGCGGCCGTTTCGGCTTCAACATGCCGATCATCTACAGCGGCAACAGCCGCAAGACCGAACTGGAAAAGGAACTCGGCGCGCAATTTCGCAGCCTCGAGCAACTGCTCGCCGAAGCCGACTTCGTCTGCCTGGTGGTGCCGCTCAGCGACAAGACCCGCCACCTCATCAGCCATCGTGAACTGGCGCTGATGAAGCCGAACGCAATTCTCGTCAATATTTCTCGCGGCCCGGTTGTCGATGAACCGGCGCTGATCGAAGCCCTGCAAAACCAGCGCATCCGTGCCGCCGGGCTGGACGTCTATGAAAAAGAACCGCTGGCCGAGTCGCCGCTGTTCCAACTGAGTAACGCCGTGACCCTGCCGCACATTGGCTCGGCCACCACTGAAACCCGTGAGGCCATGGCCAATCGCGCACTGGCCAACCTGCGCAGCGCCCTGCTCGGCGAGCGCCCGCAGGATCTGGTCAACCCGCAAGTCTGGCGCGGCTGAAAAACAACGGGCAAATGCACAGTGCACTTGCCCGTTAGTTATAGATACACAACTTGAAATTGAACAACGGCCAAAGTTCTACAGCCGCACTATAAGCTCTCCGCATCCGTCTATCTAACGACGCACGCCATGGAGAGCCAATATCTTGAATACCCTGACTACCGAAAAACTGATCCGTTACAGCAAAGTTATTCTGATGGCTTACATCAGCTTTTTTGGACTGCTGGTGATGATTCACAACTTTACCGACTATGAGTCAAACTACACTTACGTGGCTCACATCCTGAGCATGGACACCACCACTGCCAGCGAGAACATCAAGTATCGGGCGATTGAATCACCGATGGTTCACCACCGGATCTACTGGTTCATCATCACGATGGAAGTTACCTATACCGTGCTCTGCCTGATAGGCACCTATCAGCTGTATCGGCATATCAACGCTCCCGCCGAAGTTTTCCACGAAGCGAAGAAATTTTCGATCATGGGTATTTTGGCGGCGATCTTTATTTATTACGTTTGCCTGCAAACCGTCGGCGTCGAATGGTTCGACATGGACACTTCGCAATCGTGGAATGCCAAGGACTGGGCCCGGCATATTGTCGATTTCATCTTTCCGGTGATGATTTACATCACCCTGAAAGTAGAGCACTGAAACTCAGTGCTCGATTAATCAAGCCAACTTTCCGGATACGGGTGCTACTGCTGTTTTCGGCTTACGAAATACCAGCACGTTGCCCAGCATCACCAGAACCAGACCGATCAGCGCCGGTGCTGTCCATTGATAACCTTCGGCAAAGGCCGAGACGTTCAACGCCACCACCGGGAACAGCACCGTGCAGTACGCCGCGCGCTCCGGGCCCATGCGCCCGACCAGCGTCAGATAGGCAGTGAAACCGATCACCGAACCCGGAATCACCAGATACAGCAGCGCGCCGACATAACGCGAACTCCAATCCATGTCGAACGGAATGCCTTTGACCAGGCACCACAGCGTCAGCATCGCCGCGCCATAGGCCATGCCCCAGGCATTGGTGGTCAGCGGTCTGAGGCCGGCTTTCTGTTGCAGGCTCGAGAGCATGTTGCCCGCCGAAAAACACAAGGTCCCACACAGCGCCAGACCAAGCCCCAGCAGCGTCTGCGGAGTGGCTTGATGCCCGGCCAGTTCCGGCCAGAACAGCAGGCCCAGACCGAACAAACCGAGCCCGCCGCCCATCAGCACGTTGCGAGCGATGCGCTGACCGAAGAACACCCGCGCGTTGAGGGCATTCCACAGCGTCGCCGTAGAGAACACCACCGCGACCAGACCGCTGGGAATCCATTGGCTAGCGGTGAGGAAGCACATGAAGTTCACGCAAAACAGGCACAGCCCCTGCGCCACACAAATCAGATGGCCGCGACGATTCATCGGCTGCAAACGACGGCTGAGCAACAGCAGCGCAAACAGCACCAGCGCAGCGAGGCCGAAGCGGTAGACGATCGACACCGGTATCGCCACCACGCCTAATTGCCATTTCAGGGCAATCCAGGTGGTACCCCAGATCACTACGGTCAACAAATACAACGACAGGTTCATAACGCACTCTCCTCGACAGGCCTTGAGTGTCGGTGTGGTGCCGCTGCGCGTGCTTGCAGATTCTTGCGCTTTTCTCGGATGACGGGCTGGCAGCCTGACGTCTACGGAGTAGCATGCAAGGCGTCGGAGAAAATCACCCATGGCCGCAATCGATACCCTGCAAGTCTTTCAAGAGCTCAACAGCTCACCGAACGCCCGCCTGGTGCACAGCGCCGAGCTCGGCGACGGCTTGTCCGCCGCGGTATGGACCAATCACCACGACGCCCGCGAATATTCCGCGCCGGGTCACCACACCGTGTCCTGCTACATCGCTGGCGGCACCGGCACATTTCGGCGCGGCCAACCGCAGCAAAAGGGTGCGCCGGACAAGCTGTGCATTCTGCCGGCCGAGCATGAGTCGGGCTGGGTGGTCAACGGCGACATTCGCCTGGCGCACCTGTATTTCAGCGCCGAACAATTCGCCCTCGGCTGCGTGACCCTGCTCGACCGCGAGCCGCGCGAGATGCAGTTGCGCGAGCATACCTTCCTCGAAGACCCACAACAGGCACAACGCTTTCGCCAACTGCTGGCGCTGAATTGGGACGAACCCGCCGAGCGCTTGCTGACCAGCAGCATCGCCCACGAATTGATCAGCCACACCTTGCTCAGCCAGGTCGGTGCACGGCAGGGCTTGCGCTTGAAGGGCGGACTGGCGGCACATCAACGCCGACAACTGGTGGCGTACATCGACAGTCAATTGGCCGAGCCGATCAGCCTCGGGCAACTGGCCGGATTGTGTGCGCTGTCGGAATACCATTTTGCACGGATGTTCCGCACAAGCTTCGGGCTGCCACCGCATCAGTATGTGCTGGCGCGGCGTCTGGATCGGGCGCGGCAGATGTTGCGCGGGACCCTGCTGCCACTGGGTGAGATTGCGCTGGCGTGCGGATTTGCCAGTGCGAGTCATTTCACCAATCGGTTTCGCCAGGTATTGGGCGGGACACCGGGGGAGTATCGGCAGGCGTTTTTGCGTTGAGCCCTTCTCCCCTCACCCTAACCCTCTTCCATAGGGAGAGGGAACCGACCGAGGTGTCTGGCGTTGTACATCGACGTGAATGACCGAGTCGATTATGGATTCGGTAAAGGGATCACATCGCCGGAGTTCTCCAATATCCCTCGGTAAGTCCCCTCTCCCTCCGGGCGGTCCGACGTTTCGGGAGGGCTAGGGTGAGGGGCCTTTGATCTTGCCTTAAAACTCCAGCGTACTCGACAAAGAAACCTGCCGCGCATCCCCCATCGACACAAAGAACCGGCTCGCCGAAGACGTGTAATACGTGCGGTCAAACAGGTTCTTCACGTTCAGCTGAAACTTGACCTTCTGCCCTTCAACCCTGGTGTCGTAAGTGGCAAACGCATCAGCCACGGTGTAGCTCGGCAGGTCAAAGTCATTCACCGCGTTCCCCGCGCGCTCACCGACATACCGCGCGCCTGCACCGACGCGCAACTGGTCGCCGCCCAGCACGCTGCCGAAGTCATACACCGCCGACAACGAGCCGGAATACTTCGCCACGTTTTGCAGGCGCTTGCCTTTGTATTCCGGATCTTCGGTGACTTCGGCATCGGTGTAGGCGTAGCTGCCGATCATGCTCCAGCGGTCACTGAGCTGACCGCTTAAATCCACCTCGAGGCCGCGTGAACGTACTTCACCGGCAGCACTGTAAAGCGTCGTCGGGCCTTCGGCGTTAGCCACCAGTACGTTGCGTTTCTTGATGTCGAACAACGCGACGTTGCCGGTGATGCGCCCCGGCAGATCCAGGCGCGCGCCCAGCTCCCATGACTTGGCTTCTTCCGGCGCGATGCTGCCGTCGAGCACGGTGCTGCTACCGCTTAGCGGGGCAATGGTCGAGTTGGGTTTGAACGATTCGGTGTAGCTGCCGTAGAACGACAAGGCGTCGGTGTAGCGATACACCAGGCCGGCACGCGGCACCCACTTCTGGCCGTTGCTGTCGGTGTTGGCCTTGAACGGCACACCCTTGCCGGCGTACTGGTCGTATTCCTGAAAACGCCCGCCGGCGACCAGGATCCACTGATCGGTGAGGTGGATCGAGTCCTGCATAAACACCGAATCGCTGCGCAGTTCATCGGTCTGTGCGCTGTCCGGCGCGCTGACCGTGGTGCCCATCACTTCGCGGCCATACACCGGATTGACGTAGCTGAAGGTGGTCAGGCTTTTCTGCCGGATCAGGTCTTCGCGGTAGATCTTGCGGTACTCGTCGTCGACGCCGAACACCAGATCATGCTGCATGCCCAGCACGCTGACCTTGCCTTCGAGGCTGGCGGTGGTGAAGCGGTCGGTGCTGATCGCGTTTTGAGTGCCGTCCATGCTGCGGGTCAGCGTGCCTTTTTTAGTGTCGATCGCGGTTACCCGCACCTGACTGGCGTCGTAGGTCTCGCGGTTCCAGCTGTAGCCGAAATGCGCGTTCCAGTCGTCGTTGAGTTGGTGATCGGCTTCGAAATGATAAAGATCCGAGCGCCCTTCCATGTTGTTGAACGGCTCGTCGAGGCGCTGTTTGCGTGAGATGTCCAACGGGTGATTGGTGCGCGGGTCGATCAGCGTGCCGCGGTCGAACGGCGTGAGAAATTCGCGGTGCTCGTAAGCAAAAAGCAACTGAGTGTTTTCACCGAACCAGGCCAGTGACGGTGCAATCAGGGTTTCGCGATGAGTACCGAAGTTGCGCCAGTAATCTTCGTCTTCGTGATCCATCACCATTCGATAGGCCAGCCCGGAATCGCCCAGCGCCCCGGTACTGTCGAAGCTGCCGCCGCTGCCATTCTTGCCCTCGCCATAGGTCGAGCCACGCACCGTCAGCGCGTTGTAGGGGGTGAGTTCCGGTTTCTTGCTGACCAGGTTAACCACCCCGCCCGGGTCTTGAATGCCGTAGAGCAACGAGGCCGGGCCCTTGAGCACTTCGACGCGATCGACCGTGGCGTTCATGCCGCGGCCCTGCACGATCGGCATGCCGTCGCGCATGATCGAGCCGTTGCGATTGTCGCCAAAACCGCGGGTCATCACCGAGTCCTGAGTGCTGCCCAACGTGTTGCCCTGGGTGATGCCGCTGACATTGGCCAGCGCATCGTCGAGATTGCGCGGCGCCTGATCGCGGATCACCTGGGCCGGGATGACATTGACGGTCTGCGGAATCTCCTGCAACGACGCCGAGGACCGCATCACCGAACTGGTCTCCGGTGGCTGATAACTGGTCGAGTCGTCACGCGTCGAAGTGATGGTAGTGGCGCCGAGGTTCAGCGCGCCTTCGGTGGGTTTGGGCTCAAGCGCCAGCGTGTGGCTGTCGGTGCGGCGGAAGTTCAGGCCGGAGCCGCTGAGCAAGCGTTGCAATGCCTGTTCGGCGCTCATCTCACCGTTGACCGCCGGTGCCGTCAGCCCGTACGGGGCCTCGTCGGTGTAGACCACGCTTTGCCCGGTGACGCGGCTGAAGTCGCTCAAGGCTTGCGGCAGCGGCTTGGCGGCCAGCGAAAAACTGTACTGCTTTTGCGCCTGGCTGCTGAGCGTTTCAGCGGCCCATGCGACGCTGACCGGCAGCATCGCCAGTGCCGAAAAACTCAACGCCGACCTGCCCAACCACTGTTTGACCGAACCCGATTTTGCCCTGGACTTCATGACTCAATGACCTGTGTAGAACCGCAACGGATGCGAATGACTCGCAGTTTCAGTCACTACACGGATGGGGTCTGGGTTTACCTCACTCATAATCTGAAATTATTTTTGCGGTGACTGATACGGCGCCATCGCGAGCAGGCTCACTCCTACATCTGGAATGCGTTTCCCCTGTAGGAGTGAGCCTGCTCGCGATGGCGTCAGACGGCTCAGCGCAGAATAATCAGATGCCCCAACACCCGATGCTGCTCAAACCCCAACACCCCCTGCAACGAATTGAGCACCGCCTGCGGGTCCTTGCTCGGGAAGCTGCCGCTGACCTTGCGCGCCGCCAGCTCATCGTTGAGCAAGACGATCCGTCCCGGGTAATAGCGGCGCAAATCCTCGACCACCTCGGCCAGCGTCGATTTGTAATACGTCAGCCACCCCTGACGCCAGGCCAGTTGCGCTTCGCTGTCGACGCCATGGAGTTTTTCCGCCGCCCCCTCGCCATAAGCCACCTGCTGCCCAGCCGTGAGAATCTGCTGTTCGCCATCGCGGCTCGCCGTTACACCCACCCGCCCTGACAGCACCGTGACCTGCGCGCCGTGGGGCCGCAAGCGCACTTCGAATTGCGTGCCGAGCACCCGCACCTCACCGTTTTCAGCCGCGACGACAAACGGCTCGCCCGTGTGGCTGACGCTGAAAAATCCGGCGCCACGACGCAGTTGTACCCGCCGCTCGCCGTGGCTGAAATCGACGGCAATCGCGCTGTCGGCATCCAGCGTCACTTGCGATTGATCGGCCAGCGTCACCGTGCGGATCTCGCTCGGTGCCGATACATGATCGGCACCCAGATCATCGAGCCAGCGCTGCGCTTGCCACCCCGTGCCGAGGCTGACCATCAGCAGTAGACATGCGGCCATCGCCAGCGCCGCAGACCGGCGCAAAACCGGCGAACGTCGCGGACGGTCCATCGCGTCGAGATAACCCTGTAACGCCAAGGCCTCTTCATCGGCCAGGTTTCGTGCCGGGCCTTCGCTCAGTTCCCACACTACCTGCGCCTGGGCATACGCCTCGGCGTGGGCCGGGTCGGCGCGCAGCCACTGGCTGAAGGTCAGTTGATCGCCGGCGCTGGGCCGATCATGCAGCAGGCTCAGCCAGGCCAGAGCGGCCTGTTCCTGAGCGAGCGTCGGAACGATGTTATCGGCGGGGGTCACGGTGCTTTCCCTGGCAGACGTGGCGCGGGTTCGCGCAGGCTGGCCTTGCAGGCCTCGAGGGCGCGCATCATATGTTTTTCCACGGCACTTTGGGACAGGCCCATGGCTTTGGCGATGTCCGCGTACTTGCGCCCATGGATGCGGTTGAGCAGGAAAATCTGCCGGGTACGCTCGGGTAAGGCGCGCAACGCCGCTTCGACATGGCGCAGGTCATTGCCGGCCTCAAGCGCGGCTTGCGGCTCGCTGCCGTGGCTGTGTGGCTCGTCCGGTTGCCAGCCTTCGTTGACGCGTGCGCGCGTGCCTTCGCTGCGCAGATGGTCGATGGCAATGTTGCCGGCGCAGCGCAACAGGTAGGTGCTGAGTTCTTCGACCTGCACCAGCGGCCGTCGCCAGAAACGCAAAAACAGGTCTTGTACCAGATCCGCCGCCGTCGCGCGGCAGCCGACACGACGGTTCACCAGCGCTTCCATCTGCGAGCGCTGCGACAGAAACACCTGGAGAAAATGCGCACGCGCGCCATGCGGCTCGTCGTCACGCGGTTCCGGTGGCAGACCGATCAGCATTTCAGCGCTGCGCCCCCTGTTTGGGGCCAGGCCAACACCTGCTGGAAGCCGTGTTTCATGCCAGCCCCAAGCCGCGCGCCGCGCCGGAAACGGTCGCCAGAATCACGCTCGGCACCAGCAAGCCGACCCACGCCGACCACGCCGTACGACAGGCAATGCACCAGAGCACCGCGACCAGATAGACCAGAAACGAAACGGTCATGCCGGTCACCAGCGCGTCGGCACGGCCCAGCGGCAACCACAGCGCCAGTGTCACGCTGGCCAGCGCGGCAACGAGATAGCCGCCGAATACCGCCGCCAATACCCGTGAGGTGACGGCCAGGCGATAGGACATGGGCAGTGTGGCGAATTTGTCTTTCATGTTTCGACCTTGAAACGAAAAACGTCCGGCAGACGAGCCGGATCAGGCGAGCGATATTAATGATAAATATTCTCATACGCAAAAGCTTCTGATTGCCGGACGATGCGCTCGCCCCTACAATGCGAACCGTTCTTGTTCTCTAACGCACGTTCTCGACGCCTGCTTTGCGTCCGGAGTCATTCCGTTGTCGTCCGCCCACTCCGTCGAATCGCTTTATCAGGCTCATCACAGCTGGCTCAACGGCTGGTTGCGACGCAAGCTCGGCTGCCCGGACAGCGCGGCGGACCTCGCTCAGGACACCTTCATCAAAGTGCTGACTGCGCGCGAGCCGCCGCTGATCATCGAGCCCCGGGCATTCCTGACCACCCTCGCCAAACGCGTGCTGTTCAATCATTACCGCCGCCAGGATCTGGAGCGCGCCTACCTCGAAACGCTGGCGCAGATGCCGGAGATCGTCGCGCCGTCGGAAGAACACAAAGCGATCATCCTGCAGACCCTGATGGAGCTGGACGAGCTGCTCGACGGCCTGCCGCGTGCGGTCAAACGCGCCTTTCTGCTGGCCCAGGTCGATGGCCTGACCTATCCACAGATCGCCGCAGAACTCGGCATCTCCGTGGCCACTGTCAAACGGCACCTGCACAAAGCGGCGCTGCGCTGCTATTTCGCTTTATGAACCGCACACCGGATTTTTCCGCGCAAGTGGCCGAGCAGGCCGTGCACTGGCTGCTGGAAATGCAGCAAGGCAGCCTCAGTCCGCGCCAGCAACAGGCCTGGCAGCAATGGCTGGACGCCCACAGCGAACATCGCCGCGCGTGGGAACACATGCAGCGGGTCAATCAGCGCTTGCGCGGGGTGGCGTCGCCGCTGGCCCATGCGGCGCTGAACGGGCCGAAGTCCGCCAGCCGTCGACAGGCGCTGAAACTGCTGCTGATTCTGGGCGCCGGTTCGGCCATGACCTGGAGCCTGCGCGAGCACACGCCGCTGCCGTCGTTGCTCGCCGATTACCGCACACCGCTCGGGCAGCGGCGCAAGGTGTCGCTGGGTGGCGCCGATCTGTTGCAGCTCAATACCGCGAGCGCGGTGGATATCGATGGCGCGCAACGCCAGATTCATCTGCTCGAAGGCGAAATGCTCCTCAGCGCTGCAAAGCCGTTCGCCATCCGCACCGCGCAAGGCGTTCTGAACGCCCAGGGCGCGCGCCTCAATGTGCGTCAGTTTGCCGACCGCACACAGATCGCCCTGTTTGCCGGGCGAGTCGAACTGACCGTCAACCAGCGCCCGCCCGTGCTGCTGCCGGTCGCGCGCCAGCTGAGTTTTACCGCCAGTTCCATCAGCGAAGCCAAACCGCTGGATGCCAACAGCGGCGCGTGGACTGACGGCATGCTGGTCGCCGCGCACATGCGTCTGGGCGACTTCCTCGATGAGCTGGGCCGCTACCGTCGCGGTCAGCTGCATTGCGACAAAAAAGTCGCCGACCTGCTGATCTCCGGGACTTATCCACTGGACGACAGCGAGCGGATTCTCGACCTGCTGCAAATCAGTCTGCCGGTCAAAGTCCGGCGTTTCACTCGCTACTGGGTGAGCGTCGAAGCGCGGGTCTGAGGCCCCTGAAAAATAAATGAGCCGTTTTTCAGATCTGGCGTGACAGAGAAGGAAAGCCCCCTTGATTCAACCTTCTCAGGATCAACCAACATGCAGCCCACCCGCCTCACACCCTTGGCGCGCACCTTGCGCAACGTCGTCCTTGGCGCCAGCCTGAGCTTCGGCGCCCTGCCCGCAGCGCTGGCCGCCGATGCCAAGGCTTATCACATTGCGCCGTCGTCGCTGGAGAACGCGCTCAATCAATTCGGCCGGGAAGCCGGGGTGCTGATCTCTTTTGGTTCGCAAGTCACCGGTGGCTTGCAAAGCCGTGGCCTGGAAGGCAACTACACCACCGAGCAAGGCCTCGATGCCTTGCTCGAAGGCACCGGCCTGCAAGCACGCGCCGAGGGCGACAACGCCTTCAGCCTGCAACCGCTGGCAGACGCGACGCTGCAGCTGGACACCTCGAAAGTCGTCGGCGACTGGCTTGGCGACGCCGCGCAGATCAACGTGTTCGAACATCCCGGCGCTCGCGACGTGATCCGCCGCGAAGAATTCGAACGCCAGGGCGCCACGCAGGCGCGCGACGTGCTCAACCGCATCCCCGGCGTCAACGCCCCGGAAAACAACGGCACCGGCAGCCATGACATGGCGCTGAACTTCGGCATCCGCGGTTTGAATCCGCGTCTGGCCGCGCGCTCGACCGTGTTGATGGACGGTATTCCTGTGCCATTCGCGCCGTACGGCCAGCCGCAGTTATCGTTCGCACCGATCAGCATGGGCAACATGGACGCAGTTGACGTGGTGCGTGGCGGTGGCGCGGTGCGTTATGGCCCGCAGAACGTCGGCGGCGTGGTCAACTTCGTGACCCGGGCGATTCCCGATGAGCCGACCGTGAAAGGCGGTTTTCAGACCGAAACCAGCCCTTCCTCGAGCCACGACGGCTTCAAGACCAGCGCCAACCTGCTGGCCGGTGGCACCAATGCCAATGGTTTGGGCGGCGCATTGCTCTACTCCGGCACTCGCGGCGGCGATTGGCGCGAACACAGCGACACTGAAATCGACGACCTGATTCTCAAAGGCAAATACCAGCTCGACGAGGCCAACAGCTTCAACGCCATGGCCCAGTATTACGAAGGCAAGGCCGACATGCCCGGTGGTTTGAACGTCGCCGATTACGACGCCGATCCGTACCAGTCGACGCGACCGAAAGACCAGTTCTGGGGCCGTCGCACGATGTTCAATTTCGGCTATCGCTATCAGCAAGATCGCCGCGAATTCACCGCCAACACCTTCTTCACCAAGACCCTGCGCAGCGGTTATCTGGATCAGGGCACGTTCCTTTCGCTGTCACCGCGCGAATACTGGGTGCGCGGTCTGGAAACGCGTTTCGCCCAAGGCTTCGACCTCGGCCCGACCAGCCATGAAGTCGGCGTCGGCTACCGCTACATCAACGAAGCCGGCCACGAGTTGCGCTATCGCACGCCGATCACCAGCAACGAATACCCGACCACCAACAGCCGCAATGACCGCGACACCCGAGGCGGCACCGAGGCCAATGCGTTCTTCGTCGACGATCGCATCGATATCGGCAAATGGACCATCACCCCCGGCGTGCGCTACGAAATGATCGAGTCGCAGCAGACGAACAACCTGACCAACGTCAAATACAAGGGCGACTACAACACCGCACTGCCGGCGCTGAATGTGCTTTATCACCTGAACGACAGCTGGAACCTGTACGCCAACACCGAAGGCTCGTTCGGCAGCGTGCAATACAGCCAGATGCCCAACCGCGTCACCAGCGGTGAAGTGAAACCGGAAAAGGCGCGCACCTGGGAAGTCGGCACGCGCTACGACAACGGCGCGTTGCGCGCGGAGATCGGCGCGTTCCTGATCAACTTCGACAACCAATACGAAAGCAATCAGACCAACGATTCGGTGATCGCCCGCGGCGAAACCCGCCATCAGGGCATCGAAACCAGCATCAACTACGCGCTCGACGACTTGAACCCGGCGCTGGCCGGTTTCGATGTTTACGCCTCGTACGCCTATGTGGACGCGACGATCCGCGAAGACGGTCCGAACAAGGGCAACCGCGTGCCGTTCTCTTCGAAGCACAAAGGCACGCTGGGCGTCGGCTATACCGAAGGGCCATGGAAGCTGAATCTGGACAGCACCTTCCAGAGCGATCAGTTCGCCGACAACGCCAACACCACCAAGGAAAGCGCCGACGGCAGTACCGGCAAGATCCCCGGCTACATGCTGTTCAGCAGCCGTGCGGGGTATGACTTCGGGCCGCAGTTGTCCGATCTGAACGTGGCGGTGGGGGTTAAGAACATCTTCAACACGCAGTACTTCACGCGCTCGTTCGATGACAACAACAAGGGCAAGTATGTGGGGGAGCCGCGGACGGTTTATGTGCAGACGTCTGTAGCGTTCTGACTTGGCTGATCAAAGTCAAAAGCCCCTCATCGGAACGCCGCCCGCCTAGCCCTCTCCCGGAGGGAGAGGGGACTGACCGAGTTGTTTTAGCGGATTACGCCCACATGAAATATCGAGCCGAACTTACGTTTTGAACCAATCGAGATCTGCTCCCTCTCCCTCCGGGAGAGGGCTGGGGTGAGGATTCTCGGCTACAGTGAAATATCAAACCCACTTCACAAGGATCGTGAAGCATGCAAAATCGCCCCACCCTCACCCGATTCGCCCGCCAGCTACGCATTAAACAAACCGACTGCGAACACCTGCTCTGGCAAAAGCTTCGCTCCCGGCAAATCGCCAAGCTGAAATTTCGCCGTCAGTATCCCTGCCCGCCCTATGTGCTCGATTTATACTGTGCCGAGCTGAAGTTGGCGATCGAGCTGGATGGCGGCCAACACCATGAATCGCCGAGACTGATCCACGACCTGCGCCGAACGCGTTATCTGAACCAAAAGGGCATTGAAGTCGTGCGCTTCAGTAATCTCGAGGTGATGCAGCAAATGGACGATGTTCTGGAGCAGATCATCAGAATCGCGGCGAATCGAAAAGCGCCCTCACCCTAGCCCTCTCCCGGAGGGAGAGGGAACCGACCGAGTTGTTTTAGCGGATTACGTCGACATGAAATATCGAGCCGAACTCAAGTTTTGAAACCAATCGAGATCAGCCCCCTCTCCCTCCCGGGAGAGGGCTGGGGTGAGGGTCTGCTTTCTCGCGCCATACGCAAAATCAAGCCACAAAACAAAAACGGGCCTGCATTCGCAGGCCCGTTCTCATTGGGGTGGCTTATGAAATCAGCGTATCAACTGTTGATCGCTGCCTGTTCGTTCTCGAGAAATTCTTCCTCCAGCAACCGGTCATTCGCTTTGCGCTCGAATGGCACGATGGCGGCGCGTGGTTTGCCTCGTTTTTTGCCGAAATGGTGTTCCAGGGCGTGCTCGAGTTTTTCGGCAGCGCCGTCGATCGCTTGTTCCAGCGAGTCGGCTTTGTGGCTCACGGAAATCGGTTGGTGGCCTTTTGGCCGCGCTTCCAGTTGGCAGCGCAAGTCATGGGGACCTGGCTTCTCACCGTTCTCGTCGCTGAGGTGGACTTCGACACGGGTCAGGTCTTCTTCATAACGGTCGAGCGTGCTCTCAATAGTTGTACGTACCCACTCCTCCAGTCGCTTACTGCTTTGAATATGGTTATCGCTGTTGACTTGGATTTGCATAGTTCATCCCTTATTTCAGCTAGCTCGCAAGGGGCCTGGAACAGGACTTCGTGACCCCTTGATTACAACAATCGGCCCGAGCGGCGAACATTTCAACCCCTGAAAAAAGATAAATATTCATTCGCAAAAAAAGCCGGACAAGCAAGCGAAGCGCTGGTAAGGTCGGGAGTTGGGTCGCCCTGCCACCCGGCAGAATTCGCTTACAACTGCCCGTCATTCAACGGGTGCAAGCTGCGGAAAATGCCCGCTTCCTCAACCAGCCAGTCGTGCACCGCACGCACGCCCGGATGGCTCAGCGCCCCCGGCGCGTACAGCAGCACGTAACGTTTGTGATTCGGCACGGACAGACCGAACGGCACGATCAGTGCGCCGCGCTCCAGTTCGTCATTGAGCAGCGTGCGCCGGGCAATTGCCACGCCCATGCCGGCAATTGCCGCTTCGATGGTCAGGTGATTGCGATTGAAGGTATGCCCGCGCCGCACATCGGCGCCTTCGAAGCCGATCGCGTTCAAATAGAATTCCCATTCGGCGTATTCATAGCTGCCGCGCCACGCAGTGATGTCGTGCAGCAGCGGGAAATGCAGCAGGTCCGCCGGCCCGTGCAACGGCGGTCGCCCACGCAACAAGCTCGGCGCACACACCGGAAAAATCTGCTCATCGAGCAAGGCTGTGGATAACAAACCGGGGTAACTGCCGTCGTTCAGATCGATCGCCAGATCGAATTCGCCTTGGTGCAGCGGCACGCTGCTGTCCTCGGCGACCAAGCGCAATTGAATGTCCGGATAGCGCTGTTGCAGGCGTGGCAGACGCGGCGTCAGCCATTTACTGAGAAACGATGGAATCGAGCGCACCCGCAGCGTGCCGCTGATCATCCCGGCATCGAGCCGTCGCAATTCCGCGTCGATGCTGCCGTAAGCCTCGTTGACGGTAATCGCCAGGCGCTGCCCTTCCGCACTCAGTTCCACGCCGCGCGCGCGCCGATGAAACAGACGAAAGCCCAGGCGCTCTTCAAGTTGGCGAATCTGCTGGCTGACCGCACCGGGGGTGATGTGCAGTTCTTCGGCACAACGGGTGAAGGACAGGTGCCGTGCAGCACAGGAAAACACCTGCAGCCAGACATAGGTCTGCGCATGCAATTGACGGCTCATCGTTTAGTCCCGCTAAAGGCTTTCTTAGGAAGTTTCGTTGGTCACCTCGGACCGAGGCAGGCAGTATCGCCGACATTGCGCTCGTCCGACAAAAAATGGCAGCGATTTCTACTCCATTGCTTGTAAGGCTTTAGCATGGCTATCAGTGTTTTCGATCTTTTCAAAGTGGGCATCGGCCCGTCCAGTTCCCATACCGTGGGTCCGATGCGTGCGGCGGCAACATTTGCCCACGCCCTGATCGATCAAAATTTGCTCGACGACATATGGCGTGTCGAAATCCGTTTATACGGTTCGCTCTCGGCCACCGGCGTCGGTCACGCCACCGATCGCGCCACAGTCATGGGCCTGCTGGGTGAGTGGCCGGACAGCATCGATCCGTCGACCATTGACACCCGCATTCAACAACTGCGCGAAACCGGCCAACTGTCCCTCGCCGGCCAGCAAACCATTGCTTTCGACTGGCAGCGCGATCTGCTGTTGCTGGATGAGAGCCTGCCCTATCACCCTAATGCCATGTCGCTGACAGCCTTTGGCGCGACCGGCGAATTGTTCGAGCAAACCTATTATTCGATCGGCGGCGGTTTCATCATCGAAGCCGCAGAAGCCGAATCCGGCGTGGCCCCAAGTGGCGACGTTGAATTGCCGTACGACTTTTCCAGTGCCGCGCAATTGCTGTCGCTGTGCAAGCAGCACAATCTGCGCGTGTCCGAGCTGATGATGGCCAATGAGCGCGCCTGGCGCAGCGATGCCGAGATCCGCCAGGGCCTGCTGCACATCTGGGCGGTGATGCGTGAGTGCGTGGAAAAAGGCTTGAGCCACGAAGGCATATTGCCGGGCGGTCTCAATGTGCCGCGACGTGCGGCGAAACTGCACCGCAGCCTGCTGGAAATCGGCAAGCCGAATGTGATCAGTTCAACCTTGTCGGCCATGGAATGGGTCAACCTGTTCGCCCTCGCCGTCAACGAAGAGAACGCCGCCGGCGGGCGCATGGTCACTGCGCCGACCAATGGCGCGGCCGGGATCATTCCGGCGGTGCTGCATTACTACATGAAATTCAACCCGGACGCGTCTGACGATGACGTCGTCGCGTTCTTTCTGGGCGCGGCCGCGGTCGGCATTCTGTGCAAGAAAAACGCCTCGATCTCCGGCGCCGAAGTCGGCTGTCAGGGTGAAGTGGGTTCGGCCTGCGCGATGGCTGCGGCGGGTCTCGCGGAAATCCTCGGCGCCACTCCGGAGCAGCTGGAAAACGCCGCGGAAATCGGCCTCGAACACAACCTTGGCCTTACCTGCGATCCGGTCGGCGGTCTGGTGCAGGTGCCGTGCATCGAGCGCAACGCGATTGCCGCCGTCAAGGCGATCAATGCCACGCAAATGGCCCTGCGCGGCGATGGCAATCACTTCATTTCCCTCGACCGGGTGATCCGCACCATGCGCGATACCGGAGCCGACATGCACGACAAATACAAGGAAACCTCGCGCGGCGGCCTCGCCGTGAACTGGGTGGAATGCTGATCGAGCGGCCTGCACCGTCAGCGACCATCAGCGCTTTCCTGCCCCGAAAATGCGCCATAAAAAAAGGCGAGCCGTAACGCTCGCCTTTTTTGTCGCCGTGTTTATTGTTCGACAATTTTTCCGGCATGACCCTTGCTGTATCCCCTGTGAGGCAAACGGACTTTGCGAACCTCAGCGAACGAGATGCCAATGGTCTGGTATGGCGAACCAACCCGATCATGGCCGGTCAACAACTGCACGTTCAATCAGGCGGTGACGCATCATGGACAACCCATTTCAGATCATTACCGATGCTTTCGCGCCGGACTATCAGATCAACCTGAGCATTCAAGGGCTGGACGGCAGCATCATGCTGACCTTGTCCAACGGCGGCCGGATCGTCGCCAAACGCATGATCAGCGCCGAACAGCGCAATGATCCCGAGCGCTTGAAGCGACTGGTGCAAAGCATCCAGTTCGGCATCGCCATCGAGCAGGGCCACAGCGCCATGTCGATTCTCGAAGCCATGACCAACGGCGCCGGGCTCACCCCGCCACCGCCCGTCAAAGGCCAGCCAGGCCAGTCAGCCGGGCTTTAAAGCTCGCCTTTCTCGACTTCCGGATGCTCGCTCGAGCCCGTGCCGATCTTGCGCTGCGGGTTCTCGATCTTCACTGAGGGGAATTGCGACGACGCATAGCGCACCACCAGGATCGCAAACGCCAGCAACAATATACCGCCGCACAGGTAGATGATGCCCATGTCCGGCGGGTTGTGGTGCGAAACGTTGGAGATCAGCAGACGCGTCAGTGCGGTGATCGCCACATAGATCAGGAAGCGCACCGGCATGTGGTTGGTCTTGAAATAAATCCCGACCATCGCCCCCAGTTCCAGATAGATGAACAGCAGCAGGATGTCGTCGATCTTGATGTGCCCGACTTCGAGCATGCCGAGAAACTCCATCACCGCCGCCCACGCCGTCACCGCACCGATGGCGAACAGCGCCAGGTAATGGAAGGTTTCGACGAACAGGTTGCCCAGGGACTCGGCCAGTTGATGCACGTTCTGCCGCAGTTTCTCGGCCCAGTTGATTTTCACGATGATGTTCCTTAGCCCGATTCGAGCGGATGATGCGTGTTGGACGTTACGGTTTGCCGCATGCCCTGTTGTCATGCAGAAACGAGGCCACGCCATCATGGCGAAGCGCCGCCAACCCCGCCCCGTGGCGTTTCGTCGCACGGTCGGTGCTATGTGGCAGCGAGCCTGCTGGCGAATACAGCCGACATGAAGCTCACTGACAAAGCGAAAATCCGGTCTACATTGAAAAGCCACTACCCATGGCGCAGGGATTCGCTTATCCTTTTCGCTGTATATGGATACAGTAGTCGACAAGACAACTTAACGTGAAGGCATGTGAGGTGGTGAATGGCCGTCGAAGTGGTATACCGCAGCAGCCGAGATCTGGAGCGCTTGTTCATGGATAAAGCCGAAGCTGACCGTCATGACAAAATGCTCGAACTGGCCGAATATCTGGCCGATGTTCTGCAAAAAGCCGTTCCGTCGCTGACTGAGCAGCAAGTAGAGGAAGCCGGGATCTACATGGCGAAGAATCGCGATGTGTTCGCCCGGGCGTTCAAGAGCCAGCCGGACGCGCTGACTGAACTGATCAACGCACCGGCCGAACCGGTCGAGGCCAGCGAGCCTGGCGAGGACGTGCAAGCGTCTGAAGCGCCGGTGAAACCGGCCAAAGCAGCGAAGGCTGCGAAGTGATAAACGCCTGAATTGAACAGGCCCCGAGTCGCAGGACGCGGGGCCTTTTTAATGCCTGTGAAACTCAGCGATACAAAACTTTCTCTGCCAGTTCATCGGCCACCCGCGCCGGCGAGCGTTTTTCCGCCTGCGCATGAGCGAAGACTTCGGTCAGCCGTGAACTGATCTTCGACAGATGCGCGGTGATCGTCGGCAATTCTTCGCCGCGATGCTTCAGCGAAACATAGATCAGGCCGCCGGCGTTGATCACATAATCAGGCGCATAAAGAATGCCGCGCCGCTCCAGTTGATCGGCCATGTCCAGGTGCGTCAGCTGATTGTTCGCCGAGCCGGCCACCGCCGCGCAGCGCAATTGGCTGACCGTGTGGCTGTTCAATACGCCGCCCAGACCGCAGGGCGCGAGGATGTCGCACGGCGTGCTGAGTAAAGCGTCGTTGGCAATCGGATGGGCGTTGAGTTGCTCCATCGCCAGTTGCACCTTGCCGTGGTCGATATCGCTGACCAGCAGTTCGGCGCCCACCGCGTGCAGTTGCTCGGCCAGGGCAAAACCGACATTGCCAAGGCCCTGAATGGCGATGCGCAAGCCTTCGAGGTTGTCGCTGCCCAGCCGCGCCATGGCGGTCGCCCGAATCCCGGCGAACACGCCCATTGCCGCATGCGGCGCCGGGTCGCCGGCAGACGTGGTGCTGGTGACGTGGCGGGTCTGCTGGGCAATGCAATCCATGTCGGCCACCGAAGTGCCGCTGTCGATGGCGGTGATGTAGCGGCCGTCGAGCTGGTCGATGCAACGACCGAAGGCCTCGAACAGCGCACCGCGGTTTTCGACATGGGCCGGTCGCACGATCACTGCCACGCCACCGCCCTGTTCCAGCCCGGCCAGCGCGGCTTTGTAGCTCATGCCCTGGGCAAGACGAATGGCGTCCTCGATGGCTGATTCGTCATCGGAATAGGCAAGGTAACGACATCCGCCCAGGGCAGGCCCGAGGCGACTGTTATGAATGGCAATGACCGCCTTCAACCCGGAAACCGGGTCGACGCTAAGGTGCAGCGATTCCAGGCGAGTGCTTTGCATGAGAGCGAACATCGACAGGCTCCCGAATCACTTCTTGTAGAACGCCAGTATAGGCTTGCCCGTGAAAATTGCTGGAGCGCGCCGGAATAAGCGGCCGCGCCGACAAGCGCTTTGCGGCATAACTCTGTGCCGGCAATGCGGGGCACTGGACGAATCCCGCAGAGGAGGCTAAAAACGAGGCAATGCCTGGAGGTTTCGATGAACCCGCGTCAACGTTTTTTCGATTGCCTGCACCGCTCACCGCCCGCACTGCTGGAAGCGGCGTTGTGGATCGCGGCCGAGCATGAAAAAGCCGTCGATCCGCAAGCGCTGTTGCACGAATTCAAAGAGCTGCAGCAACGCGTCAGTTATGGCTTGCCGATGCTGCCGGTCAGCGAGTTGGCGCAACCGTTGTTACGGCGGATGAACGATCTGGGTTTTGCCAAGGACGAATTTTTGCCGCTGCGCCCGCAGGCGGCCTTGCTGCCTAAAGTCTTGCACAACCGTCGCGGGCAACCTTTGGCGCTGGCGCTGATTGCGCTGGAGTTGGCGCGGGGTCTGGAGATTCCGCTGGTAGGGGTCAACTTTCCAGGCCATTTTTTGCTGCGCGTGCCGGGCGCCGATCATTTGCTTGATCCGTGCGGGGGCCGGCGTCTGTATCCCAATGATTGTCGTGAGCTGTTGCAGCGCCAATACGGGCCGAACATGAAGCTCAGTGCCGAGCATCTGCTGACCGCCAGCCCGCAGCAAATGTTGCAGCGCCTGTCGCGCAATCTGCGTCAGTTGCACCTGAGCCATGATGATTTCATCGCCGCGCTGATCGACGCCGAACGGGTGCTGGAGTTGGGTAACGCTTCGGCCGCTGATTATCTGGCCCGCGCCAGTCTGTATCAGCGCCTTGATTGCCCGAATGCCGAGCGCTTTGATCTGGAGCATGCGCTGTTGCTTAGCGATGATCCGATCCAGCGCCTGCGCCTGACTGAACGCCTGGGGCATTTGCCGCCCAACTCTGTCGTTCACTGAAGCGTCGTTTTTGTAGGAATGAGTCTGCTCGCGATGGCTCGGGTCGCGCTGCTATATCTGACTGATCGGGGACATATCCGTTGTTGCGGGTGCTGCGGCTGGCGGTTTCGCCCTTACGGCGAGTCCCTTTTTCAAACGCCAAAAAGGAACCAAAAGGCTTTGCTCCTACGTACGGCCCTCGCAGGCTCGGGTTCCTTCGCTGCGGGATCGATCCTGGCGCAGCGGCTACGGTTTGCTGCGCTGCACCTACTTCCGCTGTGTCTGGCTGCGCCAGACGGTCGCTGCGCTCCCACGCCCGGATCAATCCCTCCGCTCAGCCTTCCGATGTCGCTGGTTAGGCAAGATCAAGATCAAAAGCACTCGAGCTGGCGCTCATTGTTGAGTGGTGAGAAGCGTGGCGTTCGGCTGGGATTTGTGGTGTGGCTGCCCCTCACCCCAGCCCTCTCCCGAGGGAGAGGGAGCCGATTTGGGGTGGCTTCGAAGTTTGCGTACGATTCGATATTCCAGGTCGGCGCAGCTCTCGCATCCACCTCGATCAGTCCCCTCTCCCTCTGGGAGTGGGCTAGGGTGAGGGGCTTTTGATTTGAAGGGCAGGCGAGCTGACACTCGGCCATTGGTTATGCGCGATTTCATGTGGGAGCTAGCCCTGCTAGCGATGCAGGCGCCGCGGTTCCGCAGTCAAATCGCGCTATCGTTCTCAATCACCAGACTGCCTCCCACAGGATTGTGCGTGGCATCGGAAGGCGCGCGAACCTGGATGATCAACAGTGCGGCGATGACCGCC
Organism: Pseudomonas sp. R1-1; assembly: GCF_051132135.1. Lineage (NCBI taxonomy): Bacteria > Pseudomonadati > Pseudomonadota > Gammaproteobacteria > Pseudomonadales > Pseudomonadaceae > Pseudomonas > Pseudomonas sp. R1-1. The sequence continues at coordinate 5,145,412 of NZ_CP071663.1, forward strand.
GGGATCGCGCAGAAAAAGAAAATCTGCGCCACCGGTATGTGCATTGCGAGCAGCAGGCTGCCGAACAACGGCCCGAGGATCGAACCGAAGCGCCCCACGCCCAAGGCCCAGCCGGTGCCGGTGGCGCGCACGTGCGCCGGGTAGAAATTGCTGGCAAACGCATTCAGTGTCAGTTGCCCGCCGATGATGCAAAACCCGGCCGCGAACACGCAGGCCACCAGATAGCGCGGATTGTCGTGATTGAGCCCGAGCAGGATCGTGCACAGCGCCGCGCCGGCGAGCACGCCGGACAACAGGCGCACCTTGTGCTTCAAGCGGTCAGCGAACCAGGCCATGCAGATTGCGCCAAGCGTGCCGGCGAACAGGAACATCGAGGTCACCAGATTGGCTTGGTTGAGTTTCAGGCCGCTTTCCAGCAGCAGCGAAGGCAGCCAGCTGATCATGAAATACAACAAAACCAGGCTGACGAAAAATGTCGCCCAGATCAGCAGCGTCGGCCGCGCGTAGCCGTTGCGAAACAACTCGACCACCGTAAGTTTACTGCCCTGCTCGCGCGCGTTCTGCTCAACGCTGGCCACAGGCGGCTGCCAGTCCGGCAGCATCCGCGCGCTGACTTTGCGCAGTCGGGTATACGGCGGCGCGTCACGCAGCAGACGCGGCAGTGACTCCGGCAGCATCCACCACAAAAATGGAAACAGCAGCAACGGCGTGACGCCTCCAGCGAGGAAAACCGCTTGCCAGCCGAACTGGTCGATAAACCCGGCGGCGACAAATCCACCGGCCGCCCCGCCGAAGGAAAAGCCGCAGGCCGCCAGCGTCACCATCAAGGTGCGCAAGCGCGGTGGCGAATATTCCGACATCAGCGCCATGGCGCTGGGCATCGCCCCGCCCATGCCGATGCCGCAGATAAAGCGCGCGATCATCAGGCTGTTCAGCGAGTCGGCGAACACCATCAGCACCGTCAGCGTCGCGTAGATCAACACGCAGGCAAGCAGAATGCGCCGCACGCCGAAGCGGTCAGCCAGTGGCGTTACCGCGAGAGAGCCAAGGGTGAGGCCGAGCAGGTTGGCACTGAACACCGGCCCGAACGCCGATTTCTCCAGCCCCCAGTCCTGAGCCAATGCCGGTACCACGTAACCGAGCACCTGGGCGTCATAGCCATCGGTGACCAGCAGCAACGCCAGCAGGATCAAGAGCAACCATTGATAACGGGACACTGGGCGGGCGTCGAGTGCCGCGCGAAAGCTGGCAATCTGGTTGTGCATCGCAAGGTACCTGTCTTGTTTTTATGATTCCCGACGGCGCTGATCCCTTGTAGGAGTGAGCCTGCTCGCGATTGCGGTGTGTCAGGCGCGATTATTCTGACTGACACACCGCTATCGCGAGCAGGCTCACTCCTACAGGGTTACGGGGTGTCGGGCTGGTGGGCCGGATGCGCTTTGATGAATGCCGGATGTTCCGCCGCCAGCGCCGCCACCCGACGGATTTTCGGATACGCCTCAAGGCTGACATTGAAGCGCTCTGCCGCATACAACTGCGGGATCAGATACACGTCCGCCACACATGGCCATTCACCGAAACAGAAGCCACTGTCACCGATCAACTGCTCCACCGTCGCCAGGCCCTGACTGATCCAGTGGCTGATCCACTCGATCACCTGCGGCTCGTCCTGCCCCGACTGGCGCAGGCGATTGAGCACGCTGACGTTGTGCAGCGGATGCACATCGCAACCGATCACCGCCGCCACGCCACGCACTTGCGCGCGGGCGACGAGATCATCCGGCAGCAACGGCACCTGTGGATAACGTTCCTCGAGATATTCAATGATCGCTGGCGACTGAATCAGCAAGGCGCCGCCATCGGTGCGCAAGGCCGGCACCCGGCCCTGCGGATTGAGCGCCAGATACGCCGCTTGCCGATGCTCGCCGCCCGCCGGCGCGATCAGGTTGACCGGCAGCGCCTGATATTCCAGCCCCTTGAGCGCCAGCGCGATGCGCACCCGGTACGACGAGGTCGAACGGTAATAGGTATAGAGATCCATGAGCCGCTCCCGTCAGCGCGCCGCCAGCACTTTGCCGCGGCATTTGCCAAAGCCGATCGAGGCGAAACCGTCACGGGCGCAGCGTGCGCGCAGGATGATTTCGTCACCGTCTTCGAGGAACTTGCGCACCTCGCCAGACGCCAGCTCGATCGGCTTTTTGCCACCCTCGGTGATTTCCAGCAGGCTGCCGAATTGACCGCTCTCGGGGCCGGACAAGGTGCCCGAGCCGAACAGATCACCGGCCTGCAACTGGCAACCGTTGACGCTGTGATGCGCGACCATTTGCGCGACGGTCCAGTACATGTACCGAGTATTGCTGAGGGTCAGGCGATGAGCCGGCAGGTTCTGCTCGCGCATGGCTTCGGTGAGCAGCAGCACTTCCAGTTCGATGTCGAAGGCACCGCCATCCTGATCGCGTTTGTCGAACAGATACGGCAGCGGTTGCGGATCACCTTGCGGACGCGGCGGTTGCGCGGTGCGGAACGGCGCCAGTGCTTCGGCCGTTACCACCCAGGGCGACACGCTGGTGATGAAACTCTTCGACAGGAACGGCCCAAGCGGCTGATATTCCCAAGCCTGGATATCGCGCGCCGACCAGTCGTTGAGCAGGCAGAAACCGGCGATATGCTGCGCGGCATCGCCGATGGCAATCGAGTCGCCCATCTCATTGCCTTGGCCGATCCAGATGCCCAGTTCCAGCTCATAGTCCAGGCGCGCGCAGGGACCGAACACCGGCTCGGTCTGACCGGCCGGCAGCGTCTGGCCCTTCGGCCGCCGCACGTCGGTGCCGGATACACGCACGGTCGAGGCGCGGCCGTGATAGCCGATCGGTACGTGCTTGTAGTTGGGCAGCAACGGATTATCGGGGCGGAACAGTTTGCCGACGTTTTGCGCGTGTTCGATGCCGACATAGAAGTCGGTGTAGTCGCTGATGCGTGCTGGCAGGTGCATCTGGCAATCGGCGGCCAGAGGCAACAGTTTCCCCCCCTGCGCTTCAATGCTGCCGCGCAGGGTGCTGCCTTCGCTGAACAGTTCCAGCAGGCGCGAACGCAAGGCAATCCGCGCCTCACTGCCGAGTTCGAAAAACGCGTTCAACTGGCCGCCGTGCATGGCTTCAACGGCACTGCGCGCCGCACCGTCGAACAGCCCGGCTTCAAGCGCCACTTGCAGATCGAAGATGTGCTCGCCAATCGCAACGCCGGCGCGCGGCGCCGCACCGTTGCTGCTGAACACGCCGAGGGGCAGGTTCTGCAACGGGAAATCGGCGTGGCCGTTAGCTGAAGCGACCCAACTGCGGGTGATGGAATTCTGCGTCATGGGTTATCTCCGGGTCGGGTCGAACGTGGCGGGCAGCGTGGCCCAGCAGGCGTCGTAAGAAAGTTGCAGTTGCGGGCAGTCGAGGGCGAAGCGGCTTGGGCGCAGTACCTGGCTGGTCTCGAACATGAAGGCCATGGTGTTATCGATCTTCGCCGGTTTGAGTTCAGCATTGATCGCTTTGGTGCAGGTTTCGCCATCCGGCCCGTGGGCGCTCATGCAGCTGTGCAATGACGCGCCGCCCGGCACGAAGCCCTCGGCCTTGGCATCGTATTCGCCCTGGATCAGGCCCATGAATTCGTTCATCAGGTTGCGGTGGAACCACGGCGGACGGAAGGTGTTTTCGGCGACCATCCAGCGCGGCGGGAAAATCACGAAGTCGAGATTGGCCAAGCCGTGCACGCTGGTTGGTGAGGTCAGCACGGTGAAGATCGACGGATCGGGATGATCGAAGCTGACCGTGCCGATCGTGTTGAAGCGGCGCAGATCGTATTTGTACGGCACGTTGTTGCCGTGCCAAGCGACCACATTGAGCGGCGAGTGATTGAGTTCCGTGGCCCACAACTGGCCAAGGAATTTCTGCACCAGCGTGGTCGGTTGCTGCAGGTTTTCGTAAGCGGCGACCGGGCTGAGAAAATCCCGCGGATTGGCCAGGCCATTGCTGCCGATCGGCCCCAGGTCCGGCAGGCGCAGCGGCGCGCCGTGGTTTTCGGCGATATAACCTCGCGCCTGCGCGTCGAGCAATTCGACGCGGAATTTCAGACCGCGCGGCAGCACGGCGATCTCCAACGGTGCGACGTCGAGCACGCCCAATTCAGTGGCGATGCGCAGGCGACCGAGCTGCGGCACCAGCAACCATTCACCGTCAGCATTGAAGAACACGCGCTCCATCGAACGGTTGGCGAGGTAATTGTAGATGCTGATCCCGGCCGGTTTTTCCGCGCTGGCGTTGGCGGCCATGCTTACCAGTCCGTCGATGAAATCGGTCGGTTCGGCGGGTATATCCAGCGGGTTCCAGCGCAGGCGATTGGGCGTCACTTCGCCCAGCGGGCCGCCAGCGATTTGCCGCTCGAGTTTGGCGAAGGCCGGGTGATTGGCTGACGGCTGAATCCGGTACATCCAGGTCCGCCGCGCTTCGCTGCGGGCCATGGTGAACGCGGTGCCGGAGAACAATTCGGTGTAGAGGCCATACGGGGCTTTTTGCGGGGAGTTCTGGCCAACGGGCAGCGCGCCGGGCAACGCTTCAGAGCTGAATTCGTTGCCGAACCCGGACTGATACGCCAAGGCCTGAGCGGTTGAATCGGAGTTCATGGAGCCTCCTGAACAGGGAGTCGGCAGTGGCCCATCGCTCTGGCTCAGAGGTCTCGGCACGCCGGGGTTGTTATTATCGTAATCTGATTACGCATAACGTAATTTGCTCGCTATCCAGCGTCAAGCTATAAAGACGCCCATTCGAACCGGAACCGCCAGCCCCATGGAAAAAACCAGCGACAGCAACGGCAAACAGAAAGTCCGCTCCGCCGAGGTCGGCACCGACATCCTCAAGGCGCTGGCCGAGTTGTCGCCGTCGACGTCATTGTCGCGCCTGGCCGAGCACGTGCAGATGCCGGCGAGCAAGGTGCATCGCTATCTGCAAGCATTGATCGCCTCGGGTTTTGCCGAGCAGAACGCTGCGACCAACCATTACGGTCTGGGCCGGGAAGCGCTGCGCGTCGGCCTCGCCGCCCTCAACAGCATGGACGTGCTGAAAGTCGCCGCCCTGCCCTTGTCCGAGTTGCGCGACGAACTCAATGAAACCTGCTTTCTGGCGGTATGGGGCAATCAAGGCGCAACCGTGGTGCACATCGAACCGGCGGTGCGCGCGGTGACGGTGGTCACCCAATTGGGCTCGGTGCTGCCACTGCTCAGTTCCTCGACCGGACTGGTGTTCAGCGCCTACCTGCCGCACCGGGAAACCGATGACTTGCGCGAAATGGAAGTCGCCGCCGCCGAGCATCCGCTCAAGGACCAAAAGGCTTACATCACGCTGTGCGAACAGATCCGTGCACGCGGCCTGCATCATGTGCACGGTTTGCTGATGCCGGGAGTGGATGCGTTGTCGGCGCCGGTGTTCAACGCCGTCGGACAGATCGCCGCGGTGCTGACCATTGTCGGCCCGACTTCGCTGTTCCACGCCGACGAAAACGGCCCGGCGGCGCAGCGGTTGCTGGCGGCGACGCGGGCCGTGAGTTGGCGAATGGGGTACGAAGGTTAAGACCGAGGCAATGAGCGCTCGAACATGATCAATGAACCGTGGTTTTACTCAGCCCGAAATCGGCGCTTTCCATGATGGTCGCGAAGATTCCGGTCAGCGTTTCCTTGAGGTCTGGCTCGCCGGTGTAATACGTGACCAGTTCAGCCACTGTTCGCGCGTCTTCGAACAGACTGAAAAACGACCGTTGCACATGGGTCAGCTGTTTGACCGGTGCACCTGCCGCCGCTGCCTGGCCCAGGGTGAGCAGCCCGATCATAGCTTCCTGTACATGCCCCAGTGCGGCGGAATAATCACCCCGTCTGTGCGACTGTGACGCATCATAGATGCTCTTCATCATCTGCACGGCCACCACCACCGTGCCGACCGGCGGCACCAACAGACTGACGATGCCAGCGGCTTTGATCACGTTGTCGTAAACAAGACCGGCGATGACCTCGTTCAGGCTGACAGTGCGTTCGTCGATATCACTCAACACGCGGCGCACGCGCTCATCATGAAAAGTGATCAGGTCAGGCAGCTTCGCGCGGTTCTGGGTGCCGACGGCCCGCCTTTCATCAACCGTGGCAACAAGCCTGTCAAAATAATCGCTGATTACTTTTTGATCAACGAGCAGTATCCGATCGCTGAAATACTCCCTGAATGGTCCGTATCGAAAACGGATGGAGGGAATGAAGTCTGCAATTGGGCGGAAGCTGACAAGGTCTGGCGCATCAGGCGTGTAGAGCAGGTTGACAAAGCCCGAAGTCAACTTCAGACGGAATATATACACACCGCCGACTGTGCGGTCATGCTCCACGGTCAAACCCAGCGAATCGATATTGAATTTGTATAAGCCTTCGTCGCCTTCGAACGTATTATTCGCGATGGACTGATAGCCGCCGCTCTCCTTCAAACCATCAATGACCCGCTGGACGGCTGAAAAGGCCTCAGTCGACAACCTACCGTTGATATAGTCTGAAACCGCGTTGCAGTTCATCTCACAGCGAATCTTCCGGGCGTGTACAGCGCGTTTGAATGCATAACCAGGGTGAGCCTTGTCCTGATATTGCGCCCTTAGCATCGCGCTATACTTGTCACCTGGACGAAAGGTTTTCGACAGCGAGGAAAGGTCGCGGATATCCAGTTTTTCAATGGCCGGGTGTCCACCCAACAGATAATACTTTGGGCTGGACTTCGTTTCGTAGGCAGGGTGTACCGCTTCAAATGCCAACCCTTCAACCAAGAGGTCGGTAACACTCTTACGAAACTCTTCTGTCTGGACGATTATCTGATCAGGATTGACCGTAACGATGGTCCCCCGACTGCGCAAGATTTCTTCTATCTGCGCTTTTACCGAGTCATAGGTGAATTGCTCGAACGTTGGAAAACCGTTTTCTCGCGCCTCTACCGTGGAGAGCGCCTTGAGTTCCGTGGTTAACCGGGAATAACGCCTGCGGCCTGCAATTCCCAGCGCTCGGTAAGTGGCCGGTGCAATTGCCTTGTGCAAGGCAATCTCGGCGCGATAAGCGACGTTGACGTAGTCGAGCAAGGGGGCGTTGGGGTTCAGAGAAAGATCGGCCAGACTGTAATCGAGCGTGTACTTGTAAGTTATTCCGGTGCGCGCACTACCCAGCAATTCACCCGCTTCGTGCAGATAGTCCGGATGGATTGCCAGCGCCGCATATTCGCGATTTGCCGATAGCACCGATTCCAGCCAGCGATTCGCCGCGTAAATCCCAGAAAACTTTCGAAATTTGAAATCGCCGTCAGGCGATTTGAAAAATATCAGCAACGGTGAGTATCCATTAGCCGAAATAACCAGGACGTCCTTTAACGCTGGTCTCTGTAACCTGATTTTCAAGCCCTGCAGGATGATCGACGGATCATTGGCCATCGCACGGGAAACAACGTTCAAATCATTTGCATCCAATTCTCCAGCGTGACGAGCGACAAAAGCTGCAAACTCCATCTGGCTAAATAGATAGTTCCGGTAAGCCTGTTGATAATCGACCGAGGGTGAGGACGGAAAGCTCTCTGTAAACTGAAGGCGCAAGTTGCGATTCTCCAACCACTGTTCAAGCGCAACCGCCGTCAGCCGGCTTCCGCGGGGTGCATCCACCAGGCGGATAATCGCTTTATGAGCATCATCATGCAAACCGAAGACAATGAACTCCGTCAGTGTGCGAGTTTCCTCCTGCACAATGGTTCGACCGGCAACTTGCATGGAGTAGGAACTGTGAACACTAATGTTTTCCGGATCCAGTCGTTCTCCGAGGACTCTTTCCGCCCACTCGGAAAATGTGCGCAAGACGAAGTCCTTGAACGAAAAACATGTGTTGAAAACGGTCTCAAAATCGACTTGGTATTTATCCCTGGATGTTTCGAGCTCTGTATAACGCTTTTGAATATCGCTGCCGGCGCCTTTAAGCCAAAGCGGCCAGTCGGTGCGCTTCAAAGCTGCCCACAGAAGATGGAAGCGGCTGTTGATGCCGTAACGCAACACATGCATGCCTTGATTTTCCTGCAGTACGGAAGTCAGCGTTTGTTGCAGTTGCTCACGGCCAGCTATAAAAGCCGTTACACTCTCGAGTTGACCCTGAAGATGGACTTCAACGCAGAACGCATGAGGGCTTCGCGTGGCGTTGAGATACTTTATTTGGCTGCTATCCAGATACAATCGAGCTTGTAATTTGCTGTGCAGATCAATGTTTTTGTCAAAATACTCAAAGCCTTTTTCCAGCGTATGCAGGAGGTAAGAGGTTGACTCATTGACCAATTTCATTTCTGCTTCTGGACGTTCGGCATTGTCCAGAACAAAACAGGGCTGAAGCAAATCGAGATAATCCGGTGTTGGTTGCTGAATGACTTCGTACACCCCTTGACCGGTTGCCGTATCAAGCAGCGAAGCAAATCGCTCGCCCAGATAACCATCGAAATTTTGCGCCATGCCCGATAGCGATAATTCTGCGCTCGTCACCAGGCCGTAAGCCTGAATAAACGCCTGCTTGTTGGTCAGCGACGCATTTTCTAGACGAGTAGAGCTCACCGCGGCAGCCCAGAATGTCTGGAGTTCGGTGCGCAGGTTATTTTCCAGGCCAGCAGACAAAGCCGAGACCATATCCTGCACGATATGAACGTTGAGACCGTCGACTTTGAATTGATCGCTGAAGGTATCGGGCAGGAAAAACACCCCGTCATCACCTGCGTTCCAGGCAGGGACCACGTTATTATCGAGACAGTAAAGTGTTACCTCCCAAAGAGTACCCGAAGGACGATTTACACTGGCAGGTAGAGATGTACCGGTATTGACGTAGACATTGTCGATATCAATATCCTTGCCCAAGCGCTGTAACTCGGCGACGAGCGTTTTGCGCAAAATATCTTGTACAGTCGGTATTGCCTCGATAATTGCGAACAACTCGTCTTTGGCACGCTGGGCTTTTTCCCATTCTTCGACCCAGGTTACCTGCTCACCGATTGAATGACGCATTAAACTCTTGAATAGATTACTCATATCGCTTCCTTGTTTACTATCCATAACTGCGAATGCAGCATCTGACGATAGATACAAGGTAGATTTTCTTCTCACCAATAAGAAGCCTGAATAGATTACAAACCATGCCCAACAAAAAGAAACGTCAACTTCCAATTGCGACGACGAGCACAACTTTAATCAAGTATCCCCACTGCCTTTGCTTTCGCCACCGCTTGGGTGCGGCGTTCCACACCCAACTTTCCATTTATTCGCCTTGCGTGGGTTTTTACAGTATGCAAGGAAATAAACAGGTGTTCGGCAACTTCCTGATTAGAGAGTCCCTGCGCAATCAGCACCAGTACTTCGCGTTCACGGCGGCTAAGTCCTGGCAATAGATTAACTTCCCCGGATGCTGAAGCAGGAACAGCCGTGGCCGATGCGGTGGCTGCCTCACCTCGGCGTAATTGCCATTCCCTTATGGCTTGATGCAAATGACATTGTTCAACAAGCACCCGCGCCCGCTCCAAGGATTGCTGCGCCATGGTGCTATCGCCGACGGACTCCGCCAGTTGGGCAACAGCCAGCAGTAATTCCGTTTCCGCCGCCAACATGCCCTGTGTCCGGGCTCGTTTTAATAGAGATTCTATTGCCGGGATACAGGTTCGATCCGGGCTCAACTGCATACGTGCGCAAGCCAGCAGGTATTCGATACGGGTAATCAATTCGAATGTCGCCGGAGGCGCCTGCAGAGCAGCAGGGCCGCGGTAATGCCGCAACAGCCGCCCTAACGCTTCATGTGCCAGTTGCGGTCGGCCTTGCTGCAACCAGAACTGGCTACTGACCTGCAGCACGACACCGCGATAGACCGTCTCGGGAATCTGTCGCTGCTGCATGACCCTTTCAGCCTCGCGCAAGCGTTCGAACGCGCCGGCGTAATCGCCACGATTGCCTGCCAGCTGAGCTTGCCCCAGGTAGCCATACAACACCCGCTTGTCTTCACTGCGCAGGCAGTCCTCCAGGCCTTGGCTGAACAGATCTGCAGCCTGCTCGTCACACCCCATGCATAGCGCCAGCCGGCCTCGCCGCAGCGCGATTCTTCCGAGCAGGGGCGTGGGCGTCACCCTGCGCTGACGCAGCAAATGCTCGATCTCCATGAGCAGACTTTCAGCACGTACAGGGGCGCCCCGCTGCTCCAGCCATTGGGCGTGGTCGAGCTCAAGCAAGCCTTCGAACAGCAATGAGCCGTGAGCGCGTGCCAGGCACAGTGCCTCACGGTTGATGGCGTGGGCCTGATCGAGCTCACCACACAGCAGTGCTTGTTGAGTCAGCCCGGACAGGCATAACAAGCGCGCTTGCCAGGCACCGGGAGCCAGCGCTGCCAACGCTTCGTGAAAACACACGCGCGCCATTTCCATCTGCCCTTGCAAGTGACAAAGCCAGCCTTGTTGCGCCTGCCAGCGCGCGAGCAACTGCTGCTCCAGATGCGCCGAAGGCTGCGGCATGAAGCGGGACAACCGGGCCATGCATTGCGCGGCCTGTTCGAAGCGCCCGGCGAAAAGCAGTGCGCCAGTGACCAGACCAATCAGTTGCGGAGTCACCAGGGTCAGTTCCTGGCTCTGTTGCTCATGGAACCGCAATAACAGCACAACCGTCCGGTCCTCAAACAAGTCCTCAAAACTGAAATGCTGCAACAGGCTCGCGGCGGTTTCATATTCTTCGGCCAGCAGCGCATGTTCAAATGCCGCTCGCCAATCCTGCGCTGCGCTGAACCACTGACAGGTTCGCCGGTGCCAGGAGCGCGCGCAGGGCCAATTTGACTCGCGCATGATTCGCGACAAGGGTGGGAAGATCTGCTGCCAATCGGCGCAGTCGTTCCACGGTTCGATGAAGCAGCCAAGCACTTGCAGATCATGCAGAAGCTGCGCGCCCTCACCGGCGCCAAACAAATGCTCACACAGTTGCGCATTGAACCGCGGCAGATGGACCAGCACACGCCATGCCTCGGCCTGCTCCGGCGTCAGACTGCTGAACAGTTCGTGTTGCAGGTAATCCAGCAACGTGTCGACACGCTGCCTGGACTCAAGGTGTTGCGACCAGTCGCACTTTTGCAGAAGCAGCATGCGCACGCCGGCGCACCAACCGCCGGTGCGCTGGACAATGCGAGCAGCGACAGTGTCGGCCTTATCTGGCGACAAGTGACGCAGCACCGACGCCACTTCATCGCGCGTCAACGCAAGGCTGGCGCGCTCACATTCAAACAGTTCGTCATCAAGCAAAAGGCGCGGCCAGTTGCACTGCGGTCGACGGCGAGTGCTGATCCACCAGCCAAGCGCCGGACTGCTGATCGCGAGCAAGCGATCCAATAAAGCATCCAGCGCCGGGTCCGGCAGGCGACAGTAATCATCGATAAACAACGCCGTGGGCCTGGACCAATTTGCCAGCGCCGCGCACAGCCCTGACTCACCAAGGTCTTCGTCCAGTCCCAACGCAAGGGCCAGGTGCAGGCAGAACGCCTCACGACTGAGCGTTGCGCCCGCCAGTGGCAGCCAGATCGCTTCGCTGTCCACACGCACCTGGAGCAAACACTCGGCAAACAGCGCGGTTTTGCCGCTGCCCGCCGGTGCACAGACCAACCTGACCCGCGCCGTCGACGCCAACAACGGTTCGCTCAACCGGCTGCGAAACTGGTGATGAGAAGAAAGCCTGGGCAAAAAACCGGGTCGATCCAGGCAGGGCGTCATGGCGGTCATCGGCTGGGCCTTTTTATCATTGTGCCGTCACCCTAGCCCTCTCCCGGACACTTGTTGATAAACATTCAGCGCGCTGATTGCCGGCCATAAAAAAGGCGACCGTGCGGTCGCCTTTTGTACTGACAGGGTATCGAAACCGTTACCGTACGCCCTCGGCGCGCAAGGCCGATGGTGTGTAGTCGGCAGCCTTGGCTTCGAAGCCGAACTCGAAACTGTGCTTCTCTTCGTTCTTCATCCCCAGCGCGATGTAGCGGCCGGCAATGATGTCGTAGAGGGCTTCGAGGGTATAAGCCTGGGTCTGGTGGTCGTAGTAATACTGCGAGTGACCTTCAGCAACGCGCCACAGTTGCCCACGTCCATCGTAGTGATCGGCCAGCGCGACCTGCCAGCTGTCTTCGTCGATGTACATGTGGCGTTTGGCGTAGATGTGGCGTTCGTTCGGCTTGACCGTGCCGATCACTTCCCAGACCCGGTGCAGTTCATAACGGGTAAGGTCCTGATTGATGTGGCCCGCCTTGACGATGTCGTCGTACTTGAGTTTTGGCGAGTCGAGCTTGTAGCTGTTGTACGGGATGTACATTTCCTTCTTGCCGACCAGTTTCCAGTCATAGCGATCCGGCGCGCCGGAGAACATGTCGAAGTTGTCGGAAGTACGCAGACCGTCGGCGGCGGTGCCCGGGCCGTCATAGGCGACTTGCGGGGCGCGTCGGACGCGGCGTTGTCCGGCGTTGTAGATCCAGGCCAGACGTGGTTCCTTCACCTGATCGAGGGTTTCATGCACCAGCAGCACGTTACCGGCCAGACGTGCCGGCGCGGTGACCGACTGCTTGAAGAAGGTCAGCACGTTGGCGGCTTTTTCCGGATCGAGTTCCTTCATCAACTGCGGCACCGCCACCTCTTCTTCGAAGCGGATCGGCGTGTAGCTGCCGTTGGTCTGCGGCGTGACCTGGGTGATGATCCGCCGCAGGTTGCCGCCGTGATAGCGGGTGATGTGGTTCCACAGAACCTCGACACCGTTCTTCGGAATCGGGAAGGCGTAGTAGCGATTACCGGTGAAGTTCGCCAGGCCGTTGCCGTCGTTGATCGAGGTTACGTTCAACGCGCTGCGTTTGGCCGATTCGTAGATCTCCGCCGGCGCGCCCACCGTGCGATGCGTCGGGTAGACCGGGATTTTGTAGGTTTCCGGGTAGCGTTTGAACATCGCTACCTGACCGTCGGACAGCTTGCTCTTGTGCTGCTCGACGTTGGCCGCGGTGATGGTGAACAGCGGCTTTTCATTGGCGAACGGGTCAGCGAGGAAACCCTTGCTGTCCACCGCACCGGCGTTTTTCGCGATGCCGCCAGTCCAGGCCGGGATCGAACCATCGGCATTGCCGGCCTTCTCAGCGCCGAGCGGGGTCAGGCTGGTGCCAAGTTTGTTCGCTTCGTCCGGCGACACCGCCGCCATTACATTGGCCGCCAGCAGACTCAGGGCCAGCACGCCACATTGCAGAATCATTTTGCGCATTGCATTCATCCTTCTCGGGCAGATCAGAAGTTCACACCGAAGCTCAAAGCGACGAAGTCACGGTCCTCAAGCACGTTGTAGTCACCACCGAAGAAGTCGGTGTAACTGAGGCTCGCGGTGTAGGTGTTGCGGTAGTCGGCATCGACGCCGACGCTGATCGCTTTCGCGCCTTCGTTGAACAGGCCGTTGGGGCCATAACCGGCGACGTCGTGCGACCACGACAGGTTGGGTTTGAAGTTGACGCCGCCGATCACGTTGGCGTAATCGAGAATGGCCCGGGCGCGATAGCCCCACGAGGTCGAGGTGACGAACCCGTCGGTGTCGCCACCGAAACCGTATTGCCCGTAGACCGAATCGCGGCCGTAACGCAGGTCACTGCGCGACTCCAGCCCACCGACGTGTACCACCGCCGCTTCGCCGACCACAGTCAGGCGTTCCGCGCCCAGGACCTGATCGAAGAAGTGCGTCAGCGTGCTCTGCACCTGCGTGACTTCCTTGCGGCGATAGCCCTTGTTGTCGGCACCCGGCGAGGTCGCGAGTGGCGAAGCACTGCCGCCGGCAATCGGATTGACCAGCGCCAGGGTCAGGTCGTTGGTGTTGACCTGCACCGGGGCGTTGGGCCGGTAGCTGATCTCGCCAGTCCATGCGGTACCGGTAGGCAGCGTGGTGGAAAAGCTTGCACCGTAGAGCCGAATGTCTTCGGGGTATTCGAGGTAATACTGGCCGCGTCCGAGCATCACGCTTTGCGCCAGCCCCGCACCGCTGCCCGGCGCCAGACGGTTGGCAATGCCGACCATGCCGGGCAATGCTGCAAGCGTCGACAAGCCCGCAGTAGTGGTGCCTACAGTCGGCGTGCGGCTGTGGTAATTCATGAAGTAGAGACCGTACTCAGTGTCTTCGCCGAGCCAGCGCAGCGCCGTGCCCCACTGCCCGGAATCGCGCGCATCGCGATCGCCACCACGGGGAGTGACCACACCCTCGCGGGTCACCTGAATGCCTTGGCCAAACGCAGTGGTCAGCGGCACCAGTGGCGCCACCGCCGGGCTGCCGACGGTGTAGCCGTTGTTGCAGCCATCCGCTGCGACATCGACACCGAAGAAGGTGCCGCAGTTGTCGAGAACGGTCTGGTCCCACTCCAGTTGATAAAAACCTTCAACCGAGAGTTTGTCGGTCAGGCTCTGCGAGCCGAACAGCATGTTGACCGGAATCAGACCTTCCTTGATCTCCGCACCGGGGCGGCGAAACGCCGAGACATCGATCGGGTTGATGCTGTTGATCGAGTTACCGATGAAGGTACTTTCGCCCCAGCTCACGACTTGCTTGCCCGCCCGCACAGTGCCCGGCAGATTGGCGATGGCGTAGTTGTGATAAACGAAGGCATCGAGAATCTGCGCGCCAGAGGACTTCGCGCCTTCCTTGCGGCCGCTGTCACTGATCTGTTTGAACTCGCGGTCTTCATCCTTGAGTTCGAAGTCGTACCAGTACTTGCCACGCACGAACACGCCGGTATCGCCGTACTTGAGCTCGAGGTCGTGGATGCCTTTGAAGATCTTCGAGAAGGTCTCGCCTTTCTTGAAGTTCAAGCGTCCGTCATCACCGGTCGAGGATTGCCCGGTGCCGCCGTTGACCGTGCCGACCAGCGAGCGGTCGGCATCGCGCATGCCCCAGCTGGCGCCGATCGACAGGGACGAGTCGAAGGTGCCTTCGATTTCGCCGATGTTGAATGCAACCGCTTGCGCCTGGGCGCAGCAGCCCAAAGCCACCGCAGCAGCCAGCGCCTGCGGTGTGAAGATGGCGCGCATTGTTGTTTTTGTCATGCGTCTTCCCCGGTGAGTGACAGAAGGCCCCACCCTACTGCCGCACCATCGCGTCGATAAGCGCACCAAGGAGGTATTTGCGTTGTCGCTCGAAAGGATGAATGCCCGCGCACCGCGGGGCATTGCGCTGCTCATGGACCGGCTGGATGAACGATCATCAGCGCCGCGCATGGTGCCTTTCAGAGCACGACACTGTTACATGCTCCGCAACAGTGCATGTCCGGAATCGGTATTTTTCCTACAGACCCAACGCCGTATTCTGGGCACGCTTTCACGGGATCCCGTAAAGCATCAAGCACTGACTTTTGAGCCAATCGGGCATTGCTAACAGATTTCAGGTCAATCGAAGGCTTCGGTTGATCGCCCCGCTGTTCACTGACGTTGATTTGTAGCTCCTTGATCCAACGTCTTGCCTTGGCCGCTGCGTTTGCAGCGGCCTTTTTTATGGCTGGTGAAAAGTCCAGGCGTTCGGGATGCAAAAAACCCCGAACGCAGCGTGGGACATTTCCTGACGCTTAGAAGAATTATCCACGCGTTTTCACTAATCGACGAAAGCGCTCTCCAGACAACGCCCTTTTACTGACGGGCTTCTTAGAATCGGTCACCGCAACTCTGATGTAACTTGAAACACCTCAACCCTTCGCTGGTGACACGGACGTCACCACCGGCCGGCCGTGCTGAGTTACCAGCGAACTACCACGCACATTCAAAAGGACATGAATATGCAAAAGCCCCCGACATGGGAGTTGACCGAAGCGGTCCATACGACAGCGGTTGCGCCCATCCACATTCCAGTTGCTTCTGGAACATCAACGACGATTCCGAACAGCGGCATGTTCGGCCCGCACAATTTCGGTCCACAGAACCTGGTGGTCGCTAATTTCAAAACGATAGAAGCGACCAAGGCTGCATTCGCGCAGGAATATCAGAACCGAGCCCAGCAACTGCCGCAGACGCTGGAATTTGAACTTGCAGCAACAAGGCTGGAAGGTACGCCCCATCCGCTTCCACCCGCGGACTCGCTCGTTCGCGAACTGGGAGTTCGCGCGACACTGCTGCAGCGAAAAAACGCAGAGTTTCAGCAAAAAACGGCTTTGGCCAATCGATTTTATGGCAGCGATCCGCTCGACAAAAAGCTGATCGATTTTTATCAAAAAGCGGTCACCCTGCAAAATCCGGTAATGCCGGGCGGGATAGCAATACAAGCCTGGACCGCCTCCTACAGAGCGGCCCATGACGCCCGCTTGCTGGCGCAAGCAATCCAAATGCTCAACCAGCAGCAAATCAACGTGCAGAACTGGCTGGCCACGGTTCAGGCCAACGACCGCGCGCAAGCGGCTGCCGCACAAGCGCAGCGACTGGCAGCGGAACGCGTGCGGATTGCCGCTGAACAGCAACGTCAGAGAGAACTTGCCGAAGCTGCACGCAGAGATCAGGCGCAAATTCTGGCCCGTGAACAGGCACGACTTGCTGCGATGGCAGAGGCTCAACGTCTGGCAGTCGAACAAGCGCGACTGGCTGCCGAAGCGGCGCAGAGACATATTGCCGCCGAGCAGTCGAGACTCGCCGCAGAAGCGCAACGACTACGCCAGATTGAGGCGCAAAGGGCGATAGTCCAACAGCAGACCGAGCAGCGTGATGCGCAAAATCGTCTGGAGCAGCAGAAGAAAGACCAGAGAAGGCCCGAAGAAAACAGCAACGACAAGCGCGCCTGCAAGCGCGTGCGGCGGAAAAGGTTCGTGCAGAACAAGCTCGTTTGCACGGTGAACAGCGAGCGCAGACCGAGGCGCGCTGGGAGCGGCCCGAATTTGCCAATATCGGTTCATTGTCCGCGGTTGGCCCAACGTTCGTCGGCACACTCGGTTCACTGGGCAGCAGCCCCGCGGATGCCTTGGCGATCAGATCGGCGTTTCACTCGGCAATTACCATCGCCACCGCAGCGATTTCGACTGCGGCCGCACCGGTGCTGGTCGGTTTCGCCGCGCTGCTCGTGCCCTCGGAACTGGGCAATGGCGACCTCTTTAGCGCCAGCGTCCCGTTGTCGGAACTTGCACCTGACCTGACAACCGATTTGTATGATTTGGCGACCACCGCGGGTGAGGTTGATCTGCCAGTCAGACTGGGTTCAAGAACGATTGACAACAGGGTCGAGATTGTCGTTGTCAGCACCGATGGTGCGACGGTACCCAGCGCTGTGCCGGTCAGAGTTGCGCGATATGACGCGCAGAAAGCCGTTTACGTTTCCAGCTCGTCCGACAACGAAACCAAAGGTCCTATCGTCACCTGGACGCCGCTGGTGGAGCCGCTGAATCCATCGACCGAGTCGCCATGGGTCGGTACTGATTTACCCGTGTATGAAGGCGCCGAAGTTACACCTGACAGTGGTCGGATCGATCTCCACCCGCAATGGGATCGCTACGGTTTTGGTGGATGGATAACGGTCTTCCCGATCGAGTCCGGCATTGCCCCGGTATTCACCATGTTCCGGGACCGACGCCAGGATCCTGGAGTCGCTAGCGGAGTCGGCCAGCCGGTGTCAGGCAATTGGCTGGGAGCGGCTGCCACGGCGCAAGGCGCAGCGATTCCTGAGCAGATTGCAAACAGACTCCGAGGAAGGGAGTTTTCGAGCTTCAAGGCTTTCCGCAAAACGTTTTGGAAGGCTATCGCGGCAGATAAAGACCTTCTCTCGCAGTTCAGTCATATCGATCGGTCATCTCTTCTCCACGGGTTATCGCCCAAGCCAAAGCAAATAGAACACATTGGAAAACGTAGAAAATACGAACTGCATCATGTAATACCTATTGAACTCGGTGGAGCGGTCTACGACATGGATATCTAAAAGTACTTACTCCCAAACAGCACATCAAAACTCACTCCCTCAAGAGGGGAGCAGGCAAATGATCGAAAATCTGAAAAGCAAATTCGAAGACTACACAGAGCGCGAATACCTGGAACTCGTCAGCAAGTTGTTCGATGGAAGCTATGAGTCAGAGGCCGAGCACGACGATATTTTTGAAACCATCATCAATACCTAGGAGCACCCGAATGCTTGCGATGTGTTGTGCCACCCGGAGCAAGATGTCGAGGATAGTCCGCAGGGTGTGATCGACGTTTTCAAAACCTGGCGAGCAGCCAACGGAAAGCCCGGATTCAAAGCTGAAAAATAGTAAAAAGAGCAGGCATCCTCCGCCTGCTCTTCCTCGTTTTTTAAATAGAATACTTCTGCAAATTCGCCATCATCTCCTTCAACGCTTCAAGATTGTCCTGCGGATGCGCCGCCCCTTCGAAATCGCAGATCTGCTGCCAGTGCGCTGCAACATCTTCCGGCGAAAAGCCCACCCGTGGATCGAACCCGGCGCCCAGGCTGCGCTCCCAGCGCACCTTGCCCATCCAGCCGCCACCGACCTCGAACAGCCCGGAGGTTTCCTGGCACTGCTCGCTGGCCAGATACACCACCAACGGGCTGACCAGTTCCGGTTTGAGTTGCTCGAACACTTGCGGCGGGATCAGGCCTTCGGTCATGCGCGTGCCCCCAGTCGGAGCGATGGCGTTGACGAGGATGTTGTTTTTGCGCCCTTCAATGGCCAGGGTGCGGGTCAAACCGTAGAGACCGAGTTTGGCCATGCCGTAGTTGGACTGGCCGAAGTTGCCGTAGATGCCGGACGTCGAGGCAGTGAAGATCACACGACCGTAGTTTTGCTCGCGCAGGTGCGGCCAGGCGGCGCGGGTGACTTTGTAGGCGCCTTCGACGTGGACGCGGTAAACCAGATCCCAGTCGGCGTCGTCCATTTTGTGGAAGGTCTTGTCGCGCAGGATGCCGGCGTTGTTGACCACCACGTCGACACGGCCGAAGGCATCGAGGGCGTTCTGCACCAGTTTGTCGCCATCGGTGACCGAGTCATGGTTGGCTTCGGCGATACCGCCGGCCGCGCGGATCTCTGCTACGACACGATCAGCCGCGGAGGCATTGGCGCCTTCGCCCTGAGTCGAGCCACCGAGATCGTTGACCAGCACTTTCGCGCCCTGTCTGGCGAACAGCAATGCGTGGGCGCGTCCCAGGCCACCACCGGCCCCGGTGACGATTACGACTTTATCTTCGAAACGCACAGACTCATTCATCGCGGCAACTCCAACAGAGCAATGGGACAATGAACTGGAGTGTCAGTTACCAGGCTTTCGGTCACAACGAATACGACTGCGGCTGAATGGTGCGCGATAAGGCTGGGGGATGATGACAAGCCTTGAGCCAGCGAGAGGCCGTCTGCCTCCCGGCCCGATCAGGAATATGCAACTTTGCGCGGCGGCAGCGCCAGACGCTGGCGGAATTCCAGGTAATGCTTGAGCACCTGCACCGGCGCTTCGGTCTGCGGGTAATGACCAATCCCCGGCAACAGCACGGTGTCGGCGTTTGGAATCAATTCGCGGTAACGCGCGACCATGTGCGCTCCGGAAATCGGATCGAACTCACCATCGATCACCCGTAACGGAATCTCGTCGCGCTGCATCGCAGTGATCCAGCGATCACGCTGCAGCCGCCGCTCTGGGATATAGCTGATCAATTTGTGCATGATGCGTGGCCCGTGATTGCTCTCGATCAGGCTCCAGAAATCATCCAGTTCACTTTCGCTCGGGCCGGTGTGCGGGCCGAAAATCTGTCGAAAACTTTTCACCAGCGCATCACGGCTGAACGCGCGGCCGATCATCCAGCCCAGCGGGCTGAGCAGCAGTTTTTGCATCAGCACCGGGCGATGGGTCTCGGGAAACAACCCGCCATTGAGAAACACGCAACTGGCGATCTCAAGGCGCCCTTCGTAATGCCGCGCGAGCAATTCCTGAGCAACGCTATCGCCGTAGTCATGGGCAAGAATGTGCAGCGGTTGTTCAGCCTGCACATGTGCAAGCAAGGCCTGCTGCAGATCGGCCTGCTCCAACAGACTGTACGTGTGCTTGTGCGGTTTGGCCGAATCGCCGAAACCCAGCATGTCGCAGGCAATCACCCGATAGCGCTGGGCCAATGGCTGCCAGAGGTAATGCCAGTCCCAGCTGGCGGTCGGGAAACCGTGGATCAGCAGCAACGGCTCACCCTGCCCCGCCGTCCAGTAGCGGATTGGCTGACCGCGAAAAACAAAGGTCCGGCTGCGCTTGCGCCAGACACACAGAGGAATCTCGGCGAGTGGCATCAGAGTTTATATCCGGGGTCTTGTTGATCGAGTTTGCGCAGCAGCGCCGGCCAGGCCAGCGCACCGCCCATGCCTTGGGCGCTTTTGGTAACACCGGCGATCATCGCTTTGGCGCCCGCCAGAATCTGCGGTTCGATGGCGATCAGTTCAGCGCCGCCGGTTTGCGCCATCACCTGAATATCGCAGGCACGCTGGAAGGTGAACATCATCAGAAAGGTATCGGCAATGGTGCCGCCGCAGGTCAGCAGGCCGTGGTTGTTGAGCATGAGGAAACTGCTGTCGCCGAGATCGGCCTGCAACCGCGCCTTCTCTTCGTGATTCAGCGCCACGCCTTCGTAAGCGTGATAGGCCAGGCTCGACAGGACGAACAGCGATTGCTGGCTGATCGGTAACACCCCCTGCTTTTGCGCCGACACCGCGACACCGGAAGCGGTGTGGGTATGCAGCACACACACCACATCGTGACGCACTTCATGTACGGCACTGTGGATGGTGTAGCCGGCCGGATTGATTTCGTAAGGGCTGGCCATGAGTTTGTTGCCGGCCTGATCGACTTTCACCAGGCTCGAGGCAGTAATCTCATGAAACATCAGACCGAACGGGTTGATCAGGAAATCTTCGGTGCCGGGAACTTTGGCGGAAATATGCGTGAAGATCAGGTCGTCCCAGCCATGCAGTGCGACCAGCCGATAGCAGGCGGCCAGGTCGACACGGGTCTGCCATTCGGCGGCGCTGACCTGGCTTTTGACATCAAGGGACGATGGGACGGGGGCTACGCTCACTGTATGCACCTCTGCGTTCTTGTTGTTCTGCACGTATGCGCAGTCTAGTCAGACGCAGGTGATCGCGTAGTTGCATTGGCAGCCAGCTTGATGACTGATCGAGTCAGCCATGCAAGCTGTCAGGATCCGCTCAGCCCTTGAGCGCTTCGATGAACTGCGCCAGCCACGGCTCGGCATCGGTTTCCGGGGTGACGCTTTCGCTGGCGTCGATGCGCAACATCTCTTGCACCTCGGTAACGCCCAACTCTTCGAACAGCTCGCGAATCTGTTCGCCGCCGCCGCAAAACGTGTCGCCATAGCTGGCGTCGCCCAACGCGATCACCGCGCCCGGCAACCCGCGCCAGGCCGCCGGCAATTGATCGCGGATATTCGAATACAGCGGCTGCAGGTTGTCAGGCAGCTCGCCCATGCCAGTGGTCGAGGTGACGGCGAGAAACGCTTGAGGGGCGAATGCCTGAATGTCAGCAAGCGTGGCGCGCGCGTTGTAGAAGGTTTCAAAACCGGCGGCTTTCAACAGGTTCTGGGCGTGACGGGCGACTTCTTCGGCGGTGCCGTAGACCGAACCGGAGAGGATGGCGACTTTCATCAATCTGATCCTGAAAACTGAAAATGAGATCGGCGATAGTAACAGTCCGTCGCGCAAGGCTGCGATTGAATCTCAACTGGCGTTAATGGCCGGTAGACAGCCGCCAAGGTTCTTCTAGAATGCCAAACGCCAATTACTTATAAGGAATTCAGGGATGATCAATGCCAGTCTGCTGCAAATGGTGATCAACGCTTCGAACGATGGAATCGTCGTAGCGGAAAAGGAAGGCGAGCAGGACAACATTCTCATTTACGTCAATCCGGCGTTCGAGCGTCTGACCGGCTACACCAGCGAGGAGATCCTCTATCAGGACTGCCGTTTTCTCCAGGCCGGTGATCGCGACCAGGAGAGTCTGAGTTTGATCCGTGACGTTCTGCGTGAAGGTGGATCATGTAGGGAGATCCT
Organism: Pseudomonas sp. R1-1; assembly: GCF_051132135.1. Taxonomy (NCBI): domain Bacteria; kingdom Pseudomonadati; phylum Pseudomonadota; class Gammaproteobacteria; order Pseudomonadales; family Pseudomonadaceae; genus Pseudomonas; species Pseudomonas sp. R1-1. The sequence continues at coordinate 5,167,502 of NZ_CP071663.1, forward strand.
TCGTAACTATCGCAAGGATGGCACGCCGTTCTGGAACGAACTGTCATTATCGACAGTGAAAAATGCCGACGATGGCCAGACCTACTTCGTCGGCGTGCAGAAAGACGTCACCGTCCAGGTCAAGGCTCAGCAACGCGTCGCGCAACTGGAAGCCCAGGTGGCTGCCCTGCAGGCGGAACTGGATTCCTTGAAAGCGACCAACGGTTAAAACAAAACCGCGAACCGATGGTCATTAACTACAATCACCAATGACTTTGTAATTATATCTTTCGAGTTAGCCATGCAGCGCGACGCCCTCCTCACTCAGGACGAGCTGGATTTCATCCAGAAGATGCAGCACAACCCGCAACTGAACGTGCGGGATGCGACGTCGAGTCTGCTGGTTAACGGCGGTTCGCAGATCCGCGATCTGCTCACGCGGCTGGCCGCTCATGAACAAGTGACCATTCAAGCCAACTTCGAAAACCAGCAGATGACTTTTCCTTTGCATCTGGTGGAAGACGAATTTCATGCGCTGCATCTGCGCCTCGGCGTCCCGAGCATCTACGAAGACGGCCCATCGGTAAGGCCATGGCGATTGGTACTTGAAGAGCCGGTAGCGCTGGAAAACGCCAAAGGACAGCCGGGGACGTTGTGGGTGCACGAGGTGTCGCACAAAGGTGTGTTGCTGGAAGTGCGCAACAAGACCAAACCACCCAAGCATTTCGCGTTGTGGTTCAGCCCTTCCGGATACGAGCGGATTTCACTGCGCGGGCATTTCGAACGGGAAACCGAAAACGGTTTTTATGCCTACGAACTGAGTCAGACCGACACCGACGAAACCGAACGTCTGCGCCAGTTCATTCTGCAGCAACATCGCCTGACCCACCCTGCTCTGCATACCTGATCAGGTATCCAGATTTCCCGCTAGAAATTGCATCATGCGTTGACGCATGTTCGTGCCTTCATTACCCAGACAGGCAACCGAAGATCCGGCCAGACTGTCCTCCGCCAGATCCGCTGCATCCCCGGCCAGCATCAATTGGCAATCAAGGCCCAGCGCCAGACGATTCAGACGCCGTGGCAAATCGGCGCTGGGCGCATGGTTGGAAAACAGCACCAGCGCATCGGGCTTTACTTTTTCGCAGACCAGCGTCAGCTCATCGAACGGCTGGCCGGTGGTCAACACCCGAACCCCGGAATTGTTGCCGCTGAGAAACAGCGCCGCCACCAGCAATTCCAGCTCACGGCATTGACCGGCCAGCGCGCTGACGATCACCCGTCGCGGTTGAGCACCGCGCAGCATGACAATCCGTTGCAGCACCCGCGCACGCAGGAATCCGTCGTAGAACAGCCACTCGCTGGTTTGCCCGAACGCGTCCTGGCGTTGCAGCATATGCCGCCACAACGGCATCAGGATGTCCTGGAACGCCACCGCCAAGGCATAAGAAGAGAAGATCTGCCCATAGACACGATCCAGTTGCTGATCATCGAAGGCACTGACGGCCTGCTGGATCTGTTCCTGCCATTGCCGGTAATCGGCCTGCACCAGATCGTCAGGAATGATGTGCGCCAGGGCTTTCAGCGGTTCGGTCTTGGCGAGGATCTTGCCGACCTTGCTCACCGCGACGCCGCGATCGATCCAGTCGACGATACTGCGTACACGCTCGATTTCACTCATCGAGTAGAGCCGATGCCCGCTTTCGGTGCGTGTCGGCTGGATCAAGCCATAGCGCCGTTCCCAGGCGCGCAAGGTTACCGGGTTCACGCCAGTGAGCCGAGCGACCTCACGAATGGGAAACAGCTCGGCGCGTTCAAGCGCCTCGGGGACCTGCGATGCAGGGTTTGCGTCCGTAATCACAGGCATATAGCTTTCAACTTCCATGTCAGAAATTTGGATCCCATTTTAACGCCTATTTATCAATCGCATTCAAGTAGGCAAATGCGACGAATGTCGCTGGTTTAATCGGGAGAAACCGGAATAATCCTTGCTTGATGAAAAGCGCAGCCCTCTACCCCGGCGCTGCGTCAGACGAAACTCCTACCCGGAGTGACGCGATTGAAATACGGAGATACAAAATGTCTGCTTCCCCCGTCACGCTGATGGTTGCCCGGCGCGTCGCCGACGGCCGTTATCAAGACCTGATGACCTGGCTGCGCGAAGGCGAACAACTGGCCACGGACTTTTCCGGTTATCTGGGTTCCGGTGTGCTCGCTCCGCCGCCCGGCGATAACGAATTCCAGATCATCTTCCGCTTTGTCGATGAGCAAACCCTGCACGCCTGGGAGCATTCGGCATCGCGTACCGCGTGGCTGAGTCGTGGCAGCGATCTGTTCGCCCACCCCAAAGAACACCGGGTCAGCGGTATCGAAGGCTGGTTCGGCGCTGCCGGACAACGTCCGCCGCGCTGGAAGCAGGCGGTGGCGATCTGGCTGGCGTTTTTCCCGGTGTCGCTGATCTTCAATTTTTTGCTTGGCCCACTGCTGGGCGAAATAAGCTTGCTGCCGCGCGTGCTGATCAGCACCGCGTGCCTGACCCCGCTAATGGTCTACCTGTTTATTCCGCTGTCGACGCGTTTGCTGGCGAACTGGTTGAACAGCACGCCGGCGCGGCGGTTGCCTGCTGAACAGGCCGTGCAGAATCGTTGATCCGGTGGGAGCGAGCCTGCTCGCGAAAGCAATGTATCAGTCACCTGCAATGTTGACTGATGTACCGCTTTCGCGAGCAGGCTCGCTCCCACAAAGTACTGGCCATACTCGCAATAGGTGTGCGGCTGCGCTCGCTGTTATAGTTTTTGCTTTCCCCCGCGATGCGAGCCGTTCATGTCTGATTCCGCCGCCCCGATTCTCATCACTGGCGCCGCGCAACGCGTCGGTCTGCATTGCGCGCAGCGTTTGCTCGAAGACGGTCATCGGGTCATCTTCACTTACCGCACTGAACGCCCCGGCGTACAAACCTTGCGCGACCTGGGCGCCATCGGCCTGTTTGCGGATTTCGCCACTGAGGCCGGTATTCTCGCGTTCATCAGCGAACTGAAAAGCCACACCGACAGTCTGCGCGCGATCGTGCACAACGCCTCCGAATGGCTTGCCGAAACGCCGGGCAGTGAGGTTGAAGCCTTCGCGCGCATGGTCAATCTGCACATGCTCGCGCCTTATCTGATCAATCTGCACTGCGCTGATTTGCTGCACCGCTCGACGCCCGCCGACATTGTCCACATCAGCGACGATGTCACTCGCAAGGGCAGCAGCAAGCACATCGGCTATTGCGCGAGCAAAGCCGGGCTCGACAGCCTGACCCTGTCGTTCGCGGCGCGCTATGCGCCGGCCATCAAGGTCAACGGCATCGCCCCGGCCCTGCTATTGTTCAATCCCGACGACAACGCGGCGTACCGCGCCAAGGCGCTGGCCAAATCGGCGCTGGGCATCGAGCCCGGCAGCGAAGTGATCTACCAGAGCCTGCGCTATCTGCTCGACAACCCCTATGTCACCGGTACGACCCTGACCGTCAACGGCGGACGGCACGTTAAATAAGCCGAATCGCGAGGATTTCCATGACCCGCTCACTGCCTGAGAATTACCGTGAAATCCTCCTTGGCCTCGGTGAAACCCCCGACCGCGAAGGCTTGCTCGACACCCCGGTGCGCGCGGCCAAGGCCATGCAATACCTGTGTCACGGTTACACCCAAAGCGTCGAGGAGATCGTCAATGGCGCGCTGTTTGCGTCCGACACTGACGAAATGATCATCGTCGCCGACATCGAGTTGTATTCGTTGTGCGAACATCACCTGCTGCCCTTCATTGGCAAGGCCCATGTGGCTTATATTCCGACGGGCAAGGTGCTGGGTTTGTCGAAGGTCGCGCGATTGGTGGACATGTTCGCCCGGCGCCTGCAGATTCAGGAAAACCTTACCCGGCAAATCGCCGATGCGGTGCAACAGGTCACCGGTGCCGCTGGCGTTGCCGTGGTCATCGAGGCCCGACACATGTGCATGATGATGCGCGGTGTCGAGAAACAGAATTCGACGATGAACACCTCGGTCATGCTCGGCGCGTTCCGCGAGTCGAACACCACCCGCCAGGAGTTTCTGCAATTGATTGGACGGAGCAAGTAAATGCCACAACTTCAGCCGGGAATGGCACGCATCCGGGTCAAGGATCTGCGCTTGCGCACCTTTATCGGGATCAACGAGGACGAAATCCTCAACAAGCAGGATGTGCTGATCAACCTGACCATCCTGTATGCCGCGCAGGAAGCAGTGCGTGACAACGACATCGATCACGCGCTGAATTACCGCACCATCACCAAGGCGATCATCGCCCATGTCGAGGGCAACCGCTTCGCCCTGCTCGAACGCCTGACCCAGGAATTGCTCGATCTGGTGATGACCAACGAGTCGGTGCTGTACGCCGAAGTCGAGGTCGACAAACCACATGCCCTGCGCTTTGCCGAATCCGTATCCATAACGCTCGCGGCAAGCCGCTGAGCTTCAAGCTTCGAGCTTCAAGCGGTAAGCTAAAGGCCAACCCCGATCCAATCTTGCAGCTGGAAGCTTGCCGCTCAAAGCTGTCTCGCAGAGACCCCCATGACTGATCAACAACGCCTCGAACTCGAAGCCGCCGCTTTTCGTCGGCTGGTCGCCCATCTGGACAGCCGCAAGGATGTGCAGAATATCGATCTGATGAACCTCGCCGGGTTCTGCCGCAACTGCCTGTCGAAGTGGTACAAGGCCGAAGCCGACGAGCGCCAGATCGAGGTCAGCCTCGACGATGCCCGTGAAGTGGTTTACGGCATGCCCTACGCCGAGTGGAAAGCCCAATATCAGCAAGAAGCCAGCGCCGAGCAGCAAGCCGCGTTTGCCAAAAGGAAAGACCCATGACTGATCTGAACACCCTGCGCGCCAGCCTCAACAGCGGCGAACATGCCTTCGCTGACACCCTGGCGTTCATTGCCGCCGGTTACGACTATCAGCCGCAGGCATTCAACAATGGTGGTGTGGAGAACGCCGCCGGGCAAAATGAAGGTTCGTGCAAGACCCTGGGTCTGGTGTTGCTGGAAGGCCTGAGTGATGACGAAGCGCTGCTGGCGTTTGGCGAGCACTACCGCTCGGTGCTGGCGACGCCTGAAGGCAGCGATCACGGCAATATTCGTGCGCTGATCAAACACGGCCTGGCCGGCGTCAAATTCACCGCCCAGCCACTGACTCGCCGCTGATCCCCGCCGCAACGCCCTCCCTGTGGAGTGAGCCTGCTCGCGATAGCGGTGTATCAGTCGACTCCTGTATTGACTGGTACACCGCTATCGCGAGCAGGCTCACTCCTACAATGAGTTGCGGTGCAGCAAAAATATCGGGCATAAAAAAACCGGCCAATCTGGCCGGTTTCTTTTTGCCTGCGATCTTAGAACGTAGCGTTCTGCAGACCGTCCAGGTAACGCTCGGTGTCCAGTGCCGCCATGCAGCCGGCGCCGGCCGAGGTGATGGCCTGACGGTAAACGTGGTCTGCCACGTCGCCGGCGGCGAAGATCCCTTCTACGCTGGTCGCGGTTGCGTTGCCTTCACGGCCACCGTGCACCACCAGATAACCGTCTTTCAAAGTCAACTGGCCTTCGAACAGCGAAGTGTTCGGCGTATGGCCGATCGCGATGAACACGCCGTCGACTTTGATCTCGTCGAAGCTGCCGTCGTTGTTGCGTAGACGCGCACCGGTCACGCCCATGTTGTCGCCCAGCACCTCGTCGAGGTTGGCGTTGAGCTTGAGGATGATCTTGCCTTCGGCCACACGGGCGTTGAGCTTGTCGATCAGAATCTTCTCGGCGCGGAAGGTTTCGCGGCGGTGGATCAGGGTCACGGTGCTGGCGATGTTGGCCAGGTACAGTGCTTCCTCAACGGCAGTGTTGCCACCGCCAACCACGGCGACCGGCTTGTTGCGGTAGAAGAAACCGTCGCAGGTCGCGCAGGCCGACACGCCTTTGCCCATGAACGCTTCTTCCGAAGGCAGGCCCAGGTAGCGGGCGCTGGCGCCGGTGGCGATGATCAGCGCGTCGCAGGTGTAGACCGCGCTGTCGCCGGTCAGGGTGTACGGCTTGGCAGCGAAGTCGACGGCGTTGATGTGATCGAAGACGATCTCGGTTTCAAAACGCTCGGCGTGCTCGCGCATGCGCTCCATCAGCACCGGGCCCGTCAGACCATGGACGTCGCCCGGCCAGTTGTCGACTTCGGTGGTGGTGGTCAGTTGACCGCCGGCCTGCATGCCGGTGATCAGCAGTGGCTTGAGGTTGGCACGGGCCGCGTAGACCGCAGCGCTGTAACCGGCAGGGCCGGAACCGAGAATAATCACTCGCGAATGACGGACTTCAGACATGACCTGCTCCTGTTGACCGGGCCGAAACACTGGCGCGGATCGCCGGACTGCCGGCGGGAATAAAAAAGGACCGTGGACACCTTGGGGAAGGCTTGAACTCGACAGTCCTGTAAAAAGTTGGGTGAAGCGTATCGAGGGGGGCAAGATTAAGGAAATACGGTTTAACAATCCAGCTCATAGGTGGTCTCTATGCCGAAGCGCTGATGTGATGGACGTCTTTGTTACAGTGAATGTCGATCGCTTTACCGCGCTTTCCCAGTCATGGCAAAGCCGGTAAGGTCGGCGCGTTTTCCCTTGCTCGGAGCACCTTATGCCCGCCCCTGTCCTGTCCGGCCCGCAATACCTGCGCGAAGGCCTCAAACTGGTCCTCAGCCCCAGCCTGCGCCTGTTCGTGCTGCTGCCGCTGGCAATCAACCTGGTGCTGTTCGTCGGTTTGATCTATCTGGCAGGCCATCAGTTCAGCCTGTGGGTCGACACGCTGATGCCCTCGTTGCCCGAGTGGCTGAGTTTTCTCAGTTACATTCTCTGGCCCTTGTTTGTGGTACTCGTGGCGCTGATGGTGTTTTTCACCTTCACCCTGCTCGCCAACGTGATCGCCGCGCCCTTCAACGGCTTTCTCGCTGAAAAGGTCGAAGTGGTGGTACGCGGCACCGACGACTTCCCGGCGTTCAGCTGGGGCGAACTGATCGCCATGATCCCACGCACCTTCGCCCGGGAAATGCGTAAGCTCGGCTACTTCCTGCCCCGAGCGATCGGCCTGTTCATCCTGTCGTTCATTCCGGTGGTCAACATCGTCGCCGCACCGCTATGGCTGCTGTTCGGCGTGTGGATGATGGCGATCCAGTACATCGACTACCCGGCCGACAACCACAAACTGGGCTGGAACGAAATGCTCGCCTGGCTACGGGAAAAGCGCTGGCAGAGCATGAGTTTTGGCGGGATCGTCTATCTGGTGCTGCTGATTCCGGTGGTCAATATCCTGATGATGCCGGCCGCGGTGGCCGGGGCTACGCTGTTCTGGGTGCGTGAGCGTGGCGCCGAGAACCTTGTGGCGCAACGCTGATCCCGTCACAAATCCATCACCTGAACGTCACAACGTCGACATGGCCTCAGCCGACACTGAGGCCATGACGACAGCGCTCAACATCACCCTGATCAGCGAAACCTTCCCACCGGAAATCAACGGCGTGGCCAATACCCTTGGCCGCTTGTGCGATGGCTTGCGCGCCCGCGGACATCAGGTCGAGCTGGTGCGGCCTCGGCAGGCCAGTGACCCGCAGCGCAGTGAGGATGCAGCGTTGCTGTTGTGTCGCGGCTGGCCGTTGCCGGGCTATCAGGGGCTGCAATGGGGTCAGTCGTCGATGCACAAGCTGCTGCGCCGCTGGAAGCGCCAGCGGCCGGATGTGTTGTACATCGCCACCGAAGGCCCGCTGGGTTTGTCGGCGCTGAGAGCGGCACGGCGATTGGGCATTGCGGTGGTCAGTGGCTTTCACACCAACTTTCAGCAATACACCAGCCAGTACGGCCTCGGTTTGCTGACGCGGATGCTCACGCATTATTTGCGCTGGTTTCACAACCGCTCGGCGCTGACGCTGGTGCCTAGTGTCAGCCAGCGGCTGGAACTGGAACGGCGGCATTTCGAGCGCTTGGCGTTGCTGTCGCGGGGCGTGGACAGCCAGTTGTTCCATCCGAGCAAACGGCTGAATGCATTGCGTGAGCAATGGGGATTGTCGGAGCGCGACGTTGCCGTGATTCATGTAGGACGACTCGCGCCGGAGAAGAACCTTGGTCTGCTCAAGCGCTGCTTTGAACAACTCCAGACGACTTATCCACAGCGCAATCTGAAACTGATCATCGTCGGTGACGGACCGCAACGTGCGGCGCTGGAGAAGGATTTGCCCGAGGCGATTTTCTGCGGGGCGCAGCGCGGTGAAGCGTTGGCAGCGCACTATGCGTCAGGCGATGTATTTCTGTTTCCCAGCCTGACCGAAACCTTCGGCAATGTCGTGCTCGAAGCACTGGCCTCGGGACTGGGCGTGGTGGCCTACGATCAGGCAGCGGCGGCGCAGCATATTCGCCATGGTTACAACGGCGTCTCGGCAATGCCCGGCGACGAGCAGGCGTTTTGCGAGGCGGCGATGTGGTTGCTGGAAGAAGATGAGCGGTTGCGCTGTGTGCGGCTGAATGCGCGACAACATGCGAGTCGCCAGGGTTGGGGCGCAATCATCGAGCAGTTCGAGGGACATTTGCGCGGGGCTTGTCTAGGGGAGCAGGTGGTGCCGGATGCGCAGACCCTGCCTTGAATTTGTGCTGACTTGTAGACCGCTATCGCGAGCAGGCTCACTCCTACAGGGGTTGTGTTGTGAACACGATCCCTTGTGGGAGCCAGCCTGCTGGCGATGAGGCCCTGTCAGGCGCCGCTTAAACCAGCGTCATCAACGCCTCACGGCTGAACGGCAAGATATCCTGCTCACGCCCTTCGCGAACCTTCTGCGCCCAGTCCGGGTCGACCAGCAGTGCTCGGCCCACCGCCACCAAATCGAATTCCTCTTTGTTCAGGCGTTCGAGCAGGTTTTCCAGACTGGCCGGTTGCGCGATCTTGTCGGTATTGACCATGAACTGCAGGAACTCGCCGTCCAGGCCGACGCTGCCAACGGTAATGGTCGGTTTGCCGGTGAGTTTGCGCGTCCAGCCGGCCAGGTTAAGGTCGGAGCCGTCGAATTCCGGCTCCCAGAAACGCCGCGTCGAGCAGTGGAAAATATCCACGCCCGCATCAGACAGCGGCTGGAGGAAATCACCCAGCGCTTCTGGTGTTTGTACCAGGCGAGCGGTGTAATCCTGCTGCTTCCACTGCGAAAAACGGAAGATGATCGGGAAGCCTTCGCCGACCGCGGCGCGCACCGCTTGAATCAGTTCGATGGCGAAACGCGAATGGTTGGCCAGGCTGCCGCCGTATTCGTCAGTGCGCTGGTTGCTGCCTTCCCAGAAAAACTGGTCGATCAGGTAACCGTGGGCGCCATGGATCTCGACGCCGTCCATGCCGATGCTTTGCGCATCTTTAGCGGCCTGGGCGAATGCGGCGATCACCTCCTGAATGTCTTGCTTGGTCATGCCGTGCACCACGACCTGACCATCCTTGAGCTTTTCCGACGGGCCGTAACCCGGCACGCTGGCATCCGGCTCGGTGCCGATGCGGCGCACACTGCCGACATGCCACAGTTGCGGAACGATCTTGCCACCTTCGGCGTGGACCGCATCGACGACTTTTTTCCAGCCGGCCAATGGCGCTTCACCGAAGAACTGCGGCACGTTGGGATAACCGTTGGAGGCGATGTGGCCGACCGTGGTGCCCTCAGTGATGATCAGGCCAACCCCGGCTGCCGCACGGCGACGGTAGTATTCGATGACTTTTGAGTTCGGCACGCCGCCTGGGGAAAACGAGCGGGTCATCGGCGCCATGACCACGCGGGTCGGCAGTTCGAGGGCACCGAGGTGGAACGGTTTGAACAAGGCTTGAACGGGCATCGAAAGGCTCCACGAAAATGATCGACAGGTCATGCATTCATATGACGGCGATAATATGCGCGCGTAGCTTAATCCGACACCACTATTGATCTGAGTGATTAAAGGTCAAAAGCCAGACAAAAAAAATCGCAGCCGGTTGGCTGCGATATTGACGATTCAGCTCAGCGCTTTCTCGATCGCGGCAATCACGGTTGGATCATCCGGTGCCGTACGCGGCGAGAACCGCGCCAGTACGCGGCCATCCTTGCCGAGCAGGAATTTCTCGAAATTCCAGGTGATGTCGCCAGGAAATTCAGCGCCTTCGCCCGCCAGCAAACGGTACAGCTGATGACGCTCGTGGCCGTTGACTTCGAGCTTGCTCGACAACGGAAACGTCACGCCATAGTTGAGGCTGCAGAATTCCTGAATCTCTTGCTCGGAGCCCGGCTCCTGTCCGGCAAACTGATTGCACGGCAGGCCCAGCACGCTGAAGCCTTTGCCTTTGTATTGCTGATAAAGGTTTTCCAGCGCCGCGTACTGAGGAGTCAAGCCGCATTTGGAGGCGACGTTGACCACCAGCACGACTTGGCCCTTGAACGGCGCCAGCGGTAGCTCCTGACCATCCAGGGCTGTCAACTTAAGGTCGTGAAAAGCACTCATGACGAACTCCAGGATTCTCTGTTCTTCTCGAAACAGCCACTTGGCGTGGCCACCAAGGACAGCCGCGGACTAAAAAGGCGCCCGCAGGCGCCTCTCCAGTACTCGAAGCTTAGCGCAGAAAATCAGTGGTGATGGCCACCTTCGCCATGGACGTGACCATGAGCGATTTCTTCCTGGCTGGCATCACGGATGTCGACGATCTTCACCTGGAAGTTCAGACGCTGGCCGGCCAGCGGGTGGTTGCCGTCGACGGTCACGTCGTCGCCGTCGAGGTCACGGATGGTCACGATCTGCATCTGGCCGTCCGGCGCCGAAGCGTGGAACTGCATGCCGACTTCCAGCTCGTCGACGCCTTCGAACATGCTGCGGCTCAGGGTGCTGACCAGCTCGGCGGCGTATTCGCCGTAAGCGTCTTCCGGCTCAACGGCTACTTTCAGCTCGTCGCCGACAGCCTTGCCTTCCAGGGCTTTTTCCAGGCCCGGGATGATGTTGCCTGCGCCTTGCAGGTAAACCAGCGGAGCGCCGCCGGCGGAGCTGTCGATGACCTCACCAGCGTCGTTGGTCAGGGTATAGTCGATGGAGACAGCCTTATTGGCGGCGATCAGCATGGGGCGAGACCTTTTGCATAAGAATATAGAAAGGCCAAGTTTAGCGAAGCAATCGCACGAAAGCGAACACAACCCGGACAAACGGGTTTCGACGATCACAGGCTTTCATCAGGACGAAGAGGGTCATTGGGTGGTCGAACTTTCCTGTGGCCACACCCAGCACCTGCGTCACCAGCCGCCGTGGCAATCGCGGGCGTGGGTGCTCGACCCGGCGCAACGTATTGAAAAAACAGGTCAACCTTTTGCCTGTGGCTGGTGCGCACAAGGCGCAGTTAGCGATAACCTTGGCGACTGAATTTCGGTAGTCGGCCAGCCATAGGCGGACACCCTTGCATAGAGAATTCCCATGCAAACTTTTTTTATCGCCCCCACCGATTTTGGCGTGGGCCTGACCTCCATCAGCCTCGGGCTGGTGCGTACGCTTGAGCGCGCCGGGCTGAAAGTCGGTTTCTTCAAACCGATCGCTCAGCCGCACCCCGGCGACACCGGTCCGGAACGTTCCACCGAGCTGGTGGCGCGCACCCATGGCCTGAAACCGCCGCAACCCTTGGGCCTGGCGCACGTTGAGCGGATGCTCGGTGACGGCCAGCTCGACGAACTCCTCGAAGAAATCATCACCCTGTATCAACAGGCGGCGGTCGGCAAAGACGTGCTGGTCGTCGAAGGCATGGTACCGACCCGCAGCGCCAGTTATGCCGCACGGGTCAATCTGCATCTGGCCAAGAGTCTTGATGCCGAGGTGATTCTGGTCTCGGCACCGGAAAACGAAGTGCTTGCCGAACTCTCCGGCCGCGTCGAGTTGCAGGCGCAACTGTTCGGTGGCCCGAAAGATCCGAAAGTGCTCGGCGTGATCCTCAACAAGGTCAAGACCGACGAGAGCATGGAGGCCTTTGCTGCTCGCCTGAAAGAGCACTCGCCGTTGCTGCGCAGTGGCGATTTCCGCTTGCTCGGCTGCATCCCGTTTCAACCGGAACTCAACGCACCGCGCACCCGCGACGTCGCCGATCTGATGGGCGCGCAAGTGCTCAATGCCGGCGACTACGAAACCCGGCGCATGAGCAACATCATCATTTGCGCGCGGACCATGCGCAACACCGTCGAGCTGCTCAAGCCCGGCGTGCTGGTGGTGACTCCCGGCGATCGCGACGACATCATCCTTGCCGTCAGCCTCGCGGCGATCAACGGCGTGCCGCTGGCCGGGCTGCTGCTGACCAGCGACACCCTGCCCGATCCGCGCATCATGGATCTGTGCCGTGGCGCATTGCAGGCCGGTCTGCCGGTGCTGTCGGTGAGCACCGGCTCCTACGACACTGCCAACCTGCTGAATGGCTTGAACAAGGAAATCCCCATCGACGACCGCGAGCGCGCCGAGATCATCACCGATTTCGTCGCCAGCCATCTCGACGCCAACTGGCTGCACCAGCGTTGCGGCACGCCGCGCGAAATGCGTCTGTCGCCGGCAGTGTTCCGCTATCAGCTGATTCAACGCGCGCAAGCGGCCAACAAGCGCATCGTCCTGCCCGAAGGCAGCGAGCCGTTTACCGTGCAAGCGGCGGCGATCTGTCAGGAACGCGGCATTGCCCGTTGCGTGTTGCTGGCCAAGCCTGCAGATGTCGAAGCGGTAGCGCGCGCCCAAGGCATCGTCTTGCCAGCGGGGCTGGAGATTCTTGATCCGGACCTGATCCGCGAGCGCTACGTGGAACCGATGGTGGCCCTGCGCAAGACCAAGAGCCTCAACGCGCCGATGGCCGAGCAGCAACTGGAAGACACCGTGGTGATCGGCACCATGATGCTGGCGCTGGATGAAGTCGACGGCCTGGTGTCCGGGGTGATCAACACCACCGCCAACACCATCCGCCCAGCGCTGCAACTGATCAAGACTGCGCCGGGCTGCACCTTGGTGTCGTCAGTGTTTTTCATGCTGTTCCCGGAAGAAGTGCTGGTGTACGGCGACTGCGTGATGAACCCGCATCCGAGCGCCAGCGAACTGGCCGAGATCGCCCTGCAGAGCGCTGACTCCGCCGCGGCGTTCGGCATCACGCCGCGCGTGGCGATGATCAGCTACTCCAGCGGTGAATCGGCCAGCGGCGAAGAAGTCGAGAAAGTCCGCGAAGCCACCCTGCTCGCCCATGAGCAGCAGCATTCGCTGCTGATCGACGGCCCGCTGCAATATGACGCCGCTGCCAACCAGGATGTCGCCCGCCAGCTGGCGCCGAACAGTCAGGTTGCCGGGCGCGCCACGGTGTTTGTGTTCCCGGATCTGAACACCGGTAACACCACGCACAAAGCGGTGCAGCGCAGCGCCGATTGCGTGAGTCTCGGGCCAATGCTGCAAGGCCTGCGCAAACCGGTGAACGATCTGCCGCGCGGCGCGCAAGTCGATGACATCGTCTACACCATCGCGCTCACCGCGATTCAAGCCGCCAACCGACCTATGGATGTGTAAATGCTGGACTTTTTCCCTGCACCCGTGCGCGGCGTAATCGCCTCGCTGCTGTTGGCGCTCAATACGATTCTGCTGTGTTCGTTCCTGTTCTGTGTGGCGCTGGTCAAGGCGTTGCCGTTTGCCTTGACGCAACGCATCGCCGGTTGGCTGATGAGCCACACTCACGAGGCGTGGATCAGCAACAACAAGGGCTGGATGAATCTGGTCCGGCGCACCCGCTGGCACATCAGCGGTCTGCAAGGTCTGGACTATCAGCACTCGTATCTGATCACCAGCAACCACCAGAGCTGGGTCGATATTCTGGTGCTGCAATACGTGCTCAACCGGAGGATTCAGCCGCTGAAATTCTTCCTCAAGCAGGAGCTGATCTGGGTCCCGGTAATCGGTCTGGCGTGGTGGGCGCTGGGCTTTCCGTTCATGAAACGCTATTCCAAAGCCTACCTGGCCAAGCATCCGGAGAAGAAAGGCAAAGACCTGGAAACCACGCGCAAGACCTGCGCGAAATTCCGTAATAACCCGGTGGGCATTTTCAACTTCGTCGAAGGCACGCGCTTCACTGAAGGAAAGCATGCTCAGCAGCAATCACCGTTCAAATACCTGCTCAAGCCCAAGGCCGGCGGGATCGCCTTTGTGCTGGACGCGATGGGCGAGCAACTGGAGTCGATCGTCAACGTGACCATCCACTACCCCGCCGGACGCCCGGGGTTCTGGGACTTGCTCAGCGGCAATGTGCGCGATGTGGTGGTGCACTTTGAAGAGCTGAAGATTCCGCCGGCCTTCATCGGCAAGAACTACGACCAGGACGGCGAGTATCGTTTGCAGTTTCAAGGCTGGATCAACCAGCTGTGGCTGGACAAGGATGCGTTGCTGGAACAACTGCACCGCGAATATCCCGACCGCCACTAACCCCCTGTAGGAGTGAGCCTCCTCGCGATAGCGGTGGATCAGCCACCATCGATGTTGATTGGCGCACCGCTATCGCGAGCAGGCTCACTCCTACAATTGACCGGGTTGACCCGAATAAAAAAGCCCGCCGATGATTGCTCACCGGCGGGCTTTTTCTTGCAGCTTGAAGCTAAGAGCTTGCCGCTGTTTTTTGCTTAGATCGCGCCGCGTTTACGCAGCAGCTCCAGCACTTGCTTGACGCTGTCTTCCAGACTCAGCGACTGCGTGTCGATCACCAGATCAGCATTCAACGGCACGTCGTACGGGAAGGATTCGCCCGGGATGTTGTCGCCGCCAGCAGCATACAGGCCTTGCGGGTCACGCTCAGCGCAAACAGTTGGCGAAGCCTGCACATAGACCGTCAGCAAACGATCCTTGCCGATCAGCTCCCTGGCCTGCTCGCGACCTTCGGCGCTTGGCGCAACGAACGCAGCCAGAGTCAGCAGGCCCGCTTCGTTGAACTGACGCGCCACATGCGCGGCACGCCGCCAGTTCTCGGTACGGCCGGCGCGGTCCTGTGGCAGACCTTTATTCAGATCCTGGCGCAGGCTCTGCCCATCCAGCACGAACACCGCCCGGCCCATGTCGAACAGCTTGCGCTCGACCGCATACGCCAGGGTGCTCTTGCCCGCGCCCGACAGGCCGCTGAACAACACCGTGGCCGGTTGCTGGCCAAAGCGCTGGGCACGTTCTTCGGTGGCGACGTGGGCCAGTTTGCCGTGGTGCGTGGCGGTGCCATGGGTCACCGCTTGGGCGACGATCATGCCGGCGCCGACGGTGCCGTTGGTCAATCGATCAATGACGATGAACGCGCCGGTGGTGCGATTGCTGTCGTAACCGTCGAGGGCGATCGGTGCGTCGAGCGCGATCTTGACCTTGCCGATTTCGTTGAGCTGCAAGGCGCTCGCCGGGCCTTCTTCCAGGGTATTAACGTCGACCTTGTTGACGATGCTGGCAATCGAGCCCGGCACGTAACTGGTGGCGCGCTTGATGTCGTATTTCTTGCCCGGCAGCATCGGCTCTTCCGCCATCCACACCAGCATCGCTTCGAAGCTGTCGGTGACCGGCGGCACGTTGTCGGCATGCACGAGCAGGTCGCCCCGGGAAATGTCGATTTCGTCTTCCATGGTCAGCGTTACGGCCTGACCTGGGCCTGCGTGTTCCAGCTCACCTTCGAAAGTGACGATGGATTTGACCCGGCTGCTCTTGCCCGACGGCAACACGACGACTTCGTCGCCCTTGTGCACGATGCCGCTGGCCAGCGTACCGGCGAAACCACGGAAGTTCAGGTTTGGACGGTTGACGTACTGCACGGGGAAACGCAGATCGCTGAAATTGCGATCGCCCGCGACTTCCACGGTCTCGAGGATCTCCATCAGCGACTGACCGGTGTACCACGGCGAGCGCTCGGACTTGTTCACCACGTTGTCGCCCTTGAGGGCCGACATCGGCACGAAGTGCATGCTGGTCGGCTTCATCTTCAAGCCTTCAGCGAACTTCATGTAGTCAGCCTTGATCGACTCGAACACGCCTTCGTCGAAGTCCTTCAAGTCCATCTTGTTGATGGCGACGACGATGTGCTTGATGCCCAGCAGCGATGCAATGAAGCTGTGGCGACGGGTCTGGGTCTGCACGCCGTAACGCGCATCGACCAGAATGATCGCCAGGTCACAGGTGGACGCACCGGTGGCCATGTTGCGGGTGTACTGCTCATGGCCGGGGGTGTCGGCGATGATGAATTTGCGTTTGGCAGTCGAGAAATAGCGATACGCGACATCAATGGTGATGCCCTGCTCACGCTCGGCCTGCAGGCCGTCGACCAGCAGCGCCAGGTCGATGTCGTCACCGGTGGTGCCGACTTTCTTCGAGTCACGGGTGATCGCTTCAAGGTGATCTTCGTAGATCATTTTCGAGTCGTGCAGCAGGCGCCCGATCAGGGTGCTCTTGCCGTCATCGACGTTACCGCAAGTCAAAAAGCGCAGCAGCTCTTTACGTTCGTGCTGGCCCAGGTAGGCGAGGATGTCCTCGCTGATCAAATCAGATGCGTGCGACATGACAGCCCCTTAGAAATAGCCTTGACGTTTTTTGTCTTCCATCGAGCCTGCGCCATCGTGGTCGATGACCCGGCCCTGGCGCTCGGAAGTTCGCGTCAGGAGCATTTCCTGAATGATGTCCGTGAGGCTTTCGGCCTCGGACTCCACCGCGCCCGTCAACGGGTAGCAGCCAAGGGTGCGGAACCGCACTTTCTTTTTGACGATGCGCGCCTTGTCCTCATCGGACAGGTGCTCGAGGATGCGCTCGTCGTCGATCATGATCAGCGTGCCGTTCTTCTCGATCACTTCGCGCTCGGCGGCGAAGTACAGCGGCACGATCGGGATGCCTTCGAGGTAGATGTACTGCCAGATGTCCAGTTCGGTCCAGTTCGACAACGGGAACACACGAATGGATTCGCCCTTGTTGACCTTGCCGTTGTAGACGTTCCACAGTTCCGGACGCTGGTTTTTCGGGTCCCAGCGGTGTTTGCTGTCGCGGAACGAGTACACGCGCTCTTTGGCGCGGGACTTTTCTTCATCGCGACGGGCACCGCCGAACGCTGCGTCGAAACCATGCTTGTCGAGGGCCTGTTTCAGGCCTTCGGTTTTCATGATGTCGGTGTGCTTGGCGCTGCCGTGGGTGAACGGGTTGATGTTCTGCGCCACGCCATCGGGGTTGATATGGGTGATAAGGTCCAGACCCAGTTCTTCGACCATCTTGTCGCGGAACTTGTACATTTCCTGGAATTTCCAGCGGGTGTCGACGTGCATCACCGGAAACGGCAGTTTGCCCGGGAAGAACGCCTTGCGTGCCAGGTGCAGCATCACGGCGGAGTCTTTACCGATGGAGTACAGCATCACCGGGTTGTCGAACTCGGCGGCCACCTCGCGGATGATGTGGATGCTTTCCGCCTCCAGCTGTTTCAGATGCGTCAGTTTGTCGACCATGGCTACTCACGAAAGCTTTCTTATGAACGGCCAGCGGGCCGTGTTCGAGCGGGGAATCCTAGCACAGCGACCTCTTCTAATCAGGACGCCTACTAGAACGAAAGGGCATATGAATATGCCCACCAGTTCGGCCGATGGCCCCTTGTAGGAGTGAGCCTGCTCGCGATAGCGGTGAGTCAGTCATCGCTATGCTGGATATGAAAAAGGTATCGCGAGCAGGCTCACTCCTACAGGGGCAACGCGGTGTGTCAGATCGGATTCGGGCAATCGATGAAGATGTGTTCGAGGGCAAAACGTTTCGCCAGATAATCGCCCAACGCCTGTACACCGTAGCGTTCGGTGGCGTGATGGCCGGCGGCGATGAAGCTGATATCGTTTTCCCGCGCGCTGTGAAAAGTCTGCTCGGAGGCTTCGCCGCTGATGAACAGATCGACGCCTGCAGCGACGCCCTGATCGATGTAACCCTGACCGCCACCGGTGCACCAGCCGACCCGCCGAATCATCCCGCTACCCTCGATCAGCAGCGGCTCACGGCCCATGACTTCCTGCACCTTGCGGGCGAAATCCCGCGCCGTCATTGGCTCGTTCAGCGAGCCGACCAGACCGATGACTTTCGGATTGCTCGGGTCCAGCGGCCCCTCGACGGTAATGTCGAGCTGACGCGCCAACTGCACGTTATTGCCGACGTCCGGGTGCAGATCCAGCGGCAAGTGATAGGCGAGCAAACTGATGTCGTGCTTGAGCAGGGTTTTCAACCGGCGCTGTTTCATCCCGGTGATGCAGGGGTTTTCGCCTTTCCAGAAATAACCGTGATGCACCAGGATCAGATCCGCCTCGGCCTCGACAGCAGCATCGAGCAACGCTTGGCTGGCGGTGACGCCGCTGACGATACGCATCACTTGCGGACGACCTTCGACCTGCAAACCGTTGGGGCAATAATCAGCGATTTTTGCACTGGCCAGGTAACGGTCGGCTTCTTCGACGAGGGTGCTGAGGGCAACGGCCATGAAAGACTCCTAAATATCCCGTTCAGAGGCACGCGCGGCCTCGTATAATGCGCGACATTATGGGCGGTCTGACCCCGCCTGCAACTTTTCCAGGACGTGCTTAATGCTCAAGGCGCTGCGTTTTTTTGGCTGGCCGCTGCTGGCCGGTGTGCTTATCGCTCTGCTGATTATTCAGCGTTACCCCGAGTGGGTCGGGCTGCCGAGCCTCGACGTCAACCTGCAACAGGCACCGCAGACCACCAGCGTGCAACAGGGGCCGGTGTCCTACGCCGACGCGGTGTCCATCGCCGCACCGTCGGTGGTCAATCTCTACACCACCAAGGTCATCAACAAACCGGCGCATCCGCTGTTCGAAGATCCGCAGTTCCGGCGCTTCTTCGGTGACAACTCGCCGAAACAGAAACGCATGGAATCGAGCCTCGGTTCCGGCGTGATCATGAGCCCGGAAGGCTACATCCTGACCAACAACCACGTCACCAGCGGTGCCGACCAGATTGTCGTGGCGCTCAAGGACGGCCGCGAAACCCTCGCCCGCGTGATCGGCAGCGACCCGGAAACCGATCTCGCGGTATTGAAGATCGACCTGAAAAACCTGCCGGCGATCACCGTCGGTCGCTCCGACAACATTCGCATCGGTGACGTCGCGCTGGCCATCGGCAACCCGTTCGGCGTCGGCCAGACCGTGACCATGGGCATCATCAGCGCCACCGGGCGTAACCAGTTGGGCCTGAACAACTACGAAGACTTCATTCAGACCGACGCGGCGATCAATCCGGGCAACTCCGGCGGCGCACTGGTGGATGCCAACGGCAACCTCACCGGCATCAACACCGCGATCTTTTCCAAATCCGGCGGCTCGCAGGGCATCGGTTTCGCGATTCCGGTGAAGCTGGCGATGGAAGTAATGAAGTCGATCATCGAGCACGGCCAGGTGATTCGTGGCTGGCTGGGCATCGAAGTGCAGCCGCTGACTCAGGAACTGGCCGAATCGTTTGGTTTGTCCGGGCGCCCGGGCATTGTGGTTGCGGGGATTTTCCGTGACGGTCCGGCGCAGAAAGCAGGCCTGCAACTGGGCGACGTGATTCTGAGTATCGATGGCGAGCCGGCCGGTGATGGCCGCCGTTCGATGAATCAGGTGGCGCGGATCAAGCCGACTGACAAGGTGACGATTCAGGTGATGCGCAACGGGAAAGAGCTGAAGCTCACCGCTGAAATCGGCCTGCGCCCGCCACCGGCACCGGTGAAAGAAAAAGAAGAATAAAAGTTTATTCGCGCCAATGGCGCGAATAACAGACACTCTCAAAAGGCATGTTATATTGTTTCAATTCTGACAATTGGAACAACATAACATGTCGTCTCGCAAAAAGGCCTCGCTGCTCGGCCTGACCCTTGGTTTGCTCTGCGATCCCGCTTTTGCCAATGAGCCGCAGCCGGTCGAGCTCGAAGCGATCAGTGTCGTCTCCGACTATGAATCGGCTACCGGCCCCGTCAAAGGCTACCGCGCAACGCGCTCATCCAGCGCGACCAAAACCGACACCGCGATCCGCGATATCCCGCAAGCCATCAGCGTCGTTCCCGCCAGTGTGCTCAAGGATCTGGGCAGCAGCAGCGTCGAGCGGGCGCTGGATTTTGCCGGCGGCGTGTCGAAGCAGAACAACTTTGGCGGCCTGACGCTCTACGAATACAGCGTGCGCGGCTTCACCACGTCGGAGTTCTACAAGGACGGCTTCAGCGCCAATCGCGGCTACCCGAGCACACCGGACGCCGCCAATATCGAGCGTATCGAAGTGCTCAAAGGCCCCGCCGCGAGCCTGTATGGCCGGGGCGATCCGGGCGGCACGGTGAACATCGTCACGAAAAAGCCGCAGCCCGAAGCGTTTACCACCCTGCAGACCAGCGCCGGTAGCTGGGATCGCTATCGCACCGCGCTGGACGTCAACACCCCACTCGATGCGCAGGGCGATGTACTGTCGCGAATCAACCTCGCGGTCGAAGACAACCAAAGCTTCCGCGACCACGTCGACAGCAAGCGCGTGTTTGTTGCGCCCTCGATCAGTTGGCAATTGAGCCCGGACACCTCGCTGCTGGTTGAAAGCGAGATCGTCCGGCACAGCTCAACCTTCGATCGCGGCATCGTCGCGCCGAACAACAAATGGAGCGGTGTCTCGCGCTCGACCTTCCTCGGCGAACCCAACGACGGCAACATCGACAACCACAACAATCTGCTGCAGGCGACCCTCGAACATCACCTCAATGACAACTGGAAGCTGCGCCTGGCCAGTCATTACAAAGAAGGCGAACTCTGGGGCGACGCCTCGGAACAACGGGCGCTGAACGCCGACGGCCACACCGTCAACCGCCGCTATCGCGAACGTGACACCAACTGGCACGACAGCATCACCCAACTGGAACTGCGCGGCCTGTTTGACCTTGGCCCGTGGCAACACGAGTTGCTGCTCGGCACCGAGTACGAAAACTTCCGCAAGAATGAGCGCGTCACTACCCTCGCTGGCGGCCCCTACGCCATCGACATCTATAACCCGGTCTACGGCCAGCCCAAACCCAACGGCACGCGCTCAGGCACTGATTTCTTTGAACACCTCGAAAGCCATGCACTGAATGTGCAAGACCAGATCATTTTCACCGATAAGCTGCGCGGGATGATCGGCGCGCGTTTCGAACATTTCGATCAGCACATCGACGACCACAGCCGCAACGCGACCAGCAGCCAGCGTCACGACGCCCTCACCCAACGCGCGGGCCTGCTCTATCAACTGACGCCGAACACCGGCCTGTTCGCCAACGCCTCGACCTCGTTCAAACCGAACAACGGCCTCGACGCCGCCGGCAAATCATTCGACCCGGAAGAAGGCGTCGGCTATGAGATCGGTATCAAGAATGAATTGTTCGACGAACGCCTGAGCAGCACCCTCGCCTTCTTTCACATCGAAAAGGAAAACGTTCTCGCGCTCGACCCGGCCACCGACACCAGTCGCGCCATGGGCAAGGCGCGCAGTCAGGGCTTCGACTGGCAAGTGACCGGGCAGGTGACCGATGCGGTGCGGGTCATCGGCGCGTTCGCCTACATCGATGCCGAAGTGACCAAGGGCGACGCGACGATCCCCACCGGCAGCCGCATCCTCGGCGTGGCCAAACGCAGTGGCAGCCTGCTCGGTGTGTATGAATTTCAGGATGGCCACCTGCGCGGCTCGGACCTTGGTGCAGCGTTCACCTATGTCGGCGACCGCTCGGGCGAATCCGGCAGCGACTTCGAATTGCCGGCCTATCACACCGTCGACCTGCTGGCCCATTACAAGGCCAGCGACAACGTCACGGTCGGTCTGAACCTGAACAACATCTTCGACGAAAAGTATTACGAGCGCTCCTACAGCAACTACTGGGTCAACCCCGGCGAGCCGCGCAACTTCACCATCAGCCTGACACTCAACCTGTAAAAGGACGTCACCATGCAACACGGCAAAAACCTCGTACTGATCGCCGCCCTGTTCGCCGGGCAAGTTTCGGCCCATGGTCTGTGGACAGAAGAACGGCGCGGGAACATCGAAGTGATCTACGGTCACGGCGCCGAAGACAACGCTTTCAAAGCGCGAAAGATCAGCGGTGCCTGGGCCTATGACGTCGCCGGCAAGATGATTCCGGTCAGCGTCGAGCGCCTGGCGGATCACGCCCGTTTGAAACCATTGAAGGCGCCGGCGGTGATGGCCGTTGCGTTGAACAATGGCATGTGGTCGCAGACTGCGGATAAGAAGTGGGTCAATGAAGGACGCAGCAAAGTACCGGGTGCCGTCGAGGCGACCCAGACGTTCAAGTACAGCCTGGCGATTTACCAGCCCGGCGCGAAGCTGCCGAAGCTCGAGCAGATCAAACTGTTGATCCTGCCGGAAGTGGATCCGCTGACCGTCGGGCCGGGTAATTCACTGCCGGTGCGGGTATTGCTCGATGGCAAACCGGCGGCCGGGGTCAAGTTGGTTGGCGACTATCGCAGCGCGCCGAACACGCTGAACACCGAGACCGACAAGGATGGCCGCGCGCAGGTGCTAGTGCGAAATGAAGGGTTGAATGTGATTGCGGCGCAGGTAGAAGTGCCGGTGAAGGACAGTGCGGACGTGGACAGTCGCGGGTTGTTCAGTTCGTTGACGTTCCTTGGTGAGCCGCATCACGAATAAGCGGTTCGCTAGCTCAAAGAGCAATAGCAACAATAGCAATATGATCTTAAGAACTGTCAGAGTTGACAGTTTTTAGGGTCTGTTTACCCATGTAAGGTCATGCTTCCCGAAAACAAATTAAGGAAGAATAAACATGAACCACGATTTGAAGCACGAAAATCGACGTACTTTTTCTACTACCGGACAGGTTACATTCATACGTAATAATGAAAGCGAAATAATCCTGAATAATTATCTTAGTTTACATCCGCTGCCGGTTACCTCTTCATCTACCGCATTAATTTCCGCGGTAAAAAATGCTAATGGAGTTCAGCTTGAATTGGTCATTCCAAAAGGCTTTGAGCCGGGCAAAGACCACGCAGTTAGCTATGAAGAAATTTCTAAAGGTTTGGTGTATGACTGGCGGGTCTTTGTAAATGGAACCCCTTATATAGCTAAAACCGGCTCCATGAATTTCCGTTACACGGCAGGCGCCCTGTGGGTGAGCGGCAGTTATTTTTTTGAAGCTGAGGACGGAAATAAATTTGCAGGAAAATTTGAATTAGAAAGAACGTAGCAATTATAAATTCCTGTTTTCGCGCGATGATTTGCGAAAACAGGAACTTACCCCAAAGAGCGCTGGAACTTACAACTCATTCAACCCATCAATCAAAGCCTGATTCTGCTCCGGCGTCCCAATCGATATCCGCAAAAACTGCGCAATCCGCTCCTGCTTGAAGTGCCGCACGATCACGCCCTGCTCGCGCAACCGGGCCGCCAGCCCCGCCGCGTCGTGCTGCGGATGCCGGGCGAAGATGAAGTTAGCCGCCGACGGCAGCACTTCAAAGCCCTTGGCCTGCAACTGCGCAACCACCCATTCGCGGTGTTCGATGACCAAACGGCAGGTCTTGTCGAAATACTCGCGATCTTCAAACGCCGCCGCCGCGCCAACATTCGCCAGACGATCCAGCGGATAGGAGTTGAAGCTGTTCTTGATCCGCTCCAGCGCCTCGATCAGATCCGGATGCCCTACCGCCAGCCCGACGCGCAGACCGGCCAGCGAACGCGACTTGGACAGGGTTTGCGTGACGAGCAGGTTTGGATAGCGATCCACCAGACTGATCGCTGTCTCACCGCCGAAGTCGATATACGCCTCATCGACCACCACCACCGAATCCGGGCTGGCCTTGAGGATTAGCTCGACCGCGTCGAGTGCCAGCAGGCACCCGGTCGGGGCGTTCGGGTTGGGGAAAATGATCCCGCCGTTCGGTTTGGCGTAGTCGGTCGGGTCGATCTGGAACAGCGCGTCCAGCGGCACCGCGTCGAACTGGATGCCGTACAGACCGCAATAGACCGGATAGAAACTGTAGCTGATGTCCGGAAACAACAACGGCTGATCATGCTGGAACAGACCGTGAAAAATGTGCGCGAGCACTTCGTCCGAACCGTTGCCGAGGAACACCTGATTACTTTGCACGCCGTAGTAACTGGCCACGGCATTTTTCAGCAAGTCGCTGTTCGGGTCCGGGTACAGGCGCAGGTTGTCGTTGAGTTCGGCCTGCATCGCCGCCAAGGCTTTTGGCGACGGGCCGTAGGGGTTTTCATTGGTGTTGAGCTTGACCAGTCGGGTCAGCTTCGGCTGTTCGCCCGGCACATACGGCACCAGATCCTTGACGAACGGGCTCCAGAATTTACTCATGCTCATTGCCCCTGCCCTTTCAGAAAGTCTTGGTCTTTGATGCGGTATTCGGCGCTGCGCGCGTGGGCGCTCAGCGATTCACCACGGGCCAGCACCGAGGCGGTCTTGCCCAGTTCGGAGGCGCCGGCTTCGGAGCAGAAGATGATCGATGAACGCTTCTGGAAGTCATACACGCCCAGCGGCGATGAGAAGCGCGCGGTGCCGGAGGTCGGCAGCACGTGGTTCGGACCGGCGCAGTAATCGCCCAGCGCTTCAGAGGTGTGACGGCCCATGAAAATCGCCCCGGCGTGGCGGATCTGCGGCAACCAGGCTTGTGGGTCAGCAACCGACAATTCGAGGTGTTCCGGAGCGATGCGGTTGGCGACTTCGATGGCCTGGGCCATGTCGTTGACCTGAATCAGCGCGCCACGGCCATTGATCGAGGTTTCAATGATGGTCGCGCGGTCCATGGTCGGCAGCAGTTTGTCGATGCTGGCGGCGACCTTGTCGAGGAACTCGGCGTCCGGGCTGACCAGGATCGCTTGCGCGTCTTCGTCGTGCTCGGCCTGGGAGAACAGGTCCATGGCGATCCAGTCCGGGTCGGTCTGACCGTCGCAGACCACGAGGATTTCCGAAGGGCCGGCGATCATGTCGATGCCGACCTGACCGAACACATGACGTTTGGCGGTGGCGACATAAATGTTGCCCGGGCCCACCACCTTGTCGACTTGCGGCACGCTTTCGGTGCCATACGCCAGAGCGGCAACCGCTTGCGCGCCGCCGATGGTGAACACCCGGTCAACGCCAGCGATGCACGCGGCTGCCAGCACCAGTTCATTGATTTCACCGCGTGGCGTCGGCACGACCATCACCACTTCGGTGACGCCAGCGACTTTCGCCGGAATCGCGTTCATCAGCACCGAGGATGGGTACGAGGCCTTGCCGCCCGGTACATAGAGACCGGCGCGATCCAGCGGCGTAACCTTCTGGCCCAGCACGGTGCCGTCGGCCTCGGTGTAGCTCCAGGAATCCTGCTTCTGTTTTTCGTGATAGCTGCGCACACGGGCGGCGGCTTTTTCCAGCGCTTCGCGCTGCGCCACGGTGATGCGGGTCAGGGCCAGTTCCAGACGCTCGCGCGGCAGGATCAGGTCAGCCATCGAGGCGACTTCAAGGCCGTCGAATTTCTGAGTGAACTCGACCAGGGCCGCATCACCGCGCTCGCGCACGGCCTTGATGATGTCCAGCACGCGCTGATTGACCGAGTCGTCAGACACACTTTCCCAGCTCAGCAGATGATCCAGATGATGCGCGAAATCCGGGTCAGCAGCGTTGAGTCGGCGAATTGCAGTCGGTGCGGTCATAGCGAGAGCCTCATAGGAATTGGCAAAAACTCAGGCGCCCGAAACTATCATTCGATCCGCTTGGGCACCTGAGAATTCTGGCTATGAGGCGGATAGACGGCGCGGCCACGGGCCGCGCAGGTAGATCAGCCGCGGTGTCGCGATTCCACTGCGTTGCGCAGGGTGTCGATCAACGCCTGGATTCGGGCGTGTTGCATTTTCATCGAAGCCTTGTTGACGACCAGACGCGAGCTGATCGTGGCGATCAGTTCCTGGGGTTCCAGACCGTTGGCGCGCAAGGTGTTGCCGGTGTCGACCACGTCGATGATCTTGTCGGCCAGACCGATCAGCGGCGCCAGCTCCATCGAGCCGTACAGCTTGATGATGTCGACCTGACGGCCCTGCTCGGCGTAATAACGCTTGGCAACGTTGACGAACTTGGTCGCCACGCGCAGACGGCCCTTGGGCTCGGCGGCGCCGATCTTGCCGGCGGTCATCAGCTTGCATTGGGCAATCTGCAGGTCCAGCGGTTCGTACAGGCCCTGGCCGGTGTATTCCATCAACACGTCTTTACCTGCGACGCCAAGGTCGGCCGCGCCATGCTCGACGTATGTCGGCACGTCGGTGGCCCGCACGATCAGCAGACGCACGTCGTCCTGGGTCGTGGGAATGATCAGCTTGCGGCTCTTGTCCGGATTCTCGGTCGGCACGATGCCCGCTTCAGCGAGAAGCGGCAGAGTGTCGTCAAGGATGCGGCCCTTGGACAGTGCGATGGTCAACATGGGAAACGTCAGTCCTTATCAAGGTACTCATGCCCGGTCGCAATCGGCGCCGGACACACATCGAGGGTGCGCACACCCTCGACTCGAAACGAATTCAGTGGACACGTCCGTGTGTCCCGATGCAGCAATCAGCCCGGAACGCGACGAATCTTGGCGCCCAGCATCTGCAGTTTTTCTTCGATGCACTCGTAACCACGGTCGATGTGGTAGATGCGGTCGATCAGCGTGTCGCCTTCGGCAACCAGCGCCGAGATCACCAGGCTGGCCGAAGCACGCAGGTCGGTCGCCATCACTGGCGCGCCCTTGAGTTTTTCGGTACCGGTCACGATGGCGGTGTTGCCTTCGACCTGGATTTTCGCGCCCATGCGGTGCAGTTCGTACACGTGCATGAAACGGTTTTCGAAGATCGTCTCGATCACCGCACCGGTGCCTTCGGCAATGGCGTTGAGCGAGATGAACTGTGCCTGCATGTCAGTCGGGAAAGCGGGGTACGGCGCGGTGCGCACGTTGACCGCTTTCGGACGCTTGCCGTGCATGTTCAGCTCGATCCAGTCTTCACCGCAGGTGATTTCTGCGCCGGCTTCACGGAGTTTTTCCAGCACCGCTTCGAGGATGGTCGGATCGGTGTCCTTGACCTTGACGCGGCCACCGGTGACGGCAGCGGCGACCAGGTAGGTGCCGGTTTCGATACGGTCAGGCATGACTTTGTAGAAAGCCGAGCCCAGACGCTCGACGCCATCGATGGTGATGGTGTCGGTGCCGGCACCGGAGACCTTCGCGCCCATGGCGTTGAGGAAGTTCGCCAGGTCGACCACTTCAGGTTCGCGGGCGGCGTTCTGCAGCACGCTGCGGCCCTTGGCCAGAGCCGCCGCCATCATGATGTTCTCGGTACCGGTCACACTGACGGTATCGAAGAAGAAGTGCGCACCGCGCAGGCCGCCTTCAGGCGCCTTGGCCTTGATGTAGCCGCCTTCCACGTCGATCACCGCGCCCATGGCTTCGAGGCCACGGATGTGCAGGTCGACCGGACGCGAACCGATGGCGCAACCGCCAGGCAGCGCGACTTCAGCTTCACCGAAACGGGCGACCATCGGGCCCAGCACCAGAATCGACGCACGCATGGTTTTCACCAGCTCGTACGGGGCGACCAGGGTCTTGATGGTGCGCGGGTCGATTTCGACGCTGAGTTTCTCGTCGATCACAGGCTCAATGCCCATACGCCCGAACAGCTCGATCATGGTGGTGATGTCGTGCAGGTGCGGCAGGTTGCCAACGGTCACCGGGCCATCGCACAGCAGGGTGGCGGCCAGGATTGGCAGAGCAGAGTTCTTCGCGCCGGAAATGCGGATCTCGCCATCAAGACGCGCGCCACCGGTAATAATCAATTTATCCATTAGTATCTCGACGCCCTAGGGCTCAGGTGCGCTCGGCCCAGGCCGCGCGGCTGAAAAATTTCATGGTGACCGCGTGGATGCTGCCATCGGCGATCCATGGGTTCAAATGGGCATAGATGCTTTGCTGACGCTTGACCGGGCTCAACGCCGCCAGTTCATCGCTAATCACGTTCAGCTGGAAGTTGCAGCCTTCGCCTTCAACTTCTACCTGAATTCCTGGCAGCTTCCCTTCAAGGAAGTTTTTCACTTCTACGGCCTGCATGCTCAACCTCAATCGGCGCCCTGTGCGCACGGGTCGGACATCATACAAAAAAGCCCCGCGCCTGCGAACCCCGCATTGCAGGACTCTGACGGGGGGCTTTTGTTGCGGATGCGGAATCAGTGTGCCGCGAACAGCTCGGTCAATTCGCTGACCTCGGCAATTTCGCGCATGTCTTCCGGCATGGCGCGGATGCTGACGGCCTTGCCGGCCGCCTGCGCATCGCGCATGAAGCACAGCAGCAACGACAGGCCGACGCTGCTGGACTTCTTCACCGCCGAGCAATCGATGACCAGCGAGCTTGCCTTGCTCGACTTGATCAGCGCCTGGCCTTCCCTTCTCAGGTCCGGCCCGGTGCGATAGTCCAGCACGCCACTGAGCAGAAGCTCGTCGACATCACTCATACGCACTGCCGCCTCACTCATTGCGCTGGCTTCGCAGCAGCTTTGTCGGTTTCCTGCTTGGCCTTGGCCACTTCACCGGCCCAACCATCGATGGTCTTGTCCAGATCGTTGCCATTGCGCTGCATCGCGTCAGCGAACTGATCACGGAACAGCTTGCCGATGTTGATGCCGTTGATGATCACGTTGCGCAGTTTCCACTCGCCGCCGATCTTCTCAAGCGTGTACTGCACTGGGTAGATCGCGCCATTGCTGCCCTTGACGGTCATGTTGACGCTGGTGCGGTCGCCCGATTCGTCTTTGGCCGGGTCAACAGTGATGCCCTGGTTGTTGTATTCCAGCAGAGCGTTGCCATAGAACTGGAACAGGCCGCGCTTGAAGTTTTCCTGAAAGCGCTGCATCTGCGCAGGGGTAGCCTTGCGCGAATACTTGACGGTCATGATGCTCTTGGAGATGCCCTCGGCATCCACCACCGGGCCGACAATGTTGTTCAGCGCCGCATAGAAATCCTGCGGATCCTGCTTGTACTTTTCTTTGTTGGCCTGCAGGTCGGCCAGCATCCGGTTGGTGGTGTCCTGAATCAGATCGTGTGCGGATTGCCCAGGTGCCGCGTTAGCCAGCAGTGGCAGTGCCGCGAGCAACACCAACAGGCCACGTCGCAAGGTAGAGATCATTCAAAAGCTCCTCATTTGGCGTCTTTGCTAACGGTATTGAGCAGGAATTTACCGATCAGGTCTTCCAGTACCAGAGACGACTGCGTGTCGTGGATGGTTCCGCCATCCTTCAACCGGGTGTCTTCGCCGCCGACGCTGATACCGATGTATTTCTCGCCCAGCAGACCCGCGGTAAGGATAGACGCTGTGGAATCGACAGGCAGGTTGTCGACCTTCTTGTCCACTTGCAGCGTCACCCGACCGGTGAAGCTGTCGCGATCCAGATCGATGGCCGTGACCTTGCCGATGGTCACACCGGCCATGGTCACTTTGGCTCTGACCGTCAAACCGGCGATATTGTCGAAATATGCATAAAGTTTATAAGTGTCGGTGGACGAAGTCGGAGACAGGCCACTGACCCGCAAGGCGAGCAGCAGCAAAGCCAGGATCCCTGCCAGCAGGAACAGGCCGACACCGATTTCCAGGGTGCGGTTTTGCATCAGAAATCTCCAAACATCAAAGCGGTCAGAATAAAGTCCAGACCCAGCACTGCCAGCGAGGCAAACACTACGGTCTTGGTGGTGGCACGACTGATCCCCTCGGAAGTGGGCTCACAGTCATAGCCTTGGAATACGGCGATCCAGGTGACGACGAAGGCGAACACGACGCTTTTGATGATGCCGTTGAGCACATCACTGGTGAACGTCACGCTGTTCTGCATGTTCGCCCAATACGAGCCTTCATACACACCCAGCCAGTCGACGGCCACCCACGAACCGCCCCAGATACCCACCACGCTGAAAATCATCGCCAGCACCGGCAGGGAAATGAAACCGGCCCACAGACGCGGGGCAATGATGTATTTGAGCGGGTCGACGCCGATCATTTCCAGGCTCGACAACTGCTCGGTCGACTTCATGTTGCCGATCTCGGCAGTCAATGCCGAGCCGGCACGCCCGGCGAACAACAGTGCAGTCACCACCGGCCCCAGTTCACGCAACAGGGTCAAGGCAACCATCTGCCCGACCGCCTGCTCCGAACCGTAGCTCGACAGGATGCTGAAGCCCTGCAACGCCAGGACCATGCCGATGAAAATCCCCGAAACGACGATGATCACCAGCGACATGACGCCGACTGAATGCAGTTGTTTGACCAGCAGGCTGAAACCGCCGCTGATGCCGCCGCGTCCCAGCAGGGCATGAAACAGGAACAGCGTGGCGCGCCCGAACACCGCAACGGCGTCGATTGCCGTTTCGCCGAATCGGCGCACGCGCTCTATCAATGAAATTCTGCGCATCAGCGCTTCCCCAGAAGATCTGCGCGGTAATCCGTCGCTGGAAAATGGTACGGCACCGGGCCATCGGGATCGCCCGTCATGAACTGCCGGATGCGTGGTTCGTCCGAGTTCATCAACTCGTCCGGCGTCCCCTGCCCCAGCACCTGGCCGTCACCGACTATATAAAGGTAGTCGGCGATGCTCGCGGTCTCGGCCAGATCGTGCGACACCACGATACTGGTGATGCCCAGCGCATCGTTGAGCAGACGGATCAGGCGGACCAGTACCCCCATGGCGATCGGGTCCTGGCCGACGAACGGTTCGTCGTACATGAGGATCTGCGGATCCAGGGCAATCGCCCGGGCCAGCGCGACGCGACGCTTCATGCCGCCCGACAGCTCGTCCGGCATCAGCTCGATGGCACCGCGCAGCCCGACCGCCTGCAATTTCAGCAGGACAATGTCGCGGATCATTTCTTCCGGCAACTCGGTATGCACGCGCAGGGGGAAAGCCACGTTCTCGAACACGTCGAGATCGGTGAACAGCGCGCCGCTCTGAAACAGCACGCCCATGTGCTTTCGCGCATCGAACAGGTCACTGCGCGACAGTGTCGGCAGGTTCTGGCCGTTGACCCAGACTTCGCCGCTGGCGGGCCGCAACTGGGCGCCCATCAACCGCAGCAGCGTGGTCTTGCCACACCCGGAAGGCCCCATGATGCCGGTAACCTTGCCGCGCGGGATGCGGATATCGACGTTATTGAAAATGCTGCGCGAACCGCGCTTGAAGGAGACTCCCTTCAGCTCGACCGCGTAGGCGTTATCGGCACTCATCTAAACTCCTTGCGATGCAGCCTCTCACTCGGACGCCTGTCTTTGGTTAAAAAGTACATACATCCCGGGCAGGCCGAACTGGCGGCGAACTATATCACTGCAACGGCCAAGCGCCCAAGGCTTGTGCCAGCCCGTATTCGGCGATATGACAGGTCTGCAGCGGCTTTTTCCGGCTTTTGGTAACGAGGAATGACAAAGCACGACGAACTTGCGTGAGGCTTTGCAACATAACCGCTATAATCGCCGCCTTTTCATCGGGCTATACGATTTCTGACATGAGCCAATCCAGCGACCTGATTCAATCGGCACAACGCACCATCCGCCTCGAAATGGAAGCCGTACAAGGCTTGCTGCCCCATATCGACGCCGATTTCGTACGCGCTTGCGAGATGATTCTGGCCAGTAAGGGCCGTGTGGTCGTAGTCGGCATGGGCAAGTCCGGGCACGTTGGCAACAAGATCGCCGCGACCCTGGCCAGCACTGGCACCCCGGCTTTTTTTGTCCACCCGGCCGAAGCCAGTCACGGCGATATGGGCATGATCACCCGTGACGACGTGATTCTGGCCCTGTCGAACTCCGGCTCGACCAACGAAATCGTCACCCTGCTGCCATTGATCAAACGTCTGGGTATCCAGCTGATCAGCGTCACCGGCAACCCGCAATCGCCATTGGCCAAGGCAGCCGAGGTCAATCTCAACGTGCACGTCGAGCATGAAGCCTGCCCGCTGAACCTGGCACCGACCTCTTCGACCACTGCCGCACTGGTCATGGGCGACGCCCTCGCCGTGGCCTTGCTGGAAGCGCGTGGTTTTACCGCCGAAGACTTTGCCTTCTCGCATCCCGGCGGCGCCCTTGGCCGGCGCCTGCTGCTGAAAGTGGAAAACGTCATGCACGCCGGGGAGGAACTGCCGCAGGTAGAACGCGGCACCCTGCTCAAGGATGCATTGATGGAAATGACCCGCAAGGGCCTCGGCATGACCGCTGTCCTTGAAGCCGATGGCAAGCTCGCCGGGATCTTCACCGACGGTGATTTGCGCCGCACCCTGGATCGCACCATCGACATTCGCAACGCCAGCATCGATGAAGTGATGACCGCACACGGCAAAACCGCGCGGCCCGACATGCTTGCCGCGGAAGCCCTGAAAATCATGGAAGACCACCGAATCAGCGCCTTGATAGTCGTTGACGAGGAGGACCGCCCGGTCGGCGCCTTCAACCTCTCCGACCTGCTGCGCGCAGGAGTCATGTAATGAGCAACGAACTGCTGCAACGCGGCAAAGCCATCAAACTGGCGGTTTTCGATGTCGACGGCGTCCTCACTGACGGGCGCCTGTACTTCCTGGAAGACGGCAGTGAATTCAAGACGTTCAACACCCTCGACGGCCAAGGCATCAAGATGCTGATGAACGCCGGCGTGGAAACTGCCATCATCAGCGGTCGCAAGACTCCGGTGGTCGAGCGTCGAGCGAAAAACCTCGGCATCCCACACCTGTTTCAGGGCCGCGAAGACAAACTGGTAGTGCTCGACGCTCTTCTCGAGCAACTGGGCCTAAGCTATGAACAGGTCGCCTACCTCGGTGACGACCTGCCCGACCTGCCGGTAATCCGCCGCGTCGGTCTGGGCATGGCCGTAGCCAACGCCGCCGACTTCGTGCGCGAACACGCCCACGGCGTGACCCGCGCCCGTGGCGGCGAAGGTGCCGCCCGCGAATTCTGCGAATTGATCCTGCGCGCCCAGGGCCGCCTCGATGCGGCCAATGCCGCGTACCTGTGAGCCAAGCCATGTTCAGTAAAAAATTTCGCAACTTCCTGCTGTTCGGCTGCATCGCGGCGATTTTCGCTGCGGTCGGCTACTGGAACATCAGCCCGGAACGCTTTCTCGACAAGCCGCCGGTCTCGGCCGCCGAGAACCCGATCGACTGGTACGCGACCAATACGCATACCATTCAGTACCTGCCCGACGGCAAGGTGCAGTACGAGATGACCTCGGACAAGGCCGAACACGTCAAGGCCACCGACATCACGCTGGTAACTAAACCCGACCTGAACATGTATCGCGGCACGGACTTTCCGTGGCACGTGACCAGTGAACGCGGTGAAGTGAATTCCGGCGGCACCGAAGTGGAACTGATCGACTCGGTGCGTGTGAAGCGCACCGATGAAAAGAAACGCGACACCCTGATCACCAGCACCCGCATGACCGTGTTCCCGCAGCAGGAATATGCGCAGACCGCGCAACCCGTTAGAATCGAGGGCGCTGGCGGTGTGTCGACTGGCGTCGGAATGAAAGCGTACCTGAAGGACAGCAGGATACACCTGCAATCGAACGTAAGAGGACAGTATGAGGCTCGTTAAAACCCTCCCTATTTTGCTCAGTCTGGGCGCAGCACTGGGAAGCGTGAGCGCCTGGGCTCTGCCGGACGATCAGCAGCAACCTATCCGCATTCAGGCCGACGACGCCCAACTGGACGACAAGAACGGCATCGCTACCTATAAGGGTGATGTGATCATCACTCAGGGTTCGATGAAGGTGACTGGTAATACCGTGACCATCACTCGCACCCCGACCGGCGATATCGACGTTGTAACGTCGGTGGGCAACCTGGCTTACTTCGAACAACTGCAGACCGCCGGCGACAGCAAGCCTGTGCAAGGCTGGGGCGTGACGATCCAGTATCACGCCGCGCAGAATCGCGTCGTATTGATCGACAAGGCCAAAGTTGTCGACAAGGACAACAACACGACGCAAGGCGAGAAAATCGTCTATGACACCGTGAAGAAACTCGCCAGCGCCGGTCGCGCTACCGGCAGCAAGGTCACCGAGGCGCGTCCGCGCATCGACATGGTGATCCAGCCGAAGAAGAAAACCGACGAGAAAACCCAGTAATGGCAACTCTGAAAGCTCAGCACCTGGCCAAGGCCTATAAAAGCCGCCAGGTCGTGCGGGACGTCAGCCTGTCGATCGACAGCGGCCAGATCGTCGGTCTGCTCGGCCCGAACGGCGCCGGCAAGACGACCTGCTTCTACATGATCGTCGGCCTGGTGCAGGCCGATCAGGGTCGCGTGCTGATCGATGACCTGGACGTCAGCCACCAGCCAATGCACGGCCGCGCGAAAGCCGGCATCGGCTATCTGCCGCAGGAAGCGTCGATCTTCCGCAAACTGTCGGTCGCCGACAACATCATGGCCATCCTCGAGACCCGTCAGGAACTCGACAAGGCCGGTCGTCGCAAGGAGCTGGAAAGCCTGCTGCAGGAATTCCACATCAGCCACATTCGCGACAACCTCGGCATGAGCCTGTCAGGCGGTGAGCGCCGCCGGGTGGAAATCGCCCGCGCCTTGGCCACCGCGCCGAAATTCATCCTGCTCGACGAGCCGTTCGCCGGTGTCGACCCGATCTCGGTTGGCGACATCAAGCAGATCATTCACCATCTCAAGGCCAAGGGCATCGGTGTGTTGATCACCGACCACAACGTGCGCGAGACGCTGGATATCTGCGAAACCGCTTACATCGTCAACGACGGTCAATTGATCGCCGAAGGTGACGCCGAGACCATCCTGGCCAACGATCTGGTCAAGGAAGTGTATCTGGGTCACGAGTTCCGCCTGTAAGCGCGAGCTGTTCGACAAGCTGCGCGGGTGCTGTATCGATCAAGCCGGTTTTTATACCGTTTAATTGTTACAGCGCTCTAGGCAAACACTTCAGTTTCAGGCATATAATTTGCTTAAGTTTGGCGCTTCGGCGCCCTGTAGTGGATGGCGCATAGCGCCGGCGAATAAGGTGTTAAGCCCCTGCCATGAAACCATCGCTAGTCTTGAGAATGGGCCAGCAGCTGACGATGACACCGCAGCTGCAACAGGCCATCCGCCTGCTCCAATTGTCGACCCTGGATCTGCAACAGGAAATCCAGGAGGCTCTGGAATCCAACCCGATGCTCGAACGCCAGGAAGAAGGCGACGACTTCGACAATTCCGATCCGCTGGCCGACAACGTCGAGCAAAAGCCCAACCCCGACATTCAGGAACCTTCTTACCAGGAAGCCGCGCCGACGGTAGACAACCTCGACGACGGCGAATGGAGCGAGCGCATCCCCAACGAGCTGCCGGTCGACACGGCCTGGGAAGACGTTTACCAGACCAGCGCCAGCAGCCTGCCGAGCAGCGACGATGACGAGTGGGATTTCACCACCCGCACTTCCGTCGGCGAAAGCCTGCAGAGCCATTTGCTCTGGCAATTAAACCTCGCACCGATGTCCGACACCGATCGCCTGATCGCCGTGACCCTGATCGACTGCATCAACAATCAGGGCTATCTGGACGAAACCCTCGAAGAAATCCTCGACGCCTTCGATCCGGAACTGGACATCGAACTGGACGAAATTGAAGCCGTCCTGCACCGCATCCAGCAATTCGAGCCTGCGGGCATCGGCGCACGCAATCTCAGCGAATGCCTGCTGCTGCAACTGCGCCAGTTGTCGGCAAAAACGCCATGGCTGGCAGAGGCCAAGCGCCTGGTCAGCGACTATATCGACCTGCTTGGCAGCCGCGACTACAGCCAGTTGATGCGGCGCATGAAACTCAAGGAAGACGAGCTGCGCCAGGTCATCGAACTGGTGCAGAGCCTCAACCCGCGTCCGGGCTCACAGATCGAGTCCACCGAAGCCGAATACGTCGTACCTGATGTCATCGTGCGCAAGGACAACGAGCGCTGGCTGGTCGAGCTGAACCAGGAGTCGGTACCGCGCCTGCGCGTCAATGCGCAGTACGCCGGTTTCGTAAAGCGCGCCGACACCAGCGCCGACAACACCTTCATGCGCAATCAGCTACAAGAAGCCCGCTGGTTCATCAAGAGCCTGCAGAGCCGCAACGAAACCCTGATGAAAGTCGCCACGCAGATCGTCGAGCATCAGCGCGGTTTTCTGGAGTACGGCGACGAAGCCATGAAACCGCTGGTCCTGCATGACATCGCCGAGGCGGTGGGCATGCACGAATCGACGATTTCCAGGGTGACCACGCAGAAATTCATGCATACCCCGCGCGGTATTTATGAGCTGAAATACTTTTTCTCCAGCCACGTCAGTACCTCCGAAGGCGGCGAATGCTCGTCCACGGCGATCCGCGCGATCATCAAGAAACTGGTTGCCGCGGAAAATCAGAAAAAGCCGTTGAGTGACAGCAAGATCGCTGGTTTACTGGAGGCACAAGGCATTCAGGTGGCTCGCCGCACCGTCGCCAAGTACCGCGAATCCCTCGGAATCGCGCCTTCGAGCGAACGCAAGCGGTTGATGTAAGCCACGTTACAGCGTTCCAGTGGCAGGCTTTTCGGCCTGCCGCTTTATGCACTGGCAACGAAGGAGAAGCTGTAT
This sequence comes from Pseudomonas sp. R1-1, assembly GCF_051132135.1. Classification (NCBI taxonomy): domain Bacteria; kingdom Pseudomonadati; phylum Pseudomonadota; class Gammaproteobacteria; order Pseudomonadales; family Pseudomonadaceae; genus Pseudomonas; species Pseudomonas sp. R1-1. The sequence continues at coordinate 5,204,140 of NZ_CP071663.1, forward strand.
GCAAGTCAACATCAGTGGACACCAACTGGAAGTGACCGAACCTCTGCGCACCTACATCGGCGAAAAACTCGACCGACTGGAGCGGCATTTCGACAAGATCACCAACGTGCAAGTCATATTGAATGTCGAGAAGCTCAAGCAGAAAATCGAAGCCACGCTGCATATTCCCGGCGGAGAAGTAGTCGCCAATGCCGAGCACGACGACATGTATGCCGCCATTGACCTGCTGACCGACAAGCTGGATCGCCAACTCAAAAAGCATAAGGAAAAGACCCAGAGCCTCCTCCAGGGCGCGACCGGTCGTTAACACCCTCATCCATGATCCGACTTGAAACCATCCTGACCCCCGGCCGTTCCCAAGTGAACGCGCCGGGTGGCAGCAAGAAAAAAGCCCTCGAACAGATTGCCAACCTGATCCACCGCGAAGTGCCGGATCTGGCGATGCAGGATGTCTTCGAGGCGTTGGTCGCCCGTGAAAAACTCGGTTCCACCGGTTTTGGCAACGGCATCGCCATCCCCCACTGCCGCCTCAAGGGTTGCGACGCGCCGATCAGTGCGCTGATGCACCTTGAAGCCCCGATCGATTTCGACGCGATCGATGGCGCCCCGGTAGACCTGCTGTTCGTGCTGCTGGTCCCGGAAGCTGCTACCGATGCACACCTGGAACTGCTGCGCCAGATCGCCAGCATGCTCGATCGCAAGGAAGTGCGTGAAAGACTGCGCAGCGCACCGAGCAACGAAGCCTTGTACCAGGTTGTACTGGACGAGCAGAACGGGCATTAATCATGCGCTTGATCATCGTCAGTGGCCGCTCGGGCTCGGGCAAGAGTACTGCGCTGAATGTCCTTGAGGACAACGGCTACTACTGCATCGACAACCTCCCGGCCGGCTTGCTGCCGGAACTGGCCGAACGAGCGCTGATCCACACGGAACTCGCCCAACCGCTGGTTGCCGTGTCGATCGATGCGCGCAACTTGCCCAGTCATCTGTCACGATTTCCGGAGCTGCTCGAAGACGCGCGCAGCAAGCACATCCAGTGCGATGTGCTGTATCTGGATGCGGATGAAGAAACGCTGCTCAAGCGTTTTTCCGAAACCCGTCGCCGGCATCCGCTGAGCAACGCCAATCGCTCACTGGCCGAGGCGATCCACGATGAAAGCGCCCTTCTCGGCCCGATCGCCGACCTGGCTGACCTGAAGATCAATACCACCCACCTCAACCTGTACCAGCTGCGCGACACCCTCAAGTTGCGCCTGCTGAATCAGCCTGAGCCGGGCACGGCGTTCCTGGTCGAGTCGTTCGGTTTCAAGCGCGGCATGCCGGTGGATGCGGATCTGGTCTTCGATGTCCGCTGCCTGCCCAATCCGTACTGGAAGCCGGAGTTGCGCGAGCAGTCCGGTCTCGACGCACCGGTTGCCGAGTATCTGGCGCAACAGCCGGATGTCGAGGAAATGTACCAGGACATCTACGCCTACCTGCACAAGTGGCTGCCGCGCTTTGCTGCCAGTAATCGCGCCTATGTGACCGTTGCCATTGGCTGTACGGGCGGGCATCACCGCTCCGTCTACCTGACCGAACGTCTGGGTCAGGCCCTGCAGAAAACCTTGAAAAACGTCCAGGTCCGCCACCGCGACCTCACCTAAAGGATCCACACCGCGATGCCTGCTCGTGAAATCGAAATCATCAACAAACTCGGTTTGCATGCCCGAGCGTCTGCCAAGTTTGTCGGCGTGGCGGGCAAGTTTCCGGAGACTACGATCAGAGTAGGCCGTACACCCGAGACCACGGTCGATGGTAAAAGCATCATGGCGATGATGATGCTCGCGGCAGGCAAGGGCACCAAAATCCATTTAAGCACCGAAGGCGAACAAGCCGAGGAAGCCATGGAAGCCTTGGTGGCGCTGATCAACAACTACTTCGATGAAGGTGAATAAGTCTGTTGCGACGGAGCATTCCTCGTCGCGACAACTCAACCCAATGCTGTATCCATCACCATCATCAGACAGAACCCGATCAGCAAACCCAGACTCGCGAGTTTGTCATGACCATGGCGTCGCGACTCTGGGATCACTTCGTGGGTCACCACCAGCAACATCGCCCCGGCCGCCAGCGCCAGCCCCAACGGCAATAACGCTTGGGCGAGGCTGACCAGCCACGCGCAAAGCAGCGCAAAGACCGGCTCGACCAGGCCTGACGCCGCGCCGATCAGAAACGCCCTCACCCGTGACATCCCCGCCCCGGCCAATACCAGCGCGATCACAAGACCTTCGGGCACATCCTGCAAAGCGATGCCCATGGCCAGGCTATCCGCATCCGGCATGCCGCCGCCGGCAGACACGCCGACGGCCATGCCTTCCGGAATGTTGTGAGCAATGATGGCGAACACGAACAGCCAGATACGCGGCGGTATCACCGGACGCTCGAGGGTGCCGACAAGCATTTGCGGGGTAGCGCCGGAAACCTTGCGATCGACCAGATACAGGCCAAACGCGCCGAGCAGGATACCGAAGCAGATCAGGCCACTGGCGCCCCAAGGTGTCAGACCGAGACTTTCGGCCGCAGCAATGCCCGGCACGATCAACGAAAACGCAGTCGCCGCCAGCATCACCCCGGCGCCAAAACCCAGCAAGGTATCGCTGAGCGCTTGCGGCATCCGCCGGATGACCAGCACCGGCACCGCGCCAAGCGCCGTGCCGAGGGCGCACAGAGCACCGCCCTGCAATGCACGCAGCAGGCGCGGTTCCAGATTCAGCCATTGCAGCCCGTGAGCGACCAGCAAGGCCACCCCCGCCAATAGCAACAGCGATCCGACTGCGTAACGAAACATACGCCCACTGCCAGTCGCCAGTGTTTCAGTGCCCATAGTCAGCCCTGGTTTGTTCTTATAGATGGGTTAAACCAGTGCGGCCTGATAACGCGCCGCGACTTCAGGCCAATTGATCACGTTGTAGAACGCATTGATGTATTCCGGGCGACGGTTCTGGTAGCGCAGGTAGTAGGCGTGCTCCCAAACGTCGAGACCGAGGATCGGCGTGTTGCCGTTCATCAGCGGGCTGTCCTGATTGCCGCTGCTTTCGACGATCAGTTTCTTCTCCGGGGTGACGCTGAGCCAGGCCCAGCCACTGCCAAAACGGGTCAGCGCCGCTTTGGTGAACGCTTCCTTGAAACTGTCGAGGCCACCCAGTTGCTCATCGATAGCCTTGGCCAGCGCGCCATCCGGTTTGCCGCCACCGCCTGGCACCATGACTTCCCAGAACAGCGAGTGGTTGGCGTGGCCGCCGCCCTGGTTGATCACCGCCGCCCGCAGTTTTTCCGGCAGTTGCTGGACGCTGGCGACGAGTTTCTCCACCGGCCACTCGGCATATTCGGTGCCCTCGACCGCGGCGTTGAGGTTGTTGATGTAGGTCTGGTGATGTTTGGTGTAGTGGATTTCCATGGTCTGCGCATCGATGTGCGGTTCCAGGGCATCGTAGGCATAAGGCAAGGCAGGCAAGGTAAAAGCCATTTCAATGGACTCCATAGTGGTGTGAAGCAGGCGCGCGGCGTGCATTACCGGTATCCGGGTGCAGCAGGCGTTGGGTGCGCGGGTATTCGCCGTGGTCGCTGATGAAATTCAGCAGCTCGACATAGGTCTTGCTGCTTTGACGCAATGCCGCTTCCCGCAGAGCCGGGCGCAGCCGTTCGTCCTGCATGGTCTGCAACAGCCGCTGATGGATGGCGCAGAGATATTCGGCGCTCTCCTCGGGCTGATTCAGGCGCAGGTGCAGATCCGCGAGGTTGTGGTGGGAGATGACGCAGGCCGCCACCGCTTCGTCGGCGTCCGCCCAGCGCTCGTACAACACTTGCGCCAGGGCCAGGGCTTGCAGATAGGCCTCACGGGCGTCGATCAATTCGCCGAGCATGAAGCAGCGATTGGCCCGTTCGATCGTGCGTTTCCAGTGCTCCATGGTGAGCCTCCAAAGCGGTTGCGGGGTTTACACGCCGCCGGCGGTGAGCTTCTCGGGGTTGAGTAGCTCTTCGAGCTGGCTGCGCGACAGGTCGGTATGCTCCAGCGCCACGTCAATGACCGCGCGGCCTTCCTTGTAGGCCTGCTTGGCGATTTCGGCGGCTTTCTGGTAACCGATGATCGGGTTGAGCGCGGTCACCAGAATCGGGTTGCGCGACAGGGCTTCCTTCAAACGCGCCTCGTTGACCTTGAAACTGGCGATGGCCTTGTCGCCAAGCAGGCGACTGGAATTGGCCAGCAGCTCGATGCTGCTCAGCAGGTTCTGCGCGATGATCGGCAGCATCACGTTCAATTCGAAATTGCCCGACTGGCCGGCAATGGTGATCACCGAATCGTTGCCGATCACCTGCGCGGCGACCATGGCGGTGGCTTCGGGGATCACCGGATTGACCTTGCCCGGCATGATCGACGAACCCGGCTGCAGGGCCTCCAATTCGATTTCACCGAGACCGGCCAGAGGACCGGAGTTCATCCAGCGCAAGTCGTTGGCAATTTTCATCAACGACACGGCGGTGGCTTTGAGCTGGCCGGAAACCGCAACAGCGGTGTCCTGCGAGCCGATCAGCGCAAACAGATCCTTGCCCGGGGTGAACTGCACGTCAGTCAGTTGGCTCAGCTGACGGCTGAAACGCGCGGCGAATTCCGGGTGCGCGTTGATGCCGGTGCCGACCGCGGTGCCGCCCTGCGCCAGCGATTGCAGGCTCGGCAGCAGATCCTGCAGGTGGCCGATATTGGCCTTGAGCTGCTGCGCCCAGCCATTGAGCACCTGACTCAGACGCACCGGCATGGCGTCCATCAAATGCGTGCGGCCGGTCTTGACATGGTGATGAACCCGCCCGGCTTTTTCTTCGATCACCTGCACCAGGTGCAGCAGCGCCGGCAGCAGTTGTTCATGCAGTCCCAGCGCGGCGCTGACATGGATGGTGGTCGGAATGATGTCGTTGCTGCTCTGGCCGCAATTGACGTGATCGTTGGCATTCACCGGCTCGTCGAGCAAGCGGCTGGCGAGCGTGGCGATGACTTCGTTGGCATTCATGTTCGAGCTGGTGCCCGAGCCGGTCTGGAAAATATCCACCGGAAAATGCCGCATGAAATCGCCTCCGAGCAGGCCTTGTGCGGCATCGCTGATGGCTTTGCCCTGAGCGGCGCTGATCTGGTTCAGTTCGACGTTGGCGCGGGCGGCGGCGGCTTTGGCGAGGATCAGCGCGCGGATGAATTGAGTCGGCATCGGTTTGCCGCTGATCGGGAAATTGTCCACTGCGCGCTGGGTCTGCGCGCCGTAGAGAGCGTCCACCGGCACCTGCAGTTCGCCCATGCTGTCGCGCTCAATACGTGTCTTGGTCATTGGAATGTCCTTGCAGCAGTTCAGAAAGAGGAATCGATGGCAGCAGTTCGCAAGTGGCGAGCTGCCAGGTGTAGCGTTGCCAGCGCCGCAATCGGCATCTGCACAGGGACAGGCGCTCCATGTCGCGCAACGGGCGCCAGGCTTGGTCGAGACAGAGGCTGCGCCAGTGCCAGGGCAAGGCAATGTCCGTAGCGGTGTCGAGCAGCAAACGGAAGGAAGTTTCGGCGACGGTCCACGGTGACGTTGCGGTGCAACACGACAGGTAGCGGCCTTCAGCCAGGTAATGCTCGATCAGGCGCGGTTCGTCAGAATCCATCGCGCAACGAATCTGGCGACTCATCCAGCGCCAGCTTTCAAGGTAGGGCTGCTCGTGCAAGGCAGAACTCATGATCCGGGACTCGTTCGGAGATGAGATTCATTATTAGATGATAATGAGAACCAAAACAAGAGTGCCATGCCATGGAGATTTTAGGGTGGGAGCGAGCCTGCTCGCGAAAGCGGTGTGTCAGAAATAGAAATTTTGGCTGACACACCGCATTCGCGAGCAGGCGCGCTCCCACAGGAAATCTGTGGCGAGACCAACAAAAAAGGCGCGTCATCCACAGCGGATGGCGCGCCTTTTTGCTCAGCGGATTGCGGGGATTCAGCTGCCCGCGACGGTCATCCGTTCGATCAACACCGAACCGGTGCGGATGTTGCTACGCAGCTCCAGATCGTTACCGACGGCAACGATCTGCTTGAACATGTCACGCATGTTGCCGGCGATGGTCACTTCCTGCACGGCGAACTGAATCTCGCCGTTCTCGACCCAGAAACCTGCCGCACCGCGCGAGTAGTCGCCGGTGACCATGTTCAGACCATGGCCCATCAGCTCGGTGACCAGCAGTCCGCGGCCCATGCGTTTCAACAGCGCCGCCTGGTCTTCATCGCCATGGGTGACGAACAGGTTATGCACGCCACCCGCGTTGGCGGTGCTTGGCATGCCCAGTTTGCGGCCAGAATAGGTACCGAGAATGTACGAGACCAGTTCGCCGTTCTCGACAAACGGTTTGGCGTACGTCGCCAGACCGTCACCGTCATACGAAGCGCTGCCCATGGCGCGCATCAGATGCGGACGCTCGTCGATGGTCATCCACTCCGGGAACAGCTTCTGGCCCAGCGTGCCTTCCAGGAACGAAGATTTGCGATACAGACTGCCGCCGGACACCGCCGAGAGAAAGCTGCCAAACAAGCCACCGGCCAACTCGGCGGAAAACAGCACCGGCACCTCGCAGGTCGGCACCGGACGCGCGCCGAGACGGCTTGCCGCCCGTTGCGCGGCTTTTTGGCCGATGCTCACCGGATCGGCCAACAACGTGCCCTGGCGATTGACGTCATACCAGTAATCACGCTGCATCTGCCCGTCGGCTTCAGCAATCATCACGCAACTGAGGCTGTGTCGGGTCGATGCGTAGCCACCAATGAAACCGTGACTGTTGCCGTACACGCGGCAGCCCTGATGGGTGCTGAGGGTGGTGCCGTCGGCGTTCTTGATACGTGCGTCGGCATCGAATGCCGCCGCTTCACACAGCAAGGCCTTCTCGATCGCTTGCTCCGGGGTGATATCCCATTCGTGGAACAGATCGAAATCGTGCTGCTCCTTGGCCATCAGCGCTGCGTCGGCAAGGCCCGAGGCTTCGTCTTCGGAGGTGTGTTTGGCAATCGCCAGCGCCGCTGCGACGGTCTCGCGAATAGAGTCCGGGCCGGTCGCCGAGGTGCTGGCCGAGCCCTTGCGCTGGCCGACGTACAAGGTGATGCCAAAGCCCTGATCACGGTTGAACTCGACCGTTTCGACTTCACGCTGGCGCACCGATGTCGACAAACCCTGTTCCAGCGACACCGCGACTTCGCAGGCACTGGCGCCCTGACGCTTGGCTTCGGCGATGATCTGCTCGACCTGTTCCTGCAGTGCCGGCAATGCCTGCGGGCCGACGCTTTGAACTGCACTCATGCTCATCTCCACTCAAATTCTGCTTTCGGCTGGGGCCATCGAGCGACCGGGCCGGACAAGCGGCCCCCGACTGGTTATCATGGCGGCGTTTCTTTGCGGACTGCCACCATGGTTGATTCTTACGACGACTCCCTCGATACGGGAGAAAAAAGCAAATCTCAGGTCAAACGCGAGCTGCATGCTCTGGTTGACCTCGGCGAGCGACTGACCACACTCAAGCCTGACTTGATCGCAAAACTGCCATTGACCGACGCCCTGCGCCGGGCCTTGGCCGATGCGCCCAAGCACACCGCGAACATCGCGCGTAAACGGCATCTGCAGTTCATCGGCAAACTGATGCGCGATCAGGACACTGACGCGATTCTGACCTTGCTCGATCAACTCGATGCGTCGACCCGCCAGTACAACGAGCGTTTCCACAATCTCGAACGCTGGCGCGACCGCCTGATCGGCGGCGATGACGCCGTGCTGGAGAAATTCGTCGTCGAGTACCCGGACGCCGACCGCCAGCAATTGCGTTCCCTGATCCGTCAGGCTCAGCACGAGGTTGCGCAAAACAAACCTCCTGCTTCCAGCCGCAAGATCTTCAAGTACATCCGTGAGCTGGACGAAACTCAACGCGGCCTGCGCTGATCTTCGCCACCGGGTGGCCGCCCTGCGCGCCACCCGAAGCTCCATCACTTCTTATGCGCCCGTGCCACCCACGGTGATCGCATCGATTTTCAGCGTCGGCTGGCCAACACCCACCGGCACTGATTGCCCATCCTTGCCGCACGTGCCGACACCGCTGTCCAGCGCCAGATCGTTACCAACCATCGACACACGGCTCATCGCCTCGGGACCATTGCCGATCAACGTCGCGCCTTTGACCGGTGCAGTGATCTTGCCGTCCTCGATCAGGTACGCCTCGCTGGTGGAGAACACGAACTTGCCGCTGGTGATGTCGACCTGACCGCCGCCGAGATTGGCGCAGTAGATGCCTTTTTTCACCGAGGCGATGATTTCCGCCGGATCGCTTTCGCCGCCGAGCATGTAGGTGTTGGTCATGCGTGGCATCGGCAGATGCGCATAGGACTCGCGACGGCCGTTACCGGTACGGGCCACGCCCATCAGACGCGCGTTGAGTTTGTCCTGCATGTAACCCTTGAGCACGCCGTTTTCGATCAGCGTGGTGCACTCGGTCGGTGTGCCTTCGTCGTCGACACTCAGCGATCCACGGCGGCCGCTCAAGGTGCCGTCGTCGACGATGGTGCACAGCTTCGACGCAACCATTTCGCCCATGCGCCCGCTGTAGGCCGAACTGCCCTTGCGGTTGAAATCGCCTTCCAGACCATGACCCACCGCTTCGTGCAACAGTACCCCGGACCAGCCCGAACCGAGCACCACCGGCAAAGTGCCGGCCGGTGCCGGAATCGCTTCCAGATTGACCAGCGCCTGACGCAGCGCCTCACGGGCATAGCCCATGGCGCGGTCTTCGGCGAGGAAATAACGGTAGTCGGTACGCCCGCCACCGCCATGCCCGCCGCGCTCGCGACGGCCATTCTGCTCAACGATGACGCTAACGTTGAAGCGCACCAGCGGCCGCACATCAGCGGCCAGGCCACCATCCGTGGACGCCACCAGAATCCGCTCCCAGACTCCGGCCATGCTCACGCTGACCTGCTGGATACGCGGATCGAGCGCGCGCGTAGCAACGTCGATACGCTTGAGCAGCTCGACCTTCTCGGCGCGGCTGAGCACTTCCAGCGGATTGTCCGGCGCGTACAGTTGCGCGACATCCTGAGTGCTGAACGCCTGCACCGTGCCATTCTGCCCGGCACGAGAGATCGAGCGCGCCGCACGGGCAGCGGCGCCAAGGGCTTCGAGGGTGATCGCGTTGCTGTAGGCGAAACCGGTTTTCTCACCGGACTGCGCACGTACGCCAACACCTTGGTCGAGGTTGAAGCTGCCTTCCTTGACGATGCCGTCTTCCAGCGCCCAGGATTCGGAAATCTGGCCCTGGAAATACAGATCGGCGGCATCGATGCCGGGGCCGGCGAGATCGCCGAGCACGCCTTGCAGGCTCTCGATCGTCACGCCGCCGGGCGCCAACAGGTGATCACTGACTGAGGACAACAAATCGCTCATGGGTTTACGCCTTAAATTCGTGTTCTGAAGCAGGCCGCTGCGCGCCCTGCGAGAAAAACCGCCGATGACTCGTCACCGGCATGCGCGCCCGGATGGACGCTTGTTCATTGCTGTCGCGTTCGGCCAACAACACCGCTTCGCCTTGATCCTGACTGGCCACCACGCGCCCCCACGGGTCGACGATCGCGGCATGGCCAAAGGTTTCCCGCGGCCCCGGATGGGTCCCACCCTGCGCTGCGGCCAACAGATAACACTGCGTCTCGATGGCCCGCGCGCGAATCAACACTTCCCAGTGCGCCGCGCCGGTCACCGCGGTAAACGCCGACGGTGCGCTGATCAATTCGGCACCGGCCGCACGCAATTCGCTGTACAGCTCGGGGAAACGCAAGTCATAACACACCGTCAGACCGAGACGGCCCACTGGCGTGTCGGCCACCACTACATTGCCGCCATAAGCATAGTCATCGGATTCGCGGTAACGTCCGCGATTGTCGGCGACATCCACATCGAACAGGTGCAGCTTGTCGTAGCGGGCAACGATTTCGCCCTGGTCATTGATCAGCAGCGAGCAGGCATGCGCCCTGGCCGTCGGCTGATCCGCCGGCGGCAACGGCAACGTGCCGGCCACTATCCATAAGGTGAGGTCGCGGGCGGTCTGTTTCAACCATGGCAGGATCGGCCCTTCGCCCAGCGCTTCGGCGCGACCGATATCAGCGACATCGCGACGGCCCATCGCCGCGAAGTTCTCCGGCAGCACCGCCAGCTTCGCGCCGCCGGCCGCGGCCTGTTCGAGCAGGCGCCGGGCCTGAGCCAGATTGGCCAGCACGTCACTCTGGCTGACCATTTGAATCACCGCTAAAGACATGGCGAACTCCCAACGAGGTATTTGGCCATGCTACTCCATCGCTTCAAGGCCGGGCCGTTCAAAACGGCTTGTCGAAGGTGATTTTCGGTTCTTTCCATGGGCCTTTGACCGTGTATTTGACACTGGCGAAGCGCGCCACGCGGTCACCGATCAGCTTGTCGATCAGGAACAAGGCGCCACCAACCGCCGGCGCACCGACGATCAACGCGGCAATCGGCAGGTTGTTGGTGACCGGCAAGGTCACCAGCAATTTCGCATCGACCTTGTCGTCAACCAGATCGAGGGTGCCGTCCAGTTCGAGGTTGCTCGACGGGCCGGTCAGACGAATCGGCTCCCGGGTCACATACACGCCGTTGTTGGCCACCAGCAGGCCTTTGACCCGGTCATAGCTCAAGCCCTTGCCGAACAGGTCGGAAAAGTCCAGGCGCAAACGGCGGCCGATTGAATTGAAGTTGAGCAGACCGAATACCCGCAAGGCCTGCGCGCCGCCCTCCACTTCGACAAACTGACCCTTGTTCAACGAGGCATCCAGCGTCCCGGAGAAACGCTTGGTCGCCAGCCAGGCCGGCGAACCCGGCCAGCGGCCGTCGACGTCCATGTGGAATTCTTCGCTGGTCACGCTCGGCGCGAAACCCCAGCCTTTGAGCACGTCGGCGAGATTCTTGCCGCCGATGCGCCCCTTGTACCAACTGCTGGTCGAACCCGGCGTGCCTTCCCAGCCACCGTTGCCTTGCAACAGGATGCCCTTGAGGCCCATGTCGAGATTGTTCAGGGCGATACCCTTGGCGGTCGGGCGAATTTTCAGCGACCAGCCACCGACCAGGTCAGGCCCAAGGAACAATTGATTGAGGGTGATATCCAGCGCCGGGATTTTTGTCGGGTCGACCGAAGCCAGTGGATCAGGCGCATTTTCGTCAGCCTGTACCGCCGGGTCCGGCGCCGGCAGTTTCACATATTGCAGATTGACCGCGATCGGCACGCCTTTGGCGTCCGGCAGGCTCGCCGTGCCTTTGGCCTGCTGACTGTCGAGGGCCAGATTCCACGCTGCGGGCTTGCGATTGAGCTGAACCGATGCCTGATCCAGAGTTGTGCCCATTGCCGTGAGCTTGCCGACCTTGAAGTCCGCGCTGTTGAGCAATTGCTTGGCGCTGCCGCCCGGGTCCTGCCCGGCGTACCGGTTGACCAGATCCTGCCAGGGCGCGACGTCCAGTTCCGACAGCACGCCACGAACGCGCAAGCCTTTGGCGCCCGGCAGCACCGCTTCGCCGGCACCGAGGAACAACTCGCCACGGCCCTCGGCAAAATTGCTCGGCGGCGCTGCAAAGGTGAAGTTGGCCAGTTGATCGTAATTGACCCAGTAACGCCGCTCCTGCCCCTGCAAGGTCATGCGAAATACAGTGTCGCGCCCGACATCCGCCGCCATGCCGAACGGCGCCGGCAGATCCACCGCCACGCCTTTGAGATTCGAGCTGACCATCAACTGACTGTCGACGCCGTCCAGATTCAACTGCAACTGATAGGGAATCGTTCCGGAGACCGGCAACGGCTGGGTCACGCCCAGCCAGTCAGTGAGCTTCTTGACCTCGACCTGCCCCGTCGCAGCGACCCGGGTCTTGAGCTTGCCGGGGCTGCCATCGGCGAAAATCTGCGCGGTGACGGGTTTGTCGAATGCCCTCGCGGCGATGTTCTGCCCGCTCAGGCCTTTGGCGCTGTCGAAGCGGAAATCGCCCTTGAGTTGCGTCAGTTCCAGTTTCGGCTCGGCCAGTTTCAAGCGGGCGTTGGCGGTCTTGAAGTCGACAAGGATTTTCGGTTGCTCGCCCTTGGCCAACGGCACGTCGAGTTTGAGCTTGCCGGTGAGATTACCCGCGCCTTCCCAACCGGCGAACGTATCGGCGGTGCCGATCGGCGCCTCCTGGAGGATTTTCAGTCCATCGCCCAAGCCACCGGCAAACGCGCCATCAAGCAACAGGTGAGTGTTCTGCCCGGCCGGCACATGGGGAATATTGACGAAGACATCGCTGACCTGAGTGTCCAGCAACTGGCCCTTGTCAGCCCAGATCCGCACGCCACTGTCCTCGATGAACACATCGCCACTGACTTTGCTCACGTGCGGCCAGCCTGGCTGAAAGGCCAGTTCAGCGTCGTGCACCTTGAAGAACAGACTGATGCTGCGATCGGCCTCACCGGCATTCTTGCTCAGCGAGCCCTGATACTGGAAAAAGCCCTGATCGACCGCGCCTTTGAGAATGGCTGTGCGCAACCACTCGTCAAGCGCCGGACTGAGCACTGCCGGCAGATATTTAGCGGTGTAACGACCGTCGCCCTCGACCAGGCCGACACGCAGGTCCATGTAGTCTTCCTGGCTGTGGTCGAAGTGCAGGCGAATCAGGAAGTCGCCGGCGATCTTGCCCTCCTCGCCCAGCACCTTCAGGTACGGCGCGATCAGGGTGAAACCGTCCTTGTCGAGTTTCCAGGTCAGCCGCGCGTTGGCTTGCAGGTATTGCCAGGGCTTGGCGAAGATCGGGTCCAGATGCAGGACAAAGTCCTTGCTGTCCAGACGCAACTCGCCGCCGTCGAGATTGCCGCTCAGGCTGCCGCTGACATTTCGTGCCGCCGGTGCACCGTGGTAGGCATCGAAACCGACGTTATCCAGATTGGCAGCAAAGCCGAATTTGGTGCCGTCGGTGGCGTTCGGGCGGAAGTCCAGCAGGACATTGCGCAAGCCGCCGGTCACCTTGAGCCGCTCGACCACCGTGGCGAAACCCTGCGGCAACGGCCCCAGCGCGTTCAGCAACGGGGTGAGCGGCGTCAGGTCGAGGCGATCGGCCTGCAAATGCCAGAGCTCTTCGACCTTGTCGGTCGCGCGGGTCTGCTGCACCTGCACGCGCGATTCCCAGCGGGTTTCGCCGAAGCTCATCGCCAGCGAATCGAGGATAACGCTCGCGCCCTCAGCACTGTTGCGGTAGTAGGCGTTGAGCGCGAGATTGTTGATCTGGATCGGCTTGCGCTCGGCGTAGGCGCCGGTGATTTGCGGGGCATTGAGGCGCAACGCCGCGCTTTGCAGGGTGCCCTCGGCCCAGTTCACCCAGAGCTCGCCGCCGGCCTTGATCTGGGAAAAATTCCATTGTTGGGTCAGGCGTTCCGGCAGCCACTTCGACCAGTCGCTCTGCGGCAGGCTGGCGTAACCGTCGACTGTGCTGTTCTGCCACTGCTCCGGACGTAGCCGCGTGCGCAGGTTCAGCGCCACAGGCTGGCCGTCGGGCAAAGTCAGTCGTGCGTCGAGACGCTGGCGACTGGCGCCGGTTTGCAGGTTCAGCCCGACATAGGTCAGGGTCATTGGCGGGTGATCGAGCGGTTGCAGGGTCACCTGGCTGTCGAGGATCGACAGTTGCTGAATCATCTGCGAACGTTGGAACAGTTGCGCGGCATCGAACGGCTGATCGTTGTGCACTGGCAAGCCTTCCAGCGCCCACTGGCCGTCCTCGCCTTCCTTGAGGCTGATCTTCAAGCCATTGAATTCAAGATGCGCAATGCGTACTTCGCGGGCGAGCAGACTGGCCCACAGATCCGGCACTGCGCGCACCCGGTCCAGACGCAGCGCATTGGCGCCGCTGCCGACCATCACGTCATGCGCCAGCAGGATCGGCGCAAAACCGCTCCAGTTGCCCTCCAGCTCGCCGATCTGTAACGGCATGCCGAGGGCGGCGCTGGCCTTGTCTTCGATATCGGCACGGTATTCGGCTACGAGCGGGGTCAGTTCGCGACCGAGACTGACATACAACGCCATCAACACCAGAACCAACGCGCACAGGCCCAGCCCCCAACGGGTGAGTGCGGCCAGAATGCGTGTCAGACGCTCCATGTCAGGTGGCTCCCATGGCAAAAATACTGCGAAAAGCTGAGGCCAGCCGCGTTGGATTAAGGGTGATGCAGGGGTTCAGAGCAGCACCACGTCATATTGTTCCTGGGAATACATGGTTTCCACCTGGAAGCGTATGGTGCGGCCAATGAACCCTTCAAGCTCGGCGACGTTACCGGATTCTTCGTCGAGCAGGCGATCGACCACTTTCTGGTTTGCCAGCACCCGATAACCCTCGGCCTGATAGGCGCGGGCTTCGCGCAGAATTTCGCGGAAGATCTCGTAACAGATGGTTTCCGCGGTTTTCAGTTTGCCCCGGCCCTGACAACTGCTGCACGGCTCGCACAGCACTTGCTCGAGGCTTTCGCGGGTACGCTTGCGGGTCATCTGCACCAGGCCCAGCTCGGTGATCCCGATGATATTGGTCTTGGCGTGGTCGCGCTCCAGCTGCTTTTCCAGCGTGCGCAATACCTGACGCTGGTGCTCTTCATCTTCCATGTCGATGAAGTCGATGATGATGATCCCGCCCAGATTGCGCAGGCGCATTTGCCGGGCAATCGCGGTCGCCGCCTCGAGGTTGGTCTTGAAAATGGTTTCTTCGAGATTCCGGTGGCCGACGAACGCCCCGGTGTTGACGTCGATGGTGGTCATCGCTTCTGCCGGATCGACCACCAGATAGCCGCCGGATTTCAGCGGCACCTTGCGCTCGAGGGCTTTCTGGATTTCGTCCTCAACGCCGTACAGATCGAAAATCGGCCGCTCGCCCGGATAGTGTTCCAGACGATCGGCGATTTCCGGCATCAGTTCAGCGACGAACTGCGTGGTTTTCTGGAAGGTTTCCCGGGAGTCGATGCGGATCTTTTCGATCTTCGGATTGACCAGATCGCGCAGGGTCCGTAACGCGAGGCCGAGGTCTTCGTAGATCACGCTCGGCGCGGAGATGGTTTTGATCTGTTCATTGATCTGATCCCACAGGCGTCGCAGGTAGCGGATGTCCATGAGAATTTCATCAGCGCCGGCGCCTTCGGCCGCAGTACGCAGAATGAAGCCGCCTGCTTCCTTGATGCCTTCTTTGGCCACGCAATCGCTGACCACTTGCTTGAGGCGTTCGCGCTCGGCTTCGTCTTCGATTTTCAGCGAGATGCCCACATGCGCCGTGCGTGGCATGTACACCAGATAGCGCGACGGGATCGACAGTTGCGTGGTCAGGCGCGCGCCCTTGGAGCCGATCGGGTCCTTGGTCACCTGCACCACCAGGCTCTGGCCTTCGTGCACCAGCGAACTGATGCTCTCGACCGCCGGGCCTTCGCGCAAGGAAATTTCTGCAGCATGAATGAACGCCGCGCGGTCCAGACCGATATCGACGAATGCCGCCTGCATGCCTGGCAATACGCGCACGATCTTGCCTTTATAGATGTTGCCGACGATCCCGCGTTTTTGCGTGCGCTCAACGTGGACTTCTTGCAGCACACCGTTTTCGACCACCGCCACGCGCGATTCCATCGGCGTGATGTTGATCAGAATCTCTTCACTCATGGCAGGATCTCGTTCAGGCATGTTCACGATAATGGCCGCATCTGGATGGGTACGACGCTTATGGCGCGTTCAGGTTTTGCCAACAGGGTATGCCGAAATGGCCCAACACCTCGCAGGTTTCGCAAACGGGCAAGCCGACCACCGCTGAGTAGCTGCCATTGAGGCCGGCGACGAACACTCCGCCGAGGCCTTGAATGCCGTAACCGCCGGCCTTGTCCCGCGGTTCGCCGCTGGCCCAGTAGGCGCCGGCTTCCTCGCGGCTGATCGGGCGAAAGCGCACCAGACTGCGTACCACCCGCGACTCGCAGCGCTCGCCTTCGAGCACGGCGATGGCGGTCAGCACTTCATGCTCCTTGCCGGACAACATCATCAGCATGGCGCATGCGTCGGCTTCGTCCACCGGTTTGCCAAGAATTTTGCCATCGAGCACCACAGCGGTGTCGGCGCCCAGCACGCAGAACTGCTCAGCGGACACAACGCTGCGGCGCCCGGCGTCAGCCTTGCCGCGCGCGAGGCGTTCGACATAGGCCGAGGGCGATTCTTCGGCTAAAGGGGTTTCATCGATGTCCGCGCTGATGGCGGTGAACGCCACGCCGATCTGCGTGAGCAATTCACGCCGGCGCGGCGATCCGGAGGCGAGGTAAAGCGGCTTCATCAAAACATCTCCCTGTTCAGCGCCCTGCTTCACCGGCTCAGTAAATTCTGTAGCGTCGGCACAATCCGCGTAGGGCGAAACTGACCCACGGCCAGAGCAAGGCACTGACCAACGCCGGCAAGACCAGGGCGAGGGTTGGCTGGCGGTTGCCGGTCAGGGCGCTGAGCCACAGTTGGGCCAGCTGTGCGAGACCGAAAATCACCAGGATCACCAGGCACTGCTGCCACATCGGAAACATGCGCAGACGCTGCTGCAGCGACAGCACCAGGAAAGTGATCAGCGTCAGGATCAACGCGTTCTGCCCGAGCAGATCGCCTTGCAGCACGTCTTCAGCCAGGCCCAGACAGAACGCCGTGACCATGCCGACCGTGTGCGGCATGTACAACGCCCAGAACGTCACCAGCAAGGCCAGCCAGAGCGGGCGCAGGATTTCCATGAAAATCGGCAACGGCGAGACACTGAGCAGGATGCCGATGACGAACGTCAGCCAGATCATCCAGCCATTACCCGAAGCTTTGGCCCCGACCATTATTCTCGTCCCCCGGTGGTGGCTGGCGGTTTCGCCGGTGGCTTTGTCGCGGCCGGTGGTTTGGCGACGGCGGGCGGTTTGCTCGCCGCAGGCTTGGCAGGTGTGGCAGGTGTGGCGGCAGGCGCGGCTGCGGGCGCCGCCGCTTCGCTGGCAGGCGCAGCAGCCGGGGCCGCCGGTGTGGCCATGATCAAGGGCTTGGGTATGTTGACCGGCAACATCGGACCGCCACCGTGGGCGTCGAGCTGTTCCTGAGCCTGGGCGGCTTCGTTGGCGCGCTCTTCGGCGGTGCGGCTGTCGCTGAACACCAGCAGCAGGTAGCGGCTGCGATTCAACGCGGCGGTCGGCACGGCACGGACAATCGCGAACGGTTGGCCGGAATCGTGGATGACTTCCTTCACCGTGGCCACTGGGTAACCGGCCGGGAATCGCTGACCGAGGCCAGAGCTGACCAGCAAATCGCCTTCCTTGATATCCGCAGTGTCGGCGACATGGCGCAACTCCAGACGTTCCGGGTTGCCGGTGCCGCTGGCAATCGCTCGCAGACCGTTGCGGTTGACCTGTACGGGAATACTGTGGGTGGTGTCGGTCAACAACAGTACACGCGAGGTGTAAGGCATCAACTCAACCACCTGGCCCATCAGCCCGCGCGCATCGAGCACCGGCTGGCCCAGAACCACGCCATCGCGCTCACCTTTGTTGATGATGATGCGATGGGTGAAGGGATTGGGGTCCATGCCGATCAGCTCGGCCACTTCGACCTTCTCATTGACCAGCGCGGAGGAGTTCAACAACTCGCGCAGCCGAACGTTCTGCTCGGTCAGGGCGGCGAGCTTTTGCATGCGGCCCTGCAACAGCAGGTTTTCGGTCTTGAGTTTTTCGTTTTCGGCGACGAGCTCGGTGCGGCTGCCAAACTGACTGGCAACCCCGTCCCACAATCTGCCAGGCAGGTCAGTGATCCAGTAGGCGTCCATCAGCACCAGCGACGCTTGCTTGCGCGCGGGCTTGAGCAGGTCGAAACGCGCATCGACCACCATCAGCGCGACCGACAGCACGGCCAGCACCAACAGGCGCACGCCCAACGAAGGGCCTTTGGCGAAAAGCGGTTTAATAAGCCGCTCCTCCCAGGCAAATGTTCTGTTTATTCATACGGCATCAAACCGGCCTGGATGAAGACTGACAGAAGATAAACGCCAACAGGCAGCACTGCAAAGTGCTGCCTGTGCGTTCACCCACGTAATGCAATCGGCGATTTACTCGCTCGAGAGCAGGTCCATGGTGTGCTTATCCATCATTTCCAGCGCACGGCCACCGCCGCGAGCAACGCAAGTCAGCGGATCTTCGGCAACGATCACCGGCAGACCTGTCTCTTGCGCCAGCAGCTTGTCGAGGTCACGCAGCAGCGCGCCACCACCGGTCAGCACCAGGCCACGCTCGGCGATGTCGGACGCCAGTTCCGGCGGCGACTGCTCCAGCGCGCTTTTCACGGCCTGAACGATGGTTGCCAGCGACTCTTGCAGAGCTTCCAGCACTTCGTTGGAGTTCAGGGTGAATGCGCGAGGAACGCCTTCGGCCAGGTTGCGACCGCGAACATCGACTTCGCGAACTTCGCCGCCCGGGTAGGCCGTGCCGATTTCCTGCTTGATGCGCTCAGCGGTGGATTCACCGATCAGGCTGCCGTAGTTGCGACGTACGTAAGTGATGATCGCTTCGTCGAAACGGTCGCCGCCCACACGTACGGATTCGGCATAGACCACGCCGTTCAGGGAGATCAGTGCGATTTCAGTGGTACCACCACCGATATCGACCACCATCGAACCGCGTGCTTCTTCCACCGGCAGGCCGGCACCGATGGCAGCGGCCATTGGTTCTTCGATCAGGAACACTTCACGGGCACCGGCGCCAAGGGCCGATTCACGGATGGCGCGACGTTCAACCTGAGTGGATTTGCATGGAACGCAGATCAGCACACGAGGGCTGGGCTGCAGAAAACTGTTTTCGTGAACCTTGTTGATAAAGTATTGCAGCATCTTTTCGCAGACGCTGAAGTCGGCGATCACGCCGTCCTTCATCGGACGAATGGCAGCAATGTTGCCCGGCGTACGGCCGAGCATACGCTTGGCTTCGGTGCCGACAGCGACGACACTTTTCTGGTTACCGTGTGTCCGAATGGCCACAACCGATGGCTCATTCAGGACGATACCGCGCTCGCGCACGTAAATAAGGGTGTTGGCAGTGCCCAGGTCAATGGAAAGATCGCTGGAAAACATGCCACGCAGTTTCTTGAACATGGGAAAGGGACCCTAGGCAACGCGTGGGTAAAAAAGTGCGGCAAACTCTAACAACGACAGGGATTTTGGGCAAGGCGCCAATATGTTAAATTGGCCGCTTTTCTGTGCACCAAGCCCCACAATCGCGGCCTTATGACCGTAGAAGTGCGGTAGTGTTCCGACAATCTAACACACGGACGCCGTCCGTTCTGTTTTCCACAGGAGAATCCCGATGGCGCTAGAACGCTCCGACGTGGAAAAAATCGCGCACCTGGCCTGCCTTGGCCTCAATGATGCCGATCTTCCACACATTACTTCCGCCCTCAACAGCATTCTCGGTCTGGTCGACGAAATGCAGGCTGTTAATACCGACGGAATCGAGCCTCTGGCCCACCCGCTGGAAGCCAGTCAGCGCCTGCGCGCCGACGTTGTGACCGAGACCAATAACCGCGAGGCCTACCAGTCCATCGCACCAGCGGTCGAAAACGGCCTGTATCTGGTTCCGAAAGTCATCGACTAAAGGGAAAGAGCCTGCAATGCATCAAATGACTCTGGCCGAGATCGCCCGCGGTCTCGCCGATAAAAAGTTTTCCTCCGAAGAGCTGACCAAGGTCCTGCTGGCGCGCATCACCCAGCTTGATCCGCAGCTCAACAGTTTCATCAGCCTCACCGAAGAGCTGGCCCTCGAGCAGGCGAAAGCCGCCGACGCGCGCCGCGCCAACGGTGAGAGCGGCGCCCTGCTCGGCGCGCCGATCGCCCACAAAGACCTGTTCTGCACCCAGGGCATTCGCACCAGCTGCGGCTCGAAGATGCTCGACAACTTCAAGGCGCCATATGACGCCACCGTGGTGGCGAAGCTGGCTGCGGCCGGCGCCGTGACCTTGGGCAAGACCAACATGGACGAATTCGCCATGGGTTCGGCCAACGAGTCGAGCTGGTACGGCGCGGTGAAAAACCCGTGGAATCTGGAGCACGTACCGGGCGGTTCGTCCGGTGGTTCGGCCGCCGCTGTCGCTGCTCGCCTGTTGCCTGCCGCGACCGCCACCGACACTGGCGGCTCGATCCGTCAGCCGGCGGCATTCACCAACCTCACCGGCCTGAAACCGACCTACGGTCGCGTATCGCGCTGGGGCATGATCGCCTACGCGTCCAGCCTCGATCAGGGTGGCCCGCTCGCGCGCACCGCTGAAGACTGCGCGATTCTGCTGCAAGGCATGGCCGGTTTCGACCAGAACGACTCGACCAGCATCGATGAGCCCGTGCCGGATTACTCCGCCAGCCTCGGCGACTCCCTGCAAGGCCTGCGCATTGGCGTGCCGAAGGAATACTTCAGCGCCGGTCTCGACCCGCGCATTGCCGAACTGATCCAGAACAGCATCCAGCAGTTGCAGAAGCTCGGTGCGGTGATCAAGGAAATCAGCCTGCCGAACATGCAGCACGCGATTCCCGCGTACTACGTGATCGCCCCGGCAGAAGCCTCCTCGAACCTGTCGCGTTTCGACGGCGTGCGCTTTGGCCATCGCTGCGAAAACCCTGAAAACCTCATCGACCTGTACAAGCGCTCCCGTGGCGAAGGCTTCGGGCCTGAAGTGCAGCGCCGGATCATGGTCGGTGCCTACGCGCTGTCCGCCGGTTACTACGACGCCTACTACCTGAAAGCGCAGAAGATCCGTCGTCTGGTGAAAAACGATTTCATGACGGCGTTCAATGAAGTCGACATCATCCTCGGCCCGACCACACCGAACCCGGCCTGGAAGCTTGGCGCGAAGAACAGCGACCCGGTCGCTGCCTATCTGGAAGACGTCTACACCATCACCGCCAACCTCGCCGGCCTGCCGGGCGTGTCGATGCCGGCCGGTTTTGTCGACGGTCTGCCGGTGGGCGTGCAGTTGCTCGCGCCGTATTTCCAGGAAGGTCGCCTGTTGAACGTTGCCCACCAGTATCAGCTCAACACTGACTGGCACACCCGCACCCCAACCGGCTTCTGAGGAGACACACATGCAATGGGAAGTCGTGATCGGGCTGGAGATTCACACTCAGCTCACCACCCGGTCGAAAATCTTTTCCGGTAGTTCCACCACGTTCGGCTCCGAGCCGAACACCCAGGCCAGCCTTGTAGACCTGGGCATGCCCGGCGTGCTGCCGGTGCTCAACCAGGAAGCGGTGCGCATGGCAGTGATGTTCGGTCTGGCGATTGACGCCGAGATCGGTCAGCACAACGTGTTCGCGCGCAAGAACTACTTCTACCCGGACCTGCCGAAGGGCTATCAGATCAGCCAGATGGAATTGCCGATCGTCGGTAAAGGCCACCTGGACATCGCCCTGGAAGACGGCACGGTCAAACGCGTCGGCATCACCCGCGCGCACCTGGAAGAAGACGCCGGCAAGAGCCTGCACGAAGAATTCAACGGCGCCACCGGCATCGACCTGAACCGTGCCGGCACGCCGCTGCTGGAAATCGTTTCCGAGCCGGACATGCGCAGCGCCAAGGAAGCCGTGGCTTACGTCAAGGCGATCCACGCGCTGGTGCGTTACCTGGGCATCTGCGACGGCAACATGGCCGAAGGTTCGCTGCGTTGCGACTGCAACGTCTCGGTCCGCCCGA
Organism: Pseudomonas sp. R1-1; assembly: GCF_051132135.1. Taxonomy (NCBI): domain Bacteria; kingdom Pseudomonadati; phylum Pseudomonadota; class Gammaproteobacteria; order Pseudomonadales; family Pseudomonadaceae; genus Pseudomonas; species Pseudomonas sp. R1-1. The sequence goes on from NZ_CP071663.1 coordinate 5,225,924, forward strand.
AAGGCCAGGTCGAGTTCGGCACGCGCTGCGAGATCAAGAACGTCAACTCGTTCCGCTTCATCGAGAAGGCGATCAACTCCGAGATCCAGCGCCAGATCGAGCTGATCGAAGACGGCGGCAAAGTGATCCAGCAGACCCGCCTGTACGATCCGAACAAGGACGAGACCCGTCCGATGCGTTCGAAAGAGGAAGCCAACGACTACCGTTACTTCCCCGATCCGGACCTGCTGCCCGTGGTCATCGAAGAGTCGTTCCTCGGCGAGGTGCGCGCCACCCTGCCGGAACTGCCACCGCAGAAACGCGAGCGCTTCCAGAGCCAGTTCGGTCTGTCGGCCTACGACGCCAACGTGCTGGCCACCAGCCGCGAGCAGGCGGATTACTTCGAGAAGGTCGCGGCCATCGGCGGCGACGCGAAACTGGCGGCGAACTGGGTGATGGTCGAGTTGGGCAGCCTGCTCAACAAGCAAGGCGTGGACATCGACGAATCGCCGGTTTCCGCCGAGCAGCTGGGCGGCATGCTGCAGCGCATCAAGGACAACACCATCTCCGGCAAGATCGCCAAAGTGGTGTTCGAAGCGATGGCCAACGGCGAAGGCAGTGCTGACGAGATCATCGAAAAACGTGGCCTGAAGCAAGTCACCGACACCGGCGCGATTTCGGCCGTGCTCGATGAAATGCTCGCGGCCAACGCCGAGCAGGTCGAACAGTACCGCGCGGCGGATGAAGCCAAACGCGGCAAGATGTTCGGCTTCTTCGTCGGCCAGGCCATGAAAGCCTCCAAAGGCAAGGCCAACCCGCAGCAAGTGAACGAACTGCTGAAAAGCAAGCTCGAAGGCTGACCACAAATGGAGCCAGATCCAAAGCCTGGCTCCATCCCCTGTAGGAGTGAGCCTGCTCGCGATCGCGAAATGTCAGACACTGAAAAGTTGACTGTCGAACCGCTATCGCGAGCAGGCTCACTCCTACATTTGATTCGGGATACCTTTGAATGAAGCGTCTGTTCCTGAGCAGCGCCCTGCTCTCCCTGCTGGCCGGTTGCGCCAGCACCGACACCATCGACCCGCACGGTTACGACCAGAGCGGCGTCGCCTCCTATTACGGAGCCAGACACCACGGTAAACGCACCGCCAGCGGCGAAGCGTTCAACCAGCATTCCCTGACTGCCGCCCACCGCCAATTGCCCTTCGGCACGCGGGTGAAAGTCACCAACTTGAAAAATGATGAGTCGGTCGTGGTCCGCATCAACGACCGCGGCCCGCACACCCGTGGCCGGATAATCGACTTGTCACGCGAGGCCGCCGAGCAGATCGGCATGCTGCGCAGCGGCACCGCGCGGGTTCGCGTACAGGCCCTCGATTAATGGAGCGCCGACCATTTTCGGATTAGCCGACCTCCCCCTGATCAGCCTGATCGAACTGCTCGCCGGCCTGTGCCTGCTGATCTTCGGTGCCGAACTGATGGTGCGCGCGGCGGTGCGTCTGGCAGCGCGCTTGCATGTACGGCCACTGATCATCGGCCTGACCATCGTCGCCCTCGGCAGCAGCGCACCGCAAATGGCCGTCAGCCTGCAGGCAGCGCTGGCGCACAACCCGGACATCGCGGTCGGCAGCGTGGTCGGCAGCAGCATCTTCAACATCCTCGTCACGCTCGGACTGTCGGCGCTGATCATTCCGCTGCGCGTCTCACGGCAATTGGTGCGACTCGATATCCCGCTGATGATCGGCGCCAGCCTGCTGGTGTTTCTGCTGGCCTGGAACAAAGAGATCGGTCGCTTTGACGGCATCTTGTTGCTCGCCGCTTTGGCGTTGTACCTCGGCTTGCTGTTGCGCCAGTCGCGTAACTCGACACGGCCACACTCCGAACAACCCGACGTCGCCCAGGCTTCATGGCTGAGTAATTTGTTGATGATCAGCATCGGCCTGGCAATGCTGGTGTTTGCCGGGCATCTGCTGCTGGGCGCCACCGTCGTGGTTGCCACCGACCTGGGTTTCTCCGAGCGGGTGATCGGCCTGACCGTCGTCGCGGTCGGTACTTCATTGCCAGAACTGGCTACCTCATTGATCGCCGCACTGCGCGGGCAACGCGATATCGCCGTCGGCAACGTGATCGGCGCCAACCTGTTCAATCTGCTCGGCGTGCTGGGCCTCACTGCGCTGATCGCACCGACGCCACTCTCGGTCTCGCCGAATGCGCTGGATTTCGATTTGCCGGTAATGCTCGGGGTCGCGGCGCTGTGCCTGCCGGTGTTCTACTCCGGCTACCGCGTGACCCGCGCCGAAGGTTTGCTGTTGCTCGGTTTGTATCTGGTCTACGGGCTGCATGTGGTGTCGTTTACCACCGGCATGCCGTTGGCCGGCCGGCTCGAGCGACTGATGCTGTTTTACGTCTTGCCGCCGCTGTTGATTTTTTTGTTGTTCACGTCGATACGCGCCTGGCGCCGTCAACATCACAAGAAGGATATGCCATGACCGAAGCGAAGCAGTCCGGGGTTGAAATCCGCCGTCAGGTAATGGGCGACGCGTTCGTTGATCGCGCGCTGGACAACGCCACCGAGTTCACCCAGCCGTTGCAGGATTTCGTCAATGAACACGCCTGGGGCGGGGTGTGGAACCGCGAAGGCCTGCCGCTGAAAACCCGCAGCCTGATCACCCTCGCCGCGCTGACCGCACTGAAGTGTCCGCAAGAGTTGAAGGGCCATGTGCGCGGTGCGTTGAACAATGGCTGCACGGTGGAGGAGATTCGTGAAGCGCTGCTGCATTGTGCGGTGTATGCCGGGGTGCCGGCGGCGATCGATGCGTTTCGTGCGGCGCAGGAAGTGATTGATAGCTACCAGAAACCTGAGTGATTCGGCGCGGCTGAAATAGCTATCGCGAGCAGGCTCGCTCCTACAAGGGGAACGCATTCCAAATGTAGGAGTGAGCCTGCTCGCGATGGGGCCATCAGCAGCACCGCACAATCCAGGTCAGATCCACCCGCCCCACTGCAACACAAAGATCCCGACATTGGTGGTAATCGCTGCCATCAACGTGGTCATTACGATAATCGCCGCCGCCAGTTCATGGTTGCCCTGCGCCGCCCGCGCCATGACGAAACTCGCCGCTGCCGTCGGGCTGCCAAAGTACAGAAACAGAATCCCCAGCTCCGCCCCACGAAAGCCCCATAGCCACGCGCCCAGTGTCGCCAGTACGGGCAAGCCGACCATCTTCACCAAGCTGGAACTGAGCGCCAGCTTGCCGCTCTTGCGCAACGCCGCCAGCGACAGCGTGCCACCGATGCAGATCAGCGCCAGCGGTAATGTGGTCTGCGCCAGGTACTGACCCGACGTCTCCAGCCAGCCTGGCAAGGCGATCTTGAAATAGGCAAACGGCGCCGCGGCGATCACGCTGATGATCAACGGATTGCTGAACACGCTTTTGCAGATGCTCCACGGATCGGACTTGATCACCGGGCTGTAAACCGCCAGGACGATGGTCGACAGAGTGTTGTAGAACAGAATCACCAGCGCCGCGAGAATAGCGCCGAGGGAAATCCCGTAGTCGCCGTACATGCTCGCCGCGAGGGCCAGACCAATCACACCGTTATTGCCGCGAAACGCGCCTTGGGTGTAGATGCCGCGATCCTCACGCGGGCATTTGAAAATCGCCCAGCCCCAGGCCACGGCAAAGCTCACCAGGGTGGCGAGGGAGAAGTAGATCAGCAGAGACGGTTGCAGGGCGGCGTGCAGGTCAGCATGCAGAATGCCGAGAAACAGCAGCGCCGGCATGGTCACGTTGAACACCAGCGACGAGGCGGTGTGGATGAAGTTGTCGTTGATCCAGTCGATGCGCTTGAGCAGCACACCGAGAAACAGCATGGCAAATACCGGCGCGGTGATGTTCAGGGTTTCGAGGAAGATTGCCAGCATGCCGGGGAGCCTTGGGTGAGCGTCGATAGGAGGCTAATGATAAGCCACTTTCACCCTGATCATTCCCACGCTCTGCGTGGGAATGCAGCCCGGGACGCTCTGCGCCCCCAAAGCGTGACGCGGAGCGTCACATGAGGCATTCCCACGCAGAGCGTGGGAACGATCACGCATTCGGCGTCTGGCGGATCGCTTTCGCGAGCAGGCTCGCTCCCACATTTGTAACGCATTTCCCTGTGGGAGCGAGCCTGCTCGCGAAGAACGATGACGCGGTTTCAGGTAATCGGCGCCGGGTTGAACAAGGTAATGTCGTTGTGCAGCTTGTGCTTCTCCGCCCAGGTCTGTTGCTTGCCGCTCGCCACATCCAGATAGTAGTGAAACAGCTCCCAGCCCAACTCCTCGATGGTCGCGCGTCCGGTAGCAATGCGCCCGGCATCGATGTCGATCAGATCCGGCCAGCGCTGCGCCAGTTCGGTTCGCGTCGAGACCTTGACCACTGGCGCCATCGCCAGCCCATAAGGCGTGCCGCGCCCGGTGGTGAACACATGCAGGTTCATCCCCGCCGCCAGTTGCAAGGTGCCGCAGACAAAATCACTCGCCGGCGTCGCACAGAAAATCAAACCCTTCTGCTTGAAGCGCTCGCCCGGGCCGAGCACACCGTTGATCGCGCTGCTGCCCGACTTGACGATCGAACCCAGCGACTTCTCGACAATGTTCGACAAGCCACCCTTCTTGTTGCCCGGCGTGGTGTTGGCACTGCGATCGGCCTCGCCCTTGGCCAGGTAACGGTCGTACCAGTCCATTTCGCGCACCAGCTCTTCCGCGACGGTTTGCGTTTGCGCGCGAGAGGTCAGCAGATAGATCGCGTCGCGGACTTCGGTGACCTCGGAAAACATCACCGTCGCCCCGGCACGCAGCAGCAGATCCGAGGCAAAACCCAGCGCCGGGTTGGCGGTGATGCCGGAGAAGGCATCGCTGCCGCCGCACTGCATACCCAGAATCAGCTCGGACGCCGGCACGGTTTCGCGGCGGCGTTGGTCGAGCTTCTTCAAACGAACTTCGGCCAGTTCCATGATCTGCTCGATCATTTCAGTAAAGCCGTGACTGGAATCCTGCAAGCGATACAACCACGGATCGCTGAGATCCACCGAGGCATCGTCCTCGTGCATCACCTGCCCGGCCTGCAATTTCTCGCAGCCCAGGCTGATCACCAGCGCCTCGCCGCCCAGGTTCGGGTTGCGCGCCAGATTGCGCACGGTGCGAATCGGGATGTAGGCGTCGGTGGCGGTGATCGCCACGCCGCAGCCGTAGCTGTGGGTCAGTGCCACCACGTCATCGACGTTCGGGTACTTGGGCAGCAGCTCTTCCTTGATCCTTTTCACCGCATGATCGAGCACGCCGGTGACGCACTGCACGGTGGTGGTGATGCCGAGAATGTTGCGCGTGCCGACGGTACCGTCGGCGTTGCGATAACCCTCGAAGGTGAAGCCTTCCAGCGGAGCCTGCGCGTCCGGCACGTCGGTGGACAGCGGCAAGCTGTCCAGCGGCGGCGCGGTCGGCATGCGCAGTTGATCTTCCTTGACCCAACTGCCACGACGGATCGGCTGCAAGGCATAACCGATGATCTGCCCGTAGCGAATCACCGCGCCGCCCTCGGGGATGTCTTCCAGGGTGACCTTGTGGCTCTGCGGAACGAAATCCACCGTCACCAGGCCGTCGGCAAACTCGGTACCGGCCGGTACGCCCTGATCGTTGACCACCACTACAACGTTGTCCCGCTCGTGCAGGCGGATGTAGCGCGGCGAGTCGGAATGTTCAATCAACTGCATGACGCCGCTCCTCAGGAATGCGCTTGAGACAAATTGCCGGTGGCCTCATTACCGCCCTTGGCAGGCGGCTCTTTCAGGACCACGCGCTTGATCGGGCCGACGATCACCAGATAGCTGAACACTGCGACCAGTGCGTTGGCACCGACAAACACCAGCGCCCATTTGAACGAACCGGTAGAGCTGATGATGTAGCCAATCACGATCGGTGTGGTGATCGAGGCGATGTTGCCAAAGGTGTTGAACAGGCCGCCACTCAGACCGGCGATCTGCTTCGGCGAGGTGTCGGACACCACCGCCCAGCCCAGTGCGCCCACGCCTTTGCCGAAGAATGCCAGGGCCATGAAGCCAACGACCATCCACTCAACTTCGACATAGTTGCACGCCACGATGCTGCTCGACACCAGCAGACCGGCAATGATCGGTGCCTTGCGGGCGAAGGTCAGCGAGTGGCCCTTGCGCAGCAGGTAGTCGGAAATTACCCCACCCAGCACGCCACCGATAAAGCCGCAGATCGCCGGCAACGAAGCGATGAAACCGGCCTTGAGAATGGTCATGCCACGCTCTTGCACCAGATACACCGGGAACCAGGTCAGGAAGAAATAGGTGATGCCGTTGATGCAGTACTGGCCCAGATACACGCCGAGCATCATGCGGTTGGTCAGCAACTGACGGATGTAGTCCCACTTCGGACCGTCGGCCTTCTTGCCCTTCTGGTCCATGTCGACCATGCCGCCGTTGTCGGCGATGTGCTTGAATTCGGCGTCATTGATGCGTGGATGCTCGCGCGGGCTGTAGATCACTTTCAGCCAGACCAGCGAGAACACGATGCCGAGGATACCCATGACGATGAACACGTGTTCCCAGCCGAAGCTGTAGACGATCCAGCCCATCAGCGGCGCGAACAACACGGTGGCAAAGTACTGCGCCGAGTTGAAAATCGCCGAGGCAGTGCCGCGTTCAGCGGTCGGGAACCACGCCGCCACAATGCGCGCGTTGCCTGGGAACGATGGCGCTTCGGCCAGGCCCACGAGGAAACGCAGCATGAACAGCGCCACCACCGCGGTGGACATGCCGAATTCACCGACAAAGCCTTGCAGCACGGTGAACAGCGACCAGGTGAAAATGCTCAGGGCATAGACTTTTTTCGAGCCGAAGCGATCGAGCAGCCAGCCACCGGGAATTTGCCCGGCCACGTAGGCCCAACCGAATGCGGAGAAGATGTAGCCGAGGGTGACGGCGTCGATGCCCAGATCCTTTTGCAGGCTGGAGCCGGCAATGGCGATCGTGGCACGGTCGGCGTAGTTGATCGTGGTCACCAGAAACAGCATGAGCAGGATCAAATAGCGGACGTGAGTCGGCTTGGACGATTGCATGTAGATGTACTCCCACTGATTATTTTTATGCGGGGTGAAGCTTCTTTGGTCTTGCTTTTGTGGGAGCTGGCCTGCCGGCGATGGCCTCACTGCGGTGTTTCAGTCACACCGCGGTGATGCCATCGCTTGCAGGCAAGCTCCCACAGGGTCAGGAGCCGATGTAACTGGTTTTCACGACCGTGTAGAACTCTTGCGCATAGCGCCCCTGCTCGCGCGAGCCGTAGGACGAGCCTTTACGGCCACCGAACGGTACGTGGTAATCGACACCGGCGGTCGGCAGGTTGACCATCACCATCCCGGCCTGGGAATGGCGCTTGAAGTGGTTGGCGTACTTCAACGAAGTGGTGGCGATGCCGGCCGACAAACCGAATTCGGTATCGTTGGCCATCGCCAATGCCGCTTCGTAGTCCGCCACGCGCACGACGTTGGCGACTGGGCCGAAAATCTCTTCGCGGCTGATACGCATCGACGCTTCACTGTCGGCGAACAAAGTCGGCGCGAGGAAGTAGCCTTCGGTATCGCAGGTCACCACACCACCGCCGCTGACCAGACGTGCACCTTCGGACTGGCCGATGTCGATGTACTTCATGTCCTGTTCAAGCTGCGCCTGGGACACCACCGGACCGATGTCGGTGCCGGCTTTCAGCGCGTGGCCGACCTTGATCGACTTCATGCGCTCGGCCATCGCTTCAACGAACTTGTCGTGAATGCCAGCGGTCACGATCAGCCGGCTCGACGCCGTGCAACGTTGGCCAGTGGAGTAGAAGGCGCTCTGCACCGACAGCTCGACCGCTTGCTTGAGGTCGGCGTCGTCGAGAATGATCTGCGGATTCTTGCCGCCCATTTCCAGCTGAACCTTGGCCTGGCGCGCAACGCAGTTGACCGCGATCTGGCGACCAACGCCCACCGAACCGGTGAAGCTGATGCCGTCGACTTTCGGGCTGTTGACCAACGCCTCGCCAACCACGCGACCGCTGCCCATTACCAGGTTGAACACGCCGGCCGGGAAGCCAGCGCGGGAGATGATTTCCGCCAGCGCCCAGGCGCAGCCCGGCACCAGATCGGCAGGCTTGAGCACCACGCAGTTGCCGTAGGCCAAGGCCGGAGCAATCTTCCACGCCGGGATGGCAATCGGGAAGTTCCACGGGGTGATCAGACCGACCACGCCCAGCGCTTCGCGAGTGACTTCAACGTTGACGCCCGGGCGTACCGACGGCACGTAATCGCCAGACAGACGCAGGCATTCACCGGCAAAGAATTTGAAAATGTTACCGGCGCGAGTCACTTCGCCGATGGCTTCCGGCAGGGTCTTGCCTTCTTCGCGAGCCAGCAGCGTGCCGAGCTCTTCGCGACGGGCGAGAATTTCGGTGCCGACTTTGTCCAGCGAATCATGACGGGCCTGAATGCCTGAAGTGGAATACGCCGGGAATGCCGCGCGGGCGGCGTCGATGGCAGCGTTGACCTGGTTCAGGTCAGCCTTGGCGTAGTCGCCGATGTTGTCGCTCAATTCGGACGGGTTGATGTTGGCCGAGTAATCGGCACCGGCGACCCACTCGCCGTTGATGTAGTTGTCGTAGCGTTTTGCTGTTGTCACAGGGCAGCCCTCAACTCTAAAAGCCTTTACGCAAAAAGCCGCTGATTGCTCAGCGGCCTCGCTTTACTCAGGTGTTACTGCGCGCCTTGCTTGTCGATCAGCGCGGCGAGCATGTCGTACTCTTCGCCGGTCAGGTCGGTCAGCGGCGCACGCACCGGACCTGCGTCATAGCCGGCGATTTTTGCACCTGCCTTGACGATGCTCACGGCGTAACCGGCCTTGCGGTTGCGGATGTCCAGGTACGGCAGGAAGAAATCGTCGATGATCTTGCCAACAGTGGCGTGATCTTCACGAGCAATCGCGTGGTAGAAGTCCATCGCGGTTTTCGGGATGAAGTTGAACACCGCCGAAGAGTAGACCGGCACGCCCAGGGCCTTGTAGGCCGCGGCGTAGACTTCGGCGGTCGGCAGACCACCGAGGTAGCTGAAGCGATCACCGAGGCGGCGACGGATCGACACCATCAACTCGATATCGCCCAGGCCATCCTTGTAGCCGATCAGGTTCGGGCAGCGCTCGGCCAGACGTTCCAGCAGCGGCGCGTTGAGGCGGCAAACGTTGCGGTTGTAGACGACCACGCCAATGTTCACCGATTTACACACGGCTTCAACGTGAGCGGCAACCCCGTCCTGGCTCGCTTCGGTCAGGTAGTGCGGCAGCAGCAGCAGGCCTTTGGCGCCCAGACGCTCGGCTTCCTGAGCGTACTCGATGGCCTGACGGGTCGAACCGCCCACACCGGCGAGGATTGGCACGCTGGTCGCGCAGGTGTCGACGGCAGTCTTGATGATTTCCGAATATTCGCTGGCGGCCAGGGAGAAGAACTCACCGGTGCCGCCCGCTGCGAACAGGGCCGAAGCGCCATACGGAGCCAGCCATTCCAGGCGTTTGATATAGCCCGCGCGGTTGAAATCGCCTTGCGCGTTGAAATCGGTCACCGGGAACGACAGCAGGCCGGCAGAGAGGATGGACTTCAGTTCTTGTGGATTCATTATTCGAACACCCTGGTAGCAACGTTTTATTGTGAGTGGACCGTTCAGCCTTGGCTGAAGTTGTAGGTCATCGTACAACTTAAAAGATAACCGTCAACTGCATTTCATCTTTGGCAGCGATTTTTTGTCGGACAAGATTGGCCTTCGCGCGTTTTGAAATGGCTATGAGGTGCGTGCTTGACGCTTTCCAGGTCTGAAATATCTGGTCTGGATTCGTTTAATTCTGAGGAGACCAGCGGCTCGTAAAGTACGTCGACTGCCACGAAGGATCGTGGCGGACCACTCAAAGGAAGCCGTCATGTCGATGCATTTTGCTGCCCCTACCCTTTCTCATGCCGCCCCCGCTCAGGATGACTGCGTCACGCTTCAGCTCTCGCAATTGCCGGAGATCCTCGCTGTACAGGTTCCGGATTCCAGCGATTTCGCGGCGAACTGGACCGTCTACGCGATCCTCGGCAGCGATGCTGAAGAACCTGAATGGGAGGGTGATGAGGTGGACACGGGCGCCTGGGACGACGCCGAGGATGAAATGGAAAAGCTGTTCGACATCGAAGTGCAGCTGCCGAAAGAAGCGCTGCAACCGTATTTGGGCCGCGAGGTGGAGCTGCGCTACAAGTTTCGCGATGAGTCGAGTATGGAGCCGTATTCGCAGGCGTTGAGGTTGCGGATCGAGGCGTGATGGACTGTGCGTTTGACGTTTTGACCGTTGGTCGGGACTGGTATTTCTTACAGGTGCGGCAGCAGGTTTAGCGATCCTTAAATGGAATACGCGAGACAAGCTCCCGCATTTCGTCAAATCAGACTTAACAAAAGGATGTTGACAATGACTAACGCAACGCTCCCCCCTTTGCCCGCTCCAGCACTGACAGAAGCAGCAAACGGCATTATCTCTGTCAGCACAATTAAAGACCCGACCGACGCTGTGGTACCTGCTTATGAAGGAGCCACGCTAGGGGACCAAGTGAAACTGATGCTTGTCATCGGCAACAAGCAATGGGATTACTCGAAAGTCCTGACTTCCGCTGATGTCGGCAAGGAGATTATCTTCGGAATTGAGAGGGATCATTTTTCGAAGGGTCTCGCTGCGGGAGCAGATGCCCGGTTGCGGTACAGCATCTCGCGAGACGGTCAAATCCCTGCCATGTCTTCAGAGCTCAAAGTTGCCATAGTGCGTTAGGCACTACCCCTGCGCCTGTGCCTCTTCATGGGCCTGGCGCAGTCTTTCGCGGCTGTTGGTCAGGTGCAACCGCATCGCCGCACGCGCAGCATCGGAATCCTGCCGGGCAATCGCATCGTAGATTTCTTCGTGTTCGCGACTCAGGCGGCTCATGTAGTGCTGCTGATCATCATGGGCCAGGCGCGCCGAATTCAGCCGCGTACGCGGAATGATGCTGGTGCCCAGGTGCGTCATGATGTCGGTGAAATAGCGGTTGCCCGTGGACAATGCAATTTCCAGGTGGAAAGCAAAGTCTGACGACACGGCATCACTGGCGTGGGACGCGCTTTCGTTCAACGCATCAAGGGCGGCGCGCATGGTCGCCAATTGTTCCGGGCTGCGACGTTGCGCAGCGAGGCCGGCGGATTCGACTTCGAGGCTGATGCGCAATTCGAGGATAGCCAGCACGTCACGCAGGGTGACGACGGTCGCCGGGTCGATACGGAAACCACTCGGGCTAGGCGTGTCGAGCACGAAGGTGCCGATGCCGTGGCGGGTTTCCACCTGACCTGCGGCTTGCAGCCGGGAAATCGCTTCACGCACCACGGTGCGGCTGACGCCATGGGCTTCCATGATCGCCGACTCGGTGGGCAACTTGTCGCCACGCTTGAGCAGACCGTCACGGATCTGCTCGCTCAGCACCGTCACCAGTTCCTGAGCCAGACTGCGGCGCTTGCGCGGTAGGCGCGGGGTGTCCATCAGCTTTTCCATGGTCTGCATCTTGTCTCGAAAGTTCGGCTTGCGGCCATCATAGCTCAAGCGGGTTGTACGATCACCGCCCAGATCACAATGCCCTTTGTAGGAGTGAGCCTGCTCGCGATGGCGTCAGTTCAGTCGGCAACCTCTTTGACTGTCATACCGCTATCGCGAGCAGGCTCACTCCTACAGGGAATGCGTGGTGTCAGGCCGTTACGGTTTGTTCGACCAAATGCCCGCTATCGATCCGCACATGCCGAGGATGGAAGCGTTTCAGACTGCTGCGATGGCCGACACTGACGATACTCAACCCCGGAATCTGATCGATCAGCGCCTGGTACAACGTCGCTTCGTCTTCTTCGTCCATCGCCGAGGTCGCTTCGTCCATGTACAGCCATCGCGGTGCATAGAGCAGCGCTCGGGCAAAGGCCAGGCGCTGTTGTTCGCCCGGCGACAGCATCCGCTGCCAGTGATTGGCTTCGTCCAGCCGCCCGACCAGATGCGGCAATCGACATGTTTCCAGCACTTGGGCATAACGCTCTGTTGGGTAAGAGTCGCCCGGTTGTGGATAACTCAGCGCCTCACGCAAGGTGCCGATCGGCAGATAAGGCTTCTGCGGCAGGAACAGATAGCGCGCCGCTGGCAGGCGAATATTGCCATGCCCCGCCGGCCACAAGTGCCCCATCGCCCGCAGCAACGTCGACTTGCCGCTGCCGGAACGCCCGCTGAGCATCACTCGCTCACCCGGTTCCACGGTCATGTCGGCACTGGTCAACAGATGACGGCCGTCGGCCAGATCCAGCCCGAGGTTATGCACCTGCAATTCGCTGCCCTGGTTTTGCACATCAATGGCTGGCGCCCGCTCTTCGTTGTCGCTCATGGCCTGACGGAAGCTCAGCAGACGATCACAGGTCGCGCGCCACGCGGCCAGATCCGCGTAGGCAGTGATGAACCAGCTGAAGTTCTCCTGCACGTTGCCGAACGCCGAGTTGATTTGCATCAGCTCGCCCAGTTCGATCTTGCCGGACAGGTAGCGCGGCGCCGCGACGATAAACGGGAAAATAATTGCGATCTGGCCGTAGCCGGAGGTGAAGAACGTCAGACGCTTGGACACGCGCATGATGTCCCAGAAGTTGTGCCAGACCAGGCCGAAGCGGCTGCTCAACCGGCGATTTTCATTCGGCTCGCCGTTGTACAGCGCAATACTTTCGGCGTTTTCCCGCACCCGCACCATGGAGAAACGCAGGTCGGCCTCGAAGCGTTGCTGCTGGTTGTTCAGACCGATCAAGCGGCGACCGATCAGGTGCGTCAGCCAACTGCCGACAGCCGCATAGAGCAGCGCACACCAGAACATGTAGCCGGGAATCTCGATACCAAAGACCTCGATGCTGCCCGAAACGCCCCACAAAATGATCGAGAACGACACCAGGCTGACAATCGTGCGCAGCAGCCCGAGGCCCAGGCTCAGGGTGTTGGCCGTGTAAGTATTGAGGTCTTCGGAAATTCGCTGGTCGGGGTTATCCGTATAACCGCCCTGCTCCAGCTGGTAATAGTTCTTGTGGTCGAGCCAGCGCTTGAAGTGCTTTTCGGTCAGCCACGCCCGCCAGCGGATAGTCAGCATCTGCGTCAGGTACAGGCGATACACCGCGCCCAGAATCGCCACCGCAGCGATACCGCAGAAATACAGGATCAACTGCCAGAACGCCGCCTCGTCCTTCTTCTGCAAGGCGTTGTAGAAGTCCTTGTACCAACTGTTGATCCACACCGAGATGGCCACGCTGAACAACGTCAGCGCAATCACGGCAATCAGCAACGTCCAGGCCTTGCCCTTCTCTTCACTGCGCCAATAAGGCGTGGTCATCGCCCAGACCTTGCGAAAAAACTGCCCGCGCACAGCATCGTTGACCGCGGAATATTCAGCGTTCTGATTCATGGATAAGGCTCGATAAAGATAAGAACAGACACGCACCGATCATAGATGATCGGTGCGTTTCATCGCGAGGGCTGGCGATAGTCGTTCAGCGCAGGTTCAGCGACGAACCGGGCGCTTCTGCAGTTTGCGCTGCAGGGTGCGGCGGTGCATGCCCAAGGCGCGGGCAGTGGCGGAGATGTTGCCTTCGTGTTCGGTGAGCACGCGCTGGATGTGCTCCCACTGCAGGCGGTCGACCGACATCGGGTTTTCCGGCACCAGACTGTCAAGGTCGGCGTGCTCGGACAGCAACGCGGCCAGCACGTCGTCAGCGTCGGCCGGTTTGCACAGGTAATTGCAGGCACCGCGCTTGATCGCCTCGACCGCAGTGGCAATGCTCGAATAACCGGTGAGGATCACCACGCGCATTTCCGGGTCCAGCTCCAGCAGCTTGGGCAGCAGCACCAGACCGGAGTCACCGTCCATTTTCAGGTCGAGCGCGGCGTAATCCGGCAGATCGGCCTGGGCGATGGTCAGGCCTTCTTCGGCGGAACCGGCGGTGCTGACGCGAAAGCCACGGCGGGCCATGGCGCGTGCCATCACGCGGGTGAAGGTCGCGTCGTCATCGACCAGCAGCAAATGCGGCAGTTCTTCGCCTTCGACTTGGATTTCGTCACTCATGTTAGGTCTCCTCGGGCGCCGTGGGGCAGGCGCAGCTCGGTGAGCGTGCCGCCTTCCTCATGACTATAGAGTTTCACTGAGCCGCCGGCGCGTGTCACGCTGGCCTTGCTCAAAAACAGGCCCAGGCCGAAACCTTTGCCCTTGGTGGTAAAAAACGGTTTGCCGATCTGCTCGGCAATGGCCAGCGGCACACCGGCGCCGTGGTCGCGAATGCTGATGGTCAGCGTTTCCGCATCCCAATCCAGGGTGACCTGGAGGTTATCCGGGCAGGCGTCGGCGGCATTGTTCAGCAGATTGAGCAGCGCCTGGGTCAGATCCGGCGGCGGCGCCATGCGCGGCACACTGCCCTGGCCAAGACGCTGGAAGCGATAACTGGCCTCCGGGCGCATCAAGTGCCAACGGTTCAACGCTTCGTCGAGCCAGTCGGTAACGTCCTGCATCTCCACCGCCAGACGCCGGTTGGCCTCGGCGGCACGGACCAGCTGCTGCAAGGTTTCCTTGCACAACTTGACCTGATCCTGCAGCACCTTCAGATCGTCCTGCAACATCGGATCGGGATGGTCCTGCTGCATTTCCTTGAGCAAAACACTCATGGTCGCCAGCGGCGTGCCAAGTTCATGGGCAGCCCCTGCGGCCTGAGTGGCGACCGCGAGCAATTGCTGATCGCGCAGGCCTTCTTCACGGCGAATCGCGCGCAATTCTTCTTGCCGACGCAGCTCTTCAGCCATGCGCGCAGCGAAAAAGGTAATCACCGCCGCCGCCAGCGCGAAGCTCAGCCACATGCCGTAGATCTGCAGATTCTCGCGGGCCACCGGCAAGGTTTCCAGCGGATAGAAACGCGTCAGCATCACCGTGTACAGCGCCAGCGCAATGCCCGACAGGATCACCGAATAGCGCCACGGCAGCGTCACCGCCGCGATGGTCAGCGGCACCAGATAATAGGAAACGAACGGGTTGGTCGAGCCGCCGGAGAAATACAGCAGCGCACTGTGGATCACCAGATCGCAGGCCAGTTGCAGCGCATATTCAAGCTCAGTCACCGGCCACGACGTGCGCAGGCGCACGGCGGTGAATACACAAAGCAAGGTCGAGCAGCCGAGGGTCATCGCCAGTTGCACCCACGGCAACGGCAACAATTGCAGCCAATACGCCAGGCCAACGGAACCGGCCTGCGCGGCGAGCACCAGGGTGCGGATGAAAGTCAGCCGCCAGAGGTTCTGGCGAGTGGCGGAAGTCAGTTGTACGGGGGCGAGCATGAGCTCTCCTGATGAGCGCTCCAGGCGGATCGCAGGGAGTATAACCAAGGCGCGGGGTCCAGAGGCGAAAGTGCGGCAAACGACCACATGGCGAAAAGATCTTTGCCGGTTGTGAGGCCCTCATCGCCAGCAGGCTGGCTCCCACAGGGGGAACGCATTTCAAAGGTGGGAGCGAGCCTGCTCGCAAAGGGCTGCGCAGCAGCCCCGGCCATCTGTATAGAAGTTGTAACTGGGCGAACCGGAGCATAAAAGTTAGAGTCTGATGGTTCACGCAGGCTCGAACCAACACCTGCGCCCCCTCAAGGAGCTTTCATGCACACAGTTCGCCGCAGCGCCGCCCTTCTCGCCCTGACCGTCGGCAGCATCGCCAGCCTTCCGGCCCTGGCCGCCGATGAGCTGCATTACAACCAGATTTCCCTGCGCGCCGAAGTCAGCCAGGAAGTGGCCCGCGATCAGATGATCGTGACGCTCTATACCGAAGACCAGAACACCGACCCGGCCAAACTCGCCGCCGCCATCAGCACCACGATGAACAAGGCAACAGCCCAGGCCAAGCAAGTCAAGGACGTCACCTTGCGCACGGGCAGCCGCAACAGCTACCCGATCTACGACACCAAGGGCCAGAAAATCACCGGCTGGCGCGAACGCGCCGAACTGCGCCTGGAAAGCACCGACTTCGCCGCCCTGTCGAAACTCACTGGCGAGCTGCTGACCGACCTGAAAATGGGCGGCATGGACTTCGCCATCGCCGACCCGACCCGCAAGGCCAGCGAAGACCAGTTGCTCAAAGAAGCCGTCACCGCCTTCAAGGCCCGCGCACAACTGGCCACCGACGCCCTGGGCGGCAAAGGCTACAAAATCGTCAACCTGAACCTCAACAGCAACGGTTACCCACAACCGTACCTGCGCGCCCCGATGATGATGAAAGCTGCCGCCATGGATTCAGCCCCGGTAACCCCAGAAGTCGAAGCCGGCACCAGCCGGGTCAGCATGACCGCCGATGGCTCGATTGAAGTGGTGATGCAGTGAATTGAAGCGAGCTGAATGCAAAACCGCCGATCGGTGAATGATCGGCGGTTTTTTTATGCCGGGGATTTGTGGTGAATGTTCCGCCGCCTTCGCGAGCAGGCTCGCTCCCACAGTTTGAAATGCATTCCACCTGCTCGCGAACAACGATGACGCGGTCTCAAGCCTGCGGATCAACCCGATCCAGCGCCCGATTCACCGCCAGCTCCGCCAGCATGATGATCTGCTGAATCGCCAGCGCCGTATTGCGCTGCGGACGACCGAGCTGATCGGCGAAATCGCTGGCCAGCGTGTTCGCTGAAGCAAGGGATTCGCAGGCGTGAGCCAGCAGGCTTTCGGTATCGATATCGGGCTGGATTAGAAACATCGTGCTGGGCGGGTGGGGTTTGCTGGGTGGAGTGCAGAGATAGAAATGGAGGGCGCGCTTGATGGCTTCGCGGTTCTTGATTTGATTGTCGGCGCGGATGGCGTCTTCGAGAGGGATTGCGGGTCAAGCGGTGGATCGGGGACAATTTTATCTTTCATAAAAATCTGCTCGTAATTCGAGCCGCCCTTAGCCATTTCTCACGTGGCGAAGGGTGGCAGCTATGTGCGGAGTGAGAAACCGGTGAGCAGAAAACCGGCCAGACCGAAGTCTGCCCGCACACAGCCGCCATAAGGCATACGACAGCTGATAAGCCGGCCGCAATTATGGTCTTACTGGTGCTAGTTTCAAGCTCAGCGGGTTCTCACACCCGATCACTGAACATTCAGCGACACCCAGAGCCTAGAGAGCGAGCGTCCGACGGACAACCTGAAAACCTTGTGGGAAGGTTCTGGTTATCTGACACAGCTTTAAACAGCCAAAAGCCATCCCTCACCCTAGCCCTCTCCCGGAGGGAGAGGGGACTGACCGCGGTGGATGCGAAAGGTACGCTGACCTGAAATACCGAGTCGAACTCAGGTTTTGAATGGCCCACGAATCGGCTCCCTCTCCTGGGGGAGAGTGCTGGGGTGAGGGGCGAATCCACCGAAAATCCCAAGCCATGCGTCGCTTCTCACCACTCAATAGGCCGAGTGCCAGCTCGCCTGCTTTTGATCTTGCGTCACCGGCGACGTCGGAAGGCTGAGTGGAGGGATCGATCCGGGCGTGGGAGCGCAGCGACCGTCTGGCGCAGCCAGACACAGCGGAAGGAGGTGCAGCGCAGCAAACCGTAGCCGCTGCGCCCGGATCGGTCCCGCAGCGAAGGGACCCGAGCCTGCGAGGGCCGTACGTAGGAGCAAAGCCTTTTGGTTCCTTTTTGGCGTCTGAAAAAGGGACTCGCCGTAAGGGCGAAACCGCCAGCCGCACCACCCGAAGCAACGGATATACCCCCAAACCAAGCCTCTATATGCCGAGACAGACACCCCAACACAAAAAACGATATTTCCGAAGCCCCCCAAATCCCCGCTACCCTGAAAAACATAACCAGCAAATCCCCGGGGACTCCATGCCAAGATTCACCCTCAAACCACTACTGATCACCCTCGCACTAACGGCCATAGCCCCGATCACACACGCCGCCACCACCCTGGTCTACTGCTCCGAAGCCAGCCCCGCCGGCTTCGACCCGAGCCAATACACCAGCGGCACCGACTTCGACGCCTCCGCCGAAACCGTCTTCAACCGCCTCACCCAATTCCAGCGCGGCGGCACCGAGATCGAACCCGGCCTGGCGACAAAATGGGATGTTTCCAGCGACGGCCTGCAATACACCTTCCACCTGCGCGAAGGGGTGAAATTCCACAGCACCGACTACTTCACCCCGACCCGCGACTTCAACGCCGACGACGTCCTGTTCACCTTCCAGCGCCTGCTCGACCCGGCTAACGCCTTCCGCAAGGCCTACCCCGCCGAGTCCCCGTACTTCACCGACATGGGCCTGAACACCACGATCAAATCGGTGGAGAAAATCGACGAGCACAGCGTGCGGTTCAACCTCAACAACGTCGACGCCGCCTTCGTGCAGAACCTCGCCATGAGCTTCGCCTCGGTGCAATCGGCCGAATACGCCGCGCAGCTGTTGAAGCAAGGCAAAGCCGCCGACCTTAACCAGAAACCCATCGGCACCGGCCCGTTCGTGTTCAAGCGTTACCAGAAGGATTCGCAGATCCGCTACGTCGCGAACAAGACCTACTGGAAACCCGAAGACGTCAAAATCGATAACCTGATCTTCTCGATCACCCCGGACGCGGCCGTACGCCTGCAGAAACTCAAGGCCGGTGAATGCCAGGTCAGCGGCTACCCGCGCCCCGCCGATATCGAAGTGATGGAAAAAGACCCGAACCTGCGCGTGCTCAAGCAGCCCGGCTTCAACCTCGGTTTCCTCGCCTACAACACCACTCATCCACCACTGGACCAGCTCAAGGTGCGTCAGGCGCTGGACATGGCTATCGATAAACCGGCGATCATCAAGGCCGTTTACCAGAGTGCCGGCCAGTTGGCACACAACGCCTTGCCCCCCGCGCAATGGTCGTACGATTCGAACATCAAGGACGCGCCATATGACCCGGAAAAAGCCCGGGTGCTACTGAAAGAAGCAGGGGTTGCGCCGGGTACAACCATCAACCTCTGGGCGATGACAGTGCAGCGCGCATCGAACCCGAATGCACGCATGTCGGCGCAGATGATCCAGCAGGACTGGGCGAAAATCGGCATCAAGGCCAACATCGTCAGCTACGAGTGGGGCGAGTACATCAAACGCGCGAAAAACGGCGAGCACGACGCGATGATCTACGGCTGGACCGGCGACAACGGCGACCCGGACAACTGGCTCGGCGTGCTCTACAGCTGCGCCGCTGTGAAGGGCAGCAATTATGCCAAATGGTGTGATCCGGCCTACGACAAGCTCGTTCAGCAAGCCAAAGTCGCCACCGATAAAGCGCAACGGATCAAGCTGTATCAACAGGCGCAACTGATCCTTAAACAACAAGTGCCAATCACGCCGATTGCCAATTCAACGGTGTTCCAGCCGCTGCGCAAGGAAGTCACTGATTTCCGTATCAGCCCGTTCGGTCTCACCCCCTTCTATGGCGTGGGTATAAATAGGTAACACCGAGCCCCAACGCAGCGCGCACAACGTGACCAGCGCACTGTTTTGGGGCTCGATTTGCACCGTAAAAACCGTCCGCAAACGGTCAAATGCGTCAGAAGTTACACGGATGCGACATTAAGGTACGTTCGTGCCACGCTTTGACGCCGCCGACCGCTCTGGATCTTGCATTGGGTATGGCCCCTGCATAAGTATCCGCAGGCACGACTCACGAGGTCGTACCTCACTACTAAAAAATGACAACAAATCATGAGGCCAACATGCTTAAACACGCGGTCATTCCGTTTTTAGTCGGCGCAGGCTTGTTAGCCTCCGCACCGTTCGCATCCGCTGCGACTAACCTGGTGTTCTGCTCCGAAGGCAGCCCGGCCGGTTTCGATCCAGGCCAGTACACCACCGGAACCGACTTCGACGCCTCAGCCGAAACCATGTTCAACCGTCTGACCCAGTTCGAGCGCGGCGGCACCGCTGTGATTCCTGGTCTGGCAACCAAGTGGGACATTTCCGATGACGGCCTGACGTACACCTTCCATCTGCGCGAAGGCGTCAAGTTCCACACCACGCCGTACTTCAAGCCGACTCGTGAATTCAACGCCGACGACGTGCTGTTCACTTTCAACCGCATGATCAACAAGGACGACCCTTTCCGTAAGGCGTACCCGACCGAATTCCCGTACTTCACCGACATGGGGATGGACACCAACATCACCAAGATCGATAAAGTCGACGACCACACCGTCAAGTTCACGTTGAAAGAAGTCGATGCTGCGTTCATCCAGAACCTGGCGATGAGCTTCGCTTCCGTGCAGTCCGCCGAATACGCGGCCCAACTGCTCAAGGATGGCAAAGCCGCCGACATCAACCAGAAGCCGATCGGCACTGGTCCGTTCGTATTCAAGAGCTACCAGAAAGATTCCAACATCCGTTACACCGGCAACAAGGATTACTGGAAGCCTGAAGACGTGAAGATCGACAACCTGATCTTCGCCATCACCACCGACCCGTCGGTGCGTATCCAGAAACTGAAAAAGAACGAGTGCCAGGTCACCCTGTTCCCGCGTCCGGCCGACCTCAAGGCGCTGAAAGAAGACAAAGCGCTGAAGATGCCGGATCAGGCCGGTTTCAACCTGGGCTACATCGCCTACAACGTGATGGACAAGGTCAAGGGCAGCAACGAAGCCAACCCGTTGGCTGACCTGCGCGTACGTCAGGCGCTGGACATGGCGGTGAACAAGCCGCAGATCATCGATTCGGTTTATCAGGGCGCGGGCCAACTGGCTGTCAACGCCATGCCGCCGACCCAGTGGTCTTACGACACCACCATCAAAGACACCAAGTACGACCCTGAAAAAGCCAAACAGCTGCTCAAGGAAGCCGGCGTCAAGGAGGGTACCGAAATCGTGCTGTGGGCGATGCCGGTACAGCGCCCATACAACCCGAACGCCAAGCTGATGGCCGAAATGCTCCAGTCCGACTGGGCCAAGATCGGCTTGAAAGTGAAGATCACCAGCTACGAATGGGGCGAGTACATCAAGCGTTCCAAAGGTGGCGAGAACCAGGCCATGATCATTGGCTGGAGCGGTGACAATGGTGATCCGGACAACTGGCTGAACGTGCTGTTCGGCTGCGACTCGCTCAGCGGCAACAACTTCTCCAAGTGGTGCGACAAGAAGTTCGACGGTCTGGTGAAAGAAGCCAAACGCACGACCGATCAGGGCAAGCGCACCGAACTGTACAAACAGGCGCAACACGTCCTCAAAGATGCAGTCCCCATGACACCTATCGCTCACTCGACGGTGTACCAACCCATGCGCGCCAACGTGCAGGATTTCAAGATCAGCCCATTTGGCTTGAATTCTTTCTACGGCGTCAGCGTCAGCAAGTGAGGCATTGCAACGGCGGCGTTTCTGACGTCGCCGTTGCTTTTTCTACCGGGCAAACAGGAAAAGGCCTACACCCAAATCCGTAGTAGATGATTGCTTCGGTATAGGCGCGTCGACTTTTCCTACGAGCATTAAGGCTTTTACGTATTTACTGCCAGAAGCACGGTGCCTACCGTCGCGTACTGACCAGTGTCTGCGTGGGCCACCGGTTTGCCGTACGCCATGGTTTGAGCTCAATGTTGCCTGAACGTCTGTGGATGAGACGACGGCGCATTGAACACCACTAAAAAAAGAGGGAGCGTCATGCGCCATACCTTGAAGTTTTCCGCATTGCTGGGCGCCGGCCTGTTGGCCGCGTCGTCCGCCAGTTTCGCCGCACCAAAAAGCCTGGTGTTCTGCTCGGAAGGCAGCCCGGCGGGTTTCGATACCGCGCAATACACGACGGCCACCGATAACGACGCCGCCGAACCGCTGTATAACCGCCTGGTCGAGTTCGAAAAAGGCGCGACCAATGTCGTACCTGGCCTGGCAACCACGTGGGATATTTCCGAGGATGGTCTGAAATACACCTTTCACCTGCGTGAAGGTGTGAAATTTCATACGACTCCTTATTTCAAGCCAACCCGCGACTTCAACGCCGACGACGTGCTGTTCACGTTTAATCGCATGCTTGATGCGCAACAGCCGTTTCGTAAGGCTTACCCGACCGAATTCCCGTATTTCAACGGGATGAGCCTGAACAAGAACATCGCCAAGGTCGAAAAGACCGGGCCATTGACCGTGGAGTTCACGCTCAACAGCGTCGACGCCGCGTTCATCCAGAACATCGCCATGAGCTTCGCCTCGATTCTGTCCGCCGAATACGCCGACAAGCTGCTGGCCGAAGGCAAGCCGAGCGACATCAACCAGAAACCGATTGGCACCGGGCCGTTCGTGTTCAAGAGTTATCAGAAAGATTCGAACATCCGTTACACAGGCAATAAACAGTACTGGGACCCGAGCCGGGTCAAGCTCGACAACCTGATCTTCGCGATCAACACCGACGCTTCGGTGCGGGTGCAGAAGCTCAAGGCCGGCGAATGCCAGATCACCCTGCATCCGCGTCCGGCCGATGTCGAAGCGCTGAAGGCCGACCCGAAACTGCAACTGATCTCCAAGCCCGGCTTCAACCTCGGCTACATCGCCTACAACGTCCGCCACAAGCCTTTCGACCAGCTCGAAGTGCGCCAGGCGCTGGACATGGCGGTGAATAAACAGGGGATTCTCAACGCTGTTTATCAAGGCGCCGGTCAACTGGCCGTCAACGCGATGCCACCGACCCAGTGGTCCTACGACGACACCGTCAAGGACGCGGCGTACAACCCGGAAAAAGCCAAGGAGCTGCTCAAGGCTGCCGGCGTAAAAGAAGGCACCGAGATCACTCTGTGGGCAATGCCGGTGCAACGCCCGTACAACCCGAACGCGAAACTGATGGCCGAAATGCTCCAGGCCGACTGGGCGAAGATCGGTCTGAAAGTGAAGATCGTCAGCTATGAATGGGGCGAGTACATCAAGCGCACCAAGAATGGCGAACACGACGTCAGCCTGATCGGCTGGACCGGCGACAATGGGGACCCGGACAACTGGCTCGGCACCCTCTACAGCTGCGACGCGATTGGCGGCAACAACTATTCCATGTGGTGCGATCCGGCGTACGACAAGCTGATCAAGCAGGCCAAGGTCGTTACCGACCGCGAGCAGCGCACCGTGCTTTATAAACAGGCCCAGCAATTGCTTAAACAGCAAGTGCCGATCACGCCTGTCGCCCACTCGACAGTCAACCAGCCATTAAGCGCCAAGGTCGAGGGCTTCAAAGTCAGCCCGTTCGGCCGCAACGTATTTTCGGGCGTCAGTATCGATTAAACCCACCGATTAGCCGCAATGCTGAGGGGAGCCGTCTACTCCCTTCACGCAAGCGCTTTGCCGAAATTCGCCAATCCGGCCTTTTGCAAACGTTTGCGATGTGTGAACGAGTTCTAAACCAATAACCGGTCTACCAAAAAAAGCCGGGATAAAAAGAAAGTAAAGGAGCTTCACCCATGAAACTGAGCAGCACCGCGATACTGGCCCTGGCCATCAGCAGCATCACCGCCACGGCTTATGCGGAAAACCAAAGCCAGGCGTTCACGCCAGTGACCGTCAACGAAAAGAGCGCCCAGGCCGAAGCCACCGGTTTCCTCGAAGGGCAATCGATCAGCGGTTCGACCCGTAACTGGTACGCCAACGAACAACTCAAGCGCGGCGGCAAGTTCGCTTACCGCAAGAACGGTCAATCCAACGAAACCGACCGTCGCATCAACTGGGTGCAAGGCACGATCATCAAGTACAACTCGGGTTTCACCGAAGGTACGGTCGGCTTCAGCACCGAAGTGGCCGCATACAACGCCATCGCCCTGGAGCGTGACCGCGAGAACCTCGCTGCCAATAATGGTGGCGCACCGGGCACCCGTCCTGGCGCCGGCAACAACCGTACCCTGACCCGCGAAGGCGGCGACGCTGTCGGCCAGTGGAGCAAGCTGGGCCTGGCCAACGTCAAGGCACGCATCTCCAACACCACCCTGACCGCCGGCCGCATGAACTTCAGCAGCCCGCAGGTCGACGTGATCGGCAACCGTCCGCTGCCATCGAGCTTCGAAGGTATCGCGATCCACAGCGAAGAGCTGAACAACCTGGCATTCGACCTGGCCACCTTCGACCGCGTCTCGCCACGTACCGAAGAAAGCCTGAGCAAGTTCCGCTCCGAGTACGGCGACATCAACGCCGAAGCCGACCACGTCAACACCGCCGGTATCTCGTACCAGCCGTTTGCCAGCCTGACCACCAGCCTGTGGGGTACCCAGGCCGAAGACCTGTGGAACCAGTACTACTTCGGCGCCACCCACGTATTGGGTGACAGCTCGATCCTCAGCCTGACCACCGGCCTGAACTACTACAAGACCGTCGACGAAGGTAAAAAGCTGCTGGGCGACATCGACAACGACACCTACTCGCTGTCGTTCGGCCTGACCCACTTGGCGCATACCCTGACCTTCTCGTATCAGGAAGTGAACGGTAACGAGTACTTCGACTACCTGCACGAAACCAACGGTATCTACCTGGCCAACTCCCTGCTCTCGGACTTCAACGGCCCGAACGAGAAATCCTTTCAGGTTTCCTACGGCATCAACATGGCCGAATACGGTGTACCGGGCCTGAAATTCAACATCTACCAGGCGCGCGGCTGGGGCATTGACGGCACTCACTACAAGGGTGGCGGCTATGACGGCGTGCAGGCGATGGACGGCGAGCACCACTATGAATACGGCGTCGGTGCAACCTACGCGGTACAGAGCGGCCCGCTCAAAGCGACAACGATTCGCGGCACTTACACCGCGCACCGCGCCAGCGAAAACCAGGCGGACGGCAGCATCAACGAGTTCCGTCTCGTGACCACGATTCCATTCAACATTCTGTAAAACGCCAACCGACGGCTGACTCATGATGAGTCGGCCGTTCGGTTTTCTGTCTTCAACCGATTGCAGAGGGTTATCGATGAAAATGCTTCCCCTACGTGCGGCCATCGCGGCTGCGTTGCTGAGTGTCGCTGTTGGCGTCTCGGCCAAACCCTTGGTGGTCTGCACCGAAGCCAGCCCGGAAGGCTTCGATATGGTCCAGTACACGACTGCAGTCACGGCGGATGCTGTGGCCGAAACCATCTTCAACCGCTTGGCCGACTTCAAGCCCGGCACCACCGAAGTGATTCCGGCACTCGCCGAGTCCTGGGACATCAGCGAAGACGGTCTGACCTACACGTTCCATCTGCGCAAAGGCGTCAAGTTTCACACCACCGAATACTTCAAGCCGACTCGCGACATGAACGCCGACGACGTGGTCTGGAGCTTCCAGCGTCAGCTGGACTCGAATCACCCGTGGCACAAACTGTCGAGCGTGGGCTTCCCGTACTTTGAAAGCATGGGCTTCAAGGAACTGCTCAAAAGCGTCGAGAAAGTCGACGACAACACGGTCAAGTTCACCCTGACCCGCCGTGAAGCGCCGTTCCTGGCCGACATCGCCATGGCGTTCTCGTCGATCTACCCGGCCGAATACGCCGACCAGTTGCTCAAGGCCAACAAGACTGGTGATCTGAACAACAAGCCGATCGGCACCGGCCCGTTCATCTTCCAGCGTTACGCCAAGGATGCGCAGGTGCGCTTCAAGGCCAACCCGGACTACTTCCGCGGCAAGCCACCGGCCGACGCGCTGATCCTGGCGATCGCTACCGACAACAACGTACGCCTGCAGAAGCTCAAGGCCAACGAGTGCCAGATTGCCCTGTACCCGAAGCCGGACGACATTCCAAGCATCAAGAAAGACAGCAACCTGAAAGTCGACGAACTGGACGCGATGACCGTTTCGTACATCGCCATGAACACCCAGCACAAATACATGAGCGACGTGCGTGTGCGTAAAGCCATCGACATTGCTTTCGACAAGGAAGCCTATGTCAACGCGCTGTTCGGCAAAGGCAACGCGTCGGTCGCGGTCAACCCGTACCCGCCGACCTTGCTGGGTTATAACCACGACCTGAAAAACCCGCCACGCGACCTCGACGCCGCGCGCAAGCTGCTCAAGGAAGCCGGCGTACCGGAAGGCACCGTGTTTACCCTGTTCACTCGCAACGGCGGCGGTCCGACCAACCCCAACCCGATGCTTGGCGCGCAGATGATGCAGGCTGACCTGGCGAAAGTCGGGATCAAGATCGACATTCGCGTGATGGAATGGGGCGAAATGCTCAAACGCGCCAAGGCCGGCGAGCACGACATGGTGTCGGCCGGATGGGCGGGCGACAACGGCGACCCGGATAACTTCCTGACGCCTATGCTCAGTTGCGAGGCGGCCAAGAACGGCGAAAACTACGCGCGCTGGTGCAACGAGAAATTCCAGGCGCTGCTGGATGAAGCACGGGCTAAAGTAGATCCGGCCGAACGCGCCGCGCTCTACGAACAGGCACAAGTGCTGTTTAATCAGGACCAGCCATGGATCAGCATGGCCCATACTCGGATGTTTACCGCAATGCGCAAAAATGTAGAGGGCTACCACATCAGCCCTCTCACCACCAATAACTTCGCCACCACCCAGGTGAAGTAGATAAGAAACGCCCGGCGTCCCTGACCTGAGGGACGCCGGACACGCCTAACCGGCTGATGAGGTACCAC
Organism: Pseudomonas sp. R1-1; assembly: GCF_051132135.1. NCBI lineage: Bacteria > Pseudomonadati > Pseudomonadota > Gammaproteobacteria > Pseudomonadales > Pseudomonadaceae > Pseudomonas > Pseudomonas sp. R1-1. Next base: position 5,252,579 of record NZ_CP071663.1, read on the forward strand.
ACAAGATGTTTAGTTTTATTGCCCGCCGACTGGGGTTGTTGATCCCCACGTTTTTCGGCATCACCTTGCTGACTTTCGCGTTGATTCGCATGATTCCGGGCGACCCCGTGGAAGTGATGATGGGCGAACGTCGGGTCGACCCCGAAATGCACGCTCAGGCAATGGAACGCCTCGGTCTGAACAAACCGCTGTACGCCCAATACCTGGACTACATCGGCAAACTGGCCCAAGGCGATCTCGGCGAATCACTGCGTACGCGTGAGAGCGTCTGGACCGAATTCACCTCCCTCTTCCCGGCGACCCTGGAACTGTCCATGGCCGCCCTGCTGTTCGCCGGCATCCTTGGGCTTCTGGCCGGGGTAATCGCGGCACTCAAACGAGGATCGCTGTTCGATCACGGGGTGATGGGCATCTCCCTCGCGGGCTATTCGATGCCGATCTTCTGGTGGGGCCTGATCCTGATCATGTTCTTTTCGGTGAGCCTGGGCTGGACGCCGGTCTCCGGGCGCATCGACCTGCTGTATGACATCGAGCCGAAAACCGGCTTCATGCTGATCGACACGCTGCTGGCCGATGACGTCGGCGCGTTCTTCGATGCGCTGCATCACCTGATCCTGCCGGCCATCGTCCTCGGCACCATTCCGCTGGCGGTGATCGCGCGGATGACCCGTTCGTCGATGCTCGAAGTATTGCGTGAAGACTACATCCGCACCGCCAAGGCCAAAGGCCTGTCGCCGTCGCGCGTGGTGTTTGTCCACGGTCTGCGCAACGCGCTGATTCCGGTACTGACCGTGGTCGGTCTGCAGGTCGGCACGCTGCTCGCCGGTGCGGTTCTGACCGAAACCATCTTCTCCTGGCCCGGCATCGGCAAATGGCTGATCGAAGCCATCGGCGCCCGGGACTATCCGGTGGTGCAAAACGGCATCCTGTTAATCGCCTGCCTGGTGATCCTGGTCAACTTCGTAGTGGACATCCTCTACGGCTTTGCCAACCCACGCATCCGTCATCAGCGCTGAGGTCCATACCATGAGCACTCCAACATCCTCAGTAGCCACCGCCACGTCCGCCGTGGATCAAAGCCTGCTGTACCCGTCACCGTACAAAGAATTCTGGCAAGCCTTCGCGAAAAACAAGGGCGCCGTTGCCGGCCTGCTGTTCATGCTGCTGATCATTTTCTGCGCGATCTTCGCGCCGTGGGTTGCGCCGCATGACCCGAGCGAGCAATACCGCGACTTCCTGCTGACACCACCGGCGTGGCTCGAAGGCGGGCAGATGCAGTTCCTGCTCGGTACCGATGAACTCGGCCGTGACCTGCTCTCGCGCCTGATCCAGGGCTCGCGCCTGTCGCTGCTGATCGGTTTGTCGTCGGTGGTGATGTCGCTGATTCCGGGGATCCTGCTCGGTCTGTTCGCCGGGTTCTTCCCGAAGATGATCGGCCCGACCATCATGCGTCTGATGGACATCATGTTGGCCCTGCCGTCGCTGCTGCTGGCCGTGGCGATCGTCGCCATCCTCGGCCCTGGCCTGATCAACACCGTGATCGCGATTGCCGTGGTTTCGCTGCCGTCCTACGTGCGTCTGACCCGTGCCGCGGTAATGGGCGAACTGAACCGCGACTACGTCACTGCTGCGCGTCTGGCCGGTGCCGGTCTGCCGCGTCTGATGTTCATCACCGTGCTGCCTAACTGCATGGCGCCGCTGATCGTGCAGGCGACCCTGAGCTTCTCGTCGGCGATCCTCGATGCCGCCGCACTGGGCTTCCTCGGCCTCGGCGTACAACCGCCAACCCCTGAGTGGGGCACCATGCTGGCCTCGGCCCGCGACTACATCGAACGCGCCTGGTGGGTAGTCAGTCTGCCTGGCTTGACCATTTTGCTCAGCGTGCTGGCAATCAACTTGATGGGCGACGGCCTGCGCGATGCGCTGGACCCGAAACTCAAGAACGCCGCCTGAGGAGATTCCCATGTCACTGCTAGAAATCAAGAATCTCAACGTCCGCTTCGGCGACAAGAACGCTACTCCGGTGGTCGATGGCCTCGACCTGAAAGTCGACAAAGGCGAAGTGCTGGCCATCGTGGGCGAGTCGGGTTCGGGTAAATCCGTGACCATGATGGCGCTGATGGGCCTGATCGAGCATCCCGGCATCGTCACCGCCGATTCGCTCAGCTTCGACGGCAAGGACATGCTCAAGCTGAGCAACCGTCAGCGTCGGCAGATCGTCGGCAAAGACCTGTCGATGGTTTTCCAGGACCCGATGACCGCGCTGAACCCGAGCTACACCGTCGGTTTCCAGATCGAAGAAGTGCTGCGCCTGCACCTGAAAATGTCCGGCAAGCAAGCGCGCAAGCGTGCGATCGAGCTGCTGGAAAAAGTTGAAATCCCGGGCGCCGCCAGCCGTATGGACGCCTACCCGCATCAACTCTCCGGTGGCATGAGCCAGCGCGTCGCGATCGCCATGGCGATTGCCGGCGAGCCGAAACTGCTGATCGCCGACGAACCGACCACCGCGCTCGACGTGACGATTCAGGCGCAGATCATGGATCTGCTGCTGGCGCTGCAGAAAGAACAGAACATGGGCCTGGTGCTGATCACTCACGACCTCGCCGTCGTCGCCGAAACCGCTCAGCGCGTCTGCGTGATGTATGCCGGCCAGGCCGTGGAAGTCGGCCAGGTGCCGCAACTGTTCGACATCCCGGCGCACCCATACAGCGAAGCCCTGCTCAAGGCGATTCCCGAGCACAGCCTCGGCGCCTCACGCCTGTCGACGTTGCCGGGCATCGTCCCGGGTCGTTACGACCGTCCGCAAGGTTGCCTGCTGTCGCCGCGCTGCCCGTACGTGCAGGACAACTGCCGCGCCCAGCGTCCCGGCCTTGACCCGAAAAGCCACAGCCTTGCCCGCTGCTTCTACCCGCTGAACCAGGAGGTGGCGTAATGGCCGTCGTACTTACCGCCCGCGACCTGACCCGTCACTACGAAGTCTCCCGTGGCTTGTTCAAGGGCCATGCAACCGTGCGCGCACTCAACGGCGTGTCGTTCGAACTGGAAGCCGGCAAGACCCTCGCCGTGGTGGGCGAATCAGGCTGCGGCAAATCCACCCTCGCCCGCGCGCTGACGCTGATTGAGGAGCCATCGTCCGGCTCGCTGAAAATCGCCGGCCATGAAGTGGCCGGTGCCGACAAGGCGCAACGCAAGCAACTGCGCAAAGACGTGCAAATGGTCTTTCAAAGCCCGTACGCGTCGCTGAACCCACGGCAGAAAGTCGGTGACCAGCTCGGCGAACCGCTGCTGATCAACACCAACCTCTCCGCCGCCGAGCGGCGCGAGAAAGTCCAGGCGATGATGAAGCAGGTCGGCTTGCGTCCCGAGCACTACCAGCGCTATCCGCACATGTTCTCCGGCGGTCAGCGCCAGCGTATTGCCCTGGCCCGGGCGATGATGCTGCAACCGAAAGTGCTGGTGGCCGATGAACCGACCTCGGCGCTGGATGTGTCGATTCAGGCTCAGGTGCTGAACCTGTTCATGGACCTGCAGCAGGAGTTCAACACCGCGTACGTGTTCATCTCGCACAACCTCGCGGTGGTGCAGCACGTGGCCGATGACGTGATGGTGATGTACCTCGGCCGCCCGGTGGAACTGGGCCCGAAAAACGACATCTACGAGCGCCCGCTGCACCCTTACACCCAGGCGCTGCTGTCGGCGACCCCGACCATTCACCCGGACCCGAACAAGCCGAAAATCAAGATCGTCGGCGAACTGCCCAACCCGCTGAACCCGCCATCGGGCTGCGCCTTCCACAAGCGCTGCCCGTATGCGACCGAACGTTGCAGCACCGAAGAGCCGCTGTTGCGTGAACTGGATAACCGGCAGGTGGCTTGCCACTACGCCGAACAGTTCCTCGACGGCGCGGCGTAAGCAGCCCCGGAGACCAACACAAAACCAATGTAGGAGTGAGCCTGCTCGCGATAGCGTTATTTCAGTCAACATCCTCATCGACTGATCCATCGATATCGCGAGCAGGCGAAGGCCTACACGGATCGCATTTCAACCAGAGTGACGTGTTAACAAACCCCTTTCGCCTCGATTGCGCATCAGTCGAGGCCGAAGGGGTTCTCTTTTGGTCGGCAATCTACGTCTGACTATCGCCCTCATCATCCATATCATCGGTATCCGGATCTCCGGTCGTCGAGTCGTCATCATCGGCGCTGCCACCCTGCCCCTGATCCCCCGGCTCCGACTCCGATTTGGCCAGCATCAGCCCGCTGTGCCCGACCTGCCCATTGAAGGCCTGCGAATCGTGATCTTCGCACTCGGCCCATGCCGTCGCGGTGCCGAGGGACAGCATCACCATCACTTTCAACAACATCAAAACCCGTAGCAATCTGCTTTTCATGGCCGACTCCATCCTGTTGCGCTAAGACATGCTTGCCGGACTGGCTCCGAATGAAATCTAGTTGCGAACAGTCCTACTCACCACTTAGGACGCGACGGCAAGGGCAGAAATGCCCTTGATAGACAGATTGCTTTCGAATAAGCCCGATAACCGAAACAGCTAAGCGGCGCGAGTCGCCTGCCAGGTCAGCGGAATCGAGATCAGCACCAGCAGCGCACTCATCAGCCAGACGCTGTGCCCCCCATACTCGCCATAGAGCTGACCGCTGAACACCGGCGACAATAATGCGCTAGCGCTCCAGCTCATGAAGAACAGCCCGAAGTACTGACCGCTTTTGCCACTCTGCGCAAACTGCATCGCCAGTACATTCAGCGGCGGCATGAACAGCGCCTCGCCCAGCGTCCAGATGACCGTCGACAGGCACACATAAAACAGCCCGGAACCGAACGGCAACATGCCCAGCCCGCAGGCCAGCAACACACTGCCCGCGAGCATCTGCCAGCGCGCGCCCCAACGTTCCACCGAGTGCGACAGCGGAATCTGCAGCGCAATCACCAGCAATGCATTAAGGCCGAACTGCCAGCCAATGGCCTCGGTGCTCAACTGGTAATGGTCTCGCAGATAGTTGCCCAGCGTGCTGTAGACCGTATCGAACGCAATACCGAGCACCGCGGTCGCCGCCAGCAACCAGAGGAACGGCTGGTCGCGATACGGCGAGCCGGAAGCCGTCTCCAGCGCTTTGTCCTGCTTAACGATTGGCCGCCGCCACGTCGTGCGAACAAACCACAACAACGCCAGCAATGTCATCGCCGCACTGACAAAAAACACCCAGCGAAAATCCGCCTGCGCCAACACCCCACCCGCCACCCCGGCAGCCGCCATGCCCAGATTACGCGCCACCCGACTCAACGCCTGCGCCCGCGAACGCTGCGCAACTTCGCAGTACTCCATGATCAGCCGCTGATGCAGCGTACGAATCGCCCCATCAATCACACCACTGAGCAACAACAGACCGGCCAGCCACGCCACCTGCGTCACCAGCCCCAGCAGCATCAGCACCCACACCGAAACAAAAAACAGCGCCGCCGTCAGCCGCGCCGTGCGCACGTAATCACTGAGCCAACCGCCGAGCATCGAACCCACCAGCAACCCCGCGCCATAAGCCGAGAGCAACCAGCCAACGGTTTCAATCGCAAAGCCCAACTCCTGACGCAGGTACAACGCCATGAACAGCTTGACCATGGCGCTGAGGCGGTTGATGAACAAAAGCGCGGCGAGGACCCAGGCCATGGGGGTGAAATAGCCGTTGGGGCGCAGGAGATGGGTCAGTCCTTTGAGCATGAAACGTCCGCTGTGGGCGAAAGATCTTTGAACACTAAACCGGATCAAGCGCAATGTCGCGAGGCAAAGGCCTGGCGAAGTAAAAACAGAGTCGGGCTACGCCGCTGAAGAAAATTGCCTACAGAAAATTCGTCGTGCCTGACAGTTCCTCATTATCAAGCAGCAGCAAAAAGCCCCTCATCGGAACGCCGCCGGCCTATCCCTCTTCCAGAGGAAGAGGGGACTGACCGTGGTGGATAAGAGAGATACGCCGACGTGAGATACCGCGTCGAACTCGAGTTTTGATGAAGATCAAAAGCGCCCTCACCCTAGCCCTCCCGAAACGTCGGACCGCCCGTAGGGAGAGGGGACTGACCGTAGTGATTGGGAGAGCTACGCCGACCTGAAATGCCGAGCCGAACTCAAATGCCAAATCCAACCGAAATCGGCTCCCTCTCCAGGGGGAGAGGGCTGGGCGGGCGGCGTTCCGATGAGGGGCAGCCACACCACAAATCCCAAGCCAACCACCGCTTCCAACCACTCATTACAATGAGCGCAGCTCGAGTGCTTTTGATCTTGCCTAACCAGCGACATCGGAAGGCTGAGCGCAGGGATCGATCCGGGCGTGGGAGCGCAGCGACCGTCTGGCGCAGCCAGACACAGCGGAAGGAGGTGCAGCGAAGCAAACCGTAGCCGCTGCGGCCGGATCGATCCCGGAGCGAAGGGACCCGAGCCTGCGAGGGCCGTACGTAGGAGCAAAGCCTTTTGGTTCCTTTTTGCTGGGCCGGCACTCCGGCGTCTGAAAAAGGGACTCGCCGTAAGGGCGAAACCGCCAGCCGCCACACCCCAAAAAACGGATATGCCCCCAAAACAACCAGAGCATGGTCGGCCCAAAGGCCCCCAATACCGGGGCTAAAAAATCAGGCCCCGCAACCAAGGCTTTTGAAATAGGACTCAGCGCTTCATAAACGTGTTGTTGTTTTTTCATTTTTACGACACGTTTTGTTCTTGTGTCGTTGGCGGCGACATGTGCGCATGTCGTGTCTTTGGAATGGATTTCAATCGGCGTATGACGCTCACTCAGCGCCCACTGCCACAATGGAATCGCATGCAGTCTTTCAGATGTCGGTCAGCTGTCAGCCGCTATCGCGAGCAGGCTCGCTCCCACAGAAAAGCAAATCAAAAGATCGCCGCCTTCGGCAGTTCCTACACACAATGAGCGCAAGCTCGAGTACCGCTTTTGATCTTGATCCACGGGCGACGTCGGAAGGCTGTGTGGAAGGATTGATCCGGGCGGGGGAAGCGCAGAGACAGTCGGCGCAGCTAATCAAGCAAACAGCAGGAAACCGACGGATTGAAAAAACCTGCGAGCGTGTTCAGGCGTATTCATTGTTAACGGTAAACACCCAACGTTGATGCACTCATATAAGCCTGCGGCTGACCACACTAAGCCGCAGGCATAAAACCGATGAGCTTCTTTCATTGATTATTTCTTACAACGAAAATCTCGCTCGGATGATTTGTTCTCGGGCTCGTCGAACCTGAATTTCATTGATGCCGTTATTTTGCTTTGCCGTTCAGAATCCTCGGCCTTTGCAGTAAATTCAAAGTCCATTTTAACTACACGTTCTTCCAAATTGATCAAGCCTTTGTAATTGCCCGAAACCGCTTCCCAAGTCTCCCAAGAACCGTGATTGAAAAACGCATAGAACTTCTGATCTGTGCCAAACACCCCCTCAACATCTTGACTTTGTTCAATATCATCGAACCCAAAAAAAACAGAATCATCAGTTCGAACCATCCCCCCTACCTGGCCTCGACCATTAGGGTCGATTACAAACCAGCCCAATCCTACTACAGGGTTGTATACAACCCCATCGATCGTTAATTCCATCTGACCAATTGGTTTAAGATGCGGGGGCAGTTCATTAATGTTAGCCGTAGTGACTTTCATGGTGCTTCTCCGGGTAGTTTCAGGGGCTATCCCCCTTGATGCTTATAATCGCTATACCGTATCGGCGCCACTGTAAGAACTGACAGTTGACATCTCATTTGACACATGCGAAGGGCGCTAGATTAAATGCCCGTTTGGCTGCTGTATTTTTATTTCCATGCCAACTTCAAGTCGAAAGTTCCTCTTTGAAGCGCCGATGAGTAACCGCTCTCTGAGGTAGCGGGACGAAGCCGCCAAAAACAGCAGGCAACAAAAAGCCCCCAAGGCATTCACCTGGGGGGCTTTCGATCAAGCCAGCTTAGCGCTTAATGATGTTCCCGCGTCGCACGGAATTTCATATCCGGCCAGCGCTCTTCCATCAACGCCAGATTCACTCGCGTCGGCGCCAGATAGGTCAAATGCCCACCGCCATCCAGTGCCAGGTTCTCCACCGCCTTGTTGGAAAACTCCTCAAGCTTCTTCTTGTCGCTGCACTCGATCCAGCGCGCCGAATACACAGTGATCGGCTCATACGAGCACTCAACCTTGTATTCCTCTTTCAAACGACTGGCGACCACATCGAACTGCAGCACACCGACGGCGCCAAGAATGATGTCGTTGCTGCGCTCCGGGAAGAACACCTGCGTCGCGCCCTCTTCTGCCAACTGCTGCAAGCCCTGACGCAGCTGCTTGGACTTCAGCGGATCACGCAAACGCACACGACGGAACAGTTCCGGGGCGAAGTGCGGAATACCGGTGAAACCGAGGACTTCGCCTTCGCTGAAGGTGTCGCCGATCTGGATCGTGCCGTGGTTGTGCAGGCCGATGATGTCGCCGGCGTAGGCCTCTTCCAGCTGTTCACGTTCGGAGGAGAAGAACGTCAGGGCGTCGCCGATGCGCACGTCCTTGCCGGTACGCACGTGGCGCATCTTCATGCCTTTTTCGTATTTGCCGGAGCAGATACGCATGAAGGCGATGCGGTCGCGGTGTTTCGGGTCCATGTTCGCCTGGATCTTGAAGATGAAGCCCGTGAACTTCTCTTCGACCGGCTCGACAGTGCGCTCGTTGGCCACACGAGCCAGCGGGCGCGGCGCCCAGTCAACGACCGCATCAAGCACATGGTCGACCCCGAAGTTGCCCAGCGCAGTACCGAAGAACACCGGGGTCAGTTGACCGTCGAGGAATTCCTGCTGGTTGAATTCGTGGCAGGCGCCCTGTACCAGTTCCAGTTGTTCGATGAAGCGCTCGTACTCGTCGCCCAGGTGCGCACGCGCCTCGTCGGAGTCGAGTTTCTGGATGATCTTGGTTTCGGTGCGTTCGTGACCGTGGCCCGGGGTGTAAACGATGATGTAGTCATCAGCCAGGTGGTACACGCCCTTGAAGTCGCGGTAGCAACCGATCGGCCAGGTGATCGGCGCGGCCTTGATCTTCAGAACGGCTTCGATCTCGTCGAGCAGTTCGATCGGGTCGCGGATGTCGCGGTCGAGTTTGTTGATGAAGCTGACGATCGGCGTATCACGCAGACGGCAGACGTCCATCAGCGCGATGGTCCGTGGCTCGACACCTTTACCGCCGTCGAGAACCATCAGCGCCGAATCCACCGCGGTCAGGGTGCGGTAGGTGTCTTCGGAGAAGTCTTCGTGGCCCGGGGTATCGAGCAGGTTGATCATGTGTTCGCGATACGGGAACTGCATGACCGACGTGGTAATGGAAATACCCCGCTGCTTCTCCATCTCCATCCAGTCGGAGGTCGCATGGCGATCGGATTTACGGGATTTCACCGTACCGGCCACCGCAATCGCCTTGCCCATCAACAGGAGCTTTTCGGTGATCGTGGTTTTACCGGCATCGGGGTGGGAAATAATGGCGAAAGTGCGGCGTTTCGCGACTTCGGCGGCCTGTTGGGTCATGGGAAATCGCCTGGCGGTGATTCAAAAAAGGGCCGCGATTATAGCCCAACTCAGGACAATAACCGAACCGTTGAGCACATTAAGGGTGGCCAAATGCTGCCTCAGATGGGAACCTTTTAAAGCAAGGAGACGTCCATCCCCTGTTACGAATCTTCGTCAGGGGCTGAAAAATCAGCAAGTTAGCCTGACGAGGCTGCGCTCATGGCTCGCTTTCACGCCGCTTGGCCGGTGCTGGAAAACGGCTACTTTTCGCGAACGCTGACTCCGGCAGCCAGGAATGGTCTTGCCACGCGGAGCAGCGCTCGCCGACTACAAAAAAAGGAGTCCGCCTGTGGCTATCCGCTATGGCAAAGGGCTGATGGGAGGTGCGGTGGTGATCGCGCTCCTGGCCCTGCTGGTCCACTGGATCGGCATCAACACGATCGAACACTACCGCGACGATTTGTTGTTTTACCTGCAAGCTCATCTGGTTCTCGTCCTCGCTTCCATGCTGGCCGCCCTCGTCGTGGGCATCCCCGCCGGTATCTTCCTCAGCCGCCCGAACATGGTCGGCCGCGCCGAACGCTTCATGCAGATCTTCAATATCGGCAACACCGTGCCACCGTTGGCCGTGCTCGCGATCGCGCTGGGCATCCTCGGCATCGGCAGCGGCCCGGCGATCTTCGCCTTGTTCCTCGCCTCCCTGTTGCCGATCGTGCGCAACACCTACGAAGGCCTGAAAAATGTCCAGGGCTCGCTGAAAGAAGCGGCCGTCGGCATCGGCATGACCCCGCGCCAGGTGCTGTGGAAAGTCGAATTGCCCAACGCCGTGCCGATCATTGTCGGCGGCGTGCGCGTGGCGCTGGCGATCAACGTCGGTACCGCGCCGCTGGCCTTTCTGATCGGCGCCAATAGCCTTGGCAGCCTGATCTTCCCCGGCATCGCCCTGAACAATCAGCCGCAACTGCTGCTCGGCGCCGCGTGCACCGCGCTGCTGGCGTTGTTGCTCGATGGCGTGGTCACCCTTGCCAGCCGTCTCTGGCTGGAACGCGGTTTGCGCCCGTCTTAAGGCTTTGCAAGGAATATTTATGAAACGATTGAGCTCGTCTTTGGGATTGATAGTGGGCTGCTTCCTGCTGTTCGCAGGAATCGCACAAGCCGCTGAAAAACCGGTGATTCGCCTCGGCGCCCGGGTCTTCACCGAGCAGACCCTGCTCGCCGAAATCACCGCGCAATACCTGCGCAGCAAAGGCTACGACGCGCAGATCACCGGCGGTCTGGGCAGCAACCTCGCCCGCAGCGCCCACGAAAGCGGACAACTGGACCTGCTCTGGGAGTACACCGGCGTATCGCTGGTGGCCTATAACCATGTCACAGAAAAACTCGACAGCGCGCAGTCCTACGCCCGGGTCAAGGAACTCGACGCGAAGAAAGGCCTGATCTGGCTGACGCCATCGAAGTTCAGCAACACCTACGCCCTCGCCCTGCCGAAAAAAATTGCTGAGAAATACCCGCAGATCAGCAATATCAGCCAGCTCAACGACGTGCTGCGCGCCGAAGCCAAGAGCAACCATCTGGTGGCGCTGGACACCGAGTTCGCCAACCGCTCCGACGGTCTCGACGGCATGGTCAAGCTCTACGGCATGAACCTGACCCGCAAGAACATCCGCCAGATGGACGCGGGCCTGGTTTATACCGCGCTGCGCAATGGTCAGGTGTTTGCCGGCCTGGTCTACACCACCGACGGCCGCCTCAATGCCTTTGGCCTGAAGTTGCTGGCCGACGACAAGCATTACTTCCCCGACTACACCGCCGCGCCCGTGGTGCGTCAGGCCACGCTGGATGCCAATCCGAAACTGGCCGAACAACTCAAGCCGCTGGCCGAACTGTTCGACGACGAAACCATGCGCCAGCTCAACGCCCGGGTCGACGTCAATCATGAAAGCCCATCGTCCGTTGCCGCCGATTTCCTGCGCCAGCACCCACTGAATTAAGAGAGGAGAAGTCATGGAATTTCTGAACGCCTTTTCCCATCTCGACTGGCAGCAGGTGATGCACCTGACCTGGCAGCACATCACTTTGGTCGGCATCGCTGTGACCCTGGCGATTGTCATCGGTGTGCCGCTGGGCATTCTGATGACGCGCTTTCCAGCGCTCGCCGGCCCGTTGCAGGCCAGCGCCACGGTGCTGCTGACCGTGCCGTCGATTGCCCTGTTCGGCCTGTTGCTGCCGTTCTATTCGAAGTTCGGCCAGGGCCTCGGTCCGCTGCCGGCGATCACCGCAGTGTTCCTGTATTCACTGCTGCCGATCATGCGCAACACCTACCTCGCCCTCACCGGCGTCGAGCCGGGCATCCGTGAAGCCGCGCGCGGCATCGGCATGACCTTTGGCCAGCGCTTGCGCATGGTTGAACTGCCCATCGCCGTGCCAGTGATCCTAGCTGGCGTGCGTACCGCCGTGGTAATGAACATCGGCGTGATGACCATCGCCGCGACCATCGGCGCCGGCGGCCTTGGTGTATTGATCCTCGCCTCCATCAGCCGCAGTGACATGTCGATGCTCATCGTCGGCGCGCTGCTGGTCAGTCTTCTGGCGATCTTCGCCGACCTCTTCTTGCAGTGGCTGCAACGCTCGCTGACTCCAAAAGGACTCTTGAAATGATCGAACTTCAAAACCTCAGCAAGACTTTCCAAAGCAACGGCAAAGACGTGAAAGCCGTGGACTCGGTAAGCCTGACCGTCAATGAAGGCGAGATCTGCGTATTCCTCGGGCCTTCGGGTTGCGGCAAAAGCACCACGCTGAAAATGATCAATCGCCTGATCAAACCGACCTCTGGCAAGATCCTGATCAATGGCGAAGACACCACCGACCTCGACGAAGTGACCCTGCGCCGCAACATCGGCTATGTGATTCAGCAGATCGGTCTGTTTCCCAACATGACCATCGAAGAGAACATTGTCGTGGTGCCGAAGCTGCTCGGCTGGGACAAACAGAAATGCCACGACCGCGCCCGCGAACTGATGCGCATGATCAAGCTCGAGCCCAAGCAGTACCTGCATCGCTACCCGCGTGAATTGTCCGGTGGTCAGCAGCAGCGTATCGGTGTGATCCGCGCGTTGGCCGCTGACGCGCCGCTGTTGCTGATGGACGAGCCGTTCGGTGCGGTCGACCCGATCAACCGCGAGATGATCCAGAACGAATTCTTCGAGATGCAGCGTGCGCTGAACAAGACCGTGATCATGGTCAGCCACGACATCGACGAAGCGATCAAGCTTGGCGACAAAATTGCGATCTTCCGCGCCGGCAAACTGCTGCAGATCGATCATCCGGACACCCTGCTCGCGCACCCGGCGGATGAGTTCGTCAGCAACTTCGTCGGTCAGGACAGCACCCTCAAGCGCCTGCTGTTGGTGAAAGCCGAAGACGCGGCAGACAACGCGCCGTCGGTGAGTCCGGAAACGCCGGTGGCCGATGCGCTGGAATTGATGGACGAACACGACCGTCGCTACGTCGTGGTGACTTGCGCCGAAAACAAGGCGCTGGGCTACGTACGCCGTCGCGACCTGCATCGCCAGACCGGCACCTGCGCGCAGTTCCTGCGTGAGTTCAACGCCACCGCGGCGTACGACGAGCACTTGCGCATCCTGCTGTCGCGCATGTACGAATTCAATCGCTCGTGGCTGCCGGTGATGGATGCCGAGCGGGTGTTCCTCGGTGAAGTGACGCAGGAGTCAATTGCGGCTTACCTGAGCTCGGGGCGTTCGCGTGGGATGAAGACCCATATCGTCTCGCCGGCTGAGGCGGTAGTCGCCTGATCTCCCGGTAAACACGCAAAACCTGTGGGAGCTAGCCTGCTAGCGATGAGGCCAGATCAGTCAACCCTGTTTTGATGATGAAATTGTCATCGCCAGCAGGCTGGCTCCCACAGGTTCGGTGCAATTTTCCAGCCCTTGGTCATGCGCAAAAGAATCTCAACACCTGGCAACCGCCCAGGTTGTCCGCGATAACCCTGCAAACAATCAAAATCCCTCCCACGCCCGCCTCTCGCCGCCAACGTCGCCGATGTTGCGGCTATCACACTTACCACTGACTTCGCCGCCAAAAGCCGCGAACGTGCAGGTATGTTTAACACTCGAAAAATCGCCGGGAACATCTTTCCGTCATCTCGGTCGGCTACAAGGAGTGATGAACGCGTCGCACGTCAGAAGCGTGCAAAAACGCGACATTTTTAGTTGATCTCAACCCCCTCACGCCCTAAAGTTCGCGCCGAACGTCCATGCTGGAAACGATCCATCCGGCTCAAGTACTGACGACGAGACAGCAAGGCCAAGGGATAGCTGCACATCCCTGGGCCTTTTTGCTTTCGGCGGCAATGCCTTGGGAAGTAGGCGAACCAAAGTGGGGATACGGAGGACGTTCATGCACCCATTGTTTAATGAAGTTTGCCGATAGGAGCTCTCCAGCATGTCGATCAAGGTCGAAGATTATTTCGCGCGCGCCACTTTTGACAAAATGAAGGCGTTCGCCGACAAACAGGAAACCCCGTTCGTGGTGATCGACACCGCGATGATCGCCCAGGCCTACGATGACCTGCGCGCCGGTTTCGAATTCGCCAAGGTCTACTACGCGGTCAAGGCCAACCCGGCGGTCGAGATCATCGACCTGCTCAAGGACAAGGGTTCGAGCTTCGACATCGCTTCGATCTACGAGCTGGACAAGGTGATGGACCGCGGCGTCAGCGCCGACCGTATCAGCTACGGCAACACCATCAAGAAGTCCAAGGACATCCGCTACTTCTACGAGAAGGGCGTGCGGCTGTTCTCCACCGACTCCGAAGCCGACCTGCGCAACATCGCCAAGGCTGCGCCGGGCTCGAAAGTCTATGTACGTATTCTCACCGAAGGCTCGACCACCGCTGACTGGCCGCTGTCGCGCAAGTTCGGTTGCCAGACCGACATGGCCATGGACCTGCTGATTCTCGCCCGTGACCTCGGTCTGGTGCCCTACGGCATCTCGTTCCACGTCGGTTCGCAGCAGCGCGACATCAGCGTCTGGGACGCGGCGATCGCCAAGGTCAAAGTGATCTTCGAGCGCCTGAAAGAAGAAGACGGCATCCACCTCAAGCTGATCAACATGGGCGGTGGCTTCCCGGCCAACTACATCACCCGCACCAACAGCCTGGAAACCTACGCCGAAGAAATCATCCGCTTCCTCAAGGAAGACTTCGGTGATGACCTGCCGGAAATCATTCTCGAGCCAGGCCGTTCGCTGATCGCCAACGCCGGCATCCTGGTCAGCGAAGTGGTGCTGGTTGCACGCAAATCCCGCACTGCGGTCGAGCGTTGGGTGTACACCGATGTGGGCAAATTCTCCGGCCTGATCGAAACCATGGACGAAGCGATCAAGTTCCCGATCTGGACAGAGAAGAAAGGCGAGATGGAAGAAGTCGTGATCGCCGGCCCGACCTGCGACAGCGCCGACATCATGTATGAGAACTACAAGTACGGTCTGCCGCTGAACCTGGCGATTGGTGATCGTCTGTACTGGTTGTCGACCGGTGCGTATACCACCAGTTACAGCGCGGTTGAATTCAACGGGTTTCCGCCGTTGAAGTCGTATTACGTTTAACAGGCAGCGGCAAGTTTTGAGCTGTTAGCTGCAAGTGAAAAAGCCCACGATGATGTGGGCTTTTTTGTGGTGTTCGGCTGGTGAGGCTTTTTGTATTCGAGACCATAGCCCCTCACCCCAGCTCTCTCCCGAGGGAGAGGGAGCCGACCGCGGTGTAGGGCGTCATTCACCGACCGGAAATACCGCGTCGATTATGGATTCGGCATAGCATTCTCAGGTCGGCGTACCTCCCAAGCATCCCCAATCGGTCCCCTCTCCCCCTAGGAGAGGGCTAGGGTGAGGGCTTTGCGGTTTCAGCCGCGCTGCAATTCTGCGTACCGAGCCGAGTACCGAGCCGCCATCGCCTGAACCCTCGGATCTGCCGCATCGGCCAGCGTCTGACTCGCCACCCGCAAAAAATTCAGATTGCCACCCACCATGGCCTTCTCCAGCCAAACGAGCGCCTGATCAATCCTGCCCTCCGCCGCCAACACTGCGGCAAAACTGAACTGCCCACGAAAATCCCCAGCCTCGGCCGAACGCCGATACCAGTCACGTGCCGCGACCGAATCCGCCGGGCACACCTGCCCTTCCTCCAGATAGCGCCCCAGCAGATTCATCGATTTCCCATGCCCGAGTTCAGCCGCGCGTCGATACAGTGCCAGCGCCTGCAGATGATCAACCGCAACACCGCGCCCGGTCGCGAGCAGATTGGCGAGGTTGTACATCGCCCAGTCCAGCCCGGCTTCTGCGGCGATTCGATAATGCTGTGCTGCCACCGTGGCATCCGCCACACAACCCCAGCCATGCTCATGACACCGCCCGAGCATGTTGCGCGCCATCAGATGCCCGCGCCCGGCGGCAATGCCGAACCAGCGCAGCGCCAGCGGTTGATCCTGAGCGATGCCACGGCCATCGAGCAGAATCTGCCCGAGCAACGCCTGCGCTTCGATTTCGCCTTCACCCGCAGCCAGCAGAATCGCCTGCGCCGCTCGAGCCGGGCTTTCTTCAAGCATCGCCGTCAACCCGGCCGCATCGAGGACTTCCTCGCGGCGCAACTGGAAGCTCATACCTCGACCCAGCGTCGCAACAGGTTGTGATACGTACCGGTCAGGCGGATCAGCGAGGGATGATCGGGCACGTCGTTGGTGAGCTGTTGAATCGCGCCGTCCATTTCAAACAGCAACGCGCGCTGACTGTCCTCGCGCACCAGACTTTGCGTCCAGAAAAACGAGGCATAACGCGCGCCGCGAGTGACGGCGTTGACCTTGTGCAGACTGGTGCCCGGATATAACACCATGTCGCCGGCGGGCAGCTTCACTCGCTGGGTGCCGTAGGTGTCCTGAATCTCCAGTTCGCCGCCGTCGTAATCTTCCGGCTCGCTGAAGAACAGCGTGGCCGACAGATCGGTGCGCACGCGCTCGATGCTGCCCTTGGGCTGGCGTACAGCGTTATCGATATGGAAGTCGAAACTGCCACCAGCCGTGTAGCAGTTGATCAACGGCGGGAAGACTTTGTGCGGCAGCGCGGCGGACATGAACAACGGATTTTTCCACAGCCGCTCGAGCATTGCCGCGCCGATTTCCTTGGCCAGCGGATGGCCTTCGGGCAGTTGCAGATTGTGCTTGGCCTTCGCCGATTGAAAGCCTGCGGTGATCTTGCCATCGGCCCAGTCGGCCTGCTCCAACGCCTGGCGAATGCGCTGCACCTCTTCTTTGGCGAACAGTCCGGGAATGTGCAGCAGCATGGCGATGTCACCTGATGGCAAAGAGGCGGCAATGGTATTGATTCTTATTGCCCGTGTAAAACGCGGGAGACGAACGAACTGGCAAAAACCGTAAGGTTAAATTGTAAAGAATGTAAATTTGTCGCGAATAGTAATTTTTCGCAATTGATACAAATACCTGTTTACCCTATATTCCGCCGCCTCAAATCCTTGGGGAGGGGAATAAAAATGGCACGTCAACACGCACAATTACCGGTCAGTTCACCACGTCTGCTCGCCTCTGCAATCGGCGTGGCAATCACCGCCGGCTCCGCAGGCCAGATGGTGTTCGCCGCCGAAAAGACCGAGAGCAAAGCCTCCGGTAATGCCATCGCCCTGGACGCCACCGCCATCACGGGCGAAGCCCAGGACTCGACGTCCTATCAGGTCGAGAAAGCCTCCTCGCCCAAGTACACCGCGCCGCTGGTCGATACGCCGCGCTCGGTCACCGTCATTCCGCAACAGGTACTGAAAGACACCGGCGCCCTGAACATGCAGGACGCGCTGCGCACCGTGCCGGGCATCACCTTCGGCGCCGGTGAAGGTGGCAACCCGCAGGGCGACCGTCCGTTCATTCGCGGTTTCGATGCGCAGGGCGATACCTATCTGGACGGCGTGCGCGACACCGGTTCGCAGAGCCGTGAAATCTTCGCCGTCGAGAACATCGAAGTCAGCAAGGGCCCGAACTCCGCCATCGGCGGTCGTGGCGCGGCGGGCGGCAGCATCAACCTGGTGAGCAAGAAAGCCCATCTTGGCAACTCGTTCGATGGCGGCTTCACCTACGGCTCCGACCAGACCCAGCGCTACACCCTCGACGGCAACTATCAGTTCAGCGACAGCGCTGCCGGCCGTCTGAACCTGATGAGCCACGAGAGCAACGTCGCCGGTCGCGACAAGGTCGATTACGACCGCTGGGGCATCGCACCGTCGCTGGCGTTTGGCCTGGGCACCGACACCCGCGTCAACCTCGATTACTACCATCTGGAAAGCAACGACACGCCGGATTCGGGCATCCCTTATACCCTGTCGAACCCGCGCACCAAGTCCAACCCGGACAAGCCGTACGCCGGTGGCGATGACAGCAACTTCTACGGTCTGGACCGCGACTTCCGCAAGGGCCGCACCGACACCGCGACCTTCGCCATCGAGCACGACCTGAACGATTCGCTGACGCTCAAGAACACCCTGCGCCACGGCACCAGCATGCAGGATTACATCCTCACTCAGCCGGACGACAGCAAGGGCAACGTCAACAATGGCAGCGTCTGGCGCCGAGCGAATACGCGGGTGAGCAACACCGAAACCACCACCAACCAGACCGACCTGTTCGGGACGTTCTACGTGGCCGGTTTCAAGAACAGCTTCTCCACCGGGGTCGAATACACCCGCGAGCAGAGCGAGAAATCCTCGTACAACGTCAACACCGATACCACGCCGCGCACCAGCGCCGTGACGACCAACTGCAACCCGGGCCTGATCGGCGCCGCCAGCGGTTACAACTGCACCTCGCTGTCGAATCCGAACCCGAACGATCCGTGGAACGGCGCGATCTCGCGCAACTACGCCGGCACCGACACCCAGGCCGATACTTACGCACTGTACGTGTTCGACACCCTGGAGCTGTCCGAGCAGTGGCTGGTCAACATGGGCCTGCGTTACGACCACTTCGACACCGACTACAAGACCTACAACGCGGCCGGTCGCACCACCTCCAAGGGTGATGACACCAGCGAGTTCGTCACTGGCCAGTTCGGCGTGGTCTACAAACCAGCGGAAAACGGCAGTATTTACGCGTCCTACGCCACCTCCGCGACCCCGCCGGGCAACACCTTGGGCGAAGGTCAGGAAGGCAATCCGCTGGGCGGCACGCCGGATCGCAGCGGCAACCTGCTGAGCAGCGACATGGAGCCAGAAACCACCAAGAACTACGAGATCGGCACCAAGTGGGACCTGCTCAACGATCGCCTGTCGCTGACCGCTGACATCTTCCGTACCGAGAAAGAAAACGCCCGCGTGCAGGTTGACACCAGCTCGTACGAAAACGCCGGCAAGACCCGCGTACAAGGTTTCGAGCTGTCGGCCAGCGGCAAGCTCACCGACAAGTGGCAGGTGTTCGCAGGGTACGCGTTCATGGACAGCGAGCAAGTCGACGGCGGCCCGCTGGGTCGCGCCAACGACGGCAACGACTTGCCGAACACACCGAAAAACAGCGCCAGCCTGTGGACCACTTACCAGGTCACGCCAAAGCTGACGATCGGCGGTGGCGCGTTCTATGTCGACGACGTCTACGGCAGTGTCGCCAACACCACGATGGTCGATTCCTATGTACGTTACGACGCGATGGCCGCCTACAAGCTGACCAAGAACGTCGACCTGCAACTCAACGTGCAGAACCTGACCGACGAAACCTATTACGACAAAGCCTTCTCGACCCACTTCGCCAACCAGGCGGCGGGCCGTACGGCACTGTTGAGCACCAATTTCCACTTCTGATAACGGTGGAACCTGTAGGAGTGAGCCTGCTCGCGATTGCGGTGTATCAGTCAGCATCTGCGTATCTGACAGATCGCTATCGCGAGCAGGCTCACTCCTACACAGGATATGCCGCAAGGCCTGGCCCCGTTCATTCGGGGCTTTTGCGTGTTACGAAAAACGCTTCACGACAACCCACGGCATAATGCGCGCCGTGATGACAACTTTCGAACGGACGGCGAGTGACGTGTTGAAGAAAACCCTGTTCCAGTTGCACTGGTTTTTTGGCATCACCGCGGGGCTGGTGCTGGCCTTGATGGGCATCACCGGGGCGGCATATTCGTTTCAGGACGAAATCCTGCGGGCGCTGAACCCGTCCGTCCTGCAAGTGGAAAAACAGGTCGCCGGGGTACTGCCGCCGGTCGAACTGGTGGAGCGCATCGAAGGCGCGTCGGGCAAGAAAGTCGCCATGCTCTGGGTCGAAACCGACAGTGGCAACGCGGCGCGGGTGTATTTCACGCCGCCCAAAGGCGAGCGGCGCGGCGAAATGCGCTACTTCGACCCGTATACCGCCGAGTTCAAGGGCGATGCCGTCGGCCAGGATTTCTTCGGCCTGATGCTGCAACTGCACCGCTTCCTCGCGATGGGCGACACCGGGCGCAACATCACCGGCGCCTGCACCTTGATGCTGCTGTTTTTCTGCCTGTCCGGTTTGTATCTGCGCTGGCCGCGGCAGTGGAACAGCTGGCGTGTGTGGCTGACCCTGGACTGGAAGAAAAAGGGCCGGGCGTTCAACTGGGATTTGCATTCGGTGGCCGGCACCTGGTGTTTGTTGGTGTATCTGCTGCTGGCGCTGACCGGGTTGTCGTGGTCCTACGAGTGGTACAACAAAGGCCTGACCCGCCTGCTGTCCGATGCCCCGCAAAACGAGCGCGTGCGCGGCGGCCGTGGCCCGGCCCCGGAAGGCCCGGCGCCGACCGCCGACTACGCAGCGATGTGGAGCAGCATCTACAGCGCCGCCGGCCCGGGCCTGTCCGCCTACAACATCCGCATGCCAGCGGTGGCCGGCCAACCGGCGACGGTGTTCTACCTGCTCGACAGCTCGCCGCATGATCGCGCTCTGAACCAGATCACCCTCGACCCGGCCACCGGCCTGGTCAAACGCGTCGACCGCTATGCCGACAAAAGCTTCAAGGCGCAACTGCTGACAAGCATTTATGCGCTGCACGTCGGCAGCTACTTCGGCCTCGTCGGGCGCATCATCGTGACCGTTGCGGCGGTATGCATGCCGCTGTTCTTTATCACCGGATGGCTGCTGTACCTCGATCGCCGACGCAAGAAAAAGCAGATCAAGGACGCGCGCAAAGGGCTTGAGCAACCGGCCGGCGATGCCTCGGCGTGGCTGGTCGGTTTCGCCAGCCAGAGCGGTTTTGCCGAGCAACTGGCTTGGCAAACCGCCGGGCAATTGCAAGCTGCCGGACTGCCGGTCAACGTCCAGCCACTGGCCAATGTCAGCGAGCAGGATCTGCGCGCATCGAGCAATGCGCTGTTCGTGGTCAGCACCTTCGGCGACGGCGAAGCCCCGGACAGCGCGCGCGGTTTCGAGCGCAAAGTGCTAAGCCAGGCCGCGACCCTCGACAGCCTGAACTACGCGGTGCTGGGCCTCGGCGACCGCCAGTACGGACACTTCTGCGGCTTCGCCAAACGCCTGCACCAATGGCTAAGCGAGCACGGCGGCAAGACCTTGTTCGCCCCCGTCGAAGTCGACAGCGGCGATCCCTACGCCCTGCGTCATTGGCAAACCCAACTCGGCCAGCTCACCGGGCAGGCGCCGAGCGAAACCTGGCAAGCGCCCAGCTACGCCAACTGGACGCTGCTGCGGCGTGAACTGATGAACCCCGACAGCAGCGGCGCGCCGGTCTACCTGCTCGGCCTCAAAGCCCCCGACACCAGCAGCTGGCTGGCCGGCGATCTGGTCGAAGTGCTGCCGCGCAACTGCCCGTGGGCGATTGAACATTTTCTCGACGGCCTCGGCATTCGTGGCGAGACCACGGTGAAAATCAACGGCCTCAGCGAGCCGCTGGAAGTGGCACTGGCCTCGCGCCAGTTGCCGGAACACCGCGCACATCTGGTCGGCCTGCATGCGCAATCATTGGTCGATGCGATGGTGCCGCTGGCCATGCGCGAATACTCGATCGCCTCGATCGCCGACGACGGCGTGCTGGAACTGATTGTGCGCCAGGAACAGCATGCCGACGGCACTCTCGGCATCGGTTCCGGCTGGCTGACCGAACACGCCCCCGTGGGCGGCAGCATCAGCTTGCGCGTGCGCCGCAACAGCGGCTTCCATTTGCCCAACGAGCCAGTGCCGATGATTCTGCTGGGCAACGGCACCGGCCTCGCCGGCTTGCGCAGTTTGCTCAAGGCACGGATTGCCGACGGCCAGCAACGCCAGTGGCTGCTGTTTGGCGAGCGTAATCGTGAGCACGATTTCCTCTGCCGCGCCGAGCTGGAAGAGTGGCTGATCAATGGCGATCTGGCTCGACTGGACCTGGCGTTTTCCCGCGATCAGGCCGAGAAGGTTTATGTGCAGGATCGCTTGCGTGAATCGGCGCAAGAGCTGAAGCAATGGCTGGCGGAGGGTGCCGTCATTTATATTTGCGGCAGCCTTCAAGGGATGGCCTCAGGGGTGGATCAGGTGCTCACCGATATCCTCGGCAGCGCCGAAGTCGAACGCCTGATCGAACAGGGCCGCTACCGCCGCGACGTTTACTAACGCTTCCGATCCCTGTAGGAGTGAGCCTGCTCGCGATAGCGGATTGCTATTCAACACCAATGTTGACTGACAGACCGCTATCGCGAGCAGGCTCACTCCTACAGGGGGCTGCGGTGTTAATCGAATCAGACAGGCTGCAACTTCTGCTCAAACACCGCCACCCCGTCCAGATCGCGCAACACCACACTCATCTCCCCGCTCTGCCCTTCAATATTCACCTCACCAAAAAACTGAAATCCGGCAAACGGCGAGGTGTTCTGTGCGGCGGGGGCTTTCTCGAAGACCACTTGCGGCCCGAAGGTTTTATCCAGCGGATTGGGACCAAAACTCCCGGCATTCAACGGCCCGGCAACGAACTCCCAGAACGGTTCGAAATCCTGAAACGCCGCCCGATCCGGGTGATAGTGGTGCGCGGCACAGTAATGCACATCCGCCGTCAGAAACACGAAATTGCGCACTAGCTGTGCGCGCAGGAAGCCGAGCAGTTCGGCGATTTCCAGCTCCCGTCCCTGCGCCGCGCCAGGGTCGCCATTGGCCACGGCTTCCCAGCGCGCAACGCCCGGGCTGACCTCGCCGTCCGGCACGCCGAGCCCGATGGGCATGTCGGCAGCGATGACTTTCCACTGCGCCTTCGAGGCCTGCAATTCACGCTTGAGCCAGTCCAGTTGCTCGCGTCCGAGAAACGGTTTCGCCGCGCCGAGGTTGTCGTCGTTGGCTTCGCGGTAACTGCGCATATCCAGCACAAACACATCGAGCATCGGCCCATAGCTCAGCTTGCGATAAATCCGCCCGCCGCCATCGGCCGCCTGCAAGCGCATCGGCGCATATTCCAGCCACGCTTGCCGCGCGCGCCCGACCAGGGTATGAATATTTTTTTCCTGATAGCGCTCATCGAGTTGTTTGCCCGGCGACCAGTTGTTGACCACTTCATGATCGTCCCACTGCCAGATCTGCGGCACTTCGGCGTTGAAGCGGCGGATGTTTTCGTCCATCAGGTTGTAGCGGTAGTTGCCGCGATAATCGTCGAGGGTCTGCGCGACTTTGCTCTTGGCTTCAGTGGTGAGGTTGCGCCAGATGCGGCCATTCTCGGTGGTCAGTTGCGCCGGCACCGGGCCGTCGGCATAGATCGTGTCACCGCTGTGGATGAAGAAGTCCGGCAGGCGCAGGCGCATGGCTTCGTAGATGCGCATACCGCCGATGTCCGGGTTGATGCCGAAACCCTGGCCAACGGTGTCGCCGCTCCAGACAAAACGGATGTCGCGTTTAGCCGTGGGGACGCTGCGCAAGTGGCCGAACCACGGCTCGCTGGCAATGCCGGTCTGGGCATCCTCGAAGTACACGCGATAGAAAATCGCCTGATCGGCGGGCAGTCCGGTCAGCTCGACGCGGGCGGTGAAGTCGCTGCGAGCATCGGCCAGTGGCGAGACGAATTTGCGCGGATTGCCGAACAGGCTGCGGGTGTCCCACTCGACCACCATGCGTGCCGGGCGATCGCTGCGGCTCCAGATCATCGCACGGTCGCCGAGCAGGTCGCCCGATTGCACGCCATCGGTGAGCTGCGGACGATCCTTGACCGAGGCAATCACCGCCGGCGCCAGCCCCGGCAGCAGCAGCCCGGCGCCGATACCTTGCACGACACGCCGGCGACCGGGATTGAAATCGCTCATTGTGTTCTCCCTGAAAAAAGGAAAACTTAAGCACGCTCACATGACCCGCAAATGACACCTGCCACAGTAGATTTAGGGTGTTCTCAGAATGTGAGGAGTGGCACACATTATTGTGGGAGCCAGCGCTGCTGGCGATAGCGGTGTGTCAGGCGACATCAATGTCACAGACAGATTGCTATCGCTAGCAGGGCTAGCTCCCACAGGGGATTTACGGTGATCACAGAGTGACAGGATTGGCACACATTATTGTGGGAGCCAGCCCTGCTGGCGATGGCGGTGTGTCAGGCGACATCGATGGCACAGACAAATTGCTATCGCCAGCAGGGCTAGCTCCCACAGGGGTTTTGCGGTGGTTATTAAGCCTTGGCAGGATCCAGCGCCAACTCGACGGCTTCCGGCCGTTTGACTGTGGCGTAGACGACGGCGGTCAACAAACTCCCCGCCACAATCGCCAGCAGATACAGCAACGCATGGTTGATCGTGTTGGGAATGACCATCACGAACAAACCGCCATGCGGTGACATCAGTTTGCAACTGAAATACATCGACAAGGCGCCGGCCAGCGCGCCACCGAGAATGCTCGCCGGGATCACGCGCAGCGGATCTTTCGCAGCAAACGGAATCGCCCCTTCGGAGATGAAGCACATGCCCAATACCAACGCCGCCTTACCCGCCTCACGCTCAGTCTGAGCGAATTTGCGTCGAGCGAGGAAAGTGGCGATGCCCATACCGATTGGCGGCACCATGCCAGCAGCCATGACAGCGGCAATCGGTGCATAACTGGCATTGGACGACGTCATCAGGCCGACCGAAAACGCATAGGCCGCTTTATTGATCGGCCCACCGAGGTCAACGCACATCATCGCGCCGAGTACCACGCCCAACAGTACGGCGTTGGCGGTGCCCATGTCTTTGAGGAACGTGGTCATGCTGGCGAGCACGCCTGCAACGGGTTGCCCCACCACATAGATCATGATCAAGCCGACAACCAGACTCGCCAGCAACGGGATGAGCAAAATCGGCTTCAACGCATCAAACGATTTCGGCAGTCGCAGCCAGCGACTGATCGCGGCGGCGCTGTAACCGGCGAGGAAACCGGCGATGATGCCGCCAATGAAGCCCGCGCCCAGTGTGCTCGCCAGAACACCGCCGATCATGCCGGGCGCGATGCCTGGCCGATCGGCAATCGAATAGGCGATATAACCGGCCAGCAACGGCACCATCAGGGTGAATGCCGCATCACCGATTTGCTTGAGCGCAGCCGGCAACGTTCCCGGCTCTTCGAAAGCATTGATGCCAAATGCGAACGACAACGCGATCATCAAACCGCCGGCCACGACCATCGGCAGCATGTACGAGACACCGGTCAGCAGGTGTTTGTAGACGCCGGTTTTCTCTGACTTGGCCGGGGCGTTGCCCTCGCCCGCCGCGCTTTCGACAATGCCTTCGGCCAGGGCTTTTTTCAGCGTGGCTTCGGACTGCTTCAAGGCGATACCGGTACCGCAACGATAGATTTTCTTGCCGGCGAAACGCTCGGTGGCGACTTCGATATCCGCCGCCAGCAGGACCACGTCGGCGTCGGCAATCGCCGCTGCGCTCAGCGGGGTTTTCGCGCCCACCGAGCCTTGGGTTTCGACCTGCAATTCGTAGCCCAGACGCTTGGCCGTCTGCTGCAACGCTTCGGCCGCCATGAAGGTGTGGGCAACGCCAGTCGGGCACGCGGTAATTGCCACAATGCGCGGCGCACGCGGCGCGTCAGCAGCCGGTTCGACTTCGCTGGCGACGTAGACCTTGGCCTCTTCGGCACCACGGCGCAGTACTGCTTCGACATCCTGCAACGCCTGCGCTGGGGCGATCTGGAACACCCGCTTGCCGACGAAACGGTTCATGTCGACCGGGCCGGTAGTGACCAGCAAAACCCACTCCGCCGCTTCGATGGTCGCCGCCGACAACTCGCGCTCCGGGTGCGCCGGATCGACCACTTCGACGCTGGTGCTCCAGCCCTGACGCTGCGCTGCAGCATCGAGCAAACGTGCGCACAGCACACTGGTGACCATGCCGTTCGGGCAAGCCGTAACAATGGCTAACTTCATCACAAACCCTCTTATTGTTCTGTCAGGGGACGCACGCGCACGCCCTGTTCGAGCTGCGCCAGTTGCGCGGCATCGTTGATGCCGAAACCGATCTGGGTCACCGCCATCGCGGCAATCGCGGTGGCCGTGCGCAGGGTTTGCCCGGGCGTATCGGCGCTGAGCAAACCGTGCAGCATGCCGGCCAGCAACGAATCACCGGCACCGACCGTACTGGCGACGCTGACCTTCGGCGGCGTCGCATGCAGCGCCGAGCCGACGCTGAACCAGTTCACGCCGTCTGCGCCGTGGGAGATCACCACATGCTCGATACCTTGCGCGTGCAACTGGGCGGCGGCTTGCGCTTCGGCGAGTGGAGAAACCACTTCACAACCGAGCGCATGGGCCAGTTCTTCGGTGTTCGGCTTGATCAGCCAAGGCCCGGCCTGCAATGCCGCACGCAACGCTTCGCCGCTGGAGTCGAGGGCGACTTTCAGGCCGAGCGCATTGAGTTTTTCGATCAGCTCACGCAACCACTGCGCCGTGACCCCGCGCGGCAAACTGCCGGCGACCACCACCGCGTCATGCCCCGGTGCGATTTGCAGCAGACGGTCGAGCAACGCTTGCTGCGCCGCGGCATCGACCACCGGCCCGGGACCGTTGATGTCGGTGATGCGGCCATCCTGCTCGGCGACCTTGATGTTGCTACGCGTCTCGCCCGGCACGCGGATGAATGCGTCGACAAAGCCGCGTTTGGCGAACAGCGTTTCGAACGCTTGCAGATTGTCCGCACCAAGAAAACCGCTGACCGTCAGTTGATGGCCGAGGTCGGCGAGGACCTGCGCGACGTTCACGCCTTTGCCAGCAGCGTGGGTGTGCATTTCGTCGCTGCGATTGACCTGACCGGCCTCCAGCCGCGGCAACTCGACGGTGAGGTCGAGCGCCGGGTTGAGGGTCAGGGTAAGAATGCTGGCCATTACAGGGCCTCCACTAGTGCGCGCACTTCGTTGGCGCTGCCCACGGCCAAGGCCTGCTGAGCAAGGGTTTGCGCCTGGGTCAGGCTGAGTTCGCGGATGCGCGCCTTGACTTCGGCAATGCTGCGGCCGGACACGCTCAGTTCATCGACACCGAGGCCGACCAGCACCGGCACCGCCAGCGGATCCGCCGCCAGCTCGCCGCAGACGCCGACCCATTTGCCATGGGCATGGGCCGCGCGCACGGTGATGTCGATCAGTTGCAGCACCGCCGGGTGCAAGCCGTCAGCCTGTGCCGACAAGGTCGGGTGACCACGGTCGATGGCCAGGGTGTATTGCGTCAGGTCGTTGGTGCCGACGCTGAAGAAGTCGACTTCCTTGGCCAGCACCGGCGCGAGCAACGCGGCGGACGGCACTTCGATCATGATCCCCAGTTGCAGATCGGCAACCGGGATTTCCTTACGCAGACGTTCAGTCATGTCACGGGCCTGGCGCCACTCTTCGACGCTGCCAACCATCGGGAACATGATCCGCAACGGTCGGTTGTCGGCCGAACGCAGCAAGGCGCGCAGTTGCGCTTCCATGATCTGCGGACGCTGCAAAGTCAGGCGAATGCCGCGCACGCCGAGGAACGGGTTTTCCTCTTTGGCGATTGGCCAATACGGCAGCGGTTTGTCGCCGCCGACATCCAGCGTACGCACCACCAGCGGACGCCCGGCGAGGCCATCAAGAACGCGGCGGTATTCGGCTTCCTGCGTAGCCTCATCCGGCGCTTGCGGGTGGGCCATGAAAATCAGTTCGGTGCGCAGCAGACCGATGCCTTCGGCGCCCTGCTCCACCGCGCTGGTGACACCGGCGCTTTCGCCGATGTTGGCGAACACTTCGACGGCATGACCGTCGGTGGTGTGTGCCGGTTGATGGCGTTGTTCGGCGGCGATCTTCAGGCGCTGCTCGCGGGTGTCGCGTTCTTCGGCGGCACGTTTGAGGGTCGCGGCATCGGCGTCGACATGCAGACGCCCGCGCTGGCCGTCGAGCAGCAACGGCGTGCCCGGCTCCAGCAGCAACACCGCCGCGCCTGCGCCAACCAGCGCCGGAATGCCGAGGGCACGAGCAACGATTGCGCTGTGCGCGGTGGCGCCGCCGCGGGCGGTGAGAATCCCGGCGACGCGCATCGGGTCCAGACGTGCGACGTCGGACGGGCCGACTTCGTCCATCACCAGAATGTACGGCTGCTCAGGCTCGCTCGCGGTTTGCACGCCGCACAACTGCGCCAGCACCCGGCGACCGATGTCGCGCAGATCCGCCGCGCGCTCGGCGAGCAAGGCGTCCTGCAACGCTTCCTGCTGTTTCGCCGCGGCTTCGATCACCGCCATCCACGCCGCTTCGGCGCTCTCGCCTTGCTTGAGGCGGGTGTCGACTTCGTCGGTCAGATCCGGGTCGTCGAGCATTTCCTGGTGGGTGATGAAGATCTCGCGAATGGCTTTGGCCTTGCTGCGTTCGATCAGGCCCTGAATGTCTGTGCGCACCTCGCTCAGCGCTTGCGTCAGCCGCTCACGCTCGATCGCGGCGGACTCGCCGCGCAACGGGTAATCAATGTGCTGCTGAACCTGAACATGCGCCGGGCCGATGGCAATGCCCGGCGCTGCCGGAATCGCTTGCAGCAGGCTGCCTGAGGCCGGGGCGACCAGCACCTCGGCAATGTCGGCCATCACTTCAC
Organism: Pseudomonas sp. R1-1; assembly: GCF_051132135.1. Taxonomy (NCBI): domain Bacteria; kingdom Pseudomonadati; phylum Pseudomonadota; class Gammaproteobacteria; order Pseudomonadales; family Pseudomonadaceae; genus Pseudomonas; species Pseudomonas sp. R1-1. The sequence continues at coordinate 5,281,158 of NZ_CP071663.1, forward strand.
GCTGCTGACTGACGGCGGGCAGCGGCTCGACTTCTTCGCCGAGGCCTTCTTCGATGGCGGCGAGCAGTGCTGGCAAGGCATCGGCGGCGATGCCTGGCTCGGCGATCAACTCCAGCACCTGACCACGCCGGGCGCCAAGGCTGAGCAATTTGCTCAAACTTTTGACCGACACGGCGCTGTCCTGGCTGTCTACGATCCGTACACGAATTTCGCCGTCAAAACTCTTCGCCAGTTGCGCGAGGATTTTCGCCGGCCGCGCATGCAGACCGTGGGCGTTGGCCAGCGCAATGCGCGCGCTCGGCCAGTCGGCAGGCAGCTCACCGCCGAGCACTTCGAGGACTTTGCGGCTGCTGGTGGCGCGGCCCAATTCATGACCGCGACCTTCGATCAGCAGCGCACACAAACGCTCGAGCAACGCCTGATGCGCTTCGCCGAGGCTGGCCAGACAAAACAGACCGCTGAGCGGCTGGCCGAGGTAACGCATCGGTTTGTCCGGGGTGACGAACGCCAGGCCCGGGCGCTTCACGGTCTGTTCGCTGTGCAGCCACCACAGGCCATCGCCGAGCGGCAGTGCTTCGACCTGCTGCAACACGCCGGCAAAACCATTGCTGACGCAATCGGCCTGACGCAGCAGACGCGCGCCACGCCAGACCAGTTCTTCGAAATCGTCGGCAGAAACGCCGAGGCCGATCATCTGCGCGTCCAGCGCCAGCTCCTGCGGCGCGCCTTGCAGCAACTTCAGCAGCGCTTCCGGCGAACTGGCGCGGCGCAGGGCTTGGCCCAGGTCGGTTTCGCCGAGGGCGCGGGTGAGCAGCTGCAACAGGCGCAGGTGTTCATCGGATTTGGCCGCGATGCCGATCGCCAGATAGACAATCTGCCCATCGCCCCAATCGACGCCCTCGGGAAACTGCATCAGGCGCACGCCGGTGGCGAATACCTGATCGCGGGTTTCCGGGGTGCCATGAGGAATGGCAATACCCTGGCCGAGAAAGGTCGAGCCCTGGGCTTCCCGGGCCTGCAAGCCGGCGAGATAGCCATCGGCGACCAGGCCATCGGCAACCAGGTGATCGGCCAAAAGTTGCAGGGCGGCGGGTTTATCCAAGGCCGCTTGGCCCATGGATATCTGCTCTATAGTGAGCTCGAGCATGCAATCTCCTTTTTGGCCCGATACAGGCCAGGTATTGTTTTGATGGTCACAGCTTAGGCGCTCGGCCGCGCTTTTTGAGCGGCCGTTTTGGCGGTTTTACGGCAGAACCGGGCAAAGGCGTCTAAAACGTAGAAAATACGCTTGCTGAAACGTTTAATCTAGATTGATCGGCACGTTACTCGATAATGTCTCATCGTTGAAGTCCAACTTGTCGGAAGTGCGTAGGCAACAGGTCGCCTGCCCGAATCGGGTAGGATTGGCGAAAATGTCGAGGCAAGCTCGAAAAAACAAGGAAATCCCGGTTTGAAACTCAGTGATATCGCGCGGTTGGCCGGCGTGTCCGTGACCACCGCCAGCTACGTCATCAACGGCAAGGCCGAACAGCAGCGCATCAGCAATGCGACCGTCGAGCGCGTGCGCGCGGTAGTGGACTTGCACGGCTTTACTCCAAACCCGCAAGCGGCCGGCCTGCGCAGCCGGCATACGCGCACGCTGGGCTTTATTCTGCCGGATCTGGAAAACCCCAGTTACGCGCGAATCGCCAAGCTGCTGGAGCAAGGCGCGCGGGCTCGCGGTTATCAATTGCTGATCGCCAGCTCCGACGATGCGCCGGAGAGCGAACGGCAGTTGCTGCAACTGTTCCGCGCGCGGCGCTGCGATGCGCTGATCGTCGCCAGCTGCCTGCCGGCCAGCGATGACAGTTATCGGCAGTTGCAGGCCAAAGGGCTGCCGATCATCGCCATCGACCGGGTCATGGAGCCGGAGCATTTCTGCTCGGTGATCAGTGACGACCGCGAAGCCAGCCTGCACCTGACCCAAAGCCTGCTCGACCCGCAGCCGAAGCAGATCGTGCTGCTCGGCGCGCGTCCGGAACTGAGCATTAGCCAGGAACGTGCCGCCGGTTTCCGCCAGGCACTGAGCGATTTCCAAGGCGAAGTGCTGGTCGAGCACGCCGAGGCGTTCAGCCGTGAATGCGGCCAGCAATTGATGGAAGAACTCCTGCAACGTCTGGGACATTTGCCCGACGCGCTGATCACCACGTCCTACGTTTTGCTGCAGGGCGTGTTCGATGCGCTGCATGATTTCCCGCTGAAATCGCGGCCGCTGCGTCTTGGCACTTTCGGCGACACGCAACTGCTGGATTTCCTGCCGCTGCCGGTCAATGCCATGGCCCAGCAGCACCAGTTGATCGCCGACAAGGCGCTGGAACTGGCGCTCGCCGCCGTCGAGCAATCGGAGTACGCCCCCGGCGTGCAAGCCATCGCGCGTACGTTCAAGCAGCGTATTCACCGGGATTGAACCGTGGAGCTGATCGACAGCCACACCCACCTGGACTTTCCCGACTTCGACGCCGATCGCTCGGCGTTGCTCGCCGAGAGCCGCGCCCTCGGCGTGCGGCGGATGGTGGTGCTTGGCGTGCACACCGGTAACTGGCAGCGGGTGTGGGATCTGGTGCAGAGCGATGCGGATCTATACGCGGCGTTTGGTCTGCACCCGGTGTTTCTCGATCAGCATCAGTCCGCAGACTTGCAGAGACTGGGGGACTGGCTGACGCGCCTGTACGGTCATCGGCAACTGTGCGCGGTGGGCGAGATCGGTCTGGACTACTTCATCGAAACCCTCGACCGCGAGCGCCAGCAGACGCTGTTCGAGGCGCAACTGCAACTGGCCGCAGACTTCCAACTGCCGGCGCTGATCCATGTACGCCGTAGCCACGCGGCGGTGATCGCCACGCTCAAACGCTTCAAGCTCAAACGCGCGGGAATCATCCACGCCTTCGCCGGCAGCCGCGAAGAAGCGCGCGAATACATCAAGCTCGGTTTCAAACTGGGCCTGGGCGGCGCACCGACCTGGCCGCAGGCATTGCGCATGCATCGGGTGCTGCCGCAGTTGCCACTGGAGTCGGTGGTGCTGGAAACCGACTCACCGGACATGGCGCCAGCGATGTACCCGGGCCAGCGCAACAGCCCGGCGCATCTGCCGGCGATCTGTGCGGCGCTGGCTGAATTGATGCACATCGCACCTGAACAACTGGCCGCCGCCAGCACCGCCAACTGCTGCGAAGTGTTCGACTGGTAACACATCGCCCCCCCCTGTAGGAGTGAGCCTGCTCGCGATAGCGGAGTGTCAGTTACAAATTTTTATCTGACACACCGCTATCGCGAGCAGGCTCACTCCTACAGGGGATCGGTGTAAGGCCTAGACGCGAAACGCGCTGATCAGTTGTTTAAGCTCGACCACCTGCGCCGACAGCGCCCGGCTGGCATCTTCGGTCTGGTGCGCGCCTTGCGCCGTGCGCTCGCCGGCGCGGTTGATTTCGACGATGTTCTGGTCGATGTCGTGGGCGACGGCGGTCTGCTGTTCAACCGCGGCGGCGATCTGCTGGTTCTGATCGACGATCATGCCCACCGCGCCGAGGATGTTTTCCAGCGCCTGCTGAACCTTGGCCGATTGGTCAACGGTACCGTTGGCCATCTGATGGCTGATGCCCATGGCTTTCACCGCCGCGCCGACGCCGCCGTGCAGTTTGGCAATCATCTGCTCGATTTCTTCGGTCGATTGCTGAGTGCGTTTGGCCAGGGTGCGCACTTCGTCGGCGACCACGGCAAAACCACGTCCCTGCTCGCCGGCACGCGCGGCTTCAATCGCGGCGTTGAGCGCCAGCAGGTTGGTTTGTTCGGCGATGCTCTTGATCACTTCGAGCACGCGGCTGATCGACTGGCTGTCGCTGGCCAACTGATTGATGACCAGTACCGACTGGTCGATTTCACTGGCCAGCGCAGCAATGCTGCCCTGCTGCGACTCGACCAGACCACGGCCGCTGACGGTCTCGTCATTGACGCTGTGAGCGCTACTGACTGCGGCGGCGGCGCTGCGCGCGACCTCCAGCGAGGTCGCCGACATCTGGTTCATCGCCGTTGCCACTTGCTCGATCTGCGTGCGCTGACCGGCAACCGCCAGATTGCTTTGCGCCGAGACGTTTTCCACCTGCCCGGCCTGGCGCTCGACTTCAGCGACGGTCTGACCGACTCGCTCGATCAGGTCGTGAATCTTCTTCACGGTGCCGTTGAACACCTCGCCCAGCTCGCCGAGCTCATCGCGGCTGCTGGCCTTGAAGTTGACGGTCATATCGCCGGCCGCCACGTTGTCCATCATCGCGCCGAGGCGTTTGAGCGTGGTGCGGGTCGAGGCGTAGAAGCCGCCGTAAAGATAGAAAATCAGCACAAACACCAGCGACAGCGCCACCGCCTGCAGGACCATGTGCGTGCGGTTCTCGGTCAAGCGTTGCTGTAATTGCCGGTCGAGAAATTTCAGCGTGGCGTCATTGAGCTGGTAGGTCTTGTCGATCAGTCCGGTGACCTGGTCGTAAAACGCTTGCCACGGCGCATCGAGGGTGTCGGCCATCACCACCTGCTCTTCAAACAGTTCGCTGGCCTGTTTCAACGACGCCTTGCTGCTCTCTGCCGGGGCATTGAGCGACTCATGCGCGGCGCTGCTGGACGCGAGGGCGTCCTGCAGTTTCAGGCCATATTCGGCCTGAAGCTTTTCGATCTGCACCAGTAACTCATCGAAACGGGTGCTCGATGCGCTGTTGAGAAACCCTTGGCCCAGAGAGTAGGAACCCATCGCCCGACCCTCGCCGAGGGTTTGCGTGACGCTGGGCGTAATGAGCGTCACCAGCTCAGTGAGCTGCCGAATATCGCCCTGGTTGTCGCGGCTCAAACCGGCCTGGCTGCTGATGATCTGGCTGAAGATTTGCGCGCTGGTGAGCAGTTTGCCGATCAACGCGCTTTTGCTTTGCAGCGAGTTTTCCGCCTGCTGGGCCTTGAACGCGGCAATCATTTCATCGCGTTTGCCATCGAAGAGCTTGATCTGTTCCGGGTCGTCGGTCATCGCCGCCAGCCCTTGCAGACGCGTCAGCACGGTTTGTTCGAGCGTGGTGATCTGCGCTTCGACATTCCCGGCTTTGCCGGACTGGCCGAGGGTGACATTGATCTGCACCAGGTTGTTCAGGGTTTCCAGATCGCGGCGCAGGGCCAGGCTGCTGCCCAGGAGGTCGAGGCTCTGCAGCTCAATCCGGGTGCCCTGAAATTCGCGATAGGAATCACGCACCAGATAAAAGTTGGTCACCAGCATCGGCACCAGGAACAGCACGCTGATCAGGCTGAACTTCATGCCGAAGCTCAAGCGGTTCATCAGCGAGACGGCGGGATAGAGCAAGCTCTTCACTGGAAGTCTCCCTTGGTTTTTCTTGTTTTTATTGGCAGGCGCGCAGCGACAGCAGATAGCCACTATCGGGCGCTATCTCTGTATAGCTCAAATCGAAGGGAGTTTTTGTAACTTAAGGTTAACGGCAGCGCTGCCGAGGGCGTTGCGCCCTCGGCACGTCGGGATCAATGCACCAGCACGGTCCACAGGGCAAATCCGGCATACCACAGCACGGCTGCGCGCAGCAGCAGTTCCCACAGGCAGTCGAGGATGTTGATGCCTTCTAATCCGACCGCCGGTGGCGGGATCTCTCCGGCCGCCAGGCCGACCCGGTTGATCAACTGCGCCGCGCTGATGTTCCAGTTGAGCAATTCATGCAGCATCACCCGACTGACCGCGACGAAGTTGCCGACCAGCGCCAGACTCGCCGCCAGCAAACGTACCGGCAACCAATCAAACGCATGGCGCAGTTGCGCGGCGCGCTCGACCAGCGCCGGGTTCTGCCCATTTTCCTGAGCCAGCGCCAGCAAGCGATACGCGAGTGCCGCCACCGGCCCGAGAACGAAGTACCAGAAAATCACCGCGAAGAAACTCTGGTAGGCCTGCCACAACAAATGCGCCTGCACGCGCTCGAGCAACTGCTCGCCGCTGTCGGCGCAGATATTCAGATCGCGTTTGGCGACGTGGGCCGCCGCTTGCAGATCCTCGCGGCGCCAGGCATCGCGAAACGGCCCGAGCCCGCCGAGCAGATCGCCACGGCCGAGGCTGTAAATCACCACCAGCAAATGCACCGGCAAGGCCAGCAAGCCATACGCCACCGGCTCCAGCACCAGCAGCAACAGCGCCAGCAACGCCACCGGCAGCAGCACCAGGATCGTCAGCACGAGCCACGGTTTGCCCGCCATGCGCGGGCTGCTTTCGAGCTTGTGCAGTTCGCGGATCCATCCGCCATCGCGTTGAACCCGATGGCGCAAGGCCGAAAATTTCTCGATCCACAGCGCCAGCAGTAACACCAGAAAACTCATTGTCCTTCCTCTTGTGCCAGGGCCGCGCGGTAACGCGTCCAGTCGAACCCCGGGCCAGGATCGGTCTTGCGCCCAGGGGCAATATCACTGTGGCCACAGATGCGTGATTGGGTGATCGCCGGAAATGCCGATTGCAACTGCCGGGTCAACGCAATCAACGCTTGGTACTGCGCATCGGTGAACGGCTGATCATCGGTGCCTTCGAGCTCGATGCCCACGGAAAAATCGTTACAGGTCTCGCGCCCTTCGAACACCGAGACACCCGCGTGCCACGCCCGCTCCAGACAGGAGACAAACTGGGTGACCGTGCCGTCACGTTCAATCAGAAAATGCGCCGAGACGCGCAAGTCGGCAATCCCTGCAAAATAGGGATGTTCGGTGACATCCAGACGGTTCTGGAAAAACTCCTGAACCTTGCCGGTGGCGAACTGCGCCGGCGGCAGGCTGATGTTGTGGATGACCAACAAGGAGATTTCGCCACTCGGGCGTTCATTGAAGTTGGGCGATGGGCAGACCTGCACCCCGTGACACCACCCGCTAGCGGGATCCAACTGCATACCGATTCCTTCAACGCCGACTGTGTTGGCGCCCAGTATGCCGTGATCGGCCACCGGCGCGCGATCACTTGGCGCGATTGAGTCGGCGCAGATTGCCCAGCACCGACTCCAGCGCACGGTCGAACAGCAAGGTATTGTCCAGCGCACGTGCAACACCGCGGCGCAACTCCAGGGCCAGCGCGGTCCTGCTGCGCTCGAGCACTTTCATTCCGGTGCGATCGACGAAGACATATTTGCCGGTGGCTTCGATGATCGCCGCGAGTTTGCAGCGCAGGGTGTGCTCGTCGTCTTCGGTAAACGCCACCCAACTGCCCACGCGCAATTGCTCGACCTGGCGCAGACCGGGGTCATCGTGGGGCAGGCGCACCGTTGGCAACGTGGTGTCGCCCTCGTCGGCGGGCAGCACGATTTTTTGCGACACCTCGACCATGGGCGCGGCTTGATCGGCTTCAGCGGAACGCTCCAGCACACTGACATGCAGCGCTTCGAGTTCGCTGAAAAACTCGCTGGTGGCAAACGGATCGAATGCCGAACTGTTCAAGCCATCACGCAACGACTTGAGCAGCCCCGGCACCAGCGCCAGAAGGCGCAGGCTGGATTCGGCGTCTTCATGACGCTGCACGCTCCAGACCAGTTGTTCCATGGTCTGCACGTCGGCCTGCCATTCGGCGGACTGATCGCCATGCTTGAGGCAGGTCAGCAGCAGGACCTTGCTCCAGGCGTTCTCGACAAACGTGACCACCGACGGCGGCAGGGTTTTGCCCAGCAACGCCTGATTCAACACCTGCTCAACCCGGCGCCGCGCCAGTTCGGTTCGGGCCCGGCCTTCTTCGGCATCGCGCAAACGCTGTTCCAGCAATTCGCTGCGGCGGCGTTCATCGCTGGTGAAGGCGAGAAAGTCAGCCAGCAGCTCCGAGAAAATCGCCGGGTCATCGACGAAATCGCTGAGCAAGCGCTGCACCACTTGTTCGATGCGCAGATACAAACTGTCGCGCGCGTCGCCGTCAAAATCGCCCCAGCCCATCGCCGCCTCGGCGATTTCGTTGAGCAGGCGCCGCGCCGGGTGCGTGCCGCGGCTGAAGAAACTTTTGTCGAGCACCGCCACCTTGAGCATCGGAATCTGCAAACGGGCGATCAGTGCCTTGAGCGAATCCGGCACATTGCGGTCTTCGAGAATGCAGTCGAAAACCATGGCGATCAGGTTGATCACGTCTTCGTCCGCATCGCCGACGATCCGCGACTTGCCGCTTCTGACACTGACCCGGGTCAGCAGTTGTTCGAGCTGGTTGCGCAGATCGAAATCATCCTGAGTCGCCAGCGCCGGCACGTAGTGCTGCAAGTGCGAGAGCAGACGCAGCAGGTCCCGGGTGGAGATCGGTTGCGCCGCAGCACTCGGCTCCAGGGTCGGCGCGACCGTGCCGCGCACTTGCACGAGCAACTGCTGCAACGCGGCGAAGACTTCCTGCACATCGTCATCGGCGGGCGGCAACTCCTCACGCTCGTCGCGCTCGACCTGGGCAGCGGCACGATCCAGCGCACGCCGCGCCGGCGCGGGTTTCAATTCTGGCAACACGCCGGTGGCGAGCAGCAGTTGATTGGCTTCGGCGTAGAGTTGCTCGGTTTCGGCCAGCACATAACGCTCGAACAGCTTGAGCAGGATCAGCTTGACCTTGATCTCCACGCCCAGATTACGTCCGGCCTGCAGGAAAAATTCGCAGAGCAGCGCCGGCCCGAGCGGGTTGTGTTGATCGTCGAGGGTCTTGCCGAGCAACGCGTTGAGCCGCGCCGTCAACTGATCGAGGGCGAAGCCGTCACGCTTGAGCACGCGACGGACCATGGTCTCGATCGCCACGCTGCGCTCCATGTCGTCTGTGCGCGCCGCCGCCTCGTCGAACAGCAGCGTGCGCGGCAAGGCATTGTGGGTAGGGTCGTATTGGGTCAGGCCGACAAAGGCTTCGAAAAACAGATCGAGAAAGCCGCGTTCGATGTGTTTGCGCTTGAGGCGCAGGTCGCGCATGGCTTCGAAAAAGATGTTCTGCTCGACATCGTTGCGCGCCCGGTCGGCCATTTCGAACAGGGTGTCGTCGGCGTTATCGAACAGTTCCTGCAAACCGTGGCGCAATTGCTGCGCGGCCTTGTCGCGGACCTGAAGCAGAATCACCGGCAGGCGGGCGAGCGGCGCGTGATTCGCCTGATCGATAGCAGCCTTGTGCAAAGGCACTACTTTTCCGTCGCTGTGCATCCAAGCCTCCTGAAACGGTGATTCGTTCGATCAAACAACCCCATTCCCCCGTGGGAGCGAGCCTGCTCGCGATAGCGGTGTGTCAGCCGCATCAATGTCACTGAAAAAATGCATTTGCGAGCAGGCTCGCTCCCACAAGTCCCAGCCATTCTGGCGACATCAGACGTCAATGCTATGACGTCAAATGCAAGGCGGATTATCTTTCATAACGTGTCACCCGCGCCATAGCCGTCAGGGTTTCCCCTAGCAGCGCCCCTTCAATGACCACGCTATCGCCGGTTTGCTCAAAGAAAATCGACCGGCTGCAGGCCGGCACGCCTGTTCTCACCTTGGGTTGGCTCGCGCCCTGCCCCTATAATCGGGCCACTTTGTTTGTGGAGCCCGTTATGCCGAATCTACGTCTCGCCGATCTGACCGCCGAAATCGAAGCCAACGTGCGCCGTGCGTTGCTCGAAGACGTCGGCAGCGGCGACATCACCGCACAACTGATCCCGGCCGAACGTCTGGCCAAAGCCACCATCATTACCCGTGACGACGCCGTCATCTGCGGCACGGCGTGGGTCGATGCGGTGTTTCGCCAGCTCGATCCGCGCGTTGCGGTGCATTGGCAAGTGATCGATGGCGAACGGGTCAAACCCAATCAACCGCTGTTTCATCTGGAAGGCCCGGCGCGTTCGCTGCTGACCGGTGAACGCAGCGCGCTGAATTTTCTGCAACTGCTCTCCGGCGTGGCGACGCGCGCGCAGTACCTGGCCGACTTCGTCGGGCAAACCGAGGTCAAGTTGCTCGACACGCGTAAAACGCTGCCGGGCCTGCGTCTGGCGCAGAAATACGCCGTGACCTGTGGCGGCTGCCATAACCATCGCATTGGCCTGTACGACGCCTTCCTGATCAAGGAAAACCACATCGCGGCCAGCGGCGGTATCACCGAAGCCATCGCAGCCGCGCACAAGATCGCCCCGGGCAAACCGGTCGAGATCGAAGTGGAAAGTCTGCAGGAATTGAAAGAGGCACTGGACGCCGGTGCCGACATCATCATGCTCGATGAGCTGAGCCTGGACGACATGCGCGAAGCCGTGCGCCTGAACGGCGGCAAGGCCAAGCTCGAAGCCAGCGGCGGCATCAACGAAAGCACGCTGCTGCCGATCGCCGAAACCGGAGTGGATTACATCTCGATTGGTGCGATGACCAAAGATGTTAAAGCCGTAGACCTATCGATGCGTCTCAGCCTCTAACACCAACGGCAAGCTTCAAGCTACAAGCTACAAGTCGCAAGCCACAGCGCATCTGCTTTGACTTGCCGCTTGCAGCTTGAAGCTAGTCGCTGCCGTTATACGACGAGGTTGTTCATCTCGCAGTATTCATCCCATTCGACACCCAATACTTCAGCCGCCTCTCTGTGCAGCACGAGGCGTTGGGCCTCGAACTCCTCCGGCGTGCTGGTGTACTTGAGCGTCAGCTCCCACGGCTGCAAGCCCTGAGCCTCGGCTTCGTCTTCAAAGGCCCACTGAATCTGGTCTTTCTGATCATCGGGACTCAAGTCCTTGATCTCTTCCTTCAGATCGGGCACGTCCTGAAGGTATTTTTCCAGCGCTTGTTCGTGACGCTGCTCTTGAGTTAATTCAGTCATGGCGTTCTCGTTGATCTTAAGAATGGAGGATGGATCTGGATCATCAAGGATCTCTCTGACGCGGCGTGGCCGGCCTTCGGAACCATTCGGGATCATCTGAAAACTGCTAAGCGATGCTCATGCAGGCACCGAATATAGGACGTTTGCATGACGAATTACACGGCTCTTTACATCTCTCGCACAAAAAGCTGACTTGCGGAACATGAATCGAGGTAGCGCGCTGGAGGAGTTGGTGCCCGAGACAGGAATCGAACCTGCGACCTTCGCGTTACGAGTGCGCTGCTCTACCGGCTGAGCTACACGGGCGGTGGGCTAAAACTAGCACCGCTGTTGTGGTCCGGCAACTTCGCAGAATGCCCGGGTATTTCACTGGCAAAAAAATGCCCCGCCGTTTGCACGGCGGGGCATCTTCATTGCGCTAAGGCTGGGGGGTGATTAAACGCCCGAAGCCTTGGCAGCTGCCACGTCTTTGATGGACAGCTTGATACGGCCGCGGTTGTCCACGTCCAGTACCAGCACTTCCACTTCCTGGCCTTCTTTCAGAATGTCGGTGACTTTCTCTACGCGAGCGTCGCTCAGCATCGAGATGTGCACCAGACCGTCCTTGCCCGGCAGGATGTTGACGAACGCGCCGAAGTCGACGATGCGCTCAACCTTGCCGACGTAGATCTTGCCGATCTCGGCTTCGGCGGTGATACCCAGAACGCGCTGACGAGCAGCTTCTGCAGCTTCCTTGGTTTCGCCGAAGATCTTGATCGAACCGTCGTCTTCGATATCGATCGAAGCCTTGGTTTCTTCGCAGATCGCACGGATGGTCGCGCCACCTTTACCGATAACGTCACGGATTTTGTCGGTGTCGATTTTCATCGCGATCATGGTCGGTGCGTTGGCCGACAGCTCGGTACGCGACTGGCCGATGATCTGGTTCATCTGACCGAGGATGTTCAGGCGCGCTTCCAGGGCCTGGCCCAGAGCGATCTCCATGATTTCTTCGGTGATGCCCTTGATCTTGATGTCCATCTGCAGCGCAGTAACGCCTTTGGCGGTACCGGCTACCTTGAAGTCCATGTCGCCGAGGTGGTCTTCGTCACCGAGGATGTCGGTCAGGACGGCGAATTTCTCGCCTTCTTTAACCAGACCCATGGCGATACCGGCAACCGGTGCCTTCATCGGTACACCGGCGTCCATCAGGGCCAGGGAAGCGCCGCAGACGGAAGCCATCGAGCTCGAACCGTTGGATTCGGTGATTTCCGACACCACACGGATGGTGTACGGGAACACGTCAGCGGCTGGCAGCATGGCCGAAACCGAACGACGGGCCAGACGGCCGTGACCGATTTCGCGACGACCAGCGCCACCCATGCGACCACACTCGCCTACCGAGAACGGCGGGAAGTTGTAGTGCAGCATGAACGGGTCTTTTTTCTCGCCTTCCAGGGTGTCCAGCAGCTGTGCATCACGGGCAGTGCCCAGTGTTGCAACAACCAGCGCCTGGGTCTCGCCACGGGTGAACAGTGCCGAACCGTGAGTCTTCGGCAGAACGCCGACTTCGATGTTCAGCGGACGTACGGTGCGGGTGTCGCGGCCGTCGATACGTGGCTTGCCGTTGACGATGTTTTCGCGAACGGTGCGGTATTCGATTTCGCCAAACGCAGCTTTGACTTCAGCAGCAGAAGGCTGGCCTTCTTCACCGGACAGCTTGGCAACCACCTGGTCACGCAGCTCGCCCAGACGCGCGTAGCGGTCGGCCTTGATGGTGATGGTGTAAGCCTGGGAGATCGCGTCGCCGAACTCGGCACGGATAGCGCCCAGCAGTTCGGTGGCTTCTGGTTGTGGTGCCCAGTTCCAGGTTGGCTTGGCAGCTTCAGCGGCCAGTTCTTTAACAGCGTTGATCACCACCTGGAACTCGTCGTGGGCAAACAGTACCGCGCCCAGCATCTGGTCTTCGGTCAGCTCTTTGGCTTCCGATTCAACCATCAGCACGGCGTCGGAAGTACCGGCAACGACCATGTCCAGGCTCGAAGCGGCTTGCTGTTCGTAAGTCGGGTTCAGCAGGTAGCCGGTGCTTTCATGGAAAGCCACGCGCGCGGCGCCGATCGGGCCGTCGAATGGAATGCCGGAGATGGCCAGGGCCGCCGAGGTACCGATCATCGCAGCGATGTCCGGATCGGTCTTCTTGCTGGTGGAAACGACGGTGCAGACAACCTGCACTTCGTTCATGAAGCCTTCAGGAAACAGCGGACGGATCGGACGGTCGATCAGTCGGGAAGTCAGGGTTTCTTTCTCGGAAGGACGGCCTTCACGCTTGAAGAAACCGCCAGGGATCTTACCGGCAGCGTAAGTCTTTTCCTGGTAGTGAACGGACAGAGGGAAAAAGCCCTTGCCCGGATCGGCTTGCTTGGCACCGACAACGGTCACCAATACGCTGACGTCGTCGTCAACAGTGACCAGCACTGCGCCGGAGGCCTGACGGGCGATACGGCCAGTCTCGAGGGTAACGGTCGACTGACCGAACTGGAATTTTTTGATTACCGGGTTCACGGTGTCCTACCTTCTTTGTGGCTCTTGGGGGAAACGGTTTCTTGCGAATTCTTGGGCAATCTCGGGAATCGGCCCGATGTGGATTGTCCGGGTGCTACAGGTAAAGCCATGCCGCAGATAAAACTTGAGGCTGGGAGCCTGCAAGGTGCCAGCGGCGAACCGCTGACGACTTGCAGACAACCAACCTCATAGCGCAATCGCTGATTAGCGACGCAGACCCAGGCGAGCGATCAGAGCGCTGTAACGGCTCACGTCCTTGCCTTTCAGGTAGTCCAGCAGCTTGCGACGCTGGTTTACCATGCGGATCAGACCACGACGGGAGTGGTGATCTTTACCGTTGGCCTTGAAGTGACCTTGCAGTTTGTTGATGTTGGCGGTCAGCAGTGCAACTTGCACTTCTGGCGAACCAGTGTCACCAACAGCTTGCTGATAGTCAGCAACGATTTGAGCTTTTTCTTGAACGTCGAGAGCCATGAGGCAATCCTTCCTTATCAGGAAACTGTTTCAAAAAAACAGTTTCAACAGGCCAGGGACAAATCCCTGTATCTATAAATGAGTCGTGACCGTGCCTGTTGACAGCCACACTCGCCGACCTGCTGTGACACAGGCCGGTTCCGGTCATTCCGACCGAATCAAGCGACGTGGCGCGATGCGCCCGTCTTCGCTCACTTCACCGATGCCGATGAAGCGACCATTGTGATCCTGTACCCGTACCATGCCGAACTTCGGAGCATCCGGGGCACGTACCGGCTGGCCGTTGAGCCAGTAGAACGCGCTCGCTTCCGAGAAGTGCAGCAACGGCCAATCCTGCAGGCCGCTGTCCGATGGCATCAAAAAGCGATCGACCGCTTCGTTGCCGCCTTCGGCATGTACCGCTTCCAGCTCTTCGAGGGTCACCGTCTGCGCGAGGGTGAAAGGCCCGGCCTGGGTGCGGCGCAATTCTGCGACGTACGCACCACAACCGAGTTGCTCGCCTATATCCTCCACCAGGGTGCGGATATAGGTGCCCTTGCTGCAGTCCACCGCAAGACGCGCAGTATCGCCTTCGAAGGCCAGCAATTCCAAGCGCGCAATAGTAACAGAACGCGGTTCGCGCTCCACTACTTCGCCTGCACGGGCCAGCTTGTACAACGGCTGGCCATCACGCTTGAGTGCCGAGTACATCGGCGGTATCTGACTGATTTGCCCGCGAAAATTCGGCAGCACCGCTTCGACATCGGCGCGACCAACGGTCACCGGGCGCTCCTGCAAAACTTCACCCTCGGCATCGGCCGTGGTGGTGGTCTTGCCCAGCTGCGCCAGGGTCTCGTAACCCTTGTCGGAATCGAGCAGGTACTGCGAGAACTTGGTCGCCTCGCCAAAGCACAACGGCAGCACGCCGGTGGCCAACGGGTCGAGGCTGCCGGTATGACCGGCCTTCTCGGCATTGAGCAGCCAGCGCACCTTCTGCAACGCGGCGTTGGAGGTGAACCCCAGCGGCTTGTCGAGCAGGATGATGCCACTGACATTACGACGGATACGTTTGACCTGAGCCACCGAGTTACTCCTTGGTGTCTTCAGGTGCAGGCGCCGCGACGTGCTGATTGTCTTCAGCCACAGCGCGCTCGATCAACGCCGACAAATGCGCGCCACGCACGACGGATTCGTCGTAGTGGAAATGCAATTGCGGCACGCTGCGCAGCTTCATTTCACGGGCCAGTTGCATGCGCAGGAAACCTGCGGCGGCATTCAGCACCTTGATGCTTTGCGCGATGTCTTCGGCGTTGTCCTGCCCCATCACGGTGATGAAGATCTTCGCGTGACCGACGTCACGGGAGACTTCCACTGCGGTGATGGTGACCAGACCCACGCGCGGGTCTTTGACTTCGCGACGGATCAGTTGAGCCAGCTCGCGCTGCATCTGATCGCCGATACGTTGGGTACGGCTGTATTCTTTTGCCATGATTTGTTACCTGTTACTGCCCAGCGGTGAAACCCGCAAGGTCTGAAAGCGGCAAACGCCCGGCCTGACAAATGCCAGACCGGGCGTTGCGTTTAGAGTCCGGACGCTGCACCGCGCATTTGCATGCTACGGCGCATCGTGGCCCTTGAAGTGCGCGAGTCAGAGGCTGCGAGCAACCTGAACCTTCTCGAAGACTTCGATCTTGTCGCCGACTTTGACGTCGTTGTAGCTCTTCACGCCGATACCGCATTCCATGCCGGCACGTACTTCGGAAGCGTCATCCTTGAAGCGGCGCAGGGATTCCAGCTCGCCTTCGAAGATAACGATGTCTTCACGCAGTACACGGATCGGACGGTTACGGTGCACAACACCTTCGATCACCATGCAACCGGCGATCGCGCCAAACTTCGGCGAACGGAACACGTCACGCACTTCGGCCACACCCAGGATGTTCTCGCGAACATCGCTGCCGAGCATGCCGGTCAGGGCTTTCTTGACGTCTTCGATGATGTCGTAGATCACGTTGTAGTAACGCATGTCCAGACCTTCCTGCTCGACGATCTTCCGTGCGCCAGCATCGGCACGCACGTTGAAGCCGAACAGTACAGCGTTGGAAGCCAGTGCCAGGTTGGCATCGGATTCGGTGATACCACCGACGCCGCCGCCCACTACGCGCACTTGAACTTCGTCGTTGCCCAGGCCATTCAAGGCACCGTTCAACGCTTCCAGCGAACCACGGACGTCGGACTTGAGGACGATGTTGAGCGTCTTCTTCTCGGCCTGACCCATGTTTTCGAAGATGTTTTCCAGCTTGCCGGCGTGAGCGCGAGCCAGTTTGACTTCGCGGAACTTGCCTTGACGGAACAGAGCCACTTCACGGGCTTTCTTCTCGTCGGCAACCACGCTCATCTCGTCGCCAGCATCCGGGGTACCGTCCAGGCCGAGGATCTCGACAGGGATGGAAGGACCGGCTTCCTTGATCGGCTTGCCGTTCTCGTCGAGCATGGCACGTACACGGCCATAGTTCGAACCGACCAGGACCATGTCGCCTTGACGCAGCGTACCGTCCTGAACCAGCACGGTGGCTACCGGGCCACGACCTTTGTCGAGACGCGATTCAACCACTACACCACGGCCAGGAGCCGATGGAGTCGCTTTCAGTTCGAGCACTTCGGCCTGCAGCAGGACGGCTTCAAGCAGCTCGTCCACGCCAGTACCCATTTTGGCGGATACCGGAACGAATGGTGTGTCGCCACCCCAATCTTCGGAGGTCACGCCGTGAACCGACAGCTCGCTGCGGATGCGATCGAGATCGGCGCCCGGCTTGTCGATCTTGTTCACTGCAACCACCAGCGGCACGCCAGCTGCCTGGGCATGCTGGACCGCTTCGATGGTTTGCGGCATCACGCCGTCGTCGGCTGCAACCACGAGGATCACGATGTCGGTCGCCTTGGCACCACGGGCACGCATTGCGGTAAACGCAGCGTGACCCGGGGTGTCGAGGAAGGTGACCATGCCGCGATCAGTCTCAACGTGGTATGCACCGATGTGCTGGGTGATACCGCCGGCTTCGCCAGCAGCTACCTTGGCACGACGGATGTAGTCGAGCAGGGACGTCTTACCGTGGTCAACGTGGCCCATTACGGTCACGACAGGAGCACGGGAGAACGACTCACCTTCAAACTTCAGGGACTCGGCCAGGGAATCTTCCAGGGCGGTGTCGCTGACCAGGGTCACTTTGTGGCCCAGTTCTTCGGCTACCAGTTGAGCAGTTTCCTGATCAAGCACCTGGTTGATGGTCGCTGGGGTACCCAGTTTGAACATGAACTTGATGATTTCAGCCGCTTTGACCGACATCTGATTGGCCAGATCGCCAACCGTGATGGTCTCGCCGATCTGCACATCACGCACGACAGGGCCGGTAGGGCTCTGGAAACCGTGGGCGTTGCGCTTCTTCAGCTTGGCCTTGCCGCGACCGCCGCGACGGAAGCCATCGCTTTCTTCGTCGGTAGTGCGTGGCGCCACGCGTGGAGCCGGGGCCTTTTCCTTGACCGATGCGCGATGCGGAGCGTTTTTACGCTCGCCATCACCACCGCCGCTGCGACGATTGTTGTCGTCGGCACGCGGCTTGTCAGGACGGCGCTGTTCGTTCTGCTTGTTGCGAACGTCAGCAGACGGCGCTGGAGCAGCAGCCACCGGCGCGCTTTCGCGCACAGGCTCGGCCACAGCAGCCGGTGCCGCAACGGCATCGCTGGCAGCGGCTTGCGCAGCAGCAGGCTGGCGACGCGCTTCTTCTTCGGCGCGCTGCTTGGCTTCTTCTTCAGCCTTCTGACGGGCAGCATTTTCTACTGCGCGACGCTCATCCAGTTCACGCTTGCGCTCGGCTTCGATTTCTTCCGGGCTGCGCTGTACGAAAACTTTCTTCTTGCGAACTTCTACGCTGATGCTCTTGCTACCAGCCACCCGCAGGGTGCTGGTGGTTTTACGCTGCAGCGTGATCTTGCGTGGTTCTTCCACTTTCGCCTTGTGGCTGCTTTTCAAGTGAGTCAGCAGGGACTGCTTCTCACTGTCAGTCACATTTTCGTCGGCGGCGGTGTGCGGCAGACCTGCCTCACGCATCTGCTGCAACAGGCGCTCTACCGGTGTTTTGACCTCATCGGCCAGTTGTTTCACCGTGACTTGCGTCATGCACTTCTCTCCTCAGGCCGCGCCTAATTACTCGAACCAGTGGGCTCGGGCGGCCATGATCAACTTGCCGGCACGATCATCGTCAATGCCGTCGATGTCGAGCAGGTCGTCAATAGACTGCTCGGCCAGGTCTTCGCGGGTAATTACGCCGCGCACCGCCAGTTCCATCGCCAAATCCTTGTCCATACCCTCAAGCGAGAGCAGGTCTTCGGCCGGATGGGCGTCTGCCAGCTTTTCCTCAGTAGCGATGGCTTTGGTCAACAAACGATCCTTGGCACGAGCGCGAAGCTCGTTGACGATGTCCTCGTCAAAGCCGTCGATGTTGAGCATCTCCTCCACCGGTACGTAGGCAATCTCTTCCAGGCTGGTGAAGCCTTCGTCAACCAGCACCTGCGCCAGCTCTTCGTCGACTTCCAGCTCGTCGATGAAGTTGCGCAGGATGTCGCCGGTTTCCGCTTGCTGCTTGGCCTGGATGTCCGATTCGGTCATCACGTTCAGGGTCCAGCCAGTCAACTGGCTGGCCAGACGCACGTTCTGACCACCGCGACCAATGGCCTGAGCCAGGTTATCTGCGCCAACGGCGATGTCCATGGCATGGGCATCTTCGTCGACGATAATTGCCGCAACCTCGGCCGGGGACATGGCGTTGATCACGAACTGGGCCGGGTTATCGTCCCACAGCACGATGTCAACACGCTCGCCGCCCAACTCGCCCGACACTGCCTGGACGCGCGAACCGCGCATACCAATGCAAGCGCCCTGCGGGTCGATGCGTTTGTCCTTGGAGCGAACAGCGATCTTGGCGCGCGAACCCGGATCACGGGACGCAGCCATGACTTCGATGAGGCCTTCGGCAATCTCCGGCACTTCGATGCGGAACAGCTCGATCAGCATTTCCGGCGCGGTACGCGACAGGATCAGCTGCGGGCCGCGGTTCTCGGTGCGGATTTCCTTGAGCAGCGCACGCAGACGCACGCCGACACGGAAGGTTTCGCGAGAAATGATGTCTTCACGGGCCAGCAACGCTTCAGCGTTGTTGCCCAGATCGACGATCACGTTGTCGCGGGTAACTTTTTTCACGGTGCCGGAGATGATTTCTCCCAGGCGCTCGCGATAAGCGTCAACCACTTGAGCGCGCTCGGCTTCGCGAACTTTCTGCACGATGACCTGCTTGGCAGTCTGTGCAGCGATGCGACCGAACTCGATGGATTCGATTTTTTCTTCGACGACGTCGCCGACCTTGGCACCCGGATGCGTTTCGGCAACCTTGCTTGGCCAGGTTTCGATGGCCGGATCGTCGAGATCATTCTCTTCAACGACCGTCCAGCGACGGAAAGTCTCGTAAGAACCGGTGTGGCGGTTAATTTCCACACGCAGGTCAACTTCGTCTTCAAAACGCTTTTTGGTAGCAGTGGCCAGGGCCAGCTCCAGCGCTTCAAAAATTACGCTTGCCGGTACGCCCTTTTCATTGGATACCGACTCAACAACCAGCAGTACTTCTTTGCTCATCGTACGCCTCGCCTTTCGCAAGCCATTGGATCCGCGGGATCCGCGTCTCAGTCAAAACTGGGAATAATGTTGGCCTTGTCGATCATATCGATCGGCAACAGGAACTCATGGTCATCTACCTGCACCACGACGTCCTGCTCTTCTACACCGCGCAGAAGGCCCTGAAAGTTGCGTCGACCTTCAAAAGGCGAGCGCAGCTTGATCTTCACTTGTTCACCAACGAACTGGGCGAACTGCTCAAGAGTGAACAGTGGGCGCTCCATGCCTGGCGAGGAAACTTCAAGGGTGTATTCGCTGGTGATCGGATCTTCAACATCCAGTACACCGCTGATCTGACGGCTGACAATGGCGCAATCGTCCACCAGCACGCCACCCTCTTTATCGATATAAACGCGCAACATCGAGTGCCGACCCTGAGACGAAAACTCGATACCCCAGCATTCATAGCCCAGGGCCACGACCACCGGGGCCAGCAAGGCCTGCAACTGTTCTAGCTTGCTCGACACCTGAACCCCCTAGCGCATGATATGTGCATGCTTTGCAAAATAAAAAAATGGGCATAACGCCCATCCTTGAAACGCCGTCGAACAGCGGCGTTGAAAGTGTCCAGCTAACAAAAAGCCCCTGAAAAGGGGCTCCTTAAACTGGTTGCGGGGGCCGGATTTGAACCGACGACCTTCGGGTTATGAGCCCGACGAGCTACCAGACTGCTCCACCCCGCGACAAAGCTGGGGCGGAAGTATACGACCGATCCCTTATAGGGTCAATGTAACCTTCCACCTGCAAGAAAGCCCGCAACAGCGGGCTCTCCTGACTAATTGGTACCGAGAAGGGGACTCGAACCCCTACACCCTATGGGCACAACCACCTCAAGGTTGCGTGTCTACCAATTCCACCACCTCGGCAAAACTACATTTGAAACTCTTCTTACTTCTGCTCTTGAGCTGGAGGTACGTCAGTCGCTGGAGTAGCCGACTTTTGCTCTTGAAGCACCGGGACATCATCAGAAGCCGGTTGTTGTTGCTTAGGTACTTCCAACACTGCTGGATCTGGCAAACCTGCTTGAGTCAGCTGATGAGCCTTCTCTTTAGCAAAGTAACCTAACCCCAAGCTGGTTATGAAGAAACCGGCGGCAAGTATAGCAGTAAACTTACTAAGAAAGGTAGAGGAACCTTGGCTTCCGAACACAGTATTTGAAGCACCTGCTCCGAAAGACGCGCCAGCGTCCGCACCCTTACCCTGCTGCAGCAAAACCAGAGCAACTACGCCCAATGCACCCAGCAGATGAAAAACGACTACGACTGTTTCCAGCATTTTCTCAGTTTCCCGCGGCGCGACAGATCGCACCGAACTCATCTGCATTCAGGGAAGCTCCACCAATGAGCCCCCCATCGATATCCGGCATGCCGAACAGTTCGGCCGCATTGGCCGCCTTCACGCTGCCGCCGTATAGAAGCCGCACACCTCGTGCGACTTCAGAATTCTCTGCCGCCAACTGCTCGCGAATGGCTTTATGCACATCCTGAGCCTGTTGCGGCGTTGCAGTCAGTCCGGTACCAATGGCCCAGACAGGCTCGTAAGCAATGACTGCCTTGGCAAAGGCACCGACACCCAGCTCCTCGATGATGCTGCCCAGCTGACGCCCGACAACCTCAAGAGTTTTACCGGCTTCACGCTGCTCGAGGGTTTCCCCTACACACAACACCGGAATCAAGCCACATGCCTGTGCCACTGCGAACTTGCGATTCAGCATCCCGTCGCGCTCGCCCATTATCTGGCGGCGTTCGGAGTGCCCGACAAGCACCAGGGAACAACCTGCATCCACCAACTGACTGGGAGCAATCTCACCGGTCAGTGCACCTTGCATGGCTTCCACCGCAGAATTCTGCGCGCCGATCGAAATCGACTTGCCTTTCAAGCCATCAATCACTTGATTGATATGCAAGCAAGGCGGGAATACCGCGACATCAACACCGCTTGGCAAGGCCAGATGACGAAGGCCGTTGATCAGCTCAGCGACGCTGGCGCGGGTACCGTGCATCTTCCAGTTACCAGCTACCATAGGGCGACGCATGCTGTACCTCGTCGGTCAAAGTGGGCGCAGATGTTACCCAAGAGAATGAAGGCTGGCAAGCCGAATCAGGCAGAAACTTCAGTTACCAGTTTTGCCAGTTCTTCGGCATAGCCGCGAACCTGAGTTTCGTCTTCGCCTTCGACCATTACGCGCACCAAAGGCTCTGTTCCCGACTTGCGCAAAAGCACTCGACCACGACCGGCCATTGCCTGGGTTACACGCGTACTCGCCTCTTTGACAGCCGGGTGCTCCAGTGGGCTTTCGCCGCCACCGAAACGCACGTTGATCAGCACCTGAGGACATTTGCGCAGCGCCTGGCGCGTTTGCGCCAGACCCTCGTTGCGGGCCTTCAGCGCCATGAGCACCTGCAACGCCGCGATGATCGCATCACCGGTGGTGGTGTGATTGAAGCACACGACATGCCCCGAGTTCTCGCCACCCACCAGCCAGTTGCGCTCAAGCAGTTCGGCGATCACATAGCGGTCACCGACATTGGCCCGAATAAACGGGATCGACAGATCGGCAAGCGCCAGCTCAAGACCCAGATTACTCATCAGAGTGCCAACCACGCCGCCCTGCAACTTGCCGCGCTCATGAAGATCACGGGCGATGATGAACAGCAAATCGTCGCCATCGACAATGGTGCCGGTGTGATCGACCATCAGAACGCGATCGCCGTCACCATCGAACGCGATGCCCAGATCGGCGTGTTCAGCCAGCACTGCGGCCTGCAACGGGCCCATGTGGGTCGAGCCACAGTTATCGTTGATGTTCAGCCCGTTAGGCTGCGCCGACAGGACTACCACTTCTGCGCCCAACTCGCGGAACACGCTTGGCGCAACCTTATAGGTCGCGCCGTGTGCGCAATCGATGACAATCTTCATGCCGGCAAAACTGGTGCCGGTCGGCACACTGCTTTTGCAGAATTCGATATAACGGCCGGACGCATCGTTGATTCGCGAAACCTTGCCGATCTTGCTCGACTCAACCACCGTCATCGGCGTATCGAGCAATTCTTCGATCATCAGCTCCAGTTCATCTGGCAGTTTGGTACCTTTGCCGGAGAAGAACTTGATGCCGTTATCGTCGTGCGGATTGTGCGAAGCACTGATCACGATCCCGGCCTCGGCTTGGAATGTGCGCGACAGATAGGCAATCGCCGGGGTCGGCATCGGGCCGAGCAACATCACATCGGCGCCTGCCGATGTCAGGCCCGCCTCGAGTGCCGATTCGAACATGTATCCGGAAATACGCGTGTCCTTGCCGACCAGCACCTTGCAGGCGCCCATCTTGCGGAACGCCATGCCGGCGGCCCAGCCGAGCTTGAGCATGAAATCAGGAGTAATCGGGTATTCACCGACCCGGCCACGAATGCCGTCGGTACCAAAGTATTTTTTGCTCATAAGCGCTCCATCATTCTTATTCGGCTGATTCTACGGCCGCGATCATCCGCACGACGTCTACCGTTTCCGCCACATCATGGACGCGCAATATACACGCACCTTTTACCGATGCCAGCGCAGCAAGGGCCAGACCGCCATGAAGACGCTCACCCACGGGGCGATTCAAGGCCTGGCCGATCATGCTCTTTCGCGAAACACCCACAAGCAATGGCCTGCCCAACGCATGCAGGGCTTCCATGTGCTTGAACAAGCTTAGATTGTGCTGCAGGGTTTTGGCGAAACCGAAACCGGGATCGAGAATGATCCGCTCGGCAGGAATGCCAGCGGCTGCACACTGGGCCATGCGCTCGGCGAGAAACTCGCCGACTTCGCGGGTGACATCCTGATACTGCGGGTTGTCCTGCATGTTTCCAGGCTCGCCGAGCATGTGCATCAGACACACCGGCAAACCGGTGGCCGCCGCTGCATCCAGCGCACCATCGCGCTGCAGCGAACGGACATCATTGATCAGGCCGGCGCCGAGTCGCGCGGTTTCGCGCATGACCGCTGGTGTCGAGGTATCGACCGAAATGATCACATCGAGCTCGCGATTGATCAGCTCGACAACTGGCGCCACGCGCTCCAGTTCTTCCAGCGGCGACACCGCTCTTGCCCCAGGGCGCGTGGACTCACCACCGACATCGATCAGCGTCGCGCCGGCAGCCACCATGGCTTCAGCGTGACGCAATGCAGCGTCCAGCTGGCTATATTGGCCGCCGTCGGAAAAGGAGTCGGGAGTGACATTGAGAATGCCCATGACATGCGTCCGGGCCAAATCAAGAACCCGGTTGCCGCAAGGCAACCGGGTCAGGGACTGTACAAAAGTCATTTCAAGCCTTAAACGTCAGCAGCCGGACCGCCAATCGGTGTTTCCGGACGCTCGTCACGGACTACTGGTGGTGGTGGTGGAGTGCCCGTGCCACCCGTCCAGTCACGCGGCTCGCGTGGTGTACGCCCCGCCATGATGTCGTCGATCTGCTCAGCGTCGATCGTTTCGTACTTCATCAGCGCATCGGCCATCGCATCGAGCTTGTCGCGATTGTCGGTCAGGATCTGCTTGGCAGTGCCGTAGCAGTGATCGATGATGCTGCGCACTTCGGAGTCGATCAGCTTGGCAGTCTCACCCGAGAAGCTCGCTGCCTGACCACCGCCGCCGCGACCGAGGAACACTTCGCCTTCCTCTTCTGCATACATCAACGGGCCAAGTTTTTCCGACAAGCCCCACTTGGTGACCATGTTCCGTGCGATCTGACTGGCACGCATGATGTCGTTGGAGGCACCAGTGGTGACCCCGTCGAAGCCAAGGGTCATCTCTTCAGCAATACGACCACCGTACAGCGAACAGATCTGACTGATCAGTGCACGCTTGGACAGGCTGTAGCGATCTTCTTCCGGAAGGAACATGGTCACACCCAGCGCACGACCGCGCGGAATGATCGAGACCTTGTAAACCGGATCATGCTCAGGCACTACCCGACCCACAATGGCATGGCCGGCTTCGTGATAAGCGGTGTTCTGTTTTTCTTTCTCGGACATGACCATCGATTTGCGCTCGGCGCCCATCATGATCTTGTCTTTGGCCAGTTCGAACTCTTTCATCTCGACGATGCGCTTGCCGCTGCGTGCAGCAAACAGCGAGGCTTCGTTGACCAGGTTGGCCAGGTCGGCACCGGAGAAGCCCGGGGTACCACGCGCGATCACCGCTGGAGCAACGTCGTCGCCCATCGGCACTTTGCGCATGTGGACCTTGAGAATCTGCTCGCGACCACGGATGTCTGGCAAGCCAACCACCACCTGACGGTCGAAACGGCCCGGACGCAGCAGTGCCGGGTCGAGTACGTCCGGACGGTTGGTTGCAGCGATGACAATGATGCCATCGTTCATTTCGAAGCCATCCATCTCCACCAGCAACTGGTTGAGAGTCTGCTCACGCTCGTCGTGACCGCCGCCCATGCCGGCGCCACGGTGGCGACCAACGGCGTCGATTTCGTCGATGAAGATGATGCACGGGGCGTGCTTCTTGGCCTGCTCGAACATGTCACGAACACGGCTGGCACCGACACCGACGAACATTTCGACGAAGTCAGAACCGGAAATGGTGAAGAACGGCACCTTGGCTTCGCCGGCAATCGCCTTGGCCAGCAAGGTTTTACCGGTACCCGGAGGGCCGACCATCAGCACGCCGCGAGGAATGCGGCCGCCCAGACGCTGGAACTTGCCCGGATCACGCAGGAACTCGACCAACTCGCCGACTTCTTCCTTGGCTTCGTCGCAACCGGCGACGTCAGCCAATGTGGTTTTCACCTGATCTTCGGAGAGCAGGCGCGCCTTGCTCTTGCCGAAGCTCATCGGCCCGCCCTTGCCACCGGCACCGCCCTGCATCTGGCGCATGAAGAACATGAACACCGCGATGATCACCAGGATCGGGAAGCTGGCTACCAGCAGTTGGGTCCAGATGCTTTGCTGCTCAGGCTGCTTGCCTTCAACCACGACATGGTTGTCGACCAGATCGCCGATCAGGCCGTTGTCCTGAATGGCCGGACGAATGGTCTTGAAGCTGTCGCCATCGGTGCGCTTGCCGGTGATCACATAACCATCAACGGCGACGCGCTCGACCTTGCCATCCTTGACCTGCTGGATGAAGTCGGAATAGTTGAGGGTCTGCGGCTCGTTAGGGCTGGAGAAGTTGTTCATCACCGTCACCAGGACAGCCGCGATGATCAACCACAGGATCAGATTCTTTGCCATATCGTTCAATTAACTACCCTCTGAAGCAAGCTCCGCTACTGGCGCGCGCTTCGCATGATATTCACCGGCCTAACTTACTACATTACCTACAACTCTGGCAGGCGCCGTCTGTAACCCTTTGTGAAACACTTTCTACACAATATTCGTTTATGCACGCGGGGCAAAATATGAAAAAGCTATCGCCCCGCCGAAAAACCACATTTATTCGCCGTTGCCACGGTAGCCCCAGGCCAGCATATATTGCTCGCGGGAGCTGCCACGCGAAGAATCCGGCTTGATCATCTGGATCTTGTCGAATTTGCGACGGGCATCCTTCAAATAAACATCAAACCCTTCGCCCTGAAAAATCTTGATGACGAAATTGCCACCCGGCTTGAGTATCCGTTCCGCCAGGTCCAGTGCCAGCTCGCACAGGAACATGGCCTTGGGCATATCCACTTCAGGTGTACCACTCATATTGGGGGCCATATCGGAAATCACAAGGTCCACCTGCGAATTACCGACGGCCTCAAGGATTCGGCCGAGCACTGAGTCCTCGGTAAAGTCCCCGTGAATGAAGGTGACGTCTGGAATGCTGTCCATTTCCAGGATGTCCGAGGCGATCAAACGCCCCTGACCACCGATCAGTCGACTGGTGACCTGCGACCAGCCACCGGGCGCCGCGCCCAGGTCGACAACGCTCATGCCCGGACGGATCAGTTTGTATTTCTCCTGGATTTCCAGAAGCTTGTAACTCGCACGCGAGCGGTAGCCATCCTTCTGCGCCTGCTTCACATAAGGATCGTTGACATGTCTTTTCAGCCAACCAAGGCTTGTCTTGGAACGCGCCATTGGGCACCTCGATAATAAGGGTCGTGATTAGTTGGGCGGATCCACGAACCCTCGGGTAAAATGGCCGCCATTTTACAGAATCCAGACGAAAGGGTCAGATTATGCCGCTCACTCCAGAGCAGAAGAAACAGTACAAATCCATTGGCCACCATCTGAAACCAGTTCTGACTGTGGCTGACAACGGTCTGACTGAAGGTGTGCTAGCCGAACTCGAACGCGCCCTGGCGGATCACGAGCTGATCAAGATCAAGCTCAACATCCTCGATCGCGAGTCGCGCCTGGCGCACATCGCAGAACTGTGCAAGGTCGGCAAAGCGGACCTGGTACAGGTCATCGGCAAGATGGCACTGGTGTATCGCAAGAACTTCAGCGTCAACAAGCAGCTGTCGAACGTTCATCGCTTCAAGTGATGACAAGGGTCAAGGGTGTGCTTCGCGCACCCTGCCACTCCAGCCCGGCACCGGTTGCATGACCAGCACCAGCCCGGAAAACCCCAGCACCAGATAACTGAACACCTGCCAGCGCTGCGCATCCGGCCAGCCGACACGCACAGCGACATACATCGCACACGCGTACAACGCCATCATCAGCACTTGCCCGCGAAAATCCCGCCATAGACTGCCAGGGCCCTCGGCCTGTACCAGCACCAAAGCCTGAAAAATCACGCAGACTGCAGCGAAACCCACGACCAGCACTTCAAAGGCACTGGCGACTTCGTCGATCAACAGCGGCGCCAGGCCAATCTGGCCCAACGCCGGCTGCAAACCGAGATGAATCAGCCATAGCCCGCCGACCCAAAGCATCTGGGCCAGCTGCCAAAGCATGGCGCCCGCATGCAGCGGGCGCCTTCTTTCAGATGTGACGAACTTCGACAATCTCGTACTCGATCACGCCGCTTGGCGTTTTGACGGCGACGACGTCACCCTCTTCCTTGCCAATCAAGGCACGGGCCAACGGCGAGCCGACCGAAATCTTGCCGAGTTTGAAGTCAGCTTCATCCTCACCCACGATCTGGTAAGTGACGCTTTCATCCGTCTCGACATTGGCGATTTCAACGGTCGTGCCGAAAATCACCTTGCCCGTGTGCGGGATGGTGGTGACATCAATGACGACCTGATTCTGAATCCGGCCTTCGATGTCCCGAATTCGCGCCTCGACCATACCCTGTTGCTCGCGGGCAGCATGGTATTCAGCGTTTTCCTTCAAGTCACCCAACTCGCGGGCCGTACCGATGTCCTGGCTGAGCTTCGGACGGACGACCTTGGTCAGGTGAGCGTGTTCTTCTTCCAGGGCGCGAGCGCCCTGAACAGTCATTGGGTACTTGGTTATGCTCATGCCTTCAATCCTGCGTGTAGATCCTGCAAGCGACGCACGGTCTTTTCCGGACCGAATTTCAGCGCTTCGCAGATCGCTTCGCCCGCAGCAATGGTGGTGGTGCAGTAGATCTTGTGCTGCAGGGCATTGCGACGAATGGAGTACGAATCGGCGATCGACTGACGACCTTCGGTGGTGTTGATGATCAGCGTGACTTCGTCATTCTTGATCATGTCGACCACGTGCGGACGACCCTCGGTCACCTTGTTCACGCGGCGCACTTTCAGGCCTGCGGCTTCGATCAGCTTGGCAGTGCCGGCAGTGGCAACCACTTCGAAACCCAAGTTGATCAGATCACGGGCCACGCCTGCAACCAGTGGCTTGTCGTCGTCACGTACGCTGATGAACGCAGTACCGCCGGTCGGCAGCACTTCGCTGGCACCCATCTGAGCCTTGGCGAACGCTTCACCGAAGGTGTCGCCAACGCCCATCACTTCACCGGTCGACTTCATCTCTGGGCCGAGGATCGGGTCAACGCCAGGGAATTTGGCGAACGGGAACACCGCCTCTTTCACGCTGTAGAAGTTCGGAATGATTTCTTTGGTGAAGCCGATCTCTTTCAGGGTCTTACCGGCCATCACGCGCGCAGCGATCATCGCCAGGGAAACACCGATGCACTTGGACACGAACGGCACGGTACGCGAGGCGCGCGGGTTGACTTCGATGACGTAGATGTCTTCGCCCTGCAAAGCCAGTTGCACGTTCATCAGGCCGACAACGCCCAGTTCCAGGGCCATTTTCTTGACCTGTTCGCGCATCTCGTCCTGGATGTGCGCCGGCAGCGAGTACGGCGGCAGCGAGCACGCGGAGTCACCGGAGTGAACGCCCGCCTGTTCGATGTGCTGCATGATCGCGCCGATCACCACGTCTTTGCCGTCGCAGACCGCATCCACGTCCATTTCAATGGCGCAGTTGAGGAAGTGGTCGAGCAGCACCGGGCTGTCGTTCGACACTTGCACCGCGTCACGCAGGTAGCGCTTGAGCTCGTCTTCTTTGTAAACGATTTCCATCGCTCGGCCGCCCAATACGTAGGACGGACGCACAACCAGCGGATAACCGATTTTCGCGGCAGCGCGAACAGCTTCGTCTTCGCTGCGCACGGTGGCGTTCGGCGGCTGACGCAGGTTCAGGCGCTCGACCATTTGCTGGAAGCGCTCGCGGTCTTCGGCACGGTCGATGGCGTCAGGGCTGGTGCCGATGATCGGCACGCCAGCGGCTTCCAGCGCACGAGCCAGTTTCAACGGAGTCTGGCCGCCGTACTGGACGATCACGCCTTTCGGCTTCTCGACGCGGCAGATTTCCAGCACGTCTTCCAGGGTCACTGGCTCGAAGTACAGACGGTCGGAGGTGTCGTAGTCGGTGGAAACGGTTTCCGGGTTGCAGTTGACCATGATGGTTTCGTAGCCGTCTTCGCGCAGGGCGAGAGCGGCGTGAACGCAGCAGTAGTCGAATTCGATGCCCTGACCGATACGGTTCGGACCGCCGCCCAGGATCATGATCTTGTCGCGGCCAGACGGCGCGGCTTCGCACTCTTCCTCGTAAGTCGAGTAGAGGTAAGCGGTGTCGGTGGCGAACTCGGCGGCGCAGGTATCAACGCGCTTGTAGACCGGGAACACTTCGAGCTTCTGACGGTGCGTGCGCAGGTTTTTCTCGGTCACACCCAGCAGCTTGGCCAGACGCTGATCGGAGAAGCCTTTGCGCTTGAGCTTGAACATCAGGTCGCGGTCGATCGAAGACAGACCGAGGGTCTTGACCTTCTCTTCGTCCTTGATCAGATCTTCGATCTGCACCAGGAACCATGGGTCGATCATGTTCATGCCGAAGATGTCTTCGACCGACAGGCCGGCGCGGAACGCGTCAGCCACGTACCAGATACGCTCGGCGCCCGGCACGGTCAGCTCGCGCTTGAGCACGCTCATGCTTTCCGGGTTGCTCAGGTCGAGCTTCTCGTCCAGACCGCAAACGCCGACTTCCAGACCGCGCAGGGCTTTCTGAAGGGATTCCTGGAAAGTCCGGCCGATGGCCATGA
Source organism: Pseudomonas sp. R1-1 (assembly GCF_051132135.1). Lineage (NCBI taxonomy): Bacteria > Pseudomonadati > Pseudomonadota > Gammaproteobacteria > Pseudomonadales > Pseudomonadaceae > Pseudomonas > Pseudomonas sp. R1-1. The sequence continues at coordinate 5,311,146 of NZ_CP071663.1, forward strand.
CTTCACCCACCGACTTCATCTGAGTGGTCAGGCGTGCGTCAGCCTTGGCGAATTTCTCAAAGGCGAAGCGTGGCAGCTTGGTCACGACGTAGTCGATCGACGGCTCGAAGGACGCTGGGGTCTTGCCGCCGGTGATGTCGTTCGACAGTTCGTCGAGGGTGTAACCCACGGCCAGTTTGGCCGCGACTTTGGCGATCGGGAAACCGGTGGCTTTCGAAGCCAGCGCCGAGGAACGCGATACCCGCGGGTTCATTTCGATCACGACCATACGGCCAGTGTTCGGGCAGATACCGAACTGCACGTTGGAACCGCCAGTCTCGACGCCGATCTCGCGCAGTACCGCCAGCGAGGCGTTACGCAGGATCTGGTATTCCTTGTCGGTCAGGGTCTGTGCCGGCGCCACGGTGATCGAGTCACCGGTGTGCACGCCCATCGGGTCGAAGTTTTCGATCGAGCAGACGATGATGCAGTTGTCCTTTTTATCGCGGACAACTTCCATTTCATATTCTTTCCAGCCGATCAGCGATTCGTCGATCAGCAGCTCTTTGGTCGGCGACAGGTCCAGACCACGGGCGCAGATTTCTTCGAACTCTTCACGGTTGTAAGCGATACCGCCACCGGTGCCGCCCATGGTGAACGACGGACGGATGATGCACGGGAAGCCCAGCGTCTCGAGGACGGCGTTGGCTTCTTCCATACTGTGCGCGATGCCGGAGCGCGGGCACGCCAGGCCGATGGATTTCATCGCCTTGTCGAAACGCGAACGGTCTTCAGCCTTGTCGATGGTGTCGGCGTTGGCGCCGATCATTTCAACGCCGAACTTCTCCAGAACGCCTTCGCGCTCCAGGTCCAGAGCGCAGTTCAGAGCAGTCTGACCGCCCATGGTTGGCAGTACGGCGTCCGGACGCTCTTTCTCGATGATCTTGGCAACGGTCTGCCACTTGATCGGCTCGATGTAGGTGGCGTCGGCCATGTCCGGGTCGGTCATGATGGTCGCCGGATTGGAGTTCACCAGGATGACGCGGTAACCCTCTTCGCGCAGGGCTTTGCAGGCCTGGGCGCCGGAGTAGTCGAATTCGCAGGCCTGGCCGATAACGATCGGGCCAGCGCCGAGAATCAGGATGCTTTTAATGTCTGTACGTTTTGGCATGGGTTGTCACTCAAATCCGCAGGTCAGTCGGCAAGCCGTCTTGATCGATTTCTGAAGTCCCGAAGGGGCCACCGGTGCCGGGGCCGCCCTCGAAGACTTCTCTCTACAGTCTCAAGGCGAACGCTTAGCGTCGCTTGGCCATCTCGTTGATGAAGCGGTCGAACAGTGGCGCGACGTCGTTCGGGCCCGGGCTCGCTTCAGGGTGGCCCTGGAAGCTGAACGCGCTCTTGTCGGTGCGCTCGATGCCTTGCAGGGTGCCGTCGAACAGCGATTTGTGGATCGCGCGAACGTTGCCCGGCAGGGTGGCTTCGTCGACCGCAAAACCGTGGTTCTGGCTGGTGATCATCACAACGCCGGTGTCCAGATCCTGCACCGGGTGGTTGGCACCGTGGTGGCCGTGGCCCATCTTCACGGTCTTGGCGCCGGAGGCCAGAGCCAGCAGCTGGTGACCGAGGCAGATACCGAAGACCGGAATTTCGGTTTCCAGCACGTCCTTGATCGCCTGGATCGCGTAGTCGCATGGCTCCGGGTCACCCGGGCCGTTGGACAGGAACACGCCGTCCGGCTTCAGCGCCAGGACATCGGCAGCCGGGGTCTGGGCAGGCACCACGGTGACGCGGCAGCCGCGCTCGACCAGCATGCGCAGGATGTTGACCTTGACGCCGTAGTCGAAGGCCACCACGTGATACGGCAGCTCGGACGCTTCGATGGTCGCGTGGCTGTCGGTTTTCAGATCCCAGACGGTCGAGCGCCATTCGTATTGAGTCTTGGTGCTGACGACTTTCGCCAGGTCCATGCCCTTCAGGCCCGGGAAGCCTTGCGCAGCGGCGATGGCGGCTTCTTCGGAGATGTTGTCACCGGCCATGATGCAGCCGTTCTGCGCGCCCTTTTCACGCAGGATGCGGGTCAGGCGACGGGTGTCGATACCGGCGATCGCCACGACGTTGTTGGCTTTCAGGTAATCGGACAGCGACATCGTGTTACGCCAGTTGCTCGCTACCAGCGGCAGGTCACGGATGACCAGGCCAGCGGACCAGACGCGGTCGGACTCGGCATCTTCCGGCGTGGTACCGGTGTTGCCGATGTGCGGGTAAGTCAGGGTAACGATCTGTTGGGCGTAGGAAGGATCGGTAAGGATTTCCTGATAGCCGGTCATTGCGGTGTTGAACACCACCTCACCAACGGTCTGACCGTCGGCTCCAATGGCTTCGCCGCGAAAAATGCTGCCATCAGCAAGGGCAAGTATGGCTGGCTTAGTCAAGAAGACCTCCCGTAAATAACGCATGAAAGGGCGATCGCAGGTTGTAAAAAAGCGGAGTGACGTATGGACACGTCACCCCGCTTCTTCACTGAATTATTCTGCGCGCTTTTAGTGGACACACTAAAGCTGTAGCTTACAGAAAAAGGCTTTTTTGGTCCACCGCTAAAGAGCCCTAAAGGCCGGAGAATGCGACAGGTCGTCGCCACGCGGAGAAAAACCGGTGCAAACAGGGCGTTTGCACCGGGTTCAGCACTGCATCAACGCAGCTCGAGCACGTCCTGCATGTCATAAAGACCCGGCTCACGACCATCCAGCCACAGCGCGGCACGCACCGCACCCTTGGCGAAAGTCATGCGGCTCGATGCCTTGTGCGTGATCTCCAGACGCTCGCCCTCGCAGGCAAACAGCACGGTGTGATCACCCACCACATCACCACCGCGCACGGTGGCGAAGCCGATGGTTTCACGCTCACGGGCGCCGGTGTGACCTTCGCGACCGTAGACCGCAACTTTCTGCAGATCACGATCCAGCGCACTGGCGATCACTTCGCCCATGCGCAGTGCGGTGCCCGACGGCGCATCGATCTTGTGCCGGTGATGCGCTTCGATGATTTCGATGTCCGCTTCGTCGCCCAGGACACGTGCCGTCATGTCGAGCAGCTTCAGCGAAAGATTGACGCCGACACTGAAGTTGGCGGCGAAGACGATCGGAATGTCCTTGCCCGCCTCGACCAGCAACTGCTTCTGCGCTGCATCCAGCCCAGTGGTGCCGATGACCATGGCTTTGCCGGCCTTGCGGCAGAACGCCAGATTTTTCAGCATCACTTCCGGCAGCGTGAAATCGATCAGTACATCGAACTCTTCCGCCACGGCCTCAATATGCCCGGACAACGGCACACCGATGCGCCCCAGCGAAGCCAGCTCACCGGCGTCGACACCGATCAGCGTACTGCCGGGACGCACCACCGCGGCCGTCAGACCGGTCAGAGGCGCGCGCTGCTGCACGGCTTCGACCAGAATCTTGCCCATGCGCCCAGCAGCGCCCATCACAGCTATACGTCGCATGCCGACTCCTTACAGATCGCCGAAGAAGCGCTTCACACCATCGAACCAACCGGTGGTTTTCGGCGAATGACTGTTGTCGTCGGCCAGCGAGCTGCGGAACTCTTCCAGCAGTTCACGCTGACGACGGTTCAGGTTGACTGGCGTCTCGACCGCAACGCGGCACATCAAGTCGCCTGCACCACCGCCACGCACCGGCGCCACACCCTTGCCGCGCACACGGAACTGCTTGCCGGTCTGGGTGCCTTCAGGGATTTTCAGCTTGACCCGACCGTCGAGGGTCGGAATTTCCAGTTCGCCGCCCAGCGCTGCGTCGACGAAGCTGATCGGCACTTCGCAGAACAGGTGCTTGCCGTCACGCTGGAAGATGTCGTGTTCGCGGACATTGATGACCACGTACAGATCGCCCGTCGGACCACCCTGAGTCCCCGCCTCGCCTTCGCCAGACAGACGAATGCGATCGCCGGTATCGACGCCGGCCGGCACTTTGACCGACAAGGTTTTGTACTCTTCGACGCGACCGTCACCGTGGCACGAATCGCACGGATCGGAAATGATCTTGCCCTGGCCATGGCAGCGCGGGCAGGTTTGCTGCACCGAGAAGAAGCCCTGCTGCATGCGCACCTGACCGATACCGCCGCAGGTCGGGCAGGTCGACGGCGACGAGCCTTTCTTCGCCCCCGAGCCATCACACGGCTTGCAGTTGACCAGCGTCGGCACACGGATATTCACCGAGGTTCCGCGCACCGCCTCTTCCAGATTCAGCTCCAGGGTGTAGCGCAAATCGCTGCCACGCTGAGCGCCGCCACGGGAACCGCCGCGACCGCCGCCGAAGAAGTCGCTGAAGACATCGCCGAAAATATCGGAGAAGTTCTGTCCGCCAAAGCCGGCACCGCCGCCACCCATGCTTGGGTCGACGCCGGCATGACCGTACTGGTCGTAGGCCGCGCGCTTGCTGGCGTCGGACAACACTTCATAAGCCTCGTTGGCTTCTTTGAACGCCTCTTCCGAAGCCTTGTCGCCCGGATTACGGTCAGGGTGGTGCTTCATTGCCAGGCGGCGATAGGCCTTCTTCAGGTCCGCTTCGCTCGTGCCTCGCTCGACACCCAATACTTCGTAATAGTCACGCTTTGCCATAAGTTCTTTGCACTCTTAAGGACGTTCGGCAAACCCCTCCTGAGCCTCGCCAAACTCGTTGAGCCCCCATGAAGGCCCGGACCCAACTCACGTCAATTCAACGATCCTGGTCTTTGATTCATGCGGTATCTGCGGCGCGAAAAGCAGGAGCATTTTCGGCCATACCGCCAACATCCGAGCGTTGTCGCATGCTGTAAAAATTCGCGTATTCCAGATACGCCAACGCGGGAGCAAGCTCCCGCGCGGCGACATCCTACCAGTCACCGCCGCAAGGCAGTCAACCGGACGACCAACAACTTACTTCTGGTCTTTTACTTCTTCGAACTCTGCATCGACAACATCATCAGCCTTCTCGGCCGACTCGCCTTGCGGGGCTGCGCCATCAGCTGGCTGAGCCTGTTCGGCGTACATCTTCTGCGCAACCGGAGCGGAGACTTTCGACAGTTCTTCAACCTTGGCTTCGATGGCAGCCTTGTCGTCGCCTTTGACGGCGGCTTCGAGGGCAACCACGGCAGCTTCGATTGCAGTTTTCTCTTCGGCAGTCACCTTGTCACCGGCGTCAGCGACCATCTTGCGAGTCGAGTGAACCAGTGCGTCGCCCTGGTTACGGGCAGCGGCCAGCTCTTCGAACTTGCGGTCTTCCTCGGCATTCGCCTCGGCGTCACGCACCATGCGCTCGATTTCTTCGTCGGACAGACCGGAGTTGGCCTTGATCACGATCGACTGAGTCTTGCCGGTGGCCTTGTCTTTCGCACCTACGTGCAGGATGCCGTTGGCATCGATGTCGAAGGTCACTTCGATCTGCGGCACGCCACGTGGAGCAGGTGGAATGTCGGCCAGGTCGAACTTGCCCAGCGACTTGTTCTGTGCAGCTTGCTTGCGCTCGCCCTGCAGAACATGAATGGTCACAGCGCCCTGGTTGTCGTCGGCAGTCGAGAACACTTGCGATTTCTTGGTAGGAATCGTGGTGTTTTTCTCGATCAGCGCGGTCATCACGCCACCCATGGTTTCGATACCCAGGGTCAGCGGGCTGACGTCGAGCAGCAGAACGTCTTTAACATCACCAGCCAGAACCGCGCCCTGGATTGCAGCACCCATTGCAACAGCTTCGTCCGGGTTAACGTCTTTGCGAGCTTCTTTACCGAAGAAATCGGTTACCAGCTTTTGCACCAGTGGCATACGGGTCTGACCGCCGACCAGAATCACGTCGTTGATCGCGCCAACGTCGATACCGGCGTCTTTCATGGCGATACGGCAAGGTTCGATGGTGCGCTGAACCAGGTCTTCAACCAGTGCTTCGAGCTTGGCACGCGAAATCTTCACGTTCAGGTGCTTGGGACCGGTGGCGTCTGCAGTGATGTACGGCAGGTTGACGTCGGTCGACTGAGCGGACGACAGCTCGATCTTGGCTTTCTCAGCGGCTTCTTTCAGGCGCTGCATGGCCAGCGGGTCACCTTTGAGGTTCATGCCGCTTTCTTTCTTGAATTCGTCAACGAGGTAGTCGATCAGACGAATGTCGAAGTCTTCACCGCCCAGGAACGTGTCACCGTTGGTGGCCAGCACTTCGAACTGGTGTTCGCCGTCAACTTCAGCGATCTCGATCACGGAAACGTCGAAAGTACCGCCACCCAGGTCATAAACGATCACGGTGTGATCGCCCTTGGCCTTGTCCATACCGTAAGCCAGAGCGGCTGCGGTTGGTTCGTTGATGATACGTTTAACGTCCAGACCGGCGATGCGGCCGGCGTCTTTGGTCGCCTGACGCTGACTGTCGTTGAAGTAGGCCGGAACGGTAATCACCGCTTCGGTCACTGCTTCGCCGAGGTAGTCTTCGGCAGTCTTCTTCATCTTTTTCAGGATTTCAGCCGAGATCTGTGGCGGCGCCATTTTCTGGCCGTTCACTTCAACCCAGGCGTCATTGTTGTCAGCCTTGACGATCTTGTAAGGGACCATCTGGATGTCTTTCTGCACAACTTCTTCGTCGAAACGACGACCGATCAGACGCTTAACTGCGTACAGGGTGTTGTGCGGGTTGGTCACAGCCTGACGCTTGGCCGACTGACCTACCAGAATTTCGCCATCATTGGCGTACGCGATGATCGACGGCGTGGTACGCGCGCCTTCAGCGTTTTCAATAACTTTAGCCTTGCCGTTTTCCAGCACGGAGACGCAGGAGTTGGTAGTCCCCAGGTCGATACCGATAATTTTGCCCATGTTCACTCTCCCGAAACTTTGATTTTTTTGCCGCAGCAGTGGTGGCTGACTGCGGTAATACTTAAACGCTTGACTTCTAAATGGGGGCCTTGCGGCTAATTTCAAGCCTGCTCGTCAATAGAAGGCGAAACTGGCGCTGGAGCCTTGCTGACCACAACCATGGCCGGGCGCAACAGGCGACCGTTGAGCTGGTAGCCTTTCTGGAACACCTTCAGCACGCTGTTCGGTTCGACGTCAGCACTTTCCTGCATGGCCATGGCCTGATGCTGAACGGCGTTGAACGGTTCGCCATGCGGGTCGATCGCTTCCAGCTGATAACGCTTGAGGGTGTCGTGGAACATTTTCAGCGTCAGCTCGATGCCTTCGCGCATCGGACGGATGCTTTCGTCGTCCGGGCTCGACAGTTCGAGGCCGCGCTCCAGACTGTCAACGATAGGCAGCAAGTCGCCGGCAAATTTCTCCAGAGCAAACTTGTGCGCCTTCTCGACGTCCTGTTCGGCACGGCGACGGACGTTCTGCAGATCGGCAGCAACACGCAGAGACTGATCCTGCGCGGCGGCCAATTGCTCTTCGAGCACTTGTACACGGGTCGCCAGGTCGTCACCCGAACCTTCGGGCGCCTGATTGGCTTCTGGGTTTTGCGGATCTACTGTCGATTCGTCAGCCATAGAATTCTCCTTTCAATTACGTCCGCGAGCCTGACTCGCGCTTCTGCCCCGATATATGGGGCCGCAAAATCAGGCTTCAAGGGCTGGATTCGATTGTCCCTACAAAAAAGTGCTGATTAGTCATTCTCGAATGCGCTAAGAAAGTTTTCTGACCAAGCGAATCGAGCTAAGCAGGGGCATTGTCAGGCCCGAACAAAACACTGTATAAATAACCAGACCTCAAGCTTGGGAGCGGCCTTTATGCTGGTGCACCTGTCCGTACACAACTACGCCATCGTTGAACATCTCGATCTCGAACTCGATCGCGGGATGAGCGTGATCACAGGGGAAACCGGCGCCGGCAAGTCGATCATGCTCGACGCGCTGGGCCTGACCCTGGGCGATCGCGCCGACAGCGGCGTAGTGCGCCCGGGCGCCGACAAGGCCGATATCCTGGCGACGTTCGATCTGGCCGACATCCCGGAAGCCAGCGCCTGGCTGGCCGAGCGCGATCTGGACATCGACGGCCCGTGCATTCTGCGTCGGGTCATCACCTCCGAAGGTCGCTCGCGCGGCTATATCAATGGCACGCCCTGCCCACTTGGCGACCTCAAGTCGCTTGGCGAACTGCTGATCGATATCCACAGCCAGCATGAACACCAGTCGCTGCTGAAAACCGATACCCACCGCCGCTTGCTGGATGAGTACGCCGGCGCCACCGATCTGGCCCGTCAGGTGCAGCTTGCCGCCCAGCGCTGGCGCCAGACTCGTCAGGAACTGGAGCGCTTGTCCAACTCCGGCGACGAACAACGCGCACGTCATCAGCTGCTCAGCTATCAACTCGAAGAGCTGGAAAACCTCGGCCTCGGCGAGAACGAACTGGAGCAACTGGAGCAGGAACACAAGAACCTGACCAATGCCGAAACCTTGCTGGGCATCTGTCGCCAGGTGGTCGAACAATGCAGCGAAAGCGATTCCGGTAATGTACTGAATGCGCTGACCGCCAGCCTCAATCGCCTGTCGAGCGTGAACCATTCCGCCGGCGCGCTGGGCGAAGCCAGCAGCCTGCTGACCAGTGCACAGATCCAGGTCGAAGAAGCCGTCGGTGAGCTCAACCGCTTCCTCGACAATTTCGATGCCGACCCGGCGCGCCTGCAATATCTGGAAGAACGTCTCGACGCCATCTACACACTGGCGCGCAAGCACCGCATCCAGCCCACCGAAGTCGGCGAAATGCAGCAGAAACTGCTGGATGAAATCGAAACACTGAATGCCAATGACGAATCCATCGAGCGCCTGGGTGAAGAGCTGGCCTCGTATGCCCGTCATTATCAGGAGAAAGCACGCGAGCTGAGCGACCTTCGCCATCAGGCAGCCGGCAGCCTCGCCAGCGCGGTGGAACAGGAAATTCAGCGCCTGGGCATGCCCGGCGGTCGCTTTACCATCGAATTGAAAGCCAACAGTGGCGACGAACTGCAACCCAACGGGCTGGAGCAGGTTGAATTGCTGGTCAGCGCCAACCCCGGTCAACCGTTGAAAGCCCTGGCGAAAGTAGCCTCTGGTGGTGAGCTGTCACGGATCAGCCTGGCGATTCAGGTGATCACAGCGCAGACGTCACGCGTGCCGACGCTGGTGTTCGACGAAGTGGACGTCGGTATTGGCGGGCCAACGGCGGAAATTGTCGGCCAGTTGTTGCGACGTCTAGGCGAGCGTGGCCAGGTGCTGACCGTGACGCACTTGCCGCAAGTGGCCGCGCAAGGGCATCAGCATCTATTTGTGCACAAGGTCCGCGATGAAAAAGCCACTCACACCGCTGTCGCGAAGCTGAGCAAGAACGAACGTATCGAAGAAGTCGCACGCATGCTCGGCGGCATCGATCTGACCAAGGAATCCTTGGCCCATGCGAAAAAAATGGTGGTAACGGCCAAGGCCTGACCCGCAGCAGAAAGCACGAAGGCGACCCTTGGGTCGCCTTCGTTCGTTTCGCGAACCTGAAGTTCGCGCGACATGCTTACTTTTTCTTGCGTACGTACAGCACCAGGTTGTGATCAACCATTTCGAAGCCATGCTTCTCGACGATCGATTTCTGAAGTTTTTCGATTTCTTCGTCGAAGAATTCGATGACTTCACCCGATTCCACGTTGACCATATGGTCGTGGTGGCCACCGTCAGCCAGTTCGAAGACCGCGTGGCCGCCGTCGAAGTTGTGGCGGACCACGAGGCCGGCCGCTTCGAACTGGGTCAGAACACGGTAAACCGTGGCCAGACCGACGTCCTCGCCAGCTTCCATCAACGCCTTGTAGACGTCCTCGGCACTCATGTGGCGCTGCTCGGTGGAGTCGAGCATTTGCAGGATCTTGACCCGTGGCAGGGTCACTTTGAGGCCGGCTTTGCGTAGTTCGCTATTTTCAACCATGGTCAGCTTTCTCGCGATGCTGCTTCGCAGCTTCTCTTAATGCGGGTATGATCGGCGTTTACGTTGTCCCAGCCAAGATAGTGGAAGTCGCCCACCGATGCAAAACACCAAGCTCTTGCTAACCAGTTTCACCTTTGTGGGACTGCTCGCACTCGCCGGTTGTTCATTCCCCGGGGTTTACAAAATCGACATCCAGCAGGGCAATGTCGTCACGCAGGACATGATAGACCAGTTACGCCCGGGAATGACCCGGCCGCAAGTACGGTTTATCATGGGCAACCCTCTGCTTGCCGACACGTTCCATGCCGATCGCTGGGATTATCTGTACAGCCTGCAACCGGGTGGCGGTGAACGCCAACAGGAACGCGTCAGCGTTATTTTCAACTCAAACGACCAGCTTGTCAGCTTGTCCGGTGACTTCATGCCGGGCGTGAGCCGTGACGAAGCCATTCTCGGCAAGGACAGTGGCACCACCGTCACCGCGCCTGCTGAAAACGCCGAGAAGCCAGAAGCTGAAAAACCAGCCAAGCCAGGCTCCTTGCTGGATCAGATCCAGAAAGACGTCGATGGTGTGGAAACCGTTCCGGTGCCAACGCCAGAACCGCTGGACACCTCGCCGCAATAATTTTGCGAGGCAATAAAAAACCCGGACATTCCGGGTTTTTTATTGCCTGCGTTATGTTCGCCTCAAAGATTTCGGGCCTTGGCCTCTGCCGCTTTGGCTGCCCGCAAACGTCGCACTTCCTTGGGATCGGCAAGCAGCGGCCGGTAGATCTCAATGCGATCGCCCGCCTGAATCACATGCGTGTCCGCGACCGCTTTACCGAAGATACCCAACGGGCACTCATCCAGCTTGAGCTCAGGAAAGTCGGCGGCGATTCCCGACGCCTGCACCGCCGCACGAACCGTCATACCCTCCGGCACATTGATCGAACGCAGCACCTGGCGATCAACCGCGGCATACACCACTTCTATCTCAAGCACCGGGCTGACCATGCATCTGTTTGGCGCGCTGGCAGAAAGCATCCACCAACTGATTGGCCGCCTGATTGAACAATGGGCCCAACGTAGCACGCACCAGCGGCCCGGCGTAATCGAACGAAAGGTCGAGGCTGATCTTGCAGGCCTTCTCGTTCAAGGCCTTGAACACCCAAACGCCGTGCAACTGATTGAACGGACCTTCCTCCAGGTTCATCTCGATCGACTGCCCCGGCACCAAGGTATTGCGTGTCACGAAATGCTGGCTTAGACCGCCCTTGGCCACGCCGACACTGGCGCGCATGTGTTCCGGCGAGCTTTCCAGCACCTCGGCGGCCGAACACCACGGCAGGAATTCCGGATACCGCGCCACGTCATTGACCAGGTCGTAGAGAAACTGCGCCGGGTAAGGCAGCAGCGCGGATCGTTGAATATGTGTCGTCATGTAAGCGTTACTTCCAGAGCTGAGCGGCAAATACTACAAGAATGCCGATAGGCGCCACGTAGCGCATCAAGAACAGGGACAGGGCAAACAGTGCCGGGTTGCGGATCGACAACTCGTCGCGCACCGCCTCACGCCCCATCACCCATCCGGCGAACAACACGAAACACAAGCCACCGACGGGCAACATGATCCGCGAGGTGAAGAAATCGATCACACCGAAGAAGTCCAGACCGCTCTTCGCGCCCCATTGGTAGAGGCTGAACACTCCGCCTTCGTTCACGAAAAACTTGGCTTCCTTCCAGATATTGAAGGAAAACACCGTGCCCAGACCGACGAACCAGCAGGTGAAGGCCAGCCAGAACGTGACCCAGGCGCGACTGATTTTCGTGCGCTCGACCAGGTAGGCGACCATCGGCTCAAGCAGCGAAATCGCCGAGCTCCAGGCCGCGACCGCAACCAGCACGAAAAATACCACGCCCATCAACTGGCCGAAAACCACGTTACCAAAGGCAAATGGCAGGCTGACGAACATCAGCCCCGGCCCCTCACTCGGGTTCAGGCCGGCCGCAAACACAATCGGAAACAACGCCAGACCGGCAACGAGCGACACGAACGTATCGAGCAACGCGACACCCACCACGGTACGCGACAGCGAGGTGTTCTTCGGCATGTAGGCGCCGTAGATCATGATCGAACCGACACCGACGCTCAGCGAGAAGAACGCGTGCCCCATCGCCGGCAACAAGCCATCCAGAACCTTTTCCGGATGGAAGTCGAACATGAAATGCACACCTTCCATGAAATGCCCGGTGGTCATGCTGTAGCCCAGCAACACCAGAATCATCACGAACAACAGCGGCATCATGATCCGCAGGCTGCGTTCCAGGCCGGCAACCACGCCTCTGGCGATGACGAACGCCGAGAGCAGCATGAAAATCGTGTGCCAAAGTGTCAGGCGCCATGGATCGGCGATGACATTACCGAAATACGCGCCGACCTGATCAGGTGTCGCGCCCTGGAAGTCGCCGCGGCCCATGTCGACGATGTAGTCCAGCGACCAGCCACCGACCACGCTATAGAAAGACAGGATCAGCAATGCCGTGATCATCCCGGCGAAAGCGCCCCACGACCACTTGGGCGAGTGCCCGGCTTCCAGCGCTAGCACTTTTAAAGCATTTGCCGGACTTTGCCGGGCGCGCCGGCCGATCAGGGTTTCAGCGAGCATCACCGGCACGCCGATCAGCGCGATGCAGGCCAGAAACATCAGCACAAAGGCGCCGCCGCCGTAGACCCCGACCATGTAGGGGAACTTCCAGATACTACCCAGTCCCACGGCCGAACCGGTCGCGGCGAGTATGAATACCCAGCGGCTAGCCCAACTGCCGTGGACAGAAACCTTGTCTGTCGACATCGTTTATCACGCCCAAGCGTTAGAAAAAGAGGCCGCATTGTCCGGGATTCACTCAACCTGCTCAAGCACGCAGCATCACCGTAGCCGACAGCCGAACAACTCCATATAATGCCGCCCCTATGGCTAAACAGAAGAAACACCCAACAGGGACCATCGCGCAAAACAAAAAGGCGCGACACGATTACTTCATCGAGCACAAGTTCGAGGCTGGTCTGGTCCTGGCCGGCTGGGAAGTAAAAAGTCTGCGGGCGAGCAAGCTACAGCTGGTCGACAGCTACGTGCTGCTCAAGGATGGCGAAGCGTGGTTGCTCGGCAGCCACATCACGCCGCTGATGACCGCAAGTACCCACGTCATCGCCGACCCGGTGCGCACGCGCAAGCTGCTGCTCAACCGCCGCGAGCTGGACAAGCTCGCCGCCGCCGTGCAGCAAAAGGGTTACGCCTGCGTCTGCCTGTCCTGGTACTGGAGCAAGCACATGGTCAAGTGCGAGATTGCTCTGGGCAAGGGCAAGAAGGAATACGACAAGCGTGACACCGAGCGCGAACGCGATGCCGGTCGCGAATTGCAGCGCGCGGTGCGCAACAAGGGCAAGGAAGACTAACCTTTCCACCCTGATCGTTCCCACGCTCTGCGTGGGAATGCAGCAATGGACGCTCTGCGTCCGCATTGTGACGCGGAGCGTCACGGGATGCATTCCCACGCAGAGCGTGGGAACGATCGTTTGCAGAACTAACTACATCCCCTTGCGCCGCTCCGCCCGCGCCATCCGCTGAACCTCCTGCCGAACCTCTTCCAGCACTTCCTGCACATACAGAATGTGGCGGCTGGACACTTCCCGCGCCTGCTCCGCACGGCCTTCGATAATCGCCAGATACAATTCCCGATGCTGCGTAATCAGCATGTCGCGGGTCTCCGTGCGCTGCTTGTACATGCCGCCGATGTTGGTCACGACGTTGCGCTTGAGCAGATCGAACAGCCCGCGAATGGTGTGCAGCAACACCGCGTTGTGGCTGGCCTCGGCAATTGCCAGATGGAATTTCGCATCGGCCGCGCCCTCCTCCGCCCGACTCACTTCTTCGTGGCGCGAATAGCAGTCCTGTAGCTCTTCGAACGCGGCGGTCAGGCGCTCGCGATCTACATCGGTGGCGCGCAATGCAGCGTAATAGGCACACGATGCTTCCAGAGTGTGGCGAAACTCCAACAGATCCCGCTGCGCCTCGGGGTTGCTTTCGAGCAGTTGCAACAGCGGATCGCTGAACGTCGACCCCAGGCTTTCGACCACATAATTGCCGCCGCCCTGACGGCTGACCAGCAAGCCCTTGGCCGCGAGTTTCTGGATCGCCTCGCGCAGCGACGGACGTGATACGCCAAATTGCTCGGCCAGCATGCGCTCCGCCGGCAGTCGCTCACCGGACTTCAGCGTGCCCTCGAGAATCATCCCCTCGAGCCGCTCGACAATGTCGTCAGACAAACGGCGCGAACGTATCTGATCAAACCCCATAACTCATTTCTCCACGATCCCGACCGCTCGCCGGGCTCTCTATTCTGGCCTATCGGCGCCCTGCCGGCACCTGGCAGACGCCACCTGCCGAAAGCGGAGCAGATGCGATCTGCACCGCATGTTCGAAAAAAGTTTTAGGGCGGCAAATTGACACACCGATATCAAGGCTTTTACCCTAGCCAACAGCGATTGTAAATTGGTCTTACCAATTATCCAAGAACGCTGACAGTGCCTGACCAACAACAATTAGGGGCCACCCCACTATGCAAACCTGGCAACAGCTCTACAGCCCGCTCGGCAGTCTCGGCGTCTCCGCACTCGCGGCCGTCATTCCCATCGTGTTCTTCTTTCTCGCCCTGGCGGTGTTTCGCCTCAAGGGCCATGTCGCGGGCAGCATCACGCTGGCGCTGTCGATTGCCGTGGCGATCTTCGCCTTCCAGATGCCGATCGATATGGCGTTCGCTGCGGCCGGGTATGGCTTCGCCTACGGTCTGTGGCCGATTGCCTGGATCATTGTCGCGGCGGTGTTCCTCTACAAATTGACGGTCAAGAGCGGCCAGTTCGAGGTCATTCGCAGCTCGGTGCTGTCGATCACTGACGACCAGCGCCTGCAAGTGCTGCTGATCGGTTTCTGCTTCGGTGCGTTCCTCGAAGGCGCCGCCGGTTTCGGCGCGCCCGTGGCGATCACCGCTGCGCTGCTGGTGGGTCTTGGTTTCAATCCGCTCTACGCCGCTGGCTTGTGCCTGATTGCCAACACTGCACCGGTTGCCTTTGGTGCGCTGGGGATTCCGATCATCGTCGCCGGCCAGGTCACCGGCATCGACGCCTTCAAGATCGGCGCCATGACTGGTCGCCAACTGCCGCTGCTGTCGCTGTTCGTGCCGTTCTGGCTGGTGTTCATGATGGACGGCCTGCGTGGTGTGCGCGAAACCTGGCCGGCCGCGCTGGTCGCGGGCTTGAGCTTCGCCATCACGCAATACTTCACGTCGAACTTCATCGGCCCGGAACTGCCGGACATCACCTCGGCGCTGGCCAGTCTGATTTCCCTGACGCTGTTCCTGAAAATCTGGCAGCCAAAACGCGCCGCCGGCCAACACATCGCCGGTGCCGTTTCCGCCTCGGTAGTCAGCGCCAGCGTCGGCGGTTTCGGCCAGAAGCGCACCACCGTGGCTTCGCCTTACAGCCTTGGGGAAATTTTCAAGGCGTGGTCGCCGTTCCTGATTCTTACTGTGCTGGTGACGATCTGGACGCTGAAGCCTTTCAAGGCGATGTTCGCTGCGGGCGGCTCGATGTACAGCTGGGTGTTCAACTTCGCGATTCCGCATCTTGATCAACTGGTGATCAAGACTGCGCCGATCGTGGCGAATCCAACGGCCATTCCTGCGGTATTCAAACTCGACCCGATTTCTGCGACCGGCACAGCGATTTTCTTCTCTGCGCTGATTTCGATGCTGGTGCTGAAGATCAATTTAAAAACTGGTCTGACCACTTTTAAGGAAACTTTCTACGAACTGCGCTGGCCGATTCTGTCGATCGGCATGGTGCTGGCGTTCGCCTTCGTCACCAACTACTCGGGCATGTCGTCAACCATGGCCCTGGTACTGGCCGGCACCGGCGCTGCATTCCCATTCTTCTCGCCGTTCCTTGGCTGGCTGGGCGTGTTCCTCACTGGCTCCGATACCTCGTCCAACGCGCTGTTCAGTTCGCTGCAAGCGACCACCGCGCACCAGATCGGCGTCAACGACACCTTGCTGGT
This sequence comes from Pseudomonas sp. R1-1, assembly GCF_051132135.1. NCBI lineage: Bacteria > Pseudomonadati > Pseudomonadota > Gammaproteobacteria > Pseudomonadales > Pseudomonadaceae > Pseudomonas > Pseudomonas sp. R1-1. The sequence goes on from NZ_CP071663.1 coordinate 5,327,124, forward strand.
GGCCGCCAATACCAGTGGCGGCGTGACCGGCAAAATGATCTCGCCACAATCGATCGCCGTGGCCTGCGCCGCGACCGGGCTGGTGGGCAAGGAATCGGATCTGTTCCGCTTCACCCTCAAGCACAGCCTATTCTTTGCAACGATCGTCGGTTTGATCACCTTGGCTCAGGCCTACTGGTTCACCGGCATGCTGGTGCACTAAACCTACAAGCAACACAGCAATAACCGACGCCGGCCCGTGATCCGGCGTCAGCCATTCACCACCGGGTCTGTAAGGCTGCTGAAAGCAATGCGCTCTATATTCAGCAGCCGCCGCAGACGGATAACCGGGACCACCCGGAGACACGCCTGATGAGCGATTTTTTTTACAACGCTGTGCCAAACGCGACCCGCGTGGCGCCGCCACTGCCCGAACCTCGGCAATACCCCAGCGAGAAACCGTCGCGGGTCTACCTGTTCGGCACGTGTGTGGTTGACCTGTTCTACCCCGAAGCCGGGATGGACGCGATCCACTTGCTGGAGCGCGAAGGCATTCGGGTCGAGTACCCGCAAGGGCAGAGCTGCTGCGGGCAACCGGCCTACACCTCGGGTTACACCGAGCAGGCGCGGACCGTAGCGCGCTCGCAACTGGCGTTGTTTGCCGGGGATTATCCGGTGGTGGTGCCGTCGGGTTCCTGCGCCGGCATGTTGCGTGAACATTACGCCGACTTGTTCAAGGACGAGCCGGAAACGCTGAAACAGGTTCACGCCCTCGCGGCCCGCACCTATGAACTGGCCGAGTTTCTGCTGTTCGTCTGCAAGGTGCAGCTCAAGGACAGCGGCGAACCGGTGAAAGTCGCGCTGCACACCTCGTGTTCGGCACGTCGCGAAATGAACACCCACCTGCACGGCCGCGAGTTGTTGGCGCAGCTGAGCAACGTGGAACGGGTCAACCACGACCACGAAAGCGAATGCTGTGGCTTCGGCGGAACATTCAGCGTCCGTATGCCAGACATTTCCGGGGCGATGGTGGCTGACAAGACCCGGGCCTTGAAGGAATCCGGCGCGCATCAGGTTCTCAGTGCCGACTGTGGCTGCCTGATGAACATCAACGGCGCACTGGAGAAACAACGGGAAGCGCTGCGCGGGCAACACCTGGCGAGCTTCCTCTGGCAACGAACCGGAGGTGCACAATGAGCACCTCGACGATTATTCCTACGGTCGCCGTAGAAGAAGATTTCCGCACCCGGGCGCACAACGCCCTCGGTGATCAGCAACTGCGGAACAACTTCCGCACTGCCATGGACTCACTGATGACCAAGCGCGCCGCCGCTTTCAGTGATGACCATGAACGAGAACATTTGCGCGCACTGGGCAATTCGATCAAGGCCCGCGCGCTGTCCAGGTTGCCCGATTTGCTTGAGCAACTGGAACAGAACCTGACCCGCAACGGTGTGACAGTGCATTGGGCGGAAACGGTGGACGAAGCCAATGGCATCGTCCTCTCGATCATCCGCGCTCACGAGGCGCGGCAAGTGATCAAGGGCAAATCGATGGTCAGCGAAGAGATGGAGATGAACCATTTCCTCGAGGCTCGGGACATTGAATGTCTGGAGTCCGACATGGGGGAATACATCGTCCAGCTCGACCACGAGAAGCCTTCACACATCATTATGCCGGCGATCCACAAGAATGCCGGTCAGGTCGCGTCCTTGTTCCACGACAAACTTGGCGTGGAGTACACCAAGGACGTTGACCAACTCATTCAGATCGGTCGCCGTGTCTTGCGGCAGAAATTCTTCGAAGCCGACATCGGCGTCTCCGGCGTCAACTTCGCCGTGGCCGAAACCGGCACCCTGCTGCTGGTGGAAAACGAAGGCAATGGCCGCATGACTACCAGCGTGCCGCCGGTGCACATCGCCGTCACCGGCATCGAAAAAGTCGTGGAAAACCTGCGCGACGTGGTGCCGTTGCTGTCGCTGCTGACCCGCTCGGCACTGGGCATTCCGATCACCACTTACGTCAACATGATCTCCGGCCCGCGCAAGGAACACGAACTCGACGGCCCGCAGGAAGTGCATCTGGTGCTACTCGACAACGGCCGCAGCCAGGCCTTCGCCGACAGTGAATTGCGCCAGACTCTCAACTGCATCCGCTGCGGCGCCTGCATGAATCATTGCCCGGTGTACACCCGCGTCGGCGGCCACACCTATGGCGAGGTGTATCCGGGGCCGATCGGCAAAATCATCACCCCGCACATGGTCGGCCTGGCGAAAGTCCCGGACCACCCGAGCGCGTCCTCGCTGTGCGGCGCCTGCGGTGAAGTGTGCCCGGTGAAAATTCCGATCCCGGCCATTTTGCGCCGCTTGCGCGAAGAAAACGTCAAAGCGCCGGACTCGCCGCACCAAGTGATGCGCGGTCAGGGCAGCAAGTATTCGCGCAAGGAGCGCTTGATCTGGAACGCCTGGGTGAAACTCAACAGCTCGCCAACGCTGTATCGCCTGTTCGCTTTCTTCGCCACCCGGCTGCGCGCGATCACGCCGAAAAATGTCGGCCCGTGGACACAAAACCACAGCGCACCGAAACCCGCCGCTCGCTCACTGCACGACATGGCCCGCGAGCATCTGGCCAAACAGGGAGATCGTTGATGAGCGCCAAGCAAAACATCCTCGGCAAACTCAGGAAAAGTCTGACCGGCACCACGCCAATCGCCGACAATTTCGACGTCGAACTGGTGACGCAGCCTTACACCTACAGCGCCGAACAGCGCATCCCGCAACTGCGCAAATTGATGGAAGCGGTACACACCGAAATCCATCTGACCTCGGCCGAAGCATGGCCGGCGCTGCTCGCGCAATTGCTGCGGGATCGCCAGTTGCCAAGTCTGCTGATCGCCCCGACGACACCGCACGGGCAACGCATCACACAACACTGGGCGAACAATCCCGAGCTGCCAGCACTGAAATCCTACGACCGGCCGGTAGAAGAATGGAAAGCCGAGCTGTTCAACGACACCCCTGCCAGCCTCACCGGCACTCTCGGTGCGATCGCCGCGACCGGCAGCCTGATTATCTGGCCTACCCGTGAAGAGCCGCGCTTGATGAGCCTGGTACCGCCGGTGCATTTCGCCCTGCTCAAGGCCAGCGAAATTCGCGACAACTTCTATCAGGTGCAAGCGGAATTCGAATGGGCGCAAGGCATGCCGACCAACGCTCTGCTGGTGTCCGGTCCGTCGAAAACCGCTGACATCGAGCAAGTGCTGGCCTACGGCGCCCACGGCCCGAAAGATTTGGTCGTGCTGATTCTGGAGGATCAATGAGTCTTCCTGCCGCTTTCCTGCGTGACGCTGAGCAACTGATCCCGGCCGAGCGCCGTTTTGACGATCCGCTATCAACGCTGGCCTTCGGCACCGACGCCAGTTTCTATCGCTTGATTCCGCAACTGGTGATCCGCGTCGAGTCCGAAGACGAAGTCGTGGCATTGCTGAAACTGGCCCAGCGCGACCATGTCCCGGTGACCTTCCGCGCCGCCGGCACCAGTCTGTCCGGCCAGGCGATCAGCGATTCGGTGCTGATCGTACTTGGGGATAACTGGAACGCCCGCGAGATCCGTGGCCAAGGCACGCAGATCCGTCTGCAACCGGGCGTTATCGGCGCGCAGGCCAACGCCTGGCTGGCGCCGTTCGGACGCAAGATCGGCCCGGACCCGGCGTCGATCAACGCCTGCAAAATCGGCGGCATCGTCGCCAACAACGCCAGCGGCATGTGCTGCGGTACCGCGCAAAACACCTATCACACCCTGGCCGGGATTCGTCTGGTGCTGGCTGACGGCACCCGCCTCGACACCGAAGACCCTGCCAGCGTCGCGGCATTTCGCGCAAGCCACGGCGAGCTGCTCGAACGCTTGGCGACATTGGGCCGCGAGACCCGCGCGAATGCCGAACTGGCCGCACGAATCCGCCACAAATACCGTTTGAAAAATACCACCGGCCTGTCGCTCAATGCCCTGGTGGATTTCGACGAGCCTGTGGATATCTTGAGCCACCTGCTGGTCGGCTCCGAAGGTACGCTGGGCTTCATCAGTGCGGTGACCTACGACACCGTTATCGACCACCCGAACAAAGCCTCGGCGCTGATTGTCTTCCCCGATGTGGAGACCTGCTGCAACGCGGTCAGCGTGCTGAAAAGCCAACCGGTGTCCGCCGTCGAATTGCTCGACCGGCGCAGCCTGCGCTCGGTGCAAGACAAACCGGGCATGCCTGCTTTCGTACAACAGCTGTCGAACAATGCCTGCGCCTTGCTCATCGAATCCCGCGCCGCATCTTCCACGTTGCTGCAGGAACAATTGGCGCAGATCATGGCGTCGCTCAGCGGTTTTCCGGTGGAGAAGCAGGTCGACTTCACCGAGGACCCTGTGGAAAACGCCCGATTATGGGCGATCCGCAAGGACACCTTCCCCGCCGTCGGCGCCGTGCGTAAAACCGGCACTACGGTGATCATCGAAGACGTGACCTTTCCGGTCGAGCAACTGGCCATCGGCGTCAATCGCCTGATCGAGCTGTTCGACAAACATGCCTACGCCGAAGCGATTCTTTTCGGACACGCGCTGGAAGGCAATCTGCACTTCGTCTTCACCCAAGGCTTCAACAACCCGGAAGAAGTCGCACGCTATCAAGCGTTCATGGACGACGTCGCGCAACTCGTGGCGGTGGAATTTCGCGGTTCGCTGAAAGCCGAGCACGGCACCGGGCGCAACATGGCGCCGTTCGTCGAACTGGAATGGGGCAGCGACGCCTATCAGTTGATGTGGCAGCTCAAACGCCTGCTCGACCCCAGCGGCATTCTCAACCCCGACGTGGTCCTCAGCGAAGATCCGCAGATCCATCTCAAGCACCTGAAACCGCTGCCCGCGGCTGACGAGATTGTGGATAAGTGCATCGAGTGCGGTTTCTGCGAACCGGTCTGCCCGTCGAAAGGCCTGACCCTGAGCCCGCGCCAGCGCATCGTCATCTGGCGCGATATTCAGGCGAAAAAACGCGCCGGCATCGACACCCGCGAGCTGGAAGAAGCCTACGAGTACCAAGGCATCGAAACCTGCGCGGCGACCGGTCTGTGCGCGCAACGCTGCCCGGTCGGCATCAATACCGGCGAGCTGGTGAAAAAGCTTCGCGGCCGACACGCAACCCGTCAGAAAACCGCTGACTGGATCGAAGGAAATTTCGCCAAGACCCTGCAAGGCGCACGCTTCACCCTGCATGTCGCCAACGGCGCGCGGATGCTGCTCGGCGCACCACGTCTGGCGAAGCTGTCGGCAACCCTGACCCGCTTGTCCAAAGGCCAGGTGCCGCTGTGGAGCAACGCCATGCCGCAGCCGGAAAAAGCTATTCGCTTCAGCCCGAACGTGGCAGACGAGCGCCCGCGCGTGGTGTACCTGGCCGCGTGCGTATCACGGGTCATGGGCCCGGCGGCGGGCGATAAAGAGCAAATGTCGCTCTACGACAAAACCCGCGGCCTGCTGGAAAAAGCCGGTTACCAGGTGGTGTTCCCGGACAATCTCGACAACCTTTGCTGCGGTCAGCCGTTCGCCTCCAAGGGCTACGCCGAACAGGCCGAACACAAGCGCCAGGAATTGATCAGCGCACTGCTGCACGCCAGCCGCGGCGGGCTCGACCCGATCTATTGCGACACCAGCCCGTGTACGTTGCGGCTGGTACAGGATGTCGGCGAATCGCGACTGGATCTGTACGATCCGGTGCGTTTCATCCGTACTCATCTGGCAGATCGCCTGGACTTCACCCCGCAAGATGCACCGATTGCCGTACACGTGACCTGCAGCACCCAGCACCTGGGCGAAAGCCAGGCGCTGATCGAACTGGCGCGCAAATGCAGCAAAAACGTGGTCATCCCCGAAGGCATTCATTGCTGCGGGTTTGCCGGCGACAAAGGCTTCACCACGCCAGAGCTCAACAGCCACTCGCTGCGCACGCTCAAGGATGCGGTGCAACAATGCAGCGAAGGCATTTCCACCAGCCGCACGTGCGAAATCGGCCTGACGCAACATGGCGGCATCGACTACCACGGCCTGGTCTATCTGGTGGACCGGGTGACCCGTGCAAAAGCCGTCTGAAGAAAAATAGAACCCTTGAGCGAGACGGCAGTCCACAGAACAAGCCCCGAACAATCGGGGCTTTTCCTCCATTCGGTGGCCCGTCCCATGGTCAGCGAAGCCTGGATCCCTCAGTTCAAGGAGATACACATGAAGCGTTCTGTACTGTTAGGTCTGTTCGTTACTGCCTCGATGATGGCCTCCACTTCGTTTGCCGCTGACAAGCCAGCCGATCTGTGTGATGCCAATATTCAAACCATCACCAACGCCAAGACGCAGTACCAGTCGTCTGCGGAACTCAACAGCCGCGTCGAAGCCAGCGTCAACAAGGCCAAGGCCTTGAAGGCCGAAGGCAAGATCGACGATTGCGTCGCGGAAACCCAGCAGACCATCCTCGAAATCAGAAAAACCTCCGATGGCACCAACAAGTGACCGTGACAGGGCCAACCTGCGGGTTGGCCTCGCGGGCTGATTGGCGTACACTGTGCAGGCTTGTTGCTCAAACAGATTCGCTGAGCAATGAGTTCGGGGCCGTTTAGGATTCGACGCCGGTTGCGAAACTCTAGGTGCATGCCGACTTGGTAACAGAAGTCGTAAATCCACTGTTGCAACTACTTATAGTTGCCAATGACGACCAATACGGTGTTGCTCTCGCTGCTTAATTGCAGCTGACAATGCTCCTGGTACCTTCGGGTCCAGCAATCATCAGGGGATGTCTGTAAACCCGAAATGATTGTCATATAGAACAGAATCGCCGTGCAGTACGTTGTGGACGAAGCGGCTAAAACTTACACAACTCGCCCAAAGCACCCTGCCCGTCGGGTCGCTGAGGGTTAACTTAATAGACACGGCTACGCATGTAGTACCGACAGCGGAGTACTGGCGGACGGGGGTTCAAATCCCCCCGGCTCCACCAACTCGACGAAGAAGACGCCTTAGGGCGTCTTTTTTTGTGGGTGGGATTTGGTGAAATTAAAAGCGTTGAAACGCATGCGCTTCCAGGACCGCTTCGTCAGCCACAACATGCACTCCTTGGCCAGCGCCATCTTGACCAGTACGGGTGGGCAGGGATAACCACGTATCTGTTGCCGGCCAAGATCTCCCAGGGTGAATTCCACTCTCTTTCATGCGCAGAGCAACAAGCCCATTTGTGATGGGCAAGAACCGATCTTGCCGCAATGATATGAACTAGCAATGCTCCTTACAGCATGACGTGGGCGACCTCGAATTGTTCGATGAGGTGGTAGCGCTCAAGTCGCTCTTCTACAACAGGGCCACGACGCACTACGACCGGTGTGTCAGTGGTTAGCTGAATAGGATTCCAACCAAGACAGTTCCCCTCGACTTGGGTACGACTACTACGCCATGGAGCGCTCAGGCATGGTGAACGGGCATGTCTACCCTGGGCGCATCATGGAAAACCTCATCGAACTTCAACAGCACGACAACCAACTGGCGCTAGGCAAGGGTTAGCCCTCTAGGGCTGCGCGGAAGGATGTTCACGGAGCCGAGCGAAATGTAGCGCTCAAGCATGCAAAAAATCTCGACTCAAGCGATGATGAGGCAAAACGCCACCGCTCATAAGGACATACTCCGTGGAAGCCTCGTCAACCATTCGCAACATGCTGGCCAACAACCGCATCGTAGTGCCCGCGTACCAACGCGCCTATGCCTGGGACACGCCAGCCGAAGGTTCGGGGCGCGCCAGCCAGACACAGGTGTTTCTCTCCGACCTGGAAGCCTACCGCAGCAGTAATTCCCGCAGCCCTTATTACTTCGGCCATTTTCTGTTTGAACAGACGCAGGGAGAGTATCGGGTTATTGACGGCCAGCAGCGCCTGACCACGATCACGCTGTTTCTGGCGGCCTTGTTCACGTGCCTGCAAGCAAAGCGCGTCCTGACCGAAGATGAGCAGGAGCGCTACAAAGACATGATCAAACGGGAAAGTCAGATCCGCTTCAAGACGGTCGACTACGACAACCAGACCTTTGTCGATTATGTGATCAACCAGTCCAGAACGGCCGCCCCTGCTTCGCTGACCACATCCGCCCAACGACTCATCAATGCGTTCGACTTCTTCAAAAAGAAGCTGGGCGCTCAGCCTGAAGCCTACTTGACCGATATGCTGCGGATTGTGTCCCAGGCATCGTGCAGTACGCACCCGGTGCGAGACGAGGCTGAAGCCATCCAGATGTTCATCTTCCAGAATAACCGCGGCAAGCGCCCATCCAACCTGGAGGTGGTGAAGGCGCAATTCATGTATGCCATCCATCTTCATGGCGAAGACCAACAAGCGAAAGACAGCCTGATCGAAGAGATCCAGAATCGCTTCGAGACCATCTACAAGTCGATCTCGGCAATTGAATACCGGATCAATGAAGACGACGTGTTGCAGTACACCTTGCGCGTTCACTTCAATTCCCTATGGGAAAGCGGCGCGCTGGACCGGATTGAAAAGATGCTCGCTGCAGAGGCGCCTCTTGAATTTGTGAAAGATTTCACTAATTCACTGGCTATCAGTTTTGAGCATTTGTCGGTTTTCTTCGGCGGTGACGAGCGAAACAGTTTTCCGATCCACTCACTGGTGACCTTGGGCGGGATCGCGGTTGTATTGCCATTTATTCTCAAGGCCTACCGCTTTGGCCTTCCCCTATCGGACAAGAACCAGCTTTGCGTCGCCTTCGAGAGCCTGATCATCCGCCATCGCTTGATTGGCACCCGTGCGGATATCACTTCCCGCATCAATGATGCTTACGAGGCGTTTACCAGCGACGCGCCGTCGATAGCTCCGGTCCTTGAACTCATCGACTACCTCAAGACTACAAAGAATTGGTGGTGGGCCTATTGGAACAATGAAAAGCTGGCGGAGGCGCTGGAAGTTGAAATCGGTCACCCGACCGCCAAGCACCTGCTATGGAAATATGAAGTGCACCTGAAAGGTCAGGGTCAACGCGGCTACGAGCCGCAGCGCTATAGCGACATCAAGCGTCCAGAGCTGGAACATATCGCTCCTTCCACCGAGCCCACAGCTCGCCCGCATGGCTACGGTACCTACGACGAAATCTTCAAGGGCGAATACCTCAACTGCCTCGGCAATTATCTGCTGGTATCCAAATCCCACAACTGTGCAGTGGGAAACATTCCGTTCGCCGAGAAACTTTCAACCTACCAGCACAACGCCCAACAACGGGAAATAGCGAAGTTTGCCAGCGCTGGTAGCGTTTGGGATCAAGATGCAATCCAGGCTCGTCACGATAAAATCCTTGCCGCGCTGATGGCTGAACTTTGAGTAAATTGCTCTCCGGCCCTAGTCTTTAAACTGGGGCTGAGGCCGTCCAATAATGTGACGTCTAAAATCTGCAGCTTCCCTAGCAGGATCATTGAACTGCCCAAGCGTATAGATTTATCGGTCCCCTTCGAAGAAAAGGATGAGGCTAAGCAGTTCTATGTTGAGTGGGACGATGAAAAGCGCGTCTGGTGGTCCACTGCAGTTCCTCCTCCGCCTCAATCTTGCGTTTTCGCTCTTCGAACGGAGCGACACCGTTTAGGTACAGCTGCTGTATGAATACCAGCCTCTGATCTAAAAAAAGCGGACACCCATGCTTACGTTCCTAAGCAAATGAGTTTTTCGACATGAACAAAAGATAGCTGATTTGGGAGCGTGTAAGGTCAAGCAGCACCCTTGACTAAGGGCATGGTAGAAATGGAGTGGCATACATTTAGCGCACTAACAAATTCTTGACAGAGCCTTGACGGATTTCCGCCCGGTAAACGCCGGTTAATTCCTCCGCTGCCCACGTCCTACGCCCTGTCCGCCGTGAAAGGCCGAGTGCTGGCGCTTAGTACTCGTCAAGTATTTTCCAAGGCTTCCAGCGACCTGACAGCAATTCGGAGCAAGGGGGGACGACTATTTCAGGCTGAACCAGAAACGGATCAGCTTGCCTACTCGGCTAGCTACCCGTTGCAAAACTTAGGGAGAATGGCTTTTTGCCAGCTTTGAGCTAGCATCTATGATCGGCATGCTGGGCGTAACGATAAAACACGTTATTCAAAATGAAAAACGCCCAATATATATTGGGGCAAGTTGAAGTTTTATTTATCGCCCCCATAGCCCAATCTACCTCATAGAATGCAAGGAGCGCGACATGCAATACGTAGCATGCTTAAGAGTAGGGCAAAACGATATAAAAGCTCTCACCAATCTGGAGCCTGTAAGGAGAGATGTGTTTACTCCTTTATTAGATATGAGAGGAGATGACGACCGACACTTACAGACATTTCTAGCAAACTGGACTGGTCACCCGTTTTTCCTAGATATATCTAGAGCAAGAAAGGACCTCGCAGAGGATTTTATTGGAGGTAACGATCTCCACAATCCTAGCGAGGCCTTCGAAAACAAACAACAGTTCTTTCTAAATACGCAAAGAACAAACAACAATATAATTCCAGTGATTTCCTGGACTGACGATGATCCGCAGAGAGACGTTATTCAATTGGCGCTTTCTGCAGAGCGAAACTTTAATCAAATCGCAATTCGAGTCTTCTGCCCTGAGAAACCAACCTCTACATCTTGGGCAAGACTTTTATCAGTGCTAGACTCTTTAAATCTCCCCAACTTCGCACATGTTATATTGGATTTTGGGGCTACCTCACCAGCGAGTACGGCTGCTGGCTCTGAATTCAACCATTCCTTGAAGCAGCTTAACGATTACAATCTACAAAGCGTAGTACTGCTTAGCACTTCATTTCCTATCGACAAACCAGCTTCGAACACCTCACGATCTTCTGCTTGTTATGACGTCGCTTGGCAGTCAAACATTGACCGCAACGGTATAAATCCGAGCCCTATATATGGTGACTACGCAGCAACAAATCCGACCGCGCCGATGGAATACATTCCAGGTATGCCGGTACTACCATTCGGCTGTTATTACACCCCAACGGAATGGTGGCAAAGACGGAAAGGAGGAAATAAAGAGTTTGTAAACTATATCGAAATAGCACAAGAGGTTAGAAATCTACCAGGCTATCACGGCGATGACTTCTGCTGGGCTACTCGTGAATACTCCCGGATTGTTGCCACTTCTACTGGATATGGTAACAATGGGACATGGAACGGCTACAGAATTAATCAGCATATCTGCGCAATGATCTTATCCATAACCGATGACACCAATACAGAGTTTGACGATTTAGAATTTGATGATCTCATCTAAGAATATCTTTTTTTCAGAGATTGCAAAACACAAGCTCTAATATCTACCAATGGAAGTGCGTCGCTAATCTTATGGCGCACATCCTTGATTAAATCTTTCCCACGAACATTGACACCGAAGCTCTTAGCAAGAGCGTCAAGTTCCTCCCGCCACAAAAAACCGGTTAAATGAAATTTATCCTGAGACCTATTTGATTTCGCATTTCTTACCATTGCCATTCCAGAATAGTCATCCACTATCAGTATACCTACAGTGGGAGTGGACAATTCTAGCGCTTTAATCAAATGTTTCGAATGGCAGCAGAGCCATACCTCATCAAAACAAGCTAAATAAGCCTCTTGCTGGCCGCCCCACCTACTCAAAGTATCCGCGTGAGACTTTATCTCAAAGGCGCTCAACTTCCCATTGGCGTGAACAAGGTCAGCACGCCGCGCCTTATCAATAAAGCAGAGCTCTTCAATAAAGACATCCTGCGCATCATGGGGCATCACTCTCGTGATCCACTGCTTAAGGAGAGGTCGTATTTCGGTTGGATTTAGCATGGAGCGATTATAGCCTTCGGTTTTAAGGTCTTCCCAGTAGATCTGACAGGTGCTCGACGAGAGGATGTCGCCCCCCCTCCCAGGCCGACCGTCGGCTTCACCACCACCGCCCACTAACTAAAGCAAACCACTCTCCCGCAAAAAAACCTTCGACACCCCCTCAACAGCCTCCCGCCCCACATCAACCCGCGAATTAAGCCCCGCAATCGTCTCATCATCCAATTTCGAAGCCAGACCATTCAACAACTCCCCAACCCTCGGATTCCCCTCCAGTACCTCAGTGCGAATAACCGGCGTCAACGCATAACCAGGAAAGAACCCCTTATCATCCCTCAACACCAGAAACCCAAACGCCGGAATCCGTCCATCCGTCGACAGCACCAACGCCAGATCCACCTGACCATCCCTAAGCGCCTGATAAGTCAGCCCGCCGTCCATCCGCACAATGTTCTTGCGCTCGAATTCAAACCCGTACTCCTCTTGGAGCGGACGCAGCCCATCCGGCCGTGAGAAGAACTCCGCATTCGACGCAAACTTGTACGATTTCCCCGCTTCGATGTTCTTCGCGAGATCACTGATCGAGACGAGGCCGTCCTTTTCCGCGTCCACTTTGCGCATGGCCAATGCATAGGTGTTGTTAGCCTTGGACGGGGTCAGCCAGGTGATGCCCTTTTGCGCATCGAGTTCGCTGATCTTTTTGTAGGTTTCCTCGGCGCTGAGTTTGTCGGTGATTTTGTTGTAGGTGATCAGGGACGTGCCGGTGTATTCCCAGTACACATCGACCTGTCCGTTCTCCTGTGCGGCGCGTAATACCGACGAACCCAGGTCCGCGCGTTTATCGACCTTGTAACCATTGGCGCGCAGCAGTTGTGCGGTCATTTCGGCGACCAGTTGCTGTTCGGTGAATTTCTTGCCGCCGACCACGATTGTGCTGTTGGCTGAAGCGCTGCCGATTACGCCGCAAATGAGACTAAGGCTTATGACCAGACTGGCGAGCATTCGATAAATCATCGTGCACCTCATGTTATTGGTTTAGTGAAGGGTGTTCAGATTCATTGGCGTCCGGCCATCCTTAAGCCTCGGGACACTGCGATGTGTTGAATCACGCCGCAGCCGAGGTCGACGGCGATGGCCAGGAGCGCGGTCGATACGGCGCCGGCCAGCATCATGCTGAAGTCGTTGAGGTCGATGCCGGTGAAGATCAGCTCGCCCAGTCCGCCGCCGCCGACCAGGAAGGCCAGTGGTGCGGTGCCGACGTTGATTGCCAGTGCGGTGCGGATGCCGGCGAAGATCACGTTCAGCGCATTTGGAATTTCGACTTTCCACAGCGTCTCCCGTGGCGTCATGCCCATGGCTTCGGCCGCTTCGACCAAGTGCTGGGGCACTGCGCGCAAGCCTTCATAGGTGTTGACCGCGACGGGCAGCAAGGTCGCGACGAACAAGCCGATGATGGCCGCGCCGCTGCCGACGCCGATGACGCTCATGGCCAGGGCCAGCAGTGCGAGTTTGGGGATTGCCTGCCCGACGTTGAGCACTTGCATGCAGGCCATGGCGTAACGCTGGTTCGCCGGTCGGCTCATCCACACGCCCAATGGGAGCGCAATGGCGATGGCCAACACTCCGCTGATGGCGACGATCTGCAAGTGCTGGAGCGTCAGGTAGCTGATGTCGCCCCAGTAAAACTGCAGCCCCTGCCAGAATCCGATGAGCAAGTCAGGCATGATCAGTTCACCGCCGGGTTAATGTTTTCAACCAGTCGCGCCAGGATGTCAGCCTGGTGGACATAGCCGACAAAGCGGCCGTCGCTGTCGTTGCACGATGCCCAGTCCTGGCCGCGCCCCAGCAGATGCGAGAACACCTGGCGCAGGTCGTCTCCGGGCCGAACGATGAGGTGCGAGTGCGCAGCGATGCCGCTGGTGCTGCCGACGATCTGCATGTGTTCGCGCGGCGCGATCTTGCTGACGACGTCAGCCGCGCGCAGCAGGCGCAGGCGTTTCATGATCCGGTCGCTGCCCATGAAGTTCGCCACGAAGTCGCTGTTGGGCCGGGCCAGCAAATCATCCGAGCTGCCGAATTGCTGGATTTTGCCGTTGTGGAACAGGGCGACGCAGTCGGCCATCTTCACCGCTTCGTCGATGTCGTGGCTGACGAACAACACGGTCTTGTTGACGAGGCGCTGGATGCGCATGAATTCGTCCTGGATCACTTCGCGGTTGATCGGGTCGATGGCGCCGAAGGGCTCGTCCATCAGCATCACTGGCGGGTCCGCTGCCAGGGCCCGCGCCACGCCTATGCGCTGCTGTTGACCACCGGACAGCTCGCACGGGTAGCGCTTGAGGAATTTCGCCGGGTCCAGCGCGACCACTTCCAGCAACTCTGCCGCGCGCTTGCGGCTTTTGCTCTTGTCCCAGCCCAGCAGGTTCGGAACGACGCAGATGTTTTCCTCAACGGTCATGTTCGGGAACAGGCCGACTTGCTGGATTACGTAGCCGATCGAGCGTTTGAGGGTGACGCTGTCCAGTTCGGAGGTGTCGCGCCCGTTGATTCTGATCGTGCCGGAAGTCGGTGTGATCAGTCGGTTGATCATTTTCAGCGTGGTGGTTTTGCCACAGCCCGACGGCCCGAGCAGTACGCAGATCTGTCCTTCTTCGACGTTGAAGGAGACATCTTCTACCGCCGTGATAGCGCCGAATTGCTTGTTCAGGTTTTCGATCTGGATCACGTCGTCGCTTCCTTCATTCGGCCGGTGGCCAGTTTGTTCTTGTTCAAGCCGTTCGGCGTCAGCAGGCGCTGCACGCCGTACAACGCATAGTCGGCGGCAATGGCGATGACGCTGATGACGATGGCGCCGGCCAGCAACTGGCGGGTGTCCGATTGGGCGATGCCGCGAATGATCAGGCTGCCCAGGCCGCCGGCCCCGATGTAGGCGGCAATGGCAGCGATACCGATGTTGATCACGGTCGCCATCCGCACGCCCGCCATGATCAGCGGCACCGCAAGCGGCAGCTCCACCTTGCGTAATCGCTGCCCGGTCGACATGCCCATGCCGATCGCGGCTTCGCGCAGCGCCGGATCGATGTTGGCGATCGCCGTGGTGGTGTTACGGATAATCGGCAATTGGGCGTAGAGAAACAGCGCAATGACCGCCGGCACTACGCCGATCCCGTAGCCAATTTGCGACAGCGCCGGAATCATCAACCCGAACAGCGCCGCAGAAGGAATGGTCATCAGCACGGCAGCGAAGGCCAGGACCCAGCGGCGCGTCCTCGGGTGCTGGGAGATGGCGATGCCGACAGGCACGCCGGTCAGAATCGCCAGCCCCACCGCTATCGCCACGATGAGCAGGTGCTGGCCGAGCAGCAGACTGATCAGCCCGCCGTTTTCCAGAATGAAACGCAAGGTTTCCATGAGGGTTGTGCCTTCTGTACGTCATCTGTTGTTTTTATTCGGCGCGCATCTGGATTGAACGCCGTGTCTGGGAAAGACCTTATCGCGCCAGTGCGGGCACTCTGAGCTGCGAGCTCGACGTTTTCTATCAAAAAATCGACGTTACGCAGACAACCAATCCGCTGATCAGCGCGTTGGGTTCAGGGCAACAGGCGGGTCGCTGGTGACAGACGTGTACGGTAATACGCCAGCCAGACGGGTCATTAGCCGGCTATGGGATTTGCCGACTGGAGAGATTCGAAGGTTTTGCGCGGATACATTCTGTAAACGAAATCAGGAGTGAGCATCATCAAATTTCCGCCGTTCCTCTCCCGGCGTGCAGCCCCAGACACGACGGTAGGCAGCGCCAAGATGGGACGCCGAAACGAACCCGCAACTGTAGGCAATCGACGCGATGGGCTGGGTGCTCTCACGCAGCAATCGGCGTGCTTCGTTCAACCTGAGTTCCAGATAGAATTTCTTCGGTGTCCTACCGAAGTGCTGATGCCATAGGCGTTCGAGTTGGCGATGGGACAGGTTGCAGCGGTCGGCGATTTCTTCGATGCCGACGACGTTCTCCAGATTGTTCTCCATGAAGGCTATCGCGGCAGTCAGCCGGCGATCATGAATGCCGAACCGCCACTGGATCGACATGCGCTGATGCTCTTCCGGCGCGCGTATCCGCGCGTGGAGAAATTGCTCGGCGACACTCGCCGCAAGCGGGTTGCCAAAATCGAGCGCGATCTGCGCCAGCATGAGGTCAATGGCCGCCGTCCCGCCGGCGCACGTCCAGCGGTAATCATGGTTGACGTACAGCTCCCGGGTCACCTCGATCGTGGGAAATTCTTCCGAAAACTGACCGAAGGATTCCCAATGCAACGTACATCGCTTGCCCTCCAGTAACCCGGCGCGGGCGAGGATGAACGTACCGGTGCTCAGTGCGCCGACGGTGATCCCGCGGGATGCCGCACGTTGCAGGTAGCGCAGCATTTTCGGTGGTTTCTGATGCTCGGTGTCGAGGCTGGCCAGGACGAATACGCGATCCAGTTCTGGCGCCTGATCGACGGCCACCGTTTGGATTTCGATGCCACTGCTGGAACTGACTGGTCCGCCCGCCTCCGTGAGCAACGTCCATTGATAAAGCGCTTTGCCGGACAACCGATTGGCCGCACGCAAGGGCTCGCTGGCACCTGCCAAGGCCATCATCGAGAACCGAGGAAGAATGAGCAGCCCGATTCGCTTGGTTGTACCGTTATTCACAGACATCGCTGAATCATGGGGGGCTGTCATCGCCAGATCCTTTCATGGGGGCCGGCCGTTTGAGCGAACGGCTTTGACCCGCCATGTTAGGGGTTGGACACGCATCCAGCCAGATTGAAACTGCGTACTGCTTTTACCGAAGTGCGCAGACAAATCAGAACGCTGCCCGGGATCAAGATCGCGTGCGGATGGCTTCGTCGATGGTCTTGATCATCAACTCAAACACCGGATTGCCGGCCTGATTCTGCTGACCATGTTGCATGTGCGAAATGATCAGCGCATTCGGGCCGGCATCGCCCGGATAGTTTTGATGAAGGCGCACAGACTCCGACGGCATGTGCAAGGTGTTGTCGGCGCCGTGGATGATCAGCGCCGACGGGAAGCCTGTCGCACCTTCGATGGACCGCTCCGGGTCATATTGCACATAGGACTTGTAGGACTTTGCCGTCACGTAGGTACAACCCGGCCAACGGTCCGCACCGCCCGCTTCGGTGTAACCGCCCAGTTGCTGATCGACATACGCCTGGGTTTCTGGGTCCAGCGGGTAGTAACCGAGTCGGGTCTCATCGGTGCCGGTGTCGAACGGCGGAATCGGTGCATCATCGGCGAGTTGCTTGATGGCCGCATCAGCCGCCGCCTGATCAGCGCGCAAGGCCTGCAATGTGCGAATGTTGGTGTAGCTCATCGGCACCCAGAAGCGGATCTGTTCAGCGCCGGCTGCAGCCAGCTCAGCCACCGCACCGAGGCTCGCCACCGAACCCATCGCCCACGATGCGACCACCGGCATCTCACCGAAGTTTTCGCGCGCCCAGGCAACGGCGCCGAGCACTTCGTCTTTCTGGTCTTCGAGAATGACGTGGGTAATGACCTTATCGCCCGACTCGAGGGTGTTACGGACGTGCTTGTTGGAAAAGAAACCTGCCACGTCATAAGTCATCACGCGATAACCCAAAGCCGCGAGGGCGCGACCGAACAGTTGGCCGTACATCGTGACCCCGCCGGTGAAGCCGGAGTTGAAGATTACCGGTGGCAGTTTTTGCGACGCAGCGTCGTGTTGTTCGGGCTGAAACAGCATGCCTTTAAGGCTAAGGGTTGCATCGTTGTACTTGACGCTGAAGTTGATGTTTCTTGTTGTAATGGTCGTCATTTGCGGGTGATCTCGAAGTGAGAATGTGGGCGTAGCTCAACTTACCAACCGGCCAAATGTTCCTCGCAGAAGTTGGCCAACAGGAATTCGGGTCGCTTGGGAAACATGCAGTGCAACAGCATCGACAAAGTCGAAAGCCCTGTGCGGATCAAACAGATCGGCATACGCAACGCCTTTGTTGTCGGTGCCAACATGCGGCGCATCCGTTGCTTCAAGAACGATCTTGTCCGCGCCGACGGCGCTGATGACTTGCGTCACGAAGCGAGCTGTTTCCTCGGGCTGAATGCAGGTGCGATAGCCGGGGCCCTTGAACCACACATTGCCGCGGGCCCTGGCTTCGGCAAGTAGCGCGATGTAAGCCGGCTCGGTGCTGTCACGCTCACGGTGACAAGTGCCCAGATGATCGATGACGACCTTCACGGCGGGAGGGATCTGGCGTAATACCCGCAGATTTGTCTCGGCTTCTTTTGCATAGATGTGCAGATGCTGGTGCGGTTGCAGGCGGCTGTAGAACGCCGACCACTGCCGATCGCTGAATTGCCTGATGGAAACTGTTTCCGGCGGTGCATCGTGCAGAACGATTCGCGCGCCTACTATTTGTGGGTGCGAGAGGCGTTCGTGTGTGGCATAGGCAGGTTCTGCCTTTATCGTCCCCACTAACGTGACGCCCCCGTAGCGCTGAGGGTCGGCCGCCTGGAGATTCTTGAGTTCGGCAAATGAAGCGAATACGTTTTCCGAGTCCGGCAAGATACTTAAATGGACGTTATTGAGAAGCGTCGGTGCAATACCGGCATCAATCAACTTGTCCAGATAAGCCGTCAGCGAGTGCGGCTCAGGTAATGCATAGGGCCGCGAACCGGACACTCGGCGCAGGTCTTGCGAAGTAAAAAAATGAACGTGACTGTCGGTTCTTTTGATCAACGGCAGCATGATTATCGCTTCCTGCTTTTGTGCGAAAGACAATAATCGGCGGCAGTGTTTCGTCGCTCCCGTCAACTCGACGGGTACTATCAAAATTCCGCCATGCGCGTTTTTGGGGGCAGCAATGTCTCGCTCGCCTTTCCTACAAAAAAACCATCCTAGGACTTTTCCCTCAACCCGCGTCGACTCCCATGAACTGGCGCTCCCTCCCCCTCGCCGTTACCCTCCTCCATTCCTGCCATCCAGCGGACGGTCTGGCAGTTGAATCGCTGTGAATGTTCACCCACGGAGCTCCATCATGAAGAAAATCACCCGGCTCACGCTGGTTGGCCCGGCCACGGCCGATGCGCTGACCGCCAGTCCTGTCACGCCCTCCACTGCCACTCCACGTCCCGAAGCGTCGAGCCGGCGGCGGGCATTGCCGCTCAACCAGTTGATCAGGGTGCGTGACGATGTCGACACGCTGACGTTGCTCAACCATGCCAGCGAGATCCTCGATTCCCTCGTGGCCATCAGCGCCACGTTTGCCGATGAGTTCGACGGTTCGAAGTATCATGTGGCGGTGGCGATCAAGCAGTTGAGTGCGATGGCGGAGATGCTGGTTTGCCGGGCGCGGGACAATCTTGATCCGTCGGCTGCCGGGCCGGAAACCTGCCATTGAGTCGGTAAGACGCCTCAATCTCCGAGCCCTTGGACCGCGCTGTCAGCCACCTATCGAGATGAATTTTTATTCACTGCTCCTGCGCGGCCATCCCTTGTACAGTCCTCTCGCTCATTCAAGAAACTACGGTTCGCCCGCGCTCCTGCGGGCTTTTTTTTGCCTGAAAGAAAGTCCCTTTCACACCACGACTTGCCGTCATCCGGTGATTGCGCGACTCTGCGAGCAGATTTCTCGCTCCGGAGCGTCCGATGCCGCTGTTGACCCTGCCCTGCGAGCGCCTGACGCTTGCGATTCTAGATCCGGACCAGGCTGAGCTGGAAAGTGCGTTCTACCAACGCAATCAGCGTCATCTCGCGCCGTGGTCGCCGATTCGTACGACTGAGTATTTTTCCACCGAGCAGATTCGTCGGCGTCTCGATATTCAGGTCAGTGCCTTCGAAGCCGGGCTGGCGATGCATTTCGCGCTGTTGACGCTGGATGGTCAGCAGATGATTGGCGCGTGCAATTTCAGTGGGCTGATTCGTGGGGCGTTTCAGGCGTGTTATCTGGGTTATCACCTGGATGAAAAACATCAGGGCCAGGGCTTGATGGCCGAGGCGCTGGAGGCTGGTATCGGCTACATGTTCGATACGCAGAACCTGCACCGGATCATGGCCAACTACATTCCCGGCAATGAGCGCAGTGCGCGGCTGCTTGAGCGTTTGGGTTTCGAGAAAGAAGGCTACGCCAAGGCGTACCTGAACATTGCCGGGCGCTGGCAGGACCATGTGCTGACGGCGCTGGTCAATCCGCTGTTCGAAACGCCGGACAAGCGCTGGTCGCGGCGACTCGGCTGAGTGTTTGTTCACGCCGGCTCAAAACCGGCAACGCCAACCGCGCCCATCCATAGAACGCCAGCGCTGTCAGTAAACAGGCGAGCCAGACGAAGATGCCCGCCCACAGCGTGTGGGACATGTAGTGCCAGCCTTGCAGGACGCGGGTGGTGCCATAAATGAATCCCAGCAGCAGCGAGCCCCACAGGATGGCCTTGGACAAACGCCACTGATAGCGGCGTGCGACGAAGTACAGCGCCAGCATGGTGAAGCCGCCCGACGCATGTCCCCCCGGCCAACACCGACCACTGCCTGCCTCATGAAACAGCTGGAAGTTTTGGTACCACTCGATGTGCGGCATTTTTCCACCGTACAAGGTGGTTTCGATCGGGCAGTACACGCTGGTGTGGGACTTGAGGAAATGGATCACCCCGGTGCACACCGCAAAAGCGACCACCACAAAAAGAAAATCCCTACGGTGTTCTGCGCAGAATCGCAGCAGTGGTGCGACTTTGCTGCGTTGCAGCAATGCGCCGAGGCGTGGGCGCTTTTGCGGGTTTACCAGCGGCCAGATCACTGAGAGCAGCGCACCGATCAGGGCGATTTCTGCCGTCCAGTCGGGAATGATCCGCGCCCATTTATGGGTGAGTTTTTCGAAGAAGTGGATCTTGTCGATCGGGAACGTCTGGGTCTGCGGATCGAACAGCAGGTTGCTGATGGCAATGTCGACGGAGGTCATGTCGAACATCAGGAACACCAGCGCGGCGCAGAGCAACGGAATGCCGAAGTTGTAGGCATAAAAACGAGATTTCATCGGGTGGTCACCGTGCGCCAGTCGGAGGCTTCGATAAAGCCGAGCATTTTGGGCGCTGCGGTGTTGGCAGCGGAGATAAACAGCGACGCGCCGTAACCCGCGTTCGAGGCGGGTACGTTAAGGTCTTTTTCGATTTGCGCCATGCACTCGCTGTGGGTCACCAGGATCAGATTGCGGCCTGGCACCTTGTGCGCCAGCGCGTCTTGCAGCATTCGTCCGCGGCAGTTGATCAGCCAGTCATCACCGCTGGCGGCGTGATTGAACATATAGCCGGCGGTCTGCACGGTGCGCATTGACGGGCTGTTATAGATGTCGGCGTTGCTCAAACCCAGTTGCTCGAAACGCGCACCGACGGCGACGGCGACACTGCGCGAGCGCTCGGTGATACCGTCATGCCCGCTCAGGCATTGCGCTCGGGAGTGATCGCAGCGCTCGACGTGGCGCACCAGGGCGATCACGTCGCCTTGGGCCCAGTCCTGAGCCAATGCCTGCGCGCCGGCGACGTTGCCGTGCGCCAGGTCCGGCACCGCAGTGGGCGCCAGCAACCACAGGGTCAGCGGGATGACCAAAATGGATGCCGCCAGCACCACCCAAGTGTCGCGAAAACGCGCCAGTACGCGCAGATCGATCGCGCGTTTGACGCCGAACAGGTTCAGTCTCAATTCCACAAAAAGCCGCCTCGCCGCAATGCATCTGCTGTCATTCGATGCGGCGAAGGTACCGAGCCCGGCGTGGGCAGCCGGTGAAACCCATGTGAAAAAAGTCTTGGCGGCGGGCGTTCTGTACCGCAGGACAAAAAACCTTTCAGCTCTCGGTTTTGCGGCCGATACAGTCCTGCTTACACCCCTGCTGGCTCAAAAGAACAACAATCTTCCAGCTTAACTGACGACCAAGAAACCCAACGTTTCTGGAGGATTATTGATGAATAGCTGGTTCGGCAACATCAGCGTGAACATGAAACTGGGCCTGGGCTTCGGCCTGGTGCTGGCCCTGACGTGCGTTTTGGCCCTGACCGGCTGGACCAGCCTCGGCGGGCTGATCGACCGCAGCAACTGGATGAGCGATATCACCCAGCTCAACAGCGGCCTGACCAAACTGCGCGTGGTGCGCCTGCAATACATGCTGACCAATGGCGATGAAACCGCCGCGCAGAACGTGCAGACCACCCTCGATGGTTTCGCCGCTCAGCAGCAAGCGCTGATCAGTAAATTCAAGAGCCCGGAAAACGTCAAACTGCTCAAACAGCAGGCTGCGACCATTGCCGAATATCAGATTTCCCTGAACAAGATGCGCAACGCCTATCGCACCGGCAACAGCGCCCGCGACAGCATGAACGCCAACGCCGCGAGCGCGTACGATTTGATCGAATCGATCAGCCAGCGTGTGCAGCAAATGGAGCTGAGCGAGCAGCGTTTCGAACAGTTCCAGGCGGTCACGGCGGCCAAGGAAGCGTTCATCCTCGCGCGCTACGAAGTGCGCGGCTACACCGCCACCAGCAATGCCGAAACCGAGCAGAAAGCCGTCGCCCAGATCGATGCGGCGCTTGCCAGCCTCAAACCACTGAACAGCTATTTTGCGTCGACCCAGCAAGACGCGCTGCGTCAGCTGGAGACCGCGCTGGTCAATTACCGCAGCTCGTTGATGGCGTTCAAGAATGCCAACAGCGATGCGGTGCAGGCGCGTAAGGAAATGACTGACCAGGGCACCACCATCGTGTCCTTGAGCGAGCAGCTGTACCAGATTCAGCTCGACCGTCGTGACGTCGAAAGCGCCCAGGCGCGCACCTTCCAGTTGATCAGCACCCTGCTGGCACTGCTGGTGGGCGTGATTGCTGCGGTGATCATCACTCGCCAGATCACCCGTCCGCTGCAAGAAACATTGGCCGTGGTCGAGCGCATCGCGAGTGGCGATCTGACTCAGAACGTGACTGTCACGCGTCGCGACGAACTCGGCGTACTGCAACAGGGCATCGCGCGCATGGGCGTGACCCTGCGCGATTTGATCAGCGGTATCCGTGACGGCGTGACTCAGATCGCCAGCGCTGCGGAAGAACTGTCGGCTGTGACCGAGCAGACCAGTGCCGGCGTGAACAGCCAGAAAGTCGAGACCGATCAGGTCGCCACCGCCATGCACGAGATGACTGCCACGGTGCAGGAAGTTGCGCGCAACGCTGAAGAGGCTTCGCAAGCTGCCGCGGCGGCGGACGGTGAAGCCCGTGAAGGCGACAAGGTGGTGAACGAAGCCATCGCGCAGATTGAGCGTCTGGCCACTGAAGTGGTGCGTTCGACCGAAGCGATGAGCGTGCTGCAACAGGAAAGCGACAAGATCGGCAGCGTCATGGACGTGATCAAAGCCGTCGCCGAACAGACCAACCTGTTGGCGCTGAACGCCGCCATCGAAGCCGCCCGCGCCGGTGAGGCCGGTCGTGGTTTTGCTGTGGTGGCCGATGAGGTCCGTGGTCTGGCCCAGCGTACGCAGAAGTCCACCGAGGAAATCGAAGGCCTGGTTGCCGGTCTGCAGAACGGCACACAGCAAGTTTCGGCGGTAATGAACAACAGCCGCGCGCTGACCGACAGCAGCGTCGCCCTGACCCGCAAGGCCGGTGCGTCGCTGGAAAACATCACCCGCACGGTGTCGAACATCCAATCGATGAACCAGCAGATCGCTGCCGCTGCCGAGCAGCAAAGCGCCGTGGCCGAGGAGATCAGCCGCAGCATCATCAACGTACGCGATGTGTCTGAGCAGACCGCCGCAGCGAGTGATGAAACCGCCGCGTCGAGCGTTGAACTGGCGCGTCTGGGGGGTCAGTTGCAGCAGATGGTCAGCCACTTTCGCGTTTGATGCTTATTTAGCGCTGAAGCCAACACCCAATCGCGGGCTTGCCCGCGATGTCATTTCGAATGGTTAAAAGCGCCTCATGCTTCCCACGGGTTGATCACTTCGATTCCGGAAAATTCGAAATCTCTGATATTTCGCGTCGCTATTGCAGCACCGCAGCTTCGGCAGATTGCAGCGATTTGCGCGTCAGCCATCGCGACTCCCCTTCCCTTCGCTTCCGCACCAGCTACGAGCGTTGCGTATTCAACGGCTGAATGAGCATCGAACGGCAGGATTCGTCCGGCAAAGTCCTCTTCGAACATTGCCATAGCATGGGCTTCAAGTTTCTGTTTGCGCTTGCCAGACGGCAGCCTTGCTATGCCATGAAGTATTTCTGCCACCGTAACTGCACTGACTGCCAACTCCATTGCGGGCTGAGCATCAACCCAAGCCAGTACACGGGATTCAGGCTCAACTCGCATAAACTCCGAAAGAACATTGGTATCAAGGACTATCATTCAGAAAAATCCACCGCAGTGGCTTTTTCGGAACGTTCGGGCAGCTTGAGATCGACTCCGCCGACAGCGCTGAACCTGCCGCGGATCCGACTGCCAAGTCCTCCGGCTCGATCAACGGCTGCCAATGCTCTACCCAATATCAGGCGAGCCTCTTCTTCCATAGAGTGTCCATTGTGCGCAGCAGTAATTCTCAACTGCTCCTTTAGCTTCTCATCCAGATTTCTAATTGTGATACTGGCCATACCGCCCTCCTGCAATCAATGAAATCACTGATTGCAGGCTAGCATAGTTTGAGTTTCTTACATAACTGTGGGAGCGGGCTTGCCCGCGATGGCGTTGGGTCAGGCAATCCGATGCTGGCTGACACACTGCAATCGCGAGCAGGCTCGCTCCCACAGTTTTTGAGTCGTCCACATTGAGCGGCTTCACGCCGGATACCCAGTAATCTCCCGAATGCTCCGATACAGCGGTTTAAGCTGCCGATACATGCGCAGATACACCTCTGCATACAGCCGCTGATAAACCTGCTGCGCTTCAGGTTGTGGGGTGAACACCGTGCCCACGCGGGTCATTGCGGCGATGGCGCTGGGGAAGTCGGGGTGCAGGCCCAAGCCTACCGCGCAGCAGATCGCGGCGCCGAGACCGGAGGCTTCGTAGACATGCGGGCGCTCGGCCGGCAGGCCGAAGATGTTGGCGGTGAGCTGCATCGCCGCATCACTTTGCGATCCACCCCCGGCCACGCGCAGGCGCTCGATCGAGACCTTAGAGCGTTTCTCGATGTTCTCCATGCCTTGGCGCAGGGCATAGGCCAAGCCTTCGAGAATCGCCCGGTAGATATGCGCGCGGGTGTGCACGTCGCCGAAGCCGATCATCGCGCCTTTGGCTTCCACGCCCGGTTCGCGAATGCCCGGTGACCAGTAGGGTTGCAGCATCAATCCCATCGAACCCGGTGGCACCGCATTGACCAGCGCGTCGAACAGTTGCTCGGGCTCGATGCCCTGCTCTTGCGCTTGCTGCATTTCGCGCAGGCCGAACTCGTTCTTGAACCAGCTGACCATCCAGTAACCGCGGTAGATCATCACTTCGCAGTTGTACTGATCCGGCACCGCCGCGGGGTACGGTGGGATCAGCGGGACGATTTCCAGGTAGCGTGAACGGGTGCTGGTGATGGTCGCCGTGGTGCCGTAGGACAGGCACACGGTACTCGCGTCGACCACACCGGCACCGAGCACTTCGCAGGCCTTGTCGGCACCCGCAGCAATCAGCGGCAAGCCTTCGGGAATCCCGGTGTGACGGCTGGCCTCGGCGCTGATGTGGCCGAGGGTTTCGCCGGGTTTGTGCAGGGCCGGCAGTTGCTCGGGACGCACCGCCAGCGCCTGCCATTTCCAGTCACGTGGCGCCGCCCATTTCAGCCGTTTGAAATCGAACGGCAGGTAACCGACGCAGCAGCCCACCGAGTCGACAAAGCGCCCGCAGAGTCGATAGCTAAGAAACCCCGACAGCAGCAAAAACTTGTCGGTCGCCGCCCACACTTGCGGTTGATGCCGGGCAATCCAGTTGGCCTCGGCCTGGGTGCGAAAGTAGTCGACGGTGGCTTGCGCGCCGACCAGTTTCAACAGCCAGCCCCACGGTCCTTTGATGCTGCCGGCAACTTCGCTTTGACGCTGATCGAGCCACACGATCGCCGGGCGCAATGGCTTGCCCTCGGCATCAAGATTGATCAGCGTGCCACGCTGGGTGGTCAGGGAAACGCCGGCGATCTGCGCACGATCGATCGCGGTCTGTTGCCAAAGTTGCTGGCACGCCTCGCCGAGTTTCGCCCAGTAAAATTCCGGGTCCTGCTCGGCCCAGCCTGGTTGTGTCGAGTAATACGCTTGCAACTCGACCTTGCCTTTGCCAAGCAGATTGCCCTGCAGATCGAACAGCAGCGCGCGTACGCTCTGGGTGCCGTTGTCGATCGCCAGCAGGTATTTTTTAGCCGTCATGGCGTGATCTCCGGCAAGCCATGATCGCGTTGCCACAGCAAGCGATAACGTTGAATTTCCGCCTGCCAGCGCTCGTCGTTCCAGCTCAGGCGCGGCTGGCAGAGCGTACGGATCGCGGCGAAATGCTCCTCGCCGCCGCGCGCCAGCAACAGCCCGAGACGGGTGCGACGCAGCAGCAAGTCATCCAGATGCAGGACCAGTTCCGCCTCGCAGGCAAACGCCAGTTCGGCCCACAACGTATCCGTGGCGCCGACCGTTTCCGGCCCGACTTCGGCAATCAGTTGTGCCAGCCTCGGCAGATCACGACCATGGCGCCCGGCCAGGCGTCGCCATTGCTGCGGACGGAGGCTGGGGATTGGCGACGGTTGCACGGCGGCAAACACCGGCGCGGCGTCATCTTCAAAAGCGCGGCCGAGCATGTCGGCGCAGGCCTTGAGCACTTCAATCGCTTGCGGACGGAACGTGGTCAGTTTGCCGCCGGCCAAGGTGACGCAACCCGGCTCCTGCCACAGCACGTGTTCACGGGTTTCGTTCGACGGTTTGCCCTGATGGTTACCGGCAGCGCCGACCACCGGACGCACGCCGGCCCAGGTCGACAGCACATCCGTCGCCGTCACTTCCGCAGCGGGAAAGGCTTGCGTGCAAGCGGCCAGCAGGTAGTCGAGTTCTCCATTGCTGATGCTCGCGCTCTGATCCAGATCCTCACGATGATCGAGATCGGTGGTGCCGATGACCGTCGCGCCCTCCCACGGGAAAACGAACACCGGCCGACGATCGCGCGCATGCAGGAAGGTCAGCGCCTGCGCGACCGGCAAGCGCCAGCCCGGCAGCAGCAGATGACTGCCGCGCAGCGGGCGCAATTGCCGTGGCGAATCGCTCGGGCGCAGGCGTTCGGCCCATGCCCCCGTGGCTACCGCGAGCACAGCGCAGCGCAATTGCAGTGTCTTGCCCGCCTCACAATCTTCGACTGCAACGCCACACACCCGGCCGTCTTCACGCAGCACCTGTGCCACGCGCAAACCATTGAGCACCACCGCGCCATCGGCGCGCGCCTCGCGCAAGACGCGCATCACCAGCCGGGCATCATCGGTCAGTGCATCGACAAAACGGGTGCCGCCGAGCAGGTTATTTTCCTTCAGCCCCGGCGTCAGAAAACGCAGCTGCTGCGCGTCATGAAAACGATGGCTGCGGCGCCCGGCCAAGGCGTCGTAGACGCTCAACAATCCGCCCAACACACGCGGGCCGGGAAAGCCGCCGCGATAGTGCGGCATCAGGAAACTCATCGGCTCGACCAGCCCCGGCGCCTCGTCGAGCAGACGCTGGCGTTCGCGCACCGAATCGCGGGTCAGCCGCCACTGGCCCTTGGCGATGTAACGCAAACCACCATGGACCATTTTCGAAGAACGGCTGGAGGTGCCCCAGGCAAAATCCCGCTGCTCCAGCAATAGACAGCGCCAGCCACGCCGCGCCGCTTCACGCACAATTCCCGCGCCGCTGATGCCGCCGCCGATCACGATCAGGTCCCAGTTTTCGTCCGCCAGAGTTGGCAGCATTTGCTCGCGCCACGCGGCGTTCCAGTTCTCACTCATGGCGGTCACTCCGCCAGCAACGTGCCGGGATTGAGGCGCCCGGCCGGATCGAAATGCTTGCTCAACGCCTGCAAGGTTTCTAGCGCCAGCGCGCCCTTCTCGCGCAGCAGGTACGCCGCGTGGTCCTTGCCGACGCCGTGCTGATGGCTGATGGTGCCGTAGTTGGCGACGATGGTTTGACTGGCCGCATGTTTGAGCGCCTGCCAGCGCGCCAGTGTCGCCGGGTAATCCGCCGCCGGGCGAAACACGTAAGTGGTGTAGATGCTCGAGCCTTCGCCGTAGACGTGGGACAGGTGGGTGAATACATGCACGCGTTCACCTTCAGCGGCCAAGGCGTCGCGCAGGCTGCTTTCGATGAGGTTGAGCAGGTTATCGACGTTGCTCCAGTCGGTCGCGGTTTCGAGGGTGTCGACCACGTAACCGGCGTTCCACAGGTTCTCGCGCAGGTAGGGGAAACGGAAGCGGTTCTGCGCCCACTTCTTGCCAAGCAAAGTGCCGGTGAATACACCGCCGAACGCTTTGAGATGCTGGCGCGCCTGGCGCAACGACAGCGCGTTCTGCTGACGATTGCCGGTCACGCCGAAGGTCAGCAGGCATTTGCTAGCCCCCGCACCGCGCAGGCTCAGGTACTTTTCCAGCCAGGCGATCTGTTGCGGATGACCGGCCAGGGCCAATTGCGTTTCGGTTTCCACCGCGTTGGACAGGCGCAGCATCGACAGCGGCACGCGCGCCTGGGCCAGTTGGCGAATGGCGCCGAGTGCCTGCGCCCAGTCCGGCAGGAACACGCCATAGAAACGCTCATCGGCAGGCAGCGCACTGACGCGCACCTTGACCTCGGAAATGATCCCGAACCGGCCCTCGCAACCGAGCACTATTTCGCGCAGGTCCGGGCCGGCCGCCGAGGCTGGAAAGGTCGAAATCTGTAGCGGTCCGGCGAAGGTTTCCAGAGTTCCGCCGGCGAACAATTGCTCGATGCGCCCATAGCGCAACGACTGCTGGCCACTCGAGCGACTGGCGACCCAACCGCCCAGCGTCGACAGCTCCCACGACTGCGGAAAATGCCCCAGGGTATAGCCGCGCGCACGCAACTGACTCTCGACCTGCGGGCCGCTCGCACCGGGGCCGAACGTCGCCAGCAGGCTCTGTTCGT
The DNA here is from genome assembly GCF_051132135.1 of Pseudomonas sp. R1-1. Classification (NCBI taxonomy): domain Bacteria; kingdom Pseudomonadati; phylum Pseudomonadota; class Gammaproteobacteria; order Pseudomonadales; family Pseudomonadaceae; genus Pseudomonas; species Pseudomonas sp. R1-1. Next base: position 5,356,067 of record NZ_CP071663.1, read on the forward strand.
CGAGGTCGGTCAAGCGATTCATCCGCGCCAGCGACACCGTCAGCACCGGCCGCGCGGACGTTGGCGGATTGATGTGCCCCGCCACCGACGTGCCGCCTCCGTAAGGGATCAGGCACACGTCCTGCTCTTCCGCCAGTTTCAGCAATTGGCGGATGTCGCTAGCGGTCTCGGGAAAAGCTACAGCGTCGGGATAAACGCCCAGCGTGCCTTCGCGCAGTGCCAGCCAGTCCGGCAGACTTTGCCCGCGCGCATGCAGCAAACGGTCGTGGGCGTCGATGCTGTACAAGGCGTGCGCCGGCAACCGCGACGCAGGCACCCGGGCCAGTGCGGTATCCAGCGAGGCGTCGGGCAGCGCGCGGCCCTCGCCCACCCGCTGCGCAAGAAAACTTGCGCCCTGCGCCGGCAGCTCGACCACCGTGGTTGCGTCTCCCCAGCCATTCCAGCGTCGCATGCGTGTGTCCTTATGGGCCGTCGAATCAGTGCGGCTTCAAGTTCTCATACTAGCCAGCGGCGCCGAAGTGTCACGGTCGTATCCGGCCAGTTCGAGTAGCCAATTGAGTCAGCCGGCGTGCCAGATACGGTCATTTACTTTCGCCGGGGTTTCACCGTACCTTTCGGCCATCCCTTCGCTCAGGCATTGCTCAAAGGAACGCGATCATGCAATCGCTCGGCTTCACTTCGGTTCCGCCGCTGCTCAAATACCTGCGCCATGCCGAGCACTTGGGCATGGCCATCGAGCCGGCGCTGGCGGCGGCCGGGTTGCAGGCGCAGCAGTTGAGCGACAACGGCTTGCGCTTGCCGGGCGAGGCGCATGAGCGTTTGCTCGACTATTTCTGTGAGCATTCCGGCGATCCGTTGTTTGGTCTCAACGCAGCGAATTTCGTCCTGCCCAATTCCTGGAGCGTGCTCGGTTACATCACCATGAACTGCGCGACGCTGGGCGATGCAATGAGCCGGATCATGCCGTTCGAAAAACTGGTCGGCGACATGGGCGTCAGCCGCACCGAAATGCGCGACGAGCAGGTGCATTTGATCTGGGATTGCCGTCATCAGCGCCCGCGAATCCGTCGGCATCTGGTGGAAAACGTGCTCGGTTCGTGGCTGCACTATGCGCGCTGGATTGCCGACACGCAGCTGTCGCCGGCCTGCGTTTGGCTGGAGCATTCGCGACCGGATGAAGCGGCGTTGGCGCAGTACGAGCAGTTTTTTGGTTGCCCGGTGTTGTTCGATCAGCCGTATTCGGCGCTGCTTGTGCCGCTGGCCTATCTGCAATTGCCGTTGCGTCAGGCCGATGCACAGTTGTTGCGCACGCTGGAGGAACACGCGCTGGGCTTGCTGGCGACGCTGGAGGACGCGCCGCTGGCGCAGCAGGTGAAAAACATTCTGCGCGGCCTGCTCAAGCAGGGCTTGCCGCGCAAGGAGCAAGTGGCCGAACAGCTGAATGTGTCGCTGCGCACCTTGCAGCGGCAATTGCAGCAGGCAGGAACGTCGTATCAACAGGTGCTCGATGAGTTGCGTCAGGAACTGGCGGAGCATTATCTGCTCAACAGTGATTTGCCGATTCAGGAGATTGCGCAGTATCTCGGATTTACCGAACCTCGCTCGTTTCACCGGGCGTTCAAGAACCGACGGGGGATGCCGCCGGGGGAGTTTCGGCAGGTGCATCGGCGGTGATTGGTCGGGCCTTTTCGCGAGCAGGCTCGCTACCACGGTTGATCGTGGTTGGTCGCGAGTTTGGTGTTTACCCCGTTTCCCCTCACCCCAGCCCTCTCCCAGAGGGAGAGGGGGCCGACCGCGGTGTCTGGCGCTGTGTATCGACCTGAACGAACGCGTCGATTTTGGATTCGGCAAAGCGAAATCAGGTCGGCGTATAACTGGAGCATCCCCGAATCGGTCCCCTCTCCCTCTGGGCGGTCCGACGTTTCGGGAGGGCTAGGCGGGCGGCGTTCCGATGAGGGGCTTTTCCCGCGTCAGAGACTGATCGCATTGGTAAACACCAGCCGATTGCCAAACGGATCGGCAATCGTCATGTCCTGGCTGCCCCATGGCATCGCCTGAATCTGCGGGTGTGAAAACGTGTAGTCCTTGGCGATCAATTGCTGCTGAAAAACCTCCAGCTCATCGGTCTCGATGCGCAGCGCCGAACCCGGGCACGCGTCGCCGTGATGCTCGGACAAATGCAGCACACAATCGCCGCGCGACACCTGCAGATACAGCGGAAAATTCGCTTCGAAGCGATGCTGCCAGTCGATCTTGAAACCGAGAAAATCGACGTAGAACTCAACAGCTTTGGCTTCATCGAAGATCCGCAGGATCGGTGTGGTTTTGCCGAAGCTCATGGGGTGCTCCCTGACTGATTGGCCCCACAGTGTAGACGGGGTGGATGTCAGCAAGTCGGCCTGCTGCCGGCTTTCTTTAGTCGCAATGTGCCATCATTGTGACGCAGACCACGAATCGTCAACGAAAGTTGTCGCGCAGATCACCCTGTCGCGCAAGAAACCGCCCTGCCCTGCGACCGTTCGCCTGGCCCTCTTGATAGCTCAACACGCCGTTGATCCACACCCCGTCAATGCCCTGCGCTGGCCGTTGCGGATCGTTGAAATCGGCGACGTCGCGCACCGTCACCGGGTCGAACAACACCAGATCCGCCCAATAGCCTTCACGGATTTCGCCCCGCTCTTTCAAGCCAAAGCGCGCTGCCGACAGGCCGGTCATCTTGTGTACCGCGGTGTGCAGCGGAAACAGGCCGACGTCGCGACTGAAATGCCCCAGCACCCGTGGGAAAGCGCCCCACAAGCGCGGATGCGGGAACGGGTCTTCGGGCAGTCCGTCAGAGCCGACCATGGACAGTGGATGAGCAAGGATGCGTCTGACATCGGCCTCGTCCATGCCGTAATACACCGCGCCTGCCGGTTGCAGACGTTTCGCGGCGTCGAGCAGCGGCAGATTCCATTCGGCGGCGATGTCGATCAGGTCGCGACCGCTGACTTGCGGGTGCGGTGTCGACCAGGTGATGGTGATGCGATGAGCATCGGTGACTTGCTTGAGGTCCAGTGTCGAAGAACTCGCTGCGTAGGGATAACAATCGCAGCCGACCGGGTGGTTTTTTGCCGCACCTTCCAGCGCCGCCAGCAGTTGCGGACTGCGCCCCCAATTGCCTACACCGGCGCATTTGAGGTGGGAAATGATCACCGGTGATTGCGCATGACGGCCAATTTGAAAAGCCTCGTCCATGGCTTCGAGCACCGGGGCGAATTCGCTGCGCAAATGGGTGGTGTAAACCGCACCGAATGCCGTCAGTTCTTCAGTCAGTTGCATCACTTCATCGGTCGAGGCGTTGTAGGCGCTGGCGTAGGCCAGGCCTGTGGATAAACCCAAGGCACCGGCTTCCAGGCTTTCGCGCAACTGCTCGCGCATCGCCGCAATTTCATCCGCAGTCGCAGTGCGCAACAGATCGTCGAGGTGATTGCTGCGCAGCGCCGTGTGGCCGACCAGTGCGGCGACATTCAGTGTGGTGTTCGCCGCTTCGACCGCCGCGCGGTAATCGCTGAAGCGTGGGTAAACGAACGCGGCCTGAGTGCCGAGCAGGTTCATCGGGTCCGGCGGATCGCCCTTTAAGGTGACCGGCGAAGCGCTGATGCCGCAGTTGCCGACGATCACCGTGGTCACGCCCTGGCTGAGCTTGGGCAGCATCTGCGGTTGGCGAATCACGACAGTGTCGTCGTGGGTGTGCACATCGATGAATCCCGGCGCCAGCACGCGGCCGGCGGCGTCGATTTCTTCCCTGGCTCTGGCGTCGTGCAGGTCGCCGATGCGCTCGATGCGGCCGTTGAGAATCGCCACGTCGGCTTCATAGCCTGGGGTGTTGCTGCCGTCGATGACCAGAGCGTTGCGAATCAGCGTGTCGTACTGCATGTCAGTCTCCCAGCGGCAGGTGATCGTCGCCGCCACGGTATTCGTCGAGGGCGAGTTTGATCCGCCGCAGACGTTCTTGATTGTCTTCAGGACTGGCCAGCGCCAGCTCGGTGGCGAGCACGTCGATGGCCAGCAGCATGCCGTAGCGCGCCGCCGTCGGTTTGTAGATGAACGAGGTTTCCGCGCCTTGCAGCGGCAGGACGACGTCGGCCAGTTCGGCCAGTGGCGAATCGGCGCGGGTGATGGCGAGGATGCGCGCGCCGTAGTTGCGCGCCAGTTCTACAGTTTCCAGCAGCTCCGGGGTGATGCCGGTCAATGAGCAGACGATGACTACTTGCTCGGCGTTCAGGCTGGCCGCGGTGACGCGCATCATCACTGCGTCATGACACACCGCAATCGGGTAGCCGAGGCGCACCAGGCGCACCTGCAATTCATCGCTGCACAGGGTCGAGCATCCGCCCATACCGAACGCATGAATCATCCGCGCCTGACCAAGCATTCTCACCGCGTCGGCGAAGCGCGATTCGTCGAAACCGGCCAGATGCTGGCGCAGCGTGGTTTCAATGTCGCCGACGATCTGCCCGTAGAACGCCGACTGTTCAGGCGTCCCCGCCGGATCAAGGAAACGGCTGCCGACGCCGCTGGCCTGGGCCAGTTGCAGACGCAGATCACGCAGGTCGCGGCAGCCGACCGTACGGGCAAACCGCGACAGCGTGGCGGTGCTGACTTCGGCGCGTTGCGCGAGGTCTTCGAGGCTGGCGCTGGCGGCGAAACCCACATCGTCGAGCATCAGCCGGGCGATGCGCCCTTCGCCTGCGCTGAAGGAATCCTGGCGGGCGCGGATCTGGTAGAGGATATCCATGGGCGGCGGGCTCCGGTTACAGCAGGTAAGAAAGGCCAACGGTCAGGCCGAAAGCGACCAGCGAGATCAGCGTCTCAAGTATCGTCCAGGTCTTGAACGTCTGCGCGACGCTCATGTTGAAGTATTCCTTGATCAACCAGAAGCCGCCGTCATTGACGTGGGAAAAGATAACCGAGCCCGCGCCGGTCGCCAGCACCAGCAGCTCCGGGTGTGGATAACCCAGACCAATGGCCACCGGCGCAACCACCCCGGATGCGGTGGTCATCGCCACGGTTGCGGAGCCGGTGGCGATGCGCATCAACGCGGCGAACAGCCAGCCCATGAGCAGCGGCGACAGATGAAATTCATGGGCGAGGCCGACGATCTGATCGGTCACGCCAGCGTCCACCAGAATCCGGTTCAAGCCACCGCCGGCACCGACCAGCAGGGTGATGCTGGCGGTTGGCGCGAGGCATTCGTTGGTGAACTTGAGGATCGATTCGCGGTTGAAGCCTTGGGCGATGCCGAGTGTCCAGAAGCTCAGCAAGGTCGCCAGCAACAGGGCGATGACCGAGTTACCGACGAACAGCAGGAACTGGTTGAACCCGCTGCCCGGCGTGGAAATCAGATTGGCCCAGCCGCCGATCAGCATCAGCACCACCGGCAACAGAATGGTCGCCATGGTGATGCCGAAACCGGGCAGTTTGTCGCGTGGCTCGCGGTCCAGAAATTGTTTTTCCAGCGGGTTATCCGCCGGCAATTGAATGCGCGGCACGATGAATCTGGCGTACAGCGGGCCGGCGATGATTGCAGTCGGAATACCGATGGCGATCGCGTAGAGCAAGGTCTGCCCGACCGAGGCCTGATACGCCTGCACCGCGAGCATCGCCGCCGGATGCGGCGGCACCAGTGCATGCACCACCGACAGGCCCGCAACCATCGGCAACCCAACCATCAGAATCGACACACCGACTCGCCGCGCCACGGTAAAGGCAATCGGCACCAGCAAGACGAAACCGACTTCGAAGAACAGCGGCAGCCCCACCAGAAAGGCGATGCAGACCATCGCCCAGTGCGCGTTCTTCTCGCCGAACTTATCGATCAAGGTTCGCGCCATCTGCTCGGCACCGCCGGACTCGGCCATCATCTTGCCAAGCATCGTCCCCAGCGCCACCACCAGCGCAATGTGCCCCAGCGTCTTGCCGACCCCGGCCTCATATGCCCCTACCACGCCCGACGGTGGCATGCCGGCGACCAGAGCCAAGCCGATGGAAATCAGGGTGATGACGATGAACGGATTGAGCCGGTAACGGGCGATCAACACGATCAGCGCGATGATGGCGACAGCGGCATAGACCAGCAGCCAGTAGCCGAAAGAAGGCGTCATGCGGTACTCCTCGAAAGGGTCACGTTCGAATGGGTTGTGAAACTCATAAATCATTTCGAGATCGAGATTTCAAACCGCATGAAAGTAATTTTCGTGGAGAGGCAAGGTGTGTCGCTGATGGGTATGGGTTGTCGTGATGAATGAAAATCGTGGGGTGGGATTTACATGCCTTCTCAATTACCGCAAAACCAATGTAGGAGTGAGCCTGCTCGCGATAGCGGTGTATCAAGCAATGAATGTGCTGGCTAAGCTGACCCCATCGCTTGCAGGCAAGCTCCCACCATTTGATCGCTATTCTTCAGTTCAAACGCGGGTAACCTGTGGGAGCCAGCCTGCTGGCGATGGCGGTGGGTCAGGCAAGGGATGTGTTGGCTGGGCTGGCCCCATCGCTTGCAGGCAAGCTCCCACAATTGATCGCTATTCTTCAGTTTGAACGCGGACAACCTGTGGGAGCCAGCCTGCTGGCGATAGCGGTGGGTCAGGCAATGAATGTGTTGGCTGGGCGGGCCCCATCGCTTGCAGGCAAGCTCCCACAATTGATCGCTATTCTTCAGTTTGAACGCGGACAACCTGTGGGAGCCAGCCTGCTGGCGATGGCGGTGGCGGTGGGTCAGGCAATGAATGTGTTGGCTGGGATGACCCCATCGCTTGCAGGCAAGCTCCCACAATTGATCGCGATTCTTCAGTTCGAACGCGGACAACCTGTGGGAGCCAGCCTGCTGGCGATGGCGGTGGGTCAGGCAAGGGATGTGTTGGCTGGGCTGGCCCCATCGCTTGCAGGCAAGCTCCCACAGGTTTGATGTGTTGAGGTGAACTCACACCATCTCGTGACGAATCCACTCAACCACCGAAGTGCGCTTCGGCACCCAGCCCAGCAATGCGCGGGCCTTTTTGCCGCGGACGCGGCTGTTGGAGCCGAGGCCGTAGTTGGCCATCTCGTAGCCCCATTCGGCCTCGGCGTCCTGCAGCGGCCAGTCTTGTGGCTGGCCCAGATTCAGCGCGGCGGCCATGGCGGTGGTCATGTCGACGAACGACGCTTCGCCGCTTTCGACAAAGTAGAAGGTGCCCGGCACATTCTTGCTCAACGCCAGCAGATACAGCGCCACGACGTCTTCGATGTGCACGTTGGACCAGATGTTCTGCCCGGTGCCGACATGCCGCACCACACCACTTTTGCGCGCCTGTTTCAGCAGGCGCGGCAGTTGCACACTGTCACGATTGACGCCGAGGCTATGACCGTAGATCAGCGTGTTGCAGATGACAGCCGAATTCACGCCGTCCTTCGCCGCAGCAAGCACCAGGTTGTCGATCGCCACGCGCGCGGCTTTATCGACGGTCGGCTCCGGCAAGTTGTCTTCGTAGTAGATGACGTCGCTGGACTTACCGCCCGACGCATCGCCGACAATGCTCGACCCGCTGGTATGCAGAAACACTTTGTTGGAGCCGCGCAAAGCGTCGAGCAACGCTTCGACCGCGCCGCGATGGTCGCTGCTGGCGGCGTTGATTACCGCATCCGCCGCGCGGGCCTGTTCGGCGAGCAATGCCTGATCATCAAGAGTGCCGACGACGGCGCTAATCCCGAGCGCCTTGAGCTCCGCAGCCTGTTCGGCACTGCGCACCAGACCGGTGACCTGATGCCCAGCCTGAACCAGACCAGTGGCGATGGAACCGCCGATAAAACCGGCAGCGCCGGTAACGAATACGTTCATGGAGAAACTCCCTGCGTGAATAAGTGATGCGGCGAGTATCGACCGCTGACCCCGATCGAAAAACCCGCCCGCGGCCAAATCACTGTTGCGCAGGGATCACGAATCAGCCCTTGAAATCCGCGCTGGCGTACGCCGCAAGCTTGCTCTGGATGAAATCGAGAAAGCACTGAATGCGCAGCGCCAGTTGCGAATTTCGGTAGTACACCGCGTTGATCGGCTGGCGGTATCCGCTGTTGAATTCAGCCAGCAGGACTTTCAAGCGCCCGGCACGAATGTCATCGATAGTCATGAAGTGCGACAGACAGGCAATGCCCTGCCCTTCCAGCGCCAGGTGGCGCACGGTCTCGCCGCTGGAAGCGCTGATCGCCGCGGTGATCGGCCAGCGGTCACCGTGCACGTAGCGCAGCGGCCATTGGTTGAGGCCTTCGTTCTGGGTAAAACCGAGCAGCGTGTGTTCGCTCAGATCCGCCACTTGTCGTGGCGTGCCGTGCTGTTTCAGATAGGCCGGGCTGGCGACGATCAGCAACGGGCTGCAGCCGAGCGAACGCGCATGCAGCGTCGAATCGGCGAGGGTGCCGATGCGGATGGCGATGTCGGTGCTTTGTTCCAGCAGATCAATGATCAGGTCATTGCTGTTGAGTTCGAGCTGAATATCCGGGTAGAGCCGGCGAAACTCGTCGATGTAGGGCACGATGGCGTGCAGCATGAACGGTGAGGCGGCGTTGATCCGCAGTCGCCCGGACGGTGTTTGCTGGCGCGAGGACAGGCGTTCTTCGAGTTGATCCATCTGGTCGAGAATCAGCTTGGCCTGTTCGAAGAAGTACCGGCCCTCCTCGGTCAGGTCCATGCGCCGCGTGGTGCGGTTGATCAGCGTGGTGTCGAGTTTGGCTTCCAGCCGCGACAGCGTGCGACTGACCGCCGACGGCGTCTGCCCGACCTGTTCGGCTGCGGCGGAAATCGAACCGCATTCGATCACGCAGACGAAAATCTGCAATTCATCGGATCTGGCTTTCACGGGTGTCCTCTGCTCGATGGGCCTGCCACACAGGCGCAGGCCCACGATAGTAGCCGAGCATCAGCCCTTGAGGCCAAACACCTCGGTCAAATGCTGCGCGTAACGCGCCACGTCGTTTTCGATGTTCGGGCGCTTCATCACGTCAACGCAGAGGAAGGTTGGCAACGCGGTCATGCCGAGAAATTCGTTGGCCTTGTGAAACGGGAAGTACACCGCATCGACGCCCTTGGCTTCAAAGAAATCGCTCGGGTCATCGAAGGCTTGCTGAGGTGCGTTCCAGGTCAGCGACAACATGTACTGCTTGCCCTGGATCAAGCCGCCGCTGCCGTATTTCTGCGACGCGTCGGAACGGGTGCGGCCATCGCTGGCGTAGAGGCTGCCGTGGCCCTCGGTAAAGACTTCGTCGATGTATTTTTTTACGGTCCATGGCGCGCCCATCCACCAGCCCGGCATCTGATAAACGATCACGTCGGCCCAGAGGAATTTCGCCACTTCCTCGGCGACGTCGTAGCCCTCGTCGATGAAGGTGGTTTTCACATCGACACCGCCACGGTCCAGCACGCTCAGCGCGGATTCATGCAGGGTGGCGTTGTAGCGACCGTCGGAATGAGCGAATTTTTTACCGCCATTGAGCAACAGTACTTTTTTCATGACAAAGCCTCAGCGCAGCCATTGGGCTGGATGGAAAGTGGAAATGGAATGGCGGCAGATTAACGGCTCGCGTCGCGCGGAATAAGCCATGCCCGCGCAAAATACATTTGAGCAAAACGCACGAATCGATTAGAGATTGTTGTCGTAGCATTCGGCGCTTTGATGAATGTGAGGACGTTGTGATGAGTGAACGCGAGGGCTTTATCCTGCACGCCAAAACCCGCCCGGAACGCGCCGAGGCTTTTGAAGCGCTGTTTAGCGCCTATGTCGAACCGAGTCGCGCCGAACCCGGTTGCATCGAATACCACATGCTGCGCGACAAGGAAGATCCGACGCTGTTCATCTTCTACGAGATCTGGGAATCGCAAGCGCACTTGGACGAGCACTCGAATCTGCCGCACATGAAGGATTTTTTCGACCGGCGCATGGAATACCTGGAGCGCGATTTCGACATCCGCCCGATCGACATGCTCAGCCCTCCCTCGGCTAAGCGCTGATCAGCAAATGGGCGCCGAGCGCGCCCAGACCGATAAAGAACACTCGCATGAACAGCACTGCACTGATGCGCTGGCGCAGCCATTGGCCGAGCCACATGCCAAGCAGGGCCGGAATCAGCACCAGCACCGAAGCGCCGAGTTCGCCACCCCCCAGCGCACCGCGCCAGAGCAAGCCTGCGGCCAAGGCAAGTGTCGACACCGTGAACGATAGGCCCAGCGCCTGCACCAGTTCATCGCGGCGCAAGCCCAGCGCTTGCAGGTACGGCACCGCCGGAATCACGAACACGCCGGTGGCCGAGGTGATGATGCCGGTGATCAAACCGCAGAGCGGGCCGAGCCAGCTTTCATGGCGCGGGCTGACGCGCAGTGTTGGCAGGAACAGTCCGCTCAACGCATAGAGCAGCAGCGCCGCGCCCAGCCCGCGCACCACCCAATGCCCGCCCGCCATGCCGATCCACAGCGTACCGACGGCGGTGCCGAGGGAGATCAGCAGCAGCATCGGCCATAGGCGTTTGATCAGACCCGTGAGATGCCCGCCGAATGCCAGTTGCCAGAGATTGGTCAAGGTTGCCGGAATGATCAGCAGCGCGGCTGCCTGCGCCGGCGCCATAGCCAGACCGAGCAGGCCCATGGCGACCGTGGGCAGGCCAAGGCCGATGACGCCTTTGACCAGGCCGGCGAGCAGGAAGGTGAGGATGATCAGCAGAGACAGTGCTGGGCCGAGGTTTTCGTAGAAGTCGATGAGGGTATGCATGATGCTACTTTGCGCCAGTCGGGGTTGGCTGAAAATCTGCCATATACTGAGGCTGCCTCAATCAATGCAAGAGCCTGCCCCCTGTTTTGATGCATCTGGCCTCATCGCCAGCAGGGCTGGCTCCCACAGGTTTGTGCTCACCGCAGATCTTTGTGGGAGCTAGCCCTGCTAGCGATAAGGCCAGCCCAGACAACACAAAAACCCCAGGCACCTCATGCACTTCGACCTCACCGACCTGCGCCTCTTCCTGCACATCCTCGACACCGGCAACATCACCGCCGGCGCCGTCCGCAGCCATTTATCCCTGGCCGCGGCCAGCGCCAGAGTCCGCGCGATGGAAGCCTCACTCGGCACCGAATTTCTCGAGCGCGGTCGCCGTGGCGTGACGCCGACGCCCGCCGGCAACGCCCTCGCCCGCCATGCCCGCGTCATCCTGCAACAGGCCGAGCGCATGCAGCAGGATCTGGCCGATTACGCCCAAGGCGTCAAAGGCCAGGTGCGCCTGCTGTGCAACACCACGGCGATCACCGAATACCTGCCGGAACCGCTCGCGGATTTTCTGCGCAGCCATGCCAATCTCGACATCGAGCTGCAGGAACTGCCCAGCGCACGGATCACCCACGCCTTGCGTGAAGGCGCAGCAGATCTCGGGATTGTGTCTGACGCAGTCGACACTGGCGGCTTACAGACTCAGCCGTTTCGCCACGACCCCTTGGTGCTGATTCTGCCGCTCGACCACCCGTTGTCTGACGCCGTCGCAGTCAGTTTCAGTGCGGCGTTGCAGCACGACTTTGTCGGACTCAGCGCCGATAGCGCCTTGGCCATTTACCTCGAAGAACAAGCGCTGCACAGCGGTGCGCGCATGCAAGTGCGCATTCGCGCCGAGGGCTTTGATGGGGTAATGCGCATGGTCGGCCGGGGCGCGGGGCTGGCGATCGTGCCGCTGGCGGCGGTCGAACGCGCGGCGCCTGGAACCTTCAAAAGCGTAGCGTTGAATGAACCCTGGGCGCGCCGGACTCTGATGATGTGCGCCAGAGATTTCAGCGCACTGCCGCCCTACGCGCAGGCGTTGTTACACGCGCTGACCGATCCGCGCGTTTCTGAGCAGTTCGATGTCGACCCCAGACAACTGAACGGCGACCGCGCGCTATAGGGTGCGACTTCATTCCTCAAGTCCACCCGCCCCGGAGTCCTCATGACCGCGACCGCCCCTATCACCGTTCTGCGCGACACCCACCCGCTGCCGGTACTCGACGCCTGCAAATGGGAAAAACTCGAAGGCGACCCGCACACCGTCAACCTCAACGCCTACACCAGCGAAGACGGCAGCAAGATCATGGGCACCTGGATCTGCACACCGGGCAAGTGGCGCGTCGAGTATGTGAAGTGGGAATACTGCCATTTCCAGGAAGGCTACTGCGTGATTACCCCGGACGGCATGGCGCCGATCCACCTGCGTGCCGGCGATATCTTCGTGGTCGAGCCGGGCATGAAAGGCACCTGGGAAGTGGTCGAGACCGTGCGCAAATATTTCGTTTTCGCCTGATGCAAAAAAGCCGGGGAATCACCCGACGTGATTTCCCGGCAAACATTATCAAGTACACCCCAATTCCCTGTGGGAGCCAGCCTGCTGGAGCTGCAATCGGCTCCCTCCCCTCGGGAGAGGGCTGGGGTGAGGGGGAGGACTGTCAGGCGATGATGTGTTGAGGCTGACGCCGTCTTCGCGAGCAGGCCCGCTCCCACAGATTTTGCACCAAGGCCTCCTACTGTGGTTTGCGATAGCTGTTGATGATCGCCGAGAAATCCTTGCCGCCATCACCGCGCTGACTCATCGCCTGATACAACTGCTGCGCCACCGCGCCGAGTATCACCGGCTGATGCGCCTGACGCGCTGCTTCGGTGGCCAGGCCAAGATCCTTGAGCATCAGCCCCGCCCCGAAGCCACCGGTATAGCCCCGCGAGGCCGGCGCCGTTTCGACGATGCCCGGCCACGGGTTGTACATTTCCGAACTCCAGCAGCGGCCGGTCGAGCTGTTGATGATCCCGGCCAGCACCGAAGTGTCGATACCCAGCGCATCGCCCAGCGCCATCGCCTCGCTGACGCCAACCATGGAGATCGCCAGCAGCAGGTTGTTGCAGATCTTGGCGATCTGCCCGGTGCCGACTTCACCGCAATGCACGATGTTGCGGCCCATCTGCGCCAGCACCGGTTGCAGGGTGGCGAACAGTTCCGGGGTAGCGCCGACCATGAAGGTCAGCGTCCCGGCCGTCGCACCGCCGGTGCCACCGGATACCGGCGCGTCGGCCATGGCCACGCCGTGTTTGGCCGCGGCGGCCGCGACGTCGCGTACTGTCTGCGGATCGATGGTGCTGCAATCGACCGCCGGCACGCCTGGGCGGATGCCAGCAAGCACACCTTCCTCACCGAGCCAGACGCTGCGCACATGCACGGCGGCCGGTAGCATGGTGATCACCCGTTCGGCATCCTCGGCAGCCTCGCGCGCCGAAGCGCGGATGGTGCCGCCCAGTTGTTCCAGTTCGGCCAGCACGGTCTTGTTCAGATCGACCAGATTCAGCGAATGGCCAGCCTTGATCAGATTGCGCGCCATCGGCGCGCCCATGTTGCCCAGACCGATAAATGCGATTTTCATGATCGAATCCTCAGCGCAGGTTGATGGTGGTGTTCACGCCGTCGTTGACGCTGTCGTCATCGAACCAGCGCGCCGTAACCGTTTTGGTCTGCGTGTAGAACTGCACCACTTGCTTGCCGTACGGGCCGAGGTCGCCGAGTTTCGAGCCGCGCGAACCGGTGAAGCTGAAGAACGGCACCGGCACCGGAATCGGAATATTGATGCCAACCTGACCGACGTCGATTTCAGTCTGGAACTTGCGCGCCGCCGCACCGCTCTGGGTGAACAGACCGGTGCCGTTGCCGAACGGGTTGGCGTTGACCAAAGCGATGGCCTGATCGAGGGTGTCGACTTCCAGCACCACCAGCACCGGGCCGAAGATTTCCTGGGTGTAGATCTGCATGGCCGGCGTCACGCCGGAAAACAGGGTCGGGCCGACAAAGTTGCCCTGCTCGTAGCCCGGCACCTGGATGTCGCGACCGTCGAGCTCCAGCTTGGCGCCTTCCTTGATGCCGCTTTCAATCAGCTCAAGAATTCGCGCCTTGGCCTTTTTCGAAATCACCGGACCCACGTCGGTGCCCGGCTCGTTGCCGGCATTGACCTTGAGCTTCTGCGCCAGCGCTTTCAGATCCGGCAGCCACTGCTTCGCTGCACCGACCAACACCACCACCGAGGTCGCCATGCAACGCTGCCCGGCCGCACCGAAACCGGCGCCGACCAGCGCGTTCAGAGCTTGCTCGCGATTGGCGTCCGGCAGGACCACGGCGTGGTTTTTCGCACCCATCATCGATTGCACGCGTTTGCCGTGTTTACCGGCCAGGTCGTAGACGTGCGTGCCGACGGCGGTCGAACCGACGAACGACACGGCCTTGATGTCCTTGTGCGTGCACAGGCCATCGACCACGTCCTTGCCGCCGTGCACGACATTAAGCACGCCCGCAGGCACGCCAGCCTCGATCGCCAGTTCGACCAACAACATGGTCGACAGCGGATCCTGCTCCGACGGTTTCAGCACGAAGGTGTTGCCGCAAGCGATGGCCATCGGGAACATCCACAGCGGAATCATCGCCGGGAAGTTGAACGGCGTGATGCCGGCGCACACGCCGATCGGCTGACGCAGCGTATAGGTGTCGACGCCGCCGGCAACGTTTTCGGCGAACTCGCCCATCTGCAGGGTGCCGATCGAACACGCGTGCTCGACCACCTCCAGACCACGGAAAATGTCGCCTTCAGCGTCGGCAATGGTTTTGCCCTGCTCGGCGCTCAGCACCACGGCGATACGTTTGGAATGCTCACGAATCAGCGCTTGCAGCTTGAGCATGATGCGCATCCGTGCGCCAATCGGAGTCAGCTTCCAGGTCTGGAATGCGCGCTGCGCGGCGATGACCGCCGCATCGACTTCATCAGCGGTAGCAAACGGCACTTTCGCCAGCACTTGCTGGGTCGCCGGATTGACGATGTCGTGCCATTCAGTGGTCTGCGATTCGACCCACTCGCCGTCAATCAACAGTTTGACCTTCTGCAGCGTGGTGTCGTTGGGCGTAAGCGATGCGTTCATGCTGGTCTCCATAACTTGTTTTTATCGGAGGAGCCAAGGCGAGAGGTTCGCCTTGAGATGAGGCGTGTGTCCAGAATGGTTGTCGGACGGTTTTTGGAGTATAGATGTGCAAACTTCTAATAAGAACGCACATATAAGCCCGTCCATCATGCAAAAAAACATTACCTCGTTAGGCTCGCTGAACTGGGACGACCTCAAGTTTTTCCTCGAAGTCGCCCGCACCCGCAAGGCCAGCACCGCCGCCAAACGGCTGGCCGTCGACTACACCACGGTGTCGCGGCGCATCAGTTCGCTGGAAGCGGCGCTGGGTACATTGCTGTTTGAAAAGTCACGGACCAGCGGCTTCGTCCTGACCACCGAAGGCCAGCGTCTGCTCGGTTACGCCGAGTCGATCGAAAGCACGCTGCACATGGCCTGCGAACAGGTTTCAGGCTCCGGCGTGGCACTCTCCGGGCACGTGCGCATGGGCTGCACCGAAGGCTTCGGCAGTTTTTTCATCACCCCGCAACTGAGTCATTTCGTCGACGCCTACCCGGCGATCTCCGTGGACATCCTGCCCCTGCCGCACTTCATCAGCCTGTCCAAGCGCGAGGCCGACATCGTCATCGCCCTTGAGCGACCGGAACACGGGCCGTACGTCTGCTGCAAACTCTGCGACTACCGCTTGCAGCTCTACGCCACTCAGGAATACCTAGACCAACACCCACCGATCCGCCGTCCGGCGGACTTGAGCAAGCATCAATTCATCAGTTATGTCGACGACCTGGCGTTCAGCTCGGAGCTGCTCTATCTGGCGAACGTCCTGCCCGGCGCCAACGCGCATTTGCGCAGCACCAGCGTCATCGCCCAATACGTCGCTGCGCAGCAGGGGCGATCACTGGCGATCCTGCCGTGCTTCCTTGCGGCGCAAGATCCGCGGTTGTTGCCGGTGCTGGCGGAGGAAATTGATATCACCCGGCAGTTCTGGATGTACTGCCGGGAGGATCTGCGAAAGTTGAAGCGGATTACGTTGTTGTGGGATTACATCCGCGAGGTGACGGAACGTAATCAGGGGCTGCTGATGGGGCAGACGCGGGAGATGCGCTTTGCCGATTAATCGGCGCTGACCACAATCGCTACCCGGCGGTTTTCCGTGCGGCCGGTCGCGGTGTCGTTGGACGCTACCGGCTCGCTGCTGCCCAGGCCTTGTAGCTGAATGTTTTCCTGCTTCATCCCGACCGTTCCCAGTACGTTGGCGACGCTCTTGGCCCGGCGCAACGACAGTTGCTGATTGTAGGTTTCCTTGCCCGAGGCATCGGTGTGGCCGTCGACGCGCACGCGTTCGATGCCGACACTCAACAAGGCTTTGCCGATGCGCTCGACGATCTCGGTGCTTTGCGGGTTAAGGCTTTCGACGTCGCTGCCAAACAGTACCTTGCCCGAGAGACCAAATTCCCAGCCCTCGTCGGTCAGTTCGAAGCCCTGTTGTTTGAGCACCGCGACTTGCGCCGGAGTCAGGCCTTTGGGCGGTGCGGTCTGGCAGCCGCTCAGGGCCAGCACGGCCAGCAACAACACGGCGTAAAAAGAACGAATGGACAAAGTGGACACGGCTATCAGCTCCTGGAGGGTTCGGAATCGACCGGGTACTCCGCCCCGGCAGTGAACTGGGCGCCACGCGACAGGCGTTTGGCTTGATACATGGCGGCATCGGCGGCATCGAGCAAGGCGCTCGGGCTGGCGCCGTGGTCGGGGAACACCGCAATGCCGATACTCAGCGACGTCACCACGCGGGTGTCGCCCGGCAGCGCGATGGGCATGTCCATGCTGGCGAGAATCTTGTCGGCAATGCGCTCGGCATCTTCGATCGCATGCAGCGGCGCGAGCAGTACAGCAAACTCGTCGCCGCCCAACCGCGCCACCAGATCGCCCTCGCGCAACTGCGCGCGAACGCGGTTGGCCACGGCCATCAATACCGCATCGCCGGCCGCGTGCCCGAAATTATCGTTGATGCCTTTGAAACGGTCGCTGTCGAGAAACAGCACGGCAGCGCGTTCATCGTGCTTGCTGGCGCTGCGCAACGCGCGAATTAAACGCCCTTCGAAGAACGCGCGATTGGGCAGGCCGGTCAGGCTGTCATGACTGGCCTGATGGGCAAGGGTCTCGTTTTCGTTCTGCAGGTGGGTTTGCCACGACTCCAGCTCGTCGAGCAACGCATTGAAGTCATTGCCCAGATTATCGAGTTCGGCGATTTGCGCCGGCGCCACTCGCCGGTCCAGCGCACGTTCACTGCGGGCGGCGTGCGCCACGGCGGCGAGGCCGCGCAGCGGGCCGATGATCCCGCGCAACTGACGCCGGGCCAGATACAGCGCCACCCAGGCGCTGATCGCCGTGCACAGGACAATGCCCGCCAGACCGCTGAGCAGAAAGCGCATCAGACTGCCGCCATGCCCGGTGAGCAGCACCCGGCCGATTTCGCGGTCCTGATGTTCAATGGGCAGGCTGACGGGTTTTTCCAGGATGGCGCGGGCAATCTGCATTTCCAATGTGGAAATCAAACCGTTTTCCGGGCGCTGCCATTGCGCTAGCAGCTGTCCCTGGCTGTCGAGTACCTGAGCATCAGCCACTTCCTCGGTCGAGGCGATCAGCGCCAGCGCTTCAGTGGCGGCTGCCTTGTCGTTGAATACCACCGCGGCCTCAACGGTGTAGCTGATCGAGCGCGCAATCAGATGCAGGTTGTGATCGGCATACACGCGCAATGCGAGCACACCGAGCAAGGTCAGCGAGACACTGGCCATCGCCACAGCGACCAGCGCGACAATCAGATGCCCTCGGCCGATCACCGAGCCCAACGTCGGGCGGTCACTCGCTCTGAACAGCCTCATGGCGCCGCCGCCCTGCGCCGCGACAATTGCAGCACGCTGGGGTGGATACGCACACCGCTGCGGGCCACGGAGTCGAGATTGACTTCGAACGACACTTGTTCATCACCCACACGCAGACAGAACAGGCTGCCAACCGTGCATTGATCGCCACCTTCGCTGATGCTCAGCACTGGATGGCCGATGAGCGAAGCAAACAAGCGACTGCGCTCATCGTTGGTGAGCTTGCCGATATAGACCGCATTACATTCGCTGACGATCGCCGGGTTGTCAGCCAAAAGCCGCCGCACCAGCACCGGCCGGCCAGTCGCCTGAGCGGTGCCTTTGACCAGGTCATCGGTGTATTCGGTGGGGCCGACGATGCACAGCCGCAACTGCGCCGGTTCGACCGGCCAGCGCGCGTAGCTGAGAATTCCCAGCACGACTTGAGTGACGGATTTGGCCCGTTGTTCAGCCATACCTGCGGACGCTTGCGCCATAGCCGCGCTGGTCATGAGCCAGAGCAGAACGACCAGCAACACCTGCTTGCAGACAACGACGCGCCCCGTCGCCCAGACCGACACCTTCATGCAGGAATTCTCTTGGATCGTAGCGAAATGATGCCGCAACGATAGCACAGCGCCGAAAGGCCAGCGAGGCAGCGCCCACTGACCGGTCAGTCAATAATCGCCGCCTGCCGCAGGGTTTCAGTCGCGAGAATCGGTGCCCTCCTCCAGCTCCAGCATCAGGCCGCTCAAGCGCTTGACCTTGCGCTGCACCGCCTCTTCGAATACTCCGGCCCGCGATTCGATCAAGGTGAACCAGTGCTTGGCTCGGGTGATGCCGGTGTAGATCAGCTCTTTGGTCAGCACCGGATTCAAGGCATCGGGCAGGATCAGCGCGGTATGAGCAAACTCCGAGCCCTGGGATTTATGTACGGTCATCGCGTAGACGGTTTCGACATCGTTGAGCCGGCTGGGCAATACGAAACGCACGCCGCCCTGGCCGTCGTTGCGCGGGAAGGCCACGCGCAACACTGGCTTGCCGGCGTCAGGTCCCTCGCGCTCGGGCAGCTTGAGGGCGATACCAATGTCGCCATTCATCAATCCCAGGCCGTAGTCGTTGCGCGTCATCAATACCGGACGGCCCTCGTACCACTGCTGATCGCTTTCGATCAGGCGTGCCTTGAGCAATGCCGCGGTAATCCGCTGATTCAGACCTTCGACACCCCACGGTCCCTTGCGCACAGCACACAGCAGCTGAAACGTATCGAACGCCTGCAACACATCCCGCGCCCAAACGACCCAGTCCGGGTGTTCAAGTGGCCTGCCCGATGGCGGACGCTTGTCGCGCAGAACGCTCAGGTAATGGCGGTAACCTTGCGGGCCATCGCCGTGCCCCTCCAGCAACAGCCGCTCCAGCCGGTGGTCATGCTCGCCCTTGAGCGATAACGAATACACATCTGCATAGTTGCCGGCGTCGAGCAACTGCCGTGCCCGCTCCGGCAACTGTTGGTTGACCCGCCGAGCAAGCTGACCGATGCCACTGCTTTCGCCAAAGCGCCGGGAATAACGCAGCATTACCACTTGCTGGGCCAGGGGGTGAGAACCGTCGAAGTCCTCATGCAAACCGCTGTCTTGCAACGACTCGCCACTGACCGATTCCAGCCACCGTCGGGTCTGTGGGCTGTACCAACCGCCTTCGGCGTCGCGGCACAGATCGCCGAGCACCGCACCCGCCTCAACCGACGCCAACTGGTCCTTGTCACCGAGCAAAATCAGGCGAGCATGAGTCGGCAGGGCATCGAGCAGATTGGCCATCATTTCCAGGTCGATCATCGAGGCTTCGTCGACCACCAGCACATCCAGTGGCAAGCGGTTGCCGGCATGATGACGGAAATGCCGGGTGCCCGGACGACTGCCAAGCAAGCGGTGCACGGTGGTCACGTCGCAAGGAATTTTCGCCCGCACCTCTTCGCTGACTTGCAACGACTGCACTTGTTGACTGATCGACTCGGTCAAACGCGCTGCCGCCTTGCCGGTCGGCGCCGCGAGACGAATGCGCAACGGCTGACCGGCCTCCACGGCTGGCGCTTGCAGCAAGGCCAGCAAACGCACCACCGTGGTGGTTTTGCCGGTACCTGGCCCGCCGGTAACGATACTGAAAGCACCGCGCGTAGCGAGGGCACAGGCGAGCTTCTGCCAGTCGATCACTTCGCCAGGCCCGCCCGACTCGAACAACCCGTTCAAGCGCTGCGGCAAGTCAGCAGGTGTCGGCTCGACCTGCTCCAGGCGCTGGCGCAACGCCGTATCGATGCGCCGCTCGTACGCCCAGTATCGACGCAGGTACAGGCGCTTGCCGGATAACACCAGCGGACGCTGCTGCGCTGCATCACTGGGATCCGCCGCCAATGCCACCAACGAACTGCTCGCCAGCACCTTGCACCAGTGCGCACCATCGAGCGCGTCGAGCAACTGAGAAGGCAGCAGCAACACGCCACCTTGCACGTCGCCCTCGGGTGGAAGCGATAACGCGAAATCAGGCGCCTTCAATGTTTCAAACAGATCGAGACAGACATGACCGTGGCCGAGTTGATGGCTGGTCAGTGCCGCCGCGAGCAATACCAACGGATCGGTGTCCGGCTCCAGTTCATGAAGGAAGGCGACGAATGCCTTGTCCAGCGCACGGAGCCAGCCGCGCTCGACCCATCGCGTGAGCAACAGCAACAGATCATCGGCACGGGTCAACGGCGCGAGCTTCGACAGACTGTCGGCTGCCAGCGGCGTGGGAAGCAGATCGGCGAAGGTACGGCTCATAGCAGGACTCCCTGTTCCCAGGCGGGCTCGGTCTTGGGTTCGGGTTTGCCTTGAAACATTCGGTCCAGGCGCTCGATCAGTTCGCGCGGCGGGCGAGCGAAATACACCCCGCGACTGTCGGCGCGTGTGCCACGCAGGAACAGATACAACGCACCGCCGACGTGTCGGTCGTAATCGTAATCCGCCAGCCGCGCCTTGAGCTGTCGATGCAAGGCCAGCAGGTACAACACGTATTGCAGGTCATAGCGGTTGTCGAGAATCGATTGCTCCATGGCTGCTTCGGTGTACGCCTGATCATCCAGGCCGAGCCAGTTGGACTTGTAGTCAGCCACGTAATAACGCCCGTCGTGTTCGAATGTCAGGTCGATAAAGCCCTTGAACATGCCGTTGAGTTGCACCGGTTCTGCCGCGACCCGGGCGATGCCCTGGTGAGTATGCTGACGCACCAGTTCATCGAGTTTGAGCACATCGACTTTATGGCTGGCGAACCAGAACTCCATCTCGACGCGAAACTGCTTCAGCTCCTCCAGCACGACGGGCGGTTGCCGGTCGGCGATGGGAAGCGGCAGCTTGAGCAGATGCTGTAGCCAGTCACTGAGCGTGGTAATCCAGCCCTCCCAGCCACGCAGATTGCAGCGCCGCGCGATCGCATCTTCCAGTGCCTCGCGGGAAACGGCGAAACCTTCATCACCCGCCCATTCGAGCAGTCCGTGGAGGAACGTGCCCGGATTGGGGCCGCGAGGAAACCGGTGGATATCGGCGCCACCGGCAATGATCTCTCGCGGCGCGTCCGGATCAAGGCGTTCGTCATCGAACAGTTTTTGCGCTTGCGGACTGTCCGGTGCCTCGTCTCTGCCGACGCTCAACACGTCGCTGATGCGCAATGCACTGTAGGAAGCGATCCACCAGTTTTCGCTGGCCTTGCGCTTGGGCACGCGGGTGGCACTGAGTACCGCGTCATTGCGTGGCGGGCGATAATGCTCGTCGGTAGGTTGCGGCATTTCCGCGATACTGATCGCGGCACAGCCCTGCTGCAGGTCTCGCAGCCAACCCTTGAGTTCGCTGGATTCGCCCAACGAAGCTCCCCCGCCGAGCAAGTAGCCCAGCGCGGAAAGATGCAGCACCGAGCTGTTGTTATTGCCGCGCTTGAGATCCGTCACGCCAAGCCAGCAGGCATGTTGCGCGCGCGTCAGAGCGACGTAGAGCAAACGCAGATCCTCGGCAAGACGCTCGTCATCCGCTTGCGCGATCAGCTCGGCGGTTGGCTTGAGGCTCACCCGCGCCTTGCCTTCAGCATCGTGGTAATGCAGCGGCAAACGACTGCCGTCGACAGGCTTCGCCGAACAGATGAACGGCAGAAATACCAGCGGATATTCCAGGCCCTTGGATTTGTGAATGGTCACGACTTTGACCAGTTGCTCGTCGCTTTCCAGGCGCAGGATCTGTTCTTCACCCGCCTGCCCGGACAGCACCAGCAGCTCGGCCAGATGGCGGATCAGCGCTTGTTCGCCGTCCAGTTCAGCGGCGGCTTGCTGCATCAGTTCGGACAGATGCAGCAGGTTGGTCAGCACGCGCTCGCCATCACTGCGTTTCATCAGGGTTTGCGGCAAGTGGAAATCGTGCAGCAGGCGCCGCAACATCGGCAGCACGCCTTGCTTGCGCCAGAGCTCGCGATAGCCACGAAACTGCATGACGCGGGTTTCCCAGACCAACTCATCCTGGTTCAGCCGTTCGAGCTCGGTCAAGGGCAGGTTCAGTGTGACGCAGGCCAGTGCGGCTTTGAGCAAGCGCTCGACATCCGGTTCGGCACAGGCCGTGAGCCAAGCCAACAGATCGTGGGCCTCTTGCGCTGCAAATACCGAATCCTTGTCCGACAGATACACGCTGCGCACGCCACGGTTGGCCAGCTCACTGCGCACAGCTTGAGCTTCCTTGCCATCGCGAACCAGAATCGCAATATCGGACGGCCGCAAGCCTCTGAAGTCTTTGCCGTCCTGAACGAATCCGGCGCTAGCGCTTTGCCCGCCATTGAGCAGCGCGGTGATTTCGCTGGCGCACGCTGACGCTAATTGCTGACGATAAACCAGGCCCGACAAGGGCTGGTCGGCAGGCAACTGCCAGACATTCAAGGCTGCAATGTCTCGCCCGTCGACCTGCAGGCGTTCCTTGCGCCCCTGAGATTCAACGGGGAGGAATGGCACCGGGTTATTGCCGGTTTTCTCGCGGAATAAAAACGCACCGCGTCCCTGCTCGCGAGATTCGGCGCGTGCAAAGACATGATTGACCGCCTCGACCATGCCATGGCTGGAGCGGAAGTTGGTACCCAGCGTATGCAGTCGGCCAGTGGTGGCCTGACGCGCGCGCAGATAGGTGTAGATATCCGCCCCGCGGAATGCGTAGATCGCCTGTTTCGGATCGCCGATCAGAAACAGGCCGGTTTCGGCACTGTTCTCTTCGATGCGATAGATGCTCTCGAAGATCCGGTACTGCACCGGATCGGTGTCCTGAAACTCGTCGATGAGCGCGACCGGGAATTGCTCACGGATCAACGTCGCCAGACGTTCGCCACCGTCGGACTGCAATGCGGCATCGAGGCGCAAGAGCATGTCGTCAAAGCCCATTTCGGCGCGACGACGCTTCTCTTCTTCGAAACGTGTGCCGACCCATTGGGCGGCGTGTTGCAGAACCGCAGCATCGGGCGTTGGCAGCGCATCGAGGCTCGCCTTGAGAGCCGACATGGCATCCAGACCCGGGTGCGATGGCGGCGGCCCCTTCCAGGCTTCGGCCATACCGTCAGGCGTCAGACGCGCGAAACCGGTGCCGATGTCCAGTTGTTCCAGGGACTCGTCTTCAGCCCATGCCTTGAGCTTTTCGAACCACGGTTCGAAATAGCGTGCCTGCATCTTGCGACCGTCGACCGTTTTGCCGGCCACGCCTTGATGGCAGATGGCGAGCAACTCGTCTGCCCACAGGCGCCAGGGCATTTTGAGTTCAAGCAACGCCGCGCGACGCTCTTGCAGACATTCAGCGATCAGTTCGGCGGGAGCCCTTGTTTCATCATTGTCGCGCTCGCTGGCAAACAGACCGCGCACCCGTGGCAACAAGGCCGCAGGCCCGCCCCAGTTGTTGCGAACCCAATTCAAGGCATCGCCCTGCATTGGATAACAGAACAGACGCCAATAATCGCGCAGCACTTCGCCAAGCAGGTCGCTGTGATCGGTTTCCAGCGACTGGGTGAACAAGCTGCCACTGTCGAACGCGTGCTCACGCAACATGCGCTGGCACCAACTGTGGATGGTCGAAACGGCGGCCTCATCCATCCACTGCGCGGCGACATCGAGGCGGTTCGCGCAGCCTGGCCATTGCTGGGGTTCGAATTGATCGCGCAATTCGGCGATCAGTGCGTCTGGGGCCGGCATCTCGTCGCGGAAGAATCGGGCCGCCTCCGCCAGACGCGTGCGTATCCGTTCACGCAGTTCCTTGGTTGCGGCATCGGTGAATGTCACCACGAGTATTTGTGGCGGCAGCAACTCACGACCGAATCCGCTCGACTCGTCACCGTGCCCGAGGATCAGCCGCAGATAGAGGGCCGAAATGGTAAAGGTCTTGCCAGTACCGGCGCTGGCTTCGATCAACTGGCTGCCATGTAACGGAAATGCCAGCGCGAGGGGTGCTTTGGTACTCATGTGCGTGCCCCCTCAGCGGACAGCGAACGCCATGGCGCTTCGTAAAGCGGACGGTACAAGGCATCGCACCAGCCGGAAAAAGTTTCGTCGGCCAGCAACGCCTGGAAGTCGGCGAACTGCCTTAGCAATGCGGGGCTCTCACGGCGCTCACCATCGGTGGTTTGTCCGTCACCTTCATACGCCTTGCAAGCGGCAGCCTCGGCTTTCAGCGGGTCGGACTGCGACAGCCACGCGAACGCGGTTTTCACCGCTATCGGCAGCGGCTGGCGCATGCCCGCCTGCCAGGCAAGGAGCAGATCGCCAAGAAAACGCGTCGCTCGTGCAGGCTCCAGCGGTTCAAGCAGCAGCGTGTCATCGCTGGCCACCAAAGCGGTGGTCAGCGAAAGGTCACTGGCGCAGGCGACAAGATGGTTGACCCAAGGCTTGGTCAGGCGATGCCACTTACGGTTCTTGATTGAGCCGATGCTGTTGGGAATGGTCGTGACGGATAACAGACCGCCGTCGCCGCGTTGATGTAAACCGGCGAGCCAGCCTTCCAGACGCAAACCGTGCTGTTCCAGATTGACAGGCAACGCACTGGTCAGCGGAACAGGCCAGAGCGTCAGCAATTGTTGATAGCGCTTGAGCAGATCCGGCAACGGCTCGATCAATTCCCGCTGCAAGCATTCGCCGAATCCTGCCATTGGCAACAGACCGCTGTTTTGCAGGCGACGGGCCTGGGCGTCGAGCGCTTGATCGATGTTTTCCAGCTGCCTCAGCGCCGCTTCGAGCAGGCTTTCGCTGAGCGAATACCGTTGCAATGCGTCCAATACGAAGGGCTCTTCGTCCGCCACTGGTGCTTCGGCAGCCTCGAAATACACCTTGAGTCGCTGGGTGAAGAAATGTCGAACCGGGTTGCGCAAAAAGTCCTGCAACAAAGCGAGGGTCAACGGTTCTTCTTGTACATAAGGAGCAAGCAACTCGACACCAGTGTGAGGCTGGTGCTCTTGATGCAGCACCTGCCACTCGCTGGCATAACTGAACAACTGATCGCCTTCATGGAAATAGCGCGCACTGAACGGTTGCAGCGGGTGTTCCTCGGTCAGGGCATCCAGCAAATCGCCTTGCTCATCGAGCAATCGCCAACCGCTGGCCAGATGATCGCGTAACTGGCCGATAAGCACAGACGCCGGCCGTTCACTGTTGTCGCGAATGCTACGGCCTACCCAACTGATGTAGAGCTGATTGCGCGCAGACAAAAGCGCTTCAAGCAAAAGATAACGGTCGTCTTCACGTCGCGAGCGATCGCCGGGGCGGTAATCGCTGCCCATGAGGTCGAAGTCCAGCGGAAGCTGCGCGCGAGGATAGTCGCCATCGTTCATGCCCAGCAGGCAGACCAGTTTGAAAGGAATGGCGCGCATGGGCATCAGCGTACAGAAATTCACCGAACCGGCGAGGAAGCGCTGAGACAGTCGCCCCTGATCCAGCCCGGCGAGCCAGGCCTCGCGAACCACGGTGAGCGGCAGCTCATCTGTGAGATTCACCGCTTCGCAAGTCTCCAGCCAGTTTTCGCGAAGCTCCTCGAGTTGCGTCAGCAAGTAGTCGTCATGCTCGTTGCTCGCTTTGAAAAACAGCTGCATCAGCGCCTGCAACCGATACCCCCACTCCGAGGGTTGTGCCGGTTGAGTGAGCTGCTGGTGGGCCAGCTCCAGCGCGTCGAGCAAGGCCACCAGAGGGCCGATCAGTGCGGCATCCAGGCCACCGATCTCATCGTAGGGCTCGATACCCTCACAGGCGCTTGCGCTGCCGACGGCGTATCCCAGCAGCATTCGGCGCAGACCGAAATGCCAGCTGTTCTGCTCAAGCTCGTCAGGCAAACCAAGGCCTGCTCGCTGCTCGGCGTTCATTCCCCAACGCACGCCCGCACCTTCGATCCAGCGATGCAGTGTTGGCAGGTCGCGCTCTTCAACTCCGAAGCGCGCACGTAATGCTGGAACGTCGAGCAAGTCGAGGATTTCACTGACCGGAAAACGGCTGTCGGGGAGCTTGAGCAGATGCTCGACCGCAATCAGCAACGGATCGCGACCGCGTTGCCCCTGATCCGCCAATGTAAATGGAATGAAGCGCGGATCATGACGATCGAGTTGGCCAAATACGGCGCGGATATGCGGCGCATAACTATCGATGTCCGGCACCATCACGATCACATCACGAGGACGCAACTGCGGGTCGGCACTGAAGCGTGCCAGGAGCTGGTCATGCAAAATTTCGACTTCGCGCTGCGCGCTGTGGGCAATGTGAAAACGGATCGACTCGTCCTGTGCCAGATCGACAGCAGGCCAGTGCTCGCGAGTTTCGTTGAGTGGTCGTAACTCTAGAATGTCGTCTTGAAGCTGGTTGAGCATGTTCTGCGGCTCGGTCTCGCTGAACAGGTCGATTCGACCGTCGCGAAAGGCAGCGCGGTAACTGTTCGGATCGTCATAACTGTCGAGCAGATTGATGTAGTCGCGGCCTTGTTTACCCCATGCTGCGAGCAGTGGGTGCGCATGTTGATGCAGGGTTTCGGCGTCCAGTACGACCGGCATGCCGCTCTTGCGCGATTGCCGCTTGTACTGGTGACGGAGCAAATCCTTGTCGGCGACGATATCGGCCCAGTGGTGCCGACAAGGGTTGTGCACACAGAGCAACACCTGACTGAAACGCGCAAGCCCTGCCAGCGCCTCGAGGACCTGTGCTGGAAGCGAGGAAATGCCGAAAACGATCACTCGCGGCGGTAGCCCACTGGGTGCCCTTTCAAGGTTATTGATGCGTTCGATGAACCGCTGATGCACGCCGGCGCGGCTTTGCGCCATGCCCTTTTCGCCTACATCGTCCAGCAGTGCTCGCCATAATTCGGCTTGCCAGCAACTGGTCGCAGGCAGTGCCTTTACCTCGCCTCGGACATTGCGCAACTGGTGGCGACCCTCGGCCCAGTCCTCAAGCCAGTCAGCTCGATATACCTGATATTGGTCGAAGAGATCGGCAAGGCGCTCGGACAGTTGATAGCGCTTGCGCAAATCAGTGTCGTGGGTAAGGAAACGTTGCAACGGTTCGAAATGCGGGCGGTCGATCAGTTGTGGCAACAAGCGCATCAGACGCCAGGTCAGCGGCGCTTTATCGAGCAGGGATTTAGGCGGGATTTCATCGCGGCCCAATACCAGACGGTATAGCTGCCACATGAAACTGCCCGGCAATTGCACATCAATCGCAGCGGCAATACCGCAGCCGCCGAGGTCGTCTTCCTGAGGATCTTCTGCCAGAGCCAGCTTGAGCCACTGCGCGATACCGTTGCTCTGCACCAGAGCGATCTCGTTCTCCAGGGGCGCCAGTGGGTAGCGCCGCATGATGCTGATCACAAGGCTGCGCAGCTCGTCCAGGCTGTTGCTCTGAACCACCATGAATGCAGCGTTGAGGGACGGGGCGTCCGGCATAAAGGCTTCCTTGGAGAATACAAAAGCTGAGGCAGAACCTTAGCATTGTCGGCAGGCTGTGACAGCCGGACGGCGTCGGTGAATGCTGTAAGAACTTTCTCGCAGGCAAAACAAAACCCCAACTGCTTACGCAATTGGGGTTTCGGAATTTAATCTTGACGATGACCTACTCTCACATGGGGAAACCCCACACTACCATCGGCGATGCATCGTTTCACTGCTGAGTTCGGGATGGGATCAGGTGGTTCCAACGCTCTATGGTCGTCAAGAAATTCGGGTACTGAGTCGTGACCAGATGGCCTCGCTTCAGCAAATTGGGTATGTGACAGCTGGTGTTTGTGCGTTTCGAACTTTCGGTTCGTTTCGTCTTCACACACCGCAATCTGGTCTCTTTCGAGTTCGCAAATTGCTTGGGTGTTATATGGTCAAGCCTCACGGGCAATTAGTATTGGTTAGCTCAACGCCTCACAGCGCTTACACACCCAACCTATCAACGTCGTAGTCTTCGACGGCCCTTCAGGGAACTCAAGGTTCCAGTGAGATCTCATCTTGAGGCAAGTTTCCCGCTTAGATGCTTTCAGCGGTTATCTTTCCCGAACATAGCTACCCGGCAATGCCACTGGCGTGACAACCGGAACACCAGAGGTTCGTCCACTCCGGTCCTCTCGTACTAGGAGCAGCCCCTCTCAAATCTCAAACGTCCACGGCAGATAGGGACCGAACTGTCTCACGACGTTCTAAACCCAGCTCGCGTACCACTTTAAATGGCGAACAGCCATACCCTTGGGACCGGCTTCAGCCCCAGGATGTGATGAGCCGACATCGAGGTGCCAAACACCGCCGTCGATATGAACTCTTGGGCGGTATCAGCCTGTTATCCCCGGAGTACCTTTTATCCGTTGAGCGATGGCCCTTCCATACAGAACCACCGGATCACTAAGACCTACTTTCGTACCTGCTCGACGTGTCTGTCTCGCAGTCAAGCGCGCTTTTGCCTTTATACTCTACGACCGATTTCCGACCGGTCTGAGCGCACCTTCGTACTCCTCCGTTACTCTTTAGGAGGAGACCGCCCCAGTCAAACTACCCACCATACACTGTCCTCGATCCGGATAACGGACCTGAGTTAGAACCTCAAAGTTGCCAGGGTGGTATTTCAAGGATGGCTCCACGCGAACTGGCGTCCACGCTTCAAAGCCTCCCACCTATCCTACACAAGCAAATTCAAAGTCCAGTGCAAAGCTATAGTAAAGGTTCACGGGGTCTTTCCGTCTAGCCGCGGATACACTGCATCTTCACAGCGATTTCAATTTCACTGAGTCTCGGGTGGAGACAGCGCCGCCATCGTTACGCCATTCGTGCAGGTCGGAACTTACCCGACAAGGAATTTCGCTACCTTAGGACCGTTATAGTTACGGCCGCCGTTTACCGGGGCTTCGATCAAGAGCTTCGCGTTAGCTAACCCCATCAATTAACCTTCCGGCACCGGGCAGGCGTCACACCCTATACGTCCACTTTCGTGTTTGCAGAGTGCTGTGTTTTTAATAAACAGTCGCAGCGGCCTGGTATCTTCGACCGGCATGAGCTTACGGAGCAAGTCCTTCACCCTCACCGGCGCACCTTCTCCCGAAGTTACGGTGCCATTTTGCCTAGTTCCTTCACCCGAGTTCTCTCAAGCGCCTTGGTATTCTCTACCCAACCACCTGTGTCGGTTTGGGGTACGGTTCCTGGTTACCTGAAGCTTAGAAGCTTTTCTTGGAAGCATGGCATCAACCACTTCGTCACCCAAAGGGTAACTCGTCATCAGCTCTCGGCCTTAAGATCCCGGATTTACCTAAGATCTCAGCCTACCACCTTAAACTTGGACAACCAACGCCAAGCTGGCCTAGCCTTCTCCGTCCCTCCATCGCAATAACCAGAAGTACAGGAATATTAACCTGTTTTCCATCGACTACGCTTTTCAGCCTCGCCTTAGGGACCGACTAACCCTGCGTCGATTAACGTTGCGCAGGAAACCTTGGTCTTTCGGCGTGGGTGTTTTTCACACCCATTGTCGTTACTCATGTCAGCATTCGCACTTCTGATACCTCCAGCAAGCTTCTCAACTCACCTTCACAGGCTTACAGAACGCTCCTCTACCGCATCACCCGAAGATGATACCCGTAGCTTCGGTGTATGGTTTGAGCCCCGTTACATCTTCCGCGCAGGCCGACTCGACTAGTGAGCTATTACGCTTTCTTTAAAGGGTGGCTGCTTCTAAGCCAACCTCCTAGCTGTCTAAGCCTTCCCACATCGTTTCCCACTTAACCATAACTTTGGGACCTTAGCTGACGGTCTGGGTTGTTTCCCTTTTCACGACGGACGTTAGCACCCGCCGTGTGTCTCCCATGCTCGGCACTTGTAGGTATTCGGAGTTTGCATCGGTTTGGTAAGTCGGGATGACCCCCTAGCCGAAACAGTGCTCTACCCCCTACAGTGATACATGAGGCGCTACCTAAATAGCTTTCGAGGAGAACCAGCTATCTCCGAGCTTGATTAGCCTTTCACTCCGATCCACAGGTCATCCGCTAACTTTTCAACGGTAGTCGGTTCGGTCCTCCAGTCAGTGTTACCTAACCTTCAACCTGCCCATGGATAGATCGCCCGGTTTCGGGTCTATTCCCAGCGACTAGACGCCCTATTAAGACTCGCTTTCGCTACGCCTCCCCTATTCGGTTAAGCTCGCCACTGAAAATAAGTCGCTGACCCATTATACAAAAGGTACGCAGTCACCCAACAAAGTGGGCTCCCACTGCTTGTACGCATACGGTTTCAGGATCTATTTCACTCCCCTCTCCGGGGTTCTTTTCGCCTTTCCCTCACGGTACTAGTTCACTATCGGTCAGTCAGTAGTATTTAGCCTTGGAGGATGGTCCCCCCATATTCAGACAAAGTTTCTCGTGCTCCGTCCTACTCGATTTCATTGATAAGAGATTTTCGCGTACAGGGCTATCACCCACTATGGCCGCACTTTCCAGAGCGTTCCGCTAATCTCAAATCAACTTAAGGGCTAGTCCCCGTTCGCTCGCCACTACTAAGGGAATCTCGGTTGATTTCTTTTCCTCAGGGTACTTAGATGTTTCAGTTCCCCTGGTTCGCCTCTTGCACCTATGTATTCAGTACAAGATAACCATCTTATGATGGCTGGGTTCCCCCATTCAGACATCTCCGGATCAAAGTCTGTTTGCCGACTCCCCGAAGCTTTTCGCAGGCTACCACGTCTTTCATCGCCTCTGACTGCCAAGGCATCCACCGTATGCGCTTCTTCACTTGACCATATAACCCCAAGCAATCTGGTTATACTGTGAAGACGACATTCGCCGAAAATTCGAATTTCTCAATTAAGAGAACTCACAAATTTTACCTTAGCCTGATCCGTTACCAGTGAAAGTAACGTTCAGTCTATCTTTCTATCACATACCCAAATTTTTAAAGAACGATCTAATCAAAAGACTAGAAATCAATATTCGCACCGAATATTCATTTCTAAGCTTTCAGAAGCAGTTTATATGGTGGAGCCAAGCGGGATCGAACCGCTGACCTCCTGCGTGCAAGGCAGGCGCTCTCCCAGCTGAGCTATGGCCCCATAACAAAATTGGTGGGTCTGGGCAGATTCGAACTGCCGACCTCACCCTTATCAGGGGTGCGCT